>NZ_CP108081.1:0-9000000 GCF_036182465.1 Streptomyces sp. NBC_00258
CCCTTAAGAAATTTCTGGCGAAATTTCTCGCCCCGTGAATTCGCCTGGCGGCGAATTCGTTTGTGGTTTATGCCGGGCCGCTGGCGCGGCCCTTAGTTCGGCGTGTGAATTTGCCTGGCGGCAAATTCTAGGTTGTGGGTGGTGTTTGGGTTTCTGTATTTTGCCTGGCGGCAAAATTCTTGTTTTTAGTTTTGTTGGGCCGCTGGCGCGGCCCTTTCTTGGGTTTTTGGTGTTGTGTTTGTCGGAGCGCTGGTGCGCTCCGGTTGTTGACGGATTGTTGGGTGTGGCGTGGTGTCATGCCGGGTGGCATGACCGGGAGTTGAGGTGTGGGGGTGTCGCGGGCCTGTTGGCCCGCGGGTGTTGGGGGGTGTCTTGTGCTTGGACCGTGTTGTGCGTGCCCTGGGCGTAGGTGTTGGGTTGCTGGCGCCTGGCGGCGCTGAGTGGGCTTGCGTTGGCGGGTTGTCGAACGTGGCTTGCTCTTTCCTGACTTGGGGGCCGTGCGGATCGGTCGTCTTTTGGTTGCGGGATGTCGTGGGGTGAGATGGCCGCCGGTGTGTCTTGCCGCCGGGAAGCCACGGGGGCTGGCACGAAGGACGTGGTGCCGACGGCCGTGTCTGTCTCTGTTGCCGCTGGGGGCGTTGCTGGAGGACTGGGCGGCTAGGGAGGGCCGGTGTCCGACTCTCTCTCTGATGGTGAACAGCCTGAGCTGGTTGTCAGCCGTGTGCGGAGTATGTCCGGAGCTCGTCTCGGCGCTGCATGCTCAAGGCGGCAGCGGGCAGCGGTCGTTGAGTCTCTTGCTGGATGCCGCGCATGTCCTGAACCGTCCTTCAGAGTTCCGGGCGCCGTATGAGGTAACACAGTCGTGTCTGCGGGGTGCGGCTGGACAGTGTTCTCAGCATCGCGGGTGACGACTTCCCTGGGCTGTGTAGTACCACCAAGGCAGTCACCGAGACGGCCGAGGCCGTGGCTGATGCCTGGCGGCAGTATGGCGAGGTTAGTGCCCAGGGATCTTGATGTCCTCATGAGTGCGGTCGAGGAGCTGCGTGCCGATCGGGTTGACCGCGGCGGGTCCCGTACCCGGGCAGATCGGGCACTTGGTGGCCGAGCAGACCCGGCCGTCTGGATACCTCCTCCCCTGCTGAGCGTGGCGACGACGGCGCCCAGCTGTCCCTGACCGCCTGGGGTATCCAGCACGCCGTGCGCACCGGCGAGTGACTACCCGGGCAGCTGACGGCGGTACTGGAGGAGCTGCTCGGTGCCGAGCCGGACGACCAGGCCCTCGCCGTCATCGGCTTCTGCCTCGCGCAGCTCCACCACTGCGCCCCTGCCTGGGTCACTGATCGCACCGACGCGCTGCTGTCCTTGGATCGGACGTGGCGCCCCGCGCGCAGCTAGCTCGCCCACGGCAGGCCCGACCCTGTTCTGCTGGCCCAGCTGGACCGTGCCGGCTTGTGGCAGGCTTTGTGTGCGCCGCACGCCGAACCCATCGGCCCTGCCGGTGCGTTTCTCGCAGGCTCGTCGGCTGCACCCTGGCGGAGGCGAGGCCGTCTCGGTGATGCTGTCCCGGCTCGCCACCTGCACCGCCCGCGTTGCGGCCGTCGTCTGGCGAGCCGCTGAGGATCTGCCACACAGCCGGCCTCTTCGCCTGTGTTCCCGCCGCAGACACCCCGAGCGTGAGGCACTATGCCGTGCCCTGATCAACGCCGGAGCCATCAAAGACGCCCACGGAAGCTGACAGGCAGGCCAGGTCACCACTGTTCCTGAGGAAATCGCAACAACCGCCCCTTTCAGATCAGGGTTTCGTCGGCGTGGTCTGGCGCGGGACGGCGCCGACCGGCGCGGAGGTGGGCGGGCCGGCTGGCAACAGGGGGCGGATCAGGGCCAGGCCGGCGGACAGCATGGGAGCGACGCGGCCGATCACAGGTCGGTTGCGTCCGAGCACGGCGTACGCCACGGCGCCCAGGCTGGCCGGGACCGTGGCAATCAGGATCCACAGCGGCCACCAGTACACCGTGGCCAGGCTCAGAACTACGGCCGCACTGGCGGCCGCCGCCCAGGGGACCCTCATCACCCGGGTCAGTACGTCTTCGGTCGACAGCTGCCACAGCACCGGCTCGTGTCGGTCGCTGATCACGCGCAGCGCCAGGGGGCGGACCGTATCCCAGAGGATGTCCCACGGGTCGATGAGCAGCGCGATGCCGACGAGCACCAGGAGGTCGGGGAAGCCCAGCCATGTTGGTGATGACGTCACCCAGGTCTTGAGGGCGTAGTGCACGCCGGCGCCGACCATCATCAGTACGCAGCCCAGTACCCGGCCGAGTACCAGCGCCACGAGCAGCCAGCCCCCGCCCACCTGCCGGGTCTGCCAGGGATCAGCCGGCCGGATGGCGTCGTCCAGTTCCTCGCGGCGTTCGGCTCCCTGCGACAGCAGCGCCTCGGCGGTGCGCAGCGCCCGGCCGGGATCGGCAAGGAAGTACTCCTCCTGCAGTTCGTGCGGCAGGTCCCCAGGGCCAAGGCGCAGGGCGATGGCGATCGGCGGGGCAGCGGCGCGCAGCCGGGCGAGTTCCTCCTGCAGGGAGATGCTCTGCTGCTGGGCGCGGGCGGCCAGCTGTTCGGCCATCTCGCGGGCTTCCCGGGCCCGTTCCAGCTCCTGCCGGGCCGTGTGCAGTTGTTCTTCGAGTGCGGCCATCTTGGCGTGTGCGTCGGGTAGTTCGCGGGCTCGGGCGACCTCGTCCTGGAGGGTGGCGACCAGGCGCATCAGTAGCAGTACCAGCTGATGCGTGCCGGCGCGTTCGCGTTCCAGGTCCATGGCCCGGTGGGTGAGCGAGATCAGCTCCTTCTGGGTCTCGCGGACCGCCAGCTCCCCGCCGGACGGCTGGGTGTGGGCGGGAGGCGATGCGGGCGGCTTGTTCGCGGCCTCCCACAGCGCCAGCGCCCGTTTGAGATCGAGTTCGCGTTTGCGGGGCTCTTTGACCACCGCCGTGACGAGGTCGACGACGAACTGCCGGGAGGGCACCCGTCCGTCCAGGTTGTCGCTGATCGTCGACTTGCCCCGGTGCATGAGTCCGGCCAGGGTCCGCACCGTGACACGGTGCGTGTCCATCACATCTCGGAGGAAGCTGGCCAACTCCGCTGCCTGGGGTGCCTGTGCGTTCAGTGGCCTCCATCCGCGGCCCCGGCCTTTCGCACCCGCCATCGCGCCCCCTGCGATTGTCCGGCCGTGTCCCGGACAAGGCCCTATTGTCCGGAGTTCACCAGGTCAAAGGGTACGGACAAGGTGCCGGACGCACATCGGCGCGGAAGGCTGTTGACCGGAACCAATCGGTTCTCACCGTCCCTGGCCCGGTCACCGAAAACCCTTGGAGTCGCCCCGCATGACCCGCCCCACCGCTGGCACGACCCCCGTCCGCTCGTCCCGTCCCGGCACCGCCCCCGGCGCCCCGCCCCGTCCGCTCGCTCTGGCTGGCGGTGCCCGGCGTGGGCGCAGCAAGCTGCCGCGTATGAGCCAGCTCGCCGTCGACACGGCCGATGACGGCCGCATCCTTGATCTGCGGCGCGAGCCCGGCGCCTGTGCCGGGCTGCCGCACGGCCGCGCGGACGGCCGCTACCGGTGCCTGGCCTGCGGGAGCCATCTGGTTCTCCAGCGTCCTGCCAGTCCCGCCTCCCGTTTCACCCCGCGCTTTCGCCATGACGGCGCCCCGGGCGTCGATCAGTGCCCGGCGTCCGCGCAGCATCAGGCCGACGTCCAGGCCGATCTCACTACGATGCTGGCCCTGCGCGACCAGCTGCTGCACGTCCTGCCCGAGGCCGGTTGCCGTCTGCGCCTCGACGCCGAACTCGCCGGGGCACGCTGGAAGATACCGCCCGCCCTCGTTGTGCGTCACGGCGAGAGTGGCGTCGCCGTCCTGGAACGGCCGCGCCGCCTGCTTGCCCCGGCCGCCGTCGCCCGCCGCCTGCAGCAGGTCCGGACCCAGTACGGCGATGCGGTGGTGCACTGGTGGCTCTTCGACCGCGACGATCCGCTGCACTGCGATGTGGCCGGAACCGTCAACGTCCAGCCCCACGGGACGACCATCGCGCACACCAAGGTGCGCCCCACCCCCGCTCAGCGGCAGATCGCCGCTGCCGGCGCCACGGTGTGCTGGCTCGTCGGCGACACCGTACTCCTCCCCTACGGCGGCCACCCGCGCTCCTACACCCCGCAGCCCGGCGAGGACTGGAGCGGCGACATGGCCTCCTGGAGGCGGGACTGGACCATCTCCCACCCGCATCCTGCTGACCGGGCAGCCTGGTGGGGCCTGGTTCCCCAGTCGTTGCCCGCGCTCGGCCGGCAGGCCGGCCTATGTCCCGTCGCCGCCCTCAACATCATGGCCGCCCTCGAACGCGCCGAGCACGGCCGCGAACGCCACCGCCGCCGCCGTGCTCGCGAGCACGCCCAGCGGCGCACCACACAGACGGTCCCCGTCCAGCTCACCCTCGCTGCCCCGCCTCTCTTGGACAGCGAGCCGCCGGATGCTCCCGTGGCGCCGAAGGCGGCGGCATCCCCCGCTGCCGTAGCGCCGCGCTCCCCCGGCTCCTGCGAACCGTCCCAGCCGGCTCCCGCTCTGCGCGGCCGCCGTCGGCGCTTCACATGGGCCTCGCTCCTGCCGCGCCGCTGGCGCCGACGGCAGGAGCGTCCGTAGACGAGCGTTCAAGGATTCCCGGGACAGAAGCACCGCAGAGGCCCGGCTGCCGGGCCGGGCCTCTGCGGTGCGGCCCCTGCGCGCCGAGTGAGCTGCATGCCAGAAGAAGGCTTCTGGGCCCTGGCGGGGGCGCAGCGGTCAATTCTGTTGGAGGCCGCCATGCTTGTTTTTCTCCGCAGTTCGCCTGAGATGCTGCGGAGGAGTCAGCCGATAGCGGTGTGGCTGACTATCCGTTCACGTACCGTACGTCAGCTGCTTGAGGCCCTTTCTGTCCCTGCGAGATATGAAATTCTACGCGCTGCCCTTCTTCGAGGGTTTGATTTCCGTCCATTTGGATTGCGCTGTAGTGTACGAAGATGTCGACGGGTGGGTCGCTGTCGACGGCGATAAAGCCGTAGCCCTTTTCCGCGTTGAACCACTTGACTGTCCCGGTCGTGGGAGGGTGTTCCTGCCTGCTGGTATTTTCGGAATCTTCATCCGGTTCCGGCGCCGGTACGCCGGAGCTGGCGGGGTGTGCGGGCGGGTTGTCCGTCTGGGCGGTGCGGCGGGCGCGGTTCTCAATCGCCGTAAGCAGGGCGTCGTCGGTCGTGCCCAGCAGATGGTCAAGTGCCTCGTCCGTGTGCTGGCCGGTGCCTTCGTGCAGGTTCTGCGTTCCGGGCGCCGCGCGATGCTCGGCGCCGCCGTCCGGGCCGGCAGGGGTGGTCCGTGTGCGGACCGCCGCCAGGAGGGCTGCGTCCATCTCGTCGAGGAGCAGGCCGAGTTCGTCGTCAGGAGTGCGCCGGACGTCGCTCACTGCGGCCTCCTTCGGTCGGTGATGCCGAGCTGCTGCTTGAGCGTGCGGCGGGCGCGCGAGAGATTCTGCAGGACCGCGGCCTTCTCCAGGCGCATCGCCTCGGCGATCTCCCCGGTGGAGAACCCGTCGAGGTGCCAGGCCATCACACTGCGCTGTTTGAAGGGCAGTTGGACCAGAGCCTGCAGAACCCGGCGCTGCTGCTCGCTCAGTTCTGCCGCTTCCAAGGGGGTGTGCCACTCCACACTCGTCGCTGCCAGACGGTCCGTCAGGTCTTGTTCGGGCTGCTCCGGCACCGTCTGCCGCAAATGGGCCCGCAGGGCGACCGTGCGCAGCCAGGCCCGTGGGTGCTGCACCGGCTGCCGCGCGCGCATCAGTTCGACGAACGCGCTCTGCACCGCGTCCTCGGCCTCTGGGAAGGTGGCGCCGTGGCGCAGCAGGAACCGGATGAGGTAGGGCCGGTCCTCCTGATAGGAGCCACCGACATCGGCTGCCGGCGCCGGCTGCTGCCGTGCGCCGGGCACGGCTGCGGTGTTATCCGCCATGCGGTCCACGGCCTTCCCCCCTCGCCACTGCCCCCTGGCGCACGGCCAGTTGACGCCCCGTCTGGTCCCGTTCCTGCAAGGTACCGCCCTGGCCCAGCGCGTTGATCCGGGCTGTGCGGCCTTCCTCTTCGATACGGGCTCTGCCCAGGAGAGCACGGGTGGTGATCCGGGCCATGAGCACCCGGGCGGCGCACCCGGCCACGCACGCGGCAATGGTCACTGCCGCGCTGACAACTGTGCTGTCCACGACGCTGTGTTCCTCTTCCTCCGGCAAGGACAGGTGCCCTTGCTCCGGTAGAAGGTGGCGCTGGAACCCTGTTCTTCTGACATCCGATGCCTGGCCGGTTGCCGCCGACGGTCGCTCCCGCCCTGTCCGTGATCTGCCTGCCGCATCGACCATGTGGTGCGCGGGGCACTTTCTCCGCGGTGGTAAATGACGGGAAATCTTCATCCTGACCCAAGAGTGAAAGAGCAATTAGATTTCCTTCAGGGTGGTTCTTCCTTGATGGTTTTTAATGTGGCTTTTATTATTTCTATGGGTGTGACCCTGTGCAGGAGGCGGGAGACACGGGGGCGAGGGCCAGGGCAGGAGCTTCGGTGGTGCCCGCGCCAACTGTCGTCGGCGAGCCCGACGCCGTCCTCCGGGAGTTGCTGTACCCCGTCGACGGCGGGGGTGCGGGACGGTCTCGTGGCGGATTGATCCGCCTCGGGCCGGCAGCTGTCTGCGCCGCCGTGACCCACGTCATCAGGAGATTCAGCAGGAGATCACTGGCTGTGTTGGGTTGGCTGCCGGCACCTGCGAAACTCTTCACTGGATTTCTCAGCAGGATTCCGTGCGCGCCCTACCGCATGGACCGGATCTGGTCCGCCTCGAGCCACTGCTCGACGTCGTCGACCTCTACGCGGCCGACACCCCCACCAACATGGTGCTGCACTCCGCCATACGCTTCGACTATGACCCCGCCTCCGCCTCCCCGGGGCACCCCGCCGCACATCTGACCATCAACTCGGCGCACTGCCGGATCGCCTGCGCCGCACCCATGCACGTGGGCCGCTTCGCCGACTTCTTTCCGGCACTTCCATGCCGATCTGCGGGCAGCCCACCACAGCTACTTCACCGGAGGAGCCACGCGCCACATAGGCGAACGCACCCTCACCGACGACGACCGCACAAGTCCCCATCTGATGTGGCACTAGGGTTCTTTGTCCCTCCCCACCCAGGGTCGGACCAGATCCTGCGGCCCACGATCCGGCACGTACCGACGTCATCCGTCCCGTTCACGGCTGCCCGCATCAGCGGCAGTCCTCTCCTGCCAGACCGCTCACTCCCCTGCTGCGCCGAGCACGGGCCGCGACGGATCGAGGCCTTAAGCGTGAGTCCGGGCTGGGTACTCGCGCATGCCGGGAAGCGCCACCCGCCTGTAAGGCACGGCCGACGCTCCTCAAGGTGCCCTGACCTCTGATCAGGTCTCTTGCCGTCTTCCAGCATGGGGAGGCGTGGGCGGGAAGGTCACCATCAGCTTGCCCGCCAACCGCCGCCATCCGGATCGCTTCGCCGCTCGTCTGCGACGAACGGCCGGCACCGTAGAACGAGAACCTGCCAGATCCGGCTTCGTCCTCGACTCCTTTGCGCCCTGGTCCGACTGACCTGCCTGGACTGCGGCGGGGACAGGTTGCCCGCGCTGGTAGGAGTCGGCACGCTCCCAGGCCCGCTCCCACATCTGAGCTGTCTGAGTGCCAGGCTCGACCTCACCGCACACCCTGACGAAGGTGAGCAGAAGGCGCTTGGAGGGCATCCGCTTACCGCCGAGGACGGCGCCCAGAGTGCTGCGCGGCAGGTGACTGACGCCCTTCTCGCTGGCGGCAAGCTCGAGCTCGCGCAGGGTTTTGTTGCCGTGGCTGAACCGCAGGGCGCGCATGGCGTCCAGTAGTTCGATTGGCTCGCCGATGTACTGCAAAGGCAGAACGGGACGACGACGCTGCGGCCGGCCGCCAGCCGAGGCTGTGGCGGCCTCAGCTTTCTTCCACAGGCGTTCGGCGTCCCGGACGTCTCCTCCGCAGATCCGTACATAGTCCTGGACTACTCGCCAGGCCGGCAGACCGCTTCCACGGTCGGCTCGGTAGAACCGCAGGTAGGGGACCGTCGGGTGAGTGTGGAGAGTCGACAGTCGCTCCATCTGGCGATAGCTCAACCCTGAGAGGTGGCGCAGTGACCGCAGCCACTGCGCCAGCTCGGTCAGGGGTTTGGGCGTCGCCAGGGCATTGGTGTGGCGCCCCATTGACGCTCCCCTTACACGCGGTGGGCGGAGAAGACGGCGACGGTTCGGCGCACGAGTTCTACTGCCGTAAGGCTGCCAATGGTGACAGTTGCGATGACGGCGTCCAGATCTTGCCACCAGACTGCCAGCCCAGCGGTGAAGCCCAGGACCACCACGATGATGACCACAGCCGGGGCCGGCAGCAACAAGCTGCCGCCGATGGCTGGTCCGTGCACGCAGGAGGCGCGCACGGGTACACCTTTGTTCATTTGTTCTCCTCGGTCGTTGCTACTCGACGCGAGGCCCCGTATGCAAAGATCCCCCGACCTTGCAGAGCTGGGGGATACAGAGCCTCACCGAACACCTTCCCGTTCTCGCCACAACGGCGTAAGACCACCCCCGCGCCCGTGTTTCATATTGTCCCAACTTCTGCTGACAGGCTGTCAGGGCGACGGTGCAGGTCATACGGGATAAACCCGCAGAGGGTGTTTCACGGCAGACGGCGAAAAACCCGCTTCGGGCCGCAGCAGGGGCCTTGTGCGGGGAGAGCGGAGAAGGTTCAGTCGAGGCATATCCATGCACGGCCCATCCGGGCACAGCGGGGTCTATCCGTCTTCGGCCGCGAGCTCGGGCAATGGTCAGACACAGCCGACGGTACGGATCTTGTCGTCCCGTTCGGCTCCGGCAGCGAGACACGGAGAGACACGATGACGGCCACTCTTTTCGATGCGCTCCATGGTGTGGGGCCGGTGCTGCGGTCCGCGCCGCACGGGATCGAGCGCACGATGAGGACGGCCGCAAGCGACGCCAGCGGATTCACCGGAGTCAGCGTCTTCTCTGCCCTGCCCAACGTCACGAACTACTGCCTCGCCATGGAGAGTTTGCAGCAGTTGCAAACGCAGGACGCCATCGATCATGCGTTCTTTGTTCACGCGATCCAGCCGGCCGCGGATCGGCATCTCGATATCGCGTACGTGTGTTCAGAGCGCCTCGTGTATATCTACCTCACGTCCGGTAGCACCGGTGCCCCCAGCTCGGGGGACTTCTCCGCAGGCACCGAGCTCGTTGACCATCCCGGACTGGGCAACGCAGACAACGCCGCTCATGGACGCCTCCCCTCCAGCAGGGTTCTTGAGGGATCGGTGATCGTGCACCCGGCAATCCCGACGTGGTTCACCCTTGGTTCCCACCGGACCAGGGACGGAAGCGCACCGCAAGGCACGCTCTTCCGCGACCTCGACCCCTGCAAAGCGGCATGGCTGCGGACCACAGCGGCCGCGGATCTTGCTGCGAAGAGTGAGGCAAGCACCATGCCGCGTGTAATCGACCCAAGCCTCAACCGCCGCAAACTCCGCATCGCATTGCGCCGGGCGCGCGAAGAGGCCGGCATCTCCCAGCAGGAGACGACGCGGCATCTGCAGTGGTCACTCTCAAAGCTCATCCGGATCGAGAGCGGAGCGGTGAGCGTTTCGATGACAGATCTACGGGCGCTGATGGAGCTGTACGGAATCAGCGTGCCCGAGACGATGAGGGACCTCGAGGAAGCGGCCCGCAACTCCCGCGGAACGTCGTGGTGGTCGCACTTCGGTGAGGTAACCGGCCCGGCCTTCCACGCCTACCTCGGTTATGAGTCGCCGGCGGCGGCTTCCCCCCCTACGGATCACCTGGTGGCCGGCCTCGGCTCCTTCCACACCGCGGCGTGGCGGGCCCTCGATGGACACGAGGTGCCCCGCAACGGCCTCAGGCACGGGGGTGCCGGGCCCCGAACCGTGTGGCACAAGCAGGACTTCACGCAAGACAACGGCGCCATCAGCGCAGATGTGATCCTGAGTGGGGCGGTGTTGCGGCACACACTCGCAGAATCCGCCATCGTGGGCCCGCAGCCGAAGAAGCTCACGCTCGCCCGTAGGCGCCACGGCGCGGTTCTGACCGCGGACACGGAATGCTCGTCCTTCCTGATCGAGCTCGGCTCGGCCTGCGCCACGCCGTGCCAGAGCCCGCGTGTCGCCTCATTGAGGCCTCAGGCACCGGCGGTGCTGTTCCTCCTGTCGAGCAGGCCGTACGTGGGCGGCGTGGCCGGACCCGGCATGCCGTTCGCACGGGCTGTCGGCAGCACCGGCCGGGGTGGGAGGAAAATCGAACTGCCGAAGCGCACGAAGGACGTCGATCAAGCATTCTTCTTCTGCGACCGGACCGCCCATCCTGGCAGGGGAAGCAACCGGCTGACTGACGCCGGCGGCAAGGGTCACCAATGCATCAGCAGCGTCGGCATGCGGAGGCCCTCGATGGCACGGCGTCAGCGCTTCCTTCACGGCTCGGGACATGAAGTGGACGGCCTGCAGTACCGGTCCGCCCAGCCAGCCGTCAGCGGTGTGCGGGCTCCTGCGGATTGCCGCCTGCAGCTGGCGCTGCGCGACAGTGCCAGGACCCGTCCCGTCCTAAATTGATGGCGGAACGATCACGCTGCCGGTAGCCTCACGGCGCATCTTTTTTGCGCGTCTTCACCTGCGCTCACGATCGCGGTCTCCCCGGCCGTTGCTACTCGACACAACAGGGGAACGGGCGGCTTTGTTGCAGCGAAGCCCGCCCACCGGCACAGCTGAGAGTTGTGCCTTCGGATCTGGTGGTCGCTCTCCAGGGCGGGCGGCCGCCAGAGGAAACAGACGACCGGCTTCTGCCCAAACCACTGCGGGCAGAAGCCGGTCGCTCTTCTTTTCCGGCACCCGTGGCAGCGTCCTCATCCGGGTCGGCGCGCGGCTCGGGAAATGGTCCGTGATCTCACCCGGTTCCGTGTCCGGCTCCTTCTCGGCCGTCGCCTCGGCGGCCTCTGCCGGGTCGCGGTGGAAGGCCCAGCCCGGCGTCGGCATCAGGCTGGGAAAGGTCTGCCTCGTGAGAAGGTGAGGCATCGGATGCCTCCCGTACGCCGGTATCTGTGTGCGGCAGGCTGTCGCGGCGACAGGGACGACGGAGCGCGGGTGTACGTCACACGGGTCCAGCTCACGGATATCAAAGGCTTCAGCGGGAACCGCTCTGTGGATCTGAAGCTGCCCGGGCACGGCGGCTGGACAGTGCTCGCCGGGCGCAACGGTTCCGGCAAGTCCAGCCTTCTGCAGGTCATCGCTCTGACGCTGGCAGGCCCGGATGCAGCATTGCGTCTGAATGTGGACTTCACGGGCCTCATCACCAGAGGTTCCGAGACGGGGCACGCAGCGGTGGATGTCCTTCCCCACCCTGAAGCCGACCCTGTCGTCGCTACGGACCCACTCGTCACGCTGAGCGAGGAAACCCGGCTGGAATTGGCGTGGAAAGGCGTCCGCCCCCCGGGGCCGGAGGACAGCTGGCCTCGTCGGCCGACCGTCGTAATGGACCACCGGGGGCTCGATCCGGTCCGCGCTCAAACCGCTCTCAGCGGCCCGTGGCACCCCGGCGTACCGGGCTGGTTCTGTGCCGGTTACGGGCCGTTCCGGCGGCTGACGGGGTCCATGCGCCGCGCGTACGACAGCACTGTTCCCTTGCCCTCGCCTTTGGCCACGCTCTTTCATGAAGACGCTGGCTTGACCGAGAGCGTGTCGTGGATGATCGATCTCCACCACCGCTCGCTCCAAGAATTCGACTACTCTCGGCGCGCCGAGACGGTCCCGGACATGCCTGCCACGCTCCTGCTCAAGGATGTGATGGCCGTGCTGGGCGACGGCCTCCTGCCGCATCAGTACCGGCTCAATGGCGTGTCGGCAGACGGACTGATGGTGAGCCTGCGCGAGAGCGAGGAGAGTTTCCCGCTGCGCGAGATGAGTGACGGCTTCCGCACGCTGGCCGCTCTGGTGCTGGACATCATCCGGCAGATCCACGCCGCCTACGGGCGGTTGCAGACCGAACGGACCAGCAGCGGACGTGTCGCTGTCCTGCAGCCCGGTGTCGTTCTGATCGACGAGGTGGACGCGCACCTGCACGTGACGTGGCAGCGTCAGGTCGGGGGCTGGCTTAGCGAGCACTTTCCCAATATCCAGTTCATCGTCACCACCCACAGTCCCTACGTCTGCCAGGCCGCCGACGAGGGTGCTCTGATCCGTTTGCCGGGACCGGACGAGGACGAGCCGCCTGCTGTGGTGGACGAGGACCTCTATCGCCGGGTGGTCTACGGCAGCGCCGACGACGCAGTGCTGTCGGAACTCTTCGGCCTGGACACGCCCTACTCCAGCCGCGCCGAGAAGTACCGCCAGCGGCTGGTCGCGCTGGAGCGCAAGGTGTACGCGGGCACCGCCGATGAGGACGAGGTGAACGAGTACCAGGAGCTGAGCCGGCTGCTGACCAGTTCGCTGCAGAGCCGGGTCGCCGAAGTCGCGGCGCGACTGGAGCAGGAACAGTGATCCCGCTGCAACGTGTGCCTGTTCCCGCGAACACCCAAAGCCTGCTGACGAGTTGGACCGGCAAAGTCCAGGACGCGGGGGCGACCACCGAGGCAGCACGTGCCCAGTGGACAGCGGCCAGGGCGCCCAAGAGGCACGTGAAGGCGCTGCTGGAATCGATGGCGCACGGGGCCGTGCGGTGCATGTACTGCGACGACAGCCGCGGCACCGACATCGACCACTTCCAGCCCCTGGCCGTGGCGCCACTGCGGGCGTTCGTGTGGGACAACCACCTGCTGGCCTGCTCGTTCTGCAACAGCAACGTCAAGCGGGACGCATACCCGGTGGACACCGACGGCGCCTGTCTCCTGGTCGACCCAACCGTCGAGGACCCCGCCGAGCATCTGTTCCTGATGCTGCACAGCGGTGAGTACGGTCACCACACGGCCAAGGGCGAACACACCATCCGCGTCTTCGGTCTCAACCGCGCCGACCTCGTCGCAGGCCGCAAGGACGCCTTCTGCCTGGCCTGCTCCAATCTGCGGGACTGGTACGGGCTGCAGCAGGACGACGACATGGAAGCGGACCGGGTGGCACAGGCCCTGCTCGACTCCCCGTTCGTCGATGTCGTGCACGCCATGGTCCGGCTTGATCCCGGCCTCGCCGCCACCGTGGTCGGCAAGCAGACGGTTGCTGCTCTTGAGCACTGGCGCAGCGTGTACAGAAGTTGAGCGGGCTTCTCGTCGCTCAAGGAGGGTCGAATCCGGGCATGTGCCGGTCGATGCGGCGACGTTGTTTGCGCAGCCGTGCCCGGTGCGCAGCACGTTCGGGATGCGCCCGTGGCTGCGCAGCCATCGGCGGCGCAGCAGGAACGTGGTCAGACTGGTACCGCTTCACGCGCAGGTACTTCGACGTCCCGGTCGTTCGCCGCCAGCAGGGCGCCGCGTGCCTCCTCCAGGTGCTTCGCCATGCGGCGCAGTGCGGCGTGGATGTCCTCGTCAGGTGCGATGGCGGCGGGCGCGGGCTGCGTACGCTCGCACGGCCCGTTCGGCATCGCCTCGGTCGTACTCTTCGGCGTTCGCCACGGGGCCTCCTTTCCTCGTCGGGACTGCCCGCTCGCCGTGATCTTGGGTCCGAAGACCGGGCGGGCCACTCACTCTGTGCGTGCAGCGTCACATCGGATACCCACCGGGTGACGCCGAGACCCCCTGCAGGGTTTCGGCGGCCTTCCGGAAGAGGGTGACCTCCGGTGTGTCGCGTCGCTCCGCAGCCCAGGCAAGGACAGAGGTACACCCCGGAATCCCGGCGACGTCGAGGTAGCTGACACCCGGCCGGGGGTACAGTTCGCGGGCCGCGGAGGGGGCGACACACACACCATGTCCCAGAGCGACGGCGGTGAGCACGGTCTCGAAGTCCTCCGCGTAATGGTCCGCGAGCGGTACAGAGTCACGTGAGTGGTCCGCCAGAGTCCAGAAGTCACGCCACAGAGGTGGCACGGCTTCGGACATCCCGATGACCTTCTCCCCCGCGAGGTCCTCAAGGCGAACTTCGTCGCGGCCGGCCAGGGGATGGGCGGAGGGGATACCCACCGTCCGCGGCTCCGTATGGAGGCTCCGGAACTGGATGCCGCGGGCGACGGGAAGATAACAGAATGCGACATCCACGGTGCCGTCGAACACGGCGGAGGTCTGGGTCCTGAAATCGAGTGTCGTCAGCCGGATGCCGGCATCGGGTGCTATCCGGCGGACTTCCTGGAGGACACCGGCCACATGGGCGAGTGCCGCCTCGGCCTGGAAGAACCCGACCCTCGGACTGCAGGACGAATCGCGGGTCTGGGACCTGGCTTCCTCACGCATGTCCCGCGCGGCTTCGACGACCGACCGGACCTTCGGAAGCAGCACACTGCCCGCCGAGGTCAGATGCACGTTCCGTGTGGTGCGGTCGAGCAGGTCCACCCCCAGGCGGGTTTCCAGCGCCTGGATCTGGCGACTGAGCGCGGGCTGGGAAAGGTACAGACGGGCGGCGGCCCGTCCGAAGTGCAACTCCGAAGCCAGCATCAGGAATACCTCTAGCTGACGGACTGTCGGATCGAAACGTACGTCACTCACGGTCGAATGCCCCCCGGCGGAAATCGGCTGTGTGGGCGCGGTCATCGCCACACGGCTCTCCCTACGTGTCAGTGAGGCAGAACCTAGGACAGAGGCCGGGTCCTCTGTACCTGACAGATGTCAGGATCACCGCCCGCGGTCGGCGACCGCCGGATCCGGCGGTCCCTCGAGGTACTGCGGATGAAAGCTCCGGCTGCGTACCACCATGCGGTTGCCCGCTGTGACGGTGCCCGCCTGGTGGATCAGGTCGCTGTCGATGACCAGTACGGTGCCCGCCGGCCCCTCGACAGGACCGATGCCTCGGCGGAGCTCGGCCGGCAGGGCCCTTGGTTCGGCCAGGTCCGGCAGGACGTAACGGAGGCGGTTCTCGCGCTGGACGTGCTTCCCGTATCCCTGGGAGCCCGGCAGACAGCGGAACGCCCCGTTGTACTCCGTGGTGTCGGAGAGATACACGAAGAACTTCAGGTTCGGCAGCCGGTCGTAGTGCGGCTGGTGGGCCGGATGCCTGGTTCCCGCGACATCCAGCACGCAGATGAGATCGTAGTTGAAGACGTACGGCGAGCCCGCGAAGTACGACTCCGCCACCAACCGCATCCACTCGCTGTCGAACAGTCCGGTCAGTTGCCCGAACTCGGCCGTCAGGCGGTCGCGCCGTGCGTGCAGGCCGACCCCGTTGTCGTAGCCCATATGCTCGACGTGGCTGGGTGGTTCGGTCACCAGCCGTCCGCACTGCCTCTGTATCCGGTCCAGTTCCTCACCTTCGACAATGCCCGGCAAATGGGCCAGGCCGAACTCGGTGACGGCGGACAGGACCGCCGCGGGATCGGGGGCCGCCTGCGTGAACGTGTACTTCCGCATGGGTTTTACTCCTTCATCCCGGTGGATCCTCTCGACGCACCGGGGCAAGGTCGCGTTCAGCGGCCCGGTCCGGCGGTGGAACAGCTTTGACCGGTTGTCGGGTGATCCGGTCGATCCTGCCCGACCGCAGCAGAACCACCCCGCATGCGGCTTCACAGAGTCCGGCGACCACCAACAGGACAGTGCTGCCCGCTTCCGGCCCCTGGAACGTTCCGCCCAGCCCTGCCAGAGGGGCGACGACCGGCGACGACGGAGCGAGCAACCGGTCGCCAGCCACACCTCCGAGCAACACCGCGACCGGATAGAGTCCCTGACCGAGAAGCCGCCGGGCACCGAACACCGTCGCCTGGATGTTCTCGGGCACACGCTCCTGCCATACGGCGGTGAGCGGAGCATTCGACAGTTGGGCCGAGCAGTTGCGTACGGTGGCAGCGGCGATCCACAACGGAACAAAGGCCGTCGCCACGAGCCCGAGCCGGCCCGCCAGGGCGCCGACCAGGACGCCACCGCCGATCAGGTACCGGCGGTCCACCCGGCCGGCCAGCACGATCACCACCGCCGAACCCGTTAAAAGGCCTGCGGCAGCGCCGATGTTGACCGCCGCAAGATTCCATGGCGCGGTCCCGGAGTCCGACGAGGCCACGACGAACGCCGTCACGGCGGCCATCGACAGGCCGTTGAAGAAGTTGACCCCGGTGAAGACGAGTTGCAACCGGCGAAAGTCCGGATCGCGCAGGATATAACGCACTCCTTCCGCCGCCCCGGCGAAGGGCCTCAGCCGCCGGCGCACCGGCCGGTCCGCCTCGGACCACCGAACGCAGAGCACGGCGACGGCACACATCAGGAAGGTCACTCCGTCTAGGACGAAAATCAGGGCAGGGTTCACGAGGGAGAACAGCGCCGCGCCCAGCGCGGGGCCCGCCAGTGTCGGAATGCTCTCCACGAACGAGGTGATCCCGTTGACACGGGTGAGATCGGCTTCCTGCCGTAGTCGGCGTACCGATACCGACAGAGTCACGGACAACGTGGCGTTCAGCAGGGCTGCGGCGAGGACGAGAAGCAGTATCCAGCCGAACCGGGCGCCGAATCCGCCGTCCGTGACACCGGCTAACGCCAGGGAGACCGCACCAGCGGCCAGGTTGCAGGCCAGCAGAACCGTTCTCCTGGCGAACTGGTCCGCCAAGGCCCCGCACAGCGGTGCGAGGTAGATGCTGCCGACCATCGTGACCGCGGTGATCGCCGCAAGCGCGGCGGTACTGCGTGTCTCGGCGTAGGAGGCGAGTCCCAGGACGAACGACGCGGAACTGGAGCCCAGTAGCGACACCAGTTGACCGCCCCAGAGCAGCGCGAAGACGTGCGTGGACGAGGATCCGCCACTGCTCACGTGCTCACGCCTTCAACCCGGCGGATCCGGAGGAGTGCTCCAGCGTCGCGTCGAGCAGCGCGCTGCGTTGGCGGCTCGCCTCGACGAGTCGACCGACCATCAGTGCGCCCTCGGCCGTGAAGTGACCGATGTGCTCGGTAAGCGCCTCGCACAGGATTGCCAGGGCGCCAAGGGATTCACGCGTCGCCTCAGCGACGAACCGGCGGTGCTCGGGATCGGTCTTCGGGTCGGCCAATTCCGCATATCGCCAGTGCAGCAGGTGGCAGTAGACCGCGGCGGCGTGCAACACACGGTCCAGTTCCCAGGCCCGGTTGCGTGTTTCATTCCCTGCGGACGTCCGCCAGTAGATCGGGATCTTCGGGCTGGTGGCCGAGCTGTATCCCGGAAGGAATATCGGTCGGGTCAGCAACTGGTGATTGACCGACTGGTGTACGGCCTCGTGGTAAATGTTCTCGGCGACCAGCCTGATCGAGCCCGTCGTGCTGACACTGAGCGGGGGAATGTGTACGAATGCCCGGTCGGACAGGAATACGCACAGCGGGAAGTCGGGAAGGGAGCAGGAGGTGATCCGGCCCCGTACGCCGTCCGGCGTGGTGGCCATAGCAAAGGTGGTGATGAAGGTGGCGACCAGGGACATCGCCCACGGCCGAGTCGCTATCAGGTCGAGCGCTCCCGAAACACCCTGCGCGAGGTCATGAGTCGGCCAGACGATGTGATGCCCTGTCAGGTCGACAGCGCTGTCTAGGTCCGCGGCTCCGTCGAGACCTTCCCGCGCAGCGGGCCCCAGCCACCAGAACTCCCGCTGCCCCGCGCGGAACACTCTGATCTCACCCGCCCCCATCGAACCGGTCGGCTTGCCGCGCAGCGCCTCGTGCAGACGGAGAGGAATCAGCCCCTGGTCCGCCGGTTCCGGTGAAGAGGCAAGTCCCAGGCTGATCGCGACGGCGTCGCGTGCGGGCAGGACCTGTACAGGGGTCAGGACGCTCGGTGCCGAGGCTTCGATGGCGTTCAGCGCGGCGGTCACTGGTACCTCCTCGTTGAGATGCCCACGTCCGTGGAGCGGAAGTCACCAATGCGCTCCAGTCGCTCGATGGGCCGCAGCCCTTCCCCCGGGACCAGCGTCTCCAGCCGCTCGACCAACCAGTCCAACCTGGCTCGGGAATCGAGTCCCGGGTCCGGGACGAGTTCGCCCAGCCGCCGCTGGAGCTGGTAGAGCTTCGACCGGGCTGTGCGCCGATGGGCGGTAATCATCTGCGACGCCGGCACGATGCGTGCCAGCCGCTCAAGACGTTCATCCGGCCCCAGCGAAGGGTCGGGCAGGAGATGGAGCAAACGGACGGAAAGGTCGATCAGCTCCTGCGCCACATCCTCGAATTCGTCGCCGAACTGAGGGCTGTATTCCTCTTCGGAGAAGATCTTACGCCGATTGGCATCTTCGGCCGGAGTGAGCGGAGTGAAAGTTACATCGATATGCACGGGCTTAATGGCCACAGTGCTCCCTTGGCTTTTTATAAGGTGCCGCGAGGGCGCGGCGGCGCTGTCGCATGGGTGGCCGATCCGGCTTCCCAAACGACAGCGCCGTGCCCGATCAGGGCACCTCTCGCTGAGCGACGGACCTACCCCTCAGCGGATTCGATGATCCGGGACGACTAGAAGTCCGGGACCATGTGGTCCAGTCGGCGCGTCAGCCGATCCACGGACGTCGGCTCCTCCGTGGTGATAACGGGCTCGTTCTCTGTCGCGCTTTCATTCTCCATCTTTTTCTCCTTCAGGCTTCGCCCTTCGACGGTGAATCCGTCGAATAAAAGGATCTCCCGACAGTGACCCGACCGCCATCGAATGACGATGCGGAATTCCGCACCATTGGTGCCGTGTAGGACATGACCCGTGAACGACCTGTCTCGCACCCGTGACGGCGTCTGCCTCGCCTGTCACGGCCAGCCTGATTTTCCCCTGCCGCCAGGGTCCGTTGCATGATCGCCCTCTGTCCGGGTTCATCCGGTGAGTCCGAGGGCCGTCAGAGATCGGTTCCAGTCGCGGGCGGCTTCGCGTAGGGCAGCGGCGATATTGGTGTGTCCGTCCTGGCGGTGGACGCTGATCGCGAGGTTGCGCAGGCTGGAATCCGCAGCGCGGATCCGGGGAGGGCGATTCGGCCGCGTATTCTGCCCGAAATTTTTTCCCTGTGCCCTCTTGATGTGTCTGGAGCCCCACCCATGTGAGACGCCATTGGGAGGGATCACTGCCGATTGTGAACATAAGCGTGGACGCCTGGCGTTCACTGCAGCCCGGGAGGATGCTGCCGGGGCAGCGAACCCGCACACCGACGGAATCTTCTCCGGCCCGCGGGTTCCAGGGGGTGGAAATGAGCCTGACCGAATCAGAGAATATTTTCGCGGGACTGAACGAGCAGGGTTTGAATACGATTCTGAGTGCAGTATTCACAGCCCGGCCGCGGCTTTTGAACTATCGCACCTCGCCGAGTGTCGCCGCCGTACCGGCTTCCGCCAGCAGCTGGACCGCGCTGCCGACGATCGCCTTTCCCGGGGTACCGGGCGGGATCGACTACGCCGTGCGCTTTTCTGTTCCGCGGGTCGACCTCTTTCCTCAATCGCAGCCGCTGCCGCCGGCCCTGAACCTCGCAGTCGGGCAGTTCTCGCTGCAGACCGAGGTGGACCTCATCCTGTTGTGCTCCCGGTCCGCGGACCGGGAAGGGTCCGGGAAGCCGGTCGGCGTGCGGCTCGGCGTGGCGGCGACGGGGCAGCCTGTGGTTCAGGTGACCGGCCCGGGAACGGGAACCGTCTCGTTCGACCTGCTGGCCGTGGAAATCGTGGATATCACGCCCGACCCGCTCGAGTCATTGGTCGAGTGTCTCGTGCTCACCCTGCTGCGGGCCGTCCTCAGTTCGGTGGCTCTGCCGTTCGAATCGCTGCGCGCCGGCGCGTTCTCGCTGAACCTGCTGCGTGGACCAGAAACCGAGGACGACCAACTCAAGCTGTATGGCGCGGCCGTCTAGGCGGTGGCCTTGTTCGGAGGAAGCATGCCCGACATTCTCACCGCTGTCGACGAGACCGCGGCCAACGTCATCATGTCCAAGGAGATTTCGTCGCTCGCGCCGCTGACCGCCTCGCGGAACAGCACGTTCGGGCCGTTCTCCATCGAATGGGCGCTGAGTGCGTCCTTCTCACAAGGCACCATCGACATCATTCCGCCGCCAGCCGATGTGATCCGGATCGCCGGAGTGCGGCTCAGCTATCGCACCGAGCTGAAACTCACCCTCGACCTCGGCTTCCTCGACTTCTGTCTGCCCCAGGTGTGCGTGACGCTGCCGTTCATCGGCCGTGTCTGCACCCCTCGCGTCTGTCTGAGCTTCCCCACCATCGAGGTGCCGGTGTCGCATTCCAGCACCGTCGACTTCACCGCGGACGTACGGCCTTCGGTCACGCTCGCCGGGGACGAATGGAAGGTGGAGGCCGTCATCGTGGGCGTGCCCCAACTGGTCCTCGGCCCTGCGGCCACGGCCCTGCTCGGTGTGATCGGAGGGGCCGTGACCGCCGCGCTGCTCCTGGTCCCCGCCATCGGACCATTGCTCGCCCTCGCCAGCGCCGTGATCTTCGCTTCTCTCACCGTGGCCAATCTGCTCGGTGTGCTGGGGGCGTTGCTCAATCCGCTGGTGGCGGGGCTCCGCATTCCGCTGCACAGGGCGCCGCGGCTGTTCGAGATCCTGCCGGCTTCCGGCCAGGACTCGGCGGTGTTCGTGCGTCTCGACTCGATGGTCGCCACACTCGACGGCTCCGGCGGTGAGGACGAACTCGTCCTCGCCATCGATATCTCTTCGTGAGGAAGGAACCGCCATGTCTGCGTTGGACAGCCGCGCCCTCACCAGTCTGGACTGCTTCGGACAGCGTTTCTCCGCGCCGGGACGGACTCGCTACACCGTGGGCGGCCCGCTGGCCGCCTGCGTGGAAACGGATGAACTGCCCTTCTCCATCACCGTGCGGCGGCCGGACGACAATTCCGCCCAGCGCCAGCACGATGTCGAGGTGCGGCATGCGCGGGGCGGGTTCACCGTCGCCACCCCGCAGTTGGAGATCGCTGCTGGCGATGTGGTGATCTGGCATGCTGCGGCGGCCGGCACCCCGCCGTACGGGGTGTGGGGCCTGGACGAGTCCGACGGCACCTTCTCCAGTGCCGCGCTGCGCGACGCGGCCTTCTACGGTCATGTGTTCGGCGCTGCCGGCGAGTACGCGTGGCAGGACGCCAACGGGGGCACGGCCTGCGGCGTGGTCCGTGTGCGTGATGTCGACAGCCGGGACCGCAAGGCCTGCGAGAGGTGGCGCGAGGAGCTCAAAGAGGGCTCCATCGTCGCGGTGGAAGGCGGCAAGGTGGAGCCCGCCGAGTTGTCCGTCGTGGTCGGCCAGACTGTGCTGTTCGCGGTCGCCGGATCGGAAGGGCTCGCGATTACGGACGCCTCGCTCATCAGGCTGTCGCAGTGCCCGGCAACGTCCCAGCCGCCAGCCTGAACAGACGAGGCCATGTGTCGACCGTCGCAGCCGGGTGCGCACCTTCCGCGGTGAACGGCCGTTCGCGACTTCAGATGCGAGGGCGGCCTTCCCGGTCGACGGCGTGGCACCGGCTCGGTTTCCACGCCTCGCAAGCGCTGGGCAGTCCGACGGAGCGCGTCCGGTGGCTCTTCGACTTCACCGCCGCCGATGGCTCGGTAACTCTTGCCCGTCTGCGGTTCGACGGCCAGACCCGCGGTGCAGGGAGCGCTTCGTGCGGAGCTGGTCAGTGTGACGGTCTCCTCGGAACGGGTGATTGATGCGGGACACTTCGAGCACTGTCGTGCCGGACTCGTTCGAGCTGCGCGGCCGGAGATTCAGCGGACTGGACGTTCTGCCGCGAGAGGAGGCGACGCCTCTCTACAGCGACCTCGTGCGGTACGCCAACGCGTGCGGGTGTGGCGCCGGCGCTGTCGGAGCGGCTCTGGCGGGCTGTCTCTATCTGCTGGGGCTGGCCCTGCTGCCGACGATCGCGGCTGGGGTTGTGGGCGGTGCAGTCGGCAAGTGCCTCGGCCTTGGGTGGGCACACCGCCGCTTTGATGCGGTCGTCCGCAACCTTGAGGAAGCCCTGCAGGCCCGGGAGGAAGGCTAGGCATCATGGCCGTGTCATGCCAGGAGCAGGCGGAGCGTGTCGAGGAGACAGTCCTGCAACCCATCGACCAGTGGGTAGAAGGGCAGGAACAGAGATGCCGGGACGAGCCCTGCAACTGGTGGACGCTGTGTCTCAACAAGCTCTTCTGCTGGATCGTCGTCGTCCTGGTCAAGGTGTCGCTGTGGATCACCACCATTGTGGTGCGCTGGGTGTACCGGACGGTGTGCACGGTGGTCACCGTCGTCGTTGGCCTGGTCGCCCTCCTCTTCGGCAACAGCGACATGCTCTTCCAGGCGCTGAAGGACCTTTGGACACTGGCCAAAGACGGCTTCTACTCGGCCATCGGAACGGTGATCTTCGTCGCCCTCAGGATCGTGGACCTCGTGCAGACGGTGCTCCGGCTTCAGCCGGCGAAGCGCCGGCTGACGGAGGACGAGCGAGAGATTTTACGGCCGATCTTCGGGGAGTCACTCAACTACGGTTCCATCGAACTGGTAGTGGGCCGGATAGGCATCCTTACGGCGTTCCGCGAAGCTGCCTTCACCATGGGTTACACGATCTACCTGCCGACGTACAGCGAGCAGACGTTGGTCCACGAGTGCGTGCACACATGGCAGTTCGAGTTCGGCGGGTTTCGGTACATAGGCAGTTCGGCGCTTCACCAGCTTGACGGTCTCGTCTTCAGTCCGGGCTACAATCCGTACAGGTGGCGGCCGCGCATGGACGCCGGAGATTCCTGGTTCGCTCTGCGAAGTGTGGAAGCCCAGGCAAAGTTCATCGAGGACGTTTACGCGGACGGAATCTTCCATTTCTCAGACCTGGAAACTGCGGACGACATGAGCCCGGGTTCATTCTTCCGTGAGGATGACTCAGGTTCGAATTCCTTCGTTCCGTATACGCAGCAGGCGAACGACGCGTGGCGCATCCTGCGCACGAGATAGCAGCCGGCCCACCCGGTTGAGCAGTCCCCTCCCCGGCTGCCCTTGCCGGCAGTTTCGGAGCCTTTGATGCTCCGGGAGCCGCCGATCGCACAACGTGAGTGGCCGCAGGAGCGCAACGAGCTGATCCGGTGCTCTTCGCACCAGCCCAGACGGGCCGGCACCACCGACCTCCTCGCCCCCGATACCCTCACTTTCCATTCCACCGCCCACAGGCTCCGCCCCTGGTGTTGGGGACGGAGCTCCGTGGCCGTTGTTGCATGCCCATCGCCCTGCCCGGCTCAGCCTCTCTGTTCCAGAGTGAGCTGAAGGGCGCTGGAAGGCTGCCGTTTCGGCTGCGCACGAACCCCTGGGGCGTTGCCGTCCCCGCGGTCCGTCATGATGCCTGGGCCAGTCCTACGGCCGGGCTCTGTGCCGGATCGTGGCAGTTCTCTAGCCGCCACAGGCCGTGTCGTTGTTCCTCAGGGAGTGCGTGGTGTCGTTGAGCTGATAGGAGCGCAGGTCCTGGATGGAACCTCCGTTACGCCCCACACATACGCGTCGGCCACCGTAGTTGTCGTTCTGATAGACCCGTGCGGTCCTGCTGGAGTTGTTGATGACGGAACTGCCGTTGCTGCGGATGTAGTCCGGGAGGTGGCTGACGCTGCCGTCCGAGGCCCGCTTGACGTACGGCTGCCCGCGAAAGTCCATGTCCGGGTAGATGCACACGAAGCCCCGCGCGCACGCGACGTTGGCCTGGGCATGTGTCCGGGCAGCGGCAGGATTGGCGGCATCTGCGGTGACAGGCGCCGCCAGAACCACTGCGGCTCCCAAGGACAGGACGGAAACGATCTTCCGGGTGAAGTGCATTACTCCTCCTTGACCACGCGTCTCAGTGAACTGCGCTTGTCCCGCGGCCCTCAGGCTGAGGGCGATCGGCGGTGCCGTGCTGGGTCAAGCGATGGCCTGACGATGCCAGGGCCCCGGGGAGCCGGGCGTCAACCGTGGGGGGTAACTCTGCGGTAAACCTCAGGGGTACCGGTGTGCTGCCGGCCTCCGCTTAAGATTCGATGGGCCAGGTCCGGCGGAGGATTTCCCAACCCACGTTGCGGAGTGCGGTGAAGTGGCGTTAGCGGGCGACGGTTCTGGTGTTGTTGCTCATGGGGCCTGGCAGGGAGCGCGGTATGGACCGCGCTCCCTGGTCGATTCGTACGGGGTCAGGTGGCGCCGGACTTCGGGACGCGCTTCGTGGTGCGGCTGCGGAGGCGAGGTCTCTTGGTAGCTGTTTCTGAACTGGTGGGCCTGAATGGCGTCAGGAATCACCTTGTCGTGCGTCCGCGTGCTCAATCGCCCACGCGGGCAGTTCTCTGACCACGCCCCGCCGCTCAACCAGGCTCTTCACGGGCTCTTCACCGGTCGCGGGGCTGTTGCGTGTGGGCAGGGTGATGCCGGGCAGGATGGGCCCTATGCGACCTCCCCAAGGCCCTGGACCCCGGCGTGGAGAGATACCTGCTGATGCTCAGGACCAGGAGCATGGCGGCCCTCTTCCCGGGCTGCCGGTCGTCGAGCAGGCCGAGCTGCTGTATGAGGAGACAGAACAGCTCAAGGACGCCTTGGAGCGGCGGCCGGTGATTGACGTGGCCCGCGGTGTGCTGATGGCGACCTGGTCGTGCACCCAGGAAGAGGCGTGGCAGATGCTGGTCCGGGTGTCGCAGCACTCCAACACCAAGCTGCACGACGTGGCGGAAGCGGTCGTCGAGACCACGCAGCACAAGCCGATGCCGGCGCACCTTCAAGACCACCTGGCCGCGGCGGTGACGGCATGGCGCGCGCCGAGCCGGAGACGCGTAGGGCGCAGGTCCTCGGGTAGACGTGCCAGGTTGGCAGGGGGCGGCGCAGTGCCTGGGGAGGTCCCGCGCCGCCCCCTGCCCACCGACGGGCATGAGGACGATGAGAATGATGTCGGTCAGGCGGCAGCCGGCATGGCCGGGGCGGCCGATGCTTGCCTGCGTCTGCGTGCTGGTTTCGGAGGGGCGGATTTTCGCCTTTGAGTCTGGTGTGCGGCGTCTTTTCGGGGGGTACTTGCGCGCGTCGTTAATCGCGTTGCTCAGGACGAGGTGGCGGTGTGGCTTGGTGGTGTACGAAGACGAATATGAGCCGCTGGTCCGCCGCCCGCTCCTGTCTGCCGTGGCCTTCGAGGGCAGCGAGCCGATCGCGGAGGCGCGACATGCTGCCCGCCGTTTCATGACCGAGGTGCAGGCCGTTCACGGGATGCCGGTGTCAGAGCGTGCGATGGGCGTTGTCGAGCTGGTGGTCAGCGAGCTGGTGACCAACGCCTACAAATACGCGCCCGGACCGTGCCTGCTGGACCTGGAGGTTGTCGACGGCGCCGTGGAGATCAGCATCTGGGACACGGACCCGACGCTGCCGGCGGCCTGCCCGACCGATCCGGGACGGGTCGGACAGCACGGCCTGGAGATAGCGATGGCGGTGTGCCGCAGTTTCGAGGTGCGGCGGGAGCCGGTGGGCAAGCGAGTCAAGGCCGCGATCGTGCTGGCCGACGATCCCGGCAGGGCGTTACGGAAATGCCGTAGCCGAACGCCTCCTCCTGTCCGATGGACAGGCGTGGGTTCAGCCTGCTCCTCGTCGAAGTGCTCTTCGTGCCCTGCACGTTCGATCACGAGGAGTACGTGGTGTCCACCATCCGCTGGACCACAGGCGACACTCAACAGTCCGCCCGCTGGCATTCCGAGAACGCCGCCCCCTTCCACCGCGGACCGTCGCCGACGACCGGATGAAGGCTAACGACGCCTGCTGCGACAAGCCTCATCGTCCCAGCTCGGAAGGAAATTTCAAGATCCGGACACTGTGGCAAGGGAAAAGCGCAGGCTAGATGTTGTTGATCTGAAAGGAGCCGATGCGGTCGTTCGCCCAGTCGCCCACGTAGGGCGTGTCATAGCCCCAGTAGGTTGCGCAGCAATCGCCGTCATAGCGGTACGCCGACTGGAAGTTGCAGCTGCTGTACGTCCTGAACGACGAGATCGACCTGCTCCACAGGCCGGTGTTCAGCTTGTAGCCCGACAGGTCACAGGGGCCGTAGTCGCCGAACACCATGGTCGAGTCGCCGCCGTAGTTGGCGTGCTCGTACCAGGACATGAGCGGTGTCCGGGCGCTGTTGCGCGCCGCTGCTGCCGTCGCCCGGTCGTCGGTGCAGGTCCGGCTCTTCACCCGGGAGGTCTTCTCGCCCGGCTTCACCGGCTCCACGACGATGGTGCAGTACTTGCCCTCCGGTGTCTGCGGGGTCTGAGAGGCGGACACTGGCGGCGCCAGTCCGACGAGACCGATGAACGAGGCGGCCACGGCAAGCGTGGCGGCGGCACGAATGCGCAGATGCATGACACTCCTTCGGATGCTGTGCATGTCTTCTCCCTGGTCCAAGGGCGGACGGATCCCGCAGATTGCTCGTTGCCGTAATGCTCGCCTGCCGGGACCTTCGTCATGTCGTCACAACGGCTACTGCTGTTGCCCGACCGGAGCGTTCACGGCGCTCCTGCTCCAGCCGCCGTAGCAGCCAAGAGGTCCCCGAGCCAGCGCCTCGAACTGTAACCGCGCCAGGGACGTCGCGTCCCTGACAGATGTCAGGGTGCGGCATGCGCCCCTCACCTCATCGGCCACGCATGGAGCAGGCGCCTTTCAACTCCGATGCCGCAGGTCAGAGCGGTCATGGTGCCAGTGGGGCAGAAGCCGCCGTTCCGCGATGGCGCTCCGGCAACGGAGAAGGCGAACGGTTCCACCTCCCATGCGGCCGCCGTACAGAGCTGACGTCAGTGACGTGGACACGGCCCGCTCATGACCGAGCGTCAGACCGTAAATCCTGATCACCGCCCGTAATTGACCGGGGCCCGACCGGTGTTGGACTGACGATGCATTCGTGATGCGGTCAAAGACCGGTGGCGGGGTTCCGCGTTGCCAGCCCGGTCTCGTAGGCGACGACGACCGCCTGGGCCCGGCTGTTCACGGCGAGCTTGCTCATGCAGCGATGAACGTGCGTCTTGATCGTCCCGATGCTCAGCACAAGCCGCCGCGCGATGTCGGCGTTGGACATGCCCGCCCCGACCAGGCCGAGGACCTCCAGCTCTCTGGGGGTCAGCATGTCCAGCCCGGGGTGCGGTTCGGGTGCGGCGTGGCGGGGGGTGTACGCCTCGATGAGTCCCTTGATCACTGAAGCGCTGAACAACATCTCCCCCGCGTGCACGGTGTCGATGGCCGCAAGCAGGCGGTCGGCCAGGGTGTCCTTGAGGAGAAAGCCACAGGCGCCGACCCGCAGGGCTCCATACACGTATTCGTCGAGGTCGAAGGTGGTCAGTACGAGGATCTTCGGGGCTGGGTCCGGGGCCTGGGCCAGAATCCGTTCGGTGGCGGTGATCCCGCCGATGCCAGGCATCCGAATATCCATCAGGATCACATCGGGCCGGGTCTGCGCGGCAAGCGGGATCGCTTCCTCGCCGCTCTGGGCCGAACCGACAACCTCGATTCCCGGCGCCGCCTCCATGAGTGCGACAAGTCCCGAGCGGATGAGGTGTTGATCGTCCACAACGAGCACCGTGGGCATGAGTGATCTCATCCTTCCTCGCGATTGCCTGGACAGGATCCGGGACATCACCCTTACCTGTCGCGTGGCACAGGGACGGTCAGACTGACCTCGAACCCGCCCCCCGGACCAGGTCCGGCCGTCACTGTTCCGCCGTAGACACTGACTCGCTCATGCATCCCGATCAGACCATGAGCCGCGGACTTTACGGGTACGTTCGCGGAAACACGCTGCTGTCCGTCGTCGGCCACACGCACGTGGATCTCGGCCTCGTCATAGTGCACCAGCACGGTTGCGTTCGCCGACGGCGCGTGCTTCATGACGTTGGTGAGGGCCTCCTGGACGACCCGGTAGATGCACAGGTCGACGCCTGGCGGGAGTGCGTACGCCGTGCCCGTGATCCGGACGTCGACCGGCACCGCGGCGTCCCTCACCCGTTGCACCAGCGGTTCGAGCTGTCCCAGCCCGAGGGAGGCGTCGAGGTCTCTGGGCTCTCCTCCCCTCTGCACTTGCCGGGACTGTTCAGCGCCTTGCCGCAGGAGGACCAGCATGCGGCGCATCTCCGCCATGGCCTCGCGGGTGCTGCCCGAGATGGTGTCCAGTGCCTTGCGGGCCGTCGGGGGATCGGTGGTGAAGACGTATCCCGCCAGGCCAGCCTGGACGGAGATGACGGACACATGATGGGCGACCACGTCGTGCAGCTCGCGGGCAATCTTCATACGCTCCTCGGTGACCGCCAACTGGGCCTTCTCTTCCTGTTGCCGAGCCAGTTGCTCACTCAGTGCCGACAGCCGCTCGCCTCGTTCCACCAGCCTCCGTGACCGGTCGCCGGTCACCCAGATGACGACGACCATCATGGTTACAAAGGCCACGCTCACCGGCCCGATCCCGGGCTCGGCGAGCCGCGTACCCCACAGCAGGACGAGCAGGGTCGCGGCTGCGCACTTCGCCACGACCTTGCGCGGGCGCAGCGCTGCGACTGTGTAGAACGCGAGACCCGGCCCGATCACCCCAACCGCGTGGTAGTAGCCCAAGGTGAAGTAGCACAGCACGCATGCCGCCGTACTGCCCAGGACGGGCAGCGGGGCACGGCGGCGCAGGGCCAGCGGGAGGTAGATCAGGGCGAGCAGGCCGTACGCCCAGGCATCCGGAGTCCGCCAGTAGCTGTGCGGATCGAGCCAGTTGTGCAGCATGGTGGCTGAGACACCGAGCGATCCGACGGCGTAGCCAACATCCGCCACCTGCGGGAGGGCCTTGCGAAATGTCGTGCTCCACGTCTGCTGCGCGACCATCGTGCGAGCCTAGGCGAGTCACGACCGCTTGGCCCGTCGCATGACCCTATCTACAGCCCTGGTTGTACACCGGCAGCCTCCCCGACCGGTCACTTGGAGGAGTAGTTGTCATTACTGAACCCGGATCCACCAGCTTGATTCCCGGTTGATCGTTTCGGGGTCGTGCAGGCCGTGTTGGGGCTGAGTTGCGAATTCGGGCATGGGGTGGCCGCTGGTCTGCCCGGCTCTTCCACTTTGTCCACAGGCCTCGGACCCTTTCGGGCAGGCCGGTCAGGGAACGTCAGAGGGCCGGCGGTGCATGCACCGCGCTGAACAACTGGGTGAAGTCCTCGCTCCAGGGCCAACGTTCGGGCACGTGCAGGGTGAGGCGGCGGGCGGAGCGGGCCAGGCGGGCGGGCACGTTGATCAGGCGGTCACGGATGGTGGCGGTGGTCGCCCTGGCATGGAACGCGGAGGCCAGGGCGCCGGCGGCGCGGGGCAGGCTGTGTGCCAGGACCGCCAGGGCGAGCCACGCGGCATTGGCCGGAAATGACCGGACGGCGCGTGGGCGAAGCCGCTGTTCTTGACATCGGCGATCACCTGCTCGACGACAGCGTGCCGGCGGTGATCACGCTCGGCATCCCTCAAGCTGGGCGTCCCGGACGACCGGTTCATCGCCTCGACCCTGCTCCTGCAGTCCCGGCACCCCGGCTCCGCCTGGTACGTCGCCACCAGCGACATCAACCTCCAGACCAAACTGCACGCCGTCGCCCTGCCGTTCATCGAACCCTGATCCCCCAGGGTCAGCAGACCGCCCAGGAGGATGTAAGGCTGTGGTCACGCGAGCGGGCCGTCAGCTGACCGAGACGTGCAGCTGGTCGTCCGCCGTCAGACGCCCGGTGACTCCGAAGGACGCCCACATGGCCACAATGTGCTGGCCACAGTCCTGGATAGCCCGGTCCCCGGCCGCGAAGTCGGCCAGCGGCAGCAGGGTGGGCGTCGTATCCAGCACCTCACGGATCGGCGCCCACACCGGGCCAAGAAGCCGCTGGACTGCAGGATGGTCCGCGTACCCGGTGAGCAGCGGCGCGTTCCCGCCGGCCTCCTCCACGGCGGCGGCGTGCGCAATGAGCTTGAGCATCGCGCCAGTACCAAGGAGCAAGCCTTCGTACATCTCGTCCAGGCCGACCTGGTGTGTCTGGTAGGCGTGGACCAGGTCGGCCCAGCCGGGATGCACGTCATCGAGCAGGCCCGTGAAGGCGTCGCGGTAGCCCTCGCCGAGGAGATCGGCAAGGGTGAACCGCCGGGACTCACCGCCGCTGCCCGGCGTAACGGTGATGCACTGGCCCAGGAGCGCGTTGGAGAACAGGTCGCACCGGAACTCGTCGGCGGCCTCGTACGCCCAGATCGCCGCCACCTCCTCCGGCGTCTTGGGACGGGTCGTCTTGGGCGGCCGGGTGTCGGCTGCTGCACGAAGCCGGCCGATGAGTGCGTGTCCGTACTCGTGCACGACCAGGTGAAGAAGTTCCGCCTGCTCCAACTCCTCTTCGGCCGCCGCGTCGCCAGTGTCGAGAACGATGACCGTCTTGCTGAAGTCACGGGCCAGACTGATCGTCTTGCCCTTCACGATGCCGTGATGTCGCCGGTGAGCACCACCGTCAGCTCCGACTCCGGAACGTCGAGCTCGTCGGCGACCACGCTGATCATGGAGTGCACGCTCTCGATGAATCGGGTCAGGCCCGGGCGGGCACCGTGCTCTTCGATCACGGTCAGGGCGTAGGTCGCGCTCACGGGGGCCTCTCGTTCGCAGGGCAGATGCCGCCCATCATCGGCCCCGGCACTGACACCGACTCCGCACGGCCTGTGAGAGCTGTGAGGCTCGGAAGCCATTTCCTACCGTCTGACTGAGTCTGCCCGAGGCGTCCTGGCTGGTGTCCCGGGGCAGCGGCGCCACATCCGGCGGGTGTAGGTGCCCGGCGGATAGTCGATCAGCGGCCCGAACTCGGTGGCGGTGTGATCAGGCATGACGTCGGTTTCCCGAGAATCTATCCGCGGTTCGAGTCATAGCCCCACCGAGCCCGGCCGTCTTTGCCCATGAAGCATTTGACGGGCCGTCCGTCTTCAGCGGTGCCGAGAGCGCCGACGGGGGAGCAGGCGTATCCGAACTGGACACCCGTCCGGCCGCCAGAGCTGCTCCCGCCGCTTGTCCCGCTACCGCCGGAGTCGTCGCCGCTGTCTGCGGCGGCCTGTGCAGTAACGGTCACCTTCACCGTCTTCGTCGCAGTGACCGTGGGCGCGGGCTTCGCCGTCGCCGTCGCGGTCACAGTGACGGTCGGGCCAGGGCTGGCTACCGAGGGTTTCGCGCCGTCGGCCGTGCCGCCGTCGCCGCTGGCTCCGGCGCCGATGCCGAGGAAGAACGCGAAGCCGAGCGCGGGCAGAACGTACCTCTTGCGCGCCCATCTCGCGGCCAGGCGCGGCGGCTGCTGCGGTCTGGGCGGCCACATGTACGGGTTAGTCATCTCGTCCCCCTGCGCGCGGTTCCGGAGGGGGACGACGGTACTGCGGGGGAGATGATGCGTCCGCAATCTGCGGGAGTGGTGACCATCCCGTGATGGCCCGTCGCGCTCGTCCACTACTCGGGGCTTCATCCATAGGCGCAGCAGCTCAACAGGCAACGTCACTACCGGGCATGACCAGTCCTTGGCATGTCGGCATCAGGCAAAGGTGCCGACTCAGCAGACAATTCGGCCGAACTTCGTCACCAGCCGGTTGATCTGCTCCTGAGTCCGCGGCGGATAGTTCCGACAGATCGCTTCGGTGCCATCTGCCGCTACCCAGCTTCCGGCGACTCCCCCGTGATGGCTGCATGCGCCCCGCTCCCCAACCGACAGGGACACCCAGCCGTCAGCGCACACCGCGCCCTGGTACGTCCACTCGACCGGCGTCACGGAGGGCTCTTCCGGCGCAGCCGGGGCTGGTGCTGGCCGTTTCGCCTCGTCGGGGTCCTCCCAGAGGAGTCCCACGACCATCAGACCCACGAACACGGGCACGAACATGACGACACAGAACAACTGGAATGCACCCACGGCCACGGCGCAGGCCCTTGTCACGCGATCCCACGCCGAGCGCACCTTTGATCCCCCTACCCCCACCGCGTCCCCACACGGCGTCGCGGCATCTTACTTGCCCATACAGGCCGTGCCCCCGCCAGACCGAGAAGACCCCGATCTGGAAGTCCTGACCGCTTCCTTGCGCCGTGAGTCAAGGACAGGAACACGACGCCGGCAAGGAAAGTGGCCGGAAGCCCGCCACCGTCGGGTGGCGGGCTTCATCGTGGCCGGGTGCAACGGTCGGTCACGGTGCGGCGACGAGTGAGCTGAGCGGTTACTCGGCCGTCGGCTCGATGTAGGTGTTGTCGAACCAGTCGATGAACTCGCGCACAGTGCCGACCTTGGCGACCCGGGCGTGCAGAGCCTTCTGGTCGTGTCCGATCAGGAACCAGCCGGTGGCCACCGGCTCCCCGCAGCCGCAGTGACACATACGCGTTCCATGAGGGGAGTCGAAGTAGGTGATCGGATTGCGTGCCGACCCCACGGGAGGCTTCCCCCCGACGTAGGCGTCGTAGACCGCGTCGCCCGGCTTGAGGAACCGGCCCTCGATCGCCTTGCGCCCGCCGGCCACCGGCACAAGCCGGTCGATCTCGATGGCCATGCGCACTTCACCCTCGGCGGAGAGCAGGGCGTACTGCTCCCGCTCGGCCCGCTCACCCAGAACCCAACAACCCCGATTAGCGTGGAACAGCGCCTCGTCGTCCATGTTCGGGTCCCAGCCGACGTGATCGCGCCCCAGCTGGTCCTCCTGCGGGTTGACGTAGCGCATCCGCCCCAGCGTGATGTGGATCATGGATCAATCCCCCCAATAGATGGATACCCAGGGCTCCTTGCCCTGCGGACTATCGAACATCCTGGCAGGTTGACTCGATACCTTCAACCCCTAGGGAATATGGGTTATCGACTATCGCGACGGCGGCCCCTGGCCCTCACAGATACTCCCAGTCGAGGCGGGTCACCTGAGAAGAAGGGCCTGCTCACACATGCCGCCGCCGCTGCGGCCGGACTGGTCGTCGGCGTCCTCATCGGCGTTGCGGAATCAGGGGCGGCCCGGGATGCCGGGTGCCTCAGCCGAGGCTGCCAGGAAGGGTCCGGCCCAAGGGGCAACGCGATGAGACGAACTCCTGTCTGATCGTTCACTCGTCGTAGTGCTGTTCCCGGTCTCGTTCTATGCAGCGGCCCCCCTCCCGCTTGATCGTGGAGATGTCGCAGCTGGTCGAGACCGGGAGTTCTGCTCCCCGTCCTTGCTGCTCGGGGGTGGGGCATGTCGCGTGTGATCGGCGAAGTCTCGATGAGTCTCCGTCGTACGGACGGGAAGATCGACGAGGACCTGGTCTGGTCGACGACGGGCGTCGACGTGTTCGAGCCCTCGATCCCTTGGCGTACGTTCCGCTGGCGACGGGGCCAGAAGCACTATTCGGGGCTGTATTGGTCGTCAACCATGCGCGACCACGTCGTCTACGAGTCCCGGCTTGAGCTGACACGATTGCTCGACGCCGACTTCGACCAGGACGTGACGGCTGTCTTTGCCCAGCCGTTCTTGCTGTCCACCACCGTCGACGGCCGTCGACGCCGCCATGTACCTGACTTCCTGGTGATGCGCGAGAAGGACGTTCTGCTGGTCGTGGACGTCAAACCGCGGCACCGGCTCACCCGCCCGAAGGTGAACTTCGCGCTCGGTTGGGCCCGCGAGGTCGTTCTGTCGCGCGGCTGGGATTTCCAGGTGTGGTCCGAGCCGCCCGAAGCTGAACTGGCGAACCTGCGCTTCCTCGCGGGCTATCGCCGCGACTGGCTCTTCGACAAGGACCTGCTCGGTGGCCGGTCTGCAGGGTCGGGCTGACCAGCAACATCGGCATGAAGGAGTTCAATCGGTCGCTGCTGGAGTACTACGCGCACCCCGGCCGCAAGTGCGGCACCGCCGCGCTCTTCGCTCAGCGCGCCCTGGACTGCGTGTTGGAATGTGAGACGCGCATCTTGGTAATTGACGATCTGCACTTCCTCAAGTGGCATGACCGCAACGGGACCGAGGTCAGCAACCACTTCAAGTACATCGCGAACGAGTTCCCCGTCACGATCATCTTCATCGGTGTCGAACTGGCGGGCCGCGGCCTGTACGCCGAGGCCAACTCCCGCGGCAACATCACCCTCGCCCAGACCGCGCGCCGCACCACACCGCTGACCATGGAGCCGTTCATCGTCACCAACGACAAGCACCGCATCGAGTGGCGGAACCTGCTGCTCGCGCTGGAGCAGCGGATCGTGCTGTGCCGGAAGTTCCCCGGCATGCTCGCCGACGAACTGTCCGACTACCTCTACATCCGCACCACCGGGCACATCGGCTCGCTCATGACACTCATCAACCGTGGCTGTCAGCATGCCGCCCGCACCGGCGCCGAACTCCTGGATGTGGAACTCCTCGACCAGGTGAAGCTGGATGCGGCGGCGGAGCGTGCCCGCAAGGCGCTTGCGAAGAAGTTCGCCCGCAAGCACATGACGACCAAGCCGCGATCCCGCACCGCGAAGGCCACTGCGGCGAAGACCGTGGCATGAGGCCAGCCCGTACGCTGCCGCTGCGCCGGGCCCCGTTGGCCGGCGAGGCCCTGGACTCCTGGATCGAGGTGATGTCCGCCCAGTTGAGGGTGCCGATGGGCGAGTTGCTGGTCGCGCTGGGCCTGCGCCGGGAGGACGAATCGCCGACGAACTGGGCGCCTTGGATGACGCAGCTGACGCCGCCCCAGGCCGAGCACATAGCCGTCGCTACCGCCATCCCGCCTGACTCTCTGCACACGATGACGTTGCAGCAATTCGATCAGCGAGCCCTCGTCATCGACCGCGACCGGGGGCAGGTCAACGGATTGTTCATGTGGGGGCGCGGCGGCGGCAGCGGTTCGCGGTTCTGCCCGGACTGCCTGCGGGAGAGCGAGGGACGCTGGCCTCTGCTCTGGCGGCTCGGTTGGTCGTTCGCCTGTCTCACCCACCGCCGGCTGCTGGCGGACTTCTGCCCCAAGTGCGGCTCGCGGCACCGCAAACGCCCGCACCCCAGCCACCTCATTCCCACTCCCGGCCACTGCGACCATGTCAGCCGGTCGACCGATCAGGCCCCACGGATCCGGTGCCTGCACCCGCTGGCCGATACCGAGACCATGCGCTTCGACGACGGGCACCCTGCGCTGCGGGCCCAGCAGGCGCTACTGGACGTCATCACCTCCGGTGTCGGCACTTTCGGCGTGTACGCCCACGATCCGCAGCTCGCCATGGCCGTGCTCGCCGACATGAGGGGCCTCGCTCGCCGCGTCCTGATCCACATGCCCGCGCCTCGCATGACGCGCCTGGTTCCCGAGGAACTCGTGGAGGCCCACTTTCGCGCCCGGGAGCACAACAGCGGCCTGACGAGCACCCAGCGGCGTGCACCTCTCGATCCCGGTCGCGCGGCCCCGGCCTACGCGGAAACCACGGCTGCGGGAGCCGTCGCCGCCTGGAGCATCCTGGGACAGGCCGACTTCCGCCAGGCCGCTCCCCGGATGAGGGAACTCCTCGACGCCATCGTGGACCGCGGCTACTGGACCAGCCCCACGGTGACCCGGAATTGGGGCCGCCACAACAGCCCCGTGCTGGAGTCCGTGCATCTCAAGACCATCGCGCCGACCCTGTGGCCCAACGCCGCCCTTCGCTACCGCACCGCGCTGCCCGCCCCGTCGCTCCCGACCACCACGCCCTCGCAGCTGACCGCCCGCGCACGCAAGATCCCCGGCATCATCTGGCCGCTGTGGGCTGTACGCCTCAACCCCGTCCCGCAGGTCCGCGAGCACCTCGCCGCCGCGCTCTCGGCCAGCCTGCTGCTGGTGAACAGCCGCCTTGAACTGCCCGATGCGGTCAAGAAGGTCGGCAACCTCATCAACCAGCCCAACTTGACGCACGTACTCCAGGCACTGCGCGACGACGCTCACTACGAGGGCATCCAACTCGCCCTGATCCAGATCGCCGCCTACCTCGACAACCACAAGGTTCCGATCGACTACGGCCGCCGACGACGCCTGGACTACAGCACCTTGCTGCCCGAGAGCGAGTGGATCGCCCTGTGCCGGCGCACCCTGACCGAGCCCGGAGCCGGCACCCGCTACCAGGTCGCCCGCTGTTACCTCTTCGAGAAGATCAGCGGCCTGCCCCACACCCGGATCCCCGACCCGCCGCGCGACAGCCAGAACTTCCGCAACAGCCGGGTCCGGTTCCCCTACGTCCTGACGCCCGAGGCGTCCGCCGAACTCGACCAGATCGGCAGGGCATTCCTCGACCGCAATCGGCTCAGCAACGAGCCCCTGACCTGGCAGCCACCCGCAGAACTACTGGACGAACTCGCCCTGCCCCGACCCGACCCCGGCGACATCGACCTTGCCGATCTTCACCGCCGCGTCCGCTCCGGGCAGACGAGCACCGGCATCGCCGACGACCTCGGAACCGATCTGCGCACGCTGCGCTACGTCCTTGACCAGCACCCTGTACCTGCGGCGAAGTCGACCGCCCACAGCATGGAGCGCGGCCTCAAGGGCCTGCACGCCGCCCGGCACATGATCTCCAAGGACCAGCTGGAACGCTTCTACGTACAGCAGGACATGCCCTTCCGCACGATCCAACGCGAAACCGGCATCAACCGGAAGGCCCTGGCCGCGCTCGCCGACGAGTACGGCATTCCGAAGCGCAACCACCGGCCGTGCGGAACCCTGGACCGGGAATGGATCTACGAGCAGTACGTCGTGGGCCGCCGGACGCTGGAGGACATCGGCCGAGAGGTCGGCATGAGCGGATCATCCGTGGGGGCCCGCGTCCGCGAATACGGCATCGGGACACAGAACAACCGCCAGCCCTGGTACCCGCAGCACGACTTCACCTCAGCACCGGAGGCGATCCAGCCCACCCTGGGCAACTCCTACTCGATCTGTCGGCTTCGCCTCTTCATCCAGGTCGTCCGGTACTCCACCCTCATCGAGGCGTGCCAGACCCATGGCATCCACCCGTCGACCCTCACCATGCAGCTCAAGCGCCTGGAGACGGATCTCGGCGGCCCGCTGCTGATCCGCGCCAGCCGAGGTCGTCAACTCGAACTCACCGCTTTGGGCCGAGACGTCGTCGAAGCCGTCGAGGTCTGGGCCCGTACCCTGGCGGAACAGCCGCGGGAGACCTGGGCCCGGTCGGAGTGGCGCCCTCCACTGCCAGGACGCAAACGCAAGAGCCGGCACCCTGCTGAGGCGCCGGGCCTGGACCGTTTCCCCGCCCTTCTCCAGCCTGCGGTGCGAACGTTCGCCGGGCGCCGGCGGCTGCACCGGTTCCTGCAAGCCGCGAACTACCCCTCCCTGGCGGCGTACTGCCGCGAGGCGGGAATGTCTCCGTCCGCGCTGACTCCGCAGATTCAGCACCTGGAACGAGACCTCCAGGGGCAGCTCCTGATCCGCGGCCAGCACGGGCACCGGATGCGGCTCACCGACTTCGGTGAGAGGGTCCTGGCCGTCGCCCTGCCATACGCAGACCAACTCGGCGCGCGCAGCGACACCTACTGACTGTCGCTGAACGTCAGGGCCTGGTCGGCGCCGAGCTCGCCAACGCGGGCCATGAACCCTGCGGACGTCCGTCGGGAGGAACCGCCGCCGAAGCCAGCGGTGTGCCTTCGGTGACGGGCTCGTTCCCCGGTTCGGCTGGCTGGTGGTGTGCCGGGTGACGGGTCGTCATCCGGTGTTGCGTGGGGGCGGGATCGGTGGTGGCGTGGGCGTCAGGTGGTGGGTCAGGGTGTCGCCGGTTTCGGGGGCGAGGCGGCCGGTGGGGTCGAGGCCGAGGTGGTCGGCGAGGTCGCGGATGTGGAGGCGGGTGCTGGCTTCCAGGAGGAGAGCGTAGGTGTCGGTTGCGGTACGGGTGCGTACCCAGCCAGTGAGGGTGAGTGTGGCGGTGATGAGTGCGGCGGGCCACCACCAGACGGTGAGGGGGAGGTAGAGCAGGGCCCAGGCGGTCAGGGCGGTGGCGCGAGTGAGGTTCTGGCGGGCGGTGGTGATCTGGGTGCGGACCTCCTCGGGCAGGATCAGCCACAGATGCGGCCAGAGGGTCGCCAGGACGAGGTGGTGATCGCGATCCAGACGGACGGCTACCGCGTTGATGCGGTCCCCGCTCCAGGTGGGGCGCTCAGGTTTCTCGGGGGCGATGCGGGTCACGGCGCGTTCGGCGGCGTGCCGCGTGACGGGGTCCGGACGTTGGCCGCGGGCCAGGGCTTGGGCGTCCTGCTCGCGGTGATGGTGCCAGGTGCGAGCTGCTTCGGTCCAGCGGCCGTGCCGTCGAGCGGTTTGCTTGGCAGCAAGCTGGCGGAGCGGGGGTGGCCAGGTGGGCCAGTCGGCGGCCAGGCAGAGCCGTTCGGTCAGTGAACCGAGGGCTTGTGCGGCCAGTCCGGTCGCGGCGGCGCCAGCCAGTATCGCGGCCAGCAGTACCACTTGACCGCCCACGGTGCTCGTGGCGGGGTGTCTGGCCCAGGTCGTGATCTGGTGGGTGAGGCGGGGCAGCTCGAAGGGGTGTGTGTGGCCCAGGGTGTGGGCGGTGGCGGCGACGGCGAGATAGAGGGCGCCGGGCAGAACCAGCAAGGACAGCCACCGCTCGGCGAGTTTGGTGCCCAGTTGGGATAGCAGGACGCCCACCAGCTACAGCCGTTCCCGGCGCAGAATGGTGCTGCTGATCGCGCACTGCGGCACCGAGGAGGTGGCCTGGGGCCACCAGTAGCGCGCACAGCGGCCTCCCGGACACAGATACACCAACTCGGCACGGATATTGGGGATCCCGGTATTGCTGATCCCGGCTGGCTGGATACCACGGGTGGAGCCTGTGTGATCGGTGTAGCCGTCCAGCCCCAGGGGGTCGCAGCTGGCCTGCAGGACCGCGTGCAGCACGGAGAGCGTGCCCGCGACGTCCCGTCCCGTGCGGCGTCCAGCACCCGCTCCACCGGGCCCTCGTCCCCGCCCAGCCCGCGGCGCAGATCTGCGCGGATCTCCTCCAGGTGCGCGCACACCGTGGCCAGTCTCTGCGCCAGGTCCGGCCCTTCCGCCTCGCCCTCGTCGGCCATGGCTTCCCTCCCTGCCTGTTCTCGCCACCGGCTTGGACCCGGCCAACTACGCTGTTGCGGCGTAGGGTTGGTCGGCACCACGAGGGTACGCGGAGCTTTCCCCGCGACTCCTGGGTGGGCATGCCACGAGGCGCATGGTGGACGTCGGGGGTCGGGGTGCTAGAGGAACGGCTGGCTGCTGCGGTGTGGGCGCGGCTGCGGCGGATCGCCGACACCGGCGATCCTTCTCCGGCATTGGAACCCCAGGCCCTCACCGAGGCCCGACAGCTCACCAAACTCCTCCGCACCAACAACGGCGATTTGAGCGACGTAACAGCCTGGTACGTACTCGGCTGGCTGCACTTCCACCGGTACACAGCGCTCCCTGACGGTCAAGGCGGTGCGGACCTGGACGCCGCGGCGGAAGCGTTCATGCCCTGCTTCATCGCTGGCGCCAGCGATCTGCCCGAAGCCCTCCTGCTGCGGCTCGCCGACACCGCAGAACCGCACGCCGTCAGCCTGCTCCAGCAGGCACTTGAATCCGCCGACCCGGTTATCTTCCTCGGCAGTGCACCTGTGGCAGCAGATTGAGCATGCCACGCCCGCCGACCACCCGAACCGGGCGGAGTACCTGAACTACCTGGGGAACGCGCTGCAGGCCCGGTTCGAACGGACCGGGGACCTGTCGGACCTGGACCAGGCCATCGCCACCCGACAGGAAGCCGTACAAACCACGCCCGCCGACCACCCCAACGAAGACCTGTACCTGCACAACCTGGGGCTTGCGCTGGGGGCCCGGTTCAGACGGACCGAGGACCTGTTGGACCTGAACCAGGCCATCGACCATCTCCAGGCCGCGATCCGGGCCACACCCGCCGACCACCCCAAGCGAGCGGGGCGCCTGTTCCACCTCGGGAACGATCTGAGGAACAGGTTCGAGCGGACCGGGACTCAGTCGGACCTAGACCAGGCCATCGACCGTCTCCGGGCCGCGGTCGGGACCACGCCCGCCGACCACCCCGGCCGAGCGGCGTTCCTCAACAATCTCGGGGGCACGCTGCGGGTCCGATTCGACCGGACCGGGGGCCTATCAGACCTGGACCAGGCCATCGACTGCCTCCAGTCCGCAGTCCAGGCCACGCCTACCGGCCACCCCAACCGAGTCATGTACCTGCACAGCCTGGGGCGTGCGCTGGCAACCCGGTTCCAGCGTACAGAGAATCTGGCCGACCTCGACCAGGCCATCACCATTCGACAGCAAGCCGTAAACGTCACCCCCGCCGACCACCCCAACCGAGCTGCGTACCTGAACTACCTCGGGACCACACTGGGGGACCGGTTCGAGCGGACCGGAGTCCTATCGGACCTGGACCAGTCCATCGACTGCCTCCAGTCCGCAGTCCAGGCCGCGCCTGCCGGTGCCCCTAACCGAGCCATGTACCTGTCCAATCTGGGGTTTGCGCTGCGGGTTCGGTTCGAGCAGGTGGGGGATCTGGCGGACCTGGAGCAGGCTGTGGCCACCGGGCAGGGAGCCGTAAACGCCTCGCCCGCCGATGACCCGGGCCGTGTGGGGCACCTGTTCAATCTGGGGGGCACGCTGCAGGTTCGGTTTGGGCGTACGGGGGATCCAGCGGATCTGGACCAAGCCGTCACTATCGGACAAGAAGCCGTACACGCCACGCCCGCCGACCACCCGGATCGAATGGGGTACCTGAACAATTTGGGGATTGCGTTGCGGGACCGATTCGGGCATACGGGGGATCTGACGGATCTGGACCAGGCCGTCGATCATCTCCAGGCCGCGGTCCGCGCCACGCCCGCCGGCCGCCCCGACCGAGCAGCGTCACTGTCCAGCCTGGGGCTTGCGCTGGGAGCCCGGTTCCGGCGGACGGGGGATCTGGCGGATCTGGACCAGGCCGTCACCATCGGACAGGAAGCCGTACACGCCACGCCCGCCGACCACCCCGGCCGATCGGGGTACCTGACCAACCTGGGGGCCGCGCTGCAAGGCCGGTTCGGGCGGACGGGGGATCTGGCGGACCTGGACCGAGCCATCAACCGTCTCCAGGCCGCAGTCCGCGCCACGTCGGCCGACCACCCTGACCGCGCTAGGTACCTAGCCAACCTGGGGGCCGCGCTGCAAGGCCGGTTCGGGCAGACGGGGGATCTGACGGACGTGGACCAGGCCATCGATCATCTCCAGGCCGCGGTCCGCGCCACGCCCGCGGGTCACCCCGACCGAGCAGCGTGCCTCAACAACCTGGGGCTCGCGTTGCGGGACCGGTTCCGGCGGGCAGGGGACCAGGCGGACCTGGACGCGGCGGCATCCGCCTTGACCGGGGCGTGGGGTGTGGATTCGGCGGCGCCTTCGACCCGTATTGGAGCGGCGTGGGTGCTAGCCGGGCTCGTCTCACGATCTGAGGCGGGCCGGGCAGCGGATGCGGGGGAAGACGCGGTGCGGCTGCTGCCTGAGGTGACCCTGCGCCAGCTGGGGCGGGGCGACCAGCAGCATGCGCTCGGCGATTTCGCCGGACTGGCCGGGGATGCCGCAGCGCTGGCTCTCGCTGACTCCCGCGGGACCCGGAAGGAACGCGCAACCCGCGCGCTGCGGCTGCTAGAGGCCGGGCGGGCGGTGCTGCTCAGCCAAGCACTGGATACCCGCAGCGATCTCACCGACCTCAACCGGCAGCGCCCCGACCTCGCCGCACGGTTCGTCCAGTTGCGCGACCAACTCGACCAACCCACCACCCCCGCCGACGGGAGTGGTGAGACGGACACCCTCACGGTGCGGCAGGATCGCGCCGTACACGACCGGCACCGACTGGCCCGCGAGTTCGCCCAGACCCTGGTGGAGATCCGCGACCTGGATGACTTCGCCTCCTTCGCCCTCCCGCCCACCACCCAGGAACTTCTCACCCAGGCGGAACAAGGCCCCGTCGTGGTATTCAACACCAGCGGCTACCGCAGCGACGCCCTGCTGCTCACCACGGCTGGCATCACCTACCTGGAGCTCCCCAAACTCACCACCGACGCCCTGGCCGAGAAGGCAACCTCCTTCCAGCAGGCGCTGCACACCGCCACCACGGACCGGGACAAAACCCAGCGGCGGCAGGCACAGGACGTCATCACCCAGGTCCTGCAATGGCTGTGGGATACCGCGGCCGGACCCGTCCTGGACACGCTGGGCCACCACCGCCAGCCGCCGGCAGACGCCGAATGGCCGCGGATGTGGTGGGCACCGGGCGGACTGTTGGGACTGCTGCCCCTGCATGCTGCCGGCTACCACACCGACCCCGCCGACGACCCGCACCGGCGCACCGTCATGGACCGGGTCATCTCGTCCCACACCCCCACCGTCCGCGCCCTCCGTTACGCCCGCCAGCGCACCCGGGAAAACGTCCCGCACCCGGATACGCCCGTCCAAGGGCTGGTCGTCGCGATGCCCACCACCCCAGGCCTCCCCCGTCACGGCCGCCTGGGCCACGTCAGTGCCGAGGCCGAGATGCTGCGCCGCCACCTACCGCGCACCGTACTGCTGCGCGAACCCGACCCCGATGGCCAACCGGCCAACTCGCCGCCGAGCACGCCGACCAAAGCAGCCGTCCTAGACCACCTGTCCCATTGCCCGATCGCTCATTTCGCCAGCCACCCCACCGACCCCTCCCAGAGCCTGCTGCTGCTCCACGACCATCAAAGCGACCCCCTCACCGTCGCCAGCCTCACCCCCGTCCGCCTCGACCATGCCCAGCTGGCCTACCTATCTGCCTGCCGCACCGCGGCCATCGACACCGCTAACTTGGCCGACGAGGCCATCCATCTGACCTCTGCTTTCCAGCTGGCCGGCTTCCCCCACGTCGTCGGCACCCTGTGGGAGATCGACGACCAGATCGCCGTCACCGTCGCCGACAGCTTCTACACCCACCTGCGCACCCCTGACGGAACCATCGACACCAGCCGGGCAGCCCAGGCGCTGCACCAGGCCGTGCGCGGCGTACGTGACGGCCACGACCTGCCCGGCCAGCTCGACCGGACCCGGACCCCCTTCCTGTGGGCCGCCTACCTCCACGCCGGCGCCTGACACGAACCCCGGCCCCCCCCGAGGAGTCACACTTCTCATGGCCGCCCAGATATTCCGTTCGGCCGGATCACGGATGAACCACCGGCCCAGCACATGGCATATATGTCGGCAGCGGATGTCAAGGGACAAGGTCGTGAGACAGAAGTGTCGTGTCCTCCAATTGAGACGGTCGGAAAAGCCCAGGCCGCTACATCGGAACGGGACATTCCGAATGCAGGCCTACAAACGGCGCAACCAGAGACTGCTTCAAGCCGGTTGACAGATACAGAGGCACCCCGGGTCTGATGGAGGCTCCGGACTGTCCCGAGTTGGGTGGAGTCGAGTTACTTGGTTTCACGCTACCGGCGGGGAACGGAGTTCGTACTCCACCGGACCGAGCATGCCCAGCGCGGAGTGCCTGCGCTGTCGGATATGGAAGATTTCCAGGTACTCGAAGAGCGTGGTGGAGGTCCAACGCGAGCAAGTGCTCCGCACGCGCCGCAGTCACGAGCGCATGGTCGCCCCCGGCGCAGGCGCCAAAGCCAAGCTCACCCAGCCGACCGGGTCCTGGCCACCGTGCTCCACCTGCGCAAACTCGCCACCATGGACCTCCTCGGGCAACTCTTCGGCGTCACCGCCATGACCATCAACCGAGCGAAACAGGAAGTCCGCCCACTCCTGGAAACACACGGCCACCACGTCGACACCTCAACCGCCCGCTTCCACACACCAGCCGACGTCGCGACGTTCCTCGCTTCCAACCCCACCCCAACCAAGGTCAAAAAAACGAGTTAAAGATCTGCACGCCCTTAAGCGCCATGCTCCTAGCCTCTGTCTCGCCTTCAGTACTCCGGGCGCTCGCCTGTCCGCTCCCGATCAGCTGGCCGCAGGATCCGGGACCCCATTCGAAGGACCTGATTGTGGGTCAGGCGCCTTGAACGTGAAGAGTGGGCCCCCGATCGGGTTCACCCAAATGGAATTTTGAATTCCACCCTCAAGTCCTACTCAAATCCTTTGTTTTTTGCTACGCGAACCCATACCTTGATCCCCGACCGCAAATCTGTAGAACTAAAAGGGGGAATTCGCATGTCCATGCGTAATCGCCAGAACATTCGGATGCGGACATTGCAGGCTGCGTTGGGGTCGCTGACCGCAGTGGCGCTCATGGCCGGTATCCCTGCCACGGCGCACGCTGGTGAGGCAGGTACCGATCTCGCCGCTGTCGATGGGGAGGTTGCCAACCCTGCCTTGTTCGCGGAGTTCGACGCCGACTTCGAGAGGATCGAAGTCGATGCCGATGAGATCGACGCCAGCGCCGGAGCCGATGCAGCGATCGCTGCGAGCGGGGTCTGGAAGCGTTATAGCTGGAAGTGCAGCTCGTCGACGAAGAAGTTCAATATATCCATCGGGTACCGGGGCCCGGCGAGCCAGACGATCTACTTCAACAATCACTGCAGCCAGAAGCGCAGCGTGCGGACTTATTACAGAGGCCAGGAGCCCGGCGGTGAGCCGATCCAGGGATCCTATTGCACTATGACGGTAAATCCGGAGACCAAGGATAAGAAGAAGTTTCTGCCGTCAAACAATTTCCCCTGGTATAAGGCCACGTCGAACTGCTGACCTGGCTGCTATTCTGGCCGCCCTGATAGTGCGACGCCGGGGCGGCCAGAAGCATTTCTGCATGACCTCAGGTCAAGGCGGGTAGTACCAATTGCAGGCCAATCCAAACCCCAACAATCAGCGCAAGGATAAGCAGAAGCCCGAGGAAGGGACGATTGAGCACCTTCGAAATGAACCTTTTTGTGCCGCTCTGGGTGCCGATACGTTTACTCATGTCACCACCGTATACAACGGCCAAGGGCTAACGAGGTCTACCCATGAGGTTTGCTCGTGGGGGCAAGCCCTCGGTGACAGTGTGTTTCGGGCATCAAGGACGCGCCAGGGCGTGAGCGTTCTCGGCTGGTGAGATTCTTGATGAGACTTTCGAGGTGCGTCCCCCCGACCTTCACCGCCAGCTTTGTCATGAGCGCATCCTGTCATCCTCCTCCAGTATCCCGGGAGGGGGCGTGCACCACAGGGCAGAGCCGACTCCACTTAGGTAGCGTAAAGAATCAACACGTTGCTTCACGGTCTCTCCGTCGTTGGTGTGGTGTGCGCATACCGAGCTAGCTTCGTGACCAACTTGTCCTGCGATTCGGGGTGTTGTTCCCTCATCTCAATGAGCGGCAGCAGCGGCTGGCGCTGGCCGCCGAGGCCCGGGTGCTGGGGCACGGCGGGGTCCGGGCCGTCGCGCGTGCCGCGGGGGTGAGTGAGACGACGGTGCGGAAGGGGGTCTTCGAGTTGGAGGGTGGCGAAGATCCACTGCCCGATGGCCGGGTCCGCCGGGACTGCGGCGGTCGCAAGAGCGCCGAAGAGCTTGACCCTCTGCTCGTTCCCACGCTGCTGGCATTGGCCGAGCCGGATGAGCGGGCGATCCGATGTCGCCGCTGCGGTGGACGACCAGGTGACTGCGGTCTCTGGCCGGGGAACTGACGCGGCAGGGCCATGCCGCCTCGGCACCGACCGTGGGCAGGCTGCTGCGGGAGAGCGGTTTCAGCCTGCAGGCCAATGCAAAGACCCTTGAAGGTGCTCAACACCCCGACCGCGACGCGCAGTTCAGGTACACCAACGAACAGGTCAAAGACCATCAGGCGGACGACGAGCCCGTGGTTAGTGTGGACGCGAAAAAGAAGGAAGTCGTCGGGGAGTTCAAGAATACGGGACGTCTATGGCGGCCGGCCGGTGAACCCGTGCGGGTTGACGTCCATGACTTCCCCGGTGATGCACTGGGCAAGACCCTGCCCTACGGCATCTACGACCTGGCGGCGGACACCGGCTGAGTGAACGTCGGTACCGATCACGACACTGCGGCCTTCGCAGTCGAATCGATCCGCCGCTGGTAGAACGGGCAAGGACGCCTCGACTACCCGCAGGCCACCCGTCTGCTGATCACCGCCGATGCCGGCGGCTCCAACGGCTACCGCACCCGGGCATGGAAGACCGAAATGGCTGCGTTCGCCGCCCGGGCCGGCCTGACCGTCACCGTCTGCCACATGCCGCCGGGTACACAATGCCGTTGCTTGATTACTGGACTATCGCGGTGTGCAACGTGATGGCCTTGGCTGTGGTCCGCCGTGTCGGTTGCCGGTCCCGGGTGTTGATCCGGTAGGAGAGCTTCGAGGAGTACTTCGAGTCCGGCCGTTTGAGGTGCCGGTCCGCCTCGCGCAGGCGCCTGGCGCCGTTGTCGAGCTTCCGGCGCACCTTCGCCGCCAGCACGGCCAGGAACTTCTCGATCTTCTTGGGCGTATCCGCGCACTGCCGCACTACACTGCGCCGCGTGTGCTTGAGGACCTTGACGAACGAGACCCGGTCCGGGTTGATGCCGTTGTCGTCGGCCAGACACATGATGACCCGCGTGAGGCAGTGGTGCACGACCAGGTGCGCCCAGACCTCCTGCCGCACCAGATCCGGGTCTCCCGAGCGCAGGACCTCGACCGGCCCGCGCTGGAACGTCTTGATCTGCCGGAACGCCGACTCCGCCTCCCACCTGGCATGGTAGAGCCCTGCCAGCTCCGCCGCCGGATACGCAACCGGGTCCAACAGATCAGTCAACAGCCTGACCACCTCGCCGCCGTCGACGCGGTACTCAATCACCCGGACCAACACCCCGCCAGGATGTGCGCCCTTCTGCCCGCCCAGGTTCATCCTCCCCAGGTAGGTCCCGTCGGGCAGATACTCAACCGGCCGGTGCGCCACCGGCGAGCGAGCCCGGATCAGCAGATGGGCCCCGGCTCCGAGATAGGCCTTCCATAACTCGACCCCGGGGAAGCCCCGGTCCATGATGACGAGCATTTTGCCCGCCGAGGTCGCCAAAGTGAGCGCCAACTCCCGCTCACCGCCGTTGAATCCGCCCACCGCCGCGTCGACCTGCGCGTGCGTGCCACACTCGGTCAGTGTCACCACCCGCACCTGAGGGAACCCCGCCGGCTGACCGTTCTTGACCGGCCCACCGAACGGGGCCCGGTTGGCTGGCGTGTCCGGCGCGTCCACCGCGGCCAGCCTCATCCCGCGGTAAAAGGAGCCCCCCAGGCCGACGGGGGCCAACGGATCGGCCAGCTCGCGGAAGACGGCCTCCAGGACCAGCGGTCCCAGACGCCTGCGCGCCCGCGTGAACGAGGACTTGTTCGGGATGCTCCCGCTCAACTCCCGCATGCTGCCGACCAGTTGCTCCGCCACATCGTCATAGGAGTCCTGCTGGAACAGCGCCAGGGAAAGCGTGAAGTAGACCATGAACCCGGCCGGCAGTGCGCCGGGCTTCTTGTCCCGGACCCGGCACTTCTCCAGCACCTCGGCGACCAGTTCCGGAGTCACCCACCGGGTCACCACCCCCAGCCGCACATGATCGGACAACCCCACCCAAGGATGCATGCTGGGCCCAACGACCGCGCTCCTCCACCGTCACTGCGAACTGCTTGACGAGATCAAGCAACGGCATTGGCCGGGTACATCGAAGTGGAACAAGGTGGAACACCGGCTGTTCTCCGCGATCACCATGAACTGGCGCGGCAGACCGCTGAACAGCCACGAAGTCGTCATACAGTCCATCGCCGCGACCACCACCCGCACTGGTCTCACCGTCCACGCCGAACTCGACACCGGCGCCTATCCCATCGGTGTGGGGGTCAGCGACGCCGAACTGAACGCAGTGCCGGTCACCGGACATGCCTTCCACGGCGAATGGAACGGACACGGTGCCCCCCACCCCGTCGGCCCGAGATCCAGCCATCCAGAGCCGGTCCTCGGGCCAGCGCTGAACTGCGACCGCGGTGCTCTGTCACATCCCGCGCTGACCGGCATGACCCGCACCGCACTGACCGAGCTGATCGAGACCCTGACCGCCGACTGGCAGACGCTGCAGAAACAGGACCCAGCCACCCGACGCGACGGCGGCGAACGACGTCGGGCTCCGGGCGGCGGCCGCAAAGCCAAACTCGACCTGGCCGACCGGGTCCTGGCCACCGTGCTGCAACAAAACCTCGCCCTGCCACCCACCGCGCTCGCCCAACTCTTCGCCGTCAGCAAGGACACCATCCGCCACACCACTAGCGAAATCCGGCGCCTGATGGACCAGCATGGACACACACCACAGCCCCCAGCAGCACACCTCAACACCCTGGCAGGACTCCTCGTCCACGCCACCACACACGGATCAACCCTCACGACAGAGACCAAACCAACGTGTTGATTCTTTACGGTCCCTTACAGGATCCCGCACAGTGCCTGCCGGTCCGGTACCCGCGGCCGACCCTCCACTAGCTTTGGAACCGGCTCGGGCACCAACGGCTCGATGAGCGGCCGCAGTTCATCCGACACGATCCACGGCCGCCACTGTCGTTTCCCCACGACCAGACCAACGACCACCCACCTCGAAATCACAGGGTCAGCTGCTTCTGTCAGGGCCTCTGGCAGAGCTGGTACCAGATGCCGGTGCACTCAGGTTTCCGAGGACTGACGTGCGGATTGCAGGAGAGGCAGGGTCCTCAGCCGGTCGGCAATGTTGGCGCGGACAAACGCAGGGGTATGTGGCGTGTCGTGAACTTGGGGCCATGTGGCGTGGAGCCGTTCGACGGTCTGGTCCACTGTGCGCAGCACGGGTGCCGGGTCGGTGTCGAGGGACTCTGCGAAGCGCCGGAAATGGTCACGCGTGATGTATCGGGGGTTGGCCTGCTCTGCTATCGGCAGTGTGAGGACGTCGCGGCGGTAGACGGGGTAGGAGGTGACAGCTACCAGATCGTAGGCCGGGGAAAGACGGGGCGTGTATCTGTCGGGGTAGCGCAGTGACCAGTTCTTCAGGTGCTCGTCCGTGTTCCCGGCGGCAACGCAGAACACCAGGCGGCGGATGTACTCATCGAAGTCTTCGGGGCAGTAGTCCAGCAGTACTTGTGCGATGAGTTCCTGTGAGCCTCGGTCTTTTTCCGCTGGGCTGGCATCAAGGACCTGCGCAAAGTCCTCCTGGTGGATGCGATCGCGGTGCTCTCGGTCGAACCGGCTCACGGCAAAGGCGAGGCCGTCTTCCGACAGGTGTTCCTCGGGCAGGCCATGCAACGAGTTCAGGGGCACGAGGCGGTGCTCGGGTACGTCGATGCCTGCCAAAGCCGCCCAGCGCATCATGGTGTTCTCATTGGCGGGCAGTTGCTCATGCACGTTGCTGGGCAGCTTGATGATCCAGTCTCCGAGCTGCTGCGGTGCAGGGAGCCGGAATCCGTCGCCATCTGCGGTCATGGAGAACTTCAGCTGCATGCCGGAGAGGGAGAAGCTCATCTTCGGTCGGTGCGTCGTCAACTGGGCCTCTTCGAGCGCTTCGCTCATGGCGGTGGGCAACGTGCCCTCCGTCTCGACCCGTACAGCTCCAGGCAGGTCGTGTCCGAGGTGGAGCAGGAGCAGGAAGTCGGGGGTGTCGCGGCGGCCGAGCTGCTGGTTGTACAGGCGGCGCAGGCCCGATTCCCGCTCGGGAAGGAGGTTGGCGAACCAGCTGGGAACTCCGGTGACGGGGTGCGCAGCGTAGTCGGGGTCGTAGTCGAACCGCAGGCCCAGTACCGGGTGGTCGGGCTCCAGGTCCTCGTACACGAACGAGGTCTGGCCCTGGGCGTAGTGGAGGGTTCCCACGCGTCTGTCCCCGAGCAGGACACGTGCTTGTGCGGTGCTGGCCGTCATTGCGTCCCTTTGGGTGTGTCCCGTGCGGAGTCCGGCAGGCTGGGAAGGTGGCCACGGTCCTTGAAGCCCCATCGGGCAAATGACTGTGCCCGATGGGTGATGGCAGTCTTCAGCAGGTCCTCACGGTGCTGGACGAACTCCTCGTACCTTTGGCTGCTGAGCAGTTGGATGCCGTGGGGGTCCAGGAAGTGTCTGGCGAGCAAGGACCTGGCCTGAGCATCCTGCGAGGTGATCGCGTGCAGCAGTGCCTTGGGGGAAGCGGGAGGGTGCAGCAGGTAGTTGCCCAGTGTTGCGGACTGGGGGTGTCCGGGCATCTGAGGCGTCAGTCGGCAGAAGAGATCGTGCTCGCTGTCGAGCCAGGGGGTGAGGAGGCTGCTGACCGACAGGGGCGTGCCGGGCTGGTTGCTGACGACGGAAGCCGAGGGGACGAGCAGGGACGGTTCCGCGGACAGAAGTCCCAGGGCGTTCAGCCTCCCCTCAGGGCGTTGCGCCGTCGTGGACTGGAGGTCGGGCCGGAAGGGCTGAGGCTCGGGGTGCGGGAGGGAGCTCAGAAGGCGTGCGGCTTCGGATTCCGGTGTGCTGCCGAGCGATGCCTGGGCCTCGTTGAGCACACTGGCCTGTTGCCGGGTGAGCATGGCGGAGCGCCAGATCCAGCGTCGCAGCAGTTCCTGTGTCCGCCCGGTAGGCGGTCCGAAGACGCTGGTGAACCGCACAAGGACGGGGAGGACTTCGGGATGGGGCAGCAGGCGGACGTGGGGAATACGAGCCTGCTTGCGCAGGAATCGCAGTGATGCTTCCAGCGCTGGACGGGCCCGTTCTACGGCCTCTCGCGTTGCGGACGCGCTGAGCGAGTCCATGCGCTTGCGCAGGGCGCTTTTCGGGATCCGTTCGCGGGGTTCTGCGACTGCCAGCACGCATTGCACGGCCAGCGCTTCAGGGAGGCGGCCGAAGCCGAGCTGCTCGCTCTGCCTGATGAGGGGTTGTTCGCCGGAGACCAGGAGGGTGCGGGCGTCGGCCTCTTGGCGGGCTCGTGTGATGTCGGATCGGGCCAGGCCCACTCCAGCACCGTTGATGCGGGTGAACAGCAGATACAGCGACTCTTTGCTCTCGATGCCGCTCAGTACGGTGACGGGCATCTGGTACGACGTCAGGGCTGCGTGCAGGCGCCAGCATTCGCTGATGTTGTCTTCGGTCAGGAAAGGGTGCCCTGCAATCCAGGAGGACAGGCGGTCTTCTTGGCAGGCCACGCTCACCGGCAGGGCGTCGCGGCGCAAGCCGGGAAAGAACCGGTCTCTGTCCAGGTCGTAGCAGACGGCATAGCGGTCGTCGTCTACCTGACCGTGCCGGTCATTCCATACGCCGACAAGTGTGGTCAGGCGCTGGACGCCGTCCAGGACCGTCCAGGCGTGACGGTCGGCGGGAGCATGGACGGGGACGCTGGCGATGCGGAGGTCTTCTTCCGGAGCGGGCTGTTCTGCAACAGTGATCGTGCCGATGGGAAAGCCACGGTGGACGGAGTCGAAGAGTTCAGTGATCTGGTGGTGCCCCCACACGGCGGGCCGGGCGAAAGCCCTGACCCTGAAGCGGCCGTCCTGTGCCATTCGCACGAGGTCGGGCAGCGTGTAGACGCTGACCGTCTGCTGCATCGTGCCCACCGCCCTTTCCTTCTGCGCCAATTCCAGCCGCTCCCGTCGATCCTAAGCGGTGGCTGACCTGCATGATCACAGGCGGCTCGCACCTCGTGATCGTTCGTGTGCGCGGACTGCGGTGAGGGCACCAGGTCACACCGGCGATCCATCAGCCCCGGTCGCATGCTCCATGTAATCCGTCGGGCCCTTCGCGTCCGGTTCACTGTCCCTCCTCGGGCAGGAAGCGGGTCTGACCCAGGCCCGCTCGCTGCCGAAGAGGGCGTGTCGGCTTGGCAGATCACCAGCTACGAACAGGGGTGCCACTCCCCCTCCCCTCACCGACTACGCCAGCTGGCACAAACGCTGAAGGCCTCGCCCCAGGTTCTGGCCGGAGTCCCGGCGGGTGAGGAATCCCTCGCGGACCTGCGACGGTTCGCCGGCCTCGACCGGGGTCGAAGCGGTCGGTCTCCTGGCCCGGCGACTCCCGGAAGGGCCGACCGGGGCGACCGGGTGGAAGCTAGGCCCTCGAAGCCGGTCAGCCCGTGCCGGTCTGGCTGGATGCTGCAGGCGATTTCTTCCGTGCTCGTGTCAGCCGGTCTTGTCACCAGTGAGGGTGACGTCCAGGTGTGCGAGCAGCGTGTCGAGTGTGGCCAGCTGTTGCGGTTCGAGCCGGCCGAAGTACTGGCGAAGTACGTGCGTGCCCGCTTCTTCCGCGGCCCTCAGTGCCGTGCGGCCGGTGTCGGTGAGGGAGACGGTCTTGCGGCGGCGGTCCTCGGGGTCGCTGGTCCGGGCGACCATGCCGAGGCGCTCAAGACCCTCCACGATCTGGGTGACGGAGCGCGGTGCCTGGCCGAGGAAAGCCGCTAGCTCCGCCTGGTGGAGCGCGCCGCGGCCGGCCAGCACCTGAAGGACCTTGGTGCGGGACAGGGACAGGCCGGCGGTCGCCGTCGTGCGCTGGTCGACCCGTTCGCGCAGGCTGTACGCGAGGGTGAGGAAAGACAGTCCCACCTGCTCCGGGGCGCTGCCCGTGGTCGTCGATTCGTGCTGCTCCATGGTTCGGGTATCCTCGCACAACGTGATCGTGAGGTACCTCATGAAAGGGGTTGTGGGATGGATCGTCCCGTCGCCGTGATCACCGGAGCCACCTCCGGACTGGGCCGCATCGCCGCCTTCGAGCTGGCCCGCCAGGGCTACCGCATCGGCACCGTGGCCCGCTCCCGCAGCAAGGCGGAAGCCCTCGTCACCGACCTGAAGGCGGTGACCGACGAGCCCGTCGACGTCTTCCACGCCGACCTCGGTCTGCTCTCCGACGCCCGCCGCGCGGGCGAGGAGATCGCCGCGCGCTACCCGCGCCTGGACGTCCTGGTCAACAACGCCGGCCTCCACGCCTTCGCGCAGCGCATCACCACCGAGGGCCTCGCGGACATGACGGCGGTGAACTACCTCGGCCCGTTCGTCCTGACCGAGGCGCTGACAGCGAAACTCGGATCCTCCGCGCCGGCCCGGATCGTCAACGTCGCCTCCGAAGCGGCCCAACAGGCGAAAACGATCGCCCCGGCCGAGGACCTGCGGCGCACCGAGCCCTACACCCGCCGGGAGTCGATGCCCCTGTACGGGCGCACGAAGCTGATGACCATCATGTGGACGCAGGAACTCGCCCGCCGCCTGGACGCGGACAAGGTCACCGTGAACTGCTGCGACCCCGGCTTCAACGCCACCGGCCTGGGCCGGGACCTGCCCGGCTCCGCCGTCCTGCAGCGGGTGCTGAACACCCTGAGGATCGGCGATCCCCGCAAGGGCGCCGGCATCATCGTGCGGCTCGCCACCGATCCGGCACTCGCGGGCACCACCGGCGGCTACTTCTCCGCCCGCGACGCCCGCCCCTTGCAGTGCCCCGAACCCGGCCGGGACCCGCGCGTACAGCGGGAGCTGTGGGACGCGACCACGGCACTTCTCGCCGCCCACCCGGCCGGCTGAGACCCGGCACACCCGCCTCAAGGAGGACACCACCCGGTACCGGAGTACCGCCCCGGGCGCGGATTCGTCCTCCAGTAGCTCTTTTCGGCCGCACCCGACTCCTACGTTCATGGGCGGAGCCTGTCGGGCTCGCCCTCACACATCCTTTTTCCTCCTGGTGGGAGTAATTTTCGTGGCCACCTTTCTCTACCGGCTCGGCCGGCTCGCCTTCCGGCGGCGCCGGCTGGTGCTGCTGGCGTGGATCGCGGTGCTCGTCGCCGCGGTGATCGGCGTCAGCAGCGTGTCCGGCAGTACGACGGACGACTTCACCCTTCCCGGAACCCAGTCGCAGCAGGCCATCGACCTGCTGGAGAAGGAGTTCCCGCAGGCTTCGGCCGCCGGCGCCGCGGCTCGCGTGGTCATCGAGGCTCCGGACGGGCAGAAGCTGACGTCCGCCGCGCACAAGCAGGAGGTGGAGTCCCTGGTCTCTGACCTGCGCAAGGCGCCGCAGGTGGCGAGCGTCACCGACCCCTTCACCGCCGGCCTGGTCAGTTCCTCGGGCAGCATCGCCTACGCCCAGGTGACCTACGCCGTCCCGCAGGCCGACATCACTCCCGCCGCGTCGGACGCCCTGCACGAGGTGGCGGACAAGGGTGAGAAGGCGGGCCTGAACGTCAGTCTGGGCGGCAACGCGGTGCTGGAGGAGGAAGAGAGCAACGCCGCCGAACTGATCGGTCTGCTGGTCGCCGCCTTCGTCCTGGTCATCACCTTCGGTTCGCTGGTCGCGGCCGGACTGCCCCTGTTGTCCGCGATCGTCGGCGTCGGTATCGCCCTGTGTGCCATCACCGTCGCCTCGTCGTTCGTCGACATGGCCTCCAACGCGCAGACTCTGGCGCTCATGCTCGGTCTGGCGGTGGCCATCGACTACGCCCTGTTCATCGTCTCGCGCTACCGGACAGAGCTGCGTGAGGGGCACGCGCCCGAGGAAGCCGCCGGGCGCGCCCTGGGGACCGCGGGCTCGGCGGTCGTCTTCGCCGGCCTGACCGTCGTCATCGCGCTGGCCGGTCTGAGCGTCATCGGCATCGCGATGCTCACCACCATGGGCCTGGCCGCGGCCTTCGCCATCACCGTCGCCGTCCTGGTCGCGCTCACCCTCCTGCCCGCCACGCTGGGCTTCACCGGTACCCGCGTGTGTCGTCGGGCAGGGTCAGCCGCAGTGACAGTGCCGGGATGGCCAGCACGCCCAGGCCGACGACCGACGCCAGCAGCATCTTCCAGGGATGGCGGGTGACGAAGCGGCCCCAGCGAACGCCCATCGTGACGCGCCGGCCGTGCTGCTCGGCCCGCACGCGGCGTGTGGTGAGGCGGCCGTCGGCTGCGAGGCCGGCCGGGCTGCCCAGGACAGGGAAGACGTCTCGGACGCGGGCGGCGACGTCCTCCTGGAGCAGTGTGTAGGCGTAGAGCGTGGCGGCGTCGAATCCCTCCGGGGAGCGCGCCCCCAGCCCTCCCAGTCGAGAATCCTCAGCGGTGCGGTGACGTTAGCCCAGTGCAGGTCGGAGTGGGCGGCGGTCCAGCGAGTCACGGCCGGGGCCGGGATGCCCACGAACTCGGGGATCGCCCGGTCCATGAACTGCTGTCGTACGGCGACGCGGTCGGTGTCGACGGCCGCCACCTTTTCCAGCGTCACGGCGAGGTCCTGCCACCAGGAGTCCGGCAGCTGGAGGTCGCGCTGGAGGACCGGGTCGTCGGACAGGACCGGCTGGTCGACGCGCACCGACAGCTCCGCCCGGTAGGCGGTGCCGCGGTGAACGCCGCAGCCTGGACCGCGCCGACGCTGCGCAGTTCGATCCTGGGCGCGTCCCCGGATGCTGGAGGCGTCAGCAGGTCGTGCAACGCCGCGACCGCACGCTGGGTGCGGCCGAGCTCTTCGGCACTTCACGACGGCATCACGGAAGCGCCCACCCCAGCACATCAATAGGGGGCGTCGGCCACGGTGCCTCCCTCACTCCTCTTCCTCCAGCAGCCGCCGCGCCGTACTCGTGTCCGTCACCAGCGCCGTGATCCACCGCCCCCTCAACGCCCCCCGCACGGCGGCGTACTTGCGCAGGCCGCCCGCGACGGCGAGGCGGCGGGGGACCGTGCGGAGCTGGTCCGCCGAGATGCCGATTGTCCGCTCGCCCAGCCCAGCGTCGACGTATGTCCCGTTCTCGTCGAAGAAGCGCTGGCAGATGTCCCCGACCGCCCCCAGCGACCGCAGCCGCGCCAGCTCGTCCTCCGCGACCGCGTTCCCGCTGAGCCGCAGCAGCGGCGAGGGCTCGACGCTGCCAATGCCGACGAGGACGACGGTCAGCTGCTGCCATGCCTGGCTGACCTCCGCCACCGTCGGGTCGTGGAGCAGGGAGAGCCGGGCCTCGGCGGAGCCGACCAGACCCGGGGCCCGGACGAAGAGCGGGGTGCCGCCGGTCAGGTCGGCGAGGCGGGCGGTGAGGCGGGTGGCCTGGACCTGGCCCTGGGGGTCGCCCATACCGCCCATGAGCTGGACGACCTTGTCGGCCACCTGCTGCTTGGCTGGCTGCATCACGTTGGCGGCGGCCAACAGGGTCTCGCTCCAGGTGGAGACCCCGATCAGGTCCCCGGGGCGGAAGGCGGTCTCCAGGTAGCTGGCGGCACCAGAGCCGAGGGCGCGGAGCAGGCTGCGCGGGTGGTCGAGCAGGTCGTCACCGTCGATGATCACCACGTCGGTCAGCTGGTAGCGCTCGGCGACCGCGTCCTCCAGGTCGCTGTGGATCCCTTCAGGGGAGACCACGACGGTACGCACCACGCCCAGCTCGGCCGCGCTGCGCAGCAGCCGGGAGACGCCGGCCTGGGAGAGGTTCAGCGCTTCGGCGATCCGGGCCTGGCGCAAGCCGCGTTCGTGGTACATCCGGGCAACACGGACGATAAGCCGGAGTTTGTCGACCGGCTCGTGGCTGGTGAGGTCTGGATGTTGGGACACCCCCTGAACACTACTGAGATTCGGGCCGGTCCGGCCCTCTGATGCCGGGCTCATGAGGTGGGCACCTTCCTCGCGTTCCGGCTGCGCGCCACCGCGTCGTGCCAGGCCGCCAGCCGCCGCAGCCGTTCCGGTTCGTCTTCACAATCCGCCCCCGGACTTTGGTGGACATGTTCCGAAGCGGCTCCACGGCTGCGGCCGGCCGTCACGGGTGACCTGCCGCAGGTCGCGGTAGCGCGCCGAGGCGGCGTGGCCAGTGGCGAGCGTGTGAATATTCATTCACAAAGTGGTTTATATTTTTCGGGATAGTGTGCCACCTCCCAGTATCACGTCAAGGCGCCGACAGGGGGTGATCGGGCGGGGGCAGTAGGGGTTCTATAGGCTGTTTGCGGCGATTGGGAAAAGTGGCGGTGCACTCTTGACATGCACAACGGGCCCGGCTTACGTTCCCGGCCATCCCCTGTTCACCGGTATTTGAATATTAATTCAGGTAGATCTTGTGTCGATCACGCCGCGCAGTCATGCCGGAGGGATGTGGAGTTTCGGCCGCACCATCGACCGGTACGCCACCGACGGCTACGGTCCGCCGGCGTCGTCGACGCCCGTCGGTTCCGCTACGAGGGTCACGACACCAAGCACTGACCCCGCCGCCCCGCCCTTATCCCCTGGAGCCCCGATGCCGTACAGCCCCGACTCTCTCCTCGGCGACGTCCTGCGCAACCGGCAGGCCACGGCCGTCGTCCGCAAACACCTCTCCGGCATCGTCAACGCCCCCCTCGGTGTGCAACTGCGCCACGTCAGCCTCGCGCAGGTCGTCGGCTTCCTCGACAACACCCGCGCCAACCCCGAGGCTAGGGACGCCTTCTTCGTCGAACTCGCCACCGTCGACGAGACCCTGGCCGATCAACCGCGCCCCACCGAGGCGGTGACCGTCCCCTCCGACAGCTACGAAGGACCCGAGGTCCCGCTCGGCAGCGCCGACGCCGACTGGCCCTCCTCGGTCACCCGTTGGCACCCGTTCGAGCTCGAACTCCACGGTCCGGCTCACGGAAACCCCTTCACCGACATCGCGCTGAGCGCCGAGTTCATCCACCAGGACACCGGGCGCACCCTCACCGCGCACGGCTTCTACGACGACGACGGCATCCACCGCCTGCGCCTCATGCCCGACGAAGAGGGCGCCTGGGGCTTCGCCACCACCTCCAACTCCCGCTCCCTGACCGGCATCACCGGCACCTTCGACTGCCTCCCCGCCGCCCCCGGCGAACACGGCCCGGTCCGCGTGCACAACACCTTCCACTTCCGCCACGCCGACGGCACCCGTCATCTCCCCATCGGCACAACGGCGTACGCCTGGACGCACCAGGGCGACGAACTGGAGGAGCGGACCCTGCGCACCCTCGCCGAGGCGCCGTTCAACAAGATGCGGATGTGCGTCTTCCCCAAGGCGTACCTCTTCAACGCCAACGAACCGCCGCTCTACCCCTTCGCCGGTTCCCTCAAGGACGGCTGGGATTTCCGGCACCTCAACCCCGCCTACTTCACCCACCTGGAGAACCGCATCCGCCAACTCGGCGAACTGGGCATCCAGGCCGACCTGATCCTCTTCCACCCCTACGACCGCTGGGGCTTCTCCGACATGGGCCCGGTCGCCGACGACCGCTACCTGCGCTACGTGGTCGCCCGCCTGGCGGCCCTCCCCAACGTGTGGTGGTCGCTGGCCAACGAATACGACCTGCTGTGGGCCAAGACAGAGGAGGACTGGCACCGGATGGCCGCCGTGATCGGCGACACCGACCCGCATGGCCACCTGCTGGGCATCCACAACTGCACGGACTTCTGGGACAACAACGCCAACTGGGTCACCCACGCCAGCGTCCAGCGCGTCGACGTTTACCGCACCGCCGAGAACACCGACGCGTGGCGCACCGAATGGAACAAGCCGGTGGTCATCGACGAGTGCGGCTACGAGGGCGACATCGACCAGGGCTGGGGCAACCTTCCCGCTCAGGAGCTGGTCCGCCGCTTCTGGGAGGGAGCCGTCCGGGGCGGATACGTCGGCCACGGCGAGACCTACCTGGCCGACGACGAGGTGCTGTGGTGGTCCAAGGGCGGCACCCTCAAGGGCGAGTCTCCAGCCCGGATCGCCTTCCTCCACCGCATCCTGGAGGAGTCCCCGCAGGACGGCATCGGCCCGCTCCTCGGCGACTGGGACGTCCCAGTCGGCGGCGTCGCCGACACCTACCGCCTCGCCTACTTCGGCTTCGGCCAGCCGCGCTACCGCACCTTCGCGCTGCGTCCCGGCATCCGGTGGAAAGTGGACGTCATCGACACCTGGGGGATGACCGTCACCGAACTGCCCGGTACCTACGAGGGGGTCTTCCGCATCGACCTGCCCGGCCGCCAGTTCATCGCGGTCCGGCTGCGGGCCGTATAGGCGTGTTCCCGCACGGCCGCACGCGCGGTGGCGGCATGCTCGGCGGCCTCCCGTGCGGCTTCTCGCACCGATGCCAACCCGAAACGTTCCCGCAGGAGGCTTCCCATGACGACGCACCGCTAGACCGCCTGCGCGATCACGCCCGCCACTGAGCCGCCGCGGACCGGGCCCGCCCGGCCGTGCTGCCGCGCGGGGAATTCGCCCTCCGCGCGCCGATCCGCTCGGGCGAACTGCGAGTGACCGCCCTGGGCGTGTACGAGGCGGAGGTCAACGGCGCGGTCGTGAGGGACCACGTGCCGACCCCGGGCTGGACGAGTACCGCCACCGCCGCGCCCGGGACGGCAAGCGGTCTCCCGAGACCAGTGACCACATCGGGGAGACGATCAAGAGCGCCAAGCCGCTCGAGTACGTCGGCGACACCGCCACTTCCTGACGACGTCCCCGTCACCAACACCACCTTCACCGCGGCGGGCGTGCCCACACACGCCCTGAACGTCCTGGCAAGAGCCGCGTCGTGCCTTGGCCCTCTCCGCGGCCACGGCCTCCACCCGGATAACGTCCTACGGACGGCCCTCACGCTTCTGTGCGGCCTGTTGCTCGCGGCCCCGGTGTCGTCGGCTTCCGCGGCCGAGACGTCGCACGACGGACTGATCTCGGCCGGTGCGGTCTGAAGGCGGGACGCACCACGCTCACCATCCGTTCGGGCGGGCTGGAACGCACCGTGGTGGTCTACGTCTCTCGGCGGGCGCAGGGTCGCGGACATCTGCCGACGATGCTGGACCTGCACGGCAGCCAGAGCACGGCGGCCGAGCAACTCGACTGCAGTCAACTGGGGCAGACCGCAGACAGAGAGGGCTTCCTGCTCGTGGCACCGCAGGGTGTGATCGACGCCGCGCCCGGATACCGGTGGAACGTCCCGCATGTCACCGGCACGGGCGGACCGGACGACGAGCAGTTCCTCGTCGCAGTGCGCCTGCGATCACCCGGACCGGCTCGCTGCCATCGCCGCGGTGGCGGGCCTGCGCGCGGGGGCGCCCGTCATGGACGCGGACGGCACCTACGTGCCCGACCTCGCCGCCTGCCGGCCCGGGAGGGGAGTGCCCGTCCTGTCGTTCTCCGGCACCGCCGACCCGGTCAACCCCTACGCGGGCGGTGGCGAGGCGTACTGGGGCGCAGGCCTGCTCGTCGGGTGGACCTTGGCACGGAGGGGCGCCTGAAGGGCACCTGCCCTGGCCAGGCGCCCCTGCGGCAGCCGAAGAAGTCCGGCTTCTTCGGCAAGTACGACACCAGCAGGCCCTTCGTCTGCTGGTAGTACGTGGGCTACGCGTCGCTGACCAGCGCAAAAAGCGCCCGTCGGGACTTTGGCAGGATCGCTGGCCCGGAAATTGTCCGGATCTTGGCCGATGCGGTCTCTCGGACTGGGTGGCCGCCCGGCGCCACGCAGCGGTCGGAGCCGGAAAAGATTGGGGGTGCCGCCTACTGCATCCGGTCGCACTCTGGTGTGACATGGCCATGGGCCGATACCGCCCTGTGCGCCGAAACCCGCACGCTGCCGGCGTGGAGTGACAATCCGCTCTCCGTGGCCGCGTGCGGTGGTGGCCGTCTGCAGTGAGCTATGACGGTCCCATATGGCACAGGTTGCAGAGGCCGTCCAGAGGCGTCCAGACCCAGGCGATGCCGAGGGTGATCTTGCGTCATCCGGTCGGTCGGCTGACCAGCCGTGCAGGCGCCGGCTACGGCGCAGAGCAGCAGGATGCCGACGATGGTCTGCGCCATCAGAGTGGCGGTGTGCAGGTCCCGGCAGACGGGGAGCAGCGCACCGGAGATCACGCCGTTGTCGTATCCGAAGAGGAGACAGCCGATGGCGGCGGCCATGGTGAGCCTGGCGACGCTTCCTCTGGTGTCGCTGTCGGTGGGCTGTGGCTTCACGTCTTGGTGCCCCTTGCTCGTACAAAGGCGCCGGGTTCCGCCGTTACCACGCTTAGACGGTCGGGTGGGGTGGAAAGACGGGTGCGGGTCGGCCCTGCGGGCCCACACCCGGGTGATGCCTTCGCGCGGCGCTATCCGTACAGCGCGGTGCGCACGATGCGCTGGGCCGTCATGGCGTCGTGGTTCGCCTGGGCGGCGGCCAGCTCGTCCAGCGGGATGCGGGCAGCGCGCTGGTCGAGGGCGCGGATCGCGGCGACCGATTCACGGACGGCCTCGCGCGGGTCCTCGCGGTAGGGGAACAGGTCGAGCTTGAGCGGGTGCTCCCAGCCGATCCGCCGGGTGACGTGCAGGAATTCCAGGGTCTCGACGACGTGCAGGGCGCCCGCGGTCAGGTCGTCGTCCCACTCGCGGTAGTTGTCGCAGAGTTCGATGTCGACGAGGCGGCCCATGGAGTGGGCGAGGGTGAGGGCCTCGGCGGGGTTCTCCTTGGCGAACAGGGAGTGGCCGAAGTCGATGACGAGGCCGATGTTGTCGGCGCCCATCTGCTCCAGTGCGAGCAGGGTCGTGGCAGCCGTCGACCAGAACAGGCGGGTGCGCGGTTCCTTCAGCTTGTACTCGATGCCGAAGGTCATGTCCGGGTGGGCCTTGACCACCTCGCCGATGCCCTCGATGGCGTGCCGCCGCAGGGTGGCGTAGTCGACCTGGAAAGGGTAGTCGTAGCCGTCCTGGCCGGGCCAGAACTTCACGTAGCGGGCGCCGAGTTCGCGGGCGACGTCCACGGCCTCGTGGCCGAGGTCGATCGCCGCTCGGCGCAGTTTGGGGTCGGCGCTGGTGAAGGAGCCGGAGCGGTATCCGCGGTCGTAGATCACGGGGGTGATGTTGGTGACGGTGAGGTCGTGCTCGGCCAGTTTCGCCTTCACGTCGGCGACGCTCACGCCGTCGCCGAAAGGGTAGTTGAGGTCGAGCGCGGTCAGCTCGCCGGACTCGGCGGCGAGGTCGATGGCTTCCAGGGCGCCGACCTCGGGGCCATAGCCGTTGGTGGCGTAGCGGTCGATGATGCGGCCGAAGCTCCACATGCCGCCTGCGAAACGGAGCGAGGACATGGGTCTCTCCTTTGGGAGTGGTACGGGTGCGGGATGTTCGGTGGTCGGTCGAGTGGGCGTTGTCAGGTCGGCATGACGCGCGCCCGGGCGACGGCCTGCCGCCAGCCGACCATGCGAGCCTCGCGCCAGGCCTGGCCCCGTATGGGTGCGAACCGGCGCCCGGGCGGGGTGACGGCCGCCAGGTCGGACCTCCTCCAGAGGCCGAGCGCCATGCCCGCAAGCTGGGCCACGCCGAGCGCGGACAACTCCGGAACGCCCGCCCGCAGCACGGGGCAGCCGGTGAGCTCGGTCTGGAAGGACATCAGCCGTTCGTTGGCGGTGGGCCCGCCGTCGGCGCAGAGTGCGGCCACGGGGCCGAGTGCGTCCTCGAAGCGGGTGAGGGTGTCGGCGACCTGGTAGGCAAGCGACTCCACGGCGGCCCGGGCCAGTTCGGCGGGTCCGGTGTCCTGCTGGATGCCGGAGAGGACGGCCCGTGCGTCGCGGTCCCAGTAAGGGGCGCCGAGCCCGTCGAAGGCGGGCACCAGGTGAAGTCCGCTGTCCCGCCCGGTGGCGGCCAGTTCGGCAACCCCTGCTGTATCGGTTCCCAGCAGCCGGGCGGCCCAGCGGACGGCTGTGCCGGCGGAGGCGATGTTTGCCTCCAGCGCGCGGGCGGGTTCCTGGCCGGCGAACCGCCAGGCAATGGTCCGCGCGATGCCGTGGGGCAGCTTGACGTCCTGCGGGCAGAGCATCATCAGGGAGGAGCCACTGCCGTACGTCGCCTTCACCACGTCGGCTTCGCCGTGGCTCTGGGCGAACAGCGCGGCGTGCGAGTCGCCGAGGACGGCGGCGATCGGGAGTCCGTCCGGTACGCCGGGTACTCCGCGCATGCGACCGAAGTCGCCGGTGGAAGCGGTGACCGCGGGCAGGGTTTCCAGCGGGACGCCGAAGATCTCGGCGAGCTCCGGGTCCCACTCGCCCGTGGCCAGATTCAGGAGCTGGGTGCGCGAGGCGGATCCGGTCTCCACGGCCTCGGTCGCGCCGCCGGTCAGCCGATGCAGCAGCCAGGCGTCGACCGTGCCGACCCGCAGCAGACCCGCGCGTGCCCGGCCGCGCCCCGGGTCGAGGTCGTCGAGCAGCCAGGCTGCCTTGCTGGCGGAGAACATCGGGTCGACCGGGAGTCCCGTGCGCTCGGTGATCAGTCCGGCGTGCCGGCTCTGCGCCAGCTCCGCGCACCGCTCGGCGGTACGGCGGTCCTGCCAGCTCACCAGCCGGGACAGCGGCCGTCCAGTGGCTCTCTCCCAGACGAGCACCGCCTCGCGCTGCACGCTCAACCCCAGTCCTACGGGACGTACGCCTTCGCGCATGGCCAGCTCGCGCAGGACCTCCACCACGGTGGTCCACAGGGCTTCCGGCTCCTGCTCGACATGGCCTGGTGCCGGGTACTGCTGGCTGAGCGCTCGGTAAGCGGTCGCGAGTACGGTGCCGTCCTCGGCGACGAGCATGCCCTTGGTGCCGCTCGTGCCCTGGTCGAGGGCGAGGACGGCATCGCGTGCCGAGGCGGCCGGGCTCACGACGCGTCCGTCTCGGAGCCGAGCAGCTCACCCGCGGCCCGTACGACGGCGTCGGCGGTGATTCCGAAGTAGTCGGCGAGGAAGGCCGCGCTGCCGGTCGGGGTGAACTCGTCCCCGACACCCAGCAGCCGCATCGGCACAGGCGTGTGCGTGACCACGGTCTCGGCGATCGAGCTGCCGAGCCCGCCGCGCACGTTGGCCTCCTCGACGGTGACGATCCGGCCGGTCTGGCGGGCCGCCGCGAGCACGGCCTCCTCGTCGAGCGGTTTGACGGTGGAGAAGTTCAGCACCCGGGCCCGTACCCCGTCGGCGGCGAGCCGGTCGGCGGCTTCCAGGGCGGCTGGCACGGTCGTGCCGGCGCAGATCAGCGTGATGTCGTCGCCGTCGCGCAGCCGTGCGGCCCGCCCGGCCCGGAAGGGCACGTGCGGGGTCACGTCCGGCACCTTGGTGCGCCCGATCCGCAGATAGACGGGGCCGTCGTAGGAGTGCGCCCAGCGCAGTGCCTCACGCGTCTCCTCGGGGTCGGCGGGGGTCAGGATCGTTAGTTCAGGCAGCGTGCGCAGCCAGGCGAAGTCCTCCACACCGTGGTGGGTCGGGCCGAGCTGACCGTAGGCGAACCCGGGACTCATGGCGCACAGCTTCACATTCACCCGTGAGTAAGCCACATCGGCCTTGATCTGCTCAAGTGCCCGGCCGGTGAGAAAGGGCGCGGCCGCGCACACGTAAGGAATGCGGCCCCCGCCTGCAAGCCCGGCTCCGACGCCGACCATGTTCTGCTCGGCGATGCCGACGTTGATCAGCCGGTCGGGGAAGCGCTGCTGGAAGTCCTTGAGGTTGCTGGAGCCCACGGAGTCGTTGCAGACAGCGACCGTGCGAGGGTCGGACTCGGCGAGCTCGGCGAGGGTCTCGGCGAAGGCCTGGCGGCAGTCGTGCAGTTCGGGGGCGGCGGTGGCGAGGGTCATCGGGAGAGTTCCTCCAGGGCGGCGGCGGTCTGGTCGGCGGAGGGAACCTTGTGGTGCCACTCGACCCGGTCCTCCATGAAGGACACGCCCTTGCCCTTGACCGTGTCCGCGATCAGGCACAGGGGGCGGTTGTCGGCCGGCTCGGCGCTCAGCGCCTGGAACAGGGCCTCGTGGTCGTGGCCGTCGATGTGCCGGGTGCGGAAGCCGAACGCGGTCCACTTGTCGGCGAGGGGCTCCAGCGAGTTGGTGCCCTCGGTGGGGGCGCCCTGCTGGAAACGGTTGCGGTCGACGACCACGGTGAGCCGGTTCAGCTTGTAGTGGGCGGCGGACATGGCGGCCTCCCAGTTGCTGCCCTCCTGGAGCTCACCGTCGCCGGTCAGGACATAGGTGTGGCGGGTGGAGCCGTCGAGGCGGGCGGCGAGCGCGGCGCCGACGGCGACCGGCAGGCCGTGGCCAAGCGGACCGGTGTTGGTCTCGACGCCTGGAATCTTGCGCCGGTTGGGGTGACCGTTGAGGGCGGACAGCGGCTCCATGTACGTGTCCAGATCGGCGTCCGCGAAGAAGCCGGCGTACGCGAGGGTCGCGTAGAGCGCGCCGGACGCGTGCCCCTTGCTCTGGATGTAGCGGTCGCGCTCGGGCCAGTCGGGGTGCTCCGGGTCGAGGTCGAGGACGGCCAGGTAGAGCACCGCCAGGATGTCGGCCGCCGAGAAGTCGCCGCCGATGTGTCCCTGGCCCGCGCGCGCGATCATCCGCAGGTCGCGGCGGCGGATCTCGCGTGCGGCATCGCACAGCCGGGTGGCCCGATCGGCGGGGGCGGCCGCGCGCAGCTCACTGCGGAGGTCGCGGAGCCGAGAGGTGGCTCCTGGTACGGCTGAAAGCATCTGAATATCCATTCAGCATCGAATTGCTATGCGTCGATAGTTAAGGCCGGACTCCCGACCGCCGTCAAGGGTCGGGAGGCCGGGGCCGTCCCGTACGGTGACGGAAACGACGGGGAACGATGTGCGTCCACATCGGTGGGCGGAGGGGAAAGGAAGGCCGATGTCGGCGCGCGAAGAGCTGCGGATCATGACGCACGTGGCCCGGATGTACTACTCCGAGGGCGTCCGGCAGCCCGAGATCGCGGCACTGCTCGACCTCTCACAGGCCAAGGTCTCGCGCCTGCTGAAGAAGGCCCAGCAGCAGGGCATCGTGCGCATCACCGTGCACGCCGCCCCCGGCACCTACCCCGCACTCGAACAGCGCTTGCAGGAGACGTACGGCTTCAAGCTCGCCCTGGTCGTGGACACGGACCCCGACGACGAGAAGAGCCTGATGGCCGATCTCGGTGCGGCGGCCGCGTACTACCTGCAGACCACGCTGCGCTCCGGCGACGTCATCGGGATCTCTCCATGGAGCGCCTCCCTTCTGGCCACGGTCGAGGCCATGGAACCGGTCGCGGGCCTGAAGGACGTGACGATCGTGCAGGCCGTCGGCGGGGTCGGTGACCCGGCCGCCGCCGCTCACGCCTCGCGGCTCGCCGGGCAACTCGCCCAGCTCGTGGGCGGGCAGGCCGTCTATCTCCCCGCTCCCGGGCTGGCCGGCTCTGCTGAGAGCGCCCGTGTGCTGCGCGAAGACCCCTTCGTGGCGGCCGCGTTGACCCATCTGGACCGGATCACCGTCGGTCTCGTCGGCATCGGCGAGGTCACCCCGTCCAGCACCCTCGCGCGCAGCGGAAACGCTTACCCTGCCGAAGAGTTGGCCTCGCTGGAGAAGCTCGGCGCGGTCGGCGACGTGTGCCTGCACTTCTTCGACGCCGAGGGCCGGGCCGTGCCGTCCGAGCTGGACGAGCGGGTGGTCGGTATCAGCGCGCAGCAACTGCGGGCGGTGCGCCGGACCGTGGCCGTGGCCGGGGGGCAGCGCAAGCACGAGGCGATCCGCGGGGCCGTACGCGGAGGGCTGGTGCACACGCTGGTGACCGACCGGGCGACGGCGGAGGCGCTGCTCGGTTAGCGCCTGCGGGCCTACTCCTTGATCGCACCGGCCGTCAGTCCGCCCACGATCCAGCGTTGCAGGCAGGCGTAGATCAGCAGGATCGGCGCGATCGTGATGAGCACTCCCGCCGACAGTCCGGTGAGGTTGCTGCTGAACTGCCCCTGGAAGTTGAGAAGTCCGAGCGGCACGGTCCGGTGTTCGGGAGAGCTGAGCAGCACCAGGGCCATGAGGAGCTCGTTCCAGGTCGCGGCGACATCAAGGATCGCCACGGTGACCAGGGCGGGGAGCGACATGGGCAGCACGATCCGCAGGAAGATCCGCAGACTGCCCGCGCCGTCGATGCGGGCCGCGTTGAGGAGGTCCTCGGGCACCTTGCGGAAGAAGGACTCCAGGATGAGGACCTGGAAGGGCAGCCCGAAGGCCAGGTACGGGGCGAGCAGACCCCACAGGTTGTCCGTGAGGTGCACCGACCGCAGCATCGTGAACAGCGGTACGACGGCGATGAAGATCGGCATCGTGAGGCCGAGCAGCACCAGGAACATGATGCCGCGACGGAACGGCAGCCTCAGCTTGGCCAGCGCGTACGCCAGCAGCGAGGACAGCACGACACCGAGCGGCACCTTCACCAGGGTCAGGAGGGCGCTGTTGGTGAAGGCCGTGCCGAAGTCTCCGGTGCTCCAGGCGTCCCTGAAGTTGGCCCAGGTCAGCGATCGGGGCCAACTGAGCGGACCGTGCGCGAGGAAGTCGGCCCCGGAGCGAAGTGCGGTGCCGATCAGCAGCAGGATCGGGGACGCCCACAGGAGGGCGACAAGGATCATCAACGCGGTGGTGCCGACCGTCCTGAACCGGCGCCGCCGCGCCGCGCCGACCAGGGGGGATACGGCGGTTGTCACGATGACTCCTTGGTCTGGCGCCAGACGTACGGGATGCCCACGGCGAGCGCGGCCACGGTCACCACGACCGCCATCGCGGTGCCATAGCCGAACTTGTAGGACTGGAAGACGTTGAAGAACATCCAGGTGCCCAGGACCTGGGTGCTGTTGCCCGGGCCGCCGTTCGTCGTCGCGAAGATGATGTCGAAGACCTTCAGGCCCTCGATGAACGACAGTGCCAGGACGACGTAGTGGGTGCCCCGCAGGCTCGGGAAGGTGATGTACCGGAACTGCTGCCAGCCGCTTGCGCCTTCGGTGCGGGCGGACTCGTACAGCTCCCCCGGGATGTGCTGGAGCGCGGCCAGATAGAGGACGAGCGGGAAGCCGACGCGTACCCAGCACGCGGGGACCATGGTCGCCCAGATGGCGAGACTGCTGTCACCCAGCCAGGGGTGGGCGAGCGACCCGAGGCCGATGTCGCGCAGAAGCGTGTTCACCGCGCCGCTCGACGGGTCGTACAGCCAGCCCCAGATGGTGCCGACGGACACCAGTGGCAGCACGGCCGGCAGGTAGAACACCATGCGCAGGGCGGACTTGAAGCGCACCGAGCCGTTGAGGGCGACGGCGAGGGCCAGACCGGCCGCGAGCGGGACAACGGTGGTGACCAGCAGCCACAGCGCGTTGTTGCGCAGCGCCGTGTGGACCACCGGATCGTCCAGCATCGCACGGTAGTTGGCCAGGCCGGTCCACTTGATGTCCGGCGAGATCCCGTCCCAGGAGGTGAAGCTCAACCAGACCGAGCGCAGCGCCGGGTAGATCAGGAAGGCCGCGTAGACGATCAGGCCGGGGGCGGCGAAGAGCCAGGCGGTGCCTGCGAACCGGCGCCGCGGGCGTGATCTCGCCACACTCGCAGGCGCCTTGGCGACGTGTGGGCGGTGGGTCGTAGCGGCCACAGGCTCAGCCCTTCTTGCTCACAGCGGTGGCCACGGCCTTGGCGGCGTCCTTCGGGGACTGCTTGCCCTGCATCACGTCGCTCTGGACGCTGAAGTAGGTGTTGGCGGCCTCGGCGCTCAGCGCCTGGTCCTGGATCATGTAGTGGGCGTGCTCGTTCTGCCACTTCTGCCACTGGAGGCTGAGCGGGCTGGTCTTCGCATCCGGCTCGTACGCCTTCACAGTGCTGTAGCTGTTGCCGAGCTGTGCCTGCGACGTGGCGCGCAGGAAGAAGTCGACGAACTTCGCGGACTGGTCCTTGTTCGGGGCGCCGCGCGGAATCATCAGGCCTTCGCTGAAGCCGGAGAACCGGAGCGTGGACTGGCCGGTCGGCGGAATGAACGTGCCGATTTCCGCCTGGGTCGCGGCGTCGGCGGTGGCCACGACGCCCTCGACCCATTGGCCGTCCAGGACCATCGCACCCTTGCCCGCCACCAGGTTCGACTCGACCTGCGAGGGGTCGAGCCCGAGGACGCCGTCCGCGAACCACTTCTTGTCGGTCCACTTCTTGAGCATCGCGAAGGCGTCCACCACCTCGGTCCGGTCCCAGGAGGTCTTGCCCTGGAGCAGCTGGTCGTGCAGTTCGGGCCCGGCGACGGTCTCCAGGAAGTACTCGAAGAACCGCATCAGGTACCAGCCGTACTTGCCGCCCGCGAGAAAGGGCGTGACACCGGCCTTGACCAGTGCCGCGTTCGTGGCTTCGAGTTCGTCGTAGCTGGTGGGCACGGTCGTGCCTGCCTTCGCCAGCATGTCCTTGCGGTAGTAGACGCCGATCGCGGAGGCGTAGACGGGAACGCCGTACTTGACGCCGTCGTAGGTGAAGTCGCCGATGCTGCCCTTGAGGAGCTTGGCGTCCCACCCGTACCGCTCGTAGTAAGGCGCGAGGTCGATGACCTGGTGGGCGGTCGCGAAGGGGGCGCCGATGGACCCGCCCCAGATGCGGAAGACGTCCGGCGGGCTGCCGCCGAGCAGCGCCGTGCGCACCTTGCCCGGGTAGATGGCCGCGCCCGAGCCGGAGAGGTTGTCGAGGGCGACCTTGACGCCGGAGTCCTTGCGGAAGGCGGCCAGGACCTTCTTGACGTTGGCGATCTGTTCGGCGTTGTCGTAGTCCATGTACGTCAGCGACGAGCCGCCGCTGCCCGTACCGCTGCCACCGCAGGCGGCGAGCGCTGCGCCCAGGGCGGTGACGCCCACTCCGCCGAGAAAGCGTCGTCGATTCAACTCGGTCATGGGGATCTCCAGTCGAGGAGTGGACAAAGGGGAAGATGGAGGCCCGGCAGTGGGGGTGCACGATGTGTGCATGAATATTCAGGTACCGTTGTCTAAGCTGCCGGGAACGTAGGCCCGACAGCTTCTGTGTGTCAAGGATGTTGCCGCACGTTTTCTACTGCAGCGAAAGACACGCAAAAGGTCACTCACGCCAAACCCTTGACGGCACACGGCCCACTGCCCCACTCTCGGCCGAGAGTCGATGCATTCAGTGAATTGTTATTCAGTCATGCGCCGAGCGCCCTTCCGGCGGAGCTCAGTGAGGTGTAGGCATGCCACCGCGCCCCGACCTGACCGGCGGCCAGTCCGTGGACCGACTCCGGCTCATCGTCCGGGTCGCGCGCATGTACCACGAGCGCGAGCTGCGCCAGTCGCAGATCGCCGAGGGCCTGAACCTCTCGCAGGCCGGCGTGTCCCGACTGCTGCGCGCGGCCACCGAGTTGGGGATCGTCCGCACCATCGTGGTCTCGCCCGACGGAATCCACAGCGAGCTGGAGGACGCCCTCGCCGAGCGTCACCGGCTCACGGATGTCGTGATCACGGATGGGGACGACCTGCCCGACCACCCGGCGCTGCTGCTGCGCGCCCTGGGCTCGGCCGCGGCCGGCTATCTGGCGACCGCGTTCCGGGCCGATGACCTCATCGGCGTGTCCACCTGGAGCGAGACCCTGCTGGCCGCAGTGGATGTGATGCAACCCGCGAAGCAGCCTGCCTGCGACAAGGTGGTCCAGCTGATGGGCGGCATGGGCGACCCGCAGGGGCAGGTGCGGGCGACCCGGCTGACGGCCAGGCTCGCCGAACTCGCCGGCGCCACACCGCTGTTCGTCCGCGCACCCGGCCTAGTCGGGGGCGCCCAGGCCCGGCTCGCACTGCTGCGCGACCCGTCGGTGCTCGAAGTCAGCCAGGCCTGGGCGCGGTTGACCACGGTCCTCGTCGGCATCGGCAGCGTGGAGCCCTCTCCCCTGCTGCGGCTGAGCGGCAACGCCGTCGCCGAGGAGGAGATGGAGCGGCTGCGCGACCTGGGCGCCGTCGGCGACATCTGTCAGCGCTTTTTCGACCAGGACGGAGTCCATGTCGACGCGGGCCTCGGCGAGCGCACCATCGGCATCCCCGTGGACCAGCTGCGCACCGTCCCGCGCCGGATCGCCGTGGCCGGGGGCGAGCGCAAGTACGCGGCTGTCCGGAGCGCGGTGCGCGGCCGGTGGATCACCGCACTCGTCACGGACATCGGCACGGCTCGACGCCTGCTGGACGACGACTGAGCGCGCGGCCTCGCCCGATACATCGTCGCCTTCGCCCTCGACAGCTGGCTGCGCGCCAAGGGCTACCCGCCCGATCTCAAACCGCCTGGGCCGCGCCGTGGGCGGCCTCCAGGACCGATCCCGACGACAGCATCGCCCCGCAACCTCGTGCTGTCCGGTCTCCAACAGCTCGGTATGGCTTGGGCGGAAGGCATTTCGGGCACGGTGATCGTTCGTGATATCTCACCCAGGCGGACCCCGGCATCCCAGACCTGCCGGAGCCTGGCGACTCGTTCGGCTTCGCGCTCGCCCTGGGCGACATGAATGGCGATGGTTACGCCGACCTGGTCGTCGGGGCAAGCGGCGAGGCGGCTGGCGACGTGCAGGGCGCCGGTTCGGTCACCGTGGTCTTCGGGGACCGGTCCGGTCTGTCGCGTAAGGCCATCGCGTTCCACGTCCCGGCCCCGACACCACGTGAGCATTTCGGTGGCCGGCTGACCAGCTCGACGGGCAGGTCACGCAGGACCCAGGCCAGGCGGGTGACGTCATAGCCGGCATCGCTGGCGATCACGATATGCGGGTCCCCGGCCTGCCACTGGCCGGCTGTGATGAGTCGCTCGACGACACCCCTCAACTGGGCGGCGGTGACCGCGGTGGCGTCGTCCACCGGTCCCAGCCGCACTGCTTCCTGGCGTGCACATCCCCCCGTGCAACCCAGGGCGCCTTCCAGACATCCGACAGCGACGGCACCGCCGACCTGACCCCAGTTGACTTTGTGTCCGGACAGGCGCTGCACGCCCCAGTCGAGGCCGCCTCCTGAGGGTCTGCGCAGGCGGTCGGGGAGGACAGGGCGTACTCGTAGAGGTTGGGGCCGCCTTCGTGACCGGATGGGGTCTTGGGGAGATGAAACGGCCGGTCTGCGGGTCGTAGTAGCGGTCGCGGCAGTAGAGCAATCCTGTTCCGTCGTCTTCGCGGCCGGTGAAGGTGCGGCGATTGGAGCTGGTGGCGCCTCTGGGCGTGGGCTGGCCTGCGGGGTCGTAGGGTGGCGAGTGGCGATGGTGCCGTCTGTCGGCCAGACCCCGCACGGTGCCCAGGGCGTCAGTGAGGTAGATCTGGGTTTTGCTCTTTCTTCTGGCTTCCGGAAGTGGTCAGACCCGTGCGGTTGCCGAGGGGATATTAGGTGAAGGCGGCGTACTGACTCTGCGTCACACCGCTCGGTACCTGCATCTACGGGAGCCCTCGTCAGCTCTGGACTGTCTCCCGAGACAAAGCCATCTCAAACCAGACGATTTTTCCGGTGGCAAGTCGGCTAGAGCCCCATCGCATGGAAAGCTTGTTGACCAGAAAGAGCCCTCGTCCCCCCTCATCGAAGGTACGTGAATGACGCAGCCGGGGAGGCTGTGACACATCGTCAGCAACCTCGCAGCGCAGCACGTCCGAGCGCAGCAGCCGCAGCGTGATCGGCCGTGACGTGTAGCGCACAGCGTTGGTCACAAGCTCGCTGACGAGCAGTTCGACCGAGTCGGCGAGGCTGTCCAGCTCCCAGCGGGTCAGTGCGCCGCGAGTGAGTTTCCGGGCCAGGCCAGGGGCCTTGGCCTCGGGGTCCAGATGCCAGAACGCGACGTCGCTGGGCGCGATTCCGTCGAAGCGGGCGGCGAGCAGCGCGATGTCGTCGTCCCGGTCGCCCGGGCCGAGCATGTCGAGCACCTCGTCGCACAGCGCCTCAAGGGGCGGCGGATGGTCGGCGCCGGTCAGCTGCGCGGTGGCGGCGAGCTTCTCGCGCAGCTGTTCTATACCGGTCCACACGTCACGCAGCCGCGACTCGACCAGACCGTCGGTGTAGAGCAGCAGGGTGGCGCCGGCGGGCGCGTCCAGCTCGACCGCCTCGAAATCCACCCCGCCCACACCAACCGGTGCACTCGGCGGTACGCGCAGGACCTCGGCCCGGCCGCCCAGGTGGAGCAGGACGGGCGGGGGATGGCCCGCGTTGGCGATGGTGATGCGGTGCGCGACCGGGTCGTACACCGCGTACAGGCAGGTCGCCATGCGGTCGGTACCGAGCCGCTGGGCCTGCTCGTCCAGGTGGTGCAGGACCTCCTGCGGCGGCAGGTCGAGCCCCGCGAGGGTCTGCGCGGTCGTCCGCAGCTGGCCCATGATGGCCGCCGAGGTCATGGAGTGGCCCATGACGTCACCGACGACGAGGGCGACCCGGCTGCCGGGCAGCGGAATCGCGTCGTACCAGTCCCCGCCGACCCTGGCCGTCTCCGCGGCAGGCAGATAGCGGAACGCCAGCCGCACACCGGTCGGCCGGGGCAGCGTCTCGGGCAGCATCGTGCGCTGCAGCTCGTCCGCGATGTGCTCCTGGCTTCGCGCCAGCAGGGCTCGGTCGATACCGAGCGCGCTGTGCGTGGCCATCTGAGCTGCGACCAGCACGTCTGCATCGTCGTAAGGAGCGCGCTGGTAGCGGATGAGGACGGCAAATCCGAATAGCTGCCACTTGCATTGGAGAGGAGCAATGATCGCGCTGAACTGTCCGGGAAGCGGTCCCGCAGCAATCTCCGCCAGCGCGGCCCGGGACAGGACGTCATTGATGGCGATGGGCCTGATGTTGGCAAGAATCTCGGCCAGCGCACCGTCGGACGTGAAGACAAGGTCTTCTTCGGGTGCCAGCAGTATCAGCGGAGCCAGGGCGGAGGACTCCGCTGGAACGTGGGTTCGATGGGCAAGGCGCAGATTGTGCGGGCGCAGCGTTTCGTAGTCCTGCAGCGGCGTGCTGAGGTAGACGAGGATTCCGTCGGCGAACTGTGGCACCGCGGCGTCCGCGAGGGCGGTGACCACTTCGTCGACGGTGGTTCCGGAAGCGATGTGCTCGGTGGCGGCGCCGGCAAGTCTCATACGGTCCAGCGACAGCGCTGCACCGTCGACACGTCCAACTGGTGCAGTGGATTCGCTGGTCACAGGGTTGTTCGTAGTTGTTGCGAAGTATTGTCCGTCAGCTTGCGTCCCAGCTGATTCCTTGCCCGCAGGAGGCACTGACGTCGTCGGTACAGTCTCGCCGGGGATGGTCCGGCTGCCTAAGCCCTCCCCCTGCGGCACGGTGACGTCCAGGCCGAGGTCCTCGGCGGCCTCCTGTACGGCGCTGTGCTCTCGGTCCAGTGCAAAACGCACCTTCTCCAAGGTCTCGTCGACGGCGTCAAAGGCGGCCTCGTCGGGCTCCCGCTGTGCAGTGGGGACAGGTAGCGGGCGGCTGTGGACGGTTTCTCCCCGCTCACCGGCGGCCGTCTTCGTTCTGAGTTCTCGCAGTTCAGCTTCCAACTGCTGGATGCGACGTGCCGCGTGATCGGCGACAGTCTGAGCCGTCTGCCGCTCGCTGTCGGCACGGGTCAACTGGGTGCGCAGCTCATGCTCTTGCGCCTCTGCCCGATGCCTCATCCGCTCAAGACTCGTGACTTCTTCCGGATCACCCGGCGTGGAATGGCTCAGAGCGTCGATACGCCGGGTGAGTTCCATGACTTTCGCCTGGGCCTGGCCCAGCATGCCGAAGAGAATCGTGGCGATCTGCAGGGCCTGCTGCCGTCCGTGCTCGCTGGCTTCGAACGCCTGACGGGCACGGTTGAGTTCTTCGTAGGCGGTGAGGGCCCGTTGCTGAGCGTGGAGAACCTCCCGCGCGGTCACCTGGGGTCCGCTGCCGTCCGTGGCGGTGGGCGCGTTCTCGGCGGCCTCCCACAATTGCCGCGGTTGCTCCAGGCGCTGTTGCACAGCCTCGTGGTCATCATCCGGGAAACAGATGTCGGCCACGGCTTCGACCAGGTCCCATATCAAGCCCTCGCCCGCCAGCTGACCGCGCAGCCTGCGCAGCGTAGGCACTTGGCCGTCGCCGAAATGGTCGGTCGTGAGCCGCAGATGCAGCTGTTTCACGGTCACCCCGGCCATGTCCAGCCATGACCGCAGCATGCCGACGACTTCGTTGGTCTCCGCGCACGAACCACGCGCCGGTGACCACGGACGCCCGGCCCGAGTCTGCTCCCCCACGGCTCGGCCCCCTGTACGAGTTGTTCCGGCACAAACGCCGACTTGTTCCTGCAACAACATCCAACCGCTCGCGCTCATCCGCGCGCCGGGAAACGGTGAGTTCGCTCTCGAACTCAACTACATCGGTTACAGGCGGTGTTACGCGTGTCTCCTCGCTCCATGATCGTGCTGGCTCTGCTCACCACAGTTTTGACGCTGTCTCTGGCCGCGGGCGCCGCCGCTGCCGCACTCGCGCGATGGGACGAAGCCACTGTCCCCACCGCCATCACCCGCGCTGCCATTGCTTTTGGCGGAACACTCTCGCTGGGCATCGCCCTCGTAGCCTTGTTTGTTTCCGCTTGGAGCTAAAGACCGTCGTCAGACAGCCCTGGAAGGCAACGGCGAGGCAGGCGTGGCCGTGTAGTGCCGCTGGGAGGCTGCAAAGCATCCGTTTCCTGTCAACTCGCCGATCTGATCAGCAAAGCCGCGAAGCCGCAGATAGTCTCCCGTGCGTGACGCAGATCAACTCACCCGCGAACCTTCCGCTCATCGCAGACTGCCCCACGTGCCGGAAGAAAGTACTCGCTACCGTTCACGGCGAGGTCGACGTGCCACCGGACGATGACCTTGAACGCGACGACGCCTACCGAGTCATACTGGTCGCTTGCACCACGTGCCGGACCGCCATGGTCCTGTGCAGCAACTACCTCTACGGGCCGGAAGACTGGGACACCCCCGAGAACGTCTGGCCCAACGGTGCCCCGGTCGTCGACGCTCCCTACAGGATCCAGCGCGCCTTCCAGGAAACCTACCGGTGCTTCCACCAGGCCAGCGCCTACTCGGCGACAGCAACGATGGCCCGCCGAACCCTGGAAATGATCTGTAACGACCAAGGGGCCGTCGGCCGCAATCTGGCAAGCAAGATCGGGTGGCTGCAGCAGAACGACAAAATCGAAGGCAGGCTCCTGGACTGGGCGACTGCACTGCGTTTCATTGGCAACGAAGGAGCTCACGGTCACGAGGTCAAGCGACAGGACGCCGAAGACGCCCTGTCCTTCACGGAAGCATTGCTGGAGTACATCTATGTGCTCACCGCTCAGTACGAACAGTTCTCAAAGCGTCGGAACAAGACAGCCGCCAAGAAATCCGTGCCTCAGCCGAAGGGTCCAGCACCACAGGCATAGCGTGCCTGCCAGCCACCGACGGAGCAATACTCAAGACCTATAACTAAGGGCTCGCAGAGAATCAACATGCGGGTTTGATCTTCTTCGGGCGGTGTGTTCCGTACCGGTCGAGGTGGACGGCCACATCAGTCGGGGTGCGGAATCTGGCAGTTGAGGGGTGGATCGCGTGATCGTGCTCGGCCAGTAGCGAGCGTGCTTCCTGGACGGCCCGTGTGAGAGTGCTTCCGGTGACGCCAAAGAGCTGGGCGAGCAGGTCGTGGGTGCCGATCTTGCGGAGGCAGAGCACGGTGGCGAGGATCCGGTCTGCGTCGGAGAGCTTGTCCTTGGCACCCGCACCTCGCCGCCGTCGGCGCTCGCCGCCCCGGCGCTCGTGGCGGATTTGCTCGCGTTGTTCCGCGAGCGCCGGGATCAACGCACTGACCAGCGCGTCGAGTTCGGCAGTGGTCATGCCGGTCAGCTCCGGGTCGCGGAGGGCTTGGGTGTCAACGCCGTCCGGGGACGCGGCCGGGTGGGCGGTGGTTGCTGCGGATTCCGTCTCATGGTGTGGGGCCGGGCGAGGACCAGCAGGACGGAGCGTGTAGTTCCAGTCGCCATGGAAGCGGTGCCGGCTCATTGCCAGTGCATCGATCTCGGCGTCGGTGACCTTCACACCGGTGTCGTAGGTGCCGGTGTCGAGTTCAGCTTCGACTTTCAGACCGGTGCGGGTCGTGGTCGCCGCGATGCTGTCCACGATGACTTCATGGCTGGTCAGCGGTCTGCCGCGCCAGTTCATGGAGATGTGGGAGAACAGTCGGTGCTCGATCTTGTTCCACTTCGAGGTCCCGGGCGGTAGGTGACAGACAGTGATCTCCAGACCAGTTCCGGAGGCGAGAGCGGCCAGTTCACTCTTCCAGGCCCGGGTGCGGTAGCCATTGGAGCCGCCCGCGTCCGCGGTGATCAGGAGACGGGTGGCGTGCGGGTAGTCGTAACGGCCGCGGGCCTGCCACCAGCGGCGGATCGAAGCGACAGCGAATTCGGCGGTGTCGTGGTCGGTGCCGACACTGACCCAGCCGGTGTTCGCCGCAAGGTCGTAGATGCCGTATGGGATCGCCTTGCCCGGTCCCTGTCGGTCCAGGAAGTCATGCGTTTTGACCAGCACTGGTTCGCCCGTCGGCCGCCACTCACGCCCGGCGTTCTTGTAGTCGCCGACCAACTCCTTCTTCTTGGTGTCCACGCTGATCACCGGGTCCCCGGCACCGATGTGTTCCTTGGCCCGGTCGTTGATATAGCGGAACTGGGCATCACGGTCAGGGTGCTGTGCGCCCTCGATGGTCTTCGCGTTGGCTTGCAGGCTGAAGCCCTCCTCCCGGAGCAAGTCCCCGACCGTGTCCGCGCTCACCTTGTGCCCCTGGCGGGTGAGTTCGGCGGCGAGCTTCCTCGTCGACCTGGTTGTCCAGCGCAGCGGCGATATCGGATCCCCGCGTATGTCCGGCTCGACCAGTGCGAGCAGAGCCGGCCGCAGCCCCGGGTCTACCTCGGCGGCCTTCTTGCGCCCGCCGCCAGGACGGCGAACCCGCCCCAGCGGTCCCTCGCCCGCCTCCAACTCGTCCACGCCCTTGCGAACAGTGGTCTCGCTGACCTGAGCCGCCTGCGCGACCAACCGGATACCGCCGTGTCCCAGGGCCCGGGCCTCGGCTCCCATCAGCAACCGACGCTGCCGCTCGTCCAGATGCGGGAACAACACCCCAAACTTGACGGCCAGTTGGTCACGAGTCGCGTCAGGGATGCCCATACCAGGTGAACGAGCCCGGATGCGGGAAGCAACAGCTTGATTCTCTGCGAGCCCTTAGGCTTGGTGTCAGCCACGGAATCGCCTTTGCTTCAGATCTCGTTGGTCAAGCCCCCGCAGGTGTTGCTAGCACCTGGCGGGGGCTGTTCGTTATCCGGGCACGCTAGACCCTTGTGACTGTCCGTGGCAAGCCGGTCGCGTCGAGTCAACTCGCGGGGAGGGTGGGTGGGTTGAGACCCGCCGCCCATTCCTCAGAAGCAGGGCTCGGAGATCGGCGCTTGAGCTTCGGGAGAAAAGATCGGGGCCGGTGTAAGGAAGTGCCGGGCGTATGACATGTACAGGGTGTGGAGAATATTCAGACCGGGATCGACCGTGAACGGACCGCACGGTTCACGGCCTTGTATGTCCGCGACCACCCGCGTGTGCGTGCTTTCGTGCACCGGCGGGTGGGGAACCGTGGTGCGGCGGAGGAGTTGACCTCCGACGTCTTCCGGATCGCGTGGGAGCGCGTGGCCGGGGGCGAGGAGGTGGGTACCGGCTGGCTGTTCGTCACCGCGCGGAATCTGCTCAGCAATCACCACCGCGCGGCGACCCGGCTGGCGGAGCTCCATCGGCGTATCACCGACGAGTTGGACCGCGCACCGGCGTCCGGAGAGGACTCCGCCGTGGTGGAGACCCTTGAGCGGCTTCCGGAGCGGCACCGGGACGTGCTGCTCATGCGCTACTGGGACGGGCTCAGCGCGGCTGAGGTCGGTGAGGTCCTCGGGTGCAGTGGGCCGGCGGTCTGGGTCCGGCTGCACCGGGCCCGTGAGGCGTTCCGCGGCCTCTACACCTCGCACTCATCCCTCTCACTCGAGGAGTCGGCATGATCAACGTGAAGTCCCTTGTCAAGCAGGTCAATCCGGTGCCGGACGAGACGACGACGGCGGCAGCTGACGGCATGTCGGCGCGCGCGTACGACGAGCTCGTCGGTCTTGTCGGGGCCGAGGCGGCGGAGCGGCAGGCAGGGCAAGGACGAGGTGCGCGGAGTCGGCGGCCGTCCCGGCGGGGGGTTCTCGTGGCCGCCGTTGCCTGCACGGCCGCCACGGTGGTCGCGGGGGTCGCCGTCCTCGCGCTGCAGGACCCGAAGCAACCGGGCGGTGGTGACGGCGGTGGTTCCGGGCTCGCGGACGAGCCGTACTTCGCGAAGACCGCCGAACTTGAGGCCGCGTCGGTCCTGATCGTCAGGGCGCGGCTCGGTGCCGGGCACGAGGAGACGGTCGACGGACTCACCGAGACCGTTGCCACGGCGGAGGTGGTGGCGACGGCCAAGGGCGGCTCCCCCGCGGGGAGCGAGATCGAGCTGGCCTACACCACGCCCGGATCAGGGCCCGAGACGGCGGAACTCGCCGCCGGAAAGGAGTACGTCCTGCTGCTCGACGAGCTGGACGGCGGACGGTTCACCCTGATCAACACCACCCAGGGCGCCTACGGGATCGAGGGCGGGCACGCGGTGGCCGGGGGCGACAACGACGTCACCCTGAGCCCCGGGGTGCTCAAGGCGCTGCGACTCACGTCCTGACGCAAGCATGTTCTGACGCGACGACGATTGCCGTGACCGGTCACGGCAACCGTCGTCCTGTACCTGTGTGCGCTGCGGGCTAGTTCGTCCGGCCCAGGGCGGCGGCCTTGGCGGCCAGTTGGTCGACCTTGCCGGCGTTGTCGAAGCCGTCGTCGGCCACGGGTGTGACCTTCTCATCGGCGGTGACGGTATAGAGGGCCTGCTCCGGGTTGAGCAGGTCGTACGGGTTGGTGGTGCCCTGGTCGGCGAGCATCAGTACGTACTCGGTCTTGTCCTTGGCCAGGGGTGTGGTCTCCTGCTCCGCGTACGTCACGCCGCCCAGCGTGCCGCCGAGCTGGGAGACCTCGACCGTGGCCCCCGGCTTCACGTTGCCGGAGAGGACTTCGGAGACCTTGACCGTGGAGACGGTGACGACCACCGGCTCGGCCTTGGCGGCTTCCGCTTCCGAGAGACCCGCCTGCGGGTTGGCGGCCGGGTCGTCGCTCGTGGACTTCTCGGGAAACAGCTCCTGCACGCGGGAGCTGGTCACGGTGCCCCGCACGATGACGTCCGACTCCTTCACGATCGAGTCGAGCGAGTCGTACGAGGGGTAATCGGCGTGGTACGTCACGACGTCCGAGGCCGCCTTGACACCGGTGTTGGCCTTGGCCTTGGAGCCGGATTCGGATGTGCCCCGGCTGTCCGAGGAGCAGCCGGTGAGGGCGATGGCGGCCAGCAGCGCCGAACCGCCGACGAGAACGCTCCTGATCGCGGTCATGAGTAGATCCTCCGCACTTCGGAGACGTCGTACGGCTGCGGCTTCTGCACCGTCGTCCGGTTGCGGTTGTGCTTCATGAGCGAAACCCTGCCGGTGTTCGGGTTGTCGTCGAGGCTGAGCGCGTGCCCAAGTTCGTGCGTGGTCGTGCTGCGGCACCATTCGGTCATGCGGGAACCGGAATCCCGTTCGAGCGTCCTCGCGTTGGCCTTGATTTTGAATACGCGGTTGATCGGGCGAAGGCCGGACGGATCGTAAAGTCCGTACCAGCTCTGTGAATACCGGCCCGCCGTGAATTCGGCCCTGGCGCTTGAGTTGCGACCGATGCTTGCTCCGGCGCCCGCGTTGTTCCAGTTGCTGCGTCCGGTGTCGAGGAATCCGATCCAGGTGTCATTGATGCCGACAGCCTTGACGTTGAAGCTCCGGCTCGGCATGCCGCCGTCGTAGTAGTCGGCGTGGGCGGCCGTCGTCCCGGTGACGGCAAGAGCCGTGGTCAGGGCCGTGGTCAGGGTGGTGCAGGCGACCCATCTCGCTGTGGTCCGTGCGTATTTGTGTGTCAAAGAGTTTCCCCGTACTTGTTTTCGCGGGCAGTGGTGAGTTGCCCGTGTGTGGTCGTGGATTCGCAGCCGGGGCATGGGTGATCAGTCCATGTCCCCCGGAAACGGAGACCGTTGGGAGAAGTGGCGTATGCGGATTCCGGTTCCGCATGAATGCAGGGCCGAGTCTTCCCCCGTGTCTCGGCAGGCCACGTATGCGTGATGTTATGAGCGGAACTGGCTGTGGTCAACGGTGTTTGTGAGGCAACTGACCTTTATGGTGCGAGAGTTGAAAGAAAACGACCCGGAGCCGAGGGTTTGACTGCGGGTCGTTCTTGTGAGCTGAGCCTGGGTGCGGGTTAGCCTCGATCTTTCTTGATGGGCCGTCGACGAATTTGGCGGCCCATTTCGTTGCCGATGGTCGAGACCGGGCAGGTCGAGGGCCCGGGTGTCGTCTCGGGTGGACGCCGGGTTCCACTGCTCCGGGCTGGATCCTCTTCTCATAGGGACAGGCGAGTCCGCCGGTCAGCCGGGGTTCGGCAGGAGTGCAAGCCGTTCGAGGGCGTCTGTGATCTCGCGGGTCCAGGGCCAGTGGTGGGCGAGGCGGAGGATGCAGCGCCGGCCGGTGGTGACGGGCTGACCGGCCGCGGAGAACAGGCGGAGCCGCAGGTGGCGCGGTTCCCAGAAGCGGGGCTTGCCGGTCAGGGCGGGCAAGGGCATCCAGGCCAGCAGGTCGAGAGCGATCTGGACGATCTCCAGCCAGACCCGAGTAGGACAGCCGGCGTCCGCGCTGGGCGAGCCAGGCTACGAAGTCATGGGTGCCGCCATCGGAGTCGCATCGGACCAGCGTCCGCCGCCCTCGCCGGTACTTCCCCGGTAGTTCCAGGTGGTCCTGGGCCGTATCCGGGCGCCCAGGACCGGACCGGGCCGCCCGCGCACCCGGCCTGACAAGGTCCGTGCCGACAAGGCGTACGGCTCCCGCGCGAACCGCGCCTACCTGCGCAAGCGCGGTATCCGCTGCACGATCCCGGAGAAGCGCGACCAGGTTGCGAACCGGCAGAAGCGCGGTTCCCACGGTGGTCGGCCACCGAAGTTCGACAAGGCCGACCACAAGGAGCGCCATGCGGTGGAGTGCGGATTCAATCGCCTCAAGCGCCACCGCGCGGTCGCCACGCGCTACGACAAACTCGCCGTTCGCTACGAGGCGACCGTGCTGGTCGCGGCCATCAACGAGTGGCTGTGACCAACACCTTCGAAACGCCCCCTTGGGCGCTGTTACCGGCCCGCGATCTTTAGAACGAGGCTGGTGGGAGAAGGGCAGGGGACGCGTCCAGCAGCTGGAATCGGTTGTCCCGCTGCTGGACGCGTCCGCTGGTGGGATGCGTGAAGTGGGTGCCCAGCAGCAGGTCATCGGTACCGGCCAGCTCGGTGAGCAGGTGGTGGCGGGTGGTTCGTGCCTCGGCGGGATCGACGTCGCCGACGCTACCCATGTCGGGGTACGCCAGTTGCACGGGATGATGCAGGCTGTCGCCGCTGATCAGCGCATTGCGGCCGGTGCCTGTCAGCTTGACCGACAGGTGGCCGGGCGTGTGGCCGCGTGTCGGTACCAGGCGGACGCCGTCGGCCACCTCAAGGCCTGAGGCGGGGATGTCGAGCAGGTCGTACAGGCCGTTGTCACGGATGGGTCGCAGGGAGTCGCGGTGCACCTGGGCGACTTCCTCGTCGCTTTCGGCGGCGGCGGTCCAGTAGTCCCATTCTCTGCGGTCGGTGAGGTAGCGGGCGTTCGGGAAGGTCGGTGTCCAGCGGCTGTCGACCAGGTGAGTGTTCCAGCCGACGTGGTCGACGTGCATGTGCGTGGTGATCACCAGGTCGACGGTGTCCGGGGCGAAACCCGCGGCGGTCAGCCAGCGCAGCAGCGGGGTCTGCAGATTGTTGGCGTCGGGTATCTGCCGGGGCTTGTCGTTGCCGATGCCGGTGTCGACCAGGATGCGCTTGCCGTTCACCTCGATCGCGAAGATGTGAACGTGCATCGCAAAGGCTGTGCCGTCGGTGAAGTCGGGCTGCAGCCAGGGGTGGTGCAAGTGTTCCGGTGTGGCATCGGGCAGCAGCCATTGACTGGTCGCCGGTGACATCTCGATTTCGTCGACTCGGCGCACAACGATGCCTCCGAGGTCCCAGCCCAGGAAGGCCGGGGATACACGGCTTGTGAACACTTTGAATCCATTCGTCTTGTTTGACCGCCGGTTCCGTGGGTCGACTCTAGGACTGTCGGTGACCTTTCGTAAGTACGTACCTTTTTGTAAGCTGGTGGCATGGCGGTGAGTGAGCAGTTCAAGGATGTTTTCGCCCAGCTTCCGGCAGGCTCTTTCGACAAGGACTGCCCGACCCGGCCGGTGATGGCCCAAGTGACCGGCAGGTGGGGTGCGTTGATCATCGCTGCGCTGGTTCCTGGACCGATGCGCTTCTCCGGCCTTCACCGGCACATCGGCGGCATCAGCCAGAAGATGCTGTCGCAGTACCTCAAGTCGGTGGTGCGGTACGGGCTGGTCGAACGCCTGGTGGAGCCGACCGTCCCGCCGCAGGTCACCTATAGCCTGACGCCACTCGGGCGGAGCCTGGCGCAGCAGCTGTGCGCGCTGCTGAGCTGGTTCAGCGCCAACACCCCGGCACTGGAGGCCGCCCAGCAACGCTACGACGCTGCCGAATCCCCGGCCCGGTAGCGTGTCACGGGACTGCTTGCCGGCGCGCCATCAGCCTCCTTGTCGGGCAGCAGCCGCTTACGCTGCTCGGACCGGCCGCACGCTGCCACCGCCCGATCCACCAACCCCGGCGGATACACCCAGGTCAACAGCCCCAGACCCGATAAGTCAGACACACTCGCAGCCACCCGCACCACCCTCGGGACCCACTCCCAACCAGCCTACGCCCAGGGCAAAAGCAACGGTATTTGCCTTAAGGGAGCGGCCGACGCGATAGGCAACTCGCGTTTTGTGATTGGCAGTTCTGTCCATGAGGTCCTCCGTCAGATGGTCCCGCCTTGGTGAGCGCGCATATACGGGCTCGTCCGGACCCGATGCACGGCACGTTGAGACAGGCCCGGGTTCCTTAGCTCCGATGGGAGTGCGAACGATGCGCGAGGCATACGTTCATGAGGGAGCCGCTGCCTGCCGTGACGGGAGTGGGCGCCCCGCAGATGTGGGAAGCGATCCGCACGCGCGGAGGGGTTTGCCCTCGCTGCTTCTGTGTCGGCTTCCGCTGCGGCGGTGATGTGCAGGCACTGCTGCCGGGCGGTGTCGGTGCGCATCGGTCCCTCACCCTCCGATGAGCGGAGGGTGAGTACCAGCGATGGTTGGCCTACGGAGCTTCAGGTGATGCCTGCGACCTGTGCCCGCTTGGGATTACGGTTCGGCCCCCAGGGCAAGACCCTCTGTCACCGGGTGGCCGACTGGTGGCCCTGCGGTTTGTTGCTCCTCTCACAGCCGGTCATGGTGTCGTCGGGGCGGATGTCGATGGTGCACCTGTCCCAGCCGGAGCCGCCGCGGACGACATCGTTGGCCTTCCCGTCGCGTGCGTACAGCCTGTCGTTGCCGGCGTAGCCGTCCATCAGGTCGCGGCTTCGGTTGTCCTCGGCGGACGTCATCAGGTCCGCTCCGGCGCTGCCTCGCATGGTGTCCTTGCCGCTGCCGCCGACCAGGGTGTCGTTGCCCCAGTTCACGCTCCGGCTGTGGCCGTCGCCGCCTTCCAGGGTGTCGTCTCCCCGGCCGCCCTTGAGGTTGTCGTCTCCCGGGCCGCCCTTGAGCCTGTCGTTCCCCCGGAAGCCGCGCAGGCGGTCCTTGCCGGTCTTGCCTTCCAGGAGGTCAGCGCCCTCCTCGCCGGCGATGAGGTCGTCGCCCGGCCCGCCCACCAGGTGGTCGTTGCCGGTGTCACCGCAGATGATGTCGTTGCCCCCGCTGCCGTAGATCGTGTCACGGCCGCCGAGCCCGACGATGACATCCTTGCCTGTCGTACCGAACAAGATGTCGCGGCCCTGCCCACCCCACTTCGTCGCGTATTCGCCGTAGCAGCGCGGCGGGGCAGCCGCATCGGCGCCGGTCTGCGTGATTGTGGCAGCGATCAGGAGCAGCCCTCCGGTGACCACGATCAGGAGATTCCGCCGCTTGGACGTGGACGGGACGGTGCGGCTTCGGTCAGCGGCCGAGGCTGCCAGTGCAGGTGCGATGGCGCGGCGCGGCGCCAGGTGGCTGTGCTTCATGCTGTCTCTCCCATGGGCTTGTGGGCACGGCGTGTGCTGGGCCGCGCCTACGGTTGGGTGGTACAGCAGCCACGATGCTGTCCCGGTGTCCTGGTCCGCATGGGGCATGGTGTCCTGGACAGTCGGGCTCTTTGACGGGGTGTCGGAGCCGGTTCAGTCGGAGTGGAGGGTCAGGCCGGCGTCACGGGCTTGCTGCCCGGCCTGTGTGCGGTCGCGGGCGGGGAGCTTGGCCAGGACGGCCGAGACGTGATTGCGTGCCGTCTTCCCGCTGATCCCCAGCCGCTGCGCAATGACCTGGTTGGAGCAGTCCGTGGCCAACAGGGCGAGCACCTGGTGCTCTCGGTCGGTCAGCTGGGGGAACAGATGGAGCCGCAGGTGGTCTGAGGAGAGACGGGCCCGGATCCGGTCGCTGAGCCGGGGGTCGAAGAACATCGCACCGCGGGCGACGGTGCGCACGGCCTCCAGGATCGTGGCCGGCTCGGCATGCTTGGACAGGTAGCCCAAAGCACCCGCATCCATCGCGGCCGTCAGGCGCTGGTCGTCGTCATAGGCCGTGAGGATCAGCACCTGGACCGGGGGCTCCAGGCGGTGCAACAGGCGGGCGGTCTCGATGCCGTTCTGGTCGGGCATCTCGATGTCCAGGACAGCCACATCGGGACGGTGTTCCACGACGAGCTGCGCGGCCTGCCGCCCTGTGCTGGCGGTCGCCACGACCCTCATGTCCTCGGTGGCTGCAAGCCGGGCGGCGAGCCCTTCGAGGAAGACAGGATGGTCCTCAGCGATCAGGACGGTGATCGGGCGTGTGCTCATGGCGCCTGCTGGGCAGAGTGGCCGGACGGTGGACAGGGCAGGACAGCGTGCACGGCGGTCCCCCCGCCATGCCGGATACGCACGGTGCACCGGCCGCCCAGTTCCTCGGCACGTTCGCGCATCGACCGCAGCCCGAAGCCGGGACCACGGTCATCGATGACGACCGGCAATCCGACGCCGTCATCGACCACCTCAAGCTGCAGCAGAAGCGCTTCCCCATCGAAGGTCGACAGCCTGAGCGGACCGGACGGCGCGGCGAAGCCGATGCGGACCAGGCAGTGGGAGGCGTGCGCATGGCGGATGCAGTTGGCCATTGCCTCCACCGCGATGTGGTAGGCGGCGACTTCGACGGCGGCCGGCAACCCGGTGGTCCCGGCAGGGCCGACCACCTCCCAGTGCGGAGTGCCGGCCGTATCCGCCGCCAGGTCGTGCATCCTGAGCCGGATCGCCTCCATGAGACCGAGGGAGTCCAGCGCCGGGGGGCGCAAGCCTTCCACCAGAAGGCGCAGATCATGGGCGGTGGTGCGCATGCCTGCCGCGCTCTCGAGCAGCAGGCGGTGAGCGCTGTCGAAACGATCCGGGTCGACCCGCGGCAGGACCGGCATGTCCTCGCCATCAGCAGGCGTCGGCGAGGAGGTGATGTGACTGCGCCAGCTGTCGAGCAGGGCGAGGGCTGCCTCGGTCTTGAGTGACAGTCCGGAGAGGGTGGGGCTGAGCCCGTCATGAAGATCCCGGCGCAGCCTCCGACGTTCGTCCTCACGGGTGGCGACGGCGGCGGTGCGTGAGCGCAGCACCTCTTCATGGAGGGCCACCGCCTGCATGGCGGGGCCGAGCTGCGCGGCCACCTCCCCCAAGAGGGCCAGATCGGACGCGGACAACGGCTCGTCGACCTCGCGGGCGGAGACGGTCAGGCGGCCGACGGCCCGGCCGTGGTGGTACATCAATTGGCTGTAGCGGGCACCGACCGGGGCCCCCGAGTGCTCGGCCGTGCGAAAGCCGCCGGGCGCGGTCGGATCCGTGAACTCGACGGCTGCGTAGGGCAGTCGCAGAGCCTGGGTGACGGCTACCACCACATGCGGCAGCGCCTGTTGGGGAGAGGGAATCTGCGCCAGGGCCCGCCCCAGCGCCCGCAGTGTCTCGGCGGGCTGCTCCCGTCCGCCGAACAAACGCTGGGCGGCACGGCGGCGGATCGCCTCGCGCACCGGCAGGGCAATCACCGCAACCGACACTGCCGCGGCAGCCGCCACCGTGGTGTCGGACGCCGCCGTGGTCGCCGCCGCTACGGTGACCGACAGGTAGCAGCCGAACAGCACGGCCGCCAAAGCGGTGTAGCCCAGGGCTCGGCTGATGACCCGCTCGATGGCGTACAGGTGGTAGCGCAGTATCGCGACGGTGATGCCGACCAGGATGGGCAGGCCGGCCAGGCCCACCCACCGGATGGTCGTGGGCCGGTAACCGACGACGATGTCGGGCACGAGCCAGAGCGCGAACAGGCCGAGTCCGGACAGCAGCCCGCCACCGAGCACCCAGCGCAGGGGACGACGGTGTCGGGGCACGGCCCGGCGGTACACCTGGAGCGAGAAAAGCCCGGCAGCGATCCAGCAGGCCACGGTGACGGTTTCCTGACCCGCGTGGATCCACCCGATCGCCGGCATCCCCGAAGGGCCCAGGACCAGTACGCCCCCGGTCCATCCTGCGAGCAGCAGCAACGGCCCGCCATAGGCGGCAGCGCTCAGCCACCGATAACTGCCCGGCCGGTGGGCTCGCAACGGGACCAGAGCAAGCGCCACCATGGCTCCCCAGGCGAGTGACCCGCCGCCCAGAGTGGCAATGTGATACAGCCAGAACAACGCACTGCCCGTCGCCGCATCCAGCGCTGTCATCCCGACCGCCGGTCCAGCGGCCAGCCAGGCGAACATGCCGGCGAAACCGAGCAGCAAAGGGGTGCCCGTGGGGGCAGCCGGGCGGCGGGCACGCAACCACAGGGCCAGCACACCGAGGATGCTCAGGTAGAGCAACGGGCCGGAAAAGGTGACCAGCTGCCTGCCCAAGGGCGGTCGGGCTAAGGCCACTTCCACCTCCATCGGCGCCCCGTCCCGTAACAGCTCATAGCGCAGCACAGCACCGGAACGCAAGGTCTGATCCGGTACCGAGCCCACGCCCTCGGCCAGGGAATATCCCTCGATCGCGATGACTACATCATCGTTCCTGACCTGCTTCGCATGGGAAAACCACTGCCCCACCACGAGCCTCGCAGGCAGCCAATCAGCACGCGAATAACGCACATCGGTACCGTCACAGGGCGTATCCAAACGGAGTGCAAAACCCCAACAGCCCAAGGCGACAAGGGCTCCTGCCAGCACCGTGGCGAATGGAACCCGGACAGGCAGTGCCGAATCCCTCAGCGCCCGCATCCTTCACATCATGAGGCACCCCACCTGCCGCGGCAACAGCCGTACAGCCGCGGCAAAAGGACGCGACAGCAGTATCACGGACGCGAACAGCACCCTGGCCCGCCCGCCCCACGGCGGGCGTGACTACGCTGAAGAGCCGTGCGGGATCAGCATCTCTCGCAGGTCCTGACACGAGGGCAGCGGGGCCCCGCTGGGCTCCCACGAGCGGGGCTCCGCGGGAGCGGTGGGACTGTTGTCGGCAGAAGGTTCCGGACCTGACTAATTGTCAGATGTCGGGTCGCTGCGGCGCGTTGAGCCTTGCATTAAACGATGGGTGCAGCTCGTCTTGAGGGAGGGGCGCGATCAAGCGATGGCATGAGTGCGTCAGGGTTCCCTGACTGCTGCGGCCGCCGCAGCCCGCAGTTCGGCTGTGTTCACCCCGGGGTCCTCGAGCAGGGCAGTGGTGTGTTCGTTGTGGTCGAGGATCAGTGCGAGCAGGCGGGCAGAGGCGAAAGGGCTTCTTGGTGAGGCTTTGCGAGAGGTGGAGGATCTACTCCACCGCGGGTGCCCAGGGCAGATCCCGAGCGTGGCCGAGCCTTCCTGGCGTGCCGGGTGGCAGCCAGCCGGGCGGCTCAGCAGGCGTCACTCTGGGGGTGGTTCAGAGGGTGTCGGCGATGAAGTCGGTGGCGGCTGGCATATTGTCGGCGCTGACGTGCTCGATGCCGCCTTCGTGTTCGGCGAACCGCTTGAGTTCTTCGGGCTGTTGACAGCGGTCTCGTACTGGTTGACGGCGTAGGTGCGACAGTACCGCGCGCACCCCGATCGGATAGGTCACGAACCACCACCGTCCTGACGAAGCGTCAGCCCAAAGGCTTGAGACGGACACGCTGGCCAGGAAAGTGAAGGAGCGCAACCGGGATACTAGGCTCTCGAAGCCGACATCCGGGCCTGGATAAGGGCTGGAACGAAGACCCCAAACCGTTCATCTGCAATAGCAGGCCGGATCGCATTTTTGTGCCGCCTCCAGATTCATCATTCATCACAGCAAAGGCCATAAATGTCGCGAATAGCTGCCAAACTTCGTTCGCGTATGCCTGAAGCGTCGTCGACAGGTCTCCTCGGGTGGTCCGGCAGCACCTTTGCCATCGCAGCCGTCATTGCCGTCGCCGTGATCGCCGTACGGCTCTCGATGGTGCACCAGCAGTCCCCCGACTACACCAGGTTCCTGAAGCCCTGGTACCAGCACATCTCCGCGAACGGTGGCTTCCACGCCCTCAAGGACCCCGGCTTCTCCGACTACAACGTCCCCTACCTCTACTTCCTGGCGTTGTTGACGCACTTGCCGATCTCGCCGCTCGCCGGGATCAAGGCGATCTCAGTCGGATTCGACCTGCTCCTGGCGATTTTTGCGTTCCGGATCACGGCCCTGCGCCATCCTGGCCGGCCGGGTCTGGCCCTCGCCGCCGGGGGCATCGTCCCGCTCCTGCCGACGGTGACGGCCAACAGCGGCTGGTGGGGCCAGGCTGACTCGATATTCACCGCTTTCATCCTCGGAGGGATCTACTTCGTACTGCGCCACCGTCCGTGGTGGGCCTGCACCTTCTTCGGGCTAGCGCTCGCGTTCAAACTGCAGACCGTCTTCATCTTCCCGTTCCTGTTCGTGCTGCTCCTCACCCGGCGGTTGCCCTCGAAGGCCCTCTTGGCCATTCCCGCCGTCTACCTGGCCCTAGACGTGCCCGCACTTCTGCTCGGCGCCGACCCGGTGCAGCTCCTGACCATCTACGCGCGACAGACCGGCACCTACCAGTTCCTCACCATGAACGCGCCGTCCGTGTACCAGTTCGTCACATCGGGCGACCACGCCGACGCCATCCGCTCGGCGGGCATCCTTGGCACCGGGTTCGTTGTGCTCGCGCTGACGGCACTGGTCGTGTTCTCGCGCGTCGGCCGTGCGTCCATGCGGCTCGGTGGACGCGACAGTGAGATCACTTCGACGCGCATCCTCCTGATGGCCACCGTCTCAGCCGTTCTCGTGCCGTTCCTGCTGCCGTCGATGCACGAACGCTACTTCTATGTGGCGGATGTGCTGAGCGTGCTCTCGGCGTTCTACCTGCCCAAGCAGCTCTGGCTGCTACCCGTCGTGGTGCAGATCTCATCGTTCGGCTCGTACCTGCAATACCTCAGATACCAGGAGCTCAACCGCATGCCCGACATGGCGCTCTGCGCCGGCCTCATGGCTGCGGCAGTCATCTGGCTGCTGGCCGTCACTGTCCTGGAGTTCCGCCGGGGGGACAACTCCCCGGGACCGGCCATCCCCGGACCCGTCGCCGAGCATGTCCAGCCCCGTACTCCGTTGGCATAGGCCAACGATCCATCACGCAAGCCGAGAGGGTGGCGGAAGCCAAGCTCGGCGGTATCCCGGTCCGCCACGGCAGATGGCTGCCGTCGCCAACATCTACCGTGCCGCATCGGCGGTCCGGCGGCACCTGGAGAACTGTGTGCTGCGTGGTGCGGACCTGACCTGGACGGCATTCGTCGTGCTGTGGGTGGTGTGGATCTGGGCGCACGGTGTCCAGCGGGCCGGACATCTTCGCCAGCGTCAGCTTCCCGTCCCGGTACCGGAACGCACTGGAGGTGTACTCCGCCGACCTGCGCGACTTCTTGCGGAACTTGAAACGCGGGCACCTGGCCCGCTTCGCAGGAATCCGATTCCTCCCCCGGCTTCACTCAAGGCGAGGATTTCCCTGGAGGTTTCCGATGAAGATCTCGCTCCGGCTACCCGGCTCACCCCAGATTGCTGGGAAATGTCAAACTGCCATGAGTCAAGCCGGGTGCGATTTCAGGATCTTCTGGGCACTCCTAGGCAGCAAGTTGTTGGGGGAAGCCCAGCACGTCAGCGTGGATTGTTCCGCTGGTGGCACCCAGTGGGGCGCCGGGACGGTGATTGCGTGAGGCAATGATCTCGGCGAGTACGGAGATCGCCGTCTCATGCACGGTGCGGCTGCCGATGTCGAGTCCGCACGGGGCATGAATGCGGCTCAGCTGCGCGGAGGAGAGACCGGCCTGCTGGAGGCGGTGGCGGCGGTCGGCTGCGGTCTTCCGGCTGCCGAGGGCACCGATGTAGCCGGCTGAGGTGGCGAGGGCTGCCGCGAGAGCTGGTTCGTCGAACTTGGGGTCGTGGGTGAACACCAGCACGGCGTCCCGTGGGCCGAGGTCCTGGCCCCGGAGCACGTCCTGCGGCCACCCGACGACGACCTTCGCGGCGCGGGAGAAGCGGGGCGAGCGGGCGAAGCGCTCGCGGGCGTCGCAGATCGTGACGTCGTAGCCGAGTTCCCGCGCCAGGGGTGCGAGTGCGGCGGAGAAGTCCACTGCACCGACGATGATCATCCGGGGCGTCGACGCGAAGCTCTGCAGGTGTACGCGCAGGTCCTGGCCCGCCGTTGTGCCGTCGGTGTCGAAGGTTCGTACGGCAGTGATGCCCTGGTCGAGCAGGCCGTCGAGTTCCCGAAGGACGTTCCGGTCCAGCTGGGTGATTTCGCCCAGTGTGCCCAGCGGCAGCCCATCGACCAGGGCGAGCTTCGCTCCGGCGTGCGGTCCGTCGAGGAGGGTGGCGACGGCTGCGTGGCGGTGGGCGAGGACCGCTTCCAGGACGGCGAGTTCGGTCTGTGCGTCAGCTCCGCGCACTTCGTGGAGGAAGATGTGGACCGTGCCGCCGCACATGAGGCCGACGTCCCCGAGGTCGTCTTCCGAGACCCCGTAGGTGACGAGCTTCGGCGGCCCTCCCGCGAGGATGAACTCGGCCTCTTCCACGAGGGCCGCTTCCACGCAGCCTCCGGTGAGGGAGCCCTCGATCGCGCCGCGTTCGTCGATCACCATGCGCGCTCCGGCCGGTATCGGGGCCGAGCCGTCGACGCCGACAAGGAGGGCACTCACCATGCGTCGCTTCTCTCGCAGCCGCGTGGCGGCGGCGGACAGGGTGGCGAGCGCAGTCTGGGACTCGGTGGACGAAGGGGTCGACATCACGCAGCCTCCTTGATCGGAACCGGGCCACTGCTTGCGTCGAGGGCCGACGGACCGGCGGATCCGCATAGCTTGTGGGTGTGAAGACGGCGGTCGGCAATGGCGCGGTGCACCACCGCTCCGACCGCTCCGCCGATCATGGGAGCGATCAGGTAGACCGCGAGATCGGCGGTCTGTCCCGACCACAGCGCAGGACCGAACTGGCGCGCGGGGTTGGAACTTCCGCCGCTCAGCGGGCCGAGGACGACGATGTTCGCGGCCACCAGGAGAGAGACGGCGTACGGGACCATCCCACGGCTGCGCCCGGAAGGCATGGAGAGGAGAAACCCGACGACCAGGACGATGACCGCGACGCCGCTGGCCTCGGCGAGCGCGACCTCGGACCAGTTCCAGGCGGGTGAGGGCAAGGCCACCCCATAGTTGACGGGCGGCAGTCCGCTCGTCCTTCCCCAGACGAGCCGTCCCAGGCCGGTGCCGACGATCGAGCCGGCAAGCTGGGCGATGACGTAGCCCGCCACGTCGCGGCCTGGGAAGGCCCGCATAAGCCACAGCGCCAGCGTGACCGCGGGGTTCATGTGTGCCCCCGAACGCCGCCCCCAAGGTGACAAGACCAGGGAGAACAGGACAATCGCCACAACCAGCGCCGCTACGGATAGTTCGCCGCGCGGTGAGCCCAATTCGGCGATCGCTGGGGCCACGTGCAGAGCCCAGACAGTGGTGATCACGGTGAATGTCAGCACGGTCGCGAGCGCGAACTCGATCACTGGGGTCGTGAGACTTTCAGGCAGATTCAGTCGGCGCCTCCTCTCCGCTGTCACTCCGTTTTCTGTATGCGTCGACAACGTTTCCCTCCTCGTCGGCGAGTCAACGGCAGCCAGCGGCGGAGGTGCGGTCCACCGCTGGAACCGGCGGCCGGCCCGGTGCCGGCTTTTGCTCATGACGTGCCGACGTTGGGCTCCCCGACGACCGGTCCGATCAGGTCCGCGCAGGCGCCACGGGCCTGCTGGACGCGGTCGTCGTCGAGCATGAACGCGAGGAACTGGTCGGCCAGCGGGTACTCCGCGAGCGGGCGCAGGCCGGTGGGGGCGGGCAGGTCGGCGCGGGGCGACCAGGTGCCCAGGGTGGCCTGCTGCTCGGCGGCCAGGAACCACGACATGTACAGCTTCGCGGTGCTGGGGTGCGGGCAGTTGTTGAAGATCGCCGCGGTCTGCGGCCAGACCGGCATGACGTCCTGCGGCACGTGGACCGCGGTGGGCCTGCCGGCCGCGATGTCCGCCATGGTCAGCGCCACGATGCTGTCCATGGAGACGTCGGCGTCGCCTGCGGCGATGCGGTCGGCCACGCCCAGGTGGCCGCGGATGAACTGGGCGCCGCTGTGGACGTAGTCGGCGACGAAGTCCCACCCGTAGCGCTCGGCGAGGGTCGCGTACAGGTACAGGGTGATGTCGTCGTCGTGGGGGTAGGTGGTGATGGCGCGTCCCCGGAAGAGCGGGTCGAGGAAGTCGGTGGCCACGGTGGGCATGAGGTCATCGGGCACCGTGTCGGTGTTGCGGGTGTAGGCAAGCGCGTGCACGATCAGCCCGTGGTAGGTGCCCTCGGTGTCCTTGAAGGCCGCCGGGATGTGCTCGGAGCCGTCGGGCTGGTAAGCGGTGAGGACCGAGCGCTGCTTCCAGTGGTAGAAGTCCTGGACGGTCTGGAAGATCGCAAGGTCGACTTCGAGGTTCTCGGCAGCGATCTGGGCGTCGATCTTCGGGGCCAGGATGTTGGAGAACGTCGCGGTGATGTCGACGGTGATACCGGGGAACGCCTTCTCGAACGCGGCAGCGGCGCCGGTGTACAGGGTGACGGGGCCGCCGCCGTAGAGCGACAGGGCGCCGCCCTCGCGCAACGCGGCCTGGTAGAGCTGCTCCCACTGGGGGTTGTCGGTGAGGGTGCTGTTCACGTGCTCGTCCTTCGGTTGCGTGACGGCGTCTGCCGTACGGGCTGTCCGGGCATCAGGCGGAGCGCGGCGGGGCGGTGCCTGGCGGGTGGGGGTGGGCGGTGGGAGCGGGGCCGCAGGGACATGCCGCACCCGGTCCTGCGTGGGCGGCACGGTGCGCCGCCCACGGGCTCTAGTTGTTGAGGGTTCCGTCGAAGGCGACGGACGCGTGTGAGCCGTCGCAGAAGGGCTTGTTTGCGGAGGCGCCGCAGCGGCATAGGTACACGTCGCCGTCCGGAACGTCCACTTCGCGTCCGTCGTGGTCGTGGATCGTGATCGGTCCGGAGCACTTGTAGGGGCCGTCCTGTGTGGGGACGATGTCGACGGCGGTGATGGGATTCTCCTGGGGTGCGGGGCGGGCTGACGGGTCGTGGGCGATCCGGGTGCGGATTCCGCCGGTCGGGGAGATCTTGGTGCTCGTGCTGACCGGAAGGCTGCGGATGCGCTCGCCGCGCAGGCTGGCGATCGCGTTCACGAGCGCGGGTGCCACGGTGGGCACCGCGACCTCGCCGATGCCGCCGGGCGCATCCCCGGACGGCACGAGATGGATGTCGATGTCCGGGGTGCCTGCCATCCGCATAATGGGGTAGCCGTCGAAGTTCTGCTGGACGACGTTGCCGTCCTTGAGCGTGATGCGGCCGGAGAGGGCGGCGCTGAGGCCGAACAGGGCTCCGCCCTCGAGCTGGGCACGGACCATGTCCGGGTTGACGACGGTGCCCGGATCGGCGACGAGGACGATCCTGTCGAGGTGGATCTGATCGCGTGCGTCGGTCGAGATCTCGACGACCAGGGCACTGTGTGTGCCGAATCCGGACGAGACGGCCACGCCGCGCGCCCGCCCCGCCGGCAGCGGGGTGAACCAGTCGGAGCGTTCGGCGGCCAGGTTGAGCACGGCGAGGGTGCGCGGGCTGGAGACGAGCAGGTCGCGGCGCAGCTCCAGGGGGTCGCGGTCCAGGCGTTCGGCGATCTCGTCCAGCACGGTCTCGATGGCCAGCACGTTCTGGACCATGCCGATGCTGCGCCAGGTCGCCACCGGGATCGCCGTGGGGAAGTGGATCATCTCCACGCGCTGGTCGCCGAAGGCGTAGGGGTGGTCGATGGCGCCGACCACCTGCAGGATGTCCACGCCGTTTTGGAACAGCGCCTTGCCCGTCACCGGGAGGGACTCAGCGACCGCCTGGGCGACCACCCGGTGGTCCCAGGCCGTGATCGCGCCGGTGGCGTCGAGGCCGGCCCGGACCCGGACGGCCGCCATGGGCCGGAACTGGCCGCTCTTGAATTCCTCGGTCCGTGACGACTGCACCTTGACCGGGTGCTTGAAGCCCAGCGCCTGCGTAATCTCCACGGCCTCCGAGACCGGGCTCGGGGCTGCTCCCAGCCGCAGTCCGAACCCACCGCCCGCCAGCGCGGTCTGCACTTCGATCCTGTCGTCCGGCAGACCGGTCACGTCGGCGGCCACCATGCGCGCCACGTCTCCGGACTGGGTACCGGCCCGCACTTCCAGGACGCCGTCCTCGCGCATCCGGCAGGCCGCGTTGTGGGGCTCCATCGGAGCGTGCGCGAGGTAGGGAACGTCTACGACGGACTCGACGACCGTATGGGCGGCGGCCAGCGCGGCCTCGACATCGCCCTCGCTCTTCGCGACGGCGGCGCCGGACCCCTCGCGGGCGAGCTGTAGATGCTCCTCGCGCAACTGGTCGGTGCCGCGTGTCTCCGCGCCGGTGTTGTCCCACTCGAGGACCAGAGCGGCGGCGCCCTTGACGGCGTCGAAGAAGGTCTCGGCCACCACGGCCACACCGTTGCTGATGGTCACCACGTCAACGACGCCGGGCATCTCGCGGGCAGCGTCGTCCTCGACCGAGGCGAGCGTCGCGCCGAACAGCGGCGGATGCACGACGAGCGCGGTCAGCACACCGGGCCACTCCACGTCGATGGTGTACGCGGCGGTGCCCCAGATCTTGCCCGGGCTGTCGACCCGCGGGCCGCCGTCCCGTCCCACCTGCCGATACTCATCCGCCTGCTTGGGCTGGGCGTCCAACGGCGCGGGCAGCAGCGCGGCCTCGGCCGCCAGCTCGCCCACCGTGGCCCGGTGACCGTCGGGATGGCTCAGGACACCTGCGCTGACCTCGATCTCCTCGGCCTGCACGGTCCACCGCAGGGCGGCGGCGTTCTTCAGCCGCTGCCGCAGAACCGCGGCGATCTGCCGGTAGCGCTGCCAGAACATGATCAGCGAAGTCGAACTACCGGTGCTCTGCAGGCCGCCCCCCAGGATGGGGTTGTCGTAGCGTCCGGACGTGTCCGTGACCGTGACGACGTGCACCGACGCCGGCTCAACGTCGAGTTCCTCGGCGAGGATCGTGGTCAGCGCGGTGTGGACGCCCTGGCCCATCTCCAGCTGCGACGACGCCACGTGCACCGTCCCGTCCGGGTCGATCGTCACGTATGCGCCGATGGGGTCGGTGACGTCGAAGACCGGCTCCCCTCCGGTGTCGCCTGTCGGCACCGGTGCGGGCCGTCGGCCGGCCTTCAGCGTGTCGGCTGCCTCGTGGATCGCCGCGCGGATACGCGGATATGTGCCGCACCGGCACAGGTTGCCGGTCATCGCCTTGTCGATGGCCAGGTCATCGGGCTCGGGATCGGCGCTCAGCAGTGCGGTGGCGGCACAGATCTGGCCCGGCTGGCAGTACCCGCACTGCACCACATTCTTGCGGTACCACGCGTCACGGACGGCGTCTGCCTCTGCACCCGCCGCTGCCTGCGCGGTGACCACCTTTCCCTGCACCCGGCCCGCCAGCTGCTGGCAGGCCTTCACCGCCTTGCCATCCACCAAAACCGTGCACGCCGCGCAGAACCCGCCCCCGCAGCCGAACTTCACACTGCGTACTCCGAGAACGTCACGCAGAACCCACAGCAGGGGCGTCTTGGCATGCCGGTCATCCACGTCGTGGAGTTCACCATTGACATCTAGCTTCATGAAGAAACGGCCCTCACGCCGTAGGCAGCGCGGAATTTACGCGCGCCTGATCCGTATTTCCCGGGTGCGGCCTCGCAGAAATATTCCGCAGCCAGCAAAAGGCTCCCAGCGGCGGTGGTGAGAAGCCACAGATTTCCGGCGTCACCCGACACAACTCGGTCGTGAGCCGGACCTTGTTCCTTCACCAAGTATGACGGCTGTCCGCTCAGTCCGCGATGGACAGAGTTCGCAGGCGTATGGACTTATCCATCGTACGATGGACAATTCTTGCGACCGTATGGACGCATCCTTCGCCATCCCGGCCCAGCGGTCCGTGAGCGTCGGCACCGCGAACGGCGAGCGAGCGCCAGCCACCCCAGTGTTCCGTGGATCTCGCGGTGCGAGGCGCCGGTGTCCGGAGGCATACCTCACCCTGGAGTGCAGGTCAGTGGCTTCTTCGGGGCGGTAGCATGTGTAACAGCGGCGGATCGCCGCGGGCAGGAGCCCTCGTCTTGAGTACTGAGCCAGATGTCCAGCTTCCGAGCAGGCGGCTCGGCCGTGAGCTCGTTGTCGAGCGCATGCCGATAACCGTTCCTGCACTTCATGTGACGCTGTACGAACGTGACACTTTCGTCGATGACCGGTGCCCTGTCTATGGGCCTCATCAGCATGAGTTCCATGAGCTGATCTGGACCAGGAGCGGAACCGGTCACCACCGTCGCGACAACGAACGTTCCGTCCTCGGGGAAAACACAGTGATGCTGGTCGGCCGCGGCCAGGTACATCATTTCGAGCGGGCGCAGGACTTGTCGGGGGCGATTGTCCGCTTCGGTGACGAGCTGCTGTACGACGAGGTGGCCGGACCTGGGCAAAGCCCCGGCCGGCTACTCACCGGCCGCCAGATACCGGTCATCCGGGTGCCATCGGATTCCACGGCGCGCGTCGACGCCCTGATCCACGCGCTGGACGCCGAGGCCAAGGGCCCCGTGGACGCCCGGAGTGTCGGGGTGCAGCGGCATCTGCTGCTGGCGCTGCTCGGGTGGGCTGAGCGCTGGTCGCAGGAGGGCGCGCCTCGGCAGACCGCAGAGGATGAATCCGACATCCGGCTGCACCGGCGTTTCGTCGATCTGCTCGAGCGTGGCTTCGCCGACCATCACGACGTCGGTCACTATGCGCAGGGGCTCGGGGTGTCGCCGGGAGTACTGTGGCGGGCGCTGTCGCGGGTGACGGACAACTCGACACGGGGGCTGATCACTGAGCGGGTGATGCTCGAGGCCGCTCGGCTGTTGCGCTTCACGGAGATGTCCGTCAGCGAGATCGCCTCCCGCGTCGGCTTCAACGACCGGCTGTACTTCTCCCGTGCGTTCAAGCGGCAGTACGGCGAGTCGCCGCTGGCCTACCGTGAACGGCTGCATGGCCGCGATGGCGCCGAACCGTATGCCGATCACTGAGCCGGCAAGCGGCACCGGGCATCCGACGGCGCTCTGAACAGAGCCCGCGACGGGCGGAGAGGCGCCCTCCAACGTGGCTGGGCTGCGTGGCCAGCGGGCCCTCGGCGGTCCGCTTGCCTATGTCGGCCGGTCCCCAGCGGGAACCAGGCTCGCACCTGTCCCGGATACGGCAATGGCCTCTTTCGTGGGCCGACCGCTGTGAGCCGGCCCATGAGGGAGCCCTGACCTGAGGCGCCGCGGTCTTCGGCCGCGGCCCCGGTTGGTCGTCACACGAGGGTGGCGTCGGTGCGCAGGTGCAGGAGCGCCGGGCCGTCAGTGGCAAACAGCGTGCGCATGGCGTCGTCGAGTTCGGTCGGCGTGCCGGCCGTGAGCCCGGTGGCGCCGCAGGACCGGGCGAAGTCGGCGAAGTCGGGATTGACCAGGGAGGTCTGCCAGACGGGCAGGTGCCCGGCGAGCTGCTCCTTGCTGATCTTGCCGAGGGAGCCGTTGTCGAGCAGGACGTGCTTGATGGGCATGTGGTGTTTGACGGCGGTGGTCAGTTCGGCGAGGTACTGGCCGAAGCCGCCGTCGCCGGTGACCGCGACTATGGGCCGGCTCGGATCGGCGGCCCAGGCGCCCATGGCGGCCGGGTAGCCGAAGCCGATGGAGCCGAGGTAGCCGGACATCAGCACGGGCTGGCCGGTGCTTTCGAAGTAGCGCCCGAAGGAGTACGCATGGTTGCCGACGTCCACGGTCATCACGGCGTCAGTGGGACAGTGCCGGGTCAGGGCGGCGAACACGGCGGCCGAGGACAGGCCCTGGCCTCGGTCGTCGGCGGCCCGGCGCTCCTTCTCCTTCCGCCAGATGGCCCAGCGGGCGGCGACATCGTCGCGCTGGTCCTCGGCTTTTACGTCGTGGCCCAGGCCCTCCAACAGCTCGGTGAGGGTGACCGCGGCATCGCCCAGCAGGCCGACATCGACACCGGTGAACCGTCCGATCACTGCGGGGGTGTCGTCGACCTGGATGATCGGCTTGTATGGAGCGATGCCGGTGTGGTTGGCGAACGAGGCACCGACCACCAGCAGCAGATCGGATTCGTTCATCAGCCACGAGGCCACCGGTGTGCCGGAGCGGCCCAGGACGCCCGCGCCGAGGGGGTGGGTGTCGGCAACGAGGCCCTTGGCACGGAAGGTGGTGAGCACCGGTGCACCGAGCCGTTCCCCGAGAGCGGTGACCTCGGCCTGGGCGCCGCGTGCGCCCTCACCGACGATCAGAACGGGCCGTCGTGCGGTGCGCAGGCGTTCCAGGGCCGCCGTCAGCTCGGCGGCAGGCGGCGTCACGGCCAGGTTCGCCTGCCGTCCGGCGGGTGAGCCGGCCTTCGCGTCCGAGGGCTGATCCTGGACCTCGTCGGGCAGCACCAGGTGGGCCACGCCGCGGCCGTCGAGGGCGTGCTTGACGGCCGTGCCGGCCAGTTCGGCGTGATCAGAGCCGGCGTGCACGGTGACCGTGGAGAGGGCCACGTCGCGGAAGACGGCGGACAGATCGACGTCCTGGAAGGCACCGCAGCCCAGCACCGTGGAGGGCACCTGCCCGGACACGGCGAGCACCGGGGCGCTGTCGAGGCGGGCGTCGTACAGTCCCGTAAGCATGTTCGTCGATCCCGGTCCGGCGATGCCGAGACAGACCGCGGGGCGGCCGGTGAGCTTGCCGTAGGCGCTGGCGGCAAAGGAGCCGGCGCCCTCGTGGCGGATGCCGATGTAGCGCAGCTCGCCGCGCTCCTCGGCCCGGCGCACGGCCTCGGCGAAGCCCAGGTTGGAGTGCCCGACCATGCCGAAGACGGTGTCCACGCCCCAGGCCACCAGCGTCTCGACGAGGACGTCGGAGACACTGCGTGGACGTTCGGACTCCGCGGGCAGCGCCACATAGGCGCCGTCCGCCCGTTCCTCGACCTCGTAGGAGGCGGGGGCGTCGCTGAAGCCCTCCGGCGGGCGGCCGTCGGTCGGGTTGTAGTCGTAGCCGTGCCAGGGGCAGCGCAGCCAGCCGTTCTCGATCGAACCCTCTCCAAGCGGGCCGCCCTGGTGGGGGCAGTGGTTGTCCAGCGCGCCGAGCTTCCCGGCGCAGCGGGACAACGCGAGAGCTCGGCCGTCGACCACGGCGGTGTGCACCCGCCCCTCGTCGGGGAGTTCGTCGAGTTTGTGCCAGCGTGTGGCGCCGTCGCTCTGGTGCTGCTTGTCGGTCATCGCTTCGCTCCCGCGTAGGTGACGCCGGCCAGCTCAGCGACGTCGTGCTTCCAGGTGGTCAAGTCGTGTGCGGTGAAGGCGCCGAGCCGGTCGTGGCCACAGGCCCGGGCCAGGACCTTCATCAGCTGGGTGGCCGACTCGAAGTAGCGGGTGAGCTGCGCCGCGGCCCGCTGCACGGGCAGCCGGGCCCGCAGGTGCGGCTGCTGCGTGGCGATGCCCATGGGGCAGTTATCGGTGTGGCAGGCGCGCATCCCCACGCAGCCGATGGCCTGCAGCGGCACGTTGGACAGCGCGAGCGCGTCGGCGCCCAGCGCGAGGGCCTTGGCCATGTCCTGCGGCCGGCGCAGTCCCCCGGTCGCGATCAACGTGACATGGCGGGCGCCGGAGGTGTCGAGATGGCGGCGGGCTCGGGCGAGCGCGGCCATCGTCGGCACGCCGATGTTGTCGCGCAGGATGGTGGGGGCCGCCCCGGTGCCGCCACCGCGGCCGTCGAGGATGACGTAGTCCACGCCCATCTCCAGGGCGGCGTCCAGGTCGGCCTCGACGTGCTGGGCCGACATCTTCACCCCGATGGGGATCCCGCCGGAGCGTTCCCGCAGATGGGTGACGAGGTCGGCGGCGTCGCGCAGGGTCGTCCAGTCCGGGAAGCGGGCCGGGGAGACGGCGGAGGTGCCCTCGGCAAGGCCGCGGACCTCGGCGATCCGGCCCGTCACCTTGTGGCCGGGCAGATGGCCGCCCGTGCCTGTCTTCGCGCCCTGGCCGAGCTTGAGGTGCACGGCCTGGACCTTCTCCAACACCGCCTCGTCCCAGCCGAAGCGCCCCGAGGCCAGCTCGTACAGGTACCGCGAATTGGCGGCCTGTTCCTCGGGCAGCATGCCGCCCTCACCGGAGCAGATCGCGGTGCCCGCGCCCTCCGCGCCCATCGACAGCGCCGTCTTCGCCTCGGCCGAGAGGGCGCCGAAGCTCATGTCGGAGACGAACAGCGGGATGTCCAGGCGCAGGGGCCGCGCGGCGGCCGGGCCGATAGTGACCGCGGTGTCGACGGGCTCGTCGTCGAGGAGGGGAAATCGGTGCAGCTGGGCTGTGAGGAATTGCAGGTCGTCCCAGTCCGGCAGGTCGGTGCGCGGCACGCCCATGGCGGCCACGTCGCCGTGCGCGCTGCTCAGGCCGCGCCGCGCCATGCGGTGGATCTCGGCGACGTACGGCTCGGCCGGGGTGTTCTGATGCGGATCGTTGTAGAGCCGGTCGTACGTCGACTCCGTCACCGGCGATGGGTTGGCGTCCTGGTAGGCCACCAGTTCGGCTTTGTCGATCACCACGTGCTCACCCTCGCGGCGGGCGGTGAAGCGATGGATGCGTTCGGCCGGGTTGTACGCCGAGACCCCGGTGTCCAGACGGAAGTCCCACCCGTGCAGACCGCAGACGATGTTGCCGCCCTCCACCCGGCCGTCCGCCAACAGCGCGCCCCGGTGCGGGCAGCGCCCTTCGAGTACCGCCACGTCCTGGCCATGGCGGACTACGACCAGGTCCACTCCGTCGGCCTGCGCGGCCGCCGGAACGTCGCCGACCAGCTCGTCCCAGCGGGCGAGGGGGATGAAGGGGCCACTCATGACAAGACTCCAAGGCAGGTGAACAAATGAGGGGTGACGGAGAACGGGCAGGTGACCGCCGGTTGGAACCGGATCAGCTGCCTGGGGCGGCCGTGCGGTGCGGTGCGCAGGGTCAGACGGTCTGGCCTGGGGCGGGGTGGGCGTGTCGGCAGACGCCGATCTGGTGGGCCCAGGCGTTCTTGACGCGGGGGTAGTGTGTGGCGGCTTCTACGAGGTTGACGAAGTCGATGACGTTCGCGTCGAACCGCTGTTGGAGGTAGCTGTCCGACAACAGGCCGCCGGTGGTCAACATGGTGTCGGCACGGGCCAGAGAGAACATGCCGGGATAGACGCGGGCGCCAAGGTGTTCGAGGGGAACGCGCAGGGCCCACAGTCCGCGGTTGCCGCCGACCATGGAGGGCGATGCCGACATGAGCAGTGTCTGGCGGTCGCTGAACGGCTGAGGCCGGAAGCGGGACACCCAGTCGAGAAGGTTCTTCAGCACGCCGGGAATCGAGGCGTTGTACTCGGGTGAGACGACGACGAGTGCGTCCGCGTCCTCCAGTCGCCGTTTGAAGTGTTCGGCGCCGAGCGGAATGCCGTTTCTGGCCTCGGCGTCGCCGTCGTAGTCGGGGACGGCGAAGTCCTTGACGGTGGCGAGATCGGCGACCGAGCCATCTGCCTCGATTGTTGCAGCCGCCAGTCGTGCCAGCTGGGTGTTGAGGGAATCGGCCCGCCCTGATGCGGACACGACCAGAAACCGCAGTGGCTCGCGTGTGGGTGTGTTCATCTCTGTCGTCTTTTCTGGCGTGTTCGGCGGGAGGGGACGATGGAGGAGGCGGGCCGACGTAGGCGCCGGGGTGTTCGAGGAGGGCCGCGCAGGACTCGCCGCCCGCGACACTCGCCGAGGCACGGGCGGCGGCGTATTCCGGCTGAGCGCATGAGCGCGCTCAGCTCCGGTAGGCGTGCTCAAGCATGAGGACGAGACCGCTGCTGAGAAGCAGGGTGGTCACTGCGAGGAGGAGCACTTTCGTGCGCTCGCGGGCGTGAGGAGTCATCGTGCTGCCTTCCTGAAGCGTTCATCCGGGGGTGAGCGATCGGCGATGTGCCCCGGCAGGGGCGGGCGGGTGTCAGCCGAACTGCACTGAGCGCTTGGACATGCCCAGCCAGTAGCCCTCGATGACGGCCTGCTGGGTGGGCAGTTCATCGAAGGCTGCGCCGAGAGTGACGGCGAGCGGGACGAAGTGCTCCTCGCGCGGGTGGGCATACAGGGCGGCCGGCGCCTTGTGCTTGAAGTCGAGGATCGCGTCCACGTCTCCCCCGGCCAGGGCTTGCTTGCCCCAGTCGTCGAACTCGGCCATGAACGGCAGCACGTGGTTGGCGGTGTTCAGGGCGCGCAGGTTGTGGGTGAAGTGACCGCTGCCGACGATGAGGACTCCTTCGTCGCGCAGCGGGGCGAGCCGGCGCCCGATGTCCATCAGCTGCTTCGGCTCGAGGGTGGGCATGGACATCTGCAGGACGGGGACGTCGGCCGCCGGGTACATCTGTGTGAGCGGGACGTAGGCGCCGTGGTCCAGGCCCCGGTCGGGCAGGTCATGGACTGGCATGCCCGGGCCGCGCAGGAGCTTGCGCACCTTGTCGGCCAGATCGGGGGCGCCGGGGCTCGGGTACTGAACGCGGTAGAAGTGCTCGGGAAAGCCGTAGAAGTCGTAGGTCAGCGGCACCGTGGTGGTCGCTCCCAGGGCGAGCGGTGCCTCCTCCCAGTGTGCGGAGATCATCAGGATCGCGGTGGGGTGCGACAGGGCGGCCCCCCAGCGGGCCAGTTCGCCGGGCCAGATCGGGTCGTCCGGGAGACTGGGCCCGCCGTGACTCATGTAGATGGCGGGCATCCGTACAGGTGTTGCGGCGTTCATCGCTCTCCTTGGTGGGGCAGGCCTGATCGGGGTGGATCTCTTCGAGGCGGGGCTGAAGGGTGGGACGGGAGTCCTCCGCGGAGCACTCAAGCGGCGGCAGCGGTGCCGGGCCACGACCGGCGCAACGTGACGCTTCAACCTGGGCGGGTATCCTCGGCGAATGACGGATGCGCAATCGGGCGAGCCCAGGCCGGAGCCGGACTGGCTGACCGACAATGAACTGGCTGCGTGGGAGCCGCTGGCCGCCATGCTGGTCAAGCTTCCGCCCGCGCTCGACGCGCAGGTCCAGCGCGACATCGGCGTGAACCATTTCGAGTACGGAGTCCTCGCCAACCTCGCCAAGGCCTCCGACCGCAGGCTCCGCCTGCGGGAACTGGCCGCCAGGGCGAGCGGGTCGCTGTCGCGTGTGTCCCATGCGGTGAAGCGGCTTGAGCAACGCGGCTGGGTGGTCCGCGAACCGACCCCGGACGACTCCCGCTACGCCGATGTCGTGCTCACGGACGCCGGATGGGCGGCTGGAGCGGCAGCCGCTCCAGGGCATGTGGCCACGGTGCGCAGACTCGTCATTGATCACCTCAGCGCCACACAGCTGCGCTATGTGCGCAGCATCTGCACCCGCGTCGTCAAGCAGCTCGACATCGACGAGGTGGAGCAGCGCCGACGCTAGCCGCGCGGTCACACCTTGCGGGTCGGCCGCCCGCCTGCCGGCGACCGCGGGCGCGCGGCAGGAAACACTGCTGCTCGCAGACCCGAGGCCGCCCCCGTCGCGGACGGTGGCTGCTGCCTGATCGGCTCGCACTGTGCGCAGAGCGGGCAGCGGCCCGATGCTGTGTGCTGGGCCAGCCGAGAGGGCTGCACGAATGCCGCCACTCTCACCCAACGCGTCCACACGCGTCGTCACACCCCGGCTTCGGTCCGCCGGTGGCAGGCGGGGCGCGACCGGGCAGCCACCGGCACTTATGCCCGCACAGGACCTGTCCATAGAAACCTTGCTTTCGACGCCAGCGCGGATCTCGCGTCCGAATAAGCGCGTCGTCTATTGGGGAAGAATTGTGCCGCACGGGCCGGTTGAACACGGGCCACACGAGGGGAAACGGCACGGCATCGTGACCGTATTCCCATTCCAGAATTCCCGCTTTTGATGCATTCCGGCGGGCGGAAATTCACCCGGTCGAGAAGCCGTGACTCAGTATTTGATTCATGACGCACAGGCTTCCAAAATTGGACAAATCCCGCCCGATGCACGCTGGAACAGTACCTCGATCAGGATGAACGTTCAAGCAGGCAACATGAACCTTCAATGTGATGTGCACCATATTCACTGATCACAGGGTCACTGAGTTGACATGACGTGATCAGTTGATCATTCGCAGCTGATCGCGTGACGTGGACGGGCGCATGACGCCACCGAGGCGTTCGGGTCAGTCGCACAGCGAACCTCGATCCCTCCATGAGTCACGCGGAACGAACCTCGTCAGACGCAATTGACCAGGTCAGCAAAAGCGGATTCCTGAGGGAATTTTGATCGCAGGCTCGGAGCCGGTTACGGTGATCCCGCAGTCGTCCGGGTGCCACATTTCAGTGAACCCAGGAATTCATTTCACGGAAAACAGAGGTTCTCGTGATAGACCGTCGTTTCGTCATCCAGCGAAGTGGCGTCACAGCAGGCGTGGTCGCGCTCGCCGCGGCAGGACTGGGCTCGCCGGCCCCCGCCGCAGCCGCCCCTACGACGCCCGCCACCGGCTTCCTCCCGCTCCCGGAGCACGCGAAGCCGCTGCCTATGCCGCCCGAGGGGTACCGACTCGAGCGCGTCGGCAAGAACGGCTACGTCGTCAGCGCTGGCATCGCCCAGGGCTACTTCTTCGTCACGCGCACCGGCGTCGTCATGCTCGACGCGGTCGCCAAGTTCCTACCCCTGGCGTCAAGCGGGTCACAGACAAGCCGGTGACCCACGTGATCCTCACACACGACCACGACGACCACATCGCCGGCGCCGTCAAGTTCCCCGACGCCACGTTCGTCTCCCACAAGATGACCGCCGAGGTCCTGCGGATCTACACCGATCCCGAGCGCCCCGTGCCGGACATCACCTTCTCCGGTAAGCACCACAGCCTCACCGTGGGCGGCGAGCGCTTCGAGCTGATCTACCCGGGCCCGAACCACGAGCACGGCAACATCATCGTCTACCTGCCCAAGCAGAAGATCGTGATGATGGCGGATGTCGTCGCGCCGGGCTGGGCGCCGTACATGCACTACGGCAACGCCGACCACATCCCCGGGCATCCTCGAGGCGATGGACGCCATCCTCGAACTCGACTTCGAGGTCTTCCTGGGCGGCCACACCTACCACACTGGCAACCGGTACGACGTCGAGGCCTGCCGCTCCTTCTTCGTGGACCAGTGGAACTGGACGGTGCAGGCGATGAAGGACATTCCCATGGACCTGAGAGTCGTCGAGGAGGGCAACATCTGGGCGGCGCAGGCTGTCTGGTTCAACCGCATCGCCGACCACGTGACGCCCCGTCTGATCGAGAAGTACGGCACGGAGCTCGCCGCAGTAGACGCGTTCACGCACGACAACATCAAGGCCATCATCGTGTCGGCGTTCACCGACGATCCCAAGATCCCGGCGGACGCCCTCCGGTAGGCCGTGCACCCACGTGACATCGGGGCGCCTGTCCGCAAGGAGGATGCGAGGCCGGCACCGCTGCGGCAACAGGGCCTCCAGATAGGCTGACGACGTGATCGAGACTCCCCGGGACGCAGCCGAGCTCTACGGAACAGGCACTCCCACGCGAGAGGCTTTCGAGAGGCTGGCCAACCGCTGGACCATGCTCATCACCTACACCCTGGAGGCCGGGCCCGCCCGCTTCAACGACCTCAAGAAGCAGCTCGGGGTGAGCGGCGAGATGCTCTCCCGCGTCCTGCGCGACCTCGAACGCGACGGCCTGGTGGAACGGCGGGTCTTTGCCGAGGTACCGGTACGCGTCGAGTATGCCATCACCCCTCTGGGCACCACCATGTGCTCCGCCGTGCACGCGGTGCGGGAATGGGCGGAGCAAACCGCAGACGCGATCAGCACGGCACGCGCGACCTACGACGAGCGGTCACAGGCGAAGCCGTCGCACTGACGACGCCGCGTGCCACAGATCGGTGGACCGCCCCTTCCGCATGGTCAGAACGTGTGAGTGATGCCCACATCTGCACCGTCCACCGCCGGTCCAGGGATCCTCACTCAGCATCCGTACGACACATCGGACGGCGTATGCAACCGAACCGGCAAACCGACATATTTTCCGCACAATACAAGGCGTGACATGACAAGCGTGCCCTCAACTCCGGGCAACCTACCGGCATCCTTCACCACTTTCGTGGGCAGGCGGCGCGAAGCCGCCGAAGCCCGTCGTCTTCTCGGCACCGGGCGGCTGGTGACACTCACCGGAGCCGGCGGGATAGGAAAGACGCGGCTGGCACTGGAAGTGGCCACCGCGTCCAGAAAGGCCTTCCCGGACGGCGTGTGGCTCGTGGACCTCTCTCCGGTGAACGATCCCGCAGAGGTGCCGGGCGCTACCGCGGCCGTGCTGAGAGTGCCGGATCGGGGCGAGCGGACTGCCCTTCAGCAGCTTGCGGGGTATCTGACCCGGCACCAGGCACTGATCGTCCTGGACAACTGCGAACACCTGATCGATGCCTGCGCCGGGCTGGCGCAGACTCTGCTGTCAGCCGCTCCCGACCTGCGCATCCTGGCGACGAGCCGCGAAACCCTGGGCATCACCGGCGAGCGCCTTTACGCCGTGCCACCCCTGACACCGGACGAGGCCGTCGAGCTGCTGCGGGACCGGGCCACCGCCATCCAACCGGAGTTCCAGGTCACCGACACCAACCGCGCCCAGATCTCCCGGCTCTGCGAAGAACTGGAGGGGCTGCCGCTGGCCATCGAACTGACCGCGGCCCGGTTGCGCGCCTTGACCGTCGAGCAGACGACAGCCCGCCTGACAGACCGGTTCGCGCTGCTGATCGGCGGCAGTAGGACCACACCACTGCGGCAGCGCAGTCTGCGAGGCGTGATCGACTGGAGCTACGAGCTGTGCACACCGCCAGAACAGCTACTCTGGCGGCGCCTTTCGGTCTTCGCCGGCGGCTTCGCGCTGGACGCGGCCGAGAAGGTCTGCGCAGGAGACGGCATTGCGGCTGATGAGGTGCTGGCTCTTCTCGAGCGGCTGGTCGCCCAATCCATCGTGCTGACCGCCCAGGTTGAAGGGCTACCCCGTTACCGGTTCCTGGAGACCATCCGTGAGTACGGCAGAGCACGCCTGAGCGAGTCCGGCGAGGAGCAGATCCTGCTGCGCCGACACCGCTCCTTCTATCTGGATCTGGCCGAGCGCCTCGCCGATGCCTGGTTCGGCCCTGGCCAGGAAGAGTCATTGGCCCGGCTGCGTATCGAACACGCCAACCTCCGGGTGGCGCTGACGGGCGAGGGCCAGAAAGTGGCCACGGTGAGTTGGGCAGGCTCAGACCGAACTGAAGCGCAAAACACAGGCCCCGAGCCGAGCGGGCGGTGCATCGCCTCCAGCCAGGATGACGCGCAGGCGGCGCTGCGCATGGTAGCCGCGCTGCGCTTCCACTGGTGTGCCGACGGATTCCTTGGTGAAGGGCGTCGCCACTTCGACGGGATCCTCGCTGCCGCGCCCGAGCCCACCCCGGCCAGGGCCAGGGCCCTGTGGGCAGCATCCTGGGTGGCACTATTGCAGAGCGACTTCGCAGCAGCGGCCCGCTGGCTCGATGAGGCCGCAGAGCTGGGCGAACAGCTGGACGACCCGGTGGTGCACGCGTATGTCGAGGGTTTCCGAGGCGCATCAGCAGCCTTTCAGGGCGAGTACGAGCAAGCTGCCCTCTGCTACGCGGGGGCGGTGGCCGCCCATGAGGCGGCCGACGACCAGCCAGCCACCGTGTTCTGGCTGTTCCAGCTGGCCAAGATCCAGTCTCAACTCGGCGACCCCCGCGCGGCGCAGACAGGCCAGCGGGCACTGGCCCTCGCCGAAGCCCGAGGGGAACGGCTAACGCGGTCCTACGCGCTGTGGGCGCTGGGTTACGAAGCCTGGGTACGCGGCGAAAAGGAGATGAGTTTGGCATGGGCACAGACCGGGCTGGTGATCCAGCGGGGCTTCAACGACCACATCGGGGCCACCATGCTGCTGAGTCTTCTTGCCTGGAACACCGCCTCCGGCGGTGACCACACGCGTGCCGCACACCTACTGGGCGCGCTACGCGCCCTGTCCCGGGACCTCGGCGCCACCACCTCGGCCGCTCTGGGCGACCGGAACGCCTCCTGTGAACAAGCGGTCAGCACGGCCCTGGGCCCCACCGCCTACGAGAAAGCTCTCACCGAGGGTGGCCGGCATGACAGCCCGGGCAGAGCCATCGCCTTCGCCTTGGACACAGGAAGCGGCCCCGCCGGGAGCGCCCCGGTCACCAACCCGAACCCCCTGACGCGCAGGGAGCAGCAGGTCGCCACGCTGGTGGCCCAGGGCATGACCAACCGCCAGATCGCCTCCACGCTCGGGCTGTCACCACGCACAGTCGACAGCCACATCGAGAACATCCGGGGCAAGCTCGGTTTCGCCTCCCGCGCTCAGGTCGCAGCCTGGTGGGCAGAGAAACAACCAGCACTCCGTAAAACTACGGATAGCCGGGCGGGAACTCCCGCCTCGATGCTTCTCGCATGACGCACATCAAGGAGGCAAAGCACGGGGCGCTGGCTTCGCATCCCGTGCACACCCATAGGCGGGACGCCCGCCCGCGTCGGGGCTCGAGGGGGAATTACCCCCGGCCCGATTCGCGTGGCGCGGGGTGAAGGTATCACCTTCGTCTCCTTGTACGGCGAATGCTGCTCCGTTTATGGAATTCTGTACGCACCTTCGAACCTGCTGAATCCCTTGCATGCGCTGCATTGCCTGAAAGGGAGAAGTGCATCGCATAAAGGTGATCAGGAAACAGTCTCCTTCGGAGTTGCAGTGCAATGGATCCATTTCGTGATCATCGCGTGACAAAAGGAAGAAGATGAGATCAGTAATGAGATCGAAGCGCCGCGTTGGGGTGCTACTCGCCAGTGCCGCCGCGATGGTGGCGGCACTGGCAGGTCCTGTCCACTCGGCGGTGGCTTTCCCTGCCACCCCGACCGCGGCTTCCGCCACGGAGCCTTCGAGCGAGCCGAGTCAGGCGCAGTGGAAGCAGCTCGGCAAGGCCGCTGATGCCCATTCCGCGCTCGGCGTCTTCGGGGACTCCGACCCGGTACTGACGCTGCCGGCAGACACGTCCGCCGGGGAGAAAACCAAGGTTGAGGCGGCAATCCCGTCCGGCATGAACGTCGCCGTCAAGACCAGCAAATTCACCAGGGAAAAGTTGGAAAAGATCCAGAAAACAGTGACGGCGCGCAAGTGGCACAGTGACGCGGACACGTACAGCGTCGGCGTTCAGTACGACGGACGGAAAGACAAGGTGGTCGTCGACACCGATGCTCCAGCGTCGGCCACGGAGTCATTGCGCAACGCGTACCCCGGCGCGATCGAGGTGCGCTCCGCTCGCTTCGAACCCCAGGCCGGCATCCGGTTCAACTCATGGTCCCCCTTCTATGGCGGGATTGCATTGATATCACCTGGAAAAGGTGGGTGCACCGCCGGGTTCGCTGTCAGGTCGAGACTATCCGGCAACGAATACATGCTGACCGCAGCACACTGCTACGACACCAGCGCTCAGGTCTACAACCGCAGGACAGACTGGTCCAATGGCCAATGGGTGGGAACGGTCGTTGCGCGGTGGACGACATTTGACACGGAAACTCTATTGGGACCGGTGTACGACTCTTACATCCACACAGGCGGCTACGACACCAGCAGCCAAACCCACTTTGTGCACGGGACGGCGTGGGTCGCCTCCAACCTGAAGGTGTGTGTGAGCGGTGCTGCGACGTACAACCACTGCGGTCACCCGATCTCCAACACGAGCTACTCCGTCTGCTGGTCGGGCACTACCGTGTGCATCAGTGATGGCAGGGGTTTCCTCTACGACCGGGGAGGGACCAACTGGCCCTCCTACAACAACGGGAACAGGACGGAAGTCGGGGACTCCGGCGCCCCCATCTACACGACCGACCAAACCAACTCGGCTGCGTGGATTGTCGGCATGCATGCAGGCATCGTGTGGAGTGACTGCTGCACGCCGCACATGGTCGGCGTGAACTGGAACAAGATCAGCTCCACGACGGATCTCTCCCTCATGACCCGGTGAGCCACTGAGCCAGCCCGGCAGACGCTGACGGAGATACGGGTGCCGGCTGCCTGGGGACAGCCGGCACCGCCCGGAAACCTTCCGCCTCGCCACGCTCCCACACTCACGAGCCGGCATCCCTTCCCGACAGGCCTGGGCGCAGACGTCACACCAGCCCACCACCGGTCCGTCGTGGCCCCAGCCGCCTGCACGGCGGCGTCGCAGACATCTGGAGCTTCACCATGTCCCACCCCCATAACCGCACCACCGCGCCGGCCACCCCCATGAACCGCAGTGACTCCCGGAGCCGACACATCGGCATCAGGCTCAGCAGATGGCTGGTGTCCGGGACCCCGTACATCGGAGCCTTCACCGCGCTCTCCGCATTGCTGGTCGTCCTGGCTCTGGCAATCAGCGGTCCTCGCATCGCCGAATCGGCCTCCCAGGCCCTGTACACCGGCGACTGGAGCCAACCCCTGACCTGGGCCGCGTTGCTGCTCAAGGTCGGCCTCAGCGGGCTGGCCTTCCTCCCTGCGCTCGTCGCCGCTTACGTCGCCTACGGCATGGCCGACCGGCCCGCAGTTGTCCCCGGGTTCCTCGGCGGCATGGCTGCAGTGGGGATCGAGGGCGGCGCCCTCGCCGGGCTGGTCGCCGGGCTGGTCGCCGGTGCGGCCACTCTGGCCCTGCAGCGTATGTCCGTCCCACCGGCGCTGCGTGGCATCACCTCCACCGTGCTGTTCCCGCTGCTGGCCACCGTGACGACCTCGCTGGTGATCTTCGCGTTGATCGGAGCACAGCTCACGTCCATGACCGAATGGCTGCACGGGCAGCTGGCCGGACTGCAATTCGAGAGCGCCCCCTTGCTCGGGCTCATCCTCGGCCTCATGGTTTGCTCCGACCTCGGCGGGGTGATCAGCAAGGCTGCCGTCGCCTTCGCCATGGTCGGTGTAAACGGTCCCGACCCGTCGAAGTTCAACACGCTCAACATGACCATCATGGCCACGGTCGTGGCGGCCGGCATGGTTCCCCCGTTGGGCCTAGCGCTGGCTGCCCTCGTACGCCGCAAGCTATTCACCGAGGCCGAGCGGGACTACGCAAAGACGTCCTGGTTGTTCGGCGCGGCCTTCATCCCCGAGGGTTCCGTCCCGTTCGCGCTTGCGGATCCCCTGCGGGTGATTCCGGCCTCGATGGCGGGCGGTGCCGTCACCGGTGCCCTGGCCATGACCTTCGGTACCACTCTCAGCCTGCCGTACGGCGGCGTCTTCGCCGCCGGACAGTTCGGTAGGCCGCTACTACTCGCCGCGGTCATAGCCGCCGGTGTGCTGACCACCGCCAGCCTCACGATCGCCCTCAAAAGCTTGCATCGCACTTCACCGGCCAAGACCATCACACCTGCCGTCCCCCGCCGCGACCGCGGGAAGACCTCGGTGGCGGGCTGAGCCCAGCTCATCCGGCGTCAAGCCTGGGAGGCCCCTTGCTAGCGCCGCCACGACGGCGAGGAGCAGAGGACGTCTGAAAAGCCCGTCAGCGGGCTGTCTTGCGAGGCGGTGCACGTCCTTTCACAGGCGGCGGCACCGTCCCAGCCAGGCGAATGTCCGCTCCATCGCCCAAGCACACTGCGCTTATGGAAAATCAAAGCAGTGAGCGGAGGCCGATAATCGGCCGTGAGGGCCTGCAGCGGTTGGCCGCTGTGGCCAACGGTTGCGGGGCCGGCTGAGCGACGAGGGGAACAGGTCGTCATGCGCAACGACAGTGACGCCGGCCCCAGAAGACGATTCCGGTGGTGCCGGACGGGCAGGTGTGGGCGGCGCTGCCGGAGGTCAACCGGCAGGCGGTGGCGGGACAGTTGGGCCCGCAACCAGGCCCAACTCGCAGCCGAGCCCCGCAGGTTCTTCCACCGCCGCCAGCGCCAGCCCCACATCGTCCGCGGCTACTTCGGCGGCCCCCACGTCCGCTACACCCCTCGAAGAGAACCATTTGAGTTTCTGATCAATAGCAGGCTTTGCAGGAATGTCCGGGCAGCTGTCCTCGGGAAAAGCAGATCTTGCACGAGGCAGGCGGCTTGTCCGCTCTGGGCGGTGTCAACGTTGATCGCCCGTCAGGTCAAGGGAAAGGATCGGCCGTCACGACGCCGAGGCACCACGGCGGGCGCCGTCCCGCCGGCGACTGCTGGTGTCGGCTCGGCCTCCTGGCCGGGCCGGGCACTTACTGCGGCTCGGGAATCAGCAACTCGCCGGTCTCACAGCCGAGGACCACGCAGATCACGTCGAGGTCATCGAGTTTGAGGGAGACCGGCTGTCCGGACCACAGCCCGGACATCTTCCCCGCCGAGCTCACCAGGCCGTGCTTGGCCAGGCTCCGTTGCAGTTCAGGCGCCTTCCAGACGCCCCGGTTCGCCACGGTCAGTCGCAGGTTCCACCTCATCGGACCAGACCTTCCAGCTGCCGAGCGGCTCGTTCGTGCCCGGCCACCCAGGCATCCTCGACCCGCGTGCGGTGCACGTGGATGTATCGCATCGTCGTGGCAGTCCACGAATGGCCCAAGACTTCCTGAATCGAGATGAGATCCAGGCCGTTCAAGTACAGCTCGGACGCGCAGAAGTGCTGAAGGACGTGCGGAGTCAACTTGTCCACCCAGACCCGCAGTCCGACCTCGGCCATCAGCTTGGCGGCCACGTAATTGCGGGCCGTGGGACCGAACTTGCGGCAGGTCGCCAAGTCGCCGCCCCCGCTGGTGAACAAGGCGGCGACTTCGTCAGTGTTCGGCGGAATCCGAAGCCGAGCGTCTTCGCTCCCACACGGCCGGTTTATCTCATCGATCGGGTACTTGATGGTGCTCAGCCTGGAGAGCAGGGCGAGATCGTGCGGAGGGTACTTGGCGAAGCCGAGACCGGGGTCGAGAACGAGCTGCTCGCGTGCGACGCCGACAGCAAGGGCGGCTTCGACCCGGGTCAGCAGCTCGCGCCGGACGTCCGCGACGACGTCGTCGTAGTGTGCCGCGGCGTACATCTGCCGGCTGTGATCGCGCCAGTGCGTCAGTACCCAGGGGACGCCCGCATCGGCGACCACAGTGGCCATGGCGGGGTCGGCCAGTCCGCCGCTGACGAGAACGGCGCCGACGGCGATGGCAGCCTCTGCGCCTCGGACACGCGTGGTGCCGATGCTCACGGCGACGCCTGCCCTGGCCAACTCGGTCACGACCGGCAGCACGCGGCGGAGCTCCTCCTCAGTCGGCACACGGTCGGCTCCGGGCGAGTCGATTCACCGCCGATGTCGACCTGGTCGGCTCCTGCCGCAGTCATCCGCAGGCCGTGCACCACTGCCCGCGCCGTGTCCTGGAAACGTCCGCCGTTGGAGAACGAGTCCGGGGTGACGTTGAAGATGCCCATGACCCGGCACTGTTGCGGCCGGGTCGATACCGGAACGGTCCTGGTTGAGTCAGTGGTCAGCAGCATCGCAGTGCGGCTTCTGGGCTTGGCGGATACGCAGGTGTCCAGTGGGCGGCTTCCCGGCGACCAGCGAGGCTCGGATCTCACCGCCGGTCGCGGCCCGGCCTGTGTCGGGGGGCGCGAGACGAGCGGGTCTGGACTGCCCGGTCGCCGTTTGGCAGCCGCTTCCTCCCGGCCGGGTAACCGAGTTCCTCGCAGCCATCGCTCCTTCTGGGCGGAGCGGTTGCCTAGGCTCGGCACCCTGATCATCGGCGCACTACTTTCCGTCCCGTGCCGGCGACCCCTGCCACGGAGCCGAGAAGGAGTGCCTGCCGCCAGCCCTGCAGTGAACTGACCACGGCGATCGCCTCTGCCTCCCGCAGGTCGCGGACGTGGAGCCGACGCTCTTGCAGGCGTCCGAGGTCGAGCAGACGGGCGCGTTCGACTCCCGGTAGGCAGCCCGATGAAGTCGGCGGCGTCCACCAGCGGCCGCCGAGCCGGACCGCGAGCGTGGCGACGGTCGTCTCGGTGATGTCGCCGTCCTCGTTGACCAGCACGACATCGTCGGCGTCCGGATGCCGCAGGGTACGCGTGAGGTAGGGGTCACGACGGGTCGTCTTGTGCTGCAGCCACGCACTGCGTCTGTCGACGGGCTCGTCGTCCACGGCGAGGAGTACAGGGCGGGCGATGACCGGTTCAAGGTCTTGCACATCGACGGTGACATCGCCGGTCCGTCCCAGAAGTACCCGCACACAAGTGGGTTCGGTTCGCCCTTCGAGGGCACGTTGGATGCGGTTCTGGACGGTGTCCTGGTCGAAGCTGAAACCGAACCAGGCAGCCGAGTCGGCCATCCGCGCGAGGTGGCGCGCGTGGTTGCGCAAACCCGTCAAGGGATGAAAGGCCATGGATTCCAGCAGTTGGTGGTCGCCGGAGTCGTGTGCCAGCACTGCCGCCTTGGCGTGCACCTCGGCGCGCTCGGGCCCCGGTTCCGAGCCCCAGGTGATCCCGCCGCCGACGCCGTAGACGGCCCGGCCCGACATCCGGTCCACAAACGCGGTCCGGATGGCCACGCTGAACCGGGCGCGCACCGGCGCGGTCGGTGGAGCGACCAGTCCGATGGCCCCGCAGTAGACGCCGCGGGGGCCCGGTTCCAGTTCGCTGATCAGTTGCATGGTGCGCCGTTTGGGGGCGCCGGTGACCGACCCGCACGGGAACAGGGCCCGGAAGATGTCCAGCAGGCCTGTGCCGGGCGGTAGCCGAGCGCTGACCTGTGAGGTCAGCTGCCAGACGGTCGGATACCGCTCGAGTGTGAACAGCTCGTCCACCCGCACGCTGCCGTGCTCGGCGATCCGGCCGAGGTCGTTGCGTAGAAGGTCGACGATCATGAGGTTCTCGGCCTGTTCCTTGCTGTTGGTCCGGAGCGCACGGGATTGGCGGGCGTCCTCGGCGATGGTGCGGCCCCGGGGGGCGGTGCCCTTCATCGGCCGTGTGCGGACCTCACTGTCGGCCCATTCGAAGAACAGTTCGGGGCTGGCGCTTGCGATGACGTGCTCACCGAGATCGAGGTAGGCGTTGTACGCCCCCCGCTGTGCCAGAGCGAGGCGCGTGTAGAGCGCCTCGGGAGTCTCTGTAAGCGTGGCGCGCATCCGGTCCGTGAGGTTGCACTGGTAGGTCTCACCGGCAGCGATGTGCTCACGGACGCACGCCACAGCGCTGGCATGCTCGGCGTCACTCCAGGTCGGCCGCCAAGAGGTGACCCGGGAAGCGGACGACTCCTCGGGGCGCACGGGTTCGACGCGGGCGGGCTCGTCACACAGTCCGAACCAGATCAGCGGAGGCTGACCCGGCTGCCAGCCACCGGGCAGCTTGGGATCCAGGGCTGCGGCTGCCTCGTAGGCCACGTAGCCGAAGGCCCAGCTGCCCTCGGCGGTGGCCTCGTCGACCTGCCGGAGGATGGCGGGCACGTCCTCCGGGCGCTCCCCTGCCAGCACCCGGAACGGCGGTGGGCAGCGCAGGGCCGTGCCCGTGCGGAGGTCGTCGAATCGTGCCCAAGGCCGGCTCATGGCCGGCCGGCCATGCCCTGCTGGCGTCGCGCGGCGGTGAGCGTGTTGGCCAGCAGCATGACGATGGTCATCGGGCCCACACCGCCCGGGACGGGGGTGATCCGAGCGGCGACCTCGGCGACAGCGGCCGTGTCGACATCGCCGCACAGACCGGTGTCGCGGCGGTGAATGCCGACGTCGACCACGGTCGCGCCGGGCTTGACCGCGGCCGGGCCGATGAGCTCGGGAATGCCGGCGGCCACGACGAGGATGTCGGCTCGGCGGCAGACAGCCGACAGGTCCCGGGTACGGGAGTGGCACGTCGTCACCGTGGCGTCGCGCTCCAGCAGAAGCTGGGCCATTGGCTTGCCGACCAGGGCCGAGCGGCCGACGACGACGACTTCGGCGCCCCGCAGCGGAACGTCGTACTGATCGAGCAGCACGATGATGCCCGACGGGGTGCAGGGGCGCAGCCCTGGTCGCCCCTGGGCGAGCAGCCCTGCGTTGGCGGTGGTCAGCCCATCGACGTCCTTGGCCGCCGGAATCAGGGCAAGCAGTGCCTCCGCGTCCAGGTGGCCCGGGGTGGGCAGTTGCAGCAGTATCCCGGAAACAGCGGGGTCAGAGGCGAGTTCGTCGATCAGTGCCGCAGCGGTGGCCTGGTCGACGTCGGCGGGCAGATGCCGGTGGTGGTCGCGGATGCCGACCTCGGCGCAAGCTCGTCGTTTGTTGCGGACGTAGACGTGCGAGGCAGGGTCGTCCCCGATGAGTACTGTCGCCAGGCCGGGAACGGTCCCGCCGGCAGCGACCAGTTCGGCGACGCTTTTCGCGATGTCCTCGCGGACTCGCCGCGCAGTCGTCGTCCCATCGATCAGCTCAGCGGACATGGAGGCTGCCTTTCAGAAGACGGTGGTGGTGTTGCTGTTGCGGAGCGCGCGCTTTTCCAGGTGCGGGCGCACCGCCAGGCCGCGCAGCGCGCGCTTGCGCCAGGCCTCGGTGGGCTCGAGGTCGTTGAAGGTGAAGACGTGGAAGCCGGCGATGGTGTTCTCGGGCTTGCCCAGGTGGGGCGCCAGGCCGTTGATGATGCCGTCCGGCCGGTAGCCGCCGGGCAGGAAGAAGCGCCAGAACAGGTTCTGCTGCTTTTTCAGGAACTTCACCGACTGGCCGATACCCAGCCCGCTGGAGATGCGTAGCAACTTCTGGCGGTGGACCGCGCCGGGCACGCCGATATACACCGGCAGGTCGATGCCGCGGTTTCTCAGTTCTCGGGCCCAGCCGAGGATGGCCTTGGGGTCGAAGACGATCTGGGTAGTGATGTGGGTAGCCAGGGGTGCTTTGTCCTTCAGCGCCTGGAACAGCGCTTCGTCGTCCGCTTCCGGGTGGCCCTCCGGGTGACCGCCGATACCGATGTCGGCGAAGCCGTGGCCGATCTCGTGCAGAGCTCGCAGTAGTTCCATCGCGTCGGCGAAGGCCGTCGGAGTGCCGGTGCGATCACCGCCGACGACGAAGACTCCGGTGATACCCGCTGCGCTGCACCGGGTCACGATCTCCGCCAAGTGGGCGCGGTCGCGGATCTGGTGGGCCGACAGGTGCGGCGAGACCGAGTAGCCGTGACCGGCCAGCGCGACAGCGAGTTCGACGGTCGCGTCCTGTCCCTTGGCGCGGGATACGGTCACGGTCAGCGGCACGCTCATGGGCACGTGGGTGAGTACCGCTTCCTCCGTCTTCTTGAACGGGATCACCTCATAACCGAGGTGTCCCAGGGTGCGCCGCAGATCCGCGCGCACGCCCGCGTCCCGGGTGAAGGGCAGACGGTTCACGATGGCTGGTTCTCCTGGTGTCAGCGGGCAGGTCAGGGTCCTCGTTGCATGGGGTGAGCGGTTCGTGGCCTATGACTTCAGAACACAACCGTGGTGATGCCCTGGCGACGGGATGCAGCGGCCCGAACAACAGGGTGAGCTCGGATCCCCGAGCTCCGCCATGACGTCGTGGAACGGAGTCTGGCGCGCTGCAGGTCGACTGGTCTGTATCGAGATTCCTTCTATGGCCCGTGCTTCAGGCCCATGCCAAGTGGGGGCTCAGTTTGCTCCTTGACCTCGTCCTCGGTGACGCCGGGTGCGAGTTCGACCAGCTTGAGCCCCCCGCCTTCTGACGGTGGCGTGATGTCGATGACGGCGAGGTCGGTGATGATGCGTTGCACGACTCTCTTGCCGGTGTAGGGCAGGGAGCACTCTTTGACGATCTTGTAGCTGCCGTCTCGGGCGACGTGCTCCATCAACACGATCACCCGCTTGGCGCCATGGACCAAGTCCATCGCGCCGCCCATGCCCTTGACCATCTTCCCGGGGATCATCCAGTTGGCGATGTCCCCGGCCGCCGAGACCTGCATCGCTCCCAGGATCGCTGCGTCGATCTTGCCGCCGCGGATCATCCCGAAGCTCGTGGCCGAGTCGAAGAACGACGCGCCACGCCGCACGGTGACGGTCTCCTTGCCGGCGTTGATCAGGTCGGGATCCTCCTCCCCGTCGTTCGGGTACGGGCCGACACCGAGAATGCCGTTCTCAGACTGCAGGACGAGCTCGACATCGTCGGCGACATGGTTCGGCACTAGAGTCGGCAGACCGATGCCGAGGTTCACGTACGACCCGTGTGTCAGTTCCGAGGCAGCCCTGGCCGCCATCTGTTCCCGCGTCCAGGCCATCAGGCTTCGCTCCTTCCCCTCACCGTGCGCTTCTCGATCCGCTTTTCGGCGGCTTGGTCCGGCGTCAGAGCGACCACGCGCTGCACGAACACGCCGGGCGTGTGTACTTCGTTGGGATCGATGTCGCCGGGTTCGACGAGGTGCTCGACCTCGGCGATCGTGATCTGCCCGCACATCGCTGCCAGCGGGTTGAAGTTGCGCGCGGAGTCGCGATAGACGAGGTTGCCGTGCCGATCGCCCTTCCACGCACGCACCAGCCCGAAGTCGCACACGATTGCCCGCTCCAGGACGAAGTCCCGGGCGCCGCCAGGTGTGTCGAGCGTCCGGATCTCCTTCGGGGGCGACTCCAGCTCCACGTTGCCGTACGCGTCGTACTTCCACGGCAGGCCGCCCTCGGCGACCTGCGTGCCCACACCGGTCGCCGTGTAGAACGCAGGGATGCCCGATCCTCCGGCGCGCAGCCGTTCCGCCAGGGTGCCCTGGGGGGTCAGCTCAACCTCCAGTTCGCCGGAGAGGTACTGCCGTGCGAACTCCTTGTTCTCGCCGACGTACGACGCGACCATCCGGCGAATCCGTCCCCGGGACAACAATCGCCCCAGACCCCATTCGTCGACACCGGCGTTGTTCGAGACGGCCTCGAGCCGGTCGACACCAGTGTCGAGGACAGCCTCGATCAGGGCCGCCGGGATGCCGCACAGACCGAAGCCGCCGACCGCCAGGGAAGAACCCGAGGCAATGTCCGCGACGGCCTCGGCAGCGGATCCGACGGCCTTGTCCAGTCCCCTGCGCGCACGATCAGTCACGGCGCCTCGCCCTCCGCGGTGGCCGGCTCGGAGACGATTCGCCCACGCACCTCGCCGAAGCCGATCATGGTCCCGTCCGGTCCCGGAGCCGTCGCCGAGATCACCACCTCGTCGCCGTCTTCGAGGAACGTCCTGGTGGTGCCGTCCGGCAGTATGAGCGGCTCGGTCCCGCCCCAGCTGAGCTCGATGAACGAACCCCGCTGATCCCGCCCGGGCCCGCTCACCGTGCCAGAGGCGAACAGGTCGCCGGTGCGCAGTGAGGAGCCGTTGACCGTCATGTGTGCCAGCATCTGTGCGCCGGTCCAGTACATCGACGCGAACGGCGGGTGTGAGACCACGTGGCCGTTCAGAGCCACCTTGAAGTCGATGTCGATTCCCCATGAAGGCGTGGCCGCGTCATCGAGATAGGCCGCCGGCCGGGGATCGCGTACCGGTGGCCGGACCCTGGCAGCCTGAAGAGCCTCGAGCGGAACGATCCACGGTGAGAGCGACGTGGCGAACGACTTGCCGAGGAAGGGACCCAGGGGCACATACTCCCACGCCTGGATGTCGCGAGCGGACCAGTCGTTGACCAGGCAGACGCCGAACACGTGCTGCTCGAACGCGTCCAGCGGCACGGCCCGCCCTCGCGGGGACGGGGCACCCACCACGAAGCCCAGCTCGACCTCGATGTCCAGGCGAGTGGACGGACCGACGACGATCTCGCCGTCTGGACGACGGCTCTGCCCTCGTGGACGCCAGACCGGCTCGCCGGACACCACCACAGTGCCGGAACGGCCGTGGTACCCGATGGGCAGGTGCTTCCAGTTCGGTGTCAGCGGCTCCTGGTCAGGCCGGAACATCCGCCCGAGGTTGGTCGCGTGATGTTCCGACGCGTAGAAGTCGACGTAGTCGCCGACCGTGAACGGAAGGCACATGGTCACATCTTCGAGCGGGACCAGCAACGGCTCGAGTGCGGTGCGATAATTCGTGTCACTGAGCCAGGTTCGTACCTCGCCACGCACCGCTGCCCAGGTGTCCGGGCCGGCAGCCAGCAGCTCATCCAGGCTGCCTCGGGCGAAGAGGCCCGCATCGATACGTCGCGAACGCGCGCACGCGGCAGCCAGATCCAGGACGCACTCGCCGATGCGCACACCGACCCGCCGACCGGAGCCGGCGTCGAAAACGCCATAGGGCAGTGTCTGGAGCCCGAAAGGGTGGTCTTCGGACAGACCGAGCCACGTCGACGGCATGTCGGTCGCACTCGTGGTCATGCGGCTTTCTCCTGGAGAAGTCGGAGGTCGTTGAGGTCGGCGAGAGGTTCCTCGATGCTGCAGGTCCCAAAGGAGCGGAAGTAACGACGTGCGTCCGCGGTGACCTCTGGAGAAAGGCGCCGGACCGCGTCGCCGACGGCGCGCACGTCCTGATGCGCCAGCACGTCGCGCACTTGTGGTGCGGTCGCTCGTGCGGCGGCAGCCGCTGTCGCGAGCAGCACGTTGAGGAAGCCGTGGTGCTCGAACCCGGTCACGGGATCGCGGTGCCGAACCCCGTGGTGCAGGCCGGCTGTCGCCTTGAACGGCAGCCCGTGCCGTACCGCCAGGTGCACCAGGTCCGCCAGAACGTCCTCGTCGGGAAAGTCGGTTGTGGCCAAACCGCCTGTACGGACCTTGAGCCGGAGCCCAGCCGTGGCCAACGCCGCGCAGGCGGTGTCGTCGACATCGTGCGGTGACAGCTCGACATACCCGCTCATGCTCTCGGGCAGCATGTCACTCACCGTCGTCGCGGCCCGAAGTGAGGTGGCGGCCAACGGCAGTTCGACAGCGACGACACGGACACGTCGTTCCTCAGTTGCCGCGGCGATTGCCCGGCCCAGGTCTTCCACACCGCCGGGCACCGTGAGGGCGACGTCCAGAACCGTCTTGTCGGGCAACGCGTCGCGGAGCTCCTCCCACCGCGTCGCCGCACACACGAACGGCCCGATGTGACGAGCGTCGACCGACGCCTTCCACGCGAGGTGCCGGCGCACGGCTTCGGGCAGTGGTGCCTCCCCCGGCGGGAAGATCGCCGCGTCGTCGAACAGCGCATCGAAGAGCGCTCCGACGGCCGGCTTTTCCCTGGTTGGCGCGCTCACGACCGTGCCCCCCGGCCGGACCACGACCATGCGTACACGCCGTCGTCAGTGATTCGACCGGCCTCGCCGAGTTCGAGTGGACGGAAGGTGTCGACCATAACGGCAAGCTCGTCGAAGAACTCAATTCCCAGACTCATCTCTACGGCGCCCGGCTGCGGGCCGTGCGAGTGGCCTCCCGGATGCAGCGAGACCGACCCGACGTCGATACCGCTGCCCTTGCGCGCCTCGTAGTCGCCCCCCACATAGAACATCACCTCGTCGGAGTCGACGTTGGAGTGGTAGTACGGCACCGGCACCGCCTCCGGGTGGTAGTCGACCTTGCGCGGGACGAAGTTGCAGATGACGAAGTTGTGCCCCTCGAAGACCTGGTGCACCGGAGGCGGCTGGTGGATCCGTCCCGTGATCGGCTCGAAGTCGCTGATGTTGAAGGCGTAGGGGTAGAGGCAGCCGTCCCAGCCGACCACGTCGAAGGGGTGCCGCGGCACCACGTGCACCGTTCCGGCAAGCCCGCCCGGGCCGGTGCCGCGATGCTTGACGTACACCTCAACGTCCTGCTCGTCGACCACCTGCGGGTGCGCCGGCAGACGGAGATCGCGCTCGCAGTACGGCGCGTGCTCGAGGAACTGCCCATGCCGAGAGAGGTACCGCTTCGGAGGCACAATGTGGCTGTTCGCCTCAATGACGTACAGCCGGAGCGGGACGCCACCACTCGGCACCCAGCGGTGCGTCGTGGCTCGCGGCAGGATGACGTAGTCACCCGGGCCGACGGCCAGGTCTCCGAACACGGTCTCCACCGACCCCGTCCCGGCCTCGACGTACACACACTCGTCGCCCGTTGCGTTGCGGTACAGCGGCGAGGTCTCGCCAGCCGCCGCGTAGCTGATCCGCACGTCTGCGTTCCCGAGTACCAGACGCCGCCCGGTGACGGCATCCACGGCCTTCCACCCCTGGCCGGGGAACAGGTCGTGCAGACGGAGGTGACGCGGAGTCAGCGGGCTGTTCGCCACCGTCGTCAGATCGGGCAGTTCCCACTCGCGCGCCCCGATGATGGCCGACGGAACACCAACGTGGTAGAGCAGCGAGGAGTCCGAGGAAAAGCCCTCTTCTCCCATCAACTCTTCGTAGTAGAGGTTGCCGTCCGGATCCCGGTGCTGGGTATGGCGCTTGGACGGAACGCTGCCGACGCTCTGGTAGTGAGCCATGGGAAGTCTCCTTCGGAAGTGGCGACTCAGGCCAGGACGGTTGCTGTGACAGCGAGAGCACGGTCGACCGCTTGCCAGACGGCGCCGGCATCGGAGCCATCGAGGACAGCGGCGACGTGCGCGTCCGGCCGAAGCACCCACACTTCCTGAGAGCGCGCGGCGAGGGTCGCACCGAGATTCGACGCGAGCGATGACATCGCATGCACGGCCACGGGCCGCGCCCAGGCCCGCGCCTCCAGATCGGCAAGTACATGGAGGGCGTCGTCGCCGACCAGGACGGTGACGCCGGACCTGGCCAGGTTGCGCAGACGCGACACCTCGGGCCGCCCGGTCACGGTGACCGGGACGTCCGGCACCAGTACGCCGGGCGCGGGTGCCGGGACCGCTCCCTTGGGAGGCCTTCCGGGAAACGGGCCGCGGTAGTCAGGGGTGGTGAGGGGCGAGTCGACGTACCAGAACGGTTCGGCCATTCGGCCCGAATCGACCTCGGCACAGGCTGCCTGGTCGACGCGTGCCCTCTCCAGCGTGTCACGACGCCGACGCCAGTCGTCTTCGTCCTGGGGGATCAGGAATCGCATGGTGTTCGCGGTGACGTCGAGGTTCTCCACGGCCGCCGCGTGGCGTTCCAGGTGATAGCTCTCGAGGAGCTGCTCGGGTGCCCATCCGTTCAGGACGTGGGCAAGCTTCCAGGCAGCGTTCTCCGCGTCCTGAACGCCCGAGTTGAGGCCGCGCGCACCGAAAGGTGCCACCAGGTGCGCCGCGTCGCCGGCCAGCAGTACCCGGCCGACACGCATCCGGTTCGCGACGCGCGCGTGGAACCGGTAGACGGACTTCCACACGATCTCGTAGTCGCGATCGCCGATGACGTCGCGAATGCGCCGGTCGAGCTCGCCGCCTGCCTCCTCGACTGCCAGGTCGAACCCGTCGGGCACCTGCCAGTCGATCCGGAAGGTCGAGTCGGGGCAGGGGTGGATCAACACTTGTCGGCCTGGGTTCCACGCAGGGTCGAAGTAGAACCGCCTCTCGTGCTCCCAGCCGGGGAGGTCGGTGCGAATGTCACAGATGAGGAACTGGTCGCCGAAGGTGCGTCCCTCAAAGGTGACGCCGAGCAGGTCGCGCACCGCTTGTCCGCGCGCTCCCGGGCAGGCCACCGCGAAGGACCCGGTGAGCGTGACCGGCCCTTGGTCGGTCACGCAGCCCACGCGGACCTCTCGCGCGTCCTGTTCCAGTGAGGTGACCCGGTGTCCCCAACGCACCTCGATGAGCGGCTGAGCGGCGATCTGCCGGTCGAGGAGCTCCTCGGTCCGGCCCTGCGAGATGTTCACGAACGGCGGGAACGGCGACGCACCGGAATCCTGGAGCTGGATGGCGAACAGTTCGCTGTCCTGGTAAAAGGTGCGCGCGATACCCCAGGTGAGTCCCTCCGCGGCGATCTCCGCGCCGGCGCCGACCGACTCCCAGATGTCGAGCACGTCGCGGTGCTGGCAAATCGCCTTCGAGCCGATCGCGTCTCGCGCCGGACGGGCGTCGAGCAGCACAACGGGGATATCCCACCGTGCGAGAAGGAGCGCCGCCGTCTGGCCTACCGGCCCGTTGCCGATCACGAGCACCGGCGGTGTCGAACTGTCCACGACGCCTCAGCCCTGCAACTGGTCCCACACCTGGCGGTCGCGTTCCGCGGTCCAGATGACAGGCCAGTCGATGCCGGAGAGCTCGTCCCACAGTCGTGCCACGTCGAACGGAAGGCAGTGCTCGAAGATCGGCCAGTGTCCGAACTTGGGAGCCAGCGCCGCATGGGTCGCCTCGAACGCCTCCTTGAGCGTGCCCCCGCGTTCCCGCACGGCGCCGACCTCGGTAATCATCGTGTCGAGGAAACCACGCGTCTGCTCGATGGCAGCCTCGACGGCCTCGGCCCCCCGCGCGACAGCACCCCTGCCCCCGACCACCTGTTCGGCGCCGAGTGCCTTGAGCCGGTCGAGCGTCGTGGACGCCCACTCCCGGTGGAACGCGTCGCCGGTGTAGAGCGCCGCCTGGGCCTCGACGAGATCACCCGCGAAGAGGATCTTCTTCTGGGGGAGCCAGGCCACGATGTCGCCGGCGGTGTGCCCCCGACCGCAGTACTGGAGCACCAAGTCTCCTCGGTCACCGCCGAGGTCGATCGTGAAGCGGTCGCTGAACGTGACGGTTGGCCAGGTCAGCCCAGGGATCGAGTCGGGATCCTTGAACAACCGCGGCATCCGGCCGTACTCCGAATCCCAGTCCTGCTTGCCGCGCTCCGCAATGAGTTCCCGCGTCTTCTCGTGCGCCACGATCACCTCGGCGTCGAACGCGCTCGCACCCAACACGCGGACAGCGTGATAGTGCGACAGCACCAGGTAGCGGATCGGCTTGTCGGTGTGCTCCCGCAGCTTTTCCAGCCACTCCCGTGCGGCGGTCGGTGTGGCGAGCGCTTCGAAGCACACGAGGAAGTCCTCGCCCTCGATCGCACCAAGGTTCGGGTCCCCCTCCGCCGTCAGGGCGTACACACCGTCGGCGAGGACCTCCAGGGTCTGCTCCTTGGCGGCAGTGTCCGCCGACGACGCAAACGATTTGGTGGCCATACTCGGACCACTCCATTCAGATAGAAAATCCTTTACGATTTCACTATGCTAGGCGATGATCGCTGCGCTGGGAACCCTGAGAATCCGCACTACGACGTTTCCGCTCACCGGACGTCGTCGCGGCGTCGGACGTCCGGCGCGGCTGCACCGACCAGCGGTTTCCGCAGCTCAGACAGGACGAACCCGCATTACCGCGGGCGTCAACGACTCGGCCCGGGGCACCCGTCCGCGTTGCGGGCGTGACAACTGCACGAGATCGCGCCCTGACCCGCGTCCGTGAGCGCGAAGCGACTGCCCGCGCGGCGCGACGGCCTCGTCGAGGGCCGGCAGCGACGTCGCAGCGAGGACGTCGGCGACCTCTCGGAACTCGTCGGCACCAAAGCCCCGTGCCGCCAGGGCCGGCGTACCGATCCGCACCCCGGAGAACACCATCGGCGGGCGCGGGTCGAACGGCACGGCGTCGGGGCCGACGGCGATGCCGGCCTGGTGCAGTCAGCCCTCGGCCTGCTGTCCGTCCAGCTCCGAGTCCCGGAGGTCCACCAGGACGAGATGAACGTCCGTGTCGTGTGTCACGGTACTGACGTCGGGCTCCGACAGCCGGTCAGCGAGGATCCCGGCCCCCCGAGCGTGCGTGCCTGCCACTCCGTGAAGTCCGGCCGGGCAGCGAGCTTGGAGGCGAGTCTCGGCCGCGATGGCATGCTCGGGCAGGCCGCCCTGTCGGCCCGTGGCACTGCCGAGTTCATCTTCCTGGCGAGATCCATCACAGAGTGGACCACATCACCACGCGGACCACCGGGTGTCTTGCGCGTCGGGGTCGTCAAGACATGGGCGTGCGGCACGGGGTTCGGGTGCGGACCGGCAGCGACCAGGCCCGCGATTCGGCGCAACTCGGCGAAGTCAGGTGTCGCGTGTACGCCGACCACCCGGCAACGATGAGCATAAGCCGGTGTGCGGCCCGCCAGCCGTTCGACCTCGGCCATGTCGAATCGACGACCTGCCTGGGCGATGCGGTACGGCACCACCTTGAAGGGCTTGGCGGAGAAGTTGACGCGCATGCCGTGCGCGAGGTGCTCGCCGGTAATCATCTCCAGAGTTCCGCGTTGCCGAGAGAACTCGGCCCCGATGGCACCGGTGGTCGCCGGATCGAGTTCGGCCGTACATCAAACTCACGAACGCCCGCCTTCCCGGAAGGTTCCAATGTCCTATATGATAAGCGACATCAATCGTAGGCGTAGCCGCAGCAACCTACGACGCTGTCGATCGATGGAGGATGCCCGTGCACGGCGCACACGACGAGGTGGACCTGAAGCTCACCGTGAGCCGCAAGGTGGTGCTCGCTGACGGCGTCATCGGACTCCATCTGCGCGGTCAGGAAGGTGAGGTCCTCCCTGGCTGGGCACCCGGCGCACATATCGACCTTCAGTTCGGCGACGATCTGGTCCGCCAGTACTCGCTGTGCGGAGACCCTCGCGACGAGACCACCTGGCACGTGGCGATCCTGCGCGAGCCGGCGAGCCGCGGTGGGTCCGCTCACGCACACGAGCGCGTCACGGACGGGACACAGCTCACGGCCCGCGGTCCTCGCAACCATTTCGACCTCGTGCCCGCGAGCAGCTACCGGTTCATCGCCGGAGGCATCGGCATCACACCGATCCTGCCAATGATCCGGGAAGCAGAACGGCGCGGCGTTCCGTGGGAATTGCTCTATGGAGGCCGGAGCCGCACGTCCATGGCGTTCCTCGACGACCTCGCCGCCTTCGGCGAGCGGGTGCGCATCCGACCGCAGGACGAGACGGGGCTTCTCGACCTCGTGGCGTTCCTCGGCGACCCTCAGCCGGATACAGCCGTCTATTGCTGCGGGCCCGAACCGCTGCTGCAGGCTGTGGAGAAGCAGTGCGAGCAATGGCCGCCTGGCGCGTTGCACCTGGAACGGTTCGCGCCCAAGGACCTGGCGGAGCCGGTGCTCCACGGAGCGTTCGAGGTCGAGCTGAACCAGTCCGGCCAGATCTTCACCATTCCGCCCGAGCGGTCCATCCTGGAGGTGTTGCATGAGGCGGGCATCGAGGTGCTGGCATCGTGCAAGGAAGGCACCTGCGGCACCTGCGAGACCGACGTGGTCGAAGGTGAACCCGATCACCGCGACTCCTTGCTCACACCCGAGGAACAGGCGTCGAACGAAACCATGATGATCTGCGTGTCGCGCTCCAAGTGCGCGCGCCTCGTGCTCGACCTCTGAGGGCCTGCTGACGAAGGCTTGAGGCTCTTGAGAATGGGAGCATAGAAGACTGGCCCAGTCTTGTTGACGTAACCCTGGTGGGACGATGGGGACAGTTGGACGCGGAAGCTGTTGACGTCTCGATTCCGAGCATGGCGGCCACGGCCCGGCGCTTGCGCAGGTGCTCGCGGTAGGGATCGACAACGGTGGCACGGTACTTGGGGACGCGGAGCATCCGCTCGGGCCGATCAGCGCGGGCGTGGCGTGTGACGGTGTTCAGGACCAGCTGCGGACGGCGGGCGCAATCGAGCAGGCCCACGCCCTGGTCGAGGAGGTCATGGACCTGGTGCCGGCGTACCAGGGTGGTCTGTGCGCGGGGTCCGTCGTACAAGGGCGCGTCCAGGCGCGGTGGCCCGGCAGCCGCTGTGCGCCTTGGCCTCGCTCAGGGCGCCCGCAGGCCGCCCGGCAGCGCTCCCTCGCGGTGGCGATCCGCGCTCCACACAGCCTGCATGATCGACCACAGGTGCAGCAGTCCTGCGCGCACCTCGGCCTCGGGCCGCCATGCCTGCGCGTCGGCGAGCATGATGTCGCTGATGGCGAGGTCTTCCCGCCCGCAGTGCGCGAGCGGTTCGGCTGCCGAGCCGAAGGGGAACCGTACTCGTGTGGTGTCCGCGACGACACGGTCGGCGCCGGTGTCTTCCTCGTCGACAACGAAGCCGCCACCAACGGGGTAGTAGATCCGTTTGGCGAGCGCCCGGCCGTCGACGAAGGCGTGCGACATCATTCCGTTGGGGTGCACGGGCAGGGACCTGCGCCGGTGCGGCACCGGGTCCGCATCGCTGTCGAAGCCGATCCGGTACTTGTCGGCCAAGAGCAGCGTGTTGCTGTCGCCTACCAGCGCGACCCGGCCGGTGTCCACGGTGACGGGGTCCTCGTCCTCAAAACGAGCACGACCGCCTTGTCCGAGCCATGACCGTGGCCGGTCGCGCCGAGCGACCCGAACAGTTCGGCCCGCACGCGGCTGCCGGAGGGCAGAAGGCCCTCCTCGTCCGGGAGCCCGACGAAGCGTGGGGCCGCCCTCATCGGACCCGCCGGGTGAGAGGAGGAAGAGCCGATGCAGACCGAGTACAGATCGAACGCGCTCAATGCCATCAGGGCACCTCCACTCGGCGGTACTCACTCATGGCGTCGATGAGCCAGCGAGCCAGGTAGTCGGCGAACGAGGAGCGTGGGAGGAGCCGGTACGTCGGTGTGTCGTCGACCTGCCAGAGCAGCACCGCGACGGGTCCCACCGTGGTCGACACGGCCTGGCCGGGGCCGAAGGCCCGGGGGTGTAGGTCCAGCGGGCAGCCCTTCTCCAGTACCTGCCGGGCGGCCGGGCCGCTGAGCTCCAGCGTGGTGCGGTTCGCCGAGACGTCCACGACGGAGCCCGGGTCTCCGCCGAGTGCCTCCCGCAACTCGGCGGCCACAGCGGTCGCGTCGGCCTGGGACAGCACGAGCCATTCGTCGGGGCCAAGCCACAGGACCGTGTGGGGTCCGGATGTGGAGGTGTGGCCGCATTGCGGCGGGAGCGGCGCTCCCAGGGCCTTCTCGATACGGTCGGCCGCTTCGGAAGCGGGGTTGACGCGCACGTTCACCATGGTGAGGAACGGCCACTCGGTCAGCGTGACGCCGCGGGCGCCGGTGACGGTGGCGGCGCGCATCCGTTCCGTCAGATGCGCCACGGGGCTGGTACGCGATGCGGCGATCAGCTCAGCCATTTCGCTTGGTCCCTTCGGGGTCGTAGAGGACGAAGTCGGTCACCTCGACGGGCACCAGGTTCTCGCCCACCGGGGCGAGCAGGGTCTCGCCGATCCTTGCCCGCCCGTCGGCGACCAGGGCGAGGGCGAAGGGGCGGCCGAGGGCCGGGCTGTGGTAGCTGGAGGTGACGTGGCCGAGCATCGGCACCGGCCGGGTCTCGGGGGTGACGGGTACGTCGGGTGCGACGAGCTGGGTGCCCTCGGGCAGCCGGGTCGTGCGGTCGGCCGGCAGCAGGCCGACCAGCTGCTTGCGGTCGGTGCGGGCGGTGTCGGCGCGGGCGTAGGACCGCTTGCCGACGAAGTCCTTCTGCTTCGACACCACCCAGGACATGCCCGCGTCCTGCGGGGTGACGGTGCCGTCGGTGTCCTGGCCGACGATGATGTACCCCTTCTCGGCGCGCAGGACGTGCATCGTCTCGGTGCCGTACGGGGTGATGTCGTACGGCCGGCCAATCGCGTCCAGTTCCTCCCAGACCGCCAGGCCGTACCACGCGGAGACGTTGATCTCGTAGGCGAGTTCGCCGGAGAAGGAGATCCGGCAGATGCGGGCGGGGATGCCGGAGGCCAGGGTGGTCTCGCAGAAGGCCATGAACGGGAAAGCCTCGTTCGACAGGTCGACCTCGGGGGCCAGATGGGCGACGACCTCGCGTGACTGGGGACCGACGACCGCGATGGTCGACCACTGTTCGGTGACCGAGGTGCAGTGGACGTCGAGTTCGGGCCACTCGGTCTGCAGCCACTCCTCCAGCCAGTCCAGCACCCCGGCCGCGCCGCCGGTCGTGGTGGTCATGAAGTAGCGGTTCTCGTCGAGGCGCAGGGTCACACCGTCGTCGAAGATCATGCCGTCGGGCTTGCACATGACGCCGTAGCGGGCCATGCCGGGCTTGAGCTTCTTGAAGGCGTTGGTGTAGATGCGGTTGAGGAACTCGCCCGCGTCGGAGCCCCAGATCTCGATCTTGCCGAGGGTGGATGCGTCCATGAACGCCACCCCCTCACGGGCCGCACGGCACTCGCGGGCCACGGCCGCGTCCATGTCCTCACCGGGCCGGGGGTAGTACCAGGGCGCTTCCACTGCCCGACGTCCTCGAACTCCGCCCCGTGCGCCACATGCCAGCTGTGCATGGACGTGGTGCGCTCAGGATCGAACAGGTCACCGCGCTCACGACCGGCGAGGGCTGCGAAGCCCATCGGCGTATAGGGCGCCCGGTAGGCCGTGGTGCCGATCTCCCCGGGAGACGCGCCCGCGCCGAGTGCCTCGGCGATCACACCGATGGCGTTGACGCCGGACGTCTTGCCCTGATCGTTGGCCGTGCCGAGCGAGGTGTAGCGCTTGACGTGTTCCACGCCGCGCATGCCGGCGCCGGTGGACCGCCAGACGTCGGCGACGGTGACGTCGCGTTGCAGGTCGACCAGGTGGGTGTCCCAGCCGCCGGGTTCGCCGTCGGGGGCGGGCACCAGCCAGAGGGCGCGCACATCGGCACGTACCTCCTTGTGCGAAGCCGTGGGCACCGGCACCGGGAACCCTGCGTCCGTCGCGGCCCGCGCACCGGCCCGTGCCCCTTCGGCCAGACAGCCGTCGAGGCCGTACGTCCTGTGGGCCGCACCGACGACCTGCTGGTCCCGGACGGTGCCGTCGGGGACGAAGGCGACCAGGTCCTCGTCCCAGCGCAGCCGGCCCTGGCGCTGGCTGTGCAGGTGCACCACCGGGCTCCAGCCACCCGAGACGGCGAGCAGGTCGCAGTCGAACGACTCGGGTGCGCCTGCGAGTTGGCCTTCGGCGTCGAGGGTCTGGACGGTGACACCGGTGAGTCGGCCTTCGCCCGCGGTGTCGACCACCGCACTGCCCGTCAACACTCGCGCCCCCGTCGCCACGGCGACCTCGGCGGCCCGGTGGGACAGTTCGGGGCGGGCGTCCACGACGGCGGCGATGTCGATGCCCGCAGCGTGCAGGTCGGCGACCGTGTCGTACGCACTGTCGTTGGTCGTGCCCACCACGGCCCGCGAGCCCGGGACCACGGCGTACCGGTTGACGTACGAGCGCACGGCCGCCGCGAGCATCACGCCGGGGCGGTCGTTGCCGGCGAAGACCAGCGGGCGCTCGTGAGCGCCGGTCGCCAGGATCACCTGGCGAGCGCGGATGTGCCACAGCCGCTGGCGCGAGACACCCGTGGACGGTTCGGGGGCATCGGCTCCGAGGTGGTCGGTTCGCCGCTGGAGGGCCAGCAGGTAGTTGTCGTCGTACGAGCCGAATGCCGTGGTGCGTTGCAGTACGACGACCTCGGGTGCGGCGTCGAGTGCCGCGCCGATCTCGGCGACCCACTCCAGGGCGCTCCGCTCGCCGACCTTCTCGGTACGCCCGGAGAGCAGCGAACCGCCGGACTCGGGCTGGTCGTCGACGACGATCACGCGGGCGCCGGAACCCGCGGCAGCGGCGGCGGCCGCCAGCCCGGCCGGTCCGGCGCCGACGACCAGGACGTCGGTGTGGACGTACTTCTTGTCGTAGACGGCGGGGTCGGAGCCCGGGTCGAGCCGGCCCATCCCGGACAGCGTCGTGGCGGACAGGCCGTCGTACAGTTCCGCCGTCGTCGCGGGCAGCATGCCCTCCGAGTGCGGACCCTCGATCTGCAACAGGGCGTTGGGCTCCTCGACGCCGGCGGCGACGATGCCGCGCGGGCGACTGCGGTAGAGCGACGGGGCGACCTCTACGAGGCCGTTCGCCAGCATCGCCGAGGCGACGGTGTCGCCGGGGTGCCCGGTGAGTTCCCGCCCGTCGACGGTGAACCGCAGTACGGCGTCGCGGTCGATGCGGCCGCCTTGTCGGAGCCGGAAGTGCTGGTCGGTCATCGCTGTCCTCCGGCCTGGGGCAGTTCGGGGCGTGGCTCGTCGAGCCGGTAGGAGGTCAGTACCTCGTGGGTGGCGGTGTCCCGCAGCACGTTGAACCAGCGGCGGCAGCCGATGCTGTGCATCCACCGCTCGGCGAAGGGGCCCTTGGGGTTGTCCCGGTAGAAGACGTACTCGGCCCACTGCTCGTCGGTGAGGTCCGCGGGGGTGCCGGGGTAGGGGACGTGGGCCTGTCCCCCGTAGTGGTACTCGGTCTCGTTGCGGGGACCGCACCATGGGCAGCTGATCAGCAGCACGGTGTCCTTCTCTCAGCAGGCTGTCAGTGGGCCACGGCTGCGGCGCCGTGCTCGTCGATCAGAGCGCCCGTCGCGAAACGTTCGAGGGCGAAGGGGGCGTTCAGGGGGTGCGGCTCGCCCGTGGCGATGGTGTGCGCGAAGGTCCAGCCGGCGGCCGGGGTGGCCTTGAAGCCGCCGGTCCCCCAACCGCAGTTGACGTAAAGGTTCTCGACCGGGGTGGTGCCGATGATCGGGGAGGCGTCCGGGCTGACGTCGACGATGCCGCCCCAGGTCCGCAGCACATGCGCGCGGGCGAAGACGGGGAACAGCTCGACAGCGGCGGCCATCTGCTGCTCGATCACGTGGAAGGAGCCGCGCTGCCCATAGCCGTTGTACGAGTCGACGCCCGCGCCCATCACCAACTCGCCCTTGTGGGCCTGGGAGACGTACACGTGCACGTGGTTCGACATGACAACCGTCGGGTGCACCGGCTCGTGCAGTTCGGAGACCAGCGCCTGGAGCGGGTGGGACTGCACCGGCAGCCGGACGCCGGCCCGTTCGGCCAGCACGCTGCTGTGCCCGGCGGCCGCGAGGCCGACACTGCCGGCGAGGATGCGGCCCCGGTTGGTCTCGACGCCCACGACCCGGTCGCCGTCCTTGAGGAAGCCGGTGACCTCGCAGCCCTGGATCAGGTCCACGCCCATCTCGTCGGCCCGGCGGGCCAGCGCCCAGGCGACGTGGTCGTGCTTGGCGATGCCGGCGCGCGGCTGGAAGGTGGCGCCCAGAACCGGATACCGGGTGCGGGACGAGACGTTGAGGATGGGACAGACCTTGGCTACCTCATCCGGTTCGAGCCACTCGGCGTCGACGCCGTTGAGACGGTTGGCGTTGGCTCGGCGCATGCCCTCGCGGACGTCCTGCAGGGTGTGCGCGAGGTTGAGGACACCGCGCTGGCTGAACAGGAAGTCGTAGTCCAGTTCCTCCGGGAGCCGCTCCCACAGCTTGAGCGCGTACTCGTAGATCGCCGCGCTCTCGTCCCACAGGTAGTTCGAGCGGATGATCGTGGTGTTGCGGGCCATGTTGCCGCCGGCCAGCCAGCCCTTCTCCAGGACGGCGACGTTGGTGATGCCGTGGTTCTTCGCCAGGTAGTAGGCGGTGGCCAGGCCGTGGCCGCCCGCGCCGACTATGACGACGTCGTACGAGGAGCGCGGGTCGGGGTTGCGCCACAGCCAGTCCGGATGCTCCGGCAGCGCCGTGCTGGTCATACCGCGTCTCCGTTCAGGTGGGGCAGGTGGGACAGGTGGGGATAGAGGGGGAAGGCGGAGGCGAGCTTCTCGACCCGGTCGCGCAACAAGGCCACGCGCTCGTCGCCGAGCTGCTCGTCCTTCAGGGCCTCGGCGATGATGTCGGCGACCTCCCGGAACTCCGCTGCGCCGAAGCCCCGGGTGGCCAGGGCCGGGGTGCCGATCCGCAGCCCCGAGGAGACCATCGGCGGGCGGGGGTCGAACGGCACCGCGTTGCGGTTGACGGTGATGCCGATGCGGTGCAGCCGGTCCTCGGCCTGTTTCCCGTCGAGCGTGGAGTTGCGCAGGTCGACGAGGACCAGGTGGACTTCGGTGCCGCCGGTCAGCACGGTGATCCCGGCCTCGGCCACGTCGTCGGCCAGCAGCCGTCCGGCGAGGATGCGGGCGCCGTCGAGGGTGCGCTGCTGGCGTTCCTTGAACTCCTCCCCCACCGCCACCTTGAAGGCCACCGCCTTCGCCGCGATGACATGCTCCAGCGGGCCGCCCTGCTGGCCCGGGAAGACCGCGGAGTTGATCTTCTTGGCCAGGGCGGCGCGGCTGAGGATCACCCCGCCGCGCGGGCCGCCGAGGGTCTTGTGCGTGGTGGTCGTCACGACGTCGGCGTACGGCACCGGGTTCGGGTGCAGGCCCGCGGCCACCAGTCCGGCGAAGTGGGCCATGTCCACCAGCAGATACGCGCCCACCGCGTCGGCGATCCGCCGGAACGCGGCGAAGTCCAGCCGCCGGGGGTAGGCGGACCAGCCGGCGACGATCATCTTGGGCCGGTGGGCGAGAGCGAGCTGCTCGACCTCGTCCATGTCGATGCGCAGGTCGGACTCGCGCACGTGGTAGGGCACGACGTTGTACAGCTTGCCGGAGTAGTTGAGCCGCATGCCGTGGGTCAGGTGACCGCCGTGCGCGAGGTCCAGGCCGAGGATCGTGTCGCCGGGCTGGAGCAGCGCGAACATCGCGGCCGCGTTGGCCTGGGCACCCGAGTGGGGCTGCACGTTGGCGGCCTCGGCGCCGAACAGTTCCTTCACCCGGGCGATGGCCAACCGCTCGATGACGTCGACGTGTTCGCAGCCGCCGTAGTAGCGGCGGCCGGGGTAGCCCTCGGCGTACTTGTTGGTGAGAACCGAGCCCTGGGCCTCCATGACGGCGGCCGGGGCGAAGTTCTCCGAGGCGATCATTTCGAGGGTGGACTGCTGACGGCGCAGCTCGGCGTCGACCGCGGTGGCGACCTCCGGGTCGAGCTCGCTGAGCGGGGCCGAGAGAAGGGAGGCGACCGTGGTGATGGACGGGTTGGTTGCCATCTGCACACCATTCTGAGAGCCAACTAATGGACGACTGATATATCAACCTCTGCGGTAAGGTATGGGAGCTTGTCGGCCAGGTCAAGGGGGCATCTCATGCAGCAGACGGCGACAGAGCCCGCGGGCGAGGAGCTGTCCCTCGCCGAACGCGCGTACCGCGTCATCCGCGACCGGCTCGTCATGCTCGAGATCCGCCCGGGCGCCCCGATCAACGAGGACCAGCTGGCACAGTCCCTCGGCGTCGGCCGGACACCGGTGCGCGAGGCCCTCAAGCGGCTCCAGTACGAGCGCCTCATCGCCACCTATCCTCGGCGCGGCACCTTCGCCACCGACGTCAACATCACCGACCTGGCCCACATCTCCGAAGTGCGCCAGGAACTGGAGCCCCTGGCCGCGTCCCAGGCCGCGCGGCGCGCCACGGCCACGGACCGCGCGACGCTGACAGCCGTCCTGCGGGAGCTGGAGAGCGCGGATCCCGGGCGGCGCGACGCCACCGAGCTCATGCACCTTGACCTTCAGGTCCACCGCGCCATCTACGCGGCCACACACAACCCGTACCTGGAGGACACCCTCGTCCGGTACGACAACCTGGCCACCCGCATCTGGTGCCTGTTCGTCGACCGGTTGTCCGACATGGCGGGTCATATCGAAGAGCACGGACCGTTGATCGAGGCGATCGTCGCCGGTGCCCCCGACAGGGCGGCACAGCTGGCCGGCAGTCACGTCGTGGGCTTCGAACAGGCCATTCGCGCGGCCATCTGAGAAGGCTCTCCGCTCCAGCGCGCGGCGCCCCGCGGATCCCAGGGCATCGCGCGGGCGACCGACTCTCGGGAACCGCAGCCGAATTTTGTGACTCAGATGTACCCCGACGGCCGGTCCGGAAGCGAAGGCATTGCCGGTCACCGCTGTCCTTCACCTACTTCATCACCACCGGCGGCTCTCGGCGTCGCTGCCCGCTTCCCAAGAAACCTCGAGCTCGTCACCCTTCGTTGACATTCCGCACGTCATGCCAACGGCAAGCCAGCACGCTCCGTCACCACCGAAAGGGAGACAGGGCCGTGAGACTCACACTCCCTGTCACTCAGAATGTCCTCGCCCAAGGCATCCCTGGTCCTGCCCTCAACGATCAAAGACTTCGCCAGTGGTCTCTGCATGCCGGCGACAGGGCGCCGTTTTCGCAGGCCGGTCCCACGACTCAAGAGCTGGGCGCGACGCCCACCGGCAGGTGCGAGACGCCCCGCGTGATGGTGTACGTCGGAGTCCGGACGATCTCGCCGTTCAGGACATAGTCCGGCATGTGCTTCAGGATCGCCGACAGCACTGTCCGGGTTTCCATCTTCGCCAGGACCGAGCCGAGACAGCTGTGGACGCCTTCGTTGAAGGCGATGTGCCGCTTGCGCTGGCGCGCGATGTTGAACCGGTCGGGCTCCTCCCACCTTCTGGGATCCCGGTTCGCCGCAGCGAAGACCAGCGCCACCTTCGCGCCTTCGGGGATCGTCTGTCCGTGGAGTTCGACACTGGTCCGAGTGGTGCGGACGGTGTACGGGAGGGACGGCTCGACTCGCAACACTTCTTCGACAGCCGCGTCCAGGAGCTGGGGGTTCTCCAGCAGCAGGGCCCGCTGGTCGGGGTGCCTCGCGAACAGGATGACGGCGTTCGAGATGAGAGCGGCCGTCGTTTCAGAACCGGCCTCGAGCAGAAGCGTGAGCATTCCGAGGGCGCCATCGCCGATCGGAGCTCCTTCCGCCTCTGCATGGGCGAGTCCACCGACAACGTCAGATCCGGGGTTTCGCCTGCGCTCGGCGAGAAACTCCTCGAAGTAGTGATGGATCTTGTCCCCCGTCGAACGGGCGGCTTCGGGCACGCTGAGAGAACCAGAATCGCGTGAAGCCATCAACTGCACCCACTCCGCCAGCATCGGCACGTCGCTCGAGGGCAGACCGAGAACGTGGGCAATCGTGCTCACCGGCAACGGGAACGACAGCTCTTGCGCGAGGTCTCCGCCACCCCGGGCCACGATCTGCTTGACGCGGGCCTCAGCTTCCTCCGCGATCACCTGCTGAAGGGTATTGACCGCATTCACCGAGAACCAGTCTTTGACGAGGTCACGGTAGACATCGTGACGGGGCGGGTCCATGTCGATGAAGTTGCCGGGACCCACGATGCCGGCGATGTCATCGATAGTCACGCCGTCCGCACTCGAGAACGTCTTCCAGTCGCGAGCCGCCTTCTTGACGTCGTCGAATCGCGACAGCGCCCAGAACCCGAGGTCAGCGTTGTAGTACACCGGATGGGACTCGCGCAGTTCGGTGTAGATCTCCCACGTCCCTGGGTCAGTTTGAAAGTCCTCGTAGACAAAGGGGTCAAAGGTGAATGGCGCGGTCCCGGTACTCATCGGACTCCTTAAGGCGCGACTGCTCGACTCCATGGACTGGGCACAACCCATGGCACACCAATCATATAGGAAAAGCTACGTTCGCGCTCGTTTCTGAGGCCCGCGGGCCAGCGTTGCGCCAGCCAGCCCCAGTCCTCACACATCCGGAAACCCGGTGGCGCCATCAAGGGGCCGCACCCAGACCCCTCCCACCTCCGCTGCTTCAAGCCTCACGATCCCCGGATCCGCCCCGAGCTTCAGATCGAGGGCCCTCGACGCAAGCCGCCTCTCCACACTCACGATGACGTCCAGATTCAGGCCAAGCTCGGTGAAGCGGCGAAGGGTCGTCGCGTCCTCGTCGCTAATCCTGACGACGACTGCACATTCCCCTGACTCCATCTCGGTGAGGGATCTCGCGGGAATGCTGGGCAACGCGCCTGAACCGTCAGGGATCGGGTCGCCATGAGGATCCCGCCGCGGATAACCGAGAAGGGCATCCAGTCGCTCGATCAACAAATCCGAGACGGCGTGCTCGAGGAGCTCCGCCTCATCATGGACCTCGTCCCACGCGTAGCCGAGGTGGTTGACGAGAAACGTCTCGATGAGGCGGTGCCGCCGCACCATACCGACGGCGAGAAGGCGTCCGGCGGCGGTGAGCTCGATAGCACCGTAACGCTCGTGCGCCAGCAGACCGGCCTCAGTCAGCCTCCGGACCTGCTCCGAGACCGTGGACATCCGCACCGTCAAGCGCTCAGCGAGGCGCTTAGTCGTCACCGGCCCTGAAGACCACTCGCCGAGAGTCCAGATCGCCTTCATGTAGTCCTGCGCCACTGATGAGACCGACTCGACTGACATCGCACTATCGTACCCGCCAGCAACTCTACTATATACGATTTCACTCTATGAAACTATTGAGTTCGTCTACCCGAACTCATACGATCGACGCCACATCCCGGGCCCGGACCGTACTGGCCGGACCGAGCAGCGAAGGGACCGCGTACATGACCCGCAACCTTGCGAAGCTGCAGGCACGCTGCTACACGGCATTCTGCATTGCTGCTGGCGCGTTCTCCCTGGCGACCGGCCGGTGGCTGACCGCCGGGCTGCTTCTCACAGGCACTGCCTTTCAAGCACTGCTTGCTCGCCGATGGCGCCATCGAGCCGAGCACCCTCCACAGACCGCGCCGCACGTGGCGCCCCACATGGGAGCTTGACGAATGCCTGGAGATCTCGTGACTCACCGGCGCGACGGCGCCACCCTGGGCCGGCGCGCAGCGCTCCTGGGGCCCGCCTTCGTCGCCGGCATCGCGTACGTGGATCCCGGCAACGTAGCCACCAACATGACCGCCGGCAGCCAATACGGATACCTGCTCATCTGGGTCGTCGTGGCAGCGAACCTGCTGGCCATGCTGGTGCAGTACCTCTCTGCCAAGGTGGGGATCGCCAGCGGACGAACACTCCCGCAGCTCTGCCGGGACCACTATTCCAGACGCGTGTCGTTCTTCCTGTGGCTCCAGGCCGAGGCGGTCGCGCTGGCAACAGACCTGGCCGAGGTGCTGGGCGGCGCACTGGCGCTCTACTTGCTGTTCGATGTTCCCCTGTTGATAGGTGGACTCATCACAGGTGGTGTCAGTTTCTCGCTGTTGCTGCTGCAGAAGCCCGCGACCCAGGCCCGGTTCGAGCGCGCCATCATCGCGCTGCTCCTCGTGATCACCCTCGGATTCACCTGGTCCGCGCTCGCGGCCGGGCCCGACATCTCGTCGACCATAGGCGGTCTGGTTCCCCGCTTCGCCGGTGTCGACACACTGATGCTGGCGACGGGCATTCTCGGCGCCACCGTCATGCCTCACGCCATCTATCTGCACTCGGCCCTGGTCCAGCACCGATTCGGCCCGGGCCAGCGTGACGACGCAAGCAAACGCGCCCTCCTGCGCGCGACGAAGACGGACGTGGTGTCCGCGATGAGCATCGCTGGTGTCGTGAACCTCTCGATGATCTTGCTGGCCGCTGCCGCGCTCTTCGGTGTCGGCGTCGACTCCATCGAAGGAGCGCACCAGGCGATCGGTGATCACCTCGGCGCCGCGGTTGCCCTGCTGTTCGCGCTCGCCCTCCTTGCCTCCGGATTCGCTTCGTCGTCCGTAGGAACCTACGCCGGTGCGGTGATCCTCGACGGGTTCCTCCAGCGCAGCATCGCCGTTTCGGTGCGACGAGCGGTCACCATGGTGCCGGCACTGGCGATCCTCGCGCTCGGCATCGATCCGACGAAGGCCCTCGTACTCTCCCAGGTCGTGCTCAGCTTCGGCATACCCTTCGCGCTCTTCCCGCTCGTACGGTTCACCCGGGACCCGGGGGTCATGGGTGCGCTCGTCAACCGCGCGGTCACCACGCATGCCGCTCGTGCGGTCGCGGTCGTCATCTCCGCCCTCAACGTGGTGCTGCTGGGTCTCACACTCGGATCATGGTGAGCGGCCCTACTGCTGTCCTTGGGGTGTCCAGCGGCGCAGCCATCGGTATCCCGGCAAATATTCGCCGGGATGCTATATCATCGACGCAACATCACGAACACGATGTGCACGCGCGTAGACGATACGCCGGTCAGCGGTCCGGGACACCCGTGGCGCGGACCGTCAGCCGATGACACCAGCTACATCCGTAGACGGAGAGCACGCAATGAACAAACAAGAGCACGTATATCGCGTCCTCCGTGAGCGAATCCTGGAGGGCCAGTACGGGCCCGGCTATCGGCTCGTGATCGATGCGATCGCCGAGGAACTCGGCTACAGCGCGCTGCCCGTACGCGAGGCGATTCGCCGCCTTGAGGCCGAGGGGCTGGCCATCTTCCGGCCGAACGCGGGCGCGCAGGTCAAGCCCGCTGACCCGGCGGGCTTCGCAGAGGGGCTCGCCACCCTGGCAGTGCTTGAGGGCTTCGCGACCGCCGAAGCCGCCAAAGCCATGACGGCGGAGGACCTGGCGGCCGTCGAGCACGAGACCGACCTCATGGTCGAGTGCATGGAGACGCTTGACGTGAGCGGCTACAGTCAAGCGAACAAGCGCTTCCACGAGTACATCAACGCCCGGTGCAACAACGCGTCGCTGCTGGAGATGATCAACGAGATCTCGCAACGATCGGACGTTATCAGGCGAACGGTCTTCACGCAGATCCCCTACCGCGGGCGAAGCTCCATCGCCGAGCACAGGGCGATCATCGAGCTCATCCGCAACGGCGCGCCGAGCGACGAGATCGAGAAGGCAGCTCGTACTCACAAGCTCCGCACGGTCGAGGCGTTCCGCAGCTGGCAGAAGGAGAACGCACCCGGCGACGCCGTTGCCGGCATGATTCTGAAGAACGCTGCCGCGAAGGTCTGAGCAGTCATCCCGGGCTCTGTCGATGCCGCCCCGTGACCGGGAAAATCAGGGGGCGGTGCCCGCTCTCTGACGGCGAACCCAATCGTCGTCAGGGGATCACGATTCAGCCGACGCCGGCAGGCAGACTGACGGCGCATCGAAGCTCCGTCGCGGGACGGCGAATTGGGAAGGTCGCCTCCACAACGGAGCTTCGTCGCGTCCGGTCGCGCACCCGATCAGCATTGTCATACCGCCGTGACCCGCGCATCCGAGAGACCACCTCGGCTTTGACCCGAAGAGGCGCCGGTCATTCGGCGGCGCTCGCCTGAGTGTCAATCCGCGGGTTCGGCTGAGCGACAAACAGGAGAGTCGACAACCCGGCAGCGGTCACCACGACCATCACCACGACCAGGGGGAGTGCACTGTCACTTCCACCGATGCCCACGAGGGGCGCCGCGGCCGCGCCGAGCCCGAACATGATGATGTTGACCAGCGACGAGGCAGTGCCAGCCCGGTCGGGGTGACCGGCCAGGGCGAGAGCGGTGGAGTTCGGCGTCTCCATCCCATGCCCGCCGAGGATGATGAAGATCGCCCCGAGGAAGGGCAGGAGGCCGAGCCCGCCGACGACGGTGACCGCCAACAGGGCGACGGCGCCGGCAACGGCCAAGGCCCCGCCCGCCAGAGCGACGTTGCGTGGGGTCGTCCACCGGAGCATGAATCGACCGACCTGCATCGCTGCCATCAGCCCGATGGAATTGAGGGCGAACACGAGGCCGTACATCTGGGCCGACAACCCGTACACATCGTGGAGCACCAGGGACGAGCCGCCCAGATAAGCGAAGACGGCGGCCGAGATCAGAGAGCCGCCGACCGCGTACCCGAAGAACTGCCTGTCCTTCAGCGCATGTCTGAACCCGTCGAGGGTGTCCTGGAGCGCTGCTTTATGACGCCGTCCTTTCGGAAGCGTCTCAGGCAAGGCCCACAGCACCAGCAGTGTCAGTACGGCGCCGTACACCGCAAGTGCGACGAAGATCCACCGCCAGGTCCCGATGGCCAGCAACAGACCGCCCAGCAGCGGAGCGATCACCGGTCCGACCATCCCGACAAGCATGGTCCAGGACATGATCCGCGCGGCTGCTCGCCCGTGGGCGATATCGCCCACGATCGCCAGGCTCAGGACCGCGGCGGCACTGCCGAGAATGCCCTGCGCGAACCGCGCGCCGACCAGAACGGGCAGGGACGGCGCGACGGCACACAGCGCCGAGGCGAGAGTGAAGCCCGCCAGGCCGACAACGAGCGGACGCTTCCGGCCGTGTCTGTCGCTGGCCGGCCCGACCGTGGCCATGCCGACGACCATGCCTGTGAAATAGGCGGTCAACGTGAGCTGCACCTGCGACGCGCTGGCGTTGAACTCGCTCCTCAACGAGGGAAACGCCGGCAGATAGAGGTCGATGGTCAAGGTGGCGATCGCGATCAGACCGCCCAGGAGAACAACGACCTTGCCTTGCGCCGACGAGGTCTGCGCATCGCCTGTACGCGCGAATGAGGAGGGCACTTCTACAACTTGGGTTCGGTCAAGGTGTTCGGAGCAAACAACTCCTCGACGCTGACCGGTCGGGTGGAGAGCCCCTGCTCGTGTGCGTAGCGCGTCAGTGTCTCGAGGACCTGCCGATTCGCTTCCACACCGTAGGGCCAGAAGTCCTCGCCCATCAGTTGCCGGGTCGCCAGTGCTTCCGTGACGACCCAGGGCAGACCGATCTTCAGAGCGGCCGTCTGGGTCAGTTCCTCCTGGGCGATCGCTTTCGCCTGGTTGAACGCCTTCAACAGGCTTGCGGCCAGCCAGGGATGCCGCTCGTGAACATCGCGCCGCACGCCCAGGGCATGCATGATCGGGAACAACCTGGTGCGCGCGAAGTAGTCACGCTCGACCTCGGCGAAGTTCTCGAAGAGACGACCTACGTTCGGATCCTCGAGGTAGGCGCGTGGAGTGCGGGCTGAGACCAGTGCGTCCAGTTCACCGTTGCGCAGCATTGCGTCGAGCGTGTCGTCTGGGCCGATCGGCTCCAGCGGGAAGCCCTCCGGCAGGCTCATCGGGTATTTGTCCTTGCGACCCGGTTGCTCGAGCCCTCCCTGCCGCCACTGCACGTCGGCCGCGGCCACGCCGTGGTCGTCATTGAGCATCCCCCGCACCCAAAGGCCGACAGCCATCGAGTACTCCGGGATCCCGATCACCTTGCCGCGCAGATCTTCCGGCTTGCCGATACCGCGATCGGTGCGAATGTAGATGCCCGAATGGCGGAACATCCGGGACAGGAAAACCGGAACTGCCATATACGGGGCGATCCCGCGCGATGTCGCGGCCAGGTAGGAGGAGAATCCGATCTCCGACACCTCGAAGTCGCCGTTGACGACGCGGTGGAACAGCTCTTCGGGCGGCAGTACGACATGGTTGATCTCACAGCCCTCGACCCGCACGCGGCCATCCATGATCGGGCGAACGCGGTCGTAGTCCCAGGTCGCGATGGTGATGTTCAGTGCACCCATGTCAGGCGACGTCCTTTCCACCCGTGCCGGCCGAACAGGCCCGGACGGTGCGTAGTTTGTGCTCTGGGGCGGCGGTCTCGACGGCCGCGGGATCAGCACCGTTCTCAGTCAGTTCGAGCAGCGCGTCGTGTTCGTCGGCGGACCCCGCGGGCAGACGAGCGGAGCCGTCCCCTGCGCAAGGAACCGAGGAGACTCCATGCGCGCCGCCGGACCGCGCGGTCACGGAGCCGACGAGGACGGCCGGTATCCCCATCCGCTGCTCCCAGGCCCCTGGCACGGCACCGGCGCGCACCGACGTAGCGCTCGCTCTCGACAAGGCCTTCCGCCTCCTGGCGGCGGAGGACTCTGTCAACGGCGGCTCACTGATCTCCAGCTCACGGCCGAGGTGATCGCCGACCAGGCGACACCCCGGCCGTACCAGCCCGGTGGATCGCGCTCGTGCGGGACCGCGCAGGCGTGGTCGTGCGTGCTCACCGCCGGCCATCGGTCTCGGCCCCGATCCTGATCGGTTTCAGGCGAACGGCGGCGGCACCGGTCCACCGGGCAGCTGGACGTTCGGTGTCCCGTACGTGTAGAAGTACTCGGCGATGGGCTGACCGACCCACGTGTCTCCGTAGCCGGCGATGTCTTCGAATACCCAATCGACGGTCTCCCAGCTGGGATCGAAGATGAGCAGGCCCGAGTCGCCCCACAGCTCGACGCGGTTTCCGCCGGGCTCGTAGACGTACATGTACATGCCCTGGCTGATGCCGTGCTTGCCAGGGCCGGCCTCGACGAAGATGTCGTGGTCCTTGAAGATGTCACCGATGTCGTAGAGGTGCTGCGGCGAACCGTAGAAGTAGCACACGTGGTGCAGCCGCCCGCGCGTACCGGTGGGGTCCTTGAAGATGGCGATGTCGTGGGTGAGGTTGGTGACCGTGACCCATGCGCCGATCCACTCGCCGTTGTTCTCGCGTGACACGAGCTTCTCGGTGACACGGAACCCGAGGTTCTCGACGAGGTGTTCAGCGGTGGCCTGGACGTCCGAGGCGAGGATGTTTCCGTGATCGAGGCGGCGGACCGGGACACCCCGCAGCGGGCGACGCGACGGCCGGTTGCGCAGCTTGGTGGCGGTCTCGGGGGTCGCCTTGTAGTAGTCGACGTCCCAGAAGACCTCCATCAGGTGGTCATCGGGTGTCTGGAACGTATAGGCCCGCCCGTGCCCGACGTCACCGTCGATCCAGCCACGCCCCTGCCCGCTCGCCTCGAGGCGAGCGGCGCGACGCTCCAGCGCTTCGGGAGAGCTCGCGCGCCAGCCGACATGGCCCAGACCCGCCTTCGGAGCTTCGGTGAGCTTCAGCGAGTGGTGGTAGGGATCCTCGAAGGCACGCAGGTAGACCGACTGACCTTCCTGATGGGTCACCTCCATGCCCAGCAGCTCACGGAAGAACCACAGGCTCTCTTCGGGCTTCGGTGTCAGAAGCTCCATGTGAGCAAGCTGCGCGATCTCGAAGCGCGCCTCGGGCGGTGGGACGTTCGACATGTTAGAGCTCCATCCTGCTAGTGGTGTCGTTGACGGTGAACCAACGCCATTCGGTGAACTCGTCCCAGTTCGACGAACCGCCGAATCGCCCTCCGTTGCCGGAGGCTCCCGTACCGCCGAACGGAACGGTCGGCCCGTCCTTGATCGTGACGTCGTTGATGTGCGCCATGCCGGTATTCAGTCGCTCGGCAATGGCGAGAGCGCGGCCCGTGGAACGGGAGTGGACTGCGGCGGTGAGGCCGTACTCGCTCTGATTGGCCAGTGCGACCGCCTCGTCGTCGTCTCGGAACGAGGTGATTCCGACGACCGGGCCGAAAGTCTCCTCCTCGAAGATCGCCATGTTCGGCGTCACGTCCGCGAGCACCGTTGCCGGGAACAGACAACCCCGCGGTTCCCCGCCGGCCGTCAGCCGCGCGCCCGCGGCGACGCTGCTGGTCACAATGCGGTTCACGTTGCCCGCCTGGCGCTGGTTGATGAGAGGACCCAGTCGGATGGACTCCTCACGCAAGGTGTCGCCGACGGTCAGCGCACGTGCGTACTCAGTGACCAGCTCGACGTACCGGTCGTACAGGTTCTCCGCAACGAGGTGCCGCCCGGCACAGATGCATCCCTGGCCGGCGCCGAAGAACGTGCTCCACGCACCGGCGGACGCGGCGGCCTCGACGTCGGCGTCGTCGAGCACGATGAAGGCGTTGTTGCCGCCCAGCTCCAGGTTCACCGGCTTCAGGGCTTGTCCCGCTGCCGCGCCGACAAGACGCCCCACCTGCGTGGAACCGGTGAACGAGATCATGGCAATGTGCGGGTCGGCGACCAGCGCTTCGCCAGCTTCGACTCCGCCCGGTACGACGTGCAGCAGCCCGGTCGGCAGGCCGGCGTCCTCGAACAGTTGCGCAATGAGCACGCCTCCGGAGATCGGAGTGTGCGGGTCCGGCTTGACCACGACCGCGTTCCCGAGTGCGAGGGCGGGTGCGATCGAACGCATCGCCAACAGCAGCGGCGCGTTCCAGGGCGAGATCACCCCGATGACGCCACGCGGCACTCGGTAGGCATAGGACCGCTCCCCCGCCTTGAGCGTCGGGTAGAACTCGCCGTGTGCCTGGGACGTGCTGGCTGCCCCCTCGCGAAGCTCAGCCTCTGATCCACCCAGTTCCATGCGTACTCGCAGGGCGGTCGCGCCCGCTTCACGTCGCAGCCAGTGTCCGAAATCGGCCTCGTGAGCTCGCAGAAGATCCGCGGCCCGGCTCAGGACCGCGGCACGATGGGGAAACGGCGTGCCGGCCCACTCGCGCTGTGCCTCGGCGGCCCTGGCGGCGGCACGGCGGACGTCCTCCGGCGAGGCGCTGCCCACGTGTGCGATCAGGTCGCCCGTCGCAGGTTCGATGACGTCGAGCAGCCCACCGCCGGCCTCGATCCAGCCGCCACTGTAGATGCGCTCACCAATGGCGGTGGGGTCCGCCCAGGTGGCGGGTGTTGTCACGGTCATCGTCTCTCTGCCTCCTGCGTCAGTGGGGGTCGATCTGGCTTGGGCCGTCCCATGCCGCCGGCCGCCTGTTCCTGGTCCATGTCCGGTGTCCGCGGTATCCGGCGCGGTCAACGGAAGGTCACGGCTGCCGTGCCGATGCGGTCAATGCGGACCCGGAAGTGATCTCCGGGTTCGACGGCGACTGCGCGGCATGGTGCGCCTGACAACACGACCGAGCCCGCAGGCAGCGTGGTGCCGTACTCCGCCAGAGCGTTCGCAAGCCACGCGACGGCGCGGGTCGGATGCCCCATGACCTCGGCAAGCGCGGCGGTTGACACGATGGAGCCGTTGCGCTCGAAGACGAGACCTGCCATTTCGAGATCGAGGCCCTTGGGGTCCACCCCGTTGTCGCCGAGCACGAACCGGGCCGACGACCCGTTGTCGGCGACCGTGTCGACCCAGCGGATCTTCCAGTCGTCGAAGCGGGTGTCGACGATCTCAAGTGCTGGGCAGACAAAGGCGGTGGCTCGCAGCACGTCCGCGGCGGAGACTCCTGGACCCTCCAGCGGCTCGGCCAGCACATAGGCGAGCTCGGCCTCGACCGCGGGCTGCATGAGTTCGGCCGTCTCGACGATCGCACCGTCAGCGACCGCCATCGCGGCGAACAGGTGCCCGAAGTCTGGCTGCATGACTCCGCTCATCTGCTGCATCGCGCGGCTGGTCAGTCCCACTTTCAGGCCAACGAGCTGCTCACCGTTGTCAGTTCGCCGCTGTGCCACTTCGCGTTGGATACGGTATGCCTGCGCCGGTTCGAGCTCGGGCTCGGCGGCTGAGAGCTTGCCGATCGGCGTGCGTGTCTCCTCGGCCTTCACCAGGGCGTCCGCCCACGACCCCACCTGCTCATCGCTGAGTCGCATGGTCAGTGCACCTCCGCGTCACGCGCGGCCCAGTAGTCACCCATCAATGCGATGCGGCGAACATTGTCGCTGTCGGTGCGGCGATGACCGTCCTCGAAGGCGGCGTCCGGCCGCTCGGCAATCCGGTTGCTCAAGCGCCCGACCCCGGTGACTTCCACCTCGACGACGTCGCCTACGTTCATCGGGCGAGAGTTTGCGGGCGTCCCCAGCAGCACCACGTCACCCGGCAGCAGGGTCATGTGGCGGGACAGGTCACTGAGAACGTAGCCCGGATCGAACAGAAGGTCTGCAATCGACCCTTCCTGCACCACCGCTCCATTGACATACGTGCGCAGGGTGGACTCGCGAACATCGACGCCGCTGACCAGGCCCGGGCCCAGCGGGCAGAATCCGTCCTGGCCCTTGACCCGCAGCATCGAGCCGTTGTCGGTGTCGCGATAGTCGTGCAGCCCCACGTCGTTCGCCACCGTGAATCCCGCGATCGCGGCCCAGGCGTCGTCGGGGCGCACATCGAACAGGGGCTGTCCAACGACGACGGCCAGCTCTCCCTCGTAGTTCAGATAGTGATGGCCCTGCGGCCGGTGAAGCACACCGTGGTGCGCGTTCACGGAGGTCGGCGGCTTGAGGAAGTAATTCGGTGTCGCCGGCGGCGCAGGATCCCGATTCTCGATTCTGCGTGCGTCGAGGTTCAGATGCATCGCCACGATCTTCGACGGTACGCAGGGCGCCAGATGGGGGGCTTCCTCCTCCGGGACCCACCGCCCGTCCGAGATCCTGAGCTGCCCGTCGCGAGCGAGCACGTGTTGAACGCGCCCCTCGAAGAACACGCGGCGCCACTCCGTCCGGGGCCCCCTCAACACAGGGGGGAGCGAGTCGAAGCCCCACAACGTCATCGTGTACCCCCAAAGGTGTCTGCGGTGATCGAAACGTTCTTGACGTCGCAGAAGAAGTCGAAGCTCCAGTCGCCGCCTTCGCGGCCGAGACCGGAGCTCTTCGTGCCCCCGAACGGCGTAGCCAGATGACGCGCGCCGTAGCCGTTGACCCATACGAGCCCCGAGACGATGGCGTCGCTGACCCGCCAGGCCCGTTGCGCGTCAGTCGTGTAGACGCCGGCCGCGAGAGCGAATCTCGTGCCGTTGGCCAGCGCGACGGCTTCTGCCTCGTCGGCAAACGTCTGGAACGTGAGCACAGGCCCGAAGATCTCCTCCTGCACGACTTCCATGTCCTGGCGCACGCTGGCCAGAAGCATTGGCATCATGTACAGGCCATTGCGTTCAGGACTCCCCCACAGCAGCTCGGCTCCGTCGTCCAGTGCCCGTTCAACGAATCCGGCCACTCGTCGCGCCTGCTGATCGGAGATGAGTGGGCCGACCTGGGTGCTCGGCTGGCGTGGGTCCCCGACTCGCAGTTCCGCGGTGGCTTGCGCCGCACGTTCGAGAAAGACGTCTGCGATCGCTTCATGGACGATCACCCGTGTGCCGGCGAGGCACACCTGCCCGGCGTTGTGGTATTGGTGGGTGAGGTCAGCGACCGCAAGATCGATGTCGGCGTCTTCGAACACGATCAGCGGCGACTTACCCCCGAGTTCAAGACTGACGGGCACCATCCGTTCCGCCGCGCGGGCAGCGACGCGCCCGGTCGGGACGGAGCCGGTGAAGCTGAGGCGGTCGATGTCGGGATGTTCGACCAGGGCGGCTCCGGCCTCACGTCCGTAACCCTGAACAACGTTGATGACTCCGTCCGGGATGCCTGCCTCTGCGGCGATCTCCGCAAGCAGCGAGCAACTCAGCGGAGCCAGTTCCGGCGGCTTGATCACCACGGTGTTGCCCGCGGCAAGGGCAGGTCCGAGCTTCCAGGTGGTGAGCATGAGCGGGGCGTTCCACGGTGTGATCAGCGCTGCCACACCTGCCGGCTGATAACGAGTGTGGTGAGAGACCTCGCCGCTGACGATCGGCGTGCGGTTCAGGTCGACGGCCCGGTCGGCGAAGAACTCGATGTTGTGCTTGGCGCGGGGCACGAACCGATTCCGCATGGCCGCGAGCAGGGTGCCATTGTCGAGCGTCTCGACCTGCGCGAGCTTTTCGCCGTGACGTGCGATCGCGTCGGCGAAGGCACGTAGGTGCTCCCGTCGGCCTTGCGGCCCGAGCGCTGCCCAGGCCGGGAACGCGCTGCGTGCAGCGGCGACAGCAGCATCGACCTCCTCAGCACTGCCCGAGGCGATGTCACCGAGGTCCTCGCCGCCGATCGGGGAGGTGACCGGGATTCGGCTGGCGCTGTCGACCCGATGTCCGCCGATCCAGTGTCCGCGCCAGACATCGGCAGTCACTGATGGTCCGATCTCGGCCGCAGGTGTTGTCTGCACAAAACTCAAGGTGTTCCCCAGTCCATCCAGCTGCACGCCGGGTTCAATCGCTTCCGACTCAAAGGCCGCCAAGATCTCATCATTTATCATATATGAAATTATTTCTTCATGTCAACGAAGCAGACGCTCGCCGAGCACCCGGGCAGGCGGTTGGGCTAGTACGTCGCCCGGCCCCCGGAAGCGTCCAGACACGTGCCGGTGGCGAAACTCATCTGCTCGCTCGCAAGCCAGCAGATCGACGCAGCGATCTCCTCCACGGTCGCGAGACGCCGAAGAGGCACGCGCTCGAGGAGGTGGTCGAGGTGATCGGCCGGCAGCGGTGCGAGCAGCGGCGTCTCGACAAGCGCGGGCGCGATGCTGTTCGCCAGCACGCCCGTCCCCGCGAGTTCCTTTCCGATCGACTTGGTCATCGCGATGATCGCCGCCTTCGAAGCCGAGTAGACGGCGGCCAAGGGGTTGCCCTCCTTGCCGGCGATCGACGCGACATTCACGATGCGTCCGTAGCCATTGGCTCGGAGCTTCGGAATGGCAGCACGATTGCTCAAGAAGGTGCCGGTCGCATTGATGGACATCACACGCTCCCATTCGTCGACAGGGAGGTCCTCGAGGGGCATCGCCGTGCCCGCCACGCCTGCCGAGCACACGAGGATGTCCAGCCGCGGCAAGGCGTCAACACACGCTCGGAGCTGATCCGCATCACGCACGTCCTGACCGTTGGCGGCGTCGAACACGTGGACCTCCGCTCCGCGTTCGCGCAGCATGTCGACGACGCCGGCACCGATGCCGCTCGCGCCGCCGGTCACGAGTGCAACCCGTCCATCGAAGTTCATCGAGGCCCCCTCAGCCCGCGACGACCGGGTTGCTGACCCGGCCGACCCCGTCGATCTCGACCGTGACAACGTCGCCGGGCTGCAACCACACAGGCGGCTTGCGCACCGCCCCGATTCCGGCAGGAGTACCAGTCAGCAGCAGGTCACCGGCTTCGAGTGTGATCGCCTCACTGACGAAGGCGATGAGTTCTGCAACCGAAAAAATCATGTCGCCGGTCGTGGACTCCTGCATGACCTGGCCGTTGACGAAGGTGCGCATCGCGAGCGCCTGAGGGTCACCCACCTCCGTAGCCGGCCGTCGTGTGGAGATCGGCAGGAACGTGTCGAAGGACTTGCCGCGCACCCACTGCCCGTCCGATGTCTGGACGTCCCGCGCAGACACGTCGTTCGCTGCCACGTACGCTGCCACGTACTGCAGTGCGTCCTCGACAGCAATCGCGCGGCCTCGACGTCCGATCACCACGCCGAGTTCAGCCTCGAAGTCGACCTTCGTGGAAACTGTGGGCACTTTGATGTCGTCGCCGTCCCCGATGAGCGTGTTCGGCCACTTCGCGAACAACAGCGGCCGCTCCGGTAGTGGTGCATCGATCTCGCGGGCGTGCTCGCGGTAGTTGAGCCCGATGCAGATGATCTTCGACGGGGTGATGCCGTCCGCATCGGTTTCCTGACTGGCGGTGACCAGTCCTTCCATGATTCCTCCTTGGAACGCCAACCGGCGGACGCGCAACATGGCGGCGCACGGCGACCGTCACTTGATAGAGAATTGTATATGATCCCTATGAGTGATGTGTGTCTGAAGCAGAGAATTTGGAACGGCGCCGTCTTCGGAGAATCTGCCCCGCCGGCACCAGGGCGACGTGCCAGGCCAACACGGCGCGCTCCGGCCTCGCCGGTGCGCCCGGCGAGCTGACTTGCCCTTCTACAGGTCGTCCGAGGAGGTTCGGCCCGTCAGGTCAACCGTCGGCGTGCACCCCGGCGCGCTCTTCACCGAGATAGCTCGAGATCATGAGCTGCTCGTTCTCACGCAGTTTGGCTGCGCGCTCACTCAGGACGATCTCGCCATGCGAGAGCACGTAGCCGCGGTCGGCAATCTCCAACGCGAGCTGGACATGTTGCTCCACGAGAAGGACCGCACACCCTGACTCGTCGGCGTACTTGCGGACCACTGGGAGGATTCGCTCCACGATCACTGGCGCCAGTCCGAGCGAGAGCTCGTCGAGCATGAGCAGCTTCGGTCGCCTCGCAAGCGCCCGCCCAATGGCCAGCATCTGCTGTTCCCCGCCGGACAGCAGGCCGGCACGGCGGTCACGCAGTTCACGCAGCGCAGGAAAATGGTCATAGACGAGCCCTTCGTCCAAGGTCTCGCCCGGAGGCCCCACCCGAATGTGCTCGCCGACAGTCAAACCGAAGAACAGGCCGCGATCGTCGGGTACGTGAGCAATCCCGAGTCGCGCTCGCGCCATCGGCGAAACGTCCGCGAGGTCTCTGCCCTCGAACACTATCTGCCCATTTATCGTCGGGAGGAGCCCGGAGACGGTATGCAGCGTTGTGGTCTTGCCTGCGCCATTGGCTCCGAGGAGCGCGACCACCTCCCCCTTTGTGACGGTCATGTCCATGTTGCGGACAACCTCGGCCCCGTCGTACCCGGCGGTCATGTTCTCGATGGCCAGCACGGTGTCGCTCACTGGTGGTTCACCTCGATCTCGGCGTTCTTGATCAGTTTCTCGCCACTTGAGCCGAGGTACGCCTCCATGACACGAGGATCTCGGCACACGTCTGCAGGAGCACCGCGCGCGATCACCTTGCCGAATTCGAGTACGACGACGTGGTCACACACACTCAGCACCAGCCCCATGTCATGTTCGACGAGAAGCATGCCGATACCCTCACGGGTCAACGTGCGCAAGCGCTCACCGAACTCGAGCGACTCGTTGACGTCCAGACCCGCCGCCGGTTCGTCCAGGCAGAGCACCCGGGGTCCCTGAGCGACTGCTCGAGCCACCCCGACGAGCTTTCGGTGTCCCTGGGAGAGCTCCTGGGGCATTCGGTGGCGAAGGTCCGCCAGGCCGAGGAGGTCGAGGCTCTCCATGACCTTCGTGCCGGGCGGGCGCGGAGGCAGCACCATCTCCTTGAGCACCTGCAACGTCGGGGGGTGGTGTGCGGCCACGGCGACGTTCTGCTCAACGGTGAGATCGTCGAACAGCTCGATCGACTGCCAGGTCCGCGCAAGGCCCCGCCGTGCTCGCTTGTTGGCTGGCATCGACGAGAGTTCCTGCTCGTCGAGCTGCACCGATCCGGAAGACGGGACGAAGCCGGTGACGGCATCGATCGTGGTCGTCTTGCCAGCGCCGTTGGGACCGATGAGCCCGACGAGTTGCCCGCCCTGAACGTCCAGGTCCACATCGCGAACCGCGTGCACGCCCCCGAAGGAGACACAAAGTCCTTTGGCTGAGAGTGCTGAACTCATCGCTGCGCCTTCCCGGGGTGTGCGAGATCCGGACCTGACCGACTCAGCCCCGCGGGCCGCGACCATGTTCTACGAAACATTGCGGGTCACTCCCATCGCGGCCGCGTCAGCGCCTTCGTGACTGCTCGTCGTCGACACAGGCGAGGCACCGGCACGGCGGGGTCGGAACCGTCCCAGGATCCGCTCGATCGAGTCCATCGTGTAGAGCGCAACACCCTGGGGGTAATAGATCACCGTCAGGACCAGTGACACACCGCCGATCCACAACAGCGCGTTCGTGCTGAGGCCGGTCCAATTCTGGAGAAGCACAGCGATGAGGCCACCCGGAACCATCAGGCCGGCGTTGACAGCGCCGAAGGTCGTCGTGATCCCCCCCATATAGGCGAACGCGACGAATCCAAGAGCCGTGATGAGGCCCCATCGGGATGCACTGACACTGCCGAGGTTGTAGGCCGCAAGCACTCCGGCCAGTCCGGCAATGGCCGAGGAGATGGCGAAGGCCGCGATCTTGACGTTGCGGACGCTGATGCCGGCCGCTGCGGCTGCACGCTCGTTGGAACGTACTGCGAGCATCTGACGGCCGAGCGTGCTTCGGCGGAGGTTCGCCACGAACAGGCCCACGACGAGAGTGATCGCGAGGACCTCAAGGCCCACAAGTGGGCTGGGCAGTTTTCCATCCCAACCCGGGAAGCCGGCTCGTGGGCCAAGGTCAAGGCCGAACAACCGGGGCGAGGGAACCGGCGAGTTGGAGGGATCCTGGCCGAGAGTCGGATTGGAGAACACGAACTGCTCGATGGCGACTGCCGCCGCAAGTGTCACGATGGCCAGATTCACCCCTCGCACACGAAGGGCGGGAATCGCTGCTGCCAAGCCGAAGATCACGGCGACTCCGATGGCCAGGATCGGCGCCAGGGGCAGCCCGATCCCGGCGTGCAGGGCGAGCTTGGAGATGGCGAAAGCCGCAACGCCCGCGAGCGCGACGTGCACCAGCGACACCTGTCCGACGAAGCCCACGATGACCACCAACGACAAGCAGATGATCACGCCGAGCAGCGAGTTGACCGTGGCTTGACGCAGGTCGAATGTGAACACCATGATCGCACCGACGCCGAGGACAGCGGATACCAACGTCGGCACAGTCAGGCGACGAGCTTCCGGCGCTGCCGGCAGCCGCTGCTCGCTCAGGGTGCCACGCGAAGGCAGTTTGGCTCCTCGCCAGAGCAACGCACCGACGATCACGGCCAGATACACCACCGACTCCACGCCGGGCATCGCAGTGCCGCTTGTGGTCGGGAACCACGACAGTGTCTGCACGTACGTCACCACGGAGCCTACGATTCCCATGGCTATGCCCGCCGCGGCAGCAACGCCGAACGACGTGAAGCCGGCCAGCAGGGCCGCTCCGAGTGCGGGGACGACCGCCAGACTGATCGTTGTCGTATCGAGCTGCGTGGTCGGCGCGACGATGACGCCGAACGTTCCTGCCAATGTGGCGGCGATGGTCGTGTTGTAGAGCGACAAACGCTGCGGGTTGATGCCGATCAGCATCGCGTTCGTCTCGCTCTCGGACGCCGCGCGGGTAGCCAGTCCGAAGCCGGTGAAACGGTAGACACAGATCAACATCACCGCCACGACGGCCACGAGTCCAGCGACAAAGAATCGATCGGTCGGCACAGGCACCCCGAACAGCGTCAGCGAGTCATCGGGGCCGTTCGGGAAGATGGCCGGCGCGGCGAGTCCGGTGGGTCCGAACCGCATCGCGAACACCGACTGCAAGGTCAGGAAAACGCCCAGTGAAACCATGAGCTTTGCGAGCGGCGATGCGGTGCGCAACGGACGGAACAAGAACAGGTCCAATGCTGCGCCAAGCGCCATGCACGCCACAATCGTGGTGAGGAACGCGGGTACGGGGGCCCATGGTCCGCCGAGACCAATCCGGTGCGGCGGGAACGGGAACGGCATGAAGATCGAGCCATCGGTGCGGAGTGAATAATAAAGGAAAGCACCAAAAGTGGCGATCGAGCCGGTAGCGAGGTTGATGACACCCGAACCCCGATACTGCGCGACGAGTGATACCGACAAGGCGGCAATCAGGGCCGCTGGGCCCAGACCCAGTGCCACGAAAACTACTAGCTGGTCCACGTTGCCATCTCCAACATTGAATCATTGCTCAGATCATGCGGCTGGCCCCGGCGCCGATCTCTCCATCGAAGCCGCTGAAGGATGGCGTACCTGCCTCATCAAGGGTATGTGCGGTTCCTGGGCCGTCCGAAAGCCCGGCCTTCCGGACGGCCCAGGTCGTCAAGTCTGTCGGCGAAGCCGACATTGCGCGTCCCTGTCAGAAGGTGGTCCCAGGGATGGGGTAGACCCACTTTCCGTCGGTCGCGTCCTTCCACTTGCCATCACCAAGATAGGTGAAGAATCTGTTGCCAAGCCCGGCCAGCGCGGGGTATGGCTGCTTGCCGAAGCTGACCTTCGGCTGCCCGAGGAAGAGGGGCCCGGGATCGCTGTCGGCGGCTTCTTTGAAGGTGGCCAGCGAAATGTTGTCAGGACCCTTCTCCCTGAGCCACTTGGCGATGGTGAGCACACCCCCGAAGGCTGCCGGCGCACCGAACTGATCCTTGACGTTTGCCACCTGGGTCGGGGCGTACTTGTTCAGGGCGTAAAGGAAAGTTCCGACCTGGCCAGTCGGGTCTGGGCGGTTGACACTCTGGTATTCCTGAAAGTACGTCCAGCCCTTCGGATAGTCACCGAGTGTCTTCTTGACCGAAGGATCCAGGCAGCCCGGGAACGCAAGGGTCGGCTTGTCGGCAGAGCCGAGCTGCTTCAGTGCCTTGTAGGCCGTGATGCAGGCCTGTGCCGTCCCGGCATTGTTTTCGATGCCCTCGGATTGCTGAACCTTCCCGGCAACCAGTGGTGCGAGAGCGTCCGGCGCATCCGGCTTCAGAAACGCGGTGTGGAGGTTTATCCCTCCCGCCTTGAAGATGTGGGTGTAGACCTCGGCGAACCCGCGGAGCTCCGGAGTGTCCAGATTGATGTTGCTGACGGACTTGACCTTGGCGTAGTCGCGCATGTAAGTAACCTGGGCGCCGAGAGCGAGGAACCCAGGCCGCAAAAAGAACGCGTTCTTCAGTTTCGCCTCGTCGGGCGCGAGAGGCGACAACCCGACGAACGGCTTGTTCGAGTTTCCGATGCCGGCCATGAAGGAAGCCTGTGCGCCAGAAGCCTCTCCTGCGAACATGACCTTGATGGCGTCGTCGTTCAAGAACCTCTGGGCGCAGGCCTGCCCTTGTTCGGGATCCGTGCCGACGATGCATTCCTTGAGTTTGAGTGGATGCCCGTCGATGCCGCCCAGCTCGTCGTTCAGGAACTTCACTGCGGTCCGGACGGACTCCGAGTACCAGGGGACCGCTGATGCGCCGCCGCTGTCCTGGTTCATCCAGCCGATCACGATCGGCGTCTTGGAAGCGTCCGCCTTACCAGCAGTCCCGCCCGTGTACGCAAGTGCAGTCTTGACTGCGCCGGCTCGGTTCGAGCCCATCGCGTCGCTCCCTTTCGAAGGGTCCGATCCCGACGTCGGACTCGGCCCGCACCCAGCCAAGACAAGCGCCACCGCGATCCCGGTGATCGAGAGCCACGACTTCGAGCTGGCCCCTCGCGACGTTCTTCGCATCATCAACGCGCTCCTATCGTTCCAGTTCAGGGAACCGTACCCCGCCAACCCCCGAAATGCTATACTGAATTCATATATGATCTGAGTGGTGATTCTGCGCGTCGGGGTGCATCTGCGGCACTACGAGGTGATGTGCTCTTCCAGCACGTACTCGCGAATCTCCAGGCTGTCGGGGTGGAACAGGTTCGGGGAGTCATCGTCGTTCTGCTGGCGATTCTCCGGCCGGTCCATCTGTGCGACCCACTCCTGGTGGGCGGCCTTGTCGGCGAACCCGAACTCGACCATCACGTCGAAGTCGAATCCATCGCTCGCCGACCCCTCCGGAACCAGGTAGTTGCGTCGATAGATCGGCGGGGACGGCGCCATGCTCAGGATCAGCGGGACATGGCGGTTCTCGTAGTAGTCGACGAACTCCTCGCGACTGAGTCCGTCTCTCTTCTTGAGGAAGACAATGACCTTATACATGCGGCATGACTCCTCTCCGCGAGCGCCGCCGAGGGGCGCCGAGCGGGTCTGCGACAACGAGCGGACTCTCCGCTCGCATGAAATCATATATGATTTCATGGTTAGATTGCAATGGTTCGACTGAAGGCGCCGACAAATCGCCGAATGCCACCGGTCCTGCGGCCAGGTTTTTGCGTGTCCCAGCCGCTAGAACCGGAGTTCGACAGCCGGACCGATGCGGTCTCCGGTGTCTCAGCGCGTCTGGATCCAGATGGTCTTGAGCTCGGTGTACTGGTCAAGCGCTTCGACCCCGTTGTCGCGGCCTCCGAAGCCGGACTGCTTGTAGCCGCCGAAGGGCGTGGTGACATCGCCCTCGGAGAAGCAGTTGACCGAGACGGTGCCGGCTCGGATGGCGCGCGAAACCCGGATGGCGGAATCGACGTTCTGCGTCCAGACGGAGGCGGCCAGCCCATAGTTCGTCTCGTTGGCGAGTCTGATGCCATCGGCCTCGTCATCGAACACGATCGTCGAAAGCACTGGCCCGAAGATCTCCTCACGGGCGATCGTCATGTTGTTGTCCACCCCGTCGAAAATGGTCGGTGCCACGAAGTAACCGCCGCTGCCTTCCAGAGCACGTCCCCCACCGGTACGGAGCTGGGCACCCTCCTTCGTGCCCGCCTCGATGAACCCCATCACCTTGGCGAAGTGGTTCGCATCGATCATCGGCCCGATGCGCGTCGCATCGTCGAGGGGATCGCCGACCTTCCAGTCGGCCAGGCTGGAGACGAGCCGCTCGACGAGTTCCTCGTGTCTGCTGCGGTGAACGATGAGCCGCGACCCGCTCGAGCAGTTCTCACCCATGTTCCAGAACCCTGCGGCCAAGATGTCGTCGACCATCACGTCGAGCTCCGGTGCGTCGGCCAGCACCAACTGCGGGCTCTTGCCGCCGCACTCCAGCACCACTCGTTTGAGGTTGGACTGTGCGGCGTACTGCAGGAACAGCCGTCCGACCTCGGTCGATCCAGTGAAGGAGACGACGTCGATACCCGGATGACGACCCAGCGCCGCCCCGGCAGACTCGCCGTAGCCAGGCAGGACATTGAGTACACCGGCCGGCACGCCTGCCTCGAGAGCGAGCTGACCCATCAACAGCGCGCTGAGGGAGGTCTGCTCGGCGGGCTTCACCACGATGCTCGAACCGCTCGCCAGAGCAGGCGCGACCTTCCAGGCGAACATCAATGCAGGAAAGTTCCACGGCAGCACCGCCGCTACGACGCCGATGGGCTCCCGGACGATCAGGCCCAGGATGTCCGGCGCTGTGGGAGCAACCCGGTCGTAGAGCTTGTCGATCAGCTCCGCACACCAGCGAAACGTGCTGATCGCCTCCGGGACGTCACCGTCGCGTGTATCGCTGATCGGCTTCCCGGCCTCCAGGCAGTCGAGGGCGATGATCTCGTCCGCGTGCTCCTCGAGCAGGTCGGCATACCGCAGCAACACCCGCTTGCGCTCAGCGGGAGCGAGCCGACTCCATGTGCCGGCCTCGAAGACCGAGCGGGCTGCCGCTACTGCGGCGTCGACATCGGCCGCGCCACATGCCGCGACCGCCGTCAGCGTCTCCCCCGTGGCGGGATTGAGGGTGGTCAGCGTCTCGCCGGACGCTGCGTTGACAAACGACTCGCCTATCAGAGCTTGGCGGGGTGTGTTCGGAAGGCTGATCACTGGCGCGGACTCCTCACAATGCTGACGATGACCTGAAGCGGGAGCTGAGGGCTTCGCGGACGCTCGGAGCGGCGCGGCCGCACTGTGGCTTGCGGCTGGTCCAGCGCAGCCACGCAGTGGCCCGATCCAACTACTTGGTGATGTACTCCTCGAGCACATACTCCGCGATCTCGTGGCTGTCCGGGTGGAACAGATCCGGTGCGTCAGCCCAGGCTTCAGGCCGGTCCAGCTGAGCGACCCAAGCGGCGTGAGCGGCCTTGTCCTCGAACCCCAGCTCCACCATCACGTCGAAGTCGATGCCCTTGGCGGACTCCTCGGGCACGAGGTAGTTGCGCCGATAGACCGGCGGCGACGGCGCCAGGCTGAGCATCAGCGGCACGTGGTGCTGCTCGTACTGCTCGATGAACTCGCCCCGTGTCAGCCCGTCGCGCTTCTTCAGAAATGCGATCACCTTGTACATCGAAACGTGGTCCTTCCACTTGTGTGCCGCGCCCATTCGGCGACAGCGGCGCTTCTCGCCGCACCACTCCGGCGAGGGAGAGCCAAACCATATATGATCAGGCACCCCTCCACAATCGACTACTCCCATTCCGAGTAGAGCAGGGCGGGTCACCCTCACGCCCGAAACTCGCACCACGTGACGCTTGGCCTGAAAACATATACGATACCCTCGATGCATCTCAGCTATCAAGGAGCGACATGGCTCAGACAGTCACCGCAAATCACGTCGGCGTCTCCGTGAAGGACATCGGCCTCATGAAGAACTGGTACGCCACGGCCTTCGGGTTCGAGGAGGCCTTCGCCTTCAAGCTGCCGGACGGGCGCGGGATCATGCTTCGGTCGGAGTCCGGCGGTGCGCAGATCGAACTGTTCGAGGTCGAAGGCTCCACCAGCGGCCCGGTGCAGGGTACTGAGCCTCCGGGCGCCCCGCAGAGGCACGGTTACTTCCACGTGGCTCTGGAATTCGACGATCTCGACGCCGCGTACGCCGCCGCGGTCGAGGCCGGTGGCCAGGGTGTGTGGGACCCGCGCGACTTCGGGGTGCCCGGCCGCCGCGGCTCGTTCGTTTTCGACCCCGAGGGCAACCTCGTCGAACTCGTCGGCGTCTGAGCCGCAGAGACGAATTCGCCATGGGACGACTCGACGGAAAGGTGGCGTTCATCACCGGCGCCGCACGTGGCGTGGGCCGCAGCCTGGCGGTTCGATTCGCCGAGGAGGGCGCAGACATCATCGCCGTCGACCTCTGTGCACCGGTCGCCGGCGTGGACTACCACGAATCCACGCCCGACGACTTGTCAGAGACGGTGAGTGCCGTCGAGTCCCTCGGTCGGCGCATCATCGCCTCGGCAGCCGACGTTCGAGACTTCGACGGCCTAAAGGCCGCACTGGACGTCGGCGTGGCCAAGCTCGGACGCCTCGACATTGTGTGCCCCAACGCCGGGATCAACACCTTCGCCGACGTGGCGGACATGCCCGCGCAAACCTGGCAAAACATGATCGATGTGACGCTAACCGGCGTCTTTCACACCTGCAAGGCCGCACTGCCCCATCTGGCGCCTGAAGGGGCGATCGTGATCACCAACTCGGTCGCGGGCCTGAAGGGTGCTGCGGGGATCGCGCACTACTCGGCGGCCAAGCATGGCGCCGTCGGGTTCATGCGCTCACTCGCGCATGAACTGGCCGACCGAATGATTCGCGTCAATAGTGTGCATCCCACCGGAATCAAGACTGACATGGTCGTCAACGAGGTTTCCTACCGGCTGTTCGTCCCAGGTGACCCAAATCCGACGCCGGAGAAGCTCGCCGAGGCCACGAAGGGCGAGAACCTGCTGCCGATCCCGTGGGTCGAGCCACGCGACATTGCCAACGCCGCTCTGTTCCTTGCAAGCAACGAAGCGCGTTACATCACCGGGGTGGCGCTGCCGGTCGACGGTGGAGCATTCATACTCTGAGCCGAAACCGAGGCGAGGACACGGCACACTCGGGCCGTGTCCTCGCCTCGGTTCACTATGTCGCGACACGAGTTGTCCACGACGTGACGCCAGTGGGTCAGGCACGGAGGGTCGATCGGCTCCGCATGTGCCGCGCCCGTGGCGCGATAGGCGAACGCGATCATCGGGCCGAGCGTGCCGCCGACAGCCCAACGCGTGCCGAAGGCGAGGCGACACAGTTGCCCACCTCGTACAGCCCGGGGATCGGCACATCCATGTCATCGACGACCTGGCCGTCGACCGTGGCCTTAGGTCCGCTCTTGGTGTCCAGCGCTCCGGCCGACACGAGCGCCGTGCAGCACGGGCCGGTGTCGGCGAGTGGCCACATCGCGGGATTCTCGCGTCCCGGTCCTTCCTTCACCGCACCGTTGTACGACTACGAGTCGGTCATGCCACCGACCACCCACCATCGTCATCAGCCGAGGCACGTCGAGCTCCATCTACTCGGCCTCCTCGGCCTGGAACCCACACATCCCCGCTGGCCAGAGACCTGAACGAACTACCCGCGAAGTACAGAGCTAGACGGCAGCCATTGACAAGCCAATGTTTTCATATATGATTAATGGATGTTTGAGTCATCGACTGTGGTCCCGCGGGGCACGACTCCCACCCCTTACAGGTGGACAGAGACGTGGCTTGATGACCCGACGCCCGCAATGTCCCACACCAGCATCGTGATCCCCCGCGATGGTTCCATCGGCCTTGGTGCGGCCGATGAGCCGGCCCTGGTCTTCCGCGATCGCACAGGCAATGTCACGCGCCGAGTCTCGGTGCCTGATGTGATCGAGCTGCACGGCCTGACGCTGGTCGAGGAGGACGGCGAACAGCGGATCTGGATTGCCGACACCGCAGAGAAACTGTACGGCGGCCAGCCCGAGCTCTATATCCAGGCTTCGCTTCCCGGAAAGGTGCTTCAGATCGACCTGAACGGCAATGTTCTGCGTCGACTGGCAAATCCTGATGTCGCCGCGTACACAGAGACGCCGTACGCCCCGTCCGGCGTCGTGGTCGACGAGCAACGTTTCGGCGGGAGTGGCGACATCTGGGTCGCCGACGGCTATGGCGCCTCGCTGGTGCACCGTTACGACGCGGCGGGCAACTACGTGTCGACCCTGGATGGCACCAAGGGAGCCGGACGCTTCCAGGAACCACACGACTTGCTCATCGACCGCCGCGGAGCAGAGCCCCTCCTCTACGTCGCCGATCGTGTGCACGGGCGAATCCAGGTGTTCGACCTGACTGGTACCTTCGTCCGCGTCGTCGGTGAGGGCGACCTCGGTGGGCCGACTCAGATGGCGGTCAGCGGTGAGTACCTGATCGTCACGGATCTCCTCCGCGGCCGTCTGAGCATCTTCGACGGAAACGACCGGTTGGTCACCCATCAGTTCGAGCACTCATCGGCGCCCCAGTCCTGGGGCGATCTCGCCCGCTGGGAGGCTCAGGGGTGGCCCAATGCGCTGTCCGCGGAAGGCATCGTGGCACCTGTGCATTTCGAGCCTGAAGCCTTCCACACCCCTCACGGGATCGCGGTCGCCCCCGACGGCACCGTGTTCGTGTGCGAGTTCGCGCTCCAGGGACGAGTGGCCGTCCTCGATCCCACTCGCTGCTGAGCACCATTGAGCCCCGTGCAACAGGTCACAGGGGCTGGTGTGTGGGGGCGGGCGGGATACTCGTGCTGGTCGCCAGCAGGTGTCTCTGGTGAAGATCGTCTGACGTGCCGGTCTGGGCCAGCTGCAGGGTTCCGCTGCGCCGGTCGCCACGCCGCTCCTACGATCCGTGGCCAGGTCGGTACCCCAGGAAGTCGCGGAAGGGTGCGGGGATGCAGGAGCTGGAGCGGATCACAGCTCGCCGGAGTGAACTGGACGCAGTCGTCGAGGAGTTGACCAAGCGGCTCCAGGATGTCCATACGGAGCGGGAGGAGCTGGTGGCCGAGCGAGCCTGAACCGGCTGGCCGAGCAGGATCGGGCCGCGGCGGTCGTCCCAGCTCCCATGCGGGTGGCGGGACGGCCAGTCCTGCTGATTCCGCACCGCGGCGAGAATCCCGACGAGACCGCCCTGCCTGGCGATCGTGCGGGGCGCGGACGGCCCGGTGCAGGTCAGGGGGCGTCGGCGAGGAGCTGGGCCTGAACGTGGCAGCGCGCGGCAAGCTGGAACCGTTGCGGGCGAAGATGGCCAAGCTCGCCGACTGGGGCTGGCTGCACAAGCGGCGGGGCGGTAGCGGGCCCTGCCCGCCGGGAAGATCGCCACCGTCGTACTGACGGTACTGCGCTGTGACCAGCGGCCGGGTGACCTGGCCGACGGTAACGGGACAACGTACCACCGTGACTCGCCGGGTCCGCGAAGTCGTCGGCCTGCTGGCTGCCCGTGCCCCCCACGCCTGGACCGGGCCCTGAAGAAGATCACCCGGAACGGTGGCGGGGTGGTGCTGCTGGACGGCACGCTGATCCGCACCCGCTGGCGCACCAGCCGGGAGAACCGGAAGAACTACTCCGGCAAGAGCAAATGTCACGGCCTGCTCGCGATCGCGCTCACCGACGAGAAGGGCCGGCTGCTCTGGTCTCCTCGGCCCGGCCCGGGCGAACCCCGGAGATCACCGCCTGCCGCCACGACCAGCTCACGCAGAAGCTGCGGGCGGTTGGCCTCGGAGTCATCGCCGACCTGGGATTCGTTGGACTCGACGACAGCAATCCCGAGGCCGACCCCGCAGTCATCATCGGCTACAAGGCCGCCCGGAACCGGCCGCTCGCACGCGGGCAGAAGCTGTCCAACAAGGTCCTGGCCGCCGTCCGGGCACCGGTCGAGCACGGCTTCGCCCACCTGAAGAACTGGCGCGTCCTCGGCAAGGTCCGCACCGACCGACGTGGGCGACCACCCTGGTCAGGGCCCTGCTCGTCCTCACGAACCGCGAAGTCCCGATGACCGACGATCTTCACCGAAGTCACCCGCCCACGACCAGCACAAGCATCACACCCACCCGTCACACCAGGCCCATGACCTGCAACTTTACGATGCACACTGCTCAGTGACGGCCGCAGTCTGGAATGGAGGGCTGAGGGCCCGCAGTACGAACCCTTGGTCCGTCCGCTTCAACGACGCGACGTACCCTTGCCGACTCGAGGACACACGCCGTCGAAGCGCGATCGCCTCGGCTCACGACATTCCGTCACCGAGGACATAAGCAACATCGACGTTTGCCTGAGTGAGACTACGGACACGACTGCAGGTTGACTGTATGGCAAGCTCTGCCCTGTCGAGAAGACGCCGCCCAAGCCGCGGGAACCCTTCGCGGACGAGCCAACGCACCTCATCAAGACGGGACAGATGCAACCCGTCGCAAGAGAGACCAGGTGGTTGGAACGAGAGTCCAAGAGCTGACAGATGGGCCGCATATTCGTCGGCGAGGGCTCGATGACCGAGCTCCGAGGGGTGGAGCCGGTCGACGGACCAGAACTCGCGGTCGTAGACGCCGGGATGAGCGCCGAGGTCTACATACACGCCCCCGAAGCGGTGGTGGATCTCGTCGAAGATGCCGTTCAGTTCGTCGATGCGATGTTGCATCCGGCGAGCGAGCAGCCTGGGAAGCCCCAAGACGCGCGAGTGATCATGGAACCGTGCGGTGAGCAGGAGCGCGCCGTGCGCGGACAGCTCGCCTGCGCTCTTGAGGAGGTCAGCTCGGATCCGATCCGCGTCCCAGCTTGCACGCATGACATCGCTGAGGCCGACGATCAAAGACGCCACATGTGGCCGATGCTGGAGCGCGGGGCGGAGTTGCTCATAGCGGACGTCCGCAACCGTCGCGCCGGGCCGAGCGACGTTGTGAAACGACACATCGTGGTCCTGTCGCATCGCGTCGGCCAGGAGGCGTGCCCAGCCGCGGCAGCGCCCGGGAAGGGGGTCGCCGATGCCGAAAGTGGCTGAGTCGCCGAGAGCGGCAAAGCGCACGTAGCTACGTCGTACGCCGACCGCGTCGGACCGGTCGTTAACGTTGAGCATGTCGATCACCTCAGATGGCTAGGCGGCTGCCGCAGATGCTGGGGGCTCGATCGTGTGGCTGTCGGGGAAGACGGCGCCACCGTCATCGAAAGCGATCACGCCGTTGCAGAGTAGGCACCATCCCTGCTCCGGATGTGCCGTGCGCACGCGCGCCAGACACGCCTCGCCAGAGTCGGCCGAGGGACAACATGGTGTGTGAGTGCACGTGCCTGCCGACGTCGATCGAGACCGCCGGGCGCGATGAGGCGTCCTGACACCGATCTGAGCCATCTAGGCCTCCTCTCGACTGTGAGCTGAGCCACCCCTTGAGGCTGGTCTCTATCGCGAGCAAGCGCATGGGCAGAAGCACGGATATGGGCGTAGGCAATGACGCCGGACATACGTAGAGCCCGGCGAATGCGACCGGGTACGCCGCCTCCACCAGCCAGACGAGCTCGCGGCCGAGCGCTCGGCCAGGGATAGGCTTGGACGGCGGACAGCATCGAAGGGAGTTGGCCATGGTCAGTGGCACCTCGCGAGCAGCTGGAAATCTGTCTGCCGAAGTGACCAACCTGGTGGGCAGGCGGGGAGAATCTGCCGAGGTTCGGCGGTTGCTCGCTGCGTCGAGGCTGGTGACGCTGACCGGACCTGGAGGTGTCGGTAAGACGCGGCTTGCCATCGATGTGGCTCGCAGACTGCAGAGCTCGTTTCACGACGGTGCTTGGCTGACTGCTCTGGCGCAACTGACCGAGCCGGATCTCCTGGTGCCGACTCTGATGTCGGCTATCGACAACGGAGCCTATGAGTCGGTCCGGGTAGAGGAGCTCACGGCACTCATCGGAGACCGGCAGATGCTGCTCGTGCTCGACAACTGCGAGCATCTCCTGGATGCCTGTGCTGCCTTGACTGCCGAGGTGCTGCGTTCATGCCCGTACATTCGGGTGCTCACGACGAGTCTGGAGCCGTTGCAGATCGACGGAGAGTCGCTGTATCGCGTACCGCCGCTGTCGGTGACGCTGTCAGGGCGGACGTTCGGTGCAGCTGTCGCGGGCTCCGATGCGGTGAAGCTCTTCATGCAGCGTGCTCGCGCGTTCAACCCTGACTTTTCGACCACCGAAGACGAAGAGCGCGCAATCGTGGACCTGTGCCGGCGTCTCGATGGGCTTCCGTTGGCCATCGAGTTGGCAGCTGCTGCCACGCGTGCCATGCCCGTCAAGGTGCTGGCAGAAAGGGCACGCGACGCCTTGACGCTGAGGTCCGCAGGAAGCCGGACGGCGCCATCGCGCCACCAGACACTGCGAGCCACGATGGACTACACATACCAGCTGTGCTCGGGGAAGGCTGGAAAGCTTTGGGCATGTATGTCCGTTTTCCGAAGTGGCGTGGACATCGTGGGACTCGAACAAGTCTGCGTCGGGGACGACCTACCCCTAGAGGACCTCTGGTCGACACTCGCTGAGCTCGTCGACAAGTCCATCGTCAACTTGAACGGTTCCCGTTACGTGATGCTTGAGGTCATCCGGCGGTATGGACAGGAGCGTCTTACCGAGCTGGGCGAGGAGGACGTCGTACGCAGCAAGCTGCGCAGTTATGTCGAAGATATCGTCGACGAGCTGCACTCTGGTTGGTTCGGCCCCGGGCAGCAGGCGGTCCTGGCCCGCGTCCTTACGGAACGGGCGAGCGTGCGGGATGTGCTCTCCGACTATCTTCGCAAGTCGGCTGACCTGCGCAGTGGTCTGCGCGTCGCGGCGAACCTCTGGCCGCTGTGGATCAGTAGCGGCAATCCCGCCGAGGGTCGGCACTGGCTGGACGCGCTACTGACGGCGTCGACGGAGCCAACGCAGGAGCGTGCGGCCGCTTTGTGGGTGGACGCACGGCTCACGCTCATGGAGGGAGACCTCACCGGAGCGCTCCGACTCCTTGACGAGTGTGAGAGCGTCGCCAGCGCCTTGGGCGATCTCGTCAGCCTCGCCCGGGCCACCACGTGCCGCGGCGGCGCCTACCTCTACGCGGGCCGCGTCGAGGACGCCATGCCTTTCCTCAAGCGGGGAGTCAAGCTCGAGCGCAATCTGCAAGACGACAATCCTCATCGTGCGGTCGGCATGGGTGAACTCGCATTCGCGCTGATCTTGCGGGGCGACCTGGAAGGCGCGGAGCAGGTTCTCAACGAGGCGAAGGCGTTCTGCGCGCGACACGGCGAACAGCTCCTCCTGTCCTGGGTCCTGGTCTATCAGGGTCTGGTCGCCCTGCTCGATGAGCGGGTCGGGGATTGCGTAGCGCTGGTCGTTGATGCCCTTGACCGGAAGCGAGCCGTTGACGACCCGCTGGGGATCACCTACGCGATCGAGATCCTCGGGTGGGCGTCGTTCGCCCGCGGGGATGCGAGACGAGCCGCTGCTCTGCTCAGCGCAAACGAGGTCAGAGCTGAACGGCCGGGAACACACCTGATGCGGGACATGCCTATGGTGGAGTGGCACGCCAGCTACGTGGGCCAGGTGCGCGAGCGCCTCGGTGCGCGAGCTTTCGAAGCGGCCTGGGAGCGCGGCCGCCGCCTCACCGGTGCCGACCTGTTCGACTACGCGCTCGCCGCCAAAGTTCCGGCAGTCCACGACGCTCCCGATCTGCCGTTGACGCCCCGCGAACGCGAGATCGCCGAGCTGGTCGCGGTTGGGAAGACCAACAAAGAGATCGCGTCGACGCTGGTCATCGCTCACCGAACGGTTGACACACATGTCGAGAACATCCTGACCAAGCTCGACTTCAAGTCGCGTACGCAGATTGCTGCCTTGTTCGGGGCTCGTGCCCGACCCGAGACCTGAGCCGACGCCAGGGCGTCACGATCGCGTGACAACGAGAGAAGCGGCCCACGCCTGCCATCGAGCCGATCGACGGACGCGGCAGAGACTGGTTACTCAGTCAACCTGCGTACGCTGCTCGGTGCCGGCCCGGCCATCCGCACGAACCCAGCGCACGGTAACTTGACCGCGCCGCGTGAAACGGACCAGGTGACGGCCTACGACGTCTTCGAGGTCGTCGAGGTCGTCGGTTGGTCCGTACACCCGCAGGATCAGCGCTTCACTGCGCGCCTCGACCTCAGCCCGGGCTTCACCGAGCGAGATCCACCCGGTGCCCTCATCATCGGACCATTCCCCGCCCGAGTGCCGCCCCAGGTGGGCCACAAGCTGCTTACCGAATCGTGCGGGTCGCTCAGTGGTCACGACTGCTGTGCTCGCGGCGGTCGGCGCGTTTGTCATGCTGATCTCCTCCGAATACCTACGTCGGGTGTGGGCTCTTCCGAGCACAGGATGCTGGCTCGGTGTGTCATACTGTCGAGCTCGATCATGGTGACCCCACCCCTCCGGCAATGAGGACGAACTCTGCCGTCATCAGCCAAGTGAAGATTCCTTTGAAGGTGATGCGGGCGACGATCGATGTCAGGACGATGCCGACGGCCGTCCAATGGCGTAGACGACACCCATGGGGATGCCTTCGTGCAGCACGAGCGCGAGCATGCAACGAGATCAGCTATCCCAGGGCCAGGAGGCCGACCCAGATCCTGCGTCCGGTTCCGTGACTCGCCACACGTAGACACAGGGTGGCGCTGACCTCGCTGATGATAGCGACAGGCAGGAAAACCCAGCTCACGGATGGCCTTCCGTGCGGGGTGTACCCCGATTCTCAGCCCGGATCTCGACGGCGAGCACACCGATGATGACAAGTCCGATCCCCGGCAACATCGTGGGGCTGAGCGGGGCATCGAAGACGCCGGCACCCATGAGGGCGATGAAGGTGACGCCGCAGGCGCCCCAGATGCCATACGCGACCCTCAAGGCCATCCCGCATCGAAGTACCTGGGTCAAGAAGTAGAACAACTGAGGTAGTCGGGGCGTACAGGGCGGGGTTCTGCTGGACCGCGCAGGCACAGCGTTGCCGTCACCTCCGTCGATCACCGCACTGAGGAACAACCTTTTGGCATGAGGCTCCATCATTCGCTCTCAGTAAGCGACGGTGAAACGGCGACGTTGCTGCTTGGACGTTTCGATCTCGTCCACGATCGCCACGGCGAGGTCCGCACCCGAGATCGGGCTGTAGCCGCCCTCTGAGTCAAGCAGCGGTGTGTCGGCGCCGACCCGGTAGGTGCCGCGCCGTTCTTGGGGGCCTGGGTATCCCGGGGGTGGACTCAGGAAGGTCCAATCCAGCTCCGTCTCGTCGAGGATCTCGGCGTAGTAGTCACGTGCGGCATGAACGCCGGCCTCGAACGGATCGGGGTACTCGGTCGTTTCGAAAAGCTGCCGCCCGTCCTCGCCGTACAGGCTGCTGGCCCCGCCGACCACCAGGAGGCGTACGCCGGCGGCCTTCGCCGCCTGGTGGATGCTTCGCGCCCCGGCTAGGAACTGGCGGTAGAGGTCCGGCGCCGTCCAGCCCGGGTTGAATGCGCTGATGACGGCGTCGACTCCCTTCAGGGCTTCGCACAGACGTGGAGTGTCGTGAACGTCGACAAGAACCGGCTCGACCCGGTCGGACGGGTCCACAGCGCCAGCTCGGCGGACGATTGCCACGACCTGGTGGCCCCGGGACACCAACTCGGGGAGGACTTCAGCTCCGACGCCGCCGGTAGCACCGATCAAAGCAATACGCATAGGATTGACCATGCCGTGTACGATATCCTATCGGATCCGATCCATATTCGAGCCAAGACGCTCGTTCGCGCCGCTCCATGTATTCGCCCTAGGAGATCCAGTGACCGACTCCTTCACGCTCACCCTGAGTTGCCCCAACCGGACTGGGATCGTGCACGCTGTGAGCGGCTACCTGCTCAAGTACGGCTGCGACATCGGTCAGCACCAGCAGTTCGACGACTCACTGAGCAACCTGCTGTTCATGCGCACCCAGGTGACCGCCCCGCTCGACATCGATCTCGAAGCAGTCTCGCGGGGATTCGAATCGGTGGCCGCGGAGTTCCAGATGAGCTACCAGTTCAACGACCGGCAGAGTGCACGCATGCTCGTCATGGTCTCCAAGCTGGGCCACTGCCTCAATGACCTGATCTTCCGATGGAAGGCCGGCTCCCTGGGCGCCGAGATCGTCGCGGTCGTGTCCAACCACGAGGACCTGCGCTCGATGGCCGAGACTGCCGGCCTCCCGTTCGTGCACGTGCCGGTCACACCGGAGACGAAGGCAAGCGCCGAGATCAGGCTCCTCCAACTCGTCGACGAGTACGACGCCGAACTCGTAGTGCTCGCACGGTACATGCAGATCCTTTCCGACGAGACCTGCAAGGAGCTGTACGGTCGCGCGATCAACATCCATCACTCTTTCCTGCCGGGATTCAAGGGCGCCAAGCCCTACCACCAGGCGTATGAACGTGGCGTGAAGCTCGTGGGAGCAACCGCGCACTACGTGACCTCAGCCCTGGACGAGGGCCCGATCATCGAGCAGGAGGTCATTCGCATCGACCACACCTACGATCCGCGGGCGCTGCAAACCGTCGGCCGGGACGCGGAGGCTCAGGCCCTCTCTCGGGCGGTGCGCTGGCATTGTGAACGCCGAGTGCTCCTCAATGGGCAAAGCACTGTCGTCTTCCAGTGATCCCGTGGCGCGGACTCGTCCAGCGATGCCAGCAGCAGGGGGCATCGCCGGACGCCTACCGCGAAGCACCGCGCTTCCTGCACGACGACCTGACGCCCGACCGGGCAGCCGACCTGCGGCGTGATACCAGAATCATTCGCGCTCGCACGCGACTTGCCCGGCTCGGTGATCCGCAGAACCAGGTGAAGTCGGTCTACGTCGCAGAGACAGCTGGCAAGTGGCGAGGCCGACAACGCGCCACACGATCACCTATGATATCAAGCACGATATCGACGAGCGATACGTAACGCGAGGGCCGGGCGACCCCGCGACTCTGACAGCGAGGGAGACATCAATGGCGCGTTTGGAAGGCAAGGTGGCGTTCGTCACCGGCGCTGCGCGTGGCATCGGGCATGCTTGTGCAGTGCGCCTTGCGGAGGAGGGTGCCGACATCATCGCCGTCGACCTGGGCAGGCAGGTCGCAAGCGTGAGTTCAGAGATGACCACCCCCGGAGGGCTTTCAGAGACGGTCGCTGCGGTGGAAGGCCTCGGTCGGCGCATTGTCGCGTCGATGGCCGACGTGCGCGACTTCGAGGCAGTCAAGGACGCGCTGGAAACGGGCATGGCCGAACTGGGTCGACTTGACATTGTCTGTCCGAACGCAGGGATCGCTTCTCATGTCGCGGTAGCAGACATGCCACTTCAGACGTGGCGGGATGTGATCGACATCAATCTGACCGGAGTCTTCCACACCTGCAAGGCTGCGATCCCGCACTTGGCCGATGGCGGCTCGATCGTGATCACCAGCTCGGTCGTCGGCCTGAAGGGTGGCAGCCACATCACACATTACTCGGCCTCCAAACACGCCGTTGTCGGCTTCATGCGCTCGCTCGCGCACGAGTTGGCCGAGCGGATGATCCGCGTGAACACGGTTCACCCAACGACGGTGAACACTCCCATGCTGCATGAGGACGAGATGATGCGGCTGTTCGTCCCAGGAGTGGAGCATCCCACCCTGGAGCAATTCGCGGAAGCATCGAAGGCGTTTCAGCTGCTGCCGGTGCCGTGGATCGAGCCACAGGACGTTGCCAACGCCGTTGCCTTCCTCGCTAGCGACGAGGCGCGCTACATCACCGGTGTCACTCTCCCCGTGGACGCGGGCACGCTGGCGCTCTAGGCTTCCGGGGAGAACTGAGGTTCCTCGGCATCTTCCGTGAAGCCGCCCAACTGGCCAGCAGGGTGCGGCGTTTGAGGATCGAATCCAGCTCGTCCGTAGCGCTGGCGTTTGATCGTCTCAATCCTGTTCACGTGTCCCTCGACGGCCCTGGAGTTCCAGGGCAGGGTCAGTCCGGCGGTGGCAGCCGCAAGGCCCTTGCGCAGGCCATTGGCGAAGACACACAGGTCCTTGATCTCACTCTGTTCGACTTCCTCAAGCCAGTGGGTGAGGCGGTAGCCGTCGCGGCGACGGAGGATCGTCGCGAAACTGCGTGCGACGATTGCGCTGCACCACAGCCCCCCCCGTTATCTTCTTCGCGGTCCTGCAAGAGGGCCGCTGGCCTCCGGGCCCGGCATGACTGTGTCCCCCTGTCCACGATGACCTGGGGGGTGGTGTTCACCGGGCCCGAGAGGTGCCGTCGGAGACGCTGATAAGAGGTCCGACTACCGCCCCGCCGAGCGCAACGCCCGGCAGTTCGTGGGCGGCAGGTCTGCATAACGTGGATGCGTGAGTACGACACCGATGCCCAGGCCGGCACCGCATCAAAGGAGTTGAGAGCCCGATGTTCGACACCGGCGACGTGGGCGTGTTCCTCGGCCTTGACGTCGGCAAGACCGCTCACCACGGCCATGGGCTGACCCCGGCCGGCAAGAAGATCTTCGACAAGCCGCTGCCCAACAGTGAGCCGAGACTGCGGGCCGTATTCGACAAACTGGCCGCCAAGTTCGGCACCGTCCTGGTGATCGTCGACCAGCCCGCCTCCATCGGCGCCCTGCCGCTGACCGTCGCCCGCGACACGGGATGCAAGGTCGCTTACCTGCCGGGACTGGCGATGCGGCGGATCGCCGACCTCTATCCGGGCGAGGCGAAGACGGATGCGAAAGACGCCGCGGTGATCGCTGACGCCGCCCGCACCATGCCGCACACCCTGCGCTCGCTGGAACTCACCGACGAGATCACAGCCGAACTCACTGTCCTCGTCGGCTTCGACCAGGACCTCGCGGCCGAGGCAACCCGCACCAGCAACCGCATACGCGGCCTGCTCACCCAGTTCCATCCCTCGCTGGAACGCGTCCTGGGACCACGCCTCGATCACCAGGCCGTGACCTGGCTGCTCGAACGCTACGGATCCCCCAAGGCCCTGCGGAAAGCAGGCCGTCGCCGGCTTGTTGAAGTGATCCGACCCAAGGCCCCGCGCATGGCCGCCCGGTTGATCGACGAGGTCTTCGACGCACTCGACGAGCAGACCGTGATCGTCCCCGGCACGGGCACCCTCGACATCGTGATCCCGTCCCTGGCCAGCCAGCTCGCAGGAGTCCATCAACAACGCCGGGCCCTGGAAGCCCAGATCAACACCCTGCTGGAACAACACCCTCTTTCCCAGGTCCTGATCTCGATGCCGGGGGTCGCGGTCAGGACCGCTGCTGTTCTGCTGGTCACCGTCGGCGACGGCACCAGCTTCCCCAGCGCCGCCCATCTCGCTTCTTACGCCGGGCTCGCCCCGACGACGAAGTCGTCGGGGACCTCGATCCACGGCGAACACGCACCCCGGGGCGGCAACCGTCAGCTGAAGAGAGCCATGTTCCTTTCGGCGTTCGCCGCCCTGCACGACCCCACCTCCCGCAGCTACTACGACCGCTGCCGGGCCCGGGGAAAGACCCATACCCAGGCACTTCTGCGCCTCGCCCGACACCGCATCAGCGTGCTCTTCGCGATGCTCCGCGACGGCACCTTCTACGAACACCGAACCCCACGCCTCGCTTGACCAAAGACATAGAGGCACCCCCCCCAGGGAAGCGGCGACCTCGGCAGCAACGACACGTGCGTCGGCGCCCGAACGCCGCCACGCCACGGCCTTGTCGCACGCTGCGGCGAGCATCGGTGCGATCAGGGAGGGTCCTCCAGGAGAGCGGCGGCCACGAGATCTGGATACCTCTGGGCTAGCGTCCACGCAGTCATGCCCCGAGCGGGTGGTTCACCAAGACGACCGGCCTGTGCTCGACGCAAGCCAGGATGTGGGCGACATCCGCGCAGTAGTTGTCGAGTACGCAGGTGCCCGGAGCGTGGCCAGACAGTCCATCTCCGCGCGATTTTCAGGATCCGGCGGTCGTCGGTGATCTCTGCCGGCAACCGGTCGTAGTCGGCCGAACCGACAGAGAGCCCGTGCAAGAACGCCACGGCGGGGCCGTCCCCCGGGACCGGCGACCTCGACGTTCAGCTCGACGCCCTCGCGGAAAGCCTACATTCACCCCCCAAAACATTGACTCATATCATATATGTTGTCATACTCGCTTGCGAGTCGGAACAGACGTACAGTTCGGAGGACCGTCCCTGATGTCCGTCACCACCGGTCAGCCCGCCACCACCCGTCACGGGAACTCCTACTTCACGAGCCTGCCGCGCGAGTGGTACACCTCGCCAGAGATCTTCCGGAAAGAGATCGACAAGATCTTCCATAGGCAGTGGATCTATGTCGGCCATGTCAGCCAAGCGAAGAACACCGGTGACTATTTCGTGGCCCGCGCGGCCACCGAGAGCATCATCGTGACCCGGGCCAAGAACGGTGGCCTCCGGGCACACTTCAACGTCTGTCGCCACCGGGGCTCGCAGCTCTGCGACGAGCTGTCCAGCGGCAACACGAAGCGATTCGTGTGCCCCTACCACAACTGGACGTACGATCTGGACGGGAAGCTCGCCGGTGCTCCGGCCACCCGCGACGGCGTCGACTTCAACTACTCCGAGTTCGGGCTTCAGGACGCGTACGTGGACACGTTCCATGGCTCGATCTATGTGTGGCTCGGTAGGGAGCAGCCTGCGTGCACTCTGCGCGAGCAGCTCACGGGTGGGGGACAGTTCCCGATCGACGACGCGAGGATCGAGATCGCAGAACCCGAGCGGCTGAAGCTCGCGCACGAGGTGCGCTACGAGATCAAGGCCAACTGGAAGCTCATGATCGAGAACAACATCGAGTGCTACCACTGCATCAGCGGTCATCCTTCGTTGATGGTGTCGTGCGATGCGACGAACTACTTCTACGAGCGCGACGAGGAGGGTGGGCTGAAGATCAAGGGGGACGGTAGCTACGGCCTGCGACCTGACATGAAGACCTTCTCCATGGATGGCGAACTCGTCTCGAAGAAGCAACTGGGCGCGCTGGAGCCTGGCGACAGCATCGTCTGGGTCGACAATTTGATGTGGAACGGCACCTGCTTCTTCACCGACCACAGTCAGCGAGGAATTGTCAACCCGCTGACGGTCGACACCTGCGAGTTGTGGATGCAGTGGTTCGTCCACGAGAACGCCGTCGAGGGTGTGGACTACGAGGTCGGCCCCCTGACGCAGGTGTTCAAGGAAGTCGCCGCAGAGGATCACGCCTTCGTTGAACGCAATGCCCGCGGAGTGAAGTCCAGTCGCTACGTTCCCGGGCCGAACAACGCGCTCCGTGAGACCGACATGGAAGCCGCGTTGACGATGTACCTGAACATGATGGAAACCTGACCGGGGCTGCGGCTCGCGCCAGTCGCGACGCAACTGGCAGTCAGGTGCGCCGCGGCTATCCCGCAGAGTCGGGCGGGCACAGGCCGGAGGCGTCGGCGACGAGTGCTTGCGAGCTTCGTGGTCCTGGCAGATCGTCAGTACGATCATCTCTTCCGCTGCATACGCGCCAGCAATCTCCTCAAGGCCGCCTCGCACCTGGTCGGGTGTGCCGACCACAGTGCGCCGCCGCGCGTTCATACCGTAGGTCTTCTCCCCGAGCCCATAGGAAGGCAAGGGCCTCCTCGGGTGACGGCACTACGATGAGCCGACCTTCGTCGAACAGCACCGCATCCGTCATGCGCGTTCTCGTCACGAGCAGCGGCGCCTCTTCCTCCGTGTTAGCCAGAGCCCACATGGCTACGGATTGCCGCGGGCCCGCGAGGCGTTCGCTTGACTCGAACCGGCTGTGGTACACCCTCGACCTGGGCACCTCGGGGATTGACAAAGCCGGCAAAGGCGTAGGTCAGGCCGAGCTGAGCCGTTAGAAAGCGCCCTTTGCTCACTCGAGCCAGGGCTCAGGCAGGTGCGGTCGACCAGGAAGGGTTCGGCTCAATCTCTGGAGCGGGTGGCCGTCAGGGAACGCCTAGTCAACGTAGGCCAGCAGCTCGACCAACTGGCCGAACAAGTCGTCCGGCGGTGTATGCGCACGATCACGCTGAAGCGCTTACCTGGTGAGGGCGTCGGTGCCAGATGACCTGCCGAAGCCGAGATCGATCCGATCCGGGCACAGGCCGCCGAGCACGCTGAAATTCTCGACGACTTTATACGGGCTGTAGTGCGGAAGCATGAACCGCCGCTACCGACGCGTATGTGAAGCGTCGCAGCCGCGAGCGGGCCAATGGGAACTTCAGGCGACGCTCCGCCACCTGGCAACGATGGAAGCCTCGGACGCCGACATGGCGCGCGAGATCCAGCGTGTTGCGCAGCGCCTGAGCCCTCGTGCAGCCCTCCGGCAGTGGCGACTGATCGAGGACACTCAGACGCAATCCCTTTGATGTCATTCGTATATGAAAACGACGAAGCGTCGACTTTGCACAGTCCCCCGCGCTGCTCACTACCCCACAAGGGCGTCACGTGGGACGTGAAACCCTCTTCTATTTTCGTCTGAAATGCTATATGATTTGGCCTGACTTGAAGAATGGTGCTCGCACAAAGGGAGAGATGAATGAGTAGCAGTGCCTCTGATGCGCCGCGCGAGTTCCAGGGGGACTGGAGCATGGACCTGGTGTGGCCAGAGGGGCTCATCGAGAAGTCCTTCGATCACAGCCCCTTCCTGCCCTACGACCCGCACATCGGGCTCTACGCGACCGAGATGGGCGTGGCGCAGCCTTGGCACTTCACCGACTGGCGCGATGAAGGTATGTCGTGGAAGGAGTCGTGCTACCTGCACGCCGGCCTGAACCCGACAGCCACGATCCGGATCACGGGTCCCGAAGCCCTCGACTTCCTCGCAGCGAATTGTGTCAACAGTTTCGCGAACTTCCCCGTCGGTCGTGGAAAGCACGCCATCATGTGCAACGACAACGGCTTCGTCGTGGCACATGGCGTGCTGCTGCGGCTTGGTGAGGAAGACTTCATCACCTACTGGCTGGACCCGTACATCACCGATCGCCTCGAGGAAGGCGGCTACGACGCCGCAGCCGAGGACGTGACCGGGAAAGTGTTCCTCTTCCAGCTCGCAGGCCCGCGCTCGCTTGAGGTGCTCGAAGCGGCGACGGCCGAGGACCTTCACGACATCAAGTTCATGGGCCACCGTCCCAGCAACGTCGACGGCCACGAGATCACCGTGCTGCGCATGGGCATGGGCGGCACCCTCGCCTACGAGGTGCACGGCCCCGTCGAGAGTGCACGGGCGGTGTACTCCGCATTCATGAAGGCTGGAGAGAGATTCGACATCCGCCGGCTCGGCTGGGGCTCCTACATGCTCAACCACACCGAGAACGGCTTCCAGCAAGGTGAATGGCACTTCGTCCCGGCACCGTACGACGGATCTGACAACCAGGATGCGGTGCCCGGACGCCGGATGATCGGGAGCCTCGGGCCAGACATCCGTGAGCGCTACTGCAGCCCTGTCGATCTCGGCTGGTCGAAGATGATCAAGTTCGATCACGACTTCCGAGGCCGCTCCGCGCTCGAGAAGCAGGTGGCGAACCCTGAACACACCACCGTCACCCTGGTGTGGAACGCCGATGACGTTGTCGACGTGTACGCCTCACAGCTGCGCGACGAAGACCCATACCAGTTCATGGAGATGCCACATGATCTCGGGTACTTTTATAGCTCTGAAGGGGGTTACGCCAACAAAGCCGACCGGGTGTCCCGGAATGGCCAGAAGGTTGGCTTCTCCTCCGGACGGGTGTACAGCGCGCACTCCCGCGAGATCCTCTCGCTCGCAGTCGTCGACGTCAGCTGCGCCAAGCCGGGCACCGAAGTCACGATCCTGTGGGGTGAGCCCGGCTCCCGTCAGAAGGAGATCCGTGCCATCACCGCGCCCGTCCCGTACCTCAATCTGACCCCCAACAAGGATTTCAACGTGGATTCGATCCCTCGTCCGGGCTCCGCGTCGTAACGGAATAACTTGGTTCACGTTCAGCGAGCGACGGACACGAAAATGAATCGTGGGTGCGTCGGTCGTGCCCTCGACGTGCCACTTGTAGAACTTGAGTACTCGGATGCGTCGGCCGCGGTTCGGATGGCCCGTACTTCTCGGGCGGGTCACCGATGAACAGGGGCACGGCGTGGCTGTAGACGTCGATCCACTTCCGACGGTCTTCGTACCACCGGGAGAACAGGGCGTCGCGCAGCCCTTCGGGACGCGCGACGCCCTGCTTGACGAGTCTCTCCGCTGAGGCGTTGGACGCAGCATCCAGGTCTCCTCGCTGGTGCCCGCTGCCGACAGCCCGCCAGCAGCAGACTGGATGGAGGGCTTCACCTCGACGCTGCCCTGCTTCATCGCCTCAGATCCCGACCTGCAAGTTTCCAGTACGAACAAACTGGAGGCGAGCCGCAGGCCGGAACTGCAACGGCATGTCGACGCTCTCTACGACGCCTACCGCGACGGCGTCCGCGAGGCGCTCGCCTGCTTCGGCGCGTCCCAGGAACTGGTGGAGATCGTCTTCGCGGCCCTGGAGGGGTCACCCACCAGGGCACCACGGGCGACCCGAAGCACACCGAGAAGGGATTGAAGCGCTGTGTCGGCTCCTCGCGGCGTACCGCGAACAGGCGTCGGCCTCGGTGTCCGGTACTACATTGAATGGATAGAAAGAATCCGGCGCGACGAACAGCAGGGCCGGTCATGACGGGTATCAGCAACTCCCACGGCACAGGACCGCAACCAGGGAACGGCGTTTCCGACGCGCTGATGGTCAATAGCGCAACCGTTGTGCTGGACGACGGCATGCGGTTGATCGGATGGAGCCGGGAAGCCGAGGAGCTGTTCGGCCACCGTCCCCTCGACGTGCTCGGCCGATCCGCCGACGAGATCCTGGCGGACACCGAGACGGGCGTTGGCCTGTGCTCGCCCGGCGACGGACGAGCAAAGGATCTTGGGATCCGGCCGGTGCGCCACCGCGACGGCCGTTCTGTGTACGTCGCCCTGGCCCTCAGCCCGCTGTCCCACGGCGCCGCCGGGGCGGCGTGGCTGGTCACGGCGACGGACGTGGAAGTGCTGCACCAACGGTCCCTTGACCGAGCCCTGCTCGTGGGGATCTACCGCGAGTTGCCCTTCTACGTGGTCCTCTACGACACCACCGCCCGCGTCCAGTGGATCAACACGGCCACCGAGAAGCAGTTCGGCATGCCGCTGCGAGAGGTCGCGGGCAGGCTCGTGAAGGACATCTTTCCGCAGGGCGAGGTACTCAGCGAGGACGGGCGGCAGCCGACCGACATCGAGGGCATCGTCGAACACGTCGCGCGGACCGGTGAGCCGATGATCGACGTCCGCTTCCGAAGCCCCACCCCCCTAGAGCCCCATCGTGAGCACGTCTGGACCTGCTCATACTTCCGGCTTCAGGAGGAAGGCCAGCGAACGATGGGAGTCTGCGAGGTCGGCCTAGACATCACCGACCGTTACGTGGCCCGACAGCGCCTGGCTCTGCTGAGCCGGGCGAGCGGAAGCATCGGCAGAACTCTCGACATCCGGCGCACGGCGGGCGACCTGGCCGAACTCGTGGTCCCCGAGTTCGCGGACACAGCCACCGTTGACCTCCTGGAACCGGTACTGAGGGGCGAGGACCCCCCGCGGTGGGACAGCAGCGCACCGCCCATATTGCGCCGAGTCGCGGAGCACACCCATCGCGCGGCGGCGAGCGGCACCGTGCCCGCCGCCTCGGACGCCGCACGCCTGCACTGCCTGACGGCCACCGAACCGCTGACAGATCCGGCCACCGGCGCGCTCGTCGCACCACTGAAGGCCCGGGGCACCGTCCTGGGCCTGGCGACCTTCGTACGATCCGAGCCGCACGCCCCCTTCGACAGCGAGGAGATCGCGCTCGCCGAGGAACTCGTCTCCCGTACCGCGGTGTGCGTGGACAACGCCCGTCGGTACACACGCGAACACGCGACCGCCCTCATGCTTCAACGAGACCTGCTACCCCGCACCCTGCCCCGGCCGGCCGGGCTTGAAATCGCCCACCGCTATCTGCCCGCCGCCGGACCCGTGGGCGTCGGCGGGGACTGGTACGACGTCATCCCGCTCTCGGGAGCCCGTGTCGGGCTGGTGGTCGGAGACGTGGCGGGACACGGCATGGGCGCGGCAGCCACCATGGGCCGCGTGCGCACCACCGTGGCTGCCCTGGCGGCACTCGACCTCTCGCCCGACGAACTGCTCGCCCGTCTGGACGACCAAGTGGCGCGCACAGGCACCTCTGAGTCGGCGGGCGACGCGTATGAGGACCAGGCTCTGGGCGTGACCTGTCTGTACGCAATCTACGATCCGGTCTCGCGGCACTGCGTCATGGCGCGGGCAGGCCACGTCCCTCCGGTTCTGGTCACCGCCGACGGACACGCCGAAGTAGTGGATCTCCCGGCCGGACCACCACTGGGTCTGGGAGGACTGCCTTTCGAGAGCGCCGACATCGAGCTGCCGGAGGACGGCATGCTCGCCCTGTTCACCGACGGACTGGTCGAGAGCCGGCAGGAGGACATCGACGTCGGTATCCGCACCCTGTGCGAAAGGCTCTCACGATCTGGGAACAGCCCACTGGAGGAGACCTGCGACGACGTCATCCACGCACTGCTGCCCCAGTCACCGGAGGACGACGCGGCACTGCTGCTGGCACGTGTTCACGCTCTGGCGCAGAACCTAGTGGAGACCTGGGACTTCCCTGCCGATCCCGGAGCGGTGGCCCGAGCGCGGTCGCTGGCCTGTACCCGGCTGGCCGCATGGGGTGCCGACGAGGCCGCATCCTTCATCGTCGAGCTTGTCGTCAGTGAACTGGTCACCAACGCGATCAAGTACGGTGGATCCCCGGTCCGTCTACGGCTCATCCGGGAACGCGGACTCATCGTCGAGGTCTCGGACGGTGGGCACACTTCCCCCCACCTGCGGCGAGCCGCGACGGAGGACGAGGGAGGCCGTGGCCTGTTCCTCGTGGCCCAGCTGACCCGGCGGTGGGGAACTCGCTACACGCCGACAGGAAAGACGATCTGGACCGAGGTGTCACCGCCCCCTACGGAGTTGCCGAGCGCTCTGTCGGCAGAGGCCTTCTGACAACTCGGCCGGCGACGGACCACAGCCCCCTGAGGACTCAGGCCTGTGGACGGCGCCCGGCTGGCGGCGCGGTGCCGACGGTGCACCGTCCAGGAGAGCAAGGCGGCGTTCCTCGCCGCGCTCCTCGACCCGGAGCACCGCCCGCCGCAGCCCCTCCGCGACGCTGCGGCATTGCTCGTCCCGTTGCCCGGTGACGAAGCGCCATCGTCACCCCCTTCAGCGCCCTGCAAGGCCCTCGCCGAGCAGAAGACCGCCACCTGAAAAACAAGTACGCCCTACGCGCGGGAGTCGAGAGCACCATCAACCAGGCCCTCGACATCACCGGCATCCGCCCTCGGCCTACCGAAGGTCCGTCTCCGACACGCCTTCTTGTCGCCGTTCGTGCCACCACGAGGCTGCCCAGGCGAGCAGCACGCCGCCGATGGCGTAGGCGGTGAGGACCCCAGAAGGCGGGCGTGATGACGTTGCCCAAGAAGTAGACGGTGTTGCGGACGGGGGTGGTGCCCGCGCCCGGCGGGAGGGCCTGACCTATGGCGCTCCAGAAAGGCCGGGAGGAGCAAGGCGGGGTAGACGCCGCCGGAGCTCGGGTTGCCCAGGACGACGAAGACTGCCTGGCAAGCCGCACGTGACCGCCGATGGTGGTCCGTGACGTATGTATGGAGCGGCCGTATGGGCCGCCCGTCGGGGCGGCCCATGGGAGACGTGGGTGATGCCGCCGCCTGAGGACGGGCCTTCTTCCCGCGTTTGGGGCGGGTTGGGAAACCGGCGTCAGGTCAGGCGGCAGCCGCTGCCGCGCGGGTGCGGCAGCACCGCTTGAGGAGCGAGCGGACGGTCACGAGGGCCACGAGCGCGGCAATTGTCGCGGTGGTCCAGTAGGGGCCGCTCAGAGAGATGATGACGCGGAGTCGGGCCAGGGGGTTCCGGGATAGGTCAGTGGGGTCAGGTCCTGCAGGGCGGGCGTGGTGCCGTCGTAAGGGAGGGCGGCGAAGACCTTGCGTTCGTTGCTGAGCGGGTCGTTCTCGACGGCCGAGTGCTTGTTGATCACCAGGGTGGGGCGGTCGGTGAGGTTGTACCGGCTCCAGTCCGCGCGTCCGGGGTTGCCGGTTCTGGCGAAGGTGGTCCACAGGTCCTGGACGTGCTCGGACAGCTGCTCTCTCCAGGTGCCGGTGCCGTAGAAGTCGGGGTCGGCGGTGAAGTTCCCGAAGACGAAGCCCAGGTCGATGGCGTGGGGTGCGCCGTACTTGCCGCCGTCCTTGGGCGAGGGTGCGGTGAACAGGCCGATCCAGACCGGAACACCGCGATGGGCGAGGACCTCGGCGGTTTTGATGGAGGGGGCGCGAAAGGCGACGTCGCCGGCGAGGGCCATGGCCACCTCCCCCTCGGTCAGATCGGGGCGGTTCTTGCGGTAGGCGGCGATGGCGGCGTCGGTGTTGCTCTCGCCGACGAGGTTAGTCAGCCAGGGCCGGTAGAGCACCTCGGGCATGTGCTCGGCCTCGGGGACCTCCTGGATCCAGTACCGGGCCTCGTCGCGGGTGGTGGTGATGATGACGGGAACCTTTGGACCGTCCGGGGAGGCGAGGCGCTTCATGGGATTCTCGGGCAGCAGCTGACCGTCGACGACGGGACCGAACGCGGTGTCGGAGAAGTCACTGTCATACAGGTCGTCGGCCGCCTGCTGGAGCTTGTCGGCGCTGAGCTTGCGCAGATCGGCGACGGTGGAGGCACCAGCGAAATCTCGGTAGGCGCGGGAGACCCTGCCTGCCTGCTTGCGGTCGGAGATGTTGGCGGAGGTGCCGCTCTGCAGGATGGCGCGGTGGTAGAGGCCGTCGGACTGCGGGCTGCCCATGATCGCGGAGATGGAGATGGAACCGGCGGACTCGCCAAAGAGGGTCACATTCGATGGGTCGCCGCCGAAGGCGGCGATGTTCTTGCGCACCCACTGCAGGCCGGCGATCTGGTCGAGCAGTCCGTTGTTGGCGCTGTTCTCGTACTCCTTGCCCAGGTCGGACAGGTCCAGGTAGCCGAAGGGGCCGAACCGGTACTGCAGTGTGACCACGACGACGCCCTTGCGGGCCAGGTCCGCGCCGTCGTAGATGGGCTCCGCAGCCGTGCCCTCCACAAACCCGCCGCCGTGGATGAACACCAGCACCGGCTTCTTGCCGCTGCCCGCGCGCGTACTCGGGACGGGCGTCCAGACGTTCACGGTCAGGCAGTCCTCCGAGATCGGTATCCCCTTGGGGACGATCTTGGCGCGTGGCTGTGGGCAGGCCGCGCCGAACTTGGTGGCGTCCCGAACGCCCGACCATGACTGCGCGGCCTGGGGCCGTCCGAACCGGAGGGCGCCGGTCGGGGGTGCGGCATAGGGGATGCCCTTGAACGCCTGCACGCCCTCACCGGCCTGCCCGCGAACCTTGCCGGCAGTCGTCGTCACCACCGGCGACGTGTCGTCGGCGATGAGCGTCAGCAGTTGGCGCATGATCATCCTCTCGTTTGCAACACTGTTTCAAACGTCAATATACAACAGCGTTGTAGGCTGTACTCTGCAGATTGGAAACCAAGGCGGAGGAGATTCGGGCACATGCCGACTGAGGTGGAGAGCACAGAACGCAGGCGCCAGATCGGCAAAGCTGCACTACGCGTCGTTCGTGAACGTGGAGCGGCCCAACTCACCATCCGCGCGGTGGCCGACGCCATGGGCGGCTCCACCAGCCTGGTCACCCACTACGTCCGCAACCGGCGTGAACTGCTGATCCTCGCCTTCACCGCCGTCGAGCACCGGTGGGCCGCCGAAGAGAACCGCCTGGCCCAATTGCCCGCCGCTGACCGCATCGACTACCTCGCCCAGTGGGGGGCGAACTGGTCAAGCGAGGAGGACGAGGTCCTCGCAGCCCTCCTGCTGCACCTCCTCACCGAGGCCAGGCCCGCCCCGGAAAGCCTCGCCGTCGTACACCAGGAACTCGATGCCTGGCGCCAGGCACTTGGCGAGGCCGCGGAGGCCGCCGACATCCGCTCCCCCTGGGCGTCCGCCGACCTGATCTACCTCGTCTCACGTGGCGCCATGCTCAGCACCCTGGAACACCCCGACGCATGGACCGCTGAACGCCTCGCCGCTGCCGCCCGCAACCTCAACCGGCTCCTGCGCCCCGCCCATCCGTCCTCGTCCGGCCGTGCGTAGCCGACGCCTGCTGCACTTCCGGCAAAACCGCGACCGGAGACCCTGGCCGGCCCGCTCGCCCAGCCGGTGACTCCCGGAGTGCGGTTCGGGCCGTTCCAGATGGTCTCCTTCGACGGCTGCACCTCGATCAAGCTCCCGGATACCGAGCGCAACGTGGAGTGGTTCGGACCCGGCAGCCGTGGCGGGTATCCGATGCTGGAACTGATGACCCTGGTGGAGACCGGCACCCGTGCCCTGATCGGCGCCGTGTTCGGCACTCCCAGCGACGGGGAGACCTCCTACGCTCGCAGGCTCCTGCACCACCTGGGCCCCGGCATGCTGGTCCTGTGGGACAAGGGTTTCGACGCCAATGCCTTCCTCGCCGCCGTGCACGACACCGGAGCCAGTTTCCTGGGCCGTCTGCGCGCCAACCGACGCACCCCGGTCCTGAGCCGACTCACCGATGGCTCCTACCTCTCGGTCATCGGCACCGTCCCGGTACGCGTCGTGGAAGCGCAGATCACCGTGGCCTATGACGACTGCTCGTTCACCAACTCCTACCGGCTGGTCACGACACTGACCGATGCTCGTCGGTACCCCGCCCCGGCCCTCGTTGCCCTTTACCACCAGCGCTGGGAGCACGAGTCGGCGTATTTTGCCCTGCGTCACACGATCACAGACGGCCGGGTCCTGCGTTCAGGCGACCCAGTCGGGGTCGAGCAGGAGATGTGGGCCCTGCTCGCCCTCTACCAGGCACTTCGGACCGTGATGGTGGAGGCCGCCGAGTCCCGGCCGGGCACCGACCCGGACCGCTGCGGCTTCACCATAGCCATCCAGACCGCCCGCGACCTCGTGGTCCAAGCCGCCGACGTCATCAAGCCCGGCACCCTGGGCAACCGCACCACCGGCGTCATCGGCAACCGGGTCCTGGCCGGGCTCCTCCCGCACCGGCGCCCCCGCATCAGCACCCGAAAAGTCAGGTCACCTGTCTCCCGGTACGCCGAACGCCAAGACGACGGCCGCCCCGACACAAGCCGCCTGGTCACCGACCTCGACGTCACCATCCTCGAACCCGATCCCAACCTGCCCACCGTCTCACACGACGATCGGCACACACCGGCCGCCGACCGGCGCCGACAGCACGTCCTGGACCTCCTTCACGCAGAACCCGACCGCCAGTGGCACCCCCGCGACCTCGCCCGCCACCTCGGCGACATCACCCTCGGCACGATGTACCGACAGCTCGACAGATGGGCCGTAAACGGACTCATCTCCAAGACCGGCCCCGCCACCTACAGCAGCCCGAGAACTCGCTCAACCCCCTTCCCACCAGCGGAAATACGCTAAGGGCTTGCAGAGAATTAACTCGCTGTCTTGATCTTTGGTGTCGGGGTGATGCCGAGGCGGGTGGCGAGGTCCGCGAGGTCGTCCAGGGTGGCCAGTCGAGTGGCGGCGGGTTCGATGGTGTGTCCGATCGCGTCCAGGAGTCGGCGGGTTTGGCTGATGGCGCGGTTGAGGGTCACGGGTGTGACGGTGAAGAGCGGGGCGATGGCGACCTGGGGGAGCTTGAACCGCTGGTAGAGGAGGGTGGCCAGGAGCCGGTCGACGAGGGTGAGGCCGGGGCGGCGGCCGGTGTAGAGGCCGGCGGAGGGGACTTTCCGCCGGTCCCCGCCGCGTCTTTGGTGAAGGTCTTCTTCCCGCTGGAGCTCTCGGGCGGCTCTCAACTGGGTGATCAGCTGGTCCCACTGGTCGTGCGGCAGACCGGTCAGGTCCGGATGGGCCAGCCAGGCGCGACCGGGGCCGGGTAGATCCTGAGGCGGGATGGGAGGGATCCCGTCCCGGCAGTGCGACTCGGGGCGAAGGGTGTAGTTCCAGTCACCGTGCCAGTCGTGGCGGCTCAGAGGCAGGGCGTCCATCTGCCGGTCGCCGATGCGGATGCCGGTCTCGTAGGCGGTGGTGTCGAGTTCGGCGTGGACGCTCAATCCGGTGCGGGTGGTGGTCGCGGCGATGGACTGAACGATGACGTCATGGCTGGTCAGGGGCCTGCCGCGCCAGTTCATGGTGATGTGGGCGAACAGTCGGTGCTCGATCCGATTCCACTTCGAAGTTCCCGGCGGAAAGTGACACACGGTGATGTTCATGCCTGTTTCCAGGGCCAGGGCGGCGAGTTCGGCCTTCCAGGCGCGGGTGCGGTAACCGTTGGAGCCACCGGCGTCCGCGGTGACCAGTAGCCGTTTGGCCTGCGGGTAGTCGTGCTGGCTGCGGCCCTTCCACCAGCGGCGGATGGATTCCACGGCGAAAGCGGCGGTGTCGTGGTCGGTGCCGACACTGACCCAGCCGGTGTTCGCGGCCAGGTCATAGATGCCGTAGGGCACAGCTTTCCCGAGTTCTTTGTCGGGGAAGTCATGGGTGCTGACCTGCACGGGGTCACCCGCCGGCCGCCACTCGCGGCCGCCGTTCCTGTACGGCCCGACGATTTCCTTCTTCTTCGTATCGACGCTGATCACCGGGTCGCCAGCGGCCTGGTGGGCCTTGGCCTGCTCGTTGATGTAGCGGAACTGGCCGTCCCGGTCGGGGTGTTGTCTACCTTCGACGGTCTTGGCGTTGCCCTGGAGGCTGAAGCCTTCCTCGCGCAGTACGTCGGCAACGGTGTCGGCGGATATCCGGTGGCCCCGGCGGGTGAGTTCGCCGGCCAGATGGCGGGTGGATTTCGTCGTCCAGCGCAGGGGCGACATCGGATCGCCCCGCACGTCCGGCTCGACCAGAGCCAATAGCGCCGGACGCAGCCCCGGGTCCAGATCGACTGTCCGCTTACGGCCGCCGCCCGCCCGGCGCACCCGCCCCAACGGGGCCTGTCCGGAGTCAAGTTCGGCGACACCCAGAGACACCGTACCCTCGCGCACCCCGGCGGCACGGGCGACCAGCCCGATCCCGCCATGGCCGATCGACCGGGCCTCCGCGCCCATCAGCAGACGCCTCTGCCGCTCATCCAGATGTGGCAGGACCGCCTCGAACTTGGCTGCCAGCTCGGCCTGTTGTCCTTCCAGAGCGCCCATAGCAGACCAATGAACCACGGAACGTGAAGCTACGGGTTAATTCTCTGCAAGCCCTAAGGGCTTGCAGAGAATTAACTCGCTGTCTTGATCTTTGGTGTCGGGGTGATGCCGAGGCGGGTGGCGAGGTCCGCGAGGTCGTCCAGGGTGGCCAGTCGAGTGGCGGCGGGTTCGATGGTGTGTCCGATCGCGTCCAGGAGTCGGCGGGTTTGGCTGATGGCGCGGTTGAGGGTCACGGGTGTGACGGTGAAGAGCGGGGCGATGGCGACCTGGGGGAGCTTGAACCGCTGGTAGAGGAGGGTGGCCAGGAGCCGGTCGACGAGGGTGAGGCCGGGGCGGCGGCCGGTGTAGAGGCCGGCGGAGGGGACTTTCCGCCGGTCCCCGCCGCGTCTTTGGTGAAGGTCTTCTTCCCGCTGGAGCTCTCGGGCGGCTCTCAACTGGGTGATCAGCTGGTCCCACTGGTCGTGCGGCAGACCGGTCAGGTCCGGATGGGCCAGCCAGGCGCGACCGGGGCCGGGTAGATCCTGAGGCGGGATGGGAGGGATCCCGTCCCGGCAGTGCGACTCGGGGCGAAGGGTGTAGTTCCAGTCACCGTGCCAGTCGTGGCGGCTCAGAGGCAGGGCGTCCATCTGCCGGTCGCCGATGCGGATGCCGGTCTCGTAGGCGGTGGTGTCGAGTTCGGCGTGGACGCTCAATCCGGTGCGGGTGGTGGTCGCGGCGATGGACTGAACGATGACGTCATGGCTGGTCAGGGGCCTGCCGCGCCAGTTCATGGTGATGTGGGCGAACAGTCGGTGCTCGATCCGATTCCACTTCGAAGTTCCCGGCGGAAAGTGACACACGGTGATGTTCATGCCTGTTTCCAGGGCCAGGGCGGCGAGTTCGGCCTTCCAGGCGCGGGTGCGGTAACCGTTGGAGCCACCGGCGTCCGCGGTGACCAGTAGCCGTTTGGCCTGCGGGTAGTCGTGCTGGCTGCGGCCCTTCCACCAGCGGCGGATGGATTCCACGGCGAAAGCGGCGGTGTCGTGGTCGGTGCCGACACTGACCCAGCCGGTGTTCGCGGCCAGGTCATAGATGCCGTAGGGCACAGCTTTCCCGAGTTCTTTGTCGGGGAAGTCATGGGTGCTGACCTGCACGGGGTCACCCGCCGGCCGCCACTCGCGGCCGCCGTTCCTGTACGGCCCGACGATTTCCTTCTTCTTCGTATCGACGCTGATCACCGGGTCGCCAGCGGCCTGGTGGGCCTTGGCCTGCTCGTTGATGTAGCGGAACTGGCCGTCCCGGTCGGGGTGTTGTCTACCTTCGACGGTCTTGGCGTTGCCCTGGAGGCTGAAGCCTTCCTCGCGCAGTACGTCGGCAACGGTGTCGGCGGATATCCGGTGGCCCCGGCGGGTGAGTTCGCCGGCCAGATGGCGGGTGGATTTCGTCGTCCAGCGCAGGGGCGACATCGGATCGCCCCGCACGTCCGGCTCGACCAGAGCCAATAGCGCCGGACGCAGCCCCGGGTCCAGATCGACTGTCCGCTTACGGCCGCCGCCCGCCCGGCGCACCCGCCCCAACGGGGCCTGTCCGGAGTCAAGTTCGGCGACACCCAGAGACACCGTACCCTCGCGCACCCCGGCGGCACGGGCGACCAGCCCGATCCCGCCATGGCCGATCGACCGGGCCTCCGCGCCCATCAGCAGACGCCTCTGCCGCTCATCCAGATGTGGCAGGACCGCCTCGAACTTGGCTGCCAGCTCGGCCTGTTGTCCTTCCAGAGCGCCCATAGCAGACCAATGAACCACGGAACGTGAAGCTACGGGTTAATTCTCTGCAAGCCCTAACTACCCGGCCTTGGGTCAAGGCCCCCCGAGAGCCCTGGACATGAGCGTGCACCTCCGGGTCGTCCAACTGTTCGCCCAGCTCTGCGGCCTCATCGAGCCACCGGTCGGCGGTCGCGAAGTCGCTCTGCAGCAGTGCCACCCAGGCGGCAGCCCACAGGGCCCTGGCCCTGGCCAGGGTGGGCTCAGGCGCGGCCGCCAGGATCCGGTCGAACGTCGCCAGTTACCCGTGGCTGGTGTCGGTGTCCTTGCTGATGCTGTCGCTGATGACGCGCTCGAGGAGGGTGAGGACGTCGTCGAGGGGGTAGTCGGAACCGGCCAGGGCGTGGTGGAGGTTGATGCCGTCGACGGCGGCGAAGATCAGCTCTCCGAGGACCTTGACCTGATCGTCGGAGAGGTCGGGCAGGTCGGGAGCCTGCAGCAACTGGGCGAATGCGCCGATGGTCCACACGTTGAGGCGGGCCAGCCGGATACGCAGGGCATCGTCGCGCAGGGCGAGCGCAGTGATGTCGAAGTAGGCGCGGGCGGCTTCGCGGTCCTGGCACATCCGGCTGACCGTGGCCATGTAGGCGTGCCATCGGTCGTAGCCGGAGTCGAGGTGACTGACGTTCTCGGCGAGGTCGGCGACGGTGTCCGAGTAGAGCAGGTCCATCAGGTTCTCGATGAGTCCGTGCCGGGTGCCGAAGTGGTAGGAGACCGTGGTGACGTCCACGTGGGCTTCCCTGGCCACGGCCACAAGGGTCAAGCCGCCGGTGCCATGGCGCAGCAGCACGCGGTGGGCTGCCTCCAGGATGGCGCGGGTGGTGCCGGGGTAGTCCTCACGCCGCTGCTGCAGAGGGCTGCCCTGGCCGGAGGGGCGACGCACGACTTCGCGAGGGCGGCCCCGGCCTCGTTTGGTGGGTTCGCTGCTCGGCGAAACCTCGTCCACGTCGATGTCACCTCTGGTGGCGTGAGCCGCTTCAGCGGCTGTGATGTGCCGTCATGATAGGGCGCGTGTGCGGCGGGACCGAGGTAAGCATGTGAACGGTGAACTGTTTTTGCTACAGGTTTGCCAGCAAGTCGGCTTTGGCGGCGGGCAAAATGGGGGTGTCGGCGGCCCGGGAGTCGAGGGCGGCTCGGACAGCGTGGTGTCGCTGGTGGGTGAGGCCGAGCCTGAGGCAGCACAGGATGCCGGGGATGAGCCACACGGCGGTGCCGATCGACATCAACAAGCGGATGGCCTCGCGGGCGGTGTGGTTGGGGTGCTCGCCGCCGTGGTAGCCGGCGGCTGACAGGGTCAGGCCGACGAACCAGACCGCGAGGGCGGCCAGGGCGGTCTGGGCGAAAGCCGCCAGTCCGTACAGGGCTCCTTCGCGCCGCTCGCCGGTGCGCAATTCCTCGATGTCGCTGACGTCGGCCAGCAGGGACCAGGTGGTGACGGCCACGGCCATGCTCCCGGCGGAGGAGAGCAGGATCAGCGTCCACAGCAGTACCTGGTCACCGGGATGCAGCAGCAGGAACAGGCACTGGGTGAAGAACCAGCCGGTGGTGAAGGCGACGTAGGTGCGTGTCTTGCCAATGCGGCTGCTCAGGTACTGCACCAGCGGCAGCCAGGCGAGCCCGGCCATAAACCACACGAGCAGCAATGCCGAGGCCATGCTCTGGCTGAGCTGCATGATGTGGAGCGCATAGTAGAGGTTGACGGCGCCAGTGACGCTGATGGGGGCCCAACCGAACATCAGTGCGCCGAGCAGACGGCGCACGGTGGGTGAGCGCAACATCGCGAACTGGTCCCGCATGCGGGTGGTGGCGGGTTCAGCAGCCGTTTCACGGCCCCTCGCGGTGGCCCATGTGATCAGGATTCCGGCGGCCGCGAGCAGGGCGGTGACGGCGGCTGCCGTGGACCATCCGGTCCTGCCGCCGCCGAACCATCCGGCCAGCAGCAGGGGGGCGACCGCGCCGACCAGCGCGCCCATCTGGGAGCAGGCGGTGCGCACGGTGGCCAGGGCGGTGCGTTCTGGCGCGTGGGTGCTCAGCTCGGCCCCGAGGGCGCCGTAGGGGACGTAGAAGAAGGTGAGGCAGGCGGACCAGGCGATGACGACGGCGCCGAAGTACAGAGTCTGGGCTATCCCGCTCCATCCGGGATCGGTGAACAGCAGCCACGAGGTCACCGCATAGGGGACGGCCGCGAGGGCCAGGAACGGCAGCCGGCGGCCGTGCCGGCTCTGCAGCCGGTCGGAGCGCAGGCCGATGTAGGGCTGCAGCAAGGTGTTGCACAGGGTTCCCAGCAGCATGAGCGTGCCGCCGAGAGCCGCGCTCGCGTGGACAATGTCGGTGAAGAAGTACAGGAAGAGGGCGGTGAAGGAGGTCCACACCACCGCATTGGCCCACTCGCCGCCGCCGTAGCCCCAGCGCACCGCCCGGGGCAGGGCCGGGACCAGTGCGGCCGGGGTGGCTGCCTGGGCGGTCATCCGGGCTCCCCCAACACGAGGACGTCGAGGTGGGAGGGTGTCTGGGCGCTGTGGTGGATCGTCTGCCGGGCGGTGCGCATGGTGACGCCGTCTCCATCGGGGCCGGTGTTGAGGTTGCGGTCCCAGCGGTCGAAGGAGCTGCTGGAGACCTCGATGGCGATGCGGTGACCGGCGGCGAAGCGGTAGCCGGTGGCGGTGAGGGAGATGTCGATGTGTCGCGGTGCGCCGTCGGCGGGGGCTTGCGGGGTGTCAGTCTGATCGGTGTGCGAGAGGCGGCAGATACCTTCCTGGACGAACTGTGCGTGCCCGTCGGACGCGATGTCGATCAGTGCGGCGGTGAAGTCGGTGCCGGGGGCGGTGGTGCTCACCGCAAGGCGCACTGATACAGGGCCGACGATGTCCGTGGGGCGCTCCAGTGGTTCGCTGCGGTAGACCAGTACGTCGGGCCGGCGGTGCAACGGGCGGCGGTCTTCCAGCCCGCGGGTCATCGCCCACAGGTCCTTGCCCTGCCAGGACCGCACCGGATCGGCGGGATCGTAGGTGAACTGGATGTCCGGCTCGGGGCCGGTGGGAGCCATCGGACTGAGGGTGCCGTCGGCGTGCAGGTAGAGCCGGTAGGGGCGGGCTTCCGGCGGCGGCCATGCCGTGGTGTGGTGCCAGCGGTCGGCGCCGGTGATGTAGAGGCTCACTCGGGGGCCGAGGTCCCGGCTGGCCATCACCGCGTCGATGAACTCCAGGACCCGATCCCAGGTCCGCGGCCCCTCCGGGATGGCAATGCGGCCGATGCGGCCGCTGTGGTCGCTGCTGGTCTCGTGGTCGGTCGGACCGATGACCAGGCGCCTGGGAACCTCCGGTCGGCGTACCGCCAGCTCCTGCCAGGCCTGCAGCGCGCCGGGGAGCAGGACGTCGTACCAGCCGTCCCACACCATGACCGGCACCTCGATCTTGTCGATCAGGTGACGGAAGTCCAGCTCCTCCCAGCGGGCCATGCGGGTGGGGTTGTCGACGGCGTCGCGGTAGTTGTCGCTGGGCAGACCAGCCGCCTCCGACATCTCCCGCAGCGGCAGGTGCTCACTGTCGAGGCGGTACCAGTTCAGGTATCCGCTGCCCGCCTGGTCGCACGCCCACATGGCCGTGCTGCCCAGACACAGCGCCCCGCCCTCGTACAGCATCGTGTACATGTCCAGACCCATGTCGCCGGGGGCAGTGCAGACCACCGCGGGATGCTGAGAGGCTGCGCCTGCCCAGGCGGTGAAGCCGTAGTAGGACTCTCCGGTCAGGGCGACCCGCCCGTCAGACCAGGGCCGGCGAGCGATCCAGTCGATGGTGTCGTGGCCGTCGTCGACCTCGTTGACGAACGTCGTCCACTGTCCCTGTGAGCCGAAGCGCCCGCGCACGTCCTGCACGGCGCACGCATAGCCGCGCCGGGCCCAGAAGCGGCCCACGGCGGGCATGTATGTATAGCTTTCGCGGTTGCCGTACGGAACTCGGATCAGCACCGCCGGGAACGTCCCCGGCGCGCGATCACCGCCCGACTCCGCGGGCAGGTAGACGTCCGTGTTCAGGGCCACACCGTCCCGCATGGCGACCATGTGGCTCTCGCGGACCGCTTTGGCGTGGCGGGCCGCAGTCGCGGACGGCAACTCTTTGAACGGGGTGACCAGATGCTTGCTGGCGGCCATGTACAGGCGGGTGAACGCCCACTTGGTATCGGCGATCAGGTGCGGCATGTCGGTCCTCGTCGCTCGGGCGCACACGGCGTCTTCAGCTGGTGGCCGCGGACGCTAGTCGTCCGGGGTGCGAAGACCATGGGAATAATTCACGGCCAGTGAGCGCCCGCCCTGTGAACCGCAGGGGCCGCACCCAGCTGGGATTCCTCCGGGATGACCGGCTGGCTCCGCGTGGTCGGCCAAGGGTCGGGGCAGATTCGGTCAGGACGGGTGCGGTTCGGTCCCGTCAGGTGGCGATCACGCCGCCACCGTTGTCGTGCACGATCACCTGAATTCACGGACGGAGCAGTCGGCGACCAACAGCGTTCCAGGCCGTCCGGCCCGCCAGCCGACGCGACGCGGCCAGTGCCTCCTCCTGGACGGGGAAGTTGCCTGGAGCGCGGCGCAGTGCTGACACCCGTTGGGGTCAGCTGCCGCACGCGCATGGTCCGGCTGTACCAGTGAGTGATGGCAGCCCGGCTCCGCCGGGACCAGCGATCACGACGCTCCGCGCCGCGGGTAGTGAACATGCCGTGTCCGGCTCCGCCGGACCAGACGCGGCGACGCTCCGCGTCGCAACCATCAGATTCGCTCCACCACCGGGCTGAAGCCCGATGCACTGCGAATGAACCCCGATCGACCGGGGCGGGCTGGACACAGACCGCCGACGCACCGGGGGGTCCTTCCTGCATTTCGAGCACGCACAGGTCAGACCGAGAACGCGAAGGGGCACGCTGGTCGCGCTCCCGGGCGCCGGCACCCTGGGCAGCTCGAGATCATCCGGGTCGAAGTCCTCGCGTTGGGCGAGTCCATCGACGCGCTGGCACGTTGCGCACTGTGCTTCCCAGGCGACGCTGTCCGTTCTTTACAGAAAGCCACCGCGTGCGGCAACCCACACAGCACACGGTGCGCACGCTCCCGAACCGGTTCTCCACGTCCGTCCCTGCGCCGATGACTGCGGGCTATCTGAGCGCGATGATCGCGGCGACGGCCGCGACCACCGTGCCGATGGATCCCAGGGCTGCCACGAAGAGGCCCCACGGAGCCCAGCGGCCCGATTGCTGGCTCCCAGAGGTGTCCGGGGACTGGCCGCCGATGGTGAGGGACAGCTGGTTCTGGTTCCCCTGAATCCTGATGTCCCGCATGACCTGACTGACCCTCGCAGCCGAAAGGGCCGGTGCGTCGGCAGAGGTGCTGGCCCGAAGCTCGGTGACGAGTTGCACGAGGCGGGTGCGCACCTGATCCAGCAGACCGTGGAGGGTGGCCGGGCCCACGTTCCAGTACACCGAGGTGATGTTGATCGGTGCCCGTTGTTCCTGCGCGATGAGCACGGCCAGTTCATCCGCCCCATGCGGGACGATCTTGATGCTGCCGTTGACGGCATCGGCCTGCTGGGCCAACTGGGCAAGCTCGGTGACGCCGTTGCGGATCAGGGCCGGTTCATCGACGACAGCCCGGCACGCCGCAGGGATCGCGTAGCGGTTGACCGGCTGGGCATTGTTCTGGAGCACACCGCCGCCGGCGGGGGTCAGGGCGTCGATACACAGTCCGGCGTGCACCAGGCGATAGTCAGGTAGTTCTCCAGCGGGCACGTTGTCGTAGCCGCGTAGCTCGCGTTCCGCCCATCGCCGCAGCTCCGCGGACCCCGTCTGGCTGCCCAGCACGAGGCATTTGCGCAGTGCGCCGCTGAGGGGACGGGTCTCATCCAAAGCGTCCTGCTCGATCTGCTGGAGCAGATCAATAGAAGTGGATTCCACGGTTGTTGATCGTAGTGAGGACCACTGACAGCGGGAGTGTCGGTGATTCCCGTGCACCGTGCATCCCAGGCTCACTCAGCGTTTCGGGCTCGTGTTGCGTGCCTTTTCTGGAGCGTTCTTGTGTCCGCCGCTGACCTGCGGCGGACGAGGTCTTCGACCAATTCTGTCCCGTGCGGGTGGGCAGCGGTCGGGATTTTTTCCCTCGGTGTCCTCGCCCCAGAGGGCTAGCGTCCCTGACGACCAGGGGGAAACGGGCCGATCGCCCGCATTACGAGGACCGATATGCCATACCTGACCGCCTGAGCCGGGGGGCGCTGACGCGCCGGTGCCGAGCCGCCGTCACCCGGATGACCGCCGGGCCGGCTCACGTTTTCGGCGCGTACCGCACACCCGGCGCCACCTAGCACCTGCTCGCACCGGGCCCGGCTGGTGACTCCATCACCTGCCGCAGCGCCCGCCAGAGCACCCTGAACCAGCCCCTGGCCTGCCAGCCCGGGAGGCGCCTCTTCACCGCCGAGGCGGCCGCTGGCCGGGGGCCCGATGCGGCCAAGGCATCGGCTCTCGCCACGTTTTCGCAGAGAAAGGCACACGCATGACCTCCTCACCGGTGCACAAGACCGAGCCGATTCCCGAGCGGTCGGCCTGGCCACTGATCGGCCACGCCCTCGACATCCCGGAGGGAGCCGAAGGCCTGACCTATCTGATGCAGGAGGCCAAGGAACTCGGCCCGGTGTTCAAGCTCCGTATCTTCGGCGAGGAGATCCTCCTGGTCTCCAGCCTGGACCTCGTCGCAGAGCTGTCGGACGAGTCCCGGTTCCGCAAGAACGTGCACTCCGACCTGGTCACCTTGCGGGAACTAGGCGGAGACGGGCTGTTCACCGCGTTCAACGACGAGCCGAACTGGCGCAAGGCCCATGACATCCTGATGCCGGCGTTCTCCCTGGGCGCGATGCGCGGCTACCACGCGTCGATGCTCAGGGTAGCCCGCGAGTTGATTGCCACCTGGGACTGGGACGTGGAGCAGCGCCCGGTGGATGTGGCCGCCGACATGACCCGCCTGACCCTCGACACGATCGGCCTGTGCGGGTTCGGCTATGACTTCGAGTCTTTCCGGCGGGATGAGCCGCACTCCTTCATCCCGGCCCTGGCCAGGGCCCTGGACTTCGCTCAGGTCCAGGGTGAGTCGATTCCCGGCACGGCGCTGTTCAGGTGGAAGAAGGCCGAACAGTTCCGCAAGGACGTCGCCCTGATGCAGGAATTGGTCGACGACGTGATCCGGCAACGCAAGGCATCGGGGGACCGCAGCACCGACGACCTGCTGGGGCGGATGCTGCACACCTCCGACCCGGTGACGGGCGAGCCGCTGGACGATGTCAACATCCGCCACCAGGTGATCACGTTCCTGATCGCCGGTCATGAAACCACCAGCGGCGCCCTGTCCTTCGCCCTGTACTACCTGACCAAGCACCCCGAGGTGCTGGCCCGCGCCCAGGCCGAGGTCGACGCGTTGTGGGGCGACACCGACGACCCGGACCCGAGCTACGCGGACATCGGCAAGCTGGCCTACATCCGCCAGGTCCTCAACGAGGGCCTGCGGCTGTGGCCGACGGCCCCCGGGTACGCGGTCGAGCCGCTGGAGGACACCGTCATCGGCGGCCGGTACCGGGTGCGCAAGGGCGAGTCCCTGTTCGTGCTGACCCCTGCCCTGCACCGGGATCCTGCGTGGGGCGACAACGTCGAGCTGTTCGACCCCGAGCGGTTCACGCCCGAGCAGGAGGAAGTCCGTCCCGTCCATCTGTTCAAGCCGTTCGGCAACGGTGAACGCGCCTGCATCGGCCGCCAGTTCGCTCTGCACGAGGCGACGCTGGTGCTCGGCATGCTCATCCACCGCTACCGGCTGATCGACCACGCGAACTACCAGCTGCAGATGAAGCAGTCGCTGACCATCAAGCCGGACGGGTTCACCCTGCGGCTTGCCCCCCGCACCAGCGGTGACCGCCGCCTGCCCGCCGCGGCCGCCGTTGCCGTGCCCGTGGCCCAAGAGCGGCCCGCCGCGGTGCGCGTGAACGGCACCGCGCTGCGCGTGCTGCACGGCTCCAACCTGGGCACGTGCGCCGGCATCGCCCGTGACCTGGCCGCGGACGGCGACGAGCACGGTTTCACTTCCTCGGTTGCCGCCCTCAACGACGCCGTCGGTCAACTCGGCCCCGATCAGGGCCCTCTGGTGATCGTGGCCGCCTCCTACAACGGCCGGCCCACCGACGATGCCGCACAGTTCGTGGCCTGGCTGGAGGAGCTGGCCCCGGGCACGCTGGAGGGAGTCTCCTACGCCGTGCTGGGCGTCGGCGACCGCAACTGGGCCGCCACCTACCAGCGCGTCCCCACCCTCATCGACGAACACCTTGCCGCCGCCGGCGCCACCCGCCTGCTGGAGCGCGGCGCCGCCGACGCCGCCGGTGACTTCGCCGGCACCGTCGACCGCTTCAGCGGCGACCTGTGGGCCACCCTGCTTGAGGCCTACGGCGCTCCCTCGGACGCCGAAGCCGCCGCCGTCACCGAGGACACCGGCACCGACCAGGGACTGTACGAGCTGCAGGACGTCTCCGAGCACGTCACCGGTCCCCTCGCCGCCCGGCACGGCCTCCAGCCCATGACCATCCTCGACGCCTACGACCTGGTCGACATGTACGACCCGGTCGACAGTGGGCGCCTGGTCGGCCGCCCCAAGCGCTTCCTGCGGCTGCGGCTGCCCGACGGCGTCACCTACCGCACCGGCGACCACCTCGCCGTACTCCCCCGCAACCCGGATCACCTCGTGAAGCGGGCCGCAGAGCGGTTCGGCCTCGATCTGGAGCGCACCGTGCGGCTGCAGACACGCCGCCGCAGCCGCAGCGCCCTGCCCGTCGACCGGCCGCTGACCCTGCGCCGTCTGCTCAGCGACTTCGTGGAGCTGCAGGATCCCGCGACGCCGGAACAGGTCGCGGTGCTGGCCGAGCACACCGGCTGCCCGCCCGAGCAGCGCCCCCTGGCGGACCTCGCCGCAGCCGACCCGGACACCTTCCACGAACAGGTCACCGCCACAGGCCGCAGCGTCCTGGCCCTCCTGGAGCAATACCGGGCCTGCGAGCTGCCCTTCGAACGGTTCCTGGAACTGCTGCCGGTCCTGCGCCCGCGCCACTACTCCATCTCCTCATCTGCCGCGGCCGCCCCCGGCGAGGTGGACCTGATGGTCTCCCAGCTGTTCGCACCCCACCGCAGCGGCCAGGGCCCCTTCCACGGCATCGCATCCAACTACCTGCAGACCGTGCCGGTCGGCGAAACCCTCCAAGCCCGGGTGCTGCCGTGCAACGAGTCCTTCCGACTGCCCCAGGACACCTCCGTCCCCGTGATCCTGGTCAGCGCGGGCACCGGACTGGCCCCCTTCCGCGGCGCCGTCCTCGACCGCCACCACACCGGCTCCACCGGCCCCCTGCTCTGCTACTTCGGCTGCGACCACCCCGACATCGACTACCTCCACCGCGAGGAACTCGAAGCCGCCGAACAGGCCGGAGCCGTCAGCCTGCGCCCCACCTTCAGCGCGACCCCCAAGGACGGCGCCCGCTTCGTCCAGCACCGCATCGCCCAGGAGGGCGACGAGGTCTTTACGCACCTCAAGGCCGGCGGACGCGTGTTCGTCTGCGGCGACGGCCGCCGCATGGCCCCCGCCGTACGGGAGGCTTTCATGACCATCTACAGCACTCACACCGGCGCCGACGACGACGAAGCGCGGGCCTGGCTGGCCTCGCTGACCGAGTCCGGCCACTACGTCGAAGACGTCTGGGCCGGCTGACCGCCAGCCGCCGACCTGCACCCCCAATCGCGTCCGGGTCCAGGCCTCCCCTCTCGGCCCGGACGCTCCCTTCGCACGCTCCAGTACCGGACACGGCACCCGAGCGCCTACCAGTTCTGAGGTTACTGACGATGCTCCCCCTCCCTCCCGCTGCCGTGCCCGCCTGCCAGGCGGCCCTCCGCGCAAGGGGCATCCAGTGAAAACAAACAGCGGCCCCGCGCTGACCTTCACCGTCGCCGCAGCCCTGATCGCCGGAGTCACTCTCGGCAGCAGCGGCACCAACGTGATGCCCGTCTTCGTCGACGACTTCGCCGACCGCTTCGACCTGTCCAGCACCAGCGCCGGACTCGTCGCCGCCAGCCAGCTGATGGCGGTCGCGCTCGCCACCCTCCTGCTCGCCAACCGCGCCGCCCGCCCCGGACGCGTTCGCATGGCCCGCAACGGGCTGGCCCTGGCCACCGCAGGATTCATCGGCGCCGCCGTCGCCTTCGACATCCTCACGCTGATCGTGGCCAGCCTGCTACTCGGCGCCGGACTCGGAGCCGTCTACGCCGCCTCCACCGCCGCCCTGGCCGGCGCCGGCGACGACGCCGACAAGACCTCCTCGATCACCATCACCGGCGCGGTGTGCGCGAGCGCCCTGCTGCTCCTCGCCGTCCCGGCCGTCAACGAGTCCACCGGCGGAGGCACCGGCTTCTTCCTGCTGGCCGTGTGCTGCCTGCCCGGCTGGTTCCTGGTGGGCCGCCTCCCCGACGGTCCCGGCCCGGCGAGCGGTCCTTCCACGACCGCCCCCAACGCAGCCTCCCGGCCGGCCCATCCCTCCGCCACACTGCTGGTCGGCGCTGCCCTTCTGTCAGCCGTCACGCAGGGCGCCTGGTCCTACGCCTCCGTCCTTGGGCGCGACCACACCGGTATGTCTGCCTCCGCGCTCTCCGCCGTCCTGGCTATCTCCAGCGTCGTCGCACTGGCCGGAGCCGTAGCCGGACCGCTCGCCGCGAAGCGTTTCGGCCGCCTGCGCTCGATGGCCGGGTTCGTCATCGTCGAAGCGTTCAGCATGGGGCTCCTCATCGTCACCCACAGCCCTGCCCTGTTCATCGCCACCGCCGTTGTCTGGCAGGCATGCCAGCTGGCCGTCCTGGTGCAGATGCTCGCGGCCGCCTCGGTCATCGACTCCGCCGGCCGGTGGGTGGCCGCCCTCAGCGGCGCCGGAGCACTCGGCGAAGGCATCGGCCCCCTGTCCGTCGGCGCGATCATGGACAGCTTGGGCGTTGACGTCCTGAGCATCCTGCTCGCTGTCGGAACCCTCCTCGCCTCACTTCCGCTCCTCAGGATGACCGCTTCCAGCGCCGTGGCATCAGACGCCGGTGTCGCACCCCACCCGCAGGCCACGCCCATCGCGAGGACGACTACCGAGAAGCCGGTCTCACCAGCGGAATGAAACAGCCGCTCCGCGGTGCGACAGCACACCGTGGAGTCTCTGCGCGGGCACGGATGCCTCAGGCAGCCGCCACACCACCGGCGATCCGGACCGTCGGTACGCCACCCCGGACGGGACCTCGGGGTCCCGTCCGGGCTCTACGAAAAGGAGTCTGACTCTCATGTCCCTAAAACAGACGATCCCGGCCGGCAGTCCCGGCCACAAACGGCGCTCCCGGTGGCTCACCGGAAAGTTCCTGGTTCTGTTCCTCGCCGTCGCCACGCTCCTGGCAGGCACCGCGCTGGTGGCGCCCCAGTTCCAGGAGAAGGCCAGCGCCATCGACGACGGGCGGGACATCACCTGGGACGTATCGGGTGGGCAGAAGGCGTACGACGCCATGATCAACGCGGTACGCCAGCGGGCGACCGGCGGAAGGGTGCTGCGAGAAGGGATACTGCAGACCGATCCCTCCCTGGACCCCAACAATCCTGCCAACGTCTTCGCCATCAACCTGCAGGCCAGTGCCCTACCCGGCAGCTCGGACGCGAACAGCGTCCGCCTGATCATGCGAGCGCGGGACCTGTTCGTCATCGGCTATCAGGTCACGGGCGGACGAGGCCCGACAAACCCCCACTTTCTGCGAGGCGACGCTCCCGGCGGGATGACGGGTGACCCGCTCAATTTCACGGGCAGCTACACGGACCTGGAACGGGTCGGCCGCCAGGAGCGGGCCGGCCTGAAGCTCACCCTGGAGGGAATGAGCACTGCGTACAGGACCCTGCGAGACGACGCCAACGAGAACGCGGTAGCCCGGTCGCTGATGTTGTTCGTCATGACCATCGCGGAGGCTGCGAGGTTCGATCCGCTGCGGCAGAATTTCAGGGGGGCCTTCGACGCCAACGGCGGCCAGGCCACCGTCGGCGTTGCCGATGCGGCGCTGATGAACGCCTGGAGCACGGCCTCGCAAGAGGTAGTCGACAGCCTCAACACCGGTTCGGCCATCGACTTCCGGATCGACGACCCGCAAACAACGGGCATCGACTTCTTCGCGACCTCCCTCACCTCGATGGCCGCGATCCTTGCGATCGCTCTCTTGCAGAGCCCGTCCTGAAGGTGCAAGGCCCACACGGCCGACCCATGGGACGTTGCGCCTCCTGCACTGTCACCGACAGCAGTGCCCGCGTACGCAGATGACACGGGCCACGGAAAGCGCACAGAGGTCGGCCTGGACTCCGATACCCACGGGCCCTGTCGTACCGCCTTGTGACTCTTCGGCGTCCAGACACGATCATGCATGACCCACGACAGGAACGACCGCGGCCTTGAAGCCGCAAAGACCACCCGCCGCACTGCCAACCGCAGTCGCACTCGCTGCTATCGGACTGCCGCGTAATACAGTCCGATAGCAGCGGCCAATAGGGGCTTTTCGGCTGTGCAGTTGCCGCGGGCGCCCCCGCGGTACAGGAACGTCAGACCGTGAGGTCGGCAGCCCACAGCCGGTCCGGGCGCTGTGAAGACGCCCTGCACCAGGTCAGGGGCGGAAGTGGCCTTCGGGTCCCGGCGGGTGAAGACTTTACGACTGGGACCGATGCCCGCGAGATCGGTTGCGCGCATCGATCACTCGACCTACTTGCATCCCACGTGGACTCCTCCGGTGCCTGAGGACGGCCTGCACGGTCCAACCGGCTACCGGTTGGCACGGCCCTTGATACCAGGCGGAGCGCTGATCACCTGACGGTGCGATAAGCGTTGCTGATCGTCCCGGTGTAGGTGTTGCCCTCGGTGTCGGCCAGGGCGGCCTTGAAGGACACGGTGCCAGGCCTCTCCGGATGGGCGAGAGTGACCGACCGCTTGCCGGACGCATCGGTGTGGACAGCGACGGGGAGCCAGGTGCGACCTGCGTCGTAGGAGACCTGCACGGCAAGGGACTTGAGGTGTCCCTTGGCGGCCGCCGGTCCGTGCACCGTGACCGGCACCACCGTCTTCTGCCCGGCCTTGGCGGTGGCGGTCAGGCTTAGCTTCGGTGCGAAGCGGACGGTGGAGAGCGGTAGGGGCTGCGCCGGGCCGTTCGTGTCCACGTACTGCGAGGTGAAGGCCCAGGTCGCGGAGACCTGGTCGCTGACCTGGTAGATGTCCAGTCTGCGCTGCGATTCGGCGGTCAGCGTGAACCTGGTCGGCTCCTTGGGCAGACCACGCATCACTCCATTGCCGCACGGATCGTCGGTGGTGCTGAGATAGGTTTTGCCGCCGCCGGTGAGCACGGTCTTCTGCTGGGCGCCGTAGTCGACCACGTAGTGGCCGTCGGAGAGCAGTGAGTTGCACAGGGCGTAGTTGTTGCCCGAACGGTAGCCGCCGATCCAGGTGGAGCCGCCCGAGATGTGCGGGCCGAAGACGGCCTTGTTGTACGTCTCGTGATAGGTACGGCCGGGCCTGTAGTCCCTGGCGTTCAACCCCCTGATGGAGGAGTACGGCAAGGTCACGTCGGGGCGGTAGAGGTCCACGCCGAGATTCCAGCGCAGGCCTTGGTCGGCCGACACATAGGTCACGGCGCGAGTGGCCGGCAGCGGAGTCCGCGAACCGATGGTGCCGTGGTCGGAGTCGGTCAGCTGCGGGAAGCCGGGAGTCTCCCACTGGCCGGTGGGCGCGGCGCCGGCGTCCTTGATGGCGGAGCCGATCGTCATGTCGACCCTGGCCATCGAGGACCGGCGGACCGTTCGGGTGAGGCCGGTGAAGAAGGACCCCTTCCGGCCGACCACGATGTGGTACTGCGGTGAGCCGGCTCTCGCCGCGCTCCAGACGCCGCTGACCTGGGCCATGAAGCTGTCCGCCGGGGCGTTCGGGCCGACCTGGGCGAGGGTGATGCCGGTGGCGTCGACGGCCTGGGAGTAGTCGTACGCTCTCTCGCTTCCGTTGGAGGCGTACCGCACGAGCGGATAGGGGCCGGCGGCCCCGGGAACGGGAGCCTTGATCGTGACCTTCTTGGCCTTGCGCTGGTCGAAGACGAGCGTGGTGTCTTTGGTGAGTGACACGTGGGGGGCGACCAGCATCGCGTACTTCTCGCCACCGTCCCAGATCCAGTCGTCCACCAGGTAGCGGCCCTTGGGTAGCCGGAGCGTCGCCCGGTAGTCGCCGTCGGTGTCATTGTCGTAGGGAGCCCAGATCTTGGCGGAGGTCTTTGCGGCGACGTTGACCATGGCGTTGGCCGGGGCCTTGCCGTCCAAGCCGATGCTCTGGACGGTGAGGTTGTACGACTCGACCTCGCGGACGACGAGTCCGGGGGTGCGGACGACGATCCCGCCGTCGGCGGATGTGGCGGTCACCGCGCCGGAGTGCACGCCGTCCTTCGCGTCCACGCGGGTGTCGGCGGTGGCGGTCGCGGTGGCGGTGCCGCCCGCCGGGATGGTGAGCGTGGCCGGGGAGACGGTGAACATGCCCGCCGTGCCGGTCGCCGCGAGGTTCAGGGTGACGCCTTCGGCGCCGGTGTTGCGGTAGGTGAGGGTCTTGGTGACCGGAGTGTCGTCGTGGTGCGGCCAGGACTGGGTGCCGAAGTCGAGGGACGGGGGCCCGGCCACGACGCGCTGGGTGATGGCGTGGGTGAGGTCGACCCGGCCGGAGCCCTGTTCGTACGCCGTCAGTTTGGCGTCGGCCTTGGCGGAGGCCATCAGCGCGGCCTTGATCCGTTCGCCGGTCCAGTCCGGGTGCTGCTGGGCGAGGATGGCCGCGGCCCCGGCGACGTGCGGGCTGGCCATCGAGGTGCCGGACAGCTTGATGTAGCCGTCGGTGTCTGCGTCCGTGCCGATCTTGCCGTGTTTGGCTTTGGCGGCGACGGTGTCCACGCCGGGCGCGGAGATGTCGGGCTTCAGCCCGCCGTCGGCCGTCGGTCCCCGGCTGGAGAACGGGGCCAGGGCGTCTTGCCGGTTCACGGCGGCCACGGTGAGCGCGGCGGCGGCGCTGCCCGGTGAGCCGAGGGTCTGGTCGGAGGGGCCCGAGTTGCCCGCCGAGACGGCGAACAGCACGCCCTTGGACGCCGACAGTTCGTTGACGGCCGCCTCCATCGGGTCGGTGCCGTGGCTGTCGGCACCGCCCAGGCTCATGTTGACGACCTTGGCACCCTGGCCGACCGCCCACTGCATGCCGTCGATGATGCCGGAGTATGTACCGTAGCCGGAGTCATCCAGCACCTTGCCGTTGAGCAGCCGTGCGCCAGGCGCGACGCCCTGGTACTTCCCCGAGGACGCGGCTCCGGAACCGACGACGGTGGACGCCACATGAGTGCCGTGTCCGAAGCGGTCGTCCGTGTCGCTGGAGCCGCTGAAGTCCTTTGCGGCGACGACCCTGTCCTTCAGATCCGGGTGGGTGGCGTCGATGCCGGTGTCCAGGACGGCCACCTTGACGCCCTTGCCGTCCCAGCCGGCCTTCCAGGCATTGGGCGCCCCTATCTGGACCGTACCGGTGTCCTCGCCGGGCGCGTCGGCGGCGGCCTGCGGGGCGGCCCTGACCCTGCCGTCGAGCCAGACACGGTCCACGCCGGGCGCCGTGGTCACCGCTTCCGCGGACCCGGTGTCGGTGTCGGTGTCGGTGCCGGTCAGAGCACGCCAGACATCCGCCGAGTCCTGCCGGACGGCGGTCAGCGACTGGCCGTGCACGGCGGGCAGTTCGCGCCGCACATCGGCCTCCGCCGCCCTCAAGGCCCGCTCGGCACCGGCTCGTTGGTTCTTGTCGCCCTTGTAGGAGACGATCAGCGGCAGCCGCTCGCGATGCTCGTTGTCATAGCCGTCGGCGAGGAGCTGTGTGATGTCGAACAGCCGGCGGTCCAGCCTGCCGCTGTTCAGCAACTTGATCGCGTCCGCCGGGATGACGAAGGTGTGCCCGCCCGCCAACTGCGTCGAGTAGCCGATGCCGGTGCGGCCCTTGCCCCGCTCCACACCGACGACCCGGCCGTCGCGGCCCACGAGGACGGTGTCGCCGGTGATCAGGGTGATGTGTGCGACGGCCCGCGTCGCGACGCCGCTGGGTAGTCCGGACGCCGGGCCCGGTGCGGCAGTTGACGGGGGGGCGGTGGCGGTGCCGGCGAGGCCGATCGCCAGCATCGCGGCCGTTCCGTACGCGACTGCCGTGCCGCGTCCGTGCAGGCGGCGTCTCTTGCGTAGACGGTGCTTCAAGGGATGGCTCAAGGAATGCCTCTCTCCTCTTCCCCGCTTCGGTGATGTGCGGTGCCGCGCACGCGGACGGATGCGGCCCCGGATCGGGGGCGTCCGGGGCCGCGGCTTGGGCGACGGGGTGACCAGGCGTCACCTCGCCGAGAAGAAGTCTTGGTGACCGGCGCGTTTGTCAGTAGCCCTCCGGCCCTCTGAACAATTCCGTTGACCAGCAGGAAAGTTGAGGCGGGCACCGTTCCGGCTAGTTTGGTCGCCGACTCCCTGACGATCAGCGAAAGGTACGGCCCTGTGGGACGACGCGAGAAGCCCGTGGACCCCGACGCCGGTCCAATACAACGGCTCGCCCACGAACTGCGCGCCCTCCGCGAGCAGGCCGGGAAACCCACGTACCGAGAGATGGCGGGGCGGACGAGGTACTCGACGAGCGCACTGTCGCAGGCGGCGGCCGGTGAGCAACTACCGTCGCTGGCACTGGTCCTGGCGTACGCGCAGGCCCTGAAGGCGGACACCGGGCAATGGGAAGAGCGCTGGCGCGAGGCACACCGGGCTGTTGTGCGGTCCGGTCAGGACGCGGAAGCCGTACCGCCGTACCGGGGACTGACCCGGTACGAAGCGGACGACCGGGAGCTGTTCTTCGGCCGGGACAACCTGGTCGGCGCGTTACTGGAACTGGTGGGGGAGCACCGGATCGCAGCGGTCTTCGGACCGTCGGGGAGCGGGAAGTCCTCGCTGCTGCGGGCCGGGCTGATCCCCCGGCTCCAGCAAGCCCCGGCCCCTGACAGACCGGCCGTGATCCGGGTGCTCACCCCAGGTGAGCGCCCCGCGCACACCCACACGGCGGCGCTCACTCCCCACGGCGCCGAGCAGGACACATGGGTGATCGTCGACCAGTTCGAGGAGCTCTTCACCCTGTGCCATGACAGCGGGCAACGGGAGGGCTTCCTCGATCTGCTGCTGGCGGCCCGGCGGCCCGAGAGCCGACTGCGGGTGGTCGTCGCGGTCCGCGGGGACTTCTACGGACACTGCGCCGCCCACCGCGAACTGGCGGACGCCGTGAGCCGGGCCAACCTGCTGGTCGGGCCGATGGATCCGGCCGAACTACGGGAGGTGATCACCAGACCGGCGGCCGCCGCAGGCCTGAGCGTGGAACACGCGCTGACCGCCAGGATCGTCGACGAGGTCACCGGCCGGACAGGCGCGCTGCCGATGCTCTCGCACGCCCTGCTGGAGACCTGGCGGCACCGCCGGGGCCGGACGCTGACCATGACCGCGTACGAGGAGGCGGGCGGCGTACACGGCGCGATCACCGCCACGGCTGAACAGGTGTACGCCGAGCTGTCCCCGGTCCAGGCCCGCATCGCCCGCCGCATCCTGCTGCGCCTGATCGCCCCCGGCCAGGGCACCGCCGACACCCGCCGCCCGGCGGCACGCGCCGAGCTGGAGCCGGGGCCACAAGGGCAGGCATACGGGCGGGATGTCACCGGCGTCGTCGAACTCCTCGCCGCCGCCCGCCTGATCACCCTGAACGACGGCACCGTCGAGCTCGCCCACGAAGCGCTGATCAGCGGCTGGCCCCGGCTGCGTGACTGGGTCGAGGAGGACCGTGAGCGGCTGCGCGAGCAGCACCGGCTCTCCGAGGCCGCCCGCGCCTGGCAGGAACTGGGCCACGACCCTGGCGCCCTGTACCGGGGAGCCCGGCTCAGCCGGGCCGAGGATCTGTTCGCCGTGCCGGAACGGCCCGCCGCGGACCTGGCGGACGACCTGACCCGCTCGGAAGGTGCCTTCCTCACCACCGCGCTGGCCGCCCGCGACGCCGAACGGGCGGCCGCCGCCCGTACCACCAGGAGGTTCCGCACCCTCAGCGGCGCCCTTTCCGCGTTTCTGGTACTCGCCCTCGTGGCTGGCCTGCTCGCCTGGCAGGAGAACCGGGCGAGCGAGAACGAACGGGCCAAGGCCGCCGCCCGCAGCGTCGCGGCGATCGCCGACAGCCTGCGGTCCTCCGACCCCCGCACTGCCATGCTGCTCGGCGTCGCCGCCTGGCGGATCGCCCCGCTGACCGAGACCCGTTCGGCGTTGCTCGGTGCCCTGGCCCAGCAGGAGCGGGACACCTTCACCGATCCGGAGAAGGGCAAGGACGTACAGCGGTTCCTCACCGGCCGGGGCCGGATGCTGCTCAGCGTCGTGGGCCGTCGGACAGTCCTGCGGGACGTAACCGGTCACCGACCGGCCGTCCCGGTCCGGCTGCCCGAGGACGCGGGGGTGGCGGATGTCAGCCCGGACGGCAGGATCCTCTACCTCGCGGGGAAGGACGGTGACCAGTTGTGGGACCTGCCAGCGGGCAGGGCCGCCGACCCACGTGTCCTGCGGAAGGCGGCACTGCTGGACTTCGGGGCCGACGGGCGCACTTACCTTCTTGGTACGCCGCGTACGCCGCGGGGGCCGGGCACCGTGCAATTGCGCCGGCTAGGGAAGGACGAGGTCCTCTTCGAGGAGCCCCTGCCGGAGGACTTGTCCGGCGCCGCTCTCGGCGCGGACGGCCGGCTGGTGGCCGTCTGCCCCTCCGACGGCCCGCTCCGGGTATGGGACACCGCGCGCCGCAAGCGCCTGCGAGGGCCATGGGACAGCGCGTCGCGGGGCGCCTGCGCCATCGGCACCGGCAAGGTCCGGTTCAGCCACGACGCAAGGCTGCTGGCCGTAGTGTCCAGGACCGGGATCCAGATCTGGGACATTCCCCGTGAGCGTCTCCTCACCGATCTTGAAACCCGCGGCGGCACTGGTGTCATGGACGTCGACTTCACCCCGGACGGGGCGTTCCTGGCGACGGTCGACGACCAGGAACTCGCGGTGTGGCGCCTGACGTCACCCGGCGTGCGGGCCTTCCGGCGTCCGCTGGCCGGCGAAATGGTGCACGGCCTCGCCTGGGATCCCGGGCCGGATCGCGTGCTGCGCTTCCTCGTCGGGGCCACCGTCCACTCGTACGACCTGAGTGCCAACCTCACGCCCCGCTGGCAGAGTTCGCCACCGGACTCTGCCGTACTCAGCCCGGACGGCACCGTCCTCGCGACCGGGATCGCCTCCGGCGTCGGTGGCCGCTGGGCCCTGCGCTCCACCCGTACCGACACGGTCCTCACCGAACAGCCCCCACGGCCCGCAGCCGGGAAGGGCCCCGTGCCCGGTTCCCCCTTTCCCCTGCTGGCGTTCAGTCCGGACAGCCGGGCACTCGCGATCAGCGAGACCATATCCTCACCCGGTTCCGCGCGGCAGCGGCTCACTGTGTGGGACGTGGCGGAGAACAAGGTACGGGCCTGGGCCGACGTGCCAAGGGCGGAGGGCAGCCTGCCGGTCGCCGTCGCCCTCGGCCCCGGCGGCCGGACACTGCTGGTCGCCAGCTCCGAGCGGGAAGACGCCGTGGTGGAGGTCTGGGACACCGGCTCCGGCCGCCTGCGCAGGACAGGCACGGTGCCGGGCTTCTCCGGTGTAACCCTCGCCGTACGGCCCGACGGGCGGCTGCTCGCCGGGTCGGGAGACCAGTACGCCCGGCTGCCGTCCGGTCCTGTCATCGGCCGTACGCTCAGCGAGGGCAGGGACGTGACCGCACTGGCGTTCAGCCCCGACAGCACCCGGCTCGCGACCGGGGACTCCTCCGGCCGGGTGACCTTGTGGGACGGCAGTGTGCAACACCGCTCGGGCGTTCTGGCCGGTTCCTCCACCACCATGTCCCAAGAAGATCCTGAGGCCGTGACCGCACTCACCTTCTCACCCGACGGCCGCACTCTCGCCGTGGGCGGCGTGAACGGCAGCCTCCAGCTCTGGGACGTCGCGTCCCGGCAGCTCCTCGTCGGCCTGGCCACCCCCGGTGAGGAGATCCGCTCCCTCGCCTTCGGCCGGGACGGCGGCACGGTGTACGTGGGCAGCCCGCACGTCCCGCTCCAGAAGTACCCCATCGACCCGGAACAGGCCGTCACCGGGATCTGTGACCGCACCGGCTCCGTCGGCCTGTCCAGGGCCGACTGGAAGTCGCATATCCCGGACGTTCCCTACCGCAGGATCTGCGGTTAGCGGGCCGGGGCACACGTCATTTCGCGTAGTAAGTGGCGTCCTGCCGGTCGAGTGCGGTGCTGATCGGCTGGACGCGGAACAGGTTGGTGCAGTGGCGGATGCAGCGGCCGGGGAAGTTGGCCGATTCGAGGGAGACGGTGCCACCGAGGCCGGGGACGACGCGCACGAGCAGCAGCGGACCGGGGCGCCGCCGCCAGCGACCGAGCAGTCCAAGATTCCTGGATTGGTCCCGGGCCGTGGCCGCCTGGCGCGGTTCTGCTGAGGGAACTGGACGCGCCCTTCCAAACGAGTCCAGCAGCGGCAGGCAAGAGGCCGAGCGCGATGAGCAACGCTGGAGCGTGGGACATCCGCCCGGCCTCTACCGTTTGCGCGGCCCGTGGGTGCAACTCCCCACACCACCCCAGCAAGCATGCAGGCCCATAACCACATCGTCAGAGGCTTCTGTTTGGACCTCTAGTTTTGTGACGTGCGGGGCGGCCTACGACCCGTCCAGCACCGCACCCTTCAGCAGATACGCCCTGGCGTCGGAGCCGATCAGCTCCAGGAGCACCGACTCGCTGGGCTCGGCCACCTGGTCGGTCACCGTCGGCACGGTCACCTCGGCGCTCGTGGACCCGGCCGGGATGTCCAGCTCCAGCGACAGGTTCGCCTCGGACAGCGGGCGCTCCGGGGCGGCCTCCACACCGTTCCGCCGGAGCCACTGCGGGTCTACGTCCTTAGTGGACAGCTCAATGCCGTCGGTGACCGGATTCACCAGGATCGGCTGCTCCAGATCCACGCCGGCGGCCTTGGACAGGGTCAGCCGCCAGGTCAGCGACTGCCCCTCGGTCACCCGGTCAGCGACCGGCGTCACGGTGATCGTGGGCACGGGATCGTCGTTCTGCGTGGTGACACCGCCCCGGTGCGAGCCGACGACGGCGCCCTTGACCGCCTTCACGGCGATGTCGTGTCGCAGGTCGTGGGAGTAGAGCGTGTCGCCCTTCACCACGACCGGTACGTCGATGGCGTTGCTGCCGGGCCGTACGGTCACCAGCTTGTCCGTGCCCAGCCCGGTCGCCTGGTCGAGGGTGTACACGCGGACCTGGCCGACGCCGTGCCCGGAGATCTCGACCGGGATCCGGTAGGTGCGGGTGCCCGAGTCGCCCTCCTTGACGGTCGTGCGGCCGACGTCGACGCGTGGCAGCGTCGGGGCCTGCACTGCGGGGGTGCCGGGGGTCCAGCCCCAGGCGTCCATCAGCCAGGCCTTCCCGGACGGCGAACGCGGCGTCAGGTCAAGGGACTTGACGTGCCGTAGGTCGAGCCCGGCGCGCGCGGCGGCGGTCAGCGGGACGCGGGCCTCCTGTGCCCAGTACGAGGCGGTGTGGTCGCTGCCGGGCAGCCCCTCCACTCGCACCCGGCCCAGCGCGGCCCTGCGTCCGGAGGCGTCGGTGACGGCCAGGTCGAGTTGTGTGCCGCTTGTGTTCGGGGGCACGAAGACGCGCAGCGCCAGTTCCTTGGAACCGGCGAGGGAGAGCGGTGCGGCGGGCTGAACACGGGCCGCCGTACCCGGCGTGGACCAGTTCAGGGCGACCGCGCGGCGGCCGGCCTCCCGTCCGGTGTCCCACGCCGCGAAGTGCGGCGAGGCCCCGGGTGTCTCCTGGTCCAGGCAGGCAGTCCTGGGGGCGGGGTCGATGGCCGAGCACAGCTGGGCGCCGGTCACGGTCACTGGTCCGTCGGGCAGGAAGGCGCCGCTGCGGCGTGCGCCGACCGCGTGGGTCAGGACACGGGCGGGGTCGGCGGAGGGGGCCCGTTTGCCGGAACCGTCGAGCAGCGGACGCACCCGGTCGTCGCCGGCGACGAACAGCCGGGCCGCGGCGGCGATGTAGGTGGCGCCTGCCTTGTGCTGCTGGTCGGCGGTGAGCCGGGGCTTGGAGCCGACCGAGCACACCCGGTCCGGCTGCTCCTCATCGTCGCGGAAGTCGTCCAGTGAGGGGGCCTGGGACCGGCCCGGCGTCCACTCGGTGTTGAAGAAGTTGTGGTTCGCGCCGACCATGTAGACGGCGCTGTGCAGCGCGTTGCCCCGGCTGACGCCGCGTGTCCCGTCGACGTACACCTCGCCCTGGAGGTCGGACACGTCGCCGTCGCAGCCCGGGAGGATCGTCACGGACGGCACGTCGGCGACCGGATTCTGGCCGAAGATCGTCGGTCCGATGAGGACGATGCCGCGGATCTTCCAGCGCACCGGGCCCCGGTAGCCGTCCTGGGCGGCGGGTGCGGGGTAGAGGCTGTCCATCGCCGCGCGGTTGACGCCTTCGCCGCCGCGCGAGTGTCCGACCAGCAGGACCTGGGAGAGGTCCGCCTCCGGCGCGTTGCGTACGGCCGTCGGTGCGCCGGTCGGGCGGGAGGCCCAGTCGGCCCAGCGAGCGAGGTGCCGGCGTACCAGCGAGGAGCGGGCCTGCGCCCCGGCGTCCTCGGCCTGCTGGTCCTGGCCGTTGATGCCGTTCGCGGAGATCGACACCGTCACATAGCCCTGCGAGGCCAGCAGTTGCTGGTCCTGCAGATGGCCCTTGTGGCTGGGGACCGGCCGGGTGCCGGACGGGCACGGCCACACACCGTTCGTGTAGTCCTTGTCGCCGGGCTTGAAGCAGGTCGTGTGGCGGCCGTGCAGGAACAGCGCGAGCGGGCGTTTGCCGGTGGCCCGCTTCGGTGCCACCACGACGGCCCGCATCTCGATCGGGGCGGCGTATCCGGGCAGCTTCACCGGGTCGAGGGTGTACTCGCCGGTGATGGTGCGATACGCGCCCGGCCTGCCGGGGTCGACGGGGTTGGCCGGCAGGGCGGCGGGCGGCTGCGCGGCGTCATGCACACTGCCATCCCGGGCCGAGGAGTTGTCCGCAGCCGCGTCCAAGCGGCGTCCGGCGGCCAGCACCTGCAGGTCCTTCAGGGGCGCGTTGCCGACCTCGTCGAGAGCGAGCCGGAACGTGCGGCTGTCCTTCCCGGGCTGCGGAATGCCGACCAGGCGGTTCGCCGAGCGGAACTCCACGCGGGCGTCACCCATGGGGACAGGCGTGGGCGACCGCCACACCAGCTCCCGAGCGGCGCCCTCTCCGCTGATCCGCCAACCCGGCGGCAGCGGGCTGTCGGCAGACGTGGTCAACGGTGTTGTGTCGGACGGTTGTCGGGCTTGTGCCAGTCCCGGTGTTCCCGCCAGGGCCGCGAATGCGGCCACGGCGGTGACGCCTATGCGCCAGGCACGGATCAAGGGGCCACTTCCTCACCACTGTGAGCGCGGGAGCCCCCTTTCCTGTCAGGAACCCCTCGCGCCTCATGGGAGCCCCAGGGAGCCCTGCCGGTTGCCTGGGGCCCAGAAACGAAGCAGGGAAGACCGCAAAAATTCGGCCACCCATGTTCGGGTCCGCAACCGTCGGAAACTCTGCCAGCGGCGGACATTCCCTTCAGGAAGCCGCCAACCCCCCTCACCGCACGAGGAGTTGGGTCACGGAGGCACCCAACTCCTGGAGCGGTCTTGCATTCGCCCGCTGCCCTGCGGCGACGAGTCTTCGCCAGCACCCTGTCCGTGCTGGTGGACAACAGCCATGATTTTTTCCCTCGTTGTCCGCACGCCAGAGGACTAACCTCGCCGATGACCAGGGGGAAACGGGCCGAGCGCCCGCATCACGAGGACCGATATGCCATACCTGACTGCCCAGGCCCGGGGCGCTGCCGACCCCGGATGTGCAACAGCACACCGTGGGCGGCCGCGGACACCCGAGGGAGCCACCGCATCACCGGCGATCCTGACCGCCGGCACGTCACCCCGGACGGGAACCTCGAGGTCCCCGTCCAGCCGTTACAACACGGAGCCTGCCCCCTCATGCCCTTCAAAGAGACGGCCCCCACCGCTGGAGGCAGCATCGCGGCGGGCCGCTCCTGGCCGTGCTGCTGAACCGCCTGCTGGGCGGCCGGAACCTGACCGCCGATGACACCGCGTCGGCGATGGACCTGATAGCGGCCCCGACTCTCTGACCGCTGGCCCGGGACCGCCCCGGTTACCGACTCATCGAGGAGTTTCCCATCATGGCGAATCTGTCGCACAACCTCGTGCAGGCCGCCGCGCGCCACCCTCGGCGCCCTGCCCTCCGGATGGGTGAGCAAGTCTGGACGTACGCCGAGGTGGACGTCATGTCAGCGCGGGTGGCGGCGGGCCTGACCGCCGACGGACTATGGCCCGGCGACCGGGTGGGGCTGATGCTGCCCAACGGTCCCGCCTTCGTCGTCCTCTACTACGGAATCCTGCGGGCCGGGGGCACCGTCGTACCGATCAACCCTCTGTTCAAGGCTCGCGAGGTGGAGCACTACCTGTCCGACTCCGGCACCCGCCGCCTCTTCGCAGCGGAGCAGTCCATGAGGGAGGCGGAACCCGCGGCGCGCGCCACGGACACCCACCTCGCCCGCATCGACCCGTCCGACATCACTGCCGGAGCAGGGGCGCACGAACCGCTTGCCACGGTGGCCGACCGGGACGGTGAGGCGACGGCCGCCATCTTCTACACCTCGGGAACGACCGGCCACCCCAAGGGCGCCGAACTCACCCACCACAACCTCGCCCGCAATGCCGACGCGGTCACCCGCCTCTTTGAGCTCACCGAACAGGACGTGGTACTGGGCTGCCTGCCCCTCTTCCATATCTTCGGACAGGGCTGCGCGATGAACACCGCCCTCCAGCAGGGCGCCTGCCTGGTCCTCCTCCCACGCTTCGACCCCGCAGCAGTACTGCACGCCATCGAGCAGCACCGGGTAACTGTCTTCGAGGGGGTACCCACCATGTACGCCGCCCTGCTGCAACAGCAGAGCGATGCGGACACCTCGTCGCTGCGGCTGTGCGTCTCCGGCGGCGCTTCGCTGCCGGTCCCGGTGCTGCACGCCTTCGAGCAGCGGTTCGGCTGCGCAGTACTGGAGGGCTTCGGCATGTCGGAGTGCTCGCCGGTGGTTTCCTTCAACCACCTCCACCGACCGCGTAAGCCCGGTTCGGTGGGAACCCCCATCAAAGGGGTCGAGGTACGCGTCCTGGCGCCCGACGGCACCGAGGTGCAGGGCGGTGCGGTAGGCGAACTTGCCGTCCGCGGCCACAACGTGATGACGGGCTACTGGCAGCGGCCCGAGGCCACCGCGGAGGCCATTCCGGACGGCTGGCTTCGCACCGGTGACCTCGTCCGCCAGGACGAGGATGGTTATCTCTTCGTCGTCGACCGCAAGAAAGACATGATCATCCGTGGCGGATACAACATTTACCCGCGTGAGATCGAAGACGTGCTCTACGAGCACCCCGACATCCTGGAGGTAGCCGTCATCGGCATCCCTCACGACACGCTCGGCGAGGATGTGGCCGCCGCGATCGTGCTCCGGCCCGGTGTCGAGCAACGCCCCGACGAACTGCGCCAGTTCGTCAAGGACAGGGTGGCGCCGTACAAATACCCGCGCCAAATTGTCTTCCTGGACGGGCTACCGAAGGGGGGCAGCGGCAAGGTCCTCAAGCGGGAGATTGCCATCCCACGCTGACCGCGACGGCGTCACATGCCAGTATCACTTCGATACGGGCGGACCGCGTACTCGTCCCAGTTCACACGGGCCCTTGGGGCGCGGTGCTCTCTTCCACCAGGAGACCCAGCGCGATGGTTGCCCCTCGCACCGGGCGAGCACGTTCAGCGTCAGACGCCGCGCTTGACGCTGTGGTCAGGTCGCCAGCTCCGAAGTCACTTCGGGGTTCCGGCGATGGTGCGGCCGCATTGGGCGTACCAGTTCAGCGTGTCCTCGTGTGTGACAGCACCGGCCGAGGCCACCTCGGTCGGTGCTGTCCCCTGCAGGATGCGTTTGATCGGCACTTCCAGTTTCTTGCCGGTGAGGGTACGGGGGACGGCGGGGGCGGCGATGATGTCGTCGGGGACATGGCGGGGTGACAGTTCAGTGCGGATCGCGGTGACGATTCGGCCGCGCAGGGTGTCGTCCAGCTGGATGTTCTCGGCGAGGACGACGAACAGGGGCATCACGTAGCCGCCGTCGGGGAGTTCGGCACCGATGACGAGGCTGTCGGTGATCTCGGGGAAGCGGTCCACCACGGCATAGATGTCGGCGGAGCCCATCCGTACGCCCATGCGGTTGAGGGTGGAGTCGGACCGACCGGCCACGACGATGCTGAGGTCGTCGTGCACGGTCACCCAGTCGCCGTGCCGCCACACACCGGGAAATGTGTCGAAGTAACTGGCGTGATATCGCTGCCCGTCCGGATCCGCCACGAACCGCAGGGGCATCGAGGGCATGGGCTCGGTGACGACCAGTTCGCCTTGCTGCCCGGTCAGCGGATGCCCCTCCGGGTCCCAGGAGGCCAACGCGACGCCAAGCGCCGGCGCGGGGATGCGTCCGGTGCGAACCGGTAGGTCGGCGGCGGCGCCGGCCAGGGCGGAGCAGATGTCGGTGCCGCCGCACACCGACTGCAGCCACACGTCCGGGGACACGTGTGAGTAGACCCACCGCCACGCCGAAGGCGCAAGGGTGGAGCCCGTCTGTAGGATCGAGCGCAGCCGGCTCAGCCCAACTGCGGCTCGGGGCTGGGCGTTTGCCTGCTCGCCCGCCATCAGATAGCCGGCGCCCACCCCGAGCACAGTCACGCCGGTGCGTTCGGCGATGCGCCAGCCACCGTTGACGTCCGGGAACGTGGGGCTGCCGTCGTACAGCACGATGGTCGCGCCATGCAGGAGACCGCCGATGAGGTAGTTCCACACCATCCAGCTCGTCGAGGTGAGGAACAGGAACCGGTCGGACGCGCGCACGTCAGCACCGAGGCCGAGAGACTTCAGCAGCTCCATGACGATGCCGCCATGCCCGTGGACGATGCCCTTGGGCACCCCGGTCGTGCCGGAGGACCACAGCACCCACAGCGGGTGGTCGAACGGGACGTCGGCGAACTCGATCTCCGCGTCGTCCAGGGTGTCCGGCCAGTCGTGGACCGCCACGCCGGCACGCACGGGCCAGGAACCGGTGGTACGGCACCGGACGGTGACCAGGTGCCGCACCGTGGGCAGCCCGTCCAACAGCTCGGCAGCCTCAGTACGGCGATCGAACACCTTTCCGCCATAGGTGTAGCCGTCTGCGGCGATCAGGGCGACCGGGGCAACCTGGCGGAACCGGCCCAGCACACTCGGTATGCCGAAGTCCGGTGAGCATGCTGTCCATACTGCGCCGACGGCTGCGGTGGCCAGCAAGGCGACGACAGCCTCCCGGATGTTGGGCAGGTAGGCCGCGACGTGGTCGCCGGGCCCGACGCGCAGTACACGCAACCTGGTCGCGACGGCGGCGACCTCGTCCCGCAGCTCACGCCAGGAGGTCTCGACCGGCTCGCCGGTCTCGGTCACGCTCACCAGCGCCGGTCGGGTGTCGCTCGGTGCGGCCAGGCAGCGTTGCGCGAAGTTCAGCCGGGCACCGGGGAACCAGCGCGCGCCGGGCATGGTGCGCTCGGCCAGCACGGCGTCGTAGCTGTCGGCCTCATCCAGCCCGTAGTACTCCCAGACCGCTGCCCAGAACTCGGTGAGCTCGTCGGTGCTCCACCGCCACAGCTCGATGTAGTCGGCGAACGAGTGGCCCCGCGATGTCCGGAGCCATCGGAGGAAGTCGGCGAGGTTGGACTCTTCGACCTGGTGCGGGCTCGGCCGCCACAGTATGTTCGATACACCCATGATCCGTCCGGTTTCAGTAGGTGATGGGCGGTTTGACTCCATCACGCTTGCTGGTCATCGAATCGAGCGCGTCCTCGGCCTTGGCTATGCCGAACCGGTGCGTCGTCATCGGTGCCGGGTCGGCTGTCCCCGTGGCCAGCAATCGCATCAGGCGCGTCATCCGTGTGCCGAAGTTGCCGACCAGGCCCTCCACCCTGCCGAACCGTTCGGTGACGCCGACGACGCAGTGTCCGCGACCTGGTCCTGCCGGGTCACGTCACAGGCGCCGCCAACGTGGCCTGTGCCCCGGATTTCGTCAGGGCGTCGGCGGGCTCCTAGCCGACGTCCTCGTCGAGGTCGACGATGGCGAGCGCGGCGCCTTCTTCGGCCATCCGGGGCGAGAGGGCGCGGCCGAGCCCGTTGCCGCCCCCGTGACTATCGCGGCTTTTCCGGCGAGGCGTCTCCTACCATTTTCCCCCTTCATTGAACATGGATCTGCGAGATTGCCGTTGAATCTGCGAGCAGACGCCGGGACCGGCGGGTTTCAGAGGGTGACCGGCAGGTCGCGGCCGAGCCACTCGGTGTAGAACGTCGCCAGGTCGGGTGTGAAGTCGACCTCCACCGGAAAGGTCGGCGGGACGCAGTCGACGTCAAGGAGTGTGCCGCTGACCGGGCAGAGGAACTCGCGGATCTCGACGAGGTCGGGGTCGATGGTGAGGTGTTCCTCCGGGTAGATTCTGAGGAAGTCCTCGCGGGTGCGCCGGACGATCACCCGGCACAGCATCTTCCAGTTTCCGTTCCAGGGGCCGAGTTCGGCGCCTGCCTTCGTCTTGACGATGGCCTTGCCGTCCTTGGCGACGATGAACAGGTTCTCCCCGAGGGGGAGCAGGATCTGCTCGTCCCAGTCGACGAGTTGCTGCTGTGCGACAAGGGTTTCGGCGAAGCGGGACTCGTCCTTCGGGGCCCGCATGAGGCCGAGCAGTTCCTCCCAGGACAGCTTGCGCTGCACCAGGGCGTTCGTGGTCTCCTGGCTGGAGACCGGAGAGCGGTCGTCGTCGGTCATGGTGGTGTCCTCTTTCAGGGAGCCGCGTCCGGTCAGGAAGCCGCGTCCGGCCGCGGGCGGCTGGACGAGGTCGGGTAGTAGAAGCCGACGGGTGCGGGAGCGGAGAAGTTCGGCTCGCCGGTCTCGGTGTAGGGGAACTCGTCGAGCTGCCAGAACGCCTTGTACTGGGTGACGAGGACGTCGGACAGCTTGGCCGAGCGGGCGAAGGTGTGGTGCACCATGTCGGAGACCTCACCCGCGGCGGCGCGGACGCGTTCCGCCTCCCACCACTCGGCCGCGGGCACCGACTCGGCCAGCCGGGCCTGCCGCCGCCGGTCGCGTTCCGCGTCGGTGTCGGTGCCCGCGAAGGCATACGCGGTGCGGGCACCCTCAGTGGTCATGAGTCCGTTGGCGAGGTCCTTCTCGATGGCGGAGGTCTCGCGATCCAGCGGATCCCCGTACCCCGCGCCGCCGTAGTACAGCACGCCGAACAGGTCGCCTTCCCGCAGGTTCGGTGACCACTGGTTGTCCGGACCGCAGTACCAGTCCTCGGCGGTGATCGTGCCGTCCAGCAGCATGCGTTCGGCCTCCTCGATGCTCGACGGCAGCTTCTCTCCCCGGGCGATGAGGTCGGCGACGTTGGTCCCGGTGGCCCACAGGCACTTCCACCCCGCCGGCGGGTAGCCGCCGAACAGTCCCTTGTGGAACACGCCGCCATTCATGCACCCGGATCCGGACAGGGTCACGTTGACCACGTCGGAGTTGCGGACCATCCACAGCGACTGCCAGCCGGACCCCCCGCGGAACCGGCCGTAGCCCTGGTGGTCAGGGACGAAGCTACGGCCGAGGTAGACGTTGGGGCCGGTCAGCTCCCAGACCTCGGCGTCGCCCTGGATGCCTTCGGAGTTCCAGATCGGGCTGCCGCAGTCCATGCCGTCGGCCACACCGCGGGCGCCGAAACTCTCGCCCGCCATCTCGAAGTTGTTGTAGCCGGTCGGTCCGCCGAACTGGTCGAAACCGGTGACCCCCACCATGCAGGTCGGGGTCGACATCAGGATCTCCTCGGTGAATCCCCTGGCGTACATGCTGATGCCCATCAGCCGCCAGACATTGGCGAAGATCGGGATGAGGGTCCACCAGGCCAACGAGGTCGCGACGCCCTGGTAGTTGGCGTTGACGATCGATCCCTCGGGCAGGTACTGCTTGACCGCCAGATACGCGCCGTCGTTGACCCGGCCGTCGTAGTTGAGCAGTTGGGTCAGGGTGATCCAGAAGCCGCCGTTCATCGGCCCCGGGGCGCAGTTGAACGGGTGGAAGCTCCAGCCCGTCGAACCCTCGTAGTCGAGTTCTATGCGGCCTTCACCTGTGACCGTCATCTCCTGGCGCACCAGATCGATGAAGTCGTTCTTGGCCAGCGGGTGTACGAAGGGCACATGGCTACGCTTGTGCACCGGCATGGTCAGCCCGCGGTAGGTGCCCGGCACCATGGTCGTACGAACCCGCTTGAGGAATTCCCGGCGGCCTTCCTCGATCAGTTCCTTCGTGGACTGCTTGTAGTAGTCCAGGCCGAACTGTTCGACGATCTCGGTGAGCGCCTCGCGGACCATCAGGCAGCCCGACAGCTTGGCCTTGTCGTCGAGGATCCACCAGTTGGCGTTCCTGAGGCCCATGCGCAGCCGCAGCATGTAGTCGTGGCGGAAGTGGTCGTCCTCGCCGACCTTCTCCGCGCTGATGTGCAGTCCCTCGCCGTACCGGTCCGGGGTGAGCACCGACATGCCCGGCCCCTCGTAGGTGCCCGCCTCCAGTTCGTGGGTGACCGCGCCGACCCAGGCGATGAGCTCGTCGCCGTGGAAGACCGGGATGACCGTCATGACGTCCGGCGTGTGCACACCGCCGGCCCACACCTCGTTGTTCTCGAAAATGTCCCCGGGCCTGATCCTCGGGTTGTCCTCGTAACCGTTCTTGATCATGAACTTGATGAACTCGGACAAGGTGTGGACGTGCACCATGATCCCGCTGGACAGGGCGATGGCGTCGCCTTCCGGGGTGTAGAGCCCGATCACGAACTCCTCGAAGTCCCGGACCGCGGGTGAGGAGGCGATGTACTTCATCGTCTCGCGCGTCGAGATGATGGTCGACAGCAGCCGGGAGTGGAACGACTCGAACTGGAGCGGGTCGGCTTCGAGGTTGGGCAGCTCGGTCAAGCCCTGGTAGTGACCGGTCTCTTCGAACAGCTCCTCGCAGCAGTTCAATTGCTCGAGCAGAGTCGGCTTCTCGCTGGTCATGTGGGGTCCTGCCTTTCAAGTCACCTTGGGACGAACGGGGTCAGGCCTGACCGGCGCGGTAGTGGATGAGGCGGCGGCTGTCGAACTCGACGTGATGGGTGGGCGGGATGAGCAGTGTGGTCGCCGGGTGCTCGATCACCGCCGGGCCGCCCACGACGTTGCCGGCCTGTAGCTCGTCCATCTCGTAGATTCGGAAGGTGATGGCCTGGCCCTTCCAGTGCCCAGGCCGGGTTCCCTTGAGCGCCGACGAGGGCGGGGTCCTGCCGTGCAGATCAAGCACCGGGATGGCCGGCTTGGGGGTCTCCAGATCGGCGGAGAGCGCGAGCTCCAGGATCTGGTAACCGACTTCGGAGTAGAGGGCCTGCTTCGGATAGATGCTGGTGTAGACGCGCTCGTAGCCGCGCATCAGCTCATGGAGGTCGTCGATCGACTTGAGCCGCTCACCGTCCCAGGGGACCTCGAAGTCCGAGAGCTGGTTGGTGAAGCGCACATAGGCCGAGCGGTTCAGCTTGGCCGCGCCGAAATCCCAGCCGTGGATGGCGAAGTCCTGACGCGCGCGCTCCTCCAGCGATGCCCAGGCCGCGTTGATCGCCTCGATCGCCGCGCTCTTGAGCGCGCGGGCCGGACCGTCGTCCCCTGCTGGACACGCCGCGATGGTCGCCTGGTGGTAGCGGTAGCGCCGCGGCGCGCAGAGCACGCCGAATGCCGAGAAGACGGCGGCGAACGGGAAAGTGATGACCTCCTTGAAATTCAGCCCGTCGAGCACCCCGGACAGGCCCAGCGGCCCGCCACCGCCGTACATCAGCATCGAGTACTCCTCGGTGGTGTACCCACGGCCACGGAGCATGTTCGACAGGAACTCCCGCATCGACTCGGTGACCAGCTGATGTGCCCGCTCGCAGAACTCCATGACGCCGACCTTGAAATGCTTGGCCATCGGCTCCAGCGCCGCCTGCGCCGCGTCCTTGTCCAGCGGCACATCACCGCCGAGGAAGTTGTTCGGATCCAGATAGCCCAGCAGTAGATGGCAGTCGGTGATCGTCGGGTTGGGCCAGTTCAGACAGACACCGACATCCGACCCCGCGCTCCGCGGCCCGATGGTGAGCTTCCCGGTCAACGGGTGTATCCCCAGTTCCGACCCCATCCCGGCACCGATCGACTCGGTGTGGATCATCGGGATGTTGGTGCGGAAGCTCAGCAGGGTGGGCTCCCGGGTGATCGGGATGGTGCCGTCGCGGACGATGCCGACATCGAAGCTGGTTCCCCCGATGTCGCAGCAGACCACATTGTCCGAACCGAGGATCTCCCCGACGAAGTGTCCGCCCAGCACCCCACCGACGGGACCGGACACATAGGACTCGTACAGCCGGGGGGTGTCCACCGGCACGGTGCCTCCGTGCGCCAGCAGCGTGGAGACCTCCCGCCGGAAACCGTCCGAACGCGCCTTCTCCTCCACGGCCTTGAAGTGTTTGCGGGCCCGCTCCCCCGCATAGGACTGCGCGACGACACTGGCCAGCCGGGTGTACTCCTTGTGCGTCGGCGCGATCGCCGAGGACAGCACGACCGAGACGCCGGGTGCCTCCTCGGCGATGATCTGTGCCGCACGCTGCTCGTGTGCGGGGTTCATGTGCGAGAACAGGAACATCACACCGATCGACTCGACCCCGGCTGCCAGCAGCTCGCGCGCGGCGACCCGTACGTCCTCCTCCCGCAGCGGGACGGTGACCTGACCGAACAGGTCGATGCGTTCCTGGGCGCCATGCACCCGGTCCCGCGGGATCACCGGATCGTCGTGGTGATGGGTCACGGTGTGCAGCCGGTCGGCGTAGGGATAGCCCAGCCAGCCACCCTCGGCCTTCTCCATCAGCAGGTAGTCCTCGAAGCCCTGGGTCAGCAGCAGCCCCACCGTCGAACCGGTCTTGCTGAGCAGCGTGTTCAGCATGATCGTGCCCGCGTAGACGATGACTTCACTGTGCGGCATCACCTCGGACAACTGCTTGCCGTCTGTCTTCGCGGCATCGGCGATCGACCCGATGAAGCTGACCGATTCGTCCTGCTTGTTCGTCAGATACTTGCCGACAAGGAACCGGCCGTCATCGCTGACGATGACCGCGTCGGTCATCGTGCCGCCCGCGTCCAGGGCAACCCAGTTGCTCTCGCCCGCGCCGAGTGATTGATCTTGAGCCGTCACGGTGCATCTCCGATCACACAGAAGCCGCGGCGCCGTAACGAGCTACGGGCGCCCACCTGATGGCCCAGGACCCTGCACCGAAACGCACCGAGAAGGCTTGAACGGATACGCCGAGCCGTTGAACGATCTCGCACGCTTCGCCAAGGCACAGGCAACGGCGCAGGTCACTGCGGTTTGGGCATGTCGAATGCGTTGAACAATCCGCTGTGCGGCTTGAACATACGGGCGCGACAATCGCTGTGACCTGTCGCATACCGCCCGCAGGCGTTAGCGTCGAAACGCAGCAGGCGGCCGCGCACTCGCCGAACAGCCCGTTGCCGAGCGTCAATGTCGACGTGGAGGACAGGCCGATGGCGCAACACTTGATCGGGCCGGACGAGCTTCCGGTCTGGGTGCCCGGACGTCTTACAGTGCACAGTCCCGAGCAGGGCTGGGACGGCATGTCGGTACGCGGATACCGCTATGCCGGCTCCGATGTCGAAGTCCCGCCCATGCGGGATTACATGATCGTCGCCTACCGCCGCGGAACCACGGCCATGCGGCGTCGCTTCGACGGCCGCTGGTCGACCGAACACCTCTGCCCCGGCGATGTCTCACTGCTCACCCGCGCCGCCGAATCCCACTGGGTCTGGCCCGAGGGAATCGAGGTCGTGCACGTCTACCTCACCCAGGACGAACTCGCCGCGACCTGCCGCCAGATGTATGAACGCGACATCGCCGACATAGAACTCAACGACGTCCTCAAAGCCAACGACCCGGCGATCCACCGCACCGCCATGCACATCGCAGCCGAAGCCGCACACAGCGACGTGGGCAGTCCACTGCTGATCGAGTCACTGTCCTGCCAACTGTCCGTGCACATTCTGCGACGTCACGCCCAGGTGCAGTTCCGGGAGCACACCCCCAACGACACCCTCACCACACGGCAGATCGGCACCATCCAGGAGTTCATCCGATCACACATGCGCGAGAACATCTCCCTCGACGACCTCGCCGACTGTGTCGGCCTGAGCCGCTACCACTTCGCCAGGCGATTCCGGCAGACCATGGGGACCACGCCACACGAATTCGTCACCAATCAGCGTGTCTCCCGGGCCCAACTCATGCTCCAGCGGACAAGCAACCCGCTGCGGGAAATCGCCGCTCTGTGCGGGTTCTCTGACCAGAGCCACATGACACGCGTCTTCCAGCAAAGACTGGGGACGACACCGGGCAAGTTCAGGTCCGAAAGCTGATCGCCCCGGATCCGGCATACTGCCCACCCGCAGCCCAAATGCAACTCTGTGGGCAGGTCCTGAAACATGCGACGACGGCCGCAGAGGCTCCGCCCAAGCGATCGTGCTCCGGCCCGACGCGGAGCAGCGCCCCGACGAACTGTGCCAGTTCGTCAAAGACAGAGCGGCACCGTACAAATACCCGCGCGAGATTGTCTTCCTGGACGGGCTACTGAAAGGGGCAGCGGCAAGAATCCTCAAACGGGAGATCAACATCCCACGCTGACCGCACCGGCGTCGCATGCCGGTATCGCCTGGATTCGTGCGAGCCGCCTATGTACAACCACCTCATACATGATCACCTTGCTGGGGGCGCGCTCTCCAGCAGTCACAAGTCACTCAGAGACGCCTCTGGTGTCTGCCGAAGTCTCAAGAGGGGCGAGCGACGATGCCCGAGCTGAGGTGGCAGGCGAAGTCGTCGCGTCGGGGATCGCTCCGGTCTGTCGGCCAGCAGTCGCCCCGGCCGCCCAGTCACGGATAAGCCGGGTCGTGCGCTCGACCCGCTCCTCGTGCAGATAGTGGCCGGTGTGGGGCCAGTACTCGACGCGTGAGCCTGGCACTTGCGGCGTGCCGCGCTCCCACTCAGCGGCCTTCGTAAACGTCCACACCGTCAGTGAGGGCTGCCGGCGGAGGCGCAGGTATGTCTCACTGTGCGGGCGAGCGCCCACGGCGCCGGGGTCGGTGTACATACCCGCGTAGGCCTGAGCGACGACGTGGTCGGGTGTGCCGAGCATGGTGCGGATGTGCGCGGCACGCAGGCCGGTCGGGGCCTGCTCCGAGAAGGCGCTGGCCACGAAGGAAGCGGCGGCTCCGGCGCCATGCTTGCGGTACTCGGCGAGGCGGGCGGGGATCTCCGCGACCTCGGCATCGTGCGCGCCGTGGGCGGGATCGAGGGCGATGACCGACCGTACGGTGCTCGGGTGGCGGATGGCGAGCAGATTGACGACCTGGACGCCCATGGAGTGACCGACGGCGACGACCTGCCCGACGCCCAGAGAGGCGATGAGCGCGGCCAGGTCGTCCGCCATCTCCGTCGGTGTGTTGCCCTCGTCCGGCACCTCGGAGCGGCCGTGACCGCGCAGGTCGGGGACGAGTACGTGGAACCGGTCTGCCAGCGCCTCGGCATGCGGCGACCACTCCCGTCCGTCACCGCCCCAGCCATGTACCAGCAGCAGCGCGGGGGCATCGTCCGGGCCGAGACTTGTGCAGAAGAGGCGGATGCGTCCGAGGTCGAGGAGTGTCATGCGTGGCCATCCGGGGTCGTGCGGTACGTGACGTGCGTGAAGTCCGCGTGTATGCCCGCGCCGTCGAGATCCTGGACCCACAGCCCCAGCATCGCCCCGGTGAAGCCGAGGACCCGCAGCTGCCCGTCGTGGAACTCGTCAGCGTGCTCGTCCGACAGGACGGTGGCGTCGAGGTCGAGCCGCAGGGGCCTGGGGCCGCGCGAACCGATACCGCCGGTGTCGTACGCGAAGCGCAGGCGGGGTCCGTCGAGTTCGGCGCGCAGCACGACGGGGCGCCCGGGTTCGAGGGGGATCCTGGGCGGGTGGGCGGTGAGCCGTCCGGCCTCGCAGCTCTGTGCCCGCAGCACTGGGGAACCGTCGTCCTCGGCCGTGACGTACAGGTAGTGCCAGTTGCGGGTGTTGTAGTAGGCAGTGAGCCCTGCCATGTGGTCGGGGGTGCGGGGCGCGTAGACCAGTTCGGTCTCGAAGGAGCAGCGCTTTGCCGTCACCCGCCGGGCGACCAGGCTGGGCGTACGGCGGCCCACGGGCGACTGACCGCCTAGGATGCGGAGCCGCCCCGGCCTCGGCTCCACCCACTCCGGGTCAGCCGGACGGCGCAGGGTGGACCAGTCGGGGCCGAGCACCGGGCCGTCGAAACGGTCCGTGGCAGGCGGCTCGGGCACGGGGGCGGGCGGGAGGTCCGGCGCCGCGACAGTGACGGCGGGGACTCTGCCCGCGATACGCGGCCAGCCGTCTTCACTCCAGTCCACGGGCTGCAGGGCGGTTTCCCGGCCCAGCACACAGCGGCCGCGCTCGGTGTACGGGCGGGCGGTGAGGTGAGCCGCGTACCACTGGCCTGTCACCGTCTCGACGAGCGAGCAGTGACCGGCCTTCTGGAGCTCCAGGGCCGGGTCGTGCCGGGAGGTGAGCAACGGTCCGGCCGGGTCGGGCTCGTACGGGCCGAGCAGTTCGCGGGAACGGGCGACAGCCGCCCCGTGCTCGTAGCCGGTACCGCCCTCGGCGTGCACCAGGTAGTACCAACCGTTCCTGCGGTAGAGGTGCGGCCCCTCGGCGACACCGGCCGCGGTGCCCACGGTGATCGTCCGGGGCTCGCCGAGCAGCACGCGGGTCCTGCGGTCGTACTCCTGGATCTCTATCCCGGCGAACCCCTCCCGCTCCGGCCGCCAGTCGAAGCGCATGTTGACCAGCCAGCTGCGCCCGTCGCCCTTGTGGTCGTGGAACAGTGACACGTCGAACCCCCGGCCGTGCAGCGGCACCGGGTCCGACCACGGGCCCTCGACCGACGGCGCCGTGGTCACGTAGTTCGGGAGGTCCTTCCAGCCCTCGGCGTACGTGTCCACCACGGTGAAGACGAGGTGGAACAATCCGTCCGTGTGCGACAGACCGGGCGCCCAGATCCCGCCGGAGTCGGGAACACCGGTCAGGTCGAGCAGCCGCCTGCCGTCCAGGATCCCTCCCAGCGACCGCCAGTGCACCAGGTCCCGCGAGTGGTGGATCCGGACTCCCGGATACCACTCGAATGTGGACGTGGCGATGTAGAAGTCGTCGCCGACCCGAAGGATCGCCGGGTCGGGTTCGAACCCGCGAAGGACGGGGTTGTGGATCACTGAAGCTCCGCTGGCTGAGGGATCAGAGAGTGAACAGCAGGGTGCCGGAGCCCTGGAGCCGGTGAGCGGAGGCGGCGCGGACCGTCCCCGACGGCGTTGGTCTCACTTGAGGCTGCCCATGAGGATTCCGCTGCGCCAGTACCTCTGGAGGGCGAACATGAAGACCGCGAGCGGAACGATCGACAGCAGGGAACCGGTGAGGACGAGCGTGTTCATGTCGCGCGCGTTCTGGGCCTGTTGGAGCCAGGAGTAGAGACCCAGGGTCACAGGGAAGGTGCGCTCACCGTTGAGCATGAACAGAGGGAGGAAGAAGTTGTTCCAGATGTTGACGAAGTCGAGCATGAAGATGGTGATGCCGCCGGTCCGCATCAGCCGCAGCGCGACGGAGGCGAAGATCCGGAACTCGCCCGCGCCGTCGAGACGGGCCGCCTCCATGAGTTCCGCGGGCACGGAGCTGTCGGCGTACACCTTGCCGAGGTAGACCCCGAACGGGTTGATGAAGTACGGGATGAGCACCGACCAGATGGTGTTGGTGATGCCGAGTTCGGCGAAGACCAGATAGAGCGGAAAGGCCAGCAGGGTGCTCGGCAGCAGGGAGGCGCCGACGATGACGGCGAAGAGCACGCCGCGGCCGCGGAAGTCGAACTTCGACAGGCCGTATCCGGCGGCGAGCGAGACGAGGGTGGCGCCCGCCGCGCCGAGGGTGGAGTAGAGGACCGAATTGCCCACCCAGCGGACGAACACGCCGTCGTGGTACGTCCAGATGTTGTGCAGGTTGTCCCCGAGGTGGTTGGAGGAGAACCACAGGCCGAACGTGGAGTAGAGGTCGGTCTGGTTCTTGGTGGCGGAAACGATCAGGAACCAGGTCGGGGCGAGCGAGTACAGCAGGAAGACAATCAGCAGGCCGGTGGTGAGCGCCACCGCGCGGCGGGAGGGGCGCGCGCCGCCCCCGGCCGATTCCGTCGCCTTGGTGGCCCGCACGGCCCGGGTGGCGCTGCTCATGACATCTTCCTGTTCGTGACGCGGTAGAAGACGAAGGCGAGGATGCCCGTGACCACGGCCAGGACCAGGGATTCTGCGGCGGCGTACTGATAGTCGCCGACCTTGAAGGCCTTGTCGTAGATCTCCATCATCGGTGTGAAGTCGGTATTGATGGACTCCGGTGCGATCTGCCGCATGATCAGCGGCTCACCGAACAGCTGCAGCCGACCGATGAGCGAGAACATGCCGGTCAGGACCAGGATCCCGGTGATGTTGGGCACCTTGACCGACCAGGCGATCCGCCACTCACGGGCCCCGTCGAGCCGGGCGGCCTCGTACAGCTCACGGGGCAGCGCCTGCAGCGAGGCGGAGATCAGGATCATGTTGAAGCCGATGCCCTGCCAGGTGAGCAGATTACCCAGCGAGAGGTAGGTGTTGAGGCCGCCGAAGAACTCGATGTCCATGCCGGCGCGTTGCGTGAGGTCGAGCAGCGGGCTGCCCGTCGGGCTGTAGAGGAACAGCCACATCAGGGTGGAGACCACGGCGGGAACGACGTACGGGATGAGGAGCGCCGCACGGAAGAAGCGCACCGCCCGGGCGGCGACTCCGTCGAGCAGCAGGGCCAGCAGCAGGGAGATGCCCAGCATGACCGTGATCTGTGCCGTGCCGAAGAGGAGGGTGCGCCCCATGCTTGCCCAGAACGCCTCGTCGCCGAGGACCGACGCGAAGTTGGAGAAGCCGGTGTAGACGACCCGTGTCGGGCCGAAGCCGAGGCCGGTGCTCTTCTTCTCGTGCAGGCTCTGGCTGAAGGCGTAGCCGATCGGTACGACGTAGGTGGCCAGGAAGCCCAGCAGGAAGGGGAGCGTGAACAGCAGCCCCTTGTGGGCTCCCCGTCTCCCGGCCCGGCGGGGGGAGGGCCGCCGGGCCGGGGAGTCGGTCGCGACACGCGGTCGCGTGAGGGTGGACACGGATCTCTCCAGGTGAGGTGCGCCGGCTGCCGCCGGTGGTTCGGGACGGGGTCAGCTGCCTGCGACGGCCTTGATGCCCTTGCCGTTGAGGTCGTCGACGGTCCACTTCTGGAGGCTGGTCAGCATCTCCTTGACCGTCAGCTCCTTCTTCATGACCTTGCCCCACTGCTTCTGCATCTCGGAGTACATGGCGGCGTAGTTCGGGCCGTACTGCCACTGGTCACCGACCCGCGAGGCTGCGTCGGTGATCACCTTCTCGCCGTCGGACTTCCCGTTGAACATCCCGGTGGGGATGATCTTGTCGACGTACGGGGTGACGTCGGCGACCGCAGGGAAGAGGCCGGACTTGGAGGCGGGGTCGGTGAGCGTGGTCAGGGACTCCTTACTGCTGGACAACCAGGAGGCGAACTCGGCGGCGCGGTCCGGGTACTTGCAGCCCTTGAGTACGGCGGTGGTGTCGAAGTTGCTGGAGGTCTGCGGCTTGGCCGGGTCGAAGACCGGTGCATCCGCCAGCTGCCACTTGCCCTTGGACTTGGGGAAGTTGGTGTCGTAGATCGGCAGCTGCCAGGTCGAGGTGGTCATCGCGATGGTTGTTCCGAGGTCCCAGGTCTTGAAGACTCCCGGGTCGGCGTAGGAGGCGCTGGAGGCGAGGTCGTTGTCGACCAGCTGCTGCACGACCTCACCGGCCATGAGGGCCTCAGGGGAGGTGAAGTCGATGACCCAGTGGTCGCCGTCCACCTTGTACCACTGGGCGCCTGCCTGCCAGGACAGGTCGACCAGGGTGGACGGGTCCTCGCCGGCCATGTTGAAGATCTTGACCTTCTTGTTCTCCTTCTGCGCCTTCTTGCCTGCCGCGATTAGGTCGTCCCAGGTCTTCGGCTCCTTGATGCCGTACGTGTCGAACAGGTCCGCGCGGTAGGCGGTGAACAACGGTGAGGAACCCATGGGGATGCCGAAGGTGGTACCGCCGGGGCTGACCGCGTTCCAGGCCGCGGCCGTGTACTGGCTCTTGTAGGGCCCGGCGGTCTTGGTGATGTCGGTGAGCAGGCCGTCCGCGGCGAAGCTCGCCAGGTTCATACCGTCCATCTTGGACAGGCAGGGGGCGTTGCCTGCGGTCACCGCGGCCCTGAGCTTCTGGTAGACGGTCTCGCCCGCCGCGTTGACGAACTTGACCTGGGTCTCGGGGTGCTCCTTGTTCCACACCTTGGTCTGGGCCTCGATGCCGTCGGTCCAGCTCCAGAACTCCAGGGTGGCCTTGCCCTTGGTGCTCGGGGATGCGGAGGCGTCGGTGCCTCCGCTTCCGGAGCAGGCGGCCAGCAGCAGGGAGAGGGACGCAGCTGCGACGACGGGAACTGCGGCTCTCTTACGGAACTCGGACATCGGTCCTCCACGGTGACAACGGGACGACGCGGGCGGTGTGGGGAAACCGGCGCGGTCAGCGGCAGGGCAGGAAAGGGAGGCGGTTACAACTCCCGGAGACAGACGGGCAGTAACCGTTTGCCGTGGACCGTAGGCAGGGAACGGGCGACACCACAAGAGGGAGGCACTGGATTGTTTCGGCAAAAACTCCAGAATGTTACCTTGACGATGCCCCTGAGCTGCATATTTCAACGCGCTCGCCCGCTGGGGCACTTGAAGATCAGGAAGAGGGAGTCACTGGCGAGACATTGACCTGCGTCACTTCGACTGCCTAGCGTGGAATACGTTTACTGAACTCTCCTCCGTTCCTTCCGCGCCGAAGCAGGAGCCCCATGTCCACGCCGCCGCATCTGCCCGCCGCCCTGTTCGCGATGAACCCGGTGCACGTTCCCGAGCTGTTCCCGCCGCACGTGATGACGCGACTGCGGGAGCTGGTGCGGATCGATCCCGCTCTCGTAGTGCGGGACTTCACCGATCCGACGGCGGCCCGGGCGCTGGCGGAGGCCGAGGTGCTGATCACGGGCTGGGGCTGTCCGCATATCGGCGCCGAGGTGCTGGACGCCGCCCCGCGGCTTCGCACTGTCCTGCACGCGGCGGGCAGCGTGCGCAGCCTGGTCGGTGAGGCGTTCTGGGAACGTGGGCTGGCCGTCTCCAGCGCCGTCCAGGCCAACGCCGTCCCGGTCGCCGAGTACACGCTCGCCGCGATCCTGTTCGCCGGCAAGGACGCCTTCGGCTTGCGGGAGCGTTTCCGGGCCGAGCACGTCTACCCGGCCACCGGCGAGTACGCGGCGATCGGCAACCTCGGACGACGGGTCGGGCTCATCGGCGCCTCCCGCGTCGGCCGCCGGGTGCTCGAACTGCTGCGCCCCTTCGACCTCTCGGTCGCCCTGTACGACCCGTACCTGGACGACGCCGAGGCCACGGCGCTCGGCGCCGTACCGCTACCGCTGGACGAGCTGCTGCGTACCAGCGACATCGTCAGCGTGCACGCGCCCCAGATCCCGGAGACACACCGGATGCTCAACCGGGAGCGCCTGGCGCTGATCCCCGACGGCGGCGTACTGATCAACACCTCACGGGGCGCCCTCGTCGACCCCGAGGCCCTCACCGACGAACTGGTCGGCGGCCGCATCAGCGCGGTGCTCGACGTCACCGAACCGGAGCCGCTGCACGCCGACTCCCCGCTGTACCGACTGCCCAACGTCTTCCTCACCCCGCACATCGCCGGCTCGCTCGGAAACGAGCTGGCACGCCTCGGCGGCACCGTCGTGGAGGAACTGGAACGCCTCGCTGCAGGCCTCCAGCCCGCCCACGGGGTCCGCCGCTCCGCGCTCGCCACCAGCGCCTGAACTTCTCCGTCCCGGGCCGCCGCCCCGGCATCCGGTGGATGGAATCGCGCCCTGAGCCGCACCTGAAAGGACCACCGCCCATGTCCGAAGCCCTCCAGCGCAGATCCCTCCTCAAGCTGGCCGCCGGTACCGCCGGCGTCGTCACCGCCGGCCACGTGTGGCAGGCCGACCCCGCTCATGCGGTGCCGTCCCCGGCCTCCGCGGAGGCCAAGGCGGGCGCGCTCGACACGCTCGTCTTCGGCGACAGCGCGTCCGAGACGGCGCACGACCTGACCACCACGTACTCCGACGTCGTCACCGGCGGCCTCGGACAGCCGAGCCGGGCCCTCAACCCGAAGGACACCGCGGACTTCTGGGGCGGCACCCTGGCCGCGACCATGGCCTGCCGTCCCAAGGGCACCACCTATGTGACGATCAAGCTCTGGGGCTCGGACGCCGGCGAGGACCTGGGCCGTCTGCAGCTGTTCGCCGGGGGCAAGCAGGTGGGTCACTATCACCTGGGAGCCGTCGACCCGCTCGACATCGCCGGTGAGGACCCGCGCACCCCGGAACGGTTCTACTTCCACACCCTCCCGCTACCCGCCGAACTCACCGAGGCCAAGCACTCCATCAGCCTGGAGATCCGTGCCATGGGCCGGGTCGCCGGATACGCGCTCTCCGCCGCCGACTACTACAAGCCCATGGAGCGCCCCAGCCGTGGCGTCTACCGCCTCTACACCCACCACGAGCCGTACTTCCGGCTCACCGGCACCGACGTCACCGGCTCCTTCCCCTCCCCCGGTCTGCGTCCCTCACCGGGCAACGAGGTCGTCGACACGATCAACGCCCGGGTAACGGCCCAGGCCGCCGCCGAGGCATCGCGCACCTCGCCCCAGCTGGACCTGTGGTATCTGGAGTTCCTGGCCCGCGCCTACGCGATGCCGTCCACCGGCGCATACCGCAACAGCGCCGTGCCCCTGCAGATCACCAGCAGCCTGGACGCCGTGTACTGGAACCACCTCACGAACCAGAAGATGATCACGGACTCCAGCCAGCAGTGGATGGGGCTGGGCCGGATCGGTCTCGTCCTGCTCCAGCTCGGTGACGCGCTGAAGCCGCTGCTGGACGGGCCGGTCATCGGCTCCCCGGGCACCATCTCCAACGCCGGTTTCGAGTTCGGCGGCTCCCTCCCCACCGGCTGGCGCTCCGCGACCTGGGCGGGCCAGGGCACCGTCACCCGGGACACCACCGTCGCGCGCGGCGGCGCCGCCTCGGCGAAGGTGACCATCCCGTCGTCGGGCACGGTCGGCCTCGCCCACAACGCGAAAATCCCGGTGGAACAGGGCACGTACACCTACGGCGCATGGATCAGGACCGACGGCGTGGGCGCCAACGGCGCCTACCTCGACGTGCTCTTCTTCAACGCCTCCGGCGCCCTGGTCGGCGGCGACAACAAGTTCTACGCCTCCGCGGGCACCCACGACTGGGAACACGTCACCGCCACTCTCACCACGCCCGGCACCGCCACCCAGATCGAGCTGCACCTACGCCTGGCCACCGCAGGCACCGCCTGGTTCGACGACCTGACGCTCACGCCGCCCGCCACGGCGACCGCCAAGCCCGTGATCCGCCGCGACGCGTGGGCGAAGATGCTGCTGGCCAGCCGCGAGTACTGGCGGCAGAACTTCCCGCAGTACACCAACCAGGCCATCATCTGCGCCCTCGGCCTCTACCTCGCCGACCGGGGCCTGAGCTTCCTCGGCTCCGCGGACGCCTGGGGCGAGGCCAAGGCCCGCGACTACCTCTACCAGTCCGTGGGCCTGTCCCCCTGGCTCGGCCCGGAGCGCGCCGACGGCACCCCGACCAAGCCCCTCGGCGGCTCGTACTACCAGGTCAGCAAGACCGGTATCTCGAAGGAACTCGGCTACGCCGGGAATTACGGAGACCTCCAGGACTGGCTCTCCCTCGTCTACGACGCGGTCATCGGCGTCGGCGGCGTCGAGGACAACAGGCTGCGCGACCATCTCGTCAGGATGACCAAGGCCCGCATGGTCTTCCGCCACCTGGCGCTGGACGCCGACGGCTACCGGACGATGCGTATCGAGGCCGTGGTCGGCTGGCGCGACGCCGAGTATCCGGGGAAGGTCTCCTACGACGAGGGCAACAAGTGGGACGGCCACCCGTTGCGGCTCGCCGCGCTTCTGAAGGACCCGGACCTCACGGCGTACGCGAAGCAGTCCATCGCCGACAAGCAGGTCTTCGAGGTGCTCCAGGAGGCATACGACCTGGGCGCCTCCGCACGGACCAACCTCAACCTGCTGTCCACCGCCGACGACTACGCGTACATCAGCGGCGCAACCGGCAGCGCGGCCCCGCTCCCCATGGGCCCGGGGCGGCCCGACTTCGTCTTCAGCGACGAGGAGAACGGCCTGGTCGCGGTCAAGCACGGCGACGAGATCCTCTACGCCTCGCTGTACTGGCGGGCACGCTGGGGCGTCAACCGCCTCGCCCGCGTGCACCACATCACGGCCGAGGGCATCGAACGCTCGGCGACCGTGTGGCAGGACGTCAAGTACGTCCCCGACGGCCGGGCCCACACCGAGCCCGACTGGGTCAACTTCGAGTTCGCCGTGGGCGACCTGACCATCCCCGACGGCGGCTTCCCGCCCCCCGGCGGCACACTGCACCAGGCGTTCGCCGGCCAGGTGCTGCCGCTGGCCAAGGCACCCGACGACGTGCCGGACGCCCCGCTTGGGAAGGAGACCCCGTTCGCCGGTCGCGCCTCCTTCTACCGCTGTGTGTACGGCCCGTACCTGATCGCCATGAACACCACCGCGAACCGCAGCTACACCTTCTCCACGGAGGGCTTCGGGGCGTCCGTGGACCTGGTCAGCGGCGCCAGGGTGGGTGGCAGCGCCAAGCTGCACGTGAAGCCGGGCACGACGGTGGTGCTGCGCAGGCGCTGACCGTTGCTCGGGCCGGCGCGTGTTGCGCGTCGGCCGTTGCCCTTGATGTCGGGCTGCTGAACCTGGAGATCGTCCTGCAGCCCGACCCCGTTATTGCTTACCGCCCGTGTCCCGACGTGGATGCCGCATGCCGCGGTCCGCTCCTACGGCCTGTCGCAGCATCAGGCTCACGCCCGGCCCGCGCACCAGGACACGGTCTGGCCGGTTTCGGCCCCTTCATGGCCGACACCGGACCGGGCCCCTGGCCTGTCGACGGGCCCGGAACACGATCCGGCCGGCTCGGCGTCCGTATCCGGCGCCGGGCCATCCGCCCATGACCGGCTCCCGGCCGCCCTGGCTCAGGTCGGCGCGGCGAAGTCCGCGTCGAACGCGAGCAGTACCGCCGACCGCTCGGCCGGCAGACCCACCCGCAGGAGGCGGCCCTGTCCGTCCCACTCGTACGTCGGCTGCGGACCGGCCGCGAACAGCACCTGCGGCCCGTCGTCTCCGGTCACCCAGAACAGCGAGACAGCAACCGTCTCCGGTGCGCCGTCGCGCCGCCACAGGGCCAGCAGAGTCGTGCCGTTCTCGGCGTTCAGCGCCAGTGCGAGCCAGCCGTCGCGCCAGCCAGGGAGCCCCAGCGGCCAGCGGGGCAGGGCGCCCGGCAGCAGGTGGCGGAAGGACTTGTAGGTGTCCACGGCCCGGCGCACCAGCGCCCCCTGCTCCTCGGTCAGCAGGTCGGGGCGTCCGCTGAGGTGGACGCGGCCGAGCATCGCCGAAACCATCACCATGCCGAGCTCGGCCTCACCGTGCTCCGGCAGCGGATAGGCCCAGACAGCACCCTGCTCCGGAGTAACCGCGGTGGGCGCCGCGGCCGCGATGGCGGGAAGCAGGCGGAAGTCCTGCTGGTCGGTGACGGAGTGGATCGGCAGACGGGAGAGAATCGCGTGATCGGTACGGCTGCCGCCAGCTGCGCAGCTCTCCAGGACCAGGGCCGGGTGCCGGTCGAGGACCCCGTCCAGCCAGTCGAGGTATGCCCGGTTGTGGCCAAGGAGGCCGTCTCCTGGGCCATCGCCCGGACCGGGTGAGTCGGTGCCGGGGCCGATGTCTATGTTGTAGTCGAGTTTCAGGTAGCCGACGCCGTACTCGCGCACCAGCCGGTCCACCACCGTGTCGAGGTGGGCGCGGGCAGCCGGATGGCGCAGGTCCAGCTGATGGCGGCCCCATTCCGCCAGCCGTACGCCATCCCGGCGGAAGAACGCCTCGTCGGGGAGGGCGGCGGCAAGCGGGCTGCGTACGCCGACGACCTCCGGCTCGAGCCAGAGCCCGGGGACCATGCCCGCCGCGCGGATGTGGTCGAGCACCTCGCTCAGTCCGCCGGGAAAGCGCGCGGCCGACTCCTCCCACTCCCCCACTGCGTCCCACCAGCCGGGCACCCCGCCGGGGCCGACGGTGCCGGGCGGCTCGTCGTCGTACCAGCCTGCGTCGATGCAGAAGTATTCGGCGCCCGCCGCTGCCGCCGCGTCCACCAGTGGTAGCAGGGCTTTGGTGCTGGGCTCGCCCATCAGGCTGTTCATGAAGTCGTTGAAGACGACCGGCAAACCCTGGTGGTCGGGGTGCGGCCGCCGGGTGGCGCGGCGGTGACGGGTCATCGCGGCGAGTGCGGCCTCGAACCCGCCCGACGGCACGAACGCCGTGGCGACCGGGACGCTGCGGAACGACTCTCCGGGGGCGAGGCGGCGACGCCACTGGTGCTCGCGATCGGTGGGGCCCGACAGGGTGAGGTACACGTCGCCGAAGCGGTCGGCTATCTCGGCGTGCCAGGAGCCGTTGTGCTCGATCTGCCACATCAGGGCGCGGCCCGTCGTAGTCTCCTCCAGACATCCCGAGGGCAGAGACTCGGAAGAGGACCAGGATCCGGTGCTGGTGAGGGCGATCCGGTTCTTGGAACCGGTCTGGCCGAACGGGACCATGCCCACGTCGTAGAGGCCTCGTTCGGCCAGGGTGGCCCGGGACCAGCGGAACTCGCCGCTCCAAGGGTTGGCCGCCAGCCACAGGGCCATGCCGTCCTCCCAGTGTTGGCCGTCGCCGAGATGGCGCGCGAGGTTGGAAAGGGCGAAGGAGGAGATGTACTCCAGGGTGAGGGGGCGGTCACCGGTGTTCTCCACGTACGCCTCGGTACCCAGGACCGGCAGCCCCTCGCGCAATGTGCACACGGCTGTGACGTGCAGGCCGGTGGTCTCGTCGGCCATGTGTACCCGCAGGGTACGCAGGCCTGTTCCGCTCCCCCGCTCATGGTCCTCCGTGTGACCGGTGTAGCGCAGCGCACGCGCGGCGGCGCCGTCCACGTGGCGCTTGCCCGAGGTGCCGAGCCGTCCGCTGCCCGCGGTCTGGACCTCGACCAGAGGCAGAGCACGGTGTGCGAGCCGGACGCACAGTTCCGGTTCGCGCGCGGGGTCGGGCAGTGCGGCGGCCTCGCCCACGGCCAGCAGTCTCACAGGCCCTGCGGGGTCGTGCGAAAGGAGCAGGGACAGGTCGTCGGTGCCCCAGCGCAGGTAGGTGACGGACATGCGGCGCACTCCCGGGACCCACTGGATAGAAAACGATTACTGATCCAGGACCCTAATTCCCGCCCACTCCCCCGGCAAGAGAGGGTCGATGCAGTAACGTCGGACCGTGACGGTCAACGGAAACGGTCCTCGAACAAACGCCGAACCCAAACGGGCCAGTCGCCGACGGGGTACCACCGACGGCGGCGACCGGCCCAGTACCATTCGTGATGTCGCCGCCAAGGCCGGCGTCTCCGTGGCAACCGTTTCCCGCACTCTCGCCGGCAACTACCCGGTCTCCGCCACCACCCGCACCCGGGTCATGGCGGCCGTGGAGTCACTGCACTATGTGGTGAACGTGCATGCCAAGGCCCTGTCCGGCCGAGTGGCGGGCCCCATCGCGCTGGTCATCCAGGACATCACCGGGCCGTCGCTGGCCCATGTCGCCGCCGGGGTGGAGCAGGAGGCCGCGGACCGGGGCAGGCTGAGCCTGGTCTGCGCCACTCGCGGCGACCCGGGCCGCGAGGGCGACTTGGTGCAACTGATGCGCGAACAGCACGCGGGCGCGGTCGTCCTGGTCGGCGGAGCGGTGCAGGACGACGCGTATCACGAGCGCATGGCCGAGTACGCAAGAGCACTGGACGCCGCGGGCTCCCGGCTGGTGCTGGTCGGCCGTCCGCCGTTGCCCGACGGCATTCCGGTGACCGTGGTCGAGTACGACAACCGCGGGGGCGCTTTCCAGGCCGCCGACCACCTGCTCACCGCCGGGCACCGACGCGCCCTCTTCCTGGGCGGCACCCCTCTGCTGAGCACAGCCGAGCAACGCCGGGCAGGCTATCTGCACGCGCTTCGCGCCCACGGCGTGCCCTACGCCGAGGAACTCGACATGCCCGGCCCGTACACCCGTGTCTCTGGCTACCAGCGCACCCGGGAGGCACTAAAAGCCGGCCTGGACTTCACAGCGGTCTTCGCGGGCACCGACATCGTGGCGACCGGCGCGCTCGCCGCCCTGCACGAGGCCGGTCTCGACGTCCCCCGCGACATCTCGCTCGTGGGCTTCGACGACGTCCCCTTCGCCGCCGACCTCAGCCCAGCCCTCACCACAGTCCGCGTTCCCTACGAGGAGTTGGGCCGCACCGCGGTCCGACTGGCATTGGAAGGAGAGGAACGCCCGGCGGCCGACGACCACGTGGTACTGAGCACCCAACTGGTGATCAGGCAGTCCGTTCGGACGCTGCGGTGACGGAGTACGAGGAGTCCGCTCTGCACTGACACGATCGTCAGTGGTGACTCCGGCGAACGCGGGAAAGTTCTGCCGGAAATTGTGCCAGCCGGTGACACCCGGGCCCAACCGTCCAGCAGCAGAAGCTGGGAGCCTCCCCGGCCTCCTGATGCCGGGGACGCCATCGGTGGTCGCCAGCTCGTGACGGGCGCGGTGGTACATGAGTCCGCCATGGGCGGAGACCGCAGGAAGGATCACGAGTAGCGGGGTGGAAACGGTTGCCTGACGGCGAGGGCCTGGCACGCACGGCCGTGGACTCCGGCTCTCCCGCTCAGGACAGAAATCGGTCGCTCTCGCCCCTGACAGACCCGCCGCAGCGGCCCCACCCTCGCCGCGCACGTCCTGGGGGCTGGGACTGGTAGGCGCGCATGTTGAGGTGTCGCGTATTCCTGATGGTGCGCGATAGCGGTGTCACCATGTGTGGTCGCCGGGGCATATCGACTCCAGGTGCCGCCGCGCGGTCGCGGACGATCGCCAGGACGCAGAGGCCGGCAGCCCAATCCCAGCAACGCCGCCCCGCAGTTGGGGACAGAATGTCCCGAGCCCAACTAACCAAATGGAGAGCCGACATGACCGTCACACAGGCCGATATCGACACCCTCACCGCCATCCACCCGCAGCTGAACGAGAACGGGTACGGCTCCAGCAACTTGCCCTCGGACACCCGTTCGATGACGCCTGTCCGTCTCGACGAGGTTCAGGCCGCCTACGCCTGGATCGCCGAGCAGACATGGCTAAGGCGCCGGGGAAGAACTCCTCGTACGGCCTCAAGCATGTGATGGAGGAAGCGACCCGCACGTACGTCACGAACGGAGCATTCATCGCGGCGGCACTCCTGCATGCCCCGGCCGGCCTGAAGGTCAAGCTGGACGACCTGAACCCGGCGATCGGGATCAAGACGCAGGGGTAACCCGGCGGCGCCGTCAGACCCGCCACGTCACCGCCCTCACGGGCAAGATCACCCCGTGGCGGGTTTCTGGCGTATCTGGGGCATACCCCTTGATCCCCGTGGGTTCAAGGAAATCGAAGGTCCTTCAGCCTGAACCCGCAGGTCCACCGATCTGCTTCAGGTCGGTAGATCCGTGGGTTCGGTTGGAACGCGAGGGTGCTGTGCAAGGCGAAGAGCTTCGGCCGTGACCTCTGCATCGACCTGTGCCAGTGTTCTGTAGCCGTACTCGAGGACGTCGTAGTCGTCGTCCAGGTTGGCGAGTCGCTCGGCCAGAGCTGCCCGAAGCGCTGGTGGATCCGGAAGGCCAGCTCGCGTGGTGTCAGTTCGCCGGCCAGCATCCGGGCGGCAAGTGCTCGCGCGGCGGCTTCCTGTCCGGCAACGCTGCCCGCTGGGTGGAAGGTGAGGCCCAGTTCGTCGAGTGCCGGGGGAAGGAGGTCGGGGACGTCGTAGTCCGCCTCCGCGCGTGTGCACGCGGCCAGGATCCGTAGGGCAGGACTGTCGAGGCCGGCAACGAGTGCATCACAGGCAGCGGTGACGACGTCGGTTGCGCGGATCTCGCCCATGCTCCAGAGGACGGCATGGTCCTGTAGAGCGGTTGCAGCTGCTTCGGTCGAGGTCACTCGCTCATGATTGCCTTCATCGTGCGTCCGGTCGAGCAGGTTTCATCGAAGCTGCTGTTCAGCGGCCTGTTCCAACAGCGCCCGCGCGGAGTCCGTGTAGCGAATCGCGGTCTTCGCATCGAGTCCGAAGACCTCGGCGAGGTGGAGGGGGGCGGGGCCATGGGAGAGGGCTTCTTCGAGCTGCCGGTCGACGCGGAGCTGTTCCAGAGTGGCGGCCTGGCCGCGAAGCGGTGTGGTCAGGGAGACCGCGCTGACCGGACCGGTGCCCAAGGCGGTGAACTTGTTGATCAGCAGGTGCGGGTTAGCGGTGTCGGGCCAGCGGCAGCGTCGGTGGTCCAGCCACTCGCGGGCGACGTGCAGTGTCAGCGCGTCCAGAGGCCGCACCCGGCCGTCGATCACGAGCTTGCGATTGCCGATGTCGAGGTCGTCGAGTTGAAGGCGCCGGATCGCACCGGATCGCGCGGCGTGCACCGCGGCGAGCGCGAGGACCAGCCGGTCCGCCGGCTTGGCGACCGCGGCAACGGAGTTGTTGACGTGCTCGGGCTCCAAGGGTTGGAGGATGCCGTACTCGTGCTGGCCAACGCGGATGCGGCTGGTCGGATTCTTGAAGATGGTGCCGCTCTTCTTCGCTCGCCGAACAGCGAACGCAGCACGATGAGCCTGTGCCGTCGCTGGCTGCCGTGGAGAGCATCGAGCTGGGTGAGGACGTCGTCGCGCGTCACCTCGCGCAGATGGCCGTAGCGGACAGACCACTCCAGCAGGACGGGACGGATCCGGTTGAGGTAGCCCCAGACCGTGGCCTCGTCGCGAGGCTGGGACCTGGGGCCACCGTCGTGCAGGAGGCGGGCCCAATGCTCCACGTCGCGGCGGATTCCGGAGGCGATGCCTTCGAGCTTGCGCTCCAGCCACTGTTCGAACGACGGCGTCCGGTCGTCTTGGAAGACGCCGATGTCGGCGAGTACTTCCACTGTGCGTTGGACGCTGAGCCCGCGGGATCGCAGGGCCGGGAAGATCTCGGAGTGCCGCACGACTTCGCCGCTGACATGGCCGGACAGCACGATGACCAGGGCTCGGCCAACGTCGAGGCGGACACCGCGAGGCCAGCCATGCGCTTCGCCGAGACGATGTGCGGTATGCCGGGCCCAGGCCAGCCAGGGGTTGTCGAGCCGGGCATGTTCCTGGCGATTGAACCGGGTGAAATCTCGGCGGGCCTCGAACAGCGGCGGCTGGAGCCAGCCGGAGACCGGCTGGTGGGCGGGGGCCGGGTCGGGGTGGCGCGGGCGACCCCGACGTCGTCCCTGCTTACCTCTGGGAGGGCCGGGCTGACGCGGACGATGGAGGTTGATGAAAAACAGTTGATGATGCTGCACCTTCTCCAAGTAGGGCTCCAAGACGGTGACTTGCCCCCTGGCGTCCTGACTCGCCTGATGCCAGCACAGACGGCAGTAGCCCTTCTTCAACCGCACTGTTCGCCGACAGCCCCTGCACTCGGCAGGCTCCTCGTTGCGGCGGAAACTCTCGCATGCGCCGCAGGCGCGGCCGGGCAGCACGCCCCAGCCGAAGCAGGTCGGGCAACTGGCTGGCGGTTTGCACTTGCCCGCCGGCAGAACGTAGGCCATCACATCGGCGGCAGAGACCGGCCGTCACGGCGACGCGGAACCACCACCGGGGCCGGGCCAGCCGCAACGGCGGCCTGCAGGCCGGTCTCCTCGCCGAGGCGCCGGACTTTCTCCGGCTCGGGGATCAGCAGATCGCTGATCTCGCAGCCGAGGGCGACGCAGATGACGTCCAGGTCCTCCAGCTTGAGTGAGACGGGCTGGCCGGACCACAGTCCGGACATCTTCCCGGCCGAGATCACCAGGCCGTGCTCTGCAAGGCTCCGCTGGAGCTCGGAGGCTTTCCAGACGCCCTTGTTCGCGGCGGTCAGCCGTAGGTTCCACCTCATCGGACCAGTCCTTCCAGCCGCTTCGCGGCCCGTTCCGTCCCGGCGACCCAGGCATCTTCAACCCGGGTCTGCTGGACGTGGATGTATCGCATGGTCGTGGCAATCCAGGAGTGCCCCAAAACCTCCTGGATTGCGAGCAAGTCAAGCCCGTTCCCGTAGAGTTGGGACGCGCAGAAGTGCCGAAGGACGTGCGGAGTCAGCGTCTCGCCCCACCCCGGCAGGTGCGCTTTGGCCGCGTCCTTGAGCCCGCTTCGCAGGGCGTCGTCGCCAACCCGGCGGGAGAAGCCATCGGTGCTCTTACGCTCGGAGGGAAACAGCGGGGCACCAGGGCGTGTGTGATCGTCGTCGAACTGGCCCCAGACGTCCTCGATGAACCATCGAAGCGTCCGATCAGCGCCGTTGATCAGCGGCACCATCCGCTCACGTGGCCCCGATCCACGGGTCCCCTTGCCGTGGCGAACGTGGAGCTTGCCGAAGCGGCCCAGGTCCCACTTGATGTCGGCCAGGTCGAGCTTGCATGCCTCGCTCACCCGCAGGCCGACCTGGGACATCAGCTTCGAGGCGGTGTAGTTCCTGGCCGTAGGGGCGAACTTGCGGCACGTCGCCAGCTCGCCGCCCCAGCCCGTGAACAGCGTCCCGACCTCCGGCTCGCTCGGCGGGATCCGCAGCTGGGCGTCCTTGACCCCACGCGGCCGGTTCATCTCGTCGATCGGGCACTCAACGACCCGGCCGGTCATCCGGTGGAGCTCTACCTTGTGCCGCAGCTCCAGGAACACGAAGTACGTCGTCAGCGCCTGCGACCGGGCCAGCCGGGTACCGCTCGGCGAGTTCCGCAGCACCTTCCCGAAGTACGCGTCAGCGTCAGCGGGCTCCATGTCCCACAGGGGCCGGCCGAACCAAAACCTGATCTGGTCCAGATGCCCGACGTCCCCACGGATCGTGCCGTCCGCCAGGCCAGCCGAGGCCCGCGCGAGGACGAACCCGGACAGCACGTCCGTCTCGAACCGCTCCAGCTCCTCCGCCGACGCAGGGGCACAGTGCTCACGCAGGTCCCGTACGACTGCCAGCGCCGCCAACCCGAGCCTCCTCGCCTTCGGCCCGACTGCGGATCAGTCGGACGAGGTGAGAACGCTTCAAGAATCCCGAAGTTGCGTCACAAGGCCACAGAGCACCCGAAGGAGGAAGAGCCCCCTGGCCACGTTGCCAGGGACTCATCGAGGCTCAGGGGAACTCACGGGATGTCGCACACATCACTCTCCGCTCGTCGCATCCGACGCGAGAATCTCGCATCGGATGCGGGTGTGGACTGGTGGGCTCGCATGTTGCGGTGTCGCGTATTCCTTGGCGCCGAGAGCTCGGTCTCACATTGAGTAACGCGAGACCGAGCTGCGGGCGGCACCCCTATCGCGTCCCCCAGCGGGGTCAGCCGCCCGTCCCTCGACAGCATCCGGATCACGTCGTACGCGCGGACGGCGCCGGTGTGGATGGAGCCGATGATCCGCAGGATGTGCTCCCACTGCCGCTCGATGCGGGCGAGGTCGACCCGACCACGGCCGGCGTCGGTGAAGGCCCCGTAGTCGGCGGTGCGGTCGATGCGCCACATCTTCTGGTCCGGCAGGTCGGCGAGCTGCGGCGCGTACGCGAACCCGGCCAGGGTGAGGAGTCCGACGACGATGTCGCTGTACGAGGCGGTGTCCGTGACGATCGTCTCCGGGTGCTTGCCGCCGTCCCGGTCGTAGAGGACGTCCAGCACGTACAGGGGGTCGCGCGGGGTGCCGGCCACCACCTTCCCGCCCAGTCCCGCCGCCTGGTCGTTTACTGGCGCAGGCCACTTATTCCTGCGGTGCCGTATTCCTCTCCATCTGAAGGTCCGCAGCGCGGGCGGCGAGGTAGCTGGCCCAGGAGGTCTTGGCGAACCCTGCCCAGCGGACTGCGGTGTTGGGGTGGAGGCCGAGGATGCTCGCGAGGACTGGTGCGGGCAGGTCACCGAAGAGCGCGACCAGGGCCGCGCTTCGGGCCGGCCTGGTGTCGATGCCGTGCGCGAGGAGTTTCGAACTGAGGCCGGTCTGAGAGGTGGGGCGGCCGGGGACGAGGCCGGGGAAGAGCCATGGCTCGCCCCGGGTGGTGCGGGTGAGCGCGGCCCGGGTGTGGGGTGCTTCCGCCAGCTGGTGGAGAATTCTGGCGAGTCGGGGCGGCAGCAGAACCGGGTGCCGGTCGACGGTGAGGTAGCTATTGCCGTCGCGGCTGGTGAGCTGGGTCGCGGTGAGGTGCCGGACGTGGGACGCGTGCAGGCCGAACAGAAGGATCAGTGCGCCTGCGGCCCGCGTATCCAGAGCCATCGTGGAGTCGGTCAAGCACCGTTTCAGCAGCTGCCAGCGACCGTCTTCGTCCATCAGCCGACTGGGCTGCTGACGCGGAATGGAAGGGACCGTGAGTTTGCCGGTGAGGCCGCGGCCAGCGGTCCAGGACAGGAAGTATCGGATCGCGTAGGTGCGTGTGTTGCCTGCGTCCAGCCAGCGGTCGAGGTGGTCATGCCGAAGTCCGCCCAGGTCAAGGCCATGCTCGTCTAGCCAGGCGAGGAACTCCAGGGCCACTAGGACCCGGGTTCGGAGGAAGGAGCCCGGCTCCGCCGGGCGGCGGCGCTGGGCGGCGCGTCGTCGAGCTCGTCGCAGCAGGTGCCAGTGCGCGTAGGGGCGGACCAGCTGGATGTGGCCGGCGGGGCGGTCGGCGAGGACCGTGTCCAGCCAGGCGGGGATGCGGTCGAGTTCCTCGTCTCGCTCTGGGAGGGCGCCGAGGTGCACGAGGGTGTGGCGGACGTAGTGCAGGTGTCGGCTGAGAGGGAGCTGATCGAGCCGTTGGTGGGTGATCGGTTCTCCGGAGGCGGCCAGGGTGGCGAAGAGGGCGGCGTTCGGGCTGTGCTTGAGCCAGTGCAGGATGCCGCGGGGACGCTCGGCCAGGGCGAGCGTGTCTCGCAGCGACTGTAGAGGTGCTGGGATGTTCCCGGCGGGGCCTGCCAGCAGTTGCTGAAGGCGGTCGGTGAGCACACAGCGGGCGCATTGGGCGTCGGCGTAGGTTCTGCCGCCGAGCCCGCAGGTGCGGCAGGTGTAGTCGAAGGCGGTGCCCGAGCAGGCTCCGCAGATGCCGGTGCCGTCCTCAGCGACGCCGATCAGCGGCTGGTGGCGGCCGCAGCCGGTGCAGGTCGCGGGCGCGTCGAGCACGACGGTGTAGCAGGTCGAGCAGACCGGGCCGATCGGCCAACGGGTGTGGACTCGGCGAGTCCGTCCGCAGCGGCAGCACTCCCGGGTGGCCCCCGGGCGGCAGCTCCGGCAGGTCCAGGCGCCGTCCGTCCCGCGGTGGCAGGGGCGGACTCTCACACAGACGGAGCAGGTCATGGCCGGCCCACTGTGGCAGTCCTCGCAGATGTCCGGCCGTGAGCGAGTGGCCCGACGAGCGATGGGTCGGACTTGTCCGCAGCGGCCGCATTCCCGGACCGGCTTCTGCTGGCGGTGGTGGCAGGACGCGCAGAGCGGCCCGCCCGAGCATTTCGACTTGGCTGGTCCAACGGTGCCGCAGCTCACGCAGGTGTGTTGGGGAGCTTCCCAGCAGGAGACGCAGAGCGGGGAGTTGTCCGGCCGACGGGTGACCGGCATGCGGAGTTGGCCGCAGGCGGCGCATTCCTCGATGACGTCCGCGTCGACGCGATAGCAGGAGTAGCAGATGAGGCCCTCAGCCCTGCGGGCGGCGAGCCGGGTGTCGGTTCGACCGCACCGGTCGCAGGTGCCCTTGCTGCTGCGGGCCGAGCAGTTGATGCAGAGGCGCCCGTTGGGGCCGAGCCGGGGGAGCTCCAGGTTGGATCTTCCGCAGTCGGTGCAGGCCGGTCGGACCACGGTTGTGTGTCCCGCAGTGTGCAATACCTTGGCGAGGCGGACGACGACAGGCGGGCAGTGGGCTTCGCCGGAGGTCAGGGCCTTGGGGTGGTCGGCGAGGTGCTGGTCGAGGTCGCGGAGCGGGATGCCCTTTGCGGCGTGTGCCTCGGCGACGGCCTGGCCTGCCTGTGCCCGGTCCAGGTCGGGCAGCGAGGCGGTGAGCGCGGTGATCACGCGATCCAGGGCGGCCTGTCGCTGTTCGGCTCGCCACCGGTCGCGAGCCTTGGTCATAGTCCCTCGGGGCGGCGGATCGTGGTCCGGCGGGCGGCCGGCAGCGGCCGGAGAGGTGCTTCGTCTGCGGTCTTGCGGATCTCCTCGTTGACGACGCGGACTTCGATGAGGTCACCGGGCTGGCAGCCAAGGATGTCGCAGAGCGCCGCGAGGGTGTCCATCGAAAGCCGTTGCGGGGTCTGGGTGACCAGGCGGAATACCTGCTCCCGGGACAGGGCGACGCCTCGCTCTGCGAGCGGGCCGACCAGGTCAGTGGTCTGGAACATTTGCCGGGTGGCCATGATCTGCCGCAGGTGCCACTGGTAGCCCATCTTCTTGATCACGTCTCGTCGTCCTCCCAGAGCTCGGCGTGCCGTTCCTTCAACATCCGCTGGAGCAGCCGGTTGCGGTAGTCGTCCGAGACGCCGGTGTAGATCGCGGTGGTGCTGGCGTAGGCATGGCCGACCTGGTCTTGGACGAACCGCTCGGGGTAGCCGAACTCGACGAGGTGCGTGACGTAGCTGTGCCGGAGTCCGTGCAAGTCAAGTTCTTCGGGCAGGTCCGCCGCCTTGCGGGCGGTCTCGAAGGCTTCGTCCAGGCGGCGGGCGGACATCCGGCCGCGGCGTTCGGTGATCCAGAGCGCGGGGTGTTTTCCCGGGGTGAAGGCCGGGCGGACCTCGTCCAAGTACTGGTCGAGGAGGTCGGCGATCCAGTCCAGTTCGGGGACGGTCAAGACGGTGCGTCGTTTGGGCGGGCCGCCCTTGGACGCCTTCCCATAACGGACGAACAGGCCGCCGAACCGGCCGTACTGCGACATCTTCGGGTTCCGCCGCAGGTCTGCCAGGTCGAGACCGCAAGCTTCCTGGCGGCGCAGTCCGTAGGCGTAGACGGTCTTGAGGAGGATGGCGTCCCGAAGGGCGGCGAGGGATCCCTTGCGGCGCCGGGCCCGGATCTCGTCGACCCGTGCATCGGCCGCATCGAACAGGGCCTGGACCTCGTCGTAGGTCAGTGGGCGTCGGCTGGCATCGCCCTCGTACTCACTGCTGTGGGTAATCGTGTTCCACTCATGCAGGATTTGTGCGGGTGCCTGACCGAACCGGTCCAGGCAGCGCAGCGGCCATCCGTAGCGTGAATCAGTGACGTACTCGCAGAACATCCGCAGGGCGTTCTGGTAGTTCCGGCCGGTGGAGACAGCAAACTTCTTCCGCCGCGACCTCAGGTGGTCGATGAACGCCTCAACCTCGGCGGACTCCCACTGCCAGGGGTACTGGTTGGTGAACTCGGCGAACCTCCGCACCACTGACAGCCGCGGCTTGATCGTCCCGTCTTCGTCCAGGAAACGGGTCCTCTGCTGCCGGGCCCAGCCGTCCAGCATCGCCTCGAAGACGGCCGGCTCCGGTTCCAGATGCACAACCCCGTCGGCCAGCACCAAGTGCGCGGCCCCTGGCAGATCCACCCCTCGACTCACGATGCATCTAACGCAACATCGTTGAATCGGTTACGCCAGAGCCTCCGACCAGGGGAAATGGGCTGGCCGCCCCAGGTGTAGGCCCGGGGCGGCCAGAATCACTTCTTCTTCTTGGTCGACGGCGTCTGGGCCAGCGCGCTGGCCGCCGCCGACTTCTCGGCCTTGGTCGACTTCGGGTCAGCCAGCACCTTGCTGGCGTTGGAAGCCGCCTTCTTGCCTGTCTGCTTCGGGTTCTTAGCCACGATGATCACTCCTTCCTGGTTGCATTTGAAATCGCATCCAGGACGTGATGTCATGCAGGTTCTCACACCGCGCAGGACACAACGTTCCTGTCTGCAACGATCGCCCGGCCTCCTACAAGGCTGGGCTTTCGTCATTCCGGAGGCTTTCACCACCAGAACGTTCTATTGGTGCCTCTCGGGCACCATGCGGGGCTGGTCGTGGTGCACCAACCGTCGGAGGGAGGGGCGTCAGCCAAGGGCTGACGCCCCTCCCTTTCACAGATCACGGCTTCTAGGTGCGGTTACGTCGGGTGTTGCATTCGACGCAATTCCGCCCGGTAGATCATGTCCAGCCACGTCGCACCGCCCCGGCGCCCGAAGTACTTCGGGTTGGGGCGGGCGTAGACCGAGGGGACGGGGACGACGAACCGCATGCCGTCCACGGAGGCGACCAGCCCGCCGCCCCACACCTGCGCGAGGCCGATGGACGCCTGGTGCTCGATGAGGGTGGCGTTCGCGGCCCGGTAGGTGGCCAGCCGCAGATACGTCTGGTCGACGTGGGACAACCTGCCGTACTTCAGCTCGTCGATCCCGCCGACCGATGACCGGCGTGTAGCCGACATTGCAGCCGTGCGCGACCAGCAGCGAGGCCATGATCCACCTGGCCATGACTGACCTCGTGGCCCGCCGCTTCAGGCGAGAACACCGCCTCGTGGCGCGAGGAGGCGACAACCAGAATGACGCGCGTGTCCCGGGATCAAACAACGGGAGACAACGGCCTCTATGGAATTCCGTGTTCGAAGAGTACGTATCCCGCGTATGAGCCCGATGCGGCCGCCGTGATGGCGAGCAGTGTGCACAGCATCGGCGGGCGGAGGCGGCTCAGGGGGATGGCGAGGGGAATGAAGAGGGGGAAGGCGGGGAGGAGGTAGCGGGAGACGTTGGCGAATATCTGCTGGCTGCCCAGGACGAGGGTGAAGGTGAGGAGCGTGTAGACGGTCAGGACGGTCGGCGGGCGCAGGCGGATCAGCAGGGGGATCAGGAGCAGGCCCAGCAGTACGACCAGTACACCGATGGTGTCCGCGAAGGGGTAGGCGGAGAGATAGTCGAAGTGGCCCACGGCGACGCCGGTGAGGACGTTGAGGGTGTGTTTGCCGTAGTCGAAGGTGTGGGCCCAGGCGCCTTCCTGGAGTTTGAAGTAACCGCCGAGGTCGCCCATCCGGTTGCCGACCCAGAGCAGGTAGCCGGCGAGCCCGAGCGGCGCGATCAGTATCGCGGTCCACAGGCGGGCGAGGTCTTCCCGGCGGCGGTGGAGTGTCAGCAGCGCGGCGACGGTGAGGGCGGCGATCAGTGCGACGGCGGTGGGCCGGTTGAGGCCGGCGGTGAAGGTGAGGACGCCGGCGGTGAGCCAGTGTCCTCTCATCACGGCGTGGCAGGCCCAGACGGCGAGGGCGACGTAGAGGGACTCCGAGTAGGCCGACCACTCCATGCCCGAGCCGGGCCAGACGGCCCACAGGCCGGCTGCGGCCAGGCCGGCCCGTCTGCCGCCGAAATGGGCGGTGACGGCGTAGATGCCGAGGGCGGCGATGAACGAGGCGAGGACCGAGACCAGCATGCCGGAGCCGTACAGACTCAGGCCTGTGGTTTCGGAGACCAGTCGCATGGTCGCCGGGTAGAGCGGGAAGAACGCCGCCGAGTTGCCTTCGAGGGTGATCAGCCCCTTGGCGTTGGGAATACGGACGAGGGCGGGGTCGTACCCGTGTGCCGCGATCTGCTGGTACCACCAGCCGTCCCAGCTCGCCAGCACGTCCCAGGCGTGGGCGCCGCCGCCGAAACGCGGGTTCTTCCGCCGGAAGTCCCCTGCGGAGTCCAGCAGGTACATGAAGACGGCGAAGCCGATGAGCTTCAGAACGCCGTACAGGGCCAGCACGGGACCGTAGTGCCTGGCCGTACGGAGCAGACGGGTGCGCAGATCGTCGCCGCGTTCGGGGACAGAGGGGTCGGGATGGACGGCGAGGCGGGCCGTCCAGGAGGTCGTGTCGCTCATGCGGCCGTGGCTCCCGTTCCACGCCGACGGGCGGGGAAGACCCAGGCCCTCAAGAGTAGGAAGCGCAGGAGCGTCGCGGCCAGGTTGGCGGCGACGAGCACTGCGATCTCCGTGGGGCGCGCCGGTCGGTGTGCCAGGTGGTGCAGTACGGCCAGGGACCCGCTGGTGAGTGCGAGGCCGACCGCGAAGACCACCAGGCCCTTGGCCTGGTGGTGCAGTGCACCGGTACGGCCGCGCAGCCCGAAGGTGAGCCGGCGGTTGGCCGCGGTGTTGGCGAGCGCGCAGGCCAGCAGGGCCAGCGCGTTGGCGGCCTGTGGTCCCGCAGGTGGGCGCAGCGCCGCGTACAGCAGCACGTATCCGACGGTGCTCACGGCTCCCACGGCGCCAAAGCGCAGCAGTTGCCCGGCCAGGCCGGTGGGTGCGGGGTCGGCGGCGCTTCGGCGCAGCGCGGTTGTGGGCAGTGTGCCGCGGGCCAGGTCCCGGCCGATCCGGGCGATGCCGCGCAGGTCGGCCAGGGCGGTGGCGAGGATGTCGACCCGGCTGTCGGGGTCATCCACCCAGTCGACCGGCACCTCATGGATGCGCAGCCCGGCCCGCTCGGCTATCACCAGCAGTTCGGTGTCGAAGAACCACCCCGTGTCCTTCACGAGGGGCAGCAGTCGCTCGGCGACGTCACGGCGCACCGCTTTGAAGCCGCACTGCGCGTCGGAGAATCCGACGGCGAGGGTGGAGCGCAGCAGGACGTTGTAGCAGCGGGAGATGATCTCTCTGCGAGGGCCGCGCACCACTTTCGAGCCCCGGGCGAGGCGGGTGCCGATGGCAATGTCGGAGTGGCCGGAGATCAGCGGGGCGACCAGCGGCAGCAGCGCCGTCAGATCGGTCGACAGGTCCACGTCCACATACGCGAGCACCGGGGCCCGTGACCTTGACCACGCCGCGTGCAGCGCCCCGCCTCGTCCCTTGTCGGCCAGCCGCAGCCACTCCGCTTCCGGCAGTTCGGCGGCCAGCCGGGCCGCGATCCGCGGGGTCTTGTCGGTGCTGGCGTTGTCGGCGACGGTGATGCGGAACGGGTACGGGAAGGTCTCGCGCAGGTGTGCGTGGAGGCGCCGCACGCTGCGTTCCAGGCTCGCCTCCTCGTTGAACACCGGGACGACCACGTCGAGGACGGGCTCCCGGTGATGCACCGACACGGGCGGGCGCAGCGGCAGTTGATCCATAGCATTCATCACGTTCTGTCCATGTCTGTCTTTTTTCGTCGGGCATGCCGAAGTCACCCAGGGCACGCCCTGCGATCAGCAGTTGCGGATGGGGGGAGGCGGTGTGGGCGCCGCTATCCGGGTTCCTCCGGCTCTGACGGTGACGACGAGTCCGGCGTCGTCGGAGTTGTCCGAGCCGTCGCGCTCGGCGTTCCCGAGCTGGAGGGCGGCGAGGTGTTCGTCTCGGACGGGGGCGGATTCGAGGACACCGTGACCGAGCTCTCGGTCGTGGCCGGTGCCGCGGGCGCCGTCGTGAGCCCGTTGGCGGGAACCGCGGTGGAGGTCTCGCTCGGGGATGTGCCGGTTACTGCCGGCGATGGGGTAGTACTCGGGGGTACCGGACTGGTTGCGGGCTGCGGAAGGGGCGCCTGCGGCCGGTTCTCGCCGGGGTTGTGGGGTAGCAGGAGCAAGCCGATGCCGAGTCCGGCAACGGCCAGGACCGACCCGACGGCCTTTTGCAGCGTGCGGGCACGCCTGCGGGCCCGCACACCGGCCCGCAGGCGTGCCCGGTGCTGCGCCTCGAAGGGGGCGGGTTCCTGGGTGTCGCGCATCATCCGCGACAGCTCCAGCTCGAAGTGATCCATCAACTCCCCTTCACCCCACCGGCTCGATGACATCGGCCAGGATCCGACGCAGCCGCGCCACGCCACGCGACGCATGGGACCGGGCGGTACCCACCGGGCACCCCAGCACCTGCGCCACCTGGCTCTCGGGCAGGTCCTGGTAGTAGCGCAGTACGACCGCGGCCCGCTGCCGGGGCGGCAGTTGGCCCAGCGCGGCTTCCAGCCGCGAGCGCTCCGCCACCGCGGCGGACACATCACCCGCCTCTGCCCGCTCGGGCAGCTGCTCGACCGGGCGCTCACCCCACCAGCGGCGCCGCGCCGAGCGCGCCGCCGCACGGGCCAGCACCTTGCGTACGTACGCTTCCGGCGCCTCCTCGGCGACCCTGGGCCAGGCGAACCAGAGCTTGACCAGGGCCTCCTGAAGCAGATCCTCGGCACGGTGCCGGTCGCCGCCGACGAGCAGGCGCGCGAGGTGCAGCAACGCCGGCCAACGGGCTGCCACGAACCCGTCGAACCCCTCGGCTCGGCTCTGCTCCATCTACACCGTCCCCGTTCCGGCCAGCCCCCTATATCCACGGAAAGTCGCTGGCTCCCCCGCTGCGATGCACCGCCACCCTGTGACCTGAGTCACCCTGGCCGTGTCCGGGTGTGATGGACGGTGCGTATTCCTTGTATTCAGTCGGTCAGGGCGTCGCGTGGGACACAGCGGCGCATCGCCCCCTGAAGGAGCGGCGCCCGAATGTCCCCGCCTGGCGCCGGAAGGGAAACAAGCACAGCTGATCGCCGATGCCACGTGGGCACTCATCGCCGCCACTCGCATCACGGAGTCAGCGCCGACAAAGCACGGCATGTGTTCGCGGGCAAAAGACAGCTTCCCGTCCCTGCGACAGGCAGCTCCTTGGCGGGGCTCACAGACCGCCTTGCAGCGGCGGGCCGGGGTCGCGGACGGCAACCCCTTGAACGGCGCGACCAGATGTTTGCTGGCGTCCATGCGCAGGGGGTGCCCACGTGGCATCGGCGATCAGGTGCGGCATTTCGGTCCTCATCGCTCGGGCGCATGCAGCGGCTTGGCTGACAGCCGCCGACGCTAGCCGTTCGGCGTGCGCAGACCATGGGAATAATTCACGGCACGTCAGCGCCCGCCCTCATACCGGACTGAACAAGGACAACGCCCGCATGGTCGTCACCCTGCGCGTTGTAAAACCAATTCGCTGGACCGAAGGACTTCGCCCGCCGTATCCAGCTGCCCACCCGGCTGATGGAACAGCTCGCTCCCTTCGACGCACGGGTGTGTCAATTTAACGGCCCTGTCTCACATTCGGTGGTGACGGAGGGTGGTGCTATCCGAGCAGGATGCGGTGGCGGAGGAGGGTGAAGCCTGCTCGTCCGTGCATCTGGCGGGCGATGCGCTTGGTCTTGGTGTTGACGCCCTCGGTGGGGCCGTTGCTGTAGCGGAGTGTGAACGCGGCGATCACGGCGTCGAGGTCTCGCTCCAGCCCTCGGGTGAAGGCATGCAGGTGCGGCAGATCGGCAGTGCGGACTTGGGTGATCCAGAGTTCGAGCGCGTCGGCATTGTCTGGGTGAGGCTTCAGGAGCTGGGCGAAGTCCCGGACGTAGACGGCGAGTTGGGTCATCTCGGGGCAGGCCGCGATGAGCCGGTCCAGTAGGTGCTGATGTTCGGCCTTGAGGTTGTCGGGCATGGTGAGGAGCATGCGGGCGAGTCTGCGAGGGGAGATGTGGCTGCGGTCGGCGTCCGCGCGGCCTTGGTTGATGTACTTGTGCAAGAGGTTGAGGCATCCGGTGAAGCCGAGGGATTTGATCTCTTCGAAGAGGTGCTTGACCGGGACGGCGGGGTCTTCGGCCCGGCGTTTGCGCAGGTGTTCGTGGTAAGGGTCGACAAGGCTCGCGCGGTATTTGGGGACGCGGAGCATCCGCTCGGGCCGATCGGTGCGGGCGTAGCGTTTGACGGTGTTCAGGGCCAGTTGCAGACGGCGGGCGCATTCGAGCAGGCCCACGCCCTGGTCGAGCAGGTCGTGGATCTGGTGCCAGCGTTCCAGGGGTGGTCTGTGCACGGGGGCCGTCGTAGAGGGGCGCGTCCAGGACGGTGGCCCAGCAGGTGCTGTGCGCCTTGACCTCGCTCAGCGCGGCTTCGCACAGGTTCTTCCACAAATGCCAGCGATCACCAACCTGCACCGCGTCGGGCAGAGCACGGCGGATGGCCTCGGCGTAAGTCGCGGAGCCGTCGCGGCAGACGACCTCGACGCCCCGATGAGCGCGTAACCATGCTTCCAGCGTGTCGGCCGTGCGGTCGGGCAACACGTCGATCCGCTCGTGGGTCTCGGCATCGATGATCACGGTGGCATAGCGGTGGCGCCGGCGCAGAGCGAAGTCGTCGACGCCGATCACGCGGGGTATTCGGCCGGTGGGCAGTGGGATACGCAGCAGTGTCCGAAGGGCGGTGTGCCGCGAGATGCCCACCGCGAGTATCGCCAGCAAACGAGCCCCGGCCCGGCCCGCTAACTCCTTGACCACGGCCTTGACTTGCCTGGTCAGACGGGCCGTACGTCGCTGGTATCGCTCCAGTACCCCAGGCACCTGCTCACGGAAGGTGTGCGTACAAGTTCCTGGGTCAACACCACCCGGAACATCGACCACTGGGGCATGAAGGTCACGGTGTACGACAATCTCGTGAGACAACTCTGGGTGGAGAACCCCTGGACCAAGGTCTCCAGCCTGGGAATCAACAACGACAAGGCGACCTTCGTCAAGGCGTGCCGCCTCTAGTCAGATCCTGACCGGCCGGGTGGCGTGTCCGATGCGCGGGCGCGTCACCCGGCGTCACCAGATGTCTCCCTTACGCTGCGCACGTAGTCGTCGTCGACGAAGTAGGTCTCCTCGTACTCATCGTGGAGATTCGCAATCCCCTCGCGCCGCAGGCACAACATGGCGTCCCGTACACCGTCCTGGCTCAGGGCGTACATCTGCCGCAGTTGCGGCATCTCTGGAAGCAGGGCGCCCGCCTCGAACAATCCATCCAAGACTCCCTGCCTCACGTCCTCCATCAAAAGTTCAGGTTTCGGCTCGCCCCGGGAGGGATCGTGGCCGCGTAGCCGGAGTGTCTTGACCCATGGGGGCCTCGGCCGCTTCCGTTCGGTCATTTTTTAGGCCTTTCACCGATTTCCCCGACCGTGGCCCGTGCCAGCACCTCGCTCACAGATGTCGTCGCCGGCACCTTGATCCTCAACGCGCGCGCGTTCCCGAACAGGGCATCCTCGCTGCCCACCAGATCGCCGGTACGCGGGTCGAAGAGCACCGACTGGCGCGAAGTGCTCCCCTTCCAGGTTTCCCCTTGGGTTACCGCGACGACCTCCTGCCCCTGCCACGTCGTCGTCGTAGCGACACTCACGTCCTGTGCCTCGGCCAGAACCTGCAAGGCTGCAGCGCGGAGAGCCGGAGCCACGGGCCCTGACCTGCCGGCGTAGCGCAGCATGTCCTCGACACCCTTGACCAACAGCCCGGATTCCCAGTTCACCTCACCAAGCTGCCGCGCCAGTTTCTTGGGGCTCGCAGAGAACGGTGCGACGTCCTTCCAGGCGTCGCTCTCCGGGCTCGGGAACTTCCCCCGGCCGTATTCGGTGTCCTCGATTTTCTTTCCGGCGATGAGCTGAGCGTCTCGAGCGTCCTTCTCCTGCGCGAGGTTAGGGAAGATCGGATCCCCGTACACGATGCGCCTGCGGCCCGACGCGTCGCCCTTGACCCAGGACTCCGTTTCCTCTGGGACCGCCGCGTTCGCCACTCCGCCAGGCACGTCACCACTGGTGTTCAGTGCCCACCCCCAGACCTTGGTGTACCCGTACGGTCCGTGAACTCGCTCTCCTGGCAGCTTTGCCACTCTTGTCGCGAAGTCCTGTAGGAAGTCCTGCGGTGCTGACTTCACCGGCGTGAGGGACAGCACCGGAGGGGTTGCCGCGTGGGCAACGGCCTCTCCTTCCGATCCGGGCCACGGCATGCCTCCGCTGACCACCGCGCCTGCCGCTGCCGAGGCCACCAGAGCGGTGAGTACGATCCTGCGGCCGGGCCTGCTGCGGGACGCTCCCCCTGCCTCTGCGACTGCCGACAAGCGGAGGCTCGTCAGTTCACGCTCAGCCCGCTCGGAGAGCTGGGCAGACTCTCCGAGCGGCACTGACGCCGCAGCCGGATCGATGGCATTGGGCAGCAGCCTTCGCACGCGTTCGATTTCCCTCTTCATCCCGCTCTCCCCTCAAGTGCCAACGACGACAATTCATCCGGGTTCAAGCCCTCTTCAGTCATGGCTCGTTCCAGGCGCCGTCTCGCCCGATGTAACTGGACGGCGAAGGCTCCCCGACTGCGCCCCATGGCCTTCGCCGCGTCGCTCGCCTGCAGCCCGTCCCAGGACACGAGCATCAGCGCATCACGATCGTCCGGGGACAGCTGGGCCAAGGCGTCGACCGCTCCCAAGCGGCCCAGGACTTCGTCCTCTGCCGCTCGGATATCTCCCTCCGCCGAGCAATCGCGGAGACGATCACTGAGTCGTGCGGCCCGACCAGAAGACCGCAGTGTGTTCGCCGCGACGTGCCGGGCGATTCCGTACAGCCATGGACGGGGCTCGCCTTTCAGGTCCTGCCGCCTACGCCATGCCGTGGCGAACACTTCTGCCGCCGCGTCCTCCGCGTCATCCCACGCCACCCGACGTCGTAGAAAACGCAGCACAGGCACGTACGTGGACCGGTAGATCGCCTCGAAGGTGTTCCAGTCATCCGCTGCTTGCCCCATGCTGCGCCCTCCCCGTCCTGTGGCTCTCACCCTGTACGTGTCCGGACCGGGCCGCCGATTACACCGCCGCGAACTTCAGTCCACAGAACTGTCACCTCGTCCCGCGTCCTCTCCCCACAAGCGGCTCCACCAGCCCGCAGGACACCCAACCAAGACCGTCGCACCCCATCGCAAGCAATCGATAAAGAGCCAGGTCAGCGCTCCACAGAGATGATCCCCGCAGGTCACCAACCTGCCCCGTTACGAGGAACCAAGTAGTGTCCCGGCGGCTTTCCGTGGGGCTGAGCCTTCTGTGTCAGCAACCATGCTGCCGCTTGCACCTCTGAGGAGACGGACGCCGCAAGTACTCCAGAGCCGGCTACGCCCAGCACAACGGCACCCGACGCATCTCCCCGCCCTGAACAGGACTCAGTGAAGTCCCCACCCGACTTGGACGACACCAGGACCCTCGTCGTGCCGTCAGGGCGAGACCTGTGGTGGCGGCACCTTCGAGTTCGGCGAGCGCGAGAAGGGGGATGCCCTGATCGTCGCCGTCCGATGCCAGGACAAAGGGGAGATCAAGGTCTCCGTGAAGCCCGTGAACGTCGATCTTCCTCTGGCCCGCGCCGCTGGTGAAACAAGCACCACCCACAACGAGCTCAGCGTCGCGGGCGCCGTCTCAGTTCTGGCGCCCTCATCGGTGCGCACGTCGATGAAGATCGACCACGGCGAGCCTGCGGAAGCACACCTGCCTGAGGCTTCAGGCGAAACGGAATAGCTAAAACATATGGTGTTATCTATCCAAATTTGATGCCCTCTCAACTCGCGCCCCGCGGACTCGGTCAGCCAGACACTGCTCAGCCCAAACGGCTCCTGCAGCCCCCGGGGCAGAGCACAGGTGAGCGCACGGTGTACAACGCCACGACACGCCGTGGCGAACCGGCAGCCCGTTTGAACGGCGAGGCAGCCGTGCCGACTGTCCGCAATACCCGCACGCCGTCGTCTTGGAGTACGGCGGCGGCGCGGACAGCCGTCCTATGCCTCGTGAGCTGGTTCGGACGGTTCGGCTCCAAGAAGACCGGGATCCCGCGTAGGGGCGTGGGGTCCGCCTCTGCCGTCGGGGTGCCTGTGAATCCAGGACAGGCCGCCAAGGTCGAGGCCTCTGCGTGTGCGCGTGACGGCCACGTAGGCGAGGCGGGCTTCACCACCGTCGATGGGGCCTGGCAGAGCACGGCCAGTATCGTCTTGCTGATCGCTGTCCGGGGGCGGGGTGAAGTCGTCAGCAATCTTCACACGGGCCCATTCTCGGCCTTTGGCTTTGTGGGCGGTCGAGACGGTCACCTCTGCCTGGTTTTCGGGAGCGAGTTGGGCGACGGCGGCCAGGATGGCGTCGGTGCCGTGGGTGTCGACGAGGTCGACCAGCGGCTGCAGGTCGCGTCCCGCCGGGTCGTGGGTGGCGTAGTCCTGCAGTTCGCCCCAGGAGGGGAACAGGATCAGTTCGGGGTGGGTGGTGCGGCGGCCTTCCTTGAGGTCGTGGGCGGCCAGGGCCAGGGCGCGCAGGCTGTCCCCTCCCCCGACGAGTGCCACCCGGTATCCGGTATCCAGCAGGTCCATGACCTGAGCCATGGCGCCGACATTGGTGCGGCACAGGACGGCGTCGGGCCGGGTGAGGGGGCCGAGTTCGGTGGGCACGGTCTCGGTCCCGGTGAGGCGGATGGGGGCGTCTGCGATGGTCAGCCATCGGTTGGCCTCGTCGGCGAGCCTGGGGCCGAAGCGGAAGGACTGGGACAGGGCGAGCTGGGTGCCGTCGAAGCCGGTCATGATGTCTTTGGCGCCGCGCCAGTGGTAGATGGCCTGGGCGGAGTCGCCGACCATCACCAGCTGGGCATGGTCGCGCTGGTTGAGGAAAATCTGTTCGACGACGGGGTTGGTGTCCTGGGCCTCGTCCAGGAGCAGGAAGTCGGTGTCGATTTTCGGATTCGTGAGGGCCCAGATCTTCAGGTAGTGGTCGTGGTCGAAGCGGACTGCGCCGTCATCGGGGTGCTGCAGGTCAGCCCATGCCTTGCGGGCGAACGGGACGATGTGTGCGGCGAGTTCGGCGTGCAGGTTGCAGTCTTCGAGGCCGCGCAGGTGCGGGACGTGGTGGCGGGTGATCGCGGGGTCGGCGGTGTGGCAGAAGCGGGCCACGGTGCGCAGGGCGGCGTTGGAGAGAGTCTTTTGTGACAGGTCGCGTTCGCCGATGCGGATGGCTTTGGTGATGCCGAGGGCTTGTCCGGTCTGCCAGGCGGGGCGGCGGGGAGCGTTCAGACGTTGGGTGTAGCGGTGGCCGGTGGCTGCGTAGGCCAGGGCGTGGGCGGTCTTGCAGGTGACGGTGGAGGGGAAGCGGGAGCGGGCGTCCTGGGCGATGGCCCGGTTGTAGGCGAGGTAGCGGCCGCGACGCTTGGTGGTGCGGGCGAGCAGTTCCAGGGTGGTGGTCTTTCCGGTGCCTGCTCCGGCCTGCAGGGCCAGGTGGTCGCCGGTGTGGAAGGCGTCGGCCGCGGCGGTCTGTTCGTCGGTCGGGTTCATGGCTGCGGTGCTCCGGGGGTCTGGGTGAGAGCGTGTCCGACGGCCGCCAGGAGGTGCGCGGCGGTGGTGTGGGTGAGGAGGTGCCTCGCCTCCTGGTGGAGGCGGTCGGCTTCGTCGCTGGCGTGCTGGGCCAGGGCGCGGTGCAGGGCCAGCTGGACGAAGCGCTCGGGGCTTTGGCCGGTGTGGTCGGCGGCAGTCTTCAGGGTGGTGCGGGTGGCAGCCGGGAAGGCGACGTTGAGCAGGACCTGCCCGCTTGCGTCCGGGTAGTGGGTGGTGATCACGTCGATGGGCAACTGCGTGTCGAGGAGTTGACGCAGGCGGTGCGCTGCCCGGCCGGGAGTTTTGGCGCGCGCGAGGACCATGAGGCGGGTGGTGTCGTGGTCGGCCGCGAGCGGCAGCACGCGGGCGGCATGGCGGAGTTCGGCGGGGGCAAGGGGACGGGTCAGGGTGATTTCCAGGGCGTGGTGCGGCATCGTCACGCCTCCCTGCGGCGGCTTGGCGGGGGGTGTGGGAGGCAGGTGCGGATGTGTGCCGTGTGCAGGAGGGGGTCGAAGACCTGCCATCCGGCCAGGGTGAGGTCGGCGGCTCCGGGGGTGGCGGCGTGGGCGGGGCAGCGCTGGGTGCGCCAGCGCAGCTGCTCTGTGTAGGGCAGGCGGCTGAGGTCGTAGACGGCCATCAGGGCGTCGGGCAGGGCGAGTTGGCCGTGCTGCGGGCCGACGGGCAGGAGCGTCCAGATGCCGGCCGGGGTGCGGGGGTCGAGGACGGGGTGGGGGCAGCGGCGGCGCTGGCGTGTCTGGGCGACGCAGCGGATGCCGTCGATGGGGCCCTCGGCGAGGTAGCGGCCGAGCAGGAGCTGTACGACAGCCCGGCTGTCCGCGAGAGTCTCGCCGGAGGTGGGCGGGGTCTGGGTGATGGCGCCGGTGTCGATGAGGCGGCGGGTGCGGACGGCGAGTTGGCGGCGCATGGCCTCGATGTGAGGGCTCGTCCGGGTGGTTGCGGTGCGGCTGGGGCAGAGCACGGCGTGCGGGATGCGGCACCAGGGGCTGCCGTCGCCGTGGGGGTGGGCGATGCCGCTGCTCAGGTGCCAGCGGCACGGCGGTGGGACATCGGCGCTGGCCAGTTCGGCGGGGTGCAGGGCGATGGGCCGCTGGTCGGTTCGCTGGTAGAGGTCGATGCGGTGGCCGCACTGGCGGCAGCGACTGCTCTGGCCGGCGCGCAGCAGGCGGCTGGGGCTGGCGGCGGCCACGCGCAGCGGGCGGCGCGGGTACGTGGTGCGGGGGCTGCTGTCCCGGTGGCGGCTGGTGGAGGCGGTGTTGGGGCACATGGCCCGGACCGTGCCAGGTGCCACGCCGCAGCGGTGGGGGCGACGAGGGCGGTGTCCCACGGACAGCCCAGCGGCGCCGAACGCATGACTGCGTAGGCGAGTACGCGTTCTATGCCTGCTCGCCGGTTCGGGTGATTCACCCGGCGCGCCAGGCCGGGTGCGACCAGGTCAGGAGGCCGTGGATCCAGGCGGGGCGTGGTCGTCGCAGAGCGGGCCCAGCAGGTGTTCGATGGGGACGTCGAAGGCGTGGGCGAGGGCGTGCCAGGTGGTGACGCTGCCAGTGGTGCGACCGTGCTCGAGATCGATGAGGGTGCGCCGGGCCAGGCCGCTACGACGGGCGAGTTCATCGAAGCTCCATCCGCGCCCATTCCTCAACCGTGCGAGCGTCACGCGCAGCGCGGTGAGGTCGGGGTCGGGCGGCAAGATCGTCACCCCACCATCCGACGGTGCAGAACCCTGCCCCGTCAGTGCAGACCTCTGCACTATTTGCTAGGGAAGGGGTGACATCCGTGGTGCAGGATCAGCACCGCAGCGTGCCTGGCTCCCGTTTCCCGACGTCTGGGACACGGAAGTTCAGCGGCACGGACCAGATCGGAGGACGACGAGCCGGATGAGGCTCTCCACGCATGACACGGTGCCGCGCATCTGGACCGTACGGCTGCACCCGCAGCCGGGCGGACCGCTGTTGAGCTGCCCTCACTGCACGCTTCACGGCTACCGGCTGCCGGCCTCCTCCGCACGGTCGGCCGCGCTGACCCATCTGGCCCGCCATGCCCAACACGACGCACTGCCGGGGCATCTGCGGACCTGCCAGTGCCGGGCACGGGGCTGCTCATGGCACCCACGCCGCCGCGGCTGCGCCGGCCCGGTACTGCTGACCCTGACCTGTGACCGCAGCGGTCGCATGTGGCGCCTTGCGGATGCCTGCGCCGCCTGCGCGGCCGCAACCCGTTACACCGCCGTCGTACCCGACACACTGACCGGCCCCTCGCCGACGAAAACGACGCGTCGGACAGCCCGGCGCCGCAGTCCCCTTCACGGGCCGGGCGAGCGGCTGTGCGTGAGGGAAATGCTCACCTACCTTGCGGTGGCCCTGCCCCGATACTCCTCCCCCGCCGCCCGCCTGCTGGCCCTGCAGTGCGCGCTGCGCGCCGACCATCAGGGGCATGTCCAGCTCCCCAACGGCTTCCTGCGCGGCATGCGGCTGCGGGGCCGTACCGAACTGTGGAGCGAACTCGAGCACGCCGGATGGCTGATCTGCCCTGCTCGGCCGCGCTCCCCCATGGAAGTCCGTCTGCTCGATGCGGCCATGCAGAACCAGGCCTCCGGCCGCAGCGCCCGTGCTCGCGCGGCCCACTGGGCCCTGCGCCCCGCTCCCCTGGCCGCGCCGCGCGGGATGGCTCCCTCGGTTCAGCTCACCGCGCTGACACTCGCCGCCCACACCTGTGACAGCACCGGGAACGCGGAACTCGACCTCCTTGCCCGGCTGTGCGGCCAGTCCCCACAGCAGATCGAGGACCTCCTCGACCAATTGGTCCGCTCCCGTCTTCTGGCTGGCTGGCAGCACATCAGCGACGAGGAAATCTCCTGGCACTCGTCACCTCGGATCGGGGTGGGCCGAGCGGCGGTTCAACGGTGACGGCACTGACGGCACAACTGCCAGTTACTGGCGTGGTGCACCCGTATCTACTGGCCGCCTCACCTTCACGGAGAGTGACACATCACTCAGCAGGAACATCTGGTTCCACTCGTGCGTACTATCTCTAGATTCCTGCAGGCTGCCGCAGTGGTGTCCTGCGGGCCATCCGGTCATCCACTGGCGCATACGGTTGATGCTTTTGCCACCGTGCTTGCGCGCTGCAGAAAGGGCCCATGTCATGTCTGGAAGTCAGGCCAGCGGTACAGAACTGACGTCGCAGTACGTCACCCAGATCACGGGTGATCTGGAGCGCAACACTAAGGAGCAGGAACGCATCGGCGCGGAAGTCGACGCCCTGCAGGAGCAGCTGCGTGCTCTGCAGCATGACCACACCGTATTGGTGAACATGCAGCAGGCGCTCGGCAGCGTGGGCCCCGCCGCCGAGGCGGCCGCCAAGGCCGCTTCGTCCGTGCCCCGCCAAGCCGCCGAGCCCAAGCAGAGCAAGTCGAAGAAGACGGCCGCCGCGGGTGCGAGCAAAGCAGCGTCGAAGAAGACGGCTGCCAAGGTCTCGTCGGCAAAGGCGTCCAAGGCAGACGGCAGGCCGTCCCTCGTCGAGCTGATCCGCAACCACCTCAAGCAGCAGAACGAGCCGCGCTCGGCGGCCGAGATCTCCTCCGCACTCACCCAGGCCCACCCCGACCGCACCATCAAGACCACCGTCGTGCGCACCACGGTCGAAGGGCTGGTCGCCAAGAGCCACGCCCACCGCACCAAGCAGGGCTCATCCGTCTTCTACACCGCCGCCACCGCCCCGCAGTCCACCGAGGCCCAGCCGCAGCCGGAGACAGCCGCCAGCTGAACAGCCTCCGGAGCACCCACGGCACGACCGCTGGGCCCCGGTTTGGGTTTCGCCGGGTCGGAGAGTCCGCGCGAAGGGCCGGGCGGCGAGCTGCGGTCCGGGACTGCGCGGGTGCCGAGCACACCAAGTAGCGGATGCTGCTCGGGTCTTGTCCCATGACTGCGGCGGCAGCGGTGCTCCTCTGTGGTCGAGGAGGTAGTGCAGCGCCAGGGCGCCGTACTGCAGGGCGGGGCAGTCGCTGAGCGGCGGCGGGATCGGGCGCCGGATGCGGATGCGGGCGCGTGGCAGGCCCGGGCAGAGGGGTTGGGGTGGTTGACGATGTGAGGCCACCTGACGGTCAGTTCGCCCAGTGCGCAGCGCACGGTGCGGCGTACGTCCGCCTCGGGCGGGTGAGCGCGTGCGTGAGTGGGATGGCGGTCGCGGTGCAGGGCGCAGGACGACGGGTGCGGCAGCAGCGTGCCCTGGCACGACGCGATGGGGATAGGGCCGCCCGCAGACGTCAGCGCGCAGCCGGCGGTGTCAATGATGTTGCGGGCGGCCGCGGTGAGGCGGGAAGCAGGGAGCGGACGCCAAGGCCGAGAGCGTCAGCCTGCGGCAGTGTGTGATCCGCCGGTGTCCGGGACGTCTGGCTCTCCTTGCCCAGGCCGAAGAGCGTGGCCCGCCGCTTGTTCGCCTGTGAGAAGTGCGTGCGTGACCGCCGGTGTCCGTAGGGCGGCTTGGGACGGGCTGCCGTCCACGTGGTCGAGGGCCGTCCGCAGGGCGCGGAAGTCGTGGGGTCTTCCGGCCGCCACAGCTCCCACGGGGAGTCCGTGCGCGATCGCCAGGGCGGCGAAGTCGAACCCGGCGATGTCGCCCTGCACCGTCAGGGAGTCGGCGTCGGTGAAATGGCCGGCGATCTGCAGCATGACGCCGTACTGGTCGGTCCATGACCAGGGCACGGCGCTGAAGGGTGTCCCGGCGCCGAGCATGTTCCTAGCGGCTGCGGCGGCCTGCTGCTGGGCGTGGTTCCACTGTTCCACGCGCGCCCGTCGTCCAAGGGCCGGGTCGGGATACAGAGCCACGTCCCCTGCCGCGAAGATGCGCGGATCGCTGGTCGCGCCCAGGGCGTCGACGAGTATGCCGTCACCCACGTCCAGGCCCGCTTGGGCGGCCAGTTCGATGTCGGGCCGCATGCCGACGGCGATCAGCACCGTGTGTGCGTGCCAGTTTCTTCCGTCCCGAGCGGTTGCCACGAGCATGCCGTCCCGCCGGGTGAGTCGTATGAGCGTGACATCCGTATGCACGCGCGTCCCGTGGGCCCGGTGCAGTTCCAGGACGGCGTGGCGCAGGTGGGTGGGCAGCACCCGGCGCAAGGGCTCCGCGTCGGCTTCCAGGACGGTGACGTCGAGTCCTGCCGACCGGGCACTCGCGGCGACTTCCAGACCGACGAGTCCGGCGCCGATGACCAGCAATGGGCCGCCGGACTCCAGGTCGGCGCGGAGAGCGGGCACGTCGCTGAGTCCGCGCAGGGTGTGCACATGGTCATGCCCGGCGGCGTACGGCAGGGTGCGGGCGCGTCCTCCGGTCGCCAGCAGCAGTCTGTCGTACGGCAGTCGGCCTCCGTCGGAGCATTCCAGGGTGCCGTCGGCGATGCCCGTGACCTTCGTGCCGGTGCGTAGTTCGATGCCCAGTTCCTGCCAGGCCGTCGGCGGCTTCAGGCGGAGCCGCTCGGGCGTCATGGCCCGCTTGACGATGTCCTTGGACAGCGGGGGGGCGCCGGTACGGGGGTGGTGTTCCTCACCGATCAGGAGGATGCGGCCGTCGAAGCCCTCCTTGCGCAGGGTCAGCGCGGCGGTCGCGCCGGCGACTCCGGTGCCGACCACGGCGATGGTGCGGAGTGTGGTCTCAGGCACGGGATGCCTCGGCCATCTGGAAGTCGGCCTTGGCGGCACCGCAGTCGGGGCAGGACCAGTTGTCCGGGATGTCCTCCCAGCGGGTGCCGGGGGCGATGCCTTCCTCGGGCCAGCCCTGCGCCTCGTCGTAGACGAAACCGCATACCAGGCATTCCCAGACCTTCACGCCAACTCCTCGAAGTCGATCTTCTCACGGACCCCGCAGTCGGGGCAGGGCCAGTTGTCGGGCACGTCCGCCCAGGCCGTACCGGCGGGGAACCCCTCTCGCGGCGCACCGGCGCGCCCGTCGTACACGTAGCCGCAGACAGGGCACAGGTAGCGCCTCATCAGCAGCTCCCGTGGCGGGTGAGGACCTTGCCCCTGGTGCGGGGGTGGATGTTGGCCCGGGTGACGTCGCCGTCGTAGTGGGCGAGGAGCCGGGGGTCCATCACGCGCTTCCACAGTGGCGGCAGGACGGCGAGCACGATCATTCCCGCGTAGCCGGTGGGCAGTTGTGGGGACTCCTCGAAATGGCGCAGGGCCTGGTAGCGGCGGGTGGGGTTGGCGTGGTGGTCGCTGTGCCGCTGCAGGTGGTAGAGGAAGATGTTGGAGGCGATGTCGTCGCTGTTCCAGCTGTGTTGCGGGGTGCAGCGCTCGTAGCGGCCCGAGGGGGTCTTCTGCCGCAGCAGCCCGTAGTGCTCGAGGTAGTTGACGACCTCCAACAGGCAGAAGCCGATGACCGCCTGGACCGCCAGGTAGGGCAGCACGTCCGGCCCGAACACGGCGGTGAGCGCGGCGAAGAGGATCGCTGACATTGCCCATGCGCTGAGTACGTCGTTGTGCGGGTTCCACGGGTTTTTGCCCAGCCGGCCGAGCCGCTGCTTTTCCAGGTGCCAGCCCGAGCGGGCGCTGCCGAATACCGAGCGGGGCAGGAATTGCCAGAAGGACTGGCCCAGGCGGGAGCTCGCGGGGTCCTCGGGGGTGGCGACCCGCACATGGTGGCCGCGGTTGTGCTCGATGTAGAAGTGCCCGTAGCAGGTCTGGGCGAGGGCTATCCGTGCCAGCAGGCGTTCCAGCGTGTCCTTCTTGTGGCCCAGTTCGTGCGCGGTGTTGATGCCGAACCCGGCGACGATGCCGACAGTGACGGTCAGCCCCGCCTTGTCCGTGGCCGACAGGCCGCCGCTGGACCACAGCCAGCAGGCCAGCACCAGCCCGGCGTACTGGAGGGGCAGGAACAGGTAGGTGCACCAGCGGTAGTACCGGTCCGATTCCAGCCAGGTGAGGACACTGTCGGGCGGATTATCGGAGTCCTTGCCGACCAGGAGGTCCACCAGTGGGATCACGCCGAAGACGACCGGCGGCAGAAGCCACCAGAAGTAGCCGTTCCCTGTGGCCGCTGCCAGCCCCCACGCAGCGAACGGGAAGGCGGGCAGCACCAGTCCGAGCAACCACAGGTAGCGCTTGCCGTCTCGCCACGTCACGTGCGACACCGGCGCTCCGAGCGGATACGAGGTTCCTGCCATGCCCCACCTCCATTGGACACTTCGACCACTAACTGTCCAGAAACTAGACAGAGCTCCACTAAGTCGTCAAGGTGTCGGGCGTTGCTCGTTAGGATGGGGCCGAGATGACGCGCTATCGAGAGTCGGTCCGTTCCATGCTCAAGGAACGGATCCTGGACGCCGCCTACGAGCGGGTCGCAGCCGAGGGCTGGGACCGGCTGAAGATGACCCACATCGCCACCACCGCCGGAGTGAGCCGGCAGACCGTCTACACCGAGTACGGCTCCAAGGCGACCATCGGCCAGGCACTGGTGATGCGCGAGGTCGAACGCTTTCTCACCGGCATACAGAACCAACTCCTCGCGCACCCCGGCGACATGAGGGCCGCCATCACCGCCGCCATCGGGTACACCCTGCACACGGCGGCCGACAATCCGCTGATCAAAGCCATCCTGACCAGCAGCCGGGGCGGTGAAGAGGACCTGCTCACCCACTTGACGACCCGCTCCGAGCCCCTCCTGGACACCGCCATCAGCATGCTCACCGCCTACGCGGCGGAAGTCTGGCCCGCAATCGACGCCCACTCGCGAGACCTGGCCGTCGAAGCGGTGGTGCGCCTGACGGTCAGCCACCTCGTCCAGCCCGTCCTGCCCCCCGACCTCTCCGCGGAGCGCATCGCCGAGATCACCATGCGGGTCGCACAAGCCTGAAACTGCCGGTGACTCCTCCCCCGCGTGAACGCGGGGGCTTCTCGCTATGCCGGGTTGGCGTCGCGACGGACCAGCCCGGCCCGTAGAACGTTCAGGGCGCCCACCGTGTACACGTGCGCCGAGTGGCCGCACGAGACGCAGTGGAACTTCTCCTGGGTGGGCCGGTTCTCCGCTGAGACGTGCCCGCATTCAGGGCAGGTCCGGGAGGGTTACGGGGTCCACGGCGATCACTTCTCGTCCGGCGCTTTCAGCCTTGGCGTGCAGAATCGTCAGGAACACCCCCCATCCGGCATCCGAGATCGAGTGGTTGAGTCCGGCTTTCGCGGCGGCCCCGTTCGGCAGGAACGCGCCCGGCTGTTCGGGGTCGGGCTTCGGCTTGGGGGCCTTGACCATGTTGCGGATCTTGAGGTCTTCGTGCGCGATGACATCGTGTTCGCGGACCAGGCCCAAGGCGGTCTTGTGTGCGTGGTCGAGCCGCTGACGGCGGACCTTGCGGCGCAGGTCGGCAACCTTCTGGACGGCACGGCGGTGATTGGCGGTCCGTTTGTCGCGCCGGACTCGCGGGAACCTGGCGAGGGCTTGCTGTGCGGCTTCCAGCTTCGCAGCGGCCTTGCGCCCGTGACGCGGGCTGGGAACGAACTCGCCGTTGGAATCGGCGAGGAAGTTGGCTATGCCCATGTCGACGCCGGCCACGCTGCCCGTCCTGGGCAGCGGCTCGGGCTGTGCCTGCTCGGCAGTGAGCACTGCGTACCAGCGCTTGCCCTCGCGCTTGACGGACACGGTCTTGACCCTGCCGACCACCGGCCGGTGCTGGTTGACCTTGACGTGCCCGACACCCTGGAGCCGTACGCGGGTCACGGGGTCGTGCGGGGTGGAGTCCCAGCGGCAGCCGTCGCCGTCCTTGGGGAAATCCACCGTGTCGAACCAGTTCACGCCCCGAAAACGCGGATACCCGGGCGCCTCACCAGCCTTGACCCGGCGGAAGAACGCCTGGAACGCCTTGTCCAGACGGCGCAGGGTGGCCTGCTGCGAACTGAACGACCAGCGGCCCTGACGCTCCGGGTCGAACGCCCGAATCTCCTTGAGCTGCGCCGACTGCTGCCCGTACCTGACGCTCGTCCTCGAGACATGCCGATAGGCATCCCGGCGTTCCTGCAACGCCCCGTTGTAGAGCGAGCAGTGATCGGCCAGCATCGCATCGAGCGCGATCGCCTGGCCGACAGCAGGCCGCATGAGGAACTTGTACGCACGGATCATCCAGCCCACCCCCCTTCGATCACGGCAACCTAGCGGAGCCCACTGACAACGCAGTGAACTCCGGCGCTACACGCCTACGAGCCAAGGATGCGTTTCCCTCCCCAGCTGAAGCCGGGGATACCCACGCAAGATCAGGGATGGCCGAACAGGTGGTGTTCGTCAGCCGGATGCGCGCCATCGACTCCGTGACCGTCATCGATGACGTCGACCGGGCGGTGCGCAGCAAGTTGCGTGCGGCTCTGCCCCAGGGGCAGCGACTCGTTCTACGCCAGGTGTGGGCCTGGTGGCATGAGCAGACGGTGGCGGTGCTGCGCAAGCGCATGACGAGCGTGTCGGTGGACCACAGCCACCACTCCGACCAGCGATCACAGGCACACGCGTTCACATCACCTGGGCGAGGCCGACAGCATTACGAGCCCTCCGCGCCCTGGTCCGGGTGTCGCAACACCGGATGTGATTCCTCCCCGGTGTGAAAGGCCGGGGCCTCCGGCTCGAGTAGTCGGCTTTCCCCTTCAGCGCATTGGACCGGATGTGCCCGTTCAGTAGCTTGGCGACCTTCCGGCTCTTCGGGGTGTACCTCCGCAGCTGGTGCAGGGAGGCTGCGGTCGCCTTCGCCTTCAGTGGTCCGTACCGGTGAACATCCGCCGGGCGATGCGTCCTGTCGGGTGAAGTCTTCCGGCGCTCGTTAAGAACGGGTCGGCAGCATCGCTATGAGGAGGTGAAAGGCCAGCCCAGATCTTCCCGAGCAGCAAGAGAGCGACGAGATGACGTCCCCGATGGCCGAGTACGTGATGACTATCGTGAGCCTGGTCCCCGTGGCACACATGCTGGGGTTGCACCGTCTGGTGCTCAGGCTCTGGGAGCGGTTGGTTCGTGGCAAAAGACCATGCCCGAGTCCGGTCGAGCCGCAGCAGACCGCGGGAGGCAATACAGCTGAGCTGGTTGGGCGGCTGCTCACGGCGCTGCCCATAGGGGCAGCCGTGCATTGCCAGGTCCCCGGTGGGGTGCAGTTGACCATGTGGTGGCCGACGCCACCAATTTCGGCAGCCGGCGAGCGGGAGGATCACGGGCCGTGGTGAGCGGCGCCGCAGGCAACGAGCCGTGTCTTGGAGGCTCGTTTGATCTCTGGGCCCTGAGCGCTCCGCGCTTTGGCCGGGCCCGGGGAGAAGTCATCAGCAGCCTGGGCAGGTTCACACAGTTGAGCGTGGCCACACGGGAGGACATCGCGGATGAAGCCATCGAGCGTGCGTGGCGCGGCGGCCGGCTCGATCCCCGGGGCAATCCCGTCGCCTACGTCAAGAAGATCGCCTCGCGGCTGGCCCTCAAAGTGGCTCACGAAGCCGCCACCGTGGACTTGGTGGAGAGCTATCACACGCTGGAAGTGGAGCGGCGGCTGCCGCTGTCTGATCAGGGTGCTGTGGTGGTGAGGGATCCGCAGGTGTGGGGCCCTTCGGACGATGAGGAACTGATCGGCGCTGCGCACGCGGCCATTGCTGCGCTGCCTCCTTCACAGATGCGGGAGGTGGCGCTCCTGCGCAGCCAGGATGTTCCTGCCGTCGAGATTGCCAATCGGCTGAGTATCTCCCGCAACCAAGTGGATCAGCAGTGGGCCCGGGGACGCCAGAGGATCCGAGAGATTCCAGAGATCAAAGATCGTCTGCGAAAGGCGCATGTGGACCGGAAGCAGGCCAGGAACGGTGATTGATGTGAACCACAAGAGGTTCGAAGCGAGCAACCGCAGCGGGGAGGCCACCACCGTGAGCGGGGGCGGAGACCATGTGCCGTCGAGGGCCCGGAGTCGGTGTGGTGACTGGTGGGACCGGCCTGATGGCGACTGGGGTGATCCGAGCCTGCGCGGGTCTTGTCCTGCAGACCAGGAGTTGCGCGCCGACGCCAACAGCGCCTACCGGCTGGGCACGAAGGCGCTGCGGCGCGGTGAGATGAAAGCCGCCCGCGCGGCCTTCGCCGTCGCTGTGCGAGCCGAGCACCCTGGTGCCTCCTTCCGGATGGCGGTCGTCGCCCTGCGCTCCAGTGCCGTTCACAGTTCCACAGGATCCGGGCCTCCCGCGGATGCAGCGGCCCACAAGGCGGCCGAGTACCTCGCGCAGGCCGCCGCATGGGGGCATGGCGACGCGGATCGGCTGCTGTCGCGTGCCTGCGGCAGGGAGGAGACGCCGGCTCCCGGCGCTTCGGCTGTCCACGGCGCAGTTGGCGATGCTGCTGATCGCAGGAGGGGCCCGGCTGATGACACCGGTGCTGGCGGGGAGGCCCCGTACCAGCCTCAGGACACGGAGTTCTACCCAGAGGTCCGCGACCGTCTCGGGCATCTGGACCGCGAGCGGGATGCTGCACCGTCCGCGGTATCAAATGCCGATACGCTCGCCGGGACGGCAGCGCCACCGCACGGCCACTCCCTCTCCGCACCAGAGCAGTCGGCGGCAGGCAGGCGGGGGCACAACCGGCGTGCGCTGACGTCCGATGCCCCGCCCTCAGCCGGTCTTCGCACCGGCCTCCCGGCAGGCTTCGGCGCTGTGTGCCATGTACCCGCGTGTGGGGGTACATCCCTGCGTCTCGGTGCGGGCAGCGGGCGTGCGCTCCCGCCGAGCAGTTCTCGTTTCACTGTCGTCACGATGGCCTGCAGCAGTGCCTGTTGGTTTGCACTGGGGTGCGCGTGGCCTGGTGGTCTGCGCCAACGGCTTCGCCGGTCTGTGCCGTTGCTCAGTGCGCCGGCCACATGCCCGGTGTGCGGGTATTGGACGCAGTCCCAGCCTTGCGTGCTGTCACACCCGTGCGGCCATCTGTTCCTGCCCGGCAGAGCGGGGGGCGGGTGGTCCCCACGTGGCCAGACGTCCGGAGCGTCGACCGCTGTTGTAGATGGCGCGGATGACTTGGTCGACGCCCTGGGTGACGGTGCATCCGGTGGCCGACCGAAAGCCACGTCCCTTCCTGAGAATGCCCGCCGGGCCGCCGTCGTGATGAGCCAGCTTCTTGATCATGGAAGCCGGGATGAGATGTGGGGCTTCGTTCAGCACGGAGGCAAGCCCGAGGAGCAGATGGGCGTTGACGGAGTCGGGGGTGTGTCCCCATGCCTGGGTTACGATCTTGAGAGTGGCGCGCAGGGTCGCTCCACCCGGTTTCGTGGAGCGGAAGATCGAGTTGAGGGCCGCGACCGCAGCGATGTTGCTGGGTCCGCCGGCGTCCGAGACCGTCCATCCGAACTGGCCTGCGATGCGGGTGATCTCGAGCGCTTCCTTCCGTCCGGCTGTCACTTCGGCCAGGAACTTGTAAATGGGTGCTACGCGGCGGTTGTCGTTGAGTCCGAGGAAGAGTTCGGCTTCTTCCGCAAGGGTCAGGCTCCGGAAGACCATCATGCTGATCTTCGTGGCTCCGCTGCCTGCCGCTACACACAGGGCACCGCGATTTTGCCCGTCGAGCCACACGAACGTGCCATCGCCTCGGGCGGACACGGTGGGCACGCCGATCCTCTTGACGTCGTATCCTTCCCGGATTTTGCGCGCCACCCAGCTGCGGTCCACCGGCCTGGTATTGACCCGTGGATCGGTGGTCACGTTCTCGGGGGCAACCATCTCGATTTTCTTGTGCGGATGTACGTCAATCATTCAGCTCTCCTGCACGCACTTCAAGATACGACGTAGGATTCTCTGGTTCTTTTTAATTTCCCGCTCCAGGTATCCCGCCTCTTCCACGGGAATCCCGGTGATGGGGAGACTTTCAAGGCCGGCACACGCTCCGGAAATCGTGTCGATGCCGCGCCTGATTTCGGCTCGCGGGAACGGGTGCTGGCGTGGGACGCCGCGTTCGGGTGACACCCCTGCGGGCTGCTGGGCCGACGGGAGAGGATGCCCTTCCGCCCGCTGTCCCCGCACACGGGAGGAGGAGCACACGTCCTCGAGGGATTCCGGATGCTCACCGGCCCGGAGGAGTGCATGCAGGAGGCGGATGGTCTGACCCGTGGTCCAGCCGTCGACGGGACGTTCGACCGCCTGCAGCATGAGGCCGAGAACCTTCCTGGCGCCTACCATCGCGGCATCGGGATCGGGCGCATCCTCCTGGGCCGCGCGCACCACGGTACGGATGCGCTGGAGAATGGCTGCCGAGATGTCGACAGTTGGGGCAATGCAGTCCTCGTAGCGGAACTTACCCGGCTGCACAGGCTTGGGCAGTTCACCAAGCCTCATCGCCAGGCCGACCCTCTCCCGAGGCGTCATGGGCAGCGCGTACGTACTGTCGGGCCGACGGACGTGCTCCCCCATCTCGAAGCAGGCTTCGGCGACATCAGCAGGAAGGGCCGCCCGTACAGCAATGTTCCGCAACCCCCGGCACGCCGCATAACGCCGGTATCCGCTAATCAGACTGAGATCCGCGGGGTTGACCAGCAGTGGGACACGCATACCATTCCGCTTGATGGAACTCCTCAGCTTATCGACAGATCCCAATACATTCCGCAGAGGCCTGTCGGCCCGAATATCGCCCACCGGAATGGTTTTGTATTTCAATGCGACCATCCATGACTGCCCAGCACCACTGATAATGCTGACATTTCTAGCCGACTCCGCACAGGAAATCAAGAAACAGCACGCCTTCGACGGCAGCGCCCCTCGCCGGATAAGAAGCGATATACATAATGAGCTTTTTGGGTGACGGCCTGCGCTCCTTTCTGATGCTGCGCCGAAGCCCGAAGAGCGGCACACGCAGGGACATCCGGGCAGCGGAACCCGCAGGCCTGTCCGGCGGGAACAACGGACGGGAACGCCCGACAGGCGCCTCCTTCCCGGACTGCACATCGCGCCACCCGGGGACGGTGACCGACTACCGGCACGACCCGCTGGTGGGTCACAGCAGTCAAGGCCCCGTGGCCATCCTGGCACCGGATCCCCTGCCGGGGCCGAGTACACCGGGCGGATCAACCGCATCGGCACGGGGTCCGTGTTCTGGGCGCCCTCGTACTTCGCCGGGTCATGCGGCGGTGCACCGCTGAGCATCGCCAAGGACTACATCGAGGACCAGAAGCGGCCTACCTGGCTGTCACGCCCCCTGACGGCAGAGAACTCCGGCGCTTCGCGCCCGGTCTGAAGGCCGGGACTCCCTGCGAAGATCAAAGGATGGAGCGCAAAGAGTCTTACGGCCAACACCCGGTGATGGCTTCGGTGCTGGCGGCGCGGGTGGTCTACCTGATCGGTGAGAACAGTGCCGACGGCTTCCGGCGCGCGGTATGCGAGGCCAGTACCCGGTGGGCCGGGATCACCGAGCCGATCGTGCCCGTGCCGGGTGAAGGAGTGTCCGAGGCCTGGCAAGAAATGATCAAAGCTGCGGACGTTCAAGGGGCGGTCAATGTTGACCTTGACGAGTGCGAGGCCGAGGAAGCCGCCCGGCAACTGGGACTGCCCCTGGTCGCGCTGAGCCGGATCGATGACGAAGGTGCGGGCCGGTTCACCTGTCATCCGGCGTCCGTGGCGGGGCCCGTCCAGTGGGACCAGAGTTATCTGATCGCGCAGGCGGGCGCACCGTTGTGGCAGGTTGCGGCAGCCGGCGATGTGGCGGCGGCGGCACTGCACGACCTGCAGAAGGTCCTGCCGGTGAGCCGTCCGCTGAGCGATGTGGAAGTCGCGACAGCCCAGCTCCACAGCCGGACGCTGCTGGAGCAGGGCCGGTCACAGTTTCGGGAGCACTCCGCTGAGGGCCACGCCCTGGTCGGCGGGCCTATGACGATCGTGGTGACGGATCCCGACGACGTCAGCCAGTTGGCGCTCTTCTGGACGCTGCGCGCCCTGCGGCCTCTTGGCATCAACCCCACCTCGGTCGTCCTTGTGCCCCGCCACGGCGTCGAGCACTGGGTCCGCTTCGCCGACGATGTCGCCCGGCACCTGCGCGAGCACCCCGACAGCTCACCTGATGTCGCGCTGTATGGCCCGGGCCTTCCTGACGGCGAGCTGCATGCGCTGGCCGTCACCCTCCAACTGGCCCCCGGCGCGGCCGAGGAAATCAAGACCACGATGTGGGCACAGCGCGATCCATCGCGCGACCTGACGTACACGGTCGATGCGGACCCGCGGTTGTGGCTGGTCTTCGACCGGTCCTGGGGCCAGTGGACGAATGTCGACGCACACTTCTACGCCGGGCCCACCAGCATCGAATTCTCCTCCCCTGTCAGGTTCACCCGGCCGGGACAGACCCTGGTCCGGCTGTCCAGCACCGCCTTCGACGGACTGCCGCGCCGGCCCAGAAGCGCCGAGATGGTGGTCCGCAACGCTGTCTGGCATCAGGACAGCATCCAGATCAGTACCCACGCCCAGAACCGCTACCAGCTGACGCTGACCATCCCGGAACTGCCGGCCGTAGTCGAGCACCTGCTGACGGACACCGTCACCTGGGAACTGTCGGACAAGGGACGACTCGGTGCCGCCCTCTCAGCCCAGACCGACCCCGCCGCCCTGCTCGAGCCTCACCTGTACGAGTCGGTCGTCGCCTTGACCACTCGCCGCACCGAACACTTCCTCAAGGCACTGGCCAAGCTCGAGCATCAGGGCCACGAGCTGCCCGCCGGCGTCGAGGAACTGGCCACCGAATGGGGCAGCCGCATGGAGCGCCGCTACGCCCCCGCCCGCCAGCTACAGGGCCTGGCCGGCAGGGACGCGCTGCCCGCCCTTGAGCGGGCCTGCGCCCTGGGGTGGGCGGAACGCGGCATCGCCATCGACTGTCAGCAGTGCCGGGTCAAAAGTTTCATCCCGCTCGCCAGCGTCGGCCCAGAAGCACGCTGCCCGGGCTGCGCCTCCCCCTCAGCGTTCCGTGCCACTGACACCGGTGTGGATCTGCACTATCGGCTCGACAGTTTCCTCGACCGCGCCAGCGACCAGGGAGTGCTGCCCCACCTCATGGCGATCGCCGCCCTGCAACAACTGCAGCCTGCCTCATACTTCCTGCCCGGCGCCAACCTCGTCTTCAGCGCGTCCGAACGCGCCGAGGTCGACCTGTACGGCACGTTCGGCGGCCGTGTCCTGGCAGGCGAACTCAAGACACGGGCCAGCGAGTTCCACGAGGAACAGACCGCACGCGACATCGAACTCAGCGCCCGTCTCGGCGCTGACATCCACCTCATGGCCGCCGTCGACGCTCTCCCCGATTCCACCGTCGACCATGCCCGCCAGCTGTGCGCCGATCGTGGCATGGAACTGTTGGTACTGGACCAGGAGCAGCTCCGCCCCGCCGCCTTGAGATGAACTGCCCGCTCTGGAGCGCATAGCCGCATCAGCCCATCTGGCGCTGTCTTTTCCGTTCCCTGCCAGCGTCTTGTAGGAGTACATGGCGCCGTCTCGCACGGTCTGGCACCACAAGCTCGACAAGCCGGCGCGCTCAGCACGCGTCTGCGCCCCGCTTCGCGCTGCACAACGAGTACGCCGACGCCTGGCAAGCGACGGAGTTCCAGGGCGCATCCCGCGCACCCGCCTGCGTGGGTGGTTTCGGAGACCCCTGCACCTCGGCGGCCCGGTGGCGGCTCGCTCTCTCGCCTCGTTCCGGGGACCGGGCCAGGACCTCCGCAGCCCGCTTAACCCGTACCTGGAAAAGGACAAAGGACAGCCCGGGATCAGGCCGTGATCGCTGGCCAGCCGGATTTCACAGTCGCCCGGCAACCGGGCTGCTCCGCCCGCAAGTTCACGGAACGGTGGGCGTCCAGGCCTGCCTGGGACGCGAGCCCGGGGCGCCCGCCATGGCCGGTTGCCGCCGCCGGCAGGCAGCCTCCACCCGGAGAACAAAGCGTCTTGACCGTCCAGGACAACTTCCTCTCCACCCAGCCAACGCACAGCACCCGTTCCGCCTCTTCCTCCCCAACGGGGGCAGCCGCGTGGAACGAAAGGACACGATGTGCGTACGAGACACGCTAGACAGGCCCTGGTCGCCCTCACCGCAACGGGAGCGGTGCTGGCACCCCCAGCCCTGGCGTACGCGGAGGAGCCGCTCCGTGTCGATCTGAGGGCGGACGTCGACCGCGACGGACGGGTCGACCTCACCGGTGGCACCGACACCGCCGGTGAGGACACCTGGTCCGTCGGGCGGGGTGCGGTCTTCCTGCCCAACATCGACGACGACAGCAAGCGGTGCCCGACGACCGGCCCGGGCGGCCGTCGGCTCTCCGACACTCAGCTGGCCGCGTGCAACGACGCCTCCGACAAGAGGGTCAACGGCGGGGCCGACGCCGCAGACCTGGCCCGGGTCCGCTCGGTGCCGATGACGAACCTGCCCTCCGACGCCAAGGGCAGCATCAAGGTCACCACGGGTGCCGAGCAGACCAGAGTCTTCGTCAAGCAGAACGGCGCCTGGAAGCCCGTCACTTCGCAGACCCGGCTGACGGCGGCCGAACTGCGCTCCGGCGCCGAGTTCGGCGTCGAGGGCAAGGACGTGATCCGCAACAGCGCGAAGTGGGACGGCCGCGCGGCGATCCGGCTGAAGGTCACCGCCTCCTCCGGCACCGCCGCCGACACCGTCATCCTGCGCGCCGCCCCGCTGCTCACCCACCATGCCCTGCAGGACACCCAGCAGTTGATGGTCACCAAGGTCCGCGGCAACGAAGCCTGGGCCAAGCACCAGCGCACGTTCGTCAAGAACCTGGAGAAGGAGGCCCAGCGGGCCGGCATCACCAAGCCGCTGGTGACCTTCGAGAAGTACGGCGACATCTGGGCCCAGGACTTCGTCGAGCCGGCCTACCTCAACATGACCGAGCCGGACGGACGACAGCGGACGATGCGTGTCATGCTGCGCTCAGCCCAGGACCGGGAAGCGGGCCGCGAACTCTACGAGAAACTGCGCGGCCCGAACATCGGCGTCGTGCAGGCCACGGGCCGGGACATGCAGGGCTGGGAGACCCTGAACTCCTACGGGAACCTGGAGACCATTCCGCCCTACACCCACCAGGGCCGCTCGTTCCCGGCCGGACGGATCATCATGGGCGAGCGCAAGGACGGCAGCGGAGTACGCCCCTCCAAGGAGATACGCACCCTGCTCAAGTCCCAGGGCCTGCAAGACCCGCTCCTGCTGGACACCTCGTGGCTGCATGTGGGGCACGTCGACGAGTTCGTGCAGTTCCTGCCAGCCGACACCCCTCAGGGCTGGCGGATCGGCGTCGCCGACCCGCAGGCCGGTGTGCGGCTGTTGAAGGACGCGCAGCAAGACGGCCACGGCGCGGCCAAGATGTTCTCCGTCCCGGGCCTCAACGGTGTGGCCGCCCCCAAGGAGACCGTCGACCAGGCCCTCGCCTCCCCTCGCCTGGTGTCCGACAACACCATGGCAGCCCAGAAGATCGCGGCCAACCTGAAGGTCCTGAAGCGGGAGACGGGCGTCACCGACGACGAGATCGTCCGGGTGCCCGCCCTCTACACCCGGGGCACCAATGACGCGGGCGCCGGCGCCCGCGTGCCGCTGCTCCGCCGTCTCGGCGGCAGTGCAGACCCGGAGGCCGCCGAGAAGCACGGCCAGCAGCAACTCCTTGGCCGCGACGGCAACCGGACCGCCGAGGGCGCCCCCTCCCCCGCACCGGCTGCTGAGACCGTCGAGACCAGCGCCTACGTCCCGGGCGCCGTCAACGGCGTCCTGCTCTCCCGCGACCGCTACCTCGCCCCGCGCCAGTGGGGGCCCGTCATCGGCGGCAAGGACATCTTCACCGAGGCCGTCACTGCCGCGTACACGCACGTCGGCCTGAAGGTGTCGTACGTCGACGACTGGTACACGTACCACCTCGGCATGGGCGAGATCCACTGCGGCACCAACACCCTGCGCGATGCCTCCGCCGCCTGGTGGAAGCAAGCGGCCCGGCAGTAGGGATCTCCCAGATTGCGCCGCCTGCGCATAGCTACGGCAGCGCGCCTGCCGCATCCCGCCTCGGGCTCGGGAGTCATCCTGTGCGCGGGCGCCAGGTGCGGATCTCCAGGTGGATGATGTGGGCGTCCGGGCGGATGCGGCCGGTTTCCACCAGCCACTGGTGCACGGCCGCGGTGACGTCGCCGCTGGCGGCGTCCACCCGGCGGGCGAAAGTGGCGGCGTCGTGGCCGCCGGTCTGGGCGGAGCCGTAGGAGCGTTCCTCGCTGTGGTCGGCGCGCTGGATGACGTCGCGGCGGATGCCGGGTGAGTCGGTGCGGCTGCCGGAGGGGTGTACGTAGGCGGTTTTGGCGAGGCGGACGGTGAAGGCCAGGCGCAGGCCGCGGCGGGCGGCTTCGGCGATCAGGGGGCGCAGGCGGGAGGAGCCGGAGGCGATGGCCTGGGCGCCGACGCGGCCGGTGCCGGAGCCGGTGGGGGTGATGAGGACGGCTTTGCTGCGCACGCGGGCCGCGGCGCCGGAGGCGGTGGTGCGGCGGGTGATGTGTTGGCTTGCGATGGCGGCGAGTTCAGGCGGGTCGGTGATGCCGCCCATCTGGACGGCGGCCAGGACCTGTTGGAGGGCGGGGACGAAGGCGGCTCCTTTGTTCTTTGTGTAGAACTGGGAGACCAGGGAGGGGTCGCGGTTGATGATGCGGGCGATGTCGCGTTTGGTGTAGCCGGCTGCCTGCAGCTGGTCGGCGAGCCGGGCGGCCTCGTTCAGCTGCCGCGGCGCGGCAGGTCGGCTGCGTCGGCGTCCGGGCGGCATCACGTCTCCTTGCGGCTGGCGGCCAGGGCGATGCGTCCGGCGTCGCGCAGGGCGAGGAGGTTTTCCTCGCTGTCCGGGGCGGTCAGGGGTCCGGTGAGGTGGCCCTTGAGGAGGTAGTCGCCGGGCTGCTGACGGTGGGGCCAGTTCTGCGCGCTGGTGAGGTACACGGCGTCGGTGCGGAAGGCGGCGACGCTGCCGGGGGCGGCGTGCAGGGCGCCGGCGTAGGTGTCTTCGTCGCGGTGGTATTGGGTGAGTAGGGCGGCGCGGGCGCCGGACCAGATGGTGGCGGCCCATTCGGGGTGGGCGTTGGGATCCCAGGCGAAGCCGGTGGGCTGCTGCCAGGTGATCACGTTGTCGTCGAAGCCGATGATCTCGGCGTCTGCCGGGACGTCGCGCTCCATGCTCCGGGGGGTGGTGCCGGTGACCATGCGGGGGCGCTGGGCGAAGGAGCCGATGCCGTACAGCAGGATGGCGCGTACAGCACGGGAGGCCAGGTGGGCGGGTCGCTTGTTGCGTTCGTCGCCCTGGAAGTGTTCCTGGGCGGCGAGGTTGGCCCAGGTGTCCTTGAGTTTCCTGGCCCAGTCGGTGAGGGGCTTGCCGGCTTCCCAGAGGATTCCGTCGAGGATTTCGACCTTCCAGGGCTGGATCGGGTTGTTCAGCGCGGCGTGGACCTCGGGTCCTCCGGCCCAGGTGGTGAAGGTGGTGCCCGGCGTGTGGGGGTAGTGCCAGGCGCGTTCGCCGGGGGCGGGCGCGGGCAGGATCCCGACATGGTTCCAGCCGTCGGGGACGGTGACGCGGACGTGCCAGTGGCCGCAGCCGTAGAGGGCGTTGGTCTGCTCCTGTGCCGTCCAGGAGGCGAAGGTGCGGGGGGTGATGCGGCGGGGGGTGCCGACGGGGGATTTCCAGGTGTGCTTGGCGTAGGCGAAGGTGCGGTCGTATTCGAGGAGCCCCGGCAGCTGGGCGGGGATGCGGGGCGGGGTGATCAGTTCGTTGCGGCCCTGGCCGGCGGTGGCGTGCAGCAGACCGCGCAGTTCCTCGGACAGGACGGGGTAGCCGTCGGCGTACTTGCCTCGCTCGGGGATGGTGCGGGTCCACAGGTCGCGGCCGGTCTGGGAGGGCGAGCCCATGATCACGGCGTCGGGCCAGTGGCGGCGCAGTTCCTGCCACAGGAGGAGGAACGTGTCGCGGACGATGGCGGGGTCGTCGCCGTCTTCCAGGTCGAACCACTCCCCCGCGGAGCGGATTTCGACGCGGTGCTTGCCGTCGTCGCGCTGGTAGCGGCCGACGGGGTTGCGGACGTGGACGAAGTGTCCGGCCAGGCGGTCCTTGCCCTGGCCGGTGTCGGTGCGCCAGCCGGGCACAGGTGCGTTCAGCCAGGCGGCGACGGCGTCGCGCAGGTAGGGGTATCGGTCGGCGTCGTGGTGCCAGGGGTCACCGGCGGTGATGTAGATCCGCTCCACGCTGTCGGGGACGGTGTGGAACACGGCCGTGAGGATGGCGGCGGCCGACTGGTCGCCGAGGTCGAGGCGGGTGGTGTGGTCGCGGTGGACCAGGACGCCTGTGGCGGTGTCCAGGAAAACCGTGGAGCGGGGCCGTTGCATGAAGTTCGGGCGCTGGGAGATCAGGCCGGGGGTGTGGGTGAACCAGCGGCCCGTTTCGGTGTCTTCGGGCAGAGAAGGCAGGGCGCGGGGGACGCCGACGGCGGCGGGGGGATCCTGCCCGGCGCCCGGCGGAGGGGCGGGCGCCTGCTGCGCCGCCGGCGCAGCGTCGTGTGCCGCGGCGTCAGTGCTTGGCCCGGGAGGGGGTCGGTGGGGGCGGCGGCAGGACTGTCGGCGAGGCTGTCGGGGGCGAGTTGGGGGGCGATGGCCACGGTCTCGGCCACGCTGATCCCGGCGGCCGGTGCGATCCGGTCGGCCTTGGCCTTGTCGTAGTCGGCCAGTGCGGTGATGGCTTTGGAGCGTTCCGTCTCAAGTCTGGCCAGGGCTGCTGTGGTCTTTTTGATCTGGTCGCGCAGGGTGCGCAGCTCGGCCAGGCCGGTGTTGTAGCTCTGTGCGTCCATCATGATCCCTCGTGCAGCCGTGGGGGGGGGTCGGCTTTGTGGTGTTGGCGGTGACATAGGCGATCGCTCCGCCGGAGTGCGATGCCAGGCGGGTGCCCAGCAGTAGTTCGGCGAAAGCGTGGTCGCTCTTCACGCGGGAGGTCAGTTCGGTGGCGGGGGCGGCCAGGTCGGTGACGTAGCCGGCCAGCCGTGCGGCGGAGAAGGCGTAGCGGCCTTCGGTGTTGCGTTCGAAGGGGTGCAGGCCGGTCAGGACGGCGACCACGTACCCGGACAGGGTGACGGGCAGTACGTCTGCGGCGGCGATGGTCGGTGCGTCGCAGCGCCACCAGCCCTTCAGGCTGTTGAGGAGGCGGTCGGGGCCGAGGCGGGGTGCGTAGCCGATCCACTGGCGGTCGTCGTCGACCTGGCGTGCCGCGTCGATGCGCAGCACGCCGAGTTCGGTGACGCCCAGGCGGTGCAGGGGGGCGTGGGCACGTTCTTGCAGGGCTTGGACGACGGGCAGCGGGGTCATGACGCGGACGCCGCGGCGGGACAGGCCGGGCAGGACGCCCGCGGTGATGAGACGTCGGAAGGTGGTGACGGCGCAGCCCAGTTCCTCGGCCGCCTGTCCCGTGGTCAGCAGCACTTCCTGCCTCCTCGGGGTCCAATCGCCTGCCGTGCTCGGACAGTACCGGGGCACCCCACTGGCATGCAAGCCTGATCAGATATTTGATTTGGCATGATGCCGTGGATGGTGTGTCCTGGTCGACGCCGGCTGTCGGCCCGGGGGTCAGAAGTCGGCCATGCGGGCCTTGTCGGCGGCAGGGCCCTGTGCGCCGATCGCCTTCAGGCGGCTTTCGATGGCTGTCTTGCTGCGGCCGAACTCCCGGCTCATCTCCTCGGCCGTGGCGCCCTGGGCGCAGCGCTGGGCGAGCTGTTCCTTTTCCGCCGTCTCCCACTTCTCGTGGGAGCGGCTGTGGGTCTGGCGGCGTTCTTCGAGGGTGGGGCCCTGGGTCTGCTTCGGCGCCGGCGTGGGCGGGGCGACGGGGCGCGGGAGGGCGGGGCGGCGGGTGAGGCCGAGGCGGGCGAGCTGGTGTTGGATGGCCAGGGGGCTGCGGCCGAACTCCCGGCCCAGAGCGGCGAAGTCCCGTCCATGGCAGTAGCGGTCGGCCAGGCGGGTGCTCTCCTCGTCGGTCCACGGTTCACCGCGCCGGGGTGCCGGAGGGCTGGGGGCAGCCGGTGCGGAACCGGCTGGCGGCATGGTGGCGGCTGCAGCCGGTGCGGGGGCTGCCTGTGGTGCGTGGGCGGCGCGGGCTGCGGCACCGAGCAGCCGGGCCAGGCCGTCGAGATGAGGGACGTCGATGTCCCCGCACAGTTCTCCTTCGATGTCGCCTGCGGGGGTGCTGGCGGTGAGGGTGGCGGTGAGGCGGCCGTCGTCGTGGCGGGCGGCGGTCAGGACGTAGCGGCGGCCGTGGTCGGTCAGGGTCACTTCCAGGCACGGTTCGGGGGTGTTGTCGCAGTCGGGCGGGTCCGGGATGGTCTGGCTGCCCATGGGGGTGGCCAGGAGGGTGTGCACGTGCCAGGAGGCGGGGAAGGTGCCGCCGCTGTCGAGCTGGTAGGTGACGGGGCCGGGGTCCAGGTCGGTGACGGCGAACAGGACGTTGAGGGTCTGCCCTGCGAAGGGGCTGGCCGCCTCGGGGGTGCCGGGTACGGGCAGGTAGGTGAGGGTGCCGTGTTCGGGTTCTGCGTCGAGGAGGGGGGTGTCGAGGTCGCCGTGCCAGTGCCCGGCGGTGTCCTGGAAGGCGTAGATGAGGGTCATGGGTGTTGTCTCTTTCGGACGGTGCGGCGGCCGTTGCGGATCGTGGAGGCGGTAGTCGGCGCCTTGATGCGCTGGTGGCGCTCGGCGCCGAGCGGAGGGCGGGCTTGGTGCAGCGGGCTCTGCTGTTGGGGGCGTTGCTCAGTAGTGGAACTGGACGAAGTGCAGGTCGCTGATGGCGACGGCTGCCTGCTGCTGGTCGGCGGGCAGGGCGTGGAAGAAGTAGGCCTCGCCTATGCCGTCGGCCAGGATGCAGCGCAGTTCGTCCTCGTCCGCGTCGCGGTGGCGGGCGTCGAAGAGGGCTCGGGCGTGCACGGTGGGCAGGTCCTCGGTCAGGGGACGCACCCGGGGGTCGTGGAACTCGCCGCAGCTGGTGGTGTAGGTGAAGCGGGCGTGCAGCTGGACGGTGACGCAGCCGTCGTGGTGCAGGATCTGCTGGTGGGCGCGGCGCCTCGCGTCCGGCTGCCAGGTGCGGTAGATCTCCCGTTCGATGAGGGTCCTGTGGGCGGGGTTGAGGCCGACGGTGTCTCCTGCGGCCCAGCGTGTGACCGCGTCCGGGTAGGCGAACAGCCGGGGGGCCAGGTCGGCGGCGTCCTGGTCGCGCAGGAGATGACGCAGCCGCGTGGCGGGTCTGACGGGGGGTCGGCGGGTCCAGTGCCGGGCGTCGGCGACGTCCAGGGCTTCGGCGACCGATGTGCTGGGGTGGGCCACGGTGCGGCAGTCCTCCTGCAGGAACGCGGGGGCGCGTTGCCCCGGCCGGGTGGTGATCGTTGTCCGGACAGGCGGCGGGGCACGGTCACACGCGGCCGGCCGGAGAGCGGATGTGAGGGGCGGGAGGCGGTGGGTGTGCTGTCGGCGAAGGCGGTGGACCTGTCGGCGGTCCGGGAGGAGGCGACGAGTTCGTTCGTCGCGCGGCTGGCTGCCGTCAATGGCATTCCGGCTGCAGACGTGCTGGACGATCTGGGCGTTCGGGCACGTCACGGACTGGACCCGCGCACGAGCGAGGTGCTGGTGAACGGCCGGGGGCTGGGGATGCTGGCGGTACTCGCCGGCCGGGACGAGGCACATCTGCGCCGAGCTCTGCCCACTGCGGCTTCGGGGCCGGGAGCCCCGCGCGCACGGCCGGCCCGGATCGGCCCCTGGCCTGCTGGCTGGACGGTGCTGGCGGAGTGCGCGGGGTGTACGGCCCGCCGCAGCGACGGATTGCCGCCGGCGTGGCTGGCCGTGCGTGCGTCCTGGCAGGTGTGCGTGCGGCACGGGCAGTGGCTGCAGAGCGCCGACCGTGCGCAGCACATGAGTCTTGCGGGGCTGGAGGAGGTCGTGGAGGCCCACCGGCGCCGGGTGCGGCTGGAGCAGCGGGTTGGCCCGTACGCGCGGGCCCTGCTCGCCGATGCCCTGCAGGTGACCGGGTATTGGTGGCAGTGTCGGCAGATGGGCTCGGACACGGTGTGGGCGGTGCGGGAGCGGGCGCTGGGCCTGGTGCGCCAGCCGCGGGCGCTGCCGCTGGTGGTCTACCCCGAGGCGGTCACGGTGGCCGAGGCGATGGCGGTGCACGAGCGGCAGCGGGGCTGGGGCCGGGACTTCGACAACGGTGCGCCGGACTGGGTGTCGCGGCGCTGGATCACGTGGGTCGGTGAGCGGCTGGGGATGCCGGAGCAGATGGAGCATGGCGGCTACCGTGCGCTGCGGACCTGGACTGTGCGGCATCGCATCACCACCCCGGTGGTGGCGCGGCGGGCGCAGACAGCTCCGCCGCCGGGCTACCGGTCGGGGCAGATGCAGCCGCTCGAGCCGCACCGGCCGCTGTCCGAAGACGACATGCTGGAAGAGTCCTCGTGTCTGCCCTGGCGGCTGGGCGGGCCGGTGACCAGCCTGCCGTGAAGGGCGCGGCAGCAGCCCGGACGGCCCGCGGGCATCCGTTCGGGCGGGCGTGGTGGCGGTCACCATGGTGTGGTGGCGTTCTTCAGCCGCTGTGCGGGGTTCTGCCCCTGACAGCAGTGGTCGAGGAACCAGTCCATGCTGCGGACGGCGACCGGCCTGACATGGCCGGCAGAGATACCGACCTTGAATCCGCTGTCGGCGTCGCCGGTGATCTCCAGGATGCTGGGGGTCCGCGTGGCGTAGATGATGTGCCCTGTGTGCACGGCCAGCGGGAAGTGTCCGGTGCGGGCGGTCAGGCACAGCTTGCGGTGCACGTGGGCGCGGGTGTTGGCGGTGAGTGCGGCCAGCAGGTCGGGGCGCCAGCTGGGGTCGGCGGGACTCGGCCAGGGCAGGGCGGGATTGTGGTCGGGATCGGCGGGCTGCGCGGCGAGCCTGGCGATGCCGCCGTCCGCGGAGGCGTGAACGGCGCGCAGGAGGGTCACGCCGGCCGGGTCGCCGTGGGGCAGATCGTGCAGGGCGGCCGCGAACGCGTCCGGGGGCATCCCGGCAGTGATACCGAGGCTCTCCAGCGCGGTGAAGTGGGCTCGGCGGAGGCGGTCGTACCAGGGGTAGAGGTAGGGGCCGGCCTGGCCGGTGCGCAGCCAGCCCTTGACGGGCCGGATGGTGACGCCCCGGTCCTGGGCGTAGGCCACGGCCGGGGTGGGATGCCAGGCCAGGTCTTCGGTGACGAAGGGGGACGGCAGATAGGGGTGTTGGGGGCGGACAGGGGGAAGGGCGACGAGCCAGCTTCCGGGGGTCTTCCGGTCGAAGGCGGGCTGGTTGACCTCGTGGGCCGGCCCGTTGGCGATGCGGACGTTGTTGGAGTCGGCGACATAGGGCAGGTTGACGGCCAGGCAGACCACATGTTCGCAGTCGGTCTCGGCGTCCGTGGGCGTGCGCCACCAGCTGAGGTCTTCGACAGCGAGGCTGTCCGCGGCCGCTCGGCCGACGGTGAGCCGGTGACCGGCGGGCGCTTCGCAAGGGGCGGGATCGACGTGCTCGGTCAGTGCTCCCGGTGCGCCCGGACACAGCGGGATCCTGGTGACGGCGTGCTGGCGCGGAGGCGGGCGCAGGTCGCTCATGAGCCGGTGACCGCAGACTCCGGGCGGTCCCAGCGGGGTACGCAGCAGGCTCGTGTACTGGCCCAGCAGGCGGGCAAGTTGGGCGGCATTGAGGTGTGCGGGCAGCTGCCAGTCGTCGCGGTAGAGGGCGCCCCAGGCGGTGACGGCCAGATGGACGGCGTCGCGGACGGGGTCTGCGGTGCTGGGGTGGAGGGTGGTCCAGGGGCCGAGGCCTTGGCTGTCGGTCTGCCAGCCGATCGCCCGCAGTTGCTGCAGCAGGGGGTGGTCACTGCGCGGATGCCGTTGCGGCGGTGTCGGTGGGTGGAGCGGCAGGGCCAGGCGGGCGGCGGCCGCCTCGGTCAGAACGAGCAGCGGGCCCGCGTTCAGTCCGGCCCCGGGTTTGAGGCTGGGTGCTCCCAGGCCGGCGGTGAGGGCCCAGGACAGCAGTCCGGCAAAGCGGTCGGCCGCAAAGGTATGGCGGTGGCCGTCGGGGAAGTGGGCGGCAAGGCCCTGCCCGGGATCGTCGTCGACCACGGCGAGGGGGCCTGCGGTGGTGCGGCGCCCGGCCGTGGGATAGGCCAGCCGCTCGGCAGCAGGGAGCGGAGGGCTGGCCGGCGCACGTTGCGCGGGGGCCAGCACTGCCTGCTGGAGCGGTACGGACGCCAGCAGCGGTGACGCTGGCTGCATCCCGGGGGCGGGGGTGGGGCAGCGGGTGCCCAGATGCTGGGGTTTGCCGCCGACGCGCTGGCCGGTGGGCTGCTGGCAGCGTCGGCAGGGCAGGTCGGTGGCGGCCCGGGAGGGGATCTCGCGGTGGAGGGCTCCGAGAGCGGGCCAGTCCGGCGCGGTGGCGGCCGGATGCGGGGGCGCGGGGTTCTGGGTGAGCCGTGCGCTCAGTCCCTCCAGCAGGTTCCGGTAGACCTCGGCGTTGTGGCCGCGCGGGGTGGTGGTGCCGTTTTCCCAGGCGCGGATGGTGGCCTCGGTCACTGAGCAGGCGTCGGCCACCTGGTGGACGGACAGGTTGGACTGCCGTCGCAGGCGGTGCCGTTCGCCCGGTGGGGGCAGGGCGCGCGACGCGGCGGTGGCCACCACCGCGTCCGGCGGGAAGAGTTCGTCCACGGTGGGGCAACTCCCTGGTCAGGGCGGGCAAATGGGGAAGCAGTGCGCTTGGCAGCGCAGCTTGCCCGTCCCGAACGGGTTGCGTGGGCCCGCATGAACGTTCTGCCGCGGGTGTGACGATCTGACCTGCACCGATACGCGGTATCCCCCACCCGTTCGAGCGATGCGCGCGGTTGCGGCTGCCTCACGCCCCCTTCCGGACTCCGCCCGCCGGGCCTGTCGCCGTGTGGCACATCGGATGGGCCGCCATGACGGGCGGTTCGTTCGCACGATCGAGCGAGGCGCGCGCCACCGCTCACGCCTCGCTCGATCGAAGTGTTCGAGCCTGATCTCCTTCCCGCCTGCCGGCCGGGCCGTCACTGTGTTCGACGTCGCCCGGATCGATCACACGGGCGACGTCCATGTTTTCGTGAAAGGTGCGTTGTGAGTGATGTGGTGTGGGCCGAGTTCCACTCCTCTGCCGGGCGGCTGGTGCGGCGGCCGGTGGGCCAGGTGCAGCACGAGGAGCTGGAAGAGCGGGAGCCGGTGTGGAAGCCGGTGCAGTACCGGGGCAAACGGGCGATCGCGACCTGGTGGCGGCCGGCCGGTGCGGCCCGCCATGCAGGCTGCGCCACGCTGGAGGGACTGTCGGCGGCCCGGTCGTTGGACTTCGATCCTGAGGTGGCCGCGTTCACCGCGTGGCCGGTGCAGCTGAGCTGGGCGGACAGCCACGGCGCCTGTGTGCCGGACTTCTTCGCCCGACTGACCAACGGGCGGGCCCGCCTGGTGGTACGCACACCGGGTGGGCAGGCGGGCGCCGACTGGCTCCAGACGCTTCGCCTGCTGGATGCGGCCCGCCGCCAGGCCGGCTGGCAGCTGCAGGTGCACACCCCGCCGGATGCGGTGACGGCGGAGAACCAGCGGCGTCTGTCCCGCTACCGGCACCCGCGCCTGGCGGATGCGGACGCGGCCCGGCTCCTGCATGCCGTGTTCGCCACGCCAATGTCTCTCGTCCAGGGGGTGGCCGATAGCGGCCTGCCGGACCTTTCGGCGGTGGCGCAGGCGCATCACCTGATCTGGAAGCGGGATTTGCTCATCGACTGGAGCGTGCCGTTCGTGCCGGCCCGGTCGCTGGTGTGGTCGTCCACGGCACCCCAGGTGGCGGTGTGATGCCCGCGTTCGCGCCGGCTCCGACGGGGGCCGTGGCGGTGGGTGATGTGGTGCGCTGGCGCGGCAGCACCTACCTGGTCGCGGCCCTTCAGGGCAGCCATGTGCATCTGCTCAGCCATCGCGCCGACGGCGAGGACGCCGTCGTCCTGCTGGATGCGCTGCTCGGTGCGCCGGGCTTCGCCGTGCTCGCCTCCCCCGACGACAGCGGCGGCGATGGTGCGGGCGGGCAGGGGGCGGCGCCGGTGCGGGAGGGCCTGGCGAGTGTGGCCCTGCTGGAAGGGCTGCCGGAAAAGGCGCGGGACGAGGTCGAGTTCTGGCTGGACCACGTGCTGGAGGTGGACACCGGTCTGCCCGGCTTCGCCGTCCCCGGCACCATGCCGCGCCCCGGCTACGACCCGTCGCGTACGGCGCTGCGTGAGCGCTACGCGCTCAAGGCGGCCGAGCTGCAGGCCGCTCATCACCAGGTGTCGGCGGCGACGGTGGAGCGCAAGCGGCTGGCCTGGCTGGCCGAGGGGGTGTGGGGGCTGGTCGACAAACGACGGCTGCGCAGACCCAGCAGCCATGGCCGTGTCGATGAGCGGGTCGTGCGGCTGCTGCGTCAGGTCCACGGCCGGTTGAAGAACAAGTCCTCCGGGACCAGGTCCCGGCTGTTCGAGCTGCTCAGGAGAGTCTGCGTGAAGAAGTTCAAGAAAAAGGAGGCCGGGCGGCTGCTGCCGTCACGGGCGACGTTCTACCGGCTGCTGGAACGCCTCGGCATCGAGTGCGGCACCGGCAAGGACACCACGCGGTGCCGCGGGGACGACAGCAACCGTCCCGAGCCGCCGTTCACGCCCGCCCTGGCGACCGCACCGGGTGAGCAGGTGCAGATCGACACCACCCAGCTCGACGTGCTGGCCATCGACGAGACCGGCAAGGTCGTCTCCGTCGAGCTGACCGCGGCCATCGATGTGGCCACCCGGTCGATCCTGGCCGCGGTCATCCGCCCGAAGTCCAGCGGCACCAAGACGGGCCCCAACAGCCGCCGCCACGGCGGCCGGGCCACCAAGGCCGTTGACGCGCTGCTGCTGCTGGCGGAGATGTGCACGCCGCAGCCGATGCGGCCGGGCTGGTCTAAGCGGGCGGGTGCCAAGGGCTCGGGGCTGCCGTATGCGCAGCTGGTCCAGGCCGACGAGCGGATGCAGGACGCGGCCGCCCGGCCGGTGATCGTGCCGGACATGATCGTCATGGACAACGGAAAGGCGTTCGCCGGGCGGGCCTTCATGGACGCGTGCGCCTACCTCGGCATCTCGGTGCGCCCGGCCTGCTACCACTCCCCCACCCACAAGGCGATCATCGAGCGGACCTTCGGGGCGGTGAAAAGCCTCTTCAGCCAGTTCCTCACCGGCTACACCGGCCGGGACTTCACCCACCGCGGCAAGAAGGCCGCATCCGAACGGCTGTGGCGCCTGGACCAGCTCAACGACCTGCTGCAGGAATGGATCGCCACGGGCTGGCAGCAGCGCCCGCACGAGGAACTGCGCAACCCGTTCCTGCCGTCGATGCCGCCGCGTACCCCCAACCAGATGTTCGCCGCGTACGTGGCCAGCAGCGGCTATGCGCCGGTGCGGCTGAGCGCCGAGGACCGGCTGCGCATGCTGCCCACCGCGTGGGTGCAGGTCACTGAGAAGGGGATCCGGCTGCGCAACCGTACCTATGACAGCCGGGCACTGAACGGCTATCGGGGTGCCGCGTCCGGCTGGCCGGGCAAGGGACAGCGCTGGCCGGTGCGCTACCACCCGCATCAGCCCGAGAAGGTGTGGCTGCAGGACCACCGCACCGGCACCTGGGCGGAGGCCGACTTCGTCTACCAGCGGCTGATCGGCGACGCGTGGAGCGAGCATGTCTGGGACCAGGCCACCGCCGTCCACCTCGAAGAGGGCGGCAGCACCAAGAACGAACTGGCCATCGCCCGCGTCGTGCGCTCGCTGCTGGAACGCGCGGGCCGCGGCCCCGCCCGCACCACCGGGCCCCGGCCAGCGCCCCTGGAGCGCGGACCGCAGGTGGGCCCCGCGCCTCTGGAGAATCCCTACGCGGGCATCCCCGCCCCCGTCTTCGGCAGCATCCCGGCCCTGCCCGCCATGGACATCGATCCGCGGCACCTGTGCCTGCCGCCCGACGCCCACGGCCCGGCTGGCCAGGGCGGCGGACCGTACGGCAAGACCACGTAGCCCGCTTCCCCTTTCCCGCCGGGCGGGCAGAGCCCGCCCGGCGGCTCCTGAGACCAGAGAAGGTGCCGAGGTGACCGTGTCTCCCCCCAGTGCCGGTGATGGCGACCGGCCTCCCAGGCCCACCGTCCGTCCCGGCTGGCAGGCCTACGTCAACCGTGTCATCGTCCCGCCCGACCTGGCGGGCTGCCCGCCCGCCGGTACGCCCGTCGGCCCGGGTGACGGGCGGCTGCGCTACCACGCCACGATGCGGACCGTGCAGACTCCCGCCCTGAAGAAGGCGATTGTCCTCGCCAGGCGGCTGTGGCTGGCCAGCAGTCCCCGCAGCGAAGGCCCCCTGCACCTGGCCATCGACGGCCCCGGCGAGACTGGCATGACGACCGTGCTGCGGCAGATCGGCCGCGCCTTCGAGGGCATCGTCGGCGACCAGCTGCCCGCCGACCGCACCCGGATCCCGGTCATCCACATCAACGTGCCGCTGTCCCCCACCAGCAAGCTGGACTGGTCCATCCCCTTCGCCGACTTCGTCGGCCACCAGCACACCAAGGATCCCGAAAGCGGCCAGCGCAGCACCGACATGACCGGCCCCGTCTGCCACGTCATGAAGACCCGCGGCACCCGTCTGGTCCTCGTCGACGGCATCGACCGGCTGGAGAACTCCGAACTGAAGACGGCCTTCGACTACTTCGGCTACCTCGCCAGCGAGTTCAGCATCTCCTTCGTCTACTGCGGTCCCGGCGCCCGCGACATCGTCAACGCCGCCCGCCGCGGCAAACGGGCCGAGGCACCTGCAGGCGGCGCAGGCGGAATCCCTGCCCTCGCGGTCAACCCCATCCCCTACAGCCCCGACACCTACGACATCTGGCACGAGGTCATCAAGTTCTTCGACCAGGACCTGCGCCTGCACGGGCACAGCCCCGGCGACCTACTCAAACTCGCCGCGCATCTGCACGAACGCACCGGCGGCTACATGAAGCCGCTGTCCTACCTGATCTGCCAGGCAGCCCAGGAAGCCATCGAGACCGGCACCGAAGCCATCACCAAGGAACTCCTCGACAACCAGCTGGTGGGACGCTTCGATGACGATCCGATTCTGCAGATCTGACACGCATCTCCTCAGATCATCCGCTCGTTGCACTCCATGTCACCGACGAGCCGCTGCCAGCAGCGAACAGGCGCCGACAGGCGCCTGCTGCAAGGTGCCCTCTTCGCCGACGGCGGTCCTGCCGCCCCATCCTTGAAAGAGCTTCCTCCCCGTGGCCAAACGCAAAGCCAATGCTGCCCATCCCCGCCTGGTACCCGCCATCGCGGTGGCGAACGTAACCGAGATCGGAACCTCACCCGGCGTCCTCGTTATCAGGACCGGTCCCTTCACGAAATCTCCCAAGATCCTCACCGTGCCCGGCGAGATGGCCGATTCGTTCGTGTCGAAATTGCAGGAGGCTGCCCGCGCGGCGGAAGAGGAATACTGGGATCTTCTGCCCGCCTTCCGTGCCGGGGCCGCCAGTGACGACACCACCGAACTGACGAGAGCCAAGGAGAAGTGGCTTCTTTCCCAGCCATGGCAGCAGAAACTGCAGCAGGTGCTGGGCAACAGGCACAATCGCCTGTTCTTCATGGACTACGCGGGACACGTCGGGATCGTCGCGGCTACGCCCTACGCAGCCGCTCCTCATCTGCTGATCTTCGATCCATTGCAACTTCACCGGCTGGCTCCTGCGTTCCAGCTCGCCGCCGTCCAGGTAAGGCGCAACCTGCCGACTACCATGACCGTTCCGGCCGGGCGGCTTGCAGCTGCACAACGCGAGTGGTCTTCGGTTCCCTGGCCGCGCACCCCGGTCACCCCGCCCACCCCGCAGCAGGCGGACAGGGTCATCGCCGGACTGCGCACCGACTTCCTGCGCCGGGCCCCACTCCTCAAGGAGCACTGAGCACTCCGGGCCAGTCACCGGCTATCTGCTCACGGACCGCAGTACCGCACAGGCAATTGGCGTAGACACCCATCGGCACGGATCCGTAGAGAGGGCTGCGGCCCGGTAGGTCCTAGTCCGGACGGCGCCGCGTCCCGCTTGTGTTTCCCGGAGTAGTACGGGGAGTCCGCAGCGATCTCCCCCAGCCTTCGGCCGGGAGGTGCCCCCAGTCGATCGGCAGCAGAGTGCCGTCCCGGATCACGAACGCCTTCTCGCGTATCGTCCGCATCGCCTCGGCGAGTGAAGGCGCGAGGGCGGCCAGGGCCTCGACAGCTTCGCGTATATAGCGGCAGACCGTGGCGATCCCGATGTCGAATCCGGCAGCGAGCTGGGCGTAGGTATCACCGCACCGCAGGTGCGCGAGGGCGAGCAGAGCCTGGCGGCCGACGGCCAGACGTCGCCACCGTGTACCGATCTTCGCCCGCCGCGCGGCCAGTTGACCGGTAAGGAACCGCAGGGTTCGGCTGGACAGATCGATCGAGGATGAGTAGACAAGCATGCGAAGCTCCTGGCAGGCACGGGTGATCTTGGTCGAGAACCCGTCTACCAGGAGCTTTGTCGTTGCGCAGGGCGTCCAACTTGCGGTCAGCATCGGGATGCTGGAAATCGCTCACTGTTCAGTCACGGCGGTGAGCTCGGCGATGAATCCCGTTCGTGACCTCGACGCGGTCGCTCCCGGAGCCGATGTTCAGCACATCGACCGGTTGCCTATGGATGAGTACTCATGCAAGAGTAGTCGCATGTCATCGATCAGGTTGTTCATCCTCGACACGTTCGCGAGGAACGGCGAGATGCACGGGCACAGGGTGCGCCTCCAGGCCGAGCGGGAACATCTGCACCTGTGGACGGACGTGTCCGTGGGCAGCCTGTACCAGGCGATCAAGCGCCTGCTGGCTGAGGGCTTGCTCGAAGAGCTCAGGACCGAGAAGGAGGGCAATCTGCCCGAGCGTCAGGTGTACGGCATCACCGGTGAAGGGCGGCTGCGTCTCAAGGAACTCCAGTCCGAGAGTCTGCGCCACATCTGGATGAAGCCGGACCCGTTCGACCTGGCCCTCACCCGCCTGGACCCGGAGAAGCTGGACGAGCTCCACCCGGTGATCGCATCCCGGCTGGATGAACTCGCCTCCATGCTCTCGGACACCGAGACGCTGAACGCCAACGCCATCGACGGCGGCTACCTGACGGTGAGCGAGGCACTAGCGGTCAGTCACAGTGCGCACAGGCTGCGCGCCGAGATCGCCTGGCTCCAGGAGGTCCTGGACGCGGTGCCCGAGATTGTCACCGATGAACGGACCCGTCAGCCCGACACCCTCTGAATCACCGGATTCCGCCTCCCTTGAATCCACCCGCGTCGCAGTCGGCGCGGTATCGCCCGGTAAGGATCACGCCCCATGTCCGAACTCATCGAACCCTTCACCCTGTCCGTACCGGAGGAACAGCTGACCGACCTGCGTGAGCGGCTCTCCCGCACCCGGTGGCCCGATCCAGAGACCGTTCCGGACACCAGCCAGGGACCCCAGCTGGCGAAGCTCCGCGCGCTGCACGACTACTGGCTCAACACCTACGACTGGCGGCGGTGCGAGAAGACCCTCAACTGCTTCGGCCAGTCACGCACCATCATCGATGATCTGGGCATTCACTTCCTCCATGTGCGCTCGCCTGAGCCGGACGCCCTCCCGCTGGTCATGACCCACGGATGGCCCAGCTCCGTCCTCGATTTCCACAAGGTCATCGGCCCACTGACCGATCCCGTGGCCCACGGCGGTGACCCGCGGGACGCCTTCCATCTCGTGGTGCCGTCGCTGCCGGGATTCGGGTTCTCCGACCGGCCTACGGAACCCGGCTGGGGATTCCCCCGGGTCGCCGATGCCTGGATCACGCTGATGGACCGGCTCGGCTACCGGCGATGGGGCGCCCAGGGCGGCGACCTCGGATGCGCGGTCACCGACGAGATCGGCCGCAAGGCCCCCGACGGATGCGTCGGGCTGCACCTCAACTTCGCCATGTTCCCGCCAACGCCCGACGAGATCCGGGACGCCACCGAGCATGAGCAGGCAATGCTCGACAGCGCCGCCTACTTCTGGGAGAACCTCTCGGGCTACGCCAAGGAGCAGGCAACCCGCCCTCAGACCATTGGCTACTCCCTCGCGGAGTCCCCCATCGGCCTGGCTGCCTGGATCTACGCGATGTTCCAGGACACCTGCGGCACGCCGGGGGACGCGGAAGCATCTTTCACCCTGGACGAGCTGCTCGACGACATCATGCTCTATTGGCTTCCCAACACCGGGACGTCCTCTGCGCGGACCTACTGGGAAATGGCACGGTCGGCACGGCCCTCCGCGCCCAACGCCGCCGCACCGATCACACTGCCTACCGGATTCAGCATGTTCCCGCAGGAGCACGTCCGGAAGTCCCAGCGCTGGGTGGAACGCCGCTACAGCAACGTCGTCCACTTCAACGAGCTTGAGGTGGGCGGGCACTTCGCGGCCCTGGAACAACCGGCACTCTTCGTTGACGAAGTCCGGACCACCTTCCGTTCCTTGCGCTGAGCGCACCGCCGGCATCGGCACCTCCTACCGACAGCTTCCCCCCAGGAAGGGCGATACCTCATGACACCCCTGCCCGGCGAACTCCTCAAACTGCTGAACCGGCCCAGCCCCTGCTTCATCGCCACCACCATGCCGGATGGCTCGCCCCAGCTCACCCAGACCTGGGTCGACACCGATGGTGAACACATCCTCATCAACACCGTCGAGGGCTACCGCAAAACCAAAAACGTTCAACGCGACCCCCGTGTGGCCGTCAGCATCGCCGACCCGGATGACACCTCCCGCTACTTCTCCGTACGGGGACGCGTCACCAGCACCACGACCGACGGCGCCGCCGAGAGCATCGAACAACTCGCCCAGAAGTACACAGGCCACCCCTACGCCTCGTACGGCGGCCCGGGCCAGACCCGGCTCCTGCTGACCATCACCGTCGACTCCGTCATCCATTCCCCCATGCACTAAAGACCAAAGGGACCGTCATGACCAGCTTCCCCCACAGCGCCGGCACCGCCCGCCCCTATGTCTGGGCGCCGGACCAGTCCCCGGCCTACTGGAACGTCGGCACGTACTGGAGAGTGCTCGCCGACGGCAGCCAGACCGACGGCCGGTCCTGCACGTTCGAGGAACTGTGTCCCCAAGGACTCGTCGCCCCACCGCACGTCCACGACAAGGAGGAAGAGGCGTTCTTCATCCTCGAAGGTGATTTCGTGTTCACCATCGGAGACGAGGAGATCCCGGCCGGACCCGGCAGCTACATCTACCTGCCGCCCAAGGTCCGCCACGGCTTCCGCGTCGAATCCGAAGTCGGCCGTGTCTACAACATGCTCACCCCGGCCGGATTCGAGCAGAACATCATCACCAACGGCCAGCCCGCCCCCCAGGTCTCGATGCCCCACCGGGAACGAGCGCCGTACCGCTATGGAGGCAATTGCGTACCTCCAGGCCCCCAGCCCCCTGGGACGACCCTGCCCGGGCGCCTGACTCGTCCATTTAGGGGTGCTTTCAGAAAGCCGGGTTCTTGCGGGCGAGGGTCATGCAGTGGGCGAGCTGGAGGAAGGCGTCGTGCATGTCGTCTCGGGTTTCCCAGCGGGTCCGTAGGCGGCGGGGTCCGTGGAGCCAGGCGATAGCGGACTCGGCGACCCGCCGGACGCGGCCCAGGCCCGAACCGTGCGGCTCACCGCGCCTGGCGATCTTCGGCGTGATGCCGCGCTCACGCAGACGGCGACGGTAGCTGTCGTGGTCGTAGCCGCGGTCGGCGTATAACGTGCGGGGCTTGCGCCGGGGCCGGCCCCGCTTGCCCCTCACTGGCCCAAGGCTGTCGACCAGGGGCAGGAGCTGGGTGACGTCGTTGCGATGACCGCCGGTCAGCGACACCCGCAGCGGGATGCCGTGCGCCTCGGTCAGCACGTGGTGCTTCGAGCCCGGCCGTGCACGGTCAACCGGACTCGGGCCGACTTTTGGGCTGCTTCGCCCCCGCTTGGCCTGCACATGCGAGGCATCGACGGTGACACGGTCGAAGTCCAGGCGGTCCGCCGCCCGAAGCCGGTCCAGCAGCACCCGCTGAAGTTCCTCCCACACCCCCGCCTCCTGCCACTCGGCCAGCCGCCGCCAACAGGTAGGACCGGAACCGAACCCCAACTCCTGCGGCAGGTACTCCCACTGGATACCGGTGTAGAGAACGAACAGCACACCCTGCAGCGTCTTGCGGTCATCGATCCGCTTGCGCCCCGGATGCCGGAACCGCCGCTCATGCTTCGGCAACAGCGGCTCGATCACCGCCCACAACTCGTCACTGACCTCCCACGGCTTCCGCCGCGCCATGGTCGCACCCCACAAAACACGGAATCACATGCACCTCCACCGTGCCACAAGAGGATCATTCTGCAAGGACCCCTTAGAGCGCCGGCCTAGGCCCGGGACGTGTGGTTTACGGTGCAGGACGACGAGTCGGTGTTGATGTACCCGCCGAGCGCTGTCGCCCCCACTCACGGTACGCACGCGGACATGCCATGCCTTCGCCGGCCACGGAACGCTCAGCCCGGTAAGCGACTGTGGCGATCTGAGCGAACGACCGGACCAGCGGATTCGGGTCACCCTCATTCCACGCCGCTACCACACGGCTCGGCGCAATGTCGATCAGCGGCACCACAGCCAGCTCCCTGGGCAGGTCGTGCCCGAACGGGGCAATGCCGACTGTTCCGTTCCAGAGCGCGGCCTGCAGGCACTCCTGGACAGCGCGTACCACCGGACCCTCGCGCGGCTCCCCGCCGTTCCAGTACGAATGCCAGATCGGATCCGTGCCGTCCGGGAACTGGAACCAGCCCCTGTCTGCCAGGTCGGCCACCTTCAGGCGGTCGCGGCGGGCCAGTGGATCATCGTCGCGCAGCATCGCGCCGACTGGGTCGACGCGCAGCTCGTGCACTGTCGGACCTGTCTCGTCGAACGGCCCACGGGTCAGAGCGACGTCGACCAGTCCGGCGCGCAGTCCGCAGGTCGGATCGGCCAGGTCGGTCTCGCGGATGCGAACCTCTACATCTGTCCGGATCACCGACATGGTGAAGGCCGTCCTCGTCCTTCACCACGCGTCAACCTGAGGTTGGAAAACGCTCAAGGACGGCGTCCGCGACGCCGAAACACTGCTGCAGGTCCTCACCGAGCACTACACGGTCACCTGCGGCAATGGCCCGGCGACACCGTCCGACCTGGCCCCGCTGGATCCTGATCGGTGCGGCTGCGTACGGATCACCCCCAAACCAGGGGCGACGCATGCGTCGCCCCTGCAGTCACCCTGACAGACAGCAGTCACGACGGGGTGTCTTGGTGGTTGGGGCAGGATGCGCGCGCATCCTGCCCCAACCACCAAGGCCCACGCACCAGCAAGACCGCCAGCGTGGAGAATTCCCCTGTTCAGAAAGGGGGTTCGGCGTGGACGCCGCGCTCCGGCTCCGCGAACCGGGCCACCTGGTCGTGTTGCAGAGCCAGTTGACGCCGATGCCCGTCGTTGCGCGAGCCCACGCAGTTGCGGATAGCCAGGCCGCCGTCGAGCAGATGGAATCCCGCCGCCCGCACCAGGCGGCCCTGGGGTGAGTCCTCATCATCGATGTCCGCAGCGGCCAGACGGCAGCCCGCACCAAGGAAGTCCAGGGCCTCTACGGCCAGGAAGGCGCCGAGGCCGAATCCCTTCCAAGCCTGGTCCAGTTGGACATCGAGGAGGACCAGCAGGTCGCCGTGGGCTTCCAGGCCGAGTTGATGGATCTTGTTGTCCGGGTCCTGCCAGGCATCGAAGACGGTCGATGCCAGGCGGCCGAAGCTGTACTGCTCGCCGCGCACGCTACCCAATGTGTATTCCTCTTGCCCCCAGCTCAGCCGCGCCAGTGCCAGCCGGCCGATGTGGCCCAGAGGAGGCTCAGGGTCGGAATCCGATGGCCGGTGGTTCACGCTCACGCTCCACCACTGGACGGTGTCCTGGCTGCAGGGCGCCAAGCGTTCCGGCTTATAGGAGAACTCCAGCCTCAAATCCCGTGGGGAGCCGGGCAGTTGCAGTGGGTCGAGAGGGCCGATCTGCCGGGGAACGCCCCGCTGCTCACTGATCGGCACGGTGTTCTGCCGGGGGATCACGGAGTGCAGGAGACGTTCCTGGTCTTCGTTGATCGCCGGCTCGCGCTCTTCATAGTCCCAGTCATCGGTTTGGTCGGCGTCGGCGAGGTGGAGTCGCTCAGCGAAGTACTGGGCGTGCTCGGCGGCGGGCAGACCCACCGCGACCGCGACCTCCATGAGCTCCCTCATGAGGTCGTGTTGGACGTGGATCATCCAGTCCCGCTCTTGGCGGTAACGCTCGGCGAACAGACTGGTCTGCTCGCGGACGGTCTCGCTACCACCCTCCGTCGTGTGCGCCTCGCACAGCGTCCGGTAGCAGGCGGGCTTCTCGGGACACCAGGGCTGGTCGCAGAGCCGGTGTGCGCCTGCCCAGAATTTCGGCAGGAGCTGGAAGCGCCGCCTGCCGTCGCTGATCACGACGCCGTCCAAGCTGGCGGCCTCGACCGCAAGGTTGCGCCGCTCAAGCTGCACATAAGGGGCTACCACCAGGTTAGCGAAGGCCAGGACGCCGGTGCGGGCGACCGAGGTTCCCAGGATGACGGAGTGATAGGCCACAGAATCGCAGCATCGGTGAGCCGGGGTACGAGAGCATTCCTCGACGAGATCCCAGACGGAGAAGTGGGTGGAGGTACTGGGCGGTGCCGGGAGCGGGCAGAGTTCTGCAGCGCTGTTCACGGTAGGCGTTCCTTACTCGGGAGCGGGAGGGTTCAGACGTGCTGCATGGACGGGCAGGCGCAGTGCGAGCACCGCTCGCCGTCCGCGACTTTTCCGGGATGGCACGACCAGTCATGTCCGCACACAGCAACCCGCCCGCGGGCAGCGGAAAAGAAGCACACGTTGCAGCGCGCTCTCCGGCTGAGGGCCGGCCAGCGGGGCAAGCAGCCGTTCAGGGAAGTGTTCAAGCAGATCCCGCGGCAGGGCGGAGCAGCCCTGGTTGAGAACAATGTCCGGTCAGCTCGTGCTCGAGCCAGGCCTGGGCCGGGTCGGGTGTCTCAGCGATCAGCCAGCTGCGGAATCCCGCCGGGTCGTCGTCGAGCAGCATGGTGTCCTGCTGTGATTTGTCCAGGACGGCTGCCCGGCGGGCCGCGAGTTCGGCACCAATCGCCTGTGGCCCTGCGGGCATGCAGCAGGACTTGAGGCTCAGTACACATCATCAGCACATCGGGCAGGCCACCGCCGCCAGCACCTTCCTCCGGGCTGGTGTGCCAGGTACACGGTGTGCCGAGCTGACTGATGTACCAGTCGCGGAACGCCAAGAGATTGGCGGTGTCGCGCGACCATCCCCAGTCGACGACGCAGCCGCAGGTCTGCTTCAGCGGGGTCCAGCTGATCGCCGTCGGTACCGGCACGGCCGCGTTGAGGTGCTGCCGTTGGCGCCAGAGGCGCGCCTTGTTCTTCCGGTTCTTCGTCCGCCCCATGACAGGCCCCTTGCTGCCCGGGAGATCGCCGACCCGTACGGCCGACGGGCATCTCTCCACGTGCTGTCAACGACGGAGCGTGATGAAGAGCAGTGGATGTGCCCATATCATCGCTGCTTCGTGTGATTGTCGAGCATTCGGGCGCCACAGGGACAGCGTTCCGTTACCCGTTGCCCAGACCGTAGTCAGGTCTCAGTATTCCGGGCATTTCTGCCCGGAAGGTCCGCCTCGTCACCAGAGCGTGAGGGCTTCGGTTTGAGTACGGTCTCTAGTTTCTGTCTGCCGCTGCTGCGGCAGGGTTGCGCCACCTGCCCGCCCCGCCTCCGTCATACGACGGGGGCAGGTGGCGCGGGTCTTACGGTCGGCTCCGCGAGGCTTCGACACCCGCTTGGGGGTGCCCCGGTCTCCGGCCACTGCGGTACCGGTCGAGCATGCCGCCGCGAGAGCGGCGAGGTTGAGCGCGGCGTTGTCGTCCCGGTCGATGACCAGGCCGCAGGCGTCGCATGCGTAGGTCCGGATGTGCAGCGGCAGCTTGGCTTTCACCGCGCCGCACCCGGAACAGGTCTTGGAGGAGGGGTACCAACGGTCGGCGACTACGAGGCGGGTGGCGTGGCGCTGGCGGGTCTTGTAGTCGAGCTGGCGGCGGATCTCCCCGAATCCGGCGTCGGTAATCCGGCGGGCCAGCCGCCGGTTGCGGAGCATCCCGGCGGCGTTGAGGTCCTCGACCACGACGGTGCCGTACTCGGCGGCAACGCTCGTGGTGAGTTGTGCAGGGCGTCTTCGCGGAGGTTCGCCACCCGGTGGTGCACGCGGTTGCGTGCAGCGTTGGCTTTCTCCCGCTGCTTCGACGGCTTGCGTCCGGTGCGCCGGTCCGGGCCCTGACGGCGGGACACGGTCCGGGAGGCGCGGCGCAACTGCTTGCGCGCGGCGTCGTAGTGCCCGGGATTCGCGACGGTTCGGATCTCGCCCGTGCTGTCGGCCGTCACCGCGAGGGTCTTCACGCCGAGGTCGATACCGACCGCTGTGTCCGGGCGCGCCACGCGTTCGAGGTCGCGCTTGACCTCCGCTTGGAAGGAGACGAACCAGCGTCCCCGCTCGTGGCGGACGGTCGCGGACAGGATGCGGGCCGTCCCGTCCTTGACGCGGGCCAGGAGTTTGACGGTGGGCTCGTGGGTGCGGATCGTGCCTAGTCGGGGCAGCGTTACGTGCCGGCCGCCGGACTCGACACGGATCGTGCCGGTGGTGAACCGGCAGGCAAGGCGCGTCTTGCGCTTCGACTTGAACCGGGGCGCACCTACCCGCTTGCCCTTGCGCTGCCCGCGCTTGGACTTGCTGTAGTTGTCGAACGCGGCAGCGGCGTTGGCCAGCCCGGTGGAGTACGCCTCCTTGGAGTTCTCCTCCCACCAGGCGGCGAACCTCGCATCGGTGTGCTTGGCGGCGTTGAACGCCTTCCGCAGCGACGGCAGCGACCACGGCCGCCACTCGGTCAGCTCCGCCTCGAAAACGCCGTACGTCTCCTCGGCCTTGCGCTGCCACCACGACGCCTCGACCCAGCCGACAGCCCAGTTGTAGGCGGCACGCGCGGCACCGCAGTGCGAACGCAGCGCGCTCTCCTGGGCGGCGTTCGGGTCCAGGGCGAACCGGAACGCCTGCACCACGAACCCGGGCTGAGGCTGGAACTTCTTCACTGGTCCTCGCCGGTCGCCACGGCCACCGCGCGGGCGACGCGGTTCTTCGCCGCCCGCCGCCCGTACAGGCGCGCGCACATCGACGTGAGCACCTCGGTGATGTCCCGCACCAGGTCGTCAGCCGTCTCGGTCGGCTCGAGAACGACCAGGCGCCGCCCGGACGCCGACAGCACGGCTTCGAGGTGCTCGACACCGCACCGGGCCAGCCGGTCACGGTGCTCGACCACGATCACCGCCGCCTGCGGGTCGGACAGCACCCGGTGCAGCTTGCGGCGCCGGCCGTTCAACCCGGAGCCGACCTCGGCGACGACCTCGGCGACAGCCAGGCCCAGCCCGTTCGCACCGGACACGACCCGGGCGGCCTGCCGCTCAAGGTCGGCCTTCTGGTCAGGGGACGACACGCGGCAGTACGCCACCACCCGCCCGGACGGCTGGACGGCGACCTGGTCGACCAGCCACGTCCCGGACGGCGCCTGGCGGACCGGGACGGGCATCTTCCCGTCCTTCACCCACCGCCAGGCGGTCTGGTAACTCACCCCCTGCTCACGGGCCCACTCCGCAAGCTTCACGAGACCAAAGTACGCAAGACACACGACCAGAGATGACTATGAATGACTAGAAAATCTGCAGCAGCTCTCACCCATCCTGTTCGGGCATCGCAGCGGCGGGCAGCAATGGAACGTCTGCCTGGCGATGACTGCGCGTCAACCTCTGCATGCGCCTGGTCTTGCCAACCGGCACGTACCGTGCGATCGACATAGTTCGTTACCGTGTACGGGTCATCCTGCTGCCCACCCGCCGCAACACTGCTAGAAGAGATTGCCAATCCGCTTGAGATGCGATAAGCGCACCATCGCCGCGAGCCGCGAGCCGCGAGCCGCGAGCCGCGAGCCGCGAGCCGCGAGCCGCGAGCCGCGAGCCGCGAGCCGCGAGCCGCGAGCCGCGAGCCGCGAGCCGCGAGCCGCGAGCCGCGAGCCGCGAGCCGCGAGCCGCTGACCGGCGCAGGAGGCTGTGTTGTTATTAGGGATGGCTGCCGTGTTCGGTAGTCAGCCTCTCCGTGTGCCGGTAGGGCGCGATGCCCATCGGTGGAGCACCTTCCACGGCGAGCGAACCCTGGTCGTCGCCGCCCGTACGGTCACCTCGACCGTGCGCGTTCTCGAATCGCTGCCGGCTCTTCTGCGTGGCGACGGTCGTGTGAGGGTCGTCTTCGCCTACGACCCGACGTCCGCCTTCAACGCCGGTGTCGTCGACCTTCTCAACGGTGCCGGGTGTCGGGTCATGCCCTGGGAGCAGTTGGGGCACATCACCCCTGACCTCATCCTCTCCGCCAGCGAGAACATCGAGGTGCCGGAGGGCGACTGCCCGGTTCTGGTGCTGCCGCACGGGGTGGGTTTCCAGAAGTTCGTGCCGGATTCACGGAGTTCGGGCGACAGGGTCTCCGGGGTCGTACCGGACTCCCTGCTGGAGACGGGACGGGTGTGGCTGGCGGTCTCGCACCCGGCGCAGGAGGAACAGCTGCTCGCCACGCACCCGAAGGCCGCCGGGCGCACCCTGCTGGTCGGTGATCCCTGCTTCGACGAGCTTGTCGGCAGTCGGCCGCGCAGGAAGGCATACCGGGAGGCGCTGGGGGTCGCGGAGCATCAGCGTCTGGTCATGGTGAGTTCCACCTGGGGGCCCACCTCGCTCCTGGGCAGTCTTTCGGACCTTCTTCCGCGTCTGCTCGCGCAGCTTCCCTGCGACGAGTACCGGGTCGGTGCGGTCATCCACCCCAATGTGTGGTCGGCTCACGGGGCGTGGCAGATCCATACTCTGCTGGCCGCTTCCCTGGAGGCGGGGCTGTTGCTGATGCCGGCGGTCCATGCCTGGCGGCCCGCGCTCGTCGCGGCGGACGTGCTTGTCGGTGACCACGGCTCGGTGACGCTGTACGGTGCGTCCGCCGGTATACCGCTGCTGCTTGCTTCGTTCGGCGGCGACGCGGTGCCTGGGACGGCCGTCCACAGGATGGCTGCTGCCGCGCCCCTGCTCGATCCGCGCGCGGGCCTGCTCCAGCAGGTGGAGGATGTCGTACGCGGGCACACACTCCAGCGGTACGCCGCAGTCGCGGAGCATGCCTTCGCTGAACCGGGACATGCCCTCGCCCGGCTTCGCACCGCCCTCTACGGTCTGCTGAAGCTCCCGGAGCCGTCCTCCGCACCGCCGTCTGCCCTGGTGTTGCCGGTTCCGGATCCGCCTGCCTCGTCGGTCACCTCGTGGCAGGTGACGACCAGCGTCACCGAGGACGGCGGCGACCTGACGGTGGCCGTGTGCCGCTTTCCGGCGGCCGTCTCCGCGTACGGCGAGGCGCGCGCGGACGCGCCCGCGTCCTTTGCCTATCTGGCGTGTGCGGACGACGAGCGCGACCGCCGACTGGCCGAGAGCGCCTCGGTACTCGTCCAACGCCACTGTGCGTCCACGGTGGTCGGGGCACTGCGATGGATCCAGGACACACTCGCGCAGTTGCCTGGAAGCCTCCTGGCGGCTTCGGCCGTGCGCGGCAGCGGCTGCCTGGTCGGGCTCCGAGACGGCCGGGTCGTCGAGGCGACGGCTACGGGCCCGGCAATGGACCCGGGCCTGTCCGCCGCGGTCGTCTACGCCTGTCTGCGCGCGGGACATCCCCTCAACGACACCCGGGTGCTCCTGCGGATCGGTGGCAGGCGGGACGAGGATGTGGTCCTGCGTCTTCGTCCCGCCCCGCCGGTCAGGTAGCGGCCCGGGAGCCGGTGCCCGGCCGAGGCAGCAGTCGTCAGCGCTCAAGGTCCTCCAGCCGCCGCCGCAGACTCTCCGCCAAGCGGCTGCCGGCCGCGTCATGGATCTCAACGGCCCGGCTCAGGCAGGTGCGTACCAGGTCCTCGCGGTCTCCTGTCCGCTGCGCGATGTCGGCGAGTTGCACCAGGGCCTGTGCCTCGTAGTGGGTCGCCTGCTGCTCCCGCAGAGCCCGGGCCGCGCCGCGCAGTGTGCGGATCGCTTCCTCGGGGTCGTCGAGGTGGTCGTGTACGACTCCGATGGCGGCGGTCACCCGGGCCGCCATCCGCAGATCAGGCTCCTCACCGTCCGCCAGGCCGCGCTGCGCCCGGCGCAGCGTGATCATGGCTTCCGTGTGTTCGCCTTGGGCGTCCTGGGCACACCCGAGGAAGTAGGCGGCGATGGCCGCTCCGCGGGATTCCCCGGCGCGCGTGTTGAGTTCAAGGGAGTGCTGGTACGCCTCGGCGGCGCGGGATGGATCGAAGCGGTCCCGGTACCGTCCGAGGAATTCCTGTACGGAGGCACGCAGGACGAGGTGGCCCGATGCCTCGGCGCGGGCGACGGCCGTCTCGAGTTCCGCTCGTGCCCGGTCGTTCTCGCCGAGGTCCAGCAAGGGGCGTGAGAGCAGGCTGCGCAGCCGTGCTTCGGCCGCCATGGCCTGCGCGATCTCGCCCACCGTGTTTGCCGACGCCGCTGCTGCGGCAGCCGCCTCGGCGCCCAGTTCCAGCGATTCCTTCCAGGCCGCGAGGTAGCGGCGGTACAGGAACAGGGCCGTGAACGCCTCGGCCAGTTGCCAGACCAGGGTGTGCAGCCCGTGCCGGGCGGCCGTGCGCAGTACCGCCAGGATGGCGGGGCGTTCGGTGTCCAGCCATTCCAGTGGAGGCGGGCCGCTGTCGGCCGCGAAGGGGGTGGGGGTATCTCGCAGCAGGGCGGACAGCTGGGCGATCCGCAGCCGGTCCCTGCGCAGGGCCCGGTCGGCGAGCGCGGCGAGGACGAGGTAGTGCGTGCCTACCCGCTCGACGAGCGCCGCCTGCTCGGTCTGCGGTTCTTCCTCCGTCGCGCGCTCCCGGGCGTGCAGGCGCACCAGATCGTGCATGCGGTACCTGCCATCGCCCATGGTCTCCACGAGGCTCGCTTTGGCCAGGGCGCCCAGCAGGCGTTTGGTGCTGGGCGTGTCGATGTCTGCGGCGACTGCGGCCACCCCGGCGTCGAACGTGCCGACCGGCAGCCATCCGAGGAGGCGGTAGAGCCGGGCGGTGGGGGGCGGCAGCAGTCGGTAGGAGGGACCCAGAACAGCGGACACCGAGTACTCCTCTCCTTGCAGTGCCATCCCGGCCAGCCTGCCGGCCTCGTCGTCGAGTTCCCCAGCCAGTGCCGTCATGCTCAGAGCGTCATCGGTGACCAGACGCGCCGCCACGATCTGCAGGGCCACCGGCAGGCCGCTGCACAGCTCCACCAGGCGTTGCGCCGCCTCCTGTTCGGCCTCGACCGCCTCCTGCCCGCACCGGTCCTTCAGCAACGCCAGCCCGCCGTGGGCGTCCAGTGGCTTGAGGGAGATCAACCGGGCTCCGTCCAGGGACAGTTCGCCGAGCCTGGCCTGACTGGTGACCAGTACCGCGCTGCCCGGGCCCTTGGGGATCAGCGCACGCACCTGGGCGGGCTGGCTCACGTCGTCAAGGACGAGCAGGATACGCAGGCCGGCCGAGCGCGACCGGAACAGGTTGGTGCGCTCCGCGAGCGAACTCGGAATGCCGTCATCGCTTCCCACCAGCGACCTCAGGCACATCGCCAGGGCTTCGGAGACGTCCGCACCGGCGGCCGCCGGTGCGGACTGATCGCGCAGGGCCGCGAAATCCACGTACAGCTGCCCGTCCGGGAAGCGCCCTCGCGCCCTGTCCGCCCACTGCCAGGCCGTGGTTGTCTTGCCGACCCCAGGAAGTCCGTCCAGCACCCCCACATCGACGGATCTGGCACCGCCCGCTCTCGCACCGAGCACGCCGTCCAGAGCAGCAAGTTCGACCGTCCGGTTACTGAACGGAATGGTCACGGGCGGTACTTGATCCGGCCTGGACGTCAGGCCGGCCGCAGACGACGGCGGCGACTGGACGTGGAAGGTGATGCCACCGTGAATGTGCGACCCCTGGAAGGCGGGGCCGTAGTTCACCCCTCCGGCGACCAGGCTGACGAAGGTGCGCGACGCGTCCGGCGCCAGCTCGGACAACAGCCGTCCCAGTTCCTCCGCGGCGCCGGGATCCTCCCGGAATATTGTTTCCAGCCGCTGCCGCCACCGGGCATGGACCTCTGCCAGGGCACCTTCGTCACCTGCCGCCCGGGCACTGTCCAACTCATCGCTGGCCGCCTGGAGCTCTTCCTCGAAGGCCTCGCCCGCGGTCCGTCGTCCGAAGAACCGGGCCAGGCCGCTCTTCGCCCGCTCCCACGACTCCGAAACCATCAGGCCGACCAGCGTCGTCGCCCCGGACGCCGCAAGCGCCGCCAACTCGGCTTCCACACAGCCCCCTTCACATATCGCGTGCCCCTCAGGGCATCGGACACCAACCGTAGAGAGATCTTGGAATCTTGGACAGTCCGGCTCGCGGCGCGCCTCGTACCCGTTTCCCGCCCGGACGCGTGCCCTCACACGTTTGCTCGACCTCGTTTCCTGCTGCTTGCGCTCGCCGCCGACGCTCACGAGTGGCGCACCGTCGCAGGTCGAGGGTGCGGGTCGGCGCCGAGGGCCGTGCGGGCGGTGCGTGGCGGCACGGCCGGCAACGGGGGGCAGGCTCTGCCCCGGACGCGGCGCAGGCTCGCCCGGACGATGCGGGGGCCACAGCATCCCGAGGCCGGCGGGTGGTCAGGGCTCTATGAAGGTCAAGGACTGGGCGTCCAGGTCGAGTCGGAGATGGCCGCCGCCGTGTTTGCGTAGCTGCCGCCAGGCGGTGTACCCGGTCATGATGGCTTTCTCCCAGTCAGCGGCGCGCAGCACGCTCACTTCAAGGTGGGCGGTCATGTGGTCGACGGTGATGAGCAGTTCGTGGTCGACGTGGCGGAGGTCCTCGAAGTAGTGGTGGCGGCTGGCGTAGGCGAATATGAGCGCGCTGATGCCTTCCTCGATGGCGATGGCGCGGCCGCCGTCTTCGGCTTCGTCGATGCCGGGGCGGCTGCGGCGTTTGCAGCCGAGGAGGAAACGGCTGACGGGTGACCAGCCCAGGACGGCGGCGTGGGCAAGGTGGAAGGCGTCGTGGAAGCGGTAGTCGTCCTCGATGTGGCTGGCGCTGGTCAGGGGGTCCCCGGCCGGGCTGCCGTCCTCGCGGGTGAGGACGATGACGGTGCGGCCGTCGGGCTGGAGGGTGGGGGTGAAGGTGACGGTGGTACGGCGGGGCAGTTGTTCATGGGGCGGGTAGTCGGCGTCGAAGCGGGGGCGCTGGTCGTCGGGGGTGGCACGCCAGCGGTCCTTGGTCTTCTCCAGGCTGGCGGCGGCGATGTCCTCCAGGTCCAGGCCGAGCAAGTGTGCGAGGGCGGCGGTGTACCACAGGACGTCACCGAGTTCCTCGCGTAGCTGCTGTTTGGAGGGGCCTGCGTCGGCGCCGTCGCGCAGGCGCTTCTTGTAGGCGCTGGCCACGGATCCGGTCTCGCCGACGAGGCCGAGCAGCGGCATGAGGACCGGGTCGGTCCCGTCGGAGGCGGGCTGGAGGGTCTTGAGGGCTGCTTGCTGATAGCGGGCGAGGTGCACGCATACTCCCATGAAGGATCTTCCAACAAGGCTGTCGGATATTCCGACATCGCTCTACAGTAGGTCACGCCGGGCCGCCTGTCCGGGAGTTGAGTGAAAGGAGCGACAGCAGAGCATGCCGTTACAGAGCGTCCAGGAGATCGTGGACATCGTGATCGAGTTTCTGGCCGAGTACCAGGACAGACCTCTCGAGGAGGTGTACGAGGAACTGGCCGCCCGCGGACAGGACTTACCGGTCGACTCGGTGCTGGTCATGGAGATACTGGCGCGCGTCGAGGAACACTTCGGCATTTCCGTCCCCGCCGACGCCGAGGCCGGGCGCTCTCTGCGTTCGGTGTGGGCGTTCGCTGAGACTGTGTACGACACCATGCAGGCGAAGGAGCACCAACGATGAACGGCAACACACCATCCCACACGGAGGATGCCGACCAGCGGGCCCGGCTGGGCCAGCGGCTGAAGGCCACCCGTGAGTACCTGGGGCTGTCGCAGCAGCAGGTCGCCGAGCGGACCGGCATCGTGCGCTCGGCGGTCAGCGACATCGAGCGCGGAGTGCGCAGGGTGGAGGTGATGGAGCTGCAGAAGCTTGCCCGTCTCTACCGGCTTCCGGCCTCGTACTTCCTGGATGAGGAGGAGTCTGCCGATGCCGGTGAGCACGCGCTGGCCGGACTTCCGCGCACCGCACGGCCGTTGAACGAGGGTGACCGGATCGAGGTGGCGAAGTTCATCGAGTACCTGCAGTCCCGCCGGCAGGCCGAGGAGGAAGGGCCAGGCGTCCCGCAGAGAGCCGGGGAGGGCGGTGCGTGAGCTGGAACAGCGCCCACGGCGTCGCGATGATCGCGGCCGCGCAGGCCCACAAGGAGCTGGGCCCTCCTGCCGACGGGTACGTCGACGTCTTCGGCGCGCTGCGTCAGGCAGGCGTGGAGGTGGTCGGACGGAGGCTGGGCGCACTGCTGGGCCTGTATGTGGACCGCTTTGCCGGGGGGCCGGCGTGCCTGGTGAACACAGGGCTCGAAGAGGTGAGCATGCGGCACACCGCCGCTCACGAACTGGGCCATCACCGCCTGGGTCACGGCACCAGCATCGATCACGAGGAGCAGTCCTCGGGGCGGTGGGGCGAGGGGTGGCCCCAGCACGAGCGGGAGGCCGAGGCCTTTGCCTCCTGGTTTCTGATGCCCCTGTCGGCCGCCCGCGCCGCGCTGTCGCGGTGCGGCCTGAGACGCCCCGGGTCGCCTCTGGACGCCTACCGGATGGCCCGCTGGCTGGGCACGCCGTACGCCACGACGGTGCGCCACCTTGTACGGCTGAAGTTGATCGACCGGTCCACCGAGGCAATGTGGCTCAAACACTCCCCGGCCTCCCTGAAGGCGGACCTGACCGGCGGGCTGCCGCTCGGGACGCAGGCCCACGCCCACGTACTGCTGCCCGCCGCACACGGCGCCACCCTGCGGGTCACTGCCGGTGACTGCGTGCTGCTGGGCATCCCCGCAGCCTTCTACGACAACCTGCCGGCCGGCCTGAGCCGCACCCCGCCCGGCAGCGGCAGCCAGATGTCCTTCCTGGAACTGCCGGACGCTGCGGAAGGGCCCCGCGCCGTGTGGGTGAACGAGGACCTCGAGGGCGACACCACCATGACCGCCACGATCACGGCCCCGGACGCGCCGCTGTTCCGGGTGACGCTGCAGCGCACACCCAGCCGTGACGGCTCCGACGCCTTCTGGCACTGAACGCCCCATCCGCCCACGGCACCCCGCCGACCTGCCGAACCAGGAGCGAGCCGATGCACACGTTCACCGTCGACGCCCCGGACATCTCACGCGCCTGGGTGGAAGCCTGCACCCGCCTGTCCGAGATCCCTGGCAAGAAGGCCTTCCACACCGTGGTCCGCATCACCCGCCCCCTGCAGGAGGACACCCACCTGCGCACCGAACTCGACCGGGTGCGCGCCGCACGCACCAAGCAGCCGCTCTACCCCATCGACACCGTCGTCAACACGCTCTTCCCCGCGCAGCTCGCCGCCACCTGCACCACCCACGACCAACTCGCCGCCCGCTACCGCGCCCTCTACCCCCGGCTGCAAGAGGTCCGGCGCAACGCCCACGGCACCTACTTCGGCCGGCTCGTCGCCTACCCCGGCACCCCAGGAAAACCGGAACCGGTCGACCAGCTCGCCCGCGTCATCCAGCGCCTGGACAAGCTGCGCACCTCAGCGAAATGGAACGCGGTCTACGAAGCCGGAACCGCCCATGTCGAGGCCGACGACACCGCCTGGGAGGACGTACCGGCGCAGCCCACCGACGGGACCGAGGCCGTGGTCAGGGCCGCGGCACTGGACACGCAGCCGCTGGACTTCCCCTGCCTGAGCCACTGCTCGTTCCAGCTCGACAGTGCGAACAACACCGTGCATCTGGCCGCCTACTACCGCAGCCACTACATGTTCGACCGCGCCTACGGCAACTACCTCGCCCTGGGCCGTCTGTGCGCCTGGGTCGCCCGGCACGCCGGACTCACCCCCGGCACGGTGACCGTCATGGCCGGCTGCGCCCGCCTGGACTGCACCAAATCCGAACTCGGCACCCTCCAGGACGCCCTGACCACCCCGCTGTTCGGCCTCGGCAGCTGAACACACCGCCCGGGACGACAGGCCGGCCACCGGTGCGGCGGCGGCACATCTCAGCCGTTCAGGCCCCACTTGGGCGGGAACCACGCCCGCAGCGGCGCACCGTCGAGGCGGTAGGCCTGCTTGATGCGGCTGCGGCCGCTGATGCCGGCGATGTCCGGGTGGGCGACGCGCGCATACTTGTCGACCTCACAGAACAGGTTCTGGCAGTCGATCAGCTGCAGGGGCCTCCCCTTCAGTCCGGCGAAGGTCAGACCCAGGCGGGCGAAGTGCTCGCCCTGGGAGACTGCCATGTAACGGATGACCTCGGCTTCGATGCCGTCGGCCGCCGGACCGAAACACTTGCGGATGCCGTCCCGGGCGCCCGGCCCGGGCACTACGAAGTCCATCTCCGAAAACGGCAGCTGCGGAGCGTAGTTGAGGTCGATGGCGAACTGGTACGCCAGGAACGGACCGAGCGCGGGATAGCCGAGCAGTACCTCGTAGACCTCACGCATCGTCGCAGCGTCCAGAACACGTTCCGGGGCGCCGGACGTCATCATCATCTCCAGCAACCGCAGATGATTGCGGTGCTTGCGCTCCTCCCCCAGCTGCGGCGGCGGCACGATATAGGCAGCCGAGTACAGGCGCTCTTCCCGCGCGAAGGCCTCTGACAGGACGCGGTCGTAGGCCCGGAAGTCGTAGCCTTCCCAACGCACCTCCCCCAGCTCCCGGTTGAGCAGCCGCCAGGTCGACTCCTTGTTGAAGATCTTGAACAGCAGGGTGCGGAAGAACACCTCCTCCCACTGCTGCGGGCCGCAGTAGATCACGTCCGAGACCACAGCCTGACTGACCCGGTCGGCAGCCCGGTAGCAGTTGGTGAACCGGTGCCTGGACAGGATCGGGTCCTCGCTCCACGGCTGGGGCCGCCCCGCCAGGCGCGCCTCGTACACGGCCTGCCTGGCCGACGCGAACCGCCAGTAGGTGTCGAACACCGGCGTCGGCCGCAGCTCCCGGCCCGCCACCCGCACCCTTCCCAGCGCGGCCCCCAGGCCCGCGGACGTCTGACGGTCTTGCAGCAGCGTTACCATGCACGCAATATATATTCGTTATTGGTCTGCTGTCACCGAGGGGGAGCCATGGAGTTGCTGCATCTGCAGCAACAGCGCCGCACGACCTCAGTGCAGTGGCCGGAGGACGTCGACCGTCGGCTGAACGTCCTGGTCCGAGCCGCCACAGCCGCCGGTGAACGCACCTCACGCGCCGAGCTGTTGGCAGCGCTGGTGGCCAGCGTCGATACACAGCCGGAACAGTTGGCCCTGCTGCTGCACCGCTACCGTCTGATGGCACAGGACGCCCTCGCCGGCGATGAGAACCGCGACGACCTTCCGCAGGTGCGCAGTCCCGGCCCGCGGCGGGCCGCCTCCACACAGGAACGAATGCCCTCCTCGGAGGTCACGGGGCAGCATCCACGATCGTGACCAGTGACCGTAGCTCCCACAAACAACAGCCGACGGGCAGAGGCTGCGCACCCCTCTCCCGTACGCCGACGGTCTGGGCGACTTCGTGATCACAACGACAGGAAGCGCAGCCGTGCGTCGCGTACGCGGGCAGGTGCGTGCAGGCCGCAGTGAGGTGCGGTCCAATCTCCGTACGGGTGCCCGCCGAGGGCGGCCGAGTCGATCCCCGGGCGTCGAGGAGCGCGTCCAGCCAGACCGTCAAGGTGACCGCCAGACCCGCCGGGGCGCCGGTCAGATGCCCTCCAGGGAACAGCGCATGATCCCGGGGATGCGGATACGGAGGGGTCCTGCTGACTCAGTGTTGCGCTCGGGTGCTCCACCGTGGTGCTCGGTGTGTGCTTCGGCTTCTTCCCCTCCGAAGCTGGAGCGGTTAAAGCCGTCTCCGTTCGCCAGTCTGCCATCCTTCATTGCGAGCGTTCCCGCAACTGTGAAGCGGCGTTCTGGCCGCGCAGTCGTCACCAACTCTCCATGGCTATCTCTCCACAAGACTCTTTGGCCACGTCATGCGCCTCTATCTTGGGGCAGCCTCAGGGGCGTCGGCGGATTCTTCCATCCACCGGCGCAGCTGGGGCAGTAGGACATCGAGGTCGACGGGCTTGGCCACGCAACTGGAGGCGCCTGCCTCGACAGCCAGCTCCTGACTGCCGAGTGCACCGTCCGGCGCCAGTGCGATGATGGGAATCCCACTGCACTTGGGCGCCCGGCGAATCTTCGCGATTGCGGTGGGGCCGTCCGCCTCCGGCAGCGTGATGTCGATCACGAGCACCTTGATGTCATCGTGCTGCTCCAGAGCGTTGATGGCCTCGTCACTGCTCTCGGCGTAATGCACGTCCAGACCGTGCCGTTCCAAGATGTTGGTGAGCTCGAAGATGCCGCGTACGTCGTCATCGACGATCAATACTTTCTCACCGTCAAAGCGGATGCCTCGTGCTGATTCCCCCAATGCCTGGCGCGGGCCCGAGCGCGCAGACGGCGCCTGGGCGTCAGGCAGGGCGTCCTCCTGCTGAGGCAAGCCCGCTCCGTGACGGCGTCTGAAGAGCGCAGCGAGTTCGTTCTGTGCCATTGCCACTCTCTCGTCGTCCTGCGATGGCTCGCTCGGATGCAGGGGCAAGTACAGCGTGAACGTCGAGCCGTGCCCTGGTTCACTCCGCACATGGATCTCGCCGCCGAGCAGCCGCGCGATTTCTCGCGAAATGCTGAGTCCGAGGCCCGTACCGCCGTACTTGCGGCTGGTGATCCTTTCCACTTGCCGGAACGCCTCGAAGATGACCTCCATCTCACTGGCCGCGATACCGATCCCGGTGTCGGTCACGGCGAATGCGATGAGATCAGCATCTGGGCCCGACAGCGACCCGGCCTCAAGGAGCTGCAGCCGGATGGCGGACGGCATCTCCATGCCGGCCGGGTGAATGGCCAGCTCGACTTCTCCGGAATCGGTGAACTTGATCGCGTTGGACAACAGGTTGCGCAGCACTTGCAGCAGTCGCTGTTCGTCGGTGAGTAGCGTGGGAGGCAGATCTGGGGACACCCGTACGGAGAAGTTGAGGCCCTTTTCCGCTACCAGTGGACTGAAGACGGCCCTCAAATAGTCGGCGAGCTGTACGAGCGTGGCAGGGGTGGCGGAGACGTCCATCTTGCCCGCCTCAACCGTCGACAGGTCGAGGATGTCATTGATCAGCTGGAGCAGGTCGGAGCCGGCGCCGTGGATGGTCTCGGCGAACTCGACCTGCCTCTGCGAGAGGTTCTTTTCATCGTTGTCGGCAAGCAGCTTGGCCAGGATCAGCAGCGAGTTGAGCGGTGTGCGCAGCTCGTGCGACATGTTCGCCAGGAACTCGGTCTTGTAGCGCATGGAGACTGCGAGTTGCTCGGCGCGCTCCTCCAGGACCTGCCGGGCGTCCTCGATCTCGGCGTTCTTGTCTTCGATGTCGCGGTTTCGCTGGGCCAACAGCGAGGCCCTCTGCTCCAGTTGAGCATTGGATGCCTGAAGGGTGCTCTGCCGTTCCTCCAACTCCACGGTCTGATGCCGCAATTGTGCTGCTATCTGCTGAGATTGGCTTAACAGCTGCTGAGTTTGCTGTTGTTCGAGGATTGCTTCGCTGCTGAGCTGGATGAGATTGGCAACTTTTTGAGGGATGTCGGTTCGGCGTTCCCCCAGCCAGCGCTGCGCCTCCGCCACTCGGGTGGCGGAGAGCAGGTCTTCGTCTCGGGCTCGTTCTTCCATGACGGTCAGCCACTGCTGGAAATCGGCGTCCTCTTCGACCCAGGCGGAGAGTCTGTCCCATTCCCGGATCAGGGCCTCGTGTGCGATCTCGGCCGTCTGGGGTCCGTCTGATCCCAGGATGACCAGGCGGCGGTCCGGTTCGGCGAGCAGCTGGGCGATGTACCAGTCACTGCCGAGATGGGCACGGTCGGCGGTGACGCGGACGGCGCTGGCTGCCCCGCCGCGGGCACGGATCATGGAAAGCAGTGCGCGGCGGATGCGTTGCTCATCCAGGCGGAGTTGGTCGTGTAGCCAGTAGTAGGCCTTCTCCGCATGCTGGTTCAGAGCTCCAGCGACGCCTCCCAGGCCGTAATAACTGTCAAAACTGATCTGGCGTTCACGCTGCAGGGGCCACAGTTCGGTCAGGGTGAATTCCAGGAGCGGCAGACTGCCTGCCGCTCTGCTGGCCTCACCCGCGATCTGCTCCGCCAGTCCCGGGCTGAAGGCCACGCCAGCTAGCTGTGCGGGTTCCACGATCACCCGTGTCAGTGCTGCCTCGTCCAGCGGGGATACGTTCAACTGCCGGTCCTGTAGACGGGAACCGATATCGGGTAGTTCCAGCAAGTCGGGAAGAAAGTCGGCGCGCAGTGTGCAGACCAGCCGTACGTTTGCGTCTTGCACCAGGTCTGAGGGCGGCAGCAGATGCTGCAGGAACTCCAGTGCCTTCTCCGTGTCCGGGCTCCCGCTGAGCACCTCCTCGAACTGATCGCCAATGAGGGCCAGCCGTCTGCCGGTCAGCAGCGCAACCCGCGAAGCTACGGGCCAAAATCCGTCCTCGCGCAGCGCCTGCGCTCGATGGTCCAGCTGTTCAAGGGAGTGGCTTGCTCCGGGACGCTCAAGATCAAGCAGGGCCCGAGCGACTGACTCATAGGGGGCTACACCCGGACGGAAGGAAGCCACGGTCCATCCGTCGGCGGCGAGGGCAGGCTGCAGACCAGCCGCAACAAGCGACGACTTGCCGACTCCGGAAGGGCCGGTGACGACAACGAGCGGCTGCGCCCTCACCATCTCCCGGAGCCGTTTGACCTCGCGCTCGCGCCCCACGAACACGCCCGCTTGCGCATCTGCGGCCGTGAACGCCTGCAGCCCTCGGTACGGACAGGGAGGAAGTACCAGCCGGCCCAGGACTTCGGGCCATACGGCCGCTACTTCCGACAGGGGCACCGCATACGCATCTTGCGCCGCGCCTCCTTTGCTGGCGATTGCGAGCATCCCCACCGCCGCATCGCCCCAGCGATCCGTTGCCACAACCGGCGCGCCGCTGTAACCGGGCTGAGCTCGCAAGGCTGCCTCGGCGCGGGCATCGAGCTGGATCAAACCACCACCGACTGCTCCCCGTATGGAGCAACTGGTCCAAGCTCCCTTGTCCTTACGGTCGGGGGCACTTGGATAGCCGAACACCGCCACCTGCGCATCAGGGGTCAGGCCGATACGCGCATCGACCAACCGCGCCGGCCCGGCTCCAACGGGCAGCGTGTCTGCACCTACAACGACCAGGCCGGCCACGTCACGTCCAGCGCCGCCCGGTCCCGCGGGCGGATCCCACGCCGCCACCCGACAGACACGCAGCGGTGCGCCGTCGACGTCGCCGAGCAATACGAACTCCACCTGAATGCGTGCGTCGTCTTGGGGAAGCTCACGGTGGTGCTTGTCGCGCCCGAGCGCCGCATTGACGACATGTGCACAGGTGACGATGTGCCGGTCTCCGACCACGAAGCCAAGGCCGATAGGAACGCCCGAGGCCGCTGACCGGATCTTTACGATGAACCCTTCCCGCCGAGCGTGCATGCGGATCAGGCACGCTTCCAGACCACCCGGACGGCGAAATTCACCTCTGCCGTCCCCTTGGCGATGATCACGCCGCTCTCGCCACCAATCTTCAGCCCGAACTGGATCTCCATCTCATCCGGCTTGAGTTCTCGGACCGTTTCGGAGACCTGCGACAGAGCTGGCCTCACACGGTCCAGGGCTTCACGGAGAGAGGTTTCGGCTCGGGCTACGACGCCATCGCCCGCCGCAAGTTCCAGGTCCGAGCCCGCCAAGGCGCTGTCGACCTCGAAGACGGCAGTGCCTTCGCCATTACCGTCCACCGTCATCATGACGAGCTCCGCCACAGTCCCCCCTTGCGCCTGGCAAGCCCCCAGCCATGGGGCCAGCAACAATGCCCCTCATCCTGTGCCATCTAGTACCGGCATTTCAGGTAAATCCAGGAGAGATCCCGAAGGTATCGAGCCAGTGAGGTCTTTCAGCGCTGCCGCTCGAGGGTGAGGACGGCTGCTGCGATTGACGTCATTCGATTCGGGCTGCACCGCGCTCTGCAGAAGATCCGGGGGGCTTCAGGCGAGCGACTCCGCCTGCGACCGGTGCCCGCGCTCTCGACAGCGCCCGGTCGACGCTCTGTTGGGGGAGCGTCAGTTCGCAGCCCGTGCGCTGGTCGCGGCGGTGACCGCCGGGTGTTTTCGTGCTCCGGCTCGCTCCGACCTGTCCGGGGCCGAACGGCGGTCCGGACGCAAGGAGCAGCATGATGCGCCGCCCCCACTAGCGGTCGAGTTCCTCCGTCGTCTCCGCGGTTCGGATGTGAGGGCCGAGCGGTGGCCGGGCTGGTTCCGCCCATCCAAGCGTGGGCGGCGGGACCAGCCCGGTGGCGAATCGCCGCAACCGGCTGGCTGTCAGCTCTTGAGGAACTCCAGCAGGTCGACGTTGAGCTGGTCCTTGTGGGTGTCGGTGATGCCGTGGGGGGCGCCGGGATAGACCTTGAGCTGGGCGCCAGGGATCAGGGCAGCGGAGGCCTTGCCGCCGACCTCGAAGGGGACTACCTGGTCGTCGTCGCCGTGGATCACCAGGGTGGGCACGTCGAACGTGGCCAGGTCGGAGCGGAAGTCAGTGGCCGAGAATGCGGCGATGCTCTCGTAAGCGTTGCGGTGTCCGGCCTGCATGCCCTGGCGCCAGAAGGCGTCCTGCATGCCCTGGGAGGCTTCCTGCCCGTCGCGGTTGTTGCCGAAGAAGGGTCCTGCGGCCAGGTCCTTGTAGAGCTGGGACCGGTCGGCCAGCGAACCGGCGCGCAGGCCGTCGAAGACCTCGACGTCTACTCCGCCCGGGTTGTCGGGCGTCTTGAGCATGAACGGCGGCACCGAGGAGACCAGCACTGCCTTGGCGACCTTCGCCGTGCCGTGTCGGCCGATGTAGCGGGCCACCTCGCCGCCGCCGGTGGAGAAGCCGACCAGGCTGACGCCGTTCAGGTCCAGGGCGTCGATCAGTGCCGCCAGGTCGTCGGCGTACGTGTCCATCTCGTTGCCGCCCCAGGTCTGGGTGGAGCGGCCGTGTCCCCTGCGGTCGTGGGCGATGACGCGGAATCCGCTCTCGGCCAGGAAGAGCATCTGTGCCTCCCACGAGTCGGAGTTCAGCGGCCATCCGTGGCTCAGGACGACCGGCCGGCCCGTGCCCCAGTCCTTGTAGTAGATCTGAGTGCCGTCAACGCTGGTGATGTAAGGCATTCCGGTTCTCCTGGTGTTCAGAGTTGCTCTGATGGCTGCCAGCGCGTCACATCCGGTTCGACAGAAGATGAACGTGGGAACCGGGCGATCGCACGGTCCTTGCTGGCACTGGCCACTCTTCCAGCAAGGGAACCCTCGGTGCATCCATCGGCAGACGAGTTCTGACGGGTGATCTTCCTACTTCTGTAGAGTGCCAAGATGGTGGCAGACGAGGACGTTCAAGGGATGGTGGACCGGCTGGCGCGTCGGCTGCGCCGTTCCGTCGCGGTCAACGATCCAGCCGTACGGCTGCTGTACTACAGCGCCCACTTCGGCGACGAGGACGCGGTCCGGGTGACCGCCGTACTACGACGGCAGGCCGACAGCAGGGCGGTCGGCTACATGCTCGCCAGCGGCACCGCCACCTGGACCACAGCCGGCGTAGTGCCCGCCAACCCGGAACTGGGCATGCGCGCCAGATACTGCCAACCGGTGTGCTGGCGCGGCGAGCCGGTGGGGCTGCTCGTCGTCATCGACGCCGACGGCTCACTGAACGCCGGTGAAAAGGCTGAGATCAAGGAAGTCGCCGACACCGTCGCGGTCCTCCTGGTGGCCCGGCGCGACCGGCAGACCACTGATCCCGCTGTCCAGGAACTCACCGTTCTGGACCTGATCAGCTCCGACCCCGTGGCACGACGCCGGGCGACCGCCGAGCTCAGCGCCGGGGACCGCGCCCAACGCTTCACCTACGTCACCGCCATCGAACTCACCTGCACCAAGGCCACCGACAACGCCGGCGCCAAGCACGTCGAAGTCGCCCTGCGCAACGCCGTCGCCACCGAACCCCGGCTGCGCCGTGCCGCCGTCCTCAGCGCCGTCTGCGGCGACATGGGACTCCTGCTCCTCGGTTCCCAGAGCATCCCGGACATTCCCACCCTCAAGGACCACGCAGCGTCGATGCTCCAACGCAGCGCCGACCTGGCAGCAGGACGTTTCAGCTGTGTCGCCGGCATCGGCTCCACCGTGCCGGGACTGATCCATGCAGCCGATAGCGCCGCCCAGGCCCGGCTGGCCTGCCGAGCCCAAGCCGTCGCGCCCGGCCCGGTTGCTGCCTGGAGCGACCTAGGCGCGCTCGGCCCGCTTCTCATGATTCCCGCCGATCAACTCGTGCCCGCCCTCCTGCCCCAGGAGCTGCAACTGCTGCGTGCCGCCGACCCGGACGGGACTCTCCTACAGACCGTCACTTCCTACCTCGCGCATGCGGGTTCGGGTCCTGCCGCAGCCGATGACCTGCACATCCACCGGACAACGCTCTACTACCGACTGAGTAAGATCATCGAGTTGACCGGTCTCGACCTGAGCGACGGTTCTACCCGCCTGGCACTGCACCTCGGGATCACGATGATGACGCTCATGGACGAACCGCACCGCCAAAAGGAACTCATTCGCGTCCGCAGCACGAAAGGACATGTAGATGGACACTGACACGGCAACCGTCAGCACACGGGACGGATGCACACTGACCTACCGGGACACCGGCGGCGAAGGCATACCTTTAGTGCTGCTGCACGGATGGTCGCAGTCCCAGGCCATGTACGACCGGTTGCTGCCGCTGCTGCCCGTCCACCAGCGCGTCATCACCTACGACATGCGCAACCACGGCACTTCCGGCCGCACCGACAACGGCGCCCGCGTTGCTACGCTCGCCGCTGACCTCCACCAGCTCCTGGCCCACCTCGACGTCGACCGGGCCCATCTCCTGGGTCACTCCATGGGCGCGTCCGTGCTCTGGTCCTATTTCGAGCTCTTCGGCAGCGAGCAGATCCGCTCCCTGGTGATCGTCGACCAGCCCACCGCCTGCACCATCCTGCCGTGGCTGGAAGCCTCCGAGGCGGCACGGTTCGGCGCCATCCTCGACTACAACGGCGCCGCCGCCTTCGCCCGGGCGATGCTGTCGCAGGACTCCGAGGCAACTCGGCTGGACTTCCTGACCTCCATGCTTACCAAGGACATCCCCCCGCAGGACTTGGACTGGCTCTACCAAGAGAACCTCCTCCTCCCCATGCCCTGGGGAGCACGCCTGCTCCTGGACCACATCATGCAAGACTGGCGTGACGTACTTCCCCGGATCGCCGTGCCGACCCTGGTCATCGGCGGGGAGGCCAGCCACGTCGCGCCCGCCTCGCAGGCCTGGACCGCCGCGCACATCCCGAACGCCGAACTGCGCGTCCTGACCCGGGGCGAGGGCGGCGCCCACTTCGCCTTCTTCGAGTCCCCCCAGGACTTCGCCAACGTCCTCGAAGACTTCCTCAAGCGCCTCTGAACCGATACATCGGCGGGTACACCTCAGCACTCACGCCGTGTGGTACGAAGTGGATGGCCGAGGCTGGCGTCTGCATCTGCATTCATGGGTGGGTGCGGGGAGCCGGGGACGCTTCGCCGCCCGAACCCGCCCGGCGGTGCACGATGACCGTCTCCTACAGCAGCCTCCTCGAATCCGCTCACCGTGGCGGCCGTGACCAGGCCTAGACGCGCCGCATCCAGCGGTACCGGCTACCGGAACTGGTCGAGCTGTCGTGGCATCCATCACCAGCGGGATGTGGCACAGGTACTACAGCCCGACCGTCAAACCCGCCGCATCCCGGTGAGCCCCAGAGCCACTCCGCCCGTGGCGCACGCTCACCAAGGGCTCAACGGGTTCAACGGGTTCAACGCCACGGTCTCCTCTTCCCGCCCCTCCCATCGGGCCAGGAGACAGGTCTTCCTCTACGTGCTGACGCAGGGAGCAGACAGCGGCGGCCCCCGCAGCAGGACATCGGCACACCGCGCTGAGCGTCTGCCTGACCGCTTCCCGCCAGCCGTTTCGGGGCGAGCGGCCGGGGCTGCTGTCCAGCCCCGCACTCCTCAAGGACACTGCCGTTTCGTCTGCCGCCGTCCCTCTGCGGTCATGCCGAAGCTGGTCCTCAAGGAGCGGCCGTTCGCGGGCTGTCGGCCGTGACGCCGAGGTAGTGAACGTACTGCTCCTCGGTCAGGCGCTGTCCCGACCAGCCGATGCAGAACGAGCACATGGGGCCGTTCCATTGCCAGAAGTCTTCCAGAGTCAGCAACTGCGCGAGGGAGATCCGCTCCAGGCGCGGGCTCAGCGACCGTGCGTGCTGGCAGGCGTCACCGACCCCGTGGGAGCGGCCGGTGTGCTTGCCGTGCAGGTTCGATCCGTAGACCCACACCGTCGCCAACGGCCCGAGCAGGCTGGGGTCCTCGCGGAAAGGGCCGACACCGAAGGACTCTGCCGAGAAGGCGACCGCGTCGGCAAAGGCCTTCTGCAGTCCGTGGTGGACGTCGGGGATCTGTGCGCCCAGCTCACGCAGATCTGTCTGGCTGGTCACGTTGGCCGCGAGAGCGAGCGCTGTTGCCTTGTCACGGCTGTCCCACCCGGCCCGTGCACAGCGGCCCCGCAGGTACGGCAGCGTGTCATCGGCCCGCAGGCTCCCGATGGTCTCCAACCATCCCTCCGTGGAGCCCCGTTGCTGCTCCGTCGCGGGCGCTTTCCGCGGTGGAGCAGCCTCCGGCTGCGAAACGGCCGAGGGTGAGGCGGCTGCCGGACGGTAGGCCTGCGAGAGCTGATGCAGTTCCTGCCGCCGCTGGGCCAGCCGGTCTGCGGGTTCCCGCAAAGCAGTGTCCAGCAGGTGCACCCCACGCTGGAAGGGTGTGAACCCAATACTCTCCCACAGGGCACCGATCTTGCGGCGGGCTTGTTGCCGGTAGGACTCGGACACGTCCTCCCGGTCGCCGGGCCACTCGGCCATGTTGGGTTCGGCGGCCACCGCGCAGCAGCCGCCGGACAGACGGCGGATCGCCTCGGCCGCGAAGACGGGTCCGAGCCCGAAACCGCGCCATGGCTTGTCCAGGAAGACCCGGTCGAGGATCAGCAGGTCGCCGACCGGGCATTCGATGGCCTCATCGAAGGCGTCCGTGTACTGCCCCGTCCGGGGATCGAGAACAGTGGAGGCAATGGACTCCAGATCAGCCGATTCTGCGTCGGCGGCGACCCACCGGTTGTCCCCGGTGTAGTCACGCAGCCGGCACAGGCTCAAATAACCGATCTGCGTGCCCCCCTCGCATGCCGCGCTGCACCCCTGGGGGCACTCCTGGCCCTCCTCGTGCAAGGCACGTACCGAGACGTGCCACCACTCCAGGGTGTCCTCAAGGTCATAGAGCTCGGCGGACTGGTCATGGGTGTAGACCAGGCGCAACCGGGCCGGGTCAGCAGGCAGTTCGCTCGCCGGACGGCGGGATGCAGTCATATCTGAGGACAGTAGCGTCAAGGTCTGACACAGCGCAGAGAGTGCCCCCAGGATGACAGACACGTCCCCGGCCAAGCCCAGGCCTGTCCATTCTGACGGGCGGGGCGAAGGCGCCTTGTGCGCGCTGTTGCACCCACGGTGCGCAGATCATGCTTTCGTGTGACGTTTCCCCGAGCACCGTGCATGATGATGTCCTGTTCGTGGGGGCGCCCGATCGAGGATCGGGCCGGTTGCAGGGGGTTGGATTTGAGGCATGCACCGCAGGGCACGGTCGCTTTGCCCCGCAGGATGGCGCATCTGGCGGTCGACCGCCGCGGCTACCCGGTGATCGCGACGGTGGAACGCAGCCCCGAGGAAGTGAACTTCGGTTCCATCAACGAGCGGCGGAAGCTGGCACTGGCCGCGTTCGACTGGTGTGCCGTGTGCGGTCTGCCCTTCGCCGACGAGCTGCGCTGGCAGACGGTGTTCCAGGAAGGGCCGTTGCCGAACGGCGTCATCAGCGGGGAGGCTCCGGTCCACGAAGTGTGCGCGCTGTACGCGGCGCAGGTGTGCCCGTACCTGTTCTCCCCCAACTCGCGCCTGGGGGACGAGGCCCGCAAGGGAACGGTGCGATACCCCGTGGTGCGGTTCGTGGGCTTCGAATCCACCAGCGCGGTGACCGCCCACGAGTCAGGACTGCAGCCCGGCACCTACACGCTGCACTTCGAACACTGCAGCCAGGCGGACGAGTTCTCCTACCGCACGCCTGACGAGATCCGGGAACGATACGCCGACGTCCTGGCGCGCGAGAAGGACCTGCCCGTCAGCGACGCGGAAGGCGTTCTCGTCCGGCTCTTCAACCGGCTTGATGACGAAGACGAGGGGGACGTGGTCACCGGCGCGGCGCTGGCCGCGGGCGCCGCCTTCGCCAAGGACATCTTCAAGGTGCAGGGCCTCGGTGCTTTTGAGGGCAAGCAATACCCGGCAGTCGCCGGGCTGCTGCTGAAGGGCACCGAACAAGAGATCCGTGAGTTCTCCGCGGGCTCGCGGGACGAGGCGTACAGCGTCATCGGCCCCTGGGTGCTCGAGCGCGCCGGCAGCTTTCCCGTGCCTCTGCAGCGCTGGCGCACCCGCGGAGAGAGCATGGTCCGCCGTCCTACGCCGCGCCCGCCGGAGGGGCCCGGCCGCAACGTCGCCAAGAACGCGTCCTGCCCCTGTGGTTCCGGCCGCAAGGCGCGCCGCTGCCATCCCTCCGGAATCCCCGCCAACTGACAGCCCCGGGCAGAGCGGGGTCGCGTGATTCACGCCGCGCGGCCTTCGCCCTCGCTGTGCCCGCAACACCGTGCTCTGCCCGGCCACGCGACGATGGCACAGCGCCCTTGCCGAGTGGCGAACCGACCACGCGAGAAAATGGTGACCAAAGGCACCTGAGTGCGCGCACTCTGGCGATCCACGGCGCTCGGTGCCGGACCGGTCCGCCCGTCTTCGCGCGACAGCCGTCCCCGTTCCGGCGCTGTGCCTGGCTGCGGGTTACGGCTGCGGGTGCTCCTTGATCCACTGCGGGGCTACCTCGCTGATCAGCGCTGCCAGCGGGCTGTGCGGCCGTGTGTACACGTACTGGCGGGCCGCCTTGATCTGGAGAACATTCATCCGGTCCACCAGGGCTGCGGGGATGCGGCCGTACGCATCGGTGGCGGCCAGGGCAATCATGTGCCGGGGGCCGATGGGGAGCACCGCGCTGTGGGCATCTCCCAGCGCCATGCTGTAGCGAAGCTGATTGCCCTCGTAGCGCACGGTCAGCGCCGGATTGTCCCCGATCAGGAACTCGCTCTCCTGCGCCTCGAGGATCTCCAGGCCCATCCGTGCAACGAACTGCCGAGTCTTGGCGAAGGAATCCTCGATCCGCACACGCAGCAGCGCCCCGTTCCGGTACGCCCCGACGGTAAGGCCGAGCACTTCGTCGGCCCGCAGCTGCAGCCCCTGAGGGCCCGCGGTGTGCAGTCCCGTGCGCTCCACAGAGGCCCTCTCCAGCAGCGGCCGGCCTTCCGTCAGCAGCCAACTGAGCTGTTCCTGGTAGGTCTCGGCGAAGACACGGTGGAACACTTCACGGTAGTGCTGGGAGCGCACATAGTGCAGTGCGATCAGGTCCTGCAGCACCCTGCGCGGGTGCGGGTCCTCCAGTGCCTCGCCTCGTTTGGCTGCCGTGAAGACGTCCGGGAGGTCCTGTTCGACCTCACCCCACAGTGCTTCCAGCGAAGCCGAGGCGTAGGACACGAAGTTCTCAATGCGGCCCACGCCGCGGGGTGTCCGGGTCTTCAGTCGGCGCTCGGGGTGGTTCAGGTCGTACGGCTGAACGTGCCAGCCGCAGCCCCGGTTGGCGGGAGCAGCGAATTCGCGCAGCAGCGCCCGCGAGACGGTGTGCTGCTTGACTACTTGGTCATCGGCCTGCGCCGCCAACTCGGCGATCTTCTCCAGATCACCGCGTCCGGGGGCAGTGTTCCTGACGTTCACGCAGTCCATGCTCCCCGTCAAGCCACCGTGATGCACAGGCTTTTCGGGGACCCCGACACCGCCGTGCAACAGGGGAAGTCGGTCTGGTCTTACCGCTGCGCCGGGCTCTTGCCCCCTCCTGTAATCGAGTTCGGCGCGGATACGCCGCAGTCTGTCCGGTGCATGAGCCCAAGAGGCGGTGGTGGCAAGCCGGGAGCAGGGGGATTGTTGCGCTTGTCTGTGCGGTCGCGTCCCTGCGCCCAGGCCGGGTGGCAATGCAATGGGCGGAACAGGCTTCGTGGCGCTCTGCCCCGCCCATCGATTGCGCCATGGTCTTCTGCCGGCTGCAGCCTCCCCCAACGGAACAGGGGATTGCTTCCTCAAGGAGGGTGGGCTTCGGGGGCGGAGGCCTGCCGAGGCTGGGATACCGGGGGCAGTGGAAATCGCGCACTGAAGCCGTCAGCGACTCGTCAAGGTCAAGCTGCTGCTTTGGGCTAGAAGATGACCAGCTTCTGCGGGGATGCGTCCGGTGTTTCCTGGACAGCGATGGAACCGCCCTGCTGGAGCACCTGCTCGATGTAGGCGTACACGGTCAAAGCTCGATTGATGCTGTCGGTCTTGCTGTCTCCGGTAAGCCCCACCGTGGTCTCAAGCGCCCTGGAGGCCCTGGCCGTCAGGTTGACGGTGACCCGCTCCAGAGGGCTGGCCCCTCGTCCCGAAGTAGCTGGACGCCCTCCGCCAATCGTGGTGCCAGCAGTTCTGGACATGGTCGCTTCCTTCCCTCAGTACTTCTTCCCCAGGATCCGCATCACCATGCCACTCTGATGCAGACTTTGTACATACAGAGTGTGCTTTTCAGGCGGCTAAGTCAAGCCGGATGCCTCTCTTTTTGAAGTATGCAGCCGAGAGTAGCTGCAGTCGGCCACCACAGCAAGCGCCACACAGTGATCACCACAAGTGATCATTGCAAGCGATCACCACAAGGGTCCGGAAGAGTGCAGCCCCAGGGAGGATTGAGCGGCTCTCGCGACCGCCTCTCAGTACACCCACCGATCCGGCAAGCATGTCAGGTTCATGGCATAAAGCCCCTTTCAGCATGATTGCACGAGCACATATGGGAACCTTTCGACTGACTAACAATCACTTTCGGTACATCACTCACGCTGATATCGCGCGCACGACTGATAGCATCGCGTTGGGATATCGGATCGCCTCCGCGCACGCGGGGCGGTGGAAATCAACCGAAAGGGCCGCCGATGGCACGCCGCAAGCACACTGACCTCTCGAACGAGGAGCCCGGCCTGCGCGCCGAGCCGATCCTGGACATGGAGAAGATGGACCTCACGGTGAGCCGGAAGGGCCTTCGGCTCCTGACGGCGATGCACCGCGACTCGCACCTCGGCGCCGGAGCGGTTTCGCTGCTCGTCCTGACGGCGATGCTGGTATGCGCTGCCGGCATAGGTGCCCTGGCCTTCTGGGTGGGGCTGGGCCCGACGGGCTGCATGATCTCCGCCGGGGTGGCCGCGGGTGTGGCCTTCGTCGTGATCGTCTTCCTCTTCGCGGTCAAGGAGACCGGCCACCGGGCGAACGCCGATAACGCTCCGGCGACGAGGCCTCCGGTGAATCGGCCGGGGAAGAAGCCCAAGCGCCCGAAGAAGGGCAAGGGCCGCCGGTAGCCGTACCCGGAAAGGCCGGAGGGGCGGGGACAGCATTCGCTGTCCCCGCCCCTCCGGCCTTTCCGGGTACGGGGGTTCTTCGTTTGGATCACGCCCTGCCGCGGACCGGGTACGTGGCACCGGCGGGGGTTCCTACGGACCGAGCCGGGGGGTGCCGGGCTGGCCGTCTGGAGTGGCCGCCATGAGCGACCGTCCCGGACCTCAGACCGTGTCGCCGGTGCTGCTCGGCGCAGATGGAGCCGACGGCGACTGGCTGCCCGTCACCGCCGGAGAGTCGAGAGCTGCCGTCTTTTGCACTATGGACGTCGCCCGGTACGTCAAGTGCGTACGCGGCCAGCCTGAAGGCCGAGCGCGACCGGGTCGCGTGGCTGGGCGACCAGGGCATAGCGGGACCCCGGGTCCTCGACTGGCACTCCGGTGACGCGGGTGCCTGCCTGGTGGCCAGTGCCGTCTCCGGCGTACCCGCTGACCAGGTGTCCGCCGCGGACCTGCGAGTCTTCTGGGAACGCATCGCGGACGCGGGCCGCCGGCTGCACGACGTACCCGTGTGGCAGTGCCCGTTCCGCCGAGACTGGACGCGATGGTCGCCGTGGCGCGCGACGTCGTGACCCGCGAGGCGGTGACCCCGGAGGTCCTTCCCCCCTTGAGCAGCAGCACACGCGACCTGCGGAGCTGCTGGCCCGCCTCGCCCCGCAGGTCGCGCGGCGAGGGGACCAGGAGACCGCCGACACCGTCGTCTGCCGCGGGTGCCTTTGCCTGCCCAACATCGTCCTCGACCCGCAGACCTTGAAGGTGTCGGGGTTCATCGACCTGGGCCACCTCGGGCTGGCCGACCGCTACACCGACCTGGCCGCTGCTGCTCGCCAACGCGCGGGAGACATGGACGAACGAGGAGCGGGCGCGGGCCGCGGACGGGGCGTTCGCCGAGATGTACGGCATCGCCCTCGACACGACCGCCTGCGCTTCTACCTCCATCTCGACCCACTCGCCTGTGGCTAGTCGGTTCCGTTGGATTACCGGGCGGGCCGGGGAAGGTTCCGCGATGTGTAGTCCGACCCGCCCGGCGCATGGCGAAGGCGCCCCGGCGCCGGCCCCCGTCCGACACCAAGCGGTCCTGTCTGCTCGGGGCCCCACGCCCGGGCGGGGCGGGCGCGGGCTCGTCGCCCTCCGGTGGTTTCGCCATGCGACCGCTCCCCGGTCTGCGCACGTATCGAAAGGCGGCCCGCCACGTGCCCTCAGTCCGGGCTCCGTTCGAGCCGCCGGGCCTTCCCCCTCGGCTGCTTCCAGCATCAGGGCGCCGTCAGCACCCCGAGGCGCCGCATTGTTCAGATCGGCCAGGGCGCGCCGGGCGCCGAAGCCGTTCGGCTCGGACGTGAGAGGGGCACCCTCTGCATGAACCGTGTGTGCGCCAACAGGAAGCGCTTGCCCCACACTCCAGCATCAGTCCGGTTCACGACCGCGGTCAGCGCCTACATATTCGCGTCGGCAAAGAGAGCACGATGAGGTGGCCTGGATACTGGCGGCATGTGACCTTGTCCCGGTTCCGGAGGGCGGGGCCCAGAGCGACTCTCGGCACGGTTGGCGCGGTTGTCTGCGGTCTCCGGGCTCCAGTGGCCCAGCGCATGTCTTCCGGCTCCCAGAAGCGCTCAAATGATGTGGCCCACAGTCGAATCGTCTGCCTGCAATGCTGGAGAACAAAGCGCTCGCCCGGGTGCGCAGGAAGGCCGAGGAGCCCCGGCTACGTGGCGACCTTTCACGGCGGGCTTCCGACTCTTGGTAAGCGCCGCTGACCGAGGATCGTGCACGTCGTTCCAGGCCGGATCCGCCTGACCGGTCTCGTGATCCTCTCCTACAGGCGGGGGAATACCGCTTCGAGGAGCGGCGCCCATGCCCCTGCACTCCGACTGCACGTGCCGGCACCGGCCTTCGTCGCTCATCAGCAGTCCGGACGCGCCAGTCATTGCCGCTGGTCTCAGGACACGAGTCCGCCGCCCGTCCGCTTCGACGTCCTCGAGAAGGACGACGGTTCTCTTCGTCACAGGGTTCGCAGCAGCCCGCCCCCGGGGTGAAAGCAGGACGGGCGCCGGTACTGCGGTCGCCACATCTGGGAAGCGCAGAAGGAGGGGCGCCGGGTACGGTTCGGCAGCCGTACCCGGTGGTGTCGTCAGGCAAGCCAGTCCAGAGGAATGAGGGCGTTGCGGTTGCCTTCGCTGTCGGGGCGCCAGTTGCCGATCACAGCGTCCTGGAACCAGCCCTCTGTCAGGTTCGCGTGGTCGCAGACGATGATCTGCAAGCCTCCGTTGTTGAGCTGTACCACGTCGTTGAGGAGCTTGAAGTAGGCGGTGACAGTGGTCCAGTCGGCGTCCTGGACGGTTGAGGCGTCGCGTGGCCTTTCGGGAAAGAACGCCTGGGTGGGCTGGTCAAGCATGAGGAAGCCGGGGACCGGCCGGTTGTTGCGTCGCAAGTAGGTGTGGAGGGCGAGATGGGCAACGAGGTGGTAGCCAATGTGGTTCTTGGCGCTGCCGATCCGTGTCAGCGGAAGGCGCCCGGCAGGCCGCCTCAGGACAACGTTGAGCAGTTTGAGGCTGATCCCTACTTCGGTGGCGTCGGCTGCTCCCCCGAGGTTGAGCCGCTTCGCCCATGCGGTCATGCCGACGGCGATGTCGGCGAGCCGGCGTTCGGTCTCGGCGGTGACGTCGTCCTCGTCGACGAGCTGTTCCAGCGTGGCGACGTGCTCCTGGGCCAGTGCAAGGTCGTCGCGCAGCCGGGTGAGGTCGCTGTCGGTTCCGGTCCGGGTGAGTGCTTCGGCGATCCTGCCCTGGATGTGCGCAACGCGCAGGTGCTGCTCCTGCAGGTTGCGCAGGTGTTCGTCGTGCTCCAGTAGTTCTCTGAGCTGAGCGCCGTTCAGCCTGAGGCGTTCGGTGACGCGGTCGCGGTCGTCTCGCAGAGCGCGTCGGTGTTCTTCGCGGACGGGCTGAAGTGTCTGTGCCTGGGCGAGTTCCTGCGCGAGATGGTCGGTCAGCTCGGAGATGTCCTGCGCCGAAGGGTCTGGCTGTTCCAGGGTCTGCGTGCACATGGGGCATACGTTGGTGTCGTGCTGACGCTCGGGGCCGAGGAGGTCGAGTGTCTTGAGGCGGTCGAGCTGGAGGTGGAGTTCGCCCGTGAAGGCACGGCCCTGCTGTTGCCAGCGGCCGACTGCGGCCAGGGCGTCGTCGTATTCCTGCAGTTGTTCGCGCAGGGCACGGCGTTCGTCGTTGAGTCCCTGGCGCCGCCCGCGCAGCTCCAGCGGTGTTGCGGTCTCGGGTACGGCAGCCAGTGCCTGGTGAAGGAGGTCGAGGACCTGGGCGGTGTCGGGGGCCGCGGGTGCGTCGGCGAGGAGTCCCTCGCTCTCCGCCAGGCGGACGAGGGCGATGCCGTTGGCGTCCATGGCCTGCTGGTGGCGCAGGACGTCGTCGAGTTTGCGTTGGGCCGCGCGTTGCGCCCGCTGGGCTTCGCCAAGGCGGTGGCGGCGCAAGGCCTGTTCGGGGCCTGCGGCGCCGAGGAAGTACGGCAGGGTGTCCTTGAGCGTCTGGGCCATGCCGGACTCGGTCTGGCGGTGGAACAGTGCTGTCTGGTCGGCGATCTCGTTCTGGTTCTGGAAACAGAGCAGGGCCGCTTGAGCGATGGAGACGTCGAAGGGCCTGCGTCCTGCGCCGGTGGGGGGCTGGAAGTGGAAGTCCTCGATGCCGAGGCGGGCGCTGAGTTCGCTACGCAGGGCCGCGACGTTGGAGTTGTGGACGAGTTCGTGGGCCTGGGGAATGTCCAGGCTGGTGTCGCCGGTGCGGGTGAAGGCGTGCAGGGTGGAGGCACCCGTCGGCCGGGGCCGGGCCAAAACCATGCGAGCGCCTTCGGCGAAGGCGATCAGGAGGGCGTACCAGCCGACGGTCTGGTCGATCACGTCGTCAGGCAGGTTGGGAGCCCGGCGTCCGAGGCAGTAGTCGACGATGCTGAGGACCTCGGACTTACCGGTCTCCGACTCGCCGGTGAGGATGTTGAGCGCCCCGGGGCGGAACCGCAGGACCCTGGGGGTTTTCCTGCCGTCTCGGTGGTAGAGGGCCAGGGCGAGCAGTTGCATGGCGGTTCTGGGACTCCTTGTACGGGGACGGGTCAGGGTCGGATACCGAGGACGGTGAACGCCCGGGGCGGGTCGGTCACTGCGAGCCAGCGGCCGATGAGTGCCGCTGCCCGGACGCAGTCGGCGACTTCTTCACCGGGTGCGGCGGAGGCCGGCTTGGGAGTCCGGGGGCAGATCAGCCCGGAGGAGGTGACGTCTATGGCGTGGTGGCGCATGGCTGTGCGCAGGCTGGCGCGCGTGTAATCGGTCAGGACGGCGGCGCGTTCTGCGAAGGCAGCGCGTAGGCGCGGGTGGTCGTGCGCCCAGGCCGTCAGTGTGACGGTGGACTTGGCGGGCAGGGAGCCGCGGGTGTCTGTGGGCAGCACGAAGGGCAGGATCAGGAAGGCGCTGGGCCAGGGCAGCGGCCTTTCCGCCTTCTTCACGGCGGCGTTGATGCCGCTGGCGAGGAGGTAGGCGCCGAAGGCCGGGTTGAACAGCGCCTGCGCCTCGGGCACATTGCGGTGGAGGTCCGTCGTCACTGTTCCTGCGTTTCATTGCGGCGCTTGCACAGTTGGCCGTAGTCGGGGTGCCAGCCCACGGCCCGGTCCGCGTCCGCGGTGTCGGCCTGGTCGGACAGGCCGTGGATGCTTCCCTTGCCGATCCACGGAGCGGTGACGCTGCCCGGGTTGAGCGGCGTGTCCGCGACTCTGTCCATGGTGTCGTCCAGGATTTCCTGGCCGGTGCACTGGCGGTCTGCCTCACTCATGTCGTCGCGGATGCGGCGGGTGCGGCGGCGAAAGGCGGTCTCCCACTCGTAGTGGAGTTCGCCTTCGTACTCCTCGAGTCTTTCCGGGGTGACCTTGAAGGTCCGCAGCCATTCGGAGCGCTGTGCTCGTGCGTAGTGGTAGTCACGCAGATGCATGGCAACTTCGTCGTCGGGCAGCCCGATCCAGCGCATCTGGGTCACGACCAGACGGTCCGCATAGCCGGAGATCTCGGCCTGGGTGAGGTCGTTCAGTTTCTGCGTGATCGGGAGGCTCTTGCCGGCATACCGGCCGATGATCTCGTCCCGACGGCACATGAGCTGCTCGGCCTTGACGGAGGGGAGCATGCGGTCTCGGTTCTTGCGCTCCAGTAGCCGGACAGCCATTCCGTACCACCACCCTTTGATCTCGTCGAGGGCGGCCTGAGCGTGGCCGCTTGGCGTGATCCCCAGTTCTTTGGCCAGACTAGAGTCGAGGTCTGACATCACGGGGGCGCCGTCGTTGACGGTGATGGCACTGACGAGCTGATGGCGCTGGGCGGGGGTCAGCCCCATGAACAGGGCGCGGTCCTTTGCGGTGCCGTCGGGCCCGTCCTCGTCCTTGGCGACCTCCTCCATCCGTGCCAGCGCTTTGCTCGCATCTCTGCCGGCTCCGGGGCGCAGTTGGTGCAGGAACGTGTTCTCGATGGCGATCTGGGTCGAGACCAGGCGCAGGAGAGGCATCGACGTTTCTGAGCGGTCGGAGAGGGCCTTCAGAGCGTCGATCCATGAGGCGACGGAGCGCCAGAAGTCCTTTCCGGTCTCGCTCAGCGGGCCGGCTGCTTCACGGTGTTTGGACTGCAGGAGCTCCCGCGGTGTGTTGTCCTGCGGGTCCAGGAACTCGATGTCGTCGAGGAGCTCCATACGGACTTCCACGGTGGCGTCCTGCCAGCTGTGCCGGGCCAGCTCCAAAAGGGCCAGTTCGCACTGGTAGAGGTACCCAGTCATCTGCCCTGCCGCCGAATGCGACCCTGCTTGCGCCACGTTCCCCACTACTGATCGAGCCTGCCTGAGCAGCGCAAGTCCTACCACCGTGCCCGGTCAACCGGCTGGCGGAGAACACGACTTCGGGAAGTTGACCTACCTCGCGAGATCGAGCTCGCCACTCCCCCTGCGGGACAAAATAGCACCCACCGCGCATGCCTCTGCAATCTTCCGTAGATCCACGCGCAGTCATCCCCGGGCAGGCCCTTTGTCCGGCCCTCCACTCCTCTCTGCAACCGCATCGTCCAGTGGGCCGCCCGCCATCCCGGCCAGAGCCCTGCCTGATCGGCAGCATCGAGGATGCTGTACCGCATCCGTGTAGGCGCGCTCCAGTTGAGCCCCACATCAACACCGTCATCGCCCAGCCCGGCCTGTCTGCATCCGTATGCGGCAGCGAGCAGCGGCATCTCCTCGCAGACACGCACATATACCAGGGCCCTGACCAAGGGAGTCTTCACCGTGTACTGCAGCCCGTAGCGACAGCCGAGGCCCGTTTCGGGCCGGGGCAAAGGCAGCGAAGGAGACGCGTCGCCCATGCTCTATGCGGGCCACGGCAGCGGCAGCACGCGGCAGCGCTCTCCTGACGCAGTCTCAGTGTCAGTGGCCCCTGACAGACTTCAGTGGTCCTCAGCTGTACACGTCAACGACAGGGCTTTTTTCGTGGGTCAGACCTTCACCGTGCATCTGAAAATTGCGGACTGCCCAATCCGAGGCGTCTCGCTGAATTGGAGGTTGTTCCAAGGAAGTGAAGTACGCCGGGAGGCGCCCAGTTATGGCACAGATATTGAGATCCCTGCTGTCATCGAGATCTTGGATCTGATCGAATCTGGTGCTGCCACTGCCCAGGAGGCTCGTGCCGTTCTCAACACAGTAGCGACGAAGATCATCGAGGAGAAGGCGCGCGAGTACGAGGATCTGGAGGACCGCATGAAGAGCGTGGAGGCTGTGATGAGCGTGCGTCGTCGCATTCCCAAGCAACCTGCACTTGATAGCCGTTGGGTGTACGTCGTGTCGTCGGAGGACAACCCGAAGGCCGTGAAGATCGGCGTGGCCACGGAGATCGAGGGCCGGATGAAGTCGCTGCAGGCGGGATCCGCATCTCCCCTTGTCCTGCGTTGGAGTGCCCGTGGGGGATTTCTTCTGGAACGCCACCTGCATGACAGGTTCGACCAGAGGCGGATCAATGGTGAGTGGTTTGACTTTCGCCGTGTCGCGGACCCCGTAGAGGTGATTGTCGAAGCGGCGGATGAATTCCTGCGACAGTTCGGCGAGTTCAACCCTGACCACGAATAGTGCACTGGCAGTTGCAGCGCTGTGACCTGGTCGCCCACGAGTCGCTGTTCCTCATGGTGACGCGTCGGTCCGGGCCTGGCAAGCCAGGGCTTCGGCGTAGTCGCCGGGTATCCGGTTCATGACGGTCCGCCAAGGAGAGCGGAACAGGCACGGCTTCCAAGATCATGGAGTTCTCGACGCCCCGTGACCTGCCTGGAAGACCGTGCCTGCCGAAGCATCATCGCTGATCCCGCCTGCCCTTGACCAACTCCGCGAGCATCCAGAGGCCGAGCCGGAAGAAGTGCCCGGACTACTGGGCCGCCTCGCCCAGGTGCCCGATCCGCGTGATCCCCGTGGAGTGCGCCACGCTCTGGTGGGCGTCCTTGCCCTGGCCGCGTGCGCGGTGCTGGCGGGGGCAACGTCGCTGCTGGCGGTCGGCGAATGGATCACCGACGCTCCACCCCACGTACTGGAACACGTCGGCGTGCGACTCGACCCTCTGTTCCCCAAACGGTCCTTGCCTGCGGAAACGACGGTCCGACGACTGCTGGCCCGGATCGACGGCGACGCACTGGACCTCGCAGTCGGCCGCTGGCTCGCCGACCGCCAAAACCGAACCCAGGGCCGGCTGCGCGGCCTGGCGGTCGACGGCAAGAGCCTTCGCGGAGCGGCCAAAGCGAAGGGCCGCAAGATCCACCTGCTCGCAGCCCTGGAGCACACCACCGGCCTGGTCCTGGCCCAGCTGGACGTCGGCGAGAAGACGAACGAGATCACCTGCTTCAAGCCGCTGCTGGAGACCATGGCCGACCTGGCCGGGGTGGTCGTCACCAGCGACGCCATGCACGCCCAACGCGAGCATGCCGACTAGCTTCTCGGCCGTGAAGCCCACTACATCGTGATCGTCAAGCGCAACCAGAAGAAGCTCCGCAAGCAGCTCAGATCCCTTCCGTGGGCAGAGATCCCGCTGCAGGGCCGCGTGCGGGGCATCGGCCACGGACGCTCGGAGATCCGACGGACCAAGGTGGTCACGGTCAACAGCCTGCTCTTCCCCGGAGCCCGGCAGGCCGTGCAGATCAAGCGCCGTCGCACCGACCGCAAGACCGGCAGGACCACCATCAAGACCGTTTACGCCGTCACCAGCCTCACCGCCGAGCAAGCCAACCCCGCCCAGCTGGCGACCCTGATCCGTGATCACTGGCAGATCGAGGCCCTGCACCACGTCAGAGACACCACGTTCGCCGAAGACGCCTCACAGCTGCGAACCGGCAACGCGCCCCGGGCGATGGCCACTTGGCGCAACCTCGCCATCGGCGCCCTGCGGCTCGCCGGCGCGACCAACATCGCCGCAGCTCTGCGACACAACGCCCGCAACCCGGACCGCCCGCTCGCCCTGCTCGGCCTCAAGTGATCACGAAACGGACGCCCGCCGACTACGCCGAAGCCCTGCATAACAACCAGCTGGCGGAGGCGGCCATGTTAAAGATCTGGGCCGGGGTCGACGTTGGCAAGGAGCACTCACAGCGTATCCATGTCGAGCCGGCGCCGCGTGCCTGAAGAAATGGCCAGCTTTCGCCCGCCACCTTGGCCATCGCAAACACATGAGTGACATCGTCCAAGTGATCGCAGGACTCCACTCACACGGGCAAACCACCACTCTCTCCCACGGCCCTTGAGCGTGAACACCATCGCACCGCAACTTTCGGCATGCCACGGCGAATCACACTGTGCGGGGCACTACAGAGGGGAATTAGCTATTCCACCCATAAGCTGGGCATTCTTCCCGATTTGATCATTGGCGAGATTTCGTCGAGGCTTAATATATGCCTAGCATTTGGTTGTGAGTTCGATTAAGTTCTTGGGCGACCTTCATTTCGTGCAACGAACGGGTGGGAATGAGCATCTCCATAGGAAAGCGTGCCGCAAAGCTGCTGACGACTGCCGGCGTCACCATCGGCCTAGTCCTGACCGTGGGCGCAGGAACTGCCGCTGCTGGTCCGTCGAACGTCGATTTCTCTGTCAGTGCACAGCAGAGTGACGGGTCGCGCTCAGCGGTTATCTACCACAATGGCAGAGCGGTCGGATCGGCGTACTGGAGGGCGACCGGGGACGAGCTCGAGGCAGTCGATGTTTACGGCGACGGCTACGGCATCAGTGCCTACTTGAGCACGAGTCCCGTTCGCGTAGCGGACACACTGGGGCACAGCGCTCCGTACACGAAGACCGTGGGCGGAAACCTGACTGAGAACAGGCCCTATACGTTCTGGGTCTGCATCGGCAACAACAGTTCCGGGCTGACTTGCTCTAACACGTATAGCGTCACGTCGTAGCCATGAATCCTGCACATTCGCGCTGATGTAAAATCCGCCTTTCATCGTGGTGAGCGCCCCGATTGCATCGGGGCGCTCACCACGAAAAGTTGCTGCATCCTTCCATCAGGAATTCCCGTTGAAACAGCGCAGAGACGCTGGCGGAGAAAACTGTCTCCTTGATGTCGCCTCTCGACAGCCGTGAGAGCGGCAGGCAGCGTGAGTTCGTGGCGTCGTCCGTTTACGCCGTAGGCCAGAGAACGTTGACGCGACGGCAGGCCGGAGCAAGCACGGCCTGGGTGTGGCGCCTGGTCTCGGCGTTTTTGTCGTTGTAGAGCCGGCGCGATTCTCCTCGCAGTGCCGGATCCTGAAGCAGTGCAGAGCTGCAGGGAGCTCTCCACGGGCGACGGTTGTACTGCTGAGGACGCCGAGGGTTGCCGCTGATCGTCCCGGAGTCACGAGGCACTGGTGCGAAACCGGCGACGGTGGCGCCGGAGATCGCCATGCCGCCGCCGACGGCGGCCACAGACTCCGTGCCGAGGATGATCTCCAGGCCCGGCATGCTGGTAATCACTTCAACGGCCGGTGGTCGCGAACCCGGACGCCGATGGCTTTATCAAGCTCGGCAGCCTCCTGTTTGAGGGCCAGCAGCTCCTACGCCAGGGTGTGCACCAGCCGGGCGGCCCGTTGCTCCTCCGACAGGCCGGTGTGTTGATGTTCGACGGCATGGACAATCATCTCGGCCAACCGGTCGGCGCGGACGACGTAGCGGTGCGCAACCAGGTCACCAGCCGGCCGCTGTCGATCTGGCGCAGCGCGACGGGGGCTGACAGACGATCAGCAAAGCGAGCGGGCCTGTACTGGTCAGATCCAACGCCCGCTCCGGACCGGGGATGACATCGGTGAGCTGCGTGTTTTGAGGCGATTGACCATACCGGTGCGGTCGGCGACCAAGTCCATACGTCGACCTGCGAGGATCTTGAGGTCAGTGATGTTCGCAGCCTTTGAGATGTCGTCGTGATCAGTGACGCGGAGGCGACTGGGTCCGCCTGGTCATGGATCTACCCGGTCGCGCGCGATCGCCACCGAGCAGTGGATGCCGAAGGCCAACTGCGCATGCGGGCACGTCAGCCCGCGCTGTGCACGGCCGACCTGCACGGAACCATGCAAACACGCTGCTCTGGCCCGGGCGCCGCCTTGCTGGAGTCTTTCGGCCGCCAGGGGATCGGCCCGCTGTCTATGCCCCGCGCCCACAGGGAAAGCGCTGTCGCTCAGATCCCCACGGTGAAGCCATTTGACCAGCCCTGCATCGACTGGATCATGCTGTCCCAGATTCCCGTCAGCAGCAGCAGGCCGGTCGCGATCATCATGATCCCTCCGATCCGCATAACCCACACGTACCGCTTCTTGATCCAGGCGAAGGCGCCGAGCGACTTACGGAAGGCAACGGCCGCCAGGACGAACGGCAGCCCGAGCCCGATGCAGTATGCGACGGTCAGAAGCGCCCCGCGACCGGCGCTTCCCTGGCTGGCCGCGAGAATCGTCACCGAGGAGAGCGTGGGGCCAAGACACGGTGTCCAGCCGACACCGAACAGAGCTCCCAGCAGTGGGGCGCCCATGAGCCCAGACACCGGCCGCTTGTGAAAGCGGAATTCACGCTGTGTCAGCCATGGCATCAATCCCATGAAGAACACACCCATAAAAATCATCAATACACCGAGGATCTTCGACAGAAGGCCCCGGTACTCCTGGAGTGTGGAGCCGAAGAAGCCGAAGAGCGCACCTCCTGACACGAATACGACGGTGAACCCAAGGACAAAGAGGGAAGCACCGGCCACCATTCGACCGCGGCGGGCTGCTGCCAAATCAGTTCCGGAGATTCCAGTGACATACGAGAGATAGCCCGGCACGAGCGGAAGAACGCATGGCGAGAAGAAAGACACAAGGCCGGCAAGCACGCAGATGGGTAGGGCGACGAGAATAGCGCCATCAAGAACAGTTGTGTTCAGGGCAGGGGCTTCGGCAAGGAATTCCACCGGATCACTTCTCCGCGAGCAGTGGGCTGATCATCTTCCGTAGGTTTTCCTCGGAAAGCGGACGCAGCGAACGGGCTGCGATTTTCCCGTCACGGTCGAGAACGATCGTGGAAGGGACGGTCTGCGGATTCAGGGTTCCCTTGGGGAATCCATGCAAGACCACCTTCCCCGTTGGATCGTACAAGCTCGGGTATCGCACACTGTAGTCAGTTTCGAAGGCGATGGCTTGCCGCCGGTTGGCGTCACGAGTATTGATACCCAAAAATTCCACTCCTTTCGCCTTGGTCTCCTTGGCAACCTTCACGAAATTTGGGGTCTCGGCACGGCAGGGCGGACACCATGAACCCCACACGTTAATCACGATAATCTTGCCTTTGAAATCGGCGACATCCAGCTGCTTCCCCTCGAGGGTTTCGCCTTTGACATCGTTCGTCGGCTGCCGCTCGGCCTTGGCGACGGTGGAGATGCCGTCAGAACTGGCTGCATAGTCCGGTTGGTCACCGCTCCCGGTCTCACCATTGCCGCAGGCGCCTAGGGTTAACGCCCCCGCGGCAACCAACAAGGCGGCAGGAGAGACGCGACTAAGATTCATGTGAAAAGTTTCGCATGGCCCGCACGAGAGCCGTTCGCCGCCCCCTGATGCAGGGCGGCTTCGGCGTCGGGCTGCTCTCGGCTGGTCCGCTTGGTACTCCGGCCGGACTCCGGGTGACCGCGAAACCTGCGTACGCCTCCGCTGGTTCTGCTGGTTCTGCCTCCCGTGGTCAGCGGGCGTCGCACGCAGGAAGCAGGTGACGCTCCCTGGGATTGGCTCTGTCCGCAGTTTGATGAATCCCCAGGTCCGGGGCCAGAACGGGGGACGTTTCGGCAGCGTGTTCCTGCCGTGACGAGCAAGACGGTTGAGGATGTGCTGTTTCCCGGAATCGCCGTGCAAGTGGAGCGGGTCAGCGACTCCTCCGGCGTCCTGGTGGTGGAGGCAGTGTCCACCGGCCGGGTCGCTCGCAAGCAGGCGAGACGGGCGCACAGCTCGTATCAACGCAGCTTGGGTGAGCCGCCGTTGGGCTCGCGGCGGGTCGCGGTCTCTCTCCGGGTTCGCCGCTACTTCTGCGACCGGAAGTGCTCGACGGCATCACCGAGGAGACCTTACGAGAGGTCACCCGCCGCACACCCGGCTTCCACGTCTGGCGGGATCCGCGCTGGCTCGTCCACTGCCAGAACGCGACCGTCTTCATCGGCGAAGTCGGACACACCGAGTTGGCGGCGCACCCCGAAGCTCTCGTCCAGCTCCGGCTCGACGTGCGCATGGGCGGCGGGCACGAGGCAACCCAGCTGGAGCACTTCGTGACCCACCTCGGCGACGGGGCAAGCGCCATACTCTTCCGCTGCACCATCTGCGCTGTCGCCGAGGACTCCCATCGCGGTCTCCTATTCCCAGCCCGCAGCAACGTCGGTGCCGTTGATGCAAGGGCGCAACCTCGGCAGTGCATCGCACCGGCCCCGAGGGAGTCCGTGGCGTGCAGCACAACGTCACTGTCGGGGAACCCGTCCCGTCTGCCGGCCTCGCACCGCGGGTTGTCGATGACCCACAGCGCACCATGCCGCTTGCGGAGTGCAAGGCACACACCGCCAATGACGCCAGCATGTGGATCGCCTCGCGCTTCGCGATGTGCGAGTCCCGCTGGTTCGCTGCCGAATGGATCGTCAACGGCAAGGTCGTCGGATTCACGCAGATGACCGTGTCGGCCATCGCGACGGTGCCGGCGGCTGACTCGCGCGAGATCTATTTCGACTACTACTTCTCCGACTTCTACGCGGCTGGCACGAACGCCATCGACGCGACGCTGGTCGGCACAGACCCAAACTATGTGACCGTTCCGGACAATATCGCCTTGACTCAGGGCGGGTTGGACCCAGGCCCCCGTAGTGTCGCCCAGATCAAGGCCGACCCTCACTTCATGGTGTCCAGGAGGGCAGAACCGGGGCAGGGGGCCATCTGGAACATGAAGTTCGAACCGCAGTGGCCAGCGCCCTGGGTCGAAACGAACCCGCTGGCGGAGTGGAAGTTTTCCTCCTTCGGCCTGCGCTGGGACAACTCCTCCTACCTGCCGAACTACAAGCCAGCCGATGTCCTGCACACCGGTGGTGCGTCGCTGAGTTACAACGTGTCTCCGCTGCGATACAGCACTGCTGCCACCGCCGAGGAACAGGCGGTAGCCCGGCGCGCCTCCTCCTGCCCACGGTGCCGTCCTGCAGCCAGGGGTACCGTCACGTTAGGCAGTGGGGCGGCAGCAGCGCTTGGCCTGCCGGCCGGGCCCGCCAGCAGCCTGCCGCACGGGCCGGTTTCCCTCCTGCTGGCCAGCCGTGGACCTCGGGTCGGTGCTGCAGGGATCGGATCAGCGAACGCGTCCGGACCGTACGGATGCCTCTGCTGTGCAACCCACCCGGGTGGGTTGCACAGCAGAGGCATCCGTCATCCACCAGGCCTTGAGCCGGGTCCTACAGAGCCGTGCTGAGACGTTCGATCAAAACCCGTGCCGTCTCCTCGCCACCCGTGACAGCCCCAGCCGTGACCGCTCCCGTGGCGATCGGCGCAAGGTAGCCCTTCAGGGCGGCCACAGCACGCCGGATCACGCCGCGGTCAGGCTCGGGCTGAACGACCTGGTTGAGGATCTCCTCCCCCACCGCCGAGGCGTCTTCAAGCTCCTCGTCAGACACACCGAGCGTGGGCAGTTGCCGGAGTGTGTCCACCACGGCCTCGGTGACGGCCTCGAAGCCCGGGGCGATGGGCTTGCTCTGGTCCTGGCTCTGGCTCACGGAGCTGTTGCCCCACGCCAGTTGAGAGCCGCGGACGTCGCCGTGGATGACCGGCCCGTTGAAGACGTTCGTGTCACCGAAGGACACCTCGGGATCGGCCTGCACCCGGGCGGTGACCGGGTGCTTGTCCACCTCCCGTTGGATCTCTCCCATCATCTCCCGGATGCCTTTCTTGTTGATCTTGAATCCGCTGTTGCGAGCCATGAGGTATCTCCCTTGCTGAACGTGCTCCGCCCTTTGAGTGTCCCAGCAGGCACCGACAACAAGTCCCCTCGCCGACCGCACCGCCCGTCTCACGCAGCCGGCTGGACGACCGCAGCCTGCCGCCCAGCGGATGCCGTCTCAGACATCGGACGTGGGCACGGCGCAGGTCCGTACCGGGCACAGCTCAGTTTCCGTTTCACGGACAGGGCGATCATCGCAGTGGCGGCAGAAGCGGAGCCACAGCCCTGCTCACCGAGCGGGCATACGCCGATGACGACGACGCATCCGGCGCCCGTGATCCGCACGAGTGACGGGATGGGCACCATCTGGCCGCAGGGTCGGATGCCAAAGACAGTGCGCCACTTGAGCGGCACCAGGCACCCACGAGAGGGGGCCACTGCCGCCGCGCCCGGCTCCGGCACGGCGGGAGAAGGCCACCTTCCGACGCCGGGATTCTGCCGCGGATCGCCCTGCCTGGATCCCCTGCTGCCGGTGTCGGCAGCAGCGCCGGGCCGAGCCGCCCCCAGAGAGACAGATGCGCACACCAGAGGGAACCGGACGGTGTGCATACCGCGGAGCCGACGCCGTGTGCACCGCGGGGTCAGAGGAACCCTTTTGAGGGATTTTCAGGCCGTCCGGCCACCCCTACCTTTGCATGACATACCCGCCGTGCAATTGCATATGAGAAATCGCGGCGGATCTCATCACTCACGAGGAGACCGGCATGCAGTACGACAACGGCGTGGCCGCCGACCAGATCCAGGACGTCACCTGGGTGAAGAGCACAGCCAGTCAGGGGGCCGGCAACTGCGTAGAAGTCGCCTGCCTTCCCGACGGGCGCGTCGCTCTGCGCAATTCCCGCCATCCCGGCGGCCCCGCGCTGGTGTACACGCGCGAGGAACTCGCGGCCTTCGTAGCCGGCGCCCGCAACGGCGAGTTCGACGGAATGACTGCGTAACTCGGCGTAAGCCAGCGCTTGTCCGGACCCGCATGCCGCTCAACTCTGGAAGACTCGGACAAGCGTTGGTCTCGCGAAGGAGTGTATGTGCGCGACAGATCAGATGGGCCCCAGGCCCGCGCGGTACCGGTGACGGCGCTGCCGCGGCAACCGCCGGAGACCGCGGCCCGTCTGCTGGGAGAGCGTCTTCGTCGGCTGCGTCTCGATCGCCGGTTGACTCTCGGCGAGGCAGCCGAGGTGATCCGGGGGTCGGCTGCGAAGGTCAGCCGCCTGGAGCGAGCGGTCAGTCCGGCCAAAGTGCGTGATGTGCGGGATCTGGCGGTCTTCTACGGGGCGAGCCGCGAAGAAACGGCAGAGATCGAATACCTTCTGTCTCTGTCCCAGAATGGCGCCTGGTACACCCAGTACAGCGATGTGACCCCGGGCTTCCTGCGTCGGCTGATCAGTCTTGAGCAAGGCGCCGAACGCATCATCATGTACGAGGCGCTCGTCGTCCCTGGCCTGCTGCAGACACGCGAGTACGCACACGCTGTGGTGTCGGCTGCGCTCCCTCTGGACGCCGCCAACGACCGGCGTGTCACTCTGCGGATGGAACGCCAGCGCATTCTGCACCAGGAGGACCGGCCCCACGTCACCGCTCTGCTGGACGAAGGCGTGCTCCGACGGCCCCGCGGCGGAGCAGAGGTAATGCGCCGCCAGCTGGAGCAGCTGCTGGAGATAGGCAAAATCCCAGGTATCAACATCCGCATCGTCGAGTTCGTCAACAGCGGTGATGTGTCTCCGCCCTACCCGATCACGCATCTGCGGCTGCGGGATGGCGGGCCGCCGGAGGTCGTCTACGTGGAGAGCATCGACAGCGCCATCTACCTCACGCGCCCCGCCGAAACCGAGACGTACCGGCTGGTGTTGAACCGGCTGATGGAGCAGGCGGCGCCCCGGGGCCGCACAGAAGAACTGCTGCGTGAGGCGATCGCCAGCTACCGGCAGAGGTGACTGGCTGATGTATTGACCTGCAGCGTTACGTGCTGAAGCCGCATTGCACAGCTTCAGCACGTACGGGGCCGGCCTCCCCTGCCGCATGCCTTCCTACGGCGGCCAGCGATGAGGGCTCTTCGCAGATGAGCGTGCAGTGCCTGTCGCGCGGTGTCCACGCACTTGAAAGTGCCTTTTGTAAGCTCTCCCTTACTCACTCATGATGGTGTTACGCACTAGCAGTGAGGTGAGGAAGGAAGATGGTTGAGCAGGTAACGCACCCCGAGGGGGCGCAGGTCGTCATCGAGATGTGGTCCGACCTGGGTTGCCCGTGGTGCTACGTCGCCAAGCACCGGCTCCGGACCGCGATCGAGCAGCGCCCGGACGCGGATCGGTTCAAGGTCGTAATGCGGTCCTTCGAGCTGAACCCTGCCGCGCCAAAGCAGCCGGAGATGGTCGAGGAAGCCTTCATTCGTACCCACGGCGGAACCGCCGCCCACTTCATGGCGGCAGAGCGCCGGATCCAGGCGATCGCCCGCAAGGAGGGCCTCGAGTTCACGCTGGATCGTCTCAGTGCCAACACCTTCGACCTGCACCGCGTGGTGCAGTACGCCAACGACGAGGGGCTGGGGTTCGAGTTGTTCTCGGCTGTCCAGGACGGCTTCTTCGTCGGCGCCCTCAACCCTTACGCCCCTGACTCCCTGGCCGGGGTCGCCGAGTCGGTCGGGCTGGACAGCCGGCGAGTGCACGCGATCCTCGCAAGCGGTGAGTTCGCCGACCGCGTACGTGCCGACCGGGCCGAAGGTGTGGAGCTGGGCGCGACCGGCGTGCCGTTCGTCGTCCTCGATCGGCGGGTCGCTGCCCCGGGGGCCCAGAAGGTTCCGGTCTACGGCCAGCTGCTGGAGCAGGTGGCCGGGCCCGTGTCGAGCAAGCGTGTGTCATGAGCGGGCCGAAGGGTGGCCTCCAGATCGTCGCGGCCCCTGCCGGCGGGTGGTGCGAGCCCGACACCGGGGTCTGCCACATCGACCCCACCGACGAGACGAGCGGCGGTGAGGCTCTCAACGAGACAGCCGCGCACGACACGCCCGGCGCTGCGGAGCGGTGAGGCACCACCACGGCGGTTCGTCTACGCGCTGACCGCGGCCTTGCCTCGGCCGACTCCGGTCAGCTCGCTGACCGCCCGGTTGGCGGCGATCTCACGGTGGTGGGCAGCGGCCCAGCCCGCCATCGCCATGACCGCTCCCATCAGCGACCGGCCCAGCTTGGTGAGCTCGTACTCCACCCTGGGAGGGACCTCGGGGTACGCAGTCCGGGTGATCAGCCCATCACGCTCGAGGTGCTTGAGCGTCTGGGTCAGCATCCGCTGGGAGATCCCCGGGATGCTCGCCTGCAAGTCGGAGTAGCGCAACGGACCGGCGTTCAGGGTGCTGATGATCAGCACGGTCCACTTGTCGCCGATGCGGTCGAGCACCTCGCGGATGAACGCGCTGTCCTCCGGCCATGTCTGGCACGGACCTGCGATCTGTCGCGCTGACGCCATCTCAACAACCTCTCATCCGGTGTGCAACCGCACTACCAGTATGTAACGCCCTCGGGGCGATCACACACCAATCCACGACAACAGCCCCTCGTGCGGGCCCGCTCTCGGATCACTGGAGCGCGCTCACACCCACTCCCAAAGGACCCAACCCATGTCGTACCTGCTTCACATCGACTCCTCCTCGCTCGGCAGGGCCTCGGTCTCGCGCCAGGTCGCGCAGTCCCTCCTCGACGGCTGGAGCGGCGACGTCGTTCACCGCGACCTGGCTGCTTCGCCCGTGCCTCATCTATCCGCGGCCGGCATCAACGCCCGCGCCACCGCCCCCGCTCAGTACACGCCCGAGGAAGCCGAGGCGGCCGCGATACAGGACGCGTTGATCGAAGAGTTCCTCGGCGCAAGCGCCTATCTCTTCACGGTCCCGATGTACAACCTGACGATGCCGTCGGTGTTCAAGGCGTGGCTGGACCAGATCATGGTCTTCGGCCGCACCATGGACTTCGAGGCTCCCTCGCCGGCCGCCGGTCGTCCAGCCGTGGTGATTTCGGCGCGCGGCGGCGGCTACGGTCCCGGCGCACCCAAGCACGGCCTGGACTACGTCGTGCCCACCCTCGAGGCCATGCTCGGCCGCGAGGACATGCTCGGCCTCGACATCACCACTGTCATTCCCGAACTGACGATGGTGCCCCACGCCCCGGCCCTGGCCGCCCTGCTGCCGAAGCACGAGGCGTCCATGGCCAGCGCCCACCACCGTGCCCGCGAGCTCGCCGCCGCGATCGCCAACGGCACGACCGCCGCCTGAACCCCGAACCGACCGCGGGGTAACCCCCGTGACTGATCTGCTCATCCTTGTCGGCAGCGGCCGCACCGGTGTACACGTCCTCGAACAGGCCGCTCAGCGTGGCCACCGCGTCCGACCACTCGTGCGCGATCCAGACTCGGTTCAGCTGGCGGCGGGTGACTCGAAGGTCGCAGCCAACCAAGCGCATCCGACTTGTCTGACTCCTCTCGCCGATCCCGACCTGACCACGTTCACCCGGCTCGACGAACTCGGCCTCGAAGCCACCGGTCAACGGCTCGAAGCCGACCGACCGTTCCGTACTCGCGCGCCGAGTCGTCGAGCCAGACCGGCGGTGCCGTCGTTGCGGCTGCGAGGGCGCCCCACGAGACGCCGTGACACGCAAGTTAGCCCACGAGCCAATGGTCACGATGTGCCGCTGCCGCTGCACCGGATGCGGCCACGTGTGGCGTCAAGACACCACCCTCGCCGCCGAGCCCAGGGCGAAGCTGTCTCGGCGCGGGCTGAGGTGGGCCCTGGAAGCGATCGTCGTCCAGTGGCTGACCATCGCTCGCGTTGCCGAACCCCTCGGCGTCGCCTGCTCGTTGCATTCGCATCCCACTGTCAACAACGCTCGTGGGCAATACAGCTAGAGGGCCACCACGCCGCCCCATTCCTCCCATTCGTTGCCGGAGTTCCATACCGTCAAATCGGAGTCGGGCCGCCAGGTGCTGACTTCGACCAGTCCTGGGTCGAGCAGCTCCCAACCCTTGACGAACGCCGTCACCTCTTCCTTGGAGCGGACCCTCCCCCAGTGGCCTCCGGTGGCGGCCGCCATCATCTCCGTGACGCCCCGGCGGACGCCTTCGTCGTCGCTGACAATTTGGCAGACCACCAGGTAACTTCCGGGGGCGAGCTGCTTCGCCACCCGGCGCAGGAGCGCGCCCGGGTCGTCGTGGTCCGGCAGACAGTGCAGGACAGAGACGAACAGGGCAGCGGTGGGCTCGTTCTTTCTGATCAGCCGCCCGGTCTCCGGGTGGTTGAAGATGTCATCGGTACGGCGCATGTCGGCACACAGGACGGCAGTCTGCGCGTTCTCCTCGAGCATGGTGCGGCCGTGGGCCAGGACGATGGGGTCGTTGTCGACATAGACGACACGGGTGTCGGGATGGACTCGCTGGGCGACTTGGTGGACGTTGTCACGGGTGGGCAGGCCTGATCCGTGGTCGAGGAACTGCCGGATGCCGCGTTCCTGGGCCAGGAAATGCACGACGCGACGCAGGAAAGCACGGTTGGTCAGGGCAAGGTCTTTGCTGCTCGGAGCGATCTTCAGGAGACTTTCGCAGGCTTCCCGGTCACTGGCGTAGTTGTCGGTGCCGCCCAGCAGCCAGTCGTACATGCGGGCCACGCTCGGTGTCATGACGTCGATCTCGCGGTCCGACGGCGTGTGCTGGCCCATGGATGATCCTCCCCGATGCGGCACCGAGTGCAGCTGCACTACGTGAACTGCTCATCGTAGAGGCGCAGTTCACGCGGGGCACAGGCCACGAACGGGCGATGCGGCGCAAGGTGTGGGGCGTAAAGGGCGTCACCACGTGTCACGCGGGGCGCGGAGTCGCGGTGCGCGAGCGCGAGGGATGGGGTACCGCGCTCCGGCGTGCGCGGGAGCCTGTTCACGTGGGTGAGCGGGCAGGGCGGGACGGCGTGTTCGGCGGATGCGAGCAGGCCCCCCATGACGGGGGCTGTACGCCCATGAGGTCCGCCGCTTCACGGGGAAGAAGCCCCAGGGGGTGGTGCAGGGCGAGGGAGTCCGCCGAGGGGGTGGCAGTACGTGACGGACCTGCCTGGCCGGGGATGTACGGCAGCCGCATGTCCGGCCAGCCAGCGCCGAGCGCAGCAGACGGCAGGTGGCGGCTGCTGGACCGAGGATGGAGATGGAGAGCGCTGTGGCCAGACTGCGATCAGGTGCTCGACAAGGGCTTCGACCGTGCCCGCCTCACCGGTGCAGACGTGCACGCGGCGCACGGAGCAGGGGTACTCCAGGCACCGGAAGACAGCGAAGCCGGCTGGGGCTGAAGCAGTGTGCGGCGCCCCGGGCAGTTGGAGACTCCGGAGACGGCCAGCGGGGCCGAGGGCGGTGCACAAGACTCGTCCGGTTGCGGCCGGCCGGCTCCGCACTATCGGATGGCCGAGCCCACACCGTGGGCATCAGCGCCCGGCGCGGGGTCCGGCAGGCCGCCGTCGTGAACACACCGGCGCGGCATGCCGGGTTGCGTGTCCGCGGACGGGGGACGCGGCTTCGCCCTGCGCGGTCATCACGCGGGGCGAAGCCGCGGCGTGTCAGTCGCTGCGGATACGCAGGTAGCGGATGGCGGACCGGTTCCTCAACGCGACCCCCAGGACGCCGCCCGCTACGCCCAGGACAGCCCCTTCGGCGTCCCCGGCAGCGAGCCAGACCAGGACTCCGGCCGCGAGGAACAGCCCGAGACAGAGCTCCACACTCCAGATGCGCATCTGCCGAGTCGGTAGACCCCACTGACGCGGAATGCTAATTTCGCTGATGACCGGGGGTGTCTCAACCCGTTCCCGGTTTAATCGATCAGTCATGCGGATTTTTGCTCCTCCGTTGATCGCGCGAGCCCCAGGGTGTTGCTTCACCCCGGGGCTTTTGCGTGTTGCGGCGGCATTCACTCAACGCTGCCACCGATTCGACGCGGTCACATTAGCGGCCCCTCACGGTGCCCGCCACACGTTGAGGCCATGCAACGGGATTGCCGCGGAACCGCGTTGAGGCTCATCGAAACACACGCCGACACCACCTCTCACTCCATTGATCATTTCGGACTGATCATTGATCACCATGAATCAACGTCGGTCTGATTTTCGACTCAACTGGTTACGGAATGTTTCAAGTGGCGCCGACAGGCGGAGGGATGGGGACTTTGACTTTTCATCACATTCGATCGAATGTACGGCGCATGCGGGACCCAGGACCTCACCGGAATGTCTCGCTCCTCAATTCTGCACGTGCAGATGCAAAAGGCCTGCAAGATTTTCGCGTCCCGGCACGGCCATTCCCGGCCGCTATGGAGCACCATGCAACTGCCGGGGCGGCCTGCAGGACACACGACGTACTCATCGGGCGGGCCGGGACGACGATCACCACCGTCGGCTGTCAACCAGTGACGGGCCCGGGTGCGTCCGGGCCCCATGCACTGCCAGGCAGAGAAGGGGATCGTGTGGAATCCGCGTTCCCGTGGGCATGCCCTGCTGCTGACAGCCACGGGGGACTACGCCGACACCCACGGGCACTTGCCCCCAGGGGTGAGCGGGTCGCCGTCGGTGGGGATGCGATCCCGATCGGCATGATGATGGCCGAACGGCGTCGCCCGGACGGCCGGGACGCTGAAATGAACGCCCCTTAAAGACTTCGCCGCTCTCTCGCACCATTGGCACTGCGGTGACGACGGACAGGTCCATGACGGACCACCGTGGCCCCCGCTGCCCTACCCCTTGGCTACCAGAAGCTACATTTCACACGCGCTGTCAACGCTGCTCGGATGACAGCAGGACAATGAGTGTCTGCAGGGCGTCTGGGGTGAGGTTCTTGCGGAGACTGCGGGCAAGCTTCTCGAGGTCCTCCCCTACCGGCGCGCTCAGTGTTCTGTCGCGCAGGCCCGCTTCGACCATGGGCGCGTGAAAGGGAGGGGAGGTCTCCCGGCTCCACACGGGCCAGCAGATCCGGACGTTGCTCTCTGAGCTGGCGCAGGGCACGCCCCTTGCTGTTGCCGACGGGACGAGAGGAACTGTTTACATTGTTAACGTTTTCCTCGCGGTCTTCGTCCGGGGCAAGGGCGCCGGATTCCGGGTCAGCGCGTCCCGGTGGTCGTTGCAGTATGGAGTCCAGCAGCGTGAGGGTGGGAAGGTCGTCGGCTGCCAGGCGTCTGACGAGTTCCTCGGTGGCCCCAGCTCCTTCAGGGACGGCGTGTGGATGAACTGCAGGAAGTCGTCATACCGGACTAGGCGCGCCACACCGGCGAGAACAGCCATCTCGGTGGACAACCGGCTGCACGGCTGGCGAGAGCAGCACAAGTAGCGCTGGTGGAGGCGCACACGCGGCCCGTCGGAGGCGAGCGGCGACGTGACGCGGTGAGAAGGCGCGAGGCGGGGGCCGGGATCACGGCGGGGTGCGGCTTTTTCGCGGTGGGTGGCACACCGGGCAGCGTTTGCCGGTGCCGTCGCGGCGGGAGCGCTGATCGGGCGTAGCGTCCCAGCGTCCCGGACAGCCGGGCTTCGAACAGGCCCACCGGCACAGTTTGGTGGAGCTCGGCCCGAGTTCCTTCGCGGTCATGTTCGGTTCGTCGATCACTTCGGCAAGCTCGCTGGCGATGGCCGGGTGCACGTCCTGCAGGGATTTGCCGGGCTTGGGGCGCACCCTGGCGGCAACGGTGCGTCGGCGAGCGCACCGGGGGCATCCGCTCGACTGGCCTGTGCGGCGGTTTGGAGGGGCGGGGTACTCGAAGCGGCAGTGCGGTTCGGGGCACCTCCACCGGCAGGTTTTGTTCGACGTGGGGAGCAGGTCGTACGCGGTCCAGCCGGGGTGGCCGACGACATCGATGAGTTCTTCGGCCATCGTCGGATTGGCCTCGGCGAGTGATGCACCGGGGCCCGGCCTGCTGTTTGCCGCGCCCACCTGTGCGTGACCGCACTGGCGGCAGCCGCGGCCGGCAAGTGCCCGGCTGTTCAGTACGGTCTTCCATTCGTAGCCGCAGTCCGGCTTCCGGCACCGCCAAAGACACACGTCATTGCAGCCGGGAGGCATCCGAGCGGGGGTCTTGCCCGGGTTGGTGAGGTTCGCGACGAACTCCTCCTCAAGGTGCGGCGCCACGTCCGCCGCCAACACCTCGGGGCCGGCGGTGGCCGTCTCCCACAGCTGCGCCCCCTTCGTGAGGGCCGCGGTGACCTCGGCCGGTGTGAGCTGTCGCCAGGAAAGGCCGCGGCGTCGCAGTACGACACCCACCGCGTCCGTCCAGTCTTCGGGGTTCACCCCCGGCCCGGCCTCATGGTGGGCGAGGCCATGTACCGGAACGGGCGGGAGCCCGCGGCTTCGGATGCGTTCCACGTCGAGTCCGGCGGCGAGTGCTGCCACCGTCTTCGCGGTGTCACGCTCCAGGCTTCCTGGCCTGCCGTGGGTCCATTCCGGGTCCAGGTCGATGAGCAGGCCCGGGGCCGGCTCGGACAGGTACAGGTCGAAGCGGTCCTGACGGCGCCCGGGCAGGCGGAGGCGGTGGTCCAGTTCCACGCTGAGCCCGGAGGCGGCCTCGACGAGCATGGCAACGTTGCACTCGAACGGGGACCGCCCGTGGCCGGTGCAGTCCGGGCACCGGCGGCCATTGGTGCGGTTGGCGAGCGCCGCCGACCAGAAATGCCCTTGAGCGCACTCCCACTCGCACAGGTCATGGGACTGCGGGCGCAGGGTGTCCGGACCGCGGTCGGGACGGCTGAGGTTGCGGCGGAACTGCCGTGCCAGAGCAGGATTCAGATCGGCCAGTGATTCTCCCGGGCCGGGAGCCCGGTTGCGGCGCTGCCAGCACTCAGGGCACCCCGAGGGTTTGACGGGACGGGTGCGGAACTGCAGCCGGGCGGGCCACTGGTGACCGCATCCTTTTGCCGAGCAGCGCCACTGGCACCGGTCTGTGGAGGACAGCGGCATGTCTTCCAGCACCGTGCCCGGGCTGGACAGGTTGGACACGAACTCGGCCTTCAGCCGGGCCCGAACTGCAGCCATCTCGGTAGTACTTCGCCGCTTGCCCATGGCTGCAGATTCTGACAGCCGTCACTGACAAGGCCGTCCATGGGCGAGATCCTTGCCAAGGTCTGACTCGTCCAGGCCAATACGAAGAAAATCTTCAATACTAACTCGAAGTAACACAATCAGGATCACGAGACACTAGATTGGGGCGAGGACGGAGCACGTGGCCAGTGCGGGCCGGGTGCCCATCCACTCATGCAAGCTCAGAGCCTGCGCCCAACAGGTGAGTGCAGCGCGCCATCGTCCGCAGCGCTGATGGCAGGACGCTGCGCCTTCGAGGGCGTGGGCTTGGTCCTTGGGGCTACTGGCCTGCCGCGCGAGGTGAAGGGCCTGCTCGTATGTGGCCAGCGCGCGGGGGGCGTCTGTGACCGCCAGCAGGTCGCCGCTGCTGTTGAGAGCTTCTGCCTCTCCTTGGATGTCCTCTGCTGCCCTGAACAGTTCGCGAGAGCGAGTCAGCAGCACGGTGGCCTGCGCGTGATGCTGTGACATGGTCTTGGCCTTGCCGAGTTCTAGCAGTGCATTGGCTTCGCCGTGTTGGTTGCCGAGTCTGCGGTACAGGTCGTGGGCTTGTTGCGCCAGGTCTTCAGCCGCGGCCGCTTCGTGTGCAGCGAGCAGAATCCGGCTCAGCAGCCACAGAGCGCTGGCTTCCCCCAGCCGGTCCCCCAGGGTCTGGTAGAGGGTGAGTGCTTGCTGGCCGAAGCGGCCTGCCGTCAGTTGGTCTCCTCTCCCGCATGCCACTCGGCCTAGTTCCCACAGGGCGTTTGCTTCACCGGTACGTTCTCGCAGTCTGCGATAGATGATCAGCGCCCGCCCGGCAAGCTGGTCGGCCTCGGCGTAGTGCCCTGTCATGTGGCGGATCCGGCTCAGCAGCCACAGGGTCTTGGCCTGACCAGGTTCATGTTCCGCCGATGTGTAGAGGTCCAGTGCCTGTCGGGCCAGTACTGCCGCCTGCGGGAAATCACTGGTGATGTCGTGCACGCGGCCCAGCTCCCACAGGGCGTCCGCCTCGCCGAGGCGATTGACACCCGCGCGGTGCAGGTTCAGTGCCTGGTGCAGATGACGGCCTGCTTCGGGGTAGGCGCCCGTGGCGAAACGCACCTGGCCCAGGGCGCACAGGGCGTGGGCCTGTGCCGGAAGGTTCTCGGCAGCAGCAAGCCGGGCTGCGGCGCGCAGCAGTGCTGCGGCGCGCTCGAAATTGCCTGTCGCGGAGTGGACACGGCCCAGGTTGTACAGCGCCGTCGCTGTGGCCCGCTGGTCGCGGGCGCCGAGGGCTGCGCGCACGGCAGCCTCATGTAGCCGGGCAGCTTCACCCCAGTGAGCGCTGTGATGGAGGAAATCGGCCAGGGTGGCGGCCAGGCGGAAGGTCTGAGTGTGCCTGCCGGATTCCGCCGCGTGCAGAGCGCAAGCAGTGAGATTGGCATGCTCTGCCCTCATCCACTCCACAGCGTCCTGGTGTGTGGCGTGTTCTGGTAGAGCAAGGGCCGGTCCTGAAGGGGGCAGTGGAGCGTGAACCTCGGCCGTACCGTGCCGGCAGGCTGCTGCAGCGGCCTGCCTGTAGTAGTCCGTCAGCCGGTCAATGGCTTCTGTGTGTTCTTGTGCGGGATCGGCGTTGGCCGCGTCCCGTGCGTACATGCGCAGCAGGTCGTGGAGGTGGTATCGGCCGGGCCTCTCCGAGTCGACGAGGTGGTCGTCGTAGAGGGCCTCGAGTTCACGCCGCACGGCGGGCAACGGTGTGCCGGTCAGTGCAGACGCGGCGTAGGCGTCGATGTCGGGCCCGGGGTGCAGGCCCAGCAGACGAAAGAGACGCTTCCGACCGGACGGCAGAGCGCGGTAGGACATGGTGAAGGCTGCCGCAGTGGCGAGATCTCCTGTGGCAAGTTCCTCCAGGCGGTCCTGGGCGCAGGCCAGCTCGCTGGCAAAGGTGGCCAGATCCCAGTGGGGTCGGTGGGCGATGCGGCTCGCCAGCAATGCGATGGCGAGCGGAAGGCGGCCGCACAGCTCATTGATCCGAGCTACAGCGTCATTCTGGGCGGATCGGACCTCCCGGCCGGCCAGCCGTGTAAAAAGCAGGCTCGCATCTGTCGGCGGGAGCACGCCAAGGGCGAGTGACGCGGCGCCTTCGGGAAAGGCCAGACGGCGCCTGCTGGTGATCATGACCAGGCAGTTGGGATCTCCGGGCAGGAGCGGTTCCACTTGTGTGCGCGAGGCGGCATCGTCGAGAACGATCAGTATGCGTCGCCCGGCAAGGCGGTCTCTCCACAGGCGCGACCGGGCATCCAGGCTGTGGGGAAGGTGCCGGGGATCCACACCCAGACCGACCAGCAGTGATCCCAGCGCTTCGGCGGGGTCAGCGGGTTGCCGACCAGGAGTGTGGGCGTGCAGCCGGACGAATAGCTGACCGCACGGGTAGGAGGTCACGAGGAGATGGGCGACATGCACCGCCAAGGCGGTCTTTCCTACGCCGGGCATGCCACTGACGATGTGGATGCCCTGACTCTGCGCCGAGGACGCGCTGGCCAGCAAGTGCTCCGTCTCAGTGCGGCGGCCGGTGAATGCGGTGGTGTCCCGAGGCAGCGTCCGCAACGCCGCGGCTGGTGCCTGGGGCGGCTGCGTTCCGATATGGAGGTCTCGTCCTGCCGCGTAGAGGTGTGCGGCATCGGCCGCACGGAGGTCCATACGGTGCACAAAGCTGGTTCCGCTGCTGCAGGAGCAGACGTTCACGGGCCATTGATGTGCTGGTCCCGGCCGGCTACATAGACACGTGCGGAATCTGTCGCCTCGGCCCGCACTGTCATCAACGTGGTCCCGGGAGTCTCCGGCGACGCAGTAGCGGCGTGAAGGTGTTCGTCAAGAAACTGCCGTAGACCCGGCATCAGGTCCGGTTCGTCGGCCAGCAGTCGGTGCAGCCGCAAGCTCCAGGCCTGAACCAGCACCTGCTCCATCTGCACATCGCCACGCTCACGTGCCGTGCTCAGCAGCGTGTGAGCCTGTTCCAACTCGTTTTCCACCTCAGCGGCCTGGCTGGGCTTGGCACTGCGCCACCATGCCACGGTCGCAGTCCTGGCTTGCAGCCATGCGTCCGTGGCCATGGCGCCTACCAACGCCGTTGCTGCGGTCATTACCAGCGGATCCATAGCTGCCCTCCCACTACATGCGCCGACAGTGAATTCTCACGGTGCCAGCGAAGACCGCCCGATGGCCCCGGCCGGGTTCCACGCAACGCAGGCATTTCCTGCGGTTCGTGGGGTCTCCCGCGAGGACCACAGTGCATTGCGCGGAAGACCTGATGGACCCGCAGTGGCACTGCGTCACCCGTATGAGGGCAGCGCCAGCGGGGCTTTGCGCCCCCTGAGGCTTCCTCGTTGCGTACAGGGCGGCCATCTGCGCAGTTGCGCGCAGGAGCCGACCATGAGCCGGGACTCTGTCGCCGCTGGCGCGCTCTCATCCTGCTCGACCTGGTCTGCGGTCTCGATCACCCTGCTCCATGGACGCGGTGGTGCGGGTGCCCGTGGGCCTCCCCCGTCACCGGGCTCAGCAGCTTTCCAACGGTCGTCGGTGAACTTCCTCCCGCGGCGGGAACACACAGGACGGCGGGCCTGCCGCCACGAGATCCGTAGTCGGCGCACGTCCAAGTCACATAGGACTGGCTCCCGTTCCCGCCGCTGGCAGTGGTCCGATCGCGCCCTCCCGTTGTTCGGCGTATGAGGGGCGCGTGGAGGTGTTGCATGGCCGGTTCTCACCCCGAGCGCCGGGTCATCATGCTGCGTGTTGAAGTGCGCCAGCGTGTGTGCGCGTCCAGGGTCAACAGCATGTTCAGAAAGCTACGAACGTTGCTGCTGCCGTTGGTGCTGATCCTGGCCGCCGTGGGGCCGGTACAGGCCGCGCCAGCCGAACTGCCGGGTGAGAAGTCGAATTTCGTTGTCTCCACGGGGTATCTGAAGGGCGCGTCCCCGAGGAACTGGGTGCGCCTGGGCTGGTACCGGTTCGATGCAGCCTCCGGCACGGTGTCGGCGAGCACCTACTTCTGGAGTCAGCGGAATCCGGCTGAGCGGGTCCCCTCGGGTACTACTCCGGGCGCCGACTGTGCTCCCGGCGAGAAAGCCAGCCCTCCAGGGGTGCGCAGGTGCCCGGTCATGACCGTTAAGGGCTTCCGCGACACCGCCACGGAGTCGAGGAAGGGTGTTTACCGGCTGGCGACCGAACCGGTCAACGGCAAGCAGGCCCGAACGGTGTGGATCAAGTGGGAGGCAGCTACTCCGTGGACGGAGAAGTGGAGGGTGCGGTCGGAGCGGGGAATCGCACGCCTGGAGTTCGTGTACTCGACGAAAGCGAGTTCGGGATTCGGTTACGGGAGCAATGCCCCGTTCTCCGAGCGCCGGGCGATGGAGACGGTACAAAACCACGAGCGGCGGATCGAGCTTGAGATGGACTCCTGGGAACATGGCAAGTTCACGCTGGGGACAACGGGCAAGTTCGAGCCTCAGCGATTCACCGTATGCGATGGCAGGGCTTCGTACTGCATGACACGTCTTCAACCCTCATCGGCGAAGTGCCGGAAGGGATGCGCAAAGGGGACGACGAACACGTCCCTCCAGTACTACCTCACGCGGGTGGGCGTGCACGATCGCCGCGACACGTACTGGCACTGGTGCACCTGCCTGGCTCCGAAGCCCACTTCCACGTGCTACGAGGGCAACTCTCATGTGAAGCCGATGCTGCAGGTCATTGACGACTCCAACGCCTTCCGGGGTTGGGTTGGTGTCGAGGCGTCCTTCTCCACGGTCGGCAAGAGGGACGACGACATGCTCGGCGTCTTCCGGATGACGGACGTGTGACGAGGCCGGGGTGGCACGCGCTCGGCAGGCGTGTGCCACCCCGGCCCGCCAGCATCGACTGCGGGCGACGGTGCCCACCCCGCTCAGCGCCCTCACCCACCTACGACGCCATCTCCAGGCGAAAAGGCACCAGATGCACGCGGCGCGCGACGGAACGCTCACAGACTTCGTGTTCGACAACCGGCTGCCTGGACCCGACCGCCGAAGGCCCGCCGCGGCAGCAGGCGGGCCGAGACCGCCCCCACCTGGGCACCGGACTCCGTCATGACGCCGCTCGGAAGCGGAGCACTCAATTGCGCAACGCTCGCAGATCGATCTGGCACTTGTACGTGGCCTGGAAAACACCCGTTCGGGGACTCTTCAGGTACACGGTGTACCAATGCCCTCGATGTCGTACAGGTCGTGTTCTTCTGCTGTCAGTGGGCTGCCGGCTGCCTGGCACAGGGCTTGTACAGCGGCGGGTACATCGGTGCTCCAGCGCCGGAGTGCGAAGTCGGACGTGGTGGCGAGGAATCCCCTTGAATCGTTGGTGAGGACGCCCAGTCCGGTTGCTCCCTCGACGGCGGCGTTCTGCATCGGGCGGTGCGGGTCATCCAGGTTCCATACGCGGGTTGGGCCGGGAGAGGTGCCGCTGGTGGTCAGCAGGTGTTTCCCGGATGCGTCGAGGTCGACCTGCCAGACCGTGCCTTTGTGCCCCCGTAGGGGAGGCAGCGCTACCGGAGCGGAGGGATGCGAGAGGTCCCACAGGTAGACGAGTTGGTCGTAGGAGCCTGCTGCGAGTGTGTGCCTGTCGGCGGCGTAGGCGAGGCTGGCCGCGCTCGGGGCGTCAGGGAGACGCAGGACGCGGTGGGGTGCGTGCGGTGTGTCGATGTCCCACAACTGGACGCCTGCTTTTTGGGTGCCGACGACGAGCACGCCGGTCGCGTCAAGGAATACGAGCGATGTCACGCTCTGAAGGGGAAGGATCGTGTGCGGGTCCGGAGCGGCAGGGTTGGAGATGTCCCAGACGACGAGGGCACCTACACCATTGGCGCCAGTGACGAGGGTCTTTCCGTCGGGACTGAACGCGACGTCGTTGATGTGGTTCTCGCGGTGCGCGCGGCCATAGCCCAACCATCTCGGCTGCGTGGGGTCGGCGACATTCCACAGGCACATGGCGGTCCATGTCGATGGGTCGTTCGTGTCGGAGTTCTCGGGGGCGCGCGTGGTGAGGGCGATTCTGCGTCCGTTGGAGCTGAATGCGGCGCCGCTGAGGGGGAGTCCCTTGCAGGTGAGGGGTGCGCCGATCGGGAGCGGCGCCTGGGTGCCGGAGATACGCCATAGACGCGCGGTGCCATCCGTGCTCGTGGTGATCGTCAGTTTGCGGTTCGGGCTGGTTTTCGGTCTGTTCAGTGCTTCGCTGTGTCCGGCCAGCGGGGGGAGCGGGTGCCAGAGGCGGCTGCCTCCGGTGCGTGTTCCGACGATGAGAGCGTCACTGCGCGGGCCGAACCTGAGACGCACGACGCGGTCGGGTTGGTCGAGCGTCAGGCGTAGCGTCGTCTCCCAGCTCCTTTTGCTCCAGACATCGCTTACATCCCATACCCGCGCGTGGGCGTCGATGTCGCCCATGGCCAGCGCGGTCCCGTCGGCGCTGAACGCAAGATCGGTCACCATGCTGGGAGACGTGTAGAGCTCTTGCGGTGCGGTAGGCGCGCTGGTCCGCGTCAAATGCGAGAGGAGGACGAATTGGTCCGCGCCAAGAGCCAAGGTACGGGCGTCGGGGGCGAGCGCGACCGTTTCGACGTCCTGCTTCCGCTTCGTCCGTGGTACGGAGCGGGATCGTGGCGCATCAGGGGCGGTGACGTTCCACACTAGGACCCGGTAGTTGACGTCCACGGTGGCCAGGGTGCGGCCGTCACGGCTCACGGACAGGTCGAGGATCTGGGCGTCGTATGCCTGCCATGTGCGCAGTCGTTCCGGATGGCGCGGGTTCGAGGTGTTCCACAATGCCAGTTGGCCCTGGTCGTTTCCGATGACCAGACGGCTGCCGTCTGCGCTGAACTCCAGGGCCACGACGCGGCCCTTGCCGTTGCTCAGGTCGGGCAGACGCGGCGGCCGACTTGTACCGCGCAAGTCCTTGAGATCCCACAGCCGTACCGGATCATCACCCGCGGCGACGGCCAGCACGTGGCGTGGATGCACCGCGACTTGGTTGATCTCCCTCTTCGCCGCTGTCATGGTCACCGGGCGGTGCGACTGTTGCTCCTGCGTACTCCACACCCGCACATCTCCCCGTGCGGTCCCCTCCGCGAGGATCCGCCCGTCAGGGCTGCTGTTCCACGCGGTCACCTCGGTCAGGCCGCCGGTCACGTAACGGGTGGCGTACGGCGGAGCCGACGAGCCGATCAGCGCGCCGTGCGCCTGCGGGGTGTGCTCCACCTGGAATCCGGCCAGGGCGAGGTGTGCCGCGAGCGCGGGATCTCTCGGCCGTACGGCATCGGCCTCGGTGCTCAGCCGGGCGGAGACCGCCCTGTCGGCCTGGAGGTCGGCCTCGCGTTTGCCGTCAACGGCAAACCCGGCCGCGACCAGGGCGGTCAGGGCGAGGGCCGCCATGACCGCCATCAGCTGCCGCATGCGCCGGGTACCGCGCCGCTGGTGCCGATGGCTCGCCTCGAGGAAGGCACACTCCAAGGTCCCGGCCCGGCCGGAGCGGACGTCGTGCCACTCGCCGGCCGCCGCGAGTCTGGTCCCGCGGTAGAGATGGCTGCCGTCACGACCCGCGGCTTGCCAGGCGGTGGCGTCGTCCGTGAGCCGCTGGCGTACCAGGAGCCCGACCCGGTTGGCATTGATCCACTCCCGCAGCCGGGGCCAGGATCGCAGTAGCGCCTCGTGGCTGATCTCGACGTGCTCGGCGTCGGCGGTCAGCAGCCGGGAGCGGGTGAATTCTTCGACCACGGCTTCGGCTCGCTCGTCGGCAGCCAGTTCGCTCCGGTCCGCGCGGCGACGGGTGTCGTCCGTGCCCTCGCCGATGCGGACCAGGCTCAATAGCACCGGGCGGGCGGCCTCCTGCTCCTCCGGGGCGAGTCGGCTGTAGGCGCGCTCGGCCGTCGCGGCGACGGCACCGTGCACCCCGCCGGTGCGCTCGTACCCGGCAACAGTGAGAACGCCGTCGTCACGGTGCTGCCAGGTGGAGCGCAGGGTATGGGACAGCAGGGGCAGGACACCGGCTTCGCCCGCATGGTCTCCCAGGTCCCGCAGCAGGACCTCCGCCAGGCCCGGCTCCAGGGTCAGTCCGGCCACGGCGGCTGGCTCAGTGATCGCCTGGCGGAGTTCGGCGCGGGTCATCGGGCCCAGGGGCAGCGAGCGGGTCCGCAGCGCAGCGCGCAGCTGGGGGTGGGCCAGGCAGTATCCGTAGAAGTCGGCGCGCACACCGGCCACCACAGGAAGGCCGGCCTGGGCGAGCCGGCACAGTTCGTCGGTGAAAGCGTCCCGCTCGGCCTCATCGCCACAGAGTGTGAACAGTTCCTCGAACTGGTCCACGATCACCAGCGCATGGGTGTCCAGCGGCCTGCGCTCGTCGTGGGTGCGAAGCTCCGCCATAGGCCGGGCTGTCGGCGTCAGGTAGAGCACGGCTGGGGTTCCCGGCTGTCGCCCCGGCAGGCCGCCGCGTGCCGCCGCCGGGGCCAGCCCGGCCCGCAAGAGGGAGGACTTGCCCGCCCCCGACGGGCCGATGACCACCACCGGACGTCCGTCCGTACTCCGGTCCCCCAACAGGCACACAAGCTCCGCGGCCGCCCGCTCCCTGCCGAAGAACCAGCGTTCATCGTCCATCCCGAACGGCGCCAGCCCCGGATACGGGCACAGCTGGGGGCCGGCTGCCGCGAGCGCGAGCAGCACGCCCCTCGCGCCGAGTGCACGGTCGCAGGCGCGGGCGAACTCCTCACTGGGCCGCTTCTGCTCGTTCTCCACCCGGTTGATGTGCCCCTTGGTGTAGTTCACCCTCCCGGCGAGCTCTGTCAGCGACCAGCCCTCGGCCTCGCGTCTGCGGCGTAGCTCCGGCCCGAACCGCGCCTCCTGCTCGTGCTCCTCCGGCCACACACGCGCCCCCTTCTCACCCGGACCCACAAGGCAGCACATCGTAGCCACGCAACTACCCAAAGCTAAAACCGCAGGTCGCCGTGGGTTGTCCAGAGCCTGAACAGGGCGGCCCCGGACAACGGGTTCCCGCACGGACCCCGCTGGACGAAACATCCCAGCAGCGGGCACCACTGCCCACCGGGCCCAGGCCCGTCACTCGCTTCCCCAGGAGGAACACACCATGCGCAAGCGCATCCTCACCGCCGCACTCGCACTCACCGCGACAGGCGCCCTCGCCATCCCCGCCGGAGCCGTCGCCCTTACCTCACCGGTCTCCACCCACGTCGCGGCGAGCGCATCGGCAGCCACACGGCCGACGGGTACGACCCCGCTCTCCTTCTCCTTCATCTACCGGCTCGACTCGTCCAAGTGGCACCAGAACGCCGGGCGGACCTCCCTGGCCCTGGGCTCCTGCACCGCGGGCACCGGACGGACCTTCGCCGTCACCCTGTGGGAGGACGGCTGGTTCGGTGACACCAACCACGGCTCACGCACGCTGACCTGCAAGCGCGGCAGCTCCGCCGTCTGGAACGCTCCCAGCAAGGGCGACTACTACCTCTCCTTCACCAAGGCGGACGACGGAGTCAAGATCGCCGGAACCGCAGTCCGTACGACGCCCTGACCCAGCGCCCGCACGACGTCGGCGCCCGCACCCGGCCCAGCCCCGGCTGCCAACCAATCGCAGGCCGCATCAAAAGCGGGCGCCGACCGGCCCGGCATTCCCACCCTCTGCCACGAAACGAGGTACACCCATGCCGAAAAACACCAGCCACCCGCCGACACTGGCCAGAGCCGCCCTCCTGACCACCACGGCCGCTGTCCTTGCCCTGTCCCCGACGATCGCTGACGCGCGTACCACCACCCCGGCGGCCGTCGGGCGCGACGCATCATCCCAAGTGGGGGCGCCCGCCGGCGAGCGCCAGCAGATCGTCGACCGCGCCGTCAGCGCCCTGGCCACACCCAAGAAGTTCCGTCTCACCCGGGGCGGCACGATCTACACCAGCACCCCCGCATCCGGCTACAACTACCTGGGCCGGGGCGGCAGCAACGCCAACCTCAACGTGTACAACGGCTACAGAGGGCTCCCCTGGTGCGGCCACTTCGCCGCCGCCATGTGGAAGCATCGGAACGTCCCTCGCAACTACTGGAGTTCGCAGGCGTGGCGCACCGGCCTGGGCGACCGTTTCCACGCCTACTCACCCAACCGGCTCCCCCAGCCCGGAGACGTACTGGTGTGGACCAACAACGGTGACAGCGCCCACGGCCACGTCGGCGTCGTTGTAGCCGTCGCCGGACGCACCGTCACCACCATCGAGGGCAACGTCAATCCCTACCGGGACAGCATCGCCCGCAAGTCCTATCAGTGGACCGGATCCGGCCCCGCGATGTCCGGAAAGACCTTCCGCGGGTTTGCCTCCCACCCCTGAGTCCGCTCTGGCCCCGGCCAGTCCCGCCGAGGGCCGCCGGCAGCGTGGCGGCCCTCGGCCCTCTGCTCTTTCTGACCCACCACACTCAACCCCACCGAGAACGCGAGCCCATGAGTCCCACAGTCCCCAGCTTCCGCCATCTCCGTCTCTGCCTCTCCGGAACCGCCGTACCAGCGGCATTCGCCCTGGCGGTGATCCTCGTCGCTGCCAGGCGGCCCGGCAACGGACGTCACCGCCGCGCCGATGCCACCGCCCGAAGCCGGAACAACGAGCGGCCCCCTGCCCCAGGCGGGCTCGTCGGAAAGGAGCAGGCATAACACCAACGAGCCCCGCTTCGCCTGCTGCCGCCCCTACCGCGTGGCCAGCGCGCCGGCCACGCGCAGCAGCTCGTGCAGCCCGGAGCCGGCGTACAGAGGAAGATGGGCACCGTGAACGACGACCCCGGCTACATCGCATCGGTGCTGCGAGCGAGGTACAGGCGACGCCTGCCGTCCAGCCTCGACGAGCTGACCGGGCCCGAGCACGGGATGGTGGACCTGCCGCTGCACATCGCGTGGTCCGGACTGCGCGTCCTCGATCTGGACCGGCCGCGCCAGCGTATGAGCCTGTACAGAACCGTGCTCGCCGAAGGCATGCATGACGACCTATGCCACTTCCTCAACAAAGGCATCCTGCTTGAGCTGTGGCCCGTGCTCCACAAGCTCATCAGCACGGCCATCAAAGACGTCTGGGAAGATGCATTCCCCGAGCTGCGACCATGATCAATATCGCGCACACCGTGCTAGTGCTGCCCCAGCACATGATCTGCTGCAGTCGTTGTCCTGCCGACTGGCGCAGCTGCGCGCGCCGCGGCCCAGGCCGATCTCTGACGAAGTGCCGCTGAGAGGGACTGTCAAACGAGCGGCCCTGTCTCACATTCGGTGGTGACGGAGGGTGTCGCTATCCGAGGAGGATGCGGTGGCGGAGGAGGGTGAAGCCTGCTCGTCCGTGCATCTGGCGGGCGATCCGCTTGGTCTTGGTGTTGACGCCCTCGGTGGGGCCGTTGCTGTAGCGGAGTGTGAACGCGGCGATCACGGCGTCGAGGTCTCGCTCCAGCCCTCGGGTGAAGGCATGCAGGTGCGGCAGATCGGCAGTGCGGACCTGGGTGATCCAGAGCTCGAGCGCGTCGGCATTGTCTGGGTGAGGCTTCAGGAGCTGGGCGAAGTCCCTGACGCAGACGGCGAGTTGGGTCATCTCGGGGCAGGCCGCGATGAGCCGGTCCAGTAGGTGCTGATGTTCGGCCTTGAGGTTGTCGGGCATGGTGAGGAGCATGCGGGCGAGTCTGCGCGGGGAGATGTGGCTGCGGTCGGCGTCCGCGCGGCCTTGGTTGATGTACTTGTGCAAGAGGTTGAGGCAGCCGGTGAACCCTTGGTCTTTGATCTCTTCGAAGAGGTGCTTGACCGGGACGGCGGGGTCTTCGGCCCGGCGTTTGCGCAGGTGCTCGCGGTAGGGGTCGACAAGGCTCGCGCGGTATTTGGGGACGCGGAGCATCCGCTCGGGCCGATCGGCGCGGGCGTAGCGTTTGACGGTGTTCAGGGCCAGTTGCAGACGGCGGGCGCATTCGAGCAGGCCCACGCCCTGGTCGAGCAGGTCGTGGATCTGGTGCCAGCGTTCCAGGGGTGGTCTGTGCACGGGGGCCGTCGTAGAGGGGCGCGTCCAGGACGGTGGCCCAGCAGGTGCTGTGCGCCTTGACCTCGCTCAGCGCGGCTTCGCACAGGTTGTGCCACAAATGCCAGCGATCACCAACCTGCACCGCGTCGGGCAGAGCACGGCGGATGGCCTCGGCGTAAGTCGCGGAGCCGTCGCGGCAGACGACCTCGACGCCCCGATGAGCGCGTACCCATGCTTCCAGTGTGTCGGCCGTGCGGTCGGGCAACACGTCGATCCGCTCGTGGGTCTCGGCATCGATGATCACGGTGGCATAGCGGTGGCGCCGGCGCAGAGCGAAGTCGTCGACGCCGATCACGCGGGGTATTCGGCCGGTGGGCAGTGGGATACGCAGCAGTGTCCGAAGGGCGGTGTGCCGCGAGATGCCCACCGCGAGTATCGCCAGCAAACGAGCCCCGGCCCGGCCCGCTAACTCCTTGACCACGGCCTTGACTTGCCTGGTCAGACGGGCCGTACGTCGCTGGTATCGCTCCAGTACCCCAGGCACCTGCTCACGGAAGGTGTGCCGACAACCTTGCGTGGGACACACCAGCCGCCGCACCCGCACACGGACTACTGCCCGTCGCCCGTCTACCGGTACGTCGGCCACCGTCCGCAGGTGAAAGCCATGCACCCGCCTGGACGGCGCCCCGCAACTCGGGCACGGCACCATGTCCGTCGGCGTCCGTGCTCGCACCAGGATCCGCTCGCCTTCGTCGGTCACGTCCTCGATGACCAGCGGTAACAGCCCCGAGAACACCACATCTACAAGCTCGTTGACATCTCGCACGTAAATGTCAACGACCTTGGCAACCCTCCGTCACCACCGAATGTGAGACAGGGCCAAACGAGCGGTGTAACTGGGGTAGTTGAGGCTACTGACGGGCCGCCGACAGGCGGCCATCGAAGGTGACGTCGAAGGCGTTCAGCGCGGTCTTCCAGCGCATGGTCCAGCGGGTCTGACCTTTGCCGGTGGGATCGAGCGACATGATCGCCATGTAGACGCATTTCAACGCGGCCTGCTCGTTGGGGAAGTGTCCGCGGGCCTTGACCGCCCGGCGGATCCGCGCGTTCACAGACTCGATCGCGTTCGTCGTGCAGACGATGCGGCGGATCTCGGTGTCGAACCGCAGGAACGGGGTGAACTCCTCCCAGGCGTTCTCCCACAGCTTCACGATCGCCGGATACTTCCGGCCCCAGGCATCGGCGAACTCGGCGAACCGCTCCAGGGCCGCCTCTTCGGTGGAAGTGGTGTAGACGGGCTTGAGAAGCTTGGCGATCCTGTCCCAGTCCTGGCGGGCGGCATAGCGGAAGGAGTTCCGCAGCAGGTGCACCACGCAGGTCTGCACAATCGTCTGCGGCCAGACGGTCTCCACCGCCTCGGGCAGGCCCTTGAGCCCGTCGCAGACGAGCATGAGGACGTCGCTGACGCCGCGGTTCTTGATCTCGGTGAGGATGTGCAGCCAGTGCTTGGCGCCCTCGCCGCCGTCGCCCGCCCACAGCCCCAGGATCTCCCGCCGGCCCTCGGTGGTGACGGCCAGGGCCACGTAGACGGGCCGGTTGGCGACCGCGCCGTCACGGATCTTCACGTGGATGGCGTCAATGAAGACGACCGGATAGACGGCGTCGAGCGGTCGGCTCTGCCATTCGGCTATGCCCTCCAGGACCTTGATGCTCCTATCGTTGGTCAAGTGGCGGCGAGCCAGCTGCGATAGGTGTCGGCGAACGCATCGTCACGGCGAAGTCCGCGTTCGATGTTGGAGATAACGGCGGGCCAGACTCTCAAGTGGTTCGCCGCGGCGGTCAGTGTGATGTTCTTGGCCTGCCGGGCGGCCCGGAGATCCGCGATCTCCGGGACCTCGCCCATCGTGGTCAGGAGGCGGAAGATCTCACGGGCGATGGCGCGTTTGAGGAGCCGGATGATCTCTTTCTTCGTCCGGCCGGCATCGACCTGACGCGCCACGTAGTCACGGGTGCGCTGATCACGGCGCATGCGGCAGAGCGCGATGCGATAGAGGGCTCCGTTCGCAGCGCGGTCACCGCCGCGCGAGAGCCGGTGACGGTTGGTCTTGCCGCTGGAGGCTGGCACGGGTGCGGCCCCGCATAGCGCGGCGAAGGAAGCCTCGGTGCGCAGGCGCGCGGGATTGTCACCGCCGGTGATCAGCAGCTGCGCGGCGGTGTCCGGGCCGACGCCGAAGGCGGCGCGCAAGCCAGGGTTGAACCGCGTGACCAGGACATCCAACTCTGCGGTCAGAGCAGCGTGTTCGGTGGTCAGGTTCTTGACGCGTTGCGCGAGCGAGCGCAGGGCGGTCAGGATCGGGTCACCGCCGATGCGGAGGCGGACCAGGGCGTCGATGCGCCGGTCGCCCCGCAGCGCCTCGTACTTGGCGCGGATGCTCTCGGGCGCGCTGATCAGGATGTGCCCGATCTGGTTCAGCGCCGCGGTACGGGCTTTGACCGCGGATCGTGCCGCGTTGTGCAAAGCCCGGATTCCGGCGACGGCATCGCCCTTGGGGACGCTACTGGCCCGCCCGGAGACCACCGCACGGGCGGCGGCGTAGGCATCGATGGGATCGGACTTGCCGATCCGGCGGCGCTCGGCCTTGTCCGGCCGGTTGACCTCGACCACGGTCAGGTCGACCTCGCGGGCCGCGCGGGTGAAGCCCGCCCCGTAGGAGGACGTGCCCTCCACACCGATGGCGGAAACGGTGCCGTGAGAGGCCAGGAAGGCCAGAGCAGCCCTGTATCCAGCGGCGGTTGTGGGGAACTCGGCGTCGGCGAGCTGCCCGCCGCGGTCGGTCACCACGGCGACGTGAACAGTGTCGGCGTGGGAGTCCACGCCGCCGATCACCACATGTTCGACGACGACTTCGGTATCCGTTCCTGTCATGCTGAAGATGCCTTCCTGACCGGAGGTGGCTCCGGCCGGGCGGGGCAGACAGGACAGTCAGGGGGCCTCTGGCCAGGCTCCTATGAGGTCATGATCCACCCGGCCGGGGCCTCGGAACGGGCCCTGGCAGCCGGACAGATCAAAGCAAGGACAGTCCAGCAGGACGTCAGTCAGTGATCGAGTCACGGCTACCGGGACCCGCATATCACTATGACTGTCGGTGATGGTGGAGATGGTCTGGCGGGACACTTCGGCGCCATAGACCTCGGCCAGGTGGGCCTGGACCTCGCCGGTGGTCAAGCCCTTCGCGGCCAGCGAGATGACCATCTCGTCGACGCCGGTCAGGCGCTTCTGCCGCTTCTTGACGATCTTCGGTTCGAAGGAGCCGTCGCGGTCGCGGGGCACGGTTATCTCCACCGGGCCCACGTCGGTCAGCACGGTCTTGGAGCGTTTGCCGTTGCGGGAGTTGCCGCCGTCCTTGCCCGCCGGATCGTGCTTGTCATAGCCGAGGTGGTCGGTGATCTCGCCCTCCAGGGCGGACTCCAGCAGCCGCCTGGTCAGCTGCTGCAGCAGCCCGCCCTCGCCGGTCAGCTGCAGGCCCTCGGCCTGGGCCTGGCTCACCAGCTCGTCGATCAACTGGTCGTCCACGGCCTTTGCCGACACAGCCGCTGCCGACTCGACAGGCTCCTGCGCGGCCACGTTCTCACTGGTCATCGATGCATCTTCCATGATCGGGAGTTACACCGAACGTCTTACAGTCCCGAGGGGAGCAGGGCGCCATTCTCGTGCCCGTGTCGTTGAGCAGGTCGCGGTGCGGAATGTCATCTGTCCCGTAGCCGTAGCGGGTGGTCAGCAGCTGCTTGAACGCAGCTGGGTTGGGGGGTGTTCATGGCAGTACCCGGTTTCCAACGGTGTTTGCCGACGGCTAGCACGGCCAGGTCCATCTGTGCGCGCAGGCTGGCGGGGGTGAAGGCATCCAGGGGAAGTGGAGTTGCGTAGCCGCTTTCCGGTGTCTGGAAGAAGCGGGCGAGATAGTCCGGCGGAATGCTGCCCGGGCTGAGGTGTTCCAGTCGCAGGTTGACGGCGATGTTGGCCATGGCATGGCCAACAGGATGTGCACGGTGCTCTGGTCCCCGTCGTATTTCGCGGGATCCTGCGGAGGCGCACCACTGAGCACCGTCAAGGACCACAAGAGCGGCCGGCCTGAGCGTCACCCCGCAGACGCAGAGAACTCCGGCGCTTCGCGCCTCCGGGCCGAGGATCGCATTCCCGCCCGGCCTGAAGGCCGGGATCCCTGCGAGGAACAAGGATGGCCGCATTGTGCCGTACTGCATCCTGGGCTCACGTTCAGGGCTCCTGGTGGGAGCACGCCCGCAGAGGCGCTCCGCCCGAGTGCCAGACGCGGGTCAGCGGTCGCCGGATGGCCGGACGAGCCGTGCCAGCTCTCTGCATACCTGCTGTGCCTGCTCGGTTCCGAGTTTGTCGAAGAGTGTGCGGGCGATGGATTCCGGGTCGGTCAGCGGGATGGTGGTTCGCGGGCTGCGCCATCCGGCCTCGACGGCTGCGGTGTACGGCTTCATCCGCCCTGCGGTGACCTCTTGCAGAAGGTCGGGGCGGTCTTTGGCGAGCTTGCGCATGATGGCCTCGACCTGGTTCCCGTTGGGACGCTGCTTGCGCGGGGCAGGCAGGGTGCCCTCCTCACCGGGGCCGGGGGCAGGGCAGCCGGAATAATTGTGGACATCGTCCGCCTTTTTCGGCCTGCCGCGGTCACGTGGCGGCGTCAGCTCGTAGAAGACGGCCAGGAGGTCGGGACGTGGCCCGATGAGTCGTTCAACGATCCCGAGATCGGCGCCCAGGCCTTGCAGGGGCAGGGTCTCCACGAAGTCGGCGAACTCACTGCGCTCATAGGTGATGTGGTCACCGAGGCGGGTGACGAAGTCCATCCAGCCACCGGTGAGCAGCAGTTGCTCTAGCAGTTTGGGAACGGTCCCCAGGGACGTGGCCCCCGAACGCAGCGAGGATCCGAGGGAGGCGACGAGCTGGCCCCGTTCTTTGAGCTCACCTGGCACGTGGGGCTGTGCGTCGCGGGGCGTCACGAGCTGCTTCCTTTTTGATCTCTATGGCCAGGTGGTCGCGGATCCGCTTGAGCGTAGAGGTCGGTACGTGTGCCCTCGTGCCGAAGCGCTGCGCCAGATCGATATTGATCAGTTTTTGCTGCTTTCCGCGTTCTTCAGAGCCGTCGTTGCCGGTGGGGCGGCAGCGCATGCGGGCCAGCTTTTTGACGTTCCGGTCGATGTCCGACCGGAGCATGTCCTTCTTCTTGTAGGCAGGCATCACCGCTGGCGAGAGCTCGGCGGGCGGCGTCGAGGTGCTGGTCCGGGACTGTTCAACGAGCAAGGTCGCGATGCTGCGGGCGTAGGTGGTGGGAATGTTGAGGTCCAGACATACCTGGTGTCCGGGCAGGTAGACCTCGGAGGGCTGTCCGATGCCCCGGCGGTCGGAGCGGTGAAACGCTGCAGAGCCGGCTTCCAGGATGACCGTTCCGGGGGCCTGCGGCTCGGGCGCGTCCACGAGAGGGTTGCCCTCCAGGTCAAAGAGTTCGGTCTGCTCGGCCTGAGGGCAGGCGAGGCCGTCCTGGCGCTGGTGCGGGATGTCTGCGGGCTGCTGGGGGCTGGGATGGTAAGGGGCGTCGTCGGCGTCGAGTTCGTCGTCGTCGAACCGGCTGAGCTGGTCGCGCAGTTCCTGTTCGATTTCGGTGCTGAGCTCCATCAGGACCGATACGGCCGGGATGATGATGTGGGCGTCGAGGGACGGCTGGCACTGTGGGCGGACCCGGACGAAGCGCCCCACGAATTGGCGGAAGAAGAGCGGTGTTTTCCAGCGGCTGAGGTAGCAGCCGACCATCAGGCGGGGGACGTCGACGCCTTCGGAGACCATGCGGATGGCGACCAGCCACATCTGCGAGCCGTCATGGCGGAAGGCGTCGAGTTTGGTGACGGCTTTGTCGTCCTCGCTGATGACCACGGTGGGTTTCTGTCCGGTGATACGGGCCAGGTGCTCGGCGATGGCTTCCGCCGTCTTCGCACTGTCGGTGACCACCAGCCCTCCGGCGTCGGGGACGTCCTTTCGCCGGTCGAGGAGCAGATGGTGTGCCTTCTCCAGCAGCATCGGAGTCCATTGCCGCTCAGGGTCGAACACGGCGTCGAACATCTTGCCGAGCGCGCGGCCCTTGCCGGTGTCTTTGAGGGACTTGGTGACCTCGGTGGCGTTGTCGAGGAAGCGAGCCTGTCCGTCGTAAGCCTGGATCTCCACGGCCCGACACACCATGTCGGCGACTGCGTTGCCGTACTCGTAGGCGAAGTCGACCTTCACTCGTCCGGTCTCGGGATCGTATGCGCACCAGGGGATGGGACAGTCGTCGGAACGCCACGGTGTGCCGGTGAGCATGAGAATGTTCTCGGCCTGGGCCAGGGCTCGCTGGACACCGGCTCCCCACGCCTTGTTGTCGCCGAGGTGGTGGACCTCGTCCAGGATGGCCAGGGTCGGTACGGAGGAGACCGCACGGCAGGCCAGTTGGGCTCCTGTGGTGTTCATCTGGGAGTAGGTCGCGACAAAGCCATCGGCCTCGGGGTCGTTGTAGTCCGATGGCTCTTTGACGGGAAGCAGTTCGAGACCGAACTCGGAGGCGACGTCGGCCCATTGCTTGCGCAGGGAGTCGCTGGGCACGTAGACGGCGACGCGGTAGATGACTCCCAGTCGCTTGAGGGTGGCGGCCACATACAGGGCGAAGATGGTCTTGCCGGCGCCCGGCGTGAGCATGGCCAGCCATTCCCGTTTGCACCTGCGGTCCGCCATGTACTGGTCGAAGGCCTCCTGCTGGCAGGTCCGCAGTGTGGGCCAGGCCATGGTGGTACTCCCCCGGGGTCCAAGGCTGCCGCACGGGGCGGCTTGCGTGTAGTGCGGCAGACCGCGGCCGCTCATGCCAGCGGACCTCGGCAAGACATTGGCCAGACACTGCTCACGGGCGGCGCGGCAACATGGATCATCTTGGCTGCGGCGATGTCTGCGCAGCCACAGCAGGCGACTTGGTTCACCTGATCGACCGATGGTCGCCCGCGACATTGACGGCTTCACCGTCTCCCACAGCAGGACCATCCACGGGAGACCGGGCCAGCTGCTGACGACGGTCCCGGCGAGGTCGGCCACAGCATCCATCGGCTCGAGGCAGGTGATCTCGTCGCTCTTCCCGCCCACATCCAGCCGGGCCACGACGAGGCCAGTGGCGTGGTCCAACGCGGCAAGCAGCCGGATCTTCCGGCCGCCTTCGCAGACCTGCGCCAGCACGGCAACATCACCAGGGCCGACGTGCAGATGGCTGCCCGCAGCGTAAGCGTCCACGAACGCACAGTGTGGCGGCGCCTGGCAAAGGCCCCAGGCCTCCGGCTGCGCCGATAGCGTCCGGGTCTGACCAGGCAGCCTCGAAACGCCCGCCCCAACTTCCTCGTCGGAATCCTTTCGTGGATACCCTCGGCTTCAGCCGGGGGAGGAATCGAAATCCCTGCGGAGCAGGACAAGGAGAGGGAAGTTCTGCCAGGGGCAGGTCAACTCGCCTGCGGGATGGCAGCCGTGACGGCACGGGGGCGCCCGCGCTCTACACGGGCCGTCTCCAGCAGGTGCCGCCAGTGTAGGTCCTCATTCGGAATGCCCCGTTCCGCAGCAGGGACCTGGGCCGTTCCCGGTCGTCTCATTCAGGGGCCACGCCATTCCGGCTCACGATCTTGTCCTCAGGCGATGCGATGTCCGAGAGACCTGCGACGCACACAGGGTGGCTGAGCCCGGTGCGTGGCAACCGCCGGCGGTCAGGTGCTGATGGTGGCAGCGGGGTCGACGTGGTAGTTGCGGGCGTAGCCGTTCTCGGTACCGACGAGGATGTCGACGACCTCGAAGTAGCGGTCCCAGAACGGGGTTTCGCGCAGTGCGTCGATGAGGAGCTGGTAGGCGTGGTGGTCGTCCGCTTCCCAAACCCAGACGTCGGTGACGCGCGCGGAGTAGAACTCGGTGTCGTAGAAGCGTGACCGGACCCCGGTGGTCCTGGACTCGATCGTGGGAACGACCTGGGTGGTGAAGGCGTCGATCCGCTCCGGGACGGTCAGTGCGAGCCACTCCGGCGTGGTCTTGACGAGTATGAACGCGGTGACCGGCGGTTCGGTTTCCTCAACAGGCATGATGGTTGTCTCCCAAGTGGCGGGTGGTCTGACGCCGTGGGCGCCCTGTGCGATGGCGAAGGGGCTCGAGGCTTTCAGGAGAGGACGGCGGGCTTGAGGGTCTGGGCGCACCAGTGCTCGAAGGCGGTGGAACCGGCGGTCTCCGGGGTGCGCGTGACGCCGGCATCGAGGCCCTCGTCCTTGGCCCGCTTCATGTCGGCGATGCCCTGGACGAACGCCTCGTCGAGGCCGTAGCCAACGAGGGTGGTGCGCAGCTCGTCGAGCGACTGGCGTTCGTAGCGGACGGGGCGGCCGAGTTCCTCGGTCATGATGCGGGCGAGGTCATTGGGAGACAGGTCCTGCGGTCCGAGGACCGGGACGCTGCCGGTGCCCGTCCACGAGCGGTCCAGCAACAGGCCGGCAGCGACGGCCGCGATGTCGGCGACGGCGACGAGGGGCGCCTTGCGGTCGGCGTCGACGACGTCGGTGAAGACGCCCTTGTCGCGGATCGAGGCGGCCTCCTCCAGGAGGTTCTCGAAGAAGGACGGGTTGGCCAGGGCCCGGTAGGCGACGCCCGTGCCGGCCAGAAGGTCGTCCATGGCCAAAGAGGCGGTGACGAGTCCGGCGCGGCCGGCGAGCGGGGTGCCGCGGCCGAGGGCGGAGACGCCGACGACGTGGCCGACCCTGTGGGCGGTGAGCGCCCTCGCAGCGGGGCGGGTGAAGCCGGCGTAGGCGTCCTCCGGGGCGAGGGAGGCGTCCGGGGGGACGAGCCAGAAGACGGCGTCCGCGCCCTGGAAAGCCCTGTCGACCACCTCGGCGTCGCCGTGCGAGCCGGTGATCACCTCGACGCGTCCGCGTGCCGCGTCCGGCAGCCGTGCGGGATCACGCACGATCACGCGCAGTTCCTCCCCGTCGGCGGGGGCCGACTCCAGGAGCCGGGTGAGCAGGTGACGGCCGATGTTCCCGGTGGGGGCCGTGATGACGATCATGAAAACCTCAAGAGTCCGTGTCGGATCGGTACGCCCATCCTGGGGAACGCCACGGTGATGCCACAATGGGAACTTCAGCAAAGAGGTATTGCCTGAAATGGAATTATGCTGGTGAACAGCCCACATTCGGCCCTTGACGCCAACCTCGCCGTCGCACTGGACGCCCTGCTGACCGAGCAGAGCGTCACCCGCGCCGCCGCCCGCCTGCACACCTCCCCCGCCGCCATGAGCCGCACGCTCGGACGCCTGCGCCGCACCCTCCAGGACCCGCTCCTCGTACGGGCCGGACAGACCATGGTCCCCACCCCTCGCGCCCTGGCTCTGCGCGACGAAACCGCCGCAGTCGTGCGCCGCCTCGAATCGCTGCTCAGCCCCGGCGAAAGCGCCGACCCCGCCACCCTGAGCAGCACCTTCACCCTCCAGACCGCCGACCTGGTCGGTGCGGCGCTGACCCCCGGACTGCTGCACCTGGCCCGGCAGGAGGCGCCGGGCGTCTCGTTCCGGCTCCGGGCCGAGGAGTTGGAGGCCGGTCCGGCCCTCCGCGACGGCCGGATCGATCTGGAGATCGGATCCATCGACCACGTGGACCCGGAGACCCAGGTCGAAGAACTGGCCACGCTCCGGATGGTGGCGGCCGTCCGCCCCGGGCACCCCCTCGCCGAAGAAGCCCTGAACCCGGCGCGGCTCGCTGCCGCCGAACATGTCGTGGTCAGCCGACGAGGCCGGTTCACAGGCCCTCTCGACAGCGCCCTGGCCGAACGGAACCTCCACCGGCGCGTCACTGCCGTCCTTCCCAGCCACCTGGCGGCGATGGCCCTCGCGGCCCGCAGCGACGTCGTATGCCTCGTCCCCGCCGCACTCCCCGGCAACCCCGAATCACCACTCACCCACACCGCCACCGCCCTCGGCCTGCGCCTCCTCGACATACCCCTGCCGCTGCCGCCCCTGACCATCGGCATGGCCTGGCACCCCCGCCACACAGCCGACGGAGCCCACCACTGGCTCCGCAACGCTGTTCGCCGCACACTGCGCGCACCCGGGACCACCTGACGTGATCTCAGCTTGCCGTTCACCTGTCCCGCTGATCTTGGTTCGTTCCCGGGACAGCAGGGCGGCCGTTCTTCACGCTTCGAGGTGTCGAGCAACGTCGCGTGAAGGAACGGCCGCTGGTGAAGAGTCTCGCCCCTGAACAGTCCGCTGACGCCGCGTTGGGTGTCCTGTCCCACTTTCGTGTCCAGTTCTACGACTGCCTCTACACCCGGGCGGATGCGCTCTTCGAGCTGACCGACGCGGTGCTGTGCTCGGACGGCCCGGTGACGTCGCTGGTCGAGTTGACGCTCACGGCCGAGCACCGGCGTGGGCACGGGGCGATGCACGACGCGGTTAACCACGGCTGGCTGGAACCGCGCCGCCTGCGCAGGCTGCTGGCCTCCACGCCGCTGCCGCGTGCCGCTGACGGGCGGATCGTGCTCGCGGTCGACGTGAGCAACTGGCTGCGTCCCGACGCCCCCACCAGCCCGGACTTGCTGTTCTGTCACGTCTATGGGCGGGGCCGCAGCGCTGATCAGTTCATCCCCGGCTGGCCCTATTCCTTCGTCGCCGCGCTGGAGACGGGACGCACGTCCTGGACGGCCGTGCTGGACGCGATCCGGCTGGGGCCGACCGACGACGCCACCGCGGTGACCGCCACCCAGCTGTGCGAGGTGGTCACCCGGCTGGTGCACGCCGGGCAGTGGCGGCCGGGCGACGCGGACATCCTCGTCGTCATGGACACCGGCTACGACGTCACTCGCCTCGCCCATGTCCTGGCCGACCTGCCCGTCGAGCTGGTCGGCCGGCTCCGCTCGGACCGCGTCATGCTCCGGGACGCCGGCCCACGCCGCTCCACCCCACGCGGTGGACAGCCCCGCAAGCACGGCGGCGTCCTCACCTTCTCCAAGCCTGAGTCCTGGCACACCCCTGACCAGGTCACGACGTGCGCCTGGCAGAGACGCCGGCGTTCGGCGTCGCTGTCCCACTCCCTGGGCAGGAACAGCCGCCACTGAAGCGGGACGGAGGCCGCATCGGTGACCGCGTGCACGCTGACCGCCACCTGACAGTTCGCCTGCTTGCCCAGGGCCCCGCAGTACTGGTGCGCGACGGCGACCGACATCCGGCCGTCCTTGGGAAACGACACGTCTCTCCATGACTCCGGCCTTGGCCGTGGGCCGTCCGGAAAACTCAAGCGGGCAGCCGGCCGACCCTGTCAACCACGGCAGTGCGCTGGAGGAAATATATGAACTGCACCTGGTCGGGCTGGCCGTCTTTGACGATGCGCTCACCCAGGTAGTGGTGGTCGGAGGTGGCAAACACCATTTCGACGCGCCCGAGCCCTGGGTCGTGCAGTCCGACCGCGACGCCGGTCTGCCCCGCGACTTTCACTGCGGTGTCGGTCCGCTGTATGCCGAGGGTGTTGGCCGCAGCACGGAATAGGGCGGCCTGCTGAGCAGGCGGAGCGGCCCCGGCCATGTCCCGCATCAGGCTCCAGACAGCCAGGGCCTGGCTGGATCCGCCGCGCACTTGCGCCCTGACCCCCGGATCCTTTGCGAGCAAGGCGAGCAGCCTACCGGGATCGGTCGGGAGTGCGGCAAGCACAAGATAGGGGGCGTTGGCCAGGCCCTGCCGACTGCTGTAGACGGGAAGGGTTGCGGTGCCATTGATGATGTCACCACGGGACTTCTGCATGCTCGGCCGTCTGCCGTCGGCCGACTTCCAGGACTGGCTCCTGTTCTTGAGACCATTGGTGAGGAGCAGGGTCTCCCGGTACACGTATTGGTCGGGACGAGGGTGCAGGGGCTTGGCCGGCGCGACCGCGTCGGCGGCCTGGGTCAGGATCTCGGCCGCAGCCGCCGTCTGGCTGCCGGCCGGCGCGGTGAGCTGGTAGCTGATGAATCCCGCAGTCAGGGCTCCTGCCAGTGCCCCTGATATCAGCAGGCGGCGGCTGAGCAGCCTGCTGTGGCGAGTTGTCGGGTCGGCCATCTCCTCGCGCAGCCGTCGACGTCCGGCCTGGTAGGCGCGGGCAGACATAGGCGGCACGCCGTCACGGACGGAGCCGAGCTCCTCAAGATCGTCTGTGTTGTTCATCCCAGGTCCTCGGAGAGGTCGAACCGGTTCAGGATGTCCCGCAGTCGGCCGCGGGCGCGGTTGAGGCGGGAGCGGACCGTGCCGACCGGTATCCCCAAGGACTCCGCCGCCTGTTCGTACGACAACTCCGCCCACGTCACAAGCAGAACCACGTCACGCTCCTTCTGTGTCAACCGGGCCAGCGCCCCGCTCAACTGCCGAGCCCGCTCCCCCGCCGCGACTTGGAGGACCACCCCCTCGGCGTGGTCGGCAGCGACCACCGGATCTGCACCGGTACGCTCCCATGCCCGGTACTGGGCCTTCTCCCGGCGGCGATGGGTGTGCAGCACATTGGTGGCGATCCCGTACAGCCACGGCAGCGCGCTGGCCGCAGCCGGGTCGTACCGGAAGCGCGCCCGGAACGCACGCAGGAAGGTTTCCGCCGCCACGTCGTCGGCCAGCGTGATGCCGACCCGCCGCGACGCGTAGCGATGGATGGCCATGACATGCCGGTCGTAGACCACCTCGAAGTGCTCCGGGTTTTCCAGGGAGCGGATGATGACCGCACCGTCCGTCTCCCCGGCGTGCCCCCCTAGACCTGCGGCCACGGCCTCACCCGGCACAGCGGCGACTCTGATCCAGCGCGTGCATCAACTATGCCCTTCACGAAGGAGGTCCCGCCTGTCACATCCCCTTACTCACTTGGGCACCACTGAGTTCGGCCGATCGGTCCACCCGGACCACCCTTTGCCAGTTCGTTACCTGATGCTGAAAGATCAGCTGTGGGCCGGGCCGGCAAACGCGGCCAGGCGCAAGATGGTCCCCGCCGCAGCCGCAGCCGCAGCCGCAGCCGTGGTGAGACGGCCCTGACGGGTGCTCCGGAGGCTTCGGCGAGATCGGGGCAGTGTCGACGTGGTCGTGGGCATGGGTACACATGATGGCGGTCAGTCGGCGGTCTCCGACGGCACAGGCGATCGCCTCGGCGTCGTGGGCAGCGTCGATGTCGACCGCCTCGTGGTCGTCGCCGACGACCCAGACGTTGTTGTCGACGCCCCCGGGTTCCACCGTCCAGGCTGGAACGGGTCTGACGTGATCACGCGTCCGTTCGGGCGCCAGTCGTCGCCCTTGTGCATACCAGCGAAGGCGTCCAGGTCCCGGCGCCCTGGAGGTAGAGGTCGAGGAGCATGGGGAAGTCGCGGGAGGGCAGGCGGCCGCCGTACCAGGAGGACTTCAGGATTCCGCCACGGCCGAAGACGTCCAGGAGGGGCAGTTCCAGTGTCATCTCCGGGGTGGGGACGCCGACGAGGACCAAGGTGCCGGCGAGGTCGCGAGCGTAGAAGGCCTGCCGGTACGTCTTCGGGCGGCCGACGGCCTCGATGACGGTGTCGGCGCCGAAGCCGCCGGTCCACGGTGTGCGCCGTCCCCGCACAAACACGGACGGCCCGTCGGAAGCGCTACCGACGGGCCGTTCGTAGATGTCAGTGCTCAGCGAACCAGAGGATTAACCCTCACGGCTCACTTCCCGTAGTACGCGTTGTAGATCGAGATCGTAGACTTGTTGTTCTTCTTGTCGGTGATCTTCGCGTGGAACGAGATGCCCTTGCCCTTGGCCGGGTTCGTCACGCCGATCTTGCCGTTCTTGACGGTGACCTTCTTCCAGGTCTGCCCGTAGTCGTACGACACGTACACCGACAGCGACTTGAGGTTCTTGCCGGCGGCAGAACCCTGGACGGTCACCGGGATGGAGACCTTCTTGTCGGCCGGTGCCCTGCTGTCCAGTCCGACGGCCGCGTTGAAGCGGACCATCGACGCGGGCAGCACGGCGCTGGTGACTTCCTTCGAGCGGAACGTCCAGCTGGCGTCGATGCGGGTGGAGGCCGCCGCGACCTCGACGCTACGCGTGACCGAGGTGGTCAGCTTGTACGAGGCGTCGTTGGCCGGGACCTTGAAGGTCTTGTTGCCGAACAGCGGGTCGTCGTTCGAGCCGACCTTGGTTCCGTTGCGGTAGAGCGTCGTGGTGACCGACGAGAAGAGCGAGGAGCCGACGTGGTTCTTGCCGTCGGCGCACAGCGGGACCTTGCCGTAGATCTCGTTGCCTCTGCGCTGGATACCGAAGCCGGAGCCAAGACTCGGACCGAAGACCGCAGTGTTGTAGATCTTCTCGTAGCTCTTGCCTGCCTTGAAGGTCTGGCGGTCGCCGAGCGAGTAGGAGGCCCCGGTGATCGGCAAGCCATTCGGGTCGACCCCGCCATGCTGCTCGAAGCGCTGCTCCCACTTCACGCCGTCCGCGGTGGACACGTGCACCTTCCGGGTACTGGGCAGCGTCTGAGGGTCAGCGAACCCGGAGGAACGGAAGCTGCCGGGCAGCCAGCCGGTGGTCCAGACCGTGCCCTCCTTGCCGCTCGTCGAGGCGCCCAGGCCGACCTTCAGCGTGGCCAGTTCGCTCGCCTTGTAGTGCTTGGTGTAGCCGGTGGCGACCTTCTTCACCTTGCCGCCCGCGACGGAGTGGTACTCCTCGCCGTCCTTGGTCCAGTGGCTGGCCCACTGCTGGAACAGCGAACCGTCGGCGATCTCAGGACCGGCGTGCGCGGTACGGAAGTTGGCGTACGTGTCCAGCAACCAGCCGTACTCGTAGCGGTTGTTGCCTGCTTCCACCGCGTAGTCCGGCACCGCGAACCCCGACTTGGCGGCCGTGTCGGGCACGGTGATGTTCACCGGCTTCGCGGTCCGCGCGTCCACCGTGATCGTGACGCTCTTCATGATGCTTAGCTTCGGCTGGGCCACCCAGTCGGCACCCCTGGTGATGTCCCCCGGGTCGGCGAAGAACGTCGAGTCGAGGATGTATCCGCCCTTGGGCACCCGGACCTTGACAGTGCCGGACTCGTCGTAGAGAAGGAAGAAGAACGGCTTCCCCGTTGCCAGGCCGGAGACACCGTCCAGCCTGGTGTTGACGTACTTCGCAGGGTTGCCGTCGCGGTCGATCATCTTGAGCGTGACGTCGTAGGACTCGATCTCGTTCTGCACCGCCGCGGCCGTGCGCACACTCTCACCGCCGCCGGCGGCGGTCGCAGTCACGTACGCGGAGTACGCGCCGTCGAGCGTGCCGCCCAGCTTGGTGTTGACCGTGAGGTCGACGGAGGCGGTGGCGCCCGCCGGGACGGTCAGCGTCTTGGCGCCGAGCGTGAAGAAGCCGGCCGGAGCGGCCTGGCCCTTCGGGTTGGTGACCGTCACGGAGAGGCTCAGCGTGACGTCGGCCGTGCCGAGGTTCCGGTAGGTGACCTTCTCGGTGACCGGGGTGTCGTCGGTGTGCGGCCACTGCTGGATGCCGAAGCTCACGGACGACGGGTTGGCGATCACGGTCTGCTTGATGGCCTTGTCGACCTGGATGCGGCCCGAACCCTGCTGGAACGGCGTGTACTTGCCGCCCTTGGCGGAGCCGGTCAGCGCACCCTTGAGCTCGGTGTACTTCCAGTCCGGGTGCTGCTGCTTCAGGATCGCCGCGGCGCCCGCGACATGCGGGGTCGCCATCGACGTACCCGAGATGGTGACGTAGCCCGCAGGCTTCTCGCCGACCTCCTTCGCTATGACGCTGTCCTTGGCCGAGGCGGCGGTGATGGCCACGCCGGGTGCGGTCACGTCGGGCTTGATGGCGCCGTCGAGGCCCGGTCCGGTGCTGGAGAAGTCGGCCAGCTTGTCATTGTCGTCGACGGCACCCACGGTGAGCGCGGCCGCCGCGCTGCCCGGGGAGCCGACCGACTGCCCGCCCCGCTTGCCGAAGTTACCGGCAGCTATCGCGAAGAGGATGCCCTTCTCTTCGGACAACTTGTTGACCGTGGCCTCCACCGGGTCCACCTCGGGGGTGTCGCCGCTGCTCAGGCTGAGGTTGATGACGTCGGCGCCCTGTTCGGCCGCCCAGTCCATACCCGCGATGATGCCCGAGTCGTCGCCGGAGCCCGAGTCGTTGAGCACCTTGCCATTGAGCAGCTTGGCGCCCGGCGCGACACCCTTGTACTTACCGCCAGACGCAGCACCCGTACCGGCCGCGGTGGACGCGACGTGCGTACCGTGCCCGTGCTTGTCGGTCACGTCGCGGGCGGTGGAGAAGTTCTTCTCGGCGACGACCTGGTCCTTGAGGTCCGGGTGGGTCGTGTCGATGCCCGTGTCCAGCACGGCGATCTTGACACCCTTGCCGTCGTACCCGGCGGCCCAGGCCTTGTCGGCGCCGATTTGATTGACGGACTTGTCGAGGGTGGCCGTGCGGACGCCGTCGAGCCACACGTGGGCGATGCCGGGCGCGGTCTGCGCGTCACCGCTCCGGGAGTCGGTGACCGCGGACCACAGATCGGGCGCGTCGTCCTCGGGCGTCAGCACTGCGTCCGCGTCCAGGGACTTGAGGGTCCGGCGGACCTTCGTGTCACCGGCGTCACGGACGTCCGACCTCGCCGTCGCGGCCGCGCCGCGGTAGTCGACGATCAGCTTGAGGCCCTGCTTCTGGGCCTTGCGGTTGGCCGACTTGTTGAGCTCGGTGACGTCGAAGAGCCGCTGGTCGAGCTTGCCGGAGGCGATCAGCCGGGCCGCGTCGGCCGGCACGGCGAATGTGTGCCCGCCCGCGGTGCGGACCTGGACGGGTATGCCCTCGCGGCCCTTGGCCCGCTCCAGGCCGACGACGCGGCCCTTGGCGTCGACGACCACACGGTCGCCGGTGATCAGGGTGATGCGGTGCTTGGGCGTGGTCGGCACGGCCGAGTCGGCGGCCGTGGGCCTGGCCTCCGCCGACGCCGGGCTGGTCATGCCCGCTGCCAGGGCCACGGCTGCCGCCGCGGCGATCGTGGCCACGCACGCTCTTTTCACTTGTCTGCGCAAGTCTCCTCCTGGAGATGCAGGTCCGGGATGGATCCCCGTCCATCCGGCCGGTGGAACGGTGCAGGCCCGGTTGGTGCGGTCTCAATCAGCACAGCGCGGGCTCTGATTCAGACCTGCATAACAGTCAGCCCTTCATGAAAGGCGGTCTGTTCCAACACCCTCCACTTCTCGGCTGCGTGCCAACGGGTTCGGCCGTTCGGTACTTGCAGCCCATCCTGTAACTAAGTCGTTATCCAACGTCGTTGATCCACAGCTCCTTCGCAGGCGGGGGCCACGGAGCGGCTCGGCTCCCCGTGCTCCGGTGCCTGCCCCGCCAGTCACCCACAAGTGAAGATGACCAAGCCCTCTTGCCCCGCTCCGCTATCACCCGAGCGACTCAGGCGGGCGGCGATTCACTCGCCCCAGTAGGAGTTGGTGACCGTCGGGACATACACCCGGAGGTCTGGATATCTACGCACGCGCGACGCTCTGCGAGTTGGCCTGGACTTCACCGCGGTCTTCGCCGACACCGCCATGGTCGCCCTCGGCGCACTGAGCACCTTCCAACCTGCCCAGGGTGACTCGGAGTTGGACGGGCCTGCGGAACGTCGAAGCTCCTGGTGGACGAGTTGTCGACCAAGATCAACCGTCGTTCCAGGAGCTCCGTGTGCTTGTCTACCCGTCGGCCATCGATCTGTCCACCGTGCACCTGCGTCACCTGAGTCGGGAGATAGGCAGTCGGTGGCGGAGGCTGACTCCCCGACGCCAGGCCCTGCTCGCCCTGGCCCATCTGCGGTGTGGCGACACGTATGCGCAGCTCGCAGCCGGGGTCGGCATCGGGATTGCCACCGTGTACCGCTACGTCCGCGAGGCGATCGACGTTCTGGCCGCGCTTGCGCCCACGCTCAACGAGGCAATGGCAATGGCCTGTTCGAAAGCGTACGTGATCCTGGACGGCACCGTGCTGCCGATCAACCGGATCGCCGCCGACCGGCCCTTTACTACTCCGATAAGAAGCGGCATCACGGTATGAACGTTCAGGTGCTGACCGATCCGTTCGGACGGCTGCTGTGGGCGTCGCCCGCACTGCCCGGCGCGACACATGACCTGACGGCGGCACGCGAGCACGGAATCATTGACGCCCTTGCCGAGGCCGGCCTCAAGTGCTGGGCCGATAAGGCGTATCAGGGCGCGGCTGGGAACGTTCGAGTCCCGTTCAAGGGGCGACGCCTCAAGCGGTGGCAACGACGCCACAACACCACCCACGCCAAGATCCGCTGCGTCGGTGAGCAGGCCATGGCCACGCTCAAGAGCTGGCGTCTGCTGCGGAAGTTGCGCTGCAGCACCAACCGCATCACCGCGATCGTCAAGGCCGTGCTCACTCTGCACCTCGCAGCCGCGTCAGGATGAAAACACCTCACTCCTTGGCCGTAACGAAACAGCCCCCACACCCCAAGATCCGAGGCCACCCCGCACTCCTCCAGCGAACCATCCGACGGCCCCGCCGTCAGCGCCCCGGGCAACATCACCAACAGAGTCACAACATTGCCCTTAAAACGGCAATCCGGGACTAAATAACGGAAGAGAGCACCCTCTCAACAAGAGTCCCGGTGGGACATGTGTCCCAATGAGACATCAAGGCGTATGCTCGCAACCATGAAGGCAACGGAGCCAGCCCACCCGACGCAGGACCGGCGGCGGCGCAAGGCGCAGCAGACGCGGAACGCGCTGGCCTGCGCCGCGGTGGAGCTGATCCTGGAACACGGGCTGGCGGCCACGACCGTGGAGGCGATCGTGGAGGAGGCCGACGTCACCCGCCGCACCTTCAGCCGGCACTTCACCGGCAAGGAGGACGCGGCCCTGGACTTCGTCCGGGGTGACGGCGACCGCATCAACGACCTGCTGCGCGTCCGGCCCGCCGGGGAACCGCCGCTGCTCGCATACCGGCGGGCGGTGCGCGCGTGGCTCGCTGACCAGGAGAACCCGGCGCATCATCTGCGGCCCCGGATGCGGCGGCTGCTGACCCTGGTGGACGCCGAGCCCGCCTTGTTCGCCGCCTACGAACGCATCCGGGTCGACGCCCAGGAGGAGTCGATCCGCATCATCGCCGAACGGCTCGACACGGACGACGTACGGGACATGCGCCCAGCCGTTGTCGTGGACGCCGCCGCCGGAGTCCTCACCGCAGCGCTGCGCGCTTGGGCGCGCGGCAGTGAAAGCCACGACTCGGGCGCCGCAGACCTGGCCGCCCTGGTGGAGCGGGCCTACGACGCCCTGATCTCGGAAGCCGCCTCCGCGGCCACCGAACCAACTTCCGAAGAGTGAGAACAGCACATGCGCACCACCCCCAGCAGTGAGTTCACCTACAACAGTGAGTTCGCCGGTCGTACCGCCCTGGTCACCGGCGCCGCCTCCGGCATCGGCCTGGCTACCGCCCGCCGTCTCGGAGCCGACGGCGCAAACGTCGTCATCGCCGACTACAACGCCGAGGGCGCGGCGCAGGCCGCCGAGGACCTCAAGGCCGAGGGCATCAAGGCCTCCGCCGTGAAGCTCGACGTGACCGATCCCGAGTCCGTTGCCGCCGCCGTCGCCTTTGCCGTGGACACCTTCGGCGCACTGCACCTCGCCGTGAACAACGCCGGCATCGGTGGCCCGAGTGCCCCGACCGGCGAGTACGACCTCGACGCCTACAGCCGGGTCATCCGCACCAACCTGGACGGAGTCTTCTACTCCCTGCGCCACGAGCTCCCCGCCATCGAAGCGGCCGGGCAGGGCGGCGCGATCGTCAACGTGGCCTCCATCCTCGGCTCGGTCGGCTTCGCCGGCTCCTCCGCTTACGTCGCCGCCAAGCACGGCGTGGTCGGCCTGACCAAGACCGCCGCCGCCGAGTACGCCGCGAAGAACATCCGCGTCAACGCCGTCGGCCCCGGCTTCATCGAGACCCCGCTACTGAAGGACATGGACCAGGAGGCGTACGACGGCCTGGTCGCCCTACACCCGATCGCCCGCCTCGGCCGCCCCGAGGAGGTCGCCGAGCTGATCGCCTTCCTGCTCTCCGACCGCGCCTCCTTCGTGGCCGGCAGCTACCACCTGGTCGACGGCGCCTACACCGCCCTCTGAGCCGGGCATAGAAAGGAGTTCGCGTCATGAAGGCACTGCAGTACCACACGATCGGCGCCGCCCCCGAGGTGGTCACGGTCCCCGACCCCGAGCCCGGCCCAGGCCAGGTCCTGCTGAAGGTCACCGCCGCCGGCGTCTGCCACTCCGACATCGCGGTGATGAGCTGGCCGGCCGAGAACTTCCCCTACGAGCTTCCGCTCACCCTCGGCCACGAGGGTGTCGGCACGGTCGCCGCGCTGGGCGCAGGCGTCAGCGGTGTACGTGAGGGCGACGCGGTCGCGGTGTACGGGCCCTGGGGCTGCGGCACCTGCGCCAAGTGCGCGCAGGGCAAGGAGAATTACTGCCTGCGCGCGGACGCCCTGGGCATCCGGCCACCGGGGCTCGGCACGCCGGGCGCCATCGCCGAGTACCTGCTCGTCGACGACCCGCGCCATCTCGTACCGCTGGACGGTCTGGACCCGGTCGCCGCGGTCCCGCTGACCGACGCGGGCCTCACCCCGTACCACGCGATCAAGCGATCGCTGCCGAAGCTGGTCCCCGGCTCGACGGCCGTGGTCATCGGCACCGGCGGCCTCGGCCACGTCGCCATCCAACTGCTGCGCGCGCTCACGCCAGCCCGCGTGATCGCCCTCGACGTCAGCGAGGACAAGCTGCGGCTGGCGAAGGAGGTCGGCGCCCACGAGACGGTGCTCTCCGACGCAGGAGCGGCCACCGCCGTACGCACCCTGACCGGCGGTCTCGGCGCCGAGGCCGTCTTCGACTTCGTCGGCGCCGAGCCCACCCTGCGAACCGCGGGTGCCCTGGCCGCCGTGGAGGGCGACGTCACCATCGTCGGCATCGGCGGCGGCGCCCTGCCCGTCGGCTTCGGGTCCCTTCCCTTCGAGGTGTCGGTCGCCGCGCCCTACTGGGGCAGCCGGAGCGAACTCATCGAGGTACTGAACCTGGCCCGCTCGGGCGCCGTGTCCGTACACACCGAGACCTACTTCCTCGACGAGGCCCCACTCGCCTACGAGCGCCTGCACGCCGGGAAGGTCGACGGCCGAGCGGTCATCGTTCCCAACCACTGAGCCGCGTACAGCGGTTCACAGTCAGCGACGCTCCACCGGCCCCGCCTGCGCCGTGGCCGGCCCGTCCGTGCCGATCACCCGTCGATGCACCACGACCGTGGGGACCACCGCCCGGAACGTCAGGCGTTGGACCGTTGCTTAGAGCCTCAATGGCTCTCAGCATTCCGGGTATTTCGGCTCGGAAGGTCCGTCACATCACCAAAGCGTGAGGACTTTGACTTGAGGACGGTCTCTCGCTTCTGTCTGCTGCTGGTGCGGCAGTGTTGCGCCACCTACCCGCCCGCCTGCGCCGTGCGGCGGGGGCGGGTGGCAGCTTGTGAAGGGCATTGCCGCTGAAGTCGCCGTTGAGCTCGCGGCCGTGGAGAGTGCCGAGCTCGGTGACCTTAGCGGCCGATCCCAGCAGGCTGTCCTCCTCAGCCGTGAGGACGCCTCTCCCGTGCAGGTCGCCGCCGCCGATCAACTCCTGCAGCAGGATCCCTTCGGCCCCGACGATCTGTTCCGGGGCATCGATCCGACGGCGGCCTCGGCCGCGGCAGCCCACTGGATCGCCGCGGCAGCCGAGGTCACCGGCGAGGCATCCGGGCTCGACCCAACCGCGTGGTTCTGGAAGCCGACAACATCGAGGAGCTGCCCCACGCGTCGCCTACCCTCGTCCTCGGCCTCATCTACGACGGCGTTTCGCCGTACGACGCTGTGACCAGACTTGTCCGGCATGCCATGCAGGTCACCGACGGTGTACTGCCCGACCCCACCGCTCTGCGGGAACAGCTCGAGGACCTCCACGAGACACTCACCAGGCACAGCGGCGAGGAAGAACCCGGCGTCGCTCTGCGGCTGACCCCTCTCGCCCCTCAGCGGCCCGCATGTGGCCTCCTCGAGGACCCCCTCACCGGAATCCACGGCTGCTGGCTCCTCCACAGTGAGTACGAGAACCTCAACCACGATGGCTGCGACGACCTGGAGGAATGGGACGACGCACGAGCCGAACAGGAACAGAACCGCAGCCGCGAACGCTTCGCAGAGCTCGTCCGGGACACCGCTCCCGCCACCGCGGGCGACTCATCTGACCCGGCCGTCAGCGACGTTTCGTGCGGGCGGTGTCGATCCGCGCGAAATCTTCGGGCCTTTCGTTCATGAGCAGTCCGTCGGGATCCACCAGTGGTGCTACCACGACGTGAAGATCGTTTCCGGCGGGCTCGTCCTCGCCGTCATGCCATCGCGCGACCGCCCGTCCTGCGCCCGCCACTAGGTCAGCGAGTTGGAGGGAGGGGTGGTCCACCGAGCGGCCACGCACCAGATCCTGGAGGTGGTTTGCCTTGATGAGGCCGTGGACCAGGCCCACGGCTGTAACTCCGCGTTCCAGGACCTCGAGTTTGTCGTCGGTCAGCAGCCGCTGATCGTCCGCGAGGACCTGGAGCTTGCCGCCGTAACGTATCGACGCGTGAAGAATGGCCGTGGGCACGGCGGTGATGAGGGGGTCCATCGTGTCATCCAGAAGGCCATGCTCTCCGGTCGGCGTGGCCTCGGCCGGACGCTCACGGGCGAACTCCTCCGCTTCCGGGCGGGTCTTGCGCAGCATGTCCAGGACCTCTGCTGCCTTCTTCGCCTGGGGCGCCTTGCGGCGGCGGGCGTAGGCGCAGGACTCCTGGATGACGGCGTAGAGGTCGTCGACGGTGACCTGGTCGCCTGTGCGGTTCTTCTTGGAGAAGAAGCCCACGGCGGTGGCGATGAGCCGGTCGAAGCCGTCGCGGCCCAGGGCCCGGGGGCCTTCGGTGGCCAGGTCCAGGGCCAGTTGCCGGCCCACGCCGTTGCTGACGATGTCGTGGCCCAGGGCGTGGAACCGCTCCTCCACCAGGAGGGACACGAGCTTGGCCGCGACGAAGTAGTGCTTGTCGATCGCGTACACCGAGGCACGGCCGTGCAGGGGCCCGCCGGGGGCCAGCAGTTCGCTCAGGAGCCGGCGGCGGTGACCGGCTCCCCCGCCGGTGAACATCCTTTGGAACTTCACCTCCCTCGCGGGCTTCTGGATGCCTGCCTCGCGTCGCAGTGTGTCCACGATGACGGCGGCTTCGGTGTCGTCGATGACCACCGAGCCCAGAATCATGTAGCGGTCGCGGCCGTGGAGTTGGTCGCCGTGGTAGCCGGACTCGTCGATGGCGATCCACCGGCCGGTGCCGGTACGGTCGTCGGTGGGCGCCTGGCGGTTGCGGCGGCTGAAGCGCGCTCCGAGCAGTCCCGTTCCAGCATTCGGCGCATGGTCACGTTCGATCATGCCGACATACTCCGCGCGCCCATCGCCAGGGACAAGCCGCGCCTCAAGCTTGCCCGGCCTCAATGCCCTCGCCTGCGCTCCAGGTACCGCGGGGGGGGCTGCGCGTTGGCCTGGTAGCCCGCTCGTTGGCCTACCGGCGCCACGACTGCAGGTGACGACGCAGCCTGGCCAGCGGCCTTGGCCTGTGCCCTTCGGTATTTTGGGCTAGCAGGTGACGGTCACGCTCCCTGTTCTGAGCGATTTCTGCCGCCGAGTAGTGCCGGCTCCATCGGACGCGGCCGTGATGGATCCAGTAGTGCGACCGGCAAGGGAGCGCCCAGTTGCCGATCGAGGGGGTGAGAGACACGTTCTCACCGTCGTAGGCAATGGACCATTGCGCTGGGGACAGTGGTGTGATGACCTCGTGGCCGCAACCGCAGCAGCAGAGGTGACCGCAGGTGCGGTAGGGGATCGAGACGTACAGAACCCCTGCGTCCATCGTTGGGGGGAAGGCCTCGGTGAAGACCGGGCGCAGAATGTCTCGTGCGGTCACGGCAAATCCTCGTTGGCGATCTCGTTAGTGATCAGTGAGTACGTGGTGTGGCTCTCGTCGGTGGCGTCGGCGTAGATACCGATGGAGCGTTTCCAACGGATGACAGCCAAGACTGCATTGAGCGCGTTGAGATCCGCGGTCTGGATGTTGCGTGCGTAGGCGTCGCGTTCGGGCGCCGGCTGGGGGATGCGGCGGCGGGCTGCGTCTCGGCGGCCCGGGAGGCTGGTGGTGACGCGCAGGAGTCCGCTGAGGCGGCCGTCGATCTCTTCGATGCCCATGCCGACGTCGATGAACGGTACGCCGTGTGCTTCGAGCCAGTCGATGATCGCCGACTTGCTCGCCGCGTCATCGGAGGCGAGGAACACGAATGTGGCCCCGGTGAGCAGGTCGAGGTTGTCCTCGTCGAGGTATTGCTCGCAGGCGGACAGACCTTGGTGCATGTTCGCGTAGATCGAGGCAAGGTAGGTGGCCTTGGGCGGGCGGTCACGCAGGGTGTCGAGGGTGGGGGCGCCGGGGGTCCGAAAGGCGTTGTGGTTGTCGAAGGTGTCACCGTCGATGAGGAGGATCGAGTCGACCTCGGTCTTGGCGACCTGGTCGAGGATGTAGCTTCCGCTGCCTCCGAGGCCGACGATCACGATGCGGTGGCCTCGAAAACGGCGGTTGACGGCTGCGATTCCGGCGCGGGAGGTGGCGGTGTCGCGGTAGGCGAAGGGGCTGTCGTCCTCGATCTCCTGCCATGCGGCGCCGGGGGTGGGGGTGGCTGTGGAGTCGAGTGCGTGTGCCTGGTCGGCGATGATCCTCGCGTACGCGGTGATCTTCGTGTACTCGTCGGGGTAGCCGTCGGGGCTGGGTTTGCTGGAGAGCATGAAGTTCGCCTGCATGCCCTCGGCAATCACCCGGTTCTCGGGATTGGCGAGAGCTAGGGGGCGGCCGTGCTCGTCGCAGGGGGCGGAGCCGCTGAACCAGATGCGGTGGTCGGTTCCGGAGACCAGGCGGTCCCCGCTGATGGTCATGGGGTAGGCGAGGAAGCCGTGTTCGACGGTGCGGTTCTCGGTGACGTATGGGATGTGCCGGACGATGATGTGGCCTGCGTGGACGACGACGTCGTAGCCGTCGTCGAGGAGGCGGGCCAGGTCCGGGTCACGAGCGAGAAGTGCGGTAGGCATCGAAGACCATCCCCTTCTTCACTCTGACGCTGTGGCCGGCGGTGAGGCTGCCCGTTCCGTGGCCGTCGTGGCCGCGGCTGTAACGGACGGTGTAGGTGTCCTGGTCGTTCGGCGGCTGGCCGGGGTAGGCCAGGTCGACGACCTGCTCGAAGGTGATCTCCTTCGCCTCCCAGGTGTGCGGTCGGGCGTTGACGATGATCGTGACGGGCGCGGGCCCGTGGCTGTCCTGAGACATGGATCCTCCTAGGTGAGGGGGTCGTGTGTTCGCCCGGAGGTGCCCCGGGCGGGGCGAGCGTCCGGCGGGCCACCGCAGGGGCGGCGCGCCGGACAGCCGTGTTGTTGGGGCGGGTCAGCGCTGGGGAAGGGCAAGGAGGTTGTTGGTCCACACGCCGTCGGCGCGGGTGCGGAGGTACTTCTCGCCTCGGGCGGGCGTCACCACGGCGACTTCCGTGCGATGCCCGGCCCGGTCACTGGTGTAGGCCTTGCCGGCCTGGTTCTCGATCCAGTCGACGATCTGCGCCCGCGTGTTGTCGCCGGCCTTGCCGGACGCCTGCTCGGTCCACCACAGGTGGGTGATGTGTTCGTGCGTGGTGCCGCCGGTCGACAGGCGCACCGCGGTGATCTGAATAGCCATCGTTCTGTTCCTGCCGGCGAGGTTCCGACGGCGCCCGCGGCCGGCGCCCGGGTTCCGTTCACCCCTGGGTGGGGTGCTTCGCCTGGGACGGACGACGTAACTCGCGGGTAGGCGTGAACGTGGTGCAGATGGGGGTGAAGAGGCGTCAGTCGCAGTTGAGACAGCGGTCGCTGTCTGCAGGGAACATCGAGGGCGGGTGCAGCATGAAGCATCCCGGGCAGTAGCGTTCGTTCACGCGGGGCGGGCAGGCACAGCGGCCGCAGTCGGGGCACGGGGGGACGTGGCAGCACCGGCAGGCGGGGGCGAAGGAGCGGTACTCCTCGTCGCAGTTCGCGCAGATGTAGTCGCGTGACTGCGGGCCGGTGTCGGGAGTGGGTGGGGTGAAGGCGCGCCAGGGGGCGGAGTCGGTGACGAGGACGGCAACAAGGTAGCCGTCCATGGGCGCGGAGTCGGTGTGCAGTTCCCGTCCGAGGATGCCGTCGCGGTAGCGGACCTGGGTCAGCCCTCGTGCGTGGCCGGAGCCAGCCAGCGCGCGGTCGATGACGGCTATGTCGCCCTGGAAACTGCCGCGCGTCAGGGGCGGAAGGCCGTGGGAGGCGGCGAAGGCGAGGTGTCCCGTGGCGTCCAGGAGGAGGATGTGTCCGGGCGCGGGAAGATGCTGGGCGGCTCGTACGCAGACCGCCATGCGGGAGGCGTTGCTCGCCTGCCACAGCTGGGCGACCGTCGACGCGGTGGGTCCCTGGGTGTCCAGGTGCTGGCTGACGAGGGGCGCAGGGAGCAAGATCTCAGCGGCGAACGCGTCGCAGGCCGCGTCCTCAAGGAGGAGGCCACCGTCGGGTTCCCTGCCAAAGGGCTCCATGAGGGCGAAGCTGTTCTTCTGCAGGTGGTGGCCCAATTCGTGCAGGCCGGTGAAGTCCCGCCGTGCACGGCTGGCGGACGTGGCGACGGACAGGTGCGGTGGCGGACCGAAGTCATACGCTCCGGCGACACTGCACCCTTGTTCCGTCAGATTCTCGTCGACCTCCAGGACGGTCAGCTCGCGCCAGGTTCTCAGCTCCGCGAGGGCGCCTTGCGCCAGGCGCTCGACCGCGCCGGGACGAGCCGCTTCGAGTTCCCGGACCATCGCTGCGGCCTGGGTCCGGGCGGCCCCGGCGAGTACGTAGTTGACCACTCGGTGTGCCCCCCTACTCGCCCAGACGCAGTTCGAAGTAGCGGTCCGTGCGTGCCGTCCAGTTCGGCTGTGTGCGGTCGTCGTCACGTGCGGCGAGCGTATAGATACCGTAGGCGGCGCGCAGCCGGGCCTCGCGTTCGGTCTCGTCGTGCTGAGCGGCGAGTGCCTTGACCTGTTTGCGGCGCAGGGGGCGGTTCAGTTCGTGTACGACGGCGGGCGGTAGGGCGGGATTGGCCGCGAGCAGCTGGCTGGCCGACTGACCGAGGCGTTCAGCGAGTGTGGCGGCCTGGTCGGCGGTCAGGGCCAGTTGCCCCCGCCAGATGGCGAGCGCCTGGGGCGGCGGCAGTTTCAGTTCGGCCCCGAGCTGCATAGCGGTGATGCCGTGGTCACGAAACAGCTGGTTGAGGCCTCCCGATCCTTGGGGGACCCACTGTGCCGAGGCAAGGAGCGCGAGCTGGTCGGCCAGAACTCCGCGGTACTCGATGGTCGGCGCGGACGGGGCTGCGCCGCTCCCCCACTGCGTGCCAGGCACGGCGGCGGCGAGCGTGCGGGAGGTGAGAGCGGGAGGGCGGCCGGTCAGCTCGCTGACCTGCCGGTCCAGCACACACCACGGAAGGGTGGCTTCCAGGCTCCACCACAGTGCCAGTGGCTGTTCAAGGGTGGTCGCCTGAGCGGGCAGGAGCAGGGTGTCGGCGTACCGTTCGAAGGAGGCCGGCACGGCGCGCAGAGTGTCATCGCCGCCAGCCGCGGTGATCAGCAGCAGCTGGATGGTGTCCTCCCATACTGCGCGCCAGATCTGGCCCGGCTGCGGATCCTGGGGTGGCGCGGTGGCCACCTGGCGGACGGCGTCGGGCACTTTCAGTCCCGCCGCGGCAGCCACCAGCCGTTGGTAGGCAGTGGTGTGGACAGAGCTCATACCGTCTCCCCCGTCTCCTCGGCTGTGGTCCATCAGCGCATTCTCTTCTCACTGGGTCCAGACGACGTAACTGGGGCTGTTCACGAAGGAGCATCACCGCAGCGCAGCAGCAGGGCGGCCATGACCGCCTGGCGGTCGCTGTCCGCGGATAGGGCGGTACGAAGCGTTGTTTTGAGGTTCGCCAGGACGGCAGCCGCATGGGTGTGCCGGATCTCCAGCAGCTGCGCCGCGTGATGAGCGTCCTCATCGAGGTAGGGAAGCAGCAGGCGTTCGTTGGGTGAGAGGCGCTGCCAGATGTCCTCGGCCACTCCGTCGACTCCCGTGGGGTCCGGTGCAGTGGTGGCCGTGTGCTGATCGACGAGTTCGGCGACGGTGCCTTCATCGGCGTACAACGCGGTGAAGCGGGCTGGCGCCAGGAGATCGAACCGGGCCTCGAGGACCTTGGCGAGGTCTTCCTCCCGCACCGCTCCCTGGGCGTACTGGAGCACGCGCAAGAGGATGGTCTTGAGCGCATGGACCGTCTGCCTGGGGGTGGGGCCGGAATGGTTCCAGCGGGTAATACCGACACCTGTCACCCGTGCCGCCTCTGCGATGAGATCGTCGAGATCTCCCTGCCACACGGCTCCTTCGGCGTGGCCGGCCAGCGCCCAGCGCGGCGGTGAGCCGCTGCTCTTCCGGTAGGCCGTGTCCTCGTCCATCAAGCGGGCGATGCGACGTCGGAGCTTGCCCCGCGGCGTCTTCTTCGCCTCATCGATGAGGAAATTCTTGATCGACGTGAGGAACAGCCGCTCCAAGGAGGCCTCGTCGGCGGCCTGGGCGAAGCAGACAGTCACGAACCGCTGTCCCGCTCCTTCCTGGGACAACATCGCACTGATCACGTCGTAAGCCGCGTCATCACTCCAGACAGTGTGCCCTTCCGGGGGCGGAAAACCAGAGGCACGGCGCACCTGGTGCACCAGGTGCCGCAACAGATCAAACGTGGCCGGTCCGAACTCACCGGTCTGCAGCTCCTCGAAAGCCCCGCTTGCCACGAGCCACCCCCGATCCCACGTTCCCCGCTCGGCGCATGCAGCCGCCGACCTTCACGCCTGCATACACCAACATCCACACCCCAGGCGCGCGACGCGCCCAAGGCCCCCGCTGCCCTGCGCGCGACCGTGACATGGCCAGCGGTTCGCACCGCTCGCGTGTCCTGCCGCGTGGTCCCCGCAGATGCAGGGTCGGCGGAAAGGCAGCCAGCCCTGGCTGTACACACGCAGCAAAGGACGGTGTTCAGTGCTGCTTCGTCTGGCGCCAGATGTTCTGGTGGGCCTGGTAGAGGGCCTGCAGGGCACCGGACGGTCTCTCGGGCCAGACGGCTTTGATCTGCCGCTCTCCCCAGCAGAAGGTGACGATCGCACGGCCCGCCGCATACCGTCGGAGGAGGTCGGCGCGTAGGTACAGCAGCCCGCCCGAAAAGCCGGAGGGGGCTACGAAAGACCGCGCGGCGAGTGCACCAGATGGCTCGTACTGGTCGAAGCCTGCTGGAAGAGCACGCAGGTCGAAGGCCTGTGAGAACAGCCGGCTGGGGATGTAGGCGGTGGCCTGGTTCTGGCTGCTGTGGTGGGGTTCCCAGGTGAAGTGGTGGGCCAGCCGCTCGAAGCGGAGTTCGGGCCTGCCGTGGCGCAGCGTGTCGCTGTACAGGTCCTCGGTGGTCAGTCCTGGTTCGGGTGCTGCAAATCGAGTGTGCCACGGGATCTCGCCGGCGAAGAGGTAGTACTGGGCGGGCAAGTCGATCATGTCCCGGCCCGGGTGGGTCAAGGCATCGAGTTCCTCCAGGAGTTGCGCCAGATTCTCCTGGTCGACGAGGACGGTGTTGAACAGGCCGAAGGTATCGCGTCCGGTGGTGATGTCCTCTGTGTCGATCTCTGCGTGGACGAGCAGCCATGGACCTTCGTCCGCGTCGAGCCGGGCCGGTGCAAGGAGGTCGTCCGGCACGTTGACGATTCCGTGGCGCAGCCATTCGAGGTCGTCTTCCGGTGTCCGCGGCGTCCACGTGTCGAGTGGGACCGGGACAGGTGGCGGGGGCTGCGGGAAGGTTGGGTCGATGTCTACTTCGAGTTCCTCGGGTGGCTGGCCGCGGTCGGCCAGCATGCCCGCCATGGTGTGCAAGCCGATCCAGCCGTACTTCTTGCCATAACGGTCGATCCGGCTGCTGGAAGTGTGGCTTTGTCGGGACGTTGCCGAGGTGATGCGGCGTTCTACCTCGTCGAACGGGTCGGGGCGCCAGCCCAGCGCGTGGACGACGCCGAGGACGAGGGCGGTGGCTTCTTGGTGTCCGGGGTGGGAGTCGTCGTAGTTCCTACGGCCCTGGAACAGACGCCCGAGGGTGTAGTTGCCGAAGTCCATGCCCATCGTGCTGTGGACGTCCTCCCGGCGTGGATCGCCCTCGGGCAGCGGTGTGATCGCCGGTGCTGGCGTGAAGGCCAAGGGCAGTTCGGCTGCGGCGGGGACCGTGGCGGGGTAGTAGCGGTGGGCGAGGTCGAACGTTGAGGAGACGTAGTACCGGGTCAGTGCGTGGAAGGTGGGGTGGGTGGCCTGGTGCCCGGTGAAGGTGTTCAGCAGCCCTGTCAGATAGACAGGCAAGGCAGCTTCAAGGTCCGGGGTGTGCGGTTGATGGGCCGTCGCGGCGCCGTAGCAGGCGGCGACCATGCGTTCGCCGACGTAGGCGTCGTTGACGGTGATCGCTTCCAGGGTCAGGGTGAACAGTCCTCTGATGTCGTGCCGTCCGTACCAGTACAGGGCGGCCGTGGCAGCGTCGCGAAGGTCGCGGTGGGTGCTCGTCAGCGTCCACATCAGCCACCGGGCTCGTAGCCGGTCGGATTCCGCACGGTGCGGATGCTCTCGCCAGCGTGTGGCCAGGGCGGTCGCGTCGGCGAGAAGGAGACGGCTGTTTGCGCGCTGCCACTCGCTCCAGCGCAGGTCGCGGTCGGCGACGGGTCTGTCGCGCAAGATCCGGTCGAGGAAGTGTGCGTTGAGGGGGTGGCCCGGGGCTGCGCGGGTGCTGTGAAGCCGCTGGAGGAGGTCGTCTCGTCCACGGAGTTCGTCGCTGTGGCTAGCGAGCGCCTCCACGGTGATGGAGTCGAGGTGGGCTGCTTCGAGCCGGGCGGCATGCAGGAGAGCACGCAGGCGAAGGGGTTCGGCGACGGCTTGCCACAGTTGCGTGGCGCCGGCACGGGGCATGGCGCTTGCCAAGGCCTGGAAAATGTCGGCTGCAAGAGGATGCCGTTCGTCGGGCGTGCCGTTGAAGCGTGCTGTGGTCGTGTCTTCGCCCAGTAGCCGGGCGATGCCCCTGCCGTGGGCGTGCACGAGGCTGGTGGCGATGACGTGCCCGGCCATCAGGTCGTGGACGAACGACCAGGTCGCTCCGCCCGCACCATCGGGGTGTCGCAGGAGGACACCTTCATTTTCGAGGGCGGCGAGAAGGCTCTCCTGCCAGCGGCGGTGGGTGTCCTGGCACAGCTGTTTCGCCTGAGTGTCGGGAAGGTCGCGTGCCCGGTCCTCCCACAGGGCGTTACCCAGAGCGTCGAGTGCCTGGTTGACGTCGTTGGGGTGGATGGAGGGGGTGAGTTCGTAGACGCGGTGGGCGGCAGAGGTCAGGTACTCACGGAAGATTCCGGTGAGGGAGCTGGGCAGGCCTGCGGCGCTGACGGGTTGCTTGCGGTCGCGATTGGCTGTGGCGCAGTAGATCTTCAGTGTCAGCGGGTGGCTGAGGAGTTCGCGCGGCAGGTCAGCGCCGCCGGGTTCGATTTTGTAGTGGGCGAAGTAGCGGGTGATGGATTCGTCGAGGTCTTCGTCGAATCCGTCGAGCTCCAGGATGTCGGTCACTTCGGTGGGGATGGTCTCGTCGAGGAATGCCTCGCGGACCGTGCACACCACGAGCACGGACGGGTACTGCTTGAGGGTCACCTGCAGACTGCGCACCAGTGGCGGCCACAGCGTGGGGGTTTCAGCCTCGTTCAGGCCGTCGATGACGATGGGCAGGCGGCATCCGGCTCGTTGTGCGGCTGCATCGACGGCGGCGAGAAGCTCCTCGAAAGAGGCCAGGGGCTTGCCCGCTGCCGTGACCTGGCCTGCGAGATCATCGAGGGTCTGGCGGGCGCTCAGACGCCTGCCGTAGAGCAGGACGCCGGCGGGCCGTGCCGCGGTTGCCGCGGTGAGCGTCGCGGACAGTTGCGTCTTGCCGAATCCGGCGTCGCCGGTGACCACCGCGAGCCGTGTCGACAGGTGATCGGTGACGTGGCGGGCCAGGGCGGCGGCGTCGCGGATGTGAGCGATCAGATTGGTCAGCGGCAGAGTAGCTGCATGCCGCAGGGCACGCAGCTGCCGGAGAACGGCGGGCTGCGCGGTGGGGGCCTGGGGCACGGTGCGGTCGGTGGTGCCCAGTAGCGGGGAGGGCTGGCTGTTACTGATCTGCTGGTGTGCTTCGTACAGGAGTTCGGCCACGTCACGTCCCGCGGCGGTGATCTCCGCGGTCTGCTCGGCCAGAGGGGCTGGCAGCGTCGTGCCCGCGTCGTCGAGGGCTGCTTCGAAGCGGGCGATGTTGCGGTTGGTGTCGCCCAGGTCGTCCCACGCGTCGGGTTCGGCGAGCATCCGCCGAAGCCGGTGCTCGGCCGCCGATGCCTGATGCACCTCGGGAATCCAGCGTTCGCTGGCCTCGGCGGCGGCTCGCGCATGCTGTTCAGCGAGACGCTCCGGGGTCAAAACGAGGGACCCGAAGTAGGACTCACGCAGCAAAACGGCATCGCCGACAAGCAGGTGACCGAGCTCGACCTCTGTGGCCAGGTGCAGCTTCATCGTGGTGGACAGGCCGTAGAACCACGTCTGGTCGCCGGCGGTGAGAGGGTGCCGGGTCCACAGCACGAAGTCGGAGATGCCCGGAAAGTGTTTCTCGGTCTTCCTAAGGGAGTCCTCGACGTCGCTGCGCCGGCCGACGCCGATGGCTCGGCCCGACGGGATGTCCCACCATTTGGTCTGCCACCCGAAGCAGCGACCGGGTTGGCCGAGCGGGCAGTCGGGCTGGTCGATGTCGAGGTGGAATTCGACGCCGGGTTGCTGGGCCAGGGCGATGAATTTGCCGTAGCGGGCGTATGCGTGAGTGACGGCACCCCGGCACAGCAGCTCGAAGTTATCCCGGGGGCTGCCCGGCAGCGTGGTGAACTTGTCCCAGTCCAGCGGAGTCATCGGATCGTTGGCCCTCACTTGCCCCGGCCGTAGCCGCTACCGGGGTGGTCATGTGCGGAATACACCTCGATGCGGGCGCCCTTGTCGAGGAGGACCTTCAACAGTGCCTGGACATCGGTCTCATCGGTGGTCACCACGATGGAGTCACCGTCGCGGCGCACATCGAGGTCGTACAGGAACTGTTCGAGTTCACGCGGCCCGATGCTGTGGATGTTGAGGTCACTGAGCAGTTTCAGGACCTCGTCGCTGTAGCGGTCGTTCGGCTCGCCAACGGTCAGGCGGCCGGTTTCCTCCTCCGCCTGCAGGGCCGTCGTGAGTTGTTTGATGACTGCGTGCGCTCGCTCGGCGGCGGTGGCGTCCTCGAACCGGCCGATCATGACGAGGTTCATGGAGTGCTCGGTGCCGTATCCGTACCAGGCCTTCATGCGACATCTTTCTGCTGCAGGCGGTCGAGTGCGGCAAGGACGCCGCGGTCGTCGACCGGCTCACCGGCGGAGTGATAGGAGGTTCGCCGGAGCGTTCCGGCGGCGTCGATGTGCGCGTAGGTGCGCAGTCCCCTCTCGCGCGGAAACGGCTGGGCAGTCGGTAGTGAGCCGGTGTCGCCCTCGCCGAGGGTGAGGGCCACGGGACCGGGGTAGTTGGTGATCCATTGGTGCAGGGCGGCAACGGTGTGCGGGCTGCTGCCCGGGCGCCCGCTTGCCGGACGCTCGGGCAGCAGCAGGAGTTCCGTTGCCCCGGTCGAGGCAGCCAGATCGGCGACGGCGTCGAGATCGGGCAGCGTCTGGGTGTTCACGACGCAGTTGAGCCCGAACCGGAACGTTTGCCCGATGCAGGTAAGCCGCTGCACGAGTTCGGTGAAGGGGCGGCCGCGCTGTTCCTCGTAGGTGGCGCCGACTCCGTCGACGCTGACGCGGACAAAGTTGAGCGCTCCGGCCAGCGCGTCGATCAGTTGGGGTGTAAGCCGGTGTGCGTGTGTCGTCATGGTCACCGCGAGGCTGGTGCGTTCGGCGGCGTGTCGGGACACCTGGGGAAGGCGGCGGTAGAGGGTGGGTTCTCCGCCGCCGAATCCGATGCCGAGGCAGCCCTCCGCGTCCAGTTCGTCGATCCATGCGCACAGCCGGTCGGCATCCAGCACGGCGGCGGTCTTGGGTGCGTAGCAGAACGGACAAGCCAGATCGCAGGCGTTGGTCAGGGCGATCGACACCTGGCGGGGGGCGCGGGCCCACTGCGTTTCGGGGACGTCGACCTCGTCGAAGAGTACGTTCAGGCCGGTGCGGCGGTCGAAGAAGTGCATCCCGTCGGGGCCGGCACGACGCTTCACCGGCAGCCCCGCATCGCTTGCACCTCTCCCGTACATGTTTCGGCCCAAAGTATGGCAGGACTCACGAGCCCTAACCACCCGTTCCAGACCGTTCACCATGAGGGAGTTCAGGGCCGCCACTGCGCAGGCGGTGCCGCTCAGCCCTCGTCAGGAAGGCCGACCGTCTTGCATACTTCAGGCATTTCAGTGATCGTCCGTGTGCCCGCGTAGTAGCGGATGGCATTGGGATACCTCTTGTCGTGCTCCCGATACATCAGAACCTGACCTACCAGGGCGCTGATCTGCCATGAGTCCCCCAAAGCAGCGGCCAGCAGGCGGAAGGCCCGATCGGCGCACAGAGAACTCTCCGGGAGAGTGATCCCTACCTTGTCGAGTTCCGCTTCCCGGCGCTCGATGCGGAAGGCGTAAGGGAGTTGGGCCCGCAGCTGCGCAGCCATCTCGTGCGCTGTCACCTTGAGGGCTGGAGCGTCGAAGCGAACAAGCCACGACAGGTCGATGGGATGAAGTACGTCGAAGTGGTCGCCGCTGCGCTGGAGGGAGTCCCTCATCCGCCCCGCGTCGTTGTTACCGAAGCCGGTGTTGTTCCACAGCGGAGGACACCCCTGGGCGTGAAGGTGCTGGTGCACGAGGAGCTCCGGCGACAGGACGCTGAGGTCGTCGTCCAGCTTGAGATAGCTGAACGAGAGGTCGCGGGCGTCGATATAGCAGCGTCCGTTGATCTTCCGCAGGTGACGGCCGAGACGGACGGCGATCGAACGGCCGCCCGTTGCCGCGTAGAGGATTTCCGGGGCGTCGCTGGACTCCCGGTGCAGAAGGTAGACGCCGGGCCAGTCCTCCAGCTTCTCGATGCTCTGCGTCGTGAGGTCGTGGCGCGGCTGCGCGGCGAGGATTCTGAGGAAGTGGTCCACGTGCTCCTGAGGGAGCAGTCGGAATCCGGTACTGCCGGCATACGCGACGTTGCGGCTGAAGGAGTAGGACTCAACCGTGTCGGTCACGCGGTGGTTCGGTTCGGGAAGACCGCGTGCCTTGAGCGTGCTCTTGAGCTTGGGGTAGATGTCGGTCAGAGCGAGCGTCGGCGGGGCGCCTGGGATGCCGCTTCGCACGACGTCGCACAGGACCTGGGTGAAGGACGTGCTAGCGGTCTCGTCTCGCGGCGGCACATGCGCGACCTGGTCAGCCGCTGTGAGCGTATAGACGCCGCGGACGTCGGTGCTGTCCACGAGTTGGCTCTCACCAGCGCCCGCCAGACCATGGATGATCCGGCCCGAGTAACAGCAGTCGAGAATCACCAACTTCACCTGGGCCGGTGAGTCCAGGAGAGCGCTGCGGACCTTGTCGTACTCCAAGCCGGTCAGGTCGGGATAGCGCAGCTGGGTATCGCCAGCGGCCAGGCACAGCGCACCGGACTTGCTGACGACTCCGTGGCCGACGAAGTAGATCAGCAGGGTACCCGTGGTCTCCTCGGCCAGGCGGTGCAGTTCCAGGGCCAGGTCTGTGGCCCCTGCGGGGTCCTCCAGAACGTGCACCTGGTCCTCGGACCAGCCGCACAACTCGGGGCTGGTCAGCAACCGGTGCATCGCGTGCAGGCTGTTGCGCGCTGCGGGCACGTCCAGGAGGGAGGGGTCCCGGTACTGGGAGACGCCGATGAGGATGGCAGCGTCGTCAGACTCCATCGGAGTCCTCTCCCAGGAATCGCTGGATCAGCGCTTCGGCCTCGGCGGCGTCACTGGTCTCGAGTTCCAGGGTGCGGTCGGCTCGGGTGATGGAGATGCGGATCTTGGTCGGGGCACGGCGGTTCTGCAGCCAGGTGGCGAGGGAACCGGCCAGGACGGTGGCGATACCGCTGGAACCGAGGGATACCGTGAGCAAGTCGAGCCCGGCACCGAGCTCGTTCTCCGCGGGTGCGGCGGGCAGGACGTGCACGCGCCCCTGGAGGCCGCGTTCACCGCGGAGCCACCCGATCAGCGCCAAGCGATCGTCAAGTTCAGTCTCCGAGTCGAGCCTGATCTGAACATCCGTCGCCCCGGTGCCCTGGGTGCCGTGCATCTCGTACTCCCCCGCTGCTGTGCGCATCTGATGCCCCGGACTCCCCCGAGCTGGTACGAGAAGTCACCCTACGGTGGCAAGCCCGTCCGGTTCGGACCAGGCCCGACGAAGCGATGTCACGCCACGACACTGGGCCGACTCGGAGCCTGTACGTCCGCGCCCCACGACCGCCACTACCGGCGGCCTCTTGCCCCTGAGCAGCCAAGGCTCCTGTTGAGCAGGCCCGCGGAGCCACCCCACAAAACCGCAGGCAAAGCCGAGTCACCGAGGCACACACTCGATCTCCGGCACCAACCCTACTTTCCAGTAACTTCTATCGGACTTCGCTCTCTAAAACTGAGCAAGTCCCTGGCTGGCGGGCAGGGGCTGCTCACCTCCAAGAGGGCCGCAACAGCGACACGCCAAGGGCTCGCAGAAGAAGAACAGGCAGGCGATCAGTGCGTTGACCTGCGGAGCCAAGTCCCGGGCCCCTCAAGCCGATTCCCTATGAGCCCTACCGGGCTCATGAACGGCTGGCCGTGGCTCGACACTCGGGTGGCACGGCACCCCTCATCGCCGCCCTGGAGTAACCTCCTCCCGCCAACGAGCCCGCTTCGCCCGCTACCGCCCCCGCAGCGCGGCTGGCGCGCCAGCCAGGCGCAGCAGCTTGTGCAGCCCAGAGCCAGTGCGCAGAGGAAGACGGATGCCGTGCACGACGAGCCCAGTTACATCGCATCGGTGCTGCGAGCGAGGTACCAGCGGCGCCTGCCGTCCAGCCTCGACGAACTGGCCGGGCCCGAGCACGGGATGGTGGAGCTGCCGCTGCACATCGCGTGGTCCGGACTGCGCGTCCTCGATCTGGACCGGCCACGCCAGCGCATGAGCCTGTACAGAACAGTGCTCACCGAAGGCATGCGTGACGACCTGTGCCGCTACCTCAACAAGGGCATCCTGCTCGAGCTGTGGCCAGTACTCCACAAGCTCATCAGCAGGACCATCAAAGACGTCTGGGAAGAAGCGTTCCCCGAGCTGCAACCCTGATCGGCTTCCGACGCGCTCCCCCAGCCAACCCTGGCAGTTCATGCAGCGGCGGTGCGCGGTCGGCGAGATCCCTGAGCCGTAAATCGGCAGGATCGTGTCCTTCGGGTATTCCGTGCCGGGAACCCCTAGTAGGACTCCGTTAGGTCTGTCTGGATCTCGGAGGTCTGCTTGGTAGGGGCTGTTGGCAGGTGGTGCAGGTGCCGGTCCAGCACCTCAGGGTGTTCTGGAGGGTGTCGAGGACTTGGTAGAGGGTGAGGCCGGTACGGGGACTTTTGGGGCCAGGCGCTGTTCGGTGAGGAAGGCGTGGGCGGCGGTCACGAGGGTGATGTGGTGGTGCCAGCCTGGCCAGGAACGGCCTTCGAAGTGGTCAAGTCCCAGGCCGTGTTTGAGTTCGCGGTAGTCGTGCTCGATGCGCCAGCGGACCTTGGCCAGAGCGACCAGGTCGGCGATCGCCGTGTCGGGCGGCAGGTTGGACAGCCAGTACTCGGTGGGTGCCTCGGCGTCGTCGGGCCATTCGACGAGCAGCCAGCAGTCGGGCAGGATCCCGTCCCACCAGCCCTGCTCGGCCGATGCCGTGGCTTTGATCGGGCGCTCGACGGCTGTGCCGGCCGGACGGACCCGCACGGCGGCGAAGCGGGAACGTAACTCTCCTCGTGAGCCGTGGCGCCAGGCGAGGGTGGTGAAAGCCGTTCGCCCGAGCCCCGCGGCGAGGGCCGCCACTGAGGGTGCCCGGTGGCGGTAGCGGGGCTGGGGCCAGCAGCCGACCGACCCCTTGCGGGCCCGGGCCTCGGGCTCTGCGTCGAACGGATGGGCCGTCATATCGGCCCGGACGGCCAGCACGTAGGCGAGTCCACGGTCATGCAGTGCGGCCCTCAGGTGGGCGTTGGTGCCGTAGGCGGCGTCGGCCACCACCGAGGGCGGCGTCATACCCCAGTCGGCGAGGGTGTCGAGCATGTCCACGGCCAGCCGCCACTTCTCCCGGTGTGTGACCTCGGGCGGAATGAGGGTCTTGGCCCGGCGGTCGCGGTCTGAGTCCCATTCCCCGGGCAGGAACAGGCGCCACTGCAGCGGGCACGAGGCGGTGTCGCTTGCCGCGTGGACACTGACGGCGACCTGGCAGTTGGCGCGTTTGCCCAAGGCGCCGCATTACTGCGGCGCCACTGCGACCGACATCTGCCCGTCCTTGGGCACCGATACATCGTCGATCACCCAGGCCACCGGATTGACCAGCGGCAGCAGGCGTTCGTTGATCCGCCGCTGCACCGGCACCGGATCCCAGGTGGACTGGTTCACGAACTGCTGCAGGTTCTGCTCGTTGCCGTCCGGCAGCCGGGAGGCCATCGCCTGAATCGACTTACGGCGGCCGTCCAGCATCAGACCCCGCAGATAGCAGTCGCCCTTGGCTCGCTGGTCCTTGCGCGGCACCAAGGCGAACACATCCGCCACGAACAACGCCAACACCGCCCGGACACGGTTCACTTCATGTGCATCCACCCATCCAACATGCTCCTGATCAGGACCATCCGGAAGACCTAACGGAGTCCTACTAGATGCTGATGGGGCCGGGGTCCCGAGGGAGGGCGGCAGCTCGCTCTTCCTCCTCGATCCGCTGCTGGTCGCGGCGCAGGGCGCCCGTCCGTTCCTTGGGAGTGACAGCCTCGCCGAGGGTGATCGCCGCCGTGCGGGCGACCGGGGCGAGAGAGTACCGGACGGGAGAGTGGCTGGACCGGGTCGGCAGGTGTAGCCGGGTGACACCAGCTGGGAGCTCGACGCGCAGCGCTCCGTGCCAGCGGATCCACAGCGCGGGGCGTCCGCGGAGGGCTTCATCGCGGAGTTTGTCCAAGCGGTGCCGTCCTCCACGCGGTCGATCTCCACGGCGATCGGAGGGGCATCCTTGCGAACGAGGCGGAGATCCAGGTAAGCAGTCCAGGGCGGCAACCAGTAGATCATGCAGCCCGCGGTCTGCTGGCGTGGCGGGTTGATATAGCGCATCGGCGCCTCCCATCCGCTTCTCTCCAGCCTGACGCCCTCGCCCACTCCGCTACCACGCGGGTGATGCGCAGGGTTGCCTTCTTTCCGGTGAGGCCGGTGAAGGCGAAGCGGGTCTGTGCCAGGTATGCGCGTATGGCAGTAGCGAGGATTTCGGACTCGTCTGCCGCCGTCGGTTCGAGATCCATCCGCCGATTCTCTCCCCGGGCACTGACGGCGGCCGGGACACGGCTACCGAACAGCGGGAACGTGCGCGGACGTTGGTGCTCAGTTCGTCGCGGGTATGGATCCTCAGATGTGCAGTAGCTCGCGGGGGTGGTGGGCTTCGAGGTTGATTGCTGGTGTCTACTCACCACTGTCGGCCGCGGCGATACCACTGGCATCGCAGGTTGGTTGAGTTGGGCCATAGACCCTTGAAACAGGCCACTGCCGGGGACCGGGCAGCGCCCAACGGCCCGTGCTGCAGAGCATAATGCGCTGCGCCGACGACAGTCGGCCACGTCCTGACAGGCCGTTAGGGGTCGACAGGAGAACGGGCTGAGCGCCTGTTGGACCGCCGAAGCCGATCATCACATGGCGCAGCAAAGCCGTCATCGAAAGCGCCAAGGTCCCCCGGGGCAACGGGAGACCTTGAAAGCGATCGTCCTGGACCAGCAGTGGTCTTCCAGGAGTACAGACGCTGCCCTTAGCGTCCCGGCCTGTGGTCGACGTTGCCAAGAGCAGCGGACAGCGCGGTTCTTGCGGTCTCGCCGACCCGGAGACGGGCGTCTCGCTGAGCTACGTCCACCGCATGACGTGGGCACATCACCGACGCCCCCCGGAGATGGCGCTCATCGACGCCCTCTGCGCGGCACTCTGAATGCGTACGCGAATTCCGTGCATCATGAATCCAGATCTGGCGACGACATTATAAAGTAAATTCACGCACCTTCCGGTCAATTGGGGCCGCAAACGTAATGAACACCACCTCCATGTTTGCAATCCCAACGGAAATTTTTCCTTGAAACTTTAAGTATGCTGGGTATTGTCGGCCGCATGGCTCACAAGATCCAGCGGTGGAGACACCGGCTGCTCGACCTTGCCGAACTGGTGCGCGCCCCTGCGGCTCTCAGTGTCCCCGGCGACGTGCTCGTCGGGGCCGTCGCGAGCGGGCGGCCGCTCGGCCCGCGCACGCTGGGCACCATGGGTTCGTCCGTCTGTCTCTACTGGGCGGGCATGGCCCTCAACGACTACGCCGACGCCACTCTGGACGCCGTCGAACGACCGGGGCGGCCGATCCCTTCCGGCCGAATACCCCGCCGCACCGCCTTCACCACCGCATCGGCCCTGACCGCCGCGGGACTCGGACTCGCCGCGCTCTCGGGCGGACGGCGGGCCCTGCGCACAGCGGTGCCCCTCGCGGGTCTGGTGTGGGCGTACGACCTCGCCCTCAAGAACACTCCCGCCGGACCCGCCGCGATGGCCGGGACCCGCGTTCTGGACGTCCTGGCCGGTGCGCGCACTCCAGCACCCGCGCTGCCCGCGGCCCTCGTGGTCGGTCTGCACACCTACACGGTCACGACGCTGAGCCGCCACGAGACGACGGGCGCCCCCGCCGCCGTACCGGCCGCATCGCTCGCCGCCAGCACGGTGGTGAGTCTCTGCGCGGCGGTCACGGCCACTACGGCCGGGCGGACCTCACGCCTCGGTGCCGCTGCGGGAGCGGCCGGCTATCTCGTCACCTTCGGGTCCGCACAGGTCCGCGCCCTGGGCGAACCCTCCGCACCGAACATCCAACGGGCCGTCGGCGCAGGCATCCTCGGTCTGATGCCGCTGCAGGCCGCGCTGACCGCGGGCGCCGGCGCTCCTCGGGCCGCCGCCCTGCTGGCGGCCGCCCACCCGATCGCGCGCCAGCTGGTGCGGAAGGTGTCGCCGACATGAGCACCCCCGGCGGAGACGGGGCACCGCGCCCGGACGTCACGGACCTGCGGTTCGGCTACGGCACGAACGGCTTCACCAACCACCGTCTGGACGATGTGCTCCGGGTGCTGGCAGACCTCGGCTATGACGGTGTCGCGCTCACGCTCGACCACGGCCATCTCGACCCGTACGCCGACGATCTGCCGCGGCGAGTGGACCGGCTGGCACATTCCCTGGACGACCTCGGGCTGTCCGTGACCGTCGAGACAGGCGCGCCCTATCTCCTCGATCCCTGGCACAAGCACATCCCCACCCTCATGTCGGAGTCCGGCACCGAGCGCCGGGTGGATCTGCTGCGGCGCGCCATCCGGATCGCCGCCGACCTCGGGTCGCCCACGGTCCAGGTGTGCAGCGGTCCGCCTCCGGCCGGTCTCCCGGAGGAACTCGCCTGGAAGCGTCTGGCGACGGGCTGCGAGGCGGTGCTGGCGACCGCGACGGAGTTCGGGGTCACGGTGGGCTTCGAGCCGGAGCCGTACATGTTCGTCGACACCGTCGAGCGGTGCCTGAAGCTGAGGGAACTCCTCGGCGGGCACGAGCGGTTCGGCATCACCTTCGACGTCGGCCACGCCCACTGCGTGGAGGACGCACGGGTGCTCGACTGTCTGCGACGCGCCGCGCCGCACTGTGTGAACGTGCAGGTCGAGGACATGCGGCGCGGTGTCCACGAACACCTCGAATTCGGCCGGGGCGAGATCGATTTCCCGCCTCTGCTCGCCGAACTCGCCGCGCATGGACACCGCGGACTCGTCTCGGTCGAGATCCAGGGCGGCTCGCTCGACGCGCCCGAAGTGGCCCGCCGCTCCCTGGACTTCCTGCGCACCGCTCTGGCTGCCGGTACCGGTGCCGGCAGCGCGCGTTCCTGATCCGCGCTCCCTGCCGCGGAGTTCGGCTACACCCAGTCACCCCACCCCCCAACTCCTCGGCCCGGTGCACAGATGCACACCGTCCACCGGTCGGGAGACGCACCAGGAGGTGCACCTTGCCCGACTCGCCGACTCCACCATCCCTCCCTGATCTCACCCCCGATGCGCGGGCCTGGCTCGACACCGCCACCGTGCGCATCGCCTCCGACCCGCACGCCGTCCGAGCGGCCTTCCCGGCCGCCGCCCGGCGCTGCGGCAAGGCGGCGGCCGACCAGGTGCGGGCCGCGCTCCTGCTCGCCCTTCCCCTGCGGGGCTCCGCCCTCGCGGCCGAGGTCACGGGCCTCTACCGGCACGGAGACGCCGCCGAGCAGCGGGCCGTGCTGTACGCCCTGCCTCTGCTCGACGCCGCCGACCCCGACCTCGGCGACCGGGCCCTGCCCGTCACCCGCGAGGCCCTGCGCAGCAACGACACCACCCTCGTCGAAGCTGCCCTGGGCCCCTACGCGGCCCGGCACCTGGATCCCGACGCCTTCCGCCAGGCCGTACTGAAGTGCGTGTTCTGCGAGATCCCGCTCGACCGGATCAGCGGACTCGCCGAACGCACGGATGCCGAACTCACCCGCATGCTCACCGACTTCGCCCGGGAGCGGATCGCCGCGGGCCGCCCCGTCCCGGCCGACATCACCTCCCTGAACGGCCCGACACCCCAAGCGCCCCCGAGAGACGAGCGCATATCCAAAGGAGCCGCGTGATGCGCATCTTCGACCCGCACATCCACATGACGTCCCGCACCACCGACGACTACGAGGCCATGTACGCGGCCGGGGTCCGCGCCCTGGTGGAGCCGGCGTTCTGGCTCGGCCAGCCGCGCACGACCGTCGGCGCGTTCACCGACTACTTCGACGCGCTGCTGGGCTGGGAGCCGTTCCGCGCGGCCCAGTTCGGCATCCAGCACTTCTGCACGATCGCCCTCAACCCCAAAGAGGCCAACGACCCGCGCTGTCTGCCCGTCCTCGACGAGCTGCCGCGCTATCTCGCCAAGGACCGGGTCGTCGCGGTCGGCGAGATCGGCTACGACTCGATGACCAAGGAGGAGGACGAGGCACTGGCACGCCAGCTGGAGCTGGCGATCGAGCACGAACTGCCGGTCCTCGTACACACCCCGCACCGCGACAAGGCGGCCGGCACCCGCCGCACGCTCGACGTCGTCCGCGAGTCCGGCATCGCGCCCGAGCACGTCCTCGTCGACCACCTCAACGAGCTGACGGTCGCCATGGTCAAGGAGAGCGGCAGCTGGATGGGCTTCTCGATCTACCCGAAGACCAAGATGAGCGAGGACCGGATGGTCCGGATCCTGCGGGAATACGGAACCGAACGCGTCCTCGTCAACTCGGCGGCCGACTGGGGCCGCAGCGACCCCCTCAAGACCCGCAAGACCGCCGACGCGATGCTCGCCGACGGCTCCTTCGACCAGGACGCCGTCGACGAGGTGATGTGGCGCAACCCGGTCGCCTTCTACGGGCAGAGCGGCCGTCTCGACCTGGACGACGTACCGAAACCCGACGACTCGGGACTCTTCGAGGGCAACTCCGTGCGACGCGGCGGGGAGTGACGGCCCGTCATGCGATTGCACCACCGGGACGGCACAACCGTCCACCTCGCGTACTGCAGCAACGTGCACACCGCCGAGACCCTCGACGGCGTGGTCACCCAACTCACCGAGTACGCCGAACCGGTGCGCAAGGAACTCGGCACCGACCTCCTCGGCATCGGCCTGTGGCTCGCCCACGACGTCGTCACCGAACTCGCCGACAGCCCTTCAGCTCTCACCCGCCTCCGCGACGAACTGGCCCTGCGCGGCCTGGAGACCGTCACCCTCAACGCCTTCCCCTACGAGGGCTTCCACCGCGAGGTCGTCAAGAAGGACGTCTACCTGCCGGACTGGGCGGACGACCGGCGTCTGGACTACACCCTCGCCTGCGCACGCGTGCTCGCCGGTCTCCTGCCGGACGACGCGGTACGCGGGTCCGTGTCGACCCTGCCGCTCGCCTGGCGTGCGCCCTGGCCGCGCGCACGGTGGGAGCGGGCCCACCGGTCTCTGGACCGGCTCACGACAGGCCTCGCCGCCCTGCACCGGGAGACCGGGCGCCGTATCCGGGTGGCCTTCGAGCCGGAGCCGGGGTGTGTGGTGGAGAACACCACTCAGGCCGTACGGGAGTTGGGCGGACTCGATCCCGACTGGCTCGGTGTCTGCCTGGACACCTGCCACCTCGCCGTCCAGTTCGAGGAACCGGCGGCGGCTCTCGCCCGGTTGGCGGACGCCGGGCTGCCGGTGGTCAAGGTGCAGGCCTCGGCCGCTCTCCAGGCCGACGTCCCGGCAGACCTCGCGGCCCGGGCTGCGCTCGCGGGCTTCGCCGAGCAACGCTTCCTGCACCAGACCCGTGCACGCACGGCCAAAGGCGTACGAGGTGTCGACGACCTCCCCCAGGCACTGGCGGGCGAACTGCCCGACGACGCGCCCTGGCGGGTCCACTTCCACGCCCCCCTGCACGCCGCCGCCGAGCCCCCGCTGCATACGACCGTGCCCGTGCTCTCGGACGTCCTGCGAAGGCTGCTCGGCGGGGCCGAGGCACTGTGCGACCACATCGAGGTCGAGACGTACACCTGGAACGTGCTGCCGCCCGGACTGCGGCCAACGGATCCGGCCGGGCTCGCCACCGGCCTTGCCGCCGAACTGGCCTGGACCCACCAGGAGTTGACAGCACTCGGTCTGACGCCCGGCTCTCTGAGCAAGGAGACCTCCACATGACTGCCCCCGCCAAGCCTCTCGTCGTCCTGGACATCGTGGGCCTCACGCCCCGGCTGCTCAAGCACATGCCCGCGGTTGCCGCGCTCGCCGACCGCGGTTTCCAAGCCCGCCTGGGCACCGTCCTGCCCGCAGTGACCTGCTCGGTCCAGTCGACCTTCCTCACCGGCGTCCTCCCCCGAGAGCACGGAATCGTCGGCAACGGCTGGTACTTCCGCGACGTCGGCGACGTACTCCTGTGGCGGCAGCACAACCACCTCGTCGGCGGGGAGAAGCTGTGGCACACCGCCCGGCGCTCACGCCCCGACTTCAAGGTCGCCAACATCTGCTGGTGGTACGCCATGGGCGCGGACGTCGACTTCACCGTCACCCCACGGCCGATCTACTACTCGGACGGCCGCAAGGAGCCGGACTGCTACACATATCCGCCCTCCCTGCACGACGAACTCACCGACCGTCTGGGCCCGTTCCCCCTGTTCACCTACTGGGGTCCGAACGCCGGTCTCCCCTCCAGCCAGTGGATCCTGGGCGCCGCCCGCCAGCTCTTCGACGAGCACCGGCCCGACCTCAGCCTCGTCTACCTCCCGCACCTCGACTACGAGCCGCAGCGCACCGGTCCCGACTCCCCAGAGACCGCCCGCGCGGCACGCCAACTCGACGATGCCATACGTCCGTTGATCGACCACCTCCTCGCCGCGGGCGCGACCGTCGTGGCCTTGAGCGAGTACGGCATCGCGCCCGCCGACCGCCCAGTGGACATCAACCGCGCGCTGCGCGAGGCGGGTCTGCTGGAGGTGTACACGCAGGACAGCATGGAGTACCTGGATCCGTGGACCTCGCGCGCCTTCGCCGTCGCCGACCACCAGATCGCTCATGTCTACGTCCGGGACCCGGCCGACCTCGCGAAGACCACCGAGATCGTCGCGGGCCTCGACGGCGTCGCCGAACTCCTCGACAAGGACAGCAAATCGGCCCACGGCCTGGACCACGAGCGCTCCGGCGAACTCGTCGCGGTCGCCGAGCCCGGCGCCTGGTTCACCTACTACTACTGGCTGGACAACGCCCGCGCACCCGACTTCGCCCGGCAGGTCGAGATCCACCGCAAACCCGGCTACGACCCGGCAGAGCTGCTCTACGACCCTGACGTCCCGGCCCTGAAACTGCGCGCCGCTGCCCAGATCGCCCGCAAGAAACTCGGGTTCCGCTACCGCATCCGCACCGTCCCGCTGAACCCGTCGGGGGTGCGCGGCACCCACGGCAGGCTGCCCGACAACCCCGAGTACGGTCCGGTCCTCCTGTGCTCCGAACCCGCCCTGCGCCAGGAAGAGTACGCGGCCACCGAGGTCAAGGACCTGCTGCTGCGCCTCGCCGGCCTTCCCGCCCCCACCGGCGCCACCGCCGAGGACACCGCCGACAAGGGAGACGTTGATCGTGTCTGAGACCACCCTTCCCGCACTCCCCATGGACCGCACCACCCTGCTCGACCCGCCCGCCGCATACGCCCGGCTGCGGGAGGAGAGCCCCGTGAGCCGCATCGCGCTGTGGGGCGGCAACACACCCTGGCTGGTCACCCGGCACGAGGACGCCCGCGCCGTCCTCGCCGACCCGCGCTTCAGCTCCGAGAACATCCGCGAAGGCTTTCCCGGCCTCCAGCCGACCCCGCCGCCGCGCACCCCCGGCCAGCTCTTCGCCATGGATCCGCCCGACCACACACGGCTGCGCCGGATGCTCATCCCCGACTTCACCTTCCGCCGCGTCGAGGAACTGCGTCCGGTGATCCGGACGCTGACCGACTCACTGATCGACGACCTGATGGCGAAGGAGCCGTCCGGCGCCGATCTGGTGAAGCACTTCACGCTGCCGCTGCCCCTGCAGGTCATCTGCGAGCTGCTCGGAGTGCCCTACGCCGACCGGGAGTTCATCCACCGGCAGGCGGCCGCGTTCGCCACCGTAACGGCCGGACCCGAGGCGATGCGCGCGGGCTGGGCCGCGCTGTTCGGCTACCTCTCCGAGCTGCTGGCCGCCAAGACCGCCGCCCCCGGCGACGATCTGATGAGCCGGCTCGCGACGGACCGCGTGGCCACCGACGAGGCCACCGCGGCCGAGGCGGCGGGCATGCTGGTGCAACTCCTCATCGCGGGCCACGAGACGACCGCGAGCATGCTGTCGCTCGGAGCGGTGACACTCCTGACCCACCCCGGCCAACTGGCCGCGCTGCGCGCCGACCCGGCGCTGGTGCCGGGAGCGGTGGAGGAACTGCTGCGCTACCTGACCGTGGTCCACATCGGCATGCGCCGGATTGCCCTGGAGGACGTCGAAGTGGGCGGCGTCACGGTGCGGGCCGGTGAAGGGGTGGTCGTCTCGCTCCAGGCCGCCAACCGCGACCCGCGGGCCTTCCCGGAGCCCGACACCTTCGATATCACCCGCGATGCCCAGCACCATCTGTCCTTCGGCCACGGCCCGCACCACTGCCTGGGCCAGTCGCTGGCCCGCGCCGAATTGCAGACCGCCCTGCCCGCGCTGTTCCAGCGGCTGCCGGAACTGCGTCTGGCCGTGCCCGCGGGGGAGTTCGCCCTGCACGGCCGGGCCATCCACGGCGTAAGTGAACTGCCCGTCACCTGGTGAAAGCGGCGGAGTGGCGGGCCAGCCCTGTCAAGCCGCACGCCGGCGCCGCGGCTCGAGGCCCAGCTTCCCGAAAGCAGCAGCGTCCGTCGACGTCGAGTCATCTGCTCCTCCAACTCCCGCATAATTCCTGCCGTCTCCTTCAATGACGCTGTGCCTGCGGAGGTACTGAGAGTGCACATGAGTCTCGGGCCGATATCGAATCCCGAGGCTGTGACGCCCCGCTGCGGCGGGACTGGGAGTTCTTGTTCGACCCAGCTGCGCTCCACGCACGCCGTAGTCGGCTATCTGCACCGGGTCGGCACCTCGGCACCCGTTCTGGGCGGCGAGCCGGAGCGCTACTACGAACTGGCCGCCGCGGCCCACCAGCACGCCAGCAGAGCCTTGCGCACCGTGAACGAGATCATCCACAGCACCAACTGGATGGCCACGGGTGGCTTCCCGAGTCTTTGAACGCTGCGGGTATTCCTGCACACGCTGTTGATTCGGACCACCGAAGCACTTCTCTGCGTCATACTGACGCGATGGGGGCACTTCCGGAGCCGCAGGGGCAGCAGCGCGAAGTGGTGTATCTGACGGCTCAAGGCCATCTGGTGGTCCTGGGCACCGCAGGCAGCGGCAAGACAACGATGGCAGTACACCGTGCCCGTTATCTGTCCGAGGCGCCGGGGATCGCCGGCCGAACGCTGCTGGTCACGTTCAACCGGGCGCTGGTCACCTACCTGAAGGCCATCGGCGCCCACAGCACGCGTCTGACCGTAGAGAACTATCACCTGTTCGCCCGGGGCTACCTCAGGTATGCGACCGGGCAGCCCGTCTCCATCTGCCCCAGCAAGCAGGCTCTAGTTGACAAGGCGCTGTCCGAGGTCCGCAACACAACTCATCGAGCGGTGGCCAGCCAGCCGCCGGGATTCTTCATGGACGAGCTGCACTGGATGGCCGGTCATGGCGTCACCGACGAAGACGCCTACCTCAACGGTGCGCCCCGTATCGGCAGGGGTTCGGCCCTGGCCCCCGCAGACAGGGCGGTGGTCTACGAGGTCTACCGCCGGTACATCGAGCTGCGCACCCAGGCCGGGTATGGCCAAGACTGGGATGATCTGCCCTCCGTCGTTCTCGCGGCACTGGCGAGGGACGCTTCGGCTCGGCGCTACAAGCATGTCGTGGTCGACGAGGGGCAGGACTTCACCCCCGAGATGATCCGCTCCCTGGCCGCAGCGATTCCCGCCGACGGGTCGCTGTCCTTCTTCGGGGACTACGCCCAGCAGATCTACGGCAGCCGGATGTCGTGGCGCTCCCTGGGCCTGACGGTGGCCCGGCAGGTCGAGTTCGAGCAGAACTACCGCAACAGTCGCCAGATCGCTCAGCTCGCCCAGGCGATCTCCGACATGCCGCACTTCCGTGACGAGGTCGACCTGGTCCAGCCCAAGGCGCCCACCGCCGACGGTCCTCAGCCCACGATCGTCACGGCCGCTACCAAGGCGGAACAGATGCGCCGCGCAGCGGAGTTCGCGAATGGACTGGCAGCAGACCAGCAGGTCGCTGTCCTCATGCGCACCCGGGAGCATGAGGCCGAGCTCCTGCGTCACCTGGGCCAGCGCCACCGCGTCAGCAGGCTGCACAGGGACCTGACGGTGTGGCCGCACGGGCCCGGTGTGTACTACGGCACCTACTCGGCCGCCAAGGGCCTGGAGTTCGACTCGGTGATCCTGCCACTGTGTGACGCGGACGAAATACCCAAGGCCTCCGAGGTCGAGTCACACGGGCTGGAGGAGGCTAAAGCCCGTGAGGCGCGCCAGTTATACGTGGCGGTGACCCGCGCGCGCACGGGTTTGATCCTCCTGCGGTCAGGCACGTTGACGCCGCTGCTGCCCGACGAGATGTCAGACCTGTTTCTTAGGCTCGAGTCGTGAACGAGATTTGGGCCGAGGCACAGCGTCGCGGCATCACTCGGCTGTGCCACTTCACCAAGTCCGCGAATCTGGCCCATATCCTGGCCACCGGCGAGATACGCGATGCGGTGACTCTGCGGGCAAGCACCGAGGGGTTCAGGCCCACGGACTTGGCCCGTTTGGACGGCTACCCGAACCACATCAACTGCAGCGTCGAGTATCCCAATACGTGGTACCTGGACCGGGCAAGGACCGAAGACCCGCACTTCAGGGAATGGGCCATTCTGACCTTGGACCCTGTTCTGCTCACCCTGCCTGGGGCGAAGTTCTGCCCGTACAACGCCGCACGGGGTCTGGGGGGAGGCATCCGTAGCGGTTTTGCCGCTTTCACTTCCTTGTTCGAGGCGAGCGTGTCCGGAAATGCCACGCGGACTCGCACCGCTCGGCACCCCGGCTGGTGGCCCACCGACGACCAGGCCGAGGTTCTGCTCCCCGGCCCGATTCCTCTCAGCCACGTGCACAGCGTCATCGTGAAGGACGCTGAGCAGGCCAAGCTTGAGCATTACCGGCTTACCCAGCACCTCGACATGGGCGCGGTGCTGCCGCCCCTGATCATCGCTCCCGCCTTGTTCGACAAGTATCTTCTGAGCCAGACCGTACGGGCCGGACGCCGCCCTGCGGAGCTCGCCTTCGTCCCCTGAACAACTCTGGCAGAGTGGCCCCGTGAACCGTGAACCGCAGCCGCATCCCCGGCTTGATCGTGCCGTCGGCATGGTGCTGGCTGCCGCTGTCGGCGATGCGCTGGGCTGGCCGTACGAGCGCCGGGACCGCACCCGCCGTCTGCCGGCGGACAGCGGCACGAACCAGTTCGTCGCCTGGGAACGTACAGCGGGAAGTCGGTTTCGGCCCTTCACCGAGGTGATCGGGGCCGGTGACTACAGCGACGACACCCAGATGATCATCGCGGTCGGACGTGCCCTGCTCACCGCAGGCGACGAGTGGCTCACCTGGCTGCAGCGGGTCGAGTGGCCCCTTCTGCCCTTCTACGAGCGGGGTGCGGGTGCCAGCGTCAAACGTGCCTGCAAGGCCTGGACCCAGGAGCGTCCTCCGTGGACCGTCGGCGCCAGCGACGTCCGCAAGTACTTCGACACCGGCGCCAACGGCGCCGCGATGCGGATCGCACCGCACGTCATCCACCATCATGCGGACAGCCGGTTCGATGACTTGGCCGTCGACGTCGTCCGCAATGCCGCCACCACGCATGGCCATCCCCGAGCACTCCTCGGTGCCCTCGTCCACGCCCAAGCACTGTGGCTGAGCATGCGCCAGCCCACCCCTTTGTCCTACGGCTGGCTGATCGAAGCGCTCCTGGACAGCACGGCACAATGGCAAAAGCCGATCTTCCAGGCCTTGGGCGAGGAGTGGCAGAACCGGGCCTCGCACGCGCTTGAGCAGCCCCTCGACAGGCTGTGGCTGGCCACCAGCCGCGAGGTCGAAGACCTCCTCACACTTGCACACAAAGAGCTCAAAAGCGGCGCCGTCAGCGCACCGACCGTCTTCTTGAAGTCGCAGGGACTCACTGGCAAGGCCCGTGGATCCGGCACCCTGTGCGCGGTCGCGGCCGCCTACCTCGCCGCCCGCTCGGCCGCCAGCCCGGACCACGCACTCACCGCCGCCGCCCGGCTGGAGGGCGCGGACACCGACACGCTTGCCTCTATGACGGCGAGCCTGCTGGGAGCAGCCCTGGGACAAGAATGGCTGGGCGCCAACGGACGCAACGTTCAAGACCGGCCTCTGCTGGTCGCCCTCGCACAGGACCTCCTGGCACCAGCCATCCCACCACGCCTACAGCCTCCCTCGCCGGAGCAGGCCCGTACGGCGCTGGCCGAGTTCACCGACCAACTGGCCCACGCCGTACCAGGAAGCATCCTCCCCGTCCCCTACCAGCGCACCGCGCACGTCGAAGCCCGCCAAGATACCCGCGCTGGCCAATGGGCAGCACGCCAGGTCCAGTTGCTCACCGACGACGGGCAGCGGCTGCACCTCCTGCACTCCGTGCACCGCGCCACTCCCCCACAGACCAAGCAGCCGGACCCGCCGGGGACACAACTCCAGGGTGCCTACCTCGCTGTGACCGACATACAGCGCGTACGTCAGGTCCTGGACGAGATCTTCGGCCTGCGCCCTGACCGCTACGGGCAGACCTGGGTCGCCTACGGCAACCTCGTCATCGCCGAGGACACCTCCTCCTCCCATGCCTTGGCGTCACCGCCACGCGCGCAGCTACGCCTGACGTCCGAGCATCCGCAGCAGATCTGGCAGCTCGTCCAGGAATACGATCTACCAGGCTCAGCGGACGACGCCCACACACACTTTCTTGTCCACGTCGACCCCTGGCTCACCATCACCCTCAACCGGCCGGGCAATCGCCCTGCCGGGCGTCCCTGACTTCCGGAAATCCCCCACAGGCACAACGGACGGGGCCGTGTCATGTCTGGCGGGCCGATTGCACAGCTCGCGTCCGTGCTGAGCATCCGCGTCACCAAGGACAAACTCCTTAAACACCTCCCCGAGTTGCCGCAGGCCAGCGTGCGCATACTCGGGATCGACGACTTCTCGCTACGCAAGGGCGACTCCTACGCCACGATCCTGGTGGACCTGGAAGAGCGGCGCCCGGTCGACATGCTGCCGGGACGGAACGCCGAGCCACTGGCAACCCAGCTGCACGATCACCCCAAGATCGAAGTGATCTGCCGCGACCGGGCCGGGGCCTGCCCGCCGTGAGGCTTCGCAAGCCTGGCAAGCAGCGGACGCCTGGCACCACTTGCGCAACCTGGCCGGGCGGTGGAGAAGACTGTCGGCGCCCATCACCCGTGCATCCCGGTGATGCTCACCACGGCCCCAGCCGTCACGGAGCCCGCTGCCGCGTCCAGGCGACGACGGAGCCCCGCGGAGGAGATGCCGTTCGCCCCCTGCGTCCGTCCGAAGCACCCGTGACACAAGGCGCCCCGCGGGCTCTGTTCTGGCCTGTCGGGGGCAATGATGCCGAAACGCCTTACGCAGACGTGCCGACCGGCTATGGTCTTGTGCGGACCCGGGTTGCCGATCGCATCGACAACACCAGTCACTTTTCGATTCTTGCGCTGTCCGGAGATGCGGCTGTACCGCGCCTACCAGCAGCTTCCCCTGTCGTATGCGGTCGGCCCGTGACCGGCCGCGGTCGTTGGAGTGCTCCTGTGACAGCCCCACCGGTTTCGGCCGTGCCCCGCAGTTTTCTGTGCGAGCACGCGAGCAGCAAAAGCCGTGTCCTTGTCCTACTGGCCCATGCGAGCGGACCCGTCTGCGTGCAGGCCGTTTTCACCTGCCGGGACGCCCACGTGGCCCAGCACGCGGCCCGGCTGCTGTCGTCCGCCGCCCTCGACGGGGCCCTCACCGAGCAACAGGAGATCACGGCGCGAAAGATCGCCACGACGCTGCCGGACGCCCCGGCGGCGTCCTTCCGTCAGGCCCTGGAGCGCGCCCGTGCCGGTGTGTGGCCCAGCGCTGCTCCGGCGTTGTTCTCATGGCCTGCCGACGACCCGCTCAAGGGGCCGGTTGAGGACGAGCGCGAGCTTCCCGTCTCGGCCAACCGGTCGCCGAAGGATGCCCGGCTGGCCGACCTGCCGGGCCCGGTGGTCCGGGTGGTGCAGCTGCGTGAGTTCCACGTGTACGACCAGGCCAAGGTGCTCGCTGCCGCGGCGGCCGGCGGCTGGGAGCCGATGCCGGATGAGGAGTTGGGCGATGCCGATCCGCACGACCTCGTGGGGGCGGTCATGTTCGCTGCGGAGAGCACGGGAGAGCTGCCCGGCATGGATTGGCTGACCGATGCCCAGGAAGGCCAACTCCTGCTGTCCGCACGGGGGGACGAGGTCGCCGACTGGTCGACCGAACCCGTCCGCATCAACTTCGGTACCGGCTGGCGGCTCCAGGAAGCCGCCAACCCCTATGCCGCTGCCCCGCGGCACACCGGTGCCACTGCGGCTGTGCCTGAAGGGCCGCAGCCGGACTTCGCCTCGCTCTTCGCCTTGCCCGAGGTGTGCGGCTGCGAGGAGGAAGACTGCCAGAAGTGCCACTGGACGTTCACGCCGCGCACGGCCGATCTGCTGTTCAGCGCGCTGGAAGAGCTTGCCGAGGCGGCCTACGACGACGCCGCCGAGTTGGGTGAGCGTCCCGTCACCAAGGACGACGACGGCGCGTGGGGCTTCTTCTCCCGTCTGCCGCAAGTGACATGGCGCCAGAACATGCAGTGGCGCCGCAACCTCGCCCGGGCCTGCGACGATCTGACAGGCGATCTCCAGCACGGCGCCTGGCCCCGGCCCACCTGTGCCGCCGAGGAGATGGTCCTGCACCTCGCCCTCGGCGATGCCCCCGCTCATCTGGAAGCCGGTGCCGACAGCGCGCATGCGGCGCTGCCCACACACCGTGACGACTACGACTTCGACGCCTGCTCGGATTTCTTCTTCCAGGATGACGACGTGCTGTGGCTGTACGACAGCAAGTACAACTCCCCTGAAGCAGACGGCGCCGGGTCCTCCTCCGTCCCGCCCGCCCTGCATCCGGACAACTGGTTCAAGGACTTCCTCAACGTCCCTGCGCGCTCTGCCGAGCGCGGGCACCGCCGCTGAACCGCGGGCATCGCCGCGGCTCCGTGAGTCGATCCCACCCTCCCTGCATGCGCCTCGCGCATCTGCCCAACCACCGCGGGCCGTCACCCAGATCTGCAACAGAGAGCACCCGGTATGAACGTGAGCTCGCAGCCCGTGTGGGCTGAAGAAAAAATCGCAGGCAACAAGGTCCGCCAACTGCTGGTCCCCGGCAGCGCATTGGAGGTCACCGACGAGGACGGGCTGCTGCGGGTCTCCAACGTCTACGGCAGCTGGCCCGCCCTGCGCACCGCAGCGGACGCCGTCGACGGGCTGACGGCCGTGCTGCCCAGCCGGTCCGGCCACGAGATGCGCTGGCAGGGCAGCCTGGCGGCGCACGCACCGCAGACGGTGGTGGAGTCGTATCGCAAAGCGATCGGTTTTCGCCCGTACGGTGAGCCGCACAGCCTGCGCCGCCCGCAGATCGGCGCCCTGCATGCGGTGATGGGGCACTGGGCCTCGGGCCTTGGCGACCCGGGCATCGTGGTCATGCCCACCGGCACCGGCAAGACCGAGACCATGCTGGCGCTGCTGGTGGCCGCGCGGATGGAGCGGCTGCTCGTACTGGTGCCCAGTGCGGCTTTGCGGGACCAGATCGCGGGGAAGTTCGAGACGCTCGGCATCCTGCAGCAGGAGCAGATCGTGAAGGCCGCCGCCTTGCGGCCGCGGGTGGGCCGGCTCGAGCACGGGTTCAAGGACCCTGAAGAAGCGGCCCGGTTCGTTGCGGCCTGCAATGTCGTCGTCGCCACCCCGCAGATCCTCAGCAGGAGCGTGGGGAATGTACGGATGGCACTGCTGTCGTCGTTCTCCCATCTGATCGTGGATGAGGCGCACCACTCCCCCGCGGATACGTGGGCAAGGGTGATCGACGACTTCTCCGACCGGCCGGTGCTGTTGTTCACCGCCACCCCGTTTCGGGAGGACGGCCGCAGACTGCCCGGCCGTACCGTGTTCCGTTTCCCGCTGCGGGAGGCCCAGCGGCTGGAGTACTTCACGCACATCAACTACCGGGCGGTGTTCGGTGTCGAGGACGTCGACCGGGAACTGGCCGAACTGGCCATCGGTCAGTTGCGCGCTGATCTGGAAGCCGGGCACGACCACTTGCTGATGGCGCGGGCCGAGAGCATTCCGAAGGCGGAAGAACTCGGCCTGCTCTACCAGGAGTTGGCGCCCGGCTTCAATCCCACCGTGGTGCACCAGAACGTGGGCGTCACGCGCCGCAAAGCGGCCGTGACCGCGCTGCGGACGCGCGAGTGCCGCATCATCATCTGCGTCGACATGCTCGGTGAGGGCTTCGACGAGCCCGCCCTGAAAATCGCGGCCATGCATGCGGCCCGCAAGAGCCTGAGCCCGATGATCCAGTTCGTCGGCCGGTTCACGCGGGCCGCGGAGGGACTGGGTGAGGCCACCGTGTTCGTCGCGCAGGAACCGGCCGCCGGCGCCTCACCGCTGCGCCGCCTGCTGCGCGAGGACGCCGACTGGAATCATCTGCTGCGCGACCTCACCGACCGGGCCACCCTGACCGCCGAGGAGACCAGCGCCTTCGACACCAGCTTCACCGGTGCGCCCGAGGACGTGGCGGTCAGCGTGCTGGAGCCGAAGATGAGCGCGATTGCCTACCGCGCGGCCACCGCCGAGTGGAGACCCGAGGCGGCTCTCACGCTCTGCAAGGACAACGAGCGCGTCCTGGACGACGCCATGGCCCTGGGCGGCGAGGACTCCCCTGTCGCCTGGTACGTCATCGAACGGCGCACCCCCGTGCGCTGGGGCGCACCGCAGGAGCTGGAACAGGTCGTCTACGAACTGATCGTGCTCTACTTCGACACCACCAGACGGCTGCTGTACATCCACGGCTCGGAGAAGTCGAGCACCTACAAGGACCTCGCCGAGGCGGTGCTGGGCGAGGGCAGCGAGCTGATCAACGGGGCGCGCACCTACCGGGTGTTGGCCCGCCTGGACCGGCTGGTGCCGACCAATGTCGGGCTCAAGGACGCGCGGGACTACTTCACCCGATTTTCTCTGCACGTCGGCAGTGACGTATCTCAGGGCTTCGACACCGCTCAGGAGCACAAAAGCCAGACCCATATCGCCACGTCCGGCTTCGACGACGGCGACAGCGTCTCGATCAGTGCCGCGGCCTCGGGCCGGTTCTGGTCCCCCACCACCGCCCCGAGCCTGAAGGCCTGGACCGACTGGTGCGACCAGCAGGGCACCAAACTGCTGGACAGCACCATCAACCTGGAACAGATCGTCGACGGGTTCATCATCCCCCAGGACATCACCGCACGGCCCCCCTACGCGCTGCTGGGCGTCCAGTGGCCCTGGCAGGTCTACCTCGGCTCCCGTGACCGGTACACCCTCACCTACGACGACCGCAGTTACTCGCTCACCGACGTCGACTTCGAGGTCGACGACTACTCCTCCACCGGCCCGTTCCTGTTCTCTCTGACGACCCCCGCCTGGCGGGTGGCCTACCAGGCCGACTACGACGCCAAAGGCCTGGTCTACCGGCCCCGCGAGCAGGACGCCGTCATCATGGGCAGCGGTCCGGCTGCCGAGCCACAGCCGCTGGAGGACTGGCTCAACGCGCACCGGCCCGACCTGTTCCTGGAGGGCGACCGCCTCATCGACGACGAGGGCAAACTCATCGCCCCGCGCTACACCCGCCGACCCTTCGACCCGGCTCTGCTCACACCGCTGGAGTGGCAGGGCGTGGACCTCAGCAAGGAGTCACAGAGGCCGGAGCGCCGCACCGACTCCATCCAGTACTACATGTCGGCCCACCTGCAGGCCACCAGCTCCTTCGATGTCCTCCTCGACGACGACGGCTCCGGCGAGGCGGCCGACCTGGTCGGCCTCAAGGTCGACGGCCGCTACCTGGATGTGACGCTCGTGCACTGCAAGTACTCCTCCAGGCCCGCTCCCGGCACACGGGTCGGCGACCTGTACGAGGTGTGCGGCCAGGCCATGCGCGGTGCCAAGTGGCGGCGCCAGAACGCCCTGCCCCTGCTGGATCATCTGCACGGCCGGGCCGTGCAGTACGCCCGGCGCACCGGCGGCATCTCACCCTACGAAGTCGGGGGGTCCAAGGAGCTGTTCACCATCCGGGATCAGGCCCGTCTGCTGCGGCCTCGCTTCCACACGATCATCGTCCAGCCCGGCCTTCAGGCCCGTAAGGTCACCGACGAGCAGCTCCTGCTCCTCGCGGGCGCGGAGAAGTTCGTCCGGGACACCAGCGCCGGCGACTTCACCGTCTACTGCAGTGCCTAGACCCACGGTTGGGAGGGCTGACGCTGTCGTCCGGACAGCCCCTGGGCGACGAACTCTGCAGGACTGCTGCCGTGCTTTGGATTGGCGTCCTGTTCCAGCAATGGGGTAACGGCTGCTCAATGTGCGAATTGTGCTAGGCGGTATGAAATTCTCATTCCGCACCCGTGCGGTGTCAGAGCAGGTCTGCTCCAGTGGCAAGACTGCCTGGTGGACGCGTTGTTGGGCAGCCTCCAGGATGAAGGATGAGTTGATCGGCTGATGGGAGTCGGAGAGCCTCGCCTGCTGCAGCACGGCGGGCTCCAGGACGGTCAGTTGAGGCAAGGCCAACTCATGAATTGGTCGAAGGTGACACGATGGATATACCGATCAGCGGTGCGTGGTGGCTGTCGGAGACTGCATGTGTGCGTATCCCCGGGGTTCTCTCACGGGCCGGTTCAGACTGGCAACTTGAGCTCATCGGGACGCTACCGATCACGCAGTCGGACGAGGAGGGGCTCGCCCTCACTGATCTGGCAACGATTCATGGCTTCTGCCATGGCCAGCACTACACCCTGCAGGGATGCAGCGTCGAGATGGTGGGCGGCCCGTCCGCAACCTTCGAGAAGATCGAGCCCGGTGAGCCGGGCGACGACCAGAACTGGATGCGGTGCAGTGTCCAGACCGTCTTGCGGGGAGATCTCGTTTCCGACGGCACCCTCTATGAACAGGCCACATTCCAACTCGTGGGTTTGGAGGAGTGGTGGCCGTTGTCAGGGTTCAAGGGAGCTTTGTCCGACCAGTACGACGCGCTGCCCGGCGTGAATATCACCTGCCCCGACCGCCTGGACATCACCATCGGTGCTGTGGAGAAACGAGCACGTACTGACCGCTCACGCACCTTCACCGAGTCGATCGTCGTCACAGCACGCCGCGACGAGGGGTTCACCCTCGACTGGCTGCACTCTGAGGTGATCACTCCACTGCGAGCACTGGTCGCCATCGGCCTGCAGACGTCCTCCGACGCCTTCGGTCTGCGGCTGGTGCCGCTGAAGGAGCACACCTCAGATGCCGTCGTGACCGGGCAACGGTCCTGGGTCGACGTCGTCGAAGCCCAGCCGACCCGCACAAGGGTGCCAGGACGATCGTGGCGCAGGCCTCCGGCACTTGCTCCCGGCGCCGAGGCTATGGCAGCTTTTCTCTCGGCGTGGATTGTCGTGTCCCGCACATGCGCGGTTGCCCTGGACGCTGTAGAGCCCCGGCTGCGGGAAAACGCCGCGCAGGGGCAGCTACTCGAAGCGGTCAACGCAGCTGAGACTCTGCAACGGCAGCTGCATCCGGATCCCAGAGAATTCCCCTTCGCCGAAGAGGTCAGACAGGCGCTTTCCGATGCAGGCTGCTTCACCAGTGCCCAGCGGCGCCGTGTCCGTGACGCTGTGAAGTTCACTGAGATGTCTTTGGAACACCGACTGCGCCGTCTCTCCGAAGGCATGGGGGTGGAGCTGTCCGAGTGGCTGTTCGAGAACGGCTCGGCAGCAGACTGGGCGTTCTGCACGGCAACGGCCCGCAATGTTCTGAGCCATGGGCTCACCCCCAAACACACCGTGCACACCGACCCAGCAGCGCTGATCGCAATGATCGAGTACACACGGCTCGTCATCATCTTGCGACTGATGGTGGAGGCAGGCCTGCCGCCAGGAGGCTCCCTCATCGCTCGCATGGAGGCAGACGGCGACTTGCGCCACGTACAGCGTCAACGCCTCGTCGATTGCTTGCGCGAAAGATCGATCCTAAGCGCTGAGTGCCTGGGTCATGGCCGAGCTTGACCACTGGTGCGCTCCGGGCGGCACGGTGCCGACACGGGGCGAAACATCATGGTCGTTCCTACATCGTGTCGCCGTCTGCTACGGCCTTGAGGTGGGTGAGCTGCTGGCGTGGGGGTGGTGGCAGTGGGTGAATCCGGTCGCCCAGAGCCGCGGCCGTCGTCCGGACGGCGATGTGCTCCTGAACGTCACGGCTCAGGCACAGGTCGCGGCGTGGGCCGGAGTCCCGGTGATGCATCTGGCGCGGGCATTGCCGTCATGGACGACTGGGCCGGCGTCCTTCGGTGAGCGGGCGCGTGCGGACCGGGGATGGGCACGGTGGCGGGTGGGACCCCAGGCATGGGGGCCGGTTTCTTTCGGCTGCCAGCTGTGTGCCGCCCGGCGCAGCGGCCGGGTGCAGCGGGTATGGCGGTACGGGCAACGGTGGAATCGGGTGTGTGCACGGCACGGGCGGTGGTTGCTGGACGTCGGCGATGGTCACGACCTGGAGTATCTGGACGTGGGCGGGTGCCGGGAGCTGGCTGCCGCCCAGGCGCGGTGGCCTCGGGTGGCCCGGCGGGCGGTGCGCGCAGGCGCGGAGCCGGGTGATGTGTTCGCGGTGGCACGGGCGGTGGTGTGCGGGTGGTGGCAGCAGGAAGCGTTCTGGCAGCGGGAGTGGGTATGGGGTCAGCGCCTTGAGCGGGTCGCTCTCGACACCAGCCGCAGAAACGAGGCGGCGCGGCAGTGGCTGGCGGCGTGGTGGCAGCTGGTCGCGCGGGACGCGGTTGTCTTCCCCGAGGTGGTGGCGGTGGCGGCCGCGTTGGTGGATCCGGCTCTGCGGCTGCTGGCGGCGGATGAACGACCGTTTGTCCGCCGGTCCCGGCACCATGGCCGTTTCGTGACCGCACTCGGAGACCGGCTGGAGCGCGACTGGCTGGAGGAGGTGGAGCGGCCGGAGAGACCGAGCGCCCTGCAGGCATGGATGAGGGGGCTGGCCCGCGAGCTGCGCTCACCGTCTCTGCCCGGTTCGGCACACAGCGGGATGTGGCGAGTGCAAGCGGTCCAACAGCCTGCCGAAGTGGGGGCGGGACTGCGCCTGTTGGCCACCACTTCCCCAGACGCCTTCCGGCAGCATGCCGGGTCGGCGGGGTGGCGGGCCGAGTTGTGGGTACCTCGGCGCGCGGGGCAGGGCGCCGGGTTGAGGACTGTGTCCCAGGAGCGATTCCGGGAGGGTTTTGGTCACGCGCGCAGGTATGTGGCCCGGCACGGGCATCTGACCGTCCCGCACGCCGACGCCCCGCAGGACGGTTTCGACCTGGGCCGATGGCTGGCAAACCTGCGCGCCGCCTCTGCCGGCTTGCCGCCCGAGTACGTGCGGGCGCTGGCGGAACTGGATGTGTGGTGGAACCCGCCCTGGCCGATCAGCTGGCAGCGGGCCTGGCACCGGACCCGTGCTCACACCCTCGCCCACGGCCCCCTCAGCGGTGGTGACAATCTGGCCGGGCTGCCGCGCTGGCTCGAGCGGTGGTTGCGCCGCCAGATCGCCGACTACTCCCAGCTGGCCGCGGAACAACAGCAACTGCTCGCCCAGGTAGGCCTCACGGCCGCCGAGATCGACCGCTTCCACGCCTGGCCCGCGCGACGCCGCAGCGTGATGCATGGCCTGGAGGCTGCTCGCGCCTACACCGCCCGCCACGGCCACCTGGCCGTCTCCCAGCCAACCACCCACGACGGGTTCGCCCTGGGCAAGTGGCTCAACCAAGTGCGCCACCGCCAGCGCGCCGCCACCCCCACGCGTCTCGGCCGGCAGCTCACGGCCCTGGACACCTGGTGGAACCCGCCCTGGCCACTGGACTGGCAGCGGTACTACTGGGCCGCCCGCCATCACCTCCACGGCCTGCCCGACGGCATGGTGTGGTGGCCCGGCAGACCAGACGAGGCGCAGACCCGCCAGTGGCTGCACGAGCAACAGGCCTCATCGGAGCATCTGCACGACGGGCAAAGGGAGTTGGTGCGCAGCCTGGCAGCAGACACATATGGTGCCGGCCACCGAGGCTGCCGGTGATCGCCTTCGCCTGGCGCGTTGCCCGATCCGAGGTCTTCCCCGTTCACGAGGCACAGGGCTGGAGCCGGGCTGTCGGCTTCTGGTTGGACGAGGGATCAGAGGTGGACGGTCGACGCGGCGATCCCTCGAGGGCTGCCGAAGACGATGGTTGGCTGGCTGTCCTGGCCGTTGATGTCGGGCGGGAGCACCGCGAGTGCAGTGATGGGGGCTGCGGTGATCAGCCGCAGTATCTCTTCGCCGGTCTGGCAGTCCCATGCCCGGATGGTGGTGTCGTCCGTGCTGGCGCTGAGCAGCAGGGGCTGGGAGTGGGCCGGGTGGTGCAGGACGGTCAGGGCGGTCACTTTCCCTCGGTGGCCTTGCAGAACAGGCAGAGCTTCCCTGCGCGGTGCGGCGGGGTTCCACAGCCTGATGGCGCCGTCGGCGCCGCCGGTTGCAAGGAACGGGTCTGGTGCGGCGGGGAGTGTGATGAAGGCCAGGCTGTGCGCGCTGCCGATGCGCTGGGGCAGGAGGGCGTGGGCCGGTTGGCCGGGGTGCAGCAGGCGGACGGTGCGGGTGGCCACCGCCAGCAGGAGTGATTCGCCGGCGGGTGCTGCGGCCAGGGCACGGATGGTGCCATCGGTGTGCAGTGTGTCCCAGTATAAGGCGTACTCGTCGTCGAGGGTGTAGTAGACGAGACAGGAGTTGCTGAACCCCGCGGCCAGGACAGGGGGTTGGGACGGTGCGGTCGGCAGGAAGAGCAGGGTGCGGGCATGGCCGCGGCGGGTGCGGTCGATCGGTGTCTGCAGGACATGGTGGTCGCCTTCTTCGGTGAGGATGCGAAGGCTCCCGTCGCTGTAGCCGACGGCAAGGGGCGTGGGACGGTGGCGGGAGGAGTGGTCCGGGGCAGCCAGGGCGGTGATGTGGTGGCCGGGAAGGTCGGGGCCATCGTGCGGGTGGGACGTCGTGCGCCCGGTTGTGGGAGAGATCTCTGTGAGGGTGTTCGCGTCGTAGCCGGTGATGAGGCGATGCGGGCCGGTCTGTTGCGGGAGGAGGGCGACATGGTCTGCGTGCTGGTCGGCACTCCGGTTGTCGTGGGCGTCGTCGCGGGCGGGATCCCAGAGCCGGATGGTTCCGTCCATGGAACCGGACACGACGATTGGTTCCCTGCCCACCCGTAGGACGGCCAGGCCGCGGATGGCCTTGGTGTGTTCGGCGGGCAGTGTGTAGAGCAGTTCTCCGTCGCCGGGATCGACCAGGGTGATGCTTCCGTCGACACCGCTGCCGAGGACCAGCAGCCCGCCGTAGGCGAGGTCAGGGAAGTGGGCCATCGAGGCCACTGACCGGCGGATGGGGGCATGGGGTTGTGGTCGTCTGGTGACGGGGTCGAAGATCCGCACGCCTTTGCCGGAACGGGAGGCGATCGCCAGACGAGGTTGGCCGTGCCGGTCGGTGAATGCCTGCAGCGCCGAGGTGCCCATGCCCATGCCGGGCAGTTGGCCGGCGCTCTCGAGGGTGTGTGCGTCCAGCAGCGGGATGTGTGAGCCGTCTTCTCCGATGGCCAGCAGCGTCTGGCCGTCGGGCAGGGTGATGGTCTCCAGGTCGTGGACGGTGGCGGGACGGCGTTCAAGCGTGCGAGGGCGTTCGCGCACGATGGCTCCGGTGTAGGGGTCCATCGTGAGCACGCCCTGCGGCGTCGCAACGGCCAGCACGGTGTCCCGGTCTGGTCCGGTGAAGGATGCGATGGCTCTGATGCGGCCGTCCAGCAGGCTCCAGATGCGTCCGGTCTCCGGGTCGCACCGCCACAGGCCGGCATCGCTGCCCACCACAAGGAGCGGGGCGGTTTTCCTCCGGCGTGTGCTCAGGACGGTCATGGCGCGGACATAGGGTCCGAGGTTGGTGAAGGGTGCGCCGAAGGGGACTCCGGTGCGGGCATCCCACATGGTGACGGCGCCGTCGACGTGACCGGCGGCCACGATGGTCGATTGGTCCGCGCTGCGGAAGGTGACGAGCTGGCAGACGCCGCTGGGGGTGCCCGCGAGGATGTTGTTGGGCAGGTGGAGCCGGTTCCAGCGGGGTACCAGTGACGGCGGCCGGGGCAGGGTGTCGGGGCGCGGCACGGGTTGAGCGCTGTCGGCCTGTTCGGCCATTGCCAGGCTGTCGGCCCGTGCGGTGGGCGGGGCGTCGGCCAGGAACGGCTCGATGCGGGACCAGGCGGCCAGGCGCCGGGTGTCTGTCTGAGCGGTGACGGGAAGTCCCAGGGCGCCGCGGATGCGGCCGTGGGTTTCGAAGGGCAGGAACGATGCGGGGATGTGCGCGTCGTCGAGGACACCGCCCGCCTCGGCGTGGGCGATCAGGTGACGGCGCAGGTAGGGATGCGGCGGCTGCTGGGGGGCGGCGGCGAGCAGGCGGGCAAAGGCCTGGGTCAGATGGGCGTGTACCTGGGCGCTGCCGGTGTCAGGGGTGTCGTCGAAACCGGGCAGGGTCTGCTCGATGAGCAGGGTCTGGGGGGCGGTGCGCAGGGTTTCGCTGACGCGTTCGTGGATGGGCCGGTAGACGGTTCGGCCGTCTTCGACGGCGGTCGTCAGGTATCCGGTGAGGCGGCTGTTGCGCACCAGCCGGATCGTCGCTTCCGGGGTGTCGCAGCCGGGTTCGAGGCCGCGGACGGCGGCCGGCCACACGGTCGCCCAGGGCAGTCCGGCGCCCAGGGCGAACGCCGTGGCGCGCAGGACGGCCAGGAGGTCCTCGGGCCTGGTGCGGGTGTGCTGGGCGACGTCCGCGAGGTCCTGCCGCAGCAGTTCCTGGGTGCCCTCGCGCAGTTGGCGGCGCCATGGGGCGTCGGACGGCGCGGGCAGGAAGGTGCGGGCGTGCAGTTGCTGGGCGGCCAGCCGGGCGTCCAGGAAGGAAGGGGTGACTTCCTGTGCGATGGCGGCGGTGACGTCGGCAATGGACTGGTTGCTGCGGTGGACCAGCCGGGATCCTGTGGCGGGTTCGGCGTGCAGCAGGGCTGCGGTGTAGGCGGCGATGTCCTCTTGTGCACTGTCATCGTCGGTGCGCAGTGGGGCGGTTGCGTGGGTGGCCTGTCGGAGCAGGTCGAGGAGGCCTCGGTCGGCGTGCGTGTCCTTGACCGGCAGGGTGTGGCGGGAGGGGGGTGGTGAGCTGCGGATGCCGAGGATGAGCCGGACCGCGTTCCTGCTGTCGCTGCGCAGGGCGGCCAGGGGGCCCAGGACGTCGGTGATGATGCGGCGGGGGGTCTTCGCTTCGTCGATGCCGTCGACGACCACGGTGAGCGGTCGGCCGGTGCGGGCCAGGATGGTGCGGGCATGGCCGCGCAGCAGCTCGGAGGCGTCCGTGCCGGTCGGCACGGGCTGGCCGGTGAGTGCCCGGTAGAGCGCTGCGGACAGTTCCTGCGGGTCGGTGTTGCGGGCCAGCACCGCGGCGTCGATGGCGCCGATGGGCACCCGCAGTTCTTCTGGGATCGCCTCCAGATAGGGGCGGTAGATGAGGTTGTCGCAGAAGCGCGGGTCGCTGAGGGTGACCAGGCGGGCCAGCAGCGCGCTTTTGCCGGAGCCGGCCTGCCCGGTGACGATGAGCGTGCTGTCGCTGCCAGCGAGGAAGGCGTTCATGCGGGTGACGAGTGCGGTGCGGCCGGTGAAGTACCAGCCCGCGTCGCCGGACATCTGACCGCTGGCCCTGGTGATCCAGTAGTCGTCGACATCGGGCCGTGTCCATCCGAGTTGGCTCCGGGCGTCCTCCAGCAGGGTGGTGTCGGTGTGGCCGGGGTTGGGCAGACAGGGGCTCAGCTCACGGGCGGCGAGACGGCGGCTGACACTGCGAGGCGGCCACAGGACATGGAGGTCGGCCATCTGCGCCGGATCCCACACTGTGTCCAGGATGGTATGGAAGTCTTCCCAGCTCAGGTGGGAGCGGGCGTAGCCGTTGGCTTCGTCGGCACAATGAGCGTGAACGGCCGCCAGGGCGGAGGTGAAGGCGCGCAGGCGGGGTGTGCTGTCTTCGTTGCCTGCGGCCAGGACGACCAGCGAGCTCAGGGCATGCCGGTCGGGATGCAGAGCCTTGAGAGTGCGGTCGAGCTCTTCGGCAAGGCGACCGGAGAAGCAGGAGTCGACCATGACCAGCACGTGCTCGGCCGGAGAGTCGAGGGCCGCGGCGATGAGTTCGGCTGTGGGGAATGCGGTGGCCAGGGGCCGGTCGGTGTGGGTGTCGGGCAGACGGAGGAAGTGCTGGGGTCCCGCAGGGGCCAGGCCATGGCCGGTGAGATAGATGACGAGAGCCTCGTCATCAGATGCGTCGATGAAGTCCTTGTCGATGAGGAACGTTCTCAGGTCATGAACGCTCCGCAGTGGCTTGGGCGGGTGGGAGGGAGTGAAGCGGCGCTGGTCGTCCAAGCGAGAGCTGTTCCACCAGTCCTCGACGACGGCGACCTGGGCGTCGATCCCCTCGCGGAAGGCCCTGCGTTTGGCCGGAGTGCCGTCGTCGTAGTCGCTGACGGCGATCACGAGGAGGCTGCGCTCGGAGGTGGCGGGGGCGTGCTCGTCGGTCATGACCAGGTGGCGGTGACGGCGCGGGCGACGGGGAGGGTGCGCAGGTACTTGACGGCGGCGTGCGGATCGAGGCGGCCGTTGTCGACCTCGACGTCCCTGACCTGGTCCGTCGCCAGGGCCAGGCCCGCGGCGCCGGTGACGGCGTCGTCCGGGTCGAACACGTTGATCCACCGAAGACGGGGCGCGATCTGCATCAGCCGCCCGCTGGTGATGCCCATGCCCCGCTGGACCGTGGGGATGGCCAGGGGGGAGCCGCAGGTGACGAAGGTGTGCACGGCCGCACCCGCCGTGCCGGGCGCGGCGATCTCCTCGTGCCGGAGGAGATCGTAGGCGATCACGCTGCCCAACGAGTGGCCGATCAGGACCGTGGTGTGCGCGTCGGCGCTCTCCAGGACGTATTGGCGCACCCGGTCGGCCAGATCCGGTTCGGTTAGATAGGTGTGGACCTCGCGCAGGGAAAGAATGATCTTGCTGGCCCGACCGCCGGGCTTGCGCCGGTCGTAGACGATCGCACGCCGGGTGATGCTCGGCGGCACCTTGACCAGTCCGAGCGTCGTGGGGTCGACCTGCGCGGCGTAGGCACGTTCCTCCGGGGTGAGCAAGTCGTCCAGCGCCTGGACGACGAAAGCCTCCTCGTCCGCGGTGAACGGTGTCGCGTCATCAGGGAATGCCGCCCTCGTGCTCAGCCCGCCCCCGTCATCGACCAGGAGCGCCGACCAGTGCGGCACCTTCAGCACCGGAGCCAACATGCCCTCCGCCGTGGGCGTTGCTCCGCCGTGGAGAAGTTTCACCCCGCGATCGAGGCCATCGCGCCAACTCTTGGTCAGCTCGCGCTGCGATGTCTTGCCCTGCCCGATCCCGTGCACCCCGAGCACATGCTGCTGCCCCACCCGCTACCCGCCCTGTCCCCTTGGTCTGCCGTGCTGGGAGGACACTCTACGGGTGCGGCCGCATCCCAACCGGAGCACCAGCCCCTCTCACGTGGGGCGTTGAAGCACGTGCGCCTACATAGAGCGCGCAGCGCCCATCGCGCCAACGAACCCCGCGCACCGACCCCCACCCCAGCGCCGGTCCGACGCAGCCACTTGTGCAGCCCAGAGCCGACACACCAAGGAAGATGAACCCTGTGCACGACCACCGGCCCGGCTCCGGTGTCGCCGCGGCCGGTCAAGGTGTGCCAGTACCGATCCGGCTCACGGGCCTTGGCCGGTGGGGTCATCGCTGGCGCAGGATGCGGAGAGTGGCCGAGCTGGTGTCACCGTCCAGGCCCGGCCTTGGAAGCCTGATGCGGGGCCGGCGCTCCCGGTTGGCCACGCGCCGTCAGACGGCCTCGGCGGACGTTTACTGGTCAGGCGGCAGACGCCAGGAGCACGCGAACTCAACATATGAGGCGACGGCCCCAGCACCGAGCCTGGGCGTTATCTGTATCACCGCCACCGAGACCACCAGCGCGCCCAGCCCAATCCGCAAGATCGCCAGCGCGGCGGCGGTCCAGCAGTGTCTAGAAGTCCCCATCGGGCTAGCCCATTCACCCTACGTAGAAAAACTCAGTAGTGCTGCAACCGCAGTTACAAGGGGCAGTGGCCTGGGCTGCGGAATCAGCTGAAACCGGACCGCGTTAATGGCACCAGCGTGACCGGTGCAGGGCGGTGTTCGGCTTCGTGTCGGACGGCGTGGGCGAATCTGCTCAGCAGGCCTCGGATTCGTTCACGCTCAGTCGAATCAGGTCACGACCATCCTCTTCCTTCACCGGTGGTGGTCCGCACGACCGTCAGATGAGCGGCGGCGGCCATGGCCAAAGTGACATGCCGGTACCAGGCCGGGTAGTGGCGTACTTGATAGTGGTCCAGCCCGGCTTCGTTCTTCGCGGCCTGGAAACACTCTTCAATTGCCGAGCAAGCGTCAGCGGCCCGCACGATCTCCGTCGTCGAAGTGCCCGCCGGGGCATGGACAAGGTAGTAGGCACGTTCGCCGTCGGCGAGGTTGCGACGGATCAGCAGGGCGTCGTTGAAGCCGTCGTCCCGCTCGCCAGGCAGCGAGACCAGGGCCCAGGCGTATTCACGCAGGCCGTGGGCGCCATCCCCATCGGAGCGGGTCTCCCAGACGTGCTCCGGCGGGATCGCCGAGACGGTGCGGGCGTTTTGCCCGCGCGGCCCGCACCGGTACTTGGGGGCGATCGCCAGCACGTAGCTCAGGCGCCGCTCGGCCAGCCAGCCGCGCAGGACGGGATCGTGACCGTAGACCTTGTCACCGGTAACCCAGCGAAACGGCAACTTCGCGTCCAGGGCACGCTCCAATATCGCGCGGGCCAGTGCGGGCTTGGTACGGAAGGTGACGTCTTCGCCGATCTTCGCGTCCGCCCGGCGGGCCGGATCCTCGGTCCACGAGGTGGGCAGGTACAGCTCCCGGTCGATCAACGCCCGCCCTCTGGTGGAGGCGTAGGCCAGGAACACCCCCAGCTGGCAGTTTTCGATCTTTCCCGAGGTGCTGGTGTATTGCCGCTGGACGCCGGCCGACCGGGTCCCCTTCTTGATGAAGCCGGTCTCGTCCACGGCCAGTACGCCGTCCTCGACGCCCAGGTGCTCCAGCACGAAGCCGCGAACCTCGTCGCGGACCGCGTCGGCGTCCCAGTCGGCCTGGTTCAGCAACCGCTGCATGCCGTCGGGGCACAGCTCACCGGCTTGCTCGGCCAGCGTCCAGCCGTTCTTGCGCTCCAGAGGCGCAAGCAGCCCACACAAGTACTCCATCACCCGCCGACGCGGCTCCGACCTACGGAAGTACCCACCGATCCGAGCATGCAGCGCATCCAGACCAGCCGCCCAGCGATGCACCTCATCAACCGTGCCGTCCGCACCCATGCCCGGCTAAACGAGCAGCCACACCACCGGTCACAGCAACTGCGGCTACAGCACCAATCGGCCGGATATCACGATTGAGCACCCAATTGCCGCCCTTTAGGATCCGGAATTGGGTTCAGCGCCTGCAACGAGCAGTGACGTACTGAGCCGTGACAGGAGCAACCATCCATGACCGCTGACGTGTTCACTGCCGAGTTGAGTACCCAGGAGGCTGCCGCCTTGGCTGCAGTCGATGAGGAGGCCATCGCCAGAACTCTGCTGGAGCTGATCGCGATCCCGAGTGTGACCGGGAGTCCCGCGGAATCCGAGGCTCAGCACCATCTGGCCGGGCGGCTGAACCAGCTCGGGCTGGACGTCGATTTGTGGTCCATGGATCTGCCCGCGCTGCTGGCGCATCCCAGCTTCCCAGGGGCTGAGGCGCCGCGGGACGAGGCGTGGGGGCTGGTGGGGGCCACGGAAGACGGCGGCGACGGCCCGACTTTGATCCTCCAGGGTCACGTCGACGTCGTACCGCCCGGCGATCCCGGGCAGTGGGACGGGGACCCGTTCGTGCCCAGGGTTGTTGGGGACACCGTTCATGGCCGAGGCGCATGTGACATGAAGGCGGGGCTGGCGGCCCACCTTGCCGCGCTGGCTGCGATCCGGGTCAGTGGGGCGAGGCTGCGCGGTCGGCTGGCGGTACATTTCGTGGTCGGTGAGGAGGACGGCGGACTCGGCACCTTCGGCACGCTCCAGCGCGGCCACACGGGCGACGCCTGCATCATCACCGAGCCGACCGGCGGCGCTCTGATCACGGCCAACGCCGGCGCGCTGACCTTCCGCATCAGCGTCCCCGGTCTGGCTACCCACGGCAGCTCCCGTGACGCAGGGGTCAGCGCCCTTGACGCGTATCTGCCTGTCCACTGGGCGCTGGCTCGTCTGGAGACCAAGCGGAATGCCAATCCGGATCCGCTGATGGCGGAGTACAAAATTCCCTACGCGCTGTCCGTCGGTATGGTCCGCTCGGGCGACTGGGCGAGCAGTGTGCCCGATCTCTTGGTGGCCGAGGGGCGGTTCGGCGTACGACTGGACGAGGATCCAGCTGCCGCCCGCGCCGACCTGGAGCTGTGCGTGGCGGAAGCCTGCGCCGCCGACCCTTGGCTGCGCGATCACCCGGCGACCGTTACCTGGTCTGGGGGGCAGTTCGCCAGCGGGCGTCTGCCGTTGGGGCACCCACTGCGGGATGTCGTACGGGCGGCGGCCCAAGACGTCGCGGGCGGTGGCCCTGTCCCGCGCGAGCATGGCGCACCGTACGGCAGTGACCTGCGCCTTTATGCCGCCGCAGGCATCCCGACCCTGCAGTTCGGCCCGGGTGACATCCGTCTTGCGCACAGCTCCCAGGAACAGGTCTGTGTCTCTGAGGTCGTGCAGGTCACCCGCGCGCTGGTCCTCAGCGCGCTCCGAACGGTCGGCACCAAGTGAGCAGAGCTACGAACTTTCAGGGCATGTACGCCAGCATGTACGCTCCTGCCCCACCGGTGGCGCACAGCAGTCCCGCGCTGGGGTGCCAGCACAGGCCAGTCAGGTCGCTGGCGAGGCGCAGCGCGCAATGGCAGCGGCCGGAGGCTACATGCCACAGCCGTATGGTCTGATCGCGCCCCGACGTCGCGAGTAGCGTCCCGTCCGGGGAGAAGGCGCAGTTCTCCACCCAGTTGGTGTGTCCCGTGACCACGGCGTGCTCGGTGCGGTCGGCGACGCGCCACAACCGTACGGTGCGGTCGTCGGCGGTGGTGGCGAGCAGGGTGCCGTCGGGAGAGAACGCGCAACTGGTCACCGCGTCGGTGTGCCCGGTCAGCACCGCTGCCTGGCTGCCATCGGCCATTCGCCACAACCGTGCCGTCCGGTCACCACTTGTGGTGGCGAGCAGGGTGCCGTCGGGAGAGAACGCGCAGCTCGTCACTCCCTCGGTGTGCCCGGTCAGCACCGCTGCCTGGCTGCCATCGGCGATCCGCCACAACCGTGCCGTCTTGTCCTGGCTGGCTGTGGCGAGCAGCGTGCCGTCCGGGGAGAAGGAACAGCCGGTCACCCAGTAGGTGTGGCCGGTGAGTACGGCGTGTTCAGTGCCATCGGTGATCCGCCACAGCCGTGCCGTCCGGTCGTTGCTCGTGGTGGCGAGCAGCGTGCTGTCGGGGGAGAAGACACAGCTGTAGGCGCGCCCCATGTGGCCGGTGAGCACGCCCCGTTCAGCGCCGCCAGGGATCTCCTTCAGCAGCGCTGTGCGATCGTCGCTGGTGATGGCCAGCAGGGTACCGTCCGGCGAGAACGCGCAGCGGTACACCCGGATGTGGCCGGTCAGGACCGTGTGTTCGGTGCCGTCGGTGACCCGCCACAGGCGGGTCGTCTGATCGTTGCTGGTCGTTGCGAGCAGCGTGCCGTCCGGGGAAAATGCGCAGCCGCGGATCCAGCCGCTGTGCCCGCTGAGTCGCGCCTTCTCGGTGCCGTCGGCGACCGCCCACAGGCGGATGCCGTCGGCCGCGCTGGCGGTGGCCAGCAGGGTGCCGTCCGGCGAGAAGACGCATTTGTACATGGAGGAATGGCCGGTCAGCACGGTCCGTTCGGTGCCGTCAGCGATCCGCCACAGCCGGGCGGTGTCGTCGTGGCTCGAGGTGGCGAGCAGCGTGCCGTCCGGTGAGAAGGCGCAGCTGTCCACCGTGTGGGTGTGCCCGGACAGGACTCTCTGTTCGGTACCGTCGGCGACCCGCCACATGCGTGCGGTGTGGTCGTGGCTGCTGGTGGCCAGCAGGGTCCCGTCGGGAGAGAAAGCACAGCTGGTAACGCCCTTGCCGTGGCCGGTCAGCACGGCGTCGACGGTGCCGTCGGCGACCCGCCACATGCGTGCGGTGCCGTCCTCGCTGCTGGTGGCGAGCAGGCTGCCGTCCGATGAGAAGGCGCAGCTCGTCACCCAGTCGGTGTGACCGATCAGTACCGCGAGTTCGGTCCCGTCGGCGACCCGCCACAGCCGGACGGTGTGGTCGATGCCGGTAGTGGCGAGCACAGCGCCGCTAGGAGAGAAGGCGCAGTCCCACACACCTTCGGTGTGCCCGGACAGCACCGTCTGTTCGGTGCCGTCGGCGACCCGCCACAGACGTGCGGTGTGGTCGTTGCTAGTAGTGGCCAGCAGGCTCCCGTCGGGAGAGAAAGCACAGCTCGTGACGGCGCCCTTGTGGCCGGTCGGGTGGGGGCGGGCTGGGTCAGGCCTGTCGGGCAGGGGCCATGTTGGCTCCACCCGGGGGCGCGGCAGGGTCTGTCGGTAGGCGTGGAGTTCGGCTTCAAGGCCGGGTTCGCCGTGCAGTTGGGCGGCCAGCGTCGCGCCCAGTGCTTCGGGCGGGTCAATCGGGCCGAGCAGATGGGCGGCGGACTGAAGGACCCGCCGCAGGTTTCTGGCGGTGAGAGTGTCTGACAGCTCCAGATCGGCGATGACGCCCACCACGGAACCGAGGCGACGCGTCTTAGCCTCGACCCAGCGCAGATCGCACACGAGGGTGGCCAGCTCCTCGTGTTGATCGGCCGCGGCCAGATGGTATGGCAGGTAGCGCCACAGATAGTTGGAGTCGGCGGGCATGGTCCACCACGGCCTCGGCACTCCGTCGTGTCGTGCCAACAGCGCAGCCGAGGCGGCGGTCAGCCGCCGGTGCGTCTCGGTGCGCGCGTCGGGTCCCTGGCGGGTGCGCAGGTAGGCTCGGATCACGTCGTGCAGCACTAGCCTGGGTCCCGGCGCGTCGAGTCGGTAGTCGGCTACCAGCCCCAGCCCGGCCAGTTCCTCGCACAGCGCGTCCACCCGCACGCCAGGCCACAGCAGCCCGAGAATGTCCTGTGGGATGTCCACGTCCTCGGGGAACACAGCCAGGTCCAGACAACGGATCTGGTCGGCCGACGCGAGCAGAGTCAGACTGGCCTCGACAGTAGCCGCCACAGCCCGGCTCCGGTCGGCCGGACGCGCAGGATCGAAAGCGCCGGGGCCGTCAGCCAGCAGCGTCCGCATGACCTGCTCGGCGGCTTCCTGCGCCGATTGGCCCCGCTCAATGCGCCGGCGCAGTGTGCCGTTGATCAGGTTGAGCAGCACCGGCCATCGTCCGGCCGCCTTGCTCAGCCCTTCCGTGATCTCTGCGGGAAGCCCCGCAACGCCGCCGGTGAGCAGGAGCCGGGCCTGGTCAGCGGACATGGCGTCCACGACGAGGTGACGACTACTGGCGGGAAGCAGGTCGGGAATACGGGTGGTGATGAGCCGCGTGCAGTCCCGGCCGCCGAACCCGAAAGGCCGAAGCTGCGACTCTTCCCATACGTCGTCGACAACGAGCAGCACCGATTCCGCGCGCTCGTCGAGCAGCCGTCCCAGCTCGGTTCCGGCGGCGTCCGGATCTGACAGCGTAGGCCGCCGTCCACTCAGTACACAGGCCAGGTCATTGATCCGCTCAGCCAGATCCGCACCACGGATCTCCTGGCCAAGGGTGGCCCATAGAAGACCGCCCGGATAGCGCTCGCGCAGCTGAGTCTGGTGACACGCCCAGGCCGCCAGCGTCGTCTTGCCGAACCCGCCGGCTCCTCGCAGCCCGGTGGTCATTCCCACCTCGGTGGCCCCGGCTGCCGACAGCGCGGCCATCAAACGAGCGGCCAGTTCGGGACGTTCCACCATCCGCTCCAACGGCGGCGCCATCCACGGCCGTCGGAGCTCCTCGGACGTCCTGGAACCATTCCCGTTCGGTCCTCCCCGCCCGGTTGCATCAGCCTCGTGGTCCACGCGCCAGACTTCGAAAGCGACCCACACTGCGACCAGCACGAAGAGTGCGGCCCCAACCGTCCAAGTCCACTGTGACGTCGCCAGGTTGGCCAGCGCACCCGCCGCGAACGCCAGTAGCGTCGAAGCCCCAGTAACGGTCCCCTGCCTGGAGAGCCTCTGCCCCACCCCGCTAGACCTTCGACGTGGCATTACGGGACCCCCTCCCCGATGCAACTAGTCGTACCCAGAAAGGTACCGAGCGTGACCGGCAGCGTCCGACGAACTGCAGCACCGACCCGGGAATGGCCAGTCACAGGCCCACACTCGGGATAGAACCGAGGACGCCGATCGATTGGAAGCCGCGCAAGAGCAACACAAACCACACGGTCAGCGCTGCGATCGAGCTCCCCTCAACCTTCCCTGACCGCCAGACAATCCACGGAACGCGCAGCGGCTCATCAGCCGCAGCGGCACCGGCTGCCTCACACACCGTCACAGGGCCTGCCGTATGGCGCGGTTCCTCCCGGGCTCATTCGGCCGGAGCCGGTGCGCTGGCGAGTGCACCGGGGGCATCCACTCGAACTGGTCTGAGAGGGATTTGTGGAATGCGACCCCGCGATCCTGCACTCCGGACGCCTCGACGTGAAACCCAGGATCGAGCGTCCCGACGCCGAAGCGGCGAAGGACATTCTGGCGTGGCTTCGACGCCGACAACCGGCCCCACCGAATTTGGCCATCGCTGGCGCCGACAGACGTTCGATGACGGTCTGCCGGAGGCCCCGCCTCGTGGCCCCTACCTGCAGGTGGATGGCGGTGGGGCCGCTTCGGAACGTCACGCAGTGATCTGCGACCTCCCGGGGCCAAGTGGCCAATATCGAGGGGCCGTTGAACAACGTCACAGCCATCCTGGCGGGCACAGCGCCATGTTTCCCCCTGAAACAGCAAGACCATCAGAAAAGCTACAATCGCATCAGTGACTTCAGCCTGGCTGGCAAGTCCTTCTCCCGGCTGGGCAGTTGCCTCTCCCATCCGTGCGACGGAGCGCTCCCGCGGCGGCTGCGGTCTGAGGTGAGATGGCTGAGAGGGCAGCAACGGTGAAGGTACGACGGCTGACACTGCAGCATTTCCGCGGCATCAGCCACGGCACCGTTGTGCTGAGCGGCCACTCGCTGCTGGTCGGCTCCAACAGCATCGGCAAATCCACCGTCTGTGAGGCACTGGAGCTCATCCTGGGACCGGAGCGGATGTTCCGCCGCCCGGTGGTCGACGAGTACGACTTCTACGGCACCCGCTACCAGCCGGTGGATGGTGAACTGCCCGAGATCCGGCTGGAGGCCGTGCTGACCGGCCTGTCGCCGGAGGCCGAGCGCCGCTTCGGACCTCACCTGCGGCGGTGGTCGGCCCAGCGGGATGACTTCGCCGATCTGGAGCCGGGCGCGATGGAAAAGGCGGACGCCGGCGAATGGTGCCTGCCGGTGGTATTCCTGGGCCGGTTCGACCCGCAGGAAGACGACTTCTTCGGCGGCACCTACTTCGCCCACCCCGAAAGCGTGCCGGATGACCTCACCGAGGAGAGCACCGAACTCGGCGCGGGCCTGCGCCCTTTCACCCGTGAGGACAAGCGTCACTGCGGGTTTTTGTATCTGCGGCCCAACCGGACCGGGAGCAGGGCGCTGACCTTCCAGCGGGGGTCACTGCTGGACACCATCGTGCGGCTGGAGGCCGAACGGGCCGGACCGCTGTGGGAGAAGGCCCTGACCGATCTTGCCGCGGTCGTGATCGCGGGTGAGGATTCGGGCTTCGCCAAGATTCGCGGCGAGGTGGCCGAGCGGGTGGACCGCTTCGTGAGCCTGTCCGCGCAGCCTGACCCGGTGGATCTGCAGGTCTCCGAGCGCACCCGAGAGCACCTGCGGGAGGTACTGCGCCTGTTCATTGCCACCCAGCCCGGCACGCACGGCGTGCCCTTCAACCGGCTGAGTACCGGCACCCTGAACCTGCTTGTGTTCGCCCTGTTGACCTACATCGCCGAGCTCAAGGGCGATCACTCGGTGATCTTTGCAATGGAGGAGCCGGAGATTGCGCTTCCGCCGCATGCACAGCGCCGCCTGGTCGACTTCGTCATCCAGCGCATGGGGCAAGCGATCGTCACCTCGCACTCGCCGTATGTCATCGAGAAGTTCGACCCCGGCAACATCGTGGTGCTGGGACGGAACGAGACGGGTGAGCTGAGCAGTTCGCCGGTGGTGCTGCCGACGGACTTCAAGGCCAAGCGGTACCGGGACAACCGCCGCCAGTTCGCCGAAGCGGTGCTGGCCCGTGCGGTGCTGGTGGTGGAGGGCGCCACGGAGGCCGACCTGGTCCCCGCGGTCGCCGATGTCCTGGAGCAGGATCCTGCTGTGGACTATCTGCACCCCGACCTCGCTGGCGTCACGGTCTTCGACGCGCAGGGCGATGCTTCGGTGCCGCTGTTCGCTCCGGTCTTCAAGAGCCTGGGCAAGCCGGTGTATGGCATCCACGACACTCCGGTGCGGCCCTTCTCCCCCGAAGTCGAGGCGAAGACGGCCGACTTCACCCGCTACACCGTGATCGCTCATAACGGGATCGAGGACCTACTCACCTCGGAGATCCCGCCCACGGTGCAGCGGCGCTTCCTCAGCTCGGCCGCGGGCCGGACGGACTACCCGGTGAAGTGCGGGCTTCTGCACGAAGACATGGACGACGCCGCGGTTCGCACACTGGCTCGGCAGGTCCTCAAAGCCCGCAAGGGAGACGGCTACGGCGCCGCCCTCGTCGCCGAGTGCAGCGGCCTGGCCGACCTGCCGGCCTCGATTGCTGGCTTCCTTCTGCAGATCGACCGCGACCTGCGACCGGTGGCAGAGACCGACACCACGCCCCCGGCGCCAGACGCCGACGGCGATGCGGCCGATGGAACTTGACGACACCCGCCAGGCAATCCTGGCCAGCACCGGGCATGCACTGATCGAAGGTGGGCCCGGCTGCGGCAAGACCACGATCGCTCTGCTGAAAGCCCTCAAGGCCCAGGAGCTTCTGCAGGACGAACAGCGAGTGCTGTTCCTGAGCTTCTCCCGCGCGGCGGTGCGGCAGATCAACGACCGGATGAGCGGACTGTACAACCGGTCCGCACGTGCCAGGCTGGAGGTGCGCACCTTCCACGCCTTCTTCCTCGAGCTCGTGCGCAGCCACGGCCGACTGCTGACCGGGCGGCCGTCGTCGTTCATCACCCCCGACCGGGAGCGGGAGTTGCGCGCCGACTTCGGCGGAGACAAGGACGCCTGGCCAGCAGAGTGCCGGCGGATGGCTACCGAGGAGGGGCGGTACGTCTTCGACCGACTTGCCGACACCGCCGCCAACCTGCTGGAAGGCAGTACCGCGGTGCGCTCCCTGTACTGCGGCATCTACCCGCTGATCATCGTGGATGAGTTCCAGGACACCAACATCGACCAGTGGCGGGCCGTCAAGTCGCTCAGCCAGGCTTCCACCGTGATCTGCCTGGCCGACCCCGACCAGCGCATCTTCGGCCACCTGCCCGGCGTCGACGAGGAACGCATCGCACACGCCATCGCCCATCTGCAACCGGTCCGCTTCGACCTGTCAAAAGACAACCACCGCAGCCCGGAAGGCGGGCTGCTCGGCTACGCCAACGCCGTCCTGCGCAATACCCCCTCCCCCGTCCCGGACAGCGTCAAAGCCCTTACCTACGCTCAGCAGCGGGGAGCCATTCCCGTCGAGATCCGCACTCACCAGGCGGTGATCGCCTTGCGGAGTCATCTACGGGCCGAGCTCAAGCGTGACCCCACGCTCGCGGTCCTGGCCACCACCAACAGCCTCGTTGGACGCATCTCCGAGAAGATCAGCGTGGAGAACGTGACAGCCCGCGGTGTGCTGCCGCCCGTCGATCACGACCTGCACTGGGACCCCGAGCTGTCCGCCGCAGCCGGATTCGTCGTGGCCTCGATGCTGGAGTGGCCCGCCCTGCCCCGCCTCGAAGCGCTCACCAAAACCCTTCGCGCCGTGGCCGACTTCTACCGCACCAAGTTCACGCGTGGCACCACCGGCGCGCGCAGCAAGATCCAGACCATCGAGCGGGCCATCACCGCGCTCACCGAAGGCAAACCACCGCGTGCCAAGACAGCCCAGTCCCTTCTGGCCGCCTACGACGCCGGCCTGAAGCTGGTCGGCCGGCCGGTTGCCGACTGGCAGGACACCCGAACCCGCCTGCAGGGGTCCGCCGAACTCGTGGAACTGTTCAAGCAAGTGCGGATGCTACGGATGCTGAACGCCACTGACCGACTGGCTCTCACCCTCACCCAAGCCTGGGACGGAGCAGCCGCCTACACGGATGCAGCCGCCGCTATACGCCGCGCCCTGGCCAACGACCAACTGGCCGTGCCCGAACAGAACACAGCCGCCGTCAGTCTGATGAGTATGCACCGCTCCAAGGGGAAGGAATTCGACGGCGTGGTCATCGCCGAGGGCGCCTACCACAGCCGCCTACTGGACCCGGAATGGGACGCTGAACGCATCCGCGGCAATCGCCGCCTGCTCCGCGTCGCCATCACCCGCGCACGCCACATGGTCGTCTTCGTAAGGCCCGAGGACGGTCTGCCGCTGACTCCCAACCGCTAGGGCGGGGGGGCCGCACATGGTGCTTCGCTAGGAGGGCCGTTCTTGCCTGGCCGGGGCATACGCGTATCGCTGACGTGGGCACGGCCCACGTGCCGCCCAAGGCGAACAGCAAACGGGGTGAGCTGGTCTCCGAGCGGTGTGGCCCGGAGATTCAGCCCAGTTGGCCGGGTCACACCCCAAATGCGTCCCGGGCCACGGTCCCTGTGTCATTTCCAAAGCGCAGGATCCTGCTGAACAGGCTCGCCGATGTGCGTCGGGCACGCAACTCGAAGTCCGGACGGGGCTGCAACATCCCTCAGCAGCATGCTGTCCCAGCGTCTCTCAGCATGCTCTGACCAGCATCAACGGCATATCGTTCATGATCGGGACAGTGTTGGGACAAACCCGGGACGGCAGGATTCCGGTTGGGCGTGCGTCCGCCGGATGCGGCATCATCCAAGGAACGTGCTGCGCCGAGCAGGCCCCAAACCCGCTGGCGCGTGGAGCACTCAAGTCCAAAGCGCAAAGGGTGTGTTGACAGTTATGAGCGGAACTCTTTCCTGTGTTGGGGCCGGTCGGCCCGAGCCTGAGCCGGCCCGGGGAGGCACGGTCGTTATTGCCGTGCTGATCATCCTGGTCGCACTGTCCTGCGCGGCGCTGCCCTGGCAGGAGATGCTGGCGGCTCTCGTGGTCGAGGTGACGGCAGCCATCACCCTTGCCGCGCTCCAAGCGTGGCGCACCGACGGCCGTCACGCCTGACGGGATTCTGATGGGACGTCACGAGCAGGAGCTCCGTGTGCGTGCCGCAGAGATGGGCGAGGTGGCGCGGTGGCTTCGCCGGGCGCGCCACCTCGCTGGCCTCACCTATGCGGAACTGGCGCGAGAAGCGGGCATGAGCAGCTCCCGGCTGCATCGGGCCGCGAACGGCTGCCGCACGCCGTTGCCGGTCGTGGAAGCGTTCGCACGAGCATGCGGAGCCAGCCTGGACGAGGCCCGTGCACTGTGGCAACAGGCGCAAAGCGTCGGAACGGCCGGCTCTTCGGCAGCGGAACAGGTCCGCGTAGAGGAGATCAGCACTTTCGCACAATTGCGGGAAGCCATGTGGGCTTTGCACGCCGCACACGACAGGCCGAGCCTGCGGAAGCTGCAGGAGCGTGCCGGGCCGGGTATCTTGCCCAGGACCACACTGAACGAGGCCCTGCGCGGTAAGACCCGCCTGCGCAAGGACATCATGCTCTCCTTCGTCCGTGTGCTGGGTGTCGGTGAGGATGCCGAGGCATCCTGGGCCGCGGCGTGGGACAGAGCAGAACGCAACCCTCACGCTCCTCAGCGGCAGGTTGTGCATGTGGTTCCCTCCCCGCAGCTGCTGAGGGCATTATCCGACCTGCCCATGTCTGGCTGGAGCTGCTTCGCGGCGCTCGTGGACAACGCGGTCGCTGCGCAGGCATCGGCCTATGGCACCCGCCCAACCAGCCCAGCCGATCCGTTGCCCGTGTCGATCGAGTTCTCCGACGGCAGCCATCCTGGACAGGAAACGGTGACGATCTCTGATCTCGGCCCCGGCATGAATGACAAGGCGCTTCTTGAAGCGGCGCGTCTCGGCTGGAGCGGTAAAGCGTCCCGTTACCCCACTCTGGGGCTCGGCTTCAACGTCGCCACCAGCCGTTTGGGATCACACATAACCGTGCGCACCGCCCGCCCTGAGGCAGCAGACTGGAGCGTCCTCACTATCGACCTGGGCTCCTTGGTACGCGGCGCGGAGTGGCGGGTGCCGGTGAGCACTGAGCCCAAGGTAGAGCCGTCAGAACACGGCACCCACATCACCATCTCCCAGTTGCGCGAACCCTGGTCTGCCGCCGAACAGCTCCGTCTGGGCGTCAAGCTCGGAGACATCTACAGCTACCCGATTCGCGAGAACCGTCTGCATCTCACCATCAACGGACGCAAGGTCGGCCCGCGCCTTCCGTGCATCTGGGGCGACAACCGGTCAGTTCTGCGTCGCGAGGGCCCAGTCCCTGCCAGACTGCCGATCAATGTGACCGTGGCCACCGTGCACGACTGCGCGGTCTGCGGGCACCACAGCGCCCTGGATGCTGAGCGCTGCGCCGAGTGTCAGAGCCATCGTCTAACTCCGCTCCCCCAGCGAGTGTGGGGCTGGGTAGGCATCCAGCGGTATCTGCACACGACCGACTACGGCATCGACTTCTACAGCCATGGCAGGAAGATCCTCGTTCGCGACAAGAGTCTGTTCGCCTGGCATGACGACTCTGGTGACGCGCGCATGGAATACCCCATCGACATGCCCGCAGGTATGGGCCGGATCGTCGGGGAGATCCACTGCGACCACGTACCGGTTGCCTGGAACAAGGACTCATTCGACATGGACAGCGCGCAGTGGCGGGCAGTCGTCCACGCAGTGCGGGGCCAGGGCCCCTTGGGCGCTCAGCAAAGCCGCCGGTATGGCTACTCCGTTAACACCAGTCCTCTCGCAATCCTCTACCACGGTTACCGCCGGAACGACCCAGGCCTTAAGTACCTGGTCCCCGGGGACGGCAAAATGGCCATCCACCGGGCTGCACGGGAGTGGGCGCATTGCTTCCACCGAGGTCTGCCCGAGTACCTCAATGACGACATCTGGTACGCAGCAGCGGCCAGCCACGATTCGCGGCGCCGAGACGGCGCCCCGGACGTGCGTCTCCGGTAGAAGTGAGCGTGCTGCCGTCTGAGCTGGTTGAGCCCCGGGCGCACCCATGAACTATTGCTGGTGCTCTCACCGCATAGGTTCGTCGGGTGAGTGGCGGTTGGATCGGTGCCGTCCGATCCGGCCGCTGGAGGGGCGGTGGCTGAAGTTGTCCGTGTGAGCAGACCGACCACGAGGGGCAGAAGCACTAGCGTCTGTTCCTGGGTCCCCGAGGGCACCTTGTTCGTTGGGGACCACTGGAACTGTTGTCGGCTTCCCCGGGCCCGACTTCGGCGGCATCCGGTCAGGGCAGGGTGCAGTCGAGGGTGAAGGCTGCGACTGGGACCCCTTTGAGGTCTCGCTGTATCTGGGCCTGTTGTTGCTGGTGGCGGTCAACGGACTTGAGTGTGTGATGGGTTGCGGGGCACGATCGCCGCTTGGTGGCCGCCCAGCGGTCGCAGTCGAAGTAGCCGGTCAGCAGGATGCCCGCGGTGCGGGAGGTGTGCAGGTAGCGGTCGACGAGCTGGTGCTCCAGAGCCGTAGGCAGGCTGTTGTTCCAGCAGCCTTTGCACTCGATCACCAGCTTGACGGGATCGTGTCCGCTGTCCGGCGGAGCGGGGACCTCGATCTGGATGTCCGTGCGCCGGCCGGCAAGGCCCGGCCGGTCGAGCTGCACTTCACGGTTGACCACCACGCGGTGGCCACCAATGTCCTGCAGAAGGAACACGGCAAGGATGTCGCTCATATCTTCCTCCCAGCAGGGCCACCAGTCGGCTTGGGCCGCGGAGGCCTCCGATCGGTTCCACAGGGCGATGCTCAGGCCGTTGGGGCGGTCCAGGGCCTGCTGGAAGCGGCCGAGGGCCTCCAGCACGAGCGCCAGGAGGTGCCCTTCGTCCGTGACCCAGCGCCGTTGCTGGGACTGCTCCGCAAGTGCCCGCAGTTGAGGCGGCGTTGTGGGGGTGTGCAGCGACTCCGCGGCTGCCAGGGCAGTGCGCCGGGCTAGGTGGCGCAGACGCCACAGTCCTGTCCGGGTGGCCATCCGGCGCAGCTGGTGGGCTGCCTGCGGTGTGTTCTTGGCCTCCAGAAGCGGCGGGATGGACCGGATCAGCTCGCCGAAGTGGTCCTCACCGCTCCAGCCGGAGCGCAGGGGCGGGTCCAGTGTCTCTGCCGTCACATGTCGGCCGAGCGAGAGGTACAGCTCGGCGAGGGCTTCCTCGTTCAGGCTAGCCAGCTGGTGTGACTGCGTGTAGTGGAGGGCGGGGCGCTGGCTAAGCCGGTCGATGTATGCCTGGGCGAGTGCGTCGTCGGTCAGACGCTGTTGTACGAGCGGCCACAGGCTTGGCAGGGCCGGGCAGTGCAGCAGAATCTGGGCCGCCATGAGCCATCGGTTCAGGATGTCTGGTGTCGCCGCTGGCCCCGACGGGTTGCTCTCAAGGACCGATTGCAGGCGCGAGGGGGCGGACGGGTGCCCGGCGAAGGCCAGGGCGCCGGTGATGCTCTGCCAGTGTTCGAGGTTGCGGTCGGGGTGGTCGGCCCAGTCGCTGAGGGCGTCGAGGACGTCTGGCTGTGCATGGGCTCCGAGAGAGCGGGCCAGGTCATGCGTGGTGACGGGATCGGTATGGGGGTCACGCAGCACCTTGTCGAGCAGCGGGAGCAGTGCCGGGCCGGCGTGTTCGGCGCAGACGGGCATGAAGGCGTCCCGGATCGCTTGGGCAGCAGGGTTGTAGGCGTATGTGGTGGCCAGGGCAAGGCTCCAGCCGGCCCAGCGATCGGGAGGGTTCGGAGGGAGTTCGTCCGGGGTGCCCAGGATGGCGAAAGCGCTGAGCTCCAGCATCCGCACCGGATGGGCGTTCCGGCCGTGGGCCAGCAGCTCAGCTGGGAGGGGCGGCACGGTCGCAAGGACGTGCCGGGCGGCGGCCTTCAGCTCCGCATCGAGGCTGCTGCCCTGGGCCGGGCGGCAGGGGGTGTGATGCGCCGACAGCAGCAGCGGCTCTGCCCACAGGTGAGGGGGCTTGGTTCCATCCTGGGTACATCGCATCTGGTCGATGACGGCGCCCCAGGCGCGCCGGATGGTCTCGGGGCCGGCGGTATGGACGGCGCCCAGTGCTTCGCGCAGACGCGCCTCACTGTAGGTGCGGCTGTCGTCGGGAGCGGTGTCGATGTGCTGCTGGGGGTGCGGGTCGGGATCGGGGTCTTGGTCCCATCTCGCAGTGATCTCTCGGAGGGCGGGATGGGCGGAGCGTGCTGCTTCGGCCCGGGCCTGCAGCTCGGGGTCCGCCGGCGGGGCGATGGATACGACGAGCCGGGCGAGTACGGGTGGCACGTCGGCGAGTTCGTCCCAGTGCTCCATCCAGTAGAACGCGTCGTCATACGTGGTCAGGCAGCCGTGCGGGACGGCAACCAGGATGCCAATGAACTGATCTTCGCTGGTGTGAGTGAGCAGGTGATGCGTCACGGCGCGGCGCAGACCGTGCTGCGCGCGCAGGGCGTCGCCCAGGGCTTGTTGCTCGGTGCGGCCTTCGAGGCTGTGCAGGACAGCGCTGTGGTTGGCCAGCGCGATGAGGGCCTCGCCGATGACGGCCTGAGGATGAGACAGACCGGGAAGGCCGTGGGTGCCGGCCAGGGTGACCGCGCGGCCGATCAGGTTGGCGGCCAGGACGATGCTGCGTCCGGGCAGCGGCTCTTGCAGCGTGTCGCGGGCCCACAGCAGGGCCTGAGCGGTCTGGGCGGCGGTCAGTTGATCCGGTATCTGCGAGCGCAGAATCCACGCGTGGCCGTAGTAGTCGGGGGCCGGATCGCGCAGGGAGTCGAGCAGCTCGCGCAGGGTCAGGTGGGCAGGCCACAGCCGGTCGAGCGCGGCCGCGACGACTTCCGGGGAGGGGTCATGGGCGGCCAGTTGTCTGATCCGGTCCACTGTCCGGGCATCCGAGGGACGGAAGCCGGCGACGGCCTGCAGGGCAAGGACGCGTCGTTCCTGAGACAGGCTGGCGGTCTCGGCGGCCTTGAGCAGGGCGTCGGTCAGCTCCGAGCGGCGGCAGCGTCGGGCTATGTGCAGCGCGATGGCCGTAGCGAGTCCGTCCGCGTCTGGTCGCAGGCGGGGAAGGAGCTGCTGGGGCAGTCCAGGGTGGTCAAGGCGGTGCAGGTTGGTGTTATCGAAATCGAGGGTGTCGTCTCGTTGCGCCAGGCTGAAGAGGGCTTCGACGACCCGGGCCCGGTCGGTGGCGGGCCGTGCGGGCAGGTCGGCCAGTAGCAGCACCAGCGGATCCTCACGCAACAGGTCTTCGAAGAGGGTGCTGTCGCTGCCGCTGCGCCAGGCGGCCACTTCACGGTGGGCAGGGTAGATGTGCCGGGCCGCGCCGTCTCCGACCCACAGCAGGCCGGCTTGAGCGCGCGGGTCGACCTGGTGGGCCCTCAGATAGTGAGCGGCCAGGAATTCCTGGTAGCTACGGTGTGTGAAGGTCCACCGCAACAGGCCCACAGGCTCGAACAGATGGGACTCGGTCAGCTGGCGCAGTTCGTCGGTCGTGCACGGGACCTCGCTGCCTTGCAGGCCGGGCTCCTGCCCGCCCTCCAGCTCGGCCAGGGTGATCTCCCCGCTGCCGGAGAGCAGCTGGGCATCATCGCTCAGCACGTTCTGGGCACAGAACTGCATCGTCGCCGCCACGCGGGCGGCAACCGGCAGCAGGCGTTGGCCTGTGGGCTGGGCCCGCAGTTCACGGATGTCGGTCGGACGCCTGCTCTCGGAACACAGCAGCAGGCAGGCTTGCTCGTAGGCATCGGCCGCCGTAGCAGGCAACGTCCCGTGAACGCGGTGGTACTCGAGCAGCTGCAGAAGTGTGACCGGGGCCATGGCCAACTGCGTCAGACCGCGTTCACGCAGCACCGCGGTGAAGACTTCGGCATCCAGACCGTAGTTCTCGGCGGCAACGGCAACGTCGCTGGCGCTGAGAGGAGTCAGGATCAAGTGCTGCACCTGAAGTTGCTGTGGCCAGTGCCGCGTGAGCGTGTCCTGCAGGATGTCGGGCCAGCGCCCTGTACGGCAGCTGAAACGCAGCCGCACGCGGCGTCGCTGGTCGGCAGTGAGCGAGTCGATCCAGTCGGCGATCAGCCCGCCCAGGGCAGGCAGGACATTCAAGCCCTCATCGACACTGTCCAGGAATACCCACCACTCCCCCGCCTCCCGGGCCGCGGCGGCATCAGCCAGTGCCGAACCGACCTGGCGCTCGGTCTGGCACCGCCCCAGGTTCACCCATCGCGCCGCAGCCTGCGCCGCCTCCAGAGACTGGCGCTCCTGCAGGAGCGCCACTGACTTGCCCGCGCCCCGCTCCCCGAACAGCGCCAGCACCGGCACATCCCGCAACTCCTCCAACCGCCGGCCATGGCCGCCCTCCCCCGCAGCAGGCAAACCGGTCCAGCCGCCTCGGAGTGTGGAATCCGCTAGCGGTGCCGTCTTCCTCGCCCAGGGATAGACTACCCCCGGCAATGCTGCTGTCGTCACAGGCACCGAGCGTAGAGGGCAGCGCTGACAGCACCGGTGCAGGAGCCGACCGGCCCGTCACCCAGAGGCCAGCACGTACGACCTGCCGTAGCCCGCGACGCCCTCTCGGCCAGACGGCTTTAGCCAAGTGCGTCTTCGAGAACTCCGCCACGCAACCGGCCGGGCACCTGCCTGGACAGTCCGGGGCCGATGAACCCCCTGCCTGAGCAAGCGTGCCGTCAGGCAGGGCTACAACACCGGTCTCGCGAGGCTGGCCACGGATCACGGCATCAACGTCGAGAGCTGAGCGGCCATCACCAGATGGCTGGGCGAGGAGGCGTGCTGCGGGGGTGCGAGCAGTCACGGCCGGCCAGCACCCGGTGAACAGGCTTCGACCGACTCCCTCAGCCGCGCCCTATAGGCGTTCTCATTACATCTGCGGCAGTCTCACCCAACATGCAGCACCGCAGGTCAAACGGCATGGACAGGTCTGAGAAAGGGTCTCATTACACCTGCGGTACTGCAGGTCACCGACGTACCGTCACCGCAGCATCAGTGAGACCTCACACAGCTGCGGGTCATCGACCCCGAAGGCGCCTACTGGCGGCGCGGCATCGAAGCCGCCACCAGGTGGCTGCGCGAGACCGGCAACAGCGAGTTGCGGGTGCCGTTCACGTACGTCACGCCGGAGGACTGGGGAGCCGCGAGCGCTCATCCGCTGGGGGCCTGGGTGGCAGATCAGCGGCGGTACTACGCGGCCGGGACGCTGGAAGCCTCGCGTGTGACGGAGTTGGAGCGGCTGGGGATGGTGTGGTCGGTGCACGCGTCCGCGTGGGACGCCGGCCTCGAAGTCGCCCGCTCCTACGCGGCCGTCCACGGGCACTTCCTCCCGCCAGCCAACGCCGTGTGGGGCAGCGGCGGTGTCGGGGGCGGTGCCGGTTCGATGGCTATCGGGGTGTGGGCCAAGAACCAGCGTGCAGCGGCCCGGAAGACGCTGGAAAACGCCGCACGGCGTGAGGCCGGGGAAACGGGCGTTCCCTATGCCGGGGAGCTGTCGACGAGTCGTCAGGAGGCTCTGGCAGAGATTGATCCCGGATGGTGCCCGGCGTGGGAGATCGGATGGCAGCGCAACTACCGACTCGCGCTCGCCCACGTGAAGGCCGGAGGCAGTCTCCCGGCGGGGGCGGGCGAGCTGGTCGTGCAGGGCGAGGACCTGGGGGTGTGGATCGCTGGACAGCGGGTGGGGTGGGACAGGCTTATGCCCGCGCAGCAGTACCTGCTGGAGACGCTCGGCATCGAGCCTGCGGCTGAGGGCGAGGCGGTCGGGCCGGTGCGACGGTCGCAGGATGAACGGTGGAACACCAACCTCGCTGCCGCCCGCCAGTTCCACGCACGCGAAGGGCACCTGCGGCCCGCTCGCAAGCACGTCGAACTGATCGACGTGAGCGGTGGTGGGGAGGGCGAGCAGGAGGCCGTGAAGCTTGGGGCATGGCTCGACAACACCCGCAAGAGGGCGGCGAAGTTGAGTGCGGAGCGGCGTGCGCAGTTGGCCGGCCTCGGTCTGGAGTGGGCGGCGCGGAAGGGGAACGCGTGATGTGGAGTACCGAAGATGTGGCCCGGGCTACGGTTCGGCGCCAGGGCGAGGGACTGAGCGTGGCGCAGGTCGCGGACAAGGTCACGGAAGCGGAACGGCGTGAGCAGGAGACCCGGCAGCAGCTGAACTTCCCCGGTGACCATGGTCCGTACGACGGTGACCCGGAGGACCTCGCGGAGCAGTGGGTGGCGCGGCATGCCGAATGGCGTCGCATCGCCGCTCTGATGGACGCTCAGGGCTGGCCGGTCTACAGCCCGGAGCAGGACGTGCAGGGCAGTACGTGGGCGCGGGAGCGCGACACACAGCGCGAGGGTGCCCTCGCCCGACGTGCCGCATGGCAGATGGAGCGGCAGGACGCGCGCGATGAGCTGAAGGCGCAGGTGTGGCTGTCTGCCGATGTGAGCCGCCGGCTACGCGCGATTGCTGCCCGCACCGGCCTTGAGCCGGAGCAGGTTCTTGCCCAGCTCGCCGACCGGGTCCGCATGGACGACGATGGCGCCCTGGCGGTCGACGCCTTCACCCCACACTGACCGGGCACCTTTCACATGAGGACGATGTCCCACACCTGGGGTTCAGGGTGCGGGACATCGTCTGTCGGCTGTTGCGGCCCAGAAGTTTCAAAGCGGGAGCTTCTGCCGGCGCGCTGAAGCTTTCCGGGGAGCAGCCTCTCGAGTGATCCGCTGTACTCGGCGGAGCGCAGCCATGGTTTCGTTCTGGGCGGTGCGGTAGACACGCAGGGCGCCGACGGGCAGGGCGAGGGCCACGGCCGCGAGCAGGTAGGCAAAGACCCAGGACCACAGAGCGACCTTCTGAGGAAGCATGGTGGAGGGGTCTGCGGGATCGATCAAGACGGTGGTCTTTTGCCCTTCTTCTGACTCAAGCCCCACCTCGCGCTGCCGGTAGCTGTGCCCCGAAATCGTCCACGTATAGGTGCACTTATATGTCGGTGTGTCGATGCCGTGGTCACCAGGGGAGGCATCTGGCTGCTTTGTGCAGTCGGTAACGGACGCTGTCGCCTCTGAGCGGTGTTCCAGATAGTTCTGGTGGCTCCGGATCCCCGTGCTCAGCAGGTACAGGGGAACCGTGCAGGCTGCGATGATCAGGAGACACGACGCGAGGCCGTAGCTGGCAGCGTTCGAGGAAGTACCGAGGCGCTTGAGGGCCTTGTGCCGCAGCCCGTCCGTGATCGCGGCCACCAACACAGAGCTGCCGGCAGCCAGCCAGCCGCGAGTTGGCCAGGGCGTTGCGTTGTCCGCCAGCGTTGCCCCGACAAGGGCTGCCCCGATGGCGACTACACACGTCAGCGTGCACAACACCAGGATTGCCCCGCTCCCCCGCACCACAAGAAGGTCCAGCTTCGCCGGTGGTGGCGGAGCAGTTGTCGCCTGCTGCGCAATGAGGATTGCCTCAGCGACGACCGCTTCCTCCTCCAGGCGGCGCACCTGCTCCAGCAGACTCTCTACCTTCGCCGCAAGTTCGGCGGACTCTGCCCGGGCCGCCTGCAACTCCTGACGAAGGCGCTCCGCCTCATCCTCGGCCCGGTTCAGCCATTTGCGCGTCAGCGCCAGGTTCCGAAGGGCTGCCCGCTCCCGGGCCACCGCGGCATCGCGTTTGTCGAGCGCACTCAGCAGCTGCCACACCGGTGGGTTGAGATGTTCCAGCGCCCGCATGTACAGCGCATCCGTCCGCTGGTGTGCCTGGTCATTGCTGCGCGTGCCGCTCTGCCGGTCGCACACCGGATGGACGTTTGCCACGAAGGCCCGCTCGGGTGCCTTCTTTCCGGCCAGGAACTTCGACAAGTCGGGTGTGCTCACCCCCAGTGCCTTTGCCGCGTCACTGTCGGTAGGGAACACGCTGTCGATCAGCTTCCGCAGATGCAGCACCCAGTCGGTGATCTCCGGTGGCAGATTCTCCCGATCGAGCGCGCTACGAGGACGACCTGCCTGCCGTCCGGCTCTGCTGGCACGTCCGGGCCTGCTGTCCATCACCACCGTGCCCACCTCACTTCCCGGCTCCTGGTTTATGGAAAAAGTCCCGCTCACAGGCTTCTTGCGCTTGGAGCAACAATTTGTCGTCCCCAAATCTGGAATAGCGGCCCGGCAGCACTGCCCGGGGCCGTGTCGCTTGGTGCTGTCCGTGGCCTGGACAACGCAGCGAGCGCCTCAGAGTCCCGCTTTCGTTCGTGCATGCTCGTTTTGGCATGCACCGCAAGGAGTCCCCTGCCATGTCCACGCTCGCCCTGCTGATCGTTCTGCTTCTGGTTCTGGTCGGTCTCCTGACGGCCGGAGGCCTTGCCTACGTCGTCCACCGCCACCCAGCTCTGGCCCAGCCACTCACAGTGGGGCTGTCCGGGCTCGCTCTTTTGGGAGCCCTCGTCGCCGTCATCACGGCCCGCTGACCGGATGGCACGGCGATCCTTGCCCGCATCACCCGCACAGAACCTCACCGCACGCAGACCGCGCCTACGGCTTCCGCTGCCTCTCCGCCCGCTCCCGGTGCGCCGTGAAGGGAAGGGGCCAGCCGGGTCCCAGGCCGGCGTTGCGGGCTCGGACGATTGCCGCGGCGCGGTCGTTGACCTGGAGTTTGGAGAAGCCTGGAAGTGCAGGTCAGGCGGCTCGCTTCGGGTGGTTTCGTCTGGAGGGATGGGACGTTCGGAGCTCCCGCCTTTGGTCCTGGTGTGTGGCGCCGGTTCGGGGGTATCCGGGGTCGTTAACCGGGTTGCTCAGGACGAGGGTGGCGGTGTGGCTCAGCGATGAACGCAGACGAATACGAGTCGCTGGTCAGCCGCCCGATCCTGTCCGCTGTAGCCCTGGACGGCAGTGAGCCGATCGCTGCGGCCCGGCATTTCGCCCGTGGATTCATGACCAAGTTGCAGGCCGTTCACGGGGTCCCGGTGTCGGAGCGGGCGATGGGCCTGGTGCAGCTGGTCGTCAGCGAGCTGGTGACCAACACCTACAAACACGCGCCCGGGCCGTGTCTGCTGGACCTGGAGGTGGTCGACGGCGCCGTGGAGATCAGCGTGTGGGACACCGATGCGGCGCTGCCGGCGGCCTGTCCTGCTGATCCGGGACGGGTCGGGCAGCATGGCCTGGAGATCGCGATGGCGGTGTGCCGCAGTTTCGAGGTGCGGCGCGAGCCGGTGGGCAAGCGGGTGAAGGCCGCGGTCGTGCTGGCCGACGATCCCGGCGGGCATCCGGCAGGCCGCCTGATATGACGGGCACCACAGCCCACCGGAAAAAATCCGGACTTCGTGGGCCTCTTGTGGCACTGCTGATGAGCAGTGCCACAAGGGGTAGCGCCGAGGTGAGCCTAGAGGCCGCCAGAAGTTGACCTTGGTCCCGGCCTGCTGGCGGCGGTCGCCCCCATCCGGCTGAAGGTCATTGGTAGTGGTACTCGTGCCCGGTTGCACGAACCTGAGTTGAGCCGGGTCACCCCGGCGTCAAAGTCCCGCCCGTGCCGGGGTGGTGGCGCTAGCGCAGGAAGAGGCACACCTCGTTGGTCCAGCCGCGGAGGCCGTCGCTGTCGATGCGGATTTCCCTCCATCCGTCGTAGCTGGCTACTTGGCCGCACATCGGTTGGTAGCGGGTGCCGGTGACCATGCAGCCTTCCGTGGTCACCATCGTGTTCGCTGCCATGAGGGTGATCAGCCCGGTATGGCCGCCGGGTCCTCGACGCAGGTCGGTCAGTTCGGTGGGGTGGGTGCGCAGGGGTTTGCCTGCGCAGTCCGGCGCGCGGGAGGCGGTGTGGGCGGGGGTGGTGACGAAGCAGGCGGCGCCAGCGAGGGCCAGGGCGATTCCGAATCGGACGACCGAGCTGGCGGCTGACCTGTGTCGCCACGCAGAGAAAGCATTCATATACGGAAGGTGACCACCGGTTGCTCGGTGTAAACAGGGGCCGGGCTGCGGCCCGGCCCGAACCGCCGGTGCGCAGGGGCACGGGTCGACGCGCGCGCTGCGGCCGGTACGGGGAGTTCGACCGGCGTGCGCTGCGCGGCTCGGACGCCCGGGCTGCGGTCGTCCTGGTGGGACCCCGGATGGCCGATTGGCGCCACGACGCCTGCGCATCCCCGAAGCGCGGGCGTCGTTGGGGCAGATCCAGCGCACCGCCTCCCCGTCGGTGTGCGTTGTGGGGGCCCGAACCTTGCCCGGTCCCGGGCCCCTACCTGCAACTGCCCCGCACTCGCGGACGGGCGGGTACGGGGCGGCCTGCGCAATGCTCGCCTTATGTGTGGGCGATGCTGCGCACCGAGGGGAGAGATCCCCTGCCGGTCCAGCCCTATACACAGTTCTTGATCGAGTGCACAGGATCCCACTTCACGCCTTGCGTAACGCGGGAGGGCGCGGCGGGCATGCCCCACGGCGGAGCCTGGAAATTTTCCCAGTACAGGACTGGCTTGGTGCCGGTGGTCTGGTTATTCCACCAGCCACCGATGGTCCTGAAGGGGATTTCGTAGTTGTCGCAGTGATACATGGACACGGTGTCACCCTGTAGGCTCTCCCGCTCGTAAGCGCAGAACCATCCGTAGCCGGGCGGGCTTGGGGCACCGCCGGTTGGCCAATGGCAGCCATCTGCCTGGTACTTGACCTTGGCCGCCTGCACGAGTTGCCGGGGGTGCGTCTCCCCGGGCACGGTGACGTTCAGCATCGCCCCGTTCATGTCGATCTGGTTCGGCGAGATCTGCGTCCCTCGCCCGGCCAGCGTGACCAGGTAGTCGTCGACCTTGGCCTGCAACGCCGTCGCCTGCTGGGTCGACAGCCCAGCGGCCCGCGCCTGAGCCGAAAATCCCGTACGGGCCGACGACTCAGTCGCCAGGCCCTGACCAGCTGCTACCAGGAGCAGCCCCATCACCACGACGCTTACGAATGCTCGGGCTCTTAGTTTCAACGCGCTCCCCCTTTGTCAAAGGTCTGGCTGTTCGAGCAGGGTGCGCGACGCAACCGGGCCTGTCGTTACGGATGAGCGCACAGGTCTTGATTCTGCGTGTACTGCTGGCGGTACTGGCTCGGGGAGACGCCGTGGGCGCTGCGGAAGGCCCGGCTGAAGTGCGCGGGGCTGGTGAACCCCCACCGGGTGGCGATCGCGTGGATCGGACGGGCGATCAGCTGGGAGTCGGCGAGGTCGCGTCGGCACTGCTCCAGGCGGCGTTCGCGGATCCAGCCTGCGACGGTGCGCTCTTCCTGCTGGAACAGCTTGTGCAGGTAACGCAGGGAGATGTGGTGCGCGGCAGCGATGGTCTCCGGGGTCAGGTTCGGGTCGCCCAGGTTGTCCCGAATGAAGGCATGGATCTGAACCATCAGCGCGCGCCGCCTGGTGTGAGGCGGCACCGCGCTCTGAGAGTCCAGCGCGTCGGCAAGCACCGTGGTCAGCAAGTCGAGGGTCAGCGTGGACAGGCGGGCGGTGTCGGCCGGGCTGAGTTCGTCCATACGCTGGGCGAGGTGCAGCAGGAACTGGGACGAGAGCGCTCCGATGCCCTGCGTGCCGGGGATGCGAACGGCGCTCAGCCGCCGTAGATCCCGGTCGGGCAACGGCAGCAGCGAGCGCGGGAAGCGCAGGAGCAGCAGCTGGCTCGTAGGTATGTGCGGCGCGTGCTTGCCCAGGAAGGGACGTGAGGTGTCGAACAGCATCAAGTCGCCGACCCCCAGATCCGCGTGCTGGCCGTCCTGCGTCACCGTGGCGCCGCCACGCACGATGCAGCCCACCTTGAGCACTTCGGGATCGGCCTGGCGGATGAGCTTGGGCGAGCGGTGGACCGTGTGCGGCATCGTGGTCAACAGCGTCGCCTGCATCGCACCGAAATCGCTGATGCCGACCTGGGCCTTGAATCCGTTCTCCAGCTGCGGGTCGCAGCGTAAGTCGTAGGGCACCCAGAGCTTCGTGCTCACCTCGCGCCAGAACGCGAACCGCTCTCCCGCCGCGACCTCGGCAGTGCTGACCACGTCCATGAGCCCAGTGTTGTCGCGACAGGGTCGGGTCAGCATCACCCGAACAAGCCGAACACACCCCGCCACCGGGGCCGCACTCGTTCCTCCCGGAACTGACGGCCCAGACCTGAACCGGGCTCATGGCAGGGCCCACGATGGAAGCGGCGTGGAACACCAACCTTGCTGCGGCCCGCCAGTTCCACACCCGCGGAGGACACCTGCGGCCCACCCGCAAGCACGTCGAAATGATCAACGTGGGCGGTGGGGGGAGGGTGATCAGGAGGCCGTGAAGCTTGGGGCATGGCTCGACAACACCCGCAAGAGGGCCGCGAAGTTGAGTGCGAAGCGTCGTGCGCAGTTGGCCGGCCTCGGTCTGGAGTGGGCGGCACAGGAGGGGAGCGCGTGATGTGGAGTGCTGAGGATGTGGTCCGGGCTTCGGTCCGGCGGCAGAGCGAGGGTCTGAGCGTGGCGCAGGTCGCGGACAAGGTCGCGGAAGCACAGCGGCGGGAACGGGAGACCCGACACCAGCTGAACTCCCCTGCCGTCGACCGTGGCCCGTACGACAGTGACCCGGAGGACCTCGCGGAGCAGTGGGTGGCGCGGCATGCCGAGTGGCGTCGCGTCGCCGATTTGATGGACGCTCAGGGCTGGCCGGTCTACAGCCCGGAGCAGGACGTCCAGGGCAGCGCGTGGGCGCGGGAGCGCGACGCACAGCGCGAGGGCGCCCTCGCGCGACGTGCCGAGTGGCAGATGGAGCAGCAGGACGCGCGCGATGAGCTGAAAGCTCAGGTGTGGCTGTCTGCCGATGTGAGCCGCCGACTGCGCGCGATCGCCGCCCGCACCGGCCTTGAGCCGGAGCAGGTCCTTGCCCAACTCGCCGACCGGGTCCGCATGAACGACGACGGCGTCCTGGCGGTCGACGCTTTCACCCTGCACTGACCAGGCTGCCCGTGGCTATGTGCGTCGTTTTGACGCGAGATGCGGAGTCGCGCCTTCGCCCGTATTTTTCGGAAGTTTTTTGTTCGGACAGGTAGTCCGAACGCGAACAATGCAGAGCCGCTACACCTGGTGCGGACGATCCAGCTGACTCTTCGCATGGGTCAGCCAACTTCAAGGGGAGTACGAATGGTTCGCACGAAACTGGCCGCCGTCGCCACGGCTGGCACATTGGCCATCGGTAGTCTGATCGCCGGTGCCGGTACAGCATCTGCCAGTCACCACGGCATGCCTGATGCGGCGAAGCCCGCTTCGTCCGGCGACTGCCTGTACGTCCTCAACACCAGCGGGTATCGGACCACAGCAGCAAGGGCCGAAGCCTGCAACACCGGTGCATCAGACGTGTGGGGAGCCGTCATCTTCTGCACGATCGGGCTGCAGGAAACCGGCGTGCGCAGTTACGTCGCGGGGGTGGCATGCAACGCCGCCCAAGATTGATTGCTGTGTGACAGGGCTTCCAAGACTCCGGATGGACGACGACGGCGCCCTGGCGGTCGGCGCCTTCATCCCACGCTGACCGGCTGCCCCGCACGCGCGAGCTGGCGCGTGCGGGGCAGCGTCGGCGCTGCTTAAGGCTACGGCCTTTTGGGGCAGCCTCCGCTGCAGAGGGTGGTGAACTCTCCGGCTCCGGTGGGGAGCTGGGAGGCCTCCCAGGGCAGCGGCTTGGCGGGGGCGGTGCGGCCGGGCTCGGCTGCGGCGGCGCCGGATACGAAGCCCATGGTGAGTGCTACAGCGGCCAGCAGGCCAGCGGACAGGCGAGCAACAGTGCGCATGAGGCTTTTCCCCTGGCTTGGCGTCGGGCGGTCTGGTCAGGCCGCCGTTACGCCATCCTCGCTTTCCGGTCGGGCTCACCACCATCACATCGGCGGTGGTCGAAAGTGGCAGACGGGGTGTGGGCGGCAGTCGTCTGGGTAGTCGGGCTGTGCCTGCTCGGGGAAGGGCCGCCACGCCTGGGGAGGTTGAAGCGGCCCTTCTCCCTCCTTGTCGTCCGGCTGCTTTGCAGAGCCGGAGATCCGTCCGGTGGTGAGCACTGGGCTTGGGAGTGGTCAGGACTGTTCGGTGAAGCACAGCCAGGCGGGCCGTTGCAGGCCGGCCCGGCCGGTGTAGCCGAGGACTCGGATCGCGTACGCGAGCTGGACGTCCCAGCCGGCCTGCTGCTCCGGGGAGATGCCCGCCGCACCACAGTGTCCGCCGGACTCGACCTGCTGGCTGTAGGCGACCAGGAAGACCTCTTCACCGACGCAGGAGCCGCCGACCGCAGAGTGCACGTCGGGGCACCGGTCCTTGACCGTGAGCAGGACTTCGTCGATCCGTTCGGTCTCCTGGCTGGCGGAGCCGACGTGAACGCCGTAGGCGAAGAAGGCGGTGTTCGTGTCCACGTGAGACCTTTCGTCGCGGGGCCGGACTGACTCGGTTGCCGAGGGTGTTGCGTTGCGTAACGTAGTCCGGCCCCCACGATTCCGTGGGGGCCGGACGAAGGGCTTGCGAGATCAGCCGCTGACCACGCGGCTGTGCTGGCTGCCGGGCTCGGTCGGGAGCTTCTCGGCGATCTGCTGCTCCGCCGCAGCCTGGTTGGTGTCCACCGCGAATCGGCTGTACGTCTCGCCGGTCGGCTCGTACTCGACCTTCACCTGGTACGCCTGCTGATCAGCCATTCCTCTTCCTCCTTCATGCCTGCGGGAGTGTCCTTCCGTCTTGCGATACCTCCATCATTAGGCCTACGTGTAGGCCTGTCAATAGGCCTAGATGTAGATCTTTCTGTAGGGCTACGCGTTGCACTACAGTGTGGGTATGGCAAGAGACCACACGCCCTCACCCGAAGCCGCCGACACGTTCGCCCGCTACAAGGCCCACTATGAGGGCGAGCGCGAGCTGAAGCCCGAAATGCTGGAGTTCGCCGACCGTGAACTGAAGGCCGGAGCAACCGTCGGCCAACTCGCCGCCTGGACCGGACTCACACCTGAGGTGTTCCGCCGCCGTGCTCGCGCACTCGGGGTCGAACGGAAGAGGCCCCCGACCGTGGGCAGGCTTGCGGGGCCAACCGACCAGCACAACTAGCGCCACGTCCCTGCGCATCCCCGAAGCGCGGGCGTCGTTGGGCAGATCCAGCGCACCGCCTCCGCGTCGGTGTGCGTTGTGGGGGCCCGAAGCCTGCCCGGTCCCGGGCCCCCTACCTGGCAACTGCCCCGCACTCACGGACGGGCGGGTGCGGGGCAGCCTGCGCAATGCCGCCTGACGGCGCGAGACCGGCCGCGCTCAACGACCGGTCTCCACTGGCTTTCTGCCGGGCGTCCCGCCGAACCCGCCGACTGTCATCACCCACACGAGCGACACCGAGCCATGACCCGAGGGGACGCTTCGGTCGGCGGCCGGGTACGTTCGCCGTGGGTCCGTGCCGGACGGAACCGGCACGGGCCCAACCTCCTGCTGTCCCAGGCGCCAGCTCTTTGAGCGCGGCCCGTCTGCGCGTTTCTTCGGGTCCTGTCGGTCGTTGAAGCCCATGGTCAACGAAGTGCACACAGAGGGACCCCGGGATGTCATGGCAGGCACCGGGGGCTCGTGCTGTACCAGGACATCGCCTCGTGGCCTGCCACGCGGACGAGGTGAGGATGTGCCGGCGGCCGGGCTACTGCTTGGGGCGCCCGAAGAAAGCCTGGCGCAGCGTCATGGGTTGCTGCTGGAGGTCGGTGCGGCAGGTGGGGCAGTGGCGGCCGTCTTGTGGTGGCGCGTTGTCGTAGAGGATGCCTGGCTGGCCGGTGATCGGGAGTCCGCAGCGTTCGCACGGATCCGGTTCGGGCTCGGGTGCGAGAGCAGGTTCCTGTGTCCAGCGTTCACGCTGGACACCCCAGGCCTGCTGTTGTTCTACACGTTCCGCGCCGCGTTGTCGGCGGCGTGTTTCTTCACGTAGCGCCCATGCGTCGTGGTCTTTGGGGTTGGCGAGGGCGTCGGGGAGGGTCTCGAACTGGCCATGCCCGCAGCGCCTCCACACCGCTGCGTGCGGGCCGTCGGCCTGGAGGCGGTCGAGCGTGGTGAACAGGACGGGGATCGCGTCCGCGTAGTCGTAGTAGCCGTCCCGCTCCTCGCCCACCCCGTAAGTGCCGTGCCACCGGTAGGTGCCCGACCACACGTCCCTGCTCTGCTGGAGGACGGTGTTCATCCGGTTCTTCAGCCCTTCCGGGCCCATGCGGGTGCCGGGGTTGAACACCACGGCGACGGGCGGGTGGCCGTCCCGCCCGGTCGCCGCGTACCGGGAGCGCCACACCGGGAGCTCGAGGCCCTGCGTGGTCCTGGTCTTGAGGCGGAAGTAGGTGCGGTACTTCTCGAACTTCGCGGCCAGCCTCTCGGGAGTCTCCGTGCAGTTGTCGACCTCCACGAACAGCACCGGCAGGTCGGCTTCCGGGGCCTGGAGGACCGCATCAGCGCGCACGGCGGTGCGGGTGCCTCTGCTGCTGGGCAGATTCAGCGAGACCTCCGTCGACCAGGAGCCGACCAGGCCGATCCCCCGCAGCCCCACCACGTCTGCTTCCACGGCCACCGGCGGGGAGGGGGAATCGGTCCGCTGCCGGGGCACGGGACTGGTCGGTGTCGCGGGGGTGCGGGTGATCGCGATGATGGTCTCGTTGACCGCCATGGCGTGCGGGGCACCCGAACGGGCCGCGCCCCGCGCGGTGCCGCCCATCTGGTCCGCCGGCCTGCCGAGGGCTTCGGCGGCCGCGTCCAGACCCAACGGTGTCAGCGACCACAGCTTGTTGCCGTCCCGGCTGCTGCCCTCCGAGACCGTAATGCCGTGCCGGGCCAGATCCAACATGGCGTTGCGGAACGCCTAGTTGTCCTTGTGGCCCGGTGCCATCATCCGGTGGATCTGATCGGCGCTCGCCACCTTCAGCACCCCGAGCGCGGCCAGCACGTGCCCGCGCACCGCCGATGTGGATCCGTACGGATACGCCTTCGAACCACCCACCCCAGCCCGCCCCTTCCCTCGCTCACCCCATCGCGGCCCACGGGCGCCGCGGCGGACCAGCCGCGCCGGGCCGCAACCCACACACGCCGCCCCGAACCCTCTGATCACGACGCGCCCACCCTGCCACCTGCCACAGACAATCCATCCCCCAGCAAGCAGGTACAGGCAAGGAGAGAGAAGAGGGTTGTCGGGGTTCGTGGTCGGGGCCGACCACGAGGGCTGACCTGCGCAAAGCATGCGCAGCCTACTACGGGTGCCGGTAGGGGAGTTGGTAGGGGGATCGGTAGGGAGAACGGTAGGGGGATTGGAGGCTTGCCCGACAGCAAGCCTCCTCCGGCCCGGCCGGGGCCCCGCGGTGTGTTTCGGCAACTCGCTGCACCGGGCGGCCGCCCGGCTCCATGCTCTGGACGTGGCACTCTCACTGCGCAGGCGCGAGGCTCCCCGGGGCCGGTACACCCCCAACCTCTGGCCGGTCTGGCTCGTCGCCCCCGCGGCCCTGGTCCTCGCCCTGCTGCTCGGCTGGGGCATCTACCTGTTCGCCCACGACTACTTCGCGCAGGCGGCCGCCGACCAGAAACCGGCCAAGCCGGTCAACGTCAACGACGTCCTCAAAGCCACCGTCACCGCGCTGACCCTGGTCGGTGCCGTCCTCGCCGGCCTCTACGCCTACCGCAAACAACTCCTCTCCGAGGGCGACGCCCACCGCGCCGACGCCAGCCAGCTCGCCGACCGGTACACCACCGCCGCCGAACAACTCGGCCACGACCAGGCTGCCGTACGCCTCGCCGGCGTCTACGCCCTCGCCCGCCTCGCCGACGACTGGGAAGAACAACGCCAAGTCTGCATCGACGTACTGTGCGCCTACCTCCGCATGCCCTACCAACCCGACCCGGCAGAAGCCGGACACAAGGCCGGTGAGCGGGAAGTCCGCTGGACGATCATCCGCGTCATCCGCGACCACCTGCGCAACCCCGTCGCCTCCACCGCCTGGTGCACCTACTCCCTCGACTTCACCGGCGCGACCTTCGACGGCGGCGACCTGTCGCACAGCCACTTCCTCGACACGGTCGACTTCGACGGCGCGGTGTTCTCCGGCGGCACGGTCGACTTCGGCGACGCGAGGTTCTCCGGCGACACAGTCACCTTCTTCGGCGGCGCGGAGTTCTCCGGCGGCACAGTCAACTTCGGCGGCGCGGAGTTCTCCGGCGGCACAGTCATCTTCTTCGGCGCGAGGTTCTCCGGCGGCACGGTCAACTTCGGCGGCGCGACGATCTCCGACGGCACGGTCGACTTCGACCGCGCGACAATCTCCGACGGCACGGTCGACTTCAAACGCGCGACGATCTCCGACGGCTGGGTCAACTTCGACCGCGCGACGTTCTCCGGCGGCACGGTCGACTTCAACCGCGCGAGGTTCTCCGGCGGCACGGTCGACTTCAGCGACGCGAGGTTCTCCGGCGGCACGGTCAACTTCAGCGACGCGGAGTTCTCCGACGGCACGATCGACTTCAACCGCGCGGAGTTCTCCGGCGGCACGATCGACTTCAGCGACGCGACAAACCCCGGCGGCACGGTCGACTTCAGCGACGCGGCGTTCCGCGGAACCGTGTTCTCGTGGGGTCCGTTCCCGGTCCCGGCAGGTGCCTAGGCCGTACGGGCACAGGCTCAACGGACCGACTGCCGGAATGCGCTGATCGCGGTGCGCACCTCCTGAGCCTGGTACCACTCCGCGCCATACTCGCCAGCGGGGGTACGCCAGGACCGCACCAGACTCTCTGCGGTGTCCGCTACCGCCTCCGGTACCGCGAAGACGCGATGGAGCGGGACCAGAGGACGGCGCGGGAGGATGTCATCGCGCACGAGGCGGACCGTGGCGTAGGACCAGCCGGTGTCCTCATCCCAGTGGAACCGGACGCCTCCCGGGCCGGCGGTGCGACTGACGTCCCAGCTCAGCTCCATCGACATGACGTCGCCATGCGCGCGCCCGGCCCGATCGATACAGACCGCACCCGGCGGGATCCCCCGCCCGGTGAGCGCCTCGTCGACGGCCTGGAGGTAAGGCCAGTGCGGCAGCCCCTGGGCACAGCCCGGCCAGCCGGGCGGATCAAGCAGCATCCCTCTCACCTCCACCTGCGGGCCGGAAACCCGGTCATGAGACACGCAGGAACGTGGCGGCCGGGCCGATCGCACCGGGCCCGAACTTCGCGCGGATCCGATCGCTGACAGCCTCAGCGACCAGACGATCCTCCCGCGCCTGGTCCAGGCTGATCTGCTGGGCAACCTGGTCGGCGTCGACCAGGTCCTCGCCCTTGAGGACCAGCCCGGTCAGGCGGCCGCGCTGCAGACCCGCAGCATCGACGATGCGATACGCCAGGGTTCGCAAGTCGTCGTCATGCGCCGAAGCCTCCGGCAGACGACGCGTCTTCTCCCACGACGTCCCGCCGGCGAACCGCAGTGTCAGGGTCAGGCCGCGGGCCACCTGGCCGCGCTGGCGCAGCTGGTGGGCGAGCTGCACGACCAGGTCCAGCAGGGCCGCGCGGACCAGCGCGCCGTCCAGGGTCTGTTGGGCGAAGGCGTGGCGCACGGTCAGGGTGGCGGGCAGCGCACGTGGGGCGACGGGGCGCGGGTCGATGCCGCGGGCCCGGTCGGCGGCCATCCGCCCAGCACGCCCGCCGAGCAGGCGCTGCACAGTGCCCGGCGGGACCGCGGCAAGCAGGCCCACGCAGTGCACGCCGAACTCCCGCAGCGCCGCCGCCTGCTTCGGACCGATGCCGTGCAAGGCTTCGACGGGCAGCGGACCCAGCCAGTCGACGAAATGGTCGGGGTCGATGGCGAGGACGCCGCCGGGGGCATCGATCTGGCCGGAGGCCGTGGCCGCGACCACGATCGTCGGGCCGATCCCCACGCGCACGTCGACACCCAGACGAGAGAGGGCCCGTATCCGCAGCACCTCCCCCAAGTGCCGGGTACTGGTGCCGTGGTAGCGCAGGGCGCCCTTCAGCTGCACCAGGGCTGCGGACGGTGGCAGCGCCTGAACGACCGGGGAAAACTCCGTGAGCAGTTCCAGGACTTGCCGGAAGGCCTCTTCCGGCAGGCGGTCGGGGCAGCGCACATGCAGCACACTCGACACCCGCTGATCTCCCGACACCGCTTCCGCCGCCATGGCACCCACCTCCACTACACTCACCTTATAGAACTAGTATTCGAACATGCGAGAGATGCAGGCCCCACAGTCGAAGATCCCCCGGGACGGACCATGCTGGACGACCTGCCCCCTGACCTGGGACGACTGCACGCACTGAGGGTCTGGCATGCCATGTGGCTGCAGCGCATCGACGACAAGATCGCCGCCCTTCAGAAGCGGGAAGCCGAACGGGAACGCGGGCAGCGGGCCCGGCCTGCGGAGCCGGAGTGGATCGTCGAACTCGGCATCGGCGACGGACGGCCGCCCGCCGAGGTCCACGTGGGCGGCTGCTACGCCGCAGGCAAACGACGGCGCCCGGTCGGCCGGGACGAAGCCCGCCGGCTCCTCGCTTCAGGAGTGCGGGCCTGCAGCCATTGCCAGCCCGACACCGCCCTGGACATCCTCGACTTACCCACCCGCACCGCCCTCTCCGCTACGGCGCACTGACCGGCCCCCTCCGGTCACGTTCGCTGCACCGCACTCGCCCCTCCCCAGAACAGGCTGCCTCTGATGACCAGTAGCGCTTTCCCGCCGCCGATCAGCGAGCCGGACCCGTCCACTTTCACCTGTTCCAGCAGCATGGTCGGGCCCTGCTCCGGCTGCCAGCGCAGCACCCACAAGTACGGCAGCGGAGGCCTGCCCCTGTGCCACTGGTGCATGACCACCGCCCGGGAGAGCTGGGGTACCGGCGTCCGTTTCAACAACACCCGTACACCGGCGAGCTGACCGGCCGGGCTTGCGTGCCCGGGCTTCCACACGGTCGGGTGAAGAGGCCCGGACCGGAGAACTTCTGCGAGCTCCGACACGTCATGCCGTGCATGGGGCCGATCAACGAAACGCATGTGGCAGAGCCGGGACTGGCCGTGGTCGAGGTCATCGCCGCGGACGACGACACCGCGCTCGCCGTCCAGCAGCTGCTCGCCACACGGTGGGCCACCGCGACAGCGGACCGTACAACCCGCGAGCCCGGACAGCCGGGCGTACGGCTGCGCTGCTACCTGGACGTACGCCAGGAACTCACGCCGTAGCACCGGTCGCGCGGCCAGCGAGGGGCGGCAACGCGCTGACCTGCCATGGACGGGTCCATGGTCGGGGTACAGGGCGCCGTGGTCGGGGCGCGCTGCGCAGCCCCACGCGAAACAGCCGCCGCACGGGACGGATCCCGGGCGGCGGCTGCGACGAAGAGCGTGGTCGTGAAGGGCGGTCGCCTACGCGGCGGAACGCTCCATGAGGCTTCAGCCGAACGATCGTCCTCATGGGCTATAGGTGAGGCCCGGGGACACTGTCCCCTCCACAACCACGCCTGGTGTAACCAGCGCGCTCCTGCGGATGTTCCCGGCACAGGCATCCGCTGCGACGGGGCAGCAGCGTTTGAGCACACGCCCGCAACCTGCGATTCCGTCGGGCCCATTGGCCAACAACCGCTGAAGGTCACAGCTCCCGCTGCGAAGGAGCCGGCAGCAGCCGTGCCGACGGCTTCGGAAGCCGCGTCCGCGTGATGGATAGCCGTCACGCTGTGACGCGTACTGCAACGGTCGTTCGGAAGCGTCACGGGCCATCATCCGCGGCTTCACGGCGCATCCTCCAGGCCCTCGTACGGCACTTCGGCGAGCAGTACACCGAATCCGTGCGCTTGCGTACCGAGACGGACAGCCCGCACGCCGGACACCGCCCCTGCCCCCACACGATCCCGCCCCTGATCAGATCCAAGCTCAGGCCGACGACTCGCCGGTAGATCTCGTCATGACGCTGGACCCGTCGCCAGTGACGACTCCGGCAGACCGAATCGCAGTACCGCCGGCTCGGACCCGCATCCTTGGGCAGCGGCGTCCGGCACTGCGCGCACCGCCGCTGAGGCTTCCGTGACACACCGCCAGCGTCCCGCCCGGACCGGGGCTCCGGAAGAGCACACACCCCCGGTCGTTCACGAAACCGTGCCAGCAGGTGCTCACGGAACCCGCCAGAACACGTCGCCGATTGGCTCTGCGGACCTTCCGCATGCAGGCCCTCCTCAGCGCAGTTCGTCGCCGTACGCGTCCGCGTCCGTGTCCGGGTGCCCGCTGCGCAAGTCGTAGATCAGGATTGCCAGCTCATTCACCGCGGCCCGGGCTTCTTTCCTGTCCAGACCCGCATCGATGACCTCCAGCGCCGCGGCTGCCGACACCCTCACCGGCCGGGGCAGGCCGTCATAGGCAGCAAGCCGGTAAGCGACCGTCCGGCGCGCTTGGCGTTCCTGCGCACTGGTCCCGCCGTCGATGAGCGGGAAGACCGCAGCCTCGTACAGCGTGATCCCCGTCAAAGCCGTATCCGCCGTCCCCTGCGCATGCCCATCACCCAGGACAGCGCGGACCGTAGCCGCCACCCGCAGGCCGGCCAGAGCCAGCGTGATCCTCACTGCCGCAAGAATCCCCACCGTCGCCACCACGGCTCCCGCCAGAGAACCCAGCCGGCCACCCAGCTGGAATCCGGCGTAGGACCCCATGCCCGCCGTGCACGTCACCGACAAGGCGAGCGCCGCGTACAAGAGCGCAGAGGGCGAGATTTTCATGCCCAGCAGTATGCACACCGGCAAGGCCCGTCCCGTCCGGGCAAGGGCCGTCCACGGATGCGGCCGACACCGTGGACGGGGATAAATGCCGTCGCCAGGGCGACGACCGGTGGCGGCATACAACCACTCGGCTGACCACGCCCGCAGCTGCCCGGGAGCGTGGAAGGCATCCCAGATGACGTGGACTCTGCCGGAGCCGATGCTCACCGGCGCGGTACGCAGCCCCGCCCTGCCGGCGTCGTCGGCCGCGGAGCCGAAGTGGGACGGATTCCGGGCCGCCCTCTCCGTCGACGACGGCCAGGTGGTGCTGCGCTCACGCCGCGGCACCCAGATGGCGCCCGCATTTCCTGAGGTCGTGGCCGGGGCCGCGCAGCTGCCGGACACCACCGCCCTGGACGGCGAACTCATCGTGTGGGACGCCGCCGGGCGTCTCGCGTTCGAGCAGCTGCAGAACCGGCTGCACCGCCGCGGCCCCGCAGCTCTCCAGGCCGCCGCGCAGCAGCCGGCGCACTTCGTCTTCCCTGTCAAGTTCAGCGTGTTGAGCTCGGTCGCTGGGTGAGTCGCTCGCTGCGGCAGCCGCGTCGGCTGGGGTTTGGCACGGCGCACCCGGGTGCCGTCGGAGGCGGCCCGGGCGAGGTCGAACAGGTGCTGGGTCTCGGCTTCGTCCATGCGTAGGGCGTGGCGAGTGAGCGCAGGACGCTCTTGGAGACGCCGCGCAGGTTCCCGCGTTTCATCCGCGTGTAGCAAGCGGCGCTCACGCCGGCGAGCTGGGAGACCTCCTCGCGGCGCAGCCCGGGGAGCGGCGCTCACCGTCAAAGACCCTCCCACCGGTTTCCTTGGGGCTGAGGCGTCCTGGAGCGTATTGGTTGGTCGGCTGCCTCAGGCGCCGCTGTTGCTGGTCGGCTTCCAGGGGGTATCGATGTCCGGAGCCGGGCGGAGGGTATTCCTCTGCACTCTGGTGGCGACTCGTCCGGAAGCTTCGTCGGCTTGCGCGGTCCCGTTCCAGTGATCCGCATGCCGGGCGGGGAGTTATCCAGCGGACAACCCCTCTGACCTGCGGCTCCGCCCAACCGGAAGGGGCTGGCGCTGGGGGTTACTGCTGTGAGGGGTAATGACAGGGTCTCTCAGTTGGGGGGCGGCGAACCTACCCTGACCTCATGGACAACCGCGCCGAAATCAGTGCGTTTCTGAAGTCTCGCCGTGACAAGATCACGCCCGAGCAGGCCGGTCTGCCCGTGTACGGCCAACGCCGGGTGCCGGGGCTTCGCAGGAACGAGGTCGCGACGCTCGCCGGCGTCAGCGTCGAGTACTACACGCGTCTGGAGCGCGGCAATCTCAGCGGTGTCTCCGACAGCGTCCTGGAGGCGCTGGCCCAGGCTCTGCGGCTCGACGACACGGAGCGCACGCACTTGTACGACCTGGCCCGAGCGGCGAACACGACGCCCGCCCGGGTGCGGCGCCGGACTGCCCGGCCGGCTGTGCGGCCCAGCGTGCAGCGCATCGTTGACGGGATGCCGGGCATGCCGGCGTTCGTGAAGAACCACCGGTTCGACATTCTGGTCGCCAATCCGCTCGGTCGCGCACTGTTCTCGGAGATGTACGCCGATCCGGTCTGTGGGGCGAACACCGTGCGGTTCGTGTTCCTCAGCCCCGCGGCCCGGCGGTTCTACGTCGACTGGGAACGCATCGCCAGGGGCGCTGTGGGTGCGCTGCGGATCGAGGCGGGCAAGAACCCGTACGACCGCGAGTTGTCGAACTTGATCGGTGAGCTGTCGACCCGCAGCGACGCCTTCCGCGTGATGTGGGGCGCCCACGACGTGCACGTCTTCCATGAGGGGACGAAACGCCTCAGGCATCCGGTCGTGGGCGAGCTGGAGCTGAACTTCGAATCGATGAACCTGCCGGACGGGTCGGGGCTGGTGGTGGCGTTGTACAACGCGGCCCCTGGCTCCGCGGCCGCGGACGCGCTGAAGCTGTTGGCGAGCTGGTCCGCCACGGCTGAGGCCGCGGATGTGCAGGCCGCCGAGGCGGACTCCGAGAACTGAACCGGCGTCTACGGCCCCGCCTGCTCCGGCTGCCGTCGGCAGCAAGGGCGGGGCTTTGGCCTGCGCATATGCCGCTGGGGGTCCCTGCTGTTACCCCTCACAGCGGAGACTCCCTCATCGTGTCCGTTCCCGGTTGCATGGTCAGTGCCCCGCTTTGGGGCCGACCGGTATCGAACCTCGTATCGGTCCGTCTCCGCTCATGCAAGGACCACCATGACTGGCAAGAGCACGATGATCACGCTGAACAACGGCGTGCGGATGCCCGCGCTCGGCCTCGGCGTCTTCCAGAGCCCACCGGAGGAGACCGCCACCGCGGTCACGACCGCGCTCCAGCACGGCTACCGACTGATCGACACCGCCGCCGTCTACGGCAACGAGAAGGAGGTCGGCGAGGGCATCGTCGCCTCCGGCGTCGACCGCGGCGAGGTCTTCGTGACCACCAAGCTGTGGCTCTCGGACTTCGGCCACGATGCGACCCTGCGTGCCTTCGACGCCAGCCTGGGCAGGCTGGGCCTGGACTACCTGGACCTGTACCTGCTGCACTTCCCGTACACGTCCGCGTTCGACTCCACGGTCGCCGCGTACAAGGCTGCACAGAAGCTGCTGGCCGATGGGCGGGTGCGGGCGATCGGCGTCTCCAACTTCAGCCCCGAGCGTCTGGACGACCTGATCGTGCGCACCGACGTCGTACCGGCGGTCAACCAGGTCGAGCTGCACCCGTACTTCATCCAGCGCGAGCTGCGCGAGGCGCATACCGGCCTCGGCATCGTCACCCAGGCGTGGTCGCCTCTCGGCGCGGTGAACCTGTATTGGCCCGAGGCCCCGCACGCGGGCAAGAGCCCGCTGCAGGACCCGGTCATCACTGAGATCGCCGCCAAGTACGGCAAGACCCCCGCCCAGATCGTGCTGCGCTGGCACATCGAGCACGGCCTGTCCGCGATCCCGAAGTCCGTCACGCCGCACCGCATCGCGGAGAACATCGGCATCTTCGACTTCGCGCTCACCGCCGACGAGAGGGCCGCCGTCGATGCCCTCGACACCGGCCTGCGTGGCGGTCCCGACCCGGACAGCATCAAGGCCGACTCCTTCGGCTGACCCCGCGCCGGCGCCCGGCCGCTCCCGCGACCCGGCCCCCCTGTTTCACCCCCACATTCAGCAAAGGCTCTACCTCCGCATGTCTTCTCACCGAGAAAAGCCCGCCAGGCTGCCGTTCGTCGTCCCGCTGCTGGCCCTCGGCACCTTCGTGATGGTCACCAGCGAGTTCATCATCGCGGCTCTCCTGCCCGAGGTGTCCGCCGACCTCGGCGTCAGCATCTCCACGGCCGGCCTGCTGATCACGGCGTTCGCGGTCGGCATGATCGTGGGCGCTCCCACGATCTCGATCGCCACGCTGCGCCTGCCCAGGCGTTTCACCCTGGTCCTGGCGCTTGCCGTGTTCGCCGTCGGCCACGTGATCGCCGCACTCAGCTCCTCCTTCCCCATCGTGCTCGCGGCCCGTGTGATCATCGCGCTGGCCACCGGTACCTTCATCGCCGTCGGCTCGGTCGTGGCCACCTCCGCCGCGGGACCGGCCGCCGCCTCCCGCGCCATGGGCGTGATGATGAGCGGCATGAGCCTGGCCATCGTGGCCGGTGTGCCGCTGGGCTCCTGGGTCGGTCAGGCGATCGGCTGGCGCGGCACGTTCTGGGCGCTGGCTGCCCTCGCGGGCGTGGCTGCCCTGGTCATCGGCCGGTTCATCCCCGCCGCGGAACGCGCCGAGGTGACCCCCTCCGTCCGCTCCCAGCTTGCCGTCCTGCGCCATGGCCGTATGTGGCTGGTCCTTGCCGCCACTGCGCTCGTCACGGGTGGCTTCATGGCCGCGTACAGCTACATCTCTCCGCTGCTCACCGAGCGGACCGGAATCTCCGAAGGAGCCGTACCGCTCGTCCTGATCGGCTTCGGCATCGGTGCTCTGCTGGGCACGAACATCACCGGCCGCCTCGGCGACCGCAAGCCGCTGGCCACGTTCATCACCACCTCCGTCGCCTCGGTGCTGGTGCTGCTCCTGCTGATCCCGCTGTCCACCAGCCCCGTGGCGACCGTCGTCCTGGTGGTGCTCCTGGGTGTGACGGGCCTGGGCATCACATCGATCGCCACCCCGCTGGCCGTGCGCTTCGGACACTCCTCGCCTGCCCTCGCCGCTGCCTTGACGGTGTCGGCCTTCAACGCGGGGATCGCCCTCGTCTCCTGGCTGGCGGGCTCGACCTTGGACACCTCCCTGGGCGTGACCGGACCGGAGGTGGTCGGCGCGGTCATGGCCGGCCTGGGCCTGATTCCCCTGCTCGTCCTCGCCGCGATACGCGCCACGCGCACCGCCGTGCCTCAGGTGTCCCTGCCTGCGGCGGACGAGGAGACCTCGCACGAGGCTCAGGCCCACCGCGTGACGGCCTGACTCCGGGACACCACGGGGTGTTCCTGCAACGAGCCCAGCAATTCGATTGATTCCGTTTTGTAACGGATCAACCACATAGAAAGGATGAAACGCCATGGCTGAAGAACAGACCGCCGCCCAGAAGCTGCTCGGCGACTTCGCCCCCGAACTGGTCCGGCTCACCGACGACGTCCTGTTCGGCGAGGTGTGGGCGAGCGAGGGCCTGTCCCAGCGGGACCGCAGCCTGATCACCGTTGCCACCCTGGTCGCCCTCTACCGCGCCGACCAGCTTGCCTTTCACCTGCCGAAGGCGCTGGAGAACGGGGTGACGAAGGACGAGCTGGTCGAGGCCATCACCCACATCGCGTTTTACGCCGGCTGGCCCAATGCGATGTCCGCGATCACCCAGCTGAAGAACCTCGTCGAGGGCGCCGACGCGAGCTGACCCCGCGCCGACCCGTCGGAAGCAACACCCCATGCGACGACGCGGACTGACCACACGTCTGGCACACCTCACGACCATCAGGACCCACACCGGCCAGGGCGTTGTCGTCGCTCCTGGACAATCGAAAGGAGAACGAAATGAAGAAGCGTGTACTGGGAAACAGCGGCCTCGAAGTGTCGTCGATCGGGCTCGGCTGCATGGGAATGACCTTCGGCTACGGCCAGGCCGCGGACCCCGGTGAGGCCATCAAGCTGATCCGGACGGCCGCCGAGCGCGGTGTGACGCTCTTCGACACCGCGGAGGGGTACGGAGAGGCGAACGAAAGGCTGGTGGGCGAGGCCCTGGCGCCGGTGCGCGACCAGGTCTCCATCGCCACGAAGTTCGGGTTCAAGGACGGCAACCCCACGGCGGGGCTGGACAGCCGGCCGGAGCGGATCCGGCTGGTCGCCGAGCAGTCCCTGCAGCGTCTGCAGACCGACCGCATCGATCTGTTCTACCAGCACCGGGTGGACCCCGACGTGCCGATCGAAGAGGTCGCCGGCACGGTCCGGGATCTCATCCAGGAAGGCAAGGTCAAGCACTTCGGCCTGTCCGAAGCTGGTGCGGACGTCATCCGCAGGGCCCACGCGGTCCAGCCGGTCACGGCCCTGCAGAGCGAGTACTCGCTGTGGTGGCGCGAGCCCGAGGAGACCATCCTGCCGACCCTGGAAGAACTGGGCATCGGCTTCGTGCCGTTCAGCCCGCTCGGCAAGGGCTTTTTGACCGGCGCGATCAGTCAGGACACGAAGTTCGAGGCCAACGACATCCGTAACGTGCTGCCGCGCTTCGAGGAAGAGGCGCGTGAGGCCAACCTCGCCCTGATCGCGCTGCTGGGTGAGATCGCGGACGCCAAGCAGGCGACCCGGGCTCAGACCGCCATCGCGTGGCTGCTGGCGCAGAAGCCGTGGATCGCACCGATCCCGGGCACGACGAAGCTGCACCGCCTCGAAGAGAACATCGGCGCCGACAACGTGGAACTGACCTCCGAGGACCTCAAGCGCATCGAAGAGGCCGTTGCCCAGGTGCAGATCAAGGGCGAGCGGTACACCGCAGCGCAGCAGAAGACCATCAACCGGTAAGTCACCGGCCTCCATCGGCCCGTTCCTGACGAAGCGTCGTTCGAGGCGCTTCGTCAGGAAGGCCCTGCCCATCAGGAGAAGTTCACATGGACTCGCAGGCACTCAAGGGGCGTATCGCCCTGGTCACCGGCGGCACGACCGGACTCGGCTTCGGCGCCGCCAAGCGCCTGATCGAAGAGGGAGCCACCGTCTACATCACAGGCCGGCGCCAGGACGTGCTCGGCGCCGCCGCGGAGAAGCTCGGCCCGTCCGCCACCGGGATCCGGGCCGACGTCACCAGCAAAGCCGACATGCTGCACGTCGCCGAAACGATCAAGGCGGCGCACGGACGCCTCGACATACTGTTCGCCAACGCGGGTGGCGGACACGCCACGCCCCTCGCCGAGCTGACCGAGGAGCAGATCGACAGCGAGCTCGGCATCAACATCAAGGGTGTCGTCCTCACGGTACAGAGCGTGCTGGACGTCCTGCGCGACGGCGCGTCCATCGTCCTCAACGCGTCGATCACCGCCGACATGGGGCTGCCCGGGTTCGCCGTCTACGCGTCGTCGAAGGCGGCCGTACGCTCCCTCGCCCGCAGTTGGACGACGGACCTCAAGGACCGTGGGATCCGGGTCAACTCGATCAGCCCCGGGGTGGTTCCCACCGAGGGCTACAGCCACGAACAGAAGCTGAGCGACGAGGACATTGCCGCCTACGTCGAGCGCGTCGCGAAGGAGATCCCGGCGGGACGCGTGGGGACGGCCGAGGACATCGGTGACGCCCTCGTCTTCCTCGCCTCGGACACCAGCCGCTACATCACGGGCGTCGACCTCGTCGTGGACGGCGGCATGACCCGCGTCTACGCCGGCCAGAACTGACGGAGGAATCCACATGAGCACGGTCAAGTCGGCGGAGCGCCACATCATCTGCGAGGTACGCGGCAAGGCGGCCCACCGCGCCAGGGTCGAGGAGCTTCTGCTGGAGCTCGTGGGCCCCGCGCGGGCGGAGGCCGGATGCCTCTACTACGACCTCTACCAGCAGTCGGACGAGCCCGACACCTTCTACATCGTCGATGGCTGGGCTTCGGCCGAAGCCGTCACGGAACACGCCGAGCACCCGAACGTGACGAAGGTCGTGGAGCAGTTGCTCCCGCTGCTCGAAGTACCCCTCAAGGTCACCACCAGCAATCGGGTCAGCGACCCGGACTGACAACTGGTCGGGGTCCGAACCCGTCAGGAAAGACTCATGGCTCGCATCTTCATCACCGGTTCCACCGACGGCCTCGGCCTGATGGCCGCCCAACTGCTGTTTCGGCAGGGCCACACGGTGGCACTCCACGCACGCAACGACACCCGGGCCCGTGACGCACACGCCGCGCTCCCGGACAACGCCGGCGTCGCCGTCGGTGACCTCTCCAGCATCGCCCAGACCCGCGATGTGGCCACCCAGGTCAACGACTTGGGCACCTTCGACGCGGTCATCCACAACGCAGGCGTCGGCTACTACGGGCGAGGACGGGTGGAGACCGAGGACGGCCTCTCGAACGTCTTCGCGGTCAACGTGCTGGCGCCCTACCTCCTCACCGCGCTGATCACCCCGCCCCGACGGCTCGTCTACCTCAGCTCCGGCATGCACCACAGCGGCGACACCACCCTGCGGGACCCGCAGTGGGCGAGGCGGCCGTGGCAGGGCTCCCAGGCGTACTCGGAGTCGAAGTTCCACGTCACCGCTCTCATGCTCGCCGTCGCCAGGAAATGGCCCGAGGTGCTCTCCAACGCCGTCGACCCGGGCTGGGTCGCCACGAAGATGGGCGGCAGCGGCGCCACCGACGACCTGCGGCTGGCTCCGGTGACCCAGGCATGGCTGGCGGCCGACGACGACGCCGAGGCGCTGGTCACCGGCCGCTACTTCCACCACCAGCAGCCCCGCCCTCCGCACCCGGCGACGCAGTCGCCCGAGGTGCAGGACCGGCTGCTGGCTTACTGCGCCAACCTCACCAAGATCGAGCTGCCGACAGCGGTCTCAGCCGACTGAGCCCGCGCCCCCCTCCACATCCGCACACCTTGATGGGAGCGAACCATGACCGGAACCAACCCACTCATCATCACCCTGAACAACGGCGTCCAGATCCCCGCCCTGGGACTCGGCGTCTACCAGAGCGCCCCCGAGGAGACCACCGACGCGGTTGTGACCGCGCTGCACGACGGCTACCGACTGATCGACACCGCCGCCGCCTACTTCAACGAGCGGGAGGTCGGCGAGGGGATCGCCCGCTCCCACGTGGACCGTTCCGAGATCTTCGTGACGACCAAGGTGTGGATCAGCGACTACGGCTACGACTCCGCGCTGCGAGCCTTCGACGTGAGTCTGCGCAAGCTGGGCCTCGAGCAGCTCGACCTGTGGCTGCTGCACCAGCCGCTGCCGTCCGACTTCGAGAAGACGATCTCGGCGTACAAAGCGGCGGAGAAACTGCTCGCGGAGGGGCGCGTCCGTGCGATCGGCGTGTCGAACCAGACGCCCAAGCAGCTCGACGAACTCATCGCCCGCACCGACATCGTCCCGGCCGTCAACCAGATTCAGGTGCACCCCTACTACACGCAGTCCGAGTGGCGGGCGGCGAACGAAAGCCACGGCATCCTGACCCAGTCGTGGTCGCCCATCGGCGGCTCCTACGTGTACCGAGGCGCCGAGACGAACCCTCTTGAGGACCCCGTCATCACGGCCCTGGCCGACAAGTACGCGAAGACGTCGGCGCAGATCGTGCTGCGCTGGCACCTCGACCACGGCTTCTGCGCGATCCCGAAGTCCGTGAAGGCCCATCGCATCGCCGAGAACTTCGACGTCTTCGACTTCGCCCTGACCCTCGACGAGGTGGCCGCGATCGACGCCCTCGACACCGGCGTACGCGGCGGACCCGATCCGGACTCACTCGACCTGCAGAACGCCGGCTTCCCGATCCCCGACTAGCCAGGGGCTCCCCAGCCGATCAGGCATGTCGTCAGCGCCGCTGACGCCCCACTCCGGTCGGGCTTGCGGCGCCGACGGAAAGGACGAAAGAGCGCAATGACCACGAAAGACATATCCATGAAGAAGCCATTCAAGCTCGCGGCGATCTCCGCGACCGCAGCCGTCATCGTCTCGGCACCGTACGCGTCCGCCGCGACCGGACACGCGGCCGCGCGGCCCGCCGTCACCCACGTGAAGACCGTGGCCGCATTCGACTTCGCCACCGGCGACGTGCCCGAGAACATCACCGTCGCCCCGGACAACTCACTGACCGTCTCGATGGTGGGCACGCCCGCGGGTGAACGGCCGGCACTGGTGCGGATCGCACCGTCCGGGCACCGCACGGTGCTGGTCACCGGGCAGAAGGGCGACGGAATCACCGGCAACACCCGCGGCCACGACGGCACCGTCTACTACAACGTGTGGTCCTCCGACGCCTCCCGGAACGGGGTGTGGAAGCTGGCGCCCGGCGGCACTCCTCACCGCATCGCGGCCCTGCCTGCGGGCGGAGTCCCCAACGGTCTGGCCATCGATCCGGCCGGGCGCACCTTGTACGTCGCCGACAGCCAGAAGGGCACCGTCTGGGCCGTACCGGTCGCCGGCGGTCCCGCGACCGCGTGGCTGGTCGACCCCGCCCTCGCGATCGAGGCGTCCGCGCCCGTGCCGTACGGCGCGAACGGACTCCGCTTCCACAACGGCGCCGTATGGGTCTCCAACCTCAGCAAGGGCACCCTGCTGCGGATCCCCGTCACCGCCACCGGAACTCCGGGCCGGATCCACACGGTCGCCGACGGCCTCACTGGCATCGATGACTTCAACTTCCTCAGCGAGCGCTCCAACGTCGTGTTCGCCGCGCTGAACACACAGAACAAGATCGCGGTCGTCTACCCGAACGGCACCACCAGGACCGTGTTGACCGCCTCGGACGGCCTCGCCTCGCCCACCGCCACCGCGGTGCGCGGGAAGCGGCTGTACATCACCGACGGCGGACTCAACGAGCCCCATGACGCGCAAGTGCAGAGCGGGAAGATCGACCTCGGCGCGCTGCTCTCACACTGAGCGTCCGGCAGTTCCCAGTGGTGCAAAGGGCGTGGCCTGCAGGGATGCCACCTGGGGGTCCCTGCAGGTACCCCTCACAACCGAGACTCCCACGTCATCGCCATTGCCGGTTGCATGGTCAGTGCCCCACTTCCGCGAGGGACGGGACACAACTGGCTTGAGCCCGGTGATCACGCTGGACAGCACCGCCGCGATGTCCACCCCGAGCCTCGGCGCCTGCCACAGCGCGTCGGCCCAGACCAACACCGTGACGACTACGTGAGGAGAACAACAGAATGACCACAGCTATGCGCGACGTGCCCCGTTTCGGGAACCGGGACGATCGCCAGGGCGCCGCCATCGTCGTCGGTGCATCTCTCGCTGGTCTGATGACCGCGTTGGCCCTGTCGCACGCCGGAGTCGACGTGACGATGCTGGAGCGATCGGGGGCCGCCCCTCGGGCTCGGAAGGGGGCTGCTCTCGGCGGGGTGAGTGAGGGCCTCCTCAGCAGAATCACGGGATCCCGTCACTCCCAGAGCGGTTCGGCGCCACTGAGTTCAGTGGCCCCCGGTGTGCAGAGCTGGATGGCGGTCCACGCTAGGCTCCGGACGGCCGTCGACGCCGACCCCTATATCGAGCTGCGCCCCCACACGATCGTACGGAGCGTCGACCAGGACGCGGATTCCGCGTGGGTGATCACCTTGGACCAGCAGACGTTCCGAGGCGATGTCGTGATCGGGGCGGATGGCCACGGAAGCGTCGTGCGCGTCGGCGTCGCGCCCGACAAGCCCGACGCGACGTTCGCCGGCTACCTGATCTGGCTCGGCCTCACCAACGAGTCCTCGCTCACCCCCTCACGCCGCCTGCCACGGGACGTCGACATCCTCAGCGGCGGAGAGGACTATCTGCTCGGCTACCCACTGCCCGGCCCCGACGGTTCCGTCGCCCCGGGCTCCCGCCAGGTCGGCTGGGCCTGGTACGACGCGAGCCACAATGATCTCCTACGCGAAACGGGCAGTGTTGTCGGCAACGTCGTGCGACGGTCGCTCACCTCCACCGACATACCGGAGGCGACCTTCCGCGAGCTCGCGGACAAAGCCGAGGACCTGTGGCCCTCGCCCTGGCGCGAGGCCATCCGTGATTGCATCGAGCGGCGTGCCGTCATCGGCACCCCCATCGCCGAGTACGTCCCCGACAAACTCGTCAACGGGCGTCTTGCCCTCGTGGGAGATGCCGCGCATGTGCCGACCCCGATGACCGGCTCGGGCTTCAGCGCATCGCTCCACGACGCCGAGGCCGTCGCCGAAGCCGTTGCTGTGGGCGTGCGTGGATCGACGGTGGAGCAGGCCCTCACAGGGTACGAAAGGAAGCGGCTCGGCAACGTCCGCGGCATGGTCCAGTCGGGCCAGCAGTTCAGCCGCTCCTTCACCGGTCGAGCCGCCTGACCTCATCCCGGGCGCCGGCGTACCACTTGGAATCGAATCCACACCGTCACCAGCAGCCTCACCGGCGTCGACGACTCCGACGTGGAGCTGGCCCCCGCCCTACCAGCTGAGGGAACTCAAGGCCGATGGGTCGGGACTCTCCGCGAATGCCGGGTGTACGTACCGACGTGGACGGGTTGAAGCCAAGGTCTCAGCTGGTCGTCGGTGGCAAAGGGCCTGCTATGCCGAGCGTCGCCTGCGTCGGCAATCTGCGGACGGTGGCATGGCGGTCGGCGAGCTGCTGGCGCAAGCGGCTGTTTTCCATCGTGACCTGGTGCAGGGCGCCGACCAGTGCTTCAACGTCGGCTTTGAGCTGGGCGATCTCTTCGGCGTCCGCCGCGCGCAACTCCCTCAGGCGCCGGACCTGCTGGCGTAGCCGTTTCTCGCTGTCGGGGGTCTGCCCGCGGGCGCGGACCTGGGCGTAGAAGTCGTTCTTCAGATCCAGGTGGCGTTGGGTCAGGGCATTGCGGGGGACTTGGGCTTCGGCGGCCAGGGCGACGATGGTCAGGGCGCCGTTGGAGTGTTCGGGGACTCCGGTCAGGATGCGTTCCATAGCGGCGCGGATGCGGTTACGTTCGTCGAGCGCGGGTGTCACGAGGTCGCCTCCTGGGTGGTGCGGTCACGGTGATGCTGGGCGGCGATGTCGCGGTGGCGCTGTGCTCGGTGGCGCAGGCGTGCGGCCAGCGGTGGCGGGGTGAGGGGCGAGTCTGCTTGGTGTTCCAGCGTCGCGGCGTGTGCGATGAGGGCGCGGGCGTGTTGGTCGGTGCGGGCAACGTTGGCGCACAACGGTTCGCAGACGTCGAGTCGCGGTGCATCGGGGCGGGGACCGGTGCGATGGCACAGGGCCTTGTCTCTGTCGTAGACGCACAGGAGATAGGTGTGCGGGTTGTCGTGGACGGCCAGGGACGGATTGGCCAGGAGTTCACGGGCCTGCCGGGAAGTGTGCAGGACGCCAGCGAAGGCTGGTCCGTGCGCGGCGGAGCGGATGGCGCGGGCTGCGGCGGGCCCGGAGATCCCGGCGCCCGTGGCGAGGTCGTCGTGCAGGCGAGCGAGGGTGTCGGCGGTGGCGCGGGCGGTCTCGATGTCGAGGAGGTCGTGGATGCCGCCGCGGCTGCGGGAGGCGTATCCGGCTGACAGGGCGGTGCGCAGGTGCCCGTACTGGACGGCGAGGGCGACCAGGCCGCCGGGGCGGCGGGCGATGTGCCAGGCCAAAGTACGGCGCAGGCGACGCGGGGTGAGCGGACCGTGTGGGTCGGGCGGGACACGATCGTGGGGCCGGCCAAGGCGGGTTGCCATGGTGTTGGTCCAGTCGACGTAGGCGGCGAGGCGCTCGCGCATCGCCTCTACGGTGAGCGCCTTCGGCCGGGAATGGTGCCGACGCTGGGTGTGGTGGGCGGCATCGAACAGCAGGCTGCCGGACGGGGCCATGCTCTCCAGCACCCGGACTGCGTCGGTGACTGGGGGGATCGCGACCCAGGGCGTCTCGCGCCGCCGGCCTGAGGGATCGTGGGTGCCGTCCGTACCGGTGGTGGTCTTGAAAGTGCGGGCGTGCAGCAGGGCTGGACCGTCGGCAGAAGGTGTGCAACAGCCATGGGGCAGGGACAGCGCCTCGGCCGGGCGCATTCCAGTGAGGTAGGCGATGACGACGAAGGCTGCCGTGGCCAGGTGACGGCGCAGGTCCGCGATGTCGTGGAAGTCGATTCCGTCGATCCACGGCTGGCGGTCGACTTGTGCGGTGATCTCCACGGGCAGCGGACTGGTGCCAGGGTGGTTGCGCAGGTAAGCAGGCCACGGCGCTTTCTGGCATGCGCGTTGGACCTGGTGCTCGGTGGCGTCGGTGAGCGCGCTGATGTAGGTGGTGGCCAGGGTTGGCGCGCCTGCGGTCCGGGTCCGGGTGGGCAGCGGCTGGCCGTCCGCGGCGAGGCGTGCCAGGTAAGACTCCACCCGGTCCCGGGATTCCGGCGTCGCGCTGGCGTGGGCAGCGCGGTCGAGCAATCGCTGGTGCGCCTCGGTCGCGGCGAGGATGTCAGCGGCGAAGTCCTCGACCAGTCGCAGGGACCACACCAGCAGCGGGCCGATCGTGGCCGGGGCGATCGGCTCCGTGGTGTTCTCTCCGCCAGGGCGGGCCGAAGGCACGTACTCGTCATCGTCACGGGCCCAGGGCGGTTCGCCGACCCCGGCCGGGCGGGGCGAGGTGGCGTCCAGGGCCCACAGCCTCGTGAACGCGGCCAGTTCGTTGTGTACCTGGGTGCGATCCAGTCCTCTTGGTCTGATCGCGTCGTCGAAGTAGGCGTCGAAGACCTCGGCCTGACAGGCCCGCAGCGTGGTAGTACCGCGCCGGGCGAGCCACTTGGCCAGGCGCAGCCAAGCCAAGTGAGTGTGATAGATGCCAGCGTAGCTGGGGCGTGAGCGCCAGGACGGGGCGCGGCCGACAAGGAACCCGTCGGGCAGGCGCCGGTTGATCAACAGCCAGACCAGGAAGCGGAACTCCTCGCGCAGGACGTCTGGGTAGCTGTCCCAGACGATGCGGTGCGCTCGACCGGCAGGATTGTCATCCAGGGGCGTCAGCAGCCAGATGGGATCGCCGTAGCGTGGCAACGGGCCGCGCCAGGAGGCGGCCACTCGGTCCAGTTCGATCGCCCAGATCGGGGCGGTGGCTGCGGTTGGTGGCTGCGGTACGAAGGTCACTGGTCGAAGTGGCCTTTCATCAGTGAGTCGATGTCGTCGCGGTCGGCGTCGCTCACCCGGGCCAGGGCGTGCTGCCAGGGACCGGTGCCGATGCGGTTGCGCAGGTCTTCGAGCCGGGCGAGGGCCGGGCCCCAGTCGCGTTCCCAGCTTTCGAGCGGCAGCACGGCGCGCAGGTTGCTGATCGCGCGGTGCAGGTGGGCCAGCCGGGCATGATGGCCCGGGTGTACGCGGGCGTTTGGGCACGCGGTGCACATCATGAACGACGCCGCACAGCCGTCGGCCTCGGGCGTCAGCGGACTGTGCGTGAAGTCCGCGCAGTCGGCGATCACGGTCATCTGATCGCCCGGGTCGCCGGCATCGGTGAGCCTGGCCCGGACGAGCGTGGCCCGGGCCGCTTCGACCGCGGCCGCAGCACCGGCAGCGATCACGGGCACTGCGGCCTGCCGGGCCTGTGGCTCGCGCAGCACATAGACCACGTCATGGGTGTCCTGGCTGTTTTGTCCCGGCTCCTGGCGGTGCAGGACATTGACGGTGCGGCGGATACGGCGCAGCGGCGATCCAGGCCAGCCCAGTGAACGCCCCCACCGGTCCACCTGGTTGTCGGCAAGCCCGAGCCCGAATGGTCCCACCCTCAGCCCCTGCCATGTGGAGCGACGGCGGCTGTCGGTGGCCTCCCGCCAGATCAGCAATCGCCCCGCGTCGCCGCCTGCTGCCTCGACGCAGGTGCGGGCTGGACCGGTTGCCTGCAACGTCTGCGTGATCAGCCGGCCCGGGGAATCGGCACCCCAGTCGGCCACATTACGGGTCTCGGTGCTCAACCGGTTTCCCCGACGGCGTTTCTCGAGCTCCAGCCGGTACACGGCTCCTGGGCCCCTCTCCGCGGCTGCGGAAACGATGCGCGGGACCCGGAGGTCCGACACGGTGGTGGCGTTCAACCCGAACTCCGCAACCAGAAGCACCGCCAGCGCGGCCGCCTCCCCCGGGCTGAGAAACAGCCGTTGCGCAGCCGCCACAACCCCGCCGCCGCCCAGCGCCTTGCCGTACCGGTACGGCACTCGGACGTACCCGTCCACCTCCCATGGCGGCAGGCGGCCGGTCTGGGCGAGAGCGTCCAGCACCTCTCCCACCAACCAGTCCGGCGATCCCTGCTGGCAGGCACCGGACCGCCATGCGGCGAGCAAGGCGGCGTTGTGCTCGATGCGCAGAACCGCCGCGCGGAAGGTGCGGCGTGCCGCCGCGCGTACCTGGTCGAACTCCTGGGGAGAAAGCGCCTCCTCCTTTGCGGGCAGCCGCATGACCCGCCGGGACAGCGCCTCCCGCGCTGACGTCGTCAACGCGGGGTCGCTACGCAGAAACGAAGCGAGCGCTGCCATCTCGTTGCGGCCTGTGGCCGTCTGCTGGCGAGCCATCCGGTAGGCGTTCCACACCCCCGCGCTCACCGCGTCCGCCCGTTCCTGCGCGGCCAGGAAGAAGGCAAAGCGCCTTAGGTTCAGCCACATCGACGTGCTGGACAGCACCGACTCCCAGCCGCCACCGGGCCGACAGCGCGCCGCGAACAACGTCGCCCACATCTGCTGCAGCCCTTCAGCGACCGGAAGCTCTGCAAAGTCGTAGACCCGAGAGCGACTCCGCCCGTCCTCGTGCCGCACCACCAGACCGTCCGCCCTCCGTACGACGGGCCGGTGATGCTCCTCCGAGGGCAGGGCCGCCTTGCGCCCGCGGCCGCTCACGGCCGTACCAACTGCTCGTCCAGATCCACAATGCCCTCGCTCTCGCGGGCGATCCGTGCCAGCAGCCCTGTCACCCAGTCCGGCGAGGGTGCACCGAATCCAGGGTCGGCCGGGCTCGGGTCGGCCAGCAGCGCCCGCAACCGCAGATCGGACACGGGCGCCAAGTAGATCTCCCGGGTCGTCTCCACCTGGGCGTGCCCCAGCAGGTCCTGCACCATCCGCCACACATCCCCGTACAGCAGCCGGAAATCCCGCCGCTCTTCAGCGCTCAGGCCCATTCGCCGGTCCACGACGTAGTGCAGGACGACCAACATGTGAAGCGCGAAGGAGTGCCGGCACATGTGCGGCGTGCACACCGGAGGCTCCGTCATACGGTCCTGGAGCACGTCTACACACCGTTGCGATGCGGCCCGAAAGACGTTCTCCCACGACGCTGGCCGCAACGGCAGCCCTGACTCGTTCAACCACAGCCACAACGGCTCCAGCCCCTCCTGGCCCTCCCGATACATCGTCATCCGCTCGGCCACGGACGCCGAGGCCAGTGGCGTCCGTCCCAACTGGTTGTCCTGATCGCGCCAGTGCAGCACCCGCTCCCGCAGCCCGGTCACCGCCGTCACCACCCTGCGCACCGGCAGGTGCTCGTAGCGGCCCAACGCCTGAGCCCGGCGCACCGCCGCCGCCCGGGACGATTCCGCGTAACCCTTGACAGCCGCCACGACGGGAGCCGCCACGTAAAAGGTCCGCGCCCGCTTGGACTTGGTCACTTCCCGCGCGAGGCGCCCAGGGTAGAACCCGCCGGCATCCAGCCGAAGCCGCGGCATCTCGATCGTCAGCAGGGAGCCTCCCTCAGTCAGGCGGACGCCCGAGGAGAACAGGAACTCTGCAAAGGCCGTGTTGCGCGACTCCAGCCGCCCCCTCCACCCGCTGGACGGGACACCGTACGCGTCGTGCCCCCGAAGGCCCACATCAACCCAGAGGCGGAACGCCCGTGGCGTCAGCCAGTGCACATTGCTTGTCCGCGCGTGAGCGATCCGCGCCTCGGCCACTTGGACCTGGCCACCGAAACGCCCTCGTACCGACCGTGTCACCACAGGGCTGCGGGCCACCGCGCCTGCTGACAAAGCCCAGCCGTACAGACGGGTCAACGCCGCAAGGCCGCGGTTCCACCGAGCTCCACCAATCCGTCCCGGATTGCGCGACGAGCGCGTTCGCCAGTCCTCGAAGTCCCAGAGATCATCAGCATCGGCATCACACCAATTCTTGCCCCGCGCCCACAGGAAGTCGAAGAACACTCTGTAGTCGTCGGTGTAGTTCCGCTTCGTCTCCTGCGCCAAGCGGGAGAAGCCTGACCTGCACAAATATCGGCTCAGTACGGGATCAACCCCGTAGTCCGGCGACAACATGATCGGATCTCCTGGTCTGATCTCCACGCTCGCCGCTCCCGTGGCAAGGTCCTCCCGCCCGATCAGTCGACGCACACGTTCCGAGGAAGCCGTAACGCCTTCTCGCGCCCAAAACACCCGCCACCTGGCCACACCACGTCCCTTGAGATCGGCTTCAACACGCCGATTCAACAGGGAATTCGTCGCCTTCGACGTGCTGCGTCTGGCAGGCACCACCACCCTGACGTGGGCGTACCGGCGGCGCCGTGCCGCACTTGAGGAACTGTTCAGCAAGCACCATTTGGCGGCGCCGTGGGCGCTGTGTCCGTCGACCACGGATCCGGATACCGCCCGTGAGTGGCTGACGTGGTCGACGGTCGGCCTGGAGGGGCTGGTCTTCAAGCAGTTGGACACCCCGTACCGGCCGGCAGTGCGCGGGTGGCGGAAGTACAAGGTCCGCGAAACCCAGGAGGCGATCGTCGGCGCAATCACCGGGCCCCTCTCCGCCCCCCGCAGCCTGCTGCTCGGCAGGCTCGATGCCGCCGGGCACCTTCAGTACACCGGCCGCACCACCACTCTGCCCCAGGCGGCCGGCCGCACTCTGGCCGGGCTGCTCGCCCCGGCCTCAAGCGAGCACCCGTGGACGGGCTGGACGTTCAGCGCGGGCTGGGGCACCCGCGACCAACTGAAGTTCCACCCCGTACACCCCGAGGTCGTCGTGGAGTTCCTCGCAGACACTGCGGTCGACGACGGCCGCTACCGCCACCCCGTGCGCTTCCTGCGGGTACGCGAAGACCTCACCGTCGGCCAACTGCCGCTCTTCGGAGCCTGACCTCCGTCAAGGGGCAGCTACTCGACCGGCAGATCCACGCACTCACCGAAGCGGAATGCACAAGGCCGGGCCCGCCGCCACGGGGGGAGTGACGGGCCCGGCCTGAGTCCACGGTGCCACACCCGTCCCGGACGCACACAGTCTCCCGGTGAAAATGTCTGTAACCACGGCTCCCATATGGCCACGGGTCAGATCGGCACGGACTCCACCAGGTCGGGGGCGTCGAGAAGGTAGAGCTCGGGATAGGTCCGCTCGTCCAAAATCAGGTCCTGCGCGGTCAGCGGTCGCTTCGTCTCAGGGGTGCGGAATCCGATCCCGGCGGCCTGCAGGGCTTCGTCCAGGCCTCTGAGCAACCGCCGACGTGTGGCCTCGTGCGACCGGTCACTGGTAGAGGAAGTCGACATCGAACTCATCGAAGCCGACGAGGAGTTCGAGCGCCGTCGTTGCCGCCGCGAGCCGTTCCTCGGGCGTACACGCGGCGCATGCCTCGCACACTGCGCCAGTCGCTCCGTTGACGGTGCCCCAGTTGGCCGCGTAGGCCTGGGCCACGTCCCGGAACGCTGCGGTGGGGTGGAACGGTGCGTCGGCCGGCTCGCTCCCCTCCATGAGCACGTCCGGCAGATCACCGTAGGTCTCGGCAGTGACCAGACAGGCCCAGTGGACCAGGATCCCAGTGGTCGCAGGGTCGTCTTTGAGGAGGTCCAAGAGCTGCTGGCGGCACGGCTGGCAGTCGTCCATGACCGTGTCGTAGAGCTGAGTCACCAGGCCGACGATCGCGCCCTCCCGCTCCTCTTCGTACGCCATGGGAGTGGCCCACCTCCGTCGGTCATCGCCGCCATGGTCGTGGACGTGGTCGGTCGTGAGCACAACCCTGGACACGAAGGCCTCCGCAGGCACCGGTTACCGAAGAACGGAGTCATCGTCTCGCGGCGGCGCAGGCGGCAGAGGCCGTTTCCGAATTCCCTACCGCCCGGGCCTGCTGGCAGGGCTCCGCGTCCGTGAAGGACGACCGCTGGTGATGCGCGTGGCAGGGGTGGCAGGAGTAGTCGAACCTGCGGCATCCGGTTTTGGAGGCCAGCCGCCCGTCAGCCGTGTGAACAACGCTTCAGGTCAATACATCTAGCCTCTGAGCTACACCCCTTCGGTGCGTCTCAGCTTGGCAGGATCAACAGACGGATCTCCAAGGGTTTTCCGGCGCCTCAGAGCATGCGCAGGACGCCGACGACCTTGCCGAGGATCTGCGCCTGGTCACCGGGGATCGGCTTGTAGGCCGGGTTGCGGGGCATGAGCCACACCTGGCCGTCCTGCCGACGCAGGAACTTGACGGTGGCCTCGTCCTCCAAGAGCGCGGCAACGATATCGCCGTGGTCGGCGCTGTCCATGCGGCGGACAATCACGATGTCGCCATCGCAAATCGCCGCGTCGATCATGCTGTCGCCGACCACGGTCAGGGCGAACATTTCCCCTTCGCCGACAAGTTGGCGGGGCAAGGAGTAGACGTCCTCGACCATTTCCTCGGCGAGTAGGGGCGCGCCGGCGGCGATTCGCCCGACGAGCGGTACGTCGACCGGTGCCTCGCTCCTGGATCCCAGGTCGGGTGCCCATGAGGGGCGGACCCGGTAGGCGCGGGGTCGGTGCGGGTCGCGGTAGAGGACGCCTTTACGCTCAAGGGCCATCAGCTGATGGGCGACCGAGGACGTACTGGCGAGTTTCACGGCCTGGCCGATCTCCCGCATCGACGGCGGGTAGCCCTGCCGGTCGACCGTCTCCGTGATGCAGCGGACGATGGCCGCCTGGCGGCTCGTCAGCTCCCCCTCAGCGGCCCGGGTGCCCGGAGGGCGGCCTCGGCGGGCGTGCGCGGTGTTCTCCATCCGGGGCACCTCCGTACAAGATCGTTCGGAACGACCCTAACCCTCCAACCTCCATAAATGGAACACCTTGTCGAATCTCTGAAATCCGGGGGACGGGCCGCAACTGCGCCTCCTGTGACTGTTCGCGCTTGTTGGCGGATGTTCACGGAGCTGGCGAGTCCACCGCAGGCGATCACACGAGCGGTCCGGCAACTGCTCGACGGCACCGGTACGTCCTTGAGGCATGACGTCTGCCGCAATCGAACCGCCATCCACCACCCCGCCGGAGTGGCCGCACTGCGGCCACGACGCCACCCCGGCCGCTCCGGTCGGCTGCCGCGGCATCCACGTCGGTGACCACACCGCCTGCCTGGCCCACCTGAACCAGGCCGATCGCGCCGCCTACCTCGCGGCCCTGTCACCCGGCACCGACATCGACCACCGCGGCACCCCCTTCACCCCTGAACTACTGGACCAGCTACTCGCTGCCCTCCGCGACCCCACCACCGGTAAGCCCCACACCGGCGTCGCCTGGTTCGACGGGGCGTCCTTCTCCGGCGACGCCATGTTCAGCGGAGCGTCCTTCTCCGGCGACGCCATGTTCGACGGGGCGTCCTTCTCCGGCCCCGCCATGTTCGACGGGGCGTCCTTCTCCGGCCCCGCCGATTTCACCAACGCGTCCTTCTCCGGCCCCGCCATACTCAACGACGCGTCCTTCTCCAGCGCCGCCGTGTTCAGGAGAGCGTCCTTCTCCGCCGTCACGAGGTTCGACGGGGCGTCCTTCTCCTACGCCCACTTTGACTGGGCGTCTTTCTCCCGCGACGCCTGGTTTGACGGGGCGTCCTTCTCTCGCGACGCCGATTTCGAGGGCGCGTCCTTCTTCCACGACGCCCGCTTTGACCGAGCGTCCTTCTCCGGCGAGGCGCGGTTCAGCGGGGCACGGTTCGAGATGGCGCCGCACCTTGGGCCGCTGGTGTGCGGTAAGCGGGTGGTGTTGGACGGTGCGGTGTTCCAGCAGCCGGTGACGGTGGCGATCGCCGCCCGTCAGGTGACCTGTGCGCGCACCCGGTGGGCATCGACCGCCACGCTGCGCCTGCGCTACGTCGGGCTGGACCTGAGGGACGCGGTCTTCGAGTACCCGGTGACGGTTGCCGCCCGCCTGGACCCCTTTCTGCGTATGTCGGATGACCCGCTGCCGGAGACAGAGCTGTTCGGCCAGGAGCCCGGAGTGCGTCTGGTGTCGGTGGACGGGGTGGATGCCGCGCACCTGGCGCTGCAGGACATCGACCTGGGTGCCTGCCGGTTCGCCGGCGCCGTCCACCTTGACCAGATCAAGGTAGACGGCTGGTGCACTTTCGCCAGCGCCCCCGCTGGCTGGGGCCGACCCTTTTCCGGGCGGTGGCGCCGGCGCAACACACTGGCGGAGGAGCACTACTGGCGGGTGCGTACCGCCCGCCACCCTCACCGGGCCATCGCCCGCGGCTGGACCTCGCCGCAGGACGCCCCCGAGCTGAAGCCGGCAGCGGTGGCGGCGCTGTACCGGCAGCTGCGCAAGTCGTTGGAGGACGGCAAGAACGAGCCGGACGCCGCCGACTTCTACTACGGCGAGTGCGAGATGCGCCGTCATGACGCCACCCGGCCCTGGGGTGAGCGGGCGCTTATGACCGCCTACTGGACCCTGTCCGGATACGGGCTGCGCGCCGCCCGCGCACTGGCCTGGCTGGGGGCGGCTATGGCCGCCACGATCGCGGTGATGGTGCTGTGGGGCCTGCCCGCCAATGACCCGAAACCGACCACCACCGGCCGCCAGGTCGCCGTCGGACAGGAGATCGTCCTCACCACCGACACCCCCGACCCGGTCAACCCCACCGGTCCGTTGACCGAACGCGTCACCACCGAGCGGGGGGAGAAGGCCCTGCGGGTGGTGATCAACTCAGTGATCTTCCGCTCCTCCGGACAGGACCTCACCACCACCGGCACCTACACCGAGATGACCTCCCGGCTGGCCGAACCTGTCCTCCTCGGCCTGGCCGTCCTCGCCGTCCGCAGCCGCGTAAAACGCTGACCCCCACGCCGCAAAGGAGACAGTAGATGCCCCGGCCACCGGACACTGAAGCGATCGGGGCATTACATCGCCCCGGATCGCAGCACGGAAGATTTCAGTGCCCAGGTGACAACCACGCCCACTGAAATCTTCTGTGGGCCCGACAGAACTGGCCATGGCGACGACGGATTCGCCAACTATCGCGAACATGCCTCGCCAACGGCGATGAACAGAACCGCCGTGACCAGCCGGGACACATCGGCCCACTCGCCAAGTACAAGGAACGGTCACACCTCCCCGCCTTGAGCTTCGGCCGCAGCACGGGGAGGCGTCCACTTACCGCAAGGGCCATGAGACGCGGGCGCGTGAACGCCGGGGCCGACATTTCTGAACGCGCGCCGTCATACGACGCGGACGGCCGGTGGCTCTGGCCGCCCGCGGTCCACCCGTCGGGTCATTGCTCCAGCCACAGAATCAGGGCACGACGCACCAACTCCCTCACCACACCCGACACCACCCACCCGCAGCCGGTCTTCAACGCCTCGCGCCGCCAGGCCCGGTCACGCCACTTCTCCGCGAAATTCGCCATCGCCTACCCCTCCTCGTTTGCCGACCCGGTTGGCCTGCCAGCGACATTGGATTCAGGCCGGGGTGGGGTTCAGCGACCGCGGACGCTGCTGAACAGGACATCAACGCAGGCCAGACCTGGTGAAATTGGCGTTCAGCGGAGGTTCAGACTGAACGGGGGACGAATGGACGACCAGCCAGCGCCCGAGCGCCTCGCGCACCAACTGCGGGAGCTCAGAAGAAACGCGGGCGATCCCTCGTACGCCACGATCGAGCGCTGGGGTCGGCAGCAGACTCCCGCCGTCAACCTCGGCAAGAGCAAGCTCAGTCCGTGGTTCAAGGGCACGAGCGTGCCGACAGACGGCCCGCCCTTCACCAAACTCGTCGAGCTGCTCGAGGCCCGCGCTTTCAAGACGTCCGCAACCCCCCAACGAGGGGTTCCCGCGTGGCGCGCGATGCGCAACGCGGCAGACCAGGAACGGCGTCGCACCGTCTCAGGCGGCCCCGCGCCCTCAAGAGGCGACACTCCGTCCATCCGGAACGGAGCAGAGGTCCGGCTTCCCGCGGCAGCCGATGCCGACAAGGCCGGCCGAATCCTGCGGCTGCTGCCGCCGGACGGGCCCTGGCAGGGCTGGCTGCGCAAGGCCGAGACCATGTTCCGGGTGCCCCTGAGCGTGAGCAACGTCGTGTGCGACGCCCTGCCTGCCCTGGACGACGACAAGTTCAAGTACGTCGACCCCGAGCTCCAGCACGCTCATGAGGCCATGCTGCAGAGTCTGACGGCGCTCTGCTTCGAGCTGAACGGCATGACTGACATCTCCGATGAGGGGCAGGAGATGCTGGAGATCAGCCACCCGGGCACCGCCGCGGAACGCAACGAGCTCAACCGACTGGCTTGCCAGGCCCGAGACCAATTCATCAACCTCTACTGGGATCTGGTCAACCTGCTCAACGTCAGGGGCATCGCCAGCCCGGCGGAAGTCTCAGGCCCGACCTCGACTTCGGGCGCCGCGTCGCTCGACATCACAGTGGAGTTGCAAGCCGGCTACACCGTGACCGGCGGCAGCGTCGCGTTGCTCCCGATCGAGGTTGCGGGCCAGGTACGCTCCGAGGACTTCTCCGGTCCGTACTTCGTCGCGGTGCGGGTCTCCAACCCAAGTCCGGTCAGTGTGCAGATCGCCGGGGCTGGCATCGACATCGACTGCGGTGCACAAGTCGTACTTCCGTACCTACTTCCTCCCCTGGGCCCCGGCGGCGGACAACTCCCCTTCGACCTGGGCAGTCACGCTGGCGGGGGCGCCGTGGGCAGTGCCGCCGAGTTTGGCCACAGCTTCCGCATGATCGCCGAGCAGGGTGGGACGCCTCAGCGGGTGCGCGCCTTCGCACGCGTGGGGTCCGGCGCCCTCTTTCATGGCCCTTGGGTCCCGGTCGCTGCGCTGGTGCCATTTCTGACAAGGGTCTTTACCGAGTAGGGCTCTCTGGTTCACGTGGGTGCCCCGTACTGCCGAAGGCGTCCGTGTCCCCCGGTGCAGGCGATGGACTCGGCCCCAGCGGGCCCATTCCGGGCACGCTGACGATCACTTCCGCTTCCCCACGCTCATGAAGGCTGTCAGCGATCTTCAGGTCGATGCCGGTGCATACCGGTGGACGACCGGTCCGAGGTAGTCCACGTGAGGGCCGTGGAGTGTTCCCAGGTCGGCCGGGGACCGTACGAACGCGATCTGGTCCAGTTCGGGCTCGCTCCCGGACGCCGCGGCGGAGGAGATCACCGCTGCGAACCGCTCGCGCATCAGCGATGCGGGGCGGCGCGGTGCCACGAAGTGCACGCCGATGTTCCCGGTCGTGCCGCGGGTGATGCCCCACAGCGTCAGGTCCTCTGGGGACGTGTCGATGCCGGTTTCCTCGGCAAGTTCGCGGACGGCGTTCTGCCGCAGCGCCGCAGTGTCGAGGGGGTCGTTGCCGTCGGGGTATTCGACGGATCCGCCTGGCAGCTGCCACCGGCCCGGGGTGGCGGTCAACGGTGACATGCGTCCGGCCAGAAGCGCCCCACCGTCGGTGGGCTGCAGGACGTCGACGAACAGGGATGGCAGCGGATGGGCGTCGGGGACCCAGCGAAGGGCGTAGTGCCGGTAGGTCACCCGAGTCCAGCGTAGGGCCAGGGTGTCCGGTCCGGCCTGGTCCAGGCCGGCGCATGCGACGACCGGTCCGTCGAACAGACCCGGATTGGCTTGGGCCTTCTCGTCCCAGATGCGGTCGCGTGCACGCTGGTGGTCCGGCGACAGCTGCGGCGGGGGCTCTTCGACCAGGTGGAGCTCGCGGGCGCTGAGGATGTCGACGGAAGGCTGCAGGAGCGGCTGTGTCACCGGTTCAGACTGGCATAAGAGCCCCGTCCTCCCCCGCGCTTTCGGGTGCTTCATTCTCGGTGCCGAACCTGCGTACGGACGGCTCCGATGTGAATCTCGTCCGTCTTCTCGTTGAGGGATCATCCGCGTTGACGCTGTGGAGACCTTGGTGAGCTCCGCGAGCTGGGTCCTCTCGACCGTCTTCTCGTCAAACTGAGTTCGCCCCGCAGTTCGCGGAGCGTCGCCGTGGGGTCCTCACGCTCCTCCAGCCGCCGCCGGGGGTGGCCCAGAAGGCGCCTTTCTCGTCGAGACCCAGCAATAGGACGCGTGCGTCGACGTCGAGGAGAATGACGCGGGCGGCTTCCCCCGGCGGTGGAGCGGCGGTGGTCATGCATCCAGCGTGGGGCTTGGCGAGCCGAGGCCGGGCGCGGCCGCGGGCCAGGTGGTCGGAGTGGACCGGTGGTCCTGTCCGCACGACCCGAGGGCGCCTTGTTTTCAGCTCATGCGATAGCCGAGTAGGGCGAGACCGGCGGCGGCGGCGCGCTGCTGGTAGGCGCGCAGGCCAGGGGCGCCGGGTGGTGCAGGTTTGCGGGCGTTGCGGTGCCAGTGGCCGGTGAGTGCGGCGAGGAACGCCGTGGTGGTGCCGGGGCTGTCGGCGGTGGCGGGGTGGTCGCGGAGCAAGCGGGCGATGCCTGCGGGCGCATGCCCGGCGAGCACGAGCTGCGGCGCGAGGGAGGCGGCGTCGATACAGGTCGGACCGGTGGTGGCGTGTGCCCAGTCCACGAAGGTCACGCCACGGTGGTGGTCGCGGACCATGTTGTCGGCCCGCAGATCGCCGTGGACGATGCAGTCTCCGTGGGCGAGGGCAGGCCAGGCGGCTTCCAGCTCGGCGAGCTGCGGCAGGTGGTTGCGGGCCTCGGGGGCGAGATCGGCCGACGGGGCGGAGAGCAGCTCGTTCCAGCCGTGCAGACCCGCCACCGTGGACGGTGTGGTGCTCACCGCCGCGGCGTACGGCGCCGGGGCGGGGCTGGAGGTGAGCTTGTCCAGGAGAGCCCAGGTCTGTTCGGCGTCGCCGGAGGCCGGGGAGAGGTCGGGATGGGGGCCGTCGAGGTGGGCGATGACGACGGCGGTCCAGTCGGCGTCGCGGTGGATGCCCAGCAGCTCCGGGGCCGGGGCACCGGGCGGTAGCGCCTCAAGGACGGCGGCCTCATGCATGTTGGCGGCGGTCAGCGGATCGTCGTCGGGGGCCGCTTTGACGAAGACCCGTCGGCCGTCGGCCAGGCGGAGTGCGGCGGCGAGCTGGTGGCCGAAGCCGCCGGCGGGGGTGACCGTGTCGGTGACGGGTGCGCCGAGGGCGTCTTCGAGGCGGGCGCGCAGAGGCAGGGGGACATCGGTCCATTGCAGACGGCCGCTGGTGGGCAGTACAGGCATTTGGGGCAGCTCTCAGAGATCCGGTGAAATGGGTGGCGAGGTGATGGGGTGCGCGCCGAGCCGGACCGCGAGTCGGGCTGAGGAACGAGGTTCCTCAGTACTCCAGCTCGACGCCGGGTGCTCGTCGCCGCATCACGCGCATTCGCCTGTGTCCTCTGAGTGCAGAAGTGCAAAGGGGCGCCCGCAGGGGCGCCCCTCCACTGTAGTCGGGCTATGTGGTCACGCGCTGTCGATTACAGGTGGTGCAGCAGGGACGGCCCGATGCTGGTGGGCTGGGGCAGGAGGTGATGGGCCCCGGCCGCGTGGAGAGCGGCGGGAGGGTGCCAGCCCCAGACCGCTCCTAGAGCGACGACTCCGGCGGCGCGGGCCGCGGTCATGTCGGAGGGGCTGTCCCCGACGAACACCGCGCGCTCCGGGGTGACGTCCAGTCGGCCGAGGGCGAGGTGCAGTCCGTCCGGGGCCGGTTTGGGCGGCGCGTCTTGCCGGGTGATGACGACCTCCAGATGCTCGGACAGTGCCTCCGGCAGCAGCCACCGGACACGGTCGGGGTCCTGGAGCGTGACCGCGCCGAGGGCCGTGCCCTGCGTGCGCAGGGCCAGCAGCCCGGAGAGCACCCCCGGGAACGTCTCGACCGGAGTCGTCGATGCCGCGCCGTCCCACCAGCGGTCACACGCGTCGTCGGGGTCGGCGACGTCCAGGAGCGCCAGGACCTCGCAGCGGGGGCGGCGCAGAGCGTCGGCCGGAAGGTCACCCGGCATCACGCGGGAGCCGGTGGCGCAGGTGGCGACCGCCGCGAGGGTGGACCGCATCTGGTTGGCGCTGTCCAGAAGCACCCCGTCCAGGTCGAACAGCGCCGCTTGCCTCGCCGCGTTCACGGCGTGCCGCCCGGGTCGCGGACCAGGGCGCGCAGGACCAGGTGGTGGTCGGAGAGCAGGGTGGTGGCGCCCGCGTCCCGGTCCAGGACACACACCGCCGTGCCGACCAGGGCGCCCCCGATCCGCAGCAGACGGGCGCTGCGCAGGAGACTGGCGCCGCTGCGGGCGGTGTCGTCGAGCAGGACGGTCCGTCGGCCTCCGAGCTCGGCGCCCTCGAGCTGCTGCCACGAGCCGCGTTGTTTGGGAGCCGGACGCAGGAAGGCAGCGGGCAGACCGGTGTGCAGGGACACCGCCGTGACCAGCGGGATGCCGGCCAGCGCCGGACCGGCCAAGGCCTCGGTGCCGGCAGGCAGCAGGGCCGCCAGCGCGCCCGCGGTCTCCTTCAGCAGTTCCGGGTCACCGGCCAGCAGGTAGGGGTCGAAGTACACGTCGAGCGTTTTACCGTCTGGCAGCCGGTAGGGGCCGGGCCGGTAGGTGACGGTAGCGATCTTCTCCGCGAAGGGGGAGACAGTGGATGGGGTCACCGCGCGCACCGCCCGGCCTCGAGGGCCTTGAGATCGGCGTCGAGTGCTTCGGCGTCGGGAAGTTCCTGCAGGAAGCCCAGCGGCCGGGTGGGGCTCTCGGTCAGCCAGCCTTCGGCCCGCAGGAACGCGGACAGGCGGCACGCGGTGGGCCCGAGCAGCCGTACGGGCAGGGTACGGATTGTGGTGGCGTAGTACAGGGCGGCGGTGAGTTCGTGCAGCGTGCCGACCCCTCCGCCCATCGCCACGACCAGGTCCGCGTCGTCGAGGTAGGCGTGCAGCCGATCCCCCATGGTCGGGGCGTAGACGGTGGTGGTGACGTGGGGGTTGAGTGCTCCCCAGTCGGGGCGGTCGGCCAGTGTGACGGCGGTGACCAGTCCGCCGTGGTGGGTGGCGCCACGTGCGGCAGCCTCCATCAGCCCGTTGTAGCCGCCGTGCCGCAGGGCGTACCCGGCGCGGGCCAGCGCGGCGCCAGCCGCTTCCGCCAGCGGTTCCTCACTGTCCGGCGGTACGACTCCGGCGAACAGGGCCACGGTCAGGTCGGGACTGTTCATGCGAGCCCTTCCTCGTGCTGCTGGTAGGCGCGGTACGCGGCGATCTGGACGGTCAGCAGGTCGACGGCGTTCGGGGCGATCCGCTGAGCGAGGCGCACGATGCGGTCCAGGTCCTCGTCGGCCTGCGCCACGGTGGGGACCGGCGGGCTGGTCAGCGCCTCCTACAGCTCGGCCAGGCACTCCCGGCCGGTGGCGGTGCGGCCGACCTCGTCGGGGAGGTGGTACCAGCCGTGATGCCGCGAGTGCGGCACCAGCGCGGTACGGTTCACGTCCCGGCAGGTGACGTTCAGGTCGTGCCGGAGGCCGTAGGCGATGTACTGCTGGCCCCGGGCCAGGCGCTTGCGGAGCATCGCGTGCAGCACCATCGCCTGGACCAGCAGCTGGCCGCAGTCCGCCGGTGCTTCAGCCGCGTGGGCCAGTTCCTGCGCCGTCCGCGCCTGGGTGTCCGCGTCGGCCGTGTCCTCGGAGCCGGGTCCCTGCCACAGCAGCCTGGGGTTGATCCTCCGGTACAGCGCGCTGACCGCGCTGGTCGGGCACAGGTAGAGATCCAGTTGCAGCAGGTGGCCGTCGTGCGGCAACAGGTAGACGAACCCGGCGCCGCCCAGATTGCCGACGATGGTGTCCCGCCAGCCGGGCAGCAGGGTGCCGAAGGTGGTGGACATCAGCGCGTCCAGGCTGTCCATCAGCGCGGGCAGCCGGTCGTCGCGGACGGCGACGACCAGGTCGACGTCGGATAACCGGTCCGCAGTGCCGGTGGCGAGCGACCCGCGAACCAGCAGGTGTGTCACGGCGGTTGTGGCCGACAGGGCGTGGACCAGGTCGCCCAGGACGGCGAGCTGCGCCGGCCGGTGCGCGTGAGCCAGCTCCTCCAGCGGGGTGAGTTCGGTGGGCGGAAGTACGGCCGTGGGCATGCGGTGTCCTCTCGGGTGAAGGGATCGGGGCGGGCTCAGGGGCGGGCGAGCAGGTGCGCCTTCGCCGCCCGCCAGCGGCTTACGTCGGCGTCCGCGCGGCGGCCCGCGTGGAGTTCGGTGATCAGGTCGTACGCGCCGCCCTCCGGCAGGGCGTAGGTGTAGAAGGCGCGCAGCAGCGTCTGTTCGGCCGCGTCGGTGAAGCCGAGCTCCGCGAGCTGTCCGGCCCGCTCCAGCAGCCCGGCCCGGTCGGCCGACGTCATCTCCGGCAGGTCCGCCGCGTCCCCGTCGCGCAGGTGCGGGCGGGCGGCCAGAGCCTGGTAGGCGTCGTCTGCGTACACGTCCGCGATCAGGTGGAGCCGGTCCGGGCCCGTGGAGTTGCACACCCCGTGCGCCTGCGAGGGCGTCAGCCGCCACAGGGACCCCGCCGCCATGTGGACCCGGGCTCCTGCGGTGACCAGGACGGCCGAGGGGTTGGTGACGAGCGGGACGTGCAGACGGTGCCGGCCACGCTCACTGAGCTCCGCGTAGTCGCGGTGTTCCCACAGATAGGAGTGCGGCTCGAGGCGGGCCAGTCGCACGTACATGAAGTCCAGTCCCAGCCCGTCGAGGAACTGCGCGGTGGCGGGCATGGCCTCCAGCAGGGAGGTGGGCCGGGGGTGGCCGTCTCCGATCACGACGTCGTGCGGATCGCCGGACATGTTCATCAGCGACGCCGTCCACCAGCCACCAGTCTGGTATTCGCCGTACGCTACGACGCCGCGCGTCGGCGCCCCCAGCGCCTCAGCCCGCATCTGCTCGACCGCGGACTCCTCCAGGTCGGCCAGCCGGGCGACCTGGTCGAGCACCTCCGTCCGTCCGGGGCCGGTCTGCACCGCCGTGACGGCTGCGGGGAGTGTGGTCACCATTTCGTCCTCCTGACACGTCGTCGGACGCGGCCCTGGCGGGCAGCCGTGCAAGGACACCGCAAGGGCGAACTGCCGCACAGACCGGCGGCGTTGCCGCCCGTTGCGGGTCGTTGCCGCCCGTTGCCGTTCGCCTCCGGCGGCCTTCCCCCGCCCGCCGGGAGCCGGAAGACTGGTGCTGCCCGCGCCCGCGAAAGGGTTGGTCCGTGACCACTGATGCCACCGCACGCCACCCGCTGGCCTACCTGCTGGCCGTGCGCGGGACGAATGCGGAGGCGTATCTGCTCCGGGTGGCCGAGCAGCACCAGCGCATGGGGTACGGGCAGATGGCGTACCGCAAGGAGAAGGCGTCCCGGTGGATCGCCGGCGTCTACGCGCCCAGCTACCACACCCAACTCGCCATGGCCTCGCTCGAAGGCATCCCGCCCGAGGAGATCCACGCCCACGGCTGGCCTGGCTGGCTGCTGCTGGCCCTGCCGGGCCACACCCTCTTTACCCTCCCGTGGACGACCACTGGGGCGGTGCAGGCACTGGAGATCACAGGAGGTCCGGTGGACCGCAGGCAATTTCTGATCACCACGTCCGTCACCCTGGGCACCACCGTGGCGCAATGGTCCGCCGCCGCCCCAGCAGGAGCGGCCCCCACCGCGGGCCGCCATATCGGCGCCGACGTCCCCGACCACTTCGAGCAGCGCCTTGACAGCCTGCGAAGGCTGGACGACACCGTCGGCTCCGGCGACGTCTACGACGCGGCCCGCTCCGAACTCCGCCTGATCACCTCCACCCTCAAGAACGCCTCCTTCGGCGAGGGCGTCGAGCGCCGACTCTTCGGGGCCGCTGCCGAGGCGTCCCGCTCCGCAGGCTGGACGGCGTACGACAGCGGGAAGGCGGCCGCCGCCGAACGTCACTACTCCACCGCCCTGCGGGCCGCCGCCAGCGCCGACGACCCCGTCGTCGCAGCGAACGCCCTTGCGTTCTGGGCCATCCAGCACTACTCGACCGGCAACCCCCGGGGCGCGGTCGACCTGGTTGAAGCCGCCCTGTCCCAGGCCCCGCGGACCGGGTCAGCCCGCCTGACCTCCATGCTCCACGCCCGCGCATGCAGGGCCCACGCCCACGCAGGCGACACCCGGTCCGCCGACCGGTCCGCCAACGCCGCCCTGGACGCCTACGAGCACGCCGGGCCCATCGAAGACGATCTCCCCTGCGTCTACTGGTACAACTTGGGCGAGACTCACCAGCTCATCGGCAGTTCCGCCCTCAACCTGGGCAACCCCAAACGGGCCGTCGCCCACTTCCTGGAAGCCTCTACCGCCACCAGCCAGGAGGCGTACAACGCGGCCGCCTTCCCCCGCGGTCACTCCATCTACCTCGCCCGCCTCGCCGAAGCCCACCTCGGCCTCGGCGACATCGACGCCGCCGTGGCCACCGCCCATGACGCCGTCGACCGGATGGGAGGCGTCACCTCCGCACGTGGCACCAACACCCTCGAAGACCTCCGCAAGAAACTCGCGCGCCGCCGCGGGATATCCGCCGTTGCCGACTTCCTGGACTACACCTCCACCGAGTGAAGTGCTACCGACGAAATGGTTCTTCAGAGGTGAAGAAATGCCGGGCGTGATCACTACGCGAGGCTTGCGTCAGGTTGGGCGATGCTAGCGGGCTGGTTCGCGGCGGGGCTTCCCGTCGTCAGGAGAAGCCGGACGAACCCTCCGAGCCCGATGTCGGCAAGGATCCTTCGATCAGTGGGACCGTGCAGTGTCCAAGTTCGTGCGCACGTTCCTTGTCGCCGGATGGTCCTCGCCCAGTACCCGCACGCAATCGGCGAGGGACCGCTCAAGGAGGGGGATCGCCCGGCCCAGGTCGCCAGCCGAGTGGTAGGCGGTGGCGAGGTTGTTGCGGGAGGTCAAGGTGTCGGGGTGGTCCTCGCCCAGCACCCGCACGCAATCGGCGACGGTCCGCTCATAGAGGGGGATCGCCCGGCCCACGTCACCAGTCGACTTGTAGGCGACGGCGAGGTTGTTGCGGGAAGACAGAGTGTCGGGGTGGTCTTCGCCCAGCACCCGCACGCAATCGGCGAGGGTCCGCTCAAGGAGGGGAATCGCCCGACCCAGGTCGCCAGCCGCGTGGTAGGCGAAGGCGAGGTTGTTGCGGGAAGACAGAGTGTCGGGGTGGTCTTCGCCCAGCACCCGCACGTGATCGGCGAGGGACCGTTCAAGGAGGGGAATCGCCTGGCCCACGTCACCCGCCAATCCGTAGGCGGTGGCGAGGTTGTTGCGGGAGGACAGAGTATCGGGGTGGTCCTCGCCCAGTACCCTCTGTCGGTCGGCGAGGGTCCGCTCGAGAAGGGGGATCGCCCGGCCCAGGTCGCCAGCCGAGTGGTAGGCGGTGGCGAGGTTGTTGCGGGAGGTCAAGGTGTCGGGGTGGTCCTCGCCCAGCACCCGCACGCAATCGGCGAGGGACCGCTCGTGGAGGGGGATCGCCCGGCCCAGGTCACCAGCCGACTCATGGGCGAGGGCGAGGTTGTTGCGGGAGGTCAAGGTGTCGGTGTGGTCCTCGCCCAGTACCCGCACGTAATCGGCGACGGTCCGCTCATAGAGGGGGATCGCCCGGCCCAGGTCACCAGCCAAGCGGTAGGCGAAGGCGAGGTTGTTGCGGGATCCCAGAGTGTCGGGGTGGTCCTCGCCCAGCACCCGCACGTAATCGGCGACGGTCCGCTCATAGAGGGGGATCGCCCGGCCCAGGTCACCAGCCAAGCGGTAGGCGAAGGCGAGGTTGTTGCGGGATCCCAGAGTGTCGGGGTGGTCCTCGCCCAGCACCCGCACACAATCGGCGACAGCGCGGTGGTGGTGTTCTGCTCCAAGGGCGATCTTGCCCTGTGTCAGGAGAAAATGTCCGGTCCTGTTGAACAGGTACGCCGCGGTGGCGGTGCCACGTTCGACTGGCGTGTGTTCGGCGAGAGCCTGAGCGTGCGGTAGGAGTGCACGGCACCGCGGCCATGCCTCAGGGGCTTTGATGCTGTGGGGAAACGCGCTGTTGAGGCAGTCGGTGGCCTGTTCGCGTGCGTGGTCGATGTCCGCCGGGCGCCGGTGGGGGTCGTCTGCGTCGGGGGTCCGGGCGAGGGCTTGCACGAGACGGTGCACCGAGAGCGTCCCGTCACCACTATCGGTGATCATGCTGTAGGCCATGAGCCGACCGATGGCCTTGGCTAACGCTGGAGCTGGCGCAAGGTCGTCCAGCAGAGTGCGCGGGATCCCTTGGGAGGCACACCAGGCCAGGATCCGCAGGATACTCCCAGCGAGGGGGGTGTCGGTAAGGCGGTCCAGGGTGATGCGCCAGATCTGGGCAATGGTGCGTTCGGCGTCGCCGCCCTCGGTGGTGTCCGCGAACATCTGTGCCGGTGACTCGGTCAGCATGCGCAGGTAGGCGCAGGGGCTGGTGCCGGTCTCGGCGCAGTAGGAGGCGGCTTGTTCCACTGCAAGGGGCAGATACCCCAGCTCCGCACACAGCGCGGCGACGTCGGCTGCACCGTCCAGGGGGGCGGACAGGATGCGGGTAAACAATTCGACGGCCTCGCTCGCACTAAGCACGTCCAGCCGCAGCGTGGCGGCGTGGCCTGTCCAGCCGGTGGCGCGGCGGGTGGTGATGAGGAAGCGGCCGGTGGTGACTCGGCCCAGAAGGGAGTGGATGTCGTCGAGGTGGTCGACGTTGTCGAGGACGATCAGCCAGTCCTCATGCGTGGCCAGCCACTGCACCGCCCGCTCGATCAGGAAGTCTTCGGGCATGCCAGTGAGAGCCGGTTGCAGGGCGCGGCCCAGCTCGGCAAGACCGGCGTCCACGGCCGTCTTGCTGTCGGCCGTGATCCACCAGCGGGGATTTCCGGTGAAGCGCTGTGCCCAGTGCGCGGCAAGGGCGGACTTGCCAATGCCGCCGAGCCCGTGCACGGCCTGGATCACCACATCCCCAGGGGTCGAGAACGCGGCTTCCAGCTGGCCAAGAGTCTCCTCCCGCCCGACGAACCCTGCCGTGCGCGGAATGTTGCGCAGCATCAGCGGCGCGGGCACGTCGGCGGCCGGGCCGTACGCTTCTGGCGGAAGGACCACTGCGCTGTCGATATGCTGGGCGACCGAACCTACGACGTCGCGGCCCGCTGCGTTCGAGCCACCGCTTGCCTCCACCGTTGGAACAGCGGCGGCTTTGGACCCTTTGTCGCCACGGCGATTGAACAGTCCCATCAAGGACCCTTGTACGCCGTGTTGCCGTCCATGTCTCCGCCGGCAGCATTGGACCCGCCGCTCGCCGATTTCCCCCCGCCGCTGTCCGGCGTGGCCGGGGCTGGGGTGGTGTCCCGGGCCGAGGCGTTACGTATGCTTCCGCCTGCGGCGTTGGAACCGTCCCGCGCACGGATCTGCGCAGACTGGGACGCTGGCGTTCCGAACATCGCGTACACCGACACGGCCGACGCGACCACACCCGCCACGGCGCCCACCACGCTCGCGAGCTGACTCGCCGTGTCCAGATCTCCGACCATCACCAACACGCTCAATCCGATGGCGGCGCCGACACCCACCACCGTCAACGACCACCACAGAATCCGCCACCCCGTCATACCCCCATCATCACCATCCGAGGGTGATCAAATGGTGGATTCCGTCAAGTGGAGGAAAAAATCAGGAATTCGGCACCGCGAGCAAGGGATCACCGCACTCACCATCCCGGGCAACCGCTGGTGAATGCATTTCGTCGGTAGCCCGTGAATCCCCAGTAGCCGGGCTTGGTCAACGCTGAGGGAAGCCGAGCAGCATGGCGTGCATGAGCGAGGCGGTCAGCGATCTCCGCCGTCGGGTGGGACGGGCTCGCTGTCGATCCGGAGGAGCAGCAGATCGAACTCCGGGCCGTCCGGGGTGTTGCGGTATGGGCCCGCGTACCGGTAGCCGAGCCGGTCGTACAGTGCGCGCCCCGTGGTGTTGTCGGGGCGTACCAGCAGGGATGCCCACTCGGGGTTGATCGCTTTGAGGAGCGCGGCGTGCAGGCGGGTCCCGATGCCCTGGTTCTGCCAGGCAGGGGTGACGGCGAGTTCACACAGCCCCATGAGGCGGCCGGCGCGAACGTGTTCGGGGATCTGCGGCAGCAGTTCCGGGCCGTACCAGTATTCCGGCGTGCAGGGGAAGGCGTACCCGAAGCCGATCATCGAGCTGTGCGCGTACGCGGCCACCAGCGTGAAGCCCTCCTGGTGGTGGCGGACGTGTCCGAGGACTTGACGGCGCAGCGCGGGCACGGACAAGCCGTCGGTGGCGGCGCCGGGGGTGTCCACGATCTCCGGGTGGGCGTCTGCCCAGATGTCGGCGATTGTGTCGACCAACGGCGCAACCTGGCCGGGTCCGTAGGTGCGGATCACGACGTCTGTGCGGGTGCTGGGGGTGGTCACGCCCGTCCTCCTCCGGTTGCGGTGGCGGTGCGGTACTCCTCGATCCAGTCGGCGACCGCGGGTACGCGGTTGTGTCGCTGGAGTGCACCCGCGACGTCGTGCAGCGACTGCAGCAGCCGGTCGGAGCGCACCTCGGGGAGGAACGCCAGGACCTTGCCCGCGGCTTCGGCGGCGGCCTCCGGCTCGGGCCGGTCCCTCACCGCATGTTGGATGGCGATGTCCGCTGTGTACAGAGCAGAATTCCTCGCGAAAGCCCCGCCGTGCAGCAGGACGGCCTGTTCGGCCCCGGCGGCGGCGCGTTCGTGCTGACCGAGATCGGCGCGGGCCAGGGACTCCAGCCCGGCCAGTTCGCCAGGCGCGTAGAAGTCGAGCCACGCGGGGTCGGCGTCATTGGGGCCTTGGGCGTAGAGGTGGTGGGCTTTCACGATCGCCCGGTCGGTCGCGCTGGTGTCGCCCGCCAGAGCCCAGCCGCCGGCCTCGCGCATGTGGAACAGGCTCAGCAGACGCGCGGACCCGACGTTGCTGGCGACAGTCTGTGCTCCCTGCGCGGCGGCGATCGCCTCGCGCGGCCGCCCCTGGGCCTTGGCCAGCAGGCTCAAGCAGCCGAACGCGTGCGCCTCCAGCTCAGGATCGTCTGCGATCCGCGCTGCCGCGAGGGCCTCGCCGTACAGCGAGTGCGCGTCTCCCGGGCGGCCGGAGTCGTACGACAGCCACCCGGCCGCGATCGACAGCGCGCCGACCGCCGAGCGCAGCTTGGTCTCGGTCTTCGTGCTGTACGTGCCGTTCTGCAGCCACTGGTAGGCGGTGTGCAGTGCCCGGGAGGCCGCCTGACGCACCGTCGCCGAGCCGTGGTCGTGGTCCTTCTCGTACAGCGTGGCCACGGCCTTGGTGACGGCTCGCACTTGAGTCGCGCCGATCTTCCCCGGGGCTTTCTCGTCGGTGCCGAGCGGAAGCCCCAGGACGACGCCTGCCCCGTCGAACAGGAAGTGGCGCCGTTCCACCGAATCCCTCGCCTCCCGCAGCCCGGACGTCGCGGTGACCGCCGGCAGCACGGTGGCCGCCGGGCCCGTGTGGAAGCCCAGTTGGGCCATGCTGCGGCCGGTCATCCGGGTCAGGATCCGCCGGTACACGCCCCGGGGACAGCCGACCTCCCCGTCCTCCCAGGCCGCCACTAACCGGGACCGGCACCCGACGGGCTCGCCCATCTCCTCGCCGGCCCGGCGTACCGCTGCGGCGAACTCCATACGGCTCATCTGGAATTCGTCCACGCGCACCTGGCGCAGCACGGGGTTGGGGATGGCGCTGCTGCGGTCGGCCATACCGGGCTCCGGAGTCCGCGAAGTTGGAAGGGTGCGGCGACCGTACCGCCCCTCCTCCGTCCCATGCCCGGACTTGGGCCAGGGTGCACCCGTCTTGGACCGACTTTCATCGTTCCTGCATCGCCCTGGCGTCGCTCCCGCTCGGCTTGTGCTGCTTGCGTGGACGGTGACGTGACGACCACTCAGGGAGGCGGCCGTGGCGAAGTCCTCCGCCGACAGAACGGCCAAGGGAACCAGGAAGCCCACCCCGACGTGGGATGAGCTGGCTGCCGAGACCGTCAGCAAGCGTGCGCACTGGGTCCGGGGCCGCGATCACACCGCGTTCGTGGCATGTGGCGAGGACTGGCAAGCGGTGTCTGTGAAGCCCCTGCAGCTGGGATTGGACGCGCTCACCGCGATGCGTGCCGGCACCCGCCGCGGCTACCTGATCGTGGCCGACCACTTGCGTGGCGTGCTGTACGTGATGGTGCCGACCGGCAATGGCGAGACGTTCGCCGGCATCCCGGGCGTGCGGGTCCTCGGCCGGGGCCACCAGTTGCTCATGCCGCGCACCGTGCAGGACACCAGCGTCGCGGCCGACTGGGTCGGCACCCCGCGCGACCTCGCCACTCCGGTGCTCGTCGACCCCGACCGGCTGGCCGCGCGCCTGCGGGAACTGGCGCCCTCCTACGCAGAGGCGACGGCGTCGTGAACGAGACTCCCGTGCAGACCTCCGGCATGGTGCTCTGCGACCCCGACGGCTCGCTCGCCCGGGATCTGCCCCTCGACCGGGAACCGGTCATGCTGCTGGCCACCGCCGTGATCGCACTGCCCACGACAGGAGACACGCTCCCGCCGAAGGACTGCGAGCAGATCGCCCGGCTGCTGGCCGGGCACGCCCTCCTCGTCGCAGACGAAGTACGGGCGCTGTGTGCCCAGCTGCCGCGCCTCAGCCCGCTGCACCCGCTCACCGAAACCGTGCTCGGCGAGGCCCGTCGGCGCCTATCGGTGGATCCTCGCCCCACCCTCGCTTCCGCGCAGAACCGCGCCCGGGTCGTTCGCCTCCTGTACGAGCGTCTCGACCGGCTGGCGACTGTCCATGCCGACTGACTTGCTCCGGGGGCGCCGTCCAGCGCCATCCCCCCGTGCCTTTGGGCCTGGACGGCGCAGGAGCCCCGGCGGCTGCACTCCACCCGCAACCGCCGGGGCTCCCAAACGGGCCCCGCGCACAACTCCACCGGCACAAAACGGCCGCGCGGCCAACGAACAGCCACGAACCCATCAATGCGACGAAGGGAAACCGCCCATGACCTACCGCAGCGACACCTACGGCGAACGCACCGCAGACGAATACGACGCGCTGTACAGCGACTTCGTGCCGTCCGACGCGCAGATCCGATTACTGGCCGGCCTGGCAGGCGACGGGCCCGCCGTAGAGATCGGCTCCGGCACGGGACGGGTCACCCTTCCGCTGGCCGGGCACGTTCCCGTCCTCGCCGTCGACGCGTCCGAGGAGATGACCCGTCAGCTGGCAAAGAAGACCGGCGACCTGCCCATCACCCCCATCACGGCCGACGCCGCTCACTATGTGGCCGACAGGCGCGTGGACTTGGTGTGCGCCCTGTTCAACACGTTCTTCCTGCTGGCCTCCGAGGCCACGCAGCGGGCGTTCCTGCGCAACGCGGCGCGCATGCTCACCGACCAGGGCACGCTGCTGATCGAGACGTTCATCCCGCGGCCCGGCCAGCGCCTGCCGGACGGGCCGCATCCCGGCGTGTTCCCCGAGCAGCGCAGCGTCGTCTCGCTCAAGCGCCGGAGCGTCGACACGGTGGTCCTCTTCGCCGCCGAGAACCACCCCGACGCCCAGGAGTTCCACTACAACGAGATCGTCTTCCGCCACGGGCAGCCGGTGAGCGTGGTCCCCGGACAGATGCGCTACTGGAAGCCTGAACAGATCGACGCTCTCGCCGGTGAGGCGGGACTGCTGCTGCGGGAGCGGTGGGCGGACTGGGACCGCACGCCGTACGAGGCGGCTGCGAGTGCCAAGCACATCTCCCTCTACCGGCTCGCAGGCCAAAACCTGTAGTACGCGCGAACACGACGGCCGCCGCCCCCTCTCCTCGGGGGTGCGGCGGCCGTCGTGTGTGGTCAGGCCGAGCGGCCGTATCGGTGTGCCGCCTGAGCCGCGAGATCGCGGCAGAAGACACCAAAGTCGAAGCCCGCCTGCGCCAGCGCCATCGGGTAGGTGCTGGTCTCCGTCATTCCCGGGGCAACGTTCGTCTCCAGCACGAAGACTTCCCCGGCCTCGGTGACGATGGCGTCCGTACGCGACAAGTCCAGCAGCCCCAGCGCCTTGTGGGCATCGACCGCCACCCGGGCAGCCTCCTGCGCCACCTGGTCCGAAAGACGCGCCGGACAGTGAAACTCGACCTTGCCCGGGGTGTAGCGGGCCGTGTAGTCGTACAGCCCGTTTGCGACGATCTCGACCGCTGGCAGCGCCCGCGGTCCGTCGCCGAAATCGGCCACCCCCACGGCGATCTCGGTCCCTGTTACGCGCCGCTCGATCAGCGCCTCGTCGTGGTAGGCGAAGCACGCCATGAGGGCCTGCGGGAGATCTGCCAGGGACTCCACCCGGCTCACCCCGAACGCCGAACCGCCGGCCCGGGGCTTGACGAACAGCTCAGGGCCGAGCCGGTCGACGACCCGGGCCATCAGCGCCGCCGCGCCCAGGTCGTGGAACACCTCCTTGGGCAGCGTCACCGACTCCGGGGTCCGCAGCCCCGCCCCGTCGAAGACGGCCTTGGCGGTGGTCTTGTCGAACGCCGTACGGCACGCGTGCGGCCGGGCGCCGACGTAGGGCACCCCGGCCAGCTCCAGGACCTCCTTTATGGCCCCGTCCTCCCCCGCGATGCCATGCAGGACAGGCAGCACCACACTCGGCGGGTCCTGCATCAGCCAAGGCAGCAGGTCCTTGTCCACGTCGCGGAGCTCCACCTCCACCCCGGCCCGGCGCAGGGCGTCGGCCACCCTCGAACCGGAGCGCAGAGACACCTCGCGTTCCGGCGACAGCCCCCCAGCGATGACGACAACGCTGCTCATATCGCTCATGCTCATCCGTTTCTCTGGCAGTCAGGGGCGTCTAGGACTGATCCGGGCCGGGCGTCTGCGGCCCTGGACTCTGCGGGTGTGCCGTGGTGCCGAAGGTCTCCCACAACTCAGCCTCGGTGCCGATCACCTCGGCCAGGGTCCGCACGCCCTCGACGATGCGCTCCGGCGGCGGGTAGCAGTACGACAGGCGCATGGCCTGCTGCCCGGCGCCGTCGGCATAGAAGCCGGTGCCGGGCACGTAGGCGACCCGGGCCTGGACCGCCCGGGGCAGCATGGCCTTCGAGTCCAGACCCTCGGGCAGCGTCAGCCAGACGAAAAAGCCGCCGTACGGCCGCGTCCACGACACCCCCGCCGGCATGTGTTCCTCGAGGGCGCCGAGCATCGCATCGCGCCGTTCCCGGTACATCTCCCGGAAGGCCTTCAGCTGTTCTGGCCACGGCTGGGTGCGCAGGTACCGGTCCACGGCAAGCTGGGCGAAGGCGGAGTGACTCAGCATCGCGCTCTCGGCGGCCAGCACCAGCTTGTCCCGCACAGCGGAGGGGGCCAGGGCCCAGCCCACCCGCAGCCCCGGAGCCAGGGTCTTGGAGAACGACCCCAGGTAGACGACGTCCGCGGGGGCATCGGCGCGCAGGGCCCGCATCGGCTCGCCCTCCAGGTGCAGCAAGCCGTAGGGGTTGTCCTCCAGCACCAGCACACCGGCCCGGCCGCACACCTCCAGAACGCGTAACCGCCGCTCCGCCGCGAGGGTGACCCCTGTCGGGTTCTGGAAGGTCGGCACGGTGTAGAACAGCTTCGCCGGCCGCCCGGCACGCTCCAGCCGTACGAACGTCTCCGCCAGCGCCTCGGGGAGCACGCCCCGCTCGTCCATGTCCACGTGGACGGCGCGGGCCTGGTAAGCGGCGAACGTGCCCAGCGCGGTGACGTAGGTCGGTCCCTCGGTGACCACCGTGTCGCCCGGGTCGAGGAACACCCGCGCGACCAGGTCGAGCGCCTGCTGCGACCCGACGGTGACCACCACGTCGTCGGGATGGGCGTCGATGCCCTCGGCGGCCATCACTGTGCAGATCGTCTCCCGCAGGCTCGGATCCCCCTGCGCTGATCCGTACTGCAGCGCAACCGGTCCCCGCTCCGTCACCAGGTCGGCCATCATTGCCGCGACGGCATCCATGGGCAGCGCGGAGACGTTTGGCATCCCGCCCGCCAAGGACACGATCTCCGGCCGCGAGGCCACCGCGAACAGCGCCCGCACCTCGCTCGCGACCATCCCCTCAGCCCGCGCTGCGTAGTGGCCAAGCCAGGGATCGACCCGTGCCCCCCGGGATGGTTCATCCGCCTGCATCCGTCCGCTCCCTGTCCGTCACCACTGGGGTCACCGACACTACTGGCCACGCCCCTGGCAACAGCGCGCAAACGAGACGCCAGACAGAACCCTTCCGTACGTGCACTGGACGCGGCCTGCGCCGGCGCAACCGACGCACTCGTGCAGAACGCCGCGCTGAGTTCCTCACGGACTCCCGACGCCCTCGACCATCCGGGGCCCACCGAGGCGTTCGAACGGTGCGGGACTTCCGCGGGTCACCGCATAGTTGCCGCACGCTCGTGCGACGTGGGCCGGCCGTCGTCATCCCTGTGGGCTGGAGCCTTGCTGATTGCCGCCGGAGCCACCGGACGATCCGCCGTTGTTTGGCGGACGGTTAAGCAGTTTGACTCCGACCGCGCCGGAAGCGCCGCGATGCCGCTCAGCACCTGCTGCACGGCGGGGTTCGCCGTTCGGGGCTCAGGGCTTCCAGGTGCGCAAGTAGGAGGCGATCCTGGCGGCGGTGCAGCGCGGATTGTTCAGCTCGTGGGCGAGTGCGGTGAGCTGTTCGCGGGTGGGGTTGACGGGGATGTTGCTGGCCTCGAGATACATGACCGCGGCGGCACAGGCAACGGTGAGGTTGGAGCGCTCCAGCCAGCGGCATCGGCCCAGGGTGTGCACCAGAGCGGCGGCGCGGGAGTAGGCGCCGTCATAGACGGGTGTGTCGAGGAGTTCGCCGCGGTGGCGGGCGACGGCGGCGATGGGGACGCCGTAGTCGTCGGCGGCCGGGTCGCGGTGGCCGGCCCGTTCCGCCACTTCGAGGATCCAGGATTCGTCGACGTGCAGAATCACGCGGCGGCGCCCGGCTGCGGCTCGGCGTACGGAGCGTCGAGCTGCTGCTCCAGATCGTCGAGGAACATGCCGTGGTCGTCGATGAGCCGCTGGGCCGCGGCCATACCGGCGGCGCGGGCACCGGTGGTGTCCTCGATGATGAGGCGCTCCACGTACTTGTTGAAGTCCAGCCGGCGGGCGGCCGCGGCAGCCTTGCCGGCCGCGAGCACATCCTCTTCAAGCCGGACCTGCGTCTGCTTCTTCCCGGTAGTCACACTGGGTATGGTAGCAGGGTGGTACCACGCGGGTGCTGCAGGTCAGAATCCAACTCCTCTACGCCGACGGGCTCTCTCTCGTCGATCTCCTTGGAACCCGTCTGACCGGCAGTATCCGGCGGCGCCGCATCCCAGCCAGCAATTCGAACATCAGGCCGGACCAGCAGGAATCATAGGATGACGCATGAAAGCGGATGCCTTCTAACAACGGCTAACACAAAGACGAGCCGGGAACCGTACCTATAGGTATCCCGGCTCGCCGTTGGCCACGAATCGTGTCAGGAATTGCTCCAGCAGCTCCAGAAACTGCCGCAGATCATCAGCCACTCTGTCGAGTTCGGGTTCGTCCAGTGATGCTGTTCGCGTCCGGTAGACCACACCGCTGGGGCTGGTGACGTAACACAGTCCGCCACCGTTCGAGCCGATGACCAGGCCACGAGCCTCCTCACCCGTGCCATCGCCAACAGCGCCGTACTCCTTGAGCCGCAGAAGGACGTCAGGTACCGGGTGGACGAAGTAGCCGTTGCCGACGTCCGCCCAGGCGATGTCGCCGATGCTGTCGTAGAGGGTGACCAGGTCGGCGGAGGCGAGATCCAGTTCGGCCAGAGCGCGGGCCGCCGTCTGATCGTCGGGGTCGGCCGACCGGACCTGATTGGTGCCCGGGGGATACCCGTGCCGGCGCTCGAACTCGGCTGTCATGGTCTGCAGAGGGCCTGAGACCCTGCTGATCCACGCGGCCAGCCAGGCAGGTGACAGTGATGGTCTACTCATGAAGCCGGATCATGGCACGCGCCTCGGACGTCAAGGCGACGGTCACCAGCTGTTGCTTCCCGGGATTAACACAGGGACTTGAGTTGTCGGTGGGTGATGAGACAGCAGGCGAGTTTGAGGAATGCTTCGTGGATGTCGGCTCTGCGTTCCCAGCGGATGCGCAGGCGGCGGAAGCCGTGCAGCCACGCGAAACTCCGCTCCACCACCCAGCGGTAGGTGCCCAGTCCGGTGCCGTGCCGGGTGCCGCGTCTGGCGATGGCCGGCACGATGCCGCGGGCGCGGACCTGGTCGCGGCAGATGTCGTGGTCGTAGCCCCGGTCGGCGAAGAGCGAGTCAGGTTTGCGGCGGGGACGGCCAACCCGGCCGCGGACCGGCGGGATCGCGTCGAGCAGGGGAAGCAGTTGGGTGACGTCGTTGCGGTTGCCACCTGTCAGCAGGACCGCGAGCGGCGTGCCGTGGCCGTCGGTGATCAGATGGTGTTTCGAGCCGGGCCGACCCCGGTCGACCGGCGACGGGCCCGTGTGGTGCCCCCTTTTAGCGCCCGGACGTGGGAGGAGTCGACCACGCAGCGGGACCAGTCCAGGCGCGAGGCCGCGTTCAACTCGGCCAGCAGGACCTCGTGCAGCCGCTGCCAGACCCCTGCCTCGTTCCAGTCCCGCAACCGGCGCCAGCATGTCATGCCCGAGCCGAAGCCCAACTCCTGGGGCAGGTACTCCCACTGGATTCCGGTGTGCAGCACGTACAAGATCCCGCACAGCACCTCCCGGTCCGGCAATGCCTTGCGGCCGGGATACCGGAACCTGCGCGCACGCTGCGGCAGCAACGGCTCCAGACGGTCCCACAGCTCATCCGACACGATCCACGGCGATGTCCCCACATCCAGCCGAACGCTCAACTCCCGCTCCAGACACGACCATCGGGGCCGATCCACCTCTTTGTGTTAGCCGTTGTAAGACTGACGGTGAGGGCGCTTGCCGGAGTCACGCCTTCTGGTCAGCCGTGAACCATCCTGGCAAGGTTCCTTGACATGTCCTGGAGGGCTTTGAGCAGGCGGAAGGCAGCCGCCCGCCACGCGAGAGCGAACGCGGCAGCCGACGCGTTGGAGACTGATCTCCGAAGGCTCGGGTTACCGCAGGCGACACTGCGCGTCCGGGCGGCCCTACGAAGAGCCGTCTGGTTCCAGGAGCACGTCAGGGACAGCCAAACACCCGCCTTCATTGTGTGTATCCTGCTCGGTTTTTATGTCCCAGGGGTGTTCCTCAAGCCACCCGGCTCTTCAGCCGAGCGCGATTGGCAGCTGCGGCGGCCTGGGGAGATCTGGGGTCTCCCCACCGACCTTTGTTCGACAACTTCCCTCATCAATGCGGGAACCTTGGTGCTTGCCGTTGCGGTGGTGATCCTGATCCGCCGCTCCGGCTCCCCACCCTCAACCCGGACGAGGCGCAACGAAAACGCCCCGCGGCAAATGCTCCCTGTCATGGAAATTAAGCTGGCTGTATCCCGCTGCACCGACACCTATTGCGGCAGTGCGCGCCGGGCCTCCTCTGCCCGGGCCCTGGCAGACGCGATCCGAGTCGCCTCCCGCACCGTGAGCCGCATGCACCGCACCTCGCGGCGATTACCCTCTCGCTCCCATCGCCGTCGGCAGCTGAAGCGCCATGCTGGCCTCGTCGTGGCAGCCCTGCGCCAGGCCGAGGCACGGATCGACGTCGAGGGCACCGCAGCGATCCCGGAGCTCGCACGCCTCCTGATGAAGATTGCTGACCGGTATGTACAGGGCCGCCTCGGGGCGCTCCTCGACAAGGAGGAGCTGAAGGGTTTGAAGCCAGTGCGCGACTGGGAGGCTCTCCGGATCGCTGCCTTCGCAGTGCTCACCGCCGGGTCCGCAGTGACGGTCAGCCAGACGGGCTTGCCAGAAGAGACGAGGGTCTACGCAATCGGCGCGTGCGCGATTCTCGCCTCCTTGCTGGTATACGGTCGGCGACGGGTCCGTCGAGGGCTAGCACTTCTCACCCAGATCCGGGGATAGGAGTCCGGGGCCGTATTACTACCGATGGGTTGTCAGTCCGGCGTCGTACGGTGTTCGTATGGCGAGAAACGGTGACCGGCCAAACAATCCCGACGTTCTGCTCCGGGCCGTCAGGAAGATCTTCGGCGGGGCGTGTCTGGCGTGCGGTACGACCCGGCCTCGCCCGGAGATGGCGCACATTCGCAACTGGCCGACGATCCGCCTGGCCGCGGAGAGCAAGCTCGAAGGGCTGCCCGACCGGTTCGCGCACATCGCCGAGCAGCACCGTCACGGCCTGTTCCACCACCTCGGCAACGTGGTGCCCCTCTGCCCGAACCACCACACGCTGTTCGACGGCAACTACCCCGAACTCGACGAGCACAAGGTCCGTGCCCTGCGCGATGCCGCCCTGTGCCGTCCGGACGTCCTGGCCCGAGTGATCGACTTCATCCGCGACGAGCTGAGTGGACGCCCCAACCGCTGCGTCCACAAGGACGAGAACGGCCGCCGCGAGCACACCCGTGCCACCGACCTCATGGCCCTCGTCGTTCCCTTGTCCTGGGTACAGAGCGGCTTCCGCCTGGGCCTGGACCTCGGCGACCCCCAAGTCGTCGTCGACTGCGCCTCCGGCACCCAGCACCACCACGTGGCCCTCGACCAGGCAGTCGTGGACACCTGCGTCGGCCACAGCCGCCAGTGCATGAAGGCCGCGGCCGCGTAGGGCGCCGCCAAGGCGCGGGCTCAGCTCCGGCGGCGCCGGGCCTCCTGCGCGCGGCGCAGGGCCCGGCCCCGCACTTCGGGCAGCGGCCCCTACGGTCTCGGGGATCAATCAAACCGTGCTTGGCGCTGAGATTGATCTCTAGTGCCTGCTCTCACTGCCATGGTGGGGTGAGAGTTCCGTCTGGGTCGAAGCCGTCGGGCCATCGCTCGGAAAAGAATGAAGTGGATGACCCAAGAGTCATCAGGGTCATCACCGTGGTCGGCGGCTTGCCAGTAGAGGTTCTCAGCGCCTTCCTGGAGACAGCCGGCCAGGACTGTCCCTTTGCCTGAATCCTGCCGAATCCCTCGGTTCGCCGAAGCCGACGCGCTCAAATCCGAGCACGTCAACCAGGTCGCCTTCCGTCCCGTCCGCCGTAGCTGTCCTCTCCCATCGGCCCCGCACGGCTCCGCCTCCGCCGGACGCCGCACCGGGCAACAGGCGGAGGACCACCGTTATGGGTGCCGGAATCCGCGTTCGTCGGCGCGGGCCTGCTCGGGGTCGAAGGGAGTGAACCAGTCGAGCGGCGCAAGGTTGACCATGCCCATTGCCTGGTTGACGACGCTGCCGCCGTCCTCGATGCCGTCGAGGGAGTCGTCGAACAGCATCAGGACGTCGTGGTCCTGGAAAAGGAGGTCGGAGGCGGCGCTCCAGTCGAAATCGCGGGCGTCCTCGGGCAAGTCCTCCACCGCCTCGCGTACGAAGCGCGGCCGGTTGCGCGTCAGCTCCGCGGCCCGGGCGATGCCCAGGTGCAGGGCCATCTCCTCTCCGGTGCTGCGTGGTTCGACGTCCGCCTCGGAGGGGAGGTCCGCGGCGAGGTCGTCGAAGGCCCGGGCCATCTGCCGCCGCCAGCCGCTGTTCTGGCGCAGGGTGACCGGCGGCAGGGAGCCGATACAGACCGCCGGCGTTCCGGGGCAGCGGTGTGTCGCCCAGCGCGACGACCTCCTGCCAGGCCTGGTCCGACAGATCCGCAAGTGCGAGGCGCAGCACGGTCCGTGTGCGCGCGGTCAGCACCTCGCCGTCTTCGTCTTCCTCGCCCCAGTCCTCGCTCAGCAGGTCCCGCCCGCTCCGGCGGGCGCGGTCCCGCAGGCGTTCCCGGATTCGGTGGGCGGCTTCCTCGGGGGCGGCGAGCGCGGTGTCGATGATCAGCAGGTCATCGGAGAACGGTTCGGCACTGAGCAGGGTGGCGGCTTCCGCGAGGACGGCGGCGCCGGTGCTGTGGGAGGCGGCGTGGGGAAAGACCACGGCGAACTGGTTGTCGGTCAGCCGGTCGATGACGCTGGCGGCCAGACCGGCGATGATCCAGGGGTCGTTCCAGGGCGCGGCGACGTCCAGGTCGTCGACGACCAGGACGCTGGAGGCCATGTCGACGAAGTCCTCGAACTCCGGGCGGAACTTGCCGTCCTCATCGAGTAGTTGCTCCGCTACCAGGGCGAGGAAGGACTGCTCGTCGGCCATCCGCTCGCGCAGGTTGTCCGCCTTCCAGTACAGGCCCCGCGTGGCCCGCAGGCTGCCGACGGTGGTGTCGCCGGTGACGATGTCGACCCGCCAGGTCTGGACGCCTTCTTCGGAAGGGTCGACGAGCCGGTGGGTGTGCCGGAACTCCAGCACCAAAGTGCTGGGATCCGCCTTGGTGTCGGGCACAGTCACGTGGTCGCTCATCGATGTCCTCTCACACGTGGCTGCGGCCGTTCACAGTCACCACCGACCCAGATTAGCCAGCCCCGCAGGGGTGTTGTGGCCTGGTCGGCGATCGTGGTGTGTGCCTGGCCGAGCACGCCCGTACGAGAGTGCTCTGTGAACAGCAGTTGTTATATCGGGTGCTCGCCAAACATTAGGCATGTGAGCCATGTAGGAGCTCAGCAACGTGCCTGACGGCTATCCGAGGGGTGTTCAGGCATATTGGTGACGGAACGTGCCTGACGGTGGGCGGCGGCCGAGCGGGGCCGTGGCCACGGCGGACACCTATGGCTGCCAAGCGGATGTCGGCGTACCGTCCGGGTCCAGACCGTAGGGCCACAGTCCTTCGAAGGTCTTCTGGGTGATGATCCAGATGTTGCCGTGGTCTGCGGCCTGCCGATAGAAGGCTTCGGCACCCGCCTGGTCCCCGGCCAACTCCCGCAGCCCGGCCAGGCGGACGAGAGCGTCGGTGTTGCCGTGTTTGGCGGCCTGCAGGGCGAGGGCTTCGGCGCCCGCCCGATCTCCGGCCCTCTCGCGCAGCCTGGCCAGGCGGACTAGAGCGGCGGTCTTGCCGTGGTCGGCGGCCTGCAGGGCGAGGGCTTCGGCGCCCGCCCGATCTCCGGCCTTCTCGCGCAGCATGGCCAGGCCGATTAGAGCGGCGGTCATGCCGTGGTCTGCGGCCTGCCGGTAGAGGGCTTCGGCACCCGCCCGGTCCCCGGCCAACTCCCGCAGCAGGGCCAGGCGGTACAGGGCTTCGTCCTGGTCGGCGGCCTGCAGGGCGAGGGCTTCGGCGCCCGCCCGATCTCCGGCCTCCTCCCGCATCCCGACCAGGCGGTACAGGACTTCGCCCCGGTCGGCGGCCTGCAGGGCGAGAGCTTCGGCGCCCGCCTGATCCCCGGCCTTCTCGCGCAGCATGGCCAGGCGGGCGAGAGCGTAGCCGTTGCCGTGGTCTGCGGCCTGCCGATAGAGGGCTTCGGCGCTTGTCGGGTCTCCGGCCATCTCCCACATCTCGGCCAGGAGGAACGGGGCTTCGAAGCCGCCGTGGTCGGCGGCCAGCAGGGCCAGGGCTTCGGCGCCCGCCCGATCTCCGGCCCTCTCGCGCAGCATGGCCAGGTCGCGCAGGGCGTAGATGCTGCCGTGATCGGCGACCTGCAGGGCGAGGGCTTCGGCGCCCGCCCGATCTCCGGCCTTCTCACGCAGCATGGCCAGGCGGTACAGGGCTTCCATGTTGCCGTGGTCTGCGGCCTGCCGAATGAGGGCTTCGGCGCCCGCCGGGTCCCCGACCCTCTCCCGCGTCTCGGCCAGGCGGTACAGGGCTTCGTCCTGGTCGGCGGCTTGCAAGGCGAGGGCTTCGGCGCCCGCCCGATCTCCGGCCTCCTCACGCCTTTCGGCCAGGAGGTTCAGGGCGCTGGTGCTGCCGTGGTCGGCGGCCTGCAGGGCGAGGGCTTCGGCGCCCGCCTGATCTCCGGTCGTCTCGCGCAGCAGGGCCAAACGGTACAGAGCGTCGATACTGCCGTGGTCTGCGGCGCGTTGGCGGAGGTGGTAGGCCCATTGCAGGCGGTGGCGTCCTTCGGCTGCTTGGGCGAGGTTGGCCAGGTCGTCATGGTGGGTGAGGTGGGTGTGAGCGGCGTGCCAGAAGGAAGCGGGCGGACACAGCGCATTGCGGGCGGTGCGGCCGTGTTGTTCGAGGTAATCGGCGAGCCGGAGCACCGGCCCCGCAGGCAGCGGTCCGGGAGCGTCAGCTGTGGTGGCGGGAGTGGGGGTGCGTCGTGGGGGCCGGGACGTGGTGCGGCGTAAGGGGGCTTGTTTGCCGTGGACGAGTTGGGCGAGGTCGGCGAAGGCCTGTTCCGCCCAGTCGTCGGTGAGCCGGTCGTAGTCGATGTCGTTGAGGTAGTCGGAGGCGGCGTCGGTGAGGAATGCCTGGGGCAGGTGGAGGCCGACCCCGAGACGGCGCGCGTCCATCGCCGCTTCCAACAGCGCTCGGGCCGCGGGGGTCGCTCGTTCGTAGCGCTTGAGGAGTTCAGGTGCGCCGGCCAGGTCCTGGGCCACCCGTCCGTGGGTAGCAGCGCGGGTGAGTGCGTCGGCCAGAAGCCGGTCACCGGCTTGTGCTTTGGCTGCTGCGGTAGCCAGTGCCTGGGCGTCGAACGTGTCCGGGACGGTTAGCGTGCGGCCCGTCAGGAGCTCCCGCACCCGGCTGTACCGGTCCCCTTTCCTTGACAAGGGCAGGGCAGTGAACCGGTCGGCATGCTTGGGCCAGAGGGTGCCCAGCACCAGCACGGGCCCACGCTCGGGGACGGTGAGCAGCGTCTGGAGTGCAGCAGCGATCCGCTCACCGGCCTTCCGGTCGCCGAGGTAGTGCTGGGCTTCGTTCAGCCACACCACGGTCCGCGGGCCGACACGGTGCAGGTCATCGAGAGCGGCATCGGCGCGGGTGGGGTCGAAGGGATGCCACAACCGCCAACCGTCATCCGTGAGCAGTTGCACCGCCTCCCAGCACGCCCGGGTCTTGCCCGTCGAGGAGGTGCCCACCAGGACCAACATCCGGCTTCGGCTGGCCGCAGCATCCCGGACCGCTTCGGCCAGCACCAGATCGTGCGCGCGCTCCACATACCCCGGCAGCACATCCGCCTCTGATGTTCTGCTGCCGGGAATGAGGGTGCCGGGCCCGGCCGGATGGACTTCCAGGGCGTGCGGGTCCCACTCCGCGATCGGACGGCCCAGTGCCAGCCGCTGTCCGCCCTCGGCCGCATCCCGCTGCAGCGCCAGCAACTCGGCGACTGGCAGCTTCAACGCGCGGGCCAGAGCTACCACCGTCTTCGCCGAGGGCACCGGTTCGCCGGCCTGCAACGCCGCCCACACGGTCGTGCGCCCCAGCCCTGACCGGGTGGCAAGGTCTTTCCTGTCCATCGTCTGGCTGCGGGCCAACCCATCGCACAGCTTCACGCGCAGTTGGGTGAGTGCCGGATTGTCACTGTGGCCGTTTTGCTCGTCCTGCATCCGATCGCCCCCCGTGCAGCGGTGTTCGCCAGTGTTCATCTTCCTCCGGCGAACCCTGGCGAACACTTTCTTCGCGAACTTCGACCACGACACCTCATCAAGTACCGGGAGCCTGCCGTGACCGTCGCCATTGCCCTCCTCACCACCACACTCGTGATCATCATCGCGCTGCTAGCGGCTGTCGGCGCTGGCAAACTCGCGCGGATGGACGGCGCTACCTACCCCGCCGCCCTCACCCGAGCCGCCACCGCCTTCGCCACCGTCATAACCCTCGCCACCGCCGTGACTGGCGCCCTCGCCGCCCTCCTCACCTGACCTCCACGCGACGGCCAGATCACCTACCCCACCACGCTCAAGCACCTGCCATACATGCCTGAAACCCGCGTACACGCGCTGACCTGCACTCGGAGCCCAGAAGCACTAGACAAGCCCCGCTCGATCGCGTTGCCGGTCGCGGTGGTGACGTCCTTCATTCCGCTCAACTCCCAGGCGCCTGAGGACGGCACCCTGCACACGCGGCCTTTCAGACACGGCCGGAGCCCCGCACACGGCGGGGCCCCGGATGTGACGATGATCCGGTGTCCGGGGCTGTTTTCGGCAGTCCCGGGCACGTTCTACTGCTGCTGGCCCGCGGTCGCCGTGTCGCCGGTCAGGAGCTCGCGCACCGCCCGTCGGGGCAGCCTGGCGCGGATGGCGATCTCGCTGTCACAGCGGCCCCAGCGGATCGCGGCGGTTACCAGCTGCCGGCGCTCCGCCTGCGTGCCCTCCAGCTCCTCGTCCACGGTGTCCGCGGACTCCTCCATCCACGCGATGTCGGCGCCGAGGACCGCCAGCCGGTCCCACTCCCGGGTGCGCAGTTGCTCCCGGTAGGTGGCGGCGGTATCCCGCACTCCCAGCAGGTTCCATCCCTGCCGCGCGGCGTTCTCCTCCTCGCGGTCGGCCCAGATGTCGAGTTCGGTGTCCGTGGAGGTGGAGGTGATCTCGCCGGCAGCCAGGCGGCCGTGCTCACCGTCCCAGTCCGCGAACTCCTTGAGCGGACGGGGGTCGCCGTTCATGAGGACGCTCCGGTACCAGGCGCGTACGCCCAGGACGTCCAGGCTGATGCCGCTCCCGTCGTGGTATCGGGTCCCGAAGACCTTCGTGATCTCCTGGTGCCAGGGCTCGTTGAAGCCGACGAACCGCGTGATCGTCTCGCATTCCCGGGCGAGCTCGTCCAGTGACCTGCGCAGCAGGTTCGGCCGGTACACCTGAGGGAAGCGGGCCACGATCTCGCCGTAGTTGACCAGGTCGGCGTCCGCCTCGGGACCGGCGGCCTTCCGATAGCGCGAGCACAAGCGCGTGATGTTCCGGCCGGCGTGTCCGGAGTCGGAGGACCAGTCGAGGTCACCGCCGGCCTCGCCCCGACCACGAAGTCGTCGGGCACCTCGATCCACGGCGAACACGCCCCCAGAGGCGGCAACCGGCAGCTCAAACGCGCCATGTTCCTGTCCGCGTTCGCCGCCCTGCACGACCCCGCCTCCCGCACCTACTACAACCGCTGCCGAACCCGCGGGAAGACCCACACGCAAGCCCTCCTCCGGCTCGCCCGACAACGCATCAATGTGCTGTTCGCAATGCTCCGCGACGGCACCTTCTACGAACCCAGAACCCCACGCCTCACTTGACCAAAGACATAGAGGCACCCCCCGGTTCATAACGGCGGGGGGATCATCGCACGTCTAAGCCGCGACCTGTCCCCTGCTCATCGCCGGTCCGGGCGCGGCAGCGGCCATCGCAGCATGCGGTGGCGGGCGAGGAGGGGGCCTAGGCGCTCCGGCCACGGGCCTGATCCCCACAGCTCGGTGAGGCGCCCGATCCAGTAGTCCTCGACGGTTTTGCGGGCGTGTTCCGGTGCGTCCGTCGCGTCGGGGAGTTGCTTGCCGGGGAGGTGGCGGCCGTTGACCGGCACGCGTGTAACTCCGGCCGCTCGCATGGCACACAGGCGGTGCTGGCCATTGGTGAGCGAGGTGTCTCCCTCGTCCCACCAGATGTGGTCGCCGACCATGGCCTGGGCCCATTCGCGGTCCCGGGGGCTGAGGTGCTCCATGGCGTGGAGCTCGCTGGCCCGTTCCGGTTCTTCGTCCTCGTCCACCTCGGCAAAGGCCAGCGCGGCTTCGGCGATGGCCCGCCAGTCCCCCTGGTGGTAGGGGCAGGCGGCGAACTCCTTCTCGGTGAGGTTGGCGAAGAGCTCGGCGTGGGCGGTCTGGTCCTCGCGGTGACCTCCGGGGTATGTGCGCGCGATGCGCTTGCCGCGCTCGGCGTACTCGCACTTGAACAGGCCGTGTGGCCAGGGCAGTTCGGCGGTCGGCACCGCGCGCACGGCCGTGACGCCTTCGAGGTGGAGGGTTCGGTCCTCGGGGGTGGAGAAGACGGTGGGATACAGGTCGGCCTCGTCGTCGGGTGCGGCAGGCCGGCAGGCGGTGTCTTTGGCGTGCTGAACACCGGGGTCGGGTTCGACGACGCCGGTCAACTCGAAGTTGGGTCCGTCGTGCCAGACCTCCTCCTCGTCCGAGCTGACCCGTTCGATGTTGGGCTGGACCAGGACCCGGACGCTTTTCTCCGGCAGTACGAGCATCCCGCTCAGCCCATGGACGGTGACCAGGGTGACGGCGCCATTCGCCCACGCAGGATCGGCGAGCAGCCCGGCGATCCGTTCGCCGGCGAGATGGCCGATCCACTCGACACGCTGGTAGCCCTCGTCGATCCCCATGTCGTGCTCCGGGAACCGCACGTGCGTCTGCAGGTAGTCCCCGACACGCAGGGCACTGGCCGGCTTGGCGAAGGAGACCGCCCGGCGGGCCGGCCGCACCCCGGTCTTCTTGGGAGCGACGCCGGCCGGGCCGGGAAGGTCGCCGCGGCTCCAGTGAACTTCCTGCGGGACCTGACCGCCGACGAACACCGGCTTGCTGGTCGGCCAGCTCGGATGTGCGGCGTCCCGGACGAGGCGTTCGGGGTCCACCTCGGTGAGCACCCGGTGGTCGCCCCCGCGAAGAAGTACCGGTCCGGGAAGCCCTTGGCAGTACACGGCGACGAGGGTGTCGGCCATGTTGGTGTACAGATCCGTGGAATCGGAGTCGAGGAACGAGGGGCCGTGGATGTGCTCCAGCCATTCGATGCGCGCGTACCCCTCCCCCGGCCGATGTGACTCGGGCGTCAACCGATGGGTCGCCACCGGGAGGTAGTCGCCCACTTGCAGGGCCTCGTCGAGGCACGGCCTTGTCACTTCCGCGTCCGTCCTTTGCTCCCAGCCGCCATAGGCGGACTTGTGCCGCAGTTCTACTACAGACGCACGGTGCCCGACGCCACGATCGCGGCGGACCCGGGCAGGTCCATGGAGCCGTCGGTGAGGACGGCACGTGACTCAGGCGCGGATGAGCCCGTCGCCGCCGTGAGGCCGCGCACCGCGCGAGCCGGCTGCAGCGAGGGCGCCCAGGCACTGGCGGGCAACGCGCTGGAGACCGCGATGAAGTGGCATGGCAACGCCTGGATCAGGCAGTCCTTTCCCCAGGTGACCTACCCCCCGAAGGCCGGACACCACGGCACCATCGGCAGCGCCCTGGACGATGCGGACGACTGAGGCGACGCCACGCTGCTGCAGTTCAAGCACCTCCTGATGCTGGCGGGCATGCGAAACGCCTTCGCCAGCGGCGCAACCCAGGACACCTTCAACCGCCATCTCGGCGCACACCGCGCCTCGCCCGACAGCTACCGCCCGGAGTTCGCCCTCCCGGCGCTACTCCTCGCCCACGCCCTGCTGCGGGCGCTGAACCAGAACCTCGAGCTCCCCGACGACGAAGGAGCCGACGCGTAACCGCTCCCCAACGTCGCTGCCTGCTGAGCGCCGTGTACGGCATCGTGCTCCCGCCGACGACGCTGGACGGGGCCACAAGGGCATCGCGCTGGTGGGCCGAACGCGGGAACTGCAGCAGGCTCCCGCGTCGTCCGTGCGCCGGTTGCGTTAGAGACCCGGGAGCACTCCGAGGTTGAGAACGGTGCTCCTTTCCAGTGAGGAGCTCTCCATGGGCAGGACGAAGCCCGGCAAGCCGCGGCGTCAGCGGAGTGTGACCTATACGCTGCAGCAGCTGCAGCCTCCCGGGTACGAAGAGTGGCTCGACATCCCTCAGCAGTTCACCGCCGATGCGGCCGCCAGCGATCCTCGCCTGGGCGCCGAGTCTGTGGACCTCATGCAGCGGTTCGCGCGGCTGCGGCCGCTGTATCGCGGACTGATCCCGATGCAGGCTGTGGTGCTGGACACGCTGCTCGACATGGGCGCTCTTCCCATCAGCATGGACGGGAAAAGCGTAAAGCTCTTCCCCCTCGAACCCGCCGCGACGTGGATGGGGGCCAAAGCAGACGCCGTAAATGTGCGGAAAAGCTTCCATGAACTGCACGCGGTCGGCGCTCTGCTGGTGGAAAACACCAGTCATGACGTGCCGGTGGTACGGATCGTGAGTCAGCCGCCGCGGCGCCCCGGAGACCAGTGGATCTTCCCTGGAGACGCCGAGGACATGACCGTGCCCAAGACCTGCATTCCCGCCGGACCGGGCGACTTGGCACCCGACGAATTCGCCGCCCTGGGCTTCATCAGGGCCTGTATGTCGCGAGGGCTCGAGGCCGATCCCGCAGACTTTGCCACGCACAAGGGCATCGGCTCCGTTGAGCGGGCCCGTGAGCTGTTCACGGCTGTTGCCGAACTGGCGGAGGTCAAGGGCTGTGCCGCCTGCCCGTCCGCACACCTCTGCACACGGTCCGGAGCAGAAGGAGCAGAGTCGTGACCGGGAACCCACTTGTCGTACTGCACGGCCGCCTGTGGATCAATCCCAGCGGCGACGCCCACGCCCTGCAGTGCGTCGCACGCACTACCAAGGGCAGCCGCTGCCAGAACCCGGTTGAGTACGGACAGGTTTTCGGTTTCCACGAGTTCCAGCTCGGCTCCGCCGGCTATGCCGAGGCATATGGCCCAGGAGTTGGGGCGATTGCCGACCGCTGGCTCGCCCAGCACTGCACCCTCCACGACACCCCAGACGTCATCGACTGCGAGACGACCGAGCTCCACCGGTTCGACATCGTCCGGGACGCTCCCCACGTCAGGGCGCACCGTGTGGACGCCTCCTACGACGGCGAGCCGGCCGACTGCCCGAAGGCTGCCAGCACGACGGGCTCAGAGGACAAAACCACCGCAAGCATCGTGACGATCCTCGAAGCCGCCGCCCGGCTCCGTCCAAGCGCCGGCTATGTCAACGGTCACGACTACCAGGACTGGTACACCAAGGCAACGCCGAACCTCCTGCTCGCCCTGGCACAACTGGCGCGGATCCATCACGGGCATGAGTTGGCCGGCCGCCTTGAGCAGCTCTCAAAACCGCTGTGTATGGAGCCTCTGGATGCCGTGCTGTCTTACGACGCGCATCCGCAGACTTGGTGCGGGCGCCCGGTCAAGTCCAAGAGCCTGCCGTGCGAACTGCACACCCCTGAGCGCGCCGCGGACATCGGGCGCTGCACATGGGCGGACCCCGGGGCAAAACGGATCTGTCGCTCTGCGCCCCTCAAGGACGACGACCGATGCGAGAACCACGCCACGTACTGCCGAGCCGTCAAAAGCGACGGTACGGTCTGCAACCGGCATCACTGCCGCGTCCCCAAGCACCGGCAGGCGTCAACGTCCGACGCGGCAGCAGGGCTGGCAGTGGCACAGCAATGACCCTGAGCTGTATGCGGCGTGAGGCTGATGGGGAATTCGGCTCTGTCCGCAGTTCCGTGAATCCCCAGGTCAGCGGAGTGAGCGAGGGATCGTTTCGGCCCCACCCTGCGCTGGGAGCGGCCCGGCGAGGGCTCCGGCAAGGCCTGCCTCGACGACCACGGGCGTGCCACGATCGAGTTCGAGGACGTCCCGAAGGAAGCGTCGGCCAGGCCATGAGCGAGGTCTGGGGCGCCGACTGGTTCGACGAGGGGCCCGGCGGGTTCGCCCAGGCCGATCCGGTCAGTACAGCTACGAGGACGAGCAGACGTACGCCGAGTATTACGTCGACGTCCTCGATGGCGGCCTCACGGGAGCAGACGGCCCAGGACAGAGGGGGTGGCGCCCGACCCACCTGCAGCGAGTGGAAATGTCCGTCGAGTTCGCCGACCAGATCGATGACATCCTCGAGACGCTGCCCCCCGGAGGCCCGGCAGCCTCCTCCTGACTCGCATCCTCATCCAGCCATGACCTTCACGGGACGCGGACAGAGCCCATCGGAGTGGGGCAAGGAATCGGGTCAGGAAACGGGCTGGGTTTGCTCTCCAGCAGCCTGGGACGGGTCGACTCGGTAGGGCGCAAAAGCAGCGTCAGCGGCTGGAGCGTAGGCTTTGGCGGACATGCGTGTGACCAGCTTCCACATGCGGCGTTCGTCTTCCAGGCTTTTGGGGAGGGCAAGCCCAAGCCCGTCAGCCAGGGGCTTGCGGCCCAGGTTGACCAAGGCTCGTACGGCTGCGGCCCATTCGTCGGTGGCGGCCACTGCGGCGTTGTACCAGACCGGGATCAGGACGATCAAGCTGACCCCGGCGAGGACGAGTACCGATCGGTGGGCGTGGGAGGCAGACAGCGAAGCAAAGGCGGTGACAGCCACGGCTGCGTGCCCGTACAGCAGAGCCAGGAAGAAGTCGACGCTCGTGCGTGCGGTGACGACCTGTTTGGTGGTCGGCTCCGGGGCGGCGCTTGTCAGTTCGTTCCACAACACCTGAGTGTCGAGGCGGTAGCGGTCATATCCGTACTCCTCGAGGCGGCGTATGGCGTTGCCGAGCCGGGTCGGGGCGACCTGTTCGCCGCTCACCGGATAGCGGCTGAGTTTCCCCTGGAGCAGGGCACGTCGGATGGGCGATGTGAAGGCCGGGTCAGCGAGGCGGTCGACTGCCCGTTGACGCCGAGACCGCTGCACCCGGCAGCCTCGTTCGTAAGCGGCCGCCGGCCACAGGGTGTACCCCTCCAGGGCGCGGTAGAGGGGAGTCTGCAGGGCGTTCAGAACGAGTCCGAGTAGGACGGCGGCCACAAGCAACACGAGTGCGGTGGGGCCGCCGGTAGCCGGCCACAGAGGATCCAGCACGGTGGGACGGTGCAGACTCGGGGCAACGGCGAGGGTGAACACAGCAAGGTTGAGAGCTGCGGGCAGGATCCACCCCACGAGCAGCGCCCAACCGCCTCCGAGCACGCCTTTGGCGATGTCTCCCACGGTTACTTCTCCCCGAGACGTGGCCAGTCATCGTCTGGGTCGAGCACAGGCCCGGGAGGGGTGTGACGTCCTATTGTGCTGCTGTCGTGCTGAGAGGGCGGTGTAGGGGAAGCGTTGTCTAGGGGGGCGATGATCTCGTCAGCGGTGGTAGTCGATTCGTCCCGCTGCTGGCTCTCTGGTGCCGCCAGGATGCGGCTGAGTTCGGCTGCGTCCTCGGGGCTCGATGCCGTGAGGACTACTGTCTGACCCCAGGGACCCTGAATGGTGAGCTCGAGGGGTTCCCTGCGTTGGTGTAGCCAGACCATGACTGCCTCGACCGTCGAGGCGAGGGTCAAGGCCCCAACAACCGTCAACTGGATCTGCAGCGGTGGACCGTGAACGATACGGACGCGTCCCGTGAGCGAGCTGTCACCCCGGAGCCAAGCAGCCAGTGAAGCCGCTTCGGACTCGCCAGGAAGAGAGATGATGAGGTCCACGCCGTCCCCGTCCAATGATGACTCTGATCGGGCATCCAGCATAGGGCCGCGTCCATCGACGGCCCCGGCCCGTAGGTCTCAACTACCCGACTCGTCAGGCCCGTTCGGCTGCCGTGTCGCTCAATCGGCCACGACACGCATCTTGACCGCCCTGTCTGCCAGGGGCCGCAGCACAGTCTGTGTCGCCCACGCTCTGGCCGAATCCCGCGCCTGCCTCCCGGCATAGCCGTCACGAAAGCGCGGCCAGACCCCTGAATTCGACCAAGGGCGCTTGTCGCCTCACATGCTCCGGTGGTCAACGGAGCGAGGAGTCTCAGCGAGCGTCGAGTGCCTCCGCGCAGTCACCGCGACCGCGTCAGTTCACTCCGGCCGCGGTTTCCGAGCGCGGGTGAACTGCTTTGCCTTCTCGACCCGTGAGCGATGCGGGCCGCCGGGCTCTCGAAACGAGCGTCGGGGCCCTGGCCGCAGTCGGGGCACGTGACGTCATAAACGGCCCACGGAGGCGGGGGCGGGGTCTGCAGCCGCTGTTTAGCCTTCCGCTCTTCCAGGATCGGCTGGAGCCGCTCGTCGTGGGGGACGTTCCGCACCTCGCCGGTGCCGGTCTGGTTGGCGATGACGCAGTTCTGGCCATGGCGGGCGTGGCAGCGCGGGCAGCTTCTCTTGATCCAGTGTCGGCGTGCCACCTGCTTGTGCAGATGCCTCCTTCCGGGCTGCTGCTCGCCGTCGGATGGCGCTGCCCGGGCGGTCCTGGCCGGGTAGTGCGAGGTCGGCTGGTTGAGGCCCGCGCGCTCCTTCCAGTAGGCGATCCGGATGGCCTCGCGGTCGCCCATGAGGCTCCCTGCGTCGGCCGCTGCCCGGATCGCCTTCTCCACCAGGGAGCGCATCGACGCAGGTTGCAGGTGCCGTCCGGTGCGGCTGAGGTCATCAAGGATGTTCCGGACTCGCTCGTAGGCCTCCGCGGTGAAGGCGGTCATGTAGTCGGCGGCCGCCACCGCGATGACATCCTCGGTGTCGGTGCGGTCGTGGCTGGCGGTCGCGTTGACGCGGGCCAGGAGTTCCCGGATCTGCTTGGTGCGCCGGGCGGCCACCGCCTCGTCCAGGCGGGCGAAGAAGTCTCGCCGGACTTCGGCCCGCCCCTCCAGCCAGCGGTTCGCCTCCGCCACGGCGGCGTCCAGCTCGGCCTGAGTCTGCTGGCCCATCCCGGTCATCGCCGCGATCTCGCCCAGTACCCGGTTCACCACGACCACGGACTCCACCTTCAGGGCATCAGCCAGACGGCGAAGGACGACCTGGGCGCGTGCCTCGGTGCCCGGAGCCTTCCTGGCTTTGCCCGTCGGCCACCGCGAAGCAGGGCGTGTGCTGCGGGCGCGGACGATCCGCTCGACCGCCAGCGTCGACAGGCCCCGCTCCGTCATCTCGCAGTCGTCCAGCGGGAACCACTCCGTTTCCCGTGCGAACGCCTCCGTTCCGATCCGGACCTTTCGGGTGGTGCCCTCGCTGTTCAGCCGGACGCGATGGACGTACCAGCGGTCGATCAAGGTGTTCCGGTCCGCCGGCACCGACATCCCGAGTACCGGCTCGCGGCCGTCCTCATCCCACGCCGGCTCCACCGCCTGGTCCAGGTGCACGCGCAGCCCACGGTGCTGGAACTGGATGTCCACGACCGAGCCGATCGGCGCTCCTTCGGGCTGGCCGAACTCGAAGTCGGCCTGAAGGTCCCGGTTGCGGAGCCAGGCGGCGGCCGCGGACTTCACGTTCCCAGTCAAGTGCTTGTGTTCAGTTGGGCGGGTTGACATGGCCGCTTCTTCCCTCTCTTGGGTTGGTACCGCAGCCCTCATGGGGCACACCGACTCGCAGACCGCGGCAACGTCTTCGCACTGCGTCCGCGCGCTACGTAAGGGCAAATACCCGCTCAAGAACACGGCGGCCGACACAGCCCCAGGTTGGTTGTCCGCCTGGAAGGCCTCGTTCCCCCGCTCGGCCGATGGAGAGGAAAGCGAGCGCTGACAGCACTGCCCAGCCTTTGGCGCGGTGAACCGCCGCTTTCGTGGTCATGCCGTAAGCGCTGAGGAGGAACCTGTCGGCTGCGCCCTGGCAGATCCTGCCGCGCCGATCATTGACGCGGATGCCTTGTCAGGTTCGGCGCGGCGGTCGGGCAGCTGCGGTTTGGTGGTGGGGTGTGACCACGCCGAGCGAGCCCCTCTCGCGCGACGCGATCACCGGGGTCCAGCTATCGCGGTGCTGGAGGAATTGGTTTGAGGGCGGCGAAGGCCTCGTCGAGGAGGTCGACGAGGTTGAGGGCGCCGTCGGAGGTGGTCCAGTGGAAGCTGAACTTCCACGGGCGCTACCCGATCGTCCGCAGCCACGGCGACGGGGCCCTTAGGGCGCTGCGGGATCCGAACGCCACCGAGGAATAGACGCAAGCGGCCCCGGTGCCGCCCCACGGAGGGAGGGGCGGCACCAAGGCCGTGCGTCCCTGAACCCGGGGTGGTGGGCGCCATGCCCACGAGCACGAAGGTCGGGAGGCGGACTCGCGTACCCCGTCGTGGAGTTCGGGCGCGGGGTGCTCGCCGAGGAGGACGGCCATGCCGTCCTCGTCCCGCTGGTCGAAGACCTCCGGAGCGATCAGGACACACTGACCCGAGGCCACACACTTAGGCGCCCTTGGCCTCCAGGGCCTTGGCCGTCGAAAAGTCGGCGTCAACAGGTCAGCGCACCGTGCGCCGCTGGATGGCCGCATCCAACGTCCGGCGGTCAGTCGGACGGCGGCAGCAGTCTCCTCATCAACGCCTCCTCAAGCTCGCGCAGGATGGTGTCGTCATCGACAAAGGAATGCGGCAGGGTGTGCCAGAGGGCGAACTGACCGTGCAGGCCGGTCCACAGCAGGACCCCCAGCGTGTCGGCCTCCTCGCGTTGCTCGGGACAGGCTGCGGCGAGGTACTGGTCAACGGCATCGGTCCACGCGATCAGCACCCGGTCGAGCGGATGCCCGGTGGCGCGCCGGTCCTCCGCCGAAGTCTGCTGCTCCAGGCTGAACATGAGCCGATAGCGGCGGGGATTGTCGACGGCGAACCCGCGGTAGGTGCCCACGATGGCGCGCAGGACACCCCATGCGCCGGCACCGGCCTCGGCGGCCGCGCTTCCGGCCTCGCGCATGGTCGACGCCAGCGCGGCGTACCGGGCATCGAGCACCGTCCGCACCAGGTCGGTCTTGTCGTTGAAGTGCAGGTAGATACTGGGCGCGGCGATGCCCAGCTCGCGGGCGATGCCACGCAGAGACAGGGCGTCCTCGCGACCGGACTCCTCCAGGATGCGGGTCGCCGTGTCCAGGATGTCCTGCCGGAGGCGCTCCCCTTCACCCTGCCGGTAGGGCACACGCCGCTTCTGGGCTGCCGAGTCCACGCTTCCTCCTCCGTACCCCGCCGGTTGCGACTGGGCTTTCATCATCGGCCATCCACGGCTTGCCACCCGTCTGGAACGGGCCTCGCCAAAACCACCTAACGGCGTTAGGCTCACCTCGACAACCACCTAACGGCGTTAGTCACCCTAACGCCGTTAGGTCGATGAGAGGAGCCCTCGTGCCCCCTGGCCCCACGCCCGAATTCGTCCTCGCCCGGCCGAGGACCGCACCCCTCGATCCGCCTCCCGCTTACTCCCGCCTGTGTGAGGAGGCACCGATCAGCCGCGTCACCATCTGGGACGGCCGGCGCGGCGCCTGGCTGGTGACCCGCTGGGAGGACGCCCGTGCGGTGCTCGGCCACCCCGCCTTCAGCCGACCCCTCACAGCCCGGCTACCCGGACGTGCAGCCGGATCAGCCGCCCCAGCCGCCCGGCTTCTTCGCCAACGTCGACGCACCCGTCCACACCACGATGCGGCGCACGCTCACCCGCGAGTTCATGGTCAAGAAGATCGACGCACTGCGTCCCACCATCACCGGCATCACGGGACAGCTGCTGGACGAGATAGCCCGGTCACAGGGGCCGGTGGACCTCGTGGAGCGTTTCGCCCTGCCGCTGCCCTCGCACCCCGCTGAGCGGGGGGACTCGGCAGTAACCGATTGGCCCGGGACCGCCTTGAGCGGAGGCGGTCCCGACGCGCCGAATCCGTGGGGACGGGATCGGCGCGAGGTCCCAGGTCCGGCGGTGGACCTTCCCCCAGTCCGCCGCCGGATCCGAGGACGCCACCGCGCTCTCTGAGGGTCCTGTCCGACATGCGGCCTACCCGACAGACTGCAGCCCATCGGACCGCCAGCCGCCGAGCCTCACCTTTCGTAGTCCTGTCCGCTTTTCCGCATCCCGAAATTCCGTTGCCAGTTTCGAAGGGGCACCCCTATGTCCGAAACAGCCCGCAAGGCACCCAGCGTTCCCGACCCCAACCGCTGGCGAGCCCTCGCATTCATCTCGATCGCCCAGCTGATGGTCATCCTCGACGCGACCATCGTGAACATCGCCCTGCCCTCCGCTCAACAGGACCTGGGCATCTCGGACGGCAACCGCCAGTGGGTCATCACCGCCTACGCCCTCGCCTTCGGCGGTCTCCTCCTGTTCGGCGGCCGGATCGCCGACCTCTGGGGCCGCAAGCGCGCCTTCGTCATCGGTCTGGTGGGCTTCGGCGCGGCCTCCGCACTGGGCGGCGCCGCCACCAACGAGGCGATGATGTACAGCTCCCGTGCCCTGCAGGGCGTCTTCGGCGCCCTCCTCGCCCCCGCCGCTCTCTCCCTGCTCTCCGTGACGTTCACCGACGCCAAGGAGCGCGCCAGGGCGTTCGGCGTCTACAGCGCGATCTCCGGTGCCGGCGGCGCCGTCGGCCTGATCCTCGGCGGCGTCCTGACCGAATACCTGGACTGGCGCTGGACGTTCTTCGTGAACATCCCATTCGCCGCGATCGCCGCAGCCGGTGCGTACTTCGTCATCAGCGAGCCGGAAGGCGGGCGCAACCGCTCGCCGCTCGACATCCCCGGAGTGATCCTGTCCGCCCTCGGCCTGGTCGCGCTGGTCTACGGCTTCACCCGCGCCGAGTCCGACGGCTGGAGAGACTCCACGACCCTCGGCCTGTTCGTCGCCTCCGCGGTCCTGCTGCTCGCCTTCGTCATCACCGAGGCCAAGGTCAAGGCCCCGCTGCTGCCCCTGCGCGTGGTCACCGAACGCAACCGCGGCGGCGCCTTCCTCTCGTTCGGCCTCGCGAACATCGCGATCTACGGCCTGTTCCTCTTCCTCACCTACTACCTGCAGATCGTCAAGGGCTACTCGCCGATCAAGACCGGCTTCGCCTTCCTGCCGTTGGTTGTCGGCACGATGACCGGCGCGACCCAGATCGGCACCCGCCTGACGCCCCGCGTGCCGGCGCGGCTGCTGATGGGTCCCGGCTTCCTGGTCGCCGCGGCCGGCATGTTCCTGCTGACCCAACTGGAGGTCGGCTCCTCGTACGCCGGTCTCCTCCTGCCGACCCTACTGATCGTCGGCATCGGCCTGGGTACCGCGTTCATGCCCGCCGTGTCCGTGGCCACGCACGGGGTGGAGTCGCGCGACGCCGGTGCCGCCTCCGCCATGGTCAACACCTCGCAGCAGCTGGGCGGCGCAATCGGCACGGCCTTGCTGAACACCGTCGCCGCCTCCGCCATGGCCTCGTACATCACAGACCACATCGCCACGGCCGCGACGAAGCCCCAGCAGCAACTGGTCCAGCTCCAGGGCATGGTGCACGGCTACGCCAACGCCGCCTGGGTCGCCGTCGGCATCGTGGCCGGCGCCGCCGTGATAGCGCTGGCTCTCATCAACGTCGGCCGCCCGAAGGCCGATTCGAGCACCGGCGAGGGACCCGAAGCCCAGGCACCGGTGATCGCACACTGACAATGCCCCCTCCCGAGCGGGCCCATGGTCCGCTCCGGCTCCTCCGCATCCGGAGCCGGGGCGGGCCTTCTTCGGTCCCGACGGCCGACAGCAGAGGGCGCTGGTGCCCGGCCTCACCATGGCCACCCCGAGCGAGTCCACGGTGGAAAACCTGCAGCCGCAGATCGAGTACAACTTCTACGGCGCCGTCACCGCCGCCCGCGCCGTATTGCCCGCCATGCGGGAGGCCGGAGCCGGGACCCTGCTGTTCACCACCGGCGGCGGCTCCATCAACCCCGTCCCCATGCTCGGCAACGTCAACGCCGCGGCCGGAGCACTGCGCAACTGGGTGCTCAACCTGCACAACGAACTGGCGGGGAGCGGCGTGTACGCCGCGCACGTGGCGATCAGCACCTGGATCGGTGACGACGGCCCCGAAGGCATCCCCGCAGCCACCCCCGACCAGATCGCACCCTTGTACTGGGACCTGCACGAGCGCCGCGACCAACCCGAGGCCGTCTTCACCGGCTCACTCACGCCGGCACTCCGGCCGCTGCCCACGGGCGGCGGACGTCGTTCTCGCGGTCGGCCCGAAGCTGCCGGTATGGGCTTGATATCCCAAGTCGGCGATGGTGGGCGGTTCGTGACGGTCGGAGGATACGCCTGCCGGCACGACTTCCGGTGATCATGGAGTGTCGAGTTCGCTGATCACCACAAACGGAAGGCCGTGCCTGCTGCGCAGCGCAACGCGTCGGCCCCGCCCTACGGGCCGTACGACCCGCCGCCCGCCGGTTCAGCCCAGACCGTCGGCGCCGACCGGGACGGCGGATTCGTCGAGCAGGGCGTCGGTGACGGTACGGCGCAGTCATAGACCGTATCTCGCTCGCCGAGGTCGCCCGCCGCATCCAGGACGGTGTCCCGCCGTCCCTGCGCGGCCGGGTGTTCGCGGCGACCGCCGACCTGGCGGCGCTCGCGGGGTGGGTCAGCCACGACTGCGGCCGGTACGCCATCGCCCAACGCTTCTGGAGTTACGGCACGTACGCGGCCGGGGAAGCGGGGCGGCGCGACCGCGGGGTGGAGATCGTCACCCGCATGTCGCACCAGATGATCTACCTCGGGCACCCGCAGGACGCCCTCGGTCTCCTCGGCGTCGCCGCGAAGAAGGCCACCCTGCCCGCGACGAGAGCGCTGGTCGCCTCGCAGACCGGCCGGGTGCACGCGGCCCTCGGCGACGAGCGGGAGGCCGACCGGTACCTCGGCGACGCCGACGGCCTCCTGGCGGACGGACTCGGCGACGACGTCCCCGAGTGGGTGAGCTACTTCGACGCGGCCGAGCATGCCGGCGCCCGCGCGGTCTCCGCCCGCGACCTCGCCGGACTCCACCACGGCCGCCGAGTGGCGAGCGGCCATCTCGACGACGCGGCCCGCGTCGACTCCACCCTCGTGGCCTCCCGCCTCAACATGCTGCTGGAGGCGGCCCGGCCGTACGAGACCGCCGCGGTGCAGGACGTACGTACCAGGGCTCGGGATCTCGCCACCGCCCGTCCGACCACCATCGCGGCCTGAGACCATCGAGCGCATGGGTAAGCACTCCCGACGCCTCCTTCGACGTAAGGAGTGCACCACGATCGCGGACAAGACCGCACCGCCCGCTCTGGACCTGCTGATGCGCGATTGATGGCGCCACGCGAACCGAGCGAATACGGCCGAGGGCAACGAGGCAGGCACCATACAATTTGGACGCGAACGATTGCGTTGCCCCATGCCTTCACAGGCGGCCCGAAGGAGTGTGCCCGTGCCCGGCCATCGTTCCATCACCGAAGCCGAGAAACTGGCAGAGGCCAAGCTTGGCGGTATCTCCCTACGGCATGACCAGATGGCCGTCGTCGCCAACATCTATCGCGCCGCCTCGGCAGTGCGGCAGCACCTTGAGAATTCCGTGTTGCGCGGCGTCGACCTGACCTGGACCGCCTTCGTGGTTCTCTGGGTCATCTGGGTCTGGGGTGAGCCGGAAACGCGGCACGTGGCAGAAGAGGCCGGCATCTCCAAGGGCACGCTCACGGGGGTTGCCCGGACGCTGGAAAGGCGTGGGCTTGTACAGAGAGCCGATCACCCCACCGACGGCAGGCTGGTGCTGCTCAGCCTGACTGATCAAGGTGAGGAGCTGATGCGGCGCGTCTTTCCGGCGTTCAACGAGGAGGAAGCCTTCGTCACGGGGCAGCTCAGCGATGAGCAGTGCGGCATCGTCGCTGCCGGGCTGCGTCAGGTGGTGCTGCAGGTGGAGGAGAACGGTGAGACACGCCGCCAGGCTCTCCTGGGCGGTGCGGCCCCCGCGCCACGTCGTAGCGGTCGCCGCCGCAAGGCGTGAGCCCACACAGTCCCGGACGACCGCTCGCTTCCATCGGGGGATGTGCCGACGGAAAAGCGACCGGCCAGTCGCCCTCGTCACAGCTCGAATCGCTCGCCTGGGAAGGTTCCCGGCAGTTCGGCCGGCGACAGCGGCACCTCGGTCCAGATGGTCTTGCCTGTTGACGTGTACCGGGTTCCCCAGCGTTGTGTCAGTTGCGCAACCAGGAACAGACCTCGGCCGCCCTCGTCTTCCATCGCCGCCCGCCGAAGGTGGGGCGAGGTGTGGCCGCCGTCGGAGACCTCGACGATGAGGCCGCGCTCCTGGATCAGCCGCAGACACACCGGAGCGTTGCCATAGCGGATCGCGTTGGTGACCAGCTCGCTGACGACGAGCTCGACGACGAACGACGCGGCTTCGTCGACTCCCCACGCGGCCAGCTGGTCGAGGGCCAGCGACCGGGCTCTTGCCACTTCTGCGGCGTCGCAGGCCATGTCCCACGTCGCCACCAGACTCTCGGCCAGGGCGTGGACGCGGAGCAGCAGCAGTGCGGCATCGTCCTCGGGGGCTTGGGGCAGGAGCCTGGTGATGACCCTGTCGCAGATCCTGTCCAGTTGGCCGTTCCCGGGCCCGGAGAGTGCGGTGCAGAGAGATCGGATCCCTGCGTCGATGTCTGTCTGACGGTTTTCCACGAGTCCGTCGGTGTACAGAGCGAGCATGGCGCCTTCCTGCAGCTCGATGTCGGCGCATTCGAACGGCAGGCCGCCCAGGCCGAGGGGCGGTCCGGCGGGAAGGTCCACAAGCTCGGTGTGCCCGTCGGGGGTGACAAGTACGGGCGGCAGATGGCCCGCCCGGGCCATGACGCAGTGCCGGGAGACCGGATCGTAGATCGCGTACAGGCAGGTGACGCCCAGTGCCTGGTCCTCGGTCTCGGCCTCGGCGGCACCGGAAGTCGGAATACCGGTCCGCGCCACGAGGTCGTCGAGACGGGCGAGCAGTTCGTCCGGCGCGAGGTCGAGCGCCGCCAGCGCCGCGACGGTGGTGCGCACCCGGCCCATGGTGGCGGCCGCGCCCATGCCGTGTCCGGCGACATCCCCCACCACCAGCCCGACGCGTGCCCCGGAGAGGGGGATGACGTCGTACCAGTCCCCGCCGACGCCGGCGTGTCCGGCCGCGGGCAGATAGCGGTGGGCGACTTCCACGCCCGGTTGTTCGGGCAGGGCGCGAGGGAGAAGATCACGCTGGAGCATGAGTGCGGTCGCATGTTCTCGGGTGTAGCGGCGGGCGTTGTCCAGGCAGACCGCGGTGCGGGAGACAAGTTCTTCGGCGAGCTGGATCTCCTCATGCTCGAAGGGGTCGGCGTGTTGGGGGCGCGCGAAGGCCGCCACGCCCAGGGTGGTGCCGCGGGCCTTGAGGGGAAGGGCGAGCACGTGGGTGGCCGCGTCGGTAGCCGGCGCGTTCTCGGCCAGGCACCGCAGGCTGACGGTGTCCAGTTCGTCGTACGCGGTGTCCTTGGCCGCGGTGTGATCGGTGCGGTGAGCTACCCGGCAGAGGGTGGGGTGGGTGCCGAAGTGTTGTGGTTCCTCCCCGCCCAGGACGGGTTCGAAGATGTCCACGATGACGGCCTCGGCGAATTCGGGGACCACGAGTTCCGCCAGTTCGCCGGCCGTATGCCGGATGTCCAGGGTTCTTCCGATACTGCCGCTCGCCCGGCTGAGCAGAGCGAGACGCTGCCGTGCCACATAGCGGTCGGTGATGTCGAGGCCGGCCTCACAGACTCCGATCGGCCGGCCTTCCTCGTCCTGAAGCCGGAAGTAGGAGCACGACCAGACGCGTTCATGATGGGGGGCCAGGAAAGTGGCGCTCCGGTACCGCACGTCGACCACGGGTGAGCCGGTGCGGGCCACGCGCTGGACGATTTCCTCGACACTTGTGACCGGCCGGTCAGCCTCCTCCAGCACCTCGCCCTGCGGCAGAATGTCCTTCAGGAACCTTCCGGCTACCTCCTTGAGCGAGATTCCGAACTGCTTCTCGATTGCGGCGTTGATCCAGCGCACCCGGGCGTCCGTGTCGTAGATCACGAGCTGGACGGGCGATTCCCGGTCGAGTCCGTCAAGCATGGCCCGGCCGAGGGCCTCCCAGTGCGCCAGCTCGGAATCCACTGCCACCAGCAGCCACCCGGTCGCGCCCACCCCGAGGGCGAGCGGGGTGAGAGACAAGGACACGGGCACCGGGCGGCCGTCACCGCGGCGGACCGGCCGGGGGCCGAGCGACCATGCCGTACCACCGTCACCAGCGGCTGAGGAGATGCCGGCTCCCGTTTCGGTATCGGCCAGGACCGCGTCGGCGGACCGGCCGAGGACCTCCTCGGACGCCAGACCGAACAGCTCCTCGGCTTCCCTGCTCCACCCGGTGAACCGCAGGTGCCGGTCCAGCACTGCGGTCGCGCCGCCGGGCGTCGGCATGCCCGAGGAAGGCGTGCCGTGCGGCCGGACTCCCTGGTCATGCCCTGTGAAAATGCTCGTCATCGCCGCTCCTGAGGTTGGTGCAGGAGAGCTTCGGCTCATTCAATGTACCGTCGGACGCCCCCGGTGACGCCTGCGCGCGATAGGCCGCGAGAAGTCGGCGCAGGGCGTCGACACTCTCCTCGGTGCGGCCTGGTGCGCCGGACGTGACCTGGTGGAATACCAGGCCGTCCAGGGCCGCGAAGACGATCTCCGCCATGTCCTGCGACACGTCGAAGCAGGCCAGTGCCTCGCGGACGGCGTCGCGGTATGCGTCGTAGAGCACGTCTACGTGGTGCCGCAGCTCCGGCCGCCTGCTCGCTTCGAGCTTCAGTTCGTACTGGAACGCCTGGACGTCGGGGTCGGCCGCGATGAAGTCGGCCAGGGTCGCGGCGAAGTCCTCCAGTCTTCCGCTGGCGGGCACCAGCGAGGACGTCTCGATGCTGCGTGTGACGCACCACCGCAGCGCCTCTTCGAGGAGGGCGTCGCGCGAACCGAAGTGGTGGGCGACCAGCCCGTGCGTGACGCCGGCTTCGGCGGCGACGGCACGGTAGGTCAGCTTCCGCAGGCCGCCCCGGGCCACCACCCTGACGGCCGCTTCCAGGAGCGCCTCCCGCCCTTCGCCGTAACCGGGCCGGGTGTCCTGGCCGGTCTCGCCGTCTGTCTCTGCTGCGGCGTTCACTCGCCCCTCCTTCTGTCTGCCGTCCCCGAAACTCAATCTATCCTATTGACAAGTTATCCAGGTGGATAGATTCTCGCTGCAGCGCACGCCCTCTATCCACTGGAGTCCCCATGGCCATCCCCGAAGGATTGAGCACCACGCCGTTCGCTCCCCGCTACGCGGACCGGGTCGAGGAGTGGATCGACGTCTACGGCAACGCCGTACCGCTGGCCATCGGTGATCCGGCCGAGGAGTACGAGGCCATCCGCACCGCCGTCGGGGCCTCCGAGTACTCGATGCTCTACAAGTGGCATGTCGAAGGTGAGAATGCCGTCGCCACCGTCGACGCCGTCTTCTCGCGCGGCGTCAAGGGGCTGGGCGCCGGACGCATCGCCTACGGGGTCGTGGTCGACGCCGACGGGATGATGCTGGACGACGTGACCGTGGCCGTCCTCGCGCCCGACCACGTCGTCGTCACCGGCGGCAACCCCGCCACCCTGCAGTCGCTGGCCGCTCACGCACCCGCCGGGACCACGGTCGCCGAACGCCGCGACGAGTCCGCCGTCCTGACCCTGCAGGGCCCGCGCAGCCGCGACGTCCTCCAGCGCCTCACGCACGTCGACGTGTCAGGCGCCGCCTTCCCCTACTACACCTTCCTGCGCGACGCCCTCGTCGCGGGCATCCCCGCACAGGTGAGCCGGCTCGGTTTCACCGCCGAGCTCGGCTACGAGATCCAGGTCCCGCGGGAGCAGGCGCTGGCGCTGTGGGACGCGGTCTTCGAGGCCGGTGGGGACCTGGGGATCAGGGCCTTCGGCGCGATCGCCCTGCTGACCTGCCGCACCGAGGCCGGGATGATCATGGGGGAGCTGGAGTACGACCACACGGTCACCCCGTTCGAGTGCCGGATGGGCTGGGCGCTGGACTTCGACAAGGGCCCCTTCCAGGGGAGGGACGCGCTGCTGGCCAAGAAGGACAGCGTGACCGGCCGCGTCGTCAGCGTCGTCGTGGATGCCGCGCCGGATACCGCCGAGGGCGCCCGGCTGGAACTGGACGGCCGTGACATCGGCTACGTGACGATGGCGGTGCCCTCCCCCGTCCTCGACGGCGCCACCCTCGGTCTGGCCCGGGTGCACCGCGACGCCGTGAAGTCCGGCACCGCGCTGACCGCCGTCGCCGCCGACGGCTCGAAGGCCGACGCCACGGTCCGGCCCACACCCGTGTACGACCCCGAGCGCGCCCGCGTGCGGGCCTGACCCGACGGAGATCCCGACGTGCAACGCTACATTCTCACGCTCCGCTGCCCCGACCAGCCGGGCATCGTCCACGCACTCGCCGCGGGCGTCGCGGAGGCCAAGGGCAACATCCTGGAGAGCGCCCAGTTCTCCGATCCCGGCACCGGCATCTTCACCATCCGTGTGAGCCTGGAGACACCCGGCGCCGACACCGAGAGCCTGCGGGACGAACTCACCCTGCGGCTGGCCCGTTTCGACCCGGTTCTGACCGTCCGGCCCGAGGAGCAGCGCCGCCGGGTGCTGCTGATGGTGTCGAAGTTCGACCACTGCCTGGTCGACCTGCTCTACCGCTGGGGTTTGGGTGAACTGCCCGTCGACATCCCGCTGATCGTCTCCAACCACCCCGACCTGGCGCCGGTCGCGAAGCGGTACGGCATCCCCTTCGTCCACGTCCCCGTCACCCGCGACACCAAGCCGGAGGCGGAGGCCGAGCTGCTGCGGCTGGTGGCCGAGCACCGGGTCGACTTCGTGGTGCTCGCCCGTTACATGCAGGTCCTCTCCGACGACCTGTGCGGCAAGCTGTCCGGCCGGATCATCAACATCCATCACTCGTTCCTGCCGGGCTTCAAGGGCGCCAAGCCCTACCACCAGGCCCACGAGCGGGGCGTCAAACTCATCGGCGCCACCGCCCACCTCGTCACCGCCGACCTGGACGAGGGCCCGATCATCGAGCAGGACGTCGTCCGCGTCGGGCACCGCCACACCGCGCCCGAACTGGTCGCGATCGGCCGGGACGTCGAGCGGATCGTGCTGGCCCGCGCGGTCCGGCTGCACGCGGAGGACCGCGTCGTCCTCACCGGCTCCCGCACCGTCGTCTTCTCCTGACAGCCGCACCGAGAGGCTTGTGTGACATGACCACCGCGACGCTGCTCGACGGGAAGGCCGCGGCAGCCGAGACCAAACGTGAACTCGCCGAGCGGGTGAAGGCGCTGAAGAGCCGGGGCATCGCCCCCGGGCTGGGCACCATCCTGGTCGGCGACGACCCGGCCAGCCGCTCCTACGTCGGCGGCAAACACCGCGACTGCGCCCAGGTCGGCATCGCGTCGATCCGGGTGGAGCTGCCCGCCACGGCGACCCACGCCGAGGTCGAGGCCGCCGTGCTCAAGCTCAACGCCGATCCGGCCTGCACCGGCTTCATCGTCCAGCTGCCGCTGCCGGCCCACATCGACACCCACGCCGTGCTGGAGTTCATCGACCCGGCCAAGGACGCCGACGGACTCCACCCCGCCAACCTGGGCCGACTCGTGCTGGGCATACCGGGGCCGCTGCCCTGCACCCCGCGCGGCATCATCGACCTGCTGCGGCGCAACCGCGTGCCCATCACCGGACAGCAGTTCTGCGTCATCGGCTGCGGTATCACCGTGGGCCGCCCGCTCGGCCTGATGCTCACCCGCAGCACCGAGCACGCCACGGTGACCCTGTGCCACGAGGCCACCCAGGACACCGCGGCCCACACTCGCGTCGCCGACGTGGTGGTGGCCGCGGCCGGCGTGGCCCATCTGGTCAAGCCCGACTGGATCAAGCCGGGCGCCACCGTCCTGTCCGTGGGCATCACCCGGACCGTCGAGGGCATCCTCGGCGACGTCCACCCCGACGTCGACCAGGTCGCGGGCTCCCTCGCACCGCCGGTCGGCGGAGTGGGACCGATGACCCGTGCCATGCTGCTGACCAACATCGTCGAGGCGGCGGAGCTCGGCTGACCTCGCGTAGGGGGTGGGGGCTGGACCGCAAGGCCCTGCCCCCACGCCGTTGCGTGCGGCTGGAGAGCCTCACGCACGCCTACACGCGACCGGAGTAGTCGGTGTAACACTCCACCGGGTCCCCCTCGTAGCTCCACGGCCAAGGCATCACCAGTCCGCCGACCGCGGAGAAGACCGGGCCGGCACCGCCGCTGCGGCCCGCCCGGATCAGGGCGTAGGCGAGCATTCCCAGGTCCGCGACGGCGGCCGCGTGACGCAGGTGACCAGGTTGCGGCCAGTGGGCCATGCCCTGGTCCAGCAGCCGTGCGGTGTGCGGCTGCGACCAGTACTGGCTCACGCCCAGCGCCTGGATTCCTCCGCTGCTCCTTTCGCGGTGGTGCTGGCGCACAGCCGCGGTCAGGGGCAGGCATGCCGTCGGCGCGTCCCACGGCATGACCGCGATGGCGTCGTCGAGGAAGTCCCGCAGCGCGGCCTGGCTGCCCTGCTCCTCCGGGGAGAGGTAGCCCAGGATCTGCAGGTGCGCCTCCCGGTGCCATGGATCACGCGCGTGTATTTCGTGCCAGACGAACGAGAGTTCGGAGCTCGGCCGCTTCAGAAGCCGCAGCGCCGCCAGCGCACCCACCCACGGGGTCGGATCGGCCGGGCGGGCATCGGCGGCGACGCGGCAGAGCGCCATGGCTCCACGCGGATCGGTCGCCAGTTCAGCCCAGGTGGCCAGCAGCAGGGCATCCGGGTCGCGGGGCCGGCGTTCGCGCCAGCCCCGGGCCAGCGCGGGTGCGGCCTGCGCGAGGACGCCGACACGGTGGCAGCGGCGGTCCCAGTCGTCACCGGTGGCCCGCAGGAGCCGCTCCACCTGGGCGATGGCGAGGTCCTGCGGTCCGGGGCCGCGGGCGGCGGTGATGCCTTTCAGTACCCGGCCCAGCACAACGTCGTCGAGTTCGGGGGCGAGGCGGGGTGCCTGTCGTTTGTGGCCGAAGAGAGCCATGTCTTTTTCAGTGTCTGTTGTGGGCGGCCTGGACCAGCGCGTCGAACAGGCCTTGCTGGGCCGGGTCCTGGTCCGCGGTGTCCTCGGGGTGCCACTGCACCGCCGTGAACCACCCCGGGTGTCCAGGCAGTTCGAGCCCCTCCACCGTGCCGTCGGCGGCCCGCGCGGTGACCTTGAGCCCGGCACCGACGCGGTCGACGCGCTGGTGGTGGTAGCAGGAGGCCTCCGTCTTCTCGGCGCCGGTGGCCCGTTCGAGCAGGGTGCCTCGCTGGATCGCGACCGGGTGCACGATGTGCCGGTGTTCGCGGTCCGCGCCGCCCATGTCCTGTTCCAGGCTGCCGCCGAGGGCGACGTTCACCACCTGCAGCCCACGGCAGATCGCGAGCATGGGCAGGACCGAGTCCAGGGCCCGCCGGGCGACTTCGAGGTCGAACACGTCCTGGAGGTCGTCGACGTCGTAGACGCTGCCATGGGTGTCGGCGGCTCCGTAGCGGTGCGGGGCCAGGTCTCCGCCGCCCGGGAGCAACACGCCGTCGAAGCGGGCGAGCCGCTCGGCCACGTCGGCTCCGGCCGGGTCGGCGGGGTGGAGGCTCACCGGCTCGCCCCCGGCCCGCCACACGGCCTCGACCAGCGCGCGGGCGTTCACCTCGGCGGCGTAGCGCAGCGCGGACGTGGTGGCGGCGAACCGGGCCGGAATCGCGATCAGGGGGCGCGTGTGCGTACGGGTCACAGCTGGATCCAGGTGGTCTTCAGCTCGGTGTACTTCTCCATGGCGTGCGCGGACTTGTCGCGGCCGTTGCCCGACTGCTTCATGCCGCCGAAGGGGACGGTCAGGTCGCCCTCCTCGTAGCAGTTGACCCAGACCGTGCCGGCCTTCAGTGCGCGGGAGACCTTGTGGGCGGTGGACAGGTCGGAGGTCCACAGCCCCGCGGCGAGGCCGTACTCGGTGGCGTTGGCCAGCCGTACCGCCTCGTCCACGTCGTCGAAGGCGAGGACGGACAGGACGGGGCCGAAGATCTCTTCGCGGGCCAGCCGCATGCCGGGGTCAACCCGGTCGAACACGGTGGGCCGCAGGTAGCTGCCGCCGGTCTCGGCCAGGGCCCGGCCCCCGCCCACACGCAGCCTGGCACCCTCGTCCAGGCCGGAGGCGACATGCTCCAGGACCCTGCCGAGGTGGCTGTCGCCGACCAGTGCGCCCATCTCGGTGGCCGGATCGAGCGGGTCGCCCACCCGCAGCTCGCGCGCCCTCGCCACGACGGCCTCCGTGACCTGTTCGGCGATGGACGAGTGGACCAGCAGCCGGGAGGGCGCAGTGCACATCTCACCCTGGTTGAAGAAGATGCCCCAGGCCGCGGTTGCTGCCGCCTTCTCCAGGTCAGGGGCGTCGGGCAGCACGATGTTCGGTGACTTGCCGCCGAGTTCGAGCCAGACGCGCTTGAGGTTGGAGTCGGCGGCGTAGCGCAGGAAGTGGCGGCCGACGGCGGTGGAGCCGGTGAAGGCCAGGACGTCGATGTCGGGGTGGAGGCCGAGCGCCCGGCCGGCCACCGGCCCGTCACCGGTGACGACGTTGAGGACGCCCGGCGGCAGTCCGGCGTCGGTGGCGACGCGGCCGAGCAGGAGGGCGGACAGCGGAGAGGACTCCGACGGCTTCAGGACGACCGTGCAGCCGGCGGCGAGCGCGGGAGCGACTTTCCAACTCGCCAACGTGAGCGGGAAGTTCCACGGCACGACGGCGCCGACGACACCTGTCGGCTCCCGGGTGACCAGGGCGAGCGAGTCCGGTGCGGTGTGGGGAGACTCGTCGGTGAGTTTGTCGGCGAGCTGCCCGTACCAGCGGAAGGTGTTGATTGCGGCGCGCAGCTCGATGGCGTACGCGTCCGTGATCGGTTTGCCCATCTCCAGGCTCACGGTCAGTGCCAGTTCCTCGCGCCGCTCTTCCAGCAGTTCAGCGATCCGCAGCAGGACCCGGCCGCGCTCGGCGGGCGCCAGGTGCGGCCACGGCCCTGTGTCGAAGGCGCGGCGCGCCGCCGCGACGGCGAGATCGACCTCTGCCTCCCGCGCGTCGGCGACCCGGACCAGGGTCTGGCCGTCGCGAGGGGAGATCACGGCGAACGATGCACCGTCACCGGCTTCGTCCTTGCCGTCGATGTGGTGCTGCGTGGGCAGGCCGAGTTCCTTGGCGCGGCGCAGCAGTTCTTCATGGGTGGCGTTCAGCACGCGTTCTCCATCTCCGTTTCATCCACGTCATTCGATGACAGACGACTCACGTGTTCGACAAAGGCCCGATACGGCCGGGGCGCGGGCTCCGGCCGTATCGGTGAGGATCGCGGTGTTCAGTCGCTGGTCTCTGCCCTGGGCCGCGTCAGCCTGGCGGCGACGACGCCGAGGATCAGCACCACCGGAACGGTGGCCTGGAGCCATAGGGCCGTGGTCCGGTCGCCGCCGATGAGCGTCGTGAAGTTGGCGATGATGAGCCAGATGGCACCCGCGATGCCGAGCGCGCCCAGTACGGGGGCGATCAGGGTGTTCCAGAGGCGGGTGTCGGCGCCGGAGCGGCGGAAGTACACGATGACCGAGACCGAGGTCAGGAAGTACAGCAGCATGATGCCCAGGACCGCGACTCCGCTGAACCAGGAGAAGAGGGTCAGCACCGGGTCCTTGCCCAGGACCGCGAAGGGCACCACGAGCAGCACCGCGATCACGGTCTGCACGGTGCCCGCCACCCAGGGCGAGTGACGCCGGTTGATGGCGGTCAGGCCCTGCGGCAGGAGCCCTTCACGGCCGAGAGAGAACAGGTAGCGGTTGGCGGAGTTGTGGAAGGCCAGGAGGCCGGCGAACAGGGACGTGGCCAGCAGGATCGGCAGCACGTCGTTGACCCAGCCGCCGAACTGGGCGGCGATCGGCGCGAAGACGAAGGCCGCGGCGTCACCGCTCTCCAGGGCCTTGCCCGCCTCGGCCGTGGCCTGGGACGCACCGTGCGCGGAGATGAGCATCCACGAGGTGAAGGCGAAGAAGCCGGTGATCACCACGACGGACAGGTAGGTGGCCCGGGGAACGGTCTTGCGAGGTTCACGGGCCTCCTCGCCGTAGATGGCGGTGGCCTCGAAGCCGAACATCGACGCCACGGCGAACATCAGCGCCACGCCGGGAGCACCCTGGAGCGCGACGGACGGCGAGAAGCTGTCCGTGAGGCCGAGCCCCTCGGGGCCGCCGCCCTGGAAGAGCGTCACGAGGGCGAAGACGATCAGGACGCTGAACTCCGCCAGCACGAAGACAGCGAGGATCTTCGCGCCCATCTCGATGCCCGAGGCGCCGAGCACCTGGACGATCACCATGGTGACCAGGGCCCAGACCCACCACGCCACGTGGGCACCGGTGTGGTGCTCGACAAGGCCGCTCATGATGCTTCCGTACAGCCCGTACATGCAGGCCTGCACGGCACAGTAGGAGAAGAGCGCGACCGCGGCGCTGCCGGAGCCGGCCGAGCGGCCGAGTCCCTTGCCGATGTAGGTGTAGAAGGCGCCGGCGTCCACGACGTGGCGGCCCATGGCCACGAAGCCGACCGAGAACAGCAGGACGATGACGCCGGCCGCGAGATAGGCGGCCGGAGCGCCTGCACCGTTACCGATGGCGATGGCGATCGGCACAGCGCCGGCGATGCCGGTCAGTGGCGCCTGGGCGGAGAGAACGAAGAAGAGGATGCCGAGGACACCGAGAGAGTTGGGCTTGAGTCTGCCTGCCATGGATGCATCATCAGCAGTCTGCGTGACGACCGCGGTCTGACTGTCCACTCGAATCACCTGCCGGGGACGGGGAGGGGCGGAGTTTGTTTTGGGCCAAACGAGTTGCCCCATGGTGGGCCGGAACTATCCGTTTGACAAGGGGTGTGGGGAGATCCTTTGCGCGGCGGCGGAGTTCCTACACGGTGGAAACCGGGGGACTCGCGGCACGTGCGACGGATTACGCGGTCACCCTCTCCACGCGCCGCATGACGTCCCGGCAGAAGGTTCCGATGCCGTTGGGGTCGTCGATGAACTGGTTCGGCTTGATGCAGAAGGTGGTGAAGCCGAGCTCCAGCTGCTCGGGAATGGAGGCAAGGGCGGTGCCGAGGTCGGCCGGTGAGCGGTCGTCGGGGAACACGGCCTGGGTGCCGCCGATCATCTCCAGGTCGGCGATGTCGCGTCCTGCTCCGGCCATGGCGTCCCCGAGCTGCCGCATGTCTTCGGGTGTGGGCCGTCCGAGCGGGTGGAAGCCGTGCCCGTACCGCACCAGCCGCCGCAGCAGCGGGCCGTGCATGCCCTGTCCTCCGAACCACAGCCGCGGGCCGTCAGGACGGTACGCCTTGGGCTCGAAGTAGACGTCCTGGAAGGGATAGTGCTCGCCGTCGTGGGAGACCGGGGACGGTCCCCAGGCCTTCGCCCAGATCTGAAGGTGCTCGTCCAGCAGCCGCCCGCGCTTTCCGAACGGCACGCCCAGGGCCGCGTACTCGTCCCTGCTCCAGCTCACCGTGGGCTGCACCACGAGGCGGCCCTCGCTGAGCAGGTCCAGGGTGCCGAGTTCGCGGGCGAGCAGCAGGGGGTGGCGCAGCGGTGCGAGGACGGCCGCGGCGGCCAGCCGGAGGCGGGAGGTGACGGAGGCGATGGAGGCGAGCAGGAGCAGGGAGTTCGGCCAGGGGGTGTAGGGGTCCTGGTTGCCCGGGAGGGCGTAGTCGCGGGGGTTTCCCATGACACCGGCGGCCCCGGCGTCCGGTCCGAGCACGATGTGTTCGCTGACCATGACCGCGTTGAAGCCGGCGTCCTCGGCCTCGCGGGCCCACCGTACGGCGGTGGGCAGGTCCGCCCGGCCGCCGGTCAGCGTCCAGTTCTCGCTCAGGACGAGCAGCATGCGGGGAGGGGTGGGTGCGGGCACGGGTGGATGTCCTTCACTCGCGGGGATTGCGTCGAGGCTGCGTGCGGCTGGATGACGGCAAAGATGCCCGCCGCGTACTCCTGTGGCGGGCCCACGGCCGGACCGCTGTCGCCGGGGCCGTTCTCCGGTGGCCCGGCGCCATCGGTGACATGCCGCGTTTCCGTCTACTCGTGCACCGTGATGGCCTGGAGCGGACATACCTCGGCGGCCTCGTGCAGTTCCTCGGCGCTGTCCTCGTCCACGTCGGCCACGTAGACGTCGGTCGCCCTCGACCGCAGGGACAGGCGTCCGTCGTCGTCCAGCGCGAACAGGCCGGGGGCCGCGTACACGCACTGGCCGTGGTCCTGGCACTTCTTGAGGTCGACTTCGACCTTCATGACGGCTCCTGTCTCTCTCGGTTCTCGGAGGGGTCGGGGGATCAGAGGAAACGGACGGGGAGGCGGGTGATCGTGCGCAGGAACTCGGTGTGGGCGTAGGCGGGTTCACCGGCCAGCTCGACACCGGAGAAGCGGTTGACGATCGAGCTGAAGACGATGTCGGCCTCGGCGCGGGCCAGGATCTGGCCGGCGCAGCCGTGCATGCCGGAGCCGAAGGCCAGGTGCTGGCCGGCGGCGACCGGCCGGGTGTGGTCGAAGGTGTCGGGGTCGGCGAAGACCTCCGGGTCGCGGTTGGCCGAGGCGATGAGCAGGGCCAGCGCCTCTCCGGCCGGTACCGTGGTGTCGCCGATGGCCGTGTCCTGCGTGGTCAGGCGCACCACCATCGACTCGGGCGTGTCGATCCGCAGGATCTCGTTGATGATGCCCGGTCGTGCCTCCGGCTCGTCCCGGTAGGCGGTGAACAGCCCGGGCTGCTGCGTCATCAGCCAGATGCCGTGGTTGATCAGGTGCTTGACGTCGAGGTGGCCCACGGCGAAGAACAGCAGGATGGTGTAGACGACCTCCTCCTCGGTCATCCTGCCCTCGTCCTGCGCGGCGATGAAGGCGTCGATCAGGCCCTCGCCGGGATGGGCTCGTTTGTCGGCCACGAGCCGGCGGATGTGCTCGGCGTACCAGGCGAACGCCTCTGTGGTGGCGCGGGCCTCGTCGTCGTTGCAGCCGGGGCCGAGGCTCAGCCCGATCTCGTAGGTCTTGCGCTGGATGGTGTCCATCTCGGTCGGCTCGATGCCGAAGATGTGACAGGTGGTGTCGAAGGTGCACTTCAGGGAGAGGCCGTCGGCCGCGTCCAGGGTGCCGTCGCCCTTGTCCACCTCGTCGAGCACAGCCTCCACGGCGGCACGCATCACCTTGGACCACTCCTCGACCGCCTTGGGTGTGAACCAGCGGTTGGTGATCCGCCGCAGCCTCGTGTGGTCGGGGGCGTCCTTGCCGAGCATGGTGTGGTGGATCGGGGTGGCCGGCCCGAAGTCGAGCTGTTGCGCGCTCAGGGTGGGGTTGCGGATCAGCCGGGCGACGTCCTCGTAGCGGGAGACGACGTACAGGCCGACCGGATGCCTGTAGACAGGGTGCTCCTGCCGCAGCCGCGCGTAGTACGGGTACGGGTCCGCACGGAAGCCGGGGTCACGGAAGGGCAGCAGATCCTCGATGGCGGACGCGGGTCCGGCCGTGGTGACGGTCATGTCGTGACACTCCTCGTATCGGGCGCGAGGCGGAGGGAACTGGGGAGGAGAAGAGGAGGGCGACCAGTGGGCCCTGCACCACCGAGAATTATCCACACGGATAATTTCGTCAATGCTTCGCGCGCACGTAATCAACTCTTTACGCCGCCGGAAACAGGCGAGTCCCCGTCGCTGGGCGACGGGGACTCGTCCTGACCTGCTGTTATGGCAGGGATTACGACATGGCGGCTACTCTGCGCCTTCACGCTGCCGGGTCAGCAGTGACCGCAGCTCCTTCAGCGCGGCCTCGGTGACGTCCGGCTCGTCGAGGACCAGCTGGTGCAGTACGAGACCCTCCAGAGCGGCGAAGACGAGCCGGGTCAGGGCAGGGCTGGTGCCGTCGGGCAGGCTGCGGGACAGCTCCCTCTCCGTGGCCTCGAAGTACTCCTCGTACAGCGCGCGGATCTGCGGCAGCAGCTCGGGCCTGCGCCGGGACTCGAGCATGAGCTCGTACTGGAACATCTGCATGGCCGGCTCGCGGGTGACCATGTCCGCCAGTCCCGCCGCGAAGTCCGCGATGTCGCCCGTGCCGGGTTCCAGGGAGCTCGTGCGCGCGCTGGTGCGTACCGCGTGTTCGAGGGCTGCCTCGATCAGTGCGTCCCGCGAACCGAAGTGGTGCACCACGAGCCCGTGCGTGACACCCGCCTCCTCCGCGACGGCACGATAGGTGAGCTTCCGCAGCCCTCCCCGGGCCACCACGCGCACGGCCGCGCTGAGCAGGGCCTCACGGCCGGTCCCGTAGTCCACGCGCTTGCGGGGCCTGGCGGGGGGCTTCTCGGAGGAATCGCTCATGAACGCGACCCTACCCGCGCGTCGCGACCGGCAGACCGCCCAGGGGCGTCATCGCTTCGGCGGACGGATGCCGCGGAACTCCCAGTCGCCGCCGAGCGCGGTGGACAGCACCTCCTCCGATTCGGTGGGCTGGGCGCCGACGTCGGTGCGGATGGAGGTGGGGCCGGTGACGATGTGGTTGGTGAGGCGGCCCAGGCCCTCGACCTCGACCTCGACGACGTCGCCCGGCTGTACGGGGCGGGAGTTGGCGGGGGTGCCTGACAGCAGGACGTCGCCGGGGTACAGGGTGATGGTGCGGGCGATGTCGGCGACGAGATAGTGCATGTCCCACTTCATCTCGTCGGTCGAACCGTCCTGGACCACCTTTCCATTGACGTAGGTGCGCAGGCTCTTGCCGTGGAAGTCCCAGTCGGTGACCAGGCCGGGGCCGAGCGGGCAGAGCGTGTCGGAGCCCTTGACCCGGAGCATGGAGCCGGCGTCGGTGTCGCGGAAGTCGTGCAATCCGTAGTCGTTGGCGATCGTGTATCCGGCGATGTACTCGCCCGCTTCGGCCGGGGGGATGTTGCGCGCGGTCTTTCCGATGACGATGGCCACCTCGCCCTCGTAGTTGAGCCACTTGCAGCCCTCGGGGCGGACGATGGCGCCCTTGTGCGAGTTGAGGGCCGAGGTCGGCTTGTGGAAGTAGGTGGGCGTGTCGGGGAGGTCGATATCGAACTCGTCGACACGGCTGCGGTGGTTGAGATGGACCGCGATGACCTTGGAGGGGACGACCGGGGGGAGGTGCTGGGCGTCCTCGGTCTTGACGCGGCGGCCGTCCGCGGCGACGAGTTCGTCACCGTCGACGGTGACCTGGACGGCGGCGCCGTCGAGGAGGATGCGGCGGTATTCGGGCATGGCAGTACTCCTAGATACGGCTGTGAGGGTTGTGCGCGGAGGGGGCGGCGGGCAGGCCGGCGCCGGTCCAGCCGTCGGCCGGGCGGTCGAACCAGAGGTGGACCTGGCCGGTGCCGATGGAGTTCTCGTACTCGCCGTACTGGCGGGCCTTGGCGACGCAGGCCTGTTCCCCGAGGGCACCGGCCATCATCAGGTAGTGGAAGAACTTCGCCTCGGGCCTGTATTTCGAGAACTCCGGCATGGTGTCGAGGACCTTGTCGTGGCGGCCCTCCTTGAACCAGGCGATCCGCTCGTAGTCGGCCTCGCGCGCCTCGGGCGTGAAGATGTGCGCGGGGTCGCTCGACTCGTGGTCGCGCAGCTCGCGCAGCGGCCAGAAGGTGTGCGACAGCGCACCGGAGGCGATGACCAGGACCCGGCGGCCCGGGGTGGCGGCGATCCCGTCGGCCAGCGCCCGGCCCAGCCGCAGGTGGTCCTCCATGTCCCCGGTCTGACAGACCCCGATGGTCACCCACCGCTTGTCCGGCAGCCCCTCCCCCAGGAACTTCCAGAGGTTGGTGGTGGCGTAGTAGATCGGCAGGTACTCGTCCTCGATCGCGGTGATCCAGGTGCCGTGCTTGTCGGCGAACTTCTCGATGTTGTGGGCCAGTTCAGGATCACCGGGGAAGTCGTACGGCATCCGGCACATGCCGCGCGGTAGCTCCTCGGAGGTGAACAGACCGGCGCGGCGCTGCTGGGCTGTGACGACGAACTCGACGGTGGTCGCCCAGTGGGAGTCCAGGACGACGACGGTGTCGTAGTCGTCGCGCTCGAAGACGTCCTTGCGGAGCTGGTGCAGGCCGGTGACGAGGGTGATCTCCTTGCCCCCGTTCAGCTCCAGCCGGGTCTCCTCGGGCAGCACGATGGTGGGGACGTGGGCGAGGAGGCCCGCCCCGACGATCTCACCCATGGTTGTTCCATCCGTTCGGCGAGGTCACGGTGTTCTTGAGGTCGCAGTAGAAGTCGAAGCTCCAGGTGCCGCCCTCGCGGCCGACGCCCGAGTGGCGGGAGCCGCCGAACGGCGCCTGCAGGTCGCGGACGAAGAAGCAGTTGGTCCAGACCGTGCCTGCGACAAGCTGGGCGGTGACGCGTTCGGCGCGCTCGGGGTCACCGGTGGCGAGCGTGGCAGCCAGCCCGAAGCGGGTGTCGTTGGCGAGGCGGACGGCTTCGTCTTCGGTGGCGAAGGTCTGCAGGGTCAGGACCGGGCCGAAGACCTCCTCCTGCACGATCTCCGAGTCCTGGGCGACGGCGGTCAGGAGGGTCGGCGCGTAGTACTGGCCGTCCTTGCCGTGGCCGCCGATGACCGCGCGGGCACCGGCCGCCACGGCACGCTGCACGAAGCCGTCGATCTTCTCCAGCTGGAGCGGGTGGATGTTCGGCCCGATGTCGGTAGCCTCGCCGCGCGGGTCGCCCTGGGTGAGCTGCCCGGCCTTCTCGACGAAGCGGCGGGTGAACTCCTCGGCGACCGACTCCTCGACCAGGAAGCGCGTCGCAGCCAGGCACACCTGGCCGGCGTTGTCGTACTGCTCCACCGCCAGGTCGACGGCCAGGTCCAGGTCCGCGTCGGCGAACACCAACAGCGGCGACTTGCCCCCCAGTTCGAGACTCAAGGGCGTGAGGTTCGCGGCCGCCGACTCCGCGATCCGCTTGGCCGTGGGCACGGAGCCGGTGAAGCTGATCCGGCGCACGTCGGGATGCGAGGTCAGCGCGTCGCCGATCTCGGAGCCGTAGCCCTGGACGACGTTGAGCACACCTGCCGGGAGCCCGGCCTCGGCGGCGATGTCGGCCAGCAGGGAGGCAGTCAGCGGGGTCCACTCGGCGGGCTTGAGGATCACCGTGTTGCCGGCCGCGAGAGCCGGGGCGACCTTCCAAGTGGCCAGCATCAACGGGGCGTTCCACGGTGTGATCAGCACGGAGGGGCCCGCTGGGTCCCAGCTGACGTGGTTGGTGTGCCCGCGCGTCTCGAAGTCCTCGTGCTCCAGTTTCAGCAGCCAGTCCGCGAAGAAGCGGAAGTTGTGGGCGACGCGGGGCATGACGCCCCGGCGGTGGGAGCGCAGAAGGGCTCCGTTGTCGGTGGTCTCGACGATGGAGAGCTCTTCGATCCGCTTCTCGACCCCGTCGGCGATGGCGTGCAGGATGCGTGCGCGTTCCGCGCGGGAGGTGGCCGCCCAGGCGGGGAAGGCGGCCTTCGCGGCGGCCACGGCGGCGGCTGCCTCCATGCCCGTGCCCCGGGAGATCTCGCCGATCGTGCTGCCGTCGATGGGCGAGACGTCCGGGAACGTCTGTGCCGAGGCGACGCGCTCGCCGCCGATCCAGTGCCGGGTGTCGACGGCGACCCCGGCAACGGTGATGGTGTGTTCGCTCATGCTCTGCTCCTCCGGTCTCACGAGGTGGTGGGGTCTACTCGGCGCCGGAGGTGCCGGATTCCAGCAGTCGGCCGCCGTCCCAGACGACGCCGACCTGGCGGTAGTAAGCGGCGATCGGCTCGCGGATCTCCAGGCGGGCCAGTTCTTCGGTGGGCGCCTCGAACAGCTCCAGCTCGGCGTCGCCGCGCCAGGCCTGTCCCGCCTCGAAGGACGCGGCGCCCGACTCGATCAGCTCGTCCAGAGCGAGGCCCTTGCCCTTCTCGATGGAGGGCAGCCAGCGGTGGTGGGCCATCGGGTGGGCGTTGACGAAGCCGTTCGTCTGCGACGGCTCGCGCAGGGTGACCGTGGTCTGGGCCAGGCGCCGGTCGGCGGCGGCGAGCGTGGCGCCGAAACGGGCCCCCGCCTCGATGCGCGGCGCGGGGCCGTACGGGTGCGGGCGGGTCTGGTGGATCGAGCCGAGCTTCTTCGGGTAGCCCTGGTGCAGGCCGCGGGCGATGGCGAAGTCCTTGTCGACCCAGATGTAGACGCACCGCGAGTAGGTTTCGCCCCGGTACTTGCAGCGGACGACCGCGAACGCCTCCTTGTACTGGGAGAGCACGGGATCGAGCAGCTCCTCGCCGGACGCCGAGCAGGACTGCCAGTCGGCCCAGATCAGCGCCACCGCGCCCGGGTCCTCGTCGGCGAGCTCCAGTGGCTCGGGAAGCAGTTCACGCACGCGCGCCGGGTCGGTGCGGTACTCGACGGTGAGCAGGTCCCCGGAGTACAGCCAGGGCGGTGAGGGGACCAGCGACGAGGCACCGCTCGCCGTCTTGGGGAAGAAGAATCCGTGAACAGTGTTCATGATCAGCGAAGTCCTTTGGCGGTGAGGGCGGGCTGCTCGAGCAGTTCGGCGCGGTATCGGGAGGCGGCGGCCACCGCGGCCGGACCGCCGAGGGCGACGACACCGGCCAGCCGGCCGCCGGCGTGGTAGCCGACGACGACATCTCCGTCGAGGTCGCCGTCCAGGACGCGTACGTCCTCCTTGCCGAGTACCGGTGCGCCGAAGGACTGCAGGCGGAAGTCGTGCTGGTCGCTCCAGAAAGTGGGCAGCGGCGCGAACGGGGACAGGCCGTGGCTGGTGCCGGCCAGCTGGGCGACGAGGGTCTTCGCGGCGTGCTTGGCGGTGTCCGTGGGGATGCACCAGTGCTCCACACGGCGCGGTACGCCGTCGTAGCGGGCGTTGGGGAAGCGGGCGACGTCGCCGACGGCCACCACGTCGGGCCGTCCGCCGGCGCGCAGGTGCTCGTCGGTGAGCACGCCGTCGCTCAGGTCGAGGCCGTTGCCGTCCAGCCACTCGGTGTTGGCGACCGACCCGACCGACTCGACCACCACGTCGGCGGGAAGGACGGTGCCGTCGCCGAGGGCAACGCCGGTGACGTGGTCGTCGCCGGTGAAGCCGGTCACGCCCGTGCCGAGGGCGAAGCGCACGCCGCGCTCCTCGTGGCGCTTCAGCAGGACCCTGGCGAGGAGCTCGCCGAGGGGGCCGACCATCGGCAGGGGCAGCGGGTCGACGACCGTCACCTCCCGGGCGCCCAGAGCGACGGCGGTGGCGGCGACCTCGCAGCCGATGAAGCCGCCTCCGACGACGACCACGCGGGCTCCGGGCCTGGTCAGGGCCTGCCGCAGACCCTGCGCGTCGTCGATGGTGCGGACCGTGTGCCGGCCCGCGAGCGGGCCGGGGCAGCGCAGGCGCCGGGGCCGCATTCCGGTGGCGACGACCAGACCGTCGTAGGAGAGTGCCTCGCCGTCGTCGAACTCGACGATGTTCTCCGCGAGCCGGGTGGCGACGATCTTGACGCCCAGCCGCCATTCCGCGTCGGCCACACTCGCCCGCGGGCGGAAGGCGAGTGACTCGAAGGGTGCCTTGCCGGCCAGGACCTCCTTGGACAGGGGCGGCCGGTTGTAGGGCATGTGCGGCTCGTCACCGACGAGGGTGATGGCTTCGGTCCAGCCGGCGGCCCGCAGCTGCTCGGCCGCGCGCAGGCCGGCCATGGAGGCGCCGGCCACGACGATGCGTGCACTCCGCGAAGTCATGGTCAGTCCTCGATACGGATGGCCTGGAGCGGACACACGTCGGCGGCTTCCTCGACCTCGTCGCGCAGCGCGTCGTCGGGGTCGGGGACGTAGGCCAGGTGGCCGCTGTCGTCCATGGAGAAGACATCGGGTGCGGCGAAGACGCACTGGCCGTGGTCCTGGCACTTGTTCATGTCGACGACGACCTTCATGGCCGGTCCTCCTGAATGTGAGGGCGTCGGGGCGGGGACGAGCGGAGGAAGAGGGGCCCGACCGGCGTCGGCCGGGCCCCGGCCAAGGGTCCGGCAACTGACCGAACCCTTACTCATTTGGCTTCAAACAACATAGGAAGCCGCCCGGCCCTGGTCAATACCTATCCATGCGGATAATTTTTTTCCTGCCGCCCCTTGCGGGGCACCCGAAGTCCTCATACCGTTTGGCATCAAACAAGCTATTCCATGTGCCGCGCCCCCACCCGTACCGGCCCTCTGAATCCCCTCACCATCCACACGCCTAGCGCCCGAGGAGACATCGGTGAGCGCAGACCCAACCCCCAGCCTCCGTCAGCACATGCAGCGACTCGCCGCCGACGGCATCGACGTGGTGCGCGTGACCTATCCCGACCTGATCGGCACCGACCGAGCGCGCGACGTGCTGTTGGACCACCTGCCGTCGGCCTGCGACCACGGCCTGGCCTTCTGCCGGGCCGTGTACCACACCAGCCCCCAGGGCGACGTGGTGCCCGTCTCCGGCGGTCTCGACGCAGGCCTGCCCGACATCACCGTGCGACCGGACCTGGACACCCTGGTCCCCCTCCCCTGGGAACCCGGCGTCGCCTCCTGCCTCGCCGACGTCACCGACCCGGCCACCGGCCTGCCCGCGCCCGAGTCACCCCGCGATCTGCTGCGCACCGTCCTCGACCGATGTGCCGAACACGGCCTGCGTCCGGTGGTCGGCCCCGAGCTCGAGTACTTCCTCTGCGCCGAGGACCCGGCCTCCCCGAGCGGCTGGAAGCGTTACTCGAGTGCCACCGGCGTCGTCTACACCGCCGGTCTGCGCGCCGACGGCGACAATCACCTGCTCCGCACGCTGCGTCTGCTGCGGGACATGAACATCGGCGTGACCAGCGGAAACCACGAGTTCGACGGCGGCCAGTTCGAGATCAACCTCACCCACTCCGACGCCCTGTCCGCTGCGGACCGCGCCTTCCGCTTCAAGTCCGCGATCAAGGAACTGGCCCGGCAGGAGGGCAAACTCGCCACCTTCATGGCCAAGCCGTTCAACGACGCCGGAGGCTCCGGTTTCCACCTCCACCTGTCCTGCGACAGCTCCTCCGACGAGGAAGGCGCCGGTAACTCCTTCGACGATCCCGCCGGGCCGTACGGACTGTCCGCCACCGCACGCCACGCCGTCGCCGGCATCCTCGCCCACGCCCCGGCCCTGGCCGCACTGGCCAACCCGACCGTGAACTCCTACCGGCGTTTCGGCCCGGACACTCTCGCCCCCTGGCTGATCGACTGGGGCCTGGACAACCGCAGCGCCATGATCCGCATTCCGCCCGAGCGCGGCTCCGGCGCCCGGTTCGAACTGCGCCTCGGTGACGCCAGCGCCAACCCGTATCTGCTGATCGCGGGCACGGTCGCCGCCGCACTGCTCGGGGTTCTGACCGGCGAGGAACCCCCCGCCCCGCTGGAGGGGTACGGCTACGACACCGCCAAGGCAGCCATGCTGCCCATGAACCTGCCGGCCGCGCTCGACGCCCTGGAAGCGGACACGGAGCTGACCGACATCCTCGGCAAGGACTTCACCGCCTCGTTCCTCTCCTACAAGCGCAACGAAATCGAACGCTTCCAACGGCACGTCACCGACTGGGAGTTCACCGAGTACGCCTACCACCTGTGACGACTGGGAGCCATGCGATGACGACCGAGACACCGACCGCCGCCGTGAACGAACCGATGCCACTGGCAGACGTCAACCTCGCCGATCTGGACAACTTCACCGACGGCATCACCCCATGGCGCATGTTCCACACCCTGCGCCACCAGGACCCGGTGCACTGGCAGCCCGAGGACGCCCCCAACTCCGGCTTCTGGGCCGTGACCCGCCACGCCGACATCGCCCGCGTCGACCGTGACGCCGAGACCTTCACCTCCACGAAGTTCGTCAACCTCGAAGAAGTCGACGAGGACCAGATCAAGACCCGCGCCTCCATCCTGGAGCTGGACGGTGTCCGCCACCGCGCGCTGCGCAGTCTGCTCCAGCGCCAGTTCGGCGCGAGCGTCATCAACAGCTACACCGACTTCCTGCGTGGCCTGACCGCCACCACGCTGGACGCGGCGCTGGCCAAGGGGACCTTCGACTTCGTCAAAGAGATCTCCGCCGACTTCCCCATCAACGTCCTCGCCCGCCTCCTCGACGTACCGCCGGAGGACAACCAGCAGCTCATCGACTGGGGCAACCGCATCATCGGCAACACCGACCCCGACTACGCCGACGTCCTGCTGGACAGCGCGGAGAGCGAGCAGTACCGGCACCTGCCCTTCCGCTCCCCCGCCTCGCTGGAGGTCTTCGAGTACGGCCGTGAGCTGGCCCGGCAGCGGCGCGGCGGCGACGGCACCGACCTGGTGTCGAAGCTGGTGAACACCATCCCGAAGGACGGTGTGCCGCTCTCGTCACAGGACTTCGACAACTACTTCCTGCTCCTCGTCGTGGCCGGCAACGAGACCACCCGCCACACCATCACCCACTCCATGCTGGCCCTCCTCCAGCACCCCGACCAGCTGGCCCGCCTCAAGGACGACCCGTCCCTGATCCCGGGCGCGGTCGAGGAGTTCCTGCGCTGGGCCTCCCCCGTCTACCACTTCCGCCGCACCGCCACCCAGGACGTCGAACTCGGCGGCAAGCGGATCAAGGAGGGCGACAAGGTCGTCATGTGGTACGCCTCCGGCAACCGTGACGAGGAGGCCTTCGGCAACCCGTACGACTTGGATGTCACCCGCGCCGACAACGACCACGTCACCTTCGGCAAGGGCAGCCCCCACCTGTGCCTGGGCAACCTGCTCGCCCGCACCGAGATCCGCATCATGTTCGAGGAGCTGATCCCCAGGATCGCCGACATCCGCCTCGTCGGCGATGTCCCGCGCGTCCGCTCCAACTTCGTCAACGGCATCAAGAAACTACCCGTCGAAGTCACCCTCGCCTGATCGCAGCGGCCCATCCGCACGGCGGCTCACGAAGGTGGGCACGAGCCCAAGGGCCAGCCCCTCATGTTTGTTGTCAAGCGAACTCCGTCTCGAGGATTGCAACGATGACCGATTTCAGGTTGGCGAAGCCGTGCTCGACGGCGGCGCGTTCGCGGTTGAGCAGGCGGTTCGCTTCTCTCTCCGCGTCGGTGAGCTGGTGGTTGCGGGTGGCCTTGCGGCCGGTGATGATCACCGGGTGGTCGTCGGGGTCGTCGTCCAGGCCGACGAGTCCGAGATCGGCCAGGGCTCCGAGACCGGCCTCGCGCAGGTGTCCGGTGATCTTGTTGTGGCGGGCGGTGGTGATCTCGCTGGACCGGCCCGGCTTCGCCGCCGGGATCCAGATCACGTTGCCTTGCTCGTCGGTCAGCGCGAGAAACAGCAGGCCATGGGACTTGTGTTTGCCGCTGTAGTTCTTCCGGTTGTCCTTCCCGGTGCGGCGCCGGGTGCGGATGAGGGTGCCGCCCAGCAGGACCACGACCCCGCCGGCACGGGCGATCTTCTTCAGCGCGCGGTCCAGGCGCGGGGCGCGGGCGAACAGCAGGCGGATCACTTCCATCACCCAGCGGCGCACGGTGGAGGCGGAGACCGCGTTGCCGCCGGCCATGTCGGCAAGACGCTGGTCGTGACGGAGCACGGCGAGCACGATGACCGCCTGGGTCCCGGAACTGACCTTGCGCCAGCGGGTTTGCGCAGCTGGCCACGGACGGCTCGACCTTGCCCGGCGTGAGCTCCCGACCCAGCATCCCAGCGACGTCCTTGGCCATCACCGGACCCTCCGCCCCGGCCACGATCTCCATGATCCGCCGATACTCCGGGGTCAGGGACTCCACCCCCATCCCCTCGGACCGGTCCGGCACCAGACGCATCCCGCCCGCACCCGGCCCCGCCACGACACGCTCCGGCTCCGGCTCCACGATGCCCGACGACCGACGTCCACCATCGGTTGCCTCGGCCCACTGCCCGAACACCACCTCGGCTGCTTCCAGCCGGGCCAACTGCGACTCGATCCCGGACAGTTCCTTGCGGAGCAGCTCAGCCGGTCCTTCCAGCTCAAGCCGTTGCTGGACCGTCCATGTCAGCACATCCGTCATACACACCTCCCACCAGGAGGCTATGCAGCGGCCCGCTGCCCCGGCCCCGGGAATCCCAGAGGCCGCCCGTGACGGACGATCACGTGCTAACGATCTCTCGCCCGACCAGCACGAGAACCCCGCGGAAACCTCACACCAGCCCTGCTGACCAGCGGAAATCAGGATGGCAGATCTTCATTGCTCCGACGGACGGAAGGCAACGACGTTGTCTGGGACCTGCGAGCGGGGCGCCGACTGGCTTTGCTGGTCGGTCAGGACCGCGGCGGCGAGGGTGAGACGGGTGACTAGCTCTCGCAGTTCCTTGATCTCCCTTCGCTGGTTCGAGACGGTCTCTTTGAGCTTGACCACGGACTCGCGCAGTCGGCGCTCCGCCTCGGGGACTTGCTGCGCTTCGGTGCGTACCCGTTCGTAGAATTCGTTCTTCAGATCCGCGTGCCGCTTCATCAGCGCCATGCGGTGGACGTCTGCCTCGACGGCGAGGGCCGCGATGGTGAGACTCCCATTGGACGCGGTGGCCTGCCCGGCCAGGAGGCGGTCCATCGCCTCACGGATGCGCGTGCGCTCGTCGGTGGGTTGCTCGGTCATCTCAGGACCTCGGCGGTCTCGGCAGTGGCGGCGTGGGTAACGGCGGCCTGGCGGAGTCGGGCGGCGTGGGCCTGCAGCCGGTTGCCGATGTGCATGGGTGCATGCGCGGCGAGCTGGTCGATCTCGTCGGCACGATCACGCAGTTGACTGGCATGAGTGTCGGTGCGGGCCATGTTTCCGCAGCCCGCCCGGCAGTCGACCACATTCGGCGAGGTCGCGTTCGCTGCCGGTTCACACAATGCCGTCTCGCGCTTGAATGCGCAGATCAGGAGGGCGTCGGAGTTGTCGAACAGGACAATGCCGTCCCGGGCGAGATAGGCGGCCGCCTTCCTCGCGAACGTGGAGGGGACGATGCGGCCCTCGAAGTGCGGGGCTTGGGTCGCGCCGGTGACAGCGCGACGGGCCGCCGGTCCCGAGATCTTCTCACCGGCGGCCATGCGGTCACGAAGACGCGCGGCGGTGTCGGCCGCGGCAAGGGCTGTCTCGACATCGAGCACCCCGTGGATGCCCCAGCGGCCGAGGGCTCCGTAGCCGGTGGATGTGCGTGCATCCAGGACGGTGCGCATGTGGCCGTACTGGATGGCGAGGGCGATCAGCCCGCCCGGGCGGCGGGCGATGTGCCAGGCCAGCGTACGTCTGAACCGGGCCATGCCGAGCTCACCGTGCGGGTCCTGGGGGATGGCCTGTTCCGGAAGGCCCTGGGCGACGGCTTCGCGGTTGGCCCAGGCGACGAAGCTGCCGATGCGGCGGTTCAGAGTCCCGTTCTTCAGCGCCCCCTGGTGGGCTTTGACCCCCTGGAAGTCGTGATGGGCGGCGCTGAAAAGGAGCTCCCCTTCGGGGACGATGCGCTCAAGGATGCGAATCGAGCGGACGACAGGGGCGATGGCGACCCAGGGGACCTCCCGCTCGACGCCGGCGGAGATGTGGTGGCCGTTGTCGTTGGTGACCTCCTTGTAGTGATGGCTGCGGATGAGGTGGCGTCCAGGGGTGCCGTCGGGTCGGGGCGCCGGGTCAGGGCAACACCCGGAGCGCAAGCCTTGCGCTTCCTGCGGCCGCATGCCGGTCAGATAGAGGATGATGATCATGGCGGCCGTGCCGAGGTGCTTCATCAGGTCGGCGGCCTCATTGAAGTCGAGGCTCTGGCGCCAGGGGCGTCCGGCGACCTGGCCGGTAACCGGAACGTCCAGTGGGCATGGGCCGGGCCGGTACGCGGCCAGGTTGGTCAACCCGTGCTGCTTCTTGAAGCGATCGACCTGGCCGAGGCTGGCACCGGTGGTTGCGGCGATGAAAGCGCGGGCCAGGGTGTGGCCACCGTCGCATCCTGTGCTGGGTATCGGGGCTCCGGAGGTGATGAGGGGCAGCAGGGTCTCCTCAATTCGGGCGCGTCCCGCGGGGGTGGCGGTGCTGGCGGAAGCGATGCTGAGCAGCCGGCGCCGTTCGGTCCAGGCGGCCAGGATGTCCTCGGCGAGGTCGTCGACCATGCGGCCGGCCCAGACCAGCAGTGGGCCGATGACCTGCGGGTCCAAGGGTTCGGTGGTGTTCTCACGGCCGCCTTCACCGGTGGCGGAGGGCAGGTAGTCGTCGACGCCCTCGGTGTCCCAGGGAGGTCGGGGGATCCCCGAGGGGTGGGCAGCGAGTTGGTCGTAGGCCCATAGGTCGGTCAGCCGGGCGAGGACCTTCTCGGAGTAAGCGCGTGTGATGCCGCTCTGCCAGCGCTCCGTGGTGTATGCGCTCCACCACTCGTCGGTAAAAGCTCCGAGGTCGGACATGCCGCGCTCGTGCGCCCAGTGCGCAAGGCGGATCCACTCGCGGCATGTCTCCAGGATGTCGTCGGCGGAGCCGCGGGTCCGTGCGCGGTGTCCCCGGGTCTGGACAACGGTGGGTCGCAGCTCGCCGTTGATCATGATCCAGGCTGGCAGCTTCAACTGGCCGCGCAGCCCGATCGGGCACCTGCTCCAATGGATTTTGGAGAGTGTGGCGCCCGGATTGTCGATGAGTGGCGCCAAGGGCCAGACCGCATCAGCGTAGCGGCCGTTGGGGTGCCGGTTGCCGGCGCTGATCCACCGGTCCATCACGACGGGGGAATCCGGCGTCGGCATGGGCAGCACGTACGGGTCGACTTCATCGACGAGGGCGGAGGTCACGAGGCCAGCTCTCCCTTCAGTAGGAGCGCGACGACCGTGCGGTCCCGGTCGCTGACCCGGCCCAGCGCGGCATTCCAGGCGGCTGGGCCCACTCTGTCGCGCATGTCGTTCAGGCGTAGCAGGTGGTCGTGCCAGCGCGCCGTCCAGGTGTGATCGGGGAGCACCGAGCGAAGGCTCATCAGTTGCTGATGCAGATGGGCGAGGCGGGGGTGGTGACCGGGGTGGACATGGGCGTTGCCGCAGGCCAGGCAGAGTAGGAAGTCCGCTGCGCAGCCCCCGTCCGGGGCGGGCCAGGGGCTGGTGGTGTCGTCCTCGCAATCGGCCGTCGCGGTCTCGTGATGCGCGGGGTTCGGCTCACGTGCGAGGTGTCCGCCGAAGACGGTTGCCTGCGCTTGCTGGAGTGCTTCGTGGGCGCCGGCTTCGAAGACTGCTTGGGATGCTCGCTGGACTCGCTGGTCGGGCAGCACGTAGACGCTCTCGTGGGTGCCCTGAGTGTGCTGCATGGGTCTGCCCTCGCGGGTGACCGTCGTGCGCCTGGTGCGTTGGAACGGCGATCCGCTCAGCCCGTGGCTTCGAGCCCAGCTGGTGGCGTCGACACGGGAGACACCGAAGACCAGCGGGCCGATGCGCGGTGGGCGATCCAGATCGCGGCGCTCGCGCCCGACTTGTTGCAGGCGTGCGGTCATCAGCAGGTCGGTGCCGGGGACCAGCTTCGCGGCGAGCGCGCGGCCGTGTGCGGTGGCGTCCAGGGCCTGTGTGATCAGACGTCCCGGGGAGGCGGCTCCCGAGTCGGTGATGTTCTCCGTGCTGAACCACCGGCCCGCCCCGGGTCGCCGCTTCTCCACCTGCACCAGGTATGTCACCGTCGTCCTCTCACCAACCGACGGCGCCCGGGTGGGCGCGGGCATGCGGTCGTAGACGGACAGATTCCAGGCAAAGCGGTCGGTCAGCAGCACGGCCAGGGCAGTCAGCTCGTGCCGGGTCAAGAACAGCCGGCCCCACGTTCGTTCGACGCTGCCCCCGCCGAGGAGACCACGGTGCCTCAGGTTGGTCAGGCCATCGCTCCGCCGTGCGCGGGGCACGTCTCCGGTGCACGCCATCACGTCGAGGATCTGGCCGAGCTGCGCTTCACGGCTGCCTTCGGGCAGTTGCCCGAGCCGCCAGCGCTCCAGCACGATGGTGTTGTCCCGGATGCGCATCCAAGCGGCGCGGAACTGGCGCTGCGCGGTGAGTAGCACTTGCTCGCGTTCCGCATCCTCGTACGACTGCTTGCTCGGCGTTCCCTGTGGCACCCGGCGGGCGAGCTCTTCGGCCACTTGGCCGGTGCGCAGCCTCGGGTCCGCGCGCAGCAGGACCCGAATGGTGGCCAGCGTGATCCTGCCCGTGTTGGTCTTGATGTTCCGCTCGCGCCAGCGTTTCAGGGCGGCGGCGGTCAGGCCGTCGAGATCCTCAGGCGGGTTGTCCAGGCGGGAAAGGAAGCGCACGAAGACCAGCAGTTGGTTCCAGTAGTGGTCGGCGGAGGAGTGGCTCGTCCACCGACGGGACTGGGCAGCAAAGAGCGCGGCCAGCGAGTGCCGCATACGCTCTGGGGCGGGCAGCTTCGCGAAGTCGAACTCCTTCTTCTCGCCGGCCTTGTTGCCTACCGTCACTACCAGTCCGTCCCGGGGACGCGGCGGTCCGGTGCGATAGCCGGCCGGCGGCAACACGGCCCTCCGTCCCCGCCCGCTCATCCACTCACCCCGAGCAGCGTGTCGACGTCCTGGATGCCGGCCGTCTCCCGAGCCAGCCGGGTGAACACGTCGTCGATGCCCTCGCCTCCCACCGCGCCCTGGCCGTCGGTGATCTCAGCAGTGGCGAGGATGGACTCCAGCTGCAGGTGCGCGACGGGCGCGAGGTAGTGGCGCTTGGTCACCTCCACGTCCGCGTGCCCGAGGAGGGTCTTCACCAACCACCAGGGGTCACCGAACAGCAGCGCGAAGTCCCGCCGGTCGGCCGCGGTGAGCCCGTAGCGTGTCTCCATGAGCTGGTTCAGCACGATGAGCATGTAGAGCGCGAATGAGTGCCGCGCGGCGTGAGGGGTCGCGTAGGGACTCTTCCCGCGGACCTCTGCCAGCCGCAGCTCCCGCTTGACCACCCGCTCCACCGGCGCGAGCAGCACCTCGTCGCAACGCAGATTCGCGCTCCTGAACACGCCGTTCCACCGGCCCGGGAGCATCGGCAGCCCTTGCTCGGTCAGCCACAACCAGGCCGGCTCGGGCCCTTCCGGCCCATCCAGGAAGAGCCACTGACGCTCCCGCCAGCCCAACAGACCAAGCTCGCGGCCCCCAGCGACGCCGTCCCGGTCTACCCACTCGACCTTCGGCTTCGGGCCACGGGTCACTTTCGTGAGCAGCCGAATCTCAGGCAGCCGCTCGTAGCGGCCCGCGGCCTGAGCGCGCCTTACTGCCCAGGCCCGCTCGGACGCCACATACGCTTCGACCTGACCGACCGCATCGACCGAGGCGTAGAAGACTCGCCCGCACTTCGACCTGGTGACGGCGCCCGCGACACGGCCGTGGCAGTACCGGCCGGAGCGAAGCCGCTGGGTCGGAACCTCGAACGTCAGCAGCGACCCGCCCTCCTGCCGGCGAAGTCCGGAACTAAGGAGCAGTTGCACGAAACTGGTGTTCCGCAGCTCCGTCCGCGCATCCCAACCCGGTGCAGCGCCCCCGCCAGCCGCGTGACCGCGCAGTCCGATGTCCGACCACAGGGCCCAGGTCCGCGGCGTCAGCCACGACACCCGTGCGCTGACCGAGTCCGGGGCCCGGTCCTCCCGGCGGGAGAGGTCGACCGGCAGCGGAGAGACCTTCGCCCAGCGGAACAGCTTGGTGAACGCGGCGCCCTCCCGGTTCCACTTCGTACCGCCGATTCGCCCCGGATTTGCCGGCGCCGAGCAACGCCAGTCTCGGTAATCGGCCAGGTCCCGTTCACTCGCCTGGCACCACGGCACTCCGCGGGAGGACAGAAACTCGAGCAACAGACGGATGTCGGTGGCGTAGTTGCGCTTTGATTCCGGCTCCAGATTTCGGAACTCCTTGGAGCGAACGAAGTCCAACAAGCCCGCATCGATCATGCCGTCCGGACCCACGAAGACCGGAGCCCCCGGACGAAGCCCGATTCGGGCGACCGCCTCCGGCAAGTCCCCGACGCCGAGAACCCCCTCCGCGGGCATCGTCCCCCACCGCCCCGAGTCCGGGACCCTGACCATGTACCACGCCCTCAACAGACACCTCCCCTGATGCTTGAACTCGCCCAATCATCAGGGAACGCACGTACAGGTGGTCGGCGCTGTTCACGCCGCGGGCGCGGCGGCCGCACAGGTGGGGGTGCCCGTCAGGTCCCGGGTAGTGGGCGAAGTGGCAGACCCGGTCGGTGTACAGCTTCGTCGTCAGCTGGAGGCCGCAGCCGCCGAGCAGCAGCCCGCACCAGAACGTGTCGTGCTCGTGGCGGCGCCGGAAGGCATCCAGCTCGATCGCCTCCAGCGGAAGCATCAACGGGTCATCGGAGTCCGCGCTGGCCAGCACCGCTGTCTGGATCTGCCGTCTGTCGTTCCGCAAGAAGCCCCCGCCCTTCGTCTCAACCCATCGTCCCGCCAACCGAGTTGGCGTTCCAGACCGCGGACCACGACACCTCAAGGGCAGTCCCTGACCGCGCACACGCCTCCAGGCCAGTTGGAGGAACCTTCGAACGGATCCGCTCCGGCCCCGCCTCGTCCAGGGCAGGATCAGGAGTGGCCGCGGCGGCCACGAGAGCGCGTCACTCCATCGGGTGGGCGGCTGCTGTTCGGCTCCGAGTGCAGCGCGGTGCACGCTCGAATACCGGCATGCCGTCCTCGCCCACCCGCCGCCCGCGGCTACGCCGTACCACCCGCCCTGCTGGCCGGCGCCGGGCGATGCCGGGCTCCCGGTCCCGTCGCGGGCCCGGGCAGAACCCGCGCGCGGAGGGCCTGGACTGGGCTCGCCGGGTCGAGCTGACCTCGGTACTGATCGCGTCCGTCGTCGCGGTCGCCGGCCTGTGGTACTCCAACCTCCAGACCACGGAGGCCAACGCTCAGGCCCGGGCGGACAGAGCGCTCGTCAAGGAAGGACAGATCACCGACCGGTACACCGCGGCGGTGGGAAACCTCGGAGCGAAGGAGATGGATGTCCGCCTGGGCGGCATCTACGCCCTTGAGCGCATCATGCAGGACTCACACCGCGATCACCCCACCATCGCCAACGTCCTGGCCACGTACATCCGGCTCCACGCCGCAGCCCGTCCGCCCAAGAACCAGGACGCCCCAGCCGATGTCCAGGCAGCTCTCACCATCCTCGGCACCCGCAATACGGCCTACGACAAGGCATTCCGTCCCGATCTCCACGGCGCGCACCTGAACGGCGCGGTCCTGTGGGGAGCCCACTTGAGGGGAGCAGCGCTGTACGACGCAGACCTGAGCGGTGCGCACCTGGCCGGGGCAGATCTGCGCGGTGCTGACATGGCCGGCGTGAAATTGCGCGGCGCGAACCTGATGGATGCTGCAGTGAGCGGTGCGCACCTGGCTGAGGCGGACCTGAGCCGCGCGGACCTGGGCGGAGTAAGCCTCAGGGGCACGTATCTGAAGGGGGCGGATTTGAGCGGCGCTGACCTGTATCACGCAAACCTGAGGGGCGCATATTTGGAGGGCGCGCACGGCGTCACAAAGGACCAGCTTGACGGCACGTATACCGACGCAAAGACGAGGCTGCCCACTGGTGTTGACGGAGCAAGGACATACAGCAGACCCCGGACTGACGATCATCTTGGTCTTCAGCTGCCAGGTGCGGAAGGAATCCTGCCGAAGCCCGCTTGCTCCCGCTCGACCGGAACCCCGTCGGCACACCCTGTTCGGACCATCCCCCGAGACGCCGGTGCCCCGCACTCCCCTCGGAGCGCGGGGCACCGGCCGCACTCCCCAAGGACTCCGAGACCGGAAGCGCGCGGGCTCCCGCCGTATGTTCGCCTTCTCGTACCCGGACACCGCTCAGGTTCTGGCATGGTCGACGAGCGGGGACTACTAGTCTCGGCCTCGATCCGGCGCTGGCGGCCGGCCCTGATAACGGCGGTCTTCAGCCGGTTGCGGGTGAGACGGGCAGCCTCGGACGGAGTGGGCGCGATCGCCAGGATTGCACGGGCCTCTCGGGCAAGCAGCCGTTCACGCTTGTCCGCGAACGCCTCGAGGATCGCCGGGTAGTACTCCCGCAGATGGGACCGGAGCCGATTGTGGGCTCGGGTGCGGTCCCAGACCGCGTCCTGCTGTGCTCGTGCCAGGACCGCGATCGCTCTGACCAGTTCAGAGTCGTCCGGCAGCGGCCGGTGTTGCTCGGCGTCGGTGCGCAGGATGTTCGCCAGAACCAGTGCGTCCTGGTGGTCGGACTTCTTGCGGGAGACGACATGGCGGTCACGGTAGCGGGCGACCGCCATCGGATTGATGGCGTAGACCCTGCGGCCGGAGGCCCGCAGGCAGGCCACAAGGAGTCCGCGGGAGGTCTCGATCGCTATCGGGATCGGATTGTCCGGGCTGTCGCCGTGCTCGGCGAGCATGTGCAGCAGATCCTGCAAGCCCGCCGTGTCGTCGCTGATCCTGAGCTTGCCGAGCAGTCGGGCGTCGGAGTCGACCAAGGCAACGTCGTGGTGGGGTCGGCGCGGAGCGCGGTACGGGGATTCCTCCCAGCCCGTTTCTGCACGCCGCCCTCCCGAACCGGACGTGCGAGTTGGCCCCGCATCCGGCTCTCCACAAGCCCCGTTGACCAGGTGCTTTCCTCAGATCGTGCTGGGCCAGGGCGACGGAATGGTCGTCCCCCGAGGCCGGTATCGCGTGGTGACTACCGAGCCCGGATTGAACAGGACGACGTCGCCGTCGTGCGGCCACCATCCGCCGTCGCAGTAGCGACGACGGAGCTCCTTCCACCCGGTGCCGAGGTGTTTGCGCCGGAGCCATCCAAAGACCTGACGCCATACGATCATGCGCAGATATTGGAAGGACCGGGCGGACACCCCGGGACGGAAGTAGGCGGTCCAGCCCCGCAGCACTTGGTTGAGCTTGTGCAGCAGGACTGCCAGCGGCAGGCTGACGTTCATCCGGCAGAGCGCCCTTCGTCTTGGCCTTGATGGACCGAAGTGCCTTCTTGGCCGGGTAGTTGTAGACGTACTGCCGGTCGGTTCCTCGCTTCTGGTGGCGCTGGATGCGCCAGCCGAGGAAGTCGAGGCCCTCGTCGATGTGAGTGATCAGTGTCTTCTCCTCCCAGAGCCGCAGGCCGACGGTGGAGAGGACTTCCGTCACTTCTGGAAGCAGTGCCTCGGTGTGGGCTCGGGTGCCCGACACCAGAATGACGAAGTCGTCCGCATACCGGATCAACCGGTAGTTGGGCAGCCCCTTCTGGCGTCGTGTCCACCGTTGCTTCGTCGTGGACTGCGCCCCGCCGGGAGTCTTGACGAAGTGCTCGTCCAGGACCGAGAGGGCCACATTGCTCAGCAAGGGCGAAAGAATCCCGCCTTGTGGGGTGCCGGTGACGGTCTCCTTGGAGGTGCCAGCCTCGGTGAGGATGCCCGCCTTCAAGAACGCCTTCACCAGCGCGAGCACGCGCTTGTCTCCGATCCGAGCCCGAACCCGGTCCATCAGGGCCGAGTGCGAAATCTCGTCGAAGCAGGCCGTAATGTCGCCCTCCAGCACCCATTCGTATGTCTTGGATGCCAGAAAGCGTGTCTCGGCCATCGCGTCATGAGCCCGCCGGTTGGGGCGGAAGCCGTACGAGCACGGCGCAAAGTCCGCCTCGAAAATCGGCTCCAGCACCAGCTTCAAGGCCGCCTGGACCACCCGATCGGCCACAGAAGGAATCCCAAGACGCCGCCGCTTGCGCGACCCCGGCTTGGGGATCATCCGTTCCTTGACCGGCACCGGACGGAAACTGCGGGACTTCAACTGCTCCCGCAACTCGGCAAGGAACTGAACCTCGCCGATCCGTTCCCGGACGAAGGCGGCGGTCATCCCATCGACTCCGGCCGAGCGTGCGCCCTTGTTCCCCGCAACCCGCTCCCAGGCCATGGCCAGGAACGCGGGATCGCAGACGAGGTTGTAAAGATCGTCGAACCGACGATGAGGATCGTCGTTCGCCCAACGGTGCAGCTTGGTCTGGATCTCCAGTACCCGTCGCTCGCCCCGGAACGAGCCGAGCGGCAGATCACTCGTATTCACCAGTGTCCTCCCGGTCATCCAGTACTTCCGCTACTGACTTGCTGGCTCCCTTGGCCATGCGGCCGGCTTTCCCGGCCTCGGACTACTACGGAGCCTCCGCCCCGCCCGGCGCCAACAGCAGACGACGCACCTGTCCTTCCGCCGTGCTGGCTGCACGGGGCGAGGACGACACCGGACGGTTCCCACGTTCACTTGAGAGTCGATCGACGGGTGAGGCGCCCAGCTCTACCCCTGCGGCATCGCCACGGCTACGCCGCAGACATTCACCGTGGCCTACCTACTGCTGGATTCCTCTTTCACTGGGTATATGCCCTGGTGGCGGGGTAGTTGAGGGTGCTCGGGGACGGGTGCTGGGCGATGGTTTTATGGGCACGACCGGAGCGTGACGAGGACGAGCGGGCCGTCGTCCGGCGCCTGTCACGGGCACGGAAGGCTCCGCGGGATGCGGTGATGCGGGCCCGGATGATCGAGCTGAGCTGGTCGGGACTGCGGGTGCCGGCGATCGCCGTGGAGCTGGACTGCAGCCAGAAAACGGTCCGCTGCTGGCTGCACCGCTTCAACCGATCGGGCCTGCAGGGACTCGATGATCTGGGCGGGCAGGGCCGCAGACGACGAATCTCCGAGCAGGAACGATCCCGGATAATCTCCCTGGTCAAGACCGTGCCGCCGGGGCGACTGCGGTGGGAACCCGTCGGAGAACTGTGGGCCTTCGACGAGTCCGGTCCGGCCGAGTGGACACTGGATTCTCTGGCCGCGGCCGCGCGGGCCGAGGGGATCGAGGTAGGCCGCTCACAGGTGCGCCGCATCCTGCTCGCCGAAGGCGTGCGCTGGCGCCGCACCCGGTCCTGGATGCGGTCGAAGGACCCGGACTTCGTCCCAAAAGGACAAGGATCATCGGCCTCTACACCCACCCGCCCGACGACGCGACGGTGATCTACGCCGACGAGCTGGGGCCAGTGATCCCCCGGACCTTCCCGCCCGCACCTGCCTGGTCACCCGACGGACGCCGGATCAAAGCCGAGCTCGACTACAGCCGCGGGCCCGAGAAAACCTGGGTCTACGGGGCCTTACGCGTCCGGGACGGCCAGCAGATCACCATGACCGCTTCCTCCCGCAACAGCGTCTTCTACCAGCAGTTTCTGCAACAGGTCGAGGACGCCAACCCGACCGGCGAGATCTGGATCGTCACCGACAACCTGTCCAGCCATAACAGCCTGTCCACCCGGACCTGGCTCGAGGAACATCCCCGCATCCACCACGCTTTCATCCCCGTCGGCGTGTGCTGGCTCAACCTCCAGGAAGGCTGGTGGCGCATCTTCCGCAAGGCCGCCCTCGCCAGTCGGTCGTTCGCCAACCCCGACGACATAGCCCAGGCCACGACCCTCGCAACCGACCAACTCAACTCCCGTGCACGTCCCTGGGTTTGGGGCCGAGCCGCACCACCAACCCGCTCTCTACGACGCCGCTATGTGTACCTTCTTTGAGGAATCCAGCAGTAGGCGTATCAAGGCGCCGGCGGATCCGTCCGGGTACCGTTTCGAGGCCGCCGCCTCAAGCGATGGAAGCGCCGCCACAACACCACCCACGCCAAGATCCGCTGCCTCGGCGAGCGCGCCATGGCCACTCTCAAGGGTTGGCGCCTCCTGCGGAAGCTCCGCTGCAGCACCAACAGGATCACCGACGTCGTGAAGGCCGTCCTCGTCCTTCACCACGCATCAGCGTGAGATTGGAAAGCGCTCAGTGGCGCGCTCCACCTGGACGCCAGGAACCACGCCCGCTCCACGGTGTGTGGGTCGACGGCGGACGGGATGGGAGCTGGGGAAGGTTGTGGTTTCTGCCGGAAACGGCAGCTCAGGGCGGTGTCGGATGCGTGCTCTTCGAGTCCACGACCGCGATACGGTGCAACCTCCATGAAGGGGGCCGTGATGGAAGACCAGGTCTGGCGATTGTGTCGAGGTCATGAGGTCGTCGGCGTACTCACACTCGAAGCCATCGATATGTTCTGGACCGACTGCCGGTTCGAGCCCTCAACTGGCTGGCCCGTTCTCAAGCCGTTCATTGACGCATCTCGGGCTGCATGGGAGCGCAAAGACCAAGACGCGGCCATCAAGGCTGACGAGGCGATCTACGGGCTTGGCCTCGAATTGGTGCCCGAGAGCGGGGGCGAGGTCATCAGAGACTTCCTGTTGCGGATCGACGGCGATACTGCACGCTTCCGGTACTGAGTCACTAGGCCGTCCGAGGCGTGGCGGCAGGTTAAGGCTTTGGCAGGGCGTCCTGAGGTCTTGGCGCTGGGTCCTTGTCAAGACCACATGCGGCAGCTGACACCAGCGACTGACACCAACAAGCACGAACAGCAGCGTTCGGCGCCGGATCTCAGTGAGCCCGGTGCATCGTGAAAGCTGCACGTCAGGTGATCTGGTGTGCGTAGGCGTCGGGTAGCTCGGGCAGGTCCGGGGCGGTAGTCCAGCGACAAGATCATCCGTCAGCGGGTGACTTCCCGGTTCGTCAGCACGAGCAGGGCTCGCACCAGCGCGGTCGCCCACTTCGGGTCGGTGCGGACCTTGCCGAGGACACGCCAGTTCTTCAATGGGCGAAGCCGTGCTCGACCGGGGCCTGGACGGCGGCGAGGGCTTTGCTGGACAGCTTCTGGCCGCGGGTCAGGGGGTGGTTCCGGGCGGCCTTGTAGCCGGTGATCACCGCCGGGTCGGCGTCGGGGCCGCTGTCGTCGAGGCCGACGAAGCCCAGGTCGGCTATGGCTCCGAGGTCCGCCGCCCGCAGCTTGGCGGTGAGCTGGCTGTGGCGGCAGGCGGTGATCTCCGAGGTGCGTCCCGGTCGGGCTGCGGAGACCCAGATGTCGGCGTACACCTGAACGTGGCTCCGGCAAGAATTTCGTGACGTGGACGTGTGCCACCGTGCGCCGGTGACGCTCCGTCACCCGTGGCGGCACCGTCGGCGAGTGTGATGACCTCGTACGGATCGTGTCACCGCATCTGGATGCGGTGCGGGTGGAGCGGGTGTGGGTGGAGAACGGTGTGGTCTGTATTTCCGCCCGTACCCGAGAGTTGCCGGTTGGCTGCCCGGATTGTCGGCGACGGCTCAATTCCCTGCTTTCTGGCTGATTCTGTCGCCGTAATTCCCCGCCCTGGTGACGCCGGTTCCCCAGGGCGACGCCCGTCATGGGTGGGGATGTCCGTCGTGGTCTCGGGTTGATGATCTTTCCCCGTGTCGGGTGGTTTGTTCGACCGATAGATCCTTCTTGCGAATCGATGGAGATCCCCTGGGGCATGCCCGTGCCGGGTTGAGGGTCCGGGCCTACTCGGAGTCGCTGGTGTCCCTTGACCAGCGGACCGGGAGGGTCGACGGGCGATCCGGATGGCAAGGAGAACATTCAGCGTGACGGACATCGTGGAGATCTACGTCCACTGGTACGCGGGCCGCTCGAAGACGCAGTTGTCGGCGTCGCTCGGGCTGGACCGGAAGACAATCAGGAAGTATCTGGCGCCGGCCGAGGCGGCCGGGATCACCCCGGGCGGACCGCCGATGAGCGAGACCGACTGGGCGAAACTGATCAAGAGCTGGTTCCCCGATCAGGCCAACAGGCGGCTGAATCAGCTGACTTGGCCGGAGATCGAGCGACACCGCGACTACGTGGTGGAGATGTTGAACACCTGCACGGTGACCACGATCCATCAGCGGCTGCGCGACGAGCGAAAGCTGCAGGCGGGGCTGACCTCGTTCCGCCGGTGGGTGCACGAGAATCTGCCCGACGAGGCGGCCCGGTCCAAGGTCACCGTGCTGCGGGAGAACGTCGAGCCGGGCTCGGAAGCACAGATCGACTACGGCTTCCTGGGGCAGTGGATCAATCCCAACACCGGGAAACGGCACCGGATTTGGGCGTTCGTGATGGTGCTGCCCGCCTCGCGGCACATGTTCGTACGCCCGGTGGCGCACATGGATCAGCACGCCTGGACCCAAGCGCACGTGGAAGCGTTCCGGTTCTTCGGCGGGGTGCCGCGCCGACTGGTGCCGGACAACCTCAAGACGGGGGTCGACAAGCCGGACCTCTACGATCCGAAAATCAACAGGTCGTATGCCGAACTCGCCACCTACTACGGGGCGTTGGTGGATCCGGCCCGGGCGTTGAAGCCCAAGGACAAGCCCAGGGTGGAGCGGCCCATGCCCTACGTCCGCGACTCCTACTGGCGCGGGCGGACGTTCACCTCGGTGGACCATATGCAGGCCGAGGCCCTGCTCTGGTCCCGGAATGTCGCAGGTCAGCGGCAGTGTCGCCCGTTGGGCGGTGCCGCTCCGCTGTCTGTGTTCGAGACGATCGAGGCGTCGGCCCTGCTGCCGCTGCCCGAGGCGCCGTTCGTGCTGGCCAGATGGTCGAAGGCGACGGTCGGCCCGGACATCCACGTCAAGGTCGGCCGGACCCTCTACTCGGTGCCCTGGAAACTCATCGGCCGTCGCGTCGATGTCCGCTCCACCGCCACTATGGTGCAGGTCTTCCACGAGGGCGAACTGGTCAAGACACATGCCGCACTTGAGCAGGGCAAACGCACCGACAAGAACGACTACCCGCCCGAGAAGATTGCCTTCCAGATGCGCACGCCGATCTGGTGCCGCGGCCAAGCCTCGCAGGTCGGGGACGCCTGCCGGCAGGTGATCGACCAGCTCCTGGAGGTCAATGCCCTCTATCGGCTCCGGGCCGCCCAGGGGGTGCTCGGCCTGCGCAAGAAGTACGGCGACACCAGGCTCGAGGCCGCCTGCGCGAAGGCGATCGCGGTCGGCGACCCGTCCTATCGGACCGTCAAGGGCATCCTGGTCGCCGGCACCGAGACCGACCCGGAACCCGAGACCGGCGACGCCGGCGCATCGGCCTTTCTGCACGGCCCCGAGGGTCTGTTCGCCGACGCCGTCATCCCCACCCAGATCTCCGGCACCGTCGGCGACGACCAGGGGAACGGTGACGCTGAGGAGGCCGCCCGGTGAGCGTGATGACCACCGCCCTGCGCGACTCGCTCAAGATCTTGCGGCTGTCCGGCATGCTCGAAACCCTCGACGCCCGGCTCACGCAGGCCCAGGGCGGCGAGCTTGGCCACCTCGACTTTCTGCAGGTTCTTTGCCAGGACGAGATCACTCGCCGCGAGTCCGTCGCCCTCGAACGGCGCCTGCGCAAAGCCCGGTTCGAGCAGCAAGTCACCCTGGAGGGCTTCGACTTCAACGCTTCCCCGAAACTGCCCGCCGCCCAGATCCGCGACCTCGCGGCCCTGCGCTGGCTCCACTCCGGCGAGTCCGTCATTTTGTTCGGACCCGTCGGCGTCGGGAAAACACACGTCGCGCAGGCCCTCGGCCACCAGGCCGTCCGCCAGGGCGCCAACGTCCGCTTCTCGAAGACCAGCCGCGTCCTTTCCGAACTCGCCGGCGGCCACGCGGACCGCACCTGGGACCGGCGCATGCGCGACCTCATCCGACCAGACGTGCTCATCCTCGACGACTTCGCCATGCGCCAGATGAACGCCTCCCAGGCCGACGACCTCTACGAGTTGGTCTCCGAGCGGCAAGGGCGTTCCCTGATCATCACGAGCAACCGGGCACCCAGCGACTGGTATCCGCTCTTCCCGAATCCCGTCGTCGCCGAGTCGCTCCTCGATCGGCTGATCAACGCCAGCCACCAGGTCATCATGAACGGCCCCAGCTACCGTCCCAACAAGCGACCGAAGGGGCCCTCCGGCTCCAGCAAGCCCCCGGCCAGCTGACATCGACTCACGCCCCAGGGGGTGGGGAATTGCCCCGACAGACCCCCTGGGGAATATCGCCGACGTTCACACCCGGATTGCGCAGGAGTCTCTGAGCGGGTGCACAGTCGCTATGTCCGCACGCTGGCTGACCTCTCCGTCGGCGGCCGCCCGGTGTCGATCGGGCTGTCGGTGCGGCGGCTGTTCTGCGACGGCCCGCAGTGCGACCGTCGGACGTTTGCCGAGCAGGTCGACGGGCTGACGGTGCGCTACCAGCGTCGTACTCCACTCCTGCAGCATCTGGTGGAGATGGCCGCGGTGTTGCTCGCCGGCCGCGGCGGCGCCCGGCTACTGCAGATCTTGAACGCGCCGCTGTCTCGCACCAGCGTGCTGTTTCACCTGATGCGTATGCCGCTGCCACCAGCACCCACGCCCCGTGTCCCGGGCGTGGACGACTTCGCGCTGTACGCCGAGGTCTACGGCATTCTGCTGGTCGATGCCGACACTCGGCTCCCGCTCACACTCTGGGCGGGACGGGACACCGGGCATCTGGCCGCCTGGCTTCGGGAACATCCAGGCGTCGAGGTCGTCTGCCGCGACGGCTCGCTTCAATACCGGCAGGGCATCAGCGACGGTGCGCCCAACGCGACCCAGGTCAGCGACCGCTTTCACTTGTGGCAAGGGCTTTCCAAGCGGGTCGCAGACATCGCCGCCACACACCGCGGCTGCCTGTCGGCCGCAGTGCCCGAGCCCGAACCCGCCGCGTCGGCATCGCCGTCCGACCTGATCGACACGCCAGCCCGCCGCCACGCGAAGCGACTGTTCGAGGCGGTGCACGCGGTGACCGACACCGGGCGCTCGATCAACGCGGCAGCCCGTGAACTGGGCCTGGACTGGCGCACGGTGCGCAAGTACGCCCGGGCCACCTCCTGGCAAGACTGCGTCCGCCGGCCGCGACCGCGTCAGCCCACAACTTTGGATCCGTACCTGGACTACCTGCGGCAACGCTGGGAGGAGGGCGAGCACACCGCGAAGGTGCTGCACCAGGAGCTGCTCACCAAGGGCTATCGCGGCCACTACCAGCGGGTCAAGATGGCCGTCGCGCCACTGCGTCGGGGCCTGCCGATCGACATACCGCGCGAGCGGCCGCCCTCACCCCGCCAGGTCGCCCGTTGGATCACCACCTCGCCGCCGAGGCGCGGTCTGTACACCATCGAGCGGCTGGATCGACTGCTCGCGCACTGCCCGGAGTTGAACGCGGCGCATGACCTGGTCCGCGACTTCGCCGCCATGCTCGATGCCCAAGACGCCACACCGCTGCCGGACTGGCTGGAGAGGCTCACCACGTCGCGACTTGCTCCCTTGGCCAGTCTGGCCAAGGCCATCCGCGAGGACCAACCGGCGGTCGAGCAGGGCATCACCACCCCGTTCAACTCCGGCGTCAATGAAGGCCGCATTACGGACTTGAAGCTCCAGAAGCGGCTCATGGCCGGTCGCGCCAGCGTCCCCCTTCTCCGACACCGCGTGGTCCTCATGGCCCATCTCCGACACCGCCACGGGTGACGGAGCGTCACCGGCGCACGGTGGCACACGTCCACGTCACGAAATTCTTGCCGGAGCCAGAAAGGCCCGTACTCCGACACGAAGATCTCCGAGGTACTGCCGCTGCTCTACTTGCACGGCCTGTCCTCCGGCGACTTCGTCCCCGCGCTGGAGCAGTTCCTCGGCGGAGCGGCCGGCCTGTCTGCGGCGACCGTGACCCGGCTGACCAGGCAGTGGCAGGACGACCACGCTGCCTTCCAGCGGCGCGAACTGTCCGACCGCGACTACGCCTACCGGTAGTTCGTTAAATCCGGCGGTAGAGGTCGATGCCGTGTCCGGTGGTGACTGCGTCGATCAGGGCCTGGAGTTCGGAGGGTGGGTCCTTGTCCGTCCAGGCTCGCCACCATCGGTTGAGAGTGACGGCGGGGGCAAGCCAGGAACGGATCGCCCGTAAGGCCCTGGGCCAGCAGGGCTGTTGGTGCTGGTGGGACGGGGCTGAGCCCCCTCTCTGGCCCCTCGTTGGGGCACGGGTCCGGCGCGGCGGCATCCACGGGGCCGGGTGGGGCGAACCATTGGTCCCAGCAGAAGGAGAAGGCGCAGTTCACCAGTGTCTGATGTCGGCGGATGGCGCGGTCGGAACGGACCTGGAAGTCGGCCCAGCCGAGTTCATCCTTGACCTGCTTGTAGCTCTGCTCGATCCACGGCCGCAGGCCGTAAAGGCGGACGATCTCGGCGAGGTCGGCCGGCGGATGCGGGCTGGTGGCGGCGTGGGGCGCATCAGGGTGGGACAGGTTGGTGGCCAGGTGCCAGGTGGCCTTCTCCGGCAGGGTGGCTGGATCGGTGGTGGCCACGACCAGCCGGCAGGGTGAGTCGGGGCCGTAACCACCCAGTCGGGCGTCAGCGGCCCACCAGGTCTCGGTGTGCCCGTCGCGGAAATGACGCTCCACCGGTGTCCAGTCACCGGGGTGGTCGGCGTTCTTCCAGGTCAGAGCGTGTGCGGCGTCGACGGGGGTATGCGGCTGGCCGACCGGGGCCCAGGTGCCGCGATGCGGTTTGAGCGCGACCACGTAGGCCAGGCCGGCCGCCCGCAACGCTAGATACCAGTCATCACTCACGGAGTAGGCGCAGTCGGCGACCACCGCCCGGCAGCCGAAGCCCGCCTCCTTCCCGCGGACCGCCAGAGCGGCGGCCAGCTGCGGTTTCGTGCGGAAGGCCGGGTCGGACCGGGCGCGGGCGAAGTGGTGGGCGGGGGTGTAAGGAGTCGCGTGGAGCGGGTAGTACACGCGGCCGTCCGTCCACACTGTGGTCACCGTGACGATGCCGTTGTCCGTCTTGCCCAGCCGGCCCAGCCACTGCCGGCCCACGTTGGCGGTGGCCGTGCCGGCCTTGCGGTCCCCCGAGTCGTCGATCACGATGACCCCGCCGTCATGCGGAGCCGTCACCGACTGCCCGCGCAGCAGTTCAAGCCGCCGGTCGTTGACCTGCTCGGCTTCCCATGGGGACTCGGACAGGAAGAATTGCAGCCGCTGCACCCCCGGCGTCCCCGCGCCGGCCACCGGCTCAGCTCCTGCCAGGCAGGTGATCGTCTTGTTCCGCTCCCGCGGCGCCAGCAGCCCCGTCAGGTACTCACGAAAACCCCGCCGCTGAGCCAGGCTGAAGAAGAGATCGTCGAACCGGGCTGCGTACTCCTCCAACGGCCCCGGCGCAGGCGGACACGGACGGCGAGCAGTCATCTTCAGCCCCCAGCCGAGCAGTTGACTCCTACCACCGGCCTACGACCAACCCGCCTCACCGTCAACCCACACCACCGCCGGATTTAACGAACTACCGCTACTGATCTCTTCGGGGTGTTGTCGGCTGGTGGGTGAGGGTGAGTCCGGTTCAGGCAAGGCAGCCGTCGATGAGGTGAGGTCGGTGCTGGATGTATCGCAGGCCCCGGCGGAGGGTGCGTTCGAGGTGGTCGTCGTCGGTGAAGGCGACATTGGCCAGCGGGCCGCGCCGTAACAGCGACCAGATGCCCTCGGCCGGGTTCAAGTCCGGTGCGTAGGAAGGCAGTTGCACGATGGTGAGCCAGTCGTGGGTGTCCGCGTACTCGCGCATCCCTGCGGCGAGATGGGTGTTGAGATTGTCCCAAACGAGGACGATGGGGGGCCTTGAGTTGGATGTGAGCACGCACGACCAGGTCACGGTAGTCGCTCCAGGCGAAGCTGTTGCGCCCCTTGCCCCGGTATTTGCGGTGCCGGCGCGGCCGGTAGATCAACCGGGACAGGTCGCCCGGCCGGTAGCAGCACATCGCGGCGATCGAGATGCGGCGCCAGGACCGGCCGCGCACCCGCACCACCGGCGTGTGACCCCGCCGACTCCAGGTGCGAGCGCGCGGCGGGGTCATCGCGAACCCGGCCTCGTCCTCGAAGACGACGTAAGCCCCCAGCGCCGCCGCAGTCATTCCACCTGCGGCCACACGTCTTTCTTCCACAACCCGACGGCGTGCTCATCGCGTTCGACGGCCCGGCGGGCGGGAGACTGCCAGGACCAGCCGTGCCGGTGCAGCAGCCGCCACACCGCCGCCATTGAGCAGTCGACCTGGAACTTCCAGGCAATCACCGCTCTGATCCGCGCCACGGTCCACCGCTGGTCCTCCCAGCCGTGCTCGGCCGGCCCGAGCGCCAACTCCTTCTCCAGCTCGGCGAACTGGCCATCGGAGAGCTTGGGAAGTTTCGGCGGCCCCGTGGAGGCCAGGGCATCCATCCCGCCCTCCCGCCAGGCCCGCCGCCAGCGCTCCACCGACCGCTCACTGACCCGCAGATCCTTCGCGATCACCACGTTCTTCTCGCCGCGGGCGAACCGCTCACCAGCCTCGTACCGGATCTGTTCGCGAAACCGCCGCCGCTCCGCGGTCAGTCCGCCGCCCTGCGCGTATCGCATACCACCGGCGTACCGCAGGGATCACAACGCGTCACCACCCCCGACAACAATCCGAGGAGATCAGTAAGTGTGGGCTGACGGGGTGCATCCGAAGGTCCGGCTCGGGCAGGCTCATTCCTGCGTCCTGGTCCTGCTCGGGGTCCGCCTTGACGGCACGAAGGAGCTGATCGCCCTGGCCGAGGACCTGCGCGAGTCCACCGAGTCCTGGGCCGACCTGCTGCGCGACTGTCGCCGCCGGGGCATGCGCGATCCGGAGCTGGTCGTCGGCGATGGAGCGATGGGCTTGTGGAAGGCCCTGGCCGAGGTCTTCCCGGCAGCCCGGCACCAAAGGTGCTGGGTCCACAAGGCCTGCAGTGTCACGAACTGCCTGCCGAAGTCCGCGCAGCCCGGCGCGACGAAGGCGATGCAGGAGATCTGCAACGCCGAGGATCGCGCGCACGCCGAGAAGGCGATCGAGGCGTTCGCGAAGACCTACGGTGCCAAGTGGCCCAAAGCCGTCGCGAAGATCACCGACGACGCCGAGGAACTGCTGGCGTTCTACGACTTCCCGGCCGAGCACTGGATCCACCTGCGGACCACGAACCCCATCGAGTCAACGTTCTCCACGGTCAGGCTGCGGACCAAGGCCACCCGTGGGGCCGGCAGTCCAGCCGCCGCTCTGGCGATGGTGTTCAAGCTCGTCGAATCCGCCCAGACCCGCTGGCGCGCGATCACCGGCGCCCATCTGGTCCCTCTGGGCCGCACCGGCGCCCGGTTCGAGAACGGCATCCTGGTCGAGCGACAGGAGCAGGTCGCGTGAACACGGCGAAAGACTACGGAGGCTGCCAGATCTACCTGCGAGGCGGCAACCGCGAGTCCGTGACCGCGCTCGTCGCAGCAACTCTCGGAGCCTCCGCCGACGATCACTACACGATCCGAACAGGCCGGATGGTCTTCGAGATCCGGCCCAACCCGGACGACGGGCTGGCCGAAGACTTCATCGGATGGCCGTTCACGATCGAGCCGGAAACCGACAACCCCGACCCCGTCCTCGTCGAAGCAGTGTCACGCGTACTCAAAGCAGTCTGGAACCGCGGCCTCGACGCCGTTGCCGCCTGCGACTTCGAGGACGAGCTCCCGGACCTCGGCGGACTCCCACGCTACCGCTGAACCACGCCGGATCCACAGGTCTTGACTATTCCTCCAAGGAGACGCGCCTGCCGGTCATTGGGGATGGCAGCCTGCGGCCACCCGGCTTCAACAGCATGGGGCCCGACCAGGTCTACACCGCTGTGCACGGCCCGCCAGAGTGGTGACCGTACACAGCGACCGTCACAGCCCGTCCTGGGTGAGGGAAGGCGGTGTCGGATACCGGCCCGGTTCGGGCCCTGCAGCTTCGGCCGGGGAGCTCTGCCAGGCCTGGATCAGGCGGCACAGACGGCGGGCCGGCGTCTCGCTGGGGACGAAGAGCACTGCCGCCACCAGAGCGAGGCCGCTTACGGCGAGCGCTCCGGCCGCCCAGGCGGTCAGCTCTCCGTGCACCAGGGCCATCGTGAATGCGGCCAGTGCCCCGAGAGCAGCCCCCAGCCGCGCTGCGCCGCTCGTCATCGCTGCTCCCTGCACGGGGGGCGGCGCAGCGTCATGGAGAGTCGGGGCGCGCCGAGCAGGACGCGGAGTGTGAAGCGGGTGCGGGCGTAGCGGGAGACGTGGTCAGCCAGGTCTGCGCTCCATTCCTCTTGCCAGCGCGCTCGTTGCCGTGACGGCAGCAGCAGCGTGACGGTGGCCAGGAGCCGGCCGGTGACGGCGTGGGAGGACAGTGCGGGCTGCAGAACCGCTGAAGCGAGGTCCTGCAGTTCACGGCCGACACTCTCCAGCCCCGCCGCAGAAGCCACGGGCGCAAAAACGTCGAGGGTTTCACGGGCCTTGAGGAGCTGCCGACTCTGGGCTACGAAGGCGATGGTGCGCATGTTGTGGAGTCGGTCGGCGAGCCGGATGGCCAGCACGGCCCTCTCTCGTGACAGGTCGCCGGCATCGGTCGGGGGTACCGTCCCGTGACTGGCTTGCGGGTACGCGGAGACCACGGCAGTGCGCACCGCTGCGATCAAGTCGGCGACGTCGTTGCCGAATTGGTCGGCAGTCCGCTGCGGCGGACAGGCCGTGTCGTCCACGTCGTGGAGCAGTGCCGCGCAGACCACAGGCGGCGGCATGCGGGGATCGGCGACGATGGCGGCGACGGCGAGGCAGTGGGTGATGAACGGGTCCCCGCTACGGCGCATCTGGCCTTCATGCCAGAAGGCGGCTTCGCCGTAGGCGTGTTCCACCAGGGCAGTATCAGCGTCGGGGCGATGCGCGCGGACGACGGCGAGCAGGCCGTCGAGAGACGGTGCCACGCCTGTCCTCACGGCGGGGCGCAGCCCTAACCGGTGGCGGGCCTTCATGACGGGCCTCCCTCAGATGCCGGGCGGACGGCCGCCCAGCCGGGCAGGGGTTGTTTCCGGGACCGGTAGGCGCGGGCCAGGGCGTCGCGGGCCTGCACGGTGCCGTCCTGGGTGATCCGGTAGAAGCGGCGGCGCGGCCGGCCGGCCGTCTCATGGACGGCCGGATCCTCCCAGATGCTGTCCACCCAACCGAACTGCTCCAGCCGGGCCAGGATCGGATAGATCGTGCCTGATGGCAGTCCCGCCAGCTCGCACAGCTCCAGGCCGTACCGCTGCTTGGCGGGGTCCTCCAGCAAAGCCCGCAGGACCAGTTGAGTCTGCAGGGTCATACGCAGCATACCCATACTCGTACTCTACATAGCCTATATATAGGGTGCTTAGGGATAGTGACGGCGCGTGAGGCCCCGTCGGGGAGAGGCAGCCCCTCCCCCGCCCCAGGGGAGTGACGAGCACCACACGGCAGACGCGTCACGATCAACAAGCCGCAGCGCACTCCTACATGACGGTCCGTCGGCAAGCCCGTCGACCACACGTCACCGCCAGGAAAAGGGGCAACGCTTCATGGATCTCACTGTGCTGGCCACGCGAGCAGCGGGGCTTGCCCTCCCTGGTGGGGCGCTGGGCTCGAAGGCGCGGATGCGGGTGAGGGTGCGGTGCTTCCGTATCCGTGGCAGGGCCGCCGGACCATGGGTACCGGCCGCGGGCGCCGATAGCGCCCCGCATGATGGGCCGACGGGGCAGTGGTGGTCCGTCCTTCCGATGGACCGTGCCGCATCGTCGAACTGACCACCGACCGGCTCCACCGCATCGTCGTCAGCGACCTGTTCGGCATCCACCCCAACACCGCACACGCCTGGCCCAGTACGCGCAGGACAGCTGGGCGGACTACCTCGCAGCCTGCCAGGACTAGGACTTCCGCCCGTCGCCAGACGAATTATGCAAGCCGGGAAACAGAGGGGGCAGGAAGTGAGGCAGAAGCGAATCGTCTCCCAAACCGCGGAACCGCGGTCCGGCAAGAAGGGGGATGCCTGCCGGACCTCTACACGTTCTGGGTTGCAGACCGCTTCCGCCTCACACGGAGTTAGAGATCAACTCCGTTATGGTCAAGCATCTTCACCAGTACGGTCCAGAGAGCTTTCACTCCCAAGGCGACCGCAACCCGCGAAGCTGCCTTACGTAACCAACCAGATCTCACCTGGCCAGACTCCGTGGCGACCATTCCTGCACCTCATCTCATTGGGCCGGAACCTACGCGGACGACGTAGGCTCCCCCTAGAGCTGGGCCCACGTCATTCCACGCGTCCATAGGTCCCGGCCCTGCCTTGAGATGAGGCCGTTGCATCATACCCGCGCTTGCATGATCGGATCGATGCTGGGCCAAACACACCAACGACAACAGCTGGTGGACTACTTCGCGCTTGCGAGGACGCTGAATAGCGCATGGTCGGAACACTGCCTCTTCACCAGTGTGCTCCGCGCCTACGAGATCGGTGTGATCCACGAGCACCTCGTTGAGGTGCGCCGGCTCATCACCGGCACCGTCGCCCCGCACGCCGCCCTGCACCCGGCCGACAAGTGGGATCGCCTACGTCATCACCCAGCTCGCCGCCGTCGAGTCCACCCTCGACCTGCTGGCCGCCGCCTGAACATCCTCGTGATCGAAGTGAAGGTGAAACCGTGCGTCGCCGCACCTACCCCTCCGACACAGCTGTGGCGGAGGGTGATCGATACGGGCCTTGACCCCTGATCCTGAACACGGGCTATGCGGCTTCGGCCTGCGTAGTTGATGTTGTTTGGAGTGCCCGTTCATAGGCGATCGGGCTGCGGTGGCCGAGGCGGGAGTGGCGTCGGACTGTGTTGTAGCGATGCAGCCAGCGGAAGAGGTCCAGGTGAGCCTCGCACTCGGCGTTCCTTCGTGAAACCGCGAAATGCTTTATACCTTCAGCTAGTTGGTCCGCCCTACCAGCCAGCCCGCGGCCGCATCTGTCGCCTGCCTCTGGCTGCCCCACATATCAGCCGGATGACGGACTCAACGCTTGGCAAGCGGTCCTGTCTGCGCTGGAAGCGCGTCGAGATGATCAGCACCGAGCTGTTTCCCACAGTGGCGCAAGTCTGGTGCGGATCAGGCATTTTCCTTCCTATTGGGGTCCAACTTTGGTTGTTGCGCTTCAATATGGGTGAGACCGTCCGTGTTCGGCATTTGACGTGTACGTGGGACGGCGTGCCGTTCCGTCCGTGATGGTGGAGGGCAGGGTGTGGCGGTCGCTTCGCCTGTGGGTGATCCTGCTCGGCGTATCGGCGGGTGGGGCGGGCGCAGCACTGGCAACCTCAGCCTGGCTGCCTGCAGGCTGGACGGCTGCCGTGGCTGCTGTTGCCGCTGCGGTAACCGGTGTCTTCGCCGATGAGACGCGGACCGCTCTCTCGGCGCACCGTCAGCAACGTCACGCCGCTGCGGCCCGCGGGAGAGAGCTGGCCGCTCGAACGCTGCGTGTGCGGGATGCGGTGGATCCGATCAGCTTGGGGGTCCATCCTGCGGCGTTGCGTCGTAGTGCCCGTCAGGGTGCCAACCGAGTGCCTGCGTTCGTCAAGCGAGACCGCTTCGACGACGTCGTGCGGCGGATCCGGCAGAGGGGCTTTGTCCTGATCGTGGGTGACTCGACGGCCGGCAAGTCCCGGCTGGCCTACGAGGCCATGCGCATGGCTGTTCCCGAATTCGCCCTGTTGCAGGCACGGCCGTCGGACGACCTGCAGACGCTGTCTTCCACTATCGGCGGGACCCGGCGTTGTGTGGTGTGGTTCGACGAATTCGACCAGTTTCTGCGAGCCGGAGGCATCACTCTGGAGATGGTCAAAGCGATGCTCGCTGGTCCGGAACGGCAAGTGGTGCTACTGGCGTCGATGCGCAGCAAGGAGTACGACAGGTACAGCGCGCGGCAGCGTGACGTCACCGACGCAGCAACCTGGCGGGCCGGCCGTGAGGTGCTGCTCCATGCCGGAGAACCGGTGGAACTGGATCGTCTGTGGTCACCGCAGGAGGTCGGGCGGGCCCGGGAAGCGGATCGGGATCCGCGGCTGAAGGCGGCGACTCAGGCACCCGATCGATTCGGGATCGCCGAGGTGCTTGCGGCAGGTCCGGAACTGCTCAACGACTGGACGCACGCCTGGCACACGGGTGAGCATCCGCGCGGTGCCGCATTGGTCGCCGCCGCCGTCGACTGTCGGCGTATGGGCTTGCACCGGGCCGTGGACGCATCGCTACTGGTGCCGTTGCATGAGATCTACCTGTCCGCTCGCGGCGGAGCCGTGCTGCGTCCGGAGCCCCTGGAGGACGCGCTGGCGTGGGCCACCGCGCCGGTGCAGGGGGCAAGTAGCCTTCTGCTGCCTGACCAGGGCCGCTATCTGGCGTTCGACTACTTGATCGACCTTCCCGGACTGTCGGCCATACCCGAAAACAGCTGGGAGGTACTCCTTGCTGCCATAGAGCCGGAAGAGGCCTTCGACGTCGGCTGGGCCGCTGTAGACCTGATGCGGCCGTCCATCGCGCTGGAAGCTTTCGACACAGCCCGCCGGCATGGGGTCCCCGATGCCGACTATGCGCACGCCATCGCCCGGGGCAATGCAGGACAGCCGCTGGCAGCCGTACGCCTGCTGCGCCAGTTGCACCAGGAGCGTGATGCGCTGCTGGGCCCGGATCACCCCGACACCCTCTCTGCACGCCATGACATAGCCCGGTACCTCGCTGAGGCAGGCCGGCGCTCGGAAGCCGTCGTTCTCCTCGATCGTCTCGCCTCGGACCGACAGCGCGTCCTGGGCCCCCGCCATACGGCAACTTTGGTGACCCGTAGCAGCAGAGCCAGGTTTCTGCGCGACAGTGGAGACGCCCCCGCAGGCACTACACCTGTTTCGGGAACTGCTCCCACCATGACGGCAGCCCTGGGACCGGCTCACGTGGACGTCCTGCTGGCACGTCAGGAACTGGGCCGAACTCTCAGCCACATCGGTCGGACCTCCGACGCCCTCACCTGCATCACCGAGCTATTCGAGGACCAGGAGCGCATTCTGGGCGCAGCGCATCCGCACACGCTCAGCACCCACTTCGAACTGGCACTTTTTTGGTCGCCCGTTCCGGTGACCTCCACCAGGCCATCCGAACGCTGCAGGCTGTCCTGGGCGACCAGGAGCGTGTTCTCGGTCTGCATTCACGCACTCTGAGCACCCGCCATCAACTCGGCAGGCTCCTTGCGCAGACCGGTGAGCCGGAAAGGGCCCTGGAAGTCCTGTCAGAGGTACTCCGTGATCAAGAGCACTTCCACGGCGCCTCCCACCCTCGCACTCTGGCAACCCGATATGACCAACTCCTGGTCGCACGCCCCACGCAGGGCGCACAGACGGCTGCAAGTGCGCAATTGCTTCAGTGCGGGCTTGACCGTCCGGGCGATTGGTCAGCGTTTGACGCGGTTGCGGACGGCTAGGACTGCCAAGCCTAGAAGGACGGGCTCGGTCAACCGAGAGGTCATTTCGATGTAGGTGCCAGCAGTGGTCAGATCCTGGCCGGAGGAGCGAAACACCACCGAGTTGAGCGTGACGTTCAGGGCTTTTTCGAAGCGCTCGCCGGTGAATCGATGGCCGGTGGGGTTCTGCGGATTATCCTTGTCGATCTCGAAGGTGACCTTGCCTCCGCCTGCGGGGACGGTGCCGGTCACTTCCTGCTTCGGAGCCTCCTGCGGGAGCCCCAAGCCCATCAGCAGCACGATGGTGACGAGCATGGCGGCGCCGAGCCACGCCAGCGCCCGGGAGGCGCGCATGCCGTAGCCAGACAGCGCCCAGTAAGCGGTCGGCAGGCTTCGCTCGCTTCGGGGGATGTCGTCAGCGTGACGGCGCATCTGCATCTCCCCGTAGTAGAAGTCGGCGGCCCCGGGCTCGTGCTTGACATCCTCGAGCGCTTTGCGGAGCGCGCGGTACACCGGCGCTAGTTGCAACGGCCCGACGTGCCCGGCGCCGAAGACTGCCACGTTCCAGCCCCGGGCCGGCGCTGGCTGACTCGCCCGCCAGTGGTGTTCTTCGGCGAGGGTGCGGCGCTGGGTGAACCGTATGGGGCGCCAGCCCTCCCAATGCACTTTGGGCGGGACCGTATCGAAAGTGCAGGCACCCTGTGCTGGGCCGGGACGGCTGGGCGGACCGGGTCGCCATCGAGAGGCTGGCAGCGGGCGAGGAGCTGGCGGTGTACGGAGGGGGTGGCGCCCACGCGCAGGGTGTAGCCCTGGCTGCGCCGTACGGTCACGCCGTGGTCGAGGGCGGCCCGCTCGGTGGGCTCCAGCTCGGCCGCTCGGAGGAAGTCGGCGACCTTGCCTGGCATGTCTACGGCGACGGGCAGCTCCGGGATCGGGACGTCCTCGTGGTCGATAGTGGTGTGTACGGGCAGGAGGTCAGCGACGGCCGTGCGGATGGTGCCGCGGCTGACCTCGTGGTTGCGGACGAGGGCGGCGATGGAGCGACCCTCCAGGTACGCGGCGCACACGGCGTCGGTCTTGTCGGCAGGGATGACGGGGCGGCGGCCACCCTTGTTGCCCTTGGCCGCGGCGGCTCGCAGCCCGTCGTAGGTCAGCTCGGGCTGGAGGTCGCGTTGCAACGCAGGAATCGCGCCCCCTGGCGGCAGTTGCCGCACCGCCAGTGGGAGTCAAGGGCCAGTCCAGCACGGCCTCTCAGGGCAGACGCAACCGATCCACCTTCAGCACCAACTTCATCTGCTCTGCGAGGGCAAGGTTTGCAGCCCCGGCCCGACGCATAAACCGAGTCGCGGGAAACTCGTCAGCGGGAAATTCCCCGAGGAACCCCACATCGCCCTTGATTTCGGCTACGGATGCTTCACCGGCCTCGTCGCCCTTCAGGAAGTACTCCCCTTCAGCACTCTGATGTTCCGCCAGGAATTCAGCGATCTCCGAGCTGATTTCGGCGATCGAGATCGCCGAATTCACTGCGGCCTCTGGATCTTCCTCAAGGAAGCTTGACATCGCGGACACCGATACGGAGACTGCATCCGCTGCAAAGCCGGCTGCTTCCCCTCCGACGTCCTCAAGGCGAGTGATCCAGCGCTCCGCCTCTTCTCGGACCCGCATGAGATCCGGGGCCGATGCCTGCTGGATACCGCGAAGGTCCAGCCACACCGCATCCAGACCGTTGTTGATCCGGTAAAAGAAATTCCCCTCTCCGGAATCATGAAGAAACGCCATGGATACCGATCGCACCTTCGTCGCGCACAGGGTCGTGACGGCCAGCCGTTGGCGTGGGGTTAGCCGTGCGAACTCCACACGGACGACTTCGACGTCTTCGAGAAATCCCATCTCAACTCACCTTACGGAGTCCAAATCGCCTGTGTATCGCTGACCAGCGTCGCACCCTTGCTCTGCAGGAAACCCTGGCACGCTGGGCAGAGTGGTCTATTCACTGCCAATCCTGTCAGCGTTAGATCAAGATGGACTACTGTCTCCCAGAACTTGACCTCTGCATGCGGGAAGGTGCCTGATGCGTCCACGCCGGTGCGCAATATCCCGAGCTCGTGAGGGAGGAGCTGTGCACGTTGAATCTGAGAGATATTCTTCCGTGCTCCAACGGCCACAACGTCGAGAGACTCCGGGCCACCGCCTACCGCGTGCATGCCTCCAGTGGTCGCCCTGTCGTTCGCCTTCCCCGCCGGGATGAGCGCGTGCAGGGTGTCGGCTCGGTCCTGCAGGTCGTCAAGATCGAGAGCGCCGCCGCAGTTGTGAACCAGGACCGGCGTAGCCCCCGCCAGCACATAGTACGTGTGCTACGCGGACCCCTCTACCTGCTTTTTCGCAGGTCAAGCATAGTTTGCTGGTCCGGCGAAGTGCGTGGGTGTCCGTGGTTGTGCGGGGTTGTTGCCGTCGCTACTGCCGTCAGTCGGTTCAGCCCAGGTACGGCTTCTCACGCTGTTCCAGGAAGTGCTGGAGCCTGAGTCGTTGGGTGTGGTGCATCGGCAACTGCTCGATCTCTTCGGACGGAACGAACCGGAGTTCGGTGGACTCGTCGGAGATCTCCAGTTGGCCGCCGGTGATGCGGGCCGTGAAGCAGACGTTGAACTGGCGGCGGACCTCGCCGTCGGTGTAGGCGATGATGTGTTTCGGGTCGGTGTAGGTGCCGACCAGGCCGGTGATCTCGACGTCGAGGCCGGTCTCTTCTTTGACTTCGCGGACGGCGCCGCCGGCCAGTGCTGCCACAAGGTGCTCTCCCCGCTGACGCTCACCTACATCCACTCCGTGCTCAAGTCCGCCCTGGAGCACGCCGTCCGCGAGGAAGAGATCCCTCGCAACGTCGCCCGCAACGTCCGCACCGGCACACCCCGGCCCCGACGCTTCGAACCCCTCACCGCCGACGAAGCCCGCCGACTCCTCACCACCGCACAAGGCCACCGGCTGCACGACCTGTTCGAACTCGCCCTCCACACCGGACTCCGCAAGGGCGAACTCCTCGGACTGCGCTGGGAAGACCTCGACCTCGACACCGCCACCGCCGCCATCCGCCGCACCCTTCAGCGCACCAGCACGGACGGCCTCATCACGCTGCCCACCAAGACCCGGGCCTCCGAACGCCGCATCGCCCTCCCCACCCGCTGCCTCCACTCGCTGAAGCATCACCATGAACGACAGCAGCGCGAACTTGAGGCCGCAGGAACCACGTGGCAGCACAACGGGCACGTGTTCACCACTGCCCAGGGCAGAACGGTCGACCCGACCAACCTCACCCGCGCCTTCACCACGCTCCTCCGCCGCATCCGCTTCCACGACCTCAGGCACTCGACCGCGACCCTACTCCTGGAACAGGGCGCCGAACTCGTCGTGATCAAGGAGCTCCTGGGCCACGCCCACATCGGCGTCACCCCGAGCGTCTACGCCCACGTCCGACTCCAACGCCAAGCCATCGACACCTTGGGGGGCGTCCTCGGCTCGACCGATGACGGCCCCGATGCCCCACCCGCCGAAGCAGTCGTCCGCTGACGTTGCCGTCACCGTTGCCGTCAAACCCCGACTGGGCTCCTCCAAAATCTCTTGGAGGAGCCCAGCCTTGATATGTCAGGAATCGCTGCCAGAAAGGATCACTGCGGCCAAAATGCTCTCGCCGGTAACCTCACCGTAAAGCATCACATCCATTTTCCCGGCCTGCACATGGATCAGCTTAATCTCACTTGACTGTGCACCATTAAAGGCTGACAGCAAGTTAGCCACAAGCCGTGCCACGTCGCGGTCATTACGAGCCTCCGCCCTTCTGAGGCGATTCTCGAAGATGTGAATCAGCTGCTCGCTGGCGACGGTACTCTCATGAAGAACGATCACACCGTAATCGTCAACCGCTGCGGAAAGCTGATCCATTCCCAGCCGCCTTGCCTCAGAGGCGATAAAGCTCTCGTTCATCAGCCAACTCCAGGTAGATGCCATGGGCCCCTGTTGATGCTGATTTCAGCACCCTCAATAATCCCTTCCACCAGAAGCTCACTCTCACCATAGATATCCTGCGGACCCTTAATTAGGCGGTCCTGTATATCCGCACGGCGATGGCGCATAACAATTCCTGGGCCATTACCTAGCTCGGCGGCATCCAGGGCCACATCTTCGTAATCATCCGTCCAGGATGTGAATGAGCTATCGAGGTTGCCGCCATTATGCGATGCAGCGTCAGCATCTCCACCACGCGGCACCGCTCGCCCTTCAAGGGCATCATCGTACTTGGAGTGCCCCCAATCTATTCCGCGGTAGACGTGCTCCCCGGCCCCATCACCGCAATTGTGAACGAGTACCGGCGTAGCCCCCGCCAGCACATAGTACGTGTGGATGTCGCGGATGGTCAGGTCGTGGGTGCGCTGGCGCTTTTCGAAGTCGCGGGTGGCGGTGAGGGTGGCGGTGCCTCCGTCTGCGGTGCGGAGTGTCATGCCGGGTGTGAGGTCGCCGGCTTCGATCCACTGCCGTGCGGAGGGGGACCAGAACGGGTGATTGACAGTAGATGTAAGTGTGGCGATTGAAGGATTGCCGTCAGCCCTGCTCGCTACGGATCCGTACTTACCTCCGACCTTCTCGTCCGCTCCGCCATTTTTTGTGTCGATGGTGAGATCGACGAAGTGCTTGTCATTTTTGGTGGAGATGGTACGGACAACCTCGCGGACGGTCGTCTTACCAGTCTTGGGGTCGGTGGCGATGATTTTGTCGCCGAGTTCGATGTCCTCGATCGACTTGGTCTTGCCGTTGGCTGTGAGAATCTTCGTGCCGGGTAGGAAGCTGTGCTTCTTCTTGCCGACCTTGCAGGAGTCGCCGACTTCCGGGGCTGCTTCCGCTGCCGCCTTCTTTGCTCTGGCGAGTTTGTTTCGTGCTCCTGCGAGTGCGGCATTGGCCTTGCTGACCCGCTTGGTGGCGCTGAGCATGTCCATTGCGCCGCCGACGATGTCGTCGACGAGGCCAACGACCCGTTTGGCCAGTCGGGCGCCCTTGGCCCAGTCCCAGGGGGCCCCGTATTTCGCGAGGATCTTTCCGGCAATGCCACCGGCGAAGCTTCCGGCGATGTTGAGGAGGGTTTCGCCGCAGGAGCCCACGTCGCCGGTGGAGATGCAGTCGAGTGCGGCGTCGATACCGAGGATGTCCCGAACGATCTTTACGAGTACCTTGGCGGCGCGGACGGTGCGCTGCTTGGCCGAGGAGTACTGCTGCTCGGCCGCCATCTGCTCCGCGCCGGCCCGGTTGACCGTCTCCTGCTCTTTGGTGGGGCCAGGTCCCGCGCCGCAGTCGCTCCATCCGCGGCAAGGTGCCGTCGAATTTTCGCGGATCATGCCGGTGGGGTCGGAGAGCGTGGTGGGGTTGTTGTCAGCGTAGGCGTAACCGTTGATCTGCTGCGGGCTGGTGTAGTCGATGATCGGGTCGACGGAGATGAACTTGCCGAGTTCGGGGTCGTAGGAGCGGGCCCCGATGTGGGTCAGTCCGGTGGACTCGTCGTTGGTGCCGCCGACGAAGCCCTTCTCTCCGGGCCAGCTGCCGATGGGCTTGCCGCGGTCGACGCCGTAGGGGTCGGAGCGGCGCTGGGTGATCGCTCCGGTGGCGGCATCAATGGCGAGTTCGCCGGTGCCGTGGTGGTCGGCGGACAGGAAGGAGAGCTTGTTGTCGCTGGTGCGGATCGCGACGGTCTGGCCGGCGTGGCTGTAGTAGCGGGTGGCCTTGACCGTGGAGGAGCCCGCCGCGAGGGAGAGCTCCATGCCGGGCAGGTAGACGGTGGTGGCCTTGGGATCCTTACGGATCATCCGGGAGCCGTCGGGACCGTAGAGGAAAGTGCTGTCACCCTCCGCGGTCTTGATCTTGGCGGGTTTGCCGGTGGCGTCCCAGTCGATGCTCTGGGTATTACCGTCGACGACGCGGGTCTTGGTGTTGCCGGCGTCGTCGTAGGTGAAGGTGGACTGGTTGTCACCGGTCGGGGTGTTCTCCATGACCTTGGTGACCTGGTGCGGGCCGTCGCCCGCGGCACCCGCGCCGCCGTAGGTGTAGGTGCGGGTGACGTCCTTGGCCGCGTCCCGGCCGGTGTCGTGGATGACTTCCTTGGTGCGGTTGCCGATCGAGTCGACGCTGTAGGACTTCCAGTACGGGGCCGGTCCACCCAGCGTGTTCGTCCCGGGCGCGGCGTCGCAGGCGGTGGGCTTTGAACCTTCGAGTCCGGTACTGCCCACGGTGCCTGCACCCTGAGCCGCGCCGCCGGTGGCCGCCGGCGTCCAGGCATCCTTCAGACGGGCGCCTGCATCGTAGGCGAAGCACTGCACGTCGGTGGTCGCTGTAGAGTCGGCATTCGCGGTGTCCGAGATCGACAGGACGTTGCCGACCTGGTCGTAGGAATACGAGGACCGCTTCGCCGGAGCACTCGCGCCGGCGATGTCCACGCTCGCGGTGCGCAGACGGCCCGTGCCCGGCTCGTACTCGAAGGTCTGCCCGACCTTCTTCCCACTGCCGGTGGACAACTCCATCCCCAGCACTTGGCTGATACCGGAATAGGTGGTGCCCGTGACGTACGACGTGCTGCCGGTCAGGGTCGTGGGGCGCTGGAGCTCGTCGTAACCGTAGGTCAAAGGCTCGGCGGCAAGGCCACCGGCGGCGGGCAGACCGGTGCCCCGCACGGTGCCGTCATGGTTGTAGGACGTGGTGAACTCGTAACTGCCCGCGAGCGCACCCTCGGAGGCGGGCACCGCGTACGTGGTCTTCAGCGGGCGGTAGAAATCATCCATCGAGGTCACCGCGGAGCCGATGTACTGGGTCGCGTTCACATACCGCATCGAAGCCCAGGCCTGGCCCAGCCAGCCCGCCTTGTCATAGCGGGTCTCGGTCAGCTTGGTGCCGGTGGTCGGCTCGCCCTCCCACGTGAACGTCGGCCGGGACAGCGAGTCGTACTGGGTGGAGACCTTCTTGCCATTGCCGTCGATCGTCCAGTCCACCCGGTCGAGCGCGTCGTAATGCGTCTCGGAAGTCCCGGCATCGGGGTCGATGGACTTGATCTTGCGGCCCAGCTGGTCGTACTCGTAGCTCCAGACATTGCTCTTGTCGTCCGTGACGGTCTTGAGCTGACCGTTCGGGGTGTAGCTGTACTTCGTCTCGTCGTAGCCGAGCGCCACGTCGGGACGATCCCCGTGGTAGTGCCGCAGGGCGGTGGTACGTCCCCCGGCGTCGGTGACGGAGGTGGTGGCGATGCCGCCTGCGGGCGGGTCGGAGTGGGTGAGCTCGCCGTCGTAACGGGTGGTGGTGCGCCATTGTTCGGTGCCGGCGTGCAGATCGATCGCGGCGGTGGGCCGGCCCAGGCCGTCGTACTCGGTGCGGCTCTGCGCACCGACCGCACCGTTCCCGGCGATCAACAACTCATCACTGGGGACACCCGCGGCACGGTAGGTGGCGTTGGTCTTGGTGACCTTGCCCGCACCGTCGTACCAGGCATCGGCGACCATCCGGGTGCCGCCGGGACCCTCGGTCTGCTTCTGCCGGCCACGCAACAGGCTGTCGAACAGCTCGTACTCGACGCCGTAACTGCCACCGACCTCGATCTTCTCGGTCTTGATCGCAACCGGCTTGTCGGTACGCACCAGGTAGGAGTACTTGATGCTGGGCGTCTGGGACTTGTCCCGGTCGGGCAGCCAGACAGAGGTCAGACGGCCGATCGCGTCATGGGCGAGATCGGTGCGCCTGCCGTTGGGGTCGGACTGCCCGATCGAGGCACCGCGAGCCGGGTTGTAGTCGGTGGTCGTGACATGCCCGGCCGCGTTCGTGACGGCCGTCTTGGTCAGCAGGCCGTTGCCCTCGGTGTAGGCGGTCTTGGTCTCATTGGCCTTGGCGTCCTTCTGCCACACCGGGCGCCCGAAGGCGTCATAGCCGGTGGTGCCGGTCACCTGATAGGTGGCGGTGGTCCCGTCATGGGCGGTCATCCGCTCGACCTTGGTCGCGTCCCCCTTGGTGGGCGCCGCGCCGTACGCGCCGTTGTCGTACGAGGTGCGCTCGTCGGCCAGAACCTGCTTGGAGCGATCAGCCGCGGTCCCGCACTCAACCGTGACGACCTCACTGCGCGAGGGCAGGGACAGGATGTTCTTGTCGGCGTTGTCCGCGTAATAGGTGCGGGTACAGGTGTCGTCGGAGGCGGTGGAGACGTCCCCGAGATCCTCGACCTGAGTGACGCGACCGGTATGGGTAGCGGTGTCGTACGTGGTGACACTCCTGGTCTCACGCCAGCCACCGGCCGACAGCGGAGTGAAGCCCCGCTGGACCCGCGGCTTGGAGATCACCGCGTGCCGCGTGCCCCAGTCACGAGTCTGCGTGGCCGTGTTGAACTTCCACGGCTCGCTGATCGTCCGCGAGACCACCGTGGAACCGTCATAGGTGACGGCCTCCAACTCGTGCCCGGTGTACTCCTCCGCATCCGTGAACTCCGAGCCCTGGGAGTTCTTCACCTTCACGCTGCGGGTGGCACCGGCGGCGTCCTTGTCGCCGTCCATGCCCTGCATGTACGTGTAGTCGATGCGGGTGGACTGCTTGTCCGCGGTTCCGCTGGTGACCGAGACCTTTCCGTAGCCCTGCCAGTTGCCCCAGGTCAGGAACTTGTTCTCGGTGATTCCATCGGGCTTGGCCTTCCGCCAGCCCGCTTCGCCCTGGTAGGCGTAGCGGGTGACAATGCCTTCGCTGCCGCCGGTGCGGTCGGTCTCGATGATCTCGGCGACGACGTACTTGTGGAACCAGTCGGTGATCGGCTCCAGGTGGCCCGGAGGTGCCCACTGCACCGGATAGCAGCGTTTGGTCGACTCCCCCGGCTTGGGCAGGGCTGACTTCTCACAGTTGACGGGTGCGTAGTTGACGTCGAGCTGGGAGCCGGTCTCGCTCAGGACGGTGGTCAGCCGGTAGCGGTTGAAGGGGGCGATATTGTCGCCGATCGCGTCCACCCGGTTGGCCAGCTGCTCGCCGAACAGCTCGATGGCCGGCATCTTGATTGCCGTGCCATCCCGGCCCTCATGCTGGATCTTGTACAGCCACAGCGCCTTGGAGTCGTCGCCGTTGTCCTGGAACAGGTGCGTGAAGGCCCAGTGGTCCACGTCCTGGTAGGTGGTGGCGTCCTTGCGGATCTGGGAGGTGACCCCGGTCAGCCGCTTGGTGGTGAAGAAGGTCTGACCGACCGTGCACTTGGTGCTCGCCACGCATTCCTGGTCGACCGGTACATCAGGCCAGTTCGCGGCGTTCGCCTTGGTGCGCTTCGAGGTCGCGCAGTCGAAGGTGTCGGTGGGCAGGCAGCGTTCGGCGACCGTGAAGTTGATGCGGGCCGGGGCCTTGGCGGCATAGGACTGGCCGTCACGCTGACCGTAGTCGATGCGCTTGAGGTAACCGCCACGGTGGTAGGCGGTGCCGTTGACGTCCGTCTTGCCGTTCAGGGCGTAGTAGTTGGTCTCCGGCTCGTAGAAGTACGACATCACATTGCCGTGAGCATCCTTGACGTGATCCAGGCTCCAGCGCCAGGCCTGCTTGCAGTGCGCGGAGGAGAAGGTGGCGTCGTAACAAGGCTCACCGGAGTCGTCGCCGAAGACCGGAGCGGTCCAGGTGGACTTGGTCTCCTCGTTGCCGCTGGCCCAGCCGGGCAGGCGGTTCAGCCCGAAGTAGTACTCGGTGCCCTCGCTGGTGGTGACGACCCAGTGCTCTCCGTCGTTGTCGCCGTTCGTCGCGCCGGTGCGCTTCTCGACCTTGGCGCCGTCGTCGCTGGACAGGTGCCACTTCTTGGTGGTGTCGTCCTGGACCAGCTCGCTGGACTGCCCGTTCAACAGGATGGTGGCGTTTTCAAACGCCCAGCACTGCTCGCCCGACCCGGCATGCCCGTCGTCCGAGCAGGGCTTGTAGCGGCGTTCGATGTAACCGGGATCGTAGGAGAAACCGTCTCCGGCCCAGGATCCCTGGTTGTTCGTGGCCGAGGTGCGGCCGTCGGCGGACTGCGAGGAGTAGCCCAGCCCGACCGTCGGCACCAGACCGCCCGGAGTGGAAACAGCCTTCAGCGGATAGTTCCAGGAGAAGCCTCCGGAGGAGGCCGCCACGTTCCAGCTCGACGCGGGCGCCAGCGCGGTCGCCTTGTAAGTCCCCTGAGCCGACGACGGACCGGCCGCGACCGCGAACAGACTGGGCGCAACGGCCTTCGCAGCAGAGGTTCCGGCTGCCTCGGGGGCTGCGGTCACGTCGGCGGACAGCGTCTGGCTCTGCGGATTGTTCGTGGTCGGCAGTACCTTGGGCCGCTCCGGGCAGGCCTTGCTGCCCGGAGCGGCCACCGCCGCACACGGCGGCAGCTCGACCAGGCGCAGACGTGAGCCGTAGGAACCTCCGTAGCCCTCGGCGAAGGAGGAGTAGTCCACGCTGAGCCGTACCGGCGCGGAGCGTCCGCCGCCGTCGGCGCGCTCCACCTTGAGTACGGCGCTCGCCCCCAGACGTTCGGCGTCGGCCGCGCCCAGGACATCCACCGCGATCCTGTCCGGGGCGGTGCCCTCCCTCTTGCCCTTGGCCACGCTCTTGACAGGGGTGGCCACGACGGGAAGCGAGCCGATCTTCACCGCGCGGGGGGCCTTCGATCCCGCGTCACCGACCGTGATCTCCGCACTGGCCCTGCCCGGCCAGGACGGCTTGTCCAGGCGCGGATCGGAGTTCTTCTTCATCGGATCCGCCGGCCGTTCGGCGGCCTTGCCCGACTTCCCCTGGACCACCGGGACCGTGTCCCTGGCCCGTTCCAGCTCCGACGGCTTGTCCGCGGCGAAGGCCACCGGTGACAGCAGACCGCCGCCGAGCGCGAGAGACAGAACAAGCGTCAGGGAGCCCACCACCCGTCTGGGTATGAGCTGGTCGACCAACCGGCCACGGAACGGCATCAAAACTCCACCCATCGATAGCTGCACGCGGGCACACGGACATGGCGGCCCGGCACGCGGCAAGAGCATGAGAAAGAAGTGGTACGAAGTGCTGGGCGGGGGCGGGATTCTTGGCATCCCGCCCCCGGATGGGGCACTACATGTCGGGTACTGCGGTCAGGAGGGACATCTGGTTCACGACCGCCGGGTCGACAGCCCCGTCGTACGCGCGGACCTCGTCGATCGCCCCGGCGAAGTACTCCGCCGAGTCGAGTGCCGAGCGCCCGACCTGCAATCCCTTGGTGGTGGACCACAGCGTGTTGTCCATGCCGTGGGCGGTACTGGCCAGTTGGCCTTCCACGTAGAGACGGATCTCGTTGGCGAAGGCGTCATAGACCACCGCCAGGTGCTGGCCCGAGCCGCCGGTGTCGGGGAGTTCCTGATCGTCCTGGAACACCTTCACCGCCGACGATGTGGAGTCCGCTTCTGCCACCGCCAGTTCCCAGCGCGAACTGGTGCCGCCGTCCGGGTCGGGGCGGAAGCGCACCTGGACCCGGTTGGCCGCCGCGCCCGGCAGCGAGAGCACCGTCTGCGGGACCTTGCCGTCGATGCTGGTCAACTGCGCACGGGCGGTGACGGTGAAGCTGCTCGCCCCGGTGGACGGTGCGGCCGCAGTGGCCGCATAGTCGCCCGAGCCGTCCAGGAGCAGGTGACCGGCGCCGACCAGGGCCGGCGGATCGGCCGAGGAGAACGGGTCATCGGGATCAGGCGGCGACGGCTGGTAGACCTGGGCGTTACCGGCCAGCGTCAGTCCCTGCCCGCCACCGGTCTCCACCGACGTGGTGCCGCTGGCGGCATCGAGCTGCCAGTAGCCCTTGCGCGTCGGCTTGATCGTCATCAGTTCCCCGACCTGCGAAGCCGGCAGCACCCGGTCGAAGACACGGACCTCGGCAAGGTCCCCCTTGAAGTGGTCGCGGTAGCCGCTCTTCGCCGTCGAACGGCCGATCTGGAGCGGACCGTAGGTCTTCCAGACCGAGCGGCGCTGTGCGGTGCCCACGGATGTCTTGTTGACATAGAGCCGCAGCTGCGGCCCGCCGCTCGCGTTCGCGTCGTACACGCCGGTCAGCAGCACCCATTGGTCCTTGACCGGGGTGATGTTGGTGGCCACTGCCTTCCATTCACCGAGCGTGTCCACGTCCGTCGCCGGGGTGCCGAACGCCCAAGTACCGACCGTGGTGTCGTAGCCGAGGGTGAAACCGGGTACTCCGGTGCCGTCCTGGCTGACGACGGTCACGTCCCGGCTGAGGTCGGTGGGCCGCACCCAGGCGCTGACGCTGAAGCTCTTGGCGGTGTCCAGCACGGAGTTGACCGAGTCGAGATAGGCGTCCGTGCTGCCGTCGAAAGAGGCCGCCGCGTCCGCCTTGCCACCCGGGCCGGCCACCCCGAAGGTGACCCCGGAGCCCGTGTCGGCCGCGTACTCGCCGCGTTCGTCGTGCGCCGAGGCGCTGCCCGCCGCATCCGCGAGGTTCCACTGCGCGGCAGCCGGCTTGCCCTCGGTGACCAGGAACTCGTAACGGGCTTTGGTGCCGGCGTTACCCGCCTTGTCCACCGAGATCACTTCCACCCAGTTGCGGCCCCACTTCGTCGGCGTCCACGTCACCGAGACCGAACCGCCGGCCCTGGACGGGGTAGCAGCCGTGGTGGGGTCGGCGTCGCTGTTGAAGCCGTACCGGAAGGACACCACGTCGGTGTCAGCGATGGAGTCGTTCGGGTTGGGCGCGAAGATGAAGGTGCCCGCCGTGCCCACCCCGTCGTGCTCGACGGAATCCGAGGGGTACTCTTGCGAATTCACCAGCGGCTTGCCCGGCTTGGTCTTGTCCAGAATGAACTCGCAGCGCTGCGGATCACCGTCCGTGCTCCACGGTCCCCAGCCGTCCCCGTCGTAGGCACGGGCACTCCAGTAGATGACTACACCTTCCGGGATGCTCGCCTTCACCCGGTGCTTGAACGCCGTGGTGGAGGTCGGTGACTGATAGGACGTGTCGTAGGTGTACGAAGTCTCGGCCGTCCCGCCCTTCGGCGTCCACGCCACCTTGAACTGCACCTGCACCTTGTCCGTGCGCCCGGGTCGGTGGTCAGGGTCCGAGGCGTAGGCGGTCAGCTCCGGGGACTCCTCCGCGTACGGGCGCGCGGCACCCCACTTGCAGGAGCCGCCCGGGTCGGAGGACATCTTCGCGGTGGAGATCTTCCCGGGCAGGTTGTTGTAGCTGACCGAGAGGTGGGCGTTGCCGCAGATCCGCTTCCACTCCGCGAACCGTGACTCGTCCGTGGCCCGCAGGCCCAGGGTCATCGAGGACCAGCCGTTCGCGGCGGCCGTCCTGACCGCGCCTGTCAGCTCCCCGGATACGCCGCTCTCGAAGTGCAGATTGGCCTGGCTGCCGCACGAGGTCGGGGAGATCGCCTTGTCGACGGTCGCCAGGTGATCGCTCCAGTCGTCCTTGGTGCTGTTCCAGTCACTGGAGGAAGTCAGAGAACGATTCTTGCCGCCGACCCGGTAGAGCCGGATCGGCTCGGCGGTCGGGGTCGCGCTGTAGATGTGGGCCACTCGGGCGGAGAACGTCGTGCCCAGGATCTGCTTGTCCTTGTAGAACGACATCGGCATGGTGAACAGCAGCCGCCGCACGCCCACGCCATTGCAGGAGACCGGGTTGTAGTCGGTGGGGCACTGGCCCACACCTGCGTCCCCGGAGTACTTCCAGTCCTGTTCGGAGGGCATCCCCGACATCACGCCCGTCCATGATGTACGGGACGTGGTGCGCTGGATCGGGTCGATCACCACCGGCCACACCGTGTCGGCGTCCTCGAACAGAGCCTGGTCGGGGGTGAGTGTCAACGCGTCCTTGCTGAGCTCGACCTCCAACGGCGCGGTGCGACCGCCGCCGCCCGGTCCTTCGAGGGCAGGTTCGGCCTCCTGCTCGCCGTCCTGCGCGGCTGCTGCCAGTGATCGCGTCACCGAAGTGGGACCACCGGACCGCGCACCACTCTCGGCGGTCGCTGCCGAGTCCCACATCTTGGGCTTGCCCGCCTCGAAGACCGTGCCGTCGACAGCCTCGTCCTTGGCGACAATCGCCCCAGAGGCGTCCTCACTGACCTTCAGTCCGACCGTCTTCAGCCCGAGGGCGATCTTCGCGATCTCAGGGGCGGCCGCCGCCTGCGGCGTTTTGACCACCAGCAGGTGCCCGAAACCGTCGGGCTCGGCCCGCACCACGAGGTCGACACCGGGATGGACCTCCGCGTACGTCGCCGTGCTCCCCTCGATCTTCGGTGCGGGCAGCACACCGTCGGGCCACGTCAGCGACATCTCCCGCCCTGCCCGGCGCAGGGTCACGAACGGCTCGTCCTTCGCCCCGCCCGCGAAGGACAGATCCACGGTGGTCGCCTTCGGCCCCCACCGCCCGTCCTCCCGCTTCACCAGGGCCTCATCGATCTCGATCCACTTGCCCGCCCGGATCATGCGGACCGGCTCGGTGTACTCCCTCGCCTGAAAAGTCCCGTCCGGTTGCGCGAATACCTCACGCCGCTCCGAGCGCAGCCCCACCACCTCGACCGGCTCATTGCTGTTGTCTGCCGCAGCCAGGGCAGCCGACTCCGTGCGGGCCGGGCCGGACGCCGCTATCGGCGTCTGATCACCCGTTTCCGGGTCCGGCACGGCGTTCAAAGTCAGCCCGGTCGCCACTACGGCCCCGGCAAGCGTCGTCGCCACAGCAGCGCGTAGCGCCACCCCACGGCCCGTGCGTCTGGACAAGGTTCCGCTCTCTCTGACCTGCCGGAATGCGCGAAGGAACGCAGAAGTACCGCGCGGGACCGCCATTACCGCACCACCGCACCGAACGCCTTGCCACCAGCAGGAATCCCACCGGCGCCCGGCTTGTAACTCACAGTCGGAGTACCACCGCTGGCCACCTTCCACGGGAAGCCATAGACCGCCCGAGCCTCCGGTTCGCCATAGGGAACCCCGACATACAGCAGCCCCGGTGTCGCACCCAGGCTCATCCCGGTGTACATGTGCGGTCCCACCGTCTCGCCCAGGCCGTACCCGGGATCGACCCAGGAGTTGTCCGCGCCCGGATCACCGACCATGGCCATGATCTGCACGCCCCCCTTCTCCAGGTCCTGCTGCTGCCACTCCTCTCCCGGGGCGCCGACCGCCAGACGGGTGGTGGTGGCCGTACTCGTCGCATTTGGTGAGGAGTTGACGGCCGCGAGCTGCTGGCCGAAGAAGTCACCCGCCTCGGACTCGCCCTCCATCTCACCGGTGTCCTGGTCGACCCACGCGGTCTGCGTGGCCGTGCCCGAAGCCGTGAGCCGGAAGATGTGCACAGCGCCCGCATCGGTCGTGGCGACCAGGTCCTCACCCGGCACACCGACCGCCAGCAGGGACTCAGTCGTACTGGTGGCGCCGGACGGCCGGTAGGGAACCATCGCCAGCGCGGTACCGAACCGGTCTGCCGTCTCCCCCTCACCACTGATCGCGTCCTGGTCCTGCGCCAGACCGATCAACGGCTTGGGCGAGTTGGACACCAGCGTGTGGCTGAACACCGTCGCGGCGCCGGCAAAGGTCACGGTGTCCAGCGCCTCTCCTGGAACCCCGACCGCAAGATGCGTCGGCGTGGCCGCGAGCGACGAACCGAAGCGGTCGTCCTGCTCCGCGATGCCTGGCACGTCTCCGGCCACCGTGGTGTCCTGCTGCACCGTCGCCTTCGTCAGTGCGGTACCTGACAGGTAGAACACCGCCCCGGCGTCCGTGACGGTCCCGAGGTCCTCACCCGGACCGCCGACCGCCAGGAACGGAACGCCACTCGACGACTTCCCCGCCGCGAGTGCGTAGCCGATCCAGTCCTCGTTCTCGGCCAGCCCCTCCAAGTGCTTGCCCTCGCCCTGGAGAATCTCCTTCGCCGCCGGGCCCGCCCCCAGCCCGGCCGGCGCGCCGTAGTAGATCTGCACCATTCCGGCGTCGCGGTTGTTCACCGCCGCCCCCGAGGCAGGCGTCACCGACAGGTCCTCGTACGGAATGCCGACCACAAGGTCACTACAGCCGTCCAGATTCGCGTCGTACACAGCGAGGGAGTGCCCGAACCGGTCGCCGTCCTCCGACGCCCCGGGCGCGTTGGCCGAGTCCTGCGACAGCTCTAACTGATGGTTTCAGAATGAGGTTCGGAGTCGTCTCAAGCAGATGATGCTGCAGGCAAGTTGGAGGAAGCCCAGGTGGAGATCTGCGCGCTTCTCGTAGCGGATCCGCAGCCGTTTGAACTGGTGCAGCCAGGCAAATGTGCGCTCCACGACCCAACGCGTCTTTCCCAGGCCGGAGCCGTGCGTGATGCCTTTTCGGGCGAACTTGGGTGTGATGCCGCGAGCCCGGAGAAGGCGGCGGTACTTGTCGTAGTCGTAACCGCGGTCGGCGAACAGCCGACTTGGCCGGTGCCTGGGTCGACCGCGGACACCGCGGATGCGGGGTATCGCATCGAGCAGGGGCATCAGCTGGGTGATGTCGTGGCGGTTCCCGCTGGTCAGTGAGACGCAAAGGGGGTGCCTTGCCGGTCGACGATCAAGTGGTGCTTGCTGCCGGGCCGGGCCCGGTCGACCGGCGAAGGTCCGGTGTGAGCCCCCCTTTCAGAGCCCTCACGTGCGATCCGTCGATCGCGGCGTCGTCCATGTCCAGCAGACCCGCCGCACGCAGCTCGGCCAGCAGCACCTCGTGCAGTTGCGGCCAGACACCGGCCTCGGTCCAGTCCCGCAGTCGCCGCCAGGCCGTCACGCCACTGCAGCCGACCTGTTCTGCGGGAACGTCCCGCCAGCTCACGCTTTTGCACAGCACGTAGACGATGCCTCTGAGCGCAGCCCGGTCATCTGCCGGCAACCGCCCCGGATACCGATGCCGCCGAGGCGGCCGAGCAGGTAAAAGCGGGGCTACACGTTCCCACAGGTCATCAGGCACAAGTTCAGCAGCCACTCAACCGATACTGCCGACACAACACCCAACTGCCAAGCCCCACAACGAATGTCATTCTGAAACGGTCAGTAAGTTGCCCTTGCCGCTGCCGTAGACCACATGCACTGCACCGGCATCAGCGTGCCCGGCGACCGTCGCCTCAGGATCGGCGATCGCCACATCCCGCTGCCCGTCGCCGTTGAAATCAGACTCCACACCCGACGGACAGACGACCGCCGCCACCGCTGGAGACGCCGAACTCAGGCCCCCCACAGCCAGAACAAGCGCTGCGCTCATGCCGAGCCAGCGCGCACGTCTGCGCCCCATCCCCCACCCCTTGTACGTCACTTGTGAAAAAACTGTGACCGTATAGCGAGCGAAGATTACCCCGCGTGATCATTTACCTGTCAAGGTTCTACTCGAGCCAAGATCTAAACGGCCGAAAAATCGGGCAACCGTGACCGAATTACACGGAGGTGACAGACGTAAAGCCTGCTACACAACCGCAAGACAACGGCTTCAGGCAACCGGGGCGAGATGCGCAAGGATGTCCGCCCCACAGCAGCTGGAGCCTTTCCGCCCAGGCTCCCGCACACCGGAGAACGACAACGGAGCCACTCGCCGTAACGGATTCAGCCGTTGCCGCCCGCCGTCGACAAACACAGGTCAAGCTCAGCCTGTTCGAGAAAGCCATCGCTCAACTACGTCGCGAACGCGGCCGCCTCACCGTCCGGGCCATCGCTGACCGGGCGGACGTGTCATCCACGTTCCTCTATGACAACGCCGACGCCCGCAAGCTGGTCCAGAAAGCCATCACCGCCAGCAAGAACCGTCACAACCGCGCCTCCGAAGAGGCCCACGACCAGATCGAAGCCTCCTGGCGAGAGCGGGCACTGAACGCCGAAGCAGAACTGACCCGCACGCAGAAGGAAGTACACGCTCAGCGACAGCAGACCAGCAAGCTGCAGGGACAGACCCGCGACGCCGAGCAGATGGTCCCCGGCGAATCCGCCCAAGCCATCACCACCGAGAACACCACACTCAAGCAACACGTCCTTCAGCTCACCCAAGAACACCGCACACTCCAGGAACGGCTCGAAGGTGCCCGCTCCAACAATCGGTTCGCCGACCGGCACAGCGCCGACTCGAGGTCCAGCTCCTCGAACTCCAACAAGCAGGGACGCAAGGGACCGACGTTCTACCGTGACCTGAACGTTTCGACCACGGCCGAAACAATTGTGGTGATCCTGGCGGCAAGTAGGTGTTTTTGATCCTGCGCCGAGAAGCGAACCTCACGAGGGACTGGTATGCCCCGGTTCTGATGGAGTCGGGTTGCTGGACAATTGACGATCCAGCAGCCTTCGGAGGCCGTGATGCCCCGCAGCCATCCGCCCGAGTTCCGCCGCAAGGTTCTCGATCTCGTCGCATCCGGAAGGAAGGTCGCCGAGGTCGCCCGGCTCCTCGGCATCAGCGACCAGACGATCTATGTATGGCGCCGCCAGCACCTCATCGATACGGGGCAGTTGCCCGGCATGAACAGCAGCAATTTGTCCGAGCTCGCTGCGGCCCGCAAACGCATCGCCGAGTTGGAGGCCGAGTTGGCCATCCACCGACGGGCCACCGAACTGCTGGGCGAGGTGACGTCCCCAAAAGGCGGTTCGAAGCCATCCGCGTGATGGTCCGTGAGCATCTGCCAGTGCAGCTGGCCTGCCGGGTGGCTGCAGTGGCCGAGTCCGGGTACTACGCCTGGGGAGTGTCCGCCGTCGAACCGCCTGGTCAAGCATGCCCGGCTGACCGAGGCCGTCGCGGGCCTCCACACCGCCTGATCACGCGGCCCACCGCAGGTCATCTCACCACGCGCAGGACCGCACGCCGCTCTAGCCCTGCCCCCGCTGCCGGTACAGGGTCGCTCTCGTGCGCACCGTTGGTGGGCACCAAGGCGATGGCGCCGTCGGGGCCGGGCAGCCACATCTCGGCATACCGGGGCGCGGCCGCGGCGCCGCGGCCGGCCGCCGCCACCTTCACACGGCGTCCGCGCAGCAGACCGTGCCCGTTGCCCACCCCCTCCCACACCGCGGAGATCACTTGCAATCGCGCCTCGGCGCCCTGCCAGGGATCATCGATCCGCATGCCGCTCGCCAGGTCCAGCCCCGCCGCCTCAGCGGCGAGCGCACCCATCTGCGGCAAGCCCACGGCCGCCCATCCGACCGCATCGGTGGACGCTTCCGCCGCGAGCGCCAGCAGCAGCGGCATGTCCCCACCGGCGCTGACCGCCGTGCCGGGGCGAATCCGCCCGCCCGGCAGCAAGGAGCCGAGCAGCGAGGACGGCCCCGGCTCACCGGCACCGCCCCCCGCGCGCACGCTCGCCACCGGTCTCGCAGACATGACCCGATATTCGTACTTCTATTCGAACGAATCAAGTCAGCCACTCGCTTCCGGCGGAAGATCCGCTGCGGTTGACCTGTCGCAGTGAACGCTGAGCGATTCTCACTGAGCCTCTTTCATCCTGTACTGGCGGGTGAAATGGGCTGGTCAGTGGGTGTGGTGACGAGGCAGGGCCCCTCGTCGTTGGCGCGGTGATTCCACTCAGCACACCGGCGACCGAAGGGGCCCTGTTGGTTCCGTATCCTGCCACGCTCGACGTCCCGCACGAGCTCGTTGAGCACGTCGCCTGGCTGCTGTACGAGCACCGCCGCGCACGTAACACCCGCTGGCGGAAGCTCCGCTGCTTCGACCAGGCACTGCTCACGCTGGTCCACCTGCGCAAGAACGAGACGTTCGCCCAGCTCGGCGCCGGGTTCGCGATATCGCAGGCCACCGCCTGGCGCTACGTGGACGAGGCCCTGGAGGTGCTGGCTTCCTGGGCCCCAGGCCTCCATGAAGCCCTCACCGGCCTCGGTGAGGGCGACCACGTCATCGTTGACGGCACGCTGATCCCCACCGACCGCGTCCGCGCCGATCAGCCGTACTACTCGCAGAAACACAAGAAGCACGGCATGAACGTGCAGGTCATCGCCCGCCCTGACGGCACACCGCTGTGGTTCTCCCGCGCGGCACCCGGCCGCACACATGACCTGACCTCGGCCCGCGCCCACGGCATCGTCCAGGCCTGCCTGACCCGGCAGATCCTCGTGCTGGCGGACCGCGCCTACCAGGGCGTCGGCGCCACCTTCCGCACCCCGTACTACCACCACAGCGAACAGCCCGAGCACTACCAGCAGTTCAACCGCGACCACGCCCGGCTCCGAGCCCCCGGCGAACGCGCCTTCGCCCGGCTCAAGTCCTGGCGCATCATGCGCAGAGCACGCTCCTCCACCCGCCGCATCAGCCGCACCGTCCAAGCCATCCACACACTCATGACCAGCGACTATTCAGGATGAAAGAGGCTCACTGAAGGTTGAGTGCCGGATCGCGTAGAAGGCGGTTGCGGTCCGGAGTCGCGTCCCCCGTCGTTCCGGCAGCACTGGTGGGGCCATCGGTAGATGCTGGGACTGACGGAGTTGTCCTGGTCTTCCAGCCACTGCCGTGTTCGGTACTACGTCTGGAACAACGACATCGGACGGGGCATCCTGCGCTTACCGGCCTTTCCTGTTCGTACCGTCGGACCGGCCGGCGAGGGGGAAGCAGCGTGGACGACAACGACCGTACGGGGCCACATCAGTGGTCCACCACATCACCTGAGCACCTCGACCGGCTGGCCCGCGGTGTGTTGGGGGCCGCCCGTGACGCGGCCCGGGAACTGCGGCGAAACCCTCCGGTCCCGGCTCGGCAAACATGGGCCCTCGGCAAGCTGGCGGGGCAGACACAAGCGATGCTGGGGCCCGACATGCCGAGCCACCCCCCGATCGGGGCCGCGGCGCAGGAGGGATTCGTCCGTACCGCTCTCGCTCTCGCCGTGCACGTGCGGGCGCACAGTTGGGCGAAGGCCGATCTCGGCGCGCCCGGCGTACCGGGCCGGGACGACGTCCCGCATCCCGGTGAGATCCGGACGGCCGACGCCTTCGACGTCCTGGGGCGCTTGGTGCTCCCACACGCCTCGCCCGAGGGGTGGACCGCCACCCTCGTCACCGACCTGGCCCGCGGCGACAAGACGCTGGAGGCGGCAGTCAAGCTGGGCAAGTACATCCTGCATCCCACGTTTCTGGCCCTCACCGACGACACGACCCGCGTCATCGGTGAGGCCCTACACGGCCTCAACGTGCGCCACCTCCGTAAGCTGACCCACTCGCTGCGCCACTACGCGTGCACCGCCGGACCGTCCCATCCGACGGCGGCACCGGAACCCGCCACCCCGCCGCCACTGCCGCCCAGGAATACCCACATGTCCACGACGCCGCTTCGGGAACCCTCACGCAGGAAGAGCCGCTTATCGCGGGTACCGGAAGGCCCCACAACCACAGGCTCGGCGCCTGGGCCCGCAGGCCCTCAGTCACCGGCGCCTTTGGATCCTCCGCGCAATCCACCCGCCCCGGGCCCCTCCGAGCCGGGGTCGCCGGGCCTTCCGGGGCCGCACGGGTTCTAGAGCTCTGTCAAGCCGACTCCACCTACCAGTCGGGCGTCCCACCGACGGTTAAGCGCGCAGGTCAGAGTGTTGTGTCGATGCCGCATGCGAGCCTGCGTCGGCTGCACCGGGCAGGGCTCCTACCCAGCAGCAAGGATGATGAGGTAAAGCAGGGCGTACATCTTGCCCGCGGTCCTGGGCGTCCGCGCTGCCTGCCGAGTCGGTGATGTCCGGTCGCCGGAAGCGTCGACCGCGCGCCAGCCCATCGGGCTTTCAGGGCTCGACGCGGACGCGCAGGAAGAGATCGCCATTAGGCCCACCTCCCGTTCCGGGGGCGCCGCGACCAGGAACCCTCAGTAGCTGACCGCTTGTGACACCGATGGGTAGCCGGACCTTGACGGTGGACGACCGTCCGTTGGCATTGCGCTCGAGCAGTCTCACCTCGACGACGTCACCCAAGGCGGCCTTCCAGGCCGTCACTCGCAATTCGCTCGTGACGTCCTTACCGCTGACAGGCGAAGGGGCAACGAAGCTCCAGCCATGCACCGCTCGGGCGATCGACTGTGCCCGGTCCTCGTCGGCCGGGGTGAGCGTCTCATCGTGCACGACGCGGTTAGAGAGCGCGCCAAGCTGTCGGGCACTGCGGCGCCAATGCTCCTCCGCCCAACGCACCGTCGCTGGATCGTGGCCGAACACGAACAGGCAAAACCGGTGGTCGTCCAAGCCTCGTCCGGGTTTGTAGCCTTCCCGTCGGCGACGTTCGTTCACGGCAGTCAGCCAGTCCGGTCCGTATACCGCGAGGAGCCGTTGTTGTAACGCCAGCTGGATGGTCGCAGCAGCGGCCCGAGCGGCCTGGAGTACCACCTCTCCGCGACTCACGCGCGTGTCCCCCCACAGTGGAAAGCCCCCAGTAACGAGGCAGTTGACCAGACTTGGGCGATCACCTTAGCGAGAGGGGTTCTCGTTCACACCGCATTCAGCCACAGATCCCAGCCGGGGCGAGTTGAGACCCTACTTTTGGAAATAGTCAGACACTCAATGTTCGGTGAGAACGGTCAATCTTCGCTGCGAGAGGTCAGGTGCGTCCGAGGCGGGATGCCCCACGAGGTCTCCCCGGCTCCCCGACGCGGCAGGGCGAGACAGACGTGCGTGGCACAGATCCTTCAGCGCAACGGCAGACCACTGCCGCCCCAGACGGGGCCATGGCCGGCCGACCCGGCCGAAGCGCCCCGGGAACACGAGTGGTGGCTGGGCGACCTCGCCGCCCACCTCGGCTGCACCCTCGGCACCGTCCGCAAATGGATCACAGACGGGCACCTCACCGGACGACAGGAGACACGGCACCCCTACCGATGGATCATGAACGCCCCACCAGACAAGATCACCGAACTCGAAGAACGCCTCGCCAAGACGCGCGGGCGACGCACCCGCATCCACCCCCGCTTCGCCAAACTCCTCGACGAAGACAACTCATAGGCGCAGCCTGCTTGACGCATCGAAGCCCTGCACCACGTCCGCGACACCACCTTCGCTGAGGACGCCTCACAAGTGCGCACCGGCAACGCGCCCCGCGCGATGGCCACCTGGCGCAACCTCGCCATCGGAGCCCTCCGAACAGCAGGAGCGAAGAACATCGCGGCCTGCCTCCGCCACAACGCCCGTAACCCCATCGCCCCTCACACTCCTCGGCCTCGGATGATCACGAACCGGGCGTCACGCCTACGCCGAAGCCCTGTTGTGCCGGCACGTCTGCTGAGTACGCCAACGACTCGGAGCGCTCGTTGCCGGCTACCCAAGCGGCGACGATGCGGTCCCAGTGGCGGACGTTCATCGTGCGGAACTCGACCCCGCGCTGGCGGGGCCGGTCGACCCGGGACTGGTTGATCGGGTGGACTTCCTGCGCGCCTGTACCGAGCCGGAGCGCCTGGAAGCGCTGTTCGTCCCCCGTCGGCTCCCGGCCAAGCCGCGCAAGCCCGCCCCGGCCGGGAACTCCAAGCGCGGGGCCGGCGAACCGGTCACGGGCACGCTCGTCCCCCACGGCCCGGATCAGTCCCGAGCACGCTGCGGACCTCCTCGTGGAAGCCTTCGCCGACGACTCCTTCCAGCACTGGATCGCCGCCCGAGCCCGGCGTAGCGCACACCGGCCCAGTTCCTCCGGGTCGTTCGTGTGAGGGATTGCCGGGCACCCTGCACGGCGAGACGCTGCCCGCGCGCCGCGCGGGTGCTGATGCCAACGGCCCTGGCCGCCTCGGCGCAACTGCCGACTCAAGGGCAACGCGTTCACGAAGCCATGCTCGGCATCGCCCGCCTACACAACCTGGCCCTCAATGGATAAGCGACATCCCATACGGGACAACCTCAAGGTGGACGGTCAGGAGACTCCGTGCGCACGGTCTCCCAGAGCGCCCGCATGGACGCGTCCAGCGAGTACAGCGGGCTCCAGCCGAGCAGCCGTTGGGCACGCGCTCCGTCCACCCGGATCCAGTCGGCGCCCCGGCTGCGGATGGCGCCCAGGTGCCCGCGTACGGACTCCGGAGGGCGTCCGGCCGCGCGGACCAGGGCGGCGACCAGGGTCCGGATGTCCAGCGCCCGGCCGGTCCCGATGTTGAACACACCGTGGGCGGAGGGGCTTTCGGCCGCGCGCACCACCGCATCGGCAGCGTCGCGGGAGTCGACGTAGTCCCGGTGCGCCTCGGCGATGGTCAGATCGATGGTGTCCCGGTCGTCACGCAGGCGCGCGGCAAGGGAGCCGAAGAAGCTCTCGGCGGCGGGGTGCGGGCCGATGGTGTTGGTCAGGCGCAGCACCACACCGTCCAAGTCCCCCGCTCGCGCAGCGTCCAGCACCAACCTCGCGGCGATCAGCTTCGAGACGGGATAAGGCTGTTGCGGGTGGGGCGGCACCTTCTCGTCGATGGAGGTGCCCCGCGGGACCGGACCGTATTCGTGGATCGTGCCGAGGTGCACCAGGCGCGGTGAACCCGGCGTCCTCCTCAGGGCGTCCACCAGTCGCTCGGTCAACTGGACGTTGGTGGCATGCAGTTCGTCGCCCCAGCCGAGCGTGGCGTTGACCACCGCGCCCACCCGCTCCTCGGCCAGCAGCTGGGCGAGCTGCTCGCTCGACGTGTGCGCAGCGTCGAGCGCCAGGAAGCGGTGGGCGGCCACATGGCTTGTGTACCGGCGGGCGATCGCGACGACCTCCGTGCCGCGGGCAGCGAACGCACTGGCGATCTGGCGTCCCATGCAGCCGGTGGCCCCGATGACAGCTACCCGGCGCACAGTCGGCGGGCCGGGCCCCACACGACTCACCGGCCGGTGTCCGAATCCGCGGGCCACTGACGGCAGTCCTCGTACCGTGGCAGCATCCCAAGGGCCTGTGCCTCGGCGACACCGATGGCGCCCGTGTCGCGCTCGGACATAAGGAACCGCATGTCGTACGGCCATGGCAGACCGAGCGCCGGGTCGAGCGGGTCGATCGCCTGCTCGAGATCGGCCCGGTAGGCGGAGGACACCAGATACGACATCACCGTGTCGTCATCGAGCGCGAGGAAGGCGTGTCCCACCCCGTCGGGGACGTACACGGCACGATAGGAGACGGCGTCCACCTCGACGACATCCCACTTGCCGAAGGTCGGCGAGCCCAGCCGGATGTCGACGACCGCATCCAGTGCACGCCCCTGGGCGCAGTACACGTACTTGGCCTGTCCGGGCGGTGTGGTCGTGAAGTGCAGTCCGCGCAGCACGCCCCGCGCGGAGCGGCTGTGGTTGGTCTGTGCGGTGACGAACCGTTCCCCGACCGCCTCGACGAACGCCTCCTCCTGGAGGGGCGATACAAACAGTCCTCGTGCGTCCGTGTGGATGTCGGGGGTGAACTCGAAACCGCCGGCGACGGCGAGCCTGCGTGTACGCATCGCGATCACCCGCTCGTGACGTCGAGGGCTCGGCGGGCGATCTTGTGACCTGAGGCGCCGAACCACTGCCGCAGAGTGTCCTCTAGCTCCAGCAGCACATCCTTGCGCGGTACGCCGTCACCGGGATCCGCCCAGGCCACATGGCCGTCGGGACGCAGCAGCAGCCCCGGTCCATCCCCGGTCCGGACCGTACACAGGCGGTGCGACCAGTCGGCGGCGAGAGCGGCCGCCTCTTCCACCAGGCCGTCTGGCAGGAGGAGCACGCCGCGCCCGGTTCGCAGGCCCCGACGCACCTCGTCGCCGACGGCCTGCTCCAGCGGCGGGCAGGGGCGGCCCAGAAGATCGTGTTCGTAACGGCCGGGGGGCAGGGCGTACCGCACGTCGAGGCCCGTCATCTCGTGTGCTAGACGGCTGTTGACCTCGGGCAGTTCGAGGAGTTCCGAGAACATCTCGCGCAGCGGGTCGACCTTGGGATCGGGGGCCATGATCATGAGCTGCACCCGTGTCTCCCGCAGCACGCGCTCGGCGACCGGGCGGCGCTCGGTGCCGTAGCTGTCGAGCAGGCCCGGCGGTGCCCAGCCTACGAGGGTCCCGGCCAGCTTCCAGCCGAGGTTGACCGCGTCCTGGAGGCCGAGGTTGAGTCCCTGCGCCCCGATCGGGAAGTGCACATGGGCGGCGTCTCCGGCGAGGAGCACCCGGCCCTGGCGGTAGGTGTCCGCGAGCCGGGTGGTGTCGGTGAAGCGGGACAGCCAGCGCGGCCGGTCCATGCCGACGTCGATTCCGGTGATGCGGCGTACTGTCGCGCTCAGTTCGTCCAGGGTCACAGGTGTGCGTTCGGCTCCGGGCTCCGGTGCCGCGAACTCCGTTGTGAGTACCCGGGTCACACCGGGCTGAAGCGAGATCGCCATCAGCAGACCACGAGGGGTCCGCATAGTTCCGGGTACCCCGTTGGGCAGTTGTCCGGGGTCGGCCAGCTCCACGTCTGCCAGGAGCGCCCGCACGGTGGGTTGCGAGCCGCTGAAGCCGATCCCGGCGAGCTTTCTGACAGTGCTGCGCCCGCCGTCGCAGCCGACCAGATAGGAGGAGCCGATCCGGTACGTCCCCTCGCGCGTGGAAACGTCGCAGACGACGGTGGCCGGTGTGGCCTCGATCCCGGTCACCGTGTGCCCGCGGCGGATCTCGACACCGCACGACAGGGCGTGTTTCTCCAGGAGTTCCTCCGTACGCGCCTGCGGGATGAGTAGCGCGTACGGATGCTCGTTGCGCAGGTACCCGAAGTCGAGCAGTGGTTCCAGGCCGGCGAAGTGTGCCTTGGGCCAGGTGCGGTTGCCCTCCATGAAGTGGCCAAGCAGCCCCCGCTGGTCCAGTACGTCCAGCATCCGGGCTTGCATGCGGAAGGCCCTGGAGTGTCCACTCGGCTCCGTCAGCCGCTCCAGGAGGACCACGCGGGCGCCCCCGAGCCGCAGTTCGGCGGCGAGCATCAGGCCGACCGGACCGCCTCCCACCACGACGACATCGGTGTTCATCGAACCTCCTTGTCCCTGTTCGGCGTGTTCCGGTTGTCCCCGTAGGTCGGCGGGCGCGGCTGGTTGTCGAGCAGGGGCGGGTCCGGTGCCACCGGACCGCTGACCAGACAGAGGCCCGCCAGCCGTTCGCACAGGCCCCGTCCGAAGCGGCGGCCGAGCCTGCGGGCGAAGTCGAAGTCGTACCTGGCACTGCGCATGGCTCTCACCCTTCCGGGGGCTCCTCAAGGCCGAGTGGAGAACCCGTCGATCAGCCGGGCGGGGCGTCGACCGCGAGTCGAGGAGGACTCCAGGACGGTGCACGAGCCTGAGGCCGGGCCGGAGCCCCGCGTCCGAGGCCGGGGTTCCGGCACAGGCTCAGTCCCTCCCCACGGGCCGGCCGCCCGTGGGGCAGACCGCTGGCAGCAGAGGATCGGATGACAGTGACGAGAGGAACCCGCACCCCCCAGGTACTTGTGGCAGGGGCCGGCCCGGTGGGGCTCGCCCTGGCGCACGAACTCGCCCGCCGTGGTGTCCCGTTGCGTCTCATCGACGCCAAGGACGCGCCCGCGACCACCAGTCGTGCTGTCGCCACGCACCCGCGCACGCTGGAAGTGTACGACCAGATGGGTCTGGTCGAGGAGATGCTTGAGCGGGGCCGGGAGATCAGGGCCTTCACACTGTTCCAGGACGGCCGTCGGCTCGCCCGGCTGGACGCCGACTACTCGACGATGCCGACCCGCTACCCGTTCACTCTGGCCATCGAGCAGACGGCGACGGAGGACGTCTTCCGCACCGCTCTCGTCGGCCTCGGCGTGGTCCCGGAGTGGGGCACCCGCCTGGAGCGGGTCGCACGCGACGACGACGGTGTGACGGTCGAGCTGAGCCATGCCGACGGCCGCCGGGAGACCGTCCGCACCCCGTGGCTGGTCGGCTGCGACGGTGGTCACAGCACCGTGCGCCGATCTCTCGATCTCCCGCTGATCGGCGAGGCGAACCAGACATGGCTCCTCGCCGATGCCCCGATGAAGAGCGAGTTGCCTCCCAACAGCATCTACTGGGTACGCTCCCGAGGTGGCACGCTGATGGCCGTCCCGCTCGCCGACGACCGGTGGCGGCTGCTCGACACCGCCGAAACCGACTACGACGGCGACCCCGACCGTCTCGCGGCGCGCTTCGAGCGCAAGCTCAGCCAGGGCGTCGGGCACCAGGTGCGCATCGGCACACCCACATGGGTGTCGGTTTTCACGGCCCAGCAGCGCATGGTCCCCGGCATGCGGGTCGGCCGGTGCCTGGTCGCGGGCGACGCCGCCCATGTGCACAGCCCGGCCTCCGGACAGGGCATGAACACCGGCATCCAGGAGGCCGTCAACCTCGCATGGAAGCTAACGATGGTGATCGACGGCCATGCCCGCGAAGAACTGCTCGACAGCTACACGAGCGAGCGGGTGCCGGTGGGTGAAGCGCTCCTGGAGTCCACCAGGAAGGCCACTCAGATGATCGAGCTGCGCAGCCGGTTCACGGACCTGGCGCTGCCCGTGATCTTCGGAGTGGTCAGCCGCGTCGCCCCCGTCCGCAAGCGGATGCAACGGGAGATGCTCGGCGGGATGTCCGGCCTGCTGCTCTCGTACGCGGATCGCGCACTGACCGCGCCGGACGGGCAGGGCGGTGCGGGCCCCCGCCCGGGAACACGGCTCACCGAGGTCACCGATTCCGACCTGACGGGCGCTGGCTGGCCGGCGCTTCTCGCCGCGCTGCGCCGACCCGGCTGGCTGCTGCTGTCGGCCCCGGCACCGGACGATTCGGCCGTCGAGGAGGCGGTCCGCCAGGCGCGGGACGACCACAGGGCCTGGCTGTCAACGTTCAGCGTCATCGAGGCGCAGTCGGCCACGGACCCGGAGGTGATTCCCGACAGTGACGGGCGGGTCGCGGACCGGCTGGGTCTCGCGCCCGGAGGCTGGCTCCTGGTCCGCCCCGACGGCTACGTCCTCGCCCGCGGCCCTGCCCTGTCGACCGCCGCGCTGTCCGCCGCGCTCGGCCGGCTGCCGCTCGCCTCGCCCGCCTGAGGAGCAGTGTGATGGATCTCGGACTGACGGACCAGGTCGCCCTCGTCACCGGAGGAACCCGCGGAATCGGCGAGGCCACCGTGCGCGCCTTCGCCGCGGAAGGCGCGCGGGTCGCTCTGACGTACACCGACTCGAAGGACCGGGCAGCGGCTCTCGTACGCGAACTCGGCGGCCCGGAGCGTGCGTTGGCCGTCCGCTACGACCTGGCCCACCGCGCCGACGTGGACGCGCTCGTGCCAGCCGTGGAGCAGCGCTTCGGCGCCGTCGACGTGCTCGTCGCCAACGCCGTGCGTAGGCCCACGGGCCCCCCCGGCTCCTGCTTCGAGAACCTCGACCCAGTGGTCTGGGCCGCCCTCATCGACGACAACCTGACCGCGACACTGCGCACCGTGCAGACCGCGCTCTCCGGAATGCGCCGACGCGGCCACGGCCGGATCGTACTGATCTCCTCGCACCTGGCGGCAAGGGGACAGGAGGGGCAGGAGGTCTACACGGCGGCCAAGTCGGCGCTGCACGGCTTCGCGCTCAGCCTGGCCCGCGCCGTCGGGCCCGACGGTGTCCTCGTCAACGTGGTCAGCCCGGGGCTGACCACGACAGAGGGCGCCCTGCACCACCTCCCCTCGGCCGTCCTCGAGAGAGCGGCCGCCTCGATGCCCACCGGCCGCCTCGGCACTCCTGAGGAAGTCGCCAGGGCTGTCGTCTTCTACAGCTCGGCGGCCAACGAGAACATCACCGGCGAGCTGGTCTCCCTGGTCGGACGCGGGTGACCCCACCCGCGCACGGTCCCTCGCCGCGGGCCGCCTGCCCGCACTCACCGTGGAAGGAACACCAGTGGTCAACACCCAAGCTCCCCTGGGCGATTCGGTCGTCGTCGACGCCCCAGCCAAGGTCGTCCTCGACCTGATCGCCGACACCGATCCGCTCCACTACCTCTCTCCCGCCATCGTGTACGCCGAGCGGGACATCACCGGGCCGGCACAGGACTCCGTGACGGTGTGGACCATCACCGAGGACGAGCGGGTGTGGTCCCGCATCCAGCACCGCACCTTCGACGCCGACGGCCTGCGGATCGCCTTCGAGGACGCCCCCGAGTCCACCCTGGCCGGGGTGCGCGGCGAGTGGATCCTGCGCGCGGTCTCGGACGACAAGACCGAGATCGAGCTGAGGCAGGACACCAGCGCGCTCACCGGCTCCGAGGCCGTGGCCCGGGCCGAGAGCGCCCGCTCCGATCTGCTGTCCACGGTGGCGTTCGGGGCCGGAAACCGGTCGGAGCTCGCGGACCTGGTCGTCGACTTCCGCGATCCGCTGTTCGCCGCGGGGTCCGCGGAGGACGCGTACAAGATCCTTTACGAGGCCGACCGCTGGCCCGAGCGGCTCGCCCACGTCTCCCGTATCGACATGACGGAGGACATGCCGGGCATCCAGTTCTTCGACATGGACACCACGACGTCCGACGGCGCGCCACACACGACGCGCTCGGTGCGGATCTGCTTCCCCCACTCGAAGATCGTCTACAAGCAGATCGGGCTGCCCGCCCTGCTGGACGCGCACACCGGGCACTGGCTGTTCACGCCGACCCGCGAGGGGATCATCGTCGAGTCGCGGCATGTCGCCGTCATCAAGCGCTCGATGCTGTCGATCCTCGGGGAGGGCACCACGGTCGAGGCCGCCCGCCGCTATCTGCGCCAGGCGTTGAGCACCAACTCCATGACCAATCTGCGGATCGCCAAGGAGTTCGCCGAGGAGCAGGCGCGTGCGTGAGCCCGTCGCTCGTCTGGACGACCTGACCCGCCAGGCCTCCGTGGCCGATCCCGACGGTGTTGCCGTTCGCACGGACCGCGGCGACTCGCTGACCTTCGCCGAGCTGGAACGCCGGGTGGGCGGCTGCGCGACGCGGATCAGGAGCCTGGCGGGCGGACCCGGCGCGGTCGTCGCGATCACCTCCGTCCTCCACCCCGACTTCGCCGTGGCGTACTTCGGGGCCCTGCGCGCGGGCAACGTCGTCGTACCGGTCAATCCCCTCCTGCGCGCGGAGGGCCTGGCCCGGCTCGTCGCCGCGAGCGGGGCCGGCCTGGTGCTCACCACACCGGAGATCGCGGAGCAGTTGGGCGACGGGGTGCCCGCGCTCGACCTCGGGGACCGGGCGCTGTGGGACGCCGAGCCGTCAGCGGACGTACCGGCGGCCGGGCCGGACGACGTCGCCTCCGTACACTTCACCAGCGGCACGACCGGCGCCCCGAAGGGCGTGCGGCAGACACACCGCAACCTGGCGGTCAACGCGGCGCAGACGGTGCACGCGCACGGTCTGGACAGCAGCTCGGTGACACTCAACCACCTGCCCACCTACCATCCGATGCACCTCAACTCGGCGCTGTTCGCCGGCGCCGAGCAGGTCCTGGCCACCGACCCGGACCTGGCCGCGTCCCTGCGGACGGCGAACGAGGCACGTGCCACGCGCTACTACAGCCTGCCGATGCGGCTCAGCCGTCTCGCGGTGCGTCCGGACCTGGCGGACCTGCGGCTGGAGACCGTGGAGGCCGTCTTCTCCGGCGGTTCCGCACTGCCCGTCCCGGCGGCCCGGGCACTCGGTGAACACTTCGGAATTCCGGTGCTCCAGGGGTACGGACTCGCGGAGACCGCGCCGATGACCCACTGCGGCAGCCGTACCCGTCCCAAGGAGGGCTCCTGCGGACCGCCGGTGCCCCTCACCGAGTGCCGGATCGTGGATCTCACCACGGGCAAGGCGCTCGGGTCGGGCGAGCGGGGCGAGATACAGGTGCGCGGCCCACAGTTAATGAAGGGCTACCTGGGTGAACCCGACGGCGCGGCCCTGGACTCCGAGGGGTGGTTCGCCACCGGTGACGTCGGCCAGGTCGACGAGGACGGCTGTCTCTTCGTCGTCGACCGGCTCAAGGACGTCTTCAAGTGCGACAACTGGCTGGTGTCGCCGCAGGAGATCGAGCGCGTGCTGCTCGGCCACCCCGACGTCACGGACTGCGCGGTCGTCGACCACCCGGACCGGTTCAGCGGTGGCGTGGCGGCCGCCCTCGTGGTCACCCGTAGCGGCGAGGGACAGGAGACGCTCGACGCGATCGCCGCGGACGTCAACTCCGGCCTCCCGTACTACCAGCACATCCGGCACATCCGGGCGGTCGACGAGATCGCCCGTTCCGGCGGCGGCAAGATCCGTCGCCAGGATCTGCGCCGCCTCTTCGACGATCTGATCGCGACCGGCGACTGATCTCCGCCCGCAACGACCCAACGGAGGAGTACGACATGGTGACCCTGATCAACAAGTTCACGGTGACCGGCGAAGTCGACGCATTCCGCCGCGCCATCGCCGAGGTCAGCGCCTACATGCAGGCCCAACCGGGCTTCATCAGCCACGAGGTGTACCGCTCACTCAGCAAGCCGAACATCTTCGTGGAGACCGCCCACTGGGACCACGCCGACTCGCACAAGAAGGCCGTGCAGAGCGAGGAGTTCCGCAACCGCGTACGCGGTCTGGCGGGCCTGGCCACGCCGGACGCGGATCTCTACAGCGCGGTCGAGAGCCACTGACGTCACCATCGAGAGGGGCCCCGAGAGGTTCTCCCGGGGCCCCTCTCGACGTGCCGTTCGGTCTCACCCGGGCGCGCTCACCCCGTCCTTGGTGACACGCCGGCGGCTCACCTTGAGCTCGCCCGCCTCACGGACGAGGACGTCCTCGCACACGCAGCTCATCCTCACCTGCGGGTCGCCTCCCACCACCGTGCCGATGATGAGCGCGTAACACCGCACGTGCAGCGAACCGTCGGCCGCGGGCTCCACCGCGACCATGCCGTGCCAATGCCGGCGCACCTCGCCCTCGGCCACCAGTGCCTCGTGGGTGGAGCGTACGGCCTGGGCGAGCGCGGCGCGTCCGACGACGGGTTCGGGCCGGTGTTCCGGAGCGAACTCCCCGTCCTCTGTGAAGGTCCGGGCCCACTCGTCCGCCCTGCCGCTGTCGAGGAGTTGCATGTGGCGGGCGTAGAACTGCTGTACTTCGACATAGAGCGCTTCCTGTGCGGGTGCCGGTTCAAGTGTGGTGTCGGTCATGCGGTCCTGCCTTCTTGATCGGCGTGCTGATGGAGTTCTCGGGAGGAGGTGTCAGCCGGGCCTGCACTCCAGCACCGCCCAGTCGCCGATGGCCGGTTCGCAGTCCAGCTCGAATCCGCCGGCGGTGAGCAGCCCGCGCCACTCGTCGAGGTTGCGCTCGCGGCCGCCCATCACCACCAGCATGTCCACGTCCAAGAACTTGGCGGTGTCCCAGGTGTTGCCGGGCGCCACGACCTGCTCGAGGACGAGCAGCCGACCCTCGGAGTCGCCGATCGCCTCGCGCACACGGCGCAGGATCGCCACGGCCTTCTCGTCGGGCCAGTCGTGCAGCACGGTCTTGAGGACGTACGCGTCGCAGCCGGACGGAACCGGGTCGGTGAAGAAGTCGCCCCCGACGACCTCGACGCGGTCGGCCACCTCGCGTTCGGCCAGCAGCTCTCCCGCTGTGCCGGTGACCTGGGGACGGTCGAACAGCACGCCCCGCATGCCCGGGTTGCGGCGGAGGATTTCGGCGAGGAAGTAGCCACGTCCGCCGCCGACGTCGGCGAGGACCGGGAACCGCGAGAAGTCCACCCGGTCCAGGTAGAGGCCGCCCAGTCGGCGGCTGATGGTGGTCATAGCGTCGTCAAAGACCCCGCCGGCCTCCGGGTTGCCCTGGAGATACTCCCAGAAGGACATTCCGTTCGCCGCGTCGAAACCGGGACGTCCGGTCCGTGCCGCGTGCAGGATCGACCCGAACGCGCCCCAGAAGAAGCCGGATCCGTCGAGGAGGACGGCGTCCCGCACCCCGTCGGGCAGATCGGTGCGCAGCCCTTCGGCGAGGGGGGTGAGCGTGAACCGCCGGCCCTCGGTCTCCCGGAACACACCCAGGAGCGCGGCGCAGCGCAGCATCCGATAGAGCGCCGCCTCGTCGGCGCCGACCGTGTCGGCCAGTTCTCCGACCGTGCGAGGCCCCTTGACCAGTTGGTCCGCGATGTTTAGTTCGGCCAGCGCGTAGACGACCGCGGAGAACCGCTGGCCGTTGGCGAGGAGCATGAGCCGCTGGCGGAGGGAGATGCCGGGCTGGTCGACGAAGGAGTACGCCGCCACGGCCGCCTCGGCGCTCTCCCGACGTTCGTCGGTGTGGGCCTGTGTCTCGTGGGTCATGTCCGTCAGCCCTCGTTGTCGTCGATGAAAGCGACCGCCCGGGTCCATCCGGCCCCGGCCCCGGCGATCTTCACGGGGAAGCACGACAGGGTGAAGCCGTGCCGAGGCAGCCGGTCCAGGTTGGCGAGGCGCTCGATCTGACAGAACTCGCGGTCGCGTCCGGCGAAGTGGGCGGGCCACAGTACGGACCGGTCCTCGGTCCGCTGGTAGCGGCGCAGTATGTCGCCGAAGGGCGCGTCCAGACTGAAGGCGTCGGTGCCGATGACCTTCACCCCGTAGTCGAGCAGGAGGTGCACGGCGGGTCCGTCGAGACCGGCGAAGTTCGTGAAGTACTTCTCCGTACCGGCCCACCGGTCCGCCCCCGTGTGCAGCAGCACGATGTCCAACGGCGCGGGCTCGACGCCGGTGCGGTCCAGTTCCGACCGGATTCGGTCGGCGCCGACCACGCCGGGTTCCGCGTCCGTGAGGTCGAGGACGACGGCGGGGCGGTGGAACCACTCCAGAGGGAGTTCGTCGATGGTGCGCGGCGGTCCCTCGCGGTAGGAGGCGCGGGTGCCGTAGTGAGCGGGCGCGTCGATGTGCGTGCCGGTGTGGGTGGTGAGGCGCAGCGTGTCGATCGACAGCAGTTCACCGTCGTCGAGGACGCTCGGGTCGAAGTCGATACCGAAGTGCTCGCGCATCTCCGAAGCCATGTGCCGGGCGCCCTCGGCCGGCGTGATCACCTCGTGGGTCACCGGTTCGGGCTCCCAGCCCTGGGCGTCGACGGGAGACGACAGGTCGACCAGTCTCATCGGCGATCACTCTTTCTGGTTGGCGGTGAAGAGATTGCTGGCGACGCGGATGCCCGGTGCTCCGAAAGCGATCCGCCGGGTGAACTTGGTACCGATCGGTGTGTGCATGACGACACGGGCGAGCTTGGGGCGCAGGAAGGTGGCCAGGCTGTCGGCGGAGAGCATCATCCGGCTCTGGACGGCCTGGAACTTCATCACGGCGTTGATGTGCGGCCGGCGGATCTCCTCGAACTCGCCGAGTCGTGCCGCGCTCGTGTCGCCGTCGTCGACGGCGGCGACCAGGATCGGGTGGAGCAGCGCCGCGTCCTGCACCGCGAGGTTGATGCCCTGGGCACCGAGCGGGCCGTGGGTGTGCGCGGCGTCACCGATGAGGACGAGTCCGTCGTCGGTCCACCGCTGGGCGGACGCACCGAACACGTCGAGCAACGAGACGTCGGCGAAACTCCGCAGCGCCTGTTCCACACGGTCCGCGAACTGCGGGGTCGCCGCGGAGATACGTCGGCGCACCTCTTCGATACCGAGCGGCGCGAGCCGCTTCCACTCCCCCTTGGGCAGGGTCCAGCCCATCTGGACGGCGCCCGGGTGCGAGTCGTACGCAAGCACGGGGTTGCCGCCCGCGCGGTTCACCATGACCTCGCCGAGGCGCTCCTCGCCGGGCAGCCGGAACCAGACGACGTCCTGGTCGAAGACGTCCTGGCGGACGTGGTCGATTCCCGCGAGCCGGCGGACCTGCGAGTGCCGTCCGTCGGCCGCCACCACACAGGCGGCTCGCACGGTGTGTACGAGGTTCTGAGCCTTGGCTCGGACGCCGCGGACCACGCCACCCTCGCGGACCAGTCCGTTGACCTTTGCCACGTGGTAGCGGAAGCCCGGGAAGTCATGGCACCTGTCGAGGAGTTCGGCGAGCAGGTGGTCCTGCGGCAGGCTGAGCAGGTAGTTGTGCGGCGGCGGCAGCCTGCGGTAGTCGAAGGACATCAGGACCCGGCCGCGCTCCACGAGCCGGAACCGGTCCAGGACGTGCGCGCCTCGGTCCGTCGCGCCCTTGAGGACGCCGATCTCGTCGAGCACGGCGAGACCGCCGGGCTGCAGGATCTCGCCGCGGTATTCGCGGCTGAGGGAGGAACTGCGCTCCACAACGGTGACGCGCACTCCGGATCGCAGCAGCAGGAGAGCAAGGGTCATACCAGCCGGGCCGCCGCCGACCACGCAGACATCTGTCGACTCTTCCATGTCGGTCTCCTTGTCAGGCCAGCAGGCCGAGGCCGCCGTCGGCCGAGACCACATGGCCGGTGATCCACTGGGCTTCGGGCAGGCAGAGCAGCGCCACGGTGTCCGCGACGTCCCGGGGGGTCGCGAGCCGCCCCGCGGGGGTGCGCGCACCGATCGCGCGGGCTACCTCCGGGCGCGTGGTCCCCGCTCCCTTGTCGAGCTTGGAGGCGGAGACCGCGTTGACCGTCACACCACGGTCGGCCAGTTCCACGGCCACGAACCGGACGAGGCTCTCCAGGGCTGCCTTGGCTACGCCCAGGCTGACCAGATGGGGAGCCACGCCGCGGGCGACGCTCGCCGACACGACGATGATCCGGCCGCCCTCGGGCATCAGGTCGGAGGCCGGTCCCGCGGACGCTGCGAGCGGCACGAGCGCGGTCGCCATGTCGGCGTACACGTCGGTCAGGCGCATGCCGAGTGTCGGCATGGGGTGCGCCGAGGCGACCGAGTGCACGAGGACGTCGAGGTGGCCGTGCCGCTCGCGCACCTCGCGCATCAACTCGGGCAGGGTCGAGGCACGGCGTGCGTCACCACGTATCGTGACGAGGCTTCCCGGCGTGTCCTGGAGGTCCGCGAGAAGCATCTCGGCGTCCGGCACCGAGTGGGCGTACGTGGCGATGACGTCGCAGCCCGAAGCGGCGAGCTTCTCGGTGACGGCTCGGCCGACGCCTCGGGTGCCGCCGATGACAAGGGCGCTCTTGCCCTTGAGACCTGGCAGTGGCTGGACGTCGCTGCTCGTGTGCGGTTTCGACACGGTGCTGTTCCCCTCGCTGTCCGGGCCGCCGCGGGCCGCTTCCCACACACGGGCCCCCGCGGGTGGGTCAAGTCCCGTCACCGTGCCGCAGGACGGTCGATCGCTGCTGGAGCCGGGCCGGAGCACCCGGCAAGGCGGTCCCCGGTGCCCGGATTTTCCTCCCGACCGGTGGCGCACAGCCGGACTCCGGCTGTGGGCGGTCCTGGGCCGACGGCGGCTTCGACCGGCGGTCGAGCTGCGGTCCAGGGGAGTTGACGATGCTTTCGGTCATGACAGCTCCCGCTCTCGAAGCCGTGACGAACCTCCGCCGACTCGCCCTCGCCGCCGGCCACGCTGCCGCGCTCCGCGCCGCGGCGCAGCTGGGTGTCGCCGATGCGCTCGGCGAGGAACCCGCCTCCGCCGCCGAACTGGCGCGCGCGATCAACGCCGAACCGGGCACGCTGGACCGGCTGCTGCGCGCGCTCAGCTCACAGGGCGTCTTCGCCGCCCAGGACGACGGCTACGCGCACACACCGGTCTCCCGACTGCTGCGCACCGACACCCCGCGCAGCCTGCGCGACATGGTCCTGTGGGCCACCGAGCCCTGGACGTGGACCGTGTGGCCGCGCCTCGCCGATGCCGTGCGCACCGGCAAGGGCGGCTTCAGCGAGGTTCACGGAAAGGACTTCTTCACGTTCCTCTACGAGGACGCGCCGGAGTCCGCCGAAGTCTTCAACCGGGCCATGACACAAGCCAGTCGGCTCTCGTCGGACGCGATCGCGGAAGCGCTCGACCTGAACGGCGACCTCACCGTGGTGGACGTCGCGGGCGGTCACGGCGACCTCGTCGCGACGGTCCTGGAGCGCGACCCGTCACTGCGAGGCGCCCTGTTCGATCTGCCGGGTGTCCTCACCGACGTCGACCCGAGACTGCGGGCCGACGGTGAGCTCGGCGACCGCTGCCGGCTGGTGGCGGGCGACTGCCGCGAGTCGGTGCCGATCGAGGCGGACGTCTTCATCCTCAAGAACGTCCTGGAGTGGGACGACGCCAACACCGTGGCCGCGCTGCGCAATGTGGCCGCCTCGGCCCGCCCTGGCGGACGGGTCGTCGTGGTGGAGAACCTGGTCGACGGGAGCCCGGAGACCGGGTTCACCACGGCGATGGATCTCCTGCTGCTGCTCAACGTCGACGGCAGGAAGCATCTGCGGCAGAGTCTGCTGCGCCTGGTGCGGGAGGCAGGTCTCACCGTCACCGACGTACGGCCGGTGGGCCCTTATCTGCACATGATCGACAGCCGTGTGCCCGACGTCCCCGGCATCACCCGTTGACGGCGCCGGAACGGACCGTGACTCTCCGTCCAGGGTTTCCGGCCCCGGGCGGAGTGCGTCCGATGCTCTTTCCCACTTCGAGCAGGAAGTGCGAGCGCGTGATCCATTACGCCGGATAGAACATGCGGGCACAATCCCGGGACCGGCAACAGTTCGACACCTGCATTCGATCTTTATCACCGGATGAGTTATTCATTCCGGTTCTTCTCTCATGGAATATTCATCGAGAAACACCGGACGCGACGCGGTCGAGAATCGCCAGCGAGTCGGCCATGGGGTCGAAGCAGAGCATCGCCTGCTGGAGACCCCGTATCCGTGGGGACGGTTCGAGGCCCAGGTCGGTCACCAGCCGGTGCCGGTACTGGTGGAACGAGTCGAGCGCGGCGGACAGCCGGCCGGCCCGGAACAGGGCCAGCATGTGCTTGACCCGGATCCCCTCGTGGAGGGGGTAACTGCCGATCAGAACCGTCAGTTCGCTCTGTACCTCACGATGCCGGCCGAGCCGCAGGTTGGCCTCGATACGCATCTCCGTCGCCGCCAGACGGCTCTCCTCGAGCCCACAGATCTGCGGGTACAGGAGCGGTCCGGGCCTGACGTCGCTCAGCGGGGCTCCCCGCCAGAGTTCGAGCGCACGCGAGAGCAGTTCCTCGGCCCGCTCGCTGTCACCCTGCTCCAGGACCTTCTGGCCCTGCTCGACCAACGCCTCGTACGCGCTGAGGTCGTGTTCGGTGTGGTCCGCCTGCAGCAGGTACCCCGGCACTCTAGTGACCAGCGCGTCCGACGGGGGCTGCCCGACCGTCGGTGAGATGTCGCGGAACATGCGACGCAGTTGGAGCACGTACGTCTGGAGCGTCGTGGACGCGCTGCGTGGTGGGCGCTCGTCCCAGAGCTCCTGGATCAGCGATGCGGTGGACACCGCACGGCCGGGCTCGAGCATCAGCATCGCAAGGACACTACGAGGCTTGGGTGCCGTCAGTATTTCTGCCACTTCGACATCATTGATGGTTAAAGTGCCGAGAACGCCGAGCTTCATCTTGCTTACCCCCAGGATGGCCAAAAACAACTTACCCCCGCAGTCAGTGCTGCTAAGGCAATCCGAGTCGACTGACAATATCACCGAGAAGGCGGCCAAAATGGAGCCTTGCACATGTTTTTGCGATCTACATGCACACGTGCAGGTGCCCCGCCTATGCGACCCCGGCATCATGATCAGCCATGAACACTGTGGGTTACATCAATACTCCTCTTCTTGATCGACGCTTTGACTGATACGCCACTCAGGGTGACCTGCGTACCAGCGAACAGTCTCGGCCAGTCCCTCGTCGAAGGAGATCCGAGGGGCGAAGCCGAGCACACGCAGCTTGCTGTCGTCGAGGCTGTAGCGGCGGTCATGGCCCTTGCGGTCGGCGACGTACCGCACCATGTCCCAGTCGCGGCCGCACGCCGCCAGCAGACGCCCCGTCAGCTCACGGTTGGTCAGCTCGGCGGTGCCGGCGATGTGGTAGACCTCCCCGGGCGCTCCGCGTTCGGCGACGAGCTGCACGCCACGGCAGTGGTCCTCGACGTGCACCCAGTCGCGTACGTTGCCCCCGTCCCCGTAGAGGGGCACCTTCCTGCCGTCGAGCAACCTGGTGATGAAGAGCGGGATGACCTTCTCGGGGAACTGCCGGGGCCCGTAGTTGTTGCCGCACCGGGTGATCGAAACGGGCAGACCATGGGTGACCGCGTAGGCGCGGGCCACCAGGTCGCCGCCGGCCTTGGACGCCGCGTACGGCGACCGGGGCCGCAGAGCAGCGTCCTCGTCCCACGATCCGGAGTCGATCGAGCCGTACACCTCGTCCGTGGAGACCTGCACGACGCGCGGTGTGCCCGACTCCAGACAAGCCTCCAGCAGGGCCTGGACGCCGAGCACGTTGGTCCGTACGAATTCCGCGGAGCCGGCGATGGACCGGTCGACGTGCGATTCCGCCGCGAAATTGATGACCACGTCGTGGCCGGGCACCACCTTGGCCAGCAGTTCGGGATCACAGAGATCGCCCCATACGAACTCACAGCGCGCGTCAGCCAGGTTGGCCGGGTTTCCCGCGTAGGTGAGTTTGTCGAGAACGGTCACCTCCGCACCGGCATAGGCCGGATAGTCCCCGGCCAGGACAGCGTGCACATAGTGGGAGCCGATGAATCCGGCGCCGCCGGTGACGAGGATCCGAGGGCCGCTCATGACGCGATCTGCACTCGGCTGCGGTCCCCGAGGACCAGGCGGTGCGCGCCCGGCGGCTCGGGAGTGCGGATGATCTCCACGTCCTGTCCGATCAGTGAGGTCTCCAGGGGCCGTACTCCGGTGATCGAGGCCCTGGGCATGACGATCGAGTCGCGGATCCAGCTGTCGGCGATGCGGCAGTTCTCCGCGATCGAAGTGCAGGGACCGATACGGGAGTTGGTGACGGTTGCACCGGCGCCGATGACCGCGGGGCCGACGATCACGGAACCGGTCACCCTGGCGCCGGGGCCGACGACCACCCGGCCGCTGATCTCGCTGTCGAGGACCAGCCCGGCGTTGGACGGCTCCAGGTCCCGCAGCACCAGGCGGTTGACCTCGAGCATGTCGGGCACGTTGCCGGTGTCCTTCCAGTAGCCGGTCATGACGGCGGCGTCCGTGCGCAGGTCATGGTCGATGAGCCACTGGATCGCGTCGGTGATCTCCAGCTCACCGCGGGCCGAGGGCTCGATCTCGGCGACCGCCTTGTGGACGGCCGCGCTGAAGAGGTAGACCCCGACCACGGCGAGGTCGCTCCGGGGACGGCGGGGCTTTTCCTGAAGTCCCGTCACCCTTCCGTCGGCGGAGACCTCGGCCACCCCGAACTGGCCGGGGTCGTCGACCCTGGCCAGCATGATCTGCGCGGCGGGTCGGCTCTCCCGGAAGCGCTCCACGAAGTCGGTGATGCCGTCGAAGACGACGTTGTCGCCGAGGTACATCACGAAGTCGTCCTCTCCCAGGAAGTCGCGGGCTGTCTTCACCGCGTGGGCGAGACCGAGCGGCTCGCGCTGCCACACATAGGTGACGTCCAGACCGAATCGCGAGCCGTCACCGACGGCGGCCTCGATCTGGGCACGGGTGTCGCCCACCACGATGGCGGTCTCGGTCACCCCCGCGGCGGCGATCGCTTCCAGGCCGTGGAACAGCACGGGCTTGTTTCCCACCGGCACGAGTTGCTTGGCCAGCGTGTGAGTGATCGGCCGCAGCCGGGTTCCTGAACCGCCGGAAAGCACGAGCGCTTTCATGACCTGGACCTTCCCTACGAGGCTTTCGGTGGCTGTTGCGCATGAGAAGGCGCCGTGACACGGCCCTCCCCGGCAACCGGGCGCGGCTCCAGGAGCCGGCCGACGAGCCCGGTGTCGTGCCGGGCCGTGCTGAACTCACCGCTGTCGACGACCGAGCGGAGGAAACCCGCCGTGGTCCGTATGCCCTTGCCCTCGAGACGGACCTCGTCCAGTGCGCGGCCCATGCGAGCCAGCGCAAGTTTCCGGTCGGGCGCCCAGACGGTGACCTTGGCAAGCAGCGGGTCGTAGAAGACGGAGATACGCGAACCGCTGCGCACGTGGGTGTCCACGCGTACGAACGGGCCCGAGGGCAGGGCGAGTTCGTCGATGAGTCCGGGGGTCGGAACGAAATCCCGGTCGGCATCCTCGGCGTTGATGCGGCATTCGACCGCGCAGCCGCGGGGCACGACGTCCTGTCGGCCGATCCGCAGCGGATGGCCAGCGGCGATCCAGAGCTGCTCGTGGACCAGGTCGACGCCGGTGACCAGTTCGGTGACCGGATGCTCCACCTGGATACGGCAGTTAACCTCCATGAAGTAGAACCGGCCCCTGCCGTCGTAGAGGAACTCGAAGGTGCCCGCGCCGACGTAGCCGGCCGCCTTGGCGCCCTGGACGGCGTGTTCCGCCATCGCGGCCACGACGTCCTCGTCCAGGCCGGGCGCCGGAGCCTCCTCGATCAGCTTCTGGTGGCGGCGTTGCACCGAGCAGTCGCGCTCCCCGAGGTGGATCACGTTGCCGAACCGGTCGGCTAGCACCTGGATCTCGACATGTCGCGCGGACTCTAGGTAGCGCTCCAGGTAGACCCGGCCGTCCCCGAAGACAGCGGCGGCGTGACGACGGGTCTCCCGGTAGACGGCGGGGAACTCGGCCGCGCTGTGCGCCACCCCGATGCCGCGGCCGCCGCCGCCCGAGACCGCCTTGACGACCACGGGGAAGCCGATCTCGGCGGCGAGCACCTCGGCCTCACGGGGAGAGGAGACAGGATCCAGCGTGCCAGGGAGCAGGGGCAGCCCGGCGTCGGCCATGAGAGCACGGCAGGTGGACTTGTCACCGAGCGCCTCCATCACCTCCGGGGGCGGACCGATGAAGGTGATGCCCTCGGCGGCGCACACCTCGGCGAAGTCGGCGTTCTCGGAGAGGAATCCGTAGCCCGGATGGATGGCCTCCGCGCCGGTGCGGCGCGCGGCCTCCATGACCGCCGGGATGCTGAGGTAGCTGGCCTGCGCCGCCCCGGGCCCGATCCGGACCGCCTCGTCGGCGTACCGTACGACCTCGCTGTCGGTGTCCTCGGTGGAGTACACCACGGCGACCCGGATGCCCAGTTCCCGGCAGGCGCGCGCGACGCGCAGGGCTATCTCGCCCCGGTTGGCGATCAGCACGGTGCGGAACACGGTGCCTCACCGCCCGTCGGCCGGGACGAAGGAGCACAACGGATCGCCGTACTCGACCAGTGCGCCGTTGGGCTGCAGGAACTCCTCGATGGTGCCCTGCCGGTCCGACTCCACGGGGATCATCAGCTTCATCGCCTCGACAAGGCCCACCTGTTGGCCGGGCACCACCGTGTCCCCCTCGCTCACGAACGGCTTGGCACCCGGCTCCGGCGCCCGGTAGAAAACCCCGACCGTGGGAGCGTGGATGTGGTCGAGGACGGGCCCGTCGCCGGGCGTCGGCATGGTTTGTGCGGGCGCGGGGACGACACGTGCTTCGAGCGCCGTGCCCGCATCGGGGGCGGTACCCGGCCAGTCCATCTCGATCGTGACCGGGCCGACGGTGACACGGACCGCGGACGGCGGGAACGGAGCCTGGGACAACAGCTCGATCATGCTGGCCTTGGCGGCCTCCAGGACGGACGGAAGCGTGTCCGGGCGTCCGTCGTTCATCAGGCCGTCGAGGGTGGCAACGCTGTCGGGCGTGGACATCTCCCTACCTTTCTGGCGTCGGGCGGTGGGTGGGCGCCTGTCCGCCGAACCTGCGGAACCGGGCTCGCCGTTGAGCCAGCAGTTGACCGGCGGTCAGCTCTCTCAGTTCGTCCAGCAGGGGCCGTACGGCGGCGGCGAGGCGCTCGGCCGTCTCCTGGTGGTCGCTGTGGGCCCCGCTCCCGGGCTCGGGGACGACTCCGTCGACGACCCCCCGGGCGAGCAGAGCGTGTGCGTGCAGCCCGAGTTCACGAGCGGCGCGGGGCGCAGCGTCGGGGTCGCGCCACAGGATTGCGGCGCAGCCCTCGGGACTGATCACCGAGTAGACGGCATTGCCGAGCGCGAGCACCCGGTCGGCCACGGCGAGCCCGAGGGCGCCTCCGCTGCCACCTTCGGAGATGATCACGGCGACGATCGGCACGGGCAGCCCGGACATCAGCCGCAGGTTCTCCGCGATGGCGGCGGCCTGGCCGCCGCGTTCCGCCTCGACCCCCGGGTACGCACCGCTGGTGTCGACCAGGGTCAGTACCGGGATGCCCGTCTTGGCCGCGAGGCGCATCAGGCGGGCGGCCTTGCGGTAGCCGGCAGGCACCGGCATGCCGAAGTTCCGTTTCCGCAGCGCGGCCGCGGTATGTCCCTTCTGCTGGCCGATGACCATCACGGGCCGGCCGTCGAGGACGCCGACCCCGCCGACCGTGGCCGGGCAGTCGGCGCCGATGCGGTCGCCGTGAAGTTCCTGGAAGTCATCGACGAGGAGGTCGACGTAGTCGAGAGTGGTGGGGCGGTCGAGGTTCCTGGCGAGCCGTACGGCCTGCCAGGCGTCGAGGTCGGGCACCTCGTCCGGGTCGGTGAGCAAGACGGTGTCACGCCCGCCGGATTCCGTTCCCGTGTGCTCCCCGGGCGCCAGAGCGCCCAGCAACCGCCCGAGTGTGGCGCGCAGTTCGCCCCGCGGCGCGACCACGTCGACCTGCCCGTGCTCCAGCAGGAACTCCGCACGCTGGAAGTTCTCCGGCAGCCGCTCGCCGATGGTGCGCTGGATCACTCGGGGGCCCGCGAAGCCCATCCGGGCGCCGGGTTCGGCCACGATCACATCGCAGAGCGTGGCGAACGACGCCGCCACTCCCCCGAACACCGGATCGGTGATGACGGAGACGGTGAGGATGCCCGCCTCGTCGAGGGCGAGCAGGGCCTGGCTGGTCTTCGCCATCTGCATCAGCGACACCAGCCCCTCCTGCATACGTGCCCCCCCGGACGCGCAGGCGATGATCAGCGGCCGCCGCTCGGCCAGGGCCATCTCGGCGGTGAGCGTGATGAGTTCACCCAGGCCGCCGCTGAGGCTGCCGCCCATGAAACCGAACTCCATGGCGACGACCGCGACATCCGTCCCCGCGATACGGCCCCGCGCCGCGATCGCCGCCTCGTCGAGGCCGGTGCGCTCACGTGCCTCGGCCAGCCGCTCGTGGTAGGGCCGGGTGTCGGTAAAGCTGTGGGCGTCGTCCAGGGCATGCGGTAAGTGGAAGGGCTCGGCCGAGTCCGGATCGAGGAGTTGGCCGAGCCGCTCCCGGGCCGACAGCCGTCGGTGGTGGCCGCACTCCGGGCAGACGCCGCCGCTGCGGGCGAGTCGCTTGGCGTAGACGGGGCGCCTGCAGTGGTCGCACAACCACCAGTCGGCGGCGACCGGGGCCGCGTCGGCCGGGGCGGTCATGAGGTGGCGGCGATCTGCCGCCTGGCGAGTTCGAGGAGCCGTCCCGGCGTACCGACCTCGGTGACCTCTTCGTCGGTCAGCTCGATGCCGTAGTCCTGCTTGAGCCGTGCGGCCATCTCCAGGACCGCCAGTGAGTCGTAGCCGAGGTCGGCGAAGAGGACGTTCTCGAACTCGCCCTCGATGTCAGCGTTCTCGCCTTCTCCCGCGCACTCGCGCAGGATGCGGGCAAGCTCGTCGAGGGTCAAGTCTGGCATGGCAGTGTCTCCTAGGTTGCTGAGTGGAGTACGGCTCAGTGGGCCCCGCCCACGACCATCGCGGAGTTGAATCCGCCGAGGCCGCGGGCGACGACCAGCACGGCGCGCATCCGGAGCGCGAGCGGCCGGTCGACGACCACGTTCAGGCCGTACCGGGGCGAGGGCCGGGTGTACGCCGCGGCGGGAAGGACGCCGTCGCGCAGGGCGAGCAGGGCGGTGGCGACGTCGAGTGGTCCCGCTCCCGCGCACAGGCGGCCGGTCAGTGTCTTGGGGATCGCGACCGGGACCTCGCGTGCGCCGAAGACCGCGCCGAGCGCGGCGGCTTCCGCCCGGTCGAAGTCGGGGATGCCAGCCGCGTCGGCGAAGACGGCATCGATGTCACCGGCGTCGGCATCGGCATCGGCCAGGGCGAGTTCGATCGCTGTGCACAGTGCCGACGCGTCGTCCCCGGGTGCGGTGCCCGGCTTCGGGTCGAAGGTGGCGGCGTATCCGAGGAGCCTGCCGTGCACCTGGGGGGCGCCGCGCATGCGTGCCGCCGCCTCGTCCTCCATGACGAGGATCGCGCCGCCCTCTCCCGGTACGAAGCCAGCGGCCTCCTCGTCGAAGGGGCGGTAGGCGAGCGCCGGGTCCTCGGCGGTGCTCAGATGTCCGGCTGCGGTCTGGGCTATCCAGCCCCACGGGCACAGGGAGCCGTCCACGGCGCCGGTGACCACGGCGTTCAGGTCGCGGCGCAGCAGCCGCCGGGCCTGGGCGAGGGCGTCGAGACCGCCTGCCTCGTCGGCGACCAGCACTCCGCTGGGGCCGCGCAGAGCGTGGCGGATGGAGATCTGGCCGGTGTTGACCGCGTAGAACCAGGCGAAGGACTGGTACGCGCTCACGTACTCGGGGCCCTTGCGCCACAGGTTGTCGAGCTCCTGGTGGCCGAACTCGAAGCCGCCGGCGCTGTTGGCGGTCACCACGCCGACGCCGTATTCGGGCAGCTCCCACGGATCCAGGCCGGCGTCGCGGATGGCCTCGTCGGCGGCCACGAGCGAGAGTCGGGTGGAGTGGTCGGTCTGCGGGACGAGTCGGCTCGGGAGATGAGCCGCCGGGTCGAACCCGCTGATCTCGCCGGCCAGAGTGGCTCGGTAGCGGTCGGGTGGGAAGCGGGTGATGCGGCGGATGCCGGAGCGTGCCTCCAGGGCTGCGTTCCAGTACTCCTCGGTGCTCATCCCGTTCGGCGCGACGACTCCGATGCCCGTGACGACGGCTGCGTTCACCGCTCCGCCCGACCGGGCCCGGTGAGTACCATCGCGCTCTGGAAGCCGCCGAATCCGCTGCCGACGCTGAGGACGACGTCGAGCTGTGCCTCCCGTGCGACCAGCGGCACATAGTCAAGGTCGCATTCCGGATCGGGCTCGTGCAGGTTCGCCGTCGGCGGGACCGCTCCGTTCTCCATAGCGAGCGCGCAGGCCGCGAGTTCGACGGAGCCGATCGCGCCGAGGGAGTGGCCGATCATCGACTTAATGGAGCTGACCGGTGTGCGTCGGGCGTGTTCACCGAGCGCCTTCTTGAACGCGGCGGTCTCGTGCCGGTCGTTCTGCTTGGTGCCGGAGCCGTGCGCGTTGATGTAGCTGACCTCGTCGGCCGCCACCCGCGCCTCCGCGAGGGCCGTCTCGATGGCCGCGGCCATCTCCTTGCCGTCCGGGCGCAGCCCCGTCATGTGGAAGGCGTTGCAGCGGGAGGCGTATCCTGCGACGCCCGCGTAGACATGGGCACCGCGGGCCCGCGCACGCTCCCGCTCCTCCAGGACGAAGACCGCGCAGCCCTCACCGAGCACGAAGCCGTTGCGGCTGCGGTCGAACGGCCGTGAGGCGGTGGCCGGTTCGTCGTTGCGGGGCGTGGTCGCCCTGATCGCGTCGAAGCAGGCGACCGTGATGGGCGAGATGGGCGCGTCGGTACCGCCTGTGATCATGACGTCCGCGGAGCCCTCCTCGATGAGCCGTACGGCGTGGCCGACGGCGTCGAGCCCGGAGGTGCAGCCCGTGGAGACCACGGAACACGGGCCCTGCGCACCGACGCTCCAGGCCACCTCCGCCGCCATCGAACTGGGCACGTAGTAGTCGTAGAGGTGCGGGACCGCGAGGTCGGGGTCGACGAGCCAGTCGCGGCCCCCGTGGCTGGCGACGGCGTACTCGCGTTCCAGGCTGGTCGTGCAGCCCACCGCGCTGCCCAGGGTGACGCCCGTGCGGTACGGGTCCAGTTCCTGCACGTCGAGGCCGCTGTCGCCCACCGCCTCGCGCGTCGCCACCAGTGCGAACTGGGTGGCCCGGTCGAGCCGGCCAGCCTCCTCGGTCGTCAGTCCCTCCGCCTCCGCGTCGAAGTCGCACTCGGCGCCGACGGTCGAGCGAAAGGGCGAGGCGTCGAAGTGGGTGATGGTGCGGGTCGCGGTACGGCCGGATACGAGCAGGTCCCAGAACGGTTTGCTGCCGATGCCTCCCGGAGCGACCACGCCCAACCCGGTTATCACTACGTCACGGGCCATTCTGTTCATCCCCCGATGTCTGAAGCCGATCCGGCTTTCGATGCCGCGCCCAGAAGCATTCGGGGCACCGCTTGAGGCGACCTCGAACGCAAGTTGAAGGCCAAACCGCCAGTTCGATTCGAGTGGGCGTCGAGGCGCGCGCTAGACCCCTTTGCAACGGTGTGGCCCGCGAGCGCGCTCGCCCTCCACACGGCGGTCTCCTGCGAGGTGAGGCATGGCACTTGACCTTTTGTCGGCCGGGCTCAGGCCCTGCCCGGACGCACGGTTCACCGAGTCGGGATCGGCCACCGAGGACCGCGCGTCCGTCAAGGCCGCACTGAACTGGCTGACCGCACGCCGGGACGCGCACACCTTCGAGGTGACCCGCGTTCCCTTCGACGAACTCAAGGAGTGGTCCTTCGAGCCGGACACGGGCAACCTGGGCCACCGCAGCGGCAGGTTCTTCACCGTCGAGGGCTACCGGGTACACAGCGACTACGGGAAGGTGCCGCGCTGGGACCAGCCCATCATCAACCAGCCCGAGATCGGCATGCTCGGTTTCGTCGTCAAGGAGTTCGACGGCATCCTGCACTGTCTGATGCAGGCCAAGATGGAGCCTGGCAACGTGAACGTCGTCCAGCTCTCGCCGACCGTGCAGGCCACGCGGAGCAACCAGAAGCGGATACACCGCGGTTCGCGCGTCCGGTATCTGGAGTACTTCACCGATCCCGGACTGTCCGAGGTGCTCGTCGACGTGCTCCAGTCCGAGCAGGGCTCCTGGTTCCTCGGCAAGCGCAACCGCAACATCGTGGTCGAGACGACCGAGGACGTGCCGCCGCACGACGACTACCGCTGGATGACGATCGGCGAGATCCAGGAACTCCTGCGGTTGGACAACATGGTGAACATGGATGCCAGGACGGTGCTGTCCTGCGTCCCGTTCGCCCGGCCGACCGGGGCGCCGGCCCTGGGCCCCGACGGCGGCTTCCGCGCGGCCCTGCGCCGTTCGATGGCACCCGAAGAGGGCTCCCTGCACACCATGCGGGCGGTACTGAGCTGGTTCACCGACACCACGGCCAGGCACGAACTGCGCACCGAACGCATCCCGTTGAGCCGGATCGAGGGCTGGAGCCGCACTGCGGACGCGATCAGCCACCGGGAGGGCAGGCACTTCTCGATCATCGGCGCCCGGGTGACCGCGGGCAGCCGCGAGGTGCTGAACTGGACGCAGCCGCTGCTGGCCCCGCACGGTCTCGGCCTGGCGGCTCTCCTCGTACGGAACATCGACGGAGTTCTCCACGTGCTGCTGCACGCCCGGCCCGAGGGCGGTCACCTGCACGGCATCGAGCTGGCACCCACCGTGCAATGCACCCCGGACAACTACCGAGGTCTGCCCGACGACCACCGGCCGCGCTTCCTCGGTCACGTGACCGACGTGGCCCCGGAGCGGGTGCGCTTCGACGCCGTGCAGTCCGAGGAAGGCGGCCGCTTCCATCACGCGGAGTGCCGCTACACGGTCGTCGAGGTCGATGATGACTTCCCCGTCGAAGAACCCGAGGGATACCGGTGGTTGACCATGCATCAGATGACACGGCTGCTTCGGCACAGTCACTATCTCAACGTCCAGGCGCGCAGCCTCGTCGCGTGTCTGCACAGCCTGTGGTGACCAGGGTCGGGACACCACTGCGCATCGGGGTGCTCGGCTGCGGCGGCATCGCCATGCGCCGGATGCTGCCCGCGATGGCCCGGACCCCGGCGGTCGAGATCGCCGCGGTCGCGAGCCGCGACAAGGACCGCGCCGAGGAGGCCGCGAGCCGGTTCGACGCGGATCCGGTGCACGGCTACGAACCGCTGCTGGAACGCGACGACATCACCGCGGTGTACGTGCCGCTGCCTCCCTCACTGCACGCGCCCTGGACGGCACGGACGTTGAAGGCCGGCAAGCACGCCCTGGTCGAGAAGCCGATGGTCACCCACGCCCCGGAGGCACACGCCCTGGCGGCCCTCGCCGAGGAGGGATCGCTGGTGCTCATGGAGAGCTTCATGTTCCTCCACCACACACAGCACGCCACCGTCATGGCCCACCTGGAGCGCGGCGAGATCGGTGAACTGCGATCCGTCACGGCGGAGTTCGGCTTCCCGCCGCTGCCGGCGCGGGACATCCGCAACCGCCCCGAACTCGGCGGGGGCGCTCTGCTGGACGCCGGCGTCTACACCCTGCGAGTCACCCAACTCCTGCTGGGCGGCACGGTGTCGGTGGTCGGCGCGGCTCTCACGGCCGACGGGACAACCGGTGTCGACGTGGTCGGCGACGCGCTCCTGCGCGGCGACACGGGAGTCACTTCACATGTCGCCTTCGGATTCCGGCACGCCTATCGCTCGACCTACACCCTGTGGGGCAGCTCGGGACGGATCCACCTGGACCGCGCCTTCACCCCTCCCCCGGACCACCGGCCCGTGTTGCGGATCGAACGGCAGGACCGCGTCGAGACGCTGACCCTGCCCGCCGCCGACCAGTTCGCCAACATCGCCGCCTGGTTCGCCGCCCTCGTCCGGGGCGAGGGGGACCCCGAGCCGGAACGCACGGCCGCCGTGCGACAGGCCGAGCTGATCGACGCCGTGCGCGACGCCTCGCGCCACGATGCGGGGAGCCCACCATGACCGCTTTGTCCACTGGCCTGGACCCGGCCCTGCTGCGCGACTCGTTGTCCCGGTGGCCGAGCGGGGTCTCGGTCGTGACGACCGTCGACGCGGCCGGGGTGCGCCGCGGGTTCACCGCGACGGCGTTCTCGTCCCTGTCGCTCGAACCACCGCTGATCCTCGTCTGTCTGGACCGCGCGGCCGACTGCCGGCCGGCCTTCGAGACGGCGGACGTGATGGCCGTACATGTCCTGCGCGAGGACCAGACGCCACTCGCCCAGCGGTTCGCCACGAAGAACATCGACAAGTACGACGGTCTGTCCCCCTCCGAGGGCTTCGGCGGTGTGCCGCTGCTGGGTGGCGTACTGGCCCACATCGAATGCGAGCTCGATCGCCGGATCGACGCCGGTGACCATGTGATCCTCATCGGTCTGGTGCGCCGCTGCGAGGTCTTCCCGGGTCGGCCGCTGGTCTACTTCGCCCGCGCGTTCCACGGTCTGCATACCGAACTCCATCCCAGTCGGACCCGAGAGGCGGATACCCATGCCCATGACGAACACGACGCCCACCGCTCCCCCAACGGACACGGGGCTGGCGGGGGCCGCGGGCAAGGTGGCTGAGCTGGCCGCCGAGTCCGCGGCCGCCGCCGACTCCGACAACCGGCTCTCGCCCGCCGTCGCGGAGGCGCTCGTGAGCGCCGGTTTCGCACGGCACTTCGTGGGCGAGAGGTGGGGCGGCGCGGCCGGCGTGCCGGGTGCGGTGCAGGACCTCACGCGGGCGCTCGCCACGGTCGGGACCGGCTGCATGTCGGCCGCCTGGTGCGGCGGGGTGTACGCCGCGGTGGCGCGCATGTGCTCGCACCTGCCGGAGGAGGGGCAGCATGAACTGTGGGCCGACGGACCGGACGTGCCGCTCGCCGGATCCTTCGCACCCTCGGGGACCGTCCGCGAGGTGCCGGGCGGCTGGCGGGTGAGCGGAACGTGGGGCTTCGCCAGCGGGGTGGACCACGCGCACTGGACGATGGTGGGCGGCGCCGTGCCCGGTCCGGACGGCGTGCCGTCGTTGCGGCACTTCGTGCTCCCGCGCAGCGACTACGAGGTGCTGGACACCTGGCGCAACGTGGGGTTGCGCGGAACGGGCAGCAACAGCGTGCTAGTCGACGACGCCTTCGTACCCGCGCACCGCACCTTCGAGCACCGCTCGGTCCTGACCGGACACACGGATCCCGCCCTCCCGCGGGCGCTCCGGGTTCCCCACAAGCTGATCAACGGGCTGTTCTTCGTGGCACCGGGGATCGGCGCCGTCGAGGGTGCCCTCGCGGCGTGGACGGAATGGACCGCGAACCGCGTGGAGATCTACGGGGCCAGGAGCAGCTCCCGGCCAGGCGTACGCCTGGCGCTTTCCCGGGCCGCCGCGAGCCTGGACGCGGCCCGGCTGCTCGTCGAACGCGCGGCCGTCGAGGGCGACAGCGCCGACGTCGACCGAGAGCTGGCTCTGCGCGCGACCCGCGACTACTCGACCGCGGTCGACCTGCTCCTCGACGCGGTGAACGGGCTGCTGCGGATGAGCGGCGCCCGCGGTCAGGCGCAGTCGAGCCCGGTCCAGCGCGTGTGGCGGGACGTGCACTGCATGGCGGGGCACGCCGCGCTGCAGCCGGACGTGAACGCGGATGGATGGGCGAAGCACGCGCTCGGCGAGGAGTGACACCGGCGCACGCGGAAGGGGGAGGCGGCCCACGGCCGCCTCCCCCTTCCGCGTGCGCCCCCGGGTCAGGCCGCGGCCACGAACTCCCGTATCGACGCGATCATGTAGTCCACCATCTCCGGCGTGATACCGGGGTACACCCCGATCCAGAACGTGGCCTCGGTGGTGACGTCGCTGTTGGTCAGCTCGCCGACCACCCGGAAGTTCCGACCCTCGTACGCGGGATGGCGGGTGAGGTTGCCCGCGAACAGCCGGCGGGTCCTGATCTTCCGGTCCTCCAGGAACGTCACCAGGGCGCTGCGGGTGAACGGCGCGTCGGGCAGGACGGTGAGGACGAAGCCGAACCAGCTGGGGTCACTGCCGGGTGTCGCTTCGGGCAGCAGCAGCCCGGGCAAGTCCTGCAGCCCCTCGCGCAGCCGCTGCCAGTTGCGGCGGCGTGCCGCGCCGAACTCCTCCAGGCGGCGCAGCTGGCTCAGCCCGAGCGCCGCCTGTACGTCGGTGGTCTTGAGGTTGTAACCGACGTGCGAGAACACGTACTTGTGGTCGTATCCCTGCGGGAGCGTGCCGAAGCTGTAGTCGAAGCGGCGCAGACAGCGGTTGTCCTCGCCCGGCTCGCACCAGCAGTCGCGCCCCCAGTCCCGCATGGACTCGACGATCCGCCCGAGCGCCAGATTGCCGGTCAGGACACAGCCGCCCTCACCCATCGTGATGTGGTGGGCGGGGTAGAAGCTGACGGTCGACAGGTCGCCGAAGGTGCCGGTGAGGCGGCCCTGGTAGTACGAGCCGACGGCGTCGCAGTTGTCCTCGATGAGGAACAGGTCGTGCCGGGAGGCGAGTTCGGCGATCTCCGCCGCCTGGAAGGGGTTGCCGAGCGCGTGCGCCACCATGATGGCGCGGGTGCGCGGGCCGATCGCCTGCTCGATTCGCTCCACCGTCGTGTTGTACGTGCCCAGTTCGATGTCGACGAAGACGGGCACCAAGCCGTTCTGCAGCACCGGGTTGACCGTGGTGGGGAAGCCCGTAGCGACCGTGATCACCTCGTCGCCCGGGACCAGGCGGGCGTCCTCGAGCTGCGGGGAGGTCAGGGCGCTGAGCGCGAGGAGGTTGGCCGAGGACCCGGAGTTGGTCAGATGCGCCTTGCGCCGCTTCATCGCACGGGCGAACCTGCTCTCGAAGGTGCGCGCCCGTGCCCCCGCGGCGATCGTCATGTCCAGAGCCGCCCCGACGAACGAGACCCGGTCCTCCTCGTCGAGCACCGCGCCCGACGTGAGGATGGCTGTCCGGCCCGGGACGAAGCTGTCCTCGGTCTGCTCCTGGTGGAATTTCCGGGTCAGTTCCAGCAGTGCGCTGCGTATGTCCATCGGCTCAGTCAGGCCCTTCCTCGGCGTTGGTGATGGCCTCGCTCCACATCGCCCGGACCGTCGAGGCCAGGCTGTGCCGGGGGCGCCATCCGAGCAGTCGCCCGGCGAGCCCGGGGTGCACGGCGAGCCAGTCGACCCCGGCACTGCGCCCGGTGGAGCTTCCCTCCTCGACGACCGTCGCGGGCACACCGCTCACGGACACAAGCAGGTCCACCAGCCGACGTACGCTGACGGCCGTTCCGCTGCCGATGTTGACCGTCCGTCCGACGACGGGAGCGGTCGCGGCTGCGGCCACCGCGGCGGCGAGGTCGCGGCAATCCACGAAATCGCGTTCGGCGGTGAGCGGCGCAAGCCGGATCACGGCCGGTTCGCCGCGTCCTGCGGCATCGCGCAACTGGGCCGCGACCCGGCCCAGCAGGCTGGAACGCGGCAGTCCGGGTCCCGCGCAACTCGTCGCGCGGAGCACCACTCCGTCCAGGAGCCCCGCCCGGGTGGCTTCGAGGACGACTTCGCTGCCCTTGAGCTTGCTCCTGCCGTACGCGGTCGACGGGGTCGGCGGCGCGTCCTCGGTGAGGTGCCGTCCCGGCGCAGGCATTGCGTACTCGAAGACCGAGCCGAGCTGCACCACGCGTACCCGGTGCGGCACCTTGGCCACCGCGTCCCGCAGCCGTCGCACGAGCAGGACGTTGGACTGCTCGAGGGCGGACTCGTCGTATTCCCATACCGCGCCGGCGGCGTTCACGAGCACGGTCGCCCCGTGGTCGACGAGTACGTCGGCCAGGATGGCGGGTTCCTCTTCCACGAGGTCGATCTGGGCGCAGGCGGTGCCGGGTGCCGGATGGCGGGCGACCGACAGGACACGAGCGCCGTCGGCGACCAAGGCGGCGCAGATGTGCCGCCCGAGGAAACCGCTGCCACCGACGACGACGGCGTTCACAGCCGCGTGCGTGCTCACCGTGCGAGTTCGTCCGCCAGGGCGCCCGGGGACGGCAGCGCCGCCGTCTCCGAGCGCACTCGCCCGGCGGCCTCGCGGTAGGCATGGGGCTCCGCCAGCATGTCGGTGGCCGTCTTCAGAAGCAGTTCGGTGCTGTCGAGCCGGTCGAGCATGACGCCGGCACCGGCGCGTACAACACCGTGGCCGATCTCCGTGCAGATCGGGGACGGGGGCACGACCAACTGGGGTACGCCCAGGACGACCGCGGTGAGGGCGGTGCCCGCGCCGCCGTGGTGGACGACCAGGTCGCAGGTCGGCAGCAGCACCCGGAACGGGACCCCGCGGACGATCCGCACGTGGTCCGGCATGTCTTCCTCCGCGACGGGACCGCTCGGCGCGAGGACGATCTCGGCGTCGGTGGCGGCCAGCGACCGCAGGGTCAGGGTGAGCACATCGGGGCCGCCCGGATCGCGGTAGCGCGCTCCGGCGACTCCGGCGGTCACACACACCCGCCGCGGCCGGTCGCGCTCAGCGAGCCAGCCCGGGTGCCGGCCCGAGCCGTTGTATGGCACGCACCGCATGGGCAGGCGACGCACGGGCGGACCGTCCGGAGGACGCAGCGACGGCGGGCACGGGTCGACCCAGCCGACCGGATCGGTGACCTCGGCTCCGTAGCGCTCGAAGAGTTCGAGATAGGCGGGCAGCGGCTCCGCGTCGGAGTCCCCGGTCGGCGGGCGGAGGGTGCCGCCGATCTCCCAGCCGTGACCGACCGCCGGCACCCCGAGCACGGCGGCGAGCACGGGCCCGGCCATGGACAGCACATCGTGGACGACCAGGTCCGGACGCCACCAGCGGCCGAAGGTGACCAGGTCGTCCAGCATCACGTCGGCAACGGCGCACTGCTTCTCGTACAGCGCGCGGATCACCCGGCGCTGGTCGCCGTCCAGGAGGTCGAGGTGGGCGGACCAGCCGCTGGGCCAGCGGGCCGGGCGGCCCCAGGCCGCCAGTTCGGGCCGCTTGGGCAGTGCAGCGATCGCGGCCTGGTCGCCGACGGCGACGGCGACCAGGCCCGCCTGTGTGATGGCGTCCTGGCAGGACGGCGGGCCCGCGACCCGTACTTCGTGCCCAGCCGCCTGGAAGGCCCAGGCCAGGGGGACCATCGGGAACAGATGCCCAGGCGCCGCCCAGGTGGTCAACAGCACACGCATGTCCCACGCCTCCCCATCACGACGCCGTGCCGGCCGTGACATCGACCGCCAGCTCGCCCGCGAGTTCGCTGATGGTCTGACCGCCCAGCATCTTGGCCATCGACATCGTCACTCCGAGCTCCTCCTGGACCCGGGTACGCACCGCGACCGCCATCAGCGAGTCCATGCCCTGACGGTTCAGCGGCCGGTTCCTGCTGACCTGATCCAGCGGCAGCCCGAGCACCTCCGCGATCTTCCGGGTCAGGTACTCGCTCAGGTCCCGGCCGCCCGGTTCGGCTCGGTCGTCCGTCGGGCCGGCGTCGGCGGAGACCGTTGGTTCCCCGGAGGCCGACGGTTCGTCGGGCGTCAGCTCAACGGGCGTCTCAAGAAGTGGCGTCGGGGCGGCAGTGGGCAGACCACGGCTGAGTACGTCACTCAGGAGCGCGGTCGACGCCGCCTCCGGGTAAGTGGCCGCCCAGCGTTCCCAGTCGGCGGGCATCACCATGGCCTGGGTGGCGTCCTCTGCGAGCAGACGTTCCAGGATGCGCAGGCCCTGCGCCGGGGTGAAGGTCGCGATGCCGGCCGGTGCCAGCGGGCGGCCCTCCACCCTGTCGAACTTCGCCGCGAGGCCCGCCTCCGACCAGAAGCCCCAGTTGACCGACAGGGCGTGCAGACCCTCCTGCCGCCGCCAGTGGGCGAAGGAGTCGAGGGCCGCGTTCCCGGCCGCGTAGGCGCCGAGCATGGGAGAAGCGAGGATCGAGGATCCGGAGGAGAACAAGACGAAGAAGTCCAGCCGGGTGTTCGCACGATCGCCGTCCAGAGATCGATGCAGGGTCAGCGCGCCGCCCCCCTTGGGCCGCAGGGAGGCTGCCAGATCCTCGTCGGTGGTCTCGCCCAGGCTCCGGAACAGGACCACACCGGCGGCGTGCACCACCCCGCGCACCGGCGGCCGGCAGGCCCGGGCGCGCCGGTCGAGGACGGCGCGCAGGGCGGGTTCGTCGGTCACGTCGAGCGCCTCGTAGTCGACGCGAACGCCCTTCGCGCGCAGTCGGGCCAGCCGTGGGTCCTCGGTGCCGTCCCCGGGCAGCGGGGTCCTGCCGATCAGCAGCAGGTGACGAGCCCCGCGGTCGGCCAGCCAGTGCGCCACCTCTTGTCCCAGGCCGCCCAGGCCACCGCTGACGAGGTAGGTGGCGTCGGCGTGGATCCGCGAGGCCGCCGGGCTCTGCGCGTCGGACCGTCCCACGGACACCAGCAGCTTGCCGATGTGGCGTGCGGCCGCCATCTCGCGGTACGCCTTGGCTGCGTGGTCGAGGGGGAAGACCTGGTAGGGCAGGGGCGAGACGTCCCCCGTCGCCACGAGCCGCAGAACCTTCGCCAGCACGCCGCCGACCTGGTGTGGTCGGCGCCGCAGCATCTCCACCACGTCCACGACGGAGAAGGAGACGTTGCGCAACAAAGGACGCAGGTCGATGTGCGCGCCCGCGTACAGGTCACGCTTGGTCAGTTCGACGTAAGTACCGTGCGCGGTGATCAGGGAGAGGTTCGCCGAGATGGCCTCGGCTCCGCCGAGCGTGTTCAGGACGGCGTGCACGCCCTGCCCCGCCGTCGCCTCGCGCACCATGTCGACGAAGGCGAGCGACCGCGAGTCCGCCACGTGCCGCACGCCCAGGGTGCGCAGCAGCGCGCGGCGCTCGGAACTGCCGGCTGTGGCGTACACGTCCAGGTTCTTCCAGCGCGCGAGTTGGAGTGCGGCCATGCCGACCCCGCCGGTGGCCGAGTGGATGAGCACTCGGTCGCCCTCCCGCAGCCGCGCCACCTCCAACATCGCCTGGTAAGCCGTGACCAGGGCGATCGGCAAGGTGGCGGCCTCGACGGCGGACAGTCCGGCGGGGCGGGGCGCGACCAGGTACGCGGAGGTGGTCACGTAGCGGGCGAGTCCGTCCTCGACGATTGCGACGACCTCGTCACCCTCACGCACGGTGGTGACGTCGGCTCCGACGGCGGTCACCGTGCCGCTGCACTCCAGTCCGAGCGTCGCGCCCGACGCGTCCGGGAGTGCGCCCAGTGCGAGCAGCAGGTCGCGGTAGTTGAGGCCCACGTGATCGACACGGATCTCGACCCGGCCGTGCCCGGGGGCGGTCCGCTCGACGGGGGCGGGACGCAGCTCGTCGAGGACGCCGGGCGACTGGACACGGATGCTCATGTTGGGCGATCCGTCCGCCCCCTGCCGCCACAGCCTGGCCGCGAGGCGCGGCACTACGCGGGTGCCGGACCGCAGGGCGACCTGGTCCTCGGCTCCGTCCCGGCACAGCTCGGCGAGCAGGGCGTCGGCACCGTCCGAGGCGCCGAGGTCCACCAGCCGCAGCCCCCACCCGGGGTGTTCGCGGGCCATGGCGCGGGCCATGCCCCACACGGCGCCGGCATCGGGACCGGCGACGCGGTCAGTGACGGAGACGGTCTGGGCCCCACGGGTGACCAGCCAGTACGTGGCCACGCCGCCCGTCAGCCTGTGCAGGGATCGGCCGAGGTTCAGCACGCCGCGGCAGCCGTCGTACGCGGCGGCGTCGAGGCCCCACAGGTGGACCAGCCGCCACGGTCCGGTGCCGTCGAGCTCCGCCAGCAGCCGGGTGTGGTCGTCCGGGGAGGCAGGGTCGATCTCGTACGCGTCCTCGTCGAGCCGACGGTGCCCCGCCCCGGCGGACACGCGCACGCACCGGTGGCCGGCCGCGCGGAGCCGCTCGGTGAGGACGGCTCCGACACCCTGGCGGTCAGCGAGTACCAGCCAGGGGCCGTCCGGTAGGGCGGCCTGCGGGCGGGCAGCCACGGGGCGCCAGTCGAGTGCGTAGAGCCAGTCGGCGAGTTCCCGTTCGTCCTGCGGGTCGGTGCGGTGGTGCGGCGGGCGGGGCGCGTCTGGTCGGCCGACGTCGCGCTCAAGGTAGCGCAGCCGGACGCCGCGCAGCTCGGAGAGGACCGTCCCGTCGTCGGCGCAGACGGTGATGTCGCCGGTGTACGAAACGGCGTCGCCCGACGTGCGCACCGCGTGGCTCCACAGCGGTCCGCGCGGGGTGCCGTACACGCTGACGGCGTCCATGCGCTCCAGCACGAACACCTCCGAGGCGGCCCCGTGCTCGCCGGTGACGGTCGCCGACAGGACCTGGGCGCAAGCGTCCAGGAGAGCGGGGTGGAAGAGCTGCCCGTCGTCGGTGAGCGGCAGGGCGGCCGGGGCCTGGATGCGCGCCAGTGCCTCACCCTCCCGGTCCCACAGCTCGGTGATCCCCTGGAAGGCGGGGCCCCAGTGGTTGCCGCTGCGTGCGGAGTCCGCGTAGAAGGCCGTTCCCTGGCGGTGGCGGACGGCCCGTTCGCGCGCGGCAGACCGGGCGGCCACCACCGCGTCCCGGCCCGTCGGCACCACACCCTCGAGTCGTACCTGCGCGGTGGCGTGCACAATCATCGGCTCACCGTCCAGGCTGCTGCGGACCTCGATCCGCGGGATCGGTGCGTCGGATCCGGTGATGCGTACCTGGACCAGCGGGTTGTCGCCGGGGCGCAGGAACAGGGCGCGATGGCAGGAGAGGTCGGCCAGGGACGGGGTGCGGGGGGCGAACGCCTGGCGCGCCGCGGCGGTCATCATCTCCACGTAGGCGGTACCGGGCAGCAGTGCTGCGCCCTGGACCTCGTGGTCGGCGAGGTAGCCGCCCGCCGTGTGCAGGTCGAGCCGGTCCTCCCAGACAAGGTCGGCGCCCTCGTCGCGCCGTGTGCCGAGCAACGGGTGCGCCGGTGCGACCGGCCCCCGGGCAGGTGCCGGAACGGCCTGCCGGGCGGGCGTGTACCAGTGGCGGGTGCCCTGCCAGGGGTACATCGGCAGGCGCACCGGGCGTCCCTGGTAGCCCAACTGCTCCCAGTCGACCGGCACCCCGGCGGTGTAGAGAGTGGCGACGGCGTCCAGCAGGGCGGCGCGTTCGGGCTCGTCACGCCGCAGCGAGGGGACGGCTGCTCCGGCGTTCCGGCCGGCCAGGGCCAGGCACTCCTGCATGGCGGGCACCAGTACCGGGTGCGGGCTCATCTCGATGAAGACGCTGCGGCCGCCGCTCAGCATGCCCTGCACGACGGGTCCGAAGCGGACCGGCTCGCGCAGGTTCAGTACCCAGTAGCCGGTACCGAGCTGGGAGCCGTCCAGCACCTCGTCATGGACGGTGGAGTGCAGCGGGATCCGCCCGGAGCGGGGCTCGATGAAGGACAGCTCGTCGAGCAGCTGTTCGCGCAGGGGGTCCATCTGTGGGCTGTGGGAGGCGACGTCCACCTTGATCATCTGGGTGAAGACGTCGCGCGCCGTCAAGCGGGCAAGGATCTCCTCCAACGCCGCCGGGGCACCTGCGAGCACCGTGGCCCGGGGGCCGTTGATCACCGCGACGGAGACCGTGTCGGCGCAATCGGCGATCTCCCGCTCGGCTTCGTCGGCGTTCAGCTCGACGTAGGCCATGGCGCCCTTGCCCGCCACCTGCCGCAGCAGAAGGCTGCGGCGGCAGATCACCGCGGCCGCGTCCTCGACGGAGAGCGCGCCCGTGATGCAGGCGGCGGCTGCCTCGCCCATGCTGTGCCCGACGACGACGTCTGGTGCGACGCCCCAGGACCGCCACAGCTCGGCGAGGGCGACCTCGATAGCCCACAGCGTGGGCTGGACGACGTCGATCCCGGTGAGCGGGGCGTCGTCGGCGATGCGGTCCAGGACCGACCAGCCGGTCTCCGCACGGACCGCCTCGTCGCAGCGGGCGAGCGCCTCATGGAAGACCGGTGACGTGGCCAGGAGTTCCCGGCCCATGCCGACCCACTGGGAGCCTTGGCCGGGGAAGACGAAGACCGTGCGGGCCGGAGTGTCCGCCACGTCGTCGGCACTGCGCAGCCCAGGGGCGGGCTCGTCGGCGGCGAACGCCCGCAGGGCGTCCGCGAGTTCGTCGTGCGTGGAGCCGACCACGGCCAGCCGACTGTCGAGGTGCTCACGTCGAGTGGCGGCCGTGGCCGCGATCCGCCGGAGCGGGACGGCGCGGCCGGCGCCGTCGGGACCGAGGAAGTCGGCCATGTCCACGGCCATCCGGCGCAGTGCCGCCGGGCCGCGTGCGGACAACGGCAGCAGCACGGGACCGTCGTCGTCGGATGCCGCTGCGGACGGCTCGGCGTTCTCGGCCACGTACTCGGCCAGCACGACGTGCGCGTTGGTGCCGGAGATCCCGAAGGAGCTGACCCCGGCCAACCGAGGTCCTTCGGCCTCCCAGTCGACGAGTTCGCGCTGCACGACCAGCGGCAGCTCGTCCCAGTCGACGGAGTCGGTGAGCTTCTCGGCGTGCAGGCTGGCGGGGATGCGACGGTGCTTGAGGCACAGGGCGGTCTTGATAAGTCCGGCCAGACCGGCGGTCGCCTCGGTGTGCCCGATGTTGGTCTTCACCGAGCCCACCCGGCACGATTCGGTACGGCCCTCGCCCAGCACCCGGGCCAGCGCGGTCAGTTCGACCCGGTCGCCGATCGCGGTGCCGGTGCCGTGCGCCTCCACGTAGCCGACGGCGGCCGGGTCCGCGCCGGCGTTGCGATAGGCGGAACGCAGGGTCTGCTCCTGCCCTTCCGCGGAGGGCGTGAGCAGGTAGCCGCTGCCTTCGCCATCGCTGGTGACGGCCGAGCCCAGGAGCACCGCGTAGATGTCGTCGCCGTCGGCCTCCGCCTGCTCGAGCGTCTTCAGCACGACCACCGCCACCCCGTCGCTGCGGACGAAGCCATCCGCCTCGGGCGAGGCGAACTTGCAGCGGCCGTCCGGCGCGAGCATGCCGGCCTGGGAGAAGGTGATGCTCGGCTCGGGTCGCAGCACGAGATTGATCCCACAGGCGAGCGCCAGCGTGGACTCACCGCCGCGCAGGCTCTCGCAGGCCAGGTGCACGGCCGTGAGCGCCGAGGAGCACGCGGTGTCGAGGGTGAGGCTCGGCCCGCGCAGGTCGAAGGCGTAGGAGACGCGACCGGAGGTGACCGCGCGGGTGGTGCCCGTGTTGGCGTAGATATCGAGGGTGCCGTCGCGGCTGAGGGTGTCCCAGTAGTCGGCGGTGAGCTGGCCGACGAACACTCCGGTGCTGCTGCCGGCGAGGCGGTCTGCGGCGATCCCTGCGTCCGCCAGCGCGTCGTGACTCGTCTCCAGCAGCAGGCGCTGCTGGGGGTCCATGTGGGCCGCCTCCTTGGGCGCGATCCCGAAGAAACCGGCGTCGAACGCGTCGAAGCCGTCCACGAAGCCGCCCGACCGGGTGCTGATCATGCCGGGCCCGACGGGGCCTGGTGCGTGGAAGGCATCGATGTCGAAGCGGTCGGCCGGTACCTCTGTGATCATGTCGCGACCCGCGCAGAGCAACTCCCAGAACTCGGCCGCTCCGCGCGCACCGGGGAATCGGCACCCGATGCCTACGACAGCGATGGGCGTGTTCGTGCGACCGCCGGGGGACGAGTCGGCCATCTCAGAGCCTTTCTGCTAGCGGGAACGGAACGGTCAGGCGGTCCAGGCGGGAGGTGAGACGATCTCCAGCACAGCGCTGCCGAGGGTCATCCCGGGGCCGAGCCCGGCCAGCAGCAGGTGGTCTCCCGGGGAGAGCGCCCCCTGCTCCAGCAGCCGGTCCATGGAGACGAGTTGATCGCTCGGGCCGATGTGCCCGATGTGCCGTCCGATCTCCCACGTGGAGGTCGACATCGGGATGCCGAGCGGGTCCAGGAGCCACATCTGGGTGGCCATCCGGGAGTAGTTGACGTAGATGACGCGCGTGATGTCGCCGCGGCCGATGCCGGCTTCCTCCAGGCTGCGGTCGATCAGCTCCAGTTGGACCTTCGCCGACAGCATCATCGCTTCCGAACTCGTCGAGTCCACCTCCTTGTACGCGGTCGCCCGCATCCGGAAGTCGATCGGCGGCCGCTGCAGCGAGGTGCCCGGAAAGAGAGGTTCACTGCCTCGGTACATGCCCTCCAGGTCGGGGACGCCGCCGGTGTTCACGGACAGCAGCCGGGCGAACCCGGGGCGCTTGCCGAGTGTCAGCGCGGAGGCACCGTCGCCGAGGATGACGCCGGGGAAGGACCGCCAGCGGTCGACCACGGGTGACGACCAGTTGTCGGCGGTGGTGAACAGCACCGTGCGCCGGGAGTCGTCTCCCCGCAGAAAGCCGACTGCGACCTCCATGGCGGTCAGCCCGCCCAGGCACCCCATCCTGAGCTCCCAGGCGGGCCCGGTGCCGCCCACCGTGTGGCGCTGGATGTAGGAGGCCGGACGCCACCCCTCGGGGCCTTGCCAGGACCCCCCGGCGTGCACCAGCAGGTCCACATCGGACAGGTCGCCGCCGCGACGCCCGGCGAGCTGGCGCACCGCACGCAGGGCCATCTCGGCGGGCGCTTCCTCCGGACCCGCCACCCGGGTCCCGAGCAGCCCGTTCTCCTCGAAGTCCACCGCCTCGTACAGCCCTTCGCGCACCGCGCGCTCCGCGCTGTAGGACGCGGGGAGCCAGGTCCCCAATGCATCGATGTAGACGTCGCCGACTCGCACCCAGGCCTCCCGGAACCAATCTCGTAATGGCCAGGTCAGATTCGCCCGCACCGCTCAAGGCGGGCTGGAACAGCGATCGAGGCCCCACGCGCAGACTCGCGTCAAGCACGTGTCAGCCGCTTGTCAGCGGCACTGCCTACCGTCCGGCTCGTGCCCTCTGTGCCGGGCCTCTCTCCGGCCGGGGGAAAGAGAAGGGAAACAGACCTGTGACAGCTGCGATTGAAGCCGTCGGCCTGGCCAAGCGCTTCGGTGAGACGGTCGCGCTCACTTCCGTGGACCTGGCCGTCGAGGAGGGCACCGTCCTGGGCCTGCTCGGCCCGAACGGCGCTGGAAAGACGACGGCCGTGCGCGTCCTCGCCACCCTACTGCGCCCCGACGGCGGCCAGGCCCGGATCCACGGCCACGACGTGGTGAAGGATGCCGACCGGGTCCGCGAGATCATCGGGCTGACGGGGCAGTACGCCTCGGTCGACGACACCCTGACCGGTGTGGAGAACCTGGTGTTCCTCGGCCGGCTCCTGGGCGGGTCCCGCGCGGACGTCCGGCGCACGGCGCTCGGCCTGCTGGAGCGCTTCGGCCTGTCCGACGCGGGCGACCGCACCGCCAAGACGTACTCCGGCGGAATGCGCAGACGGCTCGACCTCGCGGCCTGCCTGGTCGGCAACCCCGGAGTGATCTTCCTGGACGAGCCGACGACGGGTCTCGACCCCAACGCCCGCGAACAGTTGTGGGACATCATCCGCGGGGAGGTGCGGCGCGGCGTGACCGTCCTGCTCACCACGCAGTACCTGGAGGAGGCCGACCAACTCGCCGACGACATCGTGGTCATCGACCACGGCTCCGTCGTCGCTCGAGGCACCCCGGAGACCCTCAAACGGGAGGTCGGGCGGCCCACCCTCCAGGTCCGCCCGCTGGACGCCGCGCACCTGCACCGGGTCGCGTCGATCGTCTCCCAGGTGACCGGTCAGCACGCACTCGACGGGCACACCGTCACCACCCGGGTCGACGACGCCGCGGCCCTCTACGCGGTCGTCCGGCGGCTCGACGACTCCGGGATCGCGGTGAGCGAACTGGCCATCCGGGAGCCAAGCCTAGACGAGGTGTTCCGGCAGCTGACGACGGGAGCAGCGGTATGACGATCACCGCGGAGTCCTCACCCCGGCCGACGCGACGCCGCGGTCCGGCCACCGTCGTACGGCAGAGCGCCACGGTGGCCTGGCGGCAGCTCGTGCAGATCAGGCACAGCCCGGAGACGCTGGTTGAAGTCGGGATCCAACCCGTCATCTTCGTCTTCCTGTTCGCCTTCGTCCTTGCCGGCCAGATGGCTGGCTCGCGTCACGCATATCTGCAGTTCGTGGTCCCGGGGCTGATCGTGCAAAGCACGGTCCTGGTCACCGCCCGCACCGCCATCGGCATGAACACCGACGTCACCAAAGGGCTCTTCGACCGCTTCCGAAGTCTGCCCATCTCCCGCACGGCGCCACTGATCGGCCGGATCCTGGCCGACTACGTGATGCTGGTGTGGTCGGTGGTCCTGCTCATGGCCTTCGGAATGCTGCTCAGCTTCCGCATCGAGACGAACTGGGGCCAGCTGGTCCCGATGTTCCTCCTGCTGCTGGTGTTCCAGTTCTGTCTGTCGTGGGCCTCGGTCCTGGCCGGGCTACTCGCCAAGGACCCGGAGAACGTCCAGGCGCTCGCCTTCGGCATCATGCTGCCGCTGACCTTCATCAGCGACGCCTTTGTCGAGGTCTCGACCATGCCGGGCTGGCTCCAGGCGGTCGTGAAGCTCAACCCGGTCACAATGCTGGCCGATTCCGTCCGCGGGCTGCTCGTCGGCGGGCCGGTGGGTGAACCTGTGACCAGGACGTTGATCGCGTCGGCCGTCCTGTTGGTGGTCTTCGCCCCGCTGGCCCTGCGCGCCTATCACCGCGAACGCTGAGGGGAGTTCAGAGATGAGGGTGCTGATCGTCGCGCTGGTGCCGAGCCATCTGATGGCGATGGTGCCGGTCGCCTGGGCACTGCGGGCAGGCGGGCACGAGGTGCTCGTGGCCGGTGGGGCACCGGCGGTAAAGCGGGCGGCGGCCGCCGGACTGTCGGGGGCCGTGGTGAGCGAACCGCCGGGTCGCCCGACGCGGCGGTCGGCGGCCCCGTCGGGCTTGCCGGGAGCGGCTCCGGACTGGGTGCAGCTGCAGGAACGGTGGCAACAACGGGTCGACGGCGTCCTGGACGAGCACCTGGAGGTCGCCCGGGCCTGGCATCCCGACCTGGTGCTGGTGGATCCGATCGAGTTCAGCGGTCTGATCGTGGCCGCGGCGCTGCGGGTCCCGGCCGTGGTGCACCGCTGGGGGCCGGACCGCATCAGCTCGCAGTCGATTCCGCGGGCCGTCGAGGCACTCATCGACGTGGCGGCCAGGCGCGGGATCGATGAAGGTCCCGCGCTGCCGTCGATGGTGCTCGACCCATGTCCGCCAAGTTTGCAGTGCCCGGACGCGGCGGCCTCCCAGCCGTTGCGGTTCGTTCCGTTCAACGGGGCGGGATCGCCGCCCGACTGGGCCGCACGGCCACCCGGGGACCGGCGCCTCTGTGTCTCCTTCGGCGGGGAGACCGCGATGCTGTCCCAGCCGGCGGTCTGGGACGCGCTGATCCGCGCACTCACCGCCGTCCGCGACGTCGAGTCGGTCGTCACGGCGGTCCCGAAGGGGGCCACCGTCCTGCCCGCCTCCGTACGCGCGCCCGGTGCGGTGCCCCTGGACCTGTTCGTCGGTGGCTGTGCCGCTCTGCTGCACCACGGCGGCGCCGGAACGGCCCTGACGGGCCTCGCGTTCGGCGTCCCGCAGGTCATCCTGGCCCAGCCGAACCCCTCATGGGCGGCGGTCGGCGAGCGCATCACGGCACGTGGCGCGGGTGTCGTACTGGACTTGGACGCCGCCCTCCGTGAGGAGTCCCCCACAAGCCTGAGCGCAACGGTGGAGGAGGTCCTCTCCAGCTCCAACCACCGAGCCGCCGCCGAGTCCCTTGCCGACGAGATGCGCCGCCTACCGGCACCGAGCACGATCGTCCCGCTGCTCGCCGAACTGGCGGCGGCGCCGGTCGTCGGCTGAGCCGTCGGCGGCACGTCCTTGCGGCGATCAGTGTCCGACACCCCGACGGGCCCTCAGCGTGCCGGCGGTGGTGCCAGCCGTCCGCTGAGGGCCGTGAACAAACCGTCGATCTCGTCCGCGGGCACGGCCCGGGCGGCTCCGTACCGGTCGTCACCGAGAGCCAGCCGGGTCGCTCGGGCAACGCGGTGGACATCGGGATCGGCGTCAAGTTGCTGACCGCGCACGTCGGCTGCGGTGTGCAGCAGGACTGCCGCGGTCTTGGGGTCCGCCTGAGCGAGGGCTATGTCCGCCGCCAGCACCAGGATGCGCGCCCCCAGCGGGGCGTCATCCACCTGCCCCGCCAGGTCCCGTGCGGTCGCGCAGGCCTCCAGTGCGGCAGGCAGGCGGCCTTCGGCAACCGCCAGGTGCCCCTGGCTCGTGAGCACGGCGGGCCGGTAGCCGACACCCGGGCCGTGTGCCATCACCTCGGCCAGGGCACGGTCTAGCAGTCGACGGGCCTCCGCCGTCCTGCCCTCGGCGCGGCGCAGGTCGCCCAGCGCGAGATGAGTGACGCCGAGGACTTCGCCGAGGCCGAGCCTGGACGCCTCCGCCGCGGCTTCCTCCAGACCGGCCTCGGCTTCGTCGAGCCTCCCCGTCCTGGCGTGTTCGACCGCCAGGCGGACCATGAGCATGGGCCGGTCCTCCGCGACACCCAGCTCGGTGACCGCGCGCAGCGCCTCCTCGAGCGCACTCATGGCGCCCACGTGGTCGCCCCGGGCGCTCTCGGACTCGGCCAACGCCGAGAGCGTGTACGTCAGCCCGAGGCGGTCCCCGATGGTGCGGAACCCGTCGAGCGCGGCAAGGAGTTCGTCGCGTGCCCAGCGCGGCTGCCCGGCGTTGGCGTGCATGCGGGCGCCGAGCATCCGAGCGAACGAGCTGATCCACGGATCACTGTGCCCGCTGACCTCGCGCAGCAGTCCGCTGACCGTCTCCGGGTCCCCGGAGACGAGCGAGCCCAGGATCTCGGCAGCCACCAGAACAGGGTGATCGGCGTCCGCAAGGTCCTGGATCAGGGCCAGCGCCTCGAACAGATACCGGACGCCCTCCTCCTGGCCGAGCAGGGCTCCGTGCTGAAGCCCCCCGACGGCACACACGATCGCCCGCTCGACGGGCCGGTCCCCGCACGGCAGGGCGAGCGCGCGCCGCGTCCATTCCGTTGCCTCCGCGCGGCGCCCGCTCAGCAGCCAGAACCACTCCAACGAGGCGACCAGGCGCAGCGGCAGCTCCGGTGGCGCGGCGTTAAGGGACCAACGCAGTGCTGTGTAGAAGTCGTCCAACAGGGCTGTCAGCGTGGCGAGTTCGGCATCCTGGCCGCTGCGGCGCAGCCGCGGCTCGGCCGCCTCGGCGATCACCAGCAGCGTCTGCGCATGCCGCAGCCGCAGCCGCTCCTCGTCACCCGTCGCGGCAAGCTGTTCGGCAGCGTAGACCCGCACGGTCTCGGGCATCCGATAGCCGAGGCGCCCGTCTGTCTCCTCGGTCTGCACGATCGACTTGGCAACGAGCGAGGACAGCAGCATGTCGAGATCGGCGGGGTCGACTCCGTGTCCGGCGCAGACACGCTCGATCAACGGGAGGTCGACGCGGCCGGCGAACGCCGCGAGTCGACGGGCCAGCGTCCGCTCTGCGTCATCCAGCAGCTCCCAGCTCCAGTCCATGACGGCCCGTAGCGTGCGCCGGCGCCCGTCAGCAGAGCGTCCCTCGAGCCCCAGAAGCCGGAACCGGTCGTCGAGCCGGTCGCGGATCTGGACGACCGAGAGGGACAGCAGCCGGGCGGCGGCGAGTTCGAGGCCCAGTGGCAGGCCGTCCAGGGCACGGCAGATCGCGACCACGGGCTCCACGGTGTGCTCGTCCAGCGAGAAGGTGGGGCGTACGCCGATGGCGCGGTCGACGAAGAGCCGCACCGCGGGACTGTCGCGCACATCGCTGGTGCGCTGCGGCAGGGCGAGGCCCGAAAGATGGTGCAGCCGCTCGCCGTTGACGCCCAGGGGCTGTCGGCCGGTCGCGAGTATCCGCAGACCGGGGCAGTGGGCGAGCAGGGTCCCCGCAGTCTCGGCGACCACATCGACGAGGTGTTCGCAGTTGTCGAGGACGAGGAGGGTGCGCTCCCCGGCCAGCAGGCTGGTCACCCGGCGCAGCACAGCCCCGTCAGCGACCTCGAAGCCCGGCGCGGACAGCAGCCCGCCCTCGCCCGCACCCGTCGCGTCCAGGATGGTGCGCGGCACATTCACCGGGTCGGTGACCGTGGCGAGTTCGACCAGGCAGACACTGTCGGTGCCCCGCTCGTCGACACGGCGCGCCGACTCGACGGCCACGCGGGTCTTACCGACGCCGCCGGGGCCGACCACGGTGACCAGCCGGTCGCGCTCCAGCAGCTCCTGGACCCGCTCGACATCGGCTTCCCTGCCGACGAGTTCGGTGAGCGGTACGGGCAACCGCGGTGCACGCACGGCTCGTTGCGGCGTGGGGGGCCGGTCGCCACGCAGCACGTCCAGATACGCCTGGTGCAGTTCCGGCGAGGGATCGATCCCATAGGCCTCGACGAGCTGGGTCCTCGCGTCCTCGTAGACGGCGAGTGCCTCGCTCTGCCGTCCCGCGGCCTGCAGCGCGCGCATCAGCTGGACCCGTAACTTCTCGCGGAGCGGGTCCGCGGACACGAGGCCAACGAGTTCGGCGACGAGTCCGGCGCCGCCACCCCTTGCGAGGTCCGCGTCGATCCGCTCCTCCCCCGCCCGCCGCCTCAGCTCCTCGAGCCGCGTCGCGTGAGCCCGTACGACGCGGGTGGGGATCAGCCCGGCCAGGGCTGGGCCGCGCCACAGCGTCAGCGCGTCGCGCAGCAGGGCCGCGCGCCGCTCCGGCTCGCCCCGCACGGCACCGACGGCCGAGGCGAGCGACTCGAAGCGGAGTGCGTCGACGTCATCCCGCCGCATGACGAGCCGGTAGCCGGTCGGGCTCGACTCGACGACAAGCCCAGGAAGGGCTCGCCGTAGTCGGGAGATCAGGGCCTGTAGCGCGTTGTCCGGGGCGGACGGCAGGTCGTCGTCCCACAGCGCTTCGAGGAGGTCGGAGCGGGCCACCTCCCGGCCCGCGGCCAGCGCGAGGATCGCGATGAGCGTCTGCAACCGGACTCCGCGCACCTCGGCGGCAGCGTCGTCCGCGGTCCGTATCCGCAGCGGTCCGAGGACGCTGATGACCCCACCGGCTGGCATGGGTTCATTGTGCCGCAGGAGCCGGGCGCGAACCCCATGGGCTGATCAAATCCCGTGCGAAGAAGCGTCACACGACGCTGAGTTCGGGCAGCGGGAAGACGAGCTTGCCACCGCTCTCCCGGTAGGCCTGTTCCCTCTCTACGAACCCGTCGCGGTAGATCCAGGGCAGTACGAGCAGTTGGTCGGGGCGGCGGGACCTGGCCTCGGCCTCGGTGACGATGGGGATGCCGGTGCCGGGTGTGAAGCGGCCGTCCTTGTCCTTGTTGACCTCACCTATGCACGGCAGGTCCCGCTCGGTGATCCCGCAGTACTGGAGGATCACGTTGCCTTTCGTGGAAGCTCCGTATCCGAGGGTCAGCTTCCCCGCCTCACGGGAGGTGTCGAGGAAGTCCCGCAGCCCTGCGCGGTATTCGGCGGCCCGCTGTGCGAAGGCCTCGAAGGGGGCCATGGTGTCCAGGCCGAGTGCGGCCTCCCGGGCGCGGATCGTGGCGAGCCCGGCCTCGTCGACGCGGTGGCGCGTGGGCTGCCTCGCGAGGACGACGCAGAGGCTGCCGCCGTACACCTCGTTCAACTCCGCGCGGATGACGGTGAGTCCGGCGCGTTCGGCCATCCACTCGATCTGGCGCAGGGCGTAGTACTCGAGGTGTTCGTGGCACACGACGTCGTAGGCGGTGGCTTCGAGCATCGCCGGCATGTAGCTCTGCTCTAGCAGCCACACGCCGTCGTCGTCGAGGATGTCGTGCACGTCCCGCATGAACTCCAGCGGCCGCGGCAGGTCGTAGAACATGGCGATGGAGGTGACGACCTTGGCCTTGCGCCGGCCGAAGTGCCCGGTGAAGACGTCACGGGAGAAGAACTCCGGGATCAGTGTGACGTGTTCGGGGTAGTACTCCCGGAAGTTCTCGCCCGTCGGGTCGATACCGACCAGGGTGGGCCCGTCCGTCGGGTAGGCGCGCAGCAGGGTGGAGTCGTTGCTGCCGATGTCCAGGACGAGGTCGCCCGGGCCGGGGTCCGCGAGTTCGGCTAGCAGGGCGGCCTTGCCGCCCAGGTGCTGGATCATGAACTCACCGAGCCCGGACCGGTATCCGTATCCCTCGCCGTACATCAGCCCGAAGTCGGCGGTGTGCCGTAGTTGGACGAGACCGCAGCCGTCCGGCGAGCAGCGGACGAGTTCGAGGGGGACGGTGGGAACCACTTCTTCTCGGGTGTGCGGGAAGACGCCGGTGAGCGCCTGCGCGCCGAGGTCGAGTATCGGCAGCAGGGTGCGGTTGCCGCAGGCGCGGCACTCTTTGATGGTCATCGCCTCTCCAGGTCGTGTGTGATCTCGGCGGCCGCCGCGGGCCCGTAGGCCTCCTCGATCCTCAGACGCAGATCGGCGACGGACAGCTTGTACTCCTGTGTGCCGACGGACTCGAGCACCGAGGTCGCAAGGGCGCAGCCGAGCCGGGCGGCTCTCTCGTGCGGCCACCCCCAGGCCGTGCCCGCGAGGAATCCGGCGCGGAAACCGTCTCCGGCGCCGGTCGGGTCCACGACCCCGGTCGCAGGGACGGCAGGGATCCGAAGCTCCGCCCGCCCCTGGCCGGAGACGACGACACCGTCCTGGCCGCGTGTGACGACCCAGTTGCCGACCCGTTCAAGGACCTGCGGGGCGCTCCAGCCGGTGCGTTCCTGGAGCAGTGCGGCCTCGTACTCGTTGGTGAACAGGAAGCGGGCCCTGTCGATCAGGCGCCGGGTCTCGGCCCGGTCCAGCCGGGCGAGTTGCTGCGAGGGATCGGCCGCGAAGCCGACGCCCAGTTCGCGACAGGCGTCGGTGTGCCGGAGCATCGCCCCGGGGTCGTCGGGGCCGACCATCGCCAGGCCGATTCCACCCATCCGCCGGGCGACCGGGACCAGGTCGATCTCCCGCGCCTCCACCATCGCGCCGGCGTAGAACGTGGCGATCTGGTTCTGGTCGGCGTCGGTCGTGCACACGAAGCGGGCGGTGTGCCGGGTCGCGCTCACCCGGACCGCGTCGGTGTCGACCCCGTTGGCGTGCAGCCAGTCGCGGTACTCGGCGAAGTCGATTCCGGCGGCACCCACCAGGACGGGGTCGAGCCCAAGCCGTCCGAGGCCCACGGCGATGTTGGCGGCGACTCCGCCCCGCCGGATCTCGAGCGTGTCGGCGAGGAACGACAGCGACACGTTCTCGAGGTGCTCGCTCATGAGCTGGTCGACGAAGCGGCCGGAAAATGCCATCAGATGGTCGCTGGCGATCGAACCGGTCACGGCGATGCGCACAGGAATCTCCTTGAACCGTCGGGCGGCGAGCGCGGTGTCAGAGTCCGGCTGCCCGGCGCGGCACGTCGACGAGGTCGGTGCGCTCCCGGGCGAAGTCGGGCAGTGCGCGGCCGAAGTGGCCGTACGCGGCGGTCAGGGAGCAGATCGGGCGGAGCAGGTCGAGGTCGCGGATGATCGCGGCCGGGCGCAGGTCGAAGACCTCGGAGCCAGCTGGCACGACCTTCTCCGCGTCGGCCTCGGCCGGGCCGAACGTCTCCGCTAACAGCCCCACTGCCTCGGACGCGTCGAGAACGGTGTCGCTGATCTGGTCGGCGATCTTGTCGGGATGCCCCTCGGTGACGGACTCCGAGGTGAACAGGCGGCGGGCCATGACTCTCCTGAGCTGACGCGGTCGTCGCTACGGACTCGGTGAGGCACACGGAACGTATGCCCGCCGCCATGAACGGGCCTGGAGGACTGCTCGACTGCCGCTCGGCCCTCGCCTCGCGGGTGGCCCGGGTCAGCGGACCTCGAAGTTGCCCATCATCATCATGTCCTCGTGCTCCAGGTTGTGGCAGTGGAAGACGTACTTGCCGCGGTGGCCGTCGAACCGCGTGATGATCCGAGCCTGTTCGGAGGGCCGCAGGTCCAGGGTGTCCTTCCAGCCTTGGTCGAAGCGTCCCGGTTCCTTGGTACCGCGGCCCAGCACCTGGAAGTGCACCAGGTGCAGATGGATCGGGTGGTGGAAGTCCGTGTAGAGGTTCCAGATCTCGATGTCGCCGAGCCGGGGCGCGGCGTGGATGTGATCTGCGGAGAAGGGCTTGCCGTTGATGGTCCAGCCGCGGTGGTCGCCGATGGACTTGGACTGGAAGACCATGTCCCGTTCCCTGACGGCCCGGCCGACATCCAGGGGCTCGATCACCGAGAGCTTGGACGGCACGCGGCTCTCGTCCTTGGCCCTGCGGGCGATACGGAACTCCATCACCTGGCGCGTCGGTCCCTCGCCGAAGTCGTTCACCAGCCGGACCTTCTGGCCCACTCGGTAGCGTGAGAAGTCCACGACTATCTCCTGGCGCTCCGCCGAGGCGAGATCGACGTACGGATGTGTGAGCGGCCGGGTGAGGAGGCCGCCGTCCGAGGCCACCTGGACCAGGGGTTCGTCCACGCCCTCCGGGGCGGGGTCGAGGCGCAGCCGGTAACGGCGGGCGTTGGAAGCGTTGAGCAGCCTCAGCCGGAGGCGCACGGCGTCAACTTCCTTGTACGGCCAGGGAGTTCCGTTGACCAGGATCACGTCCCCGAGGACGCCGGCCTCGTAGGGGGAGGTGACGCCTGGGGTGGCGTCGAGGTCCTTGTCGACGCTGGGGTAGCGCAGACCTCCGTCCTCGTCGAAGGAGCGGTCCATGATGACCAGCGGCAGGTCGCGGTCGCCGTCCGGGAGGGGCAGCGCCCGCTCCTCGTCGTCGGTGATCAGGTGCAGCCCGGCGAGGCCGCGCCACACGCTCGGCCCGGTGAAGTCCATCCGGTGGTCGTGGTACCAGAGGGTGGCGGCGCGTTGGTCGGTGTCGTACTCGTAGCTGCGCGTGCCCTGGCTGAGATCGCCATCGCCGTGGTGGGCACCCTTGTGGGCGCCTTTGTAGGCACCGCTCGCCGGCAAGATCTGGTCGGTCGGGTAGCCGTCGTGCCGGGGCGCGCTCCTGCCGCCGTGCAGGTGGACGACGGTGGGCACGGGCAGTTCGTTGCGGTGGCGTACGATGGTTCTACGGCCGCGCCGGGTGACGAGGGTCGGCCCGGGGAGGATGCCGTCATATCCCCAGATGGGGGTGCGCAGTCCGTCGATGATTTCGGCAGTCGCCCGGCGCTGGGTGATCTCGTAGGTGTCCGTGCCGCCCTTGGTGTCGGTCGGTTTGAGTACGGGCGGCACGGACAGCGGCTTCTGGAAGGCCTTAGGCAGCGGAGTCTCGCTGGCCAGCAGGGTGCCGGTGGAACTCGTGCCCCGGAAGCCGACGGCCAGTACGCCAGCCCCGCCGACGGCCAGCGCGGCGGCGCCGGTGCCCAGGAGCAGGGAGCGCCGCGAGACGCGCCCGCTCATGAGGAGGATCCGGTGTCGGCGGGCTCGCCGGCGCGCCGGACCCGCAGGGCGACCACCACGGCACCCGCGATCATCGCGACGCCGAGCGGGATGTGCAGGGACAGCAGCCGGGCGGCGCCCGCGCCGTTCTGCGCCTGGTTGGCGAGGAGCAGCGCGAGCGCCGACAGGAACGGCCATATCCTCCCCTTGCCGTGCCACCGCAGCAGGGTGGCCGCGCCCAGCGCGAAGAACAGGAGGACGTCGGAGAGGGTCGCGCCGTACTGGTGCCACCGCAGCGCGTCGTAACTGCCCGACATGAACTGGCCGGCCAGGACCGCCTGCCCGAAATAGGCGAGGGCGACGGTGTACATCAGCACCGCGTACACCCGCGCGTACGCCTGCCTCCTGCGGGCCCGCGCCTCCGTCTCCGGCGCCGCGGTCTTCCCGTCCGCCACTTCCGCACTCATGACTGGGATTCCCCCATTCGTAAACTCATTGGACTACACCGTAGACTCAACTGGAACTACGTCGTAGACACAACCACACCTCAGGGTAAGAAGCGAAAGAGAACTCACATGAACGAGCACGGGTCGACTCGCGAACGATCGAGGGTTGCGCCCACCGGAACCGTCCTGGTCTCCCGCGCGCGACTGCACACGGAGCGGGTCGGTCAGGGGCCCGCGCTGATACTGATTCCGGGCGGAGGCGGCGACGCCGGGATGTACGAGGACGTTGTGCCACTGCTCGCCCAGCGATTCACGGTGATCACCTTCGACCGGCGGGGCAACTCGCGCAGCCCCCTCGCCGACCCGGCGGCTCCCGTGGACGTGGCCCGGCAGGCGGACGACGTGATCGCGATTCTGGACCACTACGGCATCGACCGGGCGTACGTCTTCGGCAACAGCGGCGGCGCCGTCATCGCGCTGGACCTACTGGCGCGCCACGCCGGGCGGGTGCTGGGCACGGTCGTCCACGAGCCGCCGCTCGTGCAGCTGCTGCCCGCCGACAGCCCGGAGCGCAGGGCGCTCGAGGACATCGAGCGGCTCGGGCTGGAGAAGGGGCCGCTGCGGGCGTCGGCGGCGTTCGGCGCGATGACGATGCCGCGGCCGCCGCGGATGTTCGTGTCCCCGAGGGGGCAGGCGGTGATCGCCGCGACCTCTCGCCTGTTGCTCGCAGCGGGCAGCCCCCTGCGCCGGGTGACCGGACGCGAGCCGGACACGATGACCCGCATCCTCGGCAACTCCGCCCTGCTCATCGAGCGGGAACTGCCTGAATTCTGCTTCGCGTACCAGCCCGACCTGGAGGCGTTGCGGGACGTCGGCGTGCCGTGGTGCGTGGCCACGGGGCTGGACAGCGTCGGGCGCCCGTACCACCGCCCCGCTCACGTCCTGGGCGGCCTGCTCGGCGTAGCATGCGAGGAGTTCCCCGGCGGCCACACGGTCTACCAGCAGCTTCCGGAGGAATTCACTCGGCGGCTGACCTCGATTCTGGACCTGTTCTCGTCATGACGACCCGCAAGAGCACCGCGGAAGGCAAGCGGCCGTCCCCGTCCGTCAGACCACCCCTAAACCGTTCGTACATCGCCGCCGCTGCGCTGGCACTCATCGACACCAACGGGCTCGACAACTTTTCGATGCGCAAGCTCGGGTCGGGACTCGGGGTCGACCCGATGGCGGTGTACCGCTACTTCAGCGACCAGGAAGCGCTCTTCGACGGTATCGCCGAGGCGCTCTTCGACGAACTCGACGTGGACTCGCTGCCCTGGGACTCCGCCTGGCGCGAGGTGGCCGAGAGGTACTGCTGGCGGCTGCGGGACACCCTGCTCGCCCATCCGCACGCCGTATCGGTCTTCGCGACTCGTCCGGTGCGCTCCCGTGCCTCGATCGACACAGGGGTACGGATCATCGAGTTGCTCCAGGACGCAGGCTTCACCCCTGCGCACGCTCTGCAGATCGCGCGCTGTCTACGGGAGTTCACCATCGGCCACGCACTGAGTCTCGCGGTGGTTCAGCTCGGCGCGCAGAGCCGGAGCCGGAAGCCCTCGCCCGACTCATCCGCGTACAACATCCTGGCTCGGGCGGCGGACGACACGGAGATCGACGAGCACTACGGAATCGGTCTCACGGCGATGCTGGACGGCTTCGAGCGACTGACCTGACCGGCCGCGCGCGCGGGGGTGCCCCCTATGGGTTTCGTCAACCCGCGGACGTGGGTTAGGGGGCGTAGAAGGTGCCGTCGCGGAGCATCGTGAAGAGCACGTCGGTTCCGCCACCTTTCGATTCCGGAGCCTTCCGCGCAGTCTCGCTCCGTTGCCCGAGGAGTCCTGGCCGGGTACTTGATGCGCCTCGCATTCCGGATGGGGCGCTCACCAATCCGCGTCGCTGAACTGACCGGCGTGGGCCGGAGCCACAACTACACCTCGTCCGCGCTCCTGCGATCCATGTCCGACGATGTCGCCGACTACTTCCCGCGCCGCGCGCTCCAATCGTCCAGAGGCCACGGCCCTGACTCTGGCCCGCCTCGCGTGCACCTGCCCCGCCCTGCGGCAAGTCCGCTCGGACACGGCCCGCATCGGAGGTACTGCCCTGGCCAACTGGGCCATGGCTGCTTCCAGCCGGTATTGCCCGCAGTGCCTGTCGGGAGACGGCCGCGCGATTCAGAATGCCTACGGCGGCCCCTGGCAGCTGCGCTGGTACCGGCCCGTCGTCTTTGCCTGCGTTCAACACCACTGCCTCCTCAAGTACACCTGCCCTGCTTGCACCCGCCCTCTGAACAGCCCTGAACGAAAGCGCCACAGCCTGATCAAGCAGCCCACCATCAGCCGGCACCCAACCCAATGCTGCAATCCGCTCATTCCCGGCGGTTCGCGGTCGACGATGCCCGGGCGTTTCACGACGGCCGTCGCCTGTGGCGCACGGTTGGATGCCGAATCTATCGGCTCCCAGCCATCCGTGGCGGCATCAGATCTACGCCAGCTCATCGCGTTGCAGGAACGACTCGCCCAAGCGCTCGCCCCGGAACCCCCTGGCGAGATCGGTGAAGTCAAGGATCCCTACTTCTTCCCCGATCTGATCGCTACAACTCATCTACTCAAGCTCAGCCAGCCCCCGGGGGCCGCAGCCTGTCCCGACGCTCTGGCCACCTGCGTGGACGAGTGCGCCGCTTCCACCATCAAAGCCATCACCGCGCAGCAGACTCCACAGGGCATTAGGACTCCGTTAGGTCTTTCGGTCGGTGGTGTTCAGCGGCATGGTGGGTGTGTGGATGCACATGAAGTGAACCGTTCTCGGGCGGCATAGGCGTTATTCAAGGCTGACGTGTTCTCCTCGGTGCCGCGCAAGGACCAGCGGACCAAGAGCGACTGTTATGTGCGGGGACTGATGGTGGACGGTTGCCGCAAGTCCGTCCAGGCCATGGCCCCGCGGCTGCCGGACGGCAACGAGCAGAACCTGCAGCGAGGCGGGGGCCGTACTCGCCGACCGGCAGGTACGGCCCGGTGAACTCCCACTCCGTATCCGGCAGTCGCATGCGCATCACGCAAGACCGTCCACCGGACCAAGGCCTGCCGTGAGGGCGAACCCCGCAGAGCGGTCACGACGCGACATACGCCCCGGGAGGAGCACGTCGAGCCGGTTCCCGCCCTGGGGTCGCGCGCGGGACGACCGGTGCGATCATCGACGCACAGGAAGCCCCCCGACCGCACCATCGCATGGTGTTGCGCAACGCCTGCCAGGCGTTCGGGCTACTGGCGTACCCGGCGGCCGACCGATGTCACAAATCGAGTCGCTGCGCTTGTCCTTCAGGAAACGGCATCCCGCAACAGGGGCGCCCGGCGACATTGTCCCCACAGAACGGAGAGAACGTGTTCGTCGCTTACGTCACGGTCACCATCCTCGGCGCGGTCTTCAACGGCGCCGCCGCCATCACTTACCTGATCGGCCACGAATACCCCAAGACCCAGGCAGACATGAAGGGCCTGCCCCGGAAGTACGTACCGGTGCTGGGCACGTTGCTGGCAGCGGGCACCGTGGGGCTGCTGGCCGGGCTCGCCGTGCCGCTGCTGGGCACTCTCGCTGCCTGTGGCCTCGTGCTGTACTTCATCGGCGCAATCATCGCCCACTTGCGGGTGGGCTCTCGCGACATCGTGGGCGGGGTGGTGTTCCTGGCCACCGCGGTGGCTGCCCTCACCCTGGGCCTGGTCCACCACGGCTCCTGGTAACCGCGGTGTCCGCCAGTTCCGCGCCTGCCGTCGAAGTAGCCGTCGCCGTTCCCCGGAAGCAGGCTTCCAGCCGGCGGTACCGCGCGCCGGGCAGCGAACTGAGTCCTCCCAGCGGTCGTCCTGGGAGGACTCAGTTGCGTCTACCGCGGCTGCTCGGCGTCTGTGACAACGGCTGGTGTTACCGCAGAGGCTGGCGGGCACGTTCGCCCAGGCCCTCCTCGGGGCCCGACACCAGCGGATCACCCCTTATGTACACCGCGGCACACCGGCAGGGTCGAGAGGGACAGCCCGCATCCTCGCCGAACAGTTCCTCCACACGCGGACATAGACAGCGGAACAGCAACGCGGCGACGCACTCGCCATCGGGGACGTCCACTACGACTGCCACCGACCGCACATTCACCTAGTCCTGGAGGGCGGCGAACGCCTTCACCAGCTTTCGCTGGTAATCACTGATCTGGTAGTAAACCCCGAGCTTGTAGTACTCCTTCTCCGGCGACAGGGCTAGACCTTGAAGCGATCTCCCACGTAAACGACTCCGTTGGGAAATCCGCAAATCGGCTCTCGGGTTCGGGTCATGCGGCGAGGGTGAGGCGTGCGAGGTGGGAGACGCGAGTGGTGCCGAGTGGGGTCTCGTTCAGCCAGGCGTCGACGCGGATGATGTTGAGGGCGGTGGCGGAGAGGACATTGGCGAGGCGGGTTTTGCTCTGGCCTCGGTAGGGAGTGCGTCGCAGGTGGGTGCGGCGGACGGCCTGGGAGATGGTGCCCTCCACCCCGGCACGCACGTTGTAGCGTTCCTTCCATGCGTCGGTTTGCTGCTCGGCGCGTTGCTCTTCGAGGATCTGCTGCTGCTCGCGGGGCAGCAGGGTAAGGCTGCGGCCCCACTTGCCGTTGGCTGCCTTGGTGCACCTCGGTCTCAATGGGCATGCGTCACAGTCGGCGAGTGCGAAGTGCACTCGGACGAGCGGGGTACCGCTGGCCTTGCGCTGTTGGGACCAGCTGCCGCTGACCGCTCCGCCGGGGCAGGTGACGTTCCTGGCCTCCCAGTCCGTTTTGAAGGCAGCCTGGGTCAAGTCCGGTGCCTGCGTGTCGCGTCCGCTGTGGTGGGTGTCGATGCCGACGGGGCCGACCAGGTCGATGCCGTGGTCCTCGCGGGCGGCCAGGATATGGGCGGCGGTGACATATCCTGCGTCCACCACATGCTCACGAGGTTTCAACTCCCGCTCAGCCAGGTGCTGGTGGACCTGTGCGGTGACCTCGGTGTCGTTGACGGTGGCGTCCGTGGTCTCCACATTCGTGATCAGATGCGGTGCGTCCGGCTCGCAGGTCTCACTCAGGTGGACCTTGTAACCGCACCAGCCCGACCCGCGTTTGACGCCGTAGCGGGCGTCGGTGTCATACGGCGAGGACAGCCGGTCTCTGCCTGGCGGGAGGTCCCTGCCCTCCCGCCAGCGCACCCCCTGCCCGTCCCGGTGATACTGCTCTGCCCAGGCCTGGCGCATGACGCGGACCGCAGGGACCTCGCGCAGCCAGACGGGAGCCGCCGTTTCGTCGATGGCGTCCAGGAGAGCGAACCCATCCCGGCCGACCTGCTTGGCCCATTCCCGGCGGACGTCTTCCCCCTTCGGGAAGCGGTAGTTGTCGACCTTGGCTCCATACCGCTGCACCCACGCTGGGCTGATCAACGGCGTCAGCCAGTCCGGGGCGGCTGCGGCCAGCACCTCCAGCGCCGCCCGCAGAGTCTCGCCGACGAACTCCATCCGATTGAGCGTGCGCACCGCGGCCAGCACGTGCGTGGAGTCGGTGCGCTGACGGCCGCCGGCTCGCAGCAGCGCGGCGCCCGACAACCGGGCCAGCGCCGCCTCCAGAACCCGCTCCTCCAGCCCGTGCGTGATCAAACGGGAGCGGAAGTCTCCCAGAACGGTGAAGTCGAACCCCGGATCATCCAGCTCCAACCCCAGCAAAAACTTCCAGTCCATCCTGGCTCGCACCTGGTCAGCGGCCTGCCGGTCGGACAGCCCCTCGGCATACTGCAGCACCGACACCAGCGCCAGAGCGCCTGGCGAGATCGCGGGCCGACCCCGATCAGGAAAGGCCCCGGCGAAATCCTCGTCCGTGAACAGCGTGCCGAGGACTTCCCGGATCCGAATGGCCAAGGTCCCCTTGGGGAACGCGGCCCGCACCACCCGGGCCGTCAGCTCAGGCACCCCATCATCCGACCGCGATTCCAGCGACATCCCGCTCTCCCCACCCCGCCAACGACCATAGCCATCAACAAGGCAAACGACACGGGCCTGCTCGAATCACGGATTTCCCAACGGAGTCGTAAACGGGGGAGATTCCGCCCTACCTTGCGGTGGGTGGCTTGACGCGCGGTGCGCGCCTGACGACTGCCCTCCCGGCAACCGGGACGAGCCCGTGGCGGCCCGTCCGGTACAGGTGCAAGATGTTCCGGGCCGCGTTGTGGTCTGCGTTGCCGGACCATCTGCAGCCGGGGTTCTTGCACACGAACAGGGCCTGGGTCTCCCGGCTGCCGGGGGTGGTGAACCCACAGGCTGAGCAACGCCGGGAGGTGCCCGGGGCGGGGACTTTGGCCAGGGTGCCACCCCGGCGGGTGAGCTTGTACGTCAGCAGGGTGACCGTGCGGCCCCATGCCTCTGCGCTGATCGAGCGGTTCAGCCCGGACTTCTGGGCGACGTTCGTTCCCGGCTCTTCGACGGTTCCCCTGGCGGACTTGACCATGTTCGTGATCTGGAGTGCTTCCACCACCACGACGCAGTACGTGTCGGCGATCTGGGTGGTGGTCTTGTGTTGCCAGTCCGCGGCCCGGCGCTTGGCTTTCGCGCGCAGTCCTGCGATCTGGTCGTAGGTATGGTGCAGCCGGCGGGAGGTGCGCTCTGTCGGCCTGCGGTGCTTCTTGCAGCGGGCGGCGCGCTGCTCCAGGCCCAGGAGCTTGGCCCGCTCCTGCTCGGTCAGCCATTCGCCGTGCTCGTATGTTTGGCCGTCGGAGAGTGCGAGGGGCACGGTGATGCCAACGTCGATGCCGACCTGCGGCCCCAGGTGGGGTTCCGGGACGGGTTCGAGGGTCTGGATGCGGAAGGCGATGTGCCAGCCGAGCGGGTCTTTGACCAGCCGGGCGCCGGTGATCCGGTTCTCCTTGTCGGCGTGCTTACCGACGGGGAGGCCCTTGGTCCAGCGGAAGCGGACACGGCCGATCTTCGGCAGGTTGGCCATGCCCCACCGGCGGTGGACACGGACGATGTTCAGGTCCCGGCCCTGTGGCACATCCACGGTCAGGGCGGTGCGGCAACGGGCCTTGAAGCTCGGGGCGTCCGCCCGGCCGTCCCAGCAATTCTTCCACGCCTGGAAATACGTTTTCAGCACCGCTTGCGCGGCCTGAGCGGGAAGGACGGCGAGGAAATCGATGTCCTGGCGGGCCTGGCGGATCGCGGCGTCCGCGTGTCCGAGCGTCCGCTTCTCCTTCGGCATCATCTGCCACCACGCGTGCAGGCAGTTCCACATCGTGCGGGCCGCGTGCGCCTGCTCGTCAGCCTTGCACGCCATGGCAGGGGGCAAGGCGAGGCTGAAGCAGTTCAACGGCGAACAGGACCACGTCCACCTCCTCGTCCACTACCCACCCAAGGTCCAGCTCTCCAAGCTGGTCAACAGCCTCAAGGGCGTCTCCTCCCGACGCCTGCGCCAGGAATACGACGCCCATGTCCGCCGCTACCTGTGGGGCGGACACTTCTGGTCCGGCTCCTACTTCGCCGGGTCCTGCGGCGGGGCACCGCTGACCGTCGTCAAGCAGTACATCGAGAACCAGCAACGCCCCGTCGGCTGAGGACAACACTACGGACCCGTGCTCAAAGCGCGGGTCAGAGCAGCCCTGAGAGGGCCTTCACCCCCGCCGAAAACGGCGGAGCACTGGCCAAGATCAAAGGTAGACCAGCGCACGCCGTTCAACGACGTACGCGTGCGAAGCGGCGGTGGCGTATTCCCGCATCTGGCCGGCCTCGTACTCCGACGCGGTGAGGGCCGTCGCCGGATCGTTGGTGATCACGGCGACGCAGATCCGCACAATCTTCGAGGAGTCCCAGTTGAGGGTGGGATAGATGGCGATCGTCTTCTTCGTGAACTCCAGCCCCTGCTCACCGGCTTGCCTCAATCCCATCTCACGGAGCATCGACTGGACGTGGTCCGGATCGAGAAGCTCAGTGGTGGCACGGTCGCAGTAGCGGTTCACCTCATGGCGCTTGTAGTCGACCGGGACTCCCGTTCACCGTCTCCAGGCCGTACCAGGCCAACAGCCCGGCGCTCTCGGCCAGGGAGCTCGGCATGGACGGGAAGCCGAGGAGATACTTCAGCTCACACAAGTCATCGGAGGGGAAGGCAGTGTGTGCCTTCTTAAATCCGCCGACCACATCGATATCGATGCCGTACATGCCGACGGGAAACCGCTCCTTGAAGTCCGAGACGACGGAGCCGGCGGAATGGTCCGTGGGCTCGATCAGACCGCGTACGGGAACCTGCAACGAGGCTTGAAGCACCGCTGCCCGCACGCGACACGCACATTGACCACTCCTCGAATACGCCCTGAGCCCTCCCCCACACCTGAGACAGGCCTGCCGGTGAGCGAACCGACCGAGGGCCCACCGCCGTCACGGCCCAGGAGCCGGTGTGAGCAGAGCCAAGGAGTTCACGAAGCCGCGGCCGCCGCTGTTCCCGCTCGCCCACCGGATCCTGAGCGATCCGCGCGCCGCCCCCTACGCGGTGCAGGCGGCCGACTGCACCGGCACCGCCGCGCCCGCACCACCCGAGGTAGAACCGGCCACCGGGGCAGAGCAGGTGGCCAGGGCGGAGCTCAGCGTGGACTGCGCGGTGGCCCGCGCCCATCGCAACGCAGCCGGAATAGTGGCGGAACCGGCGTTGCTGGAAGGGCTGGCAGGGCTCGCGCGGCGGCTGACCGGCCACCCACGACGCCGCCGGTACAGCGCCTTTGCGAGCCTGAGCTCCCGGTATCGACTGGAGGCGTGTTGATCACCGTCGACGGCATCAATCTGAACTGTTCCGGCATCGCGGCCCTCGCATACGGGGAGACAGCTGTCCGGCTCGCCGAAGAGGCACGATCACGGGCTGCGCAATCCTTCGAACATGCGGTGCAGGTCAGCGCCGAACGCGCGGTGTACGGCAGATCGACAGGTGTGGGCGCCAATCGCGACGTCGCCATCGACGACGCGAACGCACATGCCCTGGCCCTCCTGCGCAGCCACGCCACATCCGCGGGGCCGCTGCGGAGTCCCGAGCGCGTGCGCGCGATGCTCGCCGTCCGCCTCAATCAGCTCGCCGCCGGAGGCAGCGGCGCGGCGCCTGAACTCCTCGACGGCCTGGTGGTCATGCTCGCGGCCGACGCGCTGCCGCCCGTGCGCGAGGTGGGCAGCATCGGCACCGGTGACCTCCCGGCGCTCGCGGTCACCATCCTCTCGCTGCTCGGAGAGGTCCGAACATCCACGGCGCTCGTGGCACCCGTCGCGTGCGACCCGAAGGACGCCATGCCGGTCATCAACAGCAACGCCGCCACGATCGCAGACGCTGCGCTCGCCCACGCCTCGCTCGCCGTTCTGTCACGGTCCGCGATCACGGTGGCGGCGCTGACGTTCGCGGCGGTGGACGGCAATCCCGAGGCGTTCGCCGAGGTCGTCGAGCGCGTGACGCCGTTCAGCGGGGTACGCGAGGTATGCCGGTCGATGCGCCGGCTCATCCCCTCGACACCGGCGCCCACGCGCATTCAGGACCCGCTGGGACTGCGCAGCATGCCGCAGGTGCACGGTGCGTTCATCGACGCCCTCTCCCACCTCGACGACGTCGTCTGCCGCATGGCGAACGCCCCGTCCGAGAATCCCGCACTGCTGCCCGGTCACGGTGTTGCCCATCACGGTGGCTTCCACGCCGCGTACCTGGCGCAGGCACTCGATACGACCGTCTCCGCCGCCGCCCAGTCGGCGCAGCTGGCCATGGCCAGAGTGTCCATGCTCACCGAGCCCGGATTCACCGCACTGACGCCGTTCCTCGGGGCGGGGGCCGCCGGCGCGTCGGGCGTGATGGCCTGCGAGTACGTCGCGGCCTCCGCGCTCGGCTCGCTGAGAGCCCTCGCCACGCCGACGGCAGTCCAGAGTGTCACGCTGTCGCGCGGGGTGGAGGAAGACGCCAGCTTCGCTTCGCACGGTGCGCGCCAGGCATTGACCGCGGTGGACGACTACCGCACTGTCCTGGCGTGTGAACTCGTGGCCGCCGTCCGCGCATTACGACTGCGCGGTACGCGACTGGGCGGTCTCTACGACGACCTGCCGATGGAGACGGCCGACCGCGACCTCACCGCCGACATCACCGCAGCGACACGCCTGCTGCCCAAGCTCGCCGACAACCCGCAAAGGACGAAAATGAGGACGGGCGCCCTGGAGTAATTGTCAGGATCTGTGGATCGATGGCCGTGCGCATGGTCTGACTTTGGTGTCGTTGTGACCGCGTAGGAGTTTCAGGCGAGGGCTTCGAGGAAGCCCAAGAGCGCGGTGTGCAGGATCCCAGGCTGTTCCAGGTGCAGGTCGTGGCCGGTGCCGGGGATGCTCATGGCCATGGTGGCGGGCCGCTGCCGGAGCATCTCGTCGGCTTCCTGCGCGGGGATGAAGCTGGATTGGGCCAGGACGACCAGGGTGGGGCACGCGACCTGCCCCCACTCGTGGCGGAAGGAACGCTGGGCGTTCTCCGCCAGCGATCGGACCATCACGTCCCGGTCGAAGCGGGGCCACCATCCGCCGTCGCGTTCTTCCAGGCCGGCCGCCCAGCCTGCGCCGACCGGTCCGCCGCCGAGGAATGCAGCTGCCGCTTCACGTGAGGGAAACGGTGTCGGCCACGAGTCGAGCCATCCACCGATGTCCACGGGACCGTTCGGGTCCGGACCGCCGGAGCCGGCCTCGACGAGCACGAGCGCGCGGACGAACCCGGGGTGCGCAGCGGCGGTGAGCATGGCCGTGTGCCCGCCCAGTGACTGGCCGACCAGGACGGGCCGCCGCAGCGCCAGTTGCTCGACAATGGCGATGACGTCGGCGACGTAGGCGGCGCGGGAGACGTCCTGCGGGTGGCGCTCGCTGGCGCCGTGCCCGCGCTGGTCGAGGGCGACGACCCGATAGCGGGAGCTCAACTTCCGTGCCAGCACGTCCCATTCACCCGCGTGACCGGCCAGGCCGTGCAGCAGCACGATGGGCTGTCCCGGGCCGCCCCAGTCCCGGCAGGCAAGCCGGACACCGTCTCGCACCACCACGTGTTCAGACCATGCCACGTCGGCCCCCAGGGAATCGGCTGGCCTTGATCATGCCGCAACCGCCTCGGGGCGTTCGACGAGCTGGCCGCGTTCAATGCGGCCGCCAGCGCGGACGAGGGAGATGAGGTGGGGTGCGTTCACGGCCCGCCACCGTTACTGGGCGGACTCGACGAGTTTGAAGACCATGGCCAGGGCGGCGGTGCGGGAACCGGCCCCGCGGGTGACCTTGGTCCGCAGCCGGCGGTGGAGAACGTGGACTCGATGGGGTTCGTGGTCCGCAGGTGATCCAGTGCTCGGCTGGGAAGTCGTAGAACGCCAGCAACTGCTCCTGATCGTCGGTGATCTTCTTGACCGCCTTGGGGAACTTCGCGCCGTAGAGCTGCACGAACACCAGTCCGACGCCCAGCACCGCGACACGTGACGTTCCGGTATCAGACATGGCCACCCTTCGTTCCTTCGATGGGAGAGCTGGAAATGAGCGCCAGCGCGCGGGGGTGCACTCGCCGGGAAAGTCACCCGTCGGCGAGCGGCCGGGGGAAGGATCACGCGATGCGCAGGGATACCGGAGGCAGATGCGGCGAGGAGGCCCGGATCTCGCTTCCGGCCCCAAGGGGAAGGCTGGCGTGTACCCATCCCGGCAGCACGAGATCCCCGGCGCGCAATCCCGCGCCGTAGTCGCCCAGCCGACGGGCCAGCCAGGCAACGGCGTTGAGCGGGTTGCCCAGCACGGCCCGCCCCTCCCCCATGGCAGCCTTCTCTCCGTTGACGTTCAGCGTGAGTTCTTCCGCGCACAGATCGAGGCACGGACGCAGCGGGACAGCGGCTCCCACGACGCCCGCGCCGCCGACGCGTTGTCGGCCACGGAGGCCTCCAGCGCGCTCTGCCACGCGCGTAGCACGTGTCGATCACTTCGAGAGCCAGGAACACCTCGCAGAGCGCGTCCCGGGCCTCATCCACATCGACGGCCGGGCCCCGCAGCGGGCGGCCGAGCCGGACGCCGATCTCCGTCTCCACCCGGGGCACCACGAGGCCGCGAAGCTTCAGCACACTGCCGCTCGGCACAATCATGTCGTCCAGCAGGACGCCCGAGTCGGGCTCGTCGACGCCCATCTGCTGCTGCATGGCGAGCGAGGTCAGCCCCACCTTGTGCCCGGCGATGCGGGCACCGCCGATGATCCGGGTCTCGATGTTGGTCCACTGGACCCTGTAGGCCTGCGCCAGCGTCAGGTCGGGACACCACTGCTTCACAGGGGCCACCGGAATCCGGGAGCGCTCGGCGGCCTGAAGGTCCGCCGCGGCGAGGGCAAGCCAGCCGTCTTCCACCCGGCCGGGCGAGGTGAAAACACACAGGGCACTCATCGTCGGCGTCCACTCTCTGGCCGCCAGCTACCTCAGCCTCAACGACCCCGAACCCGCCGCCGCCACCGAGTCACTCATCCTGGCCCGCCGCATCGGCGCCCCGCGCTGCGCGAACCTCGTCCGCGACCTGCTCCCCCGCTTCCAGCCCTACCGGCACGCTCAAGGCGTACCCGAGCTCCTCCAACTCACCGCGGTCTGACACTGCCGCTACGCTCCCGGTCTACCCGCGAGCCGACCGCCCTCCCCGCGGAGAAGGCGGAGTCAGCCGGTGGACCAGGAGCGCAGTTGCGCAGCGATCTCCTGAACGCGGGCACCCTTGTGCTTGGCGCGCATAACGAGCGCGAGGGCTTCCTCCGGCTCGTAGTGCAGAATCTGGCCGTTGGTGTTGAGGAAGGTCTCGGCGACAAGCCAGGCGAAGAACTCGTTCTTCGCTTCGAGCGGCTCGTGCAACGCGACCGTCTCCAGCATCGCGGCGGCCTTGAGCCAGTCGCTGGCGTACACGTCGCGGCCCATATAGCGAGCCTGGACCCGGGCGCAGACAGCGTCCAGCACGCCAAGGTCGAGGCAGGCAGGGTCGCCCGGGAGGGTCTGGGCGATCTGCAGTAGCTCTTGCGGGGTGAGGAACCTCGTCACGCGGCGTGACCGTGCTGCTGGATCTCGTGCAGATCGTGGCTGCTCATCGGCGCCGGGTCGGGCCACGCGGCCGTGCCGGCGCCGGCTGCGCCAGTGTCCTGGGTGGCAAAGACCTCGGCGAGCTGCGGAACGCGGTCGCGGGTCTTTCCGAGAGCCTTGAGGAACGGGTCGTCGGCAGCCTTGAGCGCGGCCTCGCGGACGAAGTCCTGGGGGGACTTGCCGACGATGTCGGCAGCGGCCACGACGCGCGCGTACTCCTCCGGCTCGAAAGGCGGCACTTGGGATCCGTTCTGGTCCATACAGGCGACGGTACCAGCGTGTCCGCCCTTTAGTCCGAGGGTCTACCAGGCTCGGCGATCGATGAGCGCCCCCTACTGGTGGTTTTGTTCCAGCGGTGACCTCTCCCGCAGGCGCTCCTCCAGAACACGGGTGCCCTCGACGCCGGGATTGGTGGCCACAACCATGCCGAAGAGGGTGCAGAAGCGCTCGAGCGCGTCAGTACGCGTCCCGCTCCGGATCCCCCTGCGCCGCCCAGGACCGGTCCCAGGTATCGGCGCTGGCCGGCCCGGCGTGGCTGGTGAAGCCCCGGAGTCCCGCCGCGGCGCACGACGATCCGGTGCCGCCATGGTCCCCTTTCATCTCCTCCGCGACACGTCGCGGCGCCCCTTGACGGCGCCGACAACCAGCGTGATCGCTTTCTGGCTGTCGACCTTGACCTGGATGCCGCTGGCCTGGAGGTAGGCGTAGACGACCTCGACTCGTCGACTACTTGAGTTCCTTGTCCGTCAGAAGTAGGAAGTCGACAGCGCAGCCGATGCGGTTGCGGAGGTCGCCGAGGGTGTACGGGAACTCGGGTTCAGCGCGGAGAGGTCATTCTGGTCGATCAGCCCGTACTGGACGCGGCGGCGGTGAGCGCCGATCCCTTGAAAGATCAGCGCATCGTGGTCCTGTTTTCCGACCACGTTGACGACCGTGTTGTGGCCGACCTGCATGGAGACGTCGCGGAGATGTCCGGGACGCGCGTAGGCGGTGAGTTCGGACGAGCGCGCTAACGACCTGACCCGCGATTAGCCTGACCGAGAGTTCTCATCGGTGATTGAGTCAAGGCCTTTGCGACCGGGCTGGCGGACCGGCTTCGCCCGGTGTCGGCCCGACCGCGTTCACCAGCCGACCAGATCCATGGACCTGTGAGCGAGCCAGTCCATGAACGACACGGGCTGACCGCACAGGTTCAGAGGAAGGATCTGATCGCAGGTGGCTCGGCCGTCGAACCATAGTGAGCCCCGGTGCGGACCGGTGACAATGAGCAGGGTCGAGAAGCCACAGCCGTTGTCCTGGATGAATACAGCGCCAGACGTCTTGCGCTCCTGGAACACCCCGTACTCAGCGTCCCACTGCTCCCACGCCGCTTGATAGGCGTTGTGGTCCGGGAAGTCCTGCGTCAGCGGCTCTCGCGCGTCCAGCTCATCCTCGTAAGCACGGTAGGAGTCGGGATGCGGGAAGTCAGCAGTGAGCAAGTCGTAGTTGGTGCTTGAGTCTCCATGCCAGCCCCAGCCTGCCGCGGATCGGCATAGGCGGTTCAACGCGCCGCCGGCACTCTGCCGGAGCAAATACTCTCGGTACTGGTCCGGAAACGCGATGCCCAGCTCTGCCTCCGCTTCGCAGATCTCCGCTTCGGACAATGGCGGCGGGGAGGCGACCTGAATTGCGGGCGGACTGCTCAGCTCGTCAAAGCGCCGCCCCCGAGCGATGCGTTGGTCTTCCGCTATCCAATCGGTCGTCATGCAGGTGAGGGTAGACGCGAGCGATCCGTCAGGACTCTGCCGTGACATGGATGCGCCCTGCCAGGTTCTTGAGGTGTGAAGATCAAGCAGGCTCGTGCCGCCATGTCGCACCGCGCGTTCTGCGGTATCTCGGCTCGCCATTTGGGAGAGTTGATCGCCGAGCTCGCGACACGCTGGGACGCACGGTGCGAATCAGCCCGGCACGAGCGGCGGCACGGAGCCCGGAAGCGGAAGGCCGGCGCCGGGCCGAAGTACGAGCTGGTCTTCACCGACCGGGTCCTGGTGACGCTCGTCCACCTGCGGACGGGACTGACCCACGAGGCACTCGGAGCGATCTACGACGTGGGTTCTTCCACCATCGGGCGGGCGATCAGCGAGATCCGTTCGCTGCTGGCCGCGCGTGGATTCGCGGTGCCGGACCGGCCCGGCCTTCGGCTACGGACGCTGCAGGACGTGTTCGCCTATGCCGCGGCCGAGAACGTCACGCTGAGGATCGACGGCACCGAGACCCAGGTCCGCCGCCCGCAGGCGCACAGCCCCGGGCGCCGGGCCTTCGTCTCCGGCAAGCGTAGACAGAACACCATCAAGACCACCACGATCAGCGACCACCAGGGCCGCACTCTGTGGTCCGGCGCCACCCGGCCCGGCCGGATGCATGACCGGACCGCAGTGCGCACCGAGGGCATCGCAGAGCAGTTCCGGCAGTATCCCGCCGTGAAAGCGGAAGTCGACGAGGGCTACCGAGGGCTGGCCAACGAGTTCCCCGGACAGGTCAGCGCACGCCCAGGAAACCGAAGGACATCAGCAACACACCGCTGACCGAGCGGTACGGATGGCGTGAGATGCGCCGCCGTCAATCCTCTCGACGAATCTGCGTCGAGCACGCCAACGCCGAGCCCCGGCAGTGGCGCCCGCTACAGCGGTACACCGGACGACGCGAGGAGTACGCCGAGACCCACCGCGCCATCGCCAGCCTGGTTTCTGACCGCGCAGCCCAGCGGGCCACGCAGCACAATGCGACTGCCGAACTCGTGCTCGTCCGCACGACGGCCTGCTGAATCATCCACCAGCCGAACGGCAAGGTCAGCACGGCCCAACATCAATCGTGGGGCAGGCCGTAATGGATGCAGCCGCCGACGCACCGGGAGGTGAACTCTCCGGCGCCGGTGGGGAGTTGGGAGGCCTCCCAGGGCAGCGGCTTGGTGGGTGCAGTGCGGCCGGGCTCGGCGGCGGAGGCGCCGGGTGTGAAGCCTACGCTGAGTGCAACGGCGGCGAGCAGGCCGGCGGACAGGCGAGCGACACTGCGCATGAGCATTTTCCCCCTGTTGCGGAGCCGGGCGCCCAGGTCGGGGCTGCCCGTCCGCCAGTCTCCTTTACCGCCGGGCTCACCACAATTATCTCGACCGTGGTCGAAACGTTCGGTCATCGCGGCGCCAGCGTGCTCCAGTTCGTCCGGCCCGCTGGGGCTCTCGCTGACCACGCTCGGCCTCGTGTGACGACCACCCAGTGCGATGGCCGCGAGGCCGGGCCTTCCACTCTGCGTGGCCATCGCACGAGCCGAACCCCTACCACGGCAAGTCGGGTCGAGCAGGCCTGACCGCCCTACCGTGCCTGACTGCAGGTGCGGTGCCACGGGAGCTCTGCACGTCGATCACTGCCGTTGCTGTGCCTGAGCGAGTTGAAAGCAGACTGGTGGCTGCCCGGCACTGTGCACGGCCGTCCCGCCGAAGCCTTGCAAGGTGGGGCACGACACGTGTGACCCACTCCGGGCCAGGTCCTCGGTCGTGGTCCCACTGCTGCGCGAAGCCGTGCCCCCGCCGCGTTGCGCCCGTTCACGGGCGGCGACCTCTTCCCAGGAGGCGACAACCAGCTGGAGCCGCTCGTCGTGACCACCGAAGCGCCGCAGCGGCTGACCGTCCGGGACGTCGTCGAAACACTCCTGCTCATGACGAGCATTGCACGTCGGGCAGTTGCGCTGAATCCACTTCTTGCGCGCGACCTGGTCCTGCAGTTTGCCGAGCCCCCGCCATACACGGGCCCTGGCAGCCTTCAGAAAATCGATCTGCGCCCGGGTCAGCGCAACGTCACTGTCCGGCCGCTGGGAGATCACCCTCAGCAGACCCCGCACATCACCGAACCGCTCATGCTCCAGCGCCAGTTCGAGTTCCGTCAGATACGCCTTCCGCTTCTCTGTGGCCTTCTGCACCTGACGTTCACGCTTCGCCTGCTCCCGCTACGCCGGTCAATACCACCCGCTCACCGTTGTGGCCCCATGTGACAACCTCCTTGCTGCGCACCAACAGCCACTGCTCGGCCGAGTCCCGAGCCTCCTTCACCACCGCTGGCACCGCGCAGCCCGCCGTATCAGCCCATCGAAGTGCGCGCCGCCCGATACCCGGCGGTCCAGAGGCGCGTGATCAGCCGATGGCGCGCAGTACGGCGGTCCCGGGATGCTCACGCAGGACCTGGACCGCCTCGTTCATACCGGATTTGGCGGCGTCCTCCAGGTCCGAGCGGAAGGCGTCTTCGCTCCCACACCGGGAGGGCACAGAAGGCTCCAGGGCCAGTGACCGCGGCCAACGAGGTACGACTCCACCAGCATCACAGACGCGGCACGCACCAGGGCCTGACCGTCGGCCAATAGGGACAGGGACCGAGGTCACCGGGCCTCTCCCAGAGCCGGCCCTCGCGCCGCCGGCGCACGAGACGGCAACACCAGCCCGCCGGCGGCCTCCTCCGGCGCCTCACCGGCCGCCTGCTCCGGCGCCTCACCGCCAGGCCCCGCCTGCCGCGCCCCGTCCAGGGGCAGCACCGCCCGCACCGCGAACCCGCCCCCCTCCCGGGGACCCGCCTCCAGCGTGCCCAGCACACTGCGCGCCCGCTCCCGCATCCCCACCAGACCAAACCCCCCACCACCGGAAGGCACCTGCCCGGCAGTGGCACACCCGTCGTCCACCACCGACACCTCAAGAACCTGCTCCCCCACCCGGACCGTGACCTCCACCCCGAGCCCCGGCCCCCCGTGCCGCACCGCGTTCGTCAACGCCTCCTGCACAATCCGGTACGCCGCCGCACCCACCGCCGGCGGCACACCCGCCACCCCACCCTCCACAGCGGCCACCACCCCGGCACCCGACGAACGGGCCGCCGCCACCAGCTCCCCGATCCCCTCCACACCAGGCAACGGCCCACGCGCCTCATCCGGCGAAGACCTCAACACCTCCAGCGTCGCACGCAGTTCACCCCGCGCAGCACGACACGTACCCGCAATATCATCCAAAGCCCTGGCCACCGCCGCCCGGTCCAGACGCTCCGGATCAGCATTCAGAACATGCGCAGCAACCGACGTCTGAACACCCACCAGCGTGATGCTGTGCGCCAGCAGATCATGCAGATCCCTCGCCACCCGCAACCGCTCCTCCGCCACCCGCCGCCGCGCCTCCTCCTCACGGGTCCGCTCAGCCCGCTCAGCACGCTCAATCACCGAATCCACATACTGCCGGTGCGCCCTGGCATACACACCACACAAAACAACCGCGACGATCCAGCCCGAAATCCGCAACGCCTGCGCACCCTCGGCCATCCCCTGGCTGAACTTCGCCACAAGCAGCAGCCCGACAATCACCGAGCACACCACCGCCGACCGCCACAACCGCCCCGTCAACGCAACCGTGAACAACCCGAGCAGACCCACCGGCACCGGCGCGACCTCATTGAAACCCATCACATGATACGGAGCGGCACAGGCAACCACCCCCAGAAACGACACCAGCGGAGCCCGGCGCCGCCACACCGCCGGAACATGCGCACCCCCCAGCAACACCCAGCCAACCGCATCGGGCTGAACACCCTGGGCCCGCACATTCAACGCAAGGAACACCGCCACAGCCGCCAACACCACCGCAGCCACCGCATCCTGACGCACCACACGACCCGCATCCACCCGCCCCCCACCACGAGCCGCCGCGGCAGGCCCCAGCCCCGGCACCACAAACCCACCCTTGAAATCCACCACACCATCCTCCAACAAAGAAGGGCGCCCCTCCCCGGGGGAAAGAAGAGACGCCCTAGCCTTGCCCTAGCCTCACAACCCCGCACACACCGCGCCCTGCTAGGGCGGGCCAGAGCGGATTCCACTGCCGGCGAGGCGGCGGACACCCCGGGCCGCTCCTCCCCGAGCGGAAACCGACACCACCACCCTCCACCCCACCCCAGCCCACCACCTCGTCCCCACGACCGAGAAACCCACTACCCCCCACGGAGACCAACCCCCACCACTACTCCCCCCGCAGTACACACCCCACCAACCCCCACCCAACCCAAACCCTTCAAACCCCCGACCAGCACGACGAGGACCGCAGCAAACACGAACCACTGGACCCGGCGGCCGCACACACACCGACCCCCACAAGCACGACAACAACCACTGCCGGCAGTAACCCACCAACCACACCCCAACCCCAGAAGCACTCGCAAGCGTTCAACGCTGCTCCGGTCTCCCCTGGCTCCACCGGGGCCAGGAAAGCGGAACCCTCGCCGCAGGCCACCACAACGCCGAGACGCTCTTCCAGGACCTGACCGAAAGCGAGAAGAACAACAGCACCACCCCCAACAAGCCCCACGGCACAGCACACTTGACACTTGTTCCAGCGAACCCGTGCCAAGTGCTGGCGAAACTTCACGGGTTCGATGGTGACCAAGAGGCTGCCCAGTCGCCTCGATGGTCGCGCCACGCAGTCCTGAGGACTTCGAGCTCGGTGCGAGGGAAGTGCTCACCCCACTTGCCACGGTATGCGCTCTCGCCGTACTTGCTCACGACCTCGTCGAAGCAACGGATCACTGCTCGGGCAACGACGTCGATGTGCTGCTGGGTGGACCAGATCTCGGTCCCGGCGTTGTCGTGGTCACTGCCGCGGGCCAGCTCGAGCAGGCGGATCCACACGTCGGTGCCTTCACGGCAGAAGATCCACCGGAAGGCGGTGGGCTCGGCCTCGAACTGTGCTCGGCATTCGGTCTCGCCGACGATCAGACGTGTTACTGCCGCCAAGAGATCTTCGGGGGCAGCGGTGATATAGGAGGCCGTGACTTCCGCATCTGTCTGCTGGTCACCGACGATGCAGTCGGCCCAACCACGTCCGGACAGGACCCAGGCGAGACGCAGGTGGGCCATCCTCATTCCCCTCCTCCAGTCTCGGGTTCCCTGCGCCGATCACCGAGCGCCCCTCCCACACCTCCGAGTCTGGGGGACGGCGAGAGTGCTGACCAGCGGATTCTTTGACGTCGGCCGACCCTCAGCAATCGGGCAGCAGCCCGGGGTCGGCATGGTCGACGAGATCGGTCAAGGCGGCTTGCCGGTCCCTACCGAAGACCGCCGCAACAAGCTTGGGTGCGGCGCTTCTGCGGTGAGCTGGTGATGCCGTGTGCCGTTGCCGTTCGTCGTCGGACGGCGTATCGCCGTGTCCCAGGACGTGGTCTTGGAGGCGGCGATGGTGTCGTGGTTGGAGGAGCTCGATCGGCGGGAGGCTGCCGCGCGGGAGGACATTGCCGAACTACGGACCCAGCTTGCGAAGTTGACCAGGCGTCTCGCTGAGCGGGAGGACGTGTTGTCCTGGCTGCAGATCACGCGGGAGACGGTGGCCGAGATCCTGTCCGGTGACGAGACGGTCTCGGTCGCCGGGGCGGAAGCGGACGCGGGCGAGGCGCAGATCGAGGAGCACCGGTTGCCGGCGGGATCGCCCCCACGTCGTCACCGGCTGGTTCAAAGCCCCGCACGTCCGCTACATCTTCGACGAGTGAGCCCAAGACGCTTCTGATCAGTATGGCTGACCAGACGGCACTTGGTGTCAAGCACACTTGACACCAAGGTGCGGCGCCTCGTAGCGTGTCAAGTGTCCTTGACATCGCACCGGGGGGTGGCACCCTTGCAAGCGCATAACGAGATCAAGGCGAGCGCTCGGCTCGTGCTCTGGACATTCGCCTGGGCGGCGACCCTCGCCCTGGCCAAGTTCGGCCCGCAACTCCTATGGGATCCGCCACAGCGGGTGGCGGGCTGGGCCGCCGTCGCCGTCAATCTCGCCGTCGGCATCAGCTGGATCGTCGCCTTCACGCGCTTTCTCCGCGCGCTCGATGAACTGCAACGGAAGATCATGCAGGATGCGCTGGCGGTCACCCTCGGCGTGGGGTGGATCCTCGGATTCGCCTACGTCGTTACGGACGACGCCAGTCTCGTCGCCCACGACGTCGATATCGCCGTCCTCCCCGCGCTCATGGGAGTCGTCTTTATGATCGCCTTCGTCGTCGGCAAGATCCGATACCGATGAAGAACCGCATCACCGACCTTCGCGCCGAACGGGGCTGGACGCAGGCCGACCTGGCTCAGCGTACGGGCGTGTCCAGGCAGACAATCAACTCCATCGAAACAGGGAAGTTCGACCCGAGCCTTCCCCTCGCCTTCCGTCTCGCCAAGCTCTTCGACCTGAGGATCGAAGAGCTCTTCCTCCACGAATGAACTCAAAGCGTTCCTGACCAATAGCAGCGTGATGACGGTATGCCCTGAAAGCCAGAGTCCAGACCTCCTCACAACTGGCCATCAACAACAGGACGCATCAGCAACAGGTCCTCGCCCCAGGCATCCAGGGTGGGGCCGTGGCCAGCTTCTCGTGCTGCGCTTTCGACCCGGACGAACAGCCGACGCTGCAGGCTTGTGTCTCCTGTCTCCATGATCCGCCCGATCGGGTCGAGCAATGCTCCCGTTTCGCACTTCGACAGGGGGAACCGCTCCAGTTCCGGGTCTGTAAAGCGAGCGGTGTAACTGGGCTTGGTATGACTAGAGTTGGCCTGCGGTGAGGCGGCCGTCGAAGGCCAGGTCGAAGGCGTTCATGGCGCCCTTCCAGCGCATGGTCCAGCGTTTGCGGCCGGCGCCGGTCGGGTCGAGGCTCATGACGGCCATGTAGACACATTTGAGGGCGGCCTGCTCCGTGGGGAAGTGCCCGCGGGAGCGAACGGCCTTGCGGATGCGGGCGTTGACGCTCTCGATGCTGTGGGTCGTGCAGACGATGCGGCGTATTTCTGCATCAAACTGCAGGAAAGGTGTGAATTCTGGCCAGCTGGACCCCCAGAGGCGGACGATCGCCGGGTACTTCTTGCCCCAGGTCTCGGCGAATTCCAGGAACCGTGTCGTGGCCGCGTCCTCGGTCGGCGCGGTGTAGACGGGCTTGAGCGCCTTGGCAATCTTGTCCCAGTCCTGGCGGGCCGCGTATCGGAATGACGCCCGCAGCAGGTGAACCACGCACGTTTGCACCACAGTTCGCGGCCAGACCTCGCCGACCGCGTCGGGCAGCCCCTTCAACCCGTCACAGACCAGCATGAGGACGTCTTCGACGCCCCTGTTCTTCAGCTCGGAGAGCACTCGAAGCCAGTGTTTCGCGCCTTCGCCGCCGTCACCGGCCCACAGGCCGAGGATGTCGCGGTGTCCCTCGGCGGTGACCGCCAAGGCCACGTAGATCGGCCTGTTCGCTACTTGGCCATCGCGAATCTTGACGTTGATAGCGTCAATGAAGACGACCGGGTAGACGCGGTCGAGCGGCCGGTTCTGCCATTCCGCCATGCCGTCCATCACCTTGTCGGTGATCGTGCTGATGGTCGTCTTGGACACGTCCGCGCCGTAGACCTCGGCCAGGTGCGCGGAGATCTCCCCGTGCGTGAGGCCCTTCGCGGACAGTGAGAGCACCATCTCGTCCACGCCGGTCAGCCGGCGCTGCCGCTTCTTGACGATGGCCGGCTCGAAGGAGCCCTCCCGGTCGCGGGGCACGCCGATCTCGACCGGCCCGATGTCCGTCAGCACCGTCTTGGACCGGGTGCCGTTACGGGAGTTGCCGCCGTCCTTGCCTGCCGGGTCGTGCTTGTCATAGCCGAGATGGTCGGTGATCTCGCCCTCCAGGGCGGATTCCAGAACCTTCTTGGTCAGCTGCTGCAGCAATCCTCCCTCGCCGGTCAGCTGCAGCCCCTTGCTGCGGGCCTGCTCGACGAGCTGGTCGATCAGTTTCTGCTCGGCCGTCGCGGCCTCCGGCAACGGATCCACCTGGTCGGCAGCCGCCACGAACTCGGTCACGGTGTCAGTCACTTGATGTCTCTTCCATGATCATCAATTACACCGGTGAGCGTACAGACCCAGTCCGCGGTGAAGAAGTCTCCCGACCCGGTGTCGAAGGCCCGTGCTTTCAACGCATCGGCGACCGCGAGGGCAGCGTGAGCTGCTACTTCGCTATCGCCATGGATGAAGAGGCTGACGCCAGCGACCGGCGCGTCGTCAGCCTCGTTGACCGGGGTGCTGATGGAGAAGCCGGGCCCCTCGTAATCGCCCCATCCATTCTGCGAATACTCGATGCCCGGCAACACCTCTGCAAGGACAGCGCGAACATCGCAGCCCGCGCCCAGGCTCGGCGGCTCCCAGTCCTCGGGGATCTCGTCCATCGCCTCGGCCTTGGGCGGAAACCGCATGATGAATACATCCCAGCTCACCCGCTCAACCTACGCGCCAGCACTGACACTCAGCCCGGGCCTGAACCGGCCGCCTGGTTAAAAGACAAGGTAAGTGCCTGTTCCTGATCCTGACACGTCATCTCGGACACGCGTCAGGGCAGGCGAGCGGGGAGGCGGAGAGCGAAATGCGCGCCACGGGCACTCGGAGTGATCTCAAGGGTGCCGCGGTGGGCGGTGGCGATGCGCTGGGCAATGGCCAGGCCGAGGCCGGCACCACCGGTATCTTGCGCGCGGGCGTCGTCGAGGCGGGTGAAGCGTTCGAAGATCCGCTGGTGGTCTTCGGTTGGGATGCCGGGGCCGTCGTCGAAGACGCCGATAACCGCTACTCCGTGGTGGGTGTCGTGGGTCAGGCGGACGGCAATGGTGCTGGTCGCGTAGCGTTCGGCATTGTCGAGGAGATTGCCGATGACGCGGGCCAACAGAGCCGGGTGGCCCTGCACGGCGACAGGGCCGGGCCCGGTGTGTAGGTCGATATCGATGCCGTTCGGCGGTCGGCGACGGACAGTTTCCTCCCGTACGACGTCGGTGAGGTCGACGGTTCGCCGCGGTTGCCGGTCGCCGTGCTCGGCGTCGAGGCGGGCCAGAAGCAGCAGGTCCTCGGTCAGTTCCTGTACGCGGATGGTGTCTTCGTGGGCCGCGTGGACGACCTGGGGCCAGTCGGCGGCATCAGGCCGGTTGAGGGCAAGCTCGAGTTCGGTGCGCAGGCAGGCGAGCGGAGTGCGCAGTTCGTGCGAGGCATCTGCGGTGAACTGCCGCTGCCGGTCGACGGCGGTCTGTAGCCGGTTCAGGGTGGTGTTCATCGTTGTGGCGAGACGCGCGATTTCGTTGCCCGCTCGGGGAACGGGAACGCGCCGGTCGAGATGATGGGCGCTGAGTTCGGCGAACTCGGCACGGATGGCCTCGACCGGGCGCAGCGCCCGGCCGACCGCGAACCATGTGCTGCCCGCGATCAGGGTTATGAGTGCCAGTGTTCCGCCGGCCAGGGACCACACGATGGTGTTCAGCTGGGCCTGTTCGGCTTCGAGCGAATAGACCAGCACGACGTAGCCGGGAAATTCAAAATAGGCGTTGGGCCGTTGTATGGGTGCCGGAGGAGCCCAGGGGGCGAGGGACAGCGCTCCCTGGTTGCTGAGGGCGTCGTACATCGCGTCGCGACCAGACGGTCCGGGCTGGCTGGAACTCAAGTCGTAGGGCTTCCTGCAGAAACTGATTCGCGGATGGCCCTGGGGGGTGTGTGAGGTGGAGCGGCATTGCGGTATTCGTTTGCGGTTGTTGGTCGCTTGATCGCGCTTCACCTCTATGCGCAGCCAGTGTTCGGGGTCTGCGCTGCGCCGCTGGCCGTCCTGGAGGATCGAGGCCCGTGCCGCAAGCGCCGTGCCGGTGGCGGCCGCGGCTAGGGGTACCGCAGCGATCACTGCGGCCAGGAGGGTCAGCCTCATGCGGATGGTGGCGGGGTACAGCCGACGCGGCATAGACATCAGGCGTATCCGTCGGATGGTGGCGGGGCACAGCCGACGCAGCAGGGGCGTCAGGCGTATCCGTTTCATTGTGGTGTGCTTTCGCTGGCGTCCAGGCGGTAGCCGGCGCCCCGGACGGTGCGGATCGAGCGCTGCTGGAAGGGAGTGTCGAGTTTGCGGCGCAGGGCGCTGATGTAGACCTCGACGATGTTGACGTCGCCGTCAAAACGGTCGTCCCAGACATGTTCGAGGACCTCGCACTTGGACACCGTCTCGCCCTTGCGGCTGGCCAGATACTCCAGAACGGCGAACTCACGGGCGGTCAGCGCCATCTCGCGGCCACCGCGTCGACAGTGGCGGCCGGCCGGGTCGATTTCCAGGTCTCCGATCCGGACCACGCTGGGTCGCTCGGGGCGGCCTCGGCGGATCAGGGCGCGCAGTCGAGCTGCGAGCGCGACAAAGGAAAACGGCTTGGTGACGTAGTCGTCCGCGCCGGTGTCCAGGCCCTCGGCCTGGTCGTACTCGCCATCCTTGGCGGTGAGCATCAGCACTGGCGTCCACACCCCCTCCTGACGCAGTTGTGCGCACAGCCGCAAGCCGTTCAGATGAGGCAGCATCACGTCCAGTACGAGCACGTCGTATTCGTTCTCCAGCGCCAGCTCCAGGCCGCGTGGACCGTCATGGGCCATATCGACGGCGTACCCCTCGCCGACCAGGCCCCGGCACAGTAGCTCCGCCAACCGCCGGTCGTCCTCGACCACCAGTATCCGCATGCCCCCAGCATGACCGCTCGGTCCTGTGGGGAACCTGAAGGGCCTTCAGGAACCTTCAGGTTCCCCACAGTCCTGTCATGCCACTGTCTTTTCACGGCCCGCCGAGGAGGGGGATCCACGGATTCGGGACGAGGGGGGAAGTGGGGTTCCGAAAGCCCGGGACCCAGGGGGAAGACCCAGGAGGGAGGCCGGGCCGGGCGAATTACCGGCGTCGGCTGCTACGGGGAGAGATCCCGGCAGGGGGTCCGTGGGCCACAGAGAGGCCGGCGGAGCTGGAGTGGGACGTGATGGTCGATCAGACCCTGCGAAGCAGCGCCCTGTTCGGACGGGTTCCCGCTCTCGTCCTCTTCTCCGACGCCTGTTCCACCTCAAGTGCAGCGCCAGAACACGAAACCGTCCCACAGAACAAGGAGAGGGAATCTATGCGAACAACACGACGGGCAAGCCTGGCTTCGTTGGCAGCGGTGGCGGCGCTCGCCGTCCCGGCGGGGCTGGTGGTGGGCAGCCCCGGCACGGCGTCGGCGCAGGTTGCGTCCAAAACGGTTGCCGCCGAGGTCGCGTGCACCGGCATCACCAACGTGAGTGTTGGTGGCGACTGGTACCTCCATGTGCCGTCGGTGGGCTCAGGAAACTACAACTGCGTCGTGGTCCGGGGGATGCACAGCCTCCCCGTACTGGTCGTACAGGAGAGCCTGAACGCCTGCTTCGGCCAGAACATCGCGGAGGACTGGGACTTCGGCCCCGCCACCCAGCAGGCGGTAAAGAACGCCCAGACGCAGATCAACCAGATCTGGGGCAGCCACGTGCTGGACGTAGACGGCCGTTTCGGCCCCAAGACCAGCTCCTACTTCTACTTTCAGGCATACGACCACTCCAACAACGGCAGCCACACGGGCTTCTGCTACCGGCGATAGTCCATGACGTGTCCGCACGGCGGCCCGCCGTGCGGACACACTGCCTGTCGTACGTAGGCCGAGGGCCAACCCGGGCGACCCCGGCTTGGTCCACGCCGAGGCCCTGGCCGAGGCGGCCAGGCTGGAGCGCGCAGGCATGGAGGTCCCCGGCGGGCACGGTGTCTCCGCGCACGGGAGCGTCCATCCCGGAGGCCGCCGCGGCGATGACGGTCTCCAGCTGTTCGGCGAAGTACGGCCCGGGCACGGGGATCTCGAGGTCGGGGTGGCGGTCGTAGCCGAGGGCGACGGCGGCGGCGACGAACTCGATGACCGCCTGCGCCGTCGGTGTGTGCCGGCGCCGGGGGGGCATGGCTGAGCCTGCTGAGGATCCGCAGAACCGTGGAGAGGCTGGTGTCGGCGGTCATCATGCGGTAGGCCGGGGCGTCCTCGCCGTACTCCTCCTCTGCCGTCTCCTGGGATGTGTGGGCGCGGGCCTGCCAACTGTCAGCTGTCGCAGCCGGTGCCATCTCCGTCGCGGTCGAGGTGGCTGCCGTAGCCGGGTTCGCCGCGGTGGATGGGTGCGGCTCCGGCGGCGCGGGCTTCTGCGCAGTTCGCGTAGTAGACGTCGCTGCCGCCGCCGGTGGTGCCCCCGCTGCTCTCGTCGGCGTTGTCGTCTGCTGCGGGCGCGGCGACGGTCTTGGTGACCTTCACTTTCACCGTTGCTGTGGCGGTGACGGTCGGAGCCGCCTCGGCTTTGGCTTTCGCCGTTTCGGTTGCTGTGGCGGTCGCTGTGACGGTGGGCCCGGGCTTGGCCGTGGTGGTCTTCGCGTCGGCCGCCTGCGGATCGCCAGCTCTGGCGCCGATGCCTCCGAGGACGAAAGCGAGCCCGATCGCGGGGAGCACGTACCGTTTCCGCGCCCACTTGGGAGCGGGTCTGGTGGGCTGCGGCATCTGCGGTGTGGTGTACGGGCTGGTCATTTCGTCCCCCCGAGGTCAGTTCGAGTGGGATGACGGTACTGCCCAGGTTCACCGGTTGGGGGATTGCGGCCAAGAAGGCTTGGAGCTGGGGGTCGCGAAGCCACCAACGTCATGAGATGGCGCATCGAGGACTCCGGGATGTCCTACTGGGAAGCCGGGTAGACGCCTCACGGGTCCAAGTCGTCAAGTACGCGGCGCTGATGCCTCTGTAGCTTTGCTTGTTGTTCGATTACGGGCGCAAGGGAGTCTCGGTGGACGTGGTGCGTGTCATGGAGTCGCTGGCCGAGCAGGGGGTCACGGTCCTGTTCAAAGCTGATGCCGAGCGCATGCGCGAGGGCGCAAGGCCATGGACGTTCGTCGCGACCGGAGCCCCATTTCATGAGGACCTCTTGGTGCGCACGGACGCCATCTCCGTGGATGCCTGCTTGGAGGTCTGTTTGCCTCAGCTGCGCGAGTACGGCCTGGTCATCCCCGAGTGAAAGGCGGGCCTTCGCCTCATGCGGCGGTCGGCGCGACTTCTTCCAACGGAACCAGAGGGCCACCCCGTGGTGCTGGATCCGTTAGCAACGAATTAGGTTTGGTGTGGGTCCGTGCCATGTTGACGGAGCTGGCCCGGACCCAACATCTCGCTCTCTCACGGCTTCGGCTGGCCTCCCCCACCCAGCCAGCCGCGCTCTGCCCGCCCGGGGGGCTATCCGGCGGGCTCGTACGTCACAGACTCGAGCGGACAGCCCAGAGCGATGTCCCGCAGGGCCGCAAGTTCGGTGTCGTCCGCGGCCAGGCCCCAACGCAGCTTCGTACCCACCCACTCCGCGGCGTACTGACAGCGCACCGCGTCGTCGAGGGCGGGCGGCATCCAATCGGCCGGGTCCTGGTCGCTCTTGCTGCGGTTGGAGCGGGCGGTGACGGCGACCAGGGACGTCTCGGCATCCTGGTCGTTGGCATACGCCTCGCGGCGCTGCCGCGTCCAGGTGGAGGCGCCGCTGTCCCAGGCTTCCGCGAGCGGCACCATGTGGTCGATGTCCAGGCCGGACGCGCCCGTCACTCAGGTCCGCGTCGTAGTAGACCACCAGCGGCCACCCGTCAGCCGACAGCCCGAGCCGACCTCCGGGGCGTCGACGGCTTCTGAAAGCAGCACCTCTGCACGGGTGTTGCAGCCGTCGGCGGGTTGGTGCCGGCGTTCCGATGCTTGAAGGAGCTCCCGCCTTTGGTCCTGGTGTGTGGTGCCGGTTCGCGGGTATCCGGGGTCGTTAACCGGGTTGCTCAGGACGAGGGTGGCGGTGTGGCTCAGTGAGGAACGCAGACGAATATGAGTCGCTGGTCAGCCGCCCGATCCTGTCCGCCGTGACCCTGCACGGCAGCGAGCCGATCGCCGCGGCCCGGCACTTTGCCCGCAATTTCATGACCGCGGTGCAGGCCGTTCACGGAATCCCGGTGTCGGAGCGTGCGATGGGCCTGGTGCAGCTGGTCGTCAGCGAGCTGGTGACCAACGCCCACAAATACGCGCCCGGGCCGTGCCCGCTGGACCTGGAGGTCAGCGGCGGCGCCGTGGAGATCAGCGTGTGGGACACCGATCCGACGCTGCCCGCGGCCCGTCCGGCCGACCCGGGACGGGTCGGGCAGCATGGCCTGGAGATCGCGATGGCAGTGTGCCGCAGCTTCGAGGCGCGGCGCGAGCCGGTCGGCAAGCGGGTGAAGGCCACGGTCGTACTGGCCGACGATCCCGGCGAGCACCCGGCAGGTCGCCTGATGTGACGGGCACCACAGTCACTTCAGAGGAAATCGTGCATTTTAGGTAGCGTCTGTCCGCCCCGTAGGGAAGTTCTCCAGCGCATGACCCGTGGAACCGCCGAATGCCCGGCACTCGACGTACTCGCCGCCATGGGTGACAGGATCGGTGCGCTCGGGCCGGAGGCGCCCACCTGGGCCGACTCGACGCGAAGCCGCGGCGTGGCGCGGGCAGGAACTCCTGTGGCAGGCCGTCCACTTCGGAAAAGCGTGACCGTACGCAACGCCGGTGTCGGCGGGGCGGGGCGCCTGCACACGGTTGCCGCATCCGCGACCGCCGCGCTCCTCCTGGCCGTGGTCACAGGGCCGGTCCGCAGCCGCCTCAAGGTCTTGACCGGCGCCCAGCCCGCCGTCAACTGGACGCTCACCGCGCTCGATCGTCTTCGCGATCGAGCGCGGTCCTCGCGATGCGGATCCGCCGCAAGCGGCCCGAGGTCTGCGCAAGGCTCGCCGTCCGTCACACGGACGTCGGCTCCGTGTGACGGACGGGCAGACCCCGTCGCGGACGAGAGATCCGCGACGGGGCCGCCGCGCCCGGGGGGAGTAGTCGGCATCGACTCGCGGGCGCGGTCCGGGTCGGTTCACGGCGGGCGCTACGCGACCGGTACGACGGTCGCCGCGTCCCGGCTGCCCGCTCAGCCCTGTTCGGCGGGCACCTGCGCCCTGTCCGCCGCGAGCAGCGCCGTGAACCGCGCCAGCCGGGCTCCCTGGAAACGGGCGCAGTCCAGCGTGACCTCGTCGGGGGCGTTCGAGGGGAATCCCGCGGGCCACGACGTCCCGTAGGGGTTGCCGCCGGCGGCGTAGACGATGTCGTCCGTGTAGCCAAGAGGGACGATGACCGAGCCCCAGTGGTAGAAGACGTTGTTCAGCGAGAGGATCGTCGACTCCTGGCCGCCGTGCTGCTCGGCCGAGGAGACGAAGGTCGTCACCGGCTTGTCCGCCAGCTTCCCCGCCTGCCAGAGGCCTCCGGCGGAGTCGATGAACTGCTTCAGCTGGGCCGCCGGAGCGCCGTAACGCGTCGGTGTGCCGAAGGCGTATCCGTCGGCCCACTCCAGATCGGCGAGTTCGGCGACCTCGACGGTCGACTCGGTCTCCTCGCGATGCCTGCCCCAGTCGGGGTTGGCGGCTATCGCCTCGGCGGGGGCGAGTTCGGCGACCCTGCGCAGCCGGACCTCGGCGCCAGCGGACTCGGCGCCCTCGGTCACCGCCTGCGCGAGCCGATGCACGGACCCGGTCGCGCTGTAGTAGACGACCAACACATGTGCTGACACGGAAAACCACTCCCAGATGTCTGATGCTCGATCACGATGAAGGCGCTCAGGGGCGCCTGTTCACTTGGTCGGTGTGTACGAGAGGACGGCAGTGATCGCCTTCTCCTCGGTGTTCGCCTCGATACCGGCCCAGCCGAGTTCCCGTCCCTGGCCGCTGAGCTTGGAACCGCCCCACGGCAGGCGGGGGTCGAGCGGCGCCCAGCCGTTGATCGCGACGGCGCCGGCCTTCACTCGGCCGGCAAGCGCGTGTGCCCTGCTGACGTCCGAGGTCCACAAGGTGGCGGCCAGCGCGTACTCGCTGTCGTTGGCGATCGTGACCGCGTCGGATTCCGACTCGAACGGGATGACCGCGCCCACGGGCCCGAAGATCTCCCGCCGGGCGATGGTCATGGTGTTGTCGACCTCGCCGAACAACGTCGGTTCGACGAAGAATCCCTTGCCGTCCGGTCGTCCGCCCCCGGCGATCAGACGGGCGCCGTCGTCGACTCCCGCCGCGACGTAACCGGAAACCCGCTCCAGTTGCCGTGCGTTGATCAACGCGCCCATCGTGGTGCCCTCGTCGAACGGGTCGCCGACCTTGATGTCACGCGCTCGCGCCACCAGCCGCTCAACGAACTCGTCGTACACGGAACGGGCGACCAAAATGCGGCTGCCCGCGGCACACACCTCTCCCTGATTCGCGAAGATTCCGGCCGCCACGCCCTGCACCGCGTCGTCCAGGTCCGCGTCCGCGAAGACGATCTGGGGGCTCTTGCCGCCGAGTTCCAGGGTCGTACGGCGGAAGCCCTTCGCGGCCGCCACGGCCACCTTGTATCCCGTCTCCGGGCTTCCGGTGAACGAGATCTTGTCCACCCCCAGGTGATCGACGAGCGCCTGGCCCGTCACGGCTCCGAGCCCGGGAAGCACGCTGAACGCCCCGGCCGGGAAACCTGCTTCCTCGATCAGCGACGCGAGGAGGAGCGAGGTGAGGGGCGCGTCCTCCGGGGGCTTGAGGACGACGGCACAGCCCGCGGCGAGCGCAGGGGCGATCTTCCAGGCCCCGATCATGGTCGGCGAGTTCCAGGGCGTGATGGCCGCGACCACGCCCACCGGCTCGCGCACGGTGTAGCTGTGCGTGGGTCGGCCCATGTACGAGCCGGTCGGGACCGAGCGGCCCTCCACCTTGTCGGCCCAGCCCGCGAAGTAGCGGAAGGCCTGGATCGTCTGGGGCAGGTCGATCGCCCGCGGCTCGAAGCCGGGCTTGCCGATGTCCAGCGACTCCAGGACCGCGAACTCCTCGCTCCGCGCCTCGATCAGATCGGCCAGGCGGTGCAGCAGCAGCACCCTGGCACTCCCGTCCGTCCTCCCCCACGCCCCCTCGTCCAGAGCCGACCGTGCGTGGGACACGGCTTTGTCCACTTCCCGGGCTCCGGCCGCGGCCACGGTCGTGAGCCGTCGTTCGGTCACCGGGTCGATCACGTCGAAGGTGTCGATGCTCTGACTGCTGTCCCATCGCCCCGCGAAGTAGGGCTCCGTCGGAACCGTGCTGACCAGCCGTTCGGCTTCTGCGCGTGTTAGCATGAGTACGATTACCGTTCTATGTGGACGATATTCGAAACCTTAGAGATGAGGGTGACGCCGGTCAAGGGGTCGGCGGCATACGACCGTTCCGGCCGCCGTGACATGATGTGCGGCACGACAGGGCAGGAGGCGAGAGAAAATCGTGGCGGCGACCGGCGGGGAAACGTCCCTGACTCTTGACCGCGGGCTGACGGTGTTGTCACTGCTCGCACGAAACGCCGACGGTCTCACGGCGGCAGAACTCGCCGAGCGGCTGAGCGTCGCCCGGGCGGCCGTCTACCGTCTGCTGCGCACGCTGGAGGCGCACAGCCTCGTCGCCCGTATCGGCACGCGGTACATCCTCGGGTTCGGCGTGGCCGAACTGGCCGGGCAGCTCAAACCACGGCTGCAGTCCACCGTCCTGCCGATCCTGCGCCGACTCAGCGAACGGACCAACAGCACGGCGCTGTTGAGCGTCGCCGACGGCGACCAAGCCCTGATCCTGCTGACGGCGGAACCACCGAACTCCACCATGCACCTCGCCATGCGAGAAGGCGCCCGGCACGCCCTGACCGTCGGCGCGGACGGGATAGCCATCCTCGCCGGCAGGCCGGAGAGCGACGAGGACACCGCCGCCGTCCGCGAGGCGCGTCGTCGCGGCCACGCCGTCAGCGTGGGCTCGATCCAGGAGGGCGCGATCGGCATCGCCGCCCCCATCCAGGTCTCGGACTGGTCGACAGCGAGCCTGGGAGTGGTCCAAATCGGTCTCAAGCTCGTCGACGAACAGGTCCCGCACCTGGTGACGGAGGCCGCCCGAACGGCCGCGACACAGCTGGTCGGGGTGGCCGGCCCGGAGTCGGTGAAGGGATAGCCTCCGCTGCTGTCCCGCCGGTGCGACTCCCAGCGGGACAGCTCCGGGCCCACACGCGTCCGATGTACGCATGCGGACCCGGCACGGGTCACTCGTCGGCCCGGTCACCCGTCTGCGGTGCGGCGTGGCAGTGGTTCGCACCGTGCCCGGACGGGGGCGGTACGTCCAACGAGGGGTTACGGTCGAAGAATCCGACCGGCTTCAAGGCGAATCCGACGTAGTCGCACGGCATGATGGGCCAGTCCTCAGGCCTTGGCAGATGCGAGGTGCCGAAGGTGTGCCAGAGCACCACGTCGGTGTCGACCAGGTCGCGCTCCTGCTCGATCCACTGGCCGATCCCGTCCCCGGGGTGCTGGTTGGGGTAGTCGCCGGCCGCATGCTGTTCGTCCGGGCTGTACCGGGTCACCCACAGATGAGCCCGCGCGAACTCGGCGCGTCGCGCCAGATCGCTCTCGGGAGCGGCGAGCAGCGTCGGACCCACGAAGGGGACCAGCTTGTACGCGACGGGCTCGCCGAAGCGGTTGCGCACACCGGGATTGGTGATCTTCCAGGTGCGGGCGGTGAGCGGGTCGCACATCCTGCGGCCGTCACGTTCGTTGGTGATCTCCGTGCGGCGGGCGACGATCGCGTTCCCGTACGGGTTGTCCGGCCCCATCGGAAGACCGACCGCGTCGACCTCCGCGACCGTGTTGCGCGGCCCGTCGACCTCCATGTCCAGGCGCATGTTGAACAGGTGCTGGTGGTTCGGCGCGTCCAACTGGGGCGCCACGAGCGATCCGTAGGCGGGCTTCTCGCCGGGAGCCACGGCCCGCGTCTGGACGATGCCGGTCAGCTTAGCCTCGAACTGGATTGTCCCGTCGAGGTAGAAGTACCAGAAGAAGCCGTACTCGTAGTTGCCGATCGTGTGGATCGACGACACGACGAGCCGCCGGGAACGCCTGACCTCCGCCTGCTGGACATAGCGGAAGTCCCAGTGCTTCCAGAGGATTCCGTAGTCCTCCTCGTGCAGGCAGATGGCATTGGTGACGGTGTGCGGGATGCCCGACTCGTCGGAGAGCACCGCGTCGAGGTACCTGATCTCGCCGAGGCAGTCGCACCCGAGACTGAGCGAACCGACGGTCTTTCCCAGGCAGTACTCACCCGCGTCGAAGACGTTCCGGAAGTAGAAGTCGTCGCTGGTGTCGCCGTATGGCACCACCATCTCGCTGATGCCGGCCCGGTGCAGGATCGGGCGCCGGCGCCCGTCGTCCTGGTAGGAGACATCGCTGATGACGAGTCCCTCCACCACGTCGATGTGGGCGTGCAGCCGCCACCGCTGCCACTCGATCACATTGCCGGACACCGTGAAGGAGGGTCCTTCGGGCTGGGTGATCTCGATGGGCCGGAGGTCGTCGCGCAACGGACCGACACTGGCCGGGTCGTAGTTCCCGCTCTCCGGCGGAAGCGGCAGCGGATCCCCCTCCTGGATGGCCGCCACCGAACGGGCGTCGCAGTCGATGACGAAGACGAGGTTCCCGACGGGCCTGGCGTAGCCGTTGTCCTCGGTAAAGTGGCGGACGTACGCGGTCGCCCGGATCACGCGTCGTCGCGCGTCCACACCCTCGATCGGCAACGTGCCGGTCGACCAGGGGTCGAACTGCACCTGCGAGAGATCGTCGACCCCGTGCCGTATCAGTGCCTCCACCGCGGCCGGATCGTTCTTGATGATCTCGTCGAGCGCCACCAACTCGTCGATCATGATCGGCGGTTGCAGGCCCGGGAGGTGCTTGAAGGAGACCAGGCTGCCGTCGGCGAGATCGACCCGGGCCTCGAACATGGCACTGGCCTCAGGGTCGTGGACGACGAGGAAGGCCACGCGGGGGATCGGGCTTGAGGGGTCGTACGCCCGCACCTGCTCCTTGTCCGGGAGGTCCAGACGCACCAGGGGGAATTTCATCGCCCCCCGCTGAGGGTGACTGGTACGCACCACACCGACGGCCATTTCTATTTCCTCGGCGGTCAGCGGATCGTACGGGTGTGCCGTGGTGGTGGTCACTGCCTTACCTCCTGATGGCATGGGCGATGAAGGGTGAGGTGAGTGGTGGTCCGGGTTTTGTCGTCAAAGTGGGGTCACTTCACTGGCGCCTTCCGCCGCCTGGTCCGTCACGGGTTCCCCCTGGCTGGAGGACCGGCCGAGCGCGAAGAAGGACCAGACCGCGCCCAGTGCCACCCACACGAGCAGAGCCCAGGGAACGGTGTCGAGAGGGCTGGCCGCCTGGTAGAACGAACCGAACACCGCCCCGGCCGCCACTGCTACACCGGCACTTCCCGCGATGAGCAGTTTGGTTCGGCTGACATGGTTCCAGAGGCCCTTCACCCCCGCGGCACCGACGACGAGATACATAGTCGCCATGCCTGTTCCACCAAAGCCGGCCATCCAGCCGAACGCCGACGCCCATTGCGGCTGACCGGCCCCCTGACCGAACATCCGGTCGCCCCCCACGCGCACACCGACGATGGCGACACACGAAACAACGCCCATCAGTACGGCGCCCCATACAGGAGTACGGAACCGGTGGTGCAGAACCGCCAGCTTCGACGGCAGCCGGCCACTGCGGGCCATCGAGAGCATGCCTCGAGTCGATGCGACGCCGACTCCGATTGCCACCGCGAGGATGTCGAGAATGATCAGGACCGCCAGGAAGTTTCCGAACGCGGCAGACCCGAACTCCCCACCGTACGAGAGCGTTTCCAGCGGGAAGACACTGTTCTTCCACGCTTCCACGTCGAGGCCGAAACCCATGACCTGCGCGTAGGCCACCACCACGTAATAGACCCCGACGATGCCCAGCGACAGCATGACCGCCCGCGGCACATGGCGCTTGGGGTCCGAGGTCTCCTCAGCGAGATTGGCCGCCGACTCGAAGCCGATGAACATGTTGATGCCGTACAGAACGCCGAAGAGAAGATTCAGACTCCCCACGGCGAAGGGATTGAAGGGCTCGACGGACCAGCTGTCGCCGTTCTGGCCACCGCGGAAAATGATGACCAGCGAGAAGACAAGGACGACGACCATGGCGCTCAGTGCGAGGATGAGTTGCGCCCGAATCGAGACGTTAACGCCCACCACGAGAATCGTGAAGGCGACGGCGGCGTATCCCAGGGACAGCGGCCACCACGGCACGTCCACGGACATGGTGCTCTTGAGCCATGCCTGTGTGAGTCCGCCGAGGACGAGGAATGTCGCGGCTCCCAGAACCATCATGGCTCCGTAGTAGAGCCATCCGGTGATCACACCGACGCGCGGTCCGGCGGTGTCACTCACGTATTCGTAGAGAGAGCCGCACGAATGGATGCGCTTCGCGTATTGGGCGATGATCCATCCCACGCCGCACATGCCGATGCCCGCGATGATGATCGCGACCGGCGTGGCGACGCCGGCACCGCGTCCCGTGGCCGACAGACCGACGACTAGGGGCAGCAGGGCCGCGACCGAGAAGACCGGTCCCATGAAGCCGAGTGATTGAGTGAGGACGCCGATCAGGGACAGGCGGCCGTGGGCCAGGGTGGTGCGATCAGGGCTTGTCATCCCGATCAGCCTCCAGTTTCGCCACTGTGCGATATTCGTACGTGGTGTACGTTTGTTGAAAGCACATGGTGTGGTGGCCTGCGGTGGGTGTCAAGGCCCGGCGTCGGCCAAACCCGACCGCCGCCGAAGACACGGCGGTCGCCACCCGGCGGCCAGAACGCGGCCGCCCCCGCCGAAGTGCTTCGGCGGGGGCGGCGGTTGACCTGGGAGGAATGCGGGATGGGCGGCTCTAGCGCAGGCCCAGCAGGAAAGCTCGGGCCGCTCGCGCGGCGGAGACCACTTCCGAAGTGGCCTCGTCGACGCGGTCCTGCCGGTGCGAGACGAACATGACGCAGGCGTCCAGTACGTCTCCGTCGCGGGCCAGCGGAGCGGCGACCGCGTGGGCTCCGGGCTCCACAGCGCCATGAGTGGTGACCCATCCCCGGCGGCGCGCCTCACGCACGGCGTCCGAGTCGTCGTCGGCGGGCGCCCGTCCGGCCCGGATCGCACACGGGGCGGCCCCGCGGTCCAAGGGCTGGCGAGACCCCTTGCGGTAGGCGAGGTGGTAGTCGGCGTCCTGGGGAACCGCCGTGGCCACGGCGACGACACAGTCCGGTTCAGGGAAGAACAGGATCGCCGTACCGCCATACCCGTCCGCGAGCTGTTGCAGCAGCGGCTGGATGAACTCGGCGAGGGTGGGCCGCGAAGTACCCGCGAGTGTGTGCAGTTCTCCCCCGGACGCATACACACCGTCCGCGCTCTTCGCCAGGAATCCCTCCGCGGCGAGCGTGCCCGCCAGTCGGTGCACGACGGTCCGGTGCAGCCCCGTCCGGGCGGCGATCTCGGCGACCGTCAGGCCACGGGGCTGGTGAGCGACGACCCGCAGGACCGCCAGCCCCCGGACGAGCGTCTGCGACGGCGGCTGACTGGGGCGCTTCGCCTTCTCCTCGCGTCCGTCATCCGCGCCGCCCTCCATGTCGTTCGCGGCCTCTGCCCGCACTCCGCCTGCCACCTTCCGAGTTCCGCTCACACGTTCAGCGTATGGCACAGGTCTGTCGCGACCGGGGGTTGACGCCGGAGCCGCACCGCGCCAATGCTGTGCACTATACGCACGGACGGTGCGCATAGTGCACGGAGGATTTCCATGACCCACGCCACCACCGTCTGGCAGGCGAACCGGTCCGGCGGCCTGACCGGGGCCGAGGCCCTCATCGAGACCTCGCTCGCCGCCGGAGTGGACGTCTGCTTCGCCAATCCGGGGACCACGGAGATGCCCCTGGTCGCCGCGTTGGACTCCGTTCCCGGCACCCGCGCGGTGCTCGGCCTCTTCGAGGGCGTGTGCACCGGCGCGGCCGACGGTTACGCCCGGATCACCGGCCGACCGGCGATGACACTGCTTCATCTGGGCCCCGGCTTCGCCAACGGCATCGCCAACCTGCACAACGCGCGACGGGCCCACTCCCCCGTCTTCAACGTCATCGGGGACCAAGCGAGTTGGCATCTCGCCTTCGATGCTCCCCTGACCTCGGACATCGTCTCCCTCGCGACCTCTGTCTCCGGCTGGGTGGGCACCGCCGCCTCCGGCGCGGGCCTGGCCCAGCTCACCGCCCGCGCCGTCGCGGCCGCCACAACCGCACCCGGCCGCGGGGCCACGCTCATCGCCCCCGCCGACTTCCAGCAGGAGGTGCTCACGGCACCCGTGGACGTCGACCTGCCCGGCACCCGGGACAGGCGGGAAGTGGCAGCGGACGTCATCGACTCGATCGCCAAGCGGCTGCGCGCCGGGGAACGTGCCGTCCTCCTGCTGGGCGGCGCGGCACTCGACGAACATGGCCAACGGGCGGCGGCCCGGATCGCCGCCGCCACCGGCGCCGTCCTGTACAGCGAGACCTTCCCGGCCGCCGCCGAGCGCGGTGGCGGCCTTCCGGACCTCGACCGGCTCCCCTATTTTCCGGAGAAGGCGATCAAGGCCCTGGCCGGAGCTCAACTGGTCGTGCTGGCCGGCGCGTTGGAACCCGTGTCGTACTTCGGATACGAAGGGATTCCGAGCCTCCTGGCTCCCCCAGGCGCCGTGGAGGTACTGAGCACACCGGAGGAGGACGGCGCACGCGCGCTGGAAGTCCTCGCGGCCGCGCTCGGTGCTCCTGAGCCGGCACCACGACCGCGACCGGACGACGAAGGACTCCCGGACGGAACGCTGACACCGCAGTCGGTCGGCCTGATCGTGGCCCGGCTGCTGCCCGAGCAGGCCATCGTCTCGGTCGAGGGCGGCACCTGCGGCTACCCCTTCTTCACCGCGTCGTCGCGCGCCGCCCGCCACACCACGCTGACCAACACCGGCGGAGCCATCGGCCAGGGCCTGCCCGCCGCCGTCGGAGCCTCGATCGCCGCACCCGGCCGCAAGGTCGTCGCGCTGCAGTCCGACGGAAGCGCGCAGTACACCATCCAGTCGCTGTGGACGATGGCCCGGGAACAGCTGCCCGTCGTCACGCTCATCGCCTCCAACCGCGCCTACAACGTACTGCGCACCGAGCTCGACCGGCACGGACAGAGCCGGCCGGGGCCGGGCGCAACAGCGCTCACCAGCCTGGACAGCCCGGCCTTCGACTGGCCCGCGCTGGCCCGTGGCTACGGCGTGCCCGGCATCCGGGTGGAGACGAGCGAGGGGCTTCGACGCGAACTCGGCCGCGCGCTCGCCGCCGACGGCCCTCAGCTCATCGAGATGGCCCTGTGAGAGGAGCCACAATGCACAGCACAGCAGTCCCGGTCACCGGCGCGCCGGAGGCGGTGAGTCGTTTTCTGGCGAAACCGCGGACCATGCTCATCGGCGGCCAGTGGGTGGGTGCCCTCTCCGGCCGCTCGTTCGCGAGCGTCGACCCCTCCACCGGTGCCGTGCTCACCACTGTTCCGGACGGCGACGCCGCCGACATCGACCGGGCCGTGGGGGCGGCGCGCCGCGCCTTCGACGACCCCGGCTGGCGTCGGATGAGCCCCATGGACCGGGGCGCGTTGCTGCACCGTGTCGCCGACGTCATCGAGGCGCACGCCGAGGAACTGGCCCTGCTGGAGTCGCGCGACAACGGCAAGCCGGTCTCGGTGGCACGTGCCGTGGACGTGGGCACCAGCGTGAAGCTGTTCCGCTACTTCGCGGGCTGGCCGAGCAAGCTGGAAGGCAGCACGATCCCCGTCTCGCCGCGCGGCGGACTGCGGGTGCTGAACTACACCACACGGCAGCCGGTGGGCGTGGCCGGTCTGATCGTGCCGTGGAACTTCCCGGTGTCGATGGCCTGTTGGAAGCTCGCGCCCGCGCTGGCGAGCGGCTGCACGGTCGTCCTCAAGCCGGCCGAGGAGACCCCGCTGTCCACGCTGCGGCTCGTCGAGCTGCTCCAGGAGGCGGGGATGCCGGACGGTGTCGTCAATGTCGTCACCGGGCGCGGTGCCGCGGCGGGCGCAGCCCTCGCCGCGCACGACGGAGTCGACAAGGTCGCCTTCACCGGGTCCACCGAGACGGGCCGCGCAGTCGTCCGGGCCGCCGCAGGGAACCTGAAGAAGGTCTCCCTCGAACTCGGCGGCAAGTCCCCGAACATCGTGCTCCCCGACGCCGATCCGCAGGCCGTCGCCGAGGCCGCCGCCCAGGCCGTCTTCTTCAACCAGGGCCAGGTCTGCACGGCCGGTTCGCGGCTGTACGTGCACCGCAAGATCTTCGACGAGGTGCTGGACGCGGTGGCGGAGCGCGCCAGGACGCTCGTCGTCGGGCCCGGCAGCGACCCGGCCACAGAGATGGGGCCGCTGGTCTCCGCGAGGCACCACGAGAGGGTCACCGGGTTCATCGCCGCCGGCCGGGAGCAGGGTGCCCAGCTGGCCGCCGGTGGCGGGCGGCCCGACCTCGACACGACGTACGACGACGGCTACTTCGTCGAACCGACCGTGTTCGTGGCGCCCGACGACGGCCTGAGCATCGTCCGGGAGGAGATCTTCGGTCCCGTGCTGACGGCGATGCCCTGGGACGACGTGGACGACCTGGTCGCACGGGCCAACGACTCGCCGTTCGGGCTCTCGGCCGGCATCTGGACCAACGACCTGGGCCACGCCCACCGCATCGCCGACGAACTGCAGGCGGGCACGGTGTGGATCAACTGTTACAACCTCACGGATCCCGCGTCGCCCTTCGGCGGATTCAAGCAGTCCGGCTGGGGCCGGGAGATGGGCCGGACGGTGCTCGACCTCTACACCGAGGTCAAGAGCGTCTGGGTCAACCTCGGCTGACGTCCGGCCCCCTCACCGACGGAGCCCCTTGTCGCCGATCACCTCTGTGGGAGACACATATGGACCTGGAACTGGGCGGTAGGACCGCCATCGTCACCGGCGGCAGCCTGGGCCTCGGCCGGGCCACCGCCCGCGAACTCGCCGCCGAGGGCGTGACCGTCGTCATCACGGCCCGCCGACTGCCCCTGTTGGAACGCACGGCGAAGGAACTGGAGGCGGAGACCGGCGGCCGGGTCGTCCCGTACGCGGCGGACACCAACGACACCGAGTCCGTACGCGCAATGGTCCGGCGCGCGGCGGACGACCTGGGGCGGATCGACATCCTCGTCAACGGAGCGGCCGCCCCTTCCGGGCTGGTCCGCAACTCGGTCGAGGAGGCCGACCCCGAGCTGCTGCTGGCAGACATCAACACCAAGGTCGTCGGCTACTTCCGCTGCGCGCAGGCCGTCACCCCGCACATGAAGGCGGGCGGCTACGGCCGCATCATCAACATCGGTGGGCTGACCGGCCGTTCCAGCCACGCGCTCTCCGGTATGCGCAACCTGGCGATCGTCCATATGACGAAGGCCCTCTCCGACCAGCTCGGCCCGTCCGGCATCACCGTCAACACCCTGCACCCCGGGGTGGTGGAGACCGAGCACATCCACGAGCTGTACGAGAAGGAAGCCGTCAAGCGCGGTGTCACGGCAGCCGAGGTCGAGGCAGACTTCGTCGCCCGTACACCGATCCGCCGGGTTCTGGCGCCGGTCGAGATCGCCCAGGCCGTGTGCTTCCTCGCCTCCCCCCGCGCCGCCGCGATCACCGGTGAGTCGCTGGGCATCGACGGCGGTCTCACGCGCGGCGTCTTCCTCTAGGGGGTGTTTCGAAAGTCCCGCACAGCACCCACGGCGCGCGGCACGCACTCTCGCTGCACCGGCCGAAAGCCCAAGTACGTCCAGTACGAGGGCCTCCGGCCGGCACACCGAGAGCACGCACCGGACACCGCGGGCACCGCACAGGACTTTCGAAACACCCCCTGGCTCCAGCCCACGGTCGTCCCCCTCCCCCACCCGTCCGTACTCATCCGTACCGCAGTTCCGAAGGGAAACCCACGACATGCAAGGCACCATCCTGGTCGCCACCGCGGGCCAGGGCGTTCTGCGCTCCTCCGACGGCGGCGCCACCTGGTCCCGGCTCGGACTGGGGCAGGCCCTGGAGTTCGACGCCGTCGTCCGCTGCCTGGCCGTACACCCCCAACAGCCGGACGTCGTCTTCGCCGGTGCCGACGTCGGACTCGTACGCAGCGCCGACGCCGGCGTCACCTGGCACCGCGTCGACTCGCCCATGAACGACCGGACCATCTGGTCGCTGGCGATCGACCCCACCCACCCGGACACGATGCTCGTCGGAACCGGCGCCCCTGCCCGGGCCGCCATGTTCCGCACCACGGACGGCGGGACGACCTGGGAGCAACTGCCCCCTGAGATCCCGGAGTTCTGCGCGGGTGTCAACCGTCCCAGGATTCTGACCTGCGTCGTCGACCGCTACGAACCCAAGAACATGTGGTTCGGCATCGAGGAGGGCGGCCTGTGGCGCAGCGGTGACCGGGGCGACACCTGGGACCGGATCGACGGCACACCCGCCTCCCTGCCCCAGGGCGTCACCAACTCCGACATCCACTGTGTGGTCGTCCTGGAGGGTCCGCCGAAGACGATCGTCGTCGCCGTCGTCAACGCGCTCTTCGTGAGCCAGGACGACGGTGAGACCTGGACCCGCACCGACTCCCGCAAGACGTTCGGCATCTACTACACCCGGCTGGTCAAGCAGCTTCCCGGCACCAACGACCTGCTGCTCGGCATCGGCGACGGCACCCCCGGCACCACCACCAGGATCCTGCGCTCCGAGGACCTGGGGCACAGCTGGCAGGACACCGTCCTGGACACGCCCGCCAACTCGACCGTCTGGGCCTTCGGAACCCACGCCGCCGACCCACAACTGGTCTTCGCGGGAACGAAGTACGGCCATCTCATGCGCTCCACCGACGCCGGTCGCAACTGGCGCAAGGAGTGGCGCGAGTTCAGCGAGATCACCGACGTGACCTGGACCCCCGCAACAGCACCCGCCACGGAAGGACACTGACCATGGAGCCCGACGAGCGCGTGCTCGGCCCGCAGGACGAGCCCACGCCGATCCCCGCCGACCCGCAGGACATCGTGAAGCCGCGAGTGCGCCGGACCCATCTGTCGCTGTTCGTCCGTGACCCCGAGGCCTCGGCCAAGTGGTACGAGGACGTGCTCGGCATGGAGGTCACCGCACGCGGCCCGCAGTGGGTGTTCCTGTCCTTCGGCCGGAAGCACCACGACATCGCCCTGATCCACGCCGAGGAGGGATCCGTCCCGGGAGGCGTAGGCCTGCAGCACTACGGGCTGGAGGTGGACGGCGACCTCGACGAGTGGCGGCGGCTGTACGGGATGCTCCTGGCCAAGGACGTGCCCGTGGTCAAGACCACTGATCACAAGATCGGATTCGGTCTCTACTTCACGGATCCTGACGGCAACCGCTTCGAGTTCTTCCACGAGACGGTCACGGACGACGAGGAGGGCAAGCGCATCCTCGGTCTGTACGGCGCCCCCAGCGAACCGATGGAGGTCGAACCGCTCCGCGGCTAGGGGTGTTTCGAAAGTCCTGCGGTGCCCGCGGTGTCCGGTGCGTGCTCTCGGTGTGCCGGCCGGAGGCCCTCGTACTGGACGTACTTGGGCTTTCGGCCGGTGCAGCGAGAGTGCGTGCCGCGCGCCGTGGGTGCTGTGCGGGACTTTCGAAACACCCCCTGGGGCCCGTCGCCCCGATCCCGCCCCCGCCCCACCCCTTTCTTCCCGCGCAGCCCTGTCACGGAGCCTCGCCATGCCCGCGTCCCGTCTCCGTCCGCACCCCGAGGAAACGCCCATGCCCCAGCCCAACTTCGCCGGCTACCACATCCGCAAGTGGTTCCTCCAGACCGAGGACACCCTTGCCAACGAGACCGGTGCTCTCGCGGACGGCGAGCCCGTCCGCAAGATCGTCATCGCCGCCGCGATCCACAACCCCTACGCCGGCCGGTTCAGCCAGGACCTCGGCGACATCGTCACCGATTCGCCGAAGCTGGGTGAGGAGTTCGGCCGACGGATCCAGGAGACGGCCGGCGGCCTCGTGATCCAGAGCTACGGCAAGGCCTGCCTCGTCGGCACGGCAGGCGAGTACGAACACGGCAACGCCTTCCTCACCGCGGTCTTCGCGGCCCCGGTGAGAGCGGCGGTCGGCGGCGGGAAGGCATGGGTGCCCTCGACCGGCAAGCGCGGCGGTCCCGGTACCGTCCTCGACGTTCCGCTGGCCCACAAGGACGCTCTCTACGTCCGTTCGCACTACGACACCATCACGGTGAGCTTCTCCGACGCGCCGACTCCGGACGAGGTCGTCGTGGTGTTCGCGTTCGCCACGCGCGGGCGACTGCACGCCCGGCTTGGCGGCATCAGCGCCGACGAGGTCCAGGGCCAGGACGGGCTGCACTGAGATGGCCACCGACACCGCCCCGGACGGGCGGGACCACTTCATCACGCTCAACGGGCTGCGCACCCACTACGTCGAGTGGGGCGACGAGGGCCGGCCCCCGATCGTCATGCTGCACGGCCTGCGCAGCTATGCCCGGACGTTCGAGCCGCTGGCCGAAGGGCTCGCGGACCGCTACCGCGTCCTGGCCCCGGACGCACGGGGACGGGGTGACAGCGACTGGGATCCGCGGGGCGCGTACTACACGGAGTCCTACGTCGCCGATCTGGAGCAGTTCGCCGACCGCCTCGGCCTGGACCGGTTCGTACTGCTGGGCCATTCCATGGGCGGCACCACCACATACGTCTATACGGCGCGTCACCCCGAGCGGATCCGCGCGGCGGTCGTCGAGGACATCGGGCCCGGCTCGTCGCTGTCGGGCGAGGGAGCCGAGCGCATCAAGCGCGAGGTCGCCGACACTCCACATGACTTCCCCAGTCGGGAGGCGGCCCGCGCGTACTGGCGCGGCATCCGTCCGAACATCTCCGAAGACGCCCTCGACTCCAGGGTGCGGCACACCCTCGTGCCGGACGAAGGGGGCCGTTGGCGCTGGAAGTTCGACCTGGCGGGCATCGCGGCGGCCCGCCTCGACCCGGATCCGGCCCGCCAACTGGATCTGTGGCCGTACGTCGAGGCCCTTCGGTGCCCGACCCTGGTCGTCCGGGGCGGGGCATCGGACTTCCTGCCCGCCACCACCCTGGCCGCGATGGCGCGGAGCAACCCCCGGATCCACACGGTGAACATCCGCGGGGCAGGCCACTACGTGCACGACGACGCCCCAGAACTCTTCCATGACCACCTGACCAGATTCCTCAGGAGTGCGGAGGTCGCCCCATGACCGAACCCGTCGAACACCGCACCCAGGTGGCCGTTGTCGGCGCCGGTCCCGTCGGGGTGACTATCGCGAACTACCTCGGCCTCTACGGAGTGCGCACCCTGCTGATCGACCGCAGCGAGGAGATCATCGACTATCCGCGCGCTGTCGGCATGGACGACGAGTGCCTGCGCAGCTTCCAGGGCATCGGCCTCGCCAAGGAGATGCTCGCCGACATGATCCAGAACGTTCCGCTGAAGATGTTCGCCGCGAACGGCCACTGTCTCGCCGACATCCGTCCGGACTCCCAGGAGTTCGGCTGGCCCCGGCGAAACATCTTCATGCAGCAACTCGCCGAGCGCACACTCCGCGCCGGCCTCCAACGCCATCCCCACGTACGGCCCCTGCTCGGGCACGAACTCCTGCGCGTGGAGCAGGACGGCACCGAGGCACGACTGCACGTCACAGGACCCCAGGGCGAACGCGTCCTCGTCCATGCCGAGTACGTGGTCGCCGCCGACGGCGGCCGCAGCACCGTGCGCGAGCAACTCGGCATTCCGCTGAGCGGGGACACCCACCCCCGCAAGTGGGTGGTCATCGAGTGCGACAACGATCCGCTCGACGCCCCGTACACGGGACTGCACGGCGACCCGAGACGCCCGTACGTCTGTCTGGACCTTCCCTACAACTACCGCCGCTGGGAGTTCATGCTCTTCCCCGGCGAGGACGCCGAGGCCATGCTCCGGCCCGAGAAGGTGCACGAACTCCTCGCCGTGCACGTACCCGATCCCACGGCGCTCAACGTCACCCGCGCCCGCGTCTACACACATCACTCGCGGGTGGCCGACCGGTTCGTGGACGGCCGGATCTGCCTGGCGGGCGACGCCGCCCACCTCATGCCGCCCTGGGCGGGGCAGGGCATGAACACCGGCATACGGGACGCGACCAACGTCGCCTGGAAGGTGGCGGCCGTCGTCACCGGTCGCGCCCACCCGAGGATCCTCGCCACCTACGACACCGAGCGGCGCGAACACGCCCGGGCGATGGTGAAACTGTCGGACACCATCGGCCGGTTCCTCTCCCCGACGAGCACCACGGTGGCCCGGGCACGCGACACCGTGGTGCGTGGACTCACCGTGGCACCGCCGGTCCGGGACTGGCTGGTGCACATGCGGTTCAAGCCCGTCCCCCGGTACACCGAGGGAATCATGCTGCACAGTCGACGACCGACGCGGAAGAACTCACCGGTGGGCAGGATGTTCGTCCAGCCGAGGGTGGAGACCACCGACGGGCGGGTGCTGCGGCTGGACGAGACACTCGGCGAGTGGTTCGCCCTCATCGGCTACGGCAACGATCCGCTCGTCCATCTGGACGCCGACAGCCGTGCCTTCTGGGACCGCGTCGGCACGCGCTACATGACCGTCGTCGAATCCCGCTCCGGGAGGTCCCGTGGCGAACGGCGCACGTCGACGACCGACTCGGTAACGGTGGAGGACGTCGACGGCACCCTGCGGGACTGGTTCGCCGGGCAGCAGGGCAGCATCGCCGTCGTGCGCCCCGACCGGTATCTCGCGGCCCTGACCGATCCCCGCGACCTGGCGACGCTGACCGGCACCTTCGAACAGCTGCTCGCACCGCCGCAGTCCGCCGACTCCAAGGACGCCTGGCACTCGGTTCCCGTCACGGAAGGAGAGGCGTCTTGATCATCGAGCAGCGTGACTACCTCCTCAAACCGGGCGCGACGGCGCACTACATCCGGCTCTGGGAGGAGTACGGCCGCGAGCCCCAGGTACGGATCCTCGGCAACCTGCTCGGCTGCTGCGCAACCGAGGTCGGTGAACTCAACACACTGGTCTACTTCTGGGGTTTCGAGAGCCTGGAGGACCGCGCCGACAGGCGAGCCGAACTGGCGGACGACGACGAGTTCGCGTCCTTCCGGGGCCGCGTGCGTGACCTGCTCGTGCGCCAGACCAACCGCCTCCTCGTCCCCGCCACGCCCCATGTCCGGACCACCCTGCTCGAAGGGGGCCGAGGATGACCGCCGACAAGGTGCCCACGGAGTCCGCCCAGGAATACGTCGACGCCATGGCCCGCGACCGCGGGTATGCACCCACCACTCCATGATCGAGTTCATGCGGTGCCCCGCCCCCTATGGTCAGGTGCGGTCTGCTTCGGACTGGTCCGCGCTGAACGAGGGCAAGGAGCCCGCCAGTAAGCTGACGGACCCTCATACACAGTCGAGCTACTGGCGATGGCCTCATTTACGGGGGGATGGGTGTGCCGCCGCAGCAGGCGACGGTCTGGGTCTGGTCGGCGCCCGCGAAGGGTGCCACCGCGAGCACCGCAGCCAGCGCAACGAACAATCCGAGTACGGCTTTACGCATTTACTTCTCCTCGTTGAGGGGGAATGTTGTCCAGCGCTTCGGCTGGCGAGGGCCCTTTACGGCTGGCCCGGCGTGCCGCCGCAGCAGGCGACGGTCTCGCTCTGATCGGCACCGGCAAGCGGTGCCACCGCGAACACCGTCGCCAACGCCACAAACAAACCAAGTACGGCTATTCGCATTTGCTGCTCCTTGCAGAGAGGGGAAACCTGATCCATCCCGTCCGCTGGCGAGGGCCCCGTTACCCGTGGCCGGGCATGCCGCCGCAGCAGGCGACGGTCTGGGTCTGGTCGGCGCCGGCGAAGGGTGCCACCGCGAGCACCGCGACCAGTGCCACGAAGAGGCCGAGTACGGCTTTACGCATTAACTTCTCCTCGTTGAGGGGGAATGTTGTCCAGCGCTTCCGCGGGCGAGGGCCCTTCGTTGGAAGCGCCCGTGCCACCAGCAGGCGACCGTCCCCGGGCGTTGCCGGAGGAACCGGTCATCAGCCCTGCTCCGAGCTGGTGGACCGTCAGGCCGATCAGTGACGCCGTTGACTATCACATGATCAGCACAGGGGTGTCATCGGACCAGGGGCACAGGATGCCTGGTGATCGATAACATGCTTGTTATCGCAGCAGGTTGGGCAGCGAGAAGGAGGTTTCTTTGTGGGGGTGTCCGTATCGAAGGAACCGAGCGTTCATCAGCTCCGGCTCTTTCTCACGCTGAGCGAGGAACTCCATTTCGGGCGTGCTGCCGCGCGCTTGTTCATCACGCAGCCGGCGCTGAGTCAGCAGATCAGGGAGTTGGAGAAACGCTTGGGGGTACGCGTGGTGGAGCGCACGAGCCGGACGCTCACGCTCACCGAGGCAGGGCAGGTTTTGCTCCCCGAAGCCCGCGCGGCGGTCGCGGCGGTCGACCGGCTGCGGCGCGTGGCCGACGCGCAGTTGCGACAGGTCTGCGGACGACTCGTCGTGGGAACCATGGGAGCCGAGGCATCCATGGCGCACACCCGTGCCGTACTCAGCCTCCTGCAAGACCGCCACCCCGAAACGACCGTGCGGCTGGTCAACCTCGCGTTCGGCGACCACCTCGCCGCGCTGGCACAGCAGGAGGTCGACGTGGTTTTCGTCCGTCCTCCGGTGACGGACGACATCGAACTGCACCACCTGGCCACCGAGCCACGCGTGGCCTGCCTCTCCACCGGGCATCCCCTGGCGATCCAGCCCCGGCTCACCCTGGCTCAGCTCTCCGGCGTTCCGGTGGTCGACATGCCTGAGCAGGTTCCGCGGCTGTGGTGGGACTTCTGGGCGGTCGATCCCCGCCCCGACGGCAGCCGCGTCCGCTATGGGCCGGTAGTCACCGACATGGAATCGTTGCTGCACACGGTGGCCGCCGGAGAGGCAATGTGCTTCCTGCCGAAGGCCGCCCGTGAATACTTTCCACGCGCGGGCATCAGATACATCGACGTGGCCGATCTCATCCCCTCCACATCCGCCCTCGCCTGGCTGCGGCGAAGACGTACCGAATCCACCATCAGAGCCATCCGGCACGCTGCCCACGAAGCCACGAACCGGGGTTACAGCGAAACCATCTGACGCTTCTGACGCTTCGAGGTGCCACAGGTTCGATAGGTGGCGCACAGCGCAACCAGTCACGGAACGTCACAGTTCAGGGGGTCTGGCACAGCTTCTCGGCCCTCCGTCACCTCACCTCACGCGCCCGGCTCCCCCACCTCACACCCTGCGCCCCGGCGGACACCGACACCGTGCCGCCGCCCGGCCCACGAAGGATCAGAAGTGCCGTTCCCGAGACAGCGGAACAGAACGGGGTGTACCACCCCATGACAGCCACACCCGCCACCGAAACCGCTCCACAGCAGTGACGCTGCCCTTCATGAACACCCGGCCAGTACAAACACCCCGACCTGACATGCCGTCACTGACACCCACCCACCGACACCAACCCGGCACATCGCACCTCGCCCTTGCGGCGGCGGTGGGGCATGACGAGCCCGGTGCCCGGATAGCCGCCATCGGCGATCGTCATCGTCCTCCCGACAGCGGCTTTGGCGCCGGATTGCTCCCACGCCCTGCAGTCGTTGCGGTTGCCCGGCAGAGGCCGGCCGACAACGACAACCCGGCGGGTATCGGCGTCGATGACCACCTGATGGTTGGTGGAGTACCTGTAGTTCTTGGACTGCGCGGCGATCGTGTGGTCGCGGGTGGGTACCAGGGTGCCGTCCACAATGAGCACGGCGTCTCTTGCGAAGCGGCGCCGAGGCTGAAGCGCCAGGAGCGGACCGAGGTGGGCGATGATGCGGTCGGCAGCGGACTTGGAGATGCCGAACAGCGGGGCGAGCTGGCGCATCGTCAAGTTTGTGCGCCAGTACGCCGTGACCAGCAGTGTTTCTGTCTGCCAGCGGCAGGCTCCACAGCCTGCCCCGGCGGGTGGCGTCGACCCCCTCGCGGCGCAGCGCCGTCACCAGTTTCATGAACTGGCGCGGGCTCAGCCCGGAGAACGGGACTATCCATGACGGCTCCGATGCCGTGATCACACCAGCCACATCAAGATCATTCCATCGCGGCTGAACCCTCCAGCCCGTGAGGGCGGGCCCCGGACACGAAGGCAAGGACGTCGCGGACCGCTTCGCGAAGGCTGCAGAAGTGACGATGCACGCCGTCCACCGCCGTAGGGGCGTTGACACCCCATACCGTCATCCCGGCACGCAGCCCGGACTCCACCCCGGAAGGGGCGTCCTCGATGACCAGACAGTCCTCTGGTTTGGCACCAAGTCGTGCGGCTGCCTGCAGATACGGCACAGGAGACGGCTTGCCTTCCTCCACGGCGGCCGCATCCACGAGGACCTCCGGGACCGGCAGGCCGGTCCGTGCGAAGCGTCCACGCACCCGGTGCTCATAGTTCGAAGTCACCAGCGCCCAGGACCCGGGCTGCAGAGCACTCAGCAGCTCCGAGGCGCCGCCGAAGGCCGTATAGGTGCCGGAGCGGACGTCCTCGTCCTCCAGCTCGTGCAGTGCAGCAAGGCACTCCCCGGGGTCCTGGTCCGGAGCAACCTGCGCGAAGGTCTCCATCGGCCTCGTCCGCAGCGCCACTCGGTAGACCTCATCGGGGTCCAGTCCGTATCGCTCTGCCCAAGTTCGCCAAACCAGGCGCTGATTGTCCACGGCGTCGATCAACGTGCCATCAACATCAAACAGGACATACCTCAACGCACCAGGACGGCCGGGTTCACTGATCACGCTTCGATCATGCCATCAGGCCCTGAGCGGGCAGTTTGCGGGACAAGCCTTACGAAAGGTCGTTGTCCGAGATCGCGTTCTGGGAGGACCCGGACGGCGGCACCGCTTCGATCGTCGCGGAGGACGAGATCCTGAGGATCCAGGGGGGAGGCCCCTCCAGCTTCAGCAAAGACGGTCACACACACGCCACCACCGCGAACTACAGCCTGCCCGGCTGCACCCACACTCCCCCACCACACCACCCGCCAGAGACAAAGCCCCATTGCCTTCCGGCAGCCACTGAAACAGCGCAGTATCCAACCAGCCTGCGCAGCACCCCACCAACAACTACATCACCCCAGGCCAGAAACCCTGCCCACCGCCACCCCTGCTCACCATCACCGGGCGATCAAGCAACACCCACCACCCAGTGAACTCTTTCAGCGCTGCCGCTCCAGGGTGAGGACAGCGGCGGCGATTGACGTCATTCGATTCGGGCTGCATCGGGACCGGCGGAAGATCCGCCACGACTTCAGGCGTGCGACGCCACGCTCGACCGGGGCCCGTGCTGCTGACAGCGCGCGGTTGACGGTTTGCTGAGTCGGTGTGAGCTCGCGGCCCGGTGGACGTCTGAGGGGGGTCGTCACCCACGAGCCGGCGCCCATGTAGGCACGGTCAGCGAGGATTGGGACGCCTTGGCGTTCGCAGATCCGGATGATCCGGTGGGTGCGGGCCGCGGTCAGATCGTGGGCGCGGCCGGGCAGGGCGGGCGAGATCCACAGCAGCCGTCCGGCCGGATCGGTCACCACCTGCACGTTCACTCCGTGCCGGCGGTGCTTGTGGGAGTAGTCGGCCCGGCTGTCGCCGACCCGGTCGCACTCCGCGAGGGTGCCGTCGAGCAAGACGTAGTGCGGGTCGGCTTCACGCAAGGCACGCAGCAGGCCGGGTGCTCGGTCGGCGAGCAGGTCGATGACGGCTGATGTGTAGGCGTGGGCGGTGCCGACGGAGATGCCGAAGCCGGCTGCGAGTTGGGCGAGGGTGTCGTGCCGGCGCAGGTACACCAGGCCGACGAGGGCACGTTGGTGCGGTGGGAGCTTGCAACGGCGGTCACCCTCGCGGGTGACGATGAGCATCGTGGCCCACTCGACCAGGGCATGGGGCAGGTCGAGTGCGGCAGAATACGGAACCAACGCGGCTCCTGTGTCTGTGGGTTGAGACTTCGAACACCTCCCCCAACGGCACGGGAGCCTCGTGCGTTGCGCACACCTCCAGCGTCACCCGATCAGTGGCCACTCTGAAACAGCTCCGTGAACCGGGTGGTGCAGCCATCTGATCCCAACTTCTTGCCGTAGTAACCGTACGTGATCAGCTGGTTGTCCGCATACCTCTGCGACTTGAAGTAATTGATCGCGTCCGACCAGTATTCCTCGCAATTGACCGCCGCCGTGAACGTGGGATCGAATCCGTGTACAAAGATCACCTTGCTGCGGCCGTCCGACCGGGCCGGCGCGGCGTTTGCCGGGGCAGCCGCCACGAATGCGATCGCCATGGCGAGAAGTGCGCTGAGGAACAGCGTGGTTGAACTGCGGGCTCTTCGCATGACCCGACCCTTCCAGGTAATCAGGTTGAACTCGAGATCGGGTGTCCGATCAGAGTGAACGTGCTGGATCACCGGCCGGCCCTACGGGCAGGGCCGTCGAACCTCGAATGACACTGGTGGATTTCTGGCACCGGATGCGAGCATTTTTCCGGCGGATAACGGGCACAGTAGCCCGGCCCGGTCACTAGGTGTGCCGGTCGTTCGCCCCACAAAGAGCGGCCGCTCTGAGCCGGTCAACTACCCTTTGACTTCCTGCGGCTTGAGGTCCGAGGTGCGCAGTGCCTCCTTTATGACAGCGAGCTACCTGCGGATGTACCGCTCCACGTCAGCCGCCAAGACACAGAGCACTACCTCGTGTCAGCGGCCAGCACCGCCATAAATCAGGGACCTGCAAGAACCCGCGCTATCTGACCAACCGTCACTGCCACCAGCACACTGACATGAAGCCGACACATCGCAGGTTGAGCGGGGGGATTTCCATCGCGGCCGCGTCGGAGAACGCGATCCTGTCGCGGCGTCGTGCTGAGGGGCATCAGGCGACGGCCAGCCTTGGAGCGGCAAGCAAAGCCAAGTGCGCCTCGCGCAGTTCCTCCCACGGAGTCCACTGCTCCGCATCGGGCAGACCGTTGGCCGCGATGTCTTCAAGGACCGCGGCGAACTGGTCGGCGTTCGCGCGGGTCCTGGCCGCGTATGCGCGCACCGCATCGGCAGCCGCCGACGGTAGCGGCAGTCGAGCTCAACAAGGTCGCGGCTGCAGCCCAGAGGCGGTCTCGTCCGCCGCCTTGCCCGTATTCCGGTGTGCGCGGCGGCTGTTCCTTGTGGGGCAAACGACCGGCACACTCAGCGACCGGGCCGGGCTACCGTGGGCCCGTCGTATGTGGCTGACAACGGCCGTGGCGGTCGCGCATGACTTCACCCGCAGGGTGACCCTCGCTTGATGCAGCGTCAGCTTGAGGCGGTGCACGACTGACAAAGTTCCCCGCACGGATGACAAAGTCCGAAGCCCACGATGATCCTAAAGTCCGTGGACGAGGCCAGAGTGTCGAGCCTCGCCGCTGTCAGTTACCTACGAACTGGAGAACCGTGAACAGAAACCGTTTCAAGGTCGGCGCCATCAGTGCCGTCATCGGCGTGCTCTCGACGCTGCTGGTTGGTTTGACCGCGAGCCCTGCCTCTGCCGCCACCCCCCAGTGCAACTGGGCCCAGATCACGACGTTTAGCGCCCTTCCCAGCGGGCGGTATCAGTACCTGCCTACGTTCAGCGGCAGCGGCGGCTACAACTACCACTGCTGGATGGCCTACGGAACCAGAAACGCCGGAGTCGCAGCGCTTCAGGGGGCGATCAACCTTTGCTACAACAGCATCCCTGATATTGATGTCGATCGCGTCTACGGGAACGACACCCTAGCAGCGGTACGCGCTGTTCAGACGCAGCACCGAATCAAGGTAGACGGCGAGTACGGCCCCGACACCTACGCCGCCATGAAGTTTCCGTTGTATCGGATCGTCGACAATCAGTTCTCCGGCACCTGCATGTAGGAGCTGTGCGGAACTCGTCAGCGTTGGCTGAAGGCAGACCGTAGAGGGCAATGCCATGCGCCGCACCCTCCTCGCGCAGCGCCAGGTTTGCGAGACGGCCGCAGACCGCGGATGCCCCTGACGACCCTCAGGGCGCTGCACCGTCCCCGCATGGACCTCGCACCCGCCCAACCCCTCACGCCGCCCCTGACGTCCGCCGAGCGCGACCAGGTGCAGCGCGCGGCCGACGCTTGCGGAACGAGCATCGAGGAGTTCATGCGCTGCGCGGTCCTCACAGCGGCCGCCGATCCGTTCCTCGCCGCCCTTGAGCAGGCCGCCACCACCATCGCCAGGCGGGCCGATCGTATCCAGCACGACTACGCCACCGGCTGACGGCACAGGGAAGGCTCGGTGTCGGCGGAGGATGCGATGCCGGGATCGGCTGTGAGGTGATTCGGGACAGCGAGAACCGCCCGGGACGGCCATCGCTGGCACGCCCGCGCGGCTTCATTGCTGGCTCAGCAGCCCTGGCCATCAGGCCGTGGGATACGACCCGGTGACGGTGATGATCTCCCCGTCCGCGACACCCTCGGCATCACCGTAGAGGTGCCCGATGTTCGCGACCGCCGCCCCGTTCGCGCCGGTGGTCACACGGATACGGTCGATCTGCGAACCGTCCGACCAGAAGGGCGGCACCTTCGAGAGTGGGGCAAGGGTCCGCCGGCCAGCGAGTAGCGTTGGTAGACGTTCAGCATCAAGGCCCCGAAGGACGTGGTGGGCCGCACGACCATCCAGTACGACCTGGCCGCAAAGGACGAGCACGACCAGGGCTCCGGATAATCCCTCGCCGCGCTGCGCTGCCGCGGGCTGGCTCTACGGGAGAGGTGGAGTGGTGGGTGGGAACGACACCTCAAGCTTCACCATCCCAGCGCTGCTATCCGAGCCAGATGATGTCGATGATGTACAGGCGCCCGGCCGGGCGGTTGATCCAGTAGACGGCGGTGAGGTGTCCGACCGCGGCGGCGCGGACGTCCTCGCCTTCGGGGTCGCGGCTGTCGAAGGGCGGGAAGGACCACGGGTCGCGGCCGGCGATGTCCATCACGTCGCGCAGCATCGCCCGGGCGTGGTCGGGCAGGTCGTCCAGGACGGCCAGCGCCTTCGGGGACAGGCGTGCGGGCCACGGTGCATCGCTCACCGGCGGGTATCGAGAATGTCGGCCAGATCGACGCCGTCGGAGTCGTCCCTGCCGGAAGCCTTGAACGCGTCGACGGCCGGGGCTGCTTCGAGACGGGCCTGCCAGGTGCGTACGACGTCGTGGAGCGAGCTGAGGCTGTAGGAGTGCCGGGAGTCCTCCAGGGCGCGTGTCCAGTCCTGCTCGAACGCCGGCACCCAGACCTCGGCGCGCGGGCTGACCCGGAGCTGGGCGAGCAGCTGCGCGGCCGCGGTCGGCGAGAGCGGGGCCGGCGGGACGGGCGCGTGGTCGGGCTGGGCGCTCATCGCCACCTCCAGAAGGGTCTTCCTGCCACGGTACGCGCCACTACCCGCCGCCATCCAGACGGACCCGTCAGAAGCCGCTGGCCACGACCAGAGTGGGGTTCTCGATGCGTTCCAGGTTCTTCCGGAACGGTGTGCGGGTGCCGGCCCGCCAGGCGCTGCGGTTCCCCCTCGGGGAACGTGGTCACCGTTCTCGTACGACGTCACGGCGCTGCACCTCATGGTGCAGCGCCGTTCTCATGTCAGAGCGAGGCAGCGTTTCCCGTGTCCGGTCGACGGGGTCGGGGTTCTTCTCTGCCGGCGGTGGGTCAGCGGGTACGGAGCCACCATTCCAGGAGAGCAACGGTGGCGGCCCCGGTGGATCCGGCGAAGCCGAGGACGGCGCGGCGGCCGGCCTCGTGCCACAGCTTCCGCGGGGACTGAGGGTCGGCGGGCGTGGTGGCGGCTGCGTGGCGTGGGGTGGGCTTGCGGCGGCGGTGGGCCATGGTCGTCTTCCCTCAGTGGCGGGGTGGATGGTGGTGCGCCGGGCCCGGCGTTGGTTCGAGATTTGCCGGTTGAGGGTGTTCTGGTCTCAAGTGCGGGGTGCGTGAGGCAGGTTGGGGAATAACCTGCTGGTCCGCCTGTGTGCGGTTCGGCTGCCTGATCCACCCATTTCAGGCAGCCGAGGTACCGCGGGATGGCAGGGCATGGCGGGCACAGGGGGCAGGGGCTGTGGGAGCTCATCGCGAGACGCTGTACCGGCGGCTGCACACGCTGCGCACGGACGCGGAGGCCGCATATCGGGCGCAGCAACCGTGGAGGTCTGCAGCTGGCGCTGCAGAAGCAGGTGCGCTTGACCGGGCTGCCTGGTATGGACAGGTTCGAGGGGAAGGTGGCCTCGCGGTGGGCGCCCATACAGTTGGACGGTTTCAGCGTGCCGCGGTCGGACAGCTTCGAGCAGGTGCTGGCCGTCATCGCCGTCTGGGAGTCCTGGACCGGGGCCAGCACGCTGGATCCTGATGGGCACGTCCGGCAGGCGTGGCTGAAGGGTGCGGCGCGTAAGGACTGGCAGCGGCTGCTGGAGAGCGCGAATAACAGCGCCTAACAGAATGAGGTGACGCTGCTGTCGCTCCAGGTAGGAGATGGGTGTCCGGCGCTGCCGCACGGCGCCAGTACCGTCCGAGCTATGAGGTTGCCTGAGTCCGCTGCTGCCGCACGTGCCCAGTTCCCTCGACGTCGAGCTCTATGAGTATCTGTACGGGTAGCAGCGGTTCGTGCAGCTAGCGAATCATGGCCGTCATGGCGACCACCTTATGGATCGTGATACTCGTCCTGGCTGTTCTTCTGGCTACTGTCGCTGCGACCTGGCTCGGTTCGCCGGCTCTGAGCCGACAGCAGAGATCCTGGATACGCCGCGTGATCGGCTTACCTTTCACTATCGTCTTGGTGCTTGTTCTCGCAGCGTGCGGGCGCGCGACCAGCGAGAAGACCGTGCGCAAACTGGCTGGCAGCCCAGAAGCCCTGAAGGCGCGGCAGGAGGCGGAGTTGGCCAGCCGGGACATCATCGCCGTCTGGGACGCCGAAACGCCGCTCACGCTAGGGCTGGTTGTTCTGGAAGATGTGTGCGTTGGCGGGAGCGCGCCGGAGTGGCTCTTTCCAACAGGTGCCGACAAGTACAAGATCAAGTGCACCATGTCCGTTGCTGCCTACTTTGGAGCAGATCCCCGCAGGATGGCCGACACCATCGACGGAGTGCTCAGCGCGGGAGACCGCACGGGACCTTCCATCCCCTTCGACCACGAATTCCACTACGCGCGCACAGTCGTCGACTACGACCGCGGGAAAACAGGCAACCCAGAAGGACCTGGGACCTGGGAACCAATGCAGTTGTCCGGCGGAACCACTCTCACCCTCAGCTGGGACCAGGTGCGCAGTGGGCACACAGGTCAGCTGATTGAAGAGCCACGCCCATGCAGCCCCCATGAGCCGCCGGTGCAACGTTGCCTCAGAGAGCCCACCTCGACCAGCGTGGTGGATCTTCGACGCGAGTACGGGATGGTCTTCAAGATCACTATGCCCGTCAAGAACTACTTCACCGTCTGGAAGTAGCCAGATTGGTCTCACGGGCCGACATCGGCCTTCACAGTGAGCCGATCTGTCGATGGGTGATGAGACAGCAGGCGAGTTTGAGGAAGGCTTCATGGATGTCGGCTCGGCGTTCCCAGCGGATGCGGAGGCGTTTGAAGCCGTGGAGCCAGGCGCAGCTGCGTTCGACGACCCAACGATATTTGCCCAGTCCGGTGCCATGGAGGGTGCCGCGGCGGGCCATGGCCGGGACGATGCGGCGTTGCCGGACCTGATCGCGGTAGATGTCGTGGTCGTACCCGCGGTCGGCGAAGAGTGAGTCCGGCCTACGTCGCGGATGCCCGACCCGGCCCCTGATAGGTGGGATGGCGTCGATCAGCGGCAGGAGCTGGGTGACGTCGTTGCGGTTGCCGCCCGTGAGGATCACGGCAAGCGGAGTGCCGTGTCCGTCGGTGATCAGATGGTGTTTCGATCCGGTTCGGCCACGATCGACCGGACTCGGTCCCGTCTGGCTCCCCCTTTTACGGCTCGCACGTGGCTGGAGTCGACCACCGCACGCGACCAGTCGAGACGGGCCGCCGCGTTGAGCTCGGCCAGCAGCACTTCATGCAGCTGCTGCCAGACGCCGGCCTCGTTCCAGTCCCGCAGCCGACGCCAGCACGTCATGCCAGACCCGAAGCCCAACTCCTTCGGCAGGTACTCCCACTGGATGCCGGTGTGCAGCACGAAGAGGATGCCGCACAACACCTGCCGGTCGGGCAGCGACTTGCGTCCAGGGTGCCGAAACCGACGCTTCTTGCGCGGCAGCAGGGGCTCGATTCGCTCCCACAGGTCATCTGACACGATCCACGGCGAAGTCCCCATGCCCAGACAACGCCCAACTCCTGACGCGGACACGGCCAACAGCGCCGATCCGCGTCATTGTGTTAGCCGTTGTAAGGAGAACTTCGACGCGCGGCGTCGGAGTGCAGAGCCGTCCGGGGCGGAAGCTGAGGCGGACACTGCCATGGCCCGGTTCCGCGAGCGGCTGGTGGCGTGGTGGCGCAGCCATTCCGTGAAGAGACGGGCGCTCGGGCTGACGGCCGTAGCGGTCGTGGTGACGCTGGCAATGTTACTGATCAGGCCCTATTTTGGAGCTTCGGATGAACCATCCTCAGGAAATACCCCCACAAAGACCCCCACGGATACGAGCAAGATAGAAAACCTGGGATTTACCGTAGCCGTATCAGACAAGTCATACAGGGCCATCCTTCCTCTTCGGAATCCTCAAAAAAAGGAACAATTTATCGACGAGGTAGAACTCATTGTCACGTTTGGCGGCCCAGCTTGCGCAGAAATTCCTCAAATACTCGTCTACGATATCCAATCAGCGATTACGGTGGATCCCTCAGGGAAAATAAAGCAAGGGTCAGTTTCCGCCGAATCCGGGCTGGCGAAAGGGTTCACGACCCCCGCGTCTGGGGAACTCAATTGGGGGTGCGGAATAGATCAATTGCAGTTGCGTTTCCGGCCTCCGGGTGCCATTCTTGCGCAACAGTCAACTACTCCCATCCAAATAGACGTTCCCCGGAAGCTCACTGTAACCAAGATGATCAACGGTACTGATGGTTTTGACATGGAAACCGCCGAGTTGCCTTCGATAAGTAGTCCATACTCCAGCTACGTCGCCTTCCATGCGATCTCCACTACCAAATCCGGGGATAGGACTAGTTCATGCTTTCTACTGGCAGCGAGCGATCATAAACCCGGAACTGGACCCCAGGGCTGTGATACTAAAATCGGCCAAACCCCGGTCTTTTGGAGGCAAAAATACGGACCGAATCAGAGTTGGCTGAAGTATGAGAAAGTCAGCTGAGGTCGGGCGCGAGCACGAAGCCCGCGTAGCCGATGAACCGTAACGGTCCGTCGGACTCTTGACCGCTCTCCTCCAGCAACTCGCGTGCGGCCGCCTGGCGGGGGGATTCCCCTTTCTCCACACACCCTCCGGGCGAAGCAGGCGGGTTCGTTGATTTCTGACCGGTGAGTCGCAGGAACCGACGCGTGAGTGGTTCACCGACAGCTATGAGTATGGCGGGTTCGCGGCGAACGAGCTCGAGGCGAGCGGTCCGTCATCGCTGCGGTGTGTCTGGCCGGTCGGCGATCTGGGTGCCGTGGTCGGAACGCGCTTGACCTTGACGCTAGGTCAACCCTCCATCCTTCCGGGAGGAGCATCCGCGCAGCCGCCTGGAACAGCTCCGCGAAGGAGGCAGACGACCATGACAGCCCAATCGATCGCCGATCCGGCGATTCGCGTGCAAGGTCTCAAGAAGTCGAACGGGAAGCTCGAAGTGCTGCGCGGTGTGGACTTCGACGTGGTACCGGGCAGCATCTTCGCCCTGCTCGGCTCCAACGGGGCGGGCAAGACCACGACCGTGAGGATCCTCGCCACGCTCCTGAAAGCGGAGGCGGGGGCGGCGAGCGTCAATGGCTTCGACGTTGCCACGCAACCGACGAACGTGCGGGAGTCCATCAGCCTCACCGGGCAGTTCGCGGCCGTCGACGAGATCCTCAGCGGTCGGGAGAACCTCGCTCTCGTCGCCAGGCTGCGCCACCTCAAGGACCCTGGCGCGATCGCGGATGACCTGCTGAGGCGCTTTTCGCTGAGCGAGGCGGGCGCGCGGCGAGTGTCCACGTATTCCGGTGGTATGCGCCGCCGACTGGACATCGCGATGAGCCTCATCGGGAATTCGCCGGTGATCTTCCTGGACGAGCCGACGGCCGGACTCGACCCCGAGGCTCGCATCGAGGTGTGGGATGCGGTCAAGGAACTCGCTGGCCATGGAACGGCGGTGCTGCTCACCACGCAGTACCTGGACGAGGCCGAGCAATTGGCCGACCGGATCGCGATCCTCCACCAGGGTCGGATCATCGTGAACGGCACCCTCGCCGAGCTCAAGCAGCTCTTCCCGCCCGCCAAGGTCGAGTACGTCGAGAAGCAGCCGACGCTCGAGGAGATCTTCCTCGCAGTCATCGGGGGCATCGACAAGAGCGACGTCACTGGCACGACAACTGGGGGACGAGGATGACCGCGTACTTCTTCAACGACACTGCCGCGCTCACGGGGCGGACCCTGCGCCATGTCACACGCAGCATGGACACCATCATCACGACCGCCATCAACGGCCTGCTGCGGCAGTACTTCCCCAAGGGCACCGACCTTTCGGTCCACACTCGCGAGCACCTTGATGCGGTAGCGGCCGAGTTGAACAGCCGCCCTCGCAAGACGCTCGGTTGGGCAACGCCAGCTGATCGTCTGCACGAGCTGACGGCTTCTTCGTCGTACTACTTGGGGTCCTCGCTCTCCCAGGGGTAGACGAAGAGGCCAGGCCGGGCGCCCCATCCGTCGAGCACCGTGATCAGTTCGGACTCGTCCATGGCGTCAGCGGACCCGATGAGGACTGCTCCGTTGTCGTAGTCGAAGCCATCGATGCGATCACGGTCGTACTCCCAGTGCTCAAGACGGAAGCTGCGTTCAGCGTCGCTGCGAACCCATCCCTCGCCCTGCGCTTGGGCGTCGGGATCGCTCCTCTTGGGACGGACATCCACAAATGCCCGGCGGCCCGGCCTCGACGCTGGAACTTCCGCAACGAGCCTTCTACCGAGGCGGAGTGCGCTCAGTTTGTCCACGGGCCAGCTCGATCCGTCGTTCATAAGGCTTCATTCTGGCCTGGTCACCCAAGAGTTGAGTAGCGCGGCCAGTCGGTGACTTCTGGTAGTTGCTCAGCCGACGGCCACCAGCGAGCAACACCCCGCCGCCGCTACTTACACTGCTCGCACTTGATCAACTCACCGCGTGTTGCAACGATCCCTCGAATCCACCCCCGCTGCCCGACCACGCACGGCCACTTGTGGCTCACCGGGCGACGATGGGACCGACCACAGCGGCCATGACCGTCACAGCCCCGAACGCCGCCATCAGCGGCTTGTTCCAGGACGGGTGGCGGTGCACGAGGTAGGCGGCGCCGGCTGCGAGCAACAGCACGACGACGACCAGGAGCAGCGCGACAAGCAGAGCGAGCGTGGACACGGGATTCCCCCTCGGGGTTGGGCACGCCCCGGGTCGGGCGTGCGGTGGTTAGGCGTCAGAAGGTGTTGCTTCTTTGGTGCTTGCGGCCTGTCGAGATGGCTCGACAGCGGTGGCTCAGGGTGCTGGGTGCGGGGGTTAGCTGCGCAACTCCCCTGTGACCAGGCCATTTACGAAAGGCGCGTTCCTGGTCACGCGGGCAGGCGCCGCAGGCGTCCCACGCCATCGGGGGACGCCGCCCAGCGACACAACCGGCACCCCGATCCTGGCTCCTACGCGACTCTCATTCGAGGCGCCTGACCTGCGACTTCGTGTAGGTCAGGCATGAGTGGGTGTCACGGGTGCGGTAGGCGCCCGTACTTGGTCTGGTGGGTCGAGTGCCCGCTCAACGCCTTGAAGGTGGTCGCTCACCTGCCGAGCACCGGGTCCGGGCGACGACGGCGCAGGTCGCGTCTCTGGTCACGCTCCTGGTCGCGCCTCACGTCGCGTTCCTGGTCGCCGCTCTGGTCACGCCTCTGGTCGCATCGGAGCTCCGGCGAGATGACGGGAAACTGCAGCTCGCAGGGCTTGCTACGGAGTGATCGGTATGCCGACTACTTCCCTGAGAGACCTCGGGCGAGTCGATCGCCTGACGCCCGGACCGTGCAACCGATGCAACAGGGTGGGGAGGGCCCGGCTCCCTCGCCTGCTCGCCGGCGTAGAGCGCGGAGTGCAGCCTCGTGCGGCGGGTGCTGCGCCGACGCAGCACCCGCCGGAAGTTCACCTCGCACGCGAGGGAATCCGGACTGTCGACTGTCGCGCAGCCTGCGCCATGGGTGCCGGCCCCGGAGCGCGGGCTGTGACAACAGCGGTGACGGGACCGGCGACACGACGCTGTGAGGGGAGCAACGCGTGGCAGCCGCCGCCTCTCCAGCAGAAGCAGAGGGCCCAGGGTTCAAGCGGCGAAGCCGATGTACTCGTACTGACCCCGCTGCGAGCCGAGGTCGACGACCTGGTCCACCCAGGCATCATCCAGCTCCTGGTCGTCGCCCGCCGCTCCCGCGCCGACGATCCGGTCCCGGCGCCGGACGTTCATCGTGCAGAACTCCACCGCCCGCTGGCGCCGGTGGTCCTGCTCGTCTGCGGCATGCGTGGCCGGGGCCCGGTCGTGTGTAGGCACGTTCTGAAGCGATTGCCCTCCAGTTGACCTTCACCTTGGGGCAGCCCACAGCATCAGTGAAGCCAAGCGCGTGCTTGGCATGAGGAGGAGCGATCGGCATGCGCTTCGAGTTGCACCAGTCCCGCTCTCAGGAGCTCATCCGGGAAGCCGAGGAATACCGACTCGCGCAACAAGTCAGGAAAGCCCCATCGGCTCCCCGGGCCACGGCAGCCCCCACGTCACGACCGATTCCACGGCGCCTGCTGGCCTGGCTCCGCGGGTGAACGTCGCGGCGCCTCGCCCTGCCCACAGCTATCTGGGACAGGACATCAGCGGCCCGCGCCGAATTCCCGCAGGCTTGCCACCAGTTGCCGGTCGGGCCGGGCGACGATGACGGACGCCCCGGGTGTACGTGCGGCGAGCCGGTTGACCTCACTCTCCAGGCGGTCGGTGGGTGCCAGGGCGCGCAGACCGGTGTTCGCTTGCCGTCGCTAGCAGCTGCAGTAGCCGGTCATGCCGCGTCGGCGACCCGCCGATGCCCAGACTCGTTGCCGCCTGCCGTATGGGAGCCCGTGCGCGGAACGAGGGACAAATGGCGCCTGGTCCTGGCGTGGCGCGCGGGCTGCGGGGGTGCAGGTTGCCTGAGCAGCCACTCCTCGTAGCGTCCGAGTGCAAGTACCAGGCACAGCAGCCCCGGGGGCAGCAGGAAAGCGGCGAAGACCACGAGAACTCCTCTGGAAGGACGGCTCCTTCCGTTCGGGTAGCCCGCCCGGCCGAACGGAAAGCCTGGCCGCGCGAAGGAAGCGTGACCATTACGTGTGGACGGCGTGTCTGGCGGCTGCCCGTCGGTGGGCGGCAAGCATGCATGCGCCGCGACGGTGCAGCATGCAGCCCGCCCTCGGCGTGCTCCACGTAGAACGGGTCGACGTAGGTCCGCAGCACCAGGTCACGGGAGCCTCCGTCCCGCGTCCCGATGGTCAGCCGCCGCATCTCGGCGGTGATGCCGCCGCGCAGCGCCACGGCCTTGACGATCCGCTCGCCGGCCTCCAGGTGCCGGCTCACCCAAGTCGGTGTCAACGGCCGACAGCTGCCGCCTCATCGTGGTTCATCACCGTGCCACCTCATCATCCGGACGGCGGCACGCGCGAAGGTCATGATCGGCCCCGACGGCGCATTCGGGATCGATGCCTATTGCCGGACTCCGCTGCATGCCGGCCCAGACGGATGGGTGGAGTCCTGGGCGCCGGCCGCGCATGCCGGTCGCCGGGCCAAGGCCGTGACAAAGATCAAAGGGAAGGCGTCGATCCTTGGACCTCGCCTTTACGCATCAAGTCCTGGAACCCTGCCATGACCTCGCGAGCTGTTACCTCCAGAGTCGCCGGCGCGGCCTTGAGACGCTCGGGCTAAAACTCGCGATGGTGTGCGCGTCCGCCGTACTCATCACAAGAAGCGTACGAGGATCGCGTCGGGCCGGGAGGATCCCGGAGCAAACCCGCTCGTGGGCGGGCTCCGTTCGGCAGCCAGGGCCGGCGAACGGAGCCCGGGTCAGCCGCCGATGGTGCAGGCGTGTCCGTTGAGGGTGAGTCTCTCAGGGGCCGAGGTGTCGCCCGTGTGGTTGGCCAGGTAGCCGATCTCGACGCTGTCGCCCGGCGCGATCGTGCCGTTGTACGCGGCGTTGGCCGCGGTGACCATGTCGCCGTTCTGGACGAGGTCGGTGTTCCAGTCCGAGATGATCGTCTGGCCCAGGGCGAGGGGGAAGACGAGCTTCCAGCCGGAGACGGGTGTGGTGCCGGTGTTGGTGAGGGTGAGGTTCGCCGTCAGGCCGCCGCCCCAGGCGTACGTGCTGTGGGTGATCCGGCAGGTCGGCGCGACCCTCTCGAACGACACCCGGTGCAGTCCACCGGGCAGGTCGTTGACAACGTAGAGCTCCCCCTCCGACGTAGCGCCGAACGCCGTGACCTGGGTCGGCGTCTGCCCGATCTCCGCCTGGAGGTAGCCGCCCGCGCCGTCGTCGCGCAGCGCCCAGACGGTGGACGAGCAGTAGTCGGTGGCGATGTATGTGCCCCCGACCAGGTCCGCGAACTGCTTGCCGCGGTACACCTGCCCGCCGATGACCGCGCAGCTGCCGGTGCGCGGTGAGTAGGTGAAGACCGGATCGGTGAGCTCGGCGCCGCCCCCGCACTGGGCCTCGTCGAACACCACCAGCCCTTCGCGGCAGGACCAGCCGAGGTTTGCCCCGGGCTGCTCCGCAGGGCGCAGCCGGTCGATCTCCTCCCACCTGCCCTGACCGACGTCGCCGATCCACAGCGAGCCGTCCGCGGGGTCGAAGGAGAACCGCCAGGGGTTGCGCAGCCCGTAGGTCCAGATCTCCGGGCGGGCTCCCGCGACGCCGACGAACGGATTGTCCCCGGGCACGCAGTACGCGAGGTCCCCGCAGCTCCGGCTCACGTCGATGCGCAGGATCTTGCCCAGCAGGGTGTCCACCCGCTGCCCGGAGTCGAAGGGGTCTCCGGAACCGCCGCCGTCGCCGATGCTCCAGTACAGGTGGCCGTCGGGGCCGAAGGCGAGCTGGCCGCCGTTGTGGTTGCTGTACGTGGCGTGCTCCTGGGACAGCAGCACCTTAAGGCTCGCGTCGTCGAGGTCGTACCGGGCCAGGGTCACCGCTGCATCCGGCAGCGCGGTGTACGCCAGATACACCTCCCTGCTGCCCAGGAAGTCGGGCGCCGTCGCGATGCCGAGCAGCCCGCGCTCGTTGCCCGACTCGTCCACCGCGGCCGTGATGTCGATGAGCGGGGTCTGCGCGAGGCCGGTGTCCGGGTGGTACACCCGCACGGTGCCGCGCTTCTCGGTGATGAACAGCCGGCCCGAGCCGTCGTCGGGCGCGGCGATGGCGGTGGGGCGCTTCAAGCCGGAGGCGACCTGGGTGGTGTGCGCGGCGATCTCCGGCAGCGGTACGGACGACTCCGCGCCGGCGTCGGCGGGTCTCGGGGGCTCCGGCGGGGAGGCGGAGACTGCCGGAAGGGTCGAGAGGGACAGCAGTGAGGCGATCAGCAGGGGAATTGCCCAGCGTCGTTTCAGCATGTCGGCTCCACGGGCGAGGGAGAGCCGCCCCACGGGCGGGAAGGAGTCGGCTCCACGGTCGAGTGAGTGCGGGCTTCATCCGGCGGGTGCGCGAGCACACCCGCCGACCGTCGCTGTGGCGCGGCCTCGAGGCGGCGACGTTCGCCGCCTCGAGGCCGCGCCTGGTGTCAGGGCCTGTCCGGCGGATCATGCCGCGGTAAGCGACAGCCCCTTGCGGGACCCCACCGGCGGGTACTGCACCCGGTGCTGCGACACGATCCACCGGACAGGTCCAAAGGGGATGGGGATCACGGTCGGGCGTCGGCCTGCGGGCGGCGCCGTCCGCGGTGGAACGCCGCACCCGCGACGCAGGCCACCAGGACCGCGGCTCCCGCCAGGGGGCCGGCCAGCGCGGTGAGCGGCGAGCCGCTCGTTGCCCCGCCGGCGGAGTTCACCGCGTCCACGTCCGCAGCTGCGGCGGCATGCGTCCCGTGCCCGGTGTGAGCGGCCGCTGCCTGGATGCCGTTGGAGTCCGCCGCCTTCGCGGCGATCGCGTCGGCCGTCGTCCGGCCACCGCCCAGACCCGTGACCTCGCCCTGGCCGCCGTCGAAGACGACGTCGGAGCAGGAGAAGAAGTTCTCATTGCTGTCCGAACGGATCCACTGGACGAAGAGCATGTGCGGACCGGACCGCGCCGGCAGCCGCAGGTCCCAGTAGTAGTGGCCGCCCACGCCACCCGGGCCACTCGTCTGCGGCGGGTCGGTGACGGTCTGCAGATGCGTCAGGTCACCCCATGCCAGGGGAGTGGTGGGCGACCAGCCGTTCTTGGTGATGTACACCTCGAACCTGCCCGGGTGGTGTGCCCAGTTGCTGTAGTTGATCTGGATGCTCGAGCCCGAGGTGAGGTGCGTCTTCGGCCAGTCTGTGCGGGCCGCGTTGTAGGGGGAGAAGTTGTACGGGCTCCTGTCGCCGGCGCTGCAGAGCTTCCCGTCAGGGACGTAGCCCACACTCCTGCCACCGGCGTTGGAGTCCAGCACGGCGAACCAGTTGTACAGCGGCGTGGTGCCGGCCCCCTGGACGGCGGCGCGACAGGCCGGGTTGGAGGGCATCTGGGTCGATTCGTTCTGGAGCAGGTCCAGGTAGCAGAGATACGTGCGCGAGCCGGGCCCCATGGCGACGCCGTGCGCTGCCGCCGGGGACGGCAGCGAGGCCACGGCGAGGGCCAGTAACAGGGCTCCCAGCAGGGCGAATAAGCGGTGGAAGCGGAGCCGCTTCCGGCTCCGGCCGACGTGTCCGATGATCATGTGGGGGATCTCCTCCGCGGTGATGCGGCACGGCGGGCAGCCGACCGGCACGGCGCGCAGACGTCAGGTCGGCCGAGCGGCGACTCGCCCGCCGAACCGCCCGACTGTAGAAGTGCCGCGCACCCACCAAGGCACCCGGCCGGTCCGGGACCGGATCGCCGTAAGGCGAATGGGAGCGCTCCCATACCATAGTGGCCAGCGGGACATCCGTGAATGCCCCCGTCGCATCCTCTTCTCCCCTGCCGAAGGCGGCCGGCTCGTACGCTTCCTGCCTCCTGGGAGCGCACAGTACGAGTGGGTCCAGACCAGAGCGAGGAAGCCGCCGTAGACGGCCGAGGCGAGGGTGGCGGGTACGAAGGTCCCGTACACGGTGGCTTGCGCGCCCTCGCCGCCGACCGTGATCAGGACGAGTACGGCGGTGTAGATCCCCACCACGGCGGGAGTCGGTGTCGGGTGCACAGGATCAGCCGCACCACCCCGGCCACCAGCGTGGCGGCGACCACGACGTGCCAGGTCAGCCGACCAACCCGAGCAGGTGCCAACAACGATGACCAAACCGCGCCAACTATCGAGACCAGAGTGGAGCATCGAGCCTGCTCGGCGGACCCCGCGGATGTCATCGACCTCGACCAGTCACACCGGAACGGACATACTTGACGACCTGCCCCCTGACCTGGGACGACTGCACGCACTGAGGATCTGGCACGCCATGTGGCTGCAGCGCATCGACGACAAGATCGCCGCCCTCCAGAAACGGGAAGCCGAGCAGCAGCACGGGCGGCGGGCCCGGCCCGCGGAGCCGGAGTGGTCCGTCGAACTCGGCATCGGCGACGGACGGCCACCCATCGAGGTCCACCTGGGCGGCTGCTACGCCGCGGGCAAACAACGGCGCCCGGAGAGCCGGGACGAAGCCCGCCGCCTCCTCGCCTCAGGAGTACGGGCCTGCAGCCATGGCCAGCCCGACACCGCCCTGAACATCCTCGACTTACCCACCCGACCGGTCCTCACCGCTACGGCGCGCTGACCGGCCCGGCCCCCTCCGGTCACGTTCACTGCACCGCCCCCGCCCCTCCCCCGGAACAGGCTGCCTCTGATGACCAGTAGTGCTTTCCCGCCGCCGATCAGCGAACCGGACCCCTCCACCTTCACCTGCTCCAGCAGCCTGGTCGGACCCTGCTCCGGCTGCCAGCGCAGCACCCACAGATACGGCAGCGGAGGCCTGCCCCTGTGCCACTGGTGCATAACCACCGCCAGAGAGAACTGGGGCACCGGCGTCCGCTTCAACAACACCCGCACACCGGTGAACTGACTGCCAGGGCCTGTGGTTTCGAAGGGGGGTGGGCTCGCTAGTTTGCGCGGGACCCAGGGGTTTTCACGCTCAGTCCTCGGTGACACGGATGATCGTCTTGCCGGGGGTGCGCTTGTCCGGCGTGAATGCGGAGGCTGTCTCGGCGAGCGGCCGGACGGCGCCGACGATCGGCTTGAGGCGGCCGTCCCGCAGCCGCTGGGCGAGGTCGGCCAGGCGGGCCCGGTCGGGTTCGACGACGAAGAAGACGGCTCGCCCGTCGCGGGGGTGGACGGTGACCGGCTCGGCGATGGTGACCAGGGTGCCGCCGGGGCGGACCAGTGCGGTGGAGCGTTCGAGGATCTCGCCGCCGATCACGTCGAACACCACGTCAACCTCACCGATGTCCTCCAGTTTCTCGGCCTGGAGGTCGACGAAGGCGTCCGCGCCCAGGCCGAGGGCGGTCTCGCGGTCGCCGGCCCGGCCGGTGCCGATCACCCGGGCGCCCGCCTCGCGGGCCAGCTGCACGGCGATGGAGCCGACGCCGCCCGCAGCGCCGTGGATGAGCACGCTCTGGCCAGTGACCAAGCGGGCGTGGTCGAACAGGGCCTGCCAGGCGGTAAGCCCGGAGATCGGCAGCGCGGCAGCCGTGACGTGGTCGACATCGGCCGGGAGCGGGGCAAGGTTGCGGGCCTCGACCGCCGTGTACTGGGCCAGCGAACCATTGCGGGACCAGTCGGCCAGACCGAAGACCCGCTGCCCGACCGTCAGACCAGTGGTGCCGTAGCCGAGCTCGGCGACCACGCCGGACAGCTCATGGCCGGGCACACTCGGGGTCCGGTCACGACCGGCCCGGTCGGTCCAGGTGCCGGGCCAGTCCAGCTCCCCCGGGGTGAACCCGGCAGCGTGAACCTCCACAATCACGTCGTTCTCGGCGGCACGCGGGTGGGGCACCTCGGAAAGGACAAGACCGCCGACGCCGGCGTCACGATCCTGGACGGTGATGGCTTGCATGAGGGATTCCTCTGAGCAGGGGGACGTTTGAGGATCGGGCATCACGCTGGGTAGGCGCAGGCATCGGCGCCGCAGGAGGCCGGCCGCCCGCCATGACCAATCCCAGCGCCGTACGCCCCTGTCCGCCACCGCGCACAGCGGCAGGCGAAAGGACGGCTGACGAGTGCCTGGTGATCACGTTTTCGATCGTAGGAGGGAAGCAGCCCAAGCATCTGGGCCACTTGCACCCACTTACGGTGGGCCATTTACCTACCTCCGGTTACCCACAGCCCCGCACATGCCGCCCGTGCCGCCAGCGTGGCCACGCTCAGCTCGCTGACGGAATGCGGGCGGCGATCAAATTCTCGAGCATGACCGGTGATGACCTTCGAACCAGGGGTTTCAGAGGATGCCTGAGCCTGAGTTCTCGTCAGGTCCTGCAGAAAATGGATCGTCAAGGCGAGCCCAGCCTCCTACCGTTCCGCCATGCAGATCGTTGTGACGCTGGACTGTGTCGATATCGGGGCCCAAGCGAACTTCTGGCTCGGCACGCTCGCCCCGCTGGACTACTGCCGCGGTTTCCACGGGCCCCCTACCTGAGCCTGGTCGGGCCCGCTCCTGCACCAACCCTTCTCCTGCAGCACGTCCCCGAACCGAAGCAAGGCAAGAACCGCATGCATCTTGACCTCGACTTTGGCACCGCAGACCTGACGTCCGAGGTCAACCGCCTCGAACAGCTAGGCGCTGCGAGGCTCTCTGAAGAACTCAACGAACACGGCTTCCGCTGGATCGTCGTTGTCGACCCGGAGGGCAACGAGTTCTGCGTATTCAATCCCCCGAAATCGCTTCGTCACTGGCGCCTACGCAACACATAATTCCAGGTCAGAACCAATACGGACACTTCGAGGCTCGGTAAAGCCGACGGCCAGGTCGCGGCCAAGCCGTACAAACTGCTGCAGATGGCCCTGGAACGCAGCGCCAAGGTCCCCATTGCCAAATACGCATGGAGCGGCCGCGGGCGCCTGGGACTGCTCCGCATCCGCGACGATGCAATCGTCCTGCACGCGATGCGGTGGCCCGACGAAATCCGCTCTCCCCAGGAACTCACCTCGGGCACGGTGGAGGTGTCGGAGGACGAGATCGAGGGTGCGCGGGCCCTCAACGACCACATGACCCGCGACAGCCTGGAAGGCAGCGAATTCGTGGACCAACACAGATGCCCTCGCAGAGGTCGTCAAGGCCAAACGGGAAGGGCACGCCCTCCCCGCGGCTCCGGAAGCGGCGGCGCCAGGCAGGCAGGTCGTCGACCTCATGTCCGCGCTGGAGGCTTCCGTGCAGAAGGCGTGGGCCTCCCGCGGCGAGGACGGCGACGCCGACGTCCACGAACTGCCCGCGAAGAAGTAGACAGCGAAGAAGGCAACCGCCAAGAAGACCACCGCGAAGAAGAGTGTGGCGCAGAAGTCGGCGGCGAAGCCGAAACGCAGCGCGTGATCCGCCCCGGGGAGAGGGCCCTCACCAAGATCATCTCGACGAGATCCACTTCCGATGGACCTTAGAGCAGAACAAGGGGGCCTCCGGCGCGCACCTGTCCTGGCGACACGACCGTGGCAAGCCCATCCAACCGCATGTCGTGCGCCTTCGTGATGGCCCGCAATACCAGAGGGGAGTGGGGGAGGTCCTGCTCAGCCTCGTTGGTCATCACGCATCGCTCACTCGATCGCTCGAAAGCCCCTCAAGGCAGTCGTGACGCTCGCGGGCCTGCCGCGACCGTGCCGTCGCAGTCCGAGCCTGGCGATCGGACTGCTTCGAGCCGGGGTGGGCACTAGACCCACCACCGCCCGTCCGGTTCCGCCCCGGTCGCGCGCAACCGCTTCGGGAGTCCCTTTGCCGATCAGCCTGTTCGTCGCCCGCCGTCTCCGCAGAGCCGCGCGGGTGGCCTTCGGATGGGACGAGTTGCGTCCCGGCCAGCTCACCGCGATGAAAGCGGTAATGCGCCGCAGGGACGCCATGGTGGTGATGCCGACCGGCTCGGGCAAGTCGGCGGTGTACCAGGTGCCGGGCATGCTGCTCCCCGGTCCGACGCTCGTCGTGTCACCGTTGATCGCTCTCCAGCGGGACCAGATCGCCGGACTGCTGCGGAACAGCGGCCAGAGAGCCGTCGCCGTCAACTCGTCGATGTCCAGAGCCCAGAACGAGCAGGCATGGGAGAGCGCGAGCGACGGAACCGCCCGGTTTCTCTTCCTCTCCCCGGAACAGCTCGCCAAGCAGGACGTGCTGGAGCGGCTGGCTGCGCTGAGACCGTCCCTCTTCGTCGTGGACGAGGCGCAGTGCGTGTCCTCCTGGGGCCACGACTTCCGGCCGGACTACCTCAGGCTCCGCCAGGCCGCCGAGAGCATCGGGCGCCCTCCCATCCTCGCCCTCACCGCCAGCGCCGCCGCACCGGTGCGCGCCGACATCGTCGAGCAGCTCGGCATGCGCAAGGCCCACGAGGTGGTGGCCGGGTTCGACCGGCCCAACATCCGCCTGGAGGTCACCCACTTCTTGGACAACGCGGCCAAGCGGCGCGCCGTGGTGGAGCGAGCTGCGGCCGAGCCCAAGCCGGGCATCGTCTACGTCTCCACCCGCAAGGACGCCGAGGCGTACGCCGCCGAGCTCGGCGAACTCGGCCTGAGCGCCGCCGCCTACCACGCGGGCAGCCGGTCGGCCGACCGCAGCGCGGTCCACGACCGCTTTCTCGGCGGCGAGTTGGACGTGGTGGTGGCCACCTCGGCATTCGGCATGGGCATCGACAAGCCCGACGTGCGGTTCGTACTGCACGCCTCGGTGCCCGGGTCCCTCGACGCCTACTACCAGGAGATAGGCCGGGCAGGCAGGGACGGCGAGCCGTCCCGGGCCATCCTGCACTACCGCGTCGAGGACCTGGGTCTGCAGAAGTTCTTCTCCACCGGCCGCCCAAACGCGGACACCATCGCCGACGTCTCGCGCCTCGTACGGGACCGTGCGACCCCCGTGACACCGACGGAACTCCGGGAAGAGACCGGCCTGTCCGCCGGCCGGCTGACCGCCGTCCTCAACCTCCTGGAGAGTGCCGGAGCCCTCACCACGGAACGCGGAAAGGTGGCCCCGGTCCCCGGGGCCGATGCGGAGGAAACCGCCATGCGGGCCGTGGAGTTGAGCACCGCGCACGAGAGCATGGAACGCTCCCGGGTCGACATGATGCGCGGCCTGGCCGAGACCACCGGCTGCCGACGGCGTTTCCTGCTCGGCTACTTCGGCGAGCGCCTCAACTCCCCCTGCGGCAACTGCGACCGATGCGAACAGCGGCCCATCGGCACCGCAGCCGGCGCCGTCCCCGGCCCGTCCCGCCCCCGGACCGCCTCACCCACGCGCCACGACCACCCGTTTCCGCCCGGCACCGCGGTCCACCACCCGCAGTGGGGTGACGGCGAGGTCCTCACCGAGGAGGAGAACCGGATCACCGTCCTGTTCGCCTCAGTCGGCTACCGAACCCTGTCACTGCCGGTGATCCTGGAGAAGAACCTGCTCACAGCCGCTTCCTAGACGGAGGCCCGGTCGTCCGGTGAGCTGTCACGGTAAGCCCAGGCACGACTGGGTCACCGGGCTGGTGAGAGGGCGATGACCGCTGTCAGGACGACGCCCGTCACAGCGATGCCCAGGTGAAGCGCCGTCCAGATGTAGTGCAAGCGGACCCTGTGCAGCCAGGGGCGCTTGGTGATGTGCCTCTCGCGCGCAGCCTGGTTTCGGCTTCCAGTCCGATGCCGGGGTGCAGGGCATCGAAACGGCGGCGCATGAGCTCGGCCTTGTGCAGGTGCAGCCCGTAGCGTTCGCGGTACTTCATGCTTGCCACGGCTCCCCAGCTCGGCTGGATCCCCAGCATGCGCGAAGGGTCAGCCGTCCGGCTGCGCATCCGGGGCCGTACCACTTCCGGCCGGCACGCCGCCCGACTTGTGGAGGAATCAGCAGCGCAGCAACAGGATGCTGAATTGCAAAATTAAGCAATTGATTAGATGCTGTGTTGGCTGTGCCCGCAGGTAGCCGCGGGCACAGCCGTCGCTTGCCCCGGGGTGGGGCGCCATTGGGGAAGCCGAGGGGCTGTGTCCGTTCCGCTGTACCAGGCCAAGGCCGAGTTCTTCCGGATGCTGGGGCATCCCGTACGGATACGAGTACTGGAACTGCTGCAGGACAGGCCGCTGCCGGTACGGGATCTGCTGGCCGCGATCGAGGTGGAACCGTCCAGCCTGTCGCAGCAGCTGGCGGTGTTGCGCCGCTCCGGGATCGTTACCTCGACGCGGGAGGGCTCGACGGTCGTGTACGAGCTGGCCGGCGGCGACGTCGCCGACCTGTTGGGGGCCGCGCGCCGGATCCTGACGGAGATGCTGTCCGGGCGGAACGAACTGCTGGCCGAGCTGCGGGAAGCCGAGGTCACCGCGCGATGACGTCCGCCCTCACGCAGATCGGTAGCCGGATCACCGCGCTCCTGCCTGGCCGTAGAGATCTGGTGGAGATGCGCCGGGACCCGCGCCGGGACCTGCTGGCCGGCCTCACGGTGGCGATCGTCGCGCTGCCGCTCGCACTCGGTTTCGGCGTCTCCTCTGGGCTCGGTGCCGAGGCGGGGCTGGCGACCGCAGTCGTCGCCGGCGCGCTCGCCGCGGTGTTCGGCGGTTCGAATCTGCAGGTGTCCGGGCCGACGGGCGCGATGACCGTCGTCCTCGTGCCGATCGTCGCGCAGCACGGGCCGTCCGGGGTTCTGGCCGTCGGGCTGATGGCGGGCGTGATGCTCGTCGCGCTCGCCCTACTCCGGGCCGGGAAGTACATGCAGTACGTGCCCGCGCCGGTCGTGGAAGGCTTCACTCTCGGTATCGCCTGCGTGATCGGTCTGCAGCAGATCCCCAATGTCCTCGGAGTGCCCAAGCCGGAGGGCGACCGCGTCCTCATGGTGACCTGGCAGGCACTGGAGGAGTTCGTGAAGAATCCGAACTGGACCGCCGTCGCGTTCGCCCTGGTGGTCGCCGCCGTGATGCTGACCGGCGCTCGCTGGCGGCCCACGAGCCCCTTCTCCATCCTGGCCGTGATCGCGGCGACCATCGTGGCGGAGACGGTCGGCCTGGACGCGGCGAAGCCGATCGGGAACCTGCCCTCCAGATTGCCCGCGCCGTCCCTTTCCTTCCTGGACATGGGCGCCCTCGGCTCTCTGCTTGCCCCGGCCGTGGCGGTGGCGGCGCTGGCCGCTCTGGAATCCCTGCTGTCGGCCTCGGTCGCCGACGGCATGACGGTCGGTCAGAAGCACGACCCCGACCGCGAGCTGTTCGGACAAGGGCTGGCCAACATCGCCGCCCCGCTGTTCGGCGGCGTGCCGGCGACCGGCGCGATCGCACGGACCGCGGTCAACGTCCGTACCGGCGCCGGGTCCCGGCTGGCGGCCCTTGTCCACGCTGCGGTCCTCGCGATGATCGTCTTTGCGGCCGCGCCCCTGGTCTCCAGGATCCCGCTGGCTGCGCTCGCGGGCGTGCTGCTGGCCACGGCGATCCGCATGGTGGAGGTCGGCTCGCTGCGCGCGATGGCGAAGGCCACCCGCTCCGATGCCCTGATCCTCGTCCTGACCGCCATCGCGACGCTCGCGCTCGACCTCGTCTACGCCGTCATCATCGGCCTGGTCGTTGCGGGCGCACTCGCGCTGCGCGCGGTGGCCAAGCAGGCCCGCCTGGACCAGGTGCCGCTCGACCGGGGCGACCACAGCGTCGAAGAGCACGCGCTGCTGGCTGAGCACATCGTCGCCTACCGCATCGACGGTCCGCTGTTCTTCGCCGCCGCCCACCGCTTCCTCCTCGAACTGGCCGAGGTCGCCGACGTCCGCGTCGTCATCCTGCGCATGTCCCGGGTGACAACCATCGATGCCACCGGCGCCCTTGTCCTCAAGGACACGGTCAACAAGCTCAACCGGCGGGGCATCGTCGTCATGGCCTCCGGGATCCGCTCAGGCCAGCGCCAGGTTCTGCAGTCGGTCGGCGCGCTGGAGCTGCTGCATCTGGAAGGTCGCGCGTACGCCACCACTCCCGAAGCGATCCAGGGCGCGCGCACCTACCTGGAGGGTGTCGGCCTGCTGCCGCCTCTGCCCGCCCAGAAGCCCCGACCGGTGGGCGGGAAGACTGAGGAATCAGTCGGATGAGCACTCCACCCGCGCCTTTGCGCATGGTCGAGGTTTCCGGGGCCGAGGCCATGTGGCTGCTGGAGGGCAGTTCGCTGGGACGGTTGGTGTCCACGCAGCGGGAGGCGACCGTCATCCGGCCCGGCCGGCACACCTGGGAATTCGGGCGGCTGGTGGTGCGCACACCCGCGCCGGCCGCCGCGGTCCCGGCGACGGCGACGTATCACGTGGACGAGATCCGTGCGGTCGGTGGCACCGGCTGGACGGTCACCGTCGCCGGACGCCTCGATGTGATCTCCGATCCCGACGAGGCCGCCCACTACCAGCGCACTCTCGCCGGCTGGACGCATGGCCCGCATGACACGCTGCTGCGCTTGCACCCCAAGACCGTGACCGGATTCCGTCTCGCCCGCGCAGAGGCATGATGAGTACCCGGCTCGACACCCTGCCCTACCGGCATGTGCTGACCCTGCCGACGATGCCGTCGGCGGTCCGTACAGCACGGGAGACCGCCGAGCAGGCCCTGGTCGAGTGGGCCATAAACCCGCGCCATCCCACCGTCGGCCCGGCCCTGCTGATCCTCAGCGAGCTGGTCACCAACAGCGTCCGGCACGCCGCGGCGCTCTCCCCCAGGTGACCGTCATCTACGCAGCCAGCGAGGACTGCCTGGCCTTCGCCGTCCACGACCGCCACCCCTACCAGCCCGCGCTGTACGGCGCGGTCACCGGCACCGGGGCGGGCGGTCTGGCCACCGTCATGGAGCTCACCCTCGGCCTGGGCGGCAGCGCGGTCGTCCGGGGCGACGCCGACGGCCAGGGCAAGAGCATCTGGATCACCCTCCCCCTCTGAACCAACAGGCTGATTGCGCAGGAAGTTGACGAGCATGACCATCGAGTGGTGCTACACCGTTGAGCAGGACCTCGGCATCCTATCCGTCTCCGGATACCTGGGCCCGGACGCCGTCCATCGCTTCGCGGGTGCCGTCGGCTGGGTGGTGGGACGTGGGAGTGGTCCGGTCATCGTCGCCCTGACCGAACTGCGCAGGTGGTCGGCCGAGGGGCAGCTGGCGATCATCGAGGCGGCGCAGCGTCTCGCGGAAGCGGGCCGCAGCCTGGAACTGGCCGCCATCCCCGCCGACGGTTCCCTCGTCCCCGCCGGGGACTGCCCCTCCATCCCCGTGCACGCCGACCTGGCCGGCGCGCTCGCTGCCCACAACCGGCGGCACGGCGAGCCGCGACAGGGGCGCACCGAGTAGCAGACGACCGGGTGGCCGAGCGGAGACGATGCGGGAGAGTGACCCCCTGGTTCAGCCGGGGGCGAAGGCGCCATCGCCGTCTCGCACGGGCACGAGGGTGCAGGTGTCCTCCTCCGTGGCGATGGCCACGTCCTCGGCGAAGCCCATCGCGGTCAGCTCGTGGCCGGAGACGCCGGCGGCGACGGCGCGGGTGAGGTCGGCGGTGCCCTCGTAGGTCGCTTTCGCGGCGGCGGCCTCGGCGGACAGCGGTCCCGCGCCCTGGGAGTGCAGGTCGCAGATGAGGGCGCCGGCGCCGAGCAGGTCTTCCAGGGCGGGGCGCAGGGTGCCGTCCGGCCACCGCTCGCCCGCGGCAATCACGGCTACCGGATGCTCGGGCGTGCCGTAGCCGCGGGCGGTGAGCCAGCTGCCTACCGCGGTGATGTTGCGCAGACAGGCGGCGACCACCAGCGCACGCGGTGACAGGGCCGCTGCGATTGCCGCGCCGTTCGGGCACGGCAGTACCAAGCGCGCGACGAACGGGGCACGGCGCAGGTGGGCTGGGGAGAGGGACCAAGGACTGTCGGGTGTGACGGCACTGCGGGCAACGGCCAGCCGCGCACCGAACAGCCGTGCGTAGCTGGCGGCGGCCTTCCTTGATGCGGTCCGCTCGGCCGTGGTGGCAGGGCCGTCCGGCAGCCAGAACGGGAGGACCCGGATGCCCTGCCCGACGGCGACACTCACCGTCGTGGTGAAGGACAGCACATCGACAATGACCAAACAGGCGGTCCCTGTGACGAGGCGCCCCGCTCCGGCCGGACCCCACTCGAAGCGGATCCCGCTGTCGGACTGGACGGCCCAGTCACCCATGTCCCACCTTCCTGCGCGGATCCGTGCCGCGTGTGGGTCAGCTCCGGCTGCCGTCCGACGCGGCGTTGGCACTCCGGCCGCCGAAGGGCAGCCTCAGCACGCGGGCCTTGTCGCACCATGGGCACTGCCCGCCCGGGCCGACGCACTGGGTCGGCACTTGAGGCGGCAGGCGGGACACTTGAACCAGGCGACGCCGGAACCGCGCAGCGGAATGATTCTCACACAAGCCTCCCTCACGCCACGTATGGAGTTGCTAATCTTAGCAATTACTGAGGTAGTCACCGCTGGTTTCGGGCGCCCGGTTCTCGTGCGCGGATTCGGCGGGGCCAGGTCCACAGGCGAGGATGGTCCGCATGTCTGTGACGAATGGGTGGATGCGATGCGCCGAGGACTGGCCGATACCGCCGTACTGCTCCGCAGGGGAGGAGACGGCACGATGAGCACACCGCTGTACCAACTGAAGGCCGAGTTCTTCAAAACCCTCGGCCACCCGGCGCGCATCCGGGTCCTGGAGCTGCTGAGTGAGCGCGAGCACGCAGTCGCGGAGATGCTGCCCGAAGTGGGCATCGAGCCGGCCCACCTGTCGCAGCAGCTCGCGGTACTGCGCCGTGCGAATCTCGTGGTGACCCGCAAGGAAGGCTCGACCGTCTACTACTCGCTGACCAGCCCGCACGTGGCAGAGCTGCTGCGGGTGGCGCGCACCATCCTGTCCGGCGTGCTCGCCGGACAGGCCGAGCTGCTCGCCGATCTACAGACCACCCAGGCGGAGGTGAAACCGCCGTCCTAGCGACGGCTCTCAAGCGGTGGCCGTCTCCCGAGAGTTGACAGCGCTCTGTACCAGGAGACGGCTGCCTTCACCCCGGTGGAACTCGGCTCCGTCCTCGGCCCCTCGCCCGACGCAGGGGCGTGCCCCAGGAGTGGCGTCGGCCTGGTCGAAGGCTGGCGCGGCACATCGCCACCCGCGTCGAACTCGCCGCCGACGGCACCCTCAAGCGGGTCAAGCCCGTCGACCTGTCCTTCTTCAACTAGCCCGCGCTGCCGGTCGCCCTGAACGACACGATCGTCCCGGACTTCCCCCTCACCAACAAGAGTTTCAATCTCTCCTACGCCGGCAACGACCTCTGACCGGTCAGAAACACGCGTCGCCGCCGACCAGCCGGTACCCGGTCACGACGTCGGCCCTGATCCGCACCACGTGGTCCATTTCCGTGTCGGTCCAAGGCGTGAGCTGTGTCAGGTAGCGGGCGAGTTCGGCGGGGTCCGATACAAGGTTGGCGGCGCCGGTGACGACTACGCTCCAGCCAGTCCGGGTCACTGGGTCAAGGGTGTCCGCCTCGTAGGCAACCTCCTCCGACCGCGCCGCACGGCCGAGCAACGCGGCCCCGGCGTGCGTACGGATGACGATTTCGCCGTTCACCTCCACGAGATGATTGACCGGGCGGATCGTCGGCTGCGCCTGATGGGAGACCACCGCCCGTCCCACTGGCGTCCCGGCCAGCAGTTTCAGTGCCTTGTCCCGGCCCAGCTCGACCATGCGAGCCCGCGGTGGCGCACCGGCCGTCATGATGATTCCTCTCCTGGTCCCGGCATGCGCTCGGCGCCGTCCGGCCACAGCACCTCGACGTGGATGCCGCGTCTGCGGGCGTAGGCCACCAGATGGGCGGTGGTGTCATGGCCGCTGGTTGCGGTGCCGTCCCAGATAGCCACCACCCGGGCGCAGGCCCGCAGCAGCCGCTCGTCGGCGCGCACGCACGCATCCTGGTCCACCGGGTCGTACTCCAGCAGCCGCACCTGCTGCGACAGCAGCAACAACTCCCCGGCCGCCAGCCGGTCCCGTTCCCTCAGCAGTGCGGGCACCCGGTTCAGCGTGGGCACCACAGTCACCAGCGCCAGCCCAGCCTGCTTCGCGGCCCGTCCGAACGCCCGTCCGCCCCGCCTCGGCACACCGGGCCAGCCATTCGCGGAGTTCTTCCTCCAACAGCCTCAGCGTCCCCGGGGCGAGGTCCGGGTGCCCCACAACAGTGATCAACTTCGGCAGTCCTTTCTCTCCGCTTCCGGCGGTCACAAAAGTCGGCTGATGCAAGAGGCCCTCATCGCGTGTTCAGGGCCAGCTGCGGTCGGGAAGGGGGTAGCGGTGCGCGGGCGACGTACAGCCACTCACGTGGATCTCCGATCTCCTGCGCGCCTTGCCTGCTCATCGCGAAACAGGGAGATGAGGCCCGGGCAGGAAGCCGGTCGGCCCGTGTGCCGGCCACTCATGTGCTCATTGGCTACTTGTTGGCGTGTTCGCCGAGGTAGAAGAGGAGCCACACGAACCCGGCGAACAGATGCGTGCCGAAGATGTAGAAGCCCGCCCGGATCGCCACACCGCGCTCGATCCAGGCCTCCCTGTCCTTCTCCTTGCCTTTGCCTCGCTTGTCTTCCAGCCGCTCTGTCGCCCTGCCACCCACCGTGTCGCCTCCCTCTGTCCTGATCCCCAGATCCCTACGACGGAATGTCGAACCGGACCAGGACCACCTTGCCGTCACGGTCCACGGCTGATTCCGCGCTGACATCGCCGTTGTACGCGGCGGCCAGCTCGGCCACCAGCTGCAGGCCCGCGCCCATCGCGCCCGGCCGGAGGACGGGAAGCTGCGGCTCGGCATCGGCGACGCTGACCACCAGCTGTCCCGCTCCGACCGTCATCCCCACCTCCGCAACCGGGGAGCGCGACGGGTGCTGCAGCACGTTTACCACCAGCTCGCTGACCACCAGGAGCACCGCGTCGGCGAACGCGGAGCCCGGCGCGACACCGGCTCCGGCCCGACCGGTACCGACACGATGTGCCGCCGCAGGTCACCCTGGCGCCATCGTTGGAACAGGTGTCCGCGCGTCACCGCGCAGGCTCCGCAGCACGCAGCTCCTCCAGCAGGTCCTGTCGGCCTGCCAGCAGGACGGACAGGATCCGGCGGGCGGCGGCCAGCAGCTCGGCCACGTCCCCGCCCGCCAGTTCGTACACCACCGTTGACCCGCTGCGGGTGGCAGTGACGATCCCGGAACGGCGCAGCACCGCCAACTGCTGCGACAGGTTCGACGGCTCGACCTCGATCGCCGCTAGCAGGTCACGCACCGGCTTCGGCCCGCCCTGCAGCAGCTCCAGCACCCTTATCCGCACCGGATGGCCCAGCATCCGGAAGAACTCCGCCTTCGCCTCATACAGCGGAACCGGCATCCCGATCACTCCTCGCCCGCTTCGACGTCGATCCCATGACGGCGGGCCAGCCACACCACATCGTCCAGGTCGCTCTGCGCCACCGAGGCCGCGTACACGTCCCCGGCCTCCACTGCGGCCGCCAGGTCGGCCCGGGCCTCCCGCACCCGCGCCAACAGCGCCTCGGCGAACTCGCCCACCCCGACCTCCGCTCTTGATCACCTATCTACCAACGCAACTAACCAATTGAAGAACTCTTCAATTATAGGCCTCGAAGTAGCACCCTCAATGCGTCTCTCTCACAGAAGGCTGGCGGGTGCGCCGCGCGGTTGTGCCCCGGCCCTGGGGATGTCGCGAGGGTTGCCGGGCAAGCACCGTTGCAGTACTAGGCCATTTCGTTTGGATCAGACGGTCGTTGGTCCGGGTGTGCCGTTGACTGATGCGCAGTGGGCGCGGATCGAGCCGTTACTCCCGGACCGGACGCCGAAGCGGGGTGGCCGCTGGCGGGACCATCGTGAGGTGATCGACGCGATCGCCTTCAAGTTCCAGACCGGTACGCAGTGGGTGCACCTGCCGGAGAAGTACGGCAACTGGCGGGGCGTCTACAACCGGCTGCGGATGTGGGCCGTCGACGGCACCTGGGAGCGGGTGTTCACCGCACTGATGGCCCAGGCCGACGCGGACGAGGACCTCAACTGGGCCGTCTCGCTCGACTCGACCATCGTGCGCGCACACCAGCACGCGGCCGGAGCCCGCAAAAAGGGGCCCCGGCCGGCGAGCCGGACGATCACGCCATCGGCCGGTCCCGCGGCGGACTGACCACAAAGATCCATCTCGCGGCCGACGGCCGGTGCCGACCACTGGCGTTCGTCCTCACCGCCGGTCAGGCCGGCGACGCACCCGCCTTCACGGACGTCATGTCCCGCCTGCGCGTTCCCCGCCCTTTTGGACGGCCCCGCACCAGGCCGGACCTGGTCCTGGGCGACAAGGCCTACTCCTCCCGCGCGATCCGCGACCACCTGCGCAGACGCGGCATCCGCGCGGTGATTCCGGAACGCGCCGACCAGCAGGCCAACCGGCGGCAGCGCGGACAGGCGGGCGGCAGACCGCCGGCCTTCGACCGCGAGGCATACAAGCAGCGCAACACCGTCGAGCGGTGCATCAACCGCCTGAAGCAGTGGCGCGGCATCGCCACCCGCTACGAGAAGACCGCGACCATCTACCTCGCCGGACTTCACATCGCGGGCATCTTCCTCTGGTCCGCCCGCTGATCCAAACGAAACCGCCTAGCCGGAGTGCGAGCCGCGGGTCCGGCGCAGTCGGCGAGTCACCGGATCAACTCGGATCGCTCTGCCGCGAAAGCCTCGTCCAGATGGTTGGCCAGCGGCCCAGGGCGTTCCAGGCTGCTCCAGATCTCGATGGCCAGGGGCAGTGTGCCGAGCCCGACCATGGCGACCAGCCGGAGTGCCTGCTGCCATTCAGGGTCCCGCCAGCGTTCGGCTAGGGCCTCGGTGATGATCCGCTCCTGGCGCTCATAGTTGGAGTGCTTGCGGGCGGGAAGGGTCTCCGTCGACCGCATCAGCCGGTCGAGTGCTACCGGCCCGGCCGCTCGGGCTCCATCCGGAAGCAGACCAAGCGGGTCTTCGCGGCGGCCGTGCGCAGCTCGTCGTCGGTGGGCTGCCGGTCGCCTGGGAGGCCGAGCATCAGCCCCTTGGCGGCCTTGGGCCCTTTGCGCCAGCCGAACTCACCCAGCAGAGCGGCGACTTCCTCAGGGTCCTCGACGACCGTCGGGACGGCGGCGTGGTCGCCGTCAGGTGATGGGGGCCGATCGTCCACCACCGGTCGCAGATCAGGCTTTCTTGACGACGCTTGATTTGAGTTGCATTGCCCCGAAACCATCGATCGTGCAGTCGATGTCGTGCCCGTCGACCCCGTGGGCCAGCCGGATCCGTCAGAACCTGGAAGAGCATCTCGGCGCTCCTCCGGTCGAGTTCGAGGTATCCAAGTTCATCGATACAGAGCAGATCGACGCGTCCGTAGCGGGTGATGGTCTTGCCAAGCTGTTTGTCGTCGGCGGCCTCGACGAGCTCGTTGACCAGGGCCGCGGCGGTGACGTAGCGGACGCGGTAGCTGGCCATCGCGGCGGCTGTGCCCAGTGCGATCAGCAGGGCGAACTCGCCGCCGCAGCCTGACGGCAGATCATGTCTGCCACGCTGCCCCTCTCGCAAGGACGGGGGACGCGTGACCGAGTCGATTGCCGGATGGATCTGGGGCCACAACCTGCACGCCTTCCTTGAGTTGCTGTCCTAGCTACGCCGGTAAACGCCTTCAACGAAACCGACTAGGAAACCATCGAAGTCGGGGTTCAGGACACAGACGACGAAGCACACGATGGCTGGTACTCGTACCCCCTGCTTGGCACGAGCACCACCTTGGAAATCGCCCTTGCTCAAGCCGTCGGTGGCGAGGAAGTGTCCGTCAGCGTCACGGGAGCCGAGACACCTGAGCTCCAGCTCCGCACCGACACACTCCTGTCTGCCTTCGCCAGCGTCTGATCACCATCTTGTTCGGCTGGAGCAGGCAACGGCCCGCTGCCGCTTGACGACTTACTGATGGTTTCAGAATGAGGTTCGGAGTCGTCTCAAGCAGATGATGCTGCAGGCAAGTTGGAGGAAGCCCAGGTGGAGATCTGCGCGCTTCTCGTAGCGGATCCGCAGCCGTTTGAACTGGTGCAGCCAGGCAAATGTGCGCTCCACGACCCAACGCGTCTTTCCCAGGCCGGAGCCATGCGTGATGCCTTTTCGAGCGAACTTGGGTGTGATGCCGCGAGCCCGGAGAAGGCGGCGGTACTTGTCGTAGTCGTAACCGCGGTCGGCGAACAGCCGAGTTGGCCGGTGCCTGGGTCGACCGCGGACACCGCGGATGCGGGGTATCGCATCGAGCAGGGGCATCAGCTGGGTGATGTCGTGGCGGTTCCCGCTGGTCAGTGAGACGCAAAGGGGGTGCCTTGCCGGTCGACGATCAAGTGGTGCTTGCTGCCGGGCCGGGCCCGGTCGACCGGCGAAGGTCCGGTGTGAGCCCCCCTTTCAGAGCCCTCACGTGCGATCCGTCGATCGCGGCGTCGTCCACGTCCAGCAGACCCGCCGCACGCAGCTCGGCCAGCAGCACCTCATGCAGTTGCGGCCAGACACCGGCCTCGGTCCAGTCCCGCAGTCGCCGCCAGGCCGTCACGCCACTGCAGCCGACCTGTTCTGCGGGAACGTCCCGCCAGCTCACGCTTTTGCACAGCACGTAGACGATGCCTCTGAGCGCAGCCCGGTCATCTGCCGGCAACCGCCCCGGATACCGATGCCGCCGAGGCGGCCGAGCAGGTAAAAGCGGGGCTACACGTTCCCACAGGTCATCAGGCACAAGTTCAGCAGCCACTCAACCGATCCTGCCGACACAACACCCAACTGCCAAGCCCCACAACGAATGTCATTCTGAAACGGTCAGTTAGAAGCCCGAGGTGTCGATGCGGTCACAGCGCTAGCTGGCGGATGATACGGGGAGTCCGGGGGCACGGGCCAGGTCGCCGGTTGTTACCGTCAGCCGGTCTTCCACCCCCGCCGCGTGTCGATCCGCTCCCACTCCGCGGCCCACTGCTGTATACGCCGTAGGTCCAAGCACCGGCGCACCATCCAAACGGCGCCCGACACGGCCGCACCCGCGCCCATCGCAGCCAGCACGCCTCCAAAAGCCGCCTGGATGTCCGCCTCCTCGTCGGTCATGGGCTCGATCACAAGGCTGCCGCCCTTGTCGACCCATACTGTGACCCGGTTTCCGGCCGGGGTCTCGGGCGCCACCCTGGCCTCATCCGTTCGTGTCGAACCGTCCGGCGCGGTCCAGTGGACTTTGGTCCGCACCCGGTGGTCGCTCACCGCCCAAGGAGAACTTTTACCCTCCGCGTCTTCGGCAAGAATCGCCGAGATCGCGCGCCTGTCCACCCGCTGCCGGTCGGCGGCGCGCTCGACCGAGTCCGCAGTCACCAAGCCTGCGAGCAAGCTGCCCACGAGGGCGAGTACCCACCCGGCGAGCACGACCCAGGCCTCGACGATGTCGCTGCGTCGCTTGAGCGGATTGCGCCGCCATCGCGCACGCCGTGTCTTGGCCATCGGCAGACACCTGCTCTGAGCTCCGACAGCACACTTCCAGTGTGCTACGGAAGGCATTGGAGGACCCCGATCGGTCAGGCCTTGGCCACCGTCGTCAGCTAACGCCCAATCCCGTCCGTACGGGTGGGCCGGGGCATCTGGTCGGCAGTCGTCTTCAGCCTGCATGCCACCAGAGTTCGTCGACGCCTCGGTGTCCCTTGTGCCCGGCCGGGTGCAGGGGACACCGAGGCCGCGCCTTCATGAGCGGAGCCGCACCCGAGGCCAAGGCTCCCGATGATCACTATCGGCGACCATCCCGACACTATCCGTGTCCGGCAAGGAGCGCCGCGTTCGTTTCGTACCAATGCCCTGGCTCACCTCCCGAAGGCGCACGACATTGTGTGCGGGGACGCTTCCAGTAGCTTGGGGCGTCGGGCCGGGCGCGCCCGAGCACTTCGGTCTGCTTCTCGCCCGGGCCAACGCGGTCGCCGCCCAGAGTGACGAGCCGGTCGATGAGCCTCCCCTCGTAGCGGAGCCGAAAGATGTGAGCGTGGCTGTCGTCCATCCAGTACACCGTCATGGCGGACAGCCTGCTCTGTTTCACCCATCTGGTGCGGGCGGGCGTGCCTGCGTCCTGATCGATGATCCATGCCTCGACTTGTTTCGGCAGTCCGAACGTCAGCGTGTAGGCATCCGGTGTTTTCGACCCTATCCGCCTGGTGCGGCAGCGGCCCGCTGCACGTCGGCTGGGCTCGATCCCTGCCCATAGCGGTGGGCCGCCCTACACCATCCCTTCGTGCGCGGCGTCGGTGGTCGGCCCCATGGCGGTTACCGCGGAGCCGTCTATCGGCATGCCGGGCACAGGTTGTCGTCGTTGTACTCGTAATCAAAGAACTGACCTCGGCCTCTCCTCTGCTTCGGACACGCCAGGTCCGTGGTGGAGTGTGTCGTCTCTGCCATGAGAGGCGGGGTGATGAGCGGTGACGCCTTCGCCCACCGAAGGTCTGTCACAAATTCTCGCCGGCCCCGGTCGTAGACAACGGGCCCCGGCCGAAACAACCCGCTTCGGACGGTTCTCGTCGCCAGCGGCCCTCCCGCCCTCCTCGCACGCCGTTCCCGATGCTGTCCCGCCCGAGAGATCAGGACGCCATGAGTCAGTCCACGCACACGTTCACCGCCTGGTACCGGCCGATGCTCGCCCGCCATGCTGGTGAGGAGCATCGTGCCGCCAGCGCGCTGGAGTTGTTCTTCGACCTCTGCTTTGTTGCCGCTGTCGCCCAGGCGTCGTCGGCATTCGAGCATGAGATGGTCTCGGGCCATTCGGGGCGTGGTCTGCTGGGATACGCGCTCGTGTTCTTCGCGATCTGGTGGGCCTGGATGAACTTCACCTGGTTCGCGGCGGCTTATGACACGGATGATGTCCCGTACCGTCTTCTGACGCTGATTCAGATCATCGGTGCCCTGATCGTGGCTGCGGGAGCCGCTGAGGCCCTGGAGCACCGGGACTTCACCGTCATCACCTGGGGCTACGTGGTGATGCGGCTGGCCATGGTCAGTCAGTGGCTGCGCGCCGCCTGCACGGACCGGGAACGCCGGCGCACCGCGCTGCGGTACGCCGTGGGCATCCTGGTCCTGCAGATCGGCTGGCTGGTGCGGCTGGCTCTGCCGGTCGACGGCGGGACAGCCACGTTCGCCGTCCTCGCCGCCTTGGAACTCGCTGTGCCGGTCTGGGCCGAGCGTGCCGAGGGCACCACCTGGCATCCACAGCACATAGCCGAGCGCTACGGTCTGTTCACTTTGATCGTGCTCGGCGAGTCCGTCATGGCCGCCAGCCTCGCCGTCGGTACCGCTCTGGACACCCACAACAACCTCGGCTCCATCCTGCCCATCGCGCTGGGCGGGCTGCTGACCGTCTTCGCGCTGTGGTGGATGTACTTCGCTCAGGACGCGCCGCGCCGTCTCAGGACACAGAAGACGGCGATGCTGTGGGGCTACGGGCACTACGTCGTTTTCGCCGCCGCGGCTGCTGTCGGCGCGGCGCTCGCGGTCAACGTCGCCCACGTCACCACCGGCAGCCGTACGCTCACCAACGTCCAAGCCGCGGCTGTCTACACGGTGCCCGTCGCCCTCTTCGTCACCTGTGTGTGGCTGCTGCACCGACGGGCCGCCCAGTTGTCCACGGCGGCCAACGTTCTTCCGCCTGTCGCGGCTCTGGCCATCCTCTCCTCGACGGTCACACCCTTCCCCGTACTGGGCACCGGCATCATCACTTCCCTGCTCATCGCGGGCTCGCTCGTCCTCGTGCGGCACGAAGGTTCCGACGCCTGAGGGCGCCCCGGGTCGGTCGGAGCGCCCTCAATACCCTGCCGCGGAGCGTCAACAGTGCGCGCTAGACCCGGTCTTCGGGGGCGATGTACTCAAAGGTCGGGCCGGCCGCCAGGCCGTCGTCGTCCTGCATCGCCATCAGGCTCTGCGCCTGGCCCTTGGCCGCGTACATCGTGCCCACGGACATGCCCAGCATCGCCGGGTTGCCGTTGAAGGCCTGCTCCAGCATCTGCAGCATCTTGCAGTACGTCTGGTTGAACGTCTCTTGCGCGGTGCGGATCGCGCTGCCCTCGGGGTGGTCCGCCAACCGCTGGTTGGGGCGCACGGGCCGGACTCCGGCCAGGTCCACGGTCACCGGGTCGCCTGTGGGACCGGATTCCGGTGTGTCGCCCGGCTGATAGCGGCGCCCCACCGCGAGCTCCTGGAACCGGTAGTAGTGGGAGACGGCCTTGGTCCCGGGGTGGAACAGGTCCTTGTCCCCGTCCCAGACGTCGGCGCGTGCCGCGCCCTCCCCCTGTTCGACGATCTCCTCCAGCGCCGCGAGTGCGGTGTTCAGGTCGGTGACGGGGGCGAGGTGGCCCGCCGTGTGAGCGAACGGGCCGCCGAAGACCTGCCGGGCGGGGTCGCCGGTGAAGACCCGCTCCTCGCCCAGTTCGGCGCACAGGTCCCGCAGGCCCTTCTCGACCGCGTCGTAGAACTGCCCGATCGTCTCGTAGTTGTCGCCTTCCGCCGGGTCTCCGGGGTGCGCGGGCTGTTCGAGGCGGAGGAACATGCCGAGGGCTTCCTTGCCGAACGGCAGGAGCGACAGCTCGATGGCAGGGTCGGCGTGCGGCATGGTCCGCGGATGCGGCGGCAGCATCTGCGGTGTGTCCAGGCGGGGTTCGCCGCCGACCGCGTTCAACAGGTTCGCGACCAGGGCGAGATGGATCATCTCCTCGACGAACACGCCGCTGATCAACTGGGCGACGTCCGCGTTGCGTTCGGGGTCGAGGGAGTAGAGCGCCGTCAGGTACGGCGGCAGTGTGGAGTGCTCGATCTCGATCGCCCACTGCAGGTGCCTGCGTAGGTCTTCCAAGGTCGCGATGCCGGTCGTCGCAGCGGCGGCGAGCGTGGTGGACTGGTCCTGAGGCATGGCGGAAAGCTCATTTCTGCTGGTCGGCGTAAGGGGTGCTCATGCAGTGGCACAGGCTGAACGCCGCCGTCCTCACGGAGCGGAGAACGGGCCGGCCGTCCACGGCGGTGCGGGCACACCCTCTGAGGTCAATCCACTGACCGGCGAGTCGGAGCATCTGTGACATGCGCAGGTGCTGGCCTGATGTCACCACCCATGACACTGTTCGCAATATTCCACACTGATTCGATGCACAGCGAACGTGAGATAGTGTCAGTGTTCACGGGTGGCGGGCCTGCGCGCTGTGGCATCCGGGCGCTGGTGGCGGAGGGACAACTTCCCCCCCCCGTTATGTTTTCCGCGGTCCTGCAAGAGGACTGCTGGCCTCCGGGCCCGGCATGGCTGTTCCCCCCTGTCGAACCGATGACCTGGGGGGTGGTGCCACCGGGCCCGAGAGGCGCCGTTGGAGACGCTGATGAGAGGCCCGACCACCGCTTGGCCGAGCGCAATGCCCGGTCTTACACAGGCGGCAGGTCTGCATAACGTGGATGCGCGCACGACGCCAGCGCCCCGGCCAGCACCGCACAACCTCGTTCGGGAGGACGGCTTGAACGACAGCGACGACATAGGCGTCTTCCTCGGCCTGGATGTCGGCAAGAGCGCCCACCACGGCCACGGCCTCACCCCGGCCGGCAAGAAGGTCTTCGACAAGCAACTGCCCAACACCGAACCGAAGCTGCGGGACGTCTTCGACAAGCTGAAGGCCAAGTTCGGCACCGTCCTGGTGATCGTGGACCAGCCGGCCTCCATCGGAGCTCTGCCTCTGACCGTCGCCCGGGACACCGGCTGCAAGGTCGCCTACCTGCCCGGCCTGGCGATGCGGCGAATCGCCGACCTCTACCCCGGCGAGGCAAAAACCGACGCGAAGGACGCCGCGGTGATCGCAGACGCGGCCCGCACCATGCCCCACACCCTGCGCTCGCTGGAGCTGACCGACGAGATCACCGCCGAGCTGACCGTGCTCGTCGGCTTCGACCAGGACCTGGCAGCCGAGGCCACCCGCACCTCCAACCGGATCCGCGGCCTGCTCACCCAGTTCCACCCGTCGCTGGAACGCGTCCTCGGACCGCGCCTGGACCACCAGGCCGTCACCTGGCTGCTGGAACGCTACGGATCCCCGGCCGCGCTGCGAAAGGCCGGACGCCGCAGGCTGGTCGAGGTGATCCGCCCCAAGGCCCCGCGCATGGCGACACGGCTGATCGACGATGTCTTCGACGCACTCGACGAGCAGACCGTCGTCGTTCCCGGCACCGGCACGCTCGACATCGTGATCCCGTCGCTGGCCCGCTCGCTCGGCTCCGTCCACGAACAACGCCGGGCGACGGAAGTCCAGATCACGGCCCTGCTGGAGGATCACCCTCTTTCGAAGGTCCTGACGTCGCTGCCCGGCGTCGGCGTCAGGACCGCCGCCACACTGCTGGTCACCGTCGGCGACGGCACCAGCTTCCCCACCGCCGCCCACCTCGCCTCCTACGCCGGCCTCGCCCCGACCACGAAGTCGTCGGGCACCTCGATCCACGGCGAACACGCCCCCAGAGGCGGCAACCGGCAGCTCAAACGCGCCATGTTCCTGTCCGCGTTCGCCGCCCTGCACGACCCCGCCTCCCGCACCTACTACAACCGCTGCCGAACCCGCGGGAAGACCCACACGCAAGCCCTCCTCCGGCTCGCCCGACAACGCATCAACGTGCTGTTCGCAATGCTCCGCGACGGCACCTTCTACGAACCCAGAACCCCACGCCTCACTTGACCAAAGACATAGAGGCACCCCCCCCCATGCCTTCCTCGCCTGTTCCTTTGTGTTCCCGCTCTTCCGGGAGGCCGTGCTCATTCGCAGCTTGGTTTCGGCTGACGTGCCCGAGGAGTCGTCAAGAAAGGTGTGTTCCATGGCTGAGCTGTTTTACGATGCGGACGCCGATCTGTCCCTCATCCAGAACCGCAGAGTCGCGGTCATCGGCTACGGCAGCCAGGGCCACGCCCATGCGCTGTCCCTGCGGGATTCCGGCGCCGACGTGCGCGTCGGCCTGCACGAGGGCTCCGCGTCCAGGGCCGTGGCCGAGGAGCAGGGTCTGCGGGTGGTGACGGTGGCCCAGGCCGCCGCCGAAGCCGACGTCATCATGATCCTCGTACCGGATCCCCTCCAGGGCGAGATCTACGAGGAGCACATCGCCCCGCATCTCAGGGACGGCGACGCGTTGGTCTTCGGCCACGGGTTCAACATCCGGTACGGCTTCGTCAAGCCGCCGGCCGGCGTAGATGTCTGCATGGTCGCTCCCAAGGGCCCGGGCCATCTGGTGCGCCGTCAGTACGAAGAGGGCCGCGGCGTTCCCTGTCTGGTGGCCGTCGAGCAGGATGCGACCGGTCAGGCGCTGGCGCTGGCGCTGTCCTATGCGAAAGGCATCGGCGGCACCCGTGCCGGTGTCATCAGGACGACCTTCACCGAGGAGACCGAGACGGATCTCTTCGGCGAGCAGGCCGTTCTCGCCGGCGGTGTTTCCGCCCTGGTGAAGGCCGGTTTCGAGACGCTGACCGACGCCGGCTACCAGCCGGAGATCGCGTACTTCGAGTGCCTCCACGAGCTGAAGCTCATCGTGGACCTCATGTACGAGGGCGGCCTGGAGAAGATGCGCTGGTCGATCTCGGAGACGGCCGAGTGGGGCGACTACGTCACCGGCCCGCGGATCATCACCGATGCCACCCGGGCCGAGATGAAGAAGGTCCTCGCCGAGATCCAGGACGGCACCTTCGCCCGTGAGTGGATGGCCGAGTACCACGGCGGTCTGAAGAGGTACCACGAGTACCGGAAGCAGGACTCCGAACTGCTGCTGGAGACCACCGGCAAGGAACTGCGCAAGCTCATGAACTCGGTCGACGAGGAGGCGTAGGTCGCGCGCCGCGGACGGGGCCGGGCTGAATCCGACCTGCGTACCGCGGCGGCCCGTTCCGGGCCGCCGCGGTACGCAGGTCGGATTCAGCCCATTTCCTCGAGTGCCTTGCCCTTCGTCTCCTTGACGAACTTCAGGACGAAGGGAATGGATAGCGCGGCGAAGAGCGTGTAGATCACGTACGTGCCGGAGAGGTTCCAGTCGGCCAGCGAAGGGAAGCTCGCCGTGATGGCCCAGTTGGCGATCCACTGCGCGGAGGCGGCGACTCCGAGGGCGGCGGCGCGGATCCGGTTGGGGAACATCTCGCCGAGCATGACCCAGACGATGACGCCCCAGGAAAGGGCGAAGAAGAGGACGAAGGCGTGGGCGGCTATCAGGGCGACCCATCCCTGGCCGGCCGGAAGTTCGCCGTCGACCGAGCGGGCGGAGAACGCCCACGCCTCCAGCGCCAGGGCGGCGGCCATGCCGACCGAGCCGACGATGGCCAGCGGCCTGCGCCCGACCCGGTCGACGAAGATCATCGCGATCATCGTGCCGACGATGTTGATGATCGACGTCGTGAACGAGTAGAAGAACGAGTCGGTCGGGTCGACGCCGACGGACTGCCACAGCGTCGAGGAGTAGTAGAACGCGACGTTGATGCCGACGAACTGCTGGAAGATCGACAGTCCGATGCCGACCCAGACGATCGGCTTGAAGAAGAAGCCGCCGGCGCGCAGGTCCGCGAAGGTCGATCTCTCCTCCCCTCGCATGGCCGTCTCAATCTCGGCGACGCGGGCATCGAGGTCGATCCTGTCGCCCTCGACCTCTTCGAGGATGCGGCGCGCCTTCTCGTGATGGCCGATGGAGATCAGGAAGCGAGGGGACTCCGGTATCGCGAAGGACAGCAGTCCGTAGAGCACGGCCGGAACCACCATCACGCCGAGCATGACCTGCCAGGCCTCGATGCCCAGCAGCTTGCCCCGCTGGTCGCCGCCCGCTGCGTTCAGCAGGCCCCAGTTGACCAGTTGGGAGATCGCGATACCGATGACGATGGCGGCCTGCTGGAAGGAGCCGAGCCGGCCGCGGTAGGCGGGCGGGGAGACTTCGGCAATGTAGGCCGGGCCGATCACGGAGGCCATGCCGATGGCGATCCCGCCGATGACCCGCCACATCGCCAGGTCCCACAGGGCGAAGGGCAGGGCGGAGCCGATGGCGCTGACAGTGAAGAGGACCGCGGCGATCTGCATGCAGCGGATCCGGCCGATGCGGTCGGCGATCCGGCCGGCGGTCGCCGCGCCGATCGCACAGCCGATCAGGGCGATGGCGATGACCTGGGCCAGCACCGCCGAACCGACGTCGTACCGGTCCCGGATGGCCTCGACCGCGCCGTTGATGACGGAACTGTCGTAGCCGAAGAGGAAGCCGCCCATCGCGGCCGCGGCCGCGATGGAGACGACGTGGGCGAGAGGGGTGGGGTGAGCCGCCTGGGCTGGCGACGGGGGTGTCTCAGCGGTGCTGGTCACATGAACTCCTTGTGCCACTGGTCTGGGAGCGCGGTGTCTCGTCCTGAAGACCGGTGGGGCCCGGACGGTGTGACACGGTTGCGTCGGCCGATCGGCTCTGGCTGTCCGGGAGTTCGGGCAGGTCCTCCAGGAAGTCCGCGGACGGCGTGAAGAACAGGGCGCCCGTGACTGCGGTGGAGAAGTCCAGGATCCGGTCGTGCGACACCGTTTCCGCGCCCAGGAACATGCGCTCCAGCATCGTCTCGGTGACTTCGGGGCTGCGGGCGTACCCGATGAAGTACGTACCGAACTCCTCGGTGCCCACCGTGCCGACCGGCATGTTGTCGCGGAGGATCTCCCTCTCGGTGCCGTCCGCGTCCGTCACGGTGGTGAGGGCGACGTGGGAGTCCGGCGGTTTGACGTCCTCCGCCAGTTCCACGTCGGAGAGTTTCCGTCGGCCGATCACCCGCTCCTGGGCTTCGACCGGCAGGGCTTCCCAGGCGTCGAGGTCATGGAGGTACTTCTGCACCACCACGTGACTGCCGCCTGCGAAGCAGGGATCCTCCTCCCCTACGAGCACAGCGGCCGGTGCCTGGGCACCCGTGGGGTTCTCCGTGCCGTCGACGAACCCGAGGAGGTCTCGTTCCTCGAAGTACTGGAAGCCGTGTACTTCGTCCTGCACCGTGACCGCTCCGCGCAGTCGGCTCATGATCTCGGTGGCGAGGGCTAAGCACAGGTCCTGTCGCGCGGCGCGTATGTGGAACAGTAGGTCGCCAGGGGTGGCGACGGCTCGGTGCCGCGAGCCGTGCAGTTCCTTGAAGGAGCGCAGACGGGCCGGGCGTTCTCCGGCGAACAGGCGGTCCCAGGCGTGGGACCCGACGCCGGTCACACAGCTGAGCAGGCCGTCGGGGTGGGCGCGGAACCCCACGGCACGTTCCAGTGAGCCGATGTCCGGGAGGAGTTCGCGAACGGTCCTCTCGCCGCCTTCGTCAATCGTGACGACCAGGAAGATCGCCGCACTGGTCAGTGGAGACAAGATCGTCTGAGGCACGGGTTCCTCGACCCCTCCGGACATGGATCATCACTTTCGGCTGCGGCAGCGGTGGTGGGCGGACTCAGCGCCAGGGGGCGCTCAATGGCTCAGTCGATCGGTTCGGGACAGTTCGCGCGCTTCCTCGCGCGTCAGGGGACGCAGTGTGGCCGCCGCCGCGATGGCTAGCGAGCGCCCCTCATCCAGCACCCCGCACGCGTGCAACTCCTCCAGAAGTTCCGCCAGCGCCCGGGAGTTCGCCATGACCCTTTCCGCGGTCCGGGCGAGGAACGGCTGGTCGACCAGGTCGGGCACCTCGGCCTCCTGGACCTCCTGGACCTCCATCCGGTAGATGCAGATCTCGCGGCGGCGGCCCGTCGAGACTTTGCTCCAGCCGTCCAGGACGCGCCATCGCCCCTCGCTCCCGCGAAGGTGCGGTCCCTCGGCCGTGGCGGCCGCCTGGAGTTCGGCCTCCAGCTCCTGGTGCCGCTCGTCCGGCACATGCAGTTCCAGGGCGAATCGGCGCAGGGGCCGTCCGCTGTGGATAGACGTGTCCGAGGGCAGCTGTGCGGCGGCGAGTTCGCGCATCGCACCGAGCAGCTCGATGTCCAGTGTCGTCATCTGTGGTTCTCTTCTGGCGTAGGGGCGGTTCTGTGGTGTCGCGGGCAGGCGGTCGCCGTGCCGGGTCAGGAACTGACCTCGGGCGCGGGGCGGCCTGCGAGCCATTCCCGGTAGCTGGTCTGCGCGACGAAGGCGTCGGCGCCCGGAAGAAGGTCCACGGGGCGCGGACGGGCGCCGAAGAAGGGGCTGCGGGCGTGTGTGCGGACGGGCCGGCAGTCCGCGTCCGTCGCAAGGGCGATACGTATGAACCGGTCCAGCCCGAACTGTTCGGGACCGGCGATCTCACGCACTCCGCCCAGGGGCCGGGACACCGCGATGTGCGCGAGGTACATCGCCACGTCCGTCAAGGACACCGGCTGCACCCTCAGCGCTGGCACCTGGACGACTCCGTCCTCGGTGGCCGTGTCCGCGATTCCCTCGGCGGACTCGAACAACTGTGTGCTGCGGAGGATGGAGTAGGAGGTGCCGGAGCACTCGATCATGGCTTCCCGCGCCTGCAGCGCCCGGAAGGCGCCTTCACCTTGCACCCGGTCCACGCCGACCGCGGAAAGGCACACATGGTGTCGCACCCCGCCGGCGATCGCGGCACGGAGGAGTCGGCCGGTGGAGCTGAGCCACGAACCGAGGTGAGCCGCCTCGTCCCCGGCCTGACCGTTCCTCGTCGGGAACGTGCCGGTGGCCGGGGACGGTTGATGAGCGAGATCGATCACCACCGCACAGTCGTGCAGGGCGTCGGCGACCTCCTCCGGCGTGAGGGAGTCGAGCCCCATGGGCGCCGAGACCATGCCCACCTCGTGCCCGTGGTCTCTGACCCACAGAGCTGTCTCGACGCCCATGAGTCCGCCGTCGTCGAACACCACGACCTTCATGCCACAACCTCCTCTTGCGACCGGCCTCGCGGGCGGACCGTGCCGGCGCGGGAACGCCCGGGTCGGCTGAGGGGTTTGACCGGGCTGGTGCCCGATGTGTGACACCTGGGGTCGTGGCTCAGGGGCGCGGGACCTGGGGAGCGATGTCCCCGGTGACCGGCTGGCCGGCAGAGCGGGTGGTCTTGCTCTTGGCGACCGGGTCGACGCGGCAGAACGCGGCTTCCAGCGTGCCCCCGAGCACGGTGTTTACGGTGTCGTTGTTGGACGTGTTCGCCATGGACGTCATGCTGCGTCTGCCGTCGTCCGTGGTGAAGGCGTAGGTGTAGTGGCCCTGGACGGTGCCGGTGTGGCCGTAGACCGTCACGCCGCAGGACAGCTTCCTGCCGCGCAGTCCCAGCCCGTAGGACTGGGTGCCGTCCGCGTTCATCGGGACCATGCTCATCATGGCCTGCAGTTGCGGCCTCGGAACCAGCTTGCCGGTCGCCACGGCGCCGAAGAACCGGTTCAGGTCCGCCGCACTCAAGATCACGGCTCCGGCGGACTGGGCCCAGGAGGCGGTCTGCTCGGTGGCGTCCACCAGCGGCAGCGTGGCGTCGTCGTCACGGACGTAGCCCCGCGCGTAGGCGCCGGTGAGGGTCGTTCGCGGATGCACGTACGAGGTGTTCTTCAGGCCGGGCGGCTGGAAGATCCGCTGATCGTAGTGCGTGGCCATCGGCACACCCGTGACGTGCTCGATCAGCTCGCCCAGGACCACGAAGTTGGTGTTGGAGTAGCTGTAGGCGGCCCCCGGCGCGTTGGTGAGCTGGTGTGCGGTCGAGAGGTCAATGAGTTCCTGGTACGTGAACACCTTGTTCCGGACCGCCTCGAAGCCAGGAACAGTGTGATAGAACATGTCATTCGTATCGTCCCACAGGCCGCTGCGGTGGCTCAGCAGATGCCGCACCGTGATCCGGTCGTCCGGCAGCGGCTCGGCGAGGTAGTCGTTCGCGGGCGCGTCGAGGTCGATGCGCCCCTCGGCGACGAGTTACATCAGCACGACGGTGGTAAAGCTCTCGGTGACGCTGCCGACGCGGAATCTGCGGTCGGCGTCCATCGCAGTGCCGGAGGCGGTGTCCGCCTTGCCCGGGGAGATCCGGTAGCGGGACGTACCGGAGTCGATACGGGTGAGCGCGCCGGACGCTCCGTCGGCCATCGCCTGCTTCTGGACGGCCAGTACGCCCGCGGCCGACGGGGCGGGAAGGGTGGTTGTGGGGCGGCGCCCGCGGGCGTCACGGCCACGGCGGCCATCACGACGGCGCCTGCGAGCACGGTGCTCGCGTTCCTGATACGCATCCAGTTCCTTGTGACGTGATCGGGTGGAGACACTCACGGCACGGCACCCAGGCAGAGGCGGTCCTGGCGGTCGATGACAGGCCGGAGAGCGCCGGATGCAACGATAACGGACACAGTGTGGAGAACCGCAAGGTGAGGGAGATGTTGTCAATGGCGCAACCCGCGCTGATGACTTCGGTGTTCGCCAACTTCCGTCAGTACCTGCTGGGTTGGGGTACGGAGAGGTGGCCGGCAGACGGCGTCGACCGGTTTCGCAGCGGACTGGCCGCCCCTCAGTTCAACGGCGTGGTGCGGCTACTGTCGCCGTCAGCGGTCGGGGCGGTTCGCCGGGAGCTGACGGGAGTGCCCTGGTGGTGGTGGGTCGGGCCCGACAGTCCGGAGAACACGGCCGGTCTCCTGCGACGCCACGGCGGACGGCAGGTCACAAGCCTTCCGGTCATGGTGCGCTCACTCGCGCCGCCGACCGGACCGCAGGAAGCGCACGCGGGGCTGCGGGTGGAACGGGTCCGGGATGCGGAACGGCTGGCTGAACTGGTCGGCACGTACCGGACCTCGATGGGTGTCGGGCCCGAACTGCAGGCCGGGATGGTGCGCATCGAGTCGCGGCGCGAGGACAACGCGGACATCGTCCGCCTGGCCGCGGTGCTGGAGGAAAGGGTGGTCGGGACCACTGTGGTGATCGCCGCCCACGGCGTGGCCGGGATCTTCCTCGTTCATGTGTCCGAGGCGCACCGCCGGCGGGGTGTCGGTGCGGCGTTGACAGCTGCCGCGCTCCGGGTGGGGCGGGAGCGGGGCATGGGCGCGGCAGCACTCGTGGCTAGTCCCGCCGGTGAGGCGCTGTACCGGCGGTTCGGCTTCACGCCGGTGTGGGCGTATCGCCTGTTCGACTTCCCTGCCTGAGGCGCGGTCCCCCGACAGGCGGGAGCTTCAGATGAGTTCCAGTCCGCCGTCGACGGTGATCACCTGGCCGGTCGCGTGCCGTCCCGCGGGGTCGGCCATCCGCAGGACCCAGTGAGCAACCTCGTCGGCGCTCGCGATGTGGTGGGTGGGGATGCGCTCGCGTTCATAGCCGTACATGTCGTCGGCGGCCTCGGGCGTGAGTCCGGCGTGCAGCATGACGTCAGTGCGCGTAGGGCCGGGAGCGACGGCGTTGACACGAACGCCCTCCTCCGCCAGCTCCAACGCCCAACTGCGCGTCATCTGTTCGATGGCGGCCTTGCTGGCCGAGTAGTGAGCGCCTCCCGCCATGGGCCGGTGCCCATAGGTGCTGGAGAGGTTGATGATCGTGCCGGAGGTCTCTCGCAGGTGCGGCAGAGCCGCGTGGGCGAGGAGGCTCGGCGCGACGACGTTCAGGGCGAGCAGGTTCGTGGTCGTCCGCTCGTCGGTGTCGGCCAGTCTCATCACCGCTGTGGCACCTGCATTGTTGATCAGGTGGTCGATGCGTCCCCACCGCTGTATGGCGGTTCTGATCACCTCGGCGGGTGCTCCCTCACCGCAGACGTCGATCGCCAGGATGTCGATGCCGCGGTGCAGCGCGGCGCTCTCCTTCAGCGGTCCCTCACGCCGCCCCACCCCGAGCACCTGCGCGCCGGCCTCGGCGAAGGCGACGGCCGTGGCCCGGCCGAGTCCGCGGACATCGCACGTTCGTCGTCAAACATTGGACAGTGTGACATGGTCAACGACTTGTCACGCGGCGTGCCGGACGGGCCGGGCGGCGGGGCCGGGCGCCGGCGGCATTCGGCGCACCTGGCCTTCGGGGGCGAGCACCTTCACCAGGCCGTCCAGGTCGCCGGTGTGGGCGGCTGTCCGGAACGCGGCGGCGAGGCGACGGTGCGACTCCACGGGGACCGGGCGCTCCCGGCCGGACTCCAGACGGGCCTGCGCCCGGTGGACCACCACGCGTGCGTTCGGGGCGCTGATCCGCAGCAGCCCTGCCAGTTCGGCGTAGGCGTAGCCGAAACCCTTGCGCAGTACGTAGGCGGCCAGCCGGTCCGGCGTCAGCCGCGCCATGAGCAGGGCCAGGGCCCCCTCGACCGCAACGGTCCGCTCGACGCTCAGCACGGGGTCCGGGGCGGCCCGGTCACCGGGGTCGGCCAACTGCGGCTCGACCGGGACCTCGTGGCGATGCCGAGCGGAGCGGACGACGTTGATGGCCAGCCGGGTCGTGGCCGTCACCAGGAACGCGGCCGGATTGTCGATCTCCGCGCGCTGGGTGAGCTGCCAGCGCAGCCACACCTCCTGGACCACGTCCTCGGCTCCGGTGACGTCGCCGAGAATGCGGTAGGCGATACGGAAGAGCCGTGTCCGCTCGGCCAGGAAGGTGTCGAGGGCGGCGTCCATGTCGTCGTCCCGGGCCGGCCGGGCGATCGCGGGTTCGGTCGTCGTCTGCGTGCCGGTCGCGGGCATGGGGAACTCCTCATCGTGGAAGGGCGCCCGTCAGGGCGTGGTTCCACCCTCGCCGCGGGACACCGGCCCCCGCGCCCTTACTTCCCATGGTGGAGTCCGTGGGACCCCGTGGGCCGCGCGTGGAAACCCGTGGGCACCCCGTAAGAACCCGTGGTCGAGTCCGTGGGGCCCCGCGGCCCGCGTCAGGCGCTCCGCATCGTGTCCTCGTCGTGGAGGTCATCGGCCGGGGCGTCCCCCAGGGCACCGGGCAGCGCGCGACGTGAGTTGATGCCGAGCTTCATGTACACCTTGCGCAGGTGCCACTCCACGGTGTGCGGGCTGATGAACAGCTCCGCGCCGATCTTCGCGTTCGTCATGCCGTCGGCGGCGAGCGCGGCGACCTGGGACTCCTGGGGAGTCAGGGCGCTGGTCGGCCTGTCCTCCCGCACGCGGACGTGCTCGCCGGTGGCGAGCAGTTCGCGGCGGGCCCGCTCGGCGAAGGCGTGCGCACGCATGCCGTCGAACATCTCGTGAGCCGTACGCAGTTGTTCCCGGGCCGACGAGCGGCGCTGGCTGCGGCGCAGCCACTCGCCGTATAGCAGGTGGGTGCGCGCCACTTCCACGGCCACATCCCCGCGCTCGAACTCCTCGATCGCGGTCCGGTACAGCCGGTCGGCCGCGTCGCCGTCGGCGAGGAGTGCCTGGCCGCGGGCGGCGGCGCCGCGGGCCCATCCGGAGTCGGCGGACCGGGTGAGCTCGATCAGCTGGGCCAGCGAGTCGCGGGCCTGGTCGAGTTCACCGCACCGGGTAGCGGCCTCGACGTGTTCCACCAGCGACAGACCGGTGAAGTTGAATCCGTCGTGCTCGATGCCCGCACGCGCGGCCTCCAGCGCCTCCTCGTAGCGCCCCAGGCCGTTGAAGAGCACCCCCTGGATGTAGCCCATGGCGCCCAACAGGGAGACCTCGCCGGTCTGTTCGGCCCGCTGTCTGGCTTCGTCGATGATGCCGGTGGCGACCTCCGCCTCGCCGCGCCACGCGGCCAGGACCAGGGTCGCGTACTTGTGCGGGGCGTGGCCCGTCGCAGCGGTGAGCGCGTCGGCCTCGTCGATCATCCGGTCGGCCTCGGGGAAGTCTCCGTAGTGGATGTGCACTCCGCCGGCGTAGATGAGGGCCGGGGGCAGCGCGCCGAGCGCTCCGACGTCGCGGGCCAGGCGAACCGCCCGGCCCGACAGCGCGTCCCATGCGTGCAGGTCCCAGGCGTAGTGAATGAACGCTTCCAGGGCGACCGGGACCAGCAGCAGCCAGCGCATGACCGCTTCCCGGGTCCCGAGTTCCTCGTGCACGAGCAGGTCCAGCGCGCCCTGCAAGGCCGGGACTCCGGTCTCGTACTCGTCCGCGAGAAGCGCGGCGACGCCGTCGAGGAGACGGTCGGCGGCCACCGAACCGGAGGGGGGCGCCCCCGAGTTGCGGGCAGCGATCGCCGCCGCGCGGGCGCCGGTCGGGCCGTGGACGCGGCCGGCGAAGATGGTCGCACTGATCGCTTCCAGGTAGGTCTCGCGCGCCAGCGGCGACCCGGCGGCAGTGAACTGCGCGGCGGCCGCCAGCAGCAGAGGTGCCGCCTCGTCGCTGCGGCTGCGGGCGAAGAGAATCCGGGCCCGCAGCCGCGCTAGCCGGGCACGGTCCAAAGTGCTCAGGGGACACAGTTCGGCCACCGTCGCGAGTTCGGTGGCCCGGTCGGGCGCCGCGGCCGAGAAGTGAGCCTCGGCAGCCGCGAGGGCCCGGCGGCCGCGCGCCCACGCGTCCGGTGTCACCTCGGCCGCGCGCTCCAGCAGCACCGCCTCGGCAGCGATGCCGCCGCGCTGCCGTGCGCGGTCGGCGGCCTGCTCAAGGCCGGCGGCGACGTCCTCGTTCGGCCCGTCGGTGGCCTGGGCGGCATGCCAGGCGCGCCGGTCGGGGTCAAGCACCGGGTCCGTGACATCGGCCAGCGCCCGGTGCACCGCCCGGCGTTCCTCGGGTGTGGCTCCCTGGTAGACGGCGGAACGGACCAGCGGATGCCGGAACCTGACGGACTCCCCGAACTCGATCAGTCCGGCCGCCTTGGCCGGTGCCGCGTAGGGAACGATCTCGAGCCGGGCGGCCGCGCGCACCAGCAGGCGCGCGTCACCGACCGGTTCGGCCGCGGCGATCAGCAGCAGGGTGCGCGTCGCCGCCGGGAGGGAACCGATCCGGCCGGCGAAGTCGCGTTCGACGCGGTTCGCGACCGGCCCGTAGGCGCCCGGCCGGGCCGACGAGTCGAGTCCGTAGGCCAGCTCGGCGGCGCTGCGGCCGCGGGAGAACTCAAGCAGCGCGAGGGGGTTGCCGTCCATCTCCGTCACGAACCGGTCCCGGACCCGCTTCTCCAGCCGGCCGCCGACGACGGATTCCAGGAGCTGTCCGGCCGCGGCGGTGTCCAGACCTTCCAGCCGAAGGGTCGGCAGCCCGTTGAGGGCGGCCCCGCCCTCGGGGTCCCGCACCGAGAACGCAATGGCGACGGCCTCGGCGAGCAGTCGGCGCGCCACGAACTCCAGCGTCTGCAGGGACACTTGGTCCAGCCACTGGACGTCGTCGACCAGGACGAGTACCGGCCGGGCCTCGGAGGCCCGGGTGAGCAGGGTCAGCACGGCGAGTCCGACGAGAAAACGGTCAGGGGGATCTCCGGCGGCCATGCCGAACGCCACGCGCAGGGCGTCGCGTTGAGGTTCCGGAAGTTCGTCCAGCTCGCCGAGGAACGGTGTGCACACCTGGTGCAGGCTGGCGTAGGGCAGCTCCATGTCCGCCTCGATGCCATGCGCCCAGGTCACCTTCACCCGCGACGCCTGCGCGGCCGCGTACTCCAGCAGCACCGACTTCCCCGTGCCGGCCTCGCCGCGGACCACCAGGATGCGAGGCCCGCCTTCGCTCAGCCCGGCCAGCAGGTCCTCGAGCGCCGCGCACTCGCGTTGCCGGCCGACCAGGTCGGGAAGCGGGCTGGCGATCATGCGACGCGGCTCCTCGGGACATCTGGGGACGAAAAGATCCCACAACATGGTCGGAACAAGCCTTGTAACGATATCCGGAGCGCCTCACACCCTGTGTGTCCGTTGCCTGTGACAGTCTCCACGTCCGGAAATCCTCGGGAGTTGTCACAAAAGAACCCGCTGTCCGGTCGACCAGTGCCGATGATCTCGCCCGTCGCCCGCCGCAGGAGGTCCCCCCGTGTCATCGCTCGGACACCAGCTCGCCACATCCGTGCTCGTTGTGGGAGCCGGTGGATCAGGCCTCCGCGCGGCCATCGAGGTCGCGGAGGCCGGTGTCGCGGTCATCGCCGTGGCCAAGCGCACGGCCGAGAGCACGCCCGCGGCCATGGGAACCTCGGGCTCCGCGTGGCCGCCGGCCGGCTCCAGTCCCGACGACGTGTGTCAGCGGCATGCTGCCGAAACGCTGCGGGAGGGCCGTCTGCTGGCCGATCCCCGCACCGCCCAGGTCGTCGCCCGCTACGCCGAGCGGGGCTTCCAGGACATGGGACGCTACGGCCCGCGCCGGTCCGGCCACCCGTACGACAGCGCCGCGTTCACGGGCACACATGCCGGGCCGGGGGTGCACCGGGCACTGCAGACCCGCGCGGCGGAGCTCGGCATCCCCGTCCTCACCGGCGTGTACGTCACCCAGCTGCTGGTCGACGACGGAACGGTCTTCGGTGCCTACGGGTTCGACCTCGTCGACGGCTCGCGCTACCTCGTGCACGCAGACTCCGTGGTCCTCGCGGCAGGAGGGCACACCCGCATCTGGCGGCGCACGTCGTCGCGCCGTGGCGAAAGCGGCGGCGACGCCTTCCGCCTCGCCGTCGAGGCGGGCGCCCGGTTGCGCGACCCCGAGCTGGTGCAGTTCCATCCCCTTGGTCTGGTCGGGCCGGAGCACGTGGCCGGCCTGCTCGTCGACGAGGCGGCACGCGGTGAGGGCGGAGTGCTGCTCAACAACCTCGGTGAACGGTTCATGGCGCGCTACGACACCGAGCGCATGGAGCGCTGCAGCCAGGACAGGGTCGCCGCGGCCGCCTACACCGAGATCAAGGAGGGTCGCGGCACCCAGGCCGGCGGGGTGTGGCTCGATCTGTCCCATCTCCCGCGCGAGACCGTCCTGACACGGCTCCCACTAGTGCACCAGACCTTGCTGGACGTGCAGACACTCGACATCACCCGTGATCCGGTCGAGGTCACGCCGACTGCCCAGTATTCCCTGGGCGGGGTCTGGGTGAGACCCGAGGACCACAGCACCGATGTCAACGGGCTCTACGTGATCGGGGAGGCGGCCGGCGGACTGCACGGCGCGAACCGGCCGGAGGAGAACTCGTTGATCGAACTCCTCGTCTACGGCCGGATCGCGGGCCGGGCCGCGGCGGAGTACTCGGCCCGGCTCACCGTGCAGCAACGCTCCCCCGCGGCGGTGCGCGCCGCGGAGAGTGACGTGTCCCGCCTGCTGGCTGCCAACGGCGACCAGAACATCCGCGCCCTGCTGCGCTCGGTGCGCCACCTGATGACGGAACACGCCGGCGTCGTGCGCGACGAGGCCGGGCTCGCCGCCGGACTCGCCGGGCTCGCCGAGATCGAGGCTCGCACGGCTCACGCCGGGATCCACATCGACATCGGCGGCTTCCAGGACCTCGCGTACGCCTACGACCTCAGGTCCACCCTGCTCGCCGCGCGCGCGACACTGGAGTGCGCACGGGAGCGCAGGGAGACACGGGGCAGTCACCACCGGTCCGACCACCCTGATGTCGACCCCGACCTGACGGCCACTCTGATGTGGTCCCCGGCGACCGGGGTACGGCGCGAGCCCGTCCCGCCCACCCCCACCCATATCGCCGAGTTGGTGCGGGACGTCTCGACCGACGCCGGGTCACCGGAGCGGAGACGGTGACCCCGGGAGAAGGCGTCCGGCTCAGTTCTTGCCGTGCCGCGGAGCGGTCGACGTCTCCGGCAGGTGACGCGACGCCCACGCGGCCAGTTCGCTGAGGATGGGCATGAGGGCCGTTCCGTCCGGGGTGAGGCGGTACCGGACCATGACCGGCGGTCCGGGCTCCACCTCGCGCACGGTGAGTCCCGCGCCGGACAGTTCGGAGAGGCGCTCCGAGAGGACGGAGTCGCTGATGCCGTCCACCGCACGCCGCAACTCGGCGTAGCCCAGGGGCCCGTGCTGCAAGGTGGCCAGGATGACGCCGTTCCATCGCTTGCCGAGAAAGCCGAAGGCCCGTGTCAGAGCCCCGTCGCACGCCGCCGGATGGTGCTGCCCGGTAGGGGCGTCGCCCGCACCGGGCGATCGGGGGTCCGCTGCTTCCTTCATGCACACAGGATAGTCAGGGTGCTACTCTCCCCGATGTCACTCTGTTTTCCGAAGTACCAGCGAATGACGAAGTAACTTCATGTTTGCGAGCAAGGAGAGTTCGACGTGACCACCTCGGTCCCCCTTTCCCGTGTCAGCGACGAAGCCAAAGCCGCGCTCTTCGCCGACGCGCGCACCACGTACTCCTTCGCCGACACGGCTGTCGCCGACGCGACGCTGACCGACATCTGGGAACTGGCCCGCTGGGCCCCGACCGCCGCGAACCTGCAGCCGCTGCGTGTCCTGTACGTCCGGACGCCTCAGGGCAAAGCACGCCTGCTGCCGCACCTCGACGAGGGGAACCGGCCCAAGTCGGCCTCCGCGCCCGCCGTCGCGATCCTGGCCGTGGACAACCGCTTCCACGAGCACATCCCGCACATCCTGCCGATCCGGCCCCAGATGAAGGAGTACTTCGCCGACGACCCCGCTCAGCGGGACAGCATCACGTCCTTCAACGGCCCTCTCCAGGCGGGCTACTTCATCCTCTCCGTCCGTGCCTGCGGCCTCGCTGCCGGACCGATGGCCGGCTTCGACGCCGCAGGGATCGACAAGGAGTTCTTCCCGGACAGCGACTGGCACTCCGTCCTCGTCGTGAACATCGGCCACCCGGCCGGTCCCCCGGAGTTCGACCGCATGCCGCGCCTCGCGCACGAGGACGCCGTCGCCTGGGCCTGAGACGACGGGCACCGGATCAGGACGGTTCGAACTGGACGACCACGCGGTAGCCGGCGGGTTCCGAGGTGATGTGGAGACCGGGATCGTCGAACATCCGCTGCAGCGAGGAGAGCCACTCGGGATCGGCGGTGGCGCGGTCGAGGGCGAGGCCCGAACTCCAGTCGGCGATGTGGACGAACCGCACGTCGGGCGCGTCGGCGAGCGGCCGGTGCAGACGGGAGCGGAGAAAACCGGGCTGGTGCGCCATGATCCCGGCGCTCTCCTGGTAGACCTCGATGAAACGCTCAGCTTCCTCCACCGGCACGCTGTAGCTCTTGATGACCGTGACCGGGCCGTCGACGCCGGTCTTCGCATCCAAGGACTGACTCATACGCTAACGACCGGGCACCGACCGGTTCTGTGACAGGTGAGCGGGGAGCGGGGACAGCAGTCGCACATTGGTGTGGCTCTCGGTTCCCGGTGTGGCGGTGTAGACGACGAGCCGCTGGGACTGGTCGGGGTCGACGAGTGTCTGGCAGTGCAGGTCCAGCGTCCCGAGCTGGGGGTGGAGAAAACGCTTGGGAGCGCAGGCGGGCCCCAGTACGGGACGCTTCCGCCAGATGTCGGCGAACTCGGAGCTCTCCTCGATGAGCGCGTCCACGAGTTCGGCGGCCCGCGAGTGCGCGCCGTCGCGGGTGCAGGCACCGTGGAGATCCGCCACCATCAGACGGCTCTGCTCCGCGTGCTCGCCCCCCGGGCGGATCAGGCGGGAGGCGGGGTCGGTGAACCAGCGGTAGTGGGCGCTGCGGGCCAGTCCGGTGTACGCCGTCACGTCGCCCAGCAGTGCCACGGCCGGACATGTCTGCTTCAGCGTTTCCCCGAGGTGGTTCATCACCAGGGCGGGAGTGTCCTCGAGCCGGTCCAGGATGCGCATCATTCCCGGATCGACGTGATCCTCCCTCCGCACCCGGCGCGGCACGCCATGCCCTCCGAGCCGGAAGAGGTGGTCCCGCTCCTCCAGGGACAGGCGCAGGCCGCGGGCCAGCGCGGCGAGCATCTGCTCGGAGGGGTGGGGGCCTCGTGGCTGCTCGAGGCGGCTGTAGTAGTCCACCGACATGTCGCACAGTGCCGCGACCTCCTCGCGGCGCAGTCCTCCGGTGCGCCTGCGGCGCCCACGGGGAAGGCCGACGTCCTCCGGCTGGAGCGCCTCGCGGCGGGCCCGGAGAAAGGCTGCCAGAGCTGCTCGGTCCGCCATCGCTGTCCTCTCTGCCGGGACGTGCGTCGTCCTCACCTTTCGGCTAGGTGAACGATGCGATCAGGACGATGCATTCCCGTGACACGGTGTGTTCCGCTGCCGCGGGCCGTGCTGTCCGCTCCGTGCGAAGCCGCCGGGCCGTCTCACCGGGTGATCGCCTTGGTCTCCAGGAATTCTTCGATCCCGGCACGGCCCATCTCCCGGCCGTTGCCGGACTGTTTGTACCCGCCGAAGGGCGCCTGGAAGTTGTGCTGCCCGCCGTTGACGTCGACCTGGCCGACGCGCAGGCGCCGGGCGATCGCCATGGCGTGCTCCTCCTCACCGGACACCGCGCCGTTGAGCCCGTAGATGGTGCCGTTGGCCATCTCGATGGCGTGGTCGTCGTCGGCGTAGGGGATGACCACGAGGACGGGGCCGAAGATCTCCTCCTGGGCGATGACCGACTCCGGGTCGACGTCCGCGAAGATCGTGGGTCTGACGTAGGCACCGCTCTCCAGGCCCTCCGGCCGGCCGGGGCCGCCGACCACGAGCGTGGCGCCGTCGGCGACGCCGCGGCGGATGTAGTCGTCGACGCGGCGGCGCTGGGTCTCCGAGGCGAGCGGGCCGATCCGCGTGCCCTCGTCGGTGGGATCACCGACGACGTACTCCTCGGCCGCCGCCCGCAACTTCTCCACCACCGTCTCCTGGAGCCCCGCGGGCACGAGCATCCGCACGTAGGCGCCGCAGGCCTGGCCGGCGTTGGCCCAGGCGAAGGCCAGGCCGCGGGTGACGGCAGCGTCGAGGTCGGCCTCGGGAAGGATGATGTGGGCGGCTTTGCCGCCCAGTTCGAGGGCGACCCGCTTGATGGTGCCGGAGGCCGCCACGGACACGGCCTGGCCGGCCCGAGTGGATCCGGTGAAGGAGATCATGTCGACCTTCGGGTGCCGTGCGAGTGCCTCGCCGACGACCGGGCCGGTGCCCTGCACCACGTTGAACACACCGTCGGGCAGGCCGGCTTCGGTGGCTATTTCGGCGAACATCCGCGCGCTGAGCGGGGAGAGCTCCGAGGGCTTGAGGACGACGGTGTTGCCCGCGAGCATCGCGGGGACGACCTTGGTCACGAGTTGCTGGAGCGGGAAATTCCACGGAGTGATCGCGCCTACGACACCAATGGGCTCGCGGACCACGAGCGAGTTCTCCACCACCGACGTCCACTCGAACTGCTCGGCCGCCGCGATCGCGGCCAGGATCGAGGCGACCGGGAAACCCACCTGCGCCTGCCGGGAGAAGCTGATCGGCGCGCCCATCTCCTGGGTGATGGTGGCCGCCAGTTCCTCACGGTGCTTCTCCAGACCCTCGGCCAGGCGCCGCATGACGGCCGCCCGCAGCTCCACGGACGCCGACGCCCACCCGTCAAACGCGGCGAGCGCGGCACCCACCGTCAGGTCTACGTCCTCGGCCGTGCCCTCGTGGAACGTGGCGACGACCGATTCGTCGGCGGGATTCACCACATCGATCAGCGGCCCCGAACCGCGGACGGCACGGCCGTCGATCCAGTGGGACGGAGCAGGGAAAGGAACCGTGTGTTCTTCGTTCATGCCGCCAGGGAACACCGGTCGCCGCACGGCATCCATGCCCTCTCAGACCCATGATCCGCGTCACTCCCCCGTCGCGGCAGCGCCTCACCGCGGCGGCATCGGCCGCCGGAGCTGTTGTTATGCTCCCCCTCGTGCAGAGGTCAGGGTGAGCAGCCGGGACGATCCGAGGCAGCTGCGGGGCCGCCGCCGTGAGCGCGAGGCGCTCGACGCTATGGCCGCTGAGGTGGAAGCAGGACACAGCGCCGTTCTGGTCCTGCGGGGCGATGCCGGAATCGGGAAGTCTGCTCTGCTGAATCATCTGGAATCCCGTGTCACGAGGCACCGCATCGCCCGTGGGGCGGGGGCCGAGTCGGAGATGGAGCTGCCGTTCGCGGGACTGCACCAGCTGTGCGCCCCGTTCCTCGATCGCCTCGACCGCCTTCCGCCTCCGCAACGAGAAGCCCTGGCCACCGCGTTCGGGATGAGTGACGGCCCGCCTCCCGACCGATTCCTCGTCGGCCTCGCCGTACTCGGACTGCTGACCGACGTTGCCGCCGAGCAGCCCCTGTTCTGCCTCGTGGACGACACGCAGTGGCTCGACCGGGTCTCCGCGCAGATCTTGGCATTCGTGGCACGGAGGATGCTCGCCGAACCCCTGGCCCTGGTGTTCGCCTCCCGTGAGCAGCGCAGACGCGACGAGCTGGCGGGTCTTCCCGAGCTGACGGTCGGTGGACTCGACGACACCGACGCCCGCAGCCTGCTGAGTGCCTCGGTCGGCGAACCGATGGACACCCAGATCCGCGACCGCATCCTTGCCGAAGCCCGTGGCAACCCGCTCGCCCTGCTGGAACTGCCGCACGACCGCCCTGACATGGGAACGACGGACGGACTCCACCGCAGCGGTCTTGGTCCCGTGTCGGGCCGCATCGAGCGCAGCTACCTCGGGCGGGTCCACGCGCTGCCGGCCGCGACACAACGCCTGCTCCTCATCGCCGCCGCCGAGCCGATCGGCGACGTGGCGCTGCTCCGGCGTGCCGCCGGGCACCTGGGCATCAGCCCGAGCACGATCGACCCGGCGGTGGCGGAAGGGCTGCTGGTCGTCGGCGCACTCGTGCGATTTCGGCATCCGCTGCTGCGCTCCGCCATCTATCGCTCGGCCGGCCTCGCGGAACTGCGGGAAGCCCACCGGGCGTTGGCGGAGGTGACCGACCCCGCCCTCGATCCCGACCGCCGCGCGTGGCACCTGGCGCGGGCGACGGTGCGGCCGGACGAAGCGATCGCCGGTGAGCTGGAGGCATCGGCCGGGCGGGCGGCGGCGCGCGGCGCCACCGCGGCGGCGGCCGCCTTCCTCGCCCACGCGGCCGTCCTGACGTCCCACCCCCGGCGCAAGGCGACACGTGCACTCGCCGCAGCCCAGGCGAAGATCCGCGCCGGTGCGCCCGCCGCCGCGCGCGAACTCCTGGCACTGGCCCGCAGCGGAGCCCTCGACGAACTCCACCGCGCCCGCGCGGACCTGGTCCAGGCCCAGATCGCCTTTGTCTCAGGACGCATGGATGAAGCGGTCCCCCTGCTTCTCGGCACCGCACGCCGCCTGCTGCCGCTCGACACCGACCTGGCCCATGAGACCTTCCTGGACGCTCTGTCGGCCGCCATGTTCGCCGGCCGCCTCGCCGCTGACGCGGACGCGCGCGAGGTGGCAGCGGCCGCGCGACGGACACCGTCGTCCTCCACCGGGCCGACGCGTACCGCGGACGTACTGCTGGACGCCCTGGCCACGCGGTTCACCGACGACTACCGCGCCGCGGTGCCTTCCGCGCACAGCGTGCTGCGCCTGTTCCGCCGGGAGGCCGACCCGGAGCAGATCCTGCGCTGGTCGTGGCTGGTCTCGGCACTTGCGGCCGAGATGTGGGACGACGAGAGCTGGACGGAGCTGGCGGCACGCCACGTACGGACCGCCCGCGCAGTCGGCGCGCTGGCCGAACTGCCGCTCGCCCTCAACTCACGTGTGGTCGTCCACACATGCGCCGGGGAACTGGCCGAGGCGGCCCTCCTCATCGCGGAGATCACCCGTGTCCAGGAAGCGGTCGGCGGCAGCTTCACACCGTTCGGCACGATGTCACTGGTCGCCTGGCAAGGACGGGCGGGCGAGGCCCTACCGCTGATCAAGGCGGGCCTGGAGAGCGCCGTGCAGCGCGGTGAGGGCATCGGTGTGGCCATAGCGCGAAGGGCGGAGGCCGTGCTCCTCAACGGTCTGGGCCGGTTCGAGGAGGCGTTCGAAGCGGCCCGCTCGGCGAGCGCGCATCCGCAGGACCTGGTCGCGGCCAACTGGGGCCTGATCGAGCTGGTGGAGGCCGGCGTGCGCAGCGGCCGCCACGACGCCGCCCGCGCCGCCCTGGACCGCCTCGTGCGGGCCACCGAGGCCGCCGGCACGGACTGGGCCCTGGGCGTCCAGGCACGCTCCCGGGCGCTGCTCGGCCAAGGCGCCGCAGCCGAGGAACGGTACCGCGAGGCGATCGAACGCCTCGGGCGTACCAAGGTGGCGATGGAACTGGCCCGGGCACACCTGCTGTACGGGGAGTGGCTGCGGCGAGAGAGCCGCCGCAGCGACGCCCGGGAGCAACTGCATGAGGCACACGCCCTGTTCACGCGGTTCGGAGCGGAAGCATTTGCCGACCGCGCCGTCCGCGAGTTGCGGGCCACCGGTGAGTCGGTGGCCCGGCGTGACAGTCGCGCCACGGCGACCCTCACCGCCCAGGAGGCCCAGATCGCGCAGCTGGCACGGGACGGGCTCACCAACTCCGAGATCGGCGCCCAGTTGTTCCTGAGCCCGCACACCGTGGAATGGCATCTGCGGAAGGTGTACGCCAAGCTCGGCATCGCCTCCCGGCGGTCCCTGCACACGGCGCTGTGACCGGCAGCTGCTGAGCAGGGCGGACGGGGCCGTCCGCACCGGCCAGGGTCCGGATGTCACACGTTTGCCGTCGGCACGGTCTGTGTGGCGGGGACACGTTTGGCCACGGTCCCGTATCCCGGCCGAGAGGAAGACCCATGATCACACGCCTCGTCTCCGTCGCCGAAGGCGAACGGCTCACTCGCTCCATCGCGATCGGCACCCACATGCTGACCGCCGACGAACCGGAGCCCGCGGGCGCCGATGCCGGCCCCACTCCGGGAGAGCTGCTGCTGGCCGCGCTCGGGTCGTGCACGTCCATGGCCGTGCGGGCCCTGGCCGAACGGCGCGGCTGGCGACTCGACCGTGTGGACGTGGCCGTGCGGTTCGGCGGGCAGGGGCGCATCGTCAAGAACGTGGGGCTGACCGGTGAGCTGGATCCGGCCCAGCGGGAGCAGTTGCTGGCGGCAGCCGGGCGCTGTCCCGTGCACCGCCTGCTGACGCGCGAGATGACGATCGTCACCGTGCCCGCATTGCTGGCCGAACCCGAGGGCGTCTCCCCCGCCCAACCGCTGTCGCCGTGAGCGGACCGTGGCCCGGTCAGGACTTGGTCGCCAGGGTGTCCAGCTCCACGGAGCCGATCTCCTTGCGGGAGGAGATCCCCAACTTCGCGAACACCTTGCGCAGATGCCATTCGACCGTGTGCGGGCTGAGGAACAGCCGCGCGGCGATCTCCGGATTCGTGAACCCGTCCCGGGCCAGCCGCGCGATCTCGGCCTCCTTCGCGGTGAACGTGACCGACGTCGCCGCGGCCCGTCGGCGCACCTTCACCCCGGCAGCCTGCAGTTCCCGTCGCGCGCGCTCCGCGAACGCCTCGGCCCCCGCTTCGCTGAGCATCTCGTAGGCCTCGCCCAACCGGGATCGCGCGTCCGCCCCTCGCCCTTCTAGGCGCAGCCACTCGCCGTAGCGGAGCCGTGCCCTGGCGCTGTCCATGCGAGTCTGGGCCAGGTCGAGCTGCTCGATCGCCTCCCGGTGCAGGGTTTCGGCGGCCGCTCCCTCTGCCACCAGAGCACGGACGGCGGCCGACGTGCCCAGCGCCCAGGGCACTCTGCTGACCTGGGCCATCTCCTCGATCGTGCGCACCGACTCGGCCACGCGCGCGGTCCGGCCCAGCCGGACCGCCGCCTCGACGAGTTCCACCCTGGACTGCAGGGACAGGCCGAGTTCCTGAGGGTTCTCGCAGCCACGCTCGGCGGCGGTGTAGGCCTCCTCGTAGCGGCCGAGGCCGTTGCAGAGGACCGCCTCCGCCCACTGGGTGGCGGTGATGACCTTGCCCTCGCTCTGGAGGAGACGGTCGTGCGTGACGGCCGCGATCGCCTGCCGGGTCGAGGCCTCCCTGCCCTTGAAGGGCTCTACGACGAGGGATCCGTAGTGGGCGAAGAAGCTGCTGCCCGTGGCCTCGCCGATCGCATCGGCTTCCACCGTGAGGGAGTCGGCGGCCCGAAGATCGCCCGCGAACACCCGGTTCGACAGACGCAGCAGGAGAGCGGAGGGCAGCACGGCGAGCGCTCCGTCCTGCCTGGCGAACTCGACCAGACGGGCGGAGAGTTCGGACCAGGCGGCGAAGTCCCACACACTGTGTGCCATGCGGCACACGAGCGGAAGCCAGCCCAGGGCGTCCTGCGGTGTGCGGCGTTCCGTCCGGAAGCCGTTCACGGCGTCGAGGACGAGCGGAGCACCTGCGGAGTACCCCTCGGTGACCATCCGCGAAATGCCGGTCAGCAGGAGATCCTCGCGGTTGGCCGGGTGGTCGCGGCCCGGCACGCTCAGCACGGCCTCGGCGACGTCGCGGACCCCGCCTGTGGCCAGCCGGCCCGCGGTCAGCGCCGCGTAGATGGCGTCCCGGTAGGTCTGGCGGGCCAGTCCGGAGTCGTACGGCTGGAGCTGCCGGGCCGCTTCGAGCAGCAGGGGCAGTCCCGCACTGGCGCTCTGGGCCGCGGACGTGATCTGTCCCCGCAGCAGGTTCGCCCGGCCGGTCCCCACCTCGCCGTGCGGGTTCACGTCCGCCACGCCGACCAGTTCCCGCGCGGTATCGTAGGCGCCCGCCTGGAACTTTGCCTGCGCGGCGGCCAGGGTCCTGGCTCCGCGCCGTTCGGCATCGGGGGTGAGCTCGCTGGCCCGGTGCAGGAAGGCCGCCGCGGCCGCGAGTCCCCCGCGGCGGCGGGCGCGGCCGGCGGAACCCTCGAGTTCCGCGGCCACCGCCTCGTCAGGCTCCGTGGCCGCGCTCGCCAGGTGCCACACCCGGCGTTCGGGGTCGAGGCTCGCGTCGATCGACTCGGCCAACGCCTGGTGCACGCGGCGCCGTTCCTCGAAGTCGACGGCCCGGTACGCCGCCGAGCGGACCAGGGGGTGACGGAAGCGGACCCAGGTGCCGAGCGTCAGGAGGCCTGATGCCTCGGCATGGGTGACGGCGATGTCCACCGGGATGTCCAGGCGTTCGGCGGCCTGCCGCAGCAAGGAGACGTCGCCGACCGGCTCGAGGGCGGCGATGAGCAGCAAGCGTTGTGCCTCGGCGGGGAGTGCCTGGATACGGCGGAGATAGCCCGCCTCTATCTGGCCGGCCAGGGGCCGGGCCGTGGGGCCGTCGAAGCCTCCTGCCATCTCCATGGCGGTCAGGCCGCGCGGCAGTTCGAGCAGGGCCAGCGGGTTTCCACGCGTCTCGGCGACGATCCGGTCCCGTACCCGTGGGTCGAGCGGTCCGGTGACGACCGAGTCGAGGAGTTGTCGGGAATCCCGTTCGTTCAGCCCGTGGACGAAGAGTTCGGGCAGGTCGGACAGGATCTCGCGGGAGCCGGACTCGCGGACGGCCAGGACCAGCAGCACCGATTCGGCGAGCAGCCGGCGCGCGACGAACTCCAGTGTCTGGGACGACACACGGTCCAGCCACTGTGCGTCGTCGACCAGGCACAGCATGGGCTCGTCGCCGGCGGCCCCAGCCAGCAGGCTCAGCGTGGCCAGCCCGACCAGGAACCGGTCGGGCGCGTCTCCGGCCTGCATCCCGAACGCCGTGCGCAGGGCGGTGCGTTGTGGGCCGGGGAGATCATCGAGATGGGACAGCAGCGGGGCGCAGAGTTGGTGCAGTCCAGCATAGGACAGTTCCATTTCGGACTGCACGCCGGCCGCCCGTACGACACGGAATCCACCGGCCCGGTCGATGAGGTGGTTGAGCAGTTCAGTCTTCCCGATCCCCGCCTCGCCGCGCACCACCACGATGCCGCTGCGACCGTCCCTGGCCTGCGCGAGCAAGTCGTCGAGGACCCGGCACTCGTCTCGTCTCCCGATGAGCCCGGTCCGAGCCCCACCCCTCACCATGGCCGCCTCCTGCGGCCACGATACCCCGGCGTTCACAGTGCCTGGGGCTGGCTCGAAATCGATGCTCTTCCCGCGGCTCGGGTCAGAGGCGCGAACTCACGAGGAGCACCGTGCCCACGAAGGTCAGCAGGGTCAGGACGGCCACCGCGATGAGCATCCGGCGCATACACCGCAGGAAACGCCAATGGCGGGCCGAGTCGGCCTCGGCGACGCTGTCGGCGATGTGCTGCGTCACCACCCCGGCGACGTACTTCTGCTCGTCGAGGTACCACTCTTCGATGTCCCTCTTCTGCTGGTGGGTGAGCCCCACCGACTGCGCGATGAAGGCGGCCACGCGCTGACGGGCGGCACTGAGGTGAGCCTCCCAGTACAGGTAGGCCTCTATGTCGGCCAGCCCGCGAGCGGCCTGCTCTTCCGTGCTCATTGATGCGCTCCCGAAGTCGGCGGCCCGGCGCCCGGAGCGAAGCCGGGCCGCGAGGACGGCGCGATGACTCCGACCGCGCCTCGGTATCACGGTGGCTCAACCGGTGGCCTGTACCGCCCCGTCGACCACGCGAGCGACGTCACCGGGACGGGAGACGACGACCGCGTGGGAGGCGTCGACGGTCACGACCGTAGCCTTCGCGCGTTCGGCCATGAAGATCTGTACCTGGGCCGGGATGTTGCGGTCCTCGGTCGCCACGAGGACCCAGGACGGAATGTCCCTCCAGGCGGGGGCGGAGGCTCCCTCGGCCAGCGCGGCGTCGGCCACTGGCCGCTGGGTGGCGGCCATGACCGCCGCGGTCGTCTCGGGGACGTCGGCGGCGAACTGCTGGTGGAACCTGCTCTCCTCGATGTAGAGATCCGCCACCCGGCTGCCGTCGGGGAGGGCGATCGGCACGGCGCGGAGCGTCTCCCCAAGGGTGCTGCCCGGGAACTTCCCGGACAGGGCGACCGCGCTCTCCCCTTCGTCCGGCAGAAAGGCCGCGACGAAGACGAGCGCCTTGACCCGGTCGAGTCCGCGTGCGGCGTTGCTGATCACCGAACCGCCGTAGGAGTGCCCGACGAGGACCACGGGGCCCGCTATGGACTCCACGAGCTGTCGGACGTAGTCGCTGTCCTTGCTCAGCCCGCGCAGCGGATTGCTCGCGGATACCACGGAATGGCCGTGGGACTGGAGCCTTTCGACTACGCCGTTCCAACTCGAGGAGTCCGCGAACGCTCCGTGGACGAGGACGACGGTCGGCTTCTGTGCACTCATGAAAGGGGCCTTTCATTCAGCCGGTGGCATGCGGCCTGCGCCCTGCGCGTGCCATCGGATGGAGGGCTGTACTGGTTCGAGGGACGTGCGGTCTTTCGGCGAGCGCGGAAAACAGGGATCGTTTTCCGCGCCGTTGCCGCGCACGGAATCAATTGGTGCCGAGGGCTTCGCGCAGCACGTGGACGGCCTGCTCGATCGCCGCGGTGGAGGCCTGGGTTCCGCGGACCGGGTTCAGCATCATGAAGTCGTGCAGCGAGGCGTTGTAGCGGACGCTCGTGGTCGGCACACCGGCCTGGATCAGCTTGCGCGCGTAGGCCTCGCCCTCGTCGCGCAGCACGTCGTTCTCGTCGACGGCGACGAACGCCGGCGGCAGTCCCCGGAGCTCCTCCAGGGTCGCGCGCAGCGGAGAGGCGGTGACCTGGTCCCGCTCGGTCGGGTCGGTGGTGTAGGCGTTCCAGAACCACTCCATGGCCTTCGCCGTCAGGTGCGGCCCGTGGGCGAAGGTGCGGTAGCTCTCGGTGTCCTGCCCCGCGTCGGTGACCGGGTAGTACAGCGACTGGTGCAGGAACCTCACGTCGCCTCGCTGTTTGGCCAGGTGGGTGAGGGCGGCGCTCATGTTGCCGCCGACGGAGTCCCCGGCGACGACCAGGCGGGAGCCGTCCAACCCCTCGTCGCCGCCCCGGGCGGTGATCCAGCGGGCTGTGGCGTACGCCTGCTCGATGGCGACCGGGTACTTCGCCTCCGGGGAGCGGTCGTACTCGACGAAGGCCAGGGCGGCCTTCGCGCCCACGGCGAGTTCGCGCACCAGGCGGTCGTGGGTGCCGGAGTTCCCGAGGATCCAGCCCCCGCCGTGGACGTAAAGGATCACGGGCAGGACGCCCGTGCTGCCGACGGGCTTGATGATGCGCACACGCACATCGCCGACCTCCGCGGGGACGGTGATCCACTTCTCGTCCACGTCCGGCTTCTCGACCGGTCCGGACTGGACGTCGTCCAGCAACTTGCGCGCACCTTCGACGCCGAGTTCGTACAGCAGCGGCGGCTTGGCAGTGGCGTCGGCGAATTCCTGCGCGGCGGGTTCGAGAACGATGTCACTCATGGCACGGTCCTTACGGGCGGTGAGTTCGGGAGGTCTTTCCCTCCCATGAGACCGGGCCGGGAGCCATTGTGTGACGCGCCGGGGAAAGGGATGCGAAATGCACCCCCGGCGGATCACCGGTCGGCTGAAGTCCGGTCCGCATCCGCGGGCTTCGGCAGCAGAAAGCCGTCGATGTACAGGTCGACGTGCTCGTTGTAGAACGCGGTCAGGCCCGCGATGCGGTGGACGTGGGCCGTCGGGAAGTCGTAGGTCCAGGCGATGTCCTCGTGGGAAGCGGCGTCACCGTCGAAGGACCAGTAGCTGCTCGTCGTCCCCTTGTACGGACAGCGTGTGACCGTGTCCGAGTGGCGCAACCGGGCCCAGTCGATGGTCGCGGGGTCGAGGTAGTAGCGGGTCGGCAGGCCGGTCTCGAAGAGCTTGACGCAGTTGTCGGCCTCCGCGAGCACGACTCCGTCCAGCTCGACCCGGACCCTGCTGTTCGAACGCAGGGCGTCGACACGGGAGTAGGGGCTGCGGGGGTGCACGAAGACCGGCTCGTCCTCTTCGAGCCAGGTGTCCAGTGCTTCCCACTCGAAACGCACGGTGTCACGCAGAGCGCCCGGAGCGCCCTCGCCCCAGACCCACACCGCCCCTTCGCGGACCTCCGGTCCGACCTCAAGAGTGTGACGGTGCGCCAGGCCGGCACCGAGCTGCTCCATGTGTCCGTCGTCGCGGAGCTCCCCGTCGACCAAGTCCTCGACGGGGATGCTGAATTGCGGGTATGCCTGCCATTCCCACACGTACAGGGCACGGCGGGTGTCGAAGACGACCCGGCCGGCGACCATCCCCCGGATGCGGCGCGGGACGGGTTCGACGTGCCCGATCGGAACGATGAGGCTCGGATGCAGAACACTTTCGGTTGCCATGGTGATCACCTTGTATTCGCTGACGGTGTGCCGTGATGCTATCGGGCTGTGTACGGCCGCCCGGACGTGGTGCCTGGTACCAGCATCTTCACACGGTGTCACACCGCTATCCCGGTGAACCGGGACCCGCGGTGTCACAGATCCGGCAGGTTCCCGGTCAGTGGACCGTAATTGTTCCGCACCTGAGGAGATCCCCCGTGGAAGCTCGCATCAACTACTTCGGCAACGCGCTCGCCGGCAAGGTCATGAAGCACCTGAACTCGGCCGGAGCGGCGGTGCACTCGACCCTGCCGGTCGCCACTCAGGAGCTGGTGAAGATCCGTGCCAGTCAGATCAACGGCTGCGGCTTCTGCACCGACATGCACACCAAGGACGCCACCGCCGCCGGCGAGGAGCAGCAGCGGCTGAACCTGGTGGCAGTGTGGCGCGAGGCGTCGGTCTTCACCGAGGCCGAGCGCGCGGCCCTGGAACTGACCGAGCAGGGCACGCGCATCGCGGACGGCTCGGTCGGGGTGTCGGACGACGCCTGGGCGAACGCCGCGAAGCAATACGACGAGGACCAGCTCGCGGCGCTGATCTCGTTGATCGCCGTCATCAATGCCTACAACCGCATCAACGTCATCAACCGGCAGCCGGCCGGCGGCTACAAGCCCGGCATGTTCGGCTGAGCCGACCGCTCCGGCCCGGGCGGGCCGGTATCCGTCACCCGGCCACCCCGGCCATCGGCCGGGCGACGGACCCCGGCCCGCCCGGTGTCCGCCCGGTATCCGCTCGCCCCACTGCACCGACTGCCGCCGTCGCCCGGGTGATCCCCGCCCCGCCGGCCCGTGGTCACCGGACGACGCCAGGACACGACATGAAGCACTCTCCCGCCACGGACGGCGCCGCCCCTGTTCCCGTTCCCTTGCTCCGGATCGCCAGTGCCCGCGGCCGGTGGACCCTGCTGGCCACGGTGCTGGGATCGAGTGTGGTCCTGCTCGGCTCCACCGTCACCAACGTCGCGCTGCCGCGCATCGGCCGGGACTTCGGCGCCGATCTCGCCGTGCTCCAGTGGACGGTGAACGCTTACATGCTGGCCCTGGCGGGCCTGATCCTGCTGGGCGGTTCCCTGGGCGACCGACTCGGGCGGCGGCGGGTCTTTGTCGTGGGCGTCGTGTGGTTCGCGGTCGCCTCGCTGCTGTGCGCTCTCGCGCCGAACGCCGGCACGTTGATCGCCGCCCGGGCGCTGCAGGGCGTCGGCGGCGCGCTGCTCACCCCCGGCTCGCTCGCGATCATCGAGGCCTCCTTCCACCCGGACGACCGGCCGCGCGCGATCGGCCTGTGGTCCGGCTTCGGCGGGATCGCGGCGGCCCTCGGACCGTTCCTCGGCGGGTGGCTGGTCGACGGCCCCGGCTGGCGGTGGACGTTTGTGCTGAGCATCGTCCCGGCGCTGCTGTGCGTGCCCGTCGCGCTGAACCACGTCCCGGAATCCGTGGGCGGGCTCCGCGAGGACACGGGGGTGGCCACCGGCGCTGCCGGCCGGGGGCGTTGGGCTTTCGACGTACCCGGCGCCGTCCTGGGCGCCCTGGCCCTCGCCCTGACCACCTACGCGCTGACCGCGGCACGCCACGGTGGGCCGGTGGCCGTCGCCGCGGCAGTCGGCGGCGTCGTCTGCGGCGCCGCCTTCCTCCACGTGGAGCGGCGCAGCGCCGACCCCATGATGCCGCCGGCGATCTTCTCCTCCCGGCAGTTCACCGCTATAAACCTGATCACCCTGTGCGTCTACGCGAGCACCGGCGGGTTCTACTTCCTGGCCGCGCTGCAGCTGCAGATCGTCGTCGGGTACTCGGCCCTGGCGGCCGGCGCGGCCATGCTGCCCACCACCGTGCTGATGCTGCTGTTCTCCTCCGGCTCGGGGGTGCTCGCCCAGCGGCTGGGGCCCCGGCTCCCGCTCACTCTCGGACCGCTGGTGTGCGGCGCGGGCATGCTGATGATGCTGCGGGTCGGGCCGGGCGCGTCCTACCCGGCCGACGTCCTGCCCGCGCTGGTGGTGATGGGAACCGGCATGGTCGTCCTGGTCGCTCCGCTGACCGTGACCCTGCTGTCCTCGGTGGGCGCATCGAACGCCGGGCTGGCCAGCGGCATCAACAACGCCGCGGCGCGGGCGGCCGGGCTGATGGCCGTGGCGGCGCTGCCGCTCCTGGTCGGGATGGGGCCGGACGCCTACCGGTCGGGCGCCGCCTTCGACGCGTCGTTCCGCAGGGCCATGCCTCTGTGTGCGGGGCTGCTGGCCGTCGGCGCGGCGCTGGCCTTCGCCCTGTTGCGGCAGACCACTGCGGCCCCACACCGGCCGCAACGTTGGGCCCACGGCGGGCTGTTGGAGCCGCCGCTGGTCTCCCGCTTCACTCATCACCGATCCGCGAAATGACCCCCGGCCGGGCTTTCGGCCGGCACCGGCGAACCCGCGCCGGTCCTGTCGCAGAGAAGTCCTGTCACAGAGAAAGAGGAAGAGGAACCTGTTATGTCGTATCTGTATCCGGAACAGAAGTACTGGGGCGAGGACGGGGAGGTCAGCGCCGTCTTCCGGCCTGCCACCACACCGCCGAACCTCGGCGAGAGCGGTCCGGGCAAGGACGCCACCCACTACCTGGCGACGACCGCCACCACCCGGGGCGAGTTCGGGCTGTACCGGGTGGAGATGCGGCCCCGGGCGGGCGGCCCCAAGACGCACTTCCACAAGCGGATCTCCGAATCGTTCTACATCCTGGACGGCACCGTGCGCGTCTTCGACGGTGTGCAGTGGGTCGACGCCCGCAAGGGGGACTTCCTGCACGTGCCGCAGGGCGGGCTGCACGCCTTCCGGAACGACTCCGACGCCCCGGCCGACATGCTGCTGCTGTTCACGCCGGGCGCTCCGCGCGAGGAGTACTTCGAGCAGGTGTCGCAGCTGGCGCACGCTTCGGAGGAGGAGCGGGCCGCGTTCTTCGACCGGCACGACTCGTACTTCGTGGAGTAGCAGCAAGGACCGGGAAAATGGCCAAGTACAAAAAGCGGGGCCCTGCGTCCGTGACACCGGTACTCGCCGGGGTGTCACGGACGCAGGGCCCCGCGCAGCTGTCAGGCGGTCGGCCGCTGTGCGCGCAGGTGGACGCGCTCCTTCAGTTCCGCCTCGTCGACCAACTCCAGCATGGGCTTGCCGGGCGCGCACATCATCGTGACGACGAACTCGGTCCGCTCGTCGTCCAGAGCGTTGCCGTCCTGGTAATGGATGGCGTCGCCGCCGGGCTCCCAGAAGGTGCCGCCGGCCTCGATGACACGCTCCGGCTCCCCTTCCAGTTCGAAGCGGACGGCACCCTTGATGACGTAGCCGAACGCCGGGCCGGAGTGGCGGTGCGGCGGGGTACCGGGGTCGCCGGGCTCCCACTCGACGTGGATAGTCATGGCCGAGGCGCCCTCGGGAACGGTCACCGGTGAGGCGTCCTGGAGCATCTTCGCCGCCCGGGTCCAGCTGGGGCCGTCCTCGCCGCCCGTGCCGTGCCCGTGTCCGTGGTGGCCGTGCTGGGTGTGCTGTGAGTTCTCCGACACTGGGTCGCACCTTCCGTGGTTGCACCGTGTCCGCGCGACACATCGTCCGCGCCTTCACGTGATCGTCGCGGTCGTGGCGACCGCTCGATGCTCCTGACCGGATCCCCCGGGAATCTGTGACACGTGGAGACGGTCGGCCGCACCGACACGGTGTCACAAGAACCGGCTCCGACCTGTCTAGGTGTGGTGAGCACGGTGGCACGCGGACGCCCGCCGCCGCCGTCGCCGCCCATCGGACACCCGCCAGGGTCATCGGCCCCCGACGAAAGAGATCCAGATGAGAGTCGCCGTTGTAGGTGCCACCGGTCTGATCGGTTCCCGGACGGTCGCCAGGCTCCGCGACCACGGCGTGGAGGTCGTGCCGGTCTCGCGCGCGGACGCGGTCGACGTGAGCACCGGGCAGGGCCTGGAGCAGGCCCTGCGCGGCGCCGAGGTGGTCGTGGACGTCACCGACGCCCCCTCACGGGAACAGACGGTCAGTACGCGGTTCTTCACCGCCTCGACGGGCCATCTCCTCAAGGCCACTGCCGCGGCGGGCGCCGAGCACTATGTGGCGCTGTCGGTGGTGGGCGCCGACCGCGTCGGCTCCGGCTACTTCCGCGCCAAGGCGGCGCAGGAGGACCTGGCGCGGCACGCCACCGTGCCCTGCACCCTGGTGCGCGCCACTGCGTTCCACGAGTCCGTCGAGGCGATCGCGACGGACGGCATCCGGCCCGACGGTGTGCACGTGCCGCCTCTGCTGGTGCGCCCGGTCTCGACGGACGACGTCGCCGTGGCGGTCGCCCATGCCGCTGTGGGACTGCCCCGCTTCGGGGTGCTCGAGGTCGCGGGACCGCAGGAGCTCCGGCTCGAGGAGGCCACCGGCGAGCTGCTGGCCGTCCTGGGCCGGACCGGGCCGGTGGTCGCCGACGCGCGGGCGCCCTTCTTCGGCGCGGTGGTCGGGGAGCGGACCCTGCTGCCTGGACCGGACGCCCATCTGGGCCACCACACCTTCACCGAGTGGCTCAAGAGCCGCTGACCCCGGTAGGCGACGCCGCGCCGTCGCCCGCGCTTCCCGTCGGCCGCCGACCCCTGTGTCCGCGGTCGGCCCCACCCGTCCCAACGCCGTGCCAGGAAGGCTGCGCCATGAACGATCCGTCCCGGCCCACTGAGACGCCCGCGATCAGTGAGCTCGACCAGCTACCCGACCGTGACCGGGAGGAGACCGCCGAGTGGCGGGCCTCTCTCGACGCCGTCGTGCGCAACGCCGGGCCGGAACGGGCGGCGTACCTGATGCGGCGCGTGCACGAATTCGCCGAGGCGTCCGGGACCCGGCTGCCCCCGCTGCTGTCCTCGGACTACATCAACACCGTCCCGGCCGCCGCGCAGCCCGAGTTCGGCGGTGACCTGGAGATGGAGTCCAGGATCACCGCGCTCAACCGGTGGAACGCCGCCGCGATGGTCACCCGAGGTTCACGCCTGGGGCTCGGCGGCCACATCTCCACCTACGCGTCGGCGGCCTGGCTCTACGAGATCGGGTTCAACCACTTCTTCCGGGGCAAGGACGGCGACGGATCCGGCGACCAGCTCTTCCTGCAGGGGCACGCCTCCCCCGGCATCTACGCACGGGTGTTCCTCGAAGGGCGCCTGAGCGCCGAGCAGTTGGACGGCTTCCGGCGGGAGGCGAGCGGTCACGGCCTGCCGTCCTACCCGCACCCCCGGCGGCTGCCGTGGCTGTGGGAGTTCCCGACGGTCTCCATGGGCCTCGGCCCGCTCGGCGCCGTCTACCAGGCCCGCTTCAACCGCTATCTGCACGCGCGCGGCATCAAGGACACTTCCGCCTCACGGGTGTGGGCGTTCCTGGGCGACGGGGAGACGGACGAGCCGGAGTCGATGGCCGCCCTGACGCTCGCCTCCCGTGAGGGCCTGGACAACCTCACGTTCGTCGTCAACTGCAACCTGCAGCGCCTGGACGGGCCGGTCCGCTCCAACTCGAAGATCGTCCAGGAGCTGGAGGCACGGTTCCGGGGCGCGGGCTGGAACGTGGTCAAGACGTTGTGGGGCGAGGCGTGGGACCCGCTGCTGGGGCAGGACACCACGGGTGACCTCGTGCGGCGGCTGGGTGAGGTGCCCGACGCGCAGCTGCAGACGCTGGCCGCGCGGGACGCCGCGTACATACGCAAGAACTTCTTCACCGGGGACGCCCTGTCCGCCCTCTCCGCATCCCTGAGCGACGCGCAGGTGGTGGAATTGTTCGAGAACTCCCGCGGCGGACACGAGCCGTTGAAGGTATACGCCGCCTACCGGGCCGCGGTGGAGCACCGGGGCGCGCCGACCGTGGTTCTCGCCCAGACGGTCAAGGGCCACACGCTGGGCTCGGCGTTCGAGTCGCGCAACGCCAACCACCAGATGAAGAAGCTCACGATGGCGCAGTTCCGTGAGCTGCGCGACGTACTGGAGCTGCCCATCCCCGACAGCGCGCTCGCCGGGGACCAGGTCCCGTTCTGGCATCCCGGCGAACACTCGCCCGAGGTGCGGTACCTGCGCGAGCGACGGGCCGCGTTGGGCGGCCCCCTCCCGCTGCGCCGGGTGACGGCCGCGCCGCTGCCGGAGCCGCCCGCCAAGCCCTTCGAGGCCCTGGAGAAGGGGTCCGGCCACCAGGAGATCGCCACCACGATGGCACTGGTCCGGCTGGTCAAGGACCTGATGCGGGACGAGCGGAGCGGCGCGCGCTGGGTACCGATCGTTCCCGACGAGGCCCGCACCTTCGGTATGGAGTCGATGTTCCCCACGGCCGGCATCTACTCGCCGCAGGGCCAGAACTACGACCCCGTCGACGCAGGCCAGCTCCTCCACTACAAGGAGAGCACCACCGGGCAGCTCCTCATCGAGGGCATCACCGAGGCCGGTTCCGTGGCCGAGTTCACCGCCGCGGCGACCTCGTACGCCACCCACGGCGAGCCGATGATCCCGTTCTACATCTTCTACGCGATGTTCGGATTCCAGCGCACCGGCGATCAGTTCTGGGCGCTCGGCGACCAGATGGGCCGTGGCTTCGTGGTCGGTGGCACCGCAGGGCGCACGACCATGACCGGCGAGGGTCTGCAGCACGGTGACGGCCATTCGCATCTGCTGGCCGCCACCAACCCGGCGGCGGTCAGTTACGACCCGGCCTTCGCCTACGAGATCGCGGTGATCGTCCGGGACGGCCTGCGCCGGATGTACGGCGAGCGGCCCGAGGACGTCTTCTACTACCTGACCGTGTACAACGAGCCGAAGCATCAGCCGGCCATGCCGGCGGTGCCGGGCATCGAGGAGGGCATCGTGCGGGGCGTCTACCGGTTCCGGCCCGCCGAACCCGGTGCCGCCGGGCCGCGGTTGCAACTGCTGTCCTCCGGTACGGCCGTCCACTGGGTCCTGCGGGCGCAGGAACTCCTCGCCTCCGACTGGGGCGTGCACGCCGACGTGTGGTCGGTGACGTCCTGGACGGAGCTGCGCCGGGACGCGATGCGCGCCGACGACGCCAGGATGCGCGGCGAGGAGCGCACGCCGTTCGTCACCCGGGCGCTCGCGGGCGCGCCCGGTCCTGTACTGGCGGTCAGCGACTGGATGCGGCAGGTACCGGATCAGATCAGCCAGTGGATCGAGCAGGACTACTACTCCCTGGGCACCGACGGCTTCGGTCTGTCCGACACGCGTGAGGACGTCCGCCGGTACTTCCGAGTGGACGCCGAGTCGATCGTCGTGACCGCGCTGGACCGGCTGGCCCGGGCCGGGCAGGTCCCCCCGGCGACCGTCGGACAGGCCCGCGAGCGCTACGGCCTCGACCGCTGAGCGACGCCGGACGCGACCGGCCCCGCACACACACCACGAACGACAGATCCGGCGGGCCGTCGCGTCGCGCCCGCCGATGTTGAGGAGTTGACGACACCATGACGGTTTCCGTGACCCTGCCCGCCCTCGGCGAGTCCGTCACCGAAGGCACCGTGACCCGTTGGCTGAAGCAGGTCGGCGAGCGCGTCGAGGCCGACGAACCCTTGCTGGAGGTCTCCACCGACAAGGTCGACACCGAGATCCCCTCCCCGGCGGGCGGTGTTCTTCTGGAGATCACCGTGGCGGAGGACGAGACCGTCGAGGTCGGCGCCGCCCTCGGCGTCATCGGCACGCCGGTCGAGGCCCCGACTGACCCGGCCCGCACGCCGGTCGCACCGTCGACCCCCCGGGCCGAGCCCGCCTCTGCGACCCCGGTTCCGACTCCGGCCCCGACACCGTCGCCGACTCCTATCCCCTCGCCCGTGCCGGCGGCCGCAGTTCCTGCCGCACCGCCGGTTGTCGCCCCGGCCGCCGGCACCGAAGCCTCCTCACTGCGCGGCCGTACGGTGCCGATGACCCGCATACGCACAGCCATCGGGAACAACCTGAAGAAGGCGCTGCAGGAGCAGGCGCAGCTGACCACCACGGTGGAGGCCGACGTCACGCGGCTCATGCGGCTGCGCGGCCGGGCGAAGGACGGCTTCCTCGCCCGCGAGGGGCTCAAGCTGTCGCCGCTGCCCTTCTTCATCAAGGCCGCCGCCCAGGCGTTGAGGGCGCACCCGGTCGTCAACGCCAGGATCGACGAGGCCGCGGGGACCATCACCTACTTCGACACCGAGAACATCGGCATCGCGGTCGACACGGAGGACGGCCTGATGACCCCGGTCGTCAAGGCGGCCGGGGACCTGACGGTCGCCGGGCTCGCCCGGGCCGTCCACGACCTGGCCGGCCGGGCCCGCGGCGGGCACCTCACTCCCGACGACGTGACGGGAGCGACGTTCACCATCTCCAACACCGGTTCGCGCGGCGCGCTGTTCGACACCGTCATCGTGCCGCCGAAGGAGGCCGCGATCCTGGGCGTGGGCGCGACGGTCAGGCGGCCGGCGGTCGTCCGCGACGGCGACGACGAGGTCATCGGCATCCGGGACTTGGTGCACCTGTCGTTGTCGTACGACCACCGGCTGGTGGACGGGGCGGACGCGGCCCGCTACCTGACCTCGGTCAAGGCGATCCTGGAGGCCGCGGCGTTCGAGGACGACCTGTACGCCGACACCATGGCGTAGGAGAAGGAGCGCCGGTGCGGCCCTCCCGCCGCACCGGCGCAGGCATGTGGTGTCATCCGCCTTTGCCGCCCTGCGGACACCGGCCACAAAACCGTGGCCGGCTCGCGCGCTCCGTGCGGAGGACGGCGAGGTCCCGTGCCCGCACCCAGGCGGTGACGGTGTCGCCTTCCTGCGTGCGGTGCACGGGAACGTCCGCGTGGCGCAGGATGGCATCGATCCGTCCGTCCCCTGCCAGGAAGAGACCGTAGAGGCTCTCCCAGCCGCCGCTGAGCGCGTGCCGCGCCAGACGTCGCAGGAGACGGGTTCCGAGTCCGCGGCCCTGCCAGGAGTCCTCGACCAACAGCGCGGCCTCCACGGCCGAGTGATCCGGCATCAGATGTCCGACGGCGACGAAGCGTCCGGTGACGTCCAGCACGGCCAGGTGGACCGAACCGGGACGGGTCAGCAGAGTGGGCAGGTAGGTGCGGGGGTCGGGCATCGCCCGGTGGTAGCGGCTCCACAGGGTCTGCGGTGAGCAGCGGCGGTGCAGCGCCACGGTTCGGGCAAGGTCGGCGGGGCCTATCGGTGTGATCCGCGGTTCGCGGCGCATGAGCTTGTCCTTGCACATCCGGGGCCGGTGCGGGAGGTGGCCCGCCGCAGCGTCGGCCGGTTGAGCGGGTCGCGGACACCTGACCGGCCGCACCGGCCGGGTGTGACTCGCGACGAGCCGTGCGGACGGGCTCGCGGCAGCGCGCCCGTCCGCACAGGACCCGTCTTGCGGTGTCAGCGCACCGAGTGAGCGGCGTCCTCGATGACCTCGGTGACCTTTCCGGGCTTCGAGACGCTCACCGCGTGGGAGGCCCGTACCTTCGAGGTGTGGGCGTGGGCCCGCTGGGCCATGAACTCCTGGGCTGCGGGCGGGATGTTGAGGTCCTGTGTGGCGACCAGGACCCATGAGGGGATGGTCTTCCAGGCCGGCTCGGCCGCGCTCTCGGCCAGGGCGGCGTCGGTGATCGGCCGCTGCGTGACGGCCATCAGGTCGGTCTTGTCACGAGGCACGTCCGCCGCGAACTGGTGGCGGAACTTGTCGTTGTGGATGTAGAGGTCGTTGGCCTGGGAGCCGTCGGCGTTCGTGGTCGGTACCGGCCGCAGCGCGTCGCCGAGCGTGCTGCCGGGGAACTTCCCCGACAGGTCGGCCGCGCTCTCGCCTTTGTCCGGGAGGAAGGCCGCGAGATAGACCAGCGCCTTGACGTTCTCGTTGCCGGTGGCCGCGTTGCTGATCACCGAGCCACCGTAGGAGTGCCCGGCCAGGACGATGGGCCCGTCGATGCCGGCCAGGACATCCTTGAGGTAGGTGGAATCGCCGCTCAGGGAGCGCAGCGGATTGGCGACGGCGACCACCGGGTACCGGTCGTGCCGCAGCTTGCGGATGACGTCGTTCCAACTCGTGGAGTCGGCGAACGCGCCGTGGACCAGGACGACGGTGGGCTTGGGTGCCTCGGTGGCGGCGCCCTTGTCGGCGGCGGCCGGGCCGGTCGTGGTGACGAGCAGCCCGGCGAAGATGCTCGCGGTGGCGAGGGCTGTGAGAGCGGTGCGGGCCCGGCTGGTGCGGGCGGTTCGGTCCATGTCGATTGCCTTTCGGACGGGATCGGTGATCGGTGCCCGCGTCTCCCGGACGGGAGGCGGGTGTTGGTGCCGACGGCCGGTAAGAGCTGAGTGACCGTCTGCCGGGGTGCTGGGGAGGCCGCTTCGGCCGCGAGGACGGCGCTGGTGCCGCCGCGCGGCTCAGGGCCGATGCCGCCCGGTGAGCTCCTTGTGCTCGGTCGGCGAGGGTTTGGGGATCTGGGCGCCCGGGCCGTAGAAGGCACGGCTGAGCGCGACGCGCAGGCGCCGGGTGCGGGCGGGCGCGGAGCCGTCGGGGTCCCGGTCGGGCCCGCCCTCCAGGGGTCGGTACTGCTCGTGGGCGGTGAGGGTGTGCAACCGCGCCTGGTCGAGGGGCTCGTGGACCTCGACGTACTCGCCGTGCGGCAGTCGTTTGATGACGCCGGTCTCGCGTCCGTGCAGCACTTCGTCGCGGTCGCGGCGCTGCAGGGCCAGGGCGAGGCGCTTGGTGATCACAAAGGCCAGGACCGGGACGACGAACAGGCCGACGCGCACGGTCCACGTCACTGAGTTGACGGAGAGGTGCAGCCTGGTGGCTAGCACGTCGTTGGCGGCGCCGATGAGCGCCACCGCGTAGACGCTGAGCCAGGCCACCCCCAGGGCGGTCCGCACGGGGCGGTTGCGGGGGCGGTCCAGCAGATGGTGGTCACGGTCGTCGTCCGTAACCCAGGCTTCCAGGAAGGGGTAGGCGCCCATCGCCAGGAAGAGCAGCATCCCGCCCAGCAGGGGCAGGAGGTTGTCCAGGGCCAGGGTGTGGCCCCACAGGTCGATCTCCCAGCCGGGCATGACGCGCAGCAGGCCGTCCGCGACGCCCATGTACCAGTCCGGCTGGGATCCGGCGGAGACCTGGTCGGGGCGGAAGGGGCCGTATTCCCACACGGGGTTGATCTGGGCCACGGCGGCCATGAAGAAGATCACGCCGGACACGAAGCAGAAGTAGCCAGCAGACTTGACGGCATGAACCTTGAACGGAAGGCCGCCGACGTTGTTCTCGGTCCGGCCCGGCCCGGCGTACTGCGTGTGCCGGTGGCGTACGGCAAGAGCCGCATGGCCGACCAGCAGGGCGATCATCAGCGCAGGGATGACCAGCGTGTGCAGGGTGTTGAAGCGGGCGATCAGGTCCTCGCCGGGGAACTCGCCGCCGAAGAGGAAGAACGACAGGTAGGTCCCGACGACCGGGATCGACAGCAGAGTGCCGTTGACCACCTGCAGGCCGGTTCCGGACAGCAGGTCGTCGGGCAGGTCATAGCCGGTCAGGCCCGCGAACATGGCCAGGACGAGCAACAAGAACCCCAGCACCCAGTTCAGCTCACGCGGCTTGCGGAACGCGCCGGTGAAGAAGACCCGCAGCAGGTGCACGACCACCGCGGCGACGAAGACCAGTGCCGCCCAGTGGTGAGCCTGGCGGACGAGCAGACCGCCGCGGACGTCGAAGGAGATGTGCAGGGTCGAGTCGAAGGCCTGGGACACCAACTGCCCCCGCAACGGCGCGTACCGGCCGTCGTAGACCGCGAGGTCGGCGGAAGGGTGGAAGTAGAGGCTGAGGTAGACACCCGTGATCAGCAGGATGACGAGACTGTAGAGCGCGATCTCGCCGAGCAGGAACGACCAGTGGTCCGGGAAGACCAGGCGGCGCGCGGAGCGAGTCAGCCCCCGCAGGCCCGTCCGGCTGTCCACCCACGTGGCGAGTCTCTCTCCGCCGCGCCCCCGCTCCGGCTCGGCCAGCCGGCTGTCGTTGCCCATCTCGTCACCATTCGTTTCTGCGTCGCACTCCGGGGCTCGCCGTCTCTGGTCCCGCATCGGGTCAGCGCACAGCGGGCACGACGGAGCCGATTCGTCCAGAACTGCACTGCCTGCACTGACTGCACTGTTCAGGTGCATTCATGAACTGCTGTCCCAGTCACGACCGGCGAGACGGCGAAGGTGTGACACCGTCGCGTGGCCCGACGTCAGCGTGTGACGACGTTCTCCAGCTCCTCACCAGCGGCGAACCGGGCCAGCTGCCGTCGGATGAGCGCCTCGAGACGGGGCCACAGGTCGGGGGTGAAGGCGCCGACGTGCGGGGTGATCAGGACGCCGGGCGCTGTCCAGAGCGGATGCCCCGGCGGGAGCGGCTCGGGGTCGATCACGTCGAGGGCGGCCCGCAGCCGACCACCGTGCACCTCCTTCAGCAGGGCGTCGGTGTCGACGACCGCTCCCCGGGACACATTGACGAGCAGGGCGCCGTCCTTCACACGGGCCAGCAGTCCGGCGTCGAAGAGCTGACGGGTCGCCGCGGTCAGCGGAGTGGACAGCACGATCACGTCCGCGTCCGCGACGAGCCCGGGCAGTCGCGAGACGGAGTGCACCGGCCCCTGACGCGCGTCCCTGTCCTGGCGCCCGACGCGGGTGACGACGCAGCCGAAGGGTGTCAGGAGCTCCTCCAGCGCGGAGCCGACGGCGCCGTGGCCGACGATGAGCACGGACCGCTCGTACAGGGACGAGAAGGTCCGCGGGTTCCAGTCCTCCCGGTTCTGGGCACGGAGCGACTCCGGTATGCCCCGCAGACAGGCGAGGATCAGCGTCAGAGCCAGCTCCGCCGTGCCGGCGGCCGGGACTCCCCGCGCGCTGCACAAGGTCACCTCACGGGGAAGGCGATCGAGTGCCGCCCGCAGTTCGTCGGTACCGGAGCTGAGGGCCTGAACCGCCCGCAGACGTGTCATCCGGGCGAGCGGCCCGGCGATGATGTCGATGTCCTTGGTCAGAGGCGGCACATAGAACTCCACCTCCGCCGGGTCCGTCGGGAAGGCCGAACGGCCGTCCCAGCGGGCGTAGTCGAGCCCCGGGGGCAGATCGGCGAGACGGCCGAACTGTGCGGGCAGCCATACCTGTGGGGAACGCGCGGTCATGACGACGTACTCCGCTCTCACGACGGTTTCGGGGCCGGTGCGCTCGGCCGGCCGGTCGGTGTGCCCTGCCATGGGGCCACTGACCTGGGGCGCGGCGGAGTCGCCGGCGGGAAGGGGCACTGGTCCGGTCGCGAAGGTCGGAGACGGGGCCGAAGAATTGACTGCGCACCGTGTGCATCTGTGACACCGGTACACGGCTGCCGCCCTCGTGTCACACACTCTGTTCATACGTTGTCATGTCGGGCATGCACACTGTCATACCCAGAACGCCGAACAGCCGACGGGAATTCGACTCCTATGCGGTGACCGCTGAGTTCTACGACATCCTGCAGGCCGACGAGGACGAAGCGCGGGTCCGTCGCCTGTACGGCCGTGAGGTCGCCAAGGCCCGCAGCGGCGTGCTGGACATCGGGGCCGGTACCGGGCGGGTGACGATGCTGGCGCTGGCCGACTCCAGGGCAGACGTGCACGCCGTCGAGCCGGCCCGGGCCATGCGCACGTCCCTGCTGACCCGGCTCGCCTCCCTTCCCGCCGAGCAGCGGGACCGGGTGACCGTGCACCCGCACCCCCTGGACGAGGCGGCGCTGCACGCGGTCGCGGACGTGGCCGTCTGTCACAACATGGTGGGCTGCCTCCCACCTGCTCTACGCGAGAGGTTGTGGTCCGCGATCGGCGGGGCTCTCACCCCTGACGGTTCGCTGTTCCTGCAGCTGCCGCCGGCCCGCCTTCCGGTCCGCACCGTCGTGCGCGTGCTGGCGGACAAGCGAGTCGGCGAGCACATCTACGGCGGGCGGATGACGATGTCGGCCGCCGGCTACCGCATTCGCACCCGCGTCGACTACTGGGTCAGAAATGCCAAGGACGTGCTGCGGGAACACTCCGAGACGTTCTGGATGTGGCCCGCGACGCGCGCTCGGCTCGTCGACGAGCTGGCACAGCACGGATTCGTCCCGCTCCCGGGACACAACGACTCGGAGCTGCTGGCCGTGACTCTTCGGAGCGGTCGGTGAGACGCCGTACGGAGTGTGTCTCCTTCAGGCGGCGCTGTCACAACTGGGCCTGCCGCCCGGTCTTCTGGACGGTCCCACCACACGGCTCGCTGTGCGCGCCACACCATCTGGGACGGGATTCATCATGTCGCGTGTGAAAACTTTCGTGATCGTCGGGGGCGACCTGGCCGCCGGAAAGGCCGCGGAGGAACTGCGCGCGCACGGTCACGACGGGCCTCTCGTCGTCATCGGCGACGAGCAGGAACGGCCCTACATCCGGCCGCCGCTGTCCATGGGCTATCTGCTGGGCAAGGAGGATCGCGAGTCGGTCCACGTGCACCCCGAGGACTGGTACCGGGCGAACGACGTCGACCTGCTTCTCGGTCGGAACGTGACGTCCATCGACCGGCGGGGCAGCGCGGTGACGCTGGACGGCGGCAGTCGTGTGCCCTACGACCAGCTGCTCCTGGCGACCGGTTCCGCGCCACGCCGCCTGGCCGTCCCCGGGGCGGACCTGGACAACGTGCTGTACCTGCGGCGTCTGGGCGACAGCGACCGTCTCAGGGCCGCCTTCAGCAAGGGCGCGCGGATCGTGGTGATCGGCGGCGGATGGATCGGCCTGGAGACGGCGGCGGCCGCCCGGATGGCCGGGGCGGACGTGACCGTGCTCGAGCACGTGGAACTGCCTCTGCTGAAGGTCCTGGGACGCGAGGCGGCCGAGGTCTTCGCCGGCCTGCACCGGGAACACGGTGTCGACCTGCGAGCCCGCGCGGAGATCGAGCGCATCACCAAAACCGGCGGACGCGCGGACGGCGTCCTGCTCGCCGACGGCACCCACCTGCCCGCGGACGCCGTGGTGGTCGGTGTGGGAATCACGCCCAATGTCCGTCTGGCCGAGGATGCGGGCCTGGACGTGCGCAACGGCATCGTCACGGACGCGCACCTGAGGACCTCCGCCGAGAACATCCATGCCGCCGGTGACGTCGCCAACGCCTACCACCCGCGGCTCGGCCGCCATCTCCGGGTGGAGCACTGGGCCAACGCGCTGCACCAGCCGCGCACGGCCGCGCTGAGCATGCTGGGCAAGGAAGCGGTCTACGACCGGCTGCCGTACTTCTACACCGATCAGTACGACCTCGCAATGGAGTGCACCGGATACGCGGAGCCGGACGGCTACGACCGCGTCGTCTTCCGCGGAGCGCGGGACGAACGGCGCTTCATCGCCTTCTGGATGTCCGGCAAGCGCGTCCTGGCCGGCATGAGCGTCAACGTGTGGGACGTCGTCGACTCGATCCGGTCCCTCGTCGAGTCCGGCGTGGAGACCGACGACGCCGTCCTCCCCGATCCCGCAGTCCCCCTGGAGAGTCTGCTGCCGTGAGGCACCGCCGGACCCCGCCATCCCGTTCATCTGCCAAGAAAGGACCAGCCATGACCCCCGAGCCCCCTGCCATCCTTAACGCCGGCCCGTTCGACGGCGTCGACCCGGACGAGTTCGTACGAGCGGCCATGCGCTGGCACTTCGACCCGGCGACCGGTTCGCGCTACTGGCTGGACCGGGCCGACCGACTCGGTTTCGATCCCCGGCACGACGTCAAGGGAGTGGCCAATCTGGCCCTCTTCCCCGATCTGACCGACGAACTGCGGGAGGTCCCGGTGACGGACCTGGTCCCCCGCGGTTACGGGAGCGACGTCCGGCTGGTCAACGTCTTCGACAGCGGCGGGACGACCGGGGCACCGAAGCGGGTCGTCCAGTTCGACGACTGGGTGTCGCACAGCACGGAGCAGGTCGACCGGCGGCTGCGCGCCCACGGCCTGCCCACCGGTACCCAGTGGTTGACCGTGGCGCCGACCGGCCCGCACCTGGTGGGGGACGTCCTGCAGCGGGCGGCACGGTCCCTGGGCGGTCCGGGGCTGAGCGTCGACATGGACCCGCGGTGGGTGAGGAAACTGGTCGCCGCGGGCCGCAGCGACGAGGTCGAGTCCTACACCGACCACCTCGTCGACCAGTGCCGGCGGATTCTGTCGACCCAGGACATCGGCGTGCTCGCCGCCACCACCCCGCTGTTGGAGCGCTTCGCCCGGGAGGACGACCTTCTGGAGCGGATCAACGGCTCGGTGAGGGCCATCGTCTGGGGCGGCACGCACATGGACCCCGACACCCGCCACCTGCTGGCCACGGACGTCTTCCCCGACACCCCTCTTGTCGGCATGTACGGCAACACCATGATGCTCACCGCGCTCCTCGAGCGAGTCGGTCTCAGCGCCGCCCAGCCTTGCGTGTTCGATCCGGTGTCGCCGTACGTGTTCCTGTCGGTCGTGACCCCCGGCACCCGGGAACCGGTCGGGTTCGGTGAACGCGGCCAGGTGATCGTCAGCCACGTCAGCAAGTCCATGCTCATTCCCAACAACGCGGAACGCGACACGGCCCTGCGCGTGCGCCCGGTCGACGGCCAGGCGGGGGACGCCGTGGCCGACGTGGCACCGGTCCCCACGGTCGAGGGCGACCGGGTGATCGAGGGCGTGTACTGATGACGGCCACCGGAGCTTTCCCGCCGGTCCATCTGGACGCGCTGGGCCCCCGCGGTCCCTACCGGACGCGGGTACCGAGCGCGGTGCAGGACGTGACCGGCGCCGAGGTGGCGCGGCTGAGCCTGGTGCCGCCGGTGTACGTGACCCGGACGCTGTCCGCGCTGCGCAAGGCCGAGCCCGTACCGGCGGCCCGTGTCGACGCACTCCTTGAGGCGGCCGCCGAGGAGTTCGCCACCGCCACCGTCGGCGGCCTGGACGTAGGCGAGTACGAGCACCTCGTCAGCCGCACCTGCGGAACTCCGCTCCCGGTGGTGCGCGCCGCGACCCGGGGCACGGCGCGCTTCGTCGCTCTGGCGCGCTCGTCCGCGGAGCAGGGCAGGCCGCGCGGGACGCTCGCCGGCCGCGAGCGCGCGGGTGCCGGGCACGCCGTTTGGGCACGACGGGGTGACGTGTTCGCGGTCAACGCCTCCGGCAACCACCCCGGTGTCCACCGGCTGTGGCTGGAGGCCCTGACCCTGGGCTACCGCGTCGCCGTACGCCCGTCGCGGCGCGAGCCGTTCACCCCGCACCGGCTGGTCGCCGCGCTGCACCGCGCGGGTGTCCGACAGGACCAACTGGTGCTGCTTCCTACGGACCATCGAGCCGCCGACGCGCTGATCCGCGGCGCCGACCGCGCGGTGGTGTACGGCGGCGACGACGTGGTCGCCCGGTACGCCGGCGATCCCCGCGTACTGCCCCAGGGGCCCGGCCGGAGCAAGATCCTCGTCACCGCGGACACCGACTGGCGCCGGCACCTCGACACGATCGTCGCGTCGGTCGCCGACGAGGGCGGCACCGCGTGCGTCAACGCCACCGCCGTGCTCGTCGAGGGCGATCCGGCACCGCTCGCCCAGGCCCTCGCGGCCCGCCTGTCCCGGCTGCCCGGTCTGCCGCCCCAGGACGAGCGGGCGGTGCTTCCGGTGTGCGGCCTGGACCGGGCCCGGGCTCTCGACTCCCACCTGCGGTTCGTGGCGGCCGGGACCCGGCCCTGGCTCGGCGGCGACGGCATCGTGGAGGATCTCGGCGACGGAAGTGCCGCGCTGCGCCCCGCGGTCCACCAGGTCGACCGAGCCGACGCCGAGCAACTACGGACCGAACTGCCCTTCCCCTGCGTGTGGGTGGCGCCCTGGAACCGTACGGACGGCATCGCTCCGCTGCGGGACACGCTCGTCCTCTCGGCCCATACCCGCGACCGGGCCCTACTCGACGCGCTGCTGGCGGAACCCACCATCGCCAATGTGTACGTCGGCGACCACCCGACCTACTGGATGGCTCCCGGCGTGCCCCACGACAGCTATCTGTCGGATTTCCTGATGCGCAGCAAGGCGGTCGTCGGCACGCTGTGAACCGGAGCTCAGTGGTGCATGACCAGCATCAACGCAGTCCCCAACGCCATGGCTCCGTGGCGCGTTTGTCCGTACGGATCCGTCGGTGCGGCGCCGTGCGCGCGGTCGGTGTCGGACCGGAGCGATGGCATGGGGCGAGTCAACAACCGGATGGCGCATGCCAGGAGATACGACGTCAGCACGGCGGTGACCACCGTGGCCGCTCCTGCGGCGTCGCCGAGAGATCCGGCCGAGACGTGCTCCCGGCCGTGGGACGGGCGCAGCATCCAGGCCATCGCCGCCATGCCCACGGCGGACGGCAGTTGTGCGGTGATCGCCGCAACGGCGTGCGCCGGGCGGCGGTCGAAGGCCGTCAGGGGGAACCACACAGCGGCGGCCGTGAAGAGGAGCGTCGCTGTCCAACCGGGCAGCGAGCGGCCGAGGCTCCAGGGCATCGCCGCCATGGCCGCGGCCATGGCGGCGTGCAGGAGGTGGTCCACCCTGTCACGGCCTCCGGTGCCCCGGGGCCGCAGGCCCTGCCACAGCGCGTGCACCGCGACAACGGAGAAGAGCACCGTGAGCAGGCCCTGTTCGACGTCGACGGGTGTACGCATGGACGTCATTTCCCACACTGTGTGTGCCTTCCTGGTCCCTTGTCGTACGCAGTCATGACCGGGTGCGCGATCCATCCGTGACACGGAGGGAACGTGACGTGATCAGGGCCGAGGAGAAGGAACGAGTACCACGGTGTGACGCAGGAGACATGTCGGGCGCGGGCATGCGGTCGGCCAGGAAATCGACCGGCAGCGCCGCTTGTAACATGGTGCGCACAAGCCAGAAGGGACTCTTCATGCACGCTGGCAGCCACCCCGACGCCCTTGATCAAGCGATGGAGGACTTCCTCGCGGTACGCCCCCAGCTCTTCGGCATCGCGTACCGCGTACTGGGCAGCATGGTGGAGGCCGAGGACGTCGTGCAGGACACATGGGTGCGGTGGCAGAACACGGACCGCACGAAGGTGAAGGAACCGGCGGCCTTCCTGACCACGGTCGTCACACGGTTGGCGATCAACTTGGCTCAGTCCGCGCGGGTGCGCCGGGAATCCTATGTCGGGCCGTGGCTTCCCGATCCCGTCGACACCACGGAGGACCCGCAACTGGGTGCGGAGCGTGCCGAGGCTCTGGAGCTGGCGGTTCTGATGCTTCTGGAGAAGCTGAACCCCGTGGAACGCACCGCCTATGTGCTGAGGGAGGCGTTCGACTACCCCTACGGCCGGATCGCCGAGATCCTGGAGACGACCGAGGCCAACGCACGCCAGCTGGTGAGCCGGGGGCGCAAGCACCTGGCCGCCGAGCGCACGGCGCGCGTCACGCGGACCGCCCACCGGCGCCTGCTGGAGGTGTTCCTCTCCGCGGCGCGGACGGGCGAGCTGTCGGTCCTGGAGGACATTCTGACCGCCGATGTCGTCAGCTACTCGGACGGCGGCGGGATCCGCGGCGCATCCAGGATCCCGGTGGTCGGACGGACCCACGTGTCGCGGTACCTCGTGGCCTTCGCCCCGCGCTTCTGGCCGCAGACGGACATCCGGTGGGTCGAGGCGAACGGTCTGCCGGCGGTGCTGATCTCCTCCGGCGGGGAACCCGTCAGTCTGCTGTCCCTCGACGTCTCGGAGGAGGGTATCGACCGGGTCATGTGGGTGATGAACCCGGCCAAACTGGCGCCCTACGTGGCCTCCCTGCAGGACTGACCAGCCCTCGGCGTCTCCGTCGCTCACGGCCGGCGTCACAGGAGCGGTCGTTCCTCGGTCATGCAGTAGTCCGGCCCGAACTGCACGACGGACGCCTCACCACGACGACTCGGAGTCATGCCGTGACCGATCCGATCCAGCTGCCCGCCCTGTCCACCGAGAAGGACTTCACCGGGGACGAGTTCTCGCCCATCTACACGACGACGGTGACCGTCGACGGTGGTGCGGCCTCGCACGGGCGGGCCTCCGGCCGGGCACGTTCGTCCGACGGCGCCCTGGACCTGGGTCTGCGGATGCCCGCCGAGCTGGGCGGCAGCGGCCAGGGGACCAACCCCGAGCAGCTGTTCGCGGCCGGCTTCGCGGCCTGCTTCCACGGCGCGCTGAGCCTCCTGGCGCGGCAGGAGGCACTCGACCCCGCGGCTATCTCAGTCCTGGCGACCGTCGCGTTCGGACGTGATCCCGAGGACGGCGGCTATCTGCTCCACGTCGACCTGGTGGTGCGGTGGCCCGGCGTCCCGCGCGAGACGGCCACGAGCCTGATGGAGCGGGCCGACGGGTTGTGTCCGTACGCACGCATGGCCTGGAGGGGCACCCCCACCACCATCACACTCGCTCCCTGACCGGTCAGAGCGGAAACCACGGATCCACGTCGGCGGCTTCCTCCTTGCGGACGGTGAACCCGGAGATCTCCTTCTTGCGCACGTGCTGCGGCGGCAGGGCCGCGACCAGGGGATGGTCACCGGGCGCCCGACGAGGTCCACGCCGCTGCGGCGAACCGCCGTCGAAGAACTCCTCGTTGACGGACCGGTAGTGCGCCCAGTGCTGCGGCAGGTCGTCCTCCTGGAAGATCGCCTCCACCGGGCACACGGGCTCGCAGGCGTGGCAGTCGACGCACTCGTCGGGGTTGATGTACAGCGTGCGTACGCCCTCGTAGATGCAGTCCACCGGGCATTCGGTCAGGCACGCCCGGTCCTTGATGTCGACACAGGGCTGCGCGATGACATACGTCATCCCCTTGCTCCTCTCCGGGCTTCAGGCTTACCCAGGTGACCGACGACGCCGCAAAGTTGTGACACCTGCACACGCACGGTGCTCACTACATCGGCACCCATGTCACAAACCGTCGCCCGGACTTGTCACTTGTCCGTGACCCACCCAGAGCGACGGGAGTGATCGTGGCCATTACCGAACAACGTCTTGCCACCACGGTGCTGGTGATCGGCACCGGCGGAGCCGGCCTGCGGGCGTCGATCGAGCTGGCTGAGGCCGGCGTCGACGTTGTCGCCGTCGGCAAACGTGCCAAGGAGGACACCCACACCTCACTGGCCGCCGGTGGGATCAACGCGGCCCTGGCCACGATGGATCCCGAGGACAGCTGGCAGCAGCATGCCGCCGACACGCTCAAGGAGAGCTACCTGCTCGGTGACCCCCGTACGGCCGAGATCGTCACCCAGGGCGCCGCCCTGGGCATCGACGACCTGGAGCGATACGGCATGGCCTTCGCCCGTGAGGAGGACGGCCGCATCTCACAGCGTTTCTTCGGCGCGCACAAGTTCCGGCGCACCGCCTTCACCGGCGACTACACGGGCCTGGAGATCCAGCGCACGCTCGTCCGGCGGGCGAGCCAGCTGGACATCCCCCTGCTCGACAGCGTCTACATCACCCGCCTCCTGGTGCACGACGGCGCGGTGTTCGGCGCCTACGGCTTCGACCTCAGCAACGGCACCCGCTACCTCATCCACGCGGACGCCGTCATCCTCGCGGCCGGCGGTCACACGCGCATCTGGCGCCGCACGTCCTCGCGGCGCGACGAGAACACCGGCGACTCCTTCCGGCTGGCGGTCGAGGCCGGGGCCAGGCTGCGCGATCCCGAACTGGTGCAGTTCCACCCCTCCGGCATCATCGAGCCGGAGAACGCCGCCGGCACGCTGGTCAGCGAAGCGGCCCGCGGCGAGGGCGGCGTCCTGCGCAACGCCCTGGGCGAGCGGTACATGAGCCGTTACGACCCCGAGCGCATGGAGCTGTCCACGCGCGACCGCGTGGCGCTGGCCTCCTACACCGAGATCAAGGAGGGGCGCGGCACGCCCAACGGCGGCGTCTGGCTCGACGTCTCGCACCTTCCCCGCCAGACGATCATGGCGCGGCTCCCGCGGGTCTATCAGACGCTCCTTGAACTGCAGATGCTCGACATCACGCGTGATCCCATCGAGGTAGCCCCCACGGCCCACTACTCGATGGGCGGTGTCTGGGTCCGCCCCGAGGACCACAGCACCGACGTCCGCGGCCTGTACGCCATCGGCGAGGCCGCCAGCGGACTGCACGGCGCCAACCGCCTGGGCGGCAACAGCCTCATCGAGCTTTTGGTCTACGGCCGCATCACCGGTCAGGCCGCCGCCGCCTACTCGGAATCACTCACCGCACAGCCCCGCAGCGCCTCCGCCATGGCCGGGGCCCGCGCCGAGGTCGACGAGCTGCTCGCCGCCGACGGACCCGAGAACGTCCGCGCCCTGCAGCGCGCCATCCGCAACACCATGACCGAGCACGCGGGCGTCGTCCGGGACGAGCAAGGTCTGCGCGCCGGTCTGGCGGAGCTGGACCTCATCGAGAAGCGCATGGAGAACGTCGGAGTCCACCCCGACATCGCCGGCTTCCAGGACCTCGCCCACGCCTTCGACCTGAAGTCGGCCGCCCTGGCCGCGCGCGCCACTCTCGAGGCGGCACTGGAGCGCCGGGAGACCCGCGGCTGCCACAACCGCAGCGACTTCCCCGAGACGGACCCCGCGTTCCGCGTCAACCTCGTCTGGTCCCCGAAGACCGGTGTCGCCCACGAGAGCATTCCTCCCGTTCCGGAGGAGATCGCCTCGCTCATGGCGGAGGTCTCCACCGAGGGAAAGCTCGTCGAATAGCCGGAAACCGGCCGGACGTATGGCGACCTTGTCACACAAAACATGTGAACCCGGTCTTTCCTTACAAACCCTGTCCTCGCGACAATCACGCACTCCGAAAGGATTCCCTCATGAAGGTCGTCGTCATCGGCGGTACCGGACTGATCGGCTCGAAGCTGGTCGCCAAGCTCAAGGAGCACGGCCATGAGGCCGTACCGGCCGCTCCCAACACCGGTGTCAACACCCTCACGGGCGAGGGTCTCGCCGAGGTCCTGACGGGCGCCTCGGTCGTGGTCGACGTCTCCAACTCGCCTTCCTTCGCGGACGACGCCGTCATGGAGTTCTTCCGCACTTCGACCACCAACCTTCTCAAGGCGGAGGCGGACGCCGGTGTCACCCACCACGTGGCCCTGTCCGTCGTCGGTACGGAGCGGCTCCAGGAGAGCGGCTACTTCCGTGCCAAGCAGGCGCAGGAGGAGCTGATCAAGGACTCGGGCATCCCGTACTCCATCGTGCACGCCACGCAGTTCTTCGAGTTCATGAAGGGCATCGCCGAATCCGCGACCGACGGTGACACCGTCCGTCTGGCCCCGGTCAAGATCCGGCCCGTCTACTCCGACGACGTGGCCGCGACCGTGGGCCGCACCGCCGTCGGCACCCCCGTCAACGGGGTGGTGGAGGTCGCCGGTCCCGACGTGTTCCAGCTGGACGAGCTGATCGGCAAGGGCCTGGCCGCCAAGAACGACCCGCGCAAGGTCGTGTCCGACGTGCACGCGCCGTACTTCGGTGCGGAACTGCAGGAGACCACGCTGCTCCCCCGCCCGGACGCGCACATCGCGGAGACCCGTTTCGCCGACTGGCTCGCGCAGCAGCAGGGCTGAGTCGTCACCGGGCAGCCAGCACTGGGGAGCCTGCCCCAGGCCGGGGCCTGCCGTGCGCACCGCGTCACGGCGGGTCCCTTCCCTTCACCACAGACTTCAGGGTGGTCCCGTTCCCGGGACCACCCTGACATCGTTCGCACCGCGCTCACGCAGCCGCTTCCGTCACCGTCACCGTCGCCGTAGGCCGACGCATCGTCCGCAGTCGCATGGCGCGGCGCTCTCCTTCCGTCGTACCGCCCCAGATGCCCTCGACCGGGCCCACGTCGACGGCCCACGACAAGCACTGCTCCGCCACCGGGCACCGGCGGCACACCGCCTTCGCCTCGTCGATCTGAAGGGCTGTCTGGCCACTCCTGATGTTGCCTATCGGGAAGAAGAGATCCGGGTCTTCTCGTAGGCACAGGCTCCCGTCGCGCCAATCCATGGAACACCTCCTGAGTGTGGAACGAACACTGTTCGGGGGGTGGCTCGTCACGTGGGGGGAGGCGTGGGCAAAGCGGCCGGCAGCGCGCCGCCACCTCACACGCAGGCGGCAGAGCACCACCCTTCACTGGGAAGGACCGATGAATCGGTCCATGTGTGACCTCGGCGCCGGGCCGGCGGCGGGTCGTGAAGTTCCGGCACAAAGTGCGTCGCGCACCTGTAACGAAGCGTCCGCCTGCTCGGTCTCTTAGAGCGGAGGCGCCCCGAGTGAACGCACCGGCGCCCGGGTGGTCCCGGCGTCCTCACCGCCTCCGTCAAGAACGGGCAACAGGAACGGAGACCGAAGGACATGCATCCAGAGGCGATCCCCGTAGAAGGCGACCTGCATGAGGCCGTGTCCGTCTTCGTGAAGCTCCGACCGCGCCTCTTCGGCATCGCCTATCGCGTGCTGGGCAGTGCTGTGGAGGCCGAGGACGTCGTCCAGGAGGTGTGGCTGCGGTGGCAGCACACCGACAGGGCCGTGGTGATCAGCCCCGTGGCCTTCCTGTCGAGCGCCACCACACGACTGGCCATCAACGTGGCCCAATCGGCCCGGGTCCGCCGTGAGACCTACATCGGCCCGTGGCTACCCGAACCCATCGACACCAGCAACGACCCGCAGGCCGGTGCCGAACGGGCGGAAGCGCTGGAACTCGCCCTGCTCCTGGTGCTGGAGAAGCTCCCCCCGACCGAGCGTGCCGCCTACGTCCTGCGGCAGGCCTTCGACTACCCCTACCCCGAGATCGCACAGATTCTGGGACTCAGCCCCGTCAACGTACGCAAGATCGTGAGCCGAGCCCGCAAGCACCTCACCGAGGACCAGCGGGACAGCGTCGACGCCACCGAGCACCGAAGACTGCTCGATGCGTTCGTCACCGCAGCCCGCCACGGGGATGTCGCCTCGTTGGAAGCGCTGCTCACCTCGGACGCGGTCAGCCTGTCCGACGGGAACGGCATGCGCGGGGCGGCCCGCGTCCCGGTCCTCGGCCGAGCCCGCGTGGCGAACCTGTCGACCGCCTATCCGCGGTTCTGGCCGACAGTCGAGGTCGAGACGGTCGAGGCCAACGGTCGCGGCGGAGTCGTCCTGTACCGCGACGGCCGGGCCTGCACCTTCATGACCGTCGCGGCCACGCACCGGGGCATCCATCAGGTGATGTGGGTCTTCAACCCGAGCAAGATCGCCGCTCTCCTCCGCTCCTGCTCGGGCTCGCGCGAGGCGGCCTACAGCTCTCTCTGACGTGCAGTCAAATGCCTTCAGGGGCAGGGCTGTTCCAGGAGCGCAGCTTGTCGGGGTTGAGGACTGCCCAGATCTGGGCGACACGGGAGTGGACCAGGTCGAGGGTGATCACGGCGGCAACCCGCTCGTCGTAGCGGGCGACCAGTCCGGTGCGTCCGTTGACCGGCCAGGTGTCCACGGTGGTCCGCGGCCGGGCGGAGAGCAGTGTGAGCAGGCTCCGGGCGACGTGTTCGTCGCCGGTGACGGGCCTGGTGAGCGCGCGGACCTTGCCGCCGCCGTCGAAGTACGCGGTGACGTCGTCGGTCAGCAGCGCTCGGAGACCGTCGTGGTTCCCGTCGGCGCACGCCTGCCGTACGGCCCGCGCGATCTTCTCCTGTCGACGCGGCGATGCCGGTCGGCCGCTTCGGGCGCGCAGACCCTGCCGGGCCGTGACCGCCGGGTCGGCGCGGACCGGCACCGATCGCACCCCGCCGCCCGGTGCCGTGGACGCGGACGCTCCAAAGACACCGTCGAGCACGAACGCGGCTCTCTGCGCCGGTGACAACGTGTCCGCCGCCCGCAGCAGCACCTCCAGCCCGTCCTCGCACGGTCCCCGGCGGTGCGCGGAACCACACGCGTCACCGTCCGGACCGAGCGGGGCCAATCGTGCCAGCGCGAGGCCGCCCACGACGTGGGTCAGCCAGGTCCGCGGCGTCCGTATGCGCGACCGCTCGCCGTCGGACAGCCCGTACCACTCCCGGTACGCCTCGTCGGTGACGCGCTCGGCCGTGACCCGGCTGCCCAGCATCCAGTGCGCGACCTCCACCAAGTGCCGCCGCTCGTCGAGCAGTTCCGCGAGCGGCATGGCGTCACCGATGTGCTCCATACCGACTCCCCCTTCCGCACGGCCCTGCCACCGCGGCCGCGGCGCACGGAACGTTACCCGCCGGGTCCCGCTCCCCGGTCGGTGAGCCCGCCGCACCGAGAAGTGGGAGAGATGCTGACATCTCTGCAACGAAACACACTGTCACACCGGCCTGCGGTCTTCTGTCTCACTCAGTGGCAATACAGTGTGTCGTGTGTACAGGCTGCCCATGGAGTCTCCTTACCCCGGGCCGCTCCTCACACTCACCTTCCGAAGGGAATCATCATGCGCACTTCAGCACGTGCCGCTGTCGTCGGAGCCTCCCTCATAGGGCTCTCGCTCGTTCCGGGGGCCGCCCAGGCCACCCCCGGCGGCCCCGGCGTCAGCGGCAAGGTCCTGGCCCAGCGGACCGTCGGCGACACGGACTACGTCCTCCGCGAGATCACCATTCCTCCCGGCCAGGCGACCGGGTGGCACTACCACGACGGCACCCTGTACGCCTACGTCAAGCACGGCACACTGAGTCACTTCAACGCCTCCTGCACGTCCGACGGCGTGTACAAGAAGGGCAGTTTCCTGAAGGAGCCGTCGGGCGCGGATCACGTGCACATCGGCGAGAACCGGGGGGCGACGGACGTCGTCCTGGAGGTTCTCTACGTCCTGCCGCACGGCGCCCCCTTCTCCCAGGACGCTCCGTCCCCCGGCTGCGAACTGCCGTAACGCGGCAGCTGTACGACGGCTGTCACAGCTCCCGTCACTACCCGGTCAATGCGGTATCGACGGCTCGCGGCGGTCTCTGCTCCGGGCCCCGCGGCGACGAAGGAGGAGCATGGCAGGGACATACATCAGCCGCGTCCGAGCGACCGCTGGTCCCGAGAAGCCCGTCCACCGGACTTCCGACACAGGTCGAGGAGGGACGCGCGGATGACTCGAAGCGCTGAGCGCCGGACCGATCCCGCCGCCGTCACCGTCTCGCTGGCCGCGGAGGCCGCCGTCCTCGAGGGACGGCTGGGTGTGCTCCGGGAGGCCATCGACGAGGTGGACACCCAGATCCACGCGGTGTCCGAGAAGATCAGACGGCTGGCGCGGTCCGTGGCCGGATCCGGCGACACCGAGGCGCCGGCGGACGAAGGGAGCGACACGGGGCTCGCCCCCGCCCGCACGGGCCGTCCCTGACGGCCCGTGCGGGCGGATCGCGCCGATCAGCCGGGCCGGCACCCCGCCTCCGCGAGAAACAGTGTGTTCTCCGTGGGCCTGCCCACTCTGTTCTCGTACCGGCGGGGCCGCTGCATATGATGTTCGGCAGCATCCCCCCGGTGCCGCGCCGGGTGGCGGGCCAGGACATCGAGCGGTCCCGCCAGGACAAAGGGTTGAGGACGAGAGGAACCCATGGTCTCCGTGACCCCGACGGCGCACAACATCGAGAGCACTACCGAGAGTCTCCAGGAGGACCTGGCCCGGCTGGAGGTCCAGAAGCAGGCGCTGGAGCGGGAACTGGCCGCGGTCACCGCCCACCTCGGTTCCGTGCAGCGGGCACTCGACGCCCTTCAGGCCCTCATGCCCAGCGCCGGCCCGGCCGCCACGCCCTCCGGTCCCGTGGACGCGCCGTCTCCGGCGAAGCCGAAGCCCGCGCGAGCCACGGCATCTGCCGCTCCGGCCGACGAGCCCCCTGCCAAGGCCGGCCGGAGCGACGACGGCGACGACGCCGGTAAGACGTACGGCAAGCTCACGGAACAGATCCTGGCCTACTTCGCGGAGGCCGGAGACGCCGAAATCCGCGCCCGCGACGTCGCGTCCGCTCTGGGACGCGACACCGACAGCGGCAGCATCAACGCCGTCCGCAGCACACTCGACCGTCTGGTCGGCGCCTCGCGCGTCCAGCGGGTCGGCCGCGGGCTCTACCGCGGCGTCAAGCGCTGATCCGGCCTCCGGGCTCCGCGGGCTCCTCACTCCGGCGCGGTTCGCCGTGTGAGACGAAGGCCTCCCTCGGGTGCTGCACCGAGACGAGCGAGACGATGTCGCGGCCGTAGAGAACAGCAGTGGCCCACACGGCGAACACACGAGCCTTGCGTTCCCAACTCGGTATGGCCAGGACGTGATACCCACGGTGCATCAGCCACGCCGGGAACCCCTTGATGACCAGGCCCCGGTACTGGAAGATGCCACGGCCGAGCCCGAGCGTGGCCACCACGCCCAGACTGCGGTGCACATAGTCCTTGGCCGGTCGGTCGCGCAGGGACGCCAGGACGTTCTTGGCCAGACGCTTGCCCTGCCGGACGGCGTGCTGGGCGTTGGGCACGGTGCGGGCGCCCGGTCGGCCGGCTGCGAGATCAGGCACCGAGGCATCGTCACCTGCCGCCCAGACGTCGGGCACCACCTCGGTGTCCTTGGTGACCCGCAGATCCGCCCGTACGGTGAGCAGTCCGCGCTCGTCGACGGGAAGGTCAGTGTGGTTGTGCACGATCGGGTTGGCGGCGTTGCCAGCCGTCCACACCAGCAGACCCGAGTCGTACTCGGTGCCGTCCGACAGCCGCACGCGTCCGTCCTCGGCCGAGACGAGCTGGGTGTTCAGGTGCACCCGCGCCCCTCGCTTCTCCAGTGAACGCACCACCCAGGCACCCGGCCGGTCGGTGACCTCAGGCAGGATGCGGTCCCGCGCCTCGACCAGGTGGAAGGCCGGTTCGTCCGCGTCGATCTCCGGATACTGCTTGAGCAACGCGGTCGCCAGTGCCAGCAGTTCACCGAACCCCTCCACTCCGGAGAATCCGCCACCGACGACGGTGACGGTGAGCAGCTTGCTGCGTTCGGGCCCGCGCGGCAGGCCGGCCGCGCGGTCGAACGAGGTGAGGAGGCGGTCGCGGATCGCGACCGCCTCCTCGACATGCTTCAGTCCGTACGCCTGATCGCTCAGCCCTGGGATCGGGAAGGTCCGTGTGACCGCCCCCGCCGTCACCACCAGCACGTCGTAGTGCAGGTCGAAGGGCAGCGCGGATTCCGGGCGGACCGTGACCGTGCGCGCGCCGTGGCGGATCTCCGTCACCGAGCCCGCGATCAGACGCGTCCGGTGCAGGTGCCGTCGGAGCGAGACCGCGGCGTGCCGCGCCTCCACCGAGCCGGCCACGACTTCGGGCAGGAACGGCTGGTACGTCATGTACGGACGGGGGTCGACGACGGTGACGCGCGCCTCACCCCGCCGCAGCTTCTTCTCCAGGCTCCAGGCGGTGTAGAAACCCGCGTAGCCGCCGCCCACGATCAAGATCTCACGCACGGTGTCCTCTGTTCCTCTCGGTCTTCACCCTGTAGACCGATCGTCGGCACTCGGTGTGACATGGTGGCCGGATCGCAGCCGACTACCGTTCGTGGCTTGGCTCGCGCGGGCTCCAGGTGTCAACGCGCCATGTGCGGGCGCTTCTTCACCCTCATGTCCACTTCGTAGACTAGGGACGTGCGGTGGCCGTACTGGATGGTGTACATCCTCTTGCCACCGAAGACGACCTTGGTGGCGGACGCCGGGAAGTGGTCGGTGGTCAGCCGGGGAGGCGCCGTCGTGACGTAGGCCTGGCCCGTCGGCACGCTTTACATGCTCAGGGGCGCCTGGGTCGACGGCGACAGTCCCGCCGGGTTCTCGGCGGGATCCGGGTAGCTGGTGCCGTAGACATCCACCGGTTCGATGCCCGCGGAGCCGACGACGGTCGCGTCGGACGCCGGAACGGTGTCCCTGCCGTGCGGGTTGTGGAACCAGACCTGGCGAGAAGGGTGAATACGCGATTTGTCTGTCATGTCAAATCCCGCCGTTGAACGAGCCGAACGATGTCTTCGTCACGAGGCGCGGCTTCGTCCCGCCGGGGGCGGTTCCCGCCAGGGGCGGGCGGTGATCGGCCATGAAGGGCCTGTGCCAGGGGAGTTGCGGTCTCCGGGGTAAGAAAGCCCCGGCATTCACACTGTCTCATGTTGAACGAATCAGACGGGCGCAGTCGGCACAGTGGCATTTGGGCCAGGCTCCGATCAACGAAATCGGAACTCCTGGCGCCGTCGCCGCGTGCGGCGGCCGATGGGCACGACGAGGACGGGGATCAGACGGAACGCCAATCCCCGCCGCAAACCGCGAGCCACCAGCCACCAGACAGGGAGGTGTGATCGCCTCAGTGGTCGTCAGGCGCCGGCGTGCGCGCTCCAGTGACCTTCCAGGATCTCGGCGACCTCTGCGGGCCGCTGGAGCGGCGGCCAGTGGTTGCAGTCCATCTCGACCACCTCGGAGGCGTGCAGGGAGGCGCCGAGCTTGCGCCCGAACTCGATCTGGCACGCGGGGTCGAGTGCTCCCCAGAAGACCAGACAGTGCGCCGATACGGCAGACAGTCCCGGTTCCCACTCCGCTCCCATGGTGACCGCGGAGCGGTACAGCTTGAGGATGGAGTCCTTCATCGGCTCGTCCACGCGGCTCGCCATGTCCTTGGCCGGCCCGATGGGTACGTCGAAGCCGGCCGCCAGGTCCTCGGCGAACGGCTCCGCACGCAGTTCGCGCATGAAGCGGTTGCCCTCGACCTGGTCCTGCCAGATCTTGGCCAACGGGTGCCACACGTAGCCGGAGTTGACCGGCCCGTTGCCTCCGGCCCAGGTGCGGACCAGATCGGGGCGCAGATAGGCGACGCGGAGGGTGAGAATGCAGCCCCAGTCGTGACCGACCAGGTCCACCGGCTCACCGACCCGTTCCAGTCGTTGGATCAGCCAGTCGACGTACTCCTCCTTGGAGGAGCCGAAACCGTTCGGGCGCGCGGCGCCGAACCCGGGCAGGTCCCAGGCTTCCACATCGGTCCTGCTCAGGTGCTGTCGCACACCGTCCCATACGTGATGTGTGTCAGACACGCCGTGGATGAGGATGGCAGGCATGAGTGATTCCTTCTTCAAGAGACGGACTGCGCCTCGCGGGTGGAAGAGGTTTCACATCTTGTCACACCGTGTTTTTGCGGTGCCGCCCTCCAGCGGTCCGCAGGACCGCACATCGGCTGCTGAAGTACGGGCGGGGCTCTCCCCGTAGGCCCAGGCCGATGTCACATGATCCCCGTCTGGCCGGTCTGCTCTGCAAAGAACGCTACGGCCACGCGGTGGTGGGGCGTGGCAGGGTGCAGGAGGAAAGGACGCCTCATGGGGCACACCGGTGACACAGTGCCGATCGCTGATCTGCTCGACGAACGGCGGCACCTGCTGGACGTCGCCTCCTGGATGCTGGGCACCGGTCCCGAGGCCGAGGACGCCGTCACCCATGCCTACCAGCGGTGGTACGGCCTGACCGACGCCCAGCGGACGAACATCGCCGAACCGCGCACCTGGCTGACCAGAACCACGGGCACCATTTGCCTGGCCCGACTGCCCCTGCAGAGAGGCTCGTCCGCGGTCGCGGGTGAAGCCGCCACCGAGATCGACCGGGCGCTGACGGAAGAGATCAGCGACGTCCTGCTCGACGCGCTGAACACGCTGTCGCCGGCCGAACGGGCCGTGTTCGTCCTCGACGACGTCTTCGCCGTGCCGCCGCAAACGGTCACGATCGTGGGACAGCCAGCCGACGCAAGCGCCGAACTCGCCGATTACGCCCGCCACAGCCTGCGCGGGCCCCGGGTACGTGCCACGACGCCCCCACAGCACGACCGGATCGTCCATGCCGTCCGGGGGGCCTGCGCCACTCTCGACGCCGCGCGTCTGGACTCCCTGCTCGCCCCCGACGTCAGCGCGTTCTTCGACGGTGGCGGCAAGGTCCGCGCCCTCCCCCGACCAGTGCACGGCAGCCGGCACGTGGGCCGCGCCCTGCTGACCCTCCTCGCCCCGCGCCCTCACATCACCCTGCACCTGCGTCCGGCCAACGGCCGCACCGCGATCGTCGTGCGCCACCGCGACCAGGTCGCCGCCGTCATCAGCTTCGACATCGCCCGGCATCTGGTCACCCGCGTGTGGGCCGTTCTCAACCCGGACAAGCTGCGTTCCTGGAACTGCGGCCCCGCTGCGGCCGTCGAACGCGGCGCACAAGACGGTTGATCCGCCGATGACGCACGCGCCCGTTGCGCTTTGCCATGACAGTGGCAACAATCGGTGTACAAGTTCTTCACCATCCATTACTGCATCTTCATCACAGCGTCGGCCGAGATCCGAACGCATCGTTCCGGCGCATCGCAGCTGGACGGGGGCGCGGCACGTGAGTCGAGGATGAGAGGGAAAAATGGTTTCGGCATCGCGCACGGCACGCACCATCGAGAGCACCGCTGAAAGCCTCCAAGGGGATCTTGACCGCCTGGAGTTGCAGAAACGGTCGCTGGAGAGAGAACTTGCCGCCGTCGCCGACCATCTCGAAACCGTGCGCCGAGCCGTGTACGCCCTGGAAAGCGTGATGACAGGCCCGGCGGACACGGCGCCCGCAGCGGAACCCGTCGACCGGAACCGGCGCTCTGCGCCGCCGTCGACACGGACAAAGGCGGGCTCGGGCACGGGCCGTGCAGCTCCTGTCGGTTCCTCTGCCGACACCCCGGCGGCCTCGCGGCCGCCCGGGCGCGATGAGAAGGCCGGGAAGCGGGCTTCTCGTTCGAAGGACACCTCCCGCTCGAAGAACGACGCGGATCGCACGTACGGCAAGCTGACCGAACAGACCCTCGACTACCTTTCACAGGTCGGTGACACTGATGTGCGCGCCCGCGACGTGGCAACAGCGCTGGGCCGCGCCACCGACAGCGGGAGCATCAACGCCATCCGCAGCACGCTCGACCGTCTTGTCGGCACGTTCAGGGTCCAGCGCACCGGCCGGGGCCTCTACCGTGCCCAGCAGCCCTGAGCGACAGAGCGAAAGGCCAGGCCATAGCCCCGGACGCCGTTTCGCGGGGGATCGAAGGCGTCCGGGCCACGGCACCCGCCCGGTTCTGTGCAGCGGGTGCGACAGCGTTCCCGACGTCTTCGTGGAGTGTGCGCTCGACGCCTGAAACACTTTATTCACCCTACCGCACTTTGACACGCTCAATGGCACTGTTGGTTCCGGGAAGTGATGCGATCCATAACAGTGTCATCAACAGTGACAAATTCTCTTGGAGCCCAGCCACCGCGCACGAATCATCGGACGACGTGAAGCACTCGTATCAGTCCTCGCCGCTTTCTCCCGGCGCTCATGCGCTCACCGTCCCCCACGGTCTCGCCCACATCGAACAGCGCTACCACGTCGCCGGTTCGGGCCCCGTGTGCATCGCTCATTCAGGCGGGCCGGGCATCGGCTGGGAGTACCTCCGGATACCTGAGCTGGAAGAGCCTCGCCTGCTCGAACGCCCCGGACCCCTGGCAGGGTTTCGCCGACTACGTCCAGTGCGTCTGCGCCCGGCGTCGTCGAGGTGTCATGGCAGCCAGGCCGGGCACTGCGTGTACGTCTCGTCCGGCAGCACGGACAGTGTGCGCCTGGTGTCGATCCCGGTGGCGGTCGCCACAACACGGCGTACGTCGATCGGACCGAGGACACGGTCTCAGGGCACTCGCAACTCCGCCGGTGCGTCCGCGTACAAACGCGGGCGAATCACGAGGTCGTCGCCGCTGACCAGCGTCACCCGCACCTCGCCACCGGTGCTCCCGGCCACATGCGCGGCTCTCACCGCCCCCACCGCGCTCCACACGCCGGCGAACCTTCGCCGATGATCACGGTGTCCTTCATCAACGTCTCCTGTTCGGAGCCGACACTGAAGTGGCGGCGCATCCCCCGTCCTCGGGACGGAGGTTTCGGCGTCCGGAACCCCTCCACTCGCTACGGGGGGTGCGATCTGGTCACTCCTTCTCATTACCTTCGGTCACGTGTTCGCCGACATGGTCGGCGACGGCCGCGGACAGCAGAGCCGGCAGCAGCCCGGGGAACCGGGCGTCGAGGCTCCCGCGGCGCAGTGTCACGAAGCACCGGGTGCCCTCCTGCCGGGTCTGCGTGACGCCCGCCTCACGCAGCACCTTGAGCACCCGTCCAGGGTGGCGTGGCGTAGATCGGCCCCGATGAACGAGGAGCGGGTGAACCGCAGCTGCGACGTGCGAGTAGACGCAAGGTTCTGGCCGGTTAAGTCCTCACCGTTGACGGCCGCATAGCGGTGAAGCGCGGCAAGTCGTTGTCTCGCGGTCAGTGGTGTGGTCATGTGTACCAGCGTGTCAGCCGGGTCGGTGGCCGTCGCCCGGATTTCCGGCAGTTCGCCGCCCATGAGTCGATCACACAGGGCAGGGCTGGTACGGGAACGGGTGCGGCCACCGGTGATCATCGGTGTGTGAAGACAGAAGATCGCACCGCACCGAGCACCTACAAGATCACCCCACCCGACACCTTGACACCACCCCACGTCTCTTAACTTCGCGGCATTGCGTGATCACCGCGCACACCCAACTCCGCCTCGCCGTCCCGCTCTCAACTGACCAGCGCAAGCCCTGGGAGAAGTCCAGCCGCCCCGGCCTCGGCCGCCCGCCGGGCTCCAAGAACCGGCACCCCGCCACCCGTCACGACGTAGGTAAAACCGTCAAACGCCCGAGCACCCTCTACGAACGAGACCAAACTCAACGTTAAGGATCAAGCTCAGTGCCCCCGGACGGGATCTCCCTCTGATGGAAGAGGCCTCGGCCGAAGGGGAACTCGCCGAATAGGCAGATTCCGCGAACCAGGAAGGCAGTTGCACGATGGTGAGCCAGTCGTGGCCGGCGGCGTACTGGCGCATTCCGGCAGCTCGGCGGGTGTTGAGATTGTCCCAAATGAGGACGATGGGGGCCTTGAGCAGGATGTGGGCGCGGACGATCAGGTCGCGGTAATCGGTCCAGGCGAAGCTGTTGCGTCCCACACCGCGGTACTTGGGGTGGCGGCGCGGCCGGTAGATCAGCCGGGAGGACTCGCCGGGCCGGTAGCAGCACAGGGCGGCGATCGAGTAGCGGCGCCAAGACCGGCCGCGCACCCGTACCAGCGGTGTCTGCCCGCGCCGGCCCCAGGTCCGAGCTCGTGCCGCAGTCATCCCGAACTGGGCACCCGAAGCGACACGATGACCAGAGGCACCGCCCGGCAGGCACCGCCCGGTCAGGTCCGCAGGAACATGAGTACGGCCAGCACCCGCCGGGACTCGCTGCCCGTGGCCGGGAGTCCGAGCTTGCCGAAGATGCTGGAGACGTACTTCTCCACCGCGCGCAGGGTGATCACCAGCCGGTCGGCGATGCCCTGGTTGGAGTTGCCTGCGGCCATCAGCTCAAGCACCTCGCGTTCCCTCGGCGTCAGCCGTTCGAGCGGGTCGTCACTGCGCCGACGCGACAGGAGAGTCGACACGATGGTCGGGTCGACGGCGGAGCCTCCGGTGGCGACCCGGCGTACGGCGCCCAGGAAGTCGGGCACGTCGCTGATGCGGTCCTTGAGGAGATAGCCGACGCCCTCCGCCGAGTCGGCCAACAGCTTCATGGCCAGGCCGAGTTCGACGTACTGGGACAGCACGAGCACCCCGACCTCGGGATGGGCCGCGCGGATCTCGACGGCCGCCCGGATGCCCTCGTCGCTGTGGGTGGGCGGCAGCCGGATGTCGACGATGACCACGTCGGGCAGCCTGCTGCGCAGCAGGCTGAGCAGTTCCTCGGCGTCCCGGCAGCGCCCCAGCACGTCGAAGCCGGCGTCACCGAGCAGCCGGGCGAGGCCTTCCCGGAGCAGGACGCTGTCCTCGGCGATGACTACCCGCATGGCAGTTCCGCCTGTACTCGGGTGCCGTTGCCGCTCGACGTCCACACCCGGAGCCGGCCGTCGAGCGCCTCCACCCGGTCGGCCAGTCCCCGCAGACCGCTGCCGCCCTCGGTGTCGGCGCCGCCGCGGCCGTTGTCGAGTACTTCGATCACGACCTGGCCGTCGGCTTGGGCGACGCTCACCGTCGCCGCGGTCGCCCGGGCGTGCTTGCCGATGTTGGCCAGGCTCTCGCAGACCACGTAGTACGCCGCGACCTCGACGGCTTCGGCGAGTCTGCCGTCGAGCCGTACGGTCAGCCGGACCGGCACGGAAGCCCGTGCGGCGAGCGATTCGAGGGCCACGTCGAGGCCGTGGGCGCTGAGAACGGCCGGGTGCAGCCCGCGCGCCACGTCGCGCAATTCCGCGAGGGAGGTGGCGATCTCGCCCCTAGCCTGGGCCAGGCGGGTTCGGGCGGCCGAGTCGCCGCCGAGACTCGCCTCCAGCATGGCCAGGTCGAGGGAGAGCGCGATGAGCCGCTGCTGGGCACCGTCGTGGAGGTTGCGCTCCAGCCGCTGGCGCTCCTGTTGGCCCGCCTCGATGACCCTGGCCCTGGAGCCGCGCAACTCGTCCACGTGAGCCCGTAGTTCGGCCTGGAGTCGGCCGGTCTCCAGGGTGATGGCCGCGGCGGCGCTGACCGCGTCGAGGAGTTCGCGTTCGTCGTTCAGCGCCGCGTCGTGGACGAGGGCCGCGACCGGAGCGCCGTCGCGTTCGATGAGGGTGGTGGTCCGGGCCGGATCGGTGGGCAGTTCGAGCGGTTTGCCGTCCTGGTCGGTCCAACTGGCGAACTGCGGCAGCCAGTACAGCACCGCGAGCGACGGATCCCCGAGTGCCCGGGCCAGCGGGGCGCGCAGATCGGCCGGTTCGGTCCGCAGTTCCACCACGAGGTCGGCGACGGCGGTACGGGCCAGCCGGGCGCCCAGCAGCCCAGCGAGGAAGGCGACGGGGGCGAGGCTGATCACCCCGAGGCTCACCCGCTGGACCACCGGGAACGAGGGGCCGCCGAACACGCCCACCACCAGGAGGACGGCGATCATCACAAGGCCGAGACCGAAGGAGTCGATCAGCAGTCCCAGGGACCTGCGCAGCGGACGCCCGCCGGCCTGGCGGCGGGCCGCAAGGAGTGCGACACCCGCGAGCGATACGGCGCTGATCGCGAGGAGTTCACCGTGGAACAGCGCCCTGCCCGCGTCCGGCGCGTCGACCAGAAACAGGGGATGGTCCGGGCCGAAGCCGCCCAGCATCATCGCCACCGGCTGCACACCGACCGCGGCCACGTACCCCACGCCGACGAGCAGCCTCTCCGGTCGGCCCGTCAGCCGGCCGACCGGGAAGGCCAGGAACAGGTGCAGGATCAGTACGAGCGGCAGCAGGTCGGCCAACTGCCCGACGGTCCGTATGGCGGTGGTGCCCGACCACCCCAGGGCCGAGGCGAAACCGGCCGCTCCCGCGAGGAACATCAGCGGGCCGCAGCGGTTGTCGGGCCGGTGCCACCACGCGACGAGACCGGCCGCGCAGTAGGACAGCGAGATCCAGACGAGAAGTACGGCGTGTACCGGCGAGATGCCGCTCGCGGCGGCGAGGGTCAGGCAGCCCCCGGCGGCCGCGGCCAGCACCAGGCCCGTCAAGCCGCCGAGCAGCACCGGGCTCCGCGCGCGAACAGCGGGATGCGCCGAGAGCGTGGGCATCGCTTCCCCCTTCCCGATCATTGCCGTCGGGCGTGACCGGGGCGCGACCGTCCACAACTGGCTTGCGTTCGGCCGGAGATGAAGGGAGGCGTCGTCCGCACGCTACTCCCGGTACCTGACCGGCGCCAGCGCCGACACCGAACCCCCCTCCCAACAGCGGTCCTTCCGGCTGCGGGGTGTGCGCACCCCCGCGGCACACCAGAAACCCGCCCCCCGCGTCCGCCAGTGGCCCGCCTTACCCGCCGCATCGCCGACTGCCAGCGTGAAAGGCAGTCCCGAACCGCACCCAAGGAGCCGTGATGAAGACCCGGGTCATCCAGGAGGAACCGGAAGAGCCCCGCCGGGGCGCCCTCGACGTATCCGTGCCCCGGAATCCCGGTCCGCCACCCGTGAGCCGCCCGAGCACCCCGACTGGACACTCGTCACCGAAACCTGAGAGGTATCCCATGTCCCGACTGCTCTACCGGATCGGACATTTCTCCAGCCGGCACCCATGGCGCGTCATCATGACGTGGGTCGCGATCGCGGCCGCCGCCTTCCTGCTCAACCAGTCCTTCGGCGGCAGCGCCGACGAAACCTTCAAGGTGCCGGGCATCGAGTCACAGAAGGCGGCAGAGGCGCTGGAGGAGAAGTTCCCGCAGGAGAGCGTCTCCACGGCCAACGTCATCTTCCATTCCGACGAGGGGCTGACCCGATCGGAGGCCAGGGCCGCGGTGGCCGAGGCACGTACCGAACTCGCCGCGATACCGCACGTCGTCGCGGTGTCCGATCCGTACGACGCCCGTGGCCCCACGCTGAGTCCCGACGGTCGGACCGGCTTCACGACTCTGGCCTTCGACACCGAGGAGAAGGTCACCGCGGCCCAGTTCGACGCCGCGGAACGAGCCACTGAGCCCGTCCGCGCCGCCGGAGTGCAGGTCGAGTACGACGGTGGTCTCGGCTCCGCCAAGGGGGAAGAGGCGGGCGGGGTCCCCAGCGAGGTGCTCGGTGTCGCGTTCGCCGTCGTGATCCTGGCGGTCGCGTTCGGTTCCCTCGTCGCGATGAGCCTGCCGATCGTGGTCGCCCTGGTGGCCATCCTCATCGGCTTCAGCGCCATCGGCGTCCTGTCCGGGCTCATAGCCGTCCCCGAGATCGCCACGATCGTCGCCATGATGCTCGGCCTCGGGATCGGCATCGACTACGCGCTGTTCGTGCTGACCCGGCACCGCCAGAACCTGGCGGGCGGTATGTCGGTGCCCGAGGCGGTGGGCCGCGCCAACTCCACGGCGGGCCTGTCGGTGCTGTTCGCCGGCGTCACCGTCATCGTGGCGATCACCGGGCTTCAACTGTCGGGCCTTCGGATGCTCACCGTGATCGGCTGGGCCTCGGCGATGATGGTTACGGTGACCCTGTTCGCCGCACTCACCCTGCTGCCCGCGATGCTCGGGCTCGCCGGCCGACGGGTCAACAGCCTGCGGATCCCCTTCGTGAAGCCGAAGCCGGCGTACGACCCGAAGTCCAAGTCCAGCCGCTGGTCCGCCAAAGTGGTCGCACAGCCCGTCCGCTACGGCGCCGCCGCCCTCGTTCTGCTCGGCGTGCTCGCCGCGCCGGTCTTCTCCATGCATCTCGGTTTCCCCGACGCGGGCAACAATGCTCCGACCAGCACCTCACGCAAGTCGTACGACCTCATCGCCGAGGGCTTCGGACCGGGCGTCAACGGTCCGCTGCAAGTGGTGATCGAGATGAACGGGACCGACCCGTCCGAGGTCGACGGCGTGGGCACGGCCCTCGAGGACGATCCCGGAATCGCCTCCGTGGGCGCCGTGGCGCTCAGCCCCGAGGGCGATCTGGCGGCATTCGCCGTCACGCCGACCACCTCTCCGCAGAACGCGAGGACCGGCGAGCTCGTCGACCGCCTGCGCCAGGACCTGCTGCCCGACGCGTTGCGCGGAACCGAGGCGAAGCCGATGGTCACCGGCGGGGCCGCTCTGGAGGCGGACCTCGCGACGCAGCTCCAGCAGCGCATGCTGTGGTTCCTCGGCGCCGTGATCGGATTGTCCTTCATCATCCTGATGGTCGTGTTCCGGTCGGTCCTGGTGCCGCTGAAGGCCGCGATCCTCAACGTCCTCAGCATCGGTGCCGCGTACGGAGTGCTCGTCGCGATCTTCCAGTGGGGCTGGGGGGCCGGTCTCATCGGTCTCGACGGCAGCGTTCCGATCATGTCGCTGGCGCCCATGCTGATGTTCGCGGTGCTCTTCGGACTGTCCATGGACTACGAGGTGTTCCTGCTCAGCCGGGTGCGTGAGCAGTTCCAGCGCCATGGTGACGCCAAGGCGGCGGTCGTCGAGGGCGTCGGCTCCACGGCCCGGGTGATCACGAGCGCGGCATTGATCATGACCGGTGTGTTCGGCGCCTTCATCCTGATGGACGACCCCACAACCAAGCTGTTCGGCGTCGGCCTCTCCGTGGCCGTCATCCTGGACGTGACGCTGGTCCGGATGGTCCTCGTTCCCGCCGCGATGAGCCTGCTCGGCAAGCACGCCTGGTGGCTGCCTGGATGGCTGCACCGGATCCTGCCGGACATCCACCTCGAAGGCGACGACGCGGACGACTTCCTGCCCGTCCCCACGTCACCGCCGGCGGACCTGGCGGCGTCGGCGCCCGGCGCCCGGTAGCCGCCCGTCGGGGCAGCGGACCGCCCGCTGCCCCCGGCCCTATGCCCGACACCCACGCGCATCACTGCGCATGGGCGTCGGGCACGGGGGTCGCCGCCTCCCGCAGAGCCCACTCCATCCGGCAGACTCCTTCCATGGAGATTGCGGAGCTCGTTCAAACCCTGGACAGGGAAGGCCAGTTGCTGGCCGGTGCCGCACAGGAGGCCGGGGCCGATGCCAAGGTGTGCGGACGGACGAACCGCGCGTCCTGAGGGTGCGCGCCTTGGACACGGACGCCGTGTGGACCGTACTGAGTGTTTGCCACTGATTCCTAATGCTGTTTGTCAAGCCGCGAGAGCTGCGGGCGGCCCGACCTCATAGGTCCGTCCGTCGCGCAGGAGGGCCCAGATGACGTTCACACGGCGGCAGGCGAGGGCGAGGATCGCCTGGGTGTGGCGCTTGCCCTCGGCACGCTTGCGGTCGTAAAACCGGCGGGACTCCTCGCAGTGGCGGATGCTGAACAACGCAGAGGTGTAGAAGACCCGTTGGAGTCTTCGGTTATATCGCTGGGGGCGCCACAGGTTGCCGCTGGTCTTGCCCAAGTCCCGCGGAGCAGGAGCGACGCCGCCGAAGCCGGCGAGTCGGTCCGGAGTGCCGAAGATGGCCATGTCGCCGCCGGTGGCGGCCAGGAACTCGGAGCCGAGGATGACGCCCAGGCCGGGCATGCTGGTGATCACTTCGAAGTCGCGGTGCTGGCGAAACCGGGCCTCGATGAGCTTGTCGATCTCGGCGACCTGCTGGTTGAGGGCAGTCACCTCCTTCGCCAGCGTGTGCACCAACTGGGCGGTCAGCTTCTCGCCTGGGAGGTTGGTGTGCTGGCGCTCGGCGGCCTGGAGGGCGGTCTCGGCCAGCTGCTCGGCGTTGCGAACGCTGCGGCTGCGCAGCCAGGTCTCCAGGCGCTTGGTGCCGAGGCGGCGCAGGGCGGCTGGTGTCTGGTAGTCGGCCAGCAGGGTGAGAGGGCCGGCGTTGGTGAGGTCCAGGTCCCGTTCTAGCGGTGGTTTGTTGACGGCGGGTCAGGGCCGCAGTAGGCCGGTAGCAGAGGAACGTCGCCTCGCCGCCTGGGAGCTGTGATGACCCGCCGTGTGCCGTGTCCGCCCGCTCCAGGACCGCTGGAAGCCTACGCCGCACGCTTCGATGACCTGTTCTCCACGCTGGCACAACGCCGCGGGTTCCGCGAGTACCTCGCGGGGCTGCTGCTGCCGCGAGACCGCAACAAGACGCTGAACTGCCTGGCCGGCACCGAACCCGTCGTAGGTGCCCAACATGCTTCGGTGCAGCGGCTGCAGTTCTTCCTGTCCGAGTCGACGTGGGACCACGAGCAGGTCAACGCCCGCAGGGTGGCACTGCTGCTGGCTGATCCCGCGACCATGCCACACCCTGGCGGGGTGCTGGTGATCGACGACTCGGAAGACCGCAAGGACGGAAAAGCAACCGCGCACATCGGTCGGCAGTGGCTGGGCCGACTGGGCAAGACCGACAACGGCATCGTCACCGTGACCACCTGCTGGGCCGACGAGAACCTCTACTACCCGCTGCACGCCGTGCCCTACAGCCCCGCCCATCACTTTCCCAAGGGCAAGCGCGACCCCGGCTTCCGCACGAAGCTGCAGATCGCGGCTGAACTGGCCCGCACAGCCAAGGCCGCCGGAGCGCCCTTCCGAGCCGTGGCCGCCGACTGCGCCTACGGCGACCAGGACGGCTTCCGCAGACAACTCGCCGCGGCAGGACTGCCGTTCGTCATGGCCCTCAAGCCGAGCCACGGCACCTGGTCCTACGGCAAGGACGCCTACACCCCCGCCGACGCCGCCCGTGCCCTGACCTGGACGGACCCCGAGTACCCAGGCGACTGGACCGCCGTCGAGCGGACCTTCCGCGACGGGCACACCGAGACCTGGTGGGCCGCCGACGCACACCTCGGATGGTGGGGACCCGACGGAAACGTCCGCCTGGTCGTGGCCACAGCAAACCCGGACACACTGCCCGCGCAGGCCACCTGGTACCTGGCCACCGACCTGCCCCGCCCCGGCGGCCCCCGAGAGGCCGACAGCCCCGAACCCGCCGCCGACCTGCACGAAGTCGTACGGATCTACGGCATCCGACACTGGATCGAACAGAGCTACAAGCAGGTCAAGGACGAACTCGGGTGGGCAAGACTTCCAGGTCCGTTCCGACACCGCGATCCGCCGCCACCAGACCCTGGTCACCTGCGCGTTCTCGTTCTGCTGGGACACCTGGTTCGCCCGACCCCCAGACCGTGAGCCCGTCGTCGTCCCCACGCTCCCGCCGACCGCCGGAGCGGCTGAGAGGGGGCCCAAGCGGAACCCACCAGCCCCATCCAGCCAGCTGGCCCAAGGCGGTCCGCGCCGTCCGCGCCTGGCTCGACCCCTGGACCACCCTCCAACGCTGCTGGCGAGCCTGGACCAACGCACCCCCGCCACCCGAACTCCAAGCCCTGATCAACGCCGTCGGCCGCAGGCCACCCACTTGATCTCTACTCCCCGGTCTAACAAACCACCGCTAGCACCGCAAGAATCCGAACCGGCTGGGACCACGAGCAGAGCCGGGGATTTTCGGAGGCATCAGAGGCCGGTGGGCCGCCGCGGTGGGCATCGGCGACAAGGTTGCGCTGGCTGGTGATGTCGAGCGGGTGCCGCATCACCGGACGTGGCGTTCGGCTTCGGTGGCCTTAGCCACCAGAACAGATGCACTGCGTGATCGCCCCCCGGAGTGCGCCGGGCCGACGGCTATATCCCCCCTGGCTGTGGCCACCAGTGCACAGCCGGTGGCCACCAGTCTGACCAACCCCGCCCGCCACGAAGACTCGCGGGCCAAGAGAGGCGCTGCCGCAGAGCGGCCCGTCCGATTCTGCGCCGGCCCACCCGCCCCGGAAAGGCTTCAGCATGCCCGCCACCACCGATATGTGCTTCGAGCAGCACGTACGCGAGCGTCACGGCGCACTGCGGCAAGACGCGCACCGCCTGGTCGCCGACCCCTGGGACGCAGAGGATTTGCTGCAGAACGCTCTGATGGCCACCTACCGCTCCTGTCACCGCATCGAATGCAAGACGCTGGCCGACGCCTACGTCCGGCGCACCATGTACAACTGCCGCACCGAGTCATGGCGCGCCCGCAGGCTGGAGGAAACTCTCACCGCGCAGGTACCGGAGATCGGTGTCCACGACGATACGGACCTCGGGGTGAACCGTCGGCTGCTGCTCGAAGTCCTCGCCCTGTTGCCGCACCAGCAATAGCGCATCGTGGTCCTGCGCTACCTCGGCGAACACAGCACACAGAAGACTGCGCGGTCCGCGGATCCGTCGTTCTTGTAGCGTGTCCGGTTTGATGAGGGATCGGGTAGCTCGCGCTGCTGATGGTCGAGTGCCCGGGATGGCTTCCGGGGCCGGGTCAACCCAGCTTCTCGTGGGCCGCGTTGAGGAAGATGTTCATGGGTCCGCGTAAGTGGTTCCACGCGGCTTCGGGCTCACCGAGGTCCTCCCACAGGACGTGATGCACGGCGCTCGCGTAGTCCCAGGCGAGTTGGTAGAGCTTCGGGCCGATCAGGACGAGGATCATCCGCTCGCAGATCCAGAGGCGTTCGACGAGCGCCCGCTCGGCGGTGAGCCACTCGGGTGTGCGGCCAGAGGACCAGTCGGGTGCCTCGTAGCGTTCTTCGGCAAGGCGTATGCCTTGCTGCGCAAGCTGGATGAACTCCCTTATCACGTCGAGCCGTTCAGCTCGGCGAGCCTCGGCCAGTTGCGTGGCCTGGCGCTTGTCCTCGGTACGGGCGGCCTGGCGTGCGGTGGTGAGCTGGGCCAGGTAGGACATCCCTCCGCCAAGTACGACACCGATCAACGACGCCCAGAGCTGATTCACCCGTTCACGTTAGCCTCAGGGTTCCCGTCCGCGTCGGCCTTGCCCGGCGCCCGTGTAGGCAGCTCTCTTTCCCGGGGGTTCGCCCTTTCCGCGCGGAGTGGGAGTACTCCGGCCGGTTCGTGGGACGGGCGGGACAGGGCGCCGTCGGGCGGGCGGCCCGTACGGGACTGCGCGACGAGGGGTCAGAGGCTGGCGCGGCCGTGGCTGTAGTAGACGCGGAAGGAGATGTCGGACTTCACCACGCCGCGTTCGCCGACTAGGTGGCGGCGGATCCCGGTGGCCAGAGAGGATTCGCCGGCCGTGAAGGTGTAGAAGCGTCCCTCGGGAAGGCGGGCCTGTTTCACCGCGTCCAGGGCGAGGGCACCGGGTTTCGTGCCTGCGTCAGTGCGGGGCAGCCAGCGGACGATGCTGCCCGGCGGTGCCTGGATGTCGCTGCGGATGTCCTCGGGTGACGGGACTTCCAGGAATACCTCGGCGGGCAGGTTCGCCGCGGATTGTTCGAGGATGGCGAGGATCGCCGGAAGGGCGCTCTCGTCGCCGACCAGGAGCTGCCAGGCGGCGCCGGGGGCGGGCGCGTAGCTGTGTCCCTCGTCGAGGAAGGCGACCTCTGTGCCGGGCTCGGCGGCCAGTGCCCATCGGGTGCCCGGGGCAGCCGCGCTGGCGGTGTCGACTTCGTGGAGGGAAATCTCGATGTCGAACGCCAACGCTTCGGGCTGAAAGCGCCGGATCGAGTAGGTCCTGACCCGCGGACGCTGCTTGCCGCCTTGGAGCGTGAGCTGGAGGATCCACCGCTCGCTGCTGGGCAAGAACACTTTCGCGGCGTCATCGTCGGGGTCGGCGAAGAACAGGCGTCCTGCTTGGTCAAAGCCTGACTGCTCCAGGTGCTGGACGTCCTCGCCGCCCAGCGTGACGGTCATGAAATGCGGACTGGGCTGCTCGCTTCCCTGCACGGTCAGCGACAGCATCCGCCGCTGGCGGGGGCGCTGGATCCTGGATGCCATCGCTACCCGCCCTGTGGGCCGGATTGAGGCTTCATCGTGGTCATGTGACCACTGTCGGCGTGGCACTCCATCCGAGACCACCGGTAAACTGACGCCTGATGCCGACAACTCGCCAACCTTCGCCGACGCCTGCCGAGGTAGAGGATCCGATTCTGCAGGGCGGTGCCTGGCTGCCGCACGGCTTCCAGCTCGACCCGCACAGCCACGTCCAGGGCCAGTTGGTCTATGCCGCCGCCGGAGCACTGGCCACCGCGACGGAGCGCGGCACCTGGGTCGCCCCGGCGGACCGGATCACCTGGACGCCCCCGCGCTTCGCCCACTCGCACCGCTTCTACGGCCAGACCGATGTACGGCTGGCGTCCGTGCCGCTCGACCTGTGCGCCGGCCTCATCGATCACCCCAGTGTCTTCGCGGTGAGTCCGCTGCTGCGCGAGGCCCTGCTGACGCTCACCGACGAGCCGGAGAGGCGGGCCGGTGCCCACCGCCGTCTTCTCTCCGTGATCGTGGACGAGCTGGCCGATGCCGCCGAGACCTCCCTGCACCTTCCCGAAGCCAGTGACGACCGGCTGCGCGCCGCCACCGATTTGCTGCGCGCGGACCCCACCCGGCCTGCCACCCTGGCCGAGCTGGGCCGGGCGGTGGGAGCCAGCGAGCGCACGCTCAGCCGCCTGTTCCACACCGAGCTGAGCATGAGCTTCCACCGCTGGCGCACCACCCTGCGCATCCATCACGCCCTGGCGCACCTGACCGACGGGATGTCGGTGACGGAGACCGCGGTGGCGTGCGGCTGGTCCAATCCCTCTACCTTCATCGACGCCTTCACCGAGGTCGTCGGCCAGACGCCCGGCCGCTATCAGGCCGGCCTTCGCATCCGCGGGCGCTAGCTGCCCACCACGGCCGTCCTGCCGTGAACTTGCTGGCTGGGCGCTCGGCGGGCGCGCCACGCGACAGGCTGGCGGGTTTCCGGTATCAGGTGTCCACTTACCAGTGGTTTGCAGCCTGCGGGCCTTCCACAGTGGAGAACGAGCGGGCGCCGGCCTTCCCGGCTGGCGCCGCAGTGTACGCCTCCGGCGCGTACCGACCACTGTATGGATCACGAAAGGCTCGTATGCATGACTGAGACACGCGACGACACGGCCGTCGTCATCATCGGGGCCGGCGTCGCCGGTCTGGCTCTCGGCAACTTCCTGCTGCGTAACGGCGTCGACTGCATCGTGCTGGAGAAACACCCTCGCACCTACGTCGAGAAGCGCCGGCGCGCCGGAACGATCGACACCTTCGGGGTGCGCCTGTTCCGCGAGTGGGGCCTGGAGGAAGTCCTGGCGGGCGACCCGATCCCGCACAGCGAGGGCGGCTTCTACCTCGACGGCCACGCAATGCCGATCGACGTGGACGAGGACAACAATGAGAGCCTGTACTGCCCGCAGCAGGTCCTGGTGCGCAACCTCACCGAGGTCTTCCTGCGCGAAGGCGGTGACCTGCGCTACGAGGCGGCGGACGTAGCCCTGGAGAACCTCACCAAGGACCATCCCGTGGTGCGCTACCAGGGCGCCGACGGCGCGGCGCGGGCCATCGAATGCGGCTTCATCGCCGGCTGCGACGGCTTCCACGGCATCTCCCGCCGCTCCATCCCCGCCTCGGCGCTGACCGAGTACTCCCACGAGTACGGCTACTCCTGGCTCAGCGTCTTGGCGGCCACCGAGACCAAGCCCTCGGGCATGGCGATCCACGGGCTGGGTCTGGCCGGGATGATCCCCCGCGGCCCCGAAGCCAGCCGCATCTACCTGCAGTGCGCGGTCGACGACACCCCCGAACGGTGGCCGGACGAGCGCATCTGGAGCGAGCTGGAGGCCCGCTTCGGCACTCCGCCCTCGCGCGGCGAGATCCTGTCCAAGCAGATCGTTCCGCTGCGTAGCGTGGTGTTCGACCCGATGAGCTACGGCAGGCTCTACCTCCTGGGCGACGCCGCCCACATCGTGCCGCCGATGAGCGCCAAGGGCATCCACCTCGCCCTGCACGACACCGAGGTCTTCGCCCGCGCGGTGATCCGCCATGCCAAGGAAGGCGACTCCAGCCTCCTCGACAGCTACTCCAAGACTTGCCTGCCGCACATCTGGAACTACCAGGCGTTCGCGACGTGGATCACCGACACTATGCACAACGCCGGATTCACCGGCTACGAGGGCGAGTTCAAGATGCAGATCGCGCGCGCCGAGCTCCAGCGCCAGTTCGCCTCCGAGTCGGCGAACAAGCTGTTCAGCGAGCTGACCGCCGGCACCAACTAGGAGCCCCACGGACGCGGCCGTCGTCACCCAGCCCGGTCCCCTCGGGACCGGGCTCGGGTCTACGTGCGTTGCCGGTCGAGCTGATCGAAGAGCCGTTCTGCTTCATCCAGGAGCGCCCGCCCGCGTGACGTCGCCACGACGGGGCGTGCGCGGTGGTTGAAAATCTCGAATCCGGCGGCGGTCTCCAGCATCTTCAGCCGGCCGTTGAGCGAGGTGCGGGCGATGCCCAGGGCGAGCGCGGCCGAGCGGCGCGTGCGGTGCCCGGGGATCTGGAGCGCGGTGCGCAGCCATTCGAGCCCGCCCTTGCGGGTGCTGATGTACTCCATCTCCCCTGACAGGGGGACGCCGAGGTCCGCGGAGGGACCCGGCTGCCAGGCTGTGGGTGCGCTGTGGCCGGGCGGGTGGCGGGGAACGACCCAGGTGTCGAGAAGCTGGGAGACGTTCGTGTCGGAGGCCCATCGTGGACGCGCGCAAGGTACGGAAGACCGTCAGGCCCACACCTTGTGTTCCTCGGTGAAGTACGGCCAGGGCTGGCAGCGGCTGTCAGTCTTCTCCAGCAGCCGGTCGATGCCCTCTGCCCAAGTCTGCAGGTCGGTGAGCTCCAGCAGCAAGCGTTCGATCTCGGCGCACGCCACTTGCAGCCGCCGACCGTGTCCGTTCGGTCAGCATCGGAGGCACGTGGACATTCTGTTCGTTCGCCGGCTCCCTCTTCCACCGAATTGCCCGGACCACCGGTATTGATCGTCAACCAGCTGGTGCCTGGCGGGATGCCGTGGCCAGCCCTGGCACTGGCCATGGAGCCGACCGTGCTCGCCCTGTGGACACTCACGGCCGCAGCGTTCGCGCTACGGCGGTTCCAGCAGGACAGCGGTGGAATCCTGGCAGCGTGCGTACTGACGGGACTGGCGTGCGCCACGGCGTGGCTGCCCGCCGACGTCGCGCTCTTCGCCGACGTATTCACACCGGAGTTCGGGCCGTCCCGGTGGCGCTGGACCGCCTTGGCAGCCATCGGCTGTGTCGGGTGGTCTCTCGCAGTGCGCGATCAGGCACTGCCACTCTCCCGACGGGCCGGAAACCTGTACTTACGCATGCTCGGACACACCCCCAGGAGGGGCTTGATTGTGTCGGTGAGGCGCAGCAACACGTGACGGTGAGTGTCTCTTCTCAGTGAAGTTGGTCGCTGAGGGATCCGCTGACCTGGGTGGACTGTATTGAGTGGGACAGCCGTCGCTGTCCCGTCTCAAACGATCTGGCTCTGGCCCAGACCTGTGAAAGAGCAGTGCTCAGAACCTGTGGATCGGCCCGGAGAGGACGTATCTTCCCGGGTCATTGATCGATAGGCCACTGAGCAAGGCCGACGTTGCCGCGTCCGCCGGGAAGGCACGTCCGTGCGAGATGACCCTGACGGATTATTGATCATTCCGACAGGCCGTCTTCAACCTTCTCGACTACTACCGGCGGGGCCTGCTCCTTTGCGAGGTTGCAGGGATAGTTTCAGTCGCGTCTTACAGCTGGATGGCCCGCCGGAAGCTCTGCTTCTGGCGGGCCGTCCGTGCGTGTCAGCGTTTAGCGAACCTGTCGGTGATCCACCGGATCATGTCACTTCCCGTAGTACGCGTTGTAGATCGAGATCGTCGACTTGTTGCCCTTCTTGTCGGCGATCTTGGCGTGGAATGAGATTCCCTTGCCCTTGGCCGGGTTCGTGACCGCGATTTTGCCGTTCTTGACGGTGACCTTCTTCCAGGTCTGCCCGTAGTCGTACGAGACGTACACCGTCAGGGACTTCAGGTTGCTGCCCGCTGCCGAGCCCTGGACGGTCACCGGGACGGAGACCTTCTTGTCCGCCGGAACCCTGCTGTCCAGGCCGACGGCCGCGTCGAAGCGGATCGCGGACGCGGGCAGCTTGGCCAGGTCGGCCTTCTTGGAGCGGAAGGTCCAGCTGGCGTCGACGCGGGTGGAGGCCGCGGCGACCTTGACGCTGCGCTTGACCGAGGTGGTCAGCTTGTACGCGGCGTCACCGGCCGGGACCTTGAAGATGCCCTGCCCTTCCAGTGGGTCGCTGTTCGAGCCGACCTTGGCGCCGTTGCGGTAGAGGGTCGTGGTGGCCGACGAGTAGAGCGACCCGCCGACGTGGGTCTTGCCGTCGGCGAACAGCGGCAGGTAGCCGTAAATGCCGTTGCCCTCGCGGTAGATGCCCAGGCTTGACCCGATGCGCGGGCCGAAGACCGCCGTGTTGAAGGTCTTCTCGTAGCTCTTGCCGGCCGTGAGGGTCTGCGGAGTGCCGAGTGTGTAGACGGCCTCGACGATCGGTGAGCCGTTCTCGTCGAGCCCGCCGTGCTGCTCGAAGTCGAGTTTCCACTTCGCCCCGCCCGCGGTGGACAGGTGCAGCGTGCGCGTGCCGGGCAGCGTCTGCTGGACTCCGGGTGCAAAGGTGCTTGTAGTGCCGGGCAGCTCGCCCCAGGCGTAGATCACGCCCTTCTTGCCGCTCGACGAGGCGCCCAGACCGGTCTTCACCGTGGCCAGTTCGCTCGCCTTGTAGTGCTTGGTGTAGCCGGTGGCGAGTTGCTTGAGCTTGCCGCCGGCGAGGGTGTCGTACTCTGCGGCGGGCTTGGTCCAGTGACCGCCCCACTGCTGGTACAGGGTGCCGTCGGTGATCTGCGGGCCGGCGTGCGCGGTACGGAAGTTGGCGTACGAGTCCAGCCACCAGCCGTACGAGTTGCTGCCGTCCGGCACACCGACGGTGTACAACGGCGTAGCGACCTCCGACTTCGCCGCCGCGTCGGGCACGGTGATGTCCACCGGCTTTGCGGTCCGCGCGTCCACCGTGATCGTGGCCTTCTTGGTGATGCTCAGCTTCGGCTGCGTCACCCAGTCGAAGCCCTTGGCGGGGTCGTCCGGGTCGACGTGGACGGCCGAGTTGAAGATGTAACCGCCCTTGGGCAAGCGGACCTTGACGGTGCCGGACTCGTCGTAGGGCGAGTACCACTTGCCCTGGGCGAGCCCGGTGACACCGTCCAGGCTGGTGCTGTAGTCCTTCGCCGGGTTGCCGTCACGGCCGATGAACTTGAGCGTGACGTCGTACGACTCGACTTCCCGCTGCACAGCCGCCGCCGTGCGGACGCTCTGGCCGCCGCTGGTGGCGGTCACGTACGCGGAGTAGGCGCCGTCGAGCGTGCCGCCCAGCTTGGTGTTGACCGTGAGGTCGGCGGAGGCCGTGCCGCCCGCCGGGACGGTCAGCGTCTTGGTGCCTAGTGTGAAGAAGCCGGCCGGTGCGGCCTGGCCCTTCGGGTCGGTGCCCGCCACCGCGAGGGTCAGCGTGACGTCGGTCGTCCCGAGGTTCTTGTAGGTGACCTTGTCGGTGACCGGGGTGTCGTCGGTGTGCGGCCACTGCTGGAGGCCGAAGCTCACGGACGACGGGTCGGCGAGCACGGTCTGCTTGATGGCCTTGTCGACCTGGACGCGTCCCGAACCCTGCTGGAACGGCGTGTACTTGCCGCCCTTGGTGGAGCCGGTCAGCGCGGCCTTGAGCTCGGCGTACGTCCAGTCCGGGTGCTGCTGCTTGAGGATCGCGGCGGCGCCCGCGACATGCGGGGTCGCCATCGACGTACCCGAGATGCTCACATAGCCGGCCGGGTTCTCGCCGACCTCCTGGGCTATGACGCTGCCCGGGGCCGAGGCGGCCGTGGTGTCCACGCCGGGTGCGGTCACGTCGGGCTTGATCTGCCCGTCGAGGCCGGGGCCCGTGCTGGAGAACGAGGCCAGCTTGTCCGTGTCGTCGACGGCGCCCACGGTGAGCGCGGCCGCCGCGCTGCCCGGGGAGCCGATCGTCTGCTCGCCGAGGTCGCCGTCGTTGCCCGCGGCGATGGCGAAGAGGACGCCCTTCTCCTTGGACAGCTTGTTGACCTGGGCCTCAAGCGGGTCGATGTCGGGGGTGTCCCCACCGCCGAGGCTGAGGTTCACGACGTCGGCGCCCTGCTCGACCGCCCAGTCCATACCGGCGAGGATGCCGGAGTCGTCGCCGGAGCCGTCGTCGCCGAGCACCTTGCCGTTGAGCAGCTTGGCACCCGGTGCGACGCCCTTGTACTTGCCTGCGGACTTGGCACCCGTACCGGCCGCGATGGACGCGACGTGCGTGCCGTGGCCGTACTTGTCGGTCGCGTCGGGGGACGCGGAGAAGTTCTTCTCCCCGACCACCTGCTCCTTGAGGTCCGGGTGGGTCGCGTCGACACCGGTGTCGAGGACGGCGATCCTGACGCCCTTGCCGTCGAACCCGGCGGCCCAGGCCTTGTCGGCACCGATCTGCTTGACGGACTTGTCGAGGCTGGCCTTGCGGACGCCGTCGAGCCACACGTGGGCGATGCCGGAGGCGGTCTTCGCGCCGCCGGACGGCGTGTCGGTGACCGCGGACCAGAGGTCGGGCGCGTCGCCCTTGGGTGTCAGCACCGCGTCCGCGTTCAGCGACTTGAGGGTCCGGCGGACCTTGGTGTCGCCGGCCTTCCGGACGTCCGCCTTCGCCGCGGCGGCCGTGCCGCGGTAGCCGACGATCAGCTTGAGGCCCTGCTTCTGGGCCTTGCGGTTGGCCGACTTGTTGAGCTCGGTGACGTCGAAGAGCCGCTGGTCGAGTCTGCCGTCGGCGATCAGCCGTGCCGCGTCGGCCGGCACGACGAGTGTGTGCCCGCCGGCCGTGCGGATCTGGACGGGTATTCTCTCGCGGCCCTTGGCGCGCTCCAGGCCGACGACGCGGCCCTTGGCGTCGACGACCACACGGTCGCCGGTGATCAGGGTGATGCGGTGCTTGGGCGTGGTCTGTACGGCCTGGTCACCGGGCGTACGCTCGGGCTCCGCCGACGCCGGGCTGGTCATGCCCGCCGCCAGTGCCACGGCTGCCGCCGCGGCGATCGTGGCCGCGCACGCTCTTTTCACTTGTCTGCGCAAGTCTCCCCCTGGAGGCTATCTGAGAACTTGTTGTCTTCCGGGTGTGATCACTGGGTTTCTGCTGGTCAGGCGTAAATCTGCCGCCGACCGCTTCGCCATCGACGCGGTGTTCCTCATGTCGGCTCGTAAGGGCAAGGGTTCGCTTTCGCTCGCCCGCTCGGGTCTCCCCTTCGCTTGTGGCGTGATGATGGCCCGTCGTGCCCTTGAGCTTGACCAACTCGGCTCAGCACCCCCGCGTCACCGCAGACGCACCCGAGGCTGAGGACCGCCATCGGTCACAGGCCGGAGCGGTGACTGACAACGGGCGCGTGCGGGAGGGGAAACCGTCCTGGCCGCGGCGGGGACACGTTCAGAAACGGACATCGGCGGCAGGGCCTTTCAGCAGTGGCGAAGAGACTCGGCCAGCATGCCGGGACCTCGTTGACCGGATGCTGATCCAACCTGACCGGATGATCAGGAAGGCGGGCCGGCGCTGTGCGAGGCTGCACCGCATGCGCATCCTGGTGGGCGAAGACGAGGTGGACCTTGCCCACACCCTGCGCACCGGTCTGACCGCCGAGGGCTACAGCGTCGACCTCGCCCATGACGGCCGGCAGGCCTCTATCTATCTCGCCCGTCTCGCCGAAGCCCACCTCAGCCTCGGTGACATCGACGCCGCCGTGGCCACCGCCCATGACGCCGTCGCCCGGATGTGAGGCGTCACCTCCGCACGCGGCACCAAGACACTCGAAGACCTCCGCAGGAAACTCGCACGCCGCTGCCGTCGCCGACTTCCTGGACTCCACCTCCACCGAGTGAACCCCTCAGCAGATATTGTGCTGCCCCGGCAGCCGGGGCTCCGTCAACGCTGAAGGAGGCCGAGCACCGCACCGAGTCAGCCTCGTCAACGTCCTGCACCCCCGCTTCCAGCCCTACCGGCACGCTCAAGGCATACCGGCGCTCCTTCAATTCGCCAGCACATGACAGCTCCCGCCGTCCTCGACTCGTACCCGCCTCACGCGCTTGAACAGGCCTCTCGCGGCGCGGCTTCCTGAGAACGTCGCCGTCCCGCGTGAACGTCTGCGCACGTTGCCGCCCGCGGTCGACGCATACGAGACCGGCGGGCCAACGTCCCCCGAGCGGTGTTGGCGCCGCACGGGCACCTCGCCAGCACCGACGACCTCCTCGACCGGCTCTGAGCACTCCAGGGCCACAACAGCCGCGGGCATCACCGCCTGCTCCGCAGCGCACGGCCTGCTCTCCGCCTGGCCTGGGCGATAAGGTTCGCTCCGGTGCAGGTACAGCATCGAACTCCGCCTGCGTCGCAGGGACCGCCATAGTGAGGGTATGGCAGCCAAACCACAGTCCTCGTTGTCCGGGTCGGACCTGGCGGAGGATCTTGCGCTTTACCGGGAGAAGTTCCGACGGCGTCTTCCAGCAGATCTGGACGATCTGCGGGGGCCGGTCCAGGGCGTTGTCGAACTGCCTCTACACGTGGCGTGGTCGGGCATGACGTCCTACGACCTCGACAAGCCGCGCCAGCGAATGGGGGTGTACCGCACGGTTCTCCACGAAGGCCTGCGCGAGGACCTGCCCCGGTACCTCAATCAGGATCTACTGCTGCAGCTGTGGCCGACTCTGCGCTCTCTGGTGGGCCGTACCGTGCGCACCGTCTGGGAGGACGCCTTTCCCGCGCTGGCTGCCCGGGGGCGGTCGGCCGCGTGAGGGACATGCTTCGGCTGCACGCACGGCTGCTGGCCGATGTGATCGCACCGGGCTCTCCCTATCCCCTGGTCCTCACCGGCGGCTATGCCGTTCGGGCGCACCGGCTGGTGTCCCAACCCAGTCAGGATCTGGATGTCGCGACGGAGAATCCGGCGCCGATGGCCGACATCGCCGCCGCGGTTCGCGACGGGCTGGCAGAGCGAGGCTGGCGGGTGCGGTCGTTGGTAACCGCGCCGCTGTCCGCCCGCTTCACCGTCTCCGACCCGACGTCTGGGCAGGAGTGTGAGGTCGACATCCGCAAAGAGATCTTCTGGGGACCCATCGCCCACACCGCATACGGGCCGGTTCTCGCGGAGGAAGACGTGATCGGCACGAAGGTCCGCGCCCTGGCCGACCGCGGCGCACCCCGGGACCTGATCGACGTGTTCGCGGCCTCACGGCGCTGGACCACCACCGACCTGGAGGAGTTCGGCCGCCGGCACGCCCGTGGCCGCTTCGAGCGAGAAGACCTCCAGGCCAACCTCGCGGGCGCCGAATGGACCGACGACGACGCTTTCACCGCCTACGGCCTCGATGGCTCTGCCATTGCCGCTCTACGGGCCTGGGCCGTGGAATGGGCCGATAGCCTCGCAACCCGGCTCCACGAGGAAACAGACAGCCTCGACACCGACTGACCGACCGACACGACCAGCCGAAGCCCCGTCCCTTCCCTTCCTCCTTCTGTCTCTTGAACAGACTTGCGGCCGATACAACTTGTCCAGTAGCAGGACGGCTCCACCGATGCGCCTAGCGGCCGTCCTGAACCAGTGATCGACAGCGCTCTGCACCACTTGTCGTATGCGCCAGAGCTGAGGGCAGGGAGTGACGCGCATGGGTCTGCGTCCGCATCAGGTCGAAGCCGTTGACGCGGTCCTGCGGCACCTCTCGACACCGCCCGGTGCCGCATGCCTCCCGATGGCCTGAGGGCACAGGTAATCGCCGCAACCGGCTCCGGAAAAACCCTGATCGGCGCGGAATCCGGATCAGATTCGGTGATACCAGGTCTACGGTCCTGGCATCAGGACCGCACACGAACGCCGGGAGGAGGAGCGGGGACGACGGGCAGTTCGGTGCCCGGGGGCCGCAGGGGCGGGACGGTCGGCCGCTCGGGAACGACCGTACCGGTGCGCCGGAACCGGCTCGGGCTGACGCCTCGGATCCGTTTGAACGCTGCGCTGAACGCGAACGCGTCGGAGTAGCCCACGGTGCGGCCGATCTCCGCGACGGTCGCCGCCTCACGTTCGGCCAGCAGGTCCGCCGCGAGCGTCATGCGCCAGCGGGTGAGGTAGGTCAGCGGCGGTTCGCCGACCAGGTCGGCGAACCGCTTCGCCAACGTGGAACGTGACACTCCGGTCCGGTCGGCCAGCGAGGACACCGTCCACGGGGCCGCTGGTTCGGCGTGCAGCAGGCGCAGCGCGTCGCCGACCACCGGGTCCCGCTGGGCGGCGTACCAGGCGGGCGGCTCGCCGCCGGGCCGGTCGAAGTACTCGCGCAGCGCGCACACCAGCATCCAGTCCAGCAGCCGATCGAGGACCACCTGCTGGCCCGGGGTGTCGGTGGCGACCTCGGCGGCGAGGTGGTCGAGTACGGCGTCGGTCCCGCCGCCGGATACGACGTGCAGCACGACGGGCAGCCCGTCCAGCAGCCTGCGGCTGATCTCGCCGCGTACCGGGTAGGCGCCGACGATCAGCGTCGTCGCGCCGTCGCCGGCGTCGCCGTCGCAGTCGTTCCAGCCGAGCCGGTGCCGGGTCCCGCCCTGCTCGGGCGTCGCGCAGTGCTCGCCGCACGCGATCGGTTCGGCCCGGGTGCCGACCTCGTCGACGAAGGTGAACGGTGCGGGGCCCCGCACGATGACCGTCTCGCCGGCGCGGAGCTGTTCGGGCGGGCGGTGCTCCGGCACGATCCAGCCCGCCCCGCCGAGGACGGTGCACAACGTCAGCGGCGCGCCGTCCACGAAGTGCAACGCCCAGGGCGGGGACAGGATCGAGTTGCCGAACAACGAGCCCTGGGCCCGCATCCCGCGGAAGAGGTCACCGAACGCGTCCATCCCACCGAGGTTAGACGATCACACATGCGATCCGGCTTTTCACCCATGTATTCGTCCGAGCAGACGCCGTTGAATCGCTGCCATGAGCAACGACACCACCCTCGTCCTCGGCGCCACCGGCAAGACCGGCCGACGGGTCGCCGCCCGGTTGCGGCTGCGCGGCACGCAGGTGCGCGCCGCCTCCCGATCCAGCCGGACCCGCTTCGACTGGTCCGACCCCGACGGCTGGGATTCGGCCCTGCAGGGCATCACCTCCGCCTACGTGGTACCCCCGCCCGTGCCCGGACCGGTACACGAGTTCGTGGCGCGGGCCGAGGCCGCCGGCGTGCAGCACCTTGTCCTGCTCTCCGGGCACGGCGCCGACGCCTGGGGCGACTCCACGTTCGGCCTGGACATGCGCTCGGCCGAAGACGCCGTGCGCGGCTCGGCACTGGAGTGGACCGTCCTGCGGCCGTCGAACTTCAACCAGAACTTCGACGAGGACCTCTTCCACGCCCCGCTGGTCGCCGGCGAGCTGGCGCTCCCGGCCGGTGCTGTCCCCGAGCCGTTCATCGACCTGGAGGACGTCGCCGACGCCGCGGCCGCGGTGCTGGCCGAGCCCGGCCGGCACGCCGGGCGGATCTACGAGCTGACCGGGCCGCGCGCGCTGACCTTCGAGGAGGCCGTCGAGCTGATCTCCCGGGCGTCCGGACTGCCCATGACCTACAAGCGGCTTTCCCCCGCCGAGTACACCGCGGCGCTGGTCGCGGAGGGGTGGGGCAAGGACGACGCGCACCACGTCGCCGAGATGTTCGTGATGATGGAGCGCGGGGTGATTGCCGAAACGACGGACGGTATCGCCACCGTGTTGGGGCGAGCGCCCCGAAACTTCGAGGACTACGTGGTGCGGGCCGCGGCAGCGGGAGCCTGGCGGCCATGACCTCTCGGGCGGCCGTCCAGCGGCTGCGCCGGACTCCGGCGGTGGGGGTGTTGCGCGCCGGGGTGGTCTCCCAACGGTTGCCGACGCGCATCCGGTCCGCGCTGTCAGCCCGCCGTGATCGCGGTGAGCGAACGGAGCGAAACCTCCATCCACCGTCACGCCAGCATCTTTTTGAAAGGACCGCAATGAGCACCGCCACCAGCCGACTGACCGCCGAGGACCTCGAGTTCCTCGGACGCCCCCTGCACGGGTTCCTGTCCGTGGCCGGGGGAACGCAGCCGCCACAGCCCCGGCCAGTGTGGTTCGAGGCCACCACAGAGGGGACGATCCAGTTCTTCACGGAGCCGGGCTCGCTGAAGGTGCGGCGCCTGCACCGCGACCCCCGCGCCTCGATCGTTGTCGCAGCCCCTGTAGGTGAGCGTGAGCGCTGGGTGTCCGTCGTCGGCCGCACCACGATGGCGGCCGACGGAGCACACGACCTGTGTTCCCGCCTCGCCGCTCGCTACTGGGACCTCAACGACCAGGCCCGGGCCCACGACCTCGCCATGATGCTCGCCGCAGACCCACTCCGCGTCGTCATCCACCCGGAGACCGTGCACCGCTACGGGCACTGACCTCCAGCCTCAGCTCGCGCCACCGGCATGAGGTACTGATGCGCCATGGTCGTCAGAAGCGTCGTCTGTTCCCGGGACAGCTCCGCTGCCAGATTGTTCAAGGCATCCGTCTTTCCGTCAGGGCGCGATCCGCACCGCTCAGGAACCAAGGCAACACGGACCGGCCACCCTGCACAACAGTTTTGGCCTCAGTGCATGGAGAGCTGTTCGTGGCCGGGGAGGTCGTAGTGGATTCTGTCCTGAGGGGCTTCGAGCACGGCTTTGACGGGCCGTAACCAGCGGCGCCCAGGCGGGGTTGAGCATGGTACGCATGCATGAACATCCCCGGGTACGCGAGCGAGCCCCGGACCATCGGCGGTCCGGGTGTGGTCGGGTAGCCGGAGACCATTGCTGATCCCCGGCCCCCTCAGAACCGGACGTGCGAGCTTTCCCCGCATCCGGCTCAAGCAAGCCCCATGGGCTTCGCAGGTCAGCAGGGTTATGTGGTCCTTTTGCTGTCGCCAGCGTGGTGCTGTCGATGGCATTCGGAGTGCACGAGGCGAAGGTTGTTCCGTTCGTCCGTGCCGCCGTCTCGTCGGTAGGTGAAGTGATGCTTGTGGAGCATCTTCTTCGAGGCCGCGAACCAATTGATCCACTCGCGTGGACTGTCCGGTTCGTACTCGGCTCCGACGATCAGCGCCTGCTTGCAGAGAGGACAGAGCCCCTGCTGCCGGACCGCCAGGAGAAGACTCGTCTTGTCCATCGGCGGTGGCGCTTTCCTGCGGCGGCGATCCCGCCAGTACTCGGTCAGCGCGGGGTCGTCCGGGGACGCTCCGCCCTTGACGAGCTGGTGGCGGACGATGCCGGTCCAGGCGAATTTGATGAGGAAGGCGCCGCTGTCGCGGTCGCCGAACACCCACCGGTCTCGCCGGGACGGGTGGAATCTGCCGAAGTACCGGGCCGCGACCCAGTGACTCGACTTGTTGCGGTGACGGCGCCTGGCCCATTTGAAGGTCAGCCGCCACATGTAGTGATCCAGCGACGAGAACGTCGTCGTGGATGCCACCGCCCGGTAGTAGGCCGCCCAACCGCGAACGATCGGGATCAGCCTGCGCAACACGGCCTCGGCATTGGACCCGTGCAGGGCCTTCACCTCGGTCCGCAATCGCGCCCGGAGCCTCGCGCAAGCCGCTGTGCTCGGCTTGATGATCAGCTTTCCGCCCGTGCGGCGGACGGTGAAACCGAGAAAGTCGAACCCCATTTCAAGGTGGACGACCTGGGTCTTCTCCTCGTTGAAGCGAAGACCCCTCGGCGCCAGCCAGTCCTCCAGCCGGGCCCTGACCTGGTGCACCTGGGCTTCGTCGTGACAGAGCACGACGAAGTCGTCGGCATACCTCACCAGCACCGGAGTGCCCGGCATGGCGCCGGGCTCGCGCCCGGCCCGAACCGTGTATTGGCACCCCGCGGCCTGTTCCAGTCCGTGCAGAGCAACGTTCAGCAACAGCGGGCTGATCACACCGCCTTGAGGAGTGCCCTCCTCGGTCGGTGCGAACCGGCCGCGGTCGATCACGCCCGCCTTCAGCCAGCCGCGGATCAGGTCCCTGGCCGGGAACTGGCCGAGCATGGTCATCAGGTGGGTGTGGTCGATGCGGTCGAACGCCGCCGACAGGTCCGCGTCCAGGACCCACAGACGTTTCGGGTTCTTGCCCTTCACCGTCCAGAAGATCGCGGATATCGCGTCCTGGCAGCTGCGGCCGGGCCGGAAGCCATAGGCCCTCGGCTCGAACCGCGCTTCCCACTCGGGCTCCAGCGCGCTCTTCACGCGGGCCTGGAGGACCCGGTCACGGATGACCGGGATGCCGAGCGGCCGCTGCTTCCCGTTGCTCTTCGGGATGAACACTCGCTTGACCGGCCTGGCCTTCCAGGGCTTCGACGACCGATGTATCTCGGCCGCCAGCGTGCCTCTCGCCTTCGGCGTGAGGGCTCGTTCCCCGTCGATGCCAGCGGTCTCGCGACCACTGCTCTGCTGCGTCACCCGCTTCACGCTGATCAGCGTGTTGCTGCGGCTTCGCAGCATGAGCTTCTGCAAGTTGCGGACCTTCTTGAGGTCCCCGTCCTGCGTTGCCTTGAAGATCCTCTGCCTCAGCCGCCGTACGTTCTCCTCGCAGACGGCCCAGTCGATGCCGTGCCAGTCGAGTAAGTCGCCCTCGGGTCCGTTCACCGCAGGCGCGGACGTCACGGCAGGTGCCGTGATCTCCATGTTCGCCTCCGGTGTCTAACTTGTCCCTTGGTTCCGGCTTCCTTGCAGTGGTGACTTCAAAGGCTCACCTGATCCACGTGGGCGCCCTTTCGGGCCGGGCCACCAGGACCCGTATCCGGCGAGTTATGCGAGGGACGGATGAAGGTCCCGTCTCCCGGTTTCCTCTGGCCTTTCGGCCTGCCGGCCTTCGCTTCTTGGATCTTCCTTCTCCCGCCGGGGAGTTCAGCCTTCCTTGCGGTCGGCCTACCAAGCCAAGGCTTGGACCCCGTCGGGGTTTCCACGTTCCGCACCAGTAAGACGCGGCTGGGGTGGGCGCCCCCTCTACCCCGGGACCAGTGGTGTCCTCCCTCCGGGCTCAGTTACCCGAAGGTCGCTTGGTGCCTCTCAGCACCGGGTCCTGTGACCGCCGCCAACACGCCACCGACGCGGTCTCAAGATCACAGGGCATCATCAAGGGTTCACTTGCGTTCGCCCGTCCAGCCTTCCCCTCACCTGTTGCACCCCGATGGCCGGGACGCCCTTGGGCTTGAACGCTCCGCTTCACACCCCGCCGTTACCAGCGGCGCATGGGAGCGCGGGGACGGACCCTGGACACTGGCCCGAAGTTCAGCCGATCGATACCTCCTTCACGTGGCTGTACTTACTTACCTGGAGCGACTTCGTGTCGCACACTGAGCGCTTCAGTTGGCGAGCGAGTGGTTGAGTTGGCGAGTTGAGCTACGCCACGCCCGTAGAGACGCGTGTGCTGTCGGCGGTCAGTGGGAATTCCCCAGCGGCGGCCACTTGGCGGGGAGCTACCTGGCCGCCGGTGGTCACTCTGCGTTCCCGGATGGTTCGTCGTTCTTGATCGGTCCCGGCGGCAGCCAGGGCCTGGCCCCGGGGGCACCTGGACGGGGTTGTTGCACATGCCGTAGCGGCATGTGGTGGGGTCGGGGCACCACAGCACGAAAGGCTCTGTCTGCGATGTACCCCTCCCCCACGCCTCCCCGGCAGGTCAAGATCGGTGATGCCGCTGCGTTCGCCGGGATCACCCCACGCGCCATCCGCCACTACCACGAGATCGGTCTGCTGCCGGAGCCCGAGCGCGGCGGGGACGGCCGCCGCCGCTACGGCTATGACGACATGATCCGCCTGCTGTGGATCCGCAAGATGGCTGATGCCGGTATCAGCCTGGACGACATGCGGGCCGCCTTCGGCGAAGCCCGGGACGAAGCCGGAGACGAAGCCCTGGACCAAGCCCCGGATATCGAGTCGGTCCTGAGCAGGCTGGAGGAAACCCTGGCGGCGCAGGAGGCCGCCATCAAACGTCGGCGCGCGGCTGTCCAGCGCCTGCAGGCGGTGGGCAGCCCGCTGGGGCTGCTCTCCGAACTGGTCACGGACCGGCTCAGCCACCTGCCCCCGGGCACGTTGCGCCCCTCCGATCTGGACGCCCTGCTGGTCACAGAACGGATCTTCGGGCCGCTGGGCGCCGCCATCCAGGCCAGCACATTCATCGTGCTGGCCACCCACTCCGACCTGCGGGCCGAGGAGGACCGTCTTGAGGCGGCCGAGGCCGCCCTCGACGACGGCGTCGAACCCGACGACCCGCGCGTCGAAGAGCTCGCCGTACAGCGATGCGCTCACCAAATGGCCCTGAATCAGGCCATCGAGGCAACTGGTCTCGACGCGGCCGAGGAGAAGATCTTCGAGATCTACGACGCCGGCCTGAAAGGGGAGGAGGGCACAGAGATGAGTGCCGCCACAGCGATCACCAAGATGCCTTACGACTTCTCTCCTGCCCGGATGCGCTGCGTGGAACTCGCCGGACGGCTCGTCGGCGAGGCCCTTGCCGACGCCCACTCCGCGGACAGCTGATCGCCTGTGCCCGGCACTGACGTGGCCCGACAACCGGTCGCGTCCATCCGCATGTGACCGATCGGGTCAGACGTCGAGCCCGGGCCGTAACCAAGAGTGACATCACAACTGGCCGTACGTGGCGATTCCGAACTGGCCGCTGACACCTGGTGTTTGTGTTCGTTCCCAAGTCGGGCGACATCACCAGCCAGACGCTCGCCCTCAACCCGAACACGACCGACTTCCAGGGACTTTGGCACGAGGGCCGCGAGCTGACCGGAGGCACCGACTACACGCTCTCCGGCGACCAGCTGACTTTGACGGCCAGCCACCCTCACACGGCTGACAGGCGACGGGAGCACGGAGTCAAAATCCGTTTCCTGCTGTCCCAGGAGCGTGGTCGACATACTGGTGAACGGCCAGGTCGACCTGTGTTTGACCTCGCCGGACCCGCAGTTGCCCGAGGTCGAATGGACTCCGCTGTGGAGTGAGCGGTTGGTGCTGGTCGGCGTGACGGGAGACCCCCAAGTTCCCCGCTCCCGCACGCGACTATCGCCGGGAGGCAATCCGGGCGACGGACGGCCCCAACGTCGACCGCCTCAACGACGCCGGGGTCGAGGCGATCGCGACGGCCATCCACGGCACCACCGCGGCGCTGCTGCACCTCGCCGACATCATCGCCCGCACGAACACCACCGTCTGAACGGTCGCCGCCGGACAGGGCTCGCCGTCTGCATGCCCGCCCGTCTCTCCGGCTGACCAACACCACACCCGTGCCCCGGCCGGCTCCGTCGGGCCGGGGCACAACCATGCCTGCGGGGCAGCCGTCGACACCGGCTCCGGCCGCCCCGCAGCACCACCCCGCCACTCTGCGAAGGATCAGCAGCCCATGACCGCATTCACCGACGCCCGCCCCGGCCAGATCTTCACCTTCACCGGCAGCGAGGACAGCTTCGAGCAGCTCTACTGCATCCCGGTCAGATGGTCCGCGAGGGCGGTGAGCTCTGCCGCGTCCCGTTCGAGTCTCTTCATCTCGAACACGGTGAAGATGACCCGGCAGTGCGGGGCATGGGCTTTGACCTCCCGGGCGGTCCTCAGCGCCTCCTCGAACTGCGGTCGGACCTTGATCCGGGTACTGATCTTCTCGCTGAAGATCTTGTCTCTGCTGATGCCGTGCTTGGCGAGCGCGTCCAGCTGCGAGCCGAGCTCCTGGCTGAGGGGGCGGCTTGAGCGTCACGGCGGGCCAGTCCGCCACACTGGAGAAGCCCACACGTACATGGATTTTCCAATGATTGGATTATCCATGTACTGTGTGGTCATGGATGATCGGCAGCTGACCGAAGAGCTTCACGACTACCTGGTCGCAATCCGCACCCAGGTGCATACCGAGCTCAGAGACCTGGCCCGGGAAGCGGGGCTGACTGACACTCAGACCGATGCGCTGTGGAGGCTGAGTCGCGGGCGGGAGATGACCGCGCGCCGTCTGGCCGACCTCTTGCAGTGCGACGCCTCAACCGCCACGTCGATGATTGACCGGCTGGAGAAGCGCGGCCTGGTCCGCCGAGTGCCCCACCCCACCGACCGCCGCGCGAAAGTCATCCAGCTCACCCCCGAGGGATGCGCGCTGCGCGATCGCGTCATCCAGCACACCACCGAGCACTCACCCTTCGCCCGCCTTGACCACGAGAGCAGGCTGCGCCTGCACACGCTTCTCCGCGAAGTGATCAACGGCCCCCGTCCGACAGGTGAGGCCGCCAGCGTCAAGGACACGGTGAAAGAGGAGCAGCAATGAGCAGCGGGATCGCGGTCATCACGGGCGGAGCCTCGGGCCTGGGCCTGGCGGCGGCACGCCACCTGGTCAAGGCCGGTCAGAATGTCGTCCTCGTCGGCCGGGACGCGACGCGCACCCGGGCCGCCGCCGACCGCCTGCGCGGCCTGACCCCGGCGGGCAGTGACGCGGCACCGCCGAGGACGTACACCGCTGACCTGGAACAGTGGTCGCAGGTAAAGGCACTGGCCGCGAAACTGGCCGCCGACAGACACCCGGTGGACGTCCTCATCAACAACGCAGGAGCGGCGTTCCCCCGGTACGAGCAGACGCCGGACGGCGTGGAACGCACCTACGCGCTCAATCACCACGCCCCGTTCCTACTCACCCACGCCCTTCTGACCGAGGGAGTACTCACGCTCGAAGCGCGGATCATCAACATGTCCTCGTTCGTCGAAAAGCGTGGCAAGCTCGATGCCACCGATCCGGATGTCGCGGGAACATCGTGGAGCAAACGCTTCTACAACCAGATCAACGTCTACGCGACGAGCAAACTCGTCAGCCTCCTGGCCGCGCGAGAACTCGCACACCGCCTACCTGACGGCATGAGCCTGTACAACGCCAATCCCGGCATGGTCAAGGGCACCGGGATGAACGGCAACGCCGGCGGTCTGATGCGGCTGACCGCCCCGCTGTTCCGCCCGTTCGCCATCACCCCGGACGAAGGTGTGCAGACCCCAGTCTGGCTCGCCAGCGCCTCGCCCGCACCGCACCCCAGCGGCGGCTTCTTCAGCGAGTCCCAGCCGGACACCCCTTCGCGCCTGGCCCTGAACGACACTCTCGCCCGGACCGTCTACACCAAAACCGCAGCCCTCCTCGGGGTGGAGCCCCTCACGAGGTAGGGCCGGCCCGGAGCCCGGGTCTCATGCCGGGGCTGGGGCTGCCTCGTCCTGCGGGGTGCACCCTGCACGCCGCGCGCCGCCGCCTGGTCCTCAACCTCCTCGGCCACCCGATCCGCCTGGGTGAACTCAGGCCCCAAGCTGACAGTGCGTCAACTACTCGGTCGTGAACGACCGGGCTTGCTGCTCGAGTCATCACTGGCTGTGATGGGTACGGCTGCGTCCAGAACTCACGCGATGAGGGTGAGTTCAGGGGCCGTTGACTGGGCCCCGCAGACCCACGCCATCCACCCTCTGCGGGCGATGTTGTGGGACGCGTTATGGTCCGCGTGCTCAACGAAGCCGCAGGACCTGCACGCGAAGCTGGCCTGGTCGGGCCGGTTTCCGCGTTCGATGTGGTGGCACTGGGAGCATTCCTGGCTGGTGTAGGCCGGGTCGATGTAGATGACCGGCACTCCGGCCCGGCGGGCCTTGTAGGCGATGAAGCCGCCGAGCTGAGCGAAGGGCCAGGAATGGAGCGTGGTGCGTTGCGGCTTTCTCAGCCGTGCCCGCTCGCGGATGCCCGTCAGTGTCTCCAGGGCGATCCCGCGGCCGGTGCGTTCAGCCTCCGCCACGATCCGTTTCGAGATTTTGTGGTTGATGTCCTTGTTGCGACGGGCCTCGCGCCCCGCGTACTTCTTCGCCCGCCGCTTCGCGGACTTTGTGCCCTTCTTCTGCAGCTTGGAGCGCAGTTCGCGGTCGCCCTCCCGCTTGCGGTTGATCCGCCTGCCAAAGTGACGCTCGCCGTCGGAGGTCGCGGCGATGTTCACGATCCCCAGATCCACCCCGAGGAACCCGATGGGATGGGCGTTCAGATCCTTTTCGGGGATCTCGCAGGTCGCGATCAGGAACCACTTGCCGTCCCGGCGGAGCAGGTCGGACTCGCCACGCCGGTGCGCGGCCAGCACCGCGAGCTGTTCGGCCTGCCCGGTGAACGCCACGCCCTTCATCCGGCCGGCCGTGGTCCAGATCGACACCGTGCGCTGCTCGTGCTGCCAGGACAGCATCCGGTCGTCGTAGGGCTGGGCCGCCTGTGGACGGAAGGTCACCGGTTTACCCGAGGCCCGGGTGTGACGCTTGGTACCGGGCCGTCCGTAGCGGCCCGCACGGAGGTTGGTCTTCAGGGTGGTATACGCGTCGCAGGTCTTCTTGATCGCGTGCTGGGCGGCCTGCGCCCCCAGTCCCCAGCGTCCCCGGATCTCGGCGTAGGTGTGCTTACGCAGAGGCAGCGGGCGAAGCGCGTCCTTCTCGAACGCCACCGACGCGGCCCAGGTCGCCGCCTCGTTGCAGGCCTGCAGGGTTACCTCAAGTGCCGCCGCCTGCAGGGGCGTCGGCAGCAGCTTCACCTGCACCACCAGCTTCACCCGGTGAGCGTAACGCCTAGCATTGCCCTATATCACCGCGATGGGAACCAAACCCCGATCTGAGGAGGGGTAGAACGGTTGTCTACACCCTCCATGTCCACTTGGTCTTCACTCCGAAGTACCGGCGCGGCCCGTTCACCGACGAGATCCTCACCCGGTGCCAGGAGGTCATGAGGGATGTCTGTACGGACTTCGGCGCGGCACTGACCGAGTTCAACGGCGGGACCGACCACGTCCATCTCCTGGTCCACTATCCGCCGAAGGTCGCACTGTCCCGGCTGGTCGGCTCCCTCACTCAAGGGTGTCTCTGCGCGACGCCTGCGCCAGGAGTTCCCCGAGCACATCCGACGCTACCTCTGGGGCGACCACTTCTGGTCCCCGTCCTACTTCGCCGCCTCCGCCGGCGGCGCCCCTCTCAAGGTCATCAAGGAGTACATCGAGAACCAGAAACGCCCGCGATGACCTTTCACCGGCTCCGCCGGAACGCATCACGGCCGCTCCGCGACCGCCATGACCTGCGGCACGACACCGCGACGCTCCGCGTCGCAACCCCGGGATGCGATTCCTCCCGGGGCTGAAGCCCCGGGGTTCCTCACAAAATCAGGCTGAAGGAAGTTGACGCAGGAAATCCCTGCATCACAGCGCGCCGCCGTACAGTCACGCAATACCCTTCAAGGGACGAAGGGGGCTGATACATGGCAGACGGTGCTAACTGGCCTAAACCCGGTGACATTGAACCAACAAGTTGTTCTGGACTCTGCGGCATCCTCGTAGCGCTCTGGGCAATAGGGATGCTGCTTGTCCTCATATTCGGCAGCAGGTAGCAGGCGGCGCGATTCCAGCGCCAACCACTGCTCCACTGATCCTCGACGCCGGTCATCGAGCAGGCAGAGCCTGGCCGGAGCGCGGGTCGTTCTCACCACCTCGGGCTGTCCAAGGCGGTGAGAACGAGGCGGCACCTTGTCAGTCGGGTGCTGCGCGCGTGATCTGGTTGTCCTGCTGCCGTTCGTTGTCCTCCCGCCGTTGCCGCCGTTTCCTAGTCCACCGCCAGCCGGCCGTAAGCAGCCCGACCACGGCGGCCGCCGCCAGGTTGCCCCCGACGTCGTGCGTCACGAAGTCGCTCAGCAGCTCCCACTGGTAAGTGCCCGTTTCTCAACCCCAGCGAAAACCTTGGGTGTGAGAGGAGGCGGTAAGGAACTATGTGGCCATGCTGGCCTACGTCTACCGCGTCACGAAGTACGACCCCGCCGACCGTGACGAACGCGGGTACTACACCGGTCCAGAGGACACCGATAGTGATCACGGCGAGGTCGAAGCGTCGTATCTTCAGGCGGTCTCAGCGTTCGCCATCAGATCCGGCGTTGACTGCCTGACCATCCGTGAACCGGGGGTCCCGTCCATCGCGTACTGCGGGGCCGAGTCTCGGTGGGCCGGGTATGGGCTGGAGGGACTCTTCCCGCCCGCGCTCAGTATCGCCACCGGCCAGAGTGTTCCGCCTGGCTTCCACGACGGAGCCATAGTGCCGCTCCGTATTGCGCTTGAACTGGTCAGGGCCATGTTGCGCGGCAGCGGGGCGTGGTGCCGACTGGAGGTCGAAGACGTCTTCGCGGTCCATGTGGGCTGGGACCAGTACCTCTACGTCGGCAGCAGCAGCCCCTGCGAGGGGGCACTCGCCGAGGTTCGTGCGTTCGGCCTGTTCGCTGAGCCCATGCCGGCCTCCCCGTACGACTTCGACCCGGAGGCTGATGGGGCGGGCTTTCTGCGGCCGGGAGACGACAAGTTCTGGGAGATGCTGGGCTCGGCGGTTGCTTCCGGTCGTGCCGGGGTCCTGGAGGAGATGATCGTCGGAGGTGCGACGCACTGGCACCACCTCACCCCCGACACCATTGATGCGGTTCGCGCCCGTATGGGGCCCCGTGCCCGTTTGGCTGTGCGGCCGCCCTTGTCCTCCGACATAGGCGCAGTCCTCGCTTCCTTGCCCGCAGACGGTCTCGTTGAGGGTGTCTGGCAGGACCGCGACGGCCGTATCCACAGCGCTGTCTGCTACGAGGATGACGTCCCAGAACTGGCGTCCCGGATCTCCTCGGCCGCCGCCGTACTCGTGTCCGTGTATGAGGGCGAAGACCTGCCGCTGTTCACCGCTGTCATGCCCGACAACGACGGTGTGGTTCGGGCGCGTTGGCGGCCCGGCCCCGCAGTGGGCGACCAGGACCAGCAGACGTCCTGACAACGCGGATGCGGCGGTCACCTCAGTAGGTGACGCTGTCGGGGATCTTGGCGCGGCCCAGGGATCCGGGTGGTACACGTCTACGCGCCGCTCACAGAAAACAAGATCCCCGACAGCGTCACCTACTCAGCATTTCCAGCTCATCATCACCGCGCGCCTGGCTGCTGATCCACCGCAGACTTGGCCGGCCAGCCAGCCCATACAGGTCATCCAACTCCGCCGTGAGATCCGCCAACGCCCCCTCGCTACCTCTGCCGTGGTCTTCTCCCACGCCCCGGTCCCCCTCCCCCACCGCGCGTCAACAGGCGTCAGATTCTGGCAGGACACCAGGTCAGCAACCATCCGACAAAACACGTACCCGGCCGCGCAGGCCCTGCTCCACATCTCCTCGACATCACCGCCAACCCAGTCCTTCGGCTCCCCTCTGACGGCGCTTGCAGTACCGCGCCGGCTGCCACGGGGGATTCAGCCGACCGCCGTCCACGCCCCGGCCTCTCCCCCGCTGCTGTTCCTCACCATCAGTTCCAGGCCGCTCTGGAAACGTCCGGTTGCAACCGGACGCGTACCTTGGCCAGTCCTGTCGGTCATGAGCCCACGTCTGTCCCTGCGTCAGGCTGAACGGCGCGGCCTGCGCCTGTGGCCCGTCGGTATCGTCCTGATCCTGGCTTTCACCACTGCGGTCCTGGTAGCAGCGTCGGTGTTCTATGCCGGCTGGGACCTGCTCGGCGCACGCGAGTTGAAGCCCGAACGACGCATCGACTCGACAACGCTGTTCGACCTGGTCAAACTCGCCTTCGGCGTCGTGGCCGGCGCGGGCGCGCTGGTCGCCCTGGTGGTGGCCTACCGCCGTCAGCGCGTCGACGAGGATGGCGCTCTGCGCGATGCCACCCGCCTGCACACCGAACGCTTCACCACCGCCGTGTCCCAGCTCGGTGAGGAATCCGCAGCCGTCCGCCTCGGCGGCGTCCACGCCCTGGCCGGCCTCGCCGACGACGCCCCCACCCGCGAACTGCGCCAGACCTGCATCGACGTCCTGTGCGCGTACCTCCGGCTGCCCTACACCCCCGAATCAGATCTGCCGGACGATGCCACAGAAGCACGGCACACGTACCTGGCCCTGCGGGAGGTCCGGCACACCACCATCCGGCTCATCCGCGACCACCTCCGACTGCCCCACGATCATCAACACTCCTGGCAGGGCCACAAATTCGACTTCACAAACGTCGCCTTCGACGGAGGAGACCTCGGCGGAGCAGTGTTCTCCGGCGGCGCGGTCCACTTCCACGGAGCGGTGTTCTACGGCCGCGCTGTCAACTTCAGCGGGGCAGTGTTCTCCGGCGCCACAGTCAACTTCGGCGGGGCAGCCCACCTCGGTGGGGCGGACTTCTCCGGAGGCACGGTCAACTTCAGCGGAGCAGTGTTCTCCGGCGGCACGGTCAACTTCAACCAGGCGACGTTCTCCGGAGGCACGGTCAACTTCGGCGAGGCGGTGTTCTGCGGCGGCACGGTCAACTTCGACCGAGCGGTGTTCTCCGGCGGTCCCGTCCACTTCCGAAACGCACAATTCTCCGGCGGCACCATCGACTTCCGGAGCGCAAAATTCTCCGGCGGCGCCGTCTCCTTCGGCGGTGCAGTGTTCTCCGACGGCACCGTCCACTTCGAGGGGGCAGTCTTCTCCAGCGGCGCGGTCGACTTCCTGGGCTCGGTGTTTTCCGGCAGCACCGTCTCCTTCGCCGGTGCAGCGTTCTCCGGCGGCATCGTCCACTTCCTCCACGCGGAGTTCTCCGGCGGCACCATCCTCTTCGCCAGTGCAGAGCTTTCCGGCGGCATGATCTCCTTCAAACGCGCGGAGTTCTCCGGCGGCGCAGTCGACTTCTCTGGCGCGACGGGTTCAGCACCAACCGGTCTGATTCCAGTGAGTGGGTCGCCGCTGCCCACTGGTGTGATCCTTCCTCCTGCCTGGCAAGCGATCGGCTGACCTGTCGACTTCGTCCAGCGTCCAGTCACTACCCACCGCTACGCGCAACAGCTGTCGCCCGGGACGGGCCCCGGGCGGCAGCTGCGGCGAAGAGCGTGGTCGTGAAGGGCGGTCGCCTACGCGGCGAAACGCTCCATGAGGCTTCAGCCGAACGATCGTCCTCATGGGCATTAGGTGAGGCCCGGGGACACTGTCCCTTCACAACCACGCTTCCTGTAACCAGCGCGCTTCTGCGGATGTTCCCGGCGCGAGCGTCCGCTGGACCTGAAGAGAAGACTCAACGGTCCGACGACCTCGCCGACTTGCGCCACGGCATGGCCCACCACCGTGCCGGCCGCACCACCGAGGCCCTGTGGTGGTGGCAGTTCTCCTACTTCTCCAACTGGGTTCCACGGCCTCGGCGACGCTCAGGGCCTTGCAGTCGGTGGTCGCCCATGTCCGCCTGAGCCTGCCCCTGGAGGAACTGGACGGCCTCGACACCGACCAGGCCATGGGGGGACGAGACGCTGGAGTTCGAGGCGGGCCGGGTGATGGCGGAGGAGATCGCGGGACCGCTGGGAATTACCGGTACAGGACGATCGAGTTGATCGGAGTCAGGTTCAGGTACTCCCCGTAGCCGGGACCCAGCACTTTGCTGCAGTCGCCGGTGCCGTTGTAACCGGTGCACAGCTTCACGTACGCGTCCTCGAACGGGCCGTTCTGGTTGTTCAGGACCCAGTGCTGGTTGACCTGGTTCGACAGGTTGTAGGTGCCGTAGCGGAAGTACTTGTTGGTGACGTCGCCGGCGCCGATGTTGCTGTAGCGGCCCTCGGCGTAGATGCAGACGTTGCCGTCCGGGCAGCCGGCCCAGTCCGCCTCAGCGGCGGCGGAGGCGCCGGTCGCGCCCGTGAGCACGGTGGTGCCGGTCGCGGCGGCGACAGCGGCCACGGCCAGCAGGTTGCGGAGCCTGTTCCTCATAGTGGTTCCCTTCCTGGCTCTGTTTGACATGTTTCATGCCTACCAGGGGGCGTTGCCGGGCGGGTACCTGACAAATGTCAGGGTGGAAATGCCACCCTCATCTGCTACCGCAGACTCACCAAATGAGATGACCTCTTCAGAACCCATCTTTGATCCTCTGCTGATCTCGTTTTCCGGCGTGCGCGGTGGCTGTTCCTTGTGGGGCAAACGACCGTCACGCTCAGCGACCGGGCCGGGCTACTGTGCCCGTCGTACGGGGCTGACACCGGCCATGGCGGTCGCGCATGACCTCACCCGCAGGGCGAACCTCGCCTGATGCGGCGGCGCCCGAAGTTGTGCACCACTGACGAAGCTCCTGGCATAAATGACAAGGCCCGAAACCAACGACGCCATCCATGAACGAGGCCAGCGGAGGGAGAGCTGCGTGACGTGGTTCGTGGCGCCCTACAGGCTGCGTTCGGGGGACTGGTTCTGCTGACTTATCAGGGCTGAACCAGCCCTCGATGAATCTTGCTCGTCAGCCGTCACGGGACTGGTCGGAGTCGCACACGGGGACACCTCAACTTTTCTTCACAGATTGGAAGAATTCGCACATGAAGCCTTGGATGCGAAAGTTCGTCGGCGTGATCGGTGTGACCGCCGGCGCTGTCACGATTCCGGTAGCGGTCGCGCCGTCGGCGCACGCCGACAGTGCGTACGGCTGCAACTACCCCGAGGTTTGCTTCTACACCGATACGCACGTGCAGTCCGCGATCGTCGCTCGCTTCAAGGTGGTGACATCTTCCTGGCAGTACTTGCAGTACCCGAACACAAACTACGCCGTCGTGAACACTCGCAACGACGATGTCGCGTACGTCCTGAATAGCAGCGGAACGGTGAACTGCGTGAAGCCGAACGGAAGCTACAGCTCTGCGGAGAGAGTTGTAGCCGTTCGCATCAGCTCACGATCCACCTGCTGAAAACGGTCACTCATGGGCATTGCCGTACGAGAGTGGCCCGGTTCCCCCGGATATGGGCCGGGGGAACCGGGCCACTTCTCGTGACGAAATAAAAAGGCCGTAGCCAAGTCCCCGCTGGAATGCGGGGACCTACATGGGCAGGAGGGGAACGCATCCTGGAAATACGGCACCTTGGCACACGCCACTGACACCGGTCCCGGGCCACGTGGGCACGGCGTTCCGGCCGCCTCGTATGCTGCGCGGATGAGCGATCAGAGGATGAACGCGCCCGTGGCGGGCGGCGTCGGGGACGCGGCCGGGGCCGGAGTGCCCGCTCCAGGTGGGCAGCGCACGGGAAGGAGCGCCGGGGCGTCCGTACTCGCCACGCTCTGGGTGCTGCTGGTCGCCTGGGGGATCGCCGCCGGCAACACCGGACTCGCCTACGTCACGCTGGGCATGGACTTCATCCCGATCGCGGCGGGCGTGCTCGGCTGCCTGGTCTTGGTGATCGTGCTGCGGCTGCTCCACAGGGCGTGGTGGCTCGCCGTCCTCTCCGTGGTCCCCGCGCTCTTCATTCTCGTCGGGTCCGTCCAGTACGCCCCCGAGGCGGCGCTCGACCGACGTGGCGTCCGCGAGACCGTCACGATCACCGCGGACAGCGCGGCGGGAACGGCGAGCAAGAACCACCGGTTCACACTGGTCGGGCCGGGCGGTGAACTCGACGAGACCCTCGAGTACCGGGGGAGCAACCCCGGTTACCGCGTGGGCGACCGCATCGAGATCCTCCGCGACCCGGAAGGCGCCGTCCCGCTGGAGGACGCCGTGGACGTCGACCCCGAAGGCAGGCTCGGCGGCCTCGTCACGGGAGTCGCCGCATGGACGGGCATGACGCTGCTCGCGGGCTGGCGCGGCCATGTACGCCGACGGGAGAACCGCCGGGCGTGGAGCGGCACGATCTAGGAAGGCACGGGCGACGGGGCCCCGTACCCGTACGGGACAGGGACTTGGGGACGGCGCCGTCGCAGCCCACCTCGCCGGCCTCCACCTGCGCGCCTCGATGATCTGGCTCAGAGAACTCACCCGGACCACCTGGTGATCGCAACCACATACGTTCCCTAAGGGGTCCTAAGGGTTGTCCCGTATGGGGTGTGAGTTATCCGGTGGGGGCCAAGTTGCGCAATCGCGATGACCCGTTGCCGGGTCCGCTGGAGCCTGCGCCACCGCCGCGACCTGCAGGGCACCGGCAGTTCGTCCAGCGCCTCCCCGGCGGCAGACACCGCCCCGGACTCTGGTTGTTCGGTCGGCCCGCCTACGCGCCCGTCGGGTCGGATCAGCGCCGCCGTGGCCGGCGAACCACGCGGTCCGCCGGCCACGGCGAGCACGGGAGCGTTCCGGCGCAACGGCACCCGGCGTCCTCAGGGGACACGCACCGACGAAGGGGACGTTGACCGACAGGGCGACCGACGCGCCGGTGGAGGCCGGCTGTCTCGTTGCGTGCAGCCGGCGTGCCCAGCCCCTCCGTCACCTGTTCGTGGGGAAGGCCGCGCGTCGGCCACAGCCGACGATGACGAGGGTGAGGAGCGCGAGAAAGATCAGCGCTGTGGGCAGCATCCGGGCACCGGCGCCCTCGATGACAACGGCACCGAGGGCGCCGCCCGCGAAGATAGCGAGGTTGAAGGAGGTGGTGAGCATCGCGTTCGCCACATCGGCGTTCTCACCGGTGGCCTCGCTCATCGCCGTCTGCAGGTGTGTCGCCGCGCCTCCGAAGGCGATGCCCCACAGGACGATTGCGAGGAGCGCGCCGGCGAGGGAGTCCTGGGCGGCCATGAGTACTGCTCCGACGACGACGAAGAGGGCCACGCTCGCCAGCGTGAGCCTGCGCAGCGCTCGGTCGATGAACAGCCCGGTGATCCAGATTCCGACGAGAGCGGCGAGACCGAAGACGACGAGCGCCAGGTCCGGCCGGAGCGCGAGGTGTGCTTCGCGCAGGTAGGGCGCGATGTACGTGTAGAGCAGGTTGTGTGCCAGCATCCACGTGAGGACGACCACGAGGATGGTTGCCACGCCGGGAATTCGCAGCACCTTGGCGAGCGGCACGCGCGTCTGCGCGCGCTGCCCGGCGGCGTCGGGGGCGAGGATGCGGGCGGCTCCCATCACGAGTGCGGCCAGCACTGACATCGCGGCGAAGGACCACCGCCAGCCGACTGCGCTGCCGAGCCAGGAGCCCAGGGGGGTTCCGACGGAGAGGGCCACGGGAGTTCCGGCCATGGCGACGGCCAGGGCCCGCCCGGCGTGCTCGGGTGCCGCGATGCGACGTGCGTATCCGGCGAGCATGCCCCAGAGCAGGCCGGAGAAGGCGCCCGCCACGAACCGGGCCGTCAGTGCGACCGCGAGGGACGGTGCCAGGGCGGTGACGGCATTGGCAACCAGGAACCCGCACAGGCCCGCCAGCAGGAGCGGTCGCCGCCGGCTTCCGCGGGTCAGCGCCGCCGCGGGGATCGCCGCGAGCACCGTGCCGAGCGCATAGGCGCTCACCAGTTGGCCCGCGCCGCCCTCAGACACCTGCAGTCCAGCGGCCAGCTGGGGCAGCAGGCCGGCCGGCAGCGTCTCCGTCATGATCACGAGGAATCCGCTGCAGGCCATCACGGCCAGCGCCGGCAGGGGGAAGTCCGTGTGGGCTCGGGTGGGGGGCGGGGCGGGAGGTGCCGTAGCCACGAGTCATCTCCTTCACTAATTACGGATTGAACGATCCGATTTGACTCCCGCAGACCGAGGGTGTCAAATCGGATCAGTCAATCCGTAATTGAAGGAGGTTGCCGTGACACCCGCCGGCCGTCCCCGCACCTTTGACGAGGAACTCGTCCTCGAAGCGGCAATGCTGCTGTTCTGGCGACAGGGCTACGAGGCGACCTCGCTGGCCCAGCTGCGCGAGGCCACCGGGCTGTCGTCCGCGAGCCTGTATGGCGCCTTCGGCTCGAAGGAAGGACTGTTCGCCCGCGCCGTCGAGCACTACGTCGCCGGACCGGGCAGCGTGACCGACGTCATCGCGGACGAAGCCCTGAACCCGCGGGAGGCGATCGCACGTCTGCTGCACGGATCGATCGACATGCAGACCGACCCCTCCCACCCCCGCGGTTGCCTCGTGGCCCTGTCAGGCACGGTGGAGGCGCACGGAGCCGAACACGCCGGCGGGGTGCGGGAAGTCGTCGCGACGCGCCGCGCTACCGACCGCGCGCGCATCGCCACCACCGTCACCCGCGGCATCACTTCGGGTGAACTCGCCGAGAACACCGACGTGGACGCCGTCACCGCCATGATCCACGGTTTCCTGCTCGGCATCTCCACTCAGGTCTGCGACGGCATCCCCGCACAGCGACTGCACGCCGCCGCGGACGCCCTGCTCGCCTACTGGGACGCGCCGAGACGGAACACGTCCGGTCTCCGACCTGCCTGATCACGGACGACGGTCAGCGTCGCACCACGGCGGGCAGCGGCGTTCCCCCTACACCCCACCGCTCGGCCCTGGCCGATCCTCGCCCTACCCCTCCCGCAGAATCCCGCATCACCGCACATACGCCAAGCGGGCTCTTGAAAGGAAACACCTGCTCACCATGACCACCGCAGAGCTTCCCACGGCACGGCCGACCGGCTTCGGCACCGTCACCGGCACACCCGGCCTGCCCGCCGAATTCGACAGGGTCTTCTCCAGCCAGTACATCGACGTGGGCTCGGTACGCCTGCACACCGTCACCGGAGGACAGGGGCCGGCCCTGCTGCTGATCGGCGGCTGGCCGCAGTTCTGGTACCAGTGGCGCCGCGTCATGCTGCCGCTCGCCGAGCACTACACGGTCGTCGTGGCCGACCCGCGGGGCACCGGCCTTTCCGACAAACCGCACACCGGGTACGACTCCGCGACCTGCGCCCAGGACTTCCACCGGCTGATGAACCTGCTCGGCCACGATCGGTTCGCTGTCGTCGGCCACGACATCGGCATGTGGACCGCCTACGCCATGGCGGCGGACGCACCGGGCCCCATCCAGCGGATGGCACTCGTGGACGCGATCATCCCCGGCATCTCGCCCTCGCCCCCGCTGCTGAGCGACCGGCGCACGAGCGACTTTCTGTGGCACTTCAACTTCAACCGCGCCGGCGACATCAACGAACAGCTCGTCCAGGGCCGCGAACACCTCTACTTCGGGCACCAATTCGCCACCAAGGCAGCCACTCCTACGGCGATCCCGGCATCCGCGGTGGACGTATACGTCCAGGCGATGCGCCTGCCCGGAGCACTGCGGGCCAGCTTCGAGTACTACCGCGCCATCGACGAGACCATGACGCAGAGCGCCGTGCGCAAGAAGAACCAGCTCACGATCCCCGTGCTGGCGGTCGCCGGCGATGCCCTGGGCGGAGAGAACATGGAGAACGAAGTCCGTGCCCTGGCCGACGACGTGAGCAGCATCGTCATCCCCGACTGCGGCCACTTCGTACCGGAAGAAGCCCCCGAGGACTTCCTCAACGCCCTGCTGCCGTTCCTGCAGCCCGACCGTGCCGGTCTCTGATCGACAGCGTCAAAAGCCCTGAGCGCCTGGCCCGTCACCCGTTCGGCTCAGGTCGTCGGTGGTGACGTTGGGCTGTCGTCTGGGGCCGGGACGGGATTGCGACTGTTCTTCACGCCGCCCCGAGCCGGTCAAAACGGCCTACACGTCCGTGCCCATACGCATCCGAATTCGCCCACACGACACCATCCGCTTCGCTCCCGCTGCCCTGCGCTGATGTCACCGGAGCCGACCTGAGTCGCATCTGTCCCGGGGTGTGGTGTGGTGCGCGGTGGAACTCACCACCTACCCACACCGTCGCCTCAAGGGCGAAGAACTCCCGACCTGGAAGGAGGAACACAACCGTCCCGAGGGTGGGAGGAGTCCGGTGCCAAAGCCGCCGTCGGCAACACGATGACGATTGCCGACCGCGGCTATCAGGGCACCGGTCTGGTCGTTCTAGTCCGCACGCAACTTGTGCTTCTCGCCGCTCCATCAGGAGCCGAAGGCGTTCTCGACGGACTGAACCGGTGCGATTCGGCCCCAACGAGTCCTACCGCACCGGTAGTTCGGAGAAGACCTACCGGACGCTGGTGCGCTCCCGCATGTGCCACGGCTCCCGTACAACCAGGCCTCTGTTTCGCGCATCTAGATCAGTGACTGCTTTAAACAGCACCAGATTCCGGCGATCAGGAGGAGAAAGTACGCAAAGCCGTACTCGGCTTGTTCGTGGCACTGGCAGCAGTACTCGCCGTAACACCGCTCACCAGCGCCGACCAGACCCAGACCGTCGCCTGCTGCGGCCGGCCGCCCGGCCAGACGTAAAGGGCGCTCGCTGTTAGCCCGACGTTGTATGAGGGGACGTCAGCTCGCTGGCGGCCCCTCATCCTCGTTCGGCGGTGATTAGATGGAGGCTCGCCCGCATGGTGACCTGCGACAACTCGAAAGCCCGCGCAACAGTTGTCGCAACCCATAGGCGTAACCTCCAGCGCAACTCTTGCCGCAATCCTTGTCGCAACCCCGACCATCGCGAGCAGGCGAGGGGTGCCGTAGGGACCTCTCACGGCATCTACTTGTCAAGCAGCAGCGAGGAGAGGCATCGGGAACGCCGCCTTTTCATCGAACAGCGTCCGCGTCTGGAGGCAGTGAAAGAGCTGGCCGAGCATCCGATTGAACAGGTTCCGGAGAGCGGCCGGATGGAAGTCACCGCGGGCCCGGCGGCGCCGGTAGTGGGCATTCGCGCCGCCGGAGGCGGTCAAGGCAGAGAAGGCCCAGAGAAAGCCCGCGTCGTGCAGGCGGTTGTTCTTGATCCGTCTGCGGCCGACGTAGTGGTGATTGCCGGAGGCCCTGGTGATGGGGGCCGCGCCCGCGTACGCCTTCAGCCCTCGGGCGTCGTCGAAGCGCGACCGGTCGTCGCCGAGCCGGAAGGATACGAAGCATCCACCGAAGTCCCGCAGCCACTGCGCTCGATCGAACAGCCGACCTTCCTCGAAAGCTCCATGGGAGCTTCCGGTCCGATCTGACACCCCGTATTGGAAGTAGTCGGCGCCCGGGAGTTCCCGCCGACGCCTCCTTGTCCTCCTGCTCAGACCCCTTGTCCGCGGCTGCCCCGACGTGGGCGTGGGGCAACTCGTACGGCAAGCTCGCCCGTTGCGGGCGGCTTCCTGGCTACTGGGGCAGCGGTGCGACGGCCGCGGCCCTGCGCCAGGCGGTCAGGAAGAGGCCTGCCGCGACGACGGCGGCGGCCAGGCCGAGCAGGCCGACGGCGGCGGCCAGGGTGCCGAGGGCGGACTTGGCCGCGATCAGCACCAGCGGGCAGATGAACTGGCCGATGAAGAACGACGCGGTCCACAGGCCGGTGCCACGGCCGCGGTCGGCGAAGTCCAGCTTGGACATGGCGATGGTGAGCAGGGAAGGGAGCAGGAGACCGGTGCCGAGGCAGTTGAGTACGGCGCCGACGATCAGCAGCGGCGCGCTGTTGGCGAGCCACATCACCGCGAACCCGGCCGCGCACAGGGCGAAGACGAGTGGCAGCCGGGGCCCCGGGGCCCCGCGCAGCTTGGCGAAGGTGATCGCGCCGGCCACGGTGGCGGCGCTGGCGATGGCCGTGGCCAGCCCGATCACGCTGGTCGCCGTCACGCCGAGGTCGTCCAGCAGGTAGGACATTTCCACCGGGGCGGTGTAGAAGACGAGGGCCCCGAACACGGTGAGTCCGCAGATCCCGGCGAGCTGCCGGAAGGGGAAGGAGCGCTTCGGCGTGACCGCGGTGTCCGTACTCTCCCCGGCTCCATCCCCGTCCTCGGCGGCGGCACCGGTGGCCGCGGTCGGCTTCGGCAGCCCGATGGCCATGAGAGGGGCGATGAGCAGGCTGACGGCGTAGATCCAGAACGGGGTCCGCCAGCCGGCCGACCCCGCGGCACCGCCGATGACGAAGAAGGCGGTCGCGGAGGCGGAGGCGCACATGGTCTGGAGGGCGAGGTAGCGGTCCCGCACCCGGCCGCTGTAATAGTCGCCGATCATCGTAGTGCAGCAGGTCATGATGGCGGCCTCGGCGATACCGACCAGGGCGCGGCTGGCCACGATGGCGCCCAGCGACTCCAGCCACAGCGGGGCGGTGCCGAAGATCGCGTACAGAACGGTCGCGACGATCAGCAGGCGCTTGCGGCCGAGCCTGTCGACGATGACGCCCGCGAAGGGCGCCAGCAGGCCCAGCGCCAGGGCCGGGACGGTGAGGGCCATCGGGACCAGGGCGGTCGCGCCGGGCACGTCGGCGAAGTGGTCCTCCATCTTGGGCAGCACAGGGGCGATGAGGACGGCCCCGAGGATCGGCAGACAGCTGCCGGCCATGAGGAGAGCGACGCGCAGCCGGTGTGCGGCACCGGACGTCGGAAGGATCGCACCGGGTGGCGGCACTGGTTCCACGTAAGCGGGCGGGGGCACAGGCACGGAAGTGGGCATGCGGGAACTCCACGTGGCGAGGTTGGGGAGGACGGCACGCCACCGGGGAACAGACACCCCGGGCAGAGGAGCGTGCGGAGGAACTGGGGTCGACTATGAGTGAACGGCCCAGTCCTGCCTAGTCTCTGTCCGATCGATCTGCCGGATCGCGATCATCCTTGCCGTGGATGGTCTCCGCGACCCGTGCCGCCGTCTCCCGCAGCCAGATGTGCGCCGCGTCGTGCGTGTGGACCGGGTGCCACCACAGGGCTTCCCGGAGTGGCACGGCGTCGTAGGGCGGTTCCATGACCCGCACGGGGACGAGTCCGTCCAGCCGGTCGGCGAGATGCCCCTGGATCAGGGCGACCCGGCGGGTGCCCGCGACCAGGAGGGGCATCAGCTGGAAGCTGTCGACGGAGACCTCGACGCGCGGCTCGATCCCGAGCATGCCGATCTGGCGGGCGGCGGGCGCGTCGTACGTGCGCTGGTACGTCACCCACGGCAGCAGGGCCAGGTCGTCGAGGGTGAGCTGCTCGCCGACCTCGGGGTTGTCGTCCGCGACGAGATAGACCCAGCGGTCCCGGTAGAGCTCCACGGCGGGAAAGTCGCCGATGATGCCGTGCGGCAGCAGCAGCCCGTCGGCGGTGCTCAGCAGCGCCCCCGTGTTCTCGGTGATGTCCGTCGGGGACTGCCTGAAGCGCAGCCGGACCCCCGGCGCCTCCGTGTGGACGACGCGGGCGAGTTCGGCTCCGAAGACGGCCACCGCGTAGTCGGAGGCGAGCAGGGTGAACTCATGCTCCTCATGGGCGGGATCGAACACCGCCTGGCTGGTGAAGACACGTTCGAGCAGGTCGCATGCGGTGGCGGCGCGGTCGAGGAGGGCCAGGCCGAGGGCGGTCAGTTCGTAGTGTCCGCCGACCCGGGAGAGCAGTTCGTCGTCGAAGTGGCGGCGCAGCCGGGCCAGGGCGGCGCTCATGGCGGGCTGGCTGAGCCCGATGCGCCGGCCCGCGACGGTCACGTTGCGCTCCTCCAGGAGGGCGCGCAGGGCGACGACGAGGTTGAGGTCCAGGCTGGCCAGGTTCACGCGACATCCCGGTACGGAGGAGGAGACTGCGGGCTTGAGTATTCGTCTCCTGGATCCTGAGCATCCAGAGAATCGATTTCCCCGATCGCAATTTACGCGCCAGATTAGTGGCACCGCAATCGGGAGGACATCTCCGTGAAATCCGCAGCCACGTCGGCGCCCCTCTTCGTCGGCCCCTTGGCCATCGGCACTCTCTCCGCTCCGGGCGGGGCCGCGTTCCCCGGCCTCGTGGTGCCGGACGGCCGCGTGCTCGACCTGCGTACGGCACTGGACGAACCCGCCCTGACCGCCCTCTCCCTCCTGGAGCGCTGGGAGGCGGAACTGCCGAGCCTGCACGGCCTTGCGGGCGATCCGGCCGGTGACTGGCTGCCGCTGGACGACCTGTCCGTGCACGCGCCCGTCGAGCCCCGGCAGATCTTCCAGTCCGGCGCCAACTACCGGCAGCATGTGATCGACCTGGAGGTCGCGCACCGCGCCCAGGACGACCCGCGCACCGTCGAGGAGGCCCGCGCCGAGATCGCGGCGATCATGGACAAGCGGGCTGCCGAGGACCTTCCGTACGTCTTCATCGGCCTGCCGACCACGATCGCGGGCCCCTACGACGACGTCGTCCTGCCCTCCTGGGCCAAGAAGCCCGACTGGGAGCTGGAGCTGGCCGCGGTGATCTCCCGCCCCGCCCACCGGGTCACGGTCGAAGAGGCCCTTGAACACGTCGCGGGCTACACCATCGCCAACGACCTCACCGACCGGGCCTCCGTCTTCCGTCGCGACATGCCCGCCATCGGCACCGACTGGCTGCGCTGCAAGAACGCTCCCGGCTTCACCCCGCTCGGCCCCTGGATCGTCCCGGCCGGGTCCATCGCCGACCCGTCCGACCTGCGGGTCACCCTGAAGCTCAACGGCGACATCATGCAGGACGAGTCCACCAAGGACATGATCTTCGGCGTGGCGCGGATGGTCTCGTACATCTCACAGACCGCCCAACTCCTGCCAGGTGACCTGGTGTTGACCGGCAGTCCGGCCGGGAACGGCATGCACTGGGGCCGGCTCCTGCGCGACGGCGACGTGATGGACGGATCCGTCACCGGGCTCGGCGCCCAGCGCACCCACTGCGTCGCGGAGGAGGCGCCGTGAGCGACCGCACCACTGTGCCTGACGCGAAAGACGCCGAGGGCGCGATCGCCGAGGCCGCCAAAGCGTACTCGAACTGGGGCCGTTGGGGCGAGGACGACGTCCTCGGCACGCTCAACTTCCTGGACGCCGGGAAGCGCCGCGAGGGCGCGGCCCTCGTCCGCGAGGGCGTCAGCTTCTCGCTCTCCCAGCGCTTCGACATGCACGGCCCGCAGAAGGGCTGGCGGCGGCGTACGAATCCGGTGCACACCATGCTCGACACCGGCACCGACGCCGCCCTGGGCAACCAGGGTTTCCCGCACGGCATCGGCGGCGCCGACGACGTGATCGCGATGCCGCTGCAGTGCTCCACCCAGTGGGACGGCCTCGGCCACATCTTCGACCACGGCAAGGCATGGAACGGGCGGGCCGCCGAGAAGGTCGTCACCGCCGACGGCGACCTCGTCACCGGCATCGAGCACATGGCGCCGTACGTGGCCGGGCGGGGTGTCCTCCTCGACGTGGGCCTGGTCGTCGGCCAGGGCGGCGAACTGCCCAACGGCTTCGCCATCACCGAGGAGCACCTGACCGCCACTGCCCAGGCGCACGGCGTCACCGTCGGCCGCGGTGACCTCGTCCTCGTCCGCACCGGACGGCTGGCCCGCGCCAGGCGCAACGGCTGGGGCGAGTACGCGGGCGGTCCCTCGCCCGGGCTGAGCTTCACCACCGCGGGCTGGCTGCACGGCAGCGAGATCGCCGGGATCGCCACCGACACCTGGGGTTTCGAGGTCCGGCCCAACGAGTTCGAGAACGCCTTCCAGCCGCTGCACCAGGTCGCCATCCCCAACATCGGCCTGCTCATCGGCGAGATGTGGGACCTCGACGCCCTGGCCGAGCACTGCGCGGCCGACGGACGGTACGAGTTCTGGCTCACCGCCGCTCCGCTGCCCATCACCGGAGCCGTCGGCTCCCCCGTGAACCCGATCGCCGTCAAGTAACGCCCCGGACCGGCCGCGTGGGCCGACCCGACAGCCACACCCATCCGGCCCGCACCACCACCCCTGCCGCTCGAAGTCGCGCGGCCCCACCGCAGGGAGACCCCGTGACCGACCCCCGCCCCCGCACCGTCCTCGTCATCGGCGGCGGCGCCTCCGGCAACGCCGTGACCGTGCTGCTGCGGCGAGCGGGCATCACCGTGGACCTGATCGAGGCCAAGCCCGACTGGAACGTCCTCGGCTCCGGCATCACACTCCAGGGCAACGCGCTGCGCGTACTGCGCGAGCTGGGCGTGTGGGACAAGGTCCAGGAGAGCGGCTACGCCTTCGACTCCGTGGGCCTGGCCACGCCCGACGGCCACGTGTTCCACGTCCAGCAGGACATCCGTACCGGCGGCACGGACCTGCCCGCGACCATCGGCATGCAACGGCCCCGGCTCCAGGAGATCCTGTGCGAGGCAGTCCTGGTCAGTGGTGCGACGGTTCGCCTCGGCACCACCGCCGACGAGCTGGTCCAGGACGAGGCGGGCGTCACCGCCCGCTTCAGCGACGGCACCGAGAGCCGCTACGACCTAGTCGTCGCCGCCGACGGTCTCAGCTCCCGGACCCGCGCGATGATCGGCATCGGCGACAAACCCGAGCCGACCGGCATGGCCATCTGGCGCGTCGCCGCACCCCGCCCGGCGAGCGTGGAACGCACGGACCTGGCCTACGGCGGACCCTGCTACATCGCCGGCTACTGCCCCACCAGCGAGAACACCATCTACGCCTATCTCGTCGAGGCCAACCGCGACCGCGCCTCGATCGACCCGGCCTTGTTCGCCGACGAGATGCGGCGCCTGGCCGCCCCGTACGGCGGCGCCTGGCCCGAGATCGCCGTGAGCATCACCGATCCGGCAGAGGTCAACTACACCTGGTTCGACCGGCTGCTCGTCGAGGGGCCCTGGCACCGCGGCCGGGTCGTACTGGTCGGCGACGCCGCCCACGCCTGCCCGCCCACCCTCGCGCAGGGCGCGGCCATGTCCCTGGAGGACGCCTCTGTACTGGCCGAACTGCTGAGCGCGGAGGAGGCATGGGACTCCCTCAGTTCCCTCGACGACCTGCTGACCCGCTACCACCAGCGCCGCATAGACCGTGTCCGCATGGTCGTCGAGGCCTCGATGCAGCTCGGCCAGTGGCAGCTGGACGGTGTCCGTGACGCCGACGTGCCCGGCCTGATCGGCCGCACGATGTCCGTCCTGAAGGAGACCCCGTGACGACCCCGGACACCCTGGAAGCCGTCACCCCGGCGACCCCCACCATCGACGTCCACGCGCACGTCCTGCTTCCGCAGGTCGAGAATGCCGTCGCCGGACACCCCGGGCTGGCCGCCGCCCGCAGTCTCGACGCCCACCGCAACGGCCCCGACGCGCTCGCCGTCAGCGGCCCGATGGTCCGCGACCGCATCCCTCTGCTGACCGACGTCAAGGCCCGGCTCACCGCGATGGACGCATCCGGAGTCGACGTCCAACTGGTCTCGCCGTCCCCGTCGCACTACCACTACTGGGCCGACGAGGACCTCGCCCGCACGGTGTGGGAACTGGCCAACACCGGCACCGCCGCCCACCTCGCCCAGGCCCCCGAACGGCTCCTCGGCCTCGGCCTGGTGCCGCTCCAGCATCCGGCGCTGGCCGTGGAGGCGCTGGACCACGCCCTCGCGCAGGGGCTGCTCGGCGTGGAGATCTCCTCGCACGCGCCCGGCCTGGAGCTGTCGGACCCGGCGTACGCCCCCTTCTGGACGCGCGTCGAGGAGACCGGCGCCGTGCTCTTCCTGCACCCCTTCGGCTGCACGCTCGACGAGCGCCTGGACCGCTGGTACCTGTCCAACACAGTCGGCCAGCCCACCGAGAACGCCGTCGCGCTCTCCCACCTCATCTTCTCCGGCGTGCTGGACCGACACCCCGGCCTGAAGGTAATCGCCGCGCACGGCGGCGGCTATCTGCCCACCCACATCGGCCGCTCCGACCACGCCTGGCGGGCCAGACCGGACACGCGGGGCTGCGCGTTGGAGCCGAGCAGCTACCTCAAGCGGCTGTACTTCGACTCGCTCGTCCACGACCCGCACGTCCTGCGCGAACTGATCCGGGTGGCCGGCCCCGACCGGGTCCTGCTCGGCTCTGACTTCCCCTTCGACATGGGCACCGAGGACCCGGTCGGCGCGCTGCGCGCCGCCACGGACCTGCCCGACCACCACTTCCACGCCGTACGCGGCGGCAACGCGGCAGCGCTGCTGCGCCTCCCCTGAGCCTGAGGAGCCCCGACATGACCGACGCACTCCCCGACCGCCTGCTCACCCACCTGCGGCACGTCGACCTCGCCGTGCCCGACTACGACAAGCAGCTCGACTTCTACGCCGGAGTCTGGGGCCTGACCAAGGTCGCCGAGGACTCGGGCATCTCCTTCCTGGCCGCGGAAGGCAGCCCGGAGCAGTACGTCGTACGGCTGCGCAAGGCCGACGAGAAGCGGCTCGACCTCGTGTCCTACGGTGCCGCCTCGGCCGCCGACGTGGACACGCTCGCCGAGCAACTCCTCGCGGACGGCGTGCGGTTGATCTCGCAGCCGGGCAAGGTCGACACCCCCGGCGGCGGCTACGGCTTCCGCTTCTTCGACGGCGACGGCCGCACCGTCGAGGTCTCGGCGGAGGCCGGGGCCCGGGAGCACCGGCGTATCGAGGAGAAGGAGGCCATCCCGGTCCGCCTCTCGCACGTCGTCCTCAACTCCCCCGACCTGGACGCCACCCGCGCCTGGTACGAGCGCCACCTCGGCTTCCGGCTGTCCGACACGCTCGGCCATCCGCACATGGGCGACGTCATGCACTTCATGCGGATCAGCAACCAGCACCACTCGATGGCCATCGCCAAGGGCCCGCACACTTCCCTGCACCACGTCTCGTTCGAGATGCGCGGCCTGGACGAGTACATGCGCGGCTCGGGGCGCGTGATGCGCTCCGGCGCCCGCAAGATCTGGGGCCCGGGCCGGCACATGGCGGGCGACAACACCTTCACGTACTTCCTTGACCCGCACGGCAACACCATCGAGTACACAACGGAGTTGGAGGAGCTCGACGAGGACACCTGGCATCCGCACGTCTACGACTTCTCCCAGCCCGAGGTCACCGACCAGTGGGGCACGGCGAATGCGATGAACGAGCTGGTCGTCAAGGAGTCCTTCAACGACGTCGACCGCGGCGTCTTCGTCGCCCCGCCGGTCTGATCCCCCTCTGCTCCGGGGCGCGGAAAGTCCATGCCTGACTCCCCCGCGCCCCTGTCACCTCCTACGCCGCACCCCAGGACCGCCATGCGCTTCGTCACGTACGAACACCACAGCCGCCGCAGTGTCGCCACCGTCGACGACGACGGCACCCTCCGCCCCGTCCCCGGCCACGCCTCGCTGCTCGACCTGCTCCGGGCGGGCCCCGCGGCCCTGCGTGAGGCGGGCAACGCCACGCCGGACGTGCCGGACGGCCCGCATGTCTCGCAGGTGCGGCTGCTGCCGCCTCTGCAGCCGCCGTCCGTACGGGACTTCGTCACCTTCGAGGAGCACGTCGAGGGCATGCGGCGCAGCACCGACAACGCTGCCGGGGTGCCCGACGCCTGGTACGACGCGCCGACCTTCTACTTCACCAATCCTTACGCCGTCATCGGCGCGCACGACGACATGCCCGTGCCGCCCGGCTCCTCGGTCCTGGACTTCGAACTCGAAGTCGCCGCCGTCATCGGTGTCGAGGGCCGCGACCTGACGCCCGAGCAGGCCCGCGACCACATCATCGGCTACACGATCTTCAACGACTGGTCCGCCCGCGACCTCCAATCCGCCGAGATGAGGGTCGGGTTGGGCCCCTGCAAGGGCAAGGACACCGCCACCACCCTCGGCCCCTACCTGGCCACCGCCGACGAGCTGGAGCCGTACCGGGACACCGACGGTTTCCTGCGGCTGGCGCTGACCGCCTCGGTGAACGGCGAGGTGGTCGGCGAGGACCTGCTGTCCAACATGAGCTGGACCTTCGAGGAGATGGTCGCCTACGCCTCGCGCGGCACATACGTCCGCCCCGGCGATGTCCTCGGCTCCGGCACCTGCGGCAACGGCGGGTGCCTGGCCGAGCTGTGGGGCGTACGCGGCCGACAGGATCCGCCGCCGCTGAAGCCCGGCGACACCGTCACCCTCACCGTCGAGGGGATCGGCACCATCTCCAACACCGTCGTGCCCGGCGCCGGACCGGTGCCGGTCCCCCGGGCCCGCAAGCGCCCGCGGCTGCGCCCGTGAACGGGCTGGACGGCAAGGTCGTCGTCGTCACCGGAGCCGCGCGCGGGCAGGGCGCGGCCGAGGCGCTGGCCCGGGCGGGGGCGGTGGTCGTCGCCACCGATGTGACCGAGGCTCCCGGCTGTCTGCGCCTGGACGTCACCGAGGCGAAGGAGTGGGCGGCGCTCGCCGAAGGGCTGCGATGCCAGTACGGAGAGGTCCACGGCCTGGTCAACAACGCCGGCATCACCTGGCGCGCGCGGCTCCACGAGGTCACGCCCGAGGACTTCGCCCGCGTCCACGCGGTCAACGTCACCGGTCCGCTGCTGGGCATCCAGCACCTGACGCCGTTGATGCCGCCAGGCTCGTCGATCGTCAACGTCGGCTCGGCCGCCGGGCTCACCGGGCACTACCCGGTCGCGTACACGGCCAGCAAGTGGGCGCTGCGCGGCCTGTCGAAGACGGCCTGTGTCGAGCTGGGCCCGCGGGGCATCCGCGTGAACACCGTCCATCCCGGCTTCATCGAGACCGAGATGACCGCCTCCGCCGCGCCCGCCTTCCGCGAGGCGAACATCCGCGAGACCCCGCTGGCCCGCACCGGCACCGTCGACGAGATCACCCCGCTGGTGGTCTTCCTCCTCTCCGACGACGCGTCCTTCATCACCGGCGCCGAGGTCCCCGTCGACGGCGGCTTCACCGCACACGGCGGCACCAAGTCCATCTCCGACGCCCTGCGGTCGGCCTCCGACTGACCTGTACCTGACCTCTGCCTGACCTCAACCTCTGCCTGGCCTCCGGCTGAAAGGACCCATACGTGAACAAGGTCAGCGCGAGCGCCGCCGCGGCGGTCGCCGACATCCCCGACGGGGCCTCGCTGGCAGTCGGCGGCTTCGGCCTGTCCGGCATACCGGCCACCCTCATCGACGCCCTGCACGCCCAGGGCGCCACCGGCCTGAAGGTCGTCTCCAACAACTGCGGCATCGACGGCCAGGGGCTGGGCGTTCTCCTCGCCGAGGGCCGCGTCAGCCGCGTGACGGGCAGCTACGTCGGGGAGAACAAGGAGTTCGCCCGCCAGTACCTCAGCGGTGAACTGGAGGTCGAACTCGTCCCGCAGGGCACCCTCGCAACTTGACAGACCGCATTAGATCGTATGAAGCGTCGGTGGGTTCGACCGCAGAGAAGACCAAGCCCGATGCCCCTCGCGCAAGTTGACGCGGGTTGCCTGCCGGTGGGCACGGTGGCGGGTAGTGCCGCAATTACCGGGAGGCACCGGATGTTTTCCGAACGTACTTCGGTCGGCCTGGATGTCCACGCCCGCTCCACCACGGCCTGGGCACTGGACAGTACGACCGGTGAAATCTTCACCGACCGGCTCGTCGTCAACACAGCGGACGTGGTTGCCTGGGTGCGCCGTCTGCCGCAGCCAGCCGCGGTTGCCTACGAGGCCGGACCGACCGGCTTCGTCCTGGCACGCGCCATGCAGCAGGCTGGTATCCGCTGCGTGGTGGCGGCCCCGTCGAAAATGGAACGGCCGGCCGGAGACCGGGTCAAGACCGACAAGCGCGATGCCCAGCGGCTCGCGAAACTGATCCGCCTAGACGAGCTGCCCGCGGTGCGGGTGCCTGATCTGGAACAGGAAGCTGCCCGGGACCTCACCCGGGCCCGCGACGACGTCCGCGCCGACCTGATGCGCGCCCGCCACCGCGTGGCCAAACTGCTACTGCGCCGCGGCATCGTCTACACCGACGGCAGGGCCTGGACCGCTGCCCATCACCACTGGCTGACCGGACACCGCTTCGACGAGTTCGGTCTGCGGGTCGCCTACGACGAGGCCCTGGAGACGGTATGGGCCCTCGAAGCACGCCGGACCCGCCTGGATGCGGCCATCACCGAACTCGCCGCCCAACCTGCCTGGGCCCCGGCCGTCCGCCGACTGGCCTGCATACGCGGGGTGAGCACCTTCACCGCGTTCGGCCTCGCCGTCGAGATCGGTGACTGGCACCGCTTCACCGGCTCGACGATCGGCTCCTACCTTGGGCTTGTCCCCAGCGAGGACTCTTCCGGCAGCCAGCGCCGCCAGGGAGGCATCACCAAGACGGGCAACACACATGCCCGACGGCTCCTGGTGGAGGCCGCCTGGCACCACCGCCGTCCCTACCGACGCCCCGGCGCTGGTTGAACCTGGACGCCCGTCACAAACGCTCCACCATCAGCGTCGTGGCCGTCGCCCGGGAACTGTCCGGCTGGTGCTGGAGCCTGGCGATCATGGAGGACTGACGCTCGTCAATTCCTCCACAAGAACCGCTGGCGGGGGCATCAGCCCAGGGACCGTGCAGCGCGAGGAACGATCCGCGGAATTCCTATGAGCAGCCCGCTCCTTGCGGGCGACGCCCGGCATTAAATGAGCGGTCCGTTCCCGACGCACAACCGGTCATGCGGTATCCAACCCGCGTATATCAGGCTGACCGCGCGTCGACGCCACGACACGCACACCCGGTCCGCCCCCGCCGGCCCCACACCCCTCTCAACGGGAGGGGCCGCACACCCCTGCCCTTGACAAGAACCTGCTACATATCAGGAATCAGGGACTGGACAGTTCTCAGTTGGCCCTTGGAGTGGGGCCACTGTCTGGGATGACGGCGTGCAGGCCGACCGCGAGTGCGGTCAGGAGCAGCTTCAGCCGTGGGGCGAAATCAAATGCGACGTGGCCCCATTCGGGCACTTGCTCGTAGAGCGCGGCGAGGGTGGGCGTCGGGTGCGACACCTGCCACCCGTTCGAGGCCAGTGCGAGGGTCGCCGCTAGGAGTCCGCGCAGCTGGTCCGGGGTCATCGAGCTCACGAGGTCGAGGTGGTCGACGATCGCGTCGTACGCGGCGAACGATGCGGTCTTGTACTGGCGTGCTCGTTCCATGTCGACGTCGCCCTCGAGCGTCAACGTGACGTGGGTGAGGAGGTCGCAGAACACCGGCAGCGTGGTGATCGTGTCCGTGACGACGCCGGCGACGTCCTCCGGGCCGAGGCCGGCTCGCTGGGCCACCGCCGCAGAGATCGCACCCCGCCACTGGCTCCAGCCGCGCTCTGCGAGCTCGAGCAACAGCTCTTCTCTGCTCGAGTAGTACCGGCGCACACCAGTGCGGTGCAGGCCCGCTCGCTCGGTGACCGCCTGCACGGTGATGAATCGGACGCCGCCGAGGTCCGTCGCCAGTGCCTCCGCGGCGCGCAGCAGATCCTCCGACCGTTGCGCTTTGTCCTGCGCGGATCGTGCTCGCTCCTTCATGCGAGAACTATAACGCGCACCATGATGCGCTAAGCGGCTATGGCGTGCTACGTTCCTCATAACGCATCACGAGGTGCGTTAAATCGGTAGGCGACAGCCATCCACTGGAGAGGACAGATCCATGCAGGCAGTACAGGCCACGCAGTTCGGTGACCCGGCCGCTCTCGAGCTCGTCACTGGCCTCCCGGACCCGACCCCGGGCCCTGGAGAGATCGCAATCGACGTCTCGCACTCCGCGGTCGGCCTGATCGACGTGTTCTTCAGGCAGGGCCGGTACAAGGACCAACCCGGCATGCCGCAGCCACCGTTCGTGCCCGGCCTTGAAGTTGCCGGCACGGTCCGCGCGCTCGGCGATGGCGCGGCCGGGCTGACCGTCGGGGAGCAGGTGGTCGCTCTGTCCGCAGGCACCGGCACCGGCGGGTACGCCTCCGTCTACATCGCCAAGGCTGCGCTGACTGTCTCGATCGAGGGGCACGATATCGACCCCGCTCTCGCCGTGTCGGTGATTCCGAACGCCACGATGGCGCACGTGGCGCTGACCCAGGTCGCTCATCTGGTCAACGGTGAGAGGGTTCTCGTGCATGGCGCTCTCGGCGGCCTGTCCGCCGGTTTCCCGGGCGTCGCGAAGCAGCTCGGTGCGGGTCGCGTCGTCGGCACGGTTCGGCCGGGCAAACTCGCCGCCGCCGAGGCGACGAAGCTTCCCTACGACCGGATCGTGGACTCCACAGACCTGCACAGCGCGCTCGGTGACGAGAAGTTCGACGTGGTCATCGACCCCGTCGGCGGAACCCTCCGCACCCAGAGCCTCGACGTGATGATCCCGGGCAGCCGTCTCATCGCCGCGGGCAACGCGTCCGACGACTGGGGCCACCAAGTGGACACCAACCAGCTCTGGTTCCGCAGTATCACCGTCAGCGGCTACAACGCCGGTGCGTTCCTGCCGGCCCATCCCCAGGTCGTTCCCGCCGCCCTCGCCGCGGCCGTCGAGGCGACCGCCGCCGGTCTGGCGGACACCGCGGTCGACGTTCTGCCGTTCAGCCAGGCCGTCACCGCCCACCAGCGTATGGAAAGCCGCGACCTCGCCGGCCGCATCGCGCTCACCCCGGAGGCCTGACCATGACCGCAATCGGACGCCTCGCGGAGCGCATGGCTCCGCTCCCGCCCGCCACCTCACGCCGGGTCCACGTCGAACGCGGCCTGAAAATACCCATGGATGACGGTGCCACGCTCGTCGCCGACCACTGGGCCCCGCGCGACACCGGCGGACGATCACTCAGCGAGGTGCCGGTCGTCGTCGTCCGCACCGCCTACGGGCGCGGCGGCCCCCTCGGATGGCTCTACGGCCCCGTCCTCGCCGAACGCGGACTGCAAGTACTGATGGTCAGCGCCCGCGGCACGTTCGGATCCGACGGCGAGTTCCTGGCCATGCGCAACGAACGCGCCGACGGCCTCGCAACACTCCGGTGGCTCGCCGACCAGTCCTGGTCGAGCGGCCGGGTGATCCTCGCCGGATCCAGCTACTTCGGCTACACCCAATGGGCCATCGCCGACGCCGCCCCTCCCGAGGTCAAAGCCATGGTCCCGCACATCACCTCCTCCCGGCTCGCTCTCAGCCTCACACGGCCCGGCCGCATCGACCTCGAGACCATCACGAACTTCTCCTGGAACACCGCACCGCAGTCCCACAACGGCTCGCCTCGGCCCGCCGCACAGGAACAGCGCGGCTACCTGCTCCGGTCGATGGTCGGCGCGGACCAGCGCCACATCGCCAACGCCATGAACACCTTGCCGATCACGGACGTCGACCAGGCGATGCTCGGCCGAACGTCGCAGTTCTTCCAACAGATCGTGAACCACGATCAGAACAGCACGTACTGGCAGGACTTGGACCGCAGCGGCACCGTCCCGGACGTCACCGTGCCGGTCAGCTCCGTCACCGGCTGGCACGACATCTTCCTCGCCGACCAACTCCGAGACTTCACCACCCTCGTCGACGCCGGCCGCGAGCCCCGGCTGACCGTCGGACCGTGGTGGCACGCCGACCCCCGCGGCATGGGCGCGTCCGTCACCGAGGTCGCCGAGTGGGCCTCCGCTGTCGCCACCGGCCAAGAACCCCCACCCCGAGCTCCGGTGCGCCTGTACGTGATGGGCGCGGACGAGTGGCGCGACTTCGAAACGTGGCCGCCTGCCGGGTACGAACCCCAGCGGCTGTACCTCCGCACCGACGGCACCCTCACCGCCACAGCGGGATCCACGGAACCGCCCTCGACGTTCACCTACGACCCGGGCGACCCCACGCCCTCCCTGGGCGGAGCGAAACTCACCCCCGCCGGAGCGGGCCCCGTCGACAACAGGAAGCTGGAAGAACGCCCCGACGTACTCACCTTCACCGGCGCACCGCTCACCGACGACCTTGAGGTGATCGGTGAGGTCACCGCAGACATCTGGGTGCGCGCGGACCGTCCCAGCGTCGATGTCTTCGTGCGACTGTGCGACGTCGATCCGAACGGCAAGTCGCTCAACGTGTGCGACGACCTCGTCCACCTCGACGTCGGCGACGACACCACCTGCGCGACGGTGCGCCTCTCACCGACCGCCTACCACTTCAAGAAAGGACACCAACTCCGCGTACAGGTTTCCGCCGGAGCCTTTCCCCGATTCGCCCGCAATCTCGGTGGCGGTGAACCCGTCGAGAGCGCAACAGCAGTGCACAAGACGAACATTGAAGTCTTCCACGACGAAGCGCACCCCTCTACGGTAACCATCCCCGCACGATGAATGATGATCGCCGCGCCCCAGGCGGTGGACCGGGCGAGACAGATCGTGCTGGCGTACGCGCCGCTCATGGTCACGGTGCGGCAGGTCATGTACGGCCGGCCCACGACGCCTGTCAGCCGTCCGCGGTGGTACGAACGGTGTCTGCGGGCGTGCGGGTGGAACCGTCCAGGGAGGCGAGCAGGCGCAGGCGGTCTTCGGCGTCGCTGCCGGGGCAACGCGCACGCCTGGTACAGGCAGTGCTTCGGGCACCCCGCCGCTTACGACCGTCTCCTGGACGCGCTCACCAGTACCCCCTACGAGCGCCAGGCGATGCTGCGCTCCTACTTCGAGCCCGACGACCAGGAGCGCGAGGCCGGCCTCAAGCAGCCCACCGCCGCACACCACGCGATCGCCCGCCTAGTCGCCGCCGGCCACGTCCGCTGATGGTCGGGTGGCCATGACCGGAGCCTTCGCAAGCACCGCCGCGGTGACGCTCCCTGTTCTCGCGCTCGCTGGCGTCCTCCAGATCCGCGCGCCCGAGCAGATCCTCATGGTCTTCTACGGCCGCTTGCCAGTGCCTGGTAGCCGCGGTAAGTGCCGGTGAGCTGGGCGTGCCAGTGCTGGGCGGTGTACGACGACAAGTGCTGGGCGGTGTACGACGACAGCCGGTGGCGGGGGCGGTGACCCGGGCGAGGGCCTGCGCACGCAGGCCCGGGTCGGTGAGGTATCGGCTGACCTGCTTCAGGTCGAACACCATCGCCCGCAACGCGGCACCGGCGAAGAACCGCTGGTGGTTGCTGTGTGGCTGCAGCTGTCATGGGGAGGCGGTGCGGCGGGCGTAGGCGCGAGCGGCGCGGGCGCGATCGCCGCAGCGGGTGGAACACCAGCGGCGGCGGCCGTAGCGAAGCAGGTAGCGGTTGCAGGGGGCAGAGCCGCAGGCGGTGAGGCGGTCCGCGTCGGGGCCTGTGAGCAGGTCTGAGGCGTCAGCGGCGAGGGTGGCCAGGGCGTGGTCCACGATTGCGGTGGTGGGGTGGGGGCTGGCGCGGTAGGGGCCGGTTTTGTCGTCCCACTGCAGCAGCGGGGCGGTGGGGACGCGGGTCATCGCGTCGTTGACGGCTCTGACCGCGGCGGGGAGAGCGGGGAGACCTTCGGCGCGAGAGGCGAACAGCGACCTGATCTGTTCGCGCAGTGAGCGCAGCTGTGTCGCGCACAGCCCCGGGGAGAGGGCCGGATGTGATGCCACGGCCCACGCTGACCAGCCGTGGTCGGGGTGTGCGGACCCATGGTCGGGGCGCGCTGCGCAGCCCACGCGAAACAGCCGCCGCACGGGACGGATCCCGGGCGGCGGCTGCAACGAAGAACGTGGTCGTGAAGGGCGGTCGCCTACGCGGCGGAACGCTCCATGAGGCTTCAGCCGAACGATCGTCCTCATGGGCAATAGGTGAGGCCCGGGGACACCGTCCCCTCCACAACCACGCCTGGTGTAACCAGCGCGCCCCCGCGGATGTTCCCGGCACAGGCATCCGCTGCAACCAGACCTGAAGAGAACACTCAGCGGCCTGAGTCGGTAATGCCGTCCGCGAGCTGCCCGACCACATCGGCGATTCCCTGCCCGAAGGCCGTCGGAGCGACCAGCACACCGAACACCAACACGATGACAACGGTCAGCTGTTCATCGGACCGCTTCCGCGCCTGAACGCGGCGCCGAAGCCGGACAACAATGATGACCGCCAGGAGAACCGCCACATTGATCGTCAGAACCATGAGCCCCCTCCTCCGAACGCGCACCCTTGGTTCAGATGTACCGAGCACGGATCCGACAGGCAGCGCATATGCCAAGGGATGGCAACAAAGGACGTACAAACGGCCGGAACCGCGGGGTTGCGCCGATGTGCCGGACGAATGGTCTCTTGGCCCCTTACTGAGGATTTCGGGTTGTCGTCGGGCAGTGACGGCTGATGCTCCCTGCGGTACGCCGTTGGTGTGAGGTATCCGGAGGGTGGGGGGCCTGACCGCTGAGCGTCGGGCGTTTCGTGAGCGGCCTGGCGGATCAGTCGCGGAGGAAGTCCAGGGCCTGGTGTACGAACACCTCGCTGTACTGGAAGATGCCGCCGTGGCCGGAGTCGGGGTAGACGGCGAGCTTGGCATCGGGCAGCAGCTCGGCGAGCTGGAGGGTGCCCTCCGTCGGCCACATGGTGTCGTTGTCGCCGTTGACGACGAGTGCGGGCTGCTTCACGGCCGCCAGGCCGGCCGATGAGGCGTCTGTTTCCCAGGCGCTGAGGGCGGCGAGCTGCGCGCCGATCGCTGCGTTGGAGATCGGGGTGTCGCGGTCGTCGGTGGTGCGCTGGTCCAGGCGGGCGAGGAAGGCGTCCGCGGCTGCCTGGCCGGCCGGTGTCGGCTCGAAGAACAGGAAGTGCTTGGGGTGCTTGCCCTGCTCGGTCGCCTTCTGGATGGCTGCTTGGAGGGTGGCTCCGGTGGCAGCCGGGCCCGGGGCGCCGGCAGGTGTGGTGCCGGCCAGGACGATCCGGCGGATGCGGCCGGAGTGCTGCTGGGCGACGACCTGGGCCACGATGCCGCCCAGGGAGTAGCCGAGCAGATCGACCACGTCCAGGCCGAGGGCGTCCAGGAAGGCGATGGTGTCGTCGGACATCGCCTCGAAGTTGTCGGGGGTGGTTCCGCCGGAGCGGCCGACCCCGCGCAGGTCGACCATGATGACGTGCCGCTCGGCTGCCAGGCCGTCGACCACGGCGGGGTCCCAGTCGTCCAGCACCGCGGTGACGTGGTGCAGGAGGACCAGCGGAACACCCTGACCCGTGCCCACCTCTCGGTAGGCGAACGCAGTCCCTGCGACGTCAACGGTCTTGGTCGGAGCCGTTACTGCATTCATTGCGAAGAGTCCTTCTATCGAGTTCGGTGTCGGTTGGTGTGCCTGCGCGTCGTCGGCGTGTGTCCGATCGACTCGACGGGCGGTGAGGTGATCAGGCGGGTGCGGGCAGAGTGCCAAAGAGGGCCTCCACTCGGCGAGTGACGTCGAGGAGGCTGCTGTCCGCGCCGTGTGCGGCATCGATCTCGAGGCCGATGGGCAGGCCGTTGGTGCTGAGGCCGATGGGGATGCTGATGCCGGGCAGGCCAGCTCCGCTGGTGGGGATGGTGTTGTAGGCGAGGAACCGGTCGTCGACCTGGTGGCCGGCGATGGTGAAGCTCGAACCGTGCTCGATCAGGGGTGCGGGGCAGGGGGTGGTCGGGAAGAGCAGCGCGTCGGCCGCATGGTGGGTGAACACCTGCCCGAGTCGGCGCTGGAGTTGCGGGCGCTCGGTGGTCAGAGCTGACTGGTAGCCCTCGTCGGAGAGGTAGCCCGGCCCGTCCGGGACGACGACCTGGCTCCAGATCTCCTTGAGTTGGGGCTTGACGTCGTTGTAGATCTCATCGAACGTGACGGGGAAGTCGTTGTCGGCGACGAATTGCCCGACAGCCTCCCGCATCTCGCGGAAGAAGAAGTTCCACGTCAGCAGGTTCGCCGTTTCCATGAAGCTCTCGCCGAGGTCGATCTCGACGATGTCGGCGCCCGCGTCGCGAAGGCGTTCGAGCGCGGCGGTGAAGTGTGCTGCGGTCTCCGGGTCGACTACCTTCATGTACTGCCGGGGAGCGTGGGCGAACCGCACCCCGCGCAGGTCGGACCGGCGCGAGCCGGGGGCCGAGGTGTTGCGAGTGACGATCTGGTCGAGCAGCGCGGCGTCCTCGACGCTGCGGGTGAGGATGCCGGTGGTGTCGAGCGTGTGGGAGATCGGGGCGACGCCGCCTCCCGGCCAGCGGCCGTTGGTGGGCTTGTAGCCGACCACGCCGCTCAGGGACGCGGGAACCCTGATGGAGCCCACCGTGTCGCCGCCGGTCGATGCGGGCACAATACGGGCGGCAACTGCCGCGCCGGAGCCGCTGGACGATCCGCCGGGGACATGGTCGTGGCTGTAAGGGTTCTTCACCTGACCGTACGGGCTGTTGTGCCCGGTCAGCCCGAAGGACATCTCCACGAGGTTGTTCTTGCCAAAGACGATGCCCCCGGCGTTTTTCAGCGCGCCGACGACGTCGGCGTCCTGCTGAGGGACGAAGTCCTCCAGGTTGCCCACGCCGAGCGTGGTGCGCAGTCCGGCGGTGGCGTAACTGTCCTTGATTCCGATCGGGACGCCGAGGAGAGGAGCAGTGGAACCCGCAGCGCGGGCCTTGTCCGCCGCCGCCGCCGCGGTAAGCACTGCGGACTCGTCGATGGTGATGAAGGACTTCAGGTCGGCATGCTTGCGCGCGCGCCGTAGGAGCGCTGAAGCGTACGCCTCGGAGGTGATCTCGCCGTTGCGGATCGCGGCGGCGGCCGCTGCTACGCCGAGCTCGACGATGGCGTCATCACCTGACGCTGCGCCAACGGTATTTTCGTTGTCCTGCATGGTAGCTCCCTTGTATTTCACAGTGTTTGTCGGCACGTGACTAACGCCCTGCCTTTCAGCAGCAGGCCAGCACTCGCATCTGAGTGTCGATCACGGCAGAGAATGGCCTGACGAGTCACTGGGCATTCTGAGAATGGATAATCCGCGCGACGATTCACTTCTGGCTGGAGCGTGCCGCTTCGGTCTGTTTCTATCTACCGGTCGTCGGCTGCGGAGAGAGAAGGTGGCACGATCACATCAAGGACCTTCAGCAGGTTGGCGACCTTGCGGTCCAGTTCCGCGCCGACCGCGGCGATCTCGGGAATGCCGAAGCTGGAGAAGCGGGTGCTGGGCTGGTCGATGCTGAACAGCGTGGCGCCGTGCCGGTCCTGGTGGATCGTCGTCCGCAGCGGTGCGTAGAGCATCACCGCCGGGTCGTGCCGGTACATGCGCTCGGCGATGGTGTGGTTCCCCATGAGGTAGGTGGCGCTGGAACCGGGGTTGCCGGCCAGCCGCATGGTCGCACCGACATCGGTGGTCCAGAACCGCATGAAACCGTGCGGCGCGTTCTCTTCGGCGGCAGCGAGCACAGTGTCCCAGCTCGCCCGCCCAGCGCGCAGCCGCTCCATCCCCTCGAGATCGATTACCGGCACGGCAGCCTCGTACCGGGCCTTGAAATCGTCGAACGACGACTTCGTGTCGATCGCCCACCGGACGACCTCATGGGAAACTGCGACGAAATTCTGATTGGACATGATCGTTTCCTTGCCTTGTCGCTCTCGATTAGCAGCGCAGAAACGCAGAGTCTCCTGCCGAAGAACCACGGCGGATCGCCAGGATGGGTCGGGTGTCCATCTGGGTCCTTTGCGTGATCCGGCCGGTGGCGCTGCGGGCAGGGTGCGCACCCTGCTGTATCCGGGCCGTTCAGCGCCGCCCCGCCGCAAGGGGCAGACAGCCACCTTGCAAAGTAAAGCGATCGCTGTACTTCAGGCTAGCAGGCTCTTCGTGTGAAGTAAACCGATCGCTATACTTAGGGCATGGAAACGATCGATGCACCGGCCCGTGCATCCCGCGGCGGACGCGGCGCCCGGGAGCGAATCTTGCGCACTGCCGTGGAACTGTTCGCACGGGACGGCATTCACGCCACCGGCATCGCCAAACTGACACACGAGGCACACGTATCCACGCGCACGTTCTACCAACACTTCCCGAGCAAAGAAGCCCTGGTCAGTGCCTATGTCGAGCGTGTCGGAGTGGAACCGCACAGCCTTGAGAGCGTCCTCGACCGTGATGACCTTGCCCCCCGCGAACGCCTCTTGCGCCTGTTCGACGAACGCCCGGCCGGCCCGGTGCACCCACCCGTCCTGCGCGGCTGTCCTTTGCACAACACCGCTGTGGAAGCAGCCGGAAACATGCCCGAAGCCGCAGCGCTCGTGGAGCAGCACAAACGGGGCTTCGCCGCGCGCCTGATCAGGGCTGCCGCCGAAGCCGGCGCTCCCGACCCCGACGTCCTCGGACGACAACTCGCCCTCCTCTTCGAAGGCTGCCGAGCTCTGTCCACCTCCCTCAACGACCCCCAACCCATCCATGACGCCCGCAAGCTCGCCGCCACACTGATCGACCAGGCAACCGCCTGACCCTGACCGTTAAGCCAAGGTCCCCGGCCTAGCGGGCTCGTGCACGGTAAGCGGGCAGGCGTCGAGGGGGGCGGCGGGGCTCCGCGGCCTGCTGATGGGACAGCAGGCCGGCGACGGCCTGGAGGGTGTCGCTCATGTGTTCGCGGCGGCCGCCGTGGCGGGCCAGGGCCCGCCAATTCTTCACTCGCCTTTACCGACCATGGTGAGGCAGCAACCGCCGCGCTGGCAGCCGCCGGCGCAGCCAGCGCCGTCCAGATCACCATTCACAACGCCGCTAGCGCCCAGCACGCCGAAGTCGAAGGAGCCGGGAGCTCCCGCCGAGACCCCTTGTCTCCCTGCTCAGACCCCTTGTCCGCGGCTGCCCCGACTTGCGCTTCCTCAAGTTCGCTCAGGTCCTTGCGCTTGGCGTTGGCGAGGAACGCCGCTTCGAGGAGGCTTTCGTCGGTGCTGGCGAACTCGTCACCGAGCATGACCTTGATGGTGGACAGTCCGGCTTCGCGTGCGGCTCGCACCCCCTCTCGCACGCCGACGCCTTCGCCGCCACCGCCGTGCAGACCTTCACCCACCTGGCGCTTCAAGTCCCGGATCTCGACGGCGCGTTCGCCCGCCTGACGCAGGACGGCGGGGCTGCTGCGGTGTCGCGCCCTGCACCCGGCGCCAGTGAAGGCATGCGCTACGCGTACGTCGCCGACCCGGAGGGCAATCTGCTGGAGCTGATCGAGACGTCATGAGCAGGGCGGGGCCGGGTCCAGCGCAACAGCGCACTCATGCGGAGGGAAGGGGCATGTGGGCGTCGAGCGCCATCGCGCGGAGGACAGCGGCCACACGTGTCACGGCCTGGCGGGGCGGGGCGGGCAGGCGGGCCAGGAGCAGGCGCCGCTGTTCTTGCGGGCCGCCGCGGACGGGGAGGACCCGCACTCCTGGAGGTACCGCGGAGACGAGCGAGGCGGGAAGGGTGGTCAGTCCGCACCCTGCGGCGACGAGGTGGAGCTTGGCCAGCCAGTCGCGGGCGGTGTGGGCGATCTCGGGGCGCCCGTCCAGGCCGGGCCACACGCCCATCAGGCGGTCCTCTCCCGATGAGGACCCGGCGATCCAGCGCTGCCCCCGAAGATCGGCTACGTCCACGTATTCGCCGCGGGCCAGGGGGTGCGTGGCGGGCACCGCGAGACACAGAGGGCGTTCGGTGAGTGTCTGCAGTGCTAGCGGGGGCGACTCGGCGTCCGGCGCACGGAACGGTGGCGCCGAGGCGAGCAGGGCCAGATCCAGGCTGCCCGCCCGCAACGCGCGGACCAGTGCCGGGGTGCCGCCCTCACGGCCGACAACCTCGAGACCGGGATCGCTTTCACGCAATGCGGTAAGGGCTCGGGGCAGCAGCACGGCGCCGGCGCTGGGCACCCATCCCAGACGGACCGTCCCGGTCTGCTCCGGCAGGCCGGACAGTTCCCTGGCGGTCGCGGCGATCTCATCGAGCACGACCGTCGCGCGGCGCATGACGACACGGCCGGCGGGTGTGAGCCTGGCCCCGTCGCGCCGCCGCTCCAGCAGCTCCGTACCTGCCGCGCGCTCGATCGCGGCGATCTGCCGGGACACCGCGGACTGGGTGTACCCGAGCGACGCCGCGGCCGCGGTGAAGGTTCCCTGTTCGGCCACGGCCCGCAGGACGCGCAGTGCGGTCAGTGACACATCGGAGAAGTCCATGATGTTTACGCATGCTAGCTGTTCCAAACTTTCGTTGGACGCATGGATCAGGGGTTTCTAGCGTGGACGCATGACCACTTCACGCATCGCCCTCGTCACCGGGGCCAACCAAGGGCTCGGCCGGGCCTTCGTCGAAGGACTGGCGGCCCGCATGGATCCGCAGGACCTGGTCCTGCTCACCGGTCGCAGTCAGCAGCGGGTGGCGGACGCCGCCCGGGAAGTCACCCAGTCGTCCGCTACCCGTGCCCGTGTCGAGGGCCGGGTCCTGGATGTCACGGACTCCGACGCCATCGCCCGTCTCGCCGAGGAGCTGCGGGCCCGGTACGCAGGGGTGGACGTCGTCATCTCCAACGCGGTCGCCCGGCTGCTTCCCGAGGAGTCGCAGTCCGAGCGGGCCGATGAGTTCATCGACGTCTCCAACACCGCCACGCACGCGATCCTGCGCTCCTTCGGGCCCGTGCTGCGCCCGGGCGGCCGGCTGCTCGTCGTCGCCAGCAGCCTGGGCACGCTCGGTCACCTGGACGGCCGGCTGCACCACTTGTTCGACGGCGCGAGCCTGGACCAGGTCGAGTACGCCGTGGAGTCCTGGCGCAGCGCCATCCACCACAAGACCGCGCAGGAGGCCGGCTGGCCGCTGTGGCTGAACGTGCCCTCGAAGGTGGCCCAGGTCGCCGCCGTTCGCGCCGTCGTCGCCGAACGCCGCGCCCGGGACCTGGCCGACGACACGCTCGTCGCCGCCGTCTGCCCAGGCATGGTCGACACCGCGACCTCACGCCCGTGGTTCAGCGACTACAGCCGGGCCCAGCCGCCCGCCCGGGCCGCTGAAGCCGTCCTCGATCTGGTCTTCGCCGCGCACGTCGACCCCGCGCTCTACGGCGAACTGGTGCGCTTCGGCAAGGCCCTGCCCTGGCACGACGGCACGCCTCCGGTCGAGCAGGACGCGATGCTCGTCCCCTGACCGCACCAGACACCACCGTCCGCCGCCGTCCGCAGCACCCGTGGCCGCTTCAACATCCAGCCCTTTCAGCAAGGAGTCCCCTCATGAGTGCCCTCGCCACCCCGTTCGGTTTCGCCAGCACCGCCGGCGAGGTCGTGTCAGGAATCGATCTCTCCGGCCGCCGCGCGGTCGTCACCGGCGCCTCCTCCGGCATCGGGGCGGAAACGGCCCGCGCCCTGGCGGCCACTGGCGCGGCCGTCACCCTCGCCGTGCGGGACGTGGCGGCGGGCGAACGCGTCGCCAAGGACATCACCGGATCGACCGGCAACCAGGACGTGCGGGCCGTGCACCTCGACCTGACCGACCCCACGTCCATCACGGCCTTCACCGCCGCCTGGCAGGGCCCGCTGCACGTCCTGGTGAACAACGCGGGCGTCATGGCCTGCCCCGAGCAGTACACCGAGCAGGGCTGGGAGTGGCAGTTCGCCACCAACCACCTCGGCCATTTCGCCCTCGCCACCGGCCTGCACGGCGCGCTGGCCGCCGACGGCAACGCCCGCATCGTGGTGGCGAGTTCCACCGGCCACCAGCGGTCACCGGTCGTGTGGGACGACGTCAACTTCGCCTTCCGCCCCTACGACCCGTGGCTCGCCTACGGCCAGTCCAAAACAGCCAACGTCCTGTTCGCGGTGGAGGCGACCCGCCGCTGGGCCGACGACAACATCACCGCCAACGCCCTGATGCCGGGCGCCATCTACACGAACCTGCAGCGGCACACCGGCGGCCGGGGCAGCGGCCGCGTCCCCGCCGAGCTGATCAAGACCGTGGAACAGGGCGCCGCCACGTCGGCCCTCCTGGCCACCTCACCGTTGCTCGAAGGCGTCGGCGGCCGCTACTTCGTCGACTGCAACGAGACCGAGATCGTCGAGCGACGCTCCGGCACCCTGCACGGCGTCGCCCGCTACGCCCTCGACCCGGCGGGCGCCCGGCGCCTGTGGGACCTGTCGCAGGACCTGATCACAGGCGCCACGTGATCGGGACGCGTCCCGGCTAGTGCTGTGACCGGCATCGTTCACCGGGTCGCTGAACTGTGAGCAGTAGTCTCATCTGGTGATTGACCACGGATTTTTCGACCGGACCGGACGGCGCGTCACCTTACGGGAGGTGGGTGACGAGAACTGGCGCGCGGTCGCTGACATCGTGCCTCTCGACGAGCAGCGAAGGCATGTCCCCGCCATGGCAGCCCGCTACCTCTTGCTGTCGATGCGTGAGGACAGCTGGAATTCGCTGGCGGTCTACGCCGACGACACGGTCGTCGGACACGTCATGTGGGGTCTGGACGAGGACGGCTCGCACTGGATCGGGGGAATGCTGATCGATGGCGCCGAGCAGGGCAAGGGCCTCGGCCATGCCCTTCTGCTGACCATGACGGGCTGGTTGGCGGCGCAGGAGGGCTGCTGGACGATCCGGCTGGCATATCAGCCGGACAACGCCGTTGCCGGACGGCTCTACACATCGCTGGGTTTCGTGCCGACGGGAGCAGTTGATGGTGATGAGGTCATCGCTGAGCTGGCACCAAGCCGGGTCGGTAATCGCTGCGAGGTGACGGGGGCGGATCACCGGGCCCGGTCATGCTGCGGCTGAGTGGGGGTGTCCGCCCCAGCGGATGCCCTTCTCGCTGCGGATCCGAGCACGCTCGCGGCGTTGGGCGGCCAGGACGTCGGGGTGGCGGGCGTTGGTGTTGCGCCAGTGCAGATAGGCGTGCAGGGCACGGCTCTGGACGGTGTGGTTCGGATGGTGGGAGTTGGCCAGGGTGAACTGCCGCAGCGGTCCGAAGTGGGCCTCGATGGGGTTGGCCCAGGAGGCGTTGGTGGGGGTGAAGCACAGCTCCACCTTGTTTTTCTTCGCCCAGGCGCGGATCTTGGTGCCCTTGTGTGCGGAGAGGTTGTCCATGATCACGTAGATCGGGGCGCCGTCCGGACGCGCGGCGCGGATCGACTTCAGTGCGGTCAGGGAGTTCACGGCTCCCTTGCGTCGGCGGTTGACGCCCCACAGGGTGTCGTCGCCGACCGAGTAGCAGCCGTGGAGGTAGGTCACCGCGTGGGTGCGGTGGTACGTCGCCGGGACCCGGTCGGGACGGCTCCACCCGGCCCAGCAGGACCCGTCGGTGGGGCGACTCCAACCTCAACCGCGAAGAGCTGCGCAAACGTCGGATCCTGCCCGTCATCTCCCGCAAGGGTGCACCCAACATCAAAAGCCTGGGAAGCTCCGCTACGTCGTCGAGCAGACATTCGCGCTCCTCCACCACTTCAAGCGTCTGGCCGTCCGCTGGGAACGCCGCACCGAACTACACGACGCCTTCGTCTCCCTCGCCTGCAGCCTCATCTGCTGGAGGCGGCTGAAGAGGTCTCGGTCATGATCGCAGAGGCCCCAGGAGAGGCAGCAATGTCCGATGTGGGTTCGGACCCTGGCCTATCAGTGGGGAGCTACCATCTCCGCGGCGTCGTCAACCGTCCACGCACAGACGTTTCGTCCGGAGTGATCATGTCGACTGAAGGCCGCGGCAAGACAGCAGTGTGGGCGAAGGTCCTCGCTGCGATCGTTCTCCTCGTCCTCATACCTCTGGTGATCTATTTTATGGTCTCCTTCCAAGGGTCGGGAGCGTTCCCTTGGTGAGCGTGGCTTCCGCTTGCTGGCTACTTCAACAGGCTGCAGCCTCGCCATTTATGTGAGCTACCGCCTCTGTCTCATCAACAGCCCTTCATCTGCTGACAGATCACCGGCGTGAGTGGTCCAAGGGCGCGCAGAAGGCATCCGCGCTTTGCGGCCCGCACTTGGACGTCGACGTCCGCCGGCTCCGCGGTGACGAGCAGCCCGGTGCCGAGGGCTACAGCCGGGCGGCCTGATCGGCCGCCCGGCTGGATGCGGTCAGGTGTTCCAGATGCCGGTTGCCGCGGTCTCCCGGGCGTACTGGGCGAAGTCCTTGGGCTCGCGGCCGAGGGCTTCCTGGACTCCGTGAGCGAGCTGCCGGTGGGGTGCGGCGGGGTCCGAGGCGAACACCTCGGCCATGATGTCGGGTTCGTCTGCGGGGCTCGGCTGCGGGGTGAGCTGGGTATAGGTGATCTGGCGTCCGGTGGCGGTGGACAGTTCCGCGGCGATGTCGGCGAAGCTGAGCAGGCGGGGCCCGGACAGTTCGTAGGTCCTGCCGTGGTGGCGGTCTTCGGTAAGGGCGGCGACCGCCACGTCGGCGATGTCGTCGGCGTCGATGAAGCCCTCGGTCCAGTCGCCGGCGGGCAGGGCGAGCTCGCCGGCGCGGACGGCATCGACGAAGAACGCCTCGCTGAAGTTCTGGTTGAACCAGCCCGCGCGCACCACGGTCCACTCCACCCCGGGGAGCTTGATGTTCTCCTCGCTGGTCTGGGAGGCGCTGTCCCCCCGGCCCGACAGCAGAACCAGACGTCGCGCGCCGCAGTCGGCCGCGGCCCGGGCAAGGGCGCCGATCTGCTCGGCGTAGTCCGGCTGGAACGGGTCGGGGTGGACGATGTAAACGCGGTCGGCCCCCTCGATGGCGGGCTTCCACGTCGCCGGGTCCTCCCAGGTGAAGGGGGGCCGGCCCGAGCGGGAGCCGATGCGGACCGGGTGGCCGAGGGCGGTGAGCCGGTCGACGACGCGGCGACCGGTCTTGCCGGTGCCCCCGATGACAAGGGTGAGCTGCGCGGATGCAGACATGGGCTTCTTCTCCTGATTGCTGAACGGGCTCGGGCGGTCCAACGCACGCAGGACGCCGAGGACGCCTGGCGAGATGGACAACAGGCCCCGTGCCATCCCCACATGGGGGGGGGCGGACCCCCTCTTCCCGCGGCCCGCCCCGTTTCGGGCATGCGTACAGGCCGAGCAAACGGGTCACCCTCACCGGTGAGTTGGCGATTCTTGTGAGGTGACGGAGCCATCCGCGGGTAGAAGACGCACGTCGAGCGCACGTTCCTTAGAGAGAGTGGTGTCATAGTCATGGCCGACGACGCCTTGCTGTTCGTCCTCCCCGACAGCCATCCGCGCCTGGGTGCGGCCCTGACCGCAGTCGGGGAGTTGGAGTGTGCCGAGACCCCCGCAGTGCTGGGATGGCTGCACGCGCACGGGATTTCCGGCGCGTCGGAGCGCGTCAGGATCGTCCTGGCGGGAGCCGAGGTGCTCGTCCCCGAGGATGCGGAGCGCCTGCCGGTCCCCTTGAGTGCGGAGGAGGCGGTGAGGGTGGAGCACGAGTGCGCGCCCCAGTCCGTGACCGATATGGAGTGCGAGTTGCTCGGTTTCCGGGACACCACCCAGGACTGGCAGGCCCTGGTCCACCGCGCGCTCACCGCCGGGATTCCCACGCCGCGCATCGCGCAACTCACCGGCCTGGACCCGCAGGACATCGTCCAGGCCGTCGACAACTGATTCTCCTGCCGGTCCGCGGGGCTTGAGGAGCTTGATCGGGCGCCGTACCTGCGGGCCAGATCCGGCACTGTGTGCATCGGCCGCTGCCGAGCCGAGTACATCCGCACCAACACCGACTCCGCCGAGGTGGTGCCGTCCAAGGCAACGCTGATCGGGGTGTGCTCGGGTCTTCCCGTCTCTACCGTGGCGGTGGAGGAGGCGACGTGGATGGGCTCATTGGTCGAGGAGTTGGAGGCCCGGGAGGCGGCTGGCTGGCCGATCGCCACTGGCCCGGCCGAAGGGCGTGAACAAGCCGGGGCGCCCTGATCCTCGCTGGAATCCACACGCGTGCGGCGGCCGGGGAGTCGGCCGGATGGATGCCGCGGCGATGTTCGGCGGCCTTGACGAGGAGTCCAGCAAGAAGATCTTCATCGTTGACAACCAGGCCTCGAATATGGCAACCAACGGTAACGAGGTCCTGGTCGAGCTGCGTCCAGCTCGCGAACAAGATGCTCTCGACCGTGCGGCGGCGCACCACCGCCGAGCTCCGCGGCCGGCGCGGACGCGCCAGGATCCCGGATTTCCGGTACTCGCTGAACCGCGATGTTCACGGGCGAGGTGGTGACCGCTGGCACACCGGCTTCGTCGACGCGCTCGGCGTCGGCGGGCTGCTCGGCCAGGTCGAGGGCCGTACCGCCGCCGATGTCCTGGCCTGGCTGTCCACCACGCTGACCTGGCGCAGCGAGGAGGTTACGCAGGGACTCTTTGGCGATCCACGCGTTCAGCAGCGTCTGACCGATCTTCCCCTCGGCCAGCAGCGCGTTCCACATGCCCGCGAACTGCTGCGACGACGCCGATGGGTTCGGTCGGCGTCGTCGTGCTCGGGTCTTTCCGCTCGGTGCGACGCTGGCTGGGTGACGGGGCCCGCGGGGGCCGGTGGTTCAGTTCGTGTGCGTGCCGGCGCTCTGGCGAAAATCTGGACGCCACGGTCCCGTGTCGAACAGACTCATGCCTGGACGCGAGGGCCGCGGTCCCGCGCCGGCGACGATGACGGGCTGTCGAGAGATCGAGGTGAGGGACTGTGGTAACGCGTCGTACGGTGATCAAGGCGGCGGGCGCCGGAACGTTAGCGAGCGGGCCCACCACGCCGGCCGCCGGTGCTCCCCGGGCGGCGGAGGCCGACGTACTGGTGGTGGTGGAGAAGGGCAGCCACGCGGTCGGTTTCTACGACGCCGCGTCGGGGCAGCGCCTGCAGACCGTCGGACTGCCCGACTATCCGCATGAGATGGTCGTCGACTCTCGCGGGCGATTCGCCTATGTCGGGCACTATGGAGTGCGCATGTCCTCCGTCGTCGGCGAGGGCGGCTCCGCGGTCTTCGTGATCGACCTCGTCGAGCGGTCCCTGGCCCGGACCATCGACACCCGGCCGTTCAACCGTATCCACGGCATGGGCATCGACCGCCACGACCGGCTGTACGCCCTGAGTGAGGAGAAAGCGGTACTGCTCGGCTTCGACGCTCCGTCCACCGACCAGGCACCGACCAGGGCGGTACCCACGCACGGGGTGAAGACCCATCTGTTCACGCTCAGCCGTGACGGCGAACGAGCCTACGTCACCGGCCTGTTGTCGCACACGGTGAGCCTTGTGCGCCCCCACGACGCCTCCGTCCCACCGCTCCTGGCGACTCCCGGTCAACTGCCCGAGAGCAGTTGTCTGAGCCGGGACGAGAAGACGCTGTTCGTCGGTGTCCGTAAGAGCTCCTCCCTGGTCGCCGTGGACGCGCGCACCATGAAGGTGCGGCGGAGCCGGAAGGTGGGCGGAGACCCGCTGCGGGTCTACACCCTCGACGACGAGCGGCTGTTGGTGACGGACATCGTCGCGGGCACCCTCACCGTGTTCAGCACCGATCTGCGGCCGGTCCGCTCCCTTCAGCTCGACGGGACCCCGGCCGCCGTGTCACTTCACCCCGGCAGGCCCCTGGCGTATGTGTCCCTGCTGGGCACCAACCGGATCGCCGCCGTCGATCTGGACCGGCTTGCCGTCGTCGGCGGCTTCGGCACCCAGCTGGAACCGGACTCTTCGGTGCTGCTGCCCGCCGCCTCCTGAGGCCGACCACCCTGGGTTCGGGACCAACTCGGCAGGCCGGGGATGCAGGTGCTTCAGGTGGTGGACGAGGGTCCAGGGCCACTCGGGGCGGCGCCCCTTCGAACGCGCTGGACGGCCACACCGTCCAGGTCGAGCAGCAACGTCGTAACGTTGTTCCAGGGTCGGCACCCCGCAGACCGAACACCGACCGTGCGACTCCCCCGCCGCCAGAGTCAGCCACACGCTCAACCGCGAAGACCCGTTTTGACACCGCTTGGGCGCTTGCGGTGGGACGCTGGGAGTACCCTGCGTGAGGGACTTCCACCTCCAAGCAATCACCCAAGCTGGGCGCACACACGGAAGGAGCTTGACCCCTTCCGTGTGTGCGCGGGCGGTCGGTAATTCCGGTCGTGCGGTGGCGTCGATCGGATATCGTGTCCGGAGATTTAGCGCGGCAGGTTCTCTGCCGCCCCGTTCGGCGCGCTCGGCGTCGACACGCACCGCGTGCCCTGCCCGGAAGGAGGCGAGAGACATGGACCGTGCCGAATGCGTTGCGGCCATAGTTGCCTCCGGCCGTGTGCCCTCCCTCCTCTGCGGCGCGCGGTAACTCTTCCCCCTATTTGTTTCTTGTTTCGGCATCTTCCTGAGATGCCGCGTCACGAGATGTCCTGGCCTGCGCGGTTCGTCGCCGCGCTGCCTGCGGGGGCGCGTGCCCGAAGACGGGCCCTTCTTTTGCTGGTCACCGTGATCTCGGCACTCTCCGCCTCACGACCAGCAAGAGCGCCGGCGTGAGTGACACGCAGCTGGTGAGGCAGGCCCCGGGTGCTGTCCGCGGTTCCCGCTGCCCCACCGCCCTGCCGTGTCCCCGTGCTGCGTACACCGGCCCGTCGTCACCACTGCGACCGTCCCTGGCCGGCTGTCTCGACAGCACTTCGACACGAAACGTGCGCAATCGCCATGAGCAAGAAACGTCCCGGAGGGGAATCCCTCCCGTCCGCCCCTTCCACGGCCACCGATCGTTCCCCGGACCGCGAGGTTCCCGCCGCGACTCCGGCACCGGCACCGGCACCGGCACCGGCACCGGATCCGAAGCGCTGGTGGGCGCTGGCCGTCATCGCCCTCGCCCAGCTGATGGTGATCCTTGACGGCACCATCGTGAACATCGCGCTGCCCTCCGCCCAGCACGCTCTCGGCATGTCGGACGCCGACCGGCAGTGGGTGATCACCGCCTACACGCTGGCCTTCGGCGGGCTGCTGCTGCTCGGCGGCCGAATCGCCGATCTGGTGGGCCGCAAGCGCACCTTCGTCATCGGCCTGGCCGGGTTCGCCGCGGCCTCCGCGCTGGGCGGCGCGGCGGCCGGTCCCGGGATGCTGTTCGCGGCGCGGGCCCTGCAAGGTGCGTTCGCGGCACTCCTGGCGCCCTCGGCCCTGTCGCTGCTGACGACGACGTTCACCGACCCCAAGGAGCGGGCCAGGGCGTTCGGGGTCTACGGTGCGCTGGCCGGCGGCGGCAGCGCGGTCGGGCTGATCGTGGGCGGTCTGCTGACCGAGTACCTGAACTGGCGCTGGTCCCTGTACGTCAACGTGCCCATCGCGCTGGCCGCCCTGCTCGGCGCACCGGCCTTCCTGCGCGACCGCTCCGGCCGCCGGGGCGGGCACCTGGACGTGCCGGGCGCGCTGCTGGGCTGCGGCGGGCTCGTCGCCCTCGTGTACGGCTTCAGCGAGGCCGAACCTCGCGGCTGGACCAGCCCGTCGGTGCTCACGCTGCTCGTGGCCGGCGTGACCTTGCTCGCCGCCTTCGTGTGGTGGCAGAGCCGCGCGGCGAGCCCGCTGCTGCCGCTGCGCATCGTCAAGGACCGGGTCCGGGCCGGATCGCTCGCGACGATGGGCTTGGCCACCGTCGGCATGTTCGGCGTCTTCCTGTTCCTGACGTACTACCTGCAGGTCGTCCTCGGCTACCCGCCGGTGCGGACGGGCCTGGCCTTCGTGCCGATCTCGGCCGGCATCGTCATCGGCGCGACCCAGATCGCGGCCCGCCTGCTGCCACGCACGGCGCCGCGCACCTTGATGTCGTCCGGCATGGTGCTGGCCGCCGCCGGCATGGTGCTGCTCAGCAGCCTGACCGTGGATGCGCAGTACGTCCCGCACGTGCTGCCCGCCCTGCTGCTGCTCGGTCTGGGCATGGGCCTGACCTTCATGCCGGTCTACGCGACGGCCACCGCCGGCGTGCCCGCGCAGGACGCCGGTGTGGCCTCGGCTGTCCTCAACACCGTTCAGCAGATGGGTGCTTCGCTGGGCACCGTACTGCTCAACACCATCGCCACCGGCGCCACCAGCCGTTACGTCCACTCGCACGTGCACGATCCGGCCGACGGCGGCGCGACCCTCGACGAAGGCATGGTGCACGGCTTCTCCGTCGCCTACCGGTGCTCGGCGGGCGTCCTGCTGCTCGCCGCCCTCGTCGCGGGCGTCACCGTACGGCACAAGACGCCGAAGCGCGCCGGAAACGACGCACCGGCCTAGCGAGCCGGGGTCGTGTCCCGCCGCCGTCCACCTCACCCCTCGAAGGATCCCTCCATGAAACCCCTGACCGAGCACGACATCCGTACCTCGTTCGTCAACTGCTCGAAGGGCGAGGCCAAACGCCTCCCCCTGCCTAAGAACCTGGCGGACCTCGACCACTGGGACGACCTGGACTTCCTGGGCTGGTTCGATCTGTCCGCGCCCGATCGCAGGTATCTCGTCGTCGAACGCGCCGATGAACTAGTCGGCCTGTCCCTGCGCTCCGCTTCCGGCAACCGCGGCTTCCAGCGCCGCAGCCTGTGCTCGCTGTGCCTGACCACGCATCCCGGCAGCGGCGTCTCCCTCACGACCGCCCCCAAGGCAGGCCCGGCCGGCCGCCAAGGCAACTCGGTGGGCCTCTACATCTGCGCCGACCTGGACTGCTCGTTGTACGTACGGGGCAGGAAGAAGGCGGCACCAGGCGGGCGCATGGAGGAGTCCCTCACTGTCGAGCAGCAGATCGAGCGCCTGCGCGGCAACCTCGACACGTTCGTGGAGCGGGTCTTCCACTGAGGCCGACAGGGGCTCGACGGCCATCGTCGCCGAGCCCCTGTCCGCTGAACCGCTCCGGGATCACTGGAGGCTCTATGCGTTGGCTCCAGCCGCCGGTTGGGGCTGGTGTTGAGCGTAGTAGTTGGTCTCGTGCTCGTGGGGCGGGATGTTTCCGTTCGCTGTGTGGAGGCGGTGGTTGTTGAACCAGTCGACCCATTCCGCGGTGGCGAGTTCGATGTCGGCCAGGCCGTGCCAGGGCTTGCGGGGCTTGATCAGCTCCGTCTTGTAGAGGCCGATCTGGGATTCCATGAGCGCGTTGTCCAGGGCGTCGCCGACGGTGCCGATCGAGGCGTCGATGCCGGCGTCGAGGAGGTGCGCGGCGAACGCGAACGACGTGTATTGACTGCCCGCATCCGAATGATGAATGAGCCCTGGTCCGGCGGGAGTTCCGGCGCGGTCGCGGCGCCACAGGGCCATGTCGAGGGCGTCGAGGACGAGCTCGGCCCGTTTGCTGGTGGCGCCGGACCAGCCCACGATCGTGCGGGAGAAGACATCGACGACGAACGCGACGTAGACGATCCCGGACCAGGCGGCGACGTAGGTGAAGTCCGCCACCCACCGCTCGTTCGGACGCGACGCGGTGAAGTCGCGTCCAAGCAGGTCACCAGCCCTGTCCTGACCTTCGTCCCGGATAGTGGTGCGGATCTTCTTCCCGCGTCGGGCGCCCTCCAGGCCCAGGTCGCGCATCAGCCGGGCGACCGTGCAGCGGGCCACTGGTATGCCTTCGCGGTGCAGCTGGTGCCAGACTTTTCGGACCCCATAGACGCTGAAGTTGTCCGTGTGGACGCGGCTGATCTGTGTCTTCAGCTCGTCGTCACGGACCGACCGGGTGCTGGGGGTGCGGTTCTTGGCGGCGTCGTAGATGCTCGTCGCGATCTTCAGTCCATGGCTGGTCAGGACTCTGCAGATCGGCTCGACTCCGAACACCTGACGGTGTGCGTCGATGAACGCTACGAGCGCTTCGACGGCCGGTCGAGCTCGGCCGCGAAGAAAGCGGACTTAGATTCAACCGGTCAAGGCAACACTCTCGGCTGGGGTGCGGAATCCCAGACACTTGCGCGGACGGTTGTTGAGCTTCGTCGCGATGGCGTCAAGGTCGTCCTGGCTGAACGTCGACAGGTTCGTGCCTTTGGGCAGGTACTGCCGGAGCAGCTTGTTGGTGTTCTCGTTGGTGCCACGTTGCCAGGGGCTGCGAAGAACACGTCGACGCCGGTGTCGACGGTGAGCCGCTTGTGGGCTGCCAACTCCATGCCGCGATCCCAGGTCAGCGTGCCGCGTAGTCGGGGGTCCATACGTTCGTAGGTCTCGGCCAGAGCGGGAACGACCACGGTGGTGTGGCGGCTGGCGAGTTTCACGACCGTGAGGAGCCGTGACTTCCGGTCGACCAGCGTGGCGACCTGGCTGTTGTTCGAGCCGATCACCAGATCGCCTTCCAGATGCCCGAACTCGCTGCGGTCTCCCGCCGCCTGGGGCCGCTCCTCGATCGGTCGGGCATCGGTGATCTGCGAGCGCCACTGACCCTTCACCGTGTGGCGCTTGTTCTTCCGGATCGGACGGCCAGTTCGCAGGCGTTTGCACAGCTCGCGGGGGACCACCTTCCAGCGGGTGGTGTAGACCGATCGGTAGATCGTCTCGTGGCTGATCTCCATCGCCGGGTCGTCACCGTGGTGCAGACGCAGGTGGCCGACGATCTGTTCCGGCGACCACTCCTCCTTCAGCAGGGTCAGCACCGTCTGCCTCAACGCGGGCCTTCGGGCGAGCAGGCACTGCTTCGGGCGCCGGCCTCGGTCAAGTGCCCGTTCCTGCGCAGCGATCGCCCGGTAGACATCGCGTCCGCCGTTATTGCTGACTTCACGGCTGATCGTCGACACCGCACGCCCCAGGAGGCCGGCGATGGCCCGGTAGGACTCTCCGGCACAAAGCCCGCGCGAGATCTCCTCCCGCTCACCCATGGTCAAGCTTCCGACGCGCGCTTTGCGGAGTTCGGGAGCGATCCCTCCATGGTGCTTGAGTACGGTGAACACCGAGCCGGGCGGCTTGCCGATCTGCCTGGAGATGACGCTGATCGATTCTCCGGCCCTCCAGCGCCGCCACAAGTCGGCCTTCATCTCGTCCGACATCCCCGGCCGACCCAGTCTCGCCACGTAAACCGTCCTCAACCAGCACTGTTGCTCTGACCGGTTGAATCTAAGGACGCCGCCTTCAAGATCTCGTTGGCCCGCCGCAGCTCGGCGTTCTCGGCCTTCAGCCGCTTGATCTCCGCGGCCTCCTCGGACGTGACGCCGGGCCGCTGGCCGCCGTCGACTTCGGCCTTGCGGACCCAGGTCCGCACCGTCTCGGCCGCGCCGATCCCCAGCTTGGCTGCGACCGCCTTCATTGCGGCCCACTCGGTCGGGTAGTGGGGACGGATCTCCGCGACCATGCGCACCGCACGCTCACGAAGCTCGGGTGGATAGGGGGACGGACGTGCCATGACTCGATCCTCTCAGGGAATCGAGCCTCCATCAGACCCGGAGCGGTTCACGTCGCGACCGATTCCACGGCGCCTACTGGCTTGGCTTTGCGGGTGAACGTCGCAGTGCCTCGCCTGCCCACAGCCAATCGGGGACAGGACATCAGCGGCCCGCGCCGAATTCCCGCAGGCTTGCCACCAGTTGCCGGTCGGGCCGGGCGACGATGACGGACGCCCCGGGTGTGCGCGCGGCGAGCGGGTCGACCTCGCTCTCCAGGCGGTCGGTGGGTGCCAGGGCGCGGGCGAAGAGCTCCAGGCCCTCGAGGAAGGCGGCGTCGGGCGGGGCGGTGTCGGCCATGGAGTGAGTGAGCTGGTGGAACCAGTGCCAGGCCCGCCTCGACTCGCCCAGGGCGAGGTGGTGCAGGTGCAGGCAGTAGGCGGCGGCGCGGCTGTCGGCGCCGGCGGCGAGCTGCGACCAGAACTGCGCAGCGGGGTTCGGTCGTGGTCCGGCGCGGTCTGGGTCCGGCTGGAGGCCGTGGCGAGCAGTTCGAGGTTGTGGTGCTGCTGCTGGGAGGTCAGCGGTCGTGCCCCGGCGGGGGTGCGGGTGCGGAAGTAGGTGCCGGTGGGGATGGCTTCGCGGGACAGCCGGGTGAGCAGTGAGCTGTCCGCAACGGGGGCGTGGGCGCTCAGGTGGGACGCCATACTGGGGTCCTTCCTCTCGTCTCGTACGGGATGGATGGGCCCGGGGCAGCCGACAAAGCCGCCAAGCACAGGCGGCTGTCCCGGGGCGGAACTGGGTTCGAAGTCGCTGGAGTTGGTCCATGGAGGGGCTCTTCCAGGAGCCACTGCGCTGCCCCGGTTCTGCGGGAGCCGGCCAGGACAGCGCAGAGTGCGCTCAACTCAGGTCGGACGTGTGGATGACGGCTCGAAGCCGGGACCCGATCCAGGCTCCAACCTGCGGGGATACGGCGTTGCCGAACCCGTCGACCTGGCTGCCGGCGGGACCCCAGACGGTGAAGGTGCCGCGGTAGTCGCGGAAGTCGATGTCGAAGCCGCAGCCTCGGCCGATCTCTCCAGACTTCTCGACGACCTCGGCGAGCCCTCGGGTGATGCCCACGAGAATCCGTGACCTGGGAATCCGCTGGACCGGCCCGTCCACCGCAGCCAGGATGCGTCCATGCCCTTCCCTGAGCCGATGCCCGACCCGGGAACCGACACCCTCCGCCGCTACGTGATGGCTACGCCGAGCCCCAAGACGGGGCGCTACCTGGACCTGCTCCACGGCAACTTCGTCAGGCTGCCCGCCGAAGAACGCAAAGAGTTCCTCCAGGCCCTCGGCCTCGACTCGAGGAGCGTCACTGACGCCCAACTCGAATTCATGCTCCAGCCCAACTGGCGCTCCCGCATAACCGCGGCATGGCTGATCGGGCTGGACCGCCGCGAGCAGTTCCGCGAGCGCATTGGTGACCTCCTGCTCGCCAGCGAACTCACGTAAGCAGGCCAGGGTTACTGCGTCGCACTCGCCCTGCTCGGCACCACCGAAGACGCGGCCCTGCTTAGCACCTACCTGGACCACTACCTCCTGCGGCCCGAGTGCCGATACGACCAGGAATGGGCGCTGGGCGCGCTCCTGCACCTCGACGGAGCCCTCGGCACCACGTACGCCGCCGGGTTCCTGGACCCGGACGGACTCTGGAGTCAATGGGCCAACGACCGAAACACGCCCCCGGAAAAGCTGAGGCAGTACATCGGTGAAATGTGCGCCCTCGCCGACGAGCACGCGCAGCACAATGCCCCTCCCGGGCACCCCTGACCGAGCGCACTCGATCGGGTCCGTGGCGGTGTGGCGCTTCTTCTTGGACACGGGGCCATCAGGCGACGACGCCGACCCAGTCGAGTCCGTGCCGCTACTGAAGGCGGCGGCGCAGCCCGGCGCGGTCCCAGGAGGTGGTCGCTGCCCAGATGCCGGTGGGTGTCAGCTTCGGGTTGGCGAGCGCCCACTTGAGGCAGCCTGCGGCGATGGGGCAGCCGCGGCAGGCCGTGCGGGCACGCTCGATGCGGTCCCGGTCTTCCTTGCTGTTCTGACCGAGCTCATGGACGAACAGAGCGGGGTTCGTGCGGCAGGCCAGCGTGCTGTTGGTGTGGGGGAAGGGGATGCGGGGATCGGCCTCGGGGGCCGGGGCAGTCGCAGTGCGCATGGATGAGCCTCCTTGCGGAGCGATCGAAAAAAGGGGGGAGGAAGAGGGGCCACGCGGTCAGGCGTGGCCGTCGTCGGCCTTGGCCTTGCCGCGCTTGGGCTGCGGGTCGGAGGCGAACCGGCCGCTCTGCCGCGCTTTCACGGGGTTGGCGGTGATCCACTCCTCGGCGCAGACCTTGTGGACCGGTTCCTCGCGGTGGGAGCGCATAGGCGTCGGCTTGGTGCACAGCACGCACGGCAGGTCCGTCCAGCGGTCGAAATGCTGGTGGTGCTTCCAGACCAGGAGCTCGCCGGGAGCCGGGACCAGGCCCGGCTCGAACGGCTCCGGCTTACAGGGCCTGGCGGTCATGCGGCGGGCAGGTGGGTGCCGGACGGCGGCCGTGGACCGCGGGCGCGTAGGCATCCTGACGGGTCGCCACGTATCCGAGCGGCTGCTGGCCGGTCTTCACCTGGTACATCGCCGTGTCCGCGCCGCGCAGGATCCGGGAGGCGCCGGCCGCGTCGGGCAGGTCGGATGCGCGGGCGATACCGATGGACACCGCCAGGCGCAGGATCTGCCCCTCGATGTCGCGCAGCAGCTGCCCGTCGTGAGGGACGGGCTGCGCCCACACCTCGCGCAGCGCGAGGACCTCGCGGACCGCCGCGGCGCGCGGAAACAGCAGCGCGACGCCGAACTCGTCACCTCCCAGGCGGGCGGCGAGCCCGCTGCGGGCGGCGGCCCACGTGCTCAGACGGCGGCCGGTCGTGGCGATCAGGGCGTCACCGGCGGCGTGCCCACGGGTGTCGTTGACGGTCTTCAGGCCGTCGACGTCGGCGACCAGGACGTGCAGGAGCTCGCGGCGGGTGTGGGCGAGCCGGACGGTGCGCTCCATCAGGATGTCGCGGAAGGGCATGCCGGTGAGCGGGTCACGGCGGGCGGTATGCAGCTGGCGGCGTACACGGACGTCGTCCGCGAGGACCGCCAGGGCGAGCGGCACGGCGGCCGCGGCGATGACGAGTGTGCGGGACGGCAGCCGTAAGGCGCCGGATCCGGGCATGATGGTCTCCGTTCTCACCCCTTTGCGGGCGGGCATGGGAGAGGCGCACCCCGAGCTGTCGAGGCGTAGGGGGTGCGCCTCTTGTCTTTGATCATTCGTTCCTGGTCTGACCAGGCGGTCGGGCATCCTGGATGGTGCTTGTCGTCGCGTGACGGAGACGGGAAGCACCCGGGACGGCCGGCCTGCCTCTTAGCCGATGCTGCGGGCGTCCCGGGGCCCTCCCGTCAGAGCGGGAACCGCCTGGACGCTGTGGCAGTCCGGCGCGCGGTCGTCGTGCAGGGACCGGCCGTAGGTCGGCCGCAGCTCCGCAAGGATCTCAATGAGGACTTCTTCCGTGTCGACGGTGATGTCGGTGTAGCCGCGCTCGCAGGTGCACGGCACGATCAGCGTCAGCACGTCGCTCGCTCCGTCGGCCTCCGAGATGTGCAGCGTGTGGTGCAGCCACAGGCCGCCACCCAGGAACGCCACCGCGGACGCCTCAAAGCGGCGCATCCGGTGCTCTCGTACGGCGGGGTAGCCCTGCCAGGCCTCGGAGTCGACGGCCTGAGCGAGCGAGTAGGTGTAGGCGCGGTAGACCAGGTGCACTGCACTCGTCTCGGCTGCGTCGCGCTCTTCTTGCTCGGCGGCCTCGTCGTCGGCCGCGGCGGCGATCTCCATCAGGTGGGCTAGCGGGGAGTCCGAATCGTACGGGCTGACTGTGGGGTGCAGGGTGTCGGCCATGGCTCTCCTGTCCGGGTGGGTGGTGTGCGGGCCGGGCTGTCCGGTCCTGCGCCCGGACCCGCACCTGTCGCCGGTTGGGCGGGGTGCGGAGCGGGACGTAGGACCGTCAGGCCAGGGCGCCGATCGCGGCCAGGAGAAACAGGGCGAGGGCGGACAGGATCAGGTCGACCGCGCGCCGCAGGTGCGTGAACTTCCGCAGGGCGATCACGGACAGGACCTGAATGGCTTCGACAATGTGAGCTGGCCCCGTTCGACAGCGGGATTTGGCCTCACTTGGTGATCTCGCGGGCGTGATCTGTCACTGTGATCTGGCCCCACCTGTGTGCCTGGCTGGTGCTCCGTCCCTGCTGGCACGGCGGTGATTTTCGGGTCGCCGCCGGTCGGGGCTCGCTGATAGACAGATGCGATGGCGGATGAGGACGCGCAAGGATCCCAGGCAGGGCAGTCGGGGCTGATCGTGAGGGTTCCGGAGGCGGAGCCTTTGGTGCGAGCGTGGCGTGACCGGCTTGACCCCTCGGCCCGTGCGGGTGTTCCGGCGCATGTCACCGTGCTCTTCCCGTTTCTCGACGCGAGCCGCATTGACGAGGGTGCCTGCGCCGCGATCGGCGAGGTACTAGGTCGGCACCAGTCCTTCGAGGCCCGGTTCGACCACTGCGGCCGGTTCCCTGGAGTGCTGTATCTCGCCCCCGAACCGGACACTGGCTTCCGGCGTCTCACCGAGGCCATCGTGGAGCGGTGGCCGGAGAACCCGCCGTTCGGTGGGCAGTTCGACGATGTAGTCCCGCATCTGACCGTCGCTCAGGGCCAGGACGAGGCTGTCGTGGAGAAGGCCGAGGCCGATCTGCTCACCGGTCTCCCCGTTGTCGCGCAGGTCTCGTCGGTCGACTTGCTGGTCCACGACGGGACGCGGTGGCGGCAGCGGGCCTCCTTCCCGCTGGGGTAGGCGCGGTTGCGCTGGTCGGTCAGCCGTTGCCCTGTTGGTTCTTGGCGTGTGCGAGGCGGTAGGAGTCGGTGCCGGTCTCGATGATGTTGCCGCCAAAGGTGAGCCGGTCCACGATGGCCACCAAGACCGGTGGGGCCAGCCCTGGCTGTCAGGTGGGGCCACGAACCGTTGTCAAAGCCACCTGAATGCGGGCTGTCCGGCTGTCGCCGTCCATGCAGGCGCGGATCTCGGCCTCCGTCAGGCGTGCCCAGTACGGGAACGAGGCCCGGTCGCCGCCGCCCAAGCGGGGCCACACGACCAGGAGCAGAAGCACGGAGGCGGCGGCCAGGGCGAGGACACCGGCGGCGCCGAAGACCCGCGTGACACTCGGCAGCTGGTTGTTGGCGAGGGAGGTGAGTCCGGCGAGGACGGCTCCGGTGAAGGAGAGCATCCGTCAACGCCGCGCGGGTGCGTCGAGGAGATCACCGTCGCGCCCGCCGGCCGGGAGAGGGTAACGCTCGCCGCGGGCGTGGGGGTGCTGCCGGTGATCACCCAGTGCTGGCAGATATATTTCGTAGCTCGATATATGCTCGGTGCATGACCAGACAGAATCCGCCCTTGACGGAACCGCAGTACTTCATCCTTGCTGCACTCATGGATGGTCCGTTGCACGGTTACGGCATCATCAAGGCTGCCGAGCAGGCCACCGACGGGCGGCTCCGGATCGCTGTCGGCACTCTCTACGGCGCGCTGGAGCGGATGGAGCGGGCCGGGCTGGTGGCCGCCGGCCATGAGGAGATCGTGGACGGGCGGGCGCGGCGCTACTACCGGCTCACCGAGGACGGCAACCAGGCGCTCGGCCGGGAGGCGCTGCGGATGCAGCAGGCGGCGGCCGTCGTCATCGGACACTCGCGGGATGCCGGAGCGGCCCCGGCATGAACCGTCTGCTGCTTGCGGCCTATCCCGAGCCCTACCGCTCCCGGCAGGGAGAGGAGGTACTGGCCTGCCTGTCCGAGGCGTATCCCGGCCGCTCCTGGCCCCCGCCGCGGGAAGTTGCCGCCTTGGTGCGCGCCGGGGTGCAAGCCCGCACCCGTGCCACCGTTGACGACACCACTCGGCCGTGGTGGCTGGACGGCATCCATCTGGCCGCCCTGGCCCTCGCCGCGCTGGCGCTGGTTCCGTACCTGCAGGATGTGTGGCACTGGGCACTGCACATCAACCCCGGACAACACGCCATCGCCTTCCCCTTCTCCGGCTGGTACCCGTGGGCCCAAGGTCCCGGCGGCCGGACACGGCTGCTGCCCTACGGGCTGCTCCCGCTGGTCTGCCTGATCGCCCTGCTGCGCGGCAGGGCCTGGATCGCACTGCCGACCGCAACGATGATGATCTACGCCGGTGCCACATTCAACAGCACTACGCTCTTCGGCGACGAGGGCAAGAGGGGCCTGAGCTACTACGGTCTCGGCACACCGATAACCGCCCGTGACCTGGTGCTCTCGGGGACACTGTGCGCCGCGTGCGCCGTGCTGGCGCTCTGCCGTCCCAGCCGCCTGCGACGCCGCTCCTACCGCTGGCTGGCCCCCGTCGTACTCGCCATGTTCATTGCCGGGAGCCTGCACATCATCTCCGTCAGTCCGGCTTTCCAGCGCGGCTTGTTCGTCCTCGAAGCCACCGCGCTGCTCGCCGCGTGGGTTGCGACGGCAGCCACCGGCGACCACCGGTGGCTGATCCCCGTCGCAGCGGTCGCGATCGTCCGCACGCAGGCGATCGTCGTCCAGCCGGACGCGTTCATGCAGTCCTTTCCGGACCTGGTCGTCTTCCTCCTGCTGATCGCACCCCTCCCCGCCCTGGCGATCACCGCCCAGCGCCGACAGGGGCAGGCACTCGCCGAATAGGAGCGGACCCCTGGTGGGCCGGCCGAGCCCGGCGGCCCACGTCGCGCCACAAAACGTGCGTAACCGAACTCCCCCCAACGGAAGAAACAGAGCGATGACTCAGCACGATTCCCCGACCCTGCCCGCGCACCGTCCGGAGGCCTCAAGACAGGCCCCCAAGGCCCCTGACGACCCCAGCCCGTCGCGTACGACACGGCCGTGGATGCCGGCTCTGCTATACACCCTGGGGTTCCTGACGGTCTACCTGCTCGCCATCTGCACCCCGTGGGGGCAACGAGCCGAGAACACATGGTTTGATCTCGGTGGAGACAACCCCGAAGACGTATGGATCTACCCCTTGTCAGGAGCGGAATACGGCTCGACGCCCCTGCCGCCGCTGGAATTGAGCGCCAAGCCCACCCTGATGGTGGGCCTGGCCGTCATCGTGGTCCTCACTCTGGTGCGACGGTGCTGGCGACAGGGATGCGCGGCGCTCGGGATCGTCATTCTCACGGCCGGAAGCCAGGACGTGCTCAAATCGACCATCCTGCCCCGCCCCGATCTGGTGGGCGCGCCGGAGAATCTTCTTGATCAGGGTTTCCCCAGCGGGCACACGGCCATCCCCGCCGCACTGACCCTCGCCGCCGTCCTGATGGTTTCCCCCCGCATCCGCCCCTACGTCGCCACGGCCGGCGTGCTGTGGCTCGCCTGCATCGCCGCCTACAGCGCGACCAACGGCGGCCACCGGCCCAGCGAAGTTCTGGGAGCCGCACTGCTGGCCTGTGCCTGTTACGGCCTCGCAAACTGGCTGCTGCCGCCGGCCGCCACGCCAGGCGCCACCCAGAGCCCCCGTGCGCTGCCCGTCATCACCCTGACCCTGGCACTGGCCGTCGCCCTCGTTTCCGCCGCACGGAACGACACCCTCACAAGGTCACTGGTCTCCGCGGCGACGGCCTTCATATGTGCGGCCCTGGTCTGGTACGCCGCAGTCGGGCGGCCCGCACACACCGCACGCCGCACACGCCCCGCACTGGACTGACCACCCGGCCGGAAGGCCCAGAGGTCGCCGGCGTGGTTGAGGCGGTCGTTCTTCACCCACCGGCGGGTGATGCTCGACTTCTTGCCGGAAGCCCTCGTGACGAGGGAAGCGCCCGCGTAGGCCTTCAGGCCGCGGGCGTCGGCGAACCGGTTCCGGTCGTCTCCGATCTCGGCGAGCACCCGGGGTGCTCTCGACTGGCCCGGACCGTCCTTACCCGGGGATTAGGAGTCGGTGCCGGTCTCGATGATGTTGCCGCCAAAGGTGAGCCGGTCCACGATGGCCACCAAGACCGGTGGGGCCAGCCCTGGCCGTCAGGTGGGGCCACGAACCGTTGTCAAAGCCACCTGAATGCGGGCTGTCCGGCTGTCGCCGTCCATGTAGGCGCGGATCTCGGCTTCCGTCAGGCGTGCCACCGAACTAACTGAAGCATCTGTGCAGGTCAAAGTGCTGTTGTGCCAGCTTCCCGGCATGCCTGAACGGAGCGAGTCCGTCACGGACTTGAGGAAACTTGCACTGCCCGAGGTCGGGCAATTAGTAAGGATCGAGAACCCGTGGGAGCCGTCCGTACAACCTGTTCCTGCCGGATCAACGTGCCGACGACTGAATGTGCGGCTACTTCACGTCCAAGGGCGAACGCCCTTGGCGACCGATCAGCGAGGACTGGCTGGAGTACGTGGAGGAGGATCCAGAGTCCGGCGCGATGAGCTGGGACATCGAGGCGACTGAGCTGCGGCGGTGCTTTGGCCGGCGGCTTCAGAGGGCCGTTCGGGAAGCCAACTCTGCACGCTTCGAGTTCGGTGAGACACCCGGGCGCCGACCAACCTCCGCCTCGCCGACCGCATCATCGTCCTCGACCAAGGCCGCATTCGGGAACAAGGAAGCTGCGCCATTGTGACGTAGCTGGTCAGGGAGATGGTGTGACGCTGGCTCGGTGTTCTTCGACCAGCTGCCTCCTCGAAGCTGCCGGCGATAGTGGATGAGGACGATCTGGTGGCAGAAAATGGTGGACTGTGATCGGCGCCGTAGGTCTCCCGGATCGCGCTGGCCATACTGGCCGGGGCTCTGGTGCGGGTCGCCGTAGTACACGGAAATCATCGGGCAGATATGGCTGATCGGGGGTTTCCTCTGGTCAGAGCTGGACATGGCTTCGGTCGCTGCCAACTCCCCCTGTAGCCAAGGAATTTCGTCGAGGGCTCGGTCATACTCTCTAACATGATGGACGTACTTATCGGCGTGTTGGGTGCGGTCATTGCGGCGGCCATCGGAGCGTGGGCCGTCCTGCGTGCGCGCCGGCCACGACGGGCGGATGTGGAAGCGGTCGACGCGACCCCCCTGGAGATCGCGCGCCAACACGAGCGGGACGCGATGCAGGAGTTCGTGCGCGGACATGATGAGGACGCGAGGCGGCTGATGACCGAGTTGCAGCGCGCCCGCGATCAAGCCGCCCGCGAGCGGGCCACCTCCCAGCCGCCCCAGCCAGCACCGCGCGCCCCGGCTCGGAGGGCCCTGTCACCGTCGGGCGAGGGTCCGCGGGTGGAGCCGATCGACGTCTCGGTACCGGACCGCCCGGCCAGATGGATGGACCCTCCAGTGGTTGACCTGAAGCTGCGAAACCGCGGCGGCGAGTCCGCAGTACTCAAGAGAATGGTCGTGGAGGTGCTGTGGGCACGCCGGATCACGGCGTTCAGCGATCTGCTGCCCTACGCGGACATCTCAGGGGGTGTGTGGCTGCCGCCGTCCGCTACTTACGTCCTCGAGCTCCCGGAGCCCGAGGACGCCGACGGCACCCGAATCACCGTTGGCCTCTCCCAGGTAATCGGTGCAGGCGAGGCCGACCGCTTCCATGTCCGTCTGAATACCGAGATCCCGCCAGGCGACGATTATCCCCACGAAGCCCCCGGCGCAATCTCGCTGTATATGCTGCGCCTGCACGTGCTCTATAACGCCGACGACCGGCAAGTGAAGTTTCGCCCGCTCGCCGTGGCTTGCCCGGGAAACCTCCTCCCGGTGCCCACCAAGAAGGCGATCAGGAAACGCATCACCGAGTTCCAAGCAAAGGTCGATGAGCTTCGGCGAAGGATCGACCAGGAGATGGCGACACGCGGAATGGAACCGTCCGACTGGATCGCCAACCCCCCGCGGACGCCCGGGGATCTGCCCGCCGATCTGGACGCACTCAGCCGTGGGTATCGAGTGAACGCAAACTTCTGGGATCCCAAGGGCGCGATCAGACTGTTCCTGGATGACGCTGAGCGCATCTGTCGCGAGATCAGCCAGCTCCCACTCAACTTGCCCGATGGGCTGGACCAGGCAGTTTCGGTGGCCCGGACCACACTCGGGGAGCTACCAGCGCTGCGCAGGGAGAACTCGTAGACCGCTCGGAGAACCTTGAAGCTGCAACGACCTCGTAGGCCGGGGAGCGACCGCCCTCCGTGTTCTTCGAGATGCTCAAGCTCCAGGAGGACCGATAATGAACCGCCAGGCGCAGTCTTGGGGTACCGCTCGATGAGCGTGCGCACCTCGTCGCTCACCGATGGCAGCGCCAAGGTATCCGCCCACTGGTAGGCATCATGCTCCGACAGCACCACAGCCCCGGCCTTCGCAACCGTGACCCGGAACGTGAACTGGCGCGTCGCCCGCTTTGTCCGCTCGCCCTTGGACCCCGGAGCTGGTTCGGAGAACAGGCTCGACTTGCCGTCGGTGCGGGCGATCTCGCTGCCGATCGCGGCGCAGGCCGCGTCCAGGTTCTTGTCGATGTCGGAGGCGGGGACCGTAGAGGCCGTCATGGGCGGGGTTCTCCTTCGGAACTCTCGTGATCAGGCGGCCAGTCGGTGGACGGCCTGGGCCGGTGAAGCGATGTACGTGGTCGGGTCGGCCGGGGTGCCGTCGTGACATTCCAGGCAGGTGCCGAGGGGGCGGAGCGGTACTGGCGCAGAGCACTTGTGTCGGTGTGAGGTCTCAGGAGATGCTTGACCGTTTGTGCTCCGGACATGGTTGACACGTTCGGCTGAACGTCCGCCATCCCCCAACTGCCGGTGCTGCAGGGCTGCTTCCGTCGGTGACGTGGATGTTCAGCAGTTGGCCGAATACCGCTACCGGGCTGTCCGCGAGGTGCTCGGTGGCTCCCCGATCGGTGAGGTCGCGGCCCGGTATGGCACCTCACGTCAAACGCTGCACAGCTGGCGGCGGCGGTTCGAGCAAGAGGGCATGCCCGGTCTGCTGGATCGCTCCCGGCGCCCGCGGAACAGTCCCACGCGCCTCTCTGCAGAGGTTGAAGCTGAGATCTGCGAACTGCGTCGCCGGCATCCCCGGTGGGGTGCCCGCCGGATCTCCCACGAGCTGTCCGGCCGCGGGCTGGAGGCGGCGCCTTCGCGGGCCACGGTGCATCGAGTGCTGTCCCGCAACGGCCTGGTCCGCACCCAGGAACAGCAACATCCGCGCAAGTACCGCCGGTGGCAGCGTGAGGCGCCCATGCACCTGTGGCAGATGGACCTGGTCGGCGGGGTTCCGCTGGCCGACGGCCGGGAGTGCAAGATGGTCACTGGCATCGACGATCACTCCCGGTTCGTCGTGATCGCCTCCGTCGTGGCCGTGCCCAGTGCCCGAGCGGTGTGCTCGGCCTTCACCGCCGCGATGCGCCGTTACGGGGTTCCCTTCGAGGTCCTGACGGACAACGGCAAGCAGTTCACCGGCCGTCATACCCGCCCCCAGCCGGTGGAGGTGCTCTTCGAGCGCATCTGCCGGGAGAACGGCATCACCCAGCGGCTGACCAAGCCGCGTTCACCCACCACCACGGGCAAGATCGAACGCTTTCACCGCACCCTGCGTGAGGAGTTCCTCGATCATGTGGCGCCGTTCGAGTCGCTAGCCGCGGCCCAGGAAGCGATCGACGGTTGGGTGCACGCCTACAACCACCAGCGCCCGCACCAGGCCCTGAGCATGGCCACCCCGATCAGTCTCTTCCGTCCCCATGCTGCCGTCCGCGGCGGTGCCCAGCATCCCGAACAGGCCGTCGCCGAGCTGGAGTTGTCCGTTGAGGCCGTCGAACCGCCTGTCCTGCCCCCGCAGGGCACCGCGATCGAGTTCGACGTGCGGGTGCCGCCCAGCGGTGAGATCGCCCTGGTGACGGGCAGGCAGCGAGTCGGCATCCACCAGGCACTGGCCGGCCGGACGCTGACGGTCTGGGCGAACCACCGCAGCGTCCACTTTCTCCTTGACGGGCACCTCGTCACCACGGTCCCGTCCCGGCTGCGGCCGGAGGATCTCGCCTACCTGACCATGCGCTACGGAGCCCGTCCGGCCGGTCCCGAGCCCGCACCCCCGGCCCTGCCCAGGGCCCGCAGCGGCACGGCCATTCTCGCCGCCGGCGAACCCGTCGAGGTCGACCGCAAGGTCCATCGCGACGGGATCGTCTGCCTGGCTGGGGGCCGCTACCAGGTCGGATTCGCCCTCGCCGGCCGCACGATCACCCTCCGTCTCGACGGACACCTCATGCACGCCATCGCCGACAACGCTCTGATGGGAACGTGGCCCTGTCCCGTTCCGGCCGACCGTCTGGGGCAGATCGACAGGGCTCGGACCGCGAGGTCTCCGCTGCCGCCTCCGCCCCTGCCGGCTGGTGCCATCCGAGCCCAGCGCAAGGTGCACGCGAGCGGCCGCTTCATGATCAACGGCCAGTTCATCAAGCTCGGCCCGCGGCATGCGGGAAAGATCGTCACCGTCGTCATCGAGGACACCTACTACCGGATCCTGCACGGGGAGGACGAACTCGCTGTCAGACCCCGCAAGCACCTCGGGCCGATCACCAGGCTCTACGTCAAAGGCATGGGCACCCAGAAGGACCGTCAAGGATCTCCTGACGACAAACCGTCAAGGAAGTCCTGAGACCTCACACCGACACACTTGTTCCGTTGCTGTCGTATTCCTGTAGGCACGGTCCCGGCGATGGTTCGCCGAACTGCTGTGTATGAGGGAGCGAATTGGGACCCTGAGACCTTGGGGCTGGGATCTGAGTACGTGTACTCATGCACCTGGCCCTGCCTCACCGGAAGGTGGGGCAGGGGTGCGGAAATGAAGAAGACCATGGCGGCCCGGTGGCGCCGAGGCTATGGGCGGTGCACGCAAGCGGGCGGGCTGCTGCTGACATTCGCCCTGGTGGGACTGACTGCGGCGTGCTCCCGCGAGCCGGCGGACAAGGAACTGCGTACGCAGGCCACGTCATCCGAAGCGGAATCTCGCCGGGCAATGGAAGCGCGGAAGATACGCGCCCTGATCGCGCGCTTGACTGCTGTCGAAGGCCTGGAGCACTTGCTCACCCGCTCTATCGACTCCTGTCACGGGCCCCAAGACGGCTCGATATTCGAGAACAACCGGTCTCCGTACGCCCTCACGTGCAGCATGCGGGCCGACGCCTACTTCGGCGTCCGAGGAGAGATCACCGGCGTGTTGTCCCGGATCCGCGCGGCCAGCATCGCGACCTGGGGACCGCAGGACGGCGAGGGGCGGGATATGCCGTACGCGGCCGGCACCGTGACCTATGCGCTCGACTACCACCGCGCTCGAGGCAAGTTCCAGGACGGCACCCTGATGCCCGCGCCGACACTCGAAGCCCCTGGGCTCCGGCTCGACTGGGACCGGTCGGACCCGTCACTCCCGAATCGGGTTGAGGAGCCCGACCCGTGCCCCGAGACCGGGTCCGCCGTGATCTATTGGCGCTGCTCGATCGCTCCAGAGGACCCGATGACCGTGGCAGCCGCACGAGCCCGCTATGACACCGTTCTAACCCTCAGCCTCGGCCGCTGGGACTCCTCCGCGTACAACTACTTCACCGTGCCCCGCCGGCAATGATCCCTCGCGCGCCAGCGGTGAACAGCGGGAGTCTGTGCTGGCGCAGAGCACGCTGTTCGCGAGGAACGCGGTGATGTCAGCGGGCGTACGGAATCTGGCTGTCGAGGGTGTGACGGTGTAGCTGTGCTGGGCCAGGAGGGGCTGGACTTGGCCAAGGGGTCATGCCGGCCCGAATACTCTGCCCGGGTTGAGGATCCCGGCCGGGTCGAGAGCACGCTTCACCGGCGGGTCGCAACGGTAGGGAGGGTGTCAATCCCTGCACGACGGGCGCCCGATGACGGATGGGAACCACTACGCTCCCGGCTCTACGCGCTGGATGCTGACACCGGCCGGACCCCATGGTCCCGCCCCCTTCCCGACATCGCATTTCCGGAGGTGCACCAGGAGGTTTCGTCGCCTGCCCGCCGCCAGGAAGCCCTGTCGTCCTGCCATCAGGACCGTCTTACGAGAGTCTGACGCGGCCACCGTTCTGCATCGGCACACCGCTCCCACTGGCCACTCTGGTGTCGTCCACAGCCGTGTACCGCACTGCGCCGACATAGAGGAACGGAACATAGACATGTACAGCAGCCGCAAGACCCACCGTCGCACGAGCCGGTCCGCCGACATACAAGGCGGTCACCGGGTGAAGTCCAGGACACGGCGCATCGTGGTCGGCGGCGGGGCCCTGGCCATCGCCGGGGCCGCGACGGTGGCTGTGTCACTGGCCTCGGCGAGCCAGTACTCCGGGAGCACGGCCGGGGCCGACCATGCGGTCTTCGTCCAGGGCAACGAGCTGGACGGCAACACCATCCATGTGTTCGCGCGGGACGACGACGGCAAACTGAGTCCCTCGGGGACCTTCGCGACCGGTGGCCAGGGCGGTGACCAGGTCGACGCACCCACCGACTCGCTCGCCTCCCAGGGCTCACTCGTCTACGACGACCCTTCAGGCATGCTGCTGGCCGTCAACGCGGGCAGCGGCACGGTGACCTCCTTCCGCGTCGAAGGGCAACAGCTCAAGGACCGGCGCGTCGTGGACTCCGGCGGCGAGTTCCCGGCCAGTATCGCCGTGCACGGCAAGGTCGCGTACGTCATGAACGCCGGCGGCGAGGGCAGCGTCCAGGGCTTCAGGATCACCAGCAAGGGGCTCAAGCCCCTGAAGGGGTCCCACCGTTCCCTGAGCCTGGACAACGAGGACACACCGCGCTTCGACACCTCGCCGGGCGAGGTCGAATTCGCCCCGGACGGTCGCAATCTGATCGTCACCACCAAGGGCAACAACACCGTCGAGGTCTTCCCGATGAAGCCGAACGGCCTGCCAGCCGTCGCCGAACCGGTCGTCAACAAGTCGGCCGGCGGCGTGCCGTTTGCGATCAGCTTCGACGGGACCGGGAAGCGGATGCTGGTCGCCGAGGCCGAGAAGTCCACCGTCACCACGTACCAGGTGAAGCGCGACGGCAAGCTGAAGGTCCTTCAACAGCCCCTGGCCAGCGGCCAGGAGGTCCTGTGCTGGCTGGAGCGCGCGGGCGACTTCTTCTACGGCGGCAACACCGGAAACTCCACCGTCACCGGATACCGCATGGACAAGCGAGGCAAGCTGGCCCTGACCAACGAGGTGGGCATCGCCGCCCCGCCCTCCGCCAACTCGCAGGGCGTCATCGACCTCGCCGTGACCGAGGACGAGAGGTTCGTCTACGTCCAGAACGCCGTCTCCGGCACCGTCGACGGCTTCCGCGTCGAAGCCAACGGCTCCCTCACCAAGGTCACGACGGCCGAGGACCTTCCCGCCTTCGACGAGTCCGGCATGGAAGGCATCGCCGCCGTCTGACATCGGGACACGACCGTCTCAGAGAACCCCATCCAGACGCACAGACTTCCGCGGCCGCCTGGAGGGTTCCTCTAACTGATGGTTTCAGAATGAGGTTCGGAGTCGTCTCAAGCAGATGATGCTGCAGGCAAGTTGGAGGAAGCCCAGGTGGAGATCTGCGCGCTTCTCGTAGCGGATCCGCAGCCGTTTGAACTGGTGCAGCCAGGCAAATGTGCGCTCCACGACCCAACGCGTCTTTCCCAGGCCGGAGCCGTGCGTGATGCCTTTTCGGGCGAACTTGGGTGTGATGCCGCGAGCCCGGAGAAGGCGGCGGTACTTGTCGTAGTCGTAACCGCGGTCGGCGAACAGCCGACTTGGCCGGTGCCTGGGTCGACCGCGGACACCACGGATGCGGGGTATCGCATCGAGCAGGGGCATCAGCTGGGTGATGTCGTGGCGGTTCCCGCTGGTCAGTGAGACGCAAAGGGGGTGCCTTGCCGGTCGACGATCAAGTGGTGCTTGCTGCCGGGCCGGGCCCGGTCGACCGGCGAAGGTCCGGTGTGAGCCCCCCTTTCAGAGCCCTCACGTGCGATCCGTCGATCGCGGCGTCGTCCATGTCCAGCAGACCCGCCGCACGCAGCTCGGCCAGCAGCACCTCGTGCAGTTGCGGCCAGACACCGGCCTCGGTCCAGTCCCGCAGTCGCCGCCAGGCCGTCACGCCACTGCAGCCGACCTGTTCTGCGGGAACGTCCCGCCAGCTCACGCTTTTGCACAGCCCGTAGACGATGCCTCTGAGCGCAGCCCGGTCATCTGCCGGCAACCGCCCCGGATACCGATGCCGCCGAGGCGGCCGAGCAGGTAAAAGCGGGGCTACACGTTCCCACAGGTCATCAGGCACAAGTTCAGCAGCCACTCAACCGATCCTGCCGACACAACACCCAACTGCCAAGCCCCACAACGAATGTCATTCTGAAACGGTCAGTAAATCGGAGAGCCGCCTTCCACAACGGAAGCCCCAGGCCCTGAACTGGGGCTTCTCATGGACCGGGTGACGTTGAACGTACTCGCGCTCTCGCATGCGCGGCCAAGAAGCCAGATGCTCACGCCCAGCGGTGCTGAGCGACGCGGCACCAGTTGCAGCCCCGGTCATGGGCCGCCGACGAGGCGAGGCACTGCAGACGATCCACGTCGCGCGGCCCCGCAGGTCGCCATACGCCTCAACCCCCTGCGCCGACCCAAGCGCGTACGTACCTCGAGCCCATACGCGAGTTGCCGCACGAAGCTTCAACAGGATGCCCGAGAGCCATACTTACTGTAGCCATGCGGGGACCATCCCTTTGACGACTCAATACGCGAGAGGCAGCAATCCGGTGAGCAGCGGCAACCAGGGCGTGCGGAAGGCCGAGGTACGGCTCAAGTGGGATCCGAGTCCCTGGAACCAGCCACCCCACCATCTCGACATCATCGCCGCGACCTACTCGGCGGACGCCCCGTACGGGAGACCGGTGTACATCGTCCACTTCGACAGCCGCTCACCGGACGGCACCATCAACATGAGCCGGCACAGCCAGACCGGCCAGGGCTTCGGCTACGTCGAAGTGATGACCCTGGAGCTCGATCGCCTCGCCCCCTCCTACGCACGGGTGGTCGTGGGCGTGGCAATCCACCAGAACAGCGGCCCCAAAACCTTCGGTGACCTGTCGAACGCCGGAGTGCTCGTCGCCGAGGGCTACAAGGAACTCCTCAAGGACGACTTCGCGCAGGTCTCCGGATGCACCGCCACAACGGTCGCGGAGTTCACCCGGGACGCCTCTGCGGCATGGGAGTTTCACAAGATGGTCCGGGGATTCGACAGCGACCCCGAGATCTTCACCGCGGAGATGGGCAGCACCCCGTAACCCGACCGGCCGACAAAGCCCGAGACGCGACCGATCGCGGTGAACCCGCCCCGCCACTGCCCCACCCGGAGTTCCCCGCGAGCAGCCGATGCGCGAGAACTGCTCGAAGGCGCGGCAGGGTGCGTACGGGATAACGGAGGCCTGGTGCCGAGCCTGGTACTGGTGGCGGCGTAGCAGGGTTCGTGACCTTCGCCGTCTGCCTCGGCCTCTGCCGTACGGCAGTCGCGCGCCGAGCATGTGCGATCGCAGATATCGCATCATCCGACTTTGTTGGGGCTCCCTCGGCCAGTACCGGAACAACAGGGCTGCGAGCCGCAGGTTTTACGTAGGGTCCGGGCATCGGTGAGGGGGCGACGCCCGAGCCTCGCAGTGACACGGAGGAGACGTCGGTATGAGCAATGTCGAGATTTGTCTGAAGGAGATCATGGCTTCGATCGAGGGCGCGTTAGGAACTGCTCTGGTCGACTACACCAGTGGCATGGCGCTGGGCACTCTGGGGGGCAGCAAGGACCTCGACCTGACTGTTGCGGCGGCGGGCAACACGGATGTGATCCGAGCCAAGACCCGCACCATGGAACACCTCGGACTCAAGGGTGAGATCGAGGACATCCTGATCACACTCGTCAGCCAGTACCACATCCTCCGCCCGCTCAAGGGCCGTGGCGGCAACGGCTTGTTCCTCTACCTCGTACTCGACAAGAAGAAATCCAACCTCGCAATGGCCCGCCACCAGCTCAAGACCATCGAGACCCAACTGGACGTATAGAAGAACGCGTGTTCCATGGCCCCGCACGCCCACGACTTGAAGACTTCTTCAACTCGGCACATTGAGATCAGATCAATCCCATGGGCGTGCGGGGCCGGATGCACCAGGATCGGTCAGCAAGACCCCCCGCGGTGGTACGTACAGGGCCGCCGCGCCGGATGCAGCCCGTCGAGTGCGGCAGGGAGCGATTGACCATGCAGGTCCCCCTCTACCAGGCCAAGGCCGAGTTCTTCCGGATGCTCGGACACCCGGTACGCATCCGGGTCCTGGAGCTGCTGCAATATGGGCCCGTCTCCGTACGCGACCTGCTCAGCGAGATCGAGATCGAACCGTCCAGTCTCTCCCAGCAATTGGCCGTACTGCGCCGCTCTGGGATCGTGGTGTCCATCCGGGAAGGCTCTACCGTCAGCTACGCCCTTGCCGGCGGTGATGTGGCCGAGCTCCTGCGCGCAGCCCGCCGGATCCTGACCGAATTGATCACTGGCCAGAGCGAGTTGCTCGCCGAACTCCAGCAGGCAGACCCCCAACCGGCCCTCACCCCCGGCGGAGGCGACCGGCACTCCTGACGCTCGGGCCCTGTGGCCCAGCCTCGAACTCCAGGGCAATCAACGGACCAGAATTGCCCCTCGTCCGGAGCGCGTTCGCTCCGGCCGCCCGCACCCAGTGGGGTAGCGTCTCCGGGTTGACTCCCCGATCGGCGGCAACCGACCTGACCGTCACTCCCAGGCGGGACTGGTCCAGCGCGACCACGTCCGCCTTGAACTCCGGCGGAGAGTGCTTCAAGACCACGAGATGTCCGTTCTCAGATCCCCAAGATCTAGTCATACATGTCTAAAACTACCGATCATGGTTGACACCTGGGTCTCTGATCACTACGGAGATCCACATGTCGAAACCCAACGTCACCCCGCCGCTTGACCGTGAGGCCAAGCGGCGGCTGGCGGTCATACGTCACGTCGAAGACGTCACCGGGAACGTCGCCATGTCCTGCCGCTATTTCGGGATCAGCCGGCAGGCGTACTACACCTGGTACCGCCGCTACCAGGCCAAGGGAGCCGAGGGCCTGCGCACCCGCTCCAAGGCCCCCAAGCACAGCCCCAACGCGACACACGTCGAGGTCGTCGGGAAGATCATCTACCTTCGGCAGAGCCACCACTTCGGCCCCGAGAAGATCGCCATGTACCTCAAGCGGTACCACGACGTCACCATCAGCAAATCCGGCGTCTGGCGCATCCTCAACCGCCTGAACATGGGCCGCCTGCCGACCTCCCAGCGCTACGAGAAACAACTGCCCGGCCACCGCGTCCAGATCGACGTCAAGTTCATCGAGCCCCTCGCCTCGATGCCGCAGGGCCGCCGCGGCGGGCGCAACAAGTACTTCCAGTTCACCGCGATCGACGACTGCACCCGCCTGCGCGTCCTGCGGATCTACCCCACGCCGAACCGGGCGACCGCGATCCAGTTCCTCGACTACGTCATCCAGCGCCTGCCGTTCCAGGTCGAGGTCATCCAGACCGACAACGGCATCGCCCACACCTACATCAAGCCCCGCACACCACGCTTGATCGGCAAAGTCGAACGCTCCCACCGCATCGACGCCGAGGAGTTCTACCGACTCCTCGACGACGTCATCATCGACGACGCCGAGGCCTTCAACGACAAGCTGCGCAAGTGGGGAGGACTACTACAACTACCATCGCCCACACTGCGGCCTCGGCGGCCAGACCCCCTACGAACGCCCCAAGCAGAAGACCACGGCCCAGGCGTAACCGGTGATCATCAGTTGCACACCGCCCGGGCACCCGTCGAACGAGGCATGGCACGGCTGAAGTCCTGGCAGATCTTCCGCAGATCCCGCATCAGCCCCAACCGCATGAGCGTCATCACCAAAGCCGTCCTCACCCTGGAGAGGCAACGCTGAAAACGGCTCTCTCAGAGGTCGTTCTCTCCCGTTGTTTCATACCTGGATGCGACCTTGATCCGGTGATGTCGGGCCGCGCCAGGAGACGGTTGCCTCGCCGGTGAGGCGGCGGGCCATCAGGTCGGACATGGCCAGGTGGATCATGGCCTCGGAGCGGGCCGGGAGGGTCTCGTAGTCGCGGGCCAGGCGGCGGTGGAGCATCAGCCAGCCGTACGTTCGCTCGACTGCCCAGCGCTTCGGGATCGGGGTGAACCCCCTGGTCCCGGGGGTGCGGGTGGTGATTTCCATGTCGATGCCGAGGGTGGCGGCGTGCTCGACGAAGTGCTTGCGGTAGCCGCCGTCGACCCAGGCCTTGCGGATGCCGGGCTGAGCGGCGGCGATCTGGTCGAGCAGTTGGGTGCCGGCCACGGAGTCCTGGACGCCGGCCGCGGTGACCAGCACCGCGAGCAGGAGGCCGAGCGTGTCGGTCACGATGCTGCGCTTCCTGCCCACGATCTTCTTGGCGTTGTCGGTGCCCTGACTCGTGGCGGGGACGCTGGTGGAGGTCTTCACGCTCTGCGCGTCGATCACGCACGCCGACGGCTTCGCGTTCCGCCCCTCCTGCTGGCGCACCAACTCCCGCAGTAGGCCGTTGAGCTGGGCAAAGATGCCGTCCGACTGCCACTTGGCGAAGTAGCCGTAGACCGTGTTCCAATGCGGGAAATCATGCGGCAGATAGCGCCACTGCACTCCCGTGCGGTCCACGTACAAGATCGCGTTCATGATCTCGCGCAGGTCGTGTTCGGGCGGCCGGCCGAATCCCAGGGCCCGGCCGCGGCGCTCAGAGCGCCACGCGGACAGCACCGGTTCCATCAACTCCCAGCGGGCATCGGACAGATCACTCGGATACGCGCGACGGTCGGACATGACACGGACGTACCGCCGGTCGGGGGCGTGCGCCCAGGCGCGTGTTCTGCCCGGCTGAAGCACGGAACAGATACGGGCGTCCTGGAATGAGACAGGCCCAGGCCGACTCCTGCCCCAGACGTCACATCACCTGACTCTGCAAGCAGCTCCAGCCCGGCTGCCCCACCCGCACCAGATCATCAGTGAGTGCAATACCGGAGATAACACCTCACTGCAGATGAAAGCAACCTCTGAGAACCTATCTTTGAACCTCCGTTGACCTCATACACGTGCTCCGATGGAGGGCTTGGTGCGCGCTGAGCCCTCTGCTCGCAGTGGCTTCGCAGAGGGTTCTAAGGGCTGACCGATGGCCTGTTCAGCCACGCCAATTGCCGAGCACTCCGCCTGAACCGGGTCCGGGGAGGTACCGAAGCCGTCGCGGTACGCGGGAGGCGTATCACACGTCGTATCTGGAGCACCTGCCGTTGGTGGTGGTGGGGACGGTGTTCGTGTGCCACCACAGCGCAAAGAGCATGTGGTCGCGGGCGTAGGGGCCGTAGACGCCGTCGACGTTGCTCCCAGTGAGGCCCCACACGTTTCTCTGGATCCACTTGAAGGCATCTCGGGTGCCGGCGCCGTAGACGCCGTCAGCGCCGCCGCTGTTCTTGATATAGGTTGCGGCGGGCGTCCCTGCGTAGCAGACGAGGATGTTTACCTGCAGGGCGTAGACATAGTCGCCGCTCATGCCCTGCCGCGCGTAGCAGGTCGAGATCGAGCCCCGAATCCTGGGGACGATGATCAAAGTGAGGGCGCTGCGCGTCCTGATCGTCGTCTCGCCGCACGGGTGGATCGCCGCGGCCGCAGCGGGCCCGCTGGCGAACACCGGGGCTGCTGCGTTGGCTGGGGAAGCGGTGATCACTCCTCCCAGTAGGGCCGCCATCATGGTCCCTGTCGCGAGAAGTGCCTTACTTTTACCCGTCTTGCGCATGCCTATTGGTTCCTTTCAATATGGAGTCTGATCTATGCGCGTCCACGCCTGCTGAACAGGTATTTTCTGACCTCGCCCAGGAACCTTAGGATCATCGTGGGCTTTGGACTTTGTCGTCCGTGCAGGAAACTTTGTCAGTCGTGCACCGTCTCAAGTTGACGCCGCATCAGGCGAGGGTCGCCCTGGGGGTGAGGTCATGCACGACCGCCATGGCCGGTGTCAGCCCCGTACGACGGGCACAGTAGCCCGGCCCTGTCGCTGAGTGTGCCGGTCGTTTGCCCCACAAGTGCGGGACCCCGCACCCGGACCTGCGTCTGGCCCGCGGCTGCGAGGCGTGCCATGAACGGGGCACCGTCGTGACACCGCAGGGCCGTCACGAGCTGTGCCCGACGTGCCAGTACCCTTCCGTGCCGCCGTCTACGGTGACGGCTTTCCCGCAGTCCTGAGCACGGCCGGAAAGCCGGCGGCCAGCGCGCTCGCTGGGGTGGTGAAGCCGGGCCGGGCGCGGGGTGTCTGCCTCGCGCTCCCAGACCCGCGCCGGTTGTCGGCGATCATGCGCGGGCAGATGCTGAGGGCTCCCATCCGGTGGCGCCAAGAGCTGGGGGTGCCTGTGCCGAGCGGCGTGGTGAAGTGGTTCGATCCCGAACGGGGCGTGGGTGCCATCACTCAGGACGGCGACGGCCGGGAGGCTGTCGCCCACCGGTCGGCGGTGCACGGTGACGCCGACCGCGTGCTGGTCGCGGGCCACCGGGTGCGCTTCGACGTCACCCAGGACGCCGACGGCGTCCGGGCCGACAACATCCACCCACCGACCCGGCTGGACCGTCCGCCGGCCGAACGGCCACAACACGGCCAGCTCATCTGGATGGTGCCGCCCGGACTGCCCCCACGTCCTGTACTGGTGGGCGGGTGAGAACGTCGCACGGCGCGAGGCTCGGAAAACCCGCCCCGCGCACTCCAGCTCCGCGCCCGGTCCGGGACCAACCGCACCGCCCGACCCGCCACCTGCACCACCGGCGCCCCGGCCGTTGCCCGCTCGTCAGCGAGCTGCTCGATCATCCGCTGCCACACCCACACCGCCACGGCCAGCTCGTCCTGCTCGGCCCGCACCTCGGACAGCTGCTTGACCAGCTGCTCTTCGAGTTCATCCAACTCCGCGCGGCGCGCGGTGATCCGCTCATGCACCTCGGGGTCCACCATGCGCCGGAGCGTACGAGCACAACCCGAGACGGCGGAGCGAGAAAACGCAAAACCCGCACCTACCAGACGATCTACGCCCCAGACTGCCGCCTTACCGAGCAGCCCCGGCGTCAGGCCGTCCGGATCCGGTCCCGCACCTCCGGCCGCACCTCGAACCCGGCCGCCTTGTACGTGGCGACGCCGCCGACGTTGGAACTCGGCGTGCATACACGTACGCTCGACGAGCCCATCTCCCGCAGCGCGGCCGCCCCGGCCACGGTGATCGCCCGGCCGTAGCCGCGACCACGGTGGTCCTCGTGGACGCCCATCGGCTCGACCAGCCCTGGCTTCCCTGGGCCGGCCGACCACACCGTCACCACCGCCGCCACGCTGCCCTGGTCGTCATAGGCGCCCAGGCAGCGGGCGTCGGCGTAGAACGGTCCCGCCGACATCGCGTACCAGTACTCGCGCGTAGGCCGCGAGGTGTTGAACGCCGACCGCAGGACGTCGGCGAAGTCCTGCGCCTGCTCCGGGCCGATCGACTTGATCCGCACGCCGGAGTCCTCCACCGGCTCGGTAAGGTCGCGGAAGAGCGGCGTCCACGGCTCGCCGACGCCCCAGCCCTCCTTGCTCAGCAGGTCGTGGAGCAGCAGGCCCAGCGGCGCCTCGATGGACACCGCTCCTTCCGGCAGCACGCCGCGCTCAGGCAGCGAGAAGTCCTCCACAAGCCGCCGCGCCAAGTCCTCATCCTGGAAAGCGTCCGGAGCCACCGTCATCCGCACCAGCGTCGGCGAGTCGAGCATCCCGACCGCCAGAATCCGCCCGTCCCGACTCCAGGTCCGGACCACCGCGGCCGTCTCGGCCGTTCCGAACCGGTAGTTCCAGCCGATGTCCCCGGAATGCAACTGCATCGGCGCTTGGTCGTACTGCCACTCCCGCAGCGAGGCCATGGCCTCGCGTACCCCGTCGACAGCCGGCGTACCCAGCACAATCGTCATAGCCGGGATCAGACACTCCATCCCGAAGGTCCGCAACCGATTAACCAGGCCGGCCGCTGCCCCCGCAGCGGCCCGACCAAGAGCTTCTGCTCCCGCAATCGTGAGGACCCGGTTTTGTTCATGTGGTGGCCATGGTGGCGACCGTCCTCGGTGTTCCACCAGCGATGAAGACCGATGTCGGAGTGGGAGACCGTGCGGGGTTCGCCGCTCAGGGGATGGTCGGACCCGCTCAGTTGGTCTTTCCGCCCGATGCGTTCCGTCCTGGGCGCTGTCGCCGTGGACGCGCCGTCTAGGGTGCGGGAATGACCTCGCGCAACTACCTTTCTGAACTGTTCTCGCTGGATGGCCGGGGCGCCGTGGTGACGGGCGGCAGTTCCGGCATCGGCCGGGCCATCGCAGGGGCTCTCGCGCGAGCGGGGGCCAGCGTGGTGATCGTGGCACGTAAGGAGTCGGAACTGGCCTCCACGGTCGAGGAGTTGACGGCAGACGGCTGCCGGGCGGCTTGGGTGAGCGCCGACCTGGGCACCCGCGACGGGGTGCGCGCGGCGGCGGAGCAGGCAGCCGCCGTGTTCGGCGAGCCCGACATCCTCGTCAGCAGCGCCGGGATCAACCTGAGGCCGCCGATGGGCGAGCTGGGCGAGGACGTGTGGGACGCCACGATGGCGGTGAATCTGGAGGCGCCCTACTTGTTGGGCCAGCGGTTCGGGCCCGGCATGGCCGAGCGGGGCTTCGGGCGAATCATCCACATCACCTCCCAGCAGGCCCACCGGGCGTTTGTCCAGAGTGGGGCTTACGGGGTCTCAAAGGGGGCGCTGGAGTCACTGGCCCGCTCTCAGGCTGAAGCGTGGTCGCCCCACGGCGTCACTTGCAACACCCTGGTGCCCGGCTTCGTCATGACCCCGCTCAATATGCGGTTGTCGTCCGACCCGGAGAAGGTGACGGCGCTGGCCGAGCGAACGATGGTCGGGCGCAACGGTCTGGCCGAGGACTTCGCCGCAGCAGCAGTGTTCCTGGCCGGCCGCGGATCTGGCTATGTCACCGGGCAGGCGATCTTCGTCGATGGCGGGCTCTCCGTTCACTGAGCCCTAGCACCGCATGAATCCGAACCGGCTGGGGACCACGAGCAGAGCCGGGGATTTTCGGAGGCATCAGAAGGCGGTGGGCCCGCCGCGGTGGGCATCGGCGACAAGGTTGCGCTGGGTGGTGGTGTCGAGCGGGTGCCGCATCACCGGACGTGGCGTTCGGCTTCGGTGGCCTTGGCCACCAGAACAGATGCACTGGGTGATCGCCCCCGGGGTGCGCATCGAGCAGACCAGGCGACGGCTGGCCCGACTGCGGGAGGCGGGGCTGGCCGACCGGATCACCCTGCCGCGGGCCGGACGAACCCGGGTGTGGATCCCCACCCGGTACGGCGTGCAACTCGCCGGTGAGTGGCCCGAGATGCGCGGGCGCCGGCCCTCCAGGACGGTGTCCGATCCGACCGCCGTACGGCTGAAGGCCGGCCACGCGCTACCCGTGACCAAGACCGCGCTCGCTCTCCTCCAGAACGCCCGCCGCCACGGCGACCTGTGCCGGCCACTGGACTGGATCCCCGAGGTCCACCATCCGACAGGCAGCAGCAAGGCGGTCATCCCCGACGCCCTCCTGTTACCCGCACGGTCCCGCCGACGGCAACGGGCCGACGCTGCGGGCGTTCGTGGAAGTCGACCGGGCCACCATGGGCCTCGAGCGGCTGGCCGCCAAGCTGCCCGCGTACGCCCGTCTTCACGGCTACGCGCCCACCGTCCCGGGGCGCCGGCCGACCATCCAGGAACCGGCACTGGAGGACTGACGGCGGCGCTATCCCCTGTTCCCACGGCTGCTGTTCATCCTGGACAGCACCGGCCCCACCGGTACCAAGACGCGTATCCGTGCCCTTCGTGCGGCCGCCAGGGACCCGGCGGCGTTCAACTTCCTGCACGACGTGCCCATCCTCGCGGCCTTGCTGACCGCCTGCTGATGAGAACCGTTTTCAAGAATCTGCATCAACTCCTCGACCAGGCAAGCGAAATGACGCCGAGAGAGACCCGTGAACAGCCGATGCGCCAGTACCGCCCGATTGACCATGAGCGCCACAATCGGATCATGCCACCGGCCCGGCCCTGAGCCTCACCCGCTATCACGCACCAACTCGTCAGAGAGCCCTGACGGAAGAGTCACCGCAGCGATCAGATGAAACGGGGTGGCGGAGGCTTGCGAGGGCGTGTGACGGTTCCGTCCATGGGCAACTCCAGGGCATACCCCGTTTTCCGGACCGCCGACGCGTCGGCGGCATACACACAGGCCAAGCGCCTGTGCGCGCTGCTGGCAGAATGCGACGACGAGGTTGGGCTCTTTGCCGAGCTGCGAACGGTCGCGGACGTGCAGCAGATGGCTGCGGTCTTGCCTGAGGCGAACTTCGACTACGCGCACACGCGCACCGGCCCGGCGGGTGAGAACGCCTGGTTCGCCCTCGATGTTACGACGGCGGACGACGCCTCACTGGAGCCGCACCTGCCGCTGAACGTCATGGAGGATGTTCCGAGAGGGAGCGTGGAGGAACGCTTCGTAGCGGCTCTGGGCCAGGGCGTGGCCGCCATCGACTGGCACGGCTTGTGGCCGGATGAACCGGAAGCGGACCAATACGGAGTGGCCCAGTACGACGGCGTCCAGGTCGTGTTCCACGGCGACAAGGCCCAGTTGGGCCGATGGACTGAGCATCACACCGTCTTCGTCCACGTGACCAATTGGGGCGACCTGCCGCGAGCCCAGAAGCTGGCCACGCACATTGGCAGCGAGGTCCTGGGCGAAAAACAGCTCGGATGGTGAGGTTGCACTGAAAAGGACCCCCCGACCAGCGGCCACCAGCAACAGGCTTTCCCCCTCTCCCTGCCAGCTGGGGAAACTCATAGCAATCCCATGGGAAGCACGCCTTCAGACCAGCCTGCAGGAGCTGGTCAGCCCTCCCTCGATGCGCCTTGACTTCACACGATTGGGAAGCCTCCCCCGTCCAGCCAGGGCCCGCGCTCTGCCAGCGCCGGGCGGTGCTATCCGGCGGGCTCGTACGTCACGGACTCAAGCGGGCAGCCGAGAGCGATGTCCCGCAGGGAAGCGAGTTCGGTGTCGTCGGCGGCCAGGCCCCAGCGCAGCTTCGCGCCCACCCACTCGGAGGCGTACTGGCAGCGAACCGCGCCGTCGGGGGCGGGCGGCATCCACTCTGCCGGGGCCTGGTCGGACTGGGAGCGGTTGGAGCGGGCCGTGACGGCGACCAGGGACGTCTCGGCATCCTGGTCGTTGGCGTAAGCCTCGCGGCGCTGCGGCGTCCAGGCGGAAGCCCCGCTGTCCCAGGCCTCCGCGAGCGGCACCATGTGGTCGACGTCCAGATCGGACGCGCCCGTCACCCACATCGCGTCGTAGTACGACCACCACTGGCCGCCCGTCAGCCGGCAGCCGGGGCCGATCTCGGGGGCGTCGACGGCTTCTGCGATCAGCACCGCTGCACGGATGTTGCAGCCGTCGGTGGGGTTGGTGCCGGCGTTCCAGTGATTGAAGGAGGTGGGCTGGTAGCCCTCCCGCGACTCGGTCCCCAGTGGCAGGCGGTCGACGGCGGTAGCAGCACAATGGCCTCGGTCGGCAGGATGACGGGCACGTCCGTATGCTCGCCCCCGATCGCTGCCGTCTGCACCAGCCGCGTGTCCCGCACTCCGACGACCCCCAATCGTCCACGGTCAACGATAGATCTGCGAGCACCGGAATCGACAGGTGCTGGTCAAGTCACAGAGCGCTGGGCACCGAACCCCTCGCACGGCAGGCACCTACTAGGTACCATCGGGTGTATGCCATCCCTGAACGTGTCGTTCACCGACGAGGAGCTCGAAGGCGTGCGCGCGGCCGCGGCCGCCGAAGGCAAGAGCCTCAAGCAGTATCTGCACGATCTCGGTGTCCGTGAGATGCAGCGCACCCAGTTCGTCACTGGTGCGAGGCACTGGGCTGACCGGCTGCGCGGGGAGTTCGACGACGCCTTCCCCGACGAAGTGCCCCCCACCGAGCGCCCGGGCGGAGCCGCAGCCGCCTGATGCACCTGCACATCGACGTCTCCTGGCTTCTCGACGTCCAGGAGGCCGCCCTCGGCAACGGCGAGGACATGTCCGTCGCGGACTACTCTGCGCTGGTCGCCGCGGTCGCCCGGCACAAGACCAAGCTGCCCACCCTAAAGGCCGCAGACCCGGACGCCGCATGGCGCGCCGCGGCGCTCATGCACACCGTCGTCCGACTTGAGCCGCTCCCTTACCGCAACGGCCTGTATGCCGCGTTTGTCACTGCCCAGTACATGAGCCAGTCCGGCGAGGGCATCGACCCGCCGTACGGCGCCCTGTCCGATCTCGTTCGGAAGATCCGCGATACCCGCCTGCGGGTCCCCGAGGTCGCTGACCAACTGCGCTCCTGGAAGATCTAGGCACTGTTTCTCGGATCTGCTGACGTGAATGGGGTGTTGGGGCCAGGTTGGGTGTATGGGCCGTGGGGATCTGACGAATGCGGAGTGGGAACGGCTGGAGTCGTTCTTACCTGCTAGTGGTGCGCGTGGGGCAGGTGGAGCGATCACCGTCGAGTGATCAACGGGGTGCTCTACCGGGTGCGGACGGGTGTGCAGCGGCGGAATCTGCCGGAGCGTTTCGGGCCGTGGGAGACGGTCTACAAACGGCATCGCCGCTGGTCGGCTGATGGAACCTGGACGATGCCGCTGTCCCGGGTCCAGGCCGCCGAGGACGCTGTGGGAGGGATCGACGGTCGTTCTCCAGCAGTCCTTGCGCGATGCCGAGACCGCCTACAGGAACTTCTTCGCCTCCCTCAAGGGCACCCGCAAGGGGCCCAGGACCGGTGCGCCGCGGTTCAAGGCGCGCAAGGACACCCGCCAGTCGATCCGGTTCACCGCCAACGCCCGCTGGAAGATCACCGACAGCGGACGGCTGAACCTGCCGAAGATCGGCGCAGTGAAGGTGAAGTGGTCCCGCACGCTGCCCACCACCCCCACCTCGGTCACCGTGGTCAAGGATTCCGCCGGACGGTACTTCGCCTCCTTCGTCATCGACACCGACCCACAGGCGGATGCCGAGCAGATGCCCGCCACCGACCGCACTGTCGGCATCGACCTCGGCCTGACGCACTTCGCCGTTCTGTCCGACGGCACGAAGATCGACTCCCCGCGGTTTCTGCGCCGAGCGGAGAAAAAGCTGAAGAAGGCCCAGCGGGAACTGTCCCGCAAGCAGAAAGGTTCGAAGAACCGCGAGAAGACCCGGCTCAAGGTCGCCCGTGCCCACGTCAAGATCACCGATGCCCGCCACGAGTTCCACCACCAACTCTCCACAAAGCTGATCTCCGAGAACCAAGGGATCGCCGTGGAGGACCTGTCGGTGACGGGACTGGCACGCACCAGGCTGGCCAAGTCCGTCCACGACGCCGGCTGGGCCTCATTCGTGAACATGCTGGAATACAAAGCGCAACGGTACGGAAGGATCCTGATCAAGATCGGCCGGTTCGAGCCGACGAGTCAGGTCTGCTCCAACTGCGGCGTCAAAGACGGGCCCAAACCCCTCGACATGAGGGAATGGACCTGCGCCGCATGCGGCACCGTCCACGACCGGGACATCAACACCGCGATCAATGTCAAGACGGCCGCCGGACTGGCGGTATCGGCCTGCGGAGCGCCGGTAAGACCAGAACTCGATCTGGCGCAGCGCGCAGAAACAGGAAGCCACGGATTCCCGACCGAACCCCGTGCCGCGTAGCGGCACAGCAACGATCGAGAAGGCCAGAATCCTCGGGCTTCAGCCCTAGGTGCAAGTCAAAAGAAACGCAACACCGTACAGGCCCGCACGTTGCGAGTTACCTACCTCGTGGGCCTGTTCAGATACAGATCACGATCTTTCCTCGGGTGCGTCCGCGCTCGGCGTGTGCGTGGGCGTCGGCGATCCGCTCCAGGGGGTAGGCCTGTTCGATACGGGGTGTGTAGCGGCCTTGCCCGCCCAGTTCCGCCGCCGCGGACAGGAGAGTGGAGTCGTTCACCGCGTGGGCCACATGCGTGCCCAGGCGCTGCCCGCCCGCGTGGTCGGCGACCGTCGCGACGCGCTTCGGGTCACCCGCGATCGCGACGAGGTCGTCCAGGGAGCCGGAGGCCGCGGTGTCGAGCACGATGTCGACGCCGTGCGGAGCGAGGGCGGTGAGGCGCTGTGCGAGGCCCGGGCCGTAGGTGGTGGGAACGGCGCCGAGAGAGGTGAGGAACTCGTGGTTGCGTTCGCTGGCTGTCCCGATCACGGTGCCGACACCTTGCGCCACGGCGATCTCGACCGCAGCGCTGCCCACGCCTCCGGCGGCGCCCTCGATGAGGAGGGTGCGCCCCGCGAGGGGGCCGAGCGCGTCGAGCCCACGCATCGCGGTCACGGACGCGAGACCGGCGCCCGCGGCCTGCTCGTCGTTCCACGTGGCGGGGGTGTGCGCCCAGGCCGAGAGGATGAGCAGCTCCGCGGTCGCGCCGGTGACGCCGCCCAGCCCGAAGACCCGGTCGCCGATGCTCACCCCCTGCACCCCGTCGCCGATCTCGTCGACCACACCGGCGCCGTCGCGCCCGGGAATGTCGGGCAGGTCCAGGGGGAAGATCTGGTGCAGGGCGCCGGAGCGCAGCTTCCAGTCGATGGGATTAACGCTGGCCGCCGCGACGCGGACACGAATCTCACCGGGTCCGGGGTGGGGGTCGGGGGCCTGCTCGATCACCAGGCTCTCCGCTCCGCCGTATTCGTGGAACCGGGCTGCGCGCATAATGGTCTGCCTTACTTTGACGGGCCGGAATGACGTGTTCATCCGACGCTCGTCACTCTAGAACCTGACGTTGACGTGAGGTGCAAGCCGCAACTGCCGCCCGGCCGGAGGAGGGCAGGAGCGGATGGGTGAGGTTGCCGAGCGGGCGGGGTGAGCGTGGGGGCCTGCGCCACTGCGAGGGATCACGCCGCCCGTCACGGTCGACACCCATGTGCCCTCGGGGGGCTCGGCGATCCCGGCACGACGCGAGGGCTGCCGTGCGTACATGAACCGCGTGAACGCCCTCGGGTCCGCCACCGGGTCATGATCAGTCTCGGCGCCGGCAACGGTTCGATCGGCCCTCAGGGCTGCCCCCGGAGCCGGTATTGCTAGCCTCAACCTGCCGTAAACGTGAGGTATGAGCGGGAAGGGAGTGACCTGCGTCGTGCGCATCGGACAGCTCGCCAGGCGGTCAGGGGTCAGCGTGCGGGCTCTGCGCTACTACGAGGAACAGCGGCTCCTGGAATCGGCGCGGACGCCCGGTGGGCAGCGTGACTATCCCGACGAAGCCCTGGAGCGGGTCCAGCTCATCCAGGACCTCTTCGCGGCCGGCCTCTCCAGCCGTACCGTCGTCGAACTCCTGCCGTGCGTGAGCACCGGCGTCGCGACCCCCGCCATGCTCGACCAGCTCATCATCGAACGCGACCGCATCGCCGCACGCATCCAGGACCTGACCCGGGCCAAGACCAAACTCGGCCGCGTGATCGAGAATGTGACCGCGGCGAACGTGGCACAGGACTGATCAACCCGTCGCGAGGGGCGGGGCCCCGACCTGTCCGGCATCTACCGGGCGACATCGCGCGTGAACAGGTCTCCCCACCCACCCGGTCGGGTCCGTGAGCGCCACCCCTCCCCTGTATCCGCCATGGACGATCGGCGGCTTCGGCCAGCTCGGGGTACTGGGTGCGGATGGTAGGTAGCCGGAGCATCCGGCATGCCTGGTCCACGGCAGTGCCAGCGGCCTGTTCGGTCAGTCCGCGGTTGCGCTTGGCGGTCACCGTGCCTCTTCCTGCTATGCCTGGCCGTCGGCCGGACGCCGACGGAATTGCAGCAGCTGGTCGTAGGCGGCCACCGACAGCAGCGGCCTGAGGTCGGGCGGCAGCGCGTTACGGAACGCCTTGTTGTCCTTATGGCCCGGCGCCATCAGCCGGTGGATCTGATCGGCGCTCGCCACCTTCAACACCCCGCTCGCGGCCAGCACGTGCCCGCGCACCGCCGATGTGGACCCGCACGGACACGCCTTCGAACCACCCACCCCAGCCCGCCCCTTCCCCGTCTCACCCCATCGCGGCACCCACGGGCGCCGCGGCGAGGGACGGCGACATCGCACGCTCGTTCATGAGGTTGGCCAACCTGCTGGATCCACCCAGGGTTTTGCTAGCGCCCGAGTTCCGCCGGCGCGTGGTCGCTCTGGCCGGCGCGCAGGGATAGGACCGCGTCAGAGGTTGCCACCGTCGGCCGCGTGCGCGGCCGGCGAATCTCTGACCGCCGCCAGGACGCTGTCCAGGAGGCCGGGGAAGCGCGCGTCCAGGTCCTCACGGCGCAGACTATGCAGGATGATGCGGCCTTCTCGCCGGGCGTGCAGGACACCGGCCTCTCGCAGCACGTTCCAGTGTCGGCTGGCGGTCGACGGGGACACGTCGGGCAGCGTGGTCGAGCACGTCAGCTCCTCCCCGTGAGCGAGACGCTCGATGATCCTCAGCCGGGTGGGATTGGCCATCGCGTCCAGGACGGACTCGATGCGCAGGTCCGCTCGACTGGGGTGGGTCAACGCTTTCACACGCCGATAGTACGCCAATTTGCGAACAATCCAACAGTTGTGCCGCACCTCGCACCCGCACCCTCAAGGGTTGGCATTCACCGGGGCACTGCTGTTCAATAGTTCACGTAGTTACGAACTAACGAACTATGAAAGGGCCACAAGTGAGCGCCTACATGGTCATCAGCGTCACCCCCCAGGACGACGAGAAGATGCGGGACTACGAGTCCAGGACCCTTGAAGTGGTCTCGCGCTACGGAGGCAAGCCAATAGCCCGTGACACCGAGTGCTTCGTCCTGGAGGCCGGCCAGCGGCCGGGCATCGGAGTGATCCTGGAGTTCCCGGACAAGCAGGCCGTCCTGGACTTCTACCACTCGGAGGACTACAAGCCCCTCAAGGACTTCCGCCACACCTTCGCGACCGCCAGCGCACTCGTGGTCGACTCCGTCTGACCCGCAACATGACTGTCCCTAGGGCCTGTCCGATGGGTCGGGTAACGCGCCCGTCGGCCGGTCGTTCTGTCCGGTGTGGGGCGGGGCGGCCCTTCTGATGACGAGTGGGCTCGACTCGAACCGAGTCTGCCCAAGAACGTTGGGCGGGGCGGACGTTGGCAGTGTCATCGGCGCGTGATCAACGGGATTCTGTTCCGGCAGCGCACCGGTCTGCCGTGGCGAGATCTTCCGACCCGTTTCGGGAAGTGGAAGACGGTTTATGACCGCCATCGCAGGTGGTCCGCGGATGGCACATGGAAGCGTGTCCCGGGGACGGTCCAGGCGGACGCCGACGTCCAAAGGCGGATCGACTGGAGTGTGGTGAGCGTGGATTCGACGGTCTGCCGCGCCCATCAGCATGCAGCCGGAGCTCATCACCACGTACCCCGGTTGCTGGGGCGCCGGCGCCGTCCGGCCGAGCATCGCCTTGATGAGGCGCTCGGCCGGTCACGGGGTGGTCTCACGACGAAGATTCATCTGGCAAGTGACGGCAGCTGCCGCCCGTTGGCTGTGCTGATCACTCCCGGGCAGTGGGGTGACGCGCCGCAGTTGATCAAGGTTATGGATCGTGTTCGTGTCCCTCGCCCAGCCGGTGGCCACCCGCGGACGCGACCGGACCACGTGTGTGGCGATAAGGCGTACAGCTCTCGCCGGAACCGTCGCTACCTGCGGCGACGCCAGATCAAGCACACCATCCCTGAGCCGAAGAATCAGAAGGTTAACCGCCAACGGCGCGGTAGCCGCGGCGGGCGACCGACCGGCTTCGACGGCACTACCTACAAGAGGAGGAACGAAGTTGAGCGCTGCTTCAATGCGCTCAAGGGCTCCAGAGCCGTGGCGACTCGCTATGACAAGAGGGCTTACGTCTTCCACGGCACGGTCACTCTTGCGGCCATTCGGTTGTGGCTCCGCTCCTGATAGCCACCGCAGAGGAAGCCCCGAGGGTTACCTCAGTCGTCGGCGGCGACGATGAGCGTGATCCGCTCAGCCGGGCGGTCGATGAGCACGAACTCGTGGAAGGAGTCGTGCACGCGTCCCCAATCATGAATCGCCTCGTCACCGAGCTCGCTGAGGTAGTAGATGCCATCAGCTGCGGCTAGGCGGGCGAACACCTCCCGCTGCAGATCTGCCTCCAGCTCGGTGGACACGTCCCGGAGCGGATCCATCCACTCCCGCAGGATCTGCACGGCCTTCTCATGGCTGATGGACTCGTACAGGTCAGGCGTGATCAACCGCAGCCAGTACGGACCGTGGCGGGGTCCGTCCGGCAACACTCCGCCACCTGCATAGTCGTCCCGGAACTGCTCATGCCCAATCAGTGCGGCAAGCAGCCCTCTATCGTCCACGGACTCTGCGGCGAAGCGGAGCTGCTTGATGTCGACCCACCGAAACCCGTGCTCCATCAGACCCGGGACGTAGCGTCGAAAATTGATGAAGGCGCTTTCCTCGTGAGCGAGTCCGTTGTCCATAGCGCCAGCCTAGAAGGCAGACAACAGGTCCCTGCCGACTCACCGGACAGGCCCTAGGTCAGCCCTCTACGGTCTGACACTCCTCGTCGGCCTACGCGCCTCCCGTCGGCGGGGTGTTCGCGCCGGGCACGTTCATCGCGAGCCGCCGCCGAATGCGTCGCGTCGATGGCCTGGCTCTATGTGGCCGGGGCAGACCCTTCCACTCCGGTGTCTCCGACCCCGACAGACTGTTCGCCCAGCAGCTTGAGGAACACCTCGGGAACTGCGCAAAGTGGGCTGGGACGACCCGCGCACCTCCACCGCCGCCCGTGGCAGTAGCCGGATCACCCCGGCCATGCGCGCGGTACGGGCCAAGCCCTTCCCAGCGCGCCGTGACCTCTACCTACGGGATCGGCTGCTGGAACAAGCCGGCCGGCGCCGGGCAGGCTATCCATGCACAGCGTCACCAGCCACCTGCTGTGCCTGGAGGAGGAGATCGGAGGCCCGCTGCTGGTTCGGACCACCAAGAACCGACCCCTGCAGCCCACCGACCTCGGACACACCACTACGCCTCAAGCGGCGCGCAGCCTCCCGTACGGACACATCCTCGGCGGAGGCCACGTACACCCGCCGCCACGGCGCCGTATACCGACCAGTTCGGTGATCTCCACGGACCACACCACAAGCCGAAGGCCCTTGTCTCGCTCGAGCTGCGATGGCCCGCGGGCATGAGCAACGGTGAATCTGGGCGGTTCCTCCTGCGCGGGCCTCGAGGAATCTGGATCATGGGCGGGGTTGTTCTTCGCCCATGTCGAGGAGTTCGGTCACGAGCCGACGGGCGTACGCGGCGTCGAGTCCGGCCGGGCGGAAGAGGATGCGGTACATCATGGGGGCGACCACGCGGTCCATCGCCGTCTCGACGTCGGGAGTGTTCTCCTCGCGGCCGATCGCGCGGGCGAGCATGACGTCGACCTGTTCGGCCGCGTAGGCCGAGCACTGACCGGCGTAACTGCCGTCCGGGTCGCCGAGCAGAGCGTCACGGATGTAGGCGCGGCCGGAGGGGGACGACATCTCGTCGAGGAATTGTTCGGCCCAGGCCGTCAGGTCGGACAGCAGGTCACCGTGGTCCTCCGGCGCGGTGTCAGGCCGTAGGCGCTCCACCGCGACGTCCGACAGCAGCTCCTGAAGGTCGCCCCAGCGGCGGTAGATCGTCGAGGGGGTGACTCCGGCGCGCTGGGCGACCAGCGGGACGGTCACCGCGTCTCGGCCCCGCTCCGAAAGGATTTCGCGGACAGCGGTGTGCACCGAAGCCTGGACCCTTGCACTGCGCCCGCCGGGGCGCACCATCGGCTTGCGACTCATAGTCTCACCTTAAAGCACAGTTCTTGCGTTTAGGAGGAGCATGCCGGCTCGACGGCCGCGCCAGGGCCCCCTCGCCGGTCTACTGGCTGCGGGCATCCGGTCCTGATCCCGACCGGAGCCGAACGGCATATGGGCCGGTCCGGAACCGACTGGCCCGCACGCCGCTCTCAGCCGGCCGGCGCGAGCGATCGGGCGGCCTGCGTCCGCTCGTAGGCGTGGCCCACCCGCAGCAGCTGCCGCTCACCGAAGGGCCGCCCGAGCAGCTGCATGCCGATCGGCATGCCCGCCGTGTCGTGGCCCACCGGGACGGACAGAGCGGGCACTCCGGTGATGTTGGCCGGGGAGGATAGACGCACGTAGGCGTCGGAGACGGCCTCGGTCGAGCCGTCGGACCAGGTGACGCTCTCCTGACCGGCCTTCACCGCGGTCATCGGGACCGCCGGGGCGGCGATCACGTCGGCCTTCTCCAGAATGCGGGCCCATTCCTCCTGCATGAGCGTCCGGGAGCGCTGGGCACGCAGATAGTCGCCCGCACCCATCAGCTCACCGGCCTCCAGGAGGATGCGGACGTCCGCCTGGTACAGCTCGGGGACGGTACGCAGCGTGCCCTCGTGGTAGGCGGTGGCCTCCGGCACCATCAGCCCCCACTGGGTGGCCTGGATGTACCGGGTCATCGGGATGTCGATCTCGACGAGATGGGCGCCGAGCGTCTCCAGCTGCGCGATGCCCCGGCGGACGGCGGTCTCCACCTCCGTGTCGACATGGTCGAAGTAGTAATTGCGCGGCACCCCGACGCGCACGCCCGCCAGGTCCGGCTCCCGTTCCGGCCGGTGGTCGACGGCGGGGGTGTCCACCGAGGCGGGGTCACGCGGGTCATGCCCGGCGAGGACGGTCAGGACCAGGGCCGCGTCCTCGACGGTGCGGGTGACCGGGCCGACGTGGTCCAGCGACCAGGACAGCGACGTGATGCCGTGGCGCGGCACCAGCCCGTAGGTCGGCTTGAAGCCGACGACCCCGTTCAGCGCGGCGGGAACCCGGATCGACCCGCCGGTGTCGGTGCCGAGGGCGAAGGTCGCCGCCCCGGCCGCCACCGCGACGGCGGACCCCCCGCTGGAGCCTCCCGCGACCCGGCCGCGGTCCCAGGCGTTGCCGGTCTGCGGGGTGGTCAGGCCGTAGGCGAACTCGTGGGTGTGGGTCTTGCCGACCAGGACGGAGCCTGCGGCCCGCAGCCGGGCGGCGACCGTGCTGTCAGCGGCCGCGCGGTGGCCGGCCCGGACCCGGGAACTGGCGCTGGTGGGCGAACCGGCGACGTCGATCAGGTCCTTGAGCCCGGCCGGGACGCCGTGCAGCGGCCCCCGGAACACGCCGCGGGCCGCTTCCTGCTCGGCCTCCCGCGCCGCGCCGCGGGCCTGCTCCGCGGTGACCGCGACGTACGCCTCGACGTGCGGGTCCACCTGGTCGATGCGGCCGAGGACCGAGTCCACCAGCTCGACGGGGGACAGCCGGCGGGCCCGGATCTGCTGCGCGGCGTCGGCGAGGGTCAGCTCATACGGCTGCATCGCGCTTCTCCTTTCCTGCGCGGTAGGCGCCAGCGGGCGGGGTGTCCCCGAAGTCCAGCTCACGCAGGACCGCGACGACGGAGTGGATGTGGTTGGCGGTGGCGGCGGCCGCGGTGTGGCGGTCATCGGGCAGCGGAAGTCCGGCTCGGGCGGCCCAGCGGGCGACCTCGGACGGCGTGAGTTCAACGGAGGGCACGGGTCTCTCCTGATCAGGGGCGTGGCAACGAAGCGCCCCGCACTAAAAGCCAACGGTTTGCGTTAAGCCGACCGTAGGCTCTACCGTTCCTTAAAGCAAATTCATTGCATTTATGGAAGGGGTCCCATGCCCGGCGTCATGTCCGACGCACCCGTGGTGGCCGACGCACCCGCGCACGTCGCCCATCGGGCCGCCCGCGCCTGTACGAAGAGGCGCACGGCTTCCTTCGCCCTCGACGTGTCGATACTCGCGGCCCTCCTGGCCGCGTCCAGCGCTCCGACCCCGCTCTATCCTCTCTACCAGGACCAGTGGGGCCTCTCCGCGCTCGCCGTCACCGTGGTCTTCAGCGCGTACGCCCTGGCCCTGTTGCTGGCCCTGCTCACCACCGGAGCGCTCTCCGACCACCTGGGGCGACGCCCCGTCCTGGCAGGCGCCCTGCTCATGGCGGCCGCCTCCATGGTCCTCCTGGCCTCAGCGGACGGCGCGGGCTCCCTGACCATCGCCCGGGTCCTGCAAGGAGCGGCCACCGGCGCGGCCACCAGCGCCGCGGGTGCGGCACTCCTCGACCTGGAAAACCCCCGGCGCCCGGGCCGGTCCGCCCTGGCCAACAGCGTCACCCCGGTCGCCGGCATGGCCACCGGCGTGCTCGTCTCCACCCTGCTCGTCCGTTTCGCCCCTGCCCCCACCGTCACCGTCTACGTACTGCTGGCGGCGTTGTCCTCGCCCAGGCGATCACGGCCACCTTCACCACGGAGACGGCCCACCGCCACGCGGGAGCGCTGCGGTCGCTGCGCCCGCGGGCCGGCGTCCCGCCCCCGGTCCGCCACACCCTGCTGGCCACGGGCGCCGCTGTCGGCACCGTCTGGGCGCTGGGCGGCTTCTACTCCTCCCTCGGCCCGGCCCTCGTACGCCTGGTGGCCCCCGACGCCCCGCAAGCAGCCCGCGGCATGGTCTTCTTCACCCTCAGCGCCACCGCCGCGCTCACCGTATGGGCGCTGCGGCGCAGGCCGCCCCGCGCCACGGCGATCGGCGGCTGCCTGTCCGTCCTGCCCGCCGCGGCCCTGACTTTGAGCGGTCTGCACGGCGCCGGGCTGCCCGCCGTCTACGGCGGCGCGGTGCTGGCCGGCATCGCCTTCGGCGCCGTTTCCCAGGGGGCGCTGCGTATGCTCCTCGCCTCGCTCGACGAGCGGGACCGCGCCGCGACACTGGCCGCCTACTACATCCTCAGCTACCTCTCCATGAGCCTGCCCGCCGTCGCCGCGGGCGCCGCCACCCAGCACTACGGGCTGGGGACCACCTCACACGCCTACGCCATCACCGCCGCTCTCCTCGCCCTGGCGGCCCTGGCGACACTCACCGCGTCACGACGCGGAGCGGCCCGCCCCGAAGCCGACCGCTCCCACTGAAGAGAACAACCGACCGCTTCCGCTGAAGAGATCAAGGGAAACGACACACAATGCACACCTCCCCCGCCACCGCCCCCATCCCCTCCTGGACCGTGGGCGGCGTCACCGTCCACCGCATCGACGAGGTCGCCCTGCCGCCCGCGACCGGACCCTGGCTGCTGCCCGACGCCACCCCTGAGGTGGTGACCGCCCAGGACTGGCTGCACCCCCACTTCGCCGGCCAGGACGGGATTCTGCACATCGACAGCCACAGCTTCGCGTTCATCGTGAACGGGCTGCGCGTTCTCGTCGACACCGGCATCGGCAACGGCAAGGAGCGGGCCAACCCGGCCTGGCACAACCTGCGGACCGGCTTCCTGGAGCGCCTCACCGCCGCCGGTTTCCCCCCGGACTCCGTCGACCTGGTGATCCTCACCCACCTGCACGCCGATCACGTCGGCTGGAACACACGGCAGGTGAACGGCGAATGGGTCCCCACCTTCCCCAACGCCCGCTACCTCACCTCCCGCGCCGAGCGGGAGTTCTGGGCCACGTACGACATGGAGGAGGCACGCGAACAGATGTTCCGCGACTCCGTGATCCCGGTCGAACATGCGGGTCTGCTGAGCACGGTCGACGTCCCGCACAAGGGGGCCGAGATCTCCCCCGGCCTGCGCCTGATCCCGACACCCGGCCACACCCCCGGCCACGTCGCCGTGGAACTGACCAGCCAGGAGGAGACGGCGCTGATCTCCGGCGACTGCGTCCACCACCCCGTCCAGCTCGCCCACCCCCTCATCGGCGCCTGCGTCGACATCGACCCGCGGCAGTCCGAGGCCACCCGCCGCGAGCTGCTCGGCTCCCTCGCCGGCACGGACACCCTCCTCCTCGGCACCCACTTCGCACCGCCCACCGCCGGCCGCGTGGTCGCCCACGGGGACGCCTACCGGCTGGATCCCGTCCCCGCTTCCTGATTGCCGTCGGCACGCCGTCCCGGTCACCGCACGGGGTGATGGTGATCTCTGTGGCGGGTGTATCCGGGTGGCATCGTGGTCGAACGCGCCGTCAGCCTCGCGTGTGGAAGCGGCGGATGCCGTACAGGACCGCTGCCGCCAGAGCGAGGGCGCCGACGACCGCGGCGCCCGCGGCGAGGCTCCACGGGAGCCCACCCTTCCGGCCGTCGGCATCACGGCCCTGACCGTCTCCCGCACCGGCAACCTGCACCGTGATCTTTGCGACGTTGTTTCCCTTGTCCGAGTCGCGCTCCGCATAGCCGCCCTTGAAGACGACCTTCACGTGGCCGGTACCCGTGGTCCTCCCGTCGATACGGAACCTCAGCACCTGTGTCTCGGACGCGCCGGGCCTCAGGCTCTTGCTTCCACAGGTGTACCGCTCCTCGCCCGGCTCCCATGGACTGCAGATCCAGTAGGGAGCCTCGTCGGCCTCCGGGTCCGGGGACGGCTTCTCCGGCGGCATCAGGGTGATGCCCTCGGGCGGGACGATCTCGTAACGGAGGTAGCGCGCGTCGATACGCCCCGGACCCTTGTTGCGCAGACCCACCTCCAACTGGACGATGTCACCGGGCCGTCCCCGGAGGTTCCCGGCCACGGCCCCTACGTCGACCCGCTGGTCGGTGTCGATGGAGATGTGGCCGGACAGCTGCGTAAAGCCCTTGGGCTCGGTCGGCTTCAAGCCGAGCTTCGGTCCCGCCCCGGGGACCGTGTACTCCTCCGCGTTGAAGTACGGTCCGGCGTCCTGCCCGGGCGCGAAGATGCTCATGTTCACCGAGCTCTTCGTCAGCTCCTCCCCGCCCTCCACGACGAACGGTGCGTCGAACGCGTAGGCCTCGCCCGGCTCCACGCGGGTGTCGAAGAAGCAGTACGCGCGGGACTCACCGCTTTCGGCATAGCGGCAGTTGTCGTATCTGCGGTCGATCTCCATCCGCGAGGCCACCACCGTCACCCCGAATCCGCTCGCCGCGACAGGCCCGCGGTTGAGGGCCCCGCCCCATATCTCCACGGCCTTGCCGGCCGGAGCGTCTTCGATGGCGAGCTTCTTGCCCCAGAGCTCCGGTGTCCCCGCCGTCATCACCGTCTCGGCCTCGGCCCGCTGCCCGTCGGGGCCGGTGGCGGAAAGCCGCACGGTGCCGCGCGCCCCCGGCTCGGCCGTCTTGTCAGCCCCGAGGACGACCAGTCCCCTCTGAGCAATCGTTCTCGTCGCCGCCCCGGCCCTGCCCACCTCGCAACTCGCTGGACAACTGGCTCAGGTGGAACCCTTCGCCCGGCGCATCGGGAGGCTCACCCTGCCCGTCGACCTGCCGTCGACCTGGCTCAACATCAGCGTCGCGATCGCCGCCATGACGGCCAGCGTGGAACGGGGCACTGCGGCTGCGCTACAGCTGGCTGTTCGGCGGCGGGGCGGGTTGAGCAGGCTCACCGGGCTATCCGGGACCACCGGATCCCCCGTTGGATAACTTCCTCTTGATGTGAGGAGGGCCCGGTCGCCACCGTGTCCTCCCGGGCTGACACACCCTCCATCACCACCGGCTACGGAACAGACCCTCATTGACAGTCCCCCTTGGCAGGGCCGAGTCAGAGGCGCTGCATGTTGATGACGTGTTTACCGCGGACACCGCCGGTTTCAAGCCGGTGGTGGACTGCTGCGATGTCGTGCATGGGGAAGACCGTGTCGATCATCGGCCGGATCGTTCCCGCCTCCGCAGCCCGCGTCAGCTCGGCGATCCGTTCAACCGGCGGGTTGTTGCTGAACATCTTGATGCGCCGGGGGGTGGTAGCTGCCCGCAGTCCGGTGCTGAGCATGGAGGAAACGACGCGGTCCGGGTCGAAGGCGAGTGCGATTAGACGTCCTCGGTGGGTCAGCCGTGACTGGTAGGCACCCAAGTCGGTGCCGACGACATCGACGATCACATCGAATCGATCGAGGTCATCGGGTCGGGTTGTGCGGTAGTTCAGGGTCTCGTCCGCGCCGAGCTGGGTGATCCAGTCGAGGTTGCGGGCGCCGGCCAGGGCTGTGACATGCGCGCCGAGGGCCTTGCCCAGTTGCACGGTGACGCTGCCGACTCCGCCGGTGGCTCCGCGGACCAGGAGCCGTTCCCCGGACTGGAGTTGCGCTTTGTCGGTCAGGGCGGTCATTGCAGTGGTGCCCGACACCGGGAGGGCGGCGGCTTCGAGCAGGCTGAGGTTCTCGGGGGCGCGGGCGAGCCGTTGCTCGGGTACGGCGACGTAGTCGGCTATGGCCCCGAAGGTGAAGTGGGGCATGAGTCCCCATACCTCGGCTCCAACCTTCCAGGCGCGTACGTCGCTGCCGACGGCCGCGACCCGGCCGGTGAAGTCGCTGCCCAGGCCGCGGGGGAAGCGGGTGCGTGTTACCCGTCGCATCTTGCCCGCTCTGAAGGCGGTCTCGCCGGCGTCCACGCTCGCGGCATGCACCTCGACGAGGACTTCGCCCGGTCCCGGCTGGGGCGTGGGTATGTCGTTGATGCGTAGCACCTCGGGCGGGCCAAAACGGTCGAACTGTACGGCACGCATGGTGATGTCTCTTCTCTTACGCGTCTTGAGGGCGGGCGGGGGCGAAGCGGGTGAGGAGGCCGGTCAGGGACTCAGGGCTCTGGGCCCCGGAGATCGCGTACCGGTTGTTGACGACGGTGAAGGGGACGCTGCGAATGCCGAGCGCTCGAGCCTGCGCCCGGTCGAGGTCGACGTCCCGGGCGTGGCTTCCTTCGGCCAGCGCGCGCCGCGCATCGTCAGGGTCCATTCCGGCCTCGGCTGCGAGGGCGACGAGTTCGCCGGGACGGCCGATGTGCCGGCCCTGGGCGAAGTACGCCCGGTAGAGGCGCTCCAGTAACGGCTGCTGCCGGCCGACGGATGCGGCATGGTGCAGCAACCCAAGGGCGGCTCGGGAGTTGGTCGGCCGGATGCGACTCGGCTCGTAGGCAAGACTGTCGGCTGCGGCGGTTTGCTTCATCTTGTCGAACAGCTGTTGTTGGTCCGTTTCCGACAGGCCTCGGTGGGCCCGCAGATAAGTCTGGGCGTCGAAGTCGTCGGGGGCTTCGGGCTGCAGCGCGAAGGAGCGGTGCACGAGCGTGGTGGGGATGTCCACCTGAGCAAGTGCTTTCACCCACCGCGCGTGGCCGATGTAACACCACACGCACTGGATGTCCGACCACACCTCGATCCGGACCGGCGCGCGCGAAAGACTGCCAGTCACGCTTGGCCCGCTCACGAGCCGAACGACACCGCCTTCGTCGCCCCTGACCGGGGCTGCATCTGCACCGGTATGAGTCGTACGCGGGCTGCGCATGGGTAACTCCTCGGGCACCAAAAGTGGGGTCCCCCTCCGTTTGCAAATATGGGGGCGCCCCCCACTTCCTGTCAAGCAGGGAAGGTCGACGGCAGTGCAAGAATGGGGTGGTACCCCGTTTCCGGTGGTGAGGAAGGAGACCAGGAAAGTGGGCAGCAAGGACCCCGGCCCGCCCAAGCGCGCGGATGCGCGCCGCAACTACGATCGGATTCTCGAGGCGGCCGCGGCGGAGGTGTCCCGGCGCGGAGCGGACGCCTCCCTGGAAGAGATCGCACGGCAGGCCGGCGTCGGCTCGGCCACCCTGCACCGCCACTTCCCGTCCCGGTGGGTTCTGCTCCAAGCCGTCTTCCAGGAACGCGTGGCGCAGCTGTGCGGCGAGGCCCGGTCATTGGCGAACGAGTACCCGTCCGCAACTGCTCTGGCGAAATGGTTGACGGCCCTGGCGGTCTTCGGCGCCACCACGCGCGGCGCCGCCCGTTCCTTGCTGCAAGGAACCGGCACAATCACGTCGTCTTCGCAGGACTCGAGCTGCGAGCAGCTGCTGATGGAGGCGGGTGCTGACCTTTTGGCCTGCGCTCAGCACGACGGAACCATCCGCGGCGACGTGACCATCCTCGAACTGCTCACCCTCGCCAACGCGGTATCCCTTGCGGCCGAGCATGCTCCCAGCGCTGCGCAGCACGCCGCTCGACTCATGGGGATCGCCATCGAGGGCCTCGGCACGCCTGGATACCGCATCCACGAGTGATCCGCGCCGAATCCGTTCGACGGGCCGCCGCGCGAACCCGGTATGTTTGCCGACCTTCATGCAGATGCGGCTGGTCTTGCGGCCGATGTCCGGCGAGTTCTGCACCTCATTGAGCGAAAGTCGTTGACGCCGATCACGCGGTGCTCCCGCCCGGGCGACAGTGGCACGCGCAGCATGGTGCGCAAGACAGTGGTCGGATGGCCCGAGGGAGTCTCACCCCCGGGCTCCCACAGAGTGAAGTGGGCCGCTGACGAGGTGCCCGTGGTGCGGGTCCTTTTCAACGGCCCCTTCCCGAACCGTGCTGGCGAGATTTCCCCGCACACGGCTCTCCAGTGATCATTTCCGGGTGGTGGCTGTGGACCCGTCCCGCATGAATGTCCTGGTGGCAGCGTTCGCGGACCGCGAGGGTCTTGCGCTTACGCATGGCCATCAGGTGCACCCACGGCGGCCGTTCCGGCCGTCCTGGCTTGTTGAGATCGGCGAGTTTGCGGACGTGCATCGCGGACAGCAGTTCCGCACCGCCGCCGCGTGCCAGTCCGCGCAGCTTGGCGATGGTGATCTGCGGCAGCGACCGGATGCGTTCATGGAGCCGCATCATCGGGTTGAGGGACTGGTCTTGTTCCGGCGCGACGCGGAGGGCAACGAATGTCGCCGGGGCATCGGCGGTCGTCATGTCCCCGTGCCCGACGAAGAAGTCCGGATCCGCACTGTCAAAAACGATCACCCGGATGTCGTGGTCGCCGGACATGGCGTCCGCGAAGCAGTCCAGGTCCGTCATCAGGGCGGCATCGAGCAGGTTGACGGGAGGGTTGTCGATCACGACGTGCACCACGCCGCTGGTGAGAGAGATCTTGAGAGTCGAGTACGCGTCACGCCAGGGAGCTCATCTGCGACGTAGCTCTCAGGTATTACGGGTATGACGGGGCCGCCGACCACGCGACGCGACGAAGGCCTGCGACGCGCGTCGCGTTGGCGCACAGTGCTCGCTCAGGGTGCCGCGGACCCCAAGGCCGGTGTCACCAGGCCAGTTGCGCGATCTTCTCCGCCACCACCTCGCACGCGTCCGCAGCCGGAAGTGGCCGGCGTCCTCCAGGAGCGTCAGGCCGACCACCTCGCACGCCTTCGCCGCCGCGTCCGCGTACGACTCGGCGACCGCCCGCGGGACGTCGATGTCGGTACGGCCCCGGACGAGGGTGGAGGCGATGCCGGTGGGAGCAGGAGCGCCGGGTCGGCCTTGCGCAGGTACGGTTGCGGATCCTTCCGCTCATCCGGGGGCCGGACGCCGGCTGTCCCTCCGCCGCACCGCGCGTCGGCAGAGGCGGGGCAGAAAGGTGTAGAAGCGGTAGGCGCTGCGGCAGGCTATTCGTCGTGATCAGCCCGAGCTGCCCGCTGCCATGTTGGCGGCCGGGAGCTACGGCGCGCCGCGCGAGTCGGACGGGACCGACTCGCGCGGCGCGCGCACCCAGGGGGAAGATTCACACACTGATCGCAAGCATTAGATTAACGCCAAGTTAATCACCGGTGTCTATTATGCTGCTATCCACGAAGCGGTGCATCAGGGAATGAACTCTTCTGTTCGTTCTGCATTGCTTGGGACGGACGTTGTTTTCCTCCCTGGAATAAACCAGCGTCGACGGACGGCGGGAATGGCGGCGAGCAGTACAAAGCCCAGCAGCGAAGTGGCCCCGACGACCGTACCCACCCGTAGACCGGGCGGATGGAAGGTACAGGTGAGGCTGGTCGAGATGCCGTCGAGCGGGATGGCTGTCAGCCCGTGGTACTCCGTGGCGGGCAGGGCCGGATCGTCGCCCATGGCACAGCGCCAGCCGGCGATCCGGGGTGCCGCGACGACGGCGGTCCCCACACTGCCGGCCGGGAGCTCGGCCCGGATGGTGCCGTCGGACACGGACACCTTGGTGGCGCCGGTGGCCTTCAGCCCTGCGACCGCGGTGTTCAGCCGGGCGGTGTCCAGGCAGCCGACCGCCCCGTCCGGGACAAGGCTCATACGGTCCGGGAGCAGCTCGATCCGCAGGCTGCCAGAGACCGGCACCCTGCCGAGCCGTTGCATGGCGGCGATCTTGGTGCCGTGGTCGGACCTGAACCGCCCGATCGGGCCGGCCGCGTCACCGACAAGCCGTGCGGTGCCCGAGAAGTACGGCGCCCACAGATACACCTCGCTGCCGGCCCGGCAGCGAGCCGTGATCGTCGGCTTCTGTACGGAGACCCCTGGAGTGGGCGGACCGATGAGCAGGCCGGGCCGCTCGTCGCGGCTGCGGTCCGGCTGCCGGGCGGCGGCGGTGCGGACCGTGAGCCTGGGCACGCCGTACACCCGGGTGCCCAGCAGCAGTTCCTGGTTGCGGTACGGCGACGGCCCGAAGCCCAAGGCGCGCGAGCGGGTGCCCGCCGGGCTGCCGGGCGGCCGAACCGTCACCAGGGGCGGTACGGCCTGGCGGGACACGGTCACCCGGCTGCCGTCCTGCGGGAACCAGGTCTGGTGCGGGTCCGGCGGGGAGTGCACCCGTGCGCCGACGGAGAAGATCGCGTCGGTCACCGCGTTGTCCAGGTTCTGCAGGTTGCGGCCCCGCGAGGCCCAGCCGCCCCCGAGGGCGGGCAGCGTGCGGCTGAGGATGTCGGAGGTGTGACTGCTGTAGTACTGGGCACCCTGGCCGCCCACCACCATCGGGTCGTTGGCGACGGTCTGCTCCCGGCCCGGGTCGGTGCGGTACCGGGGCCAGCCGTCGACCTCGTCGATCAACCGCGCCTGGCTCCTCTGCCGGTCGCCCCAGGGCGCGTAGTCGTCCATGTGGCCGAACCGCAGCCGGGTGGCCACGGCGGAGGTCGCGGTGGCCTCGCCGAGCTGCGCCCCGATGAGCAGTGTCACGGCGATCACGGCCGGCACCGTGCGACGCCCGCCGACGAAGAGCGGCTTGTCTCCGGTGCGGCCGAGCAGGGCGAGCCCGACCAGCGCGCCCGCCGCGGCGACGAGCAGCACCGGCCAGACGAAGGGGCGCATGAGATCGCTCCGGCTCGCTACAGCGGCGGTCAGTGCGAGCAGCGCGCCGGCCGCGCCCAGCGCGCGCCGGTCGGGCGGGCCGTACGAGAGCGAGTACCACGCGGCGATCACCAGCAGCCCGCACAGGACGAAGGTCTGGCGGTACGAACTGCCCTGGGGTGCGGCGAAGGCATGCCAGGCCAGCTGAGTCGGCGCCCACTGCATGGACAGCACCATCCCGGCCATGAGCAGCGTCCACGCCGCGCGCACGCGCCGGGGCACCGACCGTTGGAACGGCAGGGCGAGGGCGAGCAGCAGCGCCGTCATGCCCACGTACACACCCGGTGTGCCGAAGCCGTATGTCGCCGGCAGCGCACGGGCCAGCAGGTCCTCCCCCGCCACCGGCGCAAACCCCCGGAAGCGGCCGGCGGACGCGTGCTTGCTGCCGAAGTACACGACGGCCACCAGCGGTGCGGCCAGGCCCACGCCGAGGATGACGGTCACCCCGGACCGGCCCGCCGCCGCGAGCGCCTGCCTGCGGGACGGACGGGCGAGCAGCAGCCTGACCAGAAACACCAGGCCGGCGCCGATGGTGGCCATGTACGCGGTGTAGAAGTTGGCGATCCAGGCGAGGGTCACCACCAGCACGCCGAGCACCCGGTGCCGCCCTTGCAGGATCCATTCGCCGACCAGGCACAGCAGTGGCAGGGCGATGAGGCCGTCGAGCCACATCAGGTTGTACGAGGCGTCCGCCACGCTCCAGCCGCACAGGGCGTAGGAGGCGCCCAGCAGGCCCGCCGCCCACCAGCGGCCCGGGCGCAGCGTGAGCAGCAGCCAGGCCATGGCAGCGCCGGCGCACGCCGTCTTCAGCATGGTGATCACATAGACGGCGAGGTCGATCTCGTCCCGTGGGAACACCCCCACGAGCAGGGCGAACGGGCTGGTGAGGTAGGTCCCCAAGTCGGGGAGGAAGCTGGAGCCGAACCCGGACTGCCAGTTGACGAGGAGTCCGCCGTCGGTCCTCCCGTGGAGCAGGTCCCACAGGTGGGCGTGGAGGGGCACGTACTGGTTGCCCAGGTCGTTGACGCTCCGGGTGCGCGGGCCGAAGGGATAGCTGCGGGCGACGGCGTCGGCGGCGCAGAAGGCGGTGACGGTAATGGCCGCCCCGAGCAGGGCGGCCAGGCGCCTCGGTCCGGTTGCAGGGTTCACGCCCTGTCCCTGTCCGGTCGGCGCCGCGCGTCCTTGTAGGGATTGCCACTCCTACGCAATGCGGCAGTGGGCAGGATCGAGCACAGCATTTTCGGAAGACTCCCCGGTCCGTCGTCGATTTCGCCGACTTAGATGAGCTTTCCTCCCGGTCGGTTGTGCCGACGCCGGAAAGTGACGAGAGGAATTCCGAATACGCACGACGCTTTCGAGAAAAGGAGGGCCACCCGCTCAGTCGGCGATCATCCAACTGCCCGACCATGCCGTCCGGTCGGAGGCCCGCTCCCGCTGGCGGACGGCACACCGCCCGGGGGCGATGCCGGTGCCGCCGTGCTCAGGGTGGATGAGGCAGGCGACCGCCGTGGTCTCGGTGACACCGAGGGCGAGCCGTACGGGATCGCGGTCGAGGGTGGTGACCGGCGGGTGCCGGGGTCAGCGACGAGGGGTGCGGGTTGCCGCCGGCGGCACTGCGCAGGAGTTCGATGCCTCCTTGCTCGTGACCGGCCTCAACAACCACGTCACGAACGGTGCAGCCGACGGCCACCGCCTGATCACCACGTCCCTTGGGCGCCTGAAGGTATCCGGCCCGGCAGCCCGCCGCCCTTTACCGCGAATGCTGGGGAGATCGAATCCGTCTTCGCGCAGATCAAGTCCATCCGGCGTGGCGCGGGGCGTCCTCAGCAGCAAGACCCCCGGTGGTGTCCGCCGGCCGATCTGGGCCCATCTGCTGGTTCACCATGCCCTGCGCGAGCTGATGCTGGACATCGCCCCTTTCGGCACCGCCTGACGAGGCGGTGCCGAAAGGGGCGACCCGCAGGTCACCGACGTCCGGGGTGCAGTCCCAACCAGCCCGGGGACGGCGCTCCGGTGACCTCGCCGACGTAGAGGGTCAGCTGCTGCCGGAAGCGCTCGACGAGGGCGCGGTCGGCCATGAACGTGTCGAAGCCGTCCAGGTTGGCGTTGGGGTAGTCCCAGATGGGGCGGTAGCCGGCATGAGGGGCGACGTCGGTGCGGACGGACCACATGTAGAAGTCGGACTGGGTCTGCTTGTCGAGCCACCAGTTCAGGTACAGCTTGGCGGCGGCCGGGTGCTTGGCGTTCTTGAAGATGGCGGCGCGCTGGGCCCAGGCCATGAAGGGGTCGTTCTTCGGGAGGACGAAGCGGGTCCTGACCCCGTCGGCCGGGGTCAGCATGCCGTCGGTGCCCAGGGCGACGGCCGCGCTGCCTGCCTCGACCCGGTCGGCGGGTTCCTGAGTGCCGCGTACCCAGGCGATGTCCTGGGCGACGAAGCGGCGCAGCCAGTCCCAGCCGTACTTGTCGACGATGACCTTGTAGAGGTAGAGGACGGCGTCGTCGTCGTTCGGGAACGTCGAGACGATCTTCCCCTTCCAGCGGGGGTCGAGGAGGTCCCGGGCGGAGGCGGGCGCAGTAGCCCCGGCCTTGTCGACGTTGTAGATCGTGGAGAACGCGTCGACGAAGATGCCGGTCCAGGCGCCGTCGGGGTCTTTGAAGGCGGGGTGCACGCGGGAGAAGCCGGCCGGCTTGTAGCAGCGCAGTACGCCTTCCCGCTTCCAGCGCGGGAAGTCCTGCAGGGTCTGCAGCTGGACGACGTCGGGAACGAGGGCATCGGTGGCGAGCTGGTTGTCGATGCGGGCATCGTGGAACTTGCTGTAGTCCACGACGATGTCCAGCGTGATGCCGGGGAACGCCTTCTCGAAGGCGGCCTTGTTGCCGTCCTGCTGGGTCGCGGTGTCGCCGCCCGCGTAGACGATCAGCGAGCCGCCTTCCGCTTTCGCCTCGCGGTACAGCTGCTCCAGGCTCTTGGTCTCCCCTCCGTGTCCCGTTGCGTGCGCCGTTTTGGCGCCCAGGGCGCCTGCGGCGGCGGTGAGTGAGCCTGCGACGAGTACCTGACGTCGTCCGAGCGGCATGGGGGTCCCTTCGGTGTGATGCGGTGCGATCGGCGTAGGAAAAGTATCTGCATAGGCAGTGGTATTTCAAGCTTCAAGCACCGAGAGAACTGTCACTAACATGCGCAAATACTCAAATGGCGGGCAAAAATATTGCTGTAGAGTCAGGTTTATGAGTGGGCTTCTGAACGATGAGGCAGTCGTCCTGTACGGCGACATCCTGCGCCTGACCGACGCCGTCGGCGGACGGGCCGAACACACGATCCGCCAGGCCTCCGGGCTCGGCGGGTCCGAGTTCGAGGTGCTGCTGCGCCTGGCGCGCCATCCGCAACGCCGCACCACCAGCGCCCGCCTCGCCGAGGACCTCTCCTTCACCTCCGGCGGCCTGACCCGGCTGATCGCCCGTATGGAAGAGGCCGGGCTGATCACCCGGCACCCTCACCCCGAGGACCGCAGGGCCTCCCTCCTGGAGGCCACCGAAAAGGGCAACGACCTGCTGGAGCGTGCCCTCACCGCGCACGTCCCGCAGATGACCGCCGACCTGATGGAACCGCTCACCGCCGTCGAGCGGCTGATCCTGCGCGAGCTGGTGACCAAGCTGCTCGCCCACTCCACACGCGGCACGGTCGCCGCGCCTGCCGGGCCGTGACCGGCCCTTCCCCGCGAAGACCCCGGAACGAACGAGGCATCTACGGGAGAATCCTCCTGATCGGCGCCAACAGCATGATCGGCTCCCCCATCACCGTTGGTTTCACCGCAGCGGGGCAGGAGGGGCCATGGCCGGGCCGGACAACGGGTCTCCTCGCTCGTGACCGGCCTCGATAGCCAGGCACCGCCAAGGGGCCCGTTTCTTCACGCCCACGACCGCACCGGCACCTCTGTCCGAACGATCACCCGCGCCGCATGCTTCGAATGAGATCCGGTTTGCCACAACGCACCCAGCGGTCCTGCACAGCGGTAGGCAGCATGTCCCACGTCGCCGTGCCGGCGGGGCTGCAGAGTTCGGCTTGGTGGACGACGAGTTGCTGGATTGGCGCGTGGGCGTACGTCGAAGTGCGTTCCGGCCTGTGACCGCCCACCCGTCTATTGTTTGCGGATGTTTGACAACTCCGTGACCACAGGGCGCCTGACGCAGCGAGAGCGCCGGGAAAGGGCTGAGGAGGCGCTGCTCGTCGGCGCTGCAGAATTGATCGTGGCCGAGGGGCCGGCCGCTGTGACCTTGGCCCGAGTGGGTGAGCGTGCCGGTTACAGTCGCGGGATCGCCTCGCATCACTTCGGTTCCAAACAGGGCCTCCTGGATGCCCTTGTCCGACGAGCCCAGTCGGGTTTCGTTCCTGGCCTTGCGGACCGCCAGCCCGGACTGGAGCGGCTTCTCGCCCTGATCGAGGGCTATATCCGGCGACTGGGTGACGGCGACGTGCGAGCCCACGCGTTTGTGGTGCTGTGGGGTGCGGCGTCTGCCGACGGCGAGTTGGCCGCCTTGTTCCGAGAGCGGGACGCGGCGCTGAGGGCCGATGTGCGTGGCGACATTGTGGCGGGACTCGCCGACGGAACAGTCCAGCCAGATATTGATCCGGACGAGATCACGTTCGCCCTGTTCGCCCAACTTCGCGCGCTTGCGCTGCAGTTGCCACGCGAGAGCACCCCTCTGGATGCTGCGCACCTTGCGCGAACGGTTCGAGAGCTGTGGCACAGAGCACTGACCCCATGATACTTGTTGGTCGTTCAGTAAGTATCATGGCTGCATGCTACCCACTTCAGGATCCCGCGCTCTCGAATTCCGTCGCGACGATCCACTTCGGACAACGAGGGTCGTCCACGACCTGCTTTCGGCGTCGACCAGCGGAAACGTCCTGCTGCGTATCGAGCGCCTCGTCCTGACCTTCAACAACGTCACCTACGCACTCAACGGACATAAGCTCGGCTACTGGGCGCCCTTCCCGGCGAGCGAGCCCGCCTGGGGGCGCGTTCCAGCTTGGGGGGTGGCCCGCGTCATCGACGGCGATACGAACCTTGCTCGACGCGGTCAGCTGCTCGCAGGGTTCATGCCGATGGCTACACATGTCCTGGTCCAGGCGGAACCGTTTCCGGACGGTATGCGTGCCACAGCGCCCGAACGGGCCGAGATGCACCCGCTCTACCGCGACCTCCACTACGTCGACGACCGGATCGATGACGTAGAGGTAGGAGTGTGGTCCGCCGTCCCGTCCGCAGCCCACCTGGACGACGAGCTGCGGGAGAGCAGTCCCACCCAGGTCGTGTTCTCGAGTGCGACGAGCCGGACCGCGCTGACCACCTCGGTCCTGCTGCGACGAGCCGGCATCCACGTCGTCGGCCTCACTGCGTCGGCACGCACGGCGACAGCGAAGCGAGCGGGTGCCTACGACGAGATCCTGTCCTACGACGATCTCGCAGCCATAGCCAGGGCCCCCGGCACTGTCTATGCCGACGTGGCCGGCCGGCCGGACATCACCGCGGCAGTTCACCGGCACCTCGGGCCCGCACTGGCACGCAGTCTCCGGATCGGTGCGACGCACGCCGCCATCGCCCGTGACGTCGAGCTGAAGCCTGCGCCCGTCCCGACGCCGTCCGTGGAACAGTTCAACGTCGGCCTTCGCCGCGTCGAGCTGGCCGAACGGATGGGGCAGCGGCACGTCGACGAACTCGAACGACGTGCTCGAGGCGTCCTTTTCGCGTGGGCGACAGGACACCTCGCCAGCGAACGAACCGTGGGACTCGACCAAACCCGAGCGCTCTGGGAGCGCACCTGGCGCGGCGAGCTCGACTCGATGGCTGTCGCAGTGATCATCCCGAATTGACCGGTACGGGTTCTCCTGCCAGTTTCCGGCGAGGAAAGCCGTCGAACGCGAGGGGTGAAGGTCTAGCCCGAAGGGCAACGGCCAGACGAGCGGCCTCTACACGGGTGCCCTGCCTTCCCCGCGCTGCATGCGGGGCACCAGCGCCCGCTCGTGGTCACCGACGCTGGTAGGCGGTAGCCGGCAGGGAGACAGTGACCTGATCGGGCAGGACACCGCCGTCGTCGGCGATCGCTTGTCAACGCGCGGTCATGGTTCCTTGCCGTTCCTTTCGGGCGCTTCCTCACGAAGGCCCCTCAACGAGCTGGGCAGACCGCTGGAGCGCGATCTGGACTCTGCCTCAAAGCTGAACCACGGAGCGCCGAGGGCACATGAGGATGTGGCAACTCCCCTTTATTCCGGATGACTTCGTTCGGAAATCTCCGAGGGGTGGAGTTGTACTCCACAGACAGCGGCGAGGTGTCAAGACCTCGGCGCCTGGCATGGAGGATGTCATGCCCGAGATGTATTTCCATGTGCGCTGGCCCGATGGTGTGACGCAGCGTTGCTATTCCCCCTCCACAGTAGTCGAGGACTATTTCGTTCCAGGCAGTGACTACGAGCTCGAGGATTTCGTCGAGCGGAGCCGTACGGCACTCGGTATCGCCGGAGAGCGGGTGAAGGAGAAGTTCGGCTTCTACTGCACCGGCGCCTCCGACCAACTCGCGCAGATCGAGCGGACCGCTGCCTCTCACCGCACCGTCAGCGGTGCCAAGGTCATGGTCGAGTCCCTGACCGGGACCGACGGGAGGACGCGGTGAGCCCGGGGGCGCGGCCGGCCGGTAGCCACTATCCCGTGGTGGTGGTCGGCGCAGGACAGGCGGGACTCTCGATGAGCTACTGCCTGCGGGAGCGCGGTGTCGAGCACGTCGTCATCGAGGCAAACCGGGTCGGGCACGAGTGGCGTGAGCGCCGCTGGGACTCCTTCTGCCTGGTGACGCCCAACTGGCAGTGCAGGCTGCCCGGTTATCCGTATCAGGGCGACGATCCCGACGGGTTCATGGTCCGTGACGAGATCGTCCGGTACCTGGAGGACTACGTGGCCTTCTTCCGGCCGCCTCTAGTGGAGGGGGTGTCCGTCACCAGGCTGCGCCGCACCACCGTCGGAGTCTTCGAACTCACCACCACGGCCGGGGACTTCACCGCCGACCAGGTCGTGGTCGCCACCGGCCCGTACCACACGCCGTCCGTCCCACCGATGGCCCAACGCCTGCCCGACCACATCACCCAGGTCCATTCCTCCAGCTACCGCGGCCCGGACCAGCTCCCCGAGGGCGCGGTCCTGGTGGTCGGCACCGGCCAGTCCGGCTGCCAGATAGCCGAGGACCTGCATCTGGCGGGTCGGCCCGTGCACCTGGCCGTCGGCAGCGCACCCCGCGTGGCCCGCTTCTACCGCGGACGCGACTGTGTGGCCTGGCTCGACGACATGGGCCACTACGGCAAGGCCATCGACGAGTTCGACGACGCCGGCGCCGTCCGGATGCGAGTGAACCACTACGTCACCGGCCGCAACGGAGGCCGCGACATCGACCTGCGGGCCTTCGCCCGTGACGGCATGCGGCTGTACGGACGCCTCACCCACATCGGCGGTACGGCTCTGGAGTTCGCCGACGATCTGAAGGTGAACCTGGACCACGCGGATGCGGTCGCCGAGGGCATCAAGGACGCCATCGATGCGTATATCGCCGCGCAGGGGATCGACGCCCCGACCGAGCACCGGTACGTACCGGTGTGGGAGCCGGACGAGCAGCTGTGCGAACTGGACCTGGAGGCCATCGGGATCACGTCCGTGGTCTGGGCGACCGGCTTCCGGCGCGACCACCGGTGGATCGAGGCTCCCGTCTTCGACGGCCGGGGCTACCCGATGCACTGGCGGGGCGCCACCAGCACGCCCGGCCTGCACTTCCTGGGTCTGCCCTGGCAGTACTCGTGGGGCTCGGGCCGCTTCGAGGCGGTGGGCAGGGACGCGGAGTTCCTCGCGGACCACATCGACGCCTCGCGCCGCCTGGCCGACGTGTGCGGCACGCTCACCGGGGCGCCCGCCGAACTCGCCTCCGCCCTCCCGATCGGCTGAGGAAGCTGAGGAACCAGAACGTGGTCTTCGACGCACACCGCCACATCGGCGTCCTGCCCGCCTACGCCTTCTACGGCGGCCCGCCCGTCAACCCCGACACCACTGCCCGCGCCACGGTCAAACAGCTGATCGCCGACCTGGACGCGGAGGGCACCGAACGCGCACTGGTCATCCCCAACTACGGTGTCCCCGACCCCGCGATCGCCTTCTCCTTCAACGAGTTGGCGCTGGAGGCCGCCCAGAGCGACGACCGGATCCGCGCCGGGCTATGGGTGTCACCACGCCCACAGGACGCCCAACGGACCGAGCACGCCCTGGCACTGGCCGGAGAGCAAGGCGTGAAGGCGCTGAAGCTGAGCTTCCTGCTCGGCGGGCATCCAACGGACCCCGCCTGCCGCCCCCAACTGGACCGCATCTTCGCCACAGCCACCCGGCACAACCTCGTCGTCCACGTGCACACCTCCCCCGGCGCCGCCTCCGACATCGACGAGGTCGGCCACCTCGTCGATTGGTACGGCGACCAGGTCCCCGTCCATCTCGTGCACTTCGGCGGCGGGATGAGCGGCCACATCAAGCTCGCCGGCTCCCGGTTCTTCGACTGGATCGACGCCGGCAAGCGCGTCTACACCGACCTCTCCTGGGCCATCGGCTTCACCCCCCGCTGGCTGGCCCGGGAGATCGAGCGCCGCGGCATCGGCCACGACCGCGTGCTCTTCGCCAGCGACCAGCCCTGGGGCGACTTCACCGGCGAATACGCCCGCCTCGCCGAAGCCACCGGCGGCGGCGAACTCGGCGACCTGGTCTTCCGGGACACGTTCGCCGCGCTCTACGACTGACCTCCGGCCCCGACCACACGACGTACGACCACACCACGTACAGGGAGACAGCCATGTCCGAATCCGTCGTCACCGCCGAACTCTCCGACGTCGAGCAGAAGTCCCTCGACGAGATCCCGCATCCCTCGCTCCCCGAGGGCACCAGCATCTACGGCTCCACCAAGGTCTTCCCCGACTACCAGGCCGAGGACGGGGAGACCTACTTCACCCTCGTCCACGGCATCGCCCACGAGTCGTCCGTGTCCTTCGTCGCCGTCCTGCAGGCCACCCGCGCCCTGCGCAAGGGCTTCGAGACCGCGATCTACTTCTACGGCCCTGGCTCGCTCAACTGCCTTGCCACCCGCGGCTTTCCGACCGTCGGCAACTCCGCGTTCCCCGGCGAGCACAACATCAACAACCAGCTCAAGACATTCATCGCCGAGGGCGGCAAGGTCTTCTGCTGCCGCTTCGGACTGTCCCTGCACGGCGCCCGCGAGGAGGACCTGATCGAGGGCGTCATCCCGACCCATCCCCTCGACGTCCAAGACGCGCTGATCCACTACGCGCGCAAGGGCGCCATCATCAACTCCACCTACCAGCTGTAGGGAGTACGACCGTGAGCGTTGGCACCGGATCGACAGCAGTGGACGTACGCATCATGACGCGCACCGAACTCGCCCTGCACGGGGTCGCGTCGGAGACGCCGGTACGGCGTCCGGACGGCGCGGGGCCCAGCGACGACGGACACGTCCTCGTCGACGGTGCCAACGCCGCGCTCCCCCGCAACCCCGACAGCCCCTACTCCGTACGCGACGGCAAGGTGTGGCTGGGCGACGAGACCGGCGGGCTCAAAGACACCGGAATCTCCCTCACACCCGTCCAGCGGCCAAGGTTCTACGACCTGACCACAGCCGACGGCACCCGCTACGAACAGATCGCCCGCCTGCACGGCTCCGACGTCCTCGCCACCACCGTCGTCCAGACCTGCATCCGCTACTCCGAGGCCGACCGCTGCCGCTTCTGCACCATCGAGGAGTCCCTGCGCTCCAACGCCACGGTGGCCGCGAAGACCCCGGCTCAGCTCGCCGAGGTCGCCGAGGCCGCCGTACGACTGGACGGCGTCAAGCAGATGGTCATGACCACCGGCACCACCACCGGACCCGACCGCGGCGCGCGGAATCTCGTACGGTCCGTGCGCGCCGTCATCGAAGCGGTGCCCGGCCTGCCGATCCAGGTGCAGTGCGAGCCACCCGGCGACCTGGCCTGGATCCGCGAACTGCACGCCGCCGGAGCGACCGCCATCGGCATCCATGTCGAGTCCCTCGACGACACGGTGCGCCGGCAATGGATGCCCGGCAAGTCCACGGTCCCGTTGGTTGAGTACGAGGCCGCCTGGGACGAGGCAGTGCGCGTCTTCGGACCGAACCGCGTCTCCACCTACCTCCTCGTCGGCCTCGGCGAGGACCCCGACGAACTCATCGCGGGGGCAGGGAGGTTGATCGACCGCGGCGTGTACCCGTTCGTGGTTCCCTTCCGCCCGATGAGCGGCACCCTCGCAGCCCGCGACGGTGTCGAGGCACCCGGCGCCGGACTGCTGAAGTACGTCACCGAGGGCGTCGCCGCGAAGCTGCGCGCCACCGGGATGAGCGGTGCCGACCAGAAGGCCGGCTGCGCGGCCTGCGGAGCGTGCAGTGTGCTCCAGGCCGCGGGCGGGTGAGCGCCGTGTACCTCGATGGTTCCGTCGTCGTGCCGGCCGTGGAGGATCCGCAGGACATCCTGGCCCTGCTGGGCGACCGCAGCACGCTCGCCCGACTGCCCGCCTTCCGTATCGAGGAGGCGGCAGGCGCGTCGGACGTGGCCGCCTACCGGCAGCTGCGGCGCAACGCCTTCGTCCACGAGCAGGGGCTCTACGCCCAGCACGATCTGGACAGCCGCGACACCGACCCCCGGACCGTCGTCCTAGTCGCCAAGGACCCAGAGGGCACCGTGGTGGGCGGGGTGCGCCTGTGCCCGGTCGACGACGGTCCGGACATCGGCTGGTGGCAGGGCGGCCGACTCGTCGTCGCCCGCCGGACCCGCGGCCCGCACGGTATCGGCGCGGCACTCGTGCGGGCCGCGTGCGCCCGCGCGGAGACCGAAGGCGTGCTGCGGTTCGACGCGACGGTCCAAACCCGTAACGAGGTGCTGTTCCGCCGCCTCGGCTGGCAGCGGGTCCGGGACACGACGGTCGCGGGCACGCCACACGCCCTCATGCGCTGGCCGATCAACCGGATCGCCGCGCAGACAGCGGCCACCAAGGCCGCCCTGGGACCGCTCCTTGCGGCTCTGCGTGCACCGGCGGTCGGCGTCGCCATGCAGGACCTCGTCGGCGGGACCCTGCACACGGCGGCGCCGACCGTCCTCGGAGGCACCGGCTTCGTCGGTGACGACGGCGCCCCTGTTCCCGGTACCGATCTGATCGCCGCGTGCGACGCGATCGTGCCGTCCATGGTCGAGCGGGATCCCGAGTGGGCGGGCTGGTGCGCGGTCCTGGTCAACATCAACGACCTTGCTGCGATGGGCGCTTCACCGCTCGGGCTGCTCGACGCGGTGGGCGCCCGCGACGCCGCGCATGCCGCTCGGGTCCTGGCCGGACTGGCGCGAGCGGCAAAAGCGTACGGCGTTCCGGTGCTCGGCGGGCACACTCAGCTCGGCGTCCCTGCCGCGCTGTCGGTCACCGCGCTCGGCCGCACCGGCCGACCTGTGCCGGGCGGCGGCGGACGCCCGGGACACGCCGTACGGCTCACCGCCGACCTCGGCGGCTCCTGGCGCCCGGGTCACCGGGGCCGCCAGTGGGACTCGTCCACCCACCGCCGAACCGACGAACTGCGCACGATGACCGGCGCGGTGGCCGCCGCCCGGCCCGCCGCCGCCAAGGACGTGTCGATGGCCGGGATCGCCGGCACGCTCGGCATGCTCGCGGAGGCGAGCGGCTGCCGCGCGGTGCTCGACGTGGCGGCCGTGCCCCGGCCGCGAGCCGTGACCATGGGCGACTGGATCACCTGTTTCCCGGGCTTCGCGATGGTCACGGCCGACGAGCCGGGGGCACCGCCTCTGCCCGCCGGGCCCGCCACGGATGCGGTGTGCGGGGAACTGAGCGAAGGACAAGGGGTCGGGCTGCGCTGGCCCGACGGAGAGATCACCGAAGCGGTCGCGTCCACCGTGACCGGAATGGGGACCGCATGACCACCCTGCGTATGGCGGCTGCGGCCGCCGAGTTCGGCCGCGACCTGGAGGAGGACTTCCAGATCGCCGAGCGGCTGATCAAAGAGGCCCGGGCGGACGGCATACGACTGCTCGCGCTGCCGGAGGCGTGCCTGGGCGGGTACCTGCTCAGCCTCGACGACTCCGCCGAGCTCGACGAGGGTCCGCCCGCACTCCCCCTCGACGGCCCCGAGATCCGCCGACTCGCCGCCCTGGCGGGGGAGATGACGGTCGTCGCCGGCTACTGCGAAGCAGCCAGCGACACCCGCTACAACAGCGTCGTCTGCGTGAGCGGGGACGGCGTCCTCGGCAACCACCGCAAGGTCCACCAGCCTCTCAGCGAGGATGCCAGCTACTCCTCCGGCGACCGCTTCCGCGCTTTCGACACCCCGGTCGGCCGGATCGGCATGATGATCTGCTACGACAAGGCGTTCCCGGAGTCGGCGCGGGCACTGGCGCTGGACGGAGCACAGATCGGAGTGTGCGTCTCCGCCTGGCCCGGCGCCCGCACCAACGCGACGGCCAATCTCGAAAACGACCGTTGGAAGCGCCGCTTCGACCTGTTCGACCGGGCCCGCGCCCTGGAGAACCAGATCGTGTGGCTCTCCGCCAACCAGACGGGCAGGTTCGGGTCGCTACGCTTCGTCGGCAGCGCCAAGGTCGTCGACGCCGGCGGCGAGATCCTCGCCGACACCGGCGTCGCCGCCGGCGTCGCCATCGCCGAACTCGACGTCGTACAGGCACTGGAGACCGCCCGCCGGTCGATGGGGCACCTGCGCGACCGGCGGCCCGAGACCTACGACCTTTCCCCAGGAGCAGTCACCGCATGAGCACCATCAGGATCGCGGCCGCGGCCGCCCACTTCGGCCGCGACCTGGAGTTCGACCTGGCCCGCATCACCAAACTCATCGACGACGCCCGCGCCTCCGGCGCAGGACTGCTGGTCCTGCCCGACGCCGCCCTCGGCGGTTACCTCGCCGACCTGCGTCACCCCGACCCCGAGGCCCTGCCCCCGGCCCTGAAACCCGACGACCCGCTGATCCTCCAGGTCGCGCGCCTGGCCGCCGAGATGGTGGTCTGCCTCGGCTACTGCGAGGACGGCGGCACCGAGCGCTACAACGCCGCCGTCTGTGTCAGCGGCGACGGGATCCTCGGCCGCCACCGCAAGGTCCACCTGCCCGCCGGAGAGGTTGCGGCCTACTCCCCCGGCGACCGCTTCGACGCCTTCGACACTCCCATCGGCCGCCTCGGCATGCTCATCGACTACGACAAGACCTTCCCCGAGTCGGCCCGCTCCCTGGCCCTGGACGGCGCCGAGATCCTCGCCTGTCTGTCCGCCTGGCCCACCAGCATCACCAACCGCGCCCCGCGCATGGCGCAGGACCGCCAGGCCAAGCTCTTCGACCTGTACGACCAGGCCCGCGCCGCCGAGAACCAGGTCGTCCTCGCCTCCTCCAACCAGACCGGCACGATGGGCGGCATGCGCTTCCTCGGCCAGTCCAAGGTGGTCGGCCCCGGCGGCGACATCCTCGCGCGCACCTGGGCCAAAGCCGGCCTCGCCGTCGCCGAGGTCGACGTCGCAGAGGAGATCGACCGCGCCCGCCGCATCCTGCACCACCTCGACGAGCGGCGACCGGACGCCTACCGAGAGACCCCCTCATGACACGGCTCAGGATCGCCCTGCTCAGCTACTCCACCAAGCCTCGCGGCGGAGTCGTACACACCCTCGCCCTCGCCGAGGCACTCGCCGCGACCGGGCAGGACGTCACGGTGTGGACGCTGGGCCGCAGCGGCGACACCGGCTTCTTCCGGCCCGTGGATCCGGCTGTACAGCTGCGGATCGTCCCTTTCCCGGACGGCCCACCACAGGAGACCGTCGGCGAGCGGATCCTGCGCTCCATCGCCGTACTCGGCGACGCCTTCGAGCCCTTTTCGGCGGCGTACGACATCGTCCATGCCCAGGACTGCATCAGCGCCAACGCGGTGGGCGGCCGCTGCGTCCGCACAGTCCACCACATCGACCACTTCACCACCCCCGAACTGGCCGCCTGCCACGAACGCGCCATCGTCGAGCCGTACGCGCACATCTGCGTGTCGGCGGCCGTCGCCACGGAAGTCACCGACAGCTGGGGCATCAGGGCAGCGGTCATCCCGAACGGAGTGGCGTATGACCGCTTCGCCACCACCGACCCAGCGGCCCGCGCCGACTGGCGCTCAGGCCTTGGCCGTTACATCCTCACCGTCGGCGGAATCGAACCCCGCAAGGGCTCGCTGGATCTGCTGGAGGCGTACGCCCTGCTGCGCACCGCCCACCCCGACGTACGACTGGTGATCGCGGGCGGCGAGACCCTGTTCGACTACCGCGACTACCGTGCCCGCTGGGAGAACCGGGCGACCGAACTCGGCGTCGAACCGGTGGTGCTGGGCCAGATCGCCGAGGAGGACCTGCCGTCACTGGTGGCGGCGGCCGAAGCCTTCGCCTTCCCCTCCCTCAATGAAGGCTTCGGCCTCGCCGCGATGGAAGCCCTCGCCGCGGGCATCCCCCTGGTCGTACGCGACCTGCCTGTCCTGCGCGAGGTCTTCGGCCCCGCCGCCCGCTTCGCCGCCACACCCCACGACCTGGCCACCGAACTCGGCCACGCCCTCACCACCGACAACCCTGCCCGGCAGGCCGCGGGGCGCGATCTCGCCACCCGCCACACCTGGGACACGGCGGCCCGCAGCCACCTCGACTTCTACCGTGCTCTACTCAGCGCGACACCGCGATCTCCTGTGGGAACTTCGTCCCGGTGAGTTCCTCCGACATCGTCCACGAGCCGGGACCCGGGTCAGGACGAGGTGTGGCGATGGCGTAGCGGACCCCGGTCAGCTCCTCGGACAGATCCCACAGCCAACGTGCCGTGTCCGGGTGGGACGCGTCGCCGGGGCGGACCCTCGTGGGATATCCGCGGAAATCCTTCCAGCCGTCGGGGCCGAAGAGCTGTCCGCTGCGGGCGTCCGGCGCGGTCGCGGCGTACAGCTGGGGCAGCACGCCCCGCTCGACGTTTTGGAAGAGCAGGGTCTTGGCGAGCGGCGCCAGTCACTTTGATCATGCCGGTCGGGCCGGTGGACGTCAGGTTCGTGGTCGCCACAGCAGATCTCCCGCCACCTCCGGCGGCAGTACCCCGACGAGCCGCAGATGCACGCCTGCGCCGAGATAATCTATCGCGGACTCTTCGCCGGACTCCTGTGGCCGGCTGCGGACGCGCACGCGACGCAAGAAACAGCGCCGGGGCATTCCGCCACCCGACAAGATCAAGAACATGACCTTGATCCGTGACCGCCCCACCATAGTCAACGAGCGCTCCAGGCCGGCAGTCTGAAGGCGATCTCATCATCGGCCGTGGTCAGCCATCGGCGATCGGGGCGATGGCCGACGGGGCCACCCGCTTCGTGGGAGCGGAATTCGTCGTTAGGGCAGGGGACCTGGCGACCTACGCCGACGCTGGCCACCTCGCCTCCGCCGCCGGATTGGTACCCGTGCCCCCGGCACTCCTGACGCCGGACCGGCAGCCTGCACCGGCCCAAACGATGTAGCCGCCGTCTGCGCCGGGGGTTCTACCTTTCCGCACAGACCAGCATCATCCGCGACGGCCCGAACCGAGACTTCTACCTCAAGAAGCGCGGCGCTTGACATCGTCATTGAAACTCCTGGCGGACACAGGTGATCTTGATCTAGAACCCGTCTACCAGGAGCTTCATCGCTGTGCAGGACAGTCCAACTCGCGGTCAGCACCGTCAGCTTGAAAAAGCTCAGTGGGTCGGAGATCGGACGTAGCGCTTGACTCTAACCGTCGGGGTCGGTTCAGCTTCCGGTCGAGCGGGCGTATTCGGTGAGGGTCTGGCTGTAGCGTTTCTTGAAGTCCCGGCTGAAGTGGCTGCTGTCGGCGTACTGCAGGCGGGCAGCGAGTTGGGACACAGGACGGCCACGGAAACGAACCAGACCCAGACGGGGTCGTCCTCGTCGGGCTGGACGACCACAAAGGTGTTGTCGGAGTCATTGAGGTCGCTGATCAGTATGAACATTGCCATCGCCAGTTCAACGGCGATGGCCGGTGGGACGCTCAGCGGAACAGGTCGGCGTGATCGTTGGCCCATGTGGCGACGGTGAGCGCGGGCCGGCCCAGGAGATCGGGTACCGCGTCCCTGGCGAGTTCGGCGGGCACTGCAGGGATGTTCCCCCGGGCTTCGATCAACAGGTCGACGGCGAAGGCCGGCAGCTTCGCGGACAGCTCCGCACGGTAGGTTTCGACGTCGGTCTCGACGACGCGCACGGGCTCATTGATGGCCTCGGCGATGGCAGCGACCTGCTCTCGGACTGTAGACGGCCCCGCTCCGAGTACCGCATGAGCCGTTCCCTTGTGCGCATCGTCCAGTAGGCAGACCGCGGCGATTGCGGCGATGTCGCGCTCGTGGACCGGGGATGTGGTGGCATCGGGGAAGGCTGTGCGCAGTTCCCTGTCGGTTCGGATGCTCTGCCAGCGCAGCATGTTGGTGGCGAAGTATCCGGGCCGGACGAACGTCCACTCGACTCCGGAGGCGATCACGGCCTCCTCCACGCCGCGGTGCTGTCGAGCGATGGGGTCGTCTGCGGACGCCGAGATGACGCTGGCGGAGGACAGGACGACGATGTGCTCGACACCCATGTCGCGTGCGGCGGCGGCAAAGTCGAGTGCGGTTACCGGGTGGGCGTACAGGAAGACCTTCGAGACGCCTCGCAGTGCCTGCGGGAAGCTTTCAGGGGCAGTGAGGTCCGCGCGGACCATCTCCACCGTGTCGGGGAACTGTCCGTATTGAGGGGTGCGGCTCATCGCCCGGACGGGCGCGCCCGCCGCCAGTAGGGCCTCCAGTACGGCTCCGCCCACATTGCCTCGGGCGCCTGTCACCAGAAGAGTCATAATTGCTCGCTTTCGTTATCGCGTTCGCCTGCGGCGGCAGACCAGGCGGGGGAAAGGACGGGGCTCAGCGGGGTACGCACAGGGCCTTGAGGATGCGGTGCAGAGCTGCCGCGTCTTGGCGGCCCAGGCGGTCGAGGAGATGTCGGCGGGCGGCATCCGAGAGATGCGGCATGGCCTGTTCGAGTGTGTCCCGGCCGAGGGCCGTCAAGGTGACCTGTACTCCGTTGGTGAGCTTCGTGCGCGTGATCAGGCCGCGTCCCTCCATGCGCGTAAGCAGATGGGACAAGCGCGTGCGATCCCAGCTGATAGTGGAGGCCAAGGCGTTCTGACGCAGTTCGCCGCCCGCCTTGCTGAGGTGGATGAGGACGGTCAAATCCTGCTCCGCGATACCGCTCTGCCCCGTCACGTCGGACAGGATGACGGCCCTAAGGGCCTGATGAGCGCGCAGCCACTGAAGCCACAGCTCAGTCGCCTCATCTGTAGAACTTTCAACACTCATGGTGTTGACATTACAACACTTGGGTCAGGGTGCCCATCGGGCGGACTGCCTGCCGCGCCTCCCGACCGTCCGAGCGGAGTCCGCTACGAGCAGCTGCAATGCGGCGAATTCGGGCAGACGGCCGGAAGCCGACCGTGGCCCGGGGCAAGCCGCGGCGGCCCGGCGCACTGGCGCCCTCCCATCGATCCGGACATCCCGAACGCGGACATCCGTATCGGCCAAGACCGCCGCTCGACTCTGCCCCAGGAACGATCGGCAACCGGCACGAGGTCATCACGGTGACCCGAGCCGAAGAACCAACGGGCCAACCGCCAGCGCCGCGGCAGCAAAGGCGGCCGGCCCGCCGGCTTCGACACGACGATCCACAAACGCAGAAACGAAGTCGAGCGAACAATCAACGCGCTCAAGAACTCCCGGGCCGTGGCCACGAGGTATGACAAGCGCGCCCACGTCTTCCACGGCACGGTCACCCTCCTTGCGATCCGCCTATGGCTTCGCGTCTGACCTGCTGCGTTACTGGTCGAGTTCGTAGTCGAACCAGACGTGGTGTGTGCCGTCCACGTCGACCTTGATGCCTCGTCACTTACCCGGCCCCCGCCGACGACGTCAAGTCGGTGACGTCCGAGGTGAAGGACCAGGTGCAGGACTTCGGCAAGGTGGCAGACGTGCCCGTGCTGGCCGCCCGCTGACCCGACGGGCGGCCCTCGGCGGGCGGCGTCAGCCGAGCGGGATAGCCGAGATCGAGAACGGGAGCTCCGGCTGACCACCGGTCTGCCCGGTGTTGTACTGGCTGTTGACCACCAGCAGCCGCCCACGTACCACTCGCGCGGTGCTGGGATGCAGGAAGTCCGAATTGATCACGGACTCCATCTCGGCCGCCGACCAGTCCTCGGCCGGCCGTAGCACCGAGACCTGCGCCTGCGGGTTCTGCGGGGAGAGTCCTCCGCGGACCACGTAGAGCCGTCCGTCATAACGGACGAGGCCGTCGCCGCCGTACAGGAAGGCGCCGCCGAGGTCCACCTGGTGGATCTCCTTGGAGGTCAGGGCGAATCGGTACAGCTTGCCGGACTGGCTGTGCACGGCGATCAGGTTGTCGCCGTCGACCGCGATGATGCCGTTGAGGTTGTGCCCGTCGACGTGCTCCACCGGAGTGCCGTCCAGGTCGAGCCAGGGGTGCATGCTCCAGCGCCCGTCCCGCTCGGTGATCCGGTAGATGAGGTGACCGAGCGAGTCGGTGGCGTAGGCGGTGCCGTCCTCGGCGATAGTGATGTCGTTGACGAAGCCACCGGGCACGCCGGAGACCGTGGCCAGGAGCCGACGGGATCGGATGTCGTAGATCCACACCCGGTTGGTCGGGCCTCCGCCCACGTAGAGCCTGCCCTGGTCGTCGGAGATGAGCCCCGATGTGGTTGTACGGCCGTCCACGCCGCCCCGGAGCCACACCTGCATCCTCTCCCGGCCGGGCGTGCCCACGTAGAGGGTGCCCTCCTGTGTGCTGCCGGTGAAGAACTGGTCGGTGGCCCGTTCGTATGCCAACCCGCCGGGGTATGCCCGCTGGCCCGGGACGATGTACCGGGACGGCAGGCCGATGTCGGCGTCGTTCCGGAGTTCCGCGGCCTGGGCCGATGGGGTGGGAGCCGGATTTCCGGTGTGCGTGGAGGCCGCGGCGGGGGTGGCCACGAGCAGGAGGGTGAGGGCGGCGGCGATGGTATGGACGCGCACGAAGATCTGTCCTTTCGACGGCAAGTAACCGATGATCAGCGGACGGCTCTCGGTCAGCCAGGGGTCAACTCAGCTCCAGGGCAGTTCACGATTGGTGTCGACCGGCGAGGACGCGGACCATCTGGTGATCGTTGCCCGCGGCTGGGGTACCACCGGTGAAGGGCTGGTCAGGCAGCCTGGCCGGTGGGCATGATGGTGACCTGCTGGAGGTTCACTCGCGGCGGCAGCGAGGCGATGAAGCCGACGGTCTCCGCGACGTCCTGCGCCGTGAGCCACTCCATCGTGTCCTTGGAGCCGGCCAGCCAGTCCCGGGCGCCCTGGTCGGTGACGTGGCTCTGCAGCTCGGTGCCGACGATGCCCGGCTCGAGCGCCGAGACGCGGACGTTCTTCGCACCCAGCTCGGCCCGCAGGTGACGGGAGAGGTGGGTGACGTACGCCTTTGTGGCGGAGTAGACGGCGAAGTTCGGGAAGATGTTCTGCGCCGCGATCGAGGAAGTGTTGATCAGGTCGGCCACACCGAGCTCGGCGGCGGCCTTGACCAACTGCGGTGTGAAAGCGCCGATCGCGTTCATCAGACCGGTGATGTTCAGGTCGATCTGCTGCTTCCACTGGTCGGTCGCCAGCTCCTCGACCGGAGCGGGAAGCATGACTCCGGCATTGTTCAGGAGCAGGTCAGCACCGCCGAACTCTGCCTCCACCCGGTCGGCGGCGCGTTGCACCGCGACAGCGTCGGTCACGTCGACGGAAATCGCCACCGCGTTGCCGCCGTCCTGCTCGATCCGGGAGACCAGGTCCGCCAGCCGGTCGGCACGCCGCGCCAGGACGACGACGCGGGCGCCCAGGGACGCCAGCTGTTCGGCGGAAGCCTCGCCGATGCCACTGGAGGCGCCGGTGACGACGGCGACGCGACCGGCCAGGGGGCGGGAGGTGGTGTTCGTGGTCATGATGCGTACCTTCCAAGCGATAAGAGAGGGTTGGATCGCGGTGGGCGACTGCTGGCCGCACATCCAGAACACCACCCGCACCGGCCTCCCAGGACGCCATAACTGGTCCTGCCGAAACGGGTACCGGCAGGACTACCCTTGAGCCGCACGGCACCGCTGAGGTAGTCACACTTGAGCCATGGACGGCACCAAGGAAATCTCTGACTTTCTGCGTTCACGGCGCGCGGGCATCACCCCGGAAGACGCCGGACTGCCCTCCGACGGACGCGTACGCCGCGTACCGGGCCTGCGCAGGGACGAGGTGGCACGCCTGGCCGGCGTGAGCACGGAGTACTACACACGTCTGGAGCAGGGGCGAGCGGGCAACCCCTCCGCCGAGGTCATCGAAGCGATCGCCCGCACGCTGCGCCTTGACGAGACCGAACGCGAACACTTCACCGACCTGCTGCGGTCCGGCACCCGGACCATACGCCGCGCGCCGGCCAGGGCCCAGCGGGTCCGGCCGGGGCTGCACCTGATGCTGGAGACCCTCGACCAGGTCCCGGCCTTCATCCTGGGCCGCCGCACCGACGTGCTGGCCTCCAACCGGCTCGCCAGGGTCGTCCTCACCGACTTCGACGCCCTGCCCGCCACCCGCCGCAATCTGGCCCGCTACTACCTCCTGGACCCGCAGGCCCGTGAGCGCGTGGGCAACTGGGAACGGATCGCCGCGGAGACGGTGGCCATCCTCCGGCTCGAAGCAGGCCGCTACCCCCACGACCGACAACTCGCCGACCTCGTCGGCGAACTCACCCTCCAGTCACCCGAGTTCACCGGCTGGTGGAACGACCACCGCGTGCTGCGCCGCACCCACGGAGCCAAGCACTACTACCACCACCTCGTCGGCGACCTGCATTTCTCCTACGAGTCCTTCCAGGCCCCCGGCGACGCGGAACAAACCCTGTGCGTCTACAACGTCGAACCGGGCTCCGAAACCGCGCAGGCCCTGCAGGTCCTGGCCAGCTGGACCGCACCCGAGATCACAACACCTGAGACCCCGCGCTCCAGCTGACGCCCCGAAAACCAGAAGATCCCGTCCGATCGACTCGATCGGACGGGATCTCGGGAAACGAACCTGAGCGAACTCAAGAACGTCCCTGACCTACCAGGCCGAGACCTCAGCCCTCTTCTGCACGCAGGTTCAGCGCGCTGCCGTACGGCGACGGCGGGATGTGGAGGAGCGCAGTGTCGTAGTCGCCGAAGCGGAGCACGTTGTCCTTGCGGTGCGGGCTGAGCGCGGCGATGTCGTCGGGGTTCAGCCGCTCCTGGCGCAGCACCGAAGCCTTGAAGTCCAGTGGCGCGGCGGTGTCGACCTCGAACAGCCGGGTGCTCTCGGGCCAGTCCATCCGGAAGGCCCGGCTGTCCATGCCGGCTCCGAGCAGCACGACCTGCCGGACCCCGGACTCGGAGGCCCGCTGCAACAGGTCGTCGAGGAACTTCGTCCTGATGACGATGGACAACGCCACGCCCAGCCGGCGGCGTCGCGCGGCCTCGTCACCGGGCAGCGACGGCGAGGAGGGCCACAGGCCGCCAGCAGCAGCGAAGGCCTGTGCCAGTGGGTCGCGGAACAGCGCGTTCTCCCGCTCGGTCTCCAGCGCCCGCACCCTGGCCACCCCCACCGCCGTGGCCCACACTCCCGACGGCTGCACCCGCTCCTGTCCACCAGTCACCGCGCCAGCCTAGATGGCCGATCCCAAGGGGCCTGATGAGGGGAGCCAGCTTCAGGCGCGGCCAGCCAGTCACGCGCGCACTGAACGCCTACGACCACTCAAACCACCATGCACGCTGGCGGCTTGGCTCGCCGAGCCGTCCGGCATCGAGATGGTCTGCCGCGAACGCGACCGCGCCTCGTCTTCGCTGAAGGCGCCACCCGCGCCGCCCCACAAGCCCTCCAGGTCGCCGATCGATACCACCTCTGATACAACCCAGGGCCCGTCTTCGACCGTGCCAACCCCTTGGCCGAACCGCCGGACGGCTATCGGGCGATGGACGACCGGTCGGCGTTGAAGGTGCACATCACCTTCTGGGTGCGCGGCGCCCTCGTGATGTCAGGTGGTGCGCTTCACGTGGCGGACCAGCCACATCAGCAGGGCGTCCAGGTCGGCGGCGGCCGAGAGGACCTTGTCGACTGCCTCGGAGGTGTGCAGCCACTCCTCGCAGCCGAAGGGACGGGCGGCGATCAGTGAACGGTGGCGCAGCAAGTCCGCACGGGAATGGTCCGTCGGATAGCCGCGCGGGAGGCGTTTCATCACGTCCCCTGAGATGTCGTAGCCCTTCTTCCGCACGTCCTCGACGATGCCGGACAGTTCACGGCCGCTCCCCTCCGAGGCCACGGCTTTGCGGAACATGTCCACCTGGCCGGGGTCGGGATACCACCAGGCGCCCTGGATCCGCAGGCCGTCCAGGGAGAACCGTAGATTGATCTCGATCTTGCGGCCGAGCCGGATCACCGCGCCCTGGTGCTGCCACCACCAGGAGTCGGTGCGGTAGTGCCAGACGGAGAAGTCCTCGTACCGGGGGTCGGTGTCCGCGACCTCGTTGAGCAGGGCGATCATCGGTTGCCGGACCAGACGTTCGCGGTCCGCGCGGTAGCGCTCGCGGATCGCGTGGGTCGGTTCGCCCTGGAGCTGCCACAACACGTCCATGGCCTGCTCCGGCCAACCGGTGAACTGTCCACGCATGCGCGGAGGATAGCTCACCCGTGATCCGCGCGCGGAGAGTGAGCCGGGCAGGGAGGCGTAACGCCAGACAGGGTGGGGGGACCCCGGCTTCTGCCGCTGGTTCGTCGAGCCGGCCGTCTACGGATTCGGTCGCCGTCTGGTCATGAAGGCGCTGCTCAGCTATCTCCGAACGGGCATCGACGTCAGCGCCAACCCGTACGTCACCGGACAGCGGGTCGGCACAGCGCAGTTACACGGGCGAGTAGTTGCTGGGGCCTGAAATGCGAGGTCCTCGTCGTCGCAGGAGTCAGACAGCGCCGGGCCTCGGAGCTGTCCGGTGAGCCATCCGTGTGGTCCCGGGGGCTGTCCCGCCGATGGGGCCCCGTAGATTCCTCGCGAGGGGCCTGTCCAGGGTTCTCGGAATGGGGTAGTCGTCCATGACCGTGGAGTCGATACCGGTAGAGGCCGCGCCGAAAGCGCTGGTATGGCAAGGCGACGAACTGGTCTCCGGATGCGGTCGGCGCTGGGGCCGCGACGGGGTGGAGCGGAAGGTGGTCTCCGCGTGGAGCTTTCCGTTCGACGCCGGGATCACCTCGGTCTCAGGACCGTACTCCGCGGTGTACCAAGAACGCGGCATCGAGGGGGTGTTGCTCGAACGAGATCGGGTCGTGCGGGAGCTGAACCGCAGCGACTACCAGGCGGAGAACTACGACTACCCGCTCGCCCTGGGCACATTGGGTGACGGGCGCGAGGTCGTCGTGCACTGCCCCGACGAGTACAACATGCTCGAGATCGAGGACGCGGCGAGCGGCGAGCGGCTGACCGCCGGCAGGCGTGAGCCGAGGGACGTCTTCCACTCCAGGCTCAGCCTGAGTCCCAACGGCCAGTACCTGCTCGCGGTCGGATGGTTTTGGCATCCCTTCGGGGTCGCCATGGTCTACGACACGGCGCTCGCGCTCACCGACCCCGCCACTCTGGACGGCGAGGGCCTGCTGCCGACAGAGGCGGTCATGAACGGCGAGGTGACAGCGGGCTGCTGGCTCGACGGCGATCGGCTGGTGCTGGCGACGGGGGGCGAAGGGGGAGCGGCGAAGATGACTCCACGCTTCCGGCTCGCCACCTCGGTGTGTGGTCGGTGTCCGAGGGACGGTGGCTCCACCGCAACCCGATCGCCGATGCCGAGCCGGGCGTCCTGCTCCTGCCCCGCGGCGATCACGTGATCTCTCTCCTCGGCCACCCAAGGCTGCTCGACACCGCTACCGGGCGCCTCGTTGCCGAATGGCCCGAGGTCGGCGTATCCGTCAAGGCGACATGCTTCGGCGTCACCCACGTCCCCTCCCCCGTGGCCGCCCTCCACCCCGACGGCACCCGGCTGGCCGTCGCGCAGTCAGACAGCATCGCCCTCATCACGCTCCCGTGATCCAGCTCGCGGCACTAATTGTGATCGTGCGCAGCAAATCCCGGATGTGCCTATGACATCAGGGCCAAGGGGGACTTGGCTCGCCGTCGGCGTCCAGTCCGTATGGCCAGCGATCCTTGAGCCCGGTGTGGTTGAGATCCCCGGCATCGACGGCTTGCCGGGCGAGGGCGTCTGCCCCCGCCTGGTCCCCTTGGGTGCGGCGCCGCTGTGCCAGGGCGATCAATATGCTTGTGTGGCCCCCAGCACCTGCTCGCTGGGCCAGAACCTCGGCCCCGTCTGGGTCGCCCATTTCCTCTCGTCGCAGGGCCAGGTCAAAGAGGGCGTTGGTATCGCCGGCGTCGGCGGCCTGTTGGGCAAGGGACTCGGCTTCGGCATGGGCCCCGGCTTCTTCGCGCATACCCGCGAGATGAGTGAGGGCCGCAGCAAGTCCGGCTTCGGCCGCGCACTCGTAGAGGGCACCTGCTCGGTCGTGATCACCAGACTCTTCTCGTCGAAGGGCCAAGTCGAATAGGGCACTTGCGTCACCGGCGTCGGCCGCTTGCTGTGCGAGCGACTCTGCCCTCTCATGTTCTCCGGCTGCCTCTCGAAGACGGATTAGATCAACGAAAGCGCTGGTATCGCCCGCGTCGGCGGCCCGCCGGGCGAGGGTCTCGGCCTGGAGGTGTTCTCCATCTTCTTCACGCCGCAGAGCGAGGTCGAAGAGGGCGCTGGTGTCGTCGGCGTCGGCGGCCTGTTGGGCGAGGGATTCGGCTTCGGCATGGGCTCCGGCCGCCTCCCGTAGACGCGCGAGAGCTGTCAACGCCGCGACGGAACCGGCCTCGGCCGCGCGCTTGTACAGTGCTTCCGCTCGGTCACGGTCGCCTGAGTGCCTTCGCGTTCTTGCCAGGGACAGCAGTGCCTGCGTGTCGCCGACCTCGGCAGCGCGCTGGGCGAAAGCCATGGCTCCCTCGTGGTCCCTGGCATCCTGACGGCGCAGAGCAAGGTAGAAAAGGGCACTGGTGTCCCCCGCATCCGCGGCTTGCCCTGCGAGAACCTCTGCATCATCGTGGGCTCCGGCTTCCTCCCGAAATCGAGCAAGGACGACCAGGACACCCGCGTCGCCGGCATCGGCAGCCTCTCGGGCAAGATCCTCGGCGGCGGCATGATCTCCAGCCTCCTCCTGGATCTGCACCAGGTGAGCGATCGCTCTGGTATCACCGGCATCGACTGCCCGGCGGAAGAGACGCGCAGCCCGGTCAAAGTCCTCAGCCTCTTCCCTCCACAACGCGAGGTCGAAGAGCGCGCTGTTGTCGCCGGTATCAACAGCCCGCTGAGCGTAGGCCTCCGCGCCCTCATAGTCGCCGGCTACTTCCCTGATTCTCATGAGGTCGAAGAGCGCGCTGTTGTCGCCGGTATCAACGGCTCGCTGGGCGTAAGCCCCCGCGCCCTCGTAGTCGCCTGCTGCTTCCCGGATCTGCATCAATCGGAACAACGCTGGGGCACTGCCGGCATCGGCGGCGTTCTCGTAAAGCGCCTCGGCGGCCTCGTGGTCTCCAGCCTCTGCCCGGTCCTCCCCCAGGGCGGCGAGGGCCAGCGCGTCGCCGACTTGAACAGCACGGACAGCCAGAGCATCGACCGCACCGACGTCGCCCGCCTCTTCTCGGACTCGCGCCAGTGCAATCAGTGCGTGAACGTCTCCCATCTCGGCAGCCTGCTGGTAGACGGCCTCCGCACCATCGCGGTCTCCAAGCCGCCTCCGTAGCAGGGCAATGCTGAAGTAGGCCCCCGTGTCACCCGCTCGGGCGGCTTGCTGGGCAAGGGCTTCGGCAGCGTCATGGTCTCCAGCCTCCTCACGCAGCCAGACGAGTTTGACGAGAGCCTGGAGGTCACCTGCATCAGCAGCCTGCCTGTAGATGGCCTCGGCCGCGTCGTGGTCCCGAGCACTGGCTCGAAGCAGCGCGAGGTTGTGGAATGCAGTGGCATCCCCTGCAGCAGAGGCTCGCTGGGCAAGCTCTAGCGCCTCCTCATGGTCTCCAGCCCTTGCCCGATGCTGCGCAAGAATGATCAGAGCATCGATGTCGCCGGCCTCAGCGGCTTTGCGATAGAGAGCCTCGGCCCTATCTGAATCCCCGACCGCGGCGCGTTGGCGCGCAAGCTGGACAAAGGCGCTCGTGCTACCGACCTCACCACTGCGATAAAGGAGGTGGTAGGCCCACTGAGAGCGCGCACGCGCGTTGGCTGCTTGAGCAAGCGATCTGAGATCTTCGGGCCTTGTGAGGTGCCTGTACGCAGAGTCCCAGAACGATGCCGGCGGACAGACAAGTCCGCGCGTAGCGCGGCCGTGTTGTTCGAGATAGTCGGCCAGCCGGAACACCGCCGGCTCTTTCGGAGGTGGTGGTGGAGCGGATGGCGTATGACTACCGGGCGAGCGGCGCTTGGGGCGGACTGGAGTGTGGCGAAGGGGAGCCTGCTTCCCGTGGACGGGATGGGCAAGTTCAGCCAGCGCGGCCTGCCGCCAGTCCTCGCTGAGCTGGGCGTAGTCGTGCTCACTGAGGTAGTCGATCGCAGCGTCCAGGAGAAAGGCCTGTGGAAGGTTCAAGCTCACTCCGAGACGACGCGCGTCCATGGCGACCTCCAGGAGCGCTTTCGCAGCGGGCGAGCTGTGCTCGAACCGGCGCAGCAACTCCGGTGCCCCCGCGAGGTCTTGTGTCACACGCCCGTCGCCACCGGCCCGGCTGAGGGCATCCGCCAGGAGCCGGTCACCATCCCTGGCGAAGGTGGCAGCTGCGCGCATAGCCCGGGGGTTGAAGGCTTCTGGGACTGAGAGCATGCGCTCAGCGAGCAGTTCCCTCACTCGACTATGGGGGTCCGGGGCGCCGACACCGGGCAGGGCGGTGAACCGATTCGCGTACTCGGGCCACAGAGTTCCCAAGATGAGCACGGGCTGGCGTTCGTGTTCGGTGAGGAGGCTGTGCAGGGCTGCTGCGATCCGCTCACCGCTCTCCATGGCGCCGAGGTAGTGCTGAGCTTCATTGAGCCACACCACCGTGAACGGCTCTACACGTGCGAGATCGGCGAGTGCGGCCTCTGCTCGAGTGGGGTCGAAGGGGTGCCACAGTCGCCATCCTTGATCGGCAAGAGGTTGAACCGCTTCCCAGCACGCTCGCGTTTTGCCAGTTGATGAGGATCCGACCAAGACCACCATCCGAGTCTTGCTCTGCTGGACGTCCCGCACTGCCTCAGCCAGTAGATGGTCATGCTCACGTGGCACATAGCGAGGTAGCGCCGACCCCGGCTGGGAGGCATACCCGCGTCCAAGGGGTCCGGCCGGATGTACCTCCAACTGATGGGGGCCCCACTCGCTGATGGGCTTGCCCAGACCTGAAGCGGGGAGGGCTTCGTCGTCCCCCGACGCCGTCCTGCGCAGATCCAGCAATGGCTGTTCTGGCATCCGCAGGGCGCGGGCCAGGGCCGCGATGGTCTCAGGCGAGGGTGCGGGAGCATCAGCCTGGAACGCGAGTTGCACAGTGGTACGGCCCAACGCTGCCCTGCGGGCCAGAGCCGTCTTGGTCAGTCCGGCCAGAGCCAGACCGTCCGTCAATATGCGGCGTAACTCGACGTGCGCGGCCTCGCGCTTCGTGCGCCCGTCGTGCATGCGACCGTCTCCTGCTCAGTGTGTTCGCCGATGTTCATCTTCGCCCGGCCGAACCACGGCGAACAGCGCTTTCGGGACGTTGAGTCACGTCAACGTCTCACCGTCCTCTGGGAGTTCGTGGTGTCGCATGTCGCTGTTGTGCTGTTCTCCGTTGTCTCTGTGGTACTCGTCGCATTGTTGGCAGCCGTCGGCACCGGCAAACTGGCTCGCCTGGACGGCGCCACATACCCGGCTGCCCTGATGCGTTCCGCCGCCGCCTTCGCGGCAGTCCTCACCCTTGCTGCTGCCGTGACAGGCGCCCTTGCAACCGTCCTGAACTGAGGAATTGGTCCCGGTGGGCAGACTGCGGGCTCACCCGACACGTTGTGGACGCTGCCGCATTTCACCTCTGTCGGGGACCTTGCGAGGTCGTCGGGGTCCCGGGCTGTGCGCGATGTCGATGCGATCCGGCTCCCGCAGTGGGGTCGGGTGGTGGAGGCCGACGGTGTCGTGCCGTACGAGGTACAGGGCGCGGACGGGGAGCCGATCGAGCAGATACGCCGGCATCTGCGTGACTTCGTCGCTCAGGGCCGCCGTGCCGGGAGCGTCCGGAGCTACGCCTACGCGTGCTGGATGGCCCCGCGAACAAGGACTGTTAGTCGTCTCACCGAACGAGATCACCCCATGGCCCCTTTCGGGCTTACCTCGGCGATGCCCCGTGACCCCCGTGAGTTCGGGCAACTGAAGGCTGTTGGGCGGGAACCCGAGGGCTCGACGCCCCGATGTCAGGAGGTGGACCCTCGGGTTCGTGGTGAAGTCGCGGAGGTGGTCTCCATGGGACGTTCCAGGGAGAGCGCGGGCGGTCAGCTGCGAACGTGCAGCCCGAAACTCGTGCGGCCCGCGGGCTCAAGTCCCTCCTTCAGGTGCAGCGAGGGGATCTCGTAGTCGCCGAAGTTCTGCCGTCGGAACGCAATCGGCTCGGTCGACTCCAGGGTGAGCAGGCGCTGCTCCCAGGCCTTGGCGACGTCTGAGTAGCCCTCCTCGGTCATCCGGTCGGTGCCGTAGAGCACGAACGGCGGCAGCACCTCGACGCCCGGGTAGTAGAGGATGCCGTGATGGATCGGGAACAGCAGATCGTCGATGGGGCCGTTGATCCCGCGAGCGGCGTAGTGTGACTCCGGGCCGCCGGCGGTCACCGACAGCAGAGCCTTCCTGCCCGCGAGGGTGCCTTCGCCGAAGCGCTCGCCGTATTTGGTGTCGCTGTGCTCACCGACGCCGTACGCGAAGTGGTAGGTGAACACCCGGTCCACCCAGCCTTTGAGGATCGCGGGCATCGTGTACCACCACAGCGGGAACTGGAAGATGATCGTGTCGGCCCACAGCAGCTTCTCCTGCTCGGCGAGGACGTCCGGGGTGAGCGTCCCGGCATCGAAGGCCCGGCCCGAGTCCAGGGCGACCTTCAGCGGACTTGAGGCGTCGGGTCCGTAGTCCGCAGCGTCCACGACCGCCTTCCAGTTCATCGCGTACAGATCGCTCACCCGTACCTCGTGCCCGGCGGTCTCCAATGTGGACACCGCGAGGTCCTTCAGCGAGCTGTTGAGCGACTTCGGCTCCGGGTGGGCGTGGACGATCAGCGTCTTCATGGGAACTCCTTCGGATCGGTGCCTTTGATCCTGGGCGCCGCGGCGCCCGGCGTTCAGGGGCGCCTCATCCATCGGACGGGACTTCCTGGTATCGGCAGGGCCACCTTCACGGGCACCACCGAGGCCATACTGGGGGCATGGACGATCTTGCGGGCTTCCTGCGGACCCGACGTTCCCGGGTCGACCCGGCGGCCGTCGGCATCCCCACCGACAGCCGCCGCCGGGTTGAAGGCCTGCGCCGCGAAGAGGTCGCGCACCTGTCCGGAGTCAGCGTCGACTACTACGTACGCCTGGAGCAGGGCCGCGCAACTCAGCCCTCCGAGCAGGTCCTCGACGCCATCGCCCGCGTCCTCGGCCTCGACGAGACCGAACGCGGGCACCTCTACCGGCTCGCCCGGCAACGCCGCCGCCGCGCGAAGGCGCCGGGCGGCCGGGTCCGGCCGGAGTTGCTGCGCGTCCTCGGCCTGGTCGCCGATGCACCCGCGCTGATCATGGATTACCGACTGGACGTGCTCGCCGGGAACCACCTCGCCGGGCTCCTCTACGGCCGGCCGATGCCGGGCCTGAACACCGCCCGGCACATCTTCCTTGAGGAGGCCGAGCGCGGCCTTTACGCGGACTGGGAGAAATGCACCCTCGACGTGGTCGGGCACTTGCGCCTGGCCGCCGGCAAATACCCCGAGGACCCCCGTCTGGCCTCACTCATCGGCGAACTGGCCATGGGTAGCGAGCGCTTCCGCCGCCTCTGGGCCCGCGCGGACGTGCGCGCCCGCACTCATGGCCGCAAGGCGTACCGGCACCCGCTGGTCGGACTGCTGGAACTGCACCAGGAGAACTTCGCACTACCGGACGAATCAGGCATGGAGCTGCTGGTGCTGTCCGCGGCCCCCGGCAGCCCTGCCGAGGACGGGCTGCGCCTGCTCGCGGGCCTGGGCGCGGACAGCGGTGACGCGCATCCCACAGTGAACGCTCAGATCCGCGAGCAACTCAACGACGCCGACCCACCTGAGGTCCCCCCGGCCTGCGGGAGGTGCTGATCAGCTGGTCAGGGCGGGTTGAACAGGGCGGCGGGCATGGCCAGGCCTCGGCTCTGCCAGTCGTTGCGGAGCACGTACGGGATCGTGAGACCACGAGCAGCCCGTGGCAGGCTCATGCCGCATGATCGATGAATTCGCGAAAGGCAACCTGCACGGGAGACTGCGGCGGGACCGCAAGGCGCTGCTCTGGAAACTCGACGGCTTGTCCGAATACGACGCCCGCCGGCCTTTGACGGCGACCGGGACCAACCTCATCGGTCTGGTCAAACACGTGGCCACCGTCGAGGCCAGGTACTTCGGTGAGGTCTTCGACCGTCCTTCCCCGGAACCGCTGCCCCGGTGGCAGGACTCCGACGGCAGCGATCTGTGGGCGGCCGAGGACGAGACCCGCGATCAGATCATCGGGTTCTACCGGCGCACGTGGGAACACTCGGACGCGACGATCAACGAACTTCCCCTCGACGCCGCCGGCCACGTGCCGTGGTGGCCGGAGCCTTATCCCAACACGAACCTGTTCGCCATCATGGTCCATGTCCTCGCCGAGTCCATCCGGCATGCCGGGCACGCCGACATCCTCCGCGAGGGCCTCGACGGCCGGACCGGCGTGCGCGCCGAACACGAGAGGCAGATCGACGAGGAAGCCCGTGCAGCCTACTGCGCGAAGATCGAGCAGGCCGCCAGGTCGGCCGCACCAATCAAGGCTTACTGATCGTTTCAGAATGCCGTCCTGCGGAGACGCTGGCGGCCCATGGAGCAATCCCTTCAGCCACGGGCTCAGGGGGTGACGCCGTATGGAACAGGTTGGGGCTGCACGAGACCTCGTGCTCGGTTACGTCCACGCTCTGAACGCGATGGACGAGGCCATGAGGGTGGCGATCCCACGCTGGAGCGACTGGCAGATGTCCTCGGCCTGGTCCGTTCGCGCCGGATTGTGAACGTCGGCGATATTCCCCAGGGGGTCTGTCGGGGCAATTCCCCACCCCCTGGGGCGTGAGTCGATGTCAGCTGGCCGGGGGCTTGCTGGAGCCGGAGGGCCCCTTCGGTCGCTTGTTGGGACGGTAGCTGGGGCCGTTCATGATGACCTGGTGGCTGGCGTTGATCAGCCGATCGAGGAGCGACTCGGCGACGACGGGATTCGGGAAGAGCGGATACCAGTCGCTGGGTGCCCGGTTGCTCGTGATGATCAGGGAACGCCCTTGCCGCTCGGAGACCAACTCGTAGAGGTCGTCGGCCTGGGAGGCGTTCATCTGGCGCATGGCGAAGTCGTCGAGGATGAGCACGTCTGGTCGGATGAGGTCGCGCATGCGCCGGTCCCAGGTGCGGTCCGCGTGGCCGCCGGCGAGTTCGGAAAGGACGCGGCTGGTCTTCGAGAAGCGGACGTTGGCGCCCTGGCGGACGGCCTGGTGGCCGAGGGCCTGCGCGACGTGTGTTTTCCCGACGCCGACGGGTCCGAACAAAATGACGGACTCGCCGGAGTGGAGCCAGCGCAGGGCCGCGAGGTCGCGGATCTGGGCGGCGGGCAGTTTCGGGGAAGCGTTGAAGTCGAAGCCCTCCAGGGTGACTTGCTGCTCGAACCGGGCTTTGCGCAGGCGCCGTTCGAGGGCGACGGACTCGCGGCGAGTGATCTCGTCCTGGCAAAGAACCTGCAGAAAGTCGAGGTGGCCAAGCTCGCCGCCCTGGGCCTGCGTGAGCCGGGCGTCGAGGGTTTCGAGCATGCCGGACAGCCGCAAGATCTTGAGCGAGTCGCGCAGGGCGGTGGTCATCACGCTCACCGGGCGGCCTCCTCAGCGTCACCGTTCCCCTGGTCGTCGCCGACGGTGCCGGAGATCTGGGTGGGGATGACGGCGTCGGCGAACAGACCCTCGGGGCCGTGCAGAAAGGCCGATGCGCCGGCGTCGCCGGTCTCGGGTTCCGGGTCGGTCTCGGTGCCGGCGACCAGGATGCCCTTGACGGTCCGATAGGACGGGTCGCCGACCGCGATCGCCTTCGCGCAGGCGGCCTCGAGCCTGGTGTCGCCGTACTTCTTGCGCAGGCCGAGCACCCCCTGGGCGGCCCGGAGCCGATAGAGGGCATTGACCTCCAGGAGCTGGTCGATCACCTGCCGGCAGGCGTCCCCGACCTGCGAGGCTTGGCCGCGGCACCAGATCGGCGTGCGCATCTGGAAGGCAATCTTCTCGGGCGGGTAGTCGTTCTTGTCGGTGCGTTTGCCCTGCTCAAGTGCGGCATGTGTCTTGACCAGTTCGCCCTCGTGGAAGACCTGCACCATAGTGGCGGTGGAGCGGACATCGACGCGACGGCCGATGAGTTTCCAGGGCACCGAGTAGAGGGTCCGGCCGACCTTGACGTGGATGTCCGGGCCGACCGTCGCCTTCGACCATCTGGCCAGCACGAACGGCGCCTCGGGCAGCGGCAGCAGGGCCGACGCCTCGATCGTCTCGAACACAGACAGCGGAGCGGCACCGCCCAACGGGCGACACTGCCGCTGACCTGCGACATTCCGGGACCAGAGCAGGGCCTCGGCCTGCATATGGTCCACCGAGGTGAACGTCCGCCCGCGCCAGTAGGAGTCGCGGACGTAGGGCATGGGCCGCTCCACCCTGGGCTTGTCCTTGGGCTTCAACGCCCGGGCCGGATCCACCAACGCCCCGTAGTAGGTGGCGAGTTCGGCATACGACCTGTTGATTTTCGGATCGTAGAGGTCCGGCTTGTCGACCCCCGTCTTGAGGTTGTCCGGCACCAGTCGGCGCGGCACCCCGCCGAAGAACCGGAACGCTTCCACGTGCGCTTGGGTCCAGGCGTGCTGATCCATGTGCGCCACCGGGCGTACGAACATGTGCCGCGAGGCGGGCAGCACCATCACGAACGCCCAAATCCGGTGCCGTTTCCCGGTGTTGGGATTGATCCACTGCCCCAGGAAGCCGTAGTCGATCTGTGCTTCCGAGCCCGGCTCGACGTTCTCCCGCAGCACGGTGACCTTGGACCGGGCCGCCTCGTCGGGCAGATTCTCGTGCACCCACCGGCGGAACGAGGTCAGCCCCGCCTGCAGCTTTCGCTCGTCGCGCAGCCGCTGATGGATCGTGGTCACCGTGCAGGTGTTCAACATCTCCACCACGTAGTCGCGGTGTCGCTCGATCTCCGGCCAAGTCAGCTGATTCAGCCGCCTGTTGGCCTGATCGGGGAACCAGCTCTTGATCAGTTTCGCCCAGTCGGTCTCGCTCATCGGCGGTCCGCCCGGGGTGATCCCGGCCGCCTCGGCCGGCGCCAGATACTTCCTGATTGTCTTCCGGTCCAGCCCGAGCGACGCCGACAACTGCGTCTTCGAGCGGCCCGCGTACCAGTGGACGTAGATCTCCACGATGTCCGTCACGCTGAATGTTCTCCTTGCCATCCGGATCGCCCGTCGACCCTCCCGGTCCGCTGGTCAAGGGACACCAGCGACTCCGAGTAGGCCCGGACCCTCAACCCGGCACGGGCATGCCCCAGGGGATCTCCATCGATTCGCAAGAAGGATCTATCGGTCGAACAAACCACCCGACACGGGGAAAGATCATCAACCCGAGACCACGACGGACATCCCCACCCATGACGGGCGTCGCCCTGGGGAACCGGCGTCACCAGGGCGGGGAATTACGGCGACAGAATCAGCCAGAAAGCAGGGAATTGAGCCGTCGCCGACACGGATCAGCCGGAGTGATCACATCGACACCTACTCCTACACGGTTCATGGGGCAGGATGCCGCTTCGTCAGCGACAACGGCACTGAGGTCGATGTGGACTTCGCAGCCGACGGGAGCGAAGTCTTCGACCTCTGGCGGCTGCGCTGGTATGGGCTGAGCCTGCCAGAGCCTCTTGACGTCACGGATCAGGGCCTGCGATCCGCAGTGCGGTCCCTGCAACCGCTTCTGGACGAGGTGCGGCCGGGGTGGTTCAGCGTAGCCAACTGATCGCTCAAGACGAGGTTCGCAGGCGGCGCAGGCATCGAGGCTGCAGGCCAGTTCGAGCAGGCCCTGATGGAGATCGGCTCGTAGCGGGTGCGGAGCCGTTTGACCTGGTGCAAGCCAGGCGAAGGTCCACTCGGCCACCCAGCACACCTTGCCCAGCCCGGAACCGTGGGCGGCGCCGCGGCGGGCAATCACGGGTTTGATGTCGCGCTTCCACAGCAGGCGGCGGTACTTGTCGAAGTCGTAGCCCCGGTCGGCGAACAGACGCCGGGGTTTGCGGCTGGGACGGCCCCGCAGTGGGCGCGTCGAGCCGGGGCAGGAGCTGGGTGACGTCGTGCCGGTTACCACCGGTGAGTGTGATGGCGAGCGGGGTTCCGTGGCGGTCGACGATCAGACATCCGATGCGTCTAAAGGAGTCAAGCTGCGGTCGCGAGTACCGGTTCGGGCTGGGTGGGAAATGCGATGGCCTCATGAGCGGCGTACGACTGGACGAGCCGGACGATCAAGCGGCACCGCGCTCAGATCCGGAAGGCGGACGGGCTCCGGATGTGCGGCGAGGAGGATCAGGCACAGCTCGCGGAGTGGCTAGCCGCGGAGTTGTGCCCGGTGGAGCTGTCGCGGGATCGGCTGGCGGAGGGGGTGGCCCTGTGCCGCAGTGACCACATGGAGCCGATGACGACGCCGGGGCAGTTGGGGCGGCTGGCGGGTTCGGCGGTCAGCACGTTCGAGGATGGGTTTACCCAGGTTCCACCGGCTCGGCACGGCCCGACGTGTCGGTGGCGCACAGGTCTTCAGTGCGGCCACGGTCGATGCCACGGTGGATCAGATCCTGACGGTCCTGGACGGCTGGGGCTATCAGAGCGCACCTGGTCGGCTTCACCCCACGTCGGACAACACCACGGGGAGCACGCCCGGATGGGGCATGCTCCCACTCTGCCTGTTCGGCGCAGTGCCTATTTGGCGCAGAAGACAGTCGTCTCCATGGTCCAAGGACCGTTTGGCGGGATCGAGGATTGGGCGCCGAAGTCGGCGATGTTGGGTGCGTTTGTCGTGCGCGGTGCGATTTCCTGGAGGTGTGTGCCCGGCGTTGTCGTGACGCCGGCGAGGCCGGTGAGGCGCAGCCCGGACGGACAGGAGAGGGTCTTCTTCTGGCTCGCGGCGGTGGTGTTGGACTGGGTCTTGACCTGCTGGAAGTCGCCGAACACGTTCGACCGCGCGCAGACCGAGTAGCCGGTGACGGTGTAGTTGCCGGCGAACCCGTCGGCGTCCTCCTTGGCGATGGCGGCGCTGCTGCTCGCGAAGAATCCGCTGCCGTTGGTGGCGATGCCCAGGTCTACCTGCCCGTTGCCGTTGGCGATCTTGCCGCCGGCACCGATCAGTTGCTTACCGGCCGGGCACGGTGCCGAAGTTTGGTCCGTGGCGCCCGACGTCGGTGCGTTGGTCTGGGAGACGATCTCCACGCCCAGTGCGGCAGGGACGGAAGCGCAGAACGCGAACACCTGGAAGTTCCAGGCCACGGGGATGCCGAACTGGTCCGCCGCCGCGCTGACCTCGAAGCTGTCCCCGCTTGTGGTGTGGATCGGCTGCATCTCGGTGATGACGGCGTGGACACCTCCGATCGTCAACGCGCCTCCTCCGAGTACCCGCTGGCCGGATGGGCAGTCCGCGCGGAAGGGGACCTTCGTCGCCAGGGTGTTGACCGGGGACGATTTGGCGAAGACCTGTACGGAGCCGGGCGGAATAGTGGCCGCCACTGCCGGCGGGGCTCCTAATGCCTGAGTGGCGAGGAGGGTGAGGCCGACGACCGCGGCCGGCGCCCACTTTCTCGTTGAACGAATGTTCAGGGCGCCGGCTGATGCGCCCATCACCAACGTCCGGAAGATCTTGCTGCGTGCCTTCACGGTGTCCTTCTCTCAATGGGTCTGGACCGAACGGGCCGGTGGGTCTGGCCTGGGTCCATGCGTGCCGCAGGTGCACCACGTCCGGTGGCGGCAGCCGTGGCTGGGGTCGGTCTGCTGATGAGCGCTGCGCGGCGGCTGAGTAGGGAGGGAATCCGGGATGCTCCCGGCGGCGTGGGCATCAACGCGCCCGCCGTTCGCTGCTGGGGGCCCGATTGTGGACAGAGCCCCTGCCGTCAGTCGTGGTCATGGCTGCCGGCGGCTCGGGTGGCGTGAACAGCAGTCCTTGGAAGCGGCGCAGAGGCGAGCGTCGGGTAGCGGAAGAGCGGTCCGTTGCCGATGGCGAAGAGCAGCCTCTGCCAGTCATGAGGCTCGCGCCTGGCGCCATCATGCTGATGCGCCGAGCGTCTGCCAGGGCGGCAACGGCGTGGGGTGGGATCATCTCCATTGCTCCTTCGAGGGTGCTCAGCGAGCGACCGTTTGTGACTGGTCCGACCTTGAGCCAGAGCGGGCTATCAGACATCCGTGCCCGCCACGGACCCGAGGACTGCGTGGTGGCATCCGTGCTCGGCACCGATGCGCTGCACCCAGGCATGCGAGCACGCTCCTTCACGCAGATCCGTCGGGGACCTGCGCCGAAGTGCGGGCACCATGACCACAGCAACCGCCGCCGCGACGATCGACGAGGCGAGACTCGAGGCGTTCGTCGGACAGGCGGTGCTGGGGATAGGGGCAGCCATCTCCCGGCTGCTGCACATCGGCCACCGGCTGGGCCGTTACAAGGCGATGGCCGGCGCCGGGCCGATCACCTCGTCCGTGCTGGCGCTTCGACGCATTCCACACCGGCGCGGGCGTCGACTGGGCGGAGCACGACTGCTCTAGCACCGGACGTCACGCTGTTGCTGGTCCAGCCGAACGCCGGCGACGTACTGGAGCAGAACCTGAACCCGGTCGGACGAACCTATGACGGCCTGTCCACGGTGATCTGCACGCCCGGCTCGCCGGCTCAGGAAGTCGGCCTGGGACTGAATGCGCAGGACGGTGAACGCCGGCTGGCCGTCGTGCTGCTCGAGGCCGGGTTCAACCACGTGCGGCGGGCGACCAAGACCCCGTTCAACATCATTGTGGAGGCCAGACCATAGCCGTCGCACCCATCCTCGCCAGCTCGGACTCGCCACGTGCTCGTTGCTCCCCGCCGAGGAAGACGAGCGCCCGGGCCCATTGGTAGCGGCAGCCGACACCCTCCAGGGCAGCGGCCGCGGCGGTCAAACCGTCGTGGCCGACGTCGCCTGAGGCCAAGACCGCCGCTCGGTCGACGATGGCGGTGGCGATCGGGTTTCCCATCGTCACCAGGCGCGCGCGCTGAATGCGAGCGGCGGCGTCCTGGTGCCCGCTGAGGGCTGCTGCCTCGGCCCACACGGCGGCGTACCAGGTCCGCCACACGCTGTCGTACCAGTCCGTCAACTGCCCGGGAGGCGTGTGCAGCACCTGCACCGCCTGCTGGGGCTGACCGCGGTGCAGCAGGAGCAAGGCGTCGAAAAATTCGCCGTACCGAAGCGGTGACGGCGAGCGGCCCGGCGTCCCGAGGGCGTCGATGATGTCCAACCACACAGCACGAGCGTCGTCGTCCCCGCGCAGTCCGTGGACCGTCGCGGCCGCATACGCGGCGCTCCTGAGATTGCCCGCACGGGGCCGGCCCGCCCGGTCCCACCCTTCGCGGAAACGCTCCGCCAGCGTGATCGTCTCGTCCCAGTCGCCGGCGAGCGCGGTGACGACGAGCATCCGCCTGGTCGCCAAGTGGCCCTCCTCACGGTAGAACGGCAGATCCCGCAGGCGCTCGGCATGTTTCCTCGCGGCTCGTAGGTCACCGGCGGCGACGGCGCAATGGTCGGCCATGCCGAACCCGTCGAAGAACTCCAACCCGGTCGTGGCCGTCACCTGCAGCGGGGCCAGCAACTCGGTGCGCCGCATCGCGCTGGCCGCCGCGGCTCGGACCTCGCCACGGCCCAGCTGCACCGCAGTGAGCTGGTCGAGCGCGGCGCTCTCGATGAGTGGGTCGTCGATGCGGCGGGCCAGCGTGAGCGCGCGCTTGATGAGCTCGAGGGTGGCCGGATCGGCGATCGCGCCGTTGCACGCCTCGGCGATAAGCAGGCGCGCCTGCGCAGCCGGGTCGCTGTCGGCCAGCATCCACGCCTCGGCGATCAGCGCCTCCACCTCTCCGGCCGCGGGCTCGGTCTCGATCAGCCCCGGGGCGCGGTTGATGAACTCGGCATTCCGGGCGAGGTCACCAGCCGCGCCAACCCGATCACCCGCTCGTATCGATGCGTCGGCCGCAGCCCTGCGCAGCCGCAGCGCGTCGTTGCCGAAATGCCGAGACTCGGCGGCACCTGCCGCACAGCGCAAAGCGTCGGCGGCCCTCAAGTCGTCCGCGGCGAGCTCGGCCGCCTGCTCGTAGCGCCGCTGCGACTCCCCGGGCATGCCCCGGGTGAAGGCCAGCCCGGCCAACCCGATCGCCAACCGGTACCCCTCGGGACGGTATTCAGCCTTGCCGGCCGCCCAGGCCAGGGCACCTCGCAACTCGTCGGCAACCCGATCGAACGCCCCTCGCCAGGAACCGGCGAGTTCGCGGGAGGCGACCTGGAGATCTGCGCTTTCATCCAGACACCAATTGAGGTGGCGCGAGAGTGCCTGGTCCGACTCGCCGGCGCCTTCGAGCCGATCTGCGCCGTACTGACGGATCGTTTCCAAGGCGCGGTAGCGAGTTCCACTCGGCTCCGCGATCGCGGTCAGCAAGCTCTGATCGGCGAGCCCGGCCAGAATGGTCGCCATGGAGCCGGCTGGCTCCGGCGGCCAACCGGCCAGAACCGTCGCCGCAGCGCCGGCGGTGAACGGGCCGGCGAAAACCGAGATCCGGCGCAGCACCGCCTGATCGGGTTCGGCCAGCAGCGCGTAACTCCAGTCGAGCGTCGAACGCAACGAACGATGCCGGTCATCGATCCGTGGCCCGCCGGTCAGCAGCCGCAGCCGGTCGGCCAACCCGGCTTCGAGTCCATCAAGTCCGAGCGACGCGAACCGGGCAGCGGCCAGTTCAATCGCCAGAGCCATGCCGTCCAGGCGGCGGCAGACGGCGGCGATGCGCTTGTTCTCGTCGGACGCCAGCAGGCTCCCGCCGGCCGAGGCCCGCCCAACAAACAGCTCGACCGCGTCACCGGGGCCACCGCCGTCGGCTTCGACGGACATCCCGGGCACCGCAAACACCCATTCGAAGGGCACCAGCAACCTGGCCCGGCTGGTGGCGAGCACCGCCAGCCCGGGGCTGCCGGCCAGTAGCCGCTCCAGCAGGACCACCACGCCGTCCAGCAAGTGCTCGCAGTTGTCCAGTACGAGCAGCGTTTCCCGGCCGGCCATCCAGCCCAGGACGTTGTCCGTCGCTGAGCGGCCCGCACTCTCCCCGAGGCCCAGCGCGTCCGCAATCGCCGCCGCGATCACCAATGGGTCGGTTACTGGTACCAGGTTGACGTACCAAACGCCGTCGGCGAACCGATCGTTCGCCTCAGCAGCGACGCTCAGGGCCAGGCGGGTCTTGCCGACCCCGCCCGGTCCCACAGCCGTGACCAGCCGATGCTCGCGCAGCGCTTTGGTCAGCGCCGCCCGCTCGGCCGCCCGCCCGACAAACGGCGTCAACGGCGACGGCAGCGCCGCGACTGCGGCCGGCGCACCCTCCGGAACAGAGAGCAGGTTCGCCGATACGGCAGCCAGGGCACGGCGATCGGACACCTGCAGCTTGCGCAGCAACGAGGAGACATGACTCTCAACGGTGCGGATGGAGATGAACAACCGAGCGCCGATCTCGGCGTTGGTCAGATGTTCACCGAGTGCGGCAAGGACCTCGGCCTCACGGACCGAGATGCCCACCTCGGGAGGTGTCCTCTGATTGGCCACGTTCAGATTGTGCACGGTGGTCTGCCGGAGGTGCCCCGCCAGCCGAAGAAGAGCACCATCGCGAAGCCCTTCAAGCCACCGCCGGGTTATTTTCTCCCTGGTGTCCGAGTCAGGACTACCGGGCCGACAACGTCGGCCTGGGCGCCTCCGCGGCGGTCTCCCGGAACCGAGCGTGGCAACCACCGGCCGATGTCGGCGTACGACTGTTTATGTCTGGTCGCGTACACCGAAGCGTCCCCCGCGGAATCCCGCGGCGGAGGCTGGCGGAAGCCGGGTGCCTGTTGACTCTCCCTTCGTGGGAGACCCAAGGGTGGAGCGCATGCACGTCGATGACAGCACGTTCTGGAGTATCGGAGAGGTCGCCCGGAAGACCGGGCTGTCGGTGAAGCTGATCCGGCACTGGTCGGACGCCGGGGTCGTTCACCCGGCACGTCGGACTCCGGCCGGTTACCGGCTGTACGGCACCGAGGCACTGGCCCGTCTGCAGCTGGCGCAGACACTGCGAGGGCTGGGCCTGGGGCTGGCGACGATCCGGGACGTACTGGAGCGCGAAAACACCCTGTCGGAGGTGGCCGCGACGCACATCGACGCGCTGGAGAAGCAGATCCGCACGCTGCGAACGCAGCAGGCCGTGCTGCGCTCCGTCATCCGCCGCAACACCACTGCCGAGGGGCTCACCACCATGACCGAGCTGGCGCGCATGTCCGCCGCCGAACGCCGCGCCACCATCCAGGACTTCGTCACCGACACCCTGGGGGAACTGAACGTACCCACCTACCGACGGGGCCTACTGGCCGCCACCCCGGACCTGCCCGCCGATCCCAGCGACGAGCAGGTCGACGCCTGGCTCGAACTAGGCGAACTCGTCAGGAATCCGGCTCTGCGCGCCAGTCTGCGCCGTATGGCCCACTACGCCGCCGAACACCACCCGGGCGAGCACGACGACAGCACGTTGCGGGACGCAGAGCAGGCGACAGACGACTGGCTGCGGCGAGTGGAGACAGCGACGGCGCAAGGAATTGCCCCGGACTCGCCGGCTGCCGATCCCGTCGTCACCGCCATCGTGGCGACCTGGATCCCCACGCAGGCTGCTCCGGACGGAAAGGAGCTCGTCGACGACGCGCAGGCCAGAGGCCTACTCCTCGAGCAGCTCGAAGTCGCTTCCGACACGCACGCCGAGCGGTACTGGCAGCTGCTGTGCATCATCAACGGCTGGCCCGTGCGGCCCAGCATGGCGGCAGCCGGCCGATGGCTGACGACGGCACTGCGGGCGCATCCTGAACCCGGTGTGCGGGCCGCGCAACTCGCCGAGTTGTACGACGCTGGGCAGGACGTGTGGGAACCGGTCGGCGTGCTCCACGCCTGTGACGAAGTCCTGGAGGCCGTCGGCGGACTTGTCTCCGCGGTGGAGCCGGGCCAGTTCGACCGGCCAACGGCCTGCGCCGACTGGGACGTTCAGACCCTCCTCAACCACCTGGTCTGGGAGAACCTGCTGTGGGCCGGCCTGGCCGACGGAACTCCCCGTTCCGACTTCACCGCCGACCATCTCGGGGACGACCATGTCGCGGCATTCCGTACCGCATCCCAGGCCGCACGGTCGGCCTTCAGGCGCCCGGGCATGCTCGAGCGGCGCTACGGGCCCGCTCCCGGGCGACGGCTCGTCGAGCAGTTGGTGATCGAGATGCTGGTCCACGGCTGGGATCTGGCCCGGGCCGTCGGGCACCCCTATGACACCGTTCAGCACGTCGCTGAGACAGCCCTCCCCGTCGTACGCGAGATCTACGGCGATCTGCCCCGTACTGCCGCCGGTTCCTTCGCCCCGCCGCAGCCGGTCCCCGAGGACGCCGCCCCGCTCGACCGTCTCGCCGCCTACCTGGGCCGCACTGTCATGTGACGAACGGCCGGCGCGGCCACATTCCCGTGTACCCGCTTGAGTACGTTCGCGTGTACGCCGACAAGAGGTGGCGTGGCCGTTGCCGGTGTGGCGGCAGGGGTGGAGCGGAACGGGGCCAGCTGCGGGGAGCGGGCGGCTAGCGCTGGTGCATGCCCCGGGGCTGGGGCGCGTACCGAGTCGTGATCAATGAGTACCGCAGCTTCCGGGGCGGGTGCCCCGTCGGGGGTACGGGGCCGGCGACCTGCGGCTGCGCCGTGTGGGCGCGAGTGACCGGGAGCGATGCCGCAAGCAGGCAGCGGGCCCGAGGACCCCGGCCGTGTGCCATCCGGGACGGTGCGTCAGAGCATGGCGAGCCGGTCCACCAGCAGCTCCGTCCTGTGCTCGGCGTCCTCCGGCGGGAGCCGTCCCGCTCGGGTCAGGGTGGCCAGTCCGTGCAGGGACGCCCAGAACGTCTCGGTGAACAGCTCCGGGCGCACGCCGTCCCCGGCGACCTCGCTGAGGCACTCCAGCAGCGCGGCGAAGGCGTCCTTCAACGGTTCGGGGGTGTCCTCCTGCGCGTATGCCAGGCCGCCGTCGAGCTGGAACAAGGCGTCGTAGACCGCCGGGTGGCGTTCGGCGAAGTCGAGGTAGGCACGGGCGAGGGCTGCGACCCGGGCGCGGGAGCCGTCGGCGGCGGCGGTCGCAGCCCGCATCGCCACGGCCATCTCGGAAGCGCCCTGCAGAGCGACGGCGCCGATGATCTCGCGCTTGCCGCGGAAGTGGCTGTAGAGGACGGGCTGGCTGTACTCGATGCTCTCGGCGAGCCGGCGGGTGGTGACCGCGTCCCAGCCCTGCTGCTCGGCGAGTTCGCGGGCCGTCGCCACGATGAGGCGCTCGCGCTCCGCCCGTTCGCGCTGCTTGCGTTCCTGTACCGACATGATTCGATCCTAGCATCGCTAGACAATCGAGCGGCAGCAGTACTAGCGTTGCCTTGCCAGCTAGCAACACTAGATTCTCGGAGGGGTCATCATGCTCGATGCACTTCAGGTCGTCACCATCGTGGTCGTCGGCGTGATGGTGGGGGTGGAGTTCTCCGTCCCCTTCTTCAGCAACCCGATCCTCAACGCACTCCCCGGCGACAACGGCCTGCGCGGCCGCGTCCACGGGGCCCGACTGGGCGGCGCCGTAATGCCGTTCTGGTACATCGGCTCGCTCGTCCTCGTCGGGGTCTGGGCCGTCGCCGGATGGGACGACGACGGCTCCGGCCTCGTCGTGACCGCCGCCGCGCTGCTGATCGCCAGTGTGCTCATGTCGATCCTGGTGCTCGTCCCGATCAACAACCGGGTCAAGACGTGGACCACCGGCAGCCGGCCGGCCGGCTGGAAGGAGCAGATGAAGCGCTGGGACCGCTGGCACTACGTCCGCGTCGCCGTCATCATCGCCGCCTTCACCTGCCTGGCGGCCGCCCTCACCTGAGCCCGCGAGCCGGCGCGGCGCCGGTGGCGCACATTCCCCACTCCCCGGGCCGCAGCGAACCACCGGAATCCCGACGTCCGGACATGCGGCTGCCGCTGAGAGTCCAGTCAGATCTCCACGCCTCACAAACCAAGATCATCTCACGATCAAGATCCACTTTCGATACACGCCCTAGCAGCCGACGAACCCGTAGGGGCGGGGCGGATCATCGAGAGCACTGTTCTGACCCGGAACGGTAGAAGAAGCAGATGCGCTCGCAATCTGCCCTCATTCGGCGGCCAGAGCTGTGCCGGTCATGCCCCCGAGCGCGACTGGGCCGCCGAGTGCAGCGGCAGCAAGTGACTTACGAAGACGCATCCTTGTCCTCCAAGCGAGTCCCGGCCCGTATCGAGCACGCCTTCGCACGCATGAAGGGCTGGAAGATCCGGGATTCCCGTGCGGTTGACGTCCAGGATTGCGTTGAAGACATCGCGTAGTTCGACCTGAACCGGGGGCCGGGGCGCTGCGATCGAGTCGGGCTTCATTTGGGACAGGAAGTGCGTCGGGGCGTCGTCGGGTATGCGCCGGCTTGGGCAGCAGTCGGAGCCGGCCCTCTGCGGCGTCCCGCTCCGCTTCGACCGGGCTCGGTACGGCGAGGCAACCACCGGTTCTTGCCAGCACGCCGACGGTGCGCGCGGTGTGACGTGGTTCACATCGGCGGCCTGTCACGTCCGATGCGGGTTGCCTGTCCCATGGGCGTCACCGGTGCCGAAGCCGGTGCCCGACCTTGGGAGACCCGATGAACCATGGCCACCACATCGTCGTCCTCGGCGCCGGCTACACGGGCATGTTCAGCGCCATCCGGCTGGCCCACCGCACTCGCCGGACCGGCGTGAAGATCACCCTGGTCAACCCCTCGAGCCGGTTCGTCGAGCGGCTGCGGATGCACCAGATCGCCGCCGGACAGGAGTTGGCCGACCACCAGATCCCCGACCTGCTCGCCGGAACCGGCGTCACGTTCGTCCAGGGCACCGCCACCGCCATCGACACCGAGGCCCGGCAGATCACCATCGACAGCGCCGAGACCCTCGCGTACGACACGCTCGTCTACGCGCTGGGCAGCTCGGCCGACACCGGCAAGGTCCCCGGCGCCGACACCCAGGCGTTCACCCTCGACAATCCGGAGATCGCCGGCCGGTTCGCCGCGCGCCTCACCGAGGTCGCCGCGTCCGGCGGCACGGTCACCGTCTGTGGCGGCGGCCTGACCGGCATCGAGGCGGCCACCGAGATCGCCGAGAGCCACCCCGGCCTGGACGTCACGCTGATCAGCGTGACCGAGCCCGGCGGCATGATGGGTGCCAGGGCCCGCGCCTACCTCTACGGCACGCTGGACCGCCTCGGCGTCACTCTTGAGACCGGCACCCGCGTCACCGAAGTACTGCCCGACGCCGTCGAGCTGGCCGACGGCCGGCTCGTCCGCTCCGACGCATGCCTGTGGACCACCGGTGTCAAGGTGTCGCCGCTCGCCGCCAACGCCGGGATCGCCACCGACGACCGCGGCCTCATCCTGGTCGATGCCACCCTGCGTTCGGTTTCCCACCCGGAGATCCACGCCATCGGCGACGCCGCCGCCGTCCGTCTGGCCTGGGGACAGATCCACGGCACCTGCCAGAGCGGCCTGCCCACCGCCCAGTACACCGCCGACACCATCGCGCGGCTCGTGCGCGGCAAGGCCATCAAGCCGTTCCGCTTCGGCTACTTCCACCAGCCGGTCAGCCTCGGCCGCCGTGACGCCGTCATCCAGTTCACCAAGGCCGACGACACCCCCCGCCGCATGCACCTCACCGGCCGGAGCGCCGCCGCGTACAAGGAGATGGTCAGCGGCAGCCCGCTCACGACCTACCGATTCAGCAAGCGCATGAACGTCACCACCATCGTCTCCAAGGGCGGCAGCGTCACCCGCAAGCCCGCAGCATGACGGGCGTATCGGCTCCAGCGCCATGGTCTCGCGCCTTGCCGCCCTGGTTGCGGCACTGGCAGCATGAGCCGATGGTCGACGCCAGGGACGAACAGGACCCGTACATCGAACACCGCAGGCTCTTGTTCGCCACCGCCTACCGCATGCTGAGCAGCGTCACCGACGCTGAGGACGTCCTCCAGGACACCTGGCTGAAGTGGAGCACCGCGGACCGCGACGCGATCCGCCACCCCAAGGCCTACCTGGTGCGCACGGTCACCAACCTCTCGTTGAACCGCCTTACCTCCGCACGGGCGACCCGCGAAACCTACGTCGGGCCGTGGCTCCCCGAGCCCCTGCTGACCTCCCCCGATATCGCCGCGAAGACCGAATTGGCCGACAGCGTCTCCACAGCGATGCTGGTCGTCCTGGAAACCCTCAGCCCCGTCGAACGCGCCGTCTTCCTGCTCCGCGAGGTCTTCGGCTACTCGCACGCCGAGATCGCCGAGACCCTCGAACGTCCCGAGCCGACAGTCCGCCAGATCGCCCACCGCGCACGCCAGCACGTCCAGGCCCGCCGCCCCCGCTTCGACGCAGACCAGACCCAGCGCCGGCAGGTCACCGCCCAGTTCATAGAGGCCTGCGCGGGCGGGGACCTGAACGCCGTCATGGAGCTGCTCGCCCCCGAGGTCACCTCTTGGTCCGACGGCGGCGGCAAAGTCACGGCCGCCCGCCGCCCCCTCCACGGCACCGACCACGTCGCGCGCTGGATCGTTGGTTTCCTGGCCAAGCCCGAACTGGCCGCCCTGCTCATGGAGCCGGCCATCATCAACGGCGAACTCGGCGTCCTGGCCACCCTCGGCGGACACACGGTTGGCGCCCTCTCGTTCGACCTCGTGGACGGCCGCATCCAGAACCTGCGCTTCCAGGTCAACCCCGAAAAGCTCAGCGGCCTGACCCCCGACAACAGCTTGGCGCTGCCCTGAACCGTTCAATTCCGAAGCATGCCCGGCCGGGCCCTGAACAGGGACGAGCTGTGTACAGGCCGGGTGTAGCCCGTCGCTTACGACGCCGGTGGCGCTCGCCCGAACCCTTCACCGGCAGGCGAAGCGGCCCCAGTTGACAAAGGCAACGGCCCGGGAAGCGAAGAGCATTGCTGGTCGTTTTCAGGATCCTCATCACCATCGCGAGATCCACAGCAACCACTGGCCACGACTTACATGCAGAGGGCCTCCAAATCGGATTCTGAAAGAGCGTTTGATGAAAACGCCTTCCGCACGCTCGACGGGCTTGACCAGTCGAACGGAGCTCTGACTGGATTACGTTGGTGCTCGAGCTGACAGGTGCCGGTGCCAACCCGCACAGAAATTTTCCCCCGGGCCGTGTCGAAAAGCCCAGCGCGGCTCCGACGTCTCCTGCGGAAAGGCGCCCGGAATGATCCGGGCCGTACGGAACAAAGACGCCGGGATCCCCGACGGGGCAGCTATGCAGACACTGACTGTCGATGTGTTTCTCTCGGTCGATGGATGGGCTGGCAGCGCGACGTCGCCCGGCTATTTTGGACACTTCGGCCCCGAGCTGGAGGAGTGGATCACCGATGAGTTGGCCCTGCCGCAACTGGTCGTCCTTGGGCGACGCACCTACGAGGCGCTCGCGGGTCTTCCAAGGGAGGCTCGCGACGAGTCCTCGCAGCGGATGGCCGAGCTGAACAAGGTCGTGTTCTCGAGGACAATGGACACGGTCTCATGGCCGAACACGCACATTTGCCATGACGACGCCACTACCGAGGTCACTCGGCTCAAAGCCAACGGCAACGTTCCACTGCGCACCACGGGAAGCCTTTCCGTGGCTCGACAACTTCTCGCCGCCGATACGTCGCCGGAGCCGAATCGTTCGAGGGCTTTCGTGAAGCCGTCGGTGATCTGGCCGCACCGGTTGAGACGGTAGGTGCGGGAGGTGTAAAGCAGGGCGATCCCGCCTCCGAGCGCGGCGGTAGAGGCGACTACCTGACCGTTTCAGAATGACATTCGTTGTGGGGCTTGGCAGTTGGGTGTTGTGTCGGCAGGATCGGTTGAGTGGCTGCTGAACTTGTGCCTGATGACCTGTGGGAACGTGTAGCCCCGCTTTTACCTGCTCGGCCGCCTCGGCGGCATCGGTATCCGGGGCGGTTGCCGGCAGATGACCGGGCTGCGCTCAGAGGCATCGTCTACGTGCTGTGCAAAAGCGTGAGCTGGCGGGACGTTCCCGCAGAACAGGTCGGCTGCAGTGGCGTGACGGCCTGGCGGCGACTGCGGGACTGGACCGAGGCCGGTGTCTGGCCGCAACTGCACGAGGTGCTGCTGGCCGAGCTGCGTGCGGCGGGTCTGCTGGACATGGACGACGCCGCGATCGACGGATCGCACGTGAGGGCTCTGAAAGGGGGGCTCACACCGGACCTTCGCCGGTCGACCGGGCCCGGCCCGGCAGCAAGCACCACTTGATCGTCGACCGGCAAGGCACCCCCCTTTGCGTCTCACTGACCAGCGGGAACCGCCACGACATCACCCAGCTGATGCCCCTGCTCGATGCGATACCCCGCATCCGTGGTGTCCGCGGTCGACCCAGGCACCGGCCAACTCGGCTGTTCGCCGACCGCGGTTACGACTACGACAAGTACCGCCGCCTTCTCCGGGCTCGCGGCATCACACCCAAGTTCGCCCGAAAAGGCATCACGCACGGCTCCGGCCTGGGAAAGACGCGTTGGGTCGTGGAGCGCACATTTGCCTGGCTGCACCAGTTCAAACGGCTGCGGATCCGCTACGAGAAGCGCGCAGATCTCCACCTGGGCTTCCTCCAACTTGCCTGCAGCATCATCTGCTTGAGACGACTCCGAACCTCATTCTGAAACCATCAGTACGGCGGTACGCGGGCCAGTCACGAGAGCCGCCGCCCCTTTGCCCGCCTCCAGTCACCTCGCCCACCAGTTGTCCACGGTCTTGAGCGACACCTGGAACACCGCCGCGACATCCTCGCGCGGCCGGCCCGCAGTCAGCCGAAGGCCCTCCTGCGCCGACGGCGGCAACCGCCGTGCCCACCCCACCAGTTCACTTGTACAGGGATCAACGTCCAGGTAACCGACCGTTCGGACTAGACCTGTCCTGGCGATCATCCTGTAGGGCGCCTCAGTGATATTTTGACCGGAATCGTGGGAAGAGGCGGGCGAATCCGTGGTCAGTGACCTGCGGCATGCGGTGGTCGTGACGCTTTGCGAACTCGGGCGAAGCGATGACTGGCGTGACCGGGCGGATGCCGGTCACAGCCTGGCAGGGTTCGCCGAGATGCCGGAGGCCGTGGAGCCACTGCTGGGACTTGTGCTTGACCGTGGTGACACCTTCGTCACCCGACGGACCGCGGATGGCTTGCTTCGGCGAAAGGACAGGGTCGGACTGACGATAGTCGCGTCCGCGCTGGCAGTCGCCAACGACAACCACGCCGATTGCATCCACGTCGCGATCGTCGATGTCTTCAGCATCCTCTCGGACGATCTGGACGCGGCGCTGCGGCTCTGCGAGGAGATGGCGGGCGACGCCGACGATCGTGTTGCCCGCGGGGCCCGTCTGCTGCACGAAAGCCTGACAGAGATCGATCCCGTTCTCCGCCCCTCGTAGCCGGGATTCGATCGCTGTTGTGAGGGTGAAGATCCTCGACGACAGGGGAGCGAAGAGAACGTCGTCGGCTGATCGGGGCAGCCAGGGCTCCGACCAGGTCGGACGCTAAGCAGCAGGTCGAAGCGTGTTTTCCTAGATCCCGCTATCAGCGTAGATCGCCGGATTCTTCAGAGACTGTTTGTTCGACACAACCCCCGCCCAGACGTCCGAAGAGGGCGGCGGCGCGGCCGATGCCGGATGCGGCTCCGGTCACGAAGGCCGCCTTGCCGGTGAAGGCATGCCCGTTGCCGCTCATGGTGGATCCTCTCGTTCGATGCGGCGAAGACATCGCGTCGGCTCGTGGCGGATGCCGACCGGAATCAGCCATGCGACGGCATCCGTGCGGGCACGTCATCCAGTGCGTGGGCCGGAGCGGTGCACTGAGCCACGATGCGGCTCCTGCCGGAGACGCCGCGGACGGCGAGGGCGATGAGCGGGAACAGAGTGAGGGCGGCTATGACCGTGCCCACCAGGGGCGGACCGGTCACGCCGAGGGAAGAGTCCAGGGCCGTGCCCGCGACGAAGGAGCCACCGGCCACGCCGACGTTGAAGGCGGAGGTGGTCAGCGCGGACGTCAGGGTCGGGGCGTCACCGGCGAACCGCATGGCTAGCGCCGTGACGACGGGGTTCACCGCGAAACCGGTCAGGCCCATGAGGAAGACCAGGACGGTGGCCGTGACCGCGTTGGTGGACAGCGGGATCATCAGGAACAGGACCAGAGCGGTCGCCGCTGCGGCGGTGATGGTGGTGCCCATCGGACGGCGCTCACCCAGACGGCCGCCGGTGGCGGTGCCGCCCAGAGCGCCGACGCCGAAGGCGATGAGGACGAACGGCACGGCGCCCGCCGGGATCCCGGCGCGGTCGGTCAGCAGCGGAGTGACATAGCTGTAGGTCGCCAGCACCCCGCCCATGATGAACACGGCGGCGCTCAGCGCCAGCCACAGCCGGCCCTGGCGTAGCGCGCCGAACTCGGCGCGAAGCGAGACGGCCGCGCGCTGTTCCTGGGTGGGGATGAAGCGGCCGATGAAGACGGCGGCGAGAGCGGAGAGCACGGCCAGGGCCCAGAACGGGCCGCGCCAGCCGACGAACTGGCCGGCGAAGGAGCCGATGGGCACACCCACGACGTTGGCCAGGGTCAGCCCACCGATCATGACGCCGGTCGCGCGGGTGGCCCTCTGCGGGCCCGCGGCGGCGGTGGCGACGACGAACCCGACGGACCAGAACGCTCCGGTGGCCAGCGCGGTGACGACGCGGGCGGCTAGGACGACGGTGAAGGCGGTGCTGAGGGCCGCCACCACGTGACCGAGGCTGAAGACGGCAAGGGCCAGGATCAGCGTCTGCCGCTGGGGCAGGCGCAGGGTGGCCAGGGCCATGGTCGGCGCACCGATGATCATGCCGACGGCGAAGGCGGTGATCAGCAGCCCGGCCTGGGACGTGCTCACACCGAGGCCGGTGGACAGTTCGGGCAGCAGCCCGGCGATGACGAACTCGGTGGTGCCCATCAGGAACGTACCTGCGGCCAGCACCCAGACGACGAAGGGGAGCTTGCCGGGGGTGGTCCCGGACGTGGAAGGCATACGGGTGGTCTCTCCTTGAGCGGAAGGGCGGATAGGCGGAATCGGAATGCGGTCGGGCCACGGGGACGGGGAGGCCGTCGGAACGAACGGGAACGGCCACGTGGCTGCCAAAGGTCAGGGAGCAGCTTCGATGGTGATGCGGTCGGCCGTGCCGAGCCGGTCGGCGTCGGCGTCGACGTGGCCGAGGATGAGCAGGTCGGCGGAGGCGGAATCGCCGTCGCGGTAGTAGAGAGCCAGGTTGCCCCAGGGTGCGTAGTAGGCCAGGTCACCGGCCCGGGGCACAGCTGGGTCCGGGGCGCCGGAGGTGGTCAGCCTGCGCGGCAGGTCCGCGATCCGCTCCGTCTGGTGGAAGTCCTCCAGATCCAGGGTGAGCGGGAGCAGATCGGCGAAGTCACGGGCGGCAGGGCTGTCATTCAAAGTGGCGTCGACGCGTCGGCCGTCGATGGTGACCCGGATGGCCATGGAGGTGTTCCTGTCGGCTGATGCACTGGGTGCGGCGGATGAAGATGCCTCCTGCCGCTCCGAGGACGCCGGGGAGGAGGGCTCGGAGGGCGATGTGGCGCCTGATGAGTCGCTGGTACAGGCGCTCACAGCCAACAGGAGAGCGGCTGCCGGGACGGCGTAGACCAGGGCGCGGACGGCGGCGGAGTTCATGGGAGTGCGCCGGGGTCTCAGTCAGGAAGGGGCTCGGAGTAGTGGCGGAAGCCGTCGCGCTCGCCGTGGATGTCGTACAGGCGCTGGGCCAGGGCGCCGGGGCTGCTGTGTTCGGAGTCGGGCCGGATGGCACCCGGCACGATCAGCTGCGCGGCGTGGATGTTCTGCGGGGCGAGCGTGTCGTGGAGCATGCGGGCGTAGGCACTCTCGGCGGCGAAGGCGATGGAGGTGCCGGCGACGTTCGGGTTGGGGCGTACGGCGCTGGAGCCGTTGACGAACAGCAGCGTGCCGCGGCCGATCTCCCGCATGCCGGGCAAGACAGCGTTCACCGCGGTGACAGGGCCCTTGACGGAGAACGCGAGGGGCGCGTCCAGGTCGTCGGCGCCGGTGTCCAGGACCGGCTTCATGAAGTCGGCCCGGGGCACCGGGCTGTACTGGAGGATCTCGACGGTCCCCAGCGAGGTACCGGCCGCGTACAGGGCCGCGGTCAGGGACTCGGTGTCCAGGACGTCGGCGGCGAAACCGCGGGCCTTGATACCGTCGTCGGCCAGTTCGGCCGTCAGGCTGTCCAGGCGCTGGGCGTTGCGGGAGATGAGGGCGACGCTGTGGCCGGCAGTTCCGAAGCGTCGGGCGGCGGCGAGCCCGAGGCCGGGTCCTGCACCGATGAGGGCGAAAGTGGTCACGGTGAGTCCTTCGTGTCGAGGGGCCGTGCCGGAGCCGGGCTTCGGATGCCCGGCCCCAGTGGCGGAACGGTTTGCGGTCAGGGCTTCAGGAGGGTCTTGATGGCGCGGCGTTCGTCCATCGCCTTGTAGCCTTCGGCGACCTGCTCCAGGGGCAGGGTGAGGTCGAAGACCTTGCCCGGGTTGATCCGGCCGGTCAGAACCCGGTCGATCAGGTCGGGCAGGAAGCGGCGCACGGGAGCGGGGCCGCCGCGCAGGGCGACCTGGGAGAAGAACAGCTCCTGGCCGTCGACCGCCACCTCGTGCGGGACACCGACGAAGCCGACATTGCCGCCGGGCCGGGCGGAGCTCAGAGCCTGCCGCATCGACTCGGCGGTGCCGACGCACTCCAGTACGGAATCGGCGCCGATGCCGCCGGTGAGGTCCTTGACGCGGGCGATGCCCTCGTCGCCGCGTTCGGCGACGATGTCGGTGGCGCCGAATTCGAGGGCGAGTTTCTGACGGGACTCGTGGCGGCTCATGGCGATGATTCGCTCCGCGCCGAGTTCGCACGCGGCGATGACGCCGCACAGGCCGACCGCTCCGTCGCCCACGACGACGGCGGTGGAGCCGGGCTTGACCTCAGCGGCCACAGCGGCGTACCAGCCGGTGCCCATCACATCGGAGACGGCGAGCAGGCCGGGCACCAGCGCGCCGTCCGGATGCCCGTCGGTGGCGACGAGGGTGCCGTGGGCGTTGGGGATGCGGACGTAGTCGGCCTGACAGGTGCTCATGAACTCGCGGTGCAGGCAGGAGGACTGCCAGCCGTTCAGGCAGTTCTGGCAGGTGTTGTCCGAGGTGGCGAACGACCCGACGACGAACTGGCCCGGCTTGACGTTCGTGACCTCGCTGCCGACTTCCTCGACGATGCCGACGTACTCGTGCCCCATCGGATGGGGCTCGTCCACCGGCTCCGCGCCGCGGTAGGGCCACAGGTCCGAGCCGCATACACAGGTGGCGACCGTACGGATGATCGTGTCGGTCGGCCGGCTGATCTTCGGGTCGGCCAGGGTCTCGACGCGCACGTCGCCGGGGGCGTGAATGACTGCTCCGCGCATGATTGGCTGCTTCCTTCGGTGCGAGGGTTGTGAGCCGCAGCCAAAGTCAGGAATGGCTGCTCACGATCGAGCGTCACACGCGAGGGCGGGCACGAAAAGCGGAGGAATCTATCCGGGGAGAGGAACATCCAGGGAGGAAATTCTCCCCCCTTCCCCGGGTGCGATCGATGCAATGCTGGGAAGCATGACCAGCAACGTTCCCCTCAACGAACTGGGAGAATTCCTCAAGAAGCGCCGCTCACAGCTGAGCCCGCACACGGTCGGACTTCCGTCGACCGGCCGGCCCCGCCGGGTCGAAGGACTGCGCCGCGAAGAGGTCGCCCAGCTCGCCTCGATCAGCACCGACTACTACACCCGGGTCGAGCAGGGCCGCATGCAGGCGTCCGCCCCCGTGCTGGACACCATCGCCCGCATCCTCCACCTGGACGACGACGAGCGGGGCTATCTCTTCCAGCTCGCGGGCAAGACCACCGTACGCACGCCCCGGCGCCGGGGCGTGCAGAAGGTCCAGCCACAACTGCAGCGGGTGCTGGAGGACCTCACCGCCGTCCCGGCCATCGTGCAGGGGCGACGCGGGGACATCCTGGCGTGGAACGCCCTGGCAGCAGCCCTGGTCACCGACTTCTCCCGCATTTCGGAGAAGCACCGCAACTACCCCCGCCTCATCTTCACCGATCCGGCGATGCGCACCCTGTACGCAGACTGGGAGACCGCTGGGCAGGTCACCGTGGCACAGCTGCGGATGGAAGCGGCGAAGTATCCCCAGGACCCCCGCCTGATCGCGCTGGTGGGTGAACTGTCCATGCGCGACCAGCAGTTCGCCCAGTGGTGGGGCGATCACCGCGTCGCCGCCCGCACCGTGGGCACCAAGACCCTGATCCATCCGGTCGTGGGTGAGGTCACCCTCGACTGCGACACCCTCACCGCCAGCACCGACCCCGACCAGTACATGACGGTCTGGACCGCTGCCCCGGACTCCCCCGCGCACGATCAGCTGCGCATCCTCGCCTCCTGGGCCGCCGACCAGAACCTGCCCGCCTCGTCAGGATGGGAAGCATGACCAGCAACGTTCCTCTCAACGAACTCGGCGAATTCCTCAAGAAGCGCCGCTCCGAACTGAGCCCGCGCACGGTCGGGCTCCCGGAGACGAGCGGACCCCGCCGGGTGGACGGGCTGCGCCGTGAGGAGGTCGCCCAGCTCGCCTCGATCAGCACCGACTACTACACGCGTCTTGAGCAGGGCCGCATGCAGGCGTCCGCGCCCGTGCTGGACATCATCGCCCGCGTTCTCCACCTGGACGACGACGAGCGGGGCTATCTCTTCCAGCTCGCGGGCAAGACCACCACCCGCACGCGGCGCCACGGCAGGCAGAAGGTGCAGCCCCAGCTCCAACGAGTCCTGGACGACCTCACCGCCACCCCGGCCATCGTGCAAGGCCGACGCGGGGACATCCTGGCGTGGAACGCCCTGGCAGCAGCCCTGGTCACCGACTTCTCCCGCATTCCGGAGAAGCACCGCAACTACCCCCGCCTCATCTTCACCGATCCGGCGATGCGCACCCTGTACGCAGACTGGGAGGGCTCGGCGAGGATCGCCGTGGCGCAGGTTCGGATGGAGGCGGCGAAGTATCCCGAGGACCCCCGCCTGATCGAGCTGGTCGGTGAACTGTCCACCCGTGACAAACAGTTCGCCCAGTGGTGGGGTGATCACCGCGTCGCCGCCCGCACCGTAGGCACCAAGACCCTCAACCATCCGGTCGTCGGCGAACTCGTCCTGGACTGGGACACCCTCACCGCCAACACCGATCCCGACCAGCACCTGACCGTCTGGACCGGCGCCCCCGGCTCTCCCACCCACGAGCGGCTGCGCATCCTCGCCTCCTGGGCCGCCGACCAACACGTGTCGCCCTCGTCTTCCCTCCGCTGACCGGTGCCCCGCCCACACCCACGGCGGTGACCCCGCCGGGCCGTACCGCACGCTCCGTCGGTCCTCGGGCGTGACTGGTTGCCCGCGCACATGGCTGTCTACGGGAGCCGGGGAGGGTTTGTCGGCGGGGGCGCCACGGGGCGGGTGGCGCGCGTCAGTGCGAGAGCGGTCAGCGGGACGAGGGTGAGGGCGGCCGCCACTGTGCCGACCAGCGGGGGCCCTGCCTGCTCCAGCGGAAAGGTCAGGGCGATGCCCGCCGTCCAGGAGCCGATGGCGATGCCCACGTTGGGCGCCGCGCCGCTGAGGCCGGAGGCGAGGGTGGGTGCGGAACCGGCGAAGCGCAGGGCCAGGGCGCCGAGCGCCGGGTTTGCGGCGAAGCCGGTCATCCCCATCAGGGTCACCAGGACGATGGCCGCCACGGGGCTGGTGGAGAGCCAGGTCAACAACAGCAGGACCAGCGTGGTCGTGGCGGCGGCCGTGAGGAGCGTGGCAAGGGGGCGACGGTCACCCAGGCGCCCGCCGACCGTGGTGCCCAGCAGGGCGCCCAAGCCGTAGGCGGTCAGGACCATGGGCACGGCCTCGGCGGAGATGCCGGCCCGCTCGGTGAGCAGAGGCGAGATGTACGTATACGTCGCCAGGACACCGCCCATCAGCAGCGTCATGGAACTCAGCGTCAACCAGACCCGGGCATCCCGCAGCGCGGCGAACTCCGCCCGCACTGAAGGCGCTTCGCGTCGCTCGTCGGCAGGGATGTACCGGCCGATGACCGCCGCCGCGCCGGCCGACAGCGCGGCCAGCACCCAGAACGGCCCGCGCCAGCCCGACAGTTGCCCCAGCCACGCGCCCAGAGGTACGCCGGCCACGGTGGCCACGGTCAGGCCGCCCAGGAGCATGCCCAGGGCCCGTGACGTCGCTGCCGGCCCTGCCGCGTTCGTGGCCACGATCGCGGCGACGCACCAGAAGGTCCCGGTGGCCAGTGCGGTCACCACGCGGGCCGCGAGGACGAGCGCGAAGGACGAGCTGAGCGCGGCGACCAGGTGGCCCAGGGCGAAGACGACAAGCGCGAGGATCAGCGTGGAGCGCCGCGGCAGGTGCAGTGTCGCGACAGCCATCGCCGGCGCTCCGACGATCATGCCTGCCGCGAACGTCGTGATCAGCAGGCCTGCCTGAGAGACGCTGACATTCAGATCGTCGGCGATCTCGGGCAGCAGGCCCGCGATGACGAATTCGGTGGTGCCCATGAGAAATGTTCCGGCGGACAGTACCAGGACGACGAAGGGCAGCTTGCGGGGTCGGCCGTCGGGTGTGGGTGGCATTGGTGGCAGTTCTCTTTTCAGGGCGACACGCGACCGCTACGGCGCATCGTGGGCCGTCGGCCAGGATCTGGCGCCTCTTGTCTCAGACGGTCATGGTTGGCGTGCAGTGGGAGAAGCGGTCGGTGGATCGGTCCGGTGGCCTGGGACAGGGGGCGGCCCGTGCCTTGGTTGGTGTGGGCGATGATCTCCGCGGTGATGGAGAGGGCCGTCTCCTGGGGGGTGTGGGCGCCGAGGTCGAGGCCGATCGGGGAGTGCAGGCCTGCGAGTTGGTTCTCGGACACGTCGGCCTCGTGCAGCAGACGGAGGCGTTCGTCGTGGGTGCGCCGGGAGCCCATCGCGCCGACGTAGCTCACCGGCAGGTCGAGGGCGAGTTGCAGCAGCGGGATGTCGAATTTGGCGTCGTGGGTGAGGACGCAGATGGCGGTACGAGAGTCCACGGTCGTCTGTGCCAGGTAGCGGTGGGGCCAGTCGACGACCACCTCGTCGGCGTGCGGGAAGCGGGCGGGCGTGGCGAAGACGGGGCGGGCGTCGCAGACGGTGACCCGGTAGCCGAGGAAGTGGCCGGCCTCGCTGAGGGCGGCGGCGAAGTCGACGGCGCCGAAGATCAGCATGCGGGGGCGGGACGCGTGGACGTGGACGAGGAGGGTCAGCGGTTCGGGGCAGTCGTCTCCATTCCCGCCGATCGTGACGCGGGTGGTACGTCCGGCCCGCAGCAGGGCCCGCGCCTCCTGGGCCACCAGGTTGTCCGTCGGCCCGCCGACCAGGGTTCCGTAGGTGCTGCCGCCGTCGGCGAGGACGCTCAGGGTGGAGCCGATGAGGTCGCGGGGGCCGGCCACGACCTGGGCCACGGCGGTGGGCCGGCCCCGGACGGTGTCGGCGAGGGCGGCGGCGAGGTGCGGCTGGAGGGCGGGGTCGACGTGTTGGACGAGGACGTCGAGTTCGCCGCCGCAGGTCAGTCCTACGGCGAAGGCGTCGTCGTCCGAGTACCCGAACCAGGCGCGTTGCGGGGCGCCCCGGTCGCTGAGCACCTGTCGGCACAGTTCGTAGACCGCGCCCTCGACGCAGCCGCCGGAGATGCTGCCGACCGCGTTGCCGTCCTCGTCCACCGCGAGCGACGTACCTACCGGCAGGGGTGCGCTGCCGGTGACGTCGACGACGGTGGCCAGGGCGAAGGGGCGTGCCTCGCGGCACCAGGGGTGCAGTGTGTCCGCGATGTTCAGCATGAACGGGTCCTTCGTGCAAGGGATGAGGGGCCGCCGCCGCTCCAGAAGGGAGCGTCATCATGCGGCGGCCCTGTATGGGTCCGGCAGCTGGGCCGGGGGGACCGGCTGCCGGACGCGGAAGGAGTGCCCTGGCCGCTGGGCCGCCGGGCGGCGGGCCCGGGCACTCGGCTCAGAGCAACGCCTCGGCGGTGATGGGCAGTTCGCGGACCCGGCGGCCGGTGGCGTTGAAGACCGCGTTGCCGATGGCGGCCGCCACACCCACCTGGACGACCTCGCCGAGTCCCTTCACCCCTAGCGCGTTGCCCGCGTTGTCCTCGCCGTCCAGGTAGATCGCCCGGACCTGGGGGACGTCGGCGTTCACGGGCACGAGGTAGTCGGCGAGGTTGGCGTTGACGATTCGGCCGTCGCGGTGGTCGGTGACCGTGTGCTCCAGCAGGGCCGTGCCGATGCCGCCCACGATGCCGCCGATCGCTTGGCTGTCGGCGAGCTTGGGGCTGATGATGCGGCCCGCGTCGTACACGCCGAGCATCCGCCGCACCCGGACCAGACCGAGCGTCGCGTCCACCGCGACCTCGGCGAAGGTCGCGTTGTAGGCGTGGTAGGACTCCCGCTGGGGCGTCGGCGGCCCCGTGTAACTGCCGCGCGCTTCCAGGTGGGAACGGTCGTTGCGGGCCAGCAGGCTCCGGTACGTCTCACCGCGCGTCGGGGTGCCCTGCACGTGCAGCCGACCGCCACGTACGACCACATCGGCGGCGTCCACTCCGTACAGCGGCGACTCGCGGTCCTCGACAGCCAGTTGGATCGCCTGTTTGCGTACCTGGTCGCAGGCGTCGACGACGGCGGAGCCGACGCTGGCCATGGTCGCCGAGCCGCCGTGCGGGCCGGTCTGCGGATACAGGGAGTCGCCGAGCTTGAAGGTGACCGTGCGCATGGACAGTCCGAGTGCGTCGGCGGCGACCTGGGTCTGGGAGGTGTAGGTGCCCGGCCCCATGTCACTGGTGGCCGCCTCGACCACAGCGGTGCCGTCGGCGTCGAGGCGGGCTCGGGCCTCCGCGGGGAAGCGCCCGGGATCATAGACACCGGCGGCCATGCCCAGACCGACCAGCCAGTCCCCGTCACGCGTCGAGCGGGGCCTGGGGTTGCGGCGGTTCCAGCCGAACTCCCGGGCACCGACCGTGTAGCACTCACGCAGCCGCCGGGTCGAGAACGGCAGGTTGCTCGACTCGTCCTCGTTCGGCTCGTTGCGCCTGCGCAGCTCGATCGGGTCGATGCCGAGCTTGTGCGCGAGTTCGTCCATTGCCGACTCGATCGCGAAGGAGGCCGAGGCAAAGCCTGGGCCGCGCATCCAGATCGGGGTGTTCACGTCCAGCGGCACCGTCCGGTACGCCTGGCTCACGCCCGGCATGCTGTAGGTCATCTGCCCCGCGCCCATGACGGCCTCGGTGAACGTCTCGTACGAAGAGGTCTCGGCGTCGATGTCGTGGATCGCCGCCGCCAGCCGGCCGCGCCGGTCACTGCCCAACCGCAGCCGGTACTCGTACGACGGCCGGAAGCCGGTGCCGAAGTACATCTGCCTGCGGCTGAGCACCAGCTTGACCGGACGTTTCGTCTCCCGCGCGGCCAACGCGGCGATGACCGTGTGCGGCCAGCAGCGCAGCCCGCTGCCGAAGCCGCCGCCGACGAACGGGTTGATGACGCGCACCGACTCTGCGGGCAGGTCGAACACGGCGGCGAGTTCGTCGTGGGTACCCATCACCCACTGGGTCTTGTCCCACACGGTGAGCCTGTCGCCGTTCCAGCGGGCGATAGTGGCGTGCGGTTCCATCGGGTTGTGGTGGTTGCGCGCCAGTTGGTAGGTCAGGTCCAGCCGCACGGGAGCGTCGCGCAGTCCCGCTTCCGCGTCGCCGCGCGCGTAGGTGGTCGGCTTGTCCGGCTCGGCGTCGTGCAGGTCGGTCGAGGACTGCTCGGCGTCGTAGCCGACCTTGACGAGGCTCGCGCCGTGCTGAGCGGCCTCCAGCGTGGTGGCGACCACGACGGCGACCGGCTGACCGTGGAAGAGGACCTTGTCGTCCTGGAAGACGCGAAGCCGTCGGCCCGGCATGTTGTTGGACCCGGCGTTGTCGCGGTACGGCAGCTTCGGCGCGTTGCGGTGACTGATGACCCGGAGCACGCCCGGATGGGCTTCGGCGGCGCCGGTGTCGATCGAGGTGACGCGGCCGCGGCCGATGCTCGCGTCGACGATCACGGCGTGCACCACTCCGTCGACGTCGTGTTCGGCGGCGTACAGCGCCTTGCCGGTGACCTTCAGCCGGCCGTCCACCCTCGACAGCGGCGCACCCACGGCTGCCTGCGGCTGGGGACTCACTTGGTACCTCCTACAACGCGCAGCTGACGTTCCACGGTCCGCTTCAGCAACTCGACCTTGAACCGGTTGTGCTGGAGGGGACGAGCGCCTTCCGCCGCCTTGGCGGCAGCGGCCGTCCACAACGACTCCGAGGGGCGCTCGCCGACGAGGTGCCGCTCAACGGCGGGCAGCTTCCACGGCACGGTGCCCACTCCCCCGGCGGCGACCTTCGCCTCCCGGATCACCCCGCCGCGCACATGGAGCGCCACCGCCGCCGAGGTGAGGGCGAATTCGTAGGACTGGCGGTCGCGCACCTTCAGATAGCCGGACTTCAGCGGGCGCGGCAGCGCGGGAACCTCCACTGCGGTGATCAACTCACCTCTCCTCAGGGCCTGTTCACGATTCGGGGTGTTGCCCGGTCGCAGCAGGAAGTCGGCGAAGGGGATCTGGCGTTCCCCGTCCAGGCCCAGCAGATGCACCAATGCTTCCAGCGCGGCGAATGCCACGGCCGCGTCGGAGGGGTGGGTCGCCACGCAGGTGTCGGACGTCCCGAGGATCGCGTGGGTGCGGTTGAAGCCCTTCAGCGCGGCGCAACCCGAGCCGGGCTCTCGCTTGTTGCAGTCGGCGGTGACGTCGCGGAAGTAGGTGCAGCGGGTGCGCTGCATGATGTTGCCGCCGATGGTGGCCATGTTCCGCAGTTGGGCGGAAGCGCTCAGTTCCAGCGCCTGGGAGATGACGGGGTACAGAGAGCGCACCTTGGGGTGAGCGGCGGCCTCGGTCATGGTCACCAGGGCGCCGATGCGCAAGCCACCGCGCTCGGTGACCTGGACGTCACGCATCGGCAGGTCACTGATGTCGACCAGGGTTTCGGGACGCTCGACGGTCTCGCGCATCAGGTCGACGAGCGTGGTGCCGCCGGCGATGTAACGGCCGCCGTGGCGGCCCGCGTTGAGGGCCTCACGGGTGTTCGCGGCCTTCGTGAAGGAGAAGGGATGCATGTCAGCGGTTCCTTACTTCCGGCCGGCGGTCTGCTCGAGGGCCCGCACGATTTTCACGTAGCAGCCGCAGCGGCAGATGTTGCCGCTCATCCACTCCCGGATCTCCTCCGGCGAACCGGTGTGCCCCTCCTTGATGCAGCCAACCCCGGACATGATCTGGCCGGGGGTGCAGTAGCCGCACTGGAAGGCATCCTGGTCGACGAACGCCTGCTGCAGCGGGTGCAGTTGATCGCCGTCGGCCAGGCCCTCGATCGTGGTGACCCGGGCGCCCTCCAGGCGTACCGCGAGCGTCAGGCAGGAGTTCACCCGCTGCCCGTCGACCAGGACCGTGCACGCTCCGCAGGCCCCGGCGTTACAGCCCTTCTTCGAGCCGGTCAGCTCGAAGTGCTCGCGCAGCAGATCCAGCAGCGAGGTGCGGTTGTCGACGGTGAGCGTGCGCCGGGTGCCGTTCACCGTCAGGGACACATGGCTGGAGGGCGACGTATCGGCGGCGGCCGCTTCCTCCGGGCCGAGATATGTTCCCCCGATCACACCGCCCGCAACGACCGCACCACCGACCGCGCCGGTGGTGGCGATGAAGGTGCGCCGACTGGGAGCCGGCGAGGAGTCGCCGGCTCCGGCGGGGGGTGGAACGGCAGACTCGGGGACTTCAGTGGACATGGTTACGCCTTCGCATCGCGGACGGATCACGCCGCGCACAGCGGCACGGCAGGGGCGGGACCGTCGTCGCCGCAGGACCTGGACGACCGTGCGATCACCGTCGCGGCCGGTCATGCCCGGCAGTCTGGCATCGCCAGTGACGCCCGTGGCAGGGAGACTTTCCTCCCCCGATCGTTCCCTCCCCCCAAGGGCCGAGGCGTGGTTACGTCATCTGCGGCGTGGGTGTGGGGGCAAGCAGGACAGCGCTTCCCCGCCGATGACGCCCGCGTCACTGGCGGCCAGGCGACCATGGCAGATGTGCGAGAGAGCCTGTTTCGCGCGAGAAGGCGCGTACTGACCTCGCACGGCGTCGGTGCTCCGGCCGGGTGCCATGACATCGCTTGAGGTCTTCACGCTCTGCGCGTCCGCCGCTGACGCAGCCCGGCGCTGCGACCGTGCGCGCAGCCGGCCTCGTCGGCGTCTGAGTTGCCGAGGCATACGGCTTCGACTCGCCAACCAGCATGGGCTACCTCGACGCCCTGTCCGGGGGCCGTGCCCTGCTCGGGCTCGGCGCGTCTGACTTTGTCCACGAGAACGGGGTTCTGGCACACATTCCGTGAGGACGATCACCGGGGTTCTGACACGGTGACGTCCCGTCAGCTGGGACCGTGGTGCGGTGTGATGACCTCATAGCGGTGCTGTTTCCGCACTTCAGCGCGGTTCTGGTGGAGCGGGTGTTCACGGAGTGCGGTGTGGTGCGCATCGTTGCGAGGACCCTCGATGGCGCTGCTCTGTGCCCGGACTGCGAACTTCCGTCGAATCGTGTGCACAGCTGCTACGAGCGTCGCCTGGCCGATAGTCCGATCGGCGACCAGCCGGTGCTGATCGAGCTGACCGTGCGGCGCTTGTACTGCGGCAACGGCCTGTGCGGGCGTCGTACGTTCGTCGAGCAGGTCGCGGGGCTGACCTTCCGGTACGGGAGACGGACGCCTGCTTCGCGCCGGGTTTTGGAAGCCGTGGCCGTCGCGCTTGCCGGCCGCGCGGGGGCCCGGCTGGCCGTAACACTGCACAGTGCGGTCAGCCGGACGACGCTGCTGCGGCTGCTGATGGCCCTTTCTGATCCCTACTGGGAAGCGCCCAAGGTGCTCGGGGTCGATGATTTCGCCACCCGCCGTGGGCAGCACTACGGGACCGTGCTCATCGACTGCGAGACCCGCAAACCGCTCGCCCTGCTGCCAGGACGGGACGCGGGGACGCTGGCCACATGGCTGCGTGAGCATCCCAGGATCGAGGTGATCTGCCGGGATCGTGCCGGCTCCTACGCTGAGGGCGCCCGCGTTGGGGCCCCACAGGCAGTCCAGGTCGCTGACCGCTTTCACCTGTGGCAGAACCTTGGCACCGCGGTGGAACAGTGCGTGCGCCAGCCCACCGTTTGCCTGCGGTCACCCGGCTCCGGCCTGGGTGAACTGCCGGATATTGAACCGCCGTCGGGAAGGGAGATGTCGCCGATCGAAGCCCGTGTCCGTGAACGTCACGCCATCGTCCACGCGCTCCTCCACCAGGGCCATGGCATTCGAGAGATCTCTCGCGAGTTGCACATGGGTGGAAACACGGTCCGCCGATGCGCTCGCGCGGCAACTCCTGAGGAGTTACTCGGCGGCCGACAGCAACCTCGGCCAAGCCAGCTCGACCCCTACAAGTCCCACCTGGACAAACGCTGGGCAGAAGGGGGCACCAATGCGATCCAGCTCCACTCCGAGCTCCAGGGCCTCGGCTACCGCGGCAGCTACCAGATCATCAGCGACTATCTACGGCCACGACGCCGACGCCGTATCCGCGTCGTCGGGCCCGCGCCACCAGGACTCCGACAAGTCACTGGGTGGATCATGCGTCACCCCGACCGGCTCTCGGAGAGTGAGGGAAAACAGCTGACCGAAGTCTTTACCCGTTGCCCGGAGCTCGAGGCGGCCCACCGCCTCGTCCGCAGCTTCGCTGCCATCCTCACCACTCGCACCGGCCAGCATCTGAAGGACTGGGTCGTCAGCGCGCGAGCCGAGGAGCTTCCGGGCCTCCACTCTTTCGCCACCGGCCTGGAGAAGGACTGGGGCGCCGTCGTCCAGGGCCTGACGAGTCACTGGAACTCCGGCCCCGTCGAAGGCCGGGTCAACCACATCAAGATGGTCAAGCGCCAGATGTTCGGCCGCGCCAAGCTCCCGCTCCTCCGTAAACGGGTACTTCTCACCGCCGCCCGATGACTGCCCTGGTCAGGCAGGACGAAGCCGTCGGAGTACGTACTCCGACGGCCAGCAGAGGGCTCGAACAACCACGTTGGTGACGACGAAGTATCCCGGGCTCACCCAACCGTCCTCTTTGCTCACAAGGCCCGAGCCGTCTTCGCGGTAGTAGCGACGCAACATACGGCGGCGCAACGGAGTCCCAGCCACGAACAGGACTGGAGCGGCAATGACTGCACCGACCATCACGGCGAGTCGGACTGCCTGGATCCGGGCGACGCTCTCCATCCGCATCGCTCCAGTCTGCCGATCAAAAGAGACTCGTCCACCGTTCTCACGGAATGGATGCTGTTGGTGATCTCCGGGCGGCAGGGTGAGGTTCCGCGGGGTCTTGCTGTTGGGTTCTGGGGTGTGCTGCGCTGGTGGCGCGGGGCGGATCGAGCGGTCGAAGGGGTGGCCGCAGTGTCGATGGGTGTGGGTTCGGGGCGGTCGATTCCGGCGTTGACGGTCCGGATGGCGCGGGCGAGTAATCCGCGGGGCACGCCGGCGATGTGGGTACGGGACCGGTTGGATGAGCTGTTCGTGGACGATGACTTCGCCGACTGGTTCCCGGCCGATGGGCGGCGGGGTCTGTCGCCGGCACGGCTGGCGATGGTGTCAGTGCTGCAGTATGCGGAGAATTTGACCGATCGCCAGGCTGCCGAGGCGGTCCGGTGCCGACTGGACTGGAAGTATTGTCTCGCGATGGATCTCGATGATCCGGGTTTCGACTTCTCTGTGCTCAGCGAGTTCCGAGACCGCATGGCCCAGGGCGATCGGGCCGACCGGTTGCTGGCACTGATGGTGGATCATCTCGTGGCTGCCGGGCTGGTCAAGCGACGTGGCGGCCGGGTACGGACGGACTCGACCCACGTGCTGGCCGCAGTGCGGACGCTGAACAGGACCGAGCTCGTCGCCGAGACCCTGCGGGCCGCGCTGGAGCAACTCACCCTCGAAGATGAGGAATGGCTGGCGCCACTGGTCCTGCCGGCCTGGGCAGACCGTTACGGGCGTCCGGCCTTCTACCACCGGCTTCCCAAGGGCAAGGCAGCACTGGAGGAGCACGCGCTGCAGGTCGGCGAGGACGGCATCTGGCTGCTGCGAGCCGTGTTCGGTGACGATGCCCCACCGCGGCTGCGGACACTGGTGCAGATCGAGATCCTGCGTCAGGTGTGGGTGCAGCAGTACTGGCACGACGCCGAGGGCCGGCTGCGGTGGCGGAGCCCGAAGTCCACCAAAGACCGGCTGAGCCGACGCAACGTGCCCCGCCGCGCGGACCTGCCGCCGACGACGGACGGGCGGCCGGATCCTGCCACGGCCTGTGTCCCATGGGCCAGCGTCGAGATTGTTTCCCCCTACGATCCGCAAGCCCGATACAGCCGGAAGGTCACTGCGGCCGGCACGAAGAATTGGATCGGTTATCGCGATCACCAGAGCGAGATCTGCAGCGAGAGCGGGCCGAACGTCATTGTGCAGGTGATGACCAGGCCCGCTCCTGAGCAGGACATCGATGTGCTCGAGGACATCCATCAGCGTCTGGTCCGACAGCAGTTCACGGATCTGGAACACTTCGTCGACGCCGGATATGTCACGCCTGAGTCCATCGACCAGGCTGCCCGCGTCCACGGAATCGCCTTGACCGGGCCGGTCCGCGCCGACCCCCGAGCCCAGGACCACCCCGGCTTCACGAAGGCCGACTTCATCCCCGACTGGCAGGCCCGCACCCTGACCTGTCCCCGCGGAATCACCAGCCACCCGTGGAAGCCCACCCTCGGCGACCAGCATGAGCGGCTCTCTGTGCTGTTTCCCAAACCTGCCTGCCGGACATGCGAAGACCGGCTCGCCTGCACCGGAAATACCGACGGCCGCGCTCGCCACATCACCCTCCTGCCCCAGCGTCTGCAGGAGATCCAGACCCGGGTCCGGCACGAGCAGGACACCGAGCAGTGGCAGCGCCGCTACGCGCTACGCGCCGGATGCGAGGCCACCGTCTCCGAAACAGTCCACGCGCACGGTCTCCGCCACTGCCGCTACCGAGGGACAGCAAAGACTCACGTCCAGCATGTCCTCACCGCTGCCGGAGCCAACGTCATCAGGCTCAGCCAATGCGGCTCGCCCGGCAGCGAACCGCCGACCCGAGCCAGGCCAGTTAGCAGATTCCGGCAATTCTGCCGAGACTTGAGCGTCTAGAGATCACCAACAGCATCCGGAATGTGTGCCAGAGCCCGAGAACGGACGGCAGATGTTCACCACTTCGGGAGGCACCACTTGCCGCCTCTGTTCGATTACGGCAGTTCCGATGAGTGAGTACCGGCGTCCCCTGCCAGTCGGCCAGTGCTCTGACCGCATAGGTTCGCCGGAGTAGTGGTCGTATCGGTTGGATGGGCGGTGACGTCCGTTTCGACCGTGGGGGTGTGGTGGCCGAGCCTGTGCGGGTGCGCAGACTGACCGAACAGGAAGGGCAGAAGCTGCAGCAGGTCGTGTGCCGGGGCAGTACCAGTTCGGTGCGCTACCGGCGGGCGATGATGCTGCCGGAGTCCGCCGGCGGGAACCGTGTCCCCGTGATCGCCCAGTTGGTCCAAGCCGACGAGGACACGGTGCGGGAGGTGATCCACCGGTTCAACGAGATCGGACTGGCTTGCCTGGACCCTCGATGGGCGGGAGGCCGTCCCTGCCAACTCAGCACTGGAGACGAAGACTTCGTCATCCAGACGGCCACCACCCGCCCCACCAGGCTCGGCCAGCCCTTCACCCGCTGGTCGATTCGCAAACTCGCCGCCTACCTGCGCCGCGTCCACGGACACGGCATTCGCATCGGCCGGGAAGCCCTACGGTGCCTGCTCCGGCGCCGCGGCATCACCTTCCAGCGAACCAAGACCTGGAAGGAATCCCCTGACCACGAACGCGCCGCCAAGCTCGACCGCATCGAGAAGGTGCTGGAACGTTTCCCGGACCGGGTCTTCGCCTTCGACGAGTTCGGGCCCCTGGGGATCCGCCCCACCGTGGGCTCCTGCTGGGCGAAGCAGGGCAAATCCCACCGGCTGCCGGCGACCTACCACCGGACTCACGGAGTCACCTACTTCCACGGCGGCTACTCCGTCGGCGACGACCGGTTGTGGGGTGTCGACCAGCGCCGCAAAGGCACCGCCACCACCCTGGCCGCGCTGAAGTCGATCCGCGCCGCCCGACCCGACGGCGCATCCACCTACATCATCCTGGACAACCTCTCCGCCCACACCGGTCAGGACATCCGCCGCTGGGCGAAGAAGAACAAAGGTCGAGCTGTGCTTCATCCCGACCTACGCCTCCTGGGCCAACCCGATCGAGGCCGACTTCGGCCCACTGCGCCAGTCCACCCTGGCCAACCGCCACCACCGCAGCCATCCCGCGCAAACCAGGGCCCCGCACCGCTATCTCTGCTGGCGCAACGCCAACGCCCGCCATCCCGACGTGCTCGCCGCTCAGCGCAGGGAACGCGTCCGCATCCGCAGGGAGAAGGGCATCCGCTGGGGCGGGCGCCCTCTTAAAACCGCAGTCTGATCCATCCGGCGAAGACCGGGCCCGCCCGCGCAGGCTCGGATCGGTGCGGCAGCAACGGGTCCGCCGACTCTTCTGAATGCCCAGCAGCTGAAAATCTGTTGCGGAGTCGTCTGAGCACCCGATACCCAGCATCGAGACGACAAGGAGCACATGATGACGACCCGTCTGGGTTCACTGAACGAGTTCTGCTGGATGGACCTCAAAACCCGCGACTTAGCCGGCACCGCCACCTTCTTCTCGAAGACGCTGGGCTGGCGCTTCGCGGTGGACGAGAAGGACTGGCGCAGGGCCACCAAGATAGCCATCGATGGCCACCTGATCGGCGGTGTGAGCGACTTGGCAAACACGGTCTACCCACCGGGAACACCCGCCCACATCGCCTACTATTTGGCAGTCGACGACGTCGATCGCCGTGCCGAAGCGGCAGTGGTGAATGGCGCACGCCTTGTAGTGCCTCCCTTCGACGCGGGCGATCAGGGCCGCATGGCGACATTGATCGATCCGCTCGGTGCCGCCTTCTCGCTGTGGCAGCCGCGCCACTTCACCGGATGGAAGTTTCCGCCCCACTTGGCGAGCGCTCCGCACCGCATGGTCCTGGCCTGCGATCAGCCTGACAAAGCCCGTCACTTCTACGGGGAGACGACTGGCGCCCCTCTGATCTGCGCCGATTTCATCGCCACACGGGGACCCAGCGCATCCGCCCCGCAGTGGGAACTTGCGGTCGAGGTCGGTGATCTGGACGGCGTCGTCGCCCGCGCACACGACCATGGCCACGCTTCGGTCACCTGGTCCGAAGAGACCGGTCGCCGTGTTGTGCGGTTGAGCAGCCGAGAAGGACTGACATTCCAGGTTCGCCGCTAGGAGCAGTGACTCGGTCATCGACCAAGCGGTGCGTCGGACACGAGTCGCCACCCTCAGCCAAGGACACCCAGATCTCACGATGTCTCCACCCACGCGGTGGCCTTCGTAAGGAGATCGTGCAGGGTGTTGGCGATGCGCGGACACAGCGCCAACACCCGCCACCCTGATGTGCTCGCCCCCAGCGCAAGAACCGCGCTCGCATAAGCGAGAAAGGCACCCGCTGGGGCCGCCCCCTCAAAACCGCAGTCCGACCCAACCCGGCGAACCTATGCGGTCAATGCACTAGATGATCTATTCCAAGGGGTTCAGTGGTTCGTTCGTCGAGCGTGGATACCGCTCGCCCACGGTCAGGCGCTGTCCGGTGCTGCGGATACCAGTCGTGCCGCTGGTGGTAGTGGTGCGTGCTGAGGGCAGGCTTCGAACGCCTGGATCGCCAACCCTGCGAAGCGTCGGGAGGCCATGACCTGGGTGTCGGTCGATCTGGTGTGGATCCCCTTGTTGGCCATGAGGATGAGAATGAGGTCGTCCAGGACGAAGTCGGACCGCAGGTGCCCTGCGTCCTTGGCCCGCTGGGCCAGTCCGGCGACCGCTTTCACCGTGTACTCACGGCCCGCGACATCCGGCGCCCCTGGGAAGGTCGACATGAAGGCTTCGCTGAAACCTCGATCCCGCGCGTGCAGCTCACAGATCTTCTCGATCACCAGGCAAAGGCCACGCCACGGATCGGGATCGGCGCACCCGTCGTCGACGATGGTGCGACATGCGCGCAACTGGTCCGCGAAGGCTTCGGTGGCCAGCACCTGCTTGGTCGGGAAATGACGGTACAAGGTGGCAGGTCCGACCCCCGCGCACCGCGCGATCTCCCGCATCGGCACGTCCAGGCCGTCGGCGGAAAACAGTGCTCGGGCCGCGTCGAGGATGCGCTCGCGGTTGTCCAGCGCGTCGGAACGCAGGGTGTGAGGCAATCGGTCGGTCATGCTCTCACTTTACCTAAACGGACGGGGGCGTCCGTTAGCGTTCAAGACGTAGCAGCTCACCGAGATCATCGGGGCGCACAGCACCGGGACCGAACCCCAGCCGCGCCGTGAACCGTCGGCGGCGGGTACTGAGCCGACGGCATTTGATCGGCCCGAGAACATGGGAGACGACATTGAAGGCAATCGCGATCCAGACGTACGGAGGTCCTGAAGGTCTGGCTGTTGTCGACCTGCCGGCTCCCGCACCTGCTGCCGGACAGGTGGTGATAGCCGCCGAGGCCGTGGGCGTCGGTGGAGTCGACGCCGTGATCCGAAGCGGGGCCCTGGCAGCTTACGGCTTCAAGGAGGGCCACATCCCGGGCAGCGAGGTGGCGGGCACCGTGACCGCGGTCGGTGACGGCGTCGACGCCTCGTGGATCGGCGGGCGGGTGTGGGGCTTCACCGGAACCGGCGGAGGATACGTCGAACAGGCCCTCGCGCCGGTCGAGGAGATCGTTCCCCTGCCCGTGAACCTGTCCGCAGTCGATGCGGTGACACTCGGCAGTTCCGGCGTGGTGGCCCACTTCGGGCTCCGCCACGCCCACTTCGCTCCCGGGGAGACGGTCCTGGTCCGTGGCGCGGCCGGCAGCATCGGGATCATGGTGGTGCAACTCGCCGCTCGCGGCGGCGCCGCCGCGGTGGCGGTTACCACCTCCTCGGCCGAGCGCGGTGAGCGACTGCGACGTCTCGGCGCGACCCACGTGCTAGACCGCTCCGGCGAAGGAGGGGAACAAGCTCCCGCAGGCTATGACGTCATCATCGACGTGGTGGCCGGCAAGGACATGCCGTCGTTCTTCGACCGGCTCAACCCGAACGGCCGCATGGTGGCTGTGGGCGCTGTCGCAGGCCAGCCACCGGCGGACTTCGGCACGAAGATCATGGCGGCGTTCCAGAAGTCGATGTCCTTCGCCGCTTTCAGCGCAGCCACCGTCACCGGAGCCGACCGGCGTGCCGTGCGGAGCGAGCAGTTCGCCGCAGCGAGCCGCGGCGAGATCGAAACAGTGGTGCACGAGGTGCTGCCACTGGACGCAGCCATGCTGGCGCACCAGAAGATGTACACGGGCGAGGTCTTCGGCAGGATCGTGCTGACACCGTAGTCGAGGGTATCCACGCCGGGCTTCCCACGGTCCCCTGCGCAGTCGCGGCGAGGGAGTCCAATGTCGATGCGTGAAGACAGAGTTGGACTCCCTCGCGACCGCGCTCTACGTGAAGACCGATGATCTGCTGAAGGGTTCGCCGCCGTTCGGGCCATGGCGGCCAGCCGTGGGCATTGCGCCGCAGCTCAGCGACGCCGAGCTGGTGACCCTGGCGATGATGCAGGCCATGCTCAGCTTCACCTCCGAGGCGCGGTGGCTGCAGCACGCTCATGCCCACCTGCGGCACCTCTTCCCCTACCTGCCCAAGCAGCCCGGCTACAACAAGCGCCTGCGCGAGTCCGCAGACCTCGTCCGCCACGTGACCCGCATGCTGGCCCGGGACACCACGTTGTGGAGCGACGACGTATGGGTCGTGGACTCCACGCCGGTTGAGTGCGGCCGTTCCCGTGAGACCGTCAGGCGCTCCGACCTGGCCGGATGGGCCCAGTACGGGTGCTGCGCCAGTCACACGCGTTACTTCTGGGGACTGCGGCTGCACCTGGTCTGCGCACTGCACGGCCTGCCCGTCGCCTTCGCGCTGACCGGAGCCAAGGCCGACGAACGCGAGACCCTGCTGGACCTGCTCGACGGGGAGTCCCAGCTCACCACAGAGCGCCCTGGCCAGACGCTGATCGGCGATAAGAACTACTTCGGCCACGAGTTCGAACAACGGCTATCCGAGCTGGGTGTCCGGCTGCTGCGGCCGGCCCGCATAGGCGAGACCGAGCGGCCCGGATCGCATCTGTTCAAACCGCTGCGGCAGGTCATCGAGTCGATCAACAAAACCTTCAAGGGTCAACTCGACCTCGAACGGCACCGCGGCCGCACTCCCGGCGGAGTGGCCGTCCGCGTCCTGCAACGCATCCTCGCCCTCACCGCCGCAACTGGCACAACGACCACACCTACCAGCCAGTCCTGCGCGCCTTGACCGCCTAGGACCACTAAACCCCTTGGAATCGATCATCTAGGGTCCGTCTTCAAAGATCATCGGATGGTGGATCATGGCGGGGTGATACGTCGTCATGAACTCACTGATCAGGAGTGGGAGTTACTCGCTCCGCTGATACCGCGGCCGCGACGGTCCGTCCACGTGTGAAGGACCGACAGGTCGTCAACGGGATGGTCTACAAGATCCGGACCGGGATCTCCTGACGCGGCACCCGTGGCGGAGGTGGGAGGAGATCGATCCAGAGGAGGCGGCAGCCCGCGGCATCCACGCTCCGGTCCACGCCTTGTCCGGCGGCCCACCCGGCACCATCGTCACCGCACCCGGGGATACCCGCGGCACCGTGCTCGTTCCGGAGCGGGCTGGCGGCTAGATGACAGGCCGTGCGTCTTCAGCCCTGGAATGACCCCTTGGCCTGAATGAACTCCCGTTCAGCAGACCATGCCCGCCGAAGAACTCCGAACAAAAGCGGTGGGCTTGACCTGGTCTGAGGCCGGTGTTGTGCACGGGGCCGCCGAATATCGGGACGCGGTCAGCCGCGTAATCGCACGCGATAAACCTGGCGACGTCGGCGATCATCCCCGGGATACTGGTCGCCCATGGATGAGGTCAAAGTCGTCGTCGCCCATTCCGAGCGCGCGACTCTGCGCGTCGGTGACGTGTTCTTGAAGGTGGACGCCGATCAGGCGCGCATCGACGTCGAGGTCGAGGCGATGTCCCTCGCGCCGGTCCCGACCCCGGAGGTCCTGTGGCGCAAACCGCCCGTGCTCGCGATCACCGCACTCCCAGGAGCGACGCTTGGGCGCCTCGGCGGGCCGTCGACCGGGTCGCCGGCGGGGTGGGCCGCGGCAGGCGCCGCCATCCGGAAGCTGCACGAATCGCCCGTGCCGCCCATGCCGGGCCGGGCCGGCCGGAGCATCGTCGCGCTGGCGGCGGAACTCGACGACGAGTGCGAGTCGCTCGTGACGAACGGTGTCCTGCCCGCTGACCTGGTCACTCGTAACCGCCAGGTCGCCGAGGCCGCGCTCAGGCCGTGGACTCCGGTGTTCACACACGGCGACCTGCAGATCGCGCACGTTTTCGTCGACGGCGACGAAGTCACCGGCATCATCGACTGGTCCGAGGCGGGCCAGGGTGATGCCCTGTACGACCTCGCCACCTTCACACTCGGACACGAGGAGCACCTCGACGACGTCATCGCCGGCTATGGCACCGACATCGACCTCGACGTGATCCACGCGTGGTGGTCGTTGCGAAGCCTGCTGGCAGTTCGCTGGCTGATCGAGCACGGCTTCGACCCCTTCGCGCCGGGCTGTGAGGTCGACGTGCTCAGATCCCGGATGTGAGGCTGCGCGGGCCCAGGCCGGAGCCGTGCCCGGTGCTACGCCGGGTGAGCGAGCAATGTGCGGAGTGATCTGGAACCGGCGGACCGTGTCCCAGCAGACCTCGTGGTCATAGCCGCGGTCGGCGTACAGACTCCTGGGGAGGCACAGTGGCTGGCCGCGCTTACCGCGGATCGGCGGGACGGCCTGGATCAGCGGGATCAGTTGGGTGACGTAGTTGCGGTTGCCGCCGGTGGTGCTTGCCGCGAGCGGGATGGAGTGCGCCCCGACGATCAGGTGGTGCTTGCTGCCGTACCGACCCTGCCCCGGTCTCAGGAGCTGGGCTTCGGCTTGGGGATGACCTGCTGGCGACGGCTTCGGGACTGGAACGAGGCCGGTATATGGCAGCGCTTGCCCGAGCTGCCTCGCACCTCCTTCAGCCAGCATCAAAGAGAACTGACACGCCGTCACGCCCAGAGGTCCAGAAGCCCCTTCTCGTTGCGTGGGACCGCTGTCAGCCGAAGTCGTCGGGGATGATGCGGAGTTTTTGTGCGATGCGGGCGAGGGCCTTCTGGTCGGTCGTGTTGAGCGAGTCGAGGACGATGCGGCGTACGGCGCGCAGGTGTGTGGGCGCTGCCAGGTGCACGATGTCGAAGCCGGCGTCGGTGAGTTCGGCGAGGGTGTAGCGGCCGTCGGCCGGGTCGGGTGTCCGCAGGACCCAGCCGCGCCGTTCACAGCGTTTGGTGACGTTGGACAGGCGGGAGAGCGACCCGCTGGCGAGGAAGGCGAGTTCTCCCATCCGCAGCTTGCGCTGCGGAGCCTCGGAGAGGTGGCTGAGCACGAGGTACTCGAACAGGGTGAGGCCGTGTTCCTGCCGCAGCGGCGACTCCAGCTTGCCGGGCAGCAGCAGGACAAGGGAGATCAGCCCCGTCCACGCCGCCTTCTCCTGCTCGTCGAGCCACCGCAGCTCCGCGTCGTCCTCGTGTTCGACCGTGCCACTCATGGGCTCTCCCGTGCTTCTCATGGATCTTCCCGCCCTCCGGCGAAGTCCGCCATCACTTTACGCTTGAAGTCATCGTGTGCTAGTTTTACTTTACGCGTGAACTCACGCGAGAGGAAACGCACTCCCCTACGGACAGAAAGAGGAAGCATCATGAGCACCGTCACCTTCGGCGTCGTTCCGGGCTACGGCGAGAAGCTGTACGAGAGCCTCGGCTACAGCGGGGCCGTCCGCGTCGGCGACCGGGTCGAGATCTCCGGCCAGGCCGGGGTGGATGACGACCTGGTCATCCCGGACTCACTGGAGGACGAGATCATCCAGGCCTTCGACAACGTGGAGCGCACGCTCGCCACGGTCGGCGCGACATGGAAGGACGTCATCCACGTCAACTCCTACCACAAGGTCGCAGCCGGAGATGACGTCATCGGCGACGACCACAACTCGGTCATGGCCGAGCAGTTCCGCCGTCGCCTCGACGGCCGCGCGCCGATCTGGACCGAGACCGGAGTCACGGTCCTCGGCCTCGCCGCCATGCGCGTGGAGATCCGCGTCACCGCCATCGTCGGCTCCGGAAACTGAACCAACACCTCCAGCGACCGAACCGCAACCACCAAAAACTGACCCGCACCTCTTCGCGGCAGGCGGTCACACCGAAACCGGGGCAGCGTCCTGATCGCTCGACCGGGCGCGCCAGAACCGCTGCCTGCTCTCACCTCGGCGCCTGAGCGCCTTCTCATTCCGATGCCCGCGGAAACGGGCAGACTTCGGCGCCCTTCCCCGGCGGGACCCCGCACTGACGCCTGGACGAAGAAGACGCCCTGATCAAGCGACGTCAGCAACCGCGGTCGATTCAAGGAACTCGAGCCGATTGCCCAGCTTCTCGAACGTATAGAAGCGATCGCGTCCAGGAAAGTTGTCATCCCAGGTGACGCTCATTCCGTTGTCTTCCATCCGTTTGGCGAGCGCCTGGAGCGAGGTCACAAGGATGCCCGGATGCGCCTTCCGGTTCGGGCGGAAATCCTCTTCAACCCCCAAGTGGACCTCCAGGCCACCACCTCGGAACCAACACCCACCGCGAGTCGCCAGCACCGGCGGCTTCTCGAGCTCTGTCATGCCCAGAACGTCCCTCCAGAACTCGCGGCAGGTTTCCTCAGCGCCTGGAGGGATCGCAAGCTGCACGTGATGCAGGCCGTCCAAGGAGTATCCGAGCGTTCCCACAGCCACAACCTCCCCTCAACCAAGGAATCTTGATGTCAAGATAATGAGAGCTGAGCAATCCTGGCAAGGGTGCGGACTTGGCAGGGGCCGCGCGGCCATTGGCACAGCACGACGTGGTCAGCCGCGGGGGCGATCAAACACGGGAGTGGCGCTCGCGTCGTACGCCAAGGTGGAGATCACGTCGGCGTAGCCCCGGTCCAGCACCTGCCGTTCACGTGCAGCGTGCGGGCCCGCGGGGCGCTCGGCCAGTCGCGCCACTCGTTCCTCGTGCGCCTCGGTGATCTTCTCGGCGGTCGCCCGCCAGTCGGCGTCGTCCGGTACGCGCAACAGTTCCACGCAGGCCGGTTGCATGCCCTCAGCCAGCGCGGCCGCAGCCCGGTCATGACCGTCGAGGAGCAGCCAACCGTCCAGAAAGGACACCCACCACAGCAGGACCGGGGCGAGGGTCCCCTCCCGGGCGTGCTTGCGGTACGCCTTCACGCGCGAGGAGTCCGGTGCCGGCAGCGGACGCAGCGGCAAGACACCGTGCCAGCCACCCCCGCAGAGCAGTTCGAGGGTGGCGTCCGGCCAGTCCTGAACGAGGTCACAATCCCAGATACCCGGAACGAAAGTGGAGCGCGGAGTCAGCAGCCAGCGCCCGTAGTGCAGTGGGCCGAGCCCTCTCTCCTCCAGCCACAGCGCGTATCGGTGCGGCCAGTCGGCCCCGGTCCGCATCGCCGCGGCGGTCAGAGGCGGCAGTGGAGAGCGGTGGCCGGGCAGGCGGCGCAAGTGGAGGTCGCGGCAGCAGCCGTCGCCCTCCGATCGGCCCTGGATCAGCGGCCGTTCACCCTGCCGGAGAATCCACTTGCGGTCCGTAACCCGCTCAAAGCGCAGAAGGGGCGAGCCTGACAGGCCGTCCGGTACGGCCAGGACGACACCGCCTCCCGCTAGAGTTTCCCTCGTTGCCCTGACCATGGGATCAGTGTCAGCACGAGGGGTCCCTTCCCGGCAAGGGATTACTCCGACACCGTGCGCCGAACCTGTTGGCAGAAAACCTCGGCAGTGTGCTTCACCAGGAGCAACCCGATGGCGCCCTGGCAAGGAACCCGGTGCTGTCAAACTCGTGACCAGCACCCGACCGTAGATCCGGGTGCCTCCCAACATCGCGAACAACCGACGTCGCCGGGCCCTGGTCCCCTTCTTGTGGGCAGTCACTTCGCGTGACGGCCTATTGACCTGGGTGTGCAATAAAATGGATGGGCCGTGGGCTCTCCGGGCGATAGTTTGACGCGATGATCAACCTGCAGGTTCGTCACGAGTCCGGGAGCGTTGTAGCTGGGTCCGAACATGGTGTCGCCTGGGACGAGTCGCTCGCAGAGATCGACCGGTCGCAGTTTCCCATGCTCGCCGGTGTCTGCCCGTTCGCGGATACCGTCTTCAACGCCTGGCAAACCCCCATGCTGCTTGAGGAGCTGGACCGTCTGCCCGCAGCACGAGGTGGCCCCTGGGTTGACGCGGTGCGAGCCTTGTGCCGGACTGCGGAGCAAGGCTCCCATCAATACGTCTGGTTTGTTGGTGACTGATCGCCGCCGACGAGATGCGTACGAGGGCGATGGATCTCTCCACCGCCCGGCCGACCACGATCGCGGCCCGAGACCATCGAGCGCATGGGCAACCACAGTCATCCCGAACCGCCGAACCAGCCGTCGCGCGCTCTCCCTCACGTCGATGCCGACGACCCACTCGCCCTGTACGCCAAGCGGCGCCGCCCGTCGATGGACCAACACCGGTGCCACCGGCCGTTGCACGGCGGTGCCGGCCACCTTCAGCCCCAGGCCGTGTTTTAGGTAGCGGATGACTCTCGGGCGGATAGTTCTTCAGCCAGTTCCATACAGCGCAGGCGGGCTGGGGAGAAGTCGTAGGGCATCTTGCCGATGGCTTCGAACACGCTCATGGAGTCAGCCTCCTGCCTGCCAGAGCTGAGGTCGGCCTCGTCCTCGCCGTCATCGGCGGTAGCAGGGTGCAAAGCGTCCCAGGCGTCGAAGAGGGCATCGTCGTCCTTATCCAGGCCGGATTCCTCGATGACGGCGTGCAGGGCGCTTTCAAAGGTGTGCCGCTCGACGGCCACCTGAGCCACCCGTGGATCATCAACGGCGACACTGTCATCGAGTGCCTCCTCGGCGTCATCGATGCGGTCGGATTCCTCTCGCAGAGTGGGATGCGTAGCCAGGACGACGAAGCGGGTGGCCTGGACGGCCGCGCCGAGCGGGCTGAAGATCCGCTCAGTGACCAGCAGACTGTCCAGGTCCGCCTGACGCAGGGAGCCCTCGGGCAGGCTCTTGAGACGGTCGGTGACGAAGTCGGAGAGGAGGCCCATCCGGCTGCCTTCGGTGCGCATCCGCTGCACAGCGGTCCGCTGCCGCCGCAATTCCGCCTCCTGCTCGGCGAGGGTTTCCTCCAACCGCTCCAGGATCCCCGCGATACCGTCTCCGCCGTTCGCACCGGCGGAAGCCGTGCCGGAGGTAAAGGCGTCACGGATGTCGTCCAGGGCGATCCCGGCGTCGGCCATCTTGCGAATCCACAGCAGTCGGATCATGTCCTCGTACCCGTAGCGGCGGCGGTCATCGCCGCCCCGCTCAGGCTCGGGGAGCAGGCCGATCTCGTGGTAATGGCGAATCGCCCGCGGCGTGGTGCCGGCGAAGGCCGCCGCGTCACCGATCTTGACCTGGCGGGGTGGCACGAAGGACGAATGCATGAGCAGGGACCTTTCCTCAAGGGACCGGGACGTAAGACCACCGGACCACATGCCGCTACGGAAGGTGCAACCCCGTGCACATCGCCCCGCGCCAATGCCAGGAAACGCGCTCTTCCTCCGTAATGACCGCAGGTCCAAACTTTCCCGCTTGGGCATCCGCACGACGGCAGACTGAGGGTTTAATCGCAGTGGATAGGGCCGCTTTGCAGGACAGCAACGGTGCTACCGGTTCCGCTCAGGCTCGCGCTGCTGGTAGTCGCGCGGAGACAGTCCGTGGAAGCGGGAGAAGGCGGCGCTGAACGTGGGTAGGTGGGCGTACCCGATCCGGCGCGCGACGGCGCTGGGCGGCGCTCCCCCGGCGAGCAGGTCGCGAGCGATGCGCATGCGGGCGGCATAGCGCCAGCGACCCAGTGTCATACCTGTCTCGTCACGGAAGGCGCGGTGGATCTCAGCACCGACATCAAGACTATGCGTCCCGCCAGGCTCGCCGATACGACGCAAGCATTCCAACGCGACAGCACGCGCGCGCGGATTCGTGGGCATCGGCACCGACAGCGCTCGCTGCGCGGCAACCTGTTCCGCGAACAGGTCGAGAATGTGGCGGGGGTTGTGGTCGTCAGGACGCAGTCCGGACCGGGCGCTGATCGAGCAGAACATCAAGTAGTCGTCCCACGCAGGCGAGAATCGCACATGCAGCGGCACTGCCAGTTGGAGGTCGCCGGTGCTCGCGTTGCCCAACGGCAGGGAGACGGAGTTCTCGCGGAGGCCGGTGACATGCTCCACTTCTGCGGGGATCCAGGTCGCTACCCCTCGCTCCCGCTCGTACCGTTTGTCGCCGATGTCCAGGTACCCGCTGCCTCGGTACATCCAGCTGAGGACGTGGATGTCGTTGGTGTGCGACGGCGTGCTGGCCGGGGGCAGCATCTCGGGCGCAGCGGGAGTGCCTGTCTTGCCCATCATCCGGATCAGGTCGTCGCTCTGCCGTGCCATCGCTGCCCGTTGCGCCAGTCCGCCGGCGCCGGGTCGGGCGGAGAGCTCCCGTCCGAACTCGTGGGGGGTCAGTCCGAACCGTCCCTTGAAGGCTCGCGTGAGGCCGTTGCGGCTGGCGAAGCCCACTCGAGCGGCCACCTGGTCCACGTCGTAGCCGGCAGCGAGGAACTCCACGGCAGCGCCGAGTCGGCAGAGCAGCCGCCACTGCTCGAACGTGAGCCCGGTGTCGGCGAGGAAGTCACGGCGAAGGGTGCGCGCGCTGGAGAGCACCCGCGCAGCCCATTGCTCGACCGTGAGGTCGAGCGCGGGGTCGCGCATCAGTTCCTCGGCGACTGCCCTGGCGCCGAGGGCTCGCGGCATTGCCGGCGAGGCGAACCCCTCTGAGCTCGGATTTCGCCCGACCCCGACGGGCGTCGGCGAGCGCGAGCCAGGACGCCGAAGGAGCTCCTCGATCGCCTCGGGTGAGTACCCGCGGCCGCTGAAAGGAGTGACCTGCAGGTTGAAGAGCTGGATCAACCAGTCCTGCCAGCCACTGGGAACGTCGAACCGCGTCAGTTCCGACAGCCCCCAGGCGCCGACGCCGGCGTGGGGCCACAGCGGGAAGGCGACAGTGCCTGGCTCAGTGATGATCGCCCGCTCTGCCCAGCCATCTGCGGGAATCCAGGCGCCTTCGCCGGCCTTGAGGTGGAGCGCCGGCCCGCCGTCGAGGCGCACCTGCGCCACGCCGGTGCGAACCCAGAGCAGCAGCGGTCGAGCGGGCGCATCTGCCGAACCCAACCGCGCGGTCGGAATCGGCGGTGGGTCGCCGGCGCCTATGGCGAACGAGGAGGGGACCACCATGTCCTAACTCTACGGCAGTCTGCGCACACCATCGCAGGTAAGGTTCACCTAACTTTAGCAGTGCGCGCCCTCCCGATGCCGGTGTGCGACTCCTGCCCTCGAAGCGACCGGAAAGGTCAGTTCCTCGCATGCCCAGAACCTCGCGCCGACTCACCGTGCACTCGCCGACGCTGCGTGAGGTCGAGGTGGTCCGGACTGTCGACATCACCCCGGGGATGCGGCGGGTCACGCTGAGCGGCGAACAGTTGCGTGCGTTCACCACTGCGGACGGCCTCGTGCGGCCGCCCTTCGAGTCCCCGGGCTTCGACGACGACCTCGGGTTCTACTTCCCGTACCCAGGTCAGCGCGATCCGGTGCTCCCGGTCCAGGGCGAGGCCAAGTTGATCGTGCCCAAGGATCCTCGACCGCTGTCGAGGCTCTACACGGTCCGCCGCTGGGACCCCGAGGCCGGCGAGCTGGACGTGGACTTCGTCAAGCACGGGGTGGGCGCGGGAACGACGTGGGCCTATCGCACTCAGCCGGGTGACCGGATCCACCTCAGCGGCCCGAGCACGTCCAAGGCGTTCCCGACCGGCGCCGACTGGTTGCTCGTGGCAGGCGACGACACCGCGCTCCCCGCGATCGGCCGCCTGCTCGACGAGCTCCCGCCCGACGCCCGGGCACAGGTGTTCATCGAGATCGCCGAGGACGCCCACCGCCAGGAGCTGCGCGAGCTGCCCGGGGTCGACGTGACGTGGCTGGTCCGCCCCGGCGCAACGGCCGGGACCGTGTCGCTGCTCACCGAGACCGTCCGCAGTGCGGAATGGTGGTCGGGCCAGGCGTTCGCGTGGCTGGCCGGCGAGCACACGGCCGTCCGGGACATCCGCCGGCACCTGGTCGAGGACCGGGGCGTGCCCAAGGAGGACATCGACTTCGCCGGCTACTGGCGTCGCTCCGAGGTCGTCGCACTGGAGACCGACGGGGCGGTACCCGACCCGGAGAGGACGGTCACCCCGTTCCAGAAGCTCCACGACCTGACCGAGCTCGTCGCGCCGATCGCGATCCGCACCGCCGTCGAGCTGGGCGTTCCCGATCTGGTCTCCCGCGGCGTGACCGGCGTGACCGAGTTGGCCGCCAAGGTCGGCGCCGACGAGCGCGCTCTGGGCAAGCTGCTGCGTTACCTGCACACCCTGGACGTGGTGACCGAGACAGAACCGGGTCACTACGCCCTGACGCCGGTCGGCGACGTCCTCACTCTCGAGTTCATCGCCGACCGGCTCCACTCCGCTGGGGTGGTCGGTCGCGAGATGCTCGGGATCCACGGCCTCACGGAGTCGGTCCGCACCGGCCGGCCCGCCTACGCCTCGGTCACCGGCCAGACCTTTGACGACGTGCGAGCCGAGCAGGACTACGAGGACCGTCACCTGGAGCGCCTGGCGAAGTTCCAGCCCGCTCTGGCCGAACCGATCGCCACGTCCGACCTGCTTGCCGGAGTCCAGCACCTGGTGATCCACTCCGGAGGTGCCGGCGCCCACGCCCGTGAGTACGTCGCAGCCCACGAGAACCTGCGCGTGACGATCTGCGCCCTGCCCACCCAGGCCGACTGGCTGCGCCGCGACCTGCCCGCCACGATTCCCGACGAGCAGCAACGCACGCGGGTCAGCGTGCTGGAGCAGTCCGTCTTCGAGCCGAGCCCAAAAGCCGACGCCGTGCTCATCAGCCGCGCCTTCAAGACCCTGCCCGACGCCGACGCCGCTCACGCGCTGCGCCGGGCAGCCGAGAACCTCGTCCGCGGCGGACGGGTGCTGCTGATCGAGGAGGTCTTCGACACCGACGACCTCGACGAGCACGACGGCGAGGCGGACCTGATCGGCCTGGTCTGCCACGGCTCAGGCCTTCGCACCGCAGCGGAACTGGACGCCGTCATCGCCCGGGCCGGCCTCACGCGCAGGTCGGCGCACACCGTCGGCCTGGGCGCCACCGTCCATGAGCTCCTCCGCTCCACCACCGACTGAACCACTCCACACCGAGAAGAAGAGAACACCCATGAGCAACGCCCCCCTGATGAGACGCGGCGCAGCCGTTGCTGCCGCACTGATGAGCGCGTCGCTCGTCCTCACCGCCTGCGGCGGTGACGGCGACGACACCGGCGACAAGGCCGCCGGGACCCGCAGCGACAAGGCCGCCGAGACCCGCAGCGTCAAGGCCGAGAACGGCACCATCGAAGTTCCGGCCGCCCCCAAGCGAATCGTCACCATCGGCAACACGAACCTCCCGTTCATCGATCTGGGTGGCGAGCCGGTGGGCGTCACCGAGGCGTCCGGGTCCGAGCTCGACGTGCTGCCGGAGGAACAGAGGACTGCCTATGAGGCAGCCGAGATCATCGGCACCAGTGGTGGTGAGGTGGACCTCGAGAAGCTCGCCGCCCTCAAGCCGGACCTCATCCTGGTCCAGTTCTCGTCGGACGATTGGGACAAGGTCGGCAAGCAGCTTGAGGCAATCGCCCCGACCGTGTCCTGGGGGCTCGACACCGAGTGGAAGGCCTTCGCCGACGCGATCGCGGGGGCCGGCAACGTCGCGGATGCGCTCAAGCAGCAGAAGGCGGAGTTCAAGGAGAAGGTCGCCAAGATCCAGGAGACCTACGGCAAGATCATCAAGGACACCTCGTTCGTCGACGTCTCCCGCGGAGACTGGAGCGATCCCGGAACGTTCTACATCGCGGACATCGGCTGCTCCGAGATCGCCCGTGACGACATCGGCCTGGACCTCCCCGAGGCGGCCGAGGGCAAGGACCCCCTGGCCTACGAGTCCCTGCCGTTCGAGCAGATCAGTGAGCTGTCCGAGTACGACGTGATCACCTACCCCGTCGACGCCGGCGGCAAGCCGACAGCGCCCTTCAAGCCGGTGGTCGAGACCAACACCTGGAAGGCGCTGCCCGCAGTGAGCTCCGGTCGAGCGCTGGGCGTCTTCTGCCCCGGCAACAACTCCTACGGGCCCGTCAATCGATACCTGGACTCGCTCGACAGCGCACTGGCTACCCTCCCCGGCAAGCAGTGACAGCCCTCGTCCTGCGGCAGGACGGTCCGGGCACCGAAACGGTGCCCGGACCGCGTCGTCGTCTGCTCGGCCTGGTCGTCGCGCTGGTGGTGCTGGTGATCCTGCTGGTGCTGAGTGTCATGATCGGTTCGACGGCGATCGCGCCGTCAGTGGTGTGGGACGCGCTGTTCCACTCCTCGGCCGACACCGACCAGTTCGCGATCCGCGACTTCCGTCTGCCGCGCACGATCGTGGGTCTGGTCGTCGGCGTCGCCCTCGGTCTGTCGGGCGCGTTGATCCAGGCGCTCACCCGCAATCCCCTGGCCGATCCGGGTGTCCTCGGCGTCCATGCCGGCGCCTCCTTCGCGGTGACGGTCGCCGTGGGCCTGCTCGGCGTCCGCGACGTCCAGGGCTACATGTGGTTCGCGTTCGCGGGGGCATTGATCGTCACACTCCTGGTGCTCGCCCTCGGGTCGACACGACAGGGCTCCTCGCCGGTGGTCATGGTGCTCGCCGGAGTCTGCGTCGGCGCCGTGCTCGGCGGCGCCAGAGAGGCACTCCAGTTGACCGACCCGGACGCCTTCGACGCGATGCGGAACTGGAACGCCGGGTCGATCGCGGGCCGCCCGCTCGAGGTCGTGTGGCCGGTCGTGCCGTTCTTCGCGGTGGCACTCGTCCTGGCCTTCGCGGTGTCGGGCCCGCTCAACGCTGTGGCCCTGGGCGACGAGCTGGCGATCGCCCAGGGGGTCCGGCTGGCACGCACCCGGGTGCTCGCGGTGATCGCACTCACCCTCCTCGCCGGCGGCGCCACCGCGATCGCCGGACCCATCGCATTCGTCGGCCTCATGGTGCCGCACGTGGCCCGTTGGATGGTTGGCCCGGACCAGCGCTGGATCTTCGCCTACAGCATCCTCCTGGCCCCGAGCCTGCTGCTGGTCTCCGACATTCTCGGCCGCGTCGTGATGAGACCCGGCGAGATCCCCGTGGGTATCGTCACCGCCTTCGTCGGCGCCCCCGTTCTCGTCGCGCTGGCGCGGCGGAAGAAATCGAGCGGACTATGAACACGCACATTCCGCCGGTGGATTTCGGCCTGCGGGTGCTGGTGCTGCGGCACCGGCGGATCGCGATACTGCTTCGGTGGCGCTCGGCCGTCGTCTGCGCGGTGCTTGCGGTCGCGATCACCGGTACGGCGGTGCTCGCGCTGATGACCGGCTCGTACGCGCTGAGCCCCGGGCAGGTGCTCTCCGCGCTGACCGGCCGGGAGACCGGCATCGTCCACGACATCGTGGTCGAGTGGCGGCTGCCCCGAGTGGCCGCGGCGGTGGTGTTCGGCGCAGCCCTGGGGGTGAGCGGGGCGCTCTTCCAGTCGCTGCTGCGCAACCCTCTCGCCGACCCCGGCATCATCGGGCTCTCCGAAGGCTCCTACACCGGCGCACTGATCGTGATCCTGGTCGTCAACGGCACCTACGTGCAGCTGGTCGGCGGGGCACTGCTGGGCGGGATGGCCACCGCGGTGGCCGTGTACGTGCTCGCCCACCGACGAGGGGTGCAGGGGTTCCGGCTGATCGTCGTCGGTATCGGCGTCTCGGCGATGCTCGGGTCGCTCAACACCTGGCTGATCCTCAAGGCCGACCTGAACCAGGCGATGTCCGCGGCCGCGTGGCGTGCCGGGTCGCTCAACGGCGTGTCCTGGGGCCAGGTCGTCATCGGCGGCGCCTGCGTCGCCGTACTCCTGCTGCTGGCCGGGATGTTGAGCCGGCCGATGCGGCAGATGGAGCTGGGTGACGACGTGGCCGCCTCACAAGGGGTACGGCTCGCGCCCGTACGCCTCGGCCTGATCCTGGTGGGAGTGGCGTTGACGGCGACGGTCACGGCCGCGTCGGGGCCGATCGTGTTCATCTCCCTGGTCGCCCCGCAGATCGGACGACGGCTCGCCCGCACGGCCGGAATCACCCTCGCCCCCGCCGCCTTCGTCGGCGCGCTGTTGTGTCTGGTGTCGGACTACCTCGCCCAGCACGTCGCCCCCACCCCACTGCCGGTCGGCATCATCACCGTCGTGCTCGGCGGCGGCTACCTCGGATACCTGCTGTTCACCGAAGCCAGGAGACGCCTGTGAGCGCGACCCCGCCCGACACCGCGCGCCTCCGTGTGGAGTCGGCGACGATCGGCTACGACAGGCGGATCATCTCCGAGCACCTCTCGGTGGCGATCCCCGACGAGTCGTTCACGGTCATCGTCGGCCCGAACGCGTGCGGCAAGTCCACCCTGCTGCGCAGCCTGTCCCGACTGCTGAAGCCGTCGGCCGGGCAGGTCGTCCTCGACGGTGCCGACATCAACTCCTACAGGACCAAAGAGGTGGCGCGGCGCGTCGGACTGCTGCCGCAGACCTCGATCGCCCCGGACGGGATCACCGTCGCCGACCTCGTGGGCCGGGGACGGTACCCCCATCAGGGGTTCGTCCGGCAGTGGACCGAGGACGACGAGCGGGCCGTGCTGAGAGCGATGCACCAGACCTCGGTCGCCGACCTGTCCGGGCGCCCGGTGGACGAGCTGTCCGGCGGGCAGCGCCAGCGCGTGTGGGTGGCGATGGCGCTCGCGCAGCACACCGACATCATGCTGCTCGACGAACCGACCACCTTCCTCGACATCACCCACCAGATCGAGCTGCTGGAACTGTTCACCGACCTGCACGATGTCGGCCACACCCTGGTCGCCGTCCTGCACGACCTCAACCAGGCCGCCCGCTACGGCACCCACCTGATCGCCATGAAGGACGGCGCCGTGGTCGCCGAGGGTCCTCCGGACGAGGTCGTCACGGCCGAGCTGGTCGAGGAGGTGTTCGGTCTGCGCTGCCTGGTGGTGCCCGATCCGGTGGCCGGCAGCCCCCAGGTGGTACCGCTCGGCCGCGAACGAACCCGACGAAGGTCCGCTGACAACACCGACATGGAGAGCGCGACAAATGGCTGATCCGTTGGTCGAGAAGCTGTCGACCGGTGAGTGGAGCCCGGAAAGGTTCCGACGGCACCTCAAGGACACGGGTGCACCGCTTGTCGAGCGGGTCTCCGCGGACGAGGTGGACGTGACGTTCGTCGACGAGCCCGGAGACGGCACGACGGTCACTCTCTCGGTGGTGATCGGCCCCAGAATCGGCTTCAACCCGATCGAGGGGGAGTTCGCCCCGGTGGCGGGGACACCGTTCCGCGTTCGCACCCTGCGGATGCGTTCCGACCTGCGCTTCTCGTACGTGTTCGCACGACGTTCGACGACGAGTGAGGACGTACGGGTTCCGGACCCGTTCAACCCGCCACCGAGGTTCTCCGAGTGCTCGGTGGAGCGGTTCTCCGGAGCCTCGGTGGCCGTGCTGCCCGACGCGGGGCCGTTGCCCTGGCTCGATCAGGCCGAAGCACGGCCTGCCCCGGCGGTGGAAGCAGCCGTGCTGGCGAGCGAGCTCCTGGGAGACGAACGCCGGATCTGGGTCTCGATGCCCCCGGGAGAGTTCCCGGACGAGAGCGCGCTGCCCTTCGTGATCCATCTGGACGGGACGCCGGACCACAGCGCGCCCAGCGTTCGTGACGCCCTGGTCCGGGCGGGACTGGTCCGACCCTGCGCGGTGGTCCTCGTCGGCCAGCCCGCACGGCGGCGCGACAAGGAGCTGCTCTGCAACCCGGCGTTCTCCCGGATGCTGGTCCAGGAACTGCTGCCGTGGCTCCACCAGCGGTATCCGCTCTCGCGGGACCCCGGTGACGTCGCGCTGGCCGGCGAGAGCTTCGGTGGTCTGTGTGCCGGCTGGACCGCGCTCCACCACCCGACGACGTTCGGCAACGCCATCCTCCAGTCCCCGTCGTGCGGGTACCACCCTGACCTCAGGTGGGGCACCGGGGCGGGCGAGCTGCTGCGCCGTACCCCCGTACCGACACTGATCGCCGACTGCCTGGCCGCGGAAGCGGCACCGGTCCGCATCTTCCACGACGTCGGTGAGCTGGAGAGCTCGAACACCCACAGCCGCTGGCTGGACCACGTACTCACCGGGAAGGGCTACGACACCCTGTACAGAGAGTTCGCCGGGGGACACGACTACGCATGGTGGCGAGGGATGTTCGCCGATGCCCTGCTCTGGTGCTTCCCGCTCCCGAGCGGGGATCGGAGCCAGGCATGAGGAACTGCCTGCGCTTCTCGGGCGCCGACCCTTCAGGACTGGGGCGAGGACCGCTGACCCGCCGGCTGCCGGTGCTCCTGCTCGCTCCCGCCGAGCCGCTCGACGCTCGGCCGTTCGAGTCCGGGCCGGGGACCACCCCGGGCCGGTTCCTGCTGCGCGTGATCTTCTCGGTGAGGCGGATCAGCGTTCCCGCGATGCTGCTGGCGATCGTGTGGCAGGTGGGCGAGTCCGCGGTCCCGCTGGTGATGGGACTCGCGATCGACCGGGCCGTTGCGACCGGGGACGAGGGACAGCTGGTCCTGTGGCTCGGCGTGCTGGTGGCCCTCTACGTCGCGCTGACGTCGGCCGCGAGGCTCTCGCTGCGGCTGACCGCCCACGCGGTGCAGGTACTGCAGCACCGACTCCGCGGCACCCTCTCCACGGGCGTGCTGCACCCGGTCGGCGGCACCGCCCGTGCGCCGGGCGGCAACGTGGTCTCGGTGATGACGAGCGACGTCGCGCGCCTGTCCAACGCGGTGATCCTGACCATCATCCCGGTCTCCAGGGTCACGGCCATCGGATTCATCGCGGTATCGCTGCTGGCGACGCACTGGCTGCTCGGACTCGTGGTGCTGTTCGGGGCGCCGGTCGCGGTCTGGTCGATGGGCGTGCTCAGCGAGCGGCTCTCCCGGGACACCCGCGAGTACCAGGGGCTGCTGGCCTCCACGGTCGGACAGGCCACGGACCTGGTAGCCGGCTACCGGGTGATCAAGGGGATGCGTGCCGAGGCCGAGGCAACCAGCCGGTACCGGCAGGCAAGCCAAAAGACCCTTGTCGGCGCCAGGCGCAACGCGGGCCTGCTGGGGAGGTTCCTTGTGGGCTCGGGCGTGGTCAGCGGCACGTTCGTCGCCGCGGTGCTGGGGCTGGCCGGCTGGTTCGCCGTGGACGGACAGCTCAGCATCGGCGGGCTGATCACCGCCGTCGGCCTCGCCCAGGCGCTGCTGCCGCAGATCCAGGCCATCGCGAGCACGTCCATCCCCAACCTCGCCGGCGCCCGCGCCTCGTCCGTGCGTGTCCTCGACGTGCTGCGGGACAACGCCACGCCGACGGCCGGGCCCGATGACGCGACCCGACAGGAGGTCACCGCGCTGCCGGAACTGGACGTGGTCGTGCCGGGCGTCTCCGGGCCCGGCGTGACGATCCGGGTCGAGCCCGGCGAGCTCGTCGGCGTGCGCGCCGACGACCGGACCGCCGCCCGTGTCGTCGAGGCGCTGCTGGACCCGCGGCCCGAGGGAGCGGTCGAGGCGCGGCTCGACGGGATCGCGGCCAGGGAGCTGTCCCCGGTCGAGTACCGCGCCCGGGTCACCGTCGCGCCGCACCGCGTCACGCTGTTCAGCGGCACCCTCCGCGACAACGTCGCCGTGATCGCGGGCGCGCCCGAGCGGGTGGACGCGGCGGTGCGGGCCGCCGCCTGCGACGACTTCGCGGCCGACCTCGACGTCCCGGTCGGCGAGGGCGGCAACCGGCTCTCGGGCGGCCAGCGCCAACGGGTCGCGCTCGCCCGCGCCCTGGCGAGCGACGCGCCGGTGCTCGTGCTGCACGACCCGACCACCGCGGTCGACTCGGTCACCGAGCACACGATCGCGGGCCGCCTGCGTGCTGTCCGGGCAGGCCGCTCGACGCTGTTGATCGCCTCGGCCCCGGCGCTGCTCGCTGCCTGCGACCGCGTCGTCGAGTTGCCTGACGACGTACCCGCACTCTCAAGGACGGCGCTGTGAACGGCACTTCCGTCGTGGCCGAGACCACGGCTTCCGATGCCGGGCCGCCCGGGCTGCCCGTCGCGAGCGGCCGCGAGACGCTCCGGGAGGTGTGGCGGCTCAGCCGCGGGTACCGGCTCCGGCTCACCGCGACCGGAGTGCTGGGGATCGTCAGCACCGGCGTCGAGCTGATCGTCTCCGCGGCGATCGGATACCTCGTCGACCGCGTGCAGGCCGGCACCGCGGACCTCGCCACAGTGCTGACGGTCACGGCCGCCATGGTGCTCTCGGCGGTCCTCGGTGCCGCGGGCACCGCGCTGACGATCGTGCTCGCCACCCGCGTCTACCACTCCATCCTCGCCGCGCTGCGCGAGGAACTCGTGAGCCGCGCCATGACGCTCCCACAGCACCACGTCGAGCGCGCCGGCACCGGAGACCTGATCTCGCGGTCCAGCGACGACGTCACCGCGGTCGCCGACGCCGCCCCCGCCGTGATCCCGGTGCTCACCGTCACCGCCTTCACCATCGTCGTGTCGCTGGGCGGGCTCGCGGCACTGGAATGGCCCTACGCGGCCGCCTTCGCCGTCGTACTGCCGGTCTACGTGCTGGCCGTGCGGTGGTACCTGCGCATCGGACTGGGGGTCTACCGCGCCGAGCGCACGGCGATGAGCGCGCGTGCCCAGCAGATCCTCGAGTCCCAGCGCGGCTACGCCACCGTGCTCGGCTTCGGGCTCGCCGAACAACGACACCGGGCCGTGATGACGGACTCCTGGCGCGTCGCGGGGCAGTCGCTCCGTGCACGCACCGTGCTGAGCATGCTCAATGCCCGGCTCAACCTCGGGGAGTGCCTGAGCCTGGCCGCCGTACTCGTCGTCGGCTTCGTCCTCATCGACCACAACGCATCAACCGTCGGCGGCGCCACCACCGCCATGCTGCTCGTGCTACGCCTGCTCGGACCGGTCAACCAGCTGCTGCTGGTCATCGACACCCTCCAGTCCGCCCTCGCCTCGCTGAGCCGCATGATCGGGGTCGTCACGATTGCGTTCGGCTCGTCGGATGTCCCAGCGCAGGCCGCGAGCGCCGCCGTACGACTCAACGAGGTGTCGTTCCGTTACGGCGAAGGGCCACGGGTGCTCGACGACATCACCCTCGACATCCCGTCCGGTCAGCGCGTGGCCGTCGTCGGCGTGTCCGGGGCGGGCAAGACCACGCTCGCCGGCCTCATCGCCGGCACCCACCTGCCCGAGGCCGGGAGGGTGACTCGCCCCAGCCGTACCACGATGATCACCCAGGAGGTCCACGTCTTCGCGAGCACCCTGCGCGACAACCTCACCCTCGCCGCGCCCGGGGCCACCGACCGCGACCTCCATGCAGCGCTGGAAGCCACCGGCGCTGCATCGGTCCTCGATGTTCTCCCCGACCGGCTGGACACCCTGCTGGGTGTCGGAGGACACCCGCTCACCGACGCACAGGCGCAGCAACTCGCCCTCGCCCGCCTGCTGCTCGCGGACGCTGATCTGGTGATCCTCGACGAAGCGACCGCCGAGGCCGGCTCCGCCTACGCCGGACAGCTCGACCGCGCTGCTGATGCTGTCCTCGCCGGGCGCACCGCAGTCGTAGTCGCGCACCGTCTCTCCCAAGCAGCAACCTGCGACCGGATCATGGTGATGGAGCACGGTCGGATCATCGAGACCGGCACCCACGGAGAGCTGGTTGATGCCGGTGGTGTGTACGCCGGGTTGTGGACGGCCTGGGAGGCCACTCGGTGACAACTGCATGACCAGGCCAGGACTCGCCGCAGTCCGCGCAGCTTGTCGTCCTGGGTGAGTCCGTCGGGGTGGCGCGTCAGCCAGGCGGTGACCTGACGGACGGTCGGCCGAGGGACTCGGTCGGGGCCCGTGCGGTGCGGAGCTGCTGCAGGTAGCAACGACTCCAGCACCGACCACTGCTCATCAGAAAGCTCCCCTCGCCCCACATCTTGATCATCACCGTGCAGGACGCGCACAGGAATCCGAACCCAAAACACGGCCCACGAATCGACTGATCAGGAACAGGGACCGGTAGAGGCGTCCGGCGGTGCGGTCATGTGGCCTGCAGGCTGGTGTCTTCGAGGCAGGCGCTGGCAGCTTCAGCGAACGCCTCGAGCGCTTCCTTGATCTCTTGCAGGAGCGGGCGAAGCCCTTCGTCAGGACGCACGGAGGTGCTCCCTCGCCCATGGGGTCGAGGTGAAGCGCCTGCCTCCGAGCCTTGGCAATGAGCCCTGCAGCCTCGGCGTCCGGAAGGGGGTCAACAGCAGCGATGTGGGCTCGGTCTCGGTCGGATCGTGCCTGAGACCCTGAGCAGTGCCACGTGGGCAGTGCAAGCCGCGTCCTGGATGGAGTCGTGGAGGAGTTGGAGTCACTGATGAAGTGTTGAACGTCATCGTTTGATGGGGTTCCGTGTTTCCGCCGGCGGCAAGGGGGCACTTGCGCGCAACGCGAGGAGCTCTGGTGCGAGCACTGCGACAGCGCGGCGGGTGACCTCGACCAAGCCGTCGCGGCGCAGCTGGGAGAGTATGCGGTTGATCGTCACCCGGGTCGTTCCCAGCAGGTCGGCAAGTTCCTGTTGATTCCCTGGCAGCTCGGCCTTCCCTTGGGGAGATGCCGCAGCCTGCGCCAACAGCCAGGTCGCCAGCCTGGCCTCGACCGGCAGTGTGACGGCATTGGTGAATCGCTCCTGTTCATGCCGGGCGTGGTCGGCGAGGAGGCGCAGTACGTGTCTGCGTACCGAAGGCACGTCGTCGACCAGTGCCTCGAATCGGGTTCGCGGGAGGCTGCGCACGGTGCAGGCGGTGATTCCTGTGAGGGTGGCTGTGTGTCCGCGGCCGTCGATCACCGCGACCTTGTCCAGTGCACAGGGCCCGGCCCATTCGCCGAAGCGGACGACCCGACCGGCGGCCGTGCTGATGGTGGCGGACACCCGGCCACGCAGCAGTAGAAGGAGGTGCTCGGCTGGATCGCCGGCTCTGCGCAGTACCTCTCCCTCGTGGTAGCGGCGTGGCATCGAGTTGGACCACAGCACGCGCAGCCGATCTTCAGGCAGTGCGGCCAGCAGAGGCACGGTGGCCAATGCCTGCCATGCCGCTGGTGTATCGGCTGATGCTGAACTCGTCATCGTCAGACCGTACCGTCGGCCGCATGATGATCCTTGAGCTTGCCTTCACTGCTTCTCCGGAACGTCTCGCCGCACGTCCGGCGCACCGGTCGTTCCTTGCCCGGCTCCACGAGGAGGGTCGGCTGCTCGCGGCGGGTCCCTGGGCAGACGACTCGGGAGCGTTGCTGGTGTTCGATGTCGAGCGTGTCGAACTGGGACGCCTCCTCGACGCGGATCCCTACTACCGGACGCAGGGTGTAGAGGTGGTGGGCATCCGGGAGTGGGCACCTGTGGTCGGATCGATGAGCTGACCGGGCCGTCCAGCGGCGGCCTGTTGGAGCTACGCCCTTGCGCGGAAGATTCGTCACGGGGCCATTGGCCAGGGTGTGGGGTTCCCAAGGGAGAACCGTCACTGACGATCGCTCCAAAGTGCGGAGCTCCGCACCTACTTGATGGAGCGTCAGCAACCAATGTTCGACGGCACGGCGCCCGCCGTCTCACGCACGAGCAGCCCACCACAATCGAATTGCGGATGAGCGGATGGATCCGGCTGCCGGGGGCGAGATGGCGGATCAGCACGAGTCAGGTGAGGTTGGCCGTGACCGTGGTCCAGGCGGACGACGAGCCACTCCTGCTTCTCGGACACTCACGCCCGACTGGAGAGAGGAACTCGAAGCTGAACGCGCAGTCGGATCGAGGTGTCGATGGGAAGTCCCATGCTGGAGTAGCGAAGATCTTTCGAGTAGTTCGCGATGAGTTCGAGGTCCCGCAACTGCCGCTGCAACTCAAAGGCCAGTGCTTCGTCCGCATCAGGGACGAGCTCGTCTTCATCCTGCTCGGCCAGGAACTCAAGGTGTTGATCGACGGCCTCCACTGCCCGGCGACTGGTCCAGCCGGCGAAGTCGTGACAGCCGAACAGATAGGCGTGCGCGGCGTACAACGTCGCCGCTGCGGCAGACTCGTCTGCATCATCGGGCCCGTCCTGGCCGTCGTTGTGGCAATACTCGCTGAGCATGTACTCGGCGACACCGCGCTTCACCGCCGAGAAGGCCTATGAGTCACCTAGAACGCCCTCCCACACGGAGTTCAACAGGGGACGAAGGCCCACAGTGAACGGCGCCTGCTCGTCGGAGGGTAGTCCCTCGTGCCAGCTCATGAGCCGTTCCGCGAGACCAGCAGCAAACACGCCGCGCTCTCCAGGCGACATGGCCTTCAGCCGCTCCTCCACCAGCGCTAGAAGCTCCCGAGTCATACCGGGGCCGGAGGCCGGGAGCCCTGTTTCAGGGCCGCGAAGACGGTAACCGGGATCGCGACGGGCCCGTCGCCGGTCGATCGGGGCCGAGCCGGCTCCAAACACCACGTGATCACCGACGGGCATGGAACCCCACTCGCCGTCCTGCCGACCGGCGGCAACCGCAACGACGTCACGCAACTGCTGCCGCTGCTCGACGCCGTCCCACCGGTCCGCGGCCGGGTCGGCCGTCCCCGGCGCAAACCGGATTCGCTGTTCGCTGACCGGGTCTACGACCATGACGTCTACCGCGACCAGGTCCGCACCCGTGGCATCGTGCATGCCATCGCCCGCCGCGGCACTCGGCACGGCACCGGGTTGGGGATGTACCGGTGGGTGATCGAGCGGACCTTCGCCTGGCGGCACGGCTTCCGACGCCTGCGCATCCGCTGGGAACGGCGAGCGGACATCACGAAGCCTTCCTCAAGCTCGCAGGCTGCTTGATCACCCACCGACAACTCGGCTCACTGTGTCAGCCGTTGTTGGAAGCCGTCGCGACTAGCCGATGAGCCTGTCGAGCAACTCGAAGGTCTCATACGGCTGGTCGTAGTCGCCGAAGTGCCCGTCATCGCGAACGATCTGCGTGCCTCCCAGCCGCTCGAACATCGTGCGCCCCTGCCTGTCGTCGCAGCCGTACGGGTCGTGGCGGGAATTGATGAAGTACAGGTCGCGAACATGGGCTTTGATCGCCGCCCAGTCGTAGCCGGTCTGCAGGACGGGCTCGTCTCGGGTGTTGGGCTGTGTGGAATACCCGGCTACGAGGACGCCCTGGGACACCGTCGCGTCGATGTGCTCGAGGACCGCGAGCAGCAGGGCGGCGCCCCCCGAGTGACCGACCAACACCGTGCGCTCGTCGAAGACATGGTTGGCGAGCACCTTCGGCAAGAAGGTAGCAATGGGCTCTTCGTTGAGGTCGGGATAGTGCGGTATCTCGACGGCGTACCCGCGCTCGGCCAGTCGCCGACCCAGCCACGGATACCAGCAGACCTCAGGGTTCGCGCCCGTTCCGTGGAAGATGATGACGTTCCCCTGCACAGGACCGTCGGCCTCTCTCATAGCGTCGCCTCCAGTGTCGTTTCCCGGGTTGGTGCCCTTCCGCAGGAGTAGACCGCAGATGCGCCCCAGAACTCATCGGTCACCGGCCGAAGTTTTCTGCAGGACGGAATCCCATGGATGTGCAGCCCCACGCGGCGGGCCGCCGTGTGCACCAGGCTCGCGGGCCAGCTGTCGTACGACGCCTTCGGATCTGATCACCGCTATTGGCATGCCAGGCCCAGGCGAAGGCCTGCGCATCCGCTGGGCACGGCGAGCGGACATAGACGAAGCCTTCCTCAAACTCGCAGGCTGCTTGATCACCCACCGACAACTCGACTCATTGTGTTGGTCGTTGTTACTGACCTTGAACATGTGCGATGTCGTCATGACGGAGCGGGCCGAAGCCGGGTGCCGGTGAAACAGTCGTCGAGTACGCGGAGTGGCCACCCAGAGGCCGGCTCCGGTGAACCTTTTCCATTTTGATCAGGTGGCGAGTTCGAGTGCGACGGCGGCACGGACGACAGCGGTGGTCCGGGTGGTGCTGCAGCGGAGCTTCCGCAGGAGCCGCCGGCATTTGAGGATGGTCATGGCGTGTTCGCCCAGGCTGCGGATCTTGGCGTGATCGCGGTTGTGACGCCGATGCCGGCCGTGCAGGTTCTTGCCCCGGAACGGAACGGGACGCGGACAGCAGGGCCTGCGCCCTGATATGCCTTGTCCGCCCAGTACTTGACGTCGTCGGCGGTCAGGGCGGCGGGAATGCCGTGGGTCCGGGCCGCGGTCAGATCGTGCACGGCTACGGCTGCGGGTAGGGTGTCCGAGGCCCGGAGCAGACGGCCGGCTGGATCCGCGAGGACCTGCACATTCATCCCGTGGTGGTTCTTCTTCCCCGAGTAATACGGCTGGTCGGCAGCGATGCGGTCGATCGGCAGCACGGTGCCGTCGAGGATCAGGTACGCCTTCTTCCGCACGGTCGTCATGGCCTGTTCCAGCGTGGGCGCGAGTGCGGCCAGAAGATCGAGGGTCTGGCGTATGTACCGGTGGACCGTCGTGATACCGACGCGGAAACCTGCTGCGAGGCGGGCGTGGGTGTCGCCGCAGCGCAGGTGGGCCAGGACGAGCAGGGTCTGCCGGCCGTAGGCCAGGCGACGCCACCGGGAGCCGATCCGACGACGGTGACCTGCGAGGAGACCGGAGAGGTGTTGCAGGGTGCGGCTGGACAGATCGATTCACTCCGCAAATGCCAGCGTCTGGTGAGCAACGATCCCTTCCGTATTGAGTTTACGGCCTGAACAGGAATCATTATCTGGTCTCCGCACCACACAGCACGGACGGTGTGGAGACCAGCGGCACGCAGCGGCACGAATCACGGAGGCACTATGGCAGCGGACACAGACGCGCCCTCGCTCGACTGGGCGAAGGGCTGGACGTGCGTCACCTTTACCCGGGACCTGACCGCCGAAGAGGTACTCACCCGGTACGGGGCGGACCCGTCCCGCTCTCGTCTCCTCGACGCGGAGCAGGCGTCGGAACTGCCCACAGGCAACTTCGCTAACGGGGCGGTCTCCCTGCTGCGGTCCGGCAGACTCGGCGACTGGGCCTTCTGCATCGAGGAGGATGGTGTCATCGGCTCCTGGCCCGAACCGCTCGCTGCACTGTCCCGGGACACCGAGACGTACAGCGTACTGATGACCGAGGGCCTCGACGTCTTCCAATACTGGCGTGACGGCGAGTGTGTCGAGAACTTCGAGCCGAACATGCCGGACACGGACCACACCGGTGCATGGCGGGACCGGGTCGATGCGGCACTCGCCGCGCACGAGGGTGAGAACGCCGGGATGGCGCCAGTGGTGGCCCTCGTGCTCGACCATCTCGGCATCACCCTGGACGACACCGCTGTTGCCGGCTCCTGGCCCAGCCTGACCTTCTCCGAAGACGACGCACCGTCCACCCCGCGCGGCAACACCTACGCGGGTGAGGGCCCGGTCCCACCTCAGTCACCGACGGGAAACTGAGCACGGTTCAGGGCTGTGAGTGGGCGTCCTGGTGGCAGCAGGTGAGTGTCGGCAGCGTGGAGCGCCGACTGCTTGATGGTAGGGCGTGTATGAGGAGCGGTCTGCTGTCGTGAAGTGACCAGGTGGCTGCTGTCGTCCGGTCATCATCGGGTCGGCTGGCTGTCATGGAGGCGGCTGCTCACACCCGGACTTCGTCGCGCTCGCGGAGTCCTTCGGCGTCCCCGGTGTACGGACCACGCCGGACTCCCTGGCCGACGACCTCGCCAAGTCCCTCGCCACGCCCGGCCCTTCGGTGGTCGTGCTGCCAGCGGTGCTGCGGATGTTCGCGCCGACGCACCTGGACTGAGGCGGTGGGGCGGCCCGCGCACCTCGGCCGGAGCCGGCTCACCCCGGCCGGACATGACGGTGGGGCGGCACCAGGCCGCCCCACCGAACCCCCGTTGCCGGATCGGCAGGCTCAGCGCAGGAGCGCGCCGAAGCGGGCGCCCGTGGCGGGCGCCGAGAGGTCGCCGGCGCCGAACGCGAGGGACGACGTGGCCGTGAGACCGGTCGCCGTGCCGCGCAGCACCCAGACCGCGCCGTTCCAGCCGTTCTCGGCCTCGGAACCGGCCGCGAGGTCGGCGTGGCCGTCACCGTCGAAGTCCAGCAGGGCGCTGCTCGCGCCGAACTGGTCGTCCTTCTCGGCGACTCCGGGCACCCCGGCGGTGTCCTGGTGGAAGGTCTGCGTGCCGGCGCCCGTGACGCCGGTGGCGCTGCCGGGGACCAGGGCGACGGAACCGGCGTCGGTGATGTCGCCGATGTCCTCGCCCGAGATGCCGAGCACGATGTCGCCGAAGCCGTCACCGTTGACGTCCGCCACCGAGACCGTGGAGCCGATCCCGTCGCCCTCCTCCTCCACGCCGGGGAAGCCGGGCAGGTCCTGGTCGAAGACCTGTACGCGCTCCTCGGACAGGCCGGAGGCCGACCCGAACGCGATCTGGACCTTGCCGCCGGCCCAGTAGTTGCCCACCACGACGTCGTCGAAGCCGTCGTTGTTCACGTCCCCGATGCCGGTGCCCGTGCCGGTCGCCGTGCCGTCCGAGGGGGTCCAGCCGGTGGTGAAGCCCGTGCTGCCGCCGCCGAGGAGAAGATGGTTGCCCCATTGGCCGTCGCCCGCGTACTTCCAGGCGACGATGTCGTCCTTGCCGTCGCCGTTGACGTCGCCGGTCCGGGTGGAGCGGATGGGACCGGTGATCGAGTCGCCGTCCTCCCGGCAGCCGATGCCGTTGGTGGCGCAGGACGCGTCGGGGGTGTCGTAGCCCCACCAGTCGGCCTTGTCCAGCAGGGGCAGGGTGGCGGTGGGCTGTCCGGCACGGGAGACCGGGCCCTTCCACACCGTGGCGTCGCCGCTCGACGGGTCGTCGCCCGCGCCGGACAGGTAGGAGAACAGGGCGAGGTCCGTCTTGCCGTCGCCGTCGAAGTCACCGGTCGTGGGGGACTGCCCGTACCCGGGTATGGCCGTGCCGCCGGTGAGTCCGGAGGCGGAGCCCCAGAGGATGACGGAGCCGGGGCTGCCGCCCGAGATCACCAGGTCGCTGAAGCCGTCGCCGTCGAGGTCGCCCTTGGTGAAGTTGGTGCCGAAGCGCTGGTTCGCGGTGGCGGAGCCGGGAACGCCGCTGGTGGAGCGGCTGATGAGCTTCTTGTTGGCGGTGGAGATCCCATTGGCGGAGCCGTACGTGACGGCCACGTAGCCCGCCTTGGCCTGGCTGGAGATCGTGGCGTCCGGTGCCGACACGACCAGGTCGGCGTATCCGTCGCCGTTGAAGTCGTCCTGCGCGTCCGCGGACCCGGTGGCCGCGTGCGCCGTGGCCCCGGTGAGGGCCATGGCGCCGAATCCTCCGGCGAGCAGCACCGCGGCTGCCAGGGGTGCGGTGAGCGCGGTACGAGTTCGGCGGTGTGCTCGGGACATACGTGAGCCTTTCGAGTCGGTCGGTTCTATACGCGGAAGGCCGCGTTCAGTGGGTACGACTCGAGCCGGGCGATCCCGGTTGTACGTCCCAATGTCATGGATTCGTAACCGAGGAGACAGGTGTGGCGCTGAACTCCCTTGTTGTCACAGGGAGTTCAGCGCGTATTGTGAGTAGGCGTGCTGGTAGCAGCAGGTGAGTGTCGGCAGCATGGAGCGCTGGCTGCCTGATGACAGGGCGTGAGGCGTTTCCACCTGACGGGTGATTGGACGGGCGACCCCGGCGGTGGGCATGAAAAAGCTCCTGGTAGACGGGTTCACGACCAAGATCGCCAGTCCGCCAGGAGCTTTCGCGTGCTTGTCTGCCTGTCCGGTATCGATCTGTCCAGCCGCACCCTGCAACACCTCTCCGGTCTCCTCGCAGGTCACCGTCGTCGGATCGGCTCCCGGTGGCGTCGCCTGGCCTACGGCCGGCAGACCCTGCTCGTCCTGGCCCACCTGCGCTGCGGCGACACCCACGCCCGCCTCGCAGCAGGTTTCCGCGTCGGTATCACGACGGTCCACCGGTACATACGCCAGACCCTCGATCTTCTGGCCGCACTCGCGCCCACGCTGGAACAGGCCATGACGACCGTGCGGAAGAAGGCGTACCTGATCCTCGACGGCACCGTGCTGCCGATCGACCGCATCGCTGCCGACCAGCCGTATTACTCGGGGAAGAAGAACCACCACGGGATGAATGTGCAGGTCCTCGCGGATCCAGCCGGCCGTCTGCTCCGGGCCTCGGACACCCTACCCGCAGCCGTAGCCGTGCACGATCTGACCGCGGCCCGGACCCACGGCATTCCCGCCGCCCTGACCGCCGACGACGTCAAGTACTGGGCGGACAAGGCATATCAGGGCGCAGGCCCTGCTGTCCGCGTCCCGTTCCGTTCCGGGGCAAGAACCTGCACGGCCGGCATCGGCGTCACAACCGCGATCACGCCAAGATCCGCAGCCTGGGCGAACACGCCATGACCATCCTCAAATGCCGGCGGCTCCTGCGGAAGCTCCGCTGCAGCACCACCCGGACCACCGCTGTCGTCCGTGCCGCCGTCGCACTCGAACTCGCCACCTGATCAAAATGGAAAAGGTTCGGTGTAGGCGCGGTCGACTAGCACGGGAATGCCCTGACGTTCGCAGATCAGGATGATGCCGTGGGTGCGGGCTGCGGTGAGGCCGTGGGTCCGGCCGGGCAACGCGGGTGAAATCTACAGCAGCTTGCCCGCGGGATCGGTCACGAGCTGCACGTTCACCCTTGGCGGAGCTGCTTCCGGGAGAAGTCGGCCCGGGGCGCGACCCACGACAGGATGCGAAGCGCCTGTCACCTACGCGGTCACCCTCACAGGTGACGATGAGCATGGTTACCCACTCGACCAGCGCATGAGGCAGGCCGAGTGCCGGGAGGAATTGGAACCAACGAGGCTCCTGCACTGATGAGTTGAGACATCGAACGCCTCTCTCAACGGCACGGGAGCCTCGTGCGTTGCGAACACGAGCCCATCACCCGCCCCGTGGCCACTGTGAAGATATCCGTGCCCCTCCATATGCTCCTCGCACCCACAGGGGCAGGTCCCGCGGCCCGGACTTCTGGGCGATGGGGTGCGCGGTGGCAGTGGCAGTGGCAGTGGCAGTGGCAGTGGCAGTGGCCGGGTAGTACTCCAGCCGTAGATCGTGATCTCGATGGTGAGGTGAGTGGCACCTCTGCGCCTACCCGAGTTCACCGAGACGGAGGGCGTCCCTTATCTCGCTGAGCTTCGCGGTTGTCACCGGGGTCCGTTCCTTCACCTGTTCGCCGAGACGGAGGGCGTCCTCAATCTCGCTGAGCTTCGCGGAGGACAGGACGCCCGCCCGCTCGATCAGGTCGTCCCGGGACACGGTGGTCAGCCACGTGCAGGGGGTAAAGCCCGGGCGAGGGAACGCGAACCGCAGCACGCCTTCAAAGGGCAGCCCTTCCATGGCACCTACTTGCACTTCGACGCCCAGACCGCTGATGTCGACGCCCGCAGGAGTGACGACCTGCATCGCCCGGATCCTGGACGCGTCGTCTGCCGCCAGCAGCACGACCAGCCGCCGCTCGTCGAACTCCACCCACCAGACTTCGCCACGTTGCACATGTCCTCCTGACTCAGGACGGCAAGCGGAACTGCGCGACCCTGACGCTTTGTGGAGACTGGGGCGGCCACCGTTGATTATCGTGAGTTGTGTGGGCTGACGAAGAGACGGCGGCTGCAGGTCACAGCATAGAACCCGCCCGTTGGCGGGACGCGTTCGAGGGCCTGATGGGCCTGTTGGGCCGGATCGCGGGGCGCCTCGCCCGGGTCGAACCCCGGCGCAGGGCGGCGCGGTTGGTGCTCGGTCTGTTGGCCGATCTGCCGCGCAAGAACTGCTGGACCATCACCGAGTGGGTCGGCGAGACCACTCCGGATGGCATGCAGCACCTGTTGGGCAGGGCCAAGTGGGATGCCGATCAGGTCCGCGACGACGTGTGCGGCTACGTGGTGGAGCACCTGCACGACGACCGGGCGGTGCTGGTCGTCGACGAGACCGGCGATGTGAAGAAGGGCACGGGCACGGTCGGCGTCCAGCGCCAATACACCGGTACTGCTGGCCGGATCGAGAACTCCCAAGTCGCCGTCTACCTGGGTTACGCAGGCAAGCGCGGCCACGCCGCAGTGGACCGGGAACTCTACGTTCCGCGCTCCTGGTCCTCCGACCCCGACCGCTGCCGCGCCGCGGGCCTTGCCTAGGACACCACCTTCGCCACCAAGCCGGAGCCGGCCACTCGTATGGCCGCCCGGTTCCTGGACGCCGGCCACCAGGCTGCCCGGGTTGCCGGCGACGAGGTCTACGGCGGCAACCCGAAGCTGCGAACCGCACTGGAGGAACGCGGCACCGGCTACGTCCTCGCGGTGGCCTGTTCGCACGAAGTCACCACCGGTGCGGGGAAGTTCCGTGCGGACATCTTGGCCAAGAAGGTGCCCAAGCGGGCCTGGCAGAAGCTCTCCGCAGGGGCCGGGGCCAAGGGCCACCGCGTCTACAACTGGGCAGTCATCGACCTCTCCGACCCCCGCCCCCGGCAGTCGTCCACTACTGATCCGCCGTAACCGCAGCACCGGCGAACTCGCCTGCTACCGCTGCTACTCGCCCGCGTCCGTGCCGCTGACCGCGCTGGTCAGAGTCGCCGGATCAAGATGGCGGGTGGAGGAGTTCTTCCAGCCGGGCAAGGACCTGGCCGCACTCGACGAGCACCAGGTCCGCCGCTATACCTCCTGGTCCCGCTGGGTCACCCTCGCCATGCCCGCGCACGCCTTCCTCGCCGTCGTATGCGCAGACGAGCACACCCGCCCCGCACCCGATGCCCTCATTCCGCTCACCTGCAACGAGATCCAGCGCCTGTTCATCACCCTCGTCGTCCGACCCGTCCACGACACAGCCCACCGGCTCGGTTGGTCGAACTGGCGACGCCGCCACCAGGCCCGATCCCAAGCCAGCCACTACCGACGACAAGCCACTCAGGAATGAAAATCACGAACTACGGCTGGAGTAGTAGGACGTCAGGCGGGCGCGGTTCCTCCTGATCTTGCGAGTGGGAGCACACGATCATGATGAGCCGCACCCGTCCGGGTTCACCCGGCCACGCCCGCCTACTGGCCAGGCGGCACGATTACGCCGAAGGGGGTGGTAGCAGGGAGGGTCACACTGCGAGGGCCGAGCACGAAGTCCTTTCGACCCAACGATGCGAACCTATGGCGTTGTTGACGGAGCCGAAGGTTCTGTCTCCGAGCCAGTAATCGTCGGTCAGATTCCGGACGAATCCCTCGGCACGGGTGAGGCAGATGTGGAAAATGCTGTTGCCTCCGCTCCCCAGGTAGAACTTCACCTCTGAGTAGTTTCCCTTGTTGACGACAGAGCTGGCCTGGTTGGCGTCACCACCCCGGAAAGAGCCGGAGCTGTCGCCCCAGTCCAGGTCGTTTCCCTTGGCCGCGCCGATATGGCCGTCACAGTTGATCGCCGAGTAGGCGGACATGTAACCGCTGCCGGCGTTCTCGTAGTTGTCCCAGCAGGTCCCGGGCGTCGAGGCGGAGGCGCTGGGGCCGAACCCGAGGACCGAGACCCCGGTCAGGGCCGCCACGGCGGCAGCCGAACCGAATTTGGACATGCGCATGCCAATCTCTTCTGTAGCAGGTGTCTGCTGTCCGGCAGTCGGTGGTCTGCCGGAGTCATGGTCGGGACAGGACGTCCGGGGCCTGCCGCAGGGCGTGCAGGCGCATCTTCCGGTAGGTGTCCCACTGTTCGCTGTACGGCTTCAGAGTCCTGGCCCGGTACTCGCTCTCCAGGTCACGGAGCACCTTGCCCAGGGAGGACTCCACTACGCAGGTCGCCTCGGTGACGGCGAGTTTCCTGTCGAAGGCATCGGCTTCGGTATCCGACATCTTCTCGACGGCCGCCGCCCTCTTCTGCCGGAGATCGTCGGGGCTGGCGAAGGACCGTCCCGCTCTCGTCATGCAGTCGGCCCACTGACTGAGCGCTTTCGTGAAGCGTTGGTCCTGCTTGAGGGCCTGGACGTAGAGAGGGAGGGCACTCTCCACGGTCCGGCGTGCCGTGTACCAGATCGCGGCATCACCGTAGAGTTCGTCGCGCGCTTCGTTGGTGCATCCCCCGCGTGGAGTTTCCACCTTGCCAAGTTTTCCGGGGAGTTCGGCTGTCATCCTGTCCCTGTAGTCGCCGTCGAGAGCCCGGGTGTAACCGACACGCCCTTCCTTGGGCAGTCCGTTTTGGTATATGACGGTCCGGTGGGAGATTCGGATCTTTTCGCCAAGCTTTTCGAACTCTCGACCGTATCCGTACGCCTTGGCCCACCGCACGGACTCGATGGCGTAATTGCCCGACTTCCGCTCGTCAATGCTGGGCACCGGGAATTCCCAGTAGGGCAACCCCCTGTCCCTCATGCATGTCTTGATGAGCTTCTGCTCGGCCCGCTCGATCTCGACGACTTCCTCGTTGGTCAGATCTCGCACCCCGGAGACGGAGATGTCCTCCCACGGTCGCGGTTCATCAGCGCAACCTGCGAGCAGGAAGAGAACCGTCACCGTGAGCATGGCCGAATACTTCCGTCTCACCGATGTGCACCTTTCCGCGTTCCGGCCAGGGCGAGATCCGTCTCTCCCGTGGACTGCTCAGAACGACATGGTCAACAGGCGGCAACGAATCACCGAACCTGTCGGAAGTGTTGCCTTTGATTCCGCGCCCCGTGATCACAGTGAGCCTCTCCCATCACCTGTCCGAGCTGGGATGACGCGAGGAGAGGGTGGACTGGACGAGGCTCGTGATGCGAGTGTCCGACTCCCCTTTCTCTGGCCTCGCCCATGGACCTTAGAGCTCGTAACACGATCTTGGCGAGGAGCTTCGGACTGGCTCGGTATGTCTGCTCTCACTGGCGGCCTGATCGTCTCTGGGTGATGCGGCCTGTGCTTCCGGTACGGTCGCGGCATGACTGGCGTGTTCGACGTGGCCCAGGCTCTAGACGGCGGAATCACCGACCGGGAGCGGGGGTGGGCATTCGTCCGCGGCTTCGCCGCTGCTTGGGGCGAGCCGTTGACCGAGGACGACGGCACGCCAGCAGCGGAACTGGCGCGGGCCGAGGCGACGCTCGGCTGCTCCCTGCCGGCCGTGTTGCGCGAGTTCTACATGCTGCTGGGTACGCAGGCCAGCCTGATCGCCAACCAGGATCCGCTGTTGCCGCCCGCCGAGATGTTCGTGCATGACGAGTGCGGCGGTGTCCTCGTCTTCCGCAGCGAAAACCAGGGCTGCGCCTTCTGGGGCGTGCGCCTGCGCGACCTTGATCAGGACGATCCGCCGGTGGTCGTCCAGGCGCGGCACGGCTGGGTGCCGTTCTTGGACCGGGTGTCTCTGGCATGCGTCGAGCTTGTACTGAGCGAGGCACTGTTCGGCGGTGGAGGTCGGTTGTACAACGCGTGCGAGCTGTCGGCGGACCTGCTTGGGGCGGTGCCCGAACGCTTCCAGCGGGTCGCGCTGCCCGACTATCCGATGTGGACGGGGCCGGAGGACTTTCCAGTGCGTTGGTTCTCCGCACCGGGACAGTTGCTACGCCAAGACGGCTTGGGCGTCCACAGCTGGCTGCACGTTCGGGGCCGGACCCGGGCCGACCTGGAGGCGATCTGCGAGTCTGTTCCCGGACGGTGGGCCCTGGGATACACCGAGTCACTGGACGCCGAACCGCTGCCCTTCTGAACCGTCATGATTCGGGCCTGTTGAGACGTCTCCAGCAGATGAGGCTGCAGGCCAGGGATACGAAGGCGTCGTGGAGTTCGGTGCGTCGTTCCCAGCGGACGGCGAGTCTTTTGAAGTGGTGGAGCAGGGCGAAGGTCTGCTCGACGACGTAGCGGAGCTTGCCCAGCCCCTGGATGTTCGGGGCCCCCTTGCGGGAGATGACCGGCAGGATCCGGCGTTTGCGCAGCTCGTCGCGGTTGGCGTTGGAGTCGTAGCCCTTGTCGCCGAGCAGGGCCTCGGGGCGTCTGCGGGGACGGCCGGGGCGGCCCGCGACGGGCGGGATGCCGTCGACCAGGGCGAGGGTCTGGGTGACGTCGTTGACGTTTGCCGCGGTCGTGATGACCTTGAGCGGAGTGCCGCGTCCGTCGCAGATCAAGTGGTGTTTGCTGCCCGTCTTCCGCCGGTCGACCGGTGACGGACCGGTGTCGGAGCCCCCGTTACCTTCTTCGTGGCCTCGCGATGAGGCTCCCGGCCTTCGGCCCCGGCATGACTTCGCCCCCTCGTCGACGATGATCGAAAAAGTGGTGTCACCGGGATCGAAGGCATTGGCAGACCGCTGATTAGAGGCTCGAGCGCCGAACCGGGACCCGGGGAAGGCAGTCTCTTCGTAACGTGGATGCCGGCACGCTGATGCCGCAGGTGAGGGCCGGGGAGAGCACGAGCACGGGAGCGAAGGGTATGGCGGACGAAACTGGCGTCGGTGTCTATCTGGGGCTGGATGTCGGCAAGGGCGAACACCACGCCACCGCCGTCAACCTCGCGGGGAAGAAGGTGTTCGACAAGCCGCTGCCCAACAACGAGCTGAAGCTGCGGGAGCTCTTCGACAAACTCCGGGCCAAGCACGGAACGGTGCTGGTTGTCGTTGACCAGCCGGCTTCCATCGGGGCTCTGCCCCTGGCAGTCGCCCGGGATGCAGGCTGCCAGGTCGCCTATCTGCCCGGCCTGACGATGCGGCGGATCGCCGATCTTTACCCTGGTGAGGCCAAGACCGACGCCCGTGACGCTTTCGTCATCGCGGACGCCGCCAGAACGATGCCTCACACCCTGCGGACGATCAATCCCGACGACGAGACCGTCGCCGAGCTCGCCATGATCGCCGGGTTCGACGACGACCTGGCGGGCGAGTCCACCCGGACCGCAAACCGACTCCGCGGCCTGCTCACCCAGATCCACCCGTCGCTCGAGCGTGTCCTGGGCCCACGGATCCAGCACCCGGCTGTGCTCAGGCTGCTGGACCAGTTCGGCTCACCGGCCCAGATCCGCAAAGCCGGAAGGCGACGGTTGATCACCCTGATTCGGCCGAAGGCGCCGCGGATGGCCGAGCGGCTGGTCGAAGACATCTTCACCGCACTCGACGAACAGACTGTCGTCGTTCCGGGCACCGACGCTGCCGCGCTGATCGTCCCCAGCCTCGCCAGCTCTCTCCAGTCCGTCCTTGACCAGCGCAAACTCCTCGCCGCCCGGATCGAGGAACTCCTGGAGGCCCACCCTCTTTCCCAAGTCCTGATCTCCATGCCCGGCATCGGGGTCAGGACCGCGGCCCGCATCCTCATCGACGTTGGCGACGGCAGCGGCTTCGCCAGCGCCGGACATCTCGCCGCCTACGCCGGCCTGGCACCCGTGACCCGGAACTCCGGATCGTCCATCCGCGGCGAGCACCCCTCCAAGCGTGGCAACAAACAACTCAAACGGGCCTTCTACCTCGCCGCGTTCGCCTCGCTCTCCCAGCCGGAGTCACGTGCCTACTACGACCGCAAACGACGCGAGGGGAAACACCACATCGCCGCTCTCATAGCCCTGGCCCGACGTCGCATCGACGTCCTCTTCGCCATGCTCCGCGACGGCACCTTCTACCAACCACCCACACCAGCTACGGCTTGACGAAAGCCATAGAGGCACTTTTTCGCGCGGATGTGAGAGCCGTCCACGCAGGCCCTCGACCAGTCGAGGCGGCCGGCCGCGTTCAGTTCGGCCAGCAGGATCCGGTGTAGCTGGTCGAAGACCCCTGCCTGCTGCCAACGTTCCAGGCGTCGCCAGCAGGTCTGCCCGGAGCCGAACCCCAGCTCCAGCGGCAGGAGTTGCCAGGCTATGTCGTTGTAGAGGACGTACAGGATGCCCTGCAAGCAGTGTCGGTCAGCCACCGGCCGTGGCCCCGGTGACTTCTCGGGCCAGGGTGGCAGCAGCGGCTCGATCAGTGCCCACAAGTCGTCGTCCACGATCCACGGCCGAGTACTCACAGCATCACGAACGGCCGAATCGTCACACCGGTCACACCCGACCAGGACATCTCACCAAGATCCTGTTATGAGCTCTTAGGGTCATCGTGGGCTTCGGACTTTGTCATCCGTGCAGGGAACTTTGTCAGTGGTGCACTGCGTCGATTTGACGCCGCATCAGGTGAGGGCCCTGTGTGCGCCCGTCGAAGCCGTTGCGCTGCGAGAGACAATCCCGCCAGACTGATGTCGGGATCCGTGCGTGTCGAGGGGGACTTGTGGGGGAACGGGCCGAGGTACTGCCCGGGCGGCTCTGTGAACGACGCAGACGAAGGTCTGTCTCATGAGCCCGGTTCTGGACACCGCGTTCATACCGCCGCGGGACCGGGAGGAAGTGGTCCGCAACGCGGTGTGGAAATCCATGGTGGCGGTCGATATCGACCACCGTCCCGCGGCTGAGGACATCTCCGTTCGTATAGGGCTCGGCGCTGTGGGGCCCATCAGGATCTGTTCGGCGCGGGCGACCGCGGTCGCCCTCCGTCGGACGGAGCGGCTGGCCCGGGAGGACGAGGAGCCGGCCGTCACCCTCGGTGTGCAGATGACGGGCAGCAGCGTGGTGGTGCAGAACGGTCGCGAGTGCCTGCTGAGGCCGGGGGAATTCGCCATCTACGAATCGATCGCTCCCTACACACATCTCTTCGACGAGGGAGTCGACTACCGCTTCATCCGTTTCCCGCGCGCGGCACTCGCGCTCCCCGACCGGTTACTACGCGACATCGCCGCTGTCCCCCTGGGATCCGACAACCCCATCGCGCGCCTCGCCTTCCCTTACTTCTCCCAACTGGCCGTCAGCGACGAATTGCACCAGGGCGTGCACGCCGATGCCGTCGTGCAGCCCAGCATCGAACTCCTGCGTGCGGTCCTGACGTCCCAGCACGGCAACTCCAGCCTGGCCAAGGAGCCGCTGGAGGCGACACTCAGCCTGCGGATCACTCAATACATCCGGAAGCATCTGGCTGATCCCGATCTGTCGGCAGCACGGATAGCCGCTGCACACGACATCTCCGTACGTCACCTCTACGCCGTGCTGTCCCGGTCGGGCATCAGCCTCGGAGACTGGATCCGCACACGCCGCCTGGCCGAATGCAGGAGAGAGCTGGCCGGCCCGAACGGCCGACTGCGGACCATCGCCGCGATAGGACGAAGGTGGGGCTTCGCGGACGCCACCCACTTCAGCAAGGTGTTCAAACAGGCCTACGGATTCTCGCCCCGGGCCTGGCGCGACCAGAACCACCCCCGCACGTCCGCGTGATGACCTCCGCGGGGCCGCGTTCCGCGTGACCGAAGTGCTGGGGAGCGGTTAGCGGGCCACAGTGCGGTGAGTGGTGGCGAGCGCCCGATCCGCGGCGGCGGACAGTGCGGTGTCGGCCTCATCGATCCCGGCCCAGGCGACGTGCCCGTCGGGGCGGATGAGGGCGGCGCGCACGGTGGCCCATGCGGACGGGGGCTGGTCGAGGGTTGCGGTGTCCACCACGAGCCCCGGCCGTGTCCGGTCCGCCAGGACGCCCGCCGTCAGGTCGAGCAGAAGGTAGCTGTCCGGGCGCAACCGGGAGAACAGGTGGTTCTCGGAGCCGGTGAAGGCCAGGTCGGGGGCGCTGGTGCCGGTGAGCGGGTGGGCTGTCGGATCCGGCGTGGGGTAGCTGACGGCGAGTGCGGTGAGACGTTCGGACAGGGCCTTGTTCAGTGCCGGCTGGGTGGCGATCATCCCGCTGAACAGGGAGCGCAGGTCCATGCCTTCGGGGGTGAAGCCAGTCATCAGGGCGGTCTGGGCGCGGCTGTGTTCCATCAGCTGGGCACCTACGGGGTGGCGCTCGGTGTGGTACGTGTCGAGCAGGTGGTCAGGAGCCCAGCCGCGGAGGGTGGCGGCGAGTTTCCAGCCGAGGTTGTGCGCGTCCTGGATGCCGACGTTCATCCCGACGCCACCCGCCGGGAAGTGCTGGTGGGCGGCGTCACCGGCGAGCTGGATCCGACCTCGCCGGTACTGGGCGGCCAGCCGAGTGGCGTTGCCGAATCGGGAGAGCCAGACCGGGTCGCGCATCCCGAAGTCCTCGCCCGTGACGGCGAGGGTCTTGGCTCGCAACTCCTCCAGGGTGAGGTCACCGGGCCATTCCGTCGTGAGGCTGTCTGGGCTGACACCGACCAGGCGGTACCGCGCACCGGGCAGCGGCGCGACCATCACCCCGCCCCGGAGCCCGAAGGTGCTGAACCCGGGCCGCGGCGGGCTGTCAAGGGTGACGTCGCCGAGCCAGCCAAGGACGGTGGAGGGCGTACCGACGAAGTCGATGCCGGCGGCGGTGCGCACGGTGCTGCGGGAGCCGTCGCAGCCGACGATGAACGCCGCCCGAAGTTCGTACGCCCCGTCCAACCCGTCCACCTGCACGGTCACCGCCTCCGGGTGCTCGGTGAACCCGGTGACGCGGTGACCGCGCACGATCACGGCGCCGAGCGCGAGCGCGTGTTCCTCCAGGAGTTCCTCGGTGCGGGCCTGGGGCAGGGCGAGGGTGTACGGGAACGGGGTCTCCAGCGCCCGGAAGTCGAGCCGGTCGTCGAGCACGGCGAAGTGGCCGCCCGGGATCGCCAGGCCCTCGGCGAGGAAGGGCTCGTGCACGCCACGCGAGGCCAGGATCTCGAGGGTGCGTGGGTGGATGGTGAGGGCCTTGGAGCGCTGGTCGATGTCCACACGCTCCTCGACGACGGTGACGGATACCCCGCCCAGCCGCAGTTCGGCGGCGAGCCAGAGCCCGACCGGGCCTCCTCCGGCGATGACAACCTGCTGTTGCATGAACCATCCTAGGTCAGTGACCAATAACCTTGTCCGCAGTAAACTAGGTCAATGACCAATAGGCAAGCGAGTCAGGACCGCCTCCCGCGGCTGGACCCCGGAACGGTGATCCGTACCGCGCTGGAACTGCTGGACGAAAAGGGCCTGGACGCCCTGTCCACCCGGGCGGTCGCCGACCGGCTCGGCGTACGGATGAACACCGTGCTGTGGCATGTGAAGACCAAGGCCCGGATGCTGGAGCTGATGGCGGACGCCGTCGTCGGCGAAGCCCCGCTCGACGACCTCCCATCCCCCTGGGACGAGCGCGTCCGCGATCTGGCCCGCCGGTACCGCCGCGCCCTGCTCGCCCACCGCGACGGCGCCACGCTCGTCGTCGGCACCTACGCCGCCGAACCACACACCCTGGGTTTCGCCGATGCCCTGGTGGGCGCGTTGCTGGACGGCGGCCTCGACGAACGTGAGAGCGCCTGGACCACGTGGACGATCATTTACTTCGCCCTCGGCCTCACCCAGGAAGAACAGGCGGCGGCCCAGCAGGCCCCGAACAGCCGTCTGGCGAACGCGGTCTCCGAGACGGGCTACCCCGCCCTCCATCGCGTCCTCGGCCACCTCGACGCGGAATCCTTTGACGAGCGCTTCGAGTTCGGCCTGTCCGCGATCCTCGCTCGAAGGTGACCGCGGACGAGGAAAGGACCAGAGGGGGCCCCGCCCGCGGAGCGGCCGGGCCCCCTCCCCCGGCATCTACGGCATGACCCCAGCAGCCACGTCCACCTTCAGCGGAAGCCGGGGCCGAACAACGCCGACACAGCCACAAGCACGCTCGCGGGCGCGCGGCGCCGTCCCGAAATACTCCAGCCCATACCCGACGCCGGGGTTCAACCCGGGCGAACCGGCCGGCTATCCGGCTCGTCAGGCCCTCGAACACTTCCTGCCAGCGAGCAGGGTCCACGCTGCGACCTGCGGCCATCGCAAGATCGTTGGTCTTCACACGCCGACGATCAGCGTGGCCGCAGCCTTCCCACAGCCGACCCACGAGCAGGATCAAGGTCTATGGCTGGAGGTCGCGCTGGTACCAAGTGCCTGACTTGCCGCCGAGATCGGCCGGAGTGGCAGGGCCAACCGGGACGAACCCGGCCTTGGCCAAGACTTTCTGGGATGCGGCGTTGTCGTGGGAGGTGACCGCCCGCAGTGTGCACAGGCCGTGCATCACTGTCGCCACCCGGCACAGCTCCCGGACGGTCGCGGTCGCCACGCCGCGGCCGGCGACCCGCTCCGCGACCCGGTAGCCGAGTCTGGCAGTGCCGTCCTCCAAGTCGTACAGGTTGAACCTGCCGAGTACCGAGCCGTCCTCGGCGACGAGCACGTAGAAGGCGCAGATGCCGGCTTCCTGCTCGGCCAGCGAGGCGTTGTACCGATCGGTGAACTGGTCGAAGAAGTCGTCGCCGCGATCGGAGATCGAGGCACCGAAGTAGCTGCGGTTCGCCAACTCGAAGGCCAGGACCGCCGGTGCGTGGCCGGCATGCAGCCGCTTCAGCTCGGGCATTGCGCGACTCTACCCAGATCGTGCGCTGAGGCCACCTGAGTTTCCGCCGGCGGCAGATCGCCCCTCCACGAACAGGACCGGGTAGACGCGGTCGAGGGGCCGGTCCCGCCAATCAGCCAGGACCTCCATCACTGTGTCGGTGATGGAGGAGATGATCTGCTTGGACCTCGGCGCCGTAGACCTCAGCCAGGTGAGCGGCGATCTCGCCGTGCGTGAGCCCCTTCACGGGCAACGACAGCACCATCTCGTCGACCCCGGTCAGCCGCCGCTGCCGCTTCTTGACGATCTGCGGCTCGGACGTGCCCGACGTGTCACGCGGGACCTTGACCTCGACCTGCCCGACATCGGTCAGCACGGTCTCGCCCCGCCCCCTACGGGAGTTGCCACTGCCCCGGCCGGCAGCGTCGTGCCTCTCACAGCCGAGATGATCGGTGATCTCACCTTCCAGGGCAGATTCCAAGACCCGCTTGGTCAGCTGCTGCAGCAGCCCGCCCTGCCTGGTCAGCTGCAGCCCTTCCGCCCGGGACCGCTCCACCAGCATCGCGACCAGCTGCTCGTCGGACACGGACACAGGCTGCCCAGGCTGGGCACTCTCCACAGGCTCTACGGTCTCCAACTCCACGGCGGTATCAGTCACTTGACGTCGCTCGCATGATCGTCGGATCCGCCGTCAGATTTACGCTCCCCCGAGGAGGGGCTCGCCGGCCCCGCTTGGGGTGTTGCCCTGCCCCTGTCCCAGGTCGGCATCGGGGTGCGGGCCGAGGGGAGTTACTCGGACTCCTCCCGCGGAAGGGTCCGGCTGTTGATCGCGTCGGCGATGGCGTAGGCGGTGCGGACGAAGGACTCCGCCTGCTGCGCCGAGAGGTCCCGTGCGGAGGTCTCTTCCAGGGCTTGCCACATGGCCGCGATGGGCTCGCGCATGGCACGGCCCTTGTCGGTGAGGTGGACGACCATGACGCGCCGGTCGTGTTGGGCCGGCTCGCGGATGAGCAGGCCTGCGTCCTGCATGCGGCGTAGGGACTTGGAGACGGTGGAGTGGTCCAGGCCGACGCTTTCGAGCAGCTCGGACTGGGTCTGGCCGTCCCGGTCCAGGAGTTGCATCAGCAGTAGTTCCTGTCCGGGGTGCAGGTCCATCTCGCGGAGCATGGCGGCGGCGCGGGCGCGGTGGGCGCGGGCGAGCTGGAAGATCGCGTAGCTCATCGGTCCCTCGCTGGCCGTGGAGGGGTTGCGGGGTGTCGGGGCGGGCGCGGGCATAGGTTCGGTTCCTCAGACGGTGTGGGTGGGATAGTCGGTGTAGCCGGCCACTCCGCCGCCGTAGAAGGTCGCCGGGTCGGGGGTGTTGAGCGGCGCGTCAGAGCGTAGCCGCTCGACCAGGTCCGGGTTGGCGAGCGCGAGGGCGCCGACGGAGACGAGGTCGGCCGTGCCGTGGTCGATGTCCTTGGCGCGGGTGGGCAGGTCGGTGCCGGCCCGGTTGAGGATCAGCGTGGTCGGCCACAGTGCGCGCAGGGTGCCCAGGAGTTCCTCGTCGCCCGCGTGCATCACGTGGAGGTAGGCGAGGCCGAGTGGGCTGAGAGCGTGCAGGAGCGCCGGATACAGCTCGGCGGTGTCGGACTCGGCGATGTCGTTGTAGGGGTTTGCGGGCGAGATGCGCAGGCCGGTGCGGTCGGCGCCGATCTCGTCGGCCACGGCGGTGGCGACCTCGACGGCGAAGCGGATGCGGCCCTCGATGGAGCCGCCGTAGCGGTCGGTGCGCTGGTTGGTGTTGTCGGACAGGAACTGGTGCACCAGGTAGCCGTTGGCGGCGTGGATCTCCACGCCGTCTGCGCCTGCCGCGACGGCGGCCGCTGCGGCGCGGCGGAAGTCGTCGACAGTCGCCACGACCTCCTGCGTCGACAGAGGACGAGGGGTCGGCATCTCCTGGGGCCCGGACGCGGTGAACATGACGCCAGCTGGCCGGACCGCCGAAGGGGCGACCGGCGGGCGACCGTGGGGGGTGTTGTCGGGGTGGGCTATGCGTCCGGTGTGCATCAGCTGGATGACGATACGGCCGTCGGCTGCGTGCACGGCGTCGGTGACCTTGCGCCACCCGGCGATCTGCTCGTCATTGTGGATGCCGGGGGTCAGGAGGTATCCCTGGCCGTCGGCGTTGGGCTGGGTTCCCTCGGTGATGATGAGCGCGTGCGAGGCGCGCTGGGCGTAGTACTCGGCGTTGAGCTCGGTCGGTACGCCTTCGGGTGTGGAGCGGTCGCGGGTCATGGGGGCCATGACCAGGCGGTGCGGCAGGGAGATGTCCCCGACGGTGGTCTGCGTCCACAGGGCGTTCAGCATGAGTGGTCCTTCGGTGCGGTGAGGGTCAGGTGATGATCGGAACAAATGAGAAAGGCGGGTGTGATCAGTCGAGGGTGAGGGCGAGCTTGCCCCGGGCGTGCCCGGCGTCGCTGACCTGCTGGGCCGTGGCGGCCTCGGCGAGCGGGTACACGGTGACGGTGGTGACGACCTTGCCGGTCGCGGCGTCCTGGGCAAGGGCGGCCAGGCGGGCAACCGAGCGTTCCTGGCCACCGCTGGCGAAGGTGATGCCGAGTTGGTGCGCGCGGAAGTCGGCGATGGTGACGATGCGCTCGGTGCCGCCGCGCAGAGCGATGGAGTCCTCCAGGGCTCCCTTCCCGGCCAGGTCGAACACCGCGTCCACGCCGTCGGGGGCCAGTGCCCGGACCCGATCGACCAGGCCCTCGCCGTAAAGGGTCGCGGTGGCGCCGAGCGCGGCGAGGTATTCCTGGTTCGCGGGGCCGGCGGTGCCGATGACACGCGCTCCGCGGGCCGTGGCGAGCTGGACCGCCAGGGTGCCGACCGCTCCGGCCGCGCCGTGCATCAGCACGGTCTCCCCCACGGCGACGCCCAGCAGGTTCAGGACGCGCTCGGCTGTCTCGCCCGCCACCGGCAGCGCGACCGCGTGCTGCCAGTCGAGGCCGGCGGGCTTGGGTGCCACGACGGTGGCCAGCGCGTACTCGGCGTACGAGCCGGTGTCCGACCAGCCCAGCACCTCATCGCCCTCCTGCACGTCCCGCACGCCCTCACCCAGGGCGTCCACCACGCCGGCGAGCTCGTGACCGGGCACGGAGGGCAGCAGCGTGGGGAACACGGCTTCCATGGCCCCGGAGCGGATCTTGCCGTCCAGCGCGTTCAGGCCGGCCGCCTTGACGCGGACGCGGATCTGCCCGGGGCCGGGCTGCGGGACCTCGATGTCCGCCTCGCGCAGCACTTCCGTGCCACCGAAACGGTCGAACTGGATGGCTTTCATGACGACTCCTCTCACGCCGCCACCCACTTAGGTGGCTAGACACATAATCAACGTAACAGCAAACACGTGGCTAGCCAAGTAATTGCTGCCGACGGGCTTCCGTGCGAGTGGGTGCCCTGCCGGTGATCTCGTCGACCTGGAGCGCGGAGTACGGCGTCGCACCAACCGTGCTGCGCCGGCGCAGCACCCGCCGGAAGTCCGCCTCGCACGCATGGGAAATCCGGACTGCCGATTGTCACGCAGCCCACGAACGGGTGGCGGCGGTCGCGAGGGCCCCGCAGACACCGCTCTGGCTCAAGGCACCCTGGGTCCGTTGCTCACTAGGTGTCCGTTCGGTGCCCACGCGACCGCCACCACGAGATACGCCGGACCGTCCGCCGCTCGGATGCGAGGCGTTCAGTCGCCAGGCAACGTTTAGACGTCACGGTCCAGCACTCGCACAGCACAGCGAGGGCCACAGCTCCTCGCGGCACTGTTAACAACGAATTGGGCAACGTTCGCCCCTTCGGGCGTCGACTGGATATTGGCCAGACGCCCGTATCCGGTCGTGGGAACGAAAACTGTGGCGGCCGGTACTCACATAGGGTGCTTGGGTGTTCAATCGGCTTGAGGTCAGTGTGTTGCCACCGGGCCCTCGATGGGCTGCCCAGTTGTCTTTCCGGATCGATGGCGAGGAAGTGGTGGCAGCGGCTGCCGGGGAAGGAGGCCGCGGCCCCTTTGCCGAGGAGGGATTGCCGGCCGAGGGCCAAGGGCCCTTCTGGGCGACCGGCGAGGGACGACGTGTCGTGCTGGGTGAGCCCGAGTGCACAGGTGGATGCTGTGGCTACCTGTCCGTGTTCGTGCAGCGTCAGGGCGGGATCGTGGAGTGGTCCGACTGGCAGGTGCCCGTTGGTGAGGCGCGTCCTCCGGCTTTTCACTTCGACGCCGATCAGTACGACTCCGAACTAATCCGAGCGCTGACGACGTTTGCCTCGTGACAGTCCGCCGCGTGGGTGGCTTTCAGCGCGGCGGGCCGGGCCAGAATGATCACGTGGCTGGACGTGTACAGGTTCGTGAGATCGATGACGACGAGGGTCGGCGGCTGCTGCGGATCATCCGCAGGGGGCACCGGGTCGGTGGTGACCTGGCGGCGGGCCCAGATGGTGCTGTTGTCCGCACAAGGCATGCCGGTGGCGAGGATCGCCGAGGTGTCGTTCACCAGTGACGACCGCGCCCTCGTGCACGTGCCAGCTGGCCAAGCCGTAGGAGATGGCAGGTGACTGAGCCTTCTCGACCCGGACCCGAACCGGATCGAGCCCGGGTTCGACGCTCTGGACGAGATCGCGGATCTCATCCGCTCCTGGGTCCTGGTCTTCCCAGAGGACCAGAATCTGCTCGACCTCGCCGATGCCTTTGCTGTGCTCGGCCCTGCTTCTCCGCTCCCCCGGCATTCGTGTCGGGCCAGCACACCGCAAAGGGCTCGGGACCCGACCCGAGCCCGCAGGCATCGGCTTCCGATCGGCCCGCGCCTCCGTTGGACGCTCAGGCCGCGAAGCCGATGTTGGTGACGTACTCGTACTGGCCCCACTGCGAGCCGAGGTCGACGACCTGGTCCACCCACGCGTCGTCCATTTCCTGATCGTCGCCGGCCGCCCACGCGGCGACGATGCGGTCCCAGCGGCGGACGTTCATGCTGCGGAATTCCACCGCCCGCTGGCGGGGCCGGTCGACCTGGGACTGGTTGAGCGGGTGGATTTCCACCCGGGTACCGCGGCCCTCCCTGTTGAGGCGGGCGGTCAGGTAGCGGGCGACGTTCTCCCGCCGCACCGTCCGGTAAGCCTGCTCGATGCGGTCCAGGTTCTTCCTGGAGGGCGTGCGGGTGCCGGCCAGCCAGGCGCGCAGGGTGCGGTCGGTGACGGTCAGTCCGGCGGCCCGGGCGGCAGCGCGGGCGTGGGTGCTGCGGGTGAGGTAGTGCAGCCGGGCCTGGAGGCCGCGGTGGGCGGTGACGGGGCTGGCGATGTAGCCGGCGAGCGCGTCCAACTGCCGGGCGACGGCCTCGTGGCCCTTGAGGCCGCGGGCGCCGTACTTGCCGAACTCGATGTTCCGCTCAGGCATCGTCTCTTCCGAATCCCTCGGGTCGATGGATCACTGTACGGGTCTGTGAGGGACGATCACCCGCCCCGGCATGGCCGTTCGTATACCGAGGACAGGCGACCTGCCTCAGGAAGGACTCTCGGGGCGTTGCAGGGCCGGATCCTGATCGGTGCCGACGGTGTAGACGTCCTTGACCTTCACTTCGGTGACGCCGCGTCCTTCGGGGAACACCGCGCGCCAGTCGCCGGCCACGTGCAGTTCGTCGGTGCCCATGGCGCGGACGACCATCAGGCCCTCGTCGTACGCCCGGTGCGCTTTCCACCACAGGTTCGCGAAGGCCTGGGAGCGGATGAGGTGCATCCAGTCGGTGCGGTAGAGCTCCCGGTTGTAGTTCGACTCCCCCAGCGTGGACACGAACTTCGAGTACATCGCCTTCACATACTCCAGCGTCACCTCGTCGCCTTCGGCGATCGCCCGGTCCCGAGCGTCCTTCAGCACGATGCGGAACTTCTCCAGCAGCCCCTCCGTGGCCCCCGACGTCCACGACTCGTGGATCTCGGGCGGGTCGCACAGCCCGTACTTCGGCCCGGACACGCGCAGCAGCAGACGCAGGGTCGGTTCGGTGACCCATAGCGGGCCGGGCTCATCCCGGTTGCCGATCGGGTCCGGCAGGTAGGAGCCGTGGTCCCAGGCGGGCGGGGTGATCAGGTGCAGGCCGGCTCGGCGGCGGTCGTGGTGATCGCCGGTGGAGTGTTCCAGCTGGCCGAGCGGCAGGTGGGTCTTGAGTGCGGACAGGTAGGCGCCGTTGATGTCGAGCGCGGTGATCTCGTGCTCGCCCGCGGGCAGTTCCGGCCGGCTCCACTTGGGGCGGGCCTCCCACACCTGGTCCGCGCCGCGGGCACTCTGCTTGCGCAGGATGTCCGGCAGCCACGGGTGCGCGACCACGTCGTAGCGGCCGCCCTTACGGGTGTGGTCCAGCAGCGCCATCGCATCCGGGATCGCCCGCTTCACCAACGCGGCGGTCGCGGCTTCGACGTCGCCGGCGTGCTCGGCGAGCGCGGCCGCCACCGCGGAACCGATGAGATCCGGGGTGTCGGAGGCCACCTGCACCCGGCGGCCGACCGGCACAACCTTCACACCGGAAGCCGCCCGACCCGGCTCCCCCGCCCGTGCCGGCTGCCGCGAGGCCGGGCGGGGCGCGGGCTTCTCCGGCTGCGCGGGTACGGGGGCGGCGGTGCCGCACTCGGCGGGGTCCAGGTGCTGCGGGAACCCTTCGACCTGATGCCGGGCCGGCTGCCCGCACAGCACACACGGCCGGGGCTCGGCCAGGACTCCGGTGTCGGCGTCGCCGTTGTCCGTGTCGGAGGCCTGGTCCTCTTCGGCCAGGCTGTCTGCTGCCGGGCCGGGAGCGTCGGCGGGTGCTGCCGCGGCCGCGACGGCGTCCAGCTTGGTGCGGGCTCCCTCGAGGAAGTACCCGTACTTCTCCCGCACGTCCCCACTCGGGTCCCGGCCCGCCTCCCACCCTCCGACCGTCGAGGCGCCGACACCCAAAGCCTGCGCGAGCTGTGCACGCGAGAGGCTCAGCCCCTCGCGCAGCCGCCGTCGCTCCTGGGCAGGCGGCAGCCGGACCTCCTGCCCGGCTCCGGCAAGCAGAGCGTCGATCGCGTCGAATTCCGCCATCAGACTCCCCCGTCCACAGCCGCAGGGCGCGCACTGGGGACGTGGCGGCCGGGAGTCCGCGGACGTGCTTCGAGCAGCGACTCCGCAGCCCGGGTGGGCCCCGCAAGAAGTTCGAGAACATCGATGCCGTAGTGCGCGGCAACCGCCTCGCAGTCCGCCAGACTCCACGCGGCCGTACCGGACTGACGGCGACTCACCTGCGCCTGGCTCACCCCTACCGCGGCAGCGAGGTCGGCCTGCGACTCACCCGCCACGTGAAGGAGCGCCGCCACAGCAGACCGCACCCGCTCATCCAGGCTCATACCCATACCGCACACAATACCGATCTGGACACATTGATTATTCACCACACGCATGGCGAGTTGAGGGCCGTAACTGAGTGGGCGGCCAGGCTCAACCCCTGTGCCTGCGGATGAACTTGTCGTAGACCCGGGCTGCAGGGCACGGGGCCCCGATGACCAGGCTCCACGTCGTCAGCGGGGTCGGACGACTCCGCCGCCCTATGGTCGGCGGGCACAATCGCTCTGGACACCGCCGCTTGCCCCGGAAGGCTCCCATGCCCCGTATGACGCTCCGTCCCCACCAGGCCGAAGCCGTGGACAGCGTGGTCAGGCACCTCCACTCCCCCTCCGGCGGCGGGTTTCCCTCCGAGGGCCTGAGAACGCAGGTCGTCGCCGCCACCGGGTCCGGCAAGACACTGGTCGCCGTGGAAGCAGCACGCCGACTGCCCGCACGGCGTGTGCTGGTCCTGGTGCCGACACTCGACCTGCTGACGCAGATGACCCGGTCCTGGCGGGGCGGAGGGCGTCGGGGCGCGATGGTGGGGGTTTGCTCACTGCGAGCGGAGGAGAGCGAGGGTGTGCCGTGCACGACCGACCCTGACGAGCTGGTCGCATGGGTGTCGGGTCTGGAGTCGGTGACGGTCTTCGCGACGTACGCGTCCGTGGGGCTGGGCATCCTTCAGCGGGCGCATGCGGTCGGCTTGCCGGTGTGGGACCTGATGGTCGTGGACGAGGCACACCGGACCAGCGGGGATGGTTCGAAGCCGTGGGCTGCGGTGCATGACCAGCAGCAGATTCCGGCGGTGCGGCGGCTGTACATGACGGCCACGGCCCGTATCTGGGAGGCGGAGGGGGTTCGGCCGCGTCTGGTGGCGAGCATGGATGAGGATTCTCCGGTGTTCGGGCCGGTGGCGTACAAGCTGCGGTTGTCGGAGGCGATCCGGCTCGGGTTGGTGGCGCCCTACCAGGTGCTGTGTCTCGACATCCGCGACCCGGAGCTCTACGCCGCCCTCACGAGCGAGGACAGCGGCTCCCCGGTGATTCGTGGTGCCCGGTTGGCGGCTGTCCAGGCCGGGTTGATGCGCGCAGCTGTCGAGGAGCGGTTCCGGCGGGTGCTGTCGTTCCACAGCCGGATCGGTGAGGCGGAGGCGATGGCGGCCGGAATGCCGGCGGTCGCGGCCCGGCTCGCGGAGGACGATCCCGACTCCTTCCCGGTTGCGGAGCGGGTGTGGGCGGATTGGCTGTACGGCGAACACGCGCCCCTTCACCGGCGTCGGGTGCTGGACGAGTTCGCCTCCGATTTCCTCGGCGCCGCTGGGTCCGGTGGCGTGGATATTCCTGCTGCGTTGCGGGTGTTGAGTTCCGTTCGGGTTCTTGGTGAGGGTGTCGACACCGCTGAATGTGATGCGGTGCTTTTCGCGGACGCGCGTGGGTCGATGGTCGATATCGTGCAGATGGTCGGGCGGGCGCTGCGGATGCAGCCGGGTACCGGGAAACTGGCCACGCTGATCGTGCCCGTCTTCCTGGGGCCGGATGAAGATCCGGATGAAATGCTGACCTCCGACGCGTACACCACTCTCACGAAGGTCCTCAGCGCCCTGCGGGCACACGACACGGAGACGATCGAGGCCCTTGCCGATCCGCGTCTGCGCAACAGCCGCCCCGCGGCCGAATCCGACGACGCGCAGGACGAGACCGACGCTGCCACCGACAGTCAAGAGCAAGGCCCGGACGCGGGGCGGGTAAGTGGCGCGGCCGCCGGAGTGCTGCGCTTCAGCGAGGAGCGCGACCCCCTGGCGCTGACGCAGTTCATCCGGCTGCGGATCATCGACCCCGAGAGCGCCTACTGGCGGCGCGGCATCGAGGCAGCCACACGGTGGCTGCGCGAGACCGACAACAGCGAACTGCGCGTGCCGTACACGTTCGTTGCCCCGGCCGAGTGGGGTGCGGTGGGTGGGTATCCGCTGGGGCGGTGGCTTGCGGATGTACGGCGCTACTACGCCGCCGGCACCCTCGAAGCCGGACGCGTCGTCGAGCTGGAGGCGCTGGGAATGGTGTGGTCGGCGTGGGACACCGCGTTCGCCGAAGGCCTCGCCGTCGCCCGCGAATGGGCCGCCGAACACGGGCATCTGCTGCCGCCCGCCACGGCTGTCGCCGAGGGCGGCTTCCCTATTGGCACCTGGACGAAGAACCAGCGCGCGGCGGTCCGCAAGACACTCCGGAACGCCGAACGGCGTGCGGCCGGGGAACCCGGCATCTCAAGCGTCGGCGAGCTGCCGGAGAGCCGCATGGAGGCGCTGGAGGCGATCGATCCGGGGTGGTGTCCTGCGTGGGAGGTTGGATGGCAGCGCTGCTTCCGTCTCGCCCTCGCCCGCATCCAGGCCGGCGGCACCCTGCCCATGGTGTCGGGCGAGGTGATCGTCCAGGGCGAGGATCTCGGCGCGTGGGCCGCCGCGCAGCGTACGGGATGGGACCGGCTGCTACCGGCACAGCAGTGGCTCCTGGCCAACGCACTCGGGTTGGAACCCGCAGATGAGACGGAACAGCCGCCGGCTCGCCGGACACAGGCCGACCGGTGGGCCACCCACCTCGCCGCCGCCCGCCAGTTCCATACCCGCGAAGGGCATCTGAATGTGGGACGCAAGCACGTTGAGGAGTTGACGGGCGAGGACGGGGAAGATGGCACAGCCATTCGGCTCGGAGGATGGCTCGACAACACCCGCAGGAGGGCCGCCAGGCTGACGCCGGAGCGCCGCACGGAACTCGACGAGCTCGGCATGCGCTGGTAGATGCGCTCCGTCCTGCGACGGCTGCCCTGCACTCGCGGGCCGACGAGCGCGGGGCAGCCTGTGTTGTCCATCGAGCAGCCACTGTTCGCGAAGATCGGCCGCAGGCCGTTGGGTTGACCTGCGAGCCCGGCGCGACGGTTGCGACGACACTGCCCATCAGCACTGCAGAACCCTCAGCTCACCCAGCGGGCTATCAGGCGGCCCCGCGGCCGGCGGCACATGTCGCGCCGCGTCACCACTTCACCGCGTCACCGGTGCGGCGCATCTTCGACGCGCAGGGCTGCCGCGTCGGCCGGTCACGAGCCGGTCATTTTCCGATGCCGTGGGCGAGAAGGTTCTCGGCGGTCTCCGCGATGGTGTCCTGGATGGGACGCGCCTGCCAGCCGAGCAGTTGCTCCGCCTTGGCGCTTGTGGCGTCGAGATCCCGGCCGAGCTGGTGCCTGAGCAGTCGCAGTTCGGGGTTCACGACGCCCAGTGCGCGCGCGAGCCACACGGGCAGTTCGCGGGTCGGGGCCTTCGCGGCGCGCTCACCCAGGCGATCATGCAGAATGCGCGCGATGTCGAGAACGCGCAGGCTGTGCCCGGCGATTGACAGGAATCGTTCGCCGGCGGCTGCCGGATCGGTCATCGCGCGCAGGTGCAGATCCGCGACGTCGCGTACGTCGACGAAGCCCATCCCGAAGGGAGGGCACGCAGGAACCCTGCCCTCGAGCATTCTGCGCACCAGACGCAGCGATGGTGGGTCGTCCGGGCCGAGCAGGGGTCCAAGGACCCCCACGGGATGAACCGCTGTCAGTTCGAGACCGCCGCCTTCGTCTTCGATGAACTGCCAGGCTGCGCGTTCGGCGAGCGTCTTGGACCGCTGGTAGGGCGGGATATCGCTGGCGACGTTGGTCCAGTCCGCCTCGGTGAACGGGGTCGGTCGCCGGGGGTGCCCGATCCCGATGGCGCCGAAGGCGCTCGTCAGGACGACCCGGCGCACGCCGGAGTCGCGGGCGGCGCGCAGCACCCGCAGGACGCCCTCGCGTGCCGGGACCACCAACTCGTCGTCGTTCGCCGGCGTATGGCGCAGGGTCGGCGAGGCGACGTGGAGGACGAAGTCGCAGTCGGCGACGGCATCGTCCCAGCCGTCGGGGTGTTCGAGGTCGGCGCGTACGACCGTGAGACGGTCGTCGTCGAACGGCGCGGCCGCATGGAGCCAGGAGCGCAGCGCCGGCTCGCGTTGCAGGTCGCGGACTGTGGTGCGGACGGCGTGCCCGGCGTCGAGCAGAGTCAGGACGCACCAGCTCCCGATGAATCCTGTTCCTCCGGTGACCAGTACCTGGGCCATCTGCGTCTCCTCAGTTCTCGACTCGTGCGGTAAGGGGTGCCGGCGGGTGCGTCGCGTGAGGACGCTGGGCAGCGGCCGCGCTGATTCCCAGGAGGGCTCCGGCGCGGGCAGCGGCGCCGGAGCCGACGATGGGGTTCATGCGAGGGCCATTCCGGGAACGCGCTGGCGGATGGCCTCCATCTCGGCCTCGTCCGAGACCCCCTGCCAGTCGTATCGGGGGGTGTACGGAGCCTCCAGGGCGCGCACCTCGTCGTCGGTGAGCTCGATGTCGAGGGAGGCCACCGCCTCGTCGATCTGCCGGATCGAGCCGGCGCCGACCAGAGGTGCGGTCACGACCGGCTGGCGGCGCAGCCAGGCGAGCGCGACCTGTGCGCGGCTGACGCCGTGGGAGTTCGCGGCCTGTCCGACCGCCTCGATGATCGCGTGGTTGGACGCCTCCTGCTCGGGCGAGTAGAGCAGGTCCGCGTAGGCGCCGTCCGTCTCGGAGCGCGTCGTCGAGCGGGCGTCGTCCCACGCGCGGGCCAGGCGGCCGCGGGCCAGTGGCGACCAGATGATCGTGCCGACGCCCTCGTCCAGGCACAGCGGGATCATCTCCCGCTCCTCCTCGCGGGCGAGCAGGTTGTAGTGGTCCTGCATGGACACGAATCGCGCCCAGCCGTTCTGCTTCTGCAGGTGCAGCGCCTTCGCGAACTCCCAGGCGTGCATGGACGAGGCGCCGAGGTAGCGGACCTTGCCGGCCCTCACGAGGTCGTTGAGCGCCTCGAGGGTCTCCTCCCAGGGGGTGGAGTGGTCGTTGCGGTGGATCTGGTAGAGGTCGATGTAGTCGGTGCCCAGGCGGCGCAGCGAGTGGTCGACCTCGGCCATGATCGCCTTGCGGGACAGGCCGCGGCCGTTGGGCCCCAGTCGCATCGGATGGCGCAGCTTCGTGGCGATCACCACGTCGTCGCGGTCGGCGAAGTCCTTCAGCGCGCGGCCGAGGATCTCCTCGCTGGAACCGTTGGAGTACATGTTCGCGGTGTCGAAGAAGTTGATCCCCGTCTCCAGCGCGTGCTTGATGAGCGGTCGCGCGTCCTGTTCGCCCTTCGACCAGACGGGGTGCCCGCGGTCGGGTTCGCCGTAGGTCATCGCGCCGATCGCGACCGGGGACACGTCGAGGCCGGTCATGCCGAGCTTGATGTAATGCATGACGCTCCTTAAAGTATGTGGAGAGCTCTCCACATAACGTAGTGGAGAACTCTCCACTTAGCAAAATGAGGTCCCGTGGTCCGTTCAGACGCCCGTGAGAACAGGGCGCGCATCCTCGCCGCCGCACGCGAAGCGCTCGCCGCGGACGGCAACACGTCGATGAACCAGATCGCCCAGCGAGCGGGAGTCGGCGCCGGCACCCTCTACCGCAACTTCCCCACACGCGAGGCACTGGTCTTGGCCGTCTACCAGGACGAGGTCGCACGCATCACCGGCACCGTGCCCCACCTGCTGGCCCAGATGCCGCCACTGGAAGCGCTCCGCCACTGGACGACCGACCTCGTCGAGGCCATGCGCAGAAAACACGGCCTCGGCGACGCACTCGGCCCGGGCGCACACCAGGCGATCAGCGAGCAGAGCTACGGACCGGTCATCGCCGCGATCACGCAGCTCCTCGACGCCGGCAAGAAGGACCACAGCATCCGCGCGGACGCCGACCCAGGCGACTTCCTCCAACTCACAGGCGCACTGTGGCGCGCCGCGTCCAGCCCCCAGGACCGGGCACCCCACATGCTCGCGCTCATCCTCGACGGACTCCGCACCCACCGGTAGACACCGCGCACGAGCCAGGGCCCGCCAAGCGAACGACTCGCAGGCCCGTTCCCACTGGAGGCAGGAGCACCATCCGACCAGGAGAACGGTGACGCCGACATCGAGCCGGCCGTGAGGCGGATCCGGCGCTGCACGACCGGTACCCCGAAGCGGACGAGGAGCTGCGACGCCCGTTCACCGCCGCACCGAACACCCCGTACACAACCCCGTCGACAGCCGGCGACACCACCAGAGCCGGCGCGGGGCAGCCTGCGCCATGCCCACCCGACGGCGCGGGCTCGGCCGCGCTCAACGACCGCTCTCCACAGGCTTCCTGACGAGCCTCCCACCGAACCGGCCGGCTACCATCACCCACCCATGTGACACCGCTCCACGAACCGAGGGGATGCCCCGGCCGGTGGCCGGGCAGACGGCGTGGGTCCGAGTTGCATCGACAAAGCCGGCACTCGCCCAGCATCTCGCCACCCGCCAGCCTCCGCGCCGAGAGCGAAACCCAGTGCAAAGGCCGGGCAGGAACGAACCGAGTGCCGGTGAACGCTCAACCCGCTGGCCGCCCGTCAAGAACAGGGCTGACGCGGGAAGCACCGGCAGATCTCTTACAGCGGACGACACAAGCGCCGCCGACGCCTCCCTGCGCTCCGCCCTCAAGCCGTGGTGACGACCACAGGTCACCCGCGTGAGCCACCCGGCCGACAGTTGATCAGAACGGCGAAGATCGAGGAGAATCGGAGCATGGCGATATGCAAGAAGTGCGGTGTGCGAAAGCGCAGTTGGCCCCGTTCCTGTCCCGGATGCCGCGCCGGATCCGCCCGGGCGGACGTGGCCGTGGCAGGGGCCGACGTCACCGTGGCCGCAGGACTGTTCGCAGGGATCAGACGGGTAGTCACGGGCATCGTCCGGCGGATCCTCGACTGGACCTGACCCAGCAGGCACGCCCCCGTGACACTGCTGCGGACGCCCTGCCGCTGCCGCCAGGCCCTCACCCGGCACCTCTGCGAGCAGGGAGTGTGCCGGCGACACTGCTGCACACTGTCCCCCTCCCAGGCGTCAGACAGCATCGCACTCTCGTACCGAGCCCATGAAGCCGATCCGAGTCTCGATGAACTCCCCCCCCGGCCGCGGTGACGGTGGCCGCGAGCGCGCTGTCCGGTGCAGGGCGATGACGACGGCCAGTTCCGCTCCCCCGCGTCCTCTGTGTCCGTCCTGCCGACGGACCGTGTGGAGGCGACACCTGCTGCTCGGCGAAGTGCTCGGTGAAGACCGTCGCTACCCTGGCGGGGCGCCGGGCTTGTCAGGATGCCCTCGACAGCACCCCGACCTCGTCACCGAACCCGACCGCGAAGCGCCCGCCCGGTGCCGCCGCGAGTGAGTGCACGGGGAATGGGAGCAGGTGGTCGGTACCGGCTGGGCACCCTGCGGTGAGATCGCGGAACCGCACGGTGCGGTCATCGCCGAAGGCCGCGACAAGCCGTCCGTCGGCCATCGCTGAGACCGCCAGCGTATTGCCGGAGCCTGACTCGGCGGCCTGAGCATCGCGTATCTGCTCCCCCTTGGACAGGTTCCACAGACGTATCGTCCGGTCCCGGCCCTTGCTGATCGCGATGGGAGCTCCGCCCAGGGTGGCGGTGGCCACGGCGGTCACCCAGTCGGTATGGCCGGTCAGGGGCTCGCCGAGCTGTCGGCCGGTGGCGAGGTCCCACAGTCGCACCGTCTTGTCCCAGCTGCCCGTCACTGCCACGGACCGTCCGTCGAGAACCGCGGTGGCGACGGTGGTGATACGGCTGGAGTGGCCGGTGAGAGGTGCGGCCAGGGGCTGTCCGGTGGTGAGGTCCCAGACGCCCACCACGCGATCGCTGCCTGCGGTGAGGGCGACGGGCCGGCCGTCCAGGGTCGTCGAAGCCATGGCCAGGACTCTGCCGTGGCCGCTGGGGAACGGACCTTGGACGGCTCGGCCGGTGGCGAGCTCCACAATGTGCAGGGTGGCGTCGGGAGCGGCCGTGACGACGACCGGGTGTCCGCCCACCACCGCCGTCGTCATGGCGGACACCTCTGCGTTCAGGGGGTCACAGGTCTGCGAGCCGGTGGTCAGGTCCCAGGTGCGCACGGTGTGGTCGGCGCCTGCGGTGACGATCACGGGGACACTGTCAAAGACCGCCGTGGCGACCGCCAGGACGGATTCGGTGTGTCCGGCACGCAGCCGGCCGCCGTCCCCTCGGGCAGCGGTGACGTCCCAGGTGCGGACCGTGTTGTCCTCCCCTGCGGTGACGGCGACACACCGTCCGTCCACCACGGTGGTGGCGACGCCCCACACCTGGCCTGTGTGCCCGGTGAGGGGCTCACCCTCCTGTTCGCCGGTGTCCAGATCCCAGACCCGCACGGTGCGGTCACGGGATGTCGTGACCGCCAGGGTGCGCGTCCCGACCGGGGCGCTGTCGATGGCCCACACCCGATCGGTGTGACCTGTCAGCACACTGCCCGCGGCCGTCCGGTCGAGCGTGTGCAAAGGCGTGACAGTGCCGTCCGGACCGGGGACGAGGGAGACGGGTATGTCCCCCAGCACCAGATTCCGGGCAGCAGCCCTCACCCGGATTTCCCAGCCGGACTCGGCGACGACCAAACCGTTCGTCCGGGCGGAGAGCAGGCTCGCCAGGTCGACGAGGTCTTCTGGTCCGCCCTTGATCAGCTCCTTGCCTGCGGCTGCTTCCAAAGGGATGCTGCGAACGCTCCGCGTGCCGTCAGGGCCCGTGGAGTCCATGAGGCTCGTCGGCAGGTCCCAGAAGCGCAGTGTGTGGTCCACTCCCACGGCGAGCGCGACGCTGCGCCCTTCCAAGGTCAGTGTCGGCGACGGGTCATAGGGCATGAAAACGGGAACGAGGTCGCCGACGAGTTCCGGTGGACCCTCGTAGTGGGTGTCGAGGACCACGACCCGGCCGTCGACGACCGTCAGGGTTGACACTGTGTCCGCGGACGCCAGGGCTGACACCGCGTGTTCGTACTCGGCATCCGCCAGCAACTCCCGCAGATCGGCTGCCAGAAGCACGTGGCGGTCCAGATCCCACACACGGCCTGCCTGGCCCTCTTCCTCGGTCACGGCGATGTCCCGTCCTTCGAGTGTCCACGGTCCCTCGGCCGCCAGGCACTCGCCGACCTCTCGGCCGGTGGCCAGGTCCCACGCCTGCGCTTGGCGGTCCGGTGGGCACGTCACAACGACCTCGCGTCCATCCAGCACCCCTATGTCCACCATCCAGGGGAACACGCCGAGCCGACTGCCGGTTGTCTGGTCCCACACGCCCAGCGTCCGGTCCGCCTGGACGGCCAGCACCACATGTCGGCCGTCCAGGACCATCTGAGCCAGCCCCAGGGCCAGTTCGCCCGCAGAACGCCCCGTCGCCGGATCCCACATCCTCGCGGTCCCGTCGATGTGGCATGTGAGGACCAGGGGTTGCCCGTCGACCACCACCGTGGCCAGGGCCACCAACTCGGGCGACAACGACGACATGGGGTCTGGAGGAGCTGCCGTCAGGGTGTGCAACCGTTCCCCCGTCGCCAGGTCCCAGACACACACCGTCGCGTCGCGGCTCGCCGAGACGACAACCGGACGGCCGTCAACGACCGCCGTCGCCACCGCGACCACGGGAGCGTCGTGACCGTTTAAGGAGCGGAGCAGCCGAGGGTCGGACGCGGAACCGCACGTCCAGTCCACCCGCCAAGAGGCCGGCTCATGCGAGGAAGTCACTTCCCGGGACACGTGATCAAATCGTTCCGTCATGGCCCCAAAGCTATGGGGTCGCACTGACAACGACCCTCGGAGTGCGGGCCGCTCGGCATGGTGTCGAGAGAGCGCCCGCGTTGGCGTTCAGATCCTGCACGGTCGCGCACTTCCTGGCCGTCGGGCCGTACGTACACGCCGGACAGCCGGCCGCGCAGGATCTCCGGGAGCGGTGCCTCTGTCTGTGCCGCGAGGCGAGAGCCGTCGGCGGTGGATCTGCACGACGCACGCAAAAGGTCGGGCCCGTCACCACGGGGGGAGTAACGGGCCCGACCTGAATCCACGGTGCCACACCCGTCCCCCGACGCGCGCGGTCTGGCGGCGAAGTCGCCGCGGGATGGCGTGACTTCGTCCCAACGCGAGTGACCTACGCCCGAGACCGGTGCAGCGCGAGAACAACGGCTGCGTACGCCCAGGAGCGGTCCCAGGCAGGGAAGTAGTCGGTATGCATCGGACTGGCCTCCTGCCTATCGACTCGATGCTGCGCACGGGAGACGCGGTCGTATGGATCCGAGGCTGTCTGGTCAGAGTTGGCGCAGAACACTGACGACTTTGCCGAGGATCTGGGCCTGGTCGCCGGGGATCGGCTCGTACGCGGAGTTGTGGGGCATGAGCCACACCTGGCCGTCCTGTCGGCGCAGCTGTTTGACCGTGGCTTCGTCTTCGAGGAGCGCGGCGACGACATCGCCGTGGTCGGCGCTGTCCATACGGCGGACGATGACGATGTCGCCGTCGCAGATCGCCATCTCGATCATGCTGTCGCCGACCACGGTCAGGGCGAACAGCTCGCCGTCGCCGACGAGTTGTCGCGGCAGTGCGTAGACGTCCTCGACCATTTCCTCGGCGAGCAGCGGTGCGCCGGCGGCGATCCGTCCGACGAGCGGCACATCCACCGCAGGCTCGGACTTGTGTCCCAGGTCAGGTGCCCAGGAGGGGCGTACGCAGTAGGCGCGGGGACGGTGCGGGTCGCGGTACAGGACGCCTTTGCGTTCCAGGGCCATCAGTTGGTGGGCGACCGAGGACGTACTGGCGAGCTTCACGGCCTGGCCGATTTCCCGCATCGACGGCGGGTAGCCCTGCCGGGCGACCGTCTGCGTGATGTAGCGGACGATAGCCGCTTGCCGGTCCGTCAGCTCTCTTTCCGCGGTCTGGGGGCCTGGGGGCCGACCTCGGCGTGTCGGCGCGTTGTTGTCCATGCCGGGCACCTCCGTACAAGATCCTCGCGGAACGCGACCTTAACCCGCCACCCAACATAAATGGAACACTGTTTCGATTGGATAGTTGTGGAGTGCGTCAGACATTTCGGCAGGGCTGTGACCGTTCAGGCTTGCTGGCGGTTGTTCATCGGAGTTGGCGAGTTCTCGCCTGCAAGCGATCACGTCGCGTTGAGTAGCGAGCAGATGTGGTGATCTGCACCAGCGTCGGGTACGGCAGTGCTCCTGTTGACCCATGGGTGAGGTGCTGAAGGCGAAGATCCGCTCGGACTCATGCGGTCTGGAGCAGTTGGTCGCGGGCTATGACGAAGGTCGTATTCGTGACCGGCTGGTGCTCGGGGATGGGTGGCCGCGCCGGTGGAGTGGAACGTGGCTGGTTGGTGGGGGTGAGGTGTCATGGCCGGTCCGTGATATGGAGTCCGTGCCGGTGTCTTCGTCGAAGCCGGTGAGCGCGGGCACGACCAGCCTGTTCGACCTCGAACCCACGATGGCGAGCATCCTGCTGGTCACATCGGACGGGAATCCTGAATCCGTGGTGCCCCAGGAACTCCTGGTAAGCGCACGACGCAGCGAGGTGCACGTCCGGCACCGGCCACGTACGACATTCCGCCCACCGCACGAGTGGCCCGTTCCGCGAGTTGACAGAGTGCGGAACCTTCATGCCAATATTAGTAACGACACGAACTAAATCCTCCGCGCCGCGACGGTCGCGGTGGTCCCACCGAAAGGACGTGCGGCGATGGCGGACTGGCCGCTCGTCCCCGATGAGGAGGCCTTCGCTCCGGGCAGCCTGCTGCGCACAGCGCAGCAGGTGCACGATCGCCTGTGGCAGGAGCTGGTGCCCGGCAGCTGCACCTCGCCGCAGTTCGCGGTGCTCCACCGGCTGGCGCTGCGGCCGGGCATCGACCAGCGCACCCTGGGCGAGGCCGCCGGCCTCGACAGGGCCACCGGCGCCGAGCTCGTGGCCCGGCTCGAACAGTCGGGGCTGATCAGACGAGAGCGCGCCGCGGCGGACGCGCGCCGCAACAGCCTTCGGCTCACCGTGGCCGGCGACACCGCCCTGCGGGCCTGTGCGCCCTGGGTGGCCCAGGTGCAACTGCGACTGACCGCCCCGCTGGGTGATGCCGGGACCGGGCGGATTCTGCGGCTGCTGAGGACGGTCGCCGAGGTGGCGACCGGTCAGCCGGTTGGGCAGGAGCTGCCCGAAATCGTCGGCCTGCCCGCGGATCCGTCCCGCATCCCCGGCCACCTGGTCCGAGTGGCCCAGCAGCGACACACCCAATTCTGGACGGCCGCCGTGGGCGAAAGGCCGACCTCCCCCCAGTACGGCGTGCTCTACCGCCTGGCGCGGGAACCGGGCATCGACCAGACCACGCTGGCCGACCGTATCGCCCTGGCCAAGGCGCCCACCGGCGAGATCGTGAAGCGGCTCGTCGCACGGAGTGAAGTCCTGCGCGACGTCGACCCGGGCGACGCCCGCCGCAGGCTGCTCACGCTCAGCCCGCAGGGACGTCAGGTTCTGCGGGACGTCACGCCCGCGGTGCTGCGCGTCCAGGAGGAGCTGACCGCGGAACTCACCGCGGACGAGCGCAGGGAACTGCTCACACTGCTCAGGAGGATCACCCGGCCGTAGCCGCGGGCTTTTTCTTCCGCATTTAGTAACTGTACGAACTGAATGCGGGAGAAGAGCACCACGAGGCAAGCCGGGGAGACATGAGATGGAGACGCGAAATGACGACTCAACGCTTTGACGCACCTGCCGATCCGCTGCTGCACGCTCTCTACGGCGACCTCGCGGAAAAGGATCTCCAGCCGCTGTGGCGACTGCACGGGCTGCTGACCCCCACCCCTGCCGTCACGGCCGTCCCCCACCTCTGGCGGGGCAGGGACCTGCGCGACCTCGGCGAGCGGGCCGGACGTCTGGTGCCCGTGGACCGGGGCGGCGACCGGCGCGTGCTGTCACTGAGCAACCCCGGCCTGGGCGGACTGCCGTACGCCACCTCGACCCTCTGGGGTGCGGTGCAGTACCTGGGACCGGGCGAGACGGCGCCGGCCCACCGCCACACCCCCGCCGCTCTGCGCTTCGTCCTGGGGGGCGAAGGAGTATGGACCGCGGTGAACGGCGACCCGCTGGCCATGTCCGCCGGAGACCTGATCCTCACCCCCAGCTGGACCTGGCACGAGCACCACAACCCTGGTGACACCCCGATGACCTGGTTCGACGCCCTCGACCTGCCGCTCGTGGAAGGACTGGGCGCGGTGTTCTTCGAACCCGGCGACGGCAGAACGGCTGCCACCACCTCACCGGCCGGGCACTCCGCGTCCGAGCGCCGCTTCGGAGGCGGTCCCGGCCTGCTGCCCGACGGCACCACCACCCCGCCGCCCGCGCACTCCCCCCTGCTGCGCTACCGATGGGCCGACACCGACCGCGCCCTGGCCGGCCAACTCTCCGAACCCGCCTCCCAGGCCGCCCGCTCCGGCCACGCGCACATTCGCTACGCCGACCCGACCAGCGGCCGCGACGTGATGCCAACCATGCGCTGCGAGATGGACCGCTATCTGCCCGGCCACACCGCACCCGCCGTGAGGCGCACGGGCTCGTCCCTCGTCGCCGTCTTCCGGGGCTCGGGCACGGTCGCCCTCGACGGTACGCACCACGACATCGAACCCGGCGACCTGATCGCCGTCCCGTCCTGGACGGCGGTGCGCGTGCTCGCGCACGAAACCCTCGACCTGTTCACCGTCAACGACGCCCCCGTCCTGGAAGCCCTCGCCCTGTACCGGACCGAAGAGGTCACGGAAGACGCCCAAAACGTCGCCGACAACTGACCGTTCACCCTTGGGAGACCCCATGCGCATCGCCCGCTTCAACGAGGATCGCATCGGCATCGTCCGTGACAACCGCGTCCTGGACGTCACCGACCAGCTCACCGAGCGCCTCTCCCCGGCCCCCTACAGCCTGGCCCGCCGCCTGATCACCGAATTCGCCGCCGTCCGCCCGCTGCTGGAACAGACAGCGTCCGTCGCCGGGCCCGGAGACGGCCTTCCGCTCGGCCAGGCGCGGCTGCTGGCCCCCGTCCCCGACCCGGCGAAGATCGTCGCGGCACCGGTCAACTACCGGGACCACCAGTCGGAGATGAACGAGGCGTACCACATCAGCTCGCTCGGCTTCTTCCTGAAGTCGCCGTCCTCGATCCTCGACCCCGAGGGGACTGTGCGCCTGCCCTACACCGACCGGCGCTTCGACCACGAAGCCGAGTTCGCGCTCGTCGTCGGACGCCGGGCCAGCCATGTCACGCCCGAGCAGGCACTGGACCACGTCTTCGGCTACACGGGCCTGATGGACATCACCATGCGCGGCGGCGAGGACCGCTCCACCCGCAAGTCCTTCGACACCTTCACCCCGCTCGGGCCGTGGCTCGTCACCCCTGACGAGCTCGGCTCCCCCGAGGACGTCGGCCTGGAACTGACCGTCAACGGCGAACCGAGGCAGAAGGCCAACACCAGCGAACTCATCTGGTCGGCCGCCCGCTTCCTGTCCTACGCCTCCACGGTCACCGTGCTGGAGCCCGGTGACGTGGTCACCACCGGCACCCCCGCAGGCGTCGCCCCCGTCGAGGACGGCGATGTCGTCGAACTGACCGTCGCCCGCATCGGCCGCCTGCGTGTGGCGGTGTCGGCCGAGGGCGCCGTGCCCTGCCCCACCTCGGGAGCCTCCCGCGGCCCCGTTCCACCGCCCGCCCCCAGCCACAAGTAACCGACGAGCCCACGAGGACGACATCATGACGAACGCGACACGCGTCCCGCTACTCATCGTCGGCGGCGGCATCGGCGGCATGGCAGCGGCCCTCGCCGCGGCCCGCGCAGGACAGCAGGTGCGGCTGCTGGAACGCGCCCCCGCGTTCACCGAGATCGGCGCCGGCCTCCAGGTCGGGCCCAACGCCATCCGGGTCCTGGCCGGCCTCGGCCTCTACCCGCAGATCGAGAAGGTCGCGGTCTTCCCCGAGCGCGGGGTGTTCATGGACGCCGTGACCGGGAGACACCTGACAGCCCTCGACCTGGGCTCCGGCTTCCGGGAGCGTTACGGAGCGCCGTACGCGGTGATGCACCGCAGCGACCTGCTCGACATCCTGCTCCAGGCGTGCCGCGACAGCGACCTGGTGACGCTGGAGAACGGCAAGGAGGTCACCGAGGTCAGCGCCCCCGCCTCCGGAGCCGTCCACGTCATCTGCGCCGACGGCAGCGCGTACGAGACAGAGTTCCTGATCGGCGCCGACGGCCTCAACTCCGCCGTCCGGCCGCTCGTCGTCCAGGACGAGCTGGTGTGCTCCGGCTACGCCGCCTACCGCGGCACCATCCCGGTGGGGGACGCCGCCGAGCACATCGACGGAAGCAGCGTCGTGCTGTGGATCGGTCCCGGCCTGCACATGATCCAGTACCCCATCCGTCGCGGCGAGCTCCGCAACACCGTCGCCGTGTTCCGCAGCGACGCCTTCGCCCGTGGCGAGGACGACTGGGGCGGTCCGGACGAACTCGACGCACGGTTCGCCGGCACCTGCAACCAGGTGCGTCGCGGCGTCCAGCTCGTCGACCGCGGCCGGCACTGGAAGACGTACGACCGCGACCCCGCCGACCGCTTCACCGCCGGTCGGGTGGCGCTGCTCGGCGATGCCGCGCACCCCATGCTGCAGTACCTGGGTCAGGGTGCCTGTCAGGCCCTGGAGGACGCCGAAGCCCTGGGCCGTCTGCTCGGTCGTCACTGCGGCGACTACGGCAGGGTGCTGGCCGCCTACGAGCAGGAGCGCGTGCCCCGCGCCACCGGCGTCCAGCGCACCGCCCGCAGCTGGGGCGAGATCTGGCACACGGACGGGATCGGCAAAACCCTGCGCGACCACATCTTCACTGGCCGGGCTGTGGATGACTACACCCATACGGACTGGCTGTACCTGCCGAGTGCGGTCTGACACCGTGGGACGTCCTGCGCCACTCGCCGCGGCCGCCAAGCAGTCCTCCCGTACGACGAGGTGGGAGAAGTCTTCCATCCCGAAACCACCGAAGCGCTGTGAGGAAAGGGTGTCAGGCAGCGGCAGGGCCAGGCGTTCGCTGATCTCGCCTGCCATGACCAGCAATTTCTGGACGACCTCCGCCTCCGGCTCCGGATACAGGCAGGAGGCGAGGGCCGCCACGCTCACCGCTGCCACGACCTGCCCGTCCTGGTTCCGGATCGGCGCGGAGATGCCCACGACGTCGGGGTCGAGTTCACCGCGGGTAATGGCGTAGCCGAGTCGGCGGATGCGGCCCAGGCGTCCGACCAGTGCGTCGACGTCGGCGAGGGTGGCCGGGGTAAAGCGGCGCAGCTCGGCGGCCTCCAGCAGTCGGCGTGCCTCGTCCTCGGCGCTCCAGGCGAGCAGGACCAGGGCTGCCGCTCCGGCGTTGAGGGGCAGTGCGCTGCCGCGCTCGTAGGAGATGCGGACCGTCCGGGTCTCACTCTCCGCGCAGTCCACGCACACGACCAGGTCCCCTGTGCGGCGGGTGAGCAAGACGGTCTCCTGCACCTCTTCGGCGAGTTTCTGCAGCAAGGTGGGGGCGACCTCCGAGACACGTACTACCAGCTCACTCACTACATGGCGTCGTTCTGGCCGTACGACGCGGATTGCCGCCTGATCGACGAACACATCTACGAGGACACCGGCAGCCGCCGCATCGAGAAGACGGACCCGGCGGACGTCATCACCACCGAGGAGGCGCGCGAGCTGCTGGCCCCCTGCTCGACAGCACCCTGCCCGGACCCGATCCGGCCCCGCATGAATGAAGTACTGACATCGCACCGTGTGCCGTGACCGGGAGGATGATGGGCCGCAGATGAGCGAGGTGAGAGTCATGACGGGCGCCGGCGAATGGCTGCTGCGACTGCGACCGGACAGCGACGCGGACCACCCGGCGCCGGCCTTGTCCCCCGCGACGGTCGCGGAGGCCGAAGCCGACCTGGGCCCCGGTCCCGTGGCCTGGGCAGTGGAGACGGCTGCCGGGGCCGCCGAGAAGTGCGCCCGGCAGTCTCCCGAAGTCGCCGATGGACCGGTGGGCCTGCGGACGACACGCCGATCGGTGGAGGCGTGCTGCATCGCGATCCTGCGGGGGCTGCTCCACGACACGCCGGCCGACCGCATCGACGCCCCGCCCGAGGCAGTCGACGGCAATCGCGATCTGGTGCACCGGGGCGTGCCGCTGGACCGTATCCTGCGAGCCGTGTGGACCTCTCACGTCCACACCTACGGACGGCTGCTGTCCGCTCTGAGGCTCCTCGTCGAAGCGGAACGGTGGCCCGACGAGAGCGAGCGCGTCGCCCGGCTGTCCTTCGCCTACGTCGAAGAACTGACCGCGGCGTTCGCCACGCAGTACGCGGCGGAGCGGGAGCACTGGGCGGGCAGTCTCATGGCCGCCCGCCGCAAGCTCGTGGACGACCTTCTCGCCGGCCTCCACGCCGACCCGGCGACAGTGGTGAACACCCTGGGTCTCGACCTCGGCCACCACCACATGGCCGCCGTTGTGTGGACGGACGCCGAGGGGGACGGGCAGAGCGCTTCCGTGCCGCTGCACCGGCTCGCCGCTGATCTCGTCGGCGTCTCACAGCCCGTGCGCTCCCTCGTCCTTCCGACAGGAACGTCCGAACTGTGGGCATGGCTGAGCTGGCCACACCCACCGCCGACGGATCTCGTCTCCCTGGTCCGCAAAGAGACGAGGGCGAGGACAGCGCACCACCCCGGCGGGGTCTACGTCGCTCTGGGACCACCGGCCCGGGGCGACGAGGGGTTCCGAGGCAGCCACGTCGCCGCCCGGGAGACCCAGCGGGTGGCAGAGGCCCTCGGCGACCCGGGTACATACGCCTACGCCGACATCGCCGAGCTGTCGCTGCTGACCGCCGACACCGAGCACGCCGAGCGCTACATGCGCGACATCCTGGGGCCGCTGGCCGGCCCCGGCCCCAAGACTGCAGAGATCCGCGAGACACTCCGCCGGTATCTGGCGCACGGCCGCAGCCGCACCCTCGCCGCCGAGGAACTGTTCGTGGCGCCCAACACCGTCGCCTACCGGGTCAAGCGCGCCGAAGAGCTGATGGGCCGCCCTTTGCCGCAGGACCATCTGCCGCTGCGACTGGCGCTGGAGATCAGCCGGATCATCACTCCCTGAACGCGGACCGCAGGGGCCTCGCCACGGCTGTCGCACCCCGTACCGCCGCTGACTGCGCTGCGGCGACAAAACCGAACCCCGATTCTGTCGTCCGGCACCGAGGACGACCGGTGTGCGGCGCCGGAAGATGACCGGGCCGGGCACGAGGAGGTGCCCACCGGGTTACGGAGCGATGCATGAGCCGCAGAGTCCCGGCGCCTGCGCCGGCGCGTACCCGCCCTTCACCCCGGTCGCGACGCAGCTGCCGTACCCGCGCCGGCGTGGCCTTCGAGCCTCTTCGCAGAGCCTGTTCCCCGTGAAAGGGACTTTATGAACACCCCGCCCGTCCCCGTCATCGCGACCACGCCGATGTCCGTCGCGCCGCAGGCCCAGCGCGTCGGTGCCGACCAGAACTGGCCGACGGACAACAAGTGGCTGCGTGGCCCGTTCGCCCCGTGGACGCAGGAGAGCCACAGCTACGACCTCCCGGTACAGGGCCAGATCCCGGACGATCTCGCCGGCGCCCTGTTCCGGGTCTCCTCCAACCCCCGTTTCCAGCCCCGCAACATGGACCGCTACCACTGGTGGGAGGGCGACGGCATGGTGGCCGCGCTCTACCTGCGTGAGGGCAAGGCGGCCTTCCGTACCGGCTGGGTGGCGACGGACTCGATGAAGTTCGAGGTCGAGCAGGGCGAGGCCGTCTACAGCGGCTTCGTCAACGGCGGCACGCCCGGGCGGCTGCCCAAGGGCGCCCCGCCCGCCAAGAACGTGGCCAACACCAACGTCGGCATCTTCGACGACCACCTGCTCGTCTGCTTCGAGGGCGGCCTGCCGACGGCGATGCACCCGCAGACCCTGGAGACGTACGGCACCTACGACTTCCACGGCGGCATCGACATCCTGTGCACCGCCCACTACAAGACCGACCCGGCCACCGGCGACATGCTGTTCTTCGCCGCCACCGGCCCCGTCATCACGTGGTACCGCGCCGATGTCCGGACCGGACAGGTAATCGACTCCCACACCATCGACATCGGCATCCCGGTCCTCATGCACGACTTCGTCGTGAGCGAGAACTACGCGATCTTCTTCGTCGCACCCAACCTGCTCCGCCTCGACCTGGCCGCGCAGGGCCGGCCCGGCGTGGTCTGGGACGAGGCGGCGCTGCCGCACGGCACACAGATCGTGCTCATGGACCGCCGCACCCACGAGGTGAAGTGGTACGAGGCCGGTGGCATGTTCGCGCCCACGCACTTCTACAACGCCTACGAGACCGGTGACGAGGTCGTCATCGACATGCACCGGATCTCCCGCATCGGCAGCCCCGCCGACAGCCTCACTCCGCTCAGCTCCCACGAGTGGTTTCCGCCGGGCTATTCCTGGCAGTGGCGGATCGACACGGTGACCGGGAAGGTCGCCGACCGCCGCGTCTCCGGTATCGCCGGCGAGTTCCCGAAGATCAACGACGGCTACGTCGGCCAGCAGCACCGGTACGGCTACTTCGTGACCACCCGTGACCTGGCCCCCGGCACCATGACCGATGGCCTGGCCCGCCACGACTACCTCAAGGACTCCACGGTCGTCGTCGAGGGACCGCACCCGCTCACCAGCCCCAGCGAGCCGGTGTTCGTCCCCCGGACCGACCCGCGCGGCGAGGACGACGGCTATCTGCTGGCTCTGTGGTGGAACCCCGAGACGGGTCTGAGCGAGCTGCTGATCCACGACGCGTCCGACCTCGTCGCCCAGCCCCTGGCCCGGGTCGGGCTGCCCGTACGCGTGCCGTTCGGCTTCCACGGCAGCTGGGCCGACCAGACCGTACTCGACAAGAGCGTGTCCGCCCTCCGCGACGCGCACTGACTCCCCGCCCACCCATGAGCCGCCCACGAACCCCGGAGACCACCTTGACCACGACAGTTGAACCGCCATCCGCCCACGCCCGTCCGCCATGGGACGGCAAGATCTTCGACGGCACCTGGGCTCAGGGCCACGGCGGGACAGTCGACGTGACCGCACCGGCCACCGGCAAGGTGCTCGCCACGGTCGGCGCCGCCTCCCCGGCCGACGTCGACCGCGCCGCCGAGCTCGCGGCGAAGGCCCAGCGGGACTGGGCCCGGCTGCCCTACGACCGGCGGGCGGAGGTGTTCCGCAAGGCGGCGGCCCTGCTGGAGGCCGACCCGGCCCGGCTGGTGCGCTGGCTCGTTCCCGAAGCCGGGTCCGGGAGGGGCAAGGCCGCCTTCGAGACCGGTCTGGTGGTCTCCGAGCTCTTTCAGGCCGCCGCGCTCGCCGCGGAGCCCTACGGCGAACTGCTGCGCAGCACCCGGCCGCGGATGTCGTTCGCCCGCCGGGTCCCCCTCGGGGTGGTCGGGGTCATCTCGCCCTTCAACTTCCCCGCCATCCTCTCCACGCGCTCAGTGGCGCCCGCGCTCGCCCTCGGCAACGCCGTCGTCCTCAAACCCGACCCGCGCACCCCGGTCTCGGGCGGACTGGCTCTCGCCGAACTGCTGGCCGAGGCAGGCCTACCGGAGGGAGTGCTGCACGTCCTGCCCGGCGGGGCCGATGTCGGTCAGGCACTGGTGACCCACCCGGCCGTGCCGTGCATCTCCTTCACCGGCTCCACCGCCGCCGGCCGGGCGATCGGCGCGGCGGCCGGACCCCTGCTGAAGAAGGTGCACCTGGAACTCGGCGGGAACAACGCCCTCCTCGTCATGCCCGACGCCGACCTCGACGCGGCCGCGTCGGCCGGGGCATGGGGATCGTTCCTGCACCAGGGCCAGATCTGCATGACCACGGGACGGCACCTGGTGCACACCTCCGTCGCCGAGCAGTACGTGGCCAAGCTCGCGGAGAAGGCCACGGCAATCAACGTCGGCGACCCGGCCGACCCGCACAACCCCCTAGGCCCGCTCATCGACGAACGCCAGCGTGACAGGGTCCACGGCATCGTCACCCGCAGCTTGTCCCAGGGCGCACGCCTGGCCGCGGGCGGAACCTACGACGGGCTGTTCTACCGGCCCACCGTCCTCGCCGGCATTCCTCACGACGCACCCGCATTCACCGAGGAGATCTTCGGCCCCGTAGCCCCGGTGACCACCTACGAGACCGTCGAGGAGGCCATCGAGATCATCAACTCCTCCGAGTACGGCCTGTCGGTCGCCATCCTCACCCAGGATGTGTTCGGCGCTCTGGAACTCGCCGAGCGCATCGAGTCCGGCGCCGTCCACATCAACGACCAGACCGTCGACGACGAGGCCGTGGCCCCCTTCGGCGGCGCCAAGGCCTCCGCGGCCGGCGGCCGCTTCGGAGGCCGAGCCAACCTCGACACCTTCACCGAGGTGCAGTGGGTCACCGCGCAGGCGAAGATCGAGCGGTACCCGTTCTGAACACTGCCGCGCTCCATGGATACCCGGCCGCCGGCAATGCATAGTGCCGGGTTGCCGGCGCGGCAGGCTCGGCCTCTTCGGCGTCCAGCACGGGGTTGAGTTCTGCTGTCTTAGCTTGAACTCAGGGAAGGGGGATGGCCGTCACCTTGAATTCGGCGGCCGGGTCGCCGACGTTGGAGAAGTTCTCGCCGAAGTTGGCGTCGACCACGTAGAGGCGGCAGCCGAACGCCTTGGCCGCGCTCGGCAACGCGGCGCCCGGCACCTGGGTCGTGCCGAGGACCTGTCCGGCGCTCAGTGACCGTGAGAGCTTGATCTCGGCCACGCCTTGAGGGTTGGCCACGTACAGGGTCCGCCCGATCAGCTGCAGACCATCGGCGGCGTCCGTGGTGCCGTGGAGGGTGATCCGTCGGGCGTCGGCCACCCCGTCGGCGGTGTCGGTCGGCACGAGGTAGAAGGCGAGCTGATCGCCCAGATTCACCGTCAGTACCACCTGCGAAGGCTACGAGGCGTCCGACTGGCACGTGGCCACTGACGAGCGGACCAAGGACATCCTGGACTTCTACACCCGCGCCCGGGCCGCCGCGGACGAAGCGATCGAGAGCCTCGACATCGACGCCACCGGCACCGCATTCGCGTTCTTCGACGGCGCCACCGTTTCACTGCGCTGGGCACTGAGCTTCTTCGAGTTGGCCACCGATCAGGTGACGGCTCATGAATCGCAACGAGCGAGGCCCCCAGGCTGTTGATCGAGGTGTCTGACGTCTCAACCACGCTGCTCGGGGGCCCCGTTGGTCATCTATCCTGTCGCACTCGACTTGCCGCATGCGCTCGTGGAGTGGGTGACCATGCTCGTTGTCACCCGTGAGGGGGACCGGCGCTGCAAGTTGCGCCCGTCCCAGCGCGCGATGGTGGCACTGGTGTACCTGCGCGAACACACCACTCTGGCGAAGATCGCTGCCGGGTTCGGGATCAGCGAGTCCACCGCCCATGCCTACACCAGCGCGGTCACCCGCATGCTCGCCGAACGTGCGCCGGGTCTGCTGAAGGTCCTGCGCGAGAGTGATGCGGACTTCGTCCTGTTGGACGGCACGCTCGCCGAGTGCGACCGGGTCGGCGATGGTCGGGCCGACTACTCGGCCAAGCACCGCCGCCACGGGGTGAACGTGCAGGTGGTCACCGATCCGGGGCGCCGGCTGCTGTGGCTCTCACCCGCACTGCCGGGCCGATCTCACGACCTGACCGCTGCCCGCACCCACCGGATCATCCGTATCTGCGAGCGCCAGGGCGTCCCTATCCTGGCCGACCTCGCCTACCAGGGCGGTGGCCCCTGGGTGACCACGGGCATCAAACGCAGGCCCCTGCAGGAACTCACCCTCACCGAGAAGACTCTCAACCGAGCCCTGGCCGCGGCACGGGCACCGGTCGAACGCGGCATCGCGCGCCTGAAGTCCTGGCGTATCTTCCGCCGATCCCGGTGCAGTCCAAACCGCATGACGTCAATCGCCAATGCCATCCTCACCCTGGAGCGGCAACGCTGAAGAAGCTCACTGATTCACATGCTCGAGGAAGTCGCTCGGCACGCGGGTCACGCGGACATCCTGCGCGAATCCATCGACGGTTTCACCGGAGATCACAACTGGGGCTGACGCACAGAACCTCATTGATCCTGCCGAAAACAGTTGGGGAGATTCATAAAGCAGGCGTGAGATCACGCCCGATCAGGGGTCGTCAGTTACAAATGAGTGTCATCACCTGACCACAGCGGCCCCTTCTCCCGCCAGCTATCGCGAACAAGACCCGCCAACCCGCATGAACAGAAACCGTGCGAGCGGCGAAGCCACCCCGCCTCACTCGCCAACTAGCGAGAACGGTCACAAGGGCCCGAGGTTGAGCGGTCGCGAAGGGTGTCTGGGTGAGCAGATCGCAGACCAACGGCGAAGTCGAACGGTTCCTGGGCATCCTGAAGTACGAACACCTCTTCCGCGCGATCACCTGCGACGGCAATGCCCTCGCCGTCGAGATCAATCAGTTCCGCCACACCTACAACGCCCTCCGCCCCACCAGGCACTGGACGACCGGACGCCGCGACAGGCGTACCTCACCAGCCGGGAGAGCCAGTAGTCACCGGTCCGGTCGTCCGTCATGGAATCCCTACCCGGACGGATCGTCTGCGGTGAAGAACAGGATCGATCCGGCAGGGACGCCACAATCGGCTCGGAACACAGCGTCACGAGATCCTTGGGTAGCCCGAAGCCCGCGCTGATCCGCCGTCGGGCACTCAGCGCCTGGTCTCGTACCTGGTCAGCAACACGCCGTCGGGAAACGTCCGGGTCTCCGCCAAGCTCAGGTTCACCCAGTTGTCCAAGGCTGTGAAGAACGGCGTGCCGCCGCCCACCAGAACCGGATGGGTGACGATCACGTACTCGTCGATCAACCCGGCCCGCATGGCCGCCGCAGCGAGTGTGGCACCGCCGATGTCCATGGGGCCGCCGTCGTCGGCCTTGAGCCTGGTGATCTCGGTGACCGCGTCGCCGGTGACCAGACGGGTGTTCTAGTCAACCTCGCTGGTCGTAGAGGAGAACACCACCTTCGGCATGTCCCGCCAGCGGCGGCGTACTCGATCGCCGCCGGTGTGGCACCCGGCTGCTTGTCGGCAGTCGGCCAGTGGGAGCTCATCCCCTCCCACAGCTTGCGCCCGTACAGCGCAGGCCCGTCGCGTCCACCCGGTCGGACCACTACTGGAACAGCTCGTCGCTCGGCACGCTCCAGCCGAGGTCGTCGCCGGGTGCGGCGGCGTAGCCGTCCAGGCTCATGTTCATGGCGAAGGTCAGTTTCTGCATGGCGTCAGTCTCCGGTGAGTCGGTATTCGACGTACGGACCGGCACGGCGCGCAAAACTCATCGGTCAGGCCACACCGAGGCCAATTGACCATGCCCAGCAGATGCTCCCGTACGGAAAGGAGAGCTGGAACAACTGCTCACGACGCGGGCACGGGAGCTGATGCGGCAACTGCTGCGGGAACATCTGGACCTGCCGGCACAACGCGAACAACGTCTCAGGTCCCTGCCGTCAGCTGGCGGAGAAGTAGTGACCGTTGTCCAAGTCGGCGAGCACGCTGGGCTGAGCGGGTTCCCAGCCGAGGGTCCGGCGGGTGATGAGGTTGGACGCCGGGAGGTCCAGCGTGACGAGATTCGCGAGGAACCCAAAGTATCCCGGCAGCATCAGTACGTCCGAGGGAATGCTCACGGCGGGCAGGCCCAGACGGCTGCCAATGGCCTCGGCGATCTCGCGGAACGGGATGCCCCCGTCCTCTATCGCGTGCCAGTATTTGCCAGCCGGACCCTTCTCCAGCGCCAGGCGGAACAAGGAGGCGACATCGCGGATGTGCACGGCGGGCCACACGTTCGCGCCGTCGCCGGGGTAGCCAACGACGCACTTCTCCTTGGCGAGCGCGATCAGCAGGGGGAGGAATCCGGCACTGTCGGTCGTGCTGTGCGCGATGGGGGGAATCCGCACGATCGAAGACCGTACTCCCCGCTCGGCGAGGCCGACTACGGTGGTTTCCACGACGTTACGAACCCGCAGGGTGCCCCTGTACTCATCGCCGCCGGGAAGGGCCGGGTCCTCCTCGGTGGCCGGCCGGCCCAGGTTTTCCCACCCGGGTGAGCCAATGCTCCCCGCCGCGACCAGCGGCTTTCCGGTTCCCGCGAGTGCCTCGCCGAACGCGAGCACGGCCGGAAGTTCCGCGGCGGCCACGGCGTCGATCCCGCCGGACGGAAGCAGGTCTTGCCTGTGCGCGAGGTGGATGACGCCGTCGGAGTCCGCGGCCGCCTCCTTGAGCCCGTCGACGTCCTGGAGGTCGCCGCGACGCACCTTCGCGCCATGCGCGGACAGCGCCGCCGCAGCGGTGTCCGACCGGGCCAGGCCGGTGACCTCGTGCCCGGCCGCAATGAGCTCAGGGATGACGTACGGACCGGAATGGCCGGTCCCGCCAGTGACGAAAACGCGCATGCGACTGTCCTTATGAGGATGGGTAGAAGGGCGGTTCTTCTCGTGCCGTAGACCGACTGGCGTGACGTGGCACGAGAACGTGACGTGGCGCGAGAAGTAGTGGTGCGGGTGCGCTCAGCTGAGAATGCTGACACCGAGGAAGAAGTTGGTGTGGTTGACGGAGTGGGCAACGAGACCCAGCATCAACAGGGCGGCGTTCTCCAGCGTCCGCGCCATTGCCAGTTGCCCGGTATCCATCGGGCGCAGTCCCAGGCTCTCGATGAACGCCGACACGCGTGCCTTTGCCTGCGCGTCGTCGCCGGCAATGAACACGTCCAAGGGGCGACCCTCGGCTGGCCCGGCGGCCAGAACATTGGCGTACAGGGTGTTGAACGCCTTGACGACATGCGCGTCGGCGGGGGCTGACTGTGCGATCTCCTGCGCGCCGGAACTACCTTCGGGGGTGACAAAGCCCGTGAAGTCGGCGTTGACGGGATTGGTGACGTCGACAATCACCTTGCCGCGCAGTGCGTCCCCGTACGCGCTGACCACCGCCGCCGCGCTGCCGTACGGCACGGCGAGGATAACGATGTCCCCGGCCGGGGCGGCGTCGACCGTCCCGACAGTGGCGGCGCCGAGCGCGGCGGCCAATTCCTTTGCTTTGGCCGGGTCGCGGCCGATGAGCTCGACTGCGTGGCCGCCTGCGAGCGACCGGTCGGCCAGGGCGCTGGCCATGCTCCCCAGGCCGATAATGCTGATGCTGCTCATGAAGTGGCTGCTTTCTGGAGCTGAATAGAACGACATTCCCACCCCGTCGCCGTTAGCGTTATGTCGTCAACGCCGTCGGATGACGCGATGGACGGGACTGAATTCCTGATGTGCTGATTCTGGTTCTGGTCCTGCTATCGAATATCGATGGCGAATTCCTATTCCGAATTCACTCGGGCCCCATTAACAATGCCATTGGCTTGAGTGGGTGTCCAAGACTTCTTTCAGAAGTGGTGATACCCTCAAGGCATCACCGGGCCGGGAGGCGCCATGGATCTGGACCTGCGCAAATTGCGCTACTTCGTCGCCGTGGCCGACCAGTTGCACTTCGGCCGCGCAGCCGATGAACTGCATATCGCGCAGCCGGTGCTCAGCCGCCAGATCCGCGCACTGGAGCAGGATCTCGGCGCCTCACTGTTCACCAGGGATCGCCACGGCGTAGCGCTGACCGACGCGGGCCGACAGCTGCTGGCCGACGCCGGTCCGCTGCTCGCCTCCACTCACGCGGTCCGGCGCCGGGTGTCCGTGGCAGCTCGTGGCAGCCGGCGGCTGGTGGTCGGCTTTCGAGCCGGCATCCCGGTCATCCCGGCGGCGCGAGCGTTCGAGACCCGACATCCGGACGTGGTCGTGGACGTGCAGAGGATGGAATGGGATGACCAGGCCCTGATGCTGCTCGACGGCCGCGTCGACATCGGCTATGTGCGACTACCCATCGAGGAGACCGGCCTGCGCCTGACTCCGCTCTACACCGAGCCGCTCATGGTGGTGCTACCCGCCGGTCACCGGTTGGCCGGCAAGGACGAGCTCACCGAGGCCGACCTGGCCGGTGAGCCGCTGGTCTGGCATGCCGACCCGAGCACGCAGCCCACCAGGCGCCCGCACCCCGACTCGGGACTCCGGGTGCGCGGGGTGGAGGAGAAGCTCGAGCACGTCGCGGCCGGCCGGGGCATCTCGTTCGTGGGGCGTTCGGAGACCGTGTTCTACTCACGTCCGGACATCAGTTACGTACCCATCCCGGATCTGGCGCCCGACCAGGTCTGCCTCGCGGCGGCGGCATCGCACACCTCGCCGGTGGTCGACGACTTCTTCACCGCGGCTCAGTCGACGGCCGAGATCACGGCAGAATGTGGGAACTATGAAATGTGGCAGCTTGGAAGCGGTGCCGTTTCAAATCACGGTTGAGCAATTCGACTGACAACAGCAGCACCAACAGTGGGCAAGCGGCCACAGCAATGGCGAAGGCATTGAGCTCGGGGCGGAGGCAATGCGAGACCGAGCGTATCGGCCTGGTCACCACCGCCTCCACCACATTCACCGAGCCCTACAATCTCGCCCGCCAGTTCAAGGCCCTGGACGTAATCACCCACGGCCGGGCCGGATGCAACGCGGAGACCACCTCCGGCAAGTCGCCGCGGCGAACTTCGGCGCGACGATCCCGCCGCGCGCGGAGAATTACGAACGTGCCCACGAGGTCATCCAGATCGTCCAGGCACTGTGGGGCAGCTGGGAGAAGGACGTCTGGCTTCTCGACGTCGACGGCAAGCGGTCGCCGACATGGACAAGATCCAGCCGGTCAACCTACAGGGCAAGCACGCAGCCTCCCGCGGCCCGCTGCCCATCCCCCGTCCGAGCAGGGCCAGCCGGTCATCTTCCAGGCAGGCGGCGGCAGTTACGGCCTGGAACTCGCGGGCCGTTACGCCAGCGGCGTCTACGCCAGCCCGTACACCATCGAGGACGCCCGGGCCCAGCGCCAGGCCCTGCGGGACGCCGCCAAGCGCGCCGGACGCGACCCGGACGAGGTGAAGATGCTCGCCGGCTTCATGCCGACCATTGCCCCCTCCCACAAGGCCGCCCTTCAGCGGCGCCGCTTCCTGGACGAGGTCGTCGACCTGAGCCAGCGCGTCCGCTACCTCGGCTCGATGATCGGCCTCCCGCTCGGCCCCGGCCAGCTCGACGAGCCGCTGACCACCGAGCAGTTGGCCGACGCCATGCGCCGACGCCATACCCGGCCCGCACGACCCGCGCTCCGCCGCGCCCTCGAAGTGGCCAAGGAGGGCTGGAGTCTGCGCGACGTGCTCGCCCACGGCGTCATCGACTACCACCCGGTCGTCGCCGGCACCGCCACAGACTTGGCCGACCACATGCAGGAATGGTTCGAGACCGGAGCCTGCGACGGCTTCTCGATCGCCGTCGACAGCTACCACGACGGCCTCGATGCCTTCGCCGACCAGGTCGTCCCGATCCTGCAGGAACGCGTCCTGTTTCACGACGACTACGAAGGCCCCACCCTGCGCGAAAACCTCGGCACCCACGAGCAGTACAGTCTCGACCCGCGCCTCACGAAGCCAGCCCGGTCATGACCACCACCACGCAGCCCATCACCGCCCAGCCGTCCGACATCGCGACCCCGCAGGCGTTCCGCGACGCCATGGCAGCCGTCGCCGCCCCGGTCGCCGTGGTCACCGCCCTGGACGGCGATCGCCCGCACGGCACCACGGTCAGCGCCTTCGCCTCCCATTCCCTGACACCCCCGATGGTGCTGGTTTCGCTGGACAACCGCTCCCAACTCCTCGCGCTCATCCGCCGCACCGGCCAGCGGTTCGACGGAGTACGGCAGCCGCTCGTACAGGGCGGCACGCACCTGGCTGACTGCAGGTCATGCCGGCCTCCTCGTGAAGGTGCCGGCTGCGGGATGGCTCGACTGCTCGGGCCTATCCGGCCACTCAGCCCAGAGGACCTGGAGCGGTCGGAGGCGATCCGGCGCCGACCGGCCCCAGGGCGTGGAGCAGGACATGGTCCAGTGCTCGCTTGTTCTCCGCCGTGAGGCCCGCCTGGAGTTCGGCGTCCAGCTCGGCGGCGACGGTGTGGGCGTCGGAGAGCAGTGAGCTGCCGCGGTCGGTCAGTTCGAGACGTGCTCGGTGTCCCTGTCCGGGCAGTGTGCGGCGCACCGCCCCCAGTTCCTCGAGCATGAGGATGGTGGCGCGCATGCTCTGGCTCGTGACGCCTGCCCGGCGGGCCAGGTCACTGTAGGACAGGTCGCTGTTGCGGGCGACGTGGCCGAGGGCCCCGAGCAGGCGCGTCGACAGGCCGATGCCGGCGAGCCGCTCGTCCAGTCTCTCCTGCAGACGGCGGCCGCCCGTGATCAGCAGCATCACGGTCGACAGTGCACTGTCCGGCGCCTCGCTGCTCATCTGAGTCTCTCCCCGTGTCGGATGCTTCCGGCACAGTGTCCCAGACTCAGGGGATCACACCGGGTCGGAGACCTCCAGCCGGTCTGCAGCCCGCCGCGCGATCGGGGAGACGGCCTCTGTCCACGCGTGCGTTTCCGCGAGGGCATCCCGGGTGAGCTCCGGGCCGGCCAGCTCGGGGGTGCCCACTCCGAACAGGGGGTGCGGCGCGTACTCGGCGTTCAGTTCCATCCGGCGCGCAGCTTCGGTGCCGAAGAAGTCCTGGATCAGCCGCTCTGCGATTTCGAAGCACCCGGTCGCCGGCGGGCCCGCGGTGATCCGGTTCCGGTCCTCCACGACTTTGCTGGTCTCGACCACCGTCGCGCCGAACCGACCCAGCAGGCCGTAGAAGTGGTAGTTGGTCGTGGCCCGGTACCCGCGCAGCAGACCGGCCGCGCCCAGCACCAGGCTGCCTTCGCACACGCCGGCGACCCATTTCGCACGGGAGCCCCGGTCGGCGAGAAACGCGAGCGTGTCGAGGTCCTCCATGAGCTCGGGCGGCGTCGCCCCGATCAACAGGGCGTCCAGGTCTGCGGGGCAGTCCGCGAAGGTGGTGGTCGCGCGCGTGGGGAACCCGGCGAAACCCGAGAACTCGTCCAAGTCCTTCCAGACGAGGTGGAGATTCACCCCGGGCATGCTGCCCAGGGCCGCGTGGAACGCGATGACGTCGACCGGTGCGTAGTCGGGGCACACCAGGATCGCGATCTCGAGACTGCGCTGTTCGTTGGACATGGTCCTTCTTCCTCTCGACTTACAACCAGACTATAAGTCTGACTGTAAGCTTGTCGAGCCGGGGGACCCGACTCGACCCCGAGAGGTCCTCGGCCGCGGGTCGTGCGCCGCGGCCCACTGGCTCTCGGCCGCCTCGACGTCCGGTCATCCGGGCGGCCGTCGCCAGCAGAAAGGCCGCAGCCACCGCCATCGCCGAAGCGGCAGGACTGTCCCGCGAGCGCGTCTATCAGATCCGCGACGGCCGCCGACGAATGCCGCTGCCGGCTCTTTTAGGAGCACCACGGATCCGGGCCTCGGCCCTGACCGTGCCGCGTTCCCCTCCCCAGCGGCCCCGCCCTTCGGCGTCGGGCCGCCGATTCCTTTCCCGCGAATCCCGTGCGAACGCACCGGCTGGGGCGCCGTGGAGCGGAAGCGGACCTAGGCTGAGAACCAGCGGCTGGAAACCAGCCCTGACGGGCAGCAATGTCCGGACGGAGGCGGAGCGCGTGGACATGGCCGACAAGCAGGATGTCCGCACCACCGCCCTCGTGGTGGGCCCGGATGGCGTGGTGAGCGGCTGGAGCGAGAGCGGGCAGCTGCTGCTGGGCTGGACGGCGCAGGACACGGTCGGGTGCCCTTTGGCCGACCTGCTGGCCGCTCCCCCACCACCCGGTTTCCCCGAGAATCACAGCAGCGGCCCCGACCACGCGGAGCTCATCACCCTGCGCCACCGGGACGGCTCCACGGTGGACGCTTTGGTGTCGACTCACCCGCTGCTCGGCCCCGAGGGGCAGGCACTGGGCCATGTGGTGACCGTCCAGCGCTGGGAAGGCCGACCGGTGATCGCCGACCTGGCCTTCGAGCAGTGTCCCTTCGCTCTGGGCGTCTATGACCCTGAGCTGCGGTTTCTATGGATCAATGCCTCCTCGGGCCGGGTGATCGCGCACTCCGAGGAGCAGGTGCTCGGCAAGAAGTACCGCGAGGTGCTTCCCGAATTCGACGGCTCGCTGTTTCCCGAAAGGGACGACAAGCCCTACACCGACCAGCTCGCCGAAGTGGCGAGGACGGGCATGGCCGCGCGTCTCATCACCGTCTTCCGCCCGCGCGGCAGTGACTACGCCAACGCCTGGGCCACCAGCATCTGGCCCGTCCGGGACGCCGAGGGCAGGGTCCGCGCGGTCGCCAACTGGGGATTCGACATGAGCGCCGAGTACTGGGCCCGGCAGCGTCTGCTCATCCTCAACGAGGCCAGCGGCGGCATCGGCCGTACGCTCGACGTGATCGGCACCGCCCGGGAACTGGCCATGTCCCCTGTGCCGGGATTCACCGACCTCGTCACCGTAGATCTCTTCGACGAGGTGCTGCGCGGAGAGGAGCCGCCCTCCGTGTCCGAGTTCACCCCCGGAGAGAGCATCGTGCTCACTCGTGCCGCCCAGCACAGCGCGAAGGAGGGCACAGACCGGGCTCCCGGGCCCACGACACCGGTCAGCCACACTCCCGGTTCCGTCGCCGCCCGCTGCATGGCCACCGGCAGGTCCACGGCCCAGCTCGCGGCCGAGCCCGGCGAGGGCGGCGAATGGGCCTTCGGGCCCGGTCTCGCCGCCGACCCGGCCCACTGGCCGCCGGGCAACCCGTTGGTCGACGCGTCCATCGCCGCGGACGGACTGACCGGCCGGATCACCGTGCCGCTCCGAGCCCGCGGCGCGCTGCTCGGCGTCGTCGCGTTCTCCCGCAGCGAGCGGCCGGAGGCGTTCACCGCCGACGACCTGATCCTCGCCGAAGAACTGACCGCCAAGGCCGCCGTCGCCATCGACAACGCCCGTCGCTACTCGCGCGAGCGCGCGACCGCGCTGACCCTGCAACGCAGCCTGCTGCCGCAGGGGCTGCCCAGCCAGGAGGCGGTCGAGGTGGCATCCCGCTACCTGCCCGCCGGGACCGACGCGGAAGTGGGTGGTGACTGGTTCGACGTCATTCCGCTCTCCGGTGCCCGAGTCGCCCTGGTCGTCGGCGACGTGGTCGGCCACGGCCTGCACGCCGCAGCCAGCATGGGCCGGTTGCGTACGGCGGTCCGCACGCTCGCCGACGTGGACCTGCCGCCGGACGAGTTGCTGACTTACCTGGATGACCTGGTCATCCACCTCGCCAGCGATCTCCGGCCCGCCGACCACTTCCAGCCGACCGGCGAGTTCGGGGCCACTTGCCTCTACACCGTTTACGACCCGGTCTCCCGCCACCTCACGCTGGCGAGCGCAGGTCATCCGATGCCGCTGGTCATCTCTCCGGAGGGCATCAGGACCCCGGTGGACGCACAGCCGGGACCGCCGCTGGGCATCGGCGGGCTGCCTTTCGAGGCGACCGAGCTCGAACTGCCCGAGGGTAGCCTGCTCGCTCTCTACACCGACGGACTGGTGGAAAGCCGCGAGCGCGACGTCGACCAGGGGATCGCCGAACTGCTGCGCGTCCTCAACCACGCGGCCACCTCACTGGAAGACCTCTGCGACACGGTGACGGACGCCATGCTTCCCGAGCACCGCACCGACGACGCCGCCCTGCTCCTCGCTCGCACTCACGCGCTGAATCCCCAGCATGTCGCTGACTGGGATGTCGAACCCGACCCCGCGCAGGTGCCCCGGGCCAGGAAGTTCGCGCTCGACCAGTTGGAGGCTTGGGGCCTGGAGGACACGTCGTTCGTCACCGAATTGGTCGTCAGCGAGCTGGTCACCAACGCCATCAGATACGGCGAGCCCCCGATTAGGCTGCGGCTGATTCGTGACACCTCGCTGATCTGCGAGGTCTCCGACTCCAGCAACACCGCACCGCACCTGCGCCGGGCGCGCGCCTTCGATGAGGGCGGCCGGGGCCTGCTGCTCGTCGCCCAGCTCACCCAGGGCTGGGGTACCCGACACACAACAGACGGCAAGACGATCTGGTGCGCGCAGACCCTCACCGAGCCCGAGCCGCGATGAGATCGGGCAGCCCAGGAGCCTTCTCCGGGCTGCCAGATCTCAGACGACCCGCGCGGGTTGCAGGGAAGGACCCTGTGGCCAGCAAGGCACCCAGCACGGTGAGCACAGCGGCAACGTGAACGGCCTTATGGATATGACCCCCAGAACGAGTTCACAGGACCGGCCGTGAACGGCCGCTTTGGGACGCTGATCGATAGAGATCATCCCGCCTGACCGCAATGGCCGTCATCGCCTCCAGCGCACTGGCTCTGTCGATGCTTCCGGCCGCTGACGCGTTCGCGGACGACCCGCAGCCTGCCTCCGCGTGGGGTAAGGAAGCGCCGCGTTTCACCATGCCGGAAGTGAAGGTCGGTTCCACCAGGCCGGTGCCGCCCGAAGCGGAGAAGTCGCCGTCGGCGGAGGTGGCGGCCTGGCGCAAGGCCCAGAAGGAACGCGCCGCCCAGCCTGCCCGGAGGAACGGCAAGCCCGGCGCAGGTTCTGCCCGTGCCGGTGCTGCGGACGGCGACGCGTTGGCGTTTGTTCCGTAGGGCCAGGGCGATGTCCCCTGGCACCGCATCACGGACTTCGCGATCACCGACGCGCTGACCGCCCGAATCAACTACTCCACCGGCAACCTGATGCTGACCACCACCGACTTCGACATCACCGGCGTGGGACAGCGGCGCACCCTTGCACGCACCTACAACTCCCTGGACGCACCCTGGGGCAAGGTGTCGCAGCGTTGGTGGCAGCAGTACGAGCGCTACCTCCAACTCCTCGACGGCGAGGCCGTGTTGTACGACGCCTCCGGCGACACCCTGCGCTTCACGGAGAACTCGGACGGTTCCTTCACCACGCCCAAGGGCTATTCCAAGGACGTCAACTACCCGGTCGTGAACGACCGGGCTTGCTGCTCGAGTCATCACTGGCTGTGATGGGTACGGCTGCGTCCAGAACTCACGCGATGAGGGTGAGTTCAGGGGCCGTTGACTGGGCCCCGCAGACCCACGCCATCCACCCTCTGCGGGCGATGTTGTGGGACGCGTTATGGTCCGCGTGCTCAACGAAGCCGCAGGACCTGCACGCGAAGCTGGCCTGGTCGGGCCGGTTTCCGCGTTCGATGTGGTGGCACTGGGAGCATTCCTGGCTGGTGTAGGCCGGGTCGATGTAGATGACCGGCACTCCGGCCCGGCGGGCCTTGTAGGCGATGAAGCCGCCGAGCTGAGCGAAGGGCCAGGAATGGAGCGTGGTGCGTTGCGGCTTTCTCAGCCGTGCCCGCTCGCGGATGCCCGTCAGTGTCTCCAGGGCGATCCCGCGGCCGGTGCGTTCAGCCTCCGCCACGATCCGTTTCGAGATTTTGTGGTTGATGTCCTTGTTGCGACGGGCCTCGCGCCCCGCGTACTTCTTCGCCCGCCGCTTCGCGGACTTTGTGCCCTTCTTCTGCAGCTTGGAGCGCAGTTCGCGGTCGCCCTCCCGCTTGCGGTTGATCCGCCTGCCAAAGTGACGCTCGCCGTCGGAGGTCGCGGCGATGTTCACGATCCCCAGATCCACCCCGAGGAACCCGATGGGATGGGCGTTCAGATCCTTTTCGGGGATCTCGCAGGTCGCGATCAGGAACCACTTGCCGTCCCGGCGGAGCAGGTCGGACTCGCCACGCCGGTGCGCGGCCAGCACCGCGAGCTGTTCGGCCTGCCCGGTGAACGCCACGCCCTTCATCCGGCCGGCCGTGGTCCAGATCGACACCGTGCGCTGCTCGTGCTGCCAGGACAGCATCCGGTCGTCGTAGGGCTGGGCCGCCTGTGGACGGAAGGTCACCGGTTTACCCGAGGCCCGGGTGTGACGCTTGGTACCGGGCCGTCCGTAGCGGCCCGCACGGAGGTTGGTCTTCAGGGTGGTATACGCGTCGCAGGTCTTCTTGATCGCGTGCTGGGCGGCCTGCGCCCCCAGTCCCCAGCGTCCCCGGATCTCGGCGTAGGTGTGCTTACGCAGAGGCAGCGGGCGAAGCGCGTCCTTCTCGAACGCCACCGACGCGGCCCAGGTCGCCGCCTCGTTGCAGGCCTGCAGGGTTACCTCAAGTGCCGCCGCCTGCAGGGGCGTCGGCAGCAGCTTCACCTGCACCACCAGCTTCACCCGGTGAGCGTAACGCCTAGCATTGCCCTATATCACCGCGATGGGAACCAAACCCCGATCTGAGGAGGGGTAGAACGGTTGTCTACACCCTCCATGTCCACTTGGTCTTCACTCCGAAGTACCGGCGCGGCCCGTTCACCGACGAGATCCTCACCCGGTGCCAGGAGGTCATGAGGGATGTCTGTACGGACTTCGGCGCGGCACTGACCGAGTTCAACGGCGGGACCGACCACGTCCATCTCCTGGTCCACTATCCGCCGAAGGTCGCACTGTCCCGGCTGGTCGGCTCCCTCACTCAAGGGTGTCTCTGCGCGACGCCTGCGCCAGGAGTTCCCCGAGCACATCCGACGCTACCTCTGGGGCGACCACTTCTGGTCCCCGTCCTACTTCGCCGCCTCCGCCGGCGGCGCCCCTCTCAAGGTCATCAAGGAGTACATCGAGAACCAGAAACGCCCGCGATGACCTTTCACCGGCTCCGCCGGAACGCATCACGGCCGCTCCGCGACCGCCATGACCTGCGGCACGACACCGCGACGCTCCGCGTCGCAACCCCGGGATGCGATTCCTCCCGGGGCTGAAGCCCCGGGGTTCCTCACAAAATCAGGCTGAATGCGCTGAACCACGCCCTGGCGTGGCGCTGACGTCGGCATTCGGGCTCTGGCACAGATCTTGGGGAGCGGTCGCGGAGAGTTACCGCGGCGTTCGATTGCGAAGGGTCGCTCTCGGGTGAGACCGCGCACGCCTCGCCGCCTGGCGGCCGATAGTGACGCTCCATCAGGTCTGTGACTGCGTCCGCAGTTGTCGCCTCTGGCGGGTGACGGTGCTGGTCATGCAGGCCGACGCATCATTCCCGGACTCCCCGGCGTACGCCGTCATCTTGGCCGAACTCCCGCTCTCATCCTGATCCGGTCTCGTCACCGTCGTCTTCAAGGGAAGCACGGGCCGCCCTAGCGAAGCCGTCCAACGGACGTTCGAACCTTCCCTTGTGGTGTAGGGGATGGCCGCGAATGGCCCCGTGGGCGAGTTCGTTTCTGAACTTCCTGACCTCGTCCGCGAACTCACCCGCAGCCTGAACCACGGAGTCCGGCCCCGCGATGGCGATGTTTGATCGGCGCTTGCGGATGTGGGCCTGAAGCGTCTCAAACTGAGTGAGGCAATTCTCCTTCGGCCCATACATGGAGTCGATCAGCTCCTGACCAGCCGCGATGAAGTCCGCGTACGCCTGTGATCGGGGACCGTGTCTCTCCGTGAGGCTCTCGAACCGGCGCTGGCGCGCTGCCTCCGACTCCTGGTGCTGTAGTTGAAGGCGTGCTGTTCTGAATCCGAACCAACTGGTGCCGAAAGCCGTGAGTCCACCGATGGCCGCACCCAAGACGGCCGCAAGTCCCGCATCCACGGCCGTATTCTCTCCTGAACAGGTCTGGGCCTGTGAAAGCCCCGGCGAGGTGGCCGAGGCTCGCTATGTGGTGATCAGCCTGCGTGCGTCTCGCCGAACTCGACCTCAGATGGAAGCGTCCGACCCCAGGAGGCGAAGAGCGAGGCAGAGATTCCGGCCACCTGGATGTCGGTTCCGGAAGCTCTCATTTCGTCTGGACTGTTCAGTTCCAGCGCACAGAGGTGGCATCGAAGGCTTTCGGGGATCAGTTCGGCTCCCGTTGAAGACGAGTTGACCGGGGTGAGTTTGACTTGCGCCCGCCCTCCACAGGCGGGGCATGTCATGGAGCCGATCATGGCCAGCAAGTCTTCACCGGACGTGATCGAAATCGGCCCCATCACCATGCCTCCGATGGTAGGTCGGGGCTCCTGAAGGACCTTCTCCATGGCTCCCTCGGGGAGTCCCGTGAACCGGTCGCTGAAGCGGTGCCAAGCCTGCCTGATCCGGATCTCGACGTCCCGCTCGACCTCATCCCGTTGCTTATCCACGGCTATGTACACCGCGCTCGTCCAGCGGCCCCAGAAGTCGTCCATAGGGAGGTCGATGCTTTCGAGTAGGGCCGCGACGGTCTCAGCGAGTGCTGGGAGCAGGGCCTTCGCCTGATCGCCGCCCGATGTGTGCGCAGTGCCGTTCCGGAGTTCGATGAGCAGATCGAGCTTGGGATCAGGGGGAAGCAGTCCCAACGTGCGGAGCCGCTTGATGGCGTCCTTGGCGCCGACCGTACGGACCTTGTCCGCGCTCATCTCCAGGTGGCCGCCGAGGTACAGGAGCATGTCAGGACTCCCGCTGCGCATCTCCAACAGGTACACCGGGTTCTTCGAGACCAGGACCGCCTTCACGAGCCGCTCCACGGCGACGCCGCCGTGGAGAGCGAACTCGTCGTAGTCACCGCGCCCGTGGTCATCCATGGCGCGGTGCGCGGACTTCTTGGCTCCTTCGAGGAAGCTCTCGAACGAGAGGGAATCGTCCATGTCAGGACGGTAGCGGTGCCTGTGCTACAGGTGCGACCGGATTCTGACCTAGGCAGGCATGATCGTCAGATCAAGGTCATCCGGGTGTGCCAGGGCTGGCATCATCTCGTACGGAATCGCCGCCGGAAGCGGCCACTCGATGAGTTCATTCGTAGGCCATATCGGGCGCAGCGAGGGCAAGAAGTCGAAGGGAGCCAGCCTCTTGCCCGCAGCGACATCCGGGGCTCGAATGATCTGTACCACCATGCAGCCGATCTTGAGAGTGGTGATCCATGCGGTACGGCGGACTCCGTCGGCGCTGTAGCCCTGACACTGCGTGTCCACGAGAGGAACAGCGTCGTCAGGCGGATAGTTCATGAAACCCAGACGTCCGAGCATCGACCTCGTGGGCTCACGGGTCTCGTGGAACGAAGTGAAGTCACCTGCCGGAATTACGCCTCGCGCGTCCGCAGGGTGCGTGTGCTGAAACATGAGCATGGTCTTCAGAGACCATGCCGCAAGCGCTCGCTGAGCCTCAGCGTCGAGGGTGCACAGGTTTCCGCGGATGAGGTCAGGTAGGAAGTACCTGACATTCTCCTCCAACTGGTTCATCCAGCCGCTGTTGCAGTCGGAGCAGACCACCTTCACTTGCTCGTTCAGCGGCGGAGCGTCGTGGTGTCGGACCGCGTCCACGCTCAACCGGATGTACCGATGTCGCCGGACCGTCGGATCGAACGCGACCTTGAGCCAGCGCGGTAGGACGTGCTCCTTCGTCAGAGGAGTGCCCCCGCAGAAGACGCAGACCTTGGCCATGCCAAGACCATAGAGGGCGTCGGCTGTCGCGTGATCCATTCTTGCCCGGCCTCAGGGCGAACCACACCCAAGAAATCCCTGGGGTCGGAGGCTTGTTCCCTGCCGCGCACCCTCTACGCCCTCACGCGATGAGACCGGATGTATCCGGCAAAAGCCGGGGCCCTGCAGCAGGCTCCGCTGAGATTGCGCAGCGGATGGGCACATCCGGGATTCGGTGCGCACGATCACGCTTCGTGCAGCGAGCTGGATCACGGGAATGTGATGAGGGCGATGCTGTCTGTCTGCGCGATGGCCAGCCGGGTGCCGTCGGGGTGGAGGGCGGCCACGGGAGAGGGGACGTGGGTGACGCCGAAGCATGTGGCCTTGGCGGGTACACCGACCTCGGGCCATTCGGCAACGAGGCGCCCGGTAGCGGTGTCGAGCAGTCGCGGATGGCCGAGGAGAGAGATCACGTGATCGCCGCGGGGCAGGAGCAGGACACCCGGCTCGGCATCGGCGATCGGATTGCGGTGGAGCCACCGTCCCTCGGACACCGACCACACCCCGAGGTGGCGAGCCGGAAGCGTGGAGTCATCTTCGCCGCTCCCCCCTTCGCCCCCCGTCGCCAGCACCAGCCGATCGCCGTCGAGCCAGCAGCCCGCTGTCACCTCGCCGTTCATGACCGCCTCTGCCGGCAGCAGACCCTCGCCGTCCAAGGTGCCGGGGTCGGTGAGCGCGAGCGCCGTGTCGTAGACCATGGCGACCCCGAAGGGATGCCACAACCATCCGACCGCGAGCAGGTACCGGCCGTCCGGGCTCAGGCTGAGCCTGGAGTGGAAGACGTCCCTTGGCTCACGCCTGCCGGCGGTCAGCCGCTCGCCGCGTCCTCGATCTCGAGCACGTTGTACTCGTCGGGGCAGTGCACGACGACCTCGCGCCCGTCACCCAATGCGCCCAGGGCGAGCGGGTAGTCGTAGTTCTCCGCCTGGTAGTCGCTGCGGTTCAGCTCCCGCACGACCCGATCTCGTTCGAGCAACACCCCCTCGATGCCGCGTTCCTGGTACACCGCGGAGTACGGTCCTGAGACCGAGGTGATCCCGGCGTCGAACGGAAAGCTCCACGCGGAGACCACCTTCCGCTCCACCCCGTCGCGGCCCCAGCGCCGACCGCATCCGGAGACCAGTTCGTCGCCTTGCCATACCAGCGCTTTGGGCGCGGCCCTTACCGGTATCGACTCCACGGTCATGGACGACCACCCCGTTCTGAGAAACCTTGGACAGGTCCCCTTGCCAGGAATTTACGGGACTCCCTCGGCTGGACAGCGGCCGGACCACACGGATGGCTCACTTGCAAAAAGCCAGGGACTGTCGCTGCTGTCGAGGACATGCTCATGGTCCGAGTGGCAGGTTGCGGACGGAGAGCCGTGAACTGGCCACGCCGTCACGGGAATTGCCCCAGTGGGCCGGATGGGGTTCGCCTTGAGAGTCGTCCGGCCGAGGCGGGGCTTTGCTCCATCGCCTGTCAGTCGCTCAGAAGTTCGGCGATCTCGCGAGCCGCGTCGCGGGCCGGGCGGCCGACGCCGATGAGGGTGGCCGAGGCAGGGCCGGTCCAGTCTCCGTAGCCGAGCAGGTGCAGGCGCGGTTCGGCGGTGGCTCGGGTGCCGGTGGTGAGGATGTGGCCGCGCACACCGCGGAGTTGGAGCGGCGCGAGGTGAGAGAGTGTCGGGCGGAAGCCCGTGCACCAGATGACCGCGTCAGCCTCGGCCCGGGTGCCGTCGGCCCACTCGACACCGCCGGGGATGAGGCGGGTGAACATCGGCGCGGTTTTCAGCAGTCCGTTGTCGCGTGCCGCGCGTACGGGCGGGACCGCGACGATGTCACCGAGCGAGGCGACACCACCGGAGTCCGAGCGCCCCTCGTCGAGAGCGCGGCGGCGTGCGGTGGCGGCGTCGAAGAGCGCGCGGCCGTCGATGTCGTCTGCCAGGTAACGGGGCGGGCGTTGGGTGACCCAGGTCAGCTCGGTGTCGTACGCGAGGTCAGCGGCGATCTGCGCTCCGGAGTTGCCGCCTCCGACCATGATGACGCGTCGGCCCGCGAAGCCGCGTGGCGTGCAGTATTCGACGGTGTGCAACTGCTCGCCGCCGAAGTCTCCCCGACCGGGAACCGCAGGTAGGAAAGGTCGCCACCAGGTGCCGGTCGCACTGATCACGGCACGAGCACGCCACGTTCCAGCGTCGGTCTCCACACGCAGAAGTTGCGCTTCCCGATGGACGCCGCGCACGCGCGCGGGCCGTTCCACGGGCAGTTCGTAGCGTTTCTCGTAGTCGCGCAAGTATGTGACCACATGCTCGGCGTCCGGATACTCCTCGCCTGCCTGCAAGGGCATGAGTCTGCCCGGAAGAGAGGAGAAAGCCGCCGGGGAGAACAGGTGCAGCGAGTCCCAGGTGTGCTGCCATGCCCCGCCCGGCGTGGACTGGGCGTCGAGGATGACGAAGTGCACGCCGAGGCGGCGCAGGTGGTAGCCGGCGGCGAGTCCGGACTGGCCGCCGCCGACGATCACCACCTGCGTGTGCTGGTCGCTCATCACGAGGTGCGGATGGCGTGGGCGGTCTGCGGGCAGCACGCCGCGTGGGCGCGGTGGGCCGTGGCGCAGACGCCGCACAGCAGCCGTCGCACCGGTGGCTCGGTGGCCACCGGGCGGGAGATCGGCTTCGTGCAGGTCAGGAATTGCTCGGAGAGCTCGGAGTGGACGGGGCAGACGGCGGCTCCGCACTGGGCGCAGATACCGACGGCGGCGACCTGCGCCCCGATGCCGGAGCAGTCCAGACAGTGCATCAGCTCTCCTGCGACGCGGCCGTCAGCTGCCGGTCGGCACCGAACTTCCGCCGCCAGGCCAAAGACACGTAGACGAGCGCGACCAGGACCGGCACCTCGATGAGCGGACCCACAACACCCGACAGGGCCTGGCCGGAGGTGACGCCGAAGGTGGCGATGGCGACCGCGATGGCCAGCTCGAAGTTGTTGCCCGCCGCGGTGAAAGCGAGCGTCGCCGTGCGGTCGTACGCGAGACCGATGACCTTGCCGAGGGCGAACGTGCCGAACCACATGAGGGCGAAGTACACGAGCAACGGCAGCGCGATCCGTGCGACGTCCAGTGGCTGCGAGGTGATCGTCTTACCCTGCAGGGCGAAGAGGATGACGATCGTGAAGAGCAGGCCGTAGAGGGCCCAGGGGCCGATCTTCGGGAGGAAGTTGGACTCGTACTTCTCCTGGCCGAGCCTCTTCTCGCCGATGCGGCGGGTAAGGAACCCGGCCAGCAGCGGGACGCCGAGGAAGATGACGACGTTCAGGGCGATCTTCCACATGGAGATGTCGAGATGCTCGCCGTCACCCAGGCCCAGCCAGCCGGGCAGCAGGTCGAGGTAGAACCAGCCGAGCAGGCCGAACGCCAGCACCTGGAAGACCGAGTTCAGCGCCACGAGTACGGCGGCGGCTTCGCGGTCGCCGCAGGCCAGGTCGTTCCAGATGATGACCATGGCGATGCAGCGGGCCAGCCCGACGATGATGAGACCCGTGCGGTATTCCGGCAGGTCCGGCAGGAAGATCCAGGCCAACGCGAACATGATCGCGGGACCGACGATCCAGTTGATGACCAACGACGAGGCCATGAGCTTGCGGTCGCCGGTGACGGCGTCGAGCTTGTCGTAGCGGACCTTGGCCAGCACCGGGTACATCATGATCAGCAGGCCGATGGCGATGGGCAGGGAGATGCCGCCGATCTCGACCTTGGCCAGGGTGTCGTTCAGGCCGGGGATGAGCCTGCCGAGACCCAGGCCGACAGCCATGGCGGCGAGGATCCAGACAGCGAGGAAACGGTCGAGCGTCGACAGCTTCGCGACGACCGAGGGGTCCTCGGCGGTGGTCGCGGGTGCTTCGGTGGGGGTCACGGGCAGGCCCTCTTGTTGTCGGCGGCGGTGCGAGCGGACTCGGCCAGATCGGCGAACTGTCCTGCGAGCTGGGCGATGACGTCCGGGCGCAGCTTGTAGTACGTGTACCGGCCGCACGGCTCGGTCTCGACGACTCCGGCCTCGCGCAGGACTCTCAAGTGGTTGGAGAGGTTGGTCTGCTTCGCACCGGTCTCCTCGATCAGGTGCGCGGTGCAGAGCGTCTCCCGGGCAAGCAGGGTGACGATCTGGAGGCGGAGCGGGTCCGAGAGAACCCGCATCAGATCAGTGTCGACTGACGTCAGCATGGACTGATACTCTCACATCACTTCGAGCTGATACCAGCCCGGACTGATCCCTGGGACCCGCATCCTCACATCCGTGGGGGCCCACACCCCGAAGGGGATTCCCGTGACTGCCTCCCCACCGCCTGTCCTGCCCGACGAACGCCTCGCGTCCGGCATCGCCCGCCTCGCCCTGCGCTACCGCGGCCACTTCTCGCCGGAGACCATCCAGCGTCTCGTCACCGACTCCTACGAGCGTCTCGCCGAGCACGCACGTGTCCGTACCCACCTCGTCGTCCTGGCCGAGCACCTGGCCACCGACCGGCTCGACGCGCTCGCCCACGTCGAGGGTGCGCCCGGCGTCGGCCTGACGCGGGTGCTGTTCGTGTGCACCCACAACGCCGGACGCTCACAGATGGCCGCCGCCCTCCTCGCCCACCGCGCGGCAGGTCGCGTGACCGTCTCCTCCGCGGGCACGCACCCGGCCGCCGAGGTCGAACCGGCCGTCGCCCAAGTGCTGACCGAGGCCGGCCTGGACCTGACCGACGCGTTCCCCAAGCCACTCACCGAGGAAGTGGTCCAGGCCGCTGACGTCGTCATCACCATGGGCTGCGGCGACGCCTGCCCGATCCTGCCCGGCCGTCGATACCTCGACTGGCCCATCACGGACCCCGAGGGCGCCCCGATCGCCGTCGTCCGCGGTATCCGCGACGAGATCGACGCCCACATCACCGAACTCCTCGACTCCCTGCCACACGCCTGACCGGCCGGGCCCGACACCACCAGTGCTCCACTTGAACCGCTTCGTGAAGGAAGAACCGATGTCCTCGACTCCGCTCGCCTCGGTGCTGTTCGTCTGTGTCCACAACGCCGGGCGTTCGCAGATGGCCGCCGGATTCCTCAACCACCTCGCCGCCAACCGGATCGAGGTACGTTCCGCCGGCTCGATCCCGGGCGACCAGGTCAATCCGGCCGCGGTCGAGGCCATGAAGGAGGTCGGCGTCGACATCTCCGACCAGAAGCCGAAAATCCTCACTACCCAGGCCGTCCAGGCATCGGACTACGTCATCACCATGGGCTGCGGCGACGCCTGCCCGATCTTCCCCGGCAAGAAGTACCTCGACTGGGCCCTGGAAGACCCGGCTGGCAAAGGCGTCGAGTCGGTCCGTCCCATCCGCGACGAGATCAAGACCCGCATCGAGGCCCTGATCGCCGAGATCGACGCCAAGCAGGAGGCGTGAACACCGTGAGCGCCACGGACGGCATACGCGAGGTCATCGTCATCGGCTCCGGCCCCGCCGGATACACCGCCGCCCTCTACACCGCCCGCGCCGAACTCAGGCCCCTCGTCTTCGGCGGCGCCATCTTCGTCGGCGGCGCACTGACCACGACCACCGAGGTCGAGAACTTCCCTGGCTTCCCCGAAGGCATCGACGGCCCGGTCCTCATGGAGAACATGCGGGCCCAGGCCGAAAGGTTCGGCGCGGAGATGGTCGACGACGACATCGTCGAGGTCGACCTCACCGGCGGCATCAAGACCGTCACCGACACCGCCGGGACCGTACACCGGGCCAAGACGGTGATCGTCGCGACCGGGTCCGGCTACCGCAAGCTCAACCTGCCCAAGGAGGACAAGCTGTCCGGCCGGGGCGTGTCCTGGTGCGCCACGTGCGACGGCTTCTTCTTCCGCGACCGCGACATCGTCGTGGTCGGCGGCGGCGACACCGCCATGGAGGAGGCCACCTTCCTGACCCGCTTCGCCCGCTCGGTCACCGTCGTCCACCGCCGCTCGGCCCTGCGCGCCTCCCAGGTCATGCAGAACCGCGCCTTCGCCGACGACAAGATCTCCTTCGCCTTCAACAGCGAGATCGCGGAGATCAAAGAAGAGGACAGCAAGCTCGCCGGCGTCGCGCTCCGCGACGTGTTCACCGGCAAGACCCGCGACCTCGACGTGACGGGCCTGTTCATCGCGATCGGCCACGATCCACGTACCGAACTGTTCAAGGGCCAGCTGGAGTTGGACGCCGAGGGCTATCTCAAGGTCTCCTCACCGTCCACGCGTACGAACATCCCGGGCGTCTTCGGCGCGGGCGACGTCGTCGACCACATCTACCGGCAGGCCATCACCGCCGCCGCCAGCGGGTGCGCGTCCGCGCTGGACGCCGAGCGGTACCTCGCCTCCCTGAGCGATACGGGCGCCGGACAGATTCGCGCCGAGGGCGAGCCGGTCACGGCCGCCGTCTGACGCTCCCCAACCGCAGGAGAAGCACCCCATGTCCCTCATGAACGATCGAGGCTAAGAGGAAAATTCAAGCTGCGCCCGAGCGCTGTCACTCAACCGCATCTACCGGTCGTATGGTGGTTCGCCAAGCGCGTGAATGAGACGATTGACCACTTCATTGACAGTGAAGTCCCATCCGGTCAGGTGCTGTCCACTCCAATTAATCCCTACCCGGAAGTCATCCTTCGCTAGATCCGGCAAAGCCGCGCTTCGCCAATGATCCAACGGCATTGAAACAGCACGAAATTGAGGACCCCATAGCTGAGCAGCGCGCTGCGCACGGGCCTCCGATGACCAATAGGGAAATGCTGGTCGCCCAGAACTTGAGACCGGCGTCGGACTGCCGTCGTCATCTCGAACCCACCAAATGGTACGACTCTGAACGATCTCACGGAAGAAGGCTGCCGCCTGCGCCCCACTGGTGCTCACGTGAATCCTCCTAGATCGTCTCGACTTGAGCGGCACGCTTAAGCGCGGCGCCACAGGGCACTAGCGCCGCGCCTGTCCGCAGCGTTAGTAACCGGGCGGGAGTCTACGGTATCCTCCGGGATCCATAATTGCATGATCCTCTGGCCATCGCGGTGTTAGCAACATACCGCCATCCCGATCGGGAATAGGTTCATGGCTCAGCTCCATTGATTCCCACGATCCGTCCGGACGCTGCCGCTGTGGCGCCGATCCCCGCTTCATTCGACCGATGTTCGCGATACCGTATTGGTCTGCGGCGCTCGGCTCCGTCGCTTCGTTCTTCCAAAATCGCTTACGCATGGTGGACAAGGATGGCGCGACGCCATTCTTTTTGGGCTTGGAATAATCTTCGCCCAATTTCCAACGCCCACCGCAGTTGCTGTTGTGAACGAGTACAGGCGTCTCGCCCGCCAGCACATAGTACGTGTGCAGGTCATCGACGGTGAGGTTGTATGTGGTCGCGTGCTGGGTGTACTCCCGGTTCCCGGTGACGATGACCGTGGCGCCGTCGTCGGTGAGCAGGGTCATGCCGGGGGTGAGGTCGCCTGCTTCGGTCCAGGTGTTCTGGGAGGGGGACCAGAAGGGATGCTCGTGGGTCGCGGTCAGTTGGTCGATGCCGTCGTCGGTGGCGACGGACAGTTCGTTGAAGTGCTTGTCGTCCTGGGTGACGATGAGGCGGGTTACCTCGCGAGCACCCGTTTCGCCGGTTTCTGGGTCGGTGGCCCGGACCTTGTCGCCGGGTTCGATGTCCTCGATGTCCTTGGTGGTGCCGTCGGCCATGAGGACGTCGGTGCCGGCCAGGAAGCACTTACTGCAGCCACCCTTCTTGTTTTTGGAACGTATGCCGCCGAACCCGAAGCCGCCTGCCGGGCCTTCCCCGCCCTCCGCGGCGGCCGCAAAGCCGCCGATCATGGCAGCGCTCTGCCCCCAGTTCAGTCCTTCGGCGCAGTCCCGGCCTGCCGCCACGCAGGCGTTGCCTTTCGCGCCGTTGACTGCCGATGCGTTCAGAGGGCTTGAGCTGTCGGCGCAGGATTCACGGCCGTAGTGGCACAGTTCGTCGATCTTGTCGTAGAAGGCCTGGATGTAGACCTGTGCCTGGTCCCAGCCGACGGGAACGTGGACGGTGGGGTAGATGGCGACGTAGCCGTCGTTGTTGAGGTCGACTCCGGAATCGCCCTCCTGCTGCCACGACCCGCCGATGATGGTCTCGGTGACCCACTTCTTGTGATCTTCGCAGTCGTTGGTGCAGGAGCTGCCCACATCGGCGTCCATGAGGCCGCTGGGGTCGGAGCGGTTGATGGGGTCGTTGACGCTGTAGCTGTAGGCGGAAAGGTTCTGCGGCTTGTACGGCGCGCTGAGCGGGTCCGGGCTGAGGAAGCGTCCGAGGCCCGGGTCGTATGCTCGCGCGCCGAGCAGGGACAGGCCGGTGCTGGTGTCCTCGGTCTTGCCCAGGAAGCCGTTGTCGGTGCCGGTGGGCAGAGTGCCGCTGCGTTCGTCGCCGAAGGGGGTGTAGCGGCGTCGGGTGGACGTCCCTGCGGAAGCGTCGACAGCGATCTGTGTGGAGGCCTGGGTGTCGGCCGTCAGGTAGGTGAGCTTCCCGTTGGCGGCGCTGGTGCCCTCACTCGTGCGCATCGCCACGGTCGCGCCGCCGACGGTGTAGTGGCGGGTCGCGGTGACCGTCGAGCTGTCCGTGCGCAGTTCCGTGCCGCCGAGAGAGGCGACAGTCTCAGCCGGGGTCGAGCGGACCAGGAGGTTGCCGTCGGCGTCATAGGCGTAGCGGGTCAGTTCGCTGCCGCTGGTCCTGGTGGTTTTGACCGTCGACAGTTGGGCCAGCTTGGTCCAGGTGTAGTCGACGGTGGTCTTGGCCGCGGCGGTTGTCCCTTGCTCGATGCGCTGGAGCATCGTGCCGTCGGTGTCGTAGGTGAACGTGTCCGTGCGGTTGGTGGTAGTACCGGTCTTGTTGAGGATCTTGCGGACGCCGTGCGGCCAGTCCGCGTTGGCCGTCGTCCAGGTACCCGCGTCGTCGTAGCCGGGGTAGAGGTAGTCGCGCAGGCTGGCTGTGCCGGCCGAGTTGGTGTCCGTGGTCGACTGCAGATTGCCCATGCGGTCATAGGTGTAGGCGGTCTGGTAGGGGCTCGTGCCCGTGTAGTCGGATGTGATCTGTGTGGTGTTCGCGCAGATGCCTGCCGTGGCGTGCGTGAACGCCCGGGTCAGACGGCTCTGGTCGTCGTAGCGGAAACACTGCGACTGAGCACTCTGGCCGGTGGCCTGCTCGCGCAGCTCTGTGAGGCGGCCTGCCAGGTCGTAGTCGTAGGTGTCTTTCTGGGTCTCGGCGACCAGCTCGTTCACCGAGGTGGTGGTTGCGATGGTCTTCAGCCAGCGGGTGCCGTTGCTGTCGTCGTAGGCGTAGCGGCGTTGGGCCTGGATGCCGTTGCCGCCGAACTCGGCGCCGTAGTTGCGCTCCACGAGGCGGCCGTATGCGTCGTAGGCCGTGCCGTCGATGTAGACGGAGGTGCCCAGGGTGCTGGTCAGGCCGTCCGGGTGGCCGTACTCGTCGTACGTCGTGGTCACCGTCTCCGCGGCGAGGCCGCCCGCGGTGGGGTAGGCCACCTTGGTGATGTGGTCGGCGGCGTCGTAGGTGACCGAGGTGGTGTAGTCGCCGGCCAGCCCGCTCACACCGGTGGGGAGGGTGACCGTACTGCTCAGCGCGCGGCCCCGTGTATCGAAGGATCCGGCCTTGGTGGTGTACGTGTTGCCTGCCGCGTCACGGCTGGTGGTCGCAGTGACCTGGCCCTTGCCATTGGGGATGTTCAGGCCGTCCCACGTCCAGGCGGCGAGTTCGTCCGAACCGCTGGAGATGGCTGTCTTGCGGCCGAGGTTGTCGTATCCGTAGTTCAGGACGGTCTTGGCACCGTTGCTGGTCGTCTTGCTGGTCCGACCGTTCACGTCGTACTCGGTCGTCGAAGTGCCGGCGTCCGGGTCATCGGTGGTGAGGCGCTGTCCGGCCCAGTCGTAGGTGTAGAGGGTGCTGTTGCCGCGGGTGTCGGTGATCTGCTTCAGCTCACCCTTGTCGCTGTAGCCGTAGGACGTGGTGTAGGTGGAGGTGCCGCTGTGCTCGACGACCTTGGACACCTGGCCGTAGACGTCGGTGTAGGAGGCGGTCGGTGCGCCCTCGGCCGGCTGCACGACCGTGTGGTCGCCGTTGTACGTGGTCGTGACCAGGCCTTCGTCCTGGGTCACCCCGTACGCCTGGATCCGGGAGGTCACCGTGCGTCCTGCCCAGTCCAGGACCAGGTCGTTGTACGAGGGGAGTTCGGCGGCCTGGGGGCTGGACGGGCCGCCCGAGCCGGCGGTGCCCTGGTTGCGGAAGACCGCTGAACTGCCGGTGGCCTGGCCTGCGGAGTCGTAGCGGGTGACCGCCACCTGCCGGTAGGGAACGGTCTGCTTGGTCGCCGGGTCGAGGTCGCTGGGCAGCGGCGTCTGTGACTCGCGGTCACGGCCGAGGCCGTCCGTGTAGGCGTGCGAGGTCAGGTACGTCGTGCCGGACTGGAGCACCTGAGTGGTCACATGCGGGTAACCGTCGACCGCGTCCGGGACCCCGGAGCCGTTGGTCGACTTGGGAACGCTGTAGCTGAACTTCATCGACGGCGAACTGCCGGTCTCGGTGGGCTTCCACACCTCCACGACACGGCCCGCCGAGTCCAGGGTGACCCGGGTGGAGTTGCCGTTGGCGTCCTTGACGGTGGTCGGCGCGCCCCAGAAGCGCGACGACCACACCGTGGAAACGTGCGCGCTGCGCGCGGAGGCGGTGCCGTCCGGGTCGGGCGTTGTGGTCGTCGTGCCGTCCAGCGGCCAGGTATTGGCCGGGCTGTACTGCGTGGTGGTGCGGTGGTGCTTGCCGTCCTCGTTCCACACCACACGGCCGGCGTCGTCGTAGCCGGACCACGTCGACCGGTAGGTGCCAGCCTTGGTGTATGTGCGCCCCTCGGTGGGGTTGCCATCGACCGGTTTGTTGGCCGCCACGCTCGTGGCGTCGTCGTACAGCGTGGTGGCGTAGCCGTCCTGGTTGCTGTCGGCGATGCTGGAGCAGCCCACGGAGTAGTGATTGATCTGGTCTTGGAGGACGGTCCAGCGCTGGGCGCCGGTGGAGTCGTAGTTGTCGGTGTTGTAGGCGCGCCCGTAGGTGGTGCAGCGGTTGTCGGAGACGCCGCTCTCGCCCTGGTCGTCGGTGCGCATGGGCAGGCCGAAGGTCGTGGAGGCACCTTCGGTGTCGTCGTATTCACTTTCGACGACATGGGTCCGCCAGCCACCGGTGATCTTGGTGTTGGTGGTGGTCTTCTTCTCGCGGACGAAGCGGGCGTCGGGCAGCCCGTCGTACTGGGCGGTGTTGTGGTCCCAGTACTCGTGGTAAGTGCGTTCGTGCGAGGTGTCGGTGTCGTCCCGCAGCGATGTCGACAGGGTACGGCCGGCGAGCCAGGCGTGGTCGGTGTAGTTGTTGCCGTCACCGTCGTTGACCGTGACCGTCCTGGTCGCCGACGGGTCCGTCTTGGAGGTGCGGTCCCCCGACAGGCCGCGATACAGCCAGTACTTGTCGGTCTTCTGGCCCGTACCCGCGCCGGTGGTGACCTGGACTTCCTGATAGCCGCGCCAGTCGGACCAGGATTCGTCCTCGTCCTTGGTCAACGGGTCGTTGGTGAACCGCCAGCCAGCGCCGTCCTCGTAGGTGTACGAGGTGGTCATCGCCGGCGCACCGTCCTGGTTGGTCGTGACCGTGGGATCGACGACGACCTTGGTGACCAGGAACTTCTTGAACCAGCCGGTCTTGGACTCGGTGTCGCCCTCAGGGGTCCACTTCTGCCAGTAGCAGTCCTGGGTGTTCGATGCCTGGGAGGGCAGGCTGTTGATGTCGCAGGCGTTGGCGAAACCGTAGGAGACGGTGGTCGTCGCGCCGAGGTCGCCGTGAATCTCCTGGATGCGGGGGAAGTTGAGCTCGGCGGAGCCGACCTTGTTGTCGAGGTCGGTCCGATTGAAGTTGATCACGGGCAGGACGAGGTCGTCGCCGTCACCGACGCTGCCGTACGTCTTGCGCTGCACGTAGTCCAGCCACAGCGTCTTGCCGATCGTCCCGTCAGGGTTGGGCATGCCGTACTTGTTCTGGTACTGCTGCACCAGATCCCAGCCGCTGCCGTCCTGGTCACTGACGTACGTCTTGATGTCCCACAACATGTCCGTGGAGAAGAACGTCGGGTAGTACGTCTTGCCCGCGCACTGGTAGTCCGCCGACGTTCCGTCACACATCAGGTCGATGGGCACGTCCGGATACGAGGTCGGTTTGTCGTCGAAGGTGGGGCAGGTGGCCGGTGCGTCGCGCAGCGGGTCGTTCTCCTGGACCCGCTCGATGCACCGGTTGACGTGGCTGAGTTCAACCTTCGCGGGGACCTTGCCGTCGGCGATCTGCGAGGACCATCCGTACTGGATCTCCTTCACATACCCGGAGGACACGTACTCGCGGGCCTTGTCGGTGTTCGCCACCGACCGGTAGTGGTTGTACTCCTTGTCGTAGAAGTACATGGTCTCGACCTCGTTGGCGGTCACCGCCCGGTCGAGGTTCCAGCGCCAGGCCTGCGTGCACGGCTCGGGGAACTGGGCGTGGCACGGCTCCCCTGCATCGTTGCCGACCACCGGAACGGTGAAGACCGAGGCGGTGGCAGTCCCGGTGCGTTCGGAGCGGCCCCAGCCGAAGTAGTAGCGCTGGCCGTCCTGCGTGGAAATCACCCAGTACTCGCCGTCGCGACCCGCACCATGGCCGTTGAACAGCCGCTGCACACGCCACCCCGGGTCATCCTTCAAGTGGTAGGCGCCACTGCCGGTGTTGTCCTGGATCAGCTCCGAGGTGACACCGTTGAGGCTGATGACGTAGACCGCGCCGGACGGCTCGGCGGCCGAGTTCGGCGAGTCCCAGCACATGTCACCGATCGTGGGCAGACCGTCCTCGGTGCAATTGCGGTAACGCCGCTCGATGAATCCGACATTCAGGTCCCAGCCCATACCGGCCCAGGACGCCTGATTGTTGCTTGCCGAGGTACGTCCGTCCACCGACTGAGAGTTGTACGACATCGCCAGCGGAGGTGCCTCGCCCATCGGCGGCTTCGGTAGTTGAACCGGCAGGCTGTAGCTGAACGCACCCGACCCGGTGGACACCTCCCACGAACCGGTCGGCGACAGCGTCGAGGCCCGGTAGTCACCCGCGTCCGACGACGAACCGGACGTCACCGCATACACGCTCGTGCCACTCGTACCGGCCTCGCGCATCAGCTGCGGCGAGACGCCTTCCGGCGTGGTGTCCGCGTCCGCCGTCACCGTCGCGGTCAGCGTGCCCGTGTCGGTGCTGTTCTCCACCGGCACGAACGCACGCTCCGTGCAACCCTCCGCCTGCGGCGTCTGCAGCGCACACGCGGGCAGCTTCACCAGGCGCAGCCGGTCGGCGAAATCACCGCCGTAGGCGTACTTGAAGCCCGAGTAGTCGATGTCGACCTGCACCTCGCCCGGAACGTCCACACCGTCGGTACGGAAGATCTCCAGGCCCAGCCCGATACCGCCGACCGGTGCCACCGCCTCCCGGTCCAGCACCCGCACCTCGACCTGATCCGGCGAAACGGGATCCAGGTCCGGGGCCAGCTCCTCCGGAGCGGACGCCGAGGCGGAAGTCGAAGGCTCCGGAGGGGCCGGTGACGTGACATCGCTGTCGGAACTCTCCGCGACCGCGGCCTCAGGGGCGGAGGGGCCGGGAGTGGGTGAAGCCGTGTCCTCTGCCAGCCGGGACGACCCCAACTGGGTATCGGTGGCTGCATCCAACGGGATGGGGGCGACCTCCACGACATGCCCGACCTGTGTGCCACCGCTGTCGCTGCTGTCCGTGGCCGATCCCGACGGCTCGGATACCACCGCGCCCGGGTCCCCCGGCGCCGCCTGCGACAGATCGACCGACGCCTCGGCCGCCCGCGGCCACCGCGGAGCCGGCAGCGCCGTACCCGCCTCTTCCGCCTCCTGCGCCGGAACCGACCCGAGTGAGTGCGAGGGCACCACCGGTGTCGGATCACCAGCGGCCGCAGAAGCCTGCTGGGGCGACACCACCGAAACCGTCGACAACAACCCCGCCAGCAACGCACCCGCAAGACCCACCGAAACGAAACGCGCACGCCGAGCAGCCACTCGAACCCCCACCCCCGGTGCCACCCCGCACTGTGCGCGGGCCGCAGTCCAACAGACCAGATATCAGCATCCGGGCAGGCCACAGCCGTGCTCCCCAGCACGGTGACACGTGACTTGCCAAAGAATGTGATCAGTGAACCGGGACAGTAACCGCTGTGAAGGCCACGTGAACAGGGGGCACGAGAAACGGTTCCTCTCTCCACAGTGACCTACCCCACACTCGCGGTCACCCCAGCACGACCTCGGCTCGCGGCTGTTGCCCCTCACGCCCGCCGCCTCTTCGCCGACAGCTCGGCTCGATGACCGGCGCGCTCGCAACTTCATGCTGGCCGAAAGAGATCGAGGTCGCCACATGCCGCAATGTGTCAGCAAGGTGCTCCCGGTCCAGTCATGGAAATGACGGTGCTCGGTCCCGGGCAGACCACACGGACCAGTCAGGTCCAAGCCGAAGGCCGCCACCCCGGCACCCGCGTCCGGCTGCTTCCCAGGGCCGGGGAGAGTACCCCTCCTGCATTGATGTGTTGCAGCGGCTCCTCGTTGTCGCCGACTACAGGACAACGGCACGCCACGGACCTCGGGTCTGGAGCACGGACGGTTGACGGCGCATGTGGCTTGCTTGAGTGAGCCGGAACCCATCACCCAGGAGGCTGCACGCAAGCGTCGGGGCCGGGGTCACGTCGAAGCAATGGACGAAGACCTCATCGTGTCAAACCGATATGGGAGGGCTGTGCAGAGTAGTGACTTCAACGTGAAATGGCGACGCGTCTTCGCCCGAGCCGGTCTTCCTGAATGCACCCGTTTCCGACCTCAAGGGCTTCTACACCTCCGCGCTCGGCGGGCCAGGTCAGTATGATCCGAAGACAGTCCAAGTCCTGTCACGTCACGCCCGGTTCACCGAAACATGGGACACCTATGCGCGCCCGCCGGGGGATGCGGAAGAGACGCGGCTGAACGCCCGACAGGCACAGGCGTGAGCAAGCAGCCGGCCTCGGCGCCGTCCGGTTCGGGCGTCTACTCCTGGACTATGGTCATGGTTTGCAGGCGGGCCGCGTCCTGTCCCGGAGGTGCTCCGAACATGCGCCGGTATTCACGGCTGAATTGCGATGGATTGTCGTAGCCGACGGCGTAGCCGATCGCGGCCACATCGTTGGGCGCTGTGATGAGTGCGATGCGGGCCTTTTGCAATCGGATCTGCTTCTGGTATTGCAGCGGGCTCATCGCAGTTACGGCACGAAAGTGCCTGTTGAGGGACGAGACGCTGGCCCCAACATGCGAGGCGAGGTCGTCGATACGGATCACCTGGTCATACCGGGACCTGATCCAGGCTATGGCTCGGGCGACGAGGGCCAGCCGGCTGTCTGCCATCCCGGCCTGCTTGATCAGCGGTGCCTGAGGTCCGTTTAGCAGCCACCAGTGAATTTCCCGCCGTACCCCGGCTCCCAGGGCCCGAAGTCCGCGGGGGTCCTCCATCAGGCGCATCAGCCGGACGAGCGCGTCGAGCAGATTGTCATCCGCGTCGCTGATCGCCATGCCCGGTCCGTCGTGACGCGGGATATCGGTGGGCCCGTAATCCACCAGCAACTGCGCAATCGTCGCAGGGTGGAGGCGCATGCCGAGGGCGAGGAACGGTTCGCTGCGACTGGCTCGGATGACCTGCCCTGTCAGCGGAAGGGCGACGGTGACCACCGCAACCTGTCCGGGATGGTGCTCGAAGACGTGATCGCCCAGGGCGGTGCGCTTCGCACCTTGGACGACCACGGCAAGCATCGGCTCCGTGACGGTGCCGAGCGACGTGGTCATGTGCTCGCTGGCGAACACCATCACGTCTTTGACCCATAGCGGGCCCGGCTCGTCTCCGGCGAGCCGGGTGATCCGACGCCCAAGTTCCTCCAGGTGATTCATGCCTCGAGTGAACCACTCTTGCGATGCGCCTGTGACCACTACCCGGGCAAACTTGCGCGGATCATGCAAGACATCGAGCGAATTTACGTAGGTCGAAACCCTTTGCGCTCTTTACCGTGGGGAATGTCATCGGCGATTGCTTCGGCACTCTGTCGTTTCCATCGGCATGGAGGTCCATGATGCCCCTCGACCAGTACGTCACTCTTGGCCGCTCGGGCCTGCGGGTCAGCCCGTTCACCCTCGGAACGATGACTTTCGGCGAGGACTGGGGATGGGGAAGCAGTCCCGAAGAGTCGGAAAAGATCTTGGCGGCCTACCTTGACCGTGGCGGGAACTCGGTCGACACCGCCAATTCCTATACCAACGGTCATTCCGAGAAGATTATCGGCGATTACCTCGCCGGCCAGTCCTCCCAGCGTGATCGCGTCGTGCTCGGAACCAAATTCTTCTGCAATTTGTACGAGAACGATCCGAACGGCGGTGGGCCCAGCCGCAAGGCGATCGTGCAGCAGCTGGAGAACTCGCTCCGTCGTCTGCAGACCGACTACGTCGACATCTACTGGCTGCACAACTTCGACCCCGCCACGCCCAGCGAGGAGACGCTGCGCACTCTCGACGACCTGGTCAGCGCGGGAAAGATCCGCTACGTCGGCTTCTCCGACGTGCCGGCCTGGGCGACCGCGGAGGCGGCCACGATCGCGCAGATGCGCGGGTGGGCTCCGATCATCGCGCTTCAGCTGCAGTACTCCCTCCTGGAGCGGACTTCGGAGGGGGAGCTGATCCCGATGGCCGAGGCGATGGGCATGGGGGTGATGCCATGGTCGCCGCTGCAGGGAGGGCTGCTGTCCGGCAAGTATTCGAGTTCCAACACGGCTCCCTCCGACACCACCCGCGCCCGGCCCGGCGGGCCGACCGAGGCCGAGCTGGTTGTGATCGACGCCGTCAACGCCGTCGCCGCCGAGATGGGCGTGTCCTCCGCCCAGGTGGCTCTGGCGTGGCTGAGGGGGCGCCCCGGGGTGAGTTCCGTCGTGATCGGCTCTCGCCGGATCGATCAGCTGGAGGCCAATCTCGGCGCCCTGGACGTGACGCTCAGCGAGGCCCAGCGCACCGCCTTGGACGAGATCTCGACGCCCAAGCTGAACTTCCCGGCCGACAACAACCGGCAACTCGCACCGACCCTGCAGTTCGCCGGTGCCACCGTGGACGGCCGTCCCTCAGCTGCGCTTCCGGGGCTGCACGAGTCCCCCACCCGCTACTGACCACCGCTCTTCAGTAAGGGACGTAAGAAAAATGCAACAGCAGTTCACTGGCAGAACAGCGCTGGTCACCGGCGGCGGTTCGGGCATCGGGCGCGCCACGGCTTTGGCCTTGGCGGCAGAAGGGGCCCTGGTGACTGTCGCCGGCCGCACACAGGAAACCCTGACACAGACTGCGCGGCTCATCGAGGAGAGCGGGGGCACGGCCCGCTCCGTCGTGGCCGACGTGAGCGATGAACGTGCCGTCGCTGCGGCCGTGGAGGCTGCCGTCGGGGACAGCGGCCGTCTCGACTTCGCGGTGAACAACGCGGGCTACGACGGGGAGTACCAGCTCACCCAGGACTACTCGACCGACATGCTCGACACAATGATCGCGATCAATGTGCGCGGCACCTTCTTGTCGATGAAGTACGAGCTCAAGCACATGACCGCCCAGGGCTTCGGGGTGGTGGTGAACATGTCGTCCGGTGCGGGCCTGGTGGGTGTGGCCGGCTTCGCCGGATACACGGCGACAAAAGCAGCCCAGATCGGCATGACCAAGAGTGCGGCGCTGGAGGTCGCCGCCCTGGGAGTGCGCGTCAACGCGCTGTGCCCCGGCCTGGTCGAGACCCCGATGATCGCGACGATGGACCCCGAGACGGATCCTTTGAAGTCGCTCCTTGCCACCCATCCGGTCGGCAGGATCGCCCAGCCACACGAGATCGCGGACGCCGTGGTCTATCTCTGCTCCGACAAGTCCGGATACATCACCGGCGTCGCGCTGCCCATCGACGGCGGCTACACCGTGCCCTAACAGGCCGGCACACGCGACGCCCCAGCCATGACCCAAGGAGCCCTCATGCCCACCACCACACCAACGTCCCACTCTGCCACGAGCCTTGGCGTCGCAAGCAAGCTGGCCGGCGCAGCTCTCGGCCGTCTGTGGGGGCTGGGGGCCAGACGTAACCGCGTACGCGTACAACGCGCGATCCGGGTGCCTATGAGGGACGGCATGCACCTGCTTGCCGACCACTACATTCCTGTCGCTTCCGAACCCGCGCCCACCATCCTCGTCCGCTGCCCCTACGGGCGGGGTTTCCCGTACAGCATGCTGACGGCGCAGCTCTACGCGGAGCGCGGCTATCACGTGCTGCTCCAGAGCACGCGTGGCACGTTCGGCTCCGAAGGTCGCTTCAAGCCTGGCGTCAGCGAGTCCCGGGACGGTCATGACACCGTCGTCTGGCTGCGCACCCAGGACTGGTTCGACGGCCGACTGGCCACAGCAGGCGGCAGTTATCTCGGTTTCACGCAATGGGCGCTTGCGACGGACCCGCCACCCGAACTGACCGCGATGGTCGTCATGATCGGCGTGCATGACCTCAGCCGCGCCGCCTACCAGCAAGGGCCGCTGGATCTGTACAACATGATGAGCTGGTCCGACCTTCTGTCGCACCAGGAATCCGTCAGTGGGCCAGGCAGCCTTCTGCGAATGGCACGGGCCGAAAAGCGACTGGCCGGCGCGCTCGCGCAACTGCCGCTGAGGGGTGCCATGAGCAGCCTCGGCGGCAGCGGCGCCCCGTGGTACGACGAGTGGATCGACCACCCGGACGTGGACGATCCGTACTGGGAAGCCTTCCGGGCCACCGAAGCACTCCAACAATCGACGGTGCCCACCTTGCTGATCGGGGGCTGGCACGATTTTTTCCTCAACCAGACGCTCCAGCAGTACGAGACGCTGCGCGCACGCGAAGTCGACGTCGCCATGACCATCGGCCCGTGGACACATCTCAACGTGGACAACAAGATCGCTATGCCCCAAGCCCTCGCCTGGCTGGACGCACACACAGCCGGCCGAGCACCCGTGCGCCGCACGGCTCCTGTGCGGATCTTCGTGAGCGGCGCCAAGAAGTGGCAGGACCACGGCACGTGGCCACCCACGTCACCCGGACAGGCAACCTGGTATCTGAGGCAGGGTGGAAACCTCGCAGACTCGGCATCTCACCAGGCGTCAAGCACCACAGAGTTCCGCTACGACCCTGCCCATCCAACTCCCTCCATCGGAGGGAGGATCATGGCTTTCAGCGGCGGTGCAAAGGACAACCGCAAGCTGGAATCCCGCGCCGATGTCCTCGTCTTCACTACGGATCCGCTCACCGCCCCCATCGAGGTGCATGGCGCGCCTGTCGTGGAGCTGCACATCGCCTCCGACAACGCCCACGCCGACCTGTTCGTCCGGATGTGCGACGTGGATCCCCGCGGCCGCTCCGTCAACGTCACCGACCGGATTGTCCGGTGCACCGACCAGGACACCGCCTTGGGGGACGTTCGGTCCGTACGCATCGCCCTGGACCCCACAGCGCACCGCTTCAACTCCGGCCACCGCATCCGTCTGCAGGTCTCCGGCGGGGCGTTCCCTCGCTTTTCCCGCAACCTCGGCACCGGTGAGAGCCCCGCAACGGGTACGGCCACCAAGCCCACCACACACACCATTCACCACGACACAACGCACCCGTCGCATATCGCTCTGCCCAGTTGAGCTGGCGTGCCACGGCCGCACTTCCTGTATCCGTCCCGGTGTGCCGGATGCGGGGAGTGCGGCCGTGGCAGGCGATGAGACCGCTTCGGGCTGACAGACGAGGAAGATCGATGCCAGATACCGATCAAGCGCCGCCGGTCACTACACCAGTCGCGAACCAGGCACCGCACGGGCGCAAGATGAGTTGCAACGTGTCGCCAGAGCGGTAGGAGACTTCGTGGACGTCGATCTGCGCAAGACGCGCTACTTCGTCGCCGTGGCCGAGGAGTTGCACTTCGGCCGGGCCGCCGAGCGTCTGCACATCACGCAACCGGTGCTCTCCCGGCAGATTCGCGCGCTGGAGCATGAACTGCACGCGCAGCTCTTCATCAGAAACCAGCAGAGCACCGAGTTGACGGCCGCCGGCCGTCAACTGCTGGAGGACGCGCGCCCCGTGCTGGCCGCCGCACAAGCTCTATGCCGCCGGGTTCAGCAGGCCGCTCATGGATCCTCGACGTTCACCGTCGGCTTCATGCCCGGGATCACCGTGACAGGCGCAGTGCGCACCTTCTCCACACGTCACCCCGAGCTGAGCGTGCAGGTGGTTCGCACTTCCTGGGGCGACCAGGCCCAAAGTGTGCACGAGGGCCTTCTCGACGTGAGCTTCGTACGGCTTCCCGTTGACCACAGCGGCTTGGAGCTGCGTCCACTCTTTCAGGAGCCGCGCGTTGCCGTGCTCCCAGTGGACCACCCGCTTGCGGCCAAGGAGTCCGTCGTTATCGCGGATCTGGCGTCCGAACGGCTCGTGCAGAGCCCCGACGCCGTTCCCGAGTGGCGAGACCTCCCCGAGCGGATCGACGGCAAAGAAGCGGGGCCCGCGCCGTTGTTCACCACCGTCGAGGAGAAGCTGGAGCACGTCGCGACGTGTGGCGGCGTACTCGTCCTTCCGCAATCGGCCGCCCTCTATTACGCCCATGCCGGTGTCGCGCATGTGCCCATCGACGACATTGGCCCCAACCAGGTCTGTCTCGCCTGGAGCGACTGCCGTCGCTCCCCTCTGCTTCCGGAGTTCGCCGAAATCGCCGCTGCCCAGTACTGATGCCTCGGGGGCATCAATACCGACGCAAGAAGCCTTGGACGTGCGCTGCGGCACGGAGCCAAGGTGGTGAGAAAACCCGACGTCACCACCGACAAGGACCGTGAAAGCGATGCAGATCTTCGTCACAGGCGGCTCCGGCTACATCGGCCGCCCCACCATCCAGGCCCTGACCAGAGAAGGAATCGGCGTCACTGCGCTGGCGCGCAGTGACAGGGCGGCGCGCACGGTGGCAGCCCTCGGTGCGACACCGGTTGTGGGGGCGCTCACCGACACCGATGTGCTCCGCGAGGCTGCCCGCGCGGCCGACGGGGTCATCCATCTCGGAGTGGACTACAGCGAGGCCACCGCAGACATCGACCGCGCAGCGGCGGAGGCACTGCAGGCCGGCGTGGGACAAGGCCCCTATGTGCACACCGGCGGAGTGTGGGTCTACGGCGATACCGACGGGGTCGTCGATGAGGATGCTCCGCTGAACCCGCCACGTATTACTGCCTGGCGGCTGGAGAACGAGAAGCGAGTGCTCGCCAGGGCCGCCACTGGACAGCGCCCGGTGATCGTGATGCCGGGGCTTGTCTATGGCCACTCTGGCGGACTGGCTCAGTCGTTCTTCGTGGACCCAGGACGCACCACAGGTGCCGTGCCATGCATCGGCGACGGTTCCAACCACTGGGCGCTGGTCCACGTCGACGACATCGCCGAACTCTTCGTCCTGGCCCTGCGGGCCCCGGCTGGTGCCGTCTACGCCGGCACCAGCGGCCAGAACCTTCCGCTGGCCCACATCACCCAAGCCCTCAGCCACGCCGCAGGATGCCCCGGCAGGATCGACACGTTGACCCCTTCCGAGGCTGCCCAGCGGATGGGGCCGATTGCCGAGGCATTCGGCCTCGACCAGCAGTTCAGCGGCGCTCGAGCACGCCACGAACTCGGCTGGGCACCAATCCACCTCGATGCCCTGACAGAACTCGCCAAGAGCTGAAACATCAACCGCCGGCAATACCCCGGTGTTCTCGGCGCCGGGGAAGGCCAGTCGGCCTAGGACGGCGGGCGGATCGGGACGACGTTGTCGGCGTCTGGGGCTCCAGGAGGTTCGGCGGACGTAGCGTTCTGGTGGGTGAGGACGGCGTTGGCCAGGGTCAGCTGGGTGACCAACTGGCGCAGTTCCGCAATCTCTTCGCGCTGGTTGCTGAGGGTCGTCTTCAGCCTCACGACCGTCGCCCGCAGCCGCTTCTCTGTTTCGGGGAGCTGATCGGTCTCGGCGCGTACGCGGGTGTGGAATGCGGTGTTGAGGTCGGCTTGCCGCTTGTAGAGGGCCATACGCGCACCTCGTGTATGCGCTCCTCGATCCACGCCTGGTCCTTGTCCGCCTCACGAGCCCCGGCCGTCCACAGCCGGCGCAGCGGCCAGACAGGGAGGTCCAGGGCGTGAACCACGCTGTAGGTGATCTCCCAGCCGGGGTAGTACTCGGCACCGCGCAGGAGCGTGGAGATCCGGGTCTTGGAGTAGTTGGTGAGGCTGACGAGCTGGTCGAGGGTGAGACCGGAGGCGGAGATCCGGCCGCGCACCGGGTGCAGCCAGGCCTGATGACAGGGGCCCGCCTTGTCCGACACCGGATCCGGCTTGCGCCCGCGCCTGACCACCGCCGCCCGCCTGGAATCCACGGGCATGGCCGGCGGATCCGGCTGACCGTCGCTCGTGCCGGACGGGTCTTCCGCCGGCTGCTGCTGGGGTACCGATGGAGGCGTCATCGCAGCGGCTCCTCGCCCACGGCCACGGCCGGACCAGGATCCACGGCGCCGCTCGCCCGCGGTTCCGTCCCGGCGAACGCAGCGGCGGTCTGCTGCACCAGCAGTCCGAGCGAGGGCAGCAACGCGGCCACCGCCGCCAGCTGTCCCAGCACGGTCATCACCGTGCTCCACGCGAGGACCGCCGCCAGCACGACAACGATCCACACCTGCTTCCTGGGCATCGCACCATTTCCCTGAACTCGAAGCGCCTGAAGGGCACTTCGGCCGCGGTGCTGACGCGCCGTCGAAGGTGAACGACAGCATGGCGGCCCACCCGCCCGACACTCAACGTGATCACGAGATCACGGAACAATGCAGCCACCGGCTGCCGGCGATCGCTGAGCCTCGGAGATCCCGCCGCGCACCGCGCGCCCCAATACGCCAACTCGCTCCCCCGCAGAAGGAAAACAGCGCTCAACGAACGCTTTGGGCGGCGAAAACGTACAACTCGTTGCGACAACCGCGGCAGGGCGCACCATGGAATGGACGCCATGCCTTGGGCGTCGGACCTTCCCGTCTGGAAGGCCGCGCGGTTCCCTCGTGCTGAAGAACGACCGGAGGGGACTGCACCAACTCCCGCCCAGCCAACCTGTGCTGGGCGGGAGCCCCACTTGCAGGCTGGCATGCCCCCCCAAGGAGGACCCGCGCGGCCTTGCCCACGGGCGGAAGCGTCCGACGGCTGCTGGGTACTCGTCGGTGCCAGCCAGCCACGCCCCCCGGCAAACGGCATGGTCTGCCATTGATCGACGGCCGGCTTGAGTTACTCCACCAACTCAGGCAGCTGCGGCACGCTCGTTGGCAAGCGACGATCCGCAGCGTTCACGTAGCTCAGGACCTCGTTCAAGAGTCTCGTGCCGTTGTGCTGCGCGCCGCGTAAGCGGATTCGTGGATGGACCCGAGACCCGGCCAGGTCCCACTCGACAGGGCTGCGCCAGCCGCCCGGGATCCCAAATGTGCAGTGTAAACGTAGACATTGAGCGTCACGTCGCGATGCTCCGTCTGACGCAGCACTGTAGAGGCGGCGTCATACTGCACAGTCGCCGAGGCGGCCGACTCAATCACCTCTGGAGGAGCCAAGTGACGAAGGCTCCAGCGGCACCCGTGGTGGCTGCAAGGGCCACGTCGCGTAAAGCCGTGCGAAGCAAGCGCTTGGCACGCATGTGGGGTTGGGTGCAGGTCATGCTGATCTCCTCCTGAAGGGGCCGACTGCGGGATGCGGTCGACTGCTCGCGCCTATCGAGCGGGTTCCGGGAGGTTTCCAGCGACCCTCAAGTCGGCGGGAGGGAAGCAAGTACGCTGGCCAGGCCGTGTTTTGGCAGTTTTCCTGGAGCTTGCGATTCTGGAAGTTGTGGAGGACGGGGAGCGGATGGGCGAGCAAGTGCAGCGGTTCCAACACGCGTTGAAGGCAGCTCACGCGGCAGCAGGAGGTCCGTCCCTGGACGCACTGGTTCGCGTGGCCCTCCAGCAAATCCCGCCGGGGAAGGTGTCGAAGTCAGCAATCAACGATTGGCTGAATGGAAAAGCCGTACCAAGCACCGCACACACACGTTCATTCCTGGCCATGGCCAGATTCCTGCAGAACCGCGCAGTACAGTCAGACAGCCGTTACACGGCGCGACCTGAGCAATGGTGGAAAAGTCTCCTAGAACGGGCTCGCCAAGAAAAGAATGCGGCTAAGGGTGGGAGACCTCGCGGAGGGAGCGATTCTACAGCTCTTCCGAAGGGCCCAGTGACCCTTCCGGTCATTCCGCAGGTGTTCACTGGCCGCGAATCGGAACTGGCCCAGGTGATGAGGTGGCTGGAACCCGGGGACGGACCGGCTTCCCACGAGGCCACGATGGTGATCGCAGGGATGGGCGGGATAGGCAAGACCGCAATTGCCCTTCATGCGGCGCACGAGGCCCAGGTCCGCGGTTGGTTTCCCGGAGGGATTCTCGTCGTTGATATGCAAGGCTACGGGCATAGCTCAATCGAGGCGGGAGAGGTGGCTGATCGCTTCCTGCGCGTCTTAGGCGTGAAGCCGAGGGACCTGCCAAACACGATCGCGCAGACGCTGGACGCTTGGCGTCTGACGCTCAACACGCTGGCCTCACAGGACCGGCCGCTCCTGCTGGTCCTGGACAATGTCCGTACCCCGGCTCAGATCTCCGGGCTCCTGCCTGGGGCACCACACCGGGCTCTGATCACCTCCCGCCATACCCTTTCAGCTTCTGCCGTCAACTCCGTTAGCCTCAGCCCCCTTTCTCCGCGCGATGCTGTCGATCTGCTGGACCGGACTGTGACGGCCGGCGGCAGGAATGACGAGCGAGTCAGTCATCAGTCCGCGGACGCACTGCAGCTGGTGAAGCTATGCGGCCATCTGCCACTCGCGCTGCGGATCATCGGCGCGATGTTGAGGGATGAACAGGACCGGCCTCTCAGCGCACTGGCCGCGGAACTACAGGACGAACGCACGCGCCTGGACGCGATGGAATACGACAGCGAAGAGCTGGCTGTGCGCGCATCGTTCCAGTTGTCCTACCAACACCTCACCGCACCGCAACAACGCGCCTTCGGTCTCCTGTCTCTGGCTCCCGGTCCGGATATCTCCACCATGATGAGCGAAGCCCTACTGGCCCACACCACCTTCGAAACCAGGCGTCTCCTGTCCAGTCTGGCCCGCGCTCATCTCCTACACTGCGCCACCGTCGATACGGAAACGCTCTCGATCTCAGATCGAGAGCGCTGGTCGATGCATGATCTTGTGCGCCTTTTCGCGTGCGAGATTTCCCAGACCGACGGCTTCAACGATCAGGGCGACGGTCTCTCGCGTTTATTCGACCGGCTTCTCGATACGGCAAGGGCAGCCGCTACCCATCTGGGCGACAATCCCGAGGAGTGCCTCTCCGATGATTTCACCGGCCGCAGACAGGCGCTCGAATGGCTAGAAAATGAGCGACCCAATCTTCTTGCTGCCGCCAAGGCGCCGTCGGCGCGAAACCACGCTATCGCTACGCGCCTGGCCTTTGCCCTGACCAAGTTCTTCGACTGGAGGAGGCACTTCGATGACCTGATCGATCTCTCCAACCAGACCACCACGATCTCTCGGACGACCGGAAACCGCCGCGAGGAGGGCAATGCAATCAATAATCTTGGAATCGCTTTTTCCAAAGTGCGCCGCTTCCAAGAGTCAATAGGACACTTCGAGAAGGCCATTGCTATTTACCGTGAGATCGGCGATCGCCGCAATGAATGCAGGGCGCTGGGGAACCTCGGAGGCGTCCTCGACTACAGCGGACTATTCGAAGATGCAATCAGAGCCCATACGCAAAGTTTGGCCGTTTATCGCGAGCTTGGCGACCAGCACGGCGCAGGTGCCTCGCACAATAACCTCGGGGGCGCACTCAGACAGTTAAGTAGGTTCCCAGAAGCACTCGATCATCACGCAAGAGCCCTCGAAATTTTCCGCGACTTGGACGACATCCACGCTCAGGGCATGACACTCAACAACCTCGCCATCACGCTTAGAGCGGAGGGTCGACTGAAGGAGGCAGTCGACGCGCACACAAATGCCGCCACTTTCTTCCACGAGTCCGCCGATCGCTACAGCGAGGGTGCAGCGCTGAGTAATCTCGGGCTCGCCCTGCGTGATGCCGGCCAGTTCGAGGCGGCAGTCAACGCACACACAAGGGCAGTTGACATATTTCATGAATTGTCTGACCGTGATAGCGAAGGAACCGAACTGATCAAACTTGGAGCCGCCCTGCGAGATGTGAACCGCTTCGAGGAGGTGATGAGGGCTGCGGTTCAAGCTGCCGAGATCTTCAGGGAAATTGGCGACCGGAACGGTGAAGGGCGCGCTCTGACTGTCGCGGGAATCGCCTTGGGAGAGCTTCTGCAGTTCGAAGAAGCCATCGATGCCCAGACAAGGGCTGCCGAGATTTTCCACGAACTCGGAAATCGCCACAGCGAAGACCAGGCACTGGCGCTGAGGCTGCACATGATTACAAAGTACCTCACTCAAGCAGTGATCGATGGACTCAACCAGGCTGCTGATCGGATAACTGCAGAGCCCGACAATTCTCCCATCGACCGCACGCACGGATCCCCGTAGTCTTGGCCAGGCTGCCGGATATTCGATTTCTGCTCTGAACTCGTGTCAGGATCTTGGCGAGATGTCCTGGTCGGGTGTGGCCGATATGACGGTTCGGCCGTTCGTGATGTAGGCGTGAGCGGTGGCCTCGCTGATCCCGAACCCGGCAGCGATCTTCGCCAGCGTGGTGTGTTCGCGCAGGTACACCAGTGCCACCATCGCGCGATGAGACGGTCGGAGCTTGCAGCGCCGGGCGCCCTCACGGGTGACGATGAGCATCGTGACCCGCTCCACGAGCGCGTGGGGCAGGTCAAGTGAGGCAGGATGTGCCAACGAGGCCCCCGAGCAGCGTGGTTGAGACATCAGACATCTCGATCAACAGCTCGGGAGCCTCGCTCATTGCGCTTCGCGGACCGTCACCGGACCAGTGGCCACCTCGAAGAAGCTCAGTGCACCCGGTCTGAACGTCGTCTGCGGCCGGTCCAGGGCCACCGCCGACGTTCCGAAGCCGCCCGTGGGGGTGGTTCGCTGGCGTCAGGGTCGTCGACATACCGAGTGAGATCCATGCCCATCAGACGGTAGGTCAGCGCCGGCAGTCCCATGCCCAGGGCTTCGGCGTAGTCGCCGGGTATCCGGTTCATGACGGTCCGCCAGGGAGAGCGGAACAGGCACGGCTTCCAAGATCATGGAGTTCTCGACGCCCCGTGACCTGCCTGGAAGACCGTGCCTGCCGAAGCATCATCGCTGATCCCGCCTGCCCTTGACCAACTCCGCGAGCATCCAGAGGTCGCGCCGGAAGAAGTGCCCGGACTGCTGGGCCGCCTTGCACAGGTGCCCGATCCGCGTGATCCCCGTGGAGTGCGCCACGCTCTGGTGGGCGTCCTTGCCCTGGCCGCGTGCGCGGTGCTGGCGGGGGCAACGTCGCTGCTGGCGGTCGGCGAATGGATCACCGACGCTCCGCCCCACGTACTGGAACACGTCGGCGTGCGACTCGACCCCCTGTTCCCCAAACGGTCCTTGCCTGCGGAAACGACGGTCCGACGACTGCTGGCCCGGATCGACGGCGACGCATTGGACCTGGCGGTCGGCCGCTGGCTCGCCGACCGCCGCAACCGAACCCGGGGCCGGCTGCGCGGCCTGGCGGTCGACGGCAAGAGCCTTCGCGGAGCGGCCAAAGCGAAGGGCCGCAAGATCCACCTGCTTGCAGCCCTGGATCACACCACCGGCCTGGTCCTGGCCCAGTTGGACGTCGGCGAGAAGACTAACGAGATCACCTGCTTCCAGCCGTTGCTGGAGACCATGGACGACCTGGCCGGGGTGGTCGTCACCAGCGACGCCATGCACGCCCAACGCGAGCACGCCGACTACCTTCTCGGCCGTGACGCCCACTACATCGTGATCGTCAAGGGCAACCAGAAGAAGCTCCGCAAGCAGCTCAGATCCCTTCCGTGGACAGAGATCCCGCTGCAGGGCCGCGTGCGGGGCATCGGCCACGGACGCTCGGAGACCCGACGGATCAAGGTGGTCACGGTCAACAGCCTGCTCTTCCCCGGAGCCCGGCAGGCCGTGCAGATCAAGCGCCGTCGCACCGACCGCAAGACCGGCAGGACCACCATCAAGACCGTTTACGCCGTCACCAGCCTCACCGCTGAGCAAGCCGGCCCCGCCCAGTTGGCGACCCTGATCCGTGATCACTGGCAGATCGAGGCCCTGCACCACGTCAGAGACACCACGTTCGCCGAAGACGCCTCACAGCTGCGAACCGGCAACGCGCCCCGGGCGATGGCTACTTGGCGCAACCTCGCCATCGGCGCCCTGCGGCTCGCCGGCGCGACCAACATCGCCGCAGCTCTGCGACACAACGCCCGCAACGCGGACCGCCCGCTCGCCCTGCTCGGCCTCAAGTGATCACGAAACGGACGCCCGCCGACTACGCCGAAGCCCTGCTTGTGTGTGGCGTTGTCTGTGGAATTTGCGCCATTACCATGGCCGTTCTGATGGTTCGCGGCCCAAGAAGCGGGACCGCAGACCGCACACGGTGAGTGGGAGCGTGCGCAGGAGGTGCACACCGCGATCGACACCTTCCGCTAGCGCGTCGATTACGTGGGCTCGAGACCGCGCGGTGCGGGCCCCCACGGCGCGTACCTGCACGCGCTGCGGCCTGCGCGGATCCCGCTACCGGAGCCGCGGTCAACGTTGCCCGGCGGAAGAGACCAACAGCGTCCATTCGAGGGCCGGGCCCGCAGCGGCTTCCAGACGCCGATTCACGGATGAGCGCATGATGGGCCCCTGCTAAGGGCTTTCCTACCTTCGTAGGTCTCACCACGACATGAGCGCATGGATGTTCTTGCCACCCGGATCATGCAGGACGCTGACCTGGCGAGAAAGCGCGTGGATGAGAGGCCAGCCGCGCCCGCCGACTCCACGCACCAGGTCGCATGGCCGAGGCGTGGGCTCGATGGGGTTCTTGTCGCGTACGGTCACCTGCACGTCTTCGAAAGTGCGGTGCATGCGCACGCTGAAGGGCCCAGGCGCGTACTGGATCGCGTTGGCCGCCAGTTCCGTGACCACCAGCAGGATATTGCCCCGGCTCGCCGGGCTCATCGGCGGATCATGAGGCTGGAGGGTATCGAGGAACAGCCCTGCTGCCAGACGGGCGTCGGCGATGTTACCGATCTCCCCGTCGAAGCGGGCCGTGAGAACTTCGACGGCTTCTGGGCAGACCTTGCTGGCGTCGTCTCTGGGTGGCTCGGTACCCATCGTGCACTCCAGTCTCTCGCCGTGGGACGCGCATTTGATGTTGGGCTGCGTCTTCCCGCTCTCTGACGGATCAACCGAACCGCCTGGCGAGGGCAACAGGATTGGTCCATGTGGCGGCGCCGCCACATGGAGCTCTCGCGCCGCTCAGCGATCCGCCGCGGTGGGTGAAACCAAGTAATTCAAATCCACCCAACTCGGGACAGTCCGTTTCACTCTACGAAACTCGGGGCAGCTCACCCTGCCGCTCCGGTAGGTCTCGAGCCAGTGGTCCGGGTGTTGGGGACGGTACCTGTCCGACAAGCAGATGCGCAGGCCCGGGCGAGCCGACTGAACCCCAGCCAGGGACAACTTGTCCGCGGTTAAAGTGGGCCTTCATCTGATTCTCGGTTCGCGCCAGGATGGGTGTGTCGAACAGGGGGGCGGACGATGGACCGGGCGTTGCTGGCAGATTTTCTCCGCGCGCGTCGTGAGGCGTTGCAGCCGGAGGATGTCGGGCTGCCTCGCGGACAGCGTCGCCGCACCGGCGGGTTGCGGCGCGAGGAAGTGGCGGCGCTGGCCGGCATGTCGGCCGACTACTACAGCCGGATCGAGCAGCAGCGTGGTCCGGCGCCCTCGGAGCGGATGCTCGTCGCGCTGGCCCGGGCGATGCGGCTCAGCCTGAGCGAGCGTGACCATCTCTTCACCCTCGGCGGGATCGCGGCACCCCGGCGGATCGTGCGTGATGACCATGTGGGTCCCACGATGATGCGGATCGTCGCCGGCCTCTCGGACGTGCCCGCCATCGTGCTGTCACGGTTCGGTGAGGCGTTGCTGCAGACGCGTCCGGCGGTTGCGCTGCTCGGTGACTTCACCCGGTATTCGGGTCTGTCCCGGTACCTGGTCTACCGCTGGTTCACTCATGACCCGCAGGTCCGCGGCTTGTACCCCGCCGAGGATCATTCGCTGCGGGGCAGGGTGTTCGCCGCGGAGATCCGGGACGCCTACACGGTGGATCCCACGGGGAAGGCCGGTGAGATCGTCGCGGCTCTGCTCGATGTCAGTCCCGAGTTCGCGGAGGTCTGGCGGTTGCACGAGGTGGGGGTGACGCATCACCACGACCTCAAGCGTTACCTGCACCCCGAGCTGGGGGAACTGGAGCTCTACTCCGAGATGCTGGTGGATCCCGAGCAGTGCCAGCAGCTGCTGGTCTTCACCGCCACGCCCGGCTCCCCGAGCCATCGCAAGCTCCAGCTCCTGGCCGCTGTCGCCCGTTAGCGGTTTTCGACTCTCTCACCCCTCTGAGCATCGTTTCGAAGCCGAAGCGTGCTCCAACCACAAATTGATTCAAATCTGAATCAGTTCGTTCCCGCATTGTGAAAGTTGAGGCATGCCATGAAGGCAGTGCGTTTCCACGAGTACGGCACCCCGGACGTCCTGCGCTACGAGGAGGTGGAACAGCCGGTCCCCGGCATCGGAGAGGTTCGGATCCGGGTGGCTGCGACATCGTTCAACCCGGTCGACGGCAACATCCGTGCCGGCTTCATGCAGGGCCCCATCCCGGTGGCTCTGCCTCACACCCCCGGCATCGACGTCGCCGGCACGGTCGACGCGCTGGGCGAGAACGCGGACGGCGTCGAGGTTGGTGACCGGGTTGTCGGATTCCTGCCGATGACCGGCGCCGGCGCGGCCGCGGAATACGTCCTCGCACCGACTGGGATCCTGACGTCGGCGCCCACGAGCATTCCGCTGGTCGATGCCGGCGGGGTGCCGTTGGTCGGCCTTACCGCCTGGCAGGCCCTCTTCGACCACGCCGGGCTGACCGGCGGCCAGCGCGTGCTGATCAACGGCGCGGGCGGCTCGGTCGGCGGCTACGCCGTACAGCTGGCCAAGCACGCCGGCGCCCACGTGATCGCCACGGCCGGGCCGCGCAGCAGCGAGCGTGTCAAGGCGGCCGGCGCCGATGAAGTTCTCGGCCACGGCCTTCCCGAACTGGCTGAGCCGGTCGACGTCGTGCTCAACCTCGCGCCGGTCGATCCGGCACAGCTGGCCGCGCTGGCCGGTGTGGTCCGCGACGGCGGTGTCGTGGTGAACACGACGGTGTGGATGCCCGCTCCGTCCGACGAGGAACGCGGCGTGCGCGGTATCAACCTCTTCGTCAACAGTGACGCCGCCCAGCTGGCGCAGCTGGTGGCACTGGTCGACTCCGGCAAGCTGCGCGTCGACATCGCCAGGCGGGTGCCACTGGCCGACCTGCCGGCGCTGCACGCCGAAGCCGCCGCGGGCCCGATCTCCGGAAAGGTCATCGTCCTTCCCCCCGCCGCGCTCGCCTAGGCAGCAGCGCCCTTCACAGCGTGCTGCCGTCAGTCTGCCCCCTGCGCGCGACGCAGCCCTGGGACGCTCGGACAGGCCCGGCGGCTCTGGGCATCGAGACGATGACCAGCTGTTCCTTCGATGGACAGTTCCACATCACCAGGCCGCAGGCGACGCCGGCCCGCCGGGCGATCTCCCGGATGATGGCGCGGCTGTCTTCGCGTTCGGGGAACGCGGAGCGTCCGGCCTGCAAGATGGCCGCCTCACTCGCATCAGGATCCCGTCGTTCACTGATCCGGTTCTCCGCACTCGTCGACCCGGCGCACAGCGGTCATCGACAACGTTGCATCCACTCATGCCGCGACGGTCATCAGTGCCGTCGCCAGCCATCGGAGCACCTCGTGAACCTCGAACCACTGACCCCCGAGAACACCACGATTGTCCTGGTGGACCACGCCGTCGGGTTCGCCAACGTGCTGCGGTCGCACGACACGGCGGAGCACATCAACAACGTGGCCGGACTGGCAAAGACAGCCCTGTGGTACGGAAGCGGCCTGGTCGTGACCAACGGCCGGCCCGACAAGCCGTCCGGACCGCTCTACCCGCAGCTGAAGGAGACGATCGGGGACCACCCCGTGGTCGAGCGGGGCGGCAACTTCAACGGCTTTCTGGACGCGGAATTCGCACGAGCCGTACGCGAGACCGGGCGCCGCAAGCTCGCCATCGCGGGGGTGTCCACCGAGGGATGTGTCCTGCAGACTGTGCTGGGCGCGCTGCGCGAGAACTACGAGGTCTACCTGGTCGTGGATGCCACAGCGAGCCTGACAGCCGAAACCCACGCGGTCGCGGTCGAGCGCATGGTGCAGGCCGGCGCCTCCCCGGTCACCTGGTTCTCCCTGGCCGGGGAGTTCACCGTGGACCACCGTTCCGCGACCGCGCCCCACTTCCAGCGGCTGATGCGCGAGCACGTGCCGACCATGGCCATGGGCGTCCAGTCCTACCTGTCCGCCCTCCAGCAGACTGGGCCGCGTCCGGCATGAGGCATGCCGCCCGGGGGCGGATGAGGGCCGTCCGGCTGTCCCTGTGCACCGCTGTCGGCCCAGCCACGGACAATTCGTCCCCTGATGAAGTGGCCCTTCATCCGCTCTCCCGTCCGCGCCAGGATGGGCTTGTCAAACAGAGGAGGTCGGACGATGGACCGGGTGTTGCTGGCAGATTTTCTCCGCGCGCGTCGTGAGGCGTTGCAGCCGGAGGATGTCGGGCTGCCTCGCGGACAGCGTCGCCGCACCGGCGGGTTGCGGCGCGAGGAAGTGGCGGCGCTGGCCGGCATGTCGGCCGACTACTACAGCCGGATCGAGCAGCAGCGTGGTCCGGCCCCGTCGGAGCGGATGCTCGTTTCGCTCGCCCGGGCGATGCGGCTCAACCTGAACGAGCGCGACCGCCTCTTCACCCTCAGCGGCATCCCTGCACCTCAGCGGATCATACGAGATGATCATGTCGGTCCCGCGATGATGCGGATCGTCGGCGGCCTCCTGAACGTGCCGGCGATGTTGATGTCGCGCTTCGGCGAGACGCTCCTGCAGACACCTCCGGCGGTCGCACTGCTCGGTGACTTCACCCGCTACTCGGGCCTCTCCCGGTACCTGGTCTACCGCTGGTTCACCGGCGATCCGCAGGTCCGTGGCCTGTATCCGGTGGAGGACCATCCGCGGCGGGGCAGGGTCTTCGCCGCGGAGATCCGGGACGCCTACACGGCCGATCCCACGGGGAAGGCCGGTGAGATCGTCGCGGCTCTGCTCGATGTCAGTCCCGAGTTCGCGGAGGTCTGGCGGTTGCACGAGGTGAGGGTGACGCATCACCACGACCTCAAGCGTTACCTGCACCCCGAGCTGGGGGAACTGGAGCTCTACTCCGAGATGCTGGTGGATCCCGAGCAGTGCCAGCAGCTGCTGGTCTTCACCGCCATACCCGGTTCCCCCAGCCGGGGCAAGCTGCAGATGCTGTTCGCTGTCGGTCCCTAGCGACAGTCGCCGCCCTCTCACCCTGCTGCCGCTTCGCAGCCGGAGTGCCCTTACCAAACGCTTCAAAACTGAAGCATATTACGTGGAACGTATCGCGTCTCCCGATTGACGGCCGAGCCGGCGCGGGATTCCAGAGGGTCAGGTCTGCTGAGCCGCCCAACGGCAAACCCTCGCCTACCAAACCCGGAACTTCTGGGCCCGCTGATTCCACGAATGACCAGATCAGACCCAACCGACCAAGTAGGCAGGACAGTCATGTCACTCAGTTTCGACCCCGAGTTCGCCCACGCGTTCGCCGCCATGGCCGAGGCCATGTCGGGCGCCGCGCCATGTGGGAACCGATCATCGGTGCCGCTTCGGCGGCCCAACCGGTCCCGCCCGACGTCACGACCACCGAGTACTACGCGACCGCCGACGACGGCACGAAGATCACCATGCGCTGGTACGCCAAAACGGACGCCCCTGCCGGTCCGGCCGCGCTGTTCTTCCACGGCGGCGGCTACATCTTCGGCCACATCGACCTGTTCGACGGCGCAGTTGCCCGCTACGTCTCCGCCAGCGGGGTGCCGATGCTGTCGGTCGAATACCGCCGAGCCCCCGAACACCCCTTCCCCACACCGGTCGAGGACGCGTACACCGCCCTGCGCTGGCTGCACCAGCACGCGGAAGACCTGGGTGTCGACCCCGCGCGGATTGGTGTCATGGGCGACAGTGCCGGAGGCGGACTGGCCGCGGCGCTGTCGATCCTCGCCCGGGAGCGCGGAGGCCCGCAGATCGCCCGGCAGATCCTGCTCATGCCGATGCTCGACGACCGCACCACCACGCCCGACCCGCACATCGAGCCCTACCTGCTGTGGTCCTACGACGACAGCCGCACCGCGTGGCCGGCCCTGCTCGGCGACGCCGCGGGCGGGCCCGACGTACCCGCCACGGCCGCCCCGGCCCGCCTCGGGGATGCGACCGGTCTGCCTCCCGCCTACATCGAGGTCGGCCAGCTCGACGCCTTCCGCGACGAGGACCTTGCCTACGCCCTCAAACTCAGCCGGGCCGGCGTACCCGTGGAGTTTCATCTCCACCCCGGCGTCCCGCACGAGTTCGACTCCATCGCCTTCACCACCGATGTCGCCCGCCGCGCCATCGCCGACCGCGTACGCGCCCTCACCTCCCTCTAGCCCCTCTCCACCCTTCGGCGCTGATCCCCCTACAGCAGAAAGGGCTCACACATGGCTGTCTGGCCCCCGTCACCGTCGGTGCCATGCAACTGCCGCACCGGCTCGTCATGGCGCCCATGCGCCGTGACCGCCCCCTGGCGGACGGCCTTCCCAGCGAGCTCAATGTCGAGTACCACCGGCAGAGGGCCTCCATGGCCCTGATCATCACCGAGGGCACCAGCCGTCCGAAGACGGTCAGGGCTACCTGCTGGCGCCGGGAATCCACACCGACGCGCACATCGCGGGCTGGCGCAAAGTCACCGACGCCGTCCACGCCGAGGGCGGGCGCATCGTGGTCCAGCTGATGCACGCCGGCCGTATCTCCCACCCGGACAACACCCCGCACCACCGCACGCCCGTGGCCCCCTCGGCCGTACAGCCCAAGGGCGTCATGTTCACCGCCACCGGCCTCCAGGAGATGCCCGTTCCCGGGCCCTCACCGCCGACGAGATCGCCGGTGTGTCCGACGAGTTCCGCCGCGCGGCGGCGGCCGTCGCCGCCGGGTTCGACGGCGTGGAGATCCACGGCGGCAACGGCTACCTCGTCCACCAGTTCCTCTCCTCCAACGCCAACGAGCGCACCGACCGGTACGGCGGCTCCGTCGCCCGCCGCATCCGCTTCGCCACCGAGGTGACGTCCGCGGTGGTCGCCGAGATCGGCGCCGACCGCACGGGCCTGCGCATCTCTCCCGGCAACCCCTACAACGACATCACCGAGCACGACATGCATGACGTCCACCCGGCACTGCTCGACGCCATCGACCCGCTCGGCATCGCCTACCTGCACCTCATCCAGGGCCGCGACGACGAATTCCTGCAGCGCATACGCCGGCAGTGGTCAACGGCGCTGATCGTCAACCGCGGCGGCACCCCGCTCGGCACCCGCTTTCGCCGACCTCGACTCCGGTCTGGCCGACGTCGTCTCGGTCGGCGCCACGGCACTGGCCAACCCCGACCTTCCCCACCGCCTCCGCACGGGCGCCCTGCTCAACGAGCCCGACCCGGCCACCTTCCACGGCGGCAACCACCCGCGGCTACACCGACTACCCCACCCTCCCCATCACCACCAACACGGAGAGCTGAACCATGACCACGCTCCTCATCGGCCCGGCCGACAAGACCGTCACCGTCACCGTCCAGCAGCGGACCCGCACGGCACCCCCGGACGCCTTCCGCATCCTGGCGCCCATCGATCTCCCCACCGTCTTCCGCCCGGTGGCCCCGTTCCCCGGCATCAGCAGCGTGAAGAACCAGACCGAGGCCTGGGACCACGCGGGCTCGCGAAGAAGCCCGCAGTTCGACGACGGCTCCCAAGTCGACGAAGAACTCACCGAGTACGTACCGGGCTCCAGCTTCGCCTACCAGCTGACCGGCTTCACCAACGTCCTCTCCCGCCTCGCGGCCGGCATCCGGGGCGAGTTCAACGTCAACCCCGACGGTGACGGCACACTCATCCGCTGGACCTACGAGTTCAAGCCGCTGCCCGGCCGCCGCTGGATCCTCGCCGGCCCCTTCGCTCCGCTCTGGCGCCGCTACATGGTGGCCGCCCTCGACCAGTGCGTCCACGTCATCGAAACAGCGGAAAACAGTGAGCAGGCGCCGCTCCGGACCGGGTGACGGCCCAAAACTCCGCGGCTCCAGCCCACGAACGAGCCCACCCAACAGTTATTTGGCCAGCCACATGACTGGCGTCGCGTTTTAGGTGCTCAGCCACCCCATTGATTTCACCGGATCAGCTCATCAAGGAGACAGCAGTGATGAAAGCCATCGTTTTCGACACGTTCGGCGGCACCGAGGTCCTGCACGAGGCGGAGACCGAGATCCCCGAGCCCGGCCCCGGCCAGGTCCGCGTGCGTGTACAGGCTGTCGGTGTCAACCCGGTGGACGGCAAGATCCGCTCCGGGATCATGGAAGCCATCTTCCCCACCACCCTGCCCGCCGTCCCTGGTGGTGAGATCGCCGGGATCGTCGACGCCGTCGGTGAGGACATCGACCAGCTGCAGGTGGGCGACGAGGTGCTGGGCTGGTCCGACACCGGCTCCTACGCCCAGTACGCGCTGGCCACCGCGACCGTCCTCGCCCCCAAGCCGGCCGGCCTGGACTGGACGCGCGCAGCCGCACTGCCGGTGGCGAGCGACGGCGCCGACCGGGTCCTGGACCTGCTCGACGTCAAAGCCACCGAGACCCTGCTGATCCACGGCGCGTCCGGCGCGCTGGGCACCGTCGCCGTCCAGCTCGCCGTCGCCCGCGGCGCCCGTGTCATCGGCACCGCCGGCCCCGCCAACCAGGAGTACGTGACCTCGCTCGGCGCCACCGCGCTGGTCTATGGAGAGGGTCTGGTCGAGCGGGTGCGTGCGCTCGCCCCAGGCGGCGTGGACGCGGTGCTCGACGCCGCGGGCAAGGGCGCGCTGGAGGACTCCATCACCCTGCGCGGCGGCACCGACCGGATCGTCACCACCGCCGACTTCCGCGCCCGCGAACTCGGTGTCGTCTTCGCCGAGGGCCCGGCGCGCCGCTCGGCCTCCCGGCTGGCCGAACTGGCCCGGCAGGCCGCCGACGGCGCACTGGCGATCACGGTCGGCGCGACCTACCCGCTTACCGACGCGGCCAAGGCCCAGCAGGCCAGCGACGCCGGACACAGCCGCGGAAAGCTCGTCCTCACCGTCGGCTGATCTCTCTCCCCACCCGCGAGGGCCGGCCCCGCACAGCCGCCTGCAACCAGCCGGTCATCTCCATCTCCAGTCAGTCCGTACCCACGCGATATCCGCATGCGTCGTGTGTGGCCCACACCGTCCCCTGCTCCACCCATGTCCCTCCGCGTCCCTCCCTCACCGGAGGTGAACGCCCGCTTCACACGGTGTGCGGTCGCACTCACAAACGCACAGCATCACCGGTCAAGTTCAGGCCTGCGAGTCAGGGCACCGGGATTCGCTCCGGAAGGCGATTTCCGACCCATTGCCCCGCTCCGCAGGTGTCCGATTCCACCCCGGTCTCAAAGCCGGAGTTTCCTTGGAGGTCTCCGATGACCATGGCCTATCTGGCGCAGCCCGAACAGCAGCAGAAGCTCGAATGGCTCGACGGGGGAACGTTCTCCGTGCTGCTCGACAAGGAAGCCACCGAGGGCAAGCTGACCGTGGGCCGCTTCGACGTCGCCAGGGGCGAAGCCCCGCCGTTCCACCTACACACCCGCGAGGACGAGGTGTTCATGCTGATCAAGGGCACGGCCCTGGTGTGGTGCGGGGAAGAGGAACACGAACTGAGCGAAGGCGGGATCGTCTACCTGCCCCGCAATATCCCGCACGGCTACCGCATCACCTCCGCCCGCGCCGACCTTTTGATGATCGCCACGCCCGGCGGCATCGAGGGCATGTTCCGCCACGCCGGACGCGACCTCAGCACCCCGCGCCCCGACGGCTTCGAGATCCCCAAGTCCCTGCTGGCGGAGGCATCCGAACTCTACGGCGGCGTCATCCTCGGCCCGCCGCGCTGAACCGCTCACGGACCCGAGCGCCCGTGCCGCGACAGCCGTTGCCCACAGCTGCTGCCTGCGCTCGGAGGCGCTGCCTCCGGGACGACGGACGCACAGAAGCGCCTGTATTGATCACGAGCGTTGTTGACACTGTCCGGCTTGATCACGCGAACATCTCCGGTGCGGTGGAGCTGTCAAGGACTGGCTTTGACTCCGGTTCGTGGCTCCGCTTGACGGCTTGGGTCCTGGAGGGGATCGCAACACCTGGCCCTGAGGGGTTCGGTTTCTCCTTCTCAGCGCAGTTGCTCGGCCAGTCCGACGATGATGCCCTCCGGGCCGCGGACGTAGCAGAGCAGATAGCTGTCCTCGAACCGGGCGATCTCACCGACGAGTTCGGCGCCGTGAGGGCGCAGGCGGGCAACGGTGTCCTCGAGGTCGTCGACGGCGAACATGACGCGGTGCGTGCCCAGCACGTTGTGCGGCCGGTTGCGCGGCCCGTCGCTGATCACCGCGGGGCTGTGGTACTTCGACAGCTCGAGCCGACTGTGGCCGTCCGGGGTCCGGACCATCGCGATGTCACAGCGGACGCCGTCGAGTCCGGTGCACTGGTCGGCGACGAGGCCCGCAACCTCCGCCCTGCCCTCCAGCTCCATACCGAGTTCCACGAAGAACGCGATGGCGGCATCCATGTCCTCGACGACGATGCCTACGTTGTCCATCCGCTGAATCGCCATGCTGGTTTCTCCTTCTTCCTCGTGCGGCCGGTGGTGGCCGCTGATGTCCCTGGGACGGAGCCAGTGACACGTTCTCGACATCCGCAGACCGCCGAAATCCAAAAAATCTGGATCGGCCTCAGCACCGCTACCGCAGACACGCGAGCCAGGCGACACCACCGAGAGCGAGTGCGGCGCGGGTGGCCGCTCGCATGAAGACGATCAGCCTCGGCGTGCCGTCCCCGTTCAGAGGTCGTCCACGTCGACCAGCCCGTCCTGGATGGCGCGGGCGACCAGGCTTGCCTTGGTCCGCGCGGGTCGGCCGACGTTCGCGTACTTGATGCGGACCCGGTCCAGATACGAGTTGACCGTTCGTACGGAGATCCCGAGACGCTGCGCGACCAACTCCTTCGACTCCGACTGGAACCACTCGATGAGCACGTTCTCCTCGCGCACTGAGAGCTGGGGTCGGTCGGCGCGGGTATTCGCTCCCAGCGCGCCGGCCAGCGCGGGCGCCATGTAGGGCCGCTCGTCCGCTGCCGCCAGCGTCGCCTCGACCAGATGGTCTCGGCCCTCGCTCTTGGTCAGATAGGTCGCGGCTCCCAGGTCCAGGCAGTTGAGCGCTGTCTTCTCGTCGTCCCGCATCGAATAGACGACCACCTGCCGCCCGGCGTCGACGAGTCTTCGAAGGCTGCCGAAGGCGGGGCCGCCCTCGCCCAGTTGCAGATCCAGGACGACGACGTCGGCCGAGCTGCCCGGCGCGGTCCAGGCTTCCCGTACGGAGTCGCCGGCCGCCACCACGGAGATGGGCCGCCGTGATGCGGCGTACCACGCCTCCACGCCCGAGAGGATGGCGGGATGGTCGTCGACGACGACCACGCTGACCGGTGCGTTGTCACTCATGTGAGGTCAACTCCGGAGGCCGCCGGTCTTCTCCAGCCGGCCTCCACCCACACACTTCCACCACGCATCGTTCGCTCCACGTCCACCTGCACGTTCGTGGCACGCCCGTGCGCCTGAGCGTCCTCTTCCGTGCCCCGGCCGCCGGAGCAGTCCTCGCTGACCACGCTCACGCGCACCGCGCCGGGTGTCCACACGACAGTCACCCGCGCGGTCGAGCGGGTACGGCCCAGAATCACCGCCACCGGGTCGATCAGTTCCCTGCGTACCTCCACAGGCGCCTCACCCGGCCGGCCTCGTACGGCCAGGCTCACCGTCACCCCCCGGTGCTCGGCCACCTCGACGCACGCCCGCAACTCGTTCAGCAGCGGGTCCAAGACGGCATCGCTCTCCGCGAACAGGCGGCGCATACGGGCGGCTTCCACTCCGCACCGCAGCCTGACCTCCTCGTCGTGCGGGCTCAGCACACCATGGCCAAGGCCCACGAGCAGCGGCACGGTCGTCGCCGTCAGCGCGCGGTAGCGCTCCTTGTGATCACGCTGCATGTCCTCCTGGATGCGTTCCCGGGTACGCAGTTCTTCCTCCTTTGCGGCCGCGGTCCCCGCCGCCGGCGCCGTACCGTGGAGAAGGTACGTCATCAGTACACCGACGGAGAGCTGGAAGCCACAGCTGGCTATCGTCGAGATCCCCAAGGTGGCCCACTGCGCGACGGTTGGCGCCCCGGACAGGAAGACAGCGGTCGCGTTGAGCCCCACGTGCGCCCCGAGGAATGCCGCGAACACCCTGACCCGCAGGTCTGCCAGTAGGAACAGCGCATGCCAGCCGACCACTCCGAACGCCCAGTCCGGCGCACCTGTCGACACCTCCGGCGGGAGCGTGAACGCGCATACCGCCGAAACGGCCAGCACCGAGCCCACGCTCCACCAGCGCACCCTCGGCGGAATCTGCCTGCCACGCAGCAGATAGGCGCCCCCGATCACCGCGACCGCGGCAAGACAGACGAAGGCGGCCGTCTGTGCCCACGCGGGGCGGTACACGTCCTGGTGAACCGCGAGGCGGCGCAGCGAGATGGTGAACTGCCACACCAGGCTGATCAGCAGCACGGCCAGTTGGGTCCCGTAAAGGAGTCGCCCGCGGATGAAGCGGACGTCGGCTGTGTGCTGTACCTGGGCCCGGGGCGGACGCGGTACGCCGGTCGCCCGTGTTCCGTCGCCTGCCTGTGACGCCCGGGCCTGGCCGTGCCAGCGCCACTGCACGCGGGTCCCGGTGTCCGGATGGGAGGTGACGGAAGCGGAGCCTCCGACCGCGTGCATCCTGGCGATGATGGAACCGGAGATGCCCCGGCGCCGCGCGGGGACGGACTGCGGGTCGAAACCCCGTCCCGCGTCGGACAGTTCGACGACGGCGCCGTCCCCCTCCGTCCATGCCCTGAGCTCCGCCTCCCGCACCCCGGCGTGGCGTGCCACATTGGTGACGGCCTCCCGGACCCCGTTGAATATCGCGAGCCCAGGGCCGGAAGGAATCGCGAGCGGGCCGTCGATGCGCGTCTTGAGCCGCACCCTGGTCTGTCCCTCGCCCTCGGGCACACAGCCGAGCAGAGCCGCGAGGTCGACGCTCCCCGTCTCGAATCCGGGCACAGCGGACATGGCCTCCAGATCCTGTCTGGCGCGTGGAGGCAGCCACGACCAGTCCCGGCCGTCGCCCTGGGAGACCATCAGCAGCGTCGCACTCGCTGTGTCGTGCAGGGTCGCCAGGTACTCGCGCTCGTTCGCCCGGCGTGCGGCGGCGACTTCCATCTCCCGGCGCGCTGCCGCCCTGACCGCGGCCGACCGGTCAGCCGCCCTGGCCAGCGCGCGAATGATGAGGTAAGCAGCCCTCGACAGGCCAACCTGGATCAGCATGCGCACCAGGGGTACCAAGTCTGGGCTGTGCCCGGGCGAGGAGAGGACGTCGCCCAGCACGAAGACGACAGCCCCCAACGCGGCCAGGGCAGCCCCGGCCACCGGTCGCGTCGCCCACTCGTACTGGAAGGCGACGACGCTGATGCCGACCATCGCCTCCACCATCACATTCGCGGCCTCGCCGCCGATCACCGGCTGAGACAGCCCTGTCAACACCACCACGGCCGCGTCCAACGTCCACAGCAGGGCGAGCGGGAACATGCGCGGGCGACGCAGCGAGTAAAGGCGCACACCACAGGCGAAGAAAGCGGGCACCAGCAGAGACATCGCCAGGGGAATGTCCGCCGCATCCGCCGAGACGATGCCCAGCGCACCGCACAGGCAGACCACGATGGACCGGAGCCACACCCCGAACCGCTCAAGGGCCAGGATCACCAGGCGCTCGCTGGACCTGGGGCGGTCTATCGGCTCAGCGGCGCCATCCCCGTTCCCCCCGTCTCCCCCATCCCGCATAGACACAAGGGTAGTTGACCACGATCAAGGTGGAGCACCCCTTCGCCTCCCGGCTCGGTGCGATGAAGGCGTCGGGGTCCGGCCTTCTGATGCCAGCTGCCGAACGACCACCGGGCTGCCCCGAGCTTTGCAGCGGCAGTCGAACTCGAAGGTCACGCCTGAGTGGGTGTTCTGCGAGTGTTCGGCGGTTCTCGTCGCGCTTGAGTGCGGGTTGTCCGGTTCCAGGGCTTCACGGCCGGCCGGGGGTGCGCTCTGCTGGAAGGCGTGGGCGGGCGCGAGTCGTACCCCAGTGATCTGCCGGATGAGGCATGGGAGTTGATCCGGCCGGTCATCACCGCCTGGAAGGCGAAGCACCCCTCGGTCAGCGGGCATGCGGGCCAGTACGCGATGCGGGAGATCGTCAACGCGATCCTCTACCAGGCCCGCACCGGCTGCCAGTGGCGCTACCTGCCACACGACCTGCCGCCCAGGAGCGCGGTGTACTACTACTTCGCCAAGTGGCGCGACGACGGCACCGCCGAGACCATCCACGACCTGCTGCGCTGGCAGGCCCGCGAAATGCGCAAGCGGCACGAGGACCCCACCGCCGTCGTCCTGGACTCGCAGACCGTGCGGGCCTCGGCGAACGCACCAAAGGACACGACCGGCCTGGATCCGGGCAAGAAGAGCCCGGGCCGCAAGCGAGGCATCGCCACCGATGTCCTCGGCCTGATCATCGCCGTCGTCGTGGTCGCCGCGAGCGTGCACGACAACGCGATCGGCATCGCCCTGCTGGACAAGGTCGCCGCCACCGCACCCACAGTGACCAAGGGCTGGGTGGATGCCGGGTTCAAGCAGGCCGTGGTCGAGCACGGCGCCGACCTGGGCATCGGCATAGAGATCGTCCAGCGCGAGCCCGGGGCAAGAGGGTTCACCCCGGAGCCGAAGCGGTGGGTAGTGGAGCAGACGTTCGGCACCCTCATGCTCCACCGCAGACTCGTGCGCGACTACGAGACCCTGCCGGCCAGCTCAGTGGCGATGATCCACTGGTCCATGACCGACGTCATGCTCCGCCGCCTCACCCGCACTGCCACCCCGACCTGGCGCGATGCACCCCAGGCGAGCAGGAGCGGGCGGTGAGACAGCTCCTGGACAAGATCGAGGCCCGGCAGCGGCTGGTGCGTGAGACCGCCGAACGGCTGCGTAAGCAGATCGCCGAGCTCACCGGGCAACTCGCCGCCGCCGAGTGCACCTTGGAACGGCTGGAGACCACCCGCGAGACCGTGCTGGAACTGGCCACCGAGGACGGCACCCCACCGCCCGAGCCGCTGCCGTCCGGCTACCGCGAGATCCTGGCCCTCTTCGAGCGGAACGGGGACGGGCTGCGCGCCAGGGACGTCTGTCGCACCCTCGGCACCGGAACCGAGCCGCGGCACACCGAAGGCATGCGCGCCAAGCTGAAACGCCTGGTCAACCGCAGCATCCTCACCGAACCCGAACCCGGCCTGTTCACCCTCACCCCGCTGCCACCGACCACCCCAGAGACCGACTCAAACTGAAATCAGACGAAGACCCACAGAACACCCACTGAGAACGAGAGGCGGTCTCGTCCGCTGCGTTGCGTGTATTCCGGTGTGTGCGGCGGCCGTTCTGTGTGGGGCGAACGACCGTCACACTCAGCGACCGGGCCGGGCTACTGTGCCCGTCGTACGGGGCTGGCACCGGCCTCGGCGGGCGCGCGTCCAGGCGGGTACGAGTGCGCGCCTGACACACGGGCAGTTCGCTTCCTTCCCTCATGAGAGGTTCAACCATGTCCATTCGTCTCGGCAAGCGGTTCAGATCCCTTCTGGCGACCGGCGCCCTTACCGCCGGCCTCCTCGGTGGCGCCATTGCCGTCGCGCCTTCGGCGGCAGCGTGGACATACCTCGGGCATTGCTCGGGCGGCCAAACCATCAGTTACACGGCTACCTCCACGCAGTTGATCAAGGTGCCGGTGATTCGGTACGACGGGCTCAACAACGTGCGCTGCTGGATGGACTACGGCAGCACTGGAAACGGCGTCGAGGTTCTTCAGCTCGCCCTCAAGTCGTGCTACGGGCGCTCCATTGCCGTGGACGGCGTATTCGGGTCGGCCACGCGCGATGCCCTCAAGTACGCCCAGAGGCAAGAGGGGATCACCGTTGACGGGCAGTACGGCGAGCAGGGGTTCAGGAATCTGAAGTGGGCGAGGTACACGCAGGACGGGACGCGCAACGGCTGTGCCAGCTACAGCTTCTAGCCACTCGCCCTGAAGAATTCGTTGTCCGCCGTTCGTGATCAGTCAATGCCGCGGCTGCCCGTCAAGAAGTAGTGAGACACCGGCCGGACCCATGCTCATGCCGGGGGCCGACACGGCCCGCCGCTCCGTGCGGGTCAGCCACCGGCGTACGCTCACGGGCGCACCGTCGAGCGATGGCGAACGAGGGAAAGACACCACCCGTGCATGAATACGACGACCCCTCCTGGGGGCCACTTCCCGTCCGCCCGGCCGCACTGCGCTGGCTGCTCCTTCTCCCCCTGACCCTGGTGTTCCTGCCGCTGTGGTGGGTGGTATGGGTCTTCCTCGCTGCCTGCTTCTACTGCGTGGCCACGGTGGCCCAGCTGATCGTCTACATGGTGCCGCGTGCCGAGAACGGTGCGATACGGGTGCTGGACGCCACGCTGGGCCAGGTGCCGTTCGTCCCACTCTGGTGCGTGACCCCGGTGGCGCTGGTGCGGGAGGGCGATACGGCGTACTACAAGGCGCGCGTGGACCGGCGCATCGAGAAGCAGACCCGGCGAGTGGAGACCTCCCAGCACCGTCGCGAGTACCACCGCGACCTGGAACTCGGAACGCACTACTTCCGGGGCGCCGGCGCCGGTTACGTCCTGCGCGTCGCCTCGGAGCGGGGCTGGAACCTCCATCCGGTGCTGCGCTCGCACCCCCGGCGTCGGCTTCGGCTGCGCCACAACGGTCGGCCACGGCCGGACTTCAGGAACTGACGGTCCCGGACGCTCTTCGTCAGGGGCGGCCGCCCCACCTACTTGACCAACGGCCCACCAGCCGGCGCACTCCGGGCCGTTCACGCGATTTCGGCCAGGCGCTGGCAGGTGGAGCCTCAATCTGCCTGCTGGCGCCACGAATTGACGAGATGGCCGCGGAAATACCGCCGGAGAACCTGGCGATCGACCCTGGTTTGCTCACCCGCTTTCAAGGAGACGACACTGAGAAGAAGCGCCCTGCGGTGGCCGGTACTGATCATCGCGTTCGTGCTGGGCCCGCTTTCGTTGAGCGGCTGTGCCATCGACAAGGGCACGGCACTCGCCGCGGATTTCGAAGACAACTGGGCCGGTACGCCGGACGTGGCGAAAATCCGCACCACCAAGAACAACACTCTGCCCTTCAAGGGAACGTCGACCGGCACGCTGATCCTCAAGGACGGCACTTCGGCCGACCGCGTGACGAAACTCGTGGGCAAGTTGAGAGAGTACGTCGCCCGTCACGACAAGGTCACCGGTCGGATCGCGGTGGATGGCATCACCTTCACCGTCGTCGCGGACGAGAGGCGCACCAGAGAGGTCCTGGCGCTGTGGCGGTCGCTGACGGCCGATGACCGGGTGGCGGACGCCGACATCAATGACGCGCCCTGGAGAGAAGCAACCGACCGCTGGCGGATCGAGGTCACCGCGGTCGATGCCACCGGTGCATTGGCGGTGTTCAAGGACATGTACGCCGAGGGCGACCGGCACCGGCCACTCTCCGGCGTGATTGTCCTGACGGTCAAAGGAGGGCTCTTTGTGGAGACCGACTTCAATGATCGTTTCCCTGCCGAGGCGATCGCCGCGTACGAGGCGGTGCTCGCCCAGTACCCGGTCGTCGGCGCGACTCTGCGACGCGATGCCGTGTCTGGATCGGCGGTAAACATCGTCGTGGCGAAGGGCTCGGATCGGGACCATGCCGACGAACTCGCCAGGAGGGCTGCCCCGAACCTCGGGGCCGCCATCAAGGTCACCAGCGACAGCGCCGACTGATCGCCGACTGGATCAACCAGCGCGGCTGTTCCTCTTACTTCAGCCGCAGACCCTCCCTGTGGGGATCGGAGCTGGTCGTCTCGCGCTCCAGCGCCCGCCCGACTCCATGGCACGAGGGCCAGGTCGGGCTCGGTCACCGGCTTGGCGACCGAGCCCGACCGGTTGTGACCGACGGATCAAGATCTGCGACTGGAGTACTTGCTTCTCATCGGTCGTGGATGGATTGGATGACTGCACTTCAGCGATCTCACGGTCCGGGTAACTCGCCTACATGCAGGCGGAGTTGCTGGACGGGCCGTCGGTGGTGACGGACGGGGAGTGGACCGAGGAGTTCTCCTACCGGCTGGAGGATCTCCTCCTGGAGGTCGCGTCCAACCGCCATGGGGTTCTCACCCGTGGCTAACCGAGAAGGCGATCAAGCTGACCAAGTCCACCTGCAGCCTGGCCGACTGCGAGGTGCGCTCCTGTCGCGGCTGGTAGCAGCACATCACCCTGGCCCAACCGGCCGCCGCAGTTTCTTGTCTGTCGTCCAGGACGCGGCGGCCCTGCGCGAGTAGAGCCGCCACGCCTCGGAGCACTTGCGTCAGGAGGTGGCGCAGCCCGCCGGCCACACAGGGGGACGAGGTTGACCCCACCGGCTCCGTCCCGCCCCTGCATTTCACCGTCTACGAGGTCCGCCGCCTCGTCATCGTCCTGCAGCCCCAGCCACCCATCCCGACCGGATCCTGCACGGCCCGCACTGCCTCCAGCGGACGACGCTGCCACCGAGCCCGTGCCCGCGCCTGCCATCGAACCCGCCGCTCCCCCACACCACCCCCGCCGCCCTGGACTACAGCCATCCAACCGATCTACGACTGAACAGCTTGTGGGGCAAACGACCGGCACACTCAGCGACCGGGCCGGACTAATGTCCCGTCATACGGGGCTGGAACCGACATCGGCGGGCGCGCACAACCTCACTTTCGCTTTCTAACTCATGCGCCTGGGCAGTCGGCATTGGCAGGGCCATCCCAGATCAGATCCGAAGCAAGCGATCCTGCCGTGCCCCTGCCTGCGCAGGTGACCAGTGATCCCAATAAGTTCACGCTGCATCAGTCGCACCGCAGCCCCGTCCTGCAGGAACTCGGGCAATCCGCCCGAAAATCGGAAGGTGGAGCAGAATTGATCAACATCCGAAGCGGGCGCGCCAAGTCGGCTACGGCCACGGGGGCCCTTCTGGCCGGCCTCCTCGGCAGCGTTCTCGCCGGCGCGCCGTCCGCGACCGCGGCCGCGGCTGACTCCCCTTGCAGCTACGGGGGTTACGTTTACAACAAAGTCACAAACCCCACCTCTTACAAGTACATCCCCTACGTCACCGGCGATTGGTCCAATTGCTGGCTGGACCGGGGGATGAGCAACACGGCAGTCCGCGCCCTTCAGAAGAACCTCAATTCCTGCTATGGATACAAGCTGGCAACGGATGGGGTCTTCGGAGCCCTCACCGAGTCGGCGCTCACCTCCGTGCAGAGGAAGGTGGGTGTCGCGGCGGACGGCGAGTACGGCCCCAATACGCGGGACGCGATGGCGTGGGCGAACTACAGCGTGGAAACCGGGGCGCGGATCAGCTGCAACTGACGAACAGCTGATCCACCGCCCGATCCCCGGTGTGATCACTCGAGACCGTTCGGTCCGCATCCCTGGCCGGGGATGGCGCAATGCCCATGAAGGCTTCTCGAAGCCTCACTAAATGGCACCTGCCCTGCAGTGGCATGTCGCCGCCAGCGGGGGCAGGCGCGCCTGGCGGTGCATTACCACTCCGCGACCTGATCTCCACTCTCCCCGCGCGAGCCGCCGGGATGTCGGCGCCAAGTCGCGGGAACTTCCGCGTAACGGGAGGTGCGTTCGTCGCAGGGCGACCGCACCTCTTTCGGGTCATGCTGATCCCTTTTACGTGTATGTGCAGTCTTGAATCTTTGTCTTATTACCTACAAAAACGGGGACGGAATGCAGCACACGAGGGGTAGCAAGAGGATTGCGACCGCGGCGGCACTGGGCGCACTGGCGGTGCTTCTCGCCACCGGATGCTCCTTCAGCATTGGCGACGCGCAGAAGAAGAATGAGGCGACGGCCAGCGAGAGCGCGGCCGCTGTCGACGAGCAACCGACGGCCGAGGAGCAGCCGGTCGGTGACGATCCCGCGGAGCCCGGGAACGCGGGCGTCAGCGAGGACGGTGCCGTCCACAAGGCCCGAGTCGCGCAGACGATCTCCGACAAGCTCGCCGCGGACACCGGCAAGCGTCCCGACCGGGTCACCTGCCCTGAGCACCTCCCGGCCCGGGTCGGCGCCACGATTCGCTGCAAGCTCACTGCCGGCAGCGACACCCTCGGTGTCACCGTCACCGCCACCTCGGTCAACGGCAAACAGGTCAATTACAACTTCAAGGTCGACGACAGCGTCAGGTGAACACAGAGCCCGCGCGACCCGTTCGGGAAACGAAAGGCCCGGGGCCCGAGATCCGGGCCTTTTCGCGGCGGCCAGGCGGCATGTGGGCGGAAGTTCCGCGCTGTCGCGCACTCTCGCGGGGTCACTGGCCGCCTCGGGATGTGAGAACGCATCACCCCCTGGGCGCCCGACACTGAGGGGTGCATTCGCTGGACCGAGACGGTCGATCGGTGTCGGGTGACCCTGACTCGTGTCCTTTCACGGGGGTCCGTTGACCTCGGTGATCGCGTGAGCTGACGGTCCGACAGGTTGCTGCTCGTCGCCGCAGCCGTCGTACGAGGACTGGCCACGTTGGCCGCCGTGCAGGACCGCGTGATCGACAAGCTGCGCGCCCACGCCGCACCTGCCCAAGCACGAAGGAGCATGTCAGGTGAGCAATGTACTGACCATGAGAGCCTCCCAGGAAAGGGTCCACGACGGCTCTCCGGCGCCGGTCAAGGACTGGGTCGACTTCTCCGACGGATCGGGACCGGCCCGGGTGGTCGCGTACGTGGAGCGCGAACTGCCGCCGGGCGGCATACCCGCATACCTCGCGGCCCGCAGCAGCGGCGCTCGCTCCTTCGTCCTGTGGGCCGACGAGCACCGCCGGGAGCGGGTGGCCACCCTGGTGACTTTGTCAGCCACCGGCGGTGTCGCGACGTTTCAGGCGCTCGGAGCTCGTGCGCGAGAAGGCGCTCCGTGGCAGGGGCCTGCGCACCCGCTGGACGGTGACTCAGCCGGGCGGTCCTGAGGCAGTGGGCTTCAAGGGCCGAATCTTCTGGTGGTGCATGTGGTGGCTGTCGTTGCCCATGCAGCTGCTGATCCTCGTGTTCAGCGTTTTCGACAGTGTGCCCGGCAATGAGGGGGGTGTCGCGCGCGGCCCCCGGCGCATCAAGTGGCGCGCGGGTGGGCAGATCCTCCTGGAGTTCAGATCCCGCGGCAGCAAGCTGCATTTGCACGCGCCGGGACTGGACTGGCGGCTTGGGGCCACCCTGGTCGTCCTGTTGCGCACCTTCGGCGCCGGCTCGTGGGACGCCAGGAAGAAGTGACCGGTCGGTCGCGCCACCGGTCCCGTCCCCTCGCCGAGGGCACGGCCGCCTTGCCCCTGTCCGTCAGTGGAGCGAGGCCGTGTTCGACTCCCTCAAGGCCGGCTCAGCCTGGAACAACACGGCAGCAGAACCCTCGTCGGAGTCTTCGCCCGCACTGGCCAACGACTCCTCGCCTCCGCAGCCGATTTCTGACATCTGACAACTGGACCACCGGCGTCAAAGATCAAACGATCCCCTGATCGGCTGGGGCCAACGAATCGGTCATGATGCTCATCGTCACCCGCGAGGTTGACCACCGCTGCAGAGCTTCCCTGTGGACATACTGGAGATGAAAGGCTGTACTGCACACAAGAGTTCGCTCGACTCGAGCAGTTCGTCACCCACTGACTGTCAGGGACGTACCGGAATCCGGCGCGAGAGGACGGCATGCCACAACAGGACACCGGCCCCAGCGGGGCCGTGCCCCGCAATCGCCCGGGAGACACTTCCCTCACCATGGGCATTGTCGCCCTCGCGGGTTCCTTCATCCCTGTCATCGGTGACTTCGTCGCCGCACCCCTCGGGTTTCTCGCTCTCCTCCTGGGAGTGCTGGGGGTCTGGCACAACGAACGGGGCCTCGCCACGAACTTCGGCCCCTCCCTCATCGGCGCCACCCTCGGCGCCCTGGCGATCTTCATCGTCCTGCTCATGTACGCCGTCACTCGCTGAACGGCACTCCCAGTACCCGGGCGCAGCCCCGGAACCTGATACCCCGAAGCACCCTCCCACCCACCGCCGTCCGCGAGAAGGCTGCTCCGTGCGGCAGGAAGTCCCACTGGCAGCCGGTCCGGGGCTGGTACGGATTCACATTGCCGATCTCCCGCATCGCACACTCGCCCTGACGGCCGATGCCCGAAGGACGCGCGGGCCTCAAGCCGGGACCACGGGCTCAGTCAAAGCCCACCGTTCGCCGGACAAGTCGCCGCGGTGTGGGTCACGTTCACTCCTTCTGCCGCCCGAGCACACCCAAGCCCGCCAACCAGCACGATCACCCCAGACCGCCACTCGCCGATGGGCCCCGGCCCGCGACACGACCGGGCGGTGAAGAGCCTCAGCGCGCCCAGGGTTGACAGCTGCGGAGTTCACGCGCCCACGGCGTGCAGCAGCATCGGCAAGGAGTGGTGCAACTCCCGCTCCCCGTAGGCCGGATGGTGAGTGCCGGAGTGGAAGTGGCCGGTGACCGGGGCGCCGAGCCGCCGCAGCCGGGTGTCCAGGGACCGGGTCAGGTCGTGGATGACGGCCTCCGCCGGGTCGTAGACGCTGCCCGGCGGATCGAGCGGTCCCGGGGTGCCGTCCCCGGTCGAGAGGTAGACCGGGGTGTGGCGCAGGTGCTGGGCCAGGTGGTGCGGGTCGTGAGCCTGCCAGATGGCACGCTGGGCATCCCGGTCCCCCCACAGGGCGTCCAGGTCGCCGCCATACGCCTCCTCCATCTGCGGCCAGACCTCGCGCATCCGGGGGTGGAGGAGATGGACCGGCCCGCTGTAGCTCGCGGCGGCGCGGAACAGACCCGGGCGGCGCGCGGCGTAGGAGACCGCGCCGAAGCCGCCCATCGACAGTCCCGCCACCGCACGCCGCGACCCGGCACCGTAGTGACGTTCCAGCAGCGGGCGCACCTCGTCCAGATGGAAGGACTCCCAGGCGGGCGGGCCGCCGGTGCCATGGTTCCACCAGTTGCTGTAGAAGCCGACCTGGCCTCCCTCGGGCATTACCACCAGGACATCCCGGAGCTGAGGCAGCTCCTCGACGTCGGACTCACGGGTCCAGGTCTTGTACGTCTCCGGCTCGAAGCCGCCGTGCAGGAGATACAGAACGGGCCACGTCTCGCCGGGCCCCCGCCGCTCCCAGCCGTCCGGGGTCAGCAACCGGACCTTGGCCGTACCCCCCAGCGCGGGCGAGGCGACGGTGAGATCGACCAGACGCTCACCGGCCTGCTCCTCGGCGATGATCCGGGCACCGTGCCGCGCGGGGGCCCTCGCCTCGGCGGCCGTGGCAGACACTCCCCCAAAGAGCAGGAGGTCCGCGATCACCAGGGTGAGGAGCAGCCGTAAACGCGCAGAGTTCCACTGCACGACGAAGGTCCTTTCATACGGGTCGGGTCGTACGTGGGCTGTTGTCATACGTCACGCGTGCGCAGGGCCCCGGCCGCGAGCAGGAGCGGCTCCGCCGTGTAGCCGGCGACCCGGAGCAGATAGGCGAGGGCCGAGGCTGCCGACCGTCCGTGCGGTCGCATTCGCGGTCTGTGAGCTGCAGCAGCGCGGCCGTCGGGGGACGCCCGCGCCCCAGCGCTGGACATCACCGAACAGCGGCCCGAGCAGGGAGGGCAGTAGCAGCAGGCCGGTCATGGCGGTGACGGCACCCGCGAAGTGGTGGACGAGGCTACCGACCGCAGCGCGTCGCCGGCGAGGTAAGTGAACGGGGCTGCTGCAACCATGCCGACGACGCTACGAAGCACAGATGAACCGGACATCCGCCAGCGGGAGTCAACGGCTACTCCCCCGGCAGTAGCCGCAACCAGTGCCATCAGCTCCCACTCCCAGTCGGTCAGTACGGCCAACCGCTCGACGCCCGCCGCCTCCGGTCCCTCAGCCGGGCGAACTCCTCCACCATCGAGCGCCTCCTCCGCGCGTCCGGATCGACGTCCCGTGACCTCGCTGGGGTCGGGCGCGTGGTCTGGTCTACACATGCAGTTGTCCCGTGGATCGACAGCGGGGCACGTACGAGCTGGCGGCCCCGGTTCCTGCCCGACGTCGGGGCCGTCGTCGACTGGACGGCAACCAACTCGGAGTGTTCCGTCGACCACGGTCACGGCCAGTCACAGGAGTCCAAACGGAGACGCGGTGCACGACACGCGCCGACCCGCGAGGCAGGGGAGAATGAGAGAACATCGCGAAGCGCAGAAGGCGGTGGGAACCATGGTGCTGCCCATGGTCGTCGGTGTCGATGGCTCGGAGCCCAGCCTCCATGCCGTCGACTGGGCCGTGGACGAGGCGGTCCGCCACGGGGCGCCGCTGCGGGTCGTCCACGCCTCGCTCTGGGAGCGGTACGAGGGTGCGGCCCTGGCGGACACACCCGATGTCGCCTCGGACGCCGTGACCGGACACGATCTCGCCGAAAGCATCGTGGCGGGAGCGGCCCGGCGTGCCGGGCAGCGCGCCCCGATGCTGGAGATCAGCACGGGCGTGATACCGGAGGATCCCGTGTCGGCTCTGCTGCGCGAGGCACTCCGCGCCAGTGCCGTCGTGACCGGTGTACGAGGCAGGGGCCCGATCAGGGAACTCCTGCTGGGCTCGGTCAGTCTCTCCCTCGCCGCCCGTGCTCCCTGCCCGGTCGTCGTCGTACGCGGCTCGGCACAGAACAGACAAGCCGCCATCGGCCGCATCGTGCTGGGCGTCGGAACCGGTACCACAGCACCGGCAACGGTCCGGTACGCCTTCCGGGAGGCCGCTGTGCGCGCGTGCGAGATCGAGGCCGTACGGGCCTGGCGTCGCCCGGCGCACCGGACTGCCCTGCATCCGCCGCGGGCCGGGGAGCCCGCCCATGCCGAGGAGGATGACGCCGCGGCTCTGCTCGACGAGGCGTTGGACGCCGTTGCCCAGGAGTACCCCGGCATAGTCGTGCACCGCACGCTTATTGAGGGCTCCGCACGCCATGCGCTGGTGACCCGGTCCTCGGCGAGCGACCTCCTGATCATCGGCGCCCGCCGGCCTCGCGGCCACCTCGGACCGCAGCTCGGCCTGGTCGGACACACGGTGCTGCACCACTCCGACTGCCCGGTGGCGGTGGTCTCGCAACAGGAGTGACATGGTCGACGGACTGCGGCCGTCACCAGGCGGGCTTGAGTCACTCCTCGTGTCTGAGGCCGGCCCTCGCGATCGGCACGTTCGGGCTGCACCGAATCTGGCTACACGCCGGCATCGCGGCTATGACTACGCCGTTCGCGGTGGGCACACGGCACCGCACCGGCGCGTGCGGCACGCCGACGCGCCGGTGAAGGAGGGGCGGGGTCGGTCGGCACACGATTGGCGGGTCCCACGGCACCGCCGGAATCCCGACACCATGCCAGGGCTACCGCACTGAGGCATGCACAGGCGAGCGTGCTGCCCCGGCCTCCTGCCGTGGTCGCCGTCAGCCACAGAGCACGCGTCGATGTCGCGCTCCTTCAGGGGACGCCCATCGGACGGTGCGGCCAGCGGTACGTCGTCCTCGGGGCCTCACGGAGAACACCGCCCCGCACGGCATGCTGCTCGTTGGCACCCCGATTGTGGCGGAGCTGGGTGACGACGGTTCGGCTGCGGCCGTAACTGGGGACCGGTCCCGGGAGTCAGCACTAAGGTCAGCGATCCGCCCGAGTCCAGCGTCCATCTCTTGTTGCGGAGCCTTGGATGATCTTCGCTTTCCCTGTCCTGTGCATCTTCGCCTGGATGGCCTGGTCAGTCTTCCGGATGAGCCACTTGCACCCCTGGCGTCAGTGGCTGCCCGCCACGCTGCTGACGACTGCCGTCTCTTCATGGTTTCTCCTCGCAGCCTCCGGCGCCTCCGAGTTGTGGGTGTACCTGCCCATCTGCCTCGCCCTGGCATCGTGGGCCGTGAGTCTGCGAGAACGCCGCGCGGCCGGCAGCAGAGAGCGCCTCGGCGAACCCGACTGAGGCCGACATACCAGGGGTTCGGACGCCGTGTGGGGCGCCTGGCCGACACCGATCAGGCCGCGGGTTCCGCCGAAGGTCACCTCGCTCGACCACCGCGCGGCAACGCGGGCCACCAACTGTCCGGCCGATGCAGTCAGGGCGGTGGAGATCAAATGCCAGGTAGTGGCCAGTGTCTGCGGCGGCCGGCTCGGCCGGTGCGCCGAGCCGCCCGCCCTTCAGGCAGGCGGAGCGTGGCCTACGGGCGTCGGCGCGACGCCGATAACCACGACCTGAATGCCCTGTTCCGCTGCGGTGACCTGCGTGTTTTCGGCTTGTCTCATTCGACAACTACGCCATGCGGTCTCACGAACATGTCCCTTGTGGGTGAGGGCGGCGACGAAAGGGGGTTGCCCCGGTTTCGCCATGAGGGAGGCCGCAGCGGCCTGGAGCACTGTTGCTTCAGCCAACGGCGTCGTGCAGCAGATGCCGCAGTGTCAGTGCTGCCGGTAGCGGCGCAGCGGGCAGCGCCACATGGACGGTCCGGCGCAGGGTCGGGTCGGTGAGGCGGCGCAGGACGAGTTCGTCCGGGACCGCCCGGGCGGCCAACGAGGGGACCAGCGCCACCCCCAGTCCGGCGGCCGCGTAGCCGAACTTCGCGGTCCATTCCGCGATCCGGATGATCTTCCTGGGGGTGAAGCCCGCCCGTGCGCAGGCGTCGGCGAGCATCGTGGGGCGGTCGCCGTAGGCGCTGTGAAGCCATGCCTCGTCGTGCAGTTCACGCAAGTCGACCGTCTGGGTTCCGGCCAGACGGTGCGTGCGCGGGAGGGCCACGAACAGCTCGTCCTCGCACAGCGCGGTCGTCGTGACACCGTCGGCCGACGGCAGACCGGACGGGTAGTCGCTGACCACAGCGAGGTCCAACGCTCCGTCCGCGAGGCGCTCCATCAGCGTGTCGGTCCAGCCTTCGACCGCGATGACCTCAACTTCCGGCCTGGCGTGCTGGAGTGCCCGCAGTGCGGTGGGTACGAGCGAGATGTTGGCGGTGGCGAACGCTCCCATGTGCAGCAACCCGCCATGCCCCGCGTTCAGCACGGCCAACTCCCGCGCCGCCCGCGACAGCCGGTCGAGCACCTCCATGGCGTGCCGGTGCAGCGTACGGCCGGCGGGATTGAGTCGTACGCCCCGAGGGAGTCGTTCAAACAAGGGCCCGCCCGCCTGCTGTTCCAGCGCGGCGATCCGCCGGGATACCGCGGACTGTGTGTAGTTGAGCTGGACCGCCGCCTTGGTGAACGATCCGGTCTCTGCCACGACCACGAGCAGCCGAAGCGCGTCGACCTCGAACATGCCCCTCCCCCTTCCCGACCCTTCGGGCATCGCCCGCCTTCCCATGACCCATTCTCCAGACGCATGGGTCATATGCAATCCAGTCGCTGGTGGAATGCCTTGGCCCGCCCTAACGTCGTTCACGCGGCGGGGCTCCACAAGGGAACGGCCCCGCCGCACCGTTGCCCGTGAAATCCGAGGGGGAAATGTGTCGTCAGGTCAGGGAGCACGACAGGTAGTTGGGATCGGGCGGGACCGATGACCCGGGGGGTCGCTCTCGCACTGCCGGCCATGCTGGCCGATCTGGAGGAACTCGTGCGCTGCGAGTCCTTCTCAGCCGACCACGCGGCGGTGGCGCGAAGCGCCAAGGTAGTGGGCGCGCTCGGGAGGAGGCTGCTGGGGGCCGACCCGGAGACGATCGTGATCGACGGTGTGACCCATCTGCGGTGGACGTTCGGCACACCGCAGGTCTTGCTGATGGGACACCACGACACGGTGTGGCCCATGAACTCGATCAAGAACCACCCCTGGTCGGTGGCGGACGGGATCGTCCGCGGCCCCGGGGTCCTGGACATGAAGGCGGGCCTGGTCCAGATGTTCCATGCCCTGGCATCTCTTCCGTCCCCGGACGGGGTGTGGGTACTGATCAACGGGGACGAGGAGCTCGGCTCGGCGACCTCCCGGCAGCTGATCGAGGAATCCGCGCGAGGGTGCGTGGCCGCCTTTGTCCTGGAGGCGTCCGCTGACGAGGAGGGTGCGCTCAAGACCGCCCGTAAGGGCACTTCGCGGTACGAGGTCGTCGTGCATGGCAGGGCGGCGCACGCGGGTCAGGAACCGCAGAAGGGGGTAAACGCCGCGGTCGAGGCCGCCCACCAGGTGCTGTCCATCGCCGGTCTCGAGGCCGCGATGGCCGTGGACGGTGCCGACTCCGTCCTGGGCTCCGCGACCGTGACGCCCACCCTTCTGTCGGCCGGCAGTTCGCGCAACACGGTGCCAGCGCTGGCGCGGGTGTCGGTGGACGTGCGCGTGCCGACCCCGGTGGCGCAGGACCGGATCGACGCGCTCATGCGAGGGCTCACGCCACGGACGCCCGGAGCCCGGCTTGAGGTGCTGGGCGGCAGCCAACGACCGCCCATGGAGCCGGGGTCCTCCGCCGAACTGTTCGGCCTCGCCAACCAACTCGCTGCGGAACTGGGCCAGGAACCGTTGCGGGGGATCGCCGTCGGCGGCGCCTCGGACGGCAACTACACCGCGGCTGCGGGCTGTCCGACGCTGGACGGCCTGGGCGCCGTCGGCGGTGGCGCTCACGCGAACACCGAGTACGTCGAGGTCGCTCAGATGGTCCCCCGCACCCGTCTGCTCGCTCAACTCATCATGCGGACACGGCACCGGCCGTGACCGGCATGGCTCCGCGCGAACCGCCGCTGCGGCTTTCTCTCGGCCGCCGCGAATCCGGTGACGCCCGTTACTGCTGTTGCTGCCGTCCCGTCAGCCGCACCTCGATGGCTGATGGCCGGCCCGAATGTCTGGGGAGATCATGGCTTTGTTCCAGGGGAGACGACTCATCGTGCGACAGGGCGTGGACGGACTCGGCCTCGGGGAGAAGCTCGGTAGTTATCCCATCGCGGGGGTGGGAGGCGGCTTGGCACAGATGGCGCGGCGGGTCGGCCTGCTGCTGTACGTCGTCATGATTGTCTGCCTGGTAGTTCTCGCGCCCCGGGCGGCGTTCGCCAAGGGCGCCGTCATGACAGCAGTGGTGTTCGTCCTGTTCGGCCTCGTCCTGGCATGGCGTCGTACGTCCGCCAGGTTCGGACTCAGGCGGTGCTACCTCTACACGGACGGCTTGGTCGTCACCAATCTGTTCGGTGGCGTGAAAGATGTGGTGGCGTGGCGCGAGGTGACCGCGCTGAACCGGCTCAGCGGCGCGTCGCTCTTCATGGTCTTCCACCGGGTCGAGATCGCACGGCACGGCCTCAGGCCCCTGGCGTTCCTGGCTCTCGGCCTGGAGCCCGCCCTGGTGGAGGCTCTGCTGAGCCAGATGGCCAAGAACGGTATCCACTGAGGGCGGCACGTGCCGCCCGACGCGACGCCGCGGAGGATCTCAGTGATGCGTGGCAGCAGCCGCCGCACCCGGATCCATGCGCCGGACAAGGAATTCGTCTCATCGCGCTGTCCAATGGGCCGGCCAAAGACCACCGTCAACGAGATAGGGACAGCGGAAATGCGGGCCTGCACCTCGGAAACACGGTGTGACGTCGGCGAGTTGACCGCCACAACCTCAACCGGTCAGCCGCAGAAGGCCTTGTCGAGAAGCGCGTCGACGGCGTCGTCCGGGTCACCGCGGAAGTCTGGCGTGAGCGCGACCGTGACCTGGCGTCGCCGGTCCTCCGTGGTGAACGACCATGCCTGGTACGCCAGAGCATCGCCGTCGTTGCCATATGCACGGACCCCGCACGAAGTGTCCTTCCAGGCCAGCCCCAGGCCGTACCTCCTGCCTTCGACAGCCGGTGTCTTCATCTCGTCGAGCAGGTGGCCCGGCAGGAAGCGCCCACCGAGCAGTGCGGCGACGAACCGGTTGAGATCTTTTGCCGTGGAGATCATCTCCCCACCTGCGCCCATAACCGACGGGTTCATCTCCGTGTAGTCGACAAGCCGCGGTTCGCCGTCCTGCCTGATCGGTACGTAGCCGCGCGGATGCGGTCCGCGTATGTACGGGGACGTCCCCGGCAGTGAGGTGTCGCGCAACCGCAGCGGTCGGATGATCCTGCGCTCGATCTCCCCCGCGTACGAGCGGCCGGTCACCTTCTCGACGATCTGGCCGAGCAGGAGGTAGCCGGTGTTCGAGTACTCGTACCTGGAACCCGGCGGTTCGAACGTCGGCGCGTTGGCCACCGCGCGCTCCACCTGCTCGGCCGCGGTCCACGTCCGCCAGCGGTTGTCCAGGAACTCCGGCTCCGGCGGCATCGGTAGCGTGCGCCTGAAGTCGTACAACCCACTGGTGTGGTTGAGCAGTTGCCGCACGGTGATGCGATGTCCGTCGGGCACGGCTCCGGGCAGCCACTCTTCTGCCGTGTCGTCCAGCCGCAGCCTCCCCTCGCCGACGAGTTGCAGAACGACGGTGGCGACGAACGTCTTCGTGATGCTGCCCACCCGGAAACGGCCCCGGTCCGGAACCGCCCGCGTCGTGCCCAGTTCGGCGACCCCGCTGGTGCCCCGCCACACGCCATGGCCGTCACGCACCTCCATCAGCGCGCCCACCGCGCCGACGGCCACGACGTCGTCCAGCCCTTGCTGCAGTCCGGTGCGCTCGACCTCCTCCGGCGTGGCAGAGGCAGCCGCGGACGACGCCGTGATCACCGCCAACGCCGCCGTCGCAGTCACCAGCGCCCTACGTGCTCGCTTCATCCCACCCTCCCTGACAGCACCTGCCGGCCCACAGCGGCGGCGACGGTACGCCCACCCCTGCCCCACTCCCTGGAACGCGCTACAACCGCTGTCACAGACAGTCCCCCTCAACAGAACCCACGGTCCGATTCGCCCCGAACACCATGAGTTTCCTCAAGGGGTTGGACAGCCGTGATGGGGCTTGTCTCCGTATCCGGCCGGGGGATTCCCCCACCCTGCCGCTGCGGAGATCGCGCGCTCTCAGGTGCGTGGGGGGCGGCGGCACCTCGCGTGTCCTGCCCCTCCAGACACCCTGGTGAGCGCCGTTCAGATGGTCTGGGGCCAGGTACGCAGCACAGCGGCGACCCTGACAGCGGTGCAGGCGGGATCGCGCAGCGTGTCACGGAGGGCGATGGCGTCCTCGCGCGTGGGCTTGACGGGGATCCCGGAGGCCTCCAGGTACATCACGCCCGTCGAGGCGGCCACGGCCATGTTCGAGCGCTCCAGCCAGCAGCAGCCCTCGACGACTACGGGGTGCCGGTGGCTGCGTGCGCCCCCGCAGAGCGACGGTCGGCGTCCTCAATTTCGTCGAAGACCGCCTGGTGCTCGTCCAGGAAGCGCCTTGCCGCGTCCAGGCCTTTGGCCTGCGTTCAGGTTGGCGGAGGCTCGCTCAACCGGCCCATTCGATCTCGCGTACCTCGATGGTCCCGGCATGCGACGTGCGGCATACGGCATGAACTGGATCCAGCAGCGACGCCTGAACGCCTCGCGGATCTCCTCGACGCTGCCAGGGTCCCGTACGTCCGGCCACGCCCGCGGATCTGCCCGTACGACCTCGACGAGCTCCAGCACCTCGCACCGTGCCTCATCTGTCGACAGCTCCGCCATGGCCTTGACGGGGCTGCCGAGTATGCGGCTGCCCGGGGTGGTCAGCCGAGACGCGGGTGGTCGGCCGAGAGCTGAGCGGGACCGTCCGCGCCCGGTACGGCAGCAGAGCCCCGACACGGCAGCAGGGCCCGGACCGCGTGTCGCGGTCCGGGCCCTGCTGCCGTGCGGTGCCGCCCTTCGGCGGCGATGCGTCAGCTCTGTGCGGTGTCGTCGCCCGCCTGCCCGGTGCCCTCAGCTGCGCCCGTCTTCTCGCGCATCTTGCGCACCAGCTCCGCCTTCTGGTCGGCTGCACCCTGGCGGTCGAGGTTGCGGTACGGACCGTTGTTCTGCCGTTCGGTGCGGGACAGCTTCTTGCGCTTGCCGCCGCCCATGCCCACGGGATTGTTGATGTTCTTGCTGACGGTCACGGGTTCTCCCGGTAATGGTGTGAAGTGATCTACGGATTCGTCGGTGGGGGACGGGCGGCGACGTCGAAGGACATCAGCAGCGGCCCGTCACGCTCTCACTCGTAAATCGGCGTCTGGAAGAACATGACAAAGACGTTACCCGGTCCCGTCGGCCCCGCACACCACCTTTTCGCCACCCCGGCGTCGACGGGGCCTTCGGTGAGCGCCTGGATCAGCGGTTTCCTTCCGAGGATCTCACTGTTTGATGTTCCGGGAGGCCAGCTTGATGGCCGCCTCGGCCGGCCGGGCTACGGGCGGAGCACGATCTTGCCGTGGGTGTGCCCCCGTTCCAGCTCGCGGAACGCGTCTCGCACCTGCTCCAGCGGGTAGGTGCGGGCGATCGGCACCTCCAGCTCACCGCGTGCGGCAAGCCGGGCCAGCTCGCCGAGCACGACCGCGCATGCCGCCGCGCCTTCTCCGTAGGTCTGGGCCCCAACTCTGGCCGCTGCCTGCCAGTCGCGGATCGTGTTGATCCGCTCGGGCCGCACACCCAGCTCCACTGCCAGCTCCACGTAGCCATCGCCGAACGTGTCGATGAACGCGTCGACGTTACCGCCGGAGGCCTCCCGGATCCGTTCGGCCATGCCCTCCCCGTACGCGACCGGAACGACACCGCGCTGCTTCAACCAGGCATGGTTCCGCTCGCTCGCCAGCCCGATCACCGTGGCTCCGCGCCGCCGCGCGAGCTGCACGGCAAGAGAACCGACGCCGCCCGCCGCACCGGACACCACGACTGTGTCCGCCGGCCCGGGATCCACCGCGAACACGCAGGCGTACGCGGTTGTGCCGGCCACGTACAACGACCCGGCCACGTCCCAGGACAGCCCCGATGGACGCGAGACCACGTCCACGTCGTCGACCGCGACGAACTCCGCATGGCTCGCCCTGTCGTGGGTGAAGCCCAAGACCTCATCGCCCACCGCGAAGCCGCGCACCTGCGGGCCGACCTCCACCACGACACCGGCCAGATCGCTGCCCTGCCCGGAGGGAAACGTAGCCGGCCAGCGTCCGTGTCGCGCGCCCTTACGGATCATCACCTCGCCGGGCTGGATCCCGGCCGCTCGGACCTCGACCAGCACCTGTCCGGGGCCGGGCGTCGGCCGCTCCATCTCCTCCACCCGCAGCACATCGATCCCGCCGTACTCGTGGAACCGCACAGCCTTCATCGCGTGATCACCGCATTCCCTCGTTCGGACAAGCCTTGGACGGGCCACGCCGGATGCCACACCGACCGTGCCATCGCATTCAACGACTCAGGTACGGGGCTGTCTTCCCACAACTGCCGCCGACAGCAACGGCGTCCCGCGCCGATACCGGCCCCGCCGAGAAAGCACCCCTGGCCCGACCTGCACTCGAAACGCTATTCGAGACCGTGGCACCATGTACCGCATGACGACGAACCGAAAGGTCCATGCCGCGTAGACGGCCAGGACGGATCCGCGCCGGCGCGCCCGACAGCCACCGGAAAACGGGCACAAGGCCAGTCATCGACGGCCTGTCCTCGCATGCACTGTCCGAGATCATCCGTCTCGAGCACACCCGCAACTATCTGCAGCCAGGCGACGTCAGCGCGGCTCTGGGCCTGTGGAAGGACTACGTCCACCAGCCCGAGCGTGATCTGTGGCACGACTACGAGTGGGGCAACGTGCACTGGTACTGCTGCGGCAACCCTCTCGAAGCCCGAGCTCTCCTCGACACCGTGATGCAGGCCGTATCGCCACGAAGCGCCCGCGAACTGGGAAGAGTTGTCAGCCGGTCAGACACCGTTTGGAACCTTCCGGCCCCGCCCTATGACGCTGACGGAAGATAGAGACAAGCCAAAGGGGGGCAGCACTCGGGCCCGTCACCGGTCGACCGGGACCGGGCTGGCTCGAAGCATCACGTGATCACCGACCGGCACGGCACCCCACTCGCGGTCCTGCTGAGCGGGGGCAACAGCAACGACGTCACCCAACTGTTGCCGCTGCTCGACGCTATCCCGCCGGTCGGTAGCCGAGTCGGCCGCCCGCAGCAGGCCCCACTCCGTCTTCGCCGACGCGGCCAGGACCACGACATCTACCGCGACCAGGTACGCGCCCGCGGCATCGTGGCGGCCCCTGGACAGCCCTCGCTGTTCCGAGCCTGGCCGGCTATCGGACGGCCCCAGCCCGGTGGTGACCGCGCAGCTGGTCGCGTTCGCGTGTACCCGGCTGGGCGGAACCCCGTCCCCCGACAACAGGGCGTAGTACTGCGGTACTAACGGGCCCCACCGGATTCGGTTCCGCAGTACGGGAAGGTCGCCCGATACCGCTCCTAGGTTGAGATCGCGGGTCAGTCAGGACCGGCTCACCCAATGATCTCTTCTCCTGGTGGGAGTAATCCGTGGCCACCTTCCTCTATCGGCTCGGCCGACTGTCGTTCCGGCGACGACGCATCGTCGTGATGCTGTGGGTCGCCGTCCTGGCCGCCATCGGCATCGGCGCCATGAGTGCGCCCGGCACATCCTCCGGGGCGTTGAGCGTTCCGGGCACGCAGTCGCAGAAGGCGATCGACCTGCTGCAGAAGGAGTTCCCGCAGGCCTCCGCCGACGGCGCCACCGCGCGTGTGGTGTTCGAGGCGCCCAGCGGGCAGAAGCTCACCTCCGATGTCAACAAGACAGAGGTCGAGTCCCTCGTGGCGAAGCTGGAGAGGTCGCCGCAGGTGTCGGGCGTCTCCGATCCCTTCACCAGCGGCCTGGTCAGCAAGTCCGGCACCATCGCCTACGCACAGGTGTCCTACAAGGTCGCCGAGGCCGATGTCAGCGGCGCGGCCCACGCCGTCCAGACCGACGTCGTCGCCCAGGGCGAGAAGGCGGGTCTGAAGGTGAGCCTCGGCGGCAACGCCGTCAAGGACAAGGCCGCGAGCAAGGTGGCCGAGCTGATCGGCGTCGGGGTCGCCGCCGTAGTTCTGGTGATCACCTTCGGCTCGATGATCGCGGCCGGGCTGCCCCTGCTCACCGCGATCCTCGGGGTGGCCGCGGCCATCCTGTCGATCACCCTCGCCACGCACTTCTTCGACCTGGCCTCTGCCTCCACGACCCTGGCACTGATGCTGGGCCTGGCCGTCGCCATCGACTACGCCCTGTTCATCGTCTCCCGCTACCGCAACGAGATCCGCGACGGCCACGAACCCGAGGAAGCGTGCGGACGGGCCCTGGGCACCGCCGGGTCGGCGGTCGTCTTCGCCGGCCTGACCGTGATCGTCGCGCTGAGCGGCCTGAGCGTCATCGGTATCGGCATGCTCACCTCCATGGGCCTGGCCTCCGCCTTCGCCGTGGCCGTCGCCGTGGTCATCGCACTGACCCTGCTGCCCGCCGTGCTCGGCTTCGCCGGTATGCGGATCATGAAGGGCAAGATGCTGACCCGCCGTATGAAGGCGCTGGAGCGCGGCGAGGGCGAGTCGATGGGCGTGCGCTGGGCGAAGTTCGTCACCCGCAACCCGGTCAAGGTGCTCGCCGTCTCGGTGGCCGGCCTGGCCCTGGTGGCCATCCCCACGATGTCCCTGAAGATGGCCCTGAACGACGACTCCGGAAAGCCACCCGGCAGCACCCAGCGCATCGCCTACGACACCCTCAGCAAGGGCTTCGGGCCGGGCTTCAACGGCCCGCTCACCGTGGTCGTCGACGCCCGGGACAGCGACAGTCCCAAGGCCGCCGCCCAGGACGCGTACACCATGCTGAGCAAGCTGGACGATGTTGCCGCCGTCCGTCCTCCCTCCTTCAACGAGGCGGGCGACGTGGCCCTGATCGGCGCCGTCCCCAAGAGCGCCGCCACCAGTGAGGCCACCAAGGACCTCGTGGGCGAGATCCGCGGCCACGGCACCGCCCTGCACCAGGACACCGGCGCCGACCTGATGGTCACCGGCCTGACCGCCGTCAACATCGACGTCAGCACCAAGCTCTCCGACGCCCTCATCCCCTACCTGGCCATCGTCGTGGGCCTGGCCCTGGTCCTGCTCCTGCTGGTCTTCCGGTCGATCGTGATCCCGCTCAAGGCCGCCCTGGGCTTCCTGCTCAGTGTGGTCTCGACCCTCGGTGTCCTGGTCGCGGTCTTCCAGTGGGGCTGGCTGAAGGATCTCTTCGGCGTCGACCAGACCGGACCCATCGTCAGCCTGCTGCCCATCGTGCTGATCGGCGTGGTGTTCGGACTCGCCATGGACTACGAGGTCTTCCTCGTCTCCCGGATGCGGGAGGAATACGTCCATGGCGCCGAACCCACGCAGGCCGTCGTGGAGGGGTTCCGGCACAGTGGCCGGGTGGTCACCGCCGCCGCGGTCATCATGGTCTCCGTCTTCTCCGGATTCCTCCTCGACGACGAGGCTCTGATCAAGTCCATCGGCCTGGGGCTCGCCACCGCCGTGTTCTTCGATGCCTTCGTCGTCCGGATGACCATCGTCCCCGCGGTGATGGCCCTGCTCGGTCACCGCTCCTGGACCCTGCCGAAGTGGCTGGACCGGGTCCTGCCGAACGTGGACGTCGAGGGCGAGAAACTGCGCCACGCGCTCGAAGCCGAGCAGACGGACTCCGCTCCTGAACCCGTACTCGCCGGTGTCGCCGCCGGGTTCCACGCGGGCTCGGACGGCCACGGCGCCCCCCACGCCTTCACCGGCCTCCACACTTCTGGCGACGACCCGGATACGCCGGTACCTGCCCAGCAGGCCCCGGGGAAGGCACGCGGACTGTCCAGGTTCAAGCAGCGTCTCGCGCGGGGCGGTGACGCCACAGCCCCTGCCGACTCGGCGGAGTCGAAGGCGCCGGCCCGCAGGAAGCTGCCGAAGAACCCGTTGCGCAGGAGGTGACGAGAGCGAGCCGTAGCACCGGCTTCCGCACCGGCTTCCGCACCGGCTCCTGACGTGGCGGCCGACTCTCATCGGCCGTCTCCCCTGCCCCGCCCGTCGGCCCGGTCCCCCGGGGCCGGCGGGCGGCCTGACATCGCGAAGGACCTGTCCCGTGACTGCACCGAGTGATCCCGTTCCCGCCCCACGCCCGGACGAGCGCCAGTTCCTTCAGGCCCTGGCGAGCGATCCCGAGCAGCGGGTGATCGTCTCGGTCGTCTCCCGGCTCGCCTCGTGGCGGCGGGCCGACCAGACCCGTCCCTGGGTCCGGCGGTGGGGGGTCCCGGTGTTCTGCTTCGCGGTCGGCAGCGACGCCTACTCCAATCCCCACAACGTCGGCGACCCCCAGCTGCCGATCATCCTCGCCTTCTGCATCCCGCTGCTGTGGCGGGAACGACGCCCCATGCTGGTCTTCGCCCTCACCACGGCCGTTTCCGTCGTGTCTCTTCCTCTGGGTGTGCTGACCGGCGCCGAATTCGCCCGGGTGGTCGCCCTCTTCAATGTCGGCCGTCACTGCACGCCACGCCAACTGGCGGTCGCCACCGGCGTCACCCTCGTACAACTCGTCGCATGGGCCTACTTCTTCTGGCGCGGCCAGCAGCTGGAGTACGTCACGCGTCCTGAGCCCGTGACGCTGATGGTGATGGTCGCCGTAGTGGCGTTCGCGGCACTGGGCCTGCTCCTGCGGCTGGCCTACGCCTACATCGACGCCCTGAAGAAGCAACGCGACCAACAGGCCCGTCTCGCCACCGCGCAGGAACGCGCCCGCGTCTCCCGCGAGATGCACGACATCCTCGGCCACACCCTCGCCGTCATCGTCGGCCTCGCCGACGGCGCCGCCGGCCTCACCGAGACCAAGCCGGAACGCGGCGCCCAGGCGCTGCGCATCATCAGCGCCAGCGGCCGCGACGCCCTGGCCGAACTGCGCCGCCTGCTCGCCATCATCAGCGACGAGCGCGAAGGTCAGGGCCGGTCGCACCACGTTCCGCTCGATCCGCAGCCCGGCCTCGCCGACCTCGACGCCCTGCTCGACCGGGTCCGTGCCGCCGGTCCCACCGTCGCCCTGTACACGCACGGCGACCTCACCAGCCTGGCCCCCGGTCTCCAGCTGTCCGCCTACCGCATCATCCAGGAAGCCCTGACCAACACCGTCAAGTACGCCGCCTCCGACACCTCGGTCCACGTCTCCGTCGCCGCCGACCCCGGCATCGTACGCATCATCGTGGAGGACACCGGCCCGCCGCGCGCCCACGCACGCCGGGGCGGGACGGGCAGCGGTCGGGGCCTGGTCGGTATGCGCGAGCGCGCCACCCTGTACCGGGGCGAGGTCACCGCCGGCCCCAACCGTGAGGGCGGCTGGACCGTCCACGCCCTCCTGATGCCCAACTCGCCTGCCAACTCCGTGGAGAAGCCCCCCGTTTGACACTGTCTCCATGGCCGAAACGCCAAGCCCTGCCGCGGCTTGGCGTTTCGGCATTGCCGCCAAAGCCCGGCCCGGCCTCACCGCCGTTGCGAGGCCGCGGACGCCGGCGCGTCAGTCCACACGCTTCGGAACGGAGTCGGCGCGTTCCCGTTCGCGGAAGCCCGCCCCGACGAACTCATCGCGGGGATCAGGGCGGTCACCGGCGGCAAGGCCGCGGTCGCACCCGCCGTGCCGCGCCGCCTGGCGGAAACCCGCACCGCGCGGATCGGCTCGCGCGAGGTCGACTCCGAACCACGTCCGACCGGCCTGCCCAGCGAGGGCGCGAGCCCTAGGCCGTTGTCGCCGCCCGGTCAGGACCGGCGCGCGACCCACGACACAAGGCCGACCCGGCCGACCCGACTGCGCCTCCGCCCAGAGTCGACTCGCCTTCCTACCGCGGTACTACTCGCCACTGCCGTATTCGGTCCCGCAGTGCCGATGACATGCGAGTTTTCCCACCTAGCTTGACGGCAGGGTCGCACACGCCTCGTCCCCGCCGTGATCCGGGCACGCCTTCCACCTTCCCCAGCCGGCCCTGCCGGTCCCGCTCCAGGCACCGCCGCCCACCGCACACAGCCCCCTGCGCTGCGGTGCCCGCCCAGCAGTTGGTCATCCGTGACGACGACAGGAGAAACCCATGGGACCGTATGCACGCACAGGTCTGGCCGGGATCGTGAGCTGCGGTGTTCTACTCACCGCCGTCCTCATCGGGCGGCCGGACGGCACCGGCAACGGCACCGACGACAACGCCAAGGACGAGCGACCGCAGCCTGGGCCCTACGTCGCTCTCGGCGACTCCTACACCTCCGGCCCGAAGATCCCCCGACAGTCCAAAACACCGGCCGGCTGCGACCGTTCCGACCACAACTATCCGGCGGTGGTGGCACGCCAACTCGGAGTCACGGCTGCTGACTTCCGCGATGTCAGCTGCAGCGGTGCCACCATCACCGACCTCACCACGCCGCAGAAGACCTCCAACGGCACCAACCCCGCCCAGCTTTCGGCCCTCTCGACGCGGACGCGGCTGGTCACCCTCGGCATCGGCGGCAACGACATCGGCTTCGGCTCGACGGTCACGAAATGCGTCACGATGGGCGCGATGTACCGTGCGATCCGCAGCGATCGCCTCTTCTCCGACGATGCGCCCTGTAAAAAGCAGTACGTCGACGGCGGCACCGACGAAGTTGCACAGAAGATCCAGACGGCCGGCCGAAAGCTGTCCGCGGTGCTGGCCGAGATCGAACAGCGGGCGCCGAAGGCCCGGGTCTACGTCGTCGGCTATCCGGTGATCCTGCCCGCCGAAGGAAAAGGCTGCGGCAGGGAACTGCCCCTCGCGCCCGGTGACGCGACCTACCTGCACGGCAAGGGGAATCAGCTCAACACCATGCTTCGCGCGCAGGCTGAGGCCGCCGGAGCGACGTACGTCGACACCTACTCCCCGTCCGTCGGCCACGACGCCTGCTCCGCGCAGAAGACCCGCTGGATCGAGCCCCTGCGGCCCAGCAGCCCGGCCGCCGCCGTCCACCCGAACGCGCGCGGCGAGAAAGGCATGGCCGACGCCGTGCTCCGTGCGATCGACGCTTGAACGCCCGTAGGAAACAGGGGACTTCCAGCCGTCGGCGGCTGGCCTGCCCGATCCACCCCGCCCTGCCGCACTCGTTGCCGGGATGGCGCCCCACAGGAAGAACTCCGGCAGCATGCCCACCGTTCTCATTGTCAACGACCGGAAGCTGCACCGCCTCAGCTACCGCCTTCTGCTGGATTCCGAGCCAGACCTGAACGCGGTCGGCGAGGCAGCCGGCGGTGCCGAGGCGATCCGTATGACCGCCGCGCTTCTCCCGGACGTCGTCCTCATGCACATCCTCAAGCCCAGCACGGAGTCGATCGACACCGTCCGCTGCATCGCACGCGGTGACAGCCCGTCCCGCTCCCGCGTACTGCTGCTTGCCCCGGCCGGGCTCGACGGGTACGCCTGGGCCGCGCTGGCGGCCGGCGCCGACGCACTGCTCCCGGAGCACACCGCCCCGCACGAGCTGACCGCAAGCATCCGCGCGGTGGCGGCCGGAGGCGCCGTCATCCCGCCCGATCTCACCTGCCCACTCATCGACACCGTCCGACGACGGCCTTCTGTCTCCACGACCCTGCCGACGGAACGACTCGACGCACTCACCGAACGTGAACGCCAGGTCCTTGCCACCGTCGCCTCCGGCTGGAGCACCACCGAGATCGCCGAACGCCTCTCCCTCGCCGAGTCCACCGTCAAGTCACACGTGGGCAGCATCCTCACCAAGATCGGAGTCCGGGACCGGGTCCAGGCCGTGAACCTTGCCTACGACACCGGCCTCGTCAGGCCTTCCTGAGCATGGACGGAGGACTTCGCGGAGGGCTCGGACGCAGGTCCCTGGGTCGGAGGAGACGGGCGGCGCCTGCTTCGCCACAGCAGCGCGCCCCCGATCGCCATCAGGACGACCAGGGCGAGGGCAGGGCCGCCCAGCATGAGGACGCGCTGGAGAGAGGTCGCGGCGGCGTAGCCGACACCCGCTTCCGCTGTGGCCCACACACAAGCGGCGATGACGCTGTACGGAGCGATGCACCGGTAGCGCAGGCGGGTCGCGCCCGCGGAGTGCGGGGCGAGGGTGCGCATCACCGGCAGGAAGCGGGCCACGAAGACCGCTCGGCCGCCGTGGCGCCTCATCAGCGTCTCGGCCCGGCCCCATGCGGCATCCGGAATACGACGGCCCATGGCGCCGCCGCGCAGCCGGTCACCGAGATACCTGCCGGTGCGGTGGGCGAGAAAGTCACCCACCACCACGGCGCCGACTGCGGCTGCGATGACGAGAAGAAGGCTGACCTGGCCGGTGCGGGCCAGCGCGCCGGCGGTCAGGAGCAGGGTCAGCGTCGGGATGAAAGCGCCGACGAGAAGGATCGACTCGGCCAGGACAGCGGCGGCCACCACCATGTACGCCGAGGCCGGGGAGATGTGGCCGAGGAGGTCGGAGAGCGCGTTCACCGCCGCGCCTCGACGGACTGCTGCTCGGGGTGGTCCGCGGAGACGTGGGGTCGTTGCAGATGCCAGACGTAGGCGGGAGGAACGTTGGCCCACACCGTCCAGCGGCCCGTGGCGTAGGTGCGCTGATAGGCGCCCATGATCTCGTCCACGGCGGCGTGGCGGCGGGCCTCGGCTCGCGATGCCGTCAGGGCACGGGCCTTGCAGGTGCCGAGGTAGGCGAAGTAGGTCAGCGTGCCGCCGGGGTGGAGGAGTTCCATGTAGCGGGCCATGATGCGCTCGACCTGCGCGGGCGTGAAGTTGGTCAGGGGCAGCCCGGAGACGATGACGTCGTACCGCTGGTCGGTGTCGAGCTGCTCGACGTAGGTCTGATGCACGTTCACCTGCGCAGACGTGGCTGTCAGGTGCGAGTGTGTGGTGACGAGACGGCGCAGTCGCTCGGCGAAACGCGGGTTGGCCTCCACGACGTCCAGGCGGCTGCCCCGGGACAGCCGCGGTATCAGGGCCCGGGTGACCGGGCCGGTGCCGGCGCCGGCTTCCAGAACTGCCAGCGGGTGGGGCGCCTGAGCCCGTACGGGGTCGGTGAGCACGCGGGCCAGCGCCTTGCCGCTGGGGGCTATGGCACCCGTGGTACGCAGATCACGGGCTGCCTCGATCAGGAACATCCAGCCTTCGGCGTTGCGCTGCACCAGGACACGGTCGTGGGAGGTGGTCCAGTCGTTCATGAATTTGACGCTAGAAAGCCGCGCCCGGCATCAGATCCGCCGTTCTGCGACGGCGTCCCCCTACGAAAGTAGGGGGACGGGCAGCGCCGATCGTCAGATGGAAGGGAGCGTGAGTCTGTCTAGGATCGCGAAGGTGAGCAGGAGCAAGGCCTCAAGGTGGGCAGCGGCCGCCGGACGTGCAGGACTCGTGGCGTTTCTCGCACTGGCCGCCGCGGTGAACGGTGCGTCGATCAGCGGCGGTCAGTACCTGGCCCCGGTCATCGCCTCCGCGGTGGTGTGCGCGGTGGCTGTGCTCGTGCCGCGGCTGAGATGGCCTCTCGCTCCGTTCCTGGTCACCGCGGTCACCGCGTGGTGGGGATGGCTCACGGTGCCGCTGCTGGGCATCGTCATGTTCGACCTGGCCGTGGCACGCCGGATGCGGGTGGCGTTGGGCTGCGCCGCCGTGGCGCTGGGTGCCAATCTGTTCGGCTACCCGGCAACTCGGGTGTGGGCCGACCAGCGGTATGTGTCCGCGCTGTTCGTGCTGCTGCTCGGCGTCGTCGTCGGACTGTGGCTCGGCAACCGGCGCCGCCTGCTCCAGGCGCTGGCAGCCGACGTCGAGCACCTGCGAATCGAGGCGCAACTGCGCGAGGAGGCGGCCCGCATCGCGGAACGGTCCCGTATCGCCGCCGAGATGCACGACGTCCTGGCCCACCGCCTGAGCCTGATCGCCCTGCACACCGGTGTCCTGTCCACGAAGAGCGACATGCTGCCCGCACCGGTCACCGAACGCCTCGGACTGCTGCGCACGACGTCCGTCGAGGCCCTCACCGATCTGCGCGACGTCCTCGGTGTGCTGCGCGGGCCCGACGCCACGCCGACCAGCACCGCCCTCACGCCTGTGATGAGGGCAGTGGGGGAACTGGCCGACGAGGCCCGCACCGCCGGCCAGCACATCGAGCTGACCACCGACGGCCTTCCCGAGCGGGCTCCGACAACCCACCGCCTGGCCGTGTACCGCATCGTCCAGGAGGCGCTGACCAATGCCCGCAAGCACGCCGACGGCGCTCCGGTGACCGTACGTATCGACTACGGGCCGCCCGCCACACTCGTCGAGGTCACCAACCCCCCTGGCACTCCCCGCACGGACACCGTCGGGAGCGGGTACGGACTCGTCGGCCTGCGTGAACGCGTCACCGCCCTGGGCGGGCGCCTGGACTCCGGACCGGCCGGCGCGGGTGCCTGGCGGCTGGCCGCACGCATCCCCCACCCCGCCGGCATCGAAGAGAACGGCACCCCCACATGATCCGCACCATGATCGTCGACGACGACGCCCTGGTCCGCCTCGGCCTGGCCGACCTCCTGGACGGCGACCCCGGCATCGAAGTCGTCGCCCAGGCCCCCGACGGCCTCAAGGCCATCGAACTGGCCACCGCCCACCGCATCGACGTCGCCCTCGTCGACGTACGCATGCCCCGCATGGACGGCATCACCGCCACCGCCCGCCTGCGAGCCCTCCCCCACCCGCCGAAGGTGATCACCCTGACCACCTTCGACCTCGACGAGTACGTCTACGACGCCCTCGCCGCCGGGGCCGACGGCTTCCTGCTCAAGGACACCGACCCAGCCGAAATACTGCGCGCCGTCCATCTGGTGGCCGCCGGCTCAGCGATGCTCCACCCCACCGCCGCCCGCCGTCTCATCGACCGTTACCACGCGGCCAACCAGCCCGAAGCAACCGCTGCCAAGGCCCGGCTGGAACGGCTCACCCCCCGCGAACGCGACGTGCTCACCCTGCTAGCCCACGGCGACACCAACGCCGACATCGCCACCCGCCTCGCCATGCGCGAGAGCACCGTCAAGGCCCACGTCAGCCGTGTCCTGACCGCGCTGGAAGTCACCAACCGCGTCCAGGCCGCCCTGATTGCCCGCGACGCGGGACTAACTGCCTGACGAGCGAAGGCCGGGAACACGGAAGGCGTGGTCCGTCAGCCTCTACGCGGTGCCGAGGCTGTCGATCCTCCGCTGCCTCACGTGACGCTGCTGCCCCGTGGGCGCGGTTTTGGTGGGCGGACAGCGGGCAGACCGCCGCCAGGGCAACGTCGGTCACCTCGGCATGATCCAGGGTCAGGCTTCGATGAGGCCGGCGCGGATCGCGTAGCGGGTGAGCTCCAGGCGGTCGCGCAGGCCGAGTTTGTGCAGCAGGTTCGCCCGGTGCCGGTGGACGGTCTTGATGCTGATGAAGAGCATCTCGGCGATCTCCTTGGAGGAGTGGCCTTCGGCCACGAGTTTGAGGACCTCTTCCTCGCGCGCGGTCAGTACCTGATCGGGCGGTTCCTCTCCGTGGCGGACCCGGTCGAGATAGTTGCGGATGAGCGCGGTGACCGCGCCCGGATACAGAAAGGGCTCGTCGCGCATGGCGGCCCGGCAGGCGGCGACCAGGTCGCGGTCGGCCACGGACTTCAGCACGTAACCGCTGGCGCCGGCCTTCAGCGCCTGGAAGAAATACTGCTCGTTGTCGTGCATCGTCAGCATCAGCACACGCACGCCGGGCTTCAGCGCGGCGAGTTCGCGTGCGGCCTGCAGACCGGTCATCCGAGGCATCGCGATGTCCAGCACTGCCAGGTCGACCTCATGGGTGCGGGCAAGTTCGATGGCCTCCGCGCCGTCCCCGGCCTCGGCGACGACCTCGAGATCCGGCTCCCGGTCGAGGATGAGTCGCACCCCGCGGCGTACCAGCGCGTGGTCGTCGGCAAGAAGGATACGGATCACGGGTGTGTCGGGCGTGGTCATGGCTGCTTCCTGAGGAGAGGGACGGTCAGCCGGACCTGCGTGCCGGCCGGCGGCTGGGAGGTGACGTCCAGCGTGGCCCCGATCAGCAGGGCCCGCTCGCGCATTCCGCGGATCCCTGCCCCTTCACGGGCGATTCCGGTTCCCCGGCCGTCGTCGACGACGGACAGCACCACCGCTCCGTCGGTGTGGTGCAGGCTCACCTCGACCTGGCCGGCCTCGGCGTGGCGGGCCGCGTTGGTCAGGGCTTCCTGGGCGACGCGGTAGAGCACCAGTTCCGTCTCCGCGTCCAGTACGGGCAGGTCGGTATCGAAGCGCCGCAGTACGCGCAGTCCGGCGTGCGTGGCGAACTCGGTGGTCAGCGAGGTCAGGCCACTGATCAGGCCGAGATCCTCCAGCACGCCCGGCCGCAGCCGACGCACCAGACGGCGCACCTCGTCCAGGCTCCCGCGGGTGATCTCCTGCGCTTGCTGCAGCTCGTCCCGCAGGGGGCCGTCCGCCTCGTCCGCGGCGCGCTTGAGCGACAGCAGGATCGCGGTCATGCTCTGGCCGACCTCGTCGTGCAGTTCCTGGGCGATGCGGCGCCGTTCGGCTTCTTGCGCGAGCAGGATGCGGGCGCTGCTGGTGACCCGCTCGTGCTCCAGTCGTCCGAGCATGGCGTTGAAGGTGCGGATCAGTTCGGCGGTCTCGCTGCGGCGCCCTTCCGGCAGCCGCTGCCCGGGGCGCAACAGGTCGACGGTCGTCATCAGCCGGGTGAGCCGGTCGAGCGGGGCCAGGCCGATCCGCAGCAGGGCCGCGTTGGCGACCAGCATGACGACCAGCCCGGCCACGAGGATGACGGCCTCGGTGAGCACCACCGGCACGGAGACGGTCACCGGAGCCCACAGAAGCAGTGCGGTGGCGCCCCCCAGCACTACCGCGTTGAGCGCGAAGATCCGCCAGAACAAGGACACCGGGACGACGCCTTCCTTTGGTGACACGGTTTTACCTCTGCTGTCGGTCACCGCGCACCCCGAGCATGAGCTGCGGCCACTGGTCTGTACCGGCCTGTTGCCCAGCCTGCCCTCTCCCGGTTCCAGCGTCGATGGGCTCCAATGCCCATTTCCCGGATCTGGCCTGCCCACGCCGCGATGGGCCCTGGGACATGCCGTAGATGGGTATCGCGCCCGATGGGTTTTGCGCGGCATTGCGGCCACGGTGGAGGCATGAACCGCCACCCGTGATTTCGGGCCCTGGCCCCGAACGACTCCCCTGCCCGGCGCGATCCGCCCCGTTGAAAGTAGGAGCCACCATGTCACTCGATACGCCCCAGGCCGCAACCCGCCTTGAGCGGCTGACGGCGCACGAGGCCCGCCAGCGTCTCGAACACGAACGCGCCTCCCGCCTCACGCAGCTGCGGGCCATCGACGAGGCCGGGCCGAACGCGGAGGAACAGGTGCTGTCTGCGCAGAAAGACACCCTCCGTCGGGTCCTCGCCCAGGTCGAGGCCGCGTTCGCCCGCGTCCAGGACGGCAGCTACGGCATCTGTCAGGGCTGCTCCAAGCCCATCCCGGTCGAGCGCCTGGAAATCCTGCCCTACACGCAGTTCTGCGTCCCCTGCCAGCGCAACGCCGACTGACGACCCCCCGTCCGCCCTCCGTCTCCAGCCCTGCCCAAGGGGTGAAATGGTGAACCACCAGATCATCGACGACGACCGCAGCACGACCCCGTCGATCGAAGACCTCGCCGCACTGCGCGAGATCCTGCATGAACAACGGCTCTTCCGCCAGGATCAGCTGCGGCAGCTCTCGGCAGCCGCCACGACCCGCACCGACGCGTTGCGCGACCGGCAGGCCACCTCCCAGCTCGAGGTCCGCGTCAAGCTCGCCGCTTCCGCCCGTATGGTCCTGGCCGATGTGGAAGCCGCCCTCGCGCGGATGGACCAGGGCCGCTACGGCTCCTGCCACCTGTGCCGCCGACCTATCGCGCGCGAACGACTGATGATCGTGCCGCAGGCCCGCTACTGCGCCCGCTGCCAACAGGTCAGGGAGGCCGGCCGGTGACCACCCCGCGCGAGCCCCGCCCCCTGACCGCCCGGCACCGCTCCTGGCCCTGGTGCCGACAGTGCTCCGGCATCGCCCTTGACCTGGGCAGTGCCCGCACCCGTGCCTGGGCGTCCGGGCGGCGAATGATCCTCGACGTGCCCACGGTCACCTTCCCGGGCCGCAGCGCCACGTACCCCATCCAGCGCGGCGCCATCGTCGACACTCCCGGAACCGCGCGGATGCTCGACCGGCTGCTCGGCCACCGCATGCCCCGCTTCGGCCGCCCTCTGCTCATCCTCACCACGCCCGTACTGGGCGGAGTCGCCTACCGGGCCGAAGCCCGCACCGCGGTCGAGGTCCTGCGCCCGCGCACAGTACTGACCGTCCCCACGCCACGCGCCGTAGCCATGGCCGCGGACGCCGACCTGACCCGCCCGCTGCTCGTCGTGGACATCGGCGCCCACCTCACCGAGGTCGCGCTCCTCGCCGACGGTGCGGTGATCGACGCCCGCCACACCGCCCTGGGCACGAGCGACCTGGACAGCCTCACCCCTCCTGCGCAGATCGCCGACGCGGTCGTCGAAATGGTGACCACCATGCTGGAACAGGACCACACCTCCCAGACGCTCGACGCCCTCCAACGGGGCGCACTCCTCGCCGGCGGCGGTGCCCTGCGTCCCGACATCACCTACCGCCTCACCAACCGGCTGCACGCACCCGTCGCCCCCGTCCCCGCCCCGCACACCGCCGCAGTCCGCGGCGCCGCAAGACTCCTCCAAGCCGCCCACACCCACCCCTCGACCACCGGAATCACCGACGCCGCGCACCTCCACTAGCCCGCCACCCCGTCCCCGCCCAGAGCCCCGCTGTGTCCGGCGAGGCTGCCACGCTCATGCGGAAGGAGAAGCCACGTGGACCGCGAAATACCCCCGGCACAACCGCCCCCCGAACAACCCCCGCACGTTCTCCTATGGCGATGGCGGCGCAACCCCCTGCGCCGTCGCACTGATCTCGCACAGGCATGGATTGCCGTTGGCCTGTTCCTGGCTGTCCTGGCCGCCACCCCCGCCGCCATGTTCCTGGTCGGCGACACCGCCTACCGTCACTACCAGGAGACCGCCCGGCACCAAGCCGCCAACCGACACCACATCCCCGCCGTACTTGTCCACGATGCCCCCCGCCACCCAGAACCGGGATCGGACGAGGCGAAGAGGGCCCTGTACCCGGCCACCGTCCGCTTCACCGATCCCCAAGGACACACCCGCACCGCGAAGACCGACGTCGAACCCGCCCTGACCGCCGGCAGCACCGTCCGCGTTTGGGTCAACACCGAAGGGAAGATCACCAATCCGCCCCTGACCACGGAACAGGTCCGTAACCACACCATGGGCTACGCCGTCCTCGCCGCCATGACTGCCCCCATACTCGGCACCGCCGCATACTGCTACGCCCACCGCAGGCTGGAGCGTCACAACCTCGCTCAATGGGACGCGGCCTGGGCCCAGACCGCTCCCCGGTGGTCCACCTCCCACTGACTCGCAGGCCCGCGCGGGAGCCTTCCCCGGCTGTCCCGACTCAGCCCGGCCGGACGCTCCGGCCGCTCGCCCGGCACCCACCAGAACTATCCGCCTGTACCCGGATCACGCTCATCGGCAAGGGTCCGGTACAACTCCGCGGTGTCGACACGACCGAGCTGGCCACACTGCACTCGACGGCGGCCAGGGTTCTGATTCGGCGTAGGAGCCGTTGTAGCGCCGCCGGCCCATCTTCGGCGCGGTGGGCATCAGGACGGTCCGCACGCTGCTCGTCCCATGGACGTCTCAGTCGAGACCACGAACTCCCACACACACGAGGATCGTGCAAGTACGAGAGAGCATCATTCTAACGTTTCCGCAGGTCATCTCGGTTGAATGGAATCACTCCACTCCCTCAACGAGAAGAAGGCAGCCATGATCGCCAACTACGGCTTCAACGCCACCCTGACCGCCAGGCCCGGAAAGGGCGACCAGCTGGTCGCCCTGCTGCTGACCGGCCTGGACGAGGGCAGCCCCGGGGCAAGCGAGCACTGCGTCGTGTACCTCGTCTCCCGGTCCGCGTCCAGCCCCGACATCGTCCACGTCAGCGAGGGCTGGACCAGCGAGGAGGACCACCACCGGATCTTCGCCGGCGAGGCCGCCCAGGCCATCGTGGCGCAGATCGACGGACTGCTGGCCAAGGAGTCCGAGTACAGCGACTACGTCCCGGTCCGCGGCAAGGCCGCCTTCTGACCCCCGGTCGCCCCATCCCCCGACCCCTGCTGCCTCGACGCCTCCCGAGCAGACCCTCTCCTCACCCGACCGTCCGCCACCACCCCCGAAAGGCCGCGACCATGACCACAGCACGACCTGCCTTGGACCCCGAACTGCGTGAGCTGCTCGCCGACATGCCCCTCATGTCCCAGCTCAGCCCAGACGTACTCACGCAACTGCGCCAGCTCCCGTCGACACCCGTCGAGCCCCTCCTCGCCCACCGGCAGGTCGACCGGCGCGAAGTCACCGTGCCCGCCAAGGACGGCGCACCGATCCCCTTGTCGGTCTTCAGCCCCGCGAACACCGATCGCACCACCGCCGCACCCTGCGTCTACTGGATGCACGGCGGCGGGATGGTCATGGGTGACCGCTTCTCGCAGATCGACATCCCCCTGGAGTGGCTCGACGAGTTCGGCACGGTCGTGGTCTCCGTGGACTACCGGCTCGCACCCGAGGCCACCGGGACTGCTCTGGTCGACGACTGCTACCAGGGACTGCTGTGGGTCGCCGAACACTCCGCCGAACTGGGCATCGATCCCTCCCGGATCGTCGTGGCGGGCGCCAGCGCGGGCGGTGGCCTCGCCGCCGGCGTCACCCTGCTGGCCCGCGACCTCGGCACCCCGGCGATCGCCGCACAGATGCTGATCTGCCCCATGCTCGACCACCGCAACACCAGCACCTCCAGCCGCCAGTACTCCGGCGGGCCCGGCGTGTGGACCCGCGAGATGAACGAGTTCGGATGGCGTGCCGTCCTCGGTGACCTCACCGACCAGGAAATACCCGAGTACGTCTCACCCGCGCTGGCCGATGATCTCTCCGGCCTGCCGACGACGTACATCGACACCGGCTCCGCCGAGGTCTTCCGTGACGAGGACACCGACTACGCCACCCGCATCTGGGCGGCCGGCGGCCAGGCCGAACTCCACGTCTGGGCGGGCGGCTTCCACGGCTTCGACGCCCTGTACCCGCAGGCGCGCATCTCGGCCGCGGCCCGCCGGACCCGCACCGCCTGGCTAGCCCGGCTCCTGCTGCCGGACTCCGCCGCATAGCCCCACCGGAGCATTCACAAGGCGGGCCGGGCTGTCCGCGGGCAGCTGATCTCGGCGGGAGAGCGCTGAGCTCGGGACAGTTACCGCTCCCGGACGGTGTAGGTCAGGTGCGTCACCCTCGGGGAGGGCTCCGTGCGGACCTGCTCCAGGGCCACGCGGCCCGCGTCCACGCCCTCGAACAGGCGAATCCCGGAGCCGAACAGCACGGGTGACAGCGCGATCGAGAACTCGTCGATCAGGCCGGCGTTCACGTACTCCAGGATCGTCGCGCCGCCGCCCGCGATGCGGACGTCGCGATCGACGGCGGCCTCGCGGGCCAGGTCGAGTGCGGCCTCGATGCCGTCGTTGACGAAGTGGAAGGTGGTCCCGCCCGGCCGCTCCCACGGGTCACGCTTGGTGTGGGTCACGACGAAGACCGGGGTACGGAACGGCGCCTCCTCCGGCCACATCTGCTCGCCGGCGTCGAACATGCGCTTGCCCATCACGCTCGCACCGGTGCGCTCGAACGTCTCCCGCGCGATGTCGTTGTCGCGCCCCTCCTCGCCGCCCTCACCGAGCTTCAGGTTCTCCCGGAAGAACCGCAGCGGGAAGATCCACCGCTGGAGCTCCATCCACTGCTGCCCCATCAATTCCTCGGAAGACTCGGGAGCGATGAAACCGTCCAGCGACATCGACACGCTGAAGAACACCTTCCCGGCCATCAGCCCTCCGCCCCCTTCCGAACGATCTCGGCAACGTACACAGCCAGGTTGCTCAGGGTCTGCCGACCGCCCTCGATCGCGTGGTACTTCTCGACCGCCTCGTCGCGCAGCTCCTTGGTGGGGAACACCGTGCGCATCTCGATCCGGGTCGCCGCACCGTCCGGCTCGAAGGTCAGGACCGACTCGAAGGCGTTCGGGTCGTCGCGGGACTCACCGTGGAGAAACTCGATCCGCTCCGGCGGGGCGAGCACGGTCCAGGAGATCCACTCCTGGTAGTCCGTCCCGTCCGGTCCGTGCATCACGAAGTCCCATGCCCCACCGACGTGGAACTCGAACGCCCGCGTAGTGGTGGTGAACCCCTCCGGCCCCCACCACCGCGAGAGGTGCCGCACCTCGGTGAACGCCTCGAACACCAGCTCCTGCGGGGCGTCGATGACCCGGGAGATCACAATCTCGCGGTCGGCCGTCGCTGACTGCGCCGACGCGTCCCGTCCTGTCGCTGCCATCGGTCATTCCTCCTGCCGTGTCTGCTTGAGGTCCTGCACGTATGCGTCCAGCCGGTCGAAGCTCTCGTTCCAGAACTGCTCGAATCCGCCGGTCCACTCGTGGACCGGTCGCAGCCCGCGGGCGTCCAGGCCGTACAGGCGCTGCTTGCCCGCCTCGCGGACCCGCACCAGCCCGACCTCCCGGAGCACCCGCAGGTGTTTGGACGCCCCCGGCTGGGACATCCCCAGCTCCTGGGCCAACTCGGTCACCGGCCGCTCACCTGCCCGCAGGAGCGTCAAGATGTCCCGGCGCTGCGGCTCGGCGATGGCGTTGAAGACGTCCGACGTCGTCGCTGCTCGTGCCATGGACGCCATCATATTCCGATATGGGTATGCGTCAAGCGGAGGGTTCAGATGGGTCTTGTCAGGACCGGCCTGGCGGCTTCGACCGGAGCAGGCCGGGACTCGTTCGGCGGGTCCAGGCAGACCGTGGCAGCGCCCGCAGCGTGCGCCGCTAACTGGAGCCCTTGCACGGAACCGGACCGCGCTGAGCGGCCTTCTCGAAGCTCTCACCATGCGCCAGGCCACCGCCCGGCTCCCCCGCCACCTCGACGGCCTGACCAGCGAGGAAGATCTCCGCCTCAAGCAACTCAGTTCGACCTGCACGAAGTGGAGTTCACCGATTCGGGACCGACCGCCCCTGCGTCGAAGAGATCCGTCGGCTTCGTACCGCGCGGCGGCCCGTCGGAGTATGGGAGCCCAGGACAGCGCCGCCGCAGGCCCGCCCAACAGTGCGGGCCACTGGCAACGACGCGCAGGGCATCGCGTCGGAGAACAGCTCAGCCGTCATGACGGCCCTCCAGCAGGCGGTCAGTGACGGACTCAGCCGCACGGAGATCCGACGCTGACTCAACCGGGCGAAAGAGGCGACGCACGAAGGGGCCACCGCCCAGGAGAACGATCTGATGAGGACGGCTGTCGACGCTACTGAGGCTGGAACGAGCCGTCGGTCTGCCGGCACCGTGCGAGCCGGTCTTCACGGACCGGTCAGGTTCCCCGTCTTGAGAACCCGGACGTCACCCGAGTTCCGGCGTGGCCACGTGGCCGGTGATCGGGACGACGCGCGGCCACCTCGCCTCCTAGCGACCCTCCTGGGGGACATCGACGAGACGCCGGCGGGCAGCAGTGTACGAGATGCCTGCTCGCGGCTTGCGCCGGGAGCGCGGTGCGACAGGTACAGCGGCACGGACCATACTGGTCGGGCCTTGATCTCCCACAGAACGGTTCCATGACCAAGAACAGCAGCTCTTCGACGACCGTCCCCGGCACCGCATGGCTGGCGCGCGGATACCATCCCGGGCCCGAACCCGAGCGGGACGTCCGGCGCAACTTGATCGCCCTCAAGGCAGCTGGGGTCCTCGACGACTTCCTGGACCTCGACCCCGCAGAGGCGGCCCGCTCCACCGTCCTGCACCCGCGGGAGGAGTCCGCCGGACCCGGACCGTCAGCCCGTCGGCTCTTCGAGGCCCGCTGGCGCGTGGCCGACGGCGTCACGGTGCGCGCCCAGTTGACCATGTACGAGGATGGGGTCCGCCGCGCGGACAACGAGGGAATCACCTGGGTCCTGGCCGCTGAGGCAGAACTGGCATGGAACCCCCAGTGGCCCTCGCCCGCCACCATGTTCTGGCCCGACAGCGACCGAATCGCCTGGGACCACGACTTGGTACCGGGAGTGCGCCTGCGGGCGGCGAACCACCTGCCCGAGGACGAGAGCGAGCTGCGCCGCCGCCTGCGCGACTGCTCCCGCAACACCTGGTACATCCATGTCGTGGTCCATGAGGCCATGACGCCCGACGCCAGGGGACAGCAGCCGCTCTCCGCGTTCCTGCCGCCAAGCCTGCGGCACCGGGTGGTTGAGCACCGGGCCACGCCGGCGCAGGCTCAGGTTGCCGACTTCGCGATGAAACGGGCGCTGAATGTGCGGATGCCGCGCGGCGGCGCCGTCGTCCTGCCCACGCAGCCGCGGAGCCCGGACTACGACGCGGAGCACTTCACCGTGCACAGTGTCTTCCTGGACGGCTCGGAACCAACAGAGCTTCTTGGCCTCATCGAGGAGTTCGCCAAGCTGCCGCGCCCCCTGCCCGAGGGCGCCGAGCAGGCCCTGACGCAACTGCGCCAGGGCTGGCACCTGTTGACCCCGGACGAGGAACTGGCCCATGCGCAGGGCATGGTCATCAAATACGCCGAAGCACTCGATGCCATGACAAAGTCCTGTGATCTCTACCGGGAGGCGGCCGAAGCAGCCCAGGCCGCACTGGCCGAGTTCACCAACGGTGACGGTTCGCCCCGGACGCCCGTGCCGGGGACGGCCGGGGCGGGCAGCTCACCACTGAACGCCATCAGGAAGGGACTCGGCCGCTTCCGAGACCCGAACAAGTAGTACGCACGATGCCCATCGCGTGTGCCCGTCGGAACCGAAGCCGTCAGCCCCGTCAACCCGACTCATCCTCACGGAGCCCGATTGGAGACTGACCTCGTGACCTGCTGCTTCTCCCGTTGCCTCACGGCCTGTCGGACATCGGATCCTCGGCTTCGTGTCGCTTCCCCGGCGGTCCGTCTTGATCGGAGCAGACCGCCGGGCTTGTGACCTGGGCTGCCGCGCACCTGGACGCGGGCTTCCGGAGCGGAACTCGCGTGGACAAGCCTCCGGGTGTGTGACCCGCTCGAACGCGCCGTGCGGTCGATGCGCTTTGCCGACCGGTCGGACGGGCGGGTCAGCGCAGTCCGGCGAAGAGGTCGTTCTCGGGTGTGGCCGCGCCTGTGGCGTCCTGGACACGTACGAACGTCTCCATGCCCATCAGCTCGCCGAACCTCTCCTTGCCCATCTTGAGGAAGAAGATGTTCTCGCCCTGACTGGCGTGCGCGGCCAGCGCGTCGAACTTCTGACCGCTGAACCCGGTGGTGTCCACCCACGTGGTGATCTCATCGTCGGGGAGGCCGATCTCGGCCATCGCGGCGGCCTCGGCAGGATCCGGCTCCGGCATGTCCTCATGAAACTCGCGCATGATCTCGCCGAACCGCTGCATCATCGAGCGGGGCATCGTGGTCCAGTACACCTTCGGTGTCAGCGCGGTCATCTCCAGCGCCGCCATCGTGATGCGGTGGGCCTGGATGTGGTCGGGGTGGCCGTAGAAGCCGTTCTCGTCATAGGTGACGACCACATCAGGTCGGTAGTGCCGCATGAGTTCCGCGAGGCGGGCCGCACCTTCCTCCACGGGGGTCTGCCAGAAAGATCCGGGGGCGTCGTTGCTCGGCCAGCCCATCATCCCGGAGTCGGCATAGTCCAACATCTCCAGATCGCTGACCTTCAGGACCTCACAGCTCGCCTCAAGTTCCTGACGGCGCATCACTGCGATCGCCGCCGGATCGTGCCCGGGATCACCCGGCTTGACACCGCCCGGTCCGTCACCGCAACCGCCGTCGGTACACGTCACGAGAACCGTGCGAATGCCTTCGGCCGCATACCGCGCCAGGACCCCTCCGGTTCCGGTGGCCTCGTCATCGGGGTGGGCGTGTACTGCCATGAGCGTCAAGGGCCGGTCAGTCATGAAACAGTCCTCCTGCAGAAATACGTCTTGGTCCAAGTAGCGCGGCGGGCATACCGCGATCCCCGGGCCCGGATCCTGGTGGGGCGGACGACCTTGTGGTCCCCGTGTTCCCCACCCGTGCGGCGCCGGTGCCTCGGTCGATGCAACCGCGTCGGCCGGACCGGTGTTCCCGGCGCGCCCGCTTGGCCTTCCGCGCGTCGGCGTTCCCACGCGAACGAGGTAGAAGCGCGACCTGCACGTCTCAGCGCCATGTCGGATCCGGTAAACCTCCGCGACGTACCCCGAGGGCTCCTGGTCGCAGATTCCGTGGCCAAATCTCACGGCAGACGGCTCCTTGGCGGCCGATTTTCCACGAATTTGAGATCAGGTGGTCAGTGTGTTCGCTCTGTGGAGTGAGTCGTACGTCGGGCACATCGTCAACGAGTGCCCCCGAGTCAGTCCTGCACGGCTTCGGTGAAGAAATCCGGTGGTGCCTGCAGGTCGTGAGCGCGGAACAGGACGGCGTGCTCGACGCCCATGGCCTTGCCGCTCATCGCGGTGAACTTCGGGATGAAGTCCTCGGGGGCGGGGTGGCCCGGGAGCGCGGCCAGGTACGCGGCGTGCGCCTCGAGCGAGGCCACGCCGCGACGCAGCGGCTCGCCCGTGACCTCGACGCCGTGGGTCGCACCGGAGCCGACGAGGCCGGGGACGAGGAGCCAGCGCACGGAGTGCGGCTGTAGATCCTCATCGTCGACCTGCTCCGGGAAGACCCACCGGTTCCCCGCGTCGCGCACCGCGTCGAGCGTCGCGAGCCCGGCCGCGCGATGGTCGGCCTGGTCGAAGCCGTAGGGCGTTTCGAGCTCGTAACCAGTGCCGAGTACGACGTCGGGCTTGAACCGACGGATCTCCCGGCAGATGTCCCGGCGCAGGTCGAGGCCGTAGACGAGCACGCCGTCCGGATGTTCGAGGACGGTCAGGTGCTCCACACCGACGACGGCGCAGGCGGCCTGCTGCTCGGCGACGCGCAGGCGTGCCGTCTCCTCAGGAGGGTTCGGCATGCCGGCCTCGCCGCGGGTGAGCAGCAGATAACCGACCTCGATGTCGCGCGCGGTCCAGCGAGCGACGGCCGCGGACGTGCCGTACTCCATGTCATCAGGGTGCGCGACGACACAGAGCACGCGCTGGAAGGACTCCTCGGGGAGAGCAGGCAATGTCATGTCTGCCATCCTTCCGCCCCCAGGGCCCGCCGTCCGCCGTTTGGACGTGCCGGTGAACGTACTGTGCGATCAGCGCACAGGCACGGTCTGCGGACAGACACCTTGGCGCTGTCACCTGAGTGCCAGGTGACAGCGCCAGAGGACGGTGCCGGAAGGATCAGCAGTTGCCGTATTCCGTCTTCCCCGCGAACCGGTCGCCCAGCCAGGCGACGACGTCATTCACCGCCTGGTTGTCGGCGGTCAGGTGCTCGCCCGGATAGGTCTTCCAGCGCGTGGGCACCTGGGCGGAGCAGTACGCCTGCCGGGTCGCGTCCTCGGTCTCGGTCGGGATCACCTCGTCGAACAGCCCGCGGTACTGCATGACGGGGAAGCCGATTTCGTACTTGGCGCCCGAGCCCCTCGGCCCGATGCGTGTGCCCAGCTTCTGCCGGTCCACGACCTCGCCCCACGTGGTGCCGTCACCGCCCGCCAGGGCGTAAATCCCGTCGAGGGAAAGCTGGTCCGTGCTGTAGTTCTCGACCTTCTGTCCCGCGAAGTTCGCGATGGTTCCCACCAAGCACAGGGACTTGGCCTTCTCGATTGCCTCCTTGCCGGTGCCGTTCATGATTTCGTCGAACGGCATCTGCGGGTGCGCGGCCGCCAGGCCGACCAGGGCGTCCGCGAGGAAGCCCGCGAAGGGACCGCCGTCCAGGGCCTTCGCGACGGCCTTCAGATCACCGGGGACACCTCCGGAGGCGTCGGCGACGACGTTGACATCGGGTGCGTACGAGTCCGCCAGCTGCGCCGCCCAGAGGCTGGCCGCGCCTCCTTCCGAGTAGCCCCAGAGGCCGACCGGCGCCTTGCCGTCCAGGCCGCTGCCGGGTACGGCGGGCGCGACCCTGGCGATGTCCAGCAGTGCGTGCCCGGCGTCCTGCCCGGAGACGTACGGGTGGGTCTGCCCGGTCAGATAGCCCGCCCCGTCCGTGGCGGCGATGGCGTAACCGGCCTTCAGGGCGGCGGAGATGTTGTCGCCCTCGTACGCGTCCTGGTACTCGCCGGCCAGTTGCTTGGAGAAGGCGCACTGGGGGCCGAGGCCCAGCGTGCCGGGGTTGAACGCCACGATCGGGCGCGGCCCCGGACCCCGCCACTCGGCCTTCGGCACCGCGACCGTACCGGAGACGGCTACCGGCCCGCCGGCATTGTTCGTGGAGCTGTACTGCACCTTCCAGGCGTCCATGGGGATGTTGCCCGGCACGTGCGGCAGCTTGGTCGGGCGGCAGGAGACGACCTGGCCGGGCGTGGCGGGGGCGGCGGCCGGCGGAGTGTAGATCGCGTCGTCCGCGGCGTCACAGTCGGCGGTCGGCTCGGATGCTCCGGCGGTGTAGGCCGGAACCGTGAGCCCCGCCGCCACGAGGGACCCCATCCCGAGCATCACCAGCGGCTTCTTCTTCCGTTTCGCTGTTTCCTTTCGCAAGGCTGGCTCCCTCGGAATCGGTTGGATGCGAAGTTACGGCTGAGTAAGTTACGTCCGGATGAGGTGGGTTCATAGTCAGCGACCCCACAACTGCTTCGGCGGGACTGTGCGCAAGACACAAGAGGTCACCGGCGTGCCGCGCCACGATCGGAACCTGCCGGGCCCGCGGCGCCGCAGGCCGCGGTTCTCCGAATCCGGTGTGCCGCGTGAGCTGCGGGTACCGGAGTCGGCGGCGCCCGCTCGACTCCGCGAGGCCGCGCGGCGCCACGGAAGGCGTTCGGCGCCGGCCCTCTGGGGACGGCGGTCGAGCTACGGTGCACTGTGCCTCTCGCCGTGCCGAATCGGCGCTGCTCTGCACCGGCAGAGCGTGCTCCGCGGCGACTGGGTGGGCCTGGTGCAGATCCGCGTTGTGTGCCGGCTGTGCCCTGCACCTGGGCTGGGGTCCTCAACACCGTGCTCCGCTATGCGACCGCGACGCGTTGGCAGGACACCTTCCGCGAGAGCCGGTCGCGGCCCAGCAGGCTGGATCCCCACACGTCCTACTTGCAGCGACGGGTCGCCGCAGGAGGCACAGGCGTCACCCGGCTGTACAGCAAACTGCTTGCGGCGAGATACTCCTCGGCCGCCTCGGTGCCAGGCTCCCCGCCTGGATCGACGCCGTTGGCGCCAGCCAACTGCTCGGCCTCACCGGCTTCGCACACTCCACGCTCAGTAACCCTCGGCGGCTGCTCCACAACTGCTCCATCTGTCGCGCAGCTTCAGCTGCGAATCATCGACATGAGCAGCTGGTGGGTTTCGCCGTCGGCGGCCACGACAAGTCCGCGGCCTGCCTGTCCGATCGGGGCGCCGTCGATCCCGGTGACGACGCAGCCGGCTGCCTGGCACAGAGCGATGCCGGCGGCGAAGTGCACGCTCCCAGACAGGTCGTCGCCATCCGTGACGTATGCGGCGCGCTTGCCGGCGGCGACCCAGGCCAATGCCAGAGTCGTGGACACCACCCGGGGCCGGAACCGTTCCACGAATCGGTGCTGGGCCAGCAAGTTCACAGCCCGGAAGCCGGGCGCGCTGGGGAACGGCGGATCCAGATTGACATCCACGAGTCGGGTGGCAGACGTGGGCGCCAGCTGGGCATCGTCACCCTTGTGCCGTACCCAGGCGGTCTCACCATCGGTGAAGAAGACCTCGCCGCTGAACGGGTCGGCCACCGCTGCCGCACCGCTGCGCAGCGCCACGTTGACGGCTACGAGCATGTTGCCGACGGCGTAGTTCAGCGTGCCGCACAGGGGATCCACCAACCACTGACGCGCGGCCCCTGCGACACCCTGCTGTCCGCCTTCTTCGCCAAGCACACCATCATCGGGCCGAGCAGTGTGGATGACGCTGAGGATCATCTTCTCGGCATCAACATCGGCGGCGGTGGCGAAGTCCCCGGCGCCCTTGTCGGTGCGGGCGAGCCGCTGGCCGTACAGGTTGCGCACCATGTCCGCACCGGCACGTGCCGCAGATATCGCAACCTCAGCATCGGCAAAGCCCGCATACGAGTTGGTCATGTCACGCAGGATATCGGCGGCCGAAGCGCAGATCGTCGTCTGCCGGACCCATCCCGATGCTCGCAGTCCAACGCGCTGCTACGCTCCGCGACCACTCCCCAACATCTGTGCCAGGGCCTGGTTTTGACGTCAGCCAGGGGCTTGCGGTGGCACGGCGGAGTGTCCGTCTGCCGCAGGGGTCGGCGACGAAGAGTGAGATGAGATCAGTCGCTGCCGGCTTCCCGCGCCACACGCTCCAGACGGCTCCGGTAGCCCTCCCACCATGCCTGATCACCTGGTGGCATGTTGTCCTTGCCCTGCGAATACCCGACGGATCCGTCAATGAGCTCTCGCACGATGTCGGCATGGCCCGCGTGCCGCTGGGTTTCGGAGATCATGCGTACCAGGACGTGGTGCAGCGTCACCTCTCGCCGTTCCTCCGGCCACCACGGGACGTGACCGATCGCGTCAAGCGTCAGCGTCGCGATCGTACTGTTGGAGTGCGCCCACGCCTGGTGATACAGCCCCACGATCTCTTCGCGCGACTCGTCCGCAGAGGCCCACATGTCCGATTCGGATTCCGCGTCCTCCGTATACCACCAGGGCGGCGGCTCTTCGTCGAAGAACGGCCGCCCGAACGTGTCGCCGAAGTACCCCAGCTCCACGCCGGCGACATGTTTGACCAAGCCCAACAGGTTCGTGCCCGTGGGAGTCAGCGGGCGACGGACGTCGTATTCCGAGAGCCCATCGAGCTTCCACACCAGGGCATCACGCACCTCTTGCAGGTATCGGAGAAGGTCCGATTTCGCGTTCGGTTCGATCATGCCGGGCAGTCTTGCACCCGGCACTGACAGCCGGGCTCCACAGTTGTGCCGCTAGGCCGAAGGATGAACGTGCTCATCAAGATGAGGCTTGTTCGGGGCCCGTCAATCACTTGCGCTCGACGCGGATCCCGCCGCGCACCGCTGACAACTCCTCCCCGCACCCAGAAAGATCGCGGGCATGGCATCTCACGCGAACCAAGCCCGCGCCCTGTCCTTCGACACCGTTGCCACGCAATACGCTGCCGCCCGCCCGGACTATCCGCCGGCCCTCTTCGACGCCGTTGAGGAACTCGCCGGCCGACCGCTGGCCGGCGCCGACGTGCTGGATTGCGGGGCCGGCACCGGCATCGCCACCCGGCTGCTCCGCGAACGCGGCGCCCACGTCGTCGCCCTGGAGCCGGGCGCCGGCATGGCCGCCGAGCTGCGCGCGGCCGAACGGAAGATCCCGCTGGTGCGGGGCGAGGGGAACCGCCTCCCCTTCGCCGCCGACACCTTCGACATGATCACCTACGCCCAGGCCTGGCACTGGACCGACCCGGCCCAGTCCCTCCCCGAAGCGCTGCGCGTGTTACGCCCGCACGGCGCGCTGGCCCTGTGGTGGAACCAGGCCGACGTCCGCGTCCCATGGGTCGCGGCGGAGGATGCCCGACTCGCGCCCTTCACTCGCAACTACCCGGCAACCGTGGCCGAGTTGTTCGCCCCGTTCCCGGTCCACGTGTGCACCCGCGAGATCCCGTGGTCGCGCCGGATCACCGTCGAAGAGCACATCCGTAACCTCGGCACCCACTCGCACTTCGCGGTCATGGACCCCATCGAGCGGGCCGAACTCCTCGACACCAACCACGCCGCGCTGGCGCGGCTCTTCCCCGACGGCAATCTCGACGAGCCGTACCGGTGCGGCCTGACCGTCGTGCGATCAGTCACCACACGCACCTGAACATCAATACGGTGGCTGCACAGATCAGGAGCCCTGGAGTGCCGCCGAAGAACAGGCTCTGGACGAGCCCGGTTCCTGTTTCCGAGTCGTCGCCGCTCATGCTCAGGCCGGTGAGGAAGTTGAAGGCCATCAGGGCAGTGGTGGCGGTGAGAGCGAGTCGCGCCCGGTTTCGACCAGTGAACGTGCTCAGCACCCAGTCGGCACCATCTACGACGAGCGCGACGAGCGAAAGCTGGAAGGGTGCCTTTCACTTCAGAGGGGCAATCCGCTCGGCCTGCTCCCACATTCCTTACGCTGGCCCGCGATCCACTCCGCCAGGGAGATCAGGGTGGCTTCCGCGCTGTTCGCCATGTGGTCTCGCAGGGCATACAGGTCCTCAGGTGCGTTGCCCAGGACCGGGTCGGTGCGCAGCAGTCTCCAGGTTTGCTGGACGATGCTGCCGGCGCCCTGCTTGTAGAGGTGCCAGTCCCAACGGACTATGCCTTTCTCGGCTCCGCCGACGACGAAGGCGAACGCGACACCCGTGTCGGCCTGCACCACCTCGGAGTAGGTGACCCATTCACGCCCGTCGCGGCGGTTGCGTCCGCTGAACCGTGCGCCGACCCTTGGGCCGCCACCCGGCTCGTAGCTCACGGCGCTGGCGCTCGGGCTCCAATTCTCAATCATAGAAACGTCGCTGATCAGGGAATACACGGAGTCCGGCGCCAAGTCGACCCAGCACCGCCTGGTGAAGGTGAATGGCGTCAGATCGAGGCCGTCCAGCGAATTTTGCGGGTTGGGGGCGGTGCTCCCGGACGTAGTAGTGCTCACAGGGACTCCCAGAGTGAAGACGACAGAGGGGATGTGCGGCTCATCATGAGGGCCGGCGTGGGGAGCAACCAGACCCTGCGGATCCCTACCCCAGCAGGGTGAGGCGCGGCTCGGCGACGCCGCGCATACTCGATTTCATGAACGAGCACGGGCAACTCGCCGACTTCCTCCAGGCACGCCGGGGCCTTCTGCATCCCGAGGATGTCGGGTTGCAGACCTACGGTGAGCGGCGCCGGGTGCCGGGGCTGCGAAGGGAGGAGCTGGCGATGCTCGCGGGAATCAGTGCGCCTTACTACACCCGGCTTGAGCAGGGCCAGTCACGCAACGCCTCACGCGAGGTGCTCGATGCCCTCGCGACTGCCTTGCGCCTGGACGACTCCGAGCGGGCCCATCTGCACGAGCTCGCTCGTGCGCCGAAGCCGGGCAAAGCGGCACCCCGTCCCCGTCCCGAGTACATCAGCCCGGCCACCAGCGCGTTGCTGGCAGCTCTTGAAGGCACTCCCGCCATCGTCATGGGCCGCCGTACTGACGTTCTGGCCTGGAACACCCAAGGTCACGCACTATTCGCCGGCCACCTCGACCAGGCCAGCCCCGCCGAACCGGGCCGTCGGCCGAACATGGCCAAACTGGTGTTCCTCGACGCGCACACCCGCGACCTCTATACCGATTGGCCCGCCAAGGCCAGGGCCGTGGTCGGCAACCTGCGCCTCACCGCCGGCCGATACCCGCAGGATCCTCTGCTGGCCGGGCTCGTCGGCGAACTGACCATGCGCAGCCCGGAGTTCGCCACCATGTGGGCCGATCACAAAATCCTGACCTGTGACGTCGCCGACTACGAGATGCACCACCCCTCGGTCGGAACCCTGACCGTCACCCAGCAGACGCTCCAAAGTCCACAAGGAAGCGGACCAGTCGTGGTGATTGCCACAGCCACCCCGGGCTCCCCCTCCGCGACAGCCCTGAAGCTGCTCGCCCACGGCGCCACGCCTGGGGAAGAGGTCTCCTCGCGCACAGACGCCGACGCAGGGACCCACACCACCTGAACCTCCCTTAACCACACCCCTTTAACCACCATCACCTCGGCATCGCCGCATCGCGGCTTCAGCCTGCCCGGAACCAGTGAACTGAAGGAATCCGTGTCCCATCGATTCACCCGACGAAGCAGCAAGGTCATCACTACGGTCGCCCTGACGGCGGCCACCGCTTCCGCCGCGTTCCTGTCCGCCCAGGCGGCACCGGCGACCACCTATCCCGCACCGCCCGCCCACAGCACCGCAGCACACCTGGGGCACCTGAGCGACGTTCGAATCACCCAGCACTTCGACCTGGCAGCAGGCCAGATGCCGGAGAACATCGCCCTGCTGCCCGACGGCACGGCCTACGTCACCTTGGCCGCCAGCCGCCAGATCGCCCAGATCACACCCCGAGGCAACACTCGCATCCTGGCGACCCTGCCCGCGCCCGCCGACGGCGGAGTCAAAACCCCCGTCCTCGGGTTCCCCCTGGCCACCGGCATCGTCCACGCTCCCGACGGCGCCACGTACGTGCTGTACGCGACCGGTGGCGCCGACCTGACGGGCCTGTGGCGGGTGGCCCCGGGCAAGGCCCCCAAGCGCATATCCGCGCTGCCCGCGAACGGCCTGCCCAACGGTCTCGCCCTGGACCGGCACTCCAAGCGGCTCTACATCACCGACTCGGTACTCGGCACCGTATCGACCGTCCCCCTGTCCGGTGGCCGGCCCACCACCTGGTCGACCGCACCCGAACTCGCCTCGACCGGCTTCCTCGGAGCCAACGGCGCGAAGGTACACGACGGCGCGCTGTGGGTGACCAATCTCGACAAGGGCACCCTCCTGCGCATCCCGATCCGTCACGGCAACCGGGCGGGAGTGCCGCAGGTGAAGGCAACTGGGCTGGCCGGTATCGACGACTTCGCCTTCACCGGCCGCGGCAACGAGGTCCTCGCCACCCTCAACGCCCCCAACAAGGTCGTACGCATCAAGCCCAACGGCACCAGCACCACCGTTCTGGACGCCGGCGACGGACTCCAGAACCCCACCTCCGTCGCCCTGCGCGGCAAGGAGGTGTACGTCCTCAGCGCCGCGTACACCACGGCCAAGGACCCCAACCTCCTGCGCGCCCGCCTGCACGGCCTCCACCGCTGACCCGCGCCCGGCCCCAACACGCCTGACACGAGACGCATCACAGACACAGGAGCAGCGTCATGAGCAACATCACCCTCGGCGACGTCGAGATGACACGGGTCGAGGAGATGCACGGACCGGTCGGCATGACCCCGGACGTCTTCTTCCCCGCATCACCGAAGCATCAGTGGGACGAGCACCGTGCCGTCGTCGTCCCGGACTTCCTCGACGAGGAGACCGACATCTGCAAGGTTGCCGTGCAGACGTGGGTGCTGCGCAGCGAAGGCAAGACCGTCCTGATCGACACCGGGGTCGGGAACCACAAGGAGCGCCCCTACGCACCGCTCTGGGGGCACCTGGAGCTGGACTTCCTCGGCAATCTGGAGCGGGCGGGCGTCCACCCAGACGACGTCGACATCGTGGTCAATACCCACCTGCACGTCGATCACGTCGGCTGGAACACCCGTCTGGAGGGCCAGTCCTGGGTTCCGACCTTCCGCAACGCCTCGTATCTGATGCCCAAAGCCGACTTCGAGTTCTGGAACCCGGCCAACAACCCGAAGATTGCCGGCGGGGTCAACCAGAACGTCTTCGAAGACAGCGTCGCACCCGTATACGCCGCCGGTCAGGTCGAGCTCTGGGAAACAAGCCACCACATCGACGCAAATCTCCGACTGCAGGCCGCACCTGGCCACACCCCGGGATCGAGCGTCGTGATGCTGGCCTCCGGCACCGAGCGCGCGGTCTTCGTGGGCGACCTGCTGCATTCCCCCTTCCAGATCATGCAGCCAGAACACAACAGCTGCTTCTGCGAGGACGCCCACGCCTCCCGTAGGACCCGGCAGGAACTTCTCGGCTGGGCCGCCGACTCCAATGCGCTAGTCGTGCCCGCCCACTTCGCCGGACACGGCGCGCTGGAAGTGGAACGCAGCGGCAGCTCGTTCGGCATCAAGCGGTGGGCCTCGCTCGAGCGTCTCTGACCGTAGGCAGGGTCGAAACCGGGACCCGGCCGCTACCAGAGGGCTGGGTCTCGGTGCCGGTCGTCCCGTACACCTTCATTGCGACCGCCCGCCCCGGGCCCAAGGAGAGACACCATCGTGAGCCACGGCACCGATCCCGTCGTCACTACCGCTCAGGGGGAGGTCCGTGGTCTGCGGCAGGACACCACCACCGTCTTCCTGAACATCCCCTACGCCGCTCCGCCCGTCGGCGCCGGCCGTTTCGCCCCGCCGCAACCGCACGCGTCGTGGGACGGCGTACGGGACGCCACAGTGCCGGGTCCCAACGCCCCTCAGTCCGCGCGCAAGCTCGGCGACGTGGACATGTCCCCCTACTTCGGTGCCGGCTGGAGCCGAGGGGAGGACTACCTCACCGTCAACGTCTGGAGGCCCTCTGCCACGGGCGAAGACCTGCCCGTCATGGTCTTCGTCCACGGCGGCGGATTCGTCGCCGGATCAACCCGGTCCGCGCTGTACGACGGCTCCAGCTTCGCTCGACACGGCGTCGTCCTCGTCACGCTCAACTACCGGCTCGGCATCCCCGGGTTTCTCGACCTCCCCGGAGCGCCCGCCAATCGGGGCCTGCTCGACGTACTGGCCGCGCTGCGCTGGGTGCGGGAGAACATCGCGGCTTTCGGCGGTGATCCTGCCAACGTCACCCTCTTCGGCCAGTCGGCCGGGGCGACCATCGTCGGCGGCGTCCTCGCCACCCCCCGGGCCACCGGCCTCTTCCACCGGGCGATCGTCCAAAGCGGCAGCGGACTGGGGGCGTTCGCCCCTCAGCAGGCCCGCCGCGTCAGCAGGGCAGCAGCCAACGCCCTCGGTGTCGAGCCGCACGCCGACGCCTTCGCGAGCATCTCCGACGAGCGCCTGGTCGAGGCCGCCGGCCGACTCGCGGGCATCGACCTGCAAACCCCGACCCACTACGACCCCCTGGTCGGGCTCAGCCCCTTCAGTCTGGTCCTGGACACGCAGCCTGCCGAATCCGTCGCCGCCGGTCTCGATGCCGACATCGGCCTGCTCATCGGGACCACCGCCGAGGAAGGCAACCTCTACCTCGTCCCCGTAGGCAAATACGCCTCCTCGACGGCAGCCGACGTCAACGCGGTGGCGGCCCGCTCGCACCCGGATCCAGTGCGGCTCGTCGAGACGTACCGCACGTCGCGGCCCGAGGCATCCTTCGGTGAGCTGCGGTCCGCGATCATGGGTGATGCCGTGTTCGGCGCGGGCACCCGGGCCTTGGCCGACGCGCATGCCGCGCATCCCCGGTCCCCCACCTTCTGCTACGAGTTCGCGTGGCGTTCCCAGGCTCAGGGAGGAGAACTCGGCGCCACTCACACGATGGACCTTCCCTTCGTCTTCGATCGCGTGCATCTTCCCCGGCTGCACGGCCCTCACGGCCTGCTCGGCCCGCAGCAGCCGCCTGCGGATCTCGCCTCACGGATGCACAGGGCATGGATCCGGTTCGCCCGGACCGGCGACCCCGGCTGGGAGCCGTACACCAGCGAACGCCGCGCCACCATGCGCATCGACGCGAAGTGGACCCAGCTCGACGACCCTCGCAGCCAGGAACGGCAAGCCTGGAGCTGACCCCCTACCCGCCCGCACACTGCCGAAGTAGTCACCGCAGCCGAGGAGAGCGCGGCCGTGCTCCAGTTGTCCTCCTCCGCCGTGCTGTCGTCAGAGGAGACGACGGGCCGTCGCGGCGGGTCATGCAGAGCTGGTGACCGCTGGAGCCGACGGAGTGGACGTTGTTTCCGGTGGTCAGCCGGTCAGCCTCCCAAGCCGGCATGGCAGCCAGGTGGTCTTGCCCGGTGTGTCCAGCTTCTCGCAGAACAGCCGGTCGGCCGGTGCCGTGCAGTGCGGACTGCCAGCCGCTTCCCCCAAGCGTCGCGGTGTCGGTGTTGTCGGCCCGGTGCCGGGCGGCGAGGGTGCGCACAAGATTCCGAGTGCGGATGGTGGCCTTGGCCGCGGAGAGCGTCTGCGGGTCGTACGTGCCGGTGGTCAGCGCGGTGGCGGCGAGGGCGACCATGGCAGGAGTCAGGACGGCCCGCTCGTCGGTGCCCTTGAGATCGATGTGGCCGTCGGTCGGCCCTGGTGTTCGAGACAGGCCTCGCGGGGTCCTAGTGCTCCGGGCGCCCGCCGCGGCGCAGAGCGCGGGTGCACCAGCCGATGATCGCGGTGTTGACCGCCGCCCCGAGGGCGATGGCGGTGATGAACATGGCGCTGTAGTCCGGCAGCACGAGGAGTACGAGGCTGGCGGGGGCTGTCGCCAGGAGCGGGATGACGCCGGCCATGGACGCGTCCGTGCTTTCGCCGGCGGTCACCGCCAGTGCCCAGATGAGCAGGACGGCGCAGACGCCGAGGTAGGCGAGGCCGACGGCGCCGACGTGGTCGCGCAGTCGGCGGGGCACGGATCGGCGGGAATCGGAAGTGGTGCCGGTCATGGGGATGGACTCCTGGTTGTGTCGCGGCGGCCGGTCGCGGTGGTCAGAGGTGGGTGCCGGGCGGGTTCGGGCGGGCGAGGCCGAGGTCGTACGCGAGGATGGTCGCCTGTACGCGGTCGCGCAGGCCGAGCTTGCGGAGCAGCGCGTTCACGTGGGACTTCACGGTGCCTACGGTGATGCCGAGTTGCTCGGCGATCTCCGTGTTGGTGAGTCCGGCCGCGACCAGAGTGAGGACGCCCCGCTGGCTGCCGGTCAGGCTGTCCAGTTCAGGGGCGCTCCCGGCCGGGACGGCGGCGGGTGGTCCGGACGCGAAGTGGCCGATGAGGCGGCGGGTCGCGGACGGGGCGAGTACGCTCTCGCCGGCGGCCACCTCCCGGATGCCCTGCAGTAGTTGGGAGGGCTGTACGTCCTTGAGGAGGAAGCCCGAGGCGCCGGCGCGCAGCGCGTCGAAGACGTACGCGTCGAGGTCGAAGGTGGTCAGGACGAGGACACGGGGCGCGTTCTCCCGTCCGGTGATGATGCGGGTGGCGGCGATGCCGTCAAGTTCGGGCATGCGTACGTCCATGACGACCACGTCGGGAGCCAGCTCCTCGGCCAGCCGCACCGCGGCGGCGCCGTCGGCGGCCTCGCCGACGACCGTCATGTCCTCCTCGGCGTCGATCACGGCGGCGAACCCCGCCCGTACGATGCCCTGGTCGTCGACGACCAGCACGTTGAGGCTCATTGATGTCTCTCCTCGTTGTCCGGCGCGACGGCGAGTGGCAGCCGGAGGCGGACCGTCCCCTGCGGGCCGGTGGTCAGGGTGCCGCCGAGCGCCGCGACGCGCGTGGTCAGCCGCTCCCGTACGGCGGAGTCGGCGGCGCGGGGCACCCCGGTGGCTGTGAGCGTCAACGTATCGTTGTCCACGTCGAGTTCGAGCATTGCGGGCTCCTCGCCGCCGGCCGCGAGCACCGTCTCGGCGGCGCGGTAGGCGGCCAGGTCGACGGCGGTGGGCAGCCGTTCCGGTACGCGGTCGGTCAGCCGTATCTCGATGTCCCGGCCGGTGGCCCGGAGTTGGTGGGCGAGCAGGTCGAGCGCCTGGAGGGTGGGCTGCGGCCGTAGTTCGGCCCCTGTATCGCCCTCTCGGACGGTGTCGAGCAGGGTGCGCATCGCGGCCAGGGCCTCGCGGGCACGGGTCGCTGTGGCGTCGAGTCGGCCTGCCTCCGCCTCGGTGACCATGTCGGTGGTGCGGGCCAATACCGTGGTTTCCAGACCGGCGGCGATGCGGCGGCGCTCGTTCCAGGCGTCGCGGACGGCCTCCTCTGTCCAGGCGGCGAGGCGTTCGTCGTGGGCGCGGCGGTCGGATTGTCGGCGCCGCGTGCGGAGGCGTCCGGCCAGGTGAGCCGCGGTGCCTGTGAGGGTTGCACCGACCGTGGTTCCCGTGATGACCGTCCAGATGGGAGCGGCCGTACCTCGGTCCAGAACCGCGGTGGTGGCGGCCACGGCGTGCACCAGCACCATGAGGACGATGGTCGTGACGTGGCCGCGGGCCGGTGAGGGCTGGTCGCTCCCGCGCTCATCCGGGGCCCCCGGCGCGGCTGAACCGCGTTTCGATACAACTCCGCGTCTCTTTCGGGGCGTTGCGGTTCGGGTCGGTTCCATCATCGCGAGGGCCGCACATGTGGCCAACAGACTCAGCGCGGGCGGGAGGAGGACGGGACCGCTGTAGTTCCCCACCGCCATCGCGACCGGCCACAGAAGCGCCAGCCCCAGCAGCATCCCGTCCGCCGTCCGCGGAGCCCTCCGCAGCCACAGCAGGGCTACCGCCTGGCTCGCCGCCAGCAGGGCGAAGAAGACACCCGCGGATACCCGCGTCGCGCTCGACGTCTCCTCGGCCCGGATGACCAGAACGGGCAGCAGCGGCTGCAGGACCAGGCCCGCCGCAGCCACCAACTGCGCCAGGCGGTAGGTCCTCGGCGCCGACGGTTCCACCGTCGTGACCGTCCGGCCCGGCAGTACCGCCCGTACCTCCCAACCGCCCTCCGCCGTCGGCCCGCTGTGCACCGTGCCGCCCGCCTCCCGTGCCCGGGAGCGCAGGAAGCCCTGCCCACGGCCGCCGCCGAGTCCCGCACCGTGCGCCACCGCACCGGCCGACGGGGGCGTGCTCGTGACCACGACGTCGGTGCGGGTCTCGCCGTACCGGCACAGCACCCTCGTATGCGCGCCGGGGGCATACCGTGCGACGTTGGTCAGCGCCTCGCGCACGATGCCGTACGCCGCCTCCGCGACGGCGCCGTCCGGCAAGGGGGTGATCTCGCAGTCCACCTGCTGGTCCAGGCGCCGGAACCCGGCGACCAGGTCCAGCAGCCGTTCCTCCGGTGACGGCTCATCCCCTCGGGAGGGCGCCGGCGCTCGTACCGCGCCGAGCGCGCGGGTGACCTCGCGGCCGGTCTCGACCGCGAACTCCAGGGCCTCCTCTGCCAGTTCGGGACGGCGGTCACGCAACCCGAGGGCCGCTCCCGCCGTGACCACCACGGCCGTCAGATGGTGGGCGCTGATGTCGTGCAACTCCCGTTCCATACGCCGCCGTTCGACCGCCGGGAGCCGGTGGCGCTCGGACTCGGCCCGCTTCAGCAGTTGTTCGGCCGCTCGCCGTGCGCGACGGGTTCGCCGTACGCGCAGGCCGGCGCCGCACACGGCGGCGTACAGCAGAGCGGTCAGGACGAGGTCGAGCCCGTTGCGGTCGCTGAGCCCGTGCAGGCTGATGCCCTGCAAGAGCTGCCAGGCGGCAAGCGCCACCACGCACAACACGGCGGTGAAGGCGTCGCGTTCGGTCGCCACGGTGAACAGAGCCAGCGCGACGCCCGCAGTCCCGAGCAACGCCATCGCCCCGGCGGGCAGCGGTCCGGCACCCAGCGCGCAGGCGGCGGCGACCACGACGAGGGTGGCCACCGGACGGGTACGGCGCAGGGCGAGCGCGGCCGTCACCACTCCGGCGACCAGGGCCGCCACGAGAAGGGCGGACGCGGGCGGGACGGCCCCGCGCACCAGCGGCACCCCGGGCCACACCACGGCCTGGGCGCAGATCAGCAGGACCGGGAACAGCCGGTCGTCGGTATCGATGTCGGTTCGTTTCATGGCGGATCAAGGCTATGGCCGCAGGTGAGCGGCCCGACTCCGGCTGGAGGCGGATTCCGGCCTCTTACCTGGGTTGCAGAGTCTCTACCTGTGGTTCGAGGCGCCACTCGTCCTACAGCGCGAGGACAGCGCCATGCCCCCGACCCTAGGCTCGATCACATCGAGAACGCGGTCGGCCACCGCTTCTGCGACCACTTCCAAGACCGGCTCTGCCAGCGGTTCTGCCAGATGCTCCACCAGCGGTTCTGTCAGGCTCTTCCGCGCTTCTTCGCGCATCCGGCCCAACTTTCCAACGAATTCAGGGGGATCTCCCATGTCCAAGCGCATTCTCTTCTCGTCACTCATCGGCGCCGTCGTCCTCGGCGGAGTGACCGCCGGCGGTCTCGCCCTGGCCGCGGGCCCCACGAAGCCGACCCTGGAGCACGGCTCGGCTCGCTACACGGCTCCGTCCGACGGCAGCGCGGGCTCGCTCACCTACACCGTGGACGTGAGCGACGACTCGGGCATCCGGAGCCTCAAGGTCCTTGCCTGGCCCGCGAGTTCCAAGCTCGACCCCACCGCGGCGGAGGTTCGCTCGGCGGATGAGAACGCCAAGTGCCGGAGCACCTCGGACGAGACCGTCCGCTGCACCTACGGAGAGAAGCTCACGAAGCAGGAAGCGGCCGACCTGGCCAAGGGCACCTGGCATGTCTCGGTACTGGCAACGGCCGAGGACGGGGACACGACGTTCGTGCCCCGCGCCGCCACGTTCGACGTCACACGCTGACACGCCGGTCGAACCCTTTGTCCGCCTCCATGGCCACCTACTCATAGGTCATGACTGCGTTGGCCGCGCAGGAAGTCCGCGCGTGCCGGCACAGTGCGGTCCGCGGGCTCCCCGGGGCATCCCATGGCGGCCACCGCAGCCTTCCGCACGGATGTAGGCACGCGCGAGGCGGCCGATCCTCTCGACGCGCTGGCCGCACGTCACCGGCAGCAGGGCGACGCCGATGCCGCCTGCCCCTGTGAGCAGGGGCAGGACGTCGCGGATCATCATCCCGCACGAGAGGATCGCCACGGTGGCGATACAGACGGCGATAACGAGCGCGGCGGGCGCCGCCTCTCCCTGAGCGCCTTCCGGCGCTCAGCCCTGCAGAGCCGCAGGTTCCGGCAGAGCTGTCGACGTGTGCTGTTCCGTGAGTCGAGGGAGGAGTACCCGGATGGCAGTGCCCTGGCCGGGGGGCCGAGTCGATCTCGACGTGTCTCGCGCGGCACCTTCAGACAGCCGCCAGGCATGACACCGGTCATCAGGGTCGACCAATCGCAGAGCAACACCGCGTGGTCGGGATGCAGATGTTGGCCGACCGCCTCCAGGCCGAGGTCATCCAGCCGGCAGAACGTCGTCAGGTCTGCGGGGCAGAAAGTGGCGTCACGCACGAGCCTGGGGCGCAACCACGGCCTTCGGGGATCGGTGATCGTCCGATGGCGTTGGCTGATCAGGCGCGGTCGTGGAGAGTGACCTGGTAGCCGTCAGGGTCGGCGAAGGTGAATGTCCGGCCGAAGGGGCCGTCGATCGGTGCGGAGACGATGGTGTGACCGTCGGCGACCAGAGCATCATGGATGGCCTGGACGTCCGTGGCGTGGAGCCAGATCGCGGCACCGATGCCGGGCTGGGCAACGGACGCGAGATCAGTACCGGGAACGACGTCGCGGAGTGCGAACGCGATCGGCTTCGTCTCGAAGACGACAGCGTGCGGAGGTCCCGCCTGCGAGCGGACGAGGCCCAGGTACTGCTCGTAGAACGCCTGCGAAGCGTCGAGGTCGCGCGCTTGGAGCGAGATGAAGTCGGGGCCGGTTGCGGGCATGATGATGCTCCTTCTCTTCGTGTCAGCTTTCTGACACAGGTCAACCTATGTCAGAATGCTGACATGAATCAAGACGGTGTCGACCTGGAGACCTCGCTGGGTTACCTGCTGAAAGAGGCGTCGAGTGTCCTCCGCGCAGCCATGGAGGAGGTGCTGCGGCCGCTCGGGATGAGCGTGACGCACTACTCCTGCCTCGAGTTGCTGGCTCAACGGCCGGGCCTGTCGAACTCCGAGCTCGCGCGAGGCGCGTTCGTGACACGGCAGTCGATGAACGTACTGCTCCAGGCCCTGGAACGAGACGGCTACGTGACCAGGCCCGCGGAGGCACCCGTCGGGAAGGCGCTTCCCACGCGGCTCACGCCTCGCGGCCGACGGAGCCTGGAGAAGGCGACCGTAGCGGTCCGATCCGTAGAGGTCAGAATGCTGGCCGGCATGACCGAGACCGAGCAGTCAGGCGCGTTCCGGATCCTGCAGAGCATGATCCATTCCCTGCGCGACAGCAACGACGGTGCATAGCTCGTTCCCCGGTCCACGTCTCGTCGCGCCAAGGGCGTGGCCCCAAGGGGGGAAGAAGGCCACGCCACCCCGAAGGCCGGACGCTCCATTGCTACCGAAACGGTCATGAGGTCAGCGGTGCCGTCCGTGGAGCCAGCGGAGTTGGAGCCGAGGACTGTGGGACTGGCGGTGGTGTGCGTGGTGAGGTTTTCGCCGTCCTGGGTCGCTTAGCGGGCTCACGCCGGGGCACGGAGCTGTTCAGCCAGCCGCTCGAGTTCGGCCGCCGTGGCAGGCGACAGGTCGCTGAGTCCGCTGTGCACGGCCGTCGGGCTCTTCAGGAAGCGCCGGAGCACGGCCACAAGGAGCCCATGCGGCAGAGCCCGCAACGCGGCGAACGCGCGAGGTACCGGCGGCGTCTCCATCGCGGCGAGGTTTTGTCGCATGAGGTGGAGCATGCCGCGCACCGCGTCCGGGGCGTCGGCCAGCACTACCGGGCCGCCCGCCGCGTATACCGCCTGACCGAGCGGGACCTCGAACGCGGCGTGCGTCCTGAGCCAGGCATCCATCTGCGGCTCGGCCTTGGCGTTGATCCCGGCGGTACGCAACGCCTCCACGATCCGTACCAGTCGCGGTGTGGTACGGCCGTCGGGCTCGCCGATCGGCATCGCGACCCGTCGGGTGATGAAATTGGTCTTGCGGTAGCGGACCACGTCGCCGTCCATCGTGCCGCCAGTCGCGGGGAAGCCGAGCAGCACCCGCTCGTGACCGATCACCGCGCCCAGCGCCTTCGGGCCGGCTGCCCAGTTGAGCAGGAACAGCACGTCACCTTGGACACCAGCGAGTGATTCCAACACCGCATCCACCTGGTGGGTGCGGACGAAGACGGCGATCAGGTCGTACCCGCTGTCCAGGTGCTCTATCACCGGTACCGGCACCCGCCTGACAGGGCCGTCCTCCTCGGCAAGCCGCACTCCCTGCCGGCGCAGGGCGGTCAGGCGTTCGCCCCGGGCGAGGAGCGAGACGTCGTGGCCGGCCTCGTCCATGCGGGCGGCGAACAGGCTGCCGCAAACCCCGGCGCCGTACACGAGCAGTTTCATGACAGTCCTCCCTTATACATTCGTTTGATTCATACGTTCGTTTCATTCAAACATATGTAGAGTCCCTCGTGTGGCGACCCCAGACACCCGCACTCAGATCCTCGACGCGGCCGAGCTCCTCTTCGCCGAGCACGGATACCGCGGCACCTCGATCCGTGCGATCACCACACTCGCCGGAGCGAACCTGGCCGCCGTCGGCTACCACTTCGGCTCGAAGGCGGAGCTGATGGCGGCAGTCGTCCGCCGCGTCGTCGAGCCCATCACCGCTGCCCAGTGCGCGGGGCTCGACAAATTGCTCGCCCGGACCCCCGACCCACCGGTCAGCGAACTGGTGGAGGCATTCGCGGGGCCGCTGTTCGACGAGATGCCGGCCGGTGACGAGGGCGGCGCCCGGACGTCCCAGCTGATCGTGACGATCCTCAGCGACCCGGCCGAGGAGGCACGCAGTTGGACCGGCCCGGCCGAGGACTCGGTCCGTGAGCGCTACTTCGCAGCCTTCGCGCGCGTACTGCCAGGCCTTTCCCCGGAGGAGCTGTGGTTCCGGATGCGGGGGATCTTTGCCGTGACAGCCGTCGACCGCCTCCAGGTCCACCAGCAGCCCTCCCCTGGCTGCGCGTCCCCGGTAGCGGGCGAGGCGGCCCGGCGATGGGCGATCACGTTCCTGACGGCAGCGATGAGTGCGCCACCGATCCGGCCCTGACGACCCAAGACAGACGCCGGCGGCGCGGGTCAGGCGGCGTTCGCCCTGCGGCCGAGGGCAGTGAGGCGCTTGTCGGCGGCGTTCTTGTTCCGCCAAATGATGTATCGGCGGAACATATTGTCCTCGTCCGCCTGGTGCAGCGAGCGCAGATAGCGGCAGGACTCCAGGAACTTGCTGCGGTTCTTGGTCTTCTTGATGTGGCCGTGGCGCTGGTCTTTGCCCAGGTCGTAGGCTGCGCAAAGGTGGGGCACGCCGTGCGGGCGGGTGTACGTGGCCCGGCGGCGCGGTCGAGGCTCGCGGCCGGGGTCCTTGCCCTTGCCGCCGCGTTCAGTCCGCTGGCGTCCGGGATGAGGCAGAAAGTTGAGTGGGCCGAACTCGTCCATGCAGAGACGGCAGGCTGTGCTCGGCGGGCTTGGACTTGGCGGTCTTCTTGACCTCCCGCCGCTCCAGGGGGAGGGACTTCGGGCGCCCGCCCCGGTACTTGGGGTAGAGCGCCTCGAAGCCGTCGACGTTGAAGTTGTGCATCACGTCCCGGACCCGGTCCGGGCTTGTGAACGTCACCGCTGCGATGTTGTCGACCAGCATGCCCTGCGCGGACAACAACACCATCTGGGCCCGCCGCCAGGGCGCCACCGACCCCGTGCCCCGGCGCACAATCCGCAGCAGTCGTTGCCCGTCGTCGTCATCGATCTCTCGCACCCGCATACGCTCAGCCACGAGGACAGCGTGACGGATGACCCTTGTCGGCCACGTCCTTCAAATGGCGCGGCGCTACGGGGCGAGCGTTGGTTGACCAGCAGGTACAGGCAAGGAGAGAGAAGAGCGTTGCCGGGAGCCGTCGCCCATCTCCACGACCGCGAACCGGGCGTTCTACGTGATGGGGAAATCGAAATAGGTGTCCGGATAGGGTTCGTTGTCGAGCGTGTAATGCCACCACTCGCGCTCGTACGCGCTGAAACCGCAGGTTTCCATGATGGACCGCAGGAGCTGACGGTTCCGCGCGTCGGCGGGCGTGATCCCTTGTGCGCCGTGGTGCGAGATGGGATCCATCAGGTCATGGTCGCCGCCCATGGGGACGAGTTCACCCGTGGCAAGGTCATAGAGCGTGAGGTCGACGGTGCTGCCCCGGCTGTGGCCGGACCTGGCGGCCACATATCCCTTCTCGAACATCTCGGCCCGGCCGATATTGGGATAGTGTCGCGACTTCGTCCGGCCGTCCTCCGGCTGTTGCGACCAGCGCAGAAAGCAGTCGACGGCGTGCTGCGGGCGATAGCCGTCCCAGAGCAGCAGGCCGAACCCCAGTGATGCGGCCTTCTCCTGGGCCCGCTCCAGGGCCGCGCAAAGATCCCTCGTACCGACGACTCGATTGGCCAGATATCCGTCCACCGGTTTGCCGGTGAAGTTGTCCCACGTGGCGTACTTGGCATCCCAACGTATGCCGGATGCCAGGTCGTCCACAAAGACAAAGTTGTCCTTCATCGCCTCCATCTGCTTCATCGAATCTTCCCTGTCAATGCGAGGGAGACCGTCCGGTCGATCACCTCGGAGAGCGTCAGACCCGCGGCCGCCATCATTCTCGGATAGCGGCTGTACGAGGTCATGCCGGGGAAGGTGTTGACCTCGTTGAGGACTACTTCTCCGTCCTCCTTGAGGAACATGTCCACTCGCGAAAGACCGCTGCATCCCAAGGCGCGGTACACGGCCTTGGCCGTCTCCTGGACGAGCAGCCGTGAGTCTTCCGGGATGTCGGCGGGGACGATTGCTACGGAGTTCTGGGAACCGGTCTCGGGGGCGTCTTCCTGGTGGATCCTGAAGAATCCGTGCGAGAGCGCGATCCGGTCCACCTCGCCGGCGATGAGATCCGAATCGTTCCCGAGGATGGCGCAGCCGATCTCGCTGCCGACGACAGCCTCTTCGATCAGCACCTTCGAGTCGTACTGCCGTGCTGTTTCCACCGCACTCGGAAGTTCCTCTCCCCGCGACACCTTGGTGACGCCGAAGGAGGATCCGGATCGGGCCGGCTTCACGAAGACCGGATAGGTGAACTGGGCGGGATCGCTGGTCTCGTCCGCCGTGACGGTCCAGAAATTCGGTGTGGTGATTCCCGCGCTTCTGGCGACGACATAGGCAAGGGATTTGTCCATGCACAGAGCGGAGCTCTGGACGTCGCAACCGATGTAGGGGATGCCGGAGAGTTCCAGCAGACCCTGCATCGCGCCACCCTCACCGAGTGTGCCGTGCAGCACGGGCAGCACGACGTCCAGACGGATCGTTCCGTAGCGCCCCTGCTCCAGAATGAGCAGTCCTTGCACGTCGCTGTCCGGCGACAGCACGACGGAGCGCCAGTTGCCGTTCTCCCACTCCGCGTCGGGCCCGTCGCAGAGCTTCCAGGCACCGCTCCTTGTGATCCCGATGTAGAAGGGTTCGTACTTCTCGAGATCAAGGTTCCGGGCCACCTCGCGCGCGGACTTGACGGAGACGGGGTGCTCCTCGGAACGGCCTCCGAATATGATGCCGACCTTCGGCCTAGCCATGATGATTCCTGCTTTCGAATGTCAGGCAGTTGGTGAGAGAGTTCTCCACGGTGTCGCGCAGGGCGTGATCCGTGTAGTAGGCGGTGTGCGGACTGATGAGCGCATTCGGCAACTCCTGCAGCCGCAACAGCGCTTTGCCTTCTATGGGTTTGTCCCGGCAGTCGGCGTAGAAGATGCCTTCCTCGCCTTCGACGACGTCCAGCGCCACGCCGCCCAGCCTGCCGCTTTCCAATTCCTTCACCAGGGCCTCGGTGTCGATGAGCGCACCACGTCCGGTGTTGACGATCAGCGCGCCGTCTTTCATCTGCGCCAGGCGCTGCCGATTCAGCAGATGGTGCGTGGCCGCCGTGAGCGGTGCATGCAGCGTGACCAGGTCGCTCCCCCGCAGCAATTCATCGAGCGAAACGTGCTCGACAGCGGAACCGGGGCGGTGCACGGGACGATTGTCATGGGCCAGGATGCGGCAGCCGAAACCTCGCAGCCGGTCCATGACCGCCGCGCCGATACGGCCCGTCCCGATCACTCCGACGGCCAGATCGCGCAGTTCCTTCCCCCGTACATCACTCAGTCGGTAATCGTGCATGTCGGTGCGACGGACGATAGATTTGGCATCCCTTACTGCCATCAGCATGAGCATCAGCGTGTAATCGGCCACGCTGTCCGGCGAGTAGGAGACGTTTTCGACAGAGATGCCGATGCTGTCCGCGTATTCCACGTCGATGTGGTTGTAGCCGATGCTCCGTGTGGATATATACGTCACGCCGGTTCGACCGAGCGCACGCAGCGTGGCATGGGTGATGGGCGTCTTGTGGCCGACGCTGATGCACCGGCTACCGGAGGCCAGTTCAGTATTTGCTTCGCACACCGGTGCGTCGGTGATGGCCGGCTGCACACCGAAGCCGGGCGCCAGCTCGCGGAACAGAACGGCTTCGTCCGAGCCGCACCCGTACATGGTTATGCGGGTCGTTTCGCTGTGTGTCATGCCTCAAGCCAAGGCGGCGTGCTGTTGCCGGAACGTATGTGCTTTTCGATATGCCCGCGATACGTCCCATTTCCTTGACTGGAGGCATGACTTACAAAACAGCAGGGATGACGTCCAGGGAATCGGCGTGATCCCGCTCAGCCTCGGCGAGATCGCCGAAATCGTTGGCGGAAAGGCCGAGGGCGACAGCTCCGTGACCGTGACCGCGCCGGCCGTGCTCGACAGCCGACAGGCCGAGCCGGGCAGCCTCTTCGTCGCCTTCGCCGGCGAGCACGCCGACGGCCACAACTACGCGGAACGAGCCGGGCGGGCCGGTGCGGTGGCCGTGCTCGGCTCCCGGCCCACGCCGCTGCCCACCGTCGTCGTCGAGGACGTCCAGACCGCGCTGCAGATGCTCGCCGCCCATGTCGTGGCCCAGCTGCGCGACGGACTGACCGTCGTCGGAGTGACCGGCTCGCAGGGCAAGACCGGCACCAAGGACCTGCTGGCGGCCGTGCTTTCGGGGACCGGGCCGACGGTCGCCACGGTCGGCTCGCTCAACAACGAGCTCGGTGTGCCGCTCACCATGCTGCGCGCCCAGGCGGCCACCCGGTTCCTCGTCCTGGAGATGGGAGCCCGCCATGTCGGCGACATCGCCGAGCTCACCGGCCTGGTCGCGCCCGACATCGCCATCGTCCTCAACGTCGGCCTGGCCCACCTCGGCGAGTTCGGGTCGCGCGCCGCCATCGCCAGGACCAAGGGCGAACTGGTGCAGGGGCTTGCACCCGGCGGCACCGCCGTCCTCAACGCCGACGATCCCGCGGTGGCCGCGATGCGCGCGCTCACCGACGGTCCGGTGTTGACCTTCGGCCGGGCGGCCCACGCCGACGTACGGGCACTCGACCTGGCCCTTGACCGGCTCGGCCGACCTTCCTGCACGCTGCGGACCCTCGCCACCTCGGCCCACCTTGCGCTACCGCTCGTCGGCGCCCACCAGACGCTCAACGCTTCGGCCGCCGCGGCGGCAGCTCTTGCTGCCGGGGTTCCCCTCGACCTGGCCACGGCGGCGCTGACCACCGCCTCGCTGTCGCCGTGGCGGATGGAGCCGCGCGACCTCGCCTGCGGGGCGACACTGCTCAACGACTCCTACAACGCCAACCCCGACTCCACCCGCGCCGCCCTGGACGCGCTGGCGGCCATCCGGGGCAGGCGCCGCATCGCCGTACTCGGCGAAATGCTCGAACTCGGCGACGACAGCGAGGCCGAGCACCGCGCCGTCGGAGCGTACGCCGCCGCCCGGGCCGACGTGGTGGCCGCCGTCGGCGAGGCAGCCCGGCCGATCGCCGCCGGCGCGGGAGAGCGAGCGATGATCCTCCCCGACAACGACGCGGCCGTCGACTGGCTGCGCGACCACATCGCCGCCGGCGATGTGGTCCTGGTCAAGGCTTCCCGCGGGGCACACCTCGACGAAGTCGCCGCCGCGCTCGCGTAGTTCGCTTTACGGTTCAGCGTCCGCGCCGCCTCATATAGAGGTCGAAGGCCCGGTAGACCATCGGCCGCAGCGGCAGGTCCCACTCACCGACGTACCGCACCGCCTGGCCGCCGGTGCCGACTTTGAACCGGACCAGACCGACGTGCGGGTCGTCGGCGTCGAGGGTGGGGGTGATGCCGCGCAGATCGTAGACGTCGCAGCCGACCGCGAGCGCGTCACGGATCATCGCCCACTGGCAGGCATTGGAGCCGCGCACCTCGCGCTTCTCCGTGGCGGAGGCACCATAGGCGTACACCGCGTGGGCTCCGACGCGGACCAGGACAGTGGCGGCGACCAAGTCGCCCTGGTGGTGGGCCAGGTAGAGCGTGATCCGCTCGGGGGCCTCGGCGCTCAGCTCCGCGAACATGGTCTCGAAGTAGCGCAGCGGCCGGGGTGTGAAGCGGTCGCGCTCGGCGGTGTGGACGTAGAGGTCGTGAAACGCCTTCAGGTCTTCCGGACCTCCATCGCCGACCGTGACCTGGACACCCTCCTTGGCCGCCTTCTTGATGTTGCGGCGCCACTGCTGGTTCATGCCCCTGAGCAGCTCGTCCTCGGTCCTGCCTGCCAGCGGGACCTCGTACTTGAACTGCGGATGCCCGACCCCGAACCCGTCCTGCGGGTTCTGCGGCAGCCAGCCCGCGTCCTTGAGCCTGCTGCCGACGCGGGCGCCGACCGGGTCGCCCCACTGTCGTGGCAGGTCGGTCAGTCGCCGGATGTCCGGGTCGGCGATGCCCTCCTTGACCTGGGCGGCGCTCCAGGTGTCCGTTGCCACCGGCGGGCCGAGCCGGATCGCGAACGCGCCGTGCTCCTTGAGATACGCCGCCAGTGGATCGAGCCAGGCACTGATCTCGCCGCTCCAGTCGATGACCGGGCCCTCGGGCAGATACGCCAGCGTGAAGCGGTCGAGCCGCGGCACCGGGCGGTGCAGGACGAGCCCGGCACCGACCATGCGCCGTTCGTCGAACCAGCCGAGGGACTCGCTGCGCCACTCGGTCTTGACGCGGCCCCACGCCGGGGTCTGCAGAAAGCTGACCGATCGCTGGACCCGCACGAACGCCAAATGCTCGGCGGCACTGATCGGCCTGACGACCGGATTCCCGGCTGCTGCTCGTACCGGTTCGCTGTAGGACATGCCACCAGTGAAGGCGGCGGGGTGTTGCCCGGGCGTATGCAGTTCTCAATACGCCGACGATATGCCACCACCCTGCGGCTCACGCGGCGTTCACCAGGTGATCCCTGCCGCCACCGGCCGACTGAAGCCGAGCGCCACCTCCGCCACGTCCTGTACCGAGCGCAGTTGCAATAGCGGCACCAGGTGATCAACGGCTGCCCGCGCGGAACCGGATTGGGCCTCGAGAATGAGCCACGTTCAACGCGTCGACTAGTCGACTAAAAGAAGCCGAAGAACCGATCCCACCAGCTGGGCTGCCACGCGCCTTTGTCCCATGGACGCAGCCGACTCTCCCCGTCGTACCGGAGATTGAGCAGCTCTTCCGGGACCACCACGTACCCCAGGCCGATGACCGCTTGCTCCACCCTTTCAAGATCCCCGGCGTCCAGCTCGCCCTCCGCCTGAGCATCATCCGTGCCGAAAAAGGCCCCGGGGTTGTCGGCCGACACCAGAGCCAGAGACCCGAACTTGCTCAAGCACACCACGATCCGAGTTCCGCACACCGTCGCTTCTGCGGGGACAATGACGCGACCGTACTCACTGGAGTCCTGGGTATCCCGCTCAGCCTCGCAGCTCGTCCCGAAGTCGCTCTCCAGCCTGAACACCAGACGTCCGAACGGCACAGCAGCTTCGCTACGGCTGTAGCCCATGGGCCACTCCAGCCACTCCGGGTCGTCGAGCCGGCGCAGCAAGGTCATCAAATCCGGTTCGCTCTCCGCCATCCACCCATCCTGGCGCGAGAGGCCGACGCTGGTCCATCCGGTTCCTGGAACTGCCGCAGCCCGACATCACGCATTCAAGTTCAGTAGCAGGCCGCCGACAAACAGCAGACGAACCCGACGGACCATTGTTCGTGCTGAGGGCTGAGGGCTGAGCTCGAGACATACCGCAGGTGGGAACAACCGGGTATTGCCAGCACGTATGTGATTGTCGATACGCGGACGATATGTGCCGGCTCATAGCCTTGATTCATGCGTGTCCTGATCGTCGAGGACGAGCCCTACCTGGCCGAAGCCATCCGCGATGGCCTGCGCCTGGAAGCGATCGCGGCCGATATCGCCGGTGACGGTGACACCGTTCTGGAACTGCTCAGCATCAACACCTACGACCTCGGCGTCCTTGACCGCCGGCGCGCCCACAACAGGCCCTCTGCGCAAACGCCTCGGCAAACCCTGGGTCATCGCCACCATGCCGGGCGTCGGCTACCGCATCGACACAGCACCCGTCACAGGGCATGGGAGTACTGACCGTGGATAGGCAGCCCGGCTTGAGCGTCCGCCTCAAACTCACCCTCAGCTACGCCGGATTCCTCATGCTCGCGGGCGCCCTGCTGCTCGTCGCCGTGGGAGTGTTCCTCCTGCGACAGGGATGGTTGCAAACCAACGAATCGGGGGCGGTGCGAGTAACTCCGGGCACCCTCTTCGTGCGCGGTTTCGCCCCAACGGCAGCAACAGTACTGGTGTTCCTCCTGGTATTCGGCCTCCTGGGAGGATGGATCCTCGCCGGACGCATGCTCGCCCCGCTGGACCGAATCACCCACGCCACCCGCACGGCCGCGGCCGGATCGCTGTCCCACCGGATCCGTCTGCCGGGCCGCAAGGACGAGTTCCGTGAACTCGCCGACGCCTTCGACATGATGCTCGCGCAGCTCGAAGCTCACGTCGCGGAACAGCAGAGGTTCGCCGCCAACGCCTCGCACGAGCTGCGTACCCCGTTGGCGATCTCGAAGACGCTCATCGACGTCGCCCGCGCCGATCCGAACCAGGACACCGGCAAACTCGTCGACCGCCTCCACACCGTCAACACCCGGGCCATCGACCTCACCGAGGCACTGCTCCTGCTCAGCCGCGCCAACCAACGATCCTTCACCCGAGAACACGTCGACCTGTCCCTCGTCGCAGAGGAAGCAGCCGAAACGCTCCACCCGCTCGCGGAAAAGAACGGCGTCGCCCTCAAGACCAGTGGCGACATCTCCCCCACGAGCGGTTCGCCCGCGCTCCTGCTGCAGCTCACCACGAACCTCGTACACAACGCGATCGTCCACAACGTCGCGGAACAGGGCACCGTCTGGGTCCACACCGGCGTCCGCCCCGAAACCGTGGTGCTCACCGTCGAGAACACCGGCGAGAAGCTCACCCCACAACGGGCCTCGACACTCACCGAACCATTCCAGCGCGGCACCGAGCGTATCCACGCCGACCAGGCAGGCGTCGGTCTGGGCCTGGCCATCGTCAAGACCATCACCGAGGCACACGACGGAACACTGACGCTTACCCCACGCCCGGCCGGCGGACTCCGCGTCACCGTGGAGTTGCCCGCGGCATCAGGAGGGTGAGCCTCGAGCCACCAAGAGGAAACCAACCGGGGCCGCCCGACACCTCCCGAGCCATACAGGTGTCAGTAATGGATCTGCCGGACAAGGCGGTACCAGCGCAGGAGGACGCCCGTCGGCTGCTCGTCGAGCCACGCGCACGGTGACTTCCTGCCCGTATTCGAGCAGTTCCTTGGTTCCTCGGCCGGCCTGTCCCCGGCCACAGTGCCCCGGCTGAGCCCTCTCGTCCGAGCAGGTGCCGGCATCGAGCGCGGCAAGCTCCTCGAGCGTCCCCACGACGAGTCAGGAAATGACGCTCAAACCGCATGGGTTGCTGTCATCACTCGATCCAACGGGCAGCGGCTTCGTAGGTAGTGGCTGGGGTGCTGTTGAACGCGATGGCCGCATCGGGCGCGTGCCGCCGAACCAGGTTGACTACTCGCTCGAGGAGTTCAACTTGATCGTCTGAGTGCCGTAGGCCACCGCCGACGGTGACGCACTCCCACGGATGGGCTCGCAGCGCATTCCCGACGACCGCTTCCACGTCGTCACTTCCGTCTATGCCGAATAAGCAGGTCTCGACGCCCACACCGTGTTCGGCGAACTTGGCCAGTCCCGCCTCGATCGCCTTGGCTACCGGCTCGGGATCCCACGGCCCGGGCACCCGATACGGATCAACCCCGATGACAAGGACGCGGGGTGAAGCAGTGATGTCCATGTTCGGACGATACGCGCCGAACGACCCGCGAATCAGGAGGTGACGCCCAAGCCGCGTGACACCCCGACCCACGGGTCTTGAATATTCCGCGTCGTGCGGCTTCGGTGTTGGCGCTGGGTTCAGTTGCCTCGCGATGGCAGTGAGGCGTTCGGCCTCTGGCCGACCCAGGCCTTTGTCCAGGCAGCGAAGGCGTCCAGTGCTGCGGGGTAGTACTCGCGCAACACAGACCGGAGCCGGCTGGAGATCAGCTGCTGGTCCAGGTTACGTCCTGCTGGGCCACGGCCAGGACGGCTCGCCTGCGTCCTCGGCGACGATCTGCGCGCGGCGGCGCCCGGTGCCAACAGCCTGGAAACTGGCGTCAGCCTGCTCCGAGTGACGTCGCCGGTGGCCCCGCGCTCGCCGCCGTGATCGGCGCCGTCCGATGGAGCGGCACCACCGGAGAACGGCTGCGTGCCCGTCCCCGTTGCCTCGTCCGGAGCCTCGCGACGGCTGGCTGCCCACTCAATTCGTCGCACCGACACAAGGGCCGTGAACCAGGCCCGCGCCCGGATCCACTGCCGCACCGAACGCGCCGTCGCCACCCTCACGACCTGGCAAATCCTGACCGCGCTGCGTTGCAGCCCCTCCCGGACGACCGCAATGGCGCAGGCCGTCCTCGTTCACCTCGTTCTCCACCTCGTCGAAGACCCGGCCCGCCAAGGACGAGAAACGCTCAGCCATGCCGACCGACCCCAGTGATGAGTTTTCGCGCCCGCACCCGTCACACCTACGACGGGACACGACGAGGCGGAAGGATGCCGTGATGAGTGCGGACACATGGCTGGAGGAGTTGGGCGTGAGCGATCTGGGCAAGAGCGGGCTCGGCGAGGTCGACGAGCCGGCGTTCTCGGGGCTGGCGGAGCGGCACCGGCGGGAGCTGCATGTGCACTGCTACCGGATGCTCGGGTCGTTCGAGGACGCCGAGGACACCGTGCAGGAGACGTTCCTCCGTGCCTGGCGGCGGCGGGAGACCTTCGAAGGGCGGTCGACGTTCCGGGCCTGGCTGTACCGGATCGCCACCAACGCCTGCCTGGACCTCCTCGCCAAGTGCCGCCCGGAGCCTGCGACCGGCGGCGAGGTGCTGTGGCTGCAGCCCTACCCGGACCGGCTGCTCGACGAGCTGCCCGCCAACGACGCGGACGAGCCGGAGACCTTCGCCGTCGCGCGGGAGACGATCGAGCTGGCGTACCTGGTCGCAGTCCAGCACCTCGCGCCGCGCCCGAGGGCCGTGCTGATCCTGCGGGACGTGCTCGGCTGGCCGGCGAAGGACGTCGCGGAGCTCCTCGGGGACTCCGTCAACTCCGTGAACAGCGCGCTGCAGCGGGCCCGCGCCGGCATGCGGGAGCACCTGCCCGCCGAGCGGCAGGACTGGACCGGCGGCGAACTGGACGCCGGGACGCGCGAGCTGGTGCGCCGCTTCACCGACGCCAGCGTGGCCACGGACGTCGCCGGGCTCGCGACACTGCTGCGTGACGACGTCCGCTGCTCCATGCCGCCCACGCCGGGCCTGTACGTCGGCCGCGACGCGGTGGTGAACGACTGGGTCGAGAACGGCTTCGAGGGAATGAAGGGCCTGCGCGCCGTCCTCACCTCCGTGAACCGGCAGCCCGCCGTCGCCTTCTACCTCTGGCAAAAGCCGGAGGGCGCGTACCTGCCGCTGACGATCGACGTCCTGCGCGTCACCGGCGGGGCGATCACCGAGATCGTCACGTTCCACGACGACCAGTTCCCGCGGCTCGGGCTGCCGGAGCGCCTTCCGGCGGACGGCACGGAGTAGCCCCGGTGTGGACGCTCACTCTGCGCGGTGGCGCGCGTGTCGCGGTGGTCGCCGCGGAGTGGTACGACGCGTTCGGCGTCGTCACCCGCGGGCAGGTGCAGCTGGAGTTGCGCGACGGCGAGCCCGGGCCGGTCCTCGGGCGCGACGCCGGGTTCTGGCTCCGCGGCACCGGCGTCCGCGCCCTGCGGAACCCCGGCCGTCGCACTGCGAGGGTGCGCATCGTCACCCCCAGCGCCAGGACCGACACCTGCCAGTCGACACACCCCGTACGCCAGTTACCGGATGACGGAGGAACGACTTGACGCTCTCCTTCCTGAAGGACCCCGTTGCTGATCTCTCATTTCGAAGGGTGGGCGAGAAGTGCTACTGGCACCTCGATCGAACGCCGGCAAGGCCGCAGCGCTACTGGTGGCACTGCGCGCGACCCGCAACAATCACCGGCATGGACGCCCCTCACCCGGCAGGCCCCCCACCTGCTATCCAGCCAGATCCACTGCTCTATCCGGAAGTGGCCGCAGCCAACGGCAACTTGGGGGCAGCCCTTCGCAATGCCGCCGCCGACATGCATGTCGATCTCGGCACCGTCAGCGGCCCCGAGTCTCCGACAGACAGCTGGCGACTCATCGTCGCGAGCGTGGACGCGTCCCGCGGCTCGGTTGTAGTGACACTCGGCCAGCAGGAGCGGGTCTTCGACATCCGGATATGGTGGACCGGGGTCGGAGAAGCGGCCCGCGGCCGAACCGCCGAACTGCGGACCGTCGTCGACATCGCGCACTCATGGCAGGCAAGGGTCTCAGTCCGCGAACTGGGCGACAGGTGGCCGTTCCTCGAGATCGACGAACTCACCTTGGCTCACGAGCGAGGTGAGGCTGTTGCCTTCAAATGGCAGCTGGTACGAAACGCCCCGGATCAACTGATCGACCACGACATCGTCGAAGCGGCGTACGCGAACCCGGTACTGCGAAGCCTCTTTCCGTTGATCAGCCACGGAAGTCTGCAGTTCAGCCGCTGCACTCGCTCCCCATGGTCCTACGACGTCCCCAGCCTCTCTCCCCAGCTGGGAGGCGGCTGGAGGGCACTACGCGCCCACAAAGGTCGAGACATTCCGGATCGCCACGCTCAAACTCCCGAGGAGGCCGTCGCGTTCGTGGTCGAGGGTCTTCCCGACGGCTGCGGCCCGGCAGTGGAAGGCCCTGCGGATCTGCTTCTCCAATAGCAGGAGGGGCCACCGAGGTCTTCTCAACGAAATGATCTCGTGAGGTGACTCGCCCCAGGGGATCTCGCGAGCCGCGATGAATCCTGAGGCGTCCGGCGGTCGTACTGCCGAGCCCGTCACCGAGGAGGACCTCTGATGCGCGGCGTGGTCTATTCGATGAGCGTCTCGCTGGACGGCTACATCGTCGGGCCGGACGGCGGCTTCGACTGGACGGCGCCCGACGAGGAGGTCCTTCGCTTCGCCACCGACGAGGTGCGAGAGGTCGGGGTCCACCTGTTGGGAATAGCCGAGCCGGGGGACGGCAGCATCGCGATCGGCGGCGCGACTCTCGCCGCGGAGGCGGCCGCGTTGGGCCTGATCGACGAGTACCGGGCCAGGGTCTACCCGGTGCTGGTCGGCGGCGGCATTCCGTTCTTCCCCCAACACTAGCGCCGGGTGGATCTCGAACTCGTCGAAACCCGTGCCTTCCGCTCGAGAGTCGTCTACCTCCGCCACCGCATGGCGCGTTAGCCGGCTGCTCTCCGGGTCCTGGGAAGAACGGGCCGCCAGTCACGTTCTCGCGGCGCACGGTGAGGAAGGCCGACTTGGCGCTCAATGCGGCCGGCCGTGCCCCGGCCGCGGTTACGCGCTGGGCGGCGAGCACTCGATGCCGGAGACCGTCGTGGCTGCCGAGGACGCCTGGCCGGATGCGGAAGCGGAGCGCTCGTCGAGCCCACGGGCGGTGTGGATCCGCAGCAGCCCATCGATGCCGCGCTGCAAGGTCTCACCGGTCAGGACGCGGTCGCCGAGGTAGCCGGCGCTCATCGCGCCGTCGCGGAGCATGACGAAGTGCCGCCCGGCGTGCTCGGCCTGTGCGGTCGCGATCTCGGTGAATAGTCCGGTGATCGTCTGCAGGAACCACTCGCGGTGTTGCACGACGGCACGATGGACCGGGTTGTCGGGATCGGGGAATTCCGCTGCCGCGTTGAGGAAGGCGCATCCGCGGTAACCGGGCGAGCGGATCTGCTCGACCAGGGACGCACCGATGCCCCGCAGGATGCCGTCGGTCGGCACGTCCGCAGCCGTCAGGGAGTCGATCTGATTGCGGATCGCCTGGTCGACGCTTCCGATGTAGGCGACGGCAAGGTCTTCTTTGCTGCGGAAGTGGCGGTAGAAGGTGGCGTTGGTGACCTTCGCCTCGGCGACCAGACGGTCGACGCCCACCGTGTGGATGCCCTCCGCGTAGAAGAGCTGCCCGGCGGTCCTCAGGAGCCGCTCCCGGGCCTCGGAGACCCGCCTGCCGGTGCCTGTGCCAGCTTCCGTCTTCGTCATATCACCCATCGTAGCGGGTAGAACGCTCTCTCTTGTTTTCGCGGGAGGAACGTGCCACGCTGCGGACAAGAGAGAGCGTTCTCTCTATCTCTACTTCGCACCCACTGGAGAACCCAATGGCATCCACCGCGACCACCGAGCGCGTCGGCGCCCCGCCCGCCCTGCGCCGGCTGTACGTCATCCGCTTCGTCTTCGCCGCCGCGTGGGCGGTGCTGCTCCTGCTGGTGTCCGGCTCGGAATCGGACCTCACCGTCGGAGCCAAACTGCTGCTGTTCCTCTATCCCGCCTTCGACGTGGTCGCGGCCGTGACCGATGCCAGGTCGGCGCGCACCGACGGGCCGATCAAGGGCCTGTACGCCAACATCGCCGTCAGTTCGCTCGCCGCCGTCGGCATCGCGGTCGCCAGCGCCTCGGGCGTCGCCGACGTGCTGCGCGTCTGGGGCACGTGGGCAGTCGTCTCCGGGCTGGTCCAGCTCCTCGTGGGCGTCGCGCGCCGGCCGATGGGCGGCCAGTGGGCCATGATTGTCAGCGGCGGCATCTCGGTACTTGCCGGCACGACCTTCATCCGAAGCGCCTCACAGGACGACCCCTCGCTGACCACCCTCGCCGGCTACGCCACGCTCGGAGGGATCTTCTTCCTCGTCTCGGCGTTCCGCCTGTCCCGCTCGCCCCGCAGGGACTGAGGCCGGCGATCTGGTACATGGACGGGACCGCGGCACCACCCGCGACGTGTCCTGGCGCCTCAGTCCCACCCAGCCGCAGATCACCCAGAGCTGAGTGATCTGCGGCTACGCCGACGGCCTCGTGGACTGGGCCCGCGACCGCTTCAGGCTGAGCCTGCGCATCGTCTCCCAGCCCAAGAGCGTCAGGGGTTTCGTCGATTTGCCTCGCCGTTGGAAATCGGCATCACTCCGACGTCTTCAGCACGCCATTCCTCTTCGAGAATGCTGAACGTCAGGGAGTCCCGCCAGCCGTCCCGTATCCAGGCCGTGTGCCGAAGGTGCCCCTCGTACGTCATGCCGAGCTTGGCCAGCACTCGGGCGGAGCCGAGATTTCGCGGGTCACAGGTGGCGAAGATTCGATGAAGCCCCAACTGGCCGAAGCCGCGAGAGAGAAGCTGGCGCCCGATTCCAGTGCGCAGCCTCCGCAGGCGCAACGCCATCGGTGTCGCCCTGATCGTGATCGATGTGCTCGGTGTGGTGTTCGCGGCGTCCAGCGTCGAGCAGGGCCGCAACTTCGTCCTCTTCCCGTCCGCCCTGCTGCTCATCGGCATCATCGTGGTGACCCCGGCGCTCTCCGGCCCGGCCATCGCCCTGGCCGCGCCCCTCCTGCGCCGCTTCGGTGTCCCGGGCACGCTGGCCCCCCGCAACGCCCGGCGCAATCCCCGGCGCACCGCCTCCACGGCCTCGGCCCTGATGATCGGGCTGTCCATGGTCACCGGCCTCACGGTGGTCGCGGTGTCCGCCACGACATCGCTGAACCAGCGGGCCGAGAACACCGTCACGGCCGACTTCGAGATCACGTCGAGGAGAGGCGACTCCCTGCCACCGTCGGTCCATGACACCCTGGCGAAGTCCACGGCCGTGACCTCCTCGAGCCCGCAGCGCCAGGGCGCCGTCAGGATCGGCGGCGACGAGGTGAACCTGACCGGTGTGGACGCCCGGAGCATCGGCGACCTCCTCGACCCGAGCTTCGCATCGGGGTCGCTCGCGGCACTGGACGCGGGCGGCGGAGAGAACCTGCTGATCGACACCTCCACGGCCGACCTCTACGGATGGACCATGGGCCAGCGGGTTCCGGTGGTCTACGGCGACGGCAGCCGGGACACCCTGCGGATCGGCGGCATCTACCGCAACGACGAATTCCTCCCGGCCACCATGATGCCTTTCGCCACCCTCCAGCCCCATCTGAAGGAGATCGAGGACACCTCGGTCCTGGTGCACACCAAGGACGGCGACGGCGAGACGGTACGGCGGTCCCTGCAGCGCGCCCTCGACCAGAACCCCCTCCTCCGGCTGCGGAACACCGACGACCTGGCCGAGTCCGCCGGTGGCGGGGACATCACCCTGCTCCTCAACATGCTGTACGGGCTGCTGGCCATGGCCGTGGTGATCGCCGTCCTGGGAGTCGTCAACACCCTCGCGATGTCCGTGTTCGAGCGCACCCGTGAGATCGGGATGCTGCGCGCGGTGGGGCTCCAGCCCGAGCAGACCAGGCGGATGATCCACCTGGAGTCCGTCCTCATCTCGCTGTTCGGGGCCCTTCTGGGCATCGGCTCGGGCATCTTCCTCGGCTGGGCCGCGGGCAGGATCGCCTCCGACAGCATCCAGGGGTACGAGATGGTCATCCCCTGGGGCCGCATCGCCGTGGCCCTCGCGGGCGCCGCACTCGTCGGCGTGGTGGCGGGACTCTGGCCCGCCCGCCGGGCGGCCCGGCTGAACGTCCTCACCGCCCTCAAGACGGACTGAGGCGCGCGCGGGACGGCTTGGTACCCGTGCGGCTAAGTGGGCCGTTGGCCTGCACGGCAAGACCGCGACGCCGGGTACTACTTGTCCGTCCGTTGGATGCCGTCGGGGCTCTCGCCGGCGTGGACGCCGTGGCGGATGACGCGCGTCGGAATCGTGACGCGGCGGGGGGCCGGCTGATCCGTGTCCTTGTGACCGAGCCGGTCGATGAGCAGGCGTGCGGCTTCGCGGCCGATCTCGTCGGCATCGTAGGAGACGAGCGTCAACGGCAGGCCGAGGATGTCGGAGAGGTCGAAGTCGTCGAATCCTGCCACGGGCAGGGTGACGCCTGACTTGTGGAGGGCTCGGATGGTGCCCTGGCTGATGCGGTTGTTGGTGCAGAACAGCGCTGTGGCGGCCTCGGGTTGGGCGAGCAGTTCGAGAGTCGCCGCTTCGGCTGTCGCGGCGTCGACGAGGCCCTGGCGGATGAGCGCGTTGTCCGGCTGGATGCCGGCCTCGTCGTGCGCCGCCCAGAACCCGCGCAGGCGTTCGGCCCCGGTGTAGAGCGAGGGCGGATTGCCGAGGAAGGCGATGCGGGTGTGTCCCTCGGCCAGGAGGCAGGCGGTGGCCTCGCGGGCCCCGTGGAAGTCCTCGACCAGCACACAGTCGGTGTCGAGTCCGGCTGGTGGCCGTGCGGCGAGTACGACCGGTACGTGCCGCATGGCGGCGGCCAGGTGCTGCTGCCGGCTTCCGGCGGGGACGACGATGAGCCCTTCGACCTGGTGGTCGATGAGGCCGTCGATGAGGCCGGGTTCCCGTTCGACCTGCTCGGCGGAGTTGCTGAGCAGCATCCGGAAGCCGTACTCGGTGGCGACTTCCTGAACGCCGAGCGCGAGACGTGAGTAGAACGGATTGGCGAGGTTGGTGACGACGAGACCGATCATCCCGCTGCCGCCCAGGCGCAGGCTGCGCGCGGTCTCGTTGCGCCGGTATCCGAGTCGGTCCACCGCGGCGAAGACCCGCTCGCGGGTCGCTTCGGACACGCCGGGATCGTTCTTGAGTACGCGGGAGACGGTCATGGCACTGACCTGTGCCAGCTTCCCGACGTCATGCATGGTCGGCCCGCCGCCTCGACGAGCGGTCATGCCCGTTCCCCCTTCTCCAGCGGCCTGGGACGGCGACCTTGCACTGGCCTCGGGCCGGTTCTCATGAAGCGCTCGCTGCGTCGTGTACCCAGTGGGCGGCCCCGATCAGCGGTGCCTCCTCGGGCTGCCGGGCCGGCAGAACTCGTACAGCCGCGCTGCCGGTTCGAGCCGACCCCTGGGTGAACGCGGGATGGATCAAGTTCCACGACTGGGCCATGGAGCCGCCGACGACCACCGCGGTGGCCTCGAAGCGGTCGATCCACGGAGCCAGGGCCCGGCCGAGGGCGTCGAAAGCGTAGCGGAATGTCTCCGAGGCGGCGGGGTCGCCCTGCTCGGCGAGCGCGGCGATCTCGTGGACGTCCGGGAGGGCGGGTTCCTCCGGAGGGGCGAGCTGGTTCAGGGGAGCCGCGAGCCTGGCGTAGTGGAGGCGGATGGCACGGCGCGAGACCGTTTCCTCCAGCGGCGCGCCGTCGATGCGCAACCGGTGCACATGGCCGCCGGGCGGCACCTCGGGATCGTCGTGCACGGGCAGGCCGCTACGCAGGAAGGAGGAGCCGATGCCCGTGCCCAGCGTCAGGCACACCGCACGGTCGTGTCCTTCGGCCGCGCCGGCCCTGTACTCGCCGAGGGCGAACGCGTCGGCGTCGTTGAGGAAACACAGCCGCCCGGCCCGGTCCGCCAGCCGCTTACGCAGTCCGGCAGCCACGTCCACGCCGGACAAGGACTCGAACTTCCCGATACCCGCGAAACGGCCTATCCCGGTGTCGTAGTCGAAGGGGCCCGGCATCGCCACGCCCCAGGACGAGCTGTGACCGGTCGGCAGTTGCAGGGCTGCCAGGGCGATGGCGTCCAGGATGCCGTCGGCGTCCGCATGCGCGCCAAGAGGCTTGCGGGTCACGGAGGACGGGACCGGGTGGCTGGTCACGGGGTCGACGAGCGCTGCGGTGACGTGCGTACCACCGACGTCCAGGACGGGGACCGGCGCGGTGACCCGCCTCGCGGAGACCCGGGTCACGGCTCGACCACCAGCGCCTTCACGATCCGCACCTCGTCGTCGCCCACGGGGTGAACCTTATAGGGGCCTACCGCGGCGGGGATCGTGATGGTCTCCGCGAAGGCCAGGAAGTGGGTGCGTCCGTCACGGGTCTCGATGACGGCGCCCTGGCCCGCGGCGACGTTGAGGATGTGGAAGCGCCCCGCGGTGTCGTCGGGGATGCCGGCCTGCGGGCTCACGACCAGACGGTGCACCGCGTAGAACATCTCGGGCAGCGCGCCGATGACCTCCTCGCGCCAGCCCTCGCCGGCCCGCAGGGTACGGGGCTGCTGGATCAGGTCCTTGACCACGTCCTCCCCCCGCCGGGCCGTGTCCAGGTTGGCGAAGCCGTGCTCGTAGGGCAGCGGCCGGGACGCGCCGGCGGCGTCCTTGCGCAGCCAGTCGTACAGGCGCAGGGAGTACAGGTACGGGGTCGCGCTCACCTCCAGCACCAGATTGCCCGCACCGGAGGCGTGCGGGGTGCCCGCGGGAATCATGAACAGCTGGCCCTCTGTCGCCGGGTGCGTCTGTATGTGGTCCTGGACGGGCATCGGGGTGCCGTCGGTGATGGCCTGCTCAACCTGGCTGTGCATGACGCCAGGATCCGCGTCCTCGGTGAGTCCGAGCAGCACCTGGGCGCCCTTTTCGCTCGCCGTGACGTAGTACGTCTCGTGCTGGGTGTACGGCCAGCCGAACACCTCTCGCATGTACCGCTCCCGCGGGTGGAGGTGCAGGGAGAGGTTGCCGCCGCCCATCGTGTCGAGGTAGTCGAAGCGGATCGGGAAGGAGGTGCCGAAACGGCGGTGCACTTCCTCACCGAGCATGTCCTGGGGATGCTCGACGCACAGCAGCTGGAACGGGACCTCGACCTGTGCGCCGCCCTTCTCACCGACGAGGACTCCCGCCTCGGGAGCGATCAGTTCGTAGCCGAGGGCGGTGTTTCCGGCCTGAGGGGTGAAGCCCAGTTCGCTCGCCGCCCACTGGCCGCCCCACGGGGTGGAGTTGAAGTACGGGCGGGTACGGACAGGTCCGTGGGCCAGGTGTTCCAGAGTGCCGCGCAGCGCCGCTCCGTCCAGAGAGGCGGGAGCCGCTGGGTCCTGCATGTCGATCCACCGGTCGACCCGGCCGACGAGCATGTCGCGGTGGCGGTCCAGCACGGGCCAGTCGGTGTAGAACAGGCGCACCAGATCGCCCGGCTCATCGGGGCGCCCCAGGTTGGCGCCGACGGGCAGCTCACCCTTGGCGACGGCTGATTCGGCGTACCGCTTGGGCAGGTCCGCGTACCAGAGCACGTCAGGTTCGCACAGTGCCGCGCCCGGCCCGAACACCAGCAGCACGCCGTCGTCCGCGGGCCTTTGCGGCCGGGGTACGGCGTCGAAGAGGTCCGCGGCCCGCGCCTGCGACAGCGGGGTGAAGAAGTGGTCGCCGGCAGGGTGGGGCCGGGCGGCGATCCGTTCGGACGCCGAGGGCGCGTGGTGACTGCGTACGTCCAGCAGCCTCGTCTCCCGCCCGCTCAGGCGCACAGCCGTCGAGAGGTCGTCAGCGAGTGCGCCCCAGTCCTGCGCGGCAGGACCGTCCACGGCCAGGACGAGCGGGCCCTGCGGCAACGCGGTGACCGCGGCCGACCACCCTACGGTCACCTGACCGTCGACCGGTTCGTAACTGGGGTGGGGGTCGTACGAACGAGACGCGGACTGCACATCGGCTCCTCAGTAGGTCCATCGACGAGTTAACGATAACAACGCTTGCCCAACAGAGTCCATCCTCGCTCCGCGGCCGCCCCAATCGCTATGCAACTTCTCTACCTGGCCTTTCATTGACCTTGCGGCTTACATCTTCTCCTTCCACACAACAGACCCTTGCCACTGCCGGAATGTTGTCGTTAACTTCCACGCAACACCCACTCGGTGGCTCCGAGGGTTTCCGGACTCGCGTGTGCCCTGTGGTTCACATCCGGCCATGCAGATGGCTCGCTCCTGTGGTGAAGGTGATCAATGTCAGCATCGGGCAGGACCCGAAGTGCGGCCGTGCCGCTCGCCCGGCGCCGTTTCCTTGCCGGGACGGCCGCGGGAGCGGCCATGCTCGCGGCGGGAGGGTGCGCTCGCGGAGACAGCACGTCGGCACAGCCGGGGACCACGAGCATCTCCAACGACAACGCCACCTGGGACGACGGCTACCGTGCGGCCGGGCTTGAGCTGAAGAAGATCACCGGTTACGCGCTGCGGCCGTTGTCGAACCCTTCCGTGACCTCGTACCAGCAGGTCGTACAGATGACGCTGCAGACGTCGAAGGCCACCGACCTGGTCAAGTGGGCCTCGGGTTACCAGCTCAAGCGCCTCGCCCGGGCCGGCGGCCTCACTGACCTGTCGGGCGTCTGGCGAAAGTACGTGGCCAAGGGATGGGTGCGTGGCGCCTCACGGGACGCGGTGTCCTACCGCGGGAAGGTCTACGGCATCCCGCTGTACGAGTCGTACTACGTGCTGTTCTACAGCAAGCCGGTGTTCAAGAAGCTGGGGCTGTCCGAGCCGCGGAGCTGGGACGAGCTGCTGCACTGCGCCGAGGTCCTCAAGCGCAACAAGATCACGCCGTTCCTGGCCAGTCAGACGGGTGGCTGGCCCGCGATCGAGTGGTTCCAGGAGCTGGTCACCAAGGTCGACCCGCGCTTCTACCAGAAGCTGGTGGCGGGCGAGGCCTCCTACACCGACGCCCCGGCCCGCCGGGCGATGGACATCTGGCACGACTTCACACGCAAGGGCTGGATGACCGCGCCCGACTTCGACCAGGCGCGCGGTCCCGGCGCACTCAAGGCCGGGACGGTCGGCATGTTCCTGCACGGCACCTGGCAGGCACAGGGAATGACCGCCGCGGGCATGAAGCCGGGTGTCGACTATGGAGCGTTCATCCTGCCCACGGTGCGGCCCGCCACGCCGAAGAGCGTGATCGCCGAGTCGGGAGTCTTCACGGTGCCTGCCCGGGCCTCCTCGCACGAGGCCGCCATGGCGAACGTCGGAACCTGGCTCGCCCCGCCCGTCCAGCGCGTGTGGAGCGACTTCCTGCAGGACAGCAGCGCCAACCCGACCGTGCGATCGGACAACCCGGTCGTGGCCGAGCTGCAACGCGACGTCGCGAAAGAGCGCCGGATCCCGCTGATCCGCTACTGGGAGGCCAGCCCGCCGAGCCTCATCCAGGGCAACACCAACGACCTGGGCGGGTTCATGGCCGGACAGACCTCTCCGACGACCACGCTGCGCCGGATGCAGGAACGCGCACAAGACGAATGGGCAGCCTGGAGGCGCGACGAGGCATGAGTACTTCCACGACCGACCGACCCGCCACCGGCGGCGGCAGGCGGACACCGCCCATCGGCGCGGAGCCGGGTCCCGAGGTGCGGCACGTGTGGATCCGCAGGCGCGAGCGCTTGACGGCCGGGGGGTTCATGGCGCCGGCCGTACTCCTGGTCGCGCTGTTCCTGCTCGCCCCGTTCGTGTGGACCATCCACCGCAGCTTCTTCGCCGACACCCGGACCTCGGCCTTCAGCTGGTTCGACAACTACACCCGGTTCGCCTCCGACCCGGCATTGACCCGCTCCATCCAGAACACGCTGATGTGGGTTGTGGGCACGGTCGTGCTCCCCTTCGTACTCGGGCTCGCCATCGCCTGCATGACCGACGCCACCCGCTTCTCACGCCTCGCCCGACTGTGCGTCGTTCTTCCCTACGCGCTGTCGGGTTCCGCGGTGGCTGTGGTCTGGAACTTCATGCTCACCACCGACGGCGCCGTCAACCAGGTGCTGACCACACTGGGGCTGGACTCGTTCGCCCAGGGATGGCTGCTGACCTGGCCGGGCAACACCCTCGTGATGATCATCGCCAACGCCTGGCAGGCGACCGGCGTGGCCGTCATCCTCTTCCTGGTCGGACTGCAGTCCATCCCACCGGAGACCTTGGAGGCCGGCTCCCTGGACGGGGCGGGGAGCTGGCAGCAGTTCCGCCACATCGTCCTGCCCCAGCTCCGGCCCGTGTCCATCATCGTGATCGGCATGAGCCTGGTGAACGGCCTCAAGTCGTTCGACCTGATCTGGGTGCTCACCCAGGGAGGCCCGGGACGGGCCACGGAGACCCTCGCGGTGTCCATGTACAACGAGACCTTCCTGGAACTGCGGCCCGGCGCGGGAGCGGCGATCGCCGTCGTCCTCACCATGATCGTCCTGGCGGCTTCCTGGCTCTACCTGCGCCGACAGCTCGACGTGAAAGGCGAATGACCATGTCCCTGGGCCGAGTTCTACGCACCGTCACCGTCGCGGTGCTCGCCCTGCTGTGGTTGGTTCCGACCTGGCTCCTGGTGGTCAACGCCCTGGTGCCGGCCGAAAGCTACTCGGGCAGCCCGCACTGGCTCCCGACGGACTTCGGACTGTTCGACAACATGTCCCAGGCCTGGGACAAGGCCAACCTCGGTCCGGCGTTCGGCAACAGTCTGCTGTACTCCGTCGTCAGCGCGCTGGCCGCCGCCGTACTGGCCGCGGGTGCCGCCTTCGCCACGATCATCATGCCCGTGAAACGCCGGACGCTGTGGTTCTGGATGATCTACTCCGGCACGCTGCTGCCCCTGCAGGTCTTCATCCGCCCGCTGTTCCTGTCGTACGCGCAGTCGTCGCTGTACGACACCCAGATCGGACTCGTCCTGATCTACACCGCGATCGCCATCCCCTTCGCCTTCTTCGTCATGCGCAACTACGCCCTCACCCTGCCGCGGGAGGTCGTGGAGGCCGCGCGCATGGACGGTGCGTCATGGTGGCGGCTGTTCTGGCAGATCCACGTACCGCTGACCAGGTCCGCCATGATCGCCGTGTTCGTGTTCCAGTTCGTGGCCGTGTGGAACGACCTGATGTTCGGCATCACGCTGGCCACGAGCCGCAACATCCGGCCGATCATGGCCGCGCTCGCCGACCTGCAGGGCAACTACTCCAACGTCGGCCCGCCGGTCGTGCTGGCCGGCGCGCTCCTCGTCTCCCTGCCGACCCTGGTGCTGTTCTTCTCCGCCCAGCGCTTCTTCATCAGCAGTCTCAAGATCCACCGCTGACCCCCGCACGCCTCCTCCTTCCTCCTCTTCGCGAAGGGTGCACCATGCCGCGACCGCCGCTCCGCCGTGCCACCGTGACCGCCGTCTGCGCGGGCCTGCTCTGGACCGCCGTTCCCGCGCACGCCGGGACCACTCATCCCGCACGGCCCCACCCCGTCTCGTACTCCCGGTGGGCCGACCGCGCTACAGACGCCTACGACGCCCTGCAGACCCACCTGTACGAAGGCTCGGACCAGCACGGTCTGTATCTGGAGCACACGCCGCGGCAGGCGGCCGACCCGGCTCACTCCTACCTCTGGCCGTTCCGCGAGGCCGCCGCGGCGGCCGTCGACATGCAGGAACTCCCGCGCACCGGGCGGGACTTCCGCCCCGACGCGGCGGAGCGTTTCGACACGGTCGAGCTGTACCACGCCTCCGGCGACCGGCCGGGCTACCAGTCGTACCTGCCTGCCCCACTGGGTTCGGGCGGCGACGTGTACTACGACGACAACGCCGTGGTCGCCCTCAGCCAGCTCGACCAGTACGAGGCCACCGGCGACAGGAGACTCCTGGCACGGGCCGAGAACGTCGTGCCCGTCGTCACCCGTGCCTGGGACGGCGACAGCACGAAGCCCTGCCCGGGCGGTATGGACTGGGTCGACTCCCCCAACAACAACATCCGGGCCACCAACGTCACCGCCCTCTCGGCACAGCTCGCCGCCCGCCTCTACGAGCACACCCGCAAACCCGCCTATCGCGAGAAGGCCGAACAGTGGTACGGCTGGGTGTACTCGTGCATGCGCAAGGCTCCGGGACTGTACGTGAACGACCGCGGCGACGACGGCAGCACCAATGAGACCCTGTGGACGTACAACTCAGGCGCCATGATCGGCACAGCCACCGCCCTCTACCGCGGAACCGGCCGTGCCGACTATCTGGCCAAAGCCGTTGCTGACGCCGACGCCTCGCTGGCGTACTGGGCTCAGGGCACCCGCCTGCACGACCAGCCGGCCATCTTCAACGCCTTCTACTTCAAGGACCTGCTCGACCTGGACGCCGTCCGCCCCAACTCCGCATACCGGCGGGCCATGAGCGGGTACGCGAACAGCACGTACGAGACCAACCGGGACGCCGCCACCGGGCTGTTCCGCTTCCAGCCGTCGAACGGCGGCGACTACGACCCGCAGGCACCGGCCGCGACCCTCAACCAGTCGGCCATGGTGCAGATCTTCGCCACCCTGGCCCACGGCATCCGGCGCGACCTCCACGACGGGCCGAAGTAGGGCCACCGCTCACACCGTGACAAGCCGTCCGGGCCACCACCACCCACCCCGACTCGAAGGACGATCACGCACCATGTCCAAGCAACCGCTGACCCGGCCGTCCTGGTGGGACTCCGACATCGCACGCGGCATCCTGCGCGACCGCATGGTCACCACCACCGTCGGCATGGGTGACCTGCAAGTGCACCTGTCAGGTGAACCCCTGCTGCGTCACGACGGCTCCGGCGGACTGCTCCAGTCCATCCGGCTGCGGCTGCAGCGCAACGGCGTGGCTGCCGAAACCGAGGCACCGCACATCACGAGGGTCCGGGTCACCACCGGTGGCGGCACACCCGTCCGCAGCGAAATCCTGTCCGGCCCCGGGACGGACACCCGCGTCCTGGTGCCGGAGGTGAGCGCGCCCATACCCCTGCGGATCGAACTCCCCGACCTGCAAGAAGGCACCTGGCTCGACTTCGAGGCCCGCCCGCAGCGCCACTGGACGCTGCACCTGGTGCAGCACTCCCACCTGGACATCGGCTACACCGACCCCCAGGGGCAGGTCATGGCCGAGTCCCGCGCCTACCTCGACTCGCTGCTGGAACTGTGCCGGGACACCGACGACTGGCCGGAACCCGCCCGGTTCCGCTGGGCCGTCGAAGGGTTCCACTCCTTCCAGAACTGGCAGGCCAACCGGCCGGCACGCCAGGTGGCGAACTTCCTCGACCGGGTGCGCGAGGGACGCGTCGAGCTCACAGCGATGCCGTTCAACCTCCACACGGAGACGTGCTCCACGGACGAACTGCACGAACTGATCCGCCCGGTCACGGAGTTGCGTGACCGCCACGGCATCGACATCACCACGGCCATGCAGACCGACGTGCCCGGCCAGGTGGTCGGCCTGCCCGACGTCCTGGCGGACAACGGCATCCGCTACCTGTCCGTGGCGCACAACTGGGCCGGGCGCGCCGTCCCGCACCTCGTCGGTGGGGAACACCTGCCACGGCTGTTCCGCTGGCAGGCACCCAGCGGGAACAACGTCCTGGTGTGGCGTACGGACACACCGCACGGCCTGGCATACATGGAGGGCTCGATCCTCGGTTTTGACGAGTCCTACGACCAGATCGACGACCTGCTGCCCGCCTACCTGGCCGCACTGGCCAAGTTCCCCTATCCGCACGAGGGGCGCGGGATTCCCGGCTTCCCCATCCTCGACCACGCCGCCACCGCCGACCCCTACCCGTGGGACGTCCTGCACCTGCGCGTGCTAGGCAAGTTCGCGGACAACGGCCCGCCGCGCCGGATCATCGCCGACACGGTGCGCCGCTGGAACGAGCAGTGGGCCTACCCGCAGCTGCGCTCCTCCCGCAACCAGGACTTCTTCGAGGATGCCGAGCAGCGCGTCGGGGACCGCCTGGAGACCTACCGTGGCGACTGGAGCGACTGGTGGGTCGACGGGGTCGGCGCCGGCGCCGTCCCGCTCGCTGCCACGCGCCGCGGCCAGGCGGCCCTCGCCGAAGCGCAGACCGTGGCCGGGTACGCCCACCTGATGGGCGTACCCGGCAGCACGGCGGTCACAGCGATCGCACCCGCCGTCTACCAAGCGGCTTCGCTGTTCAACGAACACACCTGGGGTGCCGGCGACCCCTGGACCCATGGCGATCACGGCCACGGATCCGGCGAGAAGCAGTGGCACTGGAAGTACTCCCAGGCCATGCGCGCTCACGACGACGCCGAGACGCTCCTGGACGCCGCCTCCGCGCTGCTCGGGGAAGCGTTCGCCGCAGCCGCCGACGCAGTGGCATCCTTCCACATCGTCAACACCTGCAACTGGCCGCGCACGGAGACGGCACGACTGTTCCTGCCGGAAAGCACGGTCGCGCTGGGCGACGCCGTGCAGGTCCTGGATGCTCGCACCGGCACGCCCCTGCCCTTCACGGAGAAGGCTCAGAGCAACGACCGCCACCGTGCGGCCGGCCGGTTCCTGCACGTGCCCGTCACGGACGTACCGGCCTGCGGCTCGCTGCGCCTGGACATCGTCCCCGGCACCACCCCTCCCCCGCAGGACAGCGACCGGGTGATCACGTCCACGGACCCGACCGTCCTGGAGAACGACCACCTGCGGGTCACCGTCGACCTGCGCAAAGCGTGCATCGGTTCCGTCGTCGACAAGCGCACCGGACGCGAACTGGTCCGGCAGGATGCCGTCATCGGCTTCAACGGCTACGTGTACGACGAGTACGCCACCGCCGGCGCGTTCAACCACCAGTCCAGCAAGACCGTCGCCGACGACTCGATGCACCTGCTCGCCTCGCGCCGCACCGCACCACCGGCGGCCCTCGTCGACCGCACCACGGACGCCACCGGCCACACCCTCGTCTACGAGTGCGCCCCGGCCGGAACCCGCCGGCTCCGGGTCAAGGTGCACCTCCCGCACGACGCGGCCCGCGTCGACGTGGAGAACCGCATCGACAAAACCGCGACGCTCACCAAGGAGAGTGCCTTCTTCGCCTTCCCGTTCGCCCTGGACAACCCCGTGGTGCACACGGAGGCCACAGGCGGCGTCCTCGGCACCGACCGGGAGACCGTGCCGGGATCTGCCACCCACATGCGGGCGATCCGGCGCTGGATCAGCCTGAGTGACGACACCCATCACGCCGCGCTGGCGACGGCCGACGCTCCTCTCGTCCAGCTCGGCGGAATCGTGATTCCCTACGCGCCCTACCCGCAGTCGCTTCCGCAGGAGGAGCCGGGCACCGTGTTCTCCTGGGTGCACAACAACATCTGGGACACGAACTTCCCCGCCCAGCAGGCGTTCCACCACACGTTCCGCTACAGCATCGCCGTCACGGAGGCCGACGAGAACGCCGCAGGGCTCGGCGATCAGCTGGCGGCGCGCACCGCCGCCGTCACCAGCCATCCGCTGGTGCCAGTCCGCGCCCGCGCCGAAACCCGGGCCGAACTACCGGCACAGACACGGTTCCTGACCGTGGACCACCCCCAGGTACGGCTCGTGGGCCTGACCGTCCCGAGCGAGGGACAGCTCATGATCCGCCTGCAGTCCCTGGCGGACGTCCCGGTCACCTGCCGCATCAGCACTCCGCTCGTCGTCGGCACGGCGTTCCGTACCAACTACCTCGGTCTGACACCGCATGAAATCGGTTTGGAACCGGAGGGCACCGTCCCGGTCACCGTGCCGGCACTGGGCACGGTGGCGGTCGTCCTCCACCTGGACTCGTCCGAGGGATGACTCGGTAGGAGTGGCGACCATGGAGGGTTCGGTGTCGTGGCATTGGCCCTCGAAGGATCCGGCGGCAGGCTCGGAGCGCTGCGTCGGCGGGCCGCGGAGCGCTCCGAGCGGGATGGTCAGAACGAGCAGGTGTCCATCCAGCGCGTGACCAGGGATGGATTGTTCTTGTCCGGGTCACGTACGGGACCGCACAGGAACGGGCTGAAGCGGGTGTCGGCACGCAGCCAGAGACTGAGGAACGACACAATCCACTTGCCCTGCTTGGCCTTGTTGCCGGAGCCCGTCATCGGGCACAGGTGGTCGCCCGGAACCTCGACGTAGAGCTTCTCTGCCTGGGACATGGAGTTGTACCAGGGCACCGCATAGGTGTTGCCGTGGGCGACGGAGTCGCTTTGACAGGTCAGGAAGAACGTGGGCTCGGTGACCCCGGAGAAGTTCGCGTTCGGGTGGTACGGGGCCGTGGGCACGCCAGCCCGGAAGCGCGCGTCGTCCCGGAGAGCCGCCATGACACCACCGCCGCCCATCGAGTGACCGACCGCGCCGAGCGTACCGTTGACCTTCCCGGACAGCGGGTTGCCAGCTGTGTTGCCGAGCGCGATCAGCTGGGTGCCTGCCGCGGTGATCTGCCGGCCGCGTGATTCGGGATCGTCGGTGAGCGTGTTGGTTCCGACGTTGACGACGACGAAGCCCCAGGAGGCGAGGCGGGGTGCGAGCCACTGCAGGTTCTGCTGTGTGCCCTGATAGCCGGGCATCAGTACGACACCCGGGTACGAGCCGCTGTTGGTGGGATACGTGACCGTGCCTGAGCCGTATCCGCTCGGGCCGGGAACGGTGTAAGTGGCGGTGGTCAGCGGCCCGTTGGCGGCCTCCAGGGAAGTGGCCGTCGGGTCCGGGACGCCGTTGCCCGGAGGAGTGCCGCCCCCTGAGCCGTACACCTGGAACTCCCACAGCGAGTAGCCGTAGGCGGTGCCGCGCTGCGTGCCCAGCAGGCGGACGTACCGGCCGTTGCCGTTCACGTCGAGGGTCTGCACGCCGCCGGCGCCGGTCGTGGTCGAGTAGATGGTGGTCCAGGCGGTGCCGTTGGTGGAGGTCTGGATCTGGAACGTTCGGGCGTACGCGGCCTCCCAGCGCAGCACGACCTGGCTGATGGTGGCAGCGGCGCCCAGATCGACGCTCAGCCACTGCGGGTCACTGAACGCGCTCCCCCAGCGCGTCCCGGTGTTGCCGTCGACGGCCGCCGAGGCGGGAGTGGACGTGTTCTCGGTGGACGAGGAGGTCGCGGGTTTGCCCTGGGACAGCAGGTCTGCGGCGGCCGCCGGCGGGGCGGCGGCCGTCAGCAGAGTCAGCGTCAGGCCGATGGTGGTTGCCAGGGAGATCAATGCCGTCATGGCACGGGGCCGGGTCCGTAACGGCGGGGCCGTGTGAGTGGAGCGACGGGATGGACGCATTGCTTTACCTCCGGATTGTGGTGAGAGCGCGGTTACCGGACAGCGGGGTGCGCCGGTGCTGTGAGAGCTGGCGATTGGCCGGTGGCTGATCTCTCCCCGTGCGGAAGAAGGAGAAAGGGGAGCTGCGTGCGGCGGCTACCGGGACTGTTCGAAGAGCCAGTCGATGACCACGTCGTTCTCATAGGTCTGGGCCCATGCGAGGTGTGGGTTCACCGGTGTCGTGCCGGACGTGTAGCTGGTGAACAGGACGTGGCTGCGCGTGGCCTTGGCTTGCCGTAGGAGCTCCCGGGACCTGGCCTCGAACTGCGCCTTCGGCAGGTCGTTCGCCCACTCCCCCCGGCTGACCCGGGCACCGGCGGTCTCCAGCGCGTTCATCAGTGTCCAGGTGCCGGGCTTGCCGAACCGGCCCTCCCGGTAGGGGACGACCGGGTCGTCGACGGAGTGGTCGGCCCAGATCGGGATGTGCGTGATCCTGTCCATGGTGGCCGAGTCGCCCCAGCCGGCCGTGGGCAGGGCGGCCGCGAACACGTCGGGTCGCTTCGCCAGCAGGCTGTAGATACCGCGCCCGCCCGAGGACAGGCCGACGAGATAGAGCCGGGCCGTGTCCACGTTACGGGCGTTCTCGCTCACAAAGGTGTCGATGAGTTCGATCAGAGCGGCCTGGACCTTGGCATCGGTCCAGTCCGTGCCGTCGGGTCCGTCCATGGGACGGGGCAGGGGAATCTGGGGAGAGAGGACGAACGCGGGGTCGCGGCGCTGTCGTTCCGGTTTGGCGAAGGCGACCGCGACCCGGTTGGAGGTGAGCTGGGTCATGTTGTTGTCCGCGACTTCACCACCGCCGTGCAGGGTGACGACGAGCGGGTACCGCGTGCGGGTCCGCGGGTTCCGTACGAATCCCTCGGGCCTGTACAGCCGGAAGTCCAGTTCGAAGCCGGTGGAGTCGGTGAAGGAACCCGCGGCGAAGTCGTCGACCACGGGAGTGGTGACGTTGTCGTTCCGGACCGCGAACGGACCAGCCCTGAGCACTGGTTCGCCTTCCGGGGTGTGCACGTCCGCCATCTGTCTGACGGAGTACGCACGGTCCAGCGGAAGGGGGTCGATGCCCGCGGCCCGCGCGTTGGAGTCGTTCGGGTCGAGCTCGATGATCAGTCGGTCCCCCGGCCGTCCTGGGCGGGACCGGTCGTCCACTTCGGCGGTGGTGCTGGAGTAGACCCGGGTCACCGTACGAGCCGCTGTCTGCCCGCCCACGGTGGCCTTCACCTGGAAGGCCGAGGGCGGTATCTCCCCGCCACGTAGGTCGATGCGGTGCGAGTACTGGAGGGCGACGGCTGTCACCAGCCAGTTGTTCCTCGGCGTCACCCGCGTGACGAGGTCCGTTCGCAGGACCGGATTACGCCCCCCGGCCGCCTGTTGTCCCTCGGATGTGCCTGTGCCGGCGGCCGCGGCGGTTGCCGTAGTCACGGCCGGCGCCGCTGCCGCGCCTGCGGTGACTGCGAGCGCCCTACGTCTGGTGATCCGTCTCATGTGCGTCCTCGTCTCGGTCCTGTGGGGAACTGGGTCGCGCGGATCTGGTGCCTGTTGTGAGTGGAGGCGGTCGCCCTGCTCCGGACTCCCGGGAACGGGCGGCGCGTTGGAGGTCTCAGCGGCACGTGCGGTGGCTGCCGGGAGTCCACGAACGGCGGGGGAAATGCGCTGGGACCCGGGTCGCCGGTCACAGGGAGAACGCGCCGGTCAGCAGGGCGCCGACGGTCATGACCAGGGTGGTGGCGAAGGCCCAGCGGAAGATGAAGCGCTGGTGTTCGCCCAGCGACACGCCGCTCATGCCGACCAGGATGAACGTGGAGGCGGTGAGCGGACTGAGCGGGAACCCCGTGGTCATCTGGCCGAGAATGGCGGCCCGGGCGACCTCGGCCGGGTCCGTGCCGAAGCCGTGCGCGGTCTCGGCGAGTACGGGCAGGACGCCGAAGTAGTAGGCGTCCGGGGTGAAGACCAGGCTCAGCGGCATGGCAGTGACGGCCACCGCGACGGGCAGGTGGGATCCGAAGGAGTCGGGGACGACGGAGACGAGCGCCTCGGCCATCTCGTCGATCATCTTGGTGCCGGTGAGGATTCCCGTGAGGACGCCGGCCGCGAAGATCATCGTGGTGACCAGGACCACGCTCTTGGCGTGCTTGTCGAGCAGCGCCTGTTGCTGTTCCCATGTGGGGTGGTTGACCAGCACCGCGATCGCGAACCCGAGGACGAACAGCACCGGAAGGGGCATCACTTCCTGGATCAGGCAGACCAGGAGGGTGACGGTGAGCAGGAGGTTGAAGACGTTCAGCCAGGTCCGTGGCAACGGCGGGACCCGGACGGTGCCAGGCCCGTCCCCGGGAGCCCGGAGGGCCTGGCTCTCCCCGTCGGCCGTCGCGGGGGTGGCGTGCCGGCTCGGCTCAGGTTCGGTGGTCGCCGTGACCGTCGCAGCGGCGGCGGGTTCACGGTCGTCCCGCTCGTCCTTGCCCGCGTTCGGAGCCGGACCCTGCGGGGACAGCGCGGCGAGACGGTTGCGTTCCCGGCGGCCGAGCAGGTACGAGGCCACCAGCACCCAGACGACACCGAAGCCCATCGTGGGCAGCACGGGGTTGAAGACCTCGGAACTGTCCAGCTTCAGCGCCGCCATGGCACGTACGGTCGGACCACCCCAGGGAACCATGTTCATCACGCCCGCGCCCAGGCAGACCACTCCGGACAACACCAGGGGGTTCATGCCGAGCCTCTTGTAGACCGGCAGCAGTGCGGAGACGGTGATGAGGAAGGTGGAGGCGCCGTCGCCGTCCAGGGACACGCACAGGGTGAGGACCGCCGTGGCGACGGTGATCCGCAACGGGTCGCCACGTGCCACGCGCAACAAGCCGCGGATCAGAGGGTCGAAGAGCCCGGCGTCCACCATCAGGCTGAAGTACAGGACCGCGAAGGCGATCATGATGCCGGTGGGGGCCACTTTGGACAGCCCACCGAGAATGAACTCGCCCAGATCGCCCGCGAAACCGCCGATGAGCGCGGCCAGCACCGGAAGCAGGATCAGAGCGACCAGTACCGAGGCGCGTTTGGTCATGGTGAGCAGCAGGAGGACGGCGATCGTGGCGAAGCCCAGGGCTGCCAGCATGGCGGCGCTCGCTTTCTCGAGGACGGCCCTCGGCGGCGGTGGGCGGGACTGATTGAGGGAGGCAGGCCGAGGTGTTACGCGAGAGTTTCGAAGCACCGGCGGATCGGTGTCCAGCATCAAACCGAGATCTGTTCATGCGTTAAGCGCATCAATTCCAGCGGGGCGCCCTATGCTCGTCGCCCATGGAGGCCACCACCCTGCGTCAGCTGTCGGCATACGCGGCCGTCGCCCGGGCCGCGAGCTTCACCGCGGCCGCCGCGGAGATGCATGTGTCCCAGTCTTCACTCAGCCGCGCGGTCGCGGATCTGGAGCGACACCTGGGCGTCCAGCTCCTGGAACGGGACACCCGCAACGTGCAGTTGACCGCGGCGGGCCTTGAGGCCCTGCGTGTCGCCGAGCAGATCGTCACCGCTCACCAAGCCGGCATGAAGGAGCTCAGGCGATACCTGCTCGGCGAGTCGGGAACGGTCGCCGTGGCCACCCTTCCCTCCGTCGCCGCGGTACTCCTGCCGCAGGTCATCTCCGACTTCCGCGAGCGGCGCCCACAGGTGGCGGTACGACTCCTCGACGGCCTGGAGCGGTCGGTACTGGACCGGGTCCTGTCCGGCGACGCCGACTTCGCGATCACCACCGTCGGCAACCCGCCGGAGCAGTTGGAGCACCGCCCTCTGGTCAGGGACCGCTTCGTCGCGGTGCTGCCGGTGGGCCACCCGCTCGCCGACCACCACGAGATCACCTGGGACGACCTGGCTCGTCAGCCGTTCCTGGCCGTCGGGCGCGACTCGAGCGTGCGTCGGCTCACCGACGCGGCGTTCGCCCAGATCGACGCGCACGCGCTACCGGCGGCCGAGGCGGGCAGTATCGCGACCGTGGGCGGACTGGTAACCGCCGGCCTCGGGGTGTCGGCGATGCCCGCCCTGGTGCTCCCGCTGATGGGTGCCGGACCCGTCGTCTGCCGTCCTCTGGTGGACCCCGTGGTGGACCGGCGCCTGGACATCGCGCTGCGCGCCCGACGAACGCTCCCGACCGTGACGGAACGGTTCCTGGAGACGCTCGAGGAGTTCCGCCTCCAGGAGCGTCCGCTTCCTCCCGGGGTTTCGTGGGCTTGAGGCCGCGCACCACCCCTCCCCCACTCATGCGTTTTTCGCATTGATTGATGGTCGTCTGTTGCTCGACAGGCATTTCTCCGCTCCGGCAGTCTGAACACAACGGCGACGGCCGCACCGCACCCACGCGGACGACGCTGTCGGAGACCCACGCGGAACGGCAGGGCAAGGGAGCTCAGCAGTGTCGGACAACGAGCGGAACACCACCGGAAGCGGGCAGTTGCGCGGGCTGAAAGTGGTCGAGTTCGCCCATGTGGTGGCCGGTCCGCTGGCGGGCTCGATGCTCGCCGACCAAGGGGCCGACGTCGTACACGTGGAACCCCCCGGCGCCGGAGACGCGGCCCGCGCCATGGGGCCCCAACGTGACGGTGTTCCCCTGTGGTTCAAGGTCGCCGGCCGCAACAAACGATCGGTCACCCTCGATCTGCACCACGAGACCGGCCGGCTCGTCGCCCACCGGCTCGTCGCCTGGGCGGACGTCGTCATCGTCACCCTGCGCGCAGGACGCCTGCGCAGCTGGGGACTCGACTGGGACTCCGTGCACCGGATCAACCCCCGGGCCGTGCTGCTGCAGATCTCCGGCTTCGGCGCCACCTCGTCACAGGCGGACGCCCCCGGCTTCGGGAAGGTGGGTGAGGCGCGCAGCGGAGTGGTCCACCTGACCGGCTTTCCCGACGGCCCACCCGTGCACACCGGTTTCTCGCACGGCGACGCCGTGACCGGCCTGATGGGCGCCTACGCCGTCCTCGCCGCCCTCCACCGCCGCGACCACGACCCCAGGTTCGACGGCGAGTGGATCGACCTCGCTCTCTTCGAGTCCCTGTTCCGTCTGGTCGAGTGGCAGGTCATCGTCCACGACCAGTTGGGACGAGTACCCGAACGCTCCGGCAACCAGTTGGCGGTCGCCCCAGGGGCCGTGATCAACACCTACCGCTCCCGCGACGGCGAGTGGATCACGGTGACCTCCGCGACGTTGCGCTCGGTCCGCAACATCGCCCGCCTGCTGGGACTCCCCGAGGAGGAGTTCAGCACCGCTCAGCAACAGTACGACCGACGCGAGCAGTTGGACGAGAACCTGCGGAACTGGGTGGCGGAGCGCGTCACCGGCGAGTGCCTGGAGGAGTTCGCCCGTGCCGAAGTCGTGGCCTCACGGGTGTTCGACGCCGCGGACATCGCAGCCGACCCCGTGTACGCCGAACGCGAAGACATCGTCACCGTCGACGACCCCGATCTCGGCCCGGTACGTATGCAGGCGGTGATCCCGCATTTCCGGCAGCGCCCCGGGCGGGTCTGGCGGACGGGGCCCTCCCTCGGGCAGGACAACCACCTGGTCTACGGGCAGTGGCTCGGCCTCAGCGCGGACGAGCTGGCCGATCTGGAGAAGAGCGATGTCATCTGAGGAGTCTTCGAAGAGCCCTGCGGAGGCAGACACGGGAGTGGTCGACCGGCCCTCGCTGCGCTCTCTGCTCTTCGTCCCCGGCACCAGAACCGACTGGCTGCCCAAGGCCCGGGCGGCGGGCGCCGACGCGGCCATCCTCGACCTGGAGGACGCGGTGCCCGCCGTGGACAAGCTCGCCGCCCGCGCGCAGGTGGCCGACGCCCTCGCACGGGCCGCCGCCACGTCGGCCGAGCAGGCGGGACGGATGGCGCTGTTCGTCCGTGTCAACCCACTGGGCGACTGGGCCGGGGCTGAGGAGCTGCGGGCGGTCGTACGGCCCGGACTCGCCGGGATCGTCCTTCCCAAAGTCCGCTCCGTCCAGGACGTGAAGCTCGCCGACCGGCTGCTGGGCTGGTGCGAACAGGAACAGGGCCTGCCGCCTGGACGGGTCGCGCTGGTGCCCCTGCTGGAGACGGCTCGTGGCCTGCGCGAGGCCTACGACATCGCCCGGGCCGCCGCACGCATCGCCTACATGGGCGCTCTCAGCGCCCCCGGCGGCGACGTGGAACGCGCCGTCGGCTACCGCTGGAGCCCAGAAGGAACCGAAACGGTCGCGCTGCGCTCCCGCGTACTCCTGGACGCAAGGGCAGCCGGAGCGCCATGCCCGGTCAGCGGACTGTGGACGCGGGTCGGCGACCTGCCAGGGCTTCGCGCCTTCGCCGAACAGAACCGCTCCCTCGGCTACGAGGGCATGATGGCGATCCATCCCTCCCATGTCCCCGTGATCAACGAGGTGTTCTCTCCCAGCTCCGCCGAACTCGCCCGCTGCGCGGAGCTGATCGCGGCGGTCGAGTCGGCGCAGAGAGAAGGGACTGGCGCCGTGACCTTCCAAGGCGAGATGGTCGACGAGGCGATGGCACGCACGGCCCGCCTTGTCCTTGAACGACACGGGGCGTGAGCCGGGGGACGGGCCAAGAGCGGCCCGCCCTCGGTGTTTTCAGCTCTGCTGGGAGCCGCCGTTGGCGGACCACCATCGCGACAGCCGAGAGGACTCATCATTGCCCCCTTTCTTAAGAGGTGGGTTCAGGCGTCGACGACGGGAGTGGCCACCGGCGTGGCTTTGTTGAAGCGGGGCAGGGCGGCGGCGCCGAGCGCGAGGAGGGCGACGATGGCCATCTGTACGTACTCGACTCCGGCGAAGGCCTGGGCGACGTTGTGCGGGGCCCGGGCCAGATAGAGGGTGCCGAGGGTGGCCACGCCAAGCGCCAGTCCGCTCTGCTGCAGGGTGATCAGCACGCCGCTGCCGATACCGGCCAGGTGCGTCGGGACGTCGGCGAGTACGCTGCGGAACAGGCCGGCGAACAGCATCGACTGTCCGGCACCGACCAGGGCCAGCGGCACGGCCATCGCCCACAGGCTGACGTGCGGCCAGTTCGCGAGCAGGACCGCTACCAGCCAGACCAGCCCGGCGAGTTGGACGACGGCACCGGCAGACAGCGCCGCCCGGCCGAACCGGGTGATCAGGCGGGGCGCGACCAGTGAACCGGCGAAGAAGAGCAGGGCCATCGGCAGGATCGCCAGCCCGCTGTGCAGGGCGTCGGCGTGCAGGCCGTTCTGGACGGTGAGGGCGAAGACGAACATGAACGCGCCGAAGCCGATGCTGAAGGCGAACACCATGGCCAGCCCACGGGACATCGACGGCAGGCGCAACAGGGACGGCGGCAGCAGTGGGACCTCGCCGCGCCGCTCGGTGCGCTTCTCCACGACATAGGTGACGGCGCCGAGGACGACCGCGACGGCGAGCATCAGCCAGGTCCACCAGGGCCAGCCCAGTGAGTGCCCCTCGGTCAGCGGCACCAGTAGGGCGGTCAGGGTGGCAGCGAACAGCACGGTGCCGGGCAGGTCGATACCGACGGGGTGGTGCGAGTGCGTGCTGGGCACGATCCGGGCCGCCACCAGCAGCACGACCACGCCGATGGGCACATTGACCAGGAAGATCGGCCGCCAGGAGGTACCGGCGATATCCGCGCTGACCAGCAGGCCGCCGACCAGTTGTCCGACCACGGCGGCGATGCCGGAGGTGGCCCCGTACAGGGCCACGGCACGGGCCTTGCGCTCTCCATCGAGGACGTGATGGAACGTCGCCAGCACCTGCGGAATGAGCAGGGCCGCGGTGGCGCCCTGGACGATGCGGGCGGCGATCAGCGCACCCACGCCGGGGGCGACACCGCAGGCCAAGGAGGCCAGCACGAAGCCCACGAGCGCGCCTAGGAAGATACGCCGACGGCCGTAGCGGTCGCCGAGCCGCCCGCCGAGAACCAGCAGGGTCGCGTACGCGACTCCGTACCCGGCGATCACCAGTTCCAGCGACGAAGCCGACGCGTGCAGAGAGGCGTCGATGCTGGGCAGGGCCACGTTGGTGATGAAGAAGTCCATGATCGGCAGGAAAGCGCCGGCGAGCAGGATGAACACCCCGACCGGGTGCAGGCCCCCGGCGCGGGCCGTGGCATGGGGCGAGAGCGTCGTCGCCGCTGCATGCCGGGAGGAAGTGGTTGTCGTCATGACAGCTCCCAGAGAGCAGTGATTATGAACTCATAACTATGAGCGCATAAAGAGTATGCCCCCATAACTACCTGACAGCAAACACGTATCGTGGAGCCGTGATGGAGGACCAAGCGCACCAGACGGGCCCGACCGCAGGACCGGACCACGAGCAGCGGTGGGCCGAGCTGGCCGACCTCGTGCTGATCATCAGCCGCGAGATCCAGTTCCGCGGCTACACCGACGAGCAGGCCGTCCCGCTCTCCCCGTCCGAGGGCATGGTGATGCGTTACCTGCAGCACGAGCCCGCCGCCCCACCCAGCCGCATCGCCGCCGCGACCGGGCTACAGCGCACCAACCTCTCCACCGTCCTGGGCGGACTGGAACGCAAGGGCCTCGTCGAGCGACGCACCAACCCGGGCGACGGCCGGGGCATCACCGTCCACACCACCGAACACGGACGCGCCAACTACGCTCTCGTCCGCCAGGAATGGGCCGCGGCCGTCTCCGCGGCCGCCGGCCACGACGCCACACACCTCGACGCCGCCCTCACTCTGCTCACCGCGGTGGAGGCCGGCCTGACCAGCCTCCGGCCCGGGACCCGCGCCGAAGGCCCGGCAACAGAGGCCTGACCAGCCGGTGCGACCTGCGCCCGCGGCCCGAATGCTGCGCAACAGCAATCGCTGATCGCCACTCCTGCAACCCAGTCGGTCGGGCCCGGGCGCATCACGTCACACACGCCCTGACCACCAACCCCTCCCGGGGAGGATCCAGGGAGCGTGGACGACTCCGGGGAGCGCGTGGGGAGAGTGGACCGCGCAAGCCGACACGCCCCCAAAAGACCCTCAAAGAGATGCCCACTCAGGCCGGAGCCGGCTGCGGGTCGCATGCCACGGGTTCATGACCATGGACGTCGAGTGACTACGAGCGCCGGATCGCCGGGAGTTGGATGAACTCCTCAGTCGCGTCAAGCCCTTCGGCCGAGATGCCGAACAAGAAGGCCTACTGCCGACGGTGAGCACTGGCAAGTCGGTGCGCGCATCCCGGCATTCACTCCCAGATGTGAACGCCTCGAACTGCGGACGCCGTCAGAACTCTTGATGTGGGCGGGGTCCCTTGCTTCTCTACTAATAGGAAAGTTTCCTATCGGACAGCTATGTGATCGGAGTTCACATGACGGCTCCCCCACGGTCGTTGCGCCCCGCTGCGCTGGCAGCCCTGCTCAGCAGCGTCCTGCTCCTGTTCGTGAGCGTCCTCCCCACCGCTTCCGCCTCCGCGACCACCGACCTCAAAGCCGCGACACCCGCGGCGACCACACCGGTCGGCATCAACGGCCAGCTCAAGGTCTGTGGCACCAAGCTGTGCAACAGCCGCGGAACCCCCATCCAGCTGCGCGGCATGAGCACACACGGCACCCAGTGGTACCCGCACTGCCTGACCAACGGTTCGCTCAACGCCCTGGCGCAGGACTGGAAGGCCGACGTCCTGCGTGTCTCGACCTATGTGCAGGAGGGCGGGTACGAGACGAACCCGCAGCACTTCACCAACCTCGCCCACTCCCTCATCCAGCAGGCGACGGACCGCGGCATGTACGTGATCGTCGACTGGCACATGCTCACCCCCGGTGACCCGAACACCAACCTGAGCAAGGCGCGGCAGTTCTTCACCGACATCGCCAACCGCAACAAGGGCAAGAACAACGTTCTATACGAGATCGCCAACGAACCCAGCGGGGTCAGCTGGTCGCGGATCAAGAGCTACGCGGAGCAGATCATCCCGACCATCCGCGCCATCGACTCCGACGCCCCCGTACTGGTCGGAACCCGCGCATGGTCCTCGTTCGGCGTCTCCGAGGGCGCCAACGAGTCCGAAGTGGTGAACAACCCGGTCCGGGCGACCAACATCATGTACACCTTCCACTTCTACGCGTACTCGCACCGCGACGAGTACCTGGCGACCCTCTCGCGTGCCGCCGACCGGCTCCCGGTCTTCGTCACCGAGTTCGGCACCCAGAACTACGCCGGCGAGGGAAGCAACGACTTCGCCATGTCCCAGCGCTACCTCGACCTCATGGCGAGCAAGAAGATCAGCTGGACGAACTGGAACTTCTCCGACGACAACCGTTCCGGAGCCGTCTTCAAGACCGGAACCTGCAACAACAACGGGCCCTGGACCGGCACCTCGTCCCTGAAGCCCGCGGGCGTGTGGATCCGTGACCGCATCGCGACGCCCGACAACTTCCCGGTCGCCTGACTTCTGATCGCCGAAATCGTCCGCGACCGGGACCGACACGCGGCAGGGAACCGGCTGCGGACACCAGAAGAAGTGCACGCCCGTGCCTGACCGAACGCGGGTGTGGGGCGGCGTCATCGACGAGTCGGTCTCGTGAAGACGAGGCCGAAACACGGGCGCCGCCCCTCTCCTCACCCGCGCCCGTCAGGAACCGAACAGCTCTCAGGCAGACACTCACGCACCGGAAGGGGCCGTCCGGGCGGGCTTGGTGGGGGTGACGGTTACCCGGCACTCTTGACGAGGGAGTCGAGGGTCTCCGCGGTCATGGTGTCGGGGACGTGGACGCCAGGAGAGAGCTTGTAGGCCTGACCACGGACGGCACCGCCAGGAGACTCTGCGGTGTGGATATTGAAGTACCAGTTCTGGGCGTTGGCCCTGATGCCCTTCAGCAGGTCCTGATCATCGACGGTGACCGTTCCGTAGACGAACTTCTTGCCGTCCTCCAGCTTCTTCGTGAAGAACGGGATCTTGACATCGCCGTTGACACCCTTGACGCCCTTGTGAAGGTGACCGAGGGTCGGCGTCCCGATCCCGGTGAAGGTGAACGCGTAGGAGACCTGGTCGCCCTGGATCCGCATAAGGGCGAGCGCGTGCCCGTCCTTGTCTCCCACGGTCGGCCCGCCCTCGACCGGTACCTCGTTCGCACCGCTGAGGACCGAGGAGAAGAAGGTCGCGTCCTCCTTGTTCTTGTCCCACCGGCCGGCACCCTGCACGGTGCCGCCCCCGGCGGCGTGCTCGCTACCGGCTGACGCGTGCCCGTCGGCGGCCGGGCTACCCGCCGCCGCACCGGCCCCGGCGCCCGTCGCAGCGTCCTCACCGTTACAGGCAGCCAGCACGAGCGCACCGGCGACGGCGGATACGACGATCATCCCAAAACGCTTGCTCTTCATGGCAGTTGAGGCCTCTCAGGTGGTGCGGCCGCGGCTGCTCCGCGGTCCGTCACCCACAACACGGACAGCCCTCACGGCCCTGATCACCCGATGACACTCCTGAGACAGCCCTGAAACGACCCACGATCACTCGGAACACGATCTCGACAGAGAACCCGCACCGAGCAAGCCCGCGAGTGGCCGGCAGACGCGGTACCGGCCCCGGTTCGCGTCCGAAGCCGAGGACATACACCTGCATCGCAGGCGTGTGATTTCCCAGCCGGTCACAGACCGCGCCCACGCACGCGTACCAGAACTGACGGTCGAGGTCGTCGAGTTCTGCCGGCGACCCGGCGGCAGCCCGGTCCCGTACAGGTCCCAGAATCCGCTCGGTCCACTCCCAAGGCGGCACCTCGAGCTCCATCAACTCCGCCAGCGAAAGCCGCACTTCGGCCCCCGACCCAGCTCCTGCACACGTCAGATCACAAACGTCTGGGGAGACTCCGTCAGCGCACGGCGGGCGCTTCGCGCCACACCCCTCCAGTGGCTCGTGCGCATCGCTCTCGGCCCACCGCGGTGCCCGGCCCGCGGGGCCGTCGTTGCGGCTCGGAGCAGGTTCCAACGTCCGCGGGGCAGTCTGAACACTCCGAGGAACGACTCGGCAACATCGAGCCCACCATCCACGACCAGGTCTGCTGGCTGCCCAGTCGCCGCCCGATCGCACGGAGCAACCCGGACGATACATCCAGCCGTTGTCGTACAAGGGTCGGCTTCGTCCCATCGGTCCGCGCGTGCTGATACACAGTTGAGCAACTGCCGCGCCGTTCCTGATACGCGGATGAAACCCGCCGGCGGACCGCTGGGTTCAGGATGAAGGGCCGGACGGGGCGGCCGCCTGCTGTCCTTCCGTACAAGTCCGCCGGAATGATGACCGGGGCGGACGAAAGGGGAGTCACTCGTGCGCAACTGTGCAGGCCCAAGGGCGGCCACCGTTTTGACTGCGTGCTTCGCGGTGACCGCGACCATGACGGCTGCCCTACAGGCACAGGCAGGGTGGGTGGCACAGAGTCGACCCAGGCCTACCCGTTCATGAGCTCGTTCCAGCCGTCCTGTCCCGCGCAGCCACGCCCGGACGGACACGGCTGCGGTGTGGAAGTCCTTGCGCCGCAATGGGCTCTGACCGTCAACCACTGCTCCGGCAAGAACCCGATCGGAGCGAAGACGGGTGTCCCGCGTGGTGGGAAGGGCCGGGTAGGGCCACTGGACACCATGTCCGGAGACGAGTCTCCGAGGTCGGCCATTGCTACAGGCTGGTGACCAGTAGCGATAAGTCGAAGCTGAAGCTGTCCCGCCGGGGCTGGACCCTCCCGGTGCCGCGGACCTGTCCCCGCCACCGCGACGACCGCCCCGGTGACCAGGGTCAGGCTCAGCGGCTCCCACAGCCGCTGAACCTGACCCGGTCGACAACACCGGCAAATCCGGCCCCCGGCCCCGGTGCAGACGGAATACGGCAGCCAGAGATTCTCTGTTGCATGATGGATCTTCAACACCTACGTCCGATGGGAAGAGATGTCGGTTCCAGTGGCAGGCGGAGACGCCCTGGCGCCTGTGACGATTCTGCTCGTCGAGGACGACGAGGTGATCCGCAGGTCGGTCGCGATGGCGCTGGAGCGCTACGGCTACCGTGTCTTCTCCGCCGGTGACGGGCTGACCGGTCTCGAACTGTTCCGTGAGGGCGGGCACGACCTGCTGTTGCTGGACGTCATGCTGCCGGAGCTCGACGGCATCGGGCTCTGCCGCCGGATTCGGGAGAGCAGCACGGCCCCGATCCTGATGATGTCGGCCCGCGGGGACGCACTGGACATTGTGTCCGGCCTGGAGGCCGGCGCCGACGACTATGTCGTCAAGCCGGTCGACACCTCGGTGCTGGTGGCCCGGATCCGGTCGCTGCTGCGCCGCGCCACGTTCGCGCCGGCTGCGGCACCGGCGGGACCCGCCGCTCACCAGCCGGACCGGCCGGACCAGTACCGGCCGGACCAGTACCAGTCGGATCAGACGGCCCGCGTCGATCAGGACAACTCGCGTCGTCGGAGCGACCGGCTCGTCTTCGGGGACCTGGCCATCGACACGGCCGGCCTGGAGGTGTTCCTGGCCGGTGAGCCGGTCGCACTGGCCCCTACCGAACTTCGCCTGCTACTGGAGTTCGCCGCGCACCCCGGCATCGTCCTGGACCGGCAGACACTGCTACGCAACGTGTGGGACTACGGCTGGGACGGTGACAGCCGTGTGGTCGACCTGTGCGTGCAGCGGCTGCGAAAGAAGATCGACGCCGGGCGAATCGAGACGGTCCGTGGCTTCGGCTACAAGTTGAGGCGCTGACATGGGGATCCCAGAGCCTCGGTTCGACCCGGGAACCAGAGGGGGCCTGCTCAACTGGCGCTCGCTGCGCTGGAAGATCGCCCTGTTGGTGGCCACGGCGTGCTGCGGCATCGCGCTGACGGTCGGACTGCTGGTGCACCACAGCACGTACGAGTGGTCCATGAACGACGGCGCGGCCCGGGCATCCACCGCCCTGGACACCGCACTCTCGGCGGAGGACAGCAGCAGGACAGACGGAGTGGTGCACGCTTCCGGGGAGATGCCGGCGGACCTGGTCCGGATGGTGCGGGAACACGGGGCCGGCGCCGTGTACGACGAGATGAACGAGTACCGGCCGCGGATGTGGGCCGGCAAGCGCATGCCGGACGGGCACTTGGCGGCGATCTCGGTCGACATGACTTCCGACCAGCTCAGTCGCCGTGCCCTGGACCGGCACATGTGGAAGTACTCACTGGCCGCGCTGGCCGTCATCGTGCCCCTGTCCGCGCTCGCCGCCGAACTGCCCAACCGGCGCTTGCGGCGGGTGGCACGCACCGCACGGCGCATCGCCTCGGGCGATCTGGCCGCCAGGACCGAGGAGGGCGGCCGGACGGGCGACGAGATCACCGAAATCTCGGTCACCGTCGACTCGATGGCCGACAGTCTCCAGAACCGGTTGCGCAGCGAGCAGCGCTTCACCGCCGATGTCGCGCACGAACTTCGCACCCCGCTGATGGGCCTGGTCACCTCCGCCGAACTGCTCCCCGAGAGCGAAGCCACCGACCTCGTCAGAAACCGGGTCCAGGTGCTGCGCACCCTCGTCGAGGACCTGTTGGAGATCTCCCGCCTCGACGCCGGTGTGGAACACGCCGACCTGCGACCCGTCGCCCTCCTCGACGTGGTCCGGGACTCACTGGCCCGCACCGGCCTCGACGCACGACTCATAGTTGGCGCCGCACCCGCCGTGGTGGAGACGGACCCCCGCCGGCTCGACCGGGTACTCGCCAACCTGATCGTCAACGCCCACCGGCACGGTGCCGGGCCGATCGAGGTCACCGTCGTGGGCACGACCGTCGTCGTCCGCGACCACGGCTCCGGCTTTCCCGGCAGTCTCCTCGCCGAGGGGCCGCAACGCTTCCGCACCGGAGCAGCTGAGCGCGGCCGCGGACACGGCCTGGGACTGACAGTCGCCTCGGGCCAGGCCCGGGTCATCGGCGCGTCGCTGCTCTTCTCGAACGCCGTCGACGGTGGAGCCGTCGCCACGATCCGGCTGCCCCGGGCGGCTGACGCCACAGAACTCATACAGGACGGATGACGGGCCGAGCGGTAACGGAGATATGACCGACGGTCCACGGCGATCCACGCCTCCCAAGATGACCGACATGTGCGAACACAGCATGTCGAACACCTTGGAGGTGCCTTGCACATGGACCCCGACCGTGTCCGACGCGTACGGGACATACGCGTACGTGTCCTGCATGCGGCGACGTCGAGCCGCCCTCGTGGATCATCCCTCCTATGCGTCGGTACCGTCGCCCTGATCATCGCGGTCGTCCTCGGCGCCTGGGTCCGGCCCGCCCCGGGAACGGCCGACACCCCGGCAGCGAAATCTCACGCCCTGTCCGTCGCCTGGCCGTCGCAGGGACAGGCGAGCGCGCTGGTCGAGGGCCTCGGCGACTCCGGTGATCTCGGAAACAGGGGCACGCAGGCGCCGGTGCCGATCGCCAGCATCACGAAGGTGATGACCGCGTACGTGATCCTCCGTGACCACCCGCTGCGATCCGGTCAGGGCGGCCCAGGCATCACCATCGACCGGACGGCCGCAGACGAGTCCTTCTCGGGCGTGGAATCCAGCGTGCCCGTGCGGGAGGGACAGCGGCTCAGTGAACGGCAGGTGCTGGAACTCATGCTGATCCCCTCCGGCAACAACATCGCTCGGATGCTGGCCCGTTGGGACGCCGGCTCACAGGAGGCGTTCGTCAGGAAGATGAACAGGGCCGCCCGCGACCTGGGCATGCGCCACACCGTCTACACCGGTGCCAGCGGCCTGGAGGAGACGACCGTCAGCACGAGCGCCGACCAGTTGAAGCTGGCACGACGAGTGATGCGGGACGCGGCATTCCGGTCCATCGTTGCCAAGCCCAGTACCACCGTCCCCGGTGTCCCCGGCACGATCCGCAACACCAACACACTGCTGGGCACGGACGGCGTGATCGGCCTGAAAACCGGCTCCAGTACGCCCGTCGGCGGCGCCCTGATGTGGGCGGCCACCGCACCCGACGGCCACGGACACGACCGGCTGATCCTCGGCGTCGTACTCCACCAGCACGCCGGCACCAGTCCCCGACAGGGATCCCAGGCCGCACTGTCCAACAGCCGCACCCTGATCGAAGCGGTACGGGAATGGCTGTCGACGGTCACATCCGGGACGGGGTGAAGCCGCCGTGACAGCACTCCTCAAAGTACCTTCCCCGCCGATGCCTCCCCCTCCTCCCCTGCCTGGGTCCGATGCGAACGCCGCGGCCGGATCCGGCGTTCGGCGCCGAGGCCGGATCATCACCGGACTCGCGTTGTCGGCCGCTCTGGTGATGCTCAGCCACGCTCACATCCCCAACCGGTTCGGCCACCTCGGCAGCCTCGTCGAGACCTTCCTGCCCTGGACGGGCCTGGCCGTGCCGCTGCTGCTGTCCTGCGCGCTGATCCGTCGATCCGCGACGGCCGCCGTGGCCGTCGTCCTGCCCGCACTCATCTGGTGCTCGCTCTTCGGCGGGACGCTTCTCGACAAACAGTCGGACGGCGGAGATCTGACCGTCGTCTCCCACAACGTCAACGAGCACAACCCGCACCCCACACGCACCGCACGTGCCCTCGCCGCATCCGGCGCCGACCTGCTGGCCCTCGAAGAACTGGGCGACGCGACACCGCAGTACGAACGGGCGCTGGCCGACGCGTACCCGTACCACGTCGTGCAGGGCACGGTCGGCCTGTGGAGCAAGGACCCCATCGACACCTCCCGTACGGTGGACATCGCGCCCTGGCCACGCGCCCTGCGCGCCGTCGTCCGTACGCCCGAAGGACCCGTCGCCGTCTACGTCGCCCATCTCCTCTCGGTCCGCCTCACCGCGGCTTCGGGCTTCACCGCCGCCGAACGCGACGCCGCCGCACATCACCTCGCCACCGCCCTGCGCACCGAACAGCTGCGCCACACCATCCTCGTGGGCGACTTCAACGGCACCCTCTACGACCGAGAGCTGTCCCCTCTGACCTCCGGCATGCACTCGGCCCAGACCGAGGCAGGCGCCGGATTCGGTCTCACCTGGCCCTCCTCGTTCCCCGTCGCAAGGATCGACCACATCCTCGTCCGCGGCATGACCCCCCGCGCGTCATGGACACTGCCCGCCACCGACAGCGACCACCTGCCAGTCGCGGCGAGACTGAAGTGGTGACCTCACCGAAGCCATGACAGGCCGGCCACCTCGCTCTTCGGCGACCGGATAGCCGCCAGGTCCCGCGACAACGGGTGGGCGGGTGTCGTCGTGCAACGGGAGCATCCTCGACAGCGCCGACCACGGCGGCAGCGGCCGACTGATGTGCGGACGGGACGTGGCCGTTGCCGGAGCCGCGGGCGCTGTTGCCGTCCACTGCCCCTGTCGTGGCCCCCGCTGGATCGCCACCGGCCAAATCGATCGGCCCACCTGGGCAGACCCGCTCCAGCACCCGACGGATGGCCGCGGCACTGGGCGCGATGCGCACCGCGAAGCGCCGACGACCTGGGTATTGGCCGGGCCAGGGTGGTCTGCGGAGCCGCTGCGGCCCTCTTGCCCGATCACCGTGTACGAGCGGGCGCCGGCCACCACTGCGGACGCCGCGATCAGCACGACGCTCACGATCGGATGACGGACTCCCCGCCTACGGCGCGGTCCGGCAACCTGACCAGCCGCTCCGTCAGCGACATCCCCGCCACCCGGTGCAGCGGGAGAGCCGTGACGAGAGACGGCATGGCAGGCTGACGGCCCATCGAAGATCCGTTGCAGGCAGACGACTTGGGAAGGCAATCTGCATCCACGGGGATTCGATGCGTCAGGCACGGCCACCCCACCCTGCGACGCTACAAGATCACGCGACTTCGCAACGGCCCTGCGCCGGGACCTGCCATGCTGAAAGGGTTCGATTCGACCCTCACACCTTGGAGGTTCTGATGCGTGCAGGCGTCGTTGTCGCCGCGCAGCCCGGTGTGGAGGACCTCGCCGTGCGGGCCGAGGAGTTGGGCCTGCACAGCTTCTGGGTCAACGACACCCCGATGGTCCACGGCGACCCCTTCGTCGCCTTGAGCCTGTGTGCGAGGGCCACCAGCCGCATCAGGCTCGGCATCGGCGTGACCTCACCGGCGCTGCGCTCGGCCCCGGCCGCCGCGAGCGGGCTCGCCAGCCTCAACGCCCTGGCGCCGGGCCGGATCATCTGCGGAGTCGGCACCGGGAACACCGCCCGGCGCACCCTGGGCATGCGGCCGACCACGGCGGCCAGGCTGGAGAACTTCACCGTCGCGCTGCAGGACCTGTGCGCCGGACGTTCGACCGAGTACCGCGAAGGTGACCAGGTTCGCGACATCCGGTTCCTGCACTCCGGGGCGCACGTGAACACCGCCGACTCGATCGAGTTCGTCGTGGCCGCGCTGCTCGGACCGAAGGCCGCCGCCGTCGCCGGCCGCCGCAACACCGGCCTCATCTCCTTCGGCCTGCTGGACCCCACCGCCTGGCACGCGCTGCACGACACCCGCCGCCACGCCGCCCAGCACGCACCCCGCGACCCCGACCCCCACACGGACTCCTACGTGGTCACCTCGCTCCACCTACTCGACGATGACGAGGACCCCCACGGCGACGCGGCCCGGGACGCCACGGGCCACCTCGTCCTGTCGCTGCTGGCCTTCGCCGCCGACACCGCCGCCGACACACCCGCCCTCGCCGAGCAACTCGGCCCCGAGGAACGCCAGGCGGTGCAGCGGCTTCTCGACCGGCGCGGCACCACCGCCACCGCGCCGGACCGGCACACCAAGCTCTACCCCAACTACCTCGGACGCATCGCACCGCAGGACCGGGACCTGGTGCTGCCCTCGCTGATGAACACCCTGGCCCTGGTCGGCACCCGCGACGACCTCCTCGCCCGCATCTCCACCCTGGAACAGGCAGGCGTCAACGAACTCCTCATCCAGCCGGTGATCGACCCGCCCACCGAGATGGCCCAGCTCGCGAAACTCCTCACCTGAGCCGAGCCGCCTGCCGCACGTCCTGGCCTGCACACCTACAAGATCACCAGGGCTTTGCAATCGCCCTGGCCCGCCAGACGGTCCCGTGCCGGAGACCCAATTCTCCAGCACCTTCTGAGCACAAGAAGAAGCTCTTCTGCGGCCGCGCTCGTGGTGCAACGCAGTTGAGAAGAGGCCGAGATGAGGCGGACACAGCGCTGAGGCCGAACGGATGAGTGGCGGTATCAGGATCCGTCGGAAGGGACGTCCTGGTGTCGTCCACCGAACAAGTCCGCCGGAGCTCAGCCCGGTGGCAGGCAACAGTGAGGTCAATCTTGCGTAAGTCAGTGAGCGGACTGTCGGTCGCTTCCCTTGTGGGGGTCTGCACGATTGGCAGCGTCTTCACCCTGGCGCCTTCCGCGTCGGCAATTGTCGGCGGGGTGCCGGTCGCGGACGGGGAGCGGCCCTTCGCCGTACAGATCGAGCAACGGGGTGAAGACGGAGCTTGGTCGCACTACTGCGGTGCGGTGCTCATAGACAGCCGCGTCGTAGCCACTGCGGCACACTGCGCCAAGTTCGCAGAGCAGGGCAAGCTGACGATTCGGCTGGTTGTCGGGCGAGCCGACTCGAATGCCCCCGGAGGGACGGTGGTGACCAGCGACCGTTTCTCCGTCTACAGCCACCCCGAGTTCGATACCACAACCAATACGGACCTGGGGCTCATCGTGCTCGACAGCCCAGTGTCCCAGGCCCGGGCAATGCTGCCTTCCCTGGGGACGACGCTGCGGCCCGGGCATCTCGTACACGCTGCCGGCTGGGGACGGACCGATCTCGACGATCAGGCCAAGCCGTCCCGTTTGCAGGAAGCACAACTGCCCGTCCAGAAGTTCGACACCGAGGGAGGCGTCTGGGACAAGGAGTTCATCTGCGCGGGTACCGCTGAATCGCGGGTCGCGCCTGGGGACAGCGGGGGCCCCTTGTTCGCGATGAAGGCACACGGCAAGGCAGTTGTGTACGGCCTCGTGAGCGGCGACACGAACACCTGTACCGGACTCTTCACGAACCTGGCCGCACCCGACATCTGGAAGCCGTTCCGTGCCCCGCTCGCTTCTCACGGACTCGGGCACGTCATCCCGAAGTAGCCATGTTCACGGCTCCGTCCGCCGCGCGACCGTTCGAAGCGCCGTCGCTCTCCTGGCAACCGACCCGACGACCGGTCCGACGACCGGTCCGGTCCGTTCGCCCAAGACATCGTGCCGGCCGTTCTGTGGAGCAAGCAGGTCCGGCTCCTGATGCTGGACTACCCCTTCGACTCGGTCATGGTGTATCGGGTCCTCGGCCAGGGCCACGCCTACCCGCTGACACAATGCGGCACCGGAGCGAGCGTCTCGCACTCACCCAAGCACGCTCGTCGATGTCGGCGTCCACACCGTCACCTACCTCGGGCCGTGCGAGCGCTTCAATGGCGGTCACTTCCTCCGTCACGTACCCGAGGTCGACGCCAAGGACGACGCGTCGGTGCCGCGCACGGCAGGCCTGATCGCCACCAACGGCTGGAGGTCGACCTGCCGTTGTGGGCGGACGCCGCCCAGTACGGCCCCTGCCACCCAGGCCGCGACTCTCACTCACCATCCCGTCGCGCGGTGATCACAGGGCCCCGGCCACCGGCCGGGGCCCTTCGGCGCACACCCGGGTGAGTTTCGGGGTTCTGACCGCTCTTCCGTGATGCCTACGACTACAGGAGGATGTCGGCTCGGAGCAGAGCGGATGAGGCCCTGCCGTACATCTGCCGCTTGATCGTTTTGATTCTGTTGACGTGGCCTTCGACGATGCCGGAGCTGTAGGGCAGGGTCAGGCCGGCGGTAACGGCGTGAAGGTCTTGGCGGATGGAGTCGGCGAAGATCCCAATGGCGTCCGGGCCGCCCAGCTCGGCCTTCTGAATCCAGTCCCGCAGCATGTGGCCGCGGCGTTGGCGGAGCATGTCGGTGAACTTCCGCGCGAGGTCGCAGACCTGGGCGATCGCCGCGCAGGCACTCCGCACAGCGTCGAGCTGGGCCATGTCGGACGTGCTGAGTGATTCCTCGGGGCGCATGATCCATGAGGTGATGTCGCGAGGGCGAGGAGTGTTCGAACGGGCGAGGACCGCAATGCCCTTCCGGATGGTCGCTACGTAGCGGTGCACGACGTGGTATCCGCCGGTGTAGCCGAGGGCGAGCACCTCGCGATGGAGCTGCATCGAGCTGGTGCAGCCCGTGTGGAAGCGGTGCTGCACGTACACCATGAACGGGTCGAGGACACCGTGGCCCCGATCCTGAGCCGAGGCGAGAAGCTCTGCAAGATCCTTGTTCCGGTAGCGCCGGACCGTCTTGCTGTCCAGCCGCAGTCGGCTGCCGATGGCGTTGAGCGGCAGGCCGGTGGCGGCAAGCTCGTTGACCTCCGCGTGGCGCTGTCGGATCCGGTCAAGGAGCGGAGTATCCGGTGTGGCCAACGGTGGGCTCGCCTCTGGTTCGACTGGCCGTCGGAGGCAGTCACGGCGCCATCGGCAGGTCTTCTCAACTGCCGTGGAGAGGTTCTGAAGGAGGTGCCAGCGATCTGCCACCTCCAGCGCGTCCGGGGCAGCCTGTCTGATGGCCTTGGTGAATGCCATCAGGCGGTCCCGGCAGATGATCTCGGCGCCGGGGTGCTCCTGAAGCCAGGCGGCGAGCGTGCCGGTTTCACGATCGGGCATACGTCCACCGAGGATCCGTGGAGCCCGCGCTGGTACAGCCGGAGAGGCCAACTCGCCCAGGATGGATGTCCGTCGGTCGTAGAGCCGCAACTTTGCGCAGAGGCGTGCGCGCCTGGGCGGCCGCCGAGCCCCACGGCAACCGACCGCATCGCCGACCGCGCCGCCGTCGAAGAACGGCGTCGCGGCTCGGTCAGGCCCACTACCTGTTCCACGAATGTCCGACGCGGGCATCGAGGCTGATCGCAGAAGAAGCGGCGGACACGGAGACGGACGATCCTCGACCAGGCCCGTCCTGGCGTTGGCCCCGGCTTCCGTCTAGGGGTGCCAGGAAGAACCGTGTCACCAGCCGCGAACGGCGGTGATCTTGCCCGGTGTCCCTCGTGCGGGGTAGCCCGAGGTCGTACGGCTGCGGTGTGTGAGCCCGTTGGTTGATCTCGATGCCGTAGGCGTCGACCGTCTGGATCGCACGCCACCTCCGCGCGGTAGAGGGCATCCGACCGGCCGTGGCTCCGGAACCAGCTACGCGCTCTGGGTCAGCAGACCGGTGTCGATGACCTCAGCGATAAAGGTGGCGCCGCGGCTGTTCTGGTGGATGTGGTCGGTCGTGAGCACGAGACCTCGGCGCCGCGAGATCGTGTCGAGGCTGCGGCGAAGCACTGCGTGCTGGACGAGGACGCCGACGGCCGCTGCGGGCGTCACCTCCTGGTATGGAATCGGCGGCGGGTCCGCTCGGCGCAGTTCCTCGATCTGGCGTTCGTGGAGCTGAAGGTAGGTCACCTCGTTGGTGGCGGCGACCTCGGCGATCATCCGGCTGTGCGCCTGCGATGCCTGTGCCGCTGCTCCGTCGAGTTGTTGGCCGAGTACCGGTAGCGACAGCAGACCGATCGTCGCATCGGTCTCCGCTCGCAGCCGTGCGACGACGGCTCCCAGGCACTGTTGGAACCAGCCGGCTGACGGGCGTTCGGGGAGCTGTTTGCGCTTCATGGCCTGCTCGACGGGGTAGCCGGTAAGGCTCGCTCGGGCGTCGTTGGTCCCGATCAACACGGTGATCACATCGGGTGGGTTCGTGACGACAGCATCGAGGCGCTGCAAGAGGTTGTAGGTGAAGTCGCCGTTGGTGCCGAAGCGGGCGAGCTGCACGTCACCGGGAGGGTGGCGTCGTCCGAGAAGGTCCAGGTAGTCGACGCTGAACTGCGCGCGGGTGAGGCTGTCGCCGAGGCACGCGATGCGTGTCGTCACGGCGCTTCCTCCGGGCCGGGCGTGACGGCGCGTTCGGTCGGGCGGGGGTCGGTCCGAGGACGGTGGTCGGTGCCGAGGCTCGCGGTGATGGCCAGGATGGACGTCGGTCCCTCCATGTCGACCACGTGCCATACCCCGGCCTGGTTGATGGTGGCCTCGCCCGGCCCGAGCAGAACGCGGTCGGACACCCCGTCCACGTTACAGGTGACCGTCACGGACCCGCTGAGGCAAACGACCAGTTCGTCGCCTGCAGGGTGGCTCTCCCAATGGTCGCCGAGCCCGTCGCCGTCGAAGATCATCACCATCCGGCCCTCGGCGCCGTCTGCCGCGACCGCGGCGCTGTAGGCCTGGAGCACCTCCGGGTCCCAGGTGAAACCCTCGACGGGCTTCGCTCTCGATCCCAGTCCGAGGTGCACGGGGGTGGTCCGCAGGTCCATGGCGTTGCGTTCGTGGTTGACGAGTCTCATGCCGACGATCGTCCACGCCAGCGATCGGGCGGTCTTGAAGAAAAGGGAACAGAAGCCGACGCGACGGGCAGACGGTCGGCGGCTACCCGGCTCCGAGGAGGACTTCGCTGCGACGCCAGGCAGTCGGTGATCGGCCCGTGAACTCGCGCCAGTCCCGAACGAGATGGGCCTGGTCGGCGTAGCCAGAGATGGTCGCCACATCGGCCCACGGGAGCGGGTTCTGCTCCGCCGCCAATTCGTGCGCGTGCTCGAAGCGCAAAACTCGGGCGAAGGTCTTCGGCGACAGGCCCACCTCACCGCGAAACCGCTCGGTGAGGTACCGACGGCTCCAGCCCAGTTCTTCGGCCACCGCACCAACCTGGACGCAGCCCCGCGCGGCGACGAGGCGGCGCCATGCCTCGGCCACCTCGGGGCGTACGCGGCGCACATGGTCGCCGCGGGCGCCATGGCCGACGGTTCGGAGGAGCAATTCGTCCAGCGCGGTGAACCGCGCCGCGCAAGTTGTCGCCGCTCGGAGCCGGTCGACCAGCTCGACGCCTAGCGCTCCGAGAAGCTCGTCAAGTGGGACCAGTCGGTGGGCGAGCTCGGCGGCGGGCATGCCGTAGATGGCCCGAGCCCCGAGCGGTGTCAGCGATACCTGCACACCTTGCTGGCGTCCGTCGTGGTGGATCGCGACGGACCGGCACATCAGACCGCCGGCCACGCTGCTGAATCGGGTGACCGGTGACCCGTCGTCAACGCCCGCCGCCACCTCCAAAGGATCTGACAGGCTGATCACCGCAGTGAGCCCGCGGCTCGGCGGGCCGCAGTGCACCCCCGCCGGGAGCCCGCGGAGGTCGAAACAGACATACGAGTCGACGTACTGCCGCAAGGCGGGAGTCGGACGCGCACCGATCCCGGTGGCCGTGTGGTCCTCCATTTTCGTCAGTGTACGAGCCGCTGAGCCAAGCAAGATCACCACCCGAGGACTGATCAGCGCCGTTCGCGGTTGGTGACACGGTTCTTACCGGCACCCCATCTACATGGAGCCTCACGCTGCTCACGTGGTCGCGTGGCGGCGAGCTGGCCTCGACGCGGTCGTCCTTCTGGAGTACCTGTCACGGAAGCGCGGTCAGAACCAGTTTCGGCGCCCAGCTGTACTGATCACGAGCGTTGTTGACAGCGGCGAGCGGTCCGGTCGGTTGCCGTCGTATCACTCACCCTGGTCGCCGAGACTGCCGACGAACACGTCCAGGAGCCTCCGGGCGCGCGCTCCGCTGTCGTCGGGGCCGGTCGTGCCCAGGAGCGCGCAGATCGCCACGGTCACGTCCATGGCGTCGAGGCCGTCACGCAGGCTGCGGTCCACGGCGCCGTCGGTGAGGAACCCAGCGATGACCTCGGCAACTCCGTCGGTGCCGGGGGAAGTGAACGGGGTTGTGGCCTGGCCGGCGGCGCGAAGTGTGTCCATCATGCCGCGGGTGGCGAGCATGAAAGTGGCCAATTCCGTTACCCAGGCCCGGAGAGCGTAGCGACGCCGGCTGCACGAGCCACCTGCCAGCAGCCCGGCCTGGTCCTCGGTCCGGTACGACGCTACGGGTGGTGCGGGAGCGGCGGGATACTGGCGAGGCCGGCTGCCGGTTCGGGCCAGATCAGGAGGACAGGGCAGGGGGCGTGGTCGACGACGAAGCGGCTGGCCGGGCCGAGACTTTTGGGGCCCAGGCGGCTGCGGTCGCCGTCACGGGCGACGATGAGCAACTCCGCGCCCTGCGCGGCGGCCACAACTTCCCGCTCGACGCGGCCGGTGCGCTCTATGCGAGTGCAGGGGCGGCCGAGGCGGTCGGCGGCGTCTTGGAGTAGTTGGTTGGCGGCGGTGGCGGCGAGGTGTTCCAGACGGGTGCCGGGGTCGCGTTCGGGGTGGCCGCGGCCGAGCAGGCCGGCGAAGGCACCGTGCGCGATGTCCGGGATCTCATGGCCCGTCACATGGAGCAGAACGATCTCGGTGTCATCCAGCGCGTGGGTACGGGCGGCGTCCACGCATGCGGGCCAGGTGCCTTCGACGATCCACGCGATGACGGCCATCCGTTCGCCCTCCGATTGCCAAGTGGGTCATGTACCGATCGGACGCAGCGATACCCAACAACGCCGACGTCGAGCAGACCAGCGCGGCGGGCACGGAGCACAGGCCGAGCCGGGTGCACTCGCCCAGTTTCACATCGGTGTCGTTGTCGCGCACGATTCGCCACGAGACAGGGCCGCCAGGGATCCGGCGTTGGGTAACCCGCTGCAGACGGGCACCAGCCGACTCAGAGCGTCGGCGAGTCCGTTGTCCACCACCGCCCGTCCCAAGTGCCCGCCGGGGCGGGTGAAACTACCTCCCACCTGGTCATCCGGTTCGTGCTCGAAGACATGGCGACCGGCGTGCTGCGCGACAACGTATCGCACAGCGATCAGCTGCACTGGCTTGATCGCGTAGCTCGCCCGCTGTCGGCGTCGCCTCACGCTCAACCCACAGACGCCCCTCCCCCGTCCTAGGTGACGTGAGAGGCGCCCGGGACCGACGGGACGTCTGCGCATGGGGTGTTGAGGAGAGGATCATTGATCCGTGCCCGGCGAATATGTGTGACAGCCGTGGCGGTGCTGGCGGCCCTGGCGGGCCTGCCCGGACTGGCACAGGCTGAACAACCGCACGAATCAGAGCTGTTGAGCGCGTCGACGGTCGACAACCCACTGCCGCCGGGATGGCGGATCGGCGGGGAGAGCGGGGCGCGTGAGCTGGTCTGGCGGGCGCCGAAGGCCGTGCCCATGGGGGACGCGCGGGTCGAGTTCCGCACCGGGGACCGGCTGCTCGGGGTGCCGAAGCCGGGGAGGGACGGGCGGACCTTCCGGCTCGCCCTCGGCCAGACGGGGCCCGAGCAGCTGACGGACCTTCAAGTGACCGCCGCGGGGCGCCGACTGGACGCGACGGCCGACGACACGCACCCGCCCGGCTCGCGCGGGGCAAGACTGCCCGCGCAGGCGCCGGCGAACGGCGTTGATCCGGGCAGGCCCGGCTCGTACCGCACGGTCACCGGGGAGTACGACCTCGACCCGGTGCGCCTGCCCGGGTTCGACACCCCGGTGGAGATGACCGCCGAGGTGGTGGCGCCGAAGGATGCCACCGGCAGCCGACCGCTCGCACTGTTCCTGCACGGCCGCCACGAGACCTGCTACAAGCCGGGCTCCGAGGACGACGTGACCGACGACTGGCCCTGCGCGGACGGCTACAAGCCGATCCCTAGCCACCTGGGCTATCTGCGCGACCAGCAACTGCTGGCCTCCCAGGGGTATGTGACGGTGTCGATCTCGGCGAACGGCATCAACGCCCAGGACGGGGAGGCCGAGGACGCCGGCGCACAGGCGCGTTCCTCGCTGGTTCGGCAGCACCTCGCCCGCTGGGCCGACTGGAACGCTCATCGCTCCTCCGCCCCGGCCGTCGTACGCGAGGTGGCGCAGGCGGACCTCTCCCGTGTCCTGCTCGTCGGCCACTCGCGCGGTGGTGAGGGCGTCAACCTGGCCGCCATGGACAGCCTCTACCCGCCGCCGGCCGCCGAGGACGGCTACCGGGGCCCGGTGGGCTGGAAGGTGCGCGGGACTGTGCTCATCGGACCGACGATCTTCGGCCAGAATCCGGTCGCCGACGTGCCGTCCGTGACGCTGCTGCCGGGCTGCGACGGCGACGTGTCGGACCTGCAGGGCGAGGAATACGTCGACGGGACGCGCGGAATCAGCGGGGGTGCGGCACTGCACAGCGCGGTCTACATGGTCGGCGCCAACCACAACTACTTCAGCAGCGAGTGGACCCCGGGCGAGGCAGTCGCACCGGCCGGGGACGACTTCAGGACCGACCCTGAGCAGCCGGACCCGGTGTGCACGCCGGGTGCCGCGACCCGGCTGACCGCCGCCCAGCAGCACAGGGCGGGCACCACGTACATCGCCGCCGCGGCCCAGCTCTTCCTCGCCGGGGACGATCGGGTGCGTCCGCTGCTCGACGGTTCCGGCAGGCGAGCCCCGTCCGCGGACCCGGCCCGGGTGCTGACCCACGCGGTCGGCGGCCGCCGCAGCGGTGGTTTCCTGCCGGACGGCGGGGCGGAGGTGACCGGCGCCCGGCTGTGTTCGGCGATCGACCCCGACCCGGCCGTGGCCTGTCTCGCCCCGGAGACCCCCGGATCGTCACCGCACTTCGCGTCGTGGGAGACGGAACAGGAGACCGGCCGCAGCGCGGTGGACCTGAAGTGGTCCGCGCCGGGCACGGCCGCGCGCATCACTCCGGCCGAGCCGCTCTCCCTCGGCGACTCCCAGAAGCTCGCGCTCCGGGTCTTCGTACCGCCGAACACGACCGGCACGAAGTTCGACGTGTCCGTCACCGACGCCTCCAACCGTCGGGTGACGCTGGGCTCGGTCCAGGTGGACGGGCTCCCGGGCTCCGCGAACACCGCCTCCTACTGGGCTCAGGAGCTGCGCGTCCCGCTGTCGGCCGCGACCCGCGCCGGGCTCGATCTCAGGCATGTCAAGTCCCTTGAGCTGACGCCCCGTTCGCAGTCCGGGCGGGCCTGGCTGATGGATGCCTGGGGCTGGGCGCCCGGCACTTCGGCGGTGAAGGCGGCCGCACTGCCGCGTATCGACGTGGGCCGCACGATCGTCAAGGAGGGCGACTCGGGCACCCGCACCTACCGGATCCCGGTCGAGATCTCCGGGCACGGCAGCGGGCAGGTCCGCGTGTACGTCCTCGACCCGGACAGCGGCCGGGCCGAGAACCGCCTCGTGACCGTACGGCCCGGCAGCGACGCGATCGACGTTCCGGTCGTGGTGAAGGGCGACACGGTCTACGGCGACGACGTGGAGCACGACATCGCTATCAAGGCCGTCCACAACGCCGTCGTCGGCAAGTACCGGGGCGGGTTCACCGTCGAGAACGACGACCCCGAGCCGGTGATCACCCTGACGCCGGTCGCAGACCGCGTGACCGAGGGAGAGACGCTGACCTGGCGGCTGTCCGTGGACGCGCCCACGGCGGTGGACATCGGGACGCCGGTGCGGGTGCTTCCGGTCACCGAGGGCGCCGAGCTGTCCACCAAGGACGTGGACCCGCAGTGGCTCAAGGACTGGTCCGGTGACGTGCCCGACCCCGAGCGGCCGCTGTCCGACGCGCACCTGTGGGTGTGGCTGAACATCCCGCCCGGGAGCACCAGCGTGGACTTCGTCGCGCCGATCGTGCGGGACCAGGTGGCCGAGCCGACCGAGTCGATGCGCCTCGCACAGACCGACAGAAACGCCGAGCCGCTCCCCGACAGGCCGGTGCTGACGGGGACGGTCCTCGACAAGCCGTAAGCACGATGTAGAGGGATCGTGAGCACCCTCTTGCGCGGGGTCCGGTCTCTCCGGGCCCCGCGCTTCACAAGGTCACGCAGATCCCGACCGTCCCTTCCAGCCCCGACGCGGCCCGCTGCCGAACCACTTGACTGCCCATCGGCGGCGCACCTGCATGGACAGTGGGGAGGGGTCCCGGTCGTGGCGCGGTTCAATGGCGGCCATGATGCGTAGAACGTCATCCACCACCGTCGTCGCCGTTGTTGTCGCTGTCCTATTCGCTGCTCTCGTGTCGTGTTCCTCGGACGGGTCCCCCGCCGAGGGTCGGCCCAGTGGGTCCGGCTCTGGGGCACCGGAGTCGGACTCCAGGCCGACTCCCACAGAGTCGGCCACGCTGTCGCCTGCGCCGACCGGGCCGTGCGCTGACGGAACGTGTGAGATCGAGGTCGCTGTGGGGGACGTCGTGACAGTGCCGGAAAAGTACGGACTCGGGCCGATCGAGGTGACGGCGATCACCGGCGGTGAGGTCGATATGGTCGCGCCGCTGACGGGGTCGGGCTACAGCGTTTCAGGCTGTTCCGGTGGCGGCGGTGTGTCCTCGAACGGCAGCGGCGGCGTCGGGCTCAGCTGCGGCGAGGGACCCGCCGCGACCATCAACGACGCCATGAGCCTGAAGGTCGTCGAGATCCGCGACGCCGCCGCCGTCCTTCGTATCGAACCCGCTGGGTGACGTACGGCTCGGCCCTGGGGGCACGGCTCCGTACGAGGGTGCCGGTCACGCCTGGACGGTACCGAGGGGGCTGAAGGCCAGGTGGACCCATGGGGGGTCGCCTTCTGGCACGATGCCCGTGGAGAACTCGTCGGCTACGCCGGGATGGGCCTCGGCGCCCTCGGTATCGTCATCTTCGTCAGCGACAGGATCACCACGCGGCGAGGAAACCGAAAGCGCCAGGTGTTGCGGGACATGAGGTTGTTGACGCCTGATCAAGTCTTTCCTGCGTCGCGCCAGTTGCTGGAAGTTCGCGGTGCGCCTGGACGTTGCCTCCAGATATGAAGATCAGCGAAGCTTCCAGAGTCAGCGGCGTGAGCGCGCGATCATTGCGACACTATGAACATGAGGGCTTGATCGTCCCCGGTCGTTTCAGCAATGGGTTCCGCGACTACTGCCAGTCCACTATCGACCGAGTGCTCGTCATCCGCTCGCTGCTGGAGTCCGGGCTGCCCGTGCGGTTGATCAAGGAAGCTCTGCCCGGCATCACCGACGGATCTGATGGTGGCACGGACGTGGTGCACGCGGAGTTCCTGCACGAGGTGCAGAGCCATCGCGATCGCCTCGCTGCACGTATCGCCATTCTCAGCGATCAGCAGGCGGCGCTCGATGCCTACCTGCAGGAGGCTCGGCGCACTGGCCCATGACCCGCCACTTGACCTTGACGCAAGTGTGAGACTCCTACGTTGCGCGCATGGAGATCATCGAGCAGCAGCCCAGCGCCGGGCAGTCGGTACGAGCACTGGTCCAGCGGTCACAACGGGGACCGAAGGACCTGACCCTCGCGACCGATCCGCGCCGTCTCACCCCGGGGCCCGGCGAGTACCTGATCCGTGTAGGCGCCGCCGGGGTCAACTTCGCCGACGTCATGCAGGCCCACGGCACTTACGAGGGAGGCCCACAGGCGCCCTATGTGGCGGGCTTCGAAGCCGCCGGCGAGATCGTGGGCGTCGGCCCGGACGTCGAGAACTCGCTTCCGCTCGGCACCCACATCGTCGGAGCCGGACCGGGCGCCTTCGCGCAGTACATGACGATGCCGGCCGCTGGTGCACTCCCAGTGCCTTCCGGTTGGAGCGACGCCGAAGCCCTCGGCTTGGTGCTGAACTGGGTCACCGCCTTGGCGGCACTGAAGCCGTTGGGCGAGATCAAGACGGGTGAGGTGGTGCTCGTCCATGCCGCGGCCGGAGGCGTGGGGCAGGCCGCCGTCCGCCTCGCCCGCCACTACGGTGCACGCGTGATCGCCACGGCGTCACCGGCCAAGCACGATACCGTCAAAGCACTCGGCACCGACGAGGTCCTGGACAGCGCACACCCCGATCTGGCCGAGGAGATCACCCGCCTGACCGGCGGGGTCGACCTGGTCCTGGAATCGGTGGGACAGGCCACGTTCAAGGTGAGCCTGTCGATCACCAAACCCTTCACCGGACGCGTCGTCGTGTTCGGTGCCGCTTCCGGCGATGCCACTGTGACCACGCACGACCTGGTCTTCACTCACCAGGTCCAGCTCAAGAGCCTGCACATCGGCGCGCTGGCGGCCGCAGCACCGTCCCTCTACCAGTCGTTGCTCGTCGAGATCGACGCGCTCATCGCTCATGGCGTGTATCCGCCCGGCACCCCCCAGGTGCACCCCCTGGCCGAGGGGGCGTCAGTGCTGCAGCAACTCGAAGCCGGCCAGACCCGCGGCAAGCACGCCCTCGATCCCTGGCGCTGAGAATGCCCGTGCCTCACCGCAACGCACCGCTGTCACCCGAGGGGCGGCTGCGCCTCATCCGACGCTGCTGCAATCGCCCGATCGCTCACGTGCACAGGAGGCAGCGAGGTCGCCGCGTTGCGGCAGCGTCACCTAATTGTTATGGCGGATGACAAATAGCGCCGCCCGCAGTCTGGGCACGGGGTCCGGAGCGCCGTAAGTTCCCGCTCACAACATTCAGCCGGGCGGATCACCCGACACCCGGCAATTCCCCCGAGAGCGCGCTTCTCGGCTTCCTTCTCACCACCCTCGTACGTCCGGTCGTCCGGCCGTAACACCAGAAAGGACCCTGCCCATGCGCAAGGGACTCCTCTTCACAGCCGCCTCGGTGGCACTGGCCAGCTCGCTCACTGCCTGCGGCGACTCCTCGTCGGGCGACAGTGACTCCGGTTCCGGTTCCGACGCCAAGCCGAAGATCGGTGTGATCCTCCCGGACAGCAAGTCCTCGGCCCGCTGGGAGACCGCGGACCGCAAGTACCTCTCCGAGGCGTTCAAGGCGGCGGGCGTCGAGTTCGACATCCAGAACGCGCAGGGCGACAAGCAGGAGTTCCAGACCATCGCGGACCAGATGATCACCAGCGGTGTGAACGTCCTGGTGATCGTGAACCTGGACAGCGGCACGGGTAAGGCAGTTCTGGACAAGGCCAAGGGGCAGGGCGTCGCCACGATCGACTACGACCGGCTCACTCTCGGCGGTTCCGCCCAGTACTACGTGAGCTTCGACAACACCGCGGTCGGCAAGCTGCAGGGCGAGGGTCTCAGCAAGTGCCTGAGCGACATGAAGGCCAAGAAGCCCATCGTCGCCACGCTCAACGGCTCACCGACGGACAACAATGCCACTCTCTTCGCCGAGGGCTACAACGGCATCCTCGACCCGAAGTACAAGTCGGGCGACTACGTGAAGGGCCCGAACCAGTCGGTCCCGGACTGGGACAACGCCCAAGCCGGCACCATCTTCGAGCAGATGCTCACCAGCGAGCCCAAGATCGGCGGCGTGCTTGCCGCCAACGACGGTCTCGGCAACGCGGCCATCGCCGTCCTGCGCAAGCAGAACCGCAACGGCGAGGTCCCGGTCACCGGCCAGGACGCCACCGTGCAGGGCCTGCAGAACATCCTCGCGGGCGATCAGTGCATGACCGTCTACAAGGCGGTCAAGAAGGAGGCCGACGCCACGGCCAAGCTCGCCGTCTCCCTCGCCAAGGGCGAGAAGGGCGAGACCAACGCGTCCGTCGAGGACCCCGAGGGCAAGCGCAAGGTCCCGTCCGTACTGGAGACGCCGGTGGCCATCTACAAGGACAACGTCAAGGACGTCGTGGACGACGGCTTCGTCACCAAGGAAGAGCTGTGCACGGGCAAGTACGCCGCCCTGTGCGACAAGGCCGGCATCAAGTAGCCCTGACCGGCCGACCGGACCGTTGTCCCTTGTCCAGCCGGCCCGACCGCGGGTCCCGGGGCTCCCACCTCCCCGGGGCCCGCGTCCTGACGACCGTAAGGAGCCGTCTTCCATGACAGCGACCCCGATCCTTCAACTGCGCGGGATCGACAAGAGCTTCGGCGCCGTGCAGGTACTGCACGACGTGTCCATCGACGTCCATCCAGGGGAGGTGACCGCCCTCGTCGGAGACAACGGCGCAGGCAAGTCCACCCTGGTCAAGTGCATCGGCGGGATCCACCCGATCGACGGCGGCGAGTACTGGTTCGAGGGTGAACAGGTCCAGGTGCACAGCCCGCGTGAGGCGGCGGCCCTGGGCGTCGAGATCGTTTACCAGGACCTGGCGCTCTGCGACAACCTCGACATCGTGCAGAACATGTTCCTCGGCCGCGAGAAGCGCCGGGGACTCGTCCTGGACGACGCGACGATGGAGGAGATGGCCGCCCAGACCCTCGACGGGCTGTCGGTCCGCACCGTCAAGTCCATCCGCCAACAGGTCTCCAGCCTCTCCGGCGGCCAGCGGCAGACCGTGGCCATCGCCAAGGCCGTGCTGTGGAACAGCAAGGTCGTTGTCCTGGACGAGCCGACGGCCGCGCTCGGTGTCGCCCAGACGGCACAGGTCCTCGAACTGGTCCGGCGACTGGCCGACAACGGTCTCGCCGTGGTCCTGATCTCGCACAACATGAACGACGTCTTCGCGGTGTCCGACCGGATCGCCGCCCTCTACCTGGGCCGGATGGCCGCCCAGGTCAGCACGTCGGACGTGACGTACTCCCAGGTCGTCGAACTCATCACCTCGGGCCGCAGCGGGGACCTCGGCCTCGCCCACAGCAACGGAGTCACAGCATGACCGCCGCAGTCGCCCCCGAGAAGCCGGAACTGCCACGCGGTCCCGGTACGCCGAAGAAGAACGGAGCGGCCGGAACCGCGAGTCTGCGCTCGGTCGCCCGGAACTACGTCGATCGGGTACGGGGCGGCGAGTTGGGCGCCCTCCCCGCCGTACTCGGCCTGATCGTCCTGTGCGTGTTCTTCGCCGCCCTGCGCCCGGTCTTCCTGTCCGAGCTGAACTTCGCCAACCTGCTGACCCAGGGCGCGGGCAGCATCGCCATCGCCATGGGCCTCGTCTTCGTCCTCCTCCTCGGCGAGATCGACCTGTCCGCGGGGTACGCCAGCGGGGTCTGCGCCGCCGTCCTCGCCATCCTGCTCACCGACCACGGATGGCCCTGGTACGGCGCGGCCGGCGCGGCGATCCTCACCGGCACGGTCATCGGCCTGGTGCTCGGCCTGCTGGTCGCGAAGGTCGGCATCCCCTCATTCGTGGTCACGCTGGCCGCCTTCCTGGGATTCCAGGGCATCGTGCTGATGCTGCTCAAGGAAGGCACCAACATCTCGATCCGGGACGAGACGATCCTGGCCGTCGCCAACAACAACCTCTCCCCCGCGCTGGGTTGGGTACTGCTCGCCGTCAGTGTCGGGGCGTACGCGGCGATCCAGCTCCGGCAGAACCGCAACCGCCGGCGGCGCCGGCTCGCCCCCGCTCCACTCACCCTGCTCGCAGTCAGGATCGGCGGCCTGGCGGTGCTCGGTGCGATCGCCGTCCACCTGCTCAACCAGGAGCGCAGCCGCAACATCATCGTCGACTCGCTCAAAGGCGTGCCGATCGTCGTGCCGGTCATCGCCACCCTGCTCGTCGCCGGTACGTTCCTGCTCCAGCGCACCTCGTTCGGCCTGCACATCTACGCGGTGGGCGGTAACGCCGAGGCGGCCCGCCGGGCCGGCATCAACGTGGCAGCCATCCGGATCTCCGCGTTCGTCATCTGCTCCGCCCTGGCCGCGGTCGGCGGCATCATCGCCGCGTCCCGGGGCAACTCGGTCGACCCCAACACCGGTGGCAGCAACGTGCTGCTGCTGGCGGTCGGCGCCGCCGTGATCGGCGGGACGAGCCTGTTCGGCGGACGGGGCAGGGTCGTTGACGCCGTGCTCGGCGGCATGGTGGTGGCGGTCATCCAGAACGGCATGGGCCTGATGGGGTACAGCTCAGGGGTCAAGTACGCTGTCACGGGTTCGGTTCTGCTGGTGGCCGCAGGCGTGGATGCGCTGTCCCGTCGCCGGGCCGTACAACGATGATGTCTGGGGTTCCATGAAAGCCGGTCCCTCGCAGGAGGAGATTCGCCGGCACAACCTCGGCACCCTGCTCCGGCATGTGCACATCGGCGGATCCATGTCGCGGGCCGTTCTGGCCGAGCGCATGGGACTCAACCGCAGCACCATCCTGGGGCTGGTGAGCGAGCTGGGCTCGGCCGGCCTGGTCCGCGAGGAACTGCCCCGTGAGACCGGCAGGGCCGGCCGGCCGTCCCTGGTCGTACGCCCCGAGTCCGACCGCGTGTACGTCCTCGCCTTCGACGTGGGCGTGGACCGGCTGGCCGCCGCCCGCATCGGCCTGGGCGGGATCTTCCTCGACTACAGGGAGATCCCCGTGCTTCCCGGCCACAGCAACGCCGACAAGGTGGCCGAGGTCCTCGCCGGCTCCGCGCTCGAAATGGTGGGCACGGCACGCCACGGCACCTACTGCGTCGGCGTGGCCGCCGCCGTCCGCGGGATGGTGCGCCGAGCCGACGGCCTCGTCCGCGCCGCCCCGTACCTCGGCTGGGAGGACGAGGAGTTCGGCCAGGACCTCATGCGCCGACTGGGCCTCGGCCTTCCCGTCTCGGTGGGCAACGAGGCCAGTCTCGGTGCGCTCGCGGAGCATCTGCGCGGTGCCGGGACCGGCTGCCAGGACCTCGTGTACCTGCACGGCGACATCGGCATCGGCGGCGGTGTCATCACCGGTGGCCAACTGCTGGGCGGCGACTGCGGATACGGCGGCGAGATCGGGCACATGGTCGTCAACCCGCGAAATGGCCGGCCCTGTGGCTGCGGGGCGCGCGGCTGCCTCGAGGCCGAGGCCGGGGAACGCGCCCTGCTGGAGACCGCGCAGCGCGATCCGTCGGCCACCGGCCGGGAAGCCGTACGCGCCGTCGTCGAGGCGGCCGACCGGGGCGACATCACCGCCCGCGCCGCCCTTCACGACGTCGGCGACTGGCTCGGCATCGGCGTCGCCAACCTGGTCAATGTGCTCAACCCACGCACGGTCGTCTTCGGCGGGACGCTCCGCGAGGTGTTCCTCGGCTCGGCCGCCCAGATCCGCAGCCGTATCAACCGCATTGCCCTCACAGCCTCCCGCGAGAACCTGCGGCTGCGAGTGGGGGAACTCGGCGACGACGCGGTGCTCATCGGAGCCGCCGAACTCGCCTTCTCCGAGATCCTGGTCGGCCCTCTGGAGACGCTGGCCCGCGTCGGCGCATAGCCAGTACAACCACGCGACCGGCACGAAGCCCGGACCCGGCCCTGCCCTTGTGGGCGAGGTCCTGGGAGAAGCCGCCGTCGGTGCGGTCGGTGGTGAGTACGAGGCCGTCGACGCGGCGTTGGAGCAGGACGTCGCCGTTCTCCCGTTCGCCGAATCGGTGGCAGCGTGCCGGTCGTCCCCGGGACTCCTCGGCGATCAGCAGTCTTGACGGACCAACTGATCAACACGTCCCCATTTGTCTACCTTCCGACTTGCCGCCCAACTCCCATGCCACCAGCGCAATACGTCAACGGCCCAAGGCCCGCCGTCACCGTCCGGGGAACAGCGAAGCCGTACCTGTCCGCTACTCGTCGCCGCCGGGAACGTGCCGGCGGTGCTCGCCTGCGTCTTGCCCACAGCACTGCCCCTACTGATCCTGTACGTGGCGGGCCGCTGTCAACTGGCGGCGCTCACCGTCGGATTCGGCGCACGGACCGCGATGAAGCCTCCCCACCACTCAAGGAGTCCGCATGGCAAGACCGATCAGCCGTCGCACCATTCTGGCCGCCGGTACGGGCGCCGCCGGCCTGTCCCTGCCCGGCGTCGCCGCGTACGCCGACGACCATGCGACCACCAGCGTGAGATTCACCCTGAACGCCCAGGTGCTCGACGGTGGCGAACAGGTCACCTCGATCACCCTCAACACCGCCCGGCTCGGTCCGATCGACCCGGCCAGCCTGACCACCGGCACCTTCACCGTGCACGCCAAGGCCACCAGCCCGATCCCCATCGCCGACGACGACGTCATCTTCAACGAGTACGACCTCGACCGTACGGTGACCGCTGTTCGGCTCGACCGCCGCGGCAACATCGTGCTCGACCTGAGCCATGCCGAGGGCCGGACCGGCGGCAGCACCCTCGGTTACATCGAGAGCAAGAGCCGCAACGTCATGCTCGACCTCGCCTACACCATCACTCAGCGTGCCCCGATCGTCTTACTCGATCACCGATCGATCACCATCGAGAACTTCGTGCAGAGCCATCGGCTGTCGGACCCCGAGGTCGACGCGTTCAGCTCCCACATCTCCGGCTCGGGAATGAAGTACCGGCTGTACTCACCCACCGGCTCCCACGCCTCCCGACGAGGCAAGCACCCGCTGATCGTCTGGCTGCACGGCGGGGGTGAGGGCGCCTCACTGCCCGACAACTACTACGACAACGAGACCACGCTACGAGCCAACCGCGGCGCACTGGGCTTCGCCACCCCACAGGCACAACGCATCTTCAACGGCGCCTACGTCCTCGTCCCGCAAAGCACCTCCGCCTGGATGCAGGACGGCCCCCGCTTCGCGCCCCTCATCCACGAGATCATCGGCGACGTCACGCGCAGGAACCGCATCGACCACGACCGGATCTACGTCGCCGGCTGCAGCAACGGCGGCTACATGAGCATGAAGATGACCACCGTGTACCCCAATCTGTTCGCCGCTTCCGTGCCGATCTGCGGCGTTGTCACGTCCTTCCCGCCCGGCGGTGCACCGCTGATCCCCGACAGCGAGCTGGCAAGGATCACCACCCCCAGCTGGCTCGTCACCTCCCTTGACGACACCACTGTGGATCCGCAGGCCAACACCTCCCACGCGCACGACCTCATCCCCGACTCACTGATGACGCTCTATGACCACGTCGTCTGGAACGGCCACCAGTTCGCCGGCCACTGGTCGTGGATCTATGTCGCCCGCAACGACCCCAGCATCAACGGGACGCACATCTGGCAGTGGATGGCCGCCCAGCATCGGCACTGACAGGAAACCCACGTTCGCCTGCAACGCGATCTCCAGCGGCAACTGGCATGCCCGGTTCTGATGAAGTCGCGTTGCATCGCCGACGTCCTCGACGTCCCGGGTCTTCCCCGGGCTGTTGCCGGTCAGCCTGGGGCCGGCCGCAGCCACCCACGGCAGCAGCGACCGGCAAGTCAAGGTCGTGGCTTCCGGGTCGAGACAGCGTGACCGCGACTGGTGCCGGCCAGGCCGGCACCAGTCGCGGTCACCTCATCACCCCACCGTTCCCGGGCTGTTGGATCCAGGACCGGCCTTCGGAGACGGGTCGTGGTCTCGGACATGGACGGTGACTCGCGCCCCGTTGACAAGGGTTGTTCCGTACTCGCGGAAGTGGCGCCGCAGGGTGCTCGTTTTCGCTTCCTCCTGCGGGTTGTTCGACGCCTGCACACCCACCGCGCGGACCACGACGATCCGGTCGAACTCCAGCATGCGTGCCGCTATTTCCTGGGCGGGAAGCTCGACACCTGCAAGCGTGTTCGACGAAACGGGATCCTGTGCCAGGGCGAGATCCGTCAGGAGACGGGTGTCCTCGGGGTTGGCCGCAGTCAAGATCCGGTGCTGGCCGGCGAGATAGAGCAGCCCGTCGCCGGGACGGCCTTCCTTGCGTACGGCGGCGCCGATGGCGGTGGCGTCATTGCTCCGGCTCTGGGGCGTCCTCAGCGAAAGGCTCGGCTGGACGAGCGCGGCCAGTACGGCAACCGCCGCGATCCACGCGAAGCGGGAATACCGCTGCCGCCGGAGGAAGTAATCCATCCAGGCGCCCAGCAGCAAGGCGATTCCGATGTTGCTGTAGACCACATACCGGTCGACGAAAAGGGGTTTGACCAGTGAGGCGATCAGCAACAGAAGGCCCGGAAGCACAAGAATCGGCACAGCCAGCACGGAAAGCCGCACGGGCCCCCTCACCCTCAGGGGTGCCAGGGCACACACCACGCCCACGACGGCCACCACCAGGAAGTAGTCAGGCCGCACCGGTCCGCCGATCCAGGACACCTGCTCCGACTGCCCCGCACTGTAGATCGCCAGCGGCAAGAGCCCGGCCACAACGCCCGCGGCAGCCACACTCCACGCCCTCAGCACCGGTCGTGGAACACGCGAGACGAGCAGTGTGACGCCGTGTGCAACGAGGGCGAGGACCGCGAACTCATGGAGCAGGCAGGCCAGCAGCATGGTGGAGCCATAGACCGCCCACCGCCACCAAGCGCGATGCTGGACGCTGACCACAAGCGCATAGGTGGCCCAGGTGACCAGGGCACAGACCATGGCATACGAGCGGCCTTCCTGCGCGAACTTCTGAACCTGAGGAAGGAGCGGAAACACCAGCCCGGCCAGCAGCCCGGCACGGGGTCCCGCCAGGCGCAGCGCCAGAAGCCCGACTCCGCTCGCCGCCGCGGACATTGCCAGCACGGACGGCAACCGCAACGTCAGCAGCCCTGCGCCGAAGAGACCGAAGATCTCGTGCATCACGGCGTAGTAGAGGGCATGGACCAGATCGATGTGCTGGGCGGTGAGCCATATCTGCGAAAGATCGCGGTGCGCGAGCTGATAGGTGACGGACTCGTCCCCCCACATGGTGTTCTTCCTGCGGATACCCCAGAGCCCCAGAGCGATGGTCAGCGCCAGGGGCGCGATGACGACAACGGCTTTGGCCGGGCTCGATGACTGTCGACGGGCGGGTACGGGAGGGGAGACCGTCCTGGCCGCGGTGGGGGCACGTTCATCAAGGGACATCAGCGGCAGGGCCTTTCAGCAGTGGCGAAGAAGATTCGCCAGCGTGCCCGGACCTCGTTGACGCGATGCTGACTCAACCTGACCGGCCGATCAGGAAGGCAGGCCGGCGCTGTGCGAAGCTGCTCCGCATGCGCATCCTGGTGGTCGAAGACGAGGTGGATCTTGCCCACACCCTGCACACCGGTCTGACCGCCGAGGGCTACAGCGTCGACCTCGCCCATGACGGCCGGCAGGGACTGTGGATGGCCCGGACGGGCGAATACGCCCTTGTCGTACTGGACTTGATGCTGCCCGGACTCAACGGCTACAAGGTCTGTGCCCAGTTGCGCCGGGAGGGCAACGCGACCCCCATCCTGGTACTCACCGCCAAGGACGGGGAGTGGGATCAGGCAGAGGCCCTGGACACGGGGGCCGACGACTACCTCGCCAAGCCCTTCTCCTACGTGGTGCTCGTCGCACGGCTGCGGGCCCTGGTCAGACGAGCGGCCACGGTCGCACCGCCCGTCCTTGCCGTGGGCGACCTCTCACTGGATGTCGCCGGCCGGGTCTGCCGCCGGGCCGGGGCCCGGGTGGAACTCACGCCCAGGGAGTTCGCCGTGCTGGAACTGCTGGCCCGCCGGGCGGGACAGGCGGTCTCCAAATCGGATCTGCTCTACCACGCGTGGCCCGACGAAGCCCTGGATCCCAACCTGGTGGAGGCGCGCGTCAGCGCACTGCGCAAGAAGGTGGACGCCGCGTTTGACCGGCAGTCCCTGCAGACCGTACGAGGTACCGGCTACCGACTGGTGGACGACCGTGAACGCGACTGAGCCGCGACGCCGCTGGTGGCCGCGTTCGGTACGAGCCCGCACCGCCCTGGCCGCCGCATCAGCCGCCGCCGTCATCCTGGTGAGCATCGGCTGGTGGGTACACCGCGACGTCTACCGCGAGAGCACAGGGATCGCCCAAGGGCAGACGGAGAAACAGTTCTTGGCCCTCGTCGATCAGCTGGAGGAGGGTGCGGTTCCCGCTCGCCGAAGCACCGTGCCGTATGAGATCGTCGCGACCGGCCGCCGCGCCGCTGTCGCCTACGGCGGAGGCATGGAGGAGTTCGATCCCGGCACCCGCCATGTGCTGCCCGCCCCACCGAAGGCCGAGCTGCCCGCCCCACCGGACGACGGGGCGGCCTGGGGTTATACGACCCGTCCCATGCGGATACCGGCGCGCCACGACTCCAAGCCCGGGGACCGGTTCGGCAAGGACGGTGGGACCTACCTGGTCATGTACGACGACGTCAGGGCCGATGAACTGAGCAGCGACAGAGTCGCAGCTCTGGGTGTCGCCGCCGACGCCCAGCTGCGGGTCTATGTGGTGGTGCTTCCACACGCAGGCGAGGACATCGCCGAGGCAATCACCGAGGCCACCGACCGCCGGCTGCTGCGGGCCGGGCTGGTCAGCCTCGTACTGATCGCCGCCGTCACCTACTTCGCCGTCCGCATCGCGCTGCGGCCGGTCGAAGCCATCCGTGTCCTCACCGCCTCGGTCACCGCGAGCGACCCCCGCGAACGCGTCACCGTCCCCGCTACGGGACACGAGATCACCGCCCTGGCAACAACCATCAACACCACCCTCCAACGCCTCGACAACGCCGCCGCCCAGCAACGCCGCTTCGTCGCGGACGCCGCCCACGAACTACGCAGCCCCCTCACCACACTGCTGGCCAGCCTGGAAGTCGCGCTCGCCTACCCGGAACGCACCGACTGGCCTGCCGCGGCCACCACCGCCGCACGACAGACCCGCCGCCTCCAGGCCCTCGCCGAAGACCTGCTGCTCCTCGCCCGCCTCGACACCCGCACCCCCACAGCCGGCCCCGAAACCGTCGACCTGACAGCCCTCGCCTCCCGGCTGATCGCGCAATACCCCCTCACCGAACGACCGTTGACCCTCACCTGCGACAGCACCGCCCCCGCATACACAGACGGAATCCCCGACGAATACGAACGACTGCTGCGCAACCTCATCGACAACGCCGCCCGCCACGCCGCACACCGCATCCAGATCACCGTCCGAAACCAGGACGACTGGATCGTCCTCACTGTGCACGACGACGGACCGGGCGTGCCCACCGAGGACGCCGAGCGCATCTTCGAACGCTTCGTCCGGCTCGACGACGCCCGCGCCCGCGACCACGGCGGCACCGGCCTGGGCCTCGCCATCGCCCGCGACCTGGCCCACCGCCACCAAGGCACCCTCACCCTCACCCCCCGGACCCTCGGAGCATGCTTCGAGCTACGCCTTCCCCGAGCCCTCGCCCCGGCCGAGAGATGACGCGCTTCACCGCGGCAGCCCTTCCCGCGCGCGGCTCGGAGATCACCGGCTGCAAGAAGCCCGGGGGCAGGAAGCTCCCGCCCGCGAAGAAGCAGGTCCACCAACTGATCGCCGCATAACGAGCCGTCTGCGAACATGCCTTCCCACACCTGAAGAACCGGCGCGTACTGACCTGATCGGTGTGCTGCATCGTCGCCGCAGTCAGGCCGGGTAAGGGGTGGCCTCGCGTGCCGACTTGAGCGCACCCGCCCACCAGGCCAGCTGGTCGAGCAGCGTCTTGGCGTACCCGCGGGTCTCGGGGTCGAGCGGATGGCCGTCCTGCCATGCCGTGAAGTAGTTGGGGAAGGCGAGACCGTCACGGATCGTCACCGCATGCAGTTCCGTCAGCACGTTCTCCAGGTGCAGGACCGCGTGACGGCCGCCCGCCGCGCCCCCGTAGCTGACGAAGGCGACAGGCTTGGCCGTCCACTGGGTGAAGTGCCAGTCGATGGCCGCTTTCAAGGAGGCGGGGTAGCTGTGGTTGTACTCGGGTGTGACCACGACGAACGCGTCCGCGCTCTCCAGTGCGGTGGTCAGGTGCCGCATCCCGGCCGGGCGAGGGTAGTCGTCGCCGGCGTACTTCGGTGATGCCGCGGGCAGGGACAGCGGGATCTCGACGTCGGCCAGATCGACGACATCGACGTCGAAACCGCCGTGCGAGTCGGCCTGTTCAGCCAACCAGGACGCCACCACCGGACCGAACCTCCCTTCACGGACGCTCGCGACGATGACCACCAGCTTGTGTGTGTTGTTCTCCATGCCCACCACCATCGGGGCGCCCCTCGGCCACAGCCAGGCCGAGCTCAGGCTGGCCCCCGCAGGGCCACGCTGAGCTCGCCGCGACCGGTCCGACCCGGCCTATCCTCAAGACATGGGTACGCCGTTGGGAGACTTCATCCGGAGCAAGCGCGACAGTGTCCAGCCGGAGACACTCGGCCTCCCGGATCGAGGCCGCCGCCGCTCCCCGGGGCTACGCCGCACGGATCTCGCGGCGCGCGCCGGCATCAGTGTCGAATACCTGACCCGCATCGAGCAGGGCCGTGACCGAAATCCTTCGGTGGCGGTGGTGAACGCTCTCGCCGACGCCCTAAGCCTCTCCCCCACCGAGCGCGCCCACCTGCGCTACCTCACGAAGATCACAGGCGGAGAATGCACCGCCCACACCCGCCCCGCACCCCCGCCCCGGCATGTGCGAGACGCCGTTCAGCAGACACTCCGCCTCCTCGAACCAGGCATCGCCGTGGTGACCAACCGGCTCGGTGACATCCTCGCCCACACCTCCACGTACCAGTCGGTGACGAACGGCAGCGGACTGCTCGACACCGAAGCCCCCAACCTCACCCGCTACGTCTTCGCCGACCCCCGCGCCCGCACCTTCTTCACCGACTGGGACGACGTCGCCGACGAGCAGGCATTCGACCTGTGGCTCGCCCCGTCCGTCGAGAACTCCGAGTGGTTCACCACGGAACTCGCACCCCTTGCCGGCCCCGAGCTGACCCGGCGCCTGAACCGGCACGTCGTTCCGCAACGCGGAGTCCTCCGACTCGGTCATCCAGCCGGATGCGAGCTCCGGCTGCTGCGGGAGACACTCGAACTCCCCGCTGACGCGCAGCAGTTGACCGTCCTTCTCCCCGCGGACGACGAGACCGCCGAGGCCGTCGAGCAACTCCGCCGCAAGCGTCGGCACAACACGCTGCGGGCTATCTCCTGACGGGCCGGGCGAGGTGCTCGAGAGGCCGGCAGACGCACGCGGTGTCGCGCACCTGCCCGCCGCCAGCGAAGTAGAGGCAAGCGCCAGGGACCGCCGGCTTTGGGGAATGGAGACGGCGAGACCGGCGGCTCCCAGTGGGACGCCGAGAGCGGGCACCCGCATCAGTGTCCGTCTTCTCACTGACTCCCCATCAATCCCTCAGCCACGGACCGGAGTCGGAGTGGGGCGGATGGAACTCCTCACGTCACCGGATCGAGGAAGGTCAGCACCGAGGCGTCCTCCTCGATCAGCGGGACGAGGGCGTTGTTGAGCGGACCGCCGTAGGGGGCCTTCAGGTGCGCCTGGAAGGCGTCCTCGTCCCGGTACACCTCGAAGATCCAGTAGGCGCGCGGGCTCGACGTCTTGGTGTAGACGTCGAAGGCGAGGTTGCCCTCTTCCTCGCGCACCTTCTTGGCGTAGTCCAGGATCAGGCGGGTCACCTCGTCCTCCGCTCCCTCGCGGGCGGTGAACTCGGCGAGCAAGGTCTTGTTCACGGTGTGGTGTCCTTCGTGGTCGGGGGCGGGATCAGTCACGGTAGGAGTCGAGGTGCCAGACACGGGCCTGGTCGAGTTTCACCGAGCCGTTCTCGGCGAAGACCTCCACTCCCTGGCTGGCCGGGTCGGGGAAGATCTGGTCGGTGATCACCGCTTCGCCGCTGCCGCCGAAGGCCTCGACGGACGACCAGTCGACGAGGATCCGCAGCTTCACCTTGCCGTTCTTGGGCTGCAGCGGAGCCCGCTGGACGCCGGGGAAGGTGCTGTTGAAGTCCACGGCGCCGGAGCGGGTGCGGTCGACGTACAGCTCCTGAGTCGTGGTGTCGTAGCCGATGACGGTCTCCTCGCCGCCTGTGCCGGTGCGCACCTTGAGGCCGAAGCGTTCGGCGTCCTTGAGGGAGAATGTGGCCTCGATGTCGAGCGCCTTGCCCTTGGCCGCGGGGCCGATGAGGGGCTTTGTGGTGCTCTTGACGGTGACGCCGGGCGCCGTCGCCGGACGCTTCCGCCGGAGGGACTCCAGGCTGTCGACCGGCTTGCTGGTGAGGCGGATCCGGCCGTCGACCGTGCGCAGGGCCATCTCCCTGGGAGCGCTCTGCGCGCCGCGCCAGGGGGAGGTGGGGACGGCGCCGCTGTAGTCCCAGTTGTTCATCCAGCCGACCATGTACCGCTTGCCGCCCGGTGCGTTCTCCCATGACACCGCCGCGTAGTAGTCCTTGCCGTAGTCGGCCCAGTCGGCGCGCTGCACGACGGACTTGGCGGGCTTGTCGGCTGCGGTGAACCGGTCGGCGAGGATGTGGCCCCAGCCCGAGGTGTTCATGTCGACGATCTGGATACGTGCCTTCTTGCCGGCGTAGGGACGCAGGTCGAAGGAGGCCCAGTCGAGGGTGTCGCTGTTGGAGCCGGTGGCGCTGCGGACGACCTGGCCGTCGACGATCAGGTTGGCGGACGTCTCCTGGGAGACGGGCCGGGCCTTGGTGTCGGACAGCATGATGTGGTCGACGTTGAGGTGGCCCCAGCCGCCGGGGTTGTCGTCGACGATCCTGATCCGCGCCTTGCTGCCGGCGAGGTCGCCGACGTCCCAGGACGCCCAGTTGAGCGCCTCGGCGTCCTTTCCGGTTGCGCTGCGCACCACTTGGCCGTCGACGAGGAGCTCGACGGCAGTGGGGTCGGCGGAGCCGGCGGGGTGACTGCCGCCGCCGATGAGGAAGTTGATGTGGTCCTTGTCGATGGTGAATTCGGGTGAGGTGAGCGTGCCGGTGGTGGAGTCGCCGTTCAGGTAGGTGTTGACCAGTCCGTTGCCCAGAAATCCGGAGACTTCTTGCTGGTTGGGGAGGGTTCCGGTGGCCGGTGCCGTGCCGAAGGCGTCTCCGGTCGTCGTCCAGTCGCCGTAGCTGCCGCCTTCGAAGTCGGCCAGGACCGTACCCGCGGGCGGCGGCCCCTGCTCCATGACGGTTCCGGACTCGTGCGGGTGCCGTCCGCCACCGACCTTGAAGTTCAAGTAGGGGCTGTCGACGGTGAATTCGGGTGAGGTGAGGGTGCCTGTGCTCCCGTCACCTGCGTGGAAGCTGTTGGCAAGCCCCTTGCCGTCGAAGCCGTCGACGGCTCCCTGCCCGTCCAGTGCCCCGGCCGCCGGTCCGTCGCCGAACGCGGTGCCGGTGGTCGTCCACGTACCGAAGTCGGCGCCCTCGAAGTCCTGAACCACCGTGCCGGCCGGCGGGGTGTAGGTGCCCTTGCCCTCGGCGGTGAACTTCTTGCCGTCGAAGTCGCCGATGAAGTACTGGGCGGCCGAACCACCGGCGATACCACCGGGGTTGATGTTGACGACCAGGACCCACTTGATCTTCTTCTTGTTCCCGTCGACCGCGAGGGGGAACAGGTCGGGGCACTCCCACACGCCGCCCGTCGCACCGGCCGGCCCGAACTCACTGAGCAGGCTCCAGTCCTTGAGATTCTTCGACGAGTAGAACTGCACCTTGTGCTCGGTCGACAGCGATACCGTCATCAGCCAGCTCTTGGTCGGCGCGTACCACTGGACCTTGGGGTCGCGGAACTCCTTCGAGCCGATGTCGAGGACGGGATTGCCCTGGTACTTGGTCCAGGTACGGCCGCGGTCGGTGCTGTAGGCGAGCGACTGGGCCTGCTTGCCGCCGTTCTTGTAGGCGCTGGTGTAGATCGCCACCATGGGCGGGTTCTTCTTCGTACCGAAGCCGGTGGTGTTGTTCCAGTCGACGACCGCGCTGCCGGAGAACACCATCTCCTGGTCGTCGTGCGACAGGGCAAGCGGCAGCTCCTTCCAGTGCACGAGGTCCTTGCTCACCGCGTGCCCCCAGGACATGTCGCCCCAGGAGTTGCCGCTCGGGTTGTACTGGTAGAAGAGGTGGTACTCGCCCTTGTAGTACACGAGGCCGTTGGGGTCGTTCATCCAGTTCTTCTTCGGCGTGAAGTGGAACTGGGGCCGGTATGTCTCGGAGTACGGCGGGGTGTCGGCAGCTACGGCCTGGGGGGCCAGTGGGGCTGCGAACAAGGCGCAGACGGCCGCCACCGCCACGATCATCCGCATGCGGGCATGCCGGAACACACGTCCAGGGCTCATGGGATCTCCTGTGCCGCGGCCGTCCACGCAGCGGAGCGTGCTGCTCCCGCGGACCGACCGAAAAGTGACGCCTTGCCGACGCCGTCGTCCACGGCGCCGGGAAAGAGGTGTCATCGTTGACTTGTGTCATCGATGACATCGAATGGCCCGATGATGGGGGCTGTCCGGCCGATGCGTCAACAGGCCTGCTGCAATGGACGCCTGGGCGGTTCGCCTGCCCGTCATACGCCGTCAGCTGCGGCGAGCTGCGCCAACTGGCTCTGCCACGGCGGATTGGGACCGGCAACCGCGCAGGTCAGGGCAGCGACCCGGGTGGCGAACAAGCAGGCTTCCGCGACGTCGTCGAGTCGGAGTTCCGTCAGCCGGCCGCCGAGGAGGCCGCGGGCGCCGAGATGGTGCAGCAGCCCGGCGGCGAAGGAGTCCCCCGCCCCGACCGTGTCGGCGACCCTCGTCGGCACGGCGGGCACCTGGATCCGTTCGCCGTCGAGCGAGGCCAGGGCGCCGTCGGCACCGCGCGTGATCACGACGAGCCGTGCCCCGGCCGCGTGCCAGATGTCGCAGGCCTGCTCGGGCGGCGTGCCCGGCAGCAGGAGTTCCAGATCGTCCTCGCTCAGCCGGAGTACGTCGGCAAGGGCGCACCAGTGCGCCAGCCGGGCGCGATAGACCTCGGGGTGTACGAGCAGCGGCCGGACGTTGGGATCGATGCTGATGGTGGCCCGCGGAGCGGCAGCCGCCAGGAACTCCTCCACCACCGCCCCGCCGGGCTCACGGACCAGCGCCAGCGACCCGGTGTGCACACAGGCTGTTTCGGACAGATCCACCCTTGCCAGTTCCCCTGAGGTCCACTGCCAGTCGGCCGTGTTCTGCGCGTGGAACGAGAACGCGGCCTGCCCGGTGGCGTCCAGTTCCGCCACGGCCAGCGTGCTGGGCTCCGCGGCGGCGACGGCGTACGTCAGGTCGACGCCGGACGCCTCCAGGTGGGCCCGGAACAGGCGGCCGAACACGTCGCCGGACAGGCGTGCGAGGAAGCGGGCCGGCGTGTCCAGCCGGGCCAGGGCCACCGCCGTATTCGCAGGTCCGCCGCCGGGCAGCACCCGCAGGGCGAGCTCGTTCGAGGCGTTTGCCGGTTCGGCGAAGGCGTCCGCGACGCACTCCCCCAGGACGGTGATCTGGCGCGGGCTCATGGGCTGCTCTTCTCTCGGAAGGCGCGGGCAGAAACGGGCACGTCCCGGGCAGCCGCCGAAAGGCTTCGGGCAGGCAATGATCGCGGGCGTTGCCGATTTGTGACGGGTACAAGGCATTGACGTTGCCGGGGACCGGAGTCCATCATCCTCGCCAAGCAGTGTCAACGATGACATAAGTCAACGATGACACCGAGGGACGGCATGCCCTGATGCCGGCCCATCGCCCGCAATCCCGCAGGAGTCGTTCATGTCACGCAACTCTCGTCTCCCCTCCTCCTTGCTCAGAGTCGCCGCCTGCACGGGTGTCGCGGCCCTCGTCCTGACCGCCTGCGGATCCGGATCCGAATCAGGCACCGCGAGCTCCGGATCGGGCAGCGTCAAGGTCGGTCTGATCACCAAGACCGACACCAACCCGTTCTTCGTGAAGATGAAGGAGGGCGCGGAGAAGGCCGCCAAGGAGAACGGCGCCCAACTGTCCACCGCAGCGGGCAAGTTCGACGGGGACAACGCCGGGCAGGTCACGGCCATCGAGAACATGGTCGCCGCCGGCGTGAAGGGCATCCTGATCACCCCGAGCGACTCCAAGGCCATCGTGCCCGCGATCGAGAAGGCCCGCGCCAAGGGTGTCCTGGTCATCGCCCTGGACACCCCGACCGAGCCGGAGAGCGCGGTCGACGCCCTCTTCGCCACCGACAACGTCAAAGCCGGTGAACTGATCGGCGAGTACGCCAAGGCCGTCATGAAGGGCAAGACCGCCAAGATAGCCACCCTCGACCTCGCGCCCGGTGTGTCCGTCGGCGTCCAGCGGCACAGCGGCTTCCTCAAGGGCTTCGGCATCGAGGAGAAGGACCCGTCGGTCGTCTGCTCCCAGGACACCGGAGGCGACCAGGCCAAGGGCCAGACGGCGATGGAGAACTGCCTCCAGAAGGAGCCGGACATCAACGTCGTCTACACGATCAACGAGCCGGCCGCACTGGGCGCGTTCACCGCGCTCAAGGCCAAGGGCCGGGAGAAGGACGTCCTGATCGTCTCCGTCGACGGCGGCTGCACCGGCACCCAGGCAGTCAAGGACGGCAAGATCGCCGCCACCTCGCAGCAGTACCCGCTGAAGATGGCCGCCGAGGGTGTCAAGGCCGTCGTGACGTACGCCAAGGACGGCAAGAAGGCGTCCGGTTACACCGATACCGGAGTCACGCTGATCAGCGACAAGGCGCAGGACGGCGTCACCGCGAAGGACACCGCCTACGGCCTGGAGAACTGCTGGGGCTGAGCCGCGTACGACTCCGCTTCTCCCCCCAGCGGGGCGGCCGTCCCTTCCTCCCCGACCCGGGACGGCCGTCCGATTGTCCTCTTGTCCTCCGACCAGGGCGGACAACGACTTCTGCCTTCCGACAAGGACTCCGCATGACAGCCACGACCTCGCCGTACGCCGAGATCAAAGCACCGACCACGGCCCGCAGACTGCTCACTGCACCGACCACCGGCCCACTGGTCGCCCTCCTCCTGGCCTGCGCCTTCTTCTCTCTTTCGACCGACCAGTTCCTCACGGGCGGCAACTTCTCGCTGATCGTGCAGCAGGTCATGGTCGTGGGCACCCTCGCCATCGGACAGACCCTGATCATCCTCACCGCGGGCATCGACCTGTCGTGCGGCGCCGTGATGGCGTTCGGCAGCATCGTGATCGCCAAAATGGCGGCCGAGGGCTCGCTGCCCCCGCTCGTCGCCATCGCCCTGGGCCTGGTCGTCTGCGGCGGCTTCGGACTGCTCAACGGGCTGTTGGTGCAGAAGATCCCGCTGCCGCCGTTCATCGTCACCCTCGGCATGCTCAACGTCGCGTTCGCGCTGACCCACATCTACTCCGAAGAGCAGACGGTCACCAACCTGCCCGGCCCGCTGACGGCCCTCGGGCAGACCTTCCCGCTCGGCCACACCGACATCACCTACGGCTCCCTGGTCACCATCGCCCTGTTCCTCCTCCTCGCCTACGCCCTGAGCAGCACCGGTTGGGGCCGGCACGTCTACGCACTGGGCGACAGCCAGGAAGCGGCGCGGCTGAACGGCATCCGCACCTCCCGGCTGGCCATCGGCGTCTACACCGTGGCCGGTCTCCTCTACGGCGTCGCCGCCCTGCTGCTCATCTCCCGCACCGGAGTCGGCGACCCCCAGGCCGGACAGACCGACAACCTCGACAGCATCACCGCCGTGGTCCTCGGCGGCACCAGCCTCTTCGGCGGACGCGGTTCGGTTCTGGGCACCTTCATCGGCGTCCTCATCGTCGGCGTCTTCCGCAACGGCCTGCAGCTGATGGGCGTCTCCTCCGTCTACCAGACACTGATCACCGGAGTCCTGGTGATTCTCGCGGTGACCGTCGACCAGCTCTCCCGGAAGAAGGCCCGATGACCGCCACCTCCTCCCCCACCCCCGTGCTGCAGGCGCGCGGTCTGGTCAAGCGCTACGGCCATGTCACCGCCATCGACGGCGCCGACTTCGACCTGCTGCCGGGCGAGGTCCTCGCGGTCATCGGCGACAACGGAGCCGGCAAGACCAGCCTGATCAAGGCCCTCACCGGCGCGCTGGTCCCCGACGCGGGCGAGATACGGCTGGGCGGCGAGCCCATCCAGTTCTCCGGGCCGCAGAGTGCGCGCGCCCACGGCATTGAGACGGTCTATCAGGACCTCGCCGTGGCCGCTTCCATGGACATCGCCTCGAACGTGTTCCTCGGACGCGAGCTGCGCCGCCCCGGCGTCCTCGGCAGCGTCTTCCGCATGCTGGACAAGAAGCGCATGCGCGAGGAGGCCGCCGAGCACATGGCCGACCTGAAGATCGGCCTGCGCTCGCTGACGCAGTCGGTCGAGACGCTCTCCGGCGGACAGCGGCAGGCCGTCGCGGTCGCCCGTTCCGTCGCCTGGGCCCGCAGCGTCGTCGTCATGGACGAACCCACCGCCGCCCTCGGCGTCAAGGAATCCGGTCAGGTCCTGGACCTGATCCGCCGTGTCCGGGACAAGGGCATGCCGGTCGTCCTGATCAGCCACAACATGCCGCACGTCTTCGAGATCGCCGACCGGATCCACGTCCACCGGCTGGGCCGGCGCGCTGCCGTGATCAAGCCCTCCGACTACTCCATGGCGGAGGTCGTCGCCATCATGACCGGTGCTCTCACCGTCGACGAGGCCGGAGATACTGTCGTAGCGGATTCCGAGGCGGCGAAGGCCGCAGGCGTCCGGGCCAACTGACGTACGACTGAAGCACTCACGGGTTCCGGCCGGGGCCGCGGCCGGAACCGACAAGCACAGGAGACCGTTTCCTTCATGGCAGCGAACCGCCGCCCCACCCTGGCCGACGTCGCCCGCGAAGTGGGCGTCAGCGCCAAAACCGTCTCCCGCGTCCTCAACGAGGACGGACCCGCCTCGGCCCGGACCAGGGAACAGGTCCTCGCCGCCGTAGCCAAGCTCGGCTTCCAGCCGAACCTCATGGCCCGCAACATCCGCGTCGGCGGACCCGACACCACCATCGGACTGGTCATCCCGGACCTCGGCAACCCCTTCTTCGGAGCCGTGGCCCGCAGCATCGAGGACGCCGTCCGCGACCGCGGCCTGACCCTCCTCATGGGTTCCTCCGCGGACGATGCCGACCGCGAACGCGCGCTGACGGACAAGTTCCTCGCCCGCCGCGTCAGCATCCTGATGGTCGTGCCGTCCGTCGGCGCCGACCACTCCCACCTCAAAACGGACCGCGCCGCCGGCCTGCCCGTCGTCTTCCTCGACCGTCCGGGATCGGGGCTGGCCTCGGACAACGTCGTCAGCTCCAACCGTGCGGGCGCCCACGACGGCGTCGCCCACCTGATCGCCCACGGCCACCGGCGCATCGGCTTCATCGGCGACCTTCCCACCAAGCTCTACACACGCCGCGAGCGCCTGGCCGGGTACCGCGCGGCCCTGCGGGAAGCCGGCCTCCCCTCCGACGGTTCCCTGGTCACCAACGCCCATGACCAGCACGGGGCCTCCGCCGCGACCGCCCAGCTCCTCGGCCTGGCGGATCCCCCCACCGCCCTGTTCGCCGGCAACAACCTCGTGGCGCTGGGCATAGTGACCGAACTCGCCCGCAGCAAGCGCAAGGACGTCGCCGTCGTCGCCTTCGACGACGTAGAGCTCGCCGAGGCCCTCGAACCGGCCCTGACCGTCGTCGCCCAGAACCCCGAAGAGATCGGCAGAACGGCAGCGACCGCCGCCCTGTCCCGCCTGGACGGCGACCGCTCCCGCGCCCGCACCATCACCGTCCCCACCCGGCTGGTGGTCCGGGGCTCGGGAGAGCAGCCTGCTCCGGCGCCGCAAGAGGCATGACCCTGGAACTGGCGCCCGCACGTGGCCCAACTGACCGCCGGGCAACGGTTCCGACCGTCGGCAGCGGCAGCCGGTCGTCGCCGCCCAAGAACGAAACACGTCCACCTGAGAATCTGGGGCCGGCTGCTGTCTGCTGGTCACACGAGGTGATCAGCCGCCGATGGCGCCGTCAGCGTGACGTACGGCCGCAGCCGCAACCGAAGCGGCCCTCGCGGAGCTCTGGACCGGTAGTTGGCAAAACACCCGGTTGGGAGACACAGATGACCCCCTGGAACAACGACAACCTCAGTTCCGGCGCCTACGCCGACCCCTACGCCGCTCCGAACCCCCGTGACTACACCTGGCCGACTCCCGTCCAGGCCGGTGACGACCTGGACTACTTCCTGCCGCCGCCCAACCCCGCCGAACGCCTCAACCGCATCCTCGCCCCACGCGATGAACGGCGACTTGCCCTGAACGCGACGCTCACCGCCGCAGGTATCCCCCCGATGCCGGAAGACCGCGCGGTCATCGACCAGCTCAGCGCCCTGCCGGCAGACGTCAGCACCGTCCTCCAACGCTGGCTGCACCACACCCTGTGAACCCGGAGGCCACACCCTTCAACGACGGCGGCCCTTTCGGACGCGCCCGCGCACTGCACTCGTGGATCGGGTCCATGCGGACGGTAGGTCCACTGGTAGCCGGTCCGCCCCCGGCAGAAGACCGCGTCGCCGACCTGACCACCGGCACGATGCACGCGTGCGCCCCGTTGTCCTGGCCGGTTGAGCCTTCCCGGCATGGTGCGGAGGAGCAGAGTGCGGGCGTGACTGAGAACTGCCCGCCGACGCCAGGTACGGGCCCGCGCGGCGCCTCCTGCGGGACAGGTGAGCACGCTCGGCGTAGGTTCAGATCGACTTGAGGACTCGGATGCGGTCGGCGATGGCGCGGCGGGCGACGTCGGAGTCGAAGGCGATGGAGTCGAACTCGTGCGGAGCTCCGGGGTGAAGGTGGAACTCCACCGGCACGCCGGCGCGACTGAGTTTGGTCGCGTAGGCGGTGTCCTCGTCGCGGAAGACGTCGAGCTGGTCGACCTCTATGTAGGCCGGCGGCAGGCCGGTCGCGTCCCCGAGACGGGCCGGGGCCGCCGTGGCCGGGACGTCGGGCCCGCCGGCGGCCTCGCCGAGCAGGGCCGGCCATGCGGTGAGGCTGTCGTCGTAGGACCACAGCGCGTAGGACGCGATGTGCGGATCAGGGGTGGTGGTGCGGTCGTCGAGCATCGGCATGAGCAGGATCTGCCGGGCGATCTGCGGGCCGCCGCGCTCGCGGGCGAGGATCGTCAGTGCCGCGGCCATACCGCCTCCGGCGCTGTCGCCCATCACACCGATGCGGTTGGCGTCGACGCCGAGTTCGGCAGCGTGCTCGTGCAGCCAGCGCAGTGCGGTGTAGGCGTCTTCGAGCGGTGTCGGGAAGGGGTGCTCAGGGGCGCGGCGGTACTCGACCGACAGCATCGTTACGCCGCTGGCGGCGACGTAGCGGGAGACGGGGCCGTCGAACAGATCGATGTGGCCGAAGATGTATCCGCCGCCGTGTAAGAACACCACGGCCGGGCCGGGCTTGGCGCCGTCCTTGACGTACCAGCGCATTCTGACGTGTGTGCCGTCGTCGGCCGTCGCGTGGTGCTCGCTGGTCTTCACGTCGGATGGGATCGGTTGGGCCGTTCCCGCAGCGCCGATGATCGGCTCCCACATGGCGCGCCGCGCCGCGATGTCCCCCACTGCCGGCGGTGTGGCGTCCGCCATCGCGCCGGCCATCGGGGCCAGCGCCTCGGCGATTTCGGGATCCAGGCTGAGGGCCATGGCCCTTTCCTTTCGATGGAGGATCGGCGTCAGGCGACAGGCGGGACGACGATGACCTTGCCGTGCACCGCGCCTTCGGCGGCACGGGCGTGGAGCGCCGACAGCTCGGCCAGCGGCACCCGCTCGGCGACGTCGACGCGCAGCTCCCCGCGGTCGATCAGCGCTACCAGCCGCGACAACTGGTCGGCGTCGCTGCGGACGAACAGGTCGATGCCGCGCACGCCGCGCTCCTCGTCGGCGGGAGCGGGCATCCACACCGTCGTGTTCACCAAGACCCCGCCCGGACGGACCAGCGTGACCAGCGCGGCCAGCTCGGCCGGGTCGACCGGCGCGAGGTTGAGCACGACGTCGACCGGCTCGGTCACCGCCGCGGTCACCCCGGTGGTGGTGTGGTCGATGACCTCATCGGCGCCGGCCGACTTGACCGCCTCGCTGCTGCGCGGGCCGGCCGTGGCGATCACGTGGGCATCGGCTCCCTTGGCCAGTTGCACGGCGTAGCCGCCGACCGCTCCGCCGGCGCCGTTGATCAGCACGCGTTGCCCGGCCGTCAGCTCGCCGTGGTCGAACAGCGCCTGCCACGCGGTGAGGCCCACGATTGGCAGTGCGGCGGCGTCGGGCAGCGGGACGCTCTTGGGAGCCGGCGTCAGGACCTCGGCCGGCGCGAGGACGTACTCCGCAGCGGCGCCGTTCCGGTCCATCGGCAGGAAGCCGATGACGTCGTCGCCGACCGCGATGCCGTCCACGCCCTCGCCCAGCGCGTCGACCGTGCCGGCGACGTCGATGCCGGGAGTGTGCGGCAGCGCCACCGGGATGGGGCCACGCATGAAGCCGCCGCGGATGTTGCCGTCGACGGCGTTGAACGACGTCGCGGCGACGCGGATCCGGACCTCGCCGGCCCCAGGGACCGGCTGCTCCACGTTCTCATAACGCAGGACGCCGGGGTCGCCGTACTCGTGGAAACGTACTGCCTTCATTTCGGTTCTCACCTTCACTGAGATCCAAGTTGCTTCGAATTCGAAGTAACTGTTGACGACAGTACATCTGCTTCGAATTCGAAGCAAGTGCTGTCGGTTACTGCCGCCTCGAGGGCATCGCCTCGGCGAGTTCGGCGGCGGCTCGGTCGATGCAGGCACGCAACCGCGCCGCGTCGATGCAAGCCGTGTCCCGCCAGCCGAGGCCCGCGACGACGACCGTGGGTACGGGGTCGGCATGCACGTCGGTCAGGCGCCCGCGCATCACCTGCGCGAGGTCTGGCGGCTGCCGACGGGAGCCACTGTCGACCGCCAGCAACACCGGCATGCCGGAGAGGAGTCTGTCCCCGAGAAGCGCGATGAACGCGTCGAACACCTCGCTCGGGGATCCGGTGCGTACCGGGGTCGCCACCACGAGCCCGTCGGCCGCCACGACCGCCGCGATCGCCTCCCGCAGATCGAGGCTGGCGCGGCCCTGGGCTGAGTGCTGGGCGAGGTCGGCCGTCAGCCGGTGCAACTCCAGCACCTCCACCTCGGCGCGCGCACCGCCTGCCGCCAGTGACCGGCACACAGCCTCCGTGACGCAGTCCGCTAGCAGGCGAGTCGGACGCGGACAGCCGACACCGGCGCTCACGACGGCCAAGGACACCGGACTCCACGCGGCGGTACTCACCCCGGCATCGTGTTCTTGGCTTCTTCCCTGCGACCGGGCTGTGGTGCCGTCACCGGGGAGGGCCGAGGACGACGTTGCCGGACAGTTCCGCGGCTTCGGCGAGCAGCTGCGCGGGGATCTCGAAGCCCTCCGGGCGTGGCTCACGAAGGTCACGGCCCGCGTGGCGGAACATCTTCTCCAGTCCTCCGGGAGTCGAGATGAGCAGTAGGTCTGCCTTCTCGGAGGTGATGCGGTAACCGTGCGGGATGCGCCGGGGCAGGAAGACGATGCCGCCCTCCCGCAACTCGTGCTCCTCGTCGCCGGCCCACACCAGCGCCGAACCGGACAGGAGCAGGAAGACCTCGTCCTCGTTGTTGTGCACGTGGAACGGCGGCGCCTCGCCCTTGCTGACGTCGAAGCGGCCGACGGTCAGCTGCCCACCGGTCGCCTCGGCGTCGAGCAGGACGCTGAAGACACTCCCGCCGATCCACTCGAGTTGCTGCTGGTCCTCACGTTGTGCGAGGTAGGGGATGCTCATGGCCGGTCCTCGGGATCCGTGGGCGGCGGCGCCGTCCTCCTCCCGCAACCCTGCGCCGCACCACTGCCCGATCTCCATGTTCCGCGGTGCTCAGTCGGGCCCAACACTGCCCACACCGTGCGCTCATGAGGTCACGACATCGGGCCAATGAGACCTCGCGTCCGCCGATCCACCGCCCGGGTTGGCACCGGTAATCAAGGAGGAGTTCAGTTCCAGCTCCGCCCGTGGTGGCTGGAACGGCGGCACGCCACACTCTTCGAATTCGAAGCAGTAGACTCCGGTCATGCCTGATTCACCGCCGTCGCTCGACCCCGTGCAGCTCGGCGCCTACTTCGACCTCGTCGAGGTGACCAGCCTGCTGCGGCATGCGGTCGACCAGCAGCTGCGCGAGACCGGTGATCTCAGCTATGTGCAGTTCCAACTGCTGGCCCGCCTCGGAGACTCGCCGACGGGCAGCCACCGCATGACAGACCTGGCCGACGGCGTCGTCTACAGCCGCAGTGGCCTGACCTACCAGGTAGGTCTGCTCGAGAAGGACGGCCTGGTCGTCCGCGCTCCCTCGCCGGACGACGAGCGGAGCATCACCGTCACCATCACCGATGCCGGGCGCGAGCTGCTTGCGAAGGTGCTGCCGGGTCACGTCGAGGTGGTCAGCGGCCTCCTGTTCGAGCCGCTTTCGCGCGACGACGCCAAGACTCTCGCAGGCCTGCTGGCGCCGGTGCGCGACCACATGCGCTCGACGCCGCCTCGCTCGGCCGCGCCTCGCCGCCGCAAGGGTGGAGCATAGGAACTCGACAGGTCTCGGAGCCCCGGAGACCGCAGCGGATCAGGACGAGTGTGATCAGCCGGGCGGCAGAATCGGTCCACCGGTCGAGGTTCGTGGGCTGCTCGACCTGGGTCACGATGTGCTCGGCGAGATGGCGGGCCGGCTGCGGGCGGTCGCCGGCGAAGAACGCGGCGCTCGCCGGAAGGCAGTCGTCCGAGCGTGGAGGCATGACGGAAACCAAAGGGGGAGCTTGGATTGGGAGCGGCGGGCCTAGCGGGCCGGCTGGCGCAGGCTCGAGCCGGTGCGCTGGTGGGCAGGGAGCCGGAGCGGGCGGTGCTCGACCGGATGCTGTCGGGCGCGGCTGACGCTCCGCTCGTGGCGTACATGCACGGTCCCGGCGGCATCGGCAAGTCCTCGCTGGTGCGCTACGCCGCCCGGCAGGCCGAACTCACCGGCCGCCGCGTGGTGCACGTGGACGGACGGTTCCTCGACGCCGATCCGCGCCGGCTCGAGGAGCTCGCGGCTCCGGCGTGTGCCGAACCCGGTGCGGTGCTGCTCATCGACACCTTCGAGCAGTGTCAGCCACTCGAGGCGTGGCTGCGCGAGACCTTCCTGCTGCGGCTCGCCGACCATGCGATCGTGGTTGTAGCCAGCAGGGTCGCCCCCGACGCCGAATGGTCGCTGGACCCTGGCTGGGCGCAGCTGTTCACCGCACTGGCCGTGCGGCCGTTCGACACCGCCCAGTCCGATGCCCTGCTCGCTGCCCGGGGCGTCCCCGCCGAGCAGCGCGGCGCCTTCGTCGCCTTCGCCGGAGGCAGCCCGCTCGCCCTCTCGCTGGCCGCCTCCGTCGCCCAGGCCGCACCCGGCGCACCATGGGTGCCGACCGGTGACGTCCTGACGACCCTGGTCGAGCGACTGGTGGGCGACCTGCCCAGCGCCGTCCACCGGCGCGCCCTCGAGGTGGTCGCGCAGGCCTACGTCACCCGTGAGCCCTTGCTGCGCGCAGTGTTGGGTGACGAGGGCACCGACACGGTGTTTTCCTGGCTGCGCCAACTGCCCTACATCGAAGCCACACCTGAAGGGCTGCACCCGCACGACGCGGTGCGGGCGACCCTTGAGGCCGACCTGCGCTGGCGGGACCCCGAGCGCTACGACGACGTCCGCGCCCGTATATCGCTCGCGGGCCTCCAAGCCGTGCGCGGCGCCGCCGAGGAGGACGCGCTGCGGGTCGCGGAGTGGATGTTCCTCTTCCGCAACCAGGGCGGACCAGAAGATTTATACAACTACCGAACACACCCCCACATAGAAGACACTCCCCTCCGGGCCGGAGACGTCCCCGGAGTGCTGCGCATGGCCGAGGAAGCGGAGGGCCCGGCATCAGCGGCAGCGGTCGCGCACTGGGTGCGCCGCCAACCGGAGGCCTTCCGCGTCCATCGCTATGCGGGCTCCTCCGCACCCGTGTCATTCATGGCCATTCTGCGGCTGGACGCACCACTGCCCGAGGACTGCGCCGAGGACCCGGTGGTCGCAGCGGTCTGGGACCTTGTGGAGGCGGCCGCTCCCCTGAGGCCGGGCGAGCACCTCGGCATCCGCCGCTTCGCGGTGCAACCCGGCGGGCACCAGCGGCCCTCACCTCTGATGGAACTCACCAGCCGGCGCACCATCGGTGAGGAGATGAGGACACACGGACGCGCGGTGACCTTCACCGTCTTCGAAGACGCCGACCGGTGGGGGCGCTACCTCGCCGAAGCCGGGATGCCGGAGGTCGCGGCCGTGGACGTCGACGGGAGGCAACAGCATGTCTTCGGCCGGGACTGGCGACGGCAAACAGTGGAACAGTGGGTGCAGCACCGGGCTCGCGCAGCGGTCGCCCCCGTAGCGACATGGCCCGCAACCGCCTCCGCGAGTGGCCCGGGCGACCACTTGCCGCGCGCCGCGTTTCAGGAAGGCGTGCTCGAGGCGCTGCGCACCTGGCACACCCCCCGCGAATTCGCGACCAGTGTCCTACTGCACTCCCATCTCGTGCCGCCGGGCTCGCCCGACCCGGTCGCGGACCTGCGCGGCGCCCTCATCACCGCCCTCGACGCACTGCAGACCGACCCAGCGGGCGTCAAGGCTCACGAGGCTCTCACCGCCACCTACATTGCGGCCTCCCGCACCCACAAGGCCGCCGCCCGACGACTGGGGGTGCCCTACGGCACCTACCGGCGTCACCTCGCCCTGGCCAAGGAACGCCTCATCGAACAACTGCTGCGACAACCAGCCACCAAGGTCGCCATCCGTCTCACCCTGCCACCCACCACAGACAACAACTGAGCAAGCAGGTAGGAGAGGGAGAGAGGAGGGTTGTCGGGAGCCGTGGTCGGCACCCACCACGGGCGGTGACCTGCGAAAGCCGTGTGCCGGTAGGGGACTTGGCGGGGAGACCGGTAGAGGGTTGAGGCTTGCCCGACGCTACCGGTAGACGTCCGCGCCCAGTTGGACTCTCTGCTGAAACCGCCCTGCGCGCGGCCCATGGCCGCGCCTTCAGCGCACGGGTCTTCGCGCAGCGGCACAGGCGGACTCGGGGCCTCCAGGAACCGCCCGACGTCCCGCCTGGACCGGCTCGGGAACCGTTCCTCCGGATCCCGCGTGATCTCTTGACGTGTTGTCGGCTGGTGGCGAGGGGACCGAATGAGAGCGCGGACGATGGTGAGCGTGGCGGTATCGGCCTGTGTGGCGCTGGCGGCGTGCGCGTGCGGTCCGGACAAAGCGAAGAAGAACACGGACGCAAAGCCTTCGCAGCCGTCCGCGTCCACGCCGGCCGAGGAGCCATCGGCCACACCGTCCGCGTCCGCTCGGCCCGAGAAGCCGTCGGCCTCACCGACCGGCGACCAGCCCGCACCCAGGACGAAGGCGGTAGCGATCCAGCGGTACGAGCAGTACCTCCACGCCCTGGGCCGTGAGGACATCGACACGGTCTGCGAAGTGGCCGGGCCTGCCGCGAAGAAGGCACAGGACCAAGGGTTCGGCCCGTGCACGTCGACGTACGCCGCCGTGTTCCAGATGATCTCGCCCACGCAGAAGAAGGCCCTCAAGACCGCGACGGTCGACCCACAGCGCGTCGCCGTGCGCACGCCCGACAAGATCGAGATGCCGGTCGAAGCGGTCAGATCCTCCGCCACCTTCTCCGAGAGCGACCTCGGCAGCTACACCCTGGAATACCTCAAGAACGATTGGTACATCACCGACTGAACCCGACGCGCCGTGCGCGGAGCCGCCCGACGGACGGCTCCGCGCACACGCCATCGGTACCGTCCAGGGCGAGGCTGGTCGGCTTGGCCGCACGGAAGCCGCGGACAAGGTCCGCGAAGACACGGTGATGATGATCTTTGAGAACGGCTCTGTGCGCAGTTCCGAGTTCCGTGAAGCTCAGTGGTTGGGGGCAATGAGGCGGGTGCGCTGCGCGTAGCTTTTTCGGTCTTCACGGCGGGCGACCGGGGCGGCTCCAGGGCACTGCGCGGTGCCATGACAGGATCCCCCTATGTCTACCAACGTCTTCTTCGACATCAACATTGACGGCAGCACCGCGGGCCGGATCGTCTTCAAGCTGTACGACGACGTCGTCCCCAAGACGGCGCAGAACTTCCGTGAGCTGGCCACCGGCCAGCACGGCTTCGGCTACGAGGGCTCGGGCTTCCACCGTGTCATCCCGGAGTTCATGCTCCAGGGCGGCGACTTCACTCGCGGCGACGGCACCGGCGGCAAGAGCATCTACGGCCAGAAGTTCGCCGACGAGAACTTCAAGCTCAAGCACGACAGGCCGTTCCTGCTGTCCATGGCAAACTCCGGCCCCGACAGCAACGGCTCGCAGTTCTTCATCACCACGGTGCTCACACCCTGGCTGGACGGCAAGCACGTGGTCTTCGGCGAGGTCGTCGAGGGACAGGACCTGGTGAGGAAGATCGAGTCCCTGGGCTCGCGTTCCGGTGCCACCCGCGGGAAGATCGAGATCGCTTCCTCGGGCGTCCTCGAGAAGTAGCGCTTTCGCCCCGGGCGGCGGGACCGGCTCGGCGCAGGCTGTCTGGCCGCGCATCCGCCCGCTAGGCCCGGGGCCTCCACAGCGGCTCCCGAGTCGGACGCAACATCGTTGTGCCACTCGCTGCTCTTTCGCGCCGCGGCTGAGCAGCGGGTGGCACGCCCAGAACGTGGATCGATGCTCGAGGACGCGGGCACCGACCACGTGAGTGTTCCCCATCGCCGGCAACATCCGCGGCGCCGTGAGCGTCCTGGAGCCCGGCGGCAAGGTCCCGCGGCCAACGAACCCGACCCGTCACCGCCGACAAGATCCAGAGCTGCTGGACGCGGCCGCCAAAGCTCCGCTCATTCCTCCTGGCTGGTCAGCCCGGGCTGATTGCTCCACGCCCCCCGAGCGCCTCTCCTGGCCAGTGACTTCGAAATGGCGCAGCCACTGGCAATCGATGCCGCCGCAGCTGAAGACTCCGCGGCCCTTCCGCGGAGCGAACGGCTCGGTGATTGCGACCGTCTCGGTCGTGGTGCCCGAACGCGGCGCGCAGACACCGGCGTTGATCCCGGCGGTACGGCTCGCGGCGCGCGGCATCTCGCGGGCGCCGGGGTGCAGTCGGAGCCGTCATTACGCCGCGCGCGGGGCGGTGTCCCCGACGAGCCACGGCCGTCGGATATCCCTCTCACCGGTGAGGACGCGGCCCACCTGCCACCGGATACTGGGACGGCCCTTGCCCCGAGGAGCCGCGTATGTCTGCCCGATCCTGGATCACACCCGCCGTCGCACGCCTGCGCGCGGCCAATCCGTACGTCGTCGACGCCGCGCTCGCCGCGCTGGTGCTGTTCGCCGCGTCGCTGCAGTGGATGTTCCCCGACGACAGCGACGACCGCCTCACCTGGCAGGGTTTCCTGCTGGGCGCCGGCACGGCGTTGCCCCTGGTGTGGCGGCGGCGCGCGCCGTACCTGGCGGCCTGCGGTGTCTCGGTGTTCACCCCCGCCATGGCGGTCTACCACGCGCCGCCGCCCGACGTGATGTACGGCGGCCTGGTCGTGCTCTACACCACGGCAGCGATCGCCCTGCCCTGGCAGCGGCGCCTCATGCTGGTGGGGTGGCTGGCCGGGGTGTCGCTGACCATGATGCACAAGGAGGGCACCGAACCCTTCGAGTACGCCTTCCAGTTGCTGAGCTGCGTCAGCGCGTACGGTTTCGGGGTGCTGGCCCGTCTCCAGCGGGCGTACACGGCAGCGCTGGAGGACCGGGCCCGTCGGCTGGAGCGGGAGCGGGCCGCCGACACCGAACGTGCCGCCGCGCAGGAACGGGCCAGGATCGCCCGGGACATGCACGACATCCTGGCCCACGCGGTGAGCCTCATGGTGGTGCAGGCGGAGGCCGGGCCAGTGGTGGTGCGCAGTGATCCGGCGCGCGCGGAGGCGGCGTTCGACGCCATCGCCGGCGCCGGGCGCGATGCCATGACACAACTGCGGCGGATCCTCGGCGTGCTCAAGGACGAGCCGGTGAACGGTACTTCGGTCCCGCAGCCACAGCCCGGTGTGGCGGCCCTGACCGACCTCGTCCGACAGGTCGCCGAGACCGCCGGCCTGCGCGTCGAGCTCCACGCCACCGGCGAGCCGCGTCCGTTGCACCAGGACACCGAGGTCGCCGCGTACCGCGTGGTCCAGGAGGCCCTGACCAACACCGTGAAGCACGCGTACGCTTCCTGCGCGCGGGTCGAACTCGACTGGACGGAGGACGAGTTGACGCTAACGGTGACGGACGACGGGCGAGGGCCCGCGGACCGCGGCGGAGCCGGGAACGGAAACGGGGGCGGGGGTTCACACGGCCATGGCCTGATCGGAGTCCGAGAGCGGGCCGCCGCCTGCGGAGGAACCGCCCGTACGGGACCCGGATCCGACGGCGGTTTCCGTGTCGTCGTCCGCCTTCCCGTGGCCGTCGACCGGCAGGCGGCCCTGGGGTGAGCATCCGTGTGGTGGTCGCCGACGACCAGGAGCTGGTCCGCAGCGGGTTCACCATGATCCTTGAGGCACAGCCCGACATCGAGGTGGTGGCGGAGGCCGGCGACGGCATCGAGGCTGTGGCCGCGGTGCAGCGCCACACGCCCGACGTGCTGCTGCTCGACATCCGCATGCCCCGGATGGACGGCCTGGAAGCGGCCCGGCTGGTCTGCGCCCAGTCCTCCTGCCGGGTGGTCATGCTGACGACGTTCGACCTTGACGAGTACGTGTACGAGGCGCTGTACTCAGGCGCCAGCGGCTTCCTGCTGAAGGACGTGCGCCGGGACGACCTGGTGCACGCGGTACGTGTGGTCGCGGCCGGCGACTCGCTGCTCGCGCCATCGGTGACGCGGCGGCTGGTGGCAGACATCATCCAGCGCCGACGGGCCGAGGCCTCTGCGCCGTCGGCCTCGACGGTGCGGCTCGAAATCCTGACGGCTCGCGAGGAGGAGACCCTTCGGCTGCTGGCCCGCGGGCTCTCCAACGCGGAGATCGCGACGACGCTGTTCGTCAGCGAGCACACGGTGAAGACCCACGTCAGCAACGTCCTCAGCAAGCTGGGCCTTCGTGACCGCGTGCAGGCGGTCATCTGCGCGTACGAGACGGGGTTGGTGACCCCGGGTTCGAACTGACCTTTCGGGGTGGTTCGTTGTCGGCTACGGGCCGGCGGGGGTTGGTCGCGCAGTTCCCCGCGCCCCTCAGGAGCAGGGTCTCCACCCCAGTTACCTCAGGGGCGCGGAAAACTGCGCGACAAGCCCTCACCACCCCGCAGCCGCGCATCCCCCGTACGGCGGAGCCGATCCGCCCACTCACCCGCGCGAGGGATCCAAGGAAACCGCTCCCCTCGGCGATCCGCGGGCGGGGCGGGCCACGCGAGTCTGGGGCAACTCCTAGAACCGCCGACTCCGCCGGGAGGCACCCCGTGCTCGCCACCATCGCCAGGGCGTCAACTCGCCGCCCCCTGACAGTGATCGGCCTCTGGCTGCTCTTCCTGCTGCTCGGCTTCGGGCTCGGGACGGGCGTCTTCGGCCGGCTCAGCGACTCCGTGCCGGACGTACCGGGCACCGAATCGGACCGGGCCGCCGTGCACCTCGACGGCATCGACCCTGTTGGTGAGTCGATCACCGGAGTGGTCAGCGGCACAGCGGTGACCGACCGCGGGCTGCGCGCGCAGGTCGAGGCCGCCGTCGCCGACCTGCGCGACACCGCCGGCATCGCTGCCGTGCCCGACCCATACCGCACACCTGGCCTCCTCGCGCAGGACGGGCAGGCCCTGGTCGTCCCGGTGACGCTGAAAGGCGGCCTCGACGACGAGCAGGAAGAAGAGGTCCTGGATACGGCCAGTGACCGCATCCATGAGATCAAGGCGCCCGAAGTCCACGTCAGCGGCGGCCCGTTGCTCGGGCAGCAACTCGGCGAGCGGGCACAGCAGGACGTGGTACGCGCGGAAATCATCTCGCTGCCCGTCGTTCTCGTCCTGCTGCTCGTCATCTTCGGCGGACTGCGCGCCGCCGGGCTGCCCCTGCTGGTCGCGGTCAGTGGGATCGCGGGCGCGTTCCTCGCCCTGTTCGGCTTCAGCCAGTTCACCGACATCTCCGTGTACGCGATCCAGGTGACGACAATGCTCGGCCTCGGACTCGCCGTGGACTACGCACTGTTGATGGTGGTCCGCTTCCGCGAGGAACGCAGGAACACCGACGATGTCGTGGAGGCCGTGCACCGCACAGTGGCCGGCGCCGGACGTACGGTCCTGTTCTCCGGTCTGACCGTGACCGTGAGCCTCACCGGTCTCCTGGTGTTCCCCAGCGTCTTCCTGCGCAGCATGGGTCTCGCCGTGGCCGCTGTGGTAGTCATCGACATGCTGGCCGCGCTCACCCTGCTGCCCGCTCTGCTGGCCCGCTTCGGCGGGAAGATCCCCCCGGCACGAACCAAGCCCGCCGGAGAGGAGGGCCGTGTCTTCGCCCGCCTCGCCCAGTTCGCCGCGAACCGACCGGTCGCCGTGACGGTCACATCGGCCCTCGCCCTGCTCGTCCTGGCGTTGCCCGTCACCGAGATGAAGATCAACATCGGGGATGCCCAGCAGCTGCCGACGAACACGGAGGCACGCCAGCTGGACGACACCGTGGAGACCCACTTCCCGCCGGGCACCGGAGTCTCGCCGGTGACAGTGGTCCTGAAGCCGGGCACCGACCCCGCGACGGCCGACCGGATCCGGGCACTCTCACCGAGCGCCGAGTCCCGTGACCTGCCGGGCGGCACAACGGTCCTGAGCCTGCAGCCGGACGGCAGCGCCGACGGCAGGGCGGCCACCGAACTCGTCCAGCGCGTACGGGACATACGCGGCGACGAGCCCATCGAGGTCACCGGTGTCGCGGCCCGCCTCGTCGACTTCCGCGAGATGCTCGCCGACCGCGCACCCTGGGCCGCCGTCACCGTCCTCGCCGGCATCTTCCTTCTGCTCTTCGCCTTCACCGGTTCGGTACTCATCCCACTGCGGACCATCGTCACCACGCTGCTCAGCCTGGGCGCCGCGCTCGGCGTGGTGGTCTGGGTGTTCCAGGACGGGCACCTGGCCGGTGTGCTGGGCTCCCAGGAACTCGGGGCGCTGAGCCTGACCGCACCGCCGCTGATCATCGCGATCGCCTTCGGACTCGCCATGGACTACGAGCTGTTCATCCTCGCCCGGATGCGCGAGGCCCGGATACAGAGCGGCGACGACCACGAGGCCGTCGTGACCGGGCTGCGCCGATCCGGCCGCGTGGTCACCTGCGCCGCGCTACTGCTCGCCGTCGTCTTCGCCGCCTTCATGACGGGCGGCTTCGCGCCCATCCTGCAGATCGGCCTCGGGCTGACCCTCGCGGTGCTGATCGACGCGACCCTCGTACGCATGCTCCTCGTCCCGGCGACGATGACGCTGCTCGGGCGACGCGCCTGGTGGGCGCCCGCGTGGCTGCGGCGGGCCCACGACCGGTTCGGGCTGCACGAGGAGACACCGCCTGCCACACCCGAACTCACCAAGCAGCACTGAATCCACCGGTGAGCACCGAACTCGCCGTACAGCACCGCGCGTTGGCCCCGGTTCCCTCGGACCGGGGCCTTCGTCGGAGCGGGAACCGCGGCCGGATCCGTGGCCGTGGCCGGAGTTTCGCCTGGAACGGGCAGACCTTTTCTGGGGTTTGTCGGCGACCCCGTCGATGGCGTACACAGCATCCGCACGGGAGCCAACCCCCGTGTGGATGCCCTGGCGGCACCGGACTGCGACTACGGCCCGCCCGTCTGCAGGGTCTGTCCGGCACCGGTGGCGCCGATCCCGCAGTCCTCGCTGTAGTCGACCACGGTGAGGTAGGCCCGGCGGGGTCGAGACCCTGCCAGGCCACCGTGACCGGGGCGTTGTCACCCGCAGGACCCGATGAGTTGCGGGTGCCGCCACGGCCGAGCCCTCGGCGTCCGGACCGATCATCCAGGTCTGCAGAGTGAGCGGCAGTGCGGCCAAGGGATCGGTGGTCCGCCACTGGTTGACGTACACCTCGTCGGTACCCGGCTCCTACTGCGGCCTGGAGCTGCACTCGATGACGTCGGTGAGCACCGCGACGCCATCCACGGCGATCGTCTCGGGAATCACCGTCGCGCCGAGCGCCACCAACGCCTCCTACCCGGCCTTGCCCTCCACCATGAACCGCAACACAACCTGCCTGCCTCGCCGGCCACCAGTGACTTGCAGCCGATGCCGACGGGGGCGACGTCGGGATCAACTGGCAACTGCGAGCTCGGGGCCCGGGTGCAGCGCCGCAGGGACCCGATCAGCTCGTGCTCGGAAAGCGCGGTGGAGCACCCTCGGGTCGGCCGGTGCCGCGGTGTGGGTGACGGTCACGCGTACAGGCCGGGCGATGCGGACGGTGGCCGTGGCCTGCGAGCGGTTCCGTGCGAAGACCACGAGGCGCAGCACCGCGAACCGCGCGACACCGGCGAGTGCGGAGGCGGACAGGTAGACGACCTGCTCGAGCACCGCACCGGGTGCCGCCACCAACTGCTGCAGGACGAACATCGCCACGCAGGTCACCGCAAACGCGGCCACCGCGGACCCGGCCGACTGCACATGCTGGCGCCAGGTCGCACGTCCGCCTGCGCCGAAGGTGAAGCGGGCGTGCAACTCGGTGGCGAGGAGCGTGGAAACCGCGGTGATCAGGGCGTTGGCCAGGCCCCAGGGAATCCAGGAGGCGAGGGCGGCCACGGCGAAGCTGGAGGCGAGCCCGACTCCGCCGCCGCAGAATACGAAGCGGGCAAAGGAGGCGAAGGCGCCAGGTGCCGCCTGCTGCTGGTTCTGCTCCGTCCCCATGATCCGACCCCTCTGACCGCCCACTTCGCGAAGCTCACACCTCTCGCCCTGCGAGGCCATCACCCCATTGTTTCCCATGACAGAAACGCTACGTTGCGTTCATGCAATTGACAACCGAGTTATTGCAAGCGTTCTAGATAACTGCAGGTAGACACCAAATATCGTTGCAATGAAGGCAAGCTAATGCAACAGAGTCTCATCTTTCGTTGCAATGGATTGGGAGTGAACGCTATCCGGAAACGTCACTCGCCCCACGAGCGCGCCAGCGGCACAGCACCCTGCACCAGAGACGCCGGTAGGCATGGGCGCGAGGGCAGCCAGGGCCTGCAGCCGATCCGCGAGAAAGCGTTCATGATCCTGGACGGCACCCTGCCGTCGACCGAGCGGATCGCTGCGGGCACCCCGCCAGTCGGGCTCAGAGCTAGAACTGGCGGCAGATGATGGGGCTGTGCCCCGTGCGCAGACGTCGTTGCACGAGGCATTGCGACGGGTGCAGCCAGCGCTGGTGACCGAGTCGGTCGCCTGCCCGGCGAACCTCGAGGAGGTACGGACCCAGTACCTCACGGCGTGGACTCAACTGGCGGAGGCGCTGGTGGCCGAGCGCCGCCCCGACCGGCCGTTACCACCGATGGCTGGTACCGCCTCGATCGGGGCGGTTGTGCCTCTGCCTGCTGCCGCTCATCGAGGAAGGCCGGGACCTGTCCTTGATGAGCGGCGGCCTGGCCGACACCGCCTAGCGTCGCCTACCGTCTGCCGTCGGCCAGTCGGCCCGGCCTCACTTCAGGTGCCGGGTGAAGAACTGAGCCGCGGCGTCCCCCGCGAACTGCGGAACGCCGGTGTGCCCGCCCATGTTGGCGTTCAGGGACTTCTCCTTGGAGCCGAAGGCGTCGAACAGGTCCAGGGACGCCTGCCGGTCGTTCCCTGCGTCGTCCCACTGCAGCAGGACATGCAGCGGAATGGTGACCTGGCGGGCCTCCTCGAACATGGCTCGAGGCACGAAACTTCCGGCGAAGAGACCGGCGGCCACGATGCGCGGCTCGACCACCGCAAGCCGGATACCGATGGAGATCACTCCCCCCGAGTACCCGACCGGGCCGCCGATCTCGGGCAGCAACAGGAGGGCGTCCAGGGCTGCCTGCCATTCCGGGACCGCCTTGTCGACCAGCGGGATGATGAGCGCGTCGACGATCTCGTCGCTGACCGGCTCGCCGGCCTCCATCGCCCAGCGCAGGTCGGCGCGGGCCTGCTCGGCAGCGGGCCACCGGGGCCGGTCTCCGCTTCCGGGGAGCTCGATGGTGGCCGTGGCGAAGCCCTCCGCCGCGGCGTGCTGAGCCCGCGCCACCAGTCGGGGGTACATCTTGCGCAGCCCGAGGGGAGGGTGGCCGAGCAGGATCAGCGGCGCCTGTGCGGATGCTGATGCCAGTGCGGGTGTCCACAGAATGCCGGGGATCTCGCCGAGGGTGAACTCTCGCTCGAGGACACCGTCGTCGAGGCGCTGTTCAGAAGTGAAATGCATGGTCGTGCCTTTCGGGAGCGCTCAGAGCGGCGCTCCCGGACGACCTATCGTCCGACCGTGACCCCGGAGGGGAGCACCCATGTCAGTACGTTCACGGGTACCACCTCCTCGTTCTCTCGCACGGCCTCCGGGAAAGTAGCAGTGGTCGCCGTGGTCCGCCAACGGGTTTTCGCGAAGGCTCCGCGGCCGGACGCCGCCGCACCACACAGGACACGGTCCAAGCACTTCACCCAGCCGAGGATGCCCGGCTGGGACTCGTCCGGCGCGGCGCATGCTCAGTGTGTACGACGCGGGCCGGATGATCGGTCCGAGACTGTCCGGCGGCCGGCGCCGCCGGACACAGGGGCGCGACCGGGGCACTCACGTCAGGGGCCCGGAGGCGCCCCACCCAAACGCTGATGCCGGAGCTGCCTCGTGTCAGGCGAGCCAGGAGTAGGGCAGGCGAAGGAGATCGGCGGCATGGGCGGCAACCGCCTCGGCATGCGGCGGGACGTCTTCGTCGGTGAGGCCTCGAGCCAGGTGCAGGTGGAGGGACTGGAGGGTGGCAAAGGTGTTGAACGCCCAGATCGGCACGGGTCCGGGGCCTCCTCCGTCCAGGGCCTGCGCCACCGAGGTCAGCCAGCCGGTGGCCTGCTCGCGCTTCAGGCCAGGAGCCTGGAGGATACGCATGAGCGCACGGGCAAGCCTCGCGTCCTCCAACTGTGCGTATCGGTAGTCGGTCTGCGTGGCCGTCATCCTGCGGGCACAGAGTTCAAGTAGTTCCGTGCGGCGGTTGGGCAGGGCCCTTGCGAACGCGGCGGTAGCGTCGGCGCCGTGTGCGACGGCGTGCAGCCAGCCCAGGGAGTCGTCCCAGCCGCGAGTGTCCTGCTCTGCCGGATACCAGGCCGAGAATTCGGCATACCAGCGTTCCGCAGCCTCCTTGGGCACGAGGCCGGGAACGGTGTGTCCGCGTGTCAGGACGGAGCAGAGGATCAGCGGTGCGAAGGTCCGGGCCTGTACCGCAGGGTGGCTGAATCGGCTGGTGGCGGTGTCGCCGAGCGCCTCGAGGACTTCATCGAGATGTCCTTCCCTGATCCAGCGGGCTGCGGCGGTGTAGGCGTAGTCGTCACGGATCTCAGGGTCGGGCGAGATCAGCATGACCGACAGCTCGTCGGCGAGCAGAGATGCCGGTACAGCCTCGGGGAAGGGGAAGCCGTCGGCTGCGATCGACGGCCAGTCGACGACGTCAGCACTCATCCCGTCAGGCTTTCACAGTGCTGACGGAAACCAACAGCGACCTCGTCCGCTACCGCAGACTCACCGTCTGAAACAACGTCCTAGTGGTGCCGTTGGAGTGCACCCAACGCGACAGATGTGTCGCAGGCGTGGGGCCCGCTTGGATGTACCGGGGGGAACGATCACTCCACCGTTCTGGGGTTTTTGCGCTGGTTGGCATGGAAGCGTGCCTTCTTCTGGCGATTCCCGCAGGTGTTCATGTCACACCATTTGCGGGTGCGGCTTTGGCTGGTGTCGAAGAAGGCGGCTCGGCAGGTCGGCGATGCGCACAGGGCCAGTTTTCCGTCTCGTTCGCCTGCGATGATGCTGATCGCGTCGGCGGCGATCACGCTGAGGGCATCTTCCACGCAGGAAGCCGAGCCGAGCTGCCATCGCCGCTTGCCCTCGGGCGTCAGGATGGCCGCGGCCCGGCCCTGAGCGCTGCGGTCGTTGATGACCTGGACAGCAGGCACAGGGAGAGCGTCTTGGACCGCGGCCGCTGTCGCGGCGGCGTGAATCGACTCCCTCAGTTCCCGGGCGAGGTCGAGTTGGGCAGTTGTGCAGGAGTCCACGGCGAGGCCGCTCACTGCCAGCCAGTCGACGAGTCGGTGCGGCGTGGGAATGCGCTCCACGGCGCTGCCATGACGCTCCGACAGAGTCCCCGTGAAGCTGGTCGCCAGCACGCTACCGAGGCGGAATTCAGGAAACGCAGCAGGCATGGAACCACCTTAGCCGGTTGCAGCGCGGCTCGGAGAACTGCTAGAACCGTCTTAGCCGGTTCACGATGGCTCGCAGCCGGTTCCACGACGGCCAGGAGGTCTCATGTCCCGTCCGACCAGCGACGTGCAAGCGTTTGAAGCCCACGCAACCGACGCCGAACTCGACGATCTGCGCGCGCGACTGGCCGCCGCGCGACTGCCGGAGGCCGAGACGGTCCATCGCGCCGCGCCCGGCCCTCGCCGATGGGAACAGGGCGTTCCGCTCGCCGACCTCGCCGATGTCGTGAATTACTGGCGCACCGGGTACAACTGGCGGTCGTTCGAAGAGCGCCTCAACCGGATCGGCCAGTTCCGCACGACCATCGATGATCTGGGAATCCACTTCCTGCACCGCCGGTCCGCCCGCGCGGATGCCACTCCTCTGATCTTGACGCACGGCTGGCCGGGCAGCATTGCCGAGTTCATCGATGTGGTGGACGAGCTGGCAGATCCGAAGGATGCGGACGCGCCGGCGTTCCACGTCGTCGTCCCGTCGCTGCCAGGCTTTGGTTACAGCGACAAGCCGACCACCACCGGGTGGGGAACCGAAAAGATCGCGGCCGCGTGGGTGGAACTGATGGGGAGGCTCGGCTACAGCACGTTCCTGGCCCACGGCGGCGACTGGGGAGGCAATATCACCACGGTTCTCGCCGGCAGGTTCCCGGCGCACGTACTCGGCATCCACACATTGTTCGCGGAGGCACCGCCCGGGCTGACAACGGACGGGCTGACGGCGACCGAGCGCAAATGGACCGAGGAAACCCGCGACTTCTGGCGCCACCGCGCGGCGTACGCGAAGCAGCAGGCGACCCGACCGCAGACCATCGGCTACTCGCTCGTCGACTCACCGGTCGGGCTTCTTGCCTGGATCCTCGACAAGTTCGCCGAGTGGTCGGACACCGAAGACAGCCCGTTCGAGACGATTTCCATGGACCGCGTTCTCGACGACGTCACCCTGTACTGGCTGACGCGGACCGGCGCATCGGCGGCCCGCATTTACTACGAAAGCCACAACTCGCTCGACCCCGAACTCCGGGTCGACGTCCCGTCAGCGATCAGCATGTATCCCCGCGACATCGAGAAGTGTCCGCGCCCCTGGGCGCAGGAGCGGTACCGAAAGATCGTCCGATGGACGTCACCCCAGAACGGGGGACATTTCCCGTCGCTGGAAGTTCCTGAGTATTTCGTCAAAGATCTGCAAGAGGGCCTCGCGGCAGTGCTGGCCACTCATCGGTGAACGCGCCTGGGCGCCGGCACTCGATCGCTGTCCGATCCGGCTCAAGGCGTCGCCAGACGGCTTCCGGACCGAGCTCATCGAGACGGTAGAACGTGGGCAGACGCATGATTCGCCGGAGAAACCTCAGCCGGTGAAGGGATCTTCCACTGTCGGGACGCACGGAGACAGAAGCGCTTCCGTGTGCTGCGTGACCACGCCCCGAACGAGCCTGAGCACGCGCATCTCGTTTTCGTGGTCCGGTTCTTCGTCATCGCGAACGTGGAGCAGCCCGTAGGAACCAGGGGCAATCACAGCCACATGCTCAAACAGTTCGACAACATCCGGCGACGAGCGGTGATTGGAGTAGCCACCGAGGTGGATGAACGGTTCGCCGTTCATCCACCTGAGGTCGAGCAAGTAGGGGCTGTCCATCCGGGCGATGCGAAGCCGAAGTTCATCGACGATCTGCCGCAGACGGGCCTCATCGTCGTCATCAGCCGCAGTCTCCCTGACCGTGATCCAGCCGTGGTACTCAAACATCCCGCGATCGTAGTGAGACGACCTGCTCCCCCGTGCCGATCACAGCATGATCCGCCGGACACGCCTTACTGATGGTTTCAGAATGAGGTTCGGAGTCGTCTCAAGCAGATGATGCTGCAGGCAAGTTGGAGGAAGCCCAGGTGGAGATCTGCGCGCTTCTCGTAGCGGATCCGCAGCCGTTTGAACTGGTGCAGCCAGGCAAATGTGCGCTCCACGACCCAACGCGTCTTTCCCAGGCCGGAGCCGTGCGTGATGCCTTTTCGGGCGAACTTGGGTGTGATGCCGCGAGCCCGGAGAAGGCGGCGGTACTTGTCGTAGTCGTAACCGCGGTCGGCGAACAGCCGAGTTGGCCGGTGCCTGGGTCGACCGCGGACACCGCGGATGCGGGGTATCGCATCGAGCAGGGGCATCAGCTGGGTGATGTCGTGGCGGTTCCCGCTGGTCAGTGAGACGCAAAGGGGGTGCCGTGCCGGTCGACGATCAAGTGGTGCTTGCTGCCGGGCCGGGCCCGGTCGACCGGCGAAGGTCCGGTGTGAGCCCCCCTTTCAGAGCCCTCACGTGCGATCCGTCGATCGCGGCGTCGTCCATGTCCAGCAGACCCGCCGCACGCAGCTCGGCCAGCAGCACCTCGTGCAGTTGCGGCCAGACACCGGCCTCGGTCCAGTCCCGCAGTCGCCGCCAGGCCGTCACGCCACTGCAGCCGACCTGTTCTGCGGGAACGTCCCGCCAGCTCACGCTTTTGCACGGCACGTAGACGATGCCTCTGAGCGCAGCCCGGTCATCTGCCGGCAACCGCCCCGGATACCGATGCCGCCGAGGCGGCCGAGCAGGTAAAAGCGGGGCTACACGTTCCCACAGGTCATCAGGCACAAGTTCAGCAGCCACTCAACCGATCCTGCCGACACAAGACCCAACTGCCAAGCCCCACAACGAATGTCATTCTGAAACGGTCAGTTAGTTGGGACGATGAGATAGCCGGGATCAAGCGGGCTGGGTGAGTGCTGCAACCGCCGTTGTGACGTTCCTGACCACGACCACGCCGGCGGGCTGGGTTCATGGCCGTACGCCAGCAGCCGTCTTCCGTTCATGCCGACCAGCCGCCTGACACCAGGTCGCGAGACCAGGGGTCGCCAGCAGCGTCACCAAGAGGGCAAGCTCGGCCGACGCCTCAACTTCCCGACCTGCTCGCGGAGTTCGGGCCGCAGTATCCCCACATCCGCGAGACAGACCTCCCAGAGCGACCGTCGAGGCCAGCTTCGGGCCCCACGAGCGCACCTGCACGGGGAGCCGGTGTGCTGGGTCTGTCCAACGCCCCCGCCAGCAATGGATGCGTCGATGGGGCCGTGCCGACTTCCTCAACGCGGTTCGGGAGCGGAACCCGACTGCGCCGCACAGATGTCCCGTGACAGCGAGGACTGATCCGGCAGGTCAGTCCAGTGCGTCGAACGCGTAGAGGGCGCCGAGTGCGGTGGCCAGGGTGCCGAGTAGGAGGCGGAGGAAGGTCTCGGGCATGCGTGGCTGGAGGCGTGCTCCGAGGTAACCGCCGATGAGACCGCCCAGTCCGCAGGCCAGGCCGAGAGACCAGTCGGGGGCGATGCTGCCGCTGCGGACCAGGGACAGCAGGGCGTAGGTAGACGCACCGACCACCGAAGTGGCGAAGGTGGAAGCGAGCGCGGCAGGGGCGACCCTGGAAACGGGAACACCTCGGCCGACGAGAATGGGGCCGAGGATCGAGCCGCCGCCGATGCCGTAGATGCCGCCCACGACCCCGACCGCGAGCGCCAGACCGGTGACCGTCCGGGGCGCAGGCTCAGGGCGTCGTGTCTCCGGAAGTGCGGGGCGGAGGGTCTGGGTGATGAGCCACGTACCGAGCGGCAACAGCAGACCTGCAACCAGAAGCCGAAAGACGTTCGGGCCCGGAAGGGCGAACACGCGGATGACCGCTCCGAGGACCACACCGGGCAGGGTGCCCAGCACCATACGACGCACGAGCGGGCCCTTCAGGGTGCCGTCGCGTCGGTATCGGAGCAGGGCGCCGGGGCCTGCAACCACGTTGTAGAGCAGGTTCGTGGGCGTGACGGCCGGGCTGGGCACGGCGAAGACGCTGAGCTGCACGGGGAGCAGGAACACGGCCCCGGACACTCCGACCGGCGCGGTCACCACGGCTATCAGCATCCCGACTGCAAGGCCGGCCGCTCCCAACTCCCATTGCATCCGATGCCCCCGCGCTGTCTGAGCCTGTCCCGTGTCGACCTTCCCGCGACAGCGTAGATCGCCCGCATCTCGCCTCCCTGGCGCGCTCCCGACCTGGGTGATCAAAGATCGATGGCACGCTCGACCTTCACTGTCTTCACCTGCTACCCGGCAACCGCACCGTCGAGCAACCTGGAGAACCCAGGTCCGATCCTCATGTTCCGCACACAGCACTGACGTTGCGCCCACGGATCTGAGAACCCACCGATGACACCGGGCGGATGCTCCATGAGCGTCCGCCCGGTGTTGTCAGACGAAGACCCCCGCCGCGTCACGCGAAGGACCCACAAGGAAAAGGAAGCAGGAACCGCCCTGCAACACCACTGGATCGTGATCCGCCGGTCCCCGGCTGTGCTCCGACGTCACACGCGAGTTCACCGATTCTCACCGTCCCGATCCGGCAACGTGCCAGTGCGGGCCACGTCGGCGTACCACCGTGCGCTGGCCTTGGGGATGCGCTTACCGGTCGGGTAGTCGACGTAGACGGCACCGAAGCGCTTGCTGTAGCCGTAGCCCCATTCGAAGTTGTCCAGCAGAGACCACAGGAAGTAGCCCCGTACGTCGACGCCGGCCAAGATCGCCCGCTGGACGGCCGACAGGTGGCCGTGCAGGTAGGCGACGCGCTCAGGGTCGCTCACCTCGCCCTCCGGGTTGACGTAGTCGTCGAACGCGGCCCCGTTCTCGGTGATCATCAAGGGCATGGTGGGGAACTCTGTCTTGAGCCGCATCAGCAGGTCGTACAGACCGCTGGGGTCGACCGCCCAGCCCATCGCGGTGGTGCTGCCTTCGGGGCGGTGGAAGGCGACCCGGTCCGCGCCCGGCCAGGGGCTGTGCTCGCTCGCCCCGTGACCGTCAGAGCCGTGGCTCGCCTCGTCCGTGGCGGCCGAGACGAGGGTGGGTGTGTAGTAGTTGACGCCCAGGAAGTCCAGCGGCTGGTGGATCGTGGCGAGGTCGCCGTCCTTCACGAAGGACCAGTCGGTCAGGCCGGCCGTGTCCTGGAGGAGATCCTGCGGGTACGCGCCCTCCAGCAGCGGGCCGGTGAAGACACGGTTGGCCAGCGCGTCGATCCGGCGGACCGCGTCCAGGTCCTCGGCGGCCTCGGTCAGCGCTCGGACGTGGTGGATGTTGAGCGTGATGGACGTCCGCGCGCGGGAGGGCAGTTCGGCCCGCAGCGCCAGAACGGCCTTGCCGTGGGCGAGGTTGAGGTGGTGCGCCGCACGCAGGGCCGCAACCGGGTCGGTGCGCCCGGGGGCGTGGACACCGGAGCCGTATCCGAGGAAGGCACTGCACCAGGGCTCGTTGAGGGTGGTCCAGGTCTTCACCCGGTCGCCCAGCGCACGGGCCGCGAGAGTCGCGTAGTCGGCGAACCGGTCGCTGGTGACGCGCTCCGGCCAGCCGCCGGCGTCCTCCAGCTCCTGCGGCAGGTCCCAGTGGTAGAGGGTGACGACCGGCTCGATGCCCTTCTCCAGCAGTGCGTCGGTCAGTGCCCGGTAGAAGTCGAGCCCTTTCTGTACTGCCGGGCCGCGGCCGGTCGGCTGCACCCGCGGCCACGACAGGGAGAACCGGTAGGCGCTCACGCCGAGGTCGGCCATGATCGCGACGTCCTCGCGCCAGCGGTGGTAGTGGTCGGTGGCCACGTCACCGGTGTCGCCGTTGCGCACCCTGCCGGGCGTGTGCGAGTAGGTGTCCCAGATGGAAGGGGTGCGTCCGTCGACGGAGGCGGCACCCTCGATCTGGTACGCGGCGGTCGCCGTGCCCCAGGTGAATCCCTGAGGGAATCGGATGGCGTTGGTGGTTCCCGGGGCGGGCGCGACACGTCGGGTAACGGTGGTCACGTGAGTCCTTCCAGAGGTACTTCGGGGTGGGAGGGGCGGAACGGGGTGGCGAGTACCGGAGGGGCGCGGCAGCAGAGGGACGGCGGGGCGCTCATCCCTTGACCGCTCCCTGCATGATTCCGCCGACGATCTGACGGCCGAAGACGATGAACATGACGAGCAGGGGCAGCGTGCCGAGGAGGGCGCCCGCCATGATCAGCGACTGGTCGCGTATGTATCCCGCGCTCAGCTGGGTGAGTGCGACGGGCACCGTCGGGTTGGACATGTCGAGCACGATGAACGGCCAGAAGAAGTCGTTCCAGGCGTGCACGAACGTGATCATGAACAGGACGGCCATGGGAGGCCGGGCGATCGGCAGCACGATGCTCCAGAAGATGCGCAATGAGTGCGCACCATCCACCCGTCCGGCCTCGACGAGTTCGTCGGGCAGCGCCTCGCTCAGGTACTGCCGCATGAAGAACACCCCGACGGCGCTGACGAGCGTGGGGAAGATGACGGCGGGCAGCTGCTGGCCCCAGCCCAGTTCCGTCATCATCATGAACAGCGGTACGACGCCGAGTTGAGGCGGCACCATCATCGTGCCGATCACGAGCATGAGCAGGATGTTGCGGCCCTTGAAGCGGAGTTTCGCGAAGGCGAAGCCGGCCAGGGTGGCGAACAGCACCGTCGACAGGGCGATCACGCCGGCCACGATCAGGCTGTTGAGCATGGCCTTGCCCAGCGCGGCGTCCTGCCAGGCCTTGCCGAGGTTCTCCAGAAGATGAGGTCCCGGCAGGAACGGCGGCGGCGTCTGGGTGACGCGGGTGTTGTCGCTGGATGCCGCCACCATCGTCCAGTACAGCGGGAAGAGTGAGAAGAGCGCCGCGATCCCCAGCAGGATGTAGGCGACAGGGCCCGCGTGGTGCTGACGTCCGGCCCCCGGGTGGCGGAACAGCTGTCGGCTGCGGCCACCGGGCGCGGTGCTCTTCCGTGCCTTCTTCTGTGCGGTCCCGGGGGGTGCGTCCGCCGTCTGGACCGGGATGCTGTCTGTGGTCATGGAGATCTCCCGGTCAGGCCCTGCGCGCCAGGACGCGCTTGACGACTCGTTGGACGACGAACAGGACAATGAGCAGCAGGAACATCGCCCAGGCGACGGTGGCGGCCCGGCCCATCTGGTAGTTCTTCCAGCCCTCCTCGTACAGCAGCAGTCCCAGCGTCTGGTACTGGTTGTCCGCTCCCCCGGTGATGCCGTTCGGGCCCTGGCCGAAGATCAAGGGCTCACCGAAGAGCTGGGTGGCGCCGATCGTGGACAGGACGATGGTGAACACGATGGTGGAGCGGATGCCGGGGATGGTGACCTTCAGGAACTGCTGCCACCGCGAAGCGCCGTCGATGGCCGCGGCTTCGTAGCGGTCGCGTGGGATCGCCTGCATCGCGGCGAGGTAGAGCAGGGCGTTGTAGCCGGTCCAGCGCCAGATGACGATCGTGGAGATGGCCGTCTGCGCGGCCCACTTGTTGTTCTCGAAGTCGATGTTGTCGATGCCGACCAGGCTCAGCATCCAGTTGATCATGCCGAAGTCGCGTTCGAAGAGCATCGTGAAGACGAGGGCCGCCGCGCCCACCGACGTGGCGTAGGGCGTCAGGGCGGCGACACGGAAGAACGTCGAGCCGCGCAGTTGGTAGTTGAGCAGGTGCGCGAGACCGAGCGCCATCAACAGCTGTGGCACGGTCGACAGGACGCCGATGGTGAACGTGTTGAGCAGCGCGTTCCAGAAGCGGTCGTCTTCCCACAGGGCCGTGTAGTTGTCGAAACCGACCCACTCCATGAGGTTCAGGGTCGACAGTTCGACGCGGTGCAGGGAGATCCACGAGGTGTAGACGAGCGGGTAGAAGCTGAAGGCGGCGAAGACGACGAAGAACGGGGCGATGAAGGCGTACGGGGCGCCGCGCACGTCGAGGCGGTGCAGCAGCGTACTGCGGCGCTGCGCGCCGCTGCCGGACCCGGCCGGTGGAGCGGCGTCGGGCGCACCGTCTGGGGGTGTCGAGGTGGAGATGGCCACCGGAAGGCGTCCTTCCTGGAGGGTGACGGGGTGGGCAGGGGCCCGGCGGCCCACTCGGGGCCGTGCGTGGGACGCCGGGCTGCTGCGGAGGTGGGCGACGGGGCCCGAGGTCAGCCGGCGGCCTTCTCGATGCGCTTTTCCGTGGTCTTCCATGCCACGTTCGGGCTCTTGTTCTGCGCCTCGATCAAGGTCAGGCCCTGCGAGAAGATGTCCTTGATGGTGCCGTCCTTGCGGCCGAGGACCTGCTCGTCGGGGATCTCCTGGGCCGCGGCGCTGAAGATCTTCCCGATGGGCGCGCCACTGAAGTACTCCGACTTGGCGTCGACCACTTCAGGCATCCCCAACGCGGTCTGCGACGAGGGGAAGTTGCCGATCTCCTTGAAGAGGTAGGCCTGCTGCTCAGGGGCGGTGAGCCAGGCAACGAGCTCCTGCGCCTCCTTCTTGACGGGGCTCTTCTCCATCACGCCGAGGAACGCTCCGCCCCAGTTGGCGCCCTTCGGCGCCTTGGCGACGTCCCACTTGCCCTTGTTCTTCGGGCCCGCCTTCTCGCTGATGTGCGCGAGCATCCACGCCGGGCAGACGGTGCTGGCGAAGGTGCTGTTGGCCAGGCCGGGGTCCCAGCCGGGCTGGAACTGGCGGAGCTTGGCGGTCAGATCGGAGGTGGCCGCCTCGGAGGCCAGCTTCCACGCGTCCTTCACGACAGGGTTGGTGGCATAGATCAGCTCGCCCTCCTTGTCGTAGAACTGCTGGGAGTTTCCGTAGATCATGGCGTTGAACAGCCCGCTGGAACTGTCCATGAAGGCGACCTTCTCCGCCTTCGAGTTCTGCTTGAACCGCTTGCCCGCGTCGACGTACTTCGACCAGTCGCCCTCCCACAGTTTGGCGACCTCGTCGCGGTCGGTGGGCAGTCCGGCCTGCTTGAACAGGTCCTTGCGGTAACAGACCGCCATCGGGCCGATGTCGGTGCCCATGCCGATGACCTTCTTGTCCTCGGTGGTGACCTGGTTCTGCTTCCACGGCAGGAAGTGGTCCGTCCCGCCGGCAAGATCGACGAACTTGTCCTTCTGCGTGTCGGACAGTTCCTTGGCCCGACCAATTTCTATGCCCTGGATGTCCTTCAGTCCGCTGCCGGCGGCCAAGTGCGTCTGCAGGGCGGTGTAGTAGGTCTGCTCGTCACCCGCGACGTCCGCCTTGATGACGACGTTCGGGTGCTCCTTCATGTACTTGTCGAGCAGACCGGTCTCCTTGAAGCCCATGACGCCGAACAGCCCCATGGTGATGGTGACCTTGCCGTCCTTCTTCCCACCACCGGTCCCCCCGCTGTCACTGCCTCCACAGCCCACGACCAGACCAAGAGCCGACACAGCCGATACGGCGGCCACGGCTCGTGTACGCAACTTCCTTCGGGCCTTGCCCATTCAGTCCTCCTAGCGGCGGCGCTGACGCACCGGAGTTCGAGCCCCACGGTCCGCTCCGTAGGCCCCGATTTGTCCGGGTGGGCACGTTCCCAAACTGCGATGGGAACGTGCCCACCCGGAAGCCCGAAGCGTGGCCGCCGCAAAAGGCTCCTGTCAAGAAGTTGAAGCAACTTCGTTGCCGGAAGATGTCGCACTCCCGTACCCGGACCCGCCGGACACTCGTGGCCGGTCTGGCACAATGCGCTGGTGGAAGCCGTTCGGGCACCGCGCAAGCGAGGAGGCGACATGGAGGGCAGGCAACGCCCGACCATCAAGACCGTGGCCGCGCGCGCCGGTGTCGGACGTACCACGGTTTCACGAGTCATCAACGGCTCGGAGCTCGTCAGCGACAAGGCCAAGGCCGCCGTGCTCGCCGCCATCGCCGAGCTGAACTACGTCCCGAACTCGGTTGCCCGGGGGCTCGTGACGAACCGGACGAACTCCGTGGCCCTGGTGATTCCCGAGTCCGAAAGCAGACTGGGCTCCGAGCCCTACTTCTCGGCGGTCATCCGCGGGGTCAGCACCGCTCTGGCCAAGACCCGGACGCAGCTCCAACTGGTCCTCGTACGCGACCAGGCCGAGCGGGACCAGCTCACCGAGTCGGTGGCGGAGCGGCGGGTCGACGGAGTACTCCTGGTCTCGGTGCACGAGCACGATCCGCTGCCCGGTCTGCTGGAGGACATGGGTCTGCCCACGGTGCTCGCCGGGCGCCGTTCCCCCGCCGAGTCGCTCAGCCACGTGCACTCCGACAACGCGGGCGGAGCCTCTGCGGCCGTCAGGCACCTCCTCCTTCGCGGGCGGCGGACCATCGCCACGATCAGCGGCCCCCTCGACATGGACGTGGCGCGCAGCCGGCTCCAGGGGTGGCGCGAGGCCCTTGAGAAGGCGGGCCACGAAGCCACGGAGCACCTCGTGGTCTCGGCAGACTTCACCGAGGAGGGCGGCGAGGCAGCGATGCGTTCACTCCTTGAACAACTTCCCACGCTCGACGCCGTGTTCGTCGCCTCGGACGTCATGGCGGCAGGGGCGCTGGCGGAGTTGCGCAGGCAGGGGCGCAGCGTCCCCGGCGATGTGGCGGTGGTCGGATTCGACGACTCCATCATCGCCCGGCACAGCAACCCGCCCCTCACCAGCGTGCGTCAGCCCATCGAGGAGATCGGCAACACGATCGCCCGCATCCTCCTGGAAGAGATCAGCAATCCCGAAGAACCGCGTCAGCACGTCGTTCTTCCTACCGAACTCGTGGTACGCGAATCGTCGTGAATCAGCCACGCACGGGCAGGATCGAGATCCCACAGAACACCGACGGGCGACCACGCCAACCGGACGTGCGCAGGGCGAAGTTCGAAATCCACGCGGGCGAACACTTGGCGCCTGGGCATCCGGCTGCTGGACCCGATCCGACTCACGCTTGCCTCCCGGCGGAGTCGGAGGCGCGAAGGACCAGGCGGAAGATGCAGCCACGGCCGGGGGCCGTGTCGAGTTCGAGGCGGCCGCCATGGCCCTCGGCGATGGCCGCGGCGATGGCGAGACCGAGGCCGCTGCCGCCGTGGAGGCGGGAGCGGGCGGGGTCGGCACGGTAGAAGCGCTCGAAGACGAGCTCGGCGCCGACGGGTTCGAGGCCCGGCCCTTCGTCCGCCACCTCGATCACGCTGATGGGCAGACGCTCCGGCAGGGGCGGTGAAGCGGTGAAGCGTCCGGGTCGGTCCGTACCGCCCGTTCCGGGACCCGCCTCCGTCGTGCCGACGCGGACGTGGACGTGTGTGCCCGGCGGGGTGTGGACGCGAGCGTTGGAAAGCAGGTTCTCGAGGATCTGCCGCAATCGGTGCGGGTCGCCGACAGTCTCCGCAACGTCGAGTTCCTCGGCTCCGGTGGGATCGGCCGCCGTGTGCAGCGGGCCGAGGTCGACGGGATGGGACGCTCGGTGAACGGCGGTCGCACTGACGGCGTCCGCCGCCAGGGACAGCAGGTCGACCCGTTCCCTCCGGTAGGAGGGTTCCTTGTCCAGGGTGGCGAGCAGCTGGAGGTCGTCGACGAGCAGGCTCATACGTTCCGCGTTCTGCGCGATGAACCGGTTGGCCTCCTGCAGTTCCTTCGCCGGGCGTCGCTCCGGGCGCAGTGCGAGTTGGGCGTATCCCTGAATGGCCGTGAGCGGGGTGCGCAGTTCGTGCCCCGCGTCGGCGACGAACCGACGCAGCCGGGCCTCGGAGGCCTCGCGAGCCAGCAGCGCCTTCTGGAGGCGGTCGAGCATGGAGTTCAGGACCCGGCCGAGCCGTCCGATCTCGGTGCGCGGATCGGTGTCGGGCAACCGCAGCCCGAGCCGGCCCGCGGTGATGTCCTGGGCGGTACTCTCCATTCTGGTCAACGGCAACAGGCCCAGCCGGACCACCCACCTGCCCAGGGCGAGCAGGGCAATAATCGTGACGGCCAGCAGGACTGCGTTCAGCCACAAGATCTTCGAGGCGGCACCGTCGACTGTGTCGAGCGGCAGGGTGACCACCGCGCTCATACCGTCCGGGCCGGGGTTGAGCATCACTCGCCAGCGGCCGTCACCGCTCGTGGCAGGCACGGTTTCCGGATGCCCGTCCCGCAGCCCGAGGTCCTGCGCCTCATCGGCCAGCTGAGGTCCCGGCTTTGATTCGGAGCCGAGGGAGCCGTTCAGACGGTGGCCCGAGGCGTCGTAGAAGTAGACGTGGAAATCCGAGGGCAGCACGTCCAGTTGTTTCCCCGGCGCCGGGAGTGTGCCGTCCAGGGCGTCGTAGAAGGCCGGTGCCGGTGGGTGGAACTCGACGAGTTGCTCGTCGACCCGGTCCAGCAGCCAGGACCGAAGCACCACGTAACCGATGGCCTGGGAGGCCAGGACCGCCGCGGTGGCCAGGACGGTGACACCCACGACGAGGCGTCGTCTCAGTGATCTGGGCGGCCGGGGCAGGAGGTGGGTCACTGCTCCGACGTCCCTGCGTGGTCGCGGGGAAGACGCAGGCTGTAGCCGACACCGCGCACGGTCTGGATGAGGGGTGGATCGAAGCAGTCGATCTTCTTGCGGAGGTAGCGGACATATGTCTCGATGATCCGCACGTCGCCGGCGAAGTCGTAGCTCCAGACGTGGTCGAGGATCTGGACCTTGGTCACCACCTGGCCCGCGTTCGCCAGGAGGTAGGCCAGGAGCTTGAACTCGGTGGGTGACAGCGCGATGTACTCCCCCGCGCGGTGCACCTCGTGGGCGCCCTCGTCGAGTTCCAGGTCGGCGTAGCTCAGGACGCTCGGCATCACCCGCGCCGTGATGGCCGGAGCCGTTCGGCGCAGGATGGCCTCGATGCGCAGCAGGACCTCCTCGATGTTGAACGGTTTGGAGACGTAGTCGTCTCCGCCCGCGCGCAGGCCGCTGACGCGGTCATGGGTGCCGGTGCGGGCGGTGAGGAACAGGATCGGACAGTCGTTCCCCGCCGCCCGCAGCCTGCGGGTCACCTCGAAGCCGTCCAGGTCGGGCAGCATCACGTCGAGCAGCACCAGGTGCGGTTCGAGACGTTCGACCTCAAGGAGGGCCGACTGTCCGGTGTCGGTGCTGCTCACCTCGTATCCGGTCAGACGGAGCGTCGCCTCCAGCAGCGTACGGATGCTGGGCTCGTCCTCGACGACGAGGAGCCGATGTCCCGGCCTCGCCGCTGGGGGACTGTCGGTCATGGCGTCTGCTGATCCGTTCTGCCGTCTGGTGGTGACCGCTCCGGCCCGGGTTACTTGGCCGCGCAGTCGTAGAGCACGCCGGCTCCCCCGAATCCCATCACACCGCCGCTGTCCTCCTCGGAGGACGTGCCGCCGTAGGACGACGCCGGAACCTTCGTGCAGTTGTCGGCGATCCAGTCGGAGCGCTGCTTCGTGTATCCGCCGGACATGCCGCCCGGCCCGCCGCCGTTGGTGCCGGAACCCAGGATGTAACGCAGTTCGCCGTTCTTGGTCCACTTCTTCAGCTGGGCCACCGACGGCGCGTTGTCGCTGTTCGTGAAACCGCCCATGCCGATGACGGTCTCGTCGGTGCCCAGGATGAAGGCGCTGGCGGACAGGGCGCCGCCCTCGACGGCGAGCTTGATGCGTGCGTCGGGTGCGTGCTTGACGGCGTACTGGAGGATCTTCCGCTGGTCAGCGGTGAGTTCCCCACCGCCGCCGGGACCGCCTCGCCCGCCCGGGGCACCTCCCGAGCCGGCACCGGGCATGTCCCCCGCTCCCGCTGTGGGCATGCCGGAAGGCATTCCGCCGGACGAGGGTGCACCGGACCCGCCCGAAGACCCGTCGGTGCCGGGTTGGCCCGGCATGTTCGACGGCATCCCGGACGGCATGCCCGACGGAAGGCCTCCGCCGTTCCCACCCTGCCGGGGCATGCCGCCGCCTCCGCCGAAGCCCATCGTCGTCGGCCCGGCCGTCGGGTTGGAGCCACCCATGCCGGTGGAACCGGGCACGCTCACTGCCCAGGCTCCGGGGGCCACGAGGACCGAAGCCACCGCCGCGCCCACGGCAACCGTCAGCAACCGGGCGTTCCGTCGTGCCAGCACCAGCAGGACGACGGCGGCGCAGCCCACGAGCAGCACCGGCCACACCAGCCAGCCGTTCCAGTCGGGTACACGGCGGACCAGCACCACCGCCCAGACCACGCTCACCACGACCCCGGCCGCGCCGGCCAGCGGCGCCCAGCGGAAGCCCGCACGGTGCACACGGACCAGGCCGGCTGTCAGCCCACCGCACAGAGCGGCGATGGCCGGGGCGAGTTGGGTGGTGTAGTACGGGTGGAAGATGCCCTTCTGGGTCGAGAACACGACGGCGCAGACCACCAGCCAGGTTCCCCACAGCAGCCAGCCGGAGGCCGGCAGCAGGGCGGAGGCGGGCAGCTTCCCGCGTCGGTGCAGCACCGCCACGACGACCGCGCCGGCCAGCGCCAGCCCGCAGAGGGGCAGCAGCCAGCTGATCTGACCGCCCACCTGCGAGTCGAACATCCGGGTCAGACCGGACTGGCCGCCGAACCCGCCGGCGAACCCGCCTCCGCCGCCACCACCCCCGCCTCCCATGCCCTGGGGCATGCCGTCGCTGGAGCCGAAGACCCGCCCCAGCCCGTTGTAGCCGATCACGAGGTCCCAGGCCGAGCCGTCGTCGCTGCCGCCGATGTACGGATGGTCGCCCGGCCACAGGGCGACCATGGCGACCCACCACAGGGAGGACGCCGCCAGGATGGCTCCCGCGCCCAGCAGACGCCGCACTCGCGGTATCCAGGCGCCGCTTCCTCCCACGAGCCAGGCGACGGCGAACGCGGGGATGACCATCCAGGCGGCGAGCATTTTGGTGAGGAATCCGCACCCGATCAGGAAGCCGCTCGCGCACAGCCACCAGGTCGCGGCCCTGCCCTCCGCCTGCAGCGCGCGGGTGAGCGCGTACGCTGCCGACACCAGCAGCAGGACCAGCAGCGTGTCCGGGTTGTTGTCGCGGTTGATGGCCACGGTGATGGGAGTGAGCGTGAGCACCAGGGCGGCGACCAGCGCCGCGCCCTCACCCGCCCAGCGGCGCACGGTGCGGTGCAGCACCAGCACCGCGGCCACTCCTTCGAGCACCTGCGGCAGCATCAGTGCCCACCCGTGCAGCCCGAAGATCTTGCTGCTGATCACCTGCGGCCAGAGCGCGGCCGGCGGCTTGTCGACCGTGACGACGCCGACCGGGTCGAAGGAGCCGAAAAGGAAGTTCGTCCAGCTCTTCCCCATCGACTTCACGGCCGCCGAGTAGTAGCTGTTGCCCCAGCCCAGGGAACTCAGTGCCCATCCGTACAGGATCGCCGCGAGCACCATGACGGCTCCGAGTGCCGCGGGTGCCGCCCAGGTGGGCAGCGAGCGGACGGACGTACGCCTCGCGGCGTGCTCCGAAGCCGCCGGTACGGACGTGAAGTGCGCGTAGTTGCTCATGTCTCGTTTCGCTCTCGTCAACTGGTACGGCTGCGGGGGCCGGCGAAGACGGCCAGCCGCAGGGTGGCGAAGCGCACGCCGGTGACGGCGACGGACGCCGCGGCGAGGACCGCGGTCTCGGCGGCCGGTGAGGCGCCGGGATCGAGCCACTTGAACCACAACACCGCCCCGGAGGTGACCAGGTAGCCGAGGACGAACAGTCCGCCGGCACCGAGGTGGGCGCGGGCGGGCGCGGTGGAGGAGTGCCGGAAGGTGAGGCGCCGGTTCGCCTCGGTGTTGAGGACGGTGAGGACGAACAGCGAGACCAGGTTGGCGACGGCGGGAGTCCACCAGCCGCGCGCCAGCCAGTACAGCAGGGCCTGTCCGACCGTGGAGACGACGCCGATCGCGATGAAGCAGCCGACCTCCCACGACAGCACTCCACGTCCCGTGGCGGGTGCGAGGACGGCGTCGGGGTGCTCGGCGGACGGAGCAGGGCGCGGTCGAATGCCGACGCGGGCGCCGCCGGAGGCCTTCAGGCGCGCCATGCGCCACAAACCCCGCAGGTCGTCCGCGGCGGTGCTCACCACGTCCACCCGGGTGTCGACGTCCTCGACCCAGTCGACCGGCACCTCGTGGACGCGCAGTCCGTTGTGCTCGGCGAGCAGGAGCAGCTCGGTGTCGAAGAACCACGCGTCGTCGCGGGTCACCTCCAGCAGCGGCCGGAGCACCTCCGTACGGGCCGCCTTGAACCCGCACTGGGCGTCGGTGAAGCGGACACCGTGGGTGAGCCTGATGATGCCGTTGTAGCAGCGGGAGACGAACTCGCGGCGCGGCCCGCGCACCGTGCGCGCGCCGGGTGCCAGCCGGGAGCCGATCGCAAGGTCCGAGTGCCCGCTGGCCAACGGGGCGACCAGCGGGAGCAGCCCGTCCAGGCCGGTGGACAGGTCCACGTCCATGTACGCCACGATGTCCGCGTCGCTGGCGCCCCAGACGGTGCGCAGGGCCAGCCCTCGCCCCTTGCGATCCAGGTGGACGACGCCGACCCCGGGCAGTTCGTCGGCGAGGCGGCGGGCGGTGGCAAGGGTGTCGTCGGTGCTGGCGTTGTCGGCGACCGTGATCCGCCAGGGGAAGGGGAATCCCTCGGACAGCCGCGCGTGGAGGGTGTGCAGGCACCCGGGCAGGGCGCGCTCCTCGTTGTAGACCGGCACGACGATGTCCACTGTCGCAGTACCGGCTTCCGGGAGAAGCGAGCGGTCGACCGGCTGGAATGGGGCCGGCCGCTCCACGCGGGCGGCGATTTCGGTGAGGTGGGGGGTGGGAGTCATGGATTCCTCAGGCATGAGGGGACGGCAGACTGCGGCTCACGGGCCCTGGTCCAGGGCCGCGGCCTCACTGTTGCCGCCCCGCCTGTGGGGGCGGGGAGAGGATACCGAGAACTGACGGAGAGTCAGATCAATGGCCGAAAGCGCTCCCACGATTCACTGTGAACTCGGCCGCATCACGATGTTGCGGTGTTCACCGACGCCTTTGATCACACTGATCACCTGTGCTCCCGGCCGAGGAGGTACCTCGTGTTTGCGACTGGTACCGGTTCCGGCCGGCGTTCCGGATCTTCCTATGGGTTTCGACGTCCAAAACCATGCGCGCACGCGCGCCCTGCATTCCGACTGCCATGTGCGGAGCGGCCCGTTCGTGGTGCGCTATGACCGGAACTGGCCGAGCCCCTTCGCCAACTACGCAATCCCGGATGACGGGGCCGCACCGACCGCGAGCGAGATCAGCGCCCTCATCAGTACGTTTCGCACGCTCGATAGGGTGCCGCCTCTGGAGTACCTGCCCACCTGCGCGCCGCAGGTCGAAGTCGACGGCGAAGGCGCTGTTGGACGGAATGTGGGACCACCGCCGGGGCAACCTCGGTGTCGCTGTTCCGGAGGCCCGAAGCGGCAGGATGCCGAAGCGCGTTCCGCTTTCGACCACCAGCGACAACGCCAATCCTTTCTATTCAAAACGGGAGCGCTCCCAATCCTCGGGTGCAAGGCGACCGTCCCGCACCCGTGCCACTGGTGAAGTCGTGTGCTCACTCCCCTCCGGCCGGTAAGATCGGTGATCTCTTGGGGGAGGTGGTCATGGGCAGACGACGCCCGGAGACACCGACGCTGGAGGAGGTGGCTGCCCGTGCGCGGGTGGGACGGGGCACGGTCTCCCGCGTCATCAACAACGCGGCGGGCGTGAAGGATTCGACGCGTCGGGCCGTACAGCGGGCCATCGACGAACTGGGCTACGTGCCCAATCTCGCGGCCCGTTCCCTGGCCGGGCGCCGGGCCGACGCCGTCGCCCTGGTCATGACGGAGCCGGACTGGCGGCAGTTCGCCGAACCCTTTTTCTCCGAGATCGTCCGCTCCCTCGGAGACGCGCTGACAGACACCGGGATCCAACTGCTGCTGACACTGGTGCGCTCGGACGCCGAGCGGCAGCGCTTCCTCGAGTACGCGCGCGGCGGCCGGGTCGACGGAGTGCTGCTGATGTCCGTGCATGCCGGTGATCGGCTGCCGGACATGCTCGCCGAAGCCCGGTTGCCGACCGTGCTGCTGGGACGCCGCTCCGGGGAGGAGTACGTCAGCTACGTCGACGCGGACAACATCGGCGGAGCCCGCAGCGCCGTGTCCCACCTGCTGCGACAGGGCCGCAGAGTGATAGCGACCATCACCGGGCCGCTCGACCTGTACGCCGCGCAGTGCCGGCTGCGTGGCTATGAAGAGGCTCTGGCGTCAGCGGGTCTGGAGAGCGAGCAAACCCTTGTCGCCGAAAGCGACTTCACGGCAGAGAGCGGACGCCGCGCCATGGCCGAACTCATCGAACGGCATCCGGATATCGACGGCGTCCTCGCCGCGTCGGACACCACGGCAGCTGGGGCTCTGGAGGCCCTGCGCGCGGCCGGCCGTCGGGTGCCCGAGGATGTCGCCGTGATCGGCTTCGACGACTTTTCGCTGGCCCAGCGGACCGAACCACCGCTGACCACGGTGCGGCAGCCGATCGAGGAGATCGGGCGTGCCATGATCCGACTCCTCCTGGAGGAGATGGAGGAGGGCGCCGTGGCCTGGCGTCACGTCATCCTCCGTACAGAGCTGGTGGTTCGCGAGTCGACCTGACCTTCGTCGGCGAACTCGTCCGGGGAGGGCTCCCAGAGTCGATGCGCCGTGTCTCGGCACCCTTGTCCGACCTGCGTCTTCGAAATCGCTTCGACATGTTCATGCCGACAGGCTTGTCAGGTACCTGAACCATCCCTACTGTCCCTGCCGAGCGCAGAATTGGGAGCGCTCCCATTCCCAGGATTGCAGGAGCACAATCGTCCCCCCCATCCCTCTGAAGAGGATCCGCATGCGTCCTTCACCGCACCATGCCCGCAGCGCGCGTGGCCTGCTCGGCGCGCTGCTCACCTCGCTCGTCTCACTCGCCGCGCTTCTGACCACAGCGCCAGTGGCACAGGCCGACACCACGATCTGCCAGCCCTTCGGCACAACTACCATCCAGGGCCGCTATGTGGTTCAGAACAACCGCTGGGGCACCAGCGCCACCCAGTGCATCGCCGTCACCGACTCGGGGTTCAGGATCACCCAGGCTGACGGCTCCGTCCCCACGAACGGCGCTCCGAAGTCCTACCCGTCCGTCTACAACGGCTGCCACTACACCAACTGCTCACCCGGCACCAACCTTCCCGCTCAGCTCAGCACCATCTCCACCGCGCCCACGAGCATCTCCTACAACTATGTGAACGACGCGGCGTACAACGCCTCGTACGACATCTGGCTCGACCCCACGCCCCGAACCGACGGTGTGAACCGGACCGAGATCATGATCTGGTTCAACAAGGTCGGATCCATCCAGCCCATTGGCTCCCAGGTCGGTACCGCCACCGTGGCCGGGCGCGCCTGGCAGGTGTGGTCCGGCAGCAACGGCTCGAACGACGTGCTGTCGTTCGTCGCATCGTCGGCGATCACCAACTGGACCTTCGACGTCATGGACTTCGCCCGGCAGGCCGTTTCCCGGGGACTCGCGCAGAACAACTGGTACCTGACGAGTATTCAGGCGGGGTTCGAACCCTGGCAGAACGGCACGGGCCTCGCCGTGAACTCGTTCTCCTCCACCGTCAACAAGGGTTCCTCCGGTGATCCGGGCAGCCCCGGAGGCTCCACGGCCTGCAAGGTGGCGTACGGGGCGAACTCCTGGCAGGGCGGCTTCACCTCCGACGTCACCATCACCAACACCGGCTCCTCCCCCGTCAGCGGCTGGAAGCTCGCGTTCACCCTCCCCTCCGGGCAGCACATCACCAATGCCTGGAACGCGAACCTGTCCGGGTCGTCAGGAGCTGTCACCGCGAGCAACGTGACCCACAACGGGGACGTGGCGGCCGGCGGCCAGGCGACCTTCGGGTTCCAGGGCACCTCCAGCGGCACCTTCGCCAAGCCTTCCGGCTTCAGCCTGAACGGCACCGCCTGCACCAGCGTGTGACACACGTTCACCCTCCGGGGCACGCCTGAATCCGCCACGCCGCCCGGCGTGCCCCAGAGCCCGCACGGAACGCACCTTCAGTGCAGAGCCGGCACCGACAGGGGTCTGACGTTCACAGCCAGGGCCACCGGACTCCCCTCCGGCGACGCCGACCAACACCAGTGGGGACTGGAACCGAACGGGGGTCGGTCCGCCGAGGAACTCGCGGCCGAACGACTCCGAGACATGGTGCATACCCACGGCACCGGACACGGAACGAGGCCTGCGGCTGACTCGACCCGGCTCGCGTACGTACTCTGCGCACCGGGCACCGGATGCCGGCAGGTTTTGCTCATGCTGGGCAAGCGGAGCTGGGGATCGATCAACTACGGCGTTTGCCGCGCCTGCCAGCGCATGCATGTACAGCACGCCGCTGTTCTTGCGGTGATGCAAGGGGAAGGCCACAAGTCCAGGTTGCTGCGATTCGCCAGGACCAAGGCACCACGCGGCTATCGATGGACGCTGGGCCAGGGCGTGGACCGTACTGCCCGTGAACGGTTATCGGAATCCCGCCACATTCTGGAATTTCTTCGAAACATTCGAACTTGAACGCTCACGCATTTGATCTTCAATGAGCGATCACTCCTTGCGCAGGGAAATCCATGGAGCCGAAGGCGGCTCCCAGCAGGGATTTCTACACTCAGGCGCACCACCGCCGAACCGAATGTTTCGAAATCAAGGGCGAAACTATTGACGCTTGTCGGGTGCAGGTCAACACTGTTCGACCAAACCCCCGCTCATGGAAGACGGAGGAAACCCGCACATGAACCTCATACCTGCACAGCCGAGCCGCAGGCAGACCTGCGCCATGCTGCTGGGCGCCGCGTCCACGCTGGCTCTGCCCAGCACGGCCCGCGCCGACACGGTCGTCACCACGAACCAGACCGGCACCAACAACGGCTACTACTACTCGTTCTGGACCGACGCACAGGGCACGGTCTCCATGAACCTCAGCTCCGGCGGCAGCTACAGCACCACTTGGAGGAACACCGGGAACTTCGTCGCCGGCAAGGGCTGGAGCAACGGCAGCCGCAGGACCGTGTCCTACTCGGGCTCTTTCAGCCCGTCCGGCAACGCCTACCTGTGCCTCTACGGGTGGACGTCCAACCCGCTGGTCGAGTACTACATCGTCGACAACTGGGGCACCTTTCGGCCCACGGGAACGTACAAGGGCGCCGTCACCAGTGACGGCGGCACCTACGACATCTACCAGACGACGCGGTACAACGCCCCGTCCGTCGAAGGCACCAAGACCTTCAACCAGTACTGGAGTGTCCGGCAGTCGAGGAGGACCGGTGGCAGCATCACCACCGGAAACCACTTCGACGCCTGGGCACGAGCCGGAATGCCCCTCGGCAGCTTCAGGTACTACATGATCCTCGCGACCGAGGGGTACCAGAGCAGCGGCAGTTCCAACATCACGGTGGCGGCATGAGCGCCCCAGCTCCTCTCGCGTTACGCCCTCTGCCGACGGTGCTCGCCGCCGTCGCGCTGGTCGCCGCGGGAACCCTCACCGTCAACGCCGCACCGGCGCAGGCCGCCGCCTGCAACGGGTACGTCGGGCTCACCTTCGACGACGGCCCGTCCGGCAACACACCGGCCCTGCTCAGCGCGCTCACGCAGAACGGGCTGCGGGGCACGATGTTCAACCAGGGCCAGTACGCCGCCGCCAACCCGTCCCAGGTACAGGCGCAGGTCAACGCCGGGATGTGGGTCGGCAACCACAGCTACACCCACCCACATCTGACCCAGCTCGGTCAGTCTCAGATCGACTCGGAGATCTCCCGGACCCAGCAGGCGATCGCGGCCACGGGCGGCGGTACGCCGAAGCTGTTCCGGCCGCCGTACGGCGAGACCAACTCGACGGTCAAAGCAGTCGAGGCCAAGTACGGTCTCACCGAGATCATCTGGGACGTGGACTCTCAGGACTGGAACGGCGCCGGCACGGATGCCATCGTGCAGGCCGCCGGACGCCTCGGCAACGGCCAGATCATCCTCATGCACGACTGGTCCGCCAACACGCGGGCCGCGATCCCTCGTATCGCGCAGGGGTTGACCGCCCGCGGCCTGTGCGCCGGCAGAATCTCCCCGCAGACCGGCCGCGCCGTGGCCCCCTGACAGATCGCCCGGCGTCCCCCGTACGACCTCTGCGCACCACACATGGGCTGTCGCCCCGGCGACAGCCCACAGCGACGGCCGGCCCCGCGCCGGCCGTCGTCCTGTGTCCGCTTCGGATCTCAAAGCCGACGCTGTGCTCGGATCCCCCTTCGAACCAGCCGACGCCGGGGCCGGCTGGTTCGAAGGGGGCCACTGTCGGTGGCGGAGTCAGTGCCGTGCGAACTGGACCCGCGTCGACTGCACAGCTTCCGGCCGCAGAGCGATCCCGTTGATGGTCAGCCGTTCTCCGTAGATGTCGGTGAGCCTGATCGCGCCGCCGCACCCGCTGCCGTTCGGGGAGAGGAAGTAGTTGTAGTCGGTGCGGGCCAGTTGGCGCCAGCCGCCACTGGTGCGAACCTCAAGCCGAGCGAGGGGGTTGCGGTGGCCGATGGCCTGAATGCCGCACCAGTAGGGACTGGATCCGTTCTTGTAGCGGATCGAGATCGTGCCCGCCGTGTCGGGGCTCAACAGACTCCAGGTGATGGCGAGTCGGCCGGTCGAGGTGGGGGCCAGTTTGGCGAAGGCCTGTTCGCTGAGGTCGAGTTGCCCTGGTGCACAGGGCAACGGGCATTCGTTGGTGATCCGGACGGTGACGGAGGCGCCGTTCGCCGCGCGGACGAGCACGTAGGCACCGCAGGCCTTGGACGTCTCGTAGTCGGTGGTGTTCATCGCCGCGATCATCATGTCCCCGCTCGGACCGTACGAGCAGGCACCGTCCCCGACCCCGGCCTCGTAGACGGTGGCGACTCCCTGGTAGGTGTCCTTGGGCCGAATCCGTCCGGCTTGGGACGACGTGGCAGGAGCCTTCCGCGGGGAGGCTGACGACGGCGCCGCCGAGGTCGCGGAAGCCTTCGGGGTCGCAGTGCCGGCCGACGGGGACCCGGAGACTGCCGACGGGGAGGGTGTGGAGGGCTTCGTCCCGGGCGATGTCGGCGGGTGAGTCTCCTGGGAGTTGGCGACGGCCGTGGCCGGGGCCCGCCCGGCCTGCTCCTTGCGGTCCGGCTGCATCGTCATGACCAGGCAGACGAGAAGACCTGTGACGACCAACCCCGTGGTGGCGCCCACCATCAGTCGGCGTCTGCGCCTGCGCTGCCGCGCGGCCTGGCGTGTTTCTTGCATGTTTTTCCGTTCGGAAGAGCGTGTGAGTGTTGCACTGCTCAGTGGCCACAGGTGGCGCAAAAGGTTGCCGTCGACTTTTGAGTCGGGCCGGTTCCTGCGACATGAGCAGTCGGGCCGATGAGACCCCGGCCAGGTGCTCCCGTGCTCCCACCCACCCAAGGGACCTCACCACCTCGGGGCCGATCAGCCAACCTTGGCCATGTTCCACTGCTGCGGGGCGCCGCCGTTGGGAGTCCACAACGGCTCCAGCCGATTCCACTCCGCCTTCGTCAGATCTCCGCCGCCCATACAGTCCGCCTGCCCCCAACACCCCACACACATAGGGAGATCCGGGAGACAGCGCCCAACTCTTGCAATGACAAGCGTTGTTGGCACTTACTGATGGTTTCAGAATGAGGTTCGGAGTCGTCTCAAGCAGATGATGCTGCAGGCAAGTTGGAGGAAGCCCAGGTGGAGATCTGCGCGCTTCTCGTAGCGGATCCGCAGCCGTTTGAACTGGTGCAGCCAGGCAAATGTGCGCTCCACGACCCAACGCGTCTTTCCCAGGCCGGAGCCGTGCGTGATGCCTTTTCGGGCGAACTTGGGTGTGATGCCGCGAGCCCGGAGAAGGCGGCGGTACTTGTCGTAGTCGTAACCGCGGTCGGCGAACAGCCGAGTTGGCCGGTGCCTGGGTCGACCGCGGACACCGCGGATGCGGGGTATCGCATCGAGCAGGGGCATCAGCTGGGTGATGTCGTGGCGGTTCCCGCTGGTCAGTGAGACGCAAAGGGGGTGCCTTGCCGGTCGACGATCAAGTGGTGCTTGCTGCCGGGCCGGGCCCGGTCGACCGGCGAAGGTCCGGTGTGAGCCCCCCTTTCAGAGCCCTCACGTGCGATCCGTCGATCGCGGCGTCGTCCATGTCCAGCAGACCCGCCGCACGCAGCTCGGCCAGCAGCACCTCGTGCAGTTGCGGCCAGACACCGGCCTCGGTCCAGTCCCGCAGTCGCCGCCAGGCCGTCACGCCACTGCAGCCGACCTGTTCTGCGGGAACGTCCCGCCAGCTCACGCTTTTGCACAGCACGTAGACGATGCCTCTGAGCGCAGCCCGGTCATCTGCCGGCAACCGCCCCGGATACCGATGCCGCCGAGGCGGCCGAGCAGGTAAAAGCGGGGCTACACGTTCCCACAGGTCATCAGGCACAAGTTCAGCAGCCACTCAACCGATCCTGCCGACACAACACCCAACTGCCAAGCCCCACAACGAATGTCATTCTGAAACGGTCAGTTACTGGGCACGGAGGTGGAGTCAAACATGCCATGTCTAGCGGCGGAAGGAGTGCTTAATTTGCCTTATACCGGCTAAAGTTCCTCCTTGGGGAGTCCTTTCATCCCTCCAAACGGTTGACAGTCCGGTGTTGCATGCCCGAACTTCATGCGTAACACCTGACGCCCGAGACCCATGAATGTCGCGGCACCTGTGTGCCTTCTCCGTACCAAGCATGTCCTCATGCACTTCGGCGGGCATGCGCTGTCTTTTTCCCCTCAGCCGGAGAGGATTCGGCCTCTTCCGAACGGTCCGGCGGCGCTGAAGCCACACAAATGGGAGTGAGAGAATGTCGCCAGGAAACCTGTCCCGCCGTACGCTGCTCGGGGCCGCCGGCGCCGCTGCCGCCGCGACCGTGTTGCCCGTCGTCCCCGCCTTCTCGGGCCTGGTGTCCGAGGCGGTGGCCGCCGACCCCCAGACCAACCTGAACAACATGGTGGACATGCGGTTCGGCATGTTCAACCACTTCAACATGGGCACGTTCACCAACGAGGAGTGGGCCGCCCCGAACCAGAACCCCGCCCTGTTCGCCCCCACGGCCGTGGACTGTGCCCAGTGGGCGGCCGCCGCCGCGGCGGCGAAGATGAGCTACGGCGTGCTGACGACCAAGCACCACGACGGCTTCTGCCTCTGGCCGACCGCGTACAACGACTACAACGTCGCCAACAGCACCTACAAGCAGGACATCGTCGCCCAGTACGTCGACGCGTTCCGGGCCAAGGGCCTGAAGGTGGGCCTGTACTTCTCGATCTGGGACCGCACCTACAGCGTGCAGGCGTACGACACCCGCCACGGCGTCGCCGCCGACCAGACGATCCAGCCCGGTGATCTCACCTACATGCTGAACCAGATCACCGAACTGCTCACCGACTACGGCACCATCGACATGTTCATCACCGATGGCTACGCGTGGCAGATGGGCCAGCAGGCCGTCTCGTACCAGCGAATACGCGAGCACGTGAAATCGCTCCAGCCGGACATCGTCATGATCGACCACGGCGGGTTGCCGGTACCGTTCCTCGGCGACGCGATCTATTTCGAGGAGCCGCTGGGCATCACCTCGCCGCCCGGAAACACCTATGCCTCCATGCAGGGACAGACGATCAGCAACGGATGGTTCTGGCATCCGTCCACGCCGAACGAAGACCTGATGAGCAAGGCGTCGGTCCTGTCCCACCTGGCGGACCTGGAACCGAACTACACCTCGTTCATCCTCAATTGCCCGCCCAACCGCAACGGCAAGCTGGATGCCAACGTGGTCACTCGGCTCGCTGAAATCGGTGCAGCATGGAGCCCCGACACTTCCAGGGCACCCTTGCCGACGCAGATGCCACGCGCCGAGCACCCCGTGACACCCGTCAGCGCCTACGCGACCGGATTCCATACCGGCGAGGGCCCGATGAACGCGATCGACGGGCTGAGCGACAAAGGCTTCGAAACCTGTTGGTCGACATGGGGACTGCCCCTGTCCCTGCCTCACTCGATCACGATCGACCTGGGCGGGGTATGGAGTGACGTCTCGACCCTGGAGTACCTGCCCAAGCAGTGGAACCGCAGCAACTCCACCGACGGCGACATCACTTCGTACACCATCTCCACGAGCACCGACGGCACGACCTTCACCCAGGTCGCCACCGGCTCCTGGACCGGCGACCGAGCCACCAAGGTGGCCGAGTGGAGCACCAGGAATGTTGGTTTCGTGCGGATTCAGGCCACCGCCGGAACCGGCGGATACGTCAACGTGGGCGGCATCCGGATCGGCGGCAGAACCGCCAAGCCAACCCTGTTGTCGCGTGTCCTGCCGGGCAACGGAACTGTCTATCGCCTGGTCAACCGCAACAGTGGGCAAGTGGCCGACGTGAGCGGGAACGGAACCACCAATGGCACCGGAATCCTCCAGTGGCCCTGGCTCAACCAGGCCAATCAGAAGTGGACCTTCACCTCCACGGGTGACGGGTACTACAAGATCAAGAGCGTCAGCAGCGGCAAACTCATGGAAGTGGCCGACCTCTCGCGTGCAGACGGCGGCAAGGTGGGCATCTGGTCGGACGACAGTGTCTTCCAACAGCACTGGGCGGTGACGCCCACGGGTGACGGCTACCACTACCTCACCAACCGGCTCAGCGGACTGTCACTCAACGTCGACGGCGCCTCCACCGCCAATGGCGCCGCCATCGAGCAGGAGACGTACAACCGGGCCTCCCAGCAGGAGTGGCAGATCACCGCCCTTTGATGCCTCGCTTCACATCACTCCATCGCAGGCGACCTGCAATCCTTGAGGTCCACGAGGCCTCCGTCCAACGGCGCCGAGCCAGTTCAGTAGCGCCGAATGGGGCGCCGGCGGGAGGGTTGCTGCGCACCAACTCGGTCTGCACAGGGCGGCGCCCGTCCTCACTTCCGCCGTGCCGTCCCGGAGAGCAGGGCTTCGCCTGAGCCCAGGTACTCCCTCAGCCAGCGCTCGGTGTTGCTCACATGCAGCAGTGCTGCGGCCTGGCCGAGGGCGGCATCACGGTTGGACAGTGCGTCAAAAATCGCCTCGTGCTCTGCGAGGGTGCGGTCTGCGGCCTGGATGTCGACCAGGCCGTGCCAGATGCGGGCGCGCAGCGTGCGGCCGGAGATGGCCTCCAGGAGCGTGAGCAGCGTCTCGTTGCCCGTGGCGGAGACGACGGCGTGGTGGAAGGCCGCGTCGTGCACGTTGAGCCGTTCGACGTCGTCGCGGGCCTCGCGCATGGCGTCCAGATGCTTCTTCACTTCGGCGAGCTGATCGTCGGAGATCCGCGTGGCGGCGAGCGCGGTGGCGACCGGTTCGAGAAGCCGGCGTACCTCCATGAGGTCCTGCAGCGCGCCTGAGTCGCCCTGCATCAGCTCCACCGCACCGCCGAGCCCCTCCAGGAGCAGGCTCGGCTGCAGGCTGGTCACATACGTGCCGTCGCCCCGCCGGACCTCCAGGACTCGCGCCACGGCCAACGCCTTGACCGCTTCACGGGCGAGGTTGCGGGACAGGCCGAGCTGTGCGGCCAGGTCCGGCTCAGGAGGGAGCCTCGAGCCCGGAGGAAGGGCACCGGTCCGGATCAGCTCACGGATCTGTTCGATGGCCTTGTCCGTCAAAGACAACGCGAACTCCTTCCGTGAACGATTCAGCGGGCACGTCCCACCTGATCAGGTCCTGGCTCTGAGCGCGAAGATCACCCTGGAGACCTTCTGGGACGTGCCCACGACCAAGTTCGACGTTCCTTGCCACCTGCTCGCGATTCCGCATGCCCTGGGTGACGTTGATGATAGTCGGATGTACGGAAAGGCCATGGCTGCGGCCGGAAGCGCAATGGAACGACGCCCGGGAAAACCAACTCCGCTCGTTTACGGGGGCGACGGCCGCCCGGTGCTGTCCGAGCCGTCAGGCGCCGACGTCAGCGCGTGAGACGAGGTCCGCGATACGGGCCCACATCTGCGGCGGGTTGGAGTACATCGGGAAGTGCGCGCAGTGGCTGATCTCGACGAGCTCGACGCCACCTTCGGCCAGGGCGGGGAGGTAGGACAGCGTGCTGTTCTGCTCCCCGTACATGAACGTCTTCGGCGCGGGGAGCCCGAGGAACCGGTCGAGCAGCTTGCCGTGGTCGGAGAGGTCGACCATGGACTCGAAGATGGCCCTGACCGCTGCGGCCCGGACCTTGTGCGGAAGGCTCGACGCGTACAGGGCGCCGCCGTAGAAGCGGGAGCCGCCGACGCGTTCGGCGAACCGGGCCAGGAACTCGTCGGGGTCGTCCTGGGAGTGAGTGACGATCTGCCGGCTGAGGAAGCAGTCCTCTGGTGCGATGTTGCCCTCGATGTTGGTGAAGCTCGCGACCCTGCCGGGGTCACCGTCGGCGAGCAGGAGCGCCGTCAGGCCGCCCATCGAGTGCCCGACGACGTGGAACCGGTCGATCTGCCGGGCCCTCAGGACCCGTTCGGCGACGGAGACGAGGAAGGGGATGGAGACGGCGGTGAGGTCCGCGCAGGTGCTGTCTCCGCAGCCGGGCGCGTCGTAGGCCAGTACAGGCCGGTCGGCCAGTGCGGTCTGATGGACGACATCCGCGTAGTCCTCCTTCGTCGAGCCGAAGCCGTGCAGGAACACCAGGGGCGTGCCGGTCCCACCACGGTGAAGGCCGGACACCTCGACGCGCGTCGCGCCGACGGTGAGGGAGAGCGTGAAGCGTTCGAGCTTCCTCACCGGGCTCATCGGACCTCCTCCAACTGTTGCGCAGCCGTCTCATACGCCGTGGATCCGAAGGCGGTCCGCAGTCGCTCGATCGCGGTGATCAGCGTGTCGTCGTCGACAGCGAAGCACACGCGAATGCGTCCGGGCGCGTTGAACGCCTCGCCGGGTACGACCGCGAGATGGACCGTGTCGAGGAGCCATGCGGCGAGGTCGGTGCCGCTGGTCCAGCCGCGGTCGCGGAGCAGTTCGCTGACGTCGGGGAAGGCGAACATGCCGCCGTCGGGCAGCGGGCAGTCGATGCCGTCGATCCCGTTCAGCGCCTCCACCAGCAGCGTGCGCCGGCGCCGGTAGTCGCGGGCGGCCTCGACAGGGGTGCCGGTGTCGCCCAGGGCGGCGAGGGCGGCCAGCTGGTTGACCGTCGGGACATGGGTGATGGTGCGGGACACGTGCCGTCGCGCCGAGGCGATGACCTCCGGTGGGGCCGCGAGCCAGCCGACGCGCCAGCCGGTCATGGCGTGCTCCTTGGACACTCCGCCGACGACGACGGTACGGTCACGCGACTGCGGAGCCACCCGCAGGATCGACCGGTAGGTCCCCGTGCAGTCGAAGGCCCGGTAGATGTCGTCGCTGATGACCCAGATGCCGTGCTGCCGCGCCCAGTCGGCGATCTCCCTCAGCCGGGCCTCGGGGTGGACGGCGCCGGTGGGGTTGCCCGGGCTGGAAAGAATCACCGCCCGTGTGCGCGGGCCACGGCGGCGGTCGAGCGCCTCGGCCGAGAGCCGGAACTCCTCGTCGGTGGCGACCGGGACGGCGACACCGCCGGCGGCGGTGACGACTTCGGCGTGCCCGGGCCAGCCGGGTGCGGCGACCAGGACCTCGTCACCGGCGTCGATCAGGGCCTGGGTGGCGAGGAAGAGGGCGTGCTTCGCGCCGAGGGCGATCTGCATGCCGTCCGCGCTCCAGGAGAGCCCGGTGTCACCGGCGACGGTGGTGGCTACGAGCGCACGCAGGGCGGGGTCGCCCTGGGCCGTCCCGTAGTGGTGGGTGGCGGGGTCGCGAACCGCGGCCACGGCGGCCTCCACCACCGCGGCACTGCTGGCCGCCTGGGGTTCACCGGCGGCGAGCGTGATGACGTCCGCACCTTGGGCCCGTAGCGCTTCGGCCCGCGCGGCCACGGCGAAGATCGGGTTGTTGGTCATGGGTGTCGTCACCGCCCGGCAGCTTCGAAGTTGTTGTACAGGTCGAGGGTGTTGCGGCCTTCCCGAAGCTGCTTCATCAGCTCGTTCTCGTGGGCCACGCGCGCGTCGGCACGGTCGAGGATCCGCTCGCTGCCGGACGCCGGAAGCGCCACGACTCCGTCGATGTCGCCGACGACCAGGTCTCCGGTGTGGACCGTGACGCCACCGACCTCGACGGGACGCCCGAGAACGCCGCGGAAGTCCTTGCGGGTGCCGAGGACGGAGTTGTTGCGCGAGAAGACCGGGAAGCCGAGCGTCTCTGTCTCCGCCGCGTCGCGGACGCCGCCGTCGATGAGCAGGCCCGCGATCCCGCGCTGCTGGGCGGCCACCGTCAGGATCTCGCCCCAGTGGCCGAAGCGGGCGCCGCCGAGGTCGGCGACCAGGACCGACCCGGACGGGGCCCGCAGTACGGCGTGGTGCAGGGCGAGGTTGTCACCACCGGCGCCCTGCACGGTGAACGCCGGGCCGCACAGCCGGGCACCGGCCCACAGCGACCGGATCTCCGGGGACAGGGCCACGGGCGGTCCGGACGCCTCGGACAGGGTCGCACTGGAGTGGCCGCGGGCGAGGTCGTGCATGCTCACGAGGGGTCCTTCCGGGTCTGGAGCGAGTGGTAGCCGTGCCGCGCACGCGCCTCGGCGAGTGTGACGCCGTCGCGGACGGCGTCGACGATGGCCTCTTCTACGCGGTCGATACGGCGGGCGATGTCGGCGACCTCGTCCCAGCGGGCGGCCGGGACGGCCACGGCTCCGTCGTCGTCGGCCACGAGGATGTCGCCGGGATGGATGAGAACGCCGTCGATGGTGATGGGCGTCTGCACCGCGGCCACCCGGACGCGGTCCTTGCCGGTGCGCATGAACCGGGAGACCGACCAGATCGGGTAACCGGCATCGGTCGCGATGGCGACGTCTCGGCAGGTGCCGTGGATGACGGTGCCCGCGATGCCGCGCGCGTGGGCGGTCCGGCTCATGATGCCGCCCCAGACCGTGCAATCGGTGCGTCCGGCGTTGTCGATGAGGATCACCGCGCCGGCGGGGACGTCGTCCAGGAAGTCGCCCACCATGCCGCCGGCCTCGTCGACGGGTTCGTAGGTGACGGTGAAGACCGGTCCGACCGTCCGCCGGCCCTGGCGCAGCGCGCCGATGCCGTGGAGGGATCCAGGGAGCCCGAGTGAGTCGAGGGCGTCGGAAACCGACGCGGTGGAGAGGTCGGTGGCGAGGTGCGAGGTGGCGGTGGGGTCGCTCATCGGACCGACTCCTTCTCTCCGGCGAGGCGGGCGTCGTGCACGGCCTCTCCGGCAAGGCGGGCGTCGTGCATGGCCCGGGAGAGGGGCACGCCCGCGCGCACCTCGTCCGCGATGGCGCGCTCCCGGGCGACGATCGCGGTGGCGATCCCGGCCACTTCCTCGGCCCGGTCCCGCGGGACGACGACGAGACCGGTCTCGTCGGCCAGGACGACGTCGCCCTGCTCGACCGTGAGCCCGCCGACGCCTATCGGCTCGCCGGTGGAGCGCTGCTGCAGCCTGCCCCGCGCCGTGGCCGGGACCGAACCCCGCGAGAAGACCGGGAAGTCCAGCTCACGGGCCTCCGCCACGTCGCGGCACACGCCGTCGGCGACGACGCCGCGAACACCGCGAAGGGAAGCCCCCAGGCTGAGGATGCCGCCCCAGCAGGACACGTCTGTGCGGCCCTGGTTGTCGACGACGATCACGCTCCGATCGTCCGCTTTCTCGACGGCCGTGGTGGCGATGTGGACGCCGGCCGGGCCTTCGGCGCGCGGTTCGAGCTCCACGGTGACGGCGAAGCCCACCACTGCCGCGGGGCCCCACACCGGACGGATGCCGGCGACTCCGGGAGGAAGCCCCAGCTGGTCGAGCGCGTCGCTGACCGCGGCGGAGTCGAGCGCCGCGAAGCGGTCCAGGAGAGATGAGTTGCTCATGGCTTCCACTTCAACAGCCACCAGATATATTCGGAAGGTCTGATTTCCTCTGTCAGTAAGAGGCTGAGCGAATAATGGTCGAGATCCGCCAGGCCCGCTATTTCGTCGCGGTCGCCGAAGAACTCCACTTCGGCCGCGCGGCGCAACGGCTGCAGATGTCCCAGCCACCGCTGTCCCAGGCGATCAAGCAGCTTGAACAGCAGCTCGGCTGCGAACTGCTGCACCGCACCCAACGGTCGGCCGCCCTCAGCCCCGCCGGAGCCGTGTTCCTGGACCACTGCCGCGCCCTGATCCGGCACGCCGAGGAAGCCGAAGCCGCCGCCCGCCAGGCCGCCACCGGGCGCGGCGGACGACTGAGCCTGGGCGCCGTCGCCTCGGCCTTCTCCTGGCCTTTGCCGCTCGTACTGGAGCAGTTCCACGAGGCCCTGCCCGACGTCGAGATCCGTACTCAGGAGATCGACACCCACGAGGCCGCGGCAGGGCTCCTGGACCGCTCGCTCGACTGGGCGATCGTGCGCCAGACCGCCCCCGTACGCGGCACCACGGCGACCTCGCTCTACGCCGACCGGTTCGTCGCCGCCCTGCCGGTCCACCATCCAGCGGCCGAGGCTTCCGGACCGTTGGACCTGGCGGACCTCGCGGGCGCTCCGTGGGTCTGGCTGCACCGCCACATCTCGCCCGACTACCACGACGCCATGGCGGCCCTGTGCCGAGCAGCCGGCTTCAGCCCCGTCCCCAACCACTGGGCACGGTCGGTGACCTCACAGATCGCCATGGTCGAATGCGGCCTCGGTGTCACCGTCGTGCCCGCCACCGCGTCCACGTCACATCCCGCCGTCCGGTTCAGACCACTGCGCCACGCGACGGCGACCATCGAACTCACCGCCATGACGAGATCCCACCCCGGCGCGCTGGCCGAACGCCTCACCGCCCTGACGACACAACTGACCACAGCACCCAGTCAGGTGACGGGCAAACGCCCTTGAACCGCGGTTCTATGAAACGGCATGGTGGATCAGGGATCCGCGGCCCGCTCAGCGGCGCACACCGGGCGGAACACTCCCACCAGGTCCTGGCTCGCGCCGTCTACGCGCTGCCCCGGCATCAAGCAGTCAGTGCGTTCACGCGGCTCATCACGTCACGGCAGAACGCACCGATCGCTTGCGGGTCGTCGATGAACTGGTTCGGCTTGACGCAGAACGTCGTGAAGCCCTGTTCCAACTGTTCCGGGATGCTCGCGAGCGCCGCGCCGAGGTCCGCCGTGGAGTGGTCGTCGGGAAACACGGCCTGGGTACCGCCGATCATCTCCATCTCGGCGACGTCCCGGCCTGCCGCGGCCATGGCGTCCTTGAGCACCTGCATGTCCTGCGGCGTCGGTCGGCCCAGCGGATGGAAGCCGTGTCCGTACTGCACGAGCCGGCGCAGGACGGGGCCGTTGAGGCGCTGACCGCCGAACCACAGCCTCGGACCCTCGGGGCGGAAGGCCTTGGGCTCGAAGTAGACGTCCCGGAACGGGTAGTGCTCGCTCTCGTGGGAGATCGGGGATGGCCCCCAGGCCTTCGCCCAGACGTCGAGGTGCTCGTCGAGCAGCCGCCCGCGCCTGCCGAAGGGGACGCCGAGGGCCTCGTACTCGTCCTTGCTCCAGCTGACCGTCGGCTGCACCAGCAGCCGCCCCTCGCTGATCAGATCGAGAGTGCCCAGTTCACGGGCCATGAGCAGAGGATGGCGCAGGGGTGCCAGCACCGCGGCGGCGGCCAGGCGCAGGCGTTCGGTGACGGAGGCGATGGCGGACAGCAGGAGCAGCGAGTTCGGCCAGGGGGTGTACGGGTCCTGGTTCCCCGGGAGGGCGTAGTCGCGAGGGTTGCCCATGATGCCGTCGGCGGCCGCGTCGGGGCCCAGCACGACGTGCTCGCTGACCATGACGGAGTCGAAGCCGGCGTCCTCGGCCTCGCGGGCCCACCGTACGACGGCGGGCAGGTCGGCCCGGCCGCCGGTCAGGGTCCAGTTCTCGCTCAGGACCAGCAGCATGCGGGGTGTGTCGGCCATGGTGAGCATCCTTCGCTTGCGCCGGACAGTAGAAGGCCAGCGTATCGTTTGACCCCAAACATACTGGAGAGGGGGCGGGCAGCCGAGGTCAGGGAGAGCAGCGCTCGTGAACGACGCGCCCGTCGAACACCGTCAGGTCCACCTCTGCGTCCGTGATCGAGTGCGGGTCCAGGTCCAGCAGCGGGCGGTCCAGTACGCACAGGTCCGCGACCTTGCCGACCTCGATGGACCCCTTCCAGTCCTCGGCGAAGTCCTGACGGGCCGGATTGATCGTGTAGGCGCGCACGGCCTCGGCGAGCGACACGCATTGCTCGGGTCCGCTCGGCCGACCGCTGGCCTTCGACTCCCGCAGCATCATCGCGGCCACTCCCTGCCGCCAGTCGGGCTCGGTGATCGGTGCGTCGGAGCTGGCGCAGACCGTGACCCCCGCCTCGACGGCGGACCGTACGGGCCACTGGTAGGCGGAGCGGTCGGGGCCGACGACCTCGTCCATCAGGTCGGAGATGGTCCACTTGATGGCGGGGTTCATGTTGACGCCGTAGCCGTGGGCGGCGAGCCTCGCAAGGCTTGCCGCGCCTACGAAGTCGCCGTGGATGACGTAATGGCGGGCATCCGGCCGTGGCGCAACCGAGTTCGCCGCGAGGAAGGCGTCGACCACCGTGTCGATGGCCAGGTCGCCGGTGACGTGCACGCCGAGTTGGAAGCCCGCCTCGTGGGCGACGCGGATCATCTCGGACAACTCGTCGCTCCGGAGCCCAGGGGTGTCTCCATGCACGCACAGCGCGCCGTTGCCGCCGTCGGCGTACGGCTCGCTCATCCAGGCCGTGCGGTTGGGCGGCACCCCGTCGGCGAAGATCTTGACACCGATGGCGTTCAGGACGCGTGGGTCCGGGGACTTGGGGCGCCGTAGCTCGACCAGACCCTTGCGCACGTCGTCGGCCGAGCCGCCGATCGGCGCGGGCAGCAGCAGGACGCTGACCCGGGAGTGGAGTTCGCCGCTCGCGGCGAGGTCGGCGTAGGCGGTCCAGTTGTCGGTGCTGAGCCCGCCGAAGAGGGACGTGGCCCCGCCCGGGCCGAGGCCCGGTTCGGTGTAGCTGGTGATGCCGCGTGAGTGGAGTTCGCGCACCACACCCTGGATGGCCCGGCGGCGTTGACCGGCGTCGGGCGAAGGCAGTTCGGCCTGTACGAGTTCCTGGGCGGCCTCGCGAAGGATGCCGGTGGGTTCCCCTGCGGAGCCGGTGTCGATGACACCGCCGGGGGGCGGCACGCTTGCCGCGTCGATGCCGCACAGGCGCAGCGCGGCGCTGTTGACCCACACGAGATGCGAGGAGAAGTGGGTCAGGCAGACCGGGTTCCGCGGTGCGACCGCGTCCAGGTCCCGGCGGTGCGGGAAGCGCTGCGGATCGGCCAGGCACTCCGCCAGATATCCGGCGTCCCAGCCCAGTCCGATGATCCACTCGCCGGGCCGGGCCGCGCCGGCCGCCCGCTCCACGGCGGTGGCGATGTCGGAGATCGACCCGACCGACGGGTGGCCGACGTCGAGGGCGAACGGCGGCTTCGTCATGCCGTACGCGGCTCCGTGCAGGTGGGAGTCGTTGATGCCCGGCAGTACAGTACGGCCGTCGAGTTCGACGACCCGGGTGCCGGGTCCTGCCATGGCGCGCATCTCGGCGTCGCTGCCGACGGCGACGATGTCCCGGCCGCGTACGGCCACGCCCTCGGCCACGCGGAAGTCGTCGTCCACGGTGAGGACCTGACCGCCGGTCAGGATGAGGGAGGGGGCGTTGTCGTTCACGTGAGTCCTCTCGGAGTGGGAGTCACCGCGTCAGCCGCGGGCCGAAGTAGGCGAGTGCCGCGCCTGCCACCAGGGCGGTGCCCTGGGCCATCTGCTGCCAGAACGTCGGCACGCTCAGCAGTGTCAGTCCGTTCTGCAGACAACCCAGGAAGAGCACGCCGAGCAGGACACCGAAGACGGAACCAGTGCCACCGGTGAGCGCGACGCCACCCAGTAGTACGGCGGTGAGTACGGTCAGTTCGAAACCCGCGCCCGAGGTCCCGGCGACCACGCTGTCCAGCACCGACGCCTTGATCGCCCCGGCAAGGGCCGCCGCCACGCCCGTGACGACGAACAGCGCGAAGGGCGTCCGGCGGATGTTGATGCCGGAGAGGTACGCGGCCTCCCGGTTGACGCCGATGGCGAAGACGTGCCGCCCGGCCGGGGTGAGCGCCAGGAACAGCGCGCCCGCCACGAGGACGAGCGCGGCGATGACGACCGGCGCGTCGATCCCGGCGATCCGCGATCCGCCGAGCCAGGCGAACCCGGACCCGAAGCTGCTCAGCGGCAGTGGGAAGAGCTGCTGTGCCAGTCCGCGCACCGCTGTCAGCATGCCCAGCGTCACGATGAAGGCGGACAACCCCAGATAGCAGCACAGGATGCCGTTCACAGCGCCCACCGCCGCACCCACGGCCAGCGCGCCGAGCACGGCGACGACGGGCGACTGGTGCTGCTGTCCGGCGAGCCAGCCGGCCACGAGTCCGCCGACGGCGAGCGTGGAGCCGACCGAGAGGTCGAGGTAGCCGCTGATGACCAACAAGGCCAATGGCACGGCCACAATGGCGAGGGTGGCCGCGTCGATGGCGATCCCGCGCAGGTTGCCGGGGTCGAGGAAACTGCCGGTCGTCAGCTGGAAGACCAGCACCATGAGGGCGAGGACGACGAGCAGGGGATTGCGCCGCACCGAGTTCAGGCCGCCTCCGGCCAGGGCGCGCGGGCCCGGTGTCAGGCGGTTGGTCGGGGCCGTGGTCGCGGTGGTCATGCCGCTCCTTCCGAGGTCGTGGAGGCGGTGTCGTCGGCGTCGTGGACGGCCGACAGCAGGGCGGTTTCGGTGAGTTCGGCGCCGTTCAGTTCGCCCACGATGCGGCCTGCGGAGACGATCAGGCAGCGGTGGGCGAGCGCGACGACCTCCTCCGGGTCGCTGGAGGCGAACAGCACGGCCGTACCCCGCTGTTCGGCGAGCGCCGAGACGATCTGATAGATCTCCTGCCGGGCGCCGACGTCGACACCCTGGGTGGGCTCGTCGAGGAGCAGGACGTCGACGCTGCGAGCCTCGTTGATCCACCGGCCCAGGACGAGCTTCTGCTGGTTGCCGCCGGAGAAGGCGGCCGCCGGCAGTCGCGGCCGGGCGGGGCGCAGCCCGACCGCCTGGGACATCGCGTCGAAGACCCGCCGTTCGGCGCCCAGCGCGCGTAGCCCGTACCGGGCGAGCGGACGGATCGTCGGCAGGAGCGCGTTGTCCTGAGCGCTCAGGACAGGGAACAGACCCTGTCTGCGCCGGTCCGCCGGTACGAGGGCGATCCCCGCGGCCAGCGCGTCCGCGGGACGTGCCGGCCTGACGACCCGCTCCCCCACCCGCACCGTTCCGCCCGAGGCCCGGCGCCCGCCGAAGAGGGTCTCCAGGATGCGCGTGCGACCTGAGCCGATCAGCCCGTACAGTCCGACGATCTCGCCCTCGCCGACGCCGATCTCGACGGGACCGAACCCGGGGCCACGGAGCCCGTCCGCGGTGAGCCCGCGGGCTCGCGGGACTGCGGGGGTGCCGGTGGCGGTCCCAGCCACGTCGCCGCCGGTCGCCTTGAGGTTGTCGGCCGTCTTGTCTTCTGCCGTGCCGCGCGCAACGGGTTCCGGTCGACCGGCGATGACGTCGACCAACTCACTGCGTGTGTACCCCGACACTGTCGAGTGGTGGGCGACCCTGCCGTCACGCAACACCGTCACAGCGTCCGCCAGCCGTTCCACCTCGGCGAGGAGATGGGTGACGTAGACGATGGCCAGACCCTGGGTGCGCAGGTCCTCGACCCGTTCGGCCAGGGCGCCGGTCTCGGCCCCGGACAGGGCGGCGGTGGGTTCGTCCAGGACCAGCACCGAGGCACTGCGGCTGAGGGCCTTGGCGATCTCCACCAACTGCCGTTGCCCCATGGGCAGTTCAGCCACCCGGTCACGCGGCGAACAGCTCGCCGCGACCCGCTCCAGCAGACCGGCCGCCACTTCCTCCTGGGCGCGGCGGTGAACGGTGCCGTACCGGGTCCACTCCTGGCCGAGGAAGATGTTCTCGGCCACCGTCAGGGAGTCGACGACGCTGAGCGACTGGAAGATGATCGCCACGCCCGCGGCGATCGACTCGCGCGGACTCAGACGCGTATGGGAGATCCCGCCCACTTCGATCGTGCCCGCGTCCGGCGGAAAGGCGCCGCCCAGGCACTTGATCAAGGTGGACTTGCCGGCGCCGTTGTGGCCGAGGAGAGCGTGCACCTGACCGGCCGGGACGGTGAGATCCACGCCGTCCAAGGCCCTGACGCCGCCGAAGGACTTGCTCAGCCCGCGTATCCGGAGATTTGGTTCCGTCATGGCGGGCGCCTAGGAGTTCTGCGCGAGCAGGTCGTCGATCCTCGCGGTGTCGCCGCGCCCGACGAGCGTGATCGGCACCTGGACACTGGGATTCGCCTTTTCCGCTGCCACCGCGAGGGGCACGTCGACGACGGCGTTCGCGATGTCCTTCGGGGCCAGTGCGGCCGAGGCACGGTAGAACGTGCCCTGCTTGATGGCGAGGAGGGAGGGGGCGGCGCCGTCCTGCCCGCCGACGAACGTCTTCGCGTCGGTCGCCTTCCGGCCCGTCTGCTGCAGCGCCTTGAAGCCGCCGTACGCGGCGGCGTCCGTGACTCCGAGAATGAGATTGAGGTCGGGATGCTTGGCAAGGACGGCGCGGGACTTCGACAGTCCGGTGTCGGGGTCGATGGCCTGCTCCCGGGCAACCACGTCGACGCCGGGCGCGTTCTTGGTGAAGGCGTCGATCATGCCCTTGGTCCGCTCGCGGCCGAGCTGGATCGTGCTGTCGGTGAGGAAGGCGACCTTGCCCTTTCCGCCGAGCTGCTCGTTGGCCCACTTCGCGGCGGCCTCCCCGAGCAGTGTGCCGCCCTCGAGGAAGCTGAACTGGATGTCCGCGCTCTGGTGTTCCAGCGATCCGCCGTACGTCACCCAGATCAGCCCCGCGTCCAACGCCCTCTTGGCAATCGCCTCGGTGGCCTCGAAAACCATCGGGAACGACACGATGGCCGGGATCTTCTGAGTGACCCACGTGGTGAGGTTGGTGGCCTGAGTGTCGGGGTTGCTCGCGTCGCTCGTGGTCAGCAGGGAGACGTCGTGCTTCTTCGCGGCGGCCGTGGAGAGTTTCACGAGCGTCGAGTAGAGCGGGAGCTGAGTGAAGGGATAGTCCAGGCCGATCCTGGTGAGGGTCCTCGACCCCGCCGACGCGCCGGCCGGGTCGGCCGTGCTCGCGCCGTCGTCCGGGGCGGAGCAGCCCGCGGCGGCCAACGCGCCGGCGGCGAGAACACCACCGGAGAGAGCCAGGAACTGCCGACGCGAGGCCGGGGAGGGGTACGGGGATCTGGTCATGGCGGGACTCTCCGTGAGGATGCGGCCCGAAACGGCTGCGTCGGGCATCCGGCTGTGGCGAACAGGAAAGACCCAGGCGTCCCGACCCCGCCATCCGTAGAAATACCGACTGTCGGAGAGGCCCGGCAGTGACCAGCGGGAACCCGGTCACGAAACGGCGAACGGCTTGTCCGGCCCACCCGAAGCGCATATCGTTAGGGGCCAAACGACATCCGTGGTCGTGGCTTCCCGGAGGCCCTCATGGTCAGCCACCATCAGCTCGCGGCAGCGACCCGCATCGGAATGCTCACCCGCGAACGCGACACCGCCTCGGCCTGCACCCAGGCGCTGCACGAACTCCGCCGCGCCCTGCCCCTCGACGCCGCCACTATGCTCGCGATCGATCCGATCACCGGAGCACACCTGCAGATCGCGGGCATCGGCTACACCCCCACGACGTCCGAGTCACTGGCCGCCGAGTTCGTCTCCACCCCGTGGTACGCCAATGTCGTACGGCAGACACTCCCGCCGTCCATCACCGAGGACGCCGAGGACGCGGCGTCCGTCGGGCAGCGGTTCCGCAACGGCTGGTTCTACGCCGAGCGGGTTCGGCCGGCCGGGTTCCGTGACGCGCTCACCGGCGCCCTGCGCCACCACGGCCGTCTGGTCGGCCTGGTCAACGTGTCCATCGAGGGATCGGGTACGTACGACACGGAGGCGCGGCACCTGCTCGCCTCGATCCTGCCCGCGCTGGGCGCCCTCGCCGACCCCACGGCCCACACCGGTGACCTGCCCGACCTTCCGGCAGCCGCGGGAGCGAACCTCGTCACGGCCGAGGGCGTCATCGACCTTCCGGGCCGGCACCCTGCCGAAGTGCTGGCCGACACCGAATTCCGCCGTCTGGTAAGCGCGTTCGCCGAATCGGGGGGCCATCGACTGCGGGTCCTGTGGCCGGTCGGCCAAGGCTGGAACCGTGTGATGCTGCGCCGGTGCACGACGGGATCGCCGATCGCACGAAGGGCGGTCCTCGTGTCCGAGACGCCCACGCAACTGCCGTACGGCCTGAGTCCGCGCGAACTGGAAGTGCTCACACGGGCCGCCAGGGGCCAGACCAACCAGGCCGTCGCACAGGCGCTGTTCCTGTCCCCGCGGACGGTTCACAGCCACATCGAGCACCTGCTCCGCAAGACGGGCTGTGCCTCACGGGCCGAAGCCACAGCCCTCGCCGTACGCGATGGTGTGCTGAGGCCCACCCCTCAGGACGTGGAGCACTTCGTCGAGCGGTTGCCCGCCGACTGAGAAGACCGAACGCGCGACCTGCGCCCGCTGCAGGAGAGGGAACCGCGGTCCCCGAATCCCCCCACCTGCTTCTCGCTCTCGTACAATTTGGCTCCGAACGATCAAAGGAGCATGCCTGTGCCCGGCCACCGGTCCATCACCGAAGCGGAGAAGCTGGCAGCGGCGAAGCTCGGGGGGGCACCGATCCACCGCGAGCAGATGGCGGTGGTCGCCAACATCTACCGCGCCGCGTCGGCCGTCCGTCAGCACCTGGAGAACTCGGTGCTGCGCGGCGCCGATCTGACCTGGACGGCGTTCGTCGTGCTGTGGGTGGTGTGGATCTGGGGCGAGTCGGAGACCCGGCACATCGCGGAGGAGGCGGGGATCTCCAAGGGGACGCTCACCGGGGTGTCGCGGACGCTGGAGGGGCGGGGGCTGCTCAAGAGGACCGGTCACCCCTCCGACGGCAGGCTGGTGCTGCTGAGTCTCACCGAGGAGGGCGAGGCGCTGATGCAGCGGCTGTTCCCGGAGTTCAACCAGGAGGAGGCGTTCGTCGCCTCACGCCTCAGTGACGAGGAGTGCCGGGACGTCGCGGAAGGGCTGCGCCAGGTCGTGCGGCAGGTCGAGGAGCATGGTGAGGAGCGTCGCCTGACCCTCCTCGACGGCGCCAAGCCGACACAGCGCCGCAGCGGGCGGCGCGCGAAGGGCTGAAGCCCAGCACGGAAAGGCCGCGAGGAGTTCCGGCAACTCGGGCGGGGTCAGTGTCTGTCGCGGGCAGCTCGCACCAAGGCGTCGAAGAGGCCCTGCTGTGCGGGGTCTTCGTGGGCGGTGTCCTCCGGGTGCCACTGGACGGCGGTGAACCATCCGTGGAGGCCCGGGTGTTCGAGTCCCTCGACGGTTCCGTCGGCGGCACGCGCGCTGACCGTGAGTCCCGCGCCGAGGCGGTCCACCCGCTGATGGTGGTAGCAGGACGCCTCCGTCTTCGCCACGCCGGTGGCCTGCTCCAGCAGGGTGCCGCGTTGGATCGCCACCGGGTGCACGACGTGCCGGTGTTCGCGCTCGGGGCCGCCCATGTCCTGTTCGAGGGTGCCGCCCAGGGCGACGTTGACGACCTGGAGGCCGCGGCAGACCGCCAGCACGGGGAGGCCCACGTCGAGTGCCTGACGGGCGACTTCGAGGTCGAAGGCGTCCTGGAGGTCGTCGACGTCGTAGACGCTGGCATGAACACCTTGCGCGCCGTAGTGGTACGGGGCGAGGTCTCCGCCGCCGGGGAGCAGGATGCCGTCGAAGCGGGCCAGGCGGGATGCTACGTCTCCGGACGCCGGGTGGATGCTCGCCGGTTCGCCTCCGGCCCGCCAGACGGCCTCGATCAGAGCGCGGGCGTTGACCTCGGCGGCGTACCGCAGCGCGGAGGTCGTCGCGGAGAAGCGGGCGGGGACGGCGATCAGGGGACGTACAGGGGTGACAGGAGTGCGGGTCACAGCTGGATCCAGGTGGTCTTGAGCTCGGTGTACTTCTCCAGGGCGTGGGCGGACTTGTCCCGTCCGTTGCCGGACTGCTTCATGCCGCCGAAGGGGACGGTCAGGTCGCCCTCCTCGTAGCAGTTGACCCACACCGTGCCCGCCCGCAACGCCCGGGAGACCTTGTGCGCGGTGGACAGGTCCGAGGTCCACAGGCCGGCGGCGAGGCCGTACTCGGTGGCGTTGGCCAGCCGTACCGCCTCGTCCAGGTCGTCGAAGGCGAGCACGGACAGCACCGGGCCGAAGATCTCCTCGCGGGCCAGCCTCATACCGGGGTCGACGTGGTCGAAGACGGTCGGCTCCAAGTAGCTGCCGCCGGTGTCGGCAAGGGTGCGGGAGCCGCCCGTGAGCAGGCGGGCACCTTCGGCCAGACCCGTACCGATGTGGTCCTGTACGCGCCCCAGGTGGTCCTCGCCGACCAGGGCACCCATCTCGGTGGCGGGGTCGAGCGGGTCGCCGATGCGCAGCTCGCGGGCGCGCCGGACGATCGTCTCCGTGACACGTTCGGCGATCGATGAGTGGACCAGCAGCCGGGAGGGGGCGGTGCACATCTCGCCCTGGTTGAAGAAGATGCCCCAGGCGGCGGTGGCGGCGGCCTTCTCGAGGTCGGGGGCGTCCGGGAGGATGATGTTGGGCGACTTGCCGCCCAACTCCAGCCAGACGCGCTTGAGGTTGGAGTCGGCGGCGTAACGCAGGAAGTGGCGTCCGACGGCCGTGGACCCGGTGAAGGCCAGGACGTCGACGCCGGGATGGAGGCCCAGCGCCCGCCCCGCGACCGGCCCGTTGCCGTTGACCACATTGAGTACGCCCGGGGGAAGCCCGGCCTCGGTCGCGATCCGGCCGAGGAGCAGCGCGGACAGGGGTGAGTTCTCCGACGGCTTCAGTACGACCGTGCAGCCCGCGGCCAGCGCCGGGGCGACCTTCCAACCCGCCAACGTCAGCGGGAAGTTCCAGGGAACGACCGCGCCGACCACCCCGGCCGGCTCCCGGGTGATCAGGGCGAGACAGTCCGGGGCGGTGTGCGGTGACTCGTCGGTCAGCTTGTCCGCCAACTGCCCGTACCAGCGGAAGGTGTTGATGAGGGCACGCAGCTCGATCTCGTACGCGTCCGTGATGGGCTTGCCCATCTCCAGACTGACGGTGAGCGCCAGTTCCTCGCGTCGCTCCTGGAGCACCTCGGCCATCCGCAGCAGCGCCCGACCCCGCTCGGCAGGCGCCAGGCGCGGCCACGGACCGGTGTCGAAGGCGCGACGGGCGGCGGCCACGGCCGCGTCCACCTCGGCGGTGCCCCCGTCGGCGACCCGGGTCAGCACCTGGCCGTCACGGGGCGAGACGGCGGCGAAGACCGCGCCGCCACCGCCCTCGTCGGCGCCGTCGATGTGATGGGCGCCGGACAGGTCCAGGGACTTGGCGCGGCGCTGCCACTCCTCGTGGGTGACGTCCAGCATGCGGGGACCTCCAGGGTGATTATTTGAATCCAAACGATAGGCTGTGCATGGAGCGCCCGCAAGCGCTCACCGATCGATCCGGCAGGTCCGCGGACCCCGGGGAAAGGAGCGACGCCGTGCGCGCACTCGTCCTTCAGCACGACCATGTGACGGAACCCGGGCTGGTCGGGGCCAGGCTCATGGAACGCGGATACGACCTCACCGTCCTGACCGTCGTACCCGAGCACCGCCACCAGGCTCCGGACGTGACGTTCGACTTCCCCGAGGCCGACGGCTGGGACCTGGTCGTGTCACTCGGCGCCCCGTGGTCTGTGTACGACGAGACCGCAGTCGGCAGCTGGATCGGTGGTGAGCTGGCACTGCTGCGCAAGGCCCACCACCTCGGCATCCCGGTCCTCGGCGTCTGCTTCGGCGCCCAGGCGCTGACCACGGCGCTCGGAGGTTCGGTCGAGGCGTCGCCGCGCCCCGAGATCGGCTGGGTCGAGGTCGACACGGACGATCCTTCCCTGGTGGGGACCGGCCCCTGGTTCCAGTGGCACTACGACCGCTGCGTCGCGCCGCCCGGAGCCGTGGAGGTGGCCCGCAACGCCGTGTGCGTGCAGGCGTTCCGGGTCGGCCGCAGCCTGGGGGTGCAGTTCCACCCGGAGGTCACCACGGGGATAGTGCGTGGCTGGCTCGACCTCGGCGGCGCGGAGCAGTGCGTAGAGCACGGCGTGGACCCCGGCGAACTGCTCGCTCAGTGCCGGGAGTTGGAGATGACGGCGCGGGCAAACGCCCGCCGTCTGGTCGACGCGTTCCTGGACCGGGTGGCCGCCTCGGCCGACTGACCGGCCGACCGCCTGCCGGGGAGGAGAGCGACACCCGGCCGGCCTCCCGGACCGAGTAGCGGGCGGGGCCGACCGTCGGCCCCGCCCGCCGTGCCGCGTCAGCCGTCGGCCGCCGCCCTGCCACGGGTCAGCCGTGCCGTCACCACTCCCGCGACGAGGACCGCCGGGACAGTCAGCTCCAGCCAGATGGCGGTGCTCTGCTCGCCGCCGATGAGCGTGGTGAAGTTCTCCATGATCAGCCAGATCGCCCCGGCCATGCCGAGCGCACCCAGGGCCGGCGCGATCAGCGTGTTCCAAGGCCTGGTGTCCAGCCGCTCCCGGCGGAAGAAGACGACCACGGAGAGCGAGGTGAGCAGGTACAGCAGCATGATTCCCAGGACGGCCACTCCGCTGCCCCAGGAGAACAGGGCGAGGACCGGGTCCTTGCCGGCCAGCGCGAAGGGGACGACCAGAACGACCGCGATGGCCGTCTGAACCCAGCCGGCCACGGCGGGCGAGTGCCGGCGGTTGAGCGTCGACAGCCTGCGGGGCAGCAGCCCGTCACGGCTGAGCGAGAACAGGTAGCGGTTGGCGGAGTTGTGGAAGGCGAGAATGCCGGCGAACAGGGAGGTGGCCAGCAGGATGGGCAGGACGTCGTTCACCCAGGTGCCGAACAGGTCGGCGATCGGCGCGAAGACAAAGGCCGTCGAGTCGCCGCCCTCCAGAGCCTTGCCCGCGGCGTCGGTGGCCTTCGAGGCACCGTACGAGGAGATCAGCATCCAGGAGGCGAACGCGAAGAAGCCGGTGACGAGGGCGACAGCCAGATACGTGGCCCGCGGCACTGTCTTGCGCGGTTCGCGCGCCTCCTCGCCGTAGATCGCGGTGGCCTCGAAGCCGATCATCGACGCCACGGCGAACATCAGCGCCACACCCGGCGCCCCGTCCAGGGCCGCACCCGGCGAGAACGACTGAGTGACACCGAGCCCTTCGGGCCCACCACCCTTGAAGAGGGTGACCAGCGCGAAGACCGCCAGAATGCTGAACTCCGCCAGCACGAAGACCGCCAGCACCTTCGCGCCCATCTCGATGCCCACGGCGCCCAGCACCTGGACGATCGCCATGGTGACCACGGCACACACCCACCAGGGCACGTCCGCACCCGTGTAGTGCTCCAGCAGACTGCTCACGGTGGCGCCGTACAGGCCGTACATGGCGGCCTGGATCGCACAGTAGGCGAACAGCGCGATCCCCGCGCTGCCCGTCCCGAGGTACCGGCCGAGGCCCTTGCCGATGTACGTGTAGAAGGCGCCGGCGTCCACGACGTGCCGGCCCATGGCCACGAAGCCGACCGAGAACAGCAGGACGATCACGCCGGCCGCCAGATAGGCGGCGGGAGCACCGGCGCCGTTGCCGACGGCCACGGCGATGGGCACCGCGCCCGCGACCCCGGTGAGCGGCGCCTGCGCGGAGAGGACGAAGAAGAGGATGCCCATGACGCCGAGCGAGTTGGGCTTGAGCTTGCCTGCGGTGGAGGCGTCGGGCGCGGTCTGGTTCGCAACCGCCGTCTGACTGTCCACTCGGATCACCTGCCAGGGAGGAAGAGGGAATCGTTTCAGGCCAAACGAGTTGCCTCATAGTGGGGTGGAACTATCCGTTTGACAAGGGGTCGCGCCGAGATTCCCGGGCACCTCCCGGCTCCTTACGGGGCCGTAACCGCCGCGCAATGCCCGTGGCCCTGGACGACGGACGTCCAGGGCCACGGAACGCTCGGGTCAGCGGGTCAGACGTCGCCTTCCGGAGTGCCGTGCCCGGCGTCGACGAGCAGCCGAAGCAGGGCGCGCAGCTCCTCGATCGCGGCATCGGTGGTCTCGGGCTCGCCGAAGACGAGCTGGTGCAGCACGAGACCGTCCAGGGCCGCGAAGACGAGCCGGGTCAGCGGACGGCCGGCACCGTCGGGCAGCATGCGGGCCAGCTCGCGCCCGCTGGCGTCGAAGTACTCGTCGTACAGCGCGCGCAGGTGCGGCAGCAGTTCGGGGCGACGCCGGGACTCCAGCAGCAGCTCGTACTGGAAGGCCTGTATGTCCGGATCAGCGGTGACCATGTCGGACACCCCCACCGAGAAGTCCGCGACCTTGCCGGTGCCCGGTTCCAGGGCGCTGGTGTTCAGCGAGGTGCGGATCGCGTGTGCGAGCGCCTCCTCGATCAGCGCGTCACGGGAACCGAAATGGTGGACCACAAGGCCGTGGGTGGTCCCCGCCTCCTGCGCGACCGCCCGGTAGGTGAGCCTGCGCAGTCCGCCCTGCGCCACGACCCGTACGGCGGCGTTGAGCAGAGCCTCCCGGCCCTCCCCGTAGTTCATGCGCCGACGCGGCTTGCGGCCATCAGGAGTCTCGGCGGATTCGGTCATGGCTGCGACCCTACCCGGCCGCTTTCGTGGCCGGGCATACGCCGGAGCGGCCCGTCGGACCGGTCGGGGGCGGGTTGCGGACAGCGCCGCACCGGGGGACCTCGTCCGTCGGTCCCGGTGCGGGGCCGTCTCGTGGCCGGCATCAGCGCTTGGGCGCCCTGATGCCGCGGAACTCCCAGTCGCCGCCGAGCGCGGTGGACAGAACCTCCTCGGACTCCGTGGGCTGGGCGCCGACATCGGCACGGACGGGGGTCGGCCCGGTGACGATGTGGTTCGTCAGCCGTCCGAGGCCCTCGACCTCGACCTCGACGACGTCGCCGGGCCGGACGGGCCGGGAGTTGGCGGGCGTGCCGGAGAGCAGCACGTCGCCCGGGTGGAGAGTGATCGTGCGGGCGATGTCGGCGACGAGGTAGTGCATGTCCCACTCCATCTCGTCGGTCGAACCGTCCTGCACCACCTCGCCGTTGACATACGTCCGCAGGTACTTGCCGTGGAAGTCCCAGTCGGTGACCAGGCCGGGGCCGAGCGGGCACAGCGTGTCGGAACCCTTGACGCGGAGCATGGAGCCGGCGTCGGTGTCACGGAAATCGTGCAGGCCGTAGTCGTTGGCGACGGTGTAACCGGCGATGTACTCCCCCGCCTCGGCCTGCGAGATGTTGCGCGCGGTCCTGCCGATGACGATGGCGACCTCGCCCTCGTAGTTGAGCCACTTGCAGCCCTCGGGGCGGACGATCGCGCCCTTGTGGGAGTTGAGAGAGGAGGTCGGCTTGTGGAAGTAGGTGGGCGTCGGGGTGAGCCGGATCCGGAACTCGTCCACGCGGCTGCGGTGGTTGAGGTGCACGGCGATCACCTTGGAGGGCACGACCGGGGGCAGGTGGTGCGCCTCCTCGGTCTTCACCCGGCGGCCGTCTCCGGCGACGAGTTCGTCACCCTCGACGGTGACCTGGACGGCGGCGCCGTCGAGGAGGATACGGCGGTACTCGGGCATGACAGGGCTCCTGGATACGGCTAGACGCGGCTGTGAGGGGTGCGTGGGGACGGGGCTGCGGGCAGGCCGGTGCCGGTCCAGCCGTCGGCCGGACGGTCGAACCACAGATGCACCTGACCGGTGCCGATCGAGTTCTCGTACTCCCCGTACTGACGGGCCTTGGCGATGCACGCCTGCTCACCCAGGGCGCCGGCCATCATCAGGTAGTGGAAGAACTTCGCCTCGGGCTTGTACTTCCAGAACTCCGGCATGGTATCGAGGACCTTGTCGTGGCGGCCGTCCTTGAACCAGGCGATGCGTTCGTAATCCGCCTCGCGCGCCTGAGGCGTGAAGATGTGCGCCGGGTCGCCGGCCTCGTGGTCGCGCAGTTCGCGCAGCGGCCAGAAGGTGTGGGAGAGGGCGCCGGAGGCGATGACCAGCACGCGGCGTCCGGGGGTCGCGGCGATGCCGTCCGCGAGGGCTCGGCCGAGGCGCAGGTGGTCCTCCATGTCGCCGGTCTGGCAGACCCCGATGGTCACCCAGCGCTTGTCGGGCAACCCCTCCCCCAGGAACTTCCAGAGGTTGGTGGTGGCGTAGTAGATCGGCAGGTAGTCGTCCTCGATCGCGGTGATCCAGGTGCCGTGCTTGTCGGCGAACTTCTCTACGTTGCGGGCGAGTTCGGGGTCGCCGGGAAAGTCGTACGGCATCCGGCACATGCCGCGCGGCAGCTCCTCGGAGGTGAACAGGCCGGCGCGGCGCTGCTGTGCGGTCACGACGAACTCGACCGTCGTCGCCCAGTGCGAGTCGAGGACGACCACGGTGTCGTATTCGTTGGCGGCATCGCGTTCGAAGACGTCCTTGCGGAGTTGCCGGAGCCCGGTGACGAGGGTGATCTCCTTGCCCTCGTTGAGTTCCAGCCGGTCCTCCTCCGGGAGCACGATGGTGGGGACATGGGCGAGGAGGCCCGCCCCGACGATCTCACCCATGGTTCTTCCATCCGTTCGGTGCGGTGACCGTGTTCTTGACGTCGCAGTAGAAGTCGAAGCTCCAGGTGCCGCCCTCGCGGCCGACGCCGGAGTGTCGGGAGCCGCCGAAGGGTGCCTGGAGGTCGCGTACGAAGAAGCAGTTGACCCAGACGGTGCCCGCGACGAGCTGCTCGGTGACGCGTTCGGCGCGCTCCGCGTCGCCGGTGGCGAGGGTGGCGGCCAGGCCGAAGCGGGTGTCGTTGGCTAGGCGGACGGCTTCCTCCTCGGTGCTGAAGGTCTGCAGGGTCAGGACCGGGCCGAAGACCTCCTCCTGCACGATCTCCGAGTCCTGGGCGACATCGGTGAGCAGGGTCGGTGCGTAGTACTGGGTGTCCTTGCGGTGTCCGCCGATGACGGCACGGGCTCCGGCCGCGAGCGCCCGCTGTACGAAGGCGTCGATCTTCTCCAGCTGGCGGGGGTGGATATTGGGTCCGATGTCGGTGGTCTCGTCGCGCGGGTCGCCCTGCGTGAGCGTCGCGGCCTTCTCGACGAACCGGCGCGTGAACTCCTCGGCGACCGACTCCTCGACGAGGAAGCGGGTGGCGGCGAGACAGACCTGCCCGGCGTTGTCGTACTGCTCGACAGCGAGGTCCACGGCGAGGTCGAGGTCGGCGTCGGCGAAGACCAACAGCGGTGACTTGCCGCCGAGTTCGAGGCTGAGCGGGGTGAGGTTGCCGGCGGCGGACTCGGCGATGCGCTTGGCCGTCGGCACCGATCCGGTGAAACTGATCCGCCGTACGTCCGGGTGCGAGGTGAGGGCGTCGCCGATCTCCGAGCCGTAGCCCTGGACGACGTTGAGGACCCCGGCGGGCAGCCCTGCCTCGGCCGCGATGTCGGCGAGCAGGGAGGCGGTCAGCGGGGACCACTCGGCGGGCTTGAGGACGACCGTGTTGCCGGCCGCCAGGGCGGGGGCGACCTTCCAGGTGGCAAGCATCAGGGGCGCGTTCCACGGGGTGATCAGCACGGACGGGCCCGCCGGGTCCCAGCTCACGTGATTCCTGTGACCGCGTGTCTCGAAGTCCTCGTGCTCCAGCTTGAGCAGCCAGTCGGCGAAGAAGCGGAAGTTGTGGGCGACACGGGGTATCACGCCCCGACGGTGCGAGCGCAGCAGCGCGCCGTTGTCGGTGGTCTCGACGATCGAGAGTTCTTCGATCCGCTTCTCCACGCCGTCGGCGATGGCGTGCAGGATGCGAGCGCGTTCGGCCCGTGACGTTGCGGCCCAGGCGGGGAAGGCGGCCTTCGCGGCGGCCACGGCTGCGACGGCTTCGGCGGGACCGCCCCGGGCCATCTCTCCGAGGACGCTCCCGTCGATGGGCGAGACATCGGCGAAGGTGTCATCGGAGGCGACACGCTCGCCACCGATCCAGTGCCGGGTGTCGACGGAAACGCCGCCGACGACGATGTTGTCAGGCATAAGAAGGGCTCCAATTGAACGAGGGGAAGATGGCCAACCCAGGGGCGCGGGGAACTGCGCGACCAGCCACGAACGACCCGCAGCCGACCACGAACCTCACCCGGCAGACGCTCCCGACGTGCCGGACTCCAGCAGTCGGCCGCCGTCCCAGACGACGCCGACCTGGCGGTAGTAGGCAGCGATCGGCTCACGGATCTCCAGTCGGGCCAGTTCCTCGGTGGGCGCCTCGAAGATGTCCAACTCGGCTTCACCGACCCACGCCTGCCCGCCCTCGAAGGAGGACGCGCCGGACTCGATCAGCTCGTCGAGTGCCAGACCCTTGCCCTTCTCGATCGACGGCAGCCACCGGTGGTGGGCCATGGGGTGGCTGTTGACGAAGCCGTTCGTCCCGGACGGCTCTCGCAGGGTCACCACGGCCTGGGCCAACCGCCGGTCCGCCGCGGCGAGGGTTGCCCCGAAGCGCGCCCCCGCCTCGATCCGCGGAGCGGGACCGTACGGATGCGGCCGCGTCTGGTGAATCGATCCGAGCTTCTTCGGATAGCCCTGGTGCAGGCCACGGGCGATGGCGAAGTCCTTGTCGACCCAGATGTACACGCACCGGGTGTAGGTCTGCCCCCTGTACTTGCAGCGGACGACCGCGAAGGCCTCCTTGTACTGGGAGAGCACCGGGTCCAGCAGTTCGCCTCCGGACGTGGAGCAGGACTGCCAGTCGGCCCAGATCAACGCGACCGCGCCAGGGTCCTCGTCGGCCAACTCCAGCGGCTCGGGCAGCAGTTCGCGTACACGGGCGGGGTCGGTGCGGTATTCGACGGTGAGCAGGTCACCCGAGTAGCGCCACGGCGGGGAGGGAATCAGCGACGAGGCGCCGCTCGCTGTCTTGGGGTGGAGGTAACCACGGACAGGTGTCATGAGGGGCTTCCTTACACGGTGAGGGCGGGCGACTTGAGCAATTGGGCGCGATAACGGGCGGCGCCCATCGCGGTGGCCTGGCCGCCGAGCGCGACGACACCGACCAACCGACCACCGGTGTGGTAACCGACCAGGACGTCGTCCTCCGGGTCGCCGTCCAGGACACGGACGTCGTCCTTGCCGAGGACCGGCGCCCCGAAGGACTGCAGCCGGAACTCGTGCTGGTCGCTCCAGAAGGTGGGCAGTGGCGCGAAAGGAGCCACCTCGCCATCTGCGCCGGCGAGATGGGCCACAAGCACCATCGCGGCGTGCTTGGCGGTGTCCGTCGGGATGGACCAGTGCTCGACGCGGCGGGGTACGCCGTCGTAACGGGCGTTGGGAAAACGGGCGACGTCGCCGACCGCGACGGCGTCCGGGCGTCCGCCGATCCGCAGCCGCTCGTCCGTGAGCACACCGTCGGACAGGTCGAGCCCGTTGCCCTGCAGCCACTCGACGTTGGCGATCGAGCCGACCGACTCCACGACCACATCGGCAGACAGGACCGTCCCGTCGCCGAGGACGACCCCGGTCACCCGGTCCTCGCCCTCGAACCCGGCGACCCCCGCGCCGAGCGCGAAGCGCACCCCACGCTCTTCGTGTCGCTTGAGCAGCGCCCGTCCGAGCAGTTCGCCGAGCGGGCCCACCATGGGCAGCGGCAGCGGATCGACGACGGTCACCTCGCGGACACCGAGTCCTACGGCGGTGGCGGCGACCTCGCAGCCGATGAATCCCGCGCCGACGACGACCACTCGGGCGCCCGGCCGGGTCAGTTCGTCCCGCAGACCCTGGGCGTCGGCGAGGGTACGGACGGTATGACGGCCATGGAGCGGGCCCGGGCAGCGCAGCCGCCGGGGGCGCATTCCGGTGGCGACGACCAGTCCGTCGTACCGAACGGTCTCGCCGTCGTCGCATTCGACGGTCCGTTCGTCCAGGCGGGCCGCGACGGCCTTCGTGCCGAGCCGCCACTCCACGTCGGCGGCGACCGCCTTCGGTGTAAAGGCCAGGGACTCGAACGGCGCCTTCCCTGCCAGCACTTCTTTCGACAGCGGAGGCCGGTTGTAGGGCATGTGGGGCTCGTCGCCGACGACCGTGATCGCCCCGGTCCAGCCCGCCGCGCGGAGCTGCTCGGCGGCGCGCAGGCCACCCATCGAAGCGCCCACGACGACTACGCGTCCGGTCATGGTTGCGGCCATGGGGACTCAGGCCTCGATCCGGATGGCCTGCAGCGGACACACGTCCGCGGCCTCCTCGACCTCGTCGCGCAGCGCCTCTTCGGGGCCGGAGACGTACACCAGGTGTCCGTCGCCATCCATGGAGAAGACGTCGGGTGCCGCGAAGACGCACTGGCCGTGGTCCTGGCACTTGTTCAGGTCGACGACGACCTTCATGGCGGTCCTCCTGAGGGTGAGGGCGTCGGAGCAGGGAGAGGGGCTGAAGAGGGGCCCGCCCGGGTGTGGCCGGGCCCCTCGGCCAAAGGGGTGCGACAGAGCCGCACCCCTGACTCGTTTGGCTTCAAACAACATAGGAAGCCGCTCCCCTCTGGTCAATACCTGTCCAGGTGGATAAATTTTCTCGACCAACCTCTTGCGGGACGGCGGCTCCGCTCCATACCGTTCGGGACCAAACGAGTACACCGGGGTTGGCTGTCCTGAACCCGCACCCCGGCTTCCGTTTTCTGCACACCCCCACCCCCAGAGCCCCGAAGCCCGGGGGATGTCCCCACCCAGCCGCCCGAGGAGACACCGGTGAGCGCATCCGACACCCCAGACATCCGCCGGCACATGGAGCGGCTCGCCGCCGAGGGCGTCGACGTGGTCCGGGTGATCTACCCCGACCTCATGGGCACCGACCGTGCCCGGGACGTCCTGCTGGACCACCTGCCGTCGGCGTCCGAGCACGGCCTGGCCTTCTGCCGCGCCGTCTACCACACCTCCCCCCAAGGGGACGTGGTCCCGGTCTCGGGCGGTCTGGACGCCGGTCTGCCGGACGTGTGCGTACGCCCCGACCTGTCCACGGCGGCCCCCCTGCCGTGGGAGCCCGGCGTCGCCACCTGTCTCGGCGAGGTCACCGACCCGGCGACCGGGGGTCCCGCCCCCGAGTCACCACGCGACCTGCTGCGCAGCGTTCTGGCCCGATGTTCCGAGCAGGGACTCCGTCCTGTCGTCGGCCCCGAGCTGGAGTACTTCCTCCTGGAGCCCTCCCCCGGCACGCCCACCGGCTGGCGCCGCTCACCGGAGGCCATCGGCGCCGTCTACACCGCCGGCCTGCGCGCCGACCCCGACAACCACCTGCTGCGCACCCTGCGGCAGCTGCGCGACCTGGGCCTCGGCGTCATCACGGGCAACCACGAGTTCGACGGCGGCCAGTACGAGATCAACCTCACCCACTCGGAGGCACTGGACGCCGCCGACCGCGCCTTCCGCTTCAAGGCGGCCGTCAAGGAACTGGCCCGCAAGGAAGGCAACATGGCCACCTTCATGGCCAAGCCCTTCGGTGACGCGGGCGGCTCCGGGTTCCACCTCCACCTGTCGTGCGGCGACACCGAGGGGCACAACACCTTCGACGACCCCTCCGGCGCGTACGGCCTCTCGGCCACCGCCCGCCACGCCATCGCGGGCATCCTCGCCCACGCACCCGCGCTCGCCGCACTGGCCAACCCGACCGTGAACTCGTACAAGCGCTTCGGACCGGACACCCTCGCGCCCTGGCTGATCGACTGGGGGCTCGACAACCGCAGTGCCATGGTCCGCATTCCGCCCGAGCGCGGCAGCGGCGCCCGCCTCGAACTCCGTCTCGGCGACGCCAGCGCCAACCCCTACCTGCTGATCGCGGGCACGATCGCCGCCGCCCTGCTCGGCATCCAGGAAGGCGAGGAGCCGCCCGCCCCGCTGGAGGGCTACGGCTACGACACCGCCAAGTCCGCCCTGCTGCCCGCGAGCCTGCCGGCCGCGCTCGACGCGCTGGAGGCGGACACCGCCCTGACCGACGTCCTCGGCAAGGACTTCACCACCTCCTTCCTCACCTACAAACGGAACGAGGTCGAACGCTTCCAACGGCACGTCACGGACTGGGAGTTCACCGAGTACGCCTACCACCTGTAAGCCCACCGAAAGGCCGCCGGCCCTCGTCGCCCTCGCCCAGGAGATCCACCACCATGACCAGCCCCACTGCCCGCGCCGTCCCCACCACCCGCGCCGAGCTGCGCGCCGCCCTCGACGAGCCCATGCCGCTCGACCAGGTGGACCTCGCCGACCTCGACAACTTCGCCGACGGCGTCACCCCATGGCGGATGTTCCACACCCTGCGCCACCAGGACCCGGTCCACTGGCAGCCGGAGGAGGCCCCCAACTCCGGTTTCTGGGGGGTGACCCGGCACGCGGACATCGCGCGAGTCGACCGCGACGCGGAGACTTTCACCTCCACGAAATTCGTCAACCTCGAAGAGGTCGACGAGGACCAGATCAAGAAACGCGCCTCCATCCTGGAGCTGGACGGCGTCCGCCACCGCGCGATGCGCAGCGTGATCCAGCGGCAGTTCGGTGCGGGCGTCATCAACAGCTACGGCGACTTCCTGCGCGGCTTGACCGCGAAGACCCTGGACGCGGCCCTCGCCAAGGGCACCTTCGACTTCGTGGCCGACGTCTCCGCCGACTTCCCCATCAACGTGCTGGCACGCCTGCTCGACGTACCGCCGGAGGACAACCAGCGGCTCATCGACTGGGGCAACCGCATCATCGGCAACACCGACCCCGACTACGCGGACGTCCTGCTGAACAGCGCGGAGAGCGAGCAGTACCGTGACCTGCCCTTCCGCTCCCCCGCCTCCCTCGAAGTCTTCGAGTACGGCCGGGAGCTGGCCCGGCAGCGGCGTGGCGGCGACGGCACGGACCTGGTGTCGAAGCTGGTCAACACCACCCCGCGCGACGGAGTCCCGCTGTCCGCGCAGGACTTCGACAACTACTTCCTGCTCCTGGTGGTGGCCGGCAACGAGACCACGCGCCACACCATCTCCCACTCGATGCTGGCGCTGCTCCAGCACCCCGAGCAGCTGGCCAGGCTCAAGGACGACCCCTCTCTGATTCCCACCGCGGTCGAGGAGTTCCTGCGCTGGGCCTCCCCCGTCTACCACTTCCGCCGCACCGCCACCCGCGACGTCGAACTCGGCGGCAAGCAGGTCAAGGAGGGCGACAAGGTCGTCATGTGGTTCGCCTCCGGCAACCGCGACGAGGACGTCTTCGACAACCCCTACGACTTGGACGTCGCCCGCACCGACAACGACCACGTCACCTTCGGCAAGGGCAGCCCCCACCTCTGCCTGGGCAACCTCCTCGCCCGCACCGAGATCCGCATCATGTTCGAGGAGCTGATCCCGAGGATCGCCGACATCAAGCTGGCCGGCGACGTCCCCCGGGTGCGCTCCAACTTCGTCAACGGCATCAAGAAGCTGCCGGTCGAGGTGACCCTCGCCTGACGACCCACCCAGGAAACGCTGCCGTGCCCCATGGCCCCGGGCACTGCAGCGCTGTCTTCATCAGGGGCAGATGCCCGGTGACCGTCGTGCACGGACGTGCCAGGTCCCCGCCCAAGGCCACACGGGCACGCTGCGGCCGCGACGTCATAGCGTGAGATCGCCCGCGAACACGCCAGGAACAGGCGATCAAGAAGCGCTCAAGCTCCACTTCACCGCGTCACACCCCAAACGCCTCCCCGTTTGGAGCGGCCGGACATCACACCTACGGACACCACGGGTCTACCTCGACCAAGGAACGACAACCGAACCCACCTGTTCGGATTGCTCAGACTTGGATCCGCCGGACTCCGTCCAGGGAGCCTGAGATGACGATGCACCTGCCGTGTCGCCCGCACCAGGTACTTGAGGCGCATGCCGCCTACGGCGACCACAGTGCCGCACTCATGTGTCGGCGACCGTTGAATCGACCCGTCAGTCGGGCAGTACGAGTTGACCCGTCTCCCCCGGCTGCACGGAAACCACACGATCGCGCAGCCGGACGTCGATGGGCGACAGGTCGGACGAGGGCACCTCGATCTCCAGGCTCCCTTGCTCCATTCGCAGCCGCACTCCCCAGTGCCCCTGGTAGCGGAGGGCGAACCCGTAGGAGGACAGCTCCGGCAGCGGCACCGGATCCAGCCACAGGGCACCCTGACGTGTTTCCAGTCCGGTCAGTCCGCGCTGTACGAGATCGAGAGTGCCGGCCATGGCGCCGAGGTGGATTCCCTCTCCGGTGGTCCCGCCCTGAAGGTCGGCGATGTCGCCCTTGAGCGCCTCCTGGCAGAACGTCCATGCCTCGGCGCGCCGGGCCCGGGCCAGCACCCAGCCGTGGACCAGCCCGCTGAGGGTGGAGCCGTGGCTGGTACGGCGCATGTAGTAGTCGACGGTGCGCCGCCAGGTGGCTTCGTCGAGGCGGTGGCCGAGTCTGCTGAACAGACCCTGGAGCTCGGCAGGTGAGAAGAGGTAGCCGAGCATGAGGACGTCGGCCTGCTTGGACGCCTGGTAGCGGTTGACGGTGTCACCTTCCGCCTCCAGGATCCGGTCCAGCCGGCGGATGTCGCCGTACCGGTCGCGGTAGGCGTCCCAGTCGAGTTCCTCCAGGTCGCCGTAGCCCTCGAACTGGCTGATGACGTCGTCGTGGAAGGGAACGTGGAGCGTGCGGGACACGTCCTCCCAGAGTTCGAGTTCGCCGCCGTCCAGAGCCGTCCGTTCGACGAGTTCCCGCCGGCGCGGTTCGGGAAGTGCCTGGAGTACTTCGAGCGTGCGGGTCAGCACCCAGGCGGCCGTGACGTTCGTGTAGGCGTTGTCGTCGAGGCCGGGCTTCTCGGCACCGGGGTAGGCGTCGTGGTATTCGTCCGGGCCTACCACGCCGCGGATGCGGTGCCGTCCGAGGCTCTCGTCGTAGGTGGCCGAGTCCGCCCAGAAGCGGGCGATCTGCAGAAGCATCTCGGCACCCTTGGTGTGCAGGAACTCTGCGTCCCCGCTCGCCTCGCAGTACTGCCACACGTTGTAGGCGACGGCCGAGCCGACGTGGTGCTGAAGGCGTGAGTGGTCGGGCAGCCAGCGCCCGGAGCGTGGGTTGAGATGCAGCTCCTGTGTCTCCTCGCGGCCGTCACTGCCGCTCTGCCACGGGTAGAGCGCACCTGTCCGGCCGACGGAACGGGCCGCGGAACGGGCCTGTTCGAGCCGACGGTGGCGGTAGCCGAGCATGGCGCGGGACACCTCGGGGAAGTGCAGGTTGAGATAGGGGAGGACGAACAGTTCGTCCCAGAAGACGTGACCCCGGTACGCCTCACCGTGCAGACCTCGGGCCGGTACGCCCACGTCGAGATCGGCGGTGTGCGGGGAGAGGGTCTGCAGGACGTGGAAGAGGTGCAGCCGCAGGATGCTGCCCGCCTCGCCCGGCACGTCCAGTTCGGCCCGGCGCCACAGCTGGTCCCATGCCGTGATGTGCGACTCCAGCAGGTCGTCGAAGCCGGGTGCCGCGCTCACCCGGTCGATCGCCGCGCGCAGCGGGTCACTGATCGCCGAGTCCCGCGAAGTGTGCAGGGTGACGGTCTTGTCGACGGTGACGGTGCGATCGGGAGCGAGGGGCAGGCGCGTGTGCTGGACGGCGCGCAGCGCCCCGTGGTGGGTGGATACGGGTTCGTGCGCGGTGAGGCGGGCCGCCATGCCGACGCGGATGTCCGACGTACGGGTGCGGCAACGCAGCCACACAGTGTCCGGGGTGGCGGTGTCGGTGTGCACGTGGGTCAGATGGCGGCCGTCCAGGTCCCGGTAGCGCGCCACGCCCGCGTTGGTGACGGCGCCGTCGAGGACCGCCTCGACGTCGAGTTCACCGGAGAAGTTCTCCGCCGTGAACTCGGTGCGCAGGGCGGCCAGGTGGGGGTCGGCCATGTGCACGATGCGCAGTTGGCGTACGGCCAGTGTGCGGCCCTCGTCGTCGGCGTACCGCGTCCGGCGCTCCAGCAGGCCGGTGGACAGATGGAGGGTCTGGTGGTGTTCGAGGACGGTCGCGGTGTCCGGGGTGAGCCACGGTCCCGGGCCGTCATCGCCGTGCAGGCGGAAGTGGAGCGGCAGCCAGTTGGGCAGGTTGACCATGTCCTCGTTCTCGACCCGGCGTCCGGCCACGTCGGAGGTGAGCCGGTTGTAGCAACCTGCCGCGTAGGTCCCGGGGTAGTGCACGTCGTCCGCCGCGCACTCGGGGATCGCTCCTCGGGTGGCGAAGTAGCCGTTGCCCAGCGTGCACAGGGACTCCCTGAGCCGCTCGTCCGCGGGCTCGTAGCCCTCGTAGTCCCAGGTCCAGCCCGTCACGTCGGTGCTCCTGCCTCGATCAGTTCACCCAGGTCGCGTACGACCAGGTGGGCGCCGTGCCGCAGGAGTCCGTCCCGGGTGTCTGGACCAGCCGTGCGATCCACACCGATGACCAGGGCGAACCCGCCCAGACGGCCCGCCTCCACGCCTGCCAGGGCATCCTCGACGACGGCGGTGCGGTCGGCGGGGACACCGAGTCGGCGGGCCGCTTCCAGGAAGAGGTCGGGCCGCGGTTTGCCCGGGAGGCCGAGCCGGGCCGCCTCGCCGCCGTCGACCAGCGCATCGAAGAGGTCGAGGACGCCGGCTCCGGTGAGGAGTTCACGGGCGTGGTGGGACGCGGAGGCGGCGGCAAGGGGCATCGCCTCGCGCCGCAGGGCGCGCAGCAGCCGCACCGTGCCCGGGTAGGCGTCTATGCCCTTCTCACGCAGCCGCTCGGTGAACAGCCGCTCCTTGTCGGCGGCGACGTCGCGGACCGTCTCGGCCGGCAGGTCGAGGCCGCGTGAGGCGAGGAAGGCGGCGGCACCGTCGAGGCGGGACTTGCCGTCGACGTACTTCAGATAGTCGTCGCGTGTGTCGAACGGACGCCGCTGGTGAGGGTCCTCGGGCGGATGGTCGCGCAGGAACGCGTCGAAGGAGGTCTTCCAGGCGGCGGCGTGCACCCTGGCCGAGTCGGTGATCACTCCGTCGGTGTCGAGGACGACGGCGCGAACGCCCCGCAGCACGGGTGCGATTCCGTCGAGGGAGTTCCCGGGCCGGGCGGGCGGCCGGTTCACAGCTGCTCCGCCGCGTGTTCCTGGAACCGGCCCGTCGGCACGGTGCCGGTGAGGTCGAGCAGCCGGTTGCTGCAGCCCCACTCGTTGTCGTACCGGCCGAAGACCTTCACCAGGTGGCCGTGCGCCTGCGTCAGGGCCGCGTCGAAGACGCAGGGGGCGGGATCGCCGATCACGTCAGGGGAGACGATCGGCGTGGTGGTCACCCGCAGGATGCCGCGCGGCCGCCCGTCAGCCGCCTCGGCGGACGCCGACCTGCCGGACTCGGCACGCTCCGGTGCCCCGCGCAGGTGGGTGCGGCCGATGCGGCCGAATCCGTTGATACCCACTCGGACGGTCATGGACAACTCCTGAGCGAGGAGGGATGAGGTGCGTACGGGGCGTTTCCCACGGTCACACCGGTTGCGGCACGATCGCCACCGGGCAGTCGGCGTGGTGCAGCAAGGTGTGGCCCACCCGGCCGAGCTGGAGGCCGAAGTGGCCGTGCCTGCGCCGGGCTCCGACAACCACCAGGTCGGCGGCGGCGGAGCGGTACAGCAGGACCTTGTGGGCCGGTCCCTCGACCGTCGTGCGGCGTATCCGCACGTGCGGGTGGTCCGCGACAGCGTCGTGGAGTACCGCGTCCAACAGGGCCGAAGCCCGCTCCTCGTGGTACCGCTCCGGTTCGTTCGCCGACGCCGGATGATCGGCGGTCTCGTGCGCGGGGCAGCGCCAGGCACGTACGACATCGAGCGTGCTGGCGCGGGCGGCGGCCTCACGGAACGCGAAACGCACCGCCTCACCGCTCACGTCGGGGTCCCCGGCTCCGAGCAGGATCCGCTCGTGCGTGCCCTCCACGGCGACCTTGTCGCCGCGCACCACGATCACCGGGCAGTGGGCCCGGGCCGCCACACCCAGGCCGACCGAACCCAGGAGCAGTCCCGTCAGCTCGCCGCGGCCACGCGAGCCCGTCACGAGCGCCGCGGCGTTGCGGCCCTCCAGCAACAACGCGGAGACCGCCCCTTCGAGCACCAGTTCGATGGAGACCTTCACGGCGGGGTTGCGCCGCCAGGCGCGTTCCGCCGCGGATCCGACGATGTTCTCGGCGAGCACCCGCCCGGAGGGCCGGCCGAGGTCGCTCCCGAACTCCATGCCTTCATAGCGCTCCCAGAGGGAAGCGTGCACCAGGCGGAGCGGCAGCCCGTGGCGGGCCGCCTCGTCCACCGCCCAGTCCATCGCGCGGAGACTGGACTCCGATCCGTCGACACCCACAACCAGGGGCAGTTCCATCATCGCCACCGCCTTCGGTACGGCCTCGGACGTCCCGCCCCGGTCGGGGGGACCACGTTCACCGTCGCACCGGCGTGCGGTCGGCAGTAGGGGCGGTTCGGCCCCTGTCGGGGACGTTCGGCACTGTTGCGCGGCGCGGCTGCCGACGAGCGGACAGCCGACGCAACAGCCACACGAAAGCCCCGTCGGCCACCGCGGCCACGACGAACGTCACGGCCATGGCCGCGACCAGCAGCACGGCGAACAGCTGATAGAACTCCGGCGTGAGGGTCGTACGCACTGCTCTCACCTCCTGTCGGGAAACGCATCGGGAAGTTCCTTCACTCTCATCCAACTCCCCTTTGAAGCAGGGCACTTGAGTCGAATGGTGCGCGATCCCGTGCCGGACGGCCCTAGTGTCCGGAGGCGGGCCGGGGCCGCGTCTACTGAGGTTCCCTTCCTGGCGAAGGCGTGAGCAGCTGTGCGCCGATGCCTGCGGCCCAGGACTCGATCTGCTCGAAGTCGCGGAAGTCTCCGCCCTTTCCGGAGGAGACGATCATCCGGGCGATACGCCCCTTCGCGCCGTCTTCGAGGCAGCCCCCGAAGGTGACGTGCTCCTTGGCGTCGAGTCGCGCCATGGCCCGGCGGACGCCGGGCACAGGTGGGATGTCCCGTTCCGAGGCCGTGGCGTCGAGCGGTCCGCTGCTGAAGAACCACAGCGGGCGCCCGGTCAGCGCACGGCGGTGGCGACGGACGAACCGTCGCGCATCTCGGTGCCACCGTCCCGCGTAGAGCCCGCCGCCGACCACCACCGCGTCGTAGGCCTCCACGCTCTCGACGGACCGGGCGGGCAGTGCCTCGACCGTCAGCCCTTCCTTCCGCAGGACGTCGGCGACCGCCTCGGCGATCCGGGCGGTTGATCCGTTCGTCGTTCCGTAGGCGACCAGCACCTTGCTGAGCATGGCGGTCCGCCTCCTCTCACAGTCGTCGCAGCAAGTCGTCGGTAACTCCGTGCAGTGCCAGCTCGTCCGGCCTGATGCGCGCGTCGTCGAGCCGGTAGGTGAGCATGTCGACCACCGCCACCACTCCGTCGATGTGTTTTGTCATGGAGACGGCGATCTCCGTCTCGCTCTTGCGCTCCATGTGACCCGCGAGCGTGACGACGCCCTCCGTCACGGTGATCGTGACGCTCCGGGGCGCCAGCCACAGCGTGCGGACCAGGACCTCCTCGATCACCTCGTGGCGGATGTCGGCGTCCGGGCGCAGGAAGACCTGGAGCAGGTCGCGCCGGGTGACGATGCCGACGAGCCGGTCTTCCTCGTCCACGACGGGCAGCCGCTCCACACGGTGCCGCGCCATGGACCGGGCGGCCTCGGCAATGGTGTCCTCGGCGTGCACGGTGACGGGCGGCTGGGACATCAATCGGCCGGCCGTTCGGGCATGGGCCTTCGCCGCCTGCCTCCGGGCACCTCGGCTCAGAGTCGCGAACCGGAAGCGGCGCCTTGGACCGGGGTCCTGCGACTGCCGGGCCATCAGGTCGGTCTCGGAGATCACCCCGATGACCTTCTCGTCCTCGTCGACCACGGGCAGTCCGCTGATGCGGTGGTCGGCGAGCAGCCGAGCCACCTCCTTGAACGGGGTGCCGTGCACGGCACGGACGACGTCGGCCGTCATGACGGTGCCGATCCTGCTGTGCTTCATGTCTGTTCCTCCTCAGCGCAGTCGGCGCAGATAGGGGTCCTGGGCCCTGCGCGGCAGCAGGCGTACCCGCGCGTCGAGCACGGTGACGTGGCCGGGCGTGGCAAGGACGGGGTTGAAGTCGGCCTCGGCGAGCTGCGGCAGGTCGCTCGCCATGCGGGACAGGCGCAGCAGCACTTGTTCGAGGCCTTCGAGGTCGACAGGGCCGTTGCCATGCGCACCGAACAGCAGCGGTGCACAGCGCGGCGCGGTGATCAGGTCGTGCACGTCGTGATCCGTCAGTGGGGCGAGACGAGCGGCGTGGTCGGCCAGCACTTCGGTCGCGGTACCGCCCAGCCCGAACAGCACCAGCGGGCCGAAGACCTCGTCCTGCACCACGCCGGCGAACAGCTCGGTGCCACGTGAGGCGAGCGGCTGGACGACCACGCCGGTCATGAGCCCCGCGAATCGCGTCTCCAAGTCCCGGAAGGCGGCCCGCACCTGGGAGTCTCCCTGGAGGTCGAGATGGAGGGCGTGCTGTTCGCTCTTGTGCAGCAGGCCGGGCCAGTGGGCCTTCATGACCACGCGTCCGTCGGGGCCGCGCAGCCGCTCGGCGGCGACGACCGCGTCGTCCTCGGTCTCCGCCCAGGCCCAGGCCAGTTGCGGAATGTCGTAGCAGGCGAGGAGTTCGGCGCAGGTGCGCGGGTCGAGCCAGCCGCCGTCCGGGTGGGCGGCGAGGAAAGTCTCGGCGACCGCGTGCGCGCGGGCTGTGTCGACGCCTACGAGGTCGGGGACCGTGCCCGTCGGCCGGCTCAGCCATGCCGAGCGCCGGGCCGCGTGGGCCAACGCCCTGGCGGCCGCCCCTGGTTCGGCGTACGAGGGGATGGCGCCGCCTTCTGTGGCGGGCAGCAGCTTGACGGGCAGGTCCTGCTCCAGCCGTACGACGGCCACCGTGCGGGGGCGCCGTCCGGGACCGTTCGTGAGGGCCCGGACGAGGTTGTCACCCGTCGCGGCGGCGACGGCCGTGGGAACGAGGGCCAGCAGGACGGCGTCGATGCCCGGGTACCGCATCATCCGCTCCACGCAGTCCTTGAGCTGCTCCTCCGTCACTGCCGCCGTGGCGTCGACGGGGTTGCCGACGGCCGCGCCTTCGGGCAGTACGGCGAGGAGGTCGTCGATCACCTCGGGGGTGAGCCGGGGCAGGGACAATCCGGCCTCCGCACAGGCATCGGCAGCCAGGACGCCCGCGCCACCCGCGTTGGTGACAATCGCCACCCGGCTTCCGGTCGGGAGCGACTGGGAGTGCAACAGGGCAGCGGTTTCGAGGAGTTCACCGACCGATCCGGTGGCGGTGATGCCTGCCTGGGTGAACAGCGCCTGACGCGTCATGGTCCGGGTCGCGGCGGCCGCGGTGTGCGAAGCGGCGGCACGTCGGCCCGCGTCGGTGCGGCCCGCGTCGACGGTGAGCACCGGCATTCGCCGGGTCACTCGCCGGGACGTACGGGAGAACGCCCGCGGGTTGCCGAAGGACTCCAGGTGCAGCAGGGCGAGTTCGGTGCGGCCATCGCTCTCCCACCACTGGAGCATGTCGTTGCCACTGACGTCGTACTTGTCACCGAGCGAGGCGAAGGTCGAGACACCGACGCCGAGCCGGGAAAGACCGTCGAGCAGGGCGATACCGACGCCGCCGGACTGGACGGCGACACCCGCCGTGCCGGGACTCGGATGATCGGCGGCGAAGGTCGCATCGAGGGACAGCGCCGGATCCGTGTTGGAAACTCCCAGGCAGTTGGGCCCGACGAGCCGCATGCCGTAGGTCCGGCACGCGGCGAGCAGCGCCTGCGCCTCATCGCTGTCGAGCCCCGCCGACACGACGAGCAGCGCCCGTACGCCGGTCTTGCCGCACTCCTCGGCGGTGGCGGGTACCGCCGCCGCGGGCACCGCGAGAACCGCGAGGTCCGGGACCTTGGGCAGCGCGCCGACCGACGGATACGACGGCACGCCGAGCAGCGAGGTGACGCTCGGGTTCACCGCGAACAGACGCCGTGTGAAGCCACCTGTGCGCAGATGGTGGAGAAGGGCACGGCCCACCGACCCGGGCCTGCGTCCGGCACCGATCACGGCGATCGAGTCCGGCCTCAGCAGGGGCTCCAGGCTGGCCACGTCGGCGGCCCGGCCGCGTGCCTCCACCGCCGACAGATATGTCTCGTCCTCTTCGAGTTCGATGGTGCAGCGCACTTCCGGGCCCTCGAAGTGGCGGGCCGTGCGCAGCCCGAGGTCGGCGAAAAGCTGGAGCACTTCGTGATTCTCGGCGAGTGCGTCGGCCGTGAAAGCGGTGATGCCTTCGGCGCGGGCGGCTGAGACCAGGTGTTCGAGGAGAAGCGTGCCGACGCCCCGGTGGTGGAGTCCGTCGGCCACCGCGATCGAGATCTCCGGCCGGCCCGGGTCCTCGCCGGTCTCGTACTCGGCCAGTCCGATCACCTGGTGCTGCGCCTCGGCGAGGAGCGCACGGTATCCGGGGCGCGGCGGTGCGCAGGCTCGGTCGGCCGCCATCTCGGCGGACCGGCGGCTGGCAGCGAAGAACCGCAGCCGGAGGTTCTCCGGGGACATCTCCTCGTACAGCCCCTGGAGGGGTTCGTGGTCGCCGGGCTCCACGGGGCGTATGCACACCGTGGTCCCGTCCGCGAGCAGGGCGTGAACCGTGTAGGGGCCGTGCTTGTCGTCCGTCATCTTGGTTCTCCTCAAGCCTCTCGACAGTTCGAGCATCCGGCGGACCGGGTGCTCACCCCAGGGGCTGTCCGGGGTCGGCTTCTGGGCCGGTCGGCCCTGAGTCCTGTCCGGACGGGGAAGGCGGAGGGGCCATTGAGCTCCGTTCGGATCCGTATGGCCCCTGTGGCCGGGCAGTGTCCTGACGGACCGTGGACGCAAGGACTTCCGTATGCCAGAAGGGCGAACCGCCATGGAGCGAACGATCGTTGTCGGCGTCGACGGCTCTGCGTGCAGTCGCGTCGCGGTCGACTGGGCGGTGGGCGAGGCGCGGTTGCGTGGCCTGCCGCTGCGGGTCGCGCATGTCTCGTCGCTGTCCGCCGAGGAGGCGCTCGCGATATGGCCGTACTGCCGTGAACCCGCCCCGGACGCGTTGGTGAAGGTGCTTGCGGAAGATCACCCGGCGCTCCGGATCGAAGGCGTCGGCCTCACCGGAGAGGCCGTACCGGCGCTGCTGTCCGTGGGGATGTGGGCCGACCTCATGGTTCTCGGTATGCGCGGTGCGGGAGGCTTCGCGGGCCTGGCCGTCGGCTCCGTGGCACACGGCGTCGCAGCGCTCGGGAACCGGCCCGTGGTACTCGTCCCCGACCGTCCCGCCGTCGGCGGGCGGCTACCCCGAACAGTGGCAATCGGCATCGACGCGCGCCGTCCGGTGGCCGCCGCCCTGGCCTTCGCGTTCGACGCCGCGGAGCGGCGCGGGGCGCTGCTGCGCGTCGTCCATGCCTGGCGGCTGCCGTCCCTCGCCGACCAGTGGATGCCGTTCGCCCTTCCCGAGGAGGACCGAGGCGCCTGGGAGGACCAGGAGGTCCAGAAGCTGTCGGACGTACTGCGACCGTGGCGGGAGAAGCATCCACACGTCCGCGTCCACGAGGACGTGCGCCTGAAGAGTCCGTCTTCCGCCCTGGTCCAGGCATCGGCCTGCGCCGAGCTGCTGGTCGTGGGACGGACCGGCATGGCGCTCGGCCCCACCCTGCATGCGGTGGTGGATCACACCGAGTGCCCAGTGGCGGTTGTTCCGTCCTGAAGGAGACTGCCGTCATCGAATGCCCATGGTCGGCATGGCCGGCAGGAAGACGGCGAGGGTGCCGCGCGCGGCGTACGAGCAGGAGCTGCCGAGTCTGCAGACGGAGCGGGTGAAGCTCCAGGAGTGGGCGGTGCGCACGGACACCTCGCAGGCCCGTGGTTCGTCTTGGAGAACGACGACCAGCGCCGGGCCCGCATGAACATGATCGCCCATCTGCTCGGGTCCCTGCCGTACCACGAGGTGCCGCCGCCGGTGCTGGAGCTGCCGGCCCGGCCGCCCTCGACCGGCTACCAGCGCCCACCCCGCGATCTGCGGACATACGTCCCCGATCACGCGGCGAGCCTCTGAGCCGGCCCCGGTGTTCACGCCAGCTGCGGTACCACGGCGACGGGGCACGCTGCGTGGTGCAGGACCGCGTGGGCGACCCGCCCGAGTTGGAGGCCGAAGTGTCCCTGCCTCCTGCGTGCGCCGACGACGAGCAGGCCGGCGTCGGCCGAGGCGTCGAGGAGCGCCTCGCGGGCTGTGCCTTCGACGACGCGCCGTCGCAGTTCGACGGAGAGGTGATCCGCCACGGCGTCGCGCAGTGCCGCTTCCAGAGTCTCGGTGGCCCGCTGCTCGTGGTGGTGGGCGGGATCTCCGGTCAACAGGGGATGGTCGGCCCTCTCGTGCGCTGGGCAGCGCCAGGCACGGACAGCCTGAACGGCGACCCGCCGCTCCTCCGCCTCCTGGAAGGCGAACCGCACGGCCTCCGTGGTGTGCGGTTCCCCGCCGACGCCCAGCATGATGGGCCGCCGCATCCCGGCATCGGCCTGACTGTCGTGGCTGCCGCGCAGCACGATCACAGGGCAGTCCGCGCGGGCGGCGACGGCGAGGCTGACCGAGCCGAGCAGCAGCTCGGCGATGCCGCTGCGGCCGCGGGCGCCCAGGACCAGCGCGGAGGCGTTTCGCCCCTCCCGCAACAGTGCGGGCACCGGCTCCTCGGGCAACACCTCGGTGGAGATCTTCAGGTCCACCTCGCGGCGGCCTCGACGATGTTGTCGGCCAGCACCTGCTCCGAGGGCCGGTCAAGCCCCTCGGCGAGTGCGGCGCCCTCGTAGCGCTCCCACAGTGAGGCGTACACCAGGCGCAGCGGTACGCCGCGCAGGGCGGCCTCGTCCGCCGCCCAGTCCACGGCGCGCAGACTGGGTTCGGAGCCGTCGACGCCCACGACCAGGGGAAGTTCCATCGCGGTCACTCTCCTTCGCGGAACTCGAAGACGATCCGTGCGTCGACCTGGCCGTGCAGGACGTCTTCGAAGGACTCGTTGACCGAGGCCAGCGGGCGGGAAACAGAGATCACCCGGGTGCGGCCGGCCGCGTGCAGCCGGAACACCTCGTCGAGGTCCTGCCGGGTGCCCACGATGGAGCCGATGACGCTGACGCCCTTGAGGACGGTGTCGAAGATCGGCAGCTGGATCGTGCCATGCGCCGGCAGCGCGACCATGACGAGCTTGCCGCCGCGCCGCAGCCCGCCGTACGCGGCGGCGAACGCGGCCTCGTTGACGGCGCAGACCAGCGCGGTGTGCGCGCCGCCGTGCCGCTGAAGCACCTCGGCCGGGTCCTCCTTGCGAGCATCGATCAGGATGTCCGCGCCGAGTTCGCGGGCGAGTTCCAGCTTGGCGTCCGTGACGTCGATGGCCGCCACCGTCGCACCGGCGATCTTGGCGTACTGCACGGCGAGGTGTCCGAGGCCACCGACGCCGGAGATCGCCACCAGTTGGGTGGGACGCACCTGGGCGACCTTCAGCGCCTTGTACGTGGTGACGCCCGCGCAGGTCAGCGGCGCGGCGTCCCGCGGAGAGATTCCCTCGGGCACCGGCTGGGCGAAGTCGGTCCAGGCGAGCATCTTCTCCGCGTATCCGCCGTCACATCCGTAACCGGTGTTGATCTGCTGCTCGCACAGCGTCTCCCAGCCGGACAGGCAGTGCTCGCACCGCCCGCACGCCTTGCCCAGCCACGGAACGGCGACTCTCTGCCCCACGGAGAGGTGGGTGACGCCGTCACCGAGGGCCTCGACGAGGCCGACGCCCTCGTGGCCGGGGACGAACGGCGGACTCGGCCTGACCGGCCAGTCGCCGTGGGCCGCGTGGATGTCGGTGTGGCACAGCCCGGAGGCCTCGACCCGGATGCGGACCTGCCCGGGACCGGGTTCGGGATCGGGGCGCTCCTCGATGACGAGAGGCTCACCGAACGCTCGTACGACTGCCGCCTTCATGGTCTGTCTCTCCTCGGAGTGGTCAGTCGTGCGGGACGACGGCGACGGGGGCGGTGGCGTGGTGGAGCACCGCATGGGCGATCGGCCCGATGCGGGCGCCGATCGGGGAACGGCGGATCCGACGTCCGACGACGACCAGGGAGGCCTCGTGGGAGGCGTCCACCAGGTGACTTGCGGGCTTGCCGGACCGGGACACCTCGACGACCTCGACAGACGGGAACTTCTGCCGCCAGGGCCGCAGCACCTCGGCCAGGGAGGCGGCGTCCTGCTTGGCCAGGTGGGCATTGAACTCGGGGTCCACCGACATCCCGTAGGCGAAGTAGGGCGGCACATTCCAGCCGTGGACGACGCGCAGGGAGGTGGCACGGAGTAGCGCGGCCTCGAAGGCGAACTCGATCACGGAGTCGTCGGGACTCTCGATGTCGAGCCCCAGGACGACGGGCCGGTACGGGGCCGAGGCGGAGGGCGTCCCCGCCGGATCCTGCATGCGCTCGTCGGCAGCCTGTTCCCCGGCCCGTACGAGGACTACGGGACGCTCGGCGTGGGCGACGACGGCCAGACCGACCGAGCCGACCATGAACCCGCCGAGCCCGCTCAGACCTCGGGTGCCGAGGACCAGCAATTCAGATTCCTTCGCCACCTGGGACAGCACCTCTCCGGGCCGGCCGGGAGGCTGCTCCACGGTGACGTCCACCCCGGGGTGGCGCAGCCGGATGCCGTCGGCCGCCTCGCGGGGAATCCGCTCGGTCCAGTGCTGCTGTGTCTCTGCGCCGAGCAGTGGGGCCTGAGCCATGGGCTCCGGCACCGGCTCCCAGACGTTGACGATCTTCAGCGGCAGGCCGCGGAGGTTCGCCTCCCGGGCCGCCCATTCGGCGGCGGCCCGGCTCTCGGGGGAACCGTCGAAGCCTACGGTGACGATGCGGGACATGATGCGTACCTCCTGAACAGGGGATCTGATTCCAGACTCGTGGTCGGGGCGATCGTGGTGCAGGGGCCGCAGGTCCCCGAAGGGGGCCGACCGGCCCTATGCGCGGGCGGGCTCGACGCGTGGGTGCGGGGTCCCGATCAGGACCCCGCACCGCTGCCGTGGTCAGCGCAGCCAGCCGTCGGTGCGGACGAACGGCAGCTTGGCCCAGAGCTTCCCGGCGCCCCGGTGTCGCCGAGCGCCATCATCGCGGTGCCCACGACGGCCGCGAGCCGCAGCGCGAAGCCTCCGACGAGGGCGAGTCCGACGCCGAGCGGACCGGCCATGAACAGCCAGTCGTATGGTGATCCCTTCGGGAAGCAACGATGCCGGGCCTGTGCCCTGACACCGCTCACTTCACTCTTGTGGCGCGGGAGGGGCGCCGCCGGATGCCGAAGGTCCACTGCCGTTGGACTGAACGGCCCCTTCCACAGGGCCGGTTGGGAGCGGTGCCGCGGACCACGAGCAAAGTTGCGGTGTATCCGGGCAGGTCTGCCCGTCGCGGACTCGCGGTCACTCGTGGCTCCTTGAGCGGATGGCGGGAGGAGATCCATGACCCTGTGCGCGGGCAGGCATGCCGCAGGGTGGTGCAGTCCGACGCCCGGAGTCGCCGTACTCCTTGGACTCCCACGCTCCGACGAGTCCGTGGGCACCGGTCTGGTCTTCCCGGCGCCGCCGACCGCCGTGGCCGTGTACCGGTCCTGGTGCCGTACTCGGGACGGTGCTCAGTAGGTCACGAGTCCGTGCTCCCTGAACTGCTCGCGGACCCGTTCGGTCAGTGCCGGTGCGGGGACGGGGTTGTCGTGCAGCGGGAAGGGGATGTCCAGGGCTTCGTACTTCGAGGCGCCCAGCTTGTGGAACGGCAGGACGTCCACGCGGTCGACGTTCCCGAGGCCGGCGACGAAGCGAGCCAGTCCGTCGACCGCTTCTGGGTCGTCGGTCCAGCCGGGCACCAGGACGTAGCGGATCCACACCGGAATGCCCAGGCGGTCCAGGCGGGTGGCGAAGCTGAGAGTGGGGGCGAGTTCACCTCCGGTCAGCTTCCGGTACGTGGCGATCTCGAAGGCCTTGATGTCAAGCAGCACCAGGTCCGTGTCAGCGAGGAGTTCGTCGGTGACCCGGGCGCCGAGGAAGCCGGAGGTGTCCACGGCGGTGTGCAGTCCCGCCTCCTTGCAGCGGCGCAGGACCGCGCCGGTGAAGGCGGGCTGGAGCAGCGGCTCACCGCCGGTAAGGGTCACCCCTCCCCCGGCCGTGGTGATGAATCCCCGGTACTTGTCGATCTCCGCCATCACCTCGTCGACGGTGGCCTCCCTGCCGTCCCGCATGTGCCAGGTGTCGGGGTTGGCGCAGTACAGGCAGCGCAGCGGGCAGCCGTTGACGAAGAGGACGAACCGGGTTCCGGGGCCGTCCACGCCGGTGGACAGGTCCCAGGAGTGGATCCGGCCGGTGGGCATCGTCGTCACCGTGCTCACAGCGTTCCGTGGAAGGTGCGGCTGATCACGTCGAGCTGCTGCTCGCGGGTGAGACGCACGAAGTTGACGGCGTAGCCGGAGACCCGGATGGTCAGCTCCGGGTACTTCTCGGGGTGTTCCATGGCGTCCTCCAGCGTTGCCCGATCGAGGACGTTGACGTTCATGTGGAAGCCGCCGGAGGCGGTGTACGCGTCGAGGATGCCCACCAGATGGCCCGCGCGCTCGGCAGGCGCGTGCCCCAGCCCTTCCGGGGTGATCGTCGTGGTCAGCGAGATGCCGTCACGTGCCTGTTCGTAGGGGAGCTTGGCGACCGAGAGTGCGCTGGCGGCCACCCCGTGCCGGTCGCGGCCGTTCATGGGGTTGGCGCCGGGTGCGAAGGGCTGTCCGGCCTGCCGGCCGTCTGGGGTGTTGCCGGTGTGTTTGCCGTAGACGACGTTCGAGGTGATCGTCAGCACCGACTGGGTGTGCTCGGCGTCCCGGTAGGTGGGGTGTGCCCGCACCTTCGCCATGAAGGACTTCACCAGCTCGACGGCGAGGGCGTCGACGCGGTCGTCGTTGTTGCCGTATGCCGGGTAGTCGCCCTCGGTCTCGTAGTCCACGGCCAGCCCGGTGCCGTCGCGGATCACCTTCACCCGTGCGTACTTGACGGCCGAGAGGCTGTCGGCCGCAACCGAGAGGCCGGCGATTCCGCACGCCATGAAGCGATGCACGGGGTGGTCGTGCAGCGCCATCTCGATGCGCTCGTAGGCGTACTTGTCGTGCATGAAGTGGATGACGTTGAGCGTGTTGACGTAGGTGGCGGCCAGCCAGTCCAGCATCCCGTCGTACGACTTCGACAGTTCCTCGTACTCCAGGTACTCGCCGGTCAGTGCGGGCGTCTCGGGGCCGATCTGCTCGCCGGTCATCTCGTCCCGGCCGCCGTTGATCGCGTACAGCAGGGCCTTGGCCAGGTTCACCCGGGCTCCGAAGAACTGCATCTGCCGGCCGACCGCCATCGCCGAGACGCAGCAGGCGATCGCCGTGTCGTCCCCGGTGTGCGGGCGCATCAGCTCGTCGGACTCGTACTGGACCGCGCTGGTGTCGATGGACACCTGGGCGCAGAACCGCTTGAAGGCGTCGGGCAACCGGGGCGACCACAGCACCGTCAGGTTGGGCTCCGGGGCGGGGCCGAGGTTGTAGAGCGTCCGCAGGAAGCGGAAGGAGGTACGTGTGACCAGGGGACGTCCGTCGGTGCCGATGCCGCCGATGGACTCGGTGACCCAGGTCGGGTCGCCGGAGAACAGCGCGTCGTACTCGGGGGTGCGCAGGAACCGTACGATCCGCAGCTTGATCACGAAGTCGTCGATCAGCTCCTGGGCCCGGGTCTCGTCGATACGGCCCTCGGTCAGGTCGCGCTGGAGGTAGACGTCCAGGAAGGTCGAGGTGCGGCCCAGCGACATCGCCGCGCCGTTCTGCTCCTTCACCGCGGCCAGATAGCCGAGGTAGAGCCACTGGACGGCCTCGTGTGCGGTGGCGGCGGGTCGGGTGACGTCGCAGCCGTACGAGGCGGCCATCTCTGCCAGCTCGTCCAACGCCCTTGTCTGCTCGGCCAGTTCCTCTCGGTCCCGGATGACATCCGGGGTGGAGGGCTGGGCGTCCAGCAAGGCGCGTTCGGCACGCTTGGCCTCCACAAGCCGGTTGGTGCCGTAGAGCGCCACCCTGCGGTAGTCGCCGATGATCCGACCGCGGCCGTAGGAGTCGGGCAGCCCGGTGATGATCCCGGCCTTGCGGGCGGCGCGCATCTCGGGGGTGTACGCGTCGAAGACTCCGTCGTTGTGGGTCTTGCGGTAGGTGCCGAAAACCCTGGTGACGAAGGGGTCGGCCTCGTAGCCGTACGCCTTGAGGCCGTTCTCGACCATGCGCAGGCCGCCGTTCGGCATGATCGCGCGCTTCAGAGGGGCGTCGGTCTGCAGGCCGACGATCAGCTCCCGCTCGCGGTCGATGTATCCGGGCGCGTGCGAGGTGATCGTGGCCGGGGTCGCGGTGTCGACGTCCAGGATGCCCTTGCGCCGCTCCTCCGGGAACAGCGCGACGATCTTCTGCCACACGGTGCGGGTGCGCTCCGTGGGACCGGTGAGGAAGGCTGCGTCGCCTTCGTACGGGGTGTAGTTGGCCTGGATGAAGTCGCGCACGTCGACGTGGTCGCGCCAGTGCCCTCCCGTGAAACCATGCCACGCGGACCCGGGTGCCTGCACGCTGGTTGGTGCCACCGTCGCCATCACTGCCTCCGCATACCTTCATGACGCGTCCGCGGAGTCCCGTGGACGTCTTTGCTGTCGATACTCGTCCGCGCGGCAGGCGCGGAACAGGGCCGTCAGGAGCCCTCGGCGACGCCGATAGGCCCAGGACGAAGCAGGTCTTCCGGGCCGGTGTTCCCGCCTCGATGGGGCCGATCGGCCCTCTCGCACCAGATACCCGGCACCCGGCGCGGCGGCATGACGTCGTTGAGACTCCGGTGCCGATGATGCTGTCGATCACCAGCGCGGTCGCCGCCGGAAGTCCGACTGCCTGTCTTTTGTCGGAGGGTGGGGCCACCGCTCCCGTGCCGCCGGAATGTTCGTGTCCTCGCGCGGTCGCGGACATGGCTGCGCTCCTTCATCTGGCCGTTCCAGCAGGGGAGTTGATCTGAGACTGATCCTGCTGCGCGGGGAGCATCCGCGGTCAGTGACCGCTGTCCCCCAGCGGGACCATTGGTCCCTACGACCTCGTCCCGATCGACCCATCGATGACAGGGGCGCGCCCCGCATCAGCCGGGTGCGGGACGCGTGGCGGGGGTGTTCAGGAGGAGAGGTCCACCCCGTAGATCGTGCGCCCGCCGACGAGTTCACGACCGGTGACCAGCTCGGCCTCGATGCGTACGAAGACTTCCTCGGGTGCGGCGCCCCAGGAGCGCGGGCCGGTCAGGGACAGCCGCCTGTGCTCGGCGGCATCGGTGACCACGGTGGCGTGTCCGGTGACGACGACGCTCCAGCCGGAGTGCGCGACGGCGTCGACCTCGTCCGCCTCGAAGGCGACCACCGCACCGTCGACAGCGCGGGACAGTTCCGAATCCGCCGCGGTGCGCAATAGCACGGCGGAATCGCCGTCCAGGCCGAAGCTGACCGGCAGGACCGCGGGCAGGGCGTGACGGGTGTGGACAATGCGGCCGACGGGCGCCCCGGCCAGCAGGCACAGGCACTCCTGCCGGTCGAGTTCGCGGAATCCGTCGTTGGGATGCATCAGGCGCTCCAGCTCTCACGTGGTGCAGCGGTATGTGTCCCATGCTGTGCGCCGGTGGCGGCGGGGACGAGAGCCCACCGGTCCACGACTGCCGGAGAGTGGCCCCGGCGGTGTCGCCCGCGGGCACGCGCCTGAGCATTTCGCCGTTACGTCGTGGGAGGCACCGGGCCCTCCCACGACGTAACGGCTGTACCGGCCGCATCTCCGTTCACACCGCTCGCGGCGTCAGCGCACCGTGATCGAGCGCCCGGTGATGTCGGCGGGATCGATGGACACCCATGTGTTCCGCTCGCCGCCCGCCCAGGGACCGCTGTACGCCCGCTCCTCCAGCCGGCGTACGGCGTCGGGCTCGGTCACCTCGCGTGCGCGGCCGCGCACGAGCACGCTCCAGCCTCGGCTGAGCGCCTCGTCGATGTGGTCGACCTCGAAGGCGACCTGCTGCCCGGCGGCGGCCGCAGGCGCCGAGCCTGGAGCGGTCCGGAAGGTGACCGCACCGTCGACGACGCTGTAGTTCACGGGAACGACGACTGGACCAGTGGGCGTGGACATGGCGAGTCGTCCGACACCGTGCGTCGACAGCCGTGCGCGGCACTCCTCGGTGCTCATTTCCACGAGCTCCGGGTGGCCGGCGGCCCGGCCGCCCCCCGGCGGCAGGTCGGCGTCACCACTGCGCAGGGCCGAAACCGTGGTCTCCAGGGCGTCGGCGAGCCGGATGAGGACGCCGGTGCCGGGCGTGGCGGTGGACTGTTCCTCCAGGTACTGAAGGTAGCTGGGGACCGTACCCGCCCGCTCGGCGGTCTCCTGCCGGGTCAGGCCGAGTTCCCCTCGGCGCTGGGCGATACGCCGTCCGATGTCGCCCCGTGCGGCGTCCGCCTCCGCGGACGCCGTGTTCGGTGGTGTGTGTTCCGGCATTACCGGTCACTTCCTCCTGTCAGGACGCCCTGACCGTCAGAACGTCGTGCGGCTGCCCGCCGAGGACGACTTTGAGCGCGCCGGTGTCGGCGGCCCGGGAGAAGACGTCGTACGCCTCTTCCATCTGCTCCAGCTGGAAGGTGTGGGTGACCATCGACGAGGCGGGCAGGCGGCCCCCCGCCATCATGCGCAGCAGCGTCGGCGTGGAGGACGTGTCGACCAGCGCGGTGGTGATCGTCACGTTCTTGATCCACAGGTCTTCGAGGTGCAGCAGGGCGGGCTTGCCATGCACACCGACGTTGGCCACATGTCCGCCCGGCCGCACCATGCGCGTGCACGTCTCGAAGGCTTCCGGGACTCCGACCGCTTCGACGACGACGTCGGCCCCGAGGCCTTCGGTGAGGTCGGCGACCAGCGATTCGGCCTCGCCTGCGGCCGCCACGGCGTCGGCGCCGAGGTGCTTGGCCGCCTCCAGCCGGGCCGGGGCGAGGTCCACGGCGATGATCTTCTCGGGGGTGTACAGCCGGGCGGTGGCGATCGCGGCGAGGCCGATGGGACCGGCGCCCACGACGGCGACGGTGTCTCCGGGCCGTACGCGGCCGTTCAGCACACCCACCTCGTAGGCCGTGGGGAAGATGTCGGCCAGCAGCACGGCGTCCTTGCTGTCCAAGGCGCCTGGAAGCAGGTGCGTGGACAGGTCGGCGTGGGGCACGCGGACGTACTCGGCCTGCGTGCCGTTGATCAGGTGGCCGAGGATCCAGCCTCCGCCACCGCGGCACTGCCCGTACGATCCCTCCCGGCAGAAGCGGCAGCGGCCGCACGCCGTGATGCACGAGACGAGCACCCGGTCGCCGGGACGAACGGTGCGTACGTCGCTTCCTACCTCGACGATCTCGCCGACGGCCTCGTGGCCAAGGACCGTTCCCGGAGGTACCTCGGGTACGTCGCCCTTGAGGATGTGCAGGTCCGTTCCGCAGATGGTGACGGTGTCGACGCGGACGACCGCGTCAGTGGCGTCCTGGATACCGGGGTCCGCGACATCCTCCCAGGCGGACTGTCCGGGGCCGTGGAAGACGAGTGCCTTCATGACGATCCCTTTCCTCGGTGTACCGGCCGGTCGTGGTGACCGTTTCGATGCGAGGCCCCGGTTGCGGCCAACCGGTACCGCCCCACATGTCCAGCGTGACCGGGATGGATACCGCCCGCATGGGCTGGTCGGTCCACACCTCAGGAAGACCGGCGGGGCCGGTTCGGGCCGTTCGGCGGCAGGCGGGGCCGATCAGCCCCTGCAGAGCCGTGCCCGGGTACCGGACAGTGGGCAGCAAGAACGCTGAGAACCATGTCGAAGGAGGCAGGAGCCATGAGGCACCGCATCGTGAGCGAACTGATGACAAACGAGGTCGTGAGCGTGCGGCAGGACGCGTCTTTCACGGAAATCGCCAAACTGCTCGCTGAGCACGACATCACCGCGGTTCCGGTCGTGGACGACGGCGACCGCCCCGTCGGAGTGGTGTCCGAGGCGGACCTGCTGCGCAGGGAGGCACGCCGACTCGACACGGCGGCGGGGCCCGGCCTCGACCCTTGGCCCGCCGAACCGGCCATGGCCGAAGCGACCACGGCCGGTGGGCTGATGACCAGCCCGGCCGTCACCGGCCGTCCGGAATGGACAGTGGCCGAGGCAGCCCGGGCGATGGAACGGAATCGTGTCAAGCGACTTCCGGTGGTGGACGCGAGCGGCCGGCTGATCGGCTTGGTAAGCCGTGGCGACCTGCTGCGGGTGTTCCTGCGCGGGGACCGCGCCATCCGCGAGGAGATCACCGGGGACATACTGGTGCACACGCTGGGTATCCCGCCCACAGCGGTGACCGCTCACGTCGTGGACGGCCGGGTCACCCTGCGCGGAACCGTCGAACGCAGGACCACCATTCCCGTGGTTGTACGGCTGTGCCGCAGCGTGGACGGCGTGGTCGAGGTGTCGGAACACCTGGATCACCGGGTCGACGACACGGACGGCTCGGCATCGGGCATCGACTCCTCGCGACGTGACCAGCTGTCGCCCTGACGAATGGCGGTACCGGAACACGGCAGTGCGCTGCGACGGCCTCCTCGTCCGTACTCCTCACCCTCGGGGAAAGTCCCCCAGACTCCCGAGCCGGGACTGGACCTTCGATCCGTGACATTCATCGACTGCAGTGGTCTGGCCGCGCTGTGCCGCGCCCGGAACCGCGTGAAGATCCGGGGCGGGCGGCTTCGCCTCGTGACCAGCAGCCCGAGCGTTCTGCGGTTGCTGCGCCTGACCGGTCTGGCCCACGCCTTCGAGATGTACCCGCGCCTTCCGACGCTCTCGCCCGTACTCCGGGCAAGGGCGGCACCCTTCCTCCACGGCCGGACGACCATGTGGCGGACGTTGCCGAACGGGCCGGGTTGAAGGCCGGTCCGAACGGCCCTGCCGGCCGAAGGTGATTCGGCAGTCGCTTCAGGCCCTGCCGCCGGTCGTACTCGTTCTGGGGACGACCGGCGGCGGGCACGATGCCGGTCGTCCGCGAGATCCCGGTCAACCTGGCCGACGCACTGCAGGTCCTCATTCCCCGGAGCGCACCGCAGCCCCTTGTCCACAGCTCAGATGGGGCTAGGCTGACGTCGGACGCCCTGGACCTCGGCGGCATACTGCCAGTTGACACGGATGCACCGGTGGCGTTCTCTTCGGCCGCCCGGCGCCTCCCCTGCGGCCACCGATTCAGTTCCGCTCCCGCCCAGCAGCGCCCTGAGGGCATGCCTGGGCCGTGGGGGCAGCACGAACAGGTGTTTCCTCCGTATCTCCCGCCTCGTCCGGACTCCAGCGACAGGACTCCCACGGTGTGAATTCCGCCCGCGCCCTTCCGGCACATGTACCCCACCCGGCTCGGGAGATGAGGACCAACGGCCCCTGCCCTGGGAGCCGACGCCTGGCGATCCTGACGGGGATGTCGTGGTCGGGCACGGCCACGAGACACGCGACGTGAGACCGCCTGCCGGCACTTCTGAGGAGCCGAGAAGAGCATGCCTACGATGCCCCGCCCTGCAAAGCCGGAGATCCCAACAGGCAAGTCCACAACGGGTAACCAGGCCGATGAATCGCAGGAGGCCATCGGCTCGCCCCGGTCCCCCGGCCCCGCCACGAACGCACCACCGTCGGCCGGCCGGCGGTGGCTGATGCTGGCGCTTGCCACGGTCGGGTTCGCGGTGAACTTCTGGGCCTGGGCGCTGCTGAGCCCGCTCGGCCCGCGGTTCAAGGACAGTCTGCAACTGAGCGCGTTCCAGCAGGCGTTGCTGGTCGCCGTGCCGGTGGTGGTGGGCTCGGTGGGCCGCATACCGGTAGGTGCGCTGACGGACCGGTTCGGCGGCCGGGTGATGTTCCCGCTGGTGTCGGCCGCCACCATCGTCCCCGTCCTGTACCTGGGGCTGGCCGGACACTCCTCCCTGATCCAGCTGCTGGTGGGCGGGTTCTTTCTCGGTATCGGCGGCACCGCGTTCGCGGTGGGGGTGCCCTTTGTCAGCGCCTGGTTTCCGCCGGAGCGCCGGGGGCTCGCGATCGGTGTCTTCGGCGCCGGGATGGGCGGCACCGCCATCAGCGCCCTGACCACGGTGAACCTGGTCAAGACGCACAGTCTGGCCACCCCGTTCGTGGTGACCGCGATCGTGCTGGCCGGCTATGCGGTGCTGGCCGCGTTCCTGCTGCGCGACGCTCCGGGCAGGACTGTACCGACCGGAACCATGACTGGCCGGCTCGCCGCCACCGTCAGGCTCGGTATCACCTGGCAGGCATCCGCGCTGTACGCGGTCGCGTTCGGCGGATACGTCGCCTTCTCCGTCTATCTGCCCACCTACCTCAAGTCCGGGTACGGCCTGGCGCAGGCCGACGCCGCCAACCGGATGGCCGGGTTCGTACTGCTGGCGGTGGTGATGCGGCCGGTCGGCGGCTGGTTGTCCGACCGCTTGCGTCCCACCCGCGTGCTGGCCGTGGCGCTCGCCGTGGTCACGGTGAGCGCGGCCGTTCAGTCCTTCGCCCCGCCGCTGGCCCCGCTGGGCACCATCGCCTTCCTGGCGATCGCCGCCGCGCTCGGCGCGGGCAGCGGTGCCACCTTCGCCCTCGTCGCCCTGCTCGCCCCGGCCGGCAAGGTGGGCGCCGTCACCGGCGTCGTCGGCGCGGCCGGCGGACTGGGCGGCTTCGTCCCACCTCTGCTGATGGGCTCCCTCTACGGCGCCTACGGCACCTACGCACTCGGACTGGCCCTGCTCGCCCTGATCGCCGCCGCCGCCCTGGCATTCACCGCGACCACCGTCCGCAAGGCCGTCACCCGCGGCGCCCATGGCACCCCGACGGCACCCAACCCGGCCTGAGACGAGTCACCATGTGCGAATACTGCGGCTGCCAGGCATTACCCCAGATCGCCGAACTGACCCGTGAACACGACCTGGTCGTCAATCTCATCGGGGACGTCCGCACCGCGCATCGCAACGCGGACGTGTCCCGGATGGCGCGGATCGCGCGCCACGTCTCCGCCGTTCTCGTGCCGCACACGGCGGTGGAGGAGCAGGGTCTCTTCCCGCCGCTGGCGGAAGAGTTTCCCGAAGGCATAGCGGCACTCCGGGCCGAACACCGGCACGTCGAGGCCGTCCTCGACGAGGCCGCGGCGGGCGTCCCGGCCGACCCCGTCTGGCCCCGGCGGCTCTTGGACGTCCTGGATCTGCTGCGCGACCACATCCTCAAGGAACAGGACGGCGTGTTCCCCGCCGCCCTGGCCGGGCTGAACACCGAGGACTGGGAGGCCATGGACGCGGTCCGCTCCCGCGTCGGAACGCGGAGCGCGGATTTCGCCACGACGGAGTTCGCCGCAGAAGCCGGTGTCGACATCGATCAGTACGCCGGATCACAACAGGACGGGCCACTGACGCCCGGGAAGGCGGCATCGTGAGCCCACGAACCTCAGGAACCGACCCGCAGGCACGCCAACCGGCTGGCCTGGACGGGGAGTTGGCGGATGCGCTCGTGGGCACCCGCAGGTTCTTTACCCGAGCCGAGGTCTCCGCCGACCACCGCACCCTGTACAAGATCGGTGGCCGCAAGGCCGACGACTTCTACCGGGACCGCTGGAGCCACGACAAGGTGGTGCGCTCCACCCACGGGGTGAACTGCACCGGCTCGTGTTCGTGGAAGGTGTACGTCAAGGACGGGATCATCACCTGGGAGTCCCAGCAGACCGACTACCCCACGGTCGGCCCGGACAGCCCGGAGTACGAGCCGCGCGGCTGCCCGCGCGGGGCCGCGTTCTCCTGGTACACCTACTCCCCCACCCGCGTCCGCTACCCCTATGTGCGCGGGGTGCTCTTGGAGATGTACCGGGAGGCAAGGACCCGGCTCGGTGACCCGGTGCTGGCATGGGCGGACGTCGTCTCCGACCCGGAGCGCTCCAGGCGCTACAAGTCGGCGCGCGGCAAGGGCGGCCTGGTACGGGCGAGTTGGGACGAGGCGAGCGAGATGATCGCCGCCGCCCATGTGCACACGATCAAGGAGTACGGTCCCGACCGGCTGGCCGGGTTCTCGCCGATACCGGCGATGTCGATGGTCTCCCACGCCGCAGGGGCCCGCTTCTACTCGCTGCTCGGCGGGGTGATGCTGTCGTTCTACGACTGGTACGCCGACCTGCCGGTCGCCTCCCCGCAGGTCTTCGGGGACCAGACGGACGTACCGGAGTCCGGCGACTGGTGGGACGCCGGCTATCTGATCATGTGGGGCTCTAACCTGCCGGTGACCCGCACCCCGGACGCGCACTGGATGGCGGAGGCCCGCTACCGGGGCCAGAAGGTGATCGCGGTCGCCCCGGACTACGCCGACAACGTCAAGTTCGCCGACGAGTGGCTGCCCGCCGCACCCGGCACCGACGGGGCGCTGGCGATGTCGATGGGGCATGTGATCCTCAAGGAGTTCTTCGTCGACCGCCAGGCCGGCTACTTCACCGACTACGTCAAGCGGTACACCGACCTCCCGTTCCTCGTCACCCTCGAACAACGCGGCGCCGGGGCCGACTTGACGTACGCACCGGGGAAGTTCCTGACCGCCGCCGACCTGGGCGGCACGACGGCGGAGGCGGAGAACGCGGAGTTCAGGACCGTCCTGCTCGACGCCGCCACCGGCGAGCCGGTCGTCCCGAACGGTTCGCTCGGCCACCGCTACGGTGAGTCCGGCGCAGGGAAGTGGAACCTCGACCTCGGCGACACCGACCCGTTGTTGACGGCGGCGGACGGTGAGAGCCCGGATGCCGTGACAGTGGAGCTGACCCGGTTCGACACCCCGGACGGGACCGCCGGACAACTGCGGCGCGGCGTCCCCGTACGCCGGGTCGCGGGCCAGTTGGTGACCACGGTGTTCGACCTGCTTCTCGCCCAGTACGGCGTGGCCCGCGACGGGCTGCCGGGGATCTGGCCGACCGGCTACGACGACCCCGACCAGCCCTACACCCCGGCCTGGCAGGCGGCCATCACCGGGGTGGCCGGTGAGACGGCGGCCCGCATCGCGCGCGAGTTCGCCACCAACGCGGAGGAGTCCAGGGGCCGCTCCATGATCATCATGGGGGCGGGGACCAACCACTGGTTCCACTCCGACACCATCTACCGTTCCTTCCTCACCCTGACGACACTGACCGGCTGCCAGGGCGTCAACGGCGGTGGCTGGGCCCACTATGTGGGGCAGGAGAAGGTCCGGCCCATCACCGGCTACTCGGCGATCGCGACGGCTGCCGACTGGCACCGGCCCGCCCGGCAGATGATCCAGACCGCGTACTGGTACCTGCACACCGACCAGTTCCGTTACGACCCCTTCAGCGCCGACACCCTCGCCGCGGCGGGCGCGGGCGGCACGTTCGCCGGGAAGACCACCGCCGACGTCATCGCCGCCTCGGCCCGGATGGGCTGGATGCCGTCCTACCCGACGTTCGACCGCAACCCGCTCACCCTCGCGACCGACGCGGAAGCCGCCGGGCAGGAGGTGCCGGAGTACGTCGTGGACGAACTGAAGGCGGGCCGGCTGCGGTTCGCGGGCGAGGACCCGGACGCGCCGGAGAACTTCCCCCGGGTGCTGACCATCTGGCGGGCGAACCTGCTCGGCTCCTCCGCCAAGGGCAACGAGTACTTCCTCAAGCACCTGCTCGGTACCGACTCCGCCGTACGCGCCACCGAGGCGCCGCCCGACGCCCGCCCGCGGGATGTGGTGTGGCGGGACGAGGCGCCGGTGGGCAAGCTCGACCTGCTGCTCACCCTGGACTTCCGGATGACCAGCACCACCGTCTACTCCGACATCGTGCTGCCGGCGGCGACCTGGTACGAGAAGCACGACCTGAACACCACGGACATGCACCCGTTCGTGAACTCCTTCAACCCGGCCATCCCGCCGCCGTGGCAGACCCGCACCGACTGGGACGCCTTCAACACCATCGCGGCGGCGTTCAGCCGTCTCGCCGAGGGGCGGCTGGGCACCGTGAAGGACGTCGTGGCGGCACCGCTGCTGCACGACACCCCCGACGCGATGGCCACCCCGCACGGCCGCGTCCGGGACTGGAAGGCCGGCGAGTGCGAGCCGGTGCCCGGCCGGACCATGCCCAAGCTCGTGACGGTGGAGCGCGACTACCCGGGCGTCGCCGACCGGATGACCGCCCTCGGCCCGCTCCTCGACACCCTGGGCGCCACCACCAAGGGCGTCACCTTCGACGTACGGCAAGAGCTGGAGTACCTGCGGCACAAGAACGGCACCGTGCGCGGCGGTCCCGCCGACGGCCGCCCGTCGATCGCCCGGGACGTTCAGGTCTGCGAGGCGATCCTGACCCTGTCCGGCACCACCAACGGACACCTGGCCACCCAGGGCTTCCACACCCTGGAGGCCCGTACCGGCGTCAAGTTGGCGGACCTTGCCGCCGAGGCCGAGGGCAAGCGGGTCACCTTCGCCGACACCCAGGCGGGCCCCGTCCCGGTCATCACGTCACCGGAGTGGTCGGGGACGGAGTCGGGCGGGCGCCGCTACTCACCGTTCACCATCAACGTCGAACGCCTCAAGCCCTGGCACACCTTGACGGGCCGTCAACATTTCTTCATCGACCACGACTGGATCGCCGAACTCGGCGAGTGGATGCCCGTCTACCGGCCGCCGCTCAACATGCACGCCCTCTTCGACGAGCCCGAGGTGGGCGATCAGGGCGAACTCGGCATCACCGTGCGCTACTTGACCCCGCACAACAAGTGGTCCATCCACTCCGAGTACCAGGACAACCTGTTCATGCTCTCGCTCTCCCGGGGCGGCCCGACCGTCTGGATGAGCAAGGAGGACGCTGCGAAGATCGGCGTGCACGACAACGACTGGATCGAGGCGGTCAACCGCAACGGCGTCGTCGCCGCCCGCGCGGTCGTCTCCCACCGCATGCCGGAAGGCACCGTCTACATGCACCACGCCCAGGACCGGCTCATCGACGTCCCCCGCACCGAGACCAACGGGCGGCGCGGCGGCGTCCACAACTCGCTGACCCGCCTGCTGGTCAAACCCAGCCATCTCATCGGCGGCTACGCCCAGTTGACGTACGCCTTCAACTACCTCGGCCCGACCGGCAACCAGCGCGACGAGGTCACCGTCATCCGCCGCCGCACCGACCAGGAGGTGACGTACTGATGGCCCCGACAGCCGCGACGCCCCCGAGCGCAGCGCCCGGCCGCCGGGTCATGGCCCAGATGGCGATGGTGATGAACCTCGACAAGTGCATCGGCTGCCACACCTGCTCGGTCACCTGCAAACAGGCGTGGACCAACCGCCCCGGCGTGGAGTACGTGTGGTTCAACAACGTCGAGACCCGCCCCGGCCAGGGCTATCCGCGCCGCTACGAGGACCAGGAGAAGTGGCGCGGCGGCTGGGACCTCAACAAGCGCGGCAACCTGAAGCTGAAGGGCGGCGGCCGGTTCAAGAAGCTGATCAACATCTTCTCCAACCCCACGCTGCCCTCGCTCGACGACTACTACCAGCCCTGGACGTACGACTACGAGACGCTGACCAACGCGCCGCTCCAGGAACACACCCCGGTCGCCCGCCCCAAGTCCCTGATCACCGGCAAGGACATGAAGATCACCTGGTCGGCCAACTGGGACGACAACCTCGGCGGCTCCACCGACCACGGCGACAAGGACGTCCTCCTCGCGGGAATCGCCGAGAAGGTCAAGTTCGAGTTCGAGCAGACCTTCATGTTCTATCTGCCGCGGATCTGCGAGCACTGTCTCAACCCGTCCTGCGTCGCATCCTGCCCCTCCGGCGCGATCTACAAGCGCTCCGAGGACGGCATCGTCCTGGTCGACCAGGACCGCTGCCGGGGCTGGCGGATGTGCGTGTCCGGCTGCCCGTACAAGAAGATCTACTTCAACCACCGCACCGGCAAGGCCGAGAAGTGCACCTTCTGCTTCCCGCGCATCGAGGTCGGCCAGCCCACCGTCTGCGCCGAGACCTGCGTCGGCCGGCTCCGCTACATCGGCCTGGTCCTCTACGACCCCGACCAGGTCCTCGAAGCCGCCTCCACCCCCGACGACACCGACCTGTACGAGGCGCAGCGGCAGGTCTTCCTCGACCCCGCCGACCCGCTAGTGGCCGCCGACGCGGAGCGCTCCGGCATCCCACGGGACTGGATCGAGGCCGCCCGGCGCTCCCCGGTCCACGCGCTGATCAACACGTACAAGGTCGCCCTGCCGCTGCACCCGGAGTACCGCACGCTTCCCATGGTCTGGTACATCCCGCCGCTCTCCCCGGTGGTGGACGTGGTGCGCGACACCGGCTACGACGCCGAGGACCGGGGCAACCTGTTCGCCGCGATCGACGCCCTGCGCATCCCCGTGGACTACCTCGCCCAGCTGTTCACCGCCGGCGACCCGGTCCCCGTCGACGCCGTACTGCGAAGGCTGGCCGCCATGCGCAGCTACATGCGCGACATCAACCTCGGCCGCGAACCCGACGCGACCATCCCCGCCGCTGTGGGCATGACCGAGGAGCAGATGTACGACATGTTCCGACTGCTGGCCCTGGCCAAGTACGAGGACAGGTACGTCATCCCGCCCGCCCACGCCGAACAGGCGCACAGCCTGGAGGAGTTGGCCACCGAGTGCAGCCTCGACTTCGAGGACGGCCCCGGGATGGGCGGCTCGGGTCCGGGCGGCTCAGGGCCTTTCGGCGAGGCTTCCGGCGATGCTCCGGCCCCGATCGCCGTGGAGAACTTCCACCTGCTGCGCGACCGCCAGACCGCCGACGCCGTGGACACCTCAGCCGACTCCCCGGCCGCCCCCGGCGACAAGTCCACCCGGCTCAACCTCCTCAACTGGGACGGAAACGGCCGCCCTCAGGGCATGTTCCCCCGCTCCTCCGGGGACAGGGACGAGCGCTCCTTTGACGGGAACGGCGAGACACCCGACACGAACGCCGAGAGCGAGCCGCGTCCATGAGCCCCGTGAACAAGCGCAAAGCCGCTGCCCGCGAAGACACCGCCCGGCACGCATCCGCCTGGCAGGTCCAGTCCCTCCTCCTCGGCTATCCCGACGAGCGGCTGCTCGAACAGGCGCGGCTCGTACGGGCGGTCACCGACACGCTGCCCGACCGTGTCGCCGAGCCGCTGCGCCGGTTCCTCGGGCACCTCGGCCGAACGCCCGCCACGGAACTGGCGGCGGACTACGTCACCACCTTCGACCACCGCAAACGCAACTGCCTCTTCCTGACGTACTACGCCCACGGCGACACCCGCAATCGCGGTGCCGCGCTGCTGCGCCTCAAGCAGACCTACGCCGCGGCCGGACTGCGGCTGACCGACGACGAACTGCCCGACCACCTCTGCGTCGTCCTGGAATTCGCCGCCACCGGCGACCCCGAAGCAGGCCGCCGCCTCCTCACCGAGCACCGGGCAGGACTGGAACTGCTGCGCTTGGCACTGCGCGACGCGCGATCCGCGTGGGCCGACGTCCTCGACTCCGTATCGGCGACCCTGCCCCCGCTGGCCGGTGACGAGCGCGAGGCCGTCGCCAAGCTCGCTGCCCAGGGACCGCCCGAGGAACAGGTCGGCCTCGCGCCGTTCGCACCCCCGGAGTTCATGCCCGCCCCGGCCCCGGCCCAGGCCCCCGCCCCGATGGGAGGCCGGTCATGACCCCGGACACGAACGCACTCGACGTCGTGCTGTGGGTCGTCCTGCCGTACATCGCGCTGACCCTGTTCGTCGCCGGCCATGTCTGGCGCTACCGCTACGACAAGTTCGGCTGGACCACCCGGTCCAGCCAGCTGTACGAGAGCCGGCTGCTGCGCGTCGGCAGCCCGCTGTTCCACTTCGGGGTCCTGGCGGTGGTGCTCGGCCACATCGGCGGACTGGTGATCCCGAAGGGCTGGACCGAAGCCGTCGGTGTCAGCGAGCACAGCTACCACGTCATGGCCACTTTGCTGGGGACCGTCGCCGGGGTCAGCACCCTGGCCGGGCTCGTGATCCTCGTCTACCGGCGGCGTACGGTCGGGTCGGTGTTCAGCGCCACCACCCGCAACGACAAGCTCATGTACGTCATGCTCACCGTGACCCTGGCACTGGGTCTGTTCGCCACCGTGGTCAGCAACATCATCGGCGTGGGCTACGACTACCGCACCACCATCTCGCCCTGGTTCCGGTCGGTCTTCTACCTGCACCCCGACCCCGCGCTGATGGCCGGCGCGCCACTGCTGTTCCGGCTGCACGCGCTCAGCGCCCTGCTGCTGTTCGGCGTCTGGCCTTTCACCCGGCTGGTGCACATGCTCACCGCACCGCTCGGCTACCTCACCCGCCCGTACATCGTCTATCGCAGCCGGGATGCGCAGTTGGGCTCCCGCCCGCCCCGGCGCGGATGGGAACGCACCTGATGAACACCCACCACAACGGTCCTGCCCGGCCGCACGAGGTACACCTGTCCGTCGGTGAGGTCACCGAGCTGCCGGCCATGGGAGAGCGGCTGCTCGCCGATGCCAGGTCCGCGAACTCCGGGAGAGCGGCACGAACCGTCGTCGCCCTTCCGGGACTTCGCGTCACCCTGATCGCGCTCGCGTCGGGCTCCGAACTCGCCGAACACGAGGCCCCGGGCGCCGCCACCCTCACCTGCCTGACCGGCCGGGTGACACTCGGCACCACCGACCGCACGTGGCCCCTCGGCCAGGGCGACATCGTCGCCATTCCCGACCAACGGCACAGCCTGACCGCCGAGACCGACGCGGCGGTACTCCTCACCGTCCGGCTGGCATGACCACCGGCGGACAAGGCGCATCCACCGCAGCCACGGAACGACTCGGCTCCAGGACTTCCCTCTCTTCGGCCTGCCCGCCACGTGCCGCGTAGTGCACCAGGCGGCTCACTCGCCGCCCTTCTCGGCGAGCGAGTGAGCGACGAGTACGTCGGCGTGGCCGTGCCCAGGCCGTGCCGACTCTTGAGCCAGGAAACGAGTTCCATGTCGCGGTTCAGCGGTCGCAGCCCCACTCAGAGCCTGCCGTGCAGCCCTGGGGCGGTGCGCATACCGGGGAACCCGGCCTCGTTTGCTGCTTCCAGAATCGCGCGCCGGGCCAGGACATGTGTGGGCCGACCGGCCCTCAGCAGACCCGGTCGGCCCTGTCTGCCGGTCGCCCGGCCACTCCTCGCGCTGGTGCGGTCGCGACCGCTGCTCACCTCTGCGGGAGTCGGGCGGCGACGTACTCGGTGAGGTCGAGCAGACGGTTGGTGTAGCCCCACTCGTTGTCGTACCACCCGAAGACCTTCACCAGGTCGCCGTGCGCCTGGGTCAGCGGAGCGTCGAACACGCACGAGGCAGGGTCGCCGACGATGTCCCGGGAGACGATCGGGGCGTCCGACACCCGGAGTATTCCCTTCAGCGGGCCGTCGGCCGCCTCACGGAACGCGGCGTTGACCTCGTCCGCGGTCACGGGACGGTCGAGCACCACGCTCAGGTCCGTCAGCGAGCCGTCCTCGACCGGCACCCGCACGGCGATGCCGTCCAGAGTGCCTGCCAGCTTCGGCAGGACGAGGCCCACCGCACGGGCAGCTCCGGTGCTGGTCGGGATGATGTTCACAGCGGCGGTGCGACCACGACGCGGGTCCTTGTGAGGGCCGTCCAGGACCACCTGGTCGTTGGTGTAGCCGTGGATGGTGGTCATCAGGCCCTTGACGAGGCCGAAGTGCTCGTCCAGCACCTTCACCATCGGCGCCACACAGTTGGTCGTGCACGAGGCGTTGGAGATCACGTGGTCCCGCTCGGGGTCGTAGACGCCCTCATTGACCCCCATGACAACGGTGGCGTCGACTTCCTTGCCCGGTACGGAGAGCAGTACCTTGCGCGCGCCGGCCTTCAGGTGCAGTCCGGCATCCTCACGGCTGCGGAAGCGTCCGGTGGACTCGATGACCACGTCCACTCCCAGCTCACCCCACTCCAGGGCCGCGGGGTCGCTCTTGGCCGTCACCGCGATGCGGTGACCGTCCACCGTCAGCGACGTGTCGTCGTGCTCGACGCTGCGACGCAGCCGCCCGAAGGTCGAGTCGTACTCCAGCAGATGGGCCAGCGCCGCCGGCGAGGTGAGGTCGTTGACCGCCACCACCTCGACTGCGGCACCGGTCCCGGCCTCCGCGCGCTCCAGTACGCAGCGCAGGTAGTTGCGCCCGATGCGGCCGAAGCCGTTGATTCCTATGCGCACGGTCATGTCCGTCGTCCTCCCCGGTCGGTGTCTGGTGTGCGCTGCCAGCCTGCGGGGCCCGTGCCGAAAGGGGCATGGGCCGTACGGGGACGACTCGGGGGACGTTCGGCCCCGTGTACGGGGCCGGGTCGCGGCCGGCTCATCGGCTGGGCGGTGGCATCGCGACCGAGCAGGAACCGACCCACCGCCACGATGCGTACGGACCGTCGCGAGAGCGGGACCAGGTGGCCGCAGTTCGGGACCACCGGCCCATGGAGGACGTGACCGCATCGGCGCGAGGCTCGGAGCGAAGTACCGGCGGCGGCCGCCGCCACCCGTCCCACCGGACCCGGAGGTATCTCCCATGCTTCGCCCCATCACCGTCGGCCTGGACGGCTCTCCCGAGAGCCTGGCCGCAGCCGACTGGGCCGCCCGCGAGGCTCAGCGCCGCGGCCTGCCGCTACACCTGGTCAACGCCTGGATCTGGCAGCCGCACGACGTGCCCGTAGCCGAGGACCTGAACGCCCAGAAACGCTGGGCCCTGAGCGTGCTGCGCGAGTCCGAGCAGGATCTGCGTGCCCGGTACCCGCAGCTGACGATCGACTCCGAGCAGGTCTCCGAGCCGGCCACCGAGGTTCTGCTGGGCCGGGCGGAGAAGGCCGAGATGCTGGTGCTGGGCTCCAGCGGGCACGGCGCCGTCGCCGGCTTCCTCCTCGGCTCGGTCGGCCAGCACGTGCTCGCCAAGGCACAGCATCCGGTGGTGATGGTGCGGGCGAACACGCGGTCCGCGGCCGAGGGGGACACCGGGGAGGTGGTGGTCGGGCTCCAGGATCTGGGCACGCAGGCCGGCCCGCTTCTGGAGTTCGCGTTCCGTGCGGCGGCCGCCCGCGGGGCGACGCTCCGTGCCGTACACGCCTGGGGTCTGCCTCCGCTGTACGGACGCGGCCCCGAGGCCGGGCAGGCGGCGGTCAAGCCGGGTGCCCTGGCCGAACAGCAAGAGAAGGCACTGTCCGCCGCCCTGCAGCCGTGGCGGGAAAGGTTCCCGCAGGTCACAGTGGTTGAGACAGTCGACCTTGCCTTCACCTCCGGAGTCGTGCTGCAGGCCGCGGCGGATGCCGGGCTCGTGGTCGTCGGCCGCCGCGTACACCGGCCCGCGCTCGGCATGCGCATCGGCCCGGTCGCGCACGCCGTGCTCCACCACGTGGCCGCCCCTGTCGTCATCGTCCCGCACGACTGACGGCCGACAGGTTCCCCGGCCTCGGGAACGTCCGGGGCATGGCAGCCACGCCAAAGGCCCGCTTGGAGCGGGAAACCCGGTCACTCACATCCGTCGCATCCCTCAAGGAGAGCGGACACCACGTCCGGCGACTCCCCCGAATCCGAAGGAAGAGCACACCGCCATGGCCCACTACGTGTACGAATTCGCCGAGGGCGGCCGTGACATGGCCGACCTGCTCGGCGGCAAGGGCGCCAACCTGGCCGAGATGACCCGGATGGGCCTGCCCGTGCCGCCCGGGTTCACCGTCAGCACGGAGGCCTGCCGTGCCTTTCTCGCGACCGGCAGCGAGCCGGACGGGCTGTTCCGCGAGGTCTCCAGCCACCTGACCACCCTGGAGCAGGCCGCCGGGCGGCTTCTGGGGCAGCCGGATGACCCGTTGCTTCTGTCCGTCCGCTCCGGGGGCCGCTTCTCCATGCCCGGCATGATGGAGACGATCCTCGACATCGGGCTCAACGACGACTCCGTGCTGGGCCTCGCGAAGTCCTCCGGCAATGAGCGCTTCGCCTGGGACTCCTACCGCCGCCTCGTGCAGATGTTCGGCAGTACCGTCATGGGAGTCGACAGCGCGCTGTTCGAAGGCACCTTGGCCCGCCTCAAGGACATGCGCGGCGCGGCCGACGACCTGCATCTGGACGCCACCGACCTCGCCGGGCTGGTCGAGGCCTACAAGGACCTGATCCACCACGAGACCGGCGAGGACTTCCCGCAGCTGCCCGCCGAGCAACTGCGGCGTGCGGTCCTCGCCGTCTTCGAGTCCTGGAACGGCGAACGCGCACGGCTCTACCGCCGCCGCGAGCACATCCCGGACGACCTCGGTACCGCGGTCAACGTCCAGACCATGGTCTTCGGCAACCTCGGTCCCGACTCCGGCAGCGGCGTCGCCTTCACCCGGGACCCGGCCACCGGCGCCCCGGGCGTGTACGGCGACTACCTGGCCAACGCCCAGGGCGAGGACGTCGTCGCGGGCATCCGCAACACCATCCCGCTCGACGGACTGAAGGACCTGGACCCGACCTCGTACACGCAACTGCGCGACCACATGCGGACGTTGGAGACCCACTACCGCGACCTGTGCGACATCGAGTTCACCATCGAGCGCGGCAGGCTGTGGATGCTGCAGACGCGGGTCGGAAAGCGCACCGCGGAGGCCGCGTTCGCCATCTCCGCCGCGCTGGTCGACGAGGAACTGATCACCACGGACGAGGGCCTGGCGCGGGTCGGCGGAGACGGACTGTCCCGGTTGATGTTCCCTCGCTTCGACACCTCGAAGGTCGGCCCAGCACTCGCGCACGGTATCCCGGCCTCACCGGGGGCCGCCGTGGGCGCCGCGGTCTTCGACTCCGCCGAGGCCGTCCGTCGCGCCGCGGCCGGGGAGAAGGTGGTCCTCGTACGCCAGGAGACCACCCCCGACGACCTGCCTGGCATGATCGCCGCCCAGGCCGTGCTGACCAGCCGCGGCGGCAAGACGAGCCACGCCGCCGTGGTCGCCCGCGGCATGGGCAAGGTCTGCGTCTGCGGCGCCGAGGAACTCGGCGTGGACACCGGCGCGCGGCGCTTCACCGCCGACGGCACCACGGTCGAGGAAGGCACGGTCATCTCGGTGGACGGCTCCGAAGGCGCCGTGTACCTGGGCGCCGCCCCGCTTGTCGACTCCTCCGTGATGCGCTACTTCGAGACCGGCGAACACTCGGCGGGACTGGTCGAGGCCGTGGCCCGCGCGATGAACCGGGCCGACGGAGTACGACGCCTGGGCGTGCGGGCGAACGCCGACACCCCCGAGGACGCGGCCCGGGCCCGCCGGTTCGGTGCCGAGGGCATCGGCCTGTGCCGCACCGAGCACATGTTCCTCGGCGAGCGCCGACAGCTGGTCGAGGCGATGATCCTCGCCCGCACGGACGCCGAACGCGAACGGGCCCTCGACGGGCTGCTGCCCCTGCAGCGAGAGGACTTCATCGGCATCCTGGAGGCGATGGACGGCCTGCCGGTCACCATCCGCCTCCTCGACCCGCCCCTCCACGAGTTCCTGCCCGACCGCACGGAACTCGCCGTACGGCTCGCCGCTGCCGAGGCCCACGGCAACCCACCGAGCGCACACGACTCCGAGCTGCTCGACGCCGTGAACCGCATGCACGAGGAGAACCCGATGCTCGGCCTGCGCGGCGTACGACTGGGCCTGGTGGCGCCGGGCCTGGTCGCCATGCAGGTACGGGCCATCGCCGAGGCGGTCGTGGAGCGCAAGCGCGCGGGCGGAGATCCCCAGGCGGAGATCATGGTGCCGCTGATCGACACCGTCGAGGAACTGCGGCTGGTACGCGAAGAAGTGGAGCAGGTCCTCGCCGAGGTCTCCAACGCCTCGGGCGTCCCCGTCCAGTGCCCGGTGGGCACGATGATCGAGCTGCCGAGGGCCGCCCTCACAGCGGGCGCGATCGCGCAGGAGGCGGAGTTCTTCTCCTTCGGCACCAACGATCTGACCCAGACCACCTGGGGCTTCTCCCGCGACGACGTGGAGGCGGCGTTCTTCTCCGCCTACCTCGACAAAGGCATCTTCAAGGTGTCCCCGTTCGAGACGATCGACCGGGAAGGTGTCGGCCGCCTGGTCGAGATCGCGATCGCAGAGGGCCGCGCCGCGCACCCCGGGCTGAAGATCGGCGTCTGCGGCGAGCACGGAGGCGACCCCGAGTCGGTCCACTTCTTCCACACAGTGGGGCTCGACTACGTCTCCTGCTCCCCGTTCCGCGTCCCGGTCGCCCGCCTCGAGGCCGGACGGGCCGCGCTCCACGGGCCTGCGGACAACGACGACAGCAAGTGACGAAGAGCCGGGCTCCGGTCCGGCAGAGCGGTTCGACCCGATACACGGGACTGTCGGCCCCTGCCACGGCAGTCGGCTGGGCGAGAGGCTGAAGAAGCACCGGAAGCCGGGCTGCCGGGACCGTCCGAAGGGACGCCCCCGGTCGGTCCCCCCGCTTGGGCACGCGCGTCCGGCCGCCGGACAGCCATAGCGGGCGACAGCCCCCGGCGGAGCCCTGCGCCACCCACAGGTGCGCGACTCAGAATCAGCCGCTTCCTGTACCCGTAGAGGAGGAAATGCCGTGAAGACCCGCACCGTCGGCGAGGTGATGACCAGCGAGGTCGTCGAAGCCCGCCCGGAGACGTCGTTCAAGGACGTGGCACGGCTGCTGGACGGGCATCGCATCAGTGGCCTGCCCGTCGTGGATCACGACGACAAGGTCCTGGGAGTGATCTCCGAGACCGACCTGATACACCGGCAGGCGTTCCGCGCCGACCACGGCCGGGAGCGCCGCTTCCGGATGCCCGCGAGGCGGCGTGCGGCCCGCGCGGCGACCGCCAAGGCGACTGCCGTGACCGCGGAGGAGCTGATGTCCACGCCCGCGATTACCGTGCACCCGGAACAACGCGTCGCGGACGCCGCACGTGTGATGGAGCGCCACCACATCGAGCGACTCCCGGTGGTGGACGAGGAGGACCGCCTGATCGGCATCGCCACGCGCCGCGACCTCCTGCGCGTCTTCCTCCGGACGGACGACGAGATCCGGCAGGAGGTGATCGACGAGGTCCTGACCCAGGCCATGCTCCTGCCGCCCCAGAGCGTGTTCGTCTCGGTCAACGACGGGGTGGTCACGCTGGAAGGCCGGCTGGAGCGCCGCAGCGACATTCCGCTCACGATCCGGCTGACCTGGCGGGTGGACGGAGTCGTCGGCGTGATGAACAGCCTGACGTTCCGCATCGACGACACCCGCCCGCCCGAGAGTCACCCTTCACACAGGATCGACCACCACTGGCTTCCGGAGCGGTGACATCCGGCACTCACGGACCGGGGCCGGTCGGCCCCTCAAGGGGACCATCGGCATCTGCGGGACGGCACGGGGCCGGGGAGACCGTAGTGGTGGGAGCGGTACCGATCCCCCGCGGTGCCGCTCCCGCCCTCGCTCCCCACGCGCCGGTCTCGTTCGAGCCACTGACCTTGAGCCACAGACTTCAACGACGGAGGCAGATTCCCATGACCCGGCATGACGACAGCCGACCTCGGACCGCTTCAGGCAACGATGCGCCGTCGGACATCGCCGTCGCCGTGGACCGGTTGGTCGCCGACGGGCTCAAGGCGCTCGCCGACTACGAGTCCATGGACCAGGAGCAGATCGACCACATCGTCAAGAAGGCCTCGGTAGCCGCCCTGGACCAGCACACCGGGCTGGCCCGCCTCGCCGTGCAGGAGACCGGCCGCGGAGTCTTCGAGGACAAGGCCGCCAAGAACATGTTCGCGTGCGAGCACGTCACCCACAGCATGGGCCGAATGAAGACCGTCGGGGTCATAGCCCGCGACGACATCGACGACATGGTCGAGATCGCCGAACCGGTCGGCGTCCTGTGCGCGATCACACCGGTCACCAACCCGACCTCGACCACGCTCTTCAAGGCCCTCATGGCGCTGAAGACCCGCAATCCGATCGTCTTCGCCTTCCATCTCTCCGCCCAGCGCTGCAGCGCGGAGGCGGCCCGCATCGTCCGGGACGCGGCCGTCGCCGCGGGAGCGCCGGAGCACTGCGTGCAGTGGATCGAGTCCCCCTCCATCGACGCGACGAGCGCACTGATGCACCACTCCGGTGTCTCGCTGATCCTCGCGACCGGCGGCAACGCCATGGTCAAAGCCGCCTACTCGGCCGGGAAACCCGCGCTCGGGGTGGGCGCCGGCAACGTCCCCGCCTACGTCCACAAGAGCGCCCGTCTGCGCCGCGCCATCAACGACCTCGTGCTGTCCAAGGCGTTCGACAACGGCATGATCTGCGCCTCCGAGCAGGCCGTCATCCTGGACACCGAGATCTACGACGCGGCGCTGGCCGAGTTCCGCATCCTGCACGCCCACCTGGCCACCGCCGAGGAGAAGCGGAAGCTGGAGGCGTACCTCTTCCCCACCGATTCCTCGAACCGGGGGCACACCCGGTCGGAGGTCGGGGGAGGCTGTGAGCCCAAGGTCAACTCCGCGGCCGTCGGCCGGAGCCCGGCATGGATCGCCGAACAGGCCGGCTTCACCGTGCCCGCAGACACCTCGCTCATCCTCGTCGAGGCCGACCATGTCGGCCCGGACGAACCACTGACCCGCGAGAAGCTGTGCCCGGTTCTGACCGTGCTGCGCGCCGGCTCACAACGGCAGGGCTTCGACCTGGCCGCCGACATGATCGCCTTCCACGGCCAGGGCCACAGCGCCGTCATCCACACCGAGGACGCGGCACTGGCCGAGGCGTACGGCACACGCATGAAGACGGTACGGGTGATCGTCAACGCTCCGTCCTCGCAGGGCGCGATAGGCGGCATCTACAACAGCCTGCTCCCTTCGCTGACCCTGGGCTGCGGCTCCTGGGGCAGTACCTCGGTGTCCAACAACGTGTCCGCCGCCAACCTGCTGAACATCAAGCGCGTCACCGGTCGCCACAACAACCTCCAGTGGTTCAAGGTGCCGCCGAAGATCTACTTCGAGCCGGGATCCATCAGCTACCTCTCGTCCATGCCGGAGGTCCACCGCGTCACGATCGTCACCGACGCGACCATGACCCGTCTCGGCTTCGTGGACCGTGTCGGCCGCGTCCTGCAGCGCCGCCCCCAGCCCGTGACAGTGCAGATCATCGACAACGTCGAGCCCGAACCGAGCATCGACTCCGTGCGGCGCGGAGCCCGTCTCATGCACGACTTCCGCCCGGACACCATCATCGCGCTGGGCGGCGGCTCACCCATGGACGCCGCCAAGGTGATGTGGCTGCTGTACGAGCAGCAGGCCATCGGCAAGGAAATGGACTTCGCCGACATGCGGCAGAAGTTCTCCGACATCCGCAAACGCGCCTTCCGCTTCCCGGTCCTGGGCGAGCGCGCCCGCCTGGTGTGCATTCCGACCACCTCCGGCACCGGCGCCGAAGTCACCCCGTTCGCCGTGATCTCCGACCCGGCGACCGGCAAGAAGTACCCCCTTGCCGACTACGCGCTCACCCCCAGTGTGGCCATCGTCGACCCGCTGCTCACCGCCGACCTGCCCCCGGCCCTCGCGGCCGACAGCGGGTTCGACGCTCTCACTCACGCCATCGAGGCGTATGTGTCCGTCTACGCGAACGACTTCACCGACGGCCCTGCCCTGCACGCCATCAGGCTCGTCTTCGACAACCTCGAACCGGCCGTGAACGACCGCGACGCCCGGCCCGAGGCGCGGGAGAAGATGCACAACGCGGGCACGATCGCCGGCATGGCCTTCGGCAACGCCTTCCTCGGCATCGTGCACGCCATGTCCCACACGCTCGGCGCGACCTTCCACATCGCTCACGGCCGCACCAACGCCGTCCTGCTGCCGCACGTCATCCGCTACAACGGCACCGTCCCGACGAAGCTCACCGGCTGGCCCAAGTACGAGCACTACCGCGCCCCCGAGCGGTTCCAGGACATCGCCCGCACCCTCGGCCTGCCCGCGGCCACCCCGGCCGAGGGTGTCGAGTCGCTGGCCGCCGCCGTCGAACGGCTGCGCGACGGCGTGCGCATCGAACCGTCGTTCCACGACCTCGGCATCGACGAGCAGACCTTCCTCGACGCCCTGCCCCAGCAGGCTCTCAACGCCTACGAGGACCAGTGCGCGCCCGCTAACCCACGCATGCCCATGCTCGACGACATGCAACAGCTCATGCGCACGGCCTACCACGGCGAGAGGGTCGCTCCCGGCGAATAGGGTCGGCCGGTCGGCCACCTGGACCGAACGGCCCTTGTACGGCGCGATCAACCGCCGTCTGATTTAGACCACCGCCCGCACCCGGAATCGCTCTGTGGCTCTGGCAACGGTTCCTCAACCCGCCGAGCCACGGAGCGAGCGACGAATCCGTACGGAAGTTCACCATGGCAACCGAGAACGCCCAGCAGCCCGCCGCAGGACCGCGGCAGAGTGTCGAACTCGACAGCGCCGCAGCCCTGAAACTGCTGGGCAGTGTGTCGCTGGGCAGGGTCGTCTTCACCCAGCACGCGCTGCCGACCATCCGCCCGGTCAACCACGTCCTGGAGGACGGCGACATCATCATCCGCACCCACGAAGGCGCGGCCCTGACCTCGCACGCACAGCACGCCGGAGGTGAGGGCGTCGTCGTCGCCTACGAAGCCGACACCATCGACCCGGACACGCACCTCGGCTGGAGCGTCGTGGTGACCGGATACGCCCACCTGGTCACCGACGCCGCGGAGGTGGCCCGCTATCGGGCGATGCTCCGCCCCTGGATGAACCGGACCATGGACTACGCGGTCCGCATCCGTCCCGATCTGGTCACCGGAATCCGTCTCACGTCCGCGCCCGGGCCGGACGGCGGGCACGAAGCGAGCTGAGCGACGAAGGGCCGACAGGCCCAACGGGACAACCCCACACAGCCCTCGCGGCCGGGACCGTGCGCGACGGACGCTGGTCATGTGCCGGTGGTGCACTTCGGCCGGCGCGGACGAAGGAGCTGATCGCCATGACGACCCTCGTGGGATTCCCGGACCACCCGGTCCGGGTGAACGCGGAGCTCGACGCGCCGCTGTCCCGGTGGCTGTGGCTGGTGAAGTGGATCCTGGTCATTCCGCACTACGTGGTGCTGTTCCTCCTCTGGATCGCCTTCGCCGTGGTGAGCGTGATCGCGTTCTTCGCCATCCTGTTCACCGAGCGCTATCCGCGCGCACTCTTCGACTTCAACCTGGGTGTGCTGCGCTGGAGTTGGCGAGTCGCCTACTACTCGTACGGCGCCCTGGCCACCGACCGCTACCCGCCGTTCAGTCTGCGTGCGGAACCCGACTACCCTGCGCGGCTGGACATCGCCTACCCGGAACGGCTCTCCCGGGGCCTGGTGCTGGTGAAGTGGTGGCTGCTGGCCGTCCCGCACCTCATCGTCGTCGGCTTCTTCCTCGGCGGCTACCACCTCGGGTGGTGGTCGGGCGGACTCGTCGCCCTGCTGACCGTCGTCGCCGGCGTGATCATGGCCTTCACCGAGGAGTACCCGAAGGACCTGTTCGACCTGATCCTCGGTCTCAACCGCTGGGTGCTGCGCGTCGCCGCGTATGTCGGCCTGATGACCGACTCGTACCCGCCGTTCCGGCTGGACATGGGCGGCACCGAACCGGCCGATGCGGAGGAGTTGTCGTGACCACCATGCTGGTGACCGTGTTCCTGATCGCGCACGGGCTGCTGCACCCAGGTGTCTGGACGGCGCCGACGCAGCCCGGCAAACAGCTCGCCTTCGACCCCGGGCACTCGTGGGTCCTCGAAGCGGCGCACGTCTCCGCCGCACCGACCAGGGCCGCGTCGCTGGCGCTCGCCTGGTACGTGGCCCTGGTCTACGTCGTCGCCGGGGCCGGGGTGGCCGCGGGAAGCGGCTGGTGGCCCACCGCAGCGATCGTGGCGGCCTCTACCGGACTTGCCCTCAAGGCCATCTGGTTCGATCCCTGGCTCAGCGTCGGAGTACTGCTCGACGTGAGTGTCATCGTCGCCGTGGCCGGCACCTGGCCCGCGTCCCTCTACTGAACCGACCACGCCACCCGGCGGCCCGGGCCCGTCGGCGACAGGCACTACAGCGCGAGGGTGAACCACGTGGTTTTGCCCTCGTCGGTGGGACGGACGCCCCAGGTGTCGGCAAGGGCCCGGACGAGGATCAGTCCTCGTCCGGATTCCTCGTCCTCGGCTGCGAGCCGCGGCTGGGGCAGATGCGGACTGTGATCACTGACCTCGACGGTGAGTTCGGTGGCGGTGCGGCACAGGTGCAGGCCGAGGGGACCCTGGGCGTGCTGAACGGCGTTGGTCAGGATCTCGGAGAGCAGGAGTCGTGCGTCGTCCGCGGTTGTCGTGCAGTCCCAGGAGGTGAGCGCCTTGGTAAGGAAGGCCCGGCCCTCGGGTACTGATTCGGGGACGGCGGGCAGGTCGGTGGTGACAGCGGCCAGGGGCGCGTCCGGGAGCTGGGTCAGCAGCAGGGTGACGTCGTCGTTGTGGCCCTCCGCGTCGGGCAGCAGAGCGGCCAGGACGCGATCGGCGGCGACTTCCAGGTCGGGGGCGGTGGTGAAGAGGTCACTCAGTACGTCGGTGAGCTGCGCGAGTTGGTCCTCGATGTCACTGCCCGGGGTTTCGATCAGGCCGTCCGTGTAGAGCACGAGTGTGGCACCGGCCGGGATCTCCGCGCTGGTCTGCTCGTAGAGGACTCCACCGACACCGAGGGGTGCGTTCACGGGTGCCGACAGCGCCCGGGCGCCTTCACCAGGTGCGGCGATGAGGGTGGGCAGGTGTCCGGCCGAGCAGATGATCACCTCACCCGCGTCGGCCGCGATCACCAGATAGCAGCAGGTGACCAGCTGGTCGGGCACGTCCAGATCGGCGACGACCGTCTCCAGGGCCTGCATGAGCTGTCGGGGCTGCATGCCGGTCTTGGCCAGGGCATGTGCGGCGGAGCGCAACTGGCCCATGACTGCGGCGGCTTCCAGGCCGCGGCCCATCACATCACCGATCAGGACGCCGACCCGGCCGGCTCCCAGCGGGACGAGGTCGAACCAGTCGCCGCCCACCCCGGCCCCCTGAGTGGCGGGCCGGTAACGGCTGGCGGTGGCCAGCCCCGGGATGGCGGGCGGTGTGCCCATCAGACTGCGCTGCAGGGTGAGGGCGATGTGCCGTTGCTGTTCGTACAGGACGGTCAGTTCCGCTTCGGCCCGCTTGCGGTCGCTGATGTCACGGACAATGGCGCACGCCCCGATGACCGTTCCGTCCGGGGAGCGGGTGGGCCACAGGGTGATGTCGACGTCCAGCAGGCCACCGGAACGGGTCTGCCGCAGGGTCTCGAAGTGCTCGATCCTCTCGCCGTCGCGCAGTTGGTCCATGAGCGCGTCGATCTCGTGGCGGCGTTCGGACGGGGCGAGCAGGGACACATGGCGGCCCATGACGTCGTCCCGGGTGTACCCGTACAGCCGTTGGGCGGCGGCGTTCCAGTAGGTGATGTGACCGTCGAGGGTCTTGGCGAGGATCGCGTCCTGGGAGGACTCGACGAGTGCGGCCAGCTCGTTGATACGTTCCTCGGCCCGCCTGCGGTCGCTGACGTCACGGACGGCGGCGGAGACGAGCAGGCCGTCGGCGGTCTCCAGCGGGCTGAGGCTGATCTCGACCGGGAACTCGGTGCCGTCCCTGCGCAGCCCGTGCAACTCCAGGCCCGCTCCCATCGGGCGCACCTGACGGTTGGCGGCATAGCCGTCGCGGTGCTGGACGTGGTGGGCACGGAAGCGGCCGGGGATGAGCAACTCGACGGGTTGGCCGAGGAGTTCTTCGCGTCGGTAGCCGAAGAGCGCCTCGGTCTGGGCGTTGACGAGTCTCATGGTTCCCATGTCGTCGACGATGACCATCGCGTCCGGCGCCGCCTCCAGCAATCCCCGAAACCGCTCCTCGGCGCCTTCTGAACCGCCCTTGAGCGCTCCCGCGCAGCATTCGCGCCCTCCGCGGCAGGCCACTGGGGCTTCCGGGATTAACGCCGGTCCGACCGTGTCACGCATGTCCGCCCCCAACGACCCGCATCTCGAAATCAGTTGGGCCATCCCAGCGTGTTTCGGTCACAGCGACTCCGGCATGTTCCTTGTTGTCCGTACAACGGCCGAACCTGTTCCCTGTGAGAGCACGCAATGCCCATCTGTCGGCTCCTCCGCCCCTGCTGTGAGCGGTGCGGTCCTCGTGGTCAGTCGTGCGGGACCACCGCTACCGGCGCGGTGGCGTGATGCAGGACCGCATGGGTCACGGGGCCTATGTGAGTCCCGAACTGCGCGTGCCGGGTACGGCGGCCGACGACCACGAGTGCCGCGTCCCGTGAGGCATCCACCAGGTTCGAGCCCTCTCCGCCGATCACAGTCTGCTCGTGCACCTCGACACCGGGGAACTTCGTCCGCCACGACCGCAGTACGTCGCTCAGCTCGTGCCGTACCTGGGCCGTCAGTTCGGCGTCGAACTCGGGGGCGACGATTCCACGCCGACGGTCACATGGCGGGTGGTCATGTCCGTCCCTTCCTATGGATCGATGGGCCGGGCAGGCACGGATATGGCGTCCCCACCCGGTTCGCGAGGTCGGCGCGACGCCGTTTCAGGCATGCGGGATCACAGCGACGGGGCACCCGGCGTGGTGCAGCACTGCGTGCGCGACGGAACCGATGTGCGTACCGAGCCGCGCTTCTCGCACCCGCCGTCCCACGACGGCGAGGGCCGCTCCGGAAGTGGCCCTCACCAATTCATTGGCCGCACGCCCTTCGACAACCGTCTCGGTGACGGCGACCTCGGGGAACTTCTCGCACCACGGGCGCAGCGCCGCGACCACGGCGTGTTCGTGCTCGGCCAGCCTTTCGGGGCCGGACTGCGGAACCGGCCGGTCGGCGGCCGGGTGGGCCGGCGGGGCGCTGAAGACGTGAACAACCCGGAGGGCCGCATGGCAGCGCCGGGCCGTCTCGAAGGCGAACTCGATCAGCTCGTCACAGGGCCGGCCGGTGTCGAGACCGAGGACGATGTCGCGATACGGGGTCTCGGAGATCTCGTCCGGCGAGACTCCGCCGGGGGCCGAGAAGTGCTCGTCCGCGGAGCTCTCCCCCACCCGTACGAGCACCACGGGACACGTCGCCCTGGCGACGACCCGCTGGGACACGGAGCCGACCAGGAAACCCGCGACGCCGCTGAGTCCACGGGAGCCGAGGACCAGCAGCCCGGATTGCTCGGTAGCCGCGAGCAACGCGGCGACCGGCGACTGCGACACCGGCTCGTCGATGATGCGCAGCCCGGGGTGAGAGGCGCGGACGCTGTTCGACGCCCGCATCAGGGTCTGCTCGGCCCACTCTCGCTGGGAGACGCCCATCGGCACCGACGGGGCGGGGCGCGGACGCCATTCCCAGGCATGCACCAGACGCAGCGCGACGCCGCGCCGAATCGCGTCCCGGGCCGCCCAGTGCGCGGCGGCCAGGCTCTCGGGCGAGCCGTCGATCCCTGCGGCGACGTGTCGAAGCATGATCCGCACCTCCTGGGTGTGTAGGTACCTGTCCTTGTGTCGAGCCTCGTGCGAAAAGGACACGGTGAGCAGGGGCCGCCCGGGCCCTTCCGAGAGCCCTTCGGCCCAACGCTGAGCGGTCCTGGCGATGTCGCGCGGCTCTGGGCACCTGTTCCCTACCGGTCCGGTGCCGTACGGCCCGGTCTCTGGGCCGGGTGGCCCCTGGTGAGGGCCGGCCCGCCGCAAGACGCTGGAGTCGGCAGGTCAGTACTCCCGTCCGGGAGGGAGGAATGACACACACCACCCGGCACAGCGCACTGGTCGTCCTGGCCGCCTTCACCACGGCTGCGGCCCCGGCCCATCGTCGTCGTGCTCGTCGACCCCACGAAGCGGTCCACGTTCTCCAGGAAGAAGCAGGGTCATGAACACTTCCACCACATTCAGCATGCTGCGTGCGCTGCCCGCCGACCACCGCGAACGGCTGATGCGCGGCGCCCGCGAGGTGTCCTTCCCGCAGGGGGCCCGCCTTTTCGAAGAGCGCACGCGCGGACCGGTTCTGGATCATCCGGACCGGCACGGTGGCTCTCGACATGCATGTGCCGGGGCGCCGCGCGGCCGTGATCGAGACCATCGGACACGACGAACTGGTCGGCTGGTCCTGGCTGTTCGCGCCGCACGCGTGGCATCTGGGCGCCGAGGCCACGAGCCCGGTCCGCGCCTACGAGTTCGACGCCACGGCCGTACGGGCGATGTGCCAGGACGACCCCGCCCTGGGCCACACGGTCACCCAGTGGGTGGGCGACATCCTCGCCCACCGGCTGCGGTCGACCCGTAACAGGTTGCTGGACCTGTACGCGCCGTACGGCAGCGGAAGCACCCTGTGACAGGGCTCGAATCCGACGCGACCAAGGAGTCACCATGCACGGCACACCGCACATCGTGAGCGACGTCATGACCCACACGGTCGCCGCCATCGGCCGCGGGGCGCGGTTCAAGGAGATCGTGCAGATGATGCAGGAGTGGAAGGTCAGCGCCCTGCCCGTCCTTGAGGGCGAGGGCCGTGTCGTCGGCGTCGTCTCCGAGGCCGACCTCCTGCCCAAGGAGGAGTTCCGCGACAGCGACCCCGACCGGTACACGCAACTGCGGCGGCTCTCCGACCTCGCCAAGGCCGGCGCGGTGACCGCCGGCGAGCTGATGACCTCTCCCGCCCTCACCACACACCCGAACGCGACGCTCGCCCAAGCCGCACGGACCATGGCTCGGGCCAAGGTCAAGCGGCTCCCCGTGGTCAACGACCTGGGCATGCTGGAAGGCATCGTCAGCCGCGCCGACCTGCTGAAGGTGTTCCTCCGAGACGACGAGGAGATCGCTGAGGAGGTCCGCAGGGAGGTCGTCTCGTACCTCCTCCCCGCGCCTGCATCCACTGTCCGGGTAGAGGTCCGGGACGGGGTCGTGAAGCTCGGCGGGCACGTCCGGGACACGTCCTTGGTCCCCGTGGCCGCGCGCCTGGTCCGGGCCGTCGAGGGCGTCGTGGACGTGGAGTTCGAGCTCACGGGACATGGCCGTTCCTCAGAGACAGCGCCTGCCACATAGGGACGGGGACGGGAGGAAGCCCTTTGGCATCAGGTCCGCACATGACGGTCTTACAACACCTGACACAGTGATGTGGATTGGTTCCTTGTTGCGGTGTCCGAGGAGTGCACCGCCGTGGGAGCCCGGGGTCCGCAGTCCTCAGGCACCCTCGGGCTGCCGCGGTCGGCCCGATTCGCAGCGACTCAGGACGCCTTCTTGGCAGGCCGCTTCGCGCCTTTGCTTCTGTTGGTGCCCGTGCTGCTGCGCCCCTGCTTTGCAGGGACGCCTTTTCGCGTTGTTGCCTCCGTGCCTGTGGCTGTCCGCGATCGCCCTGGCCGAGTCGGCGTGCTCGGCCACTTGAACTCGATCTCCAGCTCGATCTCCCCATTGCCGATCTCGACCTCGATCTCGCTGCGAAGGTCGTCGGGAATCCGCAGGCTCAGCGTTCCCGGGCTGAGTTCCAGTTCGGCATCCCCGCCTTCCCTCAGCGCGGCCGCGAGTGATGTGAGCTGGTCAGCTGCCTCAAAGCGTGACAGCGAACGCTTCCACTCAAACTTGAGGTCTTTCATGGGTGTCTCCGATCCGGATACGGCCTGGGTGTCGGACCGCACCTTGAGACCGTCCCCGGCTTCATCGCTCCGACGGACTGGGAGCCGTACACAGCGCCCAGATCACGAAGGCATTGATCGCAATCAGGACGATGGCCCAGAACGGCGCGTAGGGAATCCACAGGAAGTTCGCGAGCATGGCCAGGCCGGCCAGCCCCACGCCGACGACCCTGGCCCAGGTGGCGCCCTGGAACAGGGCAGCACCGGCGAGAGTGATGACGACGCCCATGACCAGATGGATCCAGCCCCATCCGGTGAGATCGAACTCGTACACGTAGTTGCGGGTGGCGACGAACACGTCGTCGTTGGCGATGGCGGCGATGCCCGCGAAGAGCATCATCAGGCCACCGAAGATCATCAGGACGGCGGCGAAGACCAGCCAGCCACTGCCTATACCGGTCCTCTCCGAACTCCGCACCGCCGCACCCGAGCGGGCCCCGCTCACATGACTGGTCATCGCCAGCTCCTTCGCGTCGTACGGCCCCGCGCGACCGCCACGTCTCCGTTCGGCCGGTCGGGCTACTTCCAATCTCGTCCTGTCGGGTGCGCTGCGCACGTCGACGTGCGGGATCGGCAGCTCTTGATGAGCAGTTCACAGGCCATCTGTGCAGGTCAGGACTACGTCGTCGCGCTTTCGGACAGCCGAGCGCGGCAGCTGGGCTTTCAGCACCTGCGGATGCCATCCCCCACAGGCTTTCTGCAAGTCGGCGCGGCGAACCACGCGCCCCCATGCACGGGGCCCGGATGGGTTCTAGGGTTGGGAGGAAGCCCCTTGCTCGCGGAACACTCGGTTCCTTGCGACACATATCTCGCAGGCTCGAAACGCACCAGGAGGGCATGCGCCATGTCCACTGCATCTGAAACCCCTGTCCTGGACACCCTCGCCGCCATGACGGTCGACTCGATCGAGCGATGCGGGCTTGCCCCGGACATGCTCATACTCACGCGCATCGCGGCGCTCGCCGCCTCGGATGCCCCGCCCATCTCCTACATGGCCCATATCGACCCCGCCCTCAGGAGCGGCCTGACCGCCGACCAGCTGCAGGACGTCCTGGTCGCCATCGCGCCCATCGTGGGCACCGCCCGCGTCATGACGGCAGCAGGCAACATCGCCACGGCCCTCGGAATCGCCATTGCCGTCGCCGACGCCGACGCCGAGATCCAATCCCAGGGCTGAGAGCGGACCCACCCGGCATCAGTTCTCCACGCGACCGAGATCGGAGAAGGCCACGGAGTCCGGCTGTCCGACGTGCCCGGTCCGTAGTGCTTCTGCGCCGCGGCTGGGACTTCCTCTGCACCAGCCTTGCTCCAGGTGACGGTGTGCGCGAGTTCCTACCTGGAACTGCGTGATCACGATTTCGAGGCGGTCGTCGGTGCGTGCGACGTCCGGGTGAAACTCCTGGTGCTCCTCACTCGGCGGCGTAACAGGCCCCGCCTTGGGCATGCCTCGAAGTTCCGGCTGCCGGGCGCCAGCGCCCCTTCCCAGTGGATGCGGCGGTCCATCGACTGCTTTGGGGGCCGCCTCCGGCCTGACGGCAGCGCGCCGAGAGGACGAAGCGGCACCTGACCGCATCGGGTCCTCAGCCAGTCGTGCGCCCCCACTGCGGCCCCACCAGATCCCACTCCTCGCCCCACCGCTCGGTGGCACGACGCTCCACGCGCAGGCGCACCGTGAGCCCGCCCACGAGGATCACGAGGCATCCGGCCATGGCGACCCCCGTGCCGGCCAGCGCCACACGTGCCGTCGCCTCCGCAGGACTGACGGGTTCGGACACCGCACGTCCTTGTCCGTCGGTCCACACCGTCACCTCGGTGTCCGCCTCGGCACCTGGCTTCACGCCTGCCTTGGCCGTGTGTGCGACCCCGTTGCCGTCGTTCCAGCGCACCTTCGCCTTCACGTGGTCGTACTTGATTCCGGTGGCCACATCACGCACACCGGTCGGCGCGGTCTCCAGCAGTACGGCGGCGACCGGTTGCCGGCCCGCGCGTTGCCGCTCGACCGCGCTCTCCATGGCCTGCGCGCCGACGACGCCGACAGCGGCACCGCCGGCCATCGCGGTCGCCTGGGCGGCCAGCACGACCCATGCCTCCACGGCATCGCTGTGGCGCCGTAGGGGATTGTTCCGCCACCGCCACCCCCGGACCTTCGTGCGCTTGACCTTCCGCATCGGTCACACCCCCTCATGGGCACCACAAGCAGGAGTAGTGCAAGGACGGTGTCACCGCGTGATCGCCGCCGGGAGGGGCCGCTGGTCCGTGGCCAGTAGGCCGGTCAGGGCGCATTGTGGGTTGGAGAGGGGCCGGTCGGCCCTAGTGCATCCAGTCCCGGCGCGTGACGATCGTCGTCACGGACAGTCCGCAGTCCGTCAGCCGCCGGGAAACAGGGGGTCGTCATGACCGAGGCACGCACCTTCACTGAGCAGGACCCGATCCGTGTCTTCCTGCTGGACGACCACGAGGTCGTACGACGCGGCCTGTCCGACCTCCTGGACTCCGAGCCGGACATCTCGGTGGTCGGCGACGCCGAGAACGTCGAGCACGCACTCGTCCGCGGCCCGGCCCTGCGCCCCGACGTCGCCGTCCTCGACGTACGCCTGCCCGACGGCGACGGGATCACCGTCTGCCGCGAGCTGCGCAGCCAGATGCCGGAGCTGGCCGTTCTCATGCTGACCTCGTTCGACGACGAGGAGGCCCTGCTCGACGCCATCATGGCCGGTGCCTCGGGTTACGTACTCAAGCAGATCAAGGGCTCCGATCTCGTCTCGGCGGTACGCACCGTCGCCTCCGGCCAGTCCATGCTCGACCCCGCGACCACCGCCCGGCTCATGGCCTCACTCCGTGCGGACCCCGCCGAAACCCCGGCCGTCGCCCCCGAACTGGCAAGCCTGTCCCCACGCGAACGCGACATCCTCGCCCTCATCGGAGACGGACTCACCAACCGCGAGATCGGCAAGAAGCTCTACCTCTCCGAGAAGACCGTCAAGAACCACATCTCCCGCCTGCTGGCCAAACTGGGCGTCCAGCGCCGAGTACAGGCCGCGGTCCTCGCCTCCCACCTCGAACAACCCGAATCCGGAGACCGCCCCACGAAGTGAAGCGCATCCGGGCCGTCCGGCACCGCACAGGGCCGTACGGCCTCTCCTCCCGCCTCTTGCGGTAACCGCACGCTGGGAACGGTTGCCGAGAAGCCCGGCCGATCCGTCGGCTCAGGGCGGTGAGGAATTCTCCATGAGGTCTGCGACTCTCGACGTCCCGACGCTGGAGACGCTCGTCTCCGCGGCCGTGGCCGCCCCCTCGATCCACAACACCCAGCCCTGGCGCTTCCGCCTCGACCCCGAGACCGTCACCCTGGAGATCCGCGCCGCCCCGGACCATGGCCTGCGCCACATCGACCCGACCGGGCGTGCCCTGCACCTCTCCGTCGGGTGCGCACTGCTCAACCTGCGGGTGGCGGTTGCGCACTTCGGCTGGGAACCGGTGACCCGCCTGCTGCCCCGGCCCGACGAGCCGGATCTGCTCGCCGCCGTACGCCTGGGCGGCACCGCCAGAAGCGCCTCTTCGCCGCGCCTGTACGACGCGGTGTGGCGCCGGCACAGCAGCCGCTTCCCCTTCTCTCAGCGGCCGCTACCCACCGCCGTACTCACGGAACTCGTCGAGGCCGCCCACACCGAAGGCGCGCTGCTGAGCCGTCTTCCGCCAGGCGAAACCGACCGTCTGCTGCACATCACCAGGGAGGCGGAGCACCGCAACACGGCCGACGCCGACCGAGCCGCAGAAAGCCGCCGATGGGTGCGTGATCCGAACCACGAAGCCCTTGGGATGCCGCCCGGAACACTGGGACCGCAGGACTTCCGGGAACAGATCCCGATGCGGGACTTCGGCGCCCACCGACACCCGGCCGTGCTGACCGCCCGCCCCTTCGAAAAACGGCCGACGATAGCCGTACTGTCCACCGCGCACGACCGTCGGACCGATTGGCTGCGCGCCGGCCAGGCACTCGAACGCGTCCTGCTCGTAGCCACCGCCAACGGCATACGGGCGTCGCTGCTGCACCAAGCGCTGGAATGGCCCGACCTCCGCGAGCAGCTCGCACCACTACCGAGTGACCGGCGCGGTCACGCGCAGATGGTGATCCGCCTTGGGTACGGCCCGCAGGGGCCCTCCTCCCCGCGTCGAACAGCTCGGCAGACACTCGTCGACGGCGTTCCTTCAGTCCCCTGCTGAGCCCGTCGGCACGCGCCACACCAGCTGCGTGCCCCCGCCGTCCGGCCGTTCACCGAGCGTCAGCGCGCCACCGAGCGCGCGGGCCCGTTCCTCGATGTTCTTCAGCCCACTGCGCGCGGCCCCGTCCGGCACTCCGCAGCCGTCGTCCGCCACCGTCAGCGCCAACTCTCCCCCGGCGCACCGCAGATGGATGTCCACAGAACGCGCGCCCGAATGCCGGACCGCGTTGCTGAGCGCCTCGCCCAGCACGGCGAGGGCGTGGTCTGCGACGTCACCGGGGACATCGGTGTCGACAAGGCCCTCGATCCGCAGTGCGGGCGTGAAGCCGAACGAGGTGGCGGAGGCCTTAACCGCCTCGGACACCCGGCCGCGCAGACCACTGTCCTCCTTGGCCCCTCCCCCGTGTGTACGCAGGCCGAAGATCGTAGAACGAATGATCTTGATGGTGTCGTCGAGGTCATCGACGGTCCGCGACAGCCGTTCCGTGCCCTCGGGGTGGTCCATGAACCGCTGGGCGCTCTGCAGGGTCATGCCTGCCGCAAAGAGGCGCTGAATCGCCAGATCGTGCAGATCGCGCGCGATCCGGTCCCGGTCCTGCAGCAGCGCGATCTGCTCCGCGTCCCGACGCCGCTGGGCCAGCTCCAGCGCCAGCGCCGCCTGACCCGCGAAGCCGAGCAGAGGCCCGCTGTCGTCGTCCGAGAACGGCGTGCGACCCACCAGGCGTCCCAACAGGAGCACTCCGCGGGCCTTGCCGCCGGCGCCGAGCGGCACCGCGACCACTGGGCCGAGCCCGGCCCAGTGCGACTCCCGCTCACCGGTACGGGCGTCATGCACTATGTCGACGCTGACCACCGGTTCCGCCGTAGTGAGCGCTGCCGCGACAAACCCCTCCTGGGCCGGGAGGACCAGCCCGCTGCGCCGTTCCGCGTCCGCCCCGACCGCGAGCACCGGCCGCAGTTCGTCCGCTCCGAACACATATTCCGCGATCATCCCGACGTCGGCCGAGGCAATCTCCTGAGCCTGCTCGACGATCAGCTCCAGCACCTCGGCACTGGGAGCGCCGGACAACAGCGTGCTCGTGACCTGCGCACTGGCCCGCATCCAGCGCTCGCGCATCCGGGTCTCCTCGTACAACCGGGCGTTCTCGATCGCCACTCCGGCCGCCACAGCGAGGGTGGAGAGCACCGACTCGTCCTCGGCGTCGAACTCAGCAGCCCCCCTCTTCTCGGTGAGGTAGATGTTCCCGAACACCCTGTCGCGCACCCGGATGGGCACCCCCAGGAACGAGTGCATCGGCGGGTGGTGAGCCGGGAAGCCGTACGAGGCGGGGTGATCCGACAGCTCCGGCAGCCGCAGCGGAACGGGATGGCGGATGAGCTCGCCAAGGATGCCGTGGCCGCTGGGCAGGTCACCGATCTCCCCGCGCCGTTCCTCGCCGATGCCCACGGTCAGGAACTCCGACAGCCTGCTGTCGTCGCCGATCACACCCAACGCCCCGTACTCGGCGTCCACCAGCACCACGGCGGCCTCGACGATGCGCCGCAGCACATGGGGAAGATCAAGCTCCCGCCCGACCGACAGCACCGCCTCCAACAGGCTGTGCACCCGGTCCTGCGTACCCCGCGCCGCGTCGATCCGTGCCTGCAACTCATCCAGCAGCTCATCCAGCCGCAGCTTGGGCAGCTGCTGCTCGGAGCCGCCGCGCCCTTCCCCGCTCATCAATTCCTCCGACCGACTCGCGCAGACAAGGTGCAACTCAACCCATAGACCTCGTTCTCACCGTACTGGCTGATGAACCATGCCGAGGGTCGTATGTGCAGACAGTTACGTCATGGCCAGGGCGGGAACTCGCCGGCGCAGGTCTCGCGGCTCAGGCCGGTGCGATACGGACCTGCCGGGCCGTCGAGGGAACAGTGCCCGGGCCCCGTGGCGTGTTCGCTCCTATCGTGGAACGGCACAGTGACCTTCGACGTCGAGGCAGGCCGGACATGAGGGAACCGCAGATCGACTACGCGGCGGTCTTCCAGGCCCTGCCCGGCATGGTGGCGCTGCTCACCCCCGACCTGGTGTACGCCGATGCCAACGACGACTTCCTACGGCTCGCCGGACGCACCCGCGAACAACTGCTGGGCCGCTACATCTTCGACGTCTTCCCCGAAAACCCGAACGAACCGGCCGCGGCCGGCATGCGGGAGACCCGCGCGTCGATGCTGCGGGTGGCGGCCACCGGCGAACGCGACGCCATGGCCCTGCTCCGCTACGACATCGAGGACCCCCAGCGCCCCGGCCACTGGCAGGAACACTATTGGAGTCCGGTCAATGCGCCCGTCTGCGGCCCCGACGGACAGGTGGTGCTGGTCGTGCACCGGGTGGAGGAGGTCACCGAGCTCATCCGCGCCCGCGGTGGCCCTGGCCGCGACAGCCGGGCCCGCGTGCTGGAAGCCGAGCTCTACACCCGGTCCCGCGAGCTGCAGGAGGTCAACGAACGGCTACGCACGGCGCACGCACACGAACGCGAGGTCGCCCTGGCCCTGCAGGCGGCGATGCTTCCCGCCCCCAGACCCCTCGGACACCACCGGGCGGCCGTGCGCTACCAGCCCGCCATCGGCTCCCTGAACGTGTGCGGCGACTGGTACGACCTGGTCGACCTGCCCGGCAAGAGCCTCGCGGTCGCTGTCGGCGACGTCGTCGGCCACGGTCTCGCCGCTGCCTGTGCCATGGGACAGCTGCGCAGTGCCCTGAGCGCGGCCTGCCGCGTCGCCGCCGGGCCGGCCCGGGCCCTGGACGCCCTGGGCCTGTACGCCCGCTTCGTCGAGGGCGCCGAGTCGACCACCGTGGTGACCACCTTCATCGACTGGAACGACCACACCATCACCTACAGCTGCGCGGGCCACCCTCCGCCGGCCCTGCTCCACCCCGACGGCACCGTGATCTTCCTCGACCAGGCCACCGACCCGCCGCTCGGTGCCCGGCCGGAACACGTGCCCCGCCCCCAGGCCCGCACGCCCTTCACCAAGGGTGCCACCCTCGTCCTGTACACCGACGGGCTGATCGAACGCCGCAGCGAGGACATCGACACCGGCCTGGCCCGCCTCGCCGACTCCCTCACCCACCACCGGCAATCCGACCCCGAGGCCCTGGCCGATGCCCTCCTGGCCGACCTCCTTCCTCCCACCGGCAACACCGACGACACCGCCCTGATCGTCATCCGTCTGTGACCCGTCCCCAGCCGGTCGGCGACGGGTCACAGGCGGGAGCGTCGTCGCGCGGGCCCGGCACACAGCGAGGGCGCGCAAACCCTGGGCGGCCGGTTGTGCGGCGTTCCGCCGGGCGGATGCAACCAACGGCCCCGGCTCGTCGAGCACGGCACGGTCGACAGCATCGAATGGACCTGGTTCTTGATCCTGGCGAGCTGGCGGACCACGTGCGTACGCCGCCCGATCAGTCGCCGCCTGCGGCTCGCGCGCTCGTCGGGCAGCCACACCGGCGGCAGGAAGTCCGCCGCCGGCAGCTGCGCGAGGATCCGCGCACCGACCTTGTCGGTCTTCACCCTGGCTTCGGCGATCGCCCTGGTCTTGTGCGGGTCAGAAACCACGACCCGCGCCGCTTTCGGGCGCATCAGCAGTGCGATCGCCTACGAACCCGATCGAGTCGACCTTCGCAGCCGGCCGGCTGCGGTCCAAGGTCGCCAAGGGGTGCCGGCTCCCGTGCGGCAACCTTGGCCATGGTGTTCAAGCTGGTCGAATCCGGCCAGACCCGCTGGCGGGCCGTGAACGCGCCCCACCTGGTCGCCCTCGTGCGGGCCGGAGCTTGCTTCGAACGCGGTCGGTTCGTCGAACGCCCAGAGGCTCGCGCAGCCTGAATGACCGCAACTGATCGTCTGCTCTTGATTTACGCCTCGTCAGGCCGATGAGTTTGCCTGCTGCCTAAAGTCTTCCACTTCGACATTCCCGCCCCGATGGGGCGAGAAGCGGAGCATCCCCATGCCATGGAGGAGAGATGGAGGCCAGGATGAGCAATCCGATTCGGCTGTACATGTCGATGTCGCTCGACGGCTACGTTGCCGGTCCGGACGATCGACCGGGCCAGGAGCTCGGACGCGCCGGTGGACGTCTTTTCAACTGGCTCGACGACCGGGAATCCGAGGGCCCCAGTGGACAGGTGTATCGCGAGGCGCTGGCGACCGGCGCGGTCATCTCCGGCCGTCGGACCTTCGAACTCGCCGGGCGGTGGCAGGGCGACCATCACGACGGTGTGCCGATCTTCGTCCTCACCCACCATGTGGAGGACGGGGACGTACCACCGGGCCACGCGCGATTCGTCACCGACGTCGAGGACTGCGCCCGTCAGGCCCGCGAGGCCGCCGGGGACCGGCCGGTCATGGTCCATGGGGCGGGAGCGGCCCAGGCGCTCCTCCGGGCCGGGCACATCGACGAGATGGAGATCCACCTGGTCCAGGTCCTCCTCGGGGACGGCCGACGGCTCTTCGACCACCTCGGGGGTGATCACATCGAACTCGACCTCGTGCGACGGCTCGAGGACCGTGACGTCACGCACCTCCGCTACCGGGTACGCCGCCCCAATGAGGCCGCATGAAGACGCTCTTCGTCGCCTACCGCGTCACCGACCTGGACCGCTCGCTCGATTTCTACACCGCCCTGGGCTACGTCGAGCTGGGCACGGTCGACGTAGGGGACGGGAGCCGCCTCGTGATCCTGAAGCTCCCCGGCGAACCGGCGGCCTCGCTCGAACTGGTCCACCGTCCCGTTGGCGGACGCGTCGACGTGGGCAGCGGTTTCGACCACCTCGCGATCCAGGTGGACGCACTGGCCGCCACCCTGGAGCGGCTGACCGGCGCCGGCCTGGAGCCGGGACCTGTCCAGTACCCGGGCGGGCCTCACGGCCCGAAGACATCATGGCTCACCGACCCGGATGGCTACCGGATCGAGTTGGTCGAGTGGCCGCCCGGACACCCCGACGGCCTCACCGCCGCGGACTTCTCTTGAGCGGTCCGGAGAGCGGAGTGAAACAGCGTCGCTTCGGGGCGGACGCGACGCAGCGTGAGGCGACATCCCCACCCCATCCACAGATCTTGACAATTACTCGAGCCCTTCACCAGGATGCCGCAGCTCTGCACACCGATTCGAAGAACTGCCAGGAGAAGGAAGCAGTTGGTTCTCCGGCCCAGAGCTGGCCAACCACCGCGTCGTTCTACGGCACTTCGATCACGCCGGCCCTCATCGCAAACGAGAATCACTGACTCAAGGTTTAGAGCCAATGCCGTTGCCTCAAAGCCTTGATTGGTGCGGCCGACCTGGCGGCCTCCTCGATCTTCGCGCAGTAGGCTGCACGGGCTTCCTCGTCGATCTGCCTCTCGTGTTCGGCGCGCACGCCGGTCCGGCCGTCGAGGCCCTCGCGGAGGATGTCGGCGTGCCCGGCATGCCGGATGGACTCGGCGAGGACATGGACCATGATGGCGAACAGGTTCGTGTTGGGATAAGGCTCCGGCCACCACGGCACGTGGCCGGCGGCGTCGAGGGGAAGTTCGTTCACCACGGCACGTGGCCGGCGGCGTCGAGGGGAAGTTCGTTGATCGTCGCGTCCGAGTGTTCCCACGTGCGCCGGTAGAACCCGATGATCTGATCGCGGGTCTCGTCCTCTGCCGCCCACAGATCGCTGCCGTCGGAGTCCTGCCACCGGGGCAGCGGTTCCGGGGAAGGGCGGTCGAAGACCTCACCGAAGTACCTGGCCTCGACGGTGGCCATGTGTTTGACCAGACCGATGAGGTTGGTCCCGGTCGCTGTCAAAGGCCGGCGGGCGTCGTATTCGGACAAGCCGTCGAGTTTCCAGAGCAGCGCCTTGCGGTCCCGCCGCAGTCTCCCGTGCAGGTTGCCTTTGGCGAATTCATCGATCATGCGGCATGAGCCTGCCACGGGTTGCTCGTGGTCTCACGATCCCGTACGTGCTCCGCAACGACTGGCAGAGCCGAGGCCTGGCCATGCCCGCCACCCCTGACCTGCTACAAGAAGCTCGCGAAGCTTGCCACGTGAGACAACCTCCTAGTAGCGCTTCGTTGGGTTCTGGTTCTGGTCAGGGGGCGGCCGCAGGTGGTGCAGGTGCCGGTCCAGCACCGCAGCAGGTCTTGCAGTGCGTCGAGGACTTGATAGAGAGTCAGGCCGCTCTGCGGACTTTTGTGTCGTAGCGCCACAGGGTGAGGAAGGCCTGGGCGACGGTGACGAGGGGGACGTCGTGGTGCCAGCCGGGCTGGTGCGTTCGGTGCGTGTGACCTTGGCGCGGAGCATTCTCCGCCGGGTCGGTGACTCGTAAGGAGGACCTCGTCCGTCAGGCGTTCGAGGAACGCGTCGGTGACGGGGACGTCCGCCACGACGTCCTTCACCGCGAGCAAGAGCTCGGTGTCGCCCGGTCAGCGGATCTTGACAGGACCTTGTCCACGGGTGCGCGGGGTGCACGTATTTGACGGCGATGTCGGGGTGGATGCCGAAGAGACGGACGAGGCGTACCGGGTCAGCCGTCTACTGAGCCTCGTAGAGGATGCGGTCGGCCTACACCTGGCGGGGCGGCAGTCCGATCGGCGTACCGCGAGGGTCGAGCCCTCTGCCACCGTCGGGGCCGGATATGAACAGGACGACGCCGACGCCCAGCCTGCGCTTGGTACTAAGCTCCTATTAGTGGGCACAATTGGGCAAAGTTCACTAAGGAACCATAAATGGGTCTCGGTGTCAGCCTTCCGGCCATGAAGCGCAGGTCCCTCACCCGTGCGTCCGTGGCGATCTCGGTTGCCGCCGGTCTGACCCTGAGCGGTGCCTGCGGCGGGGACGGTGAGGGCGGCGGCGACAGCCTCACCGTCGGCGTGCTGCTTCCGGGCGGCGGAGCCTCTCGTTTCGGGCAGTTCGACAGGCCGCTGATCGAGAAGAAGCTCAAGCAGCTGTGCCCTCACTGCCCGGCGGCGACCGTTGCTGCCACACCCGAGCCGGCGGTCCAGCGGCAGCAGCTCGAGGCCATGATCACCAGGGGTGTGGATGTCCTGATCCTCGCCGTCGTCGACGCCAAGGGACTGCGCTCGACCGTCGAGGCCGCGCACCGAGCAGGTATCCCGGTCGTCGCCTACGACCGACTCGCACAAGGCCCGGTCTCCGGCTATGCCACCTTCGACGGCGCGACGGTCGGCAAGCTCCAGGGCGAGGCACTCCTGAAGGCCATGGGCACGAAGGCGAACGGTGGCCAGATCGTCATGATGAACGGCGCCACGACCGACCCCAATGCCGACTGGTACAAGCAGGGAGCCCTATCAGTCCTCAAGGACAACGTAAAGATCGGCAAGTCGTACGACACGGTCGGATGGCGGCCGGAGAACGCCTACGTCAACATGACCGGCGCGATCGCCGCCCTCGGCGGGGGCAACATCGACGGTGTTCTGGCCGCCAATGACAGCCTCGCCGGCGCCGTGGTCTCCGCCTTCAACGCCACGGAGGTCAGACCGCTGCCCCCGATCACCGGCCAGGACGCCGACCTCGCGGCCGTGCGGCGCATCGTCCGGGGCGACCAGTACATGACCGTCTACAAGCCTTTCAAGCCCGCGGCCGACGCCGCCGTCGAGATGGCCGTCGCCCTGGGGCGCGGCGAGACGGTCGCGTCCATCGCCACCGACACCGTCGACAGCGCCACCACCAAGAACATCCCGGCAGTCCTGCTCCCGTCGGTCTCGGTGACGGTCGGCAACATCAAGGACACTCTGGTAAAGGATGGTATGTACACAATCGACCAGATCTGCACTCCGAAGCTCCGGTCCGCCTGCGACAAGGCCGGACTCACCCCATGAGCTTCCGCGGTGGCGGAGGCGGAAGGAGGTGGCCACGTGCCGGCACAGCCCCTGCTGGCGTTGCGCGGCGTCTCCAAGCGCTTCGCTGCCGTCCAGGCTCTGGTGGATGTCGAGCTGGAGATCAGGGCCGGGGAGGTGGTCGCCCTGGTGGGCGACAACGCCGCCGGAAAGTCCACCCTGGTCAAGGTGATCTCGGGAGTCGGTCCCGCCGACAAGGGCGTGATCGAGTGGCAGGGCAGCGCCATTCAGATCAAGCGTCCGCAGGACGCCCAGACCCTCGGGATCGCGACCGTCTACCAGGACCTCGCGATGTGCGGCAACCTCGACGTCGTCGGCAATCTCTACCTCGGCCGGGAAATCCACCGGCTCGGCATCCTCAACGAGGTGGAGATGGAGCGCCGCACCCGAGAGCTGCTGCAAACCCTGTCCATCCGCATCCCCGACGTACGTGCGCCGCTCGCCACCCTGTCCGGCGGCCAGCGGCAGGTCGTCGCGATCACCCGCTCGTTTCTCAGCGCGCCCAGGCTGCTCCTGCTCGACGAGCCCACCGCCTCCCTGGGCATCGAGCAGACCAATCAGCTCCTCGACCTCATCGAGCAAGTGCGAGACCGGGGCACCGGGGTGCTCCTCATCAGCCACAACATGGGTGACATCAAGGCCGTCGCCGACCGGGTCGCCGTGCTGCGCCTCGGCCGCAACAACGGCCTCTTCGACGTGAACACCACGTCCCAGGAACAGATCATCTCCTCGATCACCGGCGCGTCGGACAATGCCGTCGCCCACCGCACGACCAACCCGGAGGAGGCATGGCCGTGAGATGGAGGCGGACGCGGGCGCGCGCCGCCGGTGCCTCGCCCCCCGCCGGCCGTCTCAGGGCGCACGCCGGTGCGGTACGCCGCAGACTGCACGAGGCTGAACTCGGCCCGGTCCCGGCCCTGTTCGCTCTCGCCGTGACCTGGATGGTCTTCCAGGGCCTCAATGACAACTTCCTCTCCTCGCGCAACCTGTCAGTCCTCAGCGTGGACATTGTCGGGACCGGCATGATCGCCGTCGGCATCGTCTTCGTGCTGCTGATCGGAGAGATCGACCTGTCGGTGGGCTCGCTCGCCGGCCTGGCGGGCGCCCTGTTCGCGGCGCTGAACGTGAACCTTGGAATGCCGGAATGGCTCGCCGTGGTCATCGCGGTGATCTGCGGTGCCGCCGCCGGTGCCGTCCACGGATTCTTCTTCGCCAAGATCGGCGTACCCGCGTTCGTCGTCACCCTCGCGGGCCTGCTGGCCTGGAACGGTCTGATGCTCTACCTGCTGGGGCCGGAGAGCTCCATCAACTTCAGCGAGGACGGGTTGGTCGCCATGATGACCAGCCGCTACTTCAGCGCCGCCCTGGTCACCTACGGCCTGGCGGCGCTCGGCACCCTCGCCTACCTCCTCGTCGCCCACTACGACCGCAGGCGCCGCAGCGCCGCCGGCATGCCCTACCGGCAGGTGCGCGAGATCTGGGCGCGTACGGCTCTGCTCGCGATGGTCGCGTTCGCCGCCGTCTACGTGCTGGGCCGGTTCGAGGGCCTGCCGCTGGCGCTCCTGATCTTCCTCGCGGTCGTCGTCGCCTCGGACCTCTTCCTGCGCCGCACGCGCTACGGCCGGCAGGTCCTCGCACTGGGCGGCGGTGTGGAGGCGGCCCGGCGGGCCGGCGTCGATGTGGCGCGCGTGCGGATCGCGGTGTTCCTGGTGTCGGGGACCCTGGCCGCGGTCGGCGGCCTGTTCGTCGCGTCGCGGCTCACCTCGGCAACCCAGGTCCCGGGCTCCGGCATGCTGCTCATCAACGCCATCGCAGCTGCCGTCATCGGTGGCACCAGCCTGTTCGGCGGACGCGGCTCGACCTGGTCCGCTCTGCTGGGAGTGCTGATCATCCAGTCGATCGCCTCGGGCATGGCGCTGCTGGGAGTCGAGCCCGCGGTCCAGTTCATGATCACCGGTGGAGTGCTGCTCACCGCGGTCGTCTTCGACTCGTTGGCACGACGTGCCGTGGAGGCACGCGGGCGGGCCTGAGGGATGTGCGGTCACCGGCCACCCGACCAGGGCGGTGGCGACGCGGTCGCGGATCAGCGTGGCGATCTGGGCGGCGTGACCTGCTCGTCGGTCAGAGTGCGCGGCGAGGAAGTTCGTGGAGCCGATGCCCAAGTCGAGTCGTGGCTGCGGCGCATCGGCGCTCTCCGTGACTGACCCCTCAAACGCCCCAGTCTGACATCGCCGTGGCCCGTGGGACAGGTGGGAGAGAGGCCCTGTCACAACCTGGCTGACTGTTCCCTGGCACAACACGGCCTGCCACTCGGCCAGTTGGCCCGCAAGGCTGTACGGAAGCCGAAGTGCCATGAGGGCAGCGGTGAACCTCCGTCCCGGGCTCACACCGATCAGCAAGTCCCCCACCTTCCTCGTGTCGAGAGAGTGAGCATGTCTACCGAAACTCCCGAGTCGGCCACGTCTCCCCCCGCCGAGCCGCCGTCCGCACCCTCGCGTCGGACCTTCATCGCGACGACGTCCGCGGTCGGCGGTGTCATCGCGGCGGGCGGCCTGGTCGCCGGTCCGCCGCTGCTCGGCGTCGAGGAGGCCGCTGCCGCCGAGGCGGCGCCCAGCAGCCGTGTCACCTTGACCGTCAACGGCCGGCGGCACACCGTCACGGTCGACAACCGCACCTCGCTCCTTGACCTGCTGCGCGAGCACCTCGGCCTGACCGGCTCGAAGAAGGGCTGCAACGCCGGAGCCTGCGGGGCGTGCACGGTCCTGGTCGACGGAACCCGGGTCAACTCCTGCCTCACCCTGGCCGTACGCCTGGACGGAGCCGAGGTCACCACCATCGAGGGGCTGGCCCAGGGCGACCGGCTGCATCCGCTGCAGCAGGCGTTCATCGACCAGGACGCCTTCCAGTGCGGCTACTGCACCCCGGGCCAGATCATGTCCGGGGTCGGCTGCATCCAGGAAGGACACACCGGCTCCGCGGACGAGATCCGGGAATCGATGAGCGGCAACATCTGCCGCTGCGGCTGTTACGTGAAGATCGTGCGCGCGGTCGAGCAGGCTTCGGGCCGGAAGTGAGTGGCGATGTATCCCTTCTCCTTCACCAAGGCGCCCAGCACACGTGAGGCCCTCGAAGCCGGTCGGCGCGGCGGCCGTTACATCGCAGGCGGCACCACCCTGGTCGACCTGATGCGAGAGACCGTCGAACGTCCCGAGACCCTGGTCGACATCAGCGACCTGCCGCTGCGGGAAGTCACCGTCACCGAGCGCGGCGGGCTGCGCATCGGCGCGTTGGTGACCATGACCGACGCCGCCGCCCACCGCAAGGTACGCACCCTCCATCCGGTCATCTCGCAGGCTCTTGAACTGAGCGCGTCGGCGCAGCTGCGGAACATGGCCACCATCGGCGGCAACATCATGCAGCGCACCCGCTGCACGTACTTCCGTGACGTGACGGCCGCCTGCAACAAGCGCGAGCCGGGCTCCGGTTGCGCGGCCCGGGAAGGCTTCAACCGCACCCACGCGATCCTGGGCACCTCCGAGGACTGCGTGGCCACCCACCCTTCCGACGTGGCCGTCGCCTTCGCCGCCCTGGACGCGCGAGTGCATCTGCTGGGCCCGGGCGGGCAGCGTACGGTGCCCTTCGCCGACTTCCTGCTCCGGCCCGGGAGCACACCGAACCGCGAACAGGCCATCCGGAGCGGCGAGTTGATAACCGCCGTGGAGATACCGGCGTATCCACGCCCGCTCAGGTCCGGCTACCTGAAGGTGCGTGACCGCCAGTCCTACGAGTTCGCCCTCACCTCGGCCGCCGTCGCCCTGCACGTCCGCGGAGGCGTGATCCGCGAGGCCAAGGTCGCCGCCGGCGGGGTGGGCACCGTGCCGTGGAAGCTGGCTGCCGTCGAGGAAGCCCTCATGGGTGAGCGCCCTTCGGACCGGCTCTGGGCCCGGGCCGCCGAGTCGGCCGCGGACGGGGCGCGCCCTCTCACGCACAACCGCTTCAAGGTCGAGCTGCTCGTGCGGACCGTCGAACGCCAGCTGCGCATCGTAGGAGACACCAAATGAGCCCCCAGCCGCAGGCAGCCGTCGGCGCACCGCTCTCCCGGGTGGACGGGCGCCTGAAGGTGACCGGCCAGGCGAAGTACGCCGCCGACCACGAGCCCAGCGGGCCAGAGGGTGTTGTGCACGCCGTCGTGGTCGACAGCAGTGTCGCCCGTGGACGCATCACCGGCATCGACACCGGCGCCGCCGAGGCCCAGCCCGGCGTGCTGAAGGTGCTCCACCACCGCAACGCCCCCAGGCTGCCGTACGGGCCCAACCCGGGCTCCTTGAACCTGCCCGGTGAGCGGCTGCGCGTCTTCCAGGACGACCAGGTACGCTTCCACGGCCAGCCCGTCGCCGTCGTCGTGGCCACCACCTTGGAGGCCGCCCAGCACGCGGCGAGCCTGGTGGAGATCGACTACTCCGTGGAGCCGTCCACGACCGACCTGAGCGAGGCGCCGGCGACGGGCGAGCCCGTCACCTATACGCGCGGCGACGCGGAGGCCGCTCTGCAATCCGCCGCCGTTCGGCTGGAGATGACGTACCGGCCCGCCCGCAACCACCACAACGCGATGGAACTCCATGCCACCGTCGCCCAGTGGGACGGCGACCGGCTCACCCTGTGGGACAAGACCCAGTGGGTGCAGAGCCCGCGAGCCGAGGTCGCCGCCAATTTCGGTATACCCGCGGAGTCCGTCCGCGTCATCTCGCCCTTCGTGGGCGGTGCGTTCGGAAACGCGGCACGGGCCTGGCCGCACATCACCATCGCGGCCCTCGCCGCCCGCGAGGTGGGGCGCCCGGTCAAGCTCGTACTGACGCGCAGGCAGCTCTACTTCGGGGTCGGATACCGGCCGGCGTACGAGTACAAGGTCCGGCTGGGCAGCGACCGCCGCGGGCGGCTGACCGCCATGACCCACGACCTGCGCGCCGAGACCTCCCGCTACGAGAGGTTCTCGGAACGCGGCGTCCTCTCCCCCGGGCAGATGCTCTACACCACCCCCAACGTCGCCCAGACGCACCGGACCGTGCCGCTGGACGTGAACACCCCGACCCCGATGCGCGGCCCCGGCTACTCCACCGCCGCCTTCCCCATCGAGAGCGCGATGGACGAACTCGCCCACGAGCTCGGCATCGACCCCATCGAACTGCGCCGGCGCAACGAACCCGAGAACGACCAGGCCAGTGGGCGGCCGTTCTCCACCCGACGGCTGCGCGAGTGCTACACCGTCGGCGCCCGCGAGTTCGGCTGGAGCCGCCGCGACCCCCGGCCCCGCTCCACCCGCGACGGCGACTGGCTCATCGGCACCGGCATGGCGACCGCGCTGTACGACACCCTGCGCGCCCCGGGCCAGGCCTCGGTGCGGCTGGACGCCGACGGCACCGCCCTGATCGAGTCCTCGACCAGTGACATGGGTCCCGGCACGTACACCTCCATGACCCAGGTCGCCGCCGACGCCCTGGGCCTCGCGGTCCGCAACGTCACCTTCCGGCTCGGCGACACGAACATGCCCACAGCCCCGCTCCACGGCGGCTCGCTCACCATGGCCAGCGTCGGCTCCACCGTCCAGGACGGCTGCGACAAACTGCGGCAGCAGGCGATCCAACTGGCCGTCGAGGACGAGGACTCACCGCTGTACGGCGCCGATGCCGACGAGATCGTCGTACGGGGAGGGCGGCTGCATCTGAAAAACAACCCAGCGCGCGGGGAGACCTACCGGCAACTCCTCGCCCGCAACAACCGCACCCACCTCGAAGCGGACGGGTCCTGGACTCCGGGGCAGTCCCGGTCCTCCATGTACGCCTACGGCGCGGTGTTCGCCGAGGTGGCCGTCGACGCCCGCCTCGGTCTGGTCCGGGTGCGGAGGATGCTCGGCGTCTTCGACGCGGGCCGGATCATCAGTCCCAAGCTGGCCGACAGCCAGGCCATCGGCGCCATGACCGGCGGCATAGGTATGGCTCTGCTGGAACACACGGTCACCGACCACCGCGACGGCCGGATCGTCAACGCCAACCTGGCCGACTACCTGGTCCCCGTCAACGCGGACGTCCCCGACCTGAAGGCGATCTACGTCGACGGCCGCGACGACGAAGCCGACCCCCTCGGCGTCAAGGGTCTCGGCGAAGTCGTCCTGGTAGGCGTGGCACCCGCCATCGCCAACGCCGTCTTCCACGCCACCGGCCGACGAGTGCGCGACCTGCCCATCACCGCCGAGGCGCTGATCTGAGCCAGGCCTCGGGCAGTGGTGCACACGCATCGCTGCCCGAGGCCTGGAGCCGCTGTTCCTACTGGAGACCCGCCCATGCTGAACATCGCGGACACGCTGCGCACATGGTGCCGCGAGGCCCGCCCCTTCGCCCTCGCCACTGTGATCCAGGTCAGCGGCAGCGCACCGCTGCCCGTCGGCACCTCTCTGGCCGTGGACGCCGACGGCAACGTGGTCGGCAGTGTGTCCGGAGGCTGCGTGGAGGGCGCCGTCTACGAGCTGTGCCAACAGCTGCTCGAGTCGGGTGAACCTCCAACCCGAGCGCGGTTCGGCTACTCCGACGAGGACGCCTTCGCCGTCGGCCTGACCTGCGGCGGCGAACTCGGCGTCCTCGTGCAGCGGATCGATTCCGTCGACCGGCCCCACCTCGTCACGGCACTCGGCGAGGTGGCGTCCGGCAGGCCGGCAGCCGTGGCCCAGATCATCGACGGACCCGAGGAACTACTCGGCCGCATGCTGAGCGTCACCGACGACGGCCGCACGCACGGCGTCGCGGGCAGCACGCAGTGGGAGCGTGCGGTGGCGGCGCAGGCTCGCGCACTGCTGCGCGCGGGCCGTACAGGTCGTGTCGACCTGGGCGGAGACGCGGTGACCTGCCCGGAGAGCCTGTCCGTCCTGATCCACACGCATGCGTCACGCCCCCGCATGTTGATCTTCGGCGCCATCGACTTCGCCGGTTCGCTGAGCGAAGTCGGCCGGTTCCTCGGCTACCGGGTCACGGTGTGCGACGCCCGCCCCGTCTTCGCCACCCCTGCCCGCTTCCCGCACGCCGACGAGGTCGTCGTCGACTGGCCGCACCGCTACCTCGCCACCGCCGAGGTGGACGCCCGCACCGTCGTCTGTGTCCTCACCCACGAGGCCAGGTTCGACGTGCCTCTGCTGCGTCTGGCACTGAGTCTGCCGGTGGCCTACGTGGGCGCGATGGGCTCGCGCCGCACCCACTCCCATCGCCTGGAACTGCTGCGCGAGGCAGGCGTGTTGGAGGAGCATCTCGCCCTCCTGCACTCCCCGATCGGTCTCGACCTGGGCGCCCGCACTCCCGAGGAGACGGCACTCTCCATCGCGGCGGAGATCGTCGCTCACACGCATCAGGGCTCGGGTACGCCCCTCACCCGGAGCGCGGGGCCCATCCATCACCGAACGACACCGTCCATGGCTGCCTCTCCGGCGTGAGCGGCCGGCACACGACGACTACATCCATGAAGTCGTCGAACAAGGAAGTAGGTCCCGGCGGCGCGGTCGGTCTGCGGTGCCAATGTGGTACCGCAGACCGACCGCGCCGTCATTTCTACGTGTGTTGATCAGCGAAGCCGTGTGGTCAGGCGGAATGTGCCGGACGGGATCCGGTACGAGGACACCCCGTCCGTGTGGCCGAGGAAACGCACGCCGTCCACTCGTGCCAACGGCGTTCGTCCTTCGCGAACGGAGTCGGCGGAGGCCGCCGGAAGCCGCAGGGTTGCCCCGCTGTTCGCGGGCACGACCGCGTCGTAGACAAGGCTCCGGCCTCCGTCACCGACCGCCCACTCGCTTCTGATCCTGCCGTACGGAGACTCGTACGAGGCTGCCACCTGGGTGATCCTGCCGGTGGGATCGATGTGCGGTTGCAGAAGGAAGTGCTTGAAGCCGGGGTTGTCCGGGTCGTGGGCGATGCCTGCCATGTAGGCGTACATCCACTCCATGATCGCGCCGTAGGCGTAGTGGTTGAAGGAGTTCATGCTGACCGGGCCGAATCCGTCGTCCTCGGAGAAGGAGTTCCAGCGCTCCCACACGGTGGTGGCACCGTTCTTCACCGAGTAGAGCCAGGACGGCAACTCGTCCTGGTGCAGCAGTTTGTACGCCAGGTCCGCGCGGCCCTCGTCGGTGAGGACGGGGGCGAGGACGTTGACGCCGAGGAAGCCGACGGACAGCGTGTTCTCGGCGTACCTGACCCGGCTGCTGTTCGGGTGTGCTGCCTTGTAGGCCTCGTCGTTGCCGATGTTGTCCGCCAACAGCCCTACCAGTGTGCGGCGTTGGGCCTCGGTCTCGTAGAAGCCGAGCTTGAGGACCCAGAGCAGCGCTGTCTGGCTGTTGTCCTCGGTCTTCTGGTTGGGGTCGGCACCCGGTTCGATCGGAGAGGCCTCGCCCAGGCCGGACTTGACCGTGACCGTGCCGCCCTCGGTGCTCAGGTACTTGGTGATGAACGCCTGCTTGATGTGCCCGAAGAGCCGGTCGTACGCCTGCCCCTCCGCCGTCCTGCCGATCGCGCGGGCCATCCGAGCCATCAGCTGGGTGCTGTAGCCGTAGTAGACGTCGCTCATCATCTGGGCGCTGGTCTTCTGCGGCGCCAGCCAGTCGCCGGTGAGGGAGCCCTGTCCGGCGTAGGTATCGCCGGCCTGCTGCCGGATCCAGTCCAGGTAGCGGGTCATCGCGGGCCAGTTGTCCTTGACGACGGTCGCGTCGCCGGTCATCTGCCACACGGTGCACGGCACGATGACTCCGGCATCCGCCCAACCGCTGCCGCCGCCCGGGAAGTTGTACCGTCCGGTGGGGGCCACTCCGGTGAACTGCGCTTTGTCCACGCCGTAGATGACCTGGGAGTCGACGACCGTGTCCTGGAAGTGGCTGAGGAAGACACCGGCGTCCGCGTTGTACAGGCCGGTCGTGGAGAAGACCTGGGTGTCGCCGGTCCAGCCGAGGCGTTCGTCGCGCTGCGGGCAGTCGGTGGGCACCCAGAGGTAGTTGCCACGCTGGCCCCAACGGATGTTGCTCGCCAGCTGGTTGATGTCGGGATCGTTGGTGGTGACGGTGCCGGTCTCGCGGATCGCGGACGTGGCGACCTTCCCGGTCAGCCGGGTGATCGTGACGGTGTCCGTCGCGGTGACGGACACGTAGCGGAAGCCGTAGAAGGTCAGAGAGTCCTGGTGGGTCTCGCCGCGCCGGTCCCCCTTGAGGATGTACGTGCTGGTGGCCTTGGCGCTGCGGAGGTTGGCCCGGTAGACGGACCCCTCGGGGCCGTCCGCGCCGGCGCTGTCGTCGTTGAGCATCTCGCCGAACTTGAACTCGACCCTGGCTCCGGCCGGGCCGCGCAGGCTGTAGCGGGGCACGCCGACCATGTTCTGGCCGAGGTCGAAGACGACGGTCTCGCCATCGCCGATCGTGACGGAGGCGGAGGCCGCCTGGGCGGGATCGGTCACCGTCCGGGCGGGGTCCACGACAATGCGCCCCCTGCCGTTGGGGCTCCCGTCCTGTCCGGTCACTCCTGTGGCGACGGTGACCGACTGCGGTCGGCGATCCCACTTCGGCATCAGGCGAGCGGTCTCACCGGGGTAGGCGAGGAGCCGCGTCTCCGGGTACTTGTCGTCGAAGGCGACGCGTTCCACGTCCGACCAGGCGGAGTCGTCGAATCCGTGCGACGTCCAGCCCTGCAGCTCCTTGCGGGCGTCGTAGGTCTGGCCGTCGTAGATGTCGTCAGCGCGGTAGGGACCGGTGTCCGTGGCCTTCCAGCCGCCGTCCGGCTCGGTGACGATGGTCTGCGACGTCCCGTCGGCGTACGAGATCAGCAGCTTGGCCTTGACGGCCAATGCGTTGCCCTCCTCCGAGTAGTACGTACTGCCCTCGGAGATGCGGCCGTTGTACCAGCCGTTGCCCAGGACGACCGCGAGGGTGACGTCCGAGTCCCGTGTCACCAGGTCAGTGACGTCATACGTCATGTAGTTGACGCGCGCGTCGTAGTTCGTCGAGCCCGGGGGAAGCAGTTCGATCGTGGTGTCGCCGTCCTGCGGAACGCTGACATGGCGTGCGTTGACGTAGGCCTCGTAGACGCCGAGGGCAGAGATGTACAGTCGCGCCTCGCTGACTTTGGGTCGGCTCTTCTCGGCGCTCCCTGTCCTGATGGGCTCCTTCTTCCGGAGCATGGGTGCGCCGGCCGAGTTGGGGGTCTTCCCCTTCATACCGATCCACTGCGCGCCGTCCCATCCGGTCAAGCCGTTGGTGCTCATGAGGCCGGTCTCGAAGAAGGAGGGTGTGGCAGTGCCGACCGGGCGACCTTCGGCGTCCCAGACCGTGACGGTCCAGTGGTAGCGGGTCGAGGCGCGCAGTGACTTGCCCGCGTAGCGGACGGCCACCGAGTCTGAGGAGCCGACGCGGCCGCTGTTCCAGACGTCCGCGCGGGCGGCGGTGAGCTTGCCCGGCGAGGTCGCCACGAGGATCTGATAGGCGCCTTGGCCACGCCCCCGGCCTTCCGAGCGCATGCGCCAGCCGAATCGCGGCAGGGTTGCGTCCACGCCCACGGGATCAGTGCGGTGTTCCACGGTCAGCCCTGTCACCGCGCCGCCCTCCGCGCGTGATGCTTCCGCCGCATTCGCTCCGCCTCCCAGGACGCCAACCGCTACTGGCACGGCTCCGGCCGTCGCGGCAAGCACGGTTCGACGACCAACTCCGGTCCTGTCCTTACGGGGTGGAACGGCCTCGTCAACATCGCGGTCGCCGCCGTCTCCACTGCGCGCTTCATGGTGCACCCATCTGCCTTTCGGTTGTGCGGCCGTCGGTGAGGGGCCGGATCGGGCATGAACTGTCCGTTGAAGATCATTTGGAGTCGGGGATCTACACGGTGTCGCGGGCGGTGAACGTGTGCCTCCCCGAGGCGACGAGGTAAACGGCTCGGTCGCCTTGCAGTCCCCGGAACACCGCGCCGTCTCCGGCCGCGTGGGCCGTACCGCTCCCCGTGGGCACCCGGACCTCCGCCGTGGTGTTCGGCGGAAGCTCGACGTCGAGCCGGAACCTGCCGTCCCTACGGGTCCACTGTGCGGACACCACTCCGCACGGGCTGCGGTAGCTGCCCTCGACGTGAGTGAGTCCGCCGACCGGTCGAGGGTCGATCACCAGGTCGCGGAAGCCGGCCTTGCCACGCGCCTGACGAATGCCCGCCAGGCCGCTGTGGAACCACTCCTCGACCTGGAGCAGGATCATGTGGTTCTTGGAGTTGCCCATGTCCCACTGCTCGGGGATGGTCGTCAGGCCGTCGGGATTGGCGGTGGTGGGTGCCATGAAGTGGCCGTAGCCGGGACGGGTGTCCTCCTGGAGGACATCCCAGAGGACGTCGTCGCGACCGCCCTCGTGCAGAGCCCTGACGATCGGCGCGAGACCGATGGTTCCGCCGCTGAAATGCGGCCCGCCCCCGAACGGCTGGTGGGCACGGACGAGTTCCACCAGTGCGTCGAGGACCCTTCCTCGTTCGCCCTGCGGTACCAGCCCTTCGTCCAGCGCGAGCGCCTGGGCGGCCTGGGTCGCCCCGCCAGTGCCCTGGTCGCCTTCGGCCGTGTAGCGGCCGAGGGGCTCGTTGTAGAAGGCGTCGTTGAAGGCGCCCTTGATGTTGGAGGCGAGGTTGCGGTACTCGGACGCGTCGGCGTCGCGCCCGATCAGCGCTGCCATCCGGGCCATGCGGTCGGCGATCTGGTGGTAGCCCCAGGTTCCGGTGATGCGGCCCGAGGTGTTCTCACTGGCGATCCAGTCGGCCAGGGCGGCGTCCACGAGGTGGGCGTCCGCGCCGGTGCCCGCCTTCCTGGTCCTGATGTAGTTCAGAAAGGCCTGCATCTGCGGGTAGTGGCGGCGCATCGTCTGCGTATCGCCGTACGTCTCGTACAGCAGCCACGGCACGAGGATGATGCCGTTGCCCCAGTTGATCTCGTCGCCGAACCGGCCGGTGTAACCCCAGTCGTAGACCGGGGCCTTGAGCGCCACGTTGCCGATGTTGTCGCCCGCCCTGGACTGCCCCTCCACGAGGTGGCGCTGCATGGTGCGCAGGTAGGCCGCGTATCCGAAGGTGCGGTGCAGGGAGCCGAAAGGCTGCACGTAGTCGGCGGGGTAGGCGAGCTTTTCGCGGCCGGGGCAGTCCGTGAAGGTGGACATGGTGTTGCTCATGATCGAGTAACGGGCCATGCGGTGAATGCGGTTGATCCGCTCGTCGGAGGTCCGCACGGAGCCGGCGGACGGTACGTCCGCGTGGATCTGCAGGCCGGTGACCGTGTCCTTGGTCGGTACGTATCCCTCGGGCAGGCCGGTCACCTGGAGCCACTGCATGCCGAAGTAGTGGAACTGCGGGTGCCACTCCTCGCCTCGCTTGTCGCCGTACGTCGTGTAGGAGGCGAACACGTTGGTACCGCGAGCCGCGCCGCCACCCATGATCGACGCCTGGTTGACGGTGCCGTCGGCGTTCAGCGACTCGGCGGGGTACAGCTTGACGGTGGTGCCGGCCGGGAGCGGGCCGTCGAGCCGGAGCAGCGGCCAGCCGGCGAAGTTCTGCCCGAAGTCGAAGACCCACACGCCCGGCTGCGGCTGCCTGACGCCGACCGGACGCAGGGTGTCGACGACCTTGAGCGGCTCGGCCACGCGCCACACCAGCTCGGTGGTGAGATTGGGCGGCGGAGCGATTCCGGCGCCGGTCCAGCCCATGGCCGTATCGTCCCGCCGTCTCGCCGAGGCGCCGAGGTCCGCGCCGGGGGCGGTCCAGGCGGGCTGTTCGCGGCGGGCGTCGTAGTCGGATCCGGAGTACCAGTTGGCGGTGGTGGTCGGGCCGAGAGCCGCCTTCCACGAGCGGTCGCTGACAACGGTCTCGACCGTGCCGTCGTCCTTCGTGAGTTCCAGGCGGGCGATCAGACGCGGCGTGACGGCGGCGCCCGCACTCGGGTCGGTGCTCGCGAGTGGGTTGCCGGAGCCGGTGACAGCGGCGCCGCTCTCGTGTCCTGAGGCCAGGCCCGGCTCGAAGGTGATGCCCGTGCCGTCTGCGCCCGCGGTACCGATCGCGGTGATCGTGCGCGACTCCAGACGCTCTCCGCCGTCGCCTGTGTCGATGTTGACGGTGCCGCCGACGTGGTAGTTGGCCACGTTGTTCACCTTGATGGTGGTGGCGCCCCGGTCGGCGGGTGCGAGGAGGCCCCCGCTGCCCTTGGACTGGCTCTGCCACCAGCTGTACGGGGCGGTGCGGCCGCTCGTGGGGTTCGTGACGGACCGGGTCACCAGCGCCGTGCCGTGGCCCAGTTCGACGCCCAGGGTGTTGTCGCCGTTGCGGATGAGGCCCGTGACGTCGAAGGCCCGGTATTCGGTGGAGAGTTGGTAGTTGGAGTTGCCCGGGGCGAGTACCTCGTCGGTGACGGGCTTGCCGTTGAGCCGGGCCACGTGCAGTCCGACGCCGGACAGGTACAGCCTCGCTCCGACGATCTTCCCCCGGCGCCTGTCCACCCGGAAGGCGCGGGCGAACATGGGCAGCGGCTGGTCGACGGTTCGGCCCGGGTACTCGATCCACCGTGCCTTGCCCCAGTCGGAGCGTTTGAGGAGCCCCATCTCCCATGAGGCGGGCGGGCTCCACGGTGTCGCGTCGCCCTGCGTGTTCCACGCCCGCACCTGCCAGACGACCCGGGCGCGCGAGGCCTGGGCGGGACCGTGCCATGCGACGTCGGTCTGGGCCGAGGAGCGGACCTTGCCGCTGTCCCACAGCAGACGGCCCTTGTCGAGATCCCGATCAGTGCGCGCCGCGCGGATCCGGTAGGCGGCCTGGGTCCATCCCGGGCCGCCCTCCACCCGCCAACTCAGTCGTGGGGCGGGGTCGTCGACGCCGAGCGGGTTGTCCTCGCGGCCGTCGACGGCGAGGCCTGTGACTCTCGCTCCGTGTCTGTCACCCTCCTCGGCGGCGTAGGCCTCCTGCGTGGGAAGGCCGGGGACGGTGGGCAGCGCCATCCCTGCCGCTGAGACGGCCACGGTGCCGACCACCTGTCTACGGCTCAACGCTCCGCCCGATATGCCGGACATGCAAAACCTCCGTCGATTCGATGAACCCTGGGGGAATGTGATGGGTCGCCCACGTGCCCGACGGCTCAGTGGTCAGCTCCCGGCCTTGTAGTCGGCGTCCATTTCCTTGAGGAGCTTTTCGGGCGTGGACTGGTCGCTGAAGATCTCCTGGAGCCCGCTGAGCATGGTCTGCTGCACCTTGGGGTTGGGCCAGAGCTGGTCCATGAACGGCACCGTGCGGTCCGCCCTGATGAACTTGGACAGTTCGGTCAGCGACGGGTCGACCGCATAGCCCGTGTCGGGCAGGGAGGGCAGACCGCCCTGCTTCTTGACGAACAGGTTCATGCCTTCGGGAGACATCACGAAGTCCACGAACTTCAGCGCCAGGTCCTTGTTCTTCGCCTTGGCGTTCACTCCGTAGCCCGCACCCGCCGCGGCCGGGACGATCGTGGCGGACGGGTCGTCGGTCGCCGGCAGGGCCTTGAACGTGAACGTGCCCTTCGGGTTCTTTCCCTTGAGGAGGGCGATCACCCAGTTGCCCTGGACGATGCCGAGCGTCTTGCCGGTGGCGGCGAGGCCTTGGCTGGCTTCGTAGTTGGTGCCCAGTGGGTTCTCCTGGAAGCAGCCGGTCTTCTCCATCGTCAGGTACTTGTCCAGGGCGGTGGTCCACGGTGACTGCGCGAAGGTGGCCTGGCCGGCCTGCATCTTCTTGTCGAAGTCGCGGTCGTCGCCGTAGACGGTCGTGGCGACCAGTGCGTACTGGACGAGTTGGGTCACCCAGTTGTCCTGGTTGCCCAGTGCGAAGGCGGGGGTTCCCTTGGCTTTCGCGGCCCGGCAGAACGCCAGGAGGTCCTTCCAGGTGTCCGGGGGCGTGAGTCCGGCCTTCTCCAGGGCTTGTTGGTTGTAGACCGCGCCGATGCCGTTCTGCCCGAAGATCGCGTTGTAGGTCTTTCCCTCGTACTGGGCGACGCTCTTGATCGCGTCGGGCATCCTGGCGGCCCAGGGCCGGTCCGAGAGGTCGCGCAGGTAGCCGGGCTTGGCCAGGACGTAGGTGGCACCGGGGTTTCCGTTGCCCGGCCAGACCGACATCACGTCGGGTGCGGTGCCCGAGGACAACTGGGTGCGGATCTGCTGCTGGTACTGGTCTGCGCCGCTGGTGGTGTAGCGGACCTTGACGCCCGGGTTGGCCTTCTCGAAGGCCTTGACGACGTCCTCGACGGAGCCCTGGTCGACCGAGGCCAGCGTCAGGGTCTTGGAGCCACCGCCGCCGGAGTCACCGGCCTTGGTGCCGCCGCTGCAGGCGGCAAGCAGGGCAGCGGCGGTCACAACGGCCGGCAGGACCGTCGGTATGCGTGTCTTCATGATGTCTCCCTCGGAGAAGAGGCCGCGGCCGTGGCGGACAGGTGAGACTCGTACGTCATCCCTTCAGCCCTCCCGCGAAACCGTTGATGATGCTGCGCTGCAACAGGAAGTAGACGAGCAGGACCGGCAGGATGCTGATCACCAGTGCGGCGAAGATGAGGTTCCAGTCCGTGACGTACTGGCCGACGAAGCCGGCGATCGCGACCGGCATGGTCTGCTGGGCGCTGCCGCTGAGGTACAGCAGCGGGGTGAAGAAGTCGTTCCACACGGCGACCGTGTTGAGCACCAGGGCAGTCACGGTGATCGGTTTCAGCATCGGCAGCACCACGTAGCGGAAGCCCTGCAGCGGTGTGCAGCCGTCGATCAGGGCCGCGTCCTCGAAGTCGCGGGGCAGAGCGCGCAGGAAGCCGACGTACAGGAAGACGGTGAAGGGCACCTGCAGGCCGGAGTAGAAGAGGACCAGCGCCCAGGGCGTGCCGAGCAGACCGAGGTCCCGCATGGTCTGGTAGAGCGGCAGCGCGGCGAGCTGGAAGGGCAGGACCAGGCCCAGGAGGACCAGCAGGTACGTGCCGCGCGACCAGCGTGCCGTGACGCGGGCCAGCGGATACGCGGCGAGCGAGGAAACGGCCAGCACGACGGCCACGCTGCAGACCGTCACCAGCACGCTGTTGGCCAGCGCGCCGCCGAGCGCGCCCTGCTGCCAGGCCTGTGTGAAGTTGTCCAGGGTCGGCGAGGTGGTCGGCTCGATGGGCGAGGACGTGTCCGACTCCGGCCGCACCGCGAGGTTGACCAGGACGTACACCGGGAAGCCCACGAAGAGGGCGGCGGCGATCATCGCCAGTTCGAGGGCGAGCGTGCGCGGGCGGTAGCGGGTCATGACGCGGCCCTCTCATTGCGGGACAGCACCAGGTACTGCCCGGTCGACGCGACCGCGACGATGATGGTCAGAACCACCGCGAGCGCGATGCTGTATCCGAACTCGCCCAGGGTGAAGGCGTCTTTGTAGATCAGCGTCGAGATGGTGTCGGTCGCGTGTCCCGGCCCGCCGCCCGTCAGCGCGTAGACCTGGTCGAAGAGTTTGATCCCGCCGATGATCGACAGCATCAGGTTGATGGTGAGCGCCGGAGCCAACAGCGGACGGGTGACCGACCAGAAGCGCCGCACCGGGCCCGCCCCGTCGATGGCCGCCGCCTCGTGGATCTCCTTGGGCACCGACTGGAGCCCGGCCAGGAAGATGACCATGGAGTAGCCGGCGAACTGCCACACGATCACCCCGACCACGGCCCACAGGGCGACCTGCGGACTGCCCAGCCAGTCCTGTCGCCACCCGTCCAGTCCGACCGCGCCCAGGAGGCTGTTGACCGCGCCTTCCGGGCCGAGCAGGTTCCGCCACAGGTATGCGGTCACGATCGGGGTGATCACTGCCGGGGCGAACAGCAACACCCTCAGGATGTTGCGGGACTTGATGGCCGCGTTGACCCCGAGGGCCAGGGCCAGCCCCAGCGCGTTCTGGATGACCGTGATGGACACGGCGATCAGCAGGGTGTGGCGGATGGCCTGCATCGCGTCGTCGTCGCTGAACATGTCGGCGAACTTGCCCAGCCCGACGAAGGAGAAGCTGGGGTCCAGACCGTCCCAGTCGGTGAAGGCGTAGTACACGCCGCGAACGCTCGGCACCAGGACGACGAAGGCGAACAGCAGCAGTGCGGGCAGTGCGAACCACCAGGGAGGCGTGGTACGCGGACTGCGGACGCGCCCGGCCGGTGCCTCGTGCTGGAAGTGGTCGTGGTCCGGAAGTTGCTCGTTCGGGGCGAGGGTCACAGGCGGACCTCATTCTTCCTTGAAACGTTTCAAAGAGACAGCGAGATCAGGGCTCCGGTCGGCTCGACACCGTGAGGCATCTGCCGGCCCTACGTCGTGGAGATGTGGTCCGGGGCCCGGCGAAGGCGCCCCGGCGTGGGACCCTGTGGGCAACGTTTCCCAAAGGGTGCTGCCAGACCTTAGAGAGCGCCCCGCGTGACGTCAAGATGCCGCGCAAGCTGCGCAACTGTTACGGCAGTGACGCGCCCCGCGGTGCCCGACGACCGCTGGGCGCGACTCGGAGTCGACGAATACGCCTTCCTGGGCTACTGCTCCGTCCGTACACTCTCGGCAACGTTCCCCACTTCGCCGGAGGGCACCCGGATGGAACCGCCAACACCACCTCGTCGCGTCACGATCGTCGACGTGGCACGTCACGCCCAGGTGTCCACCACCGCTGTCTCCAAGGTCCTGCGCAACGCCTACGGAGCCAGCCCCGAGATGCGCGCGAAGGTGCGCCGGTCGATCGACGAGCTCGGCTACCGGCCGCACGCGGGGGCCAGGGGCCTGCGCGGGCAGACGTACACCATCGGCGTGATGCTGCCCGACATCCGCAACCCCTTCTTCCCCGAGATCCTCGACGGGATCACCGACCGGCTCGCGGACACCGACTACCAGGTCTTCCTGGGCCCGGGCTGCAATGGGGAGTTGGCGGAAGCACGGATCACCGAAGCCATGATCGACCGGGGAATGGACGGCATCGTCCTGATCGCACCCGTGTCACAGCGCGCCCATCTCGAGCACATCGCCTCCGTCGTCCCGACCGTCGTCGTCGGCCGCCATGGGCACTCCCCTGTGTACGACACCGTGACGGACGACGACGTGGCGGGCGCGTCCTTGGTCGTCGGACACCTCGCGGGCCTCGGCCACCGCCGGATCGCCCACATCGAACACCACGAAACCGACCCGACGCGCATCGCGGAGATGCCCAACGCCCAGCGTGCCGACGGGTACCGGCGTGCCATGCGGTCCTTCGGCCTCGCGGAGGAGATCGACATCGTCTCCACCACCTACACCCAGCAGGGCGGATACGACGGCGCCAAGGAACTGCTCGCGCGCCCCCGCCGGCCCACGGCCGTCTTCGCCGGAGCGGACATCGTTGCCATGGGTGTGCTGGAGGCCCTCACCGAAGCCGGGTTGTCCGCCCCCGGTGACATTTCGGTTGCCGGCTACGACAACACGACGTTCGCCTCGTTCGGTCCGATCTCACTGACGAGCGTCGACCAGGCGGGCCACGAGATCGGCGGGAACGCCGCACGCCTCCTCCTGGAGCGGATTGCCGACCGCCAGAAGGCACCGGTCCAGGTCAAGCTGTCCCCCTCGCTGGTGCCACGCCGGACGACCGCTCCGCCCCCGGAGTAGACCGTCGTTTCCGGGGTCCGGCAGCGCGGCGTTCAACCGTTCGGTTGAACGCCGTTTCAACCTCCGGCAGGCCTCATCGCTCCGTACGGACGACGCGAAGATGACCGCGATCGCGCCAGAATGGCGATCGCCCCATGGCGCCCGGGCCCTGTCAGCCACCCCCTTGAGAGAGGTCTCCTCCGCATGCCCAGTTTGCCCAGCAGACGACGTGTCCTTGCCGTCGGTGCCGGTGCCGCCCTCGGTGCCGGTGCGTTCGGTGCCTCAGCGGTTCCGGCGTCGGCCTCTCCCGCCGCGTCACGGCGCTCGACCGGGCGCGAGGAGACCAGGACACTCGACGAGCTCTATCGGGCCGCCCTCGCCGAAGGCGGGAAGCTCGTCGTCTACGCCGGTGGCGACACCCCGACCCAGCAGGACGGCACCAAGGCCGCCTTCAAGGACCGCTTCCCGGACCTCGACCTGACGCTGATCGTGGACTACAGCAAGTACCACGACGTGCGTGTCGACAACCAGTTCGCGACCGGCACCCTCGTACCCGACGTCGTGCAGTTCCAGACTCTTCAGGACTTCGACCGCTGGAAGCAGCTGGGCCGCCTGCTGCGCTACAAGCCCGCCGGCTTCTCGAAGGTCTACGACAAGTTCAAGGATCCGCAGGGCGCGTGGGTCGCCACGGGAGCGATCGCCTTCAGCTTCATGTACGACACGGCTGCGGTCGGTTCGAGTGCGCGGCTCACCCCGCGGGACCTGGTCGACCCGAAGTGGAAGGGCAGGATCGCCTCGTCGTACCCGCACGACGACGACGCGGTCCTCTACCTGTACTCGCTGTACGCCCAGAAGTACGGCTGGGACTGGGTGGCCAAGTTCGCGGCTCAGGACGTGCAGTTCGCGCGGGGCAGCAACTCCCCGGGGGACGCCGTCTTCGGCGGGCAGAAGACGATCGGCGTCGGCACCGCGGGCTCGGCTACCGGCTCGTCTCCTGTGACGTTCGTGATCGACGCGCGGCACCCGTTCATGGCCTGGGGCCAGCGCGCCGCGATCCTCGAGCAGGCCAAGAACTCCACGGCCGCCAAGCTCTTCCTCAACTGGCAGCTGTCCACCGAACACCAGCAGCAGTCCTTCAACGGCTGGTCGGTACGCACCGACGTCACTCCCCCGGCGGGCCTGAAGCAGATCTGGGAGTACCCCAACGCCAACGTGGACGGCTTCCCCCGTTTCATGGCCGACCGCGCCGAGGTGGAACGCTGGAAGCAGACGTTCGCCCTGTACTTCGGCGAGGTCAAGGGCGACCCCACGCCCGGCTGGCTCGGACTGCACCCGGGAGCGTAGGCGTCGAGGGGTTGCCGTTCCGTTGCCCCCTGGCCGACGGAACGGCAGCCCCCGCTCTTCACATCAGTCATACAGGCGACGGATAGACTCGGCTCCCCTGTCCCAGTGGATCATTCATCCCAGGGGGTTCGTCGTGTCCGATCCCGGTCTCGCCCTCGCCTCGGCACCGGGCATTCGCAGCCGGTTCGGCCCGAGGCAGATACCGCACTTCGTGTTCTTCCTCATCGTCGGTGCCGCGCTGGTCCGCCTCGCCCGTCTGAACTTGTCGCTGTGCTGGGACATCGTGGCTGTCAGCGGGCTGCTCGCCGTGACATACGCGGCTGGACTGGCGCTGTGGAGCAGGCTGGGCCCGCTGGTCCGGCACGCCTGGGTCGCTGCTCTCCTCCTTCAATGGGCGGTCCTCGTCCTCCTGACCCCGCCGCCGCTGACCGGTGCCTACGTCTGGTGCGCCATACCGCTGGCATGCGTGGCCCTGGGTGCGCTCGGCCACCGTGCCGCGATGGCGGCGCTGACCGCCATCACCCTCCTGCTGGTCGGTCAACTCACCCGGACGGCGGGCGGATTCGACCCCGAGATGGTGCTGATCCCGGTTGCGGCCGTCTGGAGCACCGTGGCCCTGTACCGGGCACAGCAGCGGAACGTCACGGAGCGCCAGCGCCTGGTCGAGGAACTGCGCGGCACGCGTGACGTTCTGGCGGACGAGCGGCATCGGACCGGTGTGCTCGAGGAACGCGCGCGCCTCGCCCGTGACCTGCACGACACCCTCGCCCAGGAACTGTCCGGCAGCCTGATGCTGCTGCAGGCGGCCGAGCGGGACTGGGAGGAGCGGCCCGACGTGGCGCGTACTCGGGTACGCGCGGTCACCGACGGCCTGGACGCGGGGCTCACCGAGACCCGGCGCATCATCCAGGACCTCACCCCGTCCACTGTGGCCGAGGCCGGGCTGGAAGGTTCCCTGCGGCTGCTGTGCGACCAGGCGCAGCAGGCCGAAGCCGCGGTGCGCGTGCAGTTCCGCTCGGTCGGAACCCATCGCCCCGAGTTGGACGAACAGGCCGCCACCACCCTGTTCCGCGTGGCGCAGGGCATGATGGCGAACGTCCGCGAACACGCACACGCCACGAGCCTGCTGGTGACACTTCACCATCGGGCAGACCGCGTCGAACTGGACATGAGCGACGACGGGGTGGGCTTCGACCCGGCCCGCGTCGGTGGGGCGGTCCGGTCAGGCCGGGGGTTCGGTCTCCCCGCCGCCCGGGCGCGGCTTCGCACGAACGGCGGTGATCTGGACATCGACAGCGTGCCGGGCCGTGGCACGCGGATTCGGGCCACCGTCCCCGCCCGCGCTTGGCCCGGTCTGCCGGTGCCCGTCGCCTCGGCGGCGGTCCGATGACGGCACCACCGCTGCGCTTGCTGATCGCCGACGACCACGCCGTCGTACGGGCGGGTCTGCGGGCCCTGCTGGAAGGTGCGGTGGACCTCGACGTGATCGCGGAGGCGAGCAGCGGCGAAGAGGCTGTCCGCCTCGGCGCCGAGCTGACGCCCGACGTCGTACTGATGGACTTGCGGTTCGCGGGCACGAACCGCGGCATCGACGGCGTCGAGGCGGTCCGCCGACTGGCCTCCGAGGCTCCGGGCACACCCGTGGTGATGCTGACCAGCTACTCCGGACGCGCCGAGGTCGTGCGCGCCCTGGAAGCCGGCGCCCGCGGTTACGTACTCAAGGCCGGGCCGCCGGAGGACCTCTTCCGCGCCGTGCGGAGCGCCGCCGTGGGGGGCATGGGCCTCGCACCGGAGGTGGTCGGAGACCTCGTCGGTCAAGTCGTCAGCCCTGTACCGGAGTTGACGCAACGCGAGAGGGAGGTCGTTCGGTTGATGGCCGACGGCCACAGCAACCGCTCCATCGCGGACTCCCTGTACCTCAGCGAGGCGACCGTCAAGACCCACCTGGTACGCATCTACCGGAAGCTCGGAGTCGACAACAGGGCGGCCGCGGTCTCCGAGGCGGTCCGCCGGGGTCTGCTGGAGTTCACCTGAAGGAGAGGCCGCCCCGGGGCGCGAGACCGTCGAACCCCTGGGAGCCGCCTGACCGTGCGGGGCGGTTCGAGGCTGCCACCCACCTGCCCAGGGGCTTTCTCGGCCTGGCCCCCAGTAGCGCCGGTCTGGTCATATCCGCCGTCTCCCCCGGTGTCCGGGGCATGATCGGTACGGTGATACCCGGGACGACATCAAGGGGCGGCGAACCGTGAGCGAGCAGGCGGGGATCAAGACGGCCAAGGAGGCCGCGGACCACGAGTTGATCCTCGTGTTCGGGCGACTGCAGGGCGCGGCCAACCGGCTTGAGTACATCCTGGGGCGGGCACTCGAGGAGGAGTGCGGGATCAGCCATCTGATGTTCGAGGTGCTGCTGATCCTCGGGAGGGCGGGCTCGCCGGGGCTCTCGATGCGGGCCGTCGCCCAGGAACAGGTGCTGACCACGGGTGGCGCCACTCGGCTGGTGGACCGCATGGAGGCGGCGGGGCTCGTGGCGCGTGCGGAATCCCCCGGCGACCGGCGCGGGAAGCTGGTGCGGCTCACTCCGCTGGGCGAGGAGACGACGGTCCGCGCTTCTCAGGTCCACGTGGAGAACATCAAGCGGTACCTCGTGGAGCCGCTCCCCTCGAAGGACCGCGAACGGTTCGCGGAGAACCTTCGCATCCTCAGCCACTCGGCTCGGGACATGCTGCCCCGCCTTCCCTGACCTGCGTCGCGGCGCAGGCGTTGGTCCAATGACATCAACCACGTACATGTGGTGCGGCTCACAGAGCCGCGGAAATATCTGACGCGTCAGTTACTGTTTCGTCAGATGAATCGTCCGCACCGGGTGGACGTCATCCCTGTCGAGGTCCTCGATGAAGCTGGTCTACGTTTTCGACGCCTACTGCGGCTGGTCCCACGGCTTCTCCGGGACGCTGCTCGAAGTCGTCTCCCGTCACCCCGACCTTCCGGTGGACGCGGTCTCCGGCGGCCTGTTCACCGGATCACGCCGGGTACCGATTCGTGAGTTCGGCTACGTCCAGGGGGCGAACGCCAAGATCAATGAGCTGACCGGCGCCGAGTTCGGTGAAGGCTACGAGCGGCTCATCGCCGACGGCTCGTTCGTCATGGACTCCGAAGCCGCCGCCCGGGGCGTGGCCGCCCTGCGCCAGGCCGCACCCGGCCGAGCCGTGGAACTGGCCGTCGACCTGCAGCGGGTCTTCTACGTCGAGGGCCTGAGCCTGTCCGAGCCGGCCGCCTACCGGCGGGTGTCCGAGGCGGCCGGGCTGGACACCGACGTCGTACTCGCCGCCCTCGAAGCACCCGAGACACAGGCCAACGCCAAGGCCGACTTCCGCCGCAGCGCCGAGTTGGGCGTGACAGGCTTCCCCACCCTGCTGGCAGTCGACGGCAACTCCGTCACCACCCTGGCCCAGGGCCACGCCACCGCCGACGAGATCGAACAGCGGCTGGCAGCCCTGAGCGCCGCCCGCACCCACTGAACCCTCACCCCCCCCCCACAAAGGAGCCCGCATGAGCACCCTCTCCTTCAAGGTCCTCGACCTCGACTTCCCCGCCGGCACCAAGAACAAGACCTCCACCCTCGTCACCGGCGAGAACGAGGCGCTGCTGGTCGACGCCGGCTTTACCCGCGCCGACGGTCACCGGCTGGCCGCCGAGGTCCTCGACTCGGGCAAGAAACTGACCACCGTCTTCATCAGCCACGGCGACCCCGACTTCTACTTCGGCGCCGAAGTACTCGCCGACGCCTTCCCCGACGCCCGGTTCGTCGCCACCCCGATCGTGATCGAACACATCCAGCACTCCTACGAGGGCAAGCTCAAGGCGTGGGAGGCACTCGGCCCCAACCTCCCCACCCGTCTCGTGGACCTCACCCCGCTGAGCGGCGACCTCACCCTGGAAGGTAACCGCTTCGAGCTCAGGGGCGGCCCGGCCGACCTGTCCGACCGCCACTACCTGTGGCAGGCCGAGCACCGCGCCCTGCTCGGTGGCGTCCTGCTCTTCCAGCAGGAACACGTCTGGGTCGCCGACACCCCCACCCCCCAGGACCGCGCGGTCTGGGTCGAGCTCCTGGACGAGATGGCCGCCCTCGACCCGCAGTTGGTCGTGCCGGGCCACCGCCTGCCCGACGCCCCCGCCGACGCGTCCGCCATCACCGCCACCCGCGACTACCTCCTCGCATTCGAGGAGGAACTCGGCAAGGCCGCCGACGGCGCCGCGCTGACCGACGCCCTCGTGAAGCGCTACCCCGACAACGGCATGCTGATCGCCGCCCAGATCGGGGCGAAGGTCGCCAAGGGCGAGATGAAGTGGGGCTGACCGCCATGGCGTCACCGAACACCGACCTCACCAACTCCGCCGCCCCCGCCGACGTGGTGCGTCGCCAGTACCTCGCCTCGGCCGCAGGAGACCTGACAGCCCTGCGCGCCACCCTCGCCCCTGACGTGGAGTGGACCGAGATGGCCGGCTTCCCACTGGCCGGCACCTACCGCACCCCCGACGGCGTCACCGCGAACGTGATGGAGCGCCTCGGCAAGGAGTGGGACGACTGGATCGCCCACGACGACACGTACGTCGTCGACGGCGAGAACGTCGTCGTCCTGGCCCGCTACACCGCCACCAACAAGGCCACCGGCAAGGACATCGCCGTGCGCGTCGCCCACCACTTCGTCGTACGCGGCGGACTGATCGTCCGCTTCGAACAGTTCGTCGACACGGCACTGGTGCGCGACGCCATGCCGAGCTGAACAGTCCGGTGGCCGAACTCCTTCGGGGCTCGCCGCGGCGCGTGCACGTCCTACCCGTCCAAAGCTCGCCGAGAGTCCGACGAGTCCTCGCTGAGAACTGTCGGCGCAGGTGGTCCGAGTGGTACCGCGGAACCACTCGGGCACCGAAGATTCCCCCTCCGGTCCCAACGTCCCGGCCTGCGGCGCTCGTAGCTTCGAATGCAGACCGCGCGGCACAGCCATGTCGGGAACTCTCCGCTTCACCGACGGCGAAGCACGCGGCGCCGTCCGGGGGGAGAGAGAAACGACGCCGCGCCGATTCCCAAGCGGCCTGGCGCTTGGGAGCGAGCCCGCCGAGCAACTCACCGACGTGTGCGCGAGAGATGCCCGACAGAGCATGACGGGAGAAGGCCGCATGGGCCCGGGCTTGTCTCACAACTTGCCGAACCCGTACGACTCTTCCCACGTCACTCGGCGAACACTTCCGTGTTCTGGCAGGCGACCAGGCGCCATTGCCCGTCCTCCTTGGCCATCACGTAGAGGGGGGTGCCCGCGTTCCCGATCGGCTGACCTTCGAGCGTCCAGTACTGCGCCTGCGCCTTGACCGCGGCGACGTCGGGGCGGATGAACAGCACGTGCACCACCTCGTACGTGGCCGTCGAGTCCTTCATGGCACCCGGCAGCACCTTGTGGGTGAAGGCCGAGATCTCATCGCGACCGGTGAGGCGCTTGCCGTGGCCCGTCGTCCAGATCGCGTCGGCCCGGAACAGGCCGACGAACTCGTCGGGCAACTCGTTCTGCTGGGAGTGCTGAATCGTGGCGATCACCTGCTTGATCGCTTCCGTCTCGGCTTCCCGCGTCTGCTGGTCCATAACTGTCGTCTCCATGCTGATCAGCATGGAACCTCAACCAGACTTGAGATCAAGCCCGAATTCGGATCAATCGACACCCAGCTCGTAAGGCGCACTGCGTCGCGCCTTCGGCGTCGGCCGGGCCGAGGTGAACGTCCACACCCCTGACATCTTCGTACTGGCGGAGGCGTCCTCCGCGGAGCGGCTCGCCTCGACCGTGGGGCGGTACGTGGCGGAGGCGGCGGGGACTTCGGTGCTCAGGCATTCCGTAGCCGAGCCCTCGACCAGGATCCGGCCGCCGGATTCCACCCGGACGGAGTCGCTGGTGACGACCCGCCGAGCGACCGCAGGATTATGTGGCTTCACTACGTGCCCGATGCCGTGTCGGTGGTGGACGCGCTGCTGCCGGCGCCCTCCTGGGAGCCGTAGGGTCCGGTCAGGCGTAGCGGCGACTGTTGTTGACGGGGCCCTCCTGACCAACCTGCACCCGGCGCCCGCGCGGCCGCGGTTGGCGTAGAGCGCCGCCGTCCGTTGCTGAGACAGGTGACACCAACAGCTGCAGATATAAGCAGTTGAGGACTACCGACAACGTTGTTACAAACGAGGGCTGGCCATCTGGCGGCAGGTCGGGACGAGGGCGGTGTATGGCGTGGCACGGGCGACGACGGGCGACGGTACGGGCCATAGCGGCTTAAGGCGCTGGCCGCTCTTGGCGGCAGTGGCGGTCGACTCTTTGGGCACGGGCCTGTATCTCCCGTTGTCGATGCTGTACTTCCTGAGAGTCACTGATCTGGACCTGGCTGCTATCGGTGTGCTCGTGAGTGTGAGTACCGCCCTGACCCTGCCGGTGCCGTTGGCCGTCGGGCGGCTGGTCGACCGGTTCGGGCCGCGTCTGGTGGTCGCCGGCGGTCAGGCCGTGCAGGGGCTTGGTTTCCTGCTCTACCTGACGGTCTCCGGGGCGGGTTCACTGGTGACCGCGGTCCTGGTGACATCGGTCGGGCTACGGGTCTACTGGTCCTCGGTTTTCACGCTCATCGCGGACCAGGCGGACGCCGAGGGTGCGGGCGCCAAGGATCACTGGTTCGCCCGGACCGGAATGATGCGGGAGACGGGCGCCGGCGGTGGGGCACTGCTCGCGGGCGCGGTGCTCGCCGCCGGCTCCGCGCGCGTGTACAACGGGCTGATCCTCGCCAGCGCACTGGCGTTCCTGGCCGCCGCGCTGGTGGTTGTCCTCGCGGTGCCCTCCACCCCGCACGCCCCGCCACCGGCCGAGGGCAGTTTCGGCTACCGGGCACTGCTGCGGGACCGGCCCTACCTCGCGCTGATCGGGACATGCACGATCTTCGCCCTGTGCAGCTCGTTTCTGGCCCTGTCGCTGCCCGTCTACGTCGTCCAGGGCCTGTCCGGACCCGACTGGGCGCCCGGCCCTCTTCTGGCCCTGAACACATTGCTGCTGGCCACCTGCACGGCCGCCGTGACCCGCTTCGTACGGCGCCGCTGCACGCGTGTCCGCGCCATGGCATGGGCCGGCGGTCTGTGGACGCTGTGGTGCGGGGCGTCCGCGGCCGCCGTACTGCTGCCGTCCCGAGCGCTGGTGCCGTTCCTGGTGGCCGTGGTGGTGTGCTACACCGTCGCGGAGATGACCTACGGGCCCGCGTCGAACGCGCTCGCCGCGGAGGCGGCGCCACCCGGGTCGCGGGGCACCTACCTGGCAGCATTCCAGTACTCGTTCGTGGGCGCGGACATCCTCGCGCCTGCCCTGTTCGGTCTTCTCTTCAGCCATGGCCGCCAGTTGCCGTGGCTAGCCGTTGGTCTCCTCGCCGCACTGGGCGCAGTACTGATGCTCCGTTTGGAGCACCGACTGCCACAAGAACACCGAACACCCCAGCACAGAACCGACACCCGGAACGAGGCCCCGGAGAGCGCAGCTTGAGAGACTGCTCGCACCGGCTGCCACTGCGCTGGTCGGCGGATCAAGTTGAGTGTCAAGGGCCTGGCACAACAACCTCCGCCGACAAGTGATGCTGGCTCGCAGAACTGCCTATGATTCGGGCATGTCATCCCTCACTGTCGGTCCCGACCGGCGTTCCGGCGATGTGCCTGATGGACGGGTGCCTTCCGGGGTGGACCGTGCGATCACGTGGTTGTCGTTGTGGTGGATGGCCAGTCCTCTCATCCTGTTCGCTCCGGCGATCGCCCGTGCGATGGGGTTTCCCTGGGTGATGGAGGAGTTCGGCAGCATCTTTTGGTGGGCTGCTCCGACTGGCGCGATGGTCGCGCCGGTCACGGGGCTCGTGGTGGCGCGCATCGGACGTCGGCAGAAGGCCCTCCGGCGCTTCATCATCATGGCGACGCTGTCCAGCGCGTTGGTCCTCGCCGCCTGGGTCTTCGGCGTACTGCTCGCTGAGTGTCCTGATGGCTATCACTGTTAGGCCGCCTGGTGCTTATCGTCCTGCGTGCGGCGTCGGCGTACCTTCGCGCGGTTTCGCAGCGGTCATTCGTGTCCTTCGAAACGCTGTCGCAGGACCGTCCGTGCTCGTGGGTCGCTCCAGTCAGACAGCACGTCCGGGGCGGACTCGGGTGTCACGCACGCATCGCCGCAGCAGGTCGTCATGTCGACGTCGGTGACGAGCATTCAACCCTGACAGAACTCGGCCCGAACCGTCGCGTCCTCCAGCTTCTGCTCACCCCAGTCGCCGTTGCGGTTCATGGTGAGGACGCGCCGGCCGTCCGCAGAGGCCATCGTCCGGGTCGCGGATCCTGGGATCATGCCGCCATGGCCCCAGGCCCAGCAGTCCGCCTCGAGCTTGAAGTGCCGGATGCCCAGGCCATAGACGTCCTGCGGACCACCGTGTCCCTTGTCCCCGCCCACCGGCACCGCGTCGAGCAACTCCCGCTGCTGGACGGCGGGCAGCAGCTCGCCACCGACCAGCTTCGACAGGAAGGTGTTCACGTCGCCCACGGTCGAGATCATCTGTCCGGCAGAGAAGGCCACCGTGGGGCTGAACTCGGTGACGTCGCGCACCTGTGCGTTCGGCCCGTCCTGGAAGAGCGTGGAGTAGTGCGTCGCATGCGGCGAGGGAAGCCTGGGCGAGGCACTGGGCACACTGGTGCCGCGTAGGGCGAGCGGCTTGATGATGAGTCGCTCGACCGCCGTTTTGTAGGTGCCGCCGGTGACTTTCTCGATGATCATTCCCGCGAGAATGTAGTTGGTGTCGGAGTAGTCCCATTTGCCGGGCCTGCCGGGCCTACTGCCCTGCTCGGGCTGGAAGTTCGCCGGATGGGCGAGCGCGATGTCCAGCAGGTCCGCGGGGGCCCACCTGGTGTAGCGGTTCTTGTCGAACTCGTCGCCGGCGTACTTGGCGCGGAATCCCTCGTCCATGTTGTAGTCGAAGATCCCGCTCGTATGGCTGAGCAGGTGCCGCACCGTGATGGCCTCGGGCCTGTAGTTCGCGCCGCGCACCACCCCGGGCAGCCATTTCTCGATGCTGTCGTCCAGCGACAGCCTTCCCTTGGCTTCGAGCTTGAGAAGCACCGTCGCGGTGAAGGTCTTGGTCACGCTCGCGATGCGGAACTTCTCGTGGGTGCTGCGTTGGTGCCGGACGGAGAGGTCACCGACACCGGAACGGCCGTTCCACACTCCGTGGCCGTCGCGCACTTGGGCGATGACCCCGGGGGTGCCCTGCTGCACGATCTCGTTCAAGGCGCTCTGGGTCTTGGCGTGTAATCGCGATCCCTGGGGGCGGGAATCCGCGAGAGCAGAGTAGGCGGCGACGATCGAACCCACCACGGTGAGGACGACCAGCAGACGGCGGGATAACTGGAGGTTACTCATGACAAGAGCTGACCAGTTACGCAAACCGAACGCCATCGGGCATGCCCCGGAGATCGCTCAGGGGGCGACTCAGGGACATATCAGGGGCCACGGTTCCGGGACCACGTGGGCAAGGGCAGCCGCGCCTTGAGCGCCAGTCGGGCTGATCGAGCGGGCGTGGCCGGCCCCATCTCGCCAACGGCCTGCTGGAGATGTACCTCCCTTCCACCAGCTCTCCGACAACCGCACAGGCTCCCGCAGCGAGGAAGCGGAGGGCGGAGCCGGACACGTCGACGGCGGGGGTGGGAGGAAGGCGTCCATGCCGGAGGAACTTCAACCTGGTTGCGCGCAGGCCGAGTTGGCTGGGGCCGAATGCGAGAGCGGATGACGTCTCTGGTTGGATGGGTCGGCGACATGTGCTCCTCGCGCCTGACCAACACACTTCAACAAGATCGCGTTACGAACTCCTGCGTGTCAGCTGACAAATACGGCCGACAGAAGCAGGCGGACGAAGGATGGACCTCATGGGAACGACGCGGGGCCGGCCGGTGGGGCACGAGGACATCCAGGTTCCCCCGGGGCGGACCAGGTGGTGGGTTGTCGCCCTCATCCTGGCTCTGCCGGCACTTCTCATAGTTGGCTTCTTCGCCATGGTCGTGATCTGGGTGCTGACCGACGACTCGTCCGGAGCTGAGCAGCGGCCCTCCCACGGTCTTCAGGTGAGCGTGGGAGACGAATGGGCCGGAAGCATTCCCACGTCGTCCCATACTTCGACGATGTGACACCGAGGGCTCTCTTCGAGGGCCTCACCCCGCGTCGCACGGTGATGCTTTTCCAACCTGGTTGCCGCAGCTGCGGTGCCGACACACGACAGCGAACAGTCGCCGGGATGGACCACGCCGGAAAGTGATCAACGAGCCCCCGCGTGGCGGAGGTCTGCCATGCCCCACGCCCTCTGGTTCTGCGCTCTCTCGTTCGGCCTGGTGACTCCACAGAAACAGACCCATCGCTCTGGCTCGCAGGAGTCGCCTCCGACCGCTGCTTCGCGTTCGGCTCTCGCAGCCGTGAGTAAGGCTCTTGACCCTCACGTGGCGTCAGGCTGCATAGTCGGTGCCGTGGAGGATCACTGGACCGTGGGACGCGTGGCCGAGCTGGTCGGCGTGAGCGTCCGCACGCTGCATCACTACGACCAGATCAGACTCGTGCGGCCGTCAGCGCGGACCGCGGCCGGGTACCGGGCCTATTCGGCGGGCGACCTGGAGCGACTGCGGGAGGTGCTGGCCTATCGGCGGTTGGGCTTCGGGCTGCGGGTGGTTGCGGAACTGGTCGGCGACCCGTCCACCGACACGGTCGCGCACCTGCGCCGACTGCGTGGCCTGCTGCTGGAGCGGCGTGACCGCGCTGACGCCATGGTGGCTGCCATCGACAGGGAACTCGAGGCACGGGCGAAGGGACTGAAGGTGACACCGGAGGAGCAACGGGAGATGCTCGGTACACGGCTGTACGACGCGATCGGTGGCGCCTACACCGCGACACGGCGTACCGAGCCCCGGATCGCCGCGCAGATCTCGGACGCGCTCGGAGACGCTCAGACGGTGCTGAACGTCGGGGCCGGCACCGGCTCCTACGAGCCTGCTGATCGCGAAGTGACCGCGGTGGAGCCATCGGCGGTCATGCGGGAGCAGCGGCCTGCCGGCTCGGCGCCGTGCGTGGCGGCCGCCGCGGAGAACCTGCCGTTCGAGGACCACTCCTTCGACGTCGCGATGGCCGTCTCCACCGTTCACCACTGGGGGGACCCGGTAGCGGGGCTGCGCGAGATGCGACGCGTGGCCCGCCGCGTCGTGGTGCTCACGTTCGACACCGACGAGCCCGGGTGGCAGGACCGGTTCTGGCTTACCCGTGACTACCTGTCCGAGTTCGCCGCCGTCCTCGCAGAATTTCCCTCACTTGCTGACATGGCTGACGCGATCGGTGCCCACGCCGAGCCGGTGCCCATCCCGTGGGACTGCGCCGACGGCCTGTTCGAGGCGTACTGGCGCCGACCGGAGGCGTATCTGGAGGATCACGTGCGTCGTGCGGTGTCGGTGTGGACGAGGGTGGGGCCGGAGGTTGAGCAGCGGGCGGTACGAAGCCTCAGCGACGACCTCGACTCCGGCCGGTGGGCCGAACGGAACAGCGACCTTGCCGACCTCGACGCGGCAGATCTTGGCCTCCGCCTGCTCATAGCTTGAGCCGCGTCGCAGCGACGGCCGTGGCCTGCCGCGCGAACGGCCCCTCCCAGGTCGCGGTACTCCACCTCGCTTGCGAATCTGCAAGCGAAAGGAGTTCCCTCCCATGGTTCCTGTCACCGCGTCGCCCGTGCGTATCGAAGCATCCGTCGATCCCCGGCTGTCCAGATGGCTGTGGCTGGTGAAGTGGCTCCTCGCCATCCCGCACTACATCGTGCTGTTCTTCCTGTGGATCGGGTTTGTCCTCGTCACGGTGATCGCGTTCTTCGCCATCCTGTTCACCGCTCGGTATCCTCGCCCCCTCTTCGACTTCAGTGTCGGCGTACTGCGATGGAACTGGCGGGTCAGCTACTACGCCCACACCGCGCTCGGTACCGACCGGTACCCGCCGTTCACCCTCGCGGATGTGCCGGACTATCCGGCGCGTTTCGACGTCGCCTATCCCGCGCGTCTCTCGCGTGGCCTGGTCCTGGTGAAGTGGTGGCTGCTGGCGATCCCGCAGTACATCGTCGTCGCGATGTTCGCGGGCGGCTGGGGATGGGGCGGGGACGACGGAGGTGGCTGGCGGGGCGGCGGGCTGATGCCCTTCCTCTCCCTCGTCGCCGTGGTCATCCTGCTGTTCACCGCCCGGTACCCGATGCACCTCTTCGACTTCCTGCTGGGCCTCGCCCGCTGGGTTGCGCGAGTGACCGCCTACGCCGCACTGATGACAGACGAGTACCCGCCATTCCGTCTCGACATGGGCGGACAGGAGGCCACACCAGGCCCCCGGCCGGACTCACCGCCGACCGCGCCGCCGGCCTCCCCCATGACAAAGGGCTGACTGCGCAGCGGGCCCTCGCCCAAGCCGATGCCGATGCCGATGCCGATGCCGACGGGACCTGGACTGGGTCATCGCAATTGACTCCGCGTCGAGTTGCGCCTCATCACTTTCACCGGCTCCGGCTCCCTCTTCCTCACGCTCCCCGACGGATTCATGCTTGGTAGTTCTTGCCTGTCAGGGGGTCGTCAGCTCTCCAGCACGCAGAGCGGCAGTCACACCACCATCCATCAGGAGGTCCGCTCCGGTGATGAAGCCTGCTTCTCGGCCGAGCAGGAAGGCGGCTGCCGTGGCGACCTCCTCCGAGGTGGCGAACCGCTTTGCGGCCGACACCTCGCGCACCTTCTCGAACCATTCGCGGCGTGGGCCGGAGAGCTCGTCGAGGGCCAGCGGCGTAATGACCACTCCGGGGCTGACGGCGTTGACCCGGGCCCCGCGCTTGCCCCATGCCGCGGCCGCGGTCTGCACGCGCAGCGAGTTGGCGCGCTTGGAGAGCGCGTAGGCGTGAACGGAGGAGCCGATCCGGTCGGGCTGCAGGAAGGGAAGCGCGAGCAGCTCGGAGGTCTCGGTGGTCGCGAGTGCGTGCTCGATCTCGTGCGTGTACGGGCTCTCCCGGTGCCCGGCCATGCTGGCGACCACGATGCCGGCCCCGCCGGGCTCGATCACGCGGGCGAAGGCGTCGAGGACATAGGCGGTACCGAGCAGATCGACATGCAGCACCCGTTCGGTGGTCGCCTGGGTCGGTGAGACGCCTGCAGCCTGGATCACCTGGGTGACCGCACCCATCTCGGCGGCCCTGGCGGCGAGCGCCTCGACCTGGGCCAGATCGGAAATGTCGGTGGCCTGGACGGCGACGTCGTAGCCCTCCCCACGCAGTTGCTCGGCTGCGGCCTCGGAGGCCTTCTCGTCGTGGGCGGCCAGCAACAGGGTGCGGCCGGTGCCGACCCGACGGGCGATGGCCAGGCCGATGCTGCCGGGGCCGATGACGACGACGATTTCCTTGGTCTGAGTGCTCATCCTGTTCCGAACCTTTCGATCACGTTCTGCTGGTGCTTCGGCCCGGCCGCCGACTCGTACCGCCCGCGGTGCGATCCCCACATGGAGGGGTGCTCCCTGCCACGCGTGGAGATGGGGGGACGCCGTCCAGCCTTGGGCTCTTTCCACCCCTGTGGCAGACCGCACTGAGCCGGGGAATGACACGGCCCCCCACCCACTGGCATCCATCGCCCACGCGGAATTCTCCGCACGCCAAGAGAAGGGAACGGACAGAACGATCTTCCCGCCGGCCTGATGCGAGCGAAGCCGCGCAGCAGCCTCGTCGGCGGTGTCGAAGAAAGGCGTGCTGTCGATCAGAAGGCGGACCCGGCCGTCGGCGACCGCCGGGAGCGGTTGCTCACCGGCGGAGGCGATGGCAGCTCCCAGTTCACCGGCCGGCGAGAAACCGAAGGACACGCGGACATGCGTGCTCCTCGATGCTGAAGGGGTGTGTGCCCGGTGTCCCGGGTGGACAGGCCGGTGGCAGTCGGTCTCGGGAGTCAGAACCTGCGGGTGCGCGGGCCGCTGTACTGCTCGTCGGTGACCTTCTCCAACCACGTGGTTTCCGGCCGGTCGTCGCCCGGTCCCTCCCACATGGCCAGGTGCTGCATGAACCGGTCCCCGGTGGCACCGTGCCAGTGCTCCTCGCCGGGCGGGCAGGTCACGGTGTCGCCCGGGTGGGCTTCGAAGACCGTGCCGTCGCGGGTACCGATCAGAGCGATGCCGTCGACGACATGCAGGGTCTGGCCGACGGCGTGATGATGCCAAGCGGTGCGGGCTCCCGGGGAGAACCGGACCATGTTGGCGCGCATCCGGGACGGTTCCTGTCCGGCGTGGAGGACGTCGAACCAGACGTCGCCGGTGAACCAATTCTCGGGAGCCTTCGTGGTGGGCCGGGGCTTGACGAACTCCATGGTGTCCTTCCAAGTGCGGGTGGCCGTTTCGGTGCCGTGAGCGGATGTCAGTCGGCGGAGCCGTGCGAGCTGCCGACGATGTCCTTGAGTTGGCCGAGTGCGCTCATGGCGTTGGGCCAGCCGGCGTAGAACGCCAGATGGGTCAGGGCCTCGGCGAGTTCCTCACGGCTCAGCCCGTTCTCCATCGCGAGCCGCAGATGGAAGCCGAGCTGTTCGGTGCGGTACAACGCCGCCAGGGTGGTCACGGTGATCAGGCTGCGGTCCCGTGGTGAAAGCTCCGGGCGCTCCCACACGTCACCGAACAGGACACTGTCCGTGAGTTCCACCATTTTCGGCGCAATGTCACCGAGCGCCTTCTGTGCGGCTGATTCCTGTTCCGGCACGACACCGTTCCTCTCGCATTCCATCGGGCCACCGGGAAATTCCTCAATACTCGGCAGAGCCGACTTTCCCGGTGCCTCGGTTTCCAGGCTTGCACCCCTGTCCGGGGCTGCAAAGGGGAGGGTTTCCTCCTGGGAGAGAATCATCCTGGGAGAAAACCCTCCCCCTCAGGAGCCGGGCGGCCGGTGCCACACTGGGAGCCATGAGCCCCGACGCACACCTCAACGAACTGGGCGAGTTCCTCAAGGCCCGCCGGGACGAACTCAGCCCCCGCACCGTCGGCCTGCCCGACGGTGCGGGGGCTCGACGGGTTGCCGGACTGCGCCGGGAAGAGGTCGCCAGGCTCGCGGCGATCTCCACCGACTACTACACCCGCCTGGAGCAGGGCCGCATCCAGGCCTCCGCTCCCGTGTTGGAATCCCTGGCCCAGGCCCTGCACCTCGACGACGACCAGCGCAGCTATCTGTTCGGCCTCGCCGGGAAGGAGACGGCACGCCCCCGGCGTCGGGCACGGCAGAAGGTCCAACCGCAGTTGCGCCGCCTCCTGGACGACCTCACCGCCACCCCGGCCATCGTCATGGGCCGGCGCATGGACGTCATCGCATGGAACGCACTGGCGGCCGCGCTCATCACGGACTTCACGAAGATCCCGGAAAAGCACCGGAACTACGTTCGCATTCTGTTCACCGACCCGGCCATGCGCACCCTGTACTCGGACTGGGAAACCGTCGCCCGCACCTGCGTCGCCCAGCTGCGGATGGAAGCCGCGAAGTACCCCGACGACCCCCGTCTGACCGCGCTCGTGGGCGAACTTTCCGTCCAGGACCCGCACTTCCGCCGGTGGTGGGCCGCCCACCACGTCGCCACCCTCAGCGTCGGCACCAAAATCCTCGACCATCCCGTCGCGGGCGAACTCGCCCTGGACTGGGACACCCTCACCGCCAGCACCGACCCCGACCAGCAGCTCGTCATCTGGACCGCGGAAGTCGGCACGCGTACCCACGACGGCCTGCGCATCCTCGCCTCCTGGGCCGCCGACCAACACCTCTCCGCCGCACCGACCGACTGAACGCGCCGCCTACCTGCCGAGCAGCCCGCCCTGCTCTGCCGCTCACGTGGGAGGCCCCACCATGCCCTGGAACGCTGCTCCCCGGCACCGCACGGTCTGTCACGCGGCGCAGCAGGCGTGCAAGCTGGACGCTAACGAAGATCACCTCACAAGGCGAGGGCCCTGTCTGCGTGCAGCATTTCCGGTCGCAGTTCCTCCGCCGTGTCGCGCGGATACCGAATCGAAGGGCTGCAATTCAGGTCACCGGCTCAATTCCGAACACAGGCCACACCAGCTACGTACGGAATTGATTCCGCCGGACGAGACGGAGTACGGAGAAAGGCGGCACACGCTTGAACGCGCCTCCTGGCGTGCGTGGCTGACCCATCCGGGTCGATCACGAACGGGGGTCGTGCGTGCGGCATCGCTCCGCAAATGACGTCAAGCTCGGTGCACCGGAGGTCATGCCGCCAGGAGGTACACGGTCATATGGAGAAACTCAGCCGAATCCGGCTCGGGCGGGCCGGTTCGTGGCTGCGTGATCACGATCCGGAACTGGCAGCCACCCGGCGCGCCGGACGGACGGCCATCGTGATGCCTGCCCTGTTCGCCCTCTGCAGCCAGGTCATCGGCTCGCCGACCATGGCCACCTTCGCCGCGTTCGGTTCGTTCTCGATGCTGCTGCTGGTGGACTTCACCGGGTCGATGGCGCAACGGCTGCGGGCGCACCTCGGCCTCGCCGTCGCCTGGGCAGCTCTCATCTGCCTGGGGACGCTCGTGGCGGACGAGACCTGGCTCGCGGTCGCCGTGATGGTCGTCATCGGTTTCCTGGTGCTGTTCTCCGGCGTGGTCAGCTCCGTCCTCGCGGGTGCGTCCACCGCGCTGCTGCTGGCCTTCATCCTCCCTGTGACCTCACCCGTCCCGTTCTCCGAGCTGCCCGACCGGCTCGCGGGCGCCGGCCTCGCGGCGGCCGCCTCCATTCTCGCGATCACCCTGCTGTGGCCCCGCCCCGCCGCCGACCCGCTCAGCGCACCCGCCGCCCGGGTCTGCCGCGCGGCCGCCGAGCAACTGCGCACCGACGCGTCCCTCCTGACAGGCGGTCCGGGCGCACCGAGCACCGGGCAATGCCGTGCCGCGGCAGACGAGGCCTCCACCGCGGCAGACGATCTGCGCACTGTCTTCGACGCCACCCCCTACCGCCCCACCGGCCTGTCCACCAGCTCGCGCGCCATCGTCCGCCTCGTCGACGAACTGACGTGGCTCTGCGGCATCCTGACCGACAGCGCGCCCTCCCTCGACGGCAACCCCCAATGCGACGCCGAGGCCCAGTCCGTACGGCGGGCCGCCGCCTCCGTGCTCGATGAGGCGGCCACCCTGCTCGATGCTCCGCACGGCTCACCGGACGGGCTGCACGCCGCTTCGGAGAACCTGCGTACGGCCATGGCCGACATGGAACGCGACGCCACCACACGGCTGCCCATGGACCAGGGCGGAGCCGGCACACCCTCGCACGTGCACCCCGTCATCGGCGCCCTGGACCTGTCCTTCCGCGCGCAGGAGCTGGGGTTCGCGACGCTGCAGATCGCGGGCAACGTGGACCTGGCCGCGGCAGCCGAACGCCGGGGCTGGTTCGAACGCGTGCTGGGACGCGAGCCCGGCGCGGCGACCGAACCACTGGCATCGGCGCGTGAGCGGGCCGCCGCCCACCTCCAGCCGCAGTCCGTCTGGCTGCACAACAGCCTGCGGGGTGCGGTCGGTCTCGGCATCGCGGTCGCCCTCGCGAACCTGACGGGCGTCCAGCACTCGTTCTGGGTACTCCTCGGAACCTTGTCGGTGCTGCGCTCCAACGCCCTCAACACCGGGCAGAACGCGGCGCGTGCCCTGGGCGGCACCGTCGCGGGTTCGATCATCGGCACCGTGCTCCTGCAGATCATCGGCCACCACGGCACGGTTCTCTGGTTCCTGCTGCCCATCGCGGTGCTGCTCGCCGGAATCGCCCCCGCCGCCATCTCCTTCGCCGCCGGGCAGGCATCTTTCACCATCACCCTGGTCATCCTGTTCAACATCGGCCAGGACCCCGACTGGCACATCGTGCTCCTGCGGATCCAGGACATCGCGATCGGCTGTGCGGTGAGCGTTCTGGTGGGGCTCTTCTTCTGGCCGCGCGGCGCGACGGCGGCGGTCGACCGAGCTCTCGCCGAGGCCTACCGGGACAGCGCCCGCTATCTGGCGGGCGCAGTGGAATACGCCGTCGGCCGCTGCGGCGCCGCGTCCGCCTCCGCCGAGGTGGCGCTGCAGGACCGCCTCGAAGCCGCTGCCGCAGCACGAAGGCTCGACGACGCCTTCCGCAGCTACCTGGCCGAACGCGGGTCGAAACCGGTGCCCCTGGCCGAGATGACCACCCTGGTCACCGGCATCGTGGGACTGCGCCTCGCGGCGGACGCGGTGCTGGGGCTGTGGCAGCGCGCCGGCGAGCAGCAGGCCGAGCCGGACCGGTCCGACGCTCGGCTCGTTCTGCTGGGTGCCGTGGGCCGCGTCTCCGGCTGGTACCGGGACCTGGCCGCCGGCTTGGGCCAGGACACCCCGGTCCGCGATCCGCTGCCGCGCAATCCCGTCGCCGAAGCGGAGTTGGTCGAATCCCTCCGCCGCGAGCTGAGTGACGAGCACGGGCAGGCCACGGACACCGCCGTCCGCATCATCTGGACCGCCGACCACCTCGACGCCGCCCGCCGCCTCCAGCCGGGCCTGGCGGCTGCCGCAGGGGTGGGCAAGCCGTCCTGATCCATCCGCCGGACCACGCGCACTCCGACGGGCTCGCCGGGCCGGGCGGAGATGCGGACGCTGCGGTACTCCGTCGTTCGTGTCGCTCGGTCGTGTCGCTTTCGTTCGAGTCCGTTCACGTCGCTTCGGCTTCGGACGCGTGGGCCAGTTCGTCGGCATCGGCGAGCATCCGTGCGCTGTCCGGCTCCCTGCCGGTGAACAGCCGAAAGGCGTCGGCGGCCTGGAAGACGACCATGCCGAGACCGTCGAGGACTGTGCAGCCGCGTTCGCGGGCGGTGCGCAGCAGCGCGGTTTCCAGCGGTCGGTAGACGACGTCGGCGACCCACAGTCGGGGGTGCAGCAGTTCGGCCGGAAGTGGCAGGCCCGGGTGTGCGGCCATTCCGGTGGGCGTGGCATGCAGGAGGCCGTCGGCACGGGCCAGCAGCGCGGGGAGAAGGTCCAGCGTTTCCGCGGACGCGCGCCCTGTGCCGTAGTGCCGAGTCAGCGAGGCCGCCAGCCCGGTTGCACGGTGGGTCTCCAGGTCGAGGACCGTGATGTGTGCGGCGCCGCGGGCGAGCACCGCGTGGGCGACGGCCGCCCCGGCTCCTCCGGCGCCGAGCAGCACGACCCGCTCCAGGCGGGCTTCGGGCAGTGAGCGGGCGAACGAGGCCCCGAACCCGGTGACGTCCGTGTTGTGGCCGGTCGCCCGCCCCTCCCCGAAGACGACGGTGTTGACCGCACCGACCGCCTCGGCCTGCGCGGACAGGGCATCGAGGTGATCGATGACGAGTTGCTTGCAGGGGTGGGTGATGTTGACACCGGTGAAGCCTGTGTCCTGTGCGCCGTCGAGCAGTTCACCCACCTTCGCGGGGGCGGTGCCGAGGGTGTCGAGGTCGATCAGGCGGTAGAGGTAACGCAGGCCGTGCCGGTCGGCCTCGCGTTCGTGGAGTGCGGGGCTGAGCGACGTGCCTATGCCGGAGCCGATCAGGCCGACGAGATACGAGTCCTGGTCCATCGCCGCCCTCCCTTCCGTGAGCCGTTCACAGCCCGAGGTAGATCTGGCGCACCCGGACGTCCTGGCTGAGTTCCTCGGAGGTTCCGGTCATGGCGACGCCGCCGTTCTCCATGACCAGGCAGTGACTCGTCGCGCCGAAGGTGAGTTTGGCGTTCTGCTCCACGAGGAGCAGGCTCATCCCCTCCTCACGCAGCCGTTTCAGCGCGCTGAGGATCTCGCCGACGAGCTTGGGCGAGAGCCCCATGGACGGTTCGTCGAGCAGCAGGATGCGCGGTTTGGCCATCAGGGCTCGGCCGATGGAGAGCATCTGCTGCTGCCCGCCGGAGAGCGCGCCGGCCAGCCGCTGGCCCATCTCGCCCAGCACCGGGAAGAGTTCGTGCACCTCGGCGAGCGTGGCCCGGGTCTCGGCGTCCCACCGGCGGGCGTACGCGCCGAGCAGCAGGTTCTTCTCCACGGTCAGGCCGGGGAACACATGCCGGCCCTCCGGTACGTAGCCGATGCCGTGCCGCACCATGTCGCGGGCCCGCACGCGGGTCAGGTCGTGCTCGCCCAGCGTGATGCTTCCGCCGCCGCGCGGTACCAGTCCCATGAGGGCTTTGAGGGTGGAGGTCTTGCCCGCGCCGTTGGCGCCGATGATGCCCACCGACGCCCCGGGCTCCACGCTGAAGCTGATCGAACTGACCGCGCGGACCCCGCCGTAGTGCACGGACAGGTCGTCGACGGCGAGTGTGGCCGGGGTGCCGGTCGCGGGGGCCGTCGTTCGTCGGAAAGGGGTCGTCCTCACCGGGTTGCCTCCTTCGAAGCAGGTGCCTCAGCCGAGGCAGAGGCTTCGGCCGAGGCCGGTGCCTGGGCCGGACCCGCGGGCGCCCGGGGCGGGGCCGGTTCCGGCAACGGAACGTCGGCCATCGCGGAGTCCCCGAGGTACGCCTCGATCACCTCCGGAGCGGCGACCACCTCGGCGGGCGTACCCTCCGCGATGACCCCTCCGCTGGAGAGCACCGTGACGCGCTCGCACAGCGACATGACCAGACCCATGTTGTGCTCGATGAGGACGACGGTGGTGCCGCTGTCGCGGATGGAGCGCACGATGCGGGCAAGCTGCTGCACCTCTTCGCCGTTCAGCCCGGCGGCCGGTTCGTCGAGCAGCAGCAGCCGGGGCCGGGAGGCCATGGCACGGGCGATCTCGATGCGCCGCTGGATGCCGTAGGGCAGGGAACCGGGGGCGGCCTCGGCGAAGTCGGTGAGCCCGAAGCGTTCCAGGAGTTCCTGGGCCTGGCGGCGCAGCTGCCGCTCGCGGCGTACGACTCCGGGCTGCCACACCGCGTACTGCCAGATGGTGTAGGTCCTGGTGCGGTCGAGCGCGACGAGGATGTTCTCCCGGACGGTCAACTGGCCGAACAGACGCAGGTTCTGGAAGGTGCGGGCCACGCCGAGGAGGGAGAGCGCGTACGGACGGGCAGTGGTGGTGGCGCGGCCGCCGAACCGCACCTGCCCCGAGGTGGCCCGGTAGAAGCCGCTGATCACGTTGAACAGGGTGGTCTTGCCGGAGCCGTTGGGTCCTACGATGCCGCGGATCTCGCCGGGGCGGACCGTGAGGGAGACGTCGTCCAGGGCGCGCAGTCCGCGGAAGTCCTTGGTGACGGAACGGATTTCGAGGAGAGGCTCGTCCGCGGCGGCCGGCGTCTCGACGGCCTCGTACGGCTGGAAGGGGCGCAGCCGGGCACGGTCCTCGGTGTGGCTGCGTCGCCGTCGGTTCGCGAACTCCCTTGCGCGGGAGGGGATTCCGGCGAGTCCGGTCGGTGCGAAGACGACCATGAGGACGACCACCACGCCGTATCCGAGCTGTGCGTACGTCGAGAAGTCGGAGAGCCACTCGCGGATCAGGGTCAGTCCGACCGCACCGACCACGCAGCCGACGAGGGAGCGTCGGCCGCCAATGATGACCATGGCGAGCAGGATGAACATGTTGCCGATGGAGAAGGTCTCCGGGGCCACATAGCGGATGAGGCCCGCGTACAGCACTCCGGCCAGCCCCCCGTACAGGCTGGCGAGCAGGAACGCGGTCATGCGCAGCAGCGGGATCTCCGCGCCCATCGCGCCCGCGGCCAGGGAGTCGTCGCGCATCGCGCGCAGCCGCCGCCCCAGGGACGTACGGACGACGAAGAGCCCGAAGCCGAGGCCGAACGCGCAGACCCCCAACTCCAGGTAGTAGTAGAGGTATTCGCTGGAGAGATCGATGCCGGGCAGGGTGGGCAGCGGGATTCCGGAGATGCCGTCGGCGCCTCCGGTGACCGAGGCGTTGGTGATCCAGCTGATGAAGCCGAGTGCCAGGCCGAGCGTGACGATCCCCAGGTAGTGGGACTGCATGCGCAGGGCCGGTATGCCGACGAACAGGCCGGTCGCCACGGTCGCGAGTACGGCGACGACCGCCGCCGCCCAGAACCCGTACCCGGAGTCGGTGGTCAGGATGGCGAGGGTGTACGCGCCGACGCCGAAGAACGCGACCTGGGCGAGGTTGATCTGCCCGGAGATGCCCATGGCCAGGCCCATACCGATGGCCAACAGGGCATAGATGATCGCGATGTTGACGACATGGATGGAGTAGCTTCCCAGGCCGTACGGCAGCAGCCAGGCGGCCACCGCGATGGCGGCGAGCCCTCCTGCACGGGTGGCCGAGGGCCCTTTGACACGGAGCTTCACGCGCGGCTCACCGTCCTCTCCCCGAAGACGCCCATCGGGCGGATCATGATGGCGGCGGTGAAGACCAGGAAGGTCACGAGCACCGAGTAGCCCTGGAAGTGGCCGGCCGCGTAGGAGTCGAGGACGCCGATCGCGAGTCCGCCGACGACGGCTCCGGGAATGGAGCCGAAGCCGCCGAGCATCGCGGCGGCGAAGCCCTTGATGCCGAGCGCACCGCCTAGCGAAGCGTCGACGTACAGCATCGGTCCGACGAGACCGCCGGCCAGGGCGGCGAGGCCCGCGCCGATGGAGAAGGCGAGGGCGTTGCTGCGGCCGACGTTGATGCCGACGGCGGTGGCCGCCTCGTGGTCCATGGCGACGGCCTGCATGGCCGCGCCCCGCTTGGTGCGTGCGAGGAACCAGGCGAGGCCGAGCACGGCGAGGGCGGCCACGGCCATCACCAGCAGGTCGTACGTGCGCACACGCACGCCGAACAGGTCGAGAGGGGCGGAGCGGACGGGCGAGCGGACCGCCCGTCCGGTGGTGCCCCAGATCAGGATGGCGACAGCCTGCAGGACGATGCCGAAGCCGATCGTGCCGATCAGCATCAGGTCGAAGTCCTTGTTCTCCAGCGGCCGCAGCACCCGCTCGATGACCAGACCGATCGCGGCGGTGACCGCGATGGCCACGACCATGGCGACGGCGAAGGGCAGCTTGGAGGTCAGGTAGAAGGTGGAGGCCGCGTAGGCGCCGATCATGGCGATGTCGGCGTGGGCGAAGTTGACCAGGCCCATGGTGCGGTAGACCAGGGAGAACCCCATGGCGACCAGGGCGTAGACCGCCCCGAGACTCAGGCCTCCGACGAGTGTCTGCAGTGTCTCTTGCACGTCAGTGCTCCCGGTGCCTACTGCTGGGGCTGGGCTACGAGTTTGCCGTCGCGGATGACGCCGATGGTGGTCTTGGTGATGCCGACTCCCGTCTCGTCGAACTGGAAGTCACCGAGCAGGCCCTTGTACCGGGTGTCGCGGATCGCGTCCGCGAGTTCCTCGCCGACCGCGCCGTTGCTGGTCTTGAGGGCGGTCAGCAGGATGTTCGCCCCGTCGTAGGCCTTGGCACCGTGCAGTTCCGCCTCCTTGCCGTAGGCGGTCTCGTAGGCGGCGGCGAACTTCTTCGAGGCGTCGCTGACGTCGTTGCTGAGATAGGGCGAGCTGACGATGGTGCCCTCGGCGGCGGCCTTGCCCGCGGTGTCGATGAAGACGGGGGTGCCCTGCGGCGCGGCGCCCGCGAAGGGGGCGGTGATACCCAGGTCCCGGGCCTGCTTGACGATCAGTCCGGCCTCGACCTCCTCCGAGCCGATGAAGATGACGTCGGGCTTCTTGGCCCGGATCTTCGTCAGTGCCGCGCTGAACTCCTTCTGGTCGGTGGTGACCACCTGGTCGGTGGACGGGTTCACCCCGAGCCCCTTCACGGCCTTGAGGAAGGCGTCGTGTTCGCCCTTCCCGAAGGAGCCGTTGTTCGTGATCATGGCGATCTTCTTGTAGCCCTTGTCCTTCACCAGGTGCTGGGCGAGCGTCGAGTCGTAGGTGGTGCTGGTCGGTCCGTTGAGGAAGAGGTACGGGCTCTTCAACGCGACCAGGCCGTCGGACTGGCCGGAGGTGATGTTAGGGATCTTCGCCTGCTGGAGCACAGGACCCATGGCGATGGTCACGGCGCTCTCCGCCGTACCGATCATGGCGACGTACTTCTCACTGACCAGCCTGCGAGCGAGGTTGGTGCCGGTGGTCGGGTCGCCCTGGTCGTCGAAGAGCTTCAGCTGGATCTTGCGGCCGTCGATGCCGCCCTTCTTGTTCCACTCGTCGACGGCGAGCTTGGCGCCCTTGTACTCCCAGTCGCCCAGTGAACTGAGCTGCCCGCTCTGCGCGTTGACGACGGCGACCTTGATGGGTCCGGACGACGCCTTGGTGTCGTCGGACGATTCGCCGGGTGCGCTGCACGCGGTGAGGGCGGCGGCCAGCGCGGCGGCGGTGCAGACGGCGGCTCGGGTGGTGGTGCGTGGTCGTGGGGTACTGCTGCGGGTCATGGGGTCACCTCGTTGTGAGCGGACGGGAAGGTGCGGGGAGGTCAGTCGGCGAAGGACCCGCGGTAGATGTCCTTGATGTTCCAGTGGCCCGGCGTCGGCACGGGTTCGTTGACCATCGGTACGTCGATGACGGCGGGCCTGCGCCGCGCGATCGCGTCGGCGAGGGCCTTGGACAGGTCGGCGGGGGCGGCGATGGTGTATCCGTCGGCGTCGCAGGACCGGCCGAAGGCCGCGAAGTCCGGGCTGTAGGGCCGTCCTTCGGCGTCCGTGAACTCGCAGCCGTAGGACCGGCCGAACGAGGAGGCCTGGAGGTCGGCGATGGTGCCGTGGGCCCGGTTGTTCATCACCACGAAGATGACGGGCAGGCCCTGTTCGACGGCCATCGGCACCGCGGGCAGCTGGGCGCTCATCCCGCCGTCGCCGATCAGTGCGACCACCACGCGGTCCGGCTGGGCCAGCTGCACACCGACCGCGGCGGCCGGGCCGAAGCCCATGGTCGAGGCTCCCCCGGGTGTGACGAAGCGCCCGCCTTCGGGGAGTTCGTAGCACTGGGCGACGCCGTTCTTGTTCCACCCGACGTCGGTGACGAGCACCGCGTCGTCAGGCAGGGCCTCGCGAAGGTCGGCGAGGATGCGCTGGGGCCGCAGCGGGAAGTTGTCGCTGCGGCCGTCCTCGCGGACGGTGTCGAAAACGGCCCGGCGGGCGGTGGCGATGGTGTCGCGCAGGCCGGGGCGTCGCAGCGGCTCGGGGCGGGCGCCTCGTACTGCCTGCCCGATGGCCCGTACCGCGTCTCCGACATCCGCGACGGCACCGATCTCGACGGGGTAGTTGCGGCCGATCTCGGCAGGGTCGATGTCGATCTGGATGAGCTTGCTGGGCGGGCTGTCCTTGTCACCGAAGGTCCAGGTGTACGCCGGGTCCCAGGAGCTGGCGTCGGTCTCCGCGAACCGGGTGGCCAGCGCGAGGACCACGTCGGCGCCCTTGGTGTACTCGTGGGTGGTGTCCAGGCCCCAGAAGCCGGGCATGCCGAGCAGCAGCGGGTGGCTGTCGGGCAGGACGCCCTTGCCCATCAGGGAGTGCGCGAGCGGGATGTCGAGGTGCTCGGCGAGCGCCGACAGGGCCTGCCGGGCGGCCGGTTCACGCAGCCCGCCGCCGAAGTAGATCAGCGGGCGTTCGGCGTCCAGCAGCGTCTGGGCGATGCGCTCGGCGGTCGCCCGGTCGAGGCCGGGGAGCGTGGCGCCGCCGGGCAGCGGGTACTCACCGGCGTACTGCTCGACCTGCCGGCTGAAGAGGTCCATGGGGACGTTGACGAGCACGGCCCCCGGCCGGCCGGAGGTCGCGGTCCAGAACGCCCGTTCCGTCGTACGGGCCAGGTCCTGGACGCGGTGGACGTTCCAGGCGCGCTTGGTGAACGGCCGGTAGATGGAGGTCTGGTCGGCGTCCGCGTGGAGGTTGACCTCCTGGTGCGGGTGGCGGCCGGCGTAGTAGGAGGGGATGTCGCCGGAGATCACGATCAGCGGGATCGAGTCGAGGGCGGCGGTGGCGACTCCGGTGACCGCGTTCATCATGCCGGGGCCGACGTGGGTGAGCAGAACGCCGGGCTTTCCGGAGGCGCGGGCGTAGCCGTCGGCGGCGTGTGCGGCGGCCTGCTCGTGGCGGGCGATCACGAACTTGATCGAGCTGGGGCCGAGTGCGTCCAGCAGGGCGATGTTGGTGTGGCCACAGGTGCCGAAGACGTACTCGACTCCGTACGACTCCAGCTGGCCGGCCAGGGCTTCGGCGGCGGTCACGGTCATGCGTCGGTCTCCCCGTCGGTGGAGGTCGTACCGGTCGACGTCGTGTCCATGGCGGCTGCGTCGAGGAGGCTCGTGTCGCCCCACACGGACAGCCCGCGCAGCATGAGGGTCTTGACGACCGTGTAGTCGTCGATCATCGAGCGGGGTGTCTCGCGTCCGAATCCTGAGTCCTTGACCCCGCCGAAGGGGACATGGTCGAGGCGGTAGTTGGAGCTGCCGCCGACGATCAGCGCGCCGGTCTCCAGCTCGCGCCAGGCGGTGATGATGCGGCCCATGTCGCGGGTGAACAGACCGGCCTGCAAGCCGTAACGGCTGGTGTTGCAGGCGTCGATGACCGCGCCGAAGTCGTCGTACGGGAGTACCGCGACCAGCGCCCCGAAGACCTCGTGGACCACGACCGAGGCGTCCGGCGCCGGGTCCGCCACGACGGTGGGCGCGGCGGTGGCGCCGTCCCGGGTGCCGCCGCGCAGCACCCGGGCGCCGGAGGCGGCGGCCTCGGCCGACCAGCGCACCACGCGTTCGGCGGCCTCCTCGTCGACCATGGCGCCCACGTCGGTGGCCGGGTCGAGAGGGTCGCCGACCTTCAGGGTGTCGACGGCTGCGGTGAAGGCGTCGAGGAAGGCGTCGTAGCTGGAGCGGTGGACGTAGACGCGCTGGACGGAGATGCAGCTCTGGCCGGAGTTGCTGTATCCGGTGCGGGCGCACTCCTTCGCGGCCTGCCCTGTGTCGGCGTCCTCGCAGACGATCGTCGCGGCGTTGCCGCCCAGTTCGAGGACCAGGCGCTTGGCCCCGGCGGCGCGGGCGACGGCCCGGCCGGTCTCCGCGCTGCCGGTGAAGCTGATGACGGCCACCTCGTCGGCAGCGCACAGCAGCGCGCCCACCTCGGCGCCGCCGTGCAGCAGTTGTACCGCCTGCGGGGGCATGCCCGACTCCAGGAGCAGGGCCACGATCGCGGCGGTGGCGGCCGGTGCCTGCGGTGGAGCCTTGACGAGTGTGGTGTTGCCCGCGGCGAACGAGGCTCCGAGCTTGTGCGCGAGGAGGTTCGCGGGGGCGTTGAAGGGGGTGATGGCGAGGGCCACCCCGGCCGGTGCGCGATAGGTGAAGGCGGTGTTGCCGACGCCGCGTTGCCAGCCTGCGACGGGCAGGGTCTCGCCGCCGATGTGGCGCGCCTCGGAGGCGCACACCGCGAAGGTGTCCGCGACCCGGTCGATCTCGCCGAGTCCGTCCTTGAGCGGTTTGCCCAACTCCAGGGCGAGGAGGCGGGCCAACCCCTCGCGGTGGGCCGAGGCGGCGCGGGATGCTCGGTCCAGGATGTCCGCGCGCAGGGCGGGGGCGAGGCCGGCCACCGTGCTGGCCGAGGAACGGGCGTAGGCGAGAGCGTCGGCGACCTCCTCTCCCGTCGCCGTGGTCGTCCGGCTGACAACCCGGCGCAGGTACGGGCCTGTTCGGGTCACCGTGGGACCGTTGCCACCCCACTGGCCGGCGACGTAGGGAGGCGCTTCGGCCACCGCCACGTCCGCCCCGGCCTTGAGAAGGGAATCGAGCATGAGATCTCTCCCAGGAAACCGCTAAGTGGTACTGGTGGACTGCTCTGTGGGTCGGCGTGTAACGTACGGGCGCCAACTCGCGGTGGCAAGAGGGCCGTTCGAGGAAGTTTCGAAGCGAAGGGGGAAGGCGCGTGAGCGAGACCGACCATGAGAGGGCGGCCGAGGCGACCGGGGTGCGCAGTGTGCGCAGGGCTCTGGACATCCTGGGACTGCTGACCGAGGATCAGCCGACGGTCACGCTGAGGGAGATCGTCGACGCCACCGGTCTGGCCAAGACCACGGTGGTCCGCCTGGTGCAGACCCTCGAACAGTGCGGTCTGCTCTGGGACACCCCGGCCGGCTACACCGCGGGTCCCGGCCTGTGGCGCTGGGCGCATCTCGCGCACACCAGCTGGGAACTGCCCCGCGAGACCCGCAAGTTGATGCGCGAGCTGGCCGAGGAGCAGCAGGAGACGGTCAACCTCTTCATGCTGCGCGGTCTGTCCCGCGTCTGTGTGGCCCAGCAGGAGAGCCCGCAACCGCTGCGCCATGTCGTACGGGTCGGCGACGAACTCCCGCTGTGGGCGGGCGCCTCGTCCAAGATCCTGCTGCGTACGGCTCCGGACGCCCTGCTGCACCGGATCGCCACGGGCTCGCCGCACGGCGAGGGGCACGCCAGGCAGTTGCGGGTGTGGGCGGACCTGGCGGCAGAGCGCGGCTTCGCGGTCAGCCGCGGCGAGCGCGACGAAGGTCTGACGGCCGTTGCCGTACCCGTCGTCGGCCGCAGCGGGGCCGTCGTCGCCTCTCTCTCGCTCAGCGGACCCAGCCACCGCTTCCCCGAGTCAGCCGTCGAGCGGTTCGCCACCGCGCTCACGGAAGTCGCCCGGCAGATGTCGGAACAGGGCTTCGACCACCCGCTCAGCCCGACGAAGTGACCACGCGGCAGAAGGCGCCGCAACCTCCGCAGAGACTGCACGAACTCCAGGAAGCACAGAAGCCGCAGGAACCGCAGAAGGAGCCGGTGCATGCCCGAACGACCGCTCTCAGGAATCCGCGTACTCGATCTCACCAATGTGCTCGCAGGACCGTACTGCAGTTACCACCTCATGCTCCTCGGCGCCGAGGTCGTCAAGGTCGAACAGCCGGGCAGGGGCGATCTCGCGCGGAGTCTCGGCCCTGATCCGGAGCTGAACCGGGCCGGCATCGGCGCCTCGTTCCTCGCCCAGAACGCCGGCAAGAAGTCACTCGTGCTCGACCTCAAGGACCCCGGCGACCGGGCCGACTTCGAGGAGCTGGTGCGCGGCGCGGACGTCCTGCTGGAGAACTTCCGGGCCGGGGTGCTGGCCCGGATGGGATACGACGCCGACCGGCTGCGGGAACTCAATCCGCGCCTGGTCAGCTGTGCGATCACCGGCTTCGGTCAGTCGGGGCCGATGAGCGCGGCCCCCGCCTACGACCAGATCATCCAGGGTCTGTCGGGGATGATGAGCATCACGGGCACCACCGACACCGCCCCGCTCAGGGTGGGCTTCCCCGTGTCCGACTCGCTCGGCGGCCTCGGCGCGGCCCTCGCGATCAGCGCGGCTCTTCTGGGACGGGAGAGGACCGGACATGGGGCGCGGCTGGACGTCTCCATGCTGGAGGTCTCCCTCTCCGCGATGGGCTGGGCCGTCTCCAACTACCTGATCAGCGGGGTCGATCCGGAACCGATGGGCGACCAGAACGCCACCGCGGCCCCGTCCGGAACCTTCGAGACCGCCGATGGCGGGCTGAACATCGCGGCCAACCGGCAGGAGCAGTTCGTCACGCTCTGCCGTCTGGCCGGGCTGCCCCACCTGGTCGAAGACCCGCGGTTCGCCGAGCGCGAGGCACGCAAACGGCACCGTACGGAACTCAACACCGAGCTGAACGCGGCGCTGCGCCAGAAGACCGCTCTGGAGTGGGAGACAACGCTGTCCGCGGCCGGGGTCCCCGCGGCCCGCGTCCTGACGGTCCCCGAAGCCGTGGAGCTGGAACAGCTGGCCCACCGCTGCTTCTTCACCGATCTGCCCTATCCGGACGGTTCCGGCCGCACGCTGCGGGTCAGCGGCAACGGCGTACTGGTGGACGGCGAACCGCTGTCGCCGGACGACCCGCCGCCGCTGCTCGACCAGCACGGCGAGGAGCGGGAGCGGCTGATCGCACGCTGGCGGGCGCACCGCCACGCCGCCGAGGCGCGGGCGTCATGACGGCCGGGCCGCAGGACGGCCTGGTCGCGCAGTGGTGGGCCACCGCCGTCAGCCGGGTCGAACCCGGCATCATCGAACTGCGCGAACACCCGGTACAGGACCTGATCGGCCACGCGACCTTCGTCGAGACGATCTGGCTGATGCTCCGGGGCGAACTTCCCCGTCCCGAGCAGGCCGGGCTCCTGGAAGCAGCGCTGGTGGCAGGCGTCGACCACGGACCGCAGGCGCCCTCGATCGCCGCCGCCCGAATGGCCGCCACCTGCGGGGTGGGGCTCAACAGCGCCGTGGCCACCGGGGTGAACATGCTCGGTGATGTGCACGGCGGGGCAGGTCAGCAATGCGTGCAGCTGCTGAGCGAGATCACCGAACGGCACGGCCAGGGCCGGGAGTTCGACCTCGCCGTGGCGGAGGTCGTCGGCGAATGGCGCGGGCGCTCGCGCTATCTGCCCGGCTTCGGCCATCGCTTCCACCCCCGCGACCCGCGCCGCGACCCGCTGCTCGCCCTGGTGGACCGGGCCGTGGCGGACGGCCTGGTGGAGGGCGCCCACCTGCGGGCGGCCCGCGCCGTGGAGGCACATCTCAACCGGGGGCGCGAGGGCAGGAAGCCCGTGCCCATGAACATCGACGGCGCCACCGCCGTCATCTACGCCGAACTCGGCTTCGCCGCGCCACTGGCCCGCGGCCTCTTCGTGCTCAGCCGCAGTGTCGGCATCCTGGCCCACGCCTGGGAGGAGACCGGACAGGGGCGCCGCAACAAGAGCCCCATGCCGCCTTCCATGGTGCCGGTCCACCTGGTGGCACCAACAGCGCGTCCGTAGCGCTCGGTTGACCCTCACCGCTCGAAAATCCCCTGTCGCGCGTCTTGTCATGGACGCACAGCCGTCCCTAACGTGACCTCCCATCACGCGAACCCATTCTGCGGATTGCGTAAACCATCTAGCGGACCTTGATCGAATCGAGGGAACTGAACGATGGAAAGACGCTCCTTCCTCCTGACAGCCGCGGCGGGCAGCGCGGCCACCGTCTCCTCCCTGGCGACCCCCGCCGAAGCGGCCCCGAACACGTCTGCCGGCCTCGCCCTCCCGGTACCCCCGCAGTCCGCCGCGCTCGGCAACACAGGCACCAACTGGCCCAAGGTGGGCGGCAATTACGGCAACCAGAACCACTCCACGCTCCGGGACATCACCCCGCAGAACATCAAGAGGCTCGGCGGGGCCTGGCACATCAACCTGGAGGGCGGCTCCACCGGCGCGTACCAGCAGTGCACGATCGTCGTGCAGGACGGTGTGCTGTACGTCGAGACCACCCAGCAGAACGTCTTCGCCGTCAACGGCAGGACGGGCGAGGTGATCTGGAAGACGAACCTCGGCACCGAGACCACGAACATGCGCGGTGTCGCCGTCGCCGAGGGCAAGGTCTTCACCATCTCCGGTACCAACATCGTCTACGCCCTCGACAAGAAGACCGGGGCGATCGTCTGGCAGAAGCCACTGATCGTCGACGACAACGGTGGCGACGACGGCTGCGACAACGACAGCGGCCAGTGCGGCGGCAACAGCGGAGGACTGGCGGGCGCGGTCGTGCACTGGGACGGCCTGGTCTACATCGGCACCGAGGGCTCGACCGCCGGCGCGCGCGGCCGCGGATACGGGCTCGACGCCAAGACCGGCAACGTCGTGTGGACCTTCTGGGGACCGCCCGGACCCGGGGAGTTCGGGCACGACACCTGGGAGGGCGACTCCTGGAAGACCGGCGGCGCGGTCCCCTGGATCCACCCGGCCGTCGACCCCGAACTCAACCTGGTCTACTGGACGTTCGGCAACCCCTACCCCCGCACGGACGGCTCCTCGCGCGGCGGCGACAACCTTTTCGCCAACTCGATCGTCGCCATCGACGCCAAGACCGGCAAGCGTCGCTGGCACTTCCAGTCGGTCCACCACGACATCTGGGACGCCGACAACGTCATGGCGCCGGTGCTCGCCGACCTCCTCATCGACGGCAGGAAGCGCAAGGTCGTCGTCTACGGCTCGAAGACCTGCTGGTACTACATCCTCGACCGCCGCACCGGCGAGGCCGTCCACGGCATGGAGGAGCGGCCGGTCCCCCAGCACGCCCTGCAGAAGACCTCGCCCACCCAGCCCTTCCCCGGTGGCGAGCCGTTCGTGTCCCCGTATCCGGAACTCGACAAGACGACCCGGCCCGTGCCCTTCTACCCGACCGGCGGCCTGTACGAGGTCTTCTGGGACCGGGCCACCATCCTCTTCCCGGGCGCGGGCGGCGGAGCCGACTGGGGCTTCCCCTCCTTCAGCCCGAAGACCGGATACGTCTACGTCGGCTACGGCCTCGTCAACTCCTCCTACTCCAACACCCGCGGCGGACGCGTCAACACGGCCCGCCCTCTGGGTGAACTGTTCGGCGGCGGCCTCGTCGCGATGGACCCCCGCACCAACTCGGTCGCCTGGCGAAAGGAGGGCCCCTGGTCCCTCGCCCACGGCAACGGCATCCTCACCACCGCCGGCCGTGTCCTCCTCCAGGGCCGCCCGGACGGCGTCCTCGAAGCGATGAACGACACCGACGGCAGGACTCTGTGGACCTGGCAGTGCGGCGCAGGAGTCAACACCGTCCCGGTCTCTTACGAGATCGACGGCGAGCAGTACATCGCCGTGCTCGCCGGAGGCAACGGACTCCCCTTCCCCGACATCCCGCGGGGCGACCACCTCTGGGCGTTCAAGCTCGGCGGCAAGGTCGAGCAGGCACCCGCGCCCACTCCCCCGTCCCGCCGCAACCAGATCCGTACCGCCGCCGTGACCGGTGCGACGGCACGCGACACCGTCACCCTCGGCCGCGTCTGGAGCACCGCCACGGGCTCCCCCGGCACAACCGAGAACACGGTCGCCCAGAACGCCATGGCGCCGCAGCACCTGACGGTCCCGGCCGGCACCGCCGTCACCTTCACCAACCCCGCCGACAACCGGCAGGCCCATGGCGCGGTGGCCTTCTTCGACGCGGAGTTCGACACCGGGCTGCTGATGCCGGGCCAGTCGTACACGTACACCTTCGGAAAGCCCGGCGAGTACTTCTACAACGACCCTGCCTTCCCCCAGTCCACCGGCAAGATCGTCGTCCAGTGAGAGGACCGGCCGCCATGATGTCCAGAGCACGTCCAGCACGTACGACGGTGTCCGTAGTGGCCGCGGTCAGTGCCACGCTCCTCATCGCCCTGGCCGCCTTCCTCGGCCTACAGCACCAGATGTCCGAGAACCAGGCTTCCGCGCGAGGCGATGGCAGACCCGCCGGAACCGGAGCGCAGGAACTCGGCGACCCCGACTACGGGGTCTGCCGCGGCACCAGCGCCAAGTGCTACCACGACTGGGGCAACTTCTCCCCGGCCGCCGACGGTTACCGAGTGCTCCTCTACACACGGACCGCGGGACCCCGCCACGCGAACCTCGGTCCCACACTCGGCGCCGGACTCAACCCGGCGCTCGCCGACACCAACGTCGTACAGAACGCCCTGGTCGGGATGGGCACGAAGAACGGTTTCACCGTCGACTGGACCGAGGACGTCACCCAACTCTCCTCCCCCGCACGGCTCTTCCGGTACAACGCGGTCGTCTTCTACTCCACCAGCCGCGACACACTAGACGACGCCGCGCAGACCTCCCTGCGCCAGTACGTCCGCGGCGGCGGAGGCTTCGTCGGGATCCACAACGCGTTCGGCACGCAGTACAACTGGCTTTGGTACGAAGGCCTGTTGGGCGGCGCGAACTTCTACGACCACGGGCCCGACCAGCGTGGCACGGTCGTCGTGCAGAACCGCCGCGACTCCTCCACCTCGGATCTTCCGACACGCTGGGACTTCACCGACGAGTGGTACAACCTCGTCCCGGCCCCTTCGAAGGTCCGCGTCCTGGCCTCCGTGGACGAATCCACGCTTGCCGAGGGTGTCACGGGCAACCAGGGCCACCCCGGACACGGCAGGCACCACCCGGTCGCCTGGTGCCAGTACTACGACGGCGGACGTGCCTGGCTCACCACCCTCGGCCACGACGCCAAGGCCTTCTCGACCGATGGTTCCTTCCCCGGTGCGGACCAGTTCCAGAACCTGGTCCTGGGCGGCATCGAGTCCGCCATGGGCAGGACCCCGTTCTGCCGGGCAGGCTGAACCGCTCCACACCGGACGGGCCAAGTGATCGTGAGGACCGGCGTGCCGGTCATCGCCCTCATCCCCTTGCTGATCCGCTGGTTCGGCATCGAGGTCCGTCACCGACCTCTGCGGAGTGCTGACGGGTGCGCGGCCTCAGTTGCCGACGCCGAGGCCGGCCATGAAAGCGGACGGGTATCGGTCGCCGCGTGCAGCGCCCGGCGGCACCGCCTTCTCGATCTCGGCGAGGTCGTCCTCGGTGAGGTCCAGCTCAATCGCGGGCAGCGCCTCGGCCAGCCGCTCGCGGGTGCGGGCGCCGACCAGCGGCACGATGTCGTCGCCCTGCGCGGCCACCCAGGCGATGGCCAGCTGGGCGACCGTGCACCCCTTCGCGTCGGCGACCCGGCGCAGCGCCTCCACGAGGGCGAGGTTGTGTTCCACGTTCCCGCTCGAGAACCGCGGGCTGAAGCCGCGGCCGTCGCCGGGGCCGGCTGTGCGGTCGGCGGACCAGTGCCCGGAGATGAGGCCACGGCCGAGGACTCCGTACGCGGTCAGGCCGATGCCGAGCTCCCGCAGCGCAGGCAGAATGTCCGCCTCCACCGCACGGGACAGGAGGGAGTACTCGATCTGAAGGTCGACGACCGGGTGGACGGCATGCGCCCTGCGGATCGTCGCCGCGTCGACCTCAGAAAGGCCCAGGTGCCGGACATACCCGGCGTCGATCATCTCCTTGATCGCACCCACCGTCTCCTCGATCGGTACCGCGGGGTCCAGCCGGGCGGGACGGTAGATGTCGATGTGGTCGGTGCCCAGCCGGGTCAGCGAGTAGGCCAGGAAGTTCTTCACCGCCTCGGGCCGGCCGTCCTGCCCGCTGAACTCGCGGCCCGGCCCCCGCAGCTGACCGAACTTGACGCTCAGCCGGTAGCTGTCCCGGTCCCGGCCGCGCAGGGCCTCGGCCAGCAGCAGCTCGTTGTGGCCCATGGCGTAGAAGTCACCGGTGTCGATCAGCGTGACGCCGGCCTCCAGCGCGGCGTGCACAGTGGCGATACCCTCCGCGCGGTCGGCCACGCCGTAAGCGCCCGACATGCCCATCGCGCCAAGGCCCAGCGCGGAAACGGCCGGACCGGTGCTGCCCAGGGTTCGTGTCTGCATCGCGTTCTCCTTCGTCGTCGGTCTGCCGTCCACCCTGCGGCGGCGCCGCGACCCACGGGAGCGGAGCGTTCATCCTGGGAGCGCCGCTCCCTGGCTCGGCTCGCCCGGCCCGAGGGACGATGGGGCCATGGAACGTGAGCAGCTCGCCGACTTCCTGCGCCGCCGCCGCGAGGCGATCCGCCCGGCCGAGGTCGGCATCGCCGACGGCCCCCGCCGCCGAACCACCGGCCTGCGCCGGGAAGAGGTGGCCACACTCGCCGGGATGTCGGTGGACTATGTCGTACGCCTCGAGCAGGGCCGCAGCAGTCAGCCCTCGACCCAGCTGCTCGGCGCACTGGCCCGGGCGCTGCGCCTCTCCGACGACGAGCGCGACCACCTGTTCCACCTGGCCGGACACCGGCCCCCACCGGCCGACGGGGTGGCCCGCCAGGCCCGCGCCGGCCTGATCCGCATGCTCGACCTGCTCGGCGACACCCCGGCCCTTGTGATGTCCGACCTGGGCGAGGTCCTCGCCCAGAACCGGGCCGCCCTCCTGCTCACGGGCGACCACACCGGCATCTCCGGCGACCGCCGCTACATCGCGTACCGCTGGTTCACCGACCCCGCGACCCGGGCCGTCACCCCGCCCGAGGAGCAGGAACGCCACGCCCGCCAGCTCGTGGCCGACCTGCGTGCGGCGGCCGGCCGCCGGACCGGCGACTCCATCGTCACCGGACTCGTCGACCGGTTGCAGGCCGCGAGCGCCGACTTCCGCCGGCTCTGGGCAGAGCACGAGGTGGCGGTCCGGCGCGCCGACCGCAAGACCCTGCTGCATCCGCGGGTCGGCCGCCTGCTGATGGACTGCGAGACCCTGGTCACTCCCGACCAGGGTCAGCAGCTGCTGGTGCTCACCCCGGCGGACGCCGAGGCTCGCGAGCGGCTGGAGCTGCTGCGGGTCATCGGGATCGAGGAATTCCCCACGGGGGCAACGGGCCCGACGGCACGGTGAAGCGGCCGGCCATGGGCAGCGGCTCGGTGTGCGGTGGTCGGGTCGGCGGAATGGCTGTAGCCGCCGAGCATGCCCTCTTCAGCCGTCGGGGCTCGATGTACGCGCGGGCACCCCGCCTGTGAGCGTAATTCTCAACGCCCATCAGGATGATCCTCCCCCGGCTTTCGGCCAGGAGACCTCAAGGCGCCGAGCCGTTTGGCGGCCTGCACGGCCCAGAGCCCGATCGCGCCGTCACCGATCACCGTCAACGTCCCTCGTACACGGGTCATGTGCCAGACCGCGCCGTGCCAGGGAACCGTGTTCCGGGGCATGACAGGACCCCTCACACGCCTACCGGCGAGTCACCTGCGCCCGCACACTCAGAAGCATGACACGTGAGCAGCCCGCCGGCGGGGGCACCGAGCTGGGCAGCTTCCTGCGCGCCCGCCGGGCCGCAATCACCCCCGCCGAGGCCGGGCTCACGGTCGGCCCGGGACCGCGCCGCACCCCCGGACTGCGCCGTGAGGAACTGGCCACCCTCACCGGCATCAGCGTCGACTACTACGTACGCCTGGAACGCGGCAAGGAAACCCGTCCCAGCCCCTCCGTCATCGACGCCCTGGCCCACGCCCTGCATCTGGAGGAGGACGAACACGAGCATCTGCGCAGTCTCGTCGCCCTCGCCACCCGCACCGCGCCGAAACCTCCGGCGCCGCCCAGCCGGACCATACGGCCGGGCGTGAAGCTTCTGCTGGAGATCTTGCGGCCGAATCCCACGCACGTGGTCAGCCGTACCAACGACCTGCTCGCGGCCAACCCCAGCGGGCTGAGACTACTGACCGGGATCGAGGACTGGCCGGCCAGGCAGCGCAACCTCGCCCGCTACGTCTTCCTCCACCCCGCCTCGCGCACCCTGTTCCACGACTGGGCCACCCAAGTACGCGGCTGCGTCGCCCGCCTGCGCGCCCTGGCCGGCACCGACCCCGACGCCCCCGACCTCACCCGGCTCGCCGGTGAACTCCTCCTCAAGAGCCCGGAGTTCGCCCGCCTGTGGGAGCGCTACGACATCAAGGGCCACTCCCACGGCCGCAAGACGTTCCACCACCCCGACGTCGGCGACCTCACCCTCGGCTACCAGTCCATGGAGCTGGAAGGCACCCCGGGCCACCGCCTCATCACCTACTACGCCGAGCCGGGCACCACCGACTACGACGCCCTCTCCCTCCTCGACCTGCTCGGCTCACAACCCACTTCCCACACACCGACGCCGTCCCACGACGAACCCACCTCCCCCTCGACGTGAGCCCACGACGCCCTCAACGCCCTCGAACGGACAACGCAAGGTGTCGGGGCAGACAGCGGGTGCGCGTCAGGACTGTGTGCGATGTTGCTGTTCGGCCTTCGTATCGGGATGCCCGGCGGGCGGCGACGCGGCCAGGTCCAGCAGGAGCATGGCGTCGTGGTCGGGCGTACCGGGTTCCGCGGTGTAGACGCCGAGGCGTTGGCCGGGGGTGCCGTCGAGGTGCATGCTCTGGCCGCTGAGGGTGAGGTCGCCGGCCCGGGGGTGATGGAAGGTCTTCTGGACCCGCTTGCGGCCGATGACGTCGTACCGCTCCCAGAGCTTGGCGAAGTCCGGGCTCTTGAGCAGGAGTTCGCCGACGAGGTGCGTGAGGTCGGGGGCGTCCGGGGCGGTGCCTGCCACACCGCGCAGCCTGGCGACGCAGCCGCGGACGAGTTCGTCCCAGTCGTCCTGGAAGAGGGTGCGGGCTGTGGGGTGGAGGAAGAGGTAGCGGGCGAGGTTGCGCTGCCCTGTGGGCCAGTCGTCAAGACCGGCGTACAGGGCGAGGCCGCCGGGATTCCAGGCCAGCAGGTCCATGCTGCGGCTGATGACGTACGCGGGGCTCGGCCGCAGCGTCTCCAGGACCAGCTTCAGATGCGGGCGCACGGTCCGGCTGGGCGGCGGCGGAGGCTCGGGGACATACCGGGCAGCGCGGGCGGCGAGCTCGCGCAGGTGCTGGTGCTCGGCGTCGTCGAGCTGCAGGGCACGGGCGAGGGCGTCCAGCACGGAGGGGCTGGGGCGGGTTTCCTTGCCACGCTCCAGGCGTACGTAGTAGTCGATGCTGATGCCGGCGAGCGTGGCCAGTTCCTCGCGGCGCAGCCCCGGGGTACGGCGCAGGCCGGTGCCCACGGTGAGGCCGACCTGGTCGGGACTGGTCTGGGTACGACGCGCGCGCAGGAACAGGCCCAGCTCCATTTCGGCGCCCCCGCCGCTCCTCTGCTCAGATGCCATGTCGACAGTGTCACACCGCGCTGACCAGCGCGGCAGGCACATGAGGGGCCCTGTCACACCCCTGAACGTCACTCCCTGGCACATCCCGGCCTGCCACCACGGCCGGAAAAGCGCGAGGGTGGTTTTCTGTCAGCACACCGGGTCTTCCCAGGGCAGGAGATCGTCCCTTGTCCACGTCCGCTCCCACCTCGACGCTCCAGGACTGCTCGGGCCGTCCGCTGCCGGAGCACACGTCCGGTGGGGATATGGCGCCGACCGCCCTGCTGCTCGGCTTCTTCACGGTCATGGTCGACGCGATGGTCGTCCCGTCCTCCCCGGCCGTGCTGCGGGAGGCCTTCCCCGGACCGGCCGCGCGGGCGAGGGCGATCGTCCCTCATCAGAATCCGGGCACCACCACCGCCACCGACGCGGGCCCGCGCCTGCTCGGACGCTGACCGGTCACCTGCCCCACCCCGTCTCGTACAGAAGGAAAATCCCATGCAGACCGTCACCTTCAACAACGGCGTCGAGATGCCGATCCTCGGTTTCGGCGTCTACCAGATCCCGCCGGAGCAGACCGAGCAGGCCGTCACCGACGCCCTCGCCGCCGGCTACCGACTGCTCGACACCGCCGCCGCGTACCAGAACGAGGAGGCCGTCGGCCGCGCCATCAAGAACAGCGGCATCCCCCGCGAAGAGCTGTTCGTCACCACCAAGCTGTGGGTCCAGGACGCGCCCGCCGAGGAGAACACCGAGCGTGCCTTCGAGACGTCGCTGACCAAGCTCGGCCTGGACTACCTCGACCTGTACCTGATGCACCAGCCCTACGGTGACGTGTACGGCCAGTGGCGCGCCATGCAGGACCTCCACCGCGAGGGCCGGGCCAAGGCGATCGGCGTCGCCAACTTCTACCCCGACCGGCTCCTCGACCTCATCCTCAACAACGAGGTCACCCCCGCGGTCAACCAGATCGAGACCCACCCGTTCTTCCAGCGCACCACCGACCAGGAGCTCATGCGCGAGCACGGGGTCCAGATCCAGTCGTGGGGCGGGTTCGCCGAAGGCAAGAACGACATCTTCACCCATCCGGTCCTGAGCGGGATCGGCGAGAAGCACGGCAAGTCCGTGGCACAGGTCGTGCTCCGCTGGCTGACCCAGCGCGACGTCGTCGCGATCCCCAAGTCCGTCCGCGCCGACCGCATGGCGGAGAACATCGACATCTTCGACTTCGAACTGACCGACGACCAGATGGCGTCCATCGCCACCCTGGACACCGGAGGGACGCTGTTCTTCGACCACCACGCCCCGGACATGGTGAGCTGGCTCAGCGCGCGGCGCCTGGACGGCTGATCCGGCATCTCGACAGCATCCACTTCACGGACCAGGACCCCATCATGTCCAAGCACCAGAACATCACCGACGTACTCATGGTCGGCGCGACCGGCAGCATCGGACAGTTCGCCGTGCGCGCCGCGCGGCGACATGGCCTGCGCCCACGGGCACTCGTGCGCGACGTGGGGCGAGCCGAACAACTCCTCCCCGACGTCGAACTGGTGCAGGGCGACCTCGAGGACTCCGCCTCCCTGCGGCGCGCGGTGGGCGAGGTCGACGCGATCGTCCTCACCCACGGATCCGGTGGCGACTCCCGCTCGGACGCCCGTGCGCACGTCGACTACGGCGGGGTTCTCAACATCCTGCGGGCCCTCGACGACGCCCGGCCGCGCGTGGCACTGATGACCTCCGTCTACGCCACGCGCAGCGACATCCCCGGTGCGACCCCGTGGAAGCGGCGCTCCGAGCGACTGCTCCGGGCCAGTGGCCTGCCCTACACGATCGTCCGGCCCGGCTGGTTCGACCATTCCGGCCCCACTCAGCGGCGGCTCGTTCTGGAGCAGGGCGGCACGGCGGACGGCGGGATCGCCCGCGACCAGATCGCCGAGACACTGGTACGCAGCCTGCTGACCGACACCGCGCTGGGCAAGACGTTCGAGCTCATCGCCACCGAAGGAGATGAGCCGTCGGACTGGGCAGAGCTCTTCGGCGCTCTGAAGGGCGACGAGTCCGGCTCCGTTGACGGCGTGTTGGACCCGGCCGACCTTCTTGTCGAAGCCGAGCCGCGAACGCTGCGCGCGGATCTCGAGGCCATCCGTTCCGTTCACGGAACCAGCGGATGACGGCGGGCGGACTCGGCGCCGTGAGAGCCGAACCCGCCGGGCTGGGGCGACGCGCGCTCCTTCGTGGCGTACTTCTGGGAGGAACCACCATCGTGACCGGCGTCCAGATCACCGGCTGTTCTCCGTCGCAGTCGAGCGGGCCGGCGCCGGAGTCCACCGAGCGATCCGACTCGGCCGCCTCGCCGGGGCGGCGGGTCCTGCTGGCCTACTTCTCCCGGCCGGGCGAGAACTACTCCTACGGCGGGCGTACGAATCTCAAGATCGGGAACACCGAAGTTCTCGCCGAGATGATCAGCGAGCGCATCGAGTGCGACGTGCACCGCATCGAAGCCGTCGACCCCTACTCCGACGACTACGACGAGACGGTCGCGCGCAATGTCCGCGAGCAGAACGCCGATGCGCGACCGGCCATCGTCGACCCCCCGTCCTCGATCGGGCGTTACGACGTGGTGCTGCTGGGCAGCCCGATCTGGAACGTCCGAGCACCCATGATCATGTCGACCTTCGCCGAGAGGTACGACTTCCGCGGCAAGACGGTCCATCCGGTCACGACGTATGCGATGAGCGGACTGGGTACCACCGAGCGCGACTACGCGCGGTCCTGCCCGGGCGCGACCATCGCGGAAGGGCTCGCGGTGCGCGGCGAGGAAGTCCGGGATGCCGATGCCCAGGTCGAGTCGTGGCAGCGGCGCGTCGGCATTCGTTGACGCCGACCTGGCCGCCCGACTGCCCGGCGCCGTGTCGATCAGCCGGTACCCGTCCCTGATCGCGGTCTCGACGGTGGGAACGGTCTCCTCGGACGAGTGCTGTCGATGCCGGCGGCAGTCTCAGCGGCCGAGGAGCCGCGTGCCCGCCTCGTCGTGGTGGTGGCCCGCCGCCGGAGTGAGGTCGTCCAGCTTGGCGAGCTGCTCGGCGCCCAGTTCGATGCCGTCGGCGGCGGTGTTCTCCTCGACGCGGGAGACCCGCTTGGTGCCGGGGATCGGCGCGATGTCGTCGCCCTGGGCCAGCAGCCACGCCAGGGCCACCTGCGCCGGAGTGGCACCGGCCTCGTCCGCGACGGCCTTGACCTCGTCGGCCAGGCGCAGGTTGCGCCGGAAGTTCTCGCCGGTGAAGCGCGGGTTGTTCTTCCGCCAGTCGTCGTCACCGAAGTCGTCGGTCGAGCGGATCTGGCCGGTGAGGAAGCCGTGGCCCAGCGGGGAGTAGGGCACGAAGCCGATGCCCAGTTCACGCAGCACCGGCAGCACCTCCGGCTCCGGGTCGCGGGTCCACAGCGAGTACTCCGACTGCAGCGCGGTGACCGGGTGGACGGCGTGGGCACGACGGATGGTCTCGACCCCCGCCTCGGACAGCCCGATGTGGCGGACCTTGCCCTCGTCGACCAGCTCGGCCAGCGTCCCGACCGTCTCCTCGATGGGGGTGTCCGGGTCGACCCGGTGCTGGTAGTACAGATCGATGTAGTCGGTCGCGAGGCGCTTCAGCGACCCCTCGACCGCGATCCGGATGTTCGCCGGGCTGCTGTCCAAGTCGCCGGCACTGCGGCCCGTGTGCGACATGAATCCGAACTTCGTCGCCACCACGACCTGGTCACGGCGCCCCTTGAGAGCCCGGCCCACGAGCTCCTCATTGGTGTAGGGCCCGTAGACCTCGGCGGTGTCGATCAGGGTGACGCCCAGGTCGAGTGCCCGATGGATGGTGCGGATCGACTCGGCGTCGTCTGAGCCCGCACCCGTGTAGGCGTGGGACATCGACATCGCGCCCAGACCGATGCGGGCGACGTCCAGGTCTCCCAGCTTGATGTGCTTCATGAGGCTGCTCCCTGTCTCTTGAGTGTCTGCGGGCCGACCCGGCGCGTTGCGCCGAGCCCAGCTCATTCAGAGGTGCCGGCCGCCGAGCCCTTGCCGCGCCTCGGCCGACCGACCCGGCCTCCCATTGCCTAGCGCGGTGGCGCGGCCGGTGTGTCCTGTCACGCGAACCTGATCTTCAAGCTAGACGCACTCTTCTGCCTTCGCTCAGCACGTGGGAGACCGCGGCCGGACAGTGGAGGACGGCACCGGAGCTCGAATCAGCGGTTGGACAGCCCCATGGCCGCTTCGTCGAGGCGCTCACCCGAGGCAGGGGTGAGGTTGTTCAGCTTCTCGATCTGCGCGGCGGTCAGCTCCACGTCGGCGGCTGCGGTGTTGTCCTCCAGGTGGGACACACGCTTGGTGCCGGGGATCGGGGCGATGTCGTCACCCTGGGCCAGCAGCCAGGCGAGAGCGACCTGTGCCGGGGTGGCACCGGCCTCGTCGGCGACGGCCTTGACCTCGTCGGCGACGCGGAGGTTCTGCTCGAAGTTGCCGGGCAGGAACCGCGGGTTGTTCTTGCGGAAGTCGTCCTCGTCGAACCAGTCGGTCGAGCGGATCGCGCCGGTCAGGAACCCGTGTCCGAGCGGCGACCAGGGCACGAAGCCGATGCCGAGCTCCCGTGTCGTCGGCAGGATCTCCGTCTCCGGGTCACGGGACCACAGCGAGTACTCCGTCTGGAGCGCGGTGATCGGGTGCACGGCGTGAGCACGGCGGACGGTGTCGGCCGCGGCCTCGGACAGGCCGATGTGGCGGATCTTGCCCTCCCGCACCAGTTCGGCAAGGGCACCGACGGTGTCCTCGATGGGGGTGTCCGGGTCGACCCGGTGCTGGTAGTACAGGCCGATGTAGTCGGTCGCGAGGCGCTTCAGCGACCCCTCGACCGCGATCCGGATGTTCGCCGGGCTGCTGTCGAGGCCACCCTCGCGCCCCGTGTGCGAGATGAACCCGAACTTCGACGCCAGCACCACCTGGTCGCGGCGGCCCTTGAGAGCCTTGGCGACGAACTCCTCATTGGTGAAGGGACCATAGACCTCCGCGGTGTCGATGTGGGTGATACCCAGGTCGAGTGCCCGGTGGACGGTGCGGATCCCCTCCGCCTCGTCGGTGTCCTTCCCGGTGTAGAAGGCGTTCATCGGCATCGCGCCGAGACCGATTCGGGAGACGTCCAGGTCTCCCAGCTTGATGTGCTTCATGGTTGCCACTCCGTGGGTTCGCGGGTACCTGCGGATCTCCCGCACGCCGCATGCCTGCCGCATGGCGGGACGGGAACGCGGGGCGGGTATCCGGGTGGGGTTCCCCGCGCGAGGAACCTGATCTTCAGGCCGCTTCCAGCCTGCTGGCCGGGCTCGTGCCATGGCAGGCCGGGCTGTGCCGGGGAGCGGTGTTCCGGGGTGCGACAGGGCCCCCCAACTGCCTACCGGCCAGGTCACGGCGCCCCGCACACTCGAAAACATGACACCTCAGCCGCAGAACGGCACCGAGCTGGGCCGCTTCCTGCGCGCCCGCCGGGCCCGGGTGACCCCCGGGCAGGCCGGACTGCCGACCGGCGCCGGTCCGCGCCGCACCCCTGGCCTGCGCCGAGAGGAACTCGCCACCCTGACCGGCATCAGCATCGACTACTACACCCGGCTGGAGCGCGGCAAGGAGACCCGGCCGAGCCCCTCCGTCGTCGACGCTCTCGCCCGTGGCCTCCTGCTGGAACAGGACGAGATCGACCACCTGCGCAACCTCGCCGCCCTGGCCGCCCGAAGGCCACCGGAGCCGCCGGCCGCACCGAGCAGGGCGGTACGCCCCGGCGTCAGGCTCCTGTTGGAGAGTCTGCGGCCTTCTCCCGCGTACGTGGTCAGCCGTACGAACGACCTGCTCGCCGCCAACCCCGCCGGGCTGAGACTCTTCGCCGGGATCGAGGAGTGGCCGGTCAAGCAGCGCAACATCGCGCGCTATGTCTTCCTCCACCCCGCCGCACGCGACCTGTTCCACGACTGGGGCACCCAGGTCCGTGCCTGCGTGGCCCACCTCCGCGCGCTGGCCGGCACCGACCCCGATTCCCCCGACCTGACCCGGCTGGTCGGCGAACTCCTGCTCAAGAGCCCGGAGTTCGCCCGCCTGTGGGAGCGTTACGACGTCAGGAGCCGCTCGTACGGCAGGAAGACCTTCCACCATCCCGAAGTCGGCGAGCTCACCCTCGGCTTCGAGTCCCTGCGTCTGGAAGGCACTCCCGGCCACCGATTGCTCGCGTACAACGCCGAACCCGGCACCCCGGAGCACGACGCGGTCGCCCTCCTCGACCTCCTGGCTCACGAGCCCGCTTCGCGGCCGGCGACACCGGGCACGGCATCGTCCGCCTCGTCCTGACGCACCGCCGAACGACCGCGTACGGGTTGTCACCAAGTGGTGGCGACCGAGCGCACCGCGGTCCAGGTGTAGCCCTCGCGGGTGTAGGTCAGGGCCAGTTGCAGCCGCCAGTCGGCATGCGTGCCGTAGACCGTCGCGTCGGTGACGATCCGGCCGACGAGGTGGGCCGTGTCGCCCTCCACGTCGACGGTGACTGTCTTCTCTGCGACACCGTGGTAGACGAACCGGCCGGCTCTCATCTGCGAGAGCCACTCGGCCTTGGGCTGTTCATACCCGGTGATGTGGGTGAGTGTGAAGCCGTCGTCGAGCAGGGCGTCCAAGGCGTCGGTGTCACCGTCGGTCATCGCCCGCAGCTGGGCGCGGTAGGCGCTGACGACCTCCTCGCGGGTGCTCTCGTCGGGTGAGGTGTGCATGGTGGCTCCCGTCCTGGGGCGGTCACTCGGCGGCTTGGCGTCGGGACAGCCGTACTTCTTCGATGTCGAGGTGACGTTGGACCTGACGCAGCACGGTGTCGTCGATCTCGTGCTCGTCACGCAGTCGGAGCACGGTGGCGCGTTTGTGGGCCAGGAGGGCCAGACGCAGCGCGGTGTAGTGCCGGTCGTGGCGCAGGACGTCCTCCTTGTCGGAGGCATCGGTCTCTCCGCCGCCCGCGCGGACGACGAGCAGGTGGGTCTCGTACTCCTGGCGCATGCGTTCGGCGACGGCAGGGTCGGTGCCCAGCTCCTCGGCGACTTCCGGAAGGGCCTTGAGGGCCTCCTCGGTGGCGGTCGACTCGGCGAGGAAACGCTCCTCTTCCACCGATGTGTCGCGGGGCAGCCGGGCCCAGCGCACCACGATCGGCAGCAGCAGACCCTGCACGACCAGCGTGGTCACGATGACACCGGAGGTGACGAAGACGATCGTGTCCCGGTCGGGGAAGGGGGCGCCCGAGTCGAGCGTCATCGGTACCGACAGGGCCACCGCCAGCGACACCGCACCACGGAAGCCCGCGATCGACGTGACCACCCGGGCGCGATAGTTCATGCGGCGCAGGCGCTGCTGCGGGCGACGGTCGAGGAGGCGGATCAGGTACGGGAAGGTGAAGTTGAAGGCGAAGCGCGCGGCGACGACCACGGCGGAGACCACCCCGACGGCGATGAGGGCCTGGGTGAGGTCGCTGCCGTGCAGGCTGCGCACGGCCGACTGCGCCTGCAGACCGACCAGGACGAACAGAGAGCCGTTGAGCAGGAAGGTGGCAAGCGACCAGGACTCCTCCGCCTGCCGGCGCATCGCGGCTCCCGCCACGCGCGGGCCGGCCTGGCTCATGATCAGGCCCGCCACGACGGCCGCGAGGACCCCGGAGGCTTCGATCAGTTCGGCGAGCAGGTAGGCGGTGAACGGGGTGAGGATCATCGCGACGTTGCCCAGCAGCGGGTCGTCGAAGACCCGGCGCGCTTTGATCACCAGCCACGCGGTCAGCGCTCCGGCCGCGGCTCCACCGACGTAGGAGAGGGCGAACAGCCCGGTGACGTGCGGGACGGTGAAGTGCTCCTCGCCGACCGTGATGCCGACGGCGAGACCGAAGACGACTAGCGCGGTGCCGTCGTTGATGAGGCTTTCGGCACGCAGCAGCGTCACGTTGCGGCGGGGCAGTGACTTGGCGAGGACGCCGACGGCAGTCGCGTCGGTGGGGGCCACCGCGGCGCCGAGGACCCATGCCGGGCCCCAGGCCAGGCCGAGTTCGTGTGCCACGGTCGCGACGGCTCCGGCGGTGCCGATGACCAGGACGGTGCTCATCAGGATGATGCCGCGCAGGTCCCGGCGGATCTCCCGCAGCGAGGTGGTCAGGCTCTCCCAGTACAGCAGCACCGGAAGGAAGATGAGCAGCACCGCCTCCGGCGGCAGGTCCACCTCCCGCAGCGCGGGTACGAAGCCGAGCAGCGCGCCGAAGGCGAGTAGCACGATGGGTGGGGCGATCCGGAAGCGGTCGCCGAGGGCGTTGCCCAGGAGCACCGCCACACCGAGCACCACCACGAGTTCGAGGCCGATCACGGCATGTCTCCCGGTCCGGTCAGAGGTCGGACGACCAACCGCGCGACATCGTGGGGGCCGGTGTCACGGCGCTCGGCCATGGCCGGGGCGAAGGGCCCGCCGGCCGAGGTGGCGGCGTGGGTACTCACGGTGAACATCGCTCTTCTCCGGCGGCGGTCAGCGAGGCAGGAGCCGCATGGTCGTCGAGCCCGCGTTGGCGCTCGTGATGCGCTGGATGGTGTTGGCGGAGTATCGGCCGTACTTGGTGCGGTAGGCGGTGTCGACCGCGTCGTTGATCTCCCCGTCGGCGTCCTCGAACGCCACGTCCTTCTCGACCCCGCCGGCCTCGACACGGCCCTCGTGGCGGACTCGGGTGCCGCGGAACCAGGCGGAGGTGGGGCCGTTCACGGAGCGGACGTAGATGTCGTCGCCCACGCGCACGCCCCAGATCGTGCGCCGACTGCTCAGCTCGCCGTCCCGGCGCAGGGAGGCGACCTCCAGTTCCTCGGCCGATCCGACCCGGTCGAGTTCGTCGTCGGTCCAGGGAGCAGTGGTGGTCATCCGCTCATCTCCTCGGTTCTGGTGTCCTCGGTTCTCGTGCGGATGTCTCCGCGGGGCGGCCGGACTCCCGCGGGTGCGAGAGGATCTTCGACGAGCATCGGGCCCGGTCGCTGTTCCCGCATCACGGCAGACCGTGCCATGCCGGAAGTCGGCGTTCCAGGGTGTGACACGGCCTCCCACGCCACTGCCGTCGCGCCCTCGCCGTCCCTGCCCTTTCCACTGCTGGGCGGCACCCCGTACGAGGGCTCTCGGGGGCGCGGCTCCTCGTACGGGGTGGTCTCAGGGGGACGTGGCCGTGGGTCAGGCCAGCGTCGAGGTGTCGATCACGAAGCGGTAGCGCACGTCGGAGGCGAGGACACGCTCGTACGCCTCGTTGATCTTGTCGGCCGGGATGACCTCGATCTCGGAGCCGATGCCGTGCTCGGCGCAGAAGTCGAGCATCTCCTGGGTCTCCCGGATGCCGCCGATCAGCGAACCGGCGAACGACCGCCCGCGCATGATCAGCGAGAACACCTGGACGCACAGCGGCTCCGCGGGCGCGCCGACGTTGACCAGGGCGCCGTTCACGGCCAGCAGACCGAGGTAGGCGTCGAGGTCGAGCTTCGCGCTGACCGTGTTGACGATCAGGTCGAACGTGCCCGCCAACTGCTCGAAAGTGGCCGGGTCACTGGTCGCGTGGTAGTGGTCGGCGCCGAGGCGCAGGCCGTCGTCCATCTTCTTCAGCGACTGGGACAGCACGGTGACCTCGGCGCCCATCGCGTGCGCGAGCTTGACGGCCATGTGGCCCAGGCCGCCGAGACCGATGACGGCGACCTTCTTGCCGGGTCCCGCGCCCCAGCGGTGCAGCGGGGAGTACGTCGTGATGCCGGCGCACAGCAGCGGGGCCGCCTCGTCGAGGTCGATGCCCTCGGGGATGCGGACGACGAAGTCCTCGGTGACCACGACGTGCGTGGAGTAGCCGCCCTGGGTGACCGTGCCGTCCTTGTCGATGCCGCCGTAGGTGAGGGTGTTGCCCTTCAGGCAGTACTGCTCCTCGCCCTTCAGGCACGACTCGCACTCGCGGCAGGACTCGACCAGACAGCCGACGCCGACCCGGTCGCCGACGGCGAACCTACCGACCTCCGGGCCGACGTCCGTGACGACGCCGGCGATCTCGTGGCCGGGCACGATCGGGTAGACCTGCTCGCCCCACTCGCTGCGGGCGTGGCTGATGTCGGAGTGGCAGATGCCGCAGTACTTGATCTCGATGAGGACGTCGTGCGGTCCGACGTCACGACGCTCGACGGTGGTCGGCGCGAGGGGTTCGGCAGCGGCCGTTGCGGAGTACGCGTTGACGGTGAGCATGGCTTCTCCGTTCTGGTGGAACCGGTGGTTCTGGTGGAACTGCTGTCGGCCGTAAGGGGGTTCAGTCGGCCGAGCGCGGCCGGCGGGGTTCGAGCCGCATCGTGGTGGAGCTCGCCTCGGGGCTGGTGATGGCCTTGACGATGTACGCGGCGTAGTGCCCGTACTTGGTCCGGTACGCGGTGTCCACGGCGTCGTTGGCCTCGTCGCCGGCGTCGATGATCGTGACGGCCTTCTCGACCCCGCCGGCCTGGATACGGCCCTCCTGGCGGGCCCGGGTGCCGCGGTACCAGTCGGAGCCGGGGCCGTTGACCGAACGGACGTAGATGCCGTCGCCGACGCGGACGACCCAGATCGTCCGTCGGCTGCCCAGTTCGCCGCCGCGCCGCACGGAGGCGATCTCCAGTTCCTCCGCGTGTTCGATGCTGTCGAGCTCCTGGCTCGTCCAGGCCGAGGTCGAGGTCATGAGGTCTTCTCCTTGAGGAGTACGGATGCCGCCGCGGTCAGGGCCACGAGCAGCGCGGCGATCAGAAGGCTGGTGCGCAGCCCGTGCAGGAAGTGCGCGTGGTTCGAGACCAGGGCGCCGAAGACGGCCACTGACAGGGCGCCGCCGAGCTGGCGGGAGGCGTTCAGGACGCCGCTCGCGGTGTCGGCGCGCTGGGCGGGGACGCGGTCCAGGAGCAGTGAGGTCACCGCCGGTACGGCGAGGCCGCCGCCGGTTCCGACCGGGATCATCAGCAGGACCAGCAGCCAGGCGGGCGCCGACGCCGACGGAACGGTGAGTGCCACCAGGCCCGCGGCCATCAGGAGTTGCCCGGTGATGATCGGCATCCGCGGACCGAAGCTCGCGGCGAGCCTGGCGGCCGTCGGGCTGACGACCGCGGTCAGCAGCGTCATCGGCAGGAACGCCAGACCGGTGGCCATCGGCGACAGGCCCTGTTCCTGCTGGAGGTACAGGCCGAGCAGGAAGATCATGCCGTAGAAGCCGACGTTGAGCGCGAAACCCACGGTCGCCGAGAGCGCCATCGTCCGGGTACGCAGGAGTTCCAGCGGCACCATCGGGTTCCGGCCGCGTGCCTGGGACGTCAGGAAGACCACCGCCGCCGCCACGGCCACCGCGAGCGCGAGCAGCACGCGCGGCGCGCCCATGCCGACGGCGCCTGCTTCGATCGCGGCGTACGTCAAACCGCCCATCGCCGCCACCGCGGCGATCTGGCCGGTCCAGTCGAACGGAGCGTCGCCCTGGCGGGGCGAACGCGCGGTCCGGGTGAGCAGGAACAGTGCCAGCACACCCACCGGCAGGTTGACGAAGAAGATCATCCGCCAGCTCAGCTCACTGAGCACACCGCCCAGCACCGGCCCGGCCGCGGCGCCCACCGAACCGCCCATCGCCCATATGGAGATGGCCCGGCCACGCCGGACGGGGTCGGGGAACGCCTCGCGGATCAACGCCAGCGAGGCGGGCACGATCACCGCGGCACCCGCGCCCTGCACCAGCCGCGCCACGACCAGCACACCCAGGTTCGGTGCGAAGCCGCAGGCCGCCGAGGCGACGGTGAACACCACGAGCCCCGCCCCGAACGCCTGCCGCGCCCCGATGCGGTCGGTCACCGAGCCGGCCGACAGCAGCAGCGCGGCGAACATCAGCGTGTAGCCGTCCACCACCCACTGCAGGCCTGTCATGCCGCCGCCGAAGCCGCGCCCGATCTCGGGCAGTGCGACGTTGACGATCAGTGCGTCGAGTGTCATGACGAAGAAGCCGAGCAGCGCGGCCGCCAGCGCCCACCGGGCACCGTTCGCGGTGCCACGCCGACCGCCGGCGGTTTCGGCGGACGACCGGTCCGATACGACAGAACTGGACACGGGTGGTTCTCCTGAGAACGAAACGGGATGGCTTCTCTGCGCGGGAGGTGTTCCTCGACCGACACCCAGCCTGGACTCCGAGCCCGTCCCGTGGCAGGCCGAGCTGTGCAGGGGAGCACTGTTCGGGGGTGTGACAGGGCCCCTCACTGTGCGTTCACACAGCTCATGGATCCGTTACGCCCGGCCTGCCACACTGAGCACATGGCACGTGAGCAGCGCAACGGCGGCGACGGCACGGAACTGGGGCGTTTCCTGCGCGCCCACCGCACCCGGGTGACTCCCGAGGAGGCCGGTCTCCCGTCCGGCCACGGCCTTCGTCGTACGCCGGGACTGCGCCGCGAGGAGCTGGCCACACTCGCCGGCGTGAGCATCGACTACTACACGCGCATCGAGCGCGGCAAGGAAACCCGCCCCAGCCCGTCCGTCGTCGACGCGCTGGCCCGGGTCCTCCTGCTGGACGAGCGCGAGCACGCGCACTTGCGGGACCTCGCCGTGTGCGCCGCCCGCACCACCGCTCCGGAGCCCGCGACCGCGCCCACTTCGTCGGTGGGGCCCGGAATCGAGTTGCTGTGGAGAGCCTGCGGCCCAACCCCGCGGTCGTGGTGAGCCGCACGATGGACCTGCTCGCGTGGAACCCGGGCGGGCTGCGGCTCTTCGTGGGGATGGAGCAGTGGCCGGTCGAGAAGCGCAACGTCGCGCGCTGGGTGTTCCTGAATCCCGGGGCTCGCACGGTCTTCGACCACTGGGAGGAGCAGATCCGCGCCTGCGTCGGGCGGCTGCGCGCCCTGGCCGGCACCGACCCCGCTGCCCCGGACCTCGTCGGGCTCGTCGACGAACTGCTGGCCGAGAGCCCGGAGTTCGTGGAGCTGTGGGAGCGTTACGACGTGCGGGCGCACACCCACGGCAGCAAGACGTTCCACCTTCCGGACATCGGCGACCTCACCCTCGAGTACCAGTCCATGCAGTTGGAGGGTGCCCCCGGCCACCGGCTGGTCGCCCACTACGCCAACCCCGGGACCCCCGACCACGACAAAATGATCCTCCTGGACATGCCTGTCACCGAACCGGACCTCAAACCCGCGCAAGAGAAGCGGAACTGACGGCGGCGGCGGGCGTGACCGCTTCGACCTGATCCAGGCTTCGAGCAGCTTCTGGAACGAGCCGAGGACGGCCTCGCCCCCTGTCGGTCGATGATGCTCCACGAGAACGATGGAGCTACGCGGACACCGCGACCACGTGCTTGCCCACGACGCCGCCACGCTCGAACGCCTCGTGCGCTGCGGCGATGTCCGCGTAGGGGTACACGCTGTGGACCACCGGGCGCAGCGCACCCGAAATGACATGGTCAGCCACATCACGCAGCACGGCGGTGTCCGGGTTGGCGCTGAAGGTGCGGATGCGGCGGGAGCCGTGCACGCTCGACGCGGCGATCGCGGCCAAGGCACCGGCCGACAGGCCGACGGTGACCATCCGGCCGCCCTTGGCCAACCGGCTTCGATAGCAGTGCAGTTCAGAGCCGACGGTGTCGACGATGACGTCGAACGGTCCGATCCGGTCCGAGGTGGTCGAGCCGTAGTCGAGGACTTCATCGGCACCGAGGCCGGTGAGCTGTTGGGCGTGGCGGTCACGAGCCAGCGCGGTGACATGGCCGCCCAATGCGTGTGCCAGTTGCACGGCGGCGGTGCCGACTCCGCCGGCCGCGCCCCGCACGAGGACCCGTTCCCCGCCCGCGAGGTGCACGCTGTCGCGCAACGCAATCAGCGCCGTCGCGCCCGCCACGACCAGGGAGGCCGCGTCGACCGACGAGAGTCCTGCCGGGGCGGGCGCGATCCGGTCCGAGGGGACCACGACGTACTCGGCCGCCCCCGCGGTGATGTGCCGCTGCCGGGGGTGCACCATGCCCCACACCCGGTCCCCGGCCCGGTAACCCTCGACCTCGGCGCCGGTCTCGACGACGACGCCCGTGAAGTCCAGCCCCGCGCCGATCGGGAAGCGGCGCCCCGACACCATCTTCACCTGCCCGGCGCGGACGATCACGTCGTGTCCGTTCACGCTGGACGCCTCGACCGACACCAGGACCTCGCCGACACCGGGAGCGGGCCGGTCCACATCGTTGATCCGCAGGACGTCCGGTGCACCGTAACTCGTGATCTGAGCAGCCTTCATGGCGCTGTTCCTTCCGTGGTCGGCTGGGGTGGAACCGATACTGGTCCTCTGCTCACGGCACACGGTCGTTCGCCTTTTCCTGGGACTGGCAGACCCACCCTCCCAATCCACGCCCGAGGCATACTGACGCCGTGACCGACAACCCCCTCGCGCCGACCGACGACCCCCGACGCGAACTCGCCGAATTCCTGCGGACCCGCCGGACCCGGCTGCGGCCGGAGGACGTCGGCCTCGAACCCGGCCCGAGGCGACGCGTGGCCGGACTGCGGCGTGAGGAACTGGCCCTGTTGGCGGGGGTGAGTTCGGACTACTACCAGCGCATGGAGCAGGGTCGCGACGTGCGGCCTTCCGAACAGGTCCTGGACGCCCTCGCACGCGCCCTCAACTTCTCCACCGAGGAGTGCCGACACCTGCACAGCCTCGCCGCCGCCGCACGCACACCGGCTCGCGCCCCGCGCCGGTACGAACCGGAGGAAGTACCGGACACCACAGAGCGGTTGCTGCGCACGATGCCCTCGCCCGCCCTGGTCGTGGGCCGCTACCTGGACGTACTGGCCTGGAGCCCGCTGGCCGGCGCGCTGCTGGGCGAGTTCACCCGACTCCCGGTGACGCAGCGGAACCTGCTGTCGCTCCTGTTGCACCCGGAGGCCGACCAGACCTGTCCGGAGCGGGCCGCCACCGTCGCCGAGCTGACCGCGATGCTGCGCGCACAGGTCGCCGCCGATCCGGGGCACCCGCGCGCCGCGGAGCTGGTAGGCGAACTCGCGGTCCGCAGCGACGAGTTCGCGACGCTGTGGGCCCGTCACGACGTGGGCGAGACGACGCGCGGCCGGATGCGTGTCAACCACCCCATGGTCGGGGAGCTGAACCTGGACTGGGACGCCTACCCGCTGCCGGGCACTCCCGGCCCGATGCTGATCGTCTACACCGCCGTCGAGGGCGGCCCCGACGCCGAGCGACTCCAACTGCTGGCCAGTCTGCTCAACGCCGGCTGACGCAAGACAGAATCAGCCCCCGGTTCTTGCCTACCCGCTCGGCCGCCGGTTCTGCCGGTTCGGTGCGGAAGCAGGCAGGCGCGACGGTTTCGAGGACGGCTTCAGGCGGATCAGCTCTGCGACGGCAGCCTCGCCGCGTCACTGTCCGCCCCCTGTTCCAACGCGCCATCCGTGGGGACCTGTCCTTCAGCGCGGCTCATTCGGGCGGCTCGGGACGACGGATGTGCGATGGCTTGGGTCGACGGTCCCTCCTCCGGGCCGGAACCGCGACGCAGTTCGTGTTCCTTGTGCATGAGCCGACGTGCGTGCGCGTGGTCTCCCAGCGCCCATTGGATCTTGGCGAGCAGACGGTACGCATAGCTGAGACTGGCGGGGTCGTCGACTGCCTCGAAGCGCTCGAGCGCGAGATCGGCATGGAGGCGGGCCGGCGTGAGGGTTCCGGCCTTGCGGAAGGCCTCGGCTGCCGTCGCGTGCGAGTGCGCCGCCCCTTCCCGGTCGCCCTGGTCGTCGAGCAGTTGGGCGGCCTTCTGGGCCAGTACCGCCGCATCCGGGTACTGCCCGGTGTACATGTGCACTGCGGCCTCCGCCGCGAGGCACTCCGCCAGCAGACTGTCGTCCCCGGCTTCCTCGAAGCAGGTGTGCGCCTCGGCCTGGAACCGCATGGCCTCGTCGATCAGGTTGGCAGCCAGGGCCCGTTCGGCGAGAGACATCAGGTGCCGACCGCCTTCGGCCGCGCCCTCGGGCACCGACCGGGCCGCACGCAGGAGTTCGGCGGCCACGTCCCGCCGCACGTGCGAGGGGTCGCGTTTCACCAACTGCGGGTGGCCGGGGTCGAGTTCTGTGCCCACGAGGGCCAGGGCGCCGCGCGCCCGCGCGATACCCCTGCCGTAACTCCTGCCCGTCGCGTACCGGTAGGCGGCCTCGGCCTCTTCCCTGGCCACGGCGGGCCGCTGCTCCTCACGCAGGGCGTCGGCCACCTCGCAGCTGAACTCGGTTGCGAGGTTCCATCGGTCCTCGCGCGCCGCCCGCGCTGCCGCGCGCAGTTCAGGAAGTGCGGCGGTCCGCCAGGCGCTTCGAGCGCTGTCCCCTCGCGCGGCCTCCAGCCAGCGGCGGAGGTGGAGGTACAACCAGGTCCGCCGCAGGGCCTCCTGTGCGGGCGTGGTGCGCGAATAGCTGCGGTAGAGGTCGTGGAAGGCGTAGCGGCCGTCGGTGCGCTGAAGGAGTCCCGCATCGACGAGTTCCTCCAGCAACAGTCCGCAGATGCCGGGCGGCATACGACAGAGGGCTGCGGCCGAGTAGCGGTCGAAGTCAGGGCCTGGATGGCCGGCGCAGTCGTGGAGCACCTGCCTCTGCTGCTCGCTGAGCGCCTCGTACGACACGGTGAAGGCCGTACGGACGCGGTCGTCGTCGGAGTGGAGGTGCTGCAGCGGACGGTCCGACTCCCGCATGGCGTCCAGCAGCAGATCGGGTGGGGTGCGGCGCAGTCTGGCGGCGATGGGGCGCAGCGCGAGCGGGAAGCAGCTCAACAGCCGGGCGATCTCGGCGAGTTCGCCGTCGTGCCCGGTGAGCCCGCTGAGATCGTGCATCATCGCCACCGCGTCGTCCACCTCGAGCGGAGCGAGCGCAAACCGGCGGACGTACCGCGGCATCAGATCAGTGAGCGAGGCACGGCTGGTGACCACGAACAGCGCGTCGCGCGGGGGCGCGTCGGTCTGGGAGACCTCGGCTGCGTCCGTGACGTCATCCAGCAGCACAACAGGGAAGCCGACCGCCGGATGACCCTCCCGACCGCCCGTGAGCCGCTGGTACAACTCGGCCGCCAACGCCGACTTGCCCACGCCCGGCGGCCCGTGGATGACGAGTACGCCGGGTCCTCGAGCCGTCTCCGCGGCCAGGTCCCGCAGCTCACGATCCCGGCCGAACAACTGCTCCGCGGGCAGCAGTCCCGGGGCGTTCGCGCTCCGGCCCGCCTCGTGCGGCTCCTGCGCGACGTACGCCGGGTTGCGGAAGACAGCGATCCGCTCACCCGAGTTGTGAGCCCCGAGCTGGGGGTGCTGTGGGTGTTCCCGAGTACTCAGCAGCCGGTGCAGCCGGGCATGCACGGTTCCGAAGTCGAGCTCGGGGCCGGCTCCGAGCACACCCGTCCGCAGGAGTCCGAGCATGGCGCCGGTGAACGCGGACAGCTCCTCACCGGGCAGGGAGTAGGCGAGCTCGGTGGCCGCGCTGGAGGTAAGGACGCAGACGCCGTCGATGTCGGCGGCCTGTTTCAGCAGTGTCGCGCGGGCGCTCATGCCCCCTTCGACGGCGGCGCCGCTGAAGCAGCAGTCGAGGACCACGGCGCACTTCAGGCCCCGTCGGCGGTACGCCGATCGCACCTCGTCACGGATGTGGGCGTACGGCAGCGCGCGCCACATCTGCTGCTCGTTGGAGTCGTGCAGGGCGAGATGGAGGTCGGCCGGCCGGTCGGGGTGCAGCAGTCCGTGTCCGGCGTAATAGATGAGCAGCGTGTCGGTGGCTTCGTTCACCGCGGCGTCGATGGCTCGCATGACATCGCTGCCGTCGGCCTCGGGACCGAGCACCCGGCAGCCTGCCGCGGTCAGGCCCCAGACGGCCTCGTCGCACAGTGCGTCCCGCAGCGCCGTGATGTTCCGCTCGACCGCGGGCAACTGGGCGAGTCCACCGCCGGCGGCATACCCGTGGATGCCGATCAGTACCGCCCTGGAGGCCGACCGGTCGGCCAGCCGCGCCGTCATGTGTCGGCCTGCTCCTGCTCCCTGCGGGCCCGCAGCACTTTCAGTACGTCCTCGGCTGTTCCCTCCACCAGGGTGCCGTCGCTCTCGGTGACACGTACGGTGGGCGCCTGCGTTCCGCTCGGGCGCCGCCAGGCGGTGATGGCGACCAGCAGCCCGAGGAGGCCGACCGTGCTGTCCACGACGGCGGTGATCGTGTCCAGGGTCCCCATCGTGCCCGGGGGCGGTGGTGGCGCGGCCCGGGTCCCCGTCATGTCCGCGGGCCGCGGCGGAACAGGCGAGGGCCCCGGAGGCGGTGGCGGCGCGTAGGGGTCGGCGGACCCGATCGCGGCGCCCGACCGTGCCACTGACGGATCACGGCGCAGCCACCCGCTCAGGGCAGTGGCACCCGCAGCGCTTCCCACACTGATCCGTACCTCGCTCATCCACGCTCCCCCGAAATCGCGCGTTCACCACGTGAAGAGCCAGGGTCCCATCTTCCCCGTGGATTAGGAGAGTTCTCCGTCCGCTTCACTCTGCCGACTGGCGACATCACGCCACATCAGATGCGGCTCCGGCGGCCTGTTCCCGGTACCTGGCGGATATGAACAGCGCCAGACAGAGGCCTGCGGTCAAAAGCCATGGAGCGGTTGAGTAGTGGTTACTCATGCCATGCCACAGCGGCGCACGGCACTGTCGAGCTCACGGAGGGTCTGTCTGCCGGCTCGGCTCGTCGGGCCTGGCAGAGCCTTCCGGCAAGGGCGAGGGGTTCACGTGCCTGCTCAGCGGAGCGGTGCACGGTCGGTATTGATCAGGAGGCTGGTATGAGAGGCAAGTTACGACGCCGAGGCGCCATGGTCGCGGCGGTTGCGGCGCTGAGTGCCGCTGGGATGGTTCTGACGACCGCAACCGCATCCGCATCCACGACCGCGTCCGCGCTGCTCAGGGTGGAGGTCGGGGCGGCTGTCTTCAACGGCCGCAGTCTGGCCTCCGGTGAGGTCGGAGTCCCGGCCCTGTGGTCGGGGGATGTACTCCTCGCGACCTGTTGGAGCACCGGAGAGGACCTCGGCGGAGGAAACCGTTGGTACCTCACCGTCTATGAGCGCTACAACCGCTTCAACGGACTCGAGCTGACCGTGACCGGGTGGACGTACGCGCCGTACGTGGACAACAGCGCCGCCTCCAAGTCAGTCATCACGCGCTGCTGACCAGACGGCCGTTGTGCCCTTTCCAGCGTGAAGTTGCCGGTCAGCGATCCAGTGCACCTTCGGTGCGCGCGGGGGCGTGGTAAATCCCGCGGCGCGCACCGGAGGTGCTTCTGTCTGCTCTGATGCGGGCCGACGCCGTTCCGGGACGCTGAAGCCGTTCTCGAACTCGGCGCCCGCGCGGACCTGGGCGACGAGGTGGGCTCCGGCAACCGCGCACAGAACCCGCGGCAGCCGTTACGGTCCTCGGCCCGTGCTGGCCGTTCCGGACCACCAGGCGCCACTCTGCCTCATCCGCCCCCGCGGCCAACTCGGCTATGCGTTGGTCCACTTCGGCATCCGAGGCGTCGGCAGGCGTCCGCCGGGCGCCCTCGCGGACAACCTCGTCGACGAGCGAGGGAGAGTCAGGGCGTGGCGGTGAGGGCGGTGCGTGCCGCGTCGAGGAACGCGGAGACACCGCCTCCCTCGCCCTGGCCGTCACCCTGTTGCACGACCAGGGCCATACCGCCCAAGCCCTCACCTGGCTGCACCAACGCACCCAAGCCGGTGACACCACCGCACCCGGCTGGATCGCCCAACTCCAACACACCACCGGCTGACCCCCGGCCGCCGAGTCGGCATGCCCCACACCCGGAGCAACCCGAACCCACCCTCGCCGGACCGAGCCCCGTTCGTCGTCTCAGCCGAACCGCAGGATGCGTGGGGCGAAGGTGCCCTCGGGGCCGTCGGCGCGGCCCACCGACCACACCGTCGCCGTGCCTGGCACCGGCGCCAGCCGCGGCACCCGGGAATCGCCCTCCCCGGCCACCGCCGGTTCGCTGTACTCCGTGAACGACTGTCCGTTCCAGGCAAGGAAATCCGGCCCGGAGACAAACGGCGGACTGCTGCCCGGCGGGCCCCACTTCTGCGAGCGGGCGACCGAGACCCAGGCCAGCGCGCCTGACGTGCTGGGCGACAGTGAGCTGATCGAGCCGAAGTCGGTGGGCACGGTCACCCGGCTCCACGCCTGCCCGTCGAAGCGGACCAGCAGTGGCGGAATCGGCCGCCCCGGCGGGCCGCCGACGAAGCCTGCCGTGCCACCCGCCCAGACCTCCGTCGGCGAGACCGCCAGCACACTGCTCACCGCCGACCGCGGGAATCCGTCGACGATCGTCTGCTGCCACGCCTCCCCGTTCCAGTGCGACACGACAGCGCCCGAGCCGGTGTCGCCCGCGGCCCAGACGTCGTCGGCCGCCAGGATGTGCAGGCCGTACACGGCTCCCGGCGGCACCGGCACGTCCTGCCAGCTACGCCCGTCCCAGCGCAGCAGTGCCTGCGCGCCGTCCCGCGAACCGATCAGCCAGGTCTCACCGCCGCCGGCGACGACTTTGGTCAGCAGGACACCACGCGGCGGCCGGCTCTCGTTCCAGGATTTGCCGTCGTAGCGCAGCAGGTGGGCGCCGCCCGCCGAGTCGCGGCCGACCGCCCAGACCATGGTCGGTGAGGTCGCGGCGATGGACAGCAGCTCTCCCTGCCAGCCGATCCCGGGCAGGCCCTGGCGCTGCCACGCGGTTCCGTCCCAGCGCAGCACGAGAGGGAAGCCCGGCGCCTCGCGTCCGACGGCGTCGGCACCCACCGCCCACGCCCGGTCCGGACCGAACGCCACGGCCTCGTTCAGCCCCGCCTGCGGGCGGACCTGTGGCGGGACCGGAACGTGTTGCCAGGACAGGGTTTCCGCCGCGGCCGAGGACATGAGGGCCATGATCGTCATGGCGGCAGCGAGAGCCGCGACGAAGAGTCTGTGTGCCATGGGAAGTCGGCGTGCCATGGTCAGCCTCCCAGCCGCTCGCTCATCAGGTTCGGTTTCGAGCCGTAGATCTCCACGGTCCCGAAGGACAACAGTGAGAACCCGGCCCTCGCCAGCGCACGCGGTTTGACGTCGATCGCGTTCGTGCGCTCGGGGCCGTACGAGAAGGTGGTGCGGGGGCCGTCCACCCGTGCGTACTTCGACTGGAACGCGCGGTCGCTGCGCACCGGCAGCCACAGCGCGCCGTCCGGGCCGCGCACCATGGCCTCGGTGTAGGTGTCGCCCAGCGGTGGGTAAGTGGTGTGCCAGGCCTGCCCGTTGAAGGTCATCAGGTAGGTGCGGGCCACGCCGTCGGTGTACTGGCTGCCGCCGATCGTGACCCGGCCGGACGGTTCGACCAGGATCGTGTGCACGTTGCTGTTCGGCGGCAGCGGCACCTTCGCGTCCTGCCATGCCGTGCCGTTCCGGCGCAGGACGGTGGTCCCGGTGCTGGTGTCCGCCCAGGCCCAGGCGTCGGTGGCAGTACGCGCGATGACGCCCATCACGTACAGCACGTCGTCCGGGGTGGACTGTGTGGTCCAGGTGGAGCCGTCGTAGTGCAACACCTTCAGCCCGGTGTCGTCCTCGCCGACCACCCACGCGGCACCCGGCACGGCGGTGAAGTCCTGGTAGGTCCACAGGGTCTGCGGCAGCGGGACGGCACTCCAGCCTCCCGCCGACCGGCGCAGGATCTCTCCGGTCCCCGCGCGGTTGTGGAAGATCCACACCTCCTCGCCGACGAACTGCACCTTGCCGAGCCAGCCCGGCTCATCGGCGCCGGGGAACGTCGTGTCCCGGCTCCACGCCGTGCCGTCCCACCGGTACAGCATCGGCCGCAGTCCATCGGCGGCGTGCTCGTACCCGGTCGCCCACGCCTCGCCCGGCCCACGGGCGGCGAGGTCGGACACGGTCACCGGCGGGGCCGCCGCCGGCACCGGCAGCGCCGACCAGCTCGGCTTCGCCGCCGCGGCCGGTGTCACAGCCGCGGCGGGCGACACGATCGCGGCACACACGATCACAAGGCAGACGATGACCGCACGGAGACCATTCACGAGACCCCCAGAACGAGAAGGTCGCACACGCTATTGGCATGCACACACCCGTGGCCAGACGACATTCGGCCGACACGGCCGCGCAGCCGGCCTAGGTTCGTGCGCAACCGGGCGATGCACCGCGTCTGCGCCCCGCTCACGCCGGTGAGCGGGGCGAAGTCATGAGGAGAACTGCTGGTTCACCGCGCCGTGCCAGTCGGTCGGTTCGTCAGGGCAGGGTCCATTTCTGGTTGGCGTTGGCGTGGCAGGTCCACAGATGGACCGCTGTTCCGTCGTTCCAGGTACCGCCCGAGGCATCCAGGCACTTGCCGGACTGCGGATTGTGGACCGTGCCGTCCGACTGGGCCGCCCAGGTCTGCGCCCCCGAACCGTTGCAGGTCCAGAGCTGGATCCTCGTACCGTCCGCGGTGCCCGCGTCGGACACGTCCAGGCACTTGCCCAATGCCCGCAGCGTGCCGTCACCGGAGACCGACCACCTCTGCGCCCCGGACCCGTTGCACGTCCAGATCTGCACCTTCGTACCGTCGGCCGTCTGAGCGTTGTCCACGTCCAGGCACTTGCCGTTCACACCCTTCACCTCACCCGAGCGGGGGCCGGGCTCCTGGCCGCCGTCGTGCTTGACGCGGATGTTGCGGAACGACACGTCGTCGCCGTCGCCGTGGTTCTGGATGCCGATGTGCCCCTGTCGCAGACTGCGTACGGGGTCGGTGTTGGTGAAGTCGTTGATCTTTCGGCCGTTGAGGAAGATCTCCAACCGCTCACCGGTGACCCGGAGTTCGTAGGTGTTCCACTCCCCCGGCGGATTCAGGGAGGCGTCCCGTGCGGCGATGTCCGCCGACTTGAAGCCGTAGACGGAGCCCGTGGTGCGGTCGGCGGCGTCGGTGGCGTCGATCTGTATCTCGTAGCCGTTGTTCACCGCCGTCCACGGGTCGTCGGAGGCCGGGAAGCCGATGAAGACGCCGGAGTTGTCGTCCCCGGCCATCCTCCAGTCGAGCTTGAGGGAGTAGTCGCCGGTGAACTCCTGGGCGTTGTACCAGAACAGCCCCATCCCGCCCACGGAGGTGAGGGTGCCGTCCGCGAGGCTGAACTGCCCCGGCCCGGCCTGCTTCCAGCCGCTGGTGGACGAGCCGTCGAACAGCGGTGTGTAGCCGGTTTCCGGGCGGCAGTCGGCGTCGGTCATTCCGGCGGCCCAGCGGATGCCGCCGAGGATGTGGCGCCGGAAGGCGGGCTCGGCGTACGACTCGTCGGTGTGCCCGCCGCCGGTGTAGAAGGCCCGGCCGCCCTGGTAGTCCTTGCACCAGGCGATCGGGTGGTCGCCGGACATGTTCCCGCCCGAGTAGCTGGACTCGTCGAGCGAGGCCAGGACACGGGCTGTGCTGCGCGGGTTGGTGCGGTAGTTGTACCACTCGTCGGTGCGCTGCCAGGTGCTGCCGAGATGGGCGGTGGCGTCGTGCGCCCGGTCCTCCACCTCGACCGTGGCGGACTGGATGGCCGGATGCGAGTGGAACAGCGCACCGGCCAGGCCCTCGTAGAAGGGCCAGTCGTACTCGGTGTCGGCGGCGGCATGGATGCCGACGTATCCTCCGCCACCCTGGATGTACTGCTCGAAGACCGTCTGCTGGGCGGCGTTCAGTACGTCACCCGTCGTCGACAGGAAGACGACGCTCTTGTACTGGGCGAGGTTGCCGGTCGTGAAGGTCCCCGCGTCCTCGGTCGCGTCCACGGTGAAGTTGTTCGCGGTACCCAGGCCGCGCAGCGTCTCGATGCCCTTCTCGATCGAGGAATGGCGGAAGCCCGCCGTCTTGGAGAAGACGAGGATCTTGTACGCGGGATCCGCCGCCGTGAGTGGTCGTGTTTCAGCGGTGACGGACTGGCTCACCGCCGCGGGCAGTGCCGCGGCCTGCGGGGTCAGACAGAGCGCGGCGCCCACGAACAGGCCGAGGGCCGCTTTCAAGTAGGTACGCATGGTCGGTCTCCTCCCTCCTACGGCAGGGTCCATTTCTGGTTGGCGTTGGCGTGGCAGGTCCACAGATGGACCGCTGTTCCGTCGTTCCAGGTACCGCCCGAGGCATCCAGGCACTTGCCGGACTGCGGATTGTGGACCGTGCCGTCCGACTGGGCCGCCCAGGTCTGCGCCCCCGAACCGTTGCAGGTCCAGAGCTGGATCCTCGTACCGTCCGCGGTGCCCGCGTCGGACACGTCCAGGCACTTGCCCAATGCCCGCAGCGTGCCGTCACCGGAGACCGACCACCTCTGCGCCCCGGACCCGTTGCACGTCCAGATCTGCACCTTCGTACCGTCGGCCGTCTGAGCGTTGTCCACGTCCAGGCACTTGCCGTTCACGCCCTTCACCTCACCGGAGCGGGTGCTGCCGCCCGAGGTGGTGAAGGAGAACTCGTCCACGTCGAAGAGCGCTCCGCTGCCGCCCTTGAAGACGAGGTGGAGGGAGGTGGAGCCGGTGGGCTGGTTGCTCAGGCCGGCCGTCACGTCCTGGAAGGTCTCCCATCCGCCGGTCACCGGCACGGTCGCCGTGCCGAGCAGGGTGCCGGTCGTGGATCCGGCGCGGACCTCGATGGTGCCGCCCGCGCCCTCGGAGGAGACCCGTGCGGTGAACTGCGTCGCGTTGCCGAGGGCGTACGGCTGGAAGGAGATCCAGTCGCCGTTCTCGATGTTGCCGACGGTCTTCCCGCCGTGCGCGGGACCGTGGGAGATGACGTCGACGCCGGCGGAGGCGCCGTAGTGCTCGCCCTGCCGGTGGCTGGGCTGTGCGACGTGCTGGTCGTGCGTGGTCAGCGCGGGCTGGCCGCCGGCGCCCTTGTCGGTGTACTCGGCGTCGATCACGCCGAAGATGTTGGCGTTGGGGTCGTGCTCGCCGTCGGCCAGCGTCTGCAGCGTGCCGGTGCATCCGGTGGTCGAGGTCTGCGGATGGCCGTGGCTGTCGTGCCCGACGATGAAGGTGACCTTCACCTTGGAGCAGTCGATCGTGCCGTCCTCGGGATCGGTCACCGTCACCTTGAACGGGATGGCGTCACCGAAGTCGTAGATGCTTCCGTCCGCGGGCAGGTCGAGCTTCACCGTGGGCGCGGTGTTCCCCACCGTGATCTGCACGGAGGCCGTCGCGGACTTGCCGGTGGTGTCCGTGACCTTCAGCGTGGCCGTGTAGTGGCCGTTGGTCGCGTACGTGTGGGAGGGGTTGGCGGCGGTGGAGGTGGCGCCGTCGCCGAAGGTCCAGGCGTAGCTCAGGGCGCCGCCGTCCGGGTCGGTGCTGCCGGCCGAGGAGAACGAGACCGCCAGGGGCGCCTTGCCCGAGGTGACGTCGGCCTTCGCCTGTGCGGTCGGGGCGAGCCCGTCGGTGACGTGCTCGATGCGGTACAGGGCGGAGTTCTCGTCGCCGCTGAAGTAGCCGGTGCCGTAGTCGAGGACGTACAGGGCTCCGTCGGGGCCGAAGGCCATGTCCATCACCTGGGTGCCGCTCCAGGGGAAGGCGTTGATGGACTGCACGGTTCCGTCGGTGCCCGACTCGATGCGCTTGATCCAGCGACGGCCGAACTCCCCGGCGAAGTAGTCGCCGTCGTACTCCTGCGGGAACTTCACCTCGGAGGTGGAGGCGGCGTCGTAGCGGTAGACCTGGCCGCCCATCGGCGACTCCGAGCCGTTGCCGAACTCCGGTACGGATCCGCCGTCGTAGGGGATCCAGGCGGGCTGGACGGGAGGCAGGGCGATGAGGCCGGTGTTGTTCGGTGAACTGTTCGTGGGCGCCGCGCAGTTGAATGCGGACCCGGAGGCGCCGGTCGCGAAGTTGTAGTCGATGTAGGCGTCGTTGTCGCCGGTGCAGTACGGCCAGCCGTAGTTGCCGGCCTTGGTGATCCGGTTGAACTCCACCTGCCCGCCGGGTCCGCGGGTGGGGCTGGCGGTGCCGGCGTCGGGTCCGTAGTCGCCGAGGTAGACGATGCCCGTGGGCTTGTCGACGCTCATGCGGAAGGGGTTGCGGAAGCCCATCGCGTAGATCTCGGGACGGGTCTTCGCGGTGCCGGGGGCGAAGAGGTTGCCGCTCGGGATCGCGTACGACCCGTCGGCGTTGACCTTGATCCGCAGAACCTTGCCGCGCAGGTCGTTGGTGTTGGCCGAGGAACGCTGGGCGTCGAAGGCGGGGTTGCGGGTGGCGCGCTCGTCGATCGGGGTGTAGCTGTCCGAGGCGAACGGGTTGGTGTCGTCTCCGGTGGACAGGTACAGGTTTCCGGCCGCGTCGAAGTCGATGTCACCGCCCACGTGGCAGCAGATGCCGCGGGAGGCCGGCACGTCGAGGATCTTCTTCTCGCTGCCGAGATCCAGGGTGCCGTCGGTCTTCAGCACGAACCGGGACAGCCGGTTGACCCCGTCGAAGGGGGCGAAGTCGGAGGCCGTGCCGTCGGCCGGGGCGTCACCGGCCGGAGTGCTGAGCTTGGGGGCGTAGTAGAGGTAGACGGACCGGTTGGACGCGAAGCCGGGGTCCACGGCGACGCCTTGCAGGCCTTCCTCGTCGTGGCTGTAGACGTCCAGCTTGCCCGCGACGGCGGTGGTCCCCGCGGCGTTCGTGAGCCGGACGGTGCCGTCGCGTGAGGTGTGCAGGACCGAGCGGTCCGGCAGCACCGCCAGGGTCATGGGCTCGCCCGTCTCGGCCACGCCCTTGGCGAGTGTGACCTGCTGGTACTCGACGGCGGCCGCCTTGGGCCCGGCGGCCGGATCCGCCTGATGGGCGGCGGCCTGGGGCATGGGCAGCAGACAGCCGAAGGCGCAGGCCACGGCGGTCAGCAGGTAACGAATACGTCTGTGTCTGAGCGGTTTGTTGCGCACAGAGGTCTCCCAAAGTGGGGTGGGATGACGGCAGCCCTCGTCGGGCTGCCAAGCAGTGCACAGGCGCGCGCCGTCGCGCCGTCATGACCGGTTGCGGCTCTATGACCGGTTCATTTCAAGGAAGTTAGCGAGCTTTGTCGAGCTCCGTAACCCATTTCACTCAAGATCTCGATACTTTTTCCACGCACGGGACAAAGACCCGCGCCGAGCGCAACGTGCAAAGTCATGGGCAGCGTAGGGCTGTTGGTCTCCGCCGCGACGCCACAGAGGGGTACGTTGCCGGTCATGCTCACCACGCGTCTCGATCTTGCCCGGATCCGCGCGGCCCGCCGGGACATCGACCCGATCTTCCTCGATACTCCGCTGTACCAGTGCGACGCGTTGGGACGCGAGCTTGGCTGCACGGTGAGTATCAAGCTGGAAACGGCGAACCCGGTACGCAGCTTCAAGGCCCGCGGAACCGAGCTCGTCGCCGGCCTGCTGAACGATCAGGGCGGCACAGCCGCGGTGTGCGCCAGCGCCGGCAACCTCGGCCAGGCTCTCGGTTGGTCCGGTCGCCGCCGTGGCCTCGACGTGACGGTCGTGGCTTCACGCAGGGCGCCCGCTGCCAAGCTCGATCGGATCCACGCGCTGGGTGCGGAGTTGGAGCTGGTCGACGGTGACTTCGAGATGGCCCGCGAACGGGCCGTGGCCATCGCGCAACGGCGCGGCATCCGGCTGGTCGAGGACAGCCTCGACATCGAGACCTGCGAGGGCGCGGCGACCATCGGCCTGGAACTGGCCGACGGGGAGCCGTCCTTCGACGCTGTCCTGATCGCCCTGGGCGGCGGCGCGATGGCCACCGGAGTCGGCTACGTCCTGAAGACCCTGTCACCAGAAGTCGAGGTGATCTGCGTGCAGCCCCTCGGCGCACCCGCGATGACCCGCTCCTGGCACCAGCGACGGGTCGTCACCACCGACTCGACCGACACCATCGCCGACGGCGTCGCCGGCCGGTACCCCATCCCCGCGGTCCTGGACGACCTCCTCACGGTGGCCGACGACGCCGTCCTGGTCCGCGAGGCGTCCATCGTCACGGGCATGCGGATGCTCCTGGAGCGCGCGGGCCTGGTCGTCGAACCCTCGGCGGCCCTCGGCATCGCGGCCGTCCTGGAAGACCGTGACCGCTTCGCCGGCCGCCACGTGGCCACCATCATCTGCGGCAGCAACGTCGACGTGGACGCGTACCACCGCTGGGTCCGCACATGAGCCGCCGAGATCGGGCGCAGGAAGCTCTGGTCTCACGCTCGTACCGACTACCTGGAAGGGCTTGCGCCGCCTATCCGATCTGTAAGGTCGACATACATGACAGCAGAGACACCGACGCTCACTGTGCAACGCTTGTTCCCGCTGCTCGCCGAGGGGAAGAGTGCGGAGGCTGCGGCCCTGTTCGCCGACTCGGTCTCGTTCTCGATCCCGCACCCGCCGGGCATTCCGTGGGTGCCGGAGGTCGACTCGGCGGAGGGCATGCGGACGTTCTTCGAGCTGCTGGAGACCCATGTACAGGCCAAGGAGTTCGACCTCCGCCAGGTCATCGCCGAGGGTGACGACGTGGTGCTCATCGGGCGCATGGTCTCCGAGGTGAAGAAGACGGGCCGGGACATCGACACCGCGTTCGCCCTGCACACCACGGTCAGGGACGGGCGGATCACCCGCTACCACCTCTACGAGGACAGCTACGCCGTTGCCAAGGCCTACTTCGACGACTGATCGTCCGGTGGGCTCGCCCAGCCTCTGGCGACCTCTGGCGCTAGCTGCGGGAGATGGCCGAACTGAACGTCGCCTCCCGCGTGGAGACCACGGTTCTTATGAGCGCCTCCGCACGAACGAAGCAGCCTAGCCCTGCGAGTTCTGCTTCCAGTCCCGGACGAGGAGACCGAGCAGCACCTCATCCAGGAACTCGCCCAGCACCCAGGCCGAGGAGTGCAGCACGCCCTCGCGGACGAAGCCGTTGCGCTCGGCGGAGCGCAGCATCGCGGCGTTGTCCGACAGCGTCTCGATCTGCAGCCGCTGCAGGCCGCGCACGACGAAACCGTAGTGGCACAGCACCGCGACGACGTCGGTGCCGTAGCCCTTACCGCGGGCGGACGGCAGCAGCCCGAGACCGATGTGCGCGGACCGGTTGTGGTTGTCGATGCCCCACAGCGTCGCGGTGCCGACCAGCGTGCCACCGTCCAGCTCCACCACGGAGAACGGGACGCGCCCTTCCTCCTTGTCGTCCACGACGAGCCGCGAGTCCTTCGAGCCGGGCGTGATCGGCCGCCACGGCCGGCCTTCGGCCCGCGAGCCGTTGACCACGTCGTCGTAGAGCTCGGTCCGCAGGATCGGGATGTCGTCATCGTGCCGGGCCCTGAGCGCGATCTTGCTACCCCTAAGCATGCGAGATGTTTATCCGACCGGCCTCGGCGACGGCAATCCGATGAGGCAACTCCATCGGCTCCTCCCAGAGCCTGGAGACGCGTCGCGGGCCCGTGAAGACCCGCCGGGCAGGCCCTATCGGCGTAGCCAGGACAATGCCGCGTCGGCCGCGTTGGCTCCGCACATACCGTGGACGCCGCCGCCCGGTGGAGTGGCGGATGAGCAGAGGTACACGCCTGGCACGTCGAGCGCGTAGGGGTTGAGCGCGAGCCGGGGCCGCAGGACGATCTGCCGTGCGGTGTTGGCTCCGGCGCTGATGTCGCCGCCGACGTAGTTCGGGTTGTAGGCCGCCGTCTGTGTGGCCGTCCGGGCCCGGGTGGCGACGATCCGGTCGCGGAACCCGGGCGCGAACCGTTCGATCTGGTCGACGACCGCCTTGGTCGCGTCTCCGGCGTACCCGTGCGGAACGTGGGCGTAGGCCCACAGCGGGTTGTTCGGGCCGGCGGAGCGGGACGGATCGGCGAGGTACTGCTGGCCGACCAGGACGAAGGGCCGGACCGGCATAGTTCCCCGGGCCGTTGCGCCTTCGACGGCCACGACCTCCTCAGCGGTCCCGCCGAGATGGAGCGCGCCCGCGCGGCGGCAGTCCTCGTTCGTCCAGGGAACGTCGCCGTCGATCGCGAAGTCGACCTTGTGCACGGCCGGCCCGTACCGATAGCGCGTCAGGGCACGACGTACCCGGACAGGCAGTTGACCGCCGACGATGCGTACGGCGGCATCGGGTGCGGTATCGAGCATCACGATGTCGGGTGCCGACCCGGTGAGTTCCCGTACGTGTTCGAGGCTCGTGACGGTGACGCCCGTGCGAACGGTACCGCCGAGGCTTTCCAGCAGCCGGATCATCGCCGTGCTGATCGACTGCGTTCCTCCGGCCGCGACCGGCCAGCCGACAGCGTGGCCGGCAGCGGTGAGCATCAGGCCGACGGAGCCGCTGAGCGGGGTGTCGAGCCGTCCGAAGGCGTGGGCGGCGATACCCATGAACGCGGCCCGTGCCGGGTCGCCCTTCCACCGGCGTGCCGTCCAGGTGGCGGGGAGCAGCGCATTGGCTCCGAACCGGATCAGGGCGACCGGATGGCGGGGGACGTGCGCCATCGGCCGCAGGACCTCGTGGACGAGCTTGTCGAAGTCCGCGGCGATCGGCGCGAAGAGCCGCCGCCACGCGTCCGCGTCCACCCCGACCGAGGCCGTGGTGCGCTCCATGTCCCGGGTCAACAGGACCGCCCGTCCGTCGTCGAGGGGGTGCGCGAGGTCGATCTCGGGCCACCGCCATTTCAGGCCGAAGCGGCCCAGCCCGAGGGACGTCAGGAAAGGCGAGACGACGCCGACGGGGTGGAACGCCGCACATTCGTCGTGGAGCAGGCCGGGAAGGGTCAGTTCCGAGGTACGGGTCCCCCCTCCCGGCCGGTCACTGCCTTCCAGCACCGTGACGTCGACACCCTCCTGGGCGAGCCTGACCGCCGCCGCGAGCCCGTTGGGTCCGCTGCCGACAATCACTGCGGTGACCATTGATCAGCCCTGCGCTTTCATCGGATGAGGGACGTATCCGGGTTCGGCCGATCCACGTCGACCGGGATCGGCCGGTCGGGCAACGACGGTTGCTGCTCGACACAGTCCGACACCTTCCACGTCCCGATCTCGACCACACCGAGGGACGCGTGGATGCCCCTGTGCCCCTGAGTCTCCCTGTGCACGGGCTGGGACTCGACCCGGACCACAATCAGCTCACCCGGGGGAGAGGTTCAGCCGCCTCTGAACCGCCAGGGCATGCGCGAACGGCTTCTCGTAGGCGCGCCCAGCGCGTCGAACAACACGGCGGCGGGCGGCCATTGGGCCTCGGGGCCTCACGTCGGTGTCCCTTCACTCACCGACCTGAGTCGTCGCACCCACAGGACGCGTGCCGCCACCGCAGCCCGGTGCGCGTCACGGCGGGCGGGGCAGGGGAGAATGAGGGCCGTACCCAACGGTCGACTCTTACGGAGGAGCGGGCACATGCAGAACGCGCGAGCGGGGCAGGTCGCCGGGCCCGAAGACCTCATCGATGTGGCCCGCCTGGTCACGGCGTACTACGCACTGCACCCCGACCCGGCCGAGCCCGGGCAGCGGGTGGCGTTCGGCACCTCGGGACACCGCGGGTCGTCCCTCGCCGCGGCGTTCAACGAGGACCACATCGCGGCCACCAGCCAGGCCATCTGCGAGTACCGCGCCGCCCAGGGCACCGACGGCCCCCTCTTCCTCGGCGCCGACACCCACGCACTGTCCGAGCCCGCGCGGATCACGGCACTGGAGGTGTTCGCCGCCAACGACGTGACCGTCCTCATCGACCAGGCCGACGGCTACACGCCCACCCCCGCGGTCTCGCACGCCATCCTCACGCACAACCGCAGCCGCACGTCCGGCCTCGCCGACGGCGTGGTGGTCACCCCCTCGCACAACCCGCCCGCCGACGGCGGCTTCAAGTACAACCCTCCCAGCGGCGGCCCCGCCGGTTCCGAGGCGACCTCCTGGATCCAGGACCGCGCCAACGAGATCATCACCGGCGGCCTGAAGGACGTACGGCGTATCCCCTACACACGCGCTCTGGCCGCACCCGGCACCGGCCGCCACGACTTCCTCGGCACCTATGTGGCCGACCTGCCGAACGTGCTGGACCTGGAGGCGATCCGGTCCGCCGGAGTGCGCATCGGAGCCGATCCGCTGGGCGGCGCCTCCGTCGCCTACTGGGGCCGGATCGCCGAAGAGCACGGGCTCGACCTGACAGTGGTCAATCCGCTCGCCGACCCCACCTGGCGCTTCATGACGCTGGACTGGGACGGCAAGATCCGCATGGACTGCTCCTCGCCGTACGCCATGGCCTCGCTCATCGAGCAGCGCGACCGGTTCGACATCGCCACCGGCAACGACGCCGACGCCGACCGGCACGGCATCGTCACGCCGGACGGGGGCCTGATGAACCCCAACCACTATCTGGCCGTGGCGATTTCGTACCTGTTCTCGCACCGGGGGCAGTGGCCCGCGGGTGCCGGGATCGGCAAGACCCTGGTGTCGTCCAGCATGATCGACCGGGTTGCGGCGGACGTCGGCCGGCAGCTGGTCGAAGTCCCGGTCGGCTTCAAGTGGTTCGTGGACGGACTGTCCGACGGAACGCTCGGCTTCGGTGGCGAGGAGTCGGCGGGCGCGTCATTCCTGCGCCGGGACGGCTCGGTGTGGACCACCGACAAGGACGGCATCATCCTGGCCCTGCTCGCCTCCGAGATCACGGCGGTCACCGGCAAGACCCCGTCGCAGCACTACGCCGGGCTCACCGACCGCTTCGGTGCCCCCGCCTACGCGCGCATCGACGCCCCGGCCTCCCGCGAGGAGAAGGCGTTGCTCGCGAAGTTGTCCCCGCGCCAAGTCACGGCCGACACCCTCGCGGGCGAGCCGGTCACCGCCGTACTCACCGAGGCCCCCGGCAACGGTGCCGCCCTCGGCGGCATCAAGGTCGCGACCGCCAACGCCTGGTTCGCGGCCCGCCCTTCGGGCACCGAGGACGTCTACAAGATCTACGGGGAGTCGTTCCTGGGCCCGGACCATCTGCGGCAGGTCCAGGAGGAGGCCAGGTCCGTGGTGCTCGCGGCACTGAGCGCCTGACGTGGACGAGAACGTTTGACGGCGCTCATCGCCGCCGCCGGGGCCACGATCGGTCGCTCCCCACTGGCGAAGCCCGCGTCGCGATGCCGTGGGCACTGGGGCGCCGTAGTGCCGTCCGGTGCGTCAGGTCACGTCCCCGGGTCGAACGCGGGGAGTTCACCGTCGGTCAGCGTGTGTGGCGGCGGACCGCGTCGAGGAGTTGGTCGATGTCCTCGGCGCTGTGGGAGAAGGCGGTGACGAAGCGGACGATGCCCGGTTCCCAGCGGTCGTGGTAGAAGGCGTAGCCCTCGGCGAGGAGTCCTTCGGTGACCTCCTGGGGCAAGCGGCAGAAGAGGATGTTGGCCTGCGGCGTGGCCAGCAGGCCTGCGTCGGGGATGGCCTTGAGCCCGTCGCCGAGCCGGGTGGCCATCGCGTTGGCCTGGCGGGCGTTGTGCAGCCACAGTCCGTCGGTGAGGTACGCGTCGATCTGGGCCGTGTGGAAGCGCATCTTGGAGGCGAGCTGACCGGCGCGCTTGGCGCGGAAGGCGAGCTCGGCGGCGAGTGCGGGGTCGAAGGAGACGATGGCGTCGGCGGTCATCGCGCCGTTCTTGGTGGCGCCGAAGGACAGGACGTCGATGCCCGCCTTCCACGTCATCTCGGCCGGGGTGGCGCCGAGATGCTCCAGGGCGTTGGCGAAACGCGCACCGTCCATGTGGACGCGCAGTCCCGCCTCCTTGGCTATGGCGGACAGGCGGCGGATCTCCTCCAGGGTGTAGACGCTGCCGCTCTCGGTGGCCTGGCTGATGCTCACCGCGGACGGCTGCACGCTGTGTACGTCACCGGCCCTGCGCCGCACCGCCGCCCGCAGTGCCTCGGGGTCGATCCTGCTGTCGGGGCCCGGTACGCCGACGAGCTTGGCACCGTTGGTGAAGAACTCCGGAGCACCGCATTCGTCGGTGTTGATGTGGCTGTCGGGGTGAGAGAGCACGCTGCCCCACGGCGGGGTGAGGGCGGCCAGGCTCAGGCCGTTGGCGGCGGACCCGGTGGAGACCGGGAAGACGTCGACCTCCCGCTCGAAGATCTCGCTGAGCCTCTGGCGGGCGCTGTCGGTGAAGGGGTCATTGCCGTAGGGCAGGACCTGTCCGGCGGCCGCGTCGGCGACGGCCTGGGCTATCTGCGGGGATGCCCCGGCCATGTTGTCGCTGCTGAAAGCACGGCTGGAGGGGGTGATGCCGATGGTGGTGCTCATGAGAGGGCTTCCTTGGTCCGGGGTACTGAGGTACTGAGGTACTGAGGTGCCACGGCGTTGCCTGGTCTCAGGCGCCGAGACCTCAGGTGGTGATGGGTGAGGCGAAGACGACCGTGATGTCCACTTCCTCGGCGCCGGTGCGGTAGAAGTGCGGGGCGTCCCCGGCGAAGGCGAGCATGTCGCCGGGGCCCAGGTCCTGCGGCGCGTCGACGGGGCCGGCGGTCACGTGCCCGGTGGCGATGAGCAGGTGCTCGATCGTGCCGGTGGCGTGCGGGACGCCGGGCAGCTCCGTCTCGGACGGGATGCGCAGCCGCCAGATCTCCAGGCTGTTGCCGCTGCTGATGCGGCGCAGCAGTTCCCGGGAGACCTCGCCGGGCTCGACGTCCGTGGCCGGCCGGAAGACCGGCCCGGTGTCGGCGTCACGCGCCAGCAGGTCGGCGATCGGGATGCGCAGGGCGATGGCGATCGCGTCCAGGGTGTCGATCGTCGGGTTGCCGTTGCCGGCCTCCAGCTGCGACAGCGTGGCCTTGCTCAGCCCGGCGCGCCGGGCCATCTCCGCGGCGCTCATGCCACGCTGCTGACGACGCAGCCGGATCTTCGCACCGACCGCGGCCGCGGTACTGCTCACCGGCTGGCGGCCGGACGGCGGGGGCGTCATCCGTGGCTCCTGTGTGTTGCGGTGCCCGACATGTGGGGTGCGGCGTACGACACGTGCGTTGCGGTGTAGGACACGCGGATACGGCCCTTCTTGACCTTCAGCGTCGGCAGCACCACTTCGGCCAGGTCGCCGAGGCTGCGTACGTGCGTGCCCCCGCAGGGCGCGGCGTGCAGCGTGTCCAGGTGCACCACGCGCCGCCCGTCGGCGAGGCACCGTGCGAAGACCGGCAGATCGTCGGCGACCGCGACTGCCACCGCGGCGCGCAGCGCGGCAGTCACCTCTTCCCGCCCTTCCGGGTCGGTCAGCCGTGTGTCCGTCTCCGTCCGGGGTGCCTGGAACTCGATCCGCGCCTGACCGGGACGGTGGATACTGCCGACCATCTCCCACCCCTGCATCCGCCCGACCGCCTCGACGAGGTGCCCGGCCGTGTGCAGCGCGGCGTGAGCTGTCCGGGTCCGTAGGTCGATCCGGGCCCGCACCTTCTGTCCCTCGGCGAGAGCCGGAAGGCTGCCGCCCTCGGGTGCAGTTGCCACGACCAGTCCCGACTCGCGGTCCCGGACCGGGATGATCTCCGTGTCCTCCAGCCACCCCCGGTCGGCGGGCTGACCCCCGCCCTGCGGATGGAACAGGCAGTGCTCGACGGCCGCCCATGGCGTTCCGTCCCTCTCACCGACCGCGATCACCCGCGTATCGACCTGCTCCAGGTAGGTGTCATCGAGGTAGGCGCCGACTTGTGCGCCTACCCCAAGGGCCTCGATTGAGTGAACCATACGTTCACTATACCGAACGCTGGAGAAACCCTTTCGGTGCTGTCAGTGCCCTCTGTTAGCTTCAGGCGCTCGTGTGATCCACGAGCCTCAAACGCTCACAGGGGAGGGCCACTTGACCAGGTTCAGAAGGACAGGCAGACGCAGACGGACGGTCGTGGGGAGCTGCGCGGTGGCGCTGCTGGTCACGGCCACCGGGACCGCGTACGCGGTGGACAACCTGCCGCCGAAGCAGCCGCTCGTCCAGGACCTCCAATCGGGAAGCAAGGCCTGCGCGGCCGGCGACGACACACCGTACGTCTCGGCGCCACCCAGGCTCAGTGCGGTGCTGTACGACCCGGAGGAGGACAACCAGCCCTCCGAATTCAGCCCGGTCAACGGCGAGTTCGAAGCCTGGTGGACGGACGCCTCAGGAGTGGAACAGCGGCGCAGCAAGACCACCATCACTCAGTCGTCGGGGTCGCGCCACTACTGGACGATGCCGGACGACATCCCGGCGAACACCGTCGTCTCCTGGCACGTCCGCGCGAACGACGGCAAGGCGACCTCCGCGTGGAGCGACGAGGGCGACGGCTCGGTCTGCTCGTTCGTGTACGACGACGTGAGCCCGGCGAAGGCAACGATCACCTCTCCCGAATACCCCAACCCCGAAGACGTGTTCTGGGTGGACGGAGTGGGCGTCTACGGCCACTTCACCATGGACTCGCCCTCCGACGACGTGGTGTCGTACACGTACGGCTTCCTGGGCGGCCCTTACGGAACCGTCTCCGCGGAGCGTCCGGGCGCGGCCGTGACCATTCCGTACCTGCCGCTCACCTCGGGGCCCAAGGCGCTGACGGTCCGCGCGATCGACCGGTCGGGCCGAAGCAGCGGCGAGTCCCGGTACGACTTCAACGTGAAGGCCGGCCGTGCTCCCGTCGCCCGCTGGAAACTGGACGACCCGGCGGGCTCGCGCTCAGCCGCTGCCGAGACCGGCACCGCCGCCCGTGCCGGCACCGGCGTGACCTTCGGCGGCCCGGTCCCCGCGGGCACCGAAGCCTCCGCCACGGTCGGTCTCGACGGCAGCGGACACGGCTTTCTCACCCCGGACGCCCCGGCGACCGACATCCGCAAGACCTTCGCGGTGAGCGCGTGGGTACGGCCCGCCGAAACCGACCGGAACATGACCGTCGCCAGCCAGGACGCCAACGGGGCTCCAGGCTTCGGACTCGGGCTGCGCCGTCAGGACTCCGGTGCCGCCTGGTCGTTCGCGATCGGCGGCGCGCGGGTGTCCGGCGGCGCCCCCGAGACCGGCGAATGGGCCCATGTGCTGGGTCTGTATGACGCCGAGACCGCAAAGGCGCGGCTGTACGTCAACGGCCACGAGGTCGGTACGGCGGCGGACGCGGCTCCCGCCGAGGCGGCCGGCGCTTTCCAGATCGGGCGCGCCCGCGGCGCGGCCGGCTATCGGGACCGGTGGCAGGGGGACATCGGTGACGTACGGGTTCACGACCGGGTCGTGGTGCCGGACGAGGTGGCCGAACTGGCCTACCGCAAGCCGAAGCTGCTCGGCCACTGGTCGCTGGAGAACGCGGCGGACGGCGTGAGTCCCGAGCAGTCGGACGGCGTGCCGCTGCGGCTCGGCACGGGTTCGTCGATCTACCGGGGTTCCGACAGTTCCTGCATCCCGGACCTCGACCCCGACTGCACCTACGTGCCGCCGCCACTCGTCGGCGACGGGCATCTGCGGCTGGACGGCGAGAACGGGTACGCCGCTGCCGACGGGCCTGTCGTGGACACCGGGGACAGTTTCACTCTCGGTGTCGTCGTACGCCTCGCGGATGCCGAGCCCGCCCACCCGATGACCGTGCTCTCGCAGGCCGGCGCCAACACCGACACCTTCAGGGTGCGCTACGAGCCGTCCACGCACCGCTGGCAACTGGTGATGCCCGAGAAGGACGAGGCCGGAGCTCCGGAGAAGGTGGTGTCCCAGATCGCGGGCGCCGACGGAGGCGAGGGCCAGGGCCATCGCCTCGCCGTGGTCTACGACGACGGGACCGACACGATCAGGCTCTATCTCGACGGGTACACCAACGCCGAGGCGACCGCGAGTCTGCCGAACGGCTGGAACAGCACCGGTGCCCTCCAGATCGGCCGGGCCAAGGCCGGTGACAGCTGGGGCGAGTATCTGCATGGCGACGTGGACGAGGTGCAGGCCTACTCCGGTGCACTGAGGGACAGGGACGTCCGCGGCCTGGGTTCGGGCACGGATCCTTGTCTGTGCTGATCCCCGATTCCTGACCTCCCCGGCGGCCCGCCCGAACCCAGGTTCCGGCGGGCCGTCCTGCTCCGCTCGCGCGAAGGAGCCGTCGACCCCGAGCGCCCGTGCCCGGTCGAGGGGGCACGGAAGATCCTCCTCGCGTGAGTGCGTGTCAATGGTGCGTGAGCACAAGACGGGCAGCCAAGCCGTTCTCACCAACAGCCCAACACCCCGCGTGTGGCGCACAATTGACGCCGAGTAGCAGCGTGTGGTCGAACTGCTCCCAGGTCCGTCCGCCATTGGTACTCACATCGCTGCCGCCGGGGCCCACCGCGACGGCGGTGTCCGCCCGGCTCGGCACCCAGGCCACGCTGTTACGGAATCCGGCAGGTGCCCGCCCTGCGAACCAGGCCGCCCCGCCGTCCACGGTGCGCGCCGCCGCTCCCACATCGACTCCCTGCGGAGGGGCGAAGTTGCCGCCGACCGCCAGACCGCGTCGTCGATCGAGGAAGGACAGCGAAGCGATCGCCGATGTCGCGCCGGGGATCGGTGTGTCGGCCACACTCCATGTCCGGCCTCCGTCCCGTGTGTGGAACACCTGGGGGCTGCGGGTGGGCTCACTACGGGTTCCGGTGGTGGCGAACCACGCGTCGCGAGGTCCTTGCGCGGCCATGCAGGTACCGGTCGCAAGGGCTCCGTCACCGGGCTGTGCCACAGGCAGCGAACCGGTCGGGGCCGGGTGCCAGGTTCGGCCCCCGTCGGCAGTGGTCTGAATCGGGAATCGGCCACCGGCCGGGTCGCCCACCGCAAGTCCACGGCGGTCGTCGAAGAACGCCATGCAACTGTAGAAGGCCTCGGGATCCGGGTCACGGAACACGAGTTGCCAGGAGGCTCCGCCGTCCGCCGTGCGATAGATCCTTGGCGGCTCGGTGGCGCTCGACAGCGTCAGCACGAGGGCATGATCCCGGTCGAACGCCTCCACATCCCGGAACTCGTCGACAGCCCCACCGGGCGGGGTGACATTACGCCAGGACCTGCCCCCGTCCACGGACCGCACCACACTCCCGTCGCCGGTGGCGCCCTGGAATCCCCCACCGGCGGCCCACACCACGTCGCGGTCCACGACGTCCACCACGATCAGCGTGTCATTGGTCGCCGTCGGTGTGAAACGCCACGACGGCGTCAGACCGGACGCGACTGGGGTGACCGGCCCCGTTGATGCGGCAGACACGGCCCAGAGGGTCACGAGCCCGACCAACGCGCACAGACGAAGCGGAAACGTACAAATGGTAACGACCATCCCAGGGACGCTAACCGCCGCAGACCGCCGCGCACATACGCACAATGACGGATCCCCGCAGCGGCCTCGGCAAACGAGTTGTCGATTCAGTACTGACAGGGCGATGGCAGGAACTGGGCGCAGGTCGACCACCTTTCGAGCTGACCGAGGGCCTGCGCCGGATCAACGCCTCGGTCCGGCCTGCGCGCTTGTGGTCGTCTGGGCAACTCCTAGCCGTTCCCGGCCGGCGCGCACTGGGTGATCGTCCAAGCTCCACGGTCGGCGCCGACGCTCCGCGAACGGGCCTGGATCCGCGTAGGACCGGTGGGCCCGTTCGAATGGAGTCAGCGCGGATCGATCGCCGCCTCGGCTGCCGCCTTGATCCGGGAACCGAAACCGTCGGCGTCCTTGCGCGCGGCGGCGAGCGCCAGGCCGACGAGGAGCTTGCCCAGTCCGTGGCCCTCCAGGACGTTGAAGATACGGACCCGGGTCCTGCCGTCCGCCAGCGACTCCAGGTCGTAGCCGCCATCGCGTGCCGTCACGCTGTTCTTCGTCACCTCGGCCCACCGGATCTTCACCGGGGCTTCGAGGGTGGTGATGCGGAACTCCCTGGCGGTCTTCATCCCGGCGTCCTTGACGGTGCTCCGGAAGACGGTGCCCTCGGCTGTGGGGGTGTCGGGGATCCGCTCGATCTTGAGCACCCGGGGGCTGAACTGCGGGTCGTTGCGTCCGTCTGCGAGGTAGGCGAACACCTCTTCAACGGGCCGATCGACCTCGACCGTCGCTTCGAACTGTCCTGACATCGGCACTCCTGATCGGTCGAGCCGCTCCGCTCCGACGCGCCCCCTTCGGCTGATGTCCGCCGGACCGCCATGCCGCGTGGGAACCGCCCCGCGCACACGCGAAGGAACGCGAGGGCCGCGCCGTACCGCCCGTCCTGTCGTGGCGGCACCGCGACCCTACGGGACCACCGGGCATCTCGCGCGGCAAGCGACACAACCACGAGCAGGAGGGAGCAGGCCCCGCCTCGGCTTGAGCGGGCAACCGAGGGATCCCTCAGCGGTCCTGCGAGAGGGCGAGCAGTTCGGCGAAGGTGCCGCCGGCGTGTACGAGGTCCTCGTACACGCCCTGTTCCGTGATGCGGCCCTGTTCCATCACTACGATGCGGTCGGCGATCTTGGTGTTCTCCAGTCGGTGCGTGACCACGATCGTGATGCGGTCGAGGGCGGTGGCCTTGATCCTTTCGAAGATTGCGGGCTCACCCCTCGGGTCCATCTGTGAGGTCGGCTCGTCCAGGATCAGAAGCTGGGGGCGGCGGTACAGGGCCCTGGAGCAGGCGAGGGCTGCCACTGTCCGCTGGACAGTTCGGCTCCCCCGAAGATCTCGCGGGCGAGGAGTGTGTCGAGGGCGGCGGGGCGGTCTTCGACGGCTTCGCGCATGCCGACTTCCTCGACTGCTTCCCACACTGGTGCGTCGTGCCGGTCGTGTCACCCCGGCCAGGCAAAGTGAGGGACCATCTCGGCCATGCCCTCGATCGGGACGGATCCAGGATCGGGCAGTCGGCCTTCGGCCCACGTCGGGACTACCCGGGCACAGACGGTTGGTTCACTGCGGATCAGCCCATGTTCGGGCAGATCTGGGCAGTGCGCGCTCCGGACTCTCTCAGCCGGAGTGAAGGATCCGGAAGTGATTGGGTTCCGCCGGATCTCGATCAACGACTTGGATCGGCGCCCAAGTCCATTGCCAAACGCTGATGCCCGGCGTGCGGGAGAACTGGATCTGCCCGCGGGTGCCTTCGACCGCGACGCGCGGCCAGGATTCGGCGGTGCGCGCCCGGTCCGTGCCGTGAGAACGCAGCACATCGGCGAGGACGGCAACCGTGTCGTAGCCCTCGAAGGCGACGAACGAGGGCGCTTCGGCCAGTTCCTCACGGAGAGCCGTCTCGACTCGTACACCGAGTGGGGTGAGGCGCTCGGGCAGGTAGCGCAGGAACGGGATGCCGGCGCTGTCGTCGCCCAGCGACGTCGCCCATTCGGCGAACTCCGGCTGTCCGGCCGGAGCACCAATCATGATCTCGGTGAGGCGCCGGTCGCCGCGGACGGACTTGACGATCGGCACCGCCGGCTCCGGGTGGCCGACCAGAAGAAGGAGAGCTGTCGCGCGATTGTCGGCGACTTCGTCGCACACGTCCGTGGGGTCGAGCGCGCTCATGTCGAGTTCGATGACGGTACCGCCGCGTGGGGCGAGGTAGTCCCGCAGAATGCGAGTCCCAGATGCCCAGTAGACACTCGGCTGGGCTGCTACGGCGATTCGGCTGTGACCCGCGCCGAGGAGGAAGTCCGCGTAGACCTGCCAGCCGCGGGACTGCGGCGGGGAAAGGCGCGCGACCCATTGCGTCGGCTGTTCGGTGAGCGCGTCGAGAACCGCTGACGAGCAGAGGAACGGCAGGCCGAGGGCGTCGGCCCTCGCCGCAGCGGCCCGAGCGACGACGCTGTGATACTCCCCCGCTACCGCTGCCACGCCCAGGCGAGCCAGTTCATCCACGGCCGCCGCGGCCCTCTGCGGATCAGCCGCGGTGTCCCGGACCACCAGCTCGAGTGGTCTTCCGACGATCCCGCCCGCGTCATTGACTTCACGAACGGCCAACTCGAACCCGGCGAGCAAGTGTTGGCCCGCCTCGACCCAGCCGGGCCGGGTCAGCGGAACGAGAGCGCCGATCTGCACGGACGATCCGTCGGTCCGCTCCGATCCAGGTGGCGATGGTGGCCTGGTCATGCGTTGGCGCCTCCCGTGTGACTACGCGCTTGCGGTTGACCCGGATCGCGGAGTGAACGTCCCTGTCAGCCGCCAGAGGACATCGATGTGGGAGACGAGGGCAGTCACCTCGGCAAGTCAAGATCATCCGGCATGCAGCCTACCCACCCACAAGCCTGCGATCCAGGGCCAACCCTCCAGCTCCATCGTCTCTCGACGTAGCAGCGCCCGTCACACGCCAGCTGTAACGACCGCCGGAGGCTCAGTGCTTGGACGGTGCGAGGTGTGCGCGCTCTCCCTGCGGGCCGAATAGCGCGAGCAGTTCCGCGGGCCGGCTGTCGGCGCTGCCGATCCAGTGCGGGGTGCGGGTGTCGAACTCGGCGGCCTCTCCGGCGCCGAGCCGGAACTCCTGCTCGCCGAGCACGAATCTGACGTCTCCGTTGAGGACGTAGAACCACTCACATCCCTCGTGGGTCTGCAGGTTCATCGTGGGTGCTCGGCCGGCGGGCGGATGGATCACCTTGTAGGCCTGGATGCCGCCGGCCCGCCGGGTCAGTGGCACCATCACCAGCCCGGATCGCCGCACTGGCCGCAGGTGGATGCGAGGGTCGCCGGTGGGCGGCGCCGCGACGAGGTCATCGAGCGGGACGCCATGCGCCCGGGCCAGGGGCAGTAGCTGCTCCAACGTGGGGCGGAGCTTGCCGTTCTCGAGGCGGGACAGGGTGCTCGCCGTGAGGCCGGTTTCGTCTGCCAGCGCCGCCAGCGTCGCGCTCCGTGCCCGGCGCAGGGCACGCAGTCGCGGCCCGACTCCGGCCAGAACGTCTCCTGCGGGGTTGCCCATGTTGTCCATGACCCGATGATGCGGATCCGCAATCTTTCTTGCAAGGGAGAAACGGCGGTACCGAAGCTGTCCGTACATGACCGGCGTCGAAAGTGCGTATCGGATCGCGCTCGGCACACCGGCCGACGAAGGGCAGCTCAGATGGATTCCACCCGACGCCGACAGCCTCCCGCCGACACTGCGGGCGACCCTGGCACGGCGGACGAGGACGCCAAGCTGTTCTGGGAGCGGCACTACCGCACCCAGCGCACCTGGGGCGCACGCGTCAACCCACTGCTCGCCGAGGCCGCCGCGCCGCTGCACCCCGGAGCGGCCCTGGATCTGGGCTGTGGCGCGGGCGGCGACGCCATCTGGCTCGCCCAGCGGGGCTGGCACGTCACCGCCGTGGACATCTCCACCACCGCAGTCGAAGGGGTGCGGGAACGTGCCCGCGATCTCGGCCTCGCGGACCGGGTCGCCACCGAACAGCACGACCTGGCCCGCAGCTTCCCGGCCGGCCGGTTCGATCTGGTCTCCGCCCAGTACTTCCAGACCCCGCTCCCGTTGCTCCGCAGCCGAGTTCTGCGCACCGCCGCACGGGCCCTGCGACCCGGCGGTCTCCTGCTCGTCGTCGACCACGGCTCCACCGCGCCCTGGTCATGGAATCAGGACCCCGACGTCCACTACCCCACACCCACCGAGATCGCCACCGAACTTGATCTCGACCCCGCGCAGTGGCCAGTCCTGCGTGCCGACATGCCCCGCCGCCGGGCCACCGGACCCGCTGGTGAGACAGCCACCGTCATCGACAACGTCCTGCTCGTCCAGCGCACCGCCCGATGACCGCCCGAACCACACGACATCACGTCGGAACGGAGTGACTCGATGCCAGAGAACGGTGGGCAGCGATCCCGGACTCGGCCGAAGGACACCGGACCTCCGCGGACCGGTGCCGACGAGAAGGCAACCCTGCGGGGCTTCCTCGACTACCTGCGGAACTCGGTCGCGGACAAGGTTGCGGGCGTGCCGGAACCGCAAGTCCGAACGGGTCAAGTGCCCTCGGGTACAAGCCTTCTCGGGCTGCTGAAGCACCTGGCGTTCGTCGAACGGTTCTACTTCCTCGGGGAGGATGCCGGCAATTGGCGTACGACCTTCCGGCCGTCCGCGGAGGACACTGCCGACGGTGTACTCGCCGACTACCGGACGGCCGTCGAGCGCGCGAACCAGGTCATCGACGCCTGCCCGGATCTGGCTCTGCCCGCTCCACAGCCCCCGCGCCGCGGTCAGGCGCCCTCGATGCGATGGGTCATGGTGCACATGATCGAAGAGACCGGCCGGCACGCCGGCCACGCCGACATCCTCCGCGAGCAGATAGACGGATCCACCGGCCGCTGACCAGCCGGCCACCGGCGCGCGACGCACTGGGCCACCTCGCGATCGGACCGGCCGGCCAGGTCTCGGCATTCACCGCGTGGCAGGCAATCCGGCAACGATCGCCGCTGCCGGGCGGTACGGGGCGGTCGAAACGGCCCGATGTCACCTCCGCGCTACCGGCGCTCCACGGACCGGCTTCCTACCGGGCGGCCTCCTGGATGGCCTCGATCAGCGCCCTGGTGGCGGGCGGATCGGGTGGCTCACCGTAGGTGACGGTGTAGATCCGGCGGGGGAACTCGGGTACCTCGGTGGTGTGTACGTCGGGTAGGCGGTGGGCGCGGAGCGCGAGTCCGGGCAGGGTGGTGACGCCGATACCGGCGGCGACGAGGGCCTGCACGACGACCATGTCGTCGCAGACGGACTCGATGTGCGGGGTGAAGCCATAGTGCCGGCAGACGGCGGTCAGCTCCCCCTGGCACCGTTCGCAGCCGCCGATCCAGGCGGAATGGCGATGGTTGGCGATGCTGTCGTGGGGGCTCCGGCTCACCAGGTAGATCGGGTCGTCGGCGACGTGGACCATGCGGAACCCTTCGTCCTCCAGCGGAGCGTGCGCGTACCGGAAGACGAGTGCGACGTCGATCTCGCCGTGTCTCAGCATCTGCAGCGCCTCGACCGGATGACGGTCGATCACGCTCAGCGTGAGGCCGGGGTGCGCCTCGGTCAGTGTGGCGGCCGCCTTCGGCACGATCGTGCTCAGTACGGACGCGTTGGCGGCCAGGCGAACCCGCCCAGCCGCGAGACCGACCTGCGCCGCCAGTTCGTTGGTTGCCGCGTCGACCCGTCCCACGATCTCGTTGGCCCGGTTGGCCAGCAGCTCGCCCTCAGGGGTCAGTCGGATCCCGCGGCCCACCCGCTGGACGAGCTTGACACCGGTGGCCGCTTCCAGGCGGGACAGGTGATGGCTCACCGACGGCTGCGAGTAGTGCAGTTCCCTCGCTGCTTCGGTCACGGACCCGTGGCGCGCCACCGCGGCCAACACTTTGAGATGGACCAGGTTCATCACATATCAAGGATATCGATGTGATCTTCGAAGGATTGGCATTAGACGTCATCTGTGTATCCGTCCATGCTCGTTGGTGAGGGCGCCGGACGGCGGCGCCGAGCCGACTGAGGAGGCACGATGAGCAAGCTCAGGTGTCACATCTCGATCTCGCTGGACGGTTTCGTCGCCGGCCCGAACCAGAGCGAGGAGAACCCGCTCGGCGAGGGTGGCGAGCGGCTCCACGACTGGGTGGTTCCGCTGTCCGCCTTTCGCCGGGCCCACGGCGAGCAGGAGGGCGAGGTGAACGCGAGCACACCGGTGTTCGAGGAGGCGATCGCGGACATCGGCGCCGCGGTGATGGGCAGGAACATGTTCGGCCCCATCGGCGGCGGTGCCTGGGGCGACGAGCAGTGGACCGGCTGGTGGGGTGACAACCCGCCTTACCACTACTCCGTGTTCGTCCTGACCCATCACCCGCGCGAGCCCGTGGAGATGGAGGGAGGGACCACGTTCCACTTCGTCACCGACGGAATCGAGTCCGCGCTCGAACAGGCGAAGAAGGCAGCCGACGGCAAGGACGTCATGCTGTGGGGTGGCGGCCAGGTCGCTCAGCAGTACCTGGCAGCGGGACTCCTGGACGAGCTCGAACTGCACGTCGTTCCGGTGTTGCTCGGTGGCGGCTCTCGCCTCCTCGACAACCTCGGGAACGCGGATGTGCGACTCGAGCAGGTCCGCGCCGTCGAGGCGCCCGGCGTCACCCACCTCAAGTACCGCATCCTGCCCGGCGATCCATCATGATCGACTTAGCGATCGTCATTGGCAGCACCCGCCCCGGGCGCAAGGGCGAGGCGGTCGCCGACTGGGTCCATGACCTTGCGGTCAGGCGCGGCGACGCCAGGTTCGAGGTGGTGGACCTGACCGACTTCGCGCTGCCGCCCCTGGACGAGCCGATGCCGGCGATCACGGGCCAGTACACCCGGCCGCACACCCACACATGGGCGGCGAAGATCGCCTCGTTCGACGGCTACGTGTTCGTGACGCCCGAGTACAACCACTCGGCACCCGGCCCGCTGAAGAACGCGATCGACTTTCTCTACGCGGAGTGGACCAACAAGGCGGTCGGGTTCGTCGGCTACGGAAGCGCCGGCGGCGCCCGCGCCATCGAACATCTGCGGCTGGTGCTGAGCTGTCTCCAGGTCGCCCACGTCAGCGCCCAGGTGGAGCTGTCGCTGTTCACCGATTTCGAGGACTTCACGGTCTTCCGTCCGGCGGGACGCCACGAGGACGCCCTCACCACGCTGTTGGACCAGGTCATCGCCTGGGGCACCGCGCTGAAGGTACTGCGCAGAGGAGAGCACCATGGAACCTGATCGCCTGAAGACCTTCATCGACGACGTGGGGCTCGTGGTGAGCGGCACCGACGACGAGCACGAGATCACGGCGCGGGTCGCCGAGCGGCTGTCGGCTCTCCTGGCCGGGGGTTACCGGCTTCCGCCGGAGGTCACACGATCATCGGCCATGCGTCACCTGACGTATCCGCTCTACATCGCTCCCGACGACAGCTGGTCGATGGCGTCCGTGGTCTGGGACGTGGGCCAACGGACCCAGGTGCATTCGCACGAGACGTGGGGCGTCGCCGGCATCTACGCGGGAGTCGAACACGAGATCCGGTATCTCAAGCCGACGGCGTCCACCACGAGCACGCCGCTGACGCCGGCCGGTGAATCGCGGTGGGCGCCGGGGCAGGTGACCGTCTGCTGCACCACCGACGACGACGTCCACGCCGTCGCGGCCGTCGGCAGCGAACCCACCGTCGGGATCCACGTCTACGGCGGCAACATCGGCACGATCGGACGGCGGTCGTACGACCCCGGCACCGGCGAAGCCCGATGGTTCGTCTCCGGCTGGGACAGCCCTGAGGACGCGCTCTGAGCAGGGCCTGCCGCTGAAGCCGATACCTCAGCCAATACCTCAGCCGCTCCCCGCGTTCCGTCTCCCCCGGCCGACAGACCGAGCGCGAGCGCCGGAGCTTCGCGAAGCGATGCTCTACAGGTCGAGCACCGCCCGGAGTGCGTCGTCGACCAGGGCCTGCTGCGCGGGGCCGATGTTGCCGAGGCGGGTGCCCGTCTCGAAGCGGACCGCGGAGAGCTGGAGCAGGTTGACGGCCACGACCGAGGCGTCGACCGGAGTCGCCAGGCGCACACTCATCGCCGTGTCGGGATGCGCCGCGGGGGCGTGCAGCACCAGGGCGACCACGGCCCCGTACCGGTCGGCAAGCCCGTCGAGGCTGGCGATCAGCACGGTCCGGTTGCCCTTGCCCGTGTCGACGTCCCACACGTCGCCCTTGCAGATCGTCACAGAGCGTCGCCCTCGCCGTCGAGGTCGAGGCGCTCCAGGGAGGCCAGCCGACCTGCGGCGTCGAGGGTCATCTGACGGCGTACGGCCTTGACGATGTACTCGTTCAGCGAGGCGGCGCCGGCCGCGGCATCGCGCAACGGCTTGTCCATGGAATCCGGAATCCGAACCGTGATGGCAGTCATGCCACCAAATCTAGTGCCAAGGCTGCCATCACCACAGCCCCTCCCCGATTTCCAGCGGCCCGACCCCGGGTCGACGGCTTGAGCGGGGTCGGCCGGTTCGTCCGAGGCCTGGCGTCGCGCCGACGGCCGGTACGTGCATACTCAGGCTTTGCGCGCGCACCGGCGTTCGCGAGAAGCAGGAGGTGGGCGATGGTGTCGTCATCGGGGGCGGAGTCCCGGAAGGTCACGATCAACGACGTCGCCAGGTCCGCGGGGGTGTCCCGGCAGACCGTGTCGCGGGCACTCAACGACAAGGACGAGATCGACAGCGACACCAAACAGCGCGTGCTGGACGCCGCTCGCGCACTCGGTTACCGGCCGAGCCGGTTCGCACGCGGGCTGGTGCGGCAGGACACCATGACGATCGGGCTGGTCATCCCCGATCTGCTCAACCCGTACTTCACCGAGGTCGCGGCCTCCGCCCTGGAGGCCGCCCGGACCCATGGCTGGCATGTCGTCGTGTACGACACCGCCGACCGGGCGGAAGAGGAGCTCGGCACCCTCCAGGTGATCAGTTCGCAGGTCGATGCGGTCATCGGCTACTTCAGCTGCTCCGACGGCGAACTCGAGTCGTTCACCCGCGGTATGCCGGTGGTGCTCATCGGCCGTGAGGGCACGTCCACGCGCTTCAGTTCGATCCGGATCGACGGTCGGGAGGGGGTCCACGCTGCGATCGCGCACCTGGTCGCGAAGGGGCACACACGGATCGGCATGGTCGACCACCAGGCCCGGGCCGAGCCGAGTATCCGGCACACGTGGTTCACGGCGGCCGCGGCGGCGCACGGGATCGACGCCGGCATGGTGGTCGGTGCGGATCAGACGGCCGACGGCGGCGGCGCCGCGCTCAGGGAGTTGCTCACGGCTCATCCCGATGTCACCGCCGTCTTCACGTTCAACGACATCATCGCGATCGGCGCTCTGCGGGAAGCCCGCCGACTGGGCAGGAGCGTGCCGCAGGATCTGGCGGTCATCGGCTTCGACGGTCTTCAGCTCGGGGCGCTCATGGAGCCCCCGCTCACCAGCGTCGCCCTCGACACGCGGCACCTCGGCACGCTCGCCATCGAGCAGGTCGCACGGCTGCTGTCGGACCCGCGCACGCTCGCGGTCGAGGACCTGGTCGTGCATGCCGAGCTGCGGCTGAGCGGGTCCGCGTAACCCGCCGGAAACGCATCCGGCTCGAATGTCTTGACATTGAACGGCGCCGAAGCGCAGACTTCCGAGCACTTCGCATTGCACCTCGCGATGTACCTCTGAGTGTCCCCGTGAGCGCTCCCGTGAGCGTTCACGGGACCGCTCACGGGACCACTCACAAGCATCCATAACCAATGTTTTCCCCCACCTCGCCACGGCGCTCGGCGCTTGAACCGACACCGTTGCGTCCTGTCCCTTCCACCCAGAGGGCGTTCCGCCCGAGGGATCAGCATCGAGCCGCCTAGCACCGTCGCTAGCCGTTGTCTGGAACGGAAAATATGAGCAGCACAGTCACGCGCATCCGCCTAGCCGTCGTCACCGCGGCAGCCGGCGTCCTCGTACTCGCCGGATGCTCGTCGTCCGACTCGTCGGGCGAGTCGTCCGCAGCGTCCTGCGAGCCCGCGAAGGGCAAGGTCACCCTCCAGTACTGGAACACCGTCAACGGCATGGACAAGGTCGTCGACCTGTGGAACAAGGACCATCCCGGCATCCAGGTCGAGTCGAAGAACATCTCCAACGACCAGTACGGCGCGATCGGCAACGCCCTGAAGGCCGGTAAGGCCCCGGACCTCGCCCAGGTCGGCTACGACCAGCTGCCCACCCTGCGCTCCCAGGACGCCTTCGTGGACGCCTCGGCCTGCAAGTCGGCCGCCGGCACCGAGTCGAAGTTCGTTCCGTGGACCTGGTCGCAGGCCGGCTTCGGCGGCGAAGGGGTGTACGCCCTTCCGCAGGACACGGGCCCGATGGCCATGTACGTACGCACCGACATCTTCAAGAAGTACGACGTCCCGATTCCGACGACCTGGGACGAGTACACCACCGCCGCGGAGAAGCTGCACAAGGCGGACCCGAAGCTGACCATGACGTTCTTCGACCCGAACAACGCCGAATGGTTCAACGGGCTCCTCTGGCAGAACAACGCGAACATGTACAGCTACTCCGACGACAAGTGGCACGTCACCGTCGAGTCGGACAAGAGCAGGCAGGTCGCCGAGTACTGGCAGAAGCTGATCGACGACAAGCTGGTGCGCACCGACCTCGCCAACGGGTCGACGCAGATGTTCGCCGCCTACCAGAACGACCAGATGGCCACCCAGCTCGGGGCGGCCTGGGGGTACACGGGCATCCGTGACAACCTGCCCGACCAGGCCGGCAAGTGGTCGATCGTCCCGATGCCGACCTGGGGTGCGGGCGGCAACTCCGGTGACTGGGGCGGCTCGACCGTCGCGTTCATGAAGGGCGGCAAGCACCTCTACGAGGCGGCCGAGTTCAACACGTGGCTCAACACCGACCCCGAGGCGCTCGCGCTGGCGAACGAGGTGGGCGGCCTGTACCCGGCGTCCACCGACGGGCTGAAGCTTCCGGCGCTGGCCAAGGGTGTGCCGTACTACAACAACGAGAAGATCTTCGATGTCTTCGCCGAGTCGTCCAAGAAGGTCGACACCGACTTCGGCTGGGGCCCCACCCAGAAGACGGTGAACCTGGCACTGCAGGACGCGATGGCCAAGGCGGTGGCCGGTGACGGCAAGCTGACCGACGCGCTCGCGGCTGCCCAGTCCTCCGCGCTGAAGTCGATGGACGACCTGGCGATCCCGGCCACGGCGGGCAAGTGACCACGGAATGACCGACATCGCCACCCGCCCCACCGACGCGGTGTCACCACCGCCCCGGGGCCGCCGCCGTCCGCGTCTGGACGGCGGCGGCCCCCGGGCCGGCACCATCGTCGCGTTCCTGACGCCCTTCTTCCTGCCGTTCGTCCTCTTCTACCTGGTGCCCGTCGGCTACGCGCTCTGGCAGAGCTTCCGCGTGGTACGCCGCTCCGGCGGGCAGTACGGCACCTCGTACACGACGTTCGGCGGTTTCGAGCAGTACGTCGAGGTGTTCCAGAACGACGAGTTCTGGGCCAGCATCGGCCGTATCGGCCTGTTCGGCATCGTGCAGGTGCCCGTGATGCTGTTCACCGCGCTGGTCATGGCACTGCTCCTCGACACCCACCTGCTGAAGCTCAAGGGGTTCTTCCGCACCGCCGCGTTCATGCCGTACGCGGTACCCGGCGTCATCGCCGCGATCATGTGGTCGTATCTCTACTCGCCGCAACTGAGCCCGGTCGTCGACCTGTTGAACGGCATCGGTCTGAAGCCGGACTTCCTCGGCCCGGGTGCCGTGCTGTGGTCGGCGGCGAACGTCTCGACCTGGCTGTGGACCGGCTACAACATGCTGATCATGTTCTCGGCGCTGCAGTCCATCCCGCAGGAACTCTACGAGGCCGCGAGGATCGACGGGGCCGGCAACTGGGCCATCGCCTGGCGCATCAAGGTCCCGATCATCGCCCCGTCCATCGTCATGACCACGGTGTTCTCGATCATCGGCACACTCCAGCTCTACTCCGAGCCGGCCGTGCTGCGCCAGATCTCCTCGAACATCTCCAGCACGTTCACCCCGAACATGCTGGCGTACACCGTGGCCGTCGGAAACAACTACCAGCAGGCCGCCGCCATTTCGGTGGTCATCGCCGTCATCACGTTCGTCTTGAGCTTCGGGTTCATGCGACTGACCTCCAAGAGGGCGGGACTGTGAGCAATCGACCCCCTTCGCAGGAAAGCCGCGTGAGTCGTACGGCCGTCATGGCCCTGATGCTCGTGCTGGCGATCTACTTCATGCTGCCGCTGTACTTCCTGATCGTCGCGGCGACCAAACCGCAGGGCGATCTCGCCTCCACCAGCGGCCTGACGTTCTCGAACTTCCAGCTGTTCGACAACCTGCACACCCTGTTCACCTTCAACGACGGCATCTTCGCCCGCTGGATCCTCAACACGGTCGTCTACGCGGTGCTGGGCGCGGCCGTGGGCACTCTGATCTCGGCGCTGTGCGGCTACGCGCTCGCCAAGTTCCGCTTTCGCGGCCGGGAGTTCCTGTTCTCGGTGATTCTCGGCGGTGTGCTGGTTCCCAGCACCGCGCTGGCGCTGCCGCTGTTCCTGCTGTTCTCCGAGGCCGGACTCGTCAACACCTACTTCGCGGTCTTCCTGCCCAGCATCGTCAGCCCGTTCGGTGTCTATCTCGCGAGGATCTTCGCGAACGCCGCCGTGCCGCAGGAACTCATCGAGTCCGCGCGCCTCGACGGCGCCGGCGAGTTCCGCACGTTCTTCTCGGTGTCGTTCAAGCTGATGTCGCCGGCGCTCGTGACCATCTTCCTGTTCCAGTTCGTCGGCATCTGGAACAACTTCTTCCTCCCGATGGTGATGCTCCAGAAGGAGGAGCTCTTCCCGATCACGCTCGGCCTCTTCACCTGGAACGGGCAGACCGCCCGCACCCCACTCCTCCAGGAGTCCGTGATCATGGGTTCGCTGGTGTCGATCGTGCCGGTGATCATCCTGTTCATCGTCCTCCAGCGGTTCTGGCGCACCGGACTCGCCGCCGGCTCCCTCAAGTGACCGCTCCCGCCCTCCACCCCGTACAGAAGGTCCGCCCCGCCATGCCCGACTCCGCAGTTTTCGTTCCCCACTTCCACTGGGACCGGGAGTGGTACGAGCCGTTCCAGGTGTTCCGGCACCGGCTGGTCGCCGCCCTCGACACAGTGCTGGAGACGGCCGAGGCCAACCCGGACTTCCGGTTCACCGTCGACGGGCAGATGGCCGCGATCGAGGACTACCTGGAGATGCGGCCGGAGAACCGCGACCGGGTCGTGGCCCTGGTCACCGAGGGACGGCTCGCCATCGGCCCGTGGCTCATCCTGCTCGACGAGTTCCTCTGCTCCGGCGAGACCATCGTCCGCAACCTGCAGATGGGCTGGGCGGCCGCGGCGGACCTCGGCGGCGCGATGCCCATCGGCTATCTGCCGGACATGTTCGGTCACGTCGCGCAGATGCCGCAGATCCTCGCGCGCGCAGGCATCGAGCACGCGGCCCTGTGGCGCGGTGTGCCGGGCTCCGTCGACGGTCATGCCTTCCGCTGGCGCGCGCCCGACGGCTCCGAGGTGCGCACCGAGTTCCTCTTCGACGGCTACGACAACGGGCTCGACGTCCTGCTGGTGCCCGACAGAATCGCCCGTGCGCTGGGCGAGTACGCGGAGATGACGGCCGCGCGGTGGGGCGGCGATCCGGTACTGGCGATGGCCGGCACCGATCACAACGCGCCCGACCCGCACCTCGCGGCCTGGCTGCGGCAGGCATCCGGCGAAGGACGGGCCATCACCATCGCGACACTCGACGAGTACCTGCGCAGGCATGTGCGCGACGAGGTGTCCGCCGTCGTCACCGGGGAGCTGCGCAGCCATGTGCGTGGCAACATCCTCCCGGGCGTGCTCTCCGTACGGCTCGGGCTCAAGCAGCGGATGGCGGTCGCCGAGCGCACGGTCGACCACGCCGAGCGCATGAACGCGCTGTGGTCCCGGCGCGACGACTCACCGTTCCTCGCCCTCGCCTGGCACAAGATCATCGAATCGACCGCGCACGACTCGGTCGTCGGCTCCGGCACCGACGAGACCTGCGACCAGGTCGCCGCGCGCCTCGCGGAGGCCGCGCAGACCGCACGCGCCGTGCGGGACACGGCGCTCGCCGAACCGGCCGCCCTGGTGCCGAGCGACGGCTACCTGGTCGCCAACCCGCTGCCGTTCGGACGTACGGCACTGGTCGAGGTGGACGTCGCCGCCCCGCCCGAGGGAACGGGGCTGGTCGCGATCGCCACCGATGGCTCGGCGCACCCCGTGCAGCTGATCGCAGAAGCACCGACGGTACTCAGCGACGAGCGCATGGACGCCTCACAACTCGAACGCGTGCTGCGCCGAATCCACCGCCGTGAACTGTTCGGCCGTCTCATCGACCGCTACGAACTCACCCCCGGCCAGCTCGTCTTCCACCTCGCCGAGGTCCCCACCAGCGGCCCCTTCGACCTGCTGGTCCTGCGCCGGGACGTCGCCGCCGCGGCCGCCGCGCATCCCGGTGAGTGGCGGGTGCTGACGGTGGAGGAAGCCCGGGCCACCGCACTCGTACCCGTGCAGGTCCCCGCCTCGGGGCTGTCCGCCTTCCGGGTCGAGCCGCGCGAGGACACCGCCGCCGCGCCGGCCTCGTACGAGCCCGCGACGGCGACGGACCGCACACTCTCCAACGGCCTGGTCGAGGTCACGGTCGCCGCCGACGGCACGCTGGACATCACCGGCCCCGACGGGACCGTACTGAACGGCGTCGGTCGCCTCGTCGACGGCGGTGACCGCGGCGACAGCTACAACTACGCTCCCCCGGCGCACGACGTCCTCGTCCCGGACCCGACGAACATCACCGTCGACCTTCTGGAGGACGGCCCGCTGCGGTCACGGCTGCGCGTCACCCGCGTCTACGCGTGGCCCGCCGCGCTCTCGTCCGACCGAGACCTGCGCGCCGAACGGACCCTGCCGACACCGGTGGAGACACTCGTGGAAGTCCGTGCCGGTGAACCGTTCGTACGGATCTCCACCTCGTTCCTCAACCAGTCCGCGGACCACCGGCTGCGCTTCCACGTGCCGCTGCCCGAGCCGGTGGCCACGTCCTCGTCCGCCGGGCAGTTCGCCGTCACCGAGCGCGGTCTGACCGCCGAGGGCGGCTGGGGCGAATACCCGCTGCCGACCTTCCCGGCCAGTACGTTCGTGTCGGCCGGTGCCGCCACCGTCCTGCTCGACCACTCCAGCGAGTACGAACTCGTGGGCGACGGCACCGAACTCGCCGTCACCCTGCTGCGCGCGATCGGCTCGATCAGCGTCAACATCCACCCCCTCCGCGACGAACCGGCGGCGAGCGAGATCCCCGTGCCGGGTGCGCAGGACCTCGGCATGCGCATCGAGAACCGCTTCGCCGTCGTCCCCTCGGCGACCGGCTGGCGCGGGTCGAACGCGGTTGCTCTCGCCGAGGAGTTCCGCAACGACGTACTCGTCTCACGCGGAACAGCGCCCGCCGGGTGCCAACTGCCGCCCGACACGGCCGGGTTGCGCGTCGACGGCCAGGACGTCCTCGTGTCCGGCATCCGCCGCGTCACCGACGACGAGTTCGGGCCCGGCACCGAGGTGCGGCTGGCCGCGATGAACGACAACGCGTCCACCGTCCGCGTGACGGGCGCGTTCTCCGAGGCCACCACCGTGGACCTGCTCGGCAGGCCGATCTCCCGCACCCAGGCCGCGGACGAACTCGAACTGGCCCTCGGTCCATGGGAGATCCGCACGGTCGTACTCCGATAGAGCCCCCTCGTATCAGCGTCATACGTGACACACAGAAAGAGTTGTGACCCCTTGCCCAGCGAACTCTCCCCCCATGTTTCCGACATCGCGCCGGGCCGTGGCGCACTGCGCCCGGCACGCTCGTGGCTGCACTCCGACGCACCCTCGCGTTCACTGAACGGGCCCTGGCGGTTCCGGCTGTCCCCCACGGCTTCGGCCACGGAGGACTTCGCGGCCGACGGCTTCGTCGACGACGGCTGGGACAGCATCCCCGTGCCCTCCCACTGGGTGCTGGAGGGTGACGGAGCCTACGGCCGGCCGATCTACACGAACATCCAGTTCCCCTTCCCGATCGACCCGCCCCACGTCCCGGACGAGAACCCGACCGGCGACTACCGCCGCCACTTCGACGTCCCCGCGGACTGGTCGGACGCCGAACGCGTGGTGCTGCGCTTCGACGGTGTCGAGTCGCTGTTCCGGGTGTGGGTCAACGGCGTCGAGATGGGCAGCGCGAGCGGCAGCCGGCTCGCCCACGAATTCGACGTGACCTCCGCGGTGCGCACGGGCGACAACGTCGTCGCCGTACGGGTCCACCAGTGGTCGGCGGCCAGCTACGTCGAGGACCAGGACCAGTGGTGGCTGCCGGGCATCTTCCGCGATGTCACCCTGATCGCCCGGCCCGCCGGAGGCATCGAGGACGTGTGGCTGCGGACCGGCTTCGACCACGGACGCGGACGGGTCGAGGCGGAGATCACCGCCGACGCGGCCGCCTTCCCGGTCACCCTGCGCATCCCCGAACTCGGTGTCGAGCACGTCTGGGCCGCGCCTGCCGACGTGGCCCCCGTCGAGGTCACCGGCGTGGAGCCCTGGTCGGCCGAGCGGCCCCGCCTGTACGACGCCACCGTGTCCACGGCCGCGGAGAGCATCGCGCTGCGGGTGGGTTTCCGTACGGTCGAGATCCGCGGCGACCGGTTCCTGGTCAACGGCAGCCGCGTCGTCTTCCACGGGGTGAACCGTCACGAGACGCATCCCGAGCGCGGCCGCGTCTTCGACGAGGAGCACGCCCGCGAGGACCTGGCCCGTATGAAGCGGTTCAACATCAACGCCATCCGCACCAGCCACTACCCGCCGCATCCCCGGCTGCTCGACCTGGCCGACGAACTCGGCTTCTGGGTGGTCCTCGAATGCGATCTGGAGACGCACGGCTTCGACAAGATCGACTGGGTCGGCAATCCGAGTGACGACCCGGCGTGGCGCGAGGCGTATCTGGACCGCATCCGGCGCACCGTCGAGCGGGACAAGAACCATCCCAGCATCGTGATCTGGTCGCTCGGCAACGAATCGGGGACCGGCGGCAACCTGGCCGCCATGTCGGCGTGGGTCCACGCCCGGGACAGCGGACGCCCCGTGCACTACGAGGGCGACTACACCGGCGAGTACACCGACATCTACTCGCGCATGTACGCGTCGGTGCCGGAGACCGAGCAGATCGGAACCGACGGCGCACGCTCAGCACTGCTCAACTGCACTCCCGCGCAGAGCGCCCGGCAGCGCACCAAGCCGTTCCTGCTGTGCGAGTACGCGCACGCGATGGGCAACGGGCCGGGCGCGTTCGACCAGTACGAGGCACTCGTGCGCCAGTATCCGCGGCTGCACGGCGGCTTCGTATGGGAGTGGCGTGATCACGGCATCCTCGCCAAGGCCCCGGACGGGACGCCGTACTACGCCTACGGCGGCGACTTCGGAGAGGTCGTGCACGACGGCAACTTCGTGATGGACGGCATGCTGTTGAGCAACGACGTCCCCACGCCCAGCCTCCACGAGTACAAGGCGGTCGTGCAGCCGGTCGAGTTCGCCTTCGACGACGGGAAGGTCGCGGTCACGAACCTGCGGCATTCGGCCGACACGTCCGACCTGCGCTTCCGCTGGCGCGTCGAGCACGACGGAATCCCCGTCGCCTCGGGGGACTTGGAGATCCCCGTCGTCGCCGCGGGCGAGTCGCAGCGAGCGTCACTGCCCAGGACAGCAGTCGCTCCCGACGCCGAGACGTGGCTCACGATCGACGCGACGCTGGCGGCGCCGACGCCTTGGGCACCTGAAGGACATGTGATCGCGACGACCCAGCTGGACTGCTCGACACGTCGTCCCGTGCCCGCTGTCCGGCCACAGTCCGATTGGCGACCCGGCGACGGAACCCTGTCGCTCGGAATCGCCGAGTTCACCGGCGGATCCCTCCTGCGCCTCGCCGGCCGCCCCGTGACCGGGGCACGGCTGGAGCTGTTCCGCGCGCCGACCGACAACGACGAAAGCCCGTCCGACGGGGTCGAGGAGAGCGACGGCAGCATCGCCGGGGTGTCCAGCGCCGACCTGTGGCGTCGTGAAGGGCTCGACCGGCTGACCACCCGGCGCGTCTCCGTGGAGCACACCGCGGACGCCCTGCGAACCCTCGACAAGGTCTCCGCGGCGGACTCCGCGCTGTACGTGATGGTGGAGTCCGTCTGGTCTCTTGAAGACGGCGAGCTGGAACTGCGCGTGGAGATCGAGCCCTCGCGTGGCTGGCAGACGGTGTGGCCCCGGATCGGGGTCCGCTTCGAACTGCCCGACGGCGCGGCTCCCGTCGACGGGGCTCAGTGGTTCGGCCTGGGTCCGCTGGAGACCTACCCCGACAGTCTCCGCGCGGGCCGTACCGGCCGCTTCTCCGCCACGGTCCACGACCTCTCGGTCGACTACGCACGCCCCCAGGAGACCGGACACCGCTCCGGACTGCGCCGACTGGCACTGACGAGCGGCTCCACCGAGGTGCTGCGCATCGAGGCGCTTCCCGACACCCGGGGACGCCGCCCAGGCTTCACCCTCAGCCGGCACACCCCCCAGCAGATCGCCCGCGCCGCACACCCCTTCGAACTCGGCGACTCGACGACGAGCCACCTGATCGTCGACGCGGCCCAGCAGGGGCTCGGCTCACGGACGTGCGGACCGGACGTCTGGCCCGACTTCGCGCTTCGTCCCGAGTCCCGCACGATCAGGCTGCGTATCTCGGCGGGTTAGGGATCCGCGCCGGTGCCTGCGGCGTGATGCGGGGTCTGCAATCCGCAGACCCCGCGCCGCGGGCACCGGCGGACTCCCGGCGCTGCGCCGCTCAGCTTTGGCGTCAGGAGGTGTTTCCCGGCCCGCAGTGTTCAGGTGCGGGCGAGGAAGCCGAGGAGCACATCAGTGGTCTCCTTCGGATGGGTCAGCACACCCGCGTGAGCGGCCCCGGGAATCGCAACGAACTGCCCCCGTGCAAGCACCTCGGCCGCGGCTTTCCCGGACCGCGGCGGGAAGTACTGGTCGTGCTCGAACGCCACGACCAGCACCGGCCGGTGGATGTCCGCGAGGGCGGACATACGGAGCTCGTCCCGCATCCACCGGTCGGAGGCCGCCAACTGCCCGGCCGCTCCCTCCCGGGAGGCCCACACCGACTCCTGGGCGTCGAGCAACTCCAGCCAGGTGCGCACCTGTTCCTCGTCGTCGCGCAGTACCTCCGGCGGCAGCGAGGTCAGCAGGGTCTGGAGTTTCACGAACGCCGGAGGCAAGTGCCCGGAGGCGGAGACCAGTTCGGTCTCCGCCTGCAGGACGGCGTCCAGCACTGCCGTCAACGGCCCGGCGCCGGCGAGGAGCACCGCCGCGCGTACCAGATCCGGACGGGTGCGGACCAGAAGTTCGGTGGTGAAGCTGCCGAGCGAGTACCCGATGACCGTGACATCGGTCAGTCGCAGTGCGTCCAGCAGACCGGCCAGGTCCGCGGCAAGGGTCTCGACCGTGTACGGGGCGGGTGTTGCATCGGAGGGCGCCACACCACGCGCGGCATAGGTCACCACCTCGAAGCCCGCGTCGACCAACTCGCCGCGCAGACCGCACAGCTCCCAGGCGACCGGTGGCATGCCGGTACCCCCCACCAGGACCACCGGCCGCCCGGCCCCGCGACGTTCGTACGCGATCCGCACTCCGCCGACCGACACCCACTCCATGATCGCCACCGCCCCGGTGATCTGATTGACCGTCAGATACCCATCGTGTCATGACGCTGCCTAGGCGCAGCCCGGTGGTTCGTCCTCGGTAGGTACGAATTGCATCGTGGGCATCCCCGCGGCGTCGAAGTTGGCGGTCTCCGGGTCGATCAGGGTCATGTAGCCGGCGAGCCTCTCGGTGTACTGCGGAGGTGGCTCACCCTTGACCTGCTCGGGTCCGGGGAACACGGAGTCGAGGACCCACCAACGGCCGCCGAACTTCAGCCACTTGATCCCGCAGTGCGTATTGATGTCGTACGGATACGGCTTGTGCTGCTCGGGCTTGGCCGGCCCCTCCTGCCACTTGTTCTTTGCGATGGTGCGGGCGGGCAGGGTCGGGCCGGTGTACCCCTCGTCCTCCGGGTCGTCGGACGAGGACGAGCAGCCGGAGAGCAGCAGCCCGGCGCTCAGGAGCACGACGACGGCTTGGCGCGATGCTTTCATGCACCTCAGACGCCGCGGGTACGCGTTCCGTTCGATCCCTGCCGTCCACGGAGAGGTATGCGGCACCTTCAGCCGCCGACGGTCTCAGCGGTCTCGGCGCGCCGGAGTTCGTGAGCCTCGGCGAGGAGGAGGTAGCTGCTGGCGGTCCAGGTGTAGGCGCGGTCGCGCAGACCCGTGCCGGTCAGGGCGTCGAAGTTCTCCGCGAAGCCGTAGGTCTCGCACAGGGCGCGGAATCGGGCGCTGATCTCGTCCGCCAGGCCCTGGTGTCCGGCGCGACGGAGGCCGTCCTCGATGAGAACGGTCGCGGGGGCCCAGATCGGGCCGCGCCAGTAGCCGTCGGAACGGTAGTGGGGTGAGGCGGGCAGTTCGGTGGCCAGGCCGTGCGGGGTCAGGTGGGCCCCGATACGGGTGGCCAGCACGCTGCTGACGCTTTCGGGCAGGTGCTCGCCCAGCACGATGGGCATCAGGTCGAGCAGGCTGGAGCTGGTCCAGGTGTCGCCGCTGTGAACGCCGCGGGCGACGAACCGCTCGCCGGTCCAGAGCTGGTCGAGCATCGCGGCCTGGGTCGCGTCAGCCGTACGCGTCCAGCGGTGGGCGTCGTCCGGCCGGTCCAGTTCGGCGGCCAGGTCGGCCAGTTCACGCAGTTGGAGGATGAGGAAGGCGGCCAGGTCGGCGGTGACGATCAGGCGTTCGGGATCGAAGGTGGTGGCGTTGTCCCAGCCGCTGTCGTTGCCGTGCTGGTAGTGGGGCAGGGCGGCACCGGGGGCGCGCCGTGCGGTGAGCCAGAAGTCGGTCCAGCGCGCCAGTCTGTCGTACGCGTGGGCCAGTTCGGTCCGGCCGAGAGGTTCGGGAAGCCGGCGGCGCAGGTGGCCCAGGGTCCATCCGTGGACGGGAGGTTTGACGAAGTTGAAGAGGACCTCGGAGTGGGTGACGGAGTCGGGCAGTGCGCCGCTGTCGTCCTGGTGGTCGAAGGGCAGTGAGAACTGGTCCCAGGCGAGGGCGGGAGATCCGGGGGCCAGGGCGAGGGCGTTGAAGCAGTGGTCCCAGCTCCAGACCTTGTCCATCCAGTGCTTGGACATCAGCACGGCGGGCCGGGTGACCAGGCCCGCCGGCTGTACGGTCGCGGACCACACCACGTAGGCGGCGAGTTCGGCGGCCGGGGTGCCGGAGGAGCGCCACGGGGCGACCGTGTCGGCGAACTCGGCGAACGAGCGCCGCGCGGCCTCCGTGACCTCGCCGAACGTCGACGGCGAACTGTAGGGCCGTCGCGCACTGTCGAGTTCCTCGACCGCGATCTCCCACGATCCGGCGGCGCCGCCGGTGACCGTGAGACCGCGGTCACCGCCGCCCAGGGCCTGAGCGCCGGACACGTCGTCAACCGTGCCGGACAGCACGGTGATCCGGTACCGACGCCCGGTCTCGTACGAAGTGAACACATGCGCGCCGTCCACCGGGTCCCGGTAGAAGTAGGTCCCGCTGAAGGGGGTCAGGTCCTTCGCCGCCGCGGTGACACGCAGGCCCAGCCCTTCGCCGCGCAGGCGGACTGTGTCCGGCGTCTCGTATGCGAGGTCGATGCGCCCCTCCGAGCCCGTCCAGCCGAGCCGGCTCGGCGTCGCCTCGACGGCGGTCTCCGCCCGGTCACCCGTCGCCGCGTCCAGAGGGACGAAACGCAGGACTGCGTGCATGCCGTTCTGGTGCGAGACGAGGTGGAGGTCCTCGGCGCGTACCTTCTCCGCGAGCACGGGAGAGATGCCGAACCAGGATCCGTGCGCGCTGAACGGTATGTCGTGGACGGAGAAGGCCGGGCCGGACGGGGCGGCGGTCATGAGAGCGGTACTCGTTTCTTGAGCAGAGGTGGTCAGCGGCTGCCGGGGCGGGGTGACGGCAGTCGCGCACCGGTCCGGGATGATGTGACGGGTGGGGCGGCCACCCGGTGTCAGTCCTTGACGGCTCCGGCGGTCACACCGGCGGCGACGTAACGCTGGGCGAGGACAAGGACGATCGCGGCCGGCAGTGAGGCCACGACGGCCGTGGCCATGATGGCGTTCCACTCCTGGTTGTTGTTGCCGATGTACTGGTAGATGCCGAGGGTGATCGGCTGGTGAGCGCCGCCGCTCGCGAGGGTGCTGGCGAAGATGAAGTCGGACCAGGACCACAGGAACGCGAACAGTGACACCGTGACGACGGCGTTGCGGCTCATCGGCATGACGATGGACCAGAAGGTCCGCACCGCCCCGGCCCCGTCCGTCTTCGCGGCCTGGAGCAGTTCACCTGGAATGCCGGACATGAACGCGGTGAAGATGAGTACGGCGAAGGGAACGGCCAGCGTGGAGTCGGCGACGATCAGTCCTGGTACGGACTGGAGGAGGCCGAGGCTGAGGTAGATGGCGTAGAAGCCCATCGCCATGATGATTCCGGGGATCATCTGGGCGGCCAGGAGGACGAAGCTGAGCAGGCCTCCGCCGCGCGGGCGCAGCTTGGCCAGCGCGTAGCCGGCGGGGGCAGCCAGTGCCACGGTCAGAAGGACGGTGCCCAGACCGATGACGAGGCTGGTGCCGAGGAAGGGCAACTGCTGGTCGACGACGGCCCGGTAGCCCTCCAGGGTGGCGTGGGAGGGGAACAGGTCCGGCGGGCTCTTGCGCATGTCCTGGTCGCTGGTGAAGGAGACGTTCAGCATCCAGTAGACCGGGAAGAGCATGATCGCGGTCAGTAGGAGGCCGATGGCTGTCTTCCACCACGTACGGCTGTGTCGATTGTGTCGGGTCACGACAACCCCTGTCATGACAGTCCCTGCTTTCGCTGGACGCGCATGTAGACCAGGCCGAATACCAGAGCGGCGACGACGAGCAGGTTCCCGACGGCGGCACCTGGGCCGAAGGCGGGAAGCAGGTTGCCGAAGCCGAGTTGGTAGGACCAGGTGGCGAAGGTGGTGGACGAGTCCGCCGGGCCGCCCTTGGTCATGATCCAGATGATGTCGAAGACCTTGAGTGTGTAGACCAGGCCCAGCAGCAGTGTGATGGCGGAGACCGGGCGCAGCAGCGGGAAGGTGATGCGCCAGAACCGCTGCCAGGCGTTCGCGCCGTCCAGGGCAGCCGCCTCGTACAGGCCGGCCGGGATGGACTGCAGGCCGCTGTAGAGGACCACCAGGTTGAACGGGACTCCGATCCAGATGTTCGCGATGATCACCGAGGTCAGTGACCAGTCCGGGGAGGTCAGCCAGTTCACCGGGCCGACACCGACGGCGTGCAGGGCGGCGTTGACGATGCCCGAGTCGCTGTTGAGCATCCACGACCAGGTGGAGGCCGACACGATCAGGGGCAGCAGCCAGGGCACCAGGAACAGCGCGCGCAGGGTCGCGGAGAGCCGGAAGTGCTGGGTGAAGAACACCGCGAGCGCCAGGCCGATGGCGTACTGGAAGACCAGTGATACGACGGTGAACACCACGGTGTGCAGGAGTGCGGGAGCGAAGGTCGGGTCGTCGAAGACGGTCAGGTAGTTCCGCAGACCGGTGAACGGGGCGTCGCCCTGGACGAAGGAGCGGACGGTGTAGTTGCGCAGGCTCAGGTCGATGTTGCGGTAGAGCGGATAGGCGTAGAAGAGGGCGAGGTAGAGGGTGACCGGGGCGAGGAATCCCCAGGCTGCCCATTGCTGGGAGCTGGGTCGGCGCCGGGCCGTGGTGCGCGCCGGGGGCGGGGCGGCGGTCGCCGCCCCGTTCCGGTCTCGCACAGGCCGACGGTCCGGCAACTGTGTCGTGTGCTTCATCGATGGGCCCGTGTTCCGGTCACTTGACGGCGGACTGAGCGGCCGTCAGCGCGTCCTTGGGCGACTTCGACCCGCTCAGGGCGGACTGGACGGCCTTCCACATCTGCTCCGAGATCTTCGGGTACTTGGTGCCGAGGTCGTCGCTGGTGCGCCCCTTGGCCGCCCTGACCGCGTCGACCCAGGGCTTCAGCTTGGCGTCGGCCGCCACCTGCTTGTCCTGGACCTCGCCGGTGGGCGCGACATAGGACAGCGTGGTGTCGGTGTCGAGGAGGTTCTGGCCGCTGGTCAGGCAGGACACGAGCTTCTGCGAGGTGGTGTAGCGGTCGGTCTCGCCCTGCACCGGGATGGTCACGAACTCGCCGCCCGTCGGGGCCGCGGCGTTGCCGCCCTTGGCGCCGGGGACGGGGATGACCCCGTAGTCGAAGCCGGCCTTCTCGGCGTTGGCGAGCTGCCAGGTGCCGTTCTCGGCGAACGCGTAGTCGCCGCTCGCGAACTCCTGCCAGCTGGTTGTCTGGGTGTTGTTGATGACCGAGTTGGGGGCGTAGCCCTTCTTCAGCCAGTCGTTCCACAGAGAGAGCGCCGAGACGGCCTCGGTCGAGTCCAGCTCGGTCAGTTGTGCGCCTGAGCCCCACAACCACGGCAGGAACTGGAAGCTGCCCTCCTCGGTCCCGATCGCGGAGAAGGTGATGCCCTTGTCCCCCGCCTTGTCGACCTTCTCCAGGGCCGCGGTCAGCGTCGTCCAGTCCTTGACGGAGGCGATGTCCACTCCGGCCTTCTTCAGCACCGCCTTGTTGTAGTAGAGGGCCAGGGTGTTCGCGCCGATCGGGGTGCCGTACGTCTTCCCGTCAGCCTGGCCCGCGGCGAGCAGGTTGGGGTCAACGGCCGAGGTGTCCAGCTTGTTGTCGTCGGTCGTGGTGAGCACCCCCGCCTCGGCGAGGGTCGACACGACCGGGTTGTCGACGATGAGGACGTCCGCGGAGTTGTCCTGCTGCGCTGCCAGCAGGGCCTTGTTGGTCAGGTCACTGGTGTCGAACGCCGTCCGCTTGACCTTCACGCCGGCCTTGGTGCCGCAGTCGTCGAGCAGCTTGGCCCACGCCGAGCTCTTGTCGAACTGCGGGTACGGGTCCCAGACGGTGTAGGTGCCGCTGTCCGCGGCCTTCGAGGAGCCACCGCCGTCGCCCGAGGAGCACGCGGTGGCGCCGGCGGTGACAGCGACGACGGTCAGGGCCGCGGCGGTGAGACGCCGTCCGGCAGATCTGTTCATGGCGTGTTCCTCATGGTTTTTGGCACAGGCGTGCCCTGGGATCGGCACACGTGCGTGCCCTGGGAGGGGTCGTCGAGGGCTGCTGAGCTCGCCGAGATCGAGCGGTGAGCTCTACAGGCCGCCGGTAAGGGGAGCGGAGACGGAAAGGAAGAGAGCGGGGCGGCGGTCAGCCGTTCGTAGAGGCGCCGAGGTCCGGAGCCGGGTCGGTGGGCGCGGTGCCGGCAGGCGCGGTGCTCGCTCGCAACGAGATCGGCGGAGTGAGCAGGTGATGCCGGGCCGGTGTGTCGGGGTGGTCCAGCCGCTCGACGAGCAGCTCGACCGCGAGGCGGCCCATCTGTTCCGCCGGCACGTCCGCCGCGGTGAGTTGCGGGGTCACGGTCTCCGCCCACCTGCTGGCCACGACCCCGGTGACGGAGAAGTCGCGCGGCACATGGCGGCCGGCCGCGGTCAGCCCTCGGTAGAGGCCGCCCAGCGCGGCTTCGTTCAGCGTGACCAAGGCCGTCGTCGTGGGCTCGTCGTGCAGGATCCGCTCCAGACAGGCCAGGCCCGAGGCCGCGTCGTCCCCGCAGCAGTACGTCCGGACGGTCAGCCCGCGCTCCGCCGCGGCCTTGGTGAAACCCTCCAGACCTCGGTGGGCCGACTCGTACCCGGCCCGCAGGAGTTGCTCGGGCCGGTTGACGAAGGCGATCCTGCGGTGGCCCAGGTCCGCGAGGTGGTGCACACAGGCCGCGGCCAGTGCCGTGTGGTCCAGGCCCACCCACCAGCTGCCCTCCGGGTGGGCGGTGCGGCCGATGGCGACGGAGGGGAAGTCCACCGCGGCGAGGTGGTCGAGCCGGTCGTCCTCCAGCCGGATCTCCATCAGGATCGCGCCGTCGACGCGGCGTTCGCCCAGCAGCCGCTGGAACGAGCGGTCGCTGTCGGCACCGCTCGGAGAGAGCAGCACGTCGTAGTCGTAGGCCGCGGCGGCCTCGGTGACGCTGCCGATGAAGTCCAGTTGCATGCCGGTGTAGTGGTTCCCGGCCGGCGGGAAAACCAGACCGATGGTGTTGGTCCGGCCGTTGGCCAGGGCACGCGCACTCGCGTTGGGCTGGTAGCCCAGCTCGTCGATGACGCTCTGGATCTTCTGGCGGGTGTCCTCGGACACGGGGCGTTTCCCGCTCAGTGCGTAGGACACGGTGCTCCGCGAGACACCGGCCCGCTTGGCAATCTCACCGATGTTCACAGGACTCCTTGCTGAGATCTTGCCGAGATCGGGCGAACCGGTTCCGATGATCGCAGTGATGGAGATCGGACGGCCACCGATCGTCGAACCGGTTCGCGTGAAGTGAAGTTAGGAGCAACCCGCACGAGTGTCAACGCCTCGCACCGAATTTCCCGTAACGGCCCGGAAACCTCGGTGCGCGCAGGCACTGACCCCGGCCCGCCTGGGTGCATACCCGCTCACCAGCAGGCCAGGGGCCGGATGTGACGGTCGGCGACAACCTTGAATCCATCAGGACGGCAGCCCGTGCGGAGCCGAAGAGATCTGTGTCGGGGCTATTGCTGGCCGGTTTCCTCGGTGCTAGCTTCCCCGAACCGGTTCGATGAACATCGGGGGGACCATGACCGCTGTCGAGGCATCACCCATGCCTTGAGGCATCGCTGCCCCATCCCTGTGCATCCCTCAGGCCGGGTGCGTCGCCGATTCGACACACCCGGCGCAACGACGCGGTGCACGCCCCGACGGCCGGCCGGGTGTACCCGAAGCCCACGACCTGAGCGCCACTCGACTGGGACGACTCCCGTCTCGCAGCGCGAAATCGAACCGGTTCGCCCCTGCGAAGCCGTTCCCCGACGGAACGGGAGCAGACCCATGCACGGCCCGGACCTCGTACGTACGAAACGCGTCGGACCGCAGCGTCCGAGAAGCCACGGAACTCACGGAGACTTCAGTGCGACCACGAAAAAGAACGATGGGAGCCGCCGCGGTGGCAGCCGTCCTCACCACCATGCTCGCCGTACCGTCAGCAGGTATGGCCCAGGCCGCGGAGCCGGAACGGCTCGTCATTGATCTCGCCACCGACACCGGCGCCTTCCACGGCGGTGCCAGCGGCTCGCTGTACGGGATCTACGGCGACGGAGCGCCGAGCCGCAACCTCATCGAGGGCATGCACCTGCGCACGGTGTCCACCAAGGCGCAGGACGGTCCGCAACACCCCGGCGCGGACGCGCTGGAGATCCTGCCGCCGTTCGTGGACTCCGGCGGCAAGGACGTCTACATCTACATGACCGACATCTACCGGGGCTTCCCCTACGAGTGGCCGGGCGCGGACGGTCCCGCGAGGCTCGCCGACTTCCAGGGGAAGATCGAGAAGCAGGTCCGGCAGGCCCTGACCATGGGCGACTACAAGGACCACGTCGTCTACGTCCCCTTCAACGAGCCCGAAGGGAACATGTTCGGCACCGGCAACTGGAGTTACAACAAGACCTCCTGGCTCAACGACCCGAAGGACTTCTTCGCGGCCTGGAAGGAGACCTACCACCTCATCAAGAGCCTGGATCCGGACGCACGCATCGCGGGCCCGAACACCTCCGTCCTGTACGACCAGGTCAAGGGCTTCCTGCAGTACGCCAAGGCCAACGACGTCGTCCCGGACGTGATGACCTGGCACGAGCTGTCCAGCCCCGCCGCGGTCCGCACGAGCGTTGCCAAGTACCGGCAGTGGGAGAAGGAGGTCGGGATCGACCCGCTGCCCATCAACGTCAACGAGTACGGGCACAACTACCACCTCTCCGTGCCCGGCCAGGTCGTCCAGTGGGTCTCCGCCATCGAGGAGTCGAAGATCGACGCCGACCTGGCGTACTGGAACATCGACGGCAACCTCAACGACTCGGCCGTCGACGCCAACAAGGGCAACGGCCAGTGGTGGCTGTTCAACGCCTACGGCCAGATGTCCGGGCACACGGTGAAGGTGACCGCGCCCCATCCGAACCAGCAGTACACGCTTCAGGGCGTGGCCACCCTCGACGAGGAGAAGAAGCAGTCCCGGGCCATCTTCGGCGGCAAGAGCGGCGACGCGGACGTCGTCTTCCAGAACATCGACCCGAAGCTGTTCGGGAAGACGGTGCACGCCACCGTGCAGGAGATCCCGTGGACCGGGCAGGTCGGCGACTCGGCGCAGCCGCTGCGGCTGGCGGACCAAGAGGTCACCGTCGGCAAGGACGGCACGGTGACCCTGCCGATGACCGCCATGAACGAGATGTCGGCGTACCAGGTCATCCTCTCCCCCGGCGGGAACAGCGCGGAGCCTGCCGAGCCATCGGTCAGCTGGCGCAAGACGTACGAGGCGGAGAACGCCGCCTACACCGGCAAGGGCTACTCGAAGAACGGCCCCGAGGGCACGCCCTCCGACGTCGGCAAGTTCGCGACGTCGGGCAACTACAACGTCGGCGGCCTGCGCACCGGTTCCGACGGGGTGCTCTCCTTCGACGTGGACGTCCCGCAGGACGGAACGTACGACCTGAGCGTCTTCGCCAACTCCTACAACCTGTTCGATCTGGTGAAGGAGCAGGGCCCGACCAACGTCTTCCTGCGCGTCGACGGCAAGGACCCACAGGAACTGCGGCTGCCGCTCGGCTACAAGTGGGTGGTCTGGGGCCACACCGACACCACGGTGAAGCTCACCGCGGGCAAGCACAGGATCACGCTCGCCGCCCAGGACCCGGACCTCGGCGTCACCAAGGGTGACGCGATCATCGACAAGATCGACCTGTCGCTGCGCGACGAGAACGTGACCCGTCCGGCGATCTACGAGGCCGAGTACGCCACCGTCACCGGGACCCGGCCCGGCTACGGCTACCGCAATGTCTCGGGGCCGGGCGCGGTACCACTGCCCAAGGGTGCTTCCGCGACCTTCTGGGTCCACTCCCCCACCGACGGCGAGGCGGCCGTGTCCCTGGACCACCTCGGCGGCGGCCGGGCGAAGGTGTCCCTCAACGGCGAGAAGCTCGACATCCCGAAGGTGGGAGCCGGCAAGCGTGGCACAGACGTCATGAGGGTGTTCCTGTCCGAGGGCATCAACAAGATCACCGTCACCGGCGACTCACGCGAGCTGGTCCTCGACCGGCTGCGGGTCGCGCCGTCCAGCGGCAACCTGGCGACGAAGGTGTACCAGGCGGAGGGCGGCACACTGACCGGCGCCGCCAAGGCCACCGAGGCGTACACCTTCGCCACGGGCGGGAAGGCCGTCACGGACATCGGCAACGGAAAGGCCAACGCCCTCACCCTCGACGTCGTCGCCAAGCGGGCGGGACAGCACGCGGTGACCATCCGCTACTCCAACGCCGAACAGGCACCCGCCACCCACTACAACCCCGACCCGATCGCCCGCCACGCCGACCTCTCGGTCAACGGCGCAACGGCACGCCGGCTGCTCTTCCCGACCACCTTCCACTTCAACAGCTTCCGGGACCTGACCGTCCCGGTCACGTTGAAGAAGGGCACGAACCGGCTGACCTTCACCGCACAGGAACTCCCCGACTTCGACGGCGACACCTACAACCAGTACGACCAGCGATCCCCGTACGCACCGGTGATCGACCAGGTCGCCGTCACACCGATGACGGAGAAGTAGCGGCCTGAGCCTCCTCGGAACGCCCAGGTGTCGACCGGACTCCGGTCGGCACCTGGGCATCCACGCGTTCTCGCGGCCGTGCAGTGACCTTTGCCCCTATGCGCCCGAGGTGAGACGGATCAGCAGGACGGCGGGCGTGCGCGGCAGCGACACCCTCAGTCCGTCCCCGTCCCAGACCGCCGAGCCGGCTGTCGGAGCGGACGGGTGCAGGATCTCGGTACGCACCTGCCGGCCCGCCAAGTGCCGCACCGGCAGATGGAGTTCGGTCTCACCACCGCGGCGCCAGACCGAGAGGTACGACGTACTGTCACCGGGCACGCGCATCCCCAGGGCCAGCCATTCGTCCGTCCAGCCCGGAAGGCCGAGCGGCCAGAACGGCACGGCCTCCGCCAGATCCCGGCGGATCGACTTGTACACGTCCACCGCGTCCCGTACGAGCCCGAGTTGGCGCTCCGGCATCCGGTTCAGGTGGCCCGACAGATGGATCCGACCGAGCAGCGCCCCACCCAGGGTGAAGGTGATCAGGTCATCGTCGAACTCGGGCTGCGGGTAGGCCCAGACGGCGCCCTGCTCGGGCGGGACCGCCGTCGGCGCGGCGGCGGCGATCGGCGGGAAGCGCAGCGGGTCCTGCTGGTCGCTCGTGGACTGGAGCTGGGTGACGGCCAGTGTTGCCCCGTCCATCCGCATCCCGCCCGAGGCACAGTTCTCGATCACCAGACCCGGGTACCGGTCCAGCACCTCGGACAGCCAGTCCAGGTACGCCTCGGCATGACCGAGCAGCCCGGCTCCCGGCGCGATGTCCCCGGGCGCGCACGTACCCGGGTCGACCACGATGTTGTAGTCCAGTTTGAGGTAGCCCACCCCCCAGTCACCGACGAGCCGGTCCACCGTCTTGTCCAGGTGCGCACGGGCGGCGGGGTGTCGCAGATCGAGCTGGTGGCGGCCCTGCTCGGTGATGCGCAGACCGTCGCGCTGGAAGAAGGCGTCCGGCGGCAGTGAGTCCGCGACGGGACTGCGCACGCCCACGACCTCCGGCTCCAGCCACAGTCCGGGCACCATGCCGCGTTCCCGGATACGGTCGAGGACCTCCTGGATTCCGCCGTCGGGGAAGCGGCGCGGCGAGGGCAGCCACTCGCCGACGCTGTCCCACCAGCCCTCGGTGCCGTCGTCGTACCAGCCGGAGTCGATACAGAAGTACTCCGACCCGGCCTCGGCGGCCGCGTCGATCAGCGGCAGCAGTTTCTCCGTCGTCGGGTCGCCCATCAGCGTGTTCATGTAGTCGTTGAAGACGACCGGCAGCGTGGTGTGGTCCGGGTGAGAGCGGCGTACTGCACGGCGGTACGAGGTCAGGGCGCCGAAGGCGTCGTCCAGCCCGGAACCGAGGGCCAGGACACCGGGCACGGTGGTGAATTCGGAGCCGGGGGGCAGTCGGACGCGCCACTGGTGCTCCGCGTCCATTGGGCCGTTCAGCGCCAGATGCGTGCCGTGGTCGCGCTCGCCCAGGTCCCAGCGCCAGCCCGCCGGGGATTCGATCTGCCACAACCAGGCCCGGTCGCCCCCGCGTTCGGTGAGGGCGCCCATCGCGAGGTGCCCGTCGGTGGGCCAGCTGCCGCGGCCGGCCAGGGTCAGTGCCGCCCGGCTGTCGTGCTGGTGGACGTCGACATGGATGTCGGCGACGGTGTCCCGCAGCGGCTCGGTGTACCAACGGCTCTCCGCCAGCCAGTCGTTGCGGGCGCGGTGGACGTCGAGGCTGTCGGGGGAGGGAAGGGCGCCCAGCAGCAGACTGCTGACGGACTGGACGACGAGGGGTTCCTCTCCGTCGTTGCGGAGGCGGACGCGGGAGCGGAGCACGGGCAGTCCGACGGGCGAGGACCACTCGACGAACGCGGTCAAACCGGTCCCTGGGTCGTGGAGTTCGACGGTCAAATACGTCCAGCCGTCGCGTTCCCGGGTGGTGTGTCCCCGGTGCTTCAGCCGGGCACCGAAGGCCGTGCCGGTGAAGCGGGGACCCGACCAACCGCTGCCGTGGCCGAGGGCAGTGAGCTCCACAAGGTGGAGAGGAGCGTCCGAGCCGGACTCGGACACCGGGTCGCCGGGGCGGGCCAGCCGGACCAACCGCAGGACCCCGTCGGCGCCGGTGGCGAACTCCGCCTCCAGCGCCCGATGGCCCCAAGTGACCTGCTGGTGAGTGTCGTTGGGGGCCGTGCCCGCCGCGTCCGACGTAACGGTCAACGTCTTCCCCTCTCGCTGACCGCCGCTGACGGCGGTCTGAGTCTGCCGCGTGAATTCATGATTACGGTCTCTTGACGAGCCTCATGTGACCGGTCACAATCCTGGCATGAATGTGACCGGTCACACAAGGCGCTCGGTGAGTATCAGGGATGTCGCGACCGCGGCCGGGGTCTCGTACCAGACCGTCTCGCGGGTGATCAACGACCATCCCAGCGTCAAGCCGAGCACCCGGGAGCGGGTGCTCGCAGCCATCGACGAACTGGGGTTCAGGCGCAACTCCACCGCGCTCGCCCTCGCCAGCGGACGCAGCCGCGCCGTGACCGTGCTCACCTCCAACACCACGCACTACGGCTACGCCTCGGTCCTCCAGGGCATCGAGGAGGCGGCGCGGGCTGCCTCCTACACCGTGGGGATCGGCGTACTGGAATCGGCCGACGGGGCCGACGAGGCGGAAGTCGCCGCCCAGGTGCAGCGGTCGGCGGACGCCGGCGGCGGTCTGATCGTGATCGCATACGATCCGGCCGGTGTACGGGCCCTGGGCGCGGTGCCCGCCGATCTGCCGGTCGTCGGCGTGGTGGAGACCCCCGCGAGCCCGCCCGGCGACGACCGCCCCTGGGTGTGGGCCGACGACCGCGAGGCCGCCTACGAAGCGACCCGCCATCTGCTCTCCCTCGGCCACGAGACCGTGCACTACGTCGCCATCCCGTCCAGCACCCGGCGCACCAGCGCCCGAACCACCGGGTGGCAGCAGGCGCTCAAGGAGGCCGGAGCGCCACGGCCCCGCCCGCTGCAGGGCAGCTGGGGCCCGGCGGGCGGCCACGCGGCGGGCCTGAAACTCGCCGGGAACCCTGACGTCACCGCGATTCTGTGCGGCAACGACGACCTCGCGCTCGGGGTCATCCGCGCCCTCCACGAGACGGGCCGGGCAGTCCCCGGCGACGTCAGCGTGGCGGGGTTCGACGACGCCCCGCACTCCGCCTATCTCACCCCGTCGCTGACGACCGTACGACTGGACTTCACCGGTCTCGGACGATCCGCGTTCGCCCTGCTGCACGGTGTGCTGGAGGAGTCCGCGCAGATCGCCCCGCACCCCGTCTCCGTACCGGAACTGGTGGTGCGGGAGAGCTCGGGGCCACCGCCCGAACGCGAGTGAAGCCGCTCCCACCCCTCTTGCTTCGCACCACCCGAACCGCCCGCTCGCACCTTCTCAGCCGGACCGCATTCCGATCCGCACACCTGAGCCCGTTCGCGAAAGGCACACCATGAAGAGAAGAGCCCTGCCCGCGCTGGCGTTCATATGCGCCGCCGCTCTGTCCGCCACCGCGTGCAGCGACCCCACGGCCGGCGACTCCGGTTCCTCCTCCGACTCGGGCGGCAAGCAGACGAAGGTCGACCCGACCGCGCGCCTCGACGGCGTGAAGCTGACGATGTGGACCGCACAGAACACGGTCAACGCGCCGAAGCAGGTCATCGACGCCTTCGAGAAGGCAACCGGCGCCGAGGTCGAGGCACAGGCCATCCCCGACCTGTACGAGCAGAACGTGCCTACCAAGCTCGCCTCCGGCGACAAGCCGGACCTGATGTTCTGGCAGCCGTCCATCTCCACGCTGCCCTTCATCCAGCCGAAGCAGAACCTCCTCCCCCTCGACGGGGAGGAGTGGGAGTCCAAGCTCGGCGACACCGAGAAGTCGCTGGGCGTGATCGACGGCAAGCGGTACGCGGCGATCGTCACCAGCCCCTCCATGCTCGGCGTCTACTACAACAAGGACGTCTTCAAGAAGGCCGGGCTGGCCGAGAAGGACTTCCCGAAGTCGTACGACGAGCTGCTGGCACTGGGCAGCACCATCACGGACAAGACCGACGCGGCCGGTTTCTACGAGGCCGGCGGCGACAAGTGGCCGCTGCAGTGGCAGATGCAGGTCCAGCTCACCGACCTCGACAAGCAGTGGTGGGCCGACCTCAACCAGAACAAGGAGAAGTGGACCGACCCGGTCGTCGTCGACGCGATCAAGAAGTACAAGGAGAAGCTGCTCGACGCCGGGCTCGCGCAGAAGAACTACAAGACCGGAACCTTCACGGGGCAGGCCGACTCCCTCTGGAAGGGCGAGTCCGGCATGGTCCTCAACGTCACCTCCTTCCAGAGCCAGTTGCAGGCCAAGTACTCCACGGCCGAGATCGACAAGAAGATCGGCTGGTTCCCGATCGCCAACTCCTCCGCGACCGGGATGTACTCCCCCGACCAGACCAACGGCGTGGTCGCGTTCAAGACCGGTGACGAGAAGCGGCAGAACGCCGCCCGCCAGTTCATGGCCTTCTGGCTCGGGCCGGACTACCCCGACTACATCAAGGCGATGAAGATCCCCTCCGTGCAGCCGTCCGTGCCGACCCCCGACGGCCTTCCCCAGGCATCGATGACCCAGGTCAAGGCGCTGCCCACGGCCATCGGTGTCTTCCAGGCCAAGGCGATCGTCGCGCCCGACACCCACCTCTACCTCGCCGACATGCTCTACGGGAAGAAGAGCCCGCAGCAGGTGGCACAGGCGATCCAGGACCAGTTCGCACAGGTGGCCAAGGCCCAGGGCGCGACCGGCTTCTAGACCCGACCGACCCGACGGGCAAGGATTTCCGATGGCGGACACGGCCATACGCACGCGCACGCAGAAACCGGCGCCCGCCAAGGGCCGGGCACGAAAGGTGGGACGGCTGCCCCGTGCCGCCGTCCACCACCCCTGGTGGTTCGCACTCCCCGCGATCGCCGTCTTCGCGGCCTTCTTCCTGGTGCCGAACCTGCTCAACTTCTACTACCCGTTCACCAACTGGTCCTCGTACCACCCGGACATCGCCTTCACCGGCCTCGACAACTTCAAGACCATCGCCGACGACGGCTCACTGCTGCGGGCGATCCGTACGACCCTGGTGTACGCCCTGCTGGCGGCGGTCTTCCAGAACGGCTTCGGGCTGGTGCTGGCGCTGCTGCTGGAGGCGGACTCCCGGTTCAACCGGTTCTTCCGCGCCGTCTTCTTCCTGCCGGTGCTCATCTCGGCGCTCGCCACCGGCTACGTCTTCCAGGCGCTGCTGAACCAGGACGGCGCCGTCAACGGACTCCTCGGCACGAACATCCCCTGGCTCGGCTCGACGACCTGGACGCTGGTCCTGGTCACCGTCATCCACGGCTGGAAGTGGATGGGCCTGTCCATGCTGATCTATCTGGCCGGCCTCAAGGGCATCCCCGGCGAGATGCTGGAGGCCGCGAAGTGCGACGGTGCCGGGCCGTGGCGGACCTTCTGGTCGGTGCGCTGGCCGATGCTGGCTCCCGCCCTCACCTTCAACGTCACCACGGCGCTGATCGGCTCGATGAACACCTTCGACATCGTGCAGGCCACGACGGGCGGCGGGCCCGCTGCCTCCACGGAGGTCTTCAACATCTACATGTTCCGCATCTTCGGGCAGGGCCTGTACGCCCAGGCCTCCGCGATGAGCCTCGTCCTCTTCCTGGTCGTGGTCGCCGTCGCGATCCCCCTCGTCATCGGACTGCGCCGAAGGGAGCAACTGCTGTGAGCACCACCGCGAATCCCACATCCGCCGTGCGTCGCGCGTCCGCCGTGAACCCCGCCTGGCGTTACGGCCGTCCGGCGCTCGTCCTGCTGATCGCCGGGCTCGCCGTGGGCGTACCGCTGTGGCTGGTCGCCGTCACCTCCGCCAAGCCGCAGGCCGAAGCGATCACGCCCAACCTGGACCTGCCGCAGCAGTGGCAGCCGGGCAGCAACTACGAGGATGCCGTCAGCCAGGGCGAGATGCTGCGCGGCTTCCTCAACTCCCTGCTCGTCGTGGTGCCTTCGGTCGCTCTCGTGCTGATCCTCGGGGCGGGGGCAGCCTGGGTGTTCGCGCGCCGCAAGTCGAAGCTCGTCTCGGCGGCGTACGCGCTCTGCATCAGCGGACTGCTGCTGCCGCCCGCCGTCATCACCATCGTCATGGAGCTGCGGCAGCTCGGGCTCGCGGGCACCCGGCCCGGCATGATCGCCGTCTACACCGGGATGTACCTCTCCACGTCGATCTTCTTCATGACCGGCTTCATCCGGGCCATCCCCGTGGAGCTGGAGGAGGCCGCGCGGATGGACGGCGCGACACCCCTGCGGATCTTCCGGCAGATCATCCTGCCGCTGCTCAGGCCGGTCATCGCCACCGCGACGATCATGGTGATGCTCTACGCCTGGAGCGACATCTTCTACGCCTTCTTCGTCCTCGGCGGCGGAGAGAAGGCGACCCTGCCGCTCAACCTCTACAAGGTCGCCAGCGCCCAGCTCTACCTCAACAACTGGCATCTCGTCTTCGCGTACGTCGTGGTGATGAGCCTGCCCATGGTCGCCATCTTCCTGGTGGCCCAGCGAAAGATCGTGTCCGGAATCACCAGTGGAGCCGTCAAATGACTGGAGGTCCAACAGCGTGAGCACCCCCACCCGTACGGGATCCCGCACCAGGTCCCGTACCAGAACCGCCCTTGTCACAGCCGTACTTGGAGTCACCGCCATGGCAGGCACCCTCCCCGCGGCGGGGACCGCTACCGCCGCCGACCCGCAGCGCGTCACCGTCGATCTCGCCGCGTCCGAAGGCCCGGTGATGCACGGCGCCAACGGCACTCTGTACGGGCTCAGCGACGACGGCGTACCAAGCGACGCCGTGCTGGCACCCTTGAAGATCACCAGCGTCTCGCAGAAGCCGGAGGGCGGCGCCCAGCACCCCAACGGCGACGCGCTCACCGTCTCCAAGTCGTTCTTCCGCAACGGCGGCGGCGAGATCCTGGTGATGATGCAGGACATCTACTCCAAGTGGCCGTACGAGGATCTCGGCATCGACGACTACCTCCCCAAGGTCGACAAGATCGTCAAGGAGGTGTCGGCCGACCCGAACAGCGACCGTTTCGTCTACATCCCGTTCAATGAGCCCGACCAGATCTGGTACAACCTCGGCACCTCCAACCAGGCGCAGTACGAGGTCAACCGGGACCGGTTCTTCAAGGACTGGAAGACGGTGTACCAGCGGATCCGCGCGATCGACCCCGACGCCAGGATCGCCGGCCCGAACGAATCCGGCTATCACACACGCCTGTTGACCGACTTCCTCACCTTCGCCAAGCGGGAGAACGTCCTTCCCCAGATCATGACCTGGCACGAGCTGGACTCCAGCTCTCTGCGCAACTTCCAGGGGAACTACGACAACTACCGCTCGATCGAGAAGAACCTCGGCATCGCGCCGCTGAAGATCAACATCGACGAGTACGCCAACCGGCGCGACCTGTCCGTGCCCGGGCAACTCGCGCAGTGGGTCTCGATGTTCGAGCGGAACAAGGTGTACGCCAATCAGGCCTACTGGGACGCGGCCGGCAACCTCGACGGCAACGTGGTGCGTTCGAACATCCCCAACGGCGGCTGGTGGTTCTTCCGTTGGTACGCCGGGCTGACCGGCAACACGGTCAAGGTGACCCCACCGCAGGCCAACACCATCGACACCCTGCAGGGTCTGGCCTCGTACGACAAGAAGCGGCACCAGGCGCAGGTCCTGCTCGGCGGCTCGGCCGGTGACTCCGACGTCGTGGTCCAGAACGTCTCCCGGTCCGTCTTCGGCCGCACGGTCACCGCGACCGTCGCCGAGTCCGCCTGGACCGGCTACGAGGGCCAGCACGCGGCGCCGCGTGTCCTCGCACGGACCAAGGTCAAGGTCGCGGCCGACGGTTCGGTGACCGTCCCGCTGCGCGGCATGCACAAGATGTCCGCCTACCGGATCGCCCTCACCCCCGGCGGCTCGGGCACCCCGTCCACCGCCTCCGTCCCCTGGGCCGCCTCGTACGAGGCCGAGGACGCGACCATCACCGGAGGCCAGGTCTACACCCAGGGCACGGTCAGCAACGCCAACGGTTACGCGGCCTCCGGGACTAAGGACGTCGGCTCGCTCAACACCGCTTCCAGCAAGGTCGACTTCACGGTGACGGTGCCCAAGGCCGGCACGTACGACCTGGCGATCCTGTACGGCAACCAGTCCGGGGCACCCGCCACGCAGAAGCTCTCGATCGACGGAAAGGACCCGGTCACGGTCTCCTATCCCTCCACCGAGAACTGGACCTACCGCGCCAAGAAGGACGTCACCGTCGAACTCCCGGCCGGCCAACATGTGCTGACGCTGGCCAAGGGCGACGCCGAGGTCACCCTCGACCGCATCGACCTGACCGCCCGTACCACCGCCGCACCCTCCGCCTCGTACGAGGCCACGCTGGCCGACATCAGCGGGAAGCCGTCCTACGACTACTCCTCGTCGGCCGGGGTCGGCACGGGCGCACTCGTCCTGCGCTCCGGCGACAAGGCGGTCTTCGACGCCTACGCCCCGCGCGACGGCTACTACACCGTGGTGTCACGCGCCTCCGCGGCGGTGAAGCTGGAACTGCACGGTGAGAAGGTGACGGCGGCACCCGGCCGGACCCTGCGGCTGTACCTCGTGGCGGGCAACAACCGCATCTCGATGACGGCCAAGGACGCCTCCGTCCGCTCCCTCGACGTCTCGGGCGCCGGCTCGACGTCAGGCACCCTCTCCTACGAGGGCGCCTCGGCCACCCTCGCGGGCGGCGCCAAGCTCGTCGACTCCGCCCACGCCTCCGCCGGTTCCTACATCGGCTGGCTCGGCAACAGCGCCTCCAGCACCGCCGAGTTCACGGTGGACGCGCCCAAGTCCGGCCGCTACATGCTCGTCACCCACTACGCGCACAACGACCGGCGCGACAACGGCCACTCCTACAACACCGACATCATGTCCCGTACGGCGGACATCACGGTGGGCGGCGCCGCCCCCCAGAAGGCCACCTTCAAGAACACCTGGAGCTGGGACGACTACTGGACCCTGGGCGTCCCCGTCGACCTCAAGAAGGGCTCCAACAAGGTCACGTTCGGGAACGCGACCGCGTGGGCTCCCAACATCGACCGGATCGAACTGGGCCGAGTCATCGGCTAGTCGGCCGACTCCACGCTGACGGCACACGCCTGGGACTCAGGCATCAGGAAGGGCCGGATCTCGGCGGAGATCCGGCCCGGCGCCATGACCCGAGCCGCGAGCACCGAGTTGTCGGCCCCGCTCGGCCTCTGCCGCGTCGGCCGTGGTGGAGGCCTCGATGATTCAGAGTGGAGGGATGTCTGAATCGTCATTGCCGGGTGGCTTCGTCAATAACGTCGTGCGGGTCGGTGCCACGGTGCGCCGCCCTGCGTCGGCCAGTACCGGGTTCGTCGCCCAACTGCTCAGGTTCTTCGAGGCCCGCGGCTGGCCCGGGGCACCGCGGTACCTGGGTCTCGATGAGGACGGGCGTGAGGTCCTCACCTACCTTGACGGGCACGTGGCCTGGGAACGGGAACAACCGTCAGCCGTGCACTCCGAGGAGAGTCTGCTGCTGGTCACCCGGCTCGTGCGGGAGTTCCACGATCTGACAGCAGGCACAGAACTGGCCGGATCACAGGAGGTCGTCTGTCACAACGATCTCTCGCCCAAGAACACGGTCTACCGATCGGTCGACGGCGCCTTGCGTCCGCTGGCGTTCATCGACTGGGACTTGGCGGCTCCGGGCGCACGTGTTCACGATGTCGCCCATGTGTGCTGGCAGTACATCGGTCTCGGGCCCAGGGTGAGAGACATCGACGAGAGCGCGCGGCGGTTGCGGTCGGTCGCCGACACCTACGCGCTGGCCGATCGGGGCGACCTCATCTCTGCGATCCTGTGGTGGCAGGACAGGTGCTGGCGCGGCATCGAGGCTGCCGCACAGGCGGGAGACCAGGCGATGATCGGCCTTCGAGAGGCCAGCGCGGTCACTGAGGTCCAGGATGCCTGGCAGTGGGTCCTGGATCACCGGCGTGTCCTGGCTCGCGCACTGCGATGACGTGCTTGGTGACGGGCGTCGTCCCTGCCGACGACGAGGATGGTGCCGCCCGGAGAGGACTTGCCTGACCGGTCGCCCGGGTCCGCCCTGTAAGGGAGGTGTTCAATCATTGCGGTGAATCCGGGGAACAGGACTCGACCCTGGCCGGCGAGGATTTCCTGGCGGCCTTCCCGGATACGGATCCGAATTTGTGGGCAAGCCCTGAATCGATCACCAACCCGACGCGATTCGAGCAGAGGTCGACTGGGTGACACGTACTCCGGTGATACCGGTCCATACCCGTACGTACGCGATCGGATCGTGATGTCGGCTCGGCGGTACCCTCCGCCGCGCGCTGTCCCGTCCGCTGCCGTGGTAGCCCCGCTCCGCCCGCTGACCGCCTCGGTCGCGCCATGCCGAACCAGCTGGTCGGGGCAGCCAGTGGATCTCCTCGGCGGACTCTCCGGTAACGTCGGAATATGAGCCATCCACATCCCGAACTGAAAGCCGCTCCTCCCTTGCCTGAAGGAGGGCTGAGGGTCGTAGCCCTGGGCGGTCTGGGTGAGATCGGCCGCAACATGACCGTCTTCGAGCATGCCGGCAAGCTGCTCATCGTCGACTGCGGCGTGCTGTTCCCCGAAGAGACCCAGCCCGGCGTGGACGTGATCCTGCCGGACTTCACCTCGATCCGTGATCGCCTGGACGACATCGTGGCCGTGGTACTCACCCACGGCCACGAGGACCACATCGGCGCCGTGCCGTATCTGCTGCGCGAGCGCTCCGACATCCCTGTCGTGGGCTCGAAGCTCACACTGGCGTTCCTGGAGGCCAAGCTCAAGGAGCACGGAATCCGGCCGCGCACGGTGCGGGTACGTGAGAGCGACCGGCGCAGCTTCGGCCCCTTCGACTGCGAGTTCGTGGCGGTCAACCACTCCATCCCGGACAGCCTCGCGGTCGCGATCCGTACCGGGGCCGGGATGGTGCTGCACACCGGTGACTTCAAGATGGACCAGTTCCCGCTGGACGACCGCATCACCGACCTGCGCGCCTTCGCCCGCCTCGGCGAGGAGGGCGTCGATCTCTTCCTCACCGACTCCACCAACGCCGAGGTCCCCGGCTTCACCACCTCCGAGCGCGAGCTGAACCCGGCGATCGAGCAGGTGATGCGTACCGCCCCGCGTCGGGTGATCGTCTCCAGTTTCGCCAGCCACGTGCACCGCATCCAGCAGGTTCTGGACGCCGCGCACCAGCACGGCCGCAAGGTCGCCTTCGTGGGCCGCTCCATGGTCCGCAACATGGGCATCGCCCGCGACCTCGGGTACCTGAAGGTTCCCAGCGGCCTGGTCGTGAGCACCAAGGAAATGGAGAAGCTGGCGGACCACAAGATCACCCTGGTGTGCACCGGGTCCCAGGGCGAGCCGATGGCGGCTCTGTCCCGGATGGCCAACCGCGACCACGTGATCCGCATCGGCAAGGGCGACACCGTCCTGCTCGCCAGCTCCCTGATCCCCGGCAACGAGAACGCCATCTACCGGGTGATCAACGGGCTGACCCGGTGGGGCGCCCATGTCGTCCACAAGGGCAACGCCAAGGTGCACGTCTCCGGGCACGCCAGCGCCGGTGAGCTCGTCTACTGCTACAACATCGTCAAGCCCCGCAATGTCATGCCCGTGCACGGCGAGTGGCGCCATCTGCGGGCCAACGCCGACCTGGCCATCCGTACGGGGGTCGATCCCGAGCGGGTGGTCATCGCCGAGGACGGCGTCGTCGTCGACCTCGTGGACGGGCGTGCGTCGATCACCGGCAAGGTGCCCGCGGGCAACGTCTACGTGGACGGCATGGAGGTCGGCGGCGCCACCGAGGCGTCCCTCAAGGATCGCCTCACCCTCGCGGAGGAAGGCGTGGTCACGGTGGTGGCGATCGTCGACGCCGACACGGGCGCCCTTGCCGAGACGCCCGACTTCCTGGCCCGGGGATTCGTCCACGACGACACCACCTTCGAACCGGTCATCCCTGTCATCGAGAAGACTCTGGCGACCGCGGCCCAGGAAGGCGTCGGCGACGCACACCAGCTGGAACAGCTCATCGCCCGCGCCGTGGCGAACTGGGCCTTCCGTACCCACCGCCGCCGGCCCCTCATCATCCCCGTCATCATCGACGCCTGACCGGCCTCCTTCCCCCTCCCTGCCCTGCCGGCAGTCCTGTCGGCAGGGCAGGGACGGTTTCGCGCCTGCGTCCACGCCTGCGCGGAGCAGCGTTCCAGGCATCGGCTTCCAGCACCGACGGTGCATCAGAAAGGTAAACGGATGAGCGCGCGTTTCGAGGAGATCGACTGGCGCCCGACAGCGATGGGCGACATCAGTCTGCGGCGCCGACGCGACCCGGCATCGGGCACCGATGTGTACGAGGTGAAGCTCGGCGACGAGTTCTTGATGTCCAGCCTGTTCACAGCCGGCGAGATCGCGCTCGCGGAACTCGGACTGGCGAAACTGCCGGACGCCGAGCTGGACGTCGTCGTCGGCGGACTCGGACTCGGGTACACCGCCGAGGCTGCGCTGGACGACCCCCGGGTGCGCTCGCTGACCGTGATCGACACGCTCGCCGAAGTCATCGACTGGCATCAGCGAGGTCTGGTCCCGCTCGGCGCCCGGCTCACCTCAGACGCCCGCTGCCGCCTGGTCCAAGGCGACTTCTTCGCGATGGCGGCCGATTCGAACGGTCTGGACCCGAGGGAGCCGGGCCGCCGCTTCCACGCCATCCTGCTGGATGTCGACCACTCGCCGCGCCATGTGCTCCACCCGCGCCACGCGGCGCTCTACCAGCCCGCCGGGCTCCGCGCTCTCAGCGAACACCTCCACCCCAACGGGGTCTTCGCCCTGTGGTCGAACGACCCGCCGGACGCACAGTTCGCCTCCGCACTCACAGAGGTCTTCCCGCAGTCAGCGGCCCATGTCGTCCACTTCGACAATCCCCTGCAAGGCGGCACATCGACCAACACCGTCTACGTGGCCGGCACAGGAGCGGACACGCCCTAGGTGAACAAGTTGGCCAGGTCCGGGTCGGTCATCGCCATCACCGCGCACCAGGGCCGCGTCAGGTGGAAGGTTCGGCCGACCTCGTCCGGCAGCGACGCCCCGAGGACGGCGACCAGGACGGTTGCGGCCCGGGCCACCGGGGTGAGGCGGACCGGACTCGGGCGTGCCGGGGTCGCTGCATGAAGCAGCCGGAGTCGACCTTGGCCGCCTCGGTTCCGGCGATGGCAAGGCAACCTCGACGGTCGTCCGAAAGGCTGGCCCCCTTACAAGCCCCGCCATCGGTGGCACGGGGGCGTGCACACCGTGGACCAGGAGAACGTGAGCGCCACCCTGACTGTCGCCGTGCCCGCCGCGAGGGTTTTCGCGCTGCTGTGCGGGACAGGCGAGGCCGGCCCCGACACGCGACGGTGGCTGTCTACAGCGAGATCTTCCGTTCGTCGGCCTTGAGAACGCGGAGTTTCCAAATTCCGTACGCAGCCAGCAGTGGTTTGACGGTCAGCCACTCGCCAGGGCGGTAGTCATCCGCACGCACCAGTTTCTCTGCCAGATCAGGGCGCTGCCGCCGCAAGTACGCGCGAGCCTTGAGCGCGTGGGCCGGCTGAGAGACGATCTTGATGTGGTCGACGTCCTCGAGCAGTGGGATCACGTTCGTGATGTTCTCCCATGTCGTAGCGCTCTGGTCCTCGAGGAGCACTGTTCCGTCGAACTCAAGCACCGACTTCGCGTAGTCAGCCATCACCTGGGCCTCCGAAGCGCCACTGCTGGTCGCACCACCGCTGAAGATCACGCGGGTGCCCTGCGCACTGCCAGCTGCGATGGAGCGAAGCCCCGCTCGGACCCGCCATCGGTTGATGACGTTCGCCGTCGCCCGGGGGTTCCGGTAACCCAACACGACCACGGCCTCGGCCGCGCCCTCGCTGTTCCCCACGAGAGTCCGAGACCAACGCCAGTTCAACCACTCGCTCCAGACCAGGGCCGCAACCCCAGCCATCGCCAGTCCCGTCCTTCGCCGCATCCGGCGACTCTAGGGCACCTCGGCACGGGGCGCCGGGATCAGGGTCCGGTTATGGCGGGCAGCAGGTGGTCGCGAATGAACTCCCTTGGGTTGATCTCCTTGTTGACACTGCTGTTGCCGGTGTTCTCGCTCGTCACGAGCACGGTGTCCACGCTGGGGATCACGTAGATGAACTGCCCGCCGTATCCCCAGGCAAAGTACGTCGAGCGTTCGGAGACGGTGTTCATCCACCAACCCTCGGAATAGGCGAATGTGTCGTCGACCTGGGCGGTCCGGGCCTGCGCCGCCCGCACCGCGTCATGTGGCACGAGCTGCCGGCCGGCCCACTTGCCGTCCTGCAGGTAGAGCAGACCGAACTTGGCCATTTCCCGTGGCGTCAGATAGACGTTGTAGCCGCCGGAGAAGATGCCTTGCGGATCACGGCCCCAATGCTCGGCCGTGATGCCCATCGGTCCGAATAGGTACTGGTGGGCGAACTGGCAGGTGCTCATACGGGTGGCCTTCTGCAGCACGGCCGAGACGACGTGCGTATTGCCGCTGCTGTAGTTGTACGTCGTGCCAGGGACAGACTTGAGGGGGCGGTCGAGAATCGCCTGGACCCAGTTCGACGTCTTCTCGACCTGCCTTTCGGTCGAATCCTCTGTCCAGTCGAGGCCTGACCTCATGTTCAACATGTGCCGGATGGTGATTCTTTTCTTATCCGCCGACCCATTGGCGAAGTACTCCGGCAGGTAGTCGGCCACCGGGTCGTCCAGGCTTCCGATGTCACCCTTCGCGACGGCGATGTGGACCAGCGCCTGCAGGATGCTCTTCGACGCCGAGTGCACGTTGTTGCTCCGCTGTGCGCCACTACCGTGGTAGTACCGCTCAGCCACGAGACGGTCGTGCCGGATGACCAGCACGCTGAACAACGACGAGTTGTCCCCCAGCTTGGTCAGCCCCGTCCGCAACTTGGTGGAATCCATCCCCTGCGCTTCCGGCGCGGTCGGCGACCAGTCCGCACCGTCGTCCACGGCGTCCTCGTACGTCGGATTGCTCTCGTAGAACGTCCGGCCGTTACCTGCGATCCGGCCGCAATCGACGGTCGCCGCCGTGGCCGCCCCTGTTGCTGTCGGCTTCGACGGTGACGCCTCGGCACACCCGGCCACCGCCAGGAGCGACAGAATCGGCACAAGCCGAGCGATCCGCCGCGCGGCCGACCGGCCCGCCCGAACGCAACCACCGGCAGCGGTGGTTCGGGAACGAACCCGCCGAAGTCCTTGCTCTCGCGATCTCATCACTGACTTCATTTTCCTCAATGCGAATCGAGGGTGCCAGCCTCGCCGTTTCCCTTGAGATGGCGTGCGCGCCGCGCTTGGCTCGGCGTGCGGGCTCTTGGTGCACGCAACGTTTGCCGCGGTTGGCCTGTCCGCCCTGGTCATGTCGTCGGCTCAGGCGTTGACGGTGGTGAAACTCCTGGGTGGCATCTATCTCATCTGGTTGGGCGTGACGACGTGGCGCTCCACGCGTCGCGGCGCCGAACCAGCGGTACGGAGGCGATGGCGCTCACCGTGGGCTCGACTCGGCGGGTTCGGTCAGGGGCTGTGGTCCGATGTCCTCAATCCGAAGGCGGCGCGCACACGGCGATCGACACACCTCGGTTCCGGCGTGGGATGAGTCGCCTTGCGGGAGCCGTGCTTGTCGCCCTGGGGATTCGAACAGCAACGGCGAGCTAAACCCCACACCCAGAGGATGATCTTGGTACCCGGGGTCGCGCCGTCGCTTCGACGGGAAGCCCACCGCCCGCTTCGCACTCCCTGCGGGCCGATCTGATCGTCGTCGCTCTGTTCCACGGCACTTCCGTCCCACCTCTTGACCCGCTGGGCAGCGAGGTGCATCCTCTCGTTAATGCGCATTAGGTAATACGCATTAACGGCGCCGTCGCCGACAGCACCAGGCCCCTGTCCCGGAGGAGAGAAGTCACTGTGGAACCCAGGAAGCGGCCCGGACGTACGCCCGCTCCGGCCGGTCGTACGTCGCGGCCCCGGCAGGCCGAGGTGGCTCGGCTCGCAGGGGTGTCCCAGGCGACCGTGTCCCTGGTGCTCTCCCCGAAGCCCGACGGCAAGGGACGCATCATCTCCGAGGAGACCCGGCAGCGGGTCCTGGAGGCGGCGCGCAGCCTCGGCTACGTGCCGGATCCGGCCGCCCGGCGGCTGGCCGCCGCCCGCAACAACCTGCTCGGCGTTTTCAGCTTCACCGCCACGTTCCCCACCGATGTGCAGCACTCGTACTATCCCTTCCTGGTAGGCGTGGAGCGCGAGGCGGCGGCGCTCGGCTATGACCTGGTGCTGTTCACCGGGTCGAGCACCGGCGGCGCGGGGGCCGCGGGTCCCGACGCCCTGAGCCGGGTCCGGCTCGCCGACGGCTGTCTCTTCATCGGTCGGCACACACCCCGGGTGGAGCTCAAGCGGCTGGTCGAGGACGGCTTCCCTGTCGTGCACCTGGGCCGCCGCGAGGAGTTGGAGGGCGTGGCATGGGTCGGCGCGGACTATGTCGAAGCCACACGTGAAGTCGTAGGCCGTCTGGCCGAGTTGGGGCATCGACGAATCGTCCTCGTCCGCGAGGACGACGACGCGCCCGCCTCGGCGGACCGTCAGCGCGGCTTCCTCGAAGGACTGGAGGCGGCAGGTCTGCCCTCCGGGCCCGCGGCCGTCTACCGGTCCGCGGATCCGCAGCGGGACCTCACACCTCAACGGCTGCGCGCCTGGGCCGATGAAGGAGTGACGGCCTTCGTCGCGGAGGAGACCGACACCGGGGCGGCCTGGCGAGGCTTGCTCTCCGCCGTGCGTGAGGCCGGCCTCGACTGCCCCTCGGAGGTGTCCCTCGCCCTGCTCGGCAGCCCGCCCGCGGACCTGGCGGGTGAGCCCGATCCGACCGGATTCGACATCCCCCGGCCGCAGTTGGGCGCCGCGGCCGTACGTCTGCTGGCCGCGCTCGTCGCGGGCGAGGAGGCGCGAGAGCCACTCGTCAGCTGTGTCTTCCGCCCGGGCCTGACTGCCGCACCGCCGCGCGCCAGTTCCTGAACACGGTCCCCACCAGACCTTGTCCCCCAACGAACGCGAACCAGCAGCAAGGAGAAGCGTGATACCCGAAGCAGACATCCTCGTCGTGGGCGGCGGCCTCGGTGGCGTGGCCGCCGCACTCGCCGCCTGCCGGGCAGGACGCAGCGTCGTGCTCACCGAGGAGACGGACTGGATCGGCGGCCAGCTCACCAGCCAGGCCGTACCGCCCGACGAGCACCCGTGGGTCGAACAGTTCGGCACGACCGCCTCGTACCGGCGGCTGCGCGAGGAGATCCGGAGCTACTACCGCCACTGGTACCCGCTGCGGGCCGAGGCCCTGGCGCTCACCGACCTCAACCCTGGAGCCGGCCGCGTCAGCAAGCTCTGTCACGAACCGAGGGTCGCCCTCGCCGTCCTGGAGGGCATGCTCGCGCCACACCGGGCGGCGGGACGGCTGACCGTACTCACCGAGCACCGGCCGGTCTCCGCCGAGTCCGACAACGATGTCGTACGGTCGGTGACCCTCAAGGACCTGCGCGACGGGACACATCGCACCCTCACAGCGCGTTACGTCCTGGACGCCACCGAGACCGGCGAACTCCTCCACCTCGCGGGTGTCGAGCACGCGAACGGGGCCGAGGCGCGGGCCGAGTTCGACGAGCCGCACGCACCTGACGAGGCTCAGCCGCTCAACCAGCAGGGCATCACGGTCTGTTTCGCGCTCTCCCATCACGAGGGCGAGGACCACACGATCGACCGGCCGCAGGACTACGGCTTCTGGCGCAGCTACCGGCCCTCGTTCTGGCCCGGCCCGCTGCTGGGCTTCGAGGCGCCCGACCCGCGCACGCTGGAGCCGGTGCCGCGGACCTTCGTACCGAATCCAGCCCTCGACCCGCTCAGCGTCTCCGCCGACCAGAGCGCCGATGCCGGCGACAAGGAACTGTGGGGCTTTCGCCGCATCCTCGCCCGCAAGCTGCACTCCCCCGGCGCCTTCGATTCCGACATCACACTCGTCAACTGGCCGCTCAACGACTACTGGCTCAAGCCGTACATCGGCCAGGAGGCCGAAGCGCTGCGCGAGGCAAGGCAGTTGTCACTGTCCCTGTTGTACTGGCTGCAGACCGAGGCGCCGCGCGCGGACGGCGGCACCGGCTTCGCGGGCCTGCGGATCCGCCCGGACGTGACCGGCACTGCGGACGGCCTGGCCAAGGCGGCGTACGTCCGCGAGTCCCGTCGTATCAAGGCCGTCACCACGGTCACCGAGCACGACGTGGCGATCGACCTCGTCGGCCCGCACGGCGGCACGCGCCACCGCGACTCGGTGGGTGTCGGCAGCTACCGCATCGACCTGCACCCCTCGACAGGCGGCGACGACTACATCGACATCGGGTCCGTGCCGTTCGAGATCCCTCTCGGCGCGCTCGTGCCGCGTCGGGTGCGCAACCTGCTGCCCGCCGGCAAGAACATCGGCACAACCCACATCACCAACGGCTGCTACCGGCTCCACCCGGTGGAGTGGAACGTCGGCGAGGTCGCCGGTGCCCTGGCCGCGCACTGCGTCGCCGAGGACGTCGAGCCGCATCAGGTGCAGGCCGAGGACAAGCGGTTCGAGGAGTTCGCGCGGCTGCTCGACCACGACGGAGTGCAACGCCACTGGCCGGACGTACGCGGCTACTGAACGACTCCCGCGTGGACGGGAGTTCGGGCGGCGCGGCTCCACTCGCCCCGCCCGGCGACCGTCCGCGCGAACCGATCCAGCACAAGGAGGTGCACGGATATGAACACACCCCGCATCCGCGTCGGCATCGACGTGGGCGGAACCTTCACCGACGCCGTAGCCGTGGACGCCACGACCCTCGAACTCCTGGGGCAGATCAAGGTCCCCACCAGCCACCATCACGAGGACGGCGTCGCACACGGCATCGTCGAGGCGCTCGACCGGCTCCTGGAGCAGACCGGCTGTGCCCCGGCCGACGTCGCCTTCCTGGCACACGGAACGACCCAGGCCACCAACGCCCTCCTGGAGGGCGACGTGGCGACCGTCGGACTGATCGGCATCGGGACCGGTCCCTCAGCGGTGCTCACCCGCCGCCTCGCGTCGTTCGGAAAGCTCGAACTCGCCCCCGGCAAGAGGCTTCCGCTCGTCTACGCGCACGTCACCGACCCTCAGGACACGGCAGACGTCCGCCGCGCGGTCGAGGAGCTGAAGGGCGAAGGCGCTCAAGTCCTCGTCGCCAGCCAGCCGTTCAGCGTCGACCGCCCCGAGGGTGAGCAGGCCGTCCTGGACACGGCACGGCCGTACGGGCTGCCGATGACCGCCGCGCACGAGATCACCTCGCTGTACGGGCTGCACAAGCGCACCCGTACCGCCGTGGTCAACGCGGCGATCCTGCCCCGCATGCTGGCCACCGCCGACCTGGTCGACGCCTCCATCACCAAGGCGGGCGTGACCGCGCCGCTGATGGTGATGCGCTGCGACGGCGGCGTGATGGCTCTCGACGAGATGCGCCGACGACCGCTCCTGACAGTTCTGTCGGGACCCGCTGCCGGTGTCGCGGGTGCGCTGATGCAGGAGCGGGTGAGCGAGGGTGTGTTCCTGGAGACCGGAGGCACTTCGACCGACATCAGTGTCGTACGTCGCGGCAAGGTCGCCGTCCGGCACGCCACCATCCTCGGCAAGACCTCGTATCTGAGCGCTCTCGACGTCCGCACGGTCGGCGTCGGCGGCGGCTCCATGGTGCGGATCGGCGGCGGCCGGGTGACGGGCGTGGGACCGCGCAGCGCCCACATCGCGGGGCTGCCGTACGCCTGCTTCGCCTCCCCCGACCAGCTGCGTGACGCCAAGGTGGACACGGTCCGGCCCATGGAAGGCGACCCCGCCGACTACGCCGTGATCGACGCGGCGGGCGGGCGATTCGCCGTCACCATGACCTGTGCCGCCAATGCCCTCGGCCGCGCCCCCGAGGGCGACTTCGCCCGCTGCGACCCCGAGAGCGCGCGTGCCGCGATCGCGCCGCTGGCCGCACATCTCGGCACCGACGTCGCGACCGCCGCGACGCGGATCCTCGACGCGGGCATCGCCCAGGTGAAGACGGTGGTGGACGCCATGATCCGCGACTACCGCCTCGACAAGGACACGGCGATCCTCGTCGGCGGGGGCGGCGGTGCCGCGTCGGTGACCCCGCACCTCGCTCGCACCAGCGGCATGGAGGGGCGGATCGCCCGCCACAACGAGGTCATCAGCCCCATCGGCGTCGCCCTCGCACTCGTACGGGAACAGGTCGAGCGGATCGTGCCCGGCGCCACGCAGGAGCAGATCCTCGCCGTCCGCGCCGAGGCGGAGCGGGCGGTCGTCGCCCAGGGCGCCGCCGCCGAAGGCGTCGAGGTCGAGGTCACCGTCGACCCGCAGACCAACACCGTACGCGCGGTCGCGACCGGCGCCACCGAACTGCGCACCCAGGACCGGTCCCACCGGGCCGACGACACCGAGCGGCTCCGTGCCGCGGCGGCCAGTCTCAAGACCGATCCGGCGGCGGTCCATGTCCTGGCGGGCACCGCCGCCCACACCGTCTACGGCACGGAGACACACCGCCGCCTGCGGCCGACCCGTCGGCCCATACGGATCGTCGACGTGGACGGCGTAGTACGCCACCACGCCGCCGACGCCCATGTGGAGACCACCACCGTGGCCGGCGCCCCGGAGGTGCTCGCCCGGCTGGTGGGCGAGTCCACCTCGTACGGCGACGGCGGGGTGCGCGCTCCCGCCCTGCGGCTGCTGCTCGGCGCCCGCATCGCCGACCTGTCCGGCATCCTCGATCCTCAGCCTCTGCTCGCGCTGGCCCGCAGTGAGCTGCGGGCCCGAGCGGCCGACGAGCCGGTGGTCGCGGTCCTGGAGGTGCGGTCATGACGCCGACCTCGGATCAACTCGCCATCCAGGCACCGGAGTTCAGGGATCCTGCGTCGGTCGACGACATCGAATGGGCCGTACGACTGCTGGCCGCCACGCCCACCCACGAGGGCCGGGACCGCGAGCTGCTGCGCCAATGGGCCCGTAGGGCCGACGAGTTCGGATCCCGGCTCGCACCCGTCCCGTCCACCGCGCGCGTGGTCGAACGGGACGACGGCCTGGAGCGCATGCTGCTTGCCCGCTACACGTCACGGCCCCCGACGGTCGAGCTGTACACCGACACGCTCGCTCTCGCCGAGGAGTTGGTCGACGCCCGCGGATGGCGTGCCTGGTACCCGCCGGGCTCGGTGCGCGCGGCCGCGCTCGCCCACGAGGCCGTGCACGCCCAACTCCACCACGGCCCCGCGAAGTCCGCGCTCAAGCAGGCACTCGACCACACCGTGCTGCGCCTCGGACGCCACCGCGTGGCCGGTCATGTCGCCGGTGCGGAGGAGGTCGCCGCGCACGCCTACGCCCGAACCGTCTGCGGACTCGGTCGCAGCCCCCTGCTCCTCACCGCCGCGCTGCGCGCGGAACTCACCCCGCCCGGAAGAGAGAAGTGACCCATGGGTGTCGTCATCCTTCTCGTCATGGCGGCCGGCGTCGCCCTGATGCTCACCCGCAGACTGCCCACCGCCTTCGCGCTGACCCTGCTCGCCGTCGCCATCGCCTTTCTCGCCGGGGCACCGTTCACCGGCAAGAACAGCGTGCTGGACACCGTCCTCCAGGAAGGCGCGCCGGCCCTGGCCGCCACCATGATCGCCATCATTCTGGGCTCCTGGCTGGGCAAGCTCCTCGACGAGACCGGCATCGCGGGCACACTCGTCCGCAAGATCGTCGAGTTCGGCGGTGACCGACCCACCGTGGTCGCTCTCGGCGTCCTCGCCGTGTCCGCACTCGTCGGTACGGTGACCGGTTCGGCACCCGCCGCCATGCTCGCCGGCATCATCGGCATCCCCGCCATGATCGCCGTCGGCGTGCCCAAGGTGACCGCCGCGGGCACGGTGCTGATGGGCATCGCCGTGGGCATCCCTTTCGAGCTGCCGCTGTGGCAGTTCTTCTCCACCGCGCTGGACCTGCCGATCCCGACCGTGCGTGGCTTCATGGTGAAGCTCTTCCCGTTCGCCCTGGCCGCCGCCCTCGCGTTCGTCCTCGTCGAGACACGACGACGGGGCACCGAGCACGCCTGGTCGCTCAAGTCCGTTGACACGAAGCCTCGTTCACGACGCGAGCAGCTGGGCGACGCGCCCTGGTACGCACTGCTAGCCCCCGCCGTCCCGCTCGTCCTCGCCCTGGGCTTCGAACTCGCCATCATCCCCTCGCTGTTGGCGGGCGTCCTGTACGCGCTGGTCACCACGACCCGGCCCGGCGGGATGAACAAGCGGCTGCTGCGCACCCTGTACGGCGGCTTCGAGGTGGCCGCTCCGCCGCTCGTCCTGTTCGTCGCCATCGGCATCCTGCTCGCGGCCGTGAAACTGCCCGGTGCCGTGGACGCGCTCGAACCGCTCGTCAAGGCCGTCAGCCCGCACAACCCCGTGGTGTTCGTCCTCGTCTTCACTCTCCTGGTCCCGCTGTGCCTCTACCGCGGCCCCCTCAACGTGTTCGGGCTCGGCGCGGGCATCGCCGGCGTCCTCATCGCCACCGGCATCTACCCCGCGGTCGCCGTCCTCGGCATGGCCACCTCGTACAACCAGGTCTTCGGCGTCGCCGACCCCACCAGCACACAGACCGTGTGGAGCGCCCAGTACGCGGGCGTTTCTCCCCAGCAGGTCATGGTGCGCACCCTGCCGTACGTCTGGGCGGTCGCCCTCGGCGGCCTGTGCGTGACCGCGACCACCTACCTCTGAGCCTCACGGCCCCGTCCGGGGCAGCCGAGCCACACACCTTCTGTCTTTGGAGCCACCATGCAGGAGCAACACCTCGACCGACGCCTCTTCCTGCGCGCCACCGCCGCCACCGGAGCCGCCCTCACCGTCGGGACGGCCCTGGGTGCTCGGCCCGCGGCCGCGGCACCCGGCGGATTCCCCGACTACGCATACAAGCGCACCCTTCTGACGGCATCTCAGCTGAAGTACAACCCCACCGGCGAGATCATCTTCCCCTGCATCCGGGGCGTCTACGACAAGCTGAGCTCTCCCCTCGGCCGCTACTACCTGTACTACGCGCCGCACGACACGCCCGGCGGGATCTGCCTGGCCTACGGCAACTCGCTGGAGGGGCCGTTCACGGAGTACCCGTCGAACCCGATCGTCTCCAACAAGTGGTCCCCGCACTACTCCGTCAGCCATGTCTCGTCCCCCCACGTGCTGTGGAACGCGGACGCCAAGGAGTTCTGGCTGTACTTCCACGGAGAGAACACCACGACCCGCCTCGCCCGCTCGGCCGACGGGATCCACTTCACGTACGACAAGGTCGTACTGTCGACATCCATGCTCCCGGCGGGCACCACGGAGACGTCGTACGCCCGGGTCTTCCGCCACGACCTGCCCTCACGCGGCGCCCGCTACGTGATGGTCTTCATGCTCAACAACACCACCAACCACCGGGACATCCACTGGGGTTGGTCCGCCGACGGCCGGACCTGGACGTACGACCAGCAGCCGCTGATCCGGCACGGCGACGTAGGTGCCGTCAACGTCGGCGGCCCGCACCTCCTCCACCGCAACAACAGCACGTACGTCGTCTACAACAAGGACAAGGGAAGCGGCGGCGACATCATGATCACCGAGGTCGGCAACGACTTCAGCAAGCGCAGCCATCTCGGGGTCTTCTACAACTCGCGCAGCGCGGCCCCGGAGAACGGGCGGGCCGCGGCACCTTCCTTCGGCACCGACGGCGGCGTCCCGTACATGATCTACGAGGCGGGAGAGAGGCTCTCGGGGGCCATCGCGGTGGCGCGAGGCTGACCCGGCCAGCCGACCCCCGCTGACGTCCGGAGCGCGTCACCGGGGGATGGCCCCGACGCCACCCATGCGCCGGCTGCGGAGCGCGTCATGCCATTACGAAACCATCGTCCACGTCGCCTCGATCAACATCCGGCTCCATGACCTGGAACGGCACACGTGACAGACACGATTTCGAGCCCTGCCCACACCCCACGTTCTCGACCGAGGCGGTTCCGCTCAGCGACCCGCACGGGTGAACGTCACATGCGTGACTCCGCCGGGCGAGGAGACTGCTTCGACCTCGTAGTCCTTCTCGATGCCCTCCAGTCCGTCCAAGAGGCGTACACCTCGGCCGAGCAGGATCGGGACCACCACGATGTGCATGCGGTCGACGAGCCCGGCAGCAAGGAAGTCGCGGATCACGGTGGGCCCGCCGCCGATACGTACGTCCTGGCCGCCCGCCGCTGCGCGGGCCGTCTCGAGCGCCTCGGCGGGCGAGGCGTCGAGGAAGTGGAACGTCGTGCCGCCCTCCATCTCGATCGACGGGCGAGGGTGATGGGTGAGGACGAAGGTCGGTGTGTGGAACGGCGGGTTCGGCCCCCACCACCCCTTCCACTCCGGGTCCTCGTGCCAGCCGGGCGGGCCGAACTTCCCGGCGCCCATGATCTCGGCGCCGACCCCGTCGTTGAACTGCCTCGCGAAGGCGTCGTCGAGACCGCCGGTCCCGCCGGCCTGGCCGGTCATCTCGTGCCAGAACCCGGTGGTGAACATCCACTCGTGCAGCCTTTCGCCGGCGTGGCCGAACGGTTCGTCCTGGCTCTGACCCTCACCGGTGCCGAAGCCGTCGAGCGAGATGGAGAAGTTGTGGACGCGGGCGAGTGACATGGCTGGCGCTCCCTTCCGTCTACCGATCGAGCTGCGTCGTATCAGCTCATCATGAAGCCATGATGAGCGTCCCGCTGTCATGACGTCTAATGCCATTTCGCCCCATGTCTCATAGACAGAATTAATCCATGCTGACCTGACACCCCTCAGGGCGCTGGAGGCGGTCGTCCGCCATGGAACGGTGACCGAAGCCGCCACATGCGGCGACCCGCCGTACCTCATGACAGGCGAACCGCTGAGGATCCGGCTCCCGACCAGTGGCCGAGCATGCGTCCACCGCTGTAGGACCGGAGGACGACCACCACCGAGCCGGGCAGGCGCCTCAGTTGGCGGTGGGTCCGGTGCTGCGCGTATATCGCGTTGTGGGTCCACGGGACGCCGCCATAAGGTCATCGGCATGTCTGTACGTCTTCGAATGCGTCAAGCACTGCCGGAAGCGATGCGCGCCCGCGACAAGACCGCGGTGAGCGCCCTGCGCGCAACACTGGCCGCGCTGGACAACGCCGAGGCGGTGCCCGTTGACGAAGCCGAACTGCGCGGTGTGGCCCTTGAGCAGTCGCCGGTCGGCGTCGGCGCCACCGAAGCAGCGCGTCGGGAGCTGAGCGAGCGCAGTGTGGTGGATGTCGTGCGCGCCGAGGCCGCCGAGCGGCTGGAGGTTGCGGCGCAGTTGACCGCACCCGCGCACGCCGACCGAGCCGCACGGCTCCGCGCGGAGGCCGCCGTGCTGCTTCGCTTCCTCGACGGTCCCGGCACCGCCTAGGGCACGGCGACGCATCGCACCGCAAGCAACACGGGAGCAGGGCTGGGACCTGGTGGCGGCCGACCGAGCAGGTCGGCCACGCCTGGTCCGGGCCGAGGCAGCGCGTGGTGCCGGTGTGCGAATCGAACCCCGCGGGCCACGGGCGGGACACGCCCGGCCCGGCGCGGGAGCAGTCACCCGTACTGCCCCACCCCAAGGTTTCCGGACATGATCGGGCGCTTCGAGGAGAAGAAGTGCCGTGACGGCCCGATGGCGGCCGAACCTGCTTCGGGAAGGAAAGACATGCGCCTGGACCTCACAGGCCGGACCGCTCTGGTGACGGGATCCACCCAGGGCATCGGAGCCGCGATCGCGGCCGGACTCGCACGGGCCGGCGCCCGGGTCGGAGTCAACGGACGCGACCTGGGCAGGGTCGAGGAGTCCATCCAACAGCTCAAATCCGAAGTGCCGGACGGCGACTTCGTTCCGGTCGCCGCCGACGTCACGTCCGAGGCGGGCGCCGCCGGCGCCCGGGAGGCCCTGCCGGACGTCGACATCCTCATCAACAATCTCGGCATCTTCGGCGCCAAGGACCCGATGGAGATCACGGATGACGAATGGCGTCGCTACTTCGAGGTGAACGTGCTGGCAGCTGTGCGTCTCACCCGCACCTACCTGCCGCGGATGATCGAACAGGGGTGGGGCCGCGTCCAATACATCGCCAGCGACTCCGCCGTGGTGATCCCCGCCGAGATGATCCACTATGGCGTGTCGAAGACCGCCCTCCTCGCGGTCGGCCGCGGCTTCGCCAAGCAGGCCGCAGGGACCGGCGTCACCGTGAATTCCGTCATCGCCGGCCCTACCCATACCGCCGGCGTGGAGGATTTCGTCTACCAACTCGTCGACCGCGACCTGCCCTGGGACGAGGCACAGCGAGCCTTCATGCGACAACACCGCCCACAGTCGCTGCTGCAGCGCCTGATCGAACCCGAGGAGATCGCCAACATGGTGGTGTACCTGAGCTCCGACCTGGCGTCCGCGACCACGGGCGGCGCACTGCGGGTCGATGGCGGGTACGTCGATTCCATCCTCCCCTGAGGTTGGCGTACATGCGGCAATGAATGCTGCTCGTGATCGCTCTCCGGCTCGGCCTGCGCATGAGTGGCTGGCACGACGCAGCCCAGCTTGAGCACTTCCTGACGCACCTGGGCGTGGGAGCATCCGCCATGCTCTTCCGCTGCGCCGTCTGCGGCACCCAACTCGCCTACGTCGACGCCTCTTGGCTCAGCACTCGGCAGGGCAACCGCGAGAACCGCGCCGATCGCCCTCGAGAGTATCCGCGCCCAACTCCGTTCCACTGCCCAGGCGTTCATCGGCAAGGCCGGTCAGGTCAAGGTACGAGGGAAGGGCTCTCTTCGGACCTGGGGGGTAGTGCCATTACCCGGCACAGCACGCCCTCCCACCCCGACGGGCACGCTGATTGAATCAGCCTGACCGCCCGGCAACATCGGAACCACAGGACGCCCATCGCCCCACGAGCGTGGGCATCGCCCGAAGCCACGGACGTGGACCGACGCAGCCGGACGAAGCACCCAGGCGTTCATCTCGGGCGCGGTCGACTTCGGCCGCACGCAAGGCCGACCCCGTCGCGGTTCCGTCCGGACCAGGGCCAGGGCCAAGACCAGGACCAGGACCAGGACTCGACCAGAGGCAACAGGGTCTGTCTCTTCGTCACCGACCGAGATGCGTCGAGGGTGCTTTCAACAGACGACCACGAGGGATGTAGCCCATGCACGAACAGGACAGCGCGCCGAGCGGCAACTCGACCGGCCACGGCCGTCGCGGCTTCCTGAGCGCGGCCGCACTCGCAGCGACCTCGTTGGTGGCCGTGACGGGAGCCGCACCGGCGCAGGCCCATGCAGCATCGCCGGCCACGGGCACCGGGGCTCCCGTCCGCGGTCGCAATCACGTGACCGCGGCCATCACACAGTCCGGTCACCGCAGGCTCGGCTCCTTGAAGGTCTCCGGCATCGGCCTCGGCACGCAGACCATGCCGGGCAACCTTTACGGTCCGGTCACCAGCCGCAAGGACATGGTCGCCCTCATCCGGACAGCCGTCGACCAGGGGGTGACCTTCTTCGACACGGCCGAGGCGTACGGGCCGTTCGAGTCGGAACGGATCGTCGGCGACGCCCTCCGGCCCGTCCGCGACAAGGTGGTGATCGCGTCCAAGTTCGGCTGGGACATCGACCCGGACACCGGGGCACGCAACGGCCTGAACAGCCGCCCGGACCACATCCGCCGAGCCGTCGACGGCATGCTGAAGCGCCTCAGGACGGACCACATCGACCTGCTCTACCAGCACCGGGTCGATCCCACCGTCCCGATCGAGGACGTCGCGGACACGGTGAAGGACCTCGTGGCCCAGGGCAAGGTGCTGCACTGGGGCCTCTCCGAGCCTGGTCTGCAGACCGTCCGCCGGGCCCACGCGATCCTGCCGCTCACCGCGATCCAGAACGAGTACTCCACGCTCTGGCGCGGACCGGAGGAGCAGGTCCTGCCGCTGTGTGAAGAACTCGGCATCGGCTTCGTGTGCTGGGCACCTCTGGGCATGGGCTTCACAACCGGCACGATGAGTCCGTACACCCGGTTCGCGGAGGGAGACCGCCGGACCGCGTTCCCCCGCAACAGCCGGGACAACCTGGCCGCCAACATGCCACTCGTGCAACTGCTCCAGGACTGGGCCGTACGCAAGGGCGCCACACCCGCCCAGATCGACCTCGCCTGGCTGCTGGCCCAGAAGCCGTGGATCGTACCGATACCCAGCACCACCCGGCTGTCCCACCTCCTGGAGAACATCGGCGCCGAAGAAGTCCGCTTCAGCCCCGACGAACTCCAGGAGCTGAACTCCGCCGTCGCGCGCATCACCATCCATGGCGACCGCCTTCCGCCGGAGGCCCTCGCCATGACGGGTGTCGAAGCACCGCCCCGCTGACCGGCCGCGCGGGCATTCACTCCCCGTCCCCGGTCGCCAGCGTCATACCGGAGATCAGGCCCGCGATCGCGACCGGGACGACAACAAGCAGCGGGGCACCGGCCATGGAAAGCCCCAGAACAGCCCGACCGCCACGAGCAGCATCGACGAGAACACCGCGATGAAGACGCCAGATCAGCACTTCCCGTTCTTCGTCCATGGACGGCATATATTGCAGTACAGCGCCAGCTGCGCCTGACCGACCCACCCTTGTGTCGAGGAGTCAGTTGTCGATCCTGTACAGGTTGGTCTGGCCGTTCGACGCGGTCAGGCCGCCGTCCACGGGAATGTGCACTCCATTGAGAAACCCGGCGTCGCGACCGGCGAGGAACGCGACGACGGCGGCCACCTCGGCCGGTTCCCCCGGCCGGCCCATGGGTACGCGATCCACGAAACGCCTGTGAAGCGCGGTTTCCTCGGCGAGCGCGTCGCGGATGAACTGGCTGCTGAGCGTCACGCCGGGGTGGACGGCATTGACCCGGATCTCCCGGCCGTGGTCCAGCGCCATCGCGTTGGTCAGGTTCGCCAGCGCGCCCTTGGTCGCGTTGTAGGCGGCCTGGCACCAGTCACCGCGCACGGCGCCCACGGATCCGACATTGACGATGCATCCACGTGCCGCTCGCAGGTGGGGCAGCGCGGCTCGCGAGGCGAAGAAGACGCCGTCGACGTTCGTACTCATCATGGTCCGGTAGTCGGCCATGTCGATCTCATCGACAGTGCCCGGAATCGCCACGCCCGCGTTGTTGACCAGTACGTCCAGGCGTCCGAACCGCTCAGCCACTCCGTTCATGACCGCGGTGATGGCCGCCAGGTCCGAGACGTCCCCCACCCAGGGATACATGTCCGCACCATCGGGGCCCTCTTGGACGGTCCGCCGCAGAGTCTCTTCGGTGCGGCCCACGAGCACGACGGTGTATCCATCGGTGGCGAACCGGTGCGCCGTCGCGGCTCCGAGGCCGGCACCGGCACCCGTGATGACTGCCACGCGGCTGGACTTCTCTTGGTTCACGAACTTCCCGTCCTTCGTCTGCGCCGGGCCCAGAACAGCCCGGGTTTCGCCGGTCCCAGAACGGCCCGGGTTTGCCTCTCGCTCCGAAGCCTAGGAATGCTGGCACTGCCCGCACTTGAACCAGTGCGGCATCCGCGCAGAACGTATGCGCCACACGACACGTTGGAGCAACGGACACGAAGGAGAGCGGCCTGCGATGGACAGCACTGGAGCGGAGGCCGACGGGACACTCGGGGCGTTTTCCGTGGACTCCACCGTCCCGGGCGCCGTACCGCGAGGGTTCGACGCCTTCCTGCGCGAGTGGGAGACGCGGATCGGTGACGGCTTCCCACAGCCCACCTACAGCCCGGCCACGATCGCCGACTTCCGGGTCAGGAGCCGTGTCGCCAAGGTGCGTGACGTGGCGATCACCGATGTCCACGGCGTGTCGGCGATCCGAACCGCGGGTACCCCGCGCGGCGTTGAGGATCAGGTGCGTATGTACGTGGTGCGGCGCGGAGCATGGACGTTGGGCGGCTCGCGTGATCGTGGCGAGCACACCGTTCCGGGCGGGCAGTTCCTCCTCCGGCATGTCGGGCGGCCGTCGCACTTCGAGACGGTGCCGCACACGACGGCCCAGGTCCTCGTCCTGCCCGCCGCGATGCTCAAACCCCTGCTGGGGAACAGGGTCATGACCGGGTCGGTGGACTCGGCAGAGGTACGCCTTCTCGCGGCCCACTCGAACATGGTCCACGCAACGATGGCCGACCTGAGTCCGGCCGGCGTGGATGCCGCCCACAGCAGCCTGATCGAGCTGGCCAAGGCGGTGGCGCTGCAGCGGTTCGACGACGTGGAGCCCCGGCTGGCCCCGGCGCTCGCCCAGGCCGCGAAGGACTTGGCGGACAGCCGGCTCGCCGATCCCGAACTCTCCCCGCCCCTGCTGGCGCGTCAACTCAACGTCTCCGTACGCACCTTGCAACGGGCCTTCGCCACGACGGGAGAGTCGGTGACCGCCTACATCCGCCACCGGCGTCTGGAAGAGGCCCGGCTCGCTCTCACCACACCATCGGGCCGACTGAGTGTCTCGGAACTGGCCGCCCACTGGCAGTTCGCCGACAGCAGCCACTTCATCCGGGCTTTCAAGAAACGCTACGGCCGGACACCCACCGAGTACGCCCGCTCCACCCGCTCGCCCCGCTCGACCGGGCCGACCGGGCCGACCGGGCCGACCGGGCCGACCGGGCCGACCGGGCCGACCGGGCCGACCGGGAACTGAACCGACTCCGACGGCCATCGACTGGCCCGCCAGTGAAAACCCCGCTCGCCGCCATCAGGTCTCGCTGAAGGTCCGTCGGTAGGCGCCGGGAGTGGTGCCGAGATGTGCCCGGAACCGGCGGCGCAGGTTGACGGCCGAGGCGAGTCCGACCCTGGTGGCGATGGCTTCGACCGGTAGGTCGGTCCGCTCCAGCAGTACCCGTGCCGCGTCGAGGCGCCGGCCGAGCAGCCACTGTCCCGGGCTGGTGCCGAGCTGCTCGGTGAACCGCCGGGCGAGGGTCCGGCTGGACAGCCCGGCGTGCCCGGCGAGGCGGCCGAGGGTCAGTCGGGTGTCGAGCCGGGAGGTGGCCCACTCCAGCAGTGGCGACAATGACTCGTCCGCCCTGGCCGGTGCGGGCTGTGCGGCGTACTGGAGTTGACTGCCCTCCCGATGCGGCGGCAGAACCATGTTCCGGGCGATCTGGGCGGCGTATGCCGCGCCGTGGTCGGCACGTACCAGGTGCAGGCACAGGTCGATACCCGCGCCCGTTCCGGCGCTGGTCGCCACGTCGCCGTGGTCCACGAAGAGCACGTCCGGGTCCACCTGCACCTCGGGGAAGGCGGCGGCGAGTTGAGCGGTGCCGCGCCAGTGGGTGGTGGCGCGGCGGCCGTCGAGCAGTCCGGCCCGAGCCAGGACGAACGCCCCCGTGCAGATGGCGACGATCCTCGCCCCGCGCCGGTGGGCGGCCCGCAGCGCCTCGGTGACGGTCGGCGGCACGGGTGTTCCGGGCGGCTGCCAGCCGGGGACGACCACGGTGTCCACCTCCTGCAAGGCAGTCAGCCCCGCGTCGACGAGCATCGTGTAGCCGACGGTGGTCTGCAGCGGTCCGGGGCGCTCGGCGCAGATCCGGAAGCTGTAGCGGGCCGGCACGTCCTGCAGCGCGGTGCCGAAGACCTCGGAGGCACAGGCGAGTTCGAAGGGCGACTGGGGCGGGTTGAGCAGGGCCACCACCCGGTGGAGGTTCATGGCAGGAATGTACCCACGGGTGTCTTTCTGGACTCTCGGCCGGGAGGCCCGACCCGGTCACAGTGGTCCCATGAGTGAAACCACCGGAACGGGTGTGTTGAGGACCGAGGTCCGGGTCGACGACGAAACGGCCAGCTGTCTGACCGTGGAGCAGGACGGCCCGGTCGTGTTGCTGCTGCACGGAACGTACTGGAGCCGGGTCTGGCTCCCGGTGCTGGGCCGCCTCGCCGAGGCAGGGCTGCGTCCCATTGCGGTCGATCTCCCCGGGCTGGGACGCTCGGGAGGTGAGCTCACCCTGGAAACGGCCACGGTCCCGGCCCTCGCGGACTGGGTGGCGCGATTCGCGTCCGCGCTGAAGCTCTCCGGGCCGGTCGCGGTGGCGGGCCATGACATCGGCGGTGCCGTCGCCCAACATCTCCTTGTCCACGCTCAACTGGAGGTGTCCGGGCTGGCCTTGGTCAACTCGGTCCTCTACGACTCCTGGCCCGCGCCCCACGTGGCCCGGTTCCGGGGCCCGGGGGTCGTCGCGGGGACCACCGCCGACGACGTTCTCGCCGCCCGCCGAGAGGCAGTGACGGCGGCGCTGGCCGGCGCCGCCACCGAGGAGCGGATCGCGGACTATCTGGATCCGTGGACCGCTGTGCGGGTTCGCCGCTCCTGGATGGCCCTGGCGGGCGCGGCCGACAGCCGATACACCCTTGATCTCGTTCCCGCACTGAAGCGGTCCACGACGCCCAAGTTGCTGATCTGGGGCGAGGACGACGACTTCGAGAAGGTGGAGTACGCCGAGCGGTTCGCCTCGGAGATCCCGCAATCCACGCTCGTACGTATCCCGGATGCGGGGCACATCCCAACGGAGAACGCGCCCGGCCGGATCGCCCGCGCGCTCATCGACTTCTTCACGGCGTAGAGGTCTCGATGGGCGGTATGCGAGCGGACCTCGGTTTCGACGGCGCGAGTGGGAGAGGAGTTCCGGCCGGGGATCCGCCGTGGGTCAGGATCTGGGTCCCGCCAAGCCCAGGAACGGGACCTCCGCCCGAAGATCACGGCACGTACGCTCATGTACATGGTTGAGCATCGAGTGGTTCCTGTTCAACCTCGACAAAAGCCACGCAGCCGTAACCGGGGGATGATTCCTCTTGGGGACAGGCCCGTTGGTCTGCCCGGACCGTGCTGCTGGAGCAAAGTGCTACTGGGCGCCCTGCTTGTCGCACGTTCGATCGCGCGCGGGACAGACCGGGCGGCCCCCAGATACCCAGGATCACCGCGACGCAAGCAGAGAGGGCATCGCCCATGGGCCGGTCAACGATCTCGACTCCCCTGCCGCGCGACACGAACGTACTGTCCATCGGGCTGCACCCGAGTGCGCTCGACTACAGCCGGATGCCCGACGGGCTCGACGAGGCGGTGCTTGCCGCGCGGATAGAGGCCGGGAACGCGACGCTGCGTGAGGCGGGGTTCGAAGTCGTCCCGTGCCTTGTCGGCACCTCCCCGGACCAAGCAGAAGCAACCGTCCGGGAGCATCTCCAAGAGCGCGCGTTCGGCTTGGCGATGATCGGCGGTGGGGTACGTATGCTCCCGGAAAACACCCTGCTGTTCGAGCGGTTGGTCAACGTCCTCACCGAGGCGTCGCCGGGGATCCGGCTGTGTTTCAACACAGATCCGGTGAACACGGTGGAGGCGCTGCGGCGGTGGATCCGGACGTAAGCGTGACTGAGGAGCCGTCCGCGAAGCCTCGCGCCCAACGGATGGCCGCGGCCTTCTCGTAGCGGCCGGCGATGCCTCGCCCGAGCTTCGAGTGGTTGATGCAGCGTTCGACGGTCTTCAGCGCAGTGAACACCCGCTCTCTCGGCGTCCGGTCCGGGAGCAGCGGCTCGGTCCGCGCCGACTGCGCATCAGTCGACGGCACATCCGACCCAACCGGGGAGGCAGCCCGGCCGTCATGCCTAACGGGTACGGGATCACGAGTCAGGAACCGGCCGGTAGGCAGACCATCGGGCAGGTTGAACATGGCCGCAACGTAGACCGCGGTACTGACAGCGCAGCCACCTGCGGCACCAAGCGACTCCGCTCGCAATGATCCAGACGAAACTGTCTGGCCGCGTTGCTCCGTTGTCCTGAACTCGGCGCGGGTTCCTGACATCTGTCAGGGACCGTTGGGGCGGGCGGCCCTCTAGGTTGCGATGGGCACCACCTCTGTCGGTCCGGGACAGCCCGACCTCGCAGAGGGCCCCTCCGCACGTGCTCCCGTCGGTCGACTGTCGGTCGCCACGACCGGCATCCACCCGTCCTCACACCCACCCTCGACACCCAGAGGAGCAATCGAACCCATGGGTACCCAGAGATCCCTTCTCGGTGTGGTCGGCACCATGACCCTGGTGCTGGCCTCCGTCTTCGCCTCCGGCTCGGCCCAGGCGGCGTCCTCAGCCACGTCCGCCGTCTCCCCGACGATCTCACCGGCCGCCCCCTCGCAGCTCGTGCCGCCCGGCGACTCCGTCACCTGTGACACGGGGAACTTCTGCGCCGGCGTCTGGGACCCCACGGTCAACCAGTGGCGGGTCTTCTTCCTGTACGACTGCAACCGCTACTACCTGTCGAACTGGCACGGCACGGGCGAGGTCATGAACAGCCAGACCGACAACGCCCAGGCGACGATCTACGGTGAGAACGGCAACGTGATCCAGACCTTCCCGGTCAGCACCGACGCACCCGACGTGGACTGGGAGCCGGTCTGGTCGATCCGGAACTGCTGACCGGGAAGGAGTAGCACGCCTCTCCGCGCCCTCGGATGTTCCAGGTACGTGATCCGGCGGCGGCCGTGCAGCGCGGTGGGCGCGTTCACCAAGTCGGCAGATGACGCGGCGGCCGAACCTTCACCGTTCGGTCGTCGCAGTCGGCGCCACCATCGGCGAACTCGCCCGTGCGACAGGGGTCTCGGCCCCGGGCACCGCACGATTCCGCGGTGAGCGGGGCAGGCCGGTGAGTCATGCGACCCGGGCGTCTTGGGTCGACGCTGCGGGCTCAGCAGCGGACAAATGCCTCTGTTTTGGCAGCAAGAGCGGGGTGGCGAGCAGGAGAACGCCGGACATGGTGATCGCGGCGAGTGGGCTGGTGAGTGTGGCGAGAATGCCCCAGGTCACCATCAGGGCAGCTTGCAGGAGTTTGCTGGTGGCACTCCATGTACTGAGGACTTGGGCGGTGTGATCCGCGGGAGTCCGTTGCAGGCGTTCTGTCGCGTAGACCGGATTGAAGATGCCCATGCAGGTGATCAGCAGGCCCTCGACGATGATCACGGTGAGGAGCCCGGGGATGCCGGGCTGGACGAACGCGAGACCGAGCGGGAAAAGGGATCGCAGCCAGCCAGAGACGATCATGACCTGGTATCGGCCGTAGCGGGTCACGAGGCGCGCGGAGAGGCGGGCACCCGCGAAGCCGCCGAGTGCCGGGATGCCGAAGGCAAGACCGTATTGCCAGGCCGGGAAGTGGTACTGGCCCAGCAGGAGGACGGACAGAAGCGGGGCGGTGGCCATGATGAGGCCACTGACCAGGATCGAGTTGAGGAACAGGCGCCTCAGTGCGCGATCGCGGAGGATGAACCGCCAGCCGCCGAGAAGGTCGGCTCCGCGCAACCTGGTGGCGCGGTCGCGGGGCGAAGCGACATCGCCTCCGCGGATGCGGAGGACACAGAGCGCGGACAGCAGGTAGCTGAGGGCGTCGGCCATGACAGTGACGACCGGGCCGAGCAACCCTGTGAGCGCACCGCCGAGGGGCGGGCCCGCCGCGGTCGCCGCCCAGCTCGTGCCCTCGAATCTCCCGTTCGCCACGAGGAGTTGGTCGCCGCGGACGAGATACTTCAGATACGCGCCGGATGCGGCGGAGAAGGCGATGCTCGCGGTCCCGGCGATGACCGAGACAACCAGCAGTTGCCCGTATGAGAGCAAGCCGAGGACGTACGCGATCGGGACGCTCGCCACCGCGACGAACCGGATCAGGTCCATCGCGATCATCACCGGCCGCTTGGCCCGGTGCTCGACCCACGGCCCGAGCGAGAACGCGACGATCGCCGCGACGGCAAGCCCGGCCGCCTCCAGCACCGCCACGGCGAACGCCGACGAGTGCAGCACTCGAACCGCGATCAGCGGGAAGGCGCCGAAGGCAAGCCACGTACCGTATGTACTGACGGCGTAGGCCGACCACAGCCAACCGAAACCGTGCCCCAACTGCACGCGCATGCGACTCCCTCGCGACAACCGATGTTCGGGTCGCTGAATCACACCGGGCGCACCGCCGCGGGATCAAACAACCGGCTCCCGGGCGAGCCACAACCATCAGTTGGGCACGTCTATGCTCGATCAATGGATACCGAGGCGGTGCGGTCGTTCGTCCGCGCGGCCGAGCTCGGTCAGCTGCAACACGCGGCCGACGAGCTCGGCGTAACGCAACAGGCCGTGTCGAAGCGGATCGCAGCCCTTGAGCGCGAGCTCGACGTCAGGTTGTTCACCCGCACGGCCCGAGGGGTCGAGCTGACACTCGACGGTCAGGCCTTCCTCCCGCACGCCCGGAGCATCGTCACGGGTGTCGACCGCGCCGTCACCGCGATCAGACCGGGCTCGCGGGCTCTTCGGATCGATGTTCTCGGCCTGCGATCCGCGCAGGCCGTCGTTCTGCACGACTACTGGCGGTCGCATCCCGAAACCGACCTCGACGTGGTGACGCTCAGGGTCAACGACCCGCGCATGGCAGTCGCCGCCGTCCAAGCGGGCGATATCGACGCCTCGTTCCGCTCGGTCACCGACGCGGCCACGCTGCCGCGCGACGTGCAGATGATCCACGCCTTCGACTCCCCGCTGGAACTCCTCGTCGGCCCGAGGCACCCGCTCGCCTCCGCACGGACACTGACACCGACCCAGCTGCGCCGGCACCGGATCTGGGTGCCGGGTATCGCACCGCGAAGCGAATGGGCGGAGTTCTACGACCAGCTCGCCACCGACTTCGACCTCCGCATCGACGCCGCGGGGCCGAACTTCGGCAACGAGGTGCTCCTCGACATCCTCGCGGACTCCGCAGACGTGGCCACCCTCGTGGGATCGCGCGACCGGTACATCTGGCCGACCAACCACGACCTGCGCCGCATCGCGATCGTGAATCCGACGCTCGCCTACCCGCTCTCGCTCATTCTCCCCCGGGAGAATCCACACCCAGGACTCCGGGCGATCATCAACCACTTCGGAAGCCTGGCGCCGCTCCCCGAGACGGCCTGGCTCCCATCCTGGGCGACGACACCACGCCGCAGCGACGGACCCGTCGAGCACCCCTGACGCCGGGTCCCGCGGGCTCGCCCGCTGTCAAAGCCGGATCGGACCAAGCAGTCGAGCACACCAGGCTCATTTCGACAGCGGCCGCCACACCCGCAGTCCCTGGGCGTCGCCCCGTCCAGGGGACCTCAGCGACCGCCCCGCCGACAGTTCGCTACGACCGAGTCAGTCGCCTGCAGAAGTGGACGGGGGCCTGCGCAGCAGCCACTGCCCGAACGTCCGGCGCGAGGGCCGCACCACCACGCGGCCGAAGGCCTTCTGACCGACCAGTTCCACTCGCAGAGTGACCGGCGTATCGGGATTCGTCGGAGTCCGACGGTACTTGACCCTGCTGTGCACCAGCTGCAGACCATCGGTATCGACCACGATGCCCGGCCTCGTGACCAGCGTCAGGGTCTTCCCCGTCATACCCACGTCGATCCGCAAGGTGTCGTGCGTGATCACTGCGTCAGTGAAGTCGAGTGTCACCTCGCAGTACGTCACCGCGAGTTCCAGCCTCCGCGGTACCACCCAGCGTCCCGCGCGCTCGATCGCGCCGCTGTGGACCTGTTCGATCCGGACTACGTCCTTGACCCCTGCCACAGTCGTGCCGGCCGTGGCCGACACGGGCGGCAAGTCAGCGGTGAGCGTGGCCAGTTCGCTCAGGGTCCGCGCCGACAGGGCGGCTTCCAGGCGCTCGTCCAACTCGTCCGCGGTCAGCAGGCCGTCCCCCGCCGCGATACGCAGCACATCCACAACCCGGTCCCGGTCCGCATGAGAGGCTCGCAGCTCGGGCGACGAGCCGGAGCTCTTCCCGGTGGGTGAAATCTCTCCCGACATGCTTCCGTCCTGCTCCTGTCGAACGACTCCGCGCGACGCAGGCAGCGGCGCGGGTAGAAGACTAACGCTCTATCGCGATAGGGATCCCTGCTTGGCCCCATCGCGGAGAGGCCATGGCCGACGTCGATTCACGGCATGTCCGGCCCCGGGCCCGGTGACTCCGGATCACCGGTGTGCAAGATCGACGACAAGGGCGACACCATCGTCGTCGGAAGTCCTTGCCCACGGCAACGAGACGGTGTTCGGCGTCGAGAACGCGATCGCCCGGCGTGCGAGAGACCCGACCCGCCACTACGGGGGGAAGTGACGGGCCGGGCCTGGGGTCCACGGTGCCACACTCGTCCCCGGCGCGCGCGGTCTCCGGGGGAAGTCGTTCAGTCTCAAAGCCGCCTTCCCTGCTCCGGGGCCTGATCCTTTTGGGGTCGGGCCGGTCCGAGCCCGGTTACCGTGGTGCGCCATGAAGGTCCTGATCATCGGTGGCAGCGGGTTTCTCGGGACGGAACTGGTGCGCCGGGCGACGGCTGCGGGCCGGGAGACGGCCGCGACGTACTGTTCCCGCCCCGGCGGAACCGCCGGAGCCTCGTGGTACCGGCTCGATCTTCGCTCCCCCGGGCATGTCGAGGAGCTACTGGCCGCTGTGGCCCCCAGTGCCGTCATCGACGCAACGAGCGGAGGAAGCGACTGGGCGGTCACCGCAGAGGGCTCGATCAGGGTGGCGATGGCTGCGACGCGACGCGGTTGCCGCCTGGTCCACGTCTCGAGCGACGCCGTGTTCTCCGGTTCCCGGATTCACTACGACGAGACCTGCCTGCCCGACCCGGTCACCCCGTACGGCGCGGCCAAGGCCACCGCCGAGACCGCTGTGCGGATCCTGGCGCCGGCCGCCGCGGTCGCCCGTACCTCGTTGATCATCGGACACGGCGGATCCGTGCACGAGCACCTGGTCCACGCGCTGGCCGCCGGCACACGCGACGGCGCCCTGTTCACCGACGACATCCGCTGCCCGGTCCATGTGGAAGACCTGGCCTCCGCCCTGCTGGAACTCGCGTTGTCGGACCGGGCCGGGATGTTCCACCTCGCCGGAGCGGACGCCCTCAGCCGCCACGAACTCGGCGTACTCATCGCACGACGCGACGGACTGGACGCGGCCCGGCTGCCTGCCGGGCGCCGAGCCGACGCCCTCATGCCCGGCGCCCTCGACGTCCGCCTCGACAGCAGCGCCACCCAGGAACGCGTACGCACCCGGCTGCGTGGAGCGAGAGAGTTCCTCCACGTCCAGTAGACGCACGGCGGCGCTACAGGACCGGCGGGCCCTGCTCGATGCGGCGCAGCACCGGTTCGAGCCGGTCCAGTGCATCGCCGGTCTGGATCTGCCGTTCGTCCCACCAGGTGGCCCCGGCCTCGGCCAGCGGGCCGATCAGATCGCGGGTCCTGGCCGCGTCGTCACCCGGTGTGGCGCCACCGAGGACGATCTCGAACGGGGTGCCGGACCGGTCTTCGCGCTGCTTGCGAACGTAGGCGACCAGGTCGCGGACCTGATCGACGGGCGGTACGTGGCCGTGCCTGGCCTCGGTGAACAGCGGGACCACGCCGTCCCAGCGGGCGGCCCGGCGCATGGGCGGGCGGTTCGGCCAGAATCCGGCGACCCAGACCGGCGGCCGAGGGCGTTGCACCGTGGCGGGCAGCAAGGTCACGTCCCGTACCTGGTAGTGCCGTCCGTCGTGGTTCACCGGCTTGCCCGACCAGTAGCGCTGGAGCAGGTCAAGGCCCTCGTCGAGCCGCTCGGCCAGTACCTTCGGGTCGGTGGTGTCGCCGAAGCTCGCGTACTCGTCCTCGACGGGCCCGCCCAGCCCCGCGGCGAAGGTGACGCGGCCGCCGCTCACGGCGTCCAAGGTGGCGACCTGGCGGGCGAGTTGCTGCGGGCGCCGCCGGGCGACGGGGGTGACCAGCGTGCCCAGTCTGATCCGGGACGTCGCCAGCGCGGCGGCGGTCAGCAGCATCCAGGGGTCCCCGAAGGGTCTGTCCCCGTGCTTGCGGTGCAGCACGTGATCCCAGACGAACAGCCCGTCCCACCCTGCCTGTTCCGCCGCCACGGCCGCCTTCGCCACGGTCCTGGGATCGGCGAAGTCACCGAAGTTCGGAATGTTCACCGAGAAGCGCATCCCCGCATCGTGCTGCACGGCACCGCGACCGGCAACCGAAAATTCTGGCGGGCCGGCATTCCCTGTCCCCCGAGAGAGCTACGCGCAGGTGTCCACCGAGCGGTGACGATTCCGGGTCGCCGGATCCATAGCTTTCTACACAGCCCGCGGCACTCCGGTCGCGGCTCTGACGTAGGAGTTCTCATGAGACTGGTCTGGCAACTCGTGGCCGTCGCGGCGGTCGCTTTCATCGGCGGTCAGGCCCTTGCCGCGTTGGAGGACCACCCGTGGCTCCAACTGGCCGTCGGCGTCCCGACGGCCGTGCTCGCGGTGCTCGTCTACGGGTGGGTGGTACGGCGGACCGAGCGCCGCCCGTCCACGGAGGTGGCCCTGGAGGGGGCCCCGGCCGCGACAGGCCGCGGAACACTGATCGGCGCCGCGCTGTTCGGGGCCGTGATGGTGAACCTCTTCACCTCCGGGCACTACGAGGTCGACGGCCTGGGCTCGGTGTCGGGCGCGGCAGGGCTGTTCGGCTTCATGGCCGCCGCGGCGGTGACGGAGGAACTCCTGTTCCGCGGCGTCCTGTTCCGCATCGCCGAGGAGCACATCGGCACATGGATCGCGCTGGTGCTGACCGGTGCGCTGTTCGGCCTGTCGCACCTGTTCAACCCGCACGCGAGCCTGTGGGGCGCCACCGCCATCGCCATCGAGGCCGGCGGCATGCTCACCGCCGCGTACGTCGCCACCCGCAGGCTGTGGGTACCGATCGGCCTGCACTTCGGCTGGAACTTCGCCGCGTCCGGCATCTTCAGCACCGAGGTCTCGGGCAACGACACCTCTCAGGGACTGCTGGACTCCGCGATGTCGGGCCCGAAGCTGCTCACCGGTGGCGACTTCGGCCCGGAGGGAAGCGTGTACTCGGTGCTGTTCTGCGTACTGGCGACGATCGCGTTCATGTGGCTTGCCCACCGGCGCGGTCATGTGGTGCCCCGCCGTCGGCGCGCCGAGCGGATCGACACCACCGCTACACTCCCCCGATGATCAGTCTTCGGCGGCCCCCGGAGTGGTGGAGCGGGGCCGACGTCACCGTCCGGGATCTCCCGATCGGGTTCCTGTGCATCGCCGCGTCGTTCCTGCCGGGGTTCTACGGGACGCAGATCGGCGACCTGCCGCACCGCCCGCTCGACGCGCTGGCCCTCGTGGCGATCGCCCTTGAATGCCTCCCGCTCGCCGTGCGCCGGAGGTGGCCGGCCCTCTGTCTCGCCCTGGTGTCGGTCGGCTTCGCCATCGACCAGATCCGCGGCTACCACTCGTTCGCGGGCACCGCGCTGCCGATCGCGCTGCTGAGCGTGGGGGCCCATCTGGAACGGCACCGGCGTACGGCCGCGATCGTCTTCTCGGTGGCCTACGTGCCGCTGGCGGTCGCGCTCTACCGGCTCGACTCGGGCGAACCGCTGAGCGGATTCGTGACGTTCTACCTGGCGATGGTCCTCGCCTGGGGTTTCGGGGCGTGGCTGCGCTCCACCCGGGTCGCGGATGCCGAACGCCGCAGCCGTATCGCCGAGGACACCCGCACCGCCGAACGCACCCGCATCGCGAGCGAGTTGCACGACGTCGTGACCCATCATGTGACGGCGATGGTCGTGCAGGCCGAGGCAGCCCGCTATCTCACCGCCTCACCCGATCGCCTCGACCAGACCCTGACCGCCGTCACCGACACCGGCCGGCGGGCCATCACCGACCTGCGGCACCTGCTCGACCTGCTCAACCCGGACCACGGCACCGAGGCCAGAACGCCGTCCGTCGGCAGACTGCTCACACTCGTGGAGCAGACGCGCAGGGCAGGCCAGCCGGTGGAGTTCACCGAGGAGGGCACACCGGCGGAGTCGACCGGCAGTGCCGAACTCGTGGCCTACCGGGTCGTGCAGGAGGCCCTGACCAACGCCCTCAAATACGCTCACGGCAGCCGCACTTCGGTCCAGGTGCGCCATGCCGAAAGGGAGATCACCGTGGAGGTCAGTACGGACGGTTCCGGCTCGCGGGCCGGGTCCCCCGGCGGGAGCGGGCGGGGCCTCGCCGGTCTCCGCGAACGGGTCGACGTCCTGGGCGGCGACTTCACCGCGGGCAGGCAGACTGCCGGTGGCTTCGTCGTACGGGCGCGTATACCTGCGGGGAGCCCGTCGTGACCGCACCGATCCGGGTCCTGGTCTGCGACGACCAGGTGCTGATCCGCACCGGGCTGGTGACGATCATCGACGCGCAGCCCGACATGGAGGTGGCCGGCGAGTGCGGAGACGGGCAGGCAGCGGTCGACCTCGCCGCCCAAGTACACCCGGACGTCGTGGTGATGGACGTACGCATGCCGGTACTGGACGGCATCGAGGCCACCCGCCTGCTGGCCGGCGCCGGGGTACCGCATCCCGTCAAGGTGCTCGTGGTGACCACGTTCAACCTCGACGAGTACGTCTACGAGGCGCTGCGCGCGGGGGCGAGCGGGTTCCTGCTCAAGGACGCGCCGCCGGCCCAACTGCTCCACGGGATCAGGACCGTGGGCACGGGCGCGGCGCTACTGGACCCCGAGGTGACGCGTCGGCTCGTGGGCAGGTACGCCGCCCGCATCCGGCCCGCCGAGGGTGCCCCGCACGACATCCCGCTGACCCCTCGCGAACTGGAGGTCCTTCGCCTCATCGCGAACGGCCTTTCGAACAGCGAGATCGCCGCGACCCTCGTGATCAGCCCGGAGACCGTCAAGACCTTCGTCTCCCGCATCCTCGCCAAACTCAACCTTCGCGACCGCGTCCAGGCAGTCGTCTACGCCTACCGCCAAGGCCTGGTGACCTGACGCGGCACTCGGGCGACGAGGCCCCTGCCTGCGGAGGCGAAGAAGACCTCAGGCCGGTCGCTTGAGCAGCCTTGCAGGGAGAGGACGAACGGTCATCGGGCCTGTTCGGTCAGCGGGCCGGCGACGGGACGCGCGCCGCTCCCGCGGCCGACCAGGCCCGCGAGGGAGAAGGCCCCGGGCCCGGAGAACACGATGAGCAGGAATCCCCAGCAGAAGAGCACCGGTGCAAGTCCCCCGTTCTGCAAGGGGAAGAGGCCGTCCTGCTGGTGCTCCGTGAAGTACGCGAACGCCATGATGCCCGAGCTGATGAACGCCGCGCTGCGGGTCGCGACCCCGAGGAGAACAAGAACGCCGCACACCAGCTCGATCACCCCGGCATACCAGAAGGGCCAGTCGCCCGTCGGGCTGGCCTTCCGGTCCAGCACCCCGAAGACCGTGGCAGCGCCCTCGGAGGCGAACAACAGGCCAAGGACCATGCGGAACAGGCCCAGCACGAACGGCTGGCGCGTCGTCAGCCAGTCACCGAGGCGCGGAGTGGTCATCGGTACTCCTAGAAAGTGTCACTACGGAATCAGGGGGCCAGGAACCACAGGATGCAGGTAGAAGCCCTCAGCTGACCGTACGTGTCCGGAGCACTCCGGGTTCAAACGGACTCCGACGAAGGCACTGCTGATGAACATGTATACCGTTGTGGCTTGTTTCCGGCACGGGTTCCGCTTCAGTCGGCCGACCCGGTCGAGCGGGCGTATTCGGTGGGGGTCTGGCCGTAGTGCTTCTTGAAAGCACGGATGAAGTGGCTGCTGTCGGCGAACTGCCAGTGGGCGGCGAGTTTGGAGACGCTCAGCCGACTGTGCGGCGCGGTGAGTGCCAGCCGGGCCTCTTCCAGCCGCCGCCTGCGGATGTAGGCGGTCATCGACTCGTCCGTCGTGGCGAACGCCCGTTGGAGGGTACGTAACGAGACGTTGAGCTGACGCGCCAGCATCGTCGGAGACAGCTCGGAATCGGCGAGTCGGCTGTCGGCCAGGTCCCTCGCCGCCTGGACGAGCGCGGGTGCCAACTGGGGCTCCACGTCGTCGAACCGACCCTTCACCACTGCCTTGGTCAACTCGATCAGGACAAGGTGGGCCGCGTGCACACCGGCCGGGCCGAGGCCGGTGACCGTCTTCTGGATCATGTTCGTGTGGGCCACGAGCAGGCGCATCTCGGCGGAGTCCTCCGGACCGGTGAGGGTCCGGTTTCCGAGCAGGGGGCCGAGCGTCGCGGACGGCAGGATCAGACCCAGCTCCCTGGTGTGCGGTTCCCTCGCGAAGGGCAACTGCCGCACGAAGTGCCGCAGGAGGAACTGCCCGGCCGGAACGGTGGCGTTGCCGCGATCGGGCAGGCCGCTCACCGTCCATGCACCGTGCCGCAGTACATGCATCTCCACCAGATCCTGATCCCCTCCCGGGGGGTCACCGGTCCGGGTGGCCGACACCGCGTAGAGATCGCCGATCACCGCGTCCAGCACCCTGGTGACACGCAACTTGACCCGGAAGTCGGCGATCGTGTCCGGGCTGTAGGTCGCCAGTGGCAAACCATCGCCGAGCTGCGCCTCCCACCCGCGCCGGAACGAGTCGAATCCTCGCGGTGCGGTACCGGGAACGGTGGTGTCCAGTAGGAACGTTCCGCGCAGCCCGTCCGCTTCCGCTGCAGTGCTGTTCATCTCCGGTCGACCTGCCTCCCTTCATTGCTCCGACGCCGCCTGAGGCGAGCCTAGGGGCAGCCTGGTCCGGGAGCATCGAGTCGGGCCGGAAGGGAGGCGTGGACGGTGCCGTTCATCGAGCGTGCAAGTTCGCTTCATGTCCTGGTCACCGCCCCGCGCACTCTGGTCGTCGTCGCCGGCATCGAGGTCCGACCTGCCCCGATCCCGCTCTAGCCGTCACGGAGCGGCAGACGGCATGATGTCCGTCCAGAGCCCGAGGGAGTAGTCATGAGATCGCGACTGCAGTGGATCCACGGCCGCGGAGGGCATGTCGTCGTCGGCCGCAAGCAGACGTACACGGCGGAGATCTTCGTCAAGTTCTTCGTCCTGGCCGGCCTCCTGTATATGCCGGTTCTCATCTTCAAGTGGGGTGAGTGGATCCCCTTCGCCGGAGCCGGCGTCTACCTGTTCTGGGAACTCGGCCGCTGCAACAGCGCACTCGGCGAACTCGCCGGCCTCTGGAACGAGCAGCACGAGCAGCGGCAGGAGTCGGCTCGAAGCGACTCCCTCCAGTGACACGGCCGGTCGGCGACCGCATTCGGTTCTGTCGTCGCCCCAGGGCAATTGCCTCCGGATCACCGCGGCCATCGGCTGCCGACTGACCCGTACCGGCACCACCATCGGCCACAGAGCGCGTCAGTGGTGGTGGCCTTGGCGGCCCAGGGTCTCCACGGGGGCCGCGCCGGGGCGGGTCCACTGCGGCACGGGCCGGCTGGTCGCGCCCCAGGTGGCGATGCCGTCGGCGTCCGAGCGCCAGTACCAGCAGGCCTGTTGGCCCACGGGCGGGTGGCCCTCACGGACATCGCCGATCACGGATCGGCCCTCGGGGTTGTCCTCCCACGCCTCGCCACGGCCGTAGGGCGTCATGTCCAGCAGGCCGAGGGACCCGTTGACCGGCTCGTTGCCACGGCCCGTCGTGGAGTACGTGAGGAACACGCGGTCGCCGTCGCGCAGGAAGCAGACGATGTGCCCCATTTCCCCGCCGACCGGCGCCTCCACGCCCCGCACCGAGTACCAGGGCTGGGTGTAGCCCATGAACTCGACGTATGGAGCCACCTCGTCCCACGAGCCCGAGGTCAGGACTGCGAACGAGACGCCCCTGGCGTTGAGGTAGACGGCGTCCTTCACGTGCCAGGCCGTTGTGGTGCAGCCCTCGCACTGCCCCTGGTGCGGCGCGCCGTCGTACCACATGTGCTGGTAGACGACGAGTTCGTCGCGCCCCTGGAACAGCTCCAGGAACGGGACCGCGCCGTCCGGTCCGACGACCTCGACCGTCCCGTCGAGCTCGGCCATCGGCAGCCGACGCCGGGCAGCGGCGATCGCGTCGCCCTCACGGGTGTGCGCCTTCTCGCGGACCAGCAGTTCCTCGCGGACGGTCTGCCAGGTGGCCAGGTCGACGACTGGCGGCCTGCCGGGGAGGTCGCTGCTCGCGTTGCCGGGCGGGGTCGTCATGTGTCCTCCGTGGTGTCTCGTGCCGGGCAGCGTCGTACGACGTCCACGACGCCCACCAGAAGAGACTCGCGACCCCGCCGAAACTCATCGCACAGCTTCTTGCGGGCTCTGCGACGAGGACGCCCTTCCGAGGGTCCCGTCACCCACGGGTGCCATGGTCAACGCGGTTGGCGTAGGCCCGCGACGAGGAGCTCGACCAGTCGACGTGCGTCGTAGCGGGTATCGCTGTCGGCGCCGATGCAGAGGTTCCCGACGCCGCGCATGAACTCGTAGGCGCTGAGGTCGGAGCGGATCTCACCGGAGGCCGCGGCCGCGTCGAGGAGCTGGGTGCACACCGGGAGGAGGCTGTCGAGGAAGTAGGCGTGCAGCGTTTCGAAGCCGGTGTTGTCCGTCTGCAGCGCGGCCGCGAGTCCGTGCTTGGTGACCAGGAAGTCGACGAAGAGGTCGACCCACTGTCCGAGGGCGGCATGAGGTGTCGGGCTGGATTCCAGCAGGGCCGGGCCGGCCTCGGCGCAGGCGTCGACCTGGTGGCGGTACACGGCGATGACGAGATCCGCCCGGGTCGGGAAGTGGCGGTAGATCGTGCCCAGCCCGACGCCGGCCTTGGCCGCGATGTCACGTACCGGCGCTTCCACGCCGGACGTGACGAAGACCGCCGCGGCCGCGTCGAGCAGAGTCTCCTTGTTGCGCCGGGCGTCCTTCCGCTTGGACTGGGCCGCGCGCCCCGCGCCCTCGTCGCTGTCGTTCACCACGCCGCTCCCTTCGCTGTCGAGCTTGCCAAACGGAACAGCGTTCCGTATTGTTCCGGAACAAGGTTCCGTTTGCTCATGATGCCAGAGCAGGGGCCCCAGCACCAAGCCATGCACCGACACCACGCTTCACTCTCAATGGAGGAACACGGTCATGCAGTACCGCACCTTGGGCCGCACCGGTGTGCAGGTCAGTTCCCTCGCGCTCGGCGCGATGAACTTCGGCGCCATCGGCCGCACCACGCAGGACGAGGCCACGGCCATCGTCGACGCCGCCCTGGAGGGCGGGATCAACCTCATCGACACCGCCGACATGTACAGCGCCGGAGAGTCGGAGGAGATGGTCGGCAAGGCCATCGCCGGCCGCCGCGACGACATCGTGCTGGCCACGAAGGCGACCATGCCGATGGGTGACGAGCGCAACCACCAGGGCAGTTCGCGCCGCTGGCTCGTCACCGAGCTGGACAACAGCCTGCGCCGCCTCGGTGTCGACCACGTCGATCTCTACCAGATCCACCGATGGGACCCGACCACCAGCGACGAGGAGACGCTGTCCGCGTTGACCGACCTCCAACGCGCGGGGAAGATCCGCTACTTCGGCTCCTCGACCTTCCCGGCGTACCGCGTCGTGCAGGCACAGTGGGCCGCCCGAGAGCACCGCCTGAGCCGCTACGTCACGGAACAGCCCAGCTACTCGATCCTGCAGCGCGGGATCGAGACGCACGTCCTGCCCGTGACCGAGGAGTACGGGCTCGGTGTACTGGTGTGGAGCCCGCTGGCCTCGGGCTGGCTGTCGGGTGCCATCCGCGAGGGCCGGGACATCACCACCAGCCGCTCGACGTTCATGCCGCAGCGCTTCGACACCGCCATCCCCTCCAACCGGGCCAGGCTCGATGCCGTCGAGCAGCTGGCCGGGGTCGCCGACGAGGCCGGTCTGACCATGATCCAGCTCGCGCTCGGATTCGTGACCGCGCACCCCGCCGTGACCAGCGCGCTCATCGGTCCCCGCACGCTGGACCACCTGCACTCGCAGCTAGCCGCGGCCGACACCGTGCTCCCCGCCGACGTACTCGACGCGATCGACGCGATCGTCGCCCCCGGTACCGACCTGGCGGCGCACGAGAAGCACGACACTCCGCCCGCCCTGCTCGACCCGGCGCTGCGACGCCGCTGACCGCCGGGCCGGTCACGCCGCGGCCACGACCACATCCCAGCCGGTACTCGTTCCGGCTCCCCGATCTGCCCGGTGGCCTGCAGCCCTTGAGTGATCCGGCTGCGGTCGATGTGGAGTGGGGCTCGGCCCGGGACCAGGCCGTCATCGGCGGACCGGAGGCCGAGACGGAACCGTTGGTGACTCTCGCTCTCCTCGGCCGGCGTCCGGAATCTCATCCGCACACGCGGAGGTACGCCTCCAACTCGGCGGCCCCGGTCAGCATCGCCCGCCCGCGGGCCGAGACCCGGCCGCGCCAGTCGGACAGTGCGGCCTCCAGCGGCTCCAGTCCGCCGGCCGACCGAACCTGGGCGATCAGCGGAGCGATCTGCTCCAGCAGGTAGCCGCCCCGTCTGAGTTGGTGGGCCAGCCGAACATCCCGTACGTCGGACTCGTCGTAGACGCGGTATCCGGTCAGCGGGTCGCGGCGCGGGCGCACCAGCCCGGCGCGCTCCCATTTGCGCAGCGTCGCGGGCCGGATCCCGAGCTCTCCTGCCAGTGGCCCGATGAACCTGTCGACGGGACCGGAACTCGCATCGGTCCCGGTAGCCCCACCGGGACCGGGAACCGCATGGCACTCGGACGCCGTGGTGGGCTCCAGGTCGCGGAGGGCGCTCTCCACGGCCTGGAGAGTCCGCCGGTCGTCGAGGAGTTGGGCGTGGCTCTCGTCGATGAGACGGAACGCCTCGTCGACCGCGCCCTGGTTCACGGCCCGCATGATCGACGTCGCCGTCCGGTGGCCGTGGCCGGGCACCAGGGCGAGAAACGCGCGCAGGGCCCCCGCGTGCAGCGAGGTGTATGTGCGGTAGCCGTGGGGTGTGCGATCGGCGGCCGGAAGGATGCCGGCCTCCTCGTAGTTCCTGATCGCCTGCGTGGACAGACCGTGCCCGCGCGCCAGATCAACCGGCCTGAGCCGTTCGCCGTTTTGAAGGTTACGTCCCATGCGCCTGCCGATATCGCGGGAAAGTTTCAACCGAAGGTTCAACGATACCGTTGAAGGCATGGCTACTGACATCAAGGACGCCGTCCATGCCTTCGAGGCTGCCGCCGTCATGAGGCTGCTTCCGACCCGTCCTCGGCTGCTTGCGCTGGGCGAGCCCACCCACGGCGAGGACACTCTGCTCGACCTGCGCAACGAGCTCTTCCGGCAGCTTGTCGAGCAGGAGGGCTACGGGACGATCGCGATCGAGAGCGACTGCATGATGGGCCTGGTCGTGGACGACTACGTCACCTCGGGCGCGGGCACTCTCGACGAGGTCATGGAGCACGGATTCAGCCATGGTTGGGGCGCGTCCGCGGCCAACCGCGAGCTGGTGCGCTGGATGCGCGCCCACAACGAGGCCCGGCCCGCGTCCGAGCGGCTCCGCTTCGCCGGTTTCGACGGCCCGCTGGAGATCGCCGGCGCCGCGAGCCCCCGGCAGGCCCTCACCGCACTCCACGGCTGTCTCTCGGCCTGGGTGGACGCGGAGCTGCTGCCCTGCACCGCGGAAACACTCGACCGCCTGCTCGGCACCGACGACCGGTGGACCGAGCCCGCCGCGATGATGGACCCGTCCCGGTCCGTGGGGCAGTCGGCCGAGGCCGGTCGGCTGCGACTGCTCGCCGACGATCTGGTGGCGCTGCTGGACTCACAGACGCCGCACCTGATCACGGCGACCTCGCGGGACGACTTGGACCGGGCGCGCCTGTACGGGCGCACCGCGACCGGCCTGCTGCGCTACCACCACTGGATGGCCGACGCCTCACCGGCCCGCATGACGCGGCTGTGCGCGCTGCGGGACCTGATGATGGCTCACAACCTCCTCGCCGTCACCGCGCGGGGACCGGCACTCGCCCACGCCCAGAACTCCCATCTCCAGCGGGAGAAGAGCTCGATGCAGATGTGGCAGGGACCGGTGGAGTGGTGGAGCGCCGGTGCGCTGGTGAGCGCCCGCCTCGGCGAGGAGTACGCCTTCGTGGCCACGGCCCTCGGCACGATCCGGCACCAGGGAGTGGACACCCCACCGCCGGACACCGTCGAAGGCCTCCTGTACGAACTCCCGGAGGACCGGTACGTCGTCGACGCCCGGCGACTGACCACTGCGCTCGGCGACACCCGGCCCGCGCCCCGCGTCTCCCCGTGGTTCGGCTACGCCTCGTTCGACCCGGCCCACCTGGCCGACAGCGACGGCATCGTGTTCGTCAAGGACGTCCCGCGGAGCTGACGCCACCAAGAGCGGTCCGGCCCGTCGGGAGCCCGGCCATGCCCCTCCCGTCTAGAGGGAGAACCGCTCCTTGCCAAGCAGCGGGCGTACCCGGGTGTGGAAGCCCGCCGTGCGGAACGGCGTCTGGAGCAGGCCGGGGCGCAGGTGCTGAGCGATGGCCGCGGTGATCATGCCTTGGTCGAGGGCGAGTACGAAGTCGCTCACGCGGCCGGTGGTGACGTCGACGGAGTCGCGGAAGCCGTAGCGGTCGTCGTAGGCGCCGAAGGCCCGGTCGAGGGCACGGAGGTTGGAGAGGGCCTCGGCCGGGGCCTGGGGCAGGGCGAGGAAGGAGGCGTGCGGGGTGACTACACCCAGGGAGTTGTAGCCCTCCTCCTGCATGCCGATCCCGTCGACTCCGTATTCGCGATAGCCGCCGGCGGGAACGGAGGCAGGGGAGAAGCCCCAGTAGCCGTACTCCTCCTCGACCAGGCCGTGTTCGATCTGGCTGCGGACATAGCGTCGGTGCGTGGTGCCCCAGGAACGTGGGGACCACTCCGGTTCGGGCACGAACAGTGGGACCATCAGCGCCTCGAACATGGAGCCGCCCCAGGTGGGAACGAGCTTCCGGCCGCGGTAGGTGTAGTGGCCCTCCCAGACGCGTACGCCGTCGATCTCGACGTACTGGCCCTGCGGTTCCTGTTCCTGGCCCATGCCCGGGAGCAGGGTGCGCATCAGGTGCCAGTAGTGCTCGGCGGGCAGTGAGCCGTCGGCGATGCCGAGGTAACTGGCCATACGGGGTTCGGTGTTGAGGGCGCCGTAGTGGTGGCCGGTGGGTTCTCCCTTGCCCGGCTTGTCCGGCCAGAAGCCGCCGCGCAGCTGTCCGGGGCCGGCGACCGGGTCGGCCGGGTCGTAGGGGGTGTAGTAGTACGACCAGTCGGCGTCGGCAAGGAGGGCGGCAACGCGGGGGCGCAGCTCGGGGGCGGCGTCCGCGGCGATCCGCAGGCCGGTCACCAGCCACGCGTTGTCGACGCTGGACAGGAACGGGCGCACGGGGTCGCCGGTCTCCGGCCAGGTCGTCAGCAGTGAACCGTCGTGCGCGTCATACCAGTTGAACCAGAAGCCGTGTGCGCGCTCCAGGCGTTCCACTGCGGCGACCGTGCGAGCCAGCCTGCGACGCATGGTGGTGGCGGAGATGACGCCGAGTCCGGCGGCCGCGACGGTGGACCACAGGCCGCAGCCGATGTTGGTCGGCGAGGTCTGCGCGGACGGCACGGGTGTGCCGCTCCCGCTGACGTCGATCTTGTCGGCGGCCAGGCCGAGTTCGGTCGTCATGGCCTCCATGGAGTGGTGGGTCGCGACGAACCAGTCACGCAGCAGCCGGCGTTCCGCGTCGGTTCGTACGGCCGGAGCGGCGTTGGCTGCGGTGGCGGTGAGGGAGGTGGCGCAGGTGGCCGCGGCAGTGGTTGCGGCGGCGGTGAGGAAGCTACGACGGTTCATGCGGCTCTGGCTCCTGTTTGCTGTGGGCAGGCAGGCGGAGGGGTGCGTGTCCGTGGTGCAGTGGTGCAGTGGTGCCGGATTGTGGTGCTGGAGGGTGGGTCGTGACGCGTGAGGGGTGACGGGAGCCGGCCGGTGTCAGGGCCGGCCGACTCCCGGGTCATTGAGGGGCGTCAGGACGCGGTGCGCGGCAGGGCGCGGTCGCGGCCCAGGCTGCCGAGCCAGACGGCGGACGGCTTCGGGGTGCGCTCGAAGGTGGTGGGGTCCACGGCGATCAGTCCGAAGGTCGGCTTGAAGGAGCCCCATTCGTAGTTGTCCAGGGCGCTCCACGCAAGGTAGCCCCGGACATTGAAGCCGTCCTCGATGGCGGCGGCGACCGCGCCGAGGGCGCCGGTGTAGTAGTCGACGCGACGGCTGTCGTCCGCGATGGCGATGCCGTTCTCGGTGACGATCAGGGGTGTGTCGTCGCCGATGACCTCGGCGGTGTGGCGCAGGGCGTGGCCGACAGCGGTCGGGTAGTACTCCCACTGTGTGAGGGTGCGTTCGACGTCGTCGGGAGCCGGCACGGGACCTTCGGGGGCGATCTTGGTGCGGGTGTAGGACTGCACGCCGATCCAGTCGTCGCCACGGGCGGCCTCGATGAAGACGTCCTCGCGGGGGTGGCGGTAGTCGGCGGTGACCTGCTCGGCGCCGGGCAGGGCCTGGTAGACCTGGTTGGCGATGGTCCAGCCGACCTCGACATCTGGATGCTGGGCGCGGATGGCCTTGACGGCCGCCTGGTGCGCGGCGATCACCGCGAGTGTGGTCTCCTCGTCGGGCGTGGGCAGGCCCGCGGGCGGGAAGCCCTTGTCTCCGGCCTTCGCGGCTCCCGCCATGACGGCGATCATGTTCGGTTCGTTGATGGTGCACACGTGCCGTACGCCGTCGGCGATGACGGGCGCGCACCGATCGACGTAGCGTACGAAGAGGTCGACCGCGCCGTCGACAGTCCAGCCGCCGAGGTCCTCGAACCACTGCGGGACGGTGAAGTGGTGCAGGGTGACCATGGGACGCAGACCGCGGGCGAGGGCCCCTTCGACCATACGGCGGTAATGGGCGATCTCGGCGCGGGAGAAGGTGCCGCGAACCGGCTCGATACGCGCCCACTCGATGCTGAACCGGTAGTCGGTGAAGCCCAGTTCGGCGAGCAGGTCCATGTCCTGCTCCCAGCGGTGGTAACTGTCGCAGGCGTCCAGGCTGGGCTCGGCGATCCCGGCCGCGGGGTCGTGCTCCTTGCGCCACCAGTCGCTGTTGACGTTGTTGCCCTCGATCTGGTGGGCGGCGGTGGAGGCGCCCCACAGGAAGCCCTCGGGGAAGCGGGTGGTGGAGTGCGTCATCGTCCGTTTCTGTCCTTCTGGTGTGGGGGTGGTGGCACGGCGACCGGCCCGGGGGTCGCCGCGAGGCGACCGGCGGGTGCGAGAAGCCGGGAGAAGCGGGTGCGGGAAGGCCGAGAGAAGAGGCGCCGGGTGGGGCTACTTCAGGCCCGCGGTGGCGATGCCCTGCGTGAAGTGCCGTTGCAGGACGATGAAGACGGCCAGGACCGGCAGGACGACAAGCAGTGAGCCGGCCATGAGCATTCCGTTGCCGCCGCCGACCGTGCGGTTGGGATCGTTGGCGAAGGTCGCCAGCGCCACCGGCAGGGTGTACTTGTCCGGGTCGTTGGTGGCGATCAGGGGCCAGATGAAGTTGTTCCAGGAGCCGAGGAAGGTGAAGATCGTCAGCGTCGCGAGGGCGGGCTTGACCAGTGGGATCACGATCCGCCAGAAGATGTACCACTCCCCCGCTCCGTCGAGGCGCGCCGCCTCCAGCAGTTCGTCGGGCACGGACAGCATGAACTGGCGCATCAGGAACACCCCGAACGCGCCGGCCGCGAAAGGCAGTACGAGTCCGGCGTACGTGTCGATCAGGCCGAGGCCGTTCATCAGCACGTACAGCGGCAGGATCATGAGGTTGCCGGGGACCATCAGGGCGGCGAGCACGATCGCGAAGACCTTGGAACGCCCGGTGAAGTCGAGCTTGGCCAGTGCGTAGCCGAGCATGGAGCAGAACAGCAGGTTGCTGACGGTCACCAGGACGGCCACGATCAGCGAGTTGAGGAAGTACTGCGGCATGTCGAGTTGGTCGAGCAGGGCCGTGAAGTTGTCCAGCGTCCACCGGGAGGGGATCCACACGGGCGGGCTCGCCGTGAGGTCCTGCTTCGTCTTGAACGCGGACAGTGCCATCCACAGGAACGGGGCGGCCATCACCAGCAGCGCGGCCGAGGCGATCGTGTAGAGCAGCGGGGTGCGTACCCGTCGGGTGCGGCGGCGGGTCCGGGCCTTGGTGGCAGTGTCGGCGGTCATCGGGTGTTGTCCTTCAGCAGTCGGAGCTGGAGCACCGTGATGCCCATGATCACGACGAACAGGACGTACGCCATGGCGCTGGCGTAGCCCATGTGGAAGAAGTTGAATCCCTCGCGGTACATGTCGAGCGACACGGTCAGCGTGGAGTCGGAGGGTCCGCCCTGCGTCATCACGAAGGGCTCCTCGAAGACGTTGAGGTAGCCGATGGTGGTGATGACCGTGGCGTACAGCAGGGTGGGCCGCAGCAGCGGGACGGTGATGCGGCGCAGTTCCTGCCACGCGCCGGCGCCGTCGAGGCGGGCCGCCTCGCGGACGTCGGCCGGGATCGCCTGGAGGCCGGCGATGCACAGCACCATGACGGTACCGAGGTTGCGCCACACGGCCATGGTGATCAGGGAGGGCATGGCCCAGGTCTCCGAGCCGAGGAAGTCCGGTGCTGTCAGGCCGACTTCGGAGGCGAGGGAGGCGATCAGCCCGTCGGAGGGGTCGAGCACGAAGCGCCAGACGACGGCCACGGCGACGATGGTGGTGACGACCGGTGCGTAGAAGCCGACGCGGAACAACGTGCGAGCCCGGTCGATGCCGTTGTTCAGCAGGATCGCCGCCAGCAGTCCGAGGACGATGGTCGCGGGGACGCCGACGACCACGAAGTAGGCGGTGTTGAACAGGGCGGTGAGGAACTTGTCGTCCTGGAAGAGCTGTGTGTAGTTGTCCAGGCCGACGAACTCCGCCTCCAGCGGGCGGGTGACGTTGCGGGCGCCGAAGTCGGTGAAGCTCATCAGGAGCGTGGCGACGATCGGGAAGAGCATGAAGACGCCGAACAGCACCAGGAACGGCGTGGAGAACAGCCATCCGGTCAGGTTGTGCTTGCTGAGTGAGCGGCGGCCTCGGCGGTCGCGACCGGATTTCCCGCCGCTGTCGCGGCTCTTGTCGACGGTCGCCTGCGGGACGGCCGGTCCTGTGGTGAGGGACATGAGGGGGACGCTCTCCTACTGCACGAGGCCTTCGATCTCGGACTGGGCCTTGTCCAGCGCCTCCTTCGCCGAGGACTTGCCCTGGGTGACCGACTCGATGGCCGTGTCCACCTTGGAGGTGATCTCGGTCAGCTTGGGCTGCGAGGGGGTGGCGCGGGCGGTGTCCATCTGCTTCCGCCACACCTGCATGGTGGGGTCGGTGGCGAGTTCGCCGGACTTCCAGGCGGCCGTGTTGGCGGGCAGGTCGTTGGTGCGCTCGAACCAGTCGGCCTGGCCCTTGGCGCCGGTGAGATAGGAGACGAGTTCCTTGGCGGCGGCCTTGTGGTCGCTGTCGGCGGAGACGGCCAGGCTGGACCCGCCGGCCATGGACACGGACGCCTCGTCGGCGGGAACCGGGGCGACGGCCCACTTCCCCTTGATGTCGGGGTAGTTCTCGTCGAGGAGGTTGGTGATCCAGGGGCCGCCGAAGAACATGGGCACGGCACCGGAGTTGAAGTCCTTGGTGACGTCGTAGCCGGGGCGTACGGATTTCTCGCTGAGGCCCTTGTCGAAGTAACTGCCGTAGTTCTCCAGCGCCTTGACGGCCGCGTCGGAGTTCACGACGGCCTTGCCGTTGTCGTCGATGATGGCGCCGCCTGCGGAGTACAGGAACTGGTAGAAGCTCTGTACGGTGTCGAGGCCGCCCGGCTGGATGGACAGGCCCCACTTCGTGCCGGCCTTCTTCTGGTAGGCCTCGGCGGCGCTCTGGAGTTCGGCCATGGTGGCCGGGGCCTTCTTGATCCCTGCCTTGCTGGCGAGGTCGGTGCGGTAGAAGAGCACGCGGGTGTCGACGTACCAGGGGACGCCGTAGGTCTTGCCGTCGTAGGAACCCTGCTGCCAGGCGGCGGGGAAGAAGTCGCCCTCACGGAAGGTCTTGGTGTCGACCGGCTCCAGGACGCCCATGTCGGCGAACTCTCCCAGGTAGCTCCCGCCCATCTGCATCACGTCGGGCAGCTTCCCTGCGGCGGCAGCGGCGACCAGCTTCTGGTGGGCCACGTCCCAGCCGATCGGGGTGATCTTGACCTTGATGTTGGAGTGGGACTTCTCGTACTCCTTGGCGACGTCGCCGAGCTTCTCCCCCTCCGTGCCCATCGCCCACACGGTCAGGGTCTGCTTGGCGTCTGCTGCCACGCCCGCGCCACCCGAACCGCCACAGGCGGTGAGGGTGAGCGCAGACGCCAGGGTGAGTGCGATCGACCCGGTTGCGACGGCGCGGTTCATGGGCGGCTCCTCCTTGAGCAGTGATGTATGCGCTGCCTGTAAGCGCATACATCACTCTGTTGCAGCGATTCCGGGCCTGGCAAGAGGGGTCCAGGTCACACTCCCGTAACGAGAGGGACGTCCGACGGGCGGCCCGCACTGCCCGGCGACACGGCGTCGACCTCGAAGGACCTGTGCGAGAGCAACGTAAAACGGATCAGTGCGTGGGGAAAGCATCTGCGATCGAGGGCTCCCATCACTGGCGGCTGCGAAAGCCGCCGGAAGCCGGCCGCACGCTCGGTGACGGGTACGGTCTTTGCCGTCGCTATCGTGCGATGGGCCCGTACGCCACGGGTTCGTGATTTACGTGAGCGACCGCAGTTGCCGCTTCAACAGCCCCTCGTCCGTTGGCAGATCACCGGCGTGCTTGGGCAGGCGCTCCAACCAGTCGCACGTTCGGGAGCCCGCGTCGATGGGTGCCGGCAAGAACGTGTCACCGCCCGCAGCACCGTCTCATAGGCATGATCCGGTGCCGATCCGGCTTTGCGCCACCGCGTACTGGTCTTGCTCATCAATCGGTCGATTGATGAGCAAGACCCCGTTCAGCCCCGAGGCGGTGTGCAAGGTGGAGCAGCTCTGCCAGGTGCAGCACCCGTCGGCCGAATCCTGGGAGGGGGACATGGAGAGGCTGGGTCCAGTGGGCGGGGATTGCATCCAGCCCGTAGTACGCGCCCGCGAGGCCTCCGGTCACCGCGGCGACGGTGTCCGTGTCACCGCCGAGGTCGATCGCCTCGCGCACTGCTTCTTCGAAGCTGGTGGTGGTGCGCAGGGCCCAGACGGCGGAGTCCAGGCAGGGCCAGACGGCGCCGTTGAACTCGGTCGCCTGATCGGGGTGCCAGTCGGGCGCGAGGACGGTGGCGTAGCGGCCGCGGTGGTCGGGGTGGACGAGAGCCAGGATGTCCGGGAGCGCGGTGAGGGGGTCGGCGTCCTCGAACGTGACGCGGATGAGTTCGTGGAAGATCGCGGTGCCTTCCCATGCCGCGCGGTCACCATGGGTAAGGGCAGCGATGCGGCGGGCCGCGTCCACGGTGGCTTCTTGGCCGGCGGCCGCGAAGTGGACCGCGGAGGTCGATGCCCGCATCAAGGATCCGTTTCCCGCTGCTCGTTGGTTGACCTGGAAATGGATCGCGGCGGCGAGGTCCCAGGGCATGCCGTTGGTCAGGACGTCTTCGGTCTGCAAGCCGATGTCCTTCGGCTCCGAGGCTGCCCACCGCTGGAAGCGGGCGAAGATGTCCGGCAGATCCAGTCCGCCCCGCTCCAGCAGTGACTCCGCGACCAGGACGGCCATCTGCGTGTCGTCAGTGGCCTCGCCGGGGTCCCAGCCACCGCCTCCGCACATCTCGCCTCCGGCACCAGGCGCGGGGAACCGCGCGGAGAACGCTCCCTGAGGACCGAACTCGAAGGGGCCGCCCAGGGCGTCACCCACCGCTGAGCCGACGACCGCGCCAGCGGCCCGCTGAATCCGCTTCATTGGCGCAGGTTATCCGTGCCGCGCCGACGACCCGCGGCCCTGTTCCTTCTTCGGTTCCCCGAACGATCGACGGCGCTTCTTGCCAAGCCCCGCCACCCGAACGCCCTGGGCTTCTCTCGGGCGGCGGTCGATGGATCGCACATCCGCGCGTTGAAAGGGGATCCAGGACGGGACGAAGCATCGACCACCGGGGCAGGACGGGCAGCAAGCACCACCCGCTCACCGACGCCACCGGCATCCCGCTCGCTGTCACCCTTACCGGCGGCAACCACAACGCCGTCATCCAGCTCATCCCGGTACTCGAAGCCGTGCCGCCCGTGAGGGGCGAGCGCGGCCGGCCCGGTGCCGCCCCGACGTGGTGCTCGGCGACCGCAGCTACGACCACGACAGGTACCGCCGCCTCGTGTGGGCCCTCGGGTGAATCCGGTGATCGCCCGCCGGAGCACCGCGCACGGCTCCGGCCTCGGCAGCCAACGCCTGTCGTGGAACGCAAGTTCGCCCACCTGCACCGGTTCCGCCGCCTGCGCATCCGCTGGGAGACCCTCGACGACATACACGAGGCCCTCCTCACGCTCGACTGCGTGCTCATCTGCTGGCGACGCCTGACCTCAGTGCCAGTAGCTTCTTGACCACGGCGTCGTCACCACCTCGTTCGGCCACGCCAGCCGGAACCGTCCGAACTGCTCACGCAGCTCGTCCACCCAGCCGTCCCCCGGATCCAGGACGACACGGACCAAAACGCCGGACTCGCCACTGTCGTCCACCGTGACGATGGGACGGGTCGTCGAAAAGTACCTGTCGATCTCAATCCGGACCTCGGTGTCGCCTGTGGCCGTCCAGCTGATGCCACGCCCGTTGGCAAGTTCATCGAGGGCCGTCGACCAGTCATCCAGAGCCTGAGGTGACAAGCACAGCCCAAGGCGCCCGCCGGCGAAGGCGCTCATGATGACGAGCTCGGCATCAAGGTAGTCGTTGTACGGCGTGTCCCCCGGCCTGGTCCGCCCCAGCACGCGCACCCGGACGCTGCTGTCCGAGTCGATCAGGCAGATCAGGTCCACTCCATCGCCCTCATCCACGCGCCCTCCCGAAACCCGCAACGTTCCCGATCATCATGCACGAGTCGCGAACTGACCCCGGTCGGTATTCCGTTAGGAGTTCCAATGGCAGCAGTCAGCCCATCGGCAGGGAGTCCCGAGGGCCACTCCCCTCCCCTTCGGCACATGAACGGCCGAGTTCGACCAAGGCGCGGTGAAGGTGAGCCCGTCGCTCCAGGAGCGGCCGGTCGGTCGCAGGTGGATGGGCGGGCCCGTGGCCGAATGCCGGAGAGGTGGCGTTCAGCCGGTCGTCGTCGTGAGGGCCGGTGCCTCGTCGCAACCGCAGCTTGCCCGGCGGACCACACCGACCGGCAGCATCAGTGAGACAGGCTCCTCCGGAGGCTGTCCGCTCAGCCGTCGTACGAGCAGGTCGACGGCCTCCTCCCCCATACGCACCATCGGCTGACGCACAGTGGTCAGGGCGGGGCGCACCAGGCGACTCAGCGGAATGCCGTCGAAGCCGGTCACCACTACGTCGTCGGGCACGCGTACGCCACGGCTTTCGAGCGCATGGAGCGCGCCCACCGCCATCTGGTCGTTGGCGAAGACGAACGCCTCGGGCCGGTCGCCGTTCCCCTCGCACAGCAGGTCAGCGGCGCGAGCGCCTTCGGCCTGGGTCATCATCGGCATGCGCAGTGCCGGAGCGGCGGCGGCCTCGATCCCGGCCTCGCGGCAGGCCCGGCGGAATCCGCGAAAGCGCGCCTCCACGTCCGGCGACTCGTCGACGAGCCCCACGTAGGCGAGGCGGCGCAGCCCGTGGTCGTCGACCAGGTGGCGGGTCAGCTCGTACTGACCGTCCTCGTTGGCGACCTCGACGTGGTCGAGATGGTCGAGCGAGGGGTCCTGCGCGCGAGGGCCGGCCAGCATCACCACGGGTCGGCGCCGGGAGATCACTTCGAGCTCCTCGGTCGGCACCGTACGGGCCATCACCGCGAAGCCGTCCACACGGCCGGCCACCTGGGCCACGAGGTTCTCCGGGCCGCCTTCGAGAGAGGCCGCGATCAGCAGTGCGTACCCGTGTCGGCGGGCCGCGCGTTCCATGCCCCGGATGATCTGGTCCGAGTAGAGCATCGCGGCATCGTCGTCCTCGGCACCGAGCGTGTCCGGGTCGGAATAGTCCGGGAAGCACAGGCCGAGGACGCCGGTCGAACGGCTGGCGAGTCCGCGGGCGTTGCCGCTCGGCACGTATCCCAGTTCGCCCGCCGCCGCCAGCACCCGTTCACGGGTGGCGGCACGCACGGAGTCGGGGCTGCGGTACACCCTGGACACCGTGGCGATGGATACGCCGGAGCGTTCGGCCACGTCGTACACCGTGGGGATCGCGTTCACGATGCGGTGCCGTTCATGGGTCGGGCCCCCGTCTCTCCTGATGCATGCATGTAGATGAAAGCGCATTCACCCTAGGGGCGGGCACGTCCGTGAGGCAACCGGAGGCTCGGAGCCGAGGGGCGCCGCGGCAGCGGAGGCGGGGGCCTTCCCCCTGCCTGCGCTGGAGAATCCGGCCTCCGGGAGCGGGCCTTGGACCAGCCGGTACAGCGCCGGCGGACCGTCCGCCAGGGACGCCCAAGACTGGCGGCAGCTGCCGCCAGGTGCAGCCCGATGGGGCGATGAAGATGATCGCTGCCAGGACCGCGCGGTCGTCACACCGCCGCACACCGCCGACCACCACCCTGGGCGCGCGCGGGCGGGTCAGGCGCCGCATCCCTGGAAGATCTCCCACAGCCCGTCCGGCGCCGGCTGCTCTTGCCCGACTGTGCCCATGGCGCGGCAACGAACCTTGGCCCCCAAGGCGGCGTTTTACCCAAGTGCCTGCCACCCGCCCGGTCTTCTACCCTGTGCCGGGGCGGCTGAGCATGGGGGATTGACGATGAGCATGTACTTCGACATCGGTGACGAGACGCTGTGGAACCCGTCGAACGGTGCCGGCCGCCTCTTCCTACGACAGGTCGAGGTCTTCGAGGCGGAGCTCGAACTGGCCTCGGGAATCGGTCAGGGCAAGCATTGGGGCGACCCGGACACGCTTGAGGTCGATCCGGCCGTGTACGCGGAGTTCGTACGCTGCCTCGTCGCCTGGCACTGCCGGGCGGGGCACTCCGTGATCCTCGCGCTCTCCGAAGGGTTCGTGGCGACGGCGGTCGCGCTCGCGCGGCGGGCGGGAATCGAGGTGGAGATGACCGGACCCGAGTCCGGACCCGAGTCCGGTCATGCGTGTGTTGGCGTTCGGCGCGACGTGCAGGTTCCCGGAAATCCCCGGACCACGTCGGCCGCCGTCGTCACCGCGTTGGACACCCGGGCACGGGAGATGGACCGCTGGATGGCACGCTGAGCCGGTGCACCCAATGCCGCCCCTCACTGCCCCAACACCCCGGACCAGCCTGCCGTTTCTGCCTCATGGATGCCTCGTTGACGCCTCAACTGAGACTTCCGCCAAGAGGTCGTGACATTGGCGTTGGACGTGGCGGTGGACGATCAGGCAGATGGCGAGGCCAAGGATGGATTCGCGGATGTCGTCGCGTCATGTCGGCTCCCACGACCTCGCCGGACCAGTGCCGCACGCATAGCGGTGGCGCTGCCGCTTGACGCTGCAGCCCCAGGTGTTTGTGGCGCATTTCAGAGCCGCGTCCTGGCCTCAGCCATCGCCCACCGCGACCCCGTCGCGGGCCGCTGACCCCACTACAAGCCCATGTCACCCGGACAGAGTGGTGGTCGCACGTCTTCACGTCCCTGTTCAGGAGGACGACGACACGTCGCCCCGAGCGGCCGCATGCGCCGCGGGCAGGCGAACTCACCCGCGCACGGCGGTGTTTGGACCATTGACAGCGATCCGGCCGACATGACACGTTCACGGTCTGCCCCACTGAGACAACGTTGTCAAGGAGGTCTGCCCGATGCGGCTGTCCGTCAGACGGATAACGGCCCGCGCGATCGCTGTGGGCGTCGGCTTGCTCATCCCGGGCCTGCTGTTCGGGGGTGCCCTTCCGCCCATCGCGGCGGCTGCGGAGCCGGTCTCCGACCCAGCCGCACTGGTGAATCCCTTCATCGGCACCCAGAACTTCGGGAACACGTTCCCCGGAGCCGCCGCCCCGTTCGGCATGGTCCAGGTCAGTCCGGACACCGGCGGACAGGGCGGATACGACTATCAGCAGGACAAGATCCACGGATTCAGCCAGACCCACCTCTCCGGAGTCGGCTGCGGTGTCTCAGGAGAGCTGCCCATCATGCCGACCACCGGCGCGGTCGACAGCGTGAACCCGGACACGTACCGCTCCAAGTACTCGCACGACGACGAGGAAGCCACCCCCGGCTACTACCGGGTGGGACTGTCGACGTACGACATCGATGCCGAGCTGACCGCCACGCAGCGCACGGGCTGGCAGCGGTACACCTTCCCGGCCACCGGGGCGGCGAACGTGCTGTTCAACACCGGCAAGGCCAACCAGAACGTGTTCGACTCCGAGGTGCACGTGGTCGGCGATCGCACGGTGGAGGGGCGGGTGCGTGCCGGAGGGTTCTGTGCCGGGAAGGACCAGCACACCGTCTACTTCACCGCCACCTTCGACCGGCCCTTCAAGGATCACGGCACCTGGCGCGGTTCAACCCCTGAGCCGGGCGCTCGCGATGCCGAAGGGGACGGCGCCAATGGTGCCTGGGTGACCTTCGACGCGACCGACGACCGGGACGCCGTCGTGAAGGTGGGGTTGTCGTACACCGGCATGGACGGTGCCCGGAAGAACCTCGCGGAGGAGACCGGGGACTCGTACGACTTCGACGCCAGGCGTGCCGCGCTGCGCGCCACCTGGGAGAAGCAGCTCTCCTCGATCAAGATCGGCGGAGGCTCCCAGGACCGGCGGAAGGTGTTCTACACCGCCCTCTACCACGCCCAGTTGCACCCGAACCTGGCCGGTGACGTCGACGGCCGCTACACGGGCTTCGACGGCGCGGTGCACACCGCCTCCGACTTCACGCCTTATCAGAACCTGTCGCTGTGGGACACCTACCGGCCGCAGAACCAGCTGCTGGAGATGGTGGAGCCACGCGTCGCCCGGGACGTCGCCCTGTCGGTCCTCGCGATCGGCAAGGACGGCGGGTGGCTGCCCAGGTGGGCCCTCGCCAACAGCGAGACCAACATCATGACCGGCGACCCCGTGACACCCTTCCTCGTCGAGGCATGGTCGAAGGGCCTGCTGGCCGGTCACGAGGACGAGGCCTACGCGCTGCTGAGGAAGAACGCGACCAGCACCCCGCCCGCCGACTCCCCGTACAACGGCCGCTCCGCCGTGGACCAGTACAGCAAGCGCGGCTACGTGCCCTCCGGCCTGCAGCTGAAGAAGGACTGCGCGGACAAGGGCGGCGACAACGACTGCACCCACCCGGCTTCGGCGACCCTGGAGTACTCGGCGGCAGACGCGTCACTGGCCCTGATGGCCAAGGGGCTCGGGCACGACTCCGACGCACGGCAGTTCGCGGCCCGCGGCCAGTGGTACTGCAATCTGTGGGACTCCTCGATCGGCCAGTTCCGGCCTCGCACGACCGCGGGGACGTGGATGACACCGTATGACCCGGTCGAAGCGGGCCACCAGTTCCACGAGGGCGGCGCGTACCAGTACCAGTGGCTCGTGCCTCAGGACCCCGCAGGTCTCGTCGGGCTGATGGGCGGCCGGAAGGCCACGGAGAAGCGGCTCGACTCCTTCTTCGCCTACGACAAGCTGCTCACCGACCCGGCGGGCACGGCACGCGAGGACTGGATCTCCCAGCCGTACGACTACTACGGCAAGCCGACCTACAACCCGAACAACGAGCCCGATCTCCACGCGCCTTACATGTATCTGTGGGCGGGCGCGCCGGCGAAGACGGCGACCGTGGTGCGCGCCGCGATGACGCTGTTCACGAACGGGCCCGACGGCATGACCGGCAACGACGACCTGGGCACCATGTCGGCCTGGTACGTGTTCTCCTCGCTCGGCCTCTACCCGACGATGAGCGGCGGCGACTTCCTGGCGCTGTCCAGCCCGCAGTTCGATTCGGCGGCCATCACGATCGGCCGGTACGGGAAACGGCAGGGCGGCACGCTGACGATCAAAGCGCCGGGGGTGAGCGACACCAACCGGTACGTACAGCGTGCGTCGTTCGACGGCCGGGACGTGAAGCGCACCTGGCTGGACTGGGACAAGGTCTCGCACGGCGGCACCCTGGTCCACCGGCTCGGTGCGACGCCGTCGGCCTGGGGCACCGGTGCGGGTGCCCAGCCGCCGTCGGTCAACCGGGCGGTTGCCGACGGCCGACGCCAGCTGGATGCGTCCCTGCGGAGTTCCTCCGACGTCGTCCCGGTCGGCGACACGGCTCAGACCGCCCACCTGACCCTGGACGTCCTCGGACAGGCGCCCGGTGAGCTGCGGGCGTCGGTGACGGCTCAGGCGCCCACCGGCTGGCAGGTGACGACGACTCCGCGCTCGCCGCTGCGGATCCGGTCCCTGCGCCTGCCCGTGCAGAAGACGGTGTCCGTGGAGGTGACCGTGCCACCCGGCACCGCCGCCGGGTCGTACCCGGTGCGCCTCCTGGTCGAGGCGAAGGGAGCGGGCCGAGTGACCCGGGACGCCACCGTCGAGGTGCGCCCGGCCGCAAAGTGTGCAACAGCCACGGACAAGCAGTGCGCAGTGGACCTGAACAGGGACATGGCGCACGACGGGACGGCGAGCGTGGACAAGCCGGGCCAGGGTGACTTCGACGGATCGGGCTGGAGTTACGACGCCGGCCTGCTTCCTGCCGCCGGTCCTGTCACCTGGGACGGCGTGAGGTACGAGGCACCGGATCCGACCGGGACCGCCGCGAACTTCGTCGAGGCCCGCGGCCAGACGCTGCTCGTGCCCGCCCGAAGCCACGGCACCCTGCGCCTGGTGGCCGCGTCGCACAACGGGCCGGTGACGACCGGGCTGACCGTCCGATACGCCGACGGCAGCAGCTCCGAGCTACCGCTCAAGGTCGGCGACTGGGCCGGGTCGGCCCCCGACGGCAGCACCGTCGTCCTCGACATGCCCCACCGGATCAAGGCCGGCCAGGGCGTCGACGGACCGCCGGTACGGCTGTTCGGCAGTTCCATCGAGTTGGACGACGCCAAGGTGATCCGCTCGTTGACACTGCCGGACGATCCACGGGTCGAGGTGTACGCGATCACGCTGTCCTAGGCGGCTTGCGGGGCGGGGGCAGCCGTCCCCCTCTCTCCAAGGTCCTGATGTCCATGCCCGGCATCGGTATCGGCATCAGGACCGGGGCCCGCATCGGAACGCGTACCGAGGCCAACGCGTACCGAGGGTGCTGAGCCGGTCGCGCTTCCGGAGGTGGCGGGGCACGCTGGAAGCACCCACTCGTGATGCACGGGGCCGTCCGGTGCGGGGACGAGCCCCCGTGCCGGTACACGGGAACAGGAGCACGGAGCACAGGAGCACAGGAGCACAGGACGAGGTGACCACGTATGTGCCACGGGGTCGTGCCACCGTTGCGGCAGGCTTCTCGCAGCCGTCGTGGCTCTCGTATGCCTCGTCGCCCTCTCGTTCTGGAGCGGAGCGCGGGACATGACCCGCCTTTCGGACCCGTCTGAGCCGTCCGAGTCCTCCGAGTCCTCTGCATCGTCCGGCGCAACGGGGCCTCCGGACTCCACGGGGGCGTCGGAATCTCCGGGTTCCGCGCACCCCGGCCGATCAGGCAGGGGCAGGAGCGGGGGCACGGACAAAGCCAGGGGCTGGACGCACCTACACAGCCGCAGGCACCGGTCGGCGGAACTGGGGCGCTTCCTCCATGACAGGGGCACCCACGTTTGGCAGCGTGGCAAAGAAGTGGAGCTGATGCACCGGGCCATGGGCTTCGCGGCGCTGGGACTGGTGACGCTCGCGCCGCTGCTGATCGTGGTGGCGGCGGCCCTTCCGATCCAGGAACGCGGGTTCGCCCTGTGGATCGTGGACGGCATGGGGCTGTCCGGACGCCCCGCCGACGCCGTACAGGACCTCTTCGCCGCACCCGGCACGGTCCTGAGCACGACCAGCGTCCTGAGCGTGGTGCTGCTCGCGCTCTTCGGAGTGACGTTCGCGGGCAGCGTCCAGACCGGTTACGAAAAGGTGTGGGACCTGCAGGCCGGGCGCTGGCACACCGTATGGAGACGCGTGGTGTGGCTCGCCGCTCTTACGGCCTACCTCTTCGCCGAAGCGCAGAGCGTGGCCGTCCTGGGGTCGGGAACCCTGCGCTCGTGGGGCCGCATCGGGCTGTCCTCCCTGATCGGCGTCCTCTTCTTCTGGTGGGCACAGCGTTTCCTGCTGGGCGGCCGCATCCCCTGGCGCGCCCTCCTGCCGGGGGCCATCGCCACGGTGGCGGGCCTGGTCGGCCTGCGCCTGTTCTCGTCCCTGGTCTTCTCCCCGCTCATCGTGAGCAACGCGGTCTCGTACGGTTCGGTCGGCACCGTCCTGATCGTGACGTCCTGGCTCATCGGTGTCGGCTTCGTCGTCTTCGGCGGCGCCCTCGTCGGTCGCTACTGGTACCTCCACGAACCGCACCACGTTCCACACCCCCACCCTCGCGCCCGGTCCCGCTCCCGCTCCCGGAAGCGCTGAAGCTCCGAGACGCTCGTCGGCCTGAAACGGGGCAGACCGCCTGCCCGACGGCTGCGGCTGCGGCTGCGGCTGCGCCCGACAGACCTACCCAGCAGCAGCCGTCGCCGCGTCGGCAACCCCGCGGGCGGTTGGCTCCGCGGTGGCAGGCGGCGTGCGGTAGGCGCGGAGAGGGGCGTTGGCCGCGGCCACGGCGGCAATCGCCAGGACGGCGGACAGGCCGCCGGCGACCAGGGCGAAGGAGGCGGAGGTGGCCGACGCCAGAAGGCCGCCACGGAAGTTGCCGAGTTCGGGCCCCGCGACACCGATGACGTGTTCCACGGAGGAAACCCTCCCCCGGTACGCATCCGGAGTCTCCAACTGGACCAGGGCGCTTCGGGTGACCACGGACACCGTGTCGGCGGCACCGGCCACGGCCAGGCAACCGAGCGCCAGCCACAGCGGCCCGGCAAGGCCGAAGCAGGCCAGCGCCACGCCCCAGACGCCGGCCGCGGAGAGCTGGACCAGGCCGCCTCGGCGCCGGCGCGTCACCGTGCCGGAGAGCAGGCCGGCTGTGATCCCACCGACCGCGACGGCCGAGAGGAACAGGCCGAGGGTCTGCGGGTTGCCGTCGAAGCGGATTTCGTTGACCAGCGGGAAGAGTGCGATGGGCATGGCGAACAACGTCGCGGACAGGTCGGTGGCCATCGAGCCCCACAGCGTCGGACGGCGCAGGATGATCCCCCAGCCGCCGCGCTCCGGACGGCGCCTGCCGCCCGCCGCGTCGGCACCCTCGGGCTTCATGGCCGGGAGGCGGATCACCGCGAGCATCGAGACGGCGACGGCCACGGCCTGTGCTGCGTAGGCGGCAGGAAAGCCCCAGTGGGCGATGATCAGCCCGGCCAGCGCGGGCCCGGCCAGCATCGCCGCCTGGAACGAGACGTTGGTCAGCGCGAGACCGGCGGCGACCTGGTCGGAAGACAGCAACCGGACCGGAAACGTACGCCGGGCAGGGGCGCCGAGCGCGCCGCAGGCGGTCCCGACGGCGACCAGGGCGAGCAGCAGCGGCACGTTTCGGTTGTCCGCCAGCGCCTGGGCGCACAGCCCTGCGGCGGCCAGCAGTTGACCTACGGAGGTGGCCCGTACCACCGCACGGCGGTCGACGGAGTCGGCCAACGTGCCGCCGAGCAGTCCGAACACCACCATCGGCAGGCCGGTCGCAAGCCCGATGGCGCCGGTGCCGACCGGGCTGCCGGTCAGGTCCCACACCTGGGCCAGCACCGCCACGGTGGCTATCTGCCCGCCGAGTTGAGAGGCCGAGGATCCGATCCACAGGTCGCGGAACGGCCGGCTGCTTCGCAGCGGGCGGGTGTCGAGGAACCGGATACGCCACCTCATCCCGAAGGCTCGACGAGGTGGTGGAGGATCCGCTGCCGCATCGACCGGCGTTCCAGCGCCCGCCGCACCTCCTCGACAACGGTGGTCAGCGCGTACGGAATCTCTGCGTCCAGCTCAGCGACCGTCGCGTGCGTGGCGCGCCACTCGGCCTCCAGGAACGGCACCAGCGACCGGCCGCGCTCGGTCAGGTCGATCCGGCGGGTGCGGGCGTCGGGCCCCGGCTCGGAGGTGACCAGACCCTCCTTGCGCATGGCGGCGATGGTCTGGCTGATCGCGGAGTGCGAGCGGTCCAGGGACTCCGCGAGCTCACGGATGGTCAGTGGCCCGGTGTGGGCAAGCCGGATCAGCGGATAGGCGAACCGCGGCCGTACTCCCTGGATGCCACGTTCGACGTAGACCTGCTCGATCTCGGCGTCCATGGCGGCCAGCAGCTGGTGCAGTGCCTGCCAGGGATCGGGCCGCGCCGTGGGATCAGAATATGTCACAGCGCTAATATAACAGCGCTGCGATAATTGGCGGCCCTTCACCTGGACCTCATCGGGCGCACCCGTTCCAGTTGCGGGAGCGACCGCTGACCCGAGGGGTTTCCGGCGTATACGCTCCCTTTCTGCGGCCGTACGAATCGCACAGGCGAACAGGGGGAGTTCGAGGTGCAGGCGCTCCGCGAAACGGATCCTCGGTGGATCGGCCCGTACGTGGTTCTGGGCAGACTCGGTGCGGGCGGCATGGGCGAGGTCTACCTCGCGGAGGCACCCGCCGGCCCGCGGCTGGCCGTCAAACTGGTGCGGGCCGAGCATGCCGAGGACCGGACCTTCCGGGCCCGTTTCCGTCAGGAGGTGCGGGCGGCGCGGACCGTGGGCGGTCCCGGGACGTACATCGCCCGTGTCGTCGACGCGGACACCGAAGCCGAACTTCCCTGGATGGCCTCGGAGTTCATCGACGGCCCGAACCTGCGCGACGCCGTCCTGGACCACGGCCGACTGCCCGAGGAAGCAGTGCGATCACTGGCAGCCGCCCTCGGCGAGGCGCTCATCGCGATCCACGGTCAGGGCATGGTCCACCGGGACCTGAAGCCCTCCAACATCCTGCTGGCACAGGACGGACCGCGGGTCATCGACTTCGGCATCGTGCGGGCACTGGAGGCGACCGCGCTGACCCGCACCGGAACCGTCGTCGGCTCGGTCGGGTACGTCTCGCCCGAGCAGATCCGCAACAACGGCCGGGTGGGGCCGCCTAGCGACGTCTTCGCGCTCGGCGCTGTCCTCGCGTACGCGGCGGCGGGGCGCGAGCCGTTCGGCGAAGGCCAGGACGCGGTGGTCCTGATGCGCATCATGAACCGGGACTTCGACCTGTCCGCGGTCCCTGAGGGCATACGGTGGCTCGTCGAGCCCTGTCTGCGGGAGGAACCGGAGGAGCGGCCCACCCCGGGCGAGGTGATGTCGGCGGTGGCCCACACACCCGAGACGCTGCGGGAGAGCTGGCACCCGGGGTGGTACACGGCCGCCACGGCAGGCTCCGAATCCTCCGAGGGCGTCCAGCGATGGCTTCCCGAGCGGGACTCCGGGGAGCAGGAGAGCCGGGTCGAGTACGTGGCTCCGCTGACGGTCACCGACGTTCCGGCCGACGCGCCCTCGGCACCGCCGTCCCGGCGACGGCTGCTTCAGGGGCTCGCGGCCGGGACACTGGCCGCCGCCGGAGTCGGCACCGGAGGGTGGCTGTGGCTGCGGAATCCGGGCGGCGACGGAGAGAACGCCGGCGGCAGCACCTCGCCCTCGGCACGCCCCTCGGCCACGCTGCAGCCCGCGGTCGTGGACTGGGCCTACGGCATCGCCAGGCTCAGCGAGATGGGCGGGCCCAGTGTGACGCTGTCACCCGACGGCGACACCCTCTACTTCGGGGGTGTGGACGGCAAACTGCACGCCGTGTCTCCGGACGGCGGGGAGCTGTGGAAGACGGATCTGGGCGAACCGCCCCTGTACGGAGGCACGGTCGGGGCGGCCGTGGCCACCGACGATGGTGCCTACTGCCTGTCCGGCAACGGACAGAAGCTGTGCGCGCTGGATGTTGGCGGCCGCGTGCGCTGGGAGCGTGCGTTCGCCGGGGACCACTACAACACGATTCCGGTACTGGCCGGCGAACTGGTTCTTGTGACCACCGACGTGTTCGCCAAGAAGCACATGGTTCGCGCCTACCGGTCCGACGGGAGTCTGGCCTGGCGCGCGGGCCTGCCCGATCAGACACACGAGCCTCCGGTGGTAGCGGACAACGTGATCTACGTGGCCATCTACACCAAGGAGCTGATCACCCTCGACGCGGAGAAGGGAACACGACTGTCGGGGTTCCAGACGGACTCCTCCGACAGGCGGCCCGCCGAGTTCAACGGAACCGCCGTCGTCCCGCCCGACGGCGCCGGCTCCAAGGGCCTGGTAGTCCACTCGTTCGCCGGAAGGCTCGTGGCGGTCCACTTCGACGACGGGTCCAAGGCATGGACGATGGATGGCCAGAGCGGCACGACCGGCAGCGATCCCACCGTCCATGAGGACCTCATCTACGCGTTCCTCGGCGAAAGGCTCTTCGTCGTGGACCGCAACGGCGCTCCGCAGCGAGTACTGACCTTCCCCAGGACATCGGTCCTGACGGACTACCGACCCGTGGTCGACAGCCGGCACGTGTACGTGGCCACCAACAGGGGCATCGCGGCGGTCAACCGGCCGGTGTAGTCCAACAGCCCAGCGCTCAGCCCCGGTTGCTCACGGGTCGGCAGTGAGGCTTCTGCACCGCGGGTGACCAGTTTGTGACGGCCCTGCATGTCAGTGGGTTTTGGCCCCAGTTGGCGATCGTTGGGTCATGATCTGGCAGTGAATCGACTCCACCTGGGCATCGCGACGTTTTGGATACGGGCGCGCCCAGGACGCGGGTCACCGACGATGAGGTGGGAGAAGCGTGTGATCGTCTGGGTGAACGGTGCGTTCGGCAGCGGGAAGAGCACGCTGGTGGATGAACTGCGTCCACGTTGGCCCGAGGCACTGGTCTACGACCCGGAGATGGTCGGGTATGTGCTGCGCGAGATCGTCGAGGTGCCGACCGGCGACTTCCAGGATCTGCGACTGTGGCGGCGGCAGGTCGCGGACCTGGCCGTGGGTCTGGTCCAGGAGTATCAACGCCCCGTCCTGGTCCCCATGACGCTGGTCAACCCCGGGCATGTCGGCGAGATCTTCGGCGCGCTCAAGGACGCGGGCATCGTCGCCCACCACTTCTTCCTCAAGGTCTCGCCGGAAGTCCTGGTGAAGCGGATCGACGAGCGGAGCTTCACCCCGGACGATCCCGCCAAGGATGAGCAGGTCCGGCGGTGGTGCAAGGACAGGATCGAGCCGTGCACGGCCGCGGCCGACACCTTGCCAGGCGACACCGTGTTCCTGGACGGCGAGCTGACCCCGCAGGAACTGGCCGACAGCGTGCTCACCCGAGTCGGTGTCGGCCGGACCGGGTAATCCCCCACGAAACTCCTGGCGGACAGGGTGATCTTGGTCGAGGACCCGTCCACCAGGAGCTTCGTCGTTTCGCAGAAGGGTGCGACTCAAGGTCGGCACCGTGAGGTCGGAAGACCCTCATTGCTCCCTGCCGCCACGCCCCTCACGGACGCCGAACCGCGTTGCCTGTCGCTCAGTTGAACAAGCCCTGATCACCTATGGCCGCCGAGGACATCGACCCACAGACTCCCCCGCTCAGGTACGCGCGAGGTCAACGATGCCGCTCAACAGGCAGCCGTCCAGCGTGAGTTCGGGCCAGGAAACGCATCTCGGTCCGGACGGGCACGACGGCATCATGCGGAACCCTCGCGCGAACTGTGCACAACCATTCGGATGCCCCGCGTGTCACACCAGGCAGGAGCAAACGCCTGCAAGAAGCACAAGGGGGAAATATGAGATTCAACCGTTCCGTCCTGGCCGGTGCCGCTTTGGCGGCCCTGTCGGTGGGAGCCACCACCGCGCTGGCGGCACCCGCCTCCGCCGCACCCAACACCACACCGCAGAAGGTCTGCGGCAGCAGCTACAAGACCGTGAACTCGGCTCCCGTCGGCTCGTTGGGCACCGTCTACCTGACCTACAACTCGTCGAACGGCGAGAACTGCGTCGCGACCATCCGCAACAGCCCCGGCACCGCAGTGGACATGTCCACCTGGATCTACGTGCCCGACACCGATGAAGGTGCGGAGGACTTCGGGCGGTACACGTCGTACGCGGGTCCGGCCTACGTGTACGGCAAGGCCCACTGCGTCAACTGGGGCGGCCACATCAAGAACGTGTACGTGCAGATATCCGGCTCCAACTGCGCAGCGCTCAAGGAGCACCGGGCCACGTTCACCCGCTGACCCGCTCCTCCTCCCGGCCACCACGTTCCCCTACGGCCGACTCCCTCCGCCCGACCACGCGGAGCCGACGGTCATCGCGACGGCGCCCACGACCCGCCGATCGCACGGGAATCCGTAGTGGTTCGGCTCGCCCTGGCAGACTCGCGGAGTTCTGCCAGGGCGAGGGCGCGCTCGGGCCCTCCAACTCGTGCGACCGCGTGTCACGGCTTCCGGAGCGCAGGCATGACCCATCCACGATCGGGTCAGCAGCCTTACGGCCCGTCAGAAAGGCATACGGCCCCGCGTACGACGGCCGGCGGCACCGCTGCGGCCAATGGCTCGGGAGCTGCTGCTGAAGGGTTTGCGCAGCAGCCTGCCCAGGGGACCTGGCGCCTTGCCCGCGACCTGACCGCCGGCTCCGAGGGTGCGTTGCGTTCCGTTCTGGGGGTGACGCGACAGCCTGGGCAGCACGAACGCGAGCACGAGCAGTACGGCGCAGACGGCGACGATACCGACGATCATCATGAATTGACTCCTCCTTCATCGGGTCCTTCACCGGGCCCTTCGTCGGGCGAAGTGCCCGGGTACCCGCACGCCGTCGTCGCACGCGGCGTTCCGCACCCCTAACTGACCGTTTCAGAATGACATTCGTTGTGGGGCTTGGCAGTTGGGTGTTGTGTCGGCAGGATCGGTTGAGTGGCTGCTGAACTTGTGCCTGATGACCTGTGGGAACGTGTAGCCCCGCTTTTACCTGCTCGGCCGCCTCGGCGGCATCGGTATCCGGGGCGGTTGCCGGCAGATGACCGGGCTGCGCTCAGAGGCATCGTCTACGTGCCGTGCAAAAGCGTGAGCTGGCGGGACGTTCCCGCAGAACAGGTCGGCTGCAGTGGCGTGACGGCCTGGCGGCGACTGCGGGACTGGACCGAGGCCGGTGTCTGGCCGCAACTGCACGAGGTGCTGCTGGCCGAGCTGCGTGCGGCGGGTCTGCTGGACATGGACGACGCCGCGATCGACGGATCCCACGTGAGGGCTCTGAAAGGGGGGCTCACACCGGACCTTCGCCGGTCGACCGGGCCCGGCCCGGCAGCAAGCACCACTTGATCGTCGACCGGCAAGGCACCCCCCTTTGCGTCTCACTGACCAGCGGGAACCGCCACGACATCACCCAGCTGATGCCCCTGCTCGATGCGATACCCCGCATCCGCGGTGTCCGCGGTCGACCCAGGCACCGGCCAACTCGGCTGTTCGCCGACCGCGGTTACGACTACGACAAGTACCGCCGCCTTCTCCGGGCTCGCGGCATCACACCCAAGTTCGCCCGAAAAGGCATCACGCACGGCTCCGGCCTGGGAAAGACGCGTTGGGTCGTGGAGCGCACATTTGCCTGGCTGCACCAGTTCAAACGGCTGCGGATCCGCTACGAGAAGCGCGCAGATCTCCACCTGGGCTTCCTCCAACTTGCCTGCAGCATCATCTGCTTGAGACGACTCCGAACCTCATTCTGAAACCATCAGTAAGTGGGCGGTCCGCAAGATCCGGGGTTCGAGGTTTGGGGTACGGCAGCGTCCCCGCACCAGCGAGTCGGCCCCCCGGCCAACCACCCCCATCCTGCCGATCGGTCGGCTCAGCGACGGACGCGGTAGCGGATGTGGGTGGCCTCCGGTGTGTCGATCACCTGGAGGATCTCCAATTCGATCTGCGACGGCAGGACGTCAAACAGTCCCTAATCCGTTGCTAACGGCGTTCCGAGGAAGCGGTTGCTTCCCGGGATGTTCGAGTGCCGGACCGTGACACCTAGTGGCTGCCGGGCGGGCAACGCCTCGCTTTAGGCAGCGTGCACGGTTCTGGTGCTCATGGTGGTGACGGTCACGTGGGCGCCGGGCGGATGCCCAAAACTTCCCCGGCCTTCAGGCCCCAACGTAGAGCGGTAGCGTCCGGTGTCCTCGTGGCTGCCACCACCGTCAACACCGAATTCTTGATCACTCGTTGGTGTTGGTGGTGCGAGCCCACCGCATGGTGACCTCTTGCGATGCCCGAGCCGTCTAAGCTCCCGCATAGACCGGGGCCCGTGGGGTGCGCTGGTGCCACGAACGGCTAGTGAGGTGTCGGCCCTGCCCTTGTGGTTGAGGCCTGGGATTAGGTCGCTGCGTGGCCCCGCATGCGCTCGTGACCAGCGCAAAAACCAGCACGCTGGGGAGGAACACCTTGATCTACTGCGGAATCGACTGGGCGGAACGCACCCACGATGTCGCTCTCGTCGACGATACCGGCGAGTTACTGGCCAAGCGGCACATTGCCGATGACGCCGCTGGCTACAAGATCCTGATCGAGCTGCTCGCCGAGTACGGCGACACCAAAGACAACCCGATCCCGGTGGCGATCGAGACGTCCCGTGGTCTGCTGGTGGCGGTGCTGCGGACCGGCAAGCGGAAGGTGTACGCGATCAACCCGATGGCCGCGGCCCGCTACCGCGACCGGCACAGCGTCTCGCGCAAAAAGTCCGACCCCGGTGACGCCCTGGTGCTGGCGAACATCCTGCGCACCGACATGCACGCCCACAGGCCGTTGCCCGACGACTCCGACCTCGGCCGCGCGATCGCCGTGCTCGCTCGCGCTCAACAGGACTCTCTGTGGAACCGGCAGCAGCTCGCCAACCAGCTCCGTTCCCTGCTGCGGGAGTACTACCCCGCCGCTTTGGACGCCTTCGCGACCTGGACCAACGGCCTCTGCCGCCCCGAAGCCCGCGAGCTCATGAAGGCCGCACCGACCCCCATCCGGGCCGCGCGGATGACCAGCACCCAGCTCCAGGCCGCCCTCAAGCGGTCCGGCCGCAAGCGTGGCATCGAGGCGGAAGCCGACCGCATCCGTGACATCTTCCGGGCCGACTGGGCCCACCAGCCGCTGTTGGTCGAGGACGCCCTCGGCAAGCAGATGCTCGCCCTCCTCGTTCAGTTGGAAGCCGCCTGCACCGCAGCTGACGATCTCGCGAAGGCGGTAGAGGAGGTGTTCCCTCAGCACCCGGACGCCGAGATCCTGCTGAGCTTCCCCGGGCTCGGCATCCAGCTCGCCGCCCGGATCCTCGCTGAAACCGGGGACGACCACACCCGCTTCGCCGACGCCCGCGGCCTGAAGGCATACGCAGGCGCCTCACCCATCACCAGGGCCTCCGGCAAGAAATCGTCCATCACCCGACGCTGGGTGAAGAACGACCGGCTCAACCATGCCGGCTACCTATGGGCCTTCGCCGCCCTGCGTCACTCGCCGGGGGCCGGCGCCCACTACCGACGCCGACGCGAGCATGGCGACTGGCACGCAGCTGCCCAACGGAACCTCTTCAACCGCCAATGCCACGAAGTTAAGGCTGGCCCCGCGTCGTCAAGAGCGTTCTTGGCTGGAGGGTTGAGTGTCGGGCGGCATCCAGTCGGTGGCGAGTGTGTAGGTGGCGTTAGCGACCTTGTTGAGGAGTCCTTCGCGGGTCCAGCGGCCGAGCTGGACGCAGAAGCTGTCGTAGCGGGTGGTGATCCCGAGAGCTGCGGCGAGGTCGCGGGCGTGCCAGACCCGGCTGGGTGCGGTGCGAATGATCTGCAGGACCTGGTTGCGTTGTCCGCCGTGTCCCGTGGGTCGGGCTGAGGCCGGCTGAGCTCGAAGTACAACAGTGAGGCTGGTGACATTTTGGCTTTTCAGGGGGTGCCCGCTGGTCGGATGCGCCGGATAGCGCGAGGTCGGGGACTTCACCTTGCGGGCGCTGGTGCGTGCCCGTCTGGGCGGCAGGAGGCCCGTCCGGACTGCTGCCGCCAGGCCCTGACTGTTTGTCCGTTCCGGCACGATGTGATCGGCGCGGATGACGTGGTCGCGGGCCGCGTGGAGAGCGACGGTGAAGCTGGCCCGGTCGGGGTCGGCTCCGGGAAGCGATTCGACGGCGTCGGTCATGGCCATTCGTAGCACTTGGTAGAGGGTGAGCAGGGCCCAGACCTCCTGCTCGAGGCCGCGTGGATCCTGGGAGCGCAAGACTCGTCCGGTCAGCAGCGTGTGCCGCAGGGAGTAGTAGGCGGTCTCGATCTCCCAGCGCTCGTGGTAGAGGCGCAGGAGAGTGTCGGCGGGGTCGCGCCGGTGGTCGGTGAGTGTGGTTGCGAGGAGGTAGCGCCCAGTGATGCTCTGACCTTTGCTGGTGGTGACGGTGATGTCCGCGTCGATGACGCGCACGTGCACGTGGTGGAAGCGGGTGAGATAAGAGCCGTCGGGCAGGACCGCGAGAACCGCGGGTCGCCGACGGGCAGACAGTCTGACCAGGAACTGGGCGCCGGTGTCAGCGACCTGGCCCAGGAACTCGTCGCCGTCGTAGGCGCGGTCGGCCAGCAGCAGCATCTGCGAGGTCAGCCTCGGCAGCAGCCGACCCGCCTGGACGATCTCGCCGGCTTCGGCGGGGCCGAAGACGGCGCCGAGGAGGCCGCGGGTTCCGGTCTCACACAGCACGGTCAGCCGCAAAGAGGGGTAGCCGGACATGCCCCAGTGGTGCCGGACCTTGCCGAGCAAGGCTCGAATTCGCGGCATGTCGGGTGCTTTGAGGGAGTTGCAGCCGTCGAAAGCGACGGTCCGCCAGCGCCGGTAGCACACGCCTGACGTCGAAGGGCGTGCCAGCGGCACCGCGAGCACATTGAAGAGCAGCTCCAACGGCTTTGGTCCGAGCCGTTTACGCAGGTGGCGCAGGGCTGCCTCCGAAGGGGTACACAGGTTCAGCCCGGACAGACCGGCCACGAGCTTGTCCCAGACACGCTGGTAACCCAGGCCCGGGAAAAGTCCCAGAGCCAGCACGAAGTAGATACCGACCCGGGACGGAAGAGTACGCACGCGGCGCTGCAGGGTTCCGGTCTGCTCGAGTACGTCGTCCACGAGCTCGAAGGGCAGGAACTGGGTTAACCCGCCGAGGTGCCCGGGAGCAAAGGCGCCAGCGGCAACGGTCGTAGTACGCGTCAAGGTGCGGGTGACAGACTGGCTCGGCAACGGGATCCTCTGAACGGAAGAAGTCTTGGTCGGCTTTCCTCCTACCAGGGGATCCCGTCTTACGTGCCCCGAACTACGCATGCACCGACAGTCCTTGACGACGCGGGGCCAGTCTTAACTTCGTGGCATTGCTTCAACCGCATGATCGGCCAGCTCTACCACTGCCTCCAGCACCACAAACTGTTCGACGAACACACCGCTTACCCCACCGAACTTGCCGCCGCCGCTTGACGGCATAGCAACGTGAGGTGTCTACGTTGTTCTGCGGGACGTGGTGAGCCCTTCGTATGGTTCATCCACCCAGGGGCGTCGGGTGTGGCTTTCAAACTTCTGCCACTTGTGGCTTCCATCGATTTGCCGCCCGATGCCCCACGACGACTCGGCTTCCAATTAGGAATTGCGAATGATCGCTCCGTAGGGAATCGACAGCGAGGTCGTCCGTCGGGAGGCACCAGCACCGCACCGCACGGAGGCACCACATGGCCGCGATCTGGGCTGGCATCGACGCAGGCAAAGCCCACCATCACTGCGTCGCGATCGACGAGAGCGGCCGCCGGCTGCTGTCCCGACGCGTCACCAACGACGAACCCGAGCTCCTCGAACTACTCGCTGACGTCCTGGCCCTGGGCGACAAGGCGACCTGGGGCATTGATCTGGCTGACGGCGGAGCCGCCCTCGCCATCGCGATCCTCCTCAACCACGACCAGCCGGTGCACTACATCTCCGGCCGGGCCAGCCACCGCGCCTCCGAGAGCTACCGCGGCGAGGGCAAGACCGACGCCAAGAACGCTGCCGTCATCGCCGACCAGGTCCGCGTCCGACGCGACCTGCACCCCTTACGTGCTGGCGACGAGACGGTCGTCGACCTGAAGATCCTCACCGGTCGCCGCATGGACCTGGTCGCCGACCGCACCCGCACCGTCAACCGCCTCCGCGCCCAGTTCTCCGGCATCTTCCCCGGCCTGGAGCGCGCTGGACCTCACCAACACCGGCCCGCTCACCCTGGTGAGCGGCTACCAGACCCCGGCCGCCATCCGACGACTCGGTGCCAAGCGGCTGGAGACCTGGCTGCGCAATCGCCATGTCGTCCGCGCCGACAAGCTCGCCGAGACGGCCGTCCAAGCCGCCGAACGCCAGCACACCAGCCTGCCAGGCGAGAAGCTGACCGCCGAGATGGTTCACACGCTGGCGATGGAGGTGATGGGCCTCAACCAGCAGGTCGCCGAGCTCGACAAGCTCATCGAGGCCCGGTTTCGCGACCACCACGACTTCGAAGTGATCACCAGCATGCCCGGCCTGGGCATCATCCTCGGCGCCGAGTTCCTGGCGGCCACCGGCGGCGACATGACGGCGTTCGGCACCGCCGACCGCCTCGCCGGCTTCGGCGGCGTCGCCCCGGTGCCCCGCGATTCCGGGAAGCTGAGCGGGGAACCTGCGCCGCCCGCAGCGATACAACCGCCGCCTCCAACGCGTCTTCTACACCTCGGCGTTGTTCAGCATCCGCCACTGCGAGGAATCCCGGCGCTTCTACGATCGCAAACGTGCCGAGGGCAAGCGCCCTACCCAGGCCGTCCTGGCTCTCGCTCGCCGCCGCGTCAACGTCCTCTGGGCCCTTCTGCGCGACGGACGGCGCTACGAGCCAGCTCCGCCGGCAAGGGCAGCCGCATAGGAAGGGACGCGACACGCTGCGCGCCGCCAGTTGGCCTGACCGACCCCGTCAGACCAGGCAAAACTCGTTACCTTCCGGGTCTGCCATCACCACGTGATCCGGCCTGCCCTGCAACTCGTCCTCGCGGACCACGGTCGCGCCCGCAGCGGTCAACCGCTCCACCGCCTCGACCACGCGCGGCCAGCGCACCTCCCACGGGGTTTCACGGCCGCCACCAACTTGCACATCGATATGCAGCCGGTTCTTCGCCACCTTCGGCTCCGGCACCTTCAGGAAGGACAAGGTAGGGCCCACGCCGTCCGGATCTGAGAGGTACGCCCCGTCATCCCACTCGTCCTCCGGAACCTCATGATGCGAGAACCACTCCTCCCAGCTCCCGAACCCTGCGGGCGCGGGCTTCTCCTCGTAGCCCAACGCCAGCGCCCAGAACGCGGCCAGCTTCCCCGGGTACGCGCAGTCGATCGTCAAGCTCCACTTGGTCCCCATGAGCCCTCCCCAGTCGGATGAACGGACTGTACCGCGCACCTCCGACACCTCCTGCCCGCTACCTCAAGCGTGCGCCGCGGCTTGACGAACGGCATTAGGAATCGATGGCCGCCACCCAGCAGCACAGGGATCTGATGGATCTGCACCTCATCCAGTACCCCGGCCGCGAGCGCCCGTTGGGCCGTGTACGCGCCGTGCACGAGGACGAAGATCAGGACACCGTGGTGATCGCCACCCCAGTGATCCATGAGCTCGGCGGTCCGCCGGCCGGCACCACGACGACGGACCTGTGGCCGCCGACGGCCCGGCCCATCGCGACCATCGAGGTGGCCTACACCGACGAATGGTTCATCGCCATCGCCGCAGGCCGCGCCCTGGGGGCCTCCGCGTCGGCCACCCCGAGCAACTACACGCACCCCTCGCTGGTCTACCGTCCCCTCGCGGACGGAAGCAACTGAACGAGAAGTCAGCGAGGCCGGCGGGTGTTCAGGCGGGCTGCCTGGCGGGTGAGGTGGGCGCGTTCGGCGAGGTTGGGGGCCTTCTGGGCCGCCTCGGCATACAAGCGTGCCGCCGTCGTCAGGTCGCCGTCACGTTCGTGGAGGTAGGCGGCCACCGCGGTGTGGCGGGGCAGTGAGTCGTCGAGAGGCGCGAGCGCGGCCAGGCCGGCGCGCGGTCCGTCGGCCTCGCCGACGGCCACAGCGCGGTTGAGGCGGACGACCGGGTTGTCGGTCAGGCGGGCGAGCTCGTCGTACCACTCGACGATCTGCACCCAGTCGGTCTCCTCGGCGACGGGCGCATCCGCGTGGAGCGCGGCGATGGCGGCCTGGGCCTGGAACTCGCCCAGCCTGTCCCGGGCGAGGGCTGCCTGCAGGATCTCGACGCCCTCGGCGATCGACGTCGTGTCCCACCGGCCGCGGTCCTGCTCGGCGAGCGGCACCAGGCTCCCGTCGGGCGCGGTCCGGGCGGCGCGCCGGGCGTGGTGGAGCAGCATGAGGGCGAGCAGCCCCGCCACCTCGGGGTGGTCGATCGAGGCGGCGAGTTGCCGAGTGAGCCGGATGGCCTCGGCGGCGAGGTCGACGTCGCCGGAGTAGCCCTCGTTGAAGACCAGGTAGAGGACGCGCAGCACGGTGGCGACGTCGCCGGGCTGGTCGAACCGGACGCTGGAGACGGTGCGCTTGGCCCGGCTGATGCGCTGCGCCATGGTCGCTTCCGGAACCAGGTAGGCCTGGGCGATCTGCCGGGTCGTCAGCCCGCCGACCGCGCGCAGCGTGAGCGCGACCGCGGACGACGGCGTCAGCGACGGATGGGCGCACAGGAAGTACAGCTGGAGCGTGTCGTCCGCTGCGGGGGCCGGCCCGGGGGCCGGTTCCTCATCGACGGTTTCCTCGCGTCGACGGCGGGCGGTGTCCGCGCGGGTCGCGTCGAGGAACTTGCGCCAGGCAACGGTGACCAGCCAGCCCTTCGCATCCCGCGGAGGGTCGGCCGGCCACACGCGCACCGCCTCGATGAGCGCGTCCTGCACGGCGTCCTCGGCCGCCGCGAAGTCGGCTCCGCGGCGGACGAGGATCCCGAGCACGTTCGGCGTGAGGCTCCGGAGCAGGGCCTCGTTCACTTCCAAGTGCATTCCGTGACCGTGGGCTGCGCGCTGTAGAACGGGCGCAGCTCCAGCCACTCGTGGATCGGCTTGCCACCGGCCCCGGGGGCGGCCGACAGTTCCCCCGCCAGCTCGACGGCACGCTCGTAGCTGTCGACGTCGATGATCATCCAGCCGGCGATGAGGTCCTTGGTCTCGGCGAACGGCCCGTCGGTGACCGGCGGACGCCCCTCACCGTCGAACCGGACGAACGTCCCCTCGGGAGCCAGCGCCTTACTGTCGACGAACTCGCCGCTCTTCTCCAGCCGCGCCGCGAAGTCGTTCATGTACTGCACGTGCGCCGAGATCTCCTCCGGCGTCCACTGGTCCATGGGCACGTCGTTGACCGATGCCGGGGCGCCTCGGTAGTGCTTCAGCAGCAGGTACTTGGCCATGGTGTCTCTCCTCGGTACTGGTGCGGCCCATTGTGGCCGCGTTCACTGCGGGGACGGAGCAGGCCACGGATTCTCGACATCGCCGTCCAATCTTTCTGACACGGCTTGCTCACGTGTGCGGGATCCGGCGGTGGATGTCCTCGATCAGGGTCCGCATGGCCATGCGGAAGATCTCGGCCTGGTGGTCACCGAGGAAAGACGTGTGCCCGAACACCTCCAGGACGACAAGGCCGTGCAGGTGCCCCCACGCGCTCAGCAGCAGAGCGGTCGCAGGGGGCGGCAGATACCCCAGACCGTAATGCGGAAGCTGTTCCAGGTATGCCCGGAGTGAGGGCGAGAGTGCGGGGGCGTCGGCCGCGGCGAGTTGCTCCGCGGTGAACTCGTCGAACATCTCGCGCTCGAAGATCGAGCTCATCCGGCGCGTCGCCTGGGTGGTCGGGCCGTCGACCGGTGCCGCGTAGTCCCGCAGCGGTGTTCCGTAGAGGAGTTGGAAGCGCTCGGGATGGGCGATGGCCCATCGGCGGTAGCCCTCGGCCGCGACCACCAGGCGCGGCAGGGCCGAGTCGTCCGGCGCGGTCTCGACGGCGGCCTGCACGGCATCGGCCAGGTCGTCGTACGCCTTGGTGACGAGCGCTGTGACGAGGGCGTCCCGGCTCGGAAAGTAGTGGTAGAGCGCCTGCACGGTCATTCCGAGGCTGCGGGCGACCGCTCGCAGGGACAGGGCCGCGGGTCCTCGTTCGCCGATGTGGCGCTCGGCGGCGTCCAGGATCTCCTGGGTGGCGGCGGCCCTGCGTCGCTGACGCAGGGTGGGCGGGGCCATTGCGTGTTCCTCCGCGGGCATGCGGCGACCGTACGACGGTCGCCCCTGTGGGCCACCCAGGAGTTGCGGGGTGTGCGGAAAATCTAACACTGCCAAATCTTCTTTGTCCTCACTAACGTCTGTCTCGGCGACGAAGAGTGCGACACCGCACCGGCTTCTGGCGGGGTGAAGAGGCTCCGCAGGGCACCGCGCCGGCCTCACGTTGCTCAACTCCGGCCGTTTCGCGCCGTTTTCACCGTATGGACATCAAAGGAGATCGGGCGTGTTTGAACGCATAGCCGAACTGGCGATTCGCCGGTCCCGGCTGGTACTCGTCGTCGCCGCCGTGGCTGTGGCCCTCATGGGAGTCCTCGGCGCCGGCGCGTTCGGCAAGTTGCTGGGAGGCGGCTACGACGACCCGGCCTCCCAGTCCTCCCGGGCCGGGAAGGTCATCGAGGAGAAGTTCGGCGGGGAGACGAACCTGGTCCTGCTGGTCCGCGCCTCCGAAGGCCGTGTCGACGCCCCGGCCGCACAGCAGAGCGGCCGGGACCTGGTGGCCGACCTCAAGAAGGAAAAGAACCTTGAGAACGTGGTCTCGTTCTGGGACACGGCCAGCCCCGACCTCCGCTCCGAGGACGGCCGCGAAGCCATGGTGCTCGCGCATGTGAAGGGTGAGGACACCGAGCGGGACGAGAACGCCAAGAGCGTCATCGACGCCTACACCGGGCCGTACAAGGATGCGTTCACGGTCCAGGCAGGTGGCGGTGCCGCCGTGAACAGTGAGATGGGCACGCAGTCGGGCGAGGATCTCGTCCTGGCCGAGGCCATCGCGGTGCCGCTCACCCTCGTGCTGCTTCTGCTCGTCTTCGGCAGCATGGTCGCGGCCCTGCTGCCGCTGGCGATCGGAATCATCGCCATCATGGGCACGTTCGCGGAGCTCTTCGTCCTCGGCAGCGTCACCGACGTCTCCATCTTCGCGGTCAACCTGACCACGGCTCTGGGCCTCGGCCTCGGTATCGACTACGCGCTGCTGATGGTCAGCCGGTTCCGGGAGCAGCTCGCGGCGGGGGCGAGCGTGGACGACGCGGTCCGGCGGACGGTGAGCACCGCGGGCCGTACGGTCGCGTTCTCCGCCGCGACGGTCGCGGCCGCGCTCGCGGCGCTCATGGTGTTCCCTCAGTACTTCCTGCGCTCGTTCGGCTATGCCGGGGTCGGTGTCGTCGCCATCGCGGCCGTCAGCACCCTGTTCGTGATGCCGGCTCTGTTCGTCGTCCTTGGGCACCGGGTCAACAGCGGGCGGCTGCCGTGGGCGAACCGTGAGCGCTCCGGCACCCGGGAACCCTTCTGGGGACGGCTGGCCGGCACGGTCATGCGGCGGCCCGCGCTCACCGCGCTGCCCGTGCTCGCGGTCCTGCTGGTGGCGGCGAGTCCGCTCCTCGGCATCACCTTCGGCACACCGGACGAACGCGTGCTGCCCGAGGACTCCGAGAGCCGCCAGGTCTCGTCGGTACTGCAGGAGAAGTTCAACGGCAATGACAACGCGGCCCTCCACGTCGTCATCGACAAGGCCGTGAGCAAGGCCCCACTGGAGTCGTACGCGGTCGAACTGTCCGGGCTCAAGGGCGTGGTCCGCGTCGAGACCGGCACGGGCACCTACGCCGACGGAGCGTCCACGGCGACCGGCCCCGGCAACAGCGCCCTCGGCCGCCCCGACGCGCAGCAGATCAACGTGGTGAGCGGCCTGTCACCGAAGTCCGACGAGGCCCAGAGCCTGGTCGACGAGGTGCGGGCGGTCGCCCCGCCCTCCGGGTCACACCCCCTGGTGGGCGGAGTCGACGCCGTACTGGTCGACTCCAAGGACTCCGTCGGCAGCCGGCTCCCGCTCGCCGTGGCCCTGGTCGCCCTCACCACCTTCCTCCTCCTCTTCCTGTTCACCGGCAGCGTCGTACAGCCACTGCGTGCGCTGGTCCTCAACATGATCAGCCTGGGAGCGACCCTCGGCGTCATGACCTGGATCTTCCAGGACGGCAACCTCTCTTCCCTGCTCGGCTTCACGGCGCAGCCGATGGATGTGTCGATGACCGTGCTGATGTTCTGCATCGCCTTCGGCCTCTCGATGGACTACGAGGTGTTCGTCACCAGCCGGATCAAGGAACTCCACGACCTGGGCGAGGACAACGAGTCCGCCGTGACCAACGGCCTGGGGCACACGGGCCGCATCGTCACCGCGGCGGCCTGTCTGCTCGCGGTGAGCTTCTTCGCGTTCGGAACGGCCAAGCTCAGCTTCATGCAGCTGTTCGGCCTGGGCAGCGGACTGGCGATCCTCATCGACGCCGTCGCCGTACGCGGCATCCTCGTTCCGGCCGCGATGCGCCTGCTCGGCCGCTCGGCCTGGTACGCGCCCGGCTTCCTGCGAAAGTTCCACGGGCGGTTCGGCCTCAGTGAGGGCGGCCCCGCGCCCACGGCCGCACCGGTCTCCGCAGCGGAGCCGCCGTACGTGAAGGACTCGACGGGAGTCTGATCCACCGAGCCCATGCGCCGCTGTGTGCCCGCCTCTTCCGCACGAGAGGCGGGCACTGCCGCGCGGTCGGCGTTCGCCGCCTGGTGGCCTCCAACGGAAATCACCATGGTGTTGGCGACGCCGATCCCACCGACGAGCAGGGCTACACCGGCCACCCCGACGAAGAGGCCGGAGAAGTCGGCCTGTGTGGAGCGTTTCGCGGCGAGTGCGTCCGAGGGGCGGCTGACGTTGACCAGGCCGGGATTGTCCGGCGCTAGGGTCTCGGGCAGTACCGCGTGGACGTCCTCCATGGCCGACTCGTCCGCCTGGACGAATAGCAGAGTCGGACAGCCGTCGAAGCCGAGGTTGCGAAGGCACCATCTTCACCGTGCGCCTCCCCCACGACCGACAACCGACGACGGCGCCTCGATGACGTGCATCGCGGTCGGCTGATCGCCGGGGCGGGCTGTCACGGGACACTCATGACGTCTGTCACGAACAGTGATGACAGGCCACGCTCCTCACACTGTCCATTCGGGCCTAGCTTGGGCTGAGGCCCGCTCCCGGGGCCTCTCACGACGCCAACGGTTGGAACTGGACCATGCAAAACGAGACCCTCATTGTCGAAGACCTGATGCTGCTGCTGATGGACGACAAGTCGGGAGCGATCGCGGGAGCGGGCACGCTGTACTACACCCTCGGTGGCGCCGTTCTCGTCGAGCTCGGCCTCGACGGACACGTCACGGTCGACGAGAACGACAAGGGACTGAACGGTCTGAAGGTCCACGCCGTCTCCGGCGATCCGCTGTCGGACCCTGTGCTCCAGACCGCCCATGAGCAGGTCGCCGACCGAGTGCGAGGTGTGCAGACCCTCCTCATCGAGATCGGCACAGGGTTGCGCGAGACCGTTCTCGAGCGACTCGTCGAGCGGGGCATGCTGCGTCAGGAGAGCAAGAAGACGCTGGGTCTGTTCCGTTCGACTTCCACGAAGGCCGCGGACACCGGGCACAAGAACGCTCTACTGGAAAGAGTCCGCGCCGTCCTGGTCTACGGCGAGGAGCCCGATGCCCGTACAGCGGCGGTGATCGGACTGCTCTCCGCGAGCGGCACCCTGCCGAGCCTGCACCGCTCCATCCCGTGGTCGGGCAAGGTCTACAAGCGTGCGAAGGAACTGGAGCAGGCCAGTTGGAGCGCCGAAGCGGTGAACACCGCCGTGATGCGGACCGTGGCAGCGGTCTCTGTGGGGACCGCTGTGGCTGTCACCGTCACCAACTAGGGCTCAGTGGGGACTTGTCCGGACGATCCCGCAACTCCCCACGTTCTGGGGCGTCGTGATTGTTCTGGCGCGTCGAGCTTCGCTCAAGCGGACGCCGAGGTCAGGCGTGCCAGTCGAGTTGCTGTTCGGGGACACCGACGGAGCGCCCGTAGTCCTGGGCTTCGCGACGCCCTTCGGCTTGCCCGCGTGGATAGCGGAAGACCTTGTCCGCAAAGATCACGAACGTGTCGCGCGCGGTGTGAAAGTCGGTGTACCAGCCTCCCGTTGACAAGAGACACGACGCCAGCTGATCCGCGAGTCGCTGGGCTTCGAGCTCATCGGCGGTGAAGTCCAGCAATGTCCAGAGCCGTGGCTGCTCCTGCCCGGGGTCGGTCATCTCGACCCGTGTCAGCTTGGTGATCCGCAGTGGGATCCCGGTCAACTCGGCCCCGACCCGCAGGCTTTCGGCGATCAGCACACCTTCGAGCATCTGAACCTCCTTGGTGTCGGTGGGGTTCTCTTCATCTCGGGACCCCTCCCGGCGTCCCTCAGTAGAGTTCCCGGCGTTCGGGCACGGACGCTCGAACGCGCGGTGCCGGAGGGCCACACAGAAAGATCACGACGCGGATGGGCAGGCAGCTCGAAAAGCTGATTGAGAACCTGAGTATCTGGCAGACGGGCGACTACGGCGGCGGCAACACCCCAAGTCCTCGCGACCTGGCCATCGTCGAGCTGCGGACGATGGGGCCGCAAGCAGTCCAGGCACTCATCGAGCGTCTCGAGGATCTCCTGGCCGCCACCGCGGGGCATCGCGAGCGTGTCGCCGCGGTCCAGGCCGCGTGGACCGCCTGGTACGAGGAGAGCGACAGACTCAGCGACGAGCACGGATTGGGCGCCGACCTCGAGCGCTACCGCACGATCCCCAGCAACAGCCTCCCCCAGCGGTCGGCGCAGGACACGAACTACCGGGATCCCCACGACCTCAAACAGGGGATCATCGAGGCTCTGCGTCAGCTCGGTGACCAGCGGGCGGCGCCCGTGCTCACGGCCGCACTGTCGGACCGTACGTGTATCCCCGCGGCGGCCCAGGCGCTGTGTGACATCCACGCCGACCGGGCCGTGCCCGCGTTGCTCGACGCTGTCACCCTCATTGACCACAACATCAACAGAAGCCTCGTGTTCGACCCGCTGTTGGCCTCACTACGGAGCTACGGGGTCTCCTTGGCGCAGGCACGGGAACGGTTCGAGGCCGAGGCCTCCCCGCTGGGCCGGGTACGCCTGTTGCACTTGATGACGCAGCTGCCTGACGACGGCACCGGCAGGCCCTCCGAGTCGCAGATCAGAGACTCGCTGGTCTTTCTCGCACTCGACGACAAGGACAACACAAGTCGATGGGAGGCCGTCGGCAGTCTGAACAAGCTCGACAACAACCCAGTCGAGAGAGACATGTTCTCCGACTGGGAAGCGCCGCCCCCGGCCGATGTCATCCGCTCGGCGATCGCCTTGGCCGCCCATGGCGAACCACGGGGCCATGACCGGGAGTTGACGAGCAGGCTGCGCCGCATACGGCACACGCCGCCCGCCGCGCGAGCCGTCGAGGCCACGCTCACCCAGGACTCACCCGAGCCGGACGCCCAGGAACTGCGCCTCGCGCTACGACTCGTCCTAGGGGTGCACACCTCCGCACTGGATGATCCTCTGCGGTTGGCCCGCGCGTTGCACCGGCTGTCGTCGCACTCCCAGGTCGGCGACTCTGCGCTCCTCGCCCTGCGCCGCACCTGCTGGGATCTGCTGTTCCCGCAGATGGTCCAGGACGACGAGGCACGCCGGCGCGAGGCGCGGACCATCTTCGACGCCATCGCCACACCGCACGAGCACACCCGGTTCGCGAGCTACACCGCGTCCCAGTCGTTCTGGAACAAGTTCCGGCAGCGGTTCAGGCGAGGGTGACGCACCGGCCCCGCACCGGCACAGGCGGGAATCGGAATCGTAATGGCGTTGACCGATGCGTCTACCCGGCGCGGAGCGCGGTCGGCAGAACCTGCCGCAGCGCTGCTATCGCATCAGTTCCAGTGCCTGCTTCAGGTTGTGCTCGGCGATGCCCGCCATGAACGCCCGGTCGGGGAAGTCCCCGTCGAGGAGCCGTAGTGGCCCCGCCGTGAGCGACAGACGCTGCGCCAGCATGTAGAGCGCTAGCCGGTCCTCGTCCAGTCCGTCCACCTCCAGCGGTCGGTAGGCGTCGTGCAGGCGGATCCGGAGAAAGACGTGCTCCCACTCGACGTCGAAGTACATCAAGCCCTCGATGTCGATCGCCACGGGGTTCCCGACCGCGTCCACCAGCACGTGGTCGGGCCCCAGTTCGCCGTGCACGACCGCGTGCTCCGTGCGCGGCCTCACCTCCGCCGCCAGACCCCGCAGCCGTTCCTCCAGCCGTTCGCGGGCTACCGCGATCCGCGGATCACGCGACGCCGCCTCGGCGAGGTCCCGCAGCGCGCGGTCCAGCACGACCGCCTCGCACGACGTCCCGAGCGACGTACCTCCCCCGTCGACCACGGCCACCTTGCCGTACGTGGACGCCCGATATTGCCGCATCGCCTCAAGGGACTCCCCGAGCCGGGCCATGACCGGGGCGGCCGCGCTCGGGTCACGCGCGAGCAGGTCCTCCAGGTTCTCGCCCGGGATGTCCTCGACGATCGCGAGGTCGGCCGGGCAGTGGGCGCCGTTGCGGTCGACGAGGCGGATCGCGGGGACGCGGACGCCGAGTGCGTCGAGCCGGGCGTGCGCGGCCTCGAACAGGTGGAGCCCGAGGCCGGGCGCGAACGGATCGGTGAGGTCGTCGTCACCCTCGATCGTCGGCCAGTAGTTTTCGGCGTCGTCCCACAGGTAGGCGACCGCAGTCGTCGTGTCGTCCATCACCAGGCGGTACACGCCCTTCTTGCTGCCGCCCGCGATCCGTTCAACGGCCTCCAGCCGCCGGCCGCCGCCCAGCGCTGCCCGCGCCGCACCGGCCAACTGCTCACGCGTCTCTGCCCTGGGCGCCACGTCCGAACCGCCTCTCCCGAACGACGACTTACGCACCGTTCGGATTCTCAGGAACGCGTCGGCCCCCGGAACACGCGTTCCGGGGGCCGACGATGTCCGACCGCTGTCAGGCGGGCGTGATGTTCTCCGCCTGCGGGCCCTTCTGGCCCTGCGTCACGTCGAAGGTCACGACCTGGCCTTCCTGGAGCTCACGGAAGCCGGTGGAGTTGATGTTGGAGTAGTGCGCGAAGACGTCCGGTCCCCCGCCGTCCTGAGCAATGAAGCCGAAACCCTTTTCGGCGTTGAACCACTTGACGGTTCCCTTGGCCATGCTGCTGCCTTCCAGTCAATATCGGACCCGCACCGCGCGGCCCCGGAGGTGATCGCCCTGGTCCGGCACTGCACAGCAAAGCGCCCGCGCCGGAGCGCGGGCAGGTACTGCGAACCACGACATCTGAGAATGACGCTACACGGCAAAACCGGCTCCCACCAGAGAACAACAGCCATGATCCGGACCGCGTCGCGCGTACTGCCCATCAGCCGTCCTCGCGCGCAGCGTCGGCACGCGTTCTCCTGGCGCCCGCGCGCGACCTTCCGCAGGCGTGGCAGCGCCGCTCAACGGGAGGGGCACGGCCGGATCAGCTCAGAGCCGGCCGTGCTCCCGGAGGACCTGCAGGGCGCCGAGGGTGACGATGCCGCGCCACTCGGAGCTCTGCGCCGGCATCCAGTGGAGGAAGTGGAAGTCCCAGCCGCCGTCGTCCAGTTGCTCGCTAGCGAGCCGCTCGAGATCGGCATCGATCTGGGCGGGCGTGAAGAGTGCCCGGCTCGGGGTTTCCGGCCGCGGTGAGAGTTCGAGCGGCTTGATGTGTTCGCCCTCGATGCCTCCCGGGACGGGGACGGTGCCGTCGGGGCGGATCGATGGCCGTAGCCGGTCGATCGCGGCGGCGGCGCGGTCCGGGTCGGGCACCGCGTCGAGGAACTGGAGGGCGAACACCACGGTGTAGCCGCCGGCTTCCTTCTGCGATTCGAGCTCCTGCCAGCTCCAGGCCGTCGCGGCGTCGAGCCACGGGTGCTCGACTCCCAGCTGGTGCAGTCGGCCGGCGATGGCGAAGGTCAGGAAGCTGGACTCGTCGTTGGGCTCCATCCAGGGGGTACGCGGATGGCCGAGCGCCGAGGGAAGCACCTGTGGGACACCGCCGTCGGGTCGGGCGACCGAGGCGACCCAGTCGGCAGTCGCAGTGACCATCGGGTCGTTCGTGGCGCCGATCTCCGCAAGCACCCCAAGTGCGGTGAGTGCCGCGGAGGGCTGGCTGCCCGGACACCGCACATCGGGTTCGAGCGCGTGACCGAAGCCGCCGTCGGAATTCCGATAGGGCCGCAGCGCGTCGAGCACCGGCTCGACCGGCGCGTCGTCGAGGAACGCCTCGAGCTGGCGCCGCTCAAGCACGCGGGCCGTGCCTTCCATGAACTGTCGCGCCGAGTCGACGCGGGACTCGCTGCCGGTCTCAGGGGTCGTTCGAGTAGTCATGCCATCGACGCTAGGCCGCGGTCAGTCGGACGTCTTCCAGGAATCGGACAGGCGTGACTCCCGTCAGCCGGTGGACCTCGTCCGTCATGTGGGCCTGACTGGCATAGCCGGCCGCAAGCGCCTGATCGGCCAGCGACATGGTGGAGGCCTCGTCGGACCCGACGAGCCGGCGGAGCCGGGCGACGCGGGCGAGCGTCTTCGGGGCGTACCCGACCGCGGCAGTCACCCGTCGATGGAGCTGCCGTTCGCCGACTCCGAGTTCGACGGCGAGATCGGCCACCCGGATCTCGCGATCCGCCAGGCGGCGGGCCGCCGCGGTGGCGAGTGGATCAGGCGTGGCCCGGCGGTGGAGCACGGCTCCGGCCAGCAGGCGGAGGCTTTCGGACGTGTCAGCGGCCGTGGCCACCTGCTCGCTCAGGACCCCGGCCTCCGGCCACACCTCGGTGAGAGGCACCTGGAGGTCGCGGACGGCGGAGGCCGGCAGCCCCAGCACGTCGCCCGCGGCACCCTGTCGCAGGCGTACGCCGCAGGTCGGTACACCGGTCGGCTCCCACAGCACCGGACCGGTGTCGGGGCCGACAACGAGCGGCGGGCCTTCACCCAGCCAGACCAGGTCGACGCAGCCGTCCGGGACCACCCGCTGCGTGCCGTCCACGAGCGTGTCGTTGCGCCACAGACAAGCCACCACGGGCTGCAGCCCGGTCGGCGCGCGGAACTCGCGGTAGGTCACGCCATCCACGATAGCCGTCCGGGTCATGCCTCCATCGAAGACGATCCCGCAGATAATCGATTATCCATGTTATCGTCGATTCACCGGTCGCCGGAGGACGACAGCGATCCCTCCACACGACGCTGTGGGCCCTCCCTCGGCCGCATCACCGCCCCACCCACAGCACGGCCTGAAAGGAACGACGCGATGAGCGCCAACAACCCCTTCGCCCGCCTCCCCGAGGCGGCCTCCTTCACCGTTACCAGCACCAACGTCACCGACGGCGCCGCCTGGTCGCCCGAGCAGCTCTCCGGCGTGTCCGGCGTCCCCGGCGGTAAGGACGTCTCCCCACAGTTGTCCTGGAGCGGCGCCCCGGCAGGCACCAAGAGTTACGCCGTCACCGTCTACGACCCCGACGCTCCCACCGGGTCCGGGTTCTGGCACTGGGCGGTCGCCGACATCCCCGCGACCGTCACCGCGCTGCCCGAGGGCGCCGGCGACGACACCGGCTCGGGCCTGCCCGAGGGCGCCTTCCAACTGCCCAACGACGCCCGCCTCGCCCGCTTCATCGGCGCCGCCCCGCCGGCCGGGCACGGGCCGCACCGGTACTTCGTCGTGGTGCACGCCCTTGCCGTCGAGTCCATCGGCGTTGCCACCGACGCCACGCCGGCCGTCCTCGGCTTCACGATGGCGGGCCACATACTCGGCCGCGCGGTCCTGACCGCCAGTGCCGAAACTCCGGCCTGACGAACAGCATGTCCGCACTCATCGACACCACGGAGATGTATCTCCGCACCATCCTGGAGCTCGAGGAGGAAGGCGTACTCCCCCTGCGCGCCCGCATCGCCGAGCGCCTGGACCAGAGTGGCCCCACCGTCAGCCAGACCGCCGCCCGAATGGAGCGCGACGATCTGTTGCACGTCGCCGGCGACCGGCACCTGGAGCTGACGGACAAGGGCCGTCGACTGGCCACGCGCGTGATGCGCAAGCACCGGCTCGCGGAGTGCCTGCTCGTCGACGTGATCGGTCTGGAGTGGGAGCAGGTCCACGCCGAGGCCTGCCGCTGGGAGCACGTGATGAGCGAGGCCGTCGAACGCCGCGTCCTGGAGCTGCTCCGGAACCCGACCGAGTCGCCCTACGGCAACCCGATCCCGGGCCTGGAGGAGCTCGGGGTGCCGAGCACCGCGGATCCGTACCTCGACGGGACCATGCTCAGCCTCAGCGACCTGGAGCCCGGGGCGAACGGCGTGAGCGCGGTCGTACGGCGCATAGGGGAGCTGATCCAGACCGACCCCCGGCTGATGTGCACCCTGCGGCAGGCCGGGGTACAGCCCGGCGCGGTCGTGAGCGTGACGTCATCGCCGGGCGGCGTGACGGTCGGCAGCGGCGGGGAGGCCGCCGAACTCCCCACGCAGTCCGCCGCGCACGTCTTCGTGTCCGAGCGCTGAGCCCAGCCAGGTGGCGCCGAGCGTCAGCAGGTTGCTGGGCATCGCGCGGAGCGGTCGGCTGCGCGTGCCAACGCCTGCGCGGCACGTTCAGGTTCGCCCCGGGGTCGCCGGGCTCCCTTCGGGGCCCGGCCGCCCGCGCTTTAGGGGGCGCAGGCCTCGGCGATCGACAGGCTGTTCTCGTAGAGGTGGTGCCGGGTGATCCGGCCGTCCTCGACGGTGAGGTGCAGTGCGAACGGGCCCTCGAAGGACTTTCCCGTCACGCGCACGGTCCCCGACAGATGGCCCATCAGGACCGCGTCGGTGCCGTCGACAAGGAAGGTGTCGACGGAGGCGCGCGCCTCCTCGGGCGCGGTGTGCTCCATCAACTCCTGGAACTGGGCGGCGCATTCGGCGGCGGTGGACCGCGGGCGGATCCACGGGACGACCGGGTTCTCGGCAAGCCTCCAGTCGACCTCGTCGGCGAAGAGCGCGACGAGCCGCCCGGTGTCCCCCGCCACCCGGGCGGCAATGAACTCCTGCACAACGGCCCGAGTGGCCTCGGCCACGGAACTCGCGGTGGTGGCCGAACTCGCCGTGGTCGCGGGGGATTCGACGGACATGGCACTCTCCTCGCTGCTGCGGCTGGATCCCGGCGGGTGTTCCCGCCGATGTGCTTGATCCTGCTGGAGTGAGGGGTCAACGGTCGATTACCCCTGGGGTAATGCCTGCCCGGGTCCATGACGGTGTCCCGCCTGGGCCGCCTGCGCGACCTGCTCGACGACCTCCTTGAGGAACTGGGGCTGTGGCGTTGTGTCGTGGCTTTCGCGTCATGCGCGTTCCAGGCAACGACGAGAGCCACACTGGCGCCCAGGCCGACCGCCAACGACCGGTCACCTCGGGTGTCCGCCAAAGACTTTGAACACTGACAGTACAAAGTATGGACATGCCAAGTGAAAGCCCCTTAGGTTTGCGGCGCAACGCAGTCACATCACTGAAGACCGGAACGAAATCCGGCACGGTCCGGTCCCGCTTCATGGAGGACCGTTGTCCCACCATCTGTTCCTGCGTGCCCGAAGACTTGTCACCGCTATAGCGACCGGAGCCATCCTGGCCGGGGGTCTGTTGGCCGCCCCGGCGTCCTCAGCCGCCCCGGCGGACATCCCACCGCAGGAGCCCGGAGTCACGCTGCGCGTGTTCGACGTGCAGACGCCGCTGAGCAAGCTGTGCACCCTCAAACCCGGGCAGACCCCCAACCACGACTCGTTGCAGGCGACGGTCGACTGGTCCACGGCCGACGACTTCGGCGGCTTCTCCGACCGCTTCGTCACAGAGGTGACCGGCAACCTCAACGTGCCGCGCGACGGCACCTACGGGTTCCGCCTCACCAGCGACGACGGCTCCCGGCTGACCATCGACGACGCCACGGTGGTCGACCACGACGGACTCCACGGCGCGGAACCGAAGGACGGCGCCCTCACGCTCACCGCGGGGTCGCACCCACTGCGCATCGATCACTTCGAGCGCGACGGCGGGCAGCAGCTGCAACTGGCCTGGAAGCCGCCGGGCGAGAGCGACTTCACCATCGTGCCCCGTGAAGCGCTGAGCACGGACGCGGACGTCGTCCGGGTGACGGCGCCCGGACGCAAGGAATGCGAGGAGAGCGGCGACTCCCCCGGCGACGGCCTTCCGCTCACCTCCGTACGGCCGGACCTGACGCTCACCGATCTGCGCCCCGACGGTTTCGAACCGCAGGTCACCGGTATGGACTGGCTGCCCGACGGACGGTTGGCGATCAGCACTTGGGGCGGCTCCGACAACGTTGCCGGAGAGGTCTACCTGCTCGACAACGTCACCGGTCCGACCAGCAAGGACAAGGTCACCTTCAAGAAGGTGGCAAGTGGGCTGCGTGAGCCCATGGGCATCAAGTACGTCGACGGTTCGCTGTACGTCTCGCAGAAACACGAGCTGACCCGGCTCGTCGACCGGAACCGCGATGACGTGGCCGACGAGTACCGCACCGTCGCGACCTGGCCGTACGGAGGGAACTTCCACGAGTTCGCCTTCGGCCTCCTGTACCGCGACGGCTACTTCTACGTGAACCTCTCCGTCTCCATCAACCTCGGCGGTGCGACCACGGTTCCGCAGCCAGCGCCGGGCCGCGGGACGACGTACAAGGTCAGCAAGAAGACGGGCAAGATCAGCCCGGTCGCCGGCGGGCTTCGTACGCCGAACGGGATCGGCTGGGGCCCGGACGGTGAACTCTTCGCGACGGACAACCAAGGCGGCTGGCTTCCTTCGTCGAAGCTCGTCCACATCAAGCAGGACCGCTTCTTCAACCACTACACCGAGCCGTCCGGCCCCTTCGACGCCTCCACTCCGACCGATCCGGTGCTGTGGCTGCCCCAGAACGAGATCGCGAACTCCCCCTCCACGCCCCTGTATGTGAAGAAGGGCAGGTTCGCGGGTCAGATGCTGATCGGCGACGTGACCTACGGGGGCCTGCAGCGCGCGTACCTGGAGAAGGTGAAGGGGCAGTACCAGGGCGCAGTCTTCCGCTACACACAGGGACTTGAGGCCGGGGTCAACCGCCTCACTCTCGGTCCCGACGGCTCGATCTACGCCGGCGGTCTCGGTGCCGAGGGCAACTGGGGCCAGGAGGGCAAGCTCAAGTTCGGCCTGCAGAAGCTGACGCCCAACGGCGGCAACACCTTCGACATCCAGACGATGCGTGCCGTGCCGGGCGGCTTCGACCTGACGTACACCCAGCCGGTGTCAGCGACGACGGCCGAGGAGTTGGCCAAGCACTACCGAGCCGAACAGTGGCGATACACGCCGACCACCGACTACGGCGGTCCGAAGATCGCCGAAGAGGCGTTGCCCGTAAGTTCGGCAGAGCTGTCGAAGGACGGGCGTACCGTGCGGCTGCGGCTGGACGGTCTGAAGTCGGGACGAGTCGTCCACCTTCGCTCCCCGCGTCCCTTCACCTCGGCGTCCGGCGAGGCGCTGTGGAGCACCGAGGCCTGGTACACACTCAACGCCATGCCCGGCAAGCAGCCGCCGCCCGCCACCCAGTACGAGGCCGAGGAGGCGCGTCTCACCGGCGAAGCCGGCGTCGACACCGATCACGTCGGCTACTCCGGCAGCGGCTTCGTCGACCGATACGCCACGGAGGGCAAGGTTGGCACCACCTTCGACGTGACAGTCCCCAAGGCGGGCACGTACGACGTCAACCTGCGCTACGCCAACGGCCCGAATCCGTTCGAGGGCACCAAGTCGCTCTCCCTGTACACCAATGGGAAGAAGCTGCGGCAAGTGAAGCTGGCCTCCACCGGTGACTGGGACACATGGTCCACGCAGACCGAACCGGTGGTGCTGCGCGCGGGAAGGAACACCCTCTCCTATCGCTACGACCCGGGCGACACCGGCCACGTCAACCTCGATCTGATCACTGTTCGCCCGCACGGCGCGCGGGTCGCTCTCTTCGACGGGAGCGCCGCCTCACAGTCCCAGTGGCAGCACACGGACGGACGACGGCTGAAGTGGCCACTCTCCGACGAGTCGTCGATGGAGGTGTGCTGCGGTGACATCCGGACTCTGGACGCCTACCAGGACTTCAAGCTGCATGTCGAGTTCCGCGTTCCCCTGCTGCCTCCCGATGTCACGGGACAGGACCGTGGGAACAGCGGAATCTTCATCCAGGACCGCTACGAACTGCAGATCCTCGACTCCTACGGTGACACCTCCCTGGACACCAATGAGGCCGGAGCCATCTATCTGAAGAAGGCGCCCGACGTGAACGCGGCCAAGGCGCCCGAGACCTGGCAGACGTACGACATCGTCTTCCGCGCCGCCCGCTACGACGACAGCGGCCGCAAGACAGCCGACGCGCGGCTGACAGTGGTGTGGAACGGCGAGAAGGTGCACGACGACATCGCCCTCGACGGCCCCACTGCCTCGGGCAGAGCCGAGACACCGGCAGCGGGAGCGATCCGTCTGCAGGACCACGGGAACAAGGTCCGGTTCCGCAACATCAGACTGGAGCCGCTGACCTGATCCGAAGCCGGGCCCGGTTCCTGACCGGGCCCGGCTTCCATACCGCCGCCGGGTGCGCGATGCCAACTCCCCTGCCATCCGGTCCACTTGGGACCAGTCCCCGATGGGTTGCCGCGCGGCCCACCAGGGCGTCGTGGAGATGAGTGTCGTCGGCCAGGATGCGGCGCCTAGTGGCTCGTCCCCGTCCGGACGGACATCTGCATGGCGGAAGCGAGCAGTGCCAGTTTGTCGGCGTTGTCGGTGCCGGCGTCCGGGTGGTAGACGACGAGCGTCTGACCTGCCGTGCCGCCGATGCCGAGCCTCTCCCGGTTCAGCTGCAGTCCACCGACCTGGGGGTGGTCGATGTGCTTGGGTGCGCCTTCGCACGCCTCTACGTCGTGGCGTGCCCAGAGCCGGCTGAAGCGGGGGCTGGCGAGGCAGAGTTCGCCGACGAGTTCGATGAATCGGGGGTCGTCCGTGTCGGTGCCGACGGACTCGCGGAAGCCGGCGACCATGCCCACGGTGGCGTTCTCCCAATCCGGATAGAGGGCCTGCTCGGCGGGGTCGAGGAACACGTCCCGCAGCCGGTTGGCGCCGGCCACGAGGCGGGGCGACAGGGCGGTCGCCAGGGCGTTGGCGGCGAGCACGTCGAAGTAGCGGCCCTCGATCAGCGCGGGTAGCGGAAGCGCGTCAACAAGCTTGGCGATGCCCGGAGGCACGGTCTCCTTCCGCCGCCGGCGTCGGTGCCGTCGGGGTTTGTCGGCGCCAAGGCGCAGCAGGTATGCCGTCGCGTCGTCGTCGAGCCGCAACACGCGGGCGAGGGACTCTAGGACCTGCATGGAAGGGTTGCGGTCGCGGCCCTGTTCCAGGCGCAGGTAGTAGTCGGCACTGATACCGGCGAGCATCGCGACCTCCTCCCGGCGCAGGCCCCGTACCCGCCGTACGCCCAGAACCGGGATGCCGACCTGTTCGGGAGTGACGAGCTCACGGCGGGCGCGCACGTATTCGCCCAGCAGGTTCGGTTCGTCGGTCATCTCTCCACTGTAATTCCCGCGGTTGCGCGCGTGCCTGGTCCTGTCACCCCCAGGATCACGGGAGCCCTGGCTCGGTCGGAGCGTGGGCGGCAGCGTGGCCGACGGCCCACGTCATCGCCCGCCCTCAGCGCGGACAAGCACAGCAAGGAGCGAAACCATGTCGACGTATCTGCTGGTACACGGTGCCTGGCACAGCGGAGAGTGCTGGCAGCGGGTGGTCCCGTTGCTGGCGTCGGCCGGGCATCGGGTGCTCACGCCGTCGCTGACCGGCTACGGCGACAAGGCGCATCTGCTCGGCCCCGAGGTAGGGCTTGACACCCATGTCGACGACATCGTCAAGCTGATCGTCGAGGAGGACCTCACCGAGGTGACCCTCGTGGGGCACAGCTACGCCGGGCTGGTCATCTCGTCCGCGGCCAACCAGGTCCCGGACCGGATCGCGCGTCTGGTCTACCTCGATGCGATGGTGCCGGAGGACGGCGAGAGCGCGGCCGATGTCCTGCCCGTGACCCAGACCCTGATCGACCTCGCTCTGAAGTCCGCCACCGGTTGGCGGGTTCCGCCGCTACCCGAACTGCCCCCGCCCTCGGGCCTGTTCGGGGTCACCGACCCGGCGGACGTCGCCTGGCTGCGCACGATGCTTTCGGACCAGTCGGTGCGCTGCCTCCAACAACCCGTCCGACTGGACAACCCGGCCGTGAACACGATCCCGCGGGCCCACATCCACTGCACCGTCGGCAAGCCGGACGGCTTCGACCGGCGCCCCGTCCCCGCGACACAGCCCAACGGCGCTCCGGCACAGGTGTGGGAGCTCTCGACCGGCCACGACTGCATGGTCACGATGCCGGTCGAGCTCGCCGAGCTACTGCTCAAGCTCGGCTGACCCATTCACCACTTCACCCGCTCACCCGGTCCGTCGGGGTGCCCCGGGAGTGGAGCATTCGCCTTACCGTGTCCGAGCGTTCCAGGAGGGTGTTGCGGACCACCGGGGCCGCCTCGTGGGACGCCTTCTGGGCCTCCTCGATGTACGTGGGGTCGATGGCGTGCGGTGGGAAGAGGTGGCCTGCGAAGACCATCGCCGGGATCATTCCGCCTCGGTGCAGGTGCGGGATCAAGTCCAGGTAGCGCTGGGTGTAGGGCGTCAACAGGGCGTCCTGGTCGGGGCGCCAGAACGCGGCCGCCACCTGACCGACCGAGTTGACGGGCACGGCACGGTCCACCGCCAGCTTCTGCCAGACCTCTGCCTTCGCGGCGGGGTCCGGCAGGGCGGCCCGTACGGTGAGGGCGCGGACCCAGGCATCGGGGTCCGGGTCCCGTTCCAGCAGACGGGCGCTCTCCGCCGAGACGTCCCCGCCCAGTTCCGCCTCACGGACCAGCGCCCGCCAGAGCAGGTCCACGTCGTCGCCGGCCTGTTCGCGGAGCCGGGCCAGGTCGTCCGGGTTCGTCGCGGTGCGGGCCAGGCCGCGCAGGGCGACCTGGCGGCGACCGGGGTCCGTGGCGAGGTGCCGACAGGCGTCCGCCACCCCCGCCGTCAGTCCGGCACGTTCGCCTTCCGGCGCCCACAGTTCGGCGATGTTCGCGGCCAGGGTCAGACAGGGCTCGATCACGGCGTCGGACGTCTCGGCCGTGAGGACAGCGGTGATAGACCGCCCGGCTTCCGCCGCCGTGGCCTCGCCGGTGGTCAGCATGTCCCATACGGTCGCCGTGGCCACGCCGCGGGAGATGGCAGTGGGCAGTTGGGCCGCCGCCCGGAAGAAGGCGTCCCTGGTCGCGGGGTCGGGACGGGCCGTGGCGAAAGTCAGGTCTTCGTCGTTGATCAGCAGAACGTCGAAATCGGCCTCGGTCGGGAGACCCGTGACCGGAGTGCGGGTCTGCGTGACCTCTACGCGCACCAGCGCCGTGCGTTCCAGGACTTCACCGCTCGTCTCGTCGTTCCTGCCGTTCCTGCTGTACGCGCCCACCGCCAGCACCTGTGGGCGCGGGGTGTCGGCGGCGACGAGCGTGACGGTGTCGCCGTCGCGTTCCAGTGAGAAGCGGTCGGTCCCTGCCGTCGCGAGCCAGGCGGTGCGCCAGGTGTCCAGGTCCCGCCCACTGGCCTCGGAGAGAGCGTCGATCAGGTCCTGGAGCGTGGCGCTCCCCCAGGCGTGGCGCGCGAAGTAGGCGGTCATGCCGACCCTGAAGCGCTCTTCGCCGACATACGTCATGAGCTGCTGGAGAACCGAGGCGCCCTTGGGATACGTGATGTTGTCGAAGATCGACGCGGCCTGGGCGACATCGTGGATGGGCTGGTGGATCGGGTGCGAGACGGGACCCTGGTCGGAGAGGTACGCCTTGAGTTTGTCGCCCGCCAGGTGGCTCGCCCACGCGTCGGTGTACCGGGTGGCGCGCTCGGCGGCCCAGTGGCAGGCGAACTCCGCGAACGCCTCGTTCAGCCAGAGGTCGTCCCACCAGCGCATGGTGACGATGTTGCCGAACCACATGTGCGCCATCTCGTGCAGCAGCACCTTCGCGAGCAGCTCGCTCTCGGCGGGCGTCGGCGTGGCCCGCCGCAGGAACGCGTCCGACCAGGTCACGCAGCCGTAGTTCTCCATCGCCCCGCCGAACTCGGGCACGAACACCTGGTCGTACTTGCGCTGCGGGAACGGCATCGCGAAGACCTCGCCGAAGAAGGCGAGGCCCTGGCGAGTGACGGTGAAGAGCTCGTCCGCGTCCCGGTCGAGAATCGGAGCGAGGGACCGGCGGGCGTAGATGCCCAAGTCGTGGCCATCGGCCTCACGGCGGATCTCGTGGAAGGGGCCCGCGTTGATGACGGTGTTGTACGTCGACAGCGGCGGGGTGTCAGGGAAGGTCCAGCGGCGGGCCGACTCCAGTTCCTCGATGCGCGGGTCGCCGGAGTTGCTGGTGACGGTCCAGGCGGGCGGGGCCGTGACCGTGAAGGCGTGCGGTGCCTTGAGGTCGGGTTGGTCGAAGCACGCCCAGACGTAGCGGGCCTCGTCCGGTTCGAAACTCATCCACATGTAGACCTCGCCGTCCGCGGGGTCGATCGCCCTGTGAACGCCCTGGCCCGTGGTCGTGTCTGCCTGAACGCTCTCCACGCGCAGAACGTTGTGCCCGGCAAGCGCGGGCAGGGCTATCCGGCCGTCCCCGGTGGGAGTGAGGGATGTGCCGTTCAGCGTGGCGCTCCGCACCTCTGCCGCGCAGTCCACGAAAGTCTCCGCGCCCGGCTCGCCGCAGCTGAAGGTCACGCTGGAGACACACCGGACCTCCGGCCCGTCGGGCAGGCCGGTGAGGTCGATGTCCACGTCGTACCGCTCGACCTGCAACAGCGCACCCCGGCGCTCGGCTTCGGTACGGGTCAGGCTTCGGATCTCCATGCGTCCTCCCTGGGCAGACAGCGGGCGCCAGCGTACGACGGAGGGCGGCTGTGGGCGCGGGCTTTTCGGTGTGCCGAACGGGCTCCGGGTGCCTTGTAGTTGTCGTGGTTGCGGGCATGCTTGCCGTCGGCCGCGATCACCACCGGACCGGACTTCGACGGAACCCGCTGAAACGTATGCCGAGCGCCGAGCCCAACCGTTGGAAGAGTCACGTGCTCAACTCATCAGCTCCGTCGCGGATACGGAAGATCTGTACCAGGGACACAGTCACATCCTCTCCGTCACCGTCGAAGACCGTGTCGATCTCGGCGATGAACACATCGGGGCTGGAGGTGGTGTGCAGCACGTACGCGGACTTCTCGAAGTTCGGCGAGCGGCCGTCCTTCGCCGGCTGCTCGTAGTACGCCGCCATGACGCTCCGGATCTCCTCACGGCCCACCAACCGCCTGGGGAAGGCGGCGTCGGCAGGCATGAGCGGTGCCTCGAAGACGCCATCCGCGGTGAGGGTCTCGGCAACGGCATCGGGTGCCTGCGCGCGGGCCAATGGCCGGTTCCGGTCAGCATCTTCCGGCGCGGTCGAGTGCGTCCTCGGCCTGCGCGGCCAGGGTGGCGACGAGATCAGCTGCGGACGGCAGGTCGCTGATGAGGTCGATGCCCTCGCCGGCCCACATCGGCAACGGAGGGATTTCCCCTTGTGCCACGTCGTGTTGGTAGTCCTGCCTGGCCCTGGGGTCCGCGGCGAGTTCGGCTTCCCTGCCCCGCCACTGGTCGAGGTAGGGATGGCCCAGGGTGCGAGCGGTGTACTTCGACGGCCACCGGGAGCCTCGGGCGATGTCGAGCACCCGGTTGCGCTCGGTGTCCTCGCCACGTCCCTCGACGATCGCCTTGGTGGTGGAGGGATCCACCAGCGCCTCGGTCGTGGCTTGGAAGCGTGTGCCGACGAGCGCTCCCGCGGCGCCCAGCGCCAGGGCAGCCGCCACTCCACGGCCGTCGGCGATCCCGCCGGCCGCCAGCACCGGGAGGGGTGCCGCCAGATCCACCACGACAGGCACGAACGGCAAGGTGGAACGCCCTCGTCGGGCCCCGTGCCCACCACTCTCGGTGCCCTGCACCACTATGACATCGGCGCCCAGGTCGACCGCCCGCCTGGCTTCTTCCAGGTCGGTCACCTGAATGATCAGCACCGTGCCCGCCGCGCGGATGCGATCAGCGAAGGGGCTCGGGTCCCCGAAGGACAACATCACTGCCCTGGGCCGGTGTTCCAGCGCCCGCTCGATCGCGTCGGCGTCGATCTGCCAGGTCAGGAACCCGATACCCCACGGCCTGCCGGCGGCCTCCGCGACGAGCGGCAGTTCGCGGGCCAACCACTCAGGGTCCCCGTTCGCGGAGCCCAGCATCCCGAGCCCGCCGCCACGAGAGACGGCCGCCGCCAGCGCGCCGCCGGCCGATCCACCCATCGGCGCCGGCGCGATCGGGTGCCGCACACCGAACAACTCCGTGAACCGCGTAGACAGCCCCATAACCGCCTTCATCCCCCTCGACTCGCCCCCGCGAATACGGCTGGCCCCGCCGCACACCCGGTCGTTAGCCTCGGCACCCATGAACCAGCGGAAGCGGAAAAAGCTCTCCCGCCAGCTTTTCGCAGCGATTCTGGCGGGTGACACCGCCCGCGTGAAGGCAGCGCTGCGGGCCGGAGCCGACCCACAGCGAGGCGACAGCGAGGGCACCACGCCGCTTTACGTGGCATCCGTGAACGGAGAAGCAGAGATCGCCCGGCTGCTCCTGACTGCCGGAGCCTCCCCTGACGTCGAGAGCAGCGGCCTCGGCTCGGACGGCACGCCGTTGTGCGCGGCCGCATGCTGGGGGCACACCGACACGGTGCGCGAACTCTTGGCACACGGCGCCGATCCGAACCTGCATGAAGATCACGGCACAGGCCGTTCCCCCCTGCACTGGGCGAACATCGGCCCCCACCCCGAAACCGCCGAGCTCCTCAGAACAGCGGGAGCCGCGGACACGTAGCACCGCCGCCCAATGACCAACTCGACTCTGTGCGCCTGCCGCCCTGCCCCGCTATCTTCGCGGCATGGAAAGAATCTCCGAGCAGACCCTGGTCCCAGCCGACCCGGAGAGCACTTGGCAGCTGGTCACCGACCCGCAGTACTTCCAGCAGTGGTACGCGTTCGGAGGCGCTGAGATCGAGCTGGTGGCCGGTGGCGCGATGCTCCTGCGCTGGGACGAGCACGGCAGCTTTCCCGCGACGGTGCTCGCTGTGGAACCTGGCCGTCGGTTCGCCTTCCGGTGGCTGCCGGAGCCTGGGGACCTCGTCGAGATCACACTCACGCCGGAAGGGGCCGGCACGCTGGTACGAATCAGCGAGAGCGGCGCGCTGGAAGACGCCGCCACCAGCGCCATGGCCTGGCGGAACTCACTCTCACTGCTGGCGAAGCTCGCCGGGGCGTAGGGCTCGGTGCCGTGGGGGCGCCGGTCCGGGCCGCCGTCACGGTCCGCGACAGCTCTCCCGAGGTGACGGTCACCGTGGAAGCGTGCGGGTGAGGCGGGCGGCAACGGCTCAGTCCGTGACGGCTGTCATGGCGATGGACACCAGGATCCCAGGCCGGTCGACGCCGATCTTGCTCACGCAACGCGGCGGTCGCACGTCGGGGAAGAACTCGTCGAAGACCTCGACGACACCATCGGCGTCTTCGGGTCGCATGAGCAACGTGTGAACCATCACCGCGTCACTCAGCTCGGCGCCGCCGGCACGCAGGATCGCCTGGCAGTTGAGCAACGACCGGCGGGTCTGTTCCTGGATCGTGGGCCCTGCGAGTTCACCGGTCGTCACATCGACGCCGACTGTTCCGGCAACGTAGATCGTGTTGCCGGCCTTGACCGCCTGACTGTAACCGGGGAACTCCGGCGCGTCGGGGGTGGAAATGACTTCTCGGGGCATCGATTGGGCTCCTGTCGCGAAGGTTCCTGCTCAACCTGACCGTCACCTCGGCCACCAGCCGCGCTCCGATGCTCCCACTGCAAGCCTTCAGGTGTTGCCAGAACTCACCTTGTCCTTTCGGACACCGTTACGTGAGTGGCCGCGCGTGTCAGTTCGGGGTGGCTGAGGACGTCGGTGCTGTCGATGAACTGGTCGACGGTGCCGATCGTCGGCAGGGAGCCAATGGCCGGGTCGGTGATGCGGGAGAGCAGCGCCGTGCTGAAGCGTTCGGCGTGCAGCACTTGGAATGGTCTGCTGTGGTACGGCCGCGTGGTGGGGTCGACGGGCTCGGTGAGGCCGAGCTGGTTGTGCATGGTCGCGATGGCCTCGTATACGCGGGTCAAGTGGTGCTCGCGGACGTGCCAGTCGGTGGCGGCGAGGGCCGCGGTGAGGAGCGGGGTGAGGGAGGGCGCCTGGGGAATGCGGGCGAAGGCGCTGCCGAGCCACTTGCTGTAGGGCGGATAGCGGCGGTCCATGAGCAGGCAGAGCCGCATCACATCGCGCACCAGGCGGCCGGCGACGACAGCGGAGCCGAGTTCGTCGCCCACTTCGCCGCAACGGCCGACGAAGGCTTCCTCCTGGGAGACGCGCTGCCACTGGCAGGCGAGCAGGTAGAGCCAGAGATCGTGGGGGTACCAGTCGAGGCCGGCGCGGGCTGGTGCGAGCCGGCCGAGTCCGTCGTGGAAGACGGCACCACCGGTGGCCTCGCCGAACAGCTGAGTGGGGGTGGCCAGCCAGTCCGCCAGTGTGACGCCCTTGCAGGGGTCGAAGCCCAGTTGTGCGGTGAACCAGGCGCCCAGGTCAGTGACTTCGACTCGGTGGTGGACCGGCCCGTCGGTCGTCCGCATGACCCCGATGCCCGCTTCGCCGGCCGGGGCGAAGTGCGTCGAGTAGCCGCGGAAGGTCTTGGGCAGGCGTTCGGAGAGCAGGGCGACGATCCCCGCGCCATGACGGGTGACGTCCCGCGGGTGCAGGAAGAGCTGCAGGCGGGGCCCCCACTCGTGGTCGGCGGAGCGGGCGGTGTCGAATCCGAGGACTTCCGAGCCACTGCCCAGGCGGGCGGCGGAGTGCGCAACTCCGGGGACGCCCTCGTCCAGCAGGGGCCGTACTGCTTCGACGTAGAAGTGGCGGGAGAGTTCCAGTCCGGGGATGAAGGACGGCGTGGTCATGCCGTGGAGGGTGCCGGATCGGCGTGCGGTCGGTCGAAGGCTTTTCCACGTCCAGCGGGCGCGGCTGGCTGCGCGTACGGCCCGCAGTTCTTCGAACGGACCATCCCGACCGCAGGTCTGACGGTCCATCGGGGCTCTCCGGACGCCTCCCCGATGTGGTGTCGTTCCCGATCACGTGGGTGGGGTGAGCTGTTCACGCACCCATTCAGGTTCGGGGTTGACGTGCGGCCGGCCCGCCACGACGACCGTCGGCACGGTCTCATTGCCATCGTTGGCCGCTCTCACCGCCGCTGCTCCATCCGCGTCACGCCAGATGTCGACCCAGTGCAACCGGCGGGCGCTGCGGCCCAATCGGATGCGCAGTCGCAGGCAGTACATGCAGCCCGGCCGCCAGAAGACGACCGGCCGGCCGTCGACCGCACTGCGGCGTTGTGCCTCATGCGCGCCGATCGACCTCGGGAAGATCAGAGGCGAGTGCACGCCAGCGAGCAGCAGAAACACCAGCAGGAGTGCCACGGCCGCGCCTGTGCTCCCCCTGAGGATCAGCCCAGCGGCAACGACTGAGCCGCTGAGCACCAGCAGCATCGGCAATATCCAGGCGCGCATCATGATGACGCAGGCTATCGAGCCGGACCGGAACAGTTTCTGGGCGTGTGCGACTCTTCCGTATCGGCGGCGCGCCGGGCACGCCGTGCCGGTGCCCAGCGGCTCGCGGGATTACCGTCGGCGGCATGGACGGTGATCGCCGAGGGTGGCGCCAGTGTTTGCTCAGCGGGGCGGTGTTCGCCGTGTGCATGGCCGGCACCACGCTGCCGACCCCCCTCTACGGCCTCTATCAGGAGAAGTTCGGGTTCTCCGAGCTGACGGTGACCGTCGTGTACGCCGTGTACGCCTTCGCGGTCATCGCCGTACTGCTGCTGGCGGGCAACGTATCGGATGCCGTGGGCAGGCGGCCGGTACTGCTGTGGGGCCTGGGGTTCGCGGCGGCCAGTGCCGTCTGCTTCCTGTGTGCCACCGGACTGGGCTGGCTCTATGTGGGGCGGTTGTTCTCGGGGCTGTCCGCCGGTCTCTTCACCGGGGCTGCCACGGTGTACGTGATGGAGCTGGCACCGGACGGCGGCGCGTCCCGGGCCACGTTCGTGGCGACCGCCGCCAACATGGGTGGGCTGGGCTGCGGTCCGCTGCTCGCCGGAGTCCTCGCGCAGTACGCCTCCTGGCCGCTGTACCTGCCGTTCGCCGTACACCTCGCGCTGGTGACCGGCTCGGCCGCCGTCGTGCTGTGGCTGCGGGAGACCGTCCGTGAGCGGCGGCCGCTGAGCACGGTGCGGCCGCAGCGGCCCGGTGTGCCCCCGCGGGTGCGGGCGGTGTTCGGGCCCGCGGCGACCGCCTCGTTCGTGGGGTTCGCACTGTTCGGAGTCTTCACGTCGGTCAGCCCGGCGTTCCTCGCGCAGTCCCTCGACATGGACAACCACGCCGTCAGCGGGCTCGTCGTCGCGCTCGCCTTCTTCTCCTCGACCGCAGGGCAACTGGCGGTCGGCCGGGTCGGGTTGGAACGGTCGCTGCCCCTGGGCTGCGCCGGGCTCCTCGCCGGACTGGCGCTGCTCGCGGGCGCGCTGCACTGGGACCTGCTGTCGCTGGTGGTGCTGAGCGCGATCGTCGGTGGGGTCGGGCAGGGGCTGGCGTTTCGCGGGGCGCTGTCCTCGGTGGCCCAGGCGTCTCCCGCGGACCACCGGGCGTCGGTCGTCTCGACGCTGTTCGTGGTGGCTTACGCGGGCATCTCGGTGCCGGTGATCGGTGTGGGAGTACTGACGGGTCCGATCGGCCTGGAGGGCGCCGGGCTGGTGTTCATCGCCTGTATGGCTGTCCTGGTCTCGACCGCGGGCGTCTACCTGCTCCGGCGGCCGGTACGAACGACGACGTGAGGTGTGAGCCCCTTCGGACGCCGGGTCAGCTGTCGGCGTGGTGGTGGGAGGCGAACTGATCGAGCAGGCCCTGCATCGCGTTGTCGCCGAACATCAGCTCCAGGCTGCCGGCGGAGCCTGTGGCGGACGCCTCGCTCCGAGGGAAGAGTTCCTGTTCGTAGGCCGTGAGGGCGGCCTCGGTGTCGCCGGAGTGATCGGCGATTGCCTGCCCGAGCCGGGCCCCGTCGAGCATGGCCAGGTTGGCGCCCTCGCCTGCGAAGGGGGACATCAGGTGCGCGGCGTCGCCGAGGAGGGTGACGCCGGCCCGGTGGTCCCAGCGGTGGCCGACGGGCAGGGCGTGGATACGGCGAGGTACCAAGGGGCCGTCGGCGTCGGCGATCAGCGCGCGCAGGTCTTCGTGCCACCCGTCGAAGTGGGCGAGGACTTCCTTCTTCGCGGCCTCCGTGACGGTGAAGTCGATGGTGTCGAGCCAGTCCTCGGCTGCCTTGACCGCGGTGTAGACGTGGATGCTGCGGTCGGACTCGTTGTGGGCGAGGAAGCCCTTGTGGTCGCCGAGGCAGATGAAGAAGCCACCTCCGACCAGTGCGGCGGCGGCCGGGTGGCGGGAAGCGGCCTCCAACAGGTCGGTCTCGACGAAGGAGATCCCCGTGTAGGCGGGGAGGGCATCGGAGACAAGGGGGCGTATGCGCGACCAGGCGCCGTCCGCGCCGACGAGCAGATCAGTGGTGATCGCCGTGCCGTCCGCGAAGGTCACCTCGTGGCGGCCGCGGTCCAGCTCCCGGGCGCCGGTGGCCCGCTTTCCCCAGCGAACGGTGCCCGCCGGAAGCGAGTCCAGCAGCAGGTCGCGCAGCTGCCCGCGGTCCACTTCTGGACGGTCTCCGCTGCCGTCGTCCTCCTCCGCCAGGCGCACCGTGCCCTGTGGGTCGACGAGGTGCATCGCCTGGCCGCCGGGATGGATCAGCTTGCGGAATTCGTCGTACAGGCCCGCGGCGCGCAGCGCGGCCTGGCCGGAGTCCTCATGGATGTCGAGCATGCCGCCCTGAGTACGGACCTCGGGTGATGCCTCCAGATCGAAGACGGTCGCCTCGATGCCGCTGACGTGCAGCACCCGGGCCAGGGTGAGGCCGCCGAGTCCGCCTCCGATGATCGCGACGGGGTGGTGTCGCATGGGCCGGGTGGAATAGCTGTCAGTCATGACTGCTCCTTCTACTGGCTACTGGCTACTGGTCGAGGCCGTGGGGAGGGTTCAGCTGTCGGTGCGGTCGGTGTCCGGAGTCGGGGTGGGAATGGGAGTGAGGGCGATGCCGTTGATCAGCGCCTGGACACACCAGGTCATGCGGTCCTCGGGCGAGCCGCCCAGGAGGCTTGTCGCCAGTGTGTGGACGTGGGGGTGGGTCTTCGACGCGACACCGTGGATGGCACGGGTCAGCGCGTCCCACTCCTCCGCCGCTTCGGTCGCCTGCCCGCGGGTGGACTGCTCGGCCGCGGTGGCGGTGGCGAACTGCAGCAGCACGTCCACGCCCCAGGCGGCCTGCGTGCGCGGTACGCCGCCCTCGTCCAGGAGAGCCAGCAGCCGCTCCAGCAGCCGCAGGTAGTGCTCGCCCCTGGGACGGGCGGTCAGGGCCGCGCGGGCCAGTGCGGGGTGCTCGAAGAGCATGTCGGTGTAGGAGGTGAGCACCCTCGCGAGCCTGTCGCGCCAGTCACCTTCCTCGACGTCCTCGGCGAGGTCCAGGTCGACCTCGCCGAGCAGCTCGTCCAGAACGGCCGTGTGCAGTTCGGCGGTGTTGGCCACGTACACGTACAGCGAGGCCGGTCCGGTGTCCAGCTCCTGCGCCAGGCGCCGCATGGTCACCTTCTCCAGCCCTTCGGCCCGCATCAGGGCGACCGCGGTCGCGACGATTCCTTCGCGGGTCAGCGCCGGTTTCGCCGGCCGCTCCCGCCTGCTGCTCGGTGTCCCGCGGCGTTCTGTCACACCACGAAGGTAACGAACATGTTCGTCAGGAACAAGTTCGTAACGAACATGTTCGTCACTCTCGGGACGTGCTCACGTGCCGCCGACAACTCGTCGACGTCGAAATCCACGAGCTACTCCGCCGCGGTCCAGGCAGGATGCCCTCGTGAACCATGTCCTGTGCGGGCTCGCCGCCAATACGGCCCTGCCGTCCGAGTTGGTCGACCGGCTGGTCGCGGTCGCGGACGCCGACATCGCGGCGGAGCTCGCCGGTCGCGCGGACCTCAGCCATGCACAGGCGGTCGCGTTGGTCTCGCGCGTCGAGGAGAGCGCCGGGCGGCTTGCGGACGAGGGCCGGCTGACCGCCGCCGACATCGATCCCGCGGCGCAGCCGCACGCCGCCCTCGCCTTGCTCCACGTAGGCGCCGGCAGGCCGGAGTGGGCGCGCCTGCTCGCGGCGGATCCGCTCGCCAAGCACCGGGAGGAGCTGGCTGCCTGTCCCGATCTCCCGCGCGATGTGGTGGAGTTGCTTGCCGCGGACTCGGACGTAGGAGTCGTCGCCGAGCTCGCGCTGTGTGCCACGCCGGACGTGGCAGCCAGGCTTGCCGGACATCCGCACGCCGAGGTCCGGCGCGCGGTGGCGGCAAACGAGGCAACACCGTCGGCCGTGCTGGCGGCGCTGATAAGCGGCGAAGGGCTGCCTCCCGCGCAACGGTGTCTGGTCTGCGACCGCGAGGAGACGCCGTTCGTGCATGATCCGCAGTGCGCCCGGCTCGACTGCGTTCTGCTGCCGGGCGCGTCCTGCGACGGCTCGCACGAGTCCACCATGCATGACATGCGGCAGGCGGCCCTGCGGAACCCCGCCACACCCACCGAGGCCGTCATCGCCTTTGCCGACCATCCTTCAACGCTGCTCCGCTGGGCACTCGCTGCCCGTCCGGACCTGCCTTCCGAGGTGTGCGGACGGCTCGCGGCAGATGGCACTCCTGGTGTACGAGCCGACCTCGCCGAGAATCCCTCGATCGACGAAGCCCTGATCCGCGTGCTGGCCGCCGACCGTGGCCACGAAGTGCGGCGCAGGCTCGCGCACAACCCACGTGTACCGCTCGACGTGCTCATCGACCTGGCCGACACCGCCAAGATCGGCGCCACCCTGCTGCCGCGGATCGCCGCCGCCTCGCCCATGGAGACTGTGGAACTGGCCCGGTCAGCGAACCCGGCCGTGCGGATGCTCCTGGGCCAACGACGCGATCTGCCGGCCGAGATTCGCGACGCGTTGGCCATCGACCCTGACGCGAAGGTGGTCAAGTCCATCGCTGGGCATCCGGGCCTCTCCGAGGCACGGTTGCGCACGATGGTCGCCCGGCACGGAGCCCGGGTCCTCGCCAAGGTGGCGGCCAATCCGGACGCGACTCCGGCGCTGCTGGAGGATCTGACCCAGCATCAACCACCGGTACAGAAGGCGCTGCGCGAGGTCGCCCGGCATCACAATGCGACCGCCCCGGCACTGCTCACCTGCTTGACGGACAGAAGGGCGCGGCCCATCGCCGCCGGCCATCCCGCTCTCCCGACGCCGGTGATCGTGGAACTCCTCACCGACACGGACTGGCAGGTGGTTGAAGCGGCCGCCGCCAACCCGTCGCTGCCGCGTGCGGTGATGTCGGACCTGGTCTCGCGAGAGGCTCGTGCGGCGAGGACTCGTACGCCTTGATGCGAAAGGTGGTGACCGCAGAACCGGCGGCCTGCCCCGGACCTTCGGTTCAGCTCCCGGTCCGCCCGGTCGAGCGGGCGTACTCGGTGGGCGTCTGGCCGTGGCGCTTCTTGAAGGCCCGGATGAAGTGGCTGCTGTCGGCGAACTGCCAGTGGGCGGCGAGTTCCGAGACGCTCGGTCGGCCGGGCCCGGCGGTGAGAGCGAGGCGGGCTTCCTCCAGGCGCCGGTCGCGGATGTAGGTGGTCACCGACTCCCCCGCCGCGGCGAAAGCCCGCTGCAGAGTGCGTACGGAGACACGCAGTTCACGCGCCAGCATCGTCGGAGACAGCTCGGGATCGGCGAGATGACTGTCCGCGAGGTCTTTGGCGGCCTTCGCGAGCGAAGGAGCCAGCAAGGGTTCCGTGTCGTCGAACCGGCTCTGCGCCACGGCCTTGGCCAGCTCGATCAGGGTGCTGTGGGCGGCGTGCACACCGGCCGGACTCAGCTCGGCGATGGTCTCGTGGACCATGTTCGCGTGCGCCACCAACAGCCGCACCTCGGCCGAGTCGACCGGTCCGGTGATGGTCCGGTTGCCGAGCAGTGGTCCGAGCATCGCGGTGGGCAGGAAGAGGATCTTCGCCGCGGTGTGCGGCGCTGTCCCGAAGGCCGATGGATGTCCGAAGTGCCGCAGAAGGAACTGCCCGGCCGACACGGTGTGCTCGTCACGGTCGCGCGGGCCGTCCAACGCCCATGTGCCCTGCCGCACCACGTACATCCGCACCAGATCCTCATCGCCACGCGGGGTGCCCACGGTCCGGGTGGCCGACGCGCCGTGGAGATCGGCGATCGTCACGTCGCTCAGCCTGGCGGCGCGGCCCTTGACCCGGAAGTCACCGATCGTGGCCGGGCTGAAGACCGGCAACCTGAAACCGCCACCGAGCTGTGTCTCCCACCCGCGCCGGAAGGCGTCGAGTCCTCGCGATGCGGCGCCCGGGACCGTGGAGTCCAGGTGGAACGTCCCGTGCGACACGTCGGCCCTGGATCCAGTGCTCATCGCCCTCCGATCCCCCTCGCACGAGTTGCTCCAACGCCCGCTTGTGGCACGGATGTTCCGTCCGGATGCCGCTGTGGTTCGAGTGCATGACGTGTCGACCTTCCTGGACTTCGGCGCGAGGGGCAAAACCCCGGCGGTTCCGGGCGTGGCGCATACGAGGGACGAGAACCTCCGCCTGACGCCGCACGTCGCCCCAAGAAGTCGTGCTCCTGCGGGCGGCGTCCACAGCCGCAGTCCCACTGGCCCCGCGCTTTCTACCCTTTGCGGCGAGTCGCGACCAGCGGCAGGTGCTTGATCCCCGCGATGAAGTTCGAGTGCAGGTGTTCTGGTTCACCCGCCGGCCCGAAGTGCTCGAACTGGGCGAAGAGCTCCTGGAAGAACTCCTCCAACGTGATCCTCACCAGGGCGTGGCCGAGACAGAAGTGCGGGCCGACGCCGAAGGCCAGGTGACGTCGAGCGTTGCGGCGTACGTCGAAGGTGTACGGATCCGGGAACACGCTCGCGTCCCGGTTCGCCGAGCCGATCCACGCGGCCACGGCCTCACCCGCACGGACCGTGACCTTGCCGAGTTGGACGTCGTGCCTGGCGTAGCGGATGAAGTGGCTGGTCGGCGAGGACCAGCGCAGCGCCTCCTCGATCCCGCCGTCCAGCAATTCCGGATGTTCGGCCCAGTCCGCGTACGTGCCGGTGGCGCTCAACTCGGCCAGGGCCGCGTTCGGTACGTGGGGTGTCGTGACGTTCGCGCCGAGGAGCAGGCTGTAGCAGTTCGAGACGATCTCGCCCGCGGTAAGCGGTCCTCCGCCGTCTTCGAACTCCATCGTCGACAGTACGTCGATCAGGTCGCCGGTGCCGCCGCCCCAGCGCTTCGCGAGGGCGTCCTGCAGGCATGCGAACAGTTCCCGGTGTGCCCGGTGCAGCGTGGCCTGCGCGCCCTCCGGTCGTACGAACTCGGGGTCGTCGGGTGCGACAGCCTGGGTGGTGAGGAGCGTCAGGTGGGACCAGTCGCCGCGATCGAGGCCCATGAGTGTCCCGATCACCGCCATCGGCAACTGGTCGGTCAGCTCGGCGAAGTCGAACGGCTCACCGTCGACGATCCCGGCGAAGAGGCGGCGCACCTCGTCGCGGATCACGCCTCGATGCCCCTCCACCGCACGGCCGTTGAGCGCACGCTGGACCGGCGAGCGCATGCGTGTGTGCCGCGGCGGATCGGTCGCTGGAAGTTGCTTCCCGCCGGCGGCATCCTTCCTCCCCAACAGGTTCAGCAGCGTGCCGTGTTCGGAGGTGAACGCGGTGTGGTCCCGCAACACCTTCGCCACGTCGTCGTAGACCGTGGCCGACCAGAACCCCAGGTCCGGACGTAACTGCTGCCAGTGCACGGGGTCGTGGGTGCGCATGGCGAGCCAGATCGCATGCGGGTCGCCCTCCGCGTGCACGACGGGGTCGAACAGGTCGGCCTTGTCCAGGTCGATCGCTTCGTCTTCGGTGGGGTGTGTCAGTCGCATGCCCTGTCTCCCTCGTGGTCTTCGCCGGATGCCTCGGTGGACGATGCGGTGTGCGCGGCGACCGTTTCGGCCAGCCCGGCCACCGTGGGGTTCTCGAAGAACAAGCGGGCCGCCGGTACGTCGACCGCCAGTTCACCCCGGAGTCGGGCGAGGACGTCCGCGGCGATGAGTGAGTTGCCGCCGATGGCGAAGAAGTCGTCGTGGATGCCGACCTGTTCGACCGCAAGGGCATCGGCGAAGACATCGGCCAGCTTCGTCTCGACCGGCGTCCTCGGGGATTCGTACGCGGTGCCAATGGCGCGCGGCATGAGCTTCGGCACCGGTAGCGCCGAACGGTCGATCTTGCCGGCCCGGGTCAGCGGGAACTCGGGGAGCATCGTGAACGCGGCGGGGACCATGTGCCGCGGCAACCGGTGTCGGAGCGCTCGGCGCAGTTCGGTGGCCAGGTCGGCGGGGTTCTCGGCCGGGAGTTCCGCGACGACATAGGCGACCAGTACCTTCTCGCCCGGCGTGACGTCCTCCCGGGCGATCACGACGGCCTCCGACACACCGGGCTGGTCGGTCAGCGCGGCCACGACCTCGCCCGGCTCGATCCGGTGACCGGCGATCTTCACCTGGTCGTCGGCGCGGCCGCGGAACTCCATCACGCCGCTCCAGTCTCGGCGGACCACATCCCCGACCCGGTACATCCGTTCGCCCGGCAGGAACGGATCGGGCAGGAATCGCCGCTGTGTCAGCTCCGGACGGTGCAGGTAGCCGCGTGCGAGCCCGGCGCCGCCGGTGTACAGCTCGCCCCACTCCCCCTCGGGGACCGGCCGCAGGCCCTCGTCCAGGATGTACACGCGTGTGCCGGAGATCGGCGTCCCGATCGGAACCGTCCCCCTGATCTGGCGGGTGACCGTGTGGGATGTCGTGAAGCAGGTGTTCTCCGTCGGCCCGTAGCCGTTGACCATCCTGACCTTCGGGTGGGCACGCCGTACGCGGTTGACATGGGCCGGTGAGAGTACGTCCCCGCCGGCGACGAGTTGGCGAAGCCCGCCGAGGCTGTCCACGTGCCGGTCCACCATGCGGTGGAACAGTCCGGCGGTCAGCCAGAGCGTCGTGATCTTCTCCCGCCGGAGGCACTCCGCCAGCTCCGGCAGCGACAACGGGCCGGGCGGGTGGATGACCAGGCAGCCACCGTTCAGCAGGGCTCCCCAGATCTCGAACTCGGACGGGTCGAAGGTCAGCGCACACAGCTGGAGAAAGGTCTCGCCAGGGCCGAACTCGATCCAGCCGGTGTCGTGCACCAGCCGGACCACGCCCCGGTGCGGCACGGCCACGGCCTTCGGATGACCGGTCGAGCCCGAGGTGTAGCGCACGTAGGCCAGCCCGTCGGCCGACCCGCGGTACGGAAGTGGCGTGGCATCAGGGGCCTCGGGGCCGTCCACATCAAGCACGGTCACGTCGAGATCGGGCAGTTGCCCGAGGACGGGCCGGTGAGTGAGCAGGACACGGGCGTCCGCGTGGTCGAGCATGAACCGCAGCCGCGGGGCGGGCTCGTCCGGGTGCAACGGCAGATACGCCGCTCCCGCCTTCAGCACACCGAGGAGAGCGACGATCATCTCGAAGGAGCGCTCGACGCATACACCGACGATGTCCTCCGGCCCGACGCCGAGGTCTCGCAGCCGGTGTGCCAGGTGTTCGGCGCGCAGATCCAACTGCCGATAGGTCATCTCCTCACCGCGGAAGCGCAACGCCGTCGCGTCGGGTGCGCACCGCACGCGATCGGCGAACAGCCCGGTGATCGTGACGTCCTTCATCGGCATCCCCGCTTCATCTGTGCCCCACCCTCACGGACGAAGTCGGCGCGGCCGGTCGGATGAGGTTGTCGCACAGCCGACACAACCAGCGGCCGGCCGAGGGGCACATACTCCGGTGGCGCGGATCCATACGCGTGCGTACGCACACCGCGGGCCACAAGGACCGAGCCTCGCGGCAACCATCGCAAGCAGCGGAACCGCACAGCCGCCAACTCATGCCGACCAGCGCGTACTTGGCAGCCCTAAAGTGCGCCCATGCAACTGGACCTGAATCTCTTGGCGGTGCTGGATGCCCTCCTGGAGGAGGGCAGCGTGACAGGGGCCGCAGAACGGCTGCGCCTGTCCGCCCCGGCCACGAGCCGCAGCCTCGGCCGGATCCGCCGGCTCACCGGGGACCAGATCCTGGTCCGCACAGGCCGGACAATGACACCGACGCCCTATGCCCTGGAAATTCGTGACGACGTGCACTACCTCGTCGAACAGTCGCGCGCGATCCTCGAACCGAAGCGCACGCTGGATCTCGGCACCCTGCGGAGAGCTTTCATCATCCGCGGAAACGACGCCCTCACAACGGCGATCGCTCCCCATCTCCTCGCCGCGATCCGGCAGGCCGGCCCCGGCCTGTCCGTGCGGCTGCTGGCGGAGGCCGACATCGACACCAACGATTTGCGGCACGGCAGGGTCGACCTGCAGATCAGCTCGACCCTGCCGGTCCTGCCTGAGATCAGCCATGAAACGCTCGGTGACGACCGGCTCGTGGTCGCGTTCCGGCCCGACCACCCCTGCGCGGGCGCCCCGTTGACCGCTGAACGCTTCGCAGCCGCCGACCACGTCATCGTGTCCCGTCGCGGCCGGACCGAGGACCCGATCGACGTTGCCCTCAAAGACCTCGGCTTGCGGCGCAGAGTTGTTGCGTCTGCCCCCACCAGCACGGCAGCACTGCACATCGTCAGCCGGAGCGAACTGCTCGTAGTGGTGTCCGAGCAGATCTGCCGGCCGACGCTCGACGCTTGCGGACTCCATACCGGCACGCCGCCGTTTGACCTCGCGCCCGTACCGGTGACCGTCGCCTGGCACCAGCGTTACGACAACGACAAGGCCCACGCGTGGCTCCGCACCCAGGTACGCGACGCTTTCGCCACCTTTCTCGGCCGGGTCGGCGCCTGCCGTGGACCTGCCGCGTAGTGGTGAGCGTCGCGAGTTAAGTGCACGCGGGTAAATCCCTCATTGATGACATTGCATTTGAAGCAAGCGGCGGCCGCTCGTAGTGTCGAGGCGTGCCCATCGGCATCTGAACTCCCGCTAAGAGCCTTCATGCGCGCTGCCGGTTTCGGCGGCGCGCCCGGCACGCCCTTGTCCGTCAACCGAAGGAGTAGAGACGTTGTCCACGAAATCCACGGTGATCGTCGGCGGCGGCCTGGTAGGGCTCACAGCCGCGGCCTCCCTCAAACTCATCGGCCACGAGGTCATCGTGCTGGAACAGGCACCACAGATCCGAGCCGTCGGCGCCGGTATCGGCCTGTGGGCCAACGCGTTGCGAGAATTCGACCACCTCGGCATCGGCCCGGCCATCCGCGACATGGGCATCGAACAGAACACGTGGTTCTTCAACCCTGCCGGCGATCCGGTCCGCGCTCCCGGGTACACCGACAGCGATCACCAGTTCCTCCTCGTGCCGCGCCCCGAGTTGAACAACCTCCTGGCCGACACCATCGGCCGCGACCGAATCCGCGCCGACGCCCACGCGACCGGATATACCGAGACCGGATCCAACGTCGCCGTACATCTCGCCAACGGCGAGACACTGCACACGGATCTGCTGATCGGCGCGGACGGCGTCCACTCACACGTGCGCAGGCAACTGGTGCCGGGAAGCGACGCCGTCACACACTCCGGCCACTACGCCTGGCGCGCGATCGTGCCGACCGGCAGCCAAAAAGCAGAGGCCACCGTGCTCACCGTCGGCCACCGCAGAACCCGCGGCGGATACGCCAGGATCGCTCGCGACCGGACCATGTGGATGGTCAACCAGTTCGACGCCGGACCGCTCACCGGCAGCAAGCGCGAACGGGCACTGCAACGCGCACGGAATCTGGCCGAGGCGGGCTGGAACGACGAACTCCTGTCCCTGATCGCCGAAACACCGGAGGAATCCATCCTGGAGAACCAGGTCACCCTGGTCCCCGAACTGCCCCACTGGACCAGCACGCGGGTCGCTCTGATCGGCGACGCCGCACACGGACTGTCCCCCCACATCGCTTCCGGCGGCACTCTCGGCATCGAAGACGTCAGCGTCCTGCGCAACACCCTGAGCACCGAGACCGACCAGGAAAAGGCCCTCACCACCTACGAGCACGACCGCCGCGCCCGCTTCGATACGGTCCGCGAACACTCCGCCGCCGTCGAACACGCCAGTGACGCAGCCGAGTTCGCACGACGCTACGCCGCGTTCAGCCACTGGATGCTCACCACGGCACCCGCCACCTGACACCCGCCGCTGTACCAAGGCATCCCAAGAATTTTGGAATCGCCCATGAAGTTCCGTATCCATACGACAGGAGCAGGTAGTAAATGCCGGACTGGATAGACCTCGCGGAGTCTTTAGTAGCGTCTCCTACGCTCTACGCCGTGCTCATCGCGGTGTCCCTACTCGACTCGTTCCTCCCGTTGATCCCGAGCGAACCCGTCGTGATCCTCGCAGGAATCGCCGGCGCGACCGGGCAGACGAACATCATGCTTGTCATCGCCGCTACGACGGTCGGCGCCTTTCTCGGCGACCTCGTTCCCTATTCCATCGGCCGGTTGATGGGGAAGCGCGTACTCAAACGCCTGCCAGTCGGTACCAAGCGCCGGAAAGCGTATGACTGGTTCGAGCGTGAACTTGAAACACGCGGCGGTTTCGTACTCGTCTCCACGCGATTCATTCCGGTCGGACGCTATCTCGCCACAGGCACGGCGGGGGTGGTGGGTTACCCGCTGCGCAGCTTCATGCTGTACGTCGCGATTTCCACCTCCACGTGGAGCGCCTACACCGCACTGTCGGGATACCTCGGCGGCGTCTTCTTCCAGGAGAACACGCTCCTTGCCATCGCCGTCGGCGTCGGGCTCGCGTTCGCGGTAACCGGCGCGGTGGAGTTCTCACGACATCTTCGGCGCCGCAGGAGTCCTGTCAAGACAGATGATCTCAGCGCCGGACATCGTTGAGGCGCGGCTTCCACAGCCTCCCAGCAGAGGTCCTTCGGCGCCCGGTCCGGTTCAGGAGCCGGCCGTCCGAGGATCCACATCGTCGAACCGGCTCCGCGCGCGACAACACCGGCTTGTGGCGCGGATGTTCTGTTCGGATGCCGCTGTGGTTCAAGTGTCTGCCGTGCCGATCAACCTAGGCTCCGGCAGTAGGGCAAACCCAGGCAGCTCTGGGCCCTGTTGCATACGAAAGACGAGAAACGCGTGAACCCAAAGAGTTCCACCGGCACGGCTGCCACCACCCGCGCCCGTACCGACTCGGGCATGGACGTACTGAGCGAGGCGATCGGCAGCGTGCGGATCGGACGGGCCAAGGCCTGCCGGGCCAGGGAATCGGGCTCTTGGGGCATGCGATTCCCCGCCTTCGCGGGCAGCGGGTTCCACATCCTCCTCCGGGGCACTGCCTGGCTGATCCCGGCAACCGGCCGGCCACGTGCACTCAAGGCGGGCGATGTCGTCCTCACCCCCTTCGGTGCCGAGCTCGGACTCAGCCACGCACCGAGCCTGCTCAAGGACCTGCCCCCGGTGGCAGCGGCATTGAACGAGGACGCGCACAGTCCCGACCCGGCCGACGTCGAGCTCCTCTGCGGCGCGTACTGGCTCGACCACGGACAAGTACACCCGTACTTAAGAGCGTTACCCGAGGTCCTCGTTGTTTCGCCGGGCCATGACCGCGACCTGCAACTCCGGTTGCTGACCGATCTGTTGGCTGTGGACGTGTCCGACACACAACCGGGCAGTGGGGCGACCCGTCCCGCGCTCCTGGACCTCCTGCTGACCCACGCTCTGCGCCAGTGGATGGAGCAGAATCGGGACGCGGACCGGCCGGAGATCAATGATCCCGCCATCGCCGCCGCATTGCGCGAGATCCATACGAGCCTGCACAAGCCGTGGACGGTACAGCAGCTCAGCAAGAGTGTGGGACTGTCGCGGACGGCCTTCACCAAGCGATTCACCGCGATGGTGGGCCAGCCGCCCATGACGTATCTGACCGGCCGACGCCTGAGCCACGGGGCCCGGCTGCTCCGGGAATCCAGGGCACCGCTGGCGACGATCGCCCGTCAGGTCGGCTACTCGACGGAATTCGCGTTCGGCGCCGCTTTCCGCCGCGAGTACGGCATTTCACCAGGCCGTTTCCGTGACGTCGAGTCCCGCCAGGCTTGTGGGACATAGGGCTGCGCCACCAACTCCCGGAGCCGCTTCGACCAGCGGCCTCGGCTCGCTCGGCCGGTCAGGCGAAGAGCGTTCCGCGGGCGGTGATGACCGCTGATCCTTCGACCTCGACCGTGTCCAGTCGACGACTGTTGCCCTCGGCCCTGGCGAACATGTGTGACGGGCGGCCCAGCTCCACTCCTTGGACGATCTCGATCTGCTTGCCGAACGGGAGGAGTCCGTACCGCGCGAGGTGCACCGCGAGCGGGCCGGCGGCCGATCCCGTCCCCGCGTCCTCGCTCACGCCGTAGGCCGGGGAGAACATCCGCATACGCCAGCGATCTCCGCAGTCAGCAGGGCCCCCGGATCCGCCCGGGCGCGAGAAACAGATGGCGGCCATGTCAGGGTGTCGTGCCAGCGCGCCCAGATCGGGTTGGACCCGGGCGAGGGCCGCCTCGCTCTCGACTCCGACGTAGACGTGCCGGGGCCCGTTCCGGTAGGCGTCCACCGGGAGGGTCGAGGATTCGAGGCCGAGTGCGTCGAGGAGTTCGTCCCGCCGTCCGTACGGCTCCCAGACCGGGATCGGCTGGCGCATGGCGGCCGTGACGGTCCGGTCGCTTCGGTGGTGGAAGTCGACCGGGATGGTGCCGCCCGCGGTTTCGAGCCGTAGCCGGTCCACCGCCGTGGACACGCCGAGCACCGCCGCCGTGCCCAGTACCGGGTGCCCGGCGAACGGCAGTTCGCCGACCGGGGTGAAGATGCGGACCCGCCGGTCCCCGTCGGCCCGGGCGGGGAGGACGAACGTCGTCTCCGAGAGGTTCATTTCGCGCGCGATCAGTTGCATCCTCTCGGCGGGGATGCCGACCGCGTCCGGGAAGACGGCCAGGGGGTTGCCCTGCAGGGCAATCGTGGTGAACACGTCGACGATCACGTACTGGTGCATGGTGGGTTCAGTCTCCTGCCGCTGCTCTGCCGGCCTGGGCGCCGAACACGAGAGCCTGGCCGATCGTCGCGCCGGTGCCCGGGTAGGCCGACCCGAACGGGCCGGCGGCGACGTTGCCCGCGGCGTACAGACCTGACACGGCCGTCCCGTCGTCGGACAGCACGCGCCCGTCGGGATCGGTGCGCGGGCCGCCGCCGGTCCCGCCGAGTCCTGGCCGTACCGGCACGGCGTAGAAGGGTGGTGCGTAAAGGGGCCCCAACGTCGGGTGGACGGCGCCGGGATCGCCCATAACGCCGTCGTAGGGGTTCACTCCCCGGTCGAAGTCCGGATCCTCGCCGGCGGCCGCCGCCCAGTTGAACCGGCTGATCGTCTTGGCGAGCGCGTCGCCCGGGACATCGATGAGCCGCGCCAACTCCAGCAGTGTGCACGCGCGTTGCAGCCAGTCCGGGTCGGGGTCGTCGGGCCGGACCGGGCCGATCGGATGGCGCCGGCGGTAAGCGGCGTCGACGATCAGCCATGACGGTTCGGTCGGGTGCAGCGATCGGCCGACCTCGTGGTAGCTCTGTGCCTCGTTGGTGAACCGGTGGCCGTCGCGGTTGACCAACACGCTGCCGGGGCGCGCACGCTCGGCAAGGAGGATCCGGTGCACGGGTTCGTCGTCGATCGCGTCGCCGGGTATCCGGATCGTCGGGCACCACCAGGCCTGCGCCGTGTTGTGCAGCGCTGCCCCGGCGTCGATGGCCATGCGCAGCCCGTCTCCGCGTGCGCCCGGTGCTCCCGCGAGACCGGCAACAGGGCCGCCGAGGAATCGCCGGACGAGCGCCTCGTCGCGTTCGAAGCCACCCGTCGCGAGTACGACCCGTCCGTCGAGCGACATGCCGTCGACCACCACGCCGACGCCGAGGAACCGAGTCGCCCTGGCGTGCGTACGGATGGTGATGCCCGCGTCGATGGCAGCCGTGAGCAGGGCGGCCACCAGTGCCTGCCCCGCGGTGTGCACTCCGGCCTGTCTGCGCTGCTCGATGAGTTCGGGTGCGGCTTTTCCTGTGAGGAGTTCGGTGAGTGTCGCCGGCGGCCGCCAGGGCAGAGCGGCACGCACCAGGTCGGCTACCTGCGGTGCGGTGCGGAACGGCCGTGGTTCGAGCGACCGGCCGACCTCGTACCCACCTGGCAGTGTGCCGTGGCAGTCCGGTATCGGAAGCGTGGCCCAGCGCAGCGGTGTCTTCGTTTCGAGCCACTCGGCCACGCGCGGCGCCTCGTCGACAAAGCGGTCGGACATGGCGGTGTCCGCGGACTCGTACCCGTACTCGTCGGATCGGCCGAGGGCACGCAGATACGTACGGGCGCGCTGCGGGGTGTCCTCGGCGGCGAGCGGCAGGTGGTTGTCGGGCAGCCAGGCCGCCCCGCTGGACAGGGCGGTGGTGCCGCCGATCGTCGATGTCGCCTCCAAAACGGTGACCTCGGCGCCCGACTCGCGAGCCGACAGGGCCGCGGCCAGCCCCGCCGCGCCCGAACCGACGACGATCACCGAGGTCATGCCACCTCCCCGTCGGTGGGGATCCCGCCTCTCTTGACGACCGGTACCACGATGCCCAGGGCCCGCATCTGCTCGCAGGGATTCATGAACTCCCTTATCTCCGCGATCATTCCGTTGTCGAGGCGGAACGAGTGGATGAAGTGGTTGCGGTAGTGGCCCGGCTGATAGTGGGGGAAGATGATCTGTCCCTCTCCGTCGCACTCGACCCACATCCGGTTGGGATCCTGGGTCTCGTAGATCTCGACATTGGTCCAGCGCCAGTCGGGGAAACACTCGAGCGACCACGCGGCCATCAGGTACAGGTTCTCCCGTCCGGTGACCGCGGCCGGTTGCCCGGTGTCGGTGGTCCACAGACCGCCTCGCGCGTCCTCGGTGAAGAGGTGGTGGCGTTGGAGCCTCGCCGGTCCTTCCGTCATGTCCAGGTATCGCTCCACCGTGGCCCGGTTGGTACGGCGGAGTTCGGAGTCGCTGTCGACCCACTCCTGGGGCCTCGTGTGTTGGGTCATGGTCGATCTCCTCTGTCGCGGGTTGGGCATGTGTCAGGCCAGCGCCTCGTCGATGCGCGCGGCGAAGAGGGCGGGGCCGTTGCGGGTCAGCACCGACTCGGCGTGGAACTGCAGGGAGGCGAAGCGAGGTCCGCGCAGTGCGTGCACCTCACCGGTGTCTGCGTCCCGGCTGACCTCCACCGGGCCGACACCGGGCACGTCGAGCTTGTCGGTGTCGCTGTGCGCGGCGAACGTGTTGTAGAAACCGACCGTCTCGTTCTCGCCGAACAGCTCGATCTCGCGCTGCGTGCCCTGATGGGGCACGGCGCCGCGGCGCACGTCCAAGCCGAGTGCCCGGCAGAGGAGTTGGTGGCTCAGACACACGGCGAGGAACGGCTTCCGCCCGGCCAGCAGCGTTTCGATCGCCCGCCGGAGGTGGAGGTTCCTGGGGTCGTCGGCGTCCCGGGGGTCGCCCGGCCCGGGGCCCAGGACGACAAGGTCTTCCGCGTCCCACGCGTACGGTTCGTCCCAGCGTCGGACGGTCACCTCCAGTTCCAGTGACCGGAGTTGCTCGGCGATCATCGCGGTGAACGTGTCCTCCGCGTCCACCACCAGAGCCCGGCGCGGGGACGACACGGGCGTCGGCCGTTGGTGTCCGGTGTCGAGCCAGAACCCGGCGAGGCCCCGTCTGCGACGCTGAAGGACGTCCCGTACGTAGGGATGCTCGCCGAGCGGGCGAAGGCGACCGGGCCCACGGCGGGCCTCGGCCCCCGGATCGGTGGACATGACCCGCAGCAGGGTCGCCGCCTTGGCGTGGGTCTCCGCCGCCTCGGCCGTCGGATTCGAGTGCCGTACGAGCGTCGCACCGACACCGATCCCGACCCGGCCCGTCGGGTCGATGTCCGCCGTACGGATCATGATGGCCGAGTCGAGGCGGTGACCGCCTGCGGAGTCGCGGCCGATCAGTGCGGCGACACCGCCGTAGTAGCCGCGCCCGGCCGGCTCGTACCGAGTGATCACCCGGCATGCGCTGGCCAGCGGGCTGCCGGTCACCGTGGGCGCGAACAACGTCTCCGACAGGATGTCCAGCGGGTGTCGGCGGGAACGGCCCGTGATGAGGTACTCGGTGTGCGCGAGCCGGGCCATCTCCTTGAGTCGAGGCCCCAGGACCCGGGCACCGCCGCTGTCACAGACGCGGGCCATCATCTTCAGTTCCTCGTCGAGCACCATGTGCAGCTCGTCGGACTCCTTGTGACTGTCCAGGAACGCCATCAGTCCGGCCAGGGTGGGCCCGTCTCCGGGATAGCGGTACGTGCCGCTGATCGGGTTCATCACCGCGTCACCGTCGTCCAGGCTGACGTGGCGTTCCGGTGTGGCGCCGACGAACGTACGGGTGCCGGTGTGGATGAGGAAGGTCCAGTACGCGCCGGACTCCTGTTCGCACAGTCGGCGGAAGACGGTGCGTGCCACGTCGAGGTCGTAGTCGGCGATACGCCCGGCAAAGCGTCGTCCGAGCACGAAGTTCGAGCCCGTGCCCTGCCCGATCTCGTCGCTGACGATCCGTTCGACGGTACGGGCGTAGGTGTCGTCGTCGGTGTCGAAGTGCCCGTCGACGAGCCGGACCGGGACCTCGGGGATGTGCCGGAGCAGATCGGTCAGTGGCACCACCGCCTGCTCGGTGATCAGCATCGCGGTCAGCGGCGCGCCGTCGTCGACACACGCGAGGCCACGTTCGCGGAGCTGCCGGTAGGGGACGACCGCCAGGACCTGATGCCCCTGCCCGTCCTCGGCCATCGGGACATCGGCGAGGCTGTCCGGCATGCACGACTCACCTGTCAGCACGTCGAGTTGATGTCGGCCGGTCCGTTCGGGTCGGTGCAGCAGCGCGAACGGAGGTGGCTCCGCTGCCAGCACTCGGCGGAGCAGACCTGACGTACCGGTCACGGCAGGACGTCCTCCGCGGTGACCACGACAGCACACTTCCGCGCGGCGTACTCCAGGGCGAATCGATGGTCCCGCGCCGAGAAGTCCGCGACCGCGTCGGCCACGACGAATGGCTGGACGTCGTTGCTGAACGCGTCGACCGCGCTGGCCAGGACGCCCACATGGGCGTACACCCCGCAGATGACGAGCTGATCGGCGCCGTGCCGGCGCAGCCATGCCAGTAACTCGGTTCGGAAGAAGGCGCTGTACCGCCACTTCGTGAACACCCCGTCCAGTGGCCCGGGTGTCAGCGGTTCAGGCACGTCACGGTCGACCGGCGCGGTTTCCATTCCCGCACCCCAGAAGTCGGCGAGCAGGCCGCGCTGCGACGGGTTCATGGCACCGGGCTGCATCGTGTACGCCACCGGCATGCCCAGATCCCGGCACCGGTCCCGCACCGAAACCGTGTTCCGCACGAGCTGCCTCGTCATGGTTTCGGGAAAAGGACGCAGGAAGTACCGCTGCATGTCGTGTATCAACAACGCGCCGCGCTGCGGGTCGACCGTCCAGTCGGCCACGTTCTTCGACAGCTCCGCCGATGTCGGCAGCGGGTACGGCTCGATGTTCGGAATGCCGGTCATGATCCCCCCAGGTGACTCTCGGAACAGCGGGTGGAGAGCTGTCCCCCGGGAACGGTGGAGGCGTGCATCACGACTGAATTCCTCTTCCACTTACGGCGGTTCGGCCGGGGTGGCTCGTGAGGTTGCACGTTCCGTGGTGCCCCCGCGGCGACTACGACGGCCTACGCAACCACCGCCTCGTACCCCACAGCCATACGCGCAAGGCCCGGATCCATACGCGTCTGAGCCTGATGTACGGCCGTCCCAGCCAGTGAGCAGAGTTGGCCACAAACTGATCAGAAGTTGACTGCCCAGCCGGATGGGTTCACGCGTACAGTGCGGCAGCAAGCCTGAAGATCATCTGACCGGCCCGGACGTTCGGAATCTGCCCAGTCCCGGCTCTGGGACACGCACAACATCCGCGTCCATACCCAAGAACACGTTCAGAAATTGCTCTGGAGACACACCTGATGAAGCTCGCCAAGCGGCTCGTCCTCACCACCACGGCTCTCGCCGCCGTCACCGCCGCCACGCTCTTGAGCGCGACGGTCGGCTCGGCGGCGGCTTCGCAGCCCGCCCGCACCGGCGTCGACGTTCCCGCCGCGCTGAAGGTCCCCGACGGCAACCGCCTCACCGGCGTCTTCTCCGCCGAAGGCGTCCAGGTCTACACCTGCACCGACGGCGCCTGGAAGCTGCTGGAGCCCGCCGCCACCCTCTGGGCCAAGAACGACCACTCCCGCCGCACGGTCGCCCTCCACTCGCGCGGCCCCGTCTGGGTGTCCACGGTGGACGGCAGCGCCGTCAACGCCGCCGCCCTTGTCACCTCCCCCAAGGCCGGCACCATCCCCGAACTCCTCCTGAAGTCCACCGCCACTCGCGGCACCGGGGTCTTCGCCGACGTCTCCTACATCCAGCGACTCAACACCCGCGGCGGCGTGGCCCCCAGCACCGCCTGCACCGGCACCGAGCAGACGAGCGTCCCCTACTCCGCCACCTACACCTTCTACAAGCCCGCCAAGTGATGCGGTAGGCAGCAACGGCGGTGGCCCCTGGACGAGTTCGAGGGGCCACTGCTGTTGCTTCCCCCGGGCGGCAGAACCCTCGACTTGGACTGATGCCACGCACCGGACCGGCCTCCGACCGCTACGCTCGGCCCGGTTCGAACAAACGACGACCGGTGGGTGTCCAGGCCGCCGGGAAGGAAACGTGAGAGAGCGCGTGATATCCGGAGATGGCGATCAGCAGGCGGGGATGCGTTCGGAACGCGGCTCGGGGCGGCTGATCGCCGGACGGTACCTGCTGCACGACATCCTCGGCAGGGGCGGTATGGGCACGGTCTGGCGGGCACACGACCAGTTACTGGACCGCCCGGTCGCCGTCAAGGAACTGCACATCCTCGCCCACGACGACGAGGAACACCGCACACGGCTGCGCCGTACGATCCGTGAGGCGCGCGCGGTCGCGCGGGTTCCGCACCCGCATGTGGTGGGAGTCCATGACCTGGTCGAGTCCGAGGACCGGCTGTGGATCGTCATGGAACTCGTCCAAGGGCCCTCACTGGCCCAGCACATCGTCGAGAGCGGACCGCTCACCCCGCAGCACGCCGCCTCCCTCGGGCTGCAACTGCTCGACGCGCTGGAGGCCGTGCACGCGGCCGGCACCCTGCACCGTGACGTCAAGCCCGCCAACGTCCTGCTGCGCCGCGACGGCAACGCCGTCCTCACGGACTTCGGCATCGCGGCCCTGGACGACGGCGAGTTCCTGACGACCACCGGCGAACTGATCGGCTCGCTGGAGTTCATGGCGCCCGAGCGGGTGATGGGGGCGGAGGTCGGCCCGGCCTCCGACCTGTGGTCCCTGGGCGCGACCCTGGCCACGGTGTGCGGCGGGCAGTCCCCGTTCCGCAGACCGGCACGCCCCGCCACACTGCACGCGGTGGCCTACCAGGAACCCGCCCTGAGCGAGCGGCTCGGCCCGCTGCGCCCGGTCATCGAGGCACTCCTGCGCAAGTCCCCCGAAGAACGCCCCACCGCGGCCAGTGCACGTTCCGCACTGTGGCGTGTCGCGGCGGGGGAAATGGACTCCGGACCACTGCCCTCACCGACCGGGCATGTGTCCTGGCCTGCGCCCGGGTTGGCCGACGCGGACACCATGACCAGTGGCCGGCAGCACCTGGTCCCGGCCGGGCAGACCGGGCAGACGGCACTGCACACCACGTCGCTGAGGCCCGCGCCCCACCCCCCGTCCCGGCCCAAGGGCGCGAAGCGGCTGTGGTGGGCCCTGGCCGGTACGGCTGTGCTGGCGGCGGGCGTCGGCGGTGGTCTGTTCGTCACCGGGGTACTGCCGCTCAAGAAGGACCCGATCACGACGACCACCCGTCAGGCCGTGAAGTCCACGACCGGCTGGCAGCAGGTGAAAGGGGTGTCCGTCCGGCAAGGAGACCGGATCACCGTGCGCTTCGTCTCGGGCCAATGGACCGTCGACCACGTGAACATCCCCATGACCGGGCCGGCCGGTTACAACGCGGCCATCGACCAGTCGCTGGACGGCGCGAAGGACTGCAAGATCAAGCCCGCGGCACCGTTCGGCACACTGCTGGCACGCCTCGCCGGTGAGAAGGACCACCCCATCCACTCCGTCGGGCGGAACCTGACGTTCAAGGCAGCCGGCAACGGCACCCTCCAACTGGCCATCAACGACGCCGCCGACAGATGCGTCCACGACAACAGGGGAACCGTGACCGTACAGGTCAGCGTCACGCACCAACCTTGACGGGCCGCCGACCCGTTTCCCGATCACCGGCACGGGTCGCCGGTAGGCTCACCGATCATGAGTGTTGCGCGTTCCGTTGCCCTGTTCGTCGTCGCCGCCCTGTTCGAGATCGGTGGCGCCTGGCTGGTCTGGCAGGGAATCCGCGAACACAGGGGCTGGATCTGGATCGGCGCCGGAGTCATCGCCCTCGGTCTCTACGGCGTGGTGGCCACCTTCCAGTCCGACGACAACTTCGGACGCATCCTCGCCGCGTACGGCGGGATCTTCGTCGCCGGGTCGATCGCCTGGGGCATGGTCGCCGACGGCTACCGGCCCGACCGGTACGACGTCATCGGCGCACTGGTGTGCCTCGCCGGGATGGCCATCATCATGTACGCGCCCCGCAGCCACTGAGCGCGGGCCACCACCCCGGCGCTTCCACGCCGCGGTGTCGCGCCCGGGCAGCAGGTGAAGCCGGCCCGGGACCGCGTGGCAGCCAGGAGCGCGCCGATTTCCAGCTCTTGGTTCTCGGGCGCCGGACCTACGATGGCGGCATGCCCCTCGACCTCTTCGCAGGCATCCCCGTCAACGACTACGCGGCGGCGCTGGCCTGGTACGAGCGACTCCTCGGCACCCCGGCGACGTTTTTCCCGCACGACACGGAAGCCGTGTGGGAACTCGCGGAACACCGATATGTGTACATCGTGCAGCGGCCCGGTCAGGCCGGTAACGCCGTGCACACCATCCTCGTCGACGACCTCGACACCCGTGTCGCGCAGATCTCCGACCGGGGTCTGGAGCCCACGACCCGCGAGACCTACGCGGAGGGCATGCGCAAGATCACCTACCACGATCCGGACGGCAACGAGTTCGGTTTCGGCGGCGCCGCACACTGACGCCGCCATGCGATGATCCGCCTTCTGTCAGGTGATCAGCATGCCGCCGTCGACGTTCAGAGCGTGAGCGCTCATGCCCGCGTTCCGTAGGAGGAAGTCGGTGGTATCGGCGATCTCGGCCATGGTGACAAGACGTCCGGCGACCCGTTCGTCGGGATGCTCGCCGCACAGCTGATCGGCGTGACGTTCACCCGCTACTTCGTCGAGGTCGGCAGGTTCGCCGAGATGTCCGCGGACGAACCGCGCGTTCACCTGAGCCTCGTTCTGCGCCAAATCCTTTTCGCCTGAGGCCAGTTGGCCGAAGACGGCCCGGCCTCGGATCGTTGACGCGTCGCACCGCCGGAAAGCGCGGTCACACCTGATTGAACACTCACCGGCATTGCCCGCGTACTCATGGCCAAGGTGCAACCCACGGGCGCAGTGAAGGATCAGCATGGCAGAAGCGCAGGCCTCCACAAACGAGTTGATCGCCGGGAGGTATCGACCGCTCCAGATCGTGCACCGAGAGGAATTCCGGGTCGGCTGGCACGGCCAGGACATGGCGTCCGGCCGATTGGTGTTCCTTGCGGAAGCACGGCTGCCCGCGGTTCTCCGCGAGGAGACGTCCCGGCAGACCACGGCCCGGGTGCTGCGGGAGACCGCGGACCTGGAGGCCGCCGCCCCCGGCCGGGTGGCCACCGTCCTCGACGTCACCGAGCAGGACGGCCGCCTGTGGACCGTCATGGAACCGATCGAAGGCCGGTCCCTGAGCGAACTCCTCAACCGGCGTGGGCCGTTCAACCAGCCCCGGGCGGTCCGCATCGGCCTGCAGATACTCGATGTACTCGCGGCCGCGCACCGCCTGGGCGTCACACACGGCGACCTCGGTCCCGACCAGGTCTTCGTCAAGGCGGACGGCGGGGTCGTGGTCACGGGGTTCGGACTGACCGGAGCGACCCGGTCCTTGAGGGCGACCGCACCCTCGTACGCTTCTCCGGAACAGATCCGCGGTGAGGCGATCGATCCGTCGACGGATCTGTGGGCCCTGGGAGCGCTACTGCACACCATGATCGATGGCCGGCCGCCCGCTCCGAACTCGGGGAACGGAGAGGGCAGTTCGACTTTCGCGCAGGTGTACGCGGGAGAGGGAACCCAGGCAGGAGGGGAAAGATCCCCGGGGGACGACGTCCACACCGGCCGGCTGCGCCAGACCATTCACGGGCTGCTCCGCGAGAACCCGAACGAACGGCTCACCGAACCGGTACTGCGCAGGGCGCTGAGCCGCATGGTCAGCGAGGACTCGGCCGAACAGTCGCACATGTTCAGGCTGCGCGGAGCGTACGGGAGCGCGCCGGGGGAGGAACGTGCCTGGCGCAGGAAGCGGCCCATCGTCCTCGCCATTGTCGGTTCCGCGCTGGCCGTCGTGGCCATCCCGGTCGTGCTCGCCGTGAACAGCAGACCGGCCTCGGACGCACCCGACGCCTCCGGCCCGGTACCCACCGCATCCGGTTCCGCCGCCGCGCCGCCTCCCGCGGCTTCCGCCCCTGCTCGGCCCTCCGCGGACCCGACCGGCAGCGCCTCGGCCGGCGCATCGGACCCGGTCGCGCCCGCCACACCCTCCCCCTCCCCCACCGTCTCCTCGGAGGAGAAGGCGCCGCCCGCCACCAAGCGCTACAACGCGCCGGAAGGATTCTCGGTCCAACTCCCCGCTGACTGGCGGCGCGTCAACGACACCGGGCGGCCGGACAACGCCTTCAGTGTCACGTTCGGTGCCTCGGGCGACCCACGCGCGCTGAGGGTCACCTTCGGCAGGGTCCCCTCATCCGACCCCGTCACCGTCTGGCGCAACGCCGAGCCCCAATTGCGGCGCCTCAACCCCGGCTTCGACCGCATCGGCGACATCCAGGGCGTGACCGGGTCCGGTGGGCGAGCAGCCGACCTGGAGTGGTTCGCCGACGGCGACCCCGACCGCACGCGCACGCTAGCCCGCGCCCTCCTCGTCGACACCAACCTCGGCTACTCCATCAGGTGGACGACCCCGGCCGACGACTGGAACACTCCCGAAAACCAGCAGGCCCTCAACACCTTCTTGACATCCTTCCGCCCGGCCGCGCGATGAACGACCCCACCCTGTGCATCCGGTGGAGCAGTCGCCTCTGACGCGTCCGCTTCCGAAGCCGGCATCAGAGCGGCCGGTCAGTCGGTCCTGCTCGCCACCGCGTCGAGGAGGGGGCCCACGCGGGTGACGGCCGTCAGGGGGCGGACGTCTCGCTCGGCCCTGGCCATGAGGATCGCGCCCTCCAGGGTGCTGATCATGAGCGTCGCGAGTGCTTCGGACCGTTCGTCGGGCACGCCCATGTCCGTCAGGGCCCGGGCCACGGGACCCGTCCAGGCGGCCGCCACGAACGTACTGGAGAACAACCGTCTGATCGCCGAGGCCGCCCGCAAGGCCGGCCTGGCCTCCCCGCTCCTCGACATCTGCCACACCCTCTTCGGCGAAGCCGTCGACCAGGGCCACGGCGGCGAGGACATGGTGGCCTTACTGCACGCGCTGGAGGCTCGGACCGGTGGCGTCCCGTGTCCGCCCGGCTGAAGGAGCGAGCACGACCTGAACCATTGAGCGCCGCGGCCACCGCTGCTGCCAGGAGCGCGCCCGCGGACCGGTGAGCCGCGCAACTGCCCGCGCCGACAAGGAGGTTGCTCATACATGGATTCGCCTCTTGTTGGGAAACTCCGACACGTGCGCCGATCTCCCGTCCTGTTGGTGGTCGTCCGGAGGAGACGTGGCTGGACAGCGGGGGCGCTTCCTGATGTCAGGTCACACAAGTGAGGGAGCGGGGTCCGTGTCATGAGCGGCGAGATGGGATGGATCACGGCCGGGTGGCTGCTGGGATTCGCCGCGTTCAACGCGGGCCTGGGCGTGGCGTGGTGGAGGCGTACGCGCGCGGAGCGGCAGTTCGTGCGGAGCTCACGGAGATCGGACGTGGACCCGATTCAGGCGGGGTGGTGGCTCGGCGCCTCGTGGAAGGGCGCGTCGGCCCAGCGGGAGGGATACGCCGCCGAGGTGGCCGTACGACTGCTCGTCCTGGCCGGCCACGCCCAGGCCGACGGGAGCGGTCGGATCACCCTGGCCCCGGGGCAGCACAGCACTCCGGAGGATCCGGCCCTCGCCGCCCTCGCGGCCTGCCTGGGCCGGGACGAGGGCGTCACCGTCCACGAACTCCTCACCGAGCCGCGCTTCACCCCGTTCCGCACGGCCCTGGAATCACGCCGGGCCCCCCTGCGACGATGCTTCGGCGCCTACCGCGTCCCCGCGCTGCTCGCCGCCTTCGTGGTCTCGTTCGCGATGTCCATGAACGCGATGCTCATGGGCAACGGGTTCCCGGGCCTGTCCGACCAGGACCCCGGATGGTGGACGCTTCTGTGGATGGCGCTCTGGGCCGTTCTGTCCCTCCTGGCGGCTGCCTGGCCGCCCGAAGCGTCCCGCCCCTGGCCGCTGTTCACCCGCCGCTGCCGCGCCGCGCTCGCACGGGCGCTGGCCGGCGAGAGCCCGGAGAGCGCCTACATGGTCTCCAGGGGAGCTTTCCCCCCACCCACCTCGCAGGCGTCCGCTGCCGGGGCGAACGTCCGCCGGACCCCGGACGGGCCCACCGAGCGCACGGGACGTGGCGATCCCGCCGAACTCATCGACGACACGGCGGACGTGGATGTGGACCACGGCGGTGGCTTCGTGGGAGGCGACTGACGCGGGCCGGCCTCTCCGCTGCTCGACAACGGGGCGCGACACGCCGACAGCACCCGAACGAAGTAGTTGCGCAATCAACTTCTGTACTCTCGGTCCGGATGACGGCCGTGGACGACCGTCCCGCCCTGCCAACTCCCTTCCAGGGAACGGGCGTCGGCCGGTCGCCCGAGGGGACGGTCGATGGTTGCCACGACTATTCAGCAAGGATCAGCCATGAAGATCGGCTTTGCGCTCCCGCAGTTCCACAAGCAGGCCTTAGGCATAGCCCGGACCGCAGAGTTCGCCCGCGAGGCGGAGAACGCGGGGGCCGCGAGTCTCTGGGTCGGCGACCGCAATCTGGCCGCCGTCAGTCCCAAGGTCGGCTACGGCGGGCAGGGCGACACCATTCCGGCCGAACTCAACACGGCCGCCGACCCGTTCGTACTCCTTGCGATCGCCGCGAGCGCCACCGAACGCGTACTGCTCGGAACGCACGTACTCATCGCCCCGCTGTATCCACCCGTCCAGCTGGCCAGGTCGCTCACCAGCATCGACGTGATCAGCGACGGCCGTCTGCTGCCCGGTTTCGGAATCGGCTGGTCGCCCGAGGAGTACGAGGCGGCGGGCTCGGACTTCACCCGGCGCGGCGCCCGGATGAACGAACTGCTCGACGCCCTAGACGCCATCTGGACCACCGACCCGGCCCAGTACAGCGGTGAGCTGATTTCGGTGCCCCTGCACCACTCCCCCCTCAAGCCCACCCGGCGTCCCCGTCCGCCGTTCTACCTCGGCGCGATGTCCGAGCGCGCCCTGCGGCGGGTCGCAGAGCGCGGTGACGGCTGGCTGCCGCTGGTCGTGGTGCCCAGTTACGTGGACATCGACGGGCTGGTGTCCCAGCGGGCGGCCATCGACCAACTGGCCCGGGAGGCCGGCCGGGACCCGTCCGCGATCGATGCCGTCCTGCGGGTCAACATCGATGCGGGGACCACGACCCGGAAGGTCGCCGACACCATCAGGACTCTCCACGAGCGCACCGGCATTGACCACTTCATGGTCGACTCCATGTACGCCGTCCACAGCGTCGACGAGGCCCTGGCCCAGGCCTCCGAACTGATCGCCCTGGTCGGGAAGGGCTGACCGCGCTGCCCCGATCCTCCTGTCCCAGCCAGGGGATCGTTCAGGGGATCGATCGGCTCTACGGGGCATCTTCCGACCGAGGCCCTTCGCGGCCCGACAGTGCCGGCCGCAGCCTTTCGAAGTGGACTGTTCAAACGGTCGCGGGTGACCTCCAGGACAACCCGCGTCCGTCCGAATAGTCCACGGTGGGCCGAGGCCAGGCCGGAAGCGGGTCGATCGCCTGCTCTCGACACGGCCGGGCACGGGGGCAGCCGACCTGAGTCAGTCGGTCCCTTCGAGGTACGACGCCAGGTTGGCCAGCGATGAGGCGATCCCGGTCTCGTGGTCCGCCTGGTCGATGCCGGGTGGCACATCCGTGGCGGTGACGGTCACCTCGGTTCCGTCACCGGCGGCAGCGAGGTGCCAGGTCATCGTCATGGTGCCCGCGAACGACGGGTCGTCGGCCTCGAACACCGCCCGCTGCACCACGCGCTCCGGTGGCACCAGTTCGGCGAACCCGACGTCGACGACATCCGTCGCGTCCGAAGTCTTGCCGGGGCTGTCGGTGGGGTCGAGGTAGGTGAGGACCATCCGGAACCCTCCACCGGGCCGGGGGTCCCACCGCTCGACCCGCCCGCGCATGCCGTCCGGCGGCAACCACGCTTCCAGGGACTCCGGGTCGAGGAGGGCACCGTAGACAGTCGCCGGTGGTACGGCGATCACCCGGCTGGAGCGGTCAGTCCTGTCCATGGCCCGAGTTTAGGGCGACGGCGGCTCCTTGGCGGCGCAGGGTGACGGTTTCCAGGTATGCCCCGGCGGCCGCGGCGGAGGCCCCACCACGGTGGACTGTCACCCGACATGCCCGCCCCCGTACAGTCCGCCTTGGTACCAGCGCTCCGTTACGGCCGAGCACGGCGGTTGACCAGGAGAGAAGACATGGACACTGAAGCCGGTCGCGGCTCCCCTTCGAACGTCCCCGGAACGGGGCGGCCGGTCCCCGAAGCCGAGCCCGCACTCGTGAAGCGGTGGCATTCGGGCGAAGGTGAACTGGTCGAGCTGCTGTCCCAGGTGCGCGAGCGGTTCGGCGGCGTCGCCGCGTTCCGCCTCGGGCCGGCCCTCACCGTTCTCGTCACCGACCCGCAAGCGGTCCAGCACGTCCTGGCCCGGCACCCGGAGCAGTACGTCAAGCGCTCCCACCGCGCCCGTGTGCTGATCGGCGACGGTGTCCTGGCCGCCACCGGCGCGGCGTGGAAGCAGCAACGCCGCTTGCTGCAGTCCCAGTTCACTGGTACCGGGATGCGCCGCTACGAACAGCGGATCACCGGGGCCGCCCGGACGACCGCCGAACGCTGGGACGGATACGCGCGTACCGGACAGCCCTTCGATGTCGGGCAGGAGATGCGCCGCTTCGCCCTGGACTCCATCTGGCGCTCCCTCACCGGGTACCCCCTCGATGACGGGACCGAGCGCGAACTGGCCGCTGTGGAAGCCGTGGGGGCCGCCCTTCCGACTCTGCCCGCCGATATCGGCGACGCCCAGGACGCCGTCGCCGCCGATCTCGCCCGGATCGATGCGGTCGCGCGGCACGCCATCGAGGCCGCCCGCGGCGGAGCGGCCGGCCCCGACGGACCGGGCCTGCTGCATGTCCTGCTCGACGCCGCCGCCGAGCACCCCGAGTACACCGACCGGCTGATCCGCGACGAACTGGTCACGCTGCTCGCGGCCGGGCACGAGACCACCACCACCACCCTGACCTGGCTCTACCTGCTTCTCGACCGGTACCCCACCGCCCGCGAACATGCCCTGGCCGCCGGTGGCGAAGGATCCCCGGAACGCCGCCAGGCCGTCCAGGCCCTGATCCACGAGACGCTCCGGCTCTACCCGTCCGCCTGGATCCTGCCCCGCCACGCCACCGAGGACGACACCCTCGCCGGGTACGCCGTCGAGGCGGGCACCGACCTCCTAGTCTGCCCGTACCTCACGCACCGCGATCCCGAACTCTGGCCGGACCCGCAGCACTTCGACCCCCAGCGCTTCATCACGCCGGGCGCCCGCCCCACCCACCCGGGCGCCTACTTCCCCTTCGGCATCGGCCCCCGCGCCTGCCTCGGGCTGCAGTTCGCACTCCGCGAATCAACCGTCCTGCTCGAACACCTGCTACCGGCCCACACCCCGGCCTTCTCCTCCACTCCCACAAAGGCGGTACACGGCTTCACCGTCCGGCCGGACGGCCCCACCCCAGCGACCTTGGTACGGCCAACTATCTGAACAGGTCATGCCGGGAACGGCCCGCAGCCTGATGGGCCCGTGCAGGACCATGGGTTTCGTGGCGCTGTTGGGCACTGTCGACGTCCTGGCGGTTGTGAAGGCAGTGTCCCTCCGGGATGCTTCACCGGCGCCGCCGATCCCCTACGTCACCAGGACCACTGTCAGAATGCCGAGCGGGACCATGAAGTTGCCGGAGGGCGGCAGAGTTCCGCCCGTCATCGGTGCCGGAAGCGCCTGTTCGTCTGCCGTCGCCCGCTGAGTACGGTGGCGTGAGGAGCCCTGGGGGATCTGTGCCGGGGCGCGATCGTGGTGAACGGTCCGAGGCGAGCACGGGGTGAAGATGGTCTACCTGGTCCTGGCTGCGACAGCGGTCGCGTCCATCGTGGCGGCCGCCGTGACCGTGCTGGTGCGGCGTCGGCGGCGCCGACCGGATTCCGGTTCGGAAGCGCAGCGAATTGAAGCGGCGGCCACGAGAGGCGTGCGCGATGCGCGCCGCCAGGCTCATGCCCATCAGCATTTCAACGATGTCGGCGGCATCAGTGCCCTGCGGGATCGTGACTCCCACTCGTAGGGACTCGTAGGGACAGGGGACGACATCAATGACCTCCCAGCCCTCCCACGATGACCGGATCGGTCCGCACCCGGACCCGATGGGGCCTGGTCCTGACCCTCCCGCGCGGGCCAGGCTTGGGGACATGACCCGAGCGCTGATCGTCATTGATGTCCAGGAGTCCTTCCGGGCCCGCCCGCTGTGGGAGACCACCTCTGATCTGAAGATCGCCGACCAGGTGAACCGCCTGGTCCGACTCTCCCGTCAGGCCGGGGACCTGGTCGTGTGGGTGCTGCATTCCGAGCCCGGCAGCGGGGATGTCTTCGACCCTGCCCTCGGCCACGTCCGGCTCATGGAGGAACTGGAGCGGGCGGACGGGGAACCGCTGATCCACAAGACCTCGCACAACGCCTTCACCACCACCAACCTGCAGCAACTGCTCACCGAGCGCGGTGTCCGCGAACTCACCGTCTGCGGCATCCGCACCGAGCAGTGCGTGGAGACCACCACCCGCGTCGCAAGCGACCTCGGCTACCAGGTCACCTTCGTCACCGACGCGACCGCGACCAATCCCATCCCCCACCGCGACGCGCCCGCCGACCAGAGCGTCGCCGAGCTGCTGGCCGACCCGCTCACCCTCCCTGCAGAAGAGGTCATCAGGCGCACCGAGTACGCCCTCGCCGGACGCTTCGCCACCATCGCGACCGTCGACCAGCTGGAGGCGGCGGCAGGACGTAGGGCATGATGACCGAATCGTGAGCCACATCGTCTTCTTCCTGGTGCCCGGAGTCCACCTGCTGGATCTGGCAGGACCCGCGCAGGTCTTCTCGACGGCCACCGACTTCGGGCACCCTTACACGCTCTCCTACGTCGCCGAGCGGACGCAGGTCTCCACCGCGCAGGGGCTGCCGCTGGTGGCAGGGCTCGACTGGCCCGAGCTCGGCCCCGAGGACCTGATCGTGGTGCCCGGCTGGCGGGCGGCAACCCTGGCCGGCAGTCCCGCCATCGGTGCCGCCTCCCTGCGGGTCCTGCGGAACCACCATGCCAGAGGTGGGACGGTGGCCAGCGTGTGCGCCGGAGCCGAGGCGCTCGGCCGGGCCGGTCTGCTGGACGGTCGCCGCTGCACCACCCACCACGACGTGCAGGACGAACTGGCCGTGCGCCACCCCGGGGCGTTGGTCGTCCGCGACGTCCTGTTCACCGCCGACGACCGGGTGATCACCTCGGCCGGCATCGCCAGCGGTATCGACCTGGCCCTGTATCTGGTCGCCGCCCGGCACGGTCCGGCCGTCGCAGCCCAGGTGGCCCGCGACATGGTCGTCTACGCCCGCCGCAACGGCCATGAGCCGCAGTCCAGCGCGATGCTCCGGCACCGGTCCCACCTCGACGACACGGTGCACCGGGCCCAGGACCTCATCGACGCCCGCTTCGACCAACCTCTCCCCCTCCCCGCCCTGGCCTCGGCCGTCGGCGTGAGCGAACGGACCCTCACCCGCCTCTTCAGCCGCGCCACGGGGCTCACCCCACTGCGCTACCAGCAGGCCCTGCGTCTCGAACGCGCCCAACACCTGATCAGCCACGGCGCGACAACCGACGCCGCCGCCCGCTCGGTCGGCTTCGAGGACCCACGCATGCTGCGCCGCCTCCGCGCCCGCGCCGCCTGACCACGAACAGACGGGAGTGAGGCGGCCAGTTGCCCAGTCGCTGCGCAGCGTCGGCGGCGACGTCCGCGGGCCTGCTGCGCTTCCATGCCGCTCTCGTGCACGTGACCGATGCCGCGGGCCCCGAACTCCACTGCACGGACGCCCTGTTGGCTACCCGGCGCACAATCTCGACGGTCGGCCTCACCGACCTCGACTGGATCGCGGCGGTGCTCGCCGCCCTGGACGAGCGACGTCCGCTGCCGCCGCCCTCCGACCGCCCAGAACGTGTCTGGGAGACCCCCACTCCGACTGAGAGTGCCCGTGCCTCGGCGGGAAGGCGTGAGCGGTCGGTACTCAACCGCCAGTCGTGGTCTCCGACCGGCCGTGCTGGTGATCCGGACGTGGGACGGGTGATGGTGTCCTCAGTGTCTGGGCCAGTTCGCGCCGGGTGGTGACGCCGAGTTTGGCGTAGGCGCGGTGGAGGTGGTTGTCGACCGTGCGCACCGACAGGACCAGCGCCTGGGCGATGTCCTTGCTGGCGTTGCCGAGGGCGGCGAGCAGGGCTATCTCGCGTTCGCGGTCGGTGAGCGGAGCGGTGGACTGGGCGGTGGTCAGCAGTGGTGTGCGGGCGCCTTCGCAGCGGGCCGGGGCCGCCGCGGCCCGGTGGGCGGCGGCTGAGGCGCGGCGGGTCTGGTGTGCCCGGCGCCAGGCGGCCGCGGCTGCGGTGGCCGCCTCGGCGGCGAGCAACTCCGCGCCGACGGCCTGGCACGCGTCGGCGGCCTGGAGGAGCTGGTCGGGGTCGTCGGCTGCCAGCGCGGCCGCCAGTTGGGCCCGGGCCGGGGCGAGTGCCCCGTCGCATCTCTGCGCGAGTGCGGTCAGCCGGTCCGTGACCTCCTTCGCTCCGCCGAGACGGGCCACATCGGTCAGCAGCAGTGCCTCGCCGGTCAGGTGGCCGGTCGAGCGGGCGGCAAGGGCGGCGGCGGTGAGTACGGACCGTGCCCGCCCAGGTGTCCGCGGGCGGCCAACAGCCAGGCTTCGCCCAGGCGTTCCTCCCCTGCCGACAGCAGGCCCGGTGCCAGCGGCGGCAGGGTGCGGTGCTCGGCCAGCGACGCTTCGGCCGCGTCCAGGTCTCCCAGTACGGCCGCACAGGCGGCGAGGCCGCCGAGCACCGGGCGCAGGGCCATGGTGTGGTCGAAGGAACGGGCCAGGGCGGCGGCCTCGGCCCACCAGCGGCGGGCGGTCGCCGGCCTGCCGGCCAGCCACTCCGTACGGCCGAGGAAGACCGCCAGCCAGACCCGTACGACGGAATCGGCGGCGACCAGTTCGGAGTAGGTGCGCTCGCCCTCGCGGCGGGCTTCAGCCGGGAGACCGGCTTCGGTGAGAGCGAGGACGAGCGGGATGCGCTGGACGGCGGGATGGGAGACGAGGGCGTGTTCGTCGACCTTCCGGTGGCCGGCGTGGGCGCGCTCCGCCCAGGTCGCGGCCTCGCCGGTGCGGCCCACCAGTGCCAGCGCGAAGGGCTTCATCCAGGCGCCTCGCAGCCAGACGTCGACGTCGGGAGCGTCACCGACGTCGGTCTCCAGGTCCTCCAGGAGTGTCAGCCCCTGGGCCGGCTGACCGGCGACGATCCGCATGAAGCCCTCATTGATGGTGAGCTTTCGGCGGGCCGCCGGGCTGGTGATCCGGTTCAGGGCCGCGTCGTTGACCGCGAGCGCCTCGCTGAGGGGGGCGTTGCTCCACAGCAGGTTCAGCGTCCGGACCAGAGCGACCGCCAGTTCTTCCAGTTCACCGATGGCGACGGCGTCGGCCTGGGCGATCGCCGCCTCGGCCTGGTCCCAGCGGCCCAACTCGAAGTAGGCATGGCCGAGCATCAAACCGGTGGCCGTGGTGCGGTGCTTCTCGGGCAGGGCCTCCAGGAGAGCGACGATCTGGGGGTAGTCGTGCGCGTGGCGGGACAGTACGGCGGCCTGGGTGAGCAGGGTGGGGTCGGCGGTGCCGGTGGCGGCCAGCCGCCAGGTGGCGATGTGCAGCAGGTCGCCGCGGCGGCGGGCACCGCGGGCCTCGACGCGTGCGGCCTGGTCCAGCAGCAGGGTCCGGCGGCGCAGGACCGGGAGCCCGGCCCGCAGTACCTCCCCGTACAGCGGGTGGGCCAGGGACACGGCGGTGCGCCTCCGGTCCTGCATGATGCGGATCAGTCCGGCCTGTTCCAAGGCGGCCATCACCACCGGCGGGGCGAGGTCTTGGGCATCGGCCAGGGACAGCGGCTCGCACAGCGCCAGCAGTTCCAGAACGGGGCGTCCGGCGGAATCGGCGGTGGCCAGCCTGGTGCCGATCACTTCGGTCAGCCGCGCGGTGGCCGGCAGCCGGCCCTCGGCCAGGTGCCAGATCTCCCCGTCCTCGGTCAGGTCCCCGGCGGTCAGGGCTCCCAGGACCAGTTCACGCAGGTACAGCACGTTGCCGCCGCTGGCAGCCGACAGCTCGTGCAGACTGCGCCGGTCGACCGCTCCGCCGAGCGCGGCCTGGAGCAACTCCTCGATCTGCTCAGGGCTCAGTACGGTCAGGTCGACGCGGTGGACCGCGTCTCCGCCCCGCAGCGCCGTGACGGCCTTCCCGTACGGCTCACCGCTGCGTACGGTGCCGATCAGCAGGAGCACGCCGGTGTCCATCAGTTGCCGCAGCAGCACCGCCGAGGCCGAGTCCAGCAGATGCATGTCATCGACCAGCAGCACCCACCGTCGCCGCCCGGGCCCGGCGGCCAGTCGCTCGGCGACCGCGGCGAACCCGGCCACCGGGTCCGACAGATCCACCCCCGCGGGCAGCAGATGCGCGATCGCTCCCAACGGCACGGCACCCGCCGCGGCACTCGCCGTGGCCCGCCCCACGCGGAAACCCGCCGCCGAGGCCCGGCCCAGACACTCCTCGGCCAGCCGGGACTTGCCCACCCCGGCCGACCCGCCCACCACGAACCCCCGGCACTCCCGGTCCGCCAGCGCCGCGGCGAAGGAATCCAACTCCGCCCCGCGTCCCACCAACGGCCAACGGCCCACCCAGTCCCGCACCACGGCTCCCCCTGGCAGGGCACGGCACGCGAACACCCCCGACGGGCACCCCCGGCCGCACTCCGCCCACTCAGCACGTGCACGATCCGCTTGACGCCAAGTGAGTCTAGGAACGCCCGGCGGAGCGGACCAACCGGCTCTCCGGTACTTCTCCGAGTCGGACGCACGTCGCCGACTCGGCTTGCCTCGCAACCACCACGGAGAGACGCTCACATCCCCCGATTGGCCATGTCAGTTCGGTGTCGGACCTGCCCTCTGCCGTGTGTGGCGATGACCGACGTGTGGTCACCCCGGACAAGCAGGCCCGCGTGACCGAATGTGCCCTCTTGCCCGGGTGATGGTGCTCCATCACTGTCGTTGGGCACCGTCGTTCGTCTGATGACCGCTCACCGTCGGAGATCCCCATGCTGCGGGTGCACTTCACGGCCGACGACATCGCACGCGTGCGTGTCGCCGCTGCCCCCGACCCCTTGTGGGAGATCGTCAACAGTTTCCAGGCGCTGATCAGGGAGGAGAACGGCCTGGCGTTCGGCGAGTGGCGGCGCATCGTGCGGCCGCGGCTGTGTCCGGCGGACGGGCTGCTCGCCGCGTTGCTGCCGCCCCGCGGCTACTTCCCGGACTTCCTCACGCCTGACCTGGGCGGCTCCCTCGGGCTGGAGAGCGCGGTCGACACCGTGCTCGGCACACCCCGGGCCGACCTGCGCGGCGATCTGGCCAGGCTCGCCGCCTCCCCGGCCCGGCCGAGACCGCTGCCGGCCGAGGCCCGTGCCCTCGCCGAGGGCGCCCTTGAGGCCCTGCACCGGCTGGGTGCAGCGCTGCACGGGTACCACCGGCGAGCGCTCTCCGCCTTCTGGCCGCACATCCGCGCGCAGGTGGACGCCGACCGTGCCGTGCGCGCCAGGGCTGTGCTGGGAGGCGGAACCGACGGGCTGCTGGCGAGCCTCCGGCCCGTCCTTCGCTGGCATCCGCCGGTACTTGAGGCCGACTATCCGGTCGACCACGAACTTCGGCTCGGTGGGCGGGGGTTACTGCTGCAACCGTCCTTCTTCTGTTCCCGACGACCCGTGACTCTCGCCGTACCACTCCCCGACCGCACGCCGGTTCTGGTCTATCCGATCCAACACACCCTCGGCTGGGCGCTGTTGCCCGGCGACTCGAACCGGGACACGGGGCTGGGCACGCTGCTCGGCCGAACCCGGGCCGCCATCCTGCAGGACGTCGTGACGGGCCGTACGACCGGTGAACTCGCGGAAAGGATCGGCATTTCCGGGGCGGCGGTGAGCCAGCACACGGCCGTGCTGCGGCAGGCCGGACTGCTGCTGAGCGTGCGCCGCAGCAAGTACGTGCTGCACACGATCACGCCCGCCGGGCTCGTCCTCCTCGACAGTCCGCCACACACGCCGATGGACACCTGACGCCTGACAACTGACAACTGAGGCCGCACGCATGCCCCCTGGCGCCTGCGGCCTGAAGTCCGAGGCCTGAGAGGCGGGTTCCGTTTAAGCCACGGCTTCAACGTGTGGCGACGACTCGGCGGCCGACGACAGCCTGGCACCACGAACGGGGCCACGCCGCCACCGGGTGCCTCGTATGTCGCGTCCTGAACAGGGGGATCAACCGAATGCGCAGAATACGTAGCGTGCACGGAGTGCGTGACAGGCACTCCGTCCTCGGCCTCATCGGTGCCTTGGCTCTGATGCTGGCCGCTGTGTTCACCGCTGGACCGGCCCAGGCGGCTGTCGCCTCGGACGACGGTACGGTCGGCCGGGTCCTGACCGCGCCGCCGGCGCCACAGGACGCGCAGTCGGCGTCGACCCGGTCCCCGGCCGCGAACTCCCCGAGCGTCTCGCCGTCCGCCAGGTCCATCCATGTGGCACCCGGCGCCACCTTCAACTGCCCCAGCGGAAACCTCTGCACGGAGGTCTGGGATCCCACGACGGGCAGCTGGGAGATCTTCTTCCTCTACACCTGCAACCGGTACTACACGTCCTACTGGAACGGCGCCGGCTGGTACTACGACTTCCAGACCGGAGGCGTCACCTCGTACTTCTACGGCCAGAGCGGCAACGTCCTCCACTCCTTCAGGCCCGACTCGGCCCTGCACTCCTACACCTGGACCCCCGTCTGGAGCGTCCGCAACTGCTGAGCGCATGTACGCGATGACGTCCGCCCGGCGCCGCACTCAGGGGAGTGCGGCGCCGGGCGGACGTAGCAGGCACGGCCAGGGGTTGGCGGCCCTGTGTTGTGCGGGAACGCGCGTGGTAGCGTCGGTATACAAATTGTATGCGATGTCTGGGGGTTGCCGTGGCGTCCGGTCGGGAGAAGGCCTACGCGTATCTCAAGGACACGGTGTTGACGGACCCCGAGATGCAGGGGGCCTTCGTGTCGGAGCAGGAGCTCGCCGATCGTATCGGTGTCTCCCGCACCCCCATCCGGGAGGCGCTGCTGCTGCTCGCCGCGGAGGACCTGGTCGAGCTCGTGCCCAAGCGCGGTGCCCGGGTGGCACCTCTGACGGGGCGGGAGGTGCGGGAGCTGATGGAGCTGCGCGGCCTCGTCGAGCGGTACGCGGCCGAGCGGCTCGTCGCGGCCGAGCGGGTGCCCCTCGAGGAACTGCGCTCCCTGCTGGAACAGCAGCGCGCGCTCACCGGCGCCGAGGAGACCCGGGAGTTCATCGCCGTGGACCACCGGTTCCACGCGTCCCTGGTCTCGGCCGTCGGCAACACCCTTCTAGACCGGCACTACGACGGCCTGCGCAGCCGTCAGGTCCGCGCCGGGGTCGTCGCCGTCTTCAACCAGCAGGGACGGCAGAAGGCGGTGCTCGACGAACACGAGGCCATCGTCGACGCTCTCGCCGCCGGTGACGCGCAGGCCGCGTGCGCGGCCATCGACCACCACCTGGAGTCGACCCTCAAGGTGCTCCTCGACGGCTGAGACGGCTGAGACGGCTGTGACGGTGCTGCTCAGGGACCTGCAGGGCCCCGACGGGAGGCGTCCCCCGTTGCCGAGGGACGCTCCTGTGCCCGCCGAGGTCAGGGGTAGGTGATCACGAGCATCGTCACGCCGTCGGGCGAGGTCCAGGGCCCGTGCGGCATGCCCGGAGGACGGCAGGCGTACATGCCCGCGGTGAAGGTGCGCTCCAGCGTCAGGTCGTACAGGGCTCCCTCGACGAGATAGACCTCCTCCCACACGTCGTGCCGGGCCACGCCCGTGGGCGAGGTGTCGGTGCCCGGCGCCCAGCGGACGAGCACGGTGCGCCGGCCGCTCTCGGGGTCCTCGGCCAGGAGGCACTCCTCGACGCCGGGTCCGGCGCCGACCGGGGCGCGCCAGGGCCCGTCGGGGCGGTGGAACTCCAGCTCGGGCCCGCTCATCGCCACACCTCGGGCCGCCGGTTCGCCAGTACGGACGTCTTCTCGCGGACCGCGCCGACCTCCTCGACGTCCAGGTCCGTCACGAGCAGCTCCGGCTCGGCGCCGAGACAGGCCCGTACGGTCCCGTCGGGGCCGACCAGCAGGCTGTGCCCGATGCCGGTCGGCACAGGGCCCGGACCGGTGCCCGGATCGGCCTGGCCGACGGCGGCCACCCAGACCGTGGCGTCCAGCGCGCGGGCCCGCACCAGCAGCTCCCACTGGTCGAGCTTGCCGGGGCCGGCCCCCCAGGAGGCTGCCAGCAGTGTTCCCACCGCCCCGGCGTCGGCGTGAGCCCGGAACAGCTCCGGGAAGCGGACGTCGTAGCAGGTGGCCAGGCCCAGCCGAACGCCGTCCACGTCGATCACGGCGGGGCGGGAGCCCGGGGCGACGGCCTCGGACTCACGGAAGCCGAAGGCGTCGTACAGGTGGATCTTGTCGTACGACTCCTCGACGCCGGGGCCGGTGGCCAGCAGGGTGTTGGTCACCCGCCCCTCGTCGGCCGGGGTGAACATGCCGGCCACGACGACCGTGCCGGTCGCCCGGGCGATCTCGCGGACCCCGTCGGCCCACGGCCCGTCGAGCGGCTGGGCGAGCGGGGCCAGTGGCGTGCCGAAGCAGGCCATCGACGCCTCCGGGAAGACGACGGCGCGGGCTCCGGCGTCCGCGGCGCGACGCGTCCACTCCTCGACGAAGCGCAGGTTCTTGTCGGGGTCGGGGCCGGTGGTGAGCTGGCCGATGGCGATCCGCACTGCGGGGCCTCCTTGTCCGGGGCGAGTCTGGACGGGGTTGTGTGGCTGTGGTCAGCGGGGCAGGGGGACGTCCGCCGCGGCCGGGGTCTTCGGCGCGGCGAGCTCCGCGTCCTCGTCGACGGCGGCCTCGGGGTTGCGGCCCAGCAGGACGCCCACCAGGGAGACCGCGCAGGCGAGAGCAATGTAGACGGCCAGCGGCACCCAGCTGTCGTAGGCGCTCAGCAGGGTGGTGAACAGCAGCGGGGCGATGGCGCCGCCGATGATCCCGGCCAGGGTGTAGGCCAGCGAGGAGCCGGTGTAGCGCAGCCGGGGCGAGAACTGCTCCGCGATGAAGGCGGCCTGCGGTCCGTAGAGACAGCAGTGGATGACCAGGGCGACAAGGACTCCGGCGGCGAGCGGCAGCCAGGAACCGCCGGCGGCCATCGGGAAGAACACGAACGGCCAGACCGCGGCGGCCACCGCTGCGACGCCGTACAGCAGGCGGCGGTTGACGCGGTCGGAGAGCGCGCCGGCCAGCGGCATCAGGAAGACCTGGACCGAGGAGCCGATGAGGACGGCCGCGAGGGCCGAGCCGCGCGACATGTCGAGTTCCTGGGTGGCGTAGGTCAGCACGAAGACGGTGAACATGGCGTACAGCACGTCGGGGCCGACCCGGCACAGGATGGCGGCGGTCAGGGCGCGGGGCTGGGTGGTGAAGACCTCGCGGATGGGGGCCTCGGGCCGGGACTGCTCGGCCTCCATCGCCTTGAAGACCGGGGTCTCCTCCAGCTTGGCCCGGATCCACAGCCCGAAGGCGACCAGTACGCCGGACAGCAGGAAGGCCACACGCCAGCCCCACGACTCGAACTGCGCCTCGGTCAGCAGTGCGCCGAGGGCGGCGAGCACACCGTTGGCGAGCAGGTTGCCCGCGGGCGGACCGACCTGTGCGGCGGAGGCGTAGAAGCCCCGGCGGCGCGGGTCGCCGAACTCACTGGACAGCAGTACGGCGCCACCCCACTCGCCGCCGACGCCGACGCCCTGGGCGAAGCGCAGCACGACCAGGGCGATCGGCGCGGCCACACCGATCGTTCCGTAGGCGGGCAGCAGGCCGATCAGGAAGGTGGCCACGCCGATCAGGACAAGCGTGGCGATCAGCACCTTCTTGCGGCCGATCACGTCACCGAGGCGGCCGAAGACGAATCCGCCGAGGGGACGGGAGACGTAGCCGACCGCGTAGGTGGAGAACGCCAGAAGCGTGCCGGTGAGCGGGTCCTCCGACGGGAAGAACAGATCACCGAAGACCAGGGCGGCCGCGGCGGAGTAGACGGCGAAGTCGTACCACTCCAGGGCGGTGCCGGTGAGGCTCGCGACGAAGGCGCGGCGGACGCCGGAGCGCTTCTCCGCGGCCCCGGCGTCGCTCTTCGGGGTGTCGTGCATGGTGCCCATCCTTGCTCGGGGACATCGACCTTCCGGCATACTTCTTGTATACAGGTCGTATGCGCAAGCCCTGCGCCGGAAGTTAACCGCGGAGAAATCAGGATCCGCGGACCGTTCCCCGATCCCTGGGAGTGCCCTCATGGCCGTGCTGACCTTCGAACTGCCCGACGGATCGACGCGCGAGGTCGATGTAGTCCAGGTCCTCAACGCCGGGTACGCCGGGCGCAGCCAGGACGATGTCGCCGCGCACGTCGCGGAGCTCGCCGAGCTGGGCGTGCCGGGGCCGTCCGTGACGCCGGCGCTCTACCCCGTCTCCCCGTACCTCGCCCAGCAGACCGGGCGCGTCGCGGTCCAGCACGGCCGCACCTCCGGCGAGGCGGAGTGGGCGCTGGTCGTCGCGGAGGGCGGGGAGCTGCTGCTGACCGCCGCCTGCGACCACACCGACCGCGATCTGGAGGTGCACGGGGTGGCGTGGAGCAAGAACGCCGGCCCCGACGTCCTCGCCCGCCGCGCCTGGCGCCTGGCCGACGTGGAGTCCCGCATCGACGAGCTCACTCTGCGCGCCTGGGTCAGCCACGACGGCATGGAGACCGAGATCCAGGCCGGGACGCTCGCCGAGCTCCTCACGCCTGGCTACTGGGTCGACGTCCTGCGGTCCCGCGGCGAGCTGACCCCCGGGACCGTTCTGATCTCCGGCACCATCCCCATGGCTCCCGGCGTCGACCAGTTCGCCGACGGCTGGCGCGTCGAACTGGCCGATCCGGCCGGCGGCGACGCCATCAGCCTCGCCTACGACGTCCGGCCCATGCCGGAGCCCATCGGCTGACCCGGCCGAGCTCGGCTCGGGCGCGACGGCAGGACGACGCCGTTCTGCGGCACCGCTCCGGCTACTCGTCGTTCACCCAGCGCATGAGCCGTTGCAGCGGATAGAAGCCGTCGTGGGAGAGGCCGGGTGGCATGCCGCCTGCCCTCCCGAGTGACACCACGCGCTGCACACCCGCGCAGGCGAGGGCGTCGCGCAGTTCCGCCTTGCGGGTGTCGGGGTACACGCCGACCGTCTGGGTGGCGACCCCGGCGTGCGCGACGGCGTCGGTGAGCGCGGCGACCGGGACGACGTTGACGATCTTTCCGTCCGGGTGGAAGTCGACCGGTTCCGGGGAGCGGATGACGAGGCCTCGGCCGTCGTACGCGCCCCACACCCGGTACTCGGGGGCGAGGGACCGCAGTACGTCGATCTCCTCACGGAGTTCCCCGGCGACGCGTGGGCCGTCGGCCGAGCTGAACTCCCGGGCGACGCCGAGGCGTTCGCAGAGCAGCGCGGCGTAGCGGTCGGCGTCCTGCTCGGAGCCCTCGACGAACTGGAAGCGACTGGCCACGCACGCCTGCTGGTTGAAGAACGTGGCGTCCGAGGCGGCCGCCTCGACTGCCTGTCGCAGAGTGTCCTCGGAGGCGAACGCCTCACGGCCGACCACCGAGATGGAGGTCTTGGGATCGAAGGAGACGAGCTCGAAGCCGGGGCCGACGTACTTCAGGGCTCCGCGGATCGTGGACTCACCGCCCCAGGCGACCAGCTTGTCGAAGAACTGCGGGCGGAACAGCACGCTCTCCACCGTCTCGTCGCCGCCCCTCCAGTACACCGCGGAGAACGAGCGCACCACGGGGTGGCCGGGTGCCACGGAGGCCATCGTGCGCAGGATCGCGGTCGCGGTGAACAGGTCGTTCGAGGGCAGCTTCAGGAGGTTGACGCCCTTGGTGAGGGCGCCGCGTACGACGGACATGGCCGCCACGCCGGGCGCGTTGCCCGCGATGATGTGCACCAGGCGGGGCGGGAACGCGCGCGTGGCGGCGATCCGGCCCTCGGGCAGCCGCACCTCGCGCCAGCCGTCGAGCACGTCCGCTCCGCCGAGTTCGTGGTCGATCTGGGCGTGCAGGTTGATCCGCTGGAAGCTGCGCCACAGCACGGCGTAGGCGCGTTCGAGCACCTCGGCGGGGAGCGGGCTGACCCGGACCATGCGATCCAGTGCTTCGGCGAGCAGCCCTTCCCGGTCTGCCTTGAGTGCCTCACCGGTCTCCACGAGAAGGTCGACGATCTCCCCGCTGGGCACGTCGAAGGCGGGTCCGGGTTCGGTGCGGGGCCACACGAGGCGGTCCAGGTCGAGTGCCGGTGTCGTGAAGGCCGAGTCTCCGCGGCCGTGGCCGACGGGCGGGGCCTGGTCGACCTCGCCCCGCACGACGTGCACCACCTCCGTCCGGACCGAGGGCTCGCCCGGCAGCGTCGTACCGCTCATCCGTGGATCATTCCCCTCACATAGGAGTCGAGTGTCGCCGCGCAGGTGATCTTGTCGTCGCCGCCGAGGTCTCCGTAGCGCTGGATGTCCGGCAGGACGGCCGGGCCCGATCGGCCGCAGTCGCACGGTGAGAAGTCGACGTAGACACGGTCGCCGCTGATCAGTCCGCCCCAGCGGCCTTCCAGGGAGACGTCCAGGAAGGCGAACCGCCCTTCCACGACGCCTTGTTCGGGGTTCAGCAGCTTTTCCCCGGCCTCGTCGAGCACCAGCGGGATCACCCACGGCGGCACGTGGTAGTTGCCCTTCTCGCAGGCGAGGCAGGAGCCCTGAAGCTCCGTCATGCCGTAGCTGCGTACCCGCCGTACGCCCTGGTAGAAGGCGGCGAACTGCTGCTGGTAGTCGTCGGGCAGCGCACGGCCCTTGTTGCCGCCGCCGCTGAGCACCAGTGTGTCCGGGTGGAGGCCGCCCTCGGGTATGCCCCGGGCGCGCAGGGCCTGGATCAGGGTGAACTGCTGGTTGTTCATCCCGGCGATCAGCAGCGGTTCGTCGCGGTGGGCGGCGATGTCGTCGACGATCCGGGCCATGGCCGCACCCAGTTCCTCTTCGCGTGAGCCGGAAGCGGACTCGAAGGAGCTGATCTCCTGCGGCGTCGCGACGCCCTCCGCCATCCGCCGGCGCAGCAGCGCACTGCTCATCAGCTCGGACACCCGCATCGGGTCCTCGGTCAGCAACCGGGTCTCGCCGGGCAGGGCGAAGACGTCCGCATGCCATCGGAAGCCGTCGATGGAGCGCATCGGTCCGCTCGCCGGAGCGAGCAGATAGCCCCGGCGGACGGGATCCGGTGGCAGGGGGTCGGGCCAGCAGGTGAGGTTCTCCAGGATGTCGTGCAGGAACCGGAGGTCGGTGCCGTCGCAGTTGAGGAAGGAGACCTTCCCGGACGTGCCGCTGGTGATGTAGGGGCGGTGGCCGGCGGCGGTGATGCGTTCGGTCCACTCGTCGATGTCGCGTACGCCGTCGACGTCGACCTCGTCCGGTTCGACCACCGACACGGTCGAGTACCAGCGCAGGAGCCGGTCCCAGCGGCCGGCGGTGATGAGGGAGACGGGGTACGACTTGTAGCTGGTGTGCGAGAAGAGGAGGGGCACGAGGTCGTCGAGGCCGGTGATCTCCCGCACGCCGGTCTCCTCCGCCCGGGTGCGCAGCAGCGGGATGCGCTCGCGATGGGACGCGAAAGCCTCCCGCGCTGCCTCCAGTTGCAGCTCCGCCATGTCTTCGGCGGGTTGGTCGAAGGGGTCGCCGGACCGGACCAGGGATCGGATCTGCTCGCGTGCGCTTGCCACAGCACCTACCTCAATCGGTTGTCACAGTTGTCCTGTGCGCGAGGTAGGACGACTCGATCTCGTCCAGGTTCGCGCGCAGTTCCTTCGGGGTCCCGGTCATGACGATCCGGCCGCGGCGCAGCACGTACACGCGGTCGGCGATGTCCAGCACCTTGCGCACGTGCTGTTCGACCAGCAGTGCGCCCAGCCCGCGGTCGGCCGCCTCGCGCACGGCGCGCAGGAGGCGGTCGACCACGAGCGGGGCGAGACCGAGCGAGAGCTCGTCGGCGAGGAGCAGCTTGGGCGTGCGGCACAGGGCCCGCGCGAGCGAGAGCATCTGCTGCTCTCCGCCCGACAGCATTCCGGCACCGGTCCTGAGCCGCTTCTCCAACTCGGGGAAGAGCGCGAGGGCCTGGTCCGTCGTCACCCGACCCACGCGCAGGTTGTCGGCGGTGTCGAGCCGGGTGAAGACCGCCCGCTCACCGACGTAGGCCAGCCCCTGGCGGGCGCGGCGGTGCAGTGGCGTGTGGCCGGTGCCACCCAGCCAGTGCACCTCGCCGCTCATCGGGGCCAGTTCTCCCGACAGCACCCGCAGGGTCGTGCTCTTGCCCGCGCCATTGGGCCCGAGCAGAGCGACGACCTCACCGGGGCGGACCTCCAGGTCGAGGTCGCGCAGTACGGGCACGGTGCCGTAGCCGGCGGACAGTGCGCGGGCTTCGATCAAGGGCTGTCCGGTGTCGTGCACGGACGTTCTCCTTCCTCGGACTCCAGGGCTCTCGTGCGCCGGACGTCAGCCGGCCGAGCCGCCCGTCAGCACCTTGCGGACGTCGATGAAGGTCGACCCCGACTTGGCCCACTCGATCTTTCCGTCGCGCATGGTCAGTTCGGTGGCGGTGGTGTTGTGGATACGGTTCAGACCCTTGATCGGCAGGGCCGTCGACTCCGCCCAGGTCAGCGGTGGGGTCAGACCGCCCGTGTCGATGCCCTTCGTGGTGTTGAGCTCCTCGACCAGGGCCTTGGACGAGATCGTCGGCAGCTTCTTGGCGGCTTCGGTGAAGACCTTGAACGCCACCCAGGCCGTCGCGTTGGCGCCGTTCGACGTGTCGAGGCCGTCGCCCTTGGTGGCTTCGACGAAGTCCTTCCAGGCGGCGTCGGAGGTCGGCGGGTAGTAGCCGGTGATGGCGGCGCCGTTCAGCGGGCTGCTGCCGCCGCCGGTGCTCTCGGCGAGTTCCGGGGTGAGGTTGCCGACGACGCTGCCCAGTTCGGTCTTGGCTCCGGACTGCACGTACGACTTCACGAACAGGTCCGAGTGCGTGCCCAGGATGACGCTCACACAGTCGGATCCCTTGGTCGCCGCGGCGACCTGCGGGGCGAGGTCTGTGGCGGTGAGCGGCACCTTGAGGTCCTTGGGCGGCGCCCCTCCGGCGGCGGTCACGCCGAGCGCGAGGAACTTCGAGACGGTGTCGGCGGCGGCCACGTCGTACCGGACGCCGGAGATCTTCTTGCAGCCCTCGTCCACCAGTTGCTTGCCGTGTGCGGCGAACACCACGGGGGTGCCGCCGTTCACCGGGAACGACATCGGGCTGGAGAACTCGGCCGCCGAGACGCCCGTCCCGCCGAGGTAGGGGATGCCGGCCTTCTCCAGGATCGGCATGTAGCGGTCTCCGGCGAGGCTGTACGAGCCGACGACCGCTACCACCTTCTCGGCGACCGCCTTCTGGGCGCAGTTCTCGGCCTCGTCGGCGTCGTTCTTCTCGTTGCAGGTGAGCACCTTCAGCGGGCCCCCCTTGATCCCGCCGTTGTCGTTGATCCACTTCTCGTAGGCCTGGGCCGTCTGCCGGACACCGGGCTGGGCGCTGCCCTGGGTGTTCTCCGGTGCCCAGACCATCACCTTGACCGTCGCGCCCTTCAGCGAGGACGTGTCGGTCGAGCTGCTGGAGGCCTCTCCCCCACATCCGGCGGCCAGTAGGGCTCCGGTCACGGCGAGACAGCTCGCTGTGGCACTTCTGCGTCGTCGTGAGTCGTTCATGGGTCCCTCCGCGGGGCTCGCGCCCGTCATGGGCGTCGTCGAGATGCCGACAGCATGGAGGGTGGCGTTTGTTTAGTGAAGTACTCTCGGCACAATTATTTAAATAAATACGCTGTCTGGTCTTGCCGGGTGATCCGGCGTTCGCTACTCATGGAGCTCTGAGAAGTAGGCCCTGGGAGGTTCTTCACGTGGACGACATCCTGCGTTTCGCACTGCTCGGCCTGGGGCTCGGTGCGCTCTACGCGCTCACCGCGCACGGCATCGTGCTGGTCTACCGGGGCTCCGGCGTCCTGAACTTCGCGCACGGCGCGATCGGCATGGCCGGCGCCTACGTGCAGTGGGAACTGGCCGTCAACCACGGCGTGCCGTACTGGCCCGCAGTCGCGTGCGGGGTCCTCGGTTCCACGGTGCTGGGGGTGCTCACCCATCTGCTGGTGATCCGGCCGCTGCGCAGGGCGTCCTCGCTGGCACGCCTGGTCGGCACCCTGGCGGTGTTCATCGTGCTCACCGCCGTCGCGGTCAAACGCTACGGCGACAGTGTGCAGCTGGTGCCGGCCAAGCTGCCGTCCGGGCTGGTGGAGATAGCAGGCGCGACGGTCTCCGAGGACCGGATCTGGCTGCTCGGCATCGCCGTCGTCGTCACCGCGGCCCTGCATGCCCTCTACAAGCGCACCCTGTTCGGCCTGGGCACGACCGCGGTCGCGGAGAACCAGGGCGTGGCCGCCTCGCTCGGCTGGTCCGCGGACCTGATCGCCGCCGCCAACTGGGGACTCGGCTCGGCTCTCGCGGGTCTGACAGGCATCCTGATCGTCCCGGTGATCGGCCTGTCGGTGACCGGCCTGACCACCCTGCTGCTGAGCGCGCTGGCCGCCGCGCTGGTCGGCAGGTTCTCGTCGTTCCCCGTCACGCTGGCGGGCGGCCTGGTCATCGGGGTCGTGCAGTCCGAACTGACCCGCTTCGGCTCCGACGTCACGGGGCTCGCCGCGTCGGTGCCCTTCCTCGTCATCGCCCTCATGCTGGTCGCCCGCGGCCGGGCCCTGCCGCTGCGCGGCACGTTCCTGGAGCGGCTGCCGGCCCTGGGCACCGGAAGAGTGCGCCCGGTGCCGCTGGCGCTCGCCTTCGTTACCGGGCTGCTGCTGATCGGTCTGTCCTCGCCGCTGTGGGCCGACGCGATCACCAACACCCTGGTGCTCTCGCTGATCATCCTGTCGATCATCGTGGTCACCGGGTACGCGGGACAGGTCTCCCTCGCCGCGTACGCCCTCGCCGGGACCGGCGCCTTCATCGCCGGGCACGCGGCGGCCGACTGGGGCTGGCCCTTCGAACTCGCCCTGCTCGCAGGCGTGTTGGGCACGGTGCCGATCGGCCTGCTCTTCGCCCTTCCTGCCGTCCGCACTCGCGGGGTCAACCTCGCGATCATCACGCTCGGACTCGGCACCACGCTGGAGACCATGGTCTTCCAGAACACCGACCTGTCCACGACACCGGGCAGCGACGGCATCGCGGTGGGCAAACAGACACTCTTCGGGATGAGCATCTCCGGCGTCGACCATCCGCAGCGGTACGCGGCTGTCGTGCTGGTGATGTTCGTGGCCGCCGCCCTCGTGGTCGCCAACGTGCGGCGCAGCAGAACAGGCCGCCGGCTCATCGCGGTGCGGGCGAACGAGCGGGCCGCGGCGGCGCTCGGCATCGACGTCCGCGCGGCCAAGCTCTACGCTTTTGGGCTGTCCGCGGCCATCGCCGCGCTCGCCGGAGTGCTCACCGGCTTCCGCTCGACCTCGGTGGTCTTCGCCGACTTCGCGAGCTTCGACTCCATCACCGCACTCGGCCTCGCGGTCATCGGAGGCGTCGGCTTCCTCGTCGGACCGCTCTTCGCCGCCACCTTCGCCGCGGGCACGGTCGGCGCCCGCTTCGGAGACCTGGTGCTGCCCGGGCTCAGCGAGTGGATGCCGCTGATCGGCGGGATCATCCTGGTGCTGACCTTGGTGGGCAACCAGGACGGCATCGGACGGGAGGTCGGCAGGCAGGCGGCGGCAGCCGAGCACAGACTGCTCCGGAAGCGGGGCGCGAAGCACACCGGTGTCGCACAGAACTCGGCAGCGGGCTCGGCAGAGGACTACGGGCCGGACGCACCGGACGTACGCCCCGCGGCCCCTTCGCAGGCCACGCACCGCGCCCCCGGACTCCCCCTGCACGTGCGCGACCTGACCGTGCGGTACGGCGGGGTCGTCGCCGTGGACGGCCTCTCCTTCGACATCGAGCCCGGCCGGGTCGTCGGTCTCATCGGTCCCAACGGCGCCGGCAAGACCTCCGCCATCGACGCCGTCACCGGCTTCACCCGGGCGGCGTCCGGCAGCGTCCGCCTCGGTGACCGGGACGTGACCCGCCTGCCGGTGCACCGACGGGCCGGCGCCGGGCTGAGCCGGTCCTTCCAGTCGCTGGAGCTGTTCGAGGACATGAGCGTCCTGGACAACCTGTACGCCGCCTGCGACCGTCCCGGCCCGTGGGCGTACCTCAAGGACCTGGTGCGCCCCGGGAGCCGCCCGCTGCCCGCCCATGTACTCGTCGCCGTAAGGGAGTTCGGGCTGGAGGACGCCCTCCACCGGCCGGTGGGCGATCTGTCGTACGGCGAGCGGCGGCTGCTGGCCATCGCCCGCGCGGTGGCGACCTCGCCGTCCGTCCTGCTGCTCGACGAACCGGCCGCGGGGCTGTCGGACGACGAGTCCCGGGAGCTGGCCCAGCTGGTCCGGCGGCTCGCCGAGGACTGGGGCATGGGTGTGCTGCTCGTGGAGCACGACGTCGACATGGTCATGAGCGTCTGCGACGAGGTCGTCGTCCTCGACTTCGGCCGCCGGATCTGCGTCGGCACACCGGAGGAGGTGCGCGGCGATCCTGCGGTCCGGGCGGCCTACCTCGGGGAACTGGAGCCGGAGGCACTGGCCTGAAAAGGGCGCACGGTCGCCCCGGAGACGCGCGCCCGGGGCGGCGCGTCTCCGGGGCGACCGTGTCACCTCACGCGTCCCGCAGGTCCGCGACGTAGGGCTGGTGGGCCAGCAGGCCGCCGTCCACGCGCAGGGTGTGCCCGGTGATGAAAGCGGACTCGTCGGAGGCGAGGAAGACGACCGCCGACGCGACGTCCTCCGGCTCGCCCAGACGCGGCGTGAGGTGATGACGGAGCATCGCCTCACGGATCGCGCCGTGCGCCGAGCCGGAGCTGGCCGGCGTGACGATGAAGCCCGGCGCGATGGCGTTGCAGCGCACGCCCTGCTTGCCGTACTGGGTGGCGACGTACTGCGTGAGGTTGATGAGCGCCGCCTTCGAGGCGCCGTACGCGGGATTGCGCAGGTCGCCCGAGAGCCCGGCCCCGGACGAGGTGTTGATGACCGAGCCGCCGCCGCGCGCGATCATGTGCGGGACCGCGGCCTGGATGGCGACCATCGTCCCGCGGAGGTTGATGCGCATGGTGTCGTCCCAGACCGCGGGGTCGGCCTCCACGACGGCGAGGTCCTTGCGGGCGGCCAGGTGGGTGGCCGCCGCGTTGTTGTGCAGGACGTCGAGTCCGCCGTACGTCCGAACCGCCGCGTCCACCATGGCCCGTACGCTCTCGATGTCGCCGAGGTCGACCGGGACCGCGGTCGCGGAACCTCCGGCGGCACGGATCTCCTCGGTGACCGCCTCGGCGCCGTCCAGGTTCAGATCGGCCACGACCGTGTGCGCGCCCTCCGCCGCCACGCGGCGGGCGGTGGCGGCGCCGATGCCGGACGCGGCTCCGGTGACAATCGCGATCTTGTCGTCCAGTCGTCCCATGACCGAACCGCCTTTCTCAATCGGTGAGTTGGCTTCCGACCACCGACACGAAGGAGACGCATTCGCCCGGTCCGCCGCCCAGGTTGTGGGTGAGGGCGAGCGAACGCCCCTCGGCCAGCGTCCGGACCGTCCGCTCCGGCGGTGCCTCGCCCCGCAGCTGGAGCCAGGCCTCGAACATCATGCGCAGGCCCGACGCGCCGATGGGGTGACCGAAGGCCTTCAGTCCCCCGTCCGGGTTGACCGGCAGTGAGCCGTCCAGGTCGAAGGCCCCGCTGGTGACGTCCTTCCAGGCCTGGCCGCGCTCGGAGAAGCCCAGGTCCTCCATCAGCACCAGTTCCGTGGGCGTGAAGCAGTCATGGACCTCGGCGAGGGCGATCTCGGCGCGCGGGTCGGTGACTCCGGCCTGCCGGTAGGCCTCCTGGGCGGACGCGACGACCTCGGGGAAGGTGGTGAAGTCGTACTCCGGGTCGAGGAGGCCGTCCGCGGGACCGGCGACGAAGGACAGCGCCTTCACGAAGACGGGCCTGTCGGTGTACTTGTAGGCGTCCTCGGCCCGTACGACGATCGCGGCGGCCGAGCCGTCGGAGACCCCCGAGCAGTCGAACACCCCCAGCATGCCCGCGACGATCGGTGCCGACCGGATGCGCTCCAGCGGCACTTCCCTGCGGTACTGGGCGCGGGGGTTGCGGGCGCCGTTGAGGTGGTTCTTCCAGGCGATGCGGGTGATGACGTCCTTCAACTCCTCTTCCGACAGGCCGTACTTGGCGGCGTAGGCGGGGGCGAGGAGGGAGAAGTTCGCGGGGGCGGTGATCTCGCCTCGGCTGTCGTCGCCCGCGCCCGGCATGGTGGTGCCCGAGAGGCCGGACATCCCGGAGTCCTTGAGCTTCTCCACACCGACCGCCATGGCCACGTCGTACGCACCCGAGGCGACCGCGTAACAGGCGTTGCGCAGTGCCTCGGAGCCGGTGGCGCACATGTTCTCCAGGCGGGTGACCGGCTTGTACTGCAGGTGCAGGGGCCTGCTGAGGGTCAGTCCCGAGACTCCCGACGCCTGGGTGCCGAGCCAGAACGCGTCGATGTCGTCGAGGGTGATGCCGGCCGAGGTGACGGCCTCGCCGACGGCGTCGATCAGCAGATCGTCGGCCGAGCGGGTCCAGTGTTCGCCGAAGGGCGTGCAGCCCATGCCGACGATCGCGACCCGGTCCCGGATTCCGTGCGAACTCATCCGTGTGTCCCCTCGGTCTCGCCCGTGCGCACCGGCCGGGCCTTCCAGAAGTAGTTGTGGACGCCGGACGCGGTGACCGTGCGCCGGAACGTCATCTCCACCCGGGCACCGATGACGGCGTCGGCCTCGGTGGCGTCGGTGAGCTGGCAGCGGAACCGGCCGCCGCCGTCGTAGTCGACGACCACGACGAGCATCGGCGGACTCGGAGTGTGGGCCAGGCGGTCCACGGTGAAGGTGGCGACGGTGCCGCGTACGTGCTCCATCGGCTCGTCGGTCATGGCGTCGACACTCCGGCAGGACGCGCAGACCCGGTCCGGGGGCAGATGCCGGGTGCCGCACTTCTCGCAGCGGGAGGCGACGAAACCGTACTTCCAGCCGCCCCGCCGGTGCGCGGGCGGGGCGTAGGGCGGCTCGGGGTCCGGCCTGCGGGGCGGCTCCCGGTCGAGGAGCCCGCGCCAGGAGAGGTACGTGGCGTAGGGCAGCGGTTCGCCGCCCGCCGCGATCTGGGCGGCGACCGGGCGGGCGCCGCGGTGCGTGGTCAGCGCCTCGGTGGTGCGCAGCAGGAGTACGCCGGCTCCGTCGCCGAGGACGACCAGCGCGATGGTCTCGCCGGGGCGGGCACGGTCGAGGACGTCGGCGAGGAGCAGCCCGGGCTGGGCGGTGCCCGCGTTGCCGATCGCCCCGGTGAGGTCAGGGGTCACTGCCTCGGGGCGCACCCCTGCCGTGCGCCGCACGGTCGCACAGGCCCGCGCATGCAGTCCGGAGACCACGAAGTGGTCGATCGCACCGATGTCCAGGCCGGCCTGGTCGAGTGCAGCGCCGAGCGCCTTGCCCGTCAGGGACACGTAGATCTCCTCGGCGAAGCGCTCCTCCCAGACACGGGAGGTGGACGAGCCGGGCAGCCGCCAGCGTTCGAGGATCTCGTCGCTCACGGTGTCGTGGGCGAGCAGTTCCGCGATGACGGGTGCCCCGTTGCGGTGGCCGCCGAAGACGAACGCTGCCGCGCCGTCACCTCCTGCGATCTCCTCGCTGCCGCCGGGCAGGCCGGTGCGCAGGTCGGAGAGGACCGTCAGGGTCGGGACCGGGGAGCGGGCGGCGGTCACCAGGGCGCCGAGGCCCGAGCGGACGGAGCCGGCCATGTCGGCGGCGAGGACGTGCTCGTCGAGGCCGAGCGCGGCGTGCACGGCGGTCGCGTTGGTCTTGTCGAGGTAGGCGGGCGCGGCGGTGGCGAGGAAGAGCTGCCCGATGCGGGGACGCAGACCGTCGACGGCCAGGGCTCCGCGGGCGGCCTCGACGGCCATGGAGGTGGTGTCCTCGTCGTAGCCCGCGACCGCCCGGGTTCCCTTGCCCGCCCGGGTGCCCAGTACCGCGGCGACATCCGTTCGCGCGAGGCGGTGGTACGGCACGTACGCGCCATATGCGATCAGTCCGGCCATCAGCGTCCTCCAAGAGCGTTGAGCGCGTTGTGTGCGTGCGTCGGCCGTTCGAAGACCGCGGCCAGGCCCTGCCCGCCGCCGAGGCACATGGTCTCCAGGCCGTAGCGGGCCCCTCGGCGGTCCAGTTCGCGCAGCAGGGTGGCGAGGATGCGGCCGCCGGTGGCTCCGACGGGGTGGCCCAGCGAAATACCGGAGCCGTTGACGTTGAACCGCTCGAAGTCGGCCTCGGTCAGGGCCCATTCACGGGTGCAGGCAAGGACCTGGGCGGCGAAGGCCTCGTTGAGTTCGATCAGGTCCATGTCGGCGAGCTTCAGTCCCGCCCGTTCCAGCGCCCTGGCCGTGGCGGGCACCGGTCCGATGCCCATCGTCTCGGGAGGCACGCCCACGACGGCCCAGGAGACCAGGCGGCCGAGCGGGCGCAGGCCCAGTTCGGCCGCGCGCTCGGGGTGGGTGACGACACAGATCGAGGCGCCGTCGTTCTGCCCGCTGGCGTTCCCCGCGGTGACGGTCGCCTCGGGGTCCTGCCGGCCGAGCACGGGACGCAGCGACGCGAGCTTCTCCAACGACGAGCCGGGGCGCGGGTGTTCGTCGGTGTCGACGACCGTCTCGCCCTTCCGCGTTCGTACGGTGACGGGCACGATCTCGTCGGCGAACCGGCCTTCGCGCTGGGCCGCGACGGCCTTCTCGTGCGAGCGCTGGGCGAGTAGGTCCTGCTCCTCACGGGGGATGCCGTACGCGCGCCGCAGGTTCTCGGCGGTCTCCAACATGCCTCCGGGAACAGGGTGGTTGGCACCGCCGGACGTGACCCGGCCGCGGGCCAGCCGGTCGTGCAGCGTGGTACCCGCGCCGCGTACTCCCCAGCGCACGTCGGTGGTGTAGAACTCGGCCTGGCTCATGGACTCCACACCGCCGGCCAGCACCAGGTCGCTCGCACCGGTCTGCACCTGCATCGCCGCGGTGATGACCGCCTGCAGCCCGGAGCCGCAACGGCGGTCGATCTGGAGCCCCGGCACCTCCACGGGCAGGCCGGCGTCCAGGGCGGCCACACGGCCGATGGCCGGGGCCTCGCCGTTGGGATAGCACTGGCCCAGCAGGACGTCGTCGACTGCGGCGGGCGGTACACCGGTGCGTTCCAGCACGGCGCGTACGACCGTGGCCGCGAGCTCTGCCGCCGTCACGTCGCGGAAGACGCCTCCGTAGCCACCGACCGGGGTACGCAGGGGTTCGCAGATCACCGCGTCACGCAAGAGGGCGGGCATCCGTCGTGCCTTTCATGAGGGGTACGGGCAGGAGGGGGCGGGTCGAGAGGTGACCGGTCAGGAGGGGGACCTGGCACGGAAGGGACGAGGTCACATGTACCGGCCGCCGGTCACCTCGACCACGGCTCCGGTGACGTAGCTCGCCATGTCGGAGGCGAGGAAGAGGACGACCTGGGCGACCTCGGCGGGTTCGCCCGCGCGGGCCAGGGGGATCTCGGCGAGTTTCGCGTCCCAGGCGGCCTGGGGCATCGCCTCGGTCATCGCGGTGCGGATGAGGCCGGGCTGCACGGCGTTGACGCGGATGCCGGCCCGGGCCAGTTCCTTGGCGGACGCCTTGGTGAGGCCTACGAGTCCGGCTTTGGCCGCGCTGTAGTTGGTCTGCCCGAAGTTGCCGACCTTGCCGGCGATGGAGGAGATGTTGACGATGCTGCCGCCCTGTCCGTGGGCGCGCATGGCCTCGGCGGCGTAGCGGGTGCCGTTCCAGGCTCCGGTGAGGTGGACGTCGACCACTGCACGGAAGTCCGCGAGGGCCATCTTGCGCAGGGTCGCGTCGCGGGTGATCCCGGCGTTGTTGACCATGACGCCGACCGGTCCGAACACGTCGGTGCCATGGGCGACGAGGGCGGCCACCTCGTCCTCGTCGGTGACGTCGCAGCGCAGCGAGGTGGCGGCCACGCCGTTCTTGGCGAGGTGTTCGGCGGCCTGCGCCGCGGCGTCCTCGTTGATGTCGCCGATGACGACGGACGCGCCCGCGCCGCCGAGCACGCCGGCGATCTCGAAGCCGATGCCCTGTGCTCCGCCGGTGATCACGGCGTTCCTGCCGTCCAGCAGTCCCATGTCAGCCCGCCCTGGCTCGTCGCTATTCCTCTTAAATAGATAACCTATTACACTGAAACAATCAATACCGCGATGGGTCGGCCAAGCGCAGGAGGCACTGCAGGTGGACATCACCTATCCCCCGGAGACCGAGGCGTTCCGCACCGAGGTCAAGGCGTTCCTCGCCGATGCCCTGCCCGCCGGCTGGAAGGGCATCGGCGCCCTCGACGAGGAGGCCGCCTGGGCCTTCGCGCGCGACTGGCGCCGACGGCTCGCCGAGCGCGGCCTTCTCTCGCTCACCTGGCCCGAGGAGTTCGGCGGTCGAGGCCTGTCCAAGCTCCACCAGGTCGTCCTGATGGAGGAACTGGCCCTGGCGGGCGTGCCGTTCGGTCTGCCGCAGGACACCTTCGGCGTGAAGATGCTGGCGAACACACTGCTGCGCTGGGGCACCCAGGAGCAGAGGAGTCACTTCCTCCCGCGCATCCTCAGCGGCGAGGACACCTGGTGCCAGGGCTACTCGGAGCCGGACGCGGGCTCGGACCTCGCCTCGCTCAGGACGCGCGCGGTGCGTGAGGGCGAGGAATGGGTGATCGACGGGCAGAAGGTGTGGACATCCGGCGCCCACCACAGCGACTGGATCTTCGTCCTGGCCCGCACCGACCCCGACGCCTCCAAGCACCGCGGCATTTCGTTCCTCCTCGTGCCGCTCGACCAACCCGGTGTCGAGGTCCGGCCGTTCCGCATGATGAGCGGGCAGCTCCACTTCAACGAGGTCTTCTTCAACGGCGCCCACACCCGGGCCGACCTCGTCGTGGGCGGAGTCGACAACGGCTGGACGGTCGCGCAGAGCCTGCTGGGCGTGGAGCGCGGGGAGGAGGCGGCGACCAATCCGATCCTCTTCCGGGCGGAGGTCGAACGCCTCGTCGAGCTGGCCCGCCTGTACGGCAGGGACCAGGACCCGGTGATCCGGCAGCGGATCGCCTGGTGCTGGTCCAAGGTCGAGATCATGCGCTTCCTCGGCTACCGGATCCTCACGGGCTGGCTCAAGGGCGCCGAACCCGGCCCCGAGACGTCGATCGCCAAGCTGTACTGGAGCGAGTACCACACCAAGGTCACCGACCTGGCGATGGACATCATGGGCCTGCACGGCCAGGTGCCGGTCGGGCGGCCGCCCCTGCGCACCTATCGCACCGACGATCCCGGCGCCGCGAACTCCTCGGCGTCCTGGTCGACGACCTATCTGATCGCCCTGTCCGGCACGATCTATGCGGGAACGTCGCAGGTGCAGCGGAACATCCTCGCGGAGAAGGTACTGGGGCTCCCGCGCGAGCCGAGGGCTTGATTTCGCCCCCGCCGCCCCTACCCATTCCCGTCACTTTCGGGGGCCAGCCCCCGAACCCCCCGCTCCTCAAACGCCGGAGAGGCTGAGTCTTAGCCCGTCCGGCGTTTGAGGACGAGGCCGTTCAGGCCGATAAGGGGGGTCTGGGGGCGCAGCCCCCAGGGACGGGACGGGTAAGGGCGGCGGGGGCGAAAACACACCACCTACGCCCCTCCGAACGCCTCCACCCCCGGAACCGGGCGCGGCCCCTCCCCAGGCCGCCAGCCCGCGTCGAGCTTGCGCAGGCCCACCCCGTCCGGCGCCCAGATGTGGCAGCTGTTCAGCACACCCGCCGTGGAGCGCGGATCGTGGGACCGCTCACCGGCGTCACGGCGGCGCGCGTTGGCCGAGATGGCCGCCTGGACGACGGCGGGGCCGAGGACGCGGGCCAGCTCGTAGAGGTGCGAGCACCCGGACACCCCGCGGAACCGCTCCTGGATCGCCCGGTTGTACCCGGCGGCGACACTCAGCCCGACGAGTCCGTCGAAGACCGGGGTGATCAGCGGACACTCGGCATGCGGGAACGTACGCATGTCCGCGTCGGCGTGCACCACGACCATGTCCGCGAGGCGGACACGCACTCCGAGCACCATCCGGTGGACGACATGCGCCGGCACCTCCGCCCTGGGCCGCTCGTCACAGAGCACCGCCTCGACCGAGATCTCGTCCCCGTCCTCCTCGTGTGCGGTCACGGTGATCGTGCGCCGGTGCAGCGGCAGTTCGGCTCGCGTCATGACGAGGCCTCCTCCCGGAGTTCCGAGGATGTCTCCGGTGCCGATGGCGGTGCCCCGAGCGCCGCGAACTCCGGCTGTCGGCGTTCGATGAAACTGCGTACGCCCTCGCGATAGTCCGGGGCGCGCTTCGCCGTGGCGAGCAGCGCGGCCGCGCTGTCGCGGCTCTCGGTGAAGCTCCTGGACTGGTCGTCGGCGAGTTGCCGCTTGATGAGGGACATCGCGTACGGGCTGGCCGAGGAGGCGAGTCGGGTCGCGTACGCGATGGCCGTCGGGAGCAGTTCCGCCGGCTCGACCAGGCGATTCACCAGGCCCATCGCCAAGGCCTCCGTACCGGTGATCCTGCGCGAGGACAGCAGCAGATCGCTCGCGTTCCCGTATCCGACGAGCCGGGGCAGGATCCACGACACGCCGTCCTCCGCCACCAGGCCGCGCGCGCTGAAGGCGGCGGCGAACTTGGCGCCCGGTACGGCGAACCGCACGTCACACATCAGCACCTGGTTGAACCCGATGCCGGCGCAGGCGCCGTTGACGGCCGCCACGAGGGGCTTCGGGAAGGACATGGGCCTCGTGCGCGGCGGCAGCTCACCGGTCGGCCACGGGCTCGCGCCGGAGGACGCCCCGTCCAGCACACTCATGTCCATGCCCGGACAGAAACTGCGCCCCGCCCCGGTCAGCACGACGGCCCGAACCGCCGGATCCGCCTCGGCGCGGTCGAACAGCTCGTTGTAGAGCAGCTCCATCTCCAGCGTCCAGGCGTTGTGCCGCTCGGGCCGGTTCAGGGTGAGGATCATGACCCCGTCGTCGGTCAGCTCGGTGAGGATCACCGGGGTCGGGTTCTCGGTCATCGAGGTCACTCCCACGGGCCCGTGTTGGATTTATAGCTAGATGAATCATCTATATACCCACCGACGACCCAGGCGCCAGACCAAGTCCCGCATGGACAAGATCACTCACCTCTTGACCTGGTACCCTCGATGCACTAAGACGATTCATTTTGCTATATGAGGAGCCCACCGTGGCTGAGGCAGCCCGCGCAGAAACGCCGATCGTGCCCGCTCCCTCCCGCGGCCCCGTCGGACGCCAGGTGCGCGTACCGAAGACGGCCGAACTGGTCGCCGGACACCTGCGCCGCCAGATCGTACGGGGCGAGCTGAAGCCCGACGACGCGCTGCCGCCGGAGTCGGGGCTGATGGAGCAGTTCGGCATCTCGCGGCCGACCCTGCGCGAGGCGTTCCGCGTCCTGGAGTCGGAGTCCCTGATCACGGTCCGGCGCGGAGCGCACGGCGGTGCCCGGGTGAGCGCGCCCGACTCGGACGTCGCAGCCCGCTTCGCCGGCCTGATCCTGGAGTACCGCGGCGCCACCCTCGGGGACGTCTACCGGGCGGCGGCCCTCATCGAGCCGCCGTGCGCGCGCCAGGTCGCCACCAAGCACACGGCGGACGACATCAAGCGGCTGCGCGACGCGGTGGCTGCCGAGAAGGCCGTCCTGGACAGCCCCCTGGCCCTGGTGGACGCGCAGGACGCGTTCCACGCCCTCCTGGTCGAGCTCACCGGCAACCAGACCCTGATCCTCCTCTGCGGCATGCTGCGCAACATCATCGACCGGGCCAACGCCTCGTACACCGTGGCCGCCACCGATGCCGAGACCCAGAAGACACAGGCCCTCAAGGGGCACCGGGCGCACGTCCGGCTGGTCGGCCTGATCGAGGCCGGCAAGGCGGACGAGGCCGAGAAGCTGTGGCAGCGCCACATCTCCAGCGCCGACGACGTCGTCAACGCACTGGGCCCCAAGACGGTCCTTGAGCTCATCGACTGACCATCTCAACACCCGCCTCTCATCCTCCCTTGCGTTCTCCAAATAGTTAGATAATTATAGGAGGCGTACTGAATGGCTTCAGGGTGGAGGCGACGGCCATGGCCGAACAGCGCAAGCGGATCTTCGACTGCGACCAGCACATGTACGAGGAACGGGACTCCTTCACTCGCTACCTCCCGAAGGAGTTCCTCGGCCAGGCAGTGGCGCCGGTGACCCTGCCGGACGGCCGTGAGGTCATCCTCGCCGGGGACCGGATCGTGGTCTGTCTGGAGCCCGAGTTCGGGCAGGTCTACCGGCCCGGCTCGCTCAAGGAGATGCTCAAGGCGATGGCCTCGGGCAACCCCGACGAGACGTACCAGTTCGAGCCGATGCACGAGTCGTACCAGAACCGCGAGGCCCGGCTGCGCGTCATGGACGAGCAGGGACTGGACCAGACGATCATCTATCCGGGCGGCTGGGCACTCGTCGCCGAGGAGTACGTGCAGGGCGTCGAGCCGCTCTACGCCAACTACCACTCGTTCAACCGCTATATGAACGAGGTGTGGGGCTTCAACCACAACGACCGCATCTACTCCCCCGCCCTGCTGTCCCTGCGCGACCTGGACAGTGCGGTGAAGGAGCTGGAGTTCGTGCTGGAGCAGGGCGCCCGGTTCATCATGCTGCCGACCGGCCCGCAGTACGGCCGCTCGCCCGGGGACCCGTACTTCGACCCGTTCTGGAAACTGGTCAACGAGGCCAAGGCCAGCGTCTGTTACCACATCAGCGAGTTCTACTACAACTCGAACGTCGCCCCGGCCTGGGGCCACGACGCGAGCCCGATCCACTTCCGGATGTCCGCGTGGCAGTGGATGAACACCTACGGCCAGCGCCCCATCGAGGAGACGCTGTCGGCGCTGATCTTCGACAACCTCTTCGGGCGTTTCCCCGACATCAACGTCCTGGTGTCCGAGTTCGGCGCCGAGTGGGTGCCGCACTTCGTCCGCCACATGGACAAGAGCCGCGGCATGGGCCGCAACGGCCCCTGGATCGGCGGCCAGTTGGACGAGCGCCCCAGCCAGGTCTTCCGCAAGCACATCCGCGTCGTGCCCTACCCGGAGGACGACATCCCGAGCCTGGTGAAGCGTCTCGGCTATCACGAGTCCATCGTGATGGGCTCGGACTTCCCGCACGCCGAGGGCATCGCCAACCCGGCCGACTACCGCAAGCTCCTCGCGGAGCTCGACGAGTCGGTCCAGGACGACATCATGTACAACAACGCACAGCAGCTGATCAGCCGTTGAGACTGGCAGTACCCACTGAGTGGGCCCGGTACCGAAGGTCGGTACCGGGCCCACTCAGTGGGACATGCGACGCGGAGAGCCAGGCCGCGCTCAGTCGACGAGATCGGCCGCGAGGTTCGCCAGGTTGGTGAGCAGGGCCGTCCCGCGCCGCGAGTGGTCGTAGCCCGCGAGCGGGTAGCCGTTGCTCAGACAGGCGAAGGACAGACCGGACTCCGGGTCCATGAAGCCCAGCTGGTACGCCGCGCCGGCACTGCCGAAGAGCAACGGCGAGCCGGTGGAAGGCAGTTGGCTGCCCGCATCCGGACCGGCCACGGTGACGAACAGCCCCACGCTCGTACGCCGCCCGCTGCCGCCCCCGTAGATCTGTTCGCCGTGCGGGTGCCCGGTCAGGCGGATCCTGGTGCCCTCCGCCACCGCTTCCGGCTTCCACAGGCCCGAGTGCTCCAGCGCCTGGAAGTACAGGGCGACATCGGCGGCGGTGGCGACCAGCGCGTGACTCGGCTCGCCGGCCGCGAGCACACGCGGGTCGGACAGGTACCACGGTCCCCAGGGGTCGGGCTCCTGGTCGTCGTCCGTGCGGTCGGTGGCGATCATCGGGGCGACGGTGGCGGGCTGTCGGTCCACGGGGACGCCGAGTTCGATCGAGGACAGGCCCAGCGAGCGGGCGATCCGCTCGTGCAGGTAGTCGGCGAAGGCCAGGCCCGTACGCCGCTCGACGATCTCGGCGATCAGCCAGGCCGCCGAGGTGAGGTGGAACTGGAAGCGGCTGCCCGGCGGGTAGTCGAGCCGCCAGCGGCCGAACGCGGCGAGCCTCTGCTCGCGGTCGAGCATCTTCGGGTACCCGAGCGGCGCGAAGGGGAAGCCGGCGGTGTGTGTGAGGACGTGCTCGACCGTCACCTCCTCCTTCCCGTTCGGTGCGAACTCCGGGATGATCGCGGCGACTTGCTCACCCACGTCCAGCAGCCCGTCGCCGATCAGTTTCCACACGACGCCCGCGACGATCGACCGTCCGACGGACTGCAGGACGTACCGGGTGTCGGGACGGGCGTCGCCCCAGGTCTCGAAGGCCACCAGCCGACCGCCCCGGGCGACGGCGACCTGCGCGGACGGCAGCGGTCCGTGATCGACCTCCAGCCGGATCCTTCGCAGCAGTACGTCGAGCCGGTGCGGGTCGACTCCGACGGTCTCCGGGGCGACGACGGAGTGGTCAGGCGTCATGCGAGTCTCCCTTGCTCACCGGCGGTTCCCGCAGGCCGCGGCGTACGACCTTGCCGTTGGCGTTGCGCGGCAGCTCGTCCACGAACCACCAGCGGACGGGCACCTTGAACCCGGACAGGCGGTCGCGGGCGTACTCCCTGAGCAGCCCCGGTTCCGGTGGGTCGTCACGGTCGGACGGTACGACGAAGGCGACGACGGTCTGGCCGAGCCGGTGGTCCGGCGCGCCGGCGACCGCCACGTCCGCGATGCCGGGATGCGAGGCGAGGACCGTCTCCACCTCCAGCGGGTGGACGTTCTCGCCACCTCGGATGATCATGTCGTTTCGTCGGCCGGACAGGTAGAGGTAGCCGTCCTCCGAGACCCGGCCCAGGTCGCCGCTGTGCAGCCAGCCCTCGGCGTCGACGCGGAAGAGATGGTCGGCACGGGCGTGGATCTCGCCGACCCCGTCCGGCCCGGCGTCCCGGACCCGCAGTTCGACGCCCGGGGCGGCCCGTCCGACCGACCGCAGCAGTGCGGTGTGCCCGGCGACCGCCTCACGGTGGTCCTCGGGGGTGAGCACGCTGATGGGCGAGCCCTCCGTCTGACCGAACATGTTGAGCATGCGCACGCCGGGCATCGCCTCGTACGTGCGGCGCAGTGTGCCCGGACGGATGGGCGCGCCGCCGTACTGGAGGACGCGCAGCCCTTCGTGGCGGGCCTGACCTGCCCCCAGCAGCGTTTCAAGCATCGCGGGGACCATGCTGGTGTGGGTGGTGCCGAGTTCCCGCAGCAGGGCCCAGCCCTCGACGGTGAAGCGCGGCAGGCCGGTGATCAGCGCGCCGGCGGCGAGGGCGACGGCGATGTTGCCGAGGCCCGCGATGTGGTGGAAGGGCGCGCTGCCGCCGTAGAAACTGTCGGGGTCGAGCGCGCAGAGCCGACCGTTGACGCCGGCACGGGCTGCCAGACGTCGCTGCGTCATGGGGACGGGTTTGGGGATGCCCGTGGTCCCGGAGGTGTGCAGGACAGCGGCGAGCGCGTCGGGCTCGGCCGTCAACGCCCTTCCGCTCGGGCGCAGTTCGGGGACGACGACGGCGGGGCAGCCGACCAGTTGACCGACGCGCTCACCGAGTTCGGCGAACTCCGGCTGGGCGAGGAGGAGTTGGGACCCCGATGCCTCTACCACCGCCGCGATCTCGTACGGGGTCGCGCGGACGCCGAGCGGGGCGAGCGGGTGGCCCGATCCGGCGCCGCCGATCACCAGCGCGAGGGCGTCGGCAGAGGTGGCGATCAGCGCGGGCACAGGCTCGCCGGGGGCGAGGTCGAGCGTGTCGAGCAGGTCGGCCGCGCCGCCCGCCCGGTCGAGGAGTTCGCGTCCTGTCCAGCTCACGTCGTGGAACCGGACGGCGGGGCGCGCGTGGTCGTAGGCACGGCTCACCATCGCGGTCCAGGTGGGTGCCGCTACGGCCTTCAGCGCGCCGGCCACCGGATCAGGGCTCCAGCCGGGCCGCCGCGGTACCGGTGACCACCTCGGCGCCGTTCTGGTTGACGGTGCGCACGGAGAAGTGGGCGACCGGTCCGGCCGGGGTGTCCTCGACGGACTCGACGGTCGCCGTGGCCGTCAGGGTGTCCCCCGGCCAGACCTGGGCCTTGAAGCGCACGCCGAAGGTCAGCAGTGACTCGGTGCCGACCCAGTCGGTGAGGACCCGGCCGGTCATGCCCATCGTGAGCATTCCATGGGCGAACACGCTGGGATACCCCGCGACCTCGGTGGCGAACCTCTCGTCGGTGTGCAGCGGGTTGTAGTCGCCGGACGCGCCCGCGTACTGCACGATCCGGGTGCGCTTCAGGTCCTCGACCAGCACGCTCCTTCTGGTCTCGCCGACCTTGATGCCGTCTGCGCTCAGCCTCATCGGGCGTCCTTCGGGGTTGCGGGGCCCTCGGGCACGACGGCCACGGTCCGGGCGCTGACGACGGGTTCGCCGGCGGCGTCCCGGTACTCGGTGACTCGCTCACTGAACAGCAGGCGGCCGGTGCGGCCCTGCTTCTCCCAGCTGCGTCCGGTGACGGTGGTCGCGTACAGGGTCTCCCCCGCGCGCACCGGGCGGTGGTACTCGAAGTGCTGCTCGGCGTGCAGCCCGCCGCCGCCTTCGGGCATCACCCCGGGACCGCCTCCCGATCCGAACCACTCCGCGCCCGGCCTGGGCCGCAAGTGGTGGTCCGGGTCGTACTGGGCGCTCGCCATCGTGAACGTGGGCGGCGCGAGTGCGGTCTCGCCCCGGTGGGCCTGGGTCTCGTCGCCGATGGCGCGGGCGAACATCATGATGTGCCCGGCCTCGACGGGGAACGGCTGCCCTGTCATCGTCAAGTCTCCTCGGTCGGTACGGCGGTTCGGCGCGGCACGTCGTACAGCAGGCCGGCACGGCGCATCGTGCGGCAGGTCAGTACGGCAGGAAGGCGTCGCGGGTGGCCTCGTCCGGGTCGAAGTCGGGAGGCAGCCCCTCGAACTTCGGCTCCCGCTTCTCGACGAAGCTGGCGACACCCTCGCGGAAGTCCGGTGAGCCCGCGAAGAACTCCATGGCGGAGTAGGAGCGGGCGAGTGCCCCGGTGAAGTCGCGGTCGAGGTCGCCGTACACCTGGTGGCGTACGACGGCCATGGCGCGCGGGGAACAGTTGCGGGCGATGTCCCGGGCGTAGGCACGGGCGGCGTCGAGCAGGTCGTCCGGTTCCACGACGCGGCTGACGAGGCCGAGTTCCTTCGCCTCGTCGGCGTCGAAGACCCGGCCGGACAGCAGCAGGTCGAGCGCGTTCTCCAGGCCGACGACGCGTGGCAGCACGTACGGCATGTTGTACTCGCCGGCCAGGCCCCGTCGGGTGAAGGCGGTGGTGAAGCGGGCCCCGCGGGCGGCGAAGCGGATGTCGCAGACGAGTGCCTGGACCAGACCGATGCCCGCGCAGGCGCCGTTGACGGCGGCGATCATGGGCTTCGGCATGTTCCGCCTGCTGTACATGGGTACGCGGGCCTGGAGGTTGAGGGACTGGCCAGGCTGCGCGTTCTGCTCCAGCCGCTGGACGTCCATGCCGGGGCAGAACGCCCGGCCCGCGCCCGTGATGACGACGACGCGGACGGCGGGATCCTGCGCGGCTTCGTCGAGGAGCGCGAAGAAGAGGCGCTCCATGGGGATGCTCCACGCGTTCTTGCGCTCGGGCCGGTTGAGGGTGACGGTGGCGACGCCGTCCTCGTCGACCTCGTAGAGCACCAGGTCCTGGTCCTGGGTGGGCTCCTCGGGCATCACGTCACTCCTCGGTCAACGGTTCGATGGGGTCACCGACGCCCGGCCGCTCCCCCGAGATGGTCACCACCACCTGGCCCCGGGCGCAGATGCGTCCGTCGGGCATCCGCACGTCGACGTCGGCGAAGTGCAGTCGGCGGCCCCGTCTGACGCACCGCGCGAAGGCGATGGCCTCCCGGCCCCGGGCGGGCGCGAGGTACTGGACCGACATCGACACCGTGCTGAGCCGGCTCCCCTTCTGGAAGTCGTGCCCGGCGATCACGGCTCCGGCGCCCGCGGTGTCGATGAGCGCCGAGATCACTCCGCCGTGGAAGACGCCTTCGTGGGCGGAGAGGGCCTCGGCGTAGGGAAGTGCCACCTCTACGCCATCGGGGTCCCAACGCACCATTCGCATACGGCAGTTGCGGTTGAACGCGACCCCGCGTTCCCAGCGGGCCCGGAACCACGCACGGCGTTCGCGCTGTTCCTGGTCGGTGAGGGTCCTCGCCGCGACGGTCATCCGCACGCCCTCCGGTCTCGGCCTGTCCGGCCGATCGATATAGTTACATGAATTGGATAGTTGAAGCAATCGTACGGGACGAGCCCGAGCTCCAGATGTATTATTTATATAACTCATTAGCTCGCTCGTCACAGGGCGCTCCGGCATGGAGTGCCCTCCCAGAGGGAGGCCCCTCGATGCCGTCGACCGCCCTGGCCGGAGTACGTGTCCTCGACCTGTCCCGCATCCTCGCGGCCCCGCTGGCCACCCAGATACTCGCCGACCTCGGCGCGGAGGTGATCAAGGTCGAGCGCCCCGGGACGGGCGACGACTCACGGACCTACGGCCCGCCCTTCGCCGCCGGCCCCGAGGGCGACCGCACGGACACGGCCGCCTTCTACCTCTCCTGCAACCGCAACAAGCAGTCCGTCACCGTCAACCACGCCACCGCCGAGGGCCAGGCGCTGATCCGCGCCCTGGCCGCCCGCTCGGACGTCCTCGTCGAGAACTTCCGCGCGGGGACGCTGGCGAAGTACGGCCTCGACCACGAGAGCCTGCGCGAGCTCAACCCGCGCCTGGTGTACCTGTCGGTCACCGGCTTCGGCCAGACCGGTCCGTACGCCGCCCGCCCCGGCTACGACGGCATCTTCCAGGCCATGTCCGGGATGATGAGCGTCTCCGGACACCCCGACGAGCCGATGAAGGTCGGGGTCAGCATGGTCGACATCCTCACCGGGCTGTACGCCTCCACGGCCGTCCTGGCGGCGCTGCGACACCGGGACGCCACCGGTGAGGGCCAGTTCATCGACCTCTCCCTGCTGGACTGCGGGCTCGCCTCCCTGTCGCACTTCGCGATGAACTACCTCGTGTCCGGGGAGGTCCCGCAGCGGCGCGGCAACGGCGGCTACGGCGGGATCCCTTCACAGGCCTTCCTGTGCAAGGACAAGCCACTGTTCCTCGTCGCGGGCAACGACAAGCAGTTCGCCGCGTTCTGTGCTGCGGCCGGGCGCAGCGACCTGCTTCAGGATCCGCGGTTCGGCACCACCTCCGCGCGGATCTCCCATCGCGCGGAGATCCTGCCGGTGCTCGAAGAGATCATGCTGACTCGGACGCGGGACGAGTGGCTGGCCGTTCTCGACGAACACGACGTCCCCGCGGGGCCGTTCAACGAGATGCCCGAGGTTTTCGCCGACCCTCAGATTCAGCATCGGGGGATGCTGGTGGATGTCGACGACCCCGTGTCCGGGCGTCTCCCGCTCCTCGCCAACCCGATCCGGTTCACGGCGACCCCCGTCGAGGGCTACGAACCTCCGCCCGGGCTGGGCGAGCACACCGCCGAAGTCCTGGGCAGGTTGGCGGGGGTGACGGAGAGTCAGTTGGCGGGGTTGCGGGCGCGGGGGGTTGTGTGAAGTTCTTTCGCCCCCGCCGCCCCTACCCATTCCCGTCCCTTCTGGGGGCTGCGCCCCCAGACCCCCGCTTATCGGCCTGAACGGCCTCGTCCTCAAACGCCGGACGGGCTGAAATGTCGGCCCGGACCGCGGAAAATCTAGCCTCTCCGGCGTTTGAGGAGCGGGGGTTCGGGGGCAGCGCCCCCGAGTAGTGACGGGAATGGGCAGGGGCGGCGGGGGCGAAAAGGGGCCCTGCCGGACGCACCGGTCACCCGATCAACGTCCGGCCCCCCTCCAGCATCAGCGTCGCTCCCGTCAGGTACGCCATGTCGTCGCTGACGAGCGCGGCGACCGCGCGGCCGATGTCCGCCTCCGGCGCCCCGAGCCGGCCCAACGGAATCTCGCGGGCGAGTTCTGCCGCCTTCTGCGGATGCGCGGCGAGATAGTCCTCCGCCGCCGGACTGAGCGCGGCGGGGCAGACGACGTTCACGCGAATCCCGTACGCACCCCACTCCCGCGCGGCAACCCGGGTCAGCCCGCGGATCGCCTCCTTGGCCATCGCGTACGCCGCGAAGGTCACCTCGCCCTGCACCGCGGCCGAGGAGCCGAGATTCACGACGCTGCCGCGGCTGTCCTTGAGGTGGGGCAGGGCGGCCTGCATCGCGTGGAACACGGCCAACGGCCCGCTCCGGTAGGTGAGTTCGACATCCTCGTACGACGTCTTCTCCAGTCGGCGCTGGACCGAGGACTGCGCGTTGTTGACGAGCACGTCGAGCCCGCCGAACTCCCGTACCGTGTCGGCCACCATGCGGTCGACGTCGTCACGGTCGCCCACGTCCCCGACGACGGTGTACGCCCGCCCACCGCGCTCGGCGATCTCCCCGGCGGTGTCCTTGAGCTTGCTCTCGGTACGGCCGGTGATCACCACGGCCGCCCCCTCGGCGGCCAGCGCGAGCGCGATGCCGCGGCCGACTCCCTGTCCTCCGCCGGTGACCAGCGCCGTCTTCCCGGCCAGCCGTGTGCCTCGCTGCATCACTTGTCCTTCCAGAAGGGCGCCCATGAGGGAAAGGCGTCAGGCAGCGCCGGTTGTCCGGACCCCTCCCAGCCGTTGAAGTCCACGGCCTGGGGGCGCTCGGTCACATCGGCCGCGTACCAGTGCTGCTCACGGCGGCGGGAGAAGTACCACTCGCCCTCCACGCGCGTGTAGTCGTCCCGGTAGCAGATCGCCATCACGATCCACCGGTCCCCCACCTCGTGCTCGGCACGGCAGTAGACGGCACCGGTCGCCGTGTCACGGTCCGTGAACTCGACGCGGTGGCCGCAGATCTGGTGGACCGACCGGCGGAAGCCACGGACCAGAGGCTCGATGTACGCCAGCAGTGCGGTCCGACCCCGGCCGTGCCGCCCCATCTCCACGTCGGGCCGGAAACAGCCGGCCCAGGCGTCGAGGTCGCGGGCGTCCACGGCGAGCGCGTAGCGGATGGGCAGTTGCTGGATGGCGAGGTGCGACTCGATGCGGTCGATCCGGTCCTCCAAGGACCCTCCCGCGGCACCGAGGGAACCTCCGGCCGCGTTCAGTGGCCCGTGCTCAGCTTCGCTCATGGCCGAGGCTCCTTCGGCAGGCCGAGGACCTGTTCCCCGATGATGTTGCGCTGGATCTCGCTCGACCCGCCGTAGATCGTCTCCGCCAGTGACAGCAGGAAGGAGCGCTGCCGGGTGCCCAGGCCGTAGTCCTCACCGACGATCTGCCCTGCGGGTCCGGCCAACTCCATGGCCAGATGGCCGAGTTGCTGGTGCCTGGTCGAGGCGTACAGCTTGGCCGTGGTGGCCTGCGGTCCCGGTGTGCGGCCCGCGGTCAGTTCCGCGATGGTCCGCAGGTTGGTGGTGCGCATGATGCGTACGGAGATCCAGGCGTCCACGATCCGGCGGCGCAGCATCGGGTCGTCGAGCGCGCCCCGCTCACGGGCCAGACCGATCAGCGCCTCGGCCTCCCGCTCGAAGGTGAGCTGCTGGGGCAACAAGGTGGTGCCGCGTTCGATGCCGAGGGTGGCCATCGCCGTGCGCCAGCCCTGGCCGACCTCGCCCACCACCATGTCGGCATCGGTGCGTGCGTCGGAGAGGAACACCTCGGCGAACTCGTCCTGGCCCGCGAGGTTGCGGATGGGCCGGATCTCCACGCCCGGCCGGCCGGCCGGGACGAGCAGCATCGTCAGTCCCTTGTGCCGCCGGGAGTCGGGGTCGGTGCGCGTGAGGACGTAGAGCCAGTCGGCGTGGATACCGAAGGAGGTCCACACCTTCTGCCCGTTGACCACCCAGGCGTCGCCGTCGCGCTCGGCACGGGTGCGCACGGAGGCCAGATCGGAGCCGGCGCCCGGTTCGCTGAAGCCCTGGCCCCACAGTTCCTCGACGGCGAGGATCGGCGGCAGGAAGCGTTTCCGCTGCGCCTCGCTTCCCATCCTCAGGAGCATGGGCCCGAGCAGGTCGAGGGCGTTGACGGTGGCCCGGTAGGGGGCGTTCACGCGGGCGTACTCGTACTCGAAGACGATCTCCTCAAGGAGACCGAGCCCTCGTCCGCCGTACTCCTGCGGCCAGCCGACCCCGAGCCAGTTCCCGGCCGCCAGCTCGCGGTCCCAGGCGAGGCGGACCTCCCAGGCCGCCCCGTCGGTGGGGCCGCCCACGCCCCGGTGCTCGGCGAACTCCCCCACGAGGTGTTCGGCCAGCCAGTCCCGCAACTCGTCGCGGAAGTCGCGTACCGCGGGCCCGAAGTCCAGCTCCATGCCAGCTCCTTTGCCGATGATCAGATGCCGAGCCGGGCGGCGAGCAGCTCCCGGTGGTACGACGGCGCGCCGAGCAGCACCTCGGAGCTCTTGGCCCGCTTGAGGTACAGGTGCGCGGGGTGCTCCCAGGTGAAGCCGATGCCGCCGTGGACCTGGATGTTGTCGCCTGCGACCTTCGTGAAGGCCTCCGAGCAGAACGCCTGGGCAAGGGCCGCCGAGATCGCGGTCTCCGCCCCGTCGCCCGCGTCCAGTGCCCACAGTCCTCCGTACGCGGCCGAGCGGGCGGACTCGATCTCCACGAGCATGTCGGCGCACTTGTGCTTGATCCCCTGGAAGGAACCGATGGGCCGTCCGTACTGCTCGCGGATCTTGGCGTACTCCACGGCCGCGTCCAGTGCGGCGTCCGCTCCCCCGACCTGTTCGGCTGCCAGCAGTACGGAGGCCGCGGCGAGGGTTCGTTCGAGGGCCGGCCAGGCGGCGCCCTCGGGGCCCAGCAGGCGGGCGGGGGTGTTCGTGAACTCCACCCGGGCCTGCTTGCGTGTCTGGTCGAGAGTCGGGAGGGGTGTGCGGGCGAGGCCCGGCGCTTCGCCGTCTACGGCGAAGAGGCTGATGCCGGAGTGTGTGCGGGCGGCGACCAGGAGCAGGTCGGCGAGGTGTCCGTCGAGGACGTATGTCTTTGCTCCGGTCAGTCGCCAGCCGCCCTCCTCGTCATGGGCGGTGAGCCGGATGCCTGTCTCGTCCCACCGGCCGTTCTCCTCGGTGAGCGCGAGCGTGGCGACGGTCTCGCCGGACGCGATGCCGGGAAGAAGATCGCCGCGGGCCCTCTCGTCGTCGCAGCGCAGCAGCGTCTCGGCGGCCAGGGCGACGGTGGCGAAGTACGGCGCGCACAGCAGCGCGCGGCCCGTCTCCTCGAAGACGACGCCGAGGTCGACGTAACCGAAGCCCGAGCCGCCGTACTTCTCCGGCACCGCCAGTCCCTGCAGGCCGATCTCCGTGGCCATCCGCCGCCAGACGACCGGGTCGTACCCGCTCGGGTCGGCCGCCAGGCGGCGCACGTCGGCCTCCGTGGCGTGCTTGGTGAGGAACGACCGTACGACCTTGCGCAGTTCGTCCTGTTCCTCGCTGAAGGTGAGATCCATGCCGCGCTTCCCGTCCTCGGTGCGATGCGGTTGCCGCCCGCTTGCCTGCCCACCCCTCGATACAGTTAGATAATTATAGTATCCGCACTGAATACACCAGGAGCGCGACGTGACCGATCTCTACGACCAGTTCACGAGCCTGACGTTCGAGAGGCCCGCGTCCGGCGTGCTCCGCATCGTGCTCGACGCCCCGAACCTCAACGCCGTGGATCCTCGGATGCACGGTGAGCTCGCCGATGTCTGGCCGGTCGTGGACCGGGACGAACAGACGCGTGCGGTGCTGGTCCAGGGCGCGGGCAAGGCCTTCTCGGCCGGCGGGACCTTCGATTCCATCGATGCCCTGACCGAGGAGTACGCGGTGCGTGCCCGGGTCATGCGCGAGGCGCGGGACATGGTGTACGGGGTGATCAACTGCTCGAAGCCGGTGGTCTCCGCCATCCACGGCCCGGCCGTCGGCGCCGGGCTGGTCGTCGGCATGCTGGCGGACATCTCCATCGCCGGACGCCGGGCGAAGATCGTCGACGGGCACACACGTCTCGGGGTCGCGGCCGGTGATCACGCCGCCATCTGCTGGCCGCTGCTGTGCGGCATGGCCAAGGCCAAGTACTACCTGCTGACCTGCGAGACGCTCACCGGCGAGGAGGCCGAGCGCATCGGCCTTGTGTCGAAGTGCGTGGACGACGAGGACGTACACGCGGAGGGTCTGCGGGTGGCGACCGCTCTGGCCGCCGGGCCCGCCAGTGCCATCAGCTGGACCAAGCGGTCCCTCAACCACTGGTACCGCACCGCCCAGCCGATCTTCGAGGCCTCGCTGGGACTGGAGTTCTTCGGGTTCGGCGGGCACGAGGTCGTCGAAGGGCTGGCCGCCCATCGCGAGAAGCGCGCCCCTGACTTCGAGGGCGTGGCGGACAAGCACCCGATCGACCTCTGACCCACGGACACCCACTGACGGCCATGGACACCCGCTGACGCCTGCGAATGCCACGAATGCTTGAGGAGCCCGCCATGACATCGGAGCACACCGCCACCGAGATCCCGCCGCTGGTCCAGGGGATGACGTACGAGGACATGCCGAAGGGCCAGATCTTCCGGACCGCCCGCCGCACCGTCACCGAGACGGACCTGGTCAACTTCATCACCTGGGGCGGCTTCAACGAGCCGCTCTTCTGGGACGCCTCGCACGCCGCGGACGGCGGCTACACGGGGCGGCTGGTCCCGGGGGCGCTGACGTACTGCATCGCCGAGGGACTCGTACTCCAGACGAACGTGCTGCACGGCACGGGCCTCGCCTTCCTGCACATGGAGCTGACGGTGCAGGGGCCGGTCTACGTCGGCGACACGCTGTACGCCGTCGTGGAGACCACGGGCTCCCGCCCCTCCAGCAAGCCCGGCCGGGGCGTGGTGACCAGCCGGATCACCGTACGCAACCAGCGGGACGAGGACGTGCTCGTATACACCCCGGTGCGCCTGATCCGGGGCAGGGACTACGGGGCTCCGACGCTCTGAGCCCGTGGCCCGGTCGGCACCAGCGTCAGACCGGCCGCGGCACCGGACGGAACCGGGCCCGCGAACGCACCTCCGCGTACCCAGTCCGAGGGCATCGGCGGACGCGGCGGGGGCTCGTGGTCCGGGACCGCCATCGCGTAGAGGCGGGTGTAGCGGAACTTCGCCTCCAGGTTGTCGAGCACCGACCAGTACTCGTAGCCGCAGACGGGCACGCCGCGTGCGATCACGCGGCCCAGCCAGGAGAGCCTGGCGCTCAGCAGTGTCCTGCGCCGGACGTCGTCGCTGTGCCCCGTCTCGTCGACCAGGTCCAGATCGCCCATGCCGTTGTCGATGACGGACAGCGGAGGCAGTAGCTCCCCGTACAGGTCGTGGAGGTCCGCGACGGCGTCGGCGAGCGCCTCGGGGATGAGGGGCCAGCCGTACGCCGTGGTCTCCACGTCGTCGAACGGGGTGATCGCGAATCCGAGGCCGATGAGCAGGCGGTTCACCTCGTTGAGGGTGCCCTGGCACTTGTTGGCCGGCAGTACGCGGGCCAGGTTCTCCGGTGCGGTGACGCGGAAGGGCGTGTGCCAGGAGAGGCCCAGCATGTCCTGCGCGGTGGCGATGATCTCCAGGTCTCCGGGGTGTACGCAGCCGGTGGCCTCGACCGGTGAGACGTCGTCCTCGGTCACCATGTGCTCGCCGAGCAGCATGGGGTCCAGGAAGAGGCGGTTGGTCCAGCTCTCCAGGCGTTCCAGGGCGAGACGGTCGAAGGGGTCGTCGGTGGCCGGGTAACCACCGACGAGGGTGACCGTGGTGCCGATGCGGCCGCTCGCGCCGGCGGCCCTGAGTGCCTGGGTCGCGAGTCCGTTGGCGAGCAGGATGTGGTGGACGGTGGCCAGGCCCGCGCGGCCGATGCCCCGGCCCGGTGTGTACATCCCGGCCACGTGGTCCGCGATCGTGGGCCCGGCCAGGTCGGTGGAGGTGATCCAGCGCGTCACGCGGTCGCCGAAGCGGTGGCCCAGCTCGGCGGCGTAGGCGGCGAAGTGTTCCGCGGTGTCGCGGGCGAGCCAGCCGCCGGAGGCCTCCAGCCAGGGCGGCAGCGACCGGTCGAGCAGTGTCAGGCCGGGCCGCAGACCGAGTTCGAGCAGCGAGTCCAGTGCGCGGTCGCAGCGGTCCAGGGCCTGCCGGTCCCAGACACCGGGGCCGTCGGGCTGCAGCCGTGGCCAGCCGGCCACCATCCGGTGCGCGTCGGGAGTCGCACCGACCAGCTGACGGATGTCGTCGGTCCACTGCCGGAAGTGCCCGCCGCGCTCGGGCGGGGGCGGCGGCGGGGCCGCGATGGAGTCCGCGGTGGCGACCCCCCAGTCGACACCACGGAACGATTCGTACAGGAAACCATCGCTCATGGTCACCGTCCAGGGCGTAATGGTTTAACGCATTCAACTGAATGAACGCCGTGCGGACGCTAACACTTCAGGGAAACTACGACAACGTTTCGGACAGATCTCATCAATTCGTAAGGCCGCCCGGTGATCGCTCAGCCCTTGTCGAGGACGAGGTCCGCGGCGTGCCAGGCCATGGCCATGATCGGCCCGTTGAGATTGCCGGAGACCATGGTCGGCATGACCGAGCAGTCGACAACCCGCAGGCCATCGACACCGCGCACGCGCAGCCGGGAGTCCACGACGTCGTTCTCGGCGGGGCCCATGGCGCACGTGCCGACGGCGTGATAGCCGCAGCGGCCGTGCTCGAGGCCGGCGTCGATGATCTCCTGGTCCTCTCCGACCGTGGGGCCGGGTAGCGTTTCGGCCATGATCCGGTCGGCGATCGGGCCGGTCTCGAAGAGGGCGCGCATTCTGCGGAAGGCGGCGGTCCCGACGCGTCGGTCGTGATCGGAGCCGTAGTAGTTCGGCGTGATGGTGAGGTGCGCGTCGGGGTCGGCCGCGGTGATGTGGAGGCGTCCCTCGGCGGTGGGACGCAGGACGTAGCCGAGGCCCATCACTCCCGGCTCGCGCTCCACGCCGGTTTCCTTTCCCGGGATCTCCGGCATGAGGGAGAAGGGTGCGATCAGCAGTTGTGCGTCCGGGCGGGCGAGTTCGGGGCGGGTCTTGAAGAAGGCGATGACGTCGAAGGCGGGGGCGGCGAGAGGTCCGCGGCGGGTCGCCAGGTATTTGACACCGGACAGGGCCTGGCGCAGCGGGGTGCTCAGCGCCTTGTTGTAGCCGAGAGCTGCCTTCAGCCGGTACTGGACGACGAAACAGCGGTGCTCACGCATCCTGCCGCCGACGTGGGGGCTGTCGACCAGGACGTCGACGCCCGCCGACTTCAGTGTCTCTGCCGGACCGATGCCCGAGAGCTGGAGGATCTTCGGTGTGGCGATGCTTCCGGCGGAGAGGATCACCTCGCGTCGGGCTCGGAAGTCGGTTTCCCGGCCCGCGCTGCGGGCGCGTACGCCCACCGCCCTGCCCTTCTCCGTCAGAACTCGCGTCACGAGGGTGTCCACCGACAGGGTGAGGTTCGGCCGGCGCGCGGCCGGATGCAGGAAGGCGCGGGCGGCGCTGAACCGCTGTCCGTTCCTGATGGTGGCCATGGCGTAGCCGATGCGTTCGTCGTCGCTCGCGTTGAGGTCCTCGGTGCGGCGCCAGCCGAGTCCGGTGCCGGCGGCGATGGCGTCCTCGCAGAGTTGCTCCGGCTTCGGCGCGGTGGAGATGTGCAAGGGGCCGCCCGCTCCCCGCGCGTCGGAAGCACCCAGGGCGTTGTCCTCGATCGCCTTGAAGATCGGCAGCATCGTGTCCCAGCCCCAGCCGGGGTTGCCGAGCCGCTCCAGCTCGTCGTAGTCGGCGCGGTCACCGCGGTTGTAGACCATGCCGTTGACCGAGCTGGATCCGCCGAGCGTCCGGCCGCGGACCCAGTGTTCGACGCGCCCCGTCGGACCCACCGGCTCGACCGGATAGTGCCAGGCGAAGCCGGGGTCCCCCAGCAGCTTGCCGAACCCCTTGGGCATCCTGATCAGCGGAGTGGTGTCCTTGCCGCCCGCCTCGATCAGCAGCACGGACGTCCCGGGGTCCTCGGAGAGGCGGCTCGCGAGCACGCATCCCGCTGAGCCAGCGCCCACCACGATGTAGTCGAACGTTGTCATGCGTTCTCCTGGTTCAGAGGCGATCAGGGTTACTCCCCGAAGGGCCGGAACTCCTCCTCCTGCCACCAGGGGTGGACGGCCGGCATGTCCTTGCTCACCCGGCCGGGGAACTCGGGCGGCCGCTTGGCGAGGAACGACTCGACGCCCTCGACGGGGTCCGGGCCGCCGCCGATCTGGCTCATGATCCGCGAGTCGAGGCGGTGCGCGGCCATCGGGTGGGACTCGCCGAGCATCCGCCACATCATCTGGCGCGACAGGGCGACCGAGATCGCCGAGGTGTTCCCGGCGATCTCACGGGCGAGTTCGTACGCCGCGGGCAGCAGCTCCTCGGGCGGGTGGACGGAGCGGACCAGCCCGGCGGAGAGGGCTTCGTCGGGGCCGAAGACGCGGCCGGTCGCCACCCACTCCATGGCCCGCTGCATACCCACGGCCCGCGGCAGGAACCAGCTCGCGGCGGACTCCGGCACGATGCCGCGGCGCGCGAAGACGAAGCCGAACTTGGCCGAGGTCGACGCGAGCCGGATGTCCATGGGCAGGGTCATGCTGGCCCCGACGCCCGCCGCCGGGCCGTTGATCGCCGCGATCACCGGCTTGTTGCTGGAGTAGATGCGCAGCGCGACCCGGCCGCCGGTGTCCCGGTGCCAGGCACCCGCCTTGCGATGGTCGAAGGACGAGCCGCCGGAGCTGACGTCGGCACCCGCACAGAAACCCCGGCCCGCACCGGTCACCACCACCACACGTACCTCGTCGTCGGCGTCGGCCGCGTCCAGGACGTCCAGCAGGTCGCGCATCATCTGCGGATTGAAGGCGTTCAGCTTCGCCGGCCGGTTGAGGGTGACCGTGAGAATCCGGTCCGCCACCTCGGCCCGCACGGTCTCGTACTCCTGCTCCGGCATGCGCGTCCTCCGTCAGCCTCGTCACCCCGGGACCGGCCCCGTCACTCTGCGACCGGTTCCCAGTTAGCTTAATTAGTTATAGCATTACACTCTACTGACTCATTGATGGATTGCGGCGGTGTGGACATGGCTGATCCGGCGGATCTGGTGGTGACCTCCCACGGGGCGGTCCGGCTGATCGAGCTCAACCGGCCGGAACAGCTCAACTCGATGAGCGAGGAGCTGCACTCCGGTCTCGCGTCGGTGTGGGACACGCTCGCCGACGACCCCGAGGCACGAGTGGTCGTACTCACCGGTCGCGGGCGGGCGTTCAGCGCCGGGGGCAACTTCGACATCATGACCCGGGTCCAGCGCGACCGTGCCTTCCGGGAGCGGAACGTCGACGAGGCCCGGCGGATCATCACCGGCATGGTCCGCTGCCCACTGCCGGTGATCGCGGCGGTCAACGGGCCCGCCGTGGGCCTCGGCTGCAGCCTGGCCCTGTTGAGCGACCTCGTGCTGATCGCCGACGACGCCTACATCGCCGACCCGCACGTCCAGGTCGGGCTGGTAGCGGGCGACGGCGGGGCACTGGTCCTGCCGCTGCTGGTCGGTCTGACCCGGGCGAAGGAACTGCTGTTCCTCGGCGACCGGGTCGGCGCGGAGGAGGCCGTCCGGCTGGGCATCGCCAACCGCGTCGTACCGAAGGACAAACTGCTGGACGAGGCGATGGACCTGGCCGGGCGGGTGGCCGCCCTGCCGGTGCGGGCGCTGCGCGAGACCAAGCGGGCCGTGAACCTGCACCTGGAGCAGGCCATGAACTCCGTGCTGGAGCCTGCCCTGCTCGCCGAGCGGGACACCATGCACGACCCGGACCACATCGCCGTCGTGGAGAAGATCATCGCGTCGCGCGGCCGTCGCCAGGCCGTCGAGAAGGGCTGAGGGGCATGGACTTCGCGTTCAGCGACGAGCAGGAGGAACTGCGGCGCACGGTGCGGGCGTTCCTCGCGGACACCTCCCCCGAGACCGAGATGCGACGCCTCATGGAGACCCCGGAGGGCTTCGACCGGGCACTGTGGCGCCGGATGGGAACGGAGCTCGGCCTCCAGGGTCTCGCCGTCCCCGAGGAGTACGGCGGCGCGGGCTACGGGCCGGTCGAAGTCGGCGTGGTCATGGAGGAGTTGGGACGGGCGCTGCTGTGCGCGCCGTTCCTCGCCTCGGCCGTGCTGGCGACCACCACGCTCCTGCGCTGCGACGACGAGGACGCCCGCAAGCGGCTGCTGCCCGGCCTGGCCTCCGGCGAGCTGGTCGGAACGCTGGCCCTCACCGAGGACTCCGCCCGCTGGGACGCCGAGGGAGTCCAGCTCACCGCCCGTGAGTCCGCGGGAAGTTGGCTGCTGACCGGCCACAAGATGTTCGTGCTCGACGGGGCCGCCGCCGATGTCGTCCTCACCGTGGCCCGCACCGGCGAAGGCATCGGTGTCTTCTGGGTGGACGGCGACGCGGCCGGGCTGACCCATGAGCCCCTGCCCACGATGGACCCCACCCGCAGGCAGGCACGCCTCGACTACCACGACGTACCGGCGACCCGGCTCCGTACGAGCGGCGGCGACGGCTGGGACCTGGTGTCGGAGGTGCTCGACCGGGCCTCGGTGGCGCTGGCCGCCGAGCAGGTCGGAGTGGCCTCCCGTGCGCTCGACATGGCGGTGGAGTACGCCAAGGTGAGGCATCAGTTCGGGCGGCCCATCGGCTCCTTCCAGGCCGTCAAACACCTCCTGGCGGACGTCCTGCTGGAGGTGGAGTCGGCCCGCGCCGCCGCGCACTACGCGCTGCTCGCGGCCGAGAACGAGGACACGGATCTGCCCGCCGTGGCAAGCCTGGCCAAGGCCTTCTGCTCCGACGCCTCTCTGCAGGCGACAGAACAGAACATCCAGGTCCACGGGGGCATCGGCTTCACCTGGGAGCACCCGGCCCACCTGTATCTGAAGCGGGCCAAGACATCACAACTGCTGTTCGGCGACCCGGCGTACCACCGGGAACTGCTCGCACGGCGCATCGGCATGGACAGCGGTACGAACGCGGTCGGAGGAGCGGTATGAAGGTCGACGGGAAGCTCAGTGTGTGGCGCACCACCGAGGTGGTCGAGGAGGCACGGCACCACGAGAAGGCCGGCTACGACGGCCTGTGGGCCTCGGAGTCCAAGCACGACCCCTTCCTGCCGCTGCTGCTGGCGGCCGAGCACACCGACCGGCTCGAGGTCGGTACGGCCATCGCGGTGGCCTTCGCCCGCTCACCCATGCAACTCGCTTACACCGCCCACGACTTGCAGACCTACTCCGGCGGACGCTTCGTGCTCGGCCTCGGCAGCCAGATCAAACCGCACATCGAGCGGCGTTTCGCCATGCCGTGGAGCCGGCCCGCGGCCCGTATGCGGGAGTACGTGAGCGCGCTGCGCGCCATCTGGGCCGCCTGGAACGAGGGCGAGAAGCTCGACTTCCGCGGCGACTTCTACACGCACACGCTGATGTCCCCGTTCTTCTCTCCCCCGCCCGCTCCCGGCGGCGCGCCCCAGGTCTTCGTGGCCGCGGTCGGGGAGGCGATGACCCGGGTGGCGGGCGAGGTGGCGGACGGGCTGCTCGCGCACGGCTTCACCACCGAGCGGTATCTGCGGGAGGTCACTCTGCCGACCGTCGAGGCCGGACTGGCGAAGTCGGGCCGTACGCGCGGCGACTTCTCCGTCTCCCATCTGCTGCTGACCGCGACCGGCCGCACCGAGGAGGAACTGGCCCGCGCGGTGGACGGCACCCGGCGCCAGATCGCCTTCTACGGCAGTACCCCCGCCTACCGCGGTGTCCTGGAACTGCACGGCTGGGGCGAACTCGGCGACGAGCTCAACGCGTTGTCGAAGTCGGACCGCGACGACAAGTGGGAGGCGATGGGCCGGCTCGTCGACGACGACGTACTGCACACCTTCGCGGTGGTGGCTGAGCCGCAGCACGTCGCGGCCGAGATCCGCAGCCGGTACGGGTCGCTGGTCGACCGCGTGTCCTTCTACACCGCGTACGAGATCGACGCCGAGGTGTGGGAGCCGATCGTGCAGGAACTGCACGGCAGTTGAACATCACGGCGGCGGCCGTCATCGGGCATGACACGAGCTCGTGTCATGCCCGATGACGGCCGCCGCCTGTCAGTCAACCGTTGCCGGTCAGCCGAGCAGGTCCAGGACCGTCGTCATGGACCTGCTCTGCAGCAGGTAGTCCTCGGCCTCCTGGAGGTGGACGCGCCACAGCTCCTCGGCGGCTTCGGCCCGGCGGGCGGCCACCAGCTCGACGAGCGCGCCATGGGCGCGGAAGCCACGGCGGTTGGCCCGTACGTTCTCGGGGCTGCCCGCGTCGAGGTCGACGTGGGACCAGTTCGCCTGGTCGATGATGTGCCGGACCATGCCGTTGAGGACGCCCAGCGTCTCGTTGCCCGCGAGTTCGACGACGAGCGCGTGGAACTCCATGTGGGCGCGGATGAAGGCCGACGGGTCGTCCATCAGCGCCTCGGCCTCGGTAACGGCAGCTCGCAGCCGCTCCAGATCCTCGTCCGTGCGCCGCTCGGCGAGCAGCCCGGCGCACGGCGCCTCGATGACCGTACGGGCGTCGTAGACGTCCTTGAGGGTCGTGCCCCGGTATTCGAGGACCACCCCGGCGTATCGGGCGGCGACCGTGCCCTCCGGCGTCTGCACGCGCGCCCCGCCCCGGGCTCCCCTGCGCACGCTGATCAGCGACTCCGACTCCAGTACCCGGAATGCCTCGCGCAGCGTCGGCCTGGAGACGGCGAACTCCTCCATCAGCGCCGTCTCGGCCGGCAGCGCCTCCCCCTCCGTCAGCTCTCCGCGCACGATCTTGCGGCGCAGTTGTGCCGCCACCAGCTCGGCCATCTTGGGGACCCGTACCGGCGTGTTCGTCACCGCGCCCACCTCCACGCTCATTGGGTTGTCAGTCGCTCGTGTCTCGTGTCCGGCACGAAGTACGGGAGCGTGATCTCGTCCGTGAAGGCCCGGAAATCCACGCGGACGCGCATGCCGATGACGACGGCGTCCGGATCTCCGGCGTCGACATGCGAGAGCAGGGCGGCGCCGTCGTCGAGGTCGATCACGGCGAGGGCGAAGGGTGTGTCGAAGCCGGGGCCGGGCGCCCGGTGGACGACGGTCACCGAGTAGACGGTCCCGCGGCCCGCGCTGGGCACGTACCGCCAGTCGCGGGACATACAGCCGGGGCAGGCGGGTTCGGGCACGAAGAAGCGCAGGCCGCAGCTCGTGCAGCAGGGGACGACCAGGTCTCCGCGACTCGCCGCCTCCCAGAACGGCCGGGACAGCGAGGTGGGGACGGGTACGGGCCGGCTCATCGGGTCCTCCCCAGCACGCTCATCTCGTAGTGCTGCGCGCCGGATCCGGCGTTGCCGACGACCGCCAGCTCCGCGCCCTCGACCTGGTGCACCGCGCTGCCGCGCAACTGGCGTACGGCCTCGACGACCTTGAGCGTCATCTGCTGTGTCCCGTTCCACGCGTATGCCAGGCAGCCGCCGTCCGGATTGACGGGATGCTTGCCGCCGACGGCGATGGCACCACTGGCCGCCAGCGGTCCGCCCTCTCCCTCCCCGCACAGGCCGAGGATCTCCAACTGCCTGATGATCTCGAAGGAGTTGGGGTCGTAGAGGGAGAACACGTCCACGTCGTGCGGGCCGATGCCGGCCATCGCGTAGGCGCGGGCGGCTGCGTCGCGGCCGAGCTGCCCGACCTCCCGGTGCAGCGCGGGATTGGCGTACGCGGCCTGGTGGTACTCCATGCCTCCGCCGAGCACCGCGACGGGCGGGTGGGGCAGGTCGCGGGCCCGTTCCGCGGTGGTCACCACGAGTGCCGCGCCGCCCTCACCGACGATGCAGCAGTCCAGCAGGTGGAAGGGGGTGGCGACCATGCGGGAGGCGAGCACGTCGTCGGCGGTGTACGGGCCGCGGCCGTACATCATGGCCTCGGGGTTGGTCGTGCCGTTGTTGCGGATCGTCGCGGCGACCTCGGCCAACTGGCGGGCCGTGGTCCCGTATTCGTGCATGTGTCGTGCCGCCACCAGCGCGAACTGCGCGACGACGTAACTGCCCCACACGTCGGCGAACTCCAGCGGCACACCGGCTCCGACCGGACCTGCCCCGCGCGAGACCAGCTTGCAGCCGCCGACCACGACGGTGTCCGCGAGACCGGCCCGTACGGCCGCGGCCGCTTTCAGCAGGCCCCGGGAGCCCGCGTTGTCGAGCATCGAGTCGCTGGTCCAGCGCAGGTCCCGGCCGAGCATGCGGGCCCATGAACTGCCCTCGCCGGGTACGCCGCCGGGGCCGGGCCAGTCGACCTGGGCGCCGTCGACGTCCGCCGGGGTCAGCCCGGCGTCGGCGATCGCTCCGGACACCGCTTCGAGGGCGAGGTCCATGGCGTCACGGTGCGGGAGGGTCAGCGCCTGTTCGGTGGCGTGGACGCCGACCACCACGGGCATGCGATCGTTCACGAGGTCACCGTCCCGCGCCCAGCGTGTCGCCGCCGGGATAGCCGCCACCGCCGAACCGCTCGTCGAGTGCCTCGTAGTCCTTGGCGAAGTCCTTGGTACGGGGCAGGGCCTCGACGAACTCCACCGTCTTCGGCTTCTTGTACGAGGCGATGCGCGACCGGCAGTGCTCGACGATGTCCGCGGCGGTGACCCCGTCGGTGTCCTGGTGGAGCACCACGACGGCCTTGACGTCCTGGGCCCAGCGTTCGTTGGGCACGCCGATGACGGCGGCCTCCTTCACCGCGGGATGGGACTCGACGCAGTTCTCCACCTCGGCGGGGAAGATGTTCTCGGCCGCCGACTTGAGCATGCGGGTCGTCGTCCCGAGGAAGCTGATCGTGCCGTCGGGTTCACGCCGTCCGAGGTCGGTGGTGTGCCACCAGCCGAAGCGGAAGCGCTCCTCGTTGATCTCCGGCCGGTTCCAGTAGCCGAGGTGCACGAGGTCGCCGCGGACGCAGATCTCGCCGGCCTCGCCGATCGCGCATTCCTTGCCGGTGCTGTCCAGGATGCGTACGGCGCTGAAGGGTCCCGGTCGTCCCGCGTTGCCGGCGCCCGAGCCGCCATGAGCGCCGGTCACGGCGAACCCGGTCACCTCCGTCTGCCCATAGCCGCGGCCTTCGCCACCGCCGTTGCGGGTGAAGCGGCTCTGGTCGGTCGGCACGGTGCCCTGCCACAGGGGTGCGGCGACGCTGGCCCGCAGATGGGACAGGTCGTGGCCGGCCTCGCGGTTCAGGGCGACGAGTTGCGCGATGGTCGGGGGCATCAGATACGCGTGGGTGCACTGCTCCGCCGCCAGCAGCGGGAGCAGTTCCTCGGCGATCACGCGGCGGACGACGACGTTCCTGCCGCCGTGGACGAAGGCCGGGACGCCCCAGAACTGGTAGTTGCCGATGTGGAACATCGGTCCGGCTCCGAGGAAGGAGGTCTCCCGGCCGATGTCACCCATCCAGGCGCTGCTCGCGCCCATGGCGAGCAGGTTGCGGTGCGAGAGCATCGAGCCGGACTGCCGTCCGGTGATCGCGGCGGTGTAGATGACCAGGAGTGCGGAGTCCGGGTCCACGTCGACGGACGGGTCCTCGGGTGATCCGGAGGCCAGGAAGGACTCGTAGGAGTCGACCCCCGCGGCGCCGGCGGCACCCGCAGCGACCTTGGCGTCATGGCGCAGCCACAACGCCCGGTGGTCGCTGCCCAGTTCGGCCCGTGCCTTGCCGACCGTGTCGCCGATCTCCTCGTCCTGCCAGACGACGACCTTGGGGTCGAAGTCCTCGACCGCGAACGCCATTTCGGGGGCGGCCCAGCGCCAGTAGCCGGGACAGACCATGGCGCCGACCTTGGCCGCGGCGCCGAGCAGCTCCCAGATCCGGAAGGAGTTCTGTCCCAGCCACAGGATGCGGTCGCCCGGGCCGACCCCCGCATCCGTGAGGGCGTGGGCGAGCCGGTTGGTGCGCTCGTCCAACTCGGGCCAGGTCAGCCGGACTTCACCGTCCACGAGGGCGACGCCGTCGGGGAAGGACCTTCGGTGCTCGCGGATGATGTCGCCGAGCGTCAGGCGGCGGGCGGAATGCATGCTCATGGCTCCAAAGGCTTCGGAGGGTGAGGGTCAGCCGCGGCCGATGCCGACACCCTTGACGTTGATGAACTCCTCCAGGCCGGCCCTTCCGCCTTCCCGGCCGAACCCGCTGAGCCCGACGCCACCGAAGGGCGTGGCAGGCGAAGTGATGGGATTCGGCCCGGGGTTGACGTAGACGGTGCCGGCCTTCAGGCGCGGCACCAGGCGGTTGACGCGTGCGATGTCTCGGGACTGGACGTAGGCCGACAGGCCGTACTCGCTGTCGTTGGCCAGGGCGACGGCCTCGTCCTCGGTGTCGAACGGGGTGATGGCCAGGACCGGGCCGAAGATCTCCTGCTGGGCGAGGTCGCTGCGGTTGTCGACGTCCGCGAAGACCGTCGGGGACACGAAGTAGCCGTCGGAGTCGATGCGTTCGCCGCCGAACACGAGCCGGCCCGCGCCTCCCTCGACGGCCTTGTCGATCATGCCCTGGACGCGGTCGCGGGCGGCTTCGTTGATGAGGGGTCCGATGTACGTCGTCGGGTCGAGCGGGTCTCCGACGGGCAGGTGGGCCACGACTCCGGCTACGCGCGCGACGACCTCGTCGTAGACCGGCCGCTCGACCAGCAGTCGGGTGGGCAGTGCGCAGCCCTGCCCGGTGTTGCTCATGGCGAAGGCCGCGCAGTACGGCACGACGGTGTCCAGGTCGGTGTCGGCGAAGAGCAGGTTGGCGGACTTGCCGCCCAGCTCGAACACGACGGGCTTGAGGCTCAGCGCCGCGTCGGTCATGATGCGGCGCGCGGTGGCGGGACCGCCGGTGAAGGAGATCTTGTCGACCCCTGGGTGCGTCACCAGGGCGGCGCCCGCGTCACCGAGCCCGGTGACGACGTTGATCACACCGTCGGGGATGCCGGCCTCGCGGGCCAGGTCGGCGAAGAGCAGCGCCGAGAACGGCGTGGACTCGGCCGGTTTGATGACCACGGTGTTCCCGGCGGCGAGCGAGGGCGGGACCTTCATCGCCAGGGAGAGCGCGGGCGAGTTCCAGGTGATGATGTGGCCGATGACGCCGTACGGCTCGGCGATGGTGTACTCGACGTTCTCGTGCGGGCTGTAGGCGGCGCCGACCATGCCCTCGATCTTGTCGGCCCAGCCGGCGTAGTACTCGGTCCATTCGGCGACGTACGGTCCGACGTTCTCCGCCCAGCCACCGATGCAGACGCCGTTCTCCAGCGGACAGATGGCCGCGAAGTCGGCGATGTGGTCGCGGAGCAGCTGGGCGAAGCGGGTGAGCAGTCGGCGGCGCTCGGCGGGGCGCATGGTGCCCCACACCTCGAAGGCCCGGCGTGCGGCGGCCACGGCCCGGTCCACCTCGGACGCCCCCGCGAGCGGGATGTGCGCCTGGACCAGGCCGGTCGCCGGATTCCTGTGCTCGTAGAGGCCGCCGCTCGTGTCGGTGATGTCCTTGCCGCCGATGACCAGCCGCGGCTGCGGCAGATCGTGCTCGGCTCTGTCCTGGTGCAGCTTCACATCGACCGTGACCACGGATGCCTCCTTGAAACCGTTCGGCGCCGTCCGCGCGTTCAGGTTAAATAGCTAACCTATTTAGCCAAGGTAGTCAATGACTGGAGCAATGACCGGAGCACGTCCCGCCCCACCGGTTCACAGCCCGAGCGACCGCCCGATGATCTCCTGCATGATCTCCGAGGTCCCGCCGAACACCCGCTGCACCCGGCTGTCCCGCCAGATGCGTGCGATCTCGTACTCGTTGACGTAGCCGTAGCCGCCGAAGAGCTGCATGCAGCGGTCGATGACCTCCCAGCCGGTCTCCGAGGTCCAGTACTTGGCCGCGGCCGCCTCTTCGGGCGTCAGCTCACCCTGGAAGAGGGCCAGGATGCAGCCGTCCACGTAGACCCGGGCGACACCCAGCTTGGCCTTGATGTCGGCGAGGGCGAAGCGGTTCGCCTGGAACTCCCCGATGGGCTGCCCGAACGCCGTACGGGTCTTGGCGTACTCCAGCGCCAGCCCGTAGGCCCGCTCGGCCGCGGCGAGCGAGGAGACGGCGATGGCCAGCCGCTCGGTCGGGAGGTTGCCCATCATGTGGTAGAAACCGCACCCCTCCTGCCCGATGAGGTTCTCGGCGGGGACGCGGACGTCATGGAAGAACAGCTCGGCGGTGTCCTGGGCCTTCATGCCGACCTTGTCCAGCTTGCGCCCGCGCTCGAAGCCCTCGGTGCCGCGCTCGACGACGATCAGACTGATGCCCTTGTGCCCAGCCTCCGGATCGGTCTTGCAGGCGACGATGACCAGGTCGGCCAGGATGCCGTTGGTGATGAAGGTCTTGGACCCGTCGATGACCCATTCGTCGCCGTCCCGGCGGGCGGTGGTGCGGATGCCCTTGAGGTCGGACCCGGCGGCCGGCTCGGACAGCGCGAGTGCACAGATGGTCTCGCCACTGATGACCCCGGGCAGCCAACGGGCCTTCTGTTCCGGGCTGGTGAGGTGCATCAGATAGGGCGGGATGACGTCGTTCTGCAGCCCGAGCCCGATGCCGACCGAGCTGGTGGCGGCCATCTCCTCCGCCATGATGGCGTTGTAGCGGAAGTCCCAGATCCCCTGCCCGCCGTACTCCTCCGGGAACTGCCAGCCGATGAGCCCGGCCTTGCCAGCGGCCGCCCACGCGGCCCGGCCCACCTGGCCGTCCCGCTCCCACTGCTCGGCATTCGGGGCGCATTCACGCAGGTAGAAGGTGCGGGCGGTGTCCCGGAACAGCTCGTGTTCCGCGGTGAAGATCGTACGGCGCATACTCGACTCCACTCAGGCATCTCGCTTATTTAGCTGAAGTAGTTATACGATAGCGCTGTATCGGCACCGAGGCGAGGGAGGGCGCGTGAGCGTACGGGACAAGGTGGCGCTCGTCACCGGAGCGGGCCGCGGCATCGGCGAGGCGATCGCGGACCGGCTCGCCGCCCAGGGAGCCTCGGTCGCCGTCTGCGACCTGGACCAGGAGGCCGCCGTGAAGGTCGCGGCCGGACTCGCCGAACGGCATTCCGTGCGCGCGACGGGCGTCGGCGTGGACATCTCCGACAGCATGGCCGTGCACTCGGCCGTCGAGCGGGTCACCGCCGACCTCGGCCCGGTGGACATCCTGGTCAACAACGCGGCCGTCGACGTCATCGGCCGTTTCGTGGACAGCTCCGAGGAGACCTGGGACCGGATCATCGCGGTCAATCTCCGGGGCACCCTCACCATGACCAGAGCCGTGCTCGACTCGATGACCGAGCGCGGCGGCGGCCGGGTCGTCCTGATCGCCTCGGACGCCGGCCGGGTCGGCTCGTCCGGCGAGGTGGTGTACTCCGCGACGAAGGGCGGGGTCATCGCCTTCGGCAAGGCGCTCGCCCGCGAGGTCGCCCGGCACGGCATCACCGTGAACAGCGTCTGCCCGGGGCCGACCGACACCGCGCTGCTCGGCCAGGTCGCCGAGTACAGCCAGAAGATGTACGACGCGACCGTGCGGGCGATCCCGCTCCGCCGTGTGGCCCAGCCTGCCGAGATCGCCGGAGTGGTGGCCTTCCTGGCGTCCGACGACGCCGCCTACATGACCGGGCAGACGCTCTCGGTCAGCGGCGGCCTCACGATGGTCTGAGGGTGAGCACCGTGCTGCATGTCGAACTCCGCGACAGACTGGCCGTGTTGACCATGGACCGGCGCGGACAGCTCAATGCCGTCGGCTCCGAGACCGTCGACCGGCTCGCACAGGCGCTGAACGACGTACGGGACAACGACGACGTCCGCGCCCTGGTCCTGACGGGAGCGGGCCGGGCCTTCTCGGCCGGGGCCGACATCAGCGAGATCGAGTCGTTCACGGCACCCGGGCAGTTCCGTGCCTTCGTGGGGCGCCTGACCGAGGTGTACGCGCTTCTGGAGGAGTTCCCCAAGCCCTCGGTCGCGGCCGTCCACGGGTTCGCCTTCGGCGGCGGCCTTGAGCTGGCGCTCGCCTGTGACCTGCGGGTGGTGGAGCGGGGTGCGCGGCTCGGCCTGCCCGAGATGAAGCTTGGCGTTCTGCCGGGCGCGGGCGGCACGCAGCGGTTGTCGCGATTGCTGCCTCCCGCGATCGCCAAGCAGATGATCCTCACCGGCGAGCCGATCGACGCGGAGCGGGCCTGGCAGCTCGGGCTGGTCAACGAACTGGCCGAGCCCGGCGGAGCACTCGCCGCCGCCGAAGCGCTGGCCGCCACGCTGACGGCCGGGGCGCCGCTGGCGCTCGCGGCGGGCAAGCGGCTGATCGACCACGGGCTCGGCATGGACCTGGAGACGGCGATCGCGTACGAGCGCGAGACCGTCTCGGTGCTGTTCTCCACCGAGGACCGGGCCGAGGGACTCAAGGCCTTCCGCGAGCGCCGCCCGGGAGAGTTCCGCGGCAGGTAGCGGGTGTTCACGACGAACCTGCTGACAGACCCCCTGACAGATCCCGACTGATTCCAACCGGTGTGGAGGTGGTGGACCGTGCGGCCACTGGAGGGCATTGCCGTCGTCGAGCTGGGCATGTGGGTGGCGGCACCTGCCGCTGCCACCATGCTCGCCGACTGGGGCGCCGACGTGGTGAAGGTGGAGGCTCCGACCGGTGACCCCAACCGGTACACCCTCAAGCACGTCGGTCAGGACATCGACAGCGCGCCCCCGTTCGAGACCGACAACCGCGGCAAGCGCGGGATCGTCCTCGACCTGCGGTCGGACGAGGGCAAGGACGCGTTGGAGCGGCTCCTTGAGCGCGCCGACGTCTTCGTCACCAATCTCCGCCCCGGCGCCCTGGAACGCCTGGGCCTGGCACCGGACGAGCTGCGTGTCCGCCATCCCCGCCTGGTCATAGGCACGTTGACGGGCTACGGCTGGACGGGCGCCGAGCGCGACCGGGCCGGGTACGACGTCTCCGCGTTCTGGGCCCGGCCCGGCATCGCCGCCATGCTCAACCCGGCCGGGGAGCCGCCGCCCGGTATCCGCCCCGGCCTCGGCGACCGTACGGCCGCGTCCAACCTGGTGGCAGGCGTTCTGGCCGCCTTGCTGCGGCGGGGGCATACGGGCGAGGGCGGCGTGGTCGACGTGTCGCTGCTCCGCTCCGGCACGTACGCCAACGGCAACGACCTCGCCCTGCAGAACTTCTTCGGCAAACGCGGGCGCACCCGCCACCGGACCGAGCACGAGTCCCCGCTCTACAACTCCTACCGGGCCGCCGACGACCACTGGTTCTGGCTGGTCGGCCTGGAGGGCAACCGCCACTGGCCAGGTGTCGTCAAGGCGCTGGGCCGCGAGGACCTGGCGACGGACGAGCGGTTCGCGACCGGCAGGGCCCGGCGTGGCCACGTACGCGAACTGATCGCCGTGTTCGACGAGGAGTTCGCGCGGCGCCCGCTGGACGAGTGGGCGGAGCGGTTCGACGCCGAGGGCGTGTGGTGGGCGCCCGTGCAGACCCTGGCGGAGGTGTCGGCCGATCCGCAGGCGGAGGCGGTGGGGGCGTTCGTCGAACAGCCCGGCATGGGTGACGCCCCGATGCTGCGGACGGTGGCGACACCCGTCGCCTTCTGGGGCGTCGACGACAAGCCGCGCGGGGGCGCGCCGACACTCGGCGAGCACACCGACGAAGTACTCCGCGAACTCAACTGACCCGACAGATCTGCTCAGGAGGTACGGCGTGGGCATCCTCGACGACAAGGTCGCCATCGTCACCGGCGGTGGGAGAGGGCTGGGGCGGGCGCACTGCCTGGCGCTCGCCGAGGCCGGCGCGACCGTGGTGGTGAACGATCTCGGCTCGGGCATCCACGGTGAACAGACCGGTGACTCCCCCGCCGACGAGGTCGTCGCCGAGATCACCAAGCTCGGTGGCCGGGCGGTCGCCAACCACTCGTCGGTGACGGACTGGGCGGCGACCGAGACCATGGTCGCGGACACCGTCGCGGAGTTCGGCCGCCTCGACATCGTCGTGAACAACGCGGGGATCGTGCGCGACCGCATGCTGTTCTCGATGAGCGAGGCCGAGTTCGACTCGGTGATCGCCGTTCATCTCAAGGGCACCTTCGCGCTGACGCGGCACGCCTGCGCGTACTGGCGCGAGGCGTCGAAGCGGGGTGAGCGCGTCGCCGGCCGAGTGATCAACACGACGTCCGGGACAGGCCTGTTCGGCAACCAGGGCCAGTCCAACTACGGCGCGGCGAAGGCGGGTATCGCCGGGCTCACCGTCCTGACCGCCCTGGAGATGCGCCGGTACGGCGTCACCGCGAACGCCGTGTCGCCGATCGCGGCCACGCGGATGACGGACGGTCTTGACGTCGGCGCGTCCCTCCAGGCCGTGGACGGCTTCGATCCGCGCGATCCTGCCAACGCCTCAGGTGTCGTCGTCTACCTGGCCTCCGACACCTCGGCCTGGCTGACCGGCCAGGTCCTGCGCATCGAGGGCAACCGGCTGAACCGACTGCAGGGCTGGACCGTCGCGGGCGTTCATCCCAGCCGGTCCGGCGAGGCCCTCACGTACGACGAACTCGTCGAAGCCGTACCGCAGTTGTACGGAGTCGCCCCCGCCGGCCGCGCCACCGGAGTCGGCCAGTGAAGGCCCGGGGCAGCGGGGGCGGCCACGACGTCGCCGCTCTCGTGCTGCGCGCGACCCTGGGCCCGATGCTCTTCGCGCACGGCTGGAACAAGGTCGCCGGTCCTGGCGGGCTCAAGGGCACGACGGGCTGGTTCGAGGCGCTCGGGCTGAAGCCGCCCGAGATGCACGCCCGGATGGCCGCCGGGACCGAGATGGCGGCGGGCATGGGCATCACCCTGGGCGCGGCCAACCCCCTTCCGGCGGCGGCGGCCGTCGGCCTGATGGCCGTGGCGGCCCGGACCGACCACCGGGGCAAGGGCTTCTTCGTCTTCAAGGGCGGCTGGGAGTACGTCGGTGTCGTGGGCGGCGCGGCCGTCGCGCTGGCGGCGCTGGGCAACGGCAGGTACTCGCTCGACGGACTGCTGCGACGCCAACGGACGGGCGTGGGGCCCGCGTTGCTGTCCGCGGGAATCGGCACGGCGAGCGCTGCGGCACTGCTGGCCGTGTGTTACCGGCCCGAGCGGAAGCCGGACGAGACACAAACAGATCACTGAGTGCAACCAGGGTTATCAGGACTATCAGGGAGTCGACATGGACGCGGCTGACTTCAGTGCGGTGCTGTCCGAGGTCCGGCGCTTCGTCCGGGAGCGCGTCGTGCCGCTGGAGGCGGAGATCGACGAGAAGGACGAGATGCCCGCGGACATCCGCGAGGCGGCCAAGAAGATGGGCCTGTTCGGCTTCGCGCTGCCCGAGGAGTACGGCGGGCTGGGTCTGTCGATGTACGAAGAGGCCCAGCTCATGTTCGAGCTCGGCTACACGACCCCGTCCCTGCGGTCGATGTTCGGGACCAACAACGGCATCGCGGGTCATGTCCTCATGGTCGGCGGCACGGAGGAACAGAAGGCCGAGTGGCTGCCGAAGATCGCCTCGGGTGACGTACTGGCTTCGTTCGCGCTCACGGAGCCCGAGGCCGGGTCCGACCCGTCGACGCTGACCACGCGCGCCCACCTGGAAGGCGACGAGTGGGTGATCAACGGCTCCAAGCGGTACATCACCAACGCTCCGCTCGCCGACGTCTTCATGGTCTTCGCCCGCACCGACCCCGACGCCCCGCGCACCCGTGGGATCTCCACGTTCCTGGTGCCGGCCGGCACGCCGGGCCTCACCGTGGCTCCGAAGGACCACAAGATGGGCCAGTTCGGCGCCTGGACGGCGGACGTGTTCTTCGACGACGTACGCGTACCGGCCTCCGCGCTCGTCGGTGGCGAGGGCGGCCTGAACCGGGGCTTCGGCACGGCGATGGGCTGCATCGCGCACGGCAGGGTACACATCTCGGCGCTCTGCGTGGGCATGGCCGAGCGGCTCGTCCACGAGTCGGTCGAGTACGCCGGCTCCCGCCGCCAGTCCGGCAGGCTGATCGCTTCGTTCCAGTTGGTCCAGGGCCTGGTCGCCGACTCGATGACCGACTACTACGCCGGACGCGCCACGGTCCTGGAGGCCGCCCGCGCATTCGACGCGGGGACCGACACCAAGATCGGTCCGTCCTGCACGAAGTACTTCGCCAGCGAGATGGTGTGGCGGGTCGCGGACCGCGCGGTGCAGATCCACGGCGGCGCGGGTTACATGCGCGGGGTCGCCGTCGAGCGCTTCTACCGCGACGCCCGTCTCTTCCGTATCTACGAGGGCACGAGCCAGGTCCAGCAGGTGATCATCGCGAAGGCGTTGCTGGGAAAGGCGACACAAGGTTGAACCGAACACCAACTCCCCTTTTTCGCAGGGTTGTTGGGATAGTCTCCCGCTGACCGACGTCAGTCGCGCACGCCGCGCTCGTCGCACATGTCACGCGAGAGACCGGGATCCCCCATGTCCGACCTCCAGTTCAGCCGGTCCGTCGCGCTCGCCTACGCGGCGGTCGGCATGGACCCGCCGGCTCCGGTCCCGCTCCGGAAGAACGATCCCGCACGCGTCGGCCCCTATGTGCTGCTGTCACGGCTGGGCAGCGGCGGGATGGGCCGGGTCTATCTGGGCCGGGACACCGTCGGCGGGACGGGAAGGGCCGCGGTCAAGGTGATCCGGTCCGAATACGCGGAGGATCCCCTGTTCCGCAAGCGTTTCGAGCGCGAGGTCGGTGCGCTGGACCGCGTCCGGGGGGCGCACATCGTACGGCTGTTGGGCAGTGGCTTCGACGAGGACCTGGTGTGGGTCGCCACCGAGTACGTCCCAGGGCCGACGCTCGACGAGGTCGTCACCGCGTGCGGGCCGATCGACGCGGCGCCGGCCTGGCGGCTGATGGCCGACATGGGGCGTGCGGTCGAAGCCATCTGGCGCGCGGGGATCGTCCACCGTGACCTCAAGCCGTCCAATGTGATCCTGGCGTCCGACGGTGCCCGCGTCATCGACTTCGGAGTCGTCCAGGCCGCCGACGGCACCTCGATCACCGCCACGGGCCAGAACGTGGGCACCCCCGCCTTCATGTCCCCGGAACAGGTCAGGGGCAACGAGGTGACCGCCGCCTCCGACGTGTTCGCGCTTGCCTCCGCCCTCGCCTACGCCGTCACCGGGCTGGCGCCGTTCGGCGAGGGGACCGGTGTCGACGTCCTGCACCGGGTGGCCTTCGAACCGCCGCGGGAGGAAGTCCTCGCCAAGGTGGCGGCCGTCGATGCGGAACTGGCCGCGTTCGTCCGTGCCTGTCTGGACAAGGATCCTCGGAGTCGCCCATTACCGGAGGCGGTCTTCAGGACCGCCATCGGGCACCAGTTGCCGGCCCCGGTCGAGCAGCGGCCCCGGTCCACCCCGAAGTGGGCGCCCCTGCGCGACAGGCGGCCCGCCGCCCTCACTGCGGCACCGCCCGTGGACCCGTCCACCGGCTCCGGCGCGTCCGTCGCCCCTGCCGCGCCGACGCCCGGGAAGCGCAGAAGACTGATGGCGGGCGCCGCTGCCATGGCGGTCCTGGTCGCCGGAGGCATCACCGTCGCCCTTCTGCGGCAGGGCGACACCACACCCTCGGCAGGCCCCGGGCCGGAGGCGTCGTCGGCCGTGACGGAGAACCCGGCCTCGGTGCCCACCAGTTCGCAGAAGGCGCCCACGGCCACTCCGTCGAGGACGGGCCTCGACCGGGCGGCGGAGAAATCCCCCGGTGCCGGGGGCTCACGGGATCCCGCGACGCTGGACATCCGAACCGCCCGCTGTCCCGCCGAGATCGCGTCGGGAGCCCAGGGCGACTGCGTCGAGGCACTGCAGATGCTTCTCGTCGGGCACGGCCTGCGCGTCACGGTCGACGGACGGTTCGGGGAGGCGACCCACACCGCGGTCAGGGCTCTCCAGAGCGAGGCCGGTATCACCGTCGACGGGAAGGTCGGCGAAGCGACCAAGAAGCTGCTGTACGGCAATCCGCCCGGGCCGGTCAAGGCCGGCTCGGTCACCGTGACCCAGAGCGTCGACGGCGCGTCGGTCGCCCGGTGCCTCGACATCCGCGAGCCGGACGCACAGGTGTGGGGATGCCAGGGCACGGCCACGCAGAAGTGGGCGCTGTACCGGGTGTCCGGGCAGGGCTCCCAGTACCTCGTCGTCAACCAGGGCAGCCACCTCTGCCTGGACGCCGGCACGGCAGGCCGGAACGGCCAGCAGATCCGGGCCAGGAACTGCGACGGACAGAGCGCCCAGAGATGGCGGCTCGGTGGCGGCGGAACACTGGTCGGCGTCCCGGACGGCCTCTGCCTGGACGCGGAGGCCAGGACCTCGGGCCAGGACGGTCAAAGGGTGCAGGGATGGGGCTGTGCGGGCAGCATCAACCAGGTGTGGAACTGGTCCTGACACAGCGCCGGCTTCGGCTTCGGCTCAGATGCCGAGCCGGTCCAGCAGCCGCTCGTGGTACACCGCCGGGCCGCCGAAGAGCAGTTGTGAGGACTTGGCCCGCCGGAAGTACAGGTGGGCGGGGTGCTCCCAGGTGAAGCCGATTCCGCCGTGGACCTGAATGTTCTCCATGGCCGCGAACACGTAGGCCCGTGAGCAGCAGGCGTGGGCGACGGCGGCGGCGACCGGGAAGTCGGGGGCGCCCTCGGCGGCCAGCCGTGCCGCCTCGCGGGACGCGGCCTCGGCCAGCTCCACCTGGACGAGCATGTCCGCGCACTTGTGCTTGACCGCCTGGAACGAACCGATCGGCCGGCCGAACTGGTGCCGGGTACGGGCGTGGTCGGCGCTCATCTCCAGACACCGGCGGGCCCCGCCGGCCTGCTCGGCGGCCAGCGCGACCGTGGCGATGTCCAGGACCTTGGCCATGACGCGCCCGCCCGCCCCGTCCGCGCCGACGAGTGTGGCGGGCACGGCGTCGAACGTCAGCCGGGCCATCGCGCGGGTGGCGTCCAGGGTCTCCATCGGTTCGGCCTCCAGCCCCGTCGCCCGCCGGTCGACGGCGAACAGCGAAGGGCCGGCGACGGTGCGGGCGACGACGAGGAGCAGATCGGCCGTCGTACCGTCGATGACGAAGGCCTTGCGGCCGCTCAGTCGCCAGGCGGCATCTCCACCTCCGTCCGGCACGGCACGTGCGGAGATCAGGGCAGGGTCCCAGGAGCCGCTGTCCTCGGCGACGGCGAGGGTGGCCGTGGTCTGGCCCGAGGCGATGCCCGGGAGGTGGCGAGCGCAGGCCTCGCTGTCACCCGAGGCCAGCAGGGCCTGGGCGGCCAGGACGACGGTGGCGAGGAACGGCGCGCACAGCAGGGCGCGGCCCATCTCCTCCAGTACGACGCCGAGCTCGACCGGCCCGAAGCCGTCACCGCCGTACTCCTCCGGGATCACCAGCCCCGGCAGGCGCAGTTGGTCGGCGGCCTGTGCCCACACCGCCGGGTCGAAGCGCGGTTCGCTCTCCATGAGCTTGCGCACGGCTTCCTCGGGTGACTTGGCTTCGAGGAACTCCCGTACAGAGGAACGCAGTTCGAGCAGTTCGTTCTCGTCGGCGGTCACGACCGCACCTCCTTGGCCGTGGGGACGGCCGGTTCCTTGGGCAGACCGAGGACGCGTTCCGCGAGGATGTTCTTCATGATCTCCTCGGTGCCGCCGAGGATGCGCAACGCCGGTGTGGCCAGGAGGAGTTCGGACCACGCATACGTGCCCCACTTGCCGGTGTCCGCGATCACGCGCGGGCCGAGGACGTCGGAGACGAAGTGGGCGGCCCGGGTGAGGTTCTGACCGTACATCAGCTTCGAGACGGACATCTCGGGGCCCGGTGCGACACCGCCGCGGAGTTTGCGCAGGGCGCGCGCGTTGAGGTGTTCGGTGGCCATGGCGTCCACGAGGAGTTCGGCGAGACGGGCGCGCAGGGCGCGGTCGTCCCAGGTCCAGGTGGCCCGCATCAGTGCCGAGAGCCGGTCCGGGGACAGAGCGGCGGCCACCGGGCCCGCGCCCTCGCTGCCGACCGTCGCGCGCTCGTTCATCAGGGTGGTCAGGGCGACGGTCCAGCCGCCGTCGACCTCGCCGAGGCGGTGGTCGTCGGGGACGCGTACGTCGGTGAGGAAGACCTCGTTGAAGTCCGCGCCGCCGGTCATCTGCCTGAGCGGCCGGACCTCGACACCGGGGGCGTCCATGGGGACCAGGAACGCCGTGATGCCGCGGTGCTTGGGCGCGTCCGGGTTCGTACGGGTCAGCGCGAGGCCGATCTGGCTGTGCTGGGCGACCGACGTCCACACCTTCTGCCCGTTGAGCACCCAGTCCTCACCGTCACGGACGGCCTTCGTCGCCACGCTCGCCAGGTCCGATCCCGCGCCGGGCTCGCTGAACAGCTGGCAGGCGATGGCGTCCCCGCGGTACATCGCGGGGAGCCAGCGGTCCTTGATGCGGGGTTGGGCGTGGGCGAGGATCGTGGGACCGATCATGCCCAGGCCGATCACGCTCAGCGTGCCGGTGTCGGCGACGTCGTACTCGGACTCGATGGCGTCGTAGAGCAGGTCGTGGACGGGGGTGAGGCCGCGGCCTCCGTACGCGGGCGGGCCGGTGATCCAGCCGAAGCCGTTCTCGTGGCGGATCCGCTGCCAGTCCCGCGCCCGTTGCACGTGCTCGCGCTCCTCCTCGGGCGGGAGGCTGCTGAAGTACGCCATCGAGTCGTCGCCCTCGCCCCAGGTGAAGGCGGTGCGGTCGGGGGCCTTCGCCGCGTGGGCGTCGAGGAAGCGGCGCACCTCGGCGGCGAAGTCCTGCATGTCATGTTCCATCGGGGTCCCCTGCTGCTTTCAGGTCGAGAGGATCGTGACCGCCGACACGCCCGGCGCGCCGTACAGGTGGGTGTAGCCGACGCGCGGTGTGCCGGGGATCTGCCGGGTGCCCGCCGTGCCGCGCAGTTGGAGCACGATCTCGTGGATCTGGCGCAGGCCGGAGGCCCCGATGGGCTCGCCGTTGCCGAGCAGGCCGCCGTCGGTGTTGACCGGGAGCCGGCCGCCGATCTCGGTGGCGCCCTCGGCGATGAGGCGTTCCTGTTCGCCGTCCTTGCAGAGGCCGTTCTCCGCCATGTGGATGATCTCCGACCCGGCGTCGGTGTCCTGGAGCTGGGCGACGTCGACGTCCTCGGGTCCGATGCCGGCCCGTTCGTACGCGTCGCGGGCGGCATCCACGGTCGGGCTGACCACCGGCTCGCCGACCGGGAACGACGGGCTCTGCACCTCGAAGGCGCCGAGCCTGCGGCTGCGCAAGGAGGTGGACCGGATCCGTACGGGCGTGGAGGTGTACTTGTGGGCCTGGTCGGCGCGGCACAGCACGAGGGCCGCTGCGCCCTCGTCCGGGCCGCAGTACATGTACTGGCGGAGCGGGTGGTTGAGGACCGGGGAGGCCAGAATCTCCGCCGGGGTGAGAGGAGTTCGGCGCCAGGCCTTCTCGTTCCCGGCCGCGTTGCGGAAGTTCTTCGACGCCACGCGCGCGAGCGTGTCGTGCGAGATGCCGTGGTCGTGCATGTAGCGGTTGATCTTCATGCCGAAGAAGTGGGTGGTGAGGAAGAGCCCGGTCTGTCCGTACCAGGAGGGGATGCCGGCCACGGAGGGGTCCGCGGCGAACGCGCCGCGCGGGTGTTTGTCCAGGCCGATGGCGATGGTCAGGTCGTGCTCGCCGGTCTCGATGGCCCGGGCCGCAAGGGCCACCGCCGTTCCGGCCGTGGCGCAGCCGTTGAACACTCCGCGCAGCGGAACGCCGGTCAGGCCCAGCTTGCCGACGATCGCGTCCGGGTTCGCGACCTCGAAGCTGCCGACGTAACCGCCCTGGATCTGCGGCCAGGTCACGCCCGCGTCGGCGAGCGCCAGCCGTACGGCGTCCGCGCCCATGTCCATGGCGGGCTTGCCGGGAAACCGGCCGAAGGGGTGGAGCCCCACCCCGATGATGACGGCCTCGGTCATGACGCCTCCTCTGCCGACTCTGCCTGGGCGGACTCTTCGACCGGCGCGAAAGCGAACGTCATGACCTCGGTGCCGTCGTCCCGCACGGCATAGGGCACGAGCGTCAGCCGCATGTCCTGCCCGATCCGCAGCTTCCCCGGGTCGGGTTCGGTGAGACGGGCCTCGACCAGCAGCTCGCCGGGGAGTTCGACGTAACCGACGGAGTACGGCTCGAAGGTCTCCGGGCCGTCGTAGGGCGGGGACGGCGGGCGGAAGTTCTGGGTCGTGTACGTCCACAGCGTCCCGCTGTCCGCGAGCAGCCGTGTCTTCGACTCGTCGCTCGCGCACCGGACGCAGTCCGAAGCCGCCGGGAAGCTCACCAGACCGCACGCCGTGCACTCGGAGCCGATGAGCCGGAGGGGTTCGGATGCGGAGGGCGGCCAGGTGAACAGGCCCTCGGCGACCGGTCGTTGCGCTGTCGTCATGTCACACCCCGTTCCGGTTGCCGAGGGCGTCGGCGTTCGGAGCCGCCTTGGCCACCAGGTTCGGGACGACGGAGGACAGCTCCTCCGGCGTCCACCGGGTCTCGGCGCTCGCGCCGGGGCCGTTGACCCAGCCCTCCAGTACGGTGATCCGGTTGCCGACGACGCCGAACACCCGGCCGGTGACCTCGCGCGACGCCGCCGAGCCCAGCCACACCACGAGTGGGGAGATGGCCTCCGGGGTCAGGTCCTCGCTCTCGGCGGCCTGCTTCATCATCTCGATGTCCTCGGTCAGCCGGGTCAGCGCGGTGGGCGCGATGGCGTTCACCGTCACTCCGTAGCGGGCGAGTTCGGCCGCGGCGATGACGGTGAGGCTCGCGATGCCGGCCTTTGCCGAGCCGTAGTTCGACTGGCCCGGATTGCCGAAGATGCCGGACGGGGACGTCGTGTTGATCACCCGGGCGTCGTTGTCGTGACCGGACTTGACCCGCCCCCGCCAGTACGCGGCGGCGTGGTGCAGGGTCGCGAAGCTGCCCTTGAGATGGACGGCGAGCACGCTGTCCCAGTCCCGCTCGGTCATCGACACGATCATCCGGTCGCGGAGGATGCCGGCGTTGTTGACCAGCACGTCGAGGCCGCCGTAGGTGTCCACGGCCTGCTGGACGAGCCGGCCCGCGCCCTCCCAGGTGGCGATGTCGTCCGTGTTGGCCACCGCCTCGCCGCCGGCGGCGACGATCTCGTCGACCACGGTCTGGGCGGGCCCGGCCGAGGAGCCCCCTCCGTCGCGTGAGCCGCCCAGGTCGTTGACCACGACCTTCGCGCCGTGCGCGGCGAACGCCAGGGCGTGCGCCCTGCCGATCCCGTTGCCGGCCCCGGTGACGACCACGACACGGCCGTCGACCACTCCTTCGGACATCCTCAACTCCTTGCTGAATACGGCGAGTTGGCATCGCCGAGCAGTACTCGCGGATCCTCGCTGCCGCAGGCGCACCTGCCGGTGACGGCGCGGCCCGCGATGCCGAGCGGCGTCTCCGGGAGCAGTGAGGAACGCCCCTCCCCCGCCGAGACGTACAGCTGTCCGTCCTCGCGCTCGCCGACCCGCCATTCGGCGCCGTTGACGTGCGCGCCGCACCGCTCGGGGCACTCCAGCGCGAGAGCCGGCCCCACGGCCGAGATCAGACAGGCGGACACACCCACCCCGCGGAGCATCGGCACGGCCGCGGGACGGGCCAGTACGACGGCCGTCGAACGGAACATGTCACCGAGATCGGCCGCTCCGGCGAGTCCCTCCAGGGTCTCCGCCGACAGGCCGATCACCGCGTGCGGGTCCAGTTCGCGGTGGAAGACCGCGGTGCGGCGGTGGTCCCAGCCCATCGCCTCGGCGATGCCGTACGTGACCTTCAGCTCGCGCAGGGCACCGATCACCGCATGACCCCAGAAGCCCTCGAAGCCGGAGGTCGTCAACAGCGCCCGCCGGCCGGCGGTCAGTCCGTGTTCCCGCAGCCGTGCGGTGACCCAGTCGGTGTCGCGGGCGAGTTCCGCCCAGGTCAGCTCCATGTCCCGCATGCCGTCGGCGGTGGGGAAGCGTACGAGATAGGCCAGTTCGGGCCGGTCGAGTGTCCTGGCGCGGGCCAGGGTGTCGGCGCGCGCCATCAGCTCTTCACCACCCGGGGGAACTTGGCGACGCTGGTCATGGTCTTCAACAGGTCCTCCTCGGTGCGCATGTCGAGCACCGGCTTGACTCCGGTCCGCTCACGCACGGCCTCGCCGAGCCGTCCTGCCAGGGCGTCGACATCCTCGGTGAGCCCTGGGTCGTAGCCGACGCGGAGCCGCAGTTCGTCGACCTCGCGCCGGTCCCGGACGATCTGGAAGACTCCCGACGCCGTCTCCGGCTGGTCCTCCACCGCCTGCCAGATGTCCCGCAGGACCACGGAACGTCCCTGGACCAGCGTCTCGTCGCCGCGTCGACCGGCCACCCACATCCGGGCGTGGGTACGCCCGCAGCCGCAGCGGTCTCCCGAGAGGCGGACGAGGTCCTCGCTGCGGTAGCGGATCAGCGGGGCGGCCCGGTTGTCCAGGTCGGTGGCGACCAGTTCGCCGAGGTCCGTCTCCGGGACGTCACGCCATCCGCCCTGTTCGTCGACCTCGACGCACTCCGCGAAGACGGTGTCCTCCCAGAGGTGGAAGCCGTCGTGCTCCCGGCACTCCCAGGCGGTGCCGGTGTCGGCCGCGCTGGTGTACTCGTAGACGTCGATGCCCCAGTCGTCGCGGATCCGCTCGCGCATCTTCCGACTGAGGGGCTGTCCGGCGCACGAGGCGCCCTTGAGGGAGGAGAACGCCTCCTTGAGATCGGTGTGCTCGGCGAGGTGCTCCAGCTCCACCATCTGCGGATACATCATCTGCAGGTAGGCGGGCCGGTAGGTGCGCAGGGCCTCGACGACCTCGCTCATCTTCCCCAGCCAGGTGTCCACCTCGATCACCACGGCGCCGAGCGCCTGGTAGCCGGGGTCCATGAGGTTGCGGAAGGTGCCGGGCGGGCTCAGCACCCGGTCCCCCGGCCTGAGGCCGAGCTCCCAGAGGTCACGCACCTGTGCGGTGACCAGGGGCGGCGCGTCCTCCCAGATCTCGGCGAAGAACTCCGGGTCTCCGGTGGTGCCGGAGCTGGAGGAGACGGAGGTCAGCCCTTCGACGGGAACGCAGAGCAGACCGCCGAAGGGATCGCCGGTACGGGCCCGGTGGGCGCGCACCATGTCCTTGGTGATGAACGGTATGCGCGCCCGGAAGTCCTCCAGGGAGCGGATGTCACGTGGGTGCACCCCGTGCTCGTCCCAGAGCTCGCGGTAGAAGGCGGAGTTGCCGTACGCGTACTCGACGAGTTCCAGTACCCGTTCTTCCTGCCGGGCCCGCAGCTGGTCGCGGGGCATGGTCTCCACCTGTGGCTCGAAGTACCTGTCCCTGGTGTCCCTGTCACCGCCCATGGCGCCTCCTCGCGGCTCGGCTGCCCAGATCTTCCAGCCATCAGCGCAATCAGTCAACCAATTCGACGGATTCCCGGAAGACCCTCGCGCTCTAGCGATTCATATAGTTAACTATTAGCACTCATTAGACCTTCGGGAGAGCACGGAGAGAGCACTGTGAAGATCGTTGTCTGCGTGAAGCACGTGCCCGACGCCACGGCGGACCGCACCTTCACCGAGGAAGGGGAGACCGACCGCGAGTCGGTCGACTCCCTGCTGTCCGAACTGGACGAGTACGCCGTCGAGCAGGCCCTGCGGATCGCCGAGTCGGGCGTCGACGCCGAGATCAGCTACCTCACCGTCGGCCCCGACGACGCGAAGGACGCCCTGCGCAAGGCGCTCGCCATGGGCGGCGACTCGGCGACGCATGTGAGTGACGAGGACATCGAGGGGAGCGACGCCTTCGGCACCTCACTCGTACTGGCCAGGGCGATCGAACGGCACGGCTTCGACCTCGTCCTGTGCGGGATGGCCTCGACGGACGGCACCATGGGCGTCGTACCGGCACTGCTGGCCGAACGGCTCGGAGTCCCGGCCGTCACCCACGTCGAGGAACTGACGGTCGAGGACGGCACGGTCACCGGCCGTCGCGAGGGCGATTCCGCGACCGTCCGGGTCCGGGGCACACTTCCCGCCGTCGTGTCGGTGACCGACCGTTCCGGCGACGCCCGCTACCCCTCCTTCAAGGGGATCATGGCCGCGAAGAAGAAGCCCCTGGAGACCCTCGACCTCGCCAACCTCGGCATCGACGCCGGGCAGGTGGGGCGGACCGGTGCGCGGTCCGCCGTGGACACCGCCACCAGGCGCCCACCGCGCTCCAAGGGGGAGATCGTCGCCGACGACGGTGTGGGCGGCGCCGGGCTGGCCGCGTTCCTCACAGCCAGGAAGTTCGCCTGACCACCCACCGCACAGCACCGTGCGGCCCCGCCCTGCCCCGCCCCGGAACCGTTCCAACAGGAGGAGTGCATCACCGTGGCCGAGATCCTCGTACTCGTCGATCACACCGACGGCGTCGTACGCAAGCCGACCCTCGAACTACTCACCCTGGCACGCCGGTTGGGCGAGCCGTCGGCCGTCTTCCTCGGGCGGGACGCGGACTCCGCGACCGAGGCGCTCGGCCGGTACGGCGCGCACAAGGTCTACGTCGTGGACGCCCCCGAGGTCGACGAACTCCTTGTCACTCCGGCCGTGGACGCGCTCACCCAGATCGCCGAGAACACCGGCCCTGCGGCGATCCTGCTGCCCTCGAACCCGGATGGCAAGGAGACCGCCGCACGGGTCGCACTCCGCCTGGAGTCGGGGCTGATCACGGACGCCGTCGACATCGTCGTCGGCGGGAACGGCCCGGTGACCGAGCAGTCCGCGTTCGCGGCGACGTACCAGGTGACGGCCCATGTCACACGGGGCATCCCGGTGATCACGGTCAAGCCGAACGCCGCGGCCCCCGAACCTGCCCCCGTCACACCCGAAATAGAGAAGTGGGACGTCACCTTCGGTCCCGCCTCCGCCGCTGCCAAGGTCCTGTCCCGCTCGCCGCGGGAGCGCGGCGACCGGCCCGAGCTGACCGAGGCCGACGTCGTGGTCTCCGGCGGCCGGGGCGTGAACGGTGCCGAGAACTTCGCGGTCATCGAGCGCGTCGCCGACACCCTGGGCGCGGCCGTCGGGGCGTCCCGCGCCGCCGTGGACGCGGGCTGGTATCCGCACAGCCACCAGGTCGGCCAGACGGGCACCCAGGTCTCCCCGCAGCTCTATCTCGCCGCCGGCATCTCGGGAGCGATCCAGCACCGCGCGGGGATGCAGACCTCCAAGACCATCGTCGCGGTCAACAAGGACCAGGACGCCCCCATCTTCGAGCTGGCCGACTACGGCGTCGTGGGCGACCTCTTCCAGGTGCTCCCGCAACTGGTGGAGGAGATCGAGCGGCGCCGAAGCTGATCTCCACCCCTTCCGGCCTTCCACCCGGAGGCCGATACGATTAAAATCGCTAACTGATTACATCCATTGACCCGAAGGAGCGCCATGACGAAGATCTGGGTCAACTCGGGGGACTCCCACGTGATGGAACCCGACGACCTCTGGATCCGGGCGCTGCCGCCGCGCCTCGCCGACCGCGCGCCGCGCAGCGAACGCGGCGACAAGTACGAGGTGCTCTACATCGACGGAGAGCGCATCGACCGCCAGCTGAACGACTTCATGGACGCCATGCGGCCACCGGGCGCCAGGGACCTCGACGTCCGGCTCAAGGACCTCGACCAGGAGGGCGTCTGGGGCCAACTCGCCTTTCCCTCCATGGGGTTCTGGCTGTGCTCGATCACCGAGCGGGAGCTGGCCCGGGAGACCGTCCGGGCCTGGAACGACTGGGCGCACTCCGAGGTCCTCGGGAAGCAGAAGCGCATCATCACCCCCGCCTGCGTCTCGACGACCAACATCGAGGACGCGGTCGCCGAGGTCGAGCGGGTCGCGGAGATGGGCTTCCAGTCGGTCTTCCTGCCGTGCTCCACCCGGCCCGGTGAGGAGTACGCCCTCGATCTGTGGGAGCCGCTGTGGACCGCGGCCGAGCGGGCCGGTGTCGTACTCGGCTTCCACATCGGCACGGGCGGCGAGAACGTCGTCTTCCGCGGACCCGGCGGCGCCGTCGTCAACTACATGGAGACGACCTACCCGGGCATGCGCGTGGTCTCGCACATGGTCGCGGGCGGCGCCCTGGACCGTCACCCCGACCTCAAAATCCTCATCGCGGAGGGCGGCGCCGGCTGGGTGCCGGCCATCGGCGACCGGATGGACGAGGCCTACCGCCAGCACGGCATGTTCGTACGGCCGAAGCTGAGCCGGCTGCCCAGCGAGATCATCAGGCAGCAGGTGTACGCCTCCTTCCAGCACGACAAGAGCTCGGTGGAGATCGTCGAGTCGACGGGCTACCGCAATGTGATGTGGGGCGACGACTACCCCCATCTGGAAGGCACGTACGGGCACACGCAGTCCACGCTGCACGAGCTGTTCGACGGCGTGTCCGACGAGATCCGCGAGCGCGTCACGCGCGGCACCTTCAACGAACTGTTCCGTCTGCCCGAGCAGACTCCCCAGGAGGCGGCCGTCTGAGCGGCGTCGGCGACGCGAGGACTCCGGACGAAACCGTGACCACTCCCCCGGATCCCGCGGACCTGGGACAGCCCGCGTATCCCGATGACCTGGAACAGCCCGGACTCGTCAGGACCGGGCGGTCGACCTTCGTCCGGCCCATCCGGCCGGAGGACGCCGACCGCCTGGTCGCCTTCGTCGGCGGCCTGTCGCGGGCGACCCTGGCCTACCGCTCGCTCGGCCCGGTGATCCGGGCGCGCGACGACGTGATCCGGCGCGGCGCGTACGTGGACTACCTCAACGAGCTGGCGCTCGTCGCGCTGGCAGGCGACGAGATCGCGGGCCTGGTGCGCTACGTCCGTGACACCGAGGACCCGGACCACGCCGAGGTCACCTTCACCATCCGGGACGACGACCAGAGCGAGGGCTTCGGCAGACTGCTGCTGGAGCACATCGCCGCTGCCGCCCGCGCCCGGGGCATCCGGGTCCTCAAGGCCGACGTCCTCGCCGACAACACCCGAATGATCAACGTGTTCCTCGGCTCCGGCTACCGGGTCGAGTCCGGGCCGCCCGGCCAGATCGTCCACTTCGACATCGCCGTCGACCCGCAGGCCCAGGCGGTCGCCCGGGCCGAACGTCGCGAACACACGGCGGTACGACGCTCCCTGCGCCCCCTGCTCGAACCCCGGTCGGTCGCGGTGATCGGCGCCAACCGGCGCCCCCTGACGATCGGCCACGAGATCGTGGCCAACCTGCTGCGCGGCGGTTTCCGCGGCAGCGTGTTCCCCGTCAATCCGCGGGCCGGGCAGGTCGCGGGAGCCCGGGCGTATCCGAGCGTCCGGGAGCTGCCCGAGCCGCCGGATCTGGCACTGATCGCCGTACGGGCCGAGGCGGTGCCCGATGTCGTACGGGAGTGTGCCGAGGCCGGCGTCAAAGCGGTGGTCGTAGTCTCCACCGGCTTCGGTGAGACCGGTGCGGCCGGGCGGTCGACCGAGCTGGAGCTGGCCCGGTACGCCCGCGCCTCCGGGATGCGACTGGTGGGCCCGAACTGCATGGGCGTGGTCAACACGACGCCCGCGGCGAGGCTGGCCGCGACCTTCTCGCCCGCCCTGCCCACGCCCGGCCGGGTGGCGATGTCCAGCCAGTCCGGGCCACTGGGGCTCGCGGTGCTCGACTTCGCCCGGCGGCTGCGACTGGGCTTCTCCGGGTTCGTATCGGTGGGCCATGCCGTGGACGTGTCCACCAACGACCTGCTCCAGTGGTGGGAGGAGGACCCCGAGACCTCGGTGATCCTGCTCCACGTCGAGACCTTCGGCAATCCACGCCGGTTCGCCCGAATCGCCCGCCGGGTCGCGCCGCGCAAACCGATCATCGCGGTCCACCCGGGCCACGCGCACGCGACGGGTCAGTTGGACTCGGAAGTTCGAGGAGCCCCGGGACATCGAGGAGTCCCGGCAGGTCGAGGCGATTCGGGACGTCGAGGGGATTCGGCGGGGCATGCGGATCCGGCAGGTCCGTCGGACTCGGCGGTGAGTTCGCTGTTCGCCCAGTCCGGCGTGATCCGTACGCGCAGCCTTCAGGAGCTGTTCGACGCAGCACTGCTGCTCGCCCACCAGCCTCCCCCGCCCGGCAACAGGGTCGCCGTGATCACCAACGCGGGCGGCCCCGCGGCACTGACCGTCGGCGCATGCGTGGCGAGCGGCCTGCGCGTGCCCCCGCTCGGCGAGCGCACCCGGGAGACGCTCCGCGCGGCCCTCGGCCCCGGGGCGGAGGTCGCCAACCCGGCCGACCTCACGCCCATGGCGACGGCCGCGCACTACCGGCGGGCACTCGACGCCGTACTGGCCGACGACGAGATCGACGCCGCCATCGTCCTGTTCATGCCCCCGCTGGCGGACAAGCCCGACGAGGTGGCCGCTGCGATTCTCGACGCGGCCGAGGCCGCGCCCTCGAAGCCGGTGGTGGCGAGCTTCCTGGGCGGCGCGGGCGTCGCCGACCTCCTCCACCGCGGTGAACTCGTCGTCCCCACCTACGCGTTCCCCGAGTCGGCGGCGGCCTCGCTCGGGCACGCGGCGGCCTATCAGGCGTGGCGGAGTACGCCCGCGGGAGTCATCCCTGATCTCGCCGGAGTCGACACCGACCGTGCCAGGTCGCTGGTGGCCGGATGCGCTCCAGGACCCGTACCGGCGCGTACCGCCGCCCAGTTGCTGGACTCGTACGGGATCGCGGTACGGGACACCGAACCAGGCTCGGGGCCGGACGCGTTCCTGTCCGTCGGCGCCGACCCGGTGTTCGGCCCAGTGGTGGCCTTCGGCCTCACCGGGGACTACGCCGATCTGATGGCGGACGTCGCCCACCGGGTGACCCCGCTCAGCGACCGCGACGCCCGGGAGATGGTCCGCTCGCTGCGCGCGGCTCCGCTGCTGGACGGCAGGGTGGGCGGGCCGGGCGTGGACCTCGCGGCGCTGGAGGAGACCGTCCTGCGGATCTCCGCGATGGTCGAGGACCTGCCCGAGATCGAGGCGATGGAGCTGCGTCCGATACGGCTGCTGCCGCCCGGGGACGGGGTCGCCGTCACCCACGCGACGATCCGGCTCGCTGACGAAACAAGGAAAGGTGGCCCCTCGTGAGGGTTGGCATCTACTTCGACATGCGCAATCCCCCGCCCTGGCGGCAGAGTTGGTCCCGGGTCTACGGATTCGCCCTGGAGATGTGCGAGGAGGCGGACCGGCTCGGCATCGACTCGGTCTGGTTCTCCGAACACCACGGCTTCGAGGACGGATACCTCCCGCAGCCGCTCACCATGGCGGCCGCGGCGGCGGCCCGCACACGGCGGATCCGCCTCGGTACCGCGGTCATCCCCGCACCGCTGCACGCGGCCCCCGAGATCGCCGAACAGGCCGCGCTCGTGGACATCATCAGCGACGGCCGCCTGGACCTCGGGCTCGGCACGGGCTATCGCGTGCCCGAATACCGGCTGTACGACGCCGACCTGACCAAGCGCTACTCCACGACCGACCAACGGGTGCGGGAGATCCGTGGCCTGTGGGCCGAGTCCCTGGTCACCCCCGGACCGGTCCAGGACCCGCTGCCGATCTGGCTCGGCTACCAGGGCCCGCAGGGCGCTCGCCGGGCGGGCCGGCTGGGCACCGGGCTGCTGTCGCTCAACCCCGCGCTGCTGGAGCCGTACCGGGAAGGGCTCGCCGAGAGCGGCCACGACGTGTCGGCGGGCCGGATGCAGGGTTCGTTCACCACGTTCGTCACCGAGGACCCGGAGGCCGACTGGCCGGTCGTCCGCAAGCATCTCTCCTACCAGTGGGACAGCTACCGCCGGTACATGGTGGAGGGGACCGACCAGCCCGCCCCCCGTCCGATCAACCCCGAGAAGTGGCGCGAGACGGGGCTGAGCGCGACCGGCGTCGGTCAGTTCCTGTACGGCACACCGCAGGAGACCGCCGATGCCATCAAGGCGTACGTGGCCGGTCTGCCGGTCGAAGGGGTCTTCCTGTGGGCTTCGCTGGCCGGGATGCCCGAGGAGATGGTCGCCCGCCAGGTCCAGCTCATCGCCGGGAAGCTGCGACCGCTGCTTGCCGATGTCTGACACGAGGAGTTCCACCATGCCGACGACGGGAACCGGAAAGACCGGCGCGACGACGCCGAACGGGCACTGGGCGGAATCCGGTCTGCCCGAGCCGCCCCGGACTGCCGGGGGCGTGACCCTCTGCGGCGGATGCCGCGTCCTCGGTTCCTGCAGGCTCGGCGTGGAGCGCGAACGGCTCGACGAGGACGGCGTGGCGAGGTTCGAGCTGCGCTGTCCTCGTTCCCACGAAGGCGGGCCCGATGTCGCGCACGGCGGCTGGACGGCGGCCGTCCTGGACGACTGCCTCGGCCATCTCCCGTTGCTGCACGGCGTGATGAGCGTGACGGCCGAGCTGACGGTGAGCTTCGTGAAGCCGGTACCGGTGGAACGGCCGCTGGAGCTGCGGGTGTGGGCGGACCGGAGGGAGGGCTCACGCTGGTACATCGCGGGCGAGTTGACTCTGCCGACCGGCGGAGCCGTACTGGCCCGCGCCTCCGGAATCTGGGTGACACGCGACCACAGCCACTACGTGCGGCACGCACAGTGGCTGGCCGGACAGGGCGGGGACGCAGAGGAGCGGTGAGAAGCCGCCGGCAGGGCATGCCGCGGACCGGTGAGACCGGCAGGCCCTGCCGAGGACGGCAGGGACGGTCGGGTCAGTAGGACCGCAGCCCCATGCTGCGGGCGATCCCGTTGCGCTGGATCTGGCTGGTCCCGCCGGAGATGGTGGCGACGATCGACTCGCGGTAGCGGAAGCTCATCACGCTCTCGGTCGAGAACCCGTGCCCCGCGCAGACCTGCATTCCGAGCCGGGCGGCCGCCACGTACGTCTCCGAACCCTTCAACTTCGCCATCGAGCCCTCACGGGTGCACGGCCGACCCTGCGCGAGCAGCCAGGCGGCGCGGTACGCGAGCAGCCGGGCGGAATCGATCTCGGTCTGCAGATCGGCCATGGCATGGGCGAGGGCCTGGAAGTTGCCGATCGGGCGGCCGAAGGCGTGCCGGGTGCGCGCGTACTCCAGCATCTCGTCCAGCGTGGCCTGTGCGGCGCCCAGGTACCCCCCGCTGATGATCACTTTCTCCAGTTCGATGTTGGAGAGCATGACCTTCCAGCCCTCGTCGCGCGGCCCGACGAGGTTCTCCTTCGGCACCAGGGCGTCGTTGAAGAAGACCTCGTTGGTGCCCAGGATGTGTCGGGCCAGCGTGGGTGTGCGGCGTACTTCGACGCCGTCGGTCGCGGGGTCGACGAGCAGCAGGCTGATGCCGCCGTGCTTGGGTTCGCGGGGTCCCGTCCGCACATAGGTCGCGATGGTCGTGTCGGGCAGCCCGCCGCCGGTGCACCATGCCTTCTGGCCGCGCACGCGGAAGTGGTCGCCGTGGTCCTCCGCGGTGGTGCGCAGCGCGGCGGCGTCGGAGCCGCTGTCCGGCTCGCTGAGGCCGACGGCGAGCCGGTGGCGTCCGGTCATGACCTGCTCGCGGATGAAGTCGCGCTGCGCCTCGTTGCCCCAGCGGAACACGGTGATTCCCGGGATGAGTACGCCTATGTAGCACATGGCGACGTCGAAACTGGCCCGCCCGAGTTCCTCCGCGATCAGGACGAGTTCGAGCGGTCCCCCGCCGTCACCGCCCTCCTCCTCGCTGAACGGCAGCGAGAACCATCCGAGTTCGGTCATGCCCCGGAACAGCTCGGGCGGTACGACGCCCTCCTCGTCCCACTGCTTCGCCTTCTCGGCCGGGCACACGTCGGCGACGAACTGCCGTGCCGTCGCGCGCAACATGTCCTGCTCGTCGGTCAGCCCGAAGTCCACGGCCACTCCTCGCCACCACTAGCCTATTCATCTATCTAATTATTCTATGTTAGCGGATAGAGGAGAGGACGGGTACTCACAGATGAGGGCTGTGCGACTCCTGAATGTCCTAGCGCCGAGGGCTGACGCCGCCGCCGTCGCGACGAGGCAGACGATCATCCCGAGGGCCAGCGCGACGAGCGTGCTGTCGCCGGTGTCGTCGGAGCCGGCGGAGTTGAGGTGCTGGTAGATGAGCACGACGGGGACGGCACAGGCCGCACCGACGAGCGGCAGCGTCCCGAGCATGACCCAAGGGCCTTTGCCCGTGTTCTCCTGCGGCGCCGCGTCGGGGCGCCGCAGGAGCAGCGCCCGCGCGATGGCCGGGCCGTCGGCCGTGTACCCGTCGATCCTGATCCTGGCCCCATCGGTGAACCGGACCACACAGCGGAAGTGCCGGCCGAGATGCCGGGCAAGGCGCTCGATCGGTACCTGGGCTGGTTCCTCGTCCGCCGTGTCCGGATTGGCATGCAGGACGGCGACCTCGTCCCAGGTCCAGCTTCGCGTACCCCCTGACGCGTGGCGCGCGAGGCCGTTCTCGTACAGCCGGTAGACCTCACTCCTGCCGCTCCGAACCGCGCGGGTCAGCTGTATCGCGGCGACAGGGAGGCCGGCGATGGTGGGGATCACCGCGAGGCCGAGGAGCTGCCCCAGGACGAAGTCCGGGTTGGCGATCAGGAAGACCATGAGGAGCACGCCACCAAGGGCGAAGGCCAGCGCCTTGAGTCCCGTGCTCAGGTACCTTCCGCCGGCCACCGGATGGATGCTGAGCAGACGGCCGAGTCGATCGTCGACCTGTTCCGGCGTGGACACCGTGATCCCCTCCAACCCGGGACCGGTCCCGGAACCTACGCGGCCGCGACCACCGAACCCTCGGGACAGCGGGACAGCTGCTCAGAAACTCCACCCTCCGCCCGGAAGGATCGCGGGCATGGCATTACTCGCGAACCAGGCCCGCACCGTGTACACCGACACCGTGAACCCGGGGGCACGAGCACAGCCCCGCACATCACGACGGTCATGTCCGGGCCGTGAAAGTAAGGTAAGCCTAACGTCGGGATAGTGTTCCCGGTGCAACTACTCGCCGGACGCACGCACGTTGGGAGTCGGCCTTGCCGCACACGATCGATACCGCCGGGAACGGGCCGGACACGGTGACCGAGGAGGGCTGGGTCGAGCTGGGGTCGAGCGCCGAGTTGCGTGAACTGCTGGGCGAGCCCTGGCCCGTGGTGATCGAGAAGGTTCACGACCAACTCACCGACAAGGACCGGGACATAGTGGCCCGCTCGCCCTTCTGCCTGCTGGCCACCTCGGACGCGCGCGGCAACTGCGACGTCTCTCCGCGCGGGGACGCCCCGGGTTTCACGCACGTCATCGACTCCGGCACCCTCGCCCTGCCCGACCGGCCGGGCAACCGGCGCGGCGACAGCTTCCACAACATCCTCGACAACCCGCACGCCGGCCTGCTGTATCTGATACCCGGCAGCAAGGAGGTCCTGCGGGTCAACGGCCGGGCCCGCATCCTCACCGACGCCCCGTTCTTCGATGCCATGAAGCTGGACGACCAGCGCCCCACGCTGGCCCTGGTCCTGGAGATCGACGAGATCTATCTGCACTGCCCGCAGTCCCTGCGCCGCTCGGGAGTGTGGAATCCGGAGTCCTGGCAGACCGGCTGAACCGGTTCCTGGGCACCCCTGTAAAGGTGAATTTAGGTTAGGCTAACCTTCGCCATGTGAGATCTGGTGAAGAAGCAGCCGACGCCCCGCGTCTGCGCGGTCATGAACTGTCGGCCACGGGTGTGACCGTGTCGTACGACGGCGTCGACGTCGTACACGACGCCGCGGTCGCGCTCCGGCCCGGCGAGGTGACCGTGCTGGTCGGCCCCAACGGCAGCGGCAAGTCGACGCTCCTGCGGACGATCGCCCGGTTGCAGCGGGGCCGCCACGCCACGCTCAGGATCGACGGCGACACCGACGGCCTCGCCCTGAGTGCCCGTGAGTTCTCGCGCCACGTCGCCCTGCTGACCCAGGGCCGCCCCACGCCCAGCGGACTGACCGTGCGGGACGTCGTCGAGTTCGGCCGCTACCCGTACCGGGGCCGCTTCGGCCGGCCCGATCCGGACGCGTCGGCCGCGGTCGACCGTGCGCTCGCGCTGACCGGTGTGACGGACCTCGCCGAGCGGGGCGCCGACCACCTGTCCGGCGGTCAGTTGCAGCGGGTGTGGCTCGCCGGTTGCCTCGCCCAGGAAACCGGTGTGCTGCTGCTCGACGAGCCGACCACCTATCTCGACCTGCGCTACCAGATCGAACTCCTCGACCTCATCCGCGACCTGGCGGACGACCACGGAATCGCGGTCGGCGTCGTCCTGCACGACCTCGACCAGGCTGCGGCCATCGCCGACCGGATCGCGCTGCTCGAAGCGGGCCGGATCGTCGCCGACGGTCTGCCCGAGGACGTCCTCACCCCGGAACGCCTGACCGCCGTCTACGGCATCCGGATCGACGTCGACACAGACCCCCTGACCGGCCGACTGCGCACCCGCCCGATCGGCCGCCATCACACGCGAAACACTCGAACCGAAAGGCTCGGCACCACCTCATGAGACGCCTCCTGCTCACCGCGGCCGCCACGACCGCCGCGGCACTCACCCTTGCCGCCTGCGGCACGACCGAGCCTGCCGCGGACAAGTCCGAGAAGAAGACGTCCGAGGCCATCAGCCTCACCGACGGCACCGGCGCGAAGCTCAAGCTCGACGGCCCGGCCACCAAGGTCGTCGCCACCGAGTGGAACGAGGTCGAGAGCCTCATCACGCTCGGCGTCGACCCCGTCGGCGTCGCCGACGTCAAGGGCTACAAGACCTGGGACACGGCCGTCCCGCTCAAGAACGAGCCGAAGGACATCGGCACGCGCGGCGAGCCGAGCATGGACACCGTCGCCTCCCTCTCCCCCGACCTCATCGTGGCCTCCTCCGACCTGCCGCCCGCGGCCGTGAAGCAGCTGCGCAAGATCGCCCCGGTGCTGGGCATCAAGTCCGCCGACGCCTCCGACCAGGTCGGGCAGATGCTGGAGAACCTCGACCTCATCGCCAAGGCCACCGGCACCACCGACAAGGCCGAGACGGCCCGTGCGAACTTCGAGGCCAAGGTCGCCGAGGGCAAGAAAGCCCTGGCCGACGCCGATCTCGCCGGCACGGACTTCGCCTTCGCCGACGGCTACGTCACCTCCAACCAGGTCTCCCTGCGCCCGTACACCAGCGGCTCGCTCATCGGAGCCGTCAACGAGCAGATCGGCCTGAAGAACGCCTGGAAGATCAAGGGCGACGCGGCCTACGGCCTCGGGACCACCGACGTCGAAGGCCTCACCGCCCTGCCCAAGGACGTCCAGTTCGCCTACATAGGCAACGACGACGACAAGGGCAGCACGCCCTTCACCGGCGCGCTGGCGAAGAACGCCGTATGGAAGTCCCTGCCGTTCGTGAAGGCCGGCAACGTGCACCGACTGCCCGACGGCATCTGGATGTTCGGCGGTCCCGAGTCGATGGAGGCATACATCGACGCCGTCGTCGACGCGCTGACGAAGTAGACGATCCGGAAAGAAGCAGACGAGGCAGACGAAGCAACAGAGCCATGGCCGTCACCGCAACAACCCCTGCCACCCGTCCGTCGACGGCCGCGTCCCGGACGGGCGCGGCCGCGGTGACGGCCGGGCTCGTCCTCCTGGTCGCCGCCTTCGCCGTCGTCGACATCACCCAGGGCACCGCCGCCGTCGGACCGGGCGAGGTGTTCAAGGCCCTGACCGGGCAGGCCGATCCGTCCGACGCGTCCGTCGTGATCGCCTCCCGTCTGCCGCGGATGACCGCCGGCATCCTGGTCGGCGTCATCCTCGGCGTGGCGGGCGCCGTACTGCAGGCCGTCAGCCGCAACGTGCTCGCCGCTCCCGACACCCTTGCGGTGAACGCCGGTTCATACCTGGCGCTCGGGCTCGTCGGCGCCACCGGCGTCTCCCTCCCGCTGCTCGCCTCCTCCGGGGTCGCCTTCGTCGGCGGGCTCCTGGCCGCGGCCGTCGTGCTCGCCCTGTCCGGCCTCGGCACGGGCACCGTACGGCTGGTCCTCGCCGGCACCGCGCTGGCACTGGGCCTGACCTCCGTGACCGAAGGCCTGCTCCTGCTGTTCCCCGAGCAGACCGAGGGCCTCTACCAGTGGAATCAGGGCAGCATCAGCCAGAACGGCTTCGACGGCGTCCTGCAGATGCTGCCCGTCGCCCTGATCGGACTCGTCGGCCTGCTGCTGACAGCCCGCAGGGTCGACGCCCTCGCCCTCGGTGACGACGCCGCGCGCGGGCTGGGCGTCCCGGTCCGCGCCACGCGCGTCACCGTGGTCGTGCTGGCGACGCTGCTGTCCGCGGCCGCCGTCACGCTCGCCGGGCCCATCGGCTTCGTCGGGCTGTGCGCACCGGCTCTGGTGCGTCCGCTCGCCCGCCGGTTCCGGGGCTTCGTCCGCACCCGTGCGGTCCTGCCCGTGGCCGGAGTGGTCGGCGCGGGGCTGGTCCTCGGGTCGGACGTGCTGCTGCGGGCCCTCGTGCCCTCGGACACGGCCGTCGCCGTGCCCACCGGCGTCGTCACCAGCCTCATCGGCGCGGTGTTCCTGGTGGTGATGGCCCTGCGGCTGCGGGACACGGCCGGATCCGAGGCACCGGACCGGTTGCGCATCCCCAGCCGGACGGCGTTCCTGGCCACGCTGGCCGCCCTCGTGGCCGTGGTCGTCGGCGTCACGATCGCCGGCGCGCTGCTGGGCGACAGCAAGCTCCTGCTCGGCGATGTCGTGAACTGGGCGCAGGGGCGGGCCGGCCAGGCCGTTTCCTTCGTCCTGGACACCCGGATGCCCCGGGTGTTCGCGGCCCTGTGCGCGGGTGCGGCACTCGCCCTGGCAGGCACGCTGGTGCAGGCCGTGACCCGTAACCCGCTCGCGGAGCCGGGAGTCCTGGGCGTGTCCGGCGGAGCCGCGCTGGGCGCCGTACTCCTTGTCACCACCGTGCCTGTCGCAGGCACCTGGGGTGTCGCGGGGGCCGCGTTCGTGGGCGCCGCGGTTACCTCCGTCATCGTCTTCGGGCTCGCCGCCCGGGGCGGCTACCAGCAGAACCGGCTGGTCCTCGTCGGCATCGGCATGGCCGCCGGTACGACGGCACTGGTCAGCCTGCTCATCGTGCTCACCGATCCGTTCAACGCCACGAAGGCGCTGACCTGGCTGTCCGGTTCGACGTACGGCCGGACCATGCCGGACGTCCTGCCCGTCGCGCTCGTGCTGGTGCTGGGTCTTGTCGTCGCGGTCGCCCGGCGCACCGAGCTGGACCTCATCTCCCTGGACGCGGACACCCCTCGCCTCCTCGGCCTGCGGCTGTCCCCGGCCAGGCTCGGCTTCCTGGTGGTGAGCGTCCTGCTCAGCGCGACCGCCGTGGCCTCGGCCGGCACCATCGGTTTCGTGGGCCTCGTGGCACCGCACGCGGCACGTGCCCTCGTGGGCCGGCGGCACGTACGGGTGGTGCCGGTCGCCGTCCTCCTCGGCGCCGCACTCGTCTGCACGGCCGACCTCCTCGGCCGCACGGTCATCGCCCCCGCCCAGCTGGGCGCCGGCCTGATGACCGCGGTCATCGGCACGCCGTACTTCCTGTATCTGCTGGTACGAAGCCGGCGATAACCCCGCGGGACCGCGTCCTCGCCGTGTCCGGTGCGGTGGGTGGGGCTGGGCACCGTCCGGGCCTGCGTGAAAGGCTCACTCCGGGTGGCGCAGGACGATCACGTGCGGCGGCCCCCGTATGAGACAGGCACGACGAGAGGTGGCGGCATGCGCATCGGACTGCTCGGTACTGGGCCCTGGGCCGACATGGCTCACGCTCCCGCCTTGAGCGGGCATCCCGAACTGGACTTCGTGGGGGTGTGGGGCAGGCGCGCCGACGCGGCCAAGGCGCTGGCCGACCGTCACGGGACGCGCGCGTACGAGGATGTCGACGCCCTTCTCGCCGAGGTGGACGCGGTCGCCATTGCCCTGCCTCCGTCCGTGCAGGCCCCGCTCGCGGCGCGCGCCGCGCGGGCCAACTGCCATCTGCTGCTCGACAAGCCTCTCGCGGCGACCGTGGAGGAGGGACGCGCCGTCGTCGAGGCGGTCGAGCAGGCCGGCGTCGCCTCCGTCGTCTTCTTCACCAGCCGATTCCAGACCGAGATCCAGGCCTGGATCGCCGAACAGGCCGCCACGGAGGGCTGGTTCACCGCACGCGCGGAGTGGCTCGGCGCCGTGTTCACGAGTGACAGCCCGTTCGCCGCGTCGCCCTGGCGGCAGGAGAAGGGCGGCCTCTGGGACGTCGGCCCGCACGCCCTGTCCGTGCTGATGCCGGTTCTCGGCGACGTCGAGCGGGTGGCCGCCGCCGCGCGGGGCCCGAAGGACACCGTTCACCTGGTGCTCCACCACGTCAGCGGGGCGTCGAGCACCCTGACTCTCAGCCTGACGGCCCCGCCCGCGGCCGCCGGAGCGGCCGTCGAGCTGCGCGGCAAGGCCGGGGTGAGCGTCCTGCCCGGGTCCGCCGAAGGGGCGGTCGAAGCTCTCACGCGGGCTGCCGACGCTCTCCTCGACGCTGCCCGCAGCGGTCGCCCGCATCCGTGCGACGCCGCCTTCGGCCTGCGGGTGACGGAGATCCTCACCGATGCCGAAGCACAGCTGGGCACCGCACCCCAGGTCCGCTGAAAGCGCTACGGAACCGAATTCGCCGACGTGTGCCTAACTCCCGGCACACGTCGGCGCGTCCGCGTCGAGGGACAGCGGGCTGCCCTTGGGCACGAGGTAGGTGACGTACAACTCGACCGGCTCGGTGCCGAGGTTGCGGCCGACGTGGACGTGACGGGACCCGGCCGGCTCGATGAACGATGTGCCCGTCGGGCTGACCTCCACGGAGCAGTCCTGCAACGTGCGGGTGAGTGTGCCCGACTTGACGACGGCGATGAGCTGGCCCGGGTGGTAGTGCCAGCCGGTCGTGCCGCCCGGTGCGATGGTGATGGACCGCACGATGACGTCCGTACGCCCCTTGGCCTTGACCTTCAGTGTGCCGGCCGACGTGCCCTGGGCGAGGATCGTGCCGGTGACCCCGCTGCCGGGAGTGGCGAGCGCGGACGTCGACCCGAAGGCCAGTCCGGCCGCACAGCCGGTCATGACGAACGTTCTGCGGATCTTGCCCAGCCGAGACGTGCTGCTCATGGGAATCCCCCTCCGGATCGGCCAACTCGTCGGCCCTTCCGCCGACTTGGACCCGACAGGCTCACTGCCCCCGCGCGCCGCCGTCCACACCCGGTGGCCCGGACCGCTCCGGGCCACTCGTGTTCCCGCCGGGCCACGTCCGCTCACGCCCCTCGCGTCACCCGCTCTCGGTGCGCTCTCGGATCTGCTCCGGGGTCAGGTACGCGTTCGTGTGCTCGAAGTCCCGCAGCTTCGCGGACGAACGGGACAGCAGTCCGGTGCCCACGAAGTCGTGGCCGGCCACTGCGTTCAGCGCCCAGTTCGTCGCCACCCGGACCTTCGCCACATTGGTGCGAAGCGCCGACCAGTGATAGCCGCGGGCGACGACCTGGGCGGGCAGGCCGCGCAGTTCGACACCGAGCGGCTTGGACACGGCGTCGAGGCCACCGAGGTCGACGACCAGTCCCAGATCCTTGTGGACGTACGGGGTCATCCGCTGGCCGCGCAGCGACGCGATGACGTTGTCGGCGACGTGCTTGCCCTGACGCATCGCGTGCTGGGCGGTCGGCGGGCAGATCGCGCCCTCCGTGTCCTTGGCCTCGTCCGGTACGGCGGCGGCGTCGCCGAGCGCGAACACGCCGTCGTGGCCGGGCAGGGACATCTCCGAAGTGACCGCCAGCCGCCCCTTGACCGTCTCGGCGCCCAAGGTGGCCATGAGCGGGCTCGCCGCGACTCCGGCGGTCCAGATCAGCGTATGGGTCGGGACCACCAGGCCGTCGGTGAAGGTGACCTCGTCCGGGCCCGCCTTCGCGATGGAGACGCCCAGCGAGATGTCGATGCCCCGCTTGCGCAGGATCTCCTGGGCGCTGCGGCCGAGCTTGTCACCCAGTTCGGGCATGAGCTTGGGTGCGATGTCGATCAGATGCCACTTGATCAGCTTCGGGTCGAGCCGCGGGTACCGCTTGACGGCGTTCTGCGTCAGGCGCCGCAGGCATGCGGCGGTCTCCGTACCGGCGTAGCCGCCGCCGACCACCACGAACTGAAGCCGCGCCGCCCGCTCGGCCTCGTCCTGGCTGGCGTCGGCGAGGTCGAGCTGCGAGATGACGTGGTCGCGGAGGTACGCGGCCTCGGCGAGCGTCTTCATGCCGCGGGCGTTGTCGGTGAGGCCGGGGATGTCGAAGGTGCGCGTGACGCTGCCCGGTGCCAGCACGATGTGGTCGTACCGCTCGTTCACGATCTCGCCGGTGATCTTGCGGACGACGCAGACCTTGGCCTTCAGATCCACACCGATGGCACCACCGGGGATGATGCGGGTGCGGTACTTACGGCTGCGGCGCAGCGACACGGCGATCGACTGCGGGGTCAGCACTCCTGAGGCGACCTGTGGGAGCAGCGGCAGATAGAGCTGGTAGGAGAACGGTGTCACCAGCGCCAGGTCGGCCTCGTCGGATCCGAGCTTGCGCTCCAGGCGCCGGACGCACCCGATTCCCGCGAAGCCCGCTCCCACCACCAAGATCTTCGGTCGTACCACGATGTCCATCCCTTCACCGGCCGCGCACGTTCTGACTTCCCACGGTCCCTCTGCCCCCTGAGTCCCCTCTTCGCACGTGGTGATCCCCCGATGAGGCGAGCGGACACTCTCCGCGTGGGAGGTCCGTCAGTGTCCGTGCCCCTTGCTCAGGCTCCGCAGCAGGGCACGTGCCATGGCCGCCTCGCCCTTGGCGTTGGGGTGGGCCGGGGCCGCGGGCGAGGCTGGTCGCAGCGGTTCGACCCAGCGGATCTCCGGGGCCTTGCACATGTCGTGTCCGATCGTGGGTCCGTACGTGTCAACGTATTCCGCCCCGTTCAACCGCGCCACCACGCGCATCATCAGGTTGAGGCGCTTGCCGGTGTCGCGCAGGTAGGGGAAGTCCTTCGCCGCGAACGGCACCGAGGGGTAGCAACCACTGCCGTCCTCCGGCAGGAGATCCGGGTAGCCGACGACGAGCACGCGGGCGTGCGGCGCCCTGGCGTGCACGGCCCGCAGCACGCGAGTGATCTTGGGTGCCGTGTCGAGGATCCTCAGCGTCAGCTCATCGACTCCGGAGGACCTGAAGTGACGTCGGCACGGGTCCCCCGCGAGGTCCTGCGAACTCAGCTGGGCGCAGGTGCTGATGATGGAGCTGAACCCGATGTCGTTGCCGCCGATCTGGACGGTCACCAGGTCGGTGTCCCGCTTCAGGGCGTTGAGCTGCGGAGGATTCGTCCCCTGCGCCTTCCACATCTGCTCGGTGGTGGCGCCGCCGCAGCTCACGTCCTTGAACGTGGACATTCTCCGCTCCGCGGCGGCGAGTGAGGGGTAGTTGTGATCGGAGCGGGCGCAGTTCGCGTCCACCTGTGTCGGGATCCCCGGTCCCGAGGTGTAGGAGTCTCCGAGCGAGACGTAGTCCGTGCCCCGGCCGTGCCCGTGGCCGCCACCGTGCGCCGCGGCCGGTGCCGCGGACGCGACGACGAGGGCGCAGCCGCTGACCGCCGCTCCCACCGCGGTCGCCCGTCGGCGGTTCGTTGCCGTGCTGCCGTACTGGGTGCGACGGTTCTTCAAGGTTCCCCCCTGAGTCCAATACCGCGAGCAGGGCCGCCGACGGCGCGCCCTTGCACGGTGACTGAACTTGTATACCGGCCAGTTCGTCCTCAGGACAGAGGCGCGTAGGACGGAGGAGGAACGGGTTCGCGCCGTGGATCCGCCTGTGACCACGAGGCCGCCGACTCCAGGGGGGGGGCGGAGTCGGCGGCGACAGTTGTCAGATGCCGAACTCCGTGGGTGACAGACCGAGGGCTGCGCAGGCATCGCGAATGGCGAACTGCTCGGACTGGTCGAAGTGCCCGTCGGCACCCGCGACCACGATGCCCGTCTGGATGACCGCGCGGGCCTCCACCGGCTTCTTGGCGGCCTTGGCGATCTCCCGCAGCGCTTCGGCCTTGCCCACCTCGAAGTTGGCGATGAGCTGGTCCAGGTGCTTGTTGAAGCGCTGGCGGAGCTGGTCCGCCGGGAAGTTCTGCAATACCTCGTTGGAGACGATCAGCTCCTCGACTCGCTGCCTCTCCGCCTGCTCCACATGTCCGTCGGCCGCGGCCACGAGCGCGCACATGGCCATGCTGGCGTCCCGGTAGGCGCCGCTCTTGAGCTCGGTCTTGACCGACGCGAGCTGGGACTTGAGCAGTCCGACCAGTTTGGCCTTGGAACCACCGGAGGACGAACCGGGCGCATGGCCACTGCTCTGGCCCTGCCCGTAGGGGGCCTGACCCTGTCCATAGGGGGCCTGGCCCTGCCCATGGGGAGCCTGCCCCTGTCCCCCCGATCCCCTGCCACTCTGGGACTGCTGGAGGTTCTTGGCCTGGTCCTTGAGCCGGTCCCACATCGCCACTACTGCCACCTCGGCTTTTGTTGTTGCCTGTCCGGTCCTGAATCATCGGTCGCGCTGGTTCACGCCCCGCGACAGATCAACGCTCCTCACCACCACCAGTGTTCCCGAATGGCAAAGGCAACGTAAAACAATCCTCGTCGGCGGCCTCTTCCACGGGCCGCGCGGGCCCGTGATGTGATGGCGTCGTGAGTCGTGCCGCAGAAGAGAGCAACCGTCGCATGCTTCGGGCGCGGGATGCGATGGATCGCGGATACGCGCAGCCGCTGGACGTCCCGGCCCTGGCCCGGATCGCCCATGTGTCCCAGGCACACTTCACACGCACCTTCCGGGCCACGTTCGGCGAGACGCCGCACCGCTATCTGCAGCGCCGCCGGGTCGAGCGTGCGATGTTCCTGCTGCGCGAGACCGACCGCAGCGTGACGGACATCTGCTTCCAGGTGGGCTTCGGCAGCCCGGGAACCTTCAGTCGCACGTTCCGCGACATCGTCGGCCGCTCGCCCAGGGCGTACCGCCGGGAAGCGGTGACCGCGGCCGTACCGACGTGTTTCACCATGGCGTGGACGCGTCCGAGCGACTGACCGTCCGCACGGTCCGTACCATCCCGTCGGCTGAGCAGTTTTGGATAAGTTTTCGTCCGGCCGGCTCGATAGCGTGATGCACATGTTCACCGCCATCACGCACTCGCAGATCTACGTCCTCGACCAGGACGAGGCCCTCGACTTCTACGTGGGCAAGCTCGACCTGGAGGTCAACGCCGACGTGCCCATGGGCTTCATGCGCTGGCTGACCGTCAACGTGCCCGGTCACCCCGATCGTCAGATCCTGCTGGAGAAGCCGGGCCCGCCCGCGCTGTCCGAGGAGACGGCGCAGCAGGTACGGGAGCTGTTGACCAAGGGGGCGATGGGCGGCCACCTCATCTTCACCACCGACGACTGCCGCAAGACGTACGAGAAGCTGCTCGCCCGGGGCGTCGAGTTCACCGAGGAACCCACCGAGCGTCCGTACGGAATCGACTGCGGGCTCCGCGACCCCTTCGGCAACAGCATCCGCTTCACCCAGCTGAAGGAGCAGGGCTCCTGACAGCGGCACGGGCGTCCGCCCAGTGGGCGGACGCCGATGCCCGTCGGGTCAGGCCGACGTCGTCACGGCCCGGCCGAGATGCCGGGCGAAGAACCGGACCGCGCTGTCGGCCTCGAACCGAGGCAGTTCCTTGTGCGCGCCCGCGTTGGCGTGCAACGTCTTCTCCTTCGAGGCGAAGGCGTCGAACAACGCGAGACCGGATTGGCGTGGGATGTGCTCGTCGTCCCACTGGAGGGCGTACTCGATCGGTACGGTGATCCGCCGCGCGTACTCGGCCAGGGCGTCGGGCCAGTGGAGGCCGAAGGCCGCGGCGGTGATCCTGGGTTCGACCGCCGTCAGCGGTACCCCGATCGCGGTGCCCATGTTCAGCCCGAAGTAGCCGACCGGCCCTTCGGTGCCGATCTCCGGCAGTTCCTGGAGGGCGTCCAGGGTCGCCCGCCACTCCGGTACGGCACGCTCCGCCAGGTGGGCGTTGTACCGGACGACGATCGGGCCGACCGGTTCGCCCGCCGCCATGGCTTGCTGCATCGCGGCGATCTCCTGCTCGTCGTGCGCCGCGCGGAGCCTGCCGCCGTGGCCGGGCGCGTCGATGGCGGCGACGTGGAAACCGCACTCGGCGACGAGGAGTTGTGCGCGCCCCGTCATCGCCGGCGCCTTCTTGTGCGTGCCGCCGCCGTGGCCCATCAGCACCAAGGGTGCGCGACCGGAACCGGTGGACGGTGACCAGAGGGCGCCAGGGACCTCACCCACAGTGAAGTCGCGTTCGCGGACACCGTTAGACGATGTCTCCGCGGTGAAATGCACAGAATGCATGGGTCGTTGCCTTTCGGGAGTGCCTTGTCGAGGCGCTCCCGGCGACACCTATGCCAATCGCCCGACCGTGAAGGGAAGGGGGAGCACCCACATGGATACAGCGTTCATGGGTCTCACCTCCTCGCTCGATGTCACGATCGACTGCAAGCTAGCAGCCCGGGCTCCGTCCCGCCCAACCCTTTTCCTTGGCCCTGGGTCACTTCGCCATCAGGCTGTCGCCCGGGCCATGTTGCCGGAGCCGCGCAGGACCGGATCGCCCCGCAGCCGCAGAAACGCGAGGCCCAGAGCGACCGCCTGGAGTACGCCGCACACCAGGATGGCGTGCTGGAGTGCCGACAACGGTGTCAGGGCAACCACGATTCCCGCGACCGGGAAGGGCAACAGGAGAAGCAGGATGGTCAGGGAGAGGGTGCTTCCGAAGGCGGCCGGCGGTATGAGGAGCGAGCGCAGTGTGCGCAGCACGACGGTCAGGCCGCCGTCCGCGGCCATGAAGAGCGCCATGACCAGGACGTACGAGATGTAGGTGGGCGCCTGCGCCAGCGCGAGACAAGCCGCGGACGCGACGGTGGAACAGACCACGCCGACGCCCCAGAGGCCCAGCCGGTTGAGCGCGAATCGGCAGGCCGCGACGGCGAGAAGGGTGGATGCCGCTGCCGCCGACCAGAGGGTGCCCACGGCTGCCGAGGTCAGCCCGAAGCGCTCGATCACGATGATCGGGCTGGCGGCCTGCAGCAGTCCGAGCGCGAGGTTGGAGACGACCAGCCCGGCCACGAGCCAGCTCAGCACGGGCAGCGAACTCAGCGTGTGCCAGCCGGTCTTGAGCCCCGCTTCCCGTGGCACCCCGTTCTTCGCAGAGCCGCGCAGTGGAGTCGGCGGCGTCTGCAGGGCGAGACAGGCCGCGAGGACGGACAACCCCCCGAGGACGGCGAGCATATGGCTCGGCCCGGCGAGCAGAAGCACACCACCCAGCGCGGGGCCCGTGAGCGTGGCGGTCTGGTCTATGCCGATCAGCACGGACTGCACCTTGTGCGCCTGGACCGCCGTTCGCCGGCTGACGATCGCGCCCACGGCTTCGTTGGCGATGAAACTGAACTGTGTCAGGGCACCTGTTCCGGCGGCCAGCGCCATCACAGTGACCGTTTCGGCCGTCCCGCTCGGAAGCATGAACAGGGCGACGCCTCCCGCCGCCACGAGCAGCGCCCGTGCCAGGGAGGCGAGGAAGAACACGATCGCGGCCCCACGCCGGTCGACCAGGTCGCCGGCCAGGCCGAAGGCCGCCACCCGCGGAAGCCACTCCAGCGCGAAGGCCAGCCCCGTCAGGGACGCGGACTTGGTCGTGGCCAGCACCAGGAGCGGCATGGCGTAGGTGCACATGGAGAAGGCAAGCGCGTCGAAGGCTCGGGGTGCGTATACCCGGCGGAGCAGGCTGCCTTGGGGAATGGCTGCGTGCCGACCGGCCGGTTGGCCCTCGTAAACGGAGATGGTCACGGAGTGGGGTGCTTTCAGTCAGCGGTGGCATCACAAAGGGGAGAGCCGACCTGGCGGGCCATCGCATGAAGGACCCGGTCGAGGATTCTTGGCCTGAAGCCGGAAGGGGTGCCGAAGCCGTTCCTACAGGGCGGCGACCGGCACTCGGCGGGCTTCCGTCGCCGGCCGTGTGGCGCGGGAGGCTCCGCATTCGATCAGCAGGGGATCAGGTGTTGTCCGTACGCGATACGCGGCCGTCGCACCGCCGTCCGCGCACCGTCGGCACGGACCCCTGAACGGCTGCGCGGCCTCGTAGGACACGCCTCTCGGATTCCCGCGACCGCGCGCCGAAGGGATGCCGGTTGCCCCACTCGTGCCGCTCCGCTCGGCGGCGGGCATGGCTGTGGCGGGGACGCTGTCCGTCCACGCCAGGGTGCGAGCTCTTGGGCACGCGGACTCCACTCAAGTGGGGGGCAAGAGGGAAGTCAGGCCTGCGGTATGAAGCGGCACGCCCGACAGTTGTGAAGTGACCTTGCCACACGCCTTGTTGAGTAATCAACCACAGATTGTGCACAAGTTTGCCGCGTCATACCCGCGCCGGTGCTGGGCCACTGGCGTCAACTCTAGTGGCCTGACGGCGAGTTCGGGGCGTCCCCGGACCGGCTGACGGGGGTGACGTACGAGGGCCCGGGAGCCTCTCAAGGCCGGGCAGGCCCTCGTACGCGCCGGTTCTACGACGTTCTACGCGTAGAACGGCCCCGGGTAGGCCCACGTCGTCGTACCGAAGATCTCGGGGTCCTCGATCGAGACCCGCACGTTGCTGACCTTGAGCCCGTACTGGGTCGGGGTCATGCCGGCCGGGCAGTCGACGTCGACGATGGGGGTGAAGTTGACGAACCAGTTGGGCCCGTATTCGGCGTCGGGATAGTCCCGGAGGCGCTGGACGAGATTGGCGGCGCCGCCCTCGACGTAGACCGGGGACAGCCGGCGCTGGTCCTGGTGGACGACGAAGGAGGTGGAGTGGTCGAAGCTGCCGTCAGGACGCAGGCAGCCGAAGGTGCGGTCGGTGTCGGCATACGCGTCGAAGTAGCCGGTGCCGGCCAGTCCCGCCTTGTAACCGGGCTGCTCGCGGACGTCGTGCAGCACCGTCCCGAACTTGAAGCCGCCACAGCCGGAGGTCGGGTCGAACTGCCGGAAGTACAGCTGGCAGGTGTTCGGTTCGTTGTACGCGGCGTCCGGGTCCGGGGTGTAGGGCTGGGGCACGACGGCCCCGTAGAACTTCATCGTCATGGAGACGCCGCCGGGCGTGGGCGCCGGGATGTCGACGACGGTGCTGGCCTGGGCGGCGTTCGGTCCGGTCAGGACGAGTCCTGTGGCCGCCAGCAGCGCGACGCTCAGTCGCGCCAGAATCCTGCGGATGCCTGTCTTACGCATCTACTGCTCCCCCTTGAGGCACATCGGTCAAGGCACGCTAACCGCGGCTCAACACCCGCACCAGACAAACAACTTGAATCCACACAAGTGGAGGAGCGGCTAACAGCGGCCTGCCGTGCACGACGTTCCGGCTGGCACCCGGAGTGACCGGGGGCTGCTGTCACCACAGAGCCGGGGGACAGCCGGAGCGAGAATCCTCCACCACGCCTCTAACGTGCGGTGAATGGACCGGATCAACGCCCCACGCCGCCGCACCGTGCTCGCACTCGGCACCGCCGCGGCAGCCACACCCTGGCTCGGCGGAGGCCCCGCCCGGGCCGACGGCTCGACCACGAAACGAGCCGCGGACACGGCACACGCCGCGGCCACCGGACTGGACGAACTCGGCATCGGTGAGCTTCGCCGGCGGATGGACGACGGACGGCTCACCGCCGAACAGCTCACCCGCCACTACCTGGAGCGCATCGAACGCATCGACCCGTTCCTGCACGCGGTGATCGAGGTCAATCCCGACGCGCTGCGAGAAGCCCGGCGCCTGGACGCCGAGCGGGGTCGGCGTGGACCCCTGCACGGCATGCCCATCCTGCTCAAGGACCTGGTGGAGACCGGGGACCGGATGCACACGACGGCCGGATCACTCGCCCTGCAGGGCCTGCGGCCCGCGAGGGACGCCACGGTCGCCGCCAGGCTGCGCGCGGCCGGTGCCGTCATCCTCGGCAAGACCAATCTCAGCGAGTGGGCCGGCGGGATGTCGCTCACCCACCATGCAGGCTGGAGCGCTCGCGGCGGCCAGACCAGGAACCCCTACAAACTGGACCGGTCACCGAACGAGTCCAGTTCGGGCACCGCGGTCGCCGCCGCGGCCAACCTGTGCGTCGCCGGAATCGGTACGGAGACCAACGGCTCGATCATCGATCCGTCCTCGGCGAACTCCGTCGTCGGGGTGAAGCCGACCGTCGGACTGGTCGGGCGCGGCGGCATGATCCCCGGCGTACCGAGCCAGGACAGTGTCGGTCCGATCGCGCGCACGGTCCGCGACGCCGCGATCCTGCTCGGCACGCTCGTCGGAATCGACGACCGCGATCCGGCGACCGAGGCGAGCCGCGGCCACTTCCATCGCGACTACACCCGCTTCCTCGACGCCGACGGGCTGCGCGGGGCCCGCATCGGCGTGCCGCGAGCGGTGTACTTCGGCTACAGCCACCACGCCGACGAGATCGCGGAGCGGGCGATCGCCGTGCTGCGCAAGGCGGGGGCGACGGTGGTCGACCCGGCCGACATCCCGACAGCCGAACAGCTCGAGGACCTGCCCAGCTCGATGGTCGTCCAAGCGTACGAGATCAAGCGTGGACTGAACGCCTACCTGGCCGCCGCCCCCGGCGACCATCCGCGCAGCCTGGCGGAGCTGATCGCGTTCAACCGTGCGCACGCCGACCGCGAACTCCGCTATGTGCAGCAGGACGGACTGGAGGCGGTGCACAAGCTGGACTTCGGCGAACGCGAATACCGTGAGGCACTGGCCACCAACCACCGGCTCTCACGCACCGAGGGCATCGACGCGGTGCTGCGCCGCTTCGACCTGGACGCGCTGGTCATGCCGACCACCGGACCACCGGCCAAGATCGACCTGATCCGCGGGGACAGCTACGGCGGCGGCTCGTCGACGCCCGCCGCACTCGCCGGATACCCCGCGATCAGCGTCCCGGCCGGCTTCGCGTTCGGCCTGCCGGTCGGCCTGACCTTCATGGGTACGGCGTGGAGCGAGCCGGTGCTGCTCCGTCTCGCCTACGCCCATGAGCAGGCCAGCGGTGTCCGCCGACCGCCGGCCTACCGGGACGCCGATGTCGGCTTCTGACCCGGCCGTCGACAACGCGCCCGGGCTGCGACGCACATGACGGCGTACCTGTGGTGGCCCCTGTCCGAGGGGCCACCACGACAGTCACGGCCGCGCGGTTTCCGACACCTTGATGGCGCCGACCGGGCAGGCTCGGGCCGCCTCCCGGACCATCGGGTCGCCGCTGTCCTCCTGTCCCGGCAGGAGGGTGCTGAAGCCGTCGTCGTCCTGGGTGAAGACGGCCGGGGCGGACAGCGCGCACTGGCCGGCGCCGATGCACACGTCCGTGTCGATGTCGATGTGCACGAGGAGACCCCCTACCAGGCCACGGGGAGGTCCAGCATCCCCTGGATCGTGTCGCCCGGTTTGAAGCGCACCTCGTCCGGCGCCACGTCGAGCCGAAGCCCGGGCACGCGCTCGAAGAGGGAACGCAGGGCGATCTCCATCTCGGCACGGGCGAGGTTCTGGCCGAGACACTGGTGGATGCCGAAGCCGAACGCCACGTGATGGCGGGTGGGGCGGTGCCAGTCGAGGGCGTCGGGTTCGGCGTAGACCTCTCCGTCGCGGTTGATGACCGACGTCGCGAAGACCACGCCCTCACCGGCGCGGATCGTCGTCCCGGACACCTCGATGTCCTCCGTGGCCTGCCTCAGCAGCCCGTCCGCGATGGACAGCATCCGCATCAACTCGTCGACGGCGGTGGGCCACAGCGACGGATCGGCCCGCAGCTCCGCCAGCCGCTCAGGGTGTTGGAGCAGGGTGTACGTGCCCAGCGAGATCATGTTGGCGGTCGTCTCGTGGCCGGCGACCAGCAGGATCGTGGCCAGCGAGACCGCCTCCTCGCGGTCCACAGCGCCGTCGCGCAACTGTTCGTGGACCAGGGCGTCGAGGACACCGTCGCCGACGGGTGACTCGGACTTGCGGTCGATCAGCGCCCCGAGGTAGCCGTCGAGCTGGTCGCGCGCGTCCCGCACCTCGTCGATGTCCCGGCCACGCAGCAGGCGACGGGACTGTTCCTCGAAGAACTCGTGGTCGGCGTACGGGACACCGAGCAGTTCACAGATCACCGTCGAGGGAACGGGGAGCGCGAAGGCGTTCACCAGCTCGGCCGACGGGCCTTGCGCGAGCATCGCGTCGAGGCACTCGTCGACGATCCGCTGGATGGCCGGCCGCAACGCGGCGGCGCGCTTGAGGGTGAAGCTCGGGACCAGCATCCGCCGCTGGGCATGGTGCTCGGGGTCGTCGACGTTCAGCAGGGCGGCCCGGCGGTCGCGGAACGCCACGATGCGCGGTGAGGTGGCCGGATAACCGGGGCGCATACGGTCGGACGACAGGCGGGAATCGGCGAGCAGGCTGCGGGCCACGTCACGGCCGGTGACCAGCCAGACGGCCCGGCCGTCATAGAGGGTGACGCGGGCGAGCGGTCGGGCGGCGCGCAGAGGGTCGTAGCCCGTGGGCGGCTGGTAGGGACAGGTGCGGTCCTGGGGGAAGGCGACGGGTGCCGAGAGCGGCGTCACGTCTGCCGTATCCGTCATGTCTGTCATCGAAGACCTCGCGGACGAAGGATGCGTCGTACCGATCTTCATTAGATGCCGCGGGCATCTAATGAGACGACATCGAGTTCAGCCAGATCCACGAAGGGGACAATCTGGCCGGAATTGACCGCTCCGGTGTGCGAGTTCGGCCGCTCCGTCGAACACGGCGACTCCTCGCGACCGGAAGCCCACAGCTCTCGGCGGCACAGAATCACCACAGCCTCGACAGAGTGATTGACGCGCACCGGACAGGGCTCTACCTTCTGATCGACTTTCCGAACCTAGTTCGAAATTTCGGCCAACTTGCTTGCGTGGCTGCTCAGTTCACGTCCCCCGGTCCCCCACCCCGCGCAGCCGCTCACTCCGCCCCCGCACCCGCCGCCTGGAGACCACGATGAGCGCAAGACCCCAGCCGTCCCGCCGCCTCTTCCTCGGCATGGCCGCCACCACCCCCCTGGCCATGTCCGGCGTGATGACCCTCGGCGCCGGCACCGCCCACGCGGCCGACTCGGCCTATGTGATGTGCTACTTCACCGAGTCGACCAGCCTGGGCGAGGGCACCGACTACGGCCTTCACCTCGCTGTCAGCACCGACTCGCTCAACTGGACGCCGCTGAACCAGAACAACCCCTTGGTCACCCCCACCGCGGGCGCACTCGGCCTGCGCGACCCGTTCCTCATGCGTAAGCAGGACGGCACCTTCGTCGTCATCGCCACCGACCTCAAGGGCACCGACTGGGGCTACAACAGCCAGTACATCCACGTCTGGGACTCCGCCGACCTGCGCACCTTCACCGGCTACCGCCGCCTCAAGCTCCACGACATGACCACCCACAGCTGGGCCCCCGAGGCGTTCTGGGACGCCGGGCGGGGCCAGTACGCGGTCATCTACTCCTCGGTCAACTCCAGCGGCCACAACGTGATCATGGTGAACTACACCAGCGACTTCGTCACCGCATCGGCCCCGCAGGTCTTCTTCGACCCCGGCTACGACGTCATCGACGGCAACATGGCCGTCGGCGTCAACGGCGTCAACTACCTCTTCTTCAAGAAGAACCAGACACTGGTGGCGGCGAGGTCCAGCTCTCTCGCCCCGGGCAGCTTCACCGAGTTCAGCGCGGGCGTCGCACACGGCGGCACCGAGGCCCCCACCGTGTTCAAGTCACTGACCTCGAACACCTGGTACCTCTGGGGAGACACATACACCCCCAACGGCGTCTTCTACGCCTGGCAGTCCACCGACCTGGCCGCGGGCACCTGGACCGCGCTCGACCAGAAGACGTACACCCAGCCGGTCAACTCCAAGCACTGCGGCATCGCGACGATCACCACGGCCGAGTACAACAACCTGCTCACCAAGTGGGGCGCGCCGACCTGGAACCGGCTCAAGTCGTACAACTACCCGGCCCGCTACGTCCGTCACGCCAACTACGCGGCCCGCATCGACACGTACCCGTTCGACCTGTACTCCGACTCGCAGTGGAAGCTCGTCCCGGGCCTGGCCGACAGCTCCGGGGTCTCCTTCCAGTCGGTCAACCACCCCACCCGCTATCTGCGGCACTACAACTACCAGCTCCAACTCGACGTCAACGACGGCACGTCGACGTTTGCGGGCGACGCGACCTTCTACCGCACGGCGGGCCTCGCGGACAGCTCCTGGGCGTCCTTCCGCTCGTACAACAACCCGACCCGCTACATCCGCCACGCCGACTACGTGCTGCGCATCGACCCGATCTCCACGTCCACCGAACGGCAGGACGCGACGTTCCGCGTCGGCTATTGAGGGCCCAGGTCCACCGGGACGCTCCGCACAGGCTTCGGGAACGGGCTCTCCATCGGCTTCCAACGGGTCGACGACCACCAGGCACCGCGCTGGCCCGACCAGACCGTTCCCCAGCAGTTTCATCTCGACTTCGCGGTCGACGACCTGGACGAGGCCGAGGCCCGGCTGCTGGAACTGGGCGCGGGCAGACCGGACCACCAACCGGACGAGGCCAGATGGCGAGTCCTCACCGACCCGGCCGGGCACCCCTTCTGCTTGGTCAGAGGCTGATCCCTTCCAGGGCAATACCCTTCAATGCCTTCGGCTGACGCCGCGTGTGCCGGGGCATGAGGCGCTCGAAAATCGGTGGAGCGGCGCCGCTGTGCTGCCTTACCGTGCTGCCGAGCCAAGTCGTCTAGGCAAGGACGTGCCGTTGTACACCCTGTGAGACCTCCCGAGAGCTGATCTGTCGCGCGTCGCGCATGTGCGCCGCGCTCCTTTTTGCTGCGGACTTCTCACTGAAACCGGTGTACTTCTGTGCTCAATAGCTGGGTGGTCATGCCCACCTGCCTGCCTACTGTTCTCCGCCGTTGCCACGCGTGCGCGTCCGAGCGCTTCAGGGCAAACGGCAAATTCCGCGTCAACGCAAACCACAAGCTCCTCGACGCCTGGCTCCTCGTCCTCTGTACCGCTTGCGGGGACACGGCAAAGCTCACGGTCCTGGAACGGATGAACGTGCGCTCCGTACGATCTGAGCTGCTGGACCGGATGCACGACAACGACCTCGGCCTGGCAGCCGAGTTGCTCCAGGATCCGGTCGTGCGGCGCCGTAATCGCATCGCCCTCGACTGGGACAGCGCCTGGCGTCTCGATACGGGCGGATCGGAACACCTGGGCCGCGAGGTGAACGACGCCATCGACGTGTCGGTCCGCTTCGCGGCGCGGATCCCGGTCCGGCCGGTGCGGCTGATCGCTGAAGGCTGCGGAGTTTCGCGGGCCGAGGTCGAGCGACTGATCACGGAGGGGAAGCTCGTTTCGGCAGTCCGGCTGAGCGGCAAGCTCTCCGGCGACTTCACCTTCACGCTCAAGCGCTGAGCACTCCTGGGGACCAAGGGGCCTGTCCGGCAAGTTCCGCCGGACAGGCCCCTTGGTCCCGAACGCACCTCACAGCGCTCAACCGCCGGGCACCCGGACAAACGTCGAGCTCAGCCTGCCGCGCCGTCGAGCAGCCGGCTGTAACGCAGCCGCAGCGCCCGCTCCGTGCTGGCCGCCACGGTAGCGACCCCGAGCACGGTGTTGCCCCATGCCGACAGGTCAATGGGCGAGGTGAAGGTCCCGACGTACTGGGCGACGCCCTCCGGCGCCCGGGTGATCTGTTCGGCGAGCTGAAGGACCAGGAGAACCAGGCCGATGGCGAGCACGGTCACCGAGAGGAACCCGATACAGCGGCTCAGTGCGGGGTGCGAGCGGTCGAAGCGCGCGCGGCGCCCCTCGGCGGAGGCGGGATCCGGGACGAGTTGGTGCTCGGCGCCCTCGGTGGTGACGTAGTGGCAGCGCTTGAGCCCGAAGCCGCTCGCCCTTACTTCGACGGTGCCGCCCTGGACGGGGAAGACGGCAGGGACTCTGGACTCGGCGTGATGCCTGCCATCGAGGTACAGGTGGGCCCTGACGTGGCCCTCCGACGCGTTCTGGTGCTTGACGTCGACGGCGTAGACGGTCTGCCGACCGTCGTCGTTCATCAGCCGGAGATGGAACAGTGCGCGGGTAAGCATCTGCCACCAGCGGAAACGCTTCAAAGGTCGCCCGTCCCCGGGCTTGACCCGCTGCAGGGCCCGACGATGCCGCCAATCCTTGAGCATGCCTCTACTCCTGCTACTTGCTGGGTTCCGCCGCGCAGGCGAGGTCTCGAGAGGGGCGCTGACCGGTGGTCAGGAACGCCGTCACCGTGTCGTTCGCGCACGTGTTGCCGCCGTACGGATAGACACCGTGCCCGCCCTGATCGGCCGTCACCATCGTGGCCCGCTTTCCGAACGCCCGCCGCAGCTCCCGGGCCCCGGCCAACGGCGTTCCCGGGTCGCGCTCGTTCTGCACCATGAGCACGTTCGACGGGCCCCGGTCACCGATGCGCACCGGCGGCTCGACCCGCTCGGCCGGCCAGAACGCGCACGGTCCGATGCTTGCCGCGGAGCCGCCCATCATCGGGTACCTCAGCCGGTCGACGGCGACATCGCGCTGATACTCCCGGATCGTGCGCGGCCAGCGCGAGTCACCACAGATCACATAGAAGCGCGCGGCCATGGAGTTCTCCATGGCCTCCATCGACGGCGGGGTGTCGGGCGGCAGCGGCCGGTCCCTGTCGAGCGCCTGCCACATCTCGGCCACCAACGGCATGGACGCGTCGCTGTAGAGGCGGTCGAAGGTGAGCCCGCGGAACAACGTCGCGTCGATGCCTCGGACCGGCTTCGCCTCCAACCGCTTCGCGAGCTCGAAGAACTTCGCGGTCACCTGCTCCGGTGTGGTGCCCAGACCGTACTCGGGGCGCGCGGCCGCGAACGCCGCGAAGTCCGGGAACCGGTCCTCCATTCCACGGGCGAGCAACCGCATGGCCGTGACGTCGTAACCGCCGGGGCCCAGGTTGCTGTCGAGCACGATCCGGTCGCTGCGCCCCGGGAACAGCGTCGTGTACACCGCACCGAGGTAGGAGCCGTAGGACCCCCCGAGGTACGAGAGTTTCGGCTCGCCCAGTGCCTCCCGGATACGGTCCATGTCGCGCGCGGTGTTCGCGGTGGTGGTGTGCGGCAGCATCGATGCCGTCTGCGAGGCAGCGCACTGCTTCGCGATGGTCCGCGCGTTCCCCGCCGCGTGCGCGACATCGGCCGCGGTGTGCGCGTACGGCGGCAAGTTGCCGCGGTTCCGCTGTGCCGGGGTCAGGTCACAGGTCACCGGCGCGCTGCGGCCGACGCCACGCGGGTCAAAGCCGATCAGGTCATAGGAGTCCAGCACCTTCCGTGGCAGCCCCGAGGCGGCGAGTACGGCCGGGTAGCCCAGTCCCGTGACGCCGGGCCCGCCCGGATTGGTCAGCAGTACGCCGCGGCGCTGCGAGGGTTCCTTGCTCGCCAGCCGGGAGATCGCGATCTCGATCTGCCTGCCGTCCGGATCCCGGTAGTCCAGCGGGACTTCTAGCGTCGAGCACTCCAGGCGGGGCAAGGTGGCCTTCTCCGAGTCGGCCTTCTGCGGGCACGGTCCCCACCGCACAGTGTCCGGGGTCGCCGCCACCGACACTCCGGGAACCGCGGTCGCCGCCGCCACCGCGGTGGTGGCGAGGGCGAGGGACAAGACTCTGCGCATCCGATGTCCTCCGTGAGGCAGCTCCTTCACGGAGTGGACGTCGCCGTAGGTGAGGTTCAGGCGTTCAGCGTCGGTGCCGGGTTTCGAGGTCATGCATCCACCTCAGCCGCCGGCACACTCACCTGACAGGGCGTGATGTCATCACTTGGCCATGACGTTCGTCAGGGCGAAAGCATGACGTGGCGTCGCGGTCACCCGCGATCTGGGCCTCGACGCCGACGAGCCGGCCCGCATCGACGCGATCGTCAGGCCGTGAGCCGTTCGCTGACCTCCCAGAGGCGGGTGGCCGCCTCCGGGTCCACAGCACGTGGCAGCACGCCAGGGGTGCTGTCGCCGCCGGCCCAGGCGGCCTCCTTCTCGGGGGTCACCAACGGGCTGATGTCGACGTTCTCGCAGTAGACCCCGCCGAGACCGTCGAGCTGCGGGCTGGTCGCACACCAGACACTGGTGGCCGCGCCCTGCCGCACCGTCTTCATCTGGCGCTCGGGATCACGGACGGGCCTGCCCTCGCTGTCCAGCGCCCCCGCGGCCTGAAGCGTCGCGGTGTCGAGGTGCTTGACCAGCCCGGTGTCGACGATGAGACCCGGGTGCACGGCGAACGCCCGGATGCCGTGCGCCTGCCCGCGCCGGTCCAACTCCACGGCGAACAGGGCGTTGGCCGTCTTCGACTGCCCGTAGGCCAGGAAGGGCTCGTACGTCCGGTGCTCGAAGTGCAGGTCGTCGAAGTCGACGCCGGCGAAGCGGATGCCCCGCGACGACAGCACGACGACCCGCGCGCCCTCGGCCGCGACCAGCGCGGGCCACAGTCGGGTGGTCAACTGGAAGTGCCCCAGGTGGTTGGTGGCGAACTGTCCCTCGTATCCGCGCGCGTCCCGCGCCAAAGGGGTTGCCATGATCCCGGCGCTGTTGACCAGGAGGTGCAGCGGCCGTCCGGACGCCAGGAACTTCTCCGCGAAGGCGTCGATGGACGCCGGGTCCAGCAGGTCCAGGTGTTCGACCTCGGCTCGGGGCACGGCCTCCAGCGCCGTCCGGGCCCGCTGCACGTCCCGTGCCGGTACGACGACCTCGGCGCCGGCGGCGCGCAGTACACGAGCCGTCTCCAGCCCGATGCCGGAGTAGCCGCCCGTGACGATCGCGACCTTTCCGGTCAGGTCGATCCCCTTGATCACCTCCTCGGCGGTGGACGCGGCGCCGAAGCCGGAACCCAGGGGGTGCTGTGCGGTGGTCATGTCCGGTCTCTCCTCAACGTGCTCAACCTGAGCTGTCCGGACCACCGTAGGTCGACGGATCCGTACGATGAATGCTTGAGGATCCGCATTACTTGCGTGATAGTTCGAGCATGACCACAGACCCGTTGTCCGACGCTCTCGCCGTCGCCGACGCCCGCAGTGTGTTCTCCGGCGGCTTCGAGGCAGGCGGGGACTGGGCGATCCGGTTGCGCGGCCGAGACCGGCTGAAGGTGAACGCCGTACTGCGGGGCAGCTGTCTGCTGGCCCGTGATTCGGGCGGCGAACCCCTGCGGCTCACGGAGGGGGACGTCGTGGTCTCCGACGGCGGGCAGCCCTACACGCTGTGCAGCGGGCCCGGCATCGAGCCGACCGACTCCGACGACGTCGTCATGGACCCGGTGACCCGGATGGCCCGACTCGGCCGCGGCGAGGACGTGGACGTCGCCTGCGTGTCCGGGCACATCGACCTGAGCCGGGACCGCGGCGACCTGCTGCGACGGGCACTGCCGGAGCTGGTCCACGTACGGGCCGACTCACCCGAGGCCGGCGTACTGCGGTGGCTCATCGGGCAGTTGGCGGCGGAGATGACGAAGCGCCGGGCCGGGGTCGAGTTCGTCTCCGCCCATCTCGCACAGCTGATGTTCGTGCAGGTGCTGCGGGTCTGCCTGACCGAGGCGGACGGGCTGCCGCCCGGCTGGCTGCGCGCCCTCGCCGACGAACGGCTCGCCCCGGCGCTGCGCCTGATGCACGGCGACCCGGCCCACCCCTGGCAGCTTGAGGAGCTCGCCCGGGCGGCGGCGATGTCCCGCACCACGTTCGCCGTACGGTTCAAGGAAGCGGCCGGGGTGCCGCCCCTGACGTACCTGTTGAACTGGCGCATGAGCCTGGCCGCCCGGGCCCTGCGGCAGGACACCACCCCGGTCGCGGCGCTCGGCCGCTCCGTGGGCTACACCTCCGAGAGCGCCTTCAGCAACGCCTTCAAGCGGGCGGTCGGCGTGGCGCCGCGACGCTACCGGGCAGAGGCCACGGAAGGGCGACCACGGACAGGTCCCGGCCGTCCACGACTTCAGTAGGTCAGTAGGGATGCCGGTCGGGCTTGTGCGACCAGGTTTCGTAGGCGTGGGCGCCGAGTTCGGGGTGGATTTGCTCGACGTGGATCCGGCGCTGGTCGAGGGGCTTCTGGAAGTCCTCGTACTGGAAGGCGTCGTCGAAGCCGATCTCACGTGTGGCCTTCAGATCGCAGCTGTAGTAGACGTTGTCGATCCTCGACCAGTAGATGGCGCTCATGCACATCGGGCAGGGGGCGCCGCTGATGTAGATCGAACAGCCTTTGAGCATCCGGGCCCGCTCCGGTACCGGGTCGGGGGACCCTTCGGGGCGCGGCACATATTCGAGCGTGCTCTCGTTCTGGTGTTCCGGCGATATCGAGGGAGCCTCGGGATTAAGGCGCTGCACGGCCTTGCGTATGGTCTCCACCTCGGCGTGCGCGGTGGGGTCGCCGGTGAGCAGGACGCGGTTCTGACCCCGGGCCACTATTTCGTCGTCCCGGGTGATCACGGCACCGAACGGACCGCCCCAGCCCTCTTCGACGGATTCGGTGGCCAACCGTACCGCTTCGGTCAGAAACTCCTTGTGGCTCATGCCGGACCTCCGCTCGGTATCACCGAGGAAAACTGCCCCGATTGTCCGATAACTCCCCTTGGAATTAGACTACTCCGTATGGGTGTCAGTGCAATCCGTGCCCCGACCGGCGACGGTGCGACCGTTGTGACCTCCCAGAAGGTGCGGGAAGGCCGCGCCGACGACTATGAGCGATGGCAGGAGCGGACCAACCATGCCGTGCGCGCATTCGACGGATTCGAGGGGACGGAAATATATCCCCCGGGCGCCGGTGAAGAGCGGGAATGGGTGGTGGTCTTTCGCTTCTCCCGTATCGACCTGCTGACCGCCTGGCTGGAGTCCGGCGAGCGCCAGGAACTGCTTGCCCAGGGACGTCCGTTGTTCGACGGGACACCGACCCAGGAGGTCCTGGTCGGCGGCACGCCACCGCCCCCGGACGAGGAAGCCGTCACGGCGGTCATCTCCCACGAGGTGCGGCCCGGCCGCGAAGAGGACTTCATGCGGTGGCAGGACAAGGCCCTCAAGGCCCAGGAGAAGTACCCGGGTTTCATGGGGACCGAGTTGTTCAAGCCGGTGGAGGGGATCCAGGACAACTGGGTGGTTGTATTCAGATTCGACACCCACGAGCACCTCGACGAATGGCTCGCGTCCGGCGCCCGCGAAAAGCTCCTCGAAGAGGGCCGGGACTACTTCTACTCCTACGACGTGCGCAAGGTGGAGTCGGCGTTCAGTGGTTGGTTCCGCTTCGGGGAAGGCGCGGACGAGGCCGTCCCGCCCAGCTGGAAACAGGCCATGACCGTGGTGCTGGCGCTGTATCCCACCGTGATGGTTCTGAATCTGACGGTCGGTTTCGAGCTGGACGAGCTCGGACTGCCCGGCTATATCGGCCTGTTCATCGGAAACATGCTGAGCGTCTCCATCCTGACCTGGCTGCTGATGCCCTTGGTGAACCGGGTTCTCGCCTTCTGGCTGGCGCCCAGCAGGGCGCGTTCCGTGCGGACCCATGTGGCGGGGGCGGCCCTCGTGATGCTGTGCTGGGGGCTGTGCATCCTGATATTCGGGCTGACCACCACCGACTGACCACCGGCTGAGGAGCGCATCGTGAGCGGAGTTGGCGGAGTCGGCAAGGTGATCGAAGGAGAGATCGTCCGGCGGGGCGACGCCGCCTACGACAGCACCTGGTCGGCCATGCTCTGGAACAGCCTCAAGCCGGAGCGCTTTCCCGACCTCATCGTCCGGGTCGCCTCGGACCGCGACATCTCGGCGGCCATCCGGCTGGCCCGCTCCGAGGGTCTCCGGGTCGCCATTCGCTCCCATGGACACAGCTGGTGCGGTTCCCCGCTGCGCGACGGCGGCATGCTCATCGACCTCTCCGCGCTCAACGCCTGCGAGATCGATCCGGCCGCGCGCACCGCGACCGTGCAACCCGCGCTCACCGGCCGCGAGTTCGTCGCCGCGCTCGCCCCGCACGGCCTTGCTTTCCCTGCCGGGCACTGTGGGCCCGTCGCCCTGAGCGGCTACCTCCTCAGCGGTGGCCTCGGCTGGAACTCCGGTCTGCTCGGTCCGGCTGCCGCCAGCGTGCACGCGGTCGAGGTGGTCACCGCGGACGGCGACGTCCTCACCTGCAGCCGACGCGAGCACCCCGACCTCTTCTGGGCCGCGCGCGGCGCGGGCCCCGGCTTCTTCGCGGTCGCCACCCGCTTCCACGTGACACTGCACGAACTTCCGGCGGCGGTCGCCGAGACCACGTACACCTTTCCCCTGGCCGAGGCCGAACGGGTGGCCCGATGGGCCACCGAAGCAGCCCAGCGCCTTCCGGCGAACGTCGAGGCGTCCTTCATGCTCTCGACCGCCTCCCCGGACATCACGGCGGCTTCACCGAGGCCCAAGGTGATCAGCTTCACCGGCACCGCCTTCGCCCGTACGCGCGACGAGGCCGTCCGCTGCCTGGAGCCGCTGCGGGCCTGCCCGTTCGCCGAACGCGCCCTGTTCCGGCAGACGGACGAGCCGAAGACCTTCGAGGACCTGTACGGCACGTCGTCCGGCTTCTGGCCCCGAGCGCACCGCAACGCGGTGGACACCCTGTGGTCGGACACCGGCTACGAGACCCTGCTGCCGGCGCTCGGCGCCTCGCTCGACCGGGCCCCCTCCGAGCAGTCGCTCATCCTCGCTCCCCTGTGGCCCGCTTCCCGGGACCGCTCCCTCTCGGACGACATGGCCTTCTCGGTCCTGGGCGAGACCTATGTCGCCCCCTTCGCGATCTGGGACGACCCGGCGGCGGACGACACCAACACCCGCTGGCTCCGGGACACCATGCGTGCCGTCGAGCCGTACGGAACCGGCCACTACATCGCCGAGGCCGACCTCACCGCCGACGCCTCCCGGGCCCGGAGGTCGTACGCCCCGGAGGACTGGGAGCGGCTACAGGCCCTCAAGTCCACGTACGACCCCGCGAACGTCTTCCACACCTACCTCACGCCGTAGGGATCCATGCTCATCAGGGCTGTGGACGGCCGACGGCCTGCTGGTAGCGGAACAGGGCGGCGGGGTCGTACCGGCGCTTGACGTCGACCAGGCGGTCGTAGTTGGCGCCGTAGTAGGCGTGCCGCCAGTCGCGCAGGTCCGGGTCGGGGAAGTTGACGTAGGCGGCGTCGGTGTTCAAGTGACGGCGCAGCATGTGATGGGCGGCGCGGGTCTGCTCCAGCAGGCCCCGCACTTCGGCGGGCCGGGTGGCCGGCTTCCAGTGGGTGCCGATGTCGATGACGAAGGCTGCTTCCCGGTGGGGGTAGGCCGTTTCGTCCGGTCGTCGTGTCGCGGTGTCGCCGCCCATGGCGAACAGGGTCACGTAGCCGGTGCCACGGCCCGGTCCCGGGCGCCAGTTGCGGGTCCAGTCGGCGATGGCCGCCACGGTGTCCGGGCTCGGCCACTGGTTGGGGACGAGGGACTTGGAGGCGTAGGCCTCTTTCGGGCCGGGGGTTTCCATCAGGAACTCCTGCGCGGACCAGAAACCGCGTTCCTCGATGACCGCCTGGGCCGGACGCAGGCGAAGCAGAGGTGTGAACCGGCGGAGCAGTCCGTCCTCGTCGCCGAGTCGCTGCCCGAGCAGGGCGAGGGTGGCCGTGCCGTCCCCGGCGTGCTTGAAGCCGATGCGTACGTCGAAGTCGTTGTCCCGGTCGGTGTCGAGGATGTCCCGCAGCTCTGCCAGCACGTCGACGGCCGCGTGCAGGGGGTAGGTGAGGTGGAAGACGGTGGCGCGCAGCCTGCCCACGGGTACGGCGGCGAAGGTGAACGCGGTGTTGATGCCGAAGTTGCCGCCCGCTCCGCCGCGGCAGGCCCAGAACAGGTCCGGGTTCTCGTCCTCGGCCGCGCGGACGAGGGCGCCGTCGGCCAGTACGAGACGGGTCTCGGTGAGCCGGTCGCAAGTCAGGCCCCACTTGCGGTCGTTGAAGCCGAGGCCGCCGCCGAGAGTCAGGCCCGCCACGCCCACCTCGGGGCAACGGCCGCCGGGGAAGTACAGGTTCGCGGCTCGGGCGGCGTACACGTCGGAGTTGGTGGCGCCCCCGCCCAGCCGCAGCTCATTTCCTCGCGGCTCGACCTGCTTCATCGCACGCAGGCTGATCACGAGGCCAGGGGTGGTGGAGTAGCCGGCGTAGTTGTGACCGCCGGAGCGCGGAGCGAGCGGCACTCCGTGTTTCGCGCACCACAGCACCGCCGTCTGTACGTCGCTCTCCGTCGCGCAGGCGAGGACCCCGGCCGGGCGCACGGACGCGTAGCGCTGGTTGTCGACCGTCGCCCGGGCCGCGTACTCCGGCTGCCCCGGCCGGTAGAGCCGGGCTGCCGGGCTCAGACTCCTGGCCAGCTCGCGCCAGGCGGCGGGCTCCGTTCCCCCGGCGAGGGAGGTCCGGCGGGCAGCGGCGAACGCCGGGCCGTCTGCGCCGCCCAGCGCGATCGCGGCCCCGGCGGCCACGATGGCCCCTCCGGTACGCAGGACATCTCGTCGGCCAGTCTGCACAGGTACGCCCCTTCGCACATGGTGTCCGGACGCCGCAGGCATGGCAGTCGTGCACGCGCGATGCGCAGGATCCTCCAGCCCGGGCAGGGCTCACGATGTAGATGGGCGGGGTGGGGAAGGGGTTTTGACACCCCGGGGCAGGCAGGCTTCATGCGAACGGGCCAGAGACGATCAAGGCCGTCCGGCCCCTGGAAGCGCGCCCAGTACGACGCCTCTGTGTGCCCCTGTGCCGGTCAGGCGTCCTCGTGCCGGTCAGGCGTCCTCCGGGCGCTCGCCCGGTTCCCACGCCGCGGGGCCGGCTCCCGCGGCTATGCGGCGGTAGGCGGCGCGGGCATGGGCAAGGCGCGCCACCGCTGTGCCGACGAGGGCTGCGGCGAGCAGGCAGCCGAGCCAGAACGTGTCGCGGTGTCCGGCCCAGCTGAGGGTGCCCAGGGGCGGGATGGCGAAGCCGTTGAGGAACAGCCAGCACAGCGCGGCTGTTCCGGGTGCCGCGGTGAAGCGTGAGCGCCCGCCCAGCAGGGCGGCGAGCAGGGACAGCGCCGTGAGCGCGAGTGCGGGCCGGTCGGGGCCGACGAGGGTGTTGAGGGTTGCCACCAGCAACAGGGCACCGCCGAAAGCCGCGGCCCACACCAGCGGGGTCGCGACCGGCCGAGGGACGGGCCTTGCCTCAACGCTGAGAGAAACCCACTCGATCACGCTGACGGTTCCTTCCGGTCCTCCCGGGCGCCGACGGAGAGATGCACCGACCGTCCCATGGCCGTAGCGCGCGGCCCCAGGAAGAGGATTCTCCCACTCCGTCCTCGACGGCACTCCCGTTGGCCGATTCCGGGCGCTCGCCAGGGGCCGGAGCGACTGAGGCTCGACGGCCCTGCGCGGAACTGGGATCCGGTGGCGCGCGCCTTGTCACGGGTCCGCGAAAGCCCTTGCGCAGTAGTCCGGACCGCCCCCCAGCCCGGCCACGTCCAGGATGGACTCCTCCGTCAGCCGAGTGTCGTCCTTGCGCGGGCAGTTGTTGTCCAGGTCCGGTTGGCCGATGACCTTGACGTCGGGCAGCACCTCCCCTTCGCAGGGGACCTCCTCGTACCTGTCTCCCGTGTCCGAAGCCTCCAGGCAGTCACCGACGCGGATCTCCATACCGCCTTCGCCCGGTTCGCCCGGGTGCGGGGCCTTGAGGTTGCGTACGCAGGCATAACCCTCACCCACCGCGTACTCGGCGTAGTCACGCGAGCCCGCGACCTCCCATCCGGGATCGCCGCTGATGCCCAGCACGTCGTCCGTGGAGTCGGAGCAGTCGGTGTAGGTGTACAGGGTCGTCTTCTTCTCGACGCGCTTGAGGACCTTGCCGATGGCGTCGGGGTCGTCGCAGGGCACCTCCACGGCATGACCCTGCCCGTCACCCCTCGGGGGCCCGTAGCAGTCGCCCTTGGCCATCAGCACGTTGTCGTCGTTGTCGTAGTACGCCGGCCTGGACGAACTGCTCGACGGGGTCCCGGTCGTGGCCGGGGCCGACACGGTTGGTGACGCCGACGATCCGCGCGCCTCGTCGTCGCCGTCCGAGCAGCCGGCCGCCCACACCAGTACACCCAGTAGGGCAGCAGCTCGTACGACGCGCCCGTATCGCATCTCAAGGCCCCCCTGCCTCGGCGTTGCGGCCAGCATGGGACGTCCGCATCGGTCGCGCAAGCCCCCGGACCTCACTCGGGAACCGCTCAACTCCGGTTGTGCGTAGGTACATTGAGACCGCTGATTCCTTGAGCGAGTGGGGGCGGGGATGCGCGACACGGTCCTGGACGGCCGGTACACGCTCACGGAGCGGATCGGTGCGGGCGGTATGGGTGTGGTGTGGCGGGCCAGGGACGCCCGGCTCGAACGCCCGGTGGCCGTCAAGCTGCTGAGCCTGCCGCCGGGTACGGCCGGCGCCGAACGGGAGCGGCTGCTCGCCATGTTCGGACGGGAGGCGCGGGCCGCCGCCGCACTGGACAGCTCGTACATCGTGCCGGTCTTCGACCACGGGGCGGACGGTGAAGTCCCCTACCTGGTCATGCCGTTGCTCTCGGGCCGGACCGTGGGCGAGTTGCTGACCGAGGGGCCGCTGCCACCGGAGCGGGTCGCGGAGCTCGCGGCACAGGTCTGCCGGGCCCTGGCGACCGCACACCGGGCCGGCATCGTCCACCGCGACATCAAACCGGCGAACGTGATGCTCACGGACGAGGGCACGGTCAAGGTGCTTGACTTCGGCATCGCCAAGTTCCTCGACGCGGCGGCCGGCGGCCGGCTCACCGCAACCACCGACTCCCCCATCGGCACCCTCCCCTACATGGCGCCCGAGCGCTTCACGCGAGGCGCGGACGACGGCCGTACGGACGTGTACGCACTGGGCTGCACGGTGTACGAGATGCTCACCGGCGCACCGCCCTTCGACTCGACGTCGGCGCCCGCCCTGATGCACAGCCATGTGTACGAGACACCGGAGAAGCCGTCGGTACGGCGTCCGGGGCTCGCCCCCCAGTGGGACGAGCTGGTGGGGCGGATGCTGGCGAAGCCGGTCGATCAGCGGCCCACGGCGGAGGAGGCACGGGCGGCATTCGAGAGACTGGCGCTGCCCGCACCACGGGTCCCTGCCTCCGCCGAGACTGCGGACGGGGTCCGGGATCGCATCCCGCCTCCGGGGCAGCATTCCGGCTCCACCGCACCGGAGGGCCCGGCCCACACATCCCCCGAACAGCAGCACCCCGCGCCTGCCCCAGCCCCGCGGCAACTCGCCGCGGGCGCCGCGACCACGAGCCCTGACCCCACCTCGTACCTGCTCGCGCCACCCCTGCCGAAGCAGCCGCCGGCTCCCCCGGCGGCTCGCCTGCGCGGGCGGCGCGTCACGTGGATCGCGGCCTCCGCGGTCGTCACCGCGCTCGTGGTCGTACTCTCGGTCGTCCAGCCCTTCGGCGGCGACGACGGTGACGAGGGCAGCGGGAAGAGCGGCCCGGACGCGCCGAAAGCCGGCACCGTGGCCCCGGTGGCGAAGACCCAGACCCTCACACTCGGCTCCGGCGCCGACGCCAAGGGCCCCGCTCCTGCGGTGCGTGGCGCCACCAAGGGCGGCAAGGTCACGGTCCTCGAACCGGGCGGAATCACCACTCTCGACCCGGGCAACATGTGGTCCGGAACCGACCGGATGATCTCCCGCCTCGTCTACCGCAGCCTGACCACCCTCGAAACCCTGCCCAACGGTTCCGTCCGACTCGTCGGGGACCTCGCCGAGGACACCGGCCGGCCGTCGCTGGACGGCCGCGAATGGACGTTCACCCTCAAACCGGGCCTCACCTACAACGACGGATCGCCCGTACGCGCCCAGGACTTCGCGTACGCCGTCAAGCGCGCCCTCGACCCCGACAAGTTCCCGATGGGTGACCGCACCCTGCGCAACTTCCTGCTCGGTCCGGAGGACGCGGACGGCATCGGCAGCGAGCACGAGATGCCGCCGGGCGTCATCGAGACCCCGGACGACCGCACGATCATCTTCCACCTCGACGGCGCCCACCCCGACTTCAACGTCGTCCTGGCCGGCCCGAACGGCGCACCCATGCCGGAGCGGGTCGCCGACATCTCCGGCACCTCCACGCTCCTGCCGTCGACGGGCCCGTACCAGGTCGACTCCTTCAGCGGCGCCAAGAACCTCACGCTCACCCGCAACCCGAAGTGGCGCGCGGACACGGACCCGGTGCGCACCGCGTACCCCGACCGCTACGAGGTCACCGGTTCGCTGACCCTCGACGAGATCAAGTCCCGGATCCGCACGGCCGGTTCGAAGTCGGCCGTGATGACGTTCTCCGGCTCGCTGGACAAGGACGGACTGGGCACGACGGACGGCGCCACAGGCAGCGGCACGGTCCGGGTGACCTCACCGGCTCCCTACGTCCACGCGTACTCGGTCGACACCAAACGCGTACCGAAGCTGAAGGTCCGTCAGGCCATCGCGACCGCGTATCCGGCGGCGGACGTCCTGGCCGCGAGCGGCGAGGACGGCGTCGCCACGCACCACCTCATGCCGCCCGGCATCCCGGGTTCGCGTGACTTCGACCTGTACGGGGCCGGGGAGCACGGTGACCCCGCCCGTGCCCGCGCGCTGCTCGCCGAGGCCGGCGAGACGGGATTCGCCCTCACCGTCGCCTACGCGACGACGGCCGACGAAGCACGGGCGAAAGCCGTGAAGAAGGCCCTGGACAAGGCGGGTTTCCGGGTGACGCTGAAGAACGTCGACGTATCCGACATCTACGAGAACGTGGGCGACGGCGCGTACGACCTGGCCCGTCTGCCGATGAACATCAGCGGCCTCCCGTTGGCGTCGGCGTTTCTGCCGGACTCCTTCGACGGCCGCTACACCTTCCCGACGACTTCCAACTTCTCCCGGCTCAACAGCACTGCGGTCAACAACGCGATCGACGAGGCCAACGCGACGGCCGACCTGGCGGCCGCGGGCGAGAAGTGGTCCACCGTCGACCGCCGGGTGATGGAGCAGGCGGCGGCCATTCCGGTGTACGTGCCGGTGCGCACGTTCCTCTACAGCTCCAGGCTGAAGGGGCTCCAGGTGGACCTGGACGGGCTGTCGCCGCTCAACGCGTATGTGACCGAGTGACAGCCGTTCGCCGACCGAGGCGATCGTCGGGGTCCGCACGTCCTTGCGCGGCGCTCACGGCTCCCGCCGACGACATTGCGGGGCTCGGACCAGGGTCGAGCGACCATGTCACTCACGGGAGCGATGGGCCTGCGGGCACAGCTACCGAGTCACGGACCACGATGTGGGTGCCCAACAGGACGTGTTGAGCCACACCAGGCGTCCCGCTCCTCAGCGCCAGCCGCACGGCGGTACGGCCCAGTTCCTCGTGCGGGACGTGAACGGTCGTCAGGTCGACGTCCGCCGCCGGGGGAAGGTCGTCGAATCCGACCATCGAGACATCGTCCGGGATGCGCAGCCCGCGCTCGCGCAGCGCATCGCGCGCGCCGGCGGCGATGAGGTCGTTGCCGGCGAAGACGGCGGTGAAGTCTCGTGCCTCTCTGTCGAGCCGCTCACGCATCATGCGGTAGCCCTCGTCACGCACCATCGTGCCGTCGGCCTCCAGGTCGGGGTCGTGCGGGACGCGGTACGCGGCCAGGGCCGCGCGGTAGCCGGCGATTCTGCTGTCGGGAGTCGTGTATCCGGTGCGACGCCCCAGGAACAGGATGCGCCGGTGGCCCGCGGAGAGCAGGTGGCTGGTGATGGCGTGGGCGCCGGCGGTGTTGTCGTACTCGACCACGATGGCCGGAACGTCGGGCCCCAGCGGAGGGCGGCCACAGAGCACGAGTTGCGAACCGGCCTTGGCGAGGGCGAGGGCGTAGTTCGCCATGCGCTCGCGGTAGGCGTCGTCGACGACGATGTTCCCGACGAGAATCACCGCTTCGGCCTGCTCCTGACGCATCAGCCGGATGGCCGCCAGCTCCCTCTCGGGGTCGCCGCCGGTCGTGCCGACGATGCACAGCCTGCCCTCCCGCGCGGCCTCTTCGTGCACGCCCTGAGCGACGTGGGCGTAGTGCGGCGAGACAACGGAGTTGACCACGATGGCCACGCTCTTGGGCCGCACACCCGCGAGTCCTCTGGCGTGGGCGTTCGCCACATAGTCGAGCTCGCGTACGGCGCGCAGGACCTTGGCGCGGGTGGCGGGGGCGCTGGGGTATGTGCCGGACAGGATCCGGGAGACGGTGGCGACCGAGACACCTGCGTGTTGAGCCACGTCGCGGATCGTCGCGATGCGGGGCGTCCCGTCGTCGGGCGCGATCCGGCCAGGCATCGGGCCTCCCGTCTCCCATCACACCCACATGTAACCGTTTCCGTCCGATGGTCCCGCACGCGGCCAGACGCGTCAACGCAGGCCGTGGATCGTGGACTTCTCCCGTCTGGGCGCCGACCTGATCGGACGGCGCTCGATGCGTGTCACCATCCGCATTTCCATTCAACAGCCTCATCATCACCTTGACGCGTACTCGTCACACTGCTTCCATTGCGACTGTGTAAACGGTTTAACTCTCTCAGGATTTCCGGGGCTTCCGACCGGCCCCAGGCTCAAACCCGTGAGGCGAGCACAAGCAGTCAAGTCCGCTCCGCACCCCGCGCCACGTGCTCATCCACCAGCAACCCAAGGAGGTTGTCATGCACTTAACGCATCGGTGGCGAGCCGCCCACCGGGTGCCTGTCACCGTCTCGGCGGTCCTGGCCGTCTGCGCCGCTCTGGCCGTCGGCCCCGCGAGCCCCGCCTCGCCCGGCGCGTCCACGGCAACCACCACATCCACAGCCGGTGCCACGGCCGGCGACACAGCGGTGCGGGCGGCGCGCGTCATGGAGAATCTCGGTCGTGGGGTCGTGGCGGTGCGCTCCACCGACACCCAGGTCCTCGTCTCCTGGCGGCTGCTGGGGCTCGACCCGGAGGGCATCGGCTTCAACGTGTACCGGTCCACCGGCGGCGGCGCGTACGCCAGGCTCAACGCCGGCGTCCTGACCGGTGGGACCAACTACGTGGACTCCACGGCCGACCTGACTCGGTCCAACAGTTACCGAGTGACTCCGGTCGTCAACGGGCAGGAGCAGGCGCCCAGCGGTGCCTTCGCCCTGACGGCCGACCATGCCAAGGAACCCGTGGTCCGTGTGCCGTTGCGCTCCGGCGGTCCGGTGAAGTTCGTCTGGGTCGGCGACCTCGACGGCGACGGTGAGTACGACTACGTGGTGGACCGACAGACCTCCCCCCAGAAGATCGAGGCCTACAGCAGCGACGGCGACTTCCTCTGGGACGTCGACATGGGGCCGAACAGCCAGAACCAGGACAACATCGAACCGGGGTCGTCCGCGATCGACCTGGGCCACTGGGACGGCGTCACGGTCTTCGACTTCGACAGCGACGGCCGCGCGGAGGTCGCCGTACGGATCGCCGACGGGGTCAGGTTCGGCGACGGGACGACCTGGACGCACGAGAACGACGCGCGTCAGTTCATGGCCGTCCTCGACGGGCGGACCGGGGCGCTCCGCAACTGGTCCGCGGTGCCGACCACTTACCTGGGCGACGGTCCGATGGCCGCGCGTCTCGGGGTGGCGTACCTCAACGGCACCACGCCGAGCCTGGTCGCCTACATGAAGAACCGGCGCGACGACGGAGCCTTCAACCTGATGATGGGCGCCTGGAAGTTCGACGGCGATTCACTGGACCGCCAGTGGACGTGGGAGCGAGGCAACCAGGACGCGCCCGACGGACACAACACCCGCGCCGTCGACGTCAACGGTGACGGGACGGACGAGGTCGCCGAGATCGGGTTCGTACTCAACGGCAACGGCTCCCTGCGCTACTCGATGGCGCCCCAGGGCATCGTCCACGGCGACCGCTTCCACATCGCCGACATGGACCCCAGCCGGCCGGGCCTGGAGGGCTACGGCGTGCAGCAGGACAACCCGAACGGCCTGCTGGACTACTACTACGACGCCGCGAGCGGATCCGTCGTCTGGAAACACAACGGCGGCCCCGCCGACATCGGACGCGGCATGGCGGGCGATGTCGACCCACGCTTCCCCGGCATGGAGGTCTGGTCCTTCTCCGGCCTGTACAACGCGCCCGCCAACAGGCTCACCGAACCGAACGCGTCGCTGCGCCCGTGGCCGCAGCTGGGCCTGTGGTGGGACGGTGACCTCACGATGGAGCTGCTCAACGACGGCAAGATCGAAAAGTGGGACCCTGCGCGCCCGACGCCCAGCGGCAGTCTGCCCCGGGTGGTCAGCACCTGGAACCACGGCGCGGTCACGGCCGCCCAGGGCGGTCCCACCTTCGTCGGCGACATCCTCGGCGACTGGCGTGAGGAGGCCGTGTACACCAACGCGTCCTACGACGAGTTGATCATCTTCTCCACCAACCAGCCGACGAACACCCGGCTCTACGCACTGGCCCACAATCCCGCCTACCGGAACGCCATGACGTTCAAGGGGTACATGCAGTCCCACCACCCCGACTACTTCCTCGGAGCAGGAATGGCCAGGCCGCCTCGGCCGAACATCGCCTACGCGGCGGGCGGTTCCGTCGCCACGGGAGCACCAGTCGAACGGGCCGCTTCCCGCAGGTAGGACTGCCTCTCGGCGCGCACCCGGTCCCTGCGCCGGCCGGGGAGGACGTTCCGTCGGCTTCCGGTCGGCCTGTCCAGCCGGCGGGAGCCGCTTCCGGCCCGGCTCCCGATGTCCGGCCCGGCCGCGGAGTGACCGACGAGCAGCGACGAGCAGCCGGGGCGCGGACGGGGCGAGCGGGCTCTCGCCCGCGGTCACTGCCCGGACGCCGTGCAGCGGTTCGGCGTGGTGCACGTCCTTGAGCGGGAAACCGTAGGCGCCTGCGCGCAGCGCGACGAGCACGTACGCGTCGAGGCGGTCATCAGGCCATTGTCCGACCCTGATGCTTTCATGGGAACCATGACCAGCAGAAGTGTCGTCGTCGAACGGCGCATCGCCGCGGCCCAGGGACCGGTGTGGGAGGCCATCACCGACCTGGCCGGCATGCAGCACGTCCTCAGCAGCGTCTCGAAGGTCGAGGTCCTCACGGAGGGCGCCTTCGGCGTCGGCACGCGGTGGCGGGAGACGCGGCGCATGTTCGGCAAGGACGCCACCGAGGAGATGTGGGTGACGGCCAGCGACCCGCCCGAGCGGTATGTGGTGGAGGCCGAGTCCCATGGCTCGCGCTACATCTCGGAGTGGGTGCTGCGAGCCGACGGTCCGGTGACGACGACGGTCCGCATGACCTTCTCGGCCGTGGCGTCGGGTGGGGTCGCGGGCCTGCTTGCCAAGATCATGGGCGGTCTGGGCGCGCGGGCGGTCAGCAAGGCCATCGCCAAGGACCTCGAAGACATCGCGGCGGCGCTGGAGGGCCGCAGCGGCTGAGCCACGCGGTCCTGCGCGCCCCGCGCCCACTCTCCGAAGCCGCCCGCAGCCCTCTGACCTCAGCCTCAGGCCGTCTTTCCTCGGTCGTCAGTCCCTCAGCCCTTCACCGCACCGGCGGTGAGCCCCTGCACGATGTGACGGCTGGCGAAGGCGAACAGCACCATCGTGGGCAGGATGGTGAGGACCGCGGCCGCGGACATGGATCCCCAGTCGATGTTGAAGCTGGAGATGAAGCCGTTCAGGGCCGTGGGGACGGTCTTGTTGCTGTCGCTGTTCATCAGCGTCACCGACAGGAACAGCTCGTTCCAGCAGTTGACGAAGTTGAAGATGAACGCGGCCACGATCCCCGGACGCATCACCGGCAGGAGCACCCGGAACAGTGCTCCGAACCGGGACAGGCCATCGATCATCGCGGCCTCCTCCAACGCGTCCGGGATGTTCTCGAAGAAGCCCCGGAGCATCACCGTGCAGAAGGGGATGCACACGGCGACGTACACGAGGATGAGCCCGAGCCTGTTGTCGACCAGGTTGAGGTCGGTCATGAGCAGGTACAGCGGTCCCAGCGCGATGAAGGTCGGGATCATCTGGGTGACCAGCGCGGCCATCAGCAGGGCGGACTTGGTGCGGAACTCGAAGCGGGCCAGCACATAGGCCGACAGCATCGAGATCGCGGTGGCCACCGCGCCCGCCACGAACGCGACGATGAGGCTGTTGGTGAGGTAGACACCGAAGTCGGCCTTCCCGAAGAGCCCGCTGTAGTTCTCCAGCGAGAAGTGCTCGGGCCAGTAGGCGATCGGGAAGGCGAAGATGTCGCCGGGCGCCTTCAGGGACGTGATGGTGATCCAGTAGAGCGGGAAGACCGTGAAGACCAGCCACAGCCCCAGGAAGGTGAACTTGGTGGCCCGGCCCGCCGTGGACTCCTTGCCGATCACGACTTCACCTCTCGCTTCTCACGCGTGGCCAGGAGGAAGAAGACCGCGAACACCAGCAGTGTGGCGACGACGATGAGCCCGAGCGCGGACGCCCTGCCGTAGTCGCCCTGCTGGGTGATCTTGATCATCCAGGTGGTCACGATGTGCGTCTCGTTGTTCGGCCCGCCGCCGGTCATCCCGAAGATCAGGTCGGGGAAGTTGAAGATCCAGATGACGCGCAGCAGCACGGTCAGCGCGAGCGTGACCCTGATGTACGGAATGGTGATCTGGAAGAGGGTGCGCACCTTGCCCGCGCCGTCCAGCGCCGCCGCCTCGTACAGCTCCTCGGGGATGGACTGCAGCGCGGCCAGGATCATGATGGTGAAGAAGGTGACGCCGTACCAGATGTTGGCTACCACGACGGCGAACATGGCCGTCTTCGGGTCGGCCAGCCAGGCGACCGGCTCGTCGATCAGGCCCACCTTCTGGAGCAGGTCGTTGACGACGCCGAACTCGCTGTTGAACATCCAGCGGAACAGGATGCCGATGAGGAAGCCGGATATCGCCCAGGGGAAGAAGATCAGCGCCTGGTAGAGGCCCCGGAAGCGGAACTTCCTGCGCAGCCACAGCGCGAGGGCGAAGCCGATCACCAACTGGGGCACGATCGACCCGAACACCCAGATCCCGGTGTTGCCCAGCACGGTGCCCCAGGCGGGGTCGGCGAAGACGTCGCGGAAGTTCTTCAGGCCCACCCATGAGGTGTCGGTCAGGTCCGTCAGCTTCCAGTTGCGGAAGGCCATCTGGCTGCCGGCGATCATCGGGTAGTACGTGAAGACCGCCACGAAGACCGCGGCCGGTGCCATGAACGCGGCGATGAGGAAGCCGCGCCGGGCGGTGAACTCCGGCTTGCGGCGGCCTCGTTGTGCGCCGCGGCCGGGCGGGGTGCCCCCTGTTCCGGAGGACCCCGCCGACGCCGTTTTCGTCGTTTCCGTCGTGTCGGACGCGGTCGGCATGGCTAGTTCTCCTGCTGCCGCTTCTCGGTCCAGTACGCGTCCCAGCCGTCCAGCAGCTTCTCGGGAGTCGTCTTGCCCAGCACCATCTTCTGGATGTCCGCGTCGGCCTTCTGCTGCCACTCCGCCCACCAGGCGACGCCGCGCGGCTGGCTGACGTTGAGGTACGTGTCCGGGTTCTCCGTCATGGTGACGTAGCTGGACCAGGGGCCGGTCTTGTAGAAGGGGTCCTCGGTCGCCGACTTGAGGATCGGCACCAGGCTGTTCTTCTTGGTGAAGGCCGTCGACGCCTTGCCCTCGGAGAGGAACTCGACCAGCTTGACGGCCTCTGCCTTGTGCTTGCTGCCGTCCGCGATCCCCCAGCCGGCGGTGGCGAGCGGCTGTACGGTCTTGCCGCTGGGCCCCGCCACCAGCGGAGCGGTGTCCCACTGGTCCTTCGCGATCGCCTTGGACTCCGAGACGGTGGCGATCACTTCCGGGTCCTGCAGGAGGAAGGCCGTGGAGCCGTTGGAGAAGCCCTCGACCATCTCCGGGTAGCCCCAGGAGACCGACGACTTGGGAGACGCCTCCTTGAAGAGCTTGAGGTAGGTCTTCATCGCGTCGACCGCTTCAGGGGCCGCGAAGATCGTGCTGCCGTCCTTCACCTTGAAGCCGTCGGCGGGGTCGATCTTGTCGGCGACGTACGCCTCGATGACGGCGGTGGCGTTGCCGTTGGCGTTGGCCCCGCCCCGGAAGGCGTACCCGTACCGGCGCTCGGCCGGATCGTGGATGGCGGAGGCCTGTTCGAGAAGCTCGTCCCAGGTGGCCGGAGGCTTGTCGAAGCCGGCCTCCTTGATCAGGTCGGTGCGGTAGAAGACGCTCAGGCCGTAGAAGCCGTACGGGACGAAGTACGTCTTGCCTTCGGCGGTCTCGGAGGCCTTGACGGCGTTCTCCGTCATCGCCTCCCAGCCCTTCCAGGGCTTGAGGTCCTTCTTCATGTCGTGGAGCCACCCGTTGTTCGACCACGGGCCCACGGTGGTGTCCCGTACTTCGAGGGTGTCCACGCCGCTGCCGGACTGGAGCATCTGCTGGATCTTCTGGTCCGCCTGCTCGGTGGGCGGCGAGATCAGATTGACCTTGATCTTGGAGTTCTGCTTCTCGAAGTCCGCTATGAGGCTCTTCAGCAGGTCCGTGCGGGCGGGGTTAGTCAGGCTCTCGACCATGTTGAGGGTGACCGTTCCGTCGGCTTCTCCGCCGCTCATGGCGGAACAGCCGGTCAGGACCATGGTGGCGGCTGTGCCGAGGGCGAGAGCTGCCGTCCTTCTACTCATCGTGCCGTCCTCTTCCTTGGATACGGGCGCGCCGGCTGCGGCTTCGGGGCCGTGAGCCGTGCTGTCGGGGGCCGTGCTGTCGGGGAAGCGCGGTGTCGCGCCGTCGACGCGCCGGGCTGTCAGTGGGCCGCACGGGCCCATTCGCCGATGACGGGGACGCAGTCCTCGGCGAAGTACTCGTAGTCGGCGGCGGTGTTGTAGACGTGTGCGGACAGCCGCATGTAGCCGATGCCGTCGAAACTGGTGAAGGCCGCCTCCACGCCCAGTTCGCGGGCCGCGCGGTCGCGCAGCGCGTCCGCCTCGATCCGGCTGGCGGCCAGCCCTTCGGGCAGTCGCACGAGCCGCATACCAGGAACGGGCATGCCCACGTCGACGGTGCCGGGGACGGCGCCGAGTCCGGCGAAGGCGGCTCCGACGAGGCGCTCGGCGTAGCCGGCCAGGTCGTCCATGTACTGGCGTGCGGTGTCCCAGCCCCAGGTGCGGTCGACGAAGTCCAGTGCCGTCGACGCGGCGAGATAGCCGGTGACGTCCACCGTGCCCTGCTGGTCGAAGCGGTCGGGGTAGGGATCGGCGGCGCCCCACGAGTCGATCAGCGGGTAGAGGTCCTCGCGCAGCGCGCCGCGTGCGACCAGTGCGGCGGTGCCGCGCGGTGCGCAGCCCCACTTGTGCAGGTTGCCGACCCAGAAGTCGCACGTCAGGCCGTCCAGCGGGGCGGCGATCAGGCCGGGGGCGTGCGCGCCGTCCACGAGCAGGGGGATCCCAAGCCGCCCGGCCTGCGCACCGATGCGCTCCACCGGCATCCGACGGGCGGTCGCCGAGGTGATCTGGTCGACGACGATCAGGTCCGTGGCGTCGTCGACCTCCGCCATCACGGCCTCGTACGCGTGCTCCTCGTCCGCGTCCAGCGGCACCCGGGCGGTACGGACCTCGCCGTCCCAACGGCGGGCCAGTCGTTCGGCGCCCATGGTCACGGCTCCGTAGCCGTGGTCGGTGACGACGATCGCGCCGCCGCGGCGGCGCGGGAGAGCGTTGAGTACGACGCTGACTCCGGCACTCGCGTTGGGCACCAGGGCGAGGTCGTCGGGCGTGGCCCGCAGGAAGGCGGCGAGGTCGACCCGGGCGTCGGCGATCTTCTGCGGCAGCGCGGGGAACCACACCACCGGGGAGCTGTCCATCTCGGCCCTCAGTTCGTTCTGCCGCTCCTGCGCCACCAGCGGGACCGCCCCGAACGAACCGTGGTTCAGGTGCTTCATGACGGGATCGAGCGACCACGCCCGGGCGGCGGGCCGGCCGTCCGCCAGCAGCAGGGGACGCGGGGCGGTGGTGACCTCGGTCTCGCTCACATCACTCCACATCTACCGAACCCGAGTGCCACCAGACATCAGAGGATGACGGCGACACGTATGATGACTCGGCATCCTGGCAGGCGTTTTCCGGCCTCGCAAGGGTCATGCAGCGAAAGTCATCAGATGACTTCCGGCCGATACGTCCGAGACATCAGATGACTGACTACAGTGCCCGAGGGTTTCGGTGGTGCCGCCGGCCCGTCAGGGGAGGAATCGGATGTCCGCAGTCGACAAGGCGTTCCACGGTCTGCGTCACATGATCGCGACGGGACGTCTGGGCCCGGGGGATCGCATCCCGCCCGAGGCCGAGCTCGGCGAGGAACTGGGCGTCTCGCGGGGTCCGTTGCGCGAGGCCGTACGGATGCTCGCGGCGCTCGGCGTTGTGGAGCCGCGGCACGGATCGGGCACATACGTCTCCCAGCTCCGGCCGGAGGACGTCATCGGAAGTCTCTCTCTGACTCTCGAACTCCTGCCGCTGTCGGGCCTGTTGGAGGTCTACGAGATCCGGCGGGTGCTGGAGGCGCACGTGGCCGCCAAAGCCGCCGCGCGCCGGACCCCCGAGACGGTGAAAACGCTCTACTCGCTCATCGAGTCCATGGAGGCCACCGAGGATCCCACCGAGGCCTCGGAGCTCGACCACCGTTTCCACGCGGAGGTCGCGCGGGCCGCCGAGAACCCCACACTCGCCTCCCTGCTCGCGGTCTTCCGCGCCCGCTCCCGCAAGTACCAGGTCTTCACCCTCCCCGAAGGCCCGGAAATGCGACGCAAGAGCGACGCCGACCACCGGGTCCTGGCCACAGCGATCGCCGACCGCGACCCGGGCGCCGCCGCCGGCGCCGCCGAGGCCCACGTCGCCCAGACGGAACGATGGCTGCGAGCCTTCATGCCACCGGTGGAGGAGAACGACGGAGGGCCGGAGGACTCCCGGGGCTGACGGCCGCTCGTTCTCGGAGCACGGTCGGGCGGGGTCATCCGTAGCGGCTGAAGAGTGCCCGGAGGTAGTCCTCCAGCCGATGGGTGAGCGTCATGGGCGTGAGGTCATGCCGGCCGAGTTCCCGCCAGGGCCCGGCGACCTTCTCCGCCTCCGGCGCGAAGGCCAGGGCATCCAGCAGACGCCAGTACAGGTGACCTCCGTGGTCCCCGTCGAGCACTCCCCCGGCCGCCGAGTAGTCGTCGGCCAGGCGCATTCCGGCGTCGACGCCGTGCAGCAGGGCGAGCGCGGTGGAGCAGTGTGCCACATCCAGGTCGGCCGGGCCCCAGGACGTCTCCACCCAGTCCACGACACCGGTGACCGCCAAGTCGGCGCCGTGGCCGGTGAAGAGGACATTGCCGGGATGGAAGTCCCGGTGCAGGAAACAGGACCGGTACGGCGGGGGCGGACGACGGATGACATCCACGGCTCGTCGCCACAGTTCGGGCCGCGGCGTGCCTTCGGGCAACCGCACGCGATCGGGTGCCGTCCAGGCCTCGTACGTACGCGGCCGTGACCTCGTCGGCACGAACAGCCCATGGATGTCGACGAGTTGTCGAGCCAGCAGCTCGGTCCTGCGCGGCACGTCCTCGTCGTCCAGCCTGACGCTTCCCGGCAGCCAGGACATCAGGAGCGAGGGGTGGTCACAGTGCGCAGCCAGGGCATCCACACCGTGGAAGTCGGCGGCCGGCACGGGTGTCTCCGCGAGGAACCTCAACATGTCCGCTTCGCGCGTGAGCAGCCCCTGCGCGTGCTTGACGAAGAAGGGCTTGACGAACGACCGCAGGACGAACGACCGGGGTTCGCCCTTCCCTTCGATGTCGAGACGGCGCATCCGCGAGGTCCAGCCGCCGCGCAGCGGGACGACGGCCCTGATGCGATCGCCTTCGCCCAGCGTCTTCTCCACCCAGGCACGGGTGTTGGACCAGCCTCGATCATCCACTCCGGCACCCACGACGTCCGCATGCTCCCCCACGTCCACGGGAACAGCCTACTGATCACCGAGGAGCCCGGAACTCCATAGGATCGCGCGATGGTGACCTTCGAGATCGACGATGTGACGCCCGCAGTCGAGCCGTTGCCCACCCGGCCTCTCGGTGAACTTGTTGTGGGTGCGCTCGCGGTCGGTGGGGACCCGAATACGCCGGTTGTCGAGCCGAATGGTGTGCATCCGCTGCTCGGGGCGGTGGGGCGTGCGTTCGCCGATCATCGTCGGCTCGTGCTGACTCCGGACGCGGTGTGGCTGACCATCGCGCAGGGCCTCGCCCAGCACATCCGTCTGCATGCCGAGGAACTGCGGCCGCGGCTGGTGCGTCACGCCGGTCGCAAGCGGCTCACCGTGGCCGTCGACGGACCGATGCCGCACGACCCGAACTCCTGGCAGGACGCCGTGGAGTTGTTCCACAAACTGCTCGCGGCGGAGATCAAGGACACCGGGACGAACGCCGACCTCTTCGAGTGCGACTTCTCCACCAGTACCGACGTCGAGCGGGTAGCGGGACGCATTGTCATGCTGGACGCGTACGCGCCGTACTTCGCGGTGTGGATGACCTTCGTGTGCGGAATCCCGTCGATCACGTTGACCGGCACGGTCGAGGACTGGCAGCGGATTCACGCACGGCTGGACGCGGTCGCCGACCTGGGCCCGGAGACGTGGTGCCGATCGCTCGTCCCGATAGCCGACCAGTTCGTGCGTGCCGCGACAGGCGACGTGGACACCGCGTTCTGGCAGCGCATCTACAGTCCGGTCGACGCCTATGGCGGCGAGGTGGTCACGGGGTGGATCGCGCGGTTCTATCCGTACCTGACCCGCCACGGTGCCGTCGCGAAGCCGAATCCACTGCTGGAACTTCCTCTCGACGAACCACGCGACCTGACCCTCGACGGCATGTTCTACCGGGGCCCAGGGGTGCGCAGCGACGAGGTGCCGGCGACCCTGTCACGGCTGGTCGTCCACATCAACGACCGGGTGGGGGGCGACAATCGAGCGGTCGCCCTGCACGCCGGACTCGTGGGTGTCGGGCAGGACGACGACGGGTCGCTGCGGCCGGTGGCGGGCTGGCATCTCGCGTCGGCGGCGGTCGAGATGGACGACGTGATCGACCGGATCGTGCGCGACCATGCCACCACCCCCGCGCAGTCGCCGGACGGGCTCTGGTTCGAGGGGTGCGCGGACGTGGTGGCGCTCTACAGTCGCGTCGGCTCCGCGACGCTGTTCGACGGCGCCTGGCGGCTCCGGCCGATCGCCGAGCGCCGCACGGTGTGGCGCGGCCACCGCGCGCATTCGATCGCCGTCGTCATCGACCTCGCGGACGGCCGGAGCCTCGGCGCGGTCGACAACTCCCGCACACGGACGACCCATTGGGTCGTCTGCCGGGTCGAGGAAGTACCGTCCGACGCCGCGGAAACGAACCGCCCGCGCCGCCGGCTCGTCGACGAGCCGAACGAGGTCCCGGTGTACGGCACTTCACTCGCTCTCCTCCTCGATGCGGCCCTGGACTCGGGCGGTGACATCGCGCACCTGGAGACCGGCCGACTCGACGAACTGGACCGCGGTATCGCCTGACCGAGGCGACCGGATACAGGGCTCGGGAACCGGCGCTGACGTCGTCCGTCACCCTCGGGTGGGATCTGATGCCAAGCGGGCCGGGTGTTGCCTGGCTGTACGCCAATTCACGCTGTCCTCGATGGGCAGGTGAGTGGCGGCGTCGCAGTCGTAGGAGCCGACCCGGACAGTTACGAATGATCGAAGGGGGCGGGGGAGTGGCCTTCCCAGATCTGGCGGGATGCCTGTTCGGGGTAGGGCAGAGTCTTCGACTCGGCGTCCAGGACGCGGGTGAGGTGCCCGCCGGGCCGGTGGGCGGACCAGCCCGCGTCGCCGGTGGTGACGAAGCGAACCCATACCTCCTGGAGTTCGCGGGAGAGCGCGACGGCCTCGGGAGTTGGCTCCCCGCCGATGAGCTGGGTGCCGACGGGGCTGTCCAGCGTGCCGAACGCCAGGGGCACGTCGAGGCTGTGGCAGGCGCCGAGGATGCCGCCGAGGACCGGGGTGACCCAGCTCAGTTCGAACAGGTACGAGGTGCCGCCGGCTGCGGCGTTCGCCTCGGCCAGCTTCTGTGACGGCATGCGGAAGAGGGCGTCGGAGTACACCGTCTCCACCAGCTCCTCCGGGCCTGCCTGCGGGAACGCGGCACGGTAGGCCCGCGCGCCGTCCGGTCGCGGGGCGAGCAGTTCCAGGGCTGCGTGGGCGTCCTCCTCGGTGAAGGTGCCGTGCCGTCCGCTCATGACGCTGAAATACCGGAATTCGTCCCGGGTGTGGCCGACGAGCAGTTCGGTCCCGCTCGCGCGGGCGCCGGTCAGCGCGGCCCAGGGCGTTTCCGGGAGGACCTCGCCGTCGACGACGGGGCACAGCGCCGTGCCGGTCTCCGTGAGGCGTCCCCAGTTCTCCCGGTGCGCGTGGAGACCGGCGTTGAAGGAGGTGAGCTCGGCGGCCAGGTGCCACGGGTCGATGTCGCGCAGGGCCTCGGCGGTGGGGGCCACCGCGCCGAGCCGGTCCGCGAACGCGGCGGTGACCTCCCGTGCCAGTGCGGGGGTGCTGTGCAGCCCCGGCACCGAATGGGCGATGGCCCGCCGGAACAGGCCGCGCGCGGACTTCATCGTCAGCAGGGCGGCGACCGAGCCCGCCCCGGCGGACAGCCCACCCACGGTGACCCGGCCGGGGTCGCCTCCGAAGGCGGCGATGTTGCGCTGCACCCATTCCAGCGCCGCGATCTGGTCGAGGAATCCGCGGTTGGGCGGCGCGTCGTCGAGGAACGCGAATCCCTCCGCGCCCACGCGGCAGTTGATGGTCACCACGACGACTCCCGCCTCGGCCAGCGCCGCCGGGTCGTACATCGGGTCGCTCGACACCGCCGAGAGGTAGCCGCCCACGGGGATCCACACCAGGACCGGCAGTCCCGCCGCGCCGGGATCCGGAGTGCCGACGTCGAGCGTCAGCCAGTCGGTGCCCTGCGGGGGCACGTCGATCGGCAGGGACAGCGGCACCACGGGGCCGAACTCGACCGCCTGCCTCGTCCCCTCCCAGCGGTGCGGTGGCGCGGGTGCGGCGAAGCGGAGCGCTCCGACCGGGGGCTGGGCGTAGGGGATGCCGCGGAACACCGCGTGCCCCTGCCGCCGGCGCCCCTGCACCACGCCTTCCGCGGTCCGTACCTTTGGCTGTTCGGACATGACGATTCCTTCCCTCGAGTGGACCCAAGGTTATGGGTCAGATGTATTATGTCGACTGTATTGGAACAGTCCAGGGGTACGAGGGAGGAGCCGGCGATGCCGAAACAGGTGGATCACCGCAGACGCCGCGAAGCGATCGCCCGCGCACTGTGGCGGGTGGTGGAGCAGCGCGGCGTCACACAGCTGACGATGCGCGTGGTGGCGCAGGAGGCGGGCATGTCACTCGGGCAGCTGCAGCACTACTTCGCCTCCCGGACCGCCATGCTCTCCTTCGCCATGGATTTCGCGTCCGAGCAGACCTCGGTGCGCGTGAACCAGGGGCTCGAAAAGCTCGGTGACCGTCCGCACCCCCGTGACGTGCTGCGACTGACGCTCGCGGAAATGCTCCCCCTGCATGCCGACGCCCGCGCGACCAGCCGGATGAGCGCCGCCTACGTCCTGGAGGCGCTGCACGACCGGGCCGTGCACGAGCAGGCGCGCCGCGGCCTCGTCCAAGGGCGGGGCCTCGTCGAGCAGTTGGTCCGCCAGGCGATCGCCGACGGGCACATCGACTCCGGCCGCGACCCGGCGACCGAGACCAACCTGCTCCTCGCCCTCACCGGCTTCACCTCCCTGATCGAACTCGACGTGATCGAGCCCTCGGACGCGCTCGCCGCGATCGACGTGCATCTGGACCGGCTGTTCAGCAGTACGTGACCTGCCCCCGGACATAGGGGCAGGTGGGGACAAGACCAGCTCTAGCGCGGGCTACGGCGCCCGGCATCGGTTGGTCGGAGATTGACGCAACGGCCGCCGCGCTCAGGTTGTCGACCCGGCACCTTGACCGCGGTCGGCGGGAACTCCTCCACGAACTGGGGGAACCGGCCCTCCAGCTCGAAGAACTTCAGCGTCAGCACGAACCCGAGCCGGGTCGGTCCGGACTTGTTCGCGACCAGCTCCCAGTCAGGGCCTGCCGGCGTCCAGCACGCGACCACGTCCTCGGATGACCACTCCTGGCGCATGAACGTCCCCGCCCCTCCACCGACAACTCGTTCGGCCTGACGAAGGGGCCGGCCGGGCACTGAGCAACGGGAGAGGCAGAGAGCCGAACGCGGTTGGGCAACGTCAGTTCGCCGAGTTGATGACGCTGGAACAGGCTCGTCACTTCAAGACTCCTTCACGATCCGTCAGCCCGGGTCCCGGGCACGACGGTTACGCTAAAACCTGACATTGACGTCAGAGGCATGGCCTGTGGCGCAGTGACAGCGGGGAGTGGGGAGAGCGGCATACGCATCGGAGAGCTCGCCGAACGGGCCGGCGTCAGCGTCCGGTCGCTGCGCCACTACGAGGAACAGGGCCTGCTTACCAGCACCCGTAGCGCCAGTGGACAGCGGCGCTACACGGACCACGACGCCGAACGCGTCACCTTTGTCCAGCGGCTGTACGCGGCAGGCCTGTCCAGCGGGACCATCACCGAACTGCTCCCCTGCGTCGACTCGCCCAGCGAGGAGAACTCGGACGCCGCTCTCGGTCGCATGGGCCAGGAGCGCGACCGGCTCACCGCACACATCGCGGAACTCGTTCACACCCGCGACGCCCTGGACCGGCTGATGACCACGGCCCGGGCACACCGCGACGGGCTCCAATCGGCCACATCCGCCTGCTACCGGCCCTCGCACCCCGCTCCCACGCGGTGACACGGGACAAAGCCGGGAGTCACCATGTACGTATGACGGACGAGACGATCGTGAACACGCATCAGGCCGAGGCCTGGAACGGCTATGAAGGCACCCACTGGGCCGAACACCAGACGCGCTACGACGATCTCAACGACGCCTCCAACGAGCCTCTCCTGGCCGCCGCCCGCATCCAGGACACGGACGCGGTCCTCGACATCGGCTGCGGCAACGGACGTCTCGCCCGCCTCGCGGCCGGCCGAGGAGCCCGTGCCCTCGGCGTCGATCTGTCCGTGCCGATGCTGGAGCGGGCCAGGGCGAGCGCCACCGAGGAGGGGCTCGACAACGTCTCCTTCGTGCAGGGCGACGCCCAGGTGTATCCCTTTCCCGAGGCGGGCTTCGACGTGGCGCTGAGCCGCTTCGGGGTGATGTTCTTCGCCGATCCGGTGGCCGCGTTCGCCAACATCGGACGGGCTCTGCGGCCGGGCGGACGGCTTGCCTTCGTCTGTCCGCAGGCCTTCAGCCGTATGGAACAGTCCGTCATCCTCGCCGCCGTCGCCGAGCATGTGACCCTGCCCGACCTGTCCCAGGACACGAAGACCGGCCCCGCCGCCTTCGCCGACCCCGAACGCACCACGGGCGTACTCCGCGACGCCGGCTTCGAGGACCCCGGTGCCGAGGCGATCGAGCGGACTCAACTGTGGGGCGCGGACGCGGAGGACGCCGCGACCTTCCTCTTCGGCTGGGGCCCCATGCGGCACTGGCTGCGGGACGCCGACCCGGACGCCACGGAGCGCGCCCGGCGCGCGGCGGTCGACGCCTTCCGCGCCTACGAGTCGGACACCGGCGTGCGGCTGACAGCCCGCCTCTGGCTGGTGACCGCCACCTGGCCGGGAGTCGCGTAAACGAGCCGACTGCGGGGCCGGAGCAGCGATACGCAACGAACGGAGAAGGGGGTACCGCCGTGATCCGGCCGATTCTCTACCTCGACGTGGACGGGCCGCTCAACCCCTACGCCGCCAAGCCGCACCGACGGCCCGCGGGTTACGCCACGCATCGGATGAAGCCCGAGGGCTGGATCGCCCAGCACCCCGGAACGCCGCGGGCCCACGTGAAACCCCTCCGGGTCTGGCTCAACCCCGAACACGGTTCCCGTCTCCGGGAGTTGGGCGAGCGGTACGACCTGGTGTGGGCGACCACCTGGGGCGCGGAGGCCAACACGTTCATCGGGCCTGTCATCGGCCTTCCCCGGCTGCCGGTCGTGGACTGGCCCACGACACATGACATACGCCCGGACGGAACGTTCTGGAAGACCCGTCACCTCGTCGCACACGCCGAGGGCCGGCCGTTCGCCTGGGTCGACGACGACGTCGACGACACCGACCGCGCTTTCGTCGCCTCGCACCACGGGGGCCCGGCACTTCTCCATCATGTCGACGCTCGGGTCGGGCTGCTCGACACCGACTTCGCCGTCCTCGACTCCTTCGCCCGGGCGCTGTGACCCTCGGCGGACCCGGTCCGGCCGTACAACCTCCGAGCGGCTCGGAGGTCTTCCTTTCCGGGGTGTGACATGGGATCGGAACACCAGATCGCCTTCTTCCTGCGGGAGTTGGCCGGACGGGACACTCAGCGTCGCGTGGCGGCGGCGAAGGGGCTGGGCAAGCTCGGTCGTCGCGAGCACGCCTGGGTGCTCGCCGAGACAGCCGGTGACCCGGCGCCCCAGGTGCGCGAGGCCGCGGCCGTCGGTCTCGGTCGGCTGGGAGTGCCCGAGGCGGGCGAGAAGGTGCTGCCGCTCCTGATGCGCGACATGGATCCATGGGTACGCCGAAGGGCCTCGCTCGCCGCGATCCGCCTTGAGCTTCACGGTGACGGGATCGTGCGGGCCTTCGCGGGGCTGCTCAACGACCCGGAACATCACGTCCGCATCAACGCACTCGTCGGCCTGACGGCGTTGGGCGTACCCGGCGACGTCCCGGCGCTGGTGAGCCTGCTCGGCGATCTGGACGGCGCCGTGTGGGGGCGGGCCCGGAGCCTGATCTACGTACTGAGGGACGATCCGGCCGTGAAGGCAGAGGTGATCCGAACGGCCCGGCAGGGCGAAGCCGCTGCACGCGTGGAGGCGCTCACGCTGCTGCCCCGACAGTGCACCGAGCGACTGCTCGACTCGCTGCTCGCGGGGCTGCGCGACCCGTCCCCCGACGTACGGATCGCGGTGGCGGGACGACTGTCCGGCGTGGAGACGCCGCAGGTTCGTGACGCGCTTGCCGCCGCTCTCGACGCCGAGCAGAGCCCGGCCGTGGCAGCGCGCCTGCTGGGCATGCTGGAACAGCCGGACGACCGGCAGCTGATCGGCCCGGCACGGCGATGGCTTCACGACCCGGTGGCCGGTCCGGCGGCCGCTCGCGCGCTGGGAGAGGTGGACACCGGGACGGCCGTGGAACTCCTGCGCGGCGTCATCGACGACACGGCGGTACCGGGACCTACCCGTGCCGCCGCCGCGAAAGCCATCGGCGAGTGCGGGAGATGGGACGCCGTGTGGCAGTTGCTCCCGCTGCTCGACGACCCGGACGCGGACGTGCAGGCCGGTGCCGTCGACGGCCTGGGCGCGGCCGTCTACAGAGGACTGCGCTTCTGGGAGCGTTGGCCCGTGACCCGCGTTCTGGTCGATCGCCTCACGGCCGAACCCGGCACCGCATACCGGACGGGCTACGCCCTGATCGGGCTGCCTGACGCCCTGCCGGCCCTGCGACGCCTGGCCGACAGTGCCGAGGCGGCCGAGGTCAGGGCCGCGGTGCTCTCGTTGCTCGTCCCGGAAGACCTTGATGGTCCCGGTCGCGGCAGATACGGCTCCGCGGAGGACGTACGCCGCTTGGTGCGGGCGCTCGACGACCCTGAGGAGCCGGTCCGCTACAGGGCCGCGCTCGCTCTCGAGCAGTGGCTCAAGTTCGGCTTCGCGCTCCCGCCTGACCGTGAGGCGCTGCACAACCGGTTGGAGACCCTCGCGTCGGACCCGTCCCCGCGGCTGCGGCGGGCCGCCGCCACCGTGCTCCAGACCCTCGCTGATCCAGGTGGCCGGAACTGACTGCCGTGGAAAACCACCTGACAGGTCGGCGCGGGCGAGATACTGTCGCTCGCGATGACGACTCACTCTGTTGACAGAATGGGGGTCCCGTCCGCGCAAGGTGAGTGCTGATGCTCACTGACACCGCGTACGAGGATCTCCGCCTTTCCTTCTGGCCGCGCGTGCGAGAGTTCGCCGTGCCGCCCTCCATGATCGAGACTGCTACCGCCCGTCGCCGTGCCGGGGACTGGGCAGGGGCGTGCGCCGCCGCGGGCGTCGACATCGATCTCGATCTGCGGTCCCTGGCTCGTGACCGAGGCCGGGACCTCGCCGCCCAAGTCCGCACAGATCTCCGCCACTTGGCTCCTGACCTGCTGCGCTGGCACATGCCGAGGATCGCTCCCCACGGGTTGCTGCGACCGGGCCTGACGATCGCTCTGACGCGGTACGACGCGGTGGAGCGTGACGGCCCTGGCCCTGTGCATGACGGCCCGGGAACGGTGTATCTGGTGGTCCGGACGGCGCCTGCCTGGGCGGATGCCGGTCAGCGCGTCAGCCTCGCGCTGTGGGACGGATCCCATGCCGACGCCGGCGCCCGCCGTCACCCGCATCCCCGTCCCAACCGACGGTTCCGCCTCGATCTGCACCGTCACCTGTGGGACGCGCGCAGGAGCGATGAGCTACGGGTCCGGTCGGGAGCCGATCGGCCGGCGGGCGAGGGCTTTCCCCTGGTGAAGGCCGGCGAAGGGCTTCCCCTGGGGAACCCGGACGCACTGGAGCCGGTGCAGTGGGATCCGCGCTGTGCCGTCGGCCGGTGGGCCGCCGAGGCAGGGATACTGCTCCGCGCCGAGGGAAGGGCCACCGGTACAGTCGCCGTGCGGCTGGGGTCCGGGCAGCGGCTGCTGCTGGACCTGGTCGCGGACGGTGACGGCCCGGGGCCGCCCGGGTTCACCGTCGCGGTGGCGCCCACGAGAGGGGCCACCGCCGCGCTGCCCGTCCTGCCCGATGCGGCGACCTGGACGCTGCCCGACCTGGAACTGATCCGCAGTGGTTCCATCGAGGTCGATCGGCTGCACCCGCTGGTCGCTTCGGCGTTGGCACCGGACCACCCCGTGACACGTCCCTCCCGCACCCCTGCCCGGCCCGGGCAGCCGCACCTGGTGGAGTGCCGGGGAGAACAGCACCGGATCGGCCTGGTCGACGGAGTCCTGTCCCCGCTGGACCACGACCCTGCCGAGATCCGCCGGGAGGAACTCCTGGCAGAGCTGACCGGCACACCACTCCCCTGCCTTCAGACCATCGACACGGCACACCGTCATCCCGACTGCCTGACCGGTGTCCGGGAACGCCTCCACCACGGCGACATCGCCGGAGCACTGGCCGTTGTCGAGGGCCTGCTGGGCCCCGACGCACTGCTGCGCGACGGCGCGCTGCGGGACGAACTCGAGGCTGCCGCGAGGCGGCGCATCACCTACGGGCTCTTTCGGGCGGATCTCGCCGGCCCGGGACCCGGCCGCGTCCGCCCGAGTCCGCCTCGCCCTCGCAACCACCGCTCCCGTCCACGCCACACGACCGGCCGCTGACCCAGGGGCGCCTCTCCCTGCCTTCTGCTCGCCCCTCCCTCTACTCGCCCTTTACTCGCCCTTCCTCTGCTCGCCGCTGCCTCTACTCGCCGCTCCACGAACCCTCAGGTGATCAAACATGCCCTCATACAGCCCGTTCGCCGCGCCCGACGCACCCTCCGACCCGACGCACATCTCCCAACTGGACATCGCAGGCGACCTGTTGGCCCGCCTGCGCGACACCACCACGGAACCGCGCCCCGACATCCAGCTGGAGGCCCTCACACTGGCCGTCGCCGCCGACCTGCCCGTCCTCCTGTGGGGCGAGCCGGGCATCGGCAAGACCGCGGCCCTGACACAGCTCGCCGCGTCCCTGGACCTTCCACTGACCACCGTCATCGCCAGCGTGCACGAGCCGTCGGACTTCTCCGGGCTGCCCGTCATCGGCGACGATCCCGCGGAACAGGGCGTCCCGATGGCCCCGCCGGACTGGGCGGTCCGACTGGTACGGGCCGGCCGCGGGCTGCTGTTCCTGGACGAGTTGTCCACCGCGCCTCCCGCCGTGCAGGCCGCGCTGCTTCGCCTCGTACTCGAACGGCGCATCGGCGCCCTGCAGTTGCCGCCCGGCGTACGTATCGTGGCCGCCGCCAATCCGCGGTCCTCCGCCGCCGACGGCTGGGAGCTGAGCCCGCCCCTGGCCAACCGGTTCGTCCATCTCCAGTGGACCCACGACCACGACGTGGTGGTTCGCGGCCTCGGCGGGACATGGCCGCGGGCCACACTGCCGCGGCTGGATCCGGAGCGGCTGCCTGAGGCCGTGAGCTTCGCCCGCCGTGCCGTGTGCGAGCTCCTCTCCGCCCGCCCCGGACTCGTACACCGGCTGCCCAGCAACGAGACGCGTCGGGGCGGACCCTGGCCGTCACCCCGCAGCTGGGAGATGACCCTGTGCCTGATCGCCTTCGCCACCGCGGCCGGCTCTTCCAGGGAGGTGCTGTCCCTGCTCGTCAGGGGAACGGTGGGAGACGGCCCGGGTCTGGAACTCCTTGCCGGTCTGGACCGTATGGACCTCCCGGACCCCGAACTGCTGCTCGCCGACCCGGCGTCCGCCGCCCTGCCCGAGCGCGGAGATCTGCGCCAGGCCGTGCTCGACGGTGTCGTGGCCGCCGTCCGCAAGCGCCCGGACAAGGCGCGCTGGGACGCCGCGTGGGCGCTCCTGGTGCGGGCACTGGACACCGGAGCCCCGGACCTGGTGGTCGTCCCCGCGACCACACTCGCCTCGCTGCGCCGACAGGACTGGGACGTTCCGGCGTCGATCGAGAGGCTCGCCGGAGCGGTGTCCATCTCCCGGCGGGCGGACCGGGCGGCGGCCCGGGCCGCGGTCGCCACCAAGGCGAGCCGGTGATCCCGGAGCCGACGAGGGCACTGGACCTCGACAAGCTCTTCGCCGCCCGGCTGCAGGCGGCGAGGGCCAGGCCCTACTTGGCCACGGCGCTGTTCGCCCTGCACACCGTGGAGTCGCGTTCGGTACCGACGATGGCCGTCGACCGGCACTGGCGGTGCTACGTCTCACCGGCGTTCGTGGATCGCACACCGGTGGAGGAACTGGCCGGTGTGTGGGTGCACGAGGTGTCGCACCTGCTGCGCGACCACCACGGGCGCAGCGACAGGGTCGCGAAGGAACGCGGACTGACCGGCCCCGGGGAACGGCTTCGGATGAACATCGCCGCGGACTGCGAGATCAACGACGACGTGTACGGCGACGGGTTGGCCTGGCCCAAGGACGTCGTCGAGCCGGGCTCCCTGGGGCTGCCCGAGGGCGAACTCATGGAGGACTACCTGCGGCAGTTCCGGCTCGGGCCGCGCACCCAGAGCCACTCCTGGCTGGACTGCGGCAGTGGGGCGGACGGTTCGGAGAGGGAGTGGGAGCTGGGTCCGAACGGCGCGCACGGCCTCAGCGCGCAGGAACGCGACGCGGTTCGGTTCCGGGTGGCGCAGGGCATCAAGGGCCGTCCGGGCAACACGTCCAAGGCGTGGCAGCGATGGGCGGAGGAGGCGTTCCAACCACCGCAGCCGTGGCGGGAGTTGCTTGGCGCGGCGATCCGTTCGGCAACCTCGGGCTCCGGCGCGGGCGACGACTACAGCTACGGCCGTCCCTCACGCCGGTCGGCCGGGTTGCCCGGCGTGGTGCTCCCCAGTCTCCGGCGCAGGCCTCCGCGGGTCTCCGTCATCATCGACACCTCCGGCTCGGTCAGTGACACCGAACTGGGCAGTGCGCTCCGCGAGGTTGCCGCGATCTCCCGTGCCGTCGGCGGCCGCCGGGACCTGGTCTCCGTACTGCCGTGCGACGCGGCCGCCGAGGTCGTGCACCCGCTGTGCCGGGCCGAGGGGATTCCGCTGCTGGGCGGCGGGGGCACGGACCTGCGCACGGGCTTCGCCAAGGCGCTCCGTACCCGGCCGCGGCCGGATGTCATCGTGGTCCTGACCGACGGTCAGACGCCCTGGCCGAGCTCGCAGCCGTCCTGCCGGACGGTGGTGGGCCTGTTTCCCCGGCCGTACGACTCAGGGGCGTGGGACGAGGACGATCCCGAGTACGTCCCGGACACGCCGCCCGCGTGGGCTCGCGTGGTGGAGATCGGCTCGGCTCCCGCCGTCCGGTGATCTCTTCAGGTCAACTCGCGGACCGGGTAACGGAGTTCATGCTCGTGACCCCGACCGTCCTGTGGGCGGCCCGGTGGTATCGCGGCCGCCCCGGAAGGACCGGGCTCCGGGATTCAGCCGTCCTGCACCGCGATCTGGCGGTCCTGGTCGGGGAGACGAAGGAGTGCCGCCCCCAGCGGTGTGAGGGTGTGCAGGACGGTGTTCGCGTGGCGGTGGCTGGCGATGAGTCCCGAGTCGCGCAGCACCGTGGTGTGGTGGCTGGCGCTGGCCGGGGACACCGAGACCGCACGGGCGATCTCCGAGTTGGTGGCGCCGTACGTCACCGCGAGCAGTACCGCGGCCCGGGTGCGCCCGAGCAGCGCAGACAACGGTGCCTCGGCCGGGCGGTGTTGGGGAACGGGGCTGCCTGATGCCAGCGGGTACAGCAGGACGGGCGGCAGGTTGGGGTCGGCGAAGGAGACCGGCTTCTGCCAGCAGAAGTACGAGGGGATCAGGACCAGCCCGCGGCCGCCCAGGCGCAGATCACGATCGACACCGCCCACGTACTCCACCTCGAGGACGGGGGCTCTCCAGCGCATGGCGGGCCCCAGTCCCCCGAGCAGCCCTTCCGCCCCGCCGTGCAGCAGATCGCGGCCTCGTCGGGCGCACTCGGCGTCGACGCGGGCCTGCATACGCTCGCTGTGGGGGGCGATGGCCGCGTTGTGGTACTTGCGCAGCGCCGCGACCAGTTCCCCGCGGACGTCCTTGTCGGCCAGGCGGTACATGTCCTTCGGTACGTTCCTCACCTGTGCCAGCAGACCGATCTCGTGCCGGACCCGGGCAGGCGGCGTATCAAGGATCGCGTCGAGCCCGCTCTTCAGTCCCTGGCCCGCCTCGGCCGGGGTCAGAAAGTCGGGGAAGTACGTCGCGCGCGGGAACAGCGGAAACAACAACGTGCGTACGACCGTGCCCAGTTGCTGGGTGGCGATGGCGGCGCGGGCGTCGCGGTACCAGGCGGCATGGGCCCAGCGCCCGAGCTGGGACTGTAGCCGGTGCAGACTGGCGGCGATCTCCCATAAGGGGTCGGGGCGGCAGGCGAGCCGCGTTCGGATGAGATCCTCCGACGTGAAGTGAATGCGCAGCACGGTCCCCCCATGCGTGATTCCTGCCCGATGCGGCAGACAATGCCGCGCCGGCCCCCTTGAAGACAATGACTGGAACGGATCATCCTCGGGCGCACACAGCGGAGTCAGTGCTGGGTACGCCGAGCTGTCAGCCCTGGATCAGGGCGGCCACCTCTGTGCGTATGGCGGGCATGTCGGCGAAGACCGTACCCGGACAGTCGGTGGCGGCCCAGTGGCGGTGACCGCCGATGGCGGGCGCGACGAGGCTCACCCCACTGACCGGATTGACGTAGGACACCTTCCCCAAGGGGGCGATCGCGTGCCGCTCGGCCAGTTCGGCCAGGAGCTGGATGAGCGCGGTGCGTGCGGCGGCCGTCGGGGGCGTGGTCGTCAGCGTCCCCAGAAGGGCGATGCCGAGGTTTCCGCTGTTGTATCCCTGGACGTGCGCTCCGGTGACGAGCCGCCCCGACGCGTCGTGTGCGGGCGTGCCGTCGGTGCCGTCGGTGCCGGACCAACGCCCCTCGTACACAAGGCCGTTCCGGTCGATCAGGAAGTTGTAACCGATGTCGCCGTAGCCCTTGCCGACGGTGTCGTTGCGGTAGATCGCGCGTACCACTGCGGCCGGGTCCGGGTCGGTGCTCCCGTCGTCGGTGTGGTGCACGGTGAGGGTCTGGACCGGGTAGTACTCCGGCGGCCAGATCTCCGTGCCGTCGGCGGCGTACCGCAGGGCCTCGTCCGCACCCCAGGCCGCGCGCGAGCGCAACGTGTACGCGGCGGAGGCGGCAGCGGCCGCGGGCGGACGGGGCACGACGCTCAACGCGGCGGCGACTCCGAGCGCACCCAGGAACACGCGTCGCGGCACTGGGGGCGTCGTGCGAGCTGGGCTCGGGGAGCCTGCGGAGTTCGAGTCCGGGACCGTCATCGCGTGATTCCTCCTGTGGGGGTGTCCTGGCCGGTCGAAGCTGCCCGCTCCTGCGGTCGGGAAGCGGGCAGCCGGTGGAGCGGAGGAGCGCTCCTACAAGGCGCAGGCGGGCTTGGGGTTGTACAGGCGGTTCCAGGTGCTGGAGCCCACGATGCCGTCGGCGCCGCCCGTGGTTCCGTTGCAGGTCTGCACCCAGTAGACCCCCCGCGCGGTGGCCGGACCGTAGTCCCCGTCCACATCGATCCAGGTGTTGTACTTGCTGTAGTTGTTGATGAGGCACTGCACCTGGCGAACCGCGTTGCCCTCGTCGTTGGGACGGACCGTGGGCCGCGCGGTGTCGGAGATGTAGTTGCAGTTCGGCTCGGCGACCGCGGCGCTCGCGGAGGGCGCGACCGCGAGGCTCCCTCCGATGGCCAGTACGGCGGTGCTGCACAGGAGGGCTAGGCGGTGGGTGCGCATGTTGTCTCTCCCGAGGTGTGTGTTTGTTGTGATGAAAGTAAGAGTGCGTGTGAACATGACCACCGGTCTACGAGATTCGACCAGGCCGAAAGAACGCAGGTCAGGCGTTCCTTCCCGCCAGGGGTCAGGCCGCGGGGTTCCAGACGCCGTCGAACAACGCCAGTTCCAGCAGATCCGGGCGTGACCCGGGCCATCCGACCCCTGCGGAGGCGAGTTGTCCGGTCGCGGCATGGATCCACCCCAGGTACACCCCGTACCGATGGGAGGTCCAGCCGCTGTCCGACCAGATCCAGGCCGCCACGTCCGGCGCGGAGGCCAGTGCCATGTCCGCACCGACCCGCGTGGCATGAGCCCTCATCACACGCGCGACCCGCTGGTCCAGGATCAGCGCGCGGGGAGCGGCGGGAGCGTCCGTCGCCAGGGCGCGGAAGTACACCTGGTCGAGGCGGTTCGCCTGGTCGAGGAAGTAGAGGAACTTGGTGAAGAACGCCGGCCCCAGTCCCTTCACCGCCCCGTGGAGGCCGCGGTACGCCGCGACTGCGCCCTCCTGGCGAAGGGTGGCGCCGGCCATGGCCAACGCGTCGTCGACAGTGGGCTCCGCCAGGATCTCCTTGAGCCGGTGCGGACCGTAGCCGGTCCGGCCCTGCCCCCATACGTACGACGCGATGAGGGCCTCGGACCACTCCGAGCGCTCTGCTGCCCTCCGGGTCGACGCGACCACCTGGTCACGGCTGATTCTCGCGGTTGCTGTCTGCGTCCGCTCGGGGAGCTCAACGGGCCATGGCTCGACGCCGGACCAGTGTGCGGGCACGTACTCCACGGCGTGGCCGCCGGCACCTGTCGTGTACTGAGCACCTGAGCCGGCCAGCCAAAGTCCCAGCGCGCGCACCGCAGTTGGGGGCAGCAGCCGCTTCCTCAGCTCGTCGTCCAGCGCGTCCGCGAGATCCTGACGTCCCATCCCGCACCCCCCGTGTCCCCTGACACCTCGAAAGTCCGCAGAGTACTGGGGACTTGCTGATTCCGGACTGGAAACCGGCCCGGAGCCGGGTCCGGGCCGGCTCGGGACAGGTGTTGTCAGTGGTCTCACTTAGAGTTCCGGTCACTTGATCAGTGAAGTGCGGGGAGGCACATATGGGGTGGGTCACGGCCGGCGACTACGAGGTCGGCCTGGACGGCGGAAAGGTGGTGTGCCGCAACGCCGCGGGGCGGCGGTTGAAGTCCGTACCGGCCAAACTCGCGGACGATCCCGCGGTCATGGGACTGCGACAGCTCGCCGAGTGGCTGGAACGGCACGAACGCCAGTGCCTCACCGACGTCGAGAAGTGGATGGTGCGCTCGCTTCCGGTCCCGCTCGCCGTCATCGCCCGGGTGTGGCCGGATCCCGCCTGGCAGAGCGCTATGCGCGATCTCGTCGTCACCGGTCCGGACGGCGAAGTGGCCGGATTCCTCCGGGACGCCGACCTCGACCGCGGTCTCGGCCTCGTCGACCTCGACGGGGACAGCGTCCGCATCGCCCCCGAACTCGTCCACCTCCCCCACCCCGTCCTTCTCGACGACCTCGAGGAACTGCGGGAGTTCGCCGTCGAACTCGGCGTCGAGCAGCGGGCCCAGCAGCTCTTCCGCGAAGTGTGGCAGCGCCCCGCTGGCCTTGACGCCGACGCCACCACCGTGGAGGACTACGCGGGCGGCGCGTTCAAGCAACTGCGCTTCCTGCACGGCAGGACCACTCAGCTCGGCTACCGCGTGCGCGGCGGCAACGCCGTCTGCTCCGTGCGGGAGGACGCCCGCGGCGTCGAGGCCCGGGTCTGGATAGGCGACTACGACGGCTACGAGGAGACCGAGACCGGCCCCCTCATATGGACCGACGGCTCCGGCCGGGTGCTGAAGCTCGGTCAGGTGGGGCCCGTCGCCTGGTCGGAGGGCATGCGCATGGCCGCCGCACTGTTCGCCGGGCGTGACATCGAGGACGAGGAGCAGGCGGCATGACCACCTACGCACACACCACCGCGGCCGCGCTGCTCGAAGCCGGTGCCGTCCTGCCCGTGGGCACCACCACCGGCGAGGACGCCGATTCCCTCACCGTACGGACGTACACCCACTCCGCGCTGGACGGCCGGCTCGCCGTGCGTCTGGTGCCGGGCACCCTCGGCGAGGCCGAGGACCTCGCCCTGGAGTTCCTCGGCCTGGCCCGCGAACCGGAGACCCCCGAGGTCGGACAGGTACGTCGCGAGACACTCGGTTTCCCCGCCTGGGCACTGGTCAACGACCCGGCCAACGGCCACCACGCACTGGCCCTCGTCAAGGACGTCGAACGGCTCGCTCGCCAGGCCAAGTCCCGCCCCGGCACCGCCAAGGAGGGCTTCGAGGAACTCGGCGAGCGGCTCGGCCGTGCCGTGCCGCACTTCCTGCCGACCTTCTACGAGCAGGCCGCCCGGATCTTCCTCCAGCACGAGAACACTACGTACGCCGCAACCTTCTTCGGCAAGGCCCGCGAGGCCGAGCGAGTGCACGCGCTCGCCGTCGACGAGGAGCGGCAGCGCGCCGTGTTCCTGGAGTTCGCCTTCGCCGGGGCACTGACGGTCAAGGCGCTCAAGGAACATGTGAAGGACCTGGCCCACCGGCTCGACCCGGCCACGGCGTGGGCGCAGTTCCGGCAGCTGTGCGTGGAGCGCTGCGCGGCGGGAATGCCGCCGTACGCGTCGCTGCCGCAGGACGCCCGCGGCCTGATAAAGGCCGCCGGCCTGTCCCGGGTCACCGAGGAGTGTGCCCTGGTGGCCGATCTGGTCGCCTCGCCCGCCGCGGTACGCGCGCCCGTCTCCTTCTGGACCGCCTACCGAGCCACCCTCCCGGTCCTCGCCGAGCGGCAACCGGCCGTACGGGCACGGCTGCTGGAGATCATGCCGACCGCCCTGGGACGCGACGTCAAGGACGACGAGTTCTGGTTGACACTGCTCGCGGAGAGCGGCGCCGATCGCCTCCTCACCGGCGAGGACCGCGAGGACGGCGAGAACAGTCCGGACGGCGAGAAGACAGGAGGCGTGGACGCGGCCGACGGCATCGACGCCGCGGAGTGGCTCAGCCGCTGGGCCGCCCACCGCAAGCACGGCGGCACGGTCTGCGGGCGCTCCCCGCTCACGCTCGAACTCGTCGGACGGATGGCGCCGCGGCTGTGTGCCGACGGCCGGGCCGTGGACCTGTTCACGGGCCGCTGGCACGCCGGTGCCGACCTCGACCTGCTGGACCTGTGCGTGGCGCAGGGGATTCCCCTCGCGATGCCCGACGCGGACGGAGAGGTGTATCTGTCCCTCGACCGCTGGCTGCGCGATGGTCAGCCCGGTGGTCGCGACCTGACCGCCACCGCCGCGGATCCGCGTTTCCGGCCCCTGCTGCACCGGGCCATCGACGCGCTGAGCGACAACCGGGCACTCGCCGGGGTTCTGGAGGACCTCGCCTCCCATCCCGTACTGGGTGACGTGCTGCGCGAGTGGCTGGACGACGCGGCCAAGACGTTCAGCGCCTCGACGGGCCTGCCCGGCGCCCGCGCGGCGCTCAACCGCCTGCGCCCCTTCCGTCCGGTCGCCGCCCGGGTCAGCCCCCAAGCGGTCGCACGTGTCGGAGAGCACGAGATCGCGCCGCTGCTCGGCCGCACCTTGCGGGCCGGCATCCCCGACGAACTGGGCTGGCCCGCCCTTGACGAGGCGCTGCGCCTCCTCGACACCGACACCGGGACCAAGCCCAAGAACAAACGCAGGCACAACCACGATGACGACCCACTGCGCCTGACCGAGGCCTGGCCCACGCTGATCCTCTCCCGCAGGCACAAGGCCGTCGTCGTCGGACCTGACAAGGTGCTGCTCGACCACGACCTGAGCCTGCCCGTCGAGCTGAACCGCTGGCAGCAACCGCAGTTCCGCTACACCGACGGCGAACTGCTCGTGATGTGGCGGCAGGACAGCAAACAGTTCGGCTACTGGTCGGCCCGGCCGTCCGAGGTGTTCGCCCTCGGCGGCGAGCAACTGCCCCACTGGTACGGCAACGACGCCGGTGCCCCCTCCATCCCCCTGACCGACGGCGGCCGCGCCACCGGCGGACGCACCCTGCACGCCGGGGACACCGTCCTGCCGCCGAGCCGGTCCGTCATAGGTGACGGCACGACCTGCTGGCGCCAGGGCAGGCAGGGCCGACAGCAGGTCTGGCTGGAGTACGACCCGGCCACCGGTACGCACGGACGGGCCTCCCTGCCCGCCTTCCTGCGCTCCGGCATCCGCGAGGACACCACACTCCTGCAGCATCACTGCGAGGTCCTGCCGCTCCAACCCGGCCTCGAACACAGCCCCTTCGGCACCGACGGCTCGGTGCTCGGCCGCTGGGTGCGCTCGGAGGGCGCGGGAGCCGAGGCCAGGACGACCGCCGGTACGCCGGACGGCCGGACCGTCACTCTGCAGGCAGGCGGATTCCCTCTCGGCGCGCTCCGGCTGCCCGGAGGTGCCGAGCCCATCGCCGCGCAACTGCACCAGCACGTCGCGCTGTTCGCCTCCGAGGACACCTCGGCCACCGGCGAACTCGGCCGGGTCGCACCCGGTCAGCGGGGCGGGGAGTTCGCCGCGGGCACCCGGCTCGTACCGCCTGTCGCCTTCTGGCACGCACTGCGTCCCCGTGACGAACGGGCGTCCGCCGTGCTGCGCGCGCTCACCGACGAGGCGGCGGCGGACGTGCTCCGCGCCGGAGCCCAGGCCCTGACCGAGCGTGAGGCCCGGATCGTCGAGGCCGGCGACGCCGCCGACACCACCGTCGACGGCAAGCCCGTCGTCCCGTCGGTGGACGACTTCATTCGGCCTGCCGTGTCGAGGTCCCTGCCCGGCCTCACCGACGAACGGCTGCTCATCGGTGTGTCCGCCCTGGTCCGTGCGGCGCTCCAACTCGCCGGGACGGCCGCCGCGTTCGTGGCACCGCCGACAGAGAAGAAGCGGTCCGAACAGCGGCAGAACGAGGAGATGTTCGCCGACTACCGCCCCGAGCACGGTGAGGACCGCACCCTGCGCGCGGTCACCGCCGGCATCGCCGATCTGGGGGGATGGTGGGGAGGCAACCACGCGTGGACCGCCCTGCGCCAGATCCGGGCCGTGAACCACGTACTGTCCGGACGGCCCGCCGACGGCAAGCCGCTGCCCGATCTCGCGCGGACGGGCGCCCTCGGTGACGGCTGGCGGAGCGAGGAGCGCACGATCCCCGGCATCGGCATCGTGTGGCCGTCGATCCTGGCCGTGCTGCGGCCGCTGGCCTACCGGGCCGCCACGCCGACCCTGACCGACGCCGAACGGGAAGCCCTTCTCCTACTGTTCGACGCGGTCTCCGAAGGACCGCTGGCCGCACCCGGACACGGGCTGCGCGAGATCCTCCTGAGCGAGCCGCACGACAAGCAGCAACGTGCCGGTCAGGTGCTCCGCCGGGACGGACGCACCGTGGTCCTCCTCGGCTGTCAGTCCGTCGACACCGAGCACAACCGGGTCAGCTGGCTCGCCCTGGACCACGACCCCTCCGGCGCGTTCGGCGCCGTGGCCCACTTCACCCTGGACAAGGAGACCGCAGTGCCGTCGGCGTTCCCCGCCGACGGGCTGGCCACTCTCGTCCGGACGATCCGGGACAAGGGCGCCGCCCCCTGGCGGCCCGATGCGCCCGCCGCGTTCGCCGCCGCGACCCGCGACGGTCTGGGCCCCGTCCAGGCGACCGTGCTGCTCGCCGCACGTCCGCGGGACCCCAGTGCCGACGTACTCGTCACGATCGGCCTGAAACCCCGGCAGCTGGACCTGGGCAACGGCCGGCTGTCGTCGCTCGGCCGGGAGGACCGGTTCGCCCTCATGAGCGTGCTGCTGCCCGAGGACCCTGCCGACCTGTGGGCGTCCGGTCCGGACATCGCGGCCGCGGGCCGGGTGTGGGCCGAGCGACTCGGTTCCGTCGTCCGCCTGCCCGAGGACCTCGGGGTCGATCTCGCAGGTCTGCCCGCCGACGCCGTCGAGGCCGTGCTCAACCCGACGCTCACCCCCTGGATCAGCCGTACGACGGTGCAACGGCCGGACAAGGACGGCAACCTCGCCGCCGCCGACCCCGCGGCGCTGCCCGGACGGTACGACCTGACGCGTGCCGTCGCCTCGCTGGCCGCACTCGCCTACGGCCTGCCGTACGGGGACTCGCTGCGCGCCCGCCTGCCCGAGGGCCTGGCCGCCGTGCGGCGCCGCCTCACCGACCCTGGTCTGCTGCTCGACCTCGACGTCATGTGGACGGACAAGGGCGGCTCGACCGCGGTCGAACTGCGCAAGGCGTACGGGCTTCCCGCCACCGGAGGCGCCGACGCACACGGCCTGACGCCTGTCGGGGAGGCTCTCGTGCTGCGCCCCTGGTACGGCGATCAGGAGACGGTACTGCTCCGCCCCGCCGCGCTCACCGGTCCGGACGACGCGGTCCTCGGGCTCCTGGAGGGCCTGGTGGGTCCGGACCGCGACGGTGGTCTCCAGGCCCTGCGCACGATCCTCGGCGACGGACTCGACCGCGCCCTGGCGGCCGGCTTCGCCCCGGAGGAGCCCGTCGGTCACGCACAGGACCCCACCGTCGTCGCTCCCGCGCTGGTCACCGAAGTGGCCTCGGCTCACGGTCTGAGTGAGGACGCGGCCGCGCTGTACCTCCAGTTGCTGGCCCTGCCCGATCCGACGGACCGCAACTGCGCACGCTGGACCGGCTGGAAGCCCGCCCGGCTGAAGAAGGCCCGCACCGAACTGGCCGCCACCGACCTGGTCGTCGAGGCGAAGCGACCGCGCGCAGGGCGCACCCTCTTCCTGCCGTGCGGCTGGCGCGACCTCAAGTCCCCCGCCCTGCCGGTGGAGACCTGGAAGGAAGGCCTCTACCCGGTGCGCGACGGCTCGCGTGCCGTGCCCCGCCTCCCGGTGCCCGACCTGTTCGCCCACGCCTGGCAGCGCGTCCAGGACGGCGACGCGCCCGCCTACGAAAAGCTCACCACCCGCGCCACCCGGAAGGGCCGCCGCCGATGACCACCACCCGAGCCGACCGGATGAACCCTTGCTGACGGCGCGCCGGATGACGGCTCCCCGGATGACGCCCCCTCTGCTGACGACCTCCCGACCCGACCGGACGGACCACCGATGACCGCCACCCTGGCCCCCGACACGGCCCGCCAGATCACCCCGCCCGAGGACCGGCACGCCACCGAACTGGCCTTCCTCGCCGCCTATGACGACGGGCCGCGCCCACCTGCGTGGCGGCTCACGCCCCGTGCCGTCGTCACGTTCGTCATGGGCAGCGACGGCCGGGCCCTGCGGCTGCCCGACGACGCCCCGACGCCCGAGGGTGTGCCGCGGCGCCTCGTCGTAGAAGGCAAGTTCGTCGGCGACCGGGCCCTGGTCGAGCGGTGCGTCGTCACCCTCGCCGGCGAGCGCGGGCTGCTCCTCGTCGGCGAGCCCGGCACCGCCAAGTCCATGCTCTCCGAGCTGCTGTCCGCCGCCGTCTGCGGCACCAGCGGCCTGGTCGTCCAGGGCACCGCGGGCACGACGGAGGACCAGCTGAAGTACGGCTGGAACTACGCCCTGTTGCTGGCCCAGGGGCCCAGCCGGCAGGCCCTCGTGCCCTCGCCCGTCCTGACCGCCATGACCCGGGGAGCCGTCGCCCGGGTGGAGGAGGTCACCCGCTGCCTGCCCGAAGTGCAGGACGCACTCGTGTCGTTGCTCTCCGAGCGGCGCATCGCCGTACCCGAACTGGCGGGCACCGAGGACTCCCTGGCCCACGCGGCACCCGGCTTCAGCCTCATCGCGACCGCCAACCTGCGCGACAAGGGGGTCTCCGAGATGTCGGCCGCGCTCAAGCGCCGCTTCAACTTCGAGACCGTCGGCCCCATCACGGACCTCGACGCCGAGACCGCGCTCGTACGCAGTCAGGCACGTGCCTCGGTCGAGCGGGCCGGAGCACCCTTCCGGGTCGACGACGCCGTACTGGAAGCCCTCATCACGGCCTTCCGGGACCTGCGGGAGGGCCGGTCCGCGGAAGGCTGGGAGGTCGAGCGGCCCTCCACGGTGATGAGCACCGCGGAAGCCGTGTCCGTGGCGGGCGCGCTGGGGCTCGCCGCCGCCTACTTCCCTGGCGACCGTGACGTCCTCGGCCTGCTGCCCGGTCATCTCCTCGGCGTGGTCCGCAAGGACGACCCCGCCGACGCGGCCAGGCTCCGCGGCTACTGGGACGGCCCCGTCAGGCGCCGCGCCGAACAGGGCTCCGCCACCTGGCGCACCCTGTGGGACCTGCGCACCGTCCTGGAGGACTGACCACCGTGTCCCTCTCCCCCGACGAAGCCGTCGCGGCCCTCACCGACCCGGCGGCGCCCTACCTCATCGGCGTACGGCACCACGCGCCCTCCCTGGCCGCGGCCGTGCCCGCGCTGCTGGACGAGGCAAAGCCGGACGTGCTGCTCGTCGAACTCCCCGGCGAGATGCAGGAATGGCTGCCCTGGCTCGGTCATGAGGAGACGCGGGCCCCGGTCGCCCTCGCCGCCGCTCCCCGCGACGGGGGCGGCGGCCAGGGCCCGGCCTTCTATCCGTTCGCCGACTTCTCCCCCGAACTCGCCGCCGTGCGCTGGGCCGCGCGGCACGACGTGCCGGTCGTCGCATGCGATCTCCCGCTCGCCGACCGGGCGTGGAGTGCCGAACGGCACGCTCCCGCATGCCCGGACGACGGTACGGACCTGACCTCGGCCCCGGAGCCGCCCGACCCTCACGGCGCCCCGGCGTCCGCACAGCCGTCCGGCAGCCCTGCCCCTCCACCAGCGCAGACCCCCGGCGCCGACCGGGTCGCAACCGGCGAGACACCGGGCGCTCCCGCTCCCGTCGGCGTCCACGAGACGTCCGGCCGAGCCGGCCTCGCCACCGCGCTACGAGCCCGGCTCACGGGCCGTACCGGTGACGACCTGTGGGACCGTCTCGTCGAGGCGGCCGCCCCGGGCTCGCCTCCCGAAGCACTGCGGCGCGCCGCCCTTCTGACGGGCTGGGCGCTGCGCGAGGACGCGGCCGCCTCGGGAGGTGTGCCCGAGCTGGACCTGCGGCGCGAGGAGTGGATGCGCGCCCGGCTGGCCGCCGCCACCGCGAACGGCGAACGCGCCGCCGTGGTCGTCGGCGCCTTCCACGCCCCGGCGTTGACGTCACCGGGCACACCGGCGGACCCTCGATCGCCCGTTCCCGGCGGCCCGGGCGCCGAGGCCTCGGCATGGACGACGTCGTTCATCCCCTACACCTACGCGCTTCTCGACGAGCGGTCCGGCTACCCGGCGGGCATCCGGGACCCGGAATGGCAGCACCTGGTCCTGGGCGCGGCAGGCGACCCGGCCGCGCTGGAAGACGCCCTGACACGCGCCGCCGTACGGATCTGTGCCCAACTACGCGCCCTCGGCCACCCGTCCGGACCCCCCGACGCCCGGGAGATCTGCCGCCTCGCGGGAGACCTCGCCCGGCTGCGCGGACTCCCCGCGGCCGGCCGGGGCGAGCTGGTCGAAGCGGTGCAGACCGTACTCACACAGGGTGAGCCGTACGGGCGTGGCCGCGCCGTCGCGCAGGCGATGGAACGGGTGCTGGTAGGAACGCGCGGCGGCCGCCCGGCACCCGGCGCGCCCCGCAGTGGACTCGCTCCGGCGGTGGAGACGGAGTTGACGGCGTTGGGGCTGCCCGGGCCCGACAGCCGGGGCACCGAAGCCAAGCGGGATCTGCGCCTGGACCCGCTGCGTTCCGACCTGGACCGCCGCCGTGAACTCCTGCTGCAGCGCCTGACCGTGTGCGGCGTGCCGTACGGAGACCACAAGGAGGTCGTCGGCGCAGGCGGGTCCGAGGCCCTGACCTCTCGCTGGGAGGTGCGCTGGACACCCGCCACCGCGGCCATGCTGACCGCCGCCGGTGTCCGAGGAGTCACCGCCGCGCAGGCTGCCGAAGGGTTGTTGCGCGAACGCCGGCGCGCGGAGCGCGACGAGGGCGGGCCCACGGCCGCGCAGACCCTGCACGGTCTTCGGCAGGCGGCGGAGTGCGGCCTGCCCGCCCTCACCGAGGAACGCCTCTCCGACGTCCGCGACGTGCTGCCGCAGTCCGCCGCACTGCCGGAACTCCTCGCCGGTCTGGCCCTGTTGGACCGACTGCGGGCGGGTCACGTCGCGGGCCTCGGTACCGACGAGGAACGCACCGAAACGGTGGCCACCGTGGCCGAGTTGCTGACCGCCGCGGCGGTGCGCCAGGTGGACGGTCTCACGGGTTCCGAGGACCGGAACGACGCGCACGCGCTGCTCGAACTCGCCCATCGCGCGGACCTCTTGGGCGGCATACGGCTCGCCGACGCGCTCGCCCGGCTGGCCGCCGACGGCTCCCCGCTGATGCGCGGCGCCGCCGGAGCCGTACGCGTACTCCTCGGTCACGAGGACCCGCGTGTTCTGGGCGATCGCATCGCCTCATGGGTCGACTCGGCCAACACTCCCGAGGCCCGGACCGCCCTCACCGACCGGCTCGTCGGGGTGCTGACCGCCGCGGGCCCGCTCCTGGAGGCGGCGGCTCCCGCCCTGGAGCCGCTGCTCAACCGCATCGTCGACATGCCCGACCGGCAGTTCCTCGATCGGCTCCCCGCGCTCCGGGGAGGCTTCGACACCCTCAGCCCGGCGGCACGCGACCGGCTTCTCGACACCGTCGAAGAGCGCCTCGCCACCACGCATCTGACCGACACCGGCGGCGTCGACCCCGCCGCACTCGCCACCTGGACCCGCGCGGACCTCGCGGCCCGCGCCGCCCTGCGCACACTCGGGCTGCTGCCTCCGCCCAAGGGGGACGACCTCGTTCCGACGGCCGAGAACCCCGAAGCGGGCGAAGCAGCCAAAGCCCTCGAGGTCCTCTCGGGCCCCGGAGCCGAAGCAACCGAAGCAACCGAGCGAGTTGCTGACCACTCCCCCGAGGATCACGTCCTCGCGTCCGCCGACCGCTGGCGGCTCGTACTCGGCCGTCGTACGGATCAACTGCCGCGCTCGGCCTCGGCGTTCGCGACGGCGCTGGACGAGTTGTACGGCAGCGGACGCGGCGAGGGCAGCAGGGGCGACCTGACCGGACCTCGCCGACGTGGCGGGGGCGGCAGGGAGGCTTCGTACCCGGGAGTGCGTGAGTGGTCCGAGGAACTGGCCGCCCTGTTCGGACCGGGCATCCGGGAAGAGGTGCTGGCGGCGGCCGCGGCGTCGGGCCGCAAGGACGTGATAGCCGAGCTCAACCCGGACGTCGTGCGGCCCTCCGTCGACCTGCTGCGCACCGTGCTCCAGCACGCGGGAGGACTGCCCGAGGCACAACTGGCCGCCCTGCGCCCGCTGGTCCGCCGCCTGGTCGAGGCGCTGACCCGGGAACTGGCCACACGCCTGCGCCCCGCTCTGCACGGCACGGTCCTGCCGCGCCCCAGCCGACGGCCGGGCGGTGGCCTCGATCTGCCCCGCACCCTGCGCGCCAACCTCGCGACCGCGCGCCGCGGCCCGGACGGCACCGTCCAGGTCATTCCGGAGCACCCCGTCTTCCGTTCGCGCGCCAAACGCGCCGCGGACTGGCGGCTCATCCTGGTCACCGACGTGTCGGGGTCCATGGAGGCCTCGACGGTCTGGGCCGCTCTCACGGCCTCCGTCCTGGCCGGAGTGCCGACCCTGTCCACCCATTTCCTGGCCTTCTCCACGGAGGTCATCGACCTCACCGGCCATGTCGACGACCCGTTGTCGCTGTTGCTCGAGGTCAGCGTGGGCGGCGGCACCCACATCGCCGCCGGGCTGCGCCACGCCCGCGAGCTCGTCACCGTGCCGTCGCGCACCCTCGTCGTGGTCATCAGCGACTTCGAGGAGGGCTACCCCCTCGGTGGTCTGCTCGCCGAAGTCCGCAGTCTCGTCGGGGCCGGCTGCCACGTACTCGGCTGCGCGAGCCTGGACGACGCCGGTCGCCCCCGCTACTCGACCGGCGTCGCGGGCCAGCTCGTCGCCGCGGGCATGCCCGTCGCCGCCCTCAGCCCACTCGAACTCGCCCGCTGGGTAGGGGAGAAAGTCTCTTGAGCCTCGACCTGCCTCCAGTCTCACCGGCCGTGACCGCCGAACTCGTCCAAGGGCTCACGCCCCGGCTCCGCAAGCGGCTGGACGCCGGAGTCACCAAGCTGGCGGGGCGGCCGGCCGTCCGCGACGGCGACACCGTACGCATCGCCGTCGACGACGACACCCACCTCGAACTGCACGCCCCCGGTGGCACCGTGACCAGCACGGACGCGATCCGCTGCGGCTGTCTGCTCGCACCGGACTGCCTGCACCGCGCGGCCGCGGCCTCGGCGGCACCGATCGCCGACTCCGACTCCGACACCGAGTCGCGGACGGTACCGGAAGCCCTGTCCGCATCGGTCGGCGAGGACGTGCCCGTCTCCCCGGACGGCCCGGCCTCCGTGAATACGCCAACCGCGGCGGACACACCAGGCACACCAGGCACACCGAACACTCCGGCCTCCACCCAGTCCGCGTCACCCACGGAGCCCGAGTCCCCCACCCCCGACCAGTGCGCCGCCGCGCAAGCCATGTACGACGCCGCGGCCGCCGTACTCGAAGCCGGTACGGACGGGGCGGGAGCCGTGCTGCAGGCGGAGTTGCTGCGCGCCGCTCACACCGCGCGGATCAGCGGTCTGCCCAGGATCGCCGCCTCCGCGGTCTCCGTGGTCACCCAGCTGCGCGCCGCCCGCGGCACCGATCCGGCGTACCGCCTCACCGAGTTGACCGCCGCTCTCCGCGACGTCCTCGGGACCACCCATCGCCTTCCGGGCTCCACCGGTCCCGAACTCGCCACCCTGCGCGGCACCGCACGGCAGCCGTACACCCCGGACGGATCCCTGCGGCTGTACGGGCTCTTCTCCGAACCCGTCCTCACCGCGACCGGATACGCGGGTGCGGTCACCTGGACGGCCGATGCCGAGGGCCGTCTCTGTACGGTCTCGGATGTCGTCCCGGGAGGGCCCGGCCGGGCGGTGGGTGCGGCCGACCGGGCCGTACGCATCGGGGACACCGCTCTCACCCACCGTGAACTGTCGGGGGCCGGGCTCGCCGTGTCCGGCGCGACCGTCTCCCCGACGGGCCGACTGGGTGCGGGCGCGGGTGTACGGGCCGTGCGCGCGTCCGGCGCCGCCTGGCGCGAGGCCCCCCTCGACCGCCTGTGGGCCCTGCCCGTCGCCGACCAGGTGTCACGTGCCCTGACCGGCGGGGACGGCCTGCTGTTCCTCGACGTGACCCTGACCGGTACGGTCCGCGAGGCAGCGGGCGACTGCCTGCTCGCCGACTGCGACGGACTGACGCTCCGCCTCGCCGCCGCCCATGACCACCCCGCACTGCCCTACCGCGACAACCTCCGTCTCCTCGCGGCCTCCCCGGGCACCCGACTGCGTGTCGTCGCCCGCCTCGACCCGTCTCCCGTGCCCCGTGCGCTGCTCCTCGCCTCGGACCACCCCCGAGATCCCGGGGTCCATCTCGACCTGGGTCTCGACCGCCTCCAGCACGCGGACCTGCCCGCCCCGGCGATGCCGCCCGCCGGATCTCCACCCGCCTCGGACGAGGCCCCGCTGCATCTCCTGCGCCGCCGTGTCCACCAGGCGGCCTCGGCGGGCCGTCGCGTGCTCGCCTTCCCCGGGGACAGCGCCACCGACAGCCGACGCCTGGGCCGCTACGGTTTCGCCTGCGCCGGAGACCTCCTAGACGAACTCCATTCGGCCGCAGCGGACCGGTCCCGCGACGTCTTCGGCCGTCTCGTCCCCGCCGACGTCAACCGGTTCACCCACGCCTGGCTCGCGGCTGCCCACTACACCGAGGAGGTCGACCGGTCACTGTGCGCTGCCGCGTGGGGAGCGGATCCGGCGCCGGCGCCTGTCCCCTGAACGAGGCCAATGGTTCCCCTCAGTGCGCCAGGAACTCGGACAGGCCTTCCAGGACCCGTTCGACGTCCTCCGTGTTGTTGTAGGGGGCCAGGCCGATCCGGAGCCCACCGGTGTCGCCCAGGCCGAGCCGACGGGAGGCCTCGATCGCGTAGAAGGACCCGGACGGCGCGTGGACGCCACGCTCCGCGAGGAATTGGTAGGCCTCCACCGACGAGCGTCCCTCGAACGTGAGCAACAGGGTGGGAGTGCGGTCGACCGCCCTGGAGTGGACCTGGACTCCTCGGAGTGAGGACAGTCCCTTGTCGAGCCGTGTGCGCAGGGCCTGTTCGTGTGCTTCGAGTGCCGTGAACGCCGCGGCGAGGCGCTGTCGTCGCGTTCCTGTGGCATCCGCGTCGAGTCCGGCGAGGAAATCGACCGCCTCTGCCGTGCCCGCGAGGAACTCGTAGGGCAGTGTGCCCAGTTCGAAGCGTTCCGGGACCGCGTCGGTGGAGGGCAGGAGCTTGTCCGGCTGCAACGTTTCCAGCAACTCCGGCCGGGCGGCGAGGACTCCGTGATGGGGGCCGAGGAACTTGTACGGGGAACAGACGAAGAAGTCCGCGCCGAGCCGCTCCAGGTCGACCAGCGTGTGGGCGGTGTGGTGGACGCCGTCGACGTGGGTGAGCGCTCCGGCATCACGCGCCAGGCCCGAGATCTCGGTGATCGGGGGACGTGTGCCGATCAGGTTGGAGGCGGCGGTCACGGCGACCAGCCGGGTGCGCGGGGACAGAACGGCACGGACGTCGGCGGCGGTCAGTTCTCCGGTGGCGGGATCGAAGTCGGCCCATCGCACGGTGGCACCGGCCTGGGCGGCGGCTTGAACCCATGGGCGGATGTTGGCGTCATGGTCGAGACGGGTGACGACCACCTCGTCCCCCGGCGACCACGTCTTGGCGAGGGCGCGGGAGAAGTCGTAGGTGAGCTGGGTGGCGCTACGGCCGAACACGATCCCTGTCGGTTGCGCTCCCAAAAGGTCGGCCAGTGCCTGACGGGCTTTGGTGACGATGCTCTCGGCGTTCCGCTCCCCCGGCGTTCCCTGCCCCCGGTTCGACAAGGGCTGTGCCAACGCGTCGGCGATGGCCCGGATGACGGGCTGTGGGGTCTGGGTGCCACCGGGGCCGTCGAAGTGCGCGGTTCCGGCGCTCAGCGCCGGGAACTGGGAGCGGAGGGCGGCGATGTCGTACGTCACGAGAGCTCCTGTGGGTGCCGTGCCGGGGCAGTTCCTGGACGAGAGTACGCACTTCGTCCAGGGCTGCCCCGCAGGGATGAGGTCCTCCTGAGCTGTACAGCCGTTCTTCCGAGGTCACCGCGACGGGCGGAGCATCCTCGGCGGTGTGAACCTGGTGTACGCGGGATCCAACGGCAGGTCCGCGCCGGTGCCGAGGTCCAGCACCTTCTGGTACGCCGGACCCATCGCGCTCACCGAGGCGTTGAGCCGTGTCGGTGTGGTGCTCGGCCACTGCCCGTCGTCGATCCGGTCGAGCAACGTCCGCAGCATGACCAGCTCGTCGGCGGAGCTGAACGAGCAGTGCCCACCGCGGTCGACCCACAGCTGTCGCAGCGAGGCGGAGCTGCCGTGGCGTCGGATCCGGTCGGCGTACCACCGCTCCTGGTCGGTCACCGCGCCGCCGTCTCCGGTCGAATGCAGGGTGACGACGGGAGCCGGCGTCGTACCGCGGACGATGCCGTGGCGGTACTGGTAGGCCACCGCCTTCGCGTCGGGCCGGATCCTCGGCGCCTTCGCCAGGCGCTTCAGGTCGGCGTCCAGGTCGCCTCCGGGTGCGGCGGCGTACGCGTCGCGGACCAGGTCCCGCCGGCTCGACCGGGCGAGCAGCCGAGCGTAGTCGATGCCGGTGTTCCAGGACGGGTTGCCGCCCGCGCGGGCCTCCAACTCGGTCCGGCCGACTGGGCCGATGCCATAGCTGTACGCCCATTTCGTCCACAGCGACTGGGCGGCGACCAGTTCGTCGGCCGTCTTCGGCTTCGGCTCGTGCGCCGCGTACCACCCCGGGATGTTCGCCACGGCTCCGGCGAGGGCCAACCGGGCCCGCCCCTCCGGTGTTTCGAGGGCACGATCGATCGCGGCGGCCAACGCGTCCCGGCTGGCCGCGGCGTCCTCGCCGGCCCGGACCAACTCGATGTCCTCGCCGGGCGCGAGGAGGGTCTTCACCACGAACGTGATGTCGAGACCGGAGTTCCACGTCGCGTGCGTGTCGTACTCCGCACACATCGCGGCCACCCCGTCGAAGCGCTTCGGGTTCCGCTCGGCGAGCAGCGCCGCGATCAGACCGCCCTGCGACATGCCGCTGGACACGGTCCGCCACGGCTCGCCCACGTGCTCCTCGAACCAGTCGAGCAGGGCGACCTGGTCGGTCACCCCGTCCTGGACGCCGTAGCCGACGCCGTCGTTCTTGAACTTCGACGCCGCCACCGCGTAGCCGTGCTCGATCAGCCACTGTTCGGTCTCGACCCGGTTCGCCACCTGGACGCCCTCCGGCACCCACTCGGCCAGGAAGTACCCGTGGCTGTAGAGCACCAGCGTCCCGTTCCAGCGGGCGGGCAACTCGACGCGGTACTCCGCCCCGTCGATCTCACCGGTGTACGTCTTCCGTCCTCCGGCAGCGGCCGACGCCTCCGCCGACGCTCCGGCGGGCGGCCCTCCGACGACCAGCCCGGCCACCAACCCTGCCAGAGCCGCACCCACCAGCCCCACCCGGGCCGTCCGCCGACGCCACCGGCCCGCCCCGCTCGTCCATCTGCTCACTCTCGTCTCCCGTCGTCGTCCACAGGCGTACTCAAGTGCAGACTGGGCGCCGGGCGCGTTCTCATCGGTAGCGACGACATGCCTTGGACACCAGCAGCCGTACGCTCGCCCATTCGCCCGCCCCGAGACATGCCCGCCTCGGCCGAGAGTCACTGAACGGTGGGCAGATGCCGAGCGAAGGCCCGGACGACCCGGGCGGACAGCTCCCCGCCCAACGGCAGTTGGAGATCGGCTCCGCAAACCCGGACTCGCAGGAGCGGGCCATCCGCGCGTACCTGCTCGATCCTCGCGCGGGGAATGCAGTGGATGTCCACGCCGTGGCGGCCACCGGCCCCCTCGGCGTGTACGGGGTCCGCGAGGACGACGAGCTCGCGGGACGTGAGCACAACAGCTGCGTACGCGGCTTCGCCCCACCGAGGCACGGGCAGGGCCCCGGCGACCGCGGCGACCGTATCGTCGTCGTCCAGGCACGCCGCACCCGAGGTGAGCAGCCGTCGCCATTTGTACGGAAGCCCGGCGTTCGGCACAGGAGCGGGCAGGTCCAGCGCGGTGCCGGCGACACAGCGCCGCAAGGACAGCAGCAGAGGCCGCAGTTCGCGATCGGCGACGGCGTTGTAATGGATGTTCAGCCGCGCGTCGGTGGCGAGGATCGTCAGGCGGGCGTACAGCAGGATGTGCTCGGTCTCGATCGCGGCCACCTGCTCCGGGCGGAGAACCACTCGCACTCCGGGGAGGGCGGGAGCACCGACCCACATCGCCACGCCGCCGGGTCCGAACCCGAGCACACTGGCAGGCGTCAGAATCTGCCGACGGCCGCCTCCGAGACGGCCGGGCCTGGCCTGGGCCGGAACAACGAACAGGTCCTCGACCCCCCTGGCCCCAACGGCCTGGCGAAGTGCCGCGAGCGCGTCGCCGGGCACGTCCTCGGCTCGGCGCGGCCGGTACGGGAACCCGCGAATCCCGGTGAGTACCTGGACGCGCGCGGCCTGCTCGTCGACCTCCTCCTCCCACGGCTCGAGCAGATCGAGCGTCGGACGTGCGGCAGGACGCCGTCGCCGGAAGGAGCGCCGTGTCACGGCGAGCCCGGCCAGGCCCGACATCCGCCACCCAGGTCCCCTCAACACGGCGCACCTCCCGGGTGAGTTCCCGTCAGAATCCGACGCGCGAGATCGACTTCCACCCGCAACGTCTCCAGATCCGGACAGAATCGATTGCTTTTCGATCGATACCAATCGATAATCGATGCATGCATCGTCTCTTCATAGCCGCGCTCCGCGCCGGCATCGCCGCAGCGATCCTGTTCGGTCTCTTCGGCCAGATCGTAGTCATTCCGACGACCGCGGCGGACGAGGTCGACCGTTTCCCTCCCTACGCACCGTTCGCCACGCCGTATGTGATGGTGGCGATCGTCGGCGTCGTCTGTGTCCAGGTCGCCCTCGTCGCGGTGTGGATGCTGCTCGCCATGGTCCGACGCGGCGCGATCTTCTCGCCGCTGGCCTTCCGGTGGGTCGACATCGTCATCGGATCCTCCGTCGTGGCGACGCTGCTGGCGATCGGGGTCGCCGGGCATCTCTTCGTGGCCGACATCCCGTCTCCCGACGACGGTATGGAGGAACTCAGCGCTCTGGGCGCCGCGATCATCAGCGTCGGCGTGGGAGCGGCGTTCGCGATGCTCACCGTCATCATGCGAAGCCTCTTGCGCAAGGCGACGGATCTGCAGACCGAGATCGCCGCGGTCGTCTGATGGCGATCATCGTCGACCTCGACGTCCAGCTCGCCAGACACAACCTGTCGGTCGGCGAGTTCGCCGCCGCCGTCGGCATCACGCCCGCCAACATCGCCGTACTGAAGAACGGCCGCGCGAAGGCGGTGCGGTTCACGACCCTCGACGCGATCTGCCGCACGCTCGACTGCCAGCCCGGCGACGTACTTCGCTGGGTTCCCGACGACGACACGAACGACGGCTGAAGAAGTCCCGGACCGGATTCGCCCTCCGTACCGGTCCCGGCGAACCTTATGCGTTCCTCATCCGTTGTCCTCAAGGGCCGCCACGGGTGGCGGTCCTGCCCGTGGCCGGGCCCGGGGGTTCCACCAGAAGCAGTGGAGGAGGAGGCATCGCATGGCACAGCAAACACGTGCGTCCGCCACCTCCACCAGCCGGAACCTCACGCCCATCACCGGCGCGCTCCTGTCGGCGCTGTTCGCACTCCTCGGCGTACTCGGTCTCCAGGGCATCCCCGCCGCGGCCTCCCCCGCCGCACCGACGCCGGTCGCAGCCGCCGCACACCAGAGCCCGGCACCGGCCGCAGCGATCCCCCCGGCCACGAGTGTTGCCACCCAGGCCGACACTCGTAGCAACGCGGACGACAAGTGCACCACCGCCTGCGGTCAGCAGCCCCGCGTAGGCAGGGCCACGCCGGGCGAGTGGCACACCCTGTCTCCGGGCGGGGTGTCCGTCCCGACCAGCCTGGTGCTCCCTCTGCCGGAGCCCGGGCAGCAACTGCCGCTCTCGCAGGGCACCTTCACGCCTCCACAGCATTCCGAGCGTCACAGCGGGCGGGGCCCGCCGCCCTCCAACGGCATCTGACGTCACCCAGTCGATCCCCACCGCACCTTTCTCACGGCTGCGGTATGCCTGTTGGAGGCACCCTTGACGCGCGCCATCCGCGTGCGGGCGTTCTTCGCCCTTGCCGTTCTCGCCCTGTCGCTCTACATCACGCTGACCGTGCCGGTCCGCCTCGGACTCGATCTGCGCGGCGGCACTCAGATCGTCCTGGAAACCCGGGATTCGCCCACAGCCAAGGCCGACTCGGAGGCCACCGACCGCACTTTGGAAGTGCTGCGCCACCGCATCGACGCACTCGGCGTCGCCGAACCCACCATCGCCCGTTCCGGGGACAACCGGATCATCGTCGAACTGCCCGGCATCCAGGACCCGCGTGAGGCCGCCAACGTCCTGGGCCGTACCGCCCAACTCGCCTTCCATCCGGTCCTCGGTACCGCGGACACCGGCGAAACCTCACGTCAGCCGCTGCCCAAGAAGCCGGCGGAACTCGTCCTGCCCGACGAATCCGGCCGGCCCGTGCGCCTGGGCCCGTCGGCACTCACCGGCGCGGACGTCGACAGCGCCGAGGCGCGCATCGACCAGCAGAGCGGGGTCGGCTGGTACGTCGGCGTCGACTTCAAGGGAGCGGGCGGCGACGCCTGGGCCCGACTGACGGGCGAGGCGGCGTGCCGTCCCGCCGGCGATCCCGCCCGCCGCGTGGCCATCGTCCTGGACGACAAGGTCATCTCCTCACCCCAGGTCAACTCCTCCGTCGCCTGCCGTACGGGCATCGCCGGCGGATCCACCCAGATCACCGGCTCCTTCAGCCGGGACGAGGCACGCGAACTGGGCCTGCTCATCAACGGCGGAGCCCTGCCGGTGCCGGTCGAGACCGTCGAACAGCGCACTGTGGGCCCGACCCTGGGCGCCACCGCCATCGAGGCCAGTGCCCGGGCCGCCGTCATCGGCACCGCGCTGACCTCGCTCTTCATCATCGCCGTCTACCGGCTCCTCGGCGCCCTGGCCGCCGTGGCCCTGGCCTGCTACGGAGTCATCTCCTACTCGGCTCTCGCCGCGCTCGGCGCCACTCTCACCCTCCCGGGGCTCGCCGGGTTCGTCCTGGCCATCGGTATGGCCGTCGACGCCAATGTGCTCGTCTTCGAGCGGGCCCGCGAGGAATACGCGGCCCGCCAGAGCAAGGGCCTGCGCGCCGCCCTCACCGCCGGATTCCGCAACGCGTTCAGCGCCATCGCCGACTCGAACATCACCACGCTCATCGCCGCGGGCCTGCTCTTCTTCCTCGCCTCCGGACCCGTCCGCGGCTTCGGCGTCACCCTGGGCATCGGCGTTCTCGCCTCCATGCTCAGCGCCCTGGTCATCACCCGCGTCCTCGCCGACTACGCGGTCGCCCGGCGATCCGTACGACGCCGTCCCCGTCTCACCGGCATCGCGGACACCGGAAGGGTCCGCGACTGGCTCGTCCGCCGCAATCCCGACCTGATGGGCCGCCGACGCACCTGGCTGGCCGCGTCCGCTGCCGCGCTCGTCCTGGCCACCTCGGGCATCGCGCTCCGGGGGCTGGACTTCGGCGTCGAGTTCACCGGCGGACGGCTCATGGAGTACGCCACTTCCACCCCTGTGGACGCCGACCGCGCCCGGGACGCCCTGGCCGACGCGGGTCTGCCCCGCGCGGTCGTCCAGACCTCCGGCGACGGCGACCTCTCCGTACGCACGGATCAACTGTCCAACGCAGAGGCGGTGAAGGTGGACAGGGCGATCGGTGACCTCGCGGGCAGTGCCGAGAAGATCCGCGACGAGCTCATCGGCCCCAGCCTCGGGGACGAACTGCGCCGAGGAGCTCTCATCGCCCTCGCCTCTGCCCTGGCCGCCCAGTTGCTGTATCTCGCGGTGCGTTTCCGCTGGACCTTCGGCACATCCGCGGTCGCGGCGATGGCTCACGACGCCCTGATCCTCATCGGTGTCTTCGCCTGGCTCGGCAAACCGATCGACGGCGTCTTCCTCGCGGCGCTGCTGACCGTGATCGGATACTCCGTCAACGACTCCGTCGTCGTCTTCGACCGGATCAGGGAGCTGTCGGCCGGCGACCGGAAGACGCCTTTCTCACGCCTCGCCAACACCGCGATCCTGCAAACGCTCCCCCGCACGGTGAACACGGGCATGGGAGCCGTGTTCATCCTCTCCGCCCTCACCCTGCTGGGCGGAGACTCCCTGACCGACTTCGCCCTCGCGCTGCTCATCGGCATCGTCGTGGGCACGTACTCGTCGATGTTCACCGCCGCACCCCTGGCCATCGAACTCCACGCCCACAGCGCGCCGCCGCCCAGCGTCACACCCCGATCAACCCCGCGCGGCGCGGCAGCGATCTAGCGACACAGCACAGTAGAACTCCGCTTCTGACCTGGGCATACGAAGTCGATCGAGCATGGCGCGACATCTCCGGATCAGTCACCTCTCACCGGGCGGTCCGGCTGATATCGTCCTGGCCCACCGAACAGGCAGGGGGCTCCCCCTGCGACGGCGGGACGAAGGAGTGCTGCGCCATGCGAGTTCTCTTGGTCGGAGCGGGAGGCGTCGGGACCGCGATCACGAGGATCGCGGCCCGGCGTTCCTTCTACGAGCACATGGTCGTCGCCGACTACGACCCGGCGCGGGCGGAGTCCGCCGTCGCGGCGCTCGGGGAGGACGAGCACAGGTTCACGGCGGTGCGACTCGACGCCTCGGACACGGCCGGTGTGCTGGCCGCCCTCGTCGAGCACCGCTGTGATGTCCTGCTCAATGCCACCGACCCCCGTTTCGTACTGCCGCTGTTCGACGCCGCCCTCACTCATGGCGCCCACTACCTGGACATGGCGATGTCCCTGTCCCGGCCGCACCCGACCCACCCCTACCAGGAGTGCGGCGTCAAACTGGGAGACGAGCAGTTCGCACGGTCCGCCGAGTGGGAGGCGGCGGACCGGCTCGCGCTGGTCGGCATGGGTGTGGAGCCGGGCATGTCGGACGTCTTCGCCCGTTACGCCGCCGACGTCCTCTTCGACGAGATCGAGGAGATCGGCATCCGTGACGGCGCCAACCTGGTCGTGGACGGCTACGACTTCGCCCCGTCCTTCAGTATCTGGACGACCATCGAGGAATGCCTCAACCCACCGGTCGTCTACGAAGCGGAGCGGGGCTGGTTCACCACGCCGCCCTTCAGCGAGCCGGAGGTCTTCGACTTCCCGGAGGGCATCGGGCCGGTGGAGTGCGTCAACGTCGAGCACGAGGAAGTGCTGCTGGTCCCCCGGTGGTTGAAAGCCCGGCGGGTCACCTTCAAGTACGGTCTCGGCGACGAGTTCATCGGCGTCCTCCAGACCCTGCACAAGCTGGGCCTGGACCGCACCGACCCGGTCACCGTGAACGGCGGCACCGGCACCGGAACGGGCAAGGTCTCCGTCTCCCCGCGGGACGTGGTCGCCGCCTGCCTGCCCGACCCGGCCGGCCTCGGGGACCGCATGCACGGCAAGACGTGCGCGGGTACGTGGGTCAAGGGCACCAAGGACGGCCGCCCGCGGGAGGTCTACCTCTACCACGTCGTCGACAACCAGTGGTCGATGCGGGAGTACGGCTCCCAGGCCGTGGTCTGGCAGACCGCGATCAACCCCGTGGCCGCTCTCGAACTCATCGCGTCGGGAGCCTGGCACGGCAGCGGAGTGCTCGGTCCCGAGGCACTGCCGCCCCGGCCGTTCCTCGACCTGCTGACGGAGTACGGGTCACCGTGGGGCATGCGCGAGGACACGCCCCTACACGGAGACGGGACCGACGGCCCCGCCCTCTGACTTCCACGTACCGCCTGCCGTCTGTGCCGCCCAGGAGCCCGCGGACGCCTACTCAGGTGACATGCGTATCCAAGAGGCCCTCAATGGCGTAAAAAGTTCCACAACGCCCTGTTGTATGGATTCACGCACAACCGGAGCGAGGGAACATGGCCAACGACACTGCGGACGCGCCCCCACCTGTCGGATTGAAGGCCAACGCGATCGGCTTCGTCGACGCGCTCGTCATCGGTCTCAACTCCACCTCCCCGGCGTACTCGTTGGCGGCGGTCATCGGTCCGATCGTGGCGCTGGTGGGCATCTACGCCCCGGGGGTGATGGTCGCGTCGTTCGTGCCGATGCTGTTGATCGCATCGGCGTTCTACTACCTCAACAAGGTCGACCAGGACTGTGGCACGACCTTCTCGTGGGTCACCCGGGCCATGGGGCCGTGGGCCGGCTGGCTCGGTGGATGGGCCATCGCGATGACCGGAGTTCTGGTGGTCGGGTCGCTTGCGGACGTAGCCGTCAGCTTCGCGCTGCTCGCGTTCGGCCTCGACAGCTGGGTCGACAACGACTTCGTACGCCAGTTGCTCGCGGTGCTGCTCATCCTCGTGATGACAGCCGTGTGCGTCGTAGGCACCGAGGTGTCGGCCAAGGTGCAGAACGTCCTCATCCTGGCGCAGGTCGCCTGTCTGATCGCCTTCGTCGTGGTGGCGCTCTACCGGGTCTACGCGGGCACCAGCACCTTCGACTCCATCAACCCCTCCTTCGAGTGGCTGGATCCGTTCGGGGCCGGCGGCGCGTCACTGACCGGAGCCCTGCTGCTGGGGGTGTTCATTTACTGGGGCTGGGAATCGGCGGTCAATCTCACCGAGGAGGTCGAGGACTCCGCCACCGCTCCCGGCAAGGCGGGCGTCTGGTCGACGGTCGTACTGCTGGTGACCTACCTGTCGGTCGGCTTCGCGGTCGTGGCCTACGCCGGCACGACCTTCCTCGCCGAGAACGCCGACGAGGAGGAGTTCATCTTCGCCCTGCTGGCAACCGAGGTGATGGGCGGCTGGGACTGGGTCGTGCTGCTGGCGGTGTCGACGTCCGCGCTGGCATCGACACAGACGACGATCATCCCGGCGTCGCGCACGGCGCTGTCCATGGCGCGCCGTCACGCGCTGCCCGAGCACTTCGCACACATCCACCCACGGTTCCGTACGCCCGACGTCAGTACCTGGTGGGTCGCCGGCATCGCCATCGTCTGGTACGTCGTCGTCAACCAGATCAGCACCAACGCCCTCTTCGACTCGCTCACCGCGCTGTCGTTGCTGATCGCGTTCTACTACGCGCTCACGGGTGTCGCCTGTGCGGTCTACTACCGCCGCCATCTGACCGAGAGCGTGCGCTACTTCGTACTCATCGGCCTGGGACCGCTGGTCGGTGCCGGGCTGTTGGCGTGGCTGCTGGTGGAATCGGTCTCGGACATGGCCGACCCCGAGAACTCCTACAGCGGTGTCTCGTGGTTCGGGCTCGGTCCCCCGCTCGTCATCGGCATCGGGATCGCCCTCGTGGGTCTGGTGCTCATGGTCGTACGGCGGCTGATGTCGCCGGTCTTCTGGTCGGAACGCCCTGGTGTGGCCGACGCCGATCTCGTCCACGGCAAGGAGTCCTGAGATGTCGGTTGTCCTCGGATACGACGAGTCGCCGGGCGCGGCACGCGCACTGCGCGTCGCGATCGAGGTGTCCGCCGCGTTCGACGAGCCGCTCGTGCTGGTCTACGGCGCCGCGGCTCCGGGAACCCTGGGTGAGGAGTACGGGGCTCACCGCGAGGCCGTCCGCGAGGCCGGACGCGTGGCACTCGACCACGCCGTCCGGGTGGCCGACGAGGCCGACGTACGGACGACCGTCGAAATCATCGACCAGAAGCCGGCCCAGGCGCTGATCGACGCCGCGTCACGCCACGGGGCGAGGTTCATCGTGGTGGGCAGCTGGGGAGAGAGCCCGATGCGCGGGGCGCTGCTGGGCTCGACTCCCCACAAGCTGCTTCACCTGTCGAGCGTCCCGGTGCTCTGCGTGCCGACCGAACAGTGACTCACTCCGCCATCAGGTTGTGGGATCGGCCAGCAGGACGTCGATCTGGCCCATGGCCGCGGACATGCCCTCGGCCATACCCATGGAGACGAGCTGTTCCATCGCCTCGGAAGTGGGGAACGTGCTCTCGACCGTCATCAGGGTGGCTGACTCGCCGTCCGCGGTGAGCCGCACACGGACGGTCATGGTCGGCATGTCCGGGTTGGGCCGGCCGGCGTCGTCGGCGAAGCCGTCCTCGAACTCCAGCCGGTTCGGGCTGTCGACAGTCAGGACACGCCACCATCCGTAGTGCTTGTCACCTTCCGGCCCGGTCATGAAGTACGTGACCGCGCCACCGGGGCTCAGGTCATGGTCGACAACGGTCGCGGGGTAGGTCGGCGGCCCCCACCACCGCTCCAGCTGACGAGGGTCCTGCCAGACCTGCCACACCCGCGCCGGTGACGCGTCGAACCGCGCGGTGATCGTCAGCGCCAGGGCCTCAGGGTTCTTCTGAACGTCGATCACGGTCATGAGAGTGCTCCTTGCCGTCTCGGGGGTGAGGATCGGGATCGGGATCGGGATCGGGATCGGCAAGGATCGTGCCGATCCGGTCGATCCGTCCACGCCACACATCTGCCAGCTGGTCCAGCAGCCGATGAGCCTCCCGCAGGGAGTCCGCGTTGCCGCGCACTCGCTGCTCCCGGCCCTGCCGCTCCTTGGTGACCAGCCCAGCCTGTTCCAGGACCGCCACATGCTTCTGCACGGCCGCGAAACTCATCGGGAACCGCCGGGCGAGGTCCGAGACCGAGTGCTCACCGGTCAGGGTGAGAGCCACGATCTCGCGCCGCGTCGCATCGGCCAAGGCATGAAAGATGCGATCGGCTCGATCGGTGGAATCCTGACGTACAACCATTAGGTTGTACGTTAGCCCGCGCCGCCGGACAGAGCAAGGTCGGCGCCGCCGCGGTCCCGATCACCAGGCTGCTCCCTACGAGCACAGTCGGGCACTCATCAGGGCGTCGAGCGCTTCCGGAGCCCTTGACGCCGAACGCTCTGGGCGTGGCACCGTTCAGCGGGCCCGCCCCAGCAGCACCTCGATGGCATCCCGGTCCGTGGGAAGGCCGACGTCCCGCAGCCAGGACGCGATGATGTGGGTGTATCGCCAGCACACATCCCGGTCGGCGAGCGCACCGAGATAGCGGTGCTGGGCCGGCATGAGGTCGGCATCCTGGCTGTAGCCGGTCGGGAATGCCGCGGCGAGCAGCGGGCCCCAGTCGTCGGCGACAGTGAGGTTGCTGCAGAACGGCACGGAGGCCATGGCGACCGGGAGCAGTTCGTCGAAGTCGTTGGCGCGTTCGACTGCCGCGGACAGCAGGGCGTACCGCAGGCGTCCGTCGATCTGCGGGAGTGGGTCCTCGACCCATGGGTCGGCGGTTGTGGGTTCCCGGAACCAGGCGTCGACGGCGGCGGGTTCGAGCAGGGCATGGAGGATCACCTGCGTCGCCCGGCCGTTGCCGATACAGCCGGGTGCCAGGGCCGCGCAGGCGCGGACGGCGGGGTCGGGGTCGGCGAGCCAGCCGGTGGTGTCCTCGCCCCAGGAACCGATGGTCAGCACGGTGGCGGCGCGTTCACGCCGGTCGGTGCTCTCGGTGAGCAGCCGGCGAAGGTGCCGGGCGGTTCCGGTGATGCGCCCGGCCAGCTCGGGCGCCTGGAGGAGTGCGGACGCGGCGGCGAGGGCGGCCGCTCGGACGGTGGGGTCCGGGGCCGACAAGTGTGCGGAGACGGCGGTGTGGAGCGTGCCGCGGACGGCCCGGACGGCGTCGGACACTCCCGGGGCGTTGCCGTCGTCCGCACCGGTCGTCTCACCGTAGGCGGCCGAGTCCGCGATCTGGCCCAGCCATTCCAGCAGGGCGGCCCGCAACGGCCGAGGACGGTCGTCCCAGGGAAAGTAGTTCTCGTGCTGGGCCAGGGTGCGGGGGTCGTCCAGAATCGCTGCCACGTACAGCGCGGCCGGCGGCGTCGCACTGTACAAGGACTCCTGGTGCAGGACGGACATGTCCAGCGTTCCCAACGCACCGGCCTGGACCTCCGGATCCTCGTCCAGGAGCTGACACAGGCGAAGCGGCGTGTCGTGCGCCGGCCCGTAGGCATGGTCCAGCGCGGCCCAGTCGGTGTCCTCGATCACGGAACGCGGATCAGGCAGGCCACCGTTCTCGGCCGGCCCGGCGCTCGGGTGCTCATCATGGGTCGTCACAGGGACAGCATCGCCCCTGCCACTGACATGCCCCGTGGTCGCAGCCGAGGACCAGTCGTGGACAGGAGATCCGACTGTGGTCTCCGTATCCCGACGGGGGACACTGGGGGCGTGCTCATCGTGGATGCCGTACTGGAGACATACGTGGCCGCCGACTTCGCCCTGTGGCCCGTTGCCGACTCGCCTCCGGATCGGCTCCTGGTCCTGTCCGGCGAACTGTCGTCACGCGAACTCGGCACCGCCATGGCGGTTCTGACGAGCTACAACAAGGGGCAGCGCGAACGCCGACCACGCGCGCCCAAGGACAGCCTGGAGCAGGTCGGACGTCTGGTGGCGACCGAGTGCGTCGTTGCTCCCGGCGGCCTGCGGATTCGGGACACAGTCACCGGGGTCACAGCGGTGCCCGGGTGCTGTTCCGGGCTGGAGAACTGGCGGGACTGGCTTGATCTGATGAACGGCGACGAGCCGTGGCTCGGCCACGACCCCACGCCGCGCATCGAGCATGCCGGGGCGGTCGCCCGGCTGTGGCCCGATGGGGATCGTCCGGAGGGTCTTCCCATCGAGCTTCCTCTGGCTCAACTGCCGCAAATTCTCGGCTCGGTTCAGGATCGGCTTGTCGGATTCCTCGGTGCAGTTGAGGCGTGGGCTACGAGTCAGACCCCGTCCATCGCCGCTGCCGTGGTCGCGAAGCTCGATGAGGATTTCGCCGTCAGCGCTCCTCTCGATCGAGGTCAGAGCTGAGGGACGATCGGTCGGGCCAGTCCGCCTCAGGCCGCCGGGGTGTCCAGGGGGCGCAGTTCGTCCGCGTACGAGACGGAGAGGCGGCGCATCAGGCCGTCCTCGGTGATGTCGTACTGGCCCAGGCGCCACAGCGGTGGCGAGTAGGCATGGATCGAGACCGCGTCGTCGGTGGCTCCGGTGAGCCGGTGGATGTGCTCGGGGCCGAAGCAGAAGGACTCGCCGGTGCCGACGGTGACGGACAGGTGGCTGCCGCCGATGCGTGGGTTGGACTCGTGGAGCGCGCCCTGGACGATGCCGACGGCGCCGGAGGAGATGTCGTGGTCGTGCCAGCCGGTGTCGTTCTGCCGGGTCCAGCAGAGTAGCCAGACGTCGACGTATTCGTCTCGGTACAAGGACGCGTAGTGCCGCTGTTCGTCGGAGAAGGCAACCTGTTCGCGCCAGAGGTCTGGGCGGGCGGCGAGGTCGTCGACGAGGGCTTGGAGTTCGCGCTTGTCGAGGGTGCGGTCGGGCAGGGACTCGTACGTCATGAGTGGCTCCCTTCGGGTCGGGTCCGCCACGGGGACACGGCTCAGGTGCGGCCGTGCAGGAGGCGGGCGGGGTTGGTGGTGCGCAGGGCGTGGACGGCGGCGGCCGCGCCGAGGTCGGGGATGACCGGGGGTGCGTACGGGCGGTCGCTGCCACCGACGACCACGTCGATGCCGACGGCACGAACTACCGCGTCCACGGCGCGAGTTCCGTAGGAGGAGGTCTCGTAGAACGCGTCGAAGTCGACCTGGCCCCGCCCGCCGCCGCGGATCGCGAGCCGTTCGCCGTGCAGTGGGGCCAGGCCCGCGAGCGCGGCGAAGCAGACGCGCAGGCGGGGGTGGCGGGCACGGCCGAAGGCGCGGAAGGCGAACCAGGACGCGTGCATCTGGTGCACGTACGGAACCAGGGCGGGCCACCAAGGCGGGGCGTCGGCGGTGGGCCGGACCGCGCCCGGGTGGATGAAGAGGGGTTTGCCGTGGCGGGTGAGGACGTCGAGGAAGGGGGCGCTCCTGGCCCACCCGGCCGCGTCGAGCAGGGCTGTGGCGGGCAGTTGAAGGCCCGCGCAGCCGCGCCGGAGTTCACGTTCGACGGCTTCGGGGTCCGGCGCCGACAGACAGGGAGAAGCCCAGACTCCGAAGGGGGCCGGCAGCGCGAGGGCGCCGTCGTGGAACGCCGCCAGCAGCGGGCCGGCCTCGGCGGGCGGCAGGTACTCGATGCCGAGAGGGCTGGACAGGGACACCAGGGCGAGGCCGAGACCGTCGGCGGCGGCAAGACGCGTACGGGCCGTGATGTCGTGGTCGGCCGGGTCGACCTCGTAGGGCGGTTCGCTGTCCGCGTGCAGGGTCCAGCCGTCGAGGTGCGGCGGTGTGGTGCGGGAGCGCAGCAACTCGATGAAGTCGGGTGGCCAGATGTGCTGGTGGACGTCGGTGGGCACGCGGCGGTCCTCGGGCTGGCAAGGATGAAGAGGGGCGGTCAACCTAGGTTAAGCGTTTCACTTATACGGTTAACTTAAGCGATTAACAAGCGGCTCTGTCAAGCATGCAGGCGGCTGGGACGGGGGTCGCGCTCAGGAGCGGCGCCCGAGTACGGACGGGACCACGGCGGCACTCGGCGGGCCGTGTGCCCACACTGCGGACTCGTCCCGGTAGGCTTCCGGGCATGGCCAGGCCCAACAAGCGCACCACCCTCCGGGAGGTGGCCGAGGCCACGGGCCTCTCCACCGCCGCCGTCTCCTACGCCCTGCGCGGCAAACACGTCTCCAAGGAGACGGAGGAACGGGTGCGCCAGGCTGCGGCCGAACTCGGTTACGAGGCCGACCCCATCGCCCGCGCACTGGTCAGCGGCCGCACCAGCATGGTCGGCGTCCTCGCGGGCGACCTCCAGGACCTCTGGCAGCAGCAGCTGATGGCGGCCATCGGCCGGGAGCTGCTGGCCGGCGACCGCTACGCGCTGATCCTCGACGCGGGTGGTGACCCCGACCGTGAACTGGCCCTCGCCAAGCAGCTTCGCGACCAGCGGGTCGACGCGCTGCTGGTGTCCCCCGTGAACCCCTCCGCGAAGGGCTGGGCCGCGATCGCCGACTCACTCCCGGTGGTCGCCGTCGGCGACTCGCTGAGCCGGGCCCGTACGGCCGGACAGGTCATCTTCGACAACCGGGCCGGTATCGACGCCGTACTTGAGTATCTGCACGGCCTCGGCCACCGCCGGGTGACCGTTCTGACCCCGACCCGCCCGAGCACACCGGACCGGCCCGCCGACGTCTATGTCCGCGAGGCGGCCAACCGCCTCGGCCTCCAAGCCGAACTGGTCCCCTGCCCGCAGGAGTTGGGCGAGGCGACAGCCGTGGCGCGCGGCGTCCTGGACGGGGCCCGCCCCGCGACCGCCGTGTTCTGTTTCTCGGACTCACTGGCGTACGGGGTGTACGCGGCCGCGGCGGACGCCTCGCTGGAGGTGGGCCGGGATGTCTCCGTGGTCGGCTTCGACAACCATCCGGTGTCGCGGGTGCTCACCCCACCGCTGACCACTGTGGACTGGGGGCTGACCCAGATCGCGGCGGAGGCTGCACGGCTGACGGTCGCGGCGATCGAGGGCAAGCGCGTGCGGAAGAAGCGGGTGCTGTGCGCACCGCAGATGAGCGAACGCGGGTCTGCCGTGCGGGTGTGAGACCTGAGCCCCCCGCGGTCCAGTGGCTCACCGGCCCTCGTTCCGTTGCTCCGCCCTCCCCGGTCCGTGTCCTGTTTCTCCGCCCTCCCCGGTCCGTGCTCTGCTCTTCCGTCCTCACTGATCCGCGTCCTGCAGGCGAAGGCCTTCGAGGATGACGTTCATCAGAGGTCGTGCCGCTGATTCCCATTCGTCGCGGTCCAGCCGGCCGAGGTAGGCGATGAGCAGGATGACCCCGGGTGCGTCCACGTCCGTGCGGATGGAACCGGTCGCTTTCCCGGCGTCCAGCAGGCGGCCGAGGGCGCCCTCGATGGGGTTCTGGCTGTGGGCGACAAGGTCCTGCCACGCCGCAGGCTCCAGGGCCGCCAGAACGCCGTGCTTGATCTCGGCGTAGTCGATCACTCGGTCGAGCCAGCGACGCAGGGCTTCCACGGGCTCATGGTCCGCCAGCAGAGCGGTGGAGGCAGTCACGAGTTCTTCGACGTCGCGCCGGTAGACCTCGGCCAGGAGCGCTTCACGGTTGGGGAAGTTCCGGTAGAGCGTTCCCTGTCCCACGCCGGCGCGCTTGGCGATCTCGTTGAGGTGGACGTGGTGGGACTCGGCGAGGGCCGCGCGGGCGGCCTCCACGATGCGGGTCCGGTTCCGCTCCGCGTCCGGACGGCGTGCCGGCGTACTCATGGGCCGCTCCTGATATTCAGCCTCCGACAAGTGGACACGTGTCCGGTAGGCTGAACCACGCACCGGACACGTGTCCACTTTACTAGGAGGCAGTAGTGCTCTCTCTTCACGAAAAGATCGTCGCCATCACCGGAGCGAGTGGCGGCATCGGCGAAGCCACGGCCCGGCTGCTCGCCCAACGCGGCGCCGCGGTCGTCCTGTCGGCGCGCCGCAGCGAGCGCATCGACGCCATAGCCCAGGACATCCGCGATCAGGGCGGCCGCGCCGCCACGTGCGTCGTCGACGTCACCGAGGCCGAGGACCTGCGGCGCCTGGTCTCCACAACCATCGACCAGTACGGCCGTATCGACGTACTGGTGAACAACGCCGGCATCGCCCCGATCAGCCCGCTCGCCGACCTCGACACCGAAGGCTGGTCGGCGATGATCGATGTCAACCTTCGGGGCACGCTCAACGGCATCGCCGCCGCGCTGCCCGCCTTCCGCGAGCAGGGGTCCGGCCACCTGGTGAGCATCGTCTCCGTGGCCGGCCTGTCCGGCGTGTCTCCCTCGATGGCTGTCTACTCCGCGACCAAGAACGCGGTGCGCACCGTCCACGAAGGGCTGCGCACGGAGTCCACCGACGGGGTGGTGCGCACGACAGCCATCTCGCCGGGATACATCCGTACCGATCTCGCCGACTCCATGGTGGACCCGCACATCCGCGAGCAGACGCGCAAGAACATGGACGCGATGGGCATCCCTCCGGAGGCGGTCGCCCGCGCGGTGGCGTTCGCCGTCGAGCAGCCCGCCGACGTCGAGATCGGCGAGATCAACGTTCGCCCCACCGTCCAGGCATGACACTCTCCGTCACTGGACTCCGTCAGCAGCGGCGGGTCTGGTACGGCACCGGAGCGGGTCGTGGTTCGGCCGGTGTCGGGCATCTGCGCAGGGCGACGAGCAAGGTCAGCGCGATCCCGCCCGCCACGACGAAGAGCGTGGTGCGGATCCCGTCGGCGGTGGCGACTCGAAGCTGTTCGCCGGAGAGACCGTCGAGGTCGTGGGTCGCCACCAGGACGAGGACGGCGAGGCCGACGGCCGCGCCCGCACCCGAGCCGGTGGAAGCGATACCGGAGGCGATGCCCTGCTGTCGGTCTGGGATGCCGGTGGCCGCGGCGATGAACATGCCGGTGAAGACCACCCCGTCACCGATGCCGAGGGCCACGAGACCGGGGACGAGTTCGAGGTAGGTGCCGTCCGGCGAGATCGCCAGACCCAGTGCGACCGCGCCGAGTGCGCCGACGGCGAGGGCCGCCGACAGCGTGAGCCTGAGCCCGAACCGCGTCACCAACTGGCCCGCGGTGGTCGAACCGGCCACGACCACGGCCGTGGGGATGAGGAAGCCGGCGCCGGTCTGCAGAGCGTCGTAACCCAGGATCTCCTGGAAGTAGAGGGACAGGAAGTAGAGCACGGAGCCGAAGGTCGCCATGAACATGAAGGCGATGACTACGCCGGTGACCAGATGAGGATGGGAGAACAGCCCGGGTGGCATGAGCGGATCGTCGCTGCGCCGCTCGACGAGAACGAAAGCGCCGATCAGCAACAGGCCCACCGCTGAGCCGATGAGGATGCCCGGGGAGAGCCAGCCCAGCCCGGGGCCTTGTACGAGGGCGAACACGATGAGGGTGATGCCGAGGGTGACGCTGAGCGCACCGGGCAGGTCGAAGGCGCGGCCTTGTTCGCGTGGACCGTCCCGGGGGATCAGGACGAAGGCGAGCAGCAGCGCGGGGCCGGCCAGGGCGACGTTGACGAAGAAGACCGCTTCCCAGCCGAACACCCGGGTGAGAAGGCCGCCGAGCAGCACACCGATGACCAGTCCCGCCGCGCCCGACCCTCCCCAGATGCCCAGTGCGCGGTTGCGGGCGGGGCCTTCGGCGAAGGTGGTGTTGATGAGCGCCAGGGTGGTGGGGAAGACGAGGGCTCCGCCGAGGCCTTGGACCGCGCGGGCGGCGAGGAGGGTGCCGGGGCCGGTCGCGAATCCCCCGACGAGCGCCGCCCCGGCGTAGAGAGCGAGGCCGGTGGCCAGGATCCGGCGTCGTCCGAGCAGGTCGGCTGCGCGCCCGCCGAACAGGAGGAAGCCGGCCGAGGCCACGGCGTAGGCGCTGATGACCGACTGGAGTGTCTGTGCGGAGTAGCCGAGGTCGCGTGCGATGTCGGGGAGTGCCACGACCACGATGTACTGGTCGAGGGAAACGATCAGCATGGCGAAGGAAAGCAGCGCCAGGGTCGCTGTCTCACGGTTCCAGCCGAGGCCGCCGGGCGCGGATGGTGTCTCATCGGATCGCACAGCAGCACTCCTGACGGTCGGTCAAGTCGGCGGTACGACAATGATGACGACATTGCCGATCTTCTGCCCCGTCTCGACATACCGATAGGCGTCGACGATCTGCTCCAGGGAATAGCGTCGGTCGATGACGGGGCTGAATTCTCCCGACTCCATCAGGTCCCGGAAATACCGCGCCATCTCTTGGTTCTGCTTCGGAAAGGGGAACTTGACTTTCCTGCCGCGGAACAGAGGGGTGACGAGTGGCAGGAGAAGATTCTGACACCAGGGGCCCAGGTCCGACGACAGGTATACCCCGCCGGGTTTCAACAGCAGCCTGCAGCGGCCGAACGTGCTCTTGCCGACGGCATCGAACACCGCGTCATATCGTTGCTCGTCCCTGGTGAAGTCCTGGGCGGTGTGGTCGACGACCCGGTCCGCTCCCAGGCCCTTCACCAGCTCCATGTGCGCCCCGTCACACACCGCGGTCACAGTGGCCCCCCGATGTTTCAGGAGTTGCACGGCCGCCGAGCCGATGGCGCCGGTCGCGCCGTGGACGAGGACGTCCTGCCCGGGCCGGATGCCCGCCTTGTTGACGAACGCCAGCGCGTAGTGGGAGCCCTCGGTACCGGGAGCGGCCTCCTCGAAGGTCACCCCGCTCGGCATGGCCGCGATGGCACCGTCGTGCGGAACCGACAGGTATTCGGCATGGGTTCCGAACGCGCCCTCGTTGTAGCCGAACACCCGGTCGCCGGCCTTGAAGGACGTGACACCGCTGCCGACCGCTTCCACCACTCCCGCGTACTCGGTCCCGAGCACCGTACGCCGGGGCCGGACAAGGCCGGTGAGCAGGCGTACGAAGAAGGGACTGGCCGCCCGGTAGGCACAGTCCGTCCGGTTGACCGTCGTCGCGTGCACCCTCACCAGAACGTCGTGGTCCCCGATCGACGGCTTGTCCACCTCTGCGACCCGGATCACGCCGGGCGGACCGTACCGGTTGTGCACGGCTGCTTTCATGGCCGAACCCTAGCGGCACGGTCTCAACGTGCTCAGGCGGTCCCGTCGTACTGCCGGAGCTTGGAGATGACCAGCTTGCCGAACGAGGTGGCGATCCCGCAGAGGTCCTTGGGAGCATCCGATTCGTGTCGCACCACGAGGATGCTGAAGGAGTTGTAGGAGTCGTCGGAACTGATCCCGATGTTCTGGTAGCAGGATTTCTTGTCGGCGGTCTGCATCGTGGAATAGCCGGCCACCTCGACCACTTCCGCTCCTGGCTCGTTCGCCTTGCTCTTCCGCGCCTCTTCGCGGGGATACGGAATCCAGCCCAACTGGATGCCCGTTGAAACCAGCCAGTAGCACGACAGGGCAGGCCCCTCGGACAGGTCGATCTCGCGAGGAGGCTGTGTGATTCCGTAGGCTGCGAGTTCCTGATCGTCGAGCAGGGCGCACGAGGACATCGCGTACCTCGACAGTGCCTGCGCGAGATCGGACGGACTCGGAGACGGCCTGGGCGACGACGACTTCGAGGACGAGGGAGTGGACGAGGAACAGCCGACCAGCGCGAACAGCATCGCGAGCACGATCGCCACGGGGCTGACACGGTGTCCTTCGAGGTTCGGGGACATGCGCCGGAGGCTATGTGTACGGCGTTGGGAGGGGTCCCGAAGTGCCGAGCCGGCCGCATCATCCTTCTGTCCGCCCAGAGACTGCCGGCCGATCGAAGCCGCCGGCACGCGGCGGCCATCATCTACAGGCCCGCATCGCCCGGACGTTGGAGGATCGCGTGACCGAAACCACCAAGAAGGCAGTGTCCGAGGACGCAGAAACCAGGCGGACCGATCCTCTCGTGCAGGTGTCCCTGCAGCAGTTGCGAAGGCGTACCAGTATGAAGTGGCGCGCCCATCCCGAGGACGTACTGCCCCTGTGGGTGGCGGAGATGGACGTTCCGCTGGCTCCCTGCGTCACCGACGCGCTGCACAGGGCCATCGGCCTCGGCGACACCGGATACCCGTACGGAACCGCCTACGCCGAGGCCCTGGCCGCCTTCGCCGCCGACCGCTGGCGGTGGGACGGCCTTCGCGTCGCGAACACGGCCATCGTGCCCGACGTCATGATGGGCATCGTCGAGGTCCTCCGTCTCATCACCGACCCCGGCGAAGCCGTCGTCGTGTGCTCGCCCGTCTACCCGCCGTTCTACGCCTTCGTCGGCCATGACGCCCGCGAGGTGGTCGAGGCCCCCCTGGGCCCCGACCTGCGTATCGACCTCGGTGCCCTGGAGGACGCCTTCGTACGGGCGCGGCGGCACGGCCGATGTCCGGCGTTTCTGCTGTGCAACCCGCACAACCCGACCGGTGTCATGCACACCCGCCAGGAACTCGAAGCCGTCGCGGCACTCGCCCGCCGGCACGGTGTCCGCGTGGTCTCCGACGAGATCCACGCCCCGCTCGTACTGCCGGGCGCCACGTTCACGCCCTTCCTCAGTGTGCCGGGGTCCGAGAACGGCTTCGCCCTGATGTCCGCTTCCAAGGCATGGAACCTCGCCGGGCTCAAAGCCGCCCTGGCCGTCGCGGGCGAGGAGGCTGCCGCCGACCTTCGCCGGATGCCGGAGGAAGTCGGTCACGGCCCCAGCCACCTGGGGATCCTCGCCCACACGGCAGCACTTCGGGAAGGCGGGGACTGGCTCGACGAGCTGCTGGGCGGACTCGACGCGAACCGAACCCTGTTGGGGCAGCTCGTCGAGGAACACCTCCCCGGCATCCGGTATCTGCCGCCCCAGGGCACCTACTTGGCCTGGCTGGACTGCACACGGCTGGGACTGCACGACGAACACCGGGCCAACGGCCCGGGCGTCGTGGCCGACCTCGCCGGACCGGCGCGGATGTTCCTCGACGAAGCCCGCGTCGCCCTCAGTTCCGGTCACGTCTTCGGCACCGGCGGCGCGGGATGCGTACGCCTCAACTTCGCCGCGTCACCCGCCACCCTGCGCCACGCGCTGGACAGAATGGGGCGGGCGGTGCGGGAGCTGAGGTGAGGCCGTCACGCGTGTTCCGGCGTCAGCGGCCGGCGCGGATCAGACTCGTCAGATAGCGCCACAGTGATGAGCGCTGTCGGGCGGACGGATCCGGCAGCGTCGTCTCGGCGGGTTCCGCTGCCGGGTCGTGCGCCGGCGGCTGCTCGGGCACCGAGGCGAGTTCGTACCGGACGGGCAGCGAGCGCAGGCCCCTCATGAAGGGCGAGGAGCGCCAAGGGAGTTGGTCGACGGGGAGTGCGAGGTCGAGACGGGAGAACCGCTCGAACAGGCGGCTCACGCCGACCGCCGCGACCGTGGAGGCGAGTTCGCGCGCCGGGCACTGGCGGCGGCCCGCGCCCCAGGACAGGTGCGCCCGGGTGCTGACGGTGGTGCTCTTCGCCGCGCTGTCGGCGAAGAGCGGGTCGGCGTGCGCCGCCGCGGACGAGACCCAGACCGGATCGCCCGCACGGATCGTGTAGTTCCCGAGCGGGGTGTCCTTGGTGGCGAAGCGCGGCACGAAGTTCACCAGCGGCGGCTTCCGCATGACCACCCGGTTCATGGTCTCCCTGACCATGCCGGCGGACAGGCTGGCACGCGCGCCGCCGTCTCCCGAGAGGACCTCGACCACCGTGTTGGAGATGAGGATGCCGACGTGGTCGGACGTCATGCCCAGCAGCATGAACAGCTCACGGGCCAGTTCGTCGAGCGAGAGGTCCGGGTGTGCGGCGAGCAGGTGCGAGGGAAAGTCGTCCCCCGGTGTCTTCAGCTTCATCGCCGCCAGTTCGGCCAGCGTCGCCAACAGGCGTTCCAGGGCGGGCTCCGCGTCCGGACCGGCGTCGAGCACCCGCCACATGTCCATCAGTGCGTCGTCGCCCTGTGAACCGGGGAAGCCGAGCAGGTGACTTGCCACCATCAGCGGGAGGGGCCGGGAGAACTGGGCGGACAGGTCCGCGAGACCCGTTCCGCCGGCCTGTCCCACCAGGGTGATCAGTTCGTCGGCGTAGGCGGTGACAGCCGTCTTGAGCTTCTTCGCCTGGGGATGGCGCGGATCCTGGAAGGGCCGGAGAGCCGTGTCCCACGCCGCACGCAACTGCGGGTATCCGGGACCGCCCTGGATCAGAACGTGGTTGACCTCCAGGGACGGCCCGAGCGGCCAGTCGGCCGGCACGCGTCCCTCCGAACGGGCCCGCCAGTTCTCCAGGCCCTTCGGCCATCCGTCGTCGTCCTGGAGCACATCGAGTGCCTCCCGGTAGCCGAGGACCAACCAGGCGGGTACGCCCAGGAGATCGACCGGCGCGACCGGGCCGTGGCGTTGCCTCAGCCGCTCGTACACCAGTGAGGGGCGTGTCTCGTAGTCCCGGGTGAGCAGCGGTTCGGGAGTCATCGCCTCCAACGGTGTGTCGTCCAGGTCCACGGACCCGCCGTCGCCCAACTGGGATTCCATCGCCTTGCCGCCCCTTCCGCACTCCCCGTACCGGCTCGCCTTCAGTCGGTAGTTGGAAACGTGGGGACCTTACCCCAGGGCGCATACGTGGGCGAACGACGGGTGGGCACCGCCGTGTCGTCGTTCGTGTGGTGGAACCGCGCGCCGCGTATCAGGCCGCGGTGTACCCGAGTTGGCGCCTCATGTAGGGGGTCATGAGGGTCTTGGACTTGGCCAACGTGGTGGTGCGGCCGCCGAGTACCGCGGTTTCGCCGCCCAGTACGGGCAGCATGGTCACTCCGTCGGCCTCGCCGAACGGCACGATGAGCGGGGTGCGGTGGATCGGCCGGTACGAGCGGGACTGTGTGCGGTGCTTGCCCGAACTGCCCAGATAGGCACGGATGTTGTGGGCGGCGAGGTCCGCCTGGGCGAGCGCGGCGGGGGTGATCTTGAGCTCGCTCGCGTCGTTCACGTCGCCGACCGCGAAGACATCCAGTCGGCCCTCGGCGCGGAGCATCCGGTCGACCTTCACATGTCCGCTCGCGTTCAGCCAGTCACCGTGTCCGGCCAGGCGCAGCCAGAGCGTGTTGGGGGTGGTGCCGGTCGCCCAGAAGGAGCGGTCGGCCTCGATCACGTTCCCGCGGGCGTCGCGGTACGTACCGAAGTCGTTGCCCGGGGACATGAACGAGTCGAGCCGCACCTCTACGTCGTGGGACTCCAGCCAGGCGTGGGCCCTGCGCCCGGCCCGCCCGCTGCCCGTGGCGTGGAGCAGTGTCGGCCCGGAGTGGGCGAGTGTGACCCGGGCGTCCGGCCGGGCCAGGCGGATCTCGGCGCTCAGCTCGACACCGGAGGGCCCGCCGCCGACGACCAGGACATGATCCGCGGTGGCGATGTTCTGCTGGTGTCCGGCGAAGGACTTGGCCGCCTCCTCGGCGGTGGTGCCGGTGAAACGGGCCGGTTCGGGATAGTCGGCGCCGGTGGCGATCACGACCACGTCGTACGGGAGGCGCTCACCGGTGGCCAGCACCACCTCTCGCTCGGCGGTGTCGACACGGACCGCCTTGCCCACGGCCACCCTGCCGTTGCCGAGCAGCCGGTCGTACGGGATGAACGGGGCCATCGTCCATTCCGGACGCACACCGGCGCGCAGGGAGGCGATGCGGTGGAAGAAGACCTCTTTGCGATCGACCAGCGTGACCCGCGCGGTCCCGTCCAGCCGTTTCGCCAGCCGGACGCCCGCATAGCCGCCGCCGATCACCACTACGTCGCCGTCACGCACGCCGAATCTCCTGTGCCTCTGGGGGGCGAGGGCCGCGGCGGGTGGGGCGCCGACATCGACCACTCGACTGTCGGCGAGCGTAACGCTTGAAACCTAAAGGGCCCATGAACTTCTGTGCGCGTTCTGTGAAGTGACGGCACGGATGTCGACTTTTGGCCCGCCCGGAGAACACAAACAAGTCATTGGCCGACGAAGCACGGACAGGTTGGGCCTGCGGATTTACATGATCCAAACCCGGGGAATAACGTGGCCCTCCACGACTGGTGCTCGACAGTTTCGCGGTTCTCACACTACGTACACACATACGTACACACAGGAGTGTCCATGACTGATGCACGAGAGAACTCCGACCAGGAGGCACTCTCCAAGATCGACACCACCGTGCCTCAATCGGCCCGGATCTGGAACTACTGGTTGGGCGGGAAGGACAACTACGAGGTCGACCGAATAGCCGGTGACGCGTTCCGTGACATCTTCCCGGGGATCGAGACCGGAGCCCGCGCCGCCCGTTACTTCCTCGCCCGCGCCGTCCGTCATCTGGCCGCGGAGGAGGGAATCCGGCAGTTCCTGGACATCGGCACCGGGCTGCCGAACGTGGACAACACCCATGAGATAGCCCAGCGGGTGGCTCCGGAATGCCGGATCGTCTACGTCGACAACGACCCCTTGGTGCTCGCGCACGCCCGCGCGCTGCTCGTCAGCAGCTCGGTGGGTGTCACCAACTACGTCGACGCCGATCTGCGCGAGCCGAGCACGATCCTGCGGGAAGCGGCCAAGACGCTGGACTTCGACCAGCCCGTCGCCCTCATGCTGATGGGCATCCTCGGCCACATCGAGGACCACGACGAAGCACGTTCCATCGTGCGGCAGTTGGTGGACAGTCTGCCTGCCGGCAGCTTCCTCGTGCAGTACGACAGCACCGACACCAGCGACGCCTATGTCGATGCCATCCGGCAGTACAACGAGGGCGGCTCGATCCCGTACATCCTTCGCAGCCCCGAGCAGATCGAGCGCTACTTCGACGGTCTGGAACTGCTCGAACCCGGCGTGGCGTCGTGCTCGCGCTGGCGGCCCGACACCGAGGCCCTGGGTCTCCCGGCGGAAGTGCATCAGTACGGAGGCGTCGCCCTCAAGCGTTGAAGTCCTCCGCCCCAAGGCCCACTTGGCGTACGCCGACGCGACGACCGCCGGGCGCGACGACATGTCACGCACTCCATCGACCACCGCAAGTCCTGATCCGACGGGTCAGGTCTCTTGAAGGATGCGATGGAGGGTCGTGCACGTCGCGTCCGGCGAATCGGCCTGGACGACCAGGCGGTTCATGACGCCCCAGTAGTACTCGATCTCGCTCGGCTTGTCGGGATAGACGGCGCTGGCGAGCTGTTCCAGGTACACCATGTCGGGCAACAGCCCGCCGGGCAGCCGCACGATGGTGACCGGACCGCCGGCCGCGGCGTGACCACCGGCGCGGAACGGCACGATCTGCACGGTGACCTGCGGGAGTCGGCAGATCTCGATGAGGTGCTGGAGCTGCGCGCGCATCGTGCCGGTGCCGCCCACCGGGCGGCGGAGTGCCGCCTCGTCGATCACGGCCCAGAGCTGAACCGCTCCCTGCCGGTGCAGGATCTGCCTGCGCTTCATGCGCAGAGTGACCCGCCGGTCCATCTCCTCCGCGGCGGCCTCCGGGCAGGTGAGCCGGATGGCGGCGCGAGCGTAGTCGGGAATCTGCAGCAGGTCGGGAACGACCTGGGGCTGGAAGCAGCGGATGAGGCTCGCCGCCTGTTCGGCCCCGAGGTAGGCCTGCGTCCAGGCGGGCACCACGTCGTTGTACGGCTGCCACCAGCCGGGGGTGTTGGCCTGCTTGGCCAAAGCCAGCAAGGTGGAGCGCTCGGCCTCGTCCGTGACTCCGTAGAGCGTGAGCAGATCGGACACGTCACGCATCTTGAACCCGTGCCGGCCCCACTCCATTCTGCTGATCTTGGACTGGGAGGCGCGGATGGCCTCGCCCGCCTCCTCACGGGAGAAGAGCGACTCCTCCCGCAGCCGGCGCAGCCGTGCCCCCAGCACCAGACGTGGCACTGTCGGCCCCGCGGTCCGGGCGTCCAGGGCCTCTCGGACATCCGGTGTGCCTACGGGCTCTGTGGCACCCATGGAAATTCTCCCCGGCGTCGAACTCAACTCCGCGCGCATACAAGCGCGTTGGCCTGTCATCCTAGATGACTCGAGTCCACGGGCTCACCCGTCGGCGCCGCCACGCGCGTGCGGCGGACGGCCGTGGACCACACGGATCCACGGCCACACGCCGGTGCCAGGCGTTCGGTGTCAGGCGGTCTTCTTCTGTCGCCGTTCCAGCGCGGTGGCGGCCGCGCGCCGCTTGGCGTCGGCCACGTCCACCCGGGTGCCCGGGCCGGCTCCGGGCTCGTCGGCCCAGTTCCGCAGCCTGGCCACGAGGTCCGTCAGCCGCTTGTCACCGGGCGGTACGTCGATGGAGAACAGCGCCTCGTACGGGCGGTCGTCGTCCCCGCCCCACCGCACGACTCCGTCGCACTCGGCGAGGATGTCTCGGATCACCATGAGCTGGGGCGAGTAGAACCCTCCCTCGGCTCCGGGCGGGTAGGAGCCGGGCCGGATCGCGACGGCGGTACCGGACGCCTGGTTGCCCTCCGCCCGCGTCAGCTTCACCCGGGCCGGTGCTCGCCAGCCGCCCAGGTCTCCCTTGCGGAGTTCGTCGATCTCGTAGTGGAAGCGCCGGACGACGTGCACGAGGACCGTCTCCACGTCTCCGATACGTACGTCCACGTCAAGGCCGGTGCCCGGTACGGGGCGGGTCCACACCGTGGAGACGTCGTTGGCCTTCTCCTCCAGCTCCCAGCCGTTGGGCGACGTCGGCCGCTTCGGGGCGTCGCCGGGCCCGGGTCTCCCGGCGGCCGCCGCCCCGGCGGGCAGGGCCAGCACGGAGCCGCCGCCCATCAGGGTTGCGGTGCCGAGGACCGCGGTGTGCCTGACGACATCACGTCGCGTCATGCCTGTCATGCCAGTTGTCACGCTGTTCGTCCCCTTCACGTCAGCCATTGCGGGAAAGCCGGTAGTACTTCTCCAACACCCGGTACAGACCGATGAGTTCACGGCCGTACTGCAGGGCGGGAAGGTTCGGTTCCCCGTCATTCGTCACGGGGGGACCGTTGTAGCGGCTGAGGATCCTCTCGGAGTCGCCCTCACTCGTGTTCAGCCCCGGTCTGGGCAGGCTGATCTGGTGGGCGTTGAAGATCGTCAGGTAGGCCGCCGACTTGATGTTGTAGATCGGGTCCTCGTTCAGCTGGGTCCAGACCGATTCCAGGTCCCGCTCCCGGTCCAGGACCGAGCCGTTGATGATGCCCTGCTGGACGCAGTAGTTCCTGGCATCGATCGCCACCCGCCCGAAGATCTGGCTGTAGCCGGTGCTGCAGTCGTCCTTCACGCCGGCTTTCACCGCCGTGTCGGCGGCGAAGTCCCCCGGGTTGAGTTTGCGCAGTTCCCAGAGCACCGGAGTCTGGATCAGGGCCTTGCGCACCCTGAGCTGCCGGGCGAGCGAGGTGAACAGCCAGTCGGCGGAGAGGACCAGCTCGAACGCCCTGGTGTTGGAGATGCCTCCCAGGGTCGCCCAGTCCGTGTCGGTCCAGCCGTCGCCGCCGGTCTCGGGAACCCCGATGGACTCCAGGTACGAGCGCACCTCTTGGAGCATGGCGGCGCGGTACGTCGCGTTGAAGTCGACGTCCAGTCCCGCGGTGTCCGCGCCGGGGTCGAAACTGCTCTGCCCGAGGTCTCGTCCGGAGGCGATGTTCTTGTCGATCTCGATGGCTCCCGCGCCGGTTCCCACGGTGACGGTGGCGATCTGGTCGAAGGCCCAGTCCCCCGGCATGGGGAAGCCCAGGTTCCCGGAGAACCCGCTGGACATGTCGGAGACGAAGCTCGCGTCGGTGTACCCGGCCTCGCGCACCCTGCGGCACACGTTGCGCGGCCCGTAGATGCCCACCCGGTAGCGGGAGTTCTCCTGCACCGCCCGGAAGATGCCCCTGAAGTGCGGGAGGATGTTGGAGGTCACCTCGTGGTCGAACGCGTCGTAGTCGACGGCGAAGTAGATGCGGGTGCCGTCCTTGAACCCGTGGTACTTGGCCCAGTCGATGGCGTCGAGGCCGTCACGGGTGCCCTGGTTGTAGTTGAAGTAGCCGGCCCCGTCACTGAAGGTCTGGTAGATCGGGAAGCAGTTCAGGCCGTTGGCCGCGATGGTCTGCAGCTCCCCGGGTTTGATCATCTTGTCCCGGCCGTTCGGGACGTTGCACAGGTAGCGGCCGATGTACACGTACCCGGCGGACCGCAGGGACTGGGCACGGGCCTGGGTGATGGTGGTGATGCAGTCGCAGGCGGCACCGGAGCGGGACTGGTCGCCGTAGGAGATCAGCAGCGATGCCCAGGTGGGGTAGTCGCCGTCGCCGTTCGGGGAGATCCTGACGAAGTCCTGGAACTCGAAGACCGCCGAGGACAGGTCGGACGTGAAGGTGCCGCCGAACGCGATATGGGGTCGCTGGTTGAGGATCATGGCGGCCGTGAACAGGTTCACCCAGACGCCTGTGCTGCCGACCCTGAGGGTGTGCTGTCTGAGACCCGCCTGGGTCGCCGGGCCGAAGGAGCCGTTGGCGACACCGTCGGCCATGCCCAGTTCGTACTGGATGGCGAACAGCATTGACTTGGCCACATCGCGGGAGTGGTGGCCGTCGCAGGGGATGACGAAGAAGTCCTGCCGGTGGATGTACCGCCCGTTGAGCCAGCGCTGGATCGAACGGATGTCCTCGTCGCCGGGCCTGTCCCCGTACCTGACGAGGACGTACGGGTCCATGTTCAGCAGGCCCTTGAAGACCTTCGGGGTCAGGTCGGAGCCGGGGTAGACGCCGTCGACCCCCATGTCCTGCTTGAGCTTGGTGATGCCTGCCTGGACGTTCGCGTTGTAGACACCGTCGATGTCACCGCCGTCATAGCCCTTGCAGTACATCGCGGACTGGATGATGCGGCAGAAGTTGGCGGACGGCACGGTGGCACTGTTGAGCCGGGGGAACTTCTGCGTCAGGGTGCGCAGGGTGGTGGGGCCGAAGCTGTCCGCCACGGGGCTGATGCCCAACTCCCACTGGAGAGCCCTGGTGAGGGCGTACATGGTGCTCCAGCCCGTGCGGCCGTTCTCCTCGACGGTCATGCCGATCTTGTCGCCGTAGGCCTGGTTGACGAATCTCTGGGCGCGCAGGACCAACTCGTCTGCCATGTGGGGGCATTCCTTCGTTGATGGGGTCGAGACAAAGGGGTGAGGCGTGCGGGCGCTGTCATCTCCCGTTCGGGGCAGGTCGAGGCCCCGGTCGGCGCCACCAGCTTGGGGGCGGTGTACCGAACGCACCACTCGTTTCGGCGGTGCCCGAAACTCTCGGGTCACGGCCCCGCGGTGGGCAGACGGCCGCTCAACAGCGCCTCGCCGAACGGTGTCGGCGTGTGCAGTACCTGGCTGCCGACGCGGTGGCTGCGGGCCGATGCGTACGGCGACTCCCCTGGCCGACTGCCCGGATGTCCAATGCCTGCGCTGAACGACGGCTGCCGGACACGGACCCCTGTGACTGGCGGCCGACGGCGGGGATCTGTCAGTTGTGTTGTAGCGGCGGCGGGCACGAATGTCGGACCGGTGTGGCATCATCCGCTGCCATGTCGTCGCTGCCTGTCAAACCCTCAAGAACCGTGCGCCGTCTGTTCGTTGGCCTGGTCGCGTTGCTCGCGGCGACGAGCGCGACCGTGGCCGATGCCGCCACGTCGCCCAAGGCCGAAGCGAGCAGGCCCGAGGCCGCGACGCCCGATCGCCATCGTTACGACGTGACCCTGCGCGGCGACACCGACGGCTCCCACTGGACGGGCCGCCAGCGGGTGACGTTCCGCAACGCCTCCGAACGTCCGCTGCACGAGGTGTACGTACGCCTGTGGGGCAACGGAGACGACAAGTGCGGCACACCCGGCAAGCCGTCGCCCGTCAAGCTGTCCAGGGTGCGCGGCGGCACCGTCGGCCAACTCACCGTGAACTGCACGGCGTTGCGCATCACCCTGCCGAAGCCGCTCGCGCGCGGTGAGCGGACGGCCATCGCATTCGACGTGTCCATCACCGTGCCCGAGCGCAACGCCCGCTTCGGCCGTGAGGGCGCGTTCCGCTTCCTGGGCAACGCCCTGCCGGTGCTCGCCGTCCACGACGCGAAGGGCTGGCACCTCGATCCGTACGTGTCGACGGGCGAGAGCTTCTACGCCCTGGCGAGCGACTTCAGGGCACGCATCGACCACCCTTCGGCCCTCAAGGTCCCGGCTACCGGCCGTACTTGGACCAGCCCCGGCAAGCCCGGGCGCACGGTCACACACAGCGTCGCGCACCGGGTCCGGGACTTCGCGTGGGCGGCGGGCCCGTTCCGCACGGCGACCGAGACCTCTCCCGGGGGCGTGCGCGTGAAGTCGTACTGGGCGCCGGACACACCCGCCGCCGGTGTACGCCTCAACCGCAAGGACGGCGTCGCCGCCGTCGACCGGTTCGGCAAGGAGTTCGGCCGCTATCCGTACGGCGAGCTCGACCTCGTGATGACCAAGGAGTTCGGCGGCGGCATGGAGTACCCGGGCCTGGTCCTCCTCGGCACCACCGAAGAGGGCAGCGCCGTCGTCCACGAGGTCGCACACCAGTGGTGGTACGGCATCGTGGGCAACGACGAATACGGCGCACCCTGGCTGGACGAGAGCTTCGCCCAGTACGCCAACGCCCGCTTCTACGGCTGGGACACCAGCGACTGCTGGTCCGACGACTGGCCGAGCGAGAGCACCGCGCTCACCAACTCGATGGCCTACTGGGCCGAGCACCGCAACGAGTACCACCTGATCTGCACGGCCGGCCCCTGCGCCCTGGCCCGCTTGGAAGACGCCCTCGGAGCCGACACCATGGCGCGCCTCCTCAAGCGGTACGCCCGCGACCACTGGTACGGCCTCTCCACCACCGCCGACTTCAAGAAGGCCGCACAGTCCGTGACCGACAAGGATCTGGGCCCCTTCTGGACCAAGCACCGCATTCGCTGAGGTCGCGCGGCGCGTACGACGGGGAGGCGGTCCCGGGGTCAGCTGTCGGCGGCCATCACTCTGGTCACCTTGCCGTGGATGTCGGCCTCCAGATAGCCGCTCTTGTTGTAGTCGTTACTGAGGTACACAGCCATACCGGCGGGGGTGTCGAACACGTCGTTCGGCTGCCTGATCACCAGGTAACGGCTCGTGGGGCTGTCGACCTTCAGCTTCTTCCGGGCCTCTGCGATCAGCGCCGGGACCGCGTCCCAATCGAATGCGTCAAGGCTCAACGGCTGCCTTCCGCCCCCCAGCGAGCCCTTGATGATTCCCTTCTCCAAACCCCGGTCGACACGGTAGCTGTACGTGTCGTACTGGGTCCGGCTCCCCTTGACCATCACGTAGGCATTGATGTAGCCGGGGTACACCGTGAAATCGCCGAACCGATCGCTGCCCGTCTCCTTCTTGAACGCCTTGATCGCGGTGCGGATGCCGTCGGGCGTCAACAGATCGGTGGTGCTTCCCTTTTCCGTCTGCCTGGGCGTGGGCGTCGAGGCATCGGCGGACGATTCGGGCGTCGGCCTACCGGTCGGCGTACTGCCGGTCGACGGTGTCGCTCTCGCCCCGCTGCCGGCACCCCCGGAGGGCGAGGATCCGGACTTTTCCCCGTCCGGCACCAGGGTCCACACCAGGACGCCGACGAGCGCTGTCGCGGCGGCGGACAGGACGACCTTGGACCAGCGGCGTTGCCGAGAGGGGCGGGTGGGCGTCGGCGTACCGGCGGGTGCCGCCGGGTACGACGTGGGAGCGGCCGGGAGCCGGGGAACGGCGTCCTGCGGTGTCGGGTACCCGGTCGGTGGACCGAACTCGCCCGATCCGGAAGGAAACGGCGGGGTGGTCGGGGCGGCCGACGGAGGGATCAGCCGGTAGGAAGTGGTGCCCTCGGCCACGGCGGCGGCCGCTCCGTCCTCGACCACCGAAGCCAGCATCCGGTCGAGGGCCTCGGCATCGGGCCGCGCTGCCGGATCCCGCACCAGCACACGCATCAGTACGTCCGCCAGGGGACCGGCCTTTACCGGCGGCGGGACCTCCTCGTAGAGGACGGCCGCGAGTGTGGCCAGCGTCGTGCCCCGGCGCAGGGGGTGCCGGCCCTCGACAGCGGCGTACAACATCATCGCCAGCGACCAGAGGTCCGATGCCGCTCCGCCGTCGCCGCCCGACACTCGCTCCGGTGCCATGTAGTCGGCCGTGCCGATGATCGACCCGGTGGCGGTGAGAGCCGTTGATTCGCGGATCGCCGCGATACCGAAGTCCGTGAGCACGGGGCGGCCGTCGGGGCGCAGCAGCACATTGGCGGGCTTGACGTCCCGGTGCTGGATGCCCGCATCGTGCGCGGCGCGCAGTGCGGCCAGCACCTCGCGGCCGAGCCGGGCCGTCTCGGCCGGGTCCATCGGTCCACGGCTCAGGCGGTCGGCCAGCGATCCGCCGCCGACCAGTTCCATGACGATCCATGGATAGGTGCCCTCGCCGCCGTCGACGATGTGATGGATCGTCACGACGTTCGGGTGATCGATCCTGGCCAGCGCCCTGGCCTCGCGCAGGACCCGCTCCCGCAGCATCCGCGCGGCGTCGGGGTCGTACTCGGCCAGCCCCGCGTCCGGCGGCCGTACCTCCTTGACTGCCACGTTCCGGTGGAGCGCAAGGTCCGTGGCCCGCCAGACCGTTCCCATCCCGCCGCCGCCGAGTCGCGACTCCAGCCGGAACCGACCGTCGATGACGCGTCTGTCGCTGTCCCCCTCGCTCATGCGCGGGAGCTTAGAGGACACGTCCGACAGTGCCTTCCCCGGGCGGGGCAGTAGCCGGCACCGACCGGTGCTGATCCCGTGAGCGGGGCCCGCCAGGCGCTTACTTCCCGACGACGGGGTATACAGGGCGTGCAGGCATCCGCGTTACCGGCCTCGCCGTAGGAGGAGTTGTGCCCGGGATGATCGAGAAGATCAAACGGTTCGCCAGGAGTCCTCAGGGGCGGCGCACCATCGAACAGGTACGCCGTGCCTCCGCCGATCCACGGCGGCGGGCTCAGGCCCGGGGTTTCTTGAGCAAGTTGCGTCGGCGGGGCTGACGTCAGGGAGATCACTCGGACAGTCGCCGTGTGCGGGTGCGGGCGGACACCGCGATGTCCCGGTGTCCGCCCAACACCCGCGCACGGCACCGTGCGTCAGTCCACGATCAGGACACCGCTCCGCGCCGCGTCGCCCGTCCTGGCGAGCGCGCTGCTGAAGTTGTCCTCGACCTCCGCCTTCTCCACCGTGTCCGGGTAGGGGTTCGTGCACGCGGTTCCCGCGGTGGAACCGGACATCAGGCTCGAGCACGGGCCGGGCTTGCGGTCCGGCAGGCCGAGGATGTGGCCCAGTTCGTGGGCCGAGATGCGGATCGTGTTGTAGCCCTGGTCAACGGCCTGGCGCCCGATGTAGACGGTTCCGTTGCCCAGTGTGGTGGGCAGGGCGCGGGGCCAGCCGTTGTCTGCCAGGACCCGGATGTTGGCGCGTTGCCCGGTCGCGACCGGGCGCAGTTCGACGGCGTCGACACTCTCGTTCCAGATCGCCGCACCGCGGTCGACGGCCGACCTGAACTCCGCGGAACCGCTCGCGTCGTAGGTGAAGACACGGGCGGCGACGGCGCTGTCCGCGACCTCGGAAGGAGCGGTCGTGGAAGGGGCGGCCACGGCCTGGCCGCCCATCAGCGAAAAGGTCACCGTCAGGACGGCAGCGAGTCCGATAGTCGGCTTTCGTACGTGCATGGTCGACCTCCTTGTGGGGGAAAGGCAGTCGTGCTCATGACATTCCATGGCTCCCTGCCCAGCGGGGCCGGACGCCAATCCGTCAATCCGGCCCCTGGGTGACGCCCCTTCCGATTCAGAAGCGGCACCGCTGAATCCCATGGCGGGGAGCTGTTGGACTTCAGGATCAGGCGGGGGCAGTGTGGGCCGGCGGATCCCCGCGATCCCGATGGGTCCGTCCCGTACCGCACCACCCGGAGATCACTCGATGAGCCATGTCACGAATCCTGACCGCTACGACGGCACCATGCGCTACCGGCGCACCGGGCGTTCGGGGCTCGACCTGCCCGTCCTGTCCCTGGGCTACTGGCACAACTTCGGGGACGACCGGTCCTTCGAGAGCCAGCGCGACATCGCTCTGCGCGCCTTCGACCTCGGTATCACCCATCACGACCTCGCGAACAACTACGGTCCGCCGTACGGCGCCGCGGAGACCAACTTCGGGCGGCTGATGAAGCAGGACCTCGCGCCGTACCGGGACGAGCTGGTGATCTCCACCAAGGCCGGCTGGGACATGTGGCCCGGCCCGTACGGCCAGGGCGGCGGCTCCCGCAAGTACATGCTCGCCTCACTCGACCAGTCGCTGCGCCGCACGGGGCTGGAGTACGTGGACATCTTCTACTCCCACCGGCTCGACGCCGACACTCCCCTCGAGGAGACGATGGGGGCGCTCGACACCGCCGTCCGCCAGGGCAAGGCCCTGTACGTCGGCATCTCCTCCTACGACGCAGAGCGCAGCCGTGAGGCGGCCGCCATCCTCCGGGACCTGGGCACCCCACTGCTAATTCACCAGCCGTCGTACAGCATGCTCAACCGCTGGGTCGAGACCGATGGTCTGCTCGACACCGCGGAGCAGGAAGGTTTCGGGGTCATCGGCTTCACGGCCCTCGCCCAGGGACTGCTGACCGGGCGCTACCTCGAAGGGGTCCCGCAGGACTCGCGAGCGGCACAGGGCACGTCGTTCGACACCACGTGGCTGTCGGACGACATGCTGCGCAGACTGCGCGCCCTCAACCACATCGCGGCCCGTCGCGGTCAGACCCTGGCTCAGATGGCCCTCGCCTGGGCCCTGCGGGACGAACGTGTCACCTCGCTCGTGATCGGCGCGTCGCGCCCCGAGCAGGTGGAGCAGAACGTCGCCGCGCTGGAGAACCCCGACTTCAGCAGCGAGGAACTGGCCGAGATCGACAAGTACGCCACCGACGGCGGCGTCGACCTGTGGCGGGACGCCCGCCTGGGCAACCTGGGATGACCGGTACTCCCGCACCCGGTTCACGTGCGTCGACCGCTTGCCGGACGGCTTCGGCAGGCGCCGTCCGCGGGTGAGGAGCACAGCAGGCAGGGCCCGACTTCGTCTCCGGAAGCCGGGCCCTGCCTTTCACACGCTGTACGCGCTGCGCGTCAGCCCTGGCGGGCCTTGAAGCGCGGGTTCTTCTTGTTGATCACGAACACCGTGCCCCGTCGGCGCACCACCTGCGCCCCGGGCATCGACTTCAGTGAGCGCAACGACTTGCGTACCTTCATGGCTCTGCTCTCCCCATCTTTTCGGATGCCGACCGCACGTCATCGGGCCAGTGACGCCGTACGTCCGTAGCGCCGCTCGAACCGCTCCACGCGGCCCGCACTGTCCATGACCCGCGAGGTCCCCGTGTAGAACGGGTGGCTGGCCGACGAGACCTCGACATCGATCAGCGGGTAGGTGTTGCCGTCCTCCCATTCGATCGTCCTCGACGAGTCCGCGGTCGAACGGGTGAGGAACGCGACGTCCGCGGCACGGTCTCGGTAGACGACCGGGCGGGAAACGGGGTGAATGCCGACCCTCATGGGCTTTCCTTCCTCACAGCCGTCCACCGGGAGGCGACGGCATCCTCCGCCTCCTCTACTTGACGGAGGCATGTCATTCTGACTGGTGCAACAGGGGACCCCGCAGCCGTATTCCCGGCAGAGACGGGAGACCCCGAGCCCTCGACCTAGTCGTCGAGTTCCGTGAAGAGCGTCAGCTGAAGATCGCCCGGTGCGTCGAGCCGGGAGTTCAGTGAGTTCCAGGGAGTACGGGTCGGTTCGGCGATCACCTGGGCTCCGGCGGCGGCCAGCTTCGACGTGGTGGCGACCGAGTCGTCGACCTGGAAGGCGACCCGAACGTGGCCGGCCACGCGCCGGCCGACCTCGACGTCGTCGATGAAGGCGGCGTGGTTGGGATCGGTCAGCTCCAGGGTGGCGCGGCCGGCATCGAGGATGGTGACCCGTCCGTCGGCGGAAGCGAACGCACCGCGTTCCGTCAGGCCGAGGACATCGCGGTAGAAGTGCAGCGCCGCGTCGTAGTCGGCTGCCGTGACCACCAGGCGGAGTTCGCGGACAGCGGGTTCATCGGACATGTCGACTCCTCGAGGATCTCGGCTGCTGACTCGTCAACCCGGTGATCGGCCGGACGATTCCCCGTCCGTACGGGCCCGGCGCGGGAGTGGCCGATGCCCGGGCGAGCGGTGCCCTGCCGGATGTCTCACCCGGCAGGGCACCGCCCGCTGTCACGTTGCCCGCGCTGCGCGTCCGCGATGCGGTACCGGCTCTGCCTGCCGTCCAGGTAGGTACGGACCGCGCCCGCCGCGCTGCCGCCGACGGCGCCCGCTCTCGGATGTCCCCCACGAGCGCTGGTGTCCGCGTCTCCTGGCCCGGTATCACCTCCCCGGGCTCGGCGGTTGCGGTGCCCCCGCTGTCGCCGCGTCGGCAGGAACCGCCGAGACGACAAGTGCGGGCGCCGGTGGACTCCGCTAGAGGTTGTAGCCGCCGGACACCTCGATGTTCTGCGCGGTGATCCAACGGCTCTCCTCCGAGAGCAAGGAGGCGATCACCGGGCCGATGTCGTCGGATTCGCCGACCCTGCCCAGTGCCGTCTTCGCCGCGAGTGCCGGGATCACCTCGGGGAACCGCTCGAAGGCGTCGTCGGAGATCCGGGTGCGGGTGGAACCCGGTGCGACCGCGTTGACGCGGATGCCCCGCACGCTGAACTCCTTGGCCATGTAGCGGGTCAGCACGATCAGGCCGCCCTTCATCGACGCGTAGGCCGAGTAGCCGGGCTCAAGTCCCGACGTCATCGCCGAGTTGCTCGTCGTGTTGACGACGGCCCCGCCGTCGGACATCAACGGCAGCAGCGTCTGGGTCAGGAAGTACGGGCCCTTGAGCAGGACCCGCATGAACCGGTCGAAGAGTTCCTCGGTGGTGTCCTCGAACATCGCCATCTGCCCGAAGCCGGCGTTGTTGACGAGGTGGTCGAAGGTGTCGCGCTGCCAGGTGTCACGCAGCACGTCGATCACGGAAGTGCGGAAGGCGGGGAAGCTGCCGCTCTCACCGACGTCCAGCGGCAGCGCGACAGCCGTACCGCCTTCCTTCTCGATCGCCGCCACGGTGTCCAGGCCCCCTTGCCTGTTACCGCTGAAGGTCAGAATCACTCCGACCCCCCGCTTGGCGATCTGTATTGCCGCGCTCCGACCGATACCGGAACTGGCACCGGTGACAATGGCGACCTTCATGACGTGCCTCCTGCACATGAGTGGATCTATATTTGCCCACTGGGGAATCCGACAGGGAATTCAATGGGGAAATCCGACTCATTCATGGAAGCACTCTGAAACGGGAGGAAAGAAGAACAATTCTCCTGCCTCCTTGCACAATCCTCTTCCGTTGTGTTGCGCCCTGTCAGGGGAGGGCGGCCGCGGGGGTACGTACGGAGCGGCGCAGGCCGGCAGCGTCCTGGCTGGGTGGTGCGCCGAACTGGCGGCGGTACTCCCGGCTGAACTGCGACGGGTTGTCGTAGCCGACGCGCTGACCGACCCCGGTGATGTCGTTGGGGTGGGTGGCCAGCAGCAGTCGGGCCTCCTGCAGCCGGATCTGCTTCTGGAACTGGATCGGGCTCATCGCGGTCACCGTCTGGAAGTTGCGGTAGAAGGCGGAGACGCTCATGCCGGAAAGCTGCGCCACGTCCTCGACCCTGAACGGTTGCGCGTAGTGCTCGCGGATCCATCGCACCGCCCGCGCGATGTGGCTGAGACTGCTGTCGGCCAGGCCCAACTGGCGTACGATGCCGCCTTGTTCGCCGGTGATCAGCCGCCACAGGATCTCGCGCTTCACGAGCGGCGCGAGCACCGCCCGGTCGCGTGGCTCGTCGAGCAGGCGCAACAGCCTGACCACGGCGTCGAGCAGCGGCTCGGGAGCGTCACTGACGGCGATGCCCGGCGGCGCGCTGCCGCCGGAGCGGGGGATGTCTCCCGCCCCCGCCTGCAACAGCAGCTCGGCGACAGCGGACGGCTCCAGCGTGAGCCCGAACCCCAGTGCCGGGTGCTCCGGAGTGGCCTCGGTGAAGTGGCCGGTCACCGGCAGGTCGACCGAGGTGACGAGGTACTGCCCGGCGCCGTACTCGTATACCCGCTCACCCAGCGCCAGGCGTTTCGCGCCCTGGGCGATGACCGCCAGCACCGTGCCGGACATCGACAGGGACGGTGGATCCGAGCGGTCGACCTTCGAGATCAGTACGCCGTCGATGGCGGTGGTCCAGTCCGGCCGCGCGTGCCGGACCAGCAGGGCTCGGAGCTCGTCGAGGTACATGCCTCAATTGCAGCACACGGTCGACCCTGTGCTCCCGAAGCGAAGAGGATTGTGCAAGCGATAGCGAGGATCGCTCTATCGTTTTCGCGGGTCACGACGATTGAATGGAATCAGCGGATTCGTGGAACACGATCAGCCGAGGACGAGCGGGAGTTTCGCGGCCAGTCCGCCCAGTTCGGTGTTCTCCGCGTCGGTCGGGGCACGCCGTCCGGTGCCGACCAGCAGCGCGTCCTTGTCGGAGAACGACGCGGGGAACGCGGACCCGGCGATCTTCTCCAGCATCTCACGGGACCGGGCGAGCCCCTCCGCGGGCGGTTCCGCCGCGCCCTGGAGGTGCGCGACCAGGTCGAGGTGGTGCAGCGTCCACTCAAGGACGTACGCACAGAGGTAGTCGCCCGTGGTGAGGACCTGGTCGCGGGTGCCCACCCGGCGCCCCGGGTCGGCGAGTTCGGCGGCGCGGCCGGCGGCGGAGCCGACGTCGTCCAGGTGGAACTTGAGCAGCCATGGCTCCCCGTAGGCGGCGGCCAGCCGGACGGTCAGCGCGTCGAGCGGGTCGTCCCCGGTCGGTGGCGTTTCGGCGACCTCCCAGTACGTCACCGCGTCGCGGGTCGGTTCCGCTTCGGCGGGCGTCACGAGAGTGATCAGGACGTCCTGAGCGTCGATGACCAGATGGCACACCAGGTCGCGCACGAGCCAGCCGGTACAGCCGGACGGCTGGGCGAAGTCCTCGTCCGGCAGTTCGGCGACCGCCGCGCGCAACGCCGTCCAGGAGCGTGAGAAGAGATGCACCTCGGCAAGGTAGTGCGGTGCCACGACGACGGACAAGCGCATTTGGACGAGGGCGACATCGGTAGGGTGATCCCGATGACGACGGCCTCCTCCTCCGCACAACTGGTCGTGCTGCGCGGCAACAGCGCGAGCGGCAAGAGTTCGGTGGCCGCCGGTCTGCGCGAACGATATGGGCGGGGTCTCGCCCTGGTGAGCCAGGACACCCTCCGCCGCGATGTGCTGCGCGAGCGCGACATCCCCGGCGGCGCGAACATCGGTCTGATCGACCTGACGGTCCGGCACGCCCTGGAACACGGCTTCCACACCGTGCTGGAAGGCATCTTGTCCGTCGCGCACTACGGCGAGATGCTGGCCCGGCTCCTGGCCGACCACCCGAACCGCGCCCACTGCTTCTACCTGGACGTCCCCTTCGAGGAGACCCTCGCCCGGCACGCCACCAAACCGATCGCCCACACGGTCGGCGAAGACCAACTGCGCGACTGGTACCGGCCGCTGGACCTCCTGCCGGGCGACATCGAGACCGTGATTCCCGCAGGCAACTCCCTCACCGAAACCGTGGATCAGGTCATGCACCGTTCCGGCCTGGCCGGACCGGCGGGGACACGGGGCACTCCTTGAGCGCCGGGGCGGATGTGGCGTCGGCGAGGCGCGCGGCGACCCTGGCGCGCCTTTGAGTGCCCCAACTCACAAGGCGCCCGGGCCCCCTCACGGAACAAGCGGGGACGGCCGGCCGTTCATCTGTATGTGGCTGCGGAGGGGACAGTGTCCCCGGGCCTCACCTCAAGCCCATGGGGACGATCGTTCGGCTGAAGCCCCATGGAGCACCCCGCCGAGAGGCGACCGCCCTCCGCACGCCACGACCTACGGCCCCGGCTGGTCTCCCCCGTCCAGTCGGGGCTTTCCCCTGTGTGCGGTGCGCCCCCGCACGGCGGTGACACAGTGACTCGGACGGCACTGTCCGTGGCCGCTGGCGGCTGAGCGGCTGCCGTGACAGGGTCGGCGTGCTCGTGAACAGGTCGTTGGTAAGGGGAAGTTCGTGGACACGCAGATCTGGGACACGCTGGTCGAGTCGATGAAGAACGCGTACACCGCGGGTCTGAGCGAAGGAGCGGTGCCCCGCCCGGTCATCCTGCCGCTGGTGCGCGGCGAACTCGTCGGCCTGATCCGGGTACGCCCGACGAGCGTCGGCAGGGACGCGCAGACCGGCATCGCACAGCTCTCGAACATCGCCGCGGCGGCCGGCGCCGACGAAGTCGTCCTCGTCTGGGAGACCCACGACGTCGCCACCGCCTGTCAGCTGCCGGTCACCGGCCCGGCGCCCTGTCTGAACATGGTGCACGCCACGAAGGACGGCGGCCACGTGCTCCACCAGCTCCCCTACAACGAGCAGCCTTCGCCCCACTCCCCCGAAGACCAGGCGTCGGCCGCACCCCACTGGCTTCCCGCTCCCGAGCCGCAGTCGGGCGGCGAGCTGGTCCCGCCGATCCGGGCCGCTGTCGACTTCTCCTTCACTCCGCTGGAGATGGACCACCCCTCCCCCTTCGGCGTCACCGTCGTCCTGATGGAAGAGGACGGCTACGACATCCGCCTCACGGACACGTTCACTCCCTGACGTCACCGCGGGTAACCCCTGACGGCATCCACGGGCCATCCTGAGCTTTCTCGACCAGCGACAAAGGGCTGCCCCACATCAGCTTTGTATGATCATGCGTCGTGGTGCATACTCTTCCTATGTCTAAGGTCCTCACCTCCCTGCCCACCGGCGAGCGCGTCGGTATCGCCTTCTCGGGCGGACTCGACACCTCGGTCGCGGTCGCCTGGATGCGCGACAAGGGCGCCGTCCCCTGCACGTACACCGCCGACATCGGCCAGTACGACGAGCCCGACATCGCCTCGGTGCCCGGCCGTGCGCAGGCCTACGGTGCGGAGATCGCGCGCCTGGTCGACTGCCGGGCCGCGCTGGTCGAGGAGGGCCTGGCCGCCCTCACCTGTGGCGCGTTCCACATCCGCTCGGGCGGGCGCGCGTACTTCAACACGACCCCTCTCGGCCGCGCCGTCACCGGCACACTGCTGGTGCGGGCGATGCTTGAGGACGACGTACAGATCTGGGGCGACGGCTCGACCTTCAAGGGCAACGACATCGAGCGGTTCTACCGCTACGGCCTGCTCGCCAACCCGCACCTGCGGATCTACAAGCCCTGGCTGGACGCGGACTTCGTGACCGAGCTCGGCGGCCGCAAGGAAATGTCGGAGTGGCTGCTCGCCCACGGCCTGCCCTACCGGGACAGCACGGAGAAGGCGTACTCCACCGACGCCAACATCTGGGGCGCCACCCACGAGGCCAAGACGCTTGAGCACCTGGACACCGGCGTGGAGACCGTCGAACCGATCATGGGCGTGCGGTTCTGGGACCCCGAGGTCGAGATCCTCACCGAGGACGTGACGATCGGCTTCGACCAGGGCCGCCCGGTGACGATCAACGGCAAGGAGTTCGACTCCGCCGTCGACCTGGTCATGGAGGCCAACGCCATCGGCGGCCGGCACGGCCTCGGCATGTCCGACCAGATCGAGAACCGCATCATCGAGGCGAAGAGCCGCGGCATCTACGAGGCGCCCGGCATGGCCCTCCTGCACGCCGCGTACGAGCGTCTCGTCAACGCCATCCACAACGAGGACACCCTGGCCCAGTACTACAACGAGGGCCGGCGCCTCGGCCGGTTGATGTACGAGGGCCGCTGGCTGGACCCGCAGGCACTGATGGTGCGCGAGTCACTGCAGCGCTGGGTCGGCGCGGCCGTCACCGGCGAGGTGACACTGCGGCTGCGGCGCGGCGAGGACTACTCGCTCCTCGACACCACGGGCCCGGCGTTCAGTTACCACCCGGACAAGCTGTCCATGGAGCGTACCGAGGACTCGGCGTTCGGCCCGGTGGACCGGATCGGCCAGCTCACCATGCGCAACCTCGACATCGCCGACTCGCGCGCCAAGCTGGAGCAGTACGCCGTCCTCGGCCTGATCGGCACCGGCAGTCCCGCCATCGGTGCCGATCAGGCGGCCGCGACCGGGCTGATCGGCACCATGCCGGAGATGCCGGAGGGCGGTGCCGAGGCCATCGCCTCCCGCGGCGAGGTCTCCGAGGAGGACGCGCTGCTGGACCGTGCCGCGATGGAGTCCGGCACGGACTGACCGTCCAGGGAGGCGCACCACACCACTTGAAAGGGCCGGCCCGACGCCAACTGCGTCGGGCCGGCCCTTCTCGTTCCCGCGTCTCGTTCACCTTGAAGGTTGAAATTGAGACATCACGTGCTGGAGGTGCTGACGCCACCTGAGTGCACTCTTTCCCAGGCATATGCAGCGCAAGGCAGTTGTGTCCAGGTCGTGGATCCTCGAGACAAGCCTGGACACAGTGAGGATCATGGCGTGGATGATGCGAGTACCATCCGGCGTCAGCACCACACAATGCAGGAGGAGAGGTAGCTGCCATGTCCGAAGTCGAGTCAGCGACCACGGAACTCAAGACGCAGTACGCCGCTCAGGTGGCTGCGGACCTTGAGCGCAACACCAAGGAACAGGAACGTATCGGCGCCGAAGTGGCCGCGCTTCAGGAGCAGTTGAGTGCCCTGGAGCACGACCAGTCCCTGCTGGCGAACCTGCAGCGGACGCTGGGCACCGAGAGCCTGGAACAAGCGGGTTCGAGCGAGAAGGACAGTGTCCCGGCCAAGCCTTCGCTGCCGCGACAGGCCTCGGCCGAGTCCAAGCCGGGCAGGCGCAAGAAGGCAACTGCCTCGAAGCCGAAGAAGGCCGCAGCCAAGACCCCCGAGACGAAGGCGTCCGCACCCGCGGCCAAGCTGCCCACTCTCGTGGAGCTGATCCACAACCACCTCGGACGGCAGTCCGAACCGCGGTCCTCCGCGGAGATCAGCACCGCGCTCGCCCAGGCCCACCCCGACCGCGACATCAAGCCCAAGGTCGTGCGCACCACGGTGGAAGGGCTCGTCGCCAAGGGCCATGTCCAGCGCACCAAGCAGGGCTCGTCCGTCTTCTACACGGCGGCCGAGACATCCGCGGCGGACAACTCCGCGGAGCAGGAGCCGGTCACCGCCTGACCGCCGCCCTGTCGGGTGACACGGCCGGGGTGACACGTCTCACTCCACCGTGGGTGCAGGTGGCACAGCGGCGGCCGGACGCGGCCGCCGCCCGGCGGGCAACACAACATCCCTGGGCCACCACACCATGGCGGTCGACAGGCTGACCCGCGATGCCTTGTTGACAGTACCCAGCGGAACTCACACACTCATCGGTATGACCGGACACTGGTTCGACACGACGGGGCCGCTGCGCGTCCCGGATCGGACCGGGTGCGAGCGCTCAGGCCGCTAGCCGGGCAGCTGCCGAGCCGTTCGCTCGCCGCGCCCCCGCCCTGACAGTGCCGGTCTTCCTTCCTCATGGTCCGGAACGACTCCCACTTCCTCATGGCCTGGACGACTCCCCGGTGCACGTTCGCACCGCGTCGCTGAACTCCTCCGTTCGCGGCAGGCGAGGGCACGCGCACTCAGCAACCCGCCTTCTGCCACCGGAAGTACGCATTCGAGGAGTTGGAAGCCATGACTGTCATGAGCGCCGGGCCGCAGCCCGCACTGCGCGAGGCCCGCGTACCCGAGGGCGGGATGTACGAGGGCGCACGCGTCCTGCGCCGCCTGCCCGAGGGATGGGAGGAGCGCCCGTACGAACACTTCGAGGTCGTGCCGCAAGGGCGCACGATCGGGGCGGAGATACGCGGCCTCAGTCTCGCGCGGCCGTTCGGAGACGCGCTGCGCGAGGAGGTGAACCGGGCACTGCTGGAGTGGAAGGTGCTGTTCTTCCGCGGCCAGCGGCTGACATCCGCGCAGCAGCGTGACTTCGCCCGGCAGTGGGGGGAGTTGGAGACCAACCCCCTGCTCGCCCAGGGCTCCAGCGAGGATGTCGTCCGCTTCGACAAGGGCAGTGGGTCCACGCCGACCTTCGAGAACGTCTGGCATGCCGATGTGACCTTCCGGGAGCGGCCCGCGCTCGGCGCGGTGCTTCAACTGCACGAGGTCCCGCCGCTCGGCGGGGACACCATGTGGGCCGACATGGCCGCCGCCTACGACAACCTGCCGCAGGAGGTGAAGGACCGCGTCGACGGGGCCACCGCCGTGCACGACTTCATCCCCGGCTTCGCCCGCTTCTACCCGCCCGAGCGGCTCGTACCGCTCCAGGACACCTTTCCGCCCGTGGAGCACCCGGTGGTGCGCACCCACCCGGAGACAGGGCGGCGACTGCTCTTCGTCAACACCTCGTTCACCACACGGATCTCCGGCATGGACCGCGAGGAGAGCGACCGGCTGCTGCGCTACCTCACACAGCAGGCCCATGTACCGGAGTACCAGGTGCGGTTCCGGTGGCAGCCGGGCGATGTCGCCTTCTGGGACAACCGCGCGACCCAGCACTACGCGGTGAACGACTACGCGCCGCACCCTCGGGTGGCGGAACGGGTCGCCATCGCGGGCGACCGGCCGTACGCATAGCCTCGCCACCCGGCAACAACGGGCTCGCCCCTCATCCCTCGGACACAGGTTCCTGTCGTGATGCGATGGCCTTGAGCCGGTCCTCGACGGCGACGACATCCGCCCACTGCGGGAACATTCCTAGGCTCTGTCCGCAGTTCCGGGGCCCGGCTACTCCCCTTCCTGTTCCCGCGGCACGTCCCAGCGGGCGAGGTCCCTGAGCCAGACCGCCGCCGTGCTGTCCGAGGGGGCGCGCCAGTCGCCGCGAGGTGAGAGGGAGCCGCCGGCCAGGACCTTCGGCCCGTTCGGCATGGCTGAGCGCTTGAACTGCGCGAACCCGAAGAAGCGGCGGCAGAAGGTCTCCAGCCAGTGCCGGATCTCCGGCAGGTCGTACTCCGTCCGCTTGGCCTCGGGGAATCCCGGCGGCCACACACCGGCGTCCTGGTCGTGCCAGGCGTGCCAGGCGAGAAAGCCGATCTTCGACGGCCGGAAGCCGTGGCGCAGGATGTGGAAGAGGGTGAAGTCGTGCAGCGCGTACGGGCCGATCTTGGACTCGGTGGACTGCAGTTCCTCTCCCGGCACGAGCTCCGGGCTGATCTCCGTGTCGAGGATGGCGGCCAGCGTCTCGTTGGTCTCCTCCTCGAACTGGCCGCTGCTGATGACCCATCGGATCAGGTGCTGGATGAGTGTCTTCGGGACGCCGGAGTTGACGTTGTAGTGACTCATCTGGTCGCCGACGCCATAGGTGCACCAGCCGAGCGCCAACTCGGACAGGTCACCGGTGCCGAGCACGATGCCACCGCGCTGGTTGGCCAGCCGGAACAGGTAGTCGGTGCGCAGCCCTGCCTGCACGTTCTCGAAGGTCACGTCGTACACCGGCTCACCGGAGGAGAACGGGTGCTCGATCTCCTGGAGCATGAGTCGGGCCGTCGGCGTGATGTCCAGTTCGGCGGCGGTGACTCCGAGCGAACGCATCAGCTTGTGCGCGTTGCCCTTGGTGCCCTCGCTGGTCGCGAAACCGGGCAGCGTGAAGGCCAGGATGTCGCTGCGCGGGCGGCCCGCGCGGTCCATGGCCCGGGCGGCGACGATCAGCGCGTGCGTGGAGTCGAGGCCACCCGACACTCCGATGACGACCTTCGGGCCGCCGATGGCCGCCAGTCGCTGCTGCAGACCCGTGACCTGGATGTTGTACGCCTCGTAGCAGTCCTGGGCGAGGCGGCTCGGGTCGGCCGGCACGAACGGGAACCGCTCGACCCGGCGGCGGAGTCCGAGGTCGGTCGCGGGCGGGTCCAGCCGGAACGACACGGACCTGAAGCCGCTGGTGCGTGCGGCGTGGGTGCGGCGGTTGTCGTCGAACGTGCCCATCCGCTGGCGGGCCTGGCGCAGCAGGTCGAGGTCGATGTCGGCCACCGCGTACTGGTCGTCGAGCGGGAACCGGTCGGTCTCGGCGAGCAGTTCCCCGTTCTCGTAGATCATGGTCTGGCCGTCCCAGGACAGGTCGGTGGTCGACTCTCCCAGTCCGGCCGCCGCGTAGACGTAGGCGGCAAGGCAGCGGGCGGACGCGGCGCGGCACAGCAGTCGCCGGTCCTCGGCCCGTCCGACCGTGATGGGGCTGCCCGAGAGGTTGAGGAGGACGGTCGCTCCGGCCAGCGCCGCCTCCGCGCTCGGGGGCACCGGCACCCACATGTCCTCGCAGATCTCCGCGTGCAGCACCAGGCCGGGAACGTCCTCCGCCGCGAAGAGCAGGTCCGTGCCGAACGGCACGGCCGCGCCGCCGACCCGGATCGTCCCGCCCCGCTCGTCGTCGCCCGCGGCGATCTGCCGCCGCTCGTAGAACTCGCGGTAGTTGGGCAGGTAGGACTTGGGCGCGACGCCGAGGATCCGCCCGCGGTGCACCATCACCGCGCAGTTGTAGATCCGGTGGCGATGGCGCAGCGGGGCGCCGACGACGAGCACCGTCAGCAGATCCGCCGAACCGGCGACCACGGTCTGGAGCGCGGCTTCGACCTCGTCGAGCAACGAGTCCTGCAGCAGCAGGTCCTCGATCGAGTAGCCGGACAGGCAGAGTTCGGGGAACACGGCGACGGCGACCCCCTCCTGCGCGCATCGGCGGCCTTGTCGCAGGACCGCCTCCGCGTTGGCGGGCGGGTCGGCGATGGCCGCATGGCCGGTGCACGCGGCGATCCGCGCGAAGCCGTGCTGGTAGATCGACCAGAGATTCACGATTTCGAAGTGCCCTTTCCAACAAGCAGTTTCACGATGGAGCGCCTCCCGGCCCCCGGCTGCCTTCCGGCACCCGACTCCATCGGCCCAGCAACATCAGTCGGCGCGGACCGGCCTTTCGAAGAACGTCTCCAGCACGACCGTAGCCTGCGTCCCGCTCACACCCTCGATCGCGTAGAGCCGCCGCAGGACGTCCTGCAACTGCTCCGTGGAGGCCGTGCGCACCTTGACGAGGACGGAGGCCGTGCCAGCGATGACGTGGGCTTCCTGGATCTCGGGGATGGCGGCGAAGGATTCGGACGCCTCCCCCATCCAGGCCGACGAGTCGACCATGACGAAGGCGAGTACACCCCGCCCGAGGGCGGCCGGGTCGACCTCCACGGTCGTGCGGCGGATGACGCCGCGTTCACGGAGCTTACGTACGCGATCATGTGCCGCGCCGGCCGACAGGCCGACCGCCCTGCCGAGCAACGCATAAGCCTGCCCGGCGTCACGCTGCAGCTCGGCGATCAGTGCCCTGTCGACGTCGTCCACGATCCCGTTGGCCATCCCCATGCCTCCACCATATCTGGTTCGGTCATATTATGATCACAGCGAATGGTGTTCAGATCCGCACGGAGAGAGGTTGGCCATGTCCGGCGAGATACTCAACAATCTGTACGAGGTCCTGGATGAGCGCTTTCGCACCGGGCGGTGCGCGAACGGCGACGCGCGGCTGGAGCGGTTGCACTCCGACTGCCGCTGGGCCGAAGGGCCGCTCTATCTGCCCGCCTGGCGGCAGCTGATCTGGAGCGACATTCCCAACGACCGCCTGCTGCGCTGGGACGAGGCCACAGGCGCGATCGGGGTCTTCAGGTCCCCGGCCGGGCACGTCAACGGCAACACGATCGACCGCGAGGGCCGGCTGGTGAGCTGCGAGCAGGGCAACCGCCGGGTCACCCGCACCGAGCACGACGGTCGCGTCACCGTGCTCGCCGACCGCTTCGAGGGCAAGCGGTTCAACAGCCCGAACGACGCGGTCGTACGCTCCGACGGCTCCGTCTGGTTCACGGACCCGGACTTCGGGATCACCAGTGACTACGAGGGGTTCCGCGCCGAGAGCGAGCTCGGCACCTGCGACGTCTATCGCATCGACCCCGTGACCGGCGGGATCCAACGGGTCGCGGACGGTTTCGGCGGACCGAACGGACTGGTCTTCTCACCGGACGAAAGGCAGTTGTACGTCGCCGACACGAGGGCCGGACAGATCCGCGTCTTCGACGTGCACGAGGATCGCACCCTCTCGGACGGCAAGGTTTTCGCCCAGCACACCGAGGGCGGCTTCGACAACATCCGCTTCGACGACGAAGGGCGGCTGTGGGCCGCCGCGTTCGACGAGGGCGTGCACTGCTACGACCCCGACGGCACTCTCATCGGACGACTGCTCGTGCCCGAGCCGGTCTCCAACATCGCCTTCGGCGGCCCGAAGAACAACCGGCTCTTCATCACGGCCACGACCTCGCTCTACTCGCTCATGATGTCCGTGACGGGCCTGCCCCGGGTGCGGTGAGAACCGTACGACTTCCTGGCACACCCGCTCCAGGGCGTCGGCCGGGGTGTTTCGGCCGATTCTCGACGGCCCGCGAGATGCTCACTTCCGTGCATTGACCTCTTCGGCGTACTGCCCAACGGTGGATCCTCCCTACTCGGCACAAGAAGGGAAGTTCCCGTGCGAAGACGGCACTTCGTCAGTGGATTGATCGGCACCACGGCAGGGTTCGGGCTGACCACGGCGGCCGGACCGTTCGCGGCCGCCCGCAGCGCCACCGGCGCGTTTCCCCCGGGCTGGCAGCCCGTACCCGTGCCGAACGGGCAGGAGGCCGCGCAGCTCCTGGACGTGGCGGCCGCGGGGCCCGGGCTCGCGTGGGCCGTGGGCGAGGAGGGCCGGAACGGATCCACGCGGGGCAGGCCCCTGGCGATGGCCTGGGACGGTACGGCGTGGACGCGGACCGGCCTGGACCATCTGGGGTTCGCCGGACAACTGCACTCCGTCGCCGGCAGCTCCCCCGACGCGGCGTGGGCCGTCGGCACCGACACCTCCGGCCGCGGACACCTTCTCGCCTGGGACGGCGTCACCTGGCGGGAGGTGGCGTACCCGGGGCGGGAGGACACCGGGACCGAACTCACCGGCCTGACGGTCGCCCCCGACGGGCGGGCCTGGGTCTCCGGCCGCAACAGTGACGGGCAGGGGCTGCTGCACTGGAACAAGCGGGAGTGGCGCTGGTGCGCGCCGCTGCCGGGCACGGTGACCGAGGCGCCGTCAGGCGTCCATCGCACACCGGGTGGCGAGATATGGGTGTACGGAACCGGTGTCGTCGCTCGCTGGGACGGAGCGTGGACCGAACTGCCGCCGCCCACAGGGATCCGCTTCGGTGTCACCGGGCTTCTCCCCTGCGCGGACAACGACGTCTGGCTCACCGGCTGGGACTACGGAGTCGGCGGACCGCCCGGAAAGCCCCCGAGCTGCGTCCTGCGGCACTGGGACGGCACCGCTTGGAGCCACGTCACCCCACCGTTCACCGTCGGCCTGCTCAGCGGCATCACCGGCGACGAGCAGGGGCGGCCGGACCGTATCGCAGGATGGGACTTCTGGGACCAGACACGGGCGCACTATCTGCGCTGGGACGGCACGGCCTGGGCGAGCGAACGCGGACCGCTCGCGACGACACCGGTCCTGCTCAACGCACTCGCCCGGATCCCCGGCACCGGCGAGTACTGGTCCGTCGGCACGACCTCCTCGTCCCCCAGTCCGCCCGCCCAGGCGCGCATGGAGCACTTCGGCCCCTGAGGCACTCCCGTACGGCCGACGGTCACGGCTTGCGGGCGAGGCCTCCGTGCTCGCCGACGGGTTCGGGGGTGGCGGAGGCGGGGTCCGGACGCCAGAGGGGGACCGAGACGACCCCGGGCTCCATGAGGTCCAGGCCGTCGAAGTACGCCGTGATCTCGTCGACGGTACGCAGGTTGTACGGGACGGCGCCGCTTTCGTTGTAGGCGTCCTGGGCCTGCTCGAAGACCGGGTCGATGCCGCGTGAACCGTCGTTGATGGAGAGGTGGCTGCCGGAAGGCAGCGCGTCCATGAGGCGGGTGACGATGGAGCGCGCCTGGTCGTGGTCGGCGACGTGGCCCAGGATGTTGCTGAGGACGAGGGCGGTGGGGCGGGTGAAGTCCAGCGTCCCGGCGGCGGCCGCCAGGATCCGGTCCGGGTCCAGCACGTCGGCGTCGACGAAGGCGGTCGCCCCCTCCGGGGTGGAGTGGAGCAGATCGCGGGCGTGGGCGATGACCAGCGGGTCGTTGTCGACGTAGACGATCCTGGACTCCGGCGCGAGGCGCTGGGCGACCTCATGGGTGTTGTCAGCGGTCGGCAGACCGGTTCCGACGTCCAGGAACTGCCGGATGCCCGCCTCGGCGACCAGGTACGTGATGTTGCGGCGCAGGAAGGCGCGGCTGCTGCGGGCGATGGTCACGATGCCGGGGAAGACGGCGGTGTAGGCGTCGCCGGCCTCCTTGTCCACGGGGTAGTTGTCCTTGCCACCCAGCCAGTAGTTCCAGATCCGCGCCGAGTGCGGCACCGAAGTGTCGATCTCCTGATGCGCCGCGGGTCCGGGTGTTGTCACGTGGTCGGTCATGAGTGCAGCCCGTCTCTCGGCCGAGGCATGGATGGTTCAACGCACAACGTACGTCCCAACTGGCCTGGTGCGTACATCAGTTCACGCATCCCACAGGTTCGAGCAGTGAGTTCTCGGAGTGGCCGGACAGGGTGCGGAACACCCGAACCTCTAGGCAAGGCCTTTGAGCATGCCGTGCCAGTACAGGGCAGGCAGGCCGTAGCGCTTGAGCAGCCACATGTCCCGGCGTTCCTTGGTGGTGTCCACCAAGGGGATGCTGGGAGTTGGGCGCTGGTCGTAGTCGAACTCGGCGAGCAGCATCCTGTCGCGTGCCGTGACCAACGGGCAGGAGGTGTAACCGTCGTAGCGCCGCAGTTCAGGCCGCTCGCTCTTGGGTTGGGCCTCGGCCAGCAGGTTTGCGACCACGACGGGGGCCTGCCTGCGGACGGCGGCGCCGGTCTTGGAGGTGGGCAGGTTCGCGACGTCACCCAGGGCGAAGACATTGCGGTGGCGAGGGTGTTGGAGGGTGTACTTGTCGACCTCCACATAGCCGTACGGACTCGCGGGGTCGGCGAGCGGGCTGCTCTTGACCCAGTCGGGGGCACTTTGCGGTGGGACGGCGTGGAGCAGATCGAAGCCGAGGGTCTCCTCGTCGCCCGTGGAGTGGTCGGTCACGGTCAGCCGGCGGGCGGCGCCATCAACAGCCGTCATCTCCGAGCTCAGCCGCACCTCGATGCCATAGCGGCCGGCGACCCGCTCCAGGGCCCGGCGCCAGACCGGTACACCGAACATGGAGTCCGCGGGCAGGACGAGGACCACTCGGATACGGTCCAGAACTCCTTGCCTGCGCCAGTGGTCGGCGGCCAGGTAGGCGATCTTCTGCGGGGCGCCGCCGCACTTGACGGGGCCGGTCGGCTGGGTGAAGACCGCGGTGCCCGAGCGCAGGCCACGAATCAGTTCCCAGGTGTACGGGGCATGCTCGAAGGAGTAGTTGCTGGAGACGGCCCCGTGTCCGACAGCTGTGTCCAGGCCGGGGACCGCGTCCCAGTCCAGCTGGAGACCGGGTGCCATCACCAGGTGGTCGTACCCGATGGTGCGGCGCCCAGTGGTGGTGACCGTACGTGCCTCGGGGTCGACGGATGCGGCGGCCTCGCGGATCCAGCACACCCGCGTCGGCATCACGGAGGCTTCGGGGCGGCGGGTGATGTCCAGCGGGGCCTGACCGCCGCCGACGAGGGTCCACAGCGGCTGGTACCAGTGGGTGCTCTCCGGTTCGACCACCGCGACGTCGGTGACCCCGGCTCGGCGCAAGCGGGCAGCGACCGTGATCCCGGCGGTTCCGCCTCCGACGATCAGTACCCGGTGGCGCCTCCGGGCGGAACGGCGGGTGGAGGACGTGAATGGCATGAAGGACTCCTCACGATCTTCACGCGATACCCCCGTAGGTATTTTCGAGAATAGGCGACACCGGCTGACGGCGCCAATGTCGGACCGCCAAATTGCCGGACAGGCAAGGCAGTTGACGAATTCGAGCACCCACCGTTACGACTCCGGCGCAGGGCATGTGCTGTAATGGTTGAGTGCAGTTTGAGCATGACAACATGGTCGGCGTCCATCTGGCCGTGGCCCTGGTGAATCTCGAATCGAGCGGCTCGTGGATGCCCGAGGTGCTGGAGCGGACGCTGCGGGAGCATCAGATCCGGCGTCCGCGGGTGACTGCTGCCGCCGGTGAAGAGATCCGGGAGTGGTCGCGGCGGATGAGGCCCGCCTTCGAGGCGTCTTCGCAGACCGGGCTGTGCCAGACCATCAACGCGCTGCTCGCGGACGGAGCAGGAAGTGTGTACCTGACCACGCACGACGCCTTGCGACCGCATCTGCACTTCGCTCCGGAGGGCCAGGACCTCCAGAGCCGCGTGAAGGCCGTGACTGCGGGAGGTCTGGCCATCTTCACCATGGAGGCCGAGGGGGAACGGCTGGGCGTATGCGCGCTCGACTCCTGCGGGACCGTCTTCGTGGACACCAGCCGCAACGGCCGCCGCGCCTACTGTCGCGCGCGCTGTGCCAACACTGACGCTGTCCGGCGCCATCGCATGAAACAGGGCTAGCGCGCCCAGCGGGCACGGATTGCCTTCCCGACAGGAAGTGGTGCGCAGTTCGGCAGCTGCCTCTCCCCCTCCAACCGGGGTTGGCCCTATGCCGGGACCAGTGCCACGACGAGCGGAACGGCGGCGATTCCCAGGAGTGTCTGCGTCGCGGTGATCCCGGCCATCAGCGGTGCGTCGCCGCCCAGTTGCCTGGCCATGATGTACGACGACGATGCCGTGGGCAGGGCCTGGAAGAGTACGGCGATGATCAGCGCGTGGGAGCCCAGGCCGACCAGTTGAGCCGCCAGGAACGTGGCGGCCGGCATGAGTGCGAACTTGGCGGACGAGGACGCGAGGATGGGTGCTGTCCACGACCGTGCGGCACCGAAGCGCAGCGCGGCACCGATGCAGAGCAGACCCAGCGGCATAGAGGCGGCACCCAGCGCCTGGATGGCCAGTGCGATGCCCGGCGGCAGGTGCAGGTCGAGGGCCTGGAGGAGGATGCCTCCCGCGCAGGCGAGGATGAGCGGGTTGGTCACCAGCTGCCTGACAACGCCCGAGAAGCTGAGCCGCGCACTGCCGAACCGTGCGAAGACCAGCACGCACAGCACGTTGACCGTGGGCACGATCGCCGCGTTGCAGACCGCGGCGAAGGCAATGCCTTTGGTGCCGAACAGGCCGCCCGCGATCGTCACGCCGATGTAGTTGTTGAACCGGATGCTGCCCTGGAAGACCGAGGTGAAGGCGTCGTCCTTCAGTCGCAGCATGGGCTTGCACGCGATGACCAGCACGGCCACGGCCACCGTGGAGGCGATCAGAACGCCCGCCAGGGCACGTACCGGCAGATCGTCGGTGTCGGCGGTCGCCAGGCTGTACAGGAACAGTGCGGGCAGCAGGACGCGGTAGCTCAGCCGCTCGGCGTCCGACCAGAAAGTCTCGGCTGTGATCATCGTCCGCTTGAGCGCGTAGCCCAGCGCGATGAGCAGGACGACCGGAACGAGCGCCTTGATGGTCAGTGCGATCACGCCGGCGCCCCGTCCGGAGTGGCGACGCCGGCAGGGAATTCAGGGGCCTGGGTACTGGGACTCGTACGGCGCATACCGACAGGCTGATGTAACACCGCGAGGCATGACAACCATTACAGAACGCCCGCAAGTCCCCCTTGTCAGCCGTCGAAGCTGCGGCGGGAGGCCTCGATGTGGCCGAAGTAGCGGTGGGTCCAGTCGCACATTCCGTCCACCGTCGCCCGTAGCCCCTGGCCCGGCTCGGTGAGGGTGTACTCGACCCGCGGCGGCACGGTGGGGTGCACCTTCCGGTCGACCAGACCGTTGCGCTCCAGCATGCGCAGATTCTGCGTGAGCATCTTGTGGCTGATGCCCTCGACCTCGTCCCGCAGTTCACTGAAGCGCAGGGTGCGCTCACCGAGGGACTCGATGATCAGGAGCGCCCACTTGTTGGCGACGTCCGAGAAGATCTCCCGCGCCAAGGAGTCCGCGCGCGTCAGGTCCGCTTCGTCGGGCGAGTCGCTGAACTGCTTGGTCACCATGAGGTTCCCCAGTCACTGAAAAGTGCGTTCTTCCATGTCAGCGCACACTCTCCTACGGTTTCCCAGTAACCACAAGAGAGCACGAGCACCGTGGTTCGACGGAAACGAGCCCCGGGCTCTATGACAAGGAGTCAGCATGGCCATCACTCTGGTGAACCCCGAAGGACTGGCGAAGGTCGACCTCTACCGTCAGGTGTCGGTCGCCACCGGGTCGAGGCTGGTCTTCCTCGCGGGGCAGGTCGCCTGGGACGCCGATGGGGTCACGGTCGGCGAAGGTGACCTCGCCGCACAGGTCGAGCAGTGCTACCTCAACGTCGGCACCGCCCTGGCCGAGGTCGGCGCCTCCTTCGACGACGTGGTGAAGCTGACCGTCTACCTCGTCGACTGGACCCCGGACAAGATGCCCCTGTTCATGGAGGGGGCCGCACGGGCAGCCGCGAAGCTGGGGGTCACACCGGCCCCACCGCTCACAGGGGTTGGCGTCGCCGCCCTGGCCGCGCCCGACCTCCTGGTCGAGGTGGAGGCCACCGCGATCATCGACTGAACAGGCGTCTCCGCCTGGAGCTTGTTCTCGACCCGTGGCCTGTTCTTGACCGCGGGCCTCGAACCGCGTGCTCTGAAGGGGCGGGGCGGCCGGATTCGAACCGACGTCCTCCGAGATGATGTCGCGGCGCACTACCTCTGTGCTACGACCCCGCCTTGGTCGTGATCGTAGGCCCCGACTGCAAGGGCCAGCCACCCTGTTTCGGCTCCACGGACGGCAGGTCACATGGGAGGCGGTGCGGGATACTGCGGCAATGTTCGGGATACGGGACCGTCGGCGCGAGGTCGTCGTGCGGTGTGTGGTGGCCGTTGCCCTGACCCTGATGACCGCTCTCACGGGCATGGGCCGGGCGACGGCGGCGGAGAGGGGTCCGCGCGACGTCACACAGGAGTATTTCTACGTACCGCTGCATTCGCAGGAGCCGTACACCTCCGATGTGCTCGGCCTTGAGTTCGCGTACGACGGGCCACCGCGGAATGCCGAACTGACCGTGGACGCGGCGGGGATCGACGGCGTCGCGGTCGTCGTGTCGGGGGCCGATGGCTGCAGGCCGAGAATGCCGTCCTTCACCTGTTCCAAGCAGTTGCACCCCGACTCCGAGGGCTGGAACATGCAGGAGCTGAAGCTCCGCCCCGCAGCCGGGGCCCGTGCCGGGGACTCCGGCCTCCTGAGCTACACCCTCAAGCCGGAGGGCCTGCCCGCCGTCCGAGGCAGCCTGAAGGTCATCGCCGGGCGGCCCGAACTGCGGGTGAACGAGAGTCCCGCGCTCAGGACGACCGCTGTCGGTGAGACCTTCGGCGTGCCCATCGTCATCCGCAACACCGGCGATGTTCCTGCCCGCGGCGTCGTCCTGCTCATCGAAGGCAACGCAGATCTGTCAGCGGTCACCCGGCACAGCAACTGCCGCTACGCCAAGGACGCCGACACCATCCAGTGCCTCCTTCCCGACGCCGTCATAGCTCCCGGCGAGACGATGCGGGTGAATCCGGTGCCGCGGGTCAGGCCGAGCCGTGCCGCGCTGGCGGAGCGACTGTCCTACGGGGCGTGGTCCTTCCATTCCTCCGGACGGCACCCGGGCCCACCGTGCTGCGTGGACGCCCCCGCCTCCGGCCTCACACCGGGGCAGGGGACACCCGTTTCCCTCACCCCGGACCCGACCGGCGGCAGAGGGACGAAGTTCACCACCACCCCTGAGCCGACGGAGGTGAGAGTGCCGGTGCGGAACACCGCCGACATCGAGGCGATCGGCGCGGCGCTGCGCGGCAATGCCGGCACGACCCACCGTATCCGCATCGGCTACCGCAACAACGGCCCCGCCGAGACGGGCGAGATCCGGACCGTGTTCATCGCACCGCCCGGCACCGAGGTGATCCGGGCGCCTTACGACCCCGAGGCCGAGGAGGAGATGGCCGACCAGGTCTGCCGGACGAAGAATCGCGGCCGCAGCTACACCTGCAGCCAGTACAGCGAGGTCGGCCAGAAGGTCTTCTACGAGTTCACCTTGCGCACCACCAGCGACGACACCCGTTCCGGCTGTGTGTCCGTCTCGGCCTGGACCGACGAATCAGCGCCGGGCGGCACCCGGGTCAGGGACACCGAACGCAGCAACGACACGGCACCCGTCCAGGTGGCCGAGAACGGCACGATCTCCTGCGCTCTGCCCGAGGACAACGGCGGCGTTGGCGGCTGGGCCGTCGGCACCGGAATCGCGGCCCTCGCCGGCTCGGCGTTGCTCGTCGCCGGACACCGACGCAGGAAGGCGTCGCGAGCGGGTCGGACACCAACGCGCTGGTGGCTGACGCGCTTTGAACGTGAGCTGTGACCGGACGGAGAGGGCCCTCACCCTGGCTGCGCGGCCATGAGCTTGCGGGTGAACCTGTGCATGTGCGGGTCGAGGGTGTCCACGGGTTCGGCGAGGACCTGTGACAGCGACAGCCACTTGATCGCCGAGAACTCATCCTCGTCGAAGGTGACGATGCTGCCGACGTCCGCCTGCAGGACATACCAGAGCGACACGTCGGTGTGCCGGCCCTGCCCGCGCGTTTGCGTGATGGTCAGGAAGAACGGCTCGCTGCCGGAGACCCCCGACGGGACGGCCTCGATGCACAGCTCCTCGCCGCACTCACGCACCACTGTGTCCCACGGGTCCTCCCTCGGCTCGACGTGACCGCCACTGGGAAGCCACAGACCGGCCTTCCGGTGGGCGACCAGCAGAAGTTCGCCGCGCTTCTCGTCCAGGACCACGAAGTAGCTGACCAGATGAACCTCCGGCACATCGGGTTTCCGTACCCGATAGAGCGGAGCTCCGCCGGCGATCCACTCCACTGCCTCGGCAAGATGCGCACGCTCCTGCTCGTCCCAGGGCCGAACACCCTCCAGCAGGCTCGTCAGCCGCACACGAAGAAGCTGGTCACGCTCGTCTGAAGCCTCGGTCGTATTCACCGTGTTCATGATGCCAAGTGGCTGTGACATCCCGGCGTTCCTCCGGAGCGGTCCGCATGAACCCGTAACCAATGGGTTACGCTTCTGGGATGGACGACGTGGCCCACGCGATAGCGGATCCCGTGCGCAGGGAGATCCTTCTCATGCTGCGTGGGGCCACGCTCACGGTGGGGGAGATTGCGCGTTGCTTCACCATCAGTCGGCCGGCGGTCAGTCGTCATCTGCGGGTGTTGCGGGAGTGCGGGCTGGTTCGGGACGAGTTGGTGGGGAGGCGGCGGATGTACAGGCTCGATGCGGCGCCCCTGGCGGAGGTCGCCGAGTGGGTCGCTGTGATTCGCGCGCCGGGCGGCTGGGACCAGCGGCTGGATGCCCTTGAGACAGAGGTTCGTCGCACCCGGCGTGAGAGGTCCACGCGTCACACGGCAGCACACGGAGAACGTACGGAGGACACCGCATGAAACCACTGCCCAGCGGCCGGCTCATGTCCACCGCCGACGGCAACGACCTGATCCTTACCCGTATCTTCCGGGCACCCATCGATGACGTCTGGGCGAGCGTCACCGAACCGGAGCGCACGGCACGGTGGTTCGGTCCCTGGGAAGGGGACGCGGCGCCGGGTCGTACCGTCCGGGTCCGGATGGCGTTCGAAGAAGGCGAGGCGTGGACCGAGGTGCGCATCGACGCGTGCGAACCGCCGCGGCGCCTCGCCGTCTCCACGTCCGACGAAGCGGGCGACTGGCGCATGGAACTGCGGCTGTCCGAGTCGGCCGGGACGACGGAGCTCCAGTTCGTCCATCACCTCACGACCACGAAGGGAATCGGCGAGATCGGACCGGGCTGGGAGTACTACCTCGACATGCTCGTCGCCTCGCGCGAAGGCACTCCGGCGCCGAGCTTCGACGACTACTACCCCGCCCAGCAGGCCTACTTCGAGTCGCTGGCAGATCAACGGCCTTCGTGAGGGTTCGGAGGTTCTCGGCTGTCAGTGGGGCGCTCTGCCGCCGGAGGCGGACGGGAGTCAGTGCGATTCACGGCTCACCTCCGAGCCGCTGGAACCGACGAGGAAGTCCAGGTCGGCGCCGGTGTCGGCCTGCAGGACGTGGTCGACGTAGAGGCGTTCCCAGCCGCGCCGGGGGCTCGCGAAACCCGTGACGGTGGCCTTGGTGGGGGTCCTGCGGGCCAGTTCGTCGGCCGATACGTCGAGGTCGATGCGGCGGGCCGGGACGTCGAGGCTGATGTGGTCCCCCGTACGCGCGAGGGCGAGGGGGCCGCCGGCCGCGGCCTCCGGGGCCACGTGCAGGACGACGGTGCCGTACGCTGTGCCGCTCATGCGGCCGTCGCAGACGCGGACCATGTCGCGGACACCCTGTTCGAGGAGCTTCTTCGGGAGCGGCATGTTGGCGACCTCGGGCATGCCCGGGTAGCCCTTGGGGCCGCAGCCGCGCAGCACGAGGACCGAGTCGGCGTCGACGTCGAGATCGGGGTCGTCGATGCGGGCGTGGAAGTCCTCGATCGAGTCGAAGACGACCGCCCGGCCGCGATGGCGCAGCAGGTGGGCGGAGGCCGCGGCGGGTTTGATGAGCGCGCCGTCCGGGGCGAGGTTGCCGCGGAGCACGGCGATGCCGCCCTCGGCGACCAGTGGCTCGGCGCGGGTGCGGATGACCTCGCCGTCCCAGATCGGCGCGTCGTCGAGATGGCCGACCAGCGGTTCGCCGGTGACCGTGAGCGCGTCCGGGTCGAGCAGGTCGCGTACCTCGCGCAGGACGGCGGACAGGCCTCCGGCGCGGTGGAAGTCCTCCATGAGGAAGCGCCCGGCCGGCTGGAGGTCGACCAGGACCGGCACCCGGGAGCCGATGCGGTCGAAGTCGTCGAGGGACAGGTCGATTCCCAACCGCCCCGCGATCGCCAGGAGATGGACGACCGCGTTGGTCGAACCGCCGATCGCGGCCAGCGCGACGATCGCGTTGTGGAACGACGCCTTAGTCAGGAAGGTCCCCGGCCGCCGGTCGACGGCGACCATGTCCACCACCAGCCGGCCGGTGCCGTGCGCGGCCTCCAGCAGTCGGCTGTCGGGGGCGGGGGTGCCGGCGACACCGGGCACGACCGTACCGAGGGCCTCCGCCACCAACGCCATGGTGGAGGCGGTGCCCATGGTGTTGCAGTGCCCGCGGCTGCGGATCATCGCCGACTCGGAGCGGGTGAACTGCTCCTGGGAGAGCGTGCCGGCCCGTACCTCCTCCGACAGCCGCCACACGTCCGTGCCGCACCCCAGCGGCGTACCGCGGAAGGTGCCGGTCAGCATCGGGCCACCGGGCACGACGACGGCGGGCAGGTCCACCGAGGCTGCGGCCATCAGCAGCGACGGGATCGTCTTATCGCAGCCTCCCAACAGGACGACGCCGTCGATGGGGTTGGCCCGCAGCATCTCCTCCGTGGCCATCGCCGCCATGTTGCGCCAGAGCATCGCCGTGGGTCGCACCTGTGTCTCGCCGAGCGACACCACGGGCAGGTCGAGCGGAATGCCGCCCGCCTCGTAGATCCCGTTGCGGACCGAGGCCGCCACCTCGTTCAGGTGCGCGTTGCAGGGAGTCAGGTCCGAGGCGGTGTTGGCGATGGCGATCTGCGGGCGGCCGGCGAAGGCGTCCGCCGGCACACCACGGCGCATCCACGCCCGGTGGATGTACGCGTTGCGGTCCTGGCCCGCGTACCACTGGGCGCTGCGGAGCGTCACCATTGAGCTCCTTCCAATAATCGACACAGGGGTCTAATCTTTGGAACGCCATGAAGCATACGCAGACGTTCGAAGGATCGACAGACCTCGGCGCGGACGGCTCAACAGGCGCAGACAGCAGCCGACTTGTGGGATCGGACCGGGTGCTCGCCGTCCTCAAGGAACTCGCCCGGTACCCCGACGGGGTGGGACTTGAGGAGCTGACCCGGGTGATCGGCAGCCCCAAGCCGACCGTGCACCGGGCACTCGGTGCCCTGCGCCGGGCCGGTCTGGCCGACCAGGACGCCCGCGGCCGCTATGTGCTCGGCGACGAGTTCCTCCGGATGGCCTTCGCCCACCACGAGGCCCGCCCCGAGCACGTACGTATCCGTCCCGCACTCGAAGCGCTCGCCCACCGGTTCGGCGAGACCTCGCACTACGCGGTCCTCGACGGCCGCGAGGTCGTCTACCGCGCGAAGGTCGACCCGCCCGCCGGAGCGGTCCGGCTGACCTCGACGGTGGGCGGCCGCAACCCCGCGCACACCACCGCCGTCGGAAAGCTGCTGCTCGCCCACCAGTTGGCCACGCTCGACGACGTCGAGGCGTGGTTCGGCTCGACGCCCCTGGTACGCCGCACACCGCGGACCCTGTGCACGGCCGCCGCCCTGCACAGCGACCTGCGGATCACACGCGAGCGCGGCTACGGCCTCGACGACCAGGAGAACGAGACCGGAGTCAACTGCCTCTCCCTGCCTGTCTACGCGACCTCGCCGACGGCCCCCTCCGGCGCTCTGAGCGTCAGCGCACTGGCGTACCGGACGCCCTTAAAGACCCTGGTCGGCGCCCTCGACGAGATCCGTGCCGCACTCGGGCCTCTGGGAGAGCCGCACCGGTGACCACCGCCCGACGGGGCCCCGCTGTCCGAGCCGCCCCGGTCATCGCCCCTCGCTCCTCCCCCCTTCCCCTCGCCCGCCCAGCACTGGAGGCTGACCTCATGCACCTCATGCGTGCCTTCGTGCTGACCGGCCCCGGGAAGTACGCGGTCCAAGACGCGCCGGCGCCGGTGGCCGTGCCCGGCGAGGTCGTCGTCGATGTCGAGCGGGTCGGCGTGTGCGGCACCGACGTCGAGTTCTTCACCGGCGCGATGGCCTACCTCCACCAGGGTCACTCCACCTACCCGACGCGGATCGGCCACGAATGGGCCGGTCGCGTGGCCGCGGTCGGCGACGGCGTCGATCCCGCCTGGATCGGCAGGCGGGTCATGGGCGACACCATGCTCGGCTGCGGCCTCTGCCGCCGTTGCCTCCGGGGTCACCAGCACGTGTGCGAGCAACGGCAGGAGGTCGGCATACGCGGGCAGCGGCCGGGCGCTCTGGCGGAGCAACTCGCGGTACCGGCCTCCTCGTTGCACGCTCTGCCCGACTCCGTGGGCCCCGTGCTCGGCGCCCTGGTGGAGCCGGGCGGCAACGCCTTGCGCGCCGCGGAGGCCGCCGCACTGCGGCCCGGCGACCGGGCGCTGGTGCTGGGCCCGGGGACCATTGGGCTGCTGGTCGCGATGTTCGCCCGGGCCGCCGGTGCGGAGGTGCATCTGATGGGCCGCACCGAAGAGTCACTCGCCTTCGCCGACACCCTGGGCTTCGCGGACGTATGGACGGAGGACTCCGTCCCGGACCTGCCCTTCGACGCGGTGATCGACGCCTCCAACGCCGTCCATCTGCCGGGCCTGGCCCTGGAGTTGGTCGAGCCGGCCGGCCGCGTCGTGTACGTGGGACTGGCCGGTGAGCCGAGCCGGATCGACACCCGCACCCTGGCCCTCAAGGACGTCACGGCGGTCGGCATCCTGTCCGCCTCCCCCGGCCTCGACGCCACCATCCGCGCCTACGCCGACGGATCCGTCGACCCCAGTCCTCTCGTCGCCGCGACCATCGGCCTGGATCAGGTCGGTGACGTCCTGGCCGGCACCCGCCCGGCCCACGCCGGTCCTGGCCCAAAGATCCACGTCGATCCCCGAGTGACCTGAGCAGGACCAGGCCCACGGTGACGAGGACACGGCCCCCGGTGACGCGGGGCGTCGGAAGGGGCTTCGAGGCGTTCGTGCGCCCTTCGCGCCGGTGGGAGGGGGCACTCGACCGGCGTGGAAGTGCGTGCTCGCCGAGTGGCTGCTTCGAGCCGTGGAGTGGCGTCGTCGGGGCGTGAACACGCCCCTTGCGCGCGGTTCCCGAGTGGCGGCCGGGGCTGTTTGGCTTTGACATGCAGCGCGTGCTGCCAAGTTGCCCGGACCTCTACGAGGGTGCCGTCCGGGCGTTTCCCACCACTCGGCCTCCCTGACCGCGGGTCAGGTCTGAGCCGCCCGCGCCCTTCCCGAGTCCCGATGCCCCCGACACCGCCCTGTTCAGCCATGTTCGTGCGCGTCCCCTCACGTCCGCTCATGCCTTGGGAGGAAATGTGTCTGCCCCGGAAAGCTCGCCCGAAAGCGCCGCCGGGCCCACCGACGAAGAACGCTTCACCAGCCTCAGCACCCAGGCGGCGCGTCAGCTCGCCACCACCACCAAGTCCGAACCACAGATGCAGGCCATCACCTCGCGATGGCTGCTCAAGATGCTGCCGTGGGTGGACATCAAGGGCGGCACCTACCGGGTGAACCGGCGACTCCAGCTCCGCGTCGGCCGGGGCCGGGTGCAGTTCGAGCAGAACGGCGCGGACGACATCAAGGTCATCCCCCAGACGCTGACCGAACTGCCCGCCCTCCGTGGCTACTCCGACGCCGAGGCCCTCAAGGAGATCTCGTCCCGATTCCGGGTGCGGGAGGTGCGTGCCGGCCAGGTCATCTTCGACGCGGGGCAGCCCGTCACGGAGGCCTACCTCGTCGTCCACGGCCGGTTCACCCGTTACACCACCGGAAAGTACGGCGAGGAGGAGGTCACCGGCGTCATCACGGACGGCGACGGAATGGGGGACGAGGCGATCGGCCAGGCCGACCCTCTGTGGCTCAGCTCGGTGCGGGCCGAGACCGCGGGCGTGGTCCTCGCCCTCAACTGGGACACCCTGAGGCAGTTCGTGGACCGCACCCCGTCCCTCGCCGCCCAGTTGGCCGCGTTCGCGGAGCAGCAGAGCAAACCCATGAACCGCAAGGGCGAGGCCGATGTCCCCGTACAGGCGGGCCATGTGGGCGAGCCGGTCCTCGCCGGCGGTTTCGTCGACTACGACCTCGTCCCTCGCGAGTACGAGCTGTCCCTCACCCAGACCGTGCTGCGTGTCCACACCAGGGTCGCCGACCTCTACAACCATCCGATGGACCAGACCGAGCAGCAACTGCGCCTGACCGTCGAGGAGATCCGCGAGCGCCAGGAGTGGGAGCTGGTCAACAACCGCGAGTTCGGCCTGCTGCACAACGTGGACTACGGCCAGCGCGTCAGTACGTACTCCGGGGCGCCCACGCCCGACGATCTCGACGAGCTGCTGTCGATGCGCCGCAAGACCCGGCTGTTCCTGGCCCATCCGAAGGCGATCTCCGCCTTCTTCCGGCAGTGCAACCGGCGCGGCCTGGTGCCCGGCACGGTGAACGTCGAGGGCCACGAGGTGCCCTCCTGGCGGGGTGTTCCGTTCTTTCCCTGCGGCAAGATCCCGATCAGTCCGCAGCACACCAGCAGCATCATCGCGCTGCGCACCGGAGAGAAGGACCAGGGAGTCGTCGGTCTGCACCAGACCGGCATTCCCGAGGAGTTCGAGCCCGGTCTGAACGTGCGGTTCATGGGCATCGACACCACCGCGATCATGAGCTATCTCGTCACCGCCTACTACTCGATGGCCATCCTCGTACCCGACGCCGCGGGGATCCTGGAGAACGTCCAGGTGGGGCGGACCGCGGAATGAGCGCACCGTCGGCTTCCGGTTCGCCGTCGCGGCTGCCCGGTCCGCCGAGCCTCGCCCGCCCGCCCCGGCGGGGCGGGGCGATCCCCGGGCTGCGGTACCGGCCCGTCGCCCCCGCCGACCCGGCCAAGTCCGCCGAGGTCGACCGAAGGCTGGAGGAGTGGGCGCATGGGCTGGACCTGTTCCCGGCGGCGTGGACGGGGGACTTCTCGGGGTTCCAGTTCGGCCGGGCGGTCGTCCTGCAGCATCCCGGCGCGGCCGACCTCGAACGCCTCACCTCGGCAGGCAAGTTGCTGCTCGCCGAGAACCTCGTCGACAACCTCTACTGCGAAGAGGACGAGGGCAAGGGCGGCTCACCACGCGGGCTGGGCGGCCGGCTGATCATGGCCCAGGCGGCACTCGATCCCTACCACGGCACTCCCGAGCTGGAGGAGGAGTGGCGTCGCGGCGTACGGGCCGACGGGCCGCTGCGCTCGTACAACTTCGCGCTGCGGGACTACGCCGTCTTCGCCACCCCCAGTCAGACCGACAGGTTCGTGCACGACATCGCCCGGCTGCACCTGGGCTACCTCGCCGAGGCCGCCTGGTCGGAGACCCGGTACGTGCCGAAGGTGTGGGAGTACCTGGTGATGCGGCAGTTCAACAACTTCCGGCCCTGTCTGTCGATCGTCGACGCCGTGGACGGCTACGAACTGCCCGAGGCCGTGTACGCGCGGCCCGAGATCCAGCGGATCACCGCTCTCGCGTGCAACGCCACCACGATCGTCAACGACCTGTACTCCTTCACCAAGGAGCTGGCCGGCGATCCGACCCACCTGAATCTGCCCCAGGTCATCGCCGCGAACGAACGGCGCGGGCTGAAGGCCGCCTATCTCAAGGCGGTCGAGATCCACAACAGGATCATGGCTGCGTTCGAGGAGGAGTCCGCGCTCCTGTCCGCCACCTCACCCCTGGTCGAGCGCTACGCACAGGGACTGTCCGACTGGGTGGCCGGCAACCACGAGTGGCACGCCACCAACACCCACCGCTACCACTTGCCCAACTACTGGTGAAGCGCGCGGAACTGACACATCGTCACACGCACCATCACGAGGAGTCACCGTTGACCACCGCCCCCCACGCACGCACCACGACAGCTCCGGTGCCGACCCAGTCCACGTACCAGAGCCGCGTCGCGGACTACTGGAACGCCGAGGAGAACCCGGTCAACCTCGAACTCGGCAGGCTCGACGACCTCTACCACCATCACTACGGCATCGGCGCCGCCGACCGGTCCGTGCTCGACGAGACCGAACCGGACCTGCGCCGGGAGCGGCTCACCGCCGAACTGCACCGTCTGGAGCAGGAACAGGCCGTGCTCCTCTCCACCCACCTCGGCCCCCTCTCCCCCACCGACCACGTCTTCGACGCCGGCTGCGGACGCGGCGGCGGCAGCGTCGTGGCGAACCTGCGGTACGACTGCCACGCCGACGGAGTCACCATCTCCGCCAAGCAGGCCGAGTTCGCCAACGCACAGGCCCGCAAGCGGGGCATCGACGACAAGGTCGCCTATCACCATCGGAACATGCTGGACACCGGCTTCCGGTCGGGCGCGTACGCGGCGTCCTGGAACAACGAGTCCACCATGTACGTGGAACTGGACCTGCTGTTCGCCGAGCACGCCAGGCTGCTGCGCCGCGGCGGACGCTACGTGACCATCACCGGCTGCTACAACGACGCCTACGGACGTGCCTCCCGTGAGGTGTCCCTCATCAACGCCCACTACATCTGCGACATCCACCCACGGTCGGAGTACTTCCGCGCGATGGCGCGGAACCGGCTGGTGCCCGTCCACGTACAGGACCTGACCGCCGACACCCTCCCCTACTGGGAACTCCGCAAGCAGGCCGACCACTTGGTCACGGGTATCGAGGACACGTTCCTGACCGCGTACAAGAACGGCAGCTTCCAGTACCTGCTGATCGCGGCCGACCGCGTCTGACGTATCCCCGAGGTACCACCGACGTACCACCGAGGAGTCGGCGCAGACCGGTCACCAGGACCGGTCTGCGCCGTGCCGTTGCCTGTGTCAGGACAACTGGGCTGTCAGGTTCGCGTACTCCGTCGGCTGCTCCTACACGCGAACAGCCTCAACGGGGAGGGTCAGCGACAGGTGTGGCCATGTGTGGATGTCGCGTTGCATCTGACGGTCGTGGGTGGCCAGGACGATGGCCGCCTCGGTGGTGTGGAGAGCGTCGGTCAGTTCGTCGACCAGGGCGATGGACAGGTGGTTGGTGGGCTCGTCCAGCAGCAGGACGTGCGGGCGGGCGGCGAGGGCCAGGGCGAGGTCGAGTCGACGCTGCTGTCCCATGGACAGCTCGGCCACGGCCTTGTTGGCGTCACGTGAGCTGAGCAGGCCCAGCGCGCCGAGCCCTGTCACCTCGCCGTCCTTGAGGACACCGGCGCTGACCAGTCGCGCGGTGTGTTGGTGGTAGAGGTCATGGGCCCGTCGGTACGTGGCTCGCGGTGACTCCTGTCCGAGCAGGTGCAGACGCAGCTTGCGCGAGCGGTGCAACCTGCCTGTGGTGGGGGCGAGTTGACCGGCCAGGACGGACAGGAGTGTGGACTTGCCCGCCCCGTTCGGCCCGGTGACCGCCAGTCGGTCGCCGGATGTCAGCGACAGGCCGGTCGGCCGGTGCAGCCGCCCGTCGACAGTCACCTCCTCCGCGCGCAGCAGGACGACACCCGGCCGGGCGGGCAGGTCGGGCAGGTGGAATCGCTGGGGCGGGACGGGGGCGGTGACCTTGTGCTGCTCCAGGTCCTCCTGGCGTCGGTGGACTGAGCGGACCAACGCACCGGCGCGGGTGGCTCGCTGGTGCTTGTCGGTGCCCTTGTCCGGGCGCCAGCCGGTGCTCAGGCGGTTCTGCGAATCGGACAGGGCCTGCTTGAGGCGGGTGAGTTCGGCCTGTTGCAGCTCGTACTCCGCCTCCCACCGGGCCAGTTCGGCCTCGCGGCCTTCGCGGTAGCCGGTGTACCCGCCGCCGTAGACGCGCGGGCAGCCGTCACGGGTGGGATCGAGGTCGAGGATCGTGGTGGCAACGTCCGACAGGAGCGCTCGATCGTGGCTGACCACGACGACACCGCCGGAGTGGGCGCGCAGCCTGGCGGTGAGGTACTCAAGACCCGCGAGGTCGAGGTGGTTGGTCGGCTCGTCAAGGAGCAGGAGGTCGTACTCGGCCCCCAGCAGACAGGCCAGCCGGATCCGGTAGCGCTGTCCGACGGAGAGGGTGGCGAGGAGACGGGTGCGGTCGCTGACGGCGCCGAGCCCCGCGAGGGCGACATCGACCCGGCGGTCGGCGTCCCAGGCATCCAGGGCCTGTGCCGCTTCCAGGGCGTCGGCGTAGTCCTGTTCGGCGCCGGGCCGCTCCTCGGCGAGGGCCGTCGCTGCGGCGTCCAGTTGCCGGACAGCGGCCCGAGCGTCGGCGAGGTGCTCGTCGACGATGTCGCCGACCGTCCGCTCGTCCTCGGCCGGCATCTCCTGCTCGGCCAGGGCCAGCGTGCCGACACGGTGCACGGTCCCCTCGTCGGGTGCCAGGGTGCCGGCGAGTACGTGCAGCAGGGTCGACTTGCCGCGTCCGTTCTCGCCGACGACGCCCCAGCGCGAACGCGGGGCGACCTTCATGTCGACCTGGTGCAGGACTGTGCGGCCACCGCGGTCGACGCGGACGTCCACGCAGGTCAGCTGGGCCCGATCGCGGGCAGGCAGGTTGAGACTGGTCACGTTGTTCTTCCTCCGGAAGGAGGCACACGTCACCCCTGGGTACGAGGGGTGGGAGCGAGCCTTGTCTGACGGACGGCCAGGCCCGGAACGGGGCGGGCCGCAGGCGACATCACGGCTCCCGGCGCCTCACAACTGTGGTGTGAGGCGCGGAGCCTGGGGCCCGGTCAGAGGTAGAGAACGTAACTCATGCATTCACGCTAACAACCCGCTGCACGTATCGCGACGGGTTTTCGCGCACGATGATCGGCTGCACCGTGGGGCGGGTCCGGCCGCCGGGCGGGAGCGGTCCTGCCCCCGGAGCCGGCCCAGGTGACGTCGGTCGGGCGAGGTCGGTCAGGCGGGCTCGGCCGTCGTGCCGCGTATGACGAGGTGCGGGGGAAGCACGACCTCGCGGGGCTCGGTGCGGCCATGGTCGAGGCGTTCGACGGCGGCGGCGACCGCGTGCCTCGCCTGCTCCTCGGCGTTCTGGCTGACGGTGGTCAGGTTGAAGCAGCTCAGCCGGGAGAGCGTGTCGTCGTCGTAGCCGGCCACGGACACCTGCCCGGGGACGGCGACGCCGGCTCGGGCCAGGGCTGCCAGGACACCGATGGCGGACTGGTCGTTGTAGGTGACGACAGCGGTGGGCAGGGCGTCGCCGTCGAGGAGCTTGCGGGCCGCGCGCTCGCCCGCCGCCTCCGTGTGGTCACCGTGCAGGACCCGGATGTGCGCGTCCAGGCCGTGGTGGCGCATGGCGGTGCGGTAGCCGCGGCGCCGGTCGGTGGCGATGACGCCCTTGCCGCCGTCGACGTACGTGATCGCACGGTGGCCGAGGCCCACCAGATGGTCCACGATCTGGCCCACTCCGTCGTCGTCCGCCGTGCGTACGACGTCCAGGGCGGCGTCGGCGATCCGGCGGCCGACGGCGATGACGGGGGACTTGCGGTCAAGGGCTGCGAGGGTGTCGGCGGGGACGGTCGGGCCGAGGAGGATCATGGCTTCGCTGCGGAAGGCCAGCAGCGTCTCGACGGCGGTGTGCTCGTCGCGGGTGCGGGTCTGGGTGCTGAGGACGAGGTCGTAGCCGACCGCCTCGGCTGCCGTGTGCAGGTGCTCGACCAGTTCGGCGTGGAAGGGGCGGTGGACGTCGACCATGACGCCGAGCAGCCGGGTGCGTCTGCTGGCCAGCAGGCTCGCGGTGCGGTCCACCTGATAGCCGAGGTCGGCGGCGGCCTTCAAGACCCGCTGACGGGTCCGCTCGCTGGGGCCGGACACACCGCGCAGGACGAGGGACACCGACGCCGTCGAAAGCCCCACCCTGGCGGCCACGTCCTCCAGCCGGGGACGCTTGCCCGTGCCGTTCCGGTCACGCGCGGAATCGACGTCATCCACTGATACCTCCCTGAGCAATCTCCCCGCGCAACACCCTTGACACGCTCACGAAACGAGCCGATAGTACCAGGACTTAAAGCGCTTTAAATTGTCCTGTTGTTCCAACGTAGTCAGCTCGGGAGCGCGGCACCCCACGGATCGCGCTCTCCGACTCCCCTGCCACAGCGCCTCGCGTGCCGGAGAGGAGCCTCAGTGAGGAAGCAGTCGATCGGAATCGGTGTCATCGACGCCGGCATGGCCGACCGCACTCGCCCGGGCGGCTACCGAACGGCCCCGGCCGTGCATGACACCGGGGTGCCCGAGAAACGCCCGGCCGCCGTCGACGCCCACAAGGCGCTCGGCCGCGGCACGGTCAGCCGCCACGGCTCCCCGCATGCCGGTACCGGGCGCGGCAACGCCTTACGAACCACGTTTCCGAAGCCTCCGCACGCTCTCCACCCGACAGGGCCGTGAAGGTCGAGTCCGGGGACCTCCAGGTCGACCGGATCGAGGGACTGAGTCCGGAAGCCGTCGGACCTCAGGCACCACCACGCGCCTCCGAGACCCGCCGAACCGGGTTCAGCCCGCTCTCCCCTCTCAACCGCGACCCTGACCGAGGCGCTCGCGACTACCCCGGCCCAACCAGTTGCCGCGGCTCCACCTTCCCTCCCAGATGCACAGTGAGGTGCACGTAGCATGAACCGCACATCCCTTCCCCGCTCCCGCAGAATCGTCCCCGCAGTGGCTGTGGCCGCCGCGGCCGCTCTGGTCCTCGCCGGCTGTTCCAGTGACTCCGGTGGCAAGAAGGCCGAGGAGGACTCGGGCGACGCGGCTGTCGGCAAGGCCGACACTCCCCGCATGACCATCGCGATGGTCACCCACGCGCCTCCCGGGGACACCTTCTGGGACATCATCCGCAAGGGCGCCCAGGCCGCCGCGGCCAAGGACAACGTCAAGCTCATCTACTCCAACAACGAGAACGCGTCGACGCAGGCCAGCCTCGTCCAGAACGCGATCGACCAGAAGGTCGACGGCATCGCGGTCACCCTGGCCAAGCCCGACGCCATGAAGGACGTCATCGCCAAGGCCCGCAAGGCGGGCATCCCGGTCGTCGGCCTCAACTCCGGCATGGATCAGTGGAAGGACCAGGGACTCCTGGAGTTCTTCGGCCAGGACGAGCTGGTCGCCGGTGAGGCCTTCGGCGAGAAGCTCAACGAGACCGGCGCCAAGAACAACGTCTGCGTCATCCAGGTCCAGGGCCACGTCGGCCTGGAGCAACGGTGTGCCGGTGTGAAGAAGACGTTCAAGGGCAAGACCACGAACCTGTACGTGAACGGCACGAACATGCCGTCCGTGAAGTCGACGATCAGCGCCAAGCTCAAGCAGGACACATCGATCGACACCGTGGTCACACTCGGCGCCCCGTTCGCGCTGACCGCCGTCCAGTCGGTGTCCGAATCCGGCAGCAAGGCCAAGGTGGCGACCTTCGACCTGAACAAGGAGATGGTCAGCGCCATCAAGAGCGGTGACGTCGAGTTCGCCGTCGACCAGCAGCCGTATCTGCAGGGTTACCTGTCCGTCGACTCGCTGTGGCTGTACAAGACCAACGGCAACTTCAGTGGCGGTGGCCAGGAGCCGGTGCTCACCGGCCCGGCGTTCGTCGACAAGTCCAACGTCGAAGCCATCGCGAAGTTCGCTGAGAAGGGCACTCGGTGACCCCAATGATCCAGGCAACGGCACCGGCGACGAGCTCCTCGTCGCCGGCTCCGCCGCCCGCCCCCAAGGACGGCCGGACCTCGGAACGCTCCCTGAGCCGCAGGCTGGCGGCCCGTCCCGAGATCGGCGCGCTCATCGCGGCGATCGCCGTGTACGTCTTCTTCTTCGCGGTCGCCTCCCCCTTCCGCGAGGCCGGTTCACTGGCCAACGTGCTCTACGAGTCGTCGGTGATGGGCATCATGGCCCTCCCGGTGGCCCTGTTGATGATCGGCGGGGAGTTCGACCTCTCCGCCGGCGTGGCCGTGACCACCTCGGCCCTGACGGCCAGCATGTGGAGCTTCCAGCTCTCCATGAATGTCTGGGTCGGCGTGGTCGTCGCGTTGGTGGTGTCGCTGGCGATCGGCGCGTTCAACGGCTACATGCTCGTACGCACCGGGCTGCCGTCGTTCCTGATCACGCTGGGATCGTTCCTGATCCTGCAGGGCGCCAACCTCGCCATCACGAAGATCTTCACCGGCAACGTCGCCACCGACTCCATCAGCGACATGGACGGCTTCGACCAGGCCAAGAAGGTCTTCGCCTCCGAGATCAGCATCGGCGACGTCGACGTCAAGATCACCGTCTTCTACTGGCTCGTTTTCGCCGCCGCCGCGACCTGGCTGCTGCTGCGCACCAAGTTCGGCAACTGGATCTTCGCCACCGGCGGCAACAAGGAATCCGCCCGCGCGGTCGGCGTCCCCGTCACCTTCACCAAGATCGCCCTGTTCATGGGCGTCGGCGCCGGCGCCTGGTTCGTCGGCATGCACATCCTGTTCTCGTTCAACACCGTCCAGTCCGGCGAGGGCGTCGGCAACGAATTCCTCTACATCATCGCCGCGGTCATCGGCGGCTGCCTGCTCACCGGCGGCTACGGCTCCGCCATCGGCCCCGTCATCGGCGCCTTCATCTTCGGCATGGTCTCCCAGGGCATCGTCTACGCCAACTGGAACCCCGACTGGTTCAAGGCCTTCCTCGGCGTCATGCTCCTGCTCGCCGCCCTCGTCAATCTGTGGGTCCGCCGCCAGGCCACCCGGAGGTAAAGCCCATGACCGACCACACCACCTCCCCCAACGGCGCCACGGTCAAGGACAAGCCCGACACCGCCGCCGAGCCGATCGTCGAGCTGAAGGGCGCGGGCAAGGCCTACGGCAACGTCCGCGCCCTGCACACCGTCGACCTGGCGGTATACCCCAGCCAGGTCACCTGCGTGCTGGGCGACAACGGCGCCGGCAAGTCCACCCTCATCAAAATCATCTCCGGACTGCACCAGCACACCGAGGGCGAATTCCTCATCGACGGCACACCGGTGCACCTCAGCACCCCGCGTGAAGCCCTCGACAAGGGCATCGCCACCGTCTACCAGGACCTCGCCACCGTGCCGCTGATGCCGGTGTGGCGGAACTTCTTCCTCGGCTCCGAGATGACCAAAGGCCCCTGGCCCGTCCGCCGCCTGGACATCGCGAAGATGAAGGCAACCGCGGACCAGGAACTGCGCAACATGGGCATCATCCTCGACGACCTCGACCAGCCCATCGGCACCCTCTCCGGCGGCCAGCGCCAGTCCGTGGCCATCGCCCGCGCCGTCTACTTCGGCGCCCGCGTCCTCATCCTCGACGAGCCCACCGCAGCCCTCGGCGTCAAACAGTCCGGCGTCGTCCTGAAGTACATCGCCGCCGCCCGCGACCGCGGCCTGGGCGTCATCTTCATCACCCACAACCCCCACCACGCCTACATGGTCGGCGACCACTTCAGCGTCCTGCGCCTGGGCACCATGGAACTCTCCGCCGCCCGCGCCGACGTCAGCCTCGAAGAACTCACCAACCACATGGCCGGCGGCGCCGAACTCGCCGCACTCAAACACGAACTGGCCCAAGTCCGCGGCGTCGACGTCGAAGAACTCCCCGAAGCCGAAGACCTCAAGACACCCACCACCACCTCTGCTTCCGCCTCCGCCGAAGGCAGAACCTGACAGCGGCGAACTCATCGGCTGCCGCCCGCAGCGCGAGGACCACTGGACCGCGGACCACCGCACCGAGGACCGCCGCGCCCAAGGCGCCCCGATCCAACGCTCCACCGCCCCTACCGACCCGAAGGCATTTCCTCATGAAGATCGCCCTCGATCCGTACATGATCCGCAGCACCCCACTGCTCGAACTACCCTCTGTGGTGGCCGAGTTGGGCTACGAGTGGATCGAGCTGTCCCCCCGCGAGGACTTCATCCCGTTCTTCCGCCATCCCCGTGTCGACGACGCGACCGTACGGAAGTTCCGCAAGGCCCTGGACGCAGCGGGCGTCGGCATCTCCTCGATGCTGCCCCTGTTCCGCTGGTCCGGGCCGGACGAGGACGACCGACAGGCCGCCGTACGGTACTGGAAGCGGTCCATCCAGATCGCCGCCGACCTCGGTGTGGACAGCATGATCTCCGAGTTCAACGGCCGCCCGGAGCAAGCCGACCGCAGCGAGGCGCAGTTCTGGAAGACCCTCGACGAACTCCTCCCGGTCTTCGAGCGCGAGGGCATTCACCTCGCCCTGGAACCGCACCCGGACGACTTCATCGAGAACGGCTACGACGCGGTCAACCTGATCCGGGGCATCAACCACCCCAACGTCACGTTCCTGTACTGCGCCCCGCACACCTTCCACATCGGCAACGACGCCCCCGGCATCATCCAGTACGCCGGCGACCTGCTGACCCACGTGCACCTCGCCGACGCCTTCGACCACACGGCGTCGTCCGGCAACCGGTACATCCTCAATCCGCCCGGCACCCCCGCGCGGATCCACCAGCACCTGGACATCGGGCAGGGCGAGGTCGACTTCGGCGAGCTCTTCCGGGAGCTGAAGGCGAACAACTTCGACGGCACGCTGACCGCCTGCGTGTTCGCGTGGGAGGAACGAGCCCACGAGTCCTCGCGGCTCATGCGCGAGAAGATCGACGGATACCTGGCCGCCGGGTCCTGACAGGCGCTGACGGGTCCTAATGGGCTCTGACGGGCCCAGCCCCCCGGCACCGTACGCGTGGTGGCTCTTCCCGACTCGGGCCTGACCTGCGGATCAGGCCCGAGTCACCGAGTCACCAGGCCTGCACACCGCGGATGAACCGGCGCACGGCGCCGGCCTCCGGCCCTCGCCACCGTCGTTTCTCATCGACCTCGCGGCGCGGCCATCAGGCCCGCGAAATCTCGTAGTAACAACCTATTGACAGGACATTTAAGCGAAGGCATCGTTCTCCGCTGTAGGCGCTTTTAAAGCGCTTTAAGTCCACCGTCCCCGGGGATCTCCGGAGCGAAGGGAAACCGCGTTATGCCGTTGGAAGTGCTGACCATGGGCCGCGTCGGAGTGGATGTGTATCCGCTCCAGACAGGCGTGGGACTGGCCGAGGTCACCTCGTTCGGCAAGTACCTGGGCGGCAGCCCGACCAACGTCGCCGTCGCCGCCGCCCGTTACGGGCACTCCGCGGCCGTGATCACCAAGACCGGCCGCGACCCGTTCGGGGACTTCGTCCGCACGGCCCTGGACGGCTACGGCGTCGACACCCGCTTCGTCGGTACGTCGGACATCGCGCCGACCCCGGTGACCTTCTGCGAGATCTTCCCGCCGGACGACTTCCCGCTCTACTTCTACCGCCTGCCGAAGGCTCCCGACCTGGACATCCGCTCCGACGAGCTCGACCTCGCGGCGGTGCGCGACGCCCGCGTCTTCTGGATCACCGGAACGGGACTGAGTGAGAACCCGAGCCGCCCGGCCACCCTCGCCGCCCTGGCACACCGGGCGAAGGCGGGGACGACGGTCTTCGACCTCGACTGGCGGCCGATGTTCTGGAAGGACCCGGCAGCGGCCCGTACGTACTACGCCGAGGCGCTGCGCCACACCACCGTCGCCGTGGGCAACCTCGACGAGTGCGAGGTCGCCACCGGTGAGCGCGAGCCGTACGCGGCCGCGAAGGCGCTGCTCGCCGCCGGGGTCGAACTCGCCGTGGTGAAGCAGGGACCCAAGGGCGTGCTCGCCATGAACCGGGACGGCTCGACCGCCGAGATCCCGCCGGTCCCGGTGGACGTGGTCAACGGCCTCGGCGCCGGAGACGCCTTCGGCGGCGCGCTCTGCCACGGACTGCTGTCCGGCTGGGACACCCGCCGCACGGTCGCCTTCGCCAACGCCGCCGGCGCCATCGTCGCGGGCCGGCTGTCCTGCTCCGACGCCATGCCGACCGAGGCCGAGGTCGACACCAAGCTCCGCGAGGTCTCGCTCGCCTCCAGCTCCACCGAACGAGAGGTGTGACGACGTGCTGTCCGACAACGTGAGCCGGATCGTGGAGGCCCGGGTCAGTGATCCCGGTGCCGTCGCGGCGGCCGCCGCGCGACGTGTGCGGGCCACCTCGCCGCTCGGCGGGCACGGCAAGGCGATGATCATCGCGGCGGACCATCCCGCGCGCGGTGCCAACGGCGTCGGCGACGATCCCACCGCCATGGCCGACCGCTTCAAGCTGCTGGACCGCCTGTGCGTCGCCCTGGAGCGGCCCGGCGTGACCGGTGTGCTGGCCACCGCGGACATCCTGGACGACCTGCTGCTGCTCGGCGTGCTCGACGGCAAGAGCGTCTTCGGCTCGATGAACCGGGCCGGGCTCGCGGGGTCGGTCTTCGAGATCGACGACCGCTTCACCGGCTACGACGCCGAGACGATCGCCGCGATGCGTTTCGACGGCGGCAAGATGCTCACCCGCATCGCCCTCCAGGACCCGGCGACGCCCTCCGTCCTGGAGAACACCGCCCGCGCGGTCGACGAGCTGAACGACCGTCAACTCATAGCACTGGTCGAGCCGTTCCTCTCCAGCTGGCAGGACGGCAGGGTCCGCAACGACCTCTCCACCGACGCCGTCATCAAGTCGGTCACCATCGCCTCGGGGCTCGGCCGCCGCAGTGCCTACACCTGGCTGAAGCTGCCGGTCGTGGAGGACATGGAGCGCGTCCTCTCCGCCTCCACCCTGCCTGCGCTCCTGCTGGGCGGTGAGGTCACCGACCCGGACGCGGCCTTCGCCTCCTGGGGCAAGGCCCTCAAGCAGCCCACCGCACAGGGCCTGGTCGTGGGCCGTTCCCTGCTCTACCCCGCAGGCGGCGACGTTGCCGGTGCGGTGGACCGGGCGGTGAGCCTCCTGTGAGCGACACGAGCAAGTACCACCTCCCCCACGGGACTTCGGCCGACGGTCCGTACGACCTCGTGGTCACGCCCGAGTCGGCGGGCTGGGGATACTCCGGCCTCAGGATCCTGACCCTGAGGCCGGGCGAGGCGCACGCCCTGTCCACCGGGGATTCCGAGTTCCTGGTCCTGCCGCTGACGGGCTCCTGCACCGTCACCACGGACGGCAAGGCCTTCGAACTCGCCGGACGGACAGGCGTGTTCGCCTCGGCCACCGACTTCGCGTATCTCCCGCGTGCGTCGGAATCCCTGATCAGCAGCGCGCAGGGAGGTCTGTTCGCGCTGCCCTCCGCCCGTACCGAGCGGGGAGGTCACTCGGCTCGGTACGGGCGCAAGGAGGACGTGCCCGTCGAGCTGCGCGGAGCCGGGAACTGCTCCCGCCAGGTCAACAACTACTGCCTGCCGGGCACGTTCGAGGCCGAGCAGCTGCTGGTGTGCGAGGTGCTCACCCCGGGCGGCAACTGGTCCTCGTACCCGCCGCACAAGCACGACGAGGTCCGCACGGACGACAGCGGCAACCCGGTCGAGTCCGAGCTGGAGGAGATCTACTACTTCCAGGTCGCGGGCGAGGGCGGCTTCGCCTACCAGCGGGTCTACGGCACACAGGCGCGGCCGATCGACGTGCTCGCCGAGGTCCGTTCCGGCGACACCGTCCTGATCCCGCACGGCTGGCACGGCCCGTCGATCGCCGCGCCCGGCTACGACCTGTACTACCTCAACGTCATGGCGGGCCCCGGCCAGCACCGCGCCTGGCTGATCTGCGACGACCCCGCCCACGGGTGGGTCCGCGGCACCTGGGAGTCCCAGGAGAGCGACCCCCGGCTGCCGTTCGGGGCCAAGGAGACCGAGTGATGGAAACGATCAGGCTCACCACCGCGCAGGCCCTCGTGCGCTTCCTGGCGAACCAGTACAGCGAGCGCGACGGCCAGGAGCAGCGGCTGATCCCCGGGGTCTGGGGCATCTTCGGGCACGGCAACGTGGCCGGTCTGGGCCAGGCGCTACTGCAGGCCGCCGTCACCCAAGAGGCAGACCTGCCCTACTACTTGGCCCGCAACGAGCAGGGCATGGTGCACGCGTCGGTGGCGTACGCGAAGATGCGCGACCGGCTGGCGACCTTCGCCTGCTCGGCGTCGACCGGACCCGGCTCCACGAACATGATCACCGGTGCGGCCCTGGCGACGACCAACCGGATCCCTGTCCTGCTGCTGCCCAGCGACATGTTCGCGACCCGTGCCGCCGACCCCGTCCTCCAGCAGCTGGAGGACACCCGCGGCGGGGACGTCACGGTCAACGACGCCTTCAGGGCCGTGTCCAAGTACTTCGACCGGATCTCCCGGCCCGAGCAGCTGATCCCCGCCGCTCTCGCGGCGATGCGGGTGCTCACCGACCCGGTCGAGACCGGCGCCGTCACGCTCTCGCTGCCCCAGGACGTCCAGGCCGAGGCTTACGACTGGCCTGTCTCCTTCTTCCGGCGCCGGGTCTGGCACGTGGGCCGCCCGGTACCGGAGCAGGCCGCCGTCGAGCGGGCCGCGCGTCTGTTGCGCGGTGCCCGCAGGCCGCTGATCGTGGCCGGCGGCGGTGCCGTCTACTCCGGCGCCGAGACCCAGTTGCGGGCCTTCGCCGAGGCCACCGGCATCCCGGTGGCGGACACCCACGCAGGCAAGGGCACGGTGCCCTGGGACCACCCCTACGCGGTCGGCGGCATCGGTTCGACCGGCTCGTACGCGGCGAACGAACTCGCGCGCGAGGCGGACGTCGTCCTCGGGATCGGCACCCGGTACTCCGACTTCACCACTGCCAGCCACACCGTCTTCGGCGACCCGGACGTCACGTTCGTCAACCTCAACGTGGCACGCCTGGACGCCGTGAAGCACTCGGCGGAACCGCTGGTGGCCGACGCCCGGCTCGGCATCCAGGCCCTCGCGGGCGCGCTGACGGACTGGGAGGTCGCCCCGGAGTACCGCGACCGCACACGCCAACTCATCGCCCGGACACGGGAGATCGAGGAGGAGTGCTTCGCGACCGACCGCAACACCGGTGAACTGCCCGCCCAGACCCAGATCCTGGGCGCGCTCAATGACGTCCTGGGCAACCGTGACGTCGTCATCAACGCGGCCGGCTCCATGCCCGGCGACCTGCAACAGCTGTGGCGGGCACGGGATCCGAAGGCCTACCACGTCGAGTACGCGTACTCCTGCATGGGCTACGAGGTCGCCGCCGGCGTCGGCACGAGGATGGCCGACCCGTCGCGCGAGGTCGTCGTACTCGTCGGCGACGGCTCGTATCTGATGATGGCTCAGGAGATCGTGACCATGGTCTCCGAGGGACTGAAGGTCATCATCGTCCTCGTCCAGAACCACGGCTTCGCCTCCATCGGCGCCCTGTCCGAGTCACTCGGCTCGCAGCGGTTCGGCACCAAGTACCGCTACCGCAACGGAGATTCGGGACAGCTCGACGGCGACGTACTCCCCGTCGACCTCGCCGCCAACGCCTCCTCGCTCGGTGCGGACGTACTGCACGCCACCTCCGTCGACAAGTTCCGTGCGGCGATGGAGAAGGCGAAGGCGGCCACCCGCACCACGGTCGTGCACGTCGAGACCGACCTGTACGGGCCGAACCCGCCCGGCCACGGCTGGTGGGACGTGCCGGTGAGCCAGACCTCCACCCTGGACTCCACCCGTGACGCGTACGAGACGTACGCCGCCCGCAAGCAGGCCCAGCGCCACTACCTGTAAGTCCCGTCCCCGCAAAGGAAACCCGCACCGTGAAGACCATCGAGCACTGGATCAACGGCTCCTCCGCCGCCGGGACCAGCCCGCAGACGGCCCCCGTGTTCAACCCGGCCACCGGCCAGGAGCAGGCCCGGGTCGCCCTGGGCTCGGCCGCCGACGTGGACATCGCCGTCACCGCCGCGGCGAAGGCCTTCGAGACCTGGTCCGAGTCGTCGCTCACCCAGCGCACCCAGGTCATGTTCGCCTTCCGGCAGCTCCTCGTGGAGCACGAGGAGGAGCTGGGCCGGATCATCTCCGCCGAGCACGGCAAGACGGTCGACGACGCGCGCGGCGAGATCACGCGCGGCCGGGAGGTCGTGGAGTACGCGTGCGGACTCGGCGACGTCCTGAAGGGGTCCTTCTCCGACCAGGTCTCGCGAGGTGTGGACGTGCACAACTTCCGCCAGCCGCTGGGCGTCGTCGCGGGCATCACGCCGTTCAACTTCCCGGCCATGGTGCCTCTTTGGATGCATCCGATCGCCATCGCGACGGGCAACACCTTCATCCTCAAGCCCAGCGAGCGCGACCCCTCCGCCGCGGTCTTCGTCGCCGAGCTGTACAAGAGGGCGGGGCTGCCCGACGGCGTCTTCAACGTCGTGCACGGCGGCAAGGACGCGGTCGACGCGATCCTCACCCACTCCGGCATCGAGGCCGTCTCCTTCGTCGGTTCGACGCCGATCGCCAGGTACGTCCACGAGACGGCCACTTCACACGGCAAGCGCGTCCAAGCGCTCGGCGGGGCCAAGAACCACGCCGTCGTCCTGCCCGACGCCGACCTGGAGTTCGCCGCGAACCACATCACGGCGGGCGCGTACGGCTCCGCCGGTGAGCGCTGCATGGCGGTGTCCGTCGCCGTCGCGGTCGGTGACGCGGCCGACGCCCTGGTCGAAGTCCTGGAGCGCAAGGCACGCGAGGTGAAGGTCGGTCCCGGTGACGCCGCCAGCACGGAGATGGGCCCGCTGGTCACCAAGGCCGCCCAGGAACGCGTCGAGAACGCCGTCGGTGTCGCCGACGGACAGGGCGCCGCCGTGGTCGTCGATGGTCGTGGCCTCAAGGTCGAAGGCCACGAGGACGGCTTCTTCACCGGGCCGTCCCTCCTCGACCACGTCACGACCGAGATGGACGCCTACAAGGAAGAGCTGTTCGGACCGGTCCTCGCCGTCGTCCGAGTCGACACCCTCGACGAGGCCATCGGCGTCATCAACGCCAACCCGTACGGCAACGGCACCGCCCTGTTCACCGGCTCCGGCGAAGCCGCGCGCCGCTTCCAGCGCAACGTCAAGGTCGGGATGATCGGCGTCAACGTGCCGGTGCCCGTGCCAATGTCGTACTACTCCTTCGGCGGGTGGAAGGACTCCCTGATCGGCGACTCCCCCATCCACGGCCCCGAGGGTGTCCGCTTCTACACCCGGCCCAAGGTCGTCACGACGCGTTGGCCGCAGCCCGCACAGCAGGTGACCGCCGGTTTCGACTTCCCCACTTCCAGCTGACGGTTCGCCCTTCCCGCAGGAGCACGACTTCCCCACGACAACTGCCAGGAGGTGGCCATGGACGTCAGGGACGACGCGACCGAGGCCCCCACACCAAGCACCACCAACGCGAAAGGCCCCCGCCATGACCACGTCCGCCAAACCCATCTCCGTCGCGGTGATCGGAGCCGGCATGGCCGGCCGCAGCCATGCGGCCGGCTACCGCAACGTCAACACGGTCTTCGGTGCCGGCCTGCCGCCGGTCCGCCTTGCCGCGATCGCCGACGCCAACGCCGAACTCGGCGAGGACGCCGCCCGCCGTTACGGGTACGAGAAGGCGCTCCCGAGCTGGGAGGCCGTCGTCGAGGACCCGACGATCGACGCGGTGAGCATCGTCGTGGGCAACGCCCTGCACCGCCCGATCGCGGAGGCGCTGGTCGCCGCGGGCAAGCACGTGCTGTGCGAGAAGCCGCTGGCCGGGTCGTTGGAGGACGCCCGTGCGATGGCCGAGTTGGAGCGCACCGCCGAGGTCGTGACCGCTGTCGGGTACACCTTCCGGCGTTCCCCGGGCATCGCGGCGATCCGCGAGCATGTCCGACGCGCCGAGCTGGGCGATCTCTCGCTGTTCAGCGGCCGGTACTGGTGCGACTACGCGACCGACCCGAAGGGGCCGCTGACCTGGCGGTTCAAGGGCGGCCCCGGTTCCGGTGCGCTCGGTGACGTCGGCTCGCACGTCATCGACGTCGCCGAGTACGTCGCCGGTCCCATCACCTCGGTCTCCGGTGCCTCGCTGTCGACGCAGATCCCCAAGCGGCCCCTGCCGCTGGGCGCTGTCGTCGGGCACAACGCCGCGCCGGTCTCCGACGAGTTCGGCGAGGTCGAGAACGAGGACACCGCGTCCTTCACCGCCCGCTTCGAGTCCGGGCTCGTGGGCACCTTCTCGGTGACGCGCACCGGCTTCGGCCTGCCCAACGGGCTCGCCTTCGACGTCCTCGGCCTCGGCGGCCGAGCCGCGTTCGACCAGCACAGGCCCGCCGAGTACCTCTTCGACGACGCCCAGCCCGAGGCCCGTACGCGCGGCGCCCGGCAGATCATCGCCGGTCCGCAGATGCCGTACTTCGCGGGCGGGGTCCCGATGGAGGCGCCCGGTGTGGGCGCCAGCAACGCCGACAACTTCACCTACCAGGCCCGTGCCTTCCTCGACCAGGTCGCGGGTGCCGCCGACCCGAGGCCGGCCTGTGCCACCTTCGCCGACGCACTGCGGACCATGGAGATCATCCGGGCCGTCGTCGAGTCGTCCCGGATCGGCGGTGCCGCCGTCACCGTTCCGCCCGCAGCCTGACCCCTCCCGCACAGAAGGAAGAGACACATGGCTCTCAAGCTCGGCGCCTACACCGCCTGTCTGCACGACCGGACGCTCCCCGAGGCCCTGGACATCCTCAAGGAGAACGGGCTGACCTCGGTGGAGGTCAACACCGGTGGCTTCATCCCCTCCCCGCACTGTCCCATCGACCTGCTGCTGTCCTCGGCCAAGGCGCGCGAGGAGTACCTGGCGACGTTCGCCGAGCGTGGGCTGGAGCTGACCGGGCTCAACTGCAACGGCAACCCGCTCAACCCGCTCCCGGGCGTCGGTCCCAAGCACGCCGACGATCTGCGCCGCACCATCCGGCTCGCGGGCCTGCTCGGTGTGAAGCACGTCGTCACGATGTCCGGCACCCCGGGCTCCGACCCCGACGCCAAGTACCCCTCCTGGGTCGTGAACCCGTGGGACGGCGTCTACATGGACGTCCTGGACTACCAGTGGGGCGTGGCCGTCGAGTTCTGGAAGCAGATCGACGCGCTGGCCCGGGAGAACGACGTCCGGGTCGCCATCGAGATGCACCCGCACAACGTGGTGTTCTCCCCGGTCACCCTGAAGCGGCTCGTCGACGAGACCGGTGCGACCAACGTCGGCGCGGAGATGGACCCCTCCCACCTGATGTGGCAGGGCATGGACATCGTCGCCTCCATCAAGTGGCTGGGCCCGCTGGTGTTCCACGCCGCCGCGAAGGACGCGACGCTCTGTGCCGGCGCCGACATCCGTGGCGTACTGGACACGTCGTTCACCCGCGTGCCCGCCGACGCGCCCGGCAAGGTGCCCACCGGCTACGGGTTCTGGTGCAACGCCTGGCCGGAGAACCCTGCGTGGAAGTTCGTCGCCGTCGGCAACGGCAACGACGTGCCGTACTGGACCGAGTTCCTGCGGGCCCTCGCGGAGATCGACCCGGACATGGCCGTGAACATCGAGCACGAGGACGCGGCCTACTCCCAGACCGAGGGACTCGCCCTGGCGGCCAAGAACCTGCACAGCGCGGCCGCCGCGCTCTGACCCACCCGCGGGTCTTGTTCCGACCGCCGCACGGGCCGATTCCGCCCCGCGTCACCTGGCCCCGCGCCCACCAACCGGGCGCGGGGCCTTGTCCTGTCCCGGGGTTGCCGCGCCGCCCGGGATCGGCGTGCGTGCCGGGCCCCCGGCGAGTACGTCCTGGATGTTGTCCACGGCGAGGTCCACCATGGCGGCCCGTGTGGCCTCGGTGGCGGAACCGATGTGCGGAAGAGTGACCGCATGGGGCTCGGCGACCAGCGGGGAGAGTTCCTGACCCATGGGTTCACGCTCGAAGACGTCGAGACCCGCCGAGTGGATGCTCCCGTCGCGCAGGGCCCGCAGCAGGGCGTCCTCGTCCACGACGCCGCCGCGCGAGGTGCTGACGAGGGTGGCGGTGGGCTTCATGGCCGCCAGTTCGGCGGCGCCTATGAGGTGACGCGTCTGCGGGGTGAGGGGGACGTGCAGCGAGACGACGTCGGCCTCGGCGAGCAGCGTGGGCAGGTCCACCGACGTGGAGAGGGCGTCGTCGGGTGCGTACGGGTCGTGGTGGATGACCCGCATCCCGAAGCCCTGGGACCGGCGGGCCACGGCCCGTCCGATCTGGCCGTAGCCGATCAGGCCGAGCGTGGCGCCGTGCACGTCCAGGCCCAGGTAGTCGTCCATCCGGAACAGACCCCACTGACCGGCGGCCAGTGAGTCGCGGGCGGCGCCGAGTCGCCTGCGGGCCATGAGGATGAGCGCGAACGTGAGGTCGGCGGTGGTCTCGGCGAGAACGCCGGGGGTGTGGGTGACCACGACGCCGCGCTCGGCGGCGGCGTCCCGGTCGACCGCGTCGTATCCCATGCTCGCCAGCGCGACGACCCGCAACGTGGGCCCGGCCGCGTCCAGCAGGGTGGCGTCCACCCGGTCGTTGCCCAGGGCCAGGATGGCGCTCGCGCCCTTCGCCAGTTCCGCCAGATCCCGCGGTTCGGGCTTGCTCGCGCCCGGCCACGCCACGACCTCGGCGTGGGACGCCAGGCGGGCGATGCCCCCGCCGGGGAGGGCGGCCCGGGTGGTGAGCACACGCTGCTTCATCTGCTTCTCCCGTGCTTGATCCGCGTTTCACGAAATCATTGACATCGATTCGATTCGTGAAGACGCTAGTCAGCACATTCCGGAGCAACAAATAGCCATTTTGCGTGACGTCATCGAAAATCGGGATGCATCAATCCGACAACTTCGAAGACTCCATAGACGTGTCCCCGAAGGCGACGCCCTCACCGAATTCCGTGATCAATTCATGGAAGAGGTCGTGCACGGCGTGCGCGGGTTCCGACAGAGGCTGATGGTCGGAGGTACAAAGGGACAGTTTCACCGTGATCGCCGGATTGACGATCCGGCGCACCACGAGATTCCGTACGTCGAGGGTCGCGCGCGCCGCGGACCAGGGCAGGACCGTCGCCCCGACGTCGGCGCCCACCGCGCTGATCAGGGTCAGGACGGACTCGATCTCGCCGACCACCCTGGGTTCGAGCGAGGCGTGGTGGAACGCGGCGTCGACGACCTGTCTGATGGTGTGGATGCGGCTGGGCAGCAGCAGCGGGACGCCGGCCAGCTCTTCGAGGGAGACGTCGCCTTCCCCGGAGGGCACCGACCCGCCCGGCGCGGCGATCAGGAACAGGTCCTCGGTGCGCAGCGGCTCGAACTGCACGCCCCGCAGCGGTCCGGCCCCGTAGATGAACGCCATGTCCATCCGGCCGGTCATGATCGCCTCGCTGATCACTCCGCCGAAGTTCTCGTTGATGTGCAGCAGGATGTCGGGGTAGCGCTCGCGCACGCTCCTGAGCAGGGGCAGCGCGAGCGCCGCGCCCATGCTGTACGGGGCGAGGCCCACCGACACGCTGCCCGCGGGGGCCCGCCCGGAGATGTCGACCGCCGCGTGGGCAAGGTCGATCTGGCGCAGGATGAGCTGCGCGTGCCGGTACAGCGCACGGCCGGCCTCCGTAGGAGCGACGCCTCGTTTGCTGCGGATCAGGAGCTGCTGCTTGAACTGGGCCTCCAGCGCCGAGAGCTGCTGACTGAGCGCGGGCTGCGCAATGTGCAGGATGTCCGCCGCACGCGTGATGCTCCCGGCATCCACGATCTTTACGAACGAGTAGAGACGCCTGGTGTCCATGTGCGGCCTTCCAGCGGGGGCGGAGCCTCATGGTAGGCGCGGTGCCGCCGGACGACCCTTGGCGCGTGTGCGCCACGTCATATCCAACGGTGATTACGTCACGCACAACATGTATTTGCCGCCTCCTCACGTTCGGACTACGTTCACCGAAACGCGATTTCCAGATCCCTCGACCGCATGGATCGCGTATCTCGCAGTAAATGTGACGGCCCCGTTAATTCCTCTTTTCGGGCGGCGCACGGGCCCCGCCCCAAGACCGCCGGAACGACAATACGGCGCCGCCTTTTCTTCTTCTGTCCGGAGGATGTCATGACGCACAGGGTTGATCTCGTGGCCGACCTCGGCGAGGGGTTCGGCGCCTACACGATGGGCGATGACGAGGCCCTGCTCGATGTGCTGACATCGGCGAACATCGCCTGTGGATTCCACGCGGGCGATCCGCGGATCATGGACGCCACGGTCCGCCACTGCGTGCGGCGCGGCGTGGCCGTGGGTGCGCATCCCAGCTTTCCCGATCTCGTCGGGTTCGGCCGCCGCGCGATGGATCTGACACCGGACGAGGTCCGCACCGACGTGCTCTACCAGGTCGGCGCGCTCCAGGCGTTCGCCGTGTCGCACGGCACCCGCGTACGGCACGTGGCGCCGCACGGCCGGCTCGGCAACCTGGTGGCGACCCGGCACGACTACGCGGTGGCCGTCGCGGACGCGGTCGCCTCCCTCGACCCGTCGCTGGTCGTCCTGGCCCAGGACGGCGAGCTCGCCGACGCCGCACGCGCCCGCGGCCTGCGGGTCGGCATCGTCGGGATCGCCGACCGTGCCTATCGCGACGACGGCACGCTGGTGCCGCGGAGCGAGCCCGGCGCGGTCATCCACGAGGAGAAGGAGATCGCCGAGCGGACGATCCGCATGGTGACCGAGGGCGTCATACGCAGCGTCGGCGGGCGTGACATCCCCGTCGACTGCGACACCGTGCTGCTGCACGGAGACACCCCGGGCGCGATCTCCCTCGCCCACCGCGTGCGCGAGGACCTGCTCCGCGCCGACGTCGAGATCACGGCTCTGGCCGAGGTACTCGAAGGCAAGGCCGCCTGACATGGACAGCGGCACGGGCATCGCGGAAAGCGCCGACACCTCGCACGGCAACGTCGTGATCGTGGACTGCGGCGACTCGGCCGTCGTGGCCAAGGCCGTCGGCATGGACACCGAGCGCGGCTGGCAGGTCGTGCACGCGCTGGCCGACGCGTTCGACGCGGTACGGCTCGCCGGGGTGCACGGCATTGTGCCCACGTACGACTCGCTGCTCGTCGAGTTCGACTGCGCCGACACCGATCACGACACGGTACGGCGCGTACTGCGGCACGAGGCGGACCGGCTCGGCGAGGGTCCGGTGACGCCGCCCGCGGCACGGCGTTTCGTCGTCCCGGTGGTCTACGGCGGCGAGTTCGGCCCCGATCTGCCCGTCGTCGCCGACCAGTTGGGGCTGAGCGAGCGGGAGGTCGTGGAGCTGCACTCCGCCGCGGACCTCACCGTCCGCTGCCTCGGCGCACCGGCCGGCGCACCCATGATGGACGGCCCGGCGTTCCCCCGGCCCGTCCCGAGACTGTCCTCGCCCCGCACACGGGTGCTGCCCGGCTCGGTCGCGGTGGCCGGGCGGCAGGCCGTGATCTGCCCGATGCCGTCGCCCGGCGGCTGGCCGCTGCTCGGCCGCACTCCCCTGCGTGTCCTGGAGGACCTCGACGCCGACCCGCTGACCGCGTACCGGCCCGGCGACACCTTCCGCTTCGTACCGATCACGCCCGAGCAGTGGGACGACCACGCGGGCCGCTCCCTGGCGGTGTCGCATGGCTGACACCCTGAACATCCTCCGGGCCGGTATGACGACCGTGCAGGATCTGGGCCGGTTCGGGCGCTCCCGCTACGGCCTGCCGGTCAACGGTGCGCTCGACCAGCACTCCGCCCGCGTCGCCAACGTGCTCTGCGGCAACGCCGAGGGAGCGCCGCTGCTGGAGATCACCGCCCTGGACTTCAGCTGCACACCGTCGACCGACGTACTCGTCGCGGTGACCGGCGCGCCCGCCGACCTGACCGTCGACGGCGTCGTACGGCCGCAGTGGGAGCCCCTCTCCGTACGGTCCGGCGAGACGATCGGCATCAGCGGCATCCGGAGCGGCATCCGGGTCTATCTGGCAGTGCTCGGCTCGGTGAACGCCCCTTCCATGCAAGGCAGTTGCGCCCCCGACACGATTCTTGGCTTCGGCCACCGGCTGCGCGACGGCGACGAGCTCGGCCTCCGGCAGCACTGCCCGCCCGTCGACCACCCCGAGTACCGCATCCCGCTGTTCCGGCTGCGGGCACCGGTGCCCCGCCTCCCCATGACGCGCATCCCGTCGCCCTGGACGATCGACGTGACCGACGGCCCCGACCTCGCCGAGTTCGGTGACACGGCGGACCGGCTGTTCGGGTCGGAGTTCACGGTGAGCCCGCAGAGCAACCACATCGGGCTGCGGATGGCCGGTGACGTGCCCCGGCGCGTCGCGACCGGCGAGGTGCTCTCGCGCGGTGTCCCGGTGGGAGCCGTCGAGGTCCCCGCGGGCGACGAGCTGCTCGTCCTGCACCGCGGCCGCGGCGTCACCGCCGGCTATCCGGTGCTGGCCGTCGTGACCGCGACCGGCCTCTCCGCGCTCGGCCAGGTCGGACCGGGCCACTCCGTCCGGTTCCGACGCCGGACCGTCGCCGAGGCGGTGGCCGCCCACCGCTCCCAGCGAAGCGCCGTCCACGCCCTCCAGAACCGGGTGCGCACCGTCTTCGACGCCCTGTGCATCCCCCGAGCCCCGCACGCACCGTCCCCGTCTCCCCGTAACCTGCCAGCAGACAGGAGAACGTCATGAGTACCGTGGCCGCTCAGCCGGTGCCGAACACCGTAGATCCGAAAACCGCGCGAAAAGTCACCCTCGCCGGGTGCGTCGGCATCTTCGCCGAGCTCTACGACAACGGAATCTTCGGCTTCATGGCGGGCACCCTGGCCGTCGTGTTCTTCCCGAACGCGGACAACGCGACCGCCGTCCAGTTCGTCTTCCTCGGCTACGCCGTCTCGTTCTTCTTCCGCCCGCTCGGCGGGATCATCTGCGGCCACCTCGGCGACCGCATCGGCCGCCAGCGAATGCTCGTCTTCGTCATCATGCTGATCAGCGTCGCGACCGCGGCGATCGGCGTCCTGCCGACGTACGCGAGCATCGGCATCGCGGCCCCCGCCCTGCTGATCCTGCTGCGTGTCGCGCAGGGCTTCTCGGTCGGCGGCGAGGCGTCCGGCGCGATGAGCTTCCTCGCCGAACACGCCCCCGAGGGCAAGCGCGGCCTCTACACGAGCTACGCCCAGATCGCCTCGTTCCTCTCCCTGCTCACCGGCACACTGATCGCCGCGGCCATGACCAGCGGCCTCGGCCAGGACCGTATGGAGTCGTGGGGCTGGCGCATCCCGTTCCTGCTCGCCGTGCCGCTCGGCATCACCGGCATCTACATCCGCAAGCGGATCAGCGACACACCCAACTTCAACCGCCTCAAGGAAGAGGGAGGCCTGTCGAAGAACCCGCTCAAGGAGGCCTTCTCATCCTCGGAGCACCGCCGGGCGATGCTGCTCGCCCTGTTCATCCCCCTCATGAACGGCTCCGGTTACTACGTCCTGTTCAGCTACATGCCGACCTTCATGAACACCGAGCTCAACTTCAGCAAGGTGCAGGGCCTGCTCGTCACCGCGACCAGCCTGGTGGCCATCTCGATCGCCATCCCGTACATGGGCGGCCTCTCCGACCGCATCGGCCGCAAGAAGGTCCTCGCGGGCGCCGCTGTCGCCATGGCCGTCGCCGGCATTCCCTGTTACCTGCTCATCGGCACCGGCAGTGTCCCGCTCGCCATCCTGGGCGCCTGCGTCATGGCGGTCATCTTCGCCGGTCACACCGGCGTCATCCACGTCCTGCTCGTCGAACTCTTCCCCACCCGGGTGCGCTACTCGGCCTACGGGCTCGGCTACAACGTCTCGGCCGCCCTCTTCGGCGGTACCGCTCCCCTGCTGATGACCTACCTCATCGACAAGACGGGCAACGTCAACATGCCCGCGTTCTACGCGGTCGTCACCGCACTGGGCACGCTCATCGCCGTGTCCCGGGTCAAGGACAGGGCGCACCTGCCGCTGCGCGACGCGTAACCAGGCAGGTCACCTTCACCCCCCACCGTCTTTCACCCCCCACCTCTCTCCAGGATCTCTAGGAGTGCATCCACATGCCCTTTTCCGACTACAACGCCGCCCTGGTGACAGGAGCCTCGACCGGAATCGGAGCGGTGGTCGTCGAACGGCTGACCAAGCAGGGGCTCGAAGTCCACGCCGTCGCCCGGAACGCCGAGCGGCTCGAAGACCTCGCCCGGCGTACGGGCTGCACCCCGCACGCCGTCGACATCACCGACACCGCCGCCCTCACCGAGACCCTGCGGGGCCTCGAGGTCGACGTCCTGGTCAACAACGCCGGGGTCTCCCGCACCGGGAACATCCTCTCCGCCGACGAGTTCGCCGTGGACGAGCAGATCGCGGTCAACCTCCAGGCCGTACTGCACCTCGTGCGCCTGATCATGCCCGGGATGGTCGAGCGCGACCTCGGGCACATCGTCAACATCAGCTCCATCGCCGGCGTCTACAACTTCGGCGGGAACACCGTCTACCACGCCACCAAGGCGGCCGTGCACACCCTCTCCCGGCAGCTGCGCGTCGACGGATACGGCCGCCGCATCCGCGTCACCGAGATCTGCCCCGGCCGGGTCGAGACGGAGATCTTCGGACGGCTGCTCGGCGACATGGAGGAGGCCCAGAAGCAGTTCTACGACGGCTACGAGTCGCTCAAGCCGGAGGACATCGCGGACGCCATCGAGTTCGCCGTCGACTCGCCGCGCCACGTGAACATCGGCCACATCGAGATCCTGCCGACGTTCCAGGTGCCCGGTGGCCTCAACTTCGAGAGGCGGACCGACTGACATGTCGACCTCCACAACTGCCGCGACCGCCCTGCGCGTTCGGCGCATCAAGCCCTCGCCCAGCACCGCGGCCGCCCAGCGCGTCCGTGAACTGAAGGCACAGGGACTCGCCATCCTCGACCTGACTGTCGGCGAGCCCGACTTCGACACTCCAGATCATGTGAAGGCCGCCGCGGTCGAGGCGATCCGGCGGGGCGACACGAAGTACACGCCGGTCAACGGCACGCCCCAACTGCGGGCCGCCATCGCCCAGAAGCTGGAGCAGCGGCACGGGCTGCGCTACTCCGCGGACCGGATCGCAGTCGGCGGAGGCGCGAAGCAGGTCATCTTCCTCGCGCTGATGGCCACGCTGGACACGGGCGACGAGGTGATCGTCCCCGCTCCGTACTGGGTGTCGTATCCGGACATGGTCCTCGCCAACGACGGCACACCGGTCGTCGTGCCCTGCCCGGAGTCGGAAGGCTTCAAGCTGACTCCGGAGCGGCTGGAGTCGGCGATCACCAACCGGACGCGATGGGTGATCCTCAACGCCCCTGGCAACCCCACGGGGGCCGCGTACACGGTCGACGAACTCCGCGCCCTGGCCGACGTGTTGCTCGCCCACCCGCACGTCCAGGTGCTGACCGACGAGATCTACGACGAGATCTGGTTCGAGCCGGGTCAGGTCCCCAGCCTCGCCGCCGTCGAACCACGCCTGACCGACCGGGTGTTCCTCACCAACGGGGTCTCGAAGGCCTACGCGATGACCGGCTGGCGGATCGGCTACGGCGCCGGCTCCGCCTCGCTGGTGGCGGCCGTCAACACCCTGCAGTCGCAGATCTCGTCCTGCCCGTCGTCGATCAGCCAGGCCGCTGCGACCGCCGCCCTCACCGGCGACCAGGACTTCGTACGCGAGTGTGTGGCCGTCTACCGCGGCCGCCGCGACGTGACCGTGAAGCTGGTCGACGACATCCCCGGTCTGTCCTGCACCCCGCCCAGTGGCGGCTTCTACGCCTTCGTCAACTGCACGGACGTACTGGGGAAGCGGACCCCCGCGGGTGAAGTGATCGGCTCGGACGAGGACTTCGCCCGCTATCTGCTGGAGTCGCAGCAGGTGGCGGTCATCCACGGTGCCGCGTACGGATCACCCGGCTACTTCCGGATCTCCTTCGCGACCTCCACCGACGTCCTCACCGAGGCCTGCGAGCGCATCGGCCGCGCCTGTGCGGACCTGTCACCGGCCGGCCACTTCTGAAGACCTGCCCGTCCCTCCTGAAGACCCGAAGGAGCGTCATGATCCGCGTCAACACGAAGTTCGACCGGCCCGACCCGGACCTGGTCGAGCAGCTGAGCAAGTACTCCGCCGCCACGATCCACGAGGCACAGGGCCGCCTGGGCGCCCTCGACTCGACGATCAAGCCGGTCGACCCCGCGATGTCGCTGTGCGGCCCCGCGTTCACCGTGCGCTGCGCTCCCCGCGACAACATCATGCTGCAGGTCGCCATCGCCCACGCCCGGCCCGGTGACGTCATCGTGGTCTCCGCCGGCGAGTACGCCGAGGCGGGCTCCTTCGGCGACGTACTGGCCAACGCGTGTGTCGCCAAGGGCCTGGGCGGCCTCGTCACCGACACCGGCGTCCGGGACACCCGGGAACTCCGCGAACTCGGCTTCCCGGTCTTCTCGTACAGCGTGTGTATGAAGGGCACCGTCAAGGAGACCGTGGGGCCGATGGCCGAACCGGTGCTGATCGGCGGCGAGATCGTCCATCCCGGCGACGTCGTGCGCGCCGACGCCGACGGTGTGGTGGTGGTGCGGCGCGACGACGTGGCGGACGTCGTGCGCAGGTCCCAGGAGCGGGTCGAGGCGGAGGACGCCTATATCGCGGCTTACCGCGCCGGAAAGAGCGTCATCGAGGTCAGCAACCTCGCCGCCGTGCTCGAGGCGAAGGGGCTCGTCATCGACGCGTAGCCGCCCGCCGGCCGACCGCTCACGCCTCGCGATTCGGACGTCGACGCCGAGACCGGCTGTCCGGCTCCACCGCCGTGCCCGGGCACGGTCCGTGAGGCTTGCCGGAGGAGTAGGCTGGGGTTACCGAGAGTATTTCGCGCACCGGCCTTCATGCTCGTGTCGTTTTCGGCGATTGACTACGCCGGTGCCGGTTCCGACCGCTCCGGAGCAGGGTTCGCACCATGACTGCGACCGTTTCGTACGCGCCGACACTCGAAGACCCGCCCTCTCCTCCGTCTCTGCGGATGTCGCTGGCTCCCAGCGGTTCCGCACCGGCTCTGCTGGACGGCGCCTGGTGGCCCCGCTCCCGCGATCTCGGGGCGGAACTTCCCGCACTGACCGCCGTACTGGATTCGCTGTGGGGGCGGATCACCAGGGTCACGGTGAATCCCGCACACTGGCCGACCGTCCCACGCAAGGTGCCCGTCGCGGGGCATGTCGTGAAGGTGGGCTCGTTCATGGCCCAGCAGGACCCGCACCAGATGTTGCTGCTCTCCTATCGCGTGGGCCGCTGGGACCTGCTGGTGATCCCTCCGCAGACGAATCCCGCCTGGGCCGCCTGGCTGCTTGCCGCCGCGAGCGACCCACTGCGCACGTCGACCGCGAGCGAGCTGATGGCGGAGGCGGCGCGCCTGGGCACGGAGACGGAGACCGACCGGACCGTCGAGGCTGTCTGGGACTCCGAAGGAGGCCATGAGGCCGGTGGCCCACCCGCGGGTTCGCGGATCCCGGCGGTGACTGCTCCGGTACTCGGCACACCGGAGGTCGCTCCTGCGACGCCGCATCCGGCGAAAGAGGTGTGAGGGCCATGGAGACCTTCCTGACCGTAGTGGTGATCCTGGCGATGGTGGCTCTGGGCGCGTTCCTGATCCACCGGCTCAACAACCAGCACGACGAGCGCATCGCGGCCTTCCGCTTCAGCCGCTCCCTGCCGGCTGTCCGGGGACCCGGGCCATCGGCCCCGCCGCAGGTTCCCGGTCCCGCCGCAACGAGCGCAACCGGTGATCGCCGAGCCCAGGGCGACGGTGGCCGTGGGCGACTCCGGTCCTGGGCCTGGGCCCGCACACAAGGGAAGTGAGTCATCATGCTCCCCGTCCAGCTCCTGGCGGACACCAGCAGTGAGCCGGTGCTTCCCGGCACCGCGGTGCTGCGGTTGGAGACGACCTCCAAGCGCACGGGGACGTTCGACGGCGCGTGGTGGCCGAGGTCCCGCGACATCGGAAGCCAACTGTCCGGCCTGGTCATCGCACTGACGGCCCGGCTCGGCAACATCTCCCGAGTCGGCCTCGACAGCAACGACTGGGACGAGACCCCGGGCCATCTGGTCGTCGCGGGGCATACGGTCCGTATCGACTGGTCCGCCGTCGGGGACAGGACGATGATCGTCACCCGGGGCTCCCAGGACCATTTCCTGTTCCTGGTGATACCTCCGCAGGCTGCCCCCGCACCTGCCCGCGCCGCGATGGCCATGGCCGTACGGGACGACAATGCCGCCTCGGCCGGGCATGTTCTCGCCGCTGCCGGTGTCACCCCGGCCGACCGGACCGTCGTAGCTTCCCGTTCTCCCGGCTGACGGCTGACGGCTTCGGCAGGAGTCTCAGTACTCAGCCAGTCGCACCATCCGCAGCCCAGGACCCCGGCCGCCGCACCACGGACAGCAGGCCGGGGTCTTCCCGTGCCGTGTGTCTCCCGGACCGCTCGGGTCCGGGAGGCAGCATCGACGTGAGGAGTGTGAGAACCATGGGCGTTCTGACCACTGTGCAGAAACCACGCCTGCTGCGGACCTTCGAATCCGACCCGTCCCATGCCCTCAGCTGATCCCCGCGCGGTCCCGGGCAGTGGACGGGTGGGCGCGAACCTCCGAGGCGGCGAGTGGTCCGCCACGAACGCGGTGCGGTTGCGTCGGGCGAATCGCAGGCTGGCGCAGAGCCTGGGCGGGGAGCTGGCGGATCTCTACGTGGCCTCCCGCAAGACGTCACCCCGTGATCCGTACCGCCGGACCGACCGGACCGACCGGACCGACCGGACCGACCGTCAGAGTTTCCTGAACCGTCTAGCATCCGACATCCGTCGGCCGGGGTTCGCCATGGTGATCGCGGAGACGGACGGCCTGGTGGGATGCGCCTTCGGATTCCCGGTGCGCGGCGAAGGCTTCTGGTGGCCGGGATTCGACGGAGCTCTGCCGCGCGGCATCGAGCAAGTCGCCGAGTCCGGCAGCGTATTCGCGATCGTCGACACCCTGGTCCGTCCGCATCCACGGGACCAGGACGTGGCACGCCGGCTGCAGGAGCGACTGCTGACCGATCACCGGGCGTCGCTCGGCACCACCTTGGTGGACCGGGCCGATCACCTCACGCTCAGCGCACTCCACTCCTGGGGGTGGCTGGACGCGGGAGTGGTCTGGAAGTCCACGAGCGCCACGGTGCACCGGGTCCTGGTCCTTCCCCTCGGCGAACGCGCCGCGGCGAAACTGGAAGGCCTTGCCGACGATCCCTGGACGCGGTGGCCGGGGTGAGGCCCGACAGCCGGTCCACCCGGATACAGGTGCTGGTCGCCGAGCAGGCGGCCCGGCGCGGCGCCCGGGCCGGTGTGGTGGACGTGTGCGCCGCGGCCGTGGCTGCGCTGCCGGTCGGCGGGGCCGGGCTGTCGGCGATGTCCCGGACCGCGGCGAGCCATCCGCTGTGCAGCACGGACGACATCAGCGCACAGCTGGAAGAGCTCCAGCTCACGCTGGGCGAGGGACCGTGCGTGGACGCCTTCGTACGGGGTTGCGCCGTCTTGACGCCCGATCTGCTCACCGGTGAACTCCAGGAGCACTGGGCCGTGTTCGCCGATGCGGCTCTGGAAGCCGGAGCACGCGCGGTCTTCGCGCTCCCCCTGCAGATGGGAGCGATCATCCCGGGAGTTCTGGACCTGTACGCCGACGTGCCGACCGTCCTCGACGCCGAGGAACTGGCCGACGCGCTGGCGTTCGCCGATCTCGCGACACTGCTCCTGCTCGACACGCAGATCGTCGAGGCGGGCGCACCGGTCGACGGTGCACCGGAAGTCCGGGGCTTCGAGGACCTGGGCGCCTACCGGGCGGAGATCGACCAGGCAAGCGGCATCCTCACCGTCCAACTCGGCGTCGGCATCGAGGAAGCATTCATCCGGCTCCGCGCCCACGCCTATGTGCAAGGGCTCCGGCTCGCCGACGTGGCCGCCGACGTGGTGGCCCACCGGCTCCGCTTCTCCCTCGACGCGGAACCCGACCGGACCGACGAGGAAACCTGACGCACCGGTGCCGACCGACGAACGTGCCGCACTTCCCGCCCCCTCCCGGCGGGACTAGTCTCAATCAAGGGTGTCACGATGAATCAGCAGCTCCTGGCCAAGACCTTCGTCGAGCTGGCGGACAACCTGGTCGCCGACTTCGACCTCATCGACTTCCTCCGTCTGCTCACCGACCGCTGCGTCGGCATGCTCGGCGCCGGCGCCGCCGGGGTGCTCCTCGCGGACCGGGACGGCAAACTGCGCGTGATGGCCGCCTCCGACGAACAGGTACGCCTGCTGGAACTCTTCCAGCTCCAGAACGACGAGGGACCCTGCCTGGAGTGCTTCCGCACCGGGCAACCGGTGATCGTCCCCGACCTGACCCGGGAGGTCGACCGCTGGCCGCGCTTCGTCACGGCGGCCCACCGCAGCGGATTCGGCGCCGTCCAGGCCCTGCCCATGCGTCTGCGGGACGAGGTCGTAGGCGCGCTGAACCTGTTCCGCGCCACCCCCGGCCCCTTCGACCCCGCCGCCACCCTCATCGCCCAGGCCCTGGCCGACGTCGCCACCATCAGCCTCCTGCAGCAGCGCACCACCCACCGCAGCACCGTCCTCAACGAACAACTCCAGACGGCGTTGAACAGCCGGGTGCTGATCGAGCAGGCCAAGGGGAAACTCGCCGAACGCCAGAACATCGACATGGAGCAGGCCTTCTCCGCACTGCGCGGCTACGCCCGCTCCCACAACCGGCGTCTGGTCGATGTGGCGCGGGCGTTCATCAACGGCTCCGAGCCCCTCGTCGGTCTGGACGCCTGACCATCCGGGCCCGCACCCCGGCGTCGCCCATGCACCCGAAGCATCGTCATGACGCCCTCCTCAGATCGTGGGTCTCGGCCCACACCTGCTCGCGCAGGCCTGCGCAGATGCGGGTGATCAGACGGGATACATGCATCTGGGAGAGGCCGAGTTGCAGGGCGATGCGCTGCTGGGTCATCTCGCAGAAGAACCTCATGTAGAGGATCTGCCGCTCTCGTTCGGGCAGTGCCTGCAGGAGCGGCCGGAGCGCCTCGCGGTCGACGACCCGGTCGAAGCCGGGCTCCATGCCTCCGAGGGTGTCGGTCAAGGGGTAGCTGTCCGCGGAGTGGCCCGGCAGGGCGTCCATGGACAGGGCGGTGTATGCCTCCAGGGCTCCCTGACCCAGTCGTACCTCCGCCTCCGTGAGGCCGGTGTGAGCCGCGATCTCGTGGACCGAGGGTTCGTGACCGTTGAGCGAAGCGCACTCGTTGCCGGCGGAGCGGACCCGGCTGCGAAGCTCCTGTACGCGCCTCGGCACATGCACAATCCACAGGTCGTCGCGGAAATGCCGCTTCACCTCTCCGAGGATCGTCGGTATGGCGAAGCTCGGAAAGGCGGTGCCGAGGGTCGGCTCGAAGCGGGACACCGCCTTGACCAGGCCCAGTTGGGCGACCTGCTCGAGGTCCTCGAAGGACTCGCCGCGATGACGGAAGCGCCGGGCGAGCCGCACGGCCATCGGCGCCCAGGCGCACACCACTTCCTGCTGCAGCGCCGACCTCTCCGGGCCCTTCGGTAAAGCCGCGATACGGCGGAACGCGGCGTCGGTGTCCGGGGCGTCGTCGTAGACACGTCTGGCCGGCCGGTTCTGCGTGGGTGCGTTCGGCATGGGCACGTGTCTCCCTGGTCGGTGGCATCGCTCACCGTGGGAGCCGTCGGACCGCAGCACACTGGGGAGCAGCGACAGCTGCTCCCACGGGCGTGCCTCCGGTCTGAAGCACGTCCAACGTGTTCCCTGGCAGCCCGCTCTCAAACTCCCAACGGGCCCCGGTCCAGGGCCGATCCCGGGCTATGCTCGTGAGTACGCGTCCCAGACCCCGGCGGTGCACTGCCAGTTGGCAACGATGCCTGTCCCACACGTCTCCCAGTGTCTGGAACCGAGGCGCCCATGCGCACCCCGCCCCAACCACACGACCCCGAAGTTTCCGAGCCGTCCACGCTGGACACGGTGCGGCTGCGCCGGCTGAACCGCTGGCAGGCCGAGGGACTGCGGGAGGACCTCGCCGATCTGTACGTGGAGTCGTCCGCCGCCTCGCCCGGTGAGGAGTTCCACGACCGGCAGAAGTTCCTGCTCCGCCTGGCGGACGACGTACAGCTGCCGGGATTCGACATGCTGGTCGCCGAGGCCCGGTCCCTGACGGGGTGTGCCTTCGGAGTCCCGGTGTCGCGCGACGGCTCCTGGTGGCAGGGGTTCCACGGTCCGCTGCCGCAGAACCTGGAACAACTCACCGCGTCCGGACATGTCTTCGCGATCCTCGATACCGTCGTGCACCCCCACCAGCACTCCCACGGGCTCGCCCGCAGGCTGCAGGAACGCCTGCTCGGTGACCACGAGGCTTCGCTCGGCGTCACCTTGGTGGAGCAGGCCGACCGCTCGGTCCGTGCGGCCTTTACGGCCTGGGGCTGGCAGGAAGCAGGACAGATCCACCGGATGCCCGGCCCAACAGCCTTTCAGGTACTGGTTCTTCCCCTCGGCGAACGTACGTCGGCGCATCCGGACGGCCTCGCCCACAACGACCGGACCCAACGGCCCGAGTAGCCGAACGGAGCAGGAACCGTGGGGGTGTTTGGGACTCGTCGGCAGGGCTACTCAGCAGAGGCGTCCGACGGCCGGCCGGGACGAAGGCACCGGAGAGTTGAGTTCACAGCTCCCGGTGCCATCCGTCGGGCGCACGCCGTCACCCCCGGTCCGCCGCGTGCAGGCGCCGCAGCGCCCGGCTGAGCTCCCGCCGTATCTCTACCGGGAGCGTCTCGTCGTCCGTCGTGGCCACCAGGGCCGCGGCCACGTCCCGGAGCTTGATGTTGCAGTGCTGCGACACACCCACGAGCAGGTCCCAGGCCCTCTCGCTGGAACACGGCGCCAACGCCATCACCATGCCGCGGGCCTGGTCGATGACCGCACGGGTCACCAGCGCCCGGCCCAACTGCTCGTTCCTGGCGCGCAGTTCGACAACCTCGGCCAGCAGAGCCGCATCCCTCGCCAGATCGACAGCCGTCACCAGCCGCTCCACTTCGCGGTGAGTGGTCACCTGGTGCACGGTGGGCCTCCCAGGACCGGAACTGGACATCGCTGCCGGGGACTGGGGCCTCACCCGGCAGCGTAGTCCTGCCCAAAGCCTGCGGATACCGTGCGACACCTGCAGGTACTTTCTGCCATGGACGGCTGCCGCCCCGGCCCTCGATCGCCGGTTTCCTCCTCTGGCGCACAGCGCGAGCACGATGCATTCGATGCTGCACTCACGAATGTTCGACCCGCACAGACCGTAGTAAAATCGTTGCGGGTGGTGCACTCTCACGTGCAACCGCCCGGAAGGGCGACTCCGGCGTGTTCACGCCGGAGTCGTTGCCTCGGCCGATGCGCGGCCGTGATCTTCCGTGGAGCAGCCGACGTCGGCGAGCGCCTCGCTCAGAGGGGAAACGGCATGATCCAGGCAGCCGATATCCGAGAATGGCGCAACCAGGACGTCGTCGATCCGAAGGGGCACAGGATCGGCGCCCTCGAAGCGGTCTACGTGGACACCGCCACCGACGAACCGGCCGTGGCCACCGTCCGGACCGGACTGCCCACCCGGCAGCGGCTGGTCTTCGTCCCCCTCGACGAGACGACCCTCGGGCCGGGCTACCTCAAGGTCTCCTATGCCAAGAGCCTGGTGAAAAAGGCCCCCTCGATCGGCACGGACGACATTCTGCCCGCCGAGCAGGAGGAAGAGATCTTCCACTACTACGGCATCGCCTACAAGCCGGGGGCCAACGGCGAGCGGCAACTCGCGCGCCGCTGAGACCGGCGGTCCGCTGATACTGCAGCCTGCTCGAAGGGACTCGAAGGGAGGTGCGCGGGCGATGGTGCTCTTCCTGCTGATCGTCCTCGCCGCTGTCGTCCTGGGGATCATCGGCGTGGCGGCGGACGGCCTGGGCTACTTGCTGGTCATCGGCATCATGCTTCTGGCAGCCGATGTGATCGTTGCCGCCGTCGTCTGGTCCCGGCGCGCCAGGCGGCGTCCCGTTCGCTGACCGGAGCCGGGCTGTTCCGGGACCCCGTTCGCTGACCGCGGCCGGGGTGTTCCGGTAAAGGGATCGGATCCCTTGGCCCCTCCTCCCACGCCCTCCGATGCTCCCCCCGTTCCCCGTTCCCCTACCGGGTCAGCCCGGCCTTTCCGCAGGCGCGACGGAGTTCCTGGGTGCAGATCTGGTCGACGGTGTAGACGCCGCCCTTGACGAGTGTCTGCTTGATGTTGTCGACCGTCACCGCGCGCGGAGTGAGCAGGACGGACGGGATGCCCTCGGTGGTGGGGCTGTCGGTCGTCGTGGTGGCGATGTCGTCGAGATCCTCGCCGCGCGCCAGGGCGACGGCCATGGTGGCGGCCGCGTCGGCCTCGGCCTCGAAGGGCTTGTACACCGTCATGTACTGCTCGCCCCTGATGATGCGCCGCACGGCCTCGATGTCGGCGTCCTGGCCGGTGATGGGAGGAAGCTTCCCGACACCGGCGCTCTTGAAGGCGGCGATGGCGCCCGCGGCGATGGAGTCGTTGACCGCCAGGACGCCGTCGATCCGGTCGGGGCCGAGGCCCCCGATGGCGGCGGACATGTTGGTGTGGGCGTTGTCCTTGCTCCAGCCCAAGGTGTCGTACGACCTGCTGATCGTCACCTTGCCCGTGATGACGGACAGGGCGCCCCGCTTGTACCACGCCGCGTTGGGGCTGGTCGGATCGCCGTTCAGCATGACGACGTTCTTGCCGTTCGCCCTGTCGTCCATGGCCTTCAGGAGGGCCTCGCCCTGGAGCCTGCCGACCTCCTCGCCGTCGACCGTGACGTAGCCCGAGACCGGGCCCTCGGCAAGCCGGTCGTAGGCGACGACCGGCACATCCGCCTTGCGGGCCTCCTGGATCGAGGAGCGGAGCGCCTTGGTGTCGGCGGCGTCGAGGATCAGGACCTCGACCCCCTTGGTGATCATGGACATCATCTGTTGCCGCTGCCTCGCCGCGTCGTTCTCGGCGTTGCCGTACTCCATGGTGCAGCGGGCACACAGCTCCTTGAGGCGCCGCTCGATGAAGGGCTTGTCGGAGTGCTCCCAGCGGGGCACCGCCCGGCTCGGCAGCAGCAGACCGACGGTGAAGCCGTCCGTGTCCGCCGCTTCGTCTCCTCCACAGGAGGCCAGGGACATCGTCATGAGCCCGGCGACGAGCGCCGCCACGACCTGCCGCGTACGGGTTCTCATGGCACAGCCCCTTGTTCCGTCCCGGGTTCCGGGTCCGCGGGAGCCGGCTCGCGCCGCGGCACGACAATCTCGCTCCACACCTGCTTGCCGTCGGCCACCGGCATCGAGCCGAAGGACTCGGACATCGCCTCGACCAGGAGCAGACCCCGACCGCCCGTCGACTCCCAGTCCACGGTCACCGGCTTGGCGGGCGCACGCGGCGAGGAGTCGGTCACGCAGACCCGGAGCCGGTCCCCGCGGAGCATCAGATCGACGCGTACCGGCCCCTGGGTGTGCACCAGGGCGTTGGTGACCAGTTCGGACACGACCAGCAGCACCGAGTCGGCCACGTCCTCGACGGCCCACTTGCGCAGCGTGCGCGCGGTGAAACGGCGGGCGTGCATGACGGCGTCGGGCAGCCGCCAGACCGCCCAGCCGGCCCGGATCGGCCGGGTTCTCATCCCGTCGTAGCGCAGCAGCAACAGCGCCACGTCGTCCTCGCGGCGGTCGACACCGCCGAGCAGTTCGTCGGCCATCCGCCCGGGATCCGAGGGATCGGCGGCGGCGAGGGCGTCGCATGTCCGCCGCATGCCTTCGTCCAGGGGCAGGTCGGCGGCCTCGACCAATCCGTCGGTGACCAGGGCGAGCACCGTGCCGGGGGTCAACGCGACGGCGGTCATGGGGAATTCCGCCTCCGCGAGGATGCCCAGCGGGAGCCCGCCCTCGACCTGCACCTCCTCGGCCCTGCCGTCGGGATGGCGTATCAGCGGTGAGAGGTGGCCGGCCCGGACGAACAGGGTGTTGCCCTCCTCCAGATCCAGTTCGACGTAGCAGCAGGTGGCGAACAGGTCGGTCTCCATACCGACGAGGAGCCGGTTGGCGCGTGAGACCACCACGTCGGGCGGGTGGCCCTCGACCGCGTAGGCCCTGACGGCGGTACGCATCTGGCCCATGATCGTCGCGGCCCCGGCACTGTGTCCCTGGACGTCGCCGATGACCAGCGCCACCCGGTCCTCGGAGAGGGCGATGACGTCGTACCAGTCACCGCCCACCTGCAAGCCCCGTCTGGCGGGCAGGTAGCGGGCGACAGCCGTCCCCCCGGGCAGCTCAGGGAGGCGCCGGGGCAGCAGACTGCGCTGCAGCATCGTCGCGAGCTCCTGCTCGGCGTCGTGCGCGTGCGCGCGGTTGAGGGCCTGGCCGACCAGCGCCGCGGTGGCGGTGAACAGGGACCGCTCCTCGGGGACGAAGTCGTGGGGCTCGTCCCAGCCGACCAGGCACACGCCGGCGACCCGGCCCTTGGCTGGAAGCGGCAGCACGGCCAGACCTCCGGCACCGATACCCGAGAGTCCGGGTTCGAGGGCCGTGCCGGCGGACCACAGGTTCATCCGTCCGTCCCGCAGCGCCATCTGAAGCGTGGGCAGGGCGCTGACCGGTGCGTCGGGCCACTCCGAACGCCACTCGGAACGCCATGTCTCCGGCCAGGCGGCGGGCTGGGGCGGGTCCAGAACGGTGACCATGAGCCGGTCGTCCCGCAGCTCGGCGAGCGCCACCCGGTCGGCGCCCAGCGGCTCGCGCAGGGCGGTGACCACCACCCGGCCGACGTCACGGACCGTCGTCGCGTCGTCGAGTGCGGCCGTCAGCCACTGGATCCTGGACACGTCGTCGGCGCTCTGCCGCAGGACCGAGGTCGCCGTGACCACGCCCAGCACCTGTTCCGGACGGTCGTCGGTGCTCGCGACCACCCGGCAGGTCAGGCTCAGCCAGCGCATTCCACCGGTGGGGCGACGGATACGGAACTCCAGCTCCCGGCGGCCGAACGCCTGCGTGGACGGCTCCAGTACCGAGATGAGCGCGTGCATGTCCTCCGGTAGGGCGTGCGCGAGCAGGGTGTCCACCTTGCCGTCGAAGTCGTCGGGGGTGATGCCGACCAGGTCCAGCAGCGCCTCGTCCGCCTCGATCAGACCGGTCTCCGGCATCAGGACGAACGAGCCGACGCCCAGACTCCGCAGGGCGGGGCTCAGCAGCGACGACGGCTCGGGGTGATCGGCCTCGGTCCGGAGCATGCGGGCGATCACGTCGGCGTACCGCTCCAGGAAGCGCCGCTGCTCGGTCTCGAAGCCGACCGCGGACTCTCCCACGACGACGAGACAGCCCAGCCGCCTGCCCTCCGTCCCGAGCGGCAGGGCGGCGAGCGGTGCCTCTGTCGGCGGCGCCTGGGTGTGCGGTGGCGTCGGCCCGCCCTCGGTGTGCCGGCCTTCGGTGTGCCCGCCCCCTGAGCGGGGGGCGAGTTCCGCCGGATCCAGCCACAGCGGCCGGTCGGTGCGGAAGGCGTGCGCCGCCGGTGCGTCACCGGACAGGGGCACACGCTCCGGCGGCAGGTACTCGGACATGGCACGTCCGGCCGTTTCCACCAACCGGAGTTCGCCGTTCCCGGCATCGGGCACATAGACCGCTGCCAACGCCACTCCGGCGAACGTCAGGGGCCTGTCGCTCTCGGCGGCCTCCGGCACAGGTGACCGTGAACCGTTGTCGTCGGCGCCGACCCCGGACTCCCGCGGTTCCGAGACTCCGGCCAGGGCGCGGCCGTCATGATGCATGTCCGCGACCTACCTCCCGTCCATGCGGCAGGTGCCGCTGGGTTGAGACCGGGCGCCCATGTACCAGAATCGCATATCGGGGCGAAGCCGACAGATCTGGTTGATCGCCGTGAGTGGCAGGTCCGTCGCGCAGTGCCCTGCGCCCGTTGTCGAAGGCCGGAGCCGGACCGCTGCGAACGTCGGCCGGAGCCGAGCCGCTGCGTTCGCAGATCACCACGGCCGGTGCCACAGTTAAGACGTGTTCGCCTTGCCACGCCGATCACACGCCAGCCCTTGAGGCCGCGACGCATCCGGGCCCCTGACCGTCGGAGGGGCCGGGCGCCGGCAACCGTGAGCGCCCCTCGTCACGCGAGGTGAAGGACAAGGGAGGTCTTTCACATGAAGGCCTGCATCCGGGGCGCGGCCATCGCCTTGACCGCGATCTCGACGGCCGTTGCCCTTGAGGCCTGCGGACAGGACACCGAGGACAACTCCCACACCGGGAACACGCCGATGATCGGCGTACTGCTGCCGGACTCCACCACTGCCCGCTGGGAGACGCAGGACCGCCTCTTGCTCCAGGAGAGGATCACGGAGCTGTGCGACGACTGCACGGTCGAGAACGCCAACGCCAAGGGCGATGTGGCCATCCAGCAGGAACAGGTGGACTCGATGCTCACCAAGGGGGTCGACGCCATCGTCCTGGTGGCCGTGGACGCCAGATCGCTCCGCCCCGCGGTCAGGAAGGCGGACGAGGCGGGCGTCCCGGTCATCGCCTACGACCGCCTCGCCGAGGGCCCGATCGCGGGCTATGTCTCCTTCGACGGCGAGGAGGTGGGCAGGCTCCAGGGCAGGGCACTGCTCACAGCGATGGGCGACAGGGCGCCCGACGACCAGATCGTCATGATGAACGGCGATCCCAGTGACCCCAACGCGGTGTCGTTCAAGAAGGGCGCGCTGTCCGTGCTTCAGGGGCGGGTGAAGATCGGCGAGGCGTACGACACCCTCCAGTGGAGGACGGAGACCGCGCACATGAACATGTCCGCCGCGATCGCCGCCCTGGGCGTCGAGAACATCGACGGGGTCTACGCCGCCAACGACGGCCTCGCCGCCGGCTGTATCTCCGCCCTCAAGTCGAACAAGGTCACCCCGCTGCCCCCGGTCACCGGGCAGGACGCCGAACTCGGAGCCGTGCGACGCATCGTCGGCGGCGATCAGTACATGACCGTCTACAAGCCCTTCGGACCCGAGGCTTCCGCCGGCGCCGCGATGGCCGTGGCCGCGGCCCGCGACGAGAGCCTCGACCGGGTCGCGAAGGGCGAGGTGACGCCCATCGGCGGGCACACCGTTCCGGCTGTGCTGCTCACCCCCGTGTCCGTGACCGTCGACACCATCGAGGACACCTTGGTGAAGGACGGCGTCTACACGGTCGAGCAGATCTGCACCCCCCAACTCGGGGCCGCCTGTGACAAGGCCGGACTCACCTGACGAGCAGGTTCCGACCAGGTCCGGCCCACCCCCGGGAAGGAGATGGTTTCCGTGCCGAGTCCCCCCTTGCTGGCACTGCACGGCGTATGCAAGCGCTACGGCGTCATCGAGGTCCTCGACGACATCGAGCTGGAGATCCACGCCGGACAGGTCGTCGCTCTGCTGGGCGACAACGGGGCGGGCAAGTCCACCCTGGTCAAGGTGATCTCCGGGGTCTCCCCCGCGGACAGGGGCTCCATCGAGTGGGAGGGCCGGGCGGTCCACATCAGGCGTCCCCACGACGCCCGGGACCTCGGCATCGCCGCCGTCTACCAGGACCTCGCGCTGTGCGGAAACCTCGACGTCGTCGGCAATCTGTTCCTCGGGCAGGAGATCCGCAGGCTCGGGTTCCTCGACGAGGTGGAGATGGAGCGCCGCACCAGAAGCCTGCTGGACCGCCTGACCCGAGGCATCCCCGATCTGCGCGCCCCCGTCGTCTCGCTGTCCAGCGGTCAGCGGCAGACGGTCGCCATCGCTCGTTCACTGCTCGGCGACCCGCGGGTCCTGCTCCTGGACGAACCGACCGCGGCACTGGGATTCGAGCAGACCAGCGAGGTCCTGGACCTCGTCGACCAGCTGCGTGACCGTGGTCTGGGCGTCCTGCTCATCAGCCACAACATGGGTGACATCAAGGCTCTCGCGGACCGGGCGGCCGTCCTGCGGCTGGGCCGCAACAACGGCTTCTTCGACGTGAACACCGCGTCCCAGGAACAGATCATCTCCTCGATCACCGGCGCCACGGAGAACGTGCCCCGCCGGACGGCCTCCCAGGAGGCAGGGTGGTGAAAGGGATGCGCAACACGGCGGACGGCACACGGTCCGAGCCCGCTTCACCCGGCTCCGGGGCCGGTCGGCCGCGGCGCGGGCGGCCGTTGCCCCGTGTCGCGGAGAAGGGGATCGCCGTCTTCCGGCGCAAAGTGCGCGCCGGCGAACTGGGCTCGCTCCCCGTCGTCCTCGTCCTCGCCGCGGTCTGGATCGTCTTCCAGTCGCTCAACTCGAACTTCCTGTCCCCACGGAACCTGTCGAACCTCAGCGTGGACATCGTCGGTACGGGTCTGATCGCGGTCGGCATCGTCTTCGTACTGCTGCTCGGTGAACTCGATCTGTCGGTCGGCTCGATCAGTGGTCTCGCGGCGGCGGCCTTCGCCGTGCTGAACGTCAACCACGGCGTGCCGGAATGGCTCGCCGTCGTCATCGCGGTGCTCGCGGGAACCCTGGCGGGAACCGTCCAGGGCTTCTCCGTGGCCAGGACCCGGGTGCCGGCGTTCGTCGTCACCCTGGCCGGGCTGCTCACCTGGAACGGCCTCATGCTCTACATCCTCGGGACCAGCGGCACGGTCAACCTCGACGAGAACGGTCTTGTCGCCAAGCTGACCAGCTACTACTTCACCAACGACGCCGCGGCCTACGGTCTGGCGGCGGTCGCCGCATGTGTGGTCTTCCTCGTGTCCTACCAGGACATGCGGCGGCGCAAGGCCGTCGGTATGCCGCACCGCTCGCTCCGGGGAATCGCGGTGCGCACGGGAGTGCTCGCGGTGGTCGCGTTCGCCGCCGCGTATCTGCTCAACCGATTCCAGGGGCTGCCGCTCGCGCTCCTGATCTTCCTCGTGGTGGTGGCCGGCCTCGACATCGTTCTCCGCCGCACGCACTACGGTCGTCAGGTCTACGCGCTGGGCGGCAGCATGGAGGCGGCCCGGCGCGCCAGCCTGAGTGTGACGCGGGTGCAGACCGCGGTGCTCGCGGTCTCGGGCACCATGGCCGCGATCGGCGGCCTGTTCCTGGCCTCGCGCATCACGTCGGTGAGCCAGGGTTCGGGTTCGGGCGTCCTGCTGGTCAACGCCATCGCGGCGGCCGTCATCGGCGGGACCAGCCTGTTCGGCGGACGCGGCACCACCTGGTCCGCGGTGCTCGGCATGCTGATCATCCAGTCGATCGCCTCGGGCATGGCGATCACGGACACCCCCACGGCCGTCCAGTTCATCATCACGGGCGGGGTGCTCTTCGCCGCGGTCCTCATCGACTCGCTGTCACGGCGCTCCCAGCAGGCCCGCGGACGGGCTTGACGCTCTCGTACGCATCCGTCCCGACCGTCCGGAAGACCGTCCGGGCGGTTTCTATCTGAAACGTCAAGTAATGGCCATAGGTTGCCCGGTTGCGTACACCAACTGTCCCTCCAGCACCTACTCTCGCCCCAAGTCCATTCGACGATGAACAGGCGAGCTGAGGGCAATGGAGCCACTTCGTCCCACGGATCCGGAGCACTTGGGACCGTACCGTCCTGTCGCGCGGCTCGGCGCCGGCGGGATGGGGGAGGTCTTCCTCGCCCGGGACGATCAGCAGCGGACCGTGGCCGTCAAGGTCATCAGGCCGGAGCTGGCCGCGAACAGGGACTTCCGGATCCGTTTCCGCCGCGAGGTGGACGCGGCACGGGCGGTGAGCGGCAGATACACGGCCACCGTCGTGGACGCCGACCCGGACGGCCCCGTCCCCTGGCTCGCCACCGCGCACATCCTCGGTCCGACGCTGGCCGACGCGGTCGAGGAACACGGGCCGCTGCCGCCGAAGTCGGTGCTGGCCCTCGGGGCGGGACTCGCCGAGGCACTGATCGCCGTGCACTCCGCGGGGCTGGTGCACCGCGATCTCAAACCGTCCAACGTGCTGCTCTCCGCCGAGGGCCCGCGGGTCATCGACTTCGGGATCGTCCGCGCCACCGACGGCTACGAACTCACCCTGTCCGGTGTGCTGCTCGGCTCCCCGCGGTACATGTGCCCCGAGCACGCCACGGGCGACCCGATGGGCCCGGAGGGGGACGTGTTCTGTCTCGGCTCGGTCCTCGCCTTCGCCGCCACCGGGAACGCGCCCTTCGACGGCTCGTCGGCGGCCACCCTGCTGTACCAAGTGGTGCACGGCACGCCGGATCTGACGGGTGTTCCGGACCCGCTGGACACGATCATCGAGCTCTGTCTCGACAAGTCCCCGACGGCCCGGCCCACTCCGGACCGAGTGTCGGCGGCGTGCGCGCCGGGGGGTACCGACGCACTGGACTGGGAGGGCTGGCTGCCGGAACCCATGGCCGCCTCGATCAGCCAACAGGCCGCCGACCTCATGGACCTGGACCTCGGCCCCGGTTCGGGTGCGGACGTCGTCGAGCGGGAGGCCGCCTGCGCCGGCACCGGCAGCACCGTCGCCGCCGGTGTCCGTACCGACCCGCGCGTGGCCGTTCAGCAGCTCGTCACCGAGCGCCCGAGCCCCAGCCGTGTCGTCTTCCCCAAAGCACCGACGCCCAGCCCGCCGCCCGAGAAGTCGCCCGACCCCGTCACTCACCGCTCGCGGCGACGGGCCCGGCCCCGTCCCTCCCGCCGTACGGTCCTCGCGGCCGCCGCGCTCGGCGCCGTCGGCCTTGGTTCCGGCGTCGCCGCACTGCTCGATGAGCCGAAGGAAGGGTCCGAGTCGGCTCCGAAACCGGCGGGTCCGGCGCCGAAGCCGCTGTGGGTCTACCAGGGTGACGCGCTCGTCAAGGCACCGGCGACCTTCTACAAGGACACGGCCCTGCTGAAGTCGCAGTCGGGCGCGTTGTTCTGCCTCGGCCTCGCCGACGGCACCCGCCCCCGGTGGACCTACCGGGGCGTCAGCCAGTCACCCACCCCGCCACTCCTCGTCTCGGGCGACGTCGTCGCTCTCGGCACCGGCGCGACCGTGCTGGGCGTAGACCCGGCGACGGGCGTCGAGCGGTTCTCCCTGGACTTCGGCGAGGACTTCCGGTTCGACACGCTGCTCGGCGGGTTCAGCGACCAGAGGGTCACCATCTCGGGTCTGCGGTTCAGCCGCCCGGACGGGTCGCAGGGGTCGGCCACCTCCACGAACGTCGTCCTCAACACGGATCTCCGAGAGCGCCGGGCCAATGTCATCTCCATCAGCGAGGAGGACATCGGCCTCGATCTGAAGCCCGTCATGGCATCCAGCCGCTTCGTCTACATGGACGGACTGCACCGGCTCACGGCCCGTGGCACCGCGAGCCGTGGGAACGTGGTGTGGCGCCGGCCCATGAACTCCGACTCGGACGCCCGGTCGGCCCCGGTGGTGCTCGGCGGAACCGTCTTCGCCGTCGACAGCGAACTCATCGCCGTGGACCTGGAGTCCGGTGCGGTGCGCTGGCGGGTCAAGGAGGAGAAGGGCGGATTCGCCTCCGTCGCCGCCACGGCCGGCACGGTGTACTGCACCACCAGGAACCCGCACGGCGTCCAGGCGTTCGACGCCGCCGACGGCACCCGGCGCTGGTTCCGCCGGACCCCTCGGCTCGATCTGGGCAACGCCCTCGTCGCGGGCGGCGGCTCGGTGTTCGTCACGGCTGCCCGCAACAGGGACGGCTTCTACGCGCTCGACGCCCAAAAGGGCGAGCTGCTCTGGAACTTCACCGACGGCCGGGACACCGGCATCAACGACTGGCAGCTCGCCTGCGGCAGCGAAGGGCCGTTGATCGCCCAGCACTTCAACAAGGTGTACGCCCTCCCGATACCCCGCCTCTGAACGCCGCCGGGACGGAGTTCCGGACACCCCCTTCGCCGTACGTCCTCGATCCGGCGCTCACTTGAACGGGTGTGCGGCGGGACGCGAGGGACCCGTGATGCAATGGGGCCACCGAACAGATCTTGGGGTGGAGTAGGGCGTGTTGAGCAACGGTGGGCCCGGCGCGGGAGGTTTCCAGCCTCTGGAGGACGGCGATCCGCGGGTCGTGGGCGGCTACCGGCTGGTGGCACGGCTCGGGTCCGGCGGCATGGGGCGGGTCTATCTCTCCCACACGCCGGGCGGGCGGGCCGTCGCGGTCAAGGTGATCCGGCCGGAGCTGGCCGAGAACGCCGAGTTCCGCAAGCGGTTCCAGGCCGAGGTGGCGGCCGCGAGCCGGGTGCACGGGCTCTACACGGCCCCGGTCGTCGACAGCGACACCGAAGGCTCCGTCCCGTGGTGTGCGACCGCCTATGTGCCGGGTCCGTCCCTCGCCGACGCGATACGCGACCACGGGGCACTGCCCGTCGACACCGTGCTGCGGCTGATCGCCGGTGTCGCGGAGGCACTGCAGGCGGTGCACCGGGAGGGCATCGTGCACCGGGACCTCAAGCCGTCGAACGTGCTGCTCGCCGACGACGGCCCGCGCGTCATCGACTTCGGAGTCGCACGGGCGGCGGACGCCACCTCGGTGACGCAGAGCGGCATGGCTCTCGGCACGGTCGCCTACATGGCCCCGGAACAGGCGCTCGGCGGCGAGGCCGCCCCCTCGGCCGACGTCTTCGCGCTGGGGCAGACCGCCGTGTTCGCCTCGACGGGCCACGGCGCCTTCGGGGACGGGGACGCGCACGCGGTGCTCTACCGGGTGGTGCACGAGCCGCCCGACCTCGGCCAGGTGCCCGAGGAGATACGGGAGTTGGTGGCGAGGTGTCTGCGCAAGCCCGCCGCCGAGCGGCCTTCCGTCGAGGAGGTCATTCGCTCCGTCCAGACGATCCAGGCGCATCGTGGTGACGAGGCCGGGTTCACATCGGGGGCGTGGCTGCCGGGCGAGTTGGCGGCGGGGCTGGCAGCTCGGGCCGAAGGAGCCCAACAGGCCCAGGCCCGGCCGGAGGCGGCTCCGAGCGCTCACGGTTCCGGCGGATTCGGGGCCGCGGGCTCCGGCGGCGGATTCGGCCCCGCCGGCTCCGGGGGTTTCGGCCCCGCGGCGGCCTACTCCCCCACCTCGCCGTCCCACGCGGCGCAGTCCCATGCCGCACTGCCGGGGCCGTTCGTGATGGGGTCTCCGGCGGCACCGGGTGCGTACACGCCGCCTCCATGGCCCCAGCCGCAGGAACCGGCCGCCGCGCAGACCTCTCCGGTCGCCACGGACGGCGCGGGCCGCGGGGCCCGGCGCTGGATGCTGTCGGCGGCCGCCGTCGTGCTCGTCGCCGGTGGAGCGGCCGCCGCGCTGCTGCTCGTCCCGAGGGACGGCGACAAGGACGACACCGGGGCCGCTGAGGTGGCCGCGTCGCGGACGGCCCAGGTGGCCGAGAAGTCCCCGTCGGCGTCCGGCTCCCCGTCCGTCAAGGCGTCGAAGAAGCCGAAGCCCACCAAGTCCGTGCTGCCGTCCGGCCCTTCGGGGCCCGCGACACCCACACAGGCTCCGAACCCGGCTCCCCCGGCCGCGTCCAGCGAGCCCGCGGCGCCCAAGGCCCCTGCCCCGGTGACGTACTCCGGGATCCGGATGACCGCGAGCCACGACCTGTATCTGACGGACACCCCGGTGCGCCCCAAGGCTGACACCGGCAGCTCGGACGAGGATCTGACGTACGCCGTGTACTCCTCGGGCGCTGTCCTCGCCCCCGGCACCACATCCGGCAGTTCCCTTGCCCTGCTCCCGTCGGGGCGGCCGGGAAGCGTGGAGGCGTGCAAGGCAGCGACCGGCTACAAGAGCTACATCTGGATCAAGGACCTGTCGGTCGGCCAGCAGATGTGCGTCATCAGCGGGACAGGACACGTGGGGCTGGTGACGTACCAGGGTTCGTCCGGGACGACGTACGCCACCCTGGACGTGAAGGTGTGGCGCGACGCGGCCTAGGAGTTGGGGCTTGGGAGTCGAATCTCCGGCCCCGTCCGGGCAGTTACTGGTCCCTGAGCGGCCTGGTCCCTACAACTCCTGGTCCCCGAAGGGGAGCGCGTCCAGGTCTCCGTCGAACTCCCCGACGTGCGGGAACATCAGCTCCAGGGCGTCGGACGGCTCGTCCTTGCGGCTGTCCGGGCCGAGGAGTGCCTGCTCGGTCCAGATGCATTTTCCTGTCGCGGTGTAGCGCGTGCCCCAGCGTCGGGAGAGAGCCGTGATCAGTTGCAGGCCGCGGCCTCCCTCGTCGGTTTCCGTCGCCCGGCGGATGCGGGGCATGGTCAGGCTGCCGTCGAAGACCTCGCAGACCAGTTCGTCGTCGTGCAGGAGACGCAGGCTGACGGGGCCCTTGGCGTGGCGTACGACGTTGCCGACCAGTTCGCTGGCCAGGAGTTCCGTGGTGGGTGTAAGGCTGTCGAGGCCCCAAGCGGAGAGCTGCTCACGGACGTGGCGGCGGGCCTGGCCGGCCGCCCTGGGGTCCTCGGGGAGCGACCAGGAGGCCATCCTCTCGACGGGCAGGGCGTGCAGCCGGGCGACGAGGAGCGCCGCGTCGTCGGCCGCCTGGTGCTCGGCGGGGAGAAGGCCGGCCGTCAGGCTGTCACAGAGACGTTCGAGACGATCGTGCTCCCCGTCCGGGGCCACGTCCGTGATGTGCGCCGTGCGCAGCAGCCCGGCCAGGTCCGCCATGCCCTCGTCGATCTCCCGCGTGGACGACTCCACCAGGCCGTCGGTGTAGAGCACGAGCAGGCTGCCCTCCGGCACCGCCAACTCGACCGTCTCGAAAGGTGGTTCGGCCGCGCCCAGCGGGGGGTCGGCGGCCAGTTCCGGAAAGTGGACCGTGCCGTCGGGGTGGACCACGGCCGGCGGTGGATGGCCCGCCCGGGTGATGGAGCAGATCTGCGTGGTCGAGTCGTACAGCGCGTACAGGCAGGTGACGTACGACTCCTCGCCCATGCCGCCGACGATGTCGTTCAGATGGCTCATGATCTCGTCGGGCGGCAGTTCCAGGTCGGCGAGGGTGTGGACCGCCGTGCGCAGGCGGCCCATCGTCGCCGCCTCCGGCAGGCCGTGGCCCATCACGTCGCCGACCACCAGAGCCACCTGGCCGCCCGAGAGAGGGATGATGTCGTACCAGTCGCCCCCCACGTCCATGCCCTGTCCCGCGGGGAGGTAGCGGGCCGCCGCCGTGCATGCCGACGGGGTGGGCAGGTCCCGAGGGAGCAGGCTGCGCTGGAGTTCGCGGGAACGGGTGTGTTCGGCGTCGTAGAGCCTCGCCCGTTCCAGTGCCTGGGCGACCAGGGCGCTGATCGTGGTCAGCAGGGTGCGCTCGTCGTCGGTGAGGCGGCGCGGGCGGTCGAAGGCCACGACGCAGACGCCGAAGGTGACGCCGGACGCCGTCAACGGCAGGAACGCCCATGCCTGTTTGCCCGCGCGCCCGGGCAGATCGGCCTGTCCCGGTGAACGCGCGGCGAGTTCCTGCGCGGAGGACAGGAAGAGCGGTGTGTCGGACGTGATCGCGTCCCAGCCCGGGTCGCCCGATATCCGCGGGCGGCGGTCGACCGTGGCGAGGAAGTCGTCGGGGTAGCCGACCGCTCCCACGGTGTGCAGCAACTCGCCCTCGACCGTCTGCACCAGGAGTCCGGCGGCGGCGAACGGCGGCAGCACCCGTGGGGCCAGCGCGTCCACCACGTCCCGCGACGTCGTCGCCTTCGCGAGGGCCGCCGTCAACTCCGCTATCTGGGCCGCGCGCTCGGACGCGACCCGCTCGGCGGCCTGACGCTCCTCCTCGTGCCGCCGCCTCTCGGTGACGTCGGTGAAGTAGAGGGTGCGGCCGTCGGGGCCGGGCACCAGCCGCAGGTGGTAGCGGCGGTCGCCCTCCGGCATGTGCACGTCGAAACTGGCGGGCTTGTCCTCGGCCGCGGCCTTGCGGAAGCGGCTCTCCATGCCGGGCACCTGCTGTGCGGTGGGCAGTTCCCACAGGACACGCCCGAACAGCTCCTCCTCGGAGAGGCCCAGCGTGCGTTCCGCCTCAAGGTTGGCGAAGGTGATCCGCCACTCGTCGTCGAACGCCAGGAAGCCGTCGCTCATATGGCGCAGGGCGCGGCTGAGGGCGTCACGGGCGGACCGGGACTCGTTGCTCTCCCAGCCCACGCCGATCATCCGGAGGGGTTCGCCGTGTTCGTCGTACGTCGCCCTGCCGCGGGCCTGGGTCCAGCCGTACGTACCGTCCAGGCCGCGTACGCGGTACTCCGCCTCGTACACCGTGTGGTCGCGGATCGCCCGCTGCGCGGCGCCCAGTGTCGGGGCGAGGTCGTCGGGGTGGACGGTCCTCATCCAGTTCTCGATCTTGCCGGTGAAGTCGGCCGGTCTGGTTCCGTAGAGCTCTAGGGCGGCCTCGTCCCAGATGAGGTCGCCGGTCCGGATGTCCCAGTCCCAGGAGCCGACGCTGACCTCCTTGAGGGCCTGCCGCAGGCGCTCGCCGCTGAACTCGGTCTGCACGGGCCCGGACGGCGGGGGCGCCTGGGCCATGCGTTCCTCGGTCCAGGCGATCACAGCCCGCAGGAAGTCCCACTGCTCCGGGGTGGGCTCGCCCCCCTCGCCCGTGACGACGGAGAGGGCCCCGATGCTGCGGTCCCCGCTGGACAGCGGGGCGGCCGCCAGTCCGCTGCCCGGCCATGCGGCCTCCCCGGCCACGGAATGTGCCGTGAGCTCCCGCGGCGCCCAGACACCGCTGCCCTGGTGCAAAGCACGGGCGGGGGCCAGCGGGCCCTCCTGGTCGATGATCTCCCAGGCCCGGGTGAGGGCGGGCGGGAGACCGGCGGCAGACACCAGCCGCAGGGCGGACATGGGGCCGCGAAGGTGGATCATCCCTCCCAGGGCACCGAGCTCGCCCACCGCGTGCTGGAGTGCCAACCGGAAGATCTCACTCTCCGCGACACCTGGTTCCACCGTGCTGAGCAGAGCCAGCCGTGCATTCATACGATAAATTTTACCGTTCTGGCCTCACCGGATGCGGGCCTTCGCAGGAATCACACCTTCGCCTCCGCCCTCCCTTACCCGGTCTTCAACACCCGCGGTTTCAGCCTGAGTTGTCTGTCGTGACGATGGCCGGTCCGGCACTCCCGCACCCCGTGTAACACCCCTTCGCCTCGGGCAGTCCTCCGATCACGGCGACACACGAGGAGCGGCATGGACATCGGCGTCTTCATCCCCATCGGCAACAACGGCTGGCTCATATCGAAGAGTTCGCCGCAGTACCTGCCGAGCTTCGAGCTGAACAAGGCCGTGGTGCAGAAGGCCGAGGAGCACGGGTTCGACTTCGCCCTGTCGATGATCAAACTCAAGGGGTTCGGCGGCGAGACCGAGTTCTGGGACCACAACCTGGAGTCGTTCACCTTGATGGCCGGCCTGGCCGCCGTCACCGAACGGATCAAGCTGTACGCCTCCACACCGATCCTCGCACTGCCCCCGGCGATCGTCGCGCGCATGGCCGTGACGGTCGACTCGATCGCCCCCGGCCGCTTCGGTGTCAACATCGTCACCGGCTGGGCGCCCGGGGAGTACGCGCAGATGGGCCTGTGGCCCGGCGACGAGCACTTCGGCAACCGCTACGCCCGCGCCGTCGAGTACGTCACCGTGATGAAGGAGCTGTGGAGCGAGGGCGTCAGCAACTTCAAGGGCGAGTTCTACGAGATGGACGACTGCGTGCTGTCACCGCGCCCTGCGAACGGGCACATCGACATCGTCGCCGCGGGCCAGAGCAGCACGGGAATGAAGTTCGCCGCGGAGCACGCCGATTTCAACTTCATCCTGGGCAGCGGCGTGAACACTCCACTCGCGCTCTCGGACACCACGGCCGCGCTCGTGGACCTGGCGCGCGGCACCTCCCGTGACGTCGGGGCGCTCTCCCTCTTCATGGTCATCGCGGACGAGACCGACGAGGCGGCCCGGGCGAAGTGGCAGGACTACCACGACAACGCCGACCTCTCCGCGCTGGCGTACATGGCGGGCGAATCGGCCACGGACACGGCCGCCGACGACTCCTCGACCGCCCGGACCATCTCGCTGCCCGAGGGGGCGGTGAACTTCAACATGGGCACGCTCGTCGGCTCGTACGAGACCGTCGCGAGGATGCTCGACGAGGTCGCCGGGGTCGACGGCACCAAGGGGATCATGCTCGTGTTCGACGACTTCCTCGAAGGCATAGAGACCTTCGGTACGCGCGTCCAGCCGCTGATGAAGTGCCGCTCGAACAGGCCGGCCGCGGCCTGAGGGCGAGAAGTGAGCCAGACCACAACAAAAACGGTGCCGTTTCGATAGAGGCAGGACTACTCTGAGGACATCGAGGTGAACGAAACAGTTTCGTTTAGGGCTCCGCGCATGTCCCCGGCGAGGACGCCGCCCATCGCCCCTCCCCCATGGAGAACGCCTGCCATGACCTCCGTACTCATCGTCAACGACCAGTCCCTGCAGCGGCTCGGCCTGCGGATGCTTCTGGCCGCCGAGCCCGACCTGACCGTCGCCGGCGAAGCGGCGACCGGGGCCGAGGCTGTTCGTCTCAGCGCCGAACTCCGCCCCGACGTCGTCCTGTTGGACAGCAACGTCTCCGGCACGGACGGCATCGCGACCATCCGCCGTATCGCCCACCCCTCCCTCCTCCCGCTGGTTTCCGAACTCACCGCAACGGACGGGCAGGGCCCGCGCGTACTGGTCCTGACACCCGTCAGCCAAGAGAGAAGCGCCTACGCCGCCCTGCGCGCCGGAGCGGCCGGATTCCTTCTCCAGCACGCCACCCCCGACGAGCTGACCGCGGCCATCCGCATCGTGGCCGCGGGAGACGCCGTCATCACTCCCGGACTGACCCGCACGCTCATCGACACCGTCCGCCAGCAGCGCCCCGACCACCCCCTCGCCGGGGAAGCCGGCCTGGGCACCCTCACCGGGCGGGAACGGGACGTCCTCACCGCCGTCGCCTCCGGCTGGTCCAACGCCGAGATCGCCAAGCGCCTGTCCATCGCGCCGACCACCGTGAAGACCCACGTCAGCAACATCCTCGCCAAGATCGGCGCCCACGCCCGCGTCCAGGCAGTGGTCTTCGCCTACGAGACCGGCCTGGTGCGACCGGCGGCCTGACACCGATCGGGCCGAGCCCGCCGGTCCGATCGCGGGCGGGCGCGTACTGGTCCCGAAATCTGCCGGACAGTAGGCGCCCGTCACCTGACCGTCACGGTTCCGGGCGCCTGGGCCCGAACAGACGCCGATACCCTCTTCCGATTCATACGGAGTTCCCCGCCCGGGTGCAGGCGGAGGCTCTCGTGGCGCATTCTTGCTGTGTCAGCCACTCGGCGGCGCACGGACGAGGTAGGGCCGATGACTGGGAGAGCCGAGCACGACACCCGGACGCCCGCACGCCTGGCCGCGCTGCTGACCGGGATCACGGCGGAGGCGATCGGCGCGGCCGACGCCTTCGCGGGAGGCGTGTACCTGCGGTCCAGTACGCCCGGGCTGCTGCGTCTTGCCGTGCTCTCCGGGCTGCCCGGGTCGCTGTTCCGCCCCTGGTGGCGCCTGCACGTCGACCGTCGGTTCCCCGTCGCGGACGCCTACCGGCTGGGCGTCCAGGTGGTGCTCCCGGACGCCACGGAGACGATGCGCCGCTACCCCCAGTTCGCGGCGGGTCTGCCGTTCCAGTTCGGGTCCGTGTACGTGCCCGTGGTCGGCGGGTCGACGGTCTACGGCGTGCTGACCCTCCTGCGCCCCTCGACGTCGGACGCCACCACGGTGCTGCCCGACCGCGACCGAATGGCCCAGCTGGCCGAGGATCTGGGCTCGGCGCTGCGGAGCCTGGAGAACGGCGACGGGTCTCCGGTCGCCTGGGACGAGGAACCGCTGTGTGTACGGCCCCCGGCCGCGGGCCCCCCTGCCGCGCCCAGCGGACGTTTCACCTGGGATCCGGCAACGGACGTCGTGACCGTCGACAACCGTCTGCGCGCCCTGCTCGGGGTGGCGCCGGGACAGTCCGCCGACACCCCACAGGCTCTCGCGGACGCCGTGGCCGCCGCCGACTCCCATCAGCTCCTGGCCGCCCTGCGTGAGACGGCCGCGGGAAGACCGCCGCCACTGCCACTGCACGTGCACGCCGTCGACGGCACTCGTCGGCTGCTGGAGCTCTGGACGCCGCACGACACGTCCGTAGCGCCCGGAGTCGCACACCAGGTCCGCGGCATCGTCCTCGATCCGGACGTCGGCTCGGCGGCCGACAAGGCGGCCGACCTGCTCCCGGAGGGCGTTTTCTGCCTCGACCGGCTGGGCCTGATCGTCTATGCGAATCCACGGGCGGCGGAGCTCCTGGGCCGACCACGGGCCGAGCTTCTGGGGCGCCCTCTGTGGGAGGCGGTGCCATGGATGGACAGGCCCGCCTACGAGGACCATCTGCGGGAGGCCCTGCTGGCACCGCATCCGGTGCACTGCCACGTCGTACGGCCGCTCCAGGACGAGGAGAAGCCTCTCGCGGATTCCCACGGAGGTGACTGGTTCTCGCTCTCCGTCTATCCGGGTCCCGGCACCCTGACCTGCAAGCTCGTGCCGGCCGACCGCGTGACGGACCCGTCTCCCGAGCCGGCACCGCGCCCCGGGGCGGACATCCCCGCCGACGCGCCCCTGGCCGACGGATCCCCGGCAGCGGTCACCTCCATGGCGCCGCTGTACCGCCCGATCGTGCTCGCGATCGCGCTGACCGAGGCGGTCACCGCCCAGCAGGTGTCCGCGGTCGTGATGCAGGAACTGCTGCCGGCCTTCGGCGGCCGTCGGCTCGCGATCTATCTGCTGCAGGACCGGCATCTGTATCTGGCCTGGGAGGCGGGCTTCCCCAAGGGATTCCTCGCGCCCTTCGACGGGGTCGGTCTCGACACCCGGCTGCCCGGCGTGGAGACCCTCACCACCGGTAAGCCGCTCTTCTTCGAGTCGATGCACCAGCTCACGGCCGCCTATCCCGGCATCCCGCTCGACGCGACGGAAGGCGCCCGCGCCTTCCTCCCCCTCATCGCCTCCGGCCGCCCTGTCGGCTCCTGCATTCTGGGCTTCGACCGTCCCCGCGACTTCAGCACCGAGGAACGTACGGTGCTCACCGCCCTCGCCGGGCTGATCGCCCACGCCATGGAGAAGGCACACCGCTACGACACCGAGGCCGCCCTCGCCCGCGGACTCCAGCAGGCTCTGCTTCCCCGGCGCCTGTCGGGCCATCCCCGGGTGGAGACCGTCGGACGCTATCTGCCGGGCACGCAGGGAATGGACGTGGGAGGTGACTGGTACGACGTCGTCGAGTCCGGGGACGGTCTCGCCCTGGTCATCGGCGACGTCCAGGGACACGGCGTCCAGGCCGCCGCGACCATGGGTCAACTACGCAGTGCCGTAAGGGCCTTCGCGCTCGGCGACCATCCGCCCGACGAGGTTCTCAGCGGCACCAACCGCCTTCTGATCGACCTCGATCCCGGCCTGTTCGCCAGCTGCTGCTACATCCGGCTGGACCCCCTCACCGGTCTGGCCCTGGTCGCCCGCGCCGGGCACCCGCCACCGATCCTGCGCTACCCGGACGGCCGCACCCACGTCCTGGACATCCCCGGCGGTGTCGTGCTCGGCGTCGATCCGCACGCCCGGTACCCGGTGACGGAGTTGCAGCTGGAGCCCGGCGCCATCCTCGCCCTCTACACGGACGGGCTGGTCGAGCGCCCCGGCGTCGACATCGACGAGGGAATCACGGCGCTGCGCGTGGCCCTGGCCCGGGCCGGTTCACCGGCCGCCCGCCCGGGCGGGCGTTCGCTGGCCGCCGTCGCCGACCGCCTCACCGCCAAGGCCCGGCATGTCGCCGACCGCCCCGACGACATAGCGCTGCTGCTCACGGCACGCCGCCCGGAGCCCGGGCGCGGCCGCTGAGTCACGGCACCCTGTGCGGCACTCCCCCGCGGGACCGGCCGTACTGGGCTCATCCGCGCGGCGGAGGCATCGGGCGCCCGAGACGCACGGGGACCCCCGGGGAGTACAGCACGCTCACCGGTTCCCCGGTCGGCGTCGGCAGCCCGGCCGACGCGACGAGGTTCTCCTCGCACGCGACCAGCGTCGCCCGGTGCAGCGGCCAGCGCGGATGGTCGTTCGGCAGGAAGCCGACGTCGCCGAAGAACGGGTTGTGCATGCCCCACCGGGCGGTCAGGAAGTGCTCAAGACCGGTCGGCTCGGTTATGCGCTCCCCGGGCCTGACGACGAGCCGGCTGTACGCGCCACGCGGTCCCGGCACCCGCCTCGCACTGGTGTAGCCGACCGTGTCCTCACCGGTGCGCACGGACATACGGGACCACACGTACGGCAGCCGGAACGCGAGCCGCCCCATGACCACCGGCAAAAGCCGGGACGCGTCCATGGAACGGAAGACCACACCGCGCCTGCCATGGGCGTCCACCGAGTACAGGCGCACGTTGGTCTCCGGGAAGGAGCCGAAGTACGGCACTCCCGGCAGGCGCAGCCAGCCCACCTTGTGCATCCGGAACGCGACCAGCCCGACGAAGGTGACGCCGTCCACGGTGTCGGGAACGGTGCCGTCCGGCAGCAGTCCCGCCACGGCTGCCGGATCCACGGCCCAGTGGACGAAGGTGAGGTCCAGCCACTGCTGGGTGAGCAGGGGACGACGGAGTGCGACCGGGGCGTCGGGCGTGATCGGTTCCGGCACGGACGAGGTGATCGACACGAGCGAAAGCATCGCAGGGCCCTGTCCGGGGCACGGCCGGAACGCGTGCTGTGTGACGCGTCTGGCACCGGTACGCCCCGGTGCCGTCGTTCCGGGCCCCACCGTCGTGCGCCGGCCCCGGACGGGTCCCGGGACCGCGGCAGGGGTCAGACATCGGTGGGCAGGCCGCTCACCTCCGCGATGCCGCGCAGCTCCTCGTCCTGGCGGTGTCGTTCACCGATGAAGTCGGCGATCTCCTGGCACCTGGCCGGATCGGCCGCGGTGCCGGAGTCCGTGACGACCCTGACGGGTCCGATCTCCTCGGTCTCGATCTCGACGATCTGGTTGTCCAGCCGTCCCGTGACGGCGACGGCCACGACGAGGGACGCCTCGTCGCGGACCTCCTGCGAGACGCCGGCGCCGTCCTCACCTTCGAGACTCAACTCGATCGGCCCGGCTCGTTGCTCCTGCATGGCCTCCAGCACTGGTTCGACCATGCGGAGCAGTACCGCGTAGTCCGACGGCGCCATACGCACGCGCAGCAGGTCGAGGTAGAGGTCCACGGGCCGGTCTTCGGGCGGAAACTCTGAATCGCTCATGAGACTCGACTTCCCCGATGTGGCCAACATGATCGCATCTGGGGCCAAAATGGTGGATCTCCGCGCCCGCCGCCACTCGGGAGCCGGCTCGTGCCTGGTCTAGGCGCCGCGACGGACCCGGGCGGCCTTGCGGGCCTCGGCCGTCTGCCTGGCCTCGGCGGACCTGCGGGACTCGCCACCGGCACGTCCCGGACGGGTGCCCATGCCGCGGAAGGGGGTACCGCCGCGCTGGGGCCGCTCGGTGACCGGCGCACTTCCGTTGACGGGGATGCCGGAGGGCGTCTGAGCACCGGTGATGCGGCTCAGCTCGGCCTCTCCCGAGCGGACCTGGGTGATCTGCGGCCTGATGCGGGCGTCGGACATCAGACGGGTCATGTCGCGGCGCTGATTGGGCAGCACCAGCGTGACGACGCTGCCGGACTCCCCGGCACGGGCCGTACGGCCTCCGCGGTGCAGATAGTCCTTGTGGTCGGCGGGCGGGTCCACGTTGACGACAAGGTCGAGGTCGTCGATGTGGATGCCCCGGGCCGCGACGTTGGTCGCCACCAGCACCGTGACCTGGCCGTCCTTGAACTGGGCCAGCGTGCGGGTGCGCTGGGGCTGCGACTTGCCGCCGTGCAGCGCCGCGGCCCGCACCCCGCTGCCCAGCAGGTGCCGGGTGAACTGGTCCACGGCGTGCTTGGTGTCCAGGAACATCAGCACCCGCCCGTCGCGGGCGGCGATCTCCGTGGCGGTGGCGTGCTTGTCGGCGCCGTGCACGTACAGCACGTGGTGCTCCATCGTGGTGACCGTGCCCGCCGACGGGTCGACCGAGTGGACCACCGGGTCGTGGAGGTAGCGACGGACCAGGAGGTCGATGTTGCGGTCCAGAGTGGCCGAGAACAGCATCCGCTGACCGTCGGGCCGTACCTGGTCGAGCAACTCGGTGACCTGGGGCATGAAGCCCATGTCCGCCATCTGGTCCGCCTCGTCCAGGACGGTGATCTCCACCCGGTCCAGGCGGCAGTCCTTGCGCTCGACGAGATCCATGAGGCGGCCCGGGGTCGCGACGACGACCTCGGCGCCGGCCCGCAGCGCACCGGCCTGGCGGCCGATCGACATACCGCCGACGACGGTGGCCAGCCGCAGCTTGAGCGGCCGGGCGTACGGAGTCAGCGCATCGGTGACCTGCTGGGCCAGCTCACGCGTGGGAACGAGGATCATCGCCAGCGGCTTCCGGGGCTCGGCACGCCGCCCGGCCAGGCGCACGAGGAGTGCCAGGCCGAAGGCGAGCGTCTTGCCGGAGCCGGTGCGCCCGCGGCCGAGGACGTCACGGCCCGCGAGGGAGTTCGGCAGCGTGGCGGCCTGGATCGGGAACGGCTCGGTCACGCCGAGGCGGGTGAGCGTGTCCAGCAACTCGGCGGGGAGGCCCAGCTCACCGAAGGTCGCCACCGGGGGAAGGGCCGGTTCGACGGTGGTCGGTGGTGTGAACTCCCCCTGCACCGCGGCGGGCCTGCGTCCGTTGCCACCCGACCGGGTGACGGGTCGCCCCTGGCTCTGCGGGCGGGCACGGCCGCCCCGGCCGGAACCGCCGAAGCCGTCCTTGCGGCCCTTGGAAAAACCGTCGTTCGTGCGAGCTGAACGGTTCATGAAGAACCTTCCTCGATAGGGCACGTATCGAGGAATTCTCGGCGGAGACAAGCCGAACGAATTGCAAGAACGAGCCGGGTGCAGGACCGGAAAATGAACCGGCCGCAGCGATGTGGCACAAGAAGGAGGTCCGGGTCAGGGACTCCTGGAAAAATCAGCAAGCTGGGGCCCCACCGCAAGGTGGGACCCCAGCTGCCTCGTACGGTTCGACGTCAGGCAGGCGTGATGTTCTCCGCCTGCGGGCCCTTCTGACCCTGGGTGATGTCGAAGTTCACCTTCTGGCCCTCCTGGAGCTCACGAAAGCCCTGGGTGGCGATGTTCGAGTAGTGGGCGAAGACGTCGGGGCCGCCGCCCTCCTGCTCGATGAAGCCGAAGCCCTTTTCCGAGTTGAACCACTTGACGGTTCCAGTAGCCATGTCATTTCCCCTTCGGGGCAGTACCCGGGGGTCCGCACTGTGTGAACCCCTGCGTCGCCGCAATGAACCCGTCCGGAAAGAGCGCCGGAAATACAAAAGCGCCCGGCGATATGTAATCATCCGAGCCACTTGAAGTGTGCGGGAACTACAATTGCAACTGGATCAAGACTATCACGACACACCCATACGGCAACGGCTGACCCGCCCTCCGGGGAGCACCTTCGGCCACAGATCACCGGACGCGGCGTCCCGCGGGGCCCGGTGCGGGGAGGTCCGCGCAGGACTCTGGCAGCTGACGACCCGTCAAGTTCAGGGACCGGGGCCCGGATCCGGTTTCACCGCGTCGGTGATTCCGGCGCGGGCCGCTTCGAGCTGGGCGGCGAAGGCGACACCGAGGAAGAGCGCGATGCCGGTGAGGTTCGCCCACAGCAGCAGGGCGACGAACGCGGTGAGTGGTCCGTACACGGCGCCGAAGGACCCGCTGCTCGCGACGTAGAACGCCAACAGCCAGGTGGCCGCGACCCACAGCACCAGATGGACCGCCGAGCCGAAGGCGAGCCAGGTGTAGCCCGGCTGGTCCCTGCGGGGCGCCCAGCGGAAGATCACCGCCGAGGCGACCCAGACGAACACCACGCCCAGCGGCACCTGGAGCGGCCCCCACCAGTCGAGGTTGTCGCGCGACCAGCCGAGGGCCTGGACCACCGACTCCCCCACCGCGTCGCCGGCGACCAGGACGAGGAAACCGAGGACCATCGGCATGCCGGCGGCGAGGGCGAGCAGCAGGGACCGGGCGTACTTGGCCAGGAGCGGGCGGTCGCGCTCGATCCCGTAGATACGGTTGGCGCCCCTTTCGACCTGGCCCATGGCCGAGGCCAGGTTGAGTACGGCGAAGGCCAGGCCCAGCCACATCGCCAGAGCGCTCCAGATCCCGGAGCCGGCGCTGCGCTCGGTCTCGGCCAGGGCGTCCTCGACGAGGTCGGCGCTGGCGCCGGGCACGATCCGGCCGAGGGTGAGTTCGATGATCCGGCCGACGCTCTCCGTGTGGACGGTGGTGGCGACGCCCACCAGGGCGATGGTGAAGGGCACCATGCCGAGGACCACCTGGAAGGCGAGGGAGCGTGCACTGGTGAAGCCGTCGGCGTAGCGGAAGCGGGAGAACGCGTCCACCAGCAGGCGACGGCCCCCGTAGCGCCGCAGTGCGGTGAGCGCCTCGTCGCCGGACAGCTCCTCCCCGATCATGTCCCGCGTCTGCGGGACGTGCCCAGCGGTGCCCATCGCTCACGTCTCCTCGTTCTGTGAAATTCGGTGAATCCTTTTCCGGGTCAGGAATGATTCGGCCCTTCGGGGGAAGCCCGCCGAATTCTCGACCCACCCGTGTTTGGACGGGCTTTCCCCGGTCAGCCGTAATGGTAGAGCGCAACGTCGAGCAGTGAGGACGTGATCCACAGTGGCCAAGAACCAGAAGGCACGAGCCAAGACGGAGCAGGCCAAGGGCAAGGCCAAGGAGGCTGCCGGCCGCGCCGTCGGCAACGAGCGCCTGACCGCCGAGGGCCGGGCCGAGCAGTCCAAGGGTGACGCCCGCCAGGCCAAGGAAAAGACGAAGGACATATTCCGGCACTGATGGTGATCATCAATTCCGCAGGGCCCGTCGCGCGCGCTTGCGGCGGGCCCGCCGACTTTCAGGTCTTTTCAAGGCGAAGGAGCGAAGAATGTGCGGGGAGCACCGAACGCACCCCTTCGACACGGTGACGGCCCCGGACCGCCCCCGTTCACCGGGACCGCGCAGTCCGGCCGAGGTGCGCGAGGCGGTCAGGCACGCCTTCGAGGGCGCACGACGAGCCCGCAGGCGCGGCACCGTGGCCGGTGACGAGGCCGTCGGCGACGCCCTGCTCGTCGCTTCGGAGCTCACCACCAACGCGATGCTGCACGGCGGCGGTGTCACCCAGTTCGAGGTGACGCTGGACGACTGGGACGTGCGCCTGTCGGTGAGTGACCGCAGCGAGGAACTGCCGACATCGGCACGGCACATCGACGAGCGGGGGTTCATGCGGGTCGGGGGCCACGGCTGGCCGATCGTCTGCCATCTCGCCCGTGACATCACGATCTCGGAGCTCGACGCCGGAGGGAAGCGCATCACCGCCGTCGTACCGCTCTCGCCCCGGTAGGGGCCGGGCACCGCATTCCTCCTGACGGGCGCGCCCTCCCTGTTTCAGCGTTCAGTCGTCCTCAGCCTCGGCGTGGCGAGAGGCCCTCGGTTCACGCCGTGAGAGCTTGGCGAGGTTGACGTGGTGCGCCTGCCGCAGGTGGTGCGCCCGGCTCCGCGGGGCGCACGGGGTACGTGGTCTTCGCCGGGTCCACGACAGGTTCCCCCAGCACGATCAATCCGGCCGCTTGCAGCGCGTCGCACTCGTCGGTGGGCAGGGCCGCATGACAACCGCCGAGCCCGACACCGGAACCGATGGCTTGCCAGTAGCCGTACCGGCGACGGCCGTTGGCGTGCACGGTCAGCCAGACGGGAACGCGCTGCACCGTGATGAGACGCAGAACCTCGGCACCGCCGGGGCCGAGCTGAGCGGGTGTGCGCGGGAGGGCTCGGAGCATCGTCAGCGGTCTCCGTCCAGGACGCGCGGCACGGCTCGGCGGTGGGGGGAGGGCGTCATGTACGGGCGGCCTTTCGTCGAACGGGTGCGATCGCGCATCGCCGGGACGATGACGTTCTCGCTGCTCCGCATTGTTGCGGAGAGCACTGACAACGCGGCCGGAGCGACTCCGGAACACTCTCCGGAGCCGCTCGTCCGGCCACTCGTGACCGACGAGTGTCCCGGTTACGGGCTCACACTCCTCGGTTTCAAGCCCGCGCCCCTCGGTTTCAAGCCCCGCGTTGCGACGCCCGGCGCATCACTGCGGTGAGCGAACGGCTTGAGCCCTCTCCGGGCGACACTCGCCGTGGCGCCTTCAGCGGATCCTGGCGCCGTACACGTGGGTGACCGTCATCGTCATGAGCACTCTACGGTCGGTCACCATCACCGACCGGTACTCGTCCCAGTCTGGGTGCTCACCCGCGGCGCGCCGGTAGTAGTCCACCAGCGCCTCGACCTCGGGGCCGTGGGGGTCGGTTCCCGGCCCGGTGAGGGTCACTGAGCCCTCGGCTGTCGCCCAGGACCCGCCGCCGGGGCCGGTGACCTCCAGTGCCGCTCGCGGGTCCCTGCGCAGATTCGCCGTCTTGGCTCGTCCCTCGGTCATCGAAACGTAGAGAACACCGGCCTCCCGGTCGTAGAACGGCGTGACGGGCGACAGCTGTGGGCGGCCGTCCGACTTGATCGTCGCGAGAACGCCGAGTCGGCTCTCCGCGAGCAGCGTGCGTGGGTCGAATGGTGTGGCGGTCATGTCCAGGGCCAAGTCGCGACCGCTGTCCGGCTATTCCCGGCCCGGTTAGACCGACGGTGGGTCATGATCGCGCTCCTGAGGGCTTGCGGAACTGCTCGATCATCGCCGCGTAGCCGTCACCGCCGCGTCCGTCGGCCACGGCCCGGTCGGCCAGGGCCTGGATGAACCTGGGCAGGTCGGCGTTGACACCGCGGGACTCGCTCTCGTGGGCGAGGTGCTCCATCGCGGCCCGGTGGGTGTCGAGGGTGGCGTCGAGGGCGGGGTACGTATCCTCTTCGATCTGCTGCGCGTAGCCGGGCAGCCAGTCGGTCACGATCCCGATCCCCTGCCTCACGAGCGGGACGAACGCCATGGGGTCGACCCCCGCAGCCCCGAGCAGCGCGGCACCCTGCAGGAAACCGTTCAGGACGCCCCACATCAGGCCCAGCACTGCCATGTCGTGCAGCGCCGACAGGGTGTGGTCGCCGCCCAGGTACGTCGTTGCCTCGGCCAGGCTCCTCAGTACGGGCTCGTGGAGGTCGAAGGCCTCCCTGGGCCCGCTGTAGAGGATGATGGCGTCCGCCGTGCCGATGCCCGGAGCGGCGGCCAGGATCACGCCGTCGAGGTAGGCGCTGCCGTTCCGCGCCGCCCACTCCGCCGTCTCACGGGCCTGCGCCGAGGTGCCCGAGGTCAGATTCACCAGGACCCGGCCGTCAAGAGCCTCGCCCACCGGATCGAGGAGCTTGTGCACGGCGTCGTAGTCCGAGAGGCAGACGACCACGAGTGGGCCGGCCTCGACGGCGTCGCCGATCGAGTCCGCAAGTGTCGCGCCCTGTGCGATCAGTGGTTCGGCCTTCGCCGCCGTGCGGTTCCACACGGTCGTGGGGTGCCCGTCGCGCAGGAACGCCGCGGCAAGTGCCTGGCCCATCAGCCCCAGGCCGATGACCGTCACGGGCGTGCGGTCGGCATCGCGGTTCTGTGTCATGTGTTCCCCCCAGGTGGGTTGGTGGTCATGGCAGAATCGTCAACGTTCACACCGGTATGAAGGTCAAGGGGGAATCGGCGTGCTGATCGGGGAGTTGAGCCGGCGGACGGGGGTCCGCACGCATCAGCTGCGCTACTACGAGGCCCAGGGGCTGCTGGAGCCCGGCCGGGGCACGAGCGGCTACCGCGAGTACTCGGACGACGCCGTTCTGACCGTGGCACAGATCAGGAGACTGCTCGAAGCCGGACTGTCGACCGAGGAGATCGGGTACCTGCAGCCCTGCGTCACCGGCACGGCCCCTGAGCTCGAACCCTGTCCCGAGCTCCTGGACACCCTTCGGACGCGCCTGCACGGTCTGGACGAGCACATCGACACGCTCACCCGCTCCCGCCAGGTCCTCCACGACTACATCGACGCCACCGAGCGGCGCGTGTCACAGGACCCCCAGGGCTCCCAGGGTCACGGCTCCACCACGCCGGAGTCGGCCCTTGCGTGATCGCGCTCCGCGGGGCAGGCAAGCCTGTTCGACGCGGCGAGGACACCCGGGTGGCACTATGGGCTCTCAGAGGAGCGACAAGGGTGCTTCGAGACGTAGGCAGGTGGCACATGTCGCACGAGCCGGACGAGGTCTGGGAGCGGTTCGCCGTCGCCCTCGCGGAGATGGCGAGGGATCTGCTTGCCCAGGACTCCGCGCAGGACACCTTGGACCGCATCGTGGAGCATGCGAAGGTCCTGATCAACGGATGCGACCACGCCGGCATCCTCACCGTACGGCGGGGTGAGGTGCACGCACTGGCGGCGACGAGTGATCTCGTGCGCCGCGCGGACCGGATCCAGCAGGATCTGCAGGAAGGCCCCTGCTTCGACGCCGTGACCGACCGCCAGCAGGTCTACACGATCCAGGACCTGCGCCGGCCCCATGATCGCTGGCCCCACTTCGCCCCCGAGCTGAACAAGCTGGGCATGGGAAGCGCGATGGGCTTTCTCCTCTTCACCGAGGACGACGATCTCGGCGCCCTCAACGTGTACTCCCGGCAGCCGGGCACCTTCGACGAGGCCGCTCAGCGTGCCGGCTGGATCCTCGCCTCGCACGCGGCCGTCGCCTTCTCCGCGGCCCGGACGCATCAGCAGCTCGGCCACGCCCTGGAGACCCGTCACGAGATCGGCGAGGCCATGGGCATCCTCATGGAGCGCCACGGACTGACCGAGGACACGGCCTTCAAAGTACTCAAGAAGGCATCGCAGGACCGCAACATCAAACTGCGCGAGATCGCCCGCCTGATCTGCGAGACCGGCGAGAAGCCGGGCTGACCGCCCTCGGCCGGGAGCGGGCCTGCCCTTGCCGGCAGGGGCTCGCGGCCCCCACCGGTAAGGGCGAACGACAGGTCATGTCGTGGCGCAGGTGGTGCCGTTGAGCCTGAACGCGGTCGGGGAGGTGTTGGTGGCGCTCTTGCTGCCGGTGAAGCCGACGGTGACCGAGCCGGCTGCGGGGATGGCGGAGGTGTAGGAGGCGGGGGTGACACTCACCGCGCCGCCGCTCTGGGTGGGGGTCCCGCCCCACATGTTGGTGACGGTCTGGCCGTTGGCGAAGGCGAAATCGAGCGTCCAGCCGCTGATGGTGGTCGTGCCGGTGTTGCGGATGCTGATCTCACCCTGGAAGCCGCCAGGCCAATCGCCGACGACCCGGTATCCGACCGAGCAGCCCACACCGGGTGTGCTGCCGCCCTCGTCGGTGGTGACGTTCACCGTGGCCGAGCGGGCCGAACGGTTCCCGGCGGCGTCACGGGCGTATACGGCGAAGGTGTACGTCGTGTCGGCGGTCAGACCGGTCACGGCGACGGTGTTGGCGGTGGAGGCGGCGACCGTGGTCTCGGAGCCGCCGCTGACGCGGACGACGTCGTAGCCGGTGACACCCACATTGTCCGTGGCGGCGGTCCAGGCGAGGGTGAGGGACGTGGCCGTCACCGCGGAGGCGGTCGGGGTTCCGGGAGCGGTCGGGGCCTGGGTGTCCCCCGGGTTGCCGCCGCCGAAGACGGTCGCTTCCCGGGAGGTCTGGGCGATGCCGTTGGTGCCGTTGAAGATGCGCTGGCCCCAGGAGCTGAGCCGGCTGGGGTCGAAGCCGATCGACAGGTCGAGGATCGGGTCGGTGTTGCCGCTCCAGGACCAGGCCAGATAGCCGAGCCTGAGCTGCTGGGCCGCCGCCATCATGGTGTCCTCGTCCGGGTCGCCCCATTGGTCGGGGGGCCCTCCGAACTCACCGATGAGGATGGGGAGTCCGGCGTTGACGAAGGCGTTCAGATAGTCGGTGATCTCCTGGGCGGTGTCGTACACGCTGTACATGTGGATCGAGAAGATCAGGTTGCCGGTGGGGTCGGCGTCATACACGGACTGGGCGTTGGCCCGCATGACGCCTTGCCAGTCCTGGCCCCAGTTGGGCGCGTCCACCATGATCGTGTGCTCGAATCCGGCGTTGCGCAGCTTCTTGATCGCGGCGATCGTGGGATCGGTCCAGCCGGCCGGGTCGGTGTTGCCCCAGGGCTCGTTGCCGATGTTGACGATGACGTAGTTCTCTTCGCCGGCCAGTACGTCCTTGAGACCGATCCAGTAGTCGGCCGCCTGGTCCAGCGTGCCGGCCGCGGCGTCCTCGCCGTATCCGGTGGTGTCGTGCACCTCCAGGACGCAGATGAGCCGGTTGGCCTTGCACTGGCTGACGACTCCGGCGACGTCCGCGGCGCTGTTCTTGGTCCAGCGGTGACCGTTGGAGAGGACGACGCGGACGGTGTTGGCGCCGAGCGCCTTGACGTCGGCCAGTGACTGCGTCTCGCCCGGGTACCAGGTGTGGGCGTGGTTGACGCCGCGCATGATGAAGTCGTTGCCATTGCCTTCGAGCAGGCGGCCGTCGCTGATGTGGAGGCCGGTGGCGAGGGCGCCGGGCGACTGGGCGTGGGCCGTCGCCGGACCGAGGACGCCGAGAGCGACTAGCCCGAGGAGGGTGACCAGCCGGGTCAGCAGGGCGGCCACTCGGCTCCTTCGTATCGTGCTGGTCGTCGTGCTTCGGGTGGTGCTTCTTGTCGTGCTTCGGGTGGTGCTTCTTGTTGTTCTCACTGCGACTCCAGGGAGTGAGCGCCAAGAAACCTGAGCATCAGAAGAAACGTGGGAGCGCTCCCATAGAGGCACTGCGGCAGGAACATGTCAAGGTATGGCGCAGGCTCCGGCACACGAAGGGCCGGTATGCGGGTGCGAATTCGGCCGGACCACCGGGACAGAGTCCGGTGGCCCGGCCGACGAGTCGGTCGCGGCGGTCACCCCATGCGCAGCAGCGAGCACACCGCCGATTCCTCCATCGTGCGGAGCTTCCGCAGCAGGTCCGGGGTCGTGGTCCGGTTCACCTGGGTGGTGAGCGAGACGGTGAGGGAGCGCCGTCCGTCCGGCGTCGCGGCGATCAGCTGGGTGTAGCCGGGGGTGTTCCCGGTGTGCCCGAGCACCACTCCGCACCGGGTGGTGTACCGGAAGATGCCGAGCCCCGCCTTGTTGCGGCCGGGTCCGGCCGGTTCGGAGGCGCCGTCCACCCAGTGGCGCTGTTCGCGCAGCGCGGCCGGGGAGGTCAGTGCGCCGCTCGCGTAGCCGCGGATGAAGCGGTTCATGTCCCGCGGTGTGGCGATGATCCCGCCCGAGGCCCACACTCCGGAAGCGCCGATCAGCTCGCTGACGTCCAGCGGAGGGACCTCGCTCACGTCATAGCCATGCATGAAGGGCCGCACCATCTTGTAGCCCTGCGGGAGGCTGGTTTCGTGCAGTCCCAGGGGCCGATAGACGATCTTGCGGAGCAGCGTCTCGTAGGGTTCGCCCGTCACCGCTTCGGCCATGAGGGCTACGGCGATGTTGTCCGAGTTCGAGTAGCGGTACTGGGAGCCCGGGCGGAACAACAGACGCTCGTCACGGACGAAGTCGAGCAGGCGCCGCGAGTCGAAGTGACGTCGGGGGTCGGCCGCGATCAAGCGCTGGAACTCCGGATCCCGGCTGTAGTCGGGCAGACCGCTGGTGTGCTGCAGCAACTGTCGCAACGTCACCTTCGCCCAGGCTCGGGGCAGGCGTGGCAGTCGCGCCTTGATGGTGTCGTCCAGGTCCAGCGCGCCCTGATGGACGAGATGCAGGGCCACCGCGCCGCTGTAGGCCTTGCTCGCGCTGGCGGTCCGGGTGTGGTCGCCGGGTCCGATCGGGCGGCCGGTCGTCAGGTCTGCGACTCCGGCGCGCAGCACGCGACGCTTGTCACCGTTCTGCAGGAGGACCACCACTCCCGGCGGGCCGCCCGGAGCGGCGACAAGCCTGTCGAGTTGTCGCTGCAGTTGGTCCGGGTGGTCGCGGGAACCGTCCCCGGAGGTGGCGGCGGCAGGGTGGAGCGTTCCGCTGCCGATCGAGACGGCGACCAGCACAGTGACCAGGCACTGGCGCAGTCGAGGGTTGCACTGAAGCGGCATCATCATTCCCGGGCAGACGGGGCAGGACACGCTCAGCATCGGCTCGCGAGCGACCCACCGCTCGCGCACCTGCTCCAAACAGCCGATCGGGGCGCCGGGCAGTGCTGCGCGGCCGGAGCATGGGCCAGGGCATGGGCCGGAGCGGCGGGGAGCCGACAGGGCTCGGCGAGCGACCAGCGAGTACCAGCACGCCGGACGACCAGTCGCCGGACGGCCGGTCGCCGAACCGCCTGTCCCACCCTGGTCCATGCGCCGGCGGCCTCCGACACCGGTGTCAGGCCCTCCCCAGAGCCCGAGTTGCCCATCGGAAAGACCGAGTTGTCATCCGGTCGACCGAGCAAGCGCTCCTGCCGCCCCGTCCGCGTCGCCCTGGTCCGCCGCGTCGGCCGGTCTGGCCGCCCGGCCGTCCAGGAGCTCCGTGCCCAGAGGCGTGAGGGTGTGCCGCATGGTGTTGCGGACGCGCAGGCTGTGGATCAGGCCCGCGTCACGCAGCACGGTCGCGTGTTCGCTGACCGACGCGGGCGAGATGGCCAGCCGGCGGGCGATCTCGTTGCCGGTCGCGTTCTCCACCTCCGCGATGGTGGCGAGGGTCGCCGCCCGGGTGCGGCCGAGGAGCCGGTCGAGTGCGCTCGCTCTCCCCACGGCACCGCCGGGCCTCAAGGAGTCGATGCCGCGGTTCACCGGATACACCAGCACCGGGGAGAGCGAGCCGTCGCGCAGCGCGATGGGCCTCCCCCGGCAGAAGTACGAGGGCACGAGCCGCAGCCCGCGGCCCTGGAGGTACACGTCCCGGTCCTCCGGATAGGACATCTGCAGGACCGGAGCACGCCATTGCACCGTGGGGTGCAGCCCGCTCAGCAGCCGGTCGGTCCCGCCGGCCAGGAACGCCTTGGCGCGCAGGACCCGTTCGGCGTCCACCGAGGCGCTGATCTGTGTCCAGTACGGGTGCAGCGCCTGCCGGTGGTACCGGCGCAGGGCCGTGCCCAGACCCCGTCTGGCCGCGGGCAGGCCCGAGGCGAGCGCGGCAGCCCAGGAGGGCAGTCTGCGCTGCTGCCCGAGGGTCGCCACATCCGTCCGCAGGCGAACGTTCGAGGTGGACAGGATCGTGTCGACGGCTGCTTCGGGGTCGGTGGTCCCCTCGGCCGGTGTCAGGAAGTCGGGCGAGTACCCGCGCGGCGGAACGAGATGAAGGAGCGGCCGCGCAGCGGTGTCCATCGACGTCCGGACGTGCGTGCGCCATCGCCGCAACTCGACATCGATGTCCGGACCGCCGAGCACATGAAGGCTGAGCAGGGCTTCCCAAGCAGGATCCGGCCCGGCCGCCAGGCGAATCCGGCCGAGGTCCTCCGCGCTGAAATGGATACGCAGCATCAGCTTCCCCCCGAAAGGCTGCTACCCCAGGCGTCTCACTCTTCCCGATGAACGTGGGGCGCGATAGCTCCGATTCCGCCAGCCCTGGTCTTTCGGCGACGGCCGAAACTGTTCCTGTGCGCTCCCGGAACCGGCCTAGTTTCAGGGCCAGGTACCACGGGGGAACGGCGACGGAAGCTGCCGACGGTTTCCGTCGCCGCCCGTAGGCAAACGGAGGACTTCGTGACAACTGCACGTCGAATGGTCGGTTCCCTCGCGGTCACGGCAGCTCTCGTCGCCGGGACCACGGTCCTGGCCACTGCTCCGGCGTCCGCCCAGGCCGACGCGTCAGCGCCCGCCCAGGCCCAGCGCGCCGACTGGGACGGCAACATCTACCTGTACTACAGCGCGTCCAGCAACAGCTCCTGGAGCAAGTACTACGGCTGGGTCAGCGACTTCGCGGGGCACACCTTCGCCGCGGGCGGCGAGGGCAGTGGCCGGCTCGTCAAGAACAACGTGAACCGCGCCTGGAACAACGACGCGACCCACGCGGCGCGGATCTACTACAACGAGAACTACAACGCGAGCGGCAGCGCTCCCTACGACGACTTCTACCCCGGCAACGCCCGGCAGCTCAACAACGGTGTGCGGAACAACAACGCCTCGATGAGCTGGTGGTACGTCGGCTGACATCGGGCTCGGGCCCGTCCGAGAGCTTCGGACGGGCCCTCCCGTACGAGCACCTCGTACGGGCCCTCCGTACGGCCGCACACACAAGGGGGACATGACATGCGGGCGCGAACCAGGCAGCGCACACTGCGGATCGGAGCCGCGTTCGCCCTCTCCGCCGCCCTCGCGGGCTGTGCGGAGGGACAGGCTGCCGAGCCGAGGCCGAAGGCGTCCGGTCCGCCTCCCGTGACGGGCGTGCCGACGATGCTCGGCGTGGGATCGCTGGTCCTGCCCATCGAGCCCTACCTGTTCACCGACCGGGAGGTCGCCCGGCTGTTCCGGGCGCGGGCGGTGCTCACCGCGTCCTGTATGGAGCGTTTCGGCCACCACTGGCCCGTCCCAACCGAAACCGCACCGGACACCGGCACGTTGAATCCGGCCAACACGGCGCACCGGTACGGGATCACGGATGCCCGGCTCGCCGCCCGGTACGGATACCACCCGGCCCCCGGCACGGCACCGAGTCGCTCCAAGGAGAAGAGCGCGGGGCCCAAGCCCGGGCCGGAGGAGATGCTCCTCCTGACGGGCCTCCACGACGACGGCACCCCCGCGGGCAAGGACGAACGCGGGCGCGCCGTTCCGGCGGACGGATGCCAGGGCGAGGCCACGGCGGCCCTGTCGGGCGATCCGGAGAAGATCGGCAACCGGGAGCTCGTCGGGACGATCAACATCGGCAGCTACAGCGACTCGCAGAAGGATCCGCGGGTGGTGCAGGTCTTCCGCGCCTGGTCGCGCTGTATGAAGCGACACGGCCACCAGTACGCCGATCCGACCCGGGCGCCGGGCAAGGACCCCGACTTCACGGGTCCGAAGGCCACCCGGGCCGAGATCGCCCTGGCCGAAACGGACGTGCGGTGCAAACGGGAGACCAACGTCATCGGCGTCTGGTCCTCGGTCGACGCGGCCTACCAGCGGCGGGCGATGAGCGCGAAGACCCGGGAACTCGCCGCGATCAAGCGGGACATCCGCAAGCAGGTGACCAACGCGGACCGGGTGCTGAGGGCCGGCTGACGGCGCTCGACCGGTCCTCATCCGGTCGAGGAGGCCCCCGTGATGCCCGCGTCGAAGGGAACGGACGTGTGCTGGTGGACGATCTTCCACCGGTCGCCCGCCGCACGGTAACCGGTGGTCACCCGCGCCGTGGTGTCCAGCGAACCACCACCGACCAGCGTGGCACGCATCCGTACGAGCGCGTGGCTGAACGCGATGCTCTCGTCGACCCGTACGCGGAATTCGAGCACCTCGCGCTCCACCGGCCCGTCCAGCGTCGAGAACCACATCTCCTCGGCCTTGCGCAGGGCCTCGATCCCGCGCTGCTCCAGACCGCTCACGGGGTGGAACACCTCGACGTCCGGCGCGTAGCAGGCCATCGCCCGGTCGAAGTCACGCTCACGGCCGGCCGCGGTCAGTTCCGCGTCCAGGCGGCGGATCTCCGCTTCGGCGTCCTCGTCCTCCCAGTACGCGCGCACCTCCATGGCCCCGATGGTCGCCACGGGGTGCTTCGCCGCCACCTCGACGGCCTCCTCCAGGCTGTCGCACTCAAGGATGTCGAACCCGGCTACGTACTCCTTCGTCTCCGCGAACGGCCCGTCGCTGCGCAGCACTTCGCCGTTCCGCACCCGCACGGTGACCGCCTCGGCGGGCGCCTGCAAGCGGTGGCCGTGCAGTCGTACCCCGCGCTGGACGCCCTGCTCCTCGACCCAGGGTTCGACGGGGGCCATGCCGGAGGCGTCGGCGGTGTCGTCTCCGCAGACCAGCAGCATGTACTTCATGTTTCCTCCAGAGATTGACGAGGCCCCTGTGGGCTCCCGCACCCCACCGACGAACAGCGGTATGCCGAATCGACACCCCGCCAGGATCTCTTGTGCGCGGCCGGTCAGGCCCCCGCGGCAGGTTCGGCGGTCCATGTGACGCGCGGGGGTTCGACGCGGGCGCACAGAGGGCCGCCCTGTTCGTCGGTCAGGCCGAGGCGGGCCACCAGCAGGCCGTCGCGGGCGGCCGCGGCGAGTACCTCTTCGGGGACGACGTCGAGCATGAGCTTGGCGCGGCGGAACATGCTGAAGACGCCGGACTCGTCGACCGTGCCCCAGGACAGGTAGATGAACCGGCGGCCCAGCCGGTCCTGCACATAGGGGCCTTTGACGTCGGTCCCGGTCGGTGTGGTGACCGCGGTGCACTCCAGGGTCCAGGTCGCCGACTTTGCGTCGCCCGGGTGCGGTTCGAGAAGTTCGGCCGGACGGTCACGGCGTTGGACGGCGACATGGATGTTGTCGTACGCCGGGACGTTGCCGTCGGTGGAGGCGGGGCCGGTAAGGCCGGGCAGGTCGACGGCGTCGATTCGGATGCGCATACCTGCCATCATCGCGTCGCTGTCCAGTCCAGGGGCCATGTCAGCCCCTCCGGCGTTTGAGGAGCGGGGGCTCGGGGGGCTGTCCTCCGAGTAGTGACGGGAATGGGCAGGGGCGGCGGCGAAAGACGGACGTTGAAAACCCCTGACGGGTGGCGCACTCTTGGGCCACTGCTCGCCCGGGCAGGCACGGAAGGGGGGAGGCGGAATGCAGCAGCCGGAGGACAGGCTCCTGGCGGACGCCCTCGGCAGCATCAATCCCGGTGGGAAGTTCGCCTCCCGGTTCCTCAGGAACGACGTCGGCGAGCTCGACCGTGAGCTGCCCCTGGATTTCGACACCGCCCTCGAACGCGTCCGGTCGCTGCTCTTCGGCGTGGCCCATGGTGTGCATCCGGTCGTGCTGGAAGCGACGACGGACCGGGTGACCCTGCGGGTGCTGACCGGCGGCGGAGCCCTCGCCATGAACCCGGTGGTGATCACCGTGGACGTGACTCGTGGGAGCGGGTGGGCCACCCGGATCCATGTGCGGGCCGTCGCGAAGGAGGGCCTGATCAAGCAGCGGGCCGGCCGGAAGACGGCAGAGCGCGTCGTGGCGCTGCTGGACGGAACGGACGCGGGCCCCTGAGCCGTACGCACCGGTGCGCGCCCGGGCCGCAGCGGCGGGCCGGGCGCGAGGTGGGCGCGTGGCGGGTCACTTCACCGGCATCGCCAGGTACTGGTACTCCAGGAACTCGTCGATCCCCACCCGGCCTCCCTCCCGGCCCAGCCCCGACTGCTTGATGCCTCCGAAGGGCGCGGCCGGGTTGGACACGAGCCCCGTGTTGAGGCCGACCATGCCGACCTCCAGGCGCTCGCTGACCCGCAGCGACCGGTCGAGGCCCGCGGTGAAGACGTAACCGACGAGCCCCCACGGGGTGTCGTTCGCCGCGCGGATCACCTCGTCCTCGTCGTCGAAGGTGAGGATCGCCGCCACCGGCCCGAAGATCTCCGTGTCCATCAGCCGGCTGGCCGGGTCCACACCCGCCAGTACGGTCGGCGGGTAGAAGCGGCCGGGCCCGTCCGGAGTGGCGCCGCCGACCAGCACCCGGGCGCCTCGTCCGACGGCGTCGGCGACCAGTTCCTCGACCTTGGCGCGGCCCGCGTCGTCGATCAGCGGGCCCACGTCCACGCCTTCCTGGGTGCCGGGGCCCACGACGAGCGCCCCCATGCGTTCGGCGAGCCGCACCGCGAAATCGTCCGCCACGGAGCTGTGCACGAAGAAGCGGTTGGCGGCCGTGCACGCCTCGCCCATGTTGCGCATCTTGGCGATCATCGCGCCGTCCACGGCGGCGTCGAGATCGGCGTCGTCGAAGACGATGAACGGTGCGTTGCCGCCCAGCTCCATCGAGGCGCGTACGACGGTGTCCGCGCACTGGGCGAGCAGGATCCGCCCGACCTGCGTGGAGCCGGTGAAGGACAGCTTTCGGATGCGACCGCCCCGCAGGAGCGGCTCGACGACCTTGTCGGCCCGTGAGGTGGTGACGACGTTCAGCACGCCGTCCGGCAGACCCGCCTCCCGGAGGATCCCGGCCAGCGCGAGGCTGGTCAGCGGGGTCTGCGGGGCGGGCTTGAACACCATCGTGCAGCCCGCCGCGATCGCGGGCCCGATCTTGCGGGTGCCCATGGCCAGCGGGAAGTTCCACGGGGTGATCAGCAGACAGGGACCGACGGGGCGGCGCGTCAGCAGCATGCGGTTGCGGCCGTCGGGCAGCACGCCGTAGCCGCCGCCGTCGATGCGGACCGCCTCTTCGGAGAACCAGCGGAAGAACTCGGCCGCGTACGCCACTTCGCCCCGGGCCTCGGCCAGCGGCTTGCCCATCTCGGAGGTCATCAGCAGGGCGAGCTCGTCGGTGCGGGAGAGGATGATCTCGTAGGCGCGGCGCAGGATCTCGCTGCGTGCGCGGGGCGCCGTACGGGCCCACTCCTCCTGTGCCGCGACGGCGGCTTCCTCGGCGAGCCGGGCGTCCTCGGGCCCGGCGTCGGCGACCTGGCAGAGGATCTCGCCGGTCGCCGGGTCGTCCACGGGCATCGTGGCGCCGGATTCGGAGTCCAGCCACTTGCCGCCGATGAACAGCTGCTTGGGTACGTCGTTCAGGATGCTCACGGTGTGTCTCCAGGCTGGTCGGCAGAGGCGGGGGCGGCGGGGTCGAGCAGTTCCGCGAGATGCAGGGCGCGGGTTCCCCGGCCGCCCGCGAGCTGGTCGAGGTGGTCGATCTGGGTGGCGCAGCTGAAGCCGTCGGCCACCACGGTCGGTCTGTCGTCGGCCGCCGCGTCGAGCCGCGGTCGGAGCGACAGGTCGGCGACGGCCATCGAGGTGTCGTAGTGCTGTTCCTCGAAGCCGAAGTTCCCGGCGAGGCCGCAGCAGCCCTCCGCCTCGGTCACCTCGCGTATCCCGAGGCGGGTCAGCAGATCGCGGGGGCGGCGGCTGCCGAAGGTCGCGTACTCGTGGCAGTGGGTCTGCAGGAGCACCGACTCCGGCAGCGGTGGCGGGCTCCAGTCGGGTGCGGCGAGGTCGGTCAACGCGCCGGTCAGGGTGTGGACCCGGGCCGCGACACGCCGCGCGGCCTCGGTGCCGAGCAGTTCGGGCACGTCGCGTTTGAGCGCGGCGGCGCAGCTGGGCTCGGCCACGACGATCGGCAGCTCGCTGCCGGGTCCGCCGTCGAGCCGGGCCACGGTACGGGCCATGACCCGGCGCGCCACGGACAGTTGGCCGGTGCTGACCCAGGTCAGACCGCAGCACAGGCCGTCCCGCGCGGCGCTGGGTATCCCTGCGTCGGCGAGCACGCGTGCGGTGGCCCCGGCCACTTGGGGTCGGAAGGCGCGCGTGAAGCTGTCGACGAAGAGCAGTGCGGTCGGCTCGTCGGTGGCGGACGTGCGCAGTGCGGACCTCAGCGAGCGCCGGGAGGCGAAGGCGGGGATCGTACGTTTCCTGGTGACGCCGCCCGCACGCGCGAGCAGCCTGCCGGCGGGCCCGCGGAGCAGCGCGTTCAGCGGCCTCGCGATGCGGGTGGCCAGCGCCGAGGTGAACGGCAGCCACCCCAGTGAGTAGTGGGAGCGGGGTCGGATCCGTCCCCGATAGTGCTGGTGCAGGAACTCCGCCTTGTACGTGGCCATGTCGACGCCCACGGGGCAGTCGGTGGAGCAGGCCTTGCAGGACAGACACAGGTCGAGGGCGTCGCGGACGTCCGTCGAGCGCCAGCCGTCGTGGACGGTCTCGCCGCGCAGCATCTCCTGGAGTGCCCGTGCCCGGCCCCGGGTGGAGTCGTTCTCGTCACCGGTGGCGCGGTAGCTGGGGCACATCACGCCGCCGGCCGACGCGTCGGAGCGGCAGCGGCCGATGCCGACGCAGCGGCGGGCGGCGCCCGCGAAGCCGTCCTCGTCGTGCGGGAAGGTGAAGAGCGTCGGGCGGCCGTCCGGTACCGGCGGGGCGTGCAGGGCCAGGTCGGCGTCGAGCGCGGCCGGTGCCACGATGACGCCCGGGTTCAGCAGACCTTCCGGGTCGAAGGCTCGCTTGAAGGCGGCGAACGCCCGGATCATCGGGTCGCTGTACATCACCTCCAGCAGCTCACCGCGGGCGCGGCCGTCGCCGTGTTCGCCCGAGAGGGTCCCGCCGTGCCGGACGACCAGCGCGGCAGCCTCCTGGAGGAAGCGGCGGGCGGCGGCCCGGCCGGTGTCCGTGGCGAAGTCGAAGTCGACGCGGACATGGACGCAGCCCGCGCCGAAGTGCCCGTACAGCACGCCGGTCAGCTCGTGTGTGCCCAGCAGCGCGCGGAAGTCCCGCAGGTAGTCGGCCAGATCCTCCGGGGCGACGGCCGCGTCCTCCCAGCCGGGCCAGGACTCCCCGCCGTCCAGCAGGCGGGCGGCCAGACCGGCGCCGTCCTCGCGGACCCGCCACAGGGACCGCCTCTCCCCCGGGCTCGCCACCAGCCGCCCGTCGACCATCCGCCCGCGTGCCTTGAGGGTGTCGAGGAGTCCGGCCGCTCGGGCGGTGACCAACTCCTCCTCGTCACCGTCGAGTTCGACGTACAGCCAGGCGCGTCCGCCGGGCAGCCCGGTGACGGAGTCCGTTCCCCGGCGGGCGCGCATGGTCGCGACGATGGCCTCGTCCATGCCCTCCACCGCGGTGGGCGACCAGCGCAGGATCTCCGGTACGTCCTCGGCGGCGTCCACGACGTCGTCGTAGCCGAGTGCCAGCAGGGCGGAGGCCGGAGCCGTCGCCACCAGGCGGACGGTCGCGCCGACGACGACCGCGCAGGTGCCCTCGGTACCGACCAGGGCGCGGGCCATGTCGAAGCCGTGCTCGGGCAGCAGGTGCTGGAGCTGGTAGCCGGAGACCTGGCGCGGGATCCGGCCGAGTTCGGTCCGGATGAGCGCCAGATGATCGGCGACCAACTTCCTTACCTCGTCCGCGAGTCGGGCGACGCGCTCGACGGACGCAGTGTCCGCGGGATCGGCCGCGCGCAGCCCGCCGTGATCGGCGATCGCATGGACGCCGTCAGCGGTGACGATCTCCAGCGACTCGATGTGACGGCCGGTCCGCCCGTGGCGTACGGACCGGTTGCCGCACGCGTCGTTGCCGATCATGCCGCCGAGCGTGCACCGGCTGTGCGAGGACGGGTCGGGACCGAAGGTGAGCCCGTGCCGCCCCGCGGCCGTCCGCAACTCGTCGAGCACGACTCCGGCCTCGACCTCGGCGGTACCGGTCGCGGGATCGATGTCCAGCACGCGGTTCATGTGGCGGGAGAGGTCCAGGACGACGCCCGGGCCGATCGCGTTGCCGGCCATGCTGGTGCCGCCGCCGCGTGCCGTGACGGGGATGCCCAGTTCCCGGCAGGCGTTCAGTACGGCCGCGACATCGGCGGCCGAGCGGGGGAAGGCCACCGCCCGTGGCGGCACCCGGTAGTTGGAGGCGTCGTACGCGTAGGCGGCGATCCTGCCGCCGGTGTCGACCCGCATCCCGGGGGCGGTCCCGGCGAGCAGCCGCGACAACACCTCGGTGCCGTCGCCCGCCGACGAGCCGGGCCCGCGAGGCGGCAGCGGCGCCGCCTCGTGGCCCGTGAGAGGGTCCGGACCAGCGCTCACGGCGTCGAGGTTCCGGTTTCCACGGCGGCGGTCCAGGCCCGCAGTCCCTCGTCGATCGCGGTGTCGTCGACGACGAGCGCCGGGATCATCCGTACGACCTGGTTCCAGGCTCCGCACAGCAGCAGGAGCAGCCCCTCGTCCACCGCGGCCCGTTGCACACGTGCGGCCGTCGCGGAGTCGGGCTGCCCGTCCTCGGTGACGAACTCGGTGCCGAGCATCAGGCCGAGCCCTCGTACGTCCCCGATGCCGGGGGTGTTCACGGCGACCGTCTCCAGGCCGGCCCGCAGCCGGGCTCCCATCGCTTCGGCGTTCTCGACGAGCTTCTCGTCGCGTACGACGTCGAGGGTGGCGCAGGCCGCGGCGCAGGCGACGGCGTTGGCGCCGTAGGTGCCGCCCTGCGAGCCCGGCCAGGCCTTCCTCATCAGTTCCTCGGAGGCGGCGATGCCCGAGAGCGGGAAGCCGCTGGCCAGCCCCTTGGCGGTGACGAGGATGTCCGGGGTGACACCGAAGTGGTCGTGTCCCCAGAACCGGCCGGTGCGGCCCACTCCCGTCTGCACCTCGTCCAGGATCAGCAGGAAGCCGTGGCGGTCCGCCCGCTCGCGCAGTCCTTCGAGGAAGGCCTGGTTCGCGGGCACGTAGCCGCCCTCGCCGAGCACCGGCTCGACGATGATCGCGGCCGTGTCGTCGGGCGAGGAGATCGTCTGGAGCGTGTAGTCGAGCTCCTGGAGGGCGAAGCGGGTGGCGGTCTCCTCGTCCCAGCCGTACCGGAAGGTCGTGGGGAAGGGAGTGACGACGACCCCGCTCATCAGCGGCGAGAAGCCGGAGCGGAAGCGGGTGCCGGAGGTGGTCATGGAGGCGGCGGCCACGGTCCGGCCGTGGAAACCGCCGTGGCAGACCAGGACGTTCGGCCGGCCGGTGGCCTGGCGGGCCAGGCGCAGCGCGGCCTCCACCGCCTCACTGCCGGAGTTCATGAAGAACAGACTGTCCAGCCCGGCCGGCAGCACCTCGCCCAGCCTGTCGACCAGCTGCCGCAGCGGCTGGTGCATGACCGTCGTGTACTGGCCGTGGATGAGCGTGCCGACCTGCTCCTGGGCTGCGGCGACGACCCTGGGGTGACAGTGGCCGGTGCTGGTGACGCCGATGCCGGCGGTGAAGTCGAGATAGCGGCGGCCGTCCTCCCCGTACAGGTGGACGCCCTCGCCCCGGACCGCCACCACGGGCGTGGCCTGGCGAAGGTGCGGCGACAGTGTGGTCATGTTCGTCTCCCGGCGCTGTGTCGGATGTCGCTCGGTCGTTTCTCGCTCGGCGTCTTCAGCATTTCCAGGGAGCCGGACCGCCACAACGTCTGATCTGTCCGCTCCGGGCACCGCATTTGGACGTTGTGTCAACCTCCCGGGGCCGGGCAGGTCGTCAACGACCCGGTCAACGGCCGTCGGGCCGGCCTTGCGCAGGTGGCGGGTGCTTGTCAGAGTGGCCGGGCACGTATGGAGGCACCGTGAGTGAGGAACACCGGACGGCCGGGCCGCCGCACGGGAGCGAGCCGGAGGCCGTGACGGGCCGGCCCCTCACCGTGGGCGACGTGCTGGGGCTTCCCGTGCTGGCCGCGGGGCAGCCCCGGGTCGTCGCCGGCGAGTCCGGTCTCGACCGGCGGGTCCAGTGGGTGCACATCACCGAGCTCACGGATCCCGCTTCGTTCCTGAAGGGCGGGGAGCTCGTCCTCACCACCGGTATGCCGCTGCCGGAGCAGCCCGCCCAGGTGCGGCGGTACGTGGACGAGCTCGCGGACATCGGTGCGGCCGCCCTCGTGATCGAGCTGGTCCGCCGGTACCACCGCCCGCCCGAGGCGCTGGTGCACGCCTGCCGGAGTCGCGGTCTGCCGCTCGTCACCCTGTCCAAGGACGTCAACTTCCTCGAGGTCACCCAGGTCGTCCACGCGCTCATCGTCGGCAACCAGATGCACGCGATGCGCAGGACCCAGCAGATCCACGAGGCGTTCACCGCGCTGACGCTGCGCGGCGCCTCCCCGGAGGAGGTGGTCCGGGCGGCGGCGGAGACGAGTGGCCACACCGTCGTGCTGGAGAACCTCGTCCACCACGCGGTGATCTGCGAACCCTCGGGCCATACCGTCGAGGAGGCGCTCTCCGGGTGGGAGCGGCGTTCCCGGGAGACGCCTCCCTGCGACCACACGGATGTGCTCGGTCCCGAGGACTGGCTCGTGGCACCGGTGGAGTACCGAGGCGAACCGTGGGGCCGCGTCATCATGCTCCCCGCCCCGACCCGTACCCCCCGTACCCCGTCGTTCGGCCCCGAGGACGTGGCCGTGCTGGAACGGACGGCGATGACCCTGACGATCGCCCGTCTCATCCATGCCACGACCTGGGAGCGGAGCGCGCACCGCAACACGCTGCGGGACATCGCCGAGCAGCGCCACCGCTCCCCCGACGAGGCCCGGGCCCGAGCCGCCGCCCTGGGTCTGCCCACCGAGGAGTGCCGCTTCCTCGCGGTCCTGATCGACACCCGTACGCACCCGGGCGGCGAGGAGCTGGAAACGCGGCTGGCCGAGGACCTGCGGACGGTGACCGTGCCCGCCCTCGTGGGCGAACTGGCCCCCGGGCGTGTGGGCGTGCTGCTGTCCCTGCGCTCCTCGGGTTCCTGGCGGCCCACGGTCGAACAGCTCGGCCGCACCGCGCAGAACCTGGACGCGGGGGCCGTCGTGAGCGTCGGCTCCGAGGTCACCGACCTCTCCCGAGCCGCCCGTTCCTTCCGTGAGGCGACGCGCGTCGCGGAGGCGGCCCTGCCGCAGTCCTCGGACAAGCCCTTCTACGAGTTGTCCGACATCGGACTGCGGCACCTCATGTACGCGCTGCGCCAGGACCCACGCATCCAGAGCTTCGCCGAGCGGCAGCTGGCCCAGCTCATCGACCATGACAGCCGGCACGGCACGAGCCTGCTGACGACGCTGCGCCACTACCTGGACGCCGCCGGCAACAAGACCACCGCCGCACGCCGGGGCGAACTGTCCCGGCAGACGCTCTACCAACGGCTGCACACCATCGAGCGGCTGCTCGACCTGGACCTCGAATCCGGCGAGCACCGGACCGAACTGCACGTGGCCCTCATCGCGCTCGACGTGTCCCGGCTGGGCTGACGCCCCTTCAGGCAGCGACTGCGGCGCCCCGCTCTCCCCCCTCTCGGTGGATCGGTGCGTCCGAGGCGGTCAGCGGGACGCCCGTGCCGCCCCGCCGGGCCGCGACGATCTCCGCCGCGATGGACAGGGCCGTCTCCTCGGGGGTACGGGCGCCGAGGTCGAGGCCGATCGGCGAGCTGAGCCGGGCCAACTCCCCTTCCGTCAGTCCCACTTCACGCAGTCGACGTTCACGGTCGGCGTGTGTGCGGCGCGAGCCCATCGCGCCGACGAACGCGACCTGCATCCGCAGGGCCTCCTTCAGAAGGGGCACATCGAACTTGGCGTCATGGGTGAGCACGCACAGGACAGTGCGGGAGTCGGTCGTGGTGCCTCGCAGGTACCGGTGCGGCCAGTCGACGACGATGTCGTCGGCGTCGGGAAAGCGGGCCCTGGTGGCGAAGACGGGCCGTGCGTCGCAGACCGTCACGCGGTAGCCGAGGAACTTGCCGACCCGGACCAGCGCGGACGCGAAGTCGATCGCACCGAAGACGATCATGCGGGGCGGCGGGACGTTCGACTCGACGAGCAGCGTGATGCCGCCCGGACAGTGAGAACCGTCCTCCGACACGTCGACGGTGCCGGTGCGGCCGGCCTCCAGCATGGCCCGGGCCTGGGCCACCGCCGTCCGGTCCAGCTCGGGGTGACCGCCGAGCCCGCCCTCGTACGACCCGTCGGGCCGTACGAGCAGCGCCTGGCCCAGGAGTTCGGCCGGGCCTCGGGCGACCCGGGCGAAGGCTGTCGGCTCGCCCCGGGCGGCGGCCGACAGCGCCGACCCGAACACCGTCCGGGCGGGCCCTGCCGAGCGCACCGGCGTGACCAGGATGTCGATCACCCCTCCGCAGGTCAGCCCGACGGCGAAGGCGTCCTCGTCGCTGTAGCCGAACCGCTCCAGGACGGCCTCACCGTCTGCCAACGCCTGTTGGCAGAGGTCGTACACCGCTCCTTCCACGCAGCCGCCGGACACCGAGCCGATGACCGTGCCCTCGCTGTCGACCGCGAGGGCGGCGCCGGGGCCGCGTGGGGCGCTGCCGCCGACTGCCACGACGGTGGCGACGGCGAACTCCCGGCCCTCCTCCGCCCAGCCGTGCAACTCCTCACTGATGTCAAGCATGCTCGCCCGCCATGAGGACGCGGTCGGGCCGGATGGGCAGGTTCCGGTGGCGTACGCCGGTCGCGTGCCAGACCGCGTTGGCGATGGCGGCCGCCGCGCCCACGATGCCGACCTCGCCGATGCCCTTGATCCCGACGGGGTCGTCCGGGTCGGGGTCGTCCACCCAGTCCGCCTCGATGTGCGGTACGTCGGCGTGCGCGGCCACGTGGTAGCCGGCGAGGTCGGCGCCGTAGTGGCCGCCGGTGGCCCGGTCCCGGACCGCTTCCTCGTGCAGGGCCATGGAGATGCCCCAGGTCATGCCGCCGACGAACTGGTTGCGGGCGGTGAGGGGGTTGACGATCCGGCCCGCCGCGAAGATGCCGAGCATGCGGCGCACCCGGACCTCGCCCGTGGTGACGTCCACGGCCACCTCGGCGAACTGGGCGCCGAAGGAGTGGCGTTCCTTCGGAGCGAGAGCGCCGATGGCTTCGGTCGTGTCCGACCGCACCGTGATCCCCTCCGGCGGAATGACGGCGCCCAGGGCGAGCCGCTCCCGCAGTTCGCCGGCCGCGGCGGTGATCGCCCAGGCCCAGGAGCGGGTGCCCGCCGAGCCGCCCGCGATCATCGCCGGTCCGAGGTCGCTGTCGCCGAGGCGCACGTGGATGTGGTCCGGTGTCACCTCCAGCGCGTCGGCCGCGATCAGGGTGAGTGCGGTCCGGGCTCCGGTGCCGATGTCCGCCGCGTTGATCCGCACGGTGAACGTTCCGTCCGCCTCCGCCGTGATCGCCCCCGTGGACGGCATGGCCATCGCACCGAAGGAGGCGGCCGCCGTGCCGGTGCCCAGCAGCCAGCGCCCGTCGCGGCGCAGTCCGGGGCGCGGGTCGCGGTCAGCCCAGCCGAACCTGCCCGCGCCCTCCTGGAAGCAGGCGAGGAGGTTGCGGCTGCTGAACGGCAGTCCGGACACGGGACCCAGCTCGGGTTCGTTGCGTGCTCGCAGTTCGATCGGGTCGAGGCCGCACTTCTCGGCGAGTTCGTCGAGCGCCGACTCCAGTGCGAACGACCCCGGTGCCTCGCCCGGCGCACGCATCCATGTCGGGGTCGGCACGTCGAGCCGTACGACCCGGTTGGCCGTGTGGTGGGCGTCGGCGTCGTACATCACCCGGGCCACGCCGGCGCTGGGCTCGACGAACTCGTGCACGGTCGAGGTGAGGCTCAGCGAGCTGTGATCCAGCGCGCGCAACCGCCCGTCGGCGTCGGCCCCGAGCCTGACCTGCTGCGTGGTGGGGCTGCGGTAACCGGCCAGCGAGAACATCTGACGGCGGGTCATGACGACCCGGACCGGGCGCTGCAGGGCGGTCGCGGCCATCACCGCGGCCACCTGGTGCGCACGGACGCCCTTGCTGCCGAAGCCACCACCGACGTGTTCGGACCGCACCCGCACCGAGGCCGGGTCGAGCGAGAACAGGTTCGCCAGTTCGCCCGCGACCCATGTCGTGCCCTGATTGGAGTCGACGACCTCGAGCCGGCCGCCTTCCCAGCGGGCCGTCGCCGCGTGGGGCTCCATCGAGTTGTGGTGTTCCTCCGGGGTGGTGTACTCCTCGTCCACCACGACGGCGGACGAGGCGAGTTCGGCCTCCAGGTCGCCCTTCGCCGTCACGCCCGGCATATGGCCCTCCGCCGCGTACGCGTCCGGGTGCCCGGCCGAGAAGTCGACGTCGTGCGGTTCTTCCTCGTAATGCACCACGAGGGCTTCGGCCGCCTCCCTGGCCTGCTCGGAGGTGTCGGCGACGACCAGGGCGACCGGCCAGCCCATGTGCGGCACCCGGTCGTGCTGGAAGACGGCCGCCGTCGGATCCGGCTTGCTCCCGAGCAGGCCCGGGTAGTCGGTCTCGACCCGCGGGGCGTTCTCGTGGTGCAGGACCGCGAGCACGCCCGGCATGCCGAGTACAGGCGCGGTGTCCACCGAGCGGACGCGGCCCCGGGCGACGGTCGACAACATCAGCCAGCCGTGGGCGAGTTCGGCGAAGGGGATCTCTCCGGCGTAGCGGGCCGCTCCGGTGACCTTGTCGCGGCCCTCGACGCGGGTGTGCGCGGTGCCGACGGCTCCCTTCACCGCCCTGGTGCCGGTCGTGACGGTGGTCATCGGGTGGCCTCCTCGGCGAGTCGGGTCAGCTCGGCCACCACGAGGTTGCGCATCAGGGTCACCTTGTATCCGTTGTGCGGCAGCGGCCGGGCGGCCGCGAGTTCGGCGTCCGCTGCGGCGGCGAACGTCTCGGCGTCGGCCGGTGCCCCGGCCAGCACACGTTCGGCCGCACGGGCCCGCCACGGCCGGGACGCGACCGCCCCGAAGGCGAGGCGCACATCGCGTACGACGCCGTCCTGGACGTCGAGCGCGGCGGCGATCGAGCCGATCGCGAAGGCGTACGAGGCCCGCTCGCGCACCTTGCGGTAGCGGGAGTTGGCGGCGACCGGTGCGGGCGGCAGCGTGACATGGGTGATCAGTGCACCCTGCGGCAGATCCGTCTCGCGGTGCGGAGTGTCACCCACGGGCAGGTAGAGCCAGCTGAGCGGCACTTCGCCCGGCCCGTCGGCCGTTTCGTACGAGACGACGGCGTCGAAGGCGGTCAGCGCCACGCCCATGTCGGAGGGGTGGGTGGCCACGCAGTGGTCGGAGGCACCCAGGATCGCGTGGTTGTGGTGCTCGCCCTGGATGGCGGGGCAACCGCTGCCCGGGACGCGCTTGTTGCAGGGCTTGGTCACGTCGGCGAAGTAGCCGCAGCGGGTGCGCTGGAGCAGGTTCCCGCCGACTGTGGCCATGTTGCGCAGCTGCCCGGAGGCGCCGGCCAGCACCGCCTGCGACAACGCCGGATACCGGCGCCGGACTTCGGGGTGCGCGGCGAGGTCGCTGTTGGTGACGGTCGCACCGATGCGCAGGCCGCCGTCCTTGGTCGACTCGACGGTGTCCAGCGGGAGTTCGCGCACGTCGACAAGCTGGGCGGGCCGCTCGACGCCGGTCTTCATCAGGTCGACGAGGTTGGTGCCGCCGCCCAGGAAGCGGGCTTCGGGATCGGCGTCGAGCAGCGCGACCGCGCCGGAGACGTCGAACACCCGCTGATATCCGAACTCCCTCATGCCGCCGCCTCCTCGGTCTGTGCGACGTCCGCGGACGTCACGTCCCGCGTATCCGCATCGGCCGCCCGGGCGACGGCCTCGACGATCGACACGTACGCCCCACAGCGGCACAGGTTGCCGCTCATCCGCTCGCGGATCTCGTCGGCGCTCAGCGGTGGTGGTCCGGCTTCGGGCCGGACGTCGTCGGTGACGGCGCTCGGCCAGCCCGCCGCGTGTTCTTCGATCACCGCGACCGCCGAACAGATCTGGCCCGGCGTGCAGTAGCCGCACTGATAGCCGTCCAGGTCGAGGAACGCCTGCTGGACCGGGTGGAGTTGATCGCCCGCGGCCATGCCTTCGATGGTGGTGATCTCCCGTCCCTCGGCCGCCACCGCGAGCTGCAGACAGGACACGGCCCGGCGGCCGTCGAGCAGGACGGTGCAGGCGCCGCACTGCCCCTGGTCGCAGCCCTTCTTGGTACCGGTCATGTCGAGCCGCTCGCGCAGGGCGTCGAGCAGGGTGGTGCGGTGGTCGACGGAGAGCGTGTGTTTCTCGCCGTTGATGTTCAGACTTATGGCGCTGTACGTCGTGGGGGTGGCTGGGGCCATGATCAGCCTTCTTTCGCGTTTCCGGAGCGCGTCCGGGGGACGGTCCGGCGGGCAGAAGAATTCGGAGAGGGAATGCTGGTGACACCGGTCACCGGGCACCCACACCGGCCGCGCCCACCGCTAGGATGGGCGCAACCGGACAGTTGTCCGCTCACTGGAAACGTAACGGACAGTTGTCCGGTTAAGCAAGGTCGGGATTCGGACACGGACCCGCGAGGAGGACCAGTGCAGCCGAAGAAGGACGCACCCCAGCGCTCGGACGCACAGCGGAACCGGGAACGCATCCTGGAAGTGGCCCTGGTCGAGCTGACGAAGTCCGCGGACACCCCGCTCAGCGTGATCGCCAAGAAGGCGTGCGTCGGGCAGGGCACGTTCTACCGGAACTTCCCCAACCGGGAGACCCTCGTCCTGGAGATCTACCGCCACGAGATGCAGCAGGTCGCCGACAGCGCGACCCAGCTGCTCGAGACGCGGGAACCCGAGCAGGCACTGCGCGAGTGGATGGACCGACTCGCCCAGTTCGGCATGGCCAAGGCCGGCCTCGCGGACGCGATCCGGCAGGCGACGAGCGGCCCGGGGACCCCGACGAAACCGGGGCACGCCCCGGTGTCCGCCGCGGCCGAACTCCTCCTCCGCGCCAACGAGGAGGCGGGCACCATCCGCCCGGGCGTCACCGCGGACGACTTCACCCTCGCCATCGGGGGCCTCTGGCTGATCGACCCCGAGAGCGACTGGCGGCCCCGCGCCACCCGGCTCCTGGACCTGGTCATGGACGGGCTGCGCGTGGGAGCACCCGGACCGGGCGCACCCGGACGCTGAGCGACACCCTCCGGCCACCGCGAGCGAGCATGCCATCCGCTCGACCGATGCCGCTGGCATGATCAAAAAGGCGACGGTTTACCATATGAGCGCCGCCTAGCTCGAAAGATAAACCTGTGACTGTCAATGACGACTCGTTCACCAACTGGAAGACCCGCGAGGAGATCGCGGAGTCGATGATCCCGCTCATCGGGAAGCTGCACCGGGAGCGGGACGTCACGGTCCTGCTGCACAGCCGCTCCCTGGTGAACAAGTCGGTGGTCAGCATCCTCAAGACCCACCGATTCGCCCGGCAGATAGCCGGCGAGGAGCTCTCGGTCACCGAGACGCTGCCGTTCCTGGAGACCCTCACCGAGCTCGATCTCGGACCTTCGCAGATCGACCTCGGCATGCTCGCCGCGACGTACAAGGCCGACGATCGCGGTCTGTCCGTGCGCGAGTTCACCGCCGAGTCCGTCGCCGGCGCCACGGGCGCCAACAAGATCGAGCGCCGTGAGCCGCGCGACGTCGTGCTCTACGGCTTCGGCCGCATCGGCCGCCTCGTCGCCCGCCTGCTCATCGAGAAGACCGGCTCCGGAAACGGCCTGCGGCTGCGCGCCGTCGTGGTCCGCCGGGGTGGCGAGCAGGACATCGTGAAGCGCGCCTCGCTGCTGCGCCGCGACTCCATCCACGGCCAGTTCCAGGGCACGATCACCGTCGACGAGGCGAACAGCACGATCATCGCCAACGGCAACGAGATCAAGGTGATCTACGCGAGCGACCCGTCGGAGGTCGACTACACCGCGTACGGCATCAGGGACGCCATCCTCATCGACAACACCGGCAAGTGGCGCGACCGCGAGGGCCTGTCGGGCCACCTGCGCCCCGGTATCGACAAGGTCGTCCTGACCGCGCCGGGCAAGGGCGACGTCCCGAACATCGTGCACGGCGTCAACCACGACACGATCAAGCCGGACGAGCAGATCCTGTCCTGCGCCTCCTGCACCACCAACGCGATCGTCCCGCCGCTCAAGGCGATGGCGGACGAGTACGGCGTCGTGCGCGGCCACGTGGAGACCGTCCACTCGTTCACCAACGACCAGAACCTGCTGGACAACTACCACAAGGCCGACCGCCGCGGCCGCTCCGCGCCGCTCAACATGGTCATCACCGAGACGGGTGCCGCCTCCGCCGTCGCCAAGGCACTGCCCGACCTCAAGGCGCCGATCACGGGCAGCTCGATCCGTGTGCCCGTGCCGGACGTCTCGATCGCGATCCTCAGCCTGCGGCTCGGGCGCGAGACCACCCGCGACGAGGTCCTCGACTACCTCCGCAACGTGTCGCTGACCTCGCCGCTCAAGCGCCAGATCGACTTCACCAGCGCCCCCGACGCGGTCTCCAACGACTTCATCGGCTCGCGCCACGCTTCGATCGTCGACGCCGGCGCCACCAAGGTCGACGGCGACAACGCGATCCTCTACCTCTGGTACGACAACGAGTTCGGCTACTCGTGCCAGGTCATCCGCGTCGTTCAGCACGTCTCCGGAGTGGAGTACCCGACCTACCCGGCCCCGGCGGTCTGATCCCGGGGAACCGACCGTCCCGGCTGCCCTGCACGAGAGTGCGGGTCGGCCGGGACGTTCGCGTCGTGGTCCGGGGTCTTTCCCGACCACACCTTGCGCAGGAGTTCGCGCGGTGACAGGCCTCCCATGAAGCACCACACCGCGATGACCGGGTCGCAGATCGCGCAGCCCAGCGACGAGTCGTGGGCGAAGGGGATGATGGGGTTCCCCTTGACGTGGTGGACGACGTCCCACGCGGTGTGCAGCAGCCAGCCGATGCCGATGAAGGTCCACGAGTCGAGACCGCGGTACGCGACACAGGCCATGACCGCCGTGAACGCGAACTCCCAGCCGCCCATCCCGCCGCCGCTGAGGTACGCGGCACCCGCCCCCGCGACCATGATGGCGTTGAAGCGCCGTCGGTGCGGTTCGCGGATGAGGGACATCAGCAGCGCGTAGAGGACGCCGATGACGATCGGCAGGAAGTACTGCATGCCTGTGCTCTTTTCCTGGAGTGCGAATGTGCCGCCAGACGTACGCGGGAACGGCTCACCACGCTAGGAGCGCGGGCATTCACCCCACAGGGGCATTACCGACAGGTTTCAACGGATTTCCGCCCTAGGCAGGGCGCCCGGCCCACCCTTCACCTTTCGCGTGGCTATCACGTTTTCATGACGGAAAACGCAATAACTCCCAACTCGACACACTTCGTTCACGGCATGGCTAGGCTCCAGGCCTCATAGCGATCTGGAGGGGGATTCTCATGCGAAAGCACCCTGTCATAGCCGTGTCCTTCACAGCCGGAGCACTGGCGGTTCTCATTGCCGCCCCGGCCCAGGCGGCCGAGTACACATCTGCGTTGAAGGTCCGGGGCATCCAGTACGACGCGCCCGGCAGCGACTCCAACAGATGCACCACCGGCAACACGTACAAGGAATACCTGACCATCAAGAACTACTCGTCCTCGGCGACCGTCAATCTCAAGGGCTATGTCGTCAAGGACAAGACCGGCAACCGTTTCGCCTTCACCGCGAACCACTATCTCCAGCCCGGCGACTATGTGAAGTTGCGCGGCGGCAACGGCAACGACTCCGATGCCAACAACGTCGTCTACCGCGACAACTGCAACTTCATGTGGAACAACGACGCCGACACCATCTACCTCTACAAGCCCTCCGGCAGCCGTGCGGATGTGCACAGCTACACGAAGAGGAACAACGACCGGGACGGCAACGGCTACATCGGCTATCACGGCTGACAGCACGCGGTCGGTCGGACGCCGGGCCGACCCGGCGTCCGACCGACACGGGCACACCGTCCGCTACGAGGCGACCGAGCGGAACCTCCAGCGGCCCGAACCGACCTCAAATACTGCCTCGTTCGCTGTCTCGCGTACGAGGCGTGCCCCGGCCGGAGCCTCGGCTCGTCCGGAGGAGCCTTCTGCGGAGAAGAGGGCGACGTGCACCTCCGCGGTGCTGCCCGCGGGTACGTCCACGGTGAGCCGGAACCGGCCGCCGCCCCGCTTCCATTCGGTCCGTGCGACACCGTACGGGGTGCGATAGGAGCCGGCCGCCGAGGTCATGTCGCCCTCGACGGCGGGGTCGATGAGGAGTTCGCGGTAGCCGACCGAGTCGGGGGTCTGCGCGATGCCCGCGACCCTTGTGGTGAACCAGGAGTCGATGGCGCCGAGCATGAAGTGGTTCTGCGACTGGCCGGGACCCCCGTCCCAGGACTCGCCGAGCGTGGTGTTGCCGGCGCGCACCTGGTAGCCGTAGCTCGGACTGGTCGTCTGCGTGGCGATCTTGTGGACGATGTCGTCGCGGCCGGCGGTGGACAGGACGCGGAAGGCGGCCGGCAGGGAGATCTCACCCAGTGTCAGATGGTGGCCGGCGTTCTCGACAGCGGTGGTGAAGTGACGGAACAGACGGTCCCTTTCCCCTTCCGGGTACGCCCCCATGTCCAGGGCCAGGGCCTCGGCACCGTGACCGCCGCCACCGAACGTGCCGGTGGCCGGGTCGTAGTACTTCGCAGCCAGTGCGCCGGCGGAGGCATCGGCCTTCGTCCGGTACGCGTCGGCCGCGTCCTGGTCGCCCAGCACGATGGCGATCCGGCTGAGGGCGTCGACGACACGCCAGTAGCCGTAGGTGCCCGCGACCGCCCGCGGGAAGGTGCGGTCCGGTGTGAACCAGTCGCCGAGCCCGTAATCGAGGATGCCGCCGGACACCTGCCGTTCGAGGAAGCCGGCGTACTGCCGCATGCGCGGGTAGTAGGTGCTCAGCGTCTCCTGGTCCCCGTAGGTCGTGTAGAGCTGCCAGGGGACGAGGACGAACGCGCCGCCCCAGTTGGAGTCGTTGCGGTAGGCGCCGGGCAGGCTGGTGTACTCGGGCACGGTGCTGGGGATCAGCCCGTCCGCCGTCTGCGCGTCCGCCATGTCCCGGACGATCTTGCGGAGGTAGGACCGCATGTCGTAGTTGCCCGCGAGCGCGGGGAAGACCAGCTGGTCCTGCTCCAGCCAGCCGAGCTTCTCCCGGCTCGGGCAGTCGGTGAGGACACTCATCATGTTGCCCTCGATGGCACGTCGGATCAGTGAGTGCACGTCGTCGAGCAGCGGGTCGGAGCTGTCGAAGTCGCCCGCCGAGGCGTTGTCGGTGCGCAGCACCTTGCCGCGCACGGTGACCTTCGCGTCGTCGGGCACACCCTTGAGTTCCAGGTAGCGGAATCCGTGGTAGCCGAAGCGCGGATGCCAGGTCTCGCTGCGGGCGCCCCGGGTGGTGTAGCTGTCCCACAGGGGTGCGCCCACATTGCTGATGGACTGGAACGCGTGGCCGTCCTTGAGGCTTTCGGCCGGATACACACGGATGGCCGTTCCGGCGGGTGCGCCGACAGTGATCTCCGGCCATCCTGCGATGTTGCGGCCCAGGTCGAAGACACGGCTGTCCTCCGCGCCGGCCACCTCCTTGCCCTTGAGGGTCTCGACGACTCTGACGGGTTCGGTCTCGCGTGCGCTGAGCCGGGCCGGGTTCTGCGCGCTGCCGGGTGCCGACACCGCGACGGCCCGGGCCCATCGGCGCCGGTCGCCGTCCGGCTCGTCCCAGTGGGAGATCTCGCGGCGGGCGTCGTAGTCCTCGCCGCCGTACCAGTTGGAGGAGGTGGTGGGCCCCAGCGCCGCACGCCAGTCGTCGCCGCTCGTGACGGTACGTACGCTGCCGTCGGCCAGGGTCACTTCCAGCCGGGCCATCAGTTTCGGGTCGCTCAGGTTTCCGTACAGCTTGCGGTAGCGGTCCGCGGTGCTGACGACGTTCGACATGCCGTTGCCCAGGGCGACGCCGACGGTGTTGGCGCCTGCGCGCAGCCGGTCCGTGACGTCGTAGGTCGCGTACTGGACGCGTTCCGCGTAGTCGGTGTTGGCGGGTTCCAGTACGGCGTCACCCACCGGCTCGCCGTTGACCGTGGCCTCGTAGATGCCCAGGCCCGCGATGTAGAGCCGGGCGCTGCGCACCCTCGTGGGCAGCTTGAAGTCGTCGGTGAGCAGGGGAAGTCCGTCCGGCAGGTAGGGCTCGGGAGGCTTCTGGCCGTCCACCTCGGCGAGTGTGGTGAACGGACCGGTCGCGCTGTCCGCGCTGGACAGGGCGTAGTCCACCGGGAAGTTCGGGACGCGGCCGTCCGCAGTGAGCACGTCGGCGCGCGGATGGAGAGCGACCTCGTCGAACGTCTTCACCGCCTTGAGGTCGAGGGTGAGGACCACCGGCGCGTCGGAAACGTCGGCGCCGGTGTGTGCGGCACTGGCGTATCCGGCGGCGGTCTGCAACGCGCTGTTGGGCAGGCCGTCGACGGCGAGGGCCGGTTCCCATGTCTTGCGCAGGGTGTTGCTCTCCGATGCGGTCACCGCGGCGCCCCGGGCGAGTCCGCCGGTGGAGGTGACGGAGTCACGGACGTCGATCTCGCCGAGCTGGACGCGCCAGGTGCGCGCGGGAAAGGCCTCCGCAAGGGGCAGGCCCAGCCCGGTGACGTCCAGCCGTACGTAACGGGCCGTGGTGCGGGGGACTTTGACGACGACGGGTTCGACGGTGCGCTCGCTCAGCCGCCAGTCCGGATGCGTGATCCAGTCGGCGTTCCAGTCCGCCTGCCGGGTCAGGCCGGTCTCGAAGGCGGCGGGGTCGCTCCAGCCCGAGTCGCGCTGCCCGTGCGACGACCAGAGCATGACCCGCCAGTACACGCGGGCGCGGGAACCGAGTTCCTTTCCCGCGTACGTCGTCTCCGGCAGCGGCGACCGGACCTTGCCCGAGTCCCACAGGTCGGGGCGGCCGCGGCGCAGCAGGTCCGGGGAGCTCGCCGCCTGGACGCGATAGGCGGACTGGAGGGTGTTCGCGGCACGGGCAGTGGTCTGCCAGCTGAGCCAGGGCGTGGTGTCGTCGATGCCCAGGGCCTGGCTCAGGTGCTGGGTCTGCAGCCGGGTCGGGGCGATGGTGCCGGTGGCGGCTCCGGCGGTGACGGCGCCGGCCAGCACGGTCACGAACGCGGTCATGCCCGCGAGGAGAACCGTTGTGGGCCGTCGGCGTCCGATTCGGGGGCGAGGTCTGGGCATGGGCACTCTTTCCGAGGCGTACGGGATGGGGAAGGGCAAAGAGGTGCTCGTCAGACGCGCGCGAGGTCGACGGTGACGTGCCGGCGGAATCGCAGGGTCACCGGTCCGAGCAGACCGGACGGCAGCGGCTTGTTGCGTTCGTTGGAGAGCGTGTTGGCGACGCGGACGGCGAGGGAGTTGCGGCCCGGCCTCACCAGGCGGGTGACGTCGACGGCCCACGGCGCCCAGAGCAGGGGCGGGAGTTCGGTGCCGTTGACGGTGACGGCCGCCACCTCACGGACATCGCCCAGGTCGAGCAGCACCCGGCGTCCATCGAGCAGAGCCGCTTCGACATCGATGTCAGTGGTGTAGGTGCCGCTGCCGGAGAACAGACGGTCGTGGTCGGTCCAGCTGCCGAGGGCGGCGGTGATCGGTGTCGCACCGTCGCGCTCCAGGGTGAGGGTCCAGTCGCTGTCCACGCCGACCGGTCCCAACGGGTCGTCGACGCGAACCGTGCCGCGGTAGACGTGGGTGCCGTCGGTGCCGGTGAGCCGGTGGGTGCCAGGGGCCGATGCCTCGACCGTCGTGCGCAGGCCGCGTCCGTGCCGCTCGATCGCGACGACGGGCAGCGGCGAGGCCGTCAAGTGCGGGACGGGTCGCGCATCGTGACGCACCACCACGATCAGCGTCCGGTACGGCTCCAGGCTCAGGGGCAGTTGGATGCCACGCTTGGTGGCGCGATGCACCGGTGCCGTGCGGGTTCGGCCCGTCGCGGGGTCCCAGAGCTCGGGAACGCCGGTGGCGGGCAAGGTCGCGACGGCCTCGACGTGATCGCCGCCTTCGTTGTTGATGAGGAAGGCGGTGTCCTTGTCCCGGTGCACGCGCAGGACACGCACCGCGTCCTGCGGGGTGTCCAGCACCGCGGCGGCGACACCGGCCCCGTGGGTCGCGGCGCGCAGTCCCGTGGTGTCGGCGACGCGCAGGGCACGCCCCCGGCCGACGGACCAACCGGCCGGCACCCCCTCGCCGAACAGGTCCGTCAGGGCGCGTGCGAGGGACCGGTCCCTGCCGTCCGCCTCCTCGGCGGTGAGTGATCCGACAGCCACGACGGTTCCGCCCGCGCGCGCGAACTCGGCCAGCGTGCGCACGGAGGCCACGTCCAGTGTGGGCGTCACGGGCAGCACCACCAGGTCGTAGCGAGCCGCGCCCACGGCCAGCCGGCCACCGCGGATCTCGGCGCGGCACAGCAGGTCGGGGTCGCCCGAGAGCGCGCCCTCGTGGACGAGGTCGAAGTCGACCTGGGCGCGCTCCAACGCGTAGGCGGCGTCGGCGAGCGCACCGTCCACCTCGCCCTGCCGGTCGGTACCGGTCCACTGCTCGGCCGCGCGCTGCGGCTGCACGATCGCCGTACGGGCCCCTGACGTGCCGCGCCCTGCCTCCATCACCCGGCCGATCCACTCGGCGAGCGGCCGCATGGCCCACCACCAAGGGGCGCGAGGGCCGAACGGCGGCGGGAAGTAGACGCGTGTCTCGTCGGTCCACAGGGCGTGCAGGACCGTGAGGTTGACGCCCCGGGTGGCCTGCGCGCCGACGGTCGCGTGCACGAACCCGGGCGCGACCTGCCAGCCCATGTTGCCGAACATCTCCAGCAGGGCCCGCTCCCGGCCCATTTGATGGGCGACGGACACTGGGTTACGGGGAATCATGGTGGGCTCGCCGCCCACGTACTCGGCGGTGATGATGTCGCCACCGGGCACGTGCGCCCACTGGTTGACCTTGTGCAGGTCACCGGTGGACGGGATGCGCTTGGCCGGGGACGTCTCGTCGTACAGGGGGTTGGTGATCAGGGCGACGCCGCGTCGCTCGTACCAGCGGGACTGCTTCTGGAAGTAGTGGGCGAAGCGGTTGGACACGGCCTGCCAGTAGCGGCCCCGGGCGATCCGGCCGCCGCGGCCCAGGTCGTCGAAGGCGCAGGCGTAGGCGATGCCGGGTGCGACGTCCACCGCGCGCAGCGCCTTGTCGAGTGTGGGCGACCACGGAAGGCGTCGGAAGTGTGCCTCGGCGGAGGCGAAGAACGGCTCGTCGTCCCAGAAGCCGGGCACGATGGTTCCGAAGTAGCGGCGGAATCGGCGGTGGTACTCACCGGGCACGATGTCCAGGAACAGGTCCACGGGCTCGTCGTCGAGCAGGTCGACGTAACTGCGGCTGTAGCCCTGGGAGTCGTCGACGAGGGGCACTCCCCCGAACAGGTCGATCTGCCAACGCCCCGCCGGGACCTGCCAGGTGTGACCGCCGCTGAGCCGTCCGGTCAGGTCGACCACGTCGGCGGCATCGGAGGTACCGGTCGGACGGGCCGCGGCGGCGACGGCCGTCGCCTCGTCGCCGAGGCGGGCCCGCTCGGGGAAGTCACCCGCGTCGGACGGGTCGTCGAAGGCCGCGGTGTGGAGCGTGGTGCCGTCGGCTGCCTCGACGGTGAAGCTGTCCCACAGGGAACGCTGGTCGGCCACGGCCCGCACGCCCGCCCCGCCGGCCGCGTACCGGTCGTCGTCGACGGTGCCCTTGGCCTTTCCGTCGAGGGTTACGGACAGCTTCGTGCCGCGAACAGTGACGGCCACGGTGTGGAACCTGGTCTTGTTGAAGCCGTCGGTCCGGGTGCTGCGGAGCAGCTCCACGGGATCCGCCCCGCGGGCCAGACGCAGGGCGGTGACCACTCCGGTCTGGTCGAACGCGACCGCGTACCCGTCGAGCCCGTCGGCCGAGGCCCGTACCACGAGACCGGCCGCGGTGTGCTCGGCCTTGGCGCTCCCCGTGACGACGTAGTCCGTCCACCGGTCGCCGCCGCGCAGCACGGCGGCGCCGTCGAGCACTGCGGCGTCGGCGACCAGGCGCCCGGCCTCCACGCCGACTCCGGTGCTGCGGCGCAGATCGACGGTGGCGGGTCCCTCCACGACGGTGGTCGAGCGCCACAGCGCCTTCAGGCGCAGGTCGGGCCGTGGCTCGTACGTTCGGGTGCCGACCTTGCCGCCCTTGACGACGTACTCGCCCGCCCGGCCGCTGGGGAAGTGGTCGTCGTTGAACAGCCACACCCGCATGCCGGTGCGCTCCGCGGTGCGCAGCACGTGTCCGACGATGTCGAACCACTCCTCGGTGAAGAACACCGGTTGCATCTCGGCGTTGTCGAAGGGGAAGAGCACCACTTCGTACATGCCCTTGTCCCGCAGATCCGCCATCTGACGGTCGACCAGCTCGGCGGTGACGGGTCCGTTCCAGTACCAGTAGACGGTCGGTCTGCTGTCCTTGCGGGGATCGGCGAAGTGCCGTGCGGGAAAACCGCGTTCGCCGCCCGGGCCGAGGATCGGGCCTGTGGCGGATTCGTCTGCGGCGTGGGCGGCATCGGGCAGTCCCACCGCGAACACGGTGCCCGCGGCACCGGCCGCGGCCACGAAACGGCGTCTGGACAGGTCGTTCTGAGCGTTCTGGTGGTCGTTCTGAGGCATGGGTGAACTCCTGCGGGTGCGGATGCGGATGCTCGGAAGTGGGCGCGCCGGAAGGCCGGGAGGCCCGGGGTCAGCCGGCGGACAGCCGCGCCACCTCGGACGCGGTCAGCGCCCGGTTGCGCAGCCGGAAGTCACGGACGGCGCCGTGCAGGTACGGATGGGTGGCGTTCTGGGAGCGCCCCAGGTAGTTGCGGGTACTCGCGCCGAGCAGGAGCGGGCTCGCCACCATGGCGGCATTGCGGCCGACCTCGCCGCCGTCGACGTACAGGACGCCGGTGCCGCCGCCGAGTGTCACGGCCACATGGACCCACCGGCCCACGGGGAGCGGCCCCGGGGCGTCGATGACGTCCTCGCCCTCCATCCCGGCGATCTTCAGCGCGGCCCGGGCGCGCCGCGAGCCGGTGGTCGCCGTCAGGAACAGGTACGTCTCCTTGTGGTACCCCAGGTCGAAGACGCGGGCCGAGGCGGACAGGGTGTCTACGCGGACTCGTACGCTGACGGTCAGTTCGTCGAGTCCGCTCGGCAGACCGACCGGGAGTGCGACATGGCCGCCCAGTCCGTCCAGCGACACCGACCGCGGACCGTCGGACTCGGCCCAGGCGGCACCGTCCTCGATCGTCGCGTCGGCGAAGGTGCCGGTCCGGTCGGCCGCCGAGGTGCCCTTCCCCTCGTCGAAGGGGTAGCGGACGATGTCCCGTTCGCGCGCGGGAAGCGGCGGCACGGCCCAGTACACGTTGTACCGCTGATGGTGCACTTCGTGGAACGGTCTCAGGGACACGCGGGGGCCGTCGGTGTCCGCGGTGAACCCCGTGGCGCTGCCGGGCGCCGGGCGCAGGGTGTCCGGCCGGATCGAGGGCAGGGTGGCCGGCCGGGTGTCGCCGAACTCGCCCGCGAGGACCAGGGGGCCGTACGACAGCGACTTCACCTGCGGATTGTCGGGCGCGGCCTGCCAGACGGGCTTGCGGGGCAGCACGAGTTCCACGGTGTCCCCGGTGCGCCAGTGCCGTTCGATCGTGGCGTACGTTCCTGGCCTCAGCCGGACCGGCGTGTGCCGGTGGTTGACCCTGAGCCGGGCCCGTCCGCCGGTGTCGGCCACCCAGGCGGGGACACGCATCCTCAGCGTGAAGCGTGCGTCTCCCCCGGTGATGGTGAGACGGGTGCGGACGTCCGTGGGATACCGGGTTTCCTGACGAATCGTCACTCCGGCTTCCCGCCACCGCACTTCGGAGGGGATGAACAGGTTGACGTACAGCGAGGGGCCACGCGTGCCGGTGCCCCGGGTGCGGAAGTAGATGCTGTCGGCGAACTTGGTGTGCGTCTCGAGCCCCGAACCGTGGTCGCAGGAGAAGTTGTCGTAGTCGCCGCTGTAGCTGCCGGGCGCGGAACCGAGGCCGCCCTTGGGTTCTCGCCGCGAACCGGCCCACAACCCCGTGTAGTACGTGACGAATCCGTGCTCGGAGCCGGGGTCCTGCTCACCGAGCATCTGGTTGTAGAGCGTCCATTCGTAGTGGTCCATGTACGCGGCGCGGGAGGGCCGGTGCAGGAACAGCTGCCGACCGAGCTTGAGCATGTTGTAGCTGTTGCAGTTCTCGCAGGTCACTTCGGACAGCCGGCTGACGATCTCGCCCGGCGGGCCGAAGAGTTCCTGGTTCGAGTTGCCGCCGATGGCGTACGAGTGGTCCCGTACGACCGTCGTCCAGAAGTGGTCGGCGATGTCCAGGTAGCGTCGCTCGCCCGTGGCCTCGTAGCTTGGTACCGCTCCCACGATCTTGGCGATCTCGGTGTTGGCGTGGCGGCCGGCGAGTTCGTCCCGGCCGGAGGCGAGCGGGGCGTACAGCTCGTCGTGGTCGAAGCGTCGGGCGGTCCGCAGGTGTGCCGCGTCCCCGGTGACCAGGTGGAGGCGGGTGAGTACGTCGTTCATGCCGCCGAACTCCACCTTCAGCACCGTCTGCATCCGCTCGCGGGAGAGCGGTGCGGTGCGGGCGTCCACCCAGGACGCCATGTCCAGCAGGACGGCCAACGCCTGCTTGTCGCCGCTGAGTTCGTACTGGTCGAGCAGACCCGCCATGATCTTGTGGAGGGTGTAGTACGGGGCCCACGGCTTGCCGCCCGCCTCCAGTTGGTCGAGGACGGACTCGGGGAACGCCGACAGGTAGCCATGGTTGAAACCGGCGTCCGGGGCGGCCTGTTGGCACTGGGCCAGCGCCGACACGATGGTGCGGGCCTTGGCCGCGTAGGCGTCGTCGCCGGTGCTGACGTGCGCCTGCGCCAGCGCGCTGAGCAGATGCCCGGTGGTGTGGCCGCGCAGTTGGATCCCCGGCGCCTCCCATCCCCCGCAGGGCTCGGCGTCGGAGGGCAGCCCCACGTTCAGCCGGAAGGTGTGCAGCAGCCTGTCGGCGTCGACGAAGCGCAAATACGCGCAGGTGCGCCGCATGTTGGCGAGGAACGGGCTCTCCAGCAGCCGGACGTCGGCCAGGGAGAAGGCGGTGAGAGCCGGCCGCGGTCCGGTCGCGGCGGCGGGGGCCTCGTGAGGCAGTGGGGCGACCGCCGCCGTGGCGGACGCGGCGACAAGGATCTGGCGGCGGGACGGGCGGGGCATGTCGCGCTGTGCGGACAAGGCGCCGTGCTCCTTCCGGTGGATGCAGAAGTCGCGTACTCGACTTGAATCGTTTTACGTCCGCCGGAGACGGTAGGTCTGCACACCACGAGCGTCAAGGTTTCACGCAGGGAAGGCCGTTGGCCTGATACGCCTTCAGGAGATTGAATCGTTCAATTCTCGTTCGGCAACTGCGCGAAAGCCGTTCGGCGGGCGGCCGGTGAGGAGCTGGACGGTGCCGGTGGTGCGGTCCTCGGCGCCGTCGGCGATGGCACGGTCCAGGCCGGCCAGCAGCGTGGCGAACTCCAGCGGAATGAACGCCGCGAGACGGTCACGCAGTTGTTCATGGGTCAGCGGGCGGTGGACCACGGGTCGACCGGTGACCTCCATGACGATCGCGGCGATGTCGTCGTGACTGAGCGCCTCCGGACCGGTCAGGACCAGTTCGGCGTTGGGGGCGCGGTCGTCGGTGAGGGCACGGACGGCGACGGCGGCGATGTCGTCGGCGTCGACGAAGCCGACGCGGCCGGCGCCGGCCGCGGTCAGGATGGCGCCGTCCGCACGGATGCTTTCGGCGTGGGCGTGCGTTCCGGTGAAGTTCTGCATGAACCACGAGGGCCGCAGCACAGCCCACTCGTCGAAGAGGCCGGGCAGGGCCTGATGCACCATTCCCACCGCCGGGCCTCCCTCGGGTATGGCCGAGGAACTGAGGAACACCGCGCGGCGCACCCCGGCGGCGCGGGCCTGCCGCAGGAAGGGCAGCATGACCGAAGCCGGGTCGGAGTCGCCCGGGGGCGGGATGAGGTAGACGCGGTCGACTCCGTCGAGGGCGTCGGCGTGGGTCGCGGGGTCACCCCAGTCGAAACGGACCGGTTCCGTGCCCGGCACCGGGGTCGCACGACGAGTGGCGGCCTTCACGCGATGGCCGCCGGCGATCAGTTGCCCGGCGGTACGGCTGCCGGTGGTGCCACTGGCACCGATGACCAGAGTCACGCCGGTGATGCTCATCGGGTGCCGCTCGCGGTGAAGTCGACGCCGGGTTCCTGAACGGCGAGCGGGTTCCAGTAGTCGCGGTAGGAGGAGACGAGCCCGTCCTGGACTGTCACGACGGCGATGTAGGTCATGTCGAAGGGGCCGCCGGTCTCCACGATGCGGCCCACACCGCGCATCTCGACCACGATGACGCCGGGCTCGACGGTCTGGTGGATCCGAACATCGAGGAGGTCGTGCAGGTCGATGTGGTCGGGATAGTGGCGCATGTAGGCGGCGATGGCCTCCTTGCCCTCCAGCCGAGCGGGCCAGCCCGGGGGCGCGAAGGGAAATTCCAGGATGCCGTTCTCGGCCCACAGGCCGACCCAGGCGGGGATGTTCTTGTCCAGCAGCAGCCGCAGGCTGTGGCGGTACAGATCTGCGGGTGAGGTGTTCGCGGGCATGCGCTTCTCCGTCCAGTACGATACGGACCAGCGGTCCGCTTTGTTTGACGATACGGACCCGGGGTCCGCTTTGCAAATGGAGGAGCAGCATGACCGAGCGCAGACCACGCAAGGACGCAGCCCGTAACCGGGCTGCCGTACTCGCGGCCGCCGACGCGCTCTTCACCGAGTGCGAGAGCCCCGAGGACGTCACCATGGCCGACATCGCGGCGGCGGCCGGCGTGGGCAAGGGGACGCTCTTCCGGGCCTTCGGCGACCGCACCGGACTGATCCGGGCGCTGTACGCGGCGCGACTCGAACCGGTCAGGAGCGCCGTCGAGGAGGGTCAACCGCCGCTGGGGCCCGGCACTCCGGCGCTGGAGCGCGTGCCCGCCCTGCTCGACACCCTCCTGTGCTTCAAGCTCGACAACCGCCATCTCGCCCTGGCACTGGAGGCGACCGGCAGCGACAGCCCTTATCAGGCGGAGCACTACGAGCGATGGCACATCCTGGTCCGGTCCGCACTGGAGCAGGTTCCCGGCCTCACCAACGGCGACTTCACCGCCCACGCACTGCTCGCCACGATCCGGGCCGACCTCGTCGAGCACCTGGCCGGACAGAAGGGCGTGCCCCGGGAAGAGATGCGGAAGCAGTTGGCGCGCTTCATCGCCGAGGTCCTCGGGACGGGTCCTGACGCCGGACCGCGGTAGACGGTCGCGGTGATCTACCCGGGCGGAGGGCTTCGGAAGTCCGCCGCCCCGCGCGAGGGGCCCGCAGACAAGCGAGGAGCCGGCCGGGTTTCCCCGGCCGGCTCCTCGATACCGCGTTACTGCGCTACCGCGATGTGGCGCTGCCTCGTTCTGGCGCTACGGCGTCACGTCTGCCTGCTGTTGATACGGCGGAGCAGCACGAAGCCTGCGAGCAGGAGCATCGCTCCGGCCGCGGCCGGCCACAACTGCGTCCCCGTGTCGGCGAGTCCGCCCGAGGTCGCCTGCGGTTCGAGCACCGAGGCGCCCGACGGTTCGGGTCCCGGCACGGCGCCGCCGAGGTCGTTGTCGTCGCCGCCCGTCGCCGCGGCCGCGTCGCTCTGGACTGCCGACGGGGACGATTCGGCCTTCGGTACCGCTTCACCGTTGCCCTTGTCCTCACCGTCGGCGGGGTTGGGGGCCTGGGTGCTGTCGGCGGAGGGCTTCTGCGTGTTCTCAGCACCGCTGTCGGCGGGCTCGTCGTCCTGGTTGTTCCCACCGGACGGGGCGGTGGCCGTGGGCGACGGGGTGTTCTCGCCACCGTTGCCGTTGCCGTTGTCCGCTGGGTCGTCGTCCCCGTTGTTCCCGCCGGGCGGGTTCTCGGGCGTCGGCGACGGGGAGTTGCCCGGTTCCTCACCGGCGCCGCCACCCGCACCGTCGGCGGCGTCGCACTTCCGGCCTCCGTTGATGCAGTCCACCATCTCCCCCATCAGGTCCTCGTCGAAGACGTTGATGAAGTCGCCGTGGTCGGTGACCGGCTTGTGCAGCTGCTCCGGGAAGGAGTCGACCGCGAACAGCGGGGTGGTCCGGCCGCCGTCGTTCAGGCTGGGCGCGTCGACGTCGTACACGATCCGCTGGACGAGCTGCGGGATGGCCTTGAAGCCGTTCGCGCAGGTGCCGTTGGCGTCGGCGAAGGCCACGTGGGTGCGGTGGTTGGCGCTGTCGATGTTGTTGCCGTCCCAGCAGCTCTGGAACTTGAAGGTGCGGACCACGTCACTGCCCTGGGGACAGAGCGGGTACTTGTCCTTCAGCTGCCGGTCCTCGAACCCGGTGCAGCTCCAAGAAGCGTTGGCGTTGGCGGTGCCGTTGACGAACGCCTTGGCGTCACCGGTGATGATGCGCAGCAGCTTCGGCATCTCGGTGACCTTGCTCTGCGGGTTGCCCACGAAGGTCATGGTCACCTGCTTGGGCGTGACGATCTCACCGGCGTTGCCCTCGATGCCGCCGCCGGGAGAACCCGCGTCCTGCTCCTGGGCGCCGTTCTGCAGACGGATCACGGGCCAGAAGTACGAGGACTTGTCGCCCTTGTTCTCGCAGGACGTATCGCCGTTGGCCAGGTCCTGGTCGCTCGCGAATGCGTTGTTGGCCTGGTTGCCGACGTAGTCGTGGAAGTGGTGGGCGCCGTTGGTGACACCGGGGGCCACGATCACGTTGTCGGAGTTGAACAGGCCGTTCGCGTTCACACCGCAGGCGGTGCTGAACGTGCCGCGGGAGGCGTTGCCCTGCTTGCGCGCGCTCTGCACGTTGGGCTGGACCGTCTTGATGTCCACGAAGTCGGCGGCCACAGGTCCGTTGCCGGCCTGGCCGCCGTTGCCGCCCTGCTCGTCGCCCTGACCCTGACCGTTGTCCTGGCCTTCGCCCTGGTTCTGACCGTCCTGGCCCTGACCGTCCTGGTTGTCGCCGCCCTGCTGCTGGCCTTCGCCGCCCTGGTCGCCGTTCTGCCCGTCGCCACCCTGTTCGCCCTGGTTGCCCGAGGCGCGAAGTATGCAGGCCGCGAAGGATTCAAGCCCCTGAGGACGGTCTCCCACCCGGTCGACGGCTATCGCGATCCGCTCGATGGTCGCCGCTCGCTTCTCCTTGAGCGGGTTCATGATCGAGTTCTCGGCGAAGGCGCCGTCCTGCTGGATGGCCTGCGTCGACTGCTGCAACCGCTGGTAGGCCTCGGCGATCTGCTTGTCCAGGAGGGCGAGTTCCTTGTCGACCTCCACCTTCGCCTCGTCCGGCACCGCCGTCAGCTGGCTGCCCACGTCCGGGCAGTCGACCGTGGCGGCTCCCGAGGCCAGGACCTGACCGGCCTGGCTCTGACCACTCTCGGAGGCCGTCGCGTAGACGTTCGCCGCTACCAGCCCACCTCCCCCCAGCATCAGCGCGACCGCCCCAATGGTCGCGCGTCGTGCGCCTGTTGGGCGTCTGCGCGTGTTGCGTCCCAAGGATCTACTCCTACGCTTCTGTTGCCGGAGCCGGCATGGCAATCCCCCGCCCTATACGGAGGGGAGGCCCCGAGTGTTCAAACGTCCCGCGGATTCATAGAAACCTCTCATGAACCAGCCCACCCGAGGGCGCCGTACGGCTTCTTGCTCCTCGTCCGCGTACGCCCCCGTCGTCCGGCAGGTGTACGCGGCCGGACAATGTGACGGAGAGATACGGGCGCCTCCGAAGTGACGAGGACCTTACCCCAGAGAGCGGCGGCGAGCGCGCGTCGCGTCTGCGCCTCCTTCATCGCCGCGGAGCGGGCGCCGAACCGGAAACCCCTTGCGGCGCCCGGTAGACGGGCCTCCCGGGCACCGCGAAGGCATGTTGCCCATCAGGGCGCACCATCGCGTACGTACTGGTGGCGGCCTGGGTCCGGCAACAGCAGTTCGGTTACTGCAGGTAACCAGTGAGGGCCGGCCCGCCTTCGGTCACGGGCGTGGTACGCCGACGGTCACCAGCGCACGGGAAGTTCGCGGGCCCCCCTGACCAACAGTCCCGGCAGCCACGGCAGCTTGGTCTCGTCGGCGTCGAGTGCCAGGTCCGGGCAGCGTTCCAGGAGGGCGCGGATCGCGATGCGGCCCTCCAGCCGGGCCAGCGGGGCGCCCAGGCAGTGGTGGAGGCCGTGGCCGAAGGCGACGTGGCCGCGGGAGTCCCGGCGGATGTCGAACCGGTCGGCGTGCTGGAAGCGCTCCGGATCGCGGTCGGCGTCCGCCATGGTGATCAGGACCGTGGAACCCGCGGGGATGGTCACACCGCCCATCTCCACGTCCACCAGCGCCAGCCGGTCCATGCAGTTCTCCACCGGGCCGTCATAGCGGAGCATTTCCTCGATCGCTCCGTCGAGCAGACCGAAGTCGGCGCGCAGGTCCGCCAGTTGGCCGGGATGCGCGAACAGGGCCCGCATGCCGTTGCCGATCAGATTGACCGTGCTCTCGTGGCCTGCGATGAGCAACAGCACGCACATGCCGATGAGTTCGTCGGGCGAGAGCCGGTCACCGCCCTCGTCCACGGTGTGGATCATCGCGCTCAGCTGATCCTGGCCGGGCCTGTTCCGCTTGGCCGCGACGAGTTCGGCGAGGTACGCCGGCATCTCCTGGTAGGCGCGCGCCTCCGCCTCCGGACTCGTACGGGCGACCATCTCGTCGGACCAGCCGCGGAAGGCGTCCCGGTCGAGCTCGGGCACGCCGAGCAGTTCGCAGATGACGGTCATGGGCAGCGGAAAGGCGAAGGAGGCCACCAGATCCGCCCGCCGTTCCCCGCCCGCCAGCATCGCGTCCAGCAGCTCGTCGGCGACCTGCTGGATCCGAGGGGCCAGGGCGCCGATACGGCGCGGGGTGAACTCCCTTGTCACCAGCCGCCGCAGCCGGGTGTGGTCCGGCGGGTCCGACTTCAGCATGTGGGCGAGCGCCGACTGGCCCTGCGCGGGGTTGACTATCCGGCCGATGTTCCCGGACTTGCGCCAGTCCCGGCTGAGCCGGGGGTCGGTGAACGCGCCACGGCACGCGTCGTAGCCGACGACGAGCCACACCTCCTCGCCGTCGGTGTCGAGCACCCGGTGCACGGGCCCGGCCGCACGCAGTTCGGCGTAGACGGGATAGGGATCGCGGATGAAGTCCCCACCGAGTTGCCGCAGATCGACAACAGGCCCTGCTGACATGCTGTTTCCCCCTGATGATCGGTTGAAAAGCACGCTGACCGGGACTCGGCACAGGACCGACGGTTCTTTCGGCCAGGCGCGTCACGCGGTGTCGTACATGACATGCTGGGCCGCTGCCCGATCACTCACCCCGGGAAACCGTGAAGCCGAGTTCATGAGAACCGCCCGCGTCGTGACCGACGTCCTTCAGCCCCGCAATGTCCTGGTCGCCGGAATGACCGGGATCGGGGCGGCCGCCGCGGGTGACTGGACCGGCGTTCCGTGGGGCCTGCTCGGCGCCCTGTGCGCGGGGATCGTACCGGCCACGTACATCCAGTGGGAGCGCCGGCGCGGCACCTGGGGCGACCGGCACGTGGTGGACCGGACGCAGCGGGCTCCGATCTTCTTCGTGATCCTCGGCTCCCTCGGTCTCGGGACCCTGGTCATGCTCCTCGGCGGAGCGCCCACGGGGATCCTGGCCGCGATGCTCGGACTGTGGGGCACGACGGTCGCGCTGCTCGCCGTGAACACGGCGTGGAAGATCAGCGTGGACGCCGCCGTCTCGTCCGGGGTCGTCGCGATGCTCGCCGTCACGCACACCGTGTGGTGGCTCGCCGCCTACGTCCTCGTGGCCGGAGTGTGCTGGTCACGGGTCGCGCTCGGCTACCACTCCGCCGCGCAGACGGTGGCGGGCGCCTCGCTCGGCGCGAGCGGCGCCGCCGCGTTCCTCCTCGTCTAGGGCCCGTCCGGGGCTCCCCCGAACTCGTCTATGACTGCCGGAGCGGTTCGGCGGACGGTGGAAGGGGCGACTGGTAGCCGCCGCTGGCCAGCATCCGGACCTCGCCCGCCGGGCTGATCTCGGCGCGGAGAATGCCGGTGGGATCGCAGTAGACCGGGTTCCCGCCCGGTCCCAGGGTGTCGGTCCGTTCGACGACCACCTTGTCCGTGGTCGCGCCGATGCCCGATCCCTCATGGGTGAAGGTCAGCCGGTACCGGTCCGGGGTGCGCATGACGACCTCCCACGCTTTAGGAACAAATGCACATAAAAAGACCCCTGTCCATGATGCGGCGAGATCGCGCCGACGGCAGCATCGGACGACCCGGAATCATCGGCACCGGGCCGCGGCCACCTCGCGCCGCCCCTGCGGCCTGAGCCCTGCTGCCCCACGTACCTGAGCCGCTCCTTCCGCCATTGGTCTGGGCCACCCGACCCGGGCCGTCGCCCGTCCCGGACCGTGACCCTCTCGCCTCCTGGCGCCCGGCAGTGTAGACATGGGCTTATGGTCCGACTCTTGGGTCGATCCTGGGCTCGGTCGACCCCCCGCCTCAGCGGCCTGCGTGCGCGGCGCAGGCGTGACCGGCCTCGCCGAGCGCATGCTCGGCGGGCACGGCAGACGCCGCGCCATCCAGTCGATCCTCGGGGGGCCCACGACGGCGGGCACGGGACCGCGGCGGGGCTGCGGTCGGCGCTGGGCGGGCGCAGTGTCGCGGGCCAGGTGTTCGTCCTGCAGGTGGTGATCGTGCTGCTGCTGGTCGTGGCCGCGGTGGTGGCCCTGGTACTGCAGGTACGGCACGACAGCACCCAGGAGGCCACGAACCGTTCCCTGGCCGTCGCCGAGACGTTCGCCAACGCTCCCGGCACCCGCGAGGCCCTGAGCGCCTCCGACCCCACCGCGGTGCTTCAGCCACGGGCCGAGGCGAGCCGTGAGCAGTCCAAGGTGGACTTCATCGTGGTGATGAACACCGACGGAGTCCGCTACACCCACCCCAAGCCCGACCGGATCGGCAAGAAGTTCGTCGGGACCCTGGAACCGGCGCTGGAGGGCCGCTCCTTCACCGAGGAGATCACGGGAACCATCGGGCCGCTGGTGCAGGCCGTGGTTCCCGTCAAGGCGGACGACGGCAAGGTCGTGGGCCTGGTGTCGGCGGGCATCACGACCGAGAACGTCGGCGGTGTCGCGGACCGGCAGCTCCCGCTCCTCCTGACCGCCGCGGCCGCCGCGCTCGCCCTGGCCCTGGGCGGGACGGCACTGGTGAGCAGGCGGCTGCTGCACCAGACCCACGGACTGGGCCCGTTCGAGATGACCCGAATGTACGAGCACCACGACGCGGTGCTGCACGCGGTCCGGGAAGGCGTGATCATCGCCGGCGGCGAGGGGCGGCTGCTGCTCGCCAACGACGAGGCGCACCGGCTGCTGGATCTTCCCGCGGACGCCGAGGGACGGCATGTGCTCGAACTCGGCCTCGACACGGACACGGCCGCTCTGCTGGCCTCGGGGCGCGTCGCGACGGACGAGGTGCACCTGGTCGGCGACCGGCTACTGGCGATCAACCAGCGGCCCACGGACCTCAAGGGCGGCCCGGCCGGCAGCGTCGCGACACTCCGCGACTCGACCGAACTGCGTGCCCTGTCCGGCAAGGCCGAAGTGGCCCGGGAGCATCTCAAGCTCCTGTACGACGCCGGGGTGGGCATCGGTACGGGCCTGGACGTGACCCGTACCGCCGAGGAACTGGCCGAGGTCGCGGTACCGCGGTTCGCGGACTACGTCACCGTGGACCTGGCCGACGCCGTACTGAACGGCGAGGAGCCGGAAGCGGGCACCGATCTGCGCCGTACGGCGTTCAGCGGTATCCGCAAGGACGCTCCTCTCTATCCGGTGGGCGAGCGGATCAGGTTCGTCGCGTCCACGCCTCAGGCCCGCAGCATCGGCACCGGACAGGCCGTGGTCGAGCCCAGCCTCCGGGAGGCTCCGGGGTGGCTCGCTCAGGATCTGGAGCGCACAGCGCAGGTCGTGGAGTACGGGATCCACTCGCTGATCATCGTTCCGGTGCGGGTGGGACACCTGGTGATGGGCGTGGTGAACTTCTGGCGCTCGGAGAAGCCCGAGCCGTTCGACGAGGAGGAGTTGGCCCTCGCGGAGGAACTGGTCGCCCGTGCCGCGGTCTCCATCGACAACGCGCGCCGCTACACGCGCGAGCACAACATGGCCGTGACGCTGCAGCGCAGTCTGCTGCCGCGCAATCTGCCCGAGCAGAGCGCCCTGGACATCGCCTACCGCTACCTGCCCGCGCAGGCCGGGGTGGGCGGCGACTGGTTCGACGTACTGCCGCTGTCCGGCGCCCGGGTCGCGCTCGTCGTCGGCGATGTCGTCGGTCACGGGCTGCACGCCGCGGCGACGATGGGGCGGCTGCGGACCGCCGTGCACAACTTCTCCGCCCTCGACCTGCCGCCCGACGAACTGCTCGGGCTCCTCGACGAGTTGGTCGGCCGCATCGACCAGGACGAGGCAGCGTCGGACAGCAGTGCCGCGATCACCGGAGCCACCTGTCTCTACGCCGTCTACGACCCTGCGTCCCGGCAGTGCAGCGTCGCCCGGGCGGGCCATCCACCGCCGGCCGTCGTCAGCCCCGACGGCAGCGTGGAGTTCCCCGAGGTGCCCGCCGGTCCCCCGCTCGGTCTTGGCGGACTCCCGTTCGAGACTGCCGAACTCAAGCTGGAGGAGGGCAGCCGTCTGGTTCTCTACACGGACGGTCTCGTCGAGGACCGGGAGCGGGACATCGACGTCGGCCTTGAGATGCTGCGCACCGCGCTGGCCGGGGCAAACCGGTCGCCGGAGGACACCTGCCAGGGCGTTCTCAACGCCCTCCTGCCCGACCGGCCCAGCGACGACATCGCCCTGATCGTCGCCGGCACCCGTGCCCTCGGAGCCGACCGCATCGCCCAGTGGCAGGTGCCGTCCGACCCGGCGGCCGTCGGCGAGGTGCGCGCGTCGGTCACCCGGCAGCTGACGGAGTGGGGGCTGGACGACCTGGCGTTCGCCACCGAGCTGATGCTCAGCGAGCTGGTCACCAACGCGATCCGGTACGGCAGTGGCCCCATCCAGGTCCGTATGCTGCACGACCGCAGCCTGATCTGCGAGGTCTTCGACGGGAGCAACACCTCACCGCACCTGCGGTACGCGGCCAGCACGGACGAGGGGGGACGCGGCCTGTTCCTCGTCGCCCAGCTCGCCGAACGCTGGGGTACCCGCTACACCCCCGCCGGCAAGGTCATCTGGACCGAACAGCCGCTGCCCTGAGGCTCAGCCGCGCGACGGAGGATCCTCGCGGGGCTCGGAGGCATCCGAAGCCCGTTCGCCCGCGCTCGCGTCACCCGGGCTCTCCGGTACACCCTCGGCCTCCGGGACGTCTCCGGCCGGCACGGGCGCCATGGCTCCGTTTCCCTGGAGACGCACCAGGTCGTCCGGCCGTACCTGAATCACGATCAGGGCGATCAGGGCGGCCACGACGGCGATGATCGCCGCCACGATGAACGCGCCCGAAATGCCCGAGGTCAGCACCTGGTCGCTCCAGGGCGGCGGGAGTTCCCCGGTTCTGCGGAACTCCAGGCGCTGGGCCGGGGTCGCCTCCGCCATGAAGTCGCTGACCTGATCGGTGGCCTCGTTGCGGCTGGCCGTACCGAAGACGGTCACCAGCACCGACAGACCGAGCGAACCGCCCACCTGCTGGGTGGCGTTGAGGATCCCGGAGGCCGCTCCCGCGTCCTGCGACTCCACTCCCGAGACCGCCATCAGCGTCAGGGACACGAAGTTGAGACCCATACCGAAGCCGAAGACCAGCATGGGGCCGAGGATGCTGCCCGCGTACGTGCTGTCGACCCCGGTCAGGGTCAGCCAGCCGAGCCCGATGGCGGACAGGACCGCGCCCACCGTCATGAACGGCTTGGGCCCCCACTTGGGCAGCAGTTGTGAGGCGAATCCCGCGCCGATGGCGATGATCGCGCTCACCGGCAGGAAGGCGAGACCGGCCTCCAGCGGGCTGAAGCCCAGGATGTTCTGCACGAAGAGCGTCAGGAAGAAGAACATGCCGAACATCGCCGCGGCCAGGCTCAGCATGATCGCGTAGACGCCTGCCCGGTTGCGGTCGCGGAACATCCACAGGGGCGTGATGGGCTGTCTCGACCGGCGCTCGACGGTGATGAACGCGGCGAGGAGGACGACGGCCGCCGCGAAGGCCGCGAGGGTCAGTCCGTCGCTCCAGCCGTCCTCCGAGGCACGGATGAATCCGTAGACGAGCATCACCATGCCGACGGTGGAGGTGAGCGCGCCGAGGATGTCGAAGTGGCCCGGATGGCGCTCGGACTCCCGGATGTAGCGGGGCGTCGCCAGCACGATCAGCAGGCCGATGGGCACGTTGACGAAGAGGACCCAGCGCCAGTCGAGCCACTCCACGAGCAGTCCGCCCGCCAGCAGGCCGATCGCGCTGCCACCGGCCGAGACCGCGGCGAACACGCCGAACGCCCTGTTCCGCTCGGGCCCTTCCTCGAACGTCGTGGTGATCAGGGAGAGGGCCGTCGGGGACGCGATGGCACCGCCGACGCCCTGCAGCGAGCGCGCCGCGAGCAACTGCCAGGATTCCTGGGAGAGTCCGCCGAGCAGAGAGGCGAGTACGAAGAGCAGGACGCCGAACATGAAGACCCGGCGACGGCCGAGGATGTCGCCCAACCGCCCGCCGAGCAGGAGCAGACCGCCGAAGGTCAGCGTGTAGGCGTTGATCACCCAGGACAGGTTCTCGGTCGAGAAGCCGAGCGAGCTCTGGATGTGCGGAAGCGCGATGTTCACGATGGTGATGTCGAGGACCACCATCAGCTGGCAGGAGGCGATGACGAGTAGTGCGATCCCTCTGCCTCGGCCCCGCTCCGGGGACTTGGCAGTTTCCGAGGGTGTCGTCCGAGCGCCCGTCATGGCATTTGTCCTGCGTGTACGACGACGTGAAGGTCGACGTTCGCTGTACCGACGGTAGTCCTGAGCGCCGGGCCCCACCAGTCGATCTTGCCGTGGTCCGAGTGGCGCCGGCGCCACTCGTCACTCGTCGGCGGTGGAACCCTGCTCGGAGACGGATGCCGACTGCAGCTGCTGAGATCTGGTGTCGCGCTCGGCGTCGTGCTGCGCAAGTACGGAGAGCAGACCCGCGACCGACAGCCCGGCGTCGGCCGGGTGACGCAGGCCGGTCCCCGGCTCGATGTGGTACTCGTTCGTGCGCCCCTGCCTGGTGTGGGTGAGATAACCACCCTGCTCCAGATCGGCGATGATCTTCTGCACCGCGCGCTCCGTGAGCCGGCAGCGCGCGGCGATGTCCCGGATACGGGTGTTCTGGTCATCCGCGATGGCAGCCAGTACGCGGGCGTGGTTGGTGAGGAACGTCCAGCCGGAATGTGTCTCAGGTACTCCACCCATGCGCCACAGCATAAGACCTACCATTCACGCATTCAAAAGGACGAAAGAATTTTCATGTATCACTTGACGTGTGACGCTCGGAAGCCGAGCCTGGGGGAGGTAGAGACGGCCGAATGCCTCAGGAGCGGCTGCCATGCGAGACACTGCACCTTCCGCGCAGTTCGAGAGCGGGTACGAGCCCGTCTGCGCGGCATCGGTCATCGCGGCGAGGGGGCGTCCGCCGTCGTCCCTGAAGATCGAGGCACACCAGGCCGGTGCGCGAACGGCCGTCGTGATCGCCGGCGACATCGACCTCGACGGCGAACAACTGCTGGAGCATATGCTGCGCCGAGCCCTCGCCGAGTCGGTCACCGGCGTGGATCTCGATCTGAGCGGAGTCGGGTTCTGCGACTGCTCCGGTCTCAACGTCCTGCTGCGCCTGCGTCGGCGTGCACTGAAGGAGGCCAGGACGGTCGTGATCCAGGCTGCCGACCCGGCGGTCGAGCGACTGCTCGCCGTCACTGAGACGTCGTCACTGTTCGCGCCCGCGTTCACACCCGGATACGCGCCCACAGGTGACGCCGCTGGGGCCGCGGCCCTTCCCGGCCAGGACACGCGCCCCGGTCGGACACACCGCCCTACGGAGGAGGACGCGTTGCCCGGCGATGCCGAGCGGGACCTGCGCACGGAAGTCGTCCAGCTCAAGCGCGCCATGCAGACCCGGCCGGTGATCGACCTGGCCCGCGGAGTCCTGATGGCCTCCTTCGGCCTGAGCCCGGAGAACGCCTGGAACGTCCTGGTGGCGGTCTCCCAGAACACCAACACCAAGCTGCACCACCTGGCCCAGGACATGGTGGGCGCCGTCCAGGGTGGGCCCCTCCCCGAATCACTGCAACTACAACTGGCAGCGGCGGTCGCCGAACTGGCCGCTCCCCCACCCACCGACAGGACCGATGCCGGCCACATCGCCGCCGACCACTCCGAGGACAAGGAGCGCACCCCTGAACCAGAGCCGTGAACGGCGATGACGCGGGCCGCACCCTTGGGCCTGCTCCACCCCGACTGCCGGGCTGCGTCAGTCCGTTGACCGCGTCAGCGGCCCTCGTCCCGACCGTGCATCTCAGCTCTCGTCGAGATGCTCCGTGGATGCCGGTTCCCGGTGCAGCGCCTGCGTCACCTCTCGTTGGTAGTCGGTGTAGGCGGCGCGCAGGGGCGGTGCCGGCCAGGGCGTGGGGAGGAGTTCGCCGGGGAGGACGGGGTCGGTGACCAGGTGGCGGACTATGGCCGCGAAGGTGGCGAAGCGGTCGGCCGGGTGGGTCGGCCGGGCCACGCGGGCCAGTAGCGCGCCCGCGGTGCGGGCCCAGTCGTCGAGCGGCCACAGGGTCGCGGCCAGGGCTCGGTCGGGCTGTTCGGGGCGTGCGGTGAAGCGCTGGGTGAACTCCGTGAGGTGGGTCGGCCAGGGGCGTCGCAGGTTGTCCGGCCGGAGCCAGACGCCCTCCCGCAGTTCCGCCAGTCGCAGGCGGGACAACTCGGCGCGCAGTTCGGCCCGTTCGGCGGGGCCGCGGCCGGTCGCGGTGACGACGACGGTTTCCCACGAACCGTCCCAGGCCCTGGTTCTCGGGTGGACCGCGTCGTCCTGGCGGCGCTGTCGCTCCAGGAGCCGTTCGCTGAGCCGGTAGACCCCGTCGGCTCGGTCCAGGTCGCCCGCCGTCACCATCCGGCTGAGCGCGGCCCGCAGCGTGGAGCCGGCGATGCCGAAGGGTTCGACGCTGCGAACCAGGTCCCGCACCGGAAGCTCCGGCGGATGCACGCCGAGCAGAAGGCTCAGGACGACCGACCGCGCGGACAGTGGGCGCAGTTCGACGTCGGCCGCCGACTGAGTGTCGTTCATCCCCGTGGACCGCATGGATCGCATGGATCGCATTGTGCCCGGTCAGGCGCGGCGGGACGCGGGCGCGGCCGTGCCAGGTTCGCGTCCGGTGCTGCCGGCGTGGGCGGAGAGCGCACTCCAGAAGCGTCGTGTTACGTCATTGCTGCAGCCGCAGAAATAGTGCAACACTGGCCGCATGGTCCCGATACTCGCGCCAGAGCAGTCCGCCACGCACGACGTCACCAACCAGGCCCCACCCCTCACTCCGTACGACGCCTCCGACGACACGGCCCTGCTGGAGGGGCTGCGCCGGGAGGGCGCCGACTGGGCCGAGGAGGACGTTCGGCGTCTGGGTCGTGTGGCCGGCGGCGAAGAGGCCCAGCTGTGGGGCGAGCAGGCCAACCGCCACGAGCCGGAGCTGCGTACGCACGACCGCTACGGCAACCGGATCGACGAGGTCGACTTCCACCCGAGCTGGCACCGGCTGATGGGCGTGGCGGTGGCCGAGGGCCTGGCCGCCTCACCCTGGGCGGACGACAGGTCCGGCGCCCACGTCGCCCGTACCGCCGGCGGCCTGGTGTGGGGTCACACCGATGCCGGACACGGCTGCCCCACCTCGATGACGTACGCGGCCGTACCCGCTCTGCGGCGGCAGCCCGAGCTGGCCGCGGTCTACGAACCCCTGCTGGTCAGCCGGGTCTACGACCCGGGTCTGCGCGTCCCGGCCGAGAAACGCGGGCTGCTGGCGGGCATGGGGATGACGGAGAAGCAGGGCGGCTCGGACGTCCGTACCAACACGACGGTGGCCGCGCCGACGGCCGAGCCGGGCGTGTTCACGCTGCGCGGCCACAAGTGGTTCACGTCGGCGCCGATGTGCGACGTGTTCCTGGTCCTCGCCCAGGCGCCCGGCGGCCTGTCCTGCTTCCTCGTGCCGCGGATCCTGCCGGACGGCACCCGGAACACGTTCCGTATCCAGCGGCTGAAGGACAAGCTCGGCAACCGTTCCAACGCCTCCTCGGAGCCGGAGTTCGAGAACACCGTCGCCTGGCTGGTCGGCCCCGAGGGCCAGGGCGTGAAGACGATCATCGAGATGGTCAACTGCACGCGTCTGGACTGCGTGATGATGAGCGCGACGCTCATGCGCAAGACCCTCGTGGAGGCGGGCCACCACACGAAGCACCGCGGCGCCTTCGGGGCACTGCTGATCGACCAGCCCCTCATGCGCAACGTACTGGCCGATCTGGCACTGGAGTCCGAGGCCGCCACGACGCTCACCCTGCGGCTCGCGGGTGCCGCCGACCGTGCGATCCGCGGTGACGCGCAGGAGACGGCGTTCCGCAGGATCGCCACCGCCGTCGGCAAGTACTGGGTGACCAAGCGCGGCCCGGCGTTCACCGCCGAAGCCCTGGAGTGCCTGGGCGGCAACGGGTACGTGGAGGAGTCGGGCATGCCACGCCACTACCGCGAGGCACCCCTGCTCTCCATCTGGGAGGGGTCGGGCAACGTCAACGCCCTCGACGTGCTGCGTGCCCTCGGCCGGGCACCCGACACCGCCGAGGCCCTGTTCGCCGAACTCGCCCTGGCGCACGGGGCCGACGCCCGGCTCGACGCGGCCGTGCTCCGGCTCAGGGACCAACTGTCGGACCTGGCAGGCGTCGAGACCGGCGCCCGTCGTCTGGTGGAGCTGATGGCGCTGGCACTGCAGGGCTCGCTCCTGGTCCGCCACGCCCCGGCCGCCGTCGCCGACGCCTTCTGCGCCACCCGGCTCGGCGGCGACTGGGGGCACGCTTTCGGCACGCTCCCCGCCTCCGCCGACCTGGACGCGATCCTCAACCGCGCCCTGCCGGAGGCCGGTTGACCCTGCCCGGCAGAACGGACGCCTACGTCCGAGGGGTCCCCGCGGCGTCGACGGGAACCTTCTCGGCGCCGATCCGCCGAATGCGTTCGGTGCCCCACGCTCCGAGGGAGGCCAGCGCGGCGTTGAGTGAAACGCCGTGCTCCGTCAGGGAGTACTCGACCTTCGGCGGCACCTCTCGGTACACCTCACGATGGACGAGCCCGTCTTCTTCCATCTCCCGCAGATGCTGAATCAGCATCTTCTCGCTGACGCCCGGCAGTCCGCGGCGCAGCTCGGCGAACCGGCGGACCCCGTAGTGGTCCAGCTCCCAAAGGATCAGCGACTTCCACTTGCCGGCCACCACGTCCATGGCCGCGTCGATGCCGCAGAAATAGGGACCTCGTCGTGCCGACGTCGCCATCCGTCCCCCAAGACCCAAGATCCAAGGGGTACTTACCAACAGGTGAGTACCCGACTAATTAGTCCGTACTGGTCAACCCTACCGGCCCCGGAGAGGATCGAACCGAACCACAAACACGAGGGGAAACGCCGGAAATGACGACCGACAACAGCGTCCAGGTGAGTGTTCTCGGACTGGGCGCGATGGGGACCGCTCTCGCGGGTGCACTGGTGAAGGCCGGATACACGACCACATGCTGGAACCGCTCTCCGGGGAAGGCGGACCAACTCGTCGCACAGGGCGCGGAGGTGGCCGCCACGGCCCGGGACGCGGTCCGGGCGGGCCGACTGGTGGTCGTGTGTCTGTTGGACCACGCGTCGGTCCATGAGGTGCTCGATCCGCTCTCCGACGAGCTGGCCGGGCGAACCCTGGTCAACGTGACCACGACGTCCCCGGCGCAGTCACGGGAGTTGGCGGACTGGGCCGCCGAAGCAGGGGTCGCGTATCTGGACGGCGGCGTCATGGCCGTGCCGGACATGATCGGCCGGCCCGGGTCATCGATCCTCTACAGCGGATCGGCCGAGGTCTTCGACGAGTACAGGCCGCTGCTCGAACTGTGGGGTGCCAGTACCTACTTCGGTGAGGACGCCGGGCTGGCGTCCCTGTACGACCTCGCCCTGCTCGCGGGCATGTACGTCATGTTCGCCGGATTCGCGCACGGCGCCGCCATGGTCGCGCCGGCCGGTGTGACAGCGCGCGAGTTCGCCGCCCTGGCCACGCCGTGGCTGGCCGCCATGACCGGTGCCTTCGAAGGATTCGCCGCTGTCGTCGACGGCGGGGACTACACCGTCGCCGGACAGCAGAGCCTCGAGTTCTCCAGCCTCGACCATCTCCTGGCCGCCAGTTCCGACCAGGGCATCAGCACCGAGGTCGTCGGCATGGTCCAGCGGCTCATCCGACGCCAGATCGACGCAGGCCACGGAGAGGAGAGCTTCGCGCGCATCATCGAGAGCATCCGGCAACCGGGCTGAGGAGGGCGGGGCGCCAGGAGCCCGACAGGGGACTTCGGCGGCCAGTCATTGTCGCCGTTGGGGTCCGGCTGCCTACAGTTGGGGTCCGGGCCCCAGGCAGGAGGTGAGCGCGATGCCCGTTGCCGACATCCCTGCGGCCCCCGCGGGAACCAGCCGCAGTACATCGGCCACGATCCAGCCGAACATCCTGCGCTACCTCACGTCGGTCGCCTTCGAGCGCGGTGTCGATCTGCGGCCGCATCTGGAGCAGGTCGGTCTCAACGAGACCCTGATGAGTTCGGCGGCCCTCAGGGTCTCCTACCGTCAGGGCAGCGCGGTGATCCGACGGGCTCTGGAGCTCACCGGTGACGAGCACCTGGGCATGAAGGTGGGCGCGGCGCAGCACCTGACCGCCTGGGGGCTGCTCGGCTTCGCGCTCATGGCCGCGGAGAACCTGCGGCAGGCCGCCGAAACCGGAGTGACCTATCAGAACCTGTCCGGGGCGATGGTGGTGTGGTCGGCCGGCGAGGAGGACGACGGTATCGCCATCCGTGCGGATCTGCCCGATCCCGCCATGGATCCGGGTGTGGCCGTGTTCCTGATCGAGGAGGCGCTGACCTCCGTGGTCACGCTGGCCCGGTTGACCGTCGGTCCGGAATTCGGTCCGCGTGTGGTGGAGTTCGCCTTCCCCGCACCGGCCCACAGCGACCCGTACGGTCCCTTCTTCGGTTGTCCGGTCCGCTTCGGGGCCCCGGTCAGCCGTGTCGTCATCGACCCCGTCTGGGCCCGGGCGCCGATGCCGGGCCGGGATCCGGTGACGTTCGCGTCGGCGTTGGAGACGCTCGACGAGCAGATGGCCTCGCGTCGGCACCACCAGGAGCTGCTGGAGGTCATGGAGATCTCCATCGCGCAGAGCCTCCCGGTGGTGCCCTCGTTCGCCGAGCAGGCACGTCGGCACACGGCCAGCGAGCGCACGCTCCGGCGCCGGCTGGCCGACTGCGGCACGACGTACGAGGCTCTCGTCGACGGAGTGCGCAGAGAGCGGGTCGAACAGTTGCTACGGCGCCCGGAACTGACCCTGCGTGACATCGCCCATCAGGCAGGTTTCTCCGACGAGCGGACCCTGCGCCGAGCGGTACGCCGCTGGCACGGCACCTCTTCGCGGCGGCTCCGGGAGGAAGTGCTGGGCGCCGAGGGGCCGGCTCGGGGCTGACGCCGGAAGGGGGCGCCACGCACACCCCCTCGCTCGGCGGTCGGTCAGCGGCTCCGGATCCAGATGGTCTTCTCCCTGGTCCACTGCTCGAAGGCGTTCGTGGACTTCTCCGCGCCGCCGAAGCCGGACTCCTTCCAGCCGCCGAAGGGGGCCGTGATGTCCCCTTCGCTGTAGGAGTTGACCGAGACGACCCCGGCCTGGATGCCGCGTGCCAGGCGGAGGGCGGCGTCGAGGTCGCGGGTCCACACGGAGGCCGCGAGCCCGTACGCGGTGGCGTTGGCCAGGGCGATCGCCTCGCTCTCCGAGGTGAAGGTCTGCAGCGTCACGACGGGCCCGAACAACTCCTTGGTGAGGACGTCGCTTCCCTCGGGGGCGTGGGTGACGACGGTCGGCGGGTAGTAGGCGCCGCGCGGCGGCAGACCGTCCGGCAGGCCCGCGGTGTGGATGTGGGCTCCGTCGGCGCGGGCGGCCTCCACGGCTCCCGCGACCCGGTCGAAGGCGGCGCTGTCGATGAGGGGGCCGATGTGCGTCCGGGGGTCGGCCGGGTCGCCGATGACCAGTTCCCTCGCGGCGACCGTGAACCGGGCCAGGACGTCGTCGGCGATGCTCCGATGGACCAGGATGCGGGAACCCGCCGTGCAGTTCTGGCCCATCGTCAGGAACGCGGCCTCGATCATGCCGTCGATGAGATCGTCCCCGTAGACGAGGGCGTCGGCCATCAGCACCTGGGGACTCTTGCCGCCCATCTCCAGCGAGACACGCTTGAAGTTGGTCTCGGCCGCGTCCTTGAGGATCCGCCGCCCGGTGTCGGTGGACCCGGTGAACGACAGCGCTCCCACGAGGGGGCTGCGGGCGAGGGCGGTCCCGGCGACCGGGCCGTATCCGGGCAGGACCGTGAGGACGCCGTCCGGGAGGCCTGCCTCGGCGGCGAGCCCGGCCAGGTGCAGCGCCGAACGCGGTGTCGCCTCGGCGGGCTTGACCAGCAAGCAGTTTCCCGCGGCCAGCGCGGGCCCGACCTTCCACGCGGTCATGGCCAGCGGGTAGTTCCACGGCAGGATCGCCGCGACCACCCCGATGGGCTCCCGGCTCATCAGGCCCAGGCTGTCGGACCCGGTGGGGGCCACGCGGCCGAACACCTTGTCGGCGGCCTCGGCGAACCAGCGGATCGACTCGATCGCGCCGGGTACGTCGCCCGCGCGGCACTCGGAGATCGGCTTGCCCGCGTCCTCGCTGTCCAGCCGGGCCAGCAGCTCGGCGTCGCGTTCCATCAGACCGGCCAGTCGCAGCAGCACCGCGCTCCGCTCACGGACCGGCAACCGCGCCCACACTCCCGAGTCGAAGACCTGCTGCGCCTGCTCGGCGGCCTTGGCGACGTCCTCGGCCGTCGCGGCGGGGAGCGTGGTGTTCAGTTGCCCCGTCGTGGGGTTGAGAACGCGTAGTTCGGACTGACTCTCCACTGTGGTCATGCCTCCTCCACCAGTTCCCATCGGTCGTCGACCCGGCACGCCAGCCCTCTGTGGCGCAGGTCCTCCAGATAGCGGGCCATCCCGCGATCGCCTCTCCTGCGGAAGAGCGGGAGGATCTTGGGCAGCAGGTTCGGCGCGAGCATCGCGAAGCGGACGAGCCACGACTCACCGGAACGGGGGTACGCCTCCAGGCGGGGCCTGTCCAACAGGCTGACCACGGCCGCCACGACGTCGGCGGGCTGCTGCGGCGGGTCCTGGAACTGCATGGAGTTTCCGCCGTCCACGGCCTCCTGGCGCAGCATCCGGGTGTCGGTGGCCGAGGGGAGCACGGATCCGGCGAGGATGCCCTTGCTCCTCAGGTCGAGCCCGATGGCGAGCATCGCGCCCCGCAGTCCGAACTTCGAGGCCGTGTAGATGGGGGTCTCGCCCAGCGGGAAGATCCCGCCGAGGGAGACGGTGGTGACCACGCGGGCGTCCCGGGAGGCCTGGAGCAGGGGGATAGCGATCCTGGTCGCGATCAGCGGGGAGGTCAGGTTGAGCGTGATCTCCCGTTCGATGCTCTCGACGCTGCGGACGTCGAAGCGTTCGGCGCTGGTCATGCCCACGTTGTTGACGAGGACGTCGAGCCGCCCGTACGTGTCGGCGACCAGGTCGAAGAGACGCTCCACCTGGGCGCGGTCCAGGACGTCGCAGCCGATGCCCGAGTGCCCGGTGCCGGGCAGTTCGTCGGCGGTCTTCGCGGCGCGGGCCGCGTCGATGTCGACGACCACGCAGCGGGCGCCGCCGGAGGCGAAGCGGCGGCACATCGCGCTGCCGATACCGCCCGCGCCGCCGGTCACCAGGATGACCTTGTCGGTGAAGTCGAAGCGGCTCACGACACCGCCTCCGTCTGCCGCGGCGACCTCACCGGCGGAGGCTGTCCCTCGGTGCGCCAGCCCATCCGGGCCGCGACCCTGGCGAGGTGCTTCACGATGGTCGCGCTGTCGACGTAGCCGGTGTGGCGGGGCGAGGCGACGAACTTCAGGCCACCGGTGAGGTCCGGGCGGTCGCTGCGGATCAGGTGCGCGAAGCGCTCCGCGTTCGGCAGCCCGTGCCGCGTGTCGTGGATGTACCCGGCGATCAACTGCGCCTGGGTGTCGAACAGTTGGTACGCGCCGGAGTTGGTCTCGATGAAGCCGACGCCGAACAGCCCCTGGTGCTCGCGGGAGAACGACGACAGGTACAGGTCGGGGTGCTGCTCGTCGCCGAAGTACTTCTGCGCGACCGGCACCTTGTGCAGATAGCCGGTGGCCATCAGGACGAGGTCGAAGTCGTCACTCGTGCCGTCGGTGAAGTACACGGTGCTGCCGTCGGCGCGGGCGATCGCCGGTTTGGCGGTGATGTCCCCGTGCTGGAGGTGGTGGATCAGCATCGAGTTGACCGCGGGGTGCGTCTCGAACAGCCTGTGGTCCGGCTTCTGCAGGCCCAGGCGCCTCGGGTCGCCGTTGACGATCCGCAGCAGGGCGCCGAAGACCCGCTGCTCCAGCCACATCGGCAGCTTCGGCCCGCCGGCCGCGATGGTGTCCACCGGCCGCCCGAACAGATGCTTGGGGATGAACCAGTAGCCGCGCCGCATGCTGATCACCGCGTGGTCCGCGCTGCGTGCCGCGTCGCAGGCGATGTCGCAGCCGGAGTTCCCCGCGCCCACGACCAGCACCCGCTTGCCGCGCAGTTCCTCCGCGCTGCGGAAGCCGACCGTGTGGCGCACCTCGCCGGTGAAGTTCCCCGGCAGTTCGGGGAGGTTGGGGTGCCACTGCGAGCCCGTGCACACCACGACCTGGCCGTGCACGCTCTGTCGTCCGTCGGCCCGGGTGACGGTCCAGGTCCCGTCCGCGTTCTTCTCGACGCCCTCGACGCCGACGCCGAACTCGATCCGCTCCCTCAGCCCGTAGGCGTCGGCGAACGACCGTAGGTACGACAGGATCTGCCGGTGCGGGGGATAGTCCGCAAAGTGGTCGGGCATCGGCCAGCCGCCGTATCCCGAGAGCGTCCTGCTGGAGATGAAGTGGGCCGACTCGTACATCGGGCTGCCGGGGTTGTCGATGTCCCAGATACCGCCGGGCCCGGTGTGCCGCTCCAGGTGCGTGTACGGCAGGTTCCTCTCGGCCAGGGCCCTCGCGACCGCCAGCCCGGCAGGTCCCGCCCCGATGACACAGGTGTCGTACTGGGTCTTCTCCACGAGCCCGCCTCCTTTCTCCTCGCACTTCGCCGGTGTTGCCGGAAACCTATGCACCGGGCGCTCGGCGCGAACTGGTCTGCGCGGCCACGGAGGGGACCTCAGCGGCCATACGTCTGCCTCCCTGGGCCCGGTCCCTCCGCCGGGCGGCGCGAGGCCCGGCCGAAGGCGTGTTCCGGGCCTTGTCGCCCTCATGTCCCGGACCTAGACTCGATATCGAACTGAAGTGGGTTCAGTTTCCTGGATCCAACGGCTCACGGACGGGAGTGAACGGAATGCTGGGTTCTCTGGACGGCAGGACCGCCCTCGTCACCGGGGCGGGCCAGGGCATCGGACGGGCGATCGCCGTGGAGCTCGCCCGCCAAGGGGCCTCGGCGGTCGCCGTCGCCGACCGGAACGGCGAAACCGCCGCCGAGACGGCCGAGTTGGTGCGCGCGGCGGGCGCGAAGGCGGAGTCGATCGTCTGCGATCTGCGGGTGCGCGACGACATCGAGGCGATGGTGACGCGTTCGGCGGAGCGGTTCGACGGGCTCGACGTGCTGGTCAACAACGCCGGGGTGATCGAGACCACGTTCACGGCCGATCCCGGCCGGAGTGTCGACACGCTCGCCGAGGAGGTGTGGGACGCGGTCTACGAGGTCAATCTCAAGGCCGTGTGGCTCACCACCAAGTACGCGGCGCCCTTCCTGCGCGCTTCGCGGCGTGGCCCCGCCATCGTGAACACCGCCTCCGTCTCCGGTCTCACCGGCTTCCCCAACGCCCCCGCCTACGGGGTGACGAAGGCGGGCGTCATCCATCTGACCAAGGTCACCGCCGTCGATCTCGCCCCCGTGCGCTGCAACTGCTTCTGCCCCGGCGTCATCGACACACCTCTCGCGCAGGACTTCTTCGCGGCGGCCGAGGACCGTGACGCGATGGAACGGGAGCTGACCGCACCGCAGTTGGTGGACCGGCTGGGTCGGCCGCAGGAGGTGGCCCGGCTCGCCTGCTTCCTGGCGTCCGACGACGCGGCGTTCATCACGGGCTCCGCGTATGTGATCGACGGCGGCGCGCTGGCCTGGCGCGGCGTCAAGGACTGAGCACGTGGGAGACACGATGGAAGCGAGACTGGCCGGGAAGGTGGCGCTGGTGACCGGCGCGACCGGAGGAATCGGCGACGCGGTCGTACGTCGGCTCGCGGCCGAGGGCGCTGCCGTGGTGGTGACCGATGTCGACGCGGACCGCTGCGCGAAACTCGCCGAGGAGGTCGGGGGCGGTGCCGTGGGCCAGGCCCTGGACGTCACCGACGAGTCGGCCTGGGAAGCGGTCGTCACCCGCGCGACCGCCGAGCTCGGCGGTCTGTCCGTGCTGGTCAACAACGCCGGCATCGCCGCGATGGGCACCGTCGAGACGGAGACCCAGGAGACCTGGGACCAGGTCATCGGCGTGACCCAGACCGGCGTCTGGCTCGGCATGAAGCACGGCGGCCCGGCCATCGAACGCTCCGGCGGCGGCTCGATCGTCAACGTGGCGTCGATCTTCGGCACGGTCGGCGGCTTCGGCGCCCAGTTCTCATATCACGCGGCCAAAGGGGCCGTACGCCTGATGTCGAAGAACGCCGCGCTGCACTGGGCGAAGCGCGGAGTACGGGTCAACTCCCTCCATCCGGGCTTCATCGAGACGCCCCGCTCAAGGGAACTGTGGCGTGACACGCCCCGGTTGACCGCGATGCTCGACGGCACCCCGCTCGGCCGCCTCGGCACACCCGAGGAGGTCGCGGCGACCGTCGCTTTCCTCGCCTCCGACGACGCGAGCTTCATGACCGGCTCGGAGCTGTACGTCGACGGGGGCTGGACTGCGCGATGAGTGGGACCGGGACCTGACCGGGCGGTTTTCGTCATACGGGGTACGGGCCGTGCGACCCACCGCGCCGCAGCGGGCGCGGTGGGTCGCACGGTCCGGCTCAGCACTGCGGGATCTGGGACTTCCAGGTGCCCGGGCCGCCCGTGTCCAGGTACCAGTCGTTGACGTAACCGTCGCCGATTCCGTTGTCGACCCGCATCCAGTAGCGGTATCCGTTGCCGTCCGCGTCAGGGTCGCCGGTGGTCCAGCAGATGAGGCCGAGTTGATCACCGTTGTGGTACTGGCCGAAGACGGGCGACTTCGCGGCCCCGTAGCTCGGGCCGGTACGTACGGCGAGGTGGGAGCCCGCGTCGATGCCGGTGACGTACGCGCAGTTGGTCCGGTCGCCCGAGATGCTGCACTGGTGGATGGCGGCGCCCGCCGGGCCGGCCCCGCCGACGACGGCCGAGGCCGCGGCGGTCAGCACGGCGCCGGTGGCGGCGAGCGCGCGCAGCCGCCACTTGGGCCGCGTACGCAGGTTCGACTGCTGCGGCTGGTTCGACTGCTTCATGAGAGGTCCTTCCGTGGTCGGCGCGGTCAGCACTGGTGGATCAGCGGCTTCCATGTGCCGGGGCCGCCGGTGTCGAGATACCAGTCGTTGACGTAGCCGCTGGCGCTCCCGGTGGAGACCTTCATCCAGTAGCGGTAGCCGTTGCCGTCCGCGTCAGGGTCGCCGGTGGTCCAGCAGTTGACCTCCAGCCACTGCCCGTTGCCCCAACGGGCCACCGGCGTCGAGCCGTAGTTCGGTGCGGTACGCATCACCAGGGCCGAGCCCGGGTCGATACCGGTCACCTGAGCGCAGCGGGCCGGGTCGCCCGGGCCCGCACCGGGGCACGGACGCGGCGCGGCCTGGGCGGGCGTGGCCGCGAGCAGCCCGGCCCCGGCGAGCAGGACGGTGGCCGCCCCCGCGACGGCCGCCGAGCCCGTCCGGGACCTGAGTAGCCGTGACGTCAGCATCGGTTCCTCCGTTCGATGGTCATGGTCATCGACCTTGGCATCCAACGGAGACGGGCACATCCTGTGATGTCTCAGGGTGCTGGTGCGGCCTGTTCGGCGAGGGGCCCGCTAGGCAGTGGCGGGGACGACGGCGTACCGGTCGACGTCGTCCTCCTGCGTGCGGCGCGCACGGCCGTCGGCCACCAGGACGTCCAGATGTGCCGCGGTCTCGTTGACGGCGAGCATCTGGTTGAACGGGCTGAGGTCGGCGAAGGCCACCTTGCGCCGGGTCCAGCCCAACTCCCCCGCCACGACATGGGCGTTGAGCGTACGGTCGCCAAGGACATTGAGGGTCTCGGTGAGCCGGTCGTCGTGGTGGGCCAGCAGTTCGCCGACGCGGGCATGGACGCTGTCGCCGACCGGGCCGTGCGCGGGCAGCAGTTGCGTATCGGAGAGCGTGGTCATCAGCCGCAGCGAGGCGAGGTAGTCGCCCAACGGCAGTGTGCCGCCGCCGAGTTCGAACCCGATGGAGGGGGTGATGTGCGGCAGCACGTGGTCCCCGGAGAACAGCAGACCCCGGGCCCGGTCGAGATAGACGACGTGGCCGCGGGTGTGGCCGGGGGTGGGCACGACCGTCAACCTGGCGTCCCCGAACCGGAGTTCCTCGCTCTCCAGCCAGCGGTCCGGTGCCTCCCACACGCTCGGGTCGAAGCCGCCATGGTCCATCGCGGCGATACGCTCGGCGAGTTCGTGGGCGCCGGCCCGGCGCAGCGTCCGAAGTGAGCCGACCGGCTGATCTGTACGCAGTTCCCCGAGCAGTTCCAGGCCGCGCCGCTCACCGGAGCCGAGGTAGACCCGGGAGCCGAGCAGCCTGCGCAGTTCGACGGCCTGGGTGTAGTGGTCGCGGTGGATGTGGGTGACCAGGACGTGGCTGATCGCACCGAGGTCATGGCCGAGCCCGCCCAGCGCGTCCTCAAGTGCCTTGCGGGACTCGGGGATCGACCATCCCCCGTCGATCAGGACCACTCCTTCCGTCAGCCCTTCGAGGGCGTAGACGTTGACGGCCCGCAGTCCGTCGTCCGGCAGCGGGAGCGGGATGCGGTGGACGCCGGGACGTACGGTCTCGGCTCCTGCTTCCGCCCACCTGCCGCGGTCGAAGCGGGTGACGCGGGTCGTGGGGGTGGTCATGCATCTCCTTGACGAGGGGGTTGTCGTTCTTGTTCCGGGGCCGGTCCCGCTTCGGGTTCCGGTTGCTGCTCCGGTTCCCGTCGCGGATTCGCGGAGAGCCGGGCGTGCAGCTCACCTGCGAGTTCGCGGGCTCCCGACCGGTCGAGCTTGCCGACGGTGGTCTGCGGCAACTCGCCCACGGTGAAAGCGAATTCGGGCCACTTGGCCTTGGACAGGCCGGTCCGGGCGAGGTGCGCGGTGATCTCGTCGAGGCCGAGGGCGTCGTCGCTGTCCTCGGGCACGACGAGGACGGCGGCGCGTTCGCCGAGCAGCGGGTCCGGTACGGGTGCCACGCAGACGCGGGCCACCGACGGGTGTCCGGCGACGGCGCGCTCGATCTCGGTGATGTCGAGGTTGCGGCCGCCGCGGATGATGACGTCCTTCTCGCGGCCCATGACGGTGACCGTGCCGTCGTCGCCGGTCATGAGCAGGTCCCCGGTGGGGAAGAACCCGTCCGGGGTGAGGGCCGGCGGCTCGACCTTGCCGTCGCGGGCGTAGCCGAGGAAGAGGGAGGGGCCGCGGACCTCGGCCCGGCCCGTCCGGCCGGGGCCCAGGACCGTTCCGTCCGGGGCGATCGCACGCAGCTCGGTGCCGGGGAAGGGCCGGCCGTCGCGGTCCAGGCGGAGCTCCTCGGGGTCCTCGGGCAGCGGCGAGGTGTGTCCGAGGCACTCGGACATGCCGAACACCCGCAGGATCCTCGTACCGAGGGAGCGTTCGGCGCGGGCGAGCGCTCCGCGGTCCATGGGGCCGCCGCCGACGGTGATCGAGCGGACCCCTTCGAGAACGCGCGATCCGCCCGCCGCCGAGCCCATCTGGAGAGCCATGGTCGGCACGCACATGGTCCACCGGACGTCGTGGGCCGCCATCCGTGCGAGTACCTCCTCCCGGTCCCATCGTCCGGTCAGGACGAGCGGCCCACCGAGCATGAGCGCCATACAGACGCCGAAGCAGTACGCGGCCGTGGAGGAGAGGGGGACGACGGCGGCCACCGCGTCACCGTCGCGCAGCCCGTTGATGTCGGCGGTGCTGGAGCACGCGTACCGCAGTGCGCTCTCGGACTGGACGACGCCCTTGGGCCGTCCGGTCGAGCCGGACGTGAGACCGATGAGGGCGCCGCCGGACCAGCGGGAGACATCGCGCGGGCCGCGGCCCGCGAGGACCGTCCAGCCGTCCAATACCTCGGCCTGTCTCGCACCGGGCATACCTTCCCGGCCGTCCCACTCCTGGAGCGCGGCCGGCTCCGCGATCACGACATCGGGGCGGATGTCCTCCAGGGCGGCGGCGAACTCCGCACGGGTCGTATGCCGGTTGACCAGGGCCAGGACACCGCCGGTCATCCCCACGGCGAGGGTCGCCGCGACGGTGCGCCAGGTGTTGTCGGCCTGGAGGAGGACCGTGCCGCCGGGTGTTCCGTCAGGTGTCATGGTGTCGGCCAGGTCGGCCGCGCACGCAAGGAGTTCGCGCGCGCTGTGCGGCCCGATGTCGTCGACGACGGCCGTGAAGTCGGCCTCCTCGGCCCGCTCCTGGAAAGCTCGTACTGTCTGTCGCATCCGCTTCCTCGCCTCGTCGCGCGAAAGGTGGTGATATCCGTCCCCGCCGGACTCGCCGACGCACTCAGCCCGCTCAGCCCGCGAGCATGTCCTTCTCGCCGCCCATGACCGCGATCCGGCGGCCCTTCATGTCCCCGACCTGGGCGACGGCCGCCGCCCATTCCGGGCTGTCGAGGGCCTTGCGCAGGTCCTCCGCGGTGTCGAAGCCCAGGACGGAGACGCCGTCCCAGCCCTCGGAGCGCGGTTCGAGTGCCGTGTCGATCTCGGTGTGCCGCCAGGACCTCAGTCCGGGCAGGGTGCGGGTCAGTTCGGCGTGGTCGCCGCGCCACCAGTCGATGAACCGCTCATGGGTCCAGTCGGACGGCCGGGCGGCCAGCAGCACGAGGTTGTACATCGTCTCTCCTCACACTTCTCGGGCTTTTCGGGGCTCCTCAGGTGAACAGCACAGAGGGCGAGCGCCCGATGAGCAGCCGCCGCACCCGGCCCGCGCCGGTCAGGCGCGCGGAGGCCACGAAGGTCGCCTCCAGCTCGCCGTGGCGCCGGACCTCGCCCAGGAACAGCTCGTCCTGGCCGACGGTGCTCGCCGTGAGCAGATGGTGGGTGCGGACGCCCACTTCACGCTGGGCGAGGTAGCCCTCCATCTCGGCCCGGCCGCCGTGGAAGTCGGTCGCGCCGTCGCCGCCGGTGGAGAACAGGATGGCGAACGAGAAGTCGTCGCTGATCAGGTCGAGGATCCGGTCGGCGTCCTCGCTGTCCAGGATCGCGAACCAGGTCGTCAGGAAGGAGGCGCCGGACCGCGAGGCGTCGGGCTGGGAAGCAGCGGACTGGGAAGCGCGGGACTGTGTCGTCATGGCCGGTCCACCAGGTCGAAGTCGGTGGTGAAGAAGGACTGGTAGCGCGCCATGAGCCCGGCGGGCGAGATCTGCGCGGCGGAGAGGAAGGCGCCGGCGGTCACGCCCTTCTCGACCACGAAGCCGTACACCGTCTCGACGTCGCCGTCGACCGCGTACCGGACGATCTCGTGGGTACGGTCCACCGCGGCGCGCCCTGCGATGTAGGCGGCGAAGTCCTCGCGGGACTCCCCGGTCCGCTGCCCGCCGGGAAGCGCGATGAGGAAGCGGAAGTCCGGCTCCAGGAGTTCCAGGGCCTTGTCGGGATCCTGGCCGTCCATGGCGGCCATGTATGCGCGAAGCACCATGCTGATCGTTCTCCTCAGCGTTCCTGTCAGCGTTCCTGCGTCCTAAAACAACCTGAGTTCACTTCAGTTTGAATGTAAGGCGGGTGCCCCGCCCCCGGCAAGGGGCGGGACATGACCGGCAGCCGGGACCGCTATTCGGCGACCATGCGCACCACGCATCCTTCGATCATGTCGCTGATCTCCGGGAGCGGGATGGCCCCGCTCGGGCGGTACCAGCGCCAGACGCTCACGATCATTCCGAGAACGGCGAGCCCGAGGGTGTGCGCGTCCCGGACCGGGAAGGCGCCCTTGGACATGCCGCGCATCAGCAGGTTCGTCCAGTCCCGCTCGACCATCTGCACCAGCTGGCGGGCGGCGACGCGCTCGGTCTCCTCGCGCTTGGACTTCCGCGGGGTGGCGAGCAGGGACATGTTGGCCTGCAGGATGCGCATCTGGCGGATCTCCTGCTCAGTGACCGCGAACGCGGTACGGACCCCCGCGCGCAGCTCCTCGACCGGCTCCGACTTCCCGGCCGTGGCCTCGACGAACATGTCGTGGGAGCGCTGCAGCTCCAGGCGCATGATGGTCAGCAGGCAGTGGGCCTTGGACTCGAAGTAGTGGTACAGGGCCGTCTGTCCGATGCCCACCCGGTCGGCGACCTCGGACCACTTCGTGTTCTCGTAGCCGTCCTCCCCGAACCGCTCCACGGCCGCCACGAGAATCGCGGCCCGCTTGGACCTGGGCCCCTCGTCCGGATCCACGATCCGCGCGCTCACCATCGTCTCTCCCTCTTCTCTCCACGACCGGCACCGATCACCGCCCGGGTGTCCGAGAGTAGACCCAAGTTCAAGTCGGCTACGAATGGAAGGCAGGTTACGAACGAAAGAGGCACGACCGGCCCGACCGCGGTGCTCACGGGACCGGGGCGTGCGTGAAGTCGGGACGGCGCCTGGCGAGGAACGCGGCCACGCCTTCCCGCCCCTCGGCGGAGACCGCGGCGGCGGCCAGTTGGCGGGCCTCCGCGTCGAGGTGTTCGCCGAACTCCGCCGACAGCGCCCCGGCGACCAGCCGCCGTGTCGCCCCGTACGCACCCGTGGCCCCGCGCGCCAGCGCGCCCGCGGCCTCGGCGGCCTCCTCGGCCAGCCGCTCCGGCGCGACGAGCCTGCTCACCAGTCCCATCTCCAGGGCCTCGGCGGCCGGGATCCGGCGGTTGGTCAGCAGCAGGTCCATCGCCCGCCTCGGTCCCACGAGACGGGGCAGCGACCAGCTGACCCCGGCGTCCGGCGAGTACCCGATGCCGGTGTACGCGGCCGTGAAGCCGGCGTCCGAGGCCGCGAAGCACAGGTCGCCCGCCGCGGCGAGCCCCAGCCCGGCCCCGGCCGCACTCCCCTGCACGGCCGTCACCAGGGGCGCGTCGAGACCGGCGAATATCCGCAGCGCCCCGTGCAGCGCGTCGGTGACCTCGGTGAGGTGCGCGGCCAGCCGCTCACCGGAGAGGGCGGCGAACTCCTTCAGGTCACCTCCGACGCAGAAGGACCGCCCCTGCCCGGTGAGCAGCACGGCCCGTGCTCCCGCCCGCTCGCACTCCCGCGCGGCGGCCAGCAGCGCCCCGGCCATCGCCAGGTCGATCGCGTTGCCGTCCCCGCGGCACATCTCGACGCGCGCCACGCCGTCACCGTCGACCTCGACCGTCACCCTCATCGCGCCGTCCATCCGCCGTCCACGGTGAGCACTTGCCCCGTGCAGTACGAGGACGCGTCCGAGGCCAGATAGAGCAACGCCCCGTCCAGTTCGCCCTGTTCACCGCCCCGGCCGAGCATCGTGCCGCGCTCGACCCATCTCCGGGACCGCTCGTCCGCGAACAACTCGTGGGTCATCTCGGTGCGGAACCAGCCGGGGGCCAGGGCGTTGACGCGGATCCCCGACTGCCCCCACTGTCCGGCCAGTTCACGGGTCAGCCCGACGAGCCCGGCCTTCGAAGCGGCATAGGCGGCACCGCCCATGGGGGCGCCGGAGACCAGCCCGAGGACGGACGAGACGTTCACGATGGATCGCGTACGGCCGGAGGACGGCGCCTCCGCCAGCAGCCGGGCGAGGTGGAAGGCGGCCACGAGGTTCACGGCCAGTACGTCCGCGAAGTCGTCGGCGCTCTCGTCCTGGGCCCGTACCGCTCCGGGCGACCCCGCGTTGTTGACGAGGATGTCGAAGCGTCCGCCGGCCGCCAGCACGGTCTCGGCCAGCCGCACCCGGTCCGTCTCCCGGGAGACGTCGCAGACGACGGGGTGAATGCGCGGATCCTCGTCGGCCAGTTCCTTCAGCCGGTCGGGTCTGCGGGCCGCGGCGAACACCGTGGCGCCGGCGGCGGCCAGGACGGTCGCGAACCGGGCCCCGAGCCCTGAGGAGGCCCCGGTGACGACAGCCGTCCGGCCGTGCACCGAGAACAGGTCCGTGTCCCGGTTGATCGGGGAGGCCGTCGTCATCCGTCCACCCCGATCGGCAGCACGGTCGCCCCGCCGTCCAGGACGAGCGTCTGGCCGGTCATCCACGACGACGCCTCGGAGGCGAGGAACACCGCGGCGTTCGCCACGTCCTCCACCGTGCCCAGCCTGCGCAGCGGAAGCTTCGCGGTGAGAATCGGCTCCCTCGGCTCCCAGACGGCCCGCGCCAGTTCGGTCTTGATCAGGCCGGGCGCGATCGCGTTCACCCGGGCCCTCGGGCCGAGTTCGTACGCGAGTTGCCGCGTCATGTGGAGCACGGCCGCCTTCGTGGCGTTGTACCAGCCGATGTGCGGATCGACGATCAGCCCGCCGACGGAGGCGATGTTGACGACCGCTCCCCCGTGCTCCGCCATCCACGCCCGCCAGGCGCACCGGGTCCAGGCGATCATGCCGTACTGATTGACCCGTACGGTCTTCTCCGCGCGCGGCAGGTCGAGGTCGAGCAGATCGCCCATGTACGGGTTGGTGGCCGCGTTGTTGACCAGGACGTCGAGGCGGCCGAACCGCGCCATGGTCTCCTCGACACAGCGCTCGGCGTCGTCCGGCTCACCGGCGTTGGCGACCACCTCGTGCACCTCGCCGTCGCCCTTGACCCGGAGCAACTCCTCGCGTGCGACGGCGAGTCCGTCCGGTTTGCGGGCGGCGATCACCACGTGGGCTCCCGCCTCCCGGTACGCCTTGGCGATGCCCAGGCCGATGCCCCGGGAACCGCCGGTGATCACGGCGACGCGGCCGTGCAGTGGGTGTCCGCTCATGCCGGCTCCTCGCGGTACTTGGTCAGTTCACGGCGTGCCACGGTCCGCAGGTGCACCTCGTCGGGCCCGTCCGCGATCTTCAGCGCCCGGGTGATGGCGAACAGCCGCGCCAGTACGGTGTCGTCACTGACCCCCGCGGCCCCGTGCGCCTGGACCGCCCGGTCGACCACCCGGTGGGCGACCTCCAGCGCGGCCACCTTGATGGCGGCGACCTCGGTACGGGCGGCCGCGTTGCCCGAGGTGTCCATGAGCCAGGCGGACTTGAGGACCAGCAGCCGCAGCTGCTCGATCTCGATGCGGCTGCGGGCGATCCACTCGCGTACGACGCCCTGTTCGGCGAGGGCGCCGCCGAAGGCAGTACGGGTCAGGGTCCGGCGGCACATCAACTCCAGTGCCCGCTCGGCGAATCCGACGGCGCGCATGGCGTAGTGCATGCGGCCTGGCCCCAACCTCCCCTGGGCCAAGGCGAATCCCTCTCCCTCACCGCCCAACAGGCCTGACACGGGCACCCGTACGTCCTCGAAGAGGACATCGCCGTGGCCGCAGCGGTCGGTGTAGCCGAACATCGGGAGATCACGCAGGACGGTGATGCCGGGGGTGTCGCGCGGAATCAGCAGCATGCTCTGCTGCCGGTACGCGGGCGCGTCCGGGTCGGTCACGCCCATGAGGATGATCAGCCGACAGTCCGGATCGAGGATCCCGGAGGTGTACCACTTGTGGCCGTTGACGACGTACTCGTCGCCGTCGCGGGTGATCCGGGTGCGGATGTTGCGTGCGTCGGAGCTGGCGACCTCCGGCTCGGTCATCGCGAAGCACGACCGGATCTCCGCCGCGAGCAACGGCCTCAGCCAGCGGTCCTGTTGCTCCGATGAGCCGAACAGTGCGAGCAGTTCCATGTTGCCGGTGTCCGGGGCCGAGCAGTTGAACACCTCGGGCCCGATGACCGACCGTCCGGCCAGCTCGGCGAGCGGCGCGTATTCGAGGTTGGTCAGCCCTGCGCCCCAGTCGCCGTGCGCGAGGAAGAGGTTCCACAACCCCTCGGCGCGTGCCTTCTCCTTCAACTCGCGCATGACCGGTGGCAGTTCATGCGGGTTGCCCGCCTGGGCCAGTTGCCGGTCGTACACGGGCTCGGCGGGGAAGACGTACTCGTCCATGAACGCGGCCATGCGCGAGCGGAGTTCGTCGGTTCTCGGGGAGAGTCCGAAATCCATGGTGGTGCTCCTTCAAGACCGTTGCGCGAGGATGTCGAGCGCCGTGCGGATCATCGCCGCGATGGTCGGCGGCAATCGCTCCTGGTCGGGGTCGTGGTGCTTGCCCTCGCGGTGTCTGCGCAGGTTGTGGCCCATGATCGCGGCCATCTTGGTGCGGGCCAGAGCGCGGAACCAGGCGAGGTCGGGGAGTTCGGTGCGGCCGTCCGCGTAGGCGGCGAGCAGTTCCTCCTCGGTGGGCAGGCCCGGGACCGGGCGGCCCAGTCGAGGGAAGTTCCGGTGGTCGGCGAAGAGGAGGAACCAGCCGAGATCGATGCGAGGGTCGCCGAGGCTCCAGATCTCCCAGTCGACGACGGCCGCGGGTCGCTCGCCCCGGCACAGGACGTTGCCGAGCCGGAAGTCGCCGTGGGTCAGGGTGGGTGGCATGCCGTCCGGGACCATGGAGGCGAGGCGGCTCAGCAACTCCTCCGCACCCGCCCGGAGTTCCTCCGGCACGGCCCGCATGGTGCGTCCCCATCGCTCCAACTCGCCTGCCGGATCGAGGAGTTCCGAGGTGACCTCGGCCTTCGTCCCGTGCAGATCCCTCAGCACCCCGGCCAGGGCCAGCATCCGTGTCCGGCACAGACCCGGATCGAGCCGGTGCTCGTCCAGGACCGGCTCGATCGCCTCGCCCTCCACGAACTCCATGGCGAACCAGGCAGGTTCCCGCTCGTCGACGGCAACCACCTCCGGTACGGGGACCGGCGATCCGGCGAGGGCTCGCAGCACCTCGGCCTGGCGGAGTACATCGTTGCGGCCGACGGGCCGTTGCCCCGGCGGCACGGCCTTCACGACGTACGAGGCCGATCCCGCCGCCATCGAGTAGGTGAGCCCCGAGTGGCCGCCTGGCAGAGTGCGCAACTCACCGAAGGACACGCTCGGATGGCGGGCAGCGAGCCGCTCGCGCACCCGGCCGGCGAGTGCCGTCACTTCGGTCGCGGTACTCAACTCACCGCCCCTTTCGGTTCCTTGGGCAGTCCCAGCACGCGCTCGGCCAGGATCGTGCGCTGGATCTCGTCGCTGCCGCCTGCGATGCGGTATCCGGGGGCGCCGAGCAGATGCTCGGTCCAGGCGAACGTGCCCCACTCCCCTGTGTCGGCGGCCAGGCTCGGTCCGAGCAGCTGTTGTACGAGGTCGGTGGTGGCCCGCATGGTCGCGGTGGCGTGGAGCTTGCCGACGGAGGCCTCCGCGCCCGGTTCACGGCCGGCGGCCACGGCTGCCGTGACACGCAGTCCGATGAGTCGCTGAACGAGGGTGCGGACGAACAGGTCGGCCGCCTGCTGCCGTTCACCGCCGGTGAGCGGGCGGGGCAGTCGGCGGGCGAGGTGGAGGGCACGGTCGGCGTTGTCCAGCCCGAGGCCCCCGGAGTCCAGCCGTTCGGCCGCGAGCACGGTGAGCGTCACCCGCCAGCCCTGCCCGACCGGGCCGAGCCGGTCGGCGTCCGGTACGAACACGTCGTCGAGGTAGACCTCGTTGAAGCTGGAGCCGCCCGTCATCTGCCGGATCGGCCGTACGGTCACGCCGGGCGCGTCCATCCGGACCAGGAAGACGGTGAGGCCCGCGTGCTTGGGCACGTCCGGGTCGGTGCGGCAGACGGCGACGCCCCAGGTGGCCACGCGGGCGCCGGACGTCCACACCTTGTGACCGCGCAACAGCCAGCCGTCTCCGTCGCGTACCGCTCGCGTGCGGACGGCGGCGAGGTCGGAACCGGCCTCCGTCTCGGAGAAGAGCTGGCAGGCGAGTTCGTCCGTGCGGAGCATGGGGCGCAGCCAGCGAGCCTTCTGTTCGTCGGTGCCCCAGATGCGGATCGCGGGGGCGACGAGCTGCTGGGTGACCGGGAAGACCTCGGTGCGCCGCGGCACGTCGAAGGCGGCCTCCTCGGTCCGGTACAACTGCTCGTAGTACGAGGGCAGTTCACGGCCCCCGTACTCCGGCGGCCAGTCGAGCGCGCCCCAGCCCCGGTCGTACCGGGTGCGCTCCCAGTCCCGTATCCGGTCGGTCTGTGCGCGTTCCTCGGTCTCGGTCCAGTTCTCGAAGACGGCCACCGAGTCGTCGCCGCTGCCCCAGTCCTGGCGCGCGGCGCGCGTCTCCGCCGTGCCGGCCAGCCAGCGCCGGGCCTCGGCACGGAACTCCTCGGGTTCGGGGATGCCGCTCATGGTCCTCCCTTCGGCGAATCAGGTCGCTGAGTCGGGTCGGTGAGTCGGGTCAACAGGTGAGGCATCAACGGGTCAGCACGGTGCAGGCGCTGACGCCCGGCGCCCCGTAGACGTGCGTGAAGCCGGTCGACGGTTCGCCAGGCACCTGCCGTTCACCCGCCCTGCCGCGCAACTGCTGGACGATCTCGTGGACTTGGCGGAGCCCGGAGGCGCCGATGGGCTCGCCGTTGGCGATACAGCCGCCGTCGGTGTTGACGGGCAAAGCACCGCCGATCGCGGTCGCGCCGGAGGGGATCAGCCGCTCCTGCTCTCCGTGCTCGCAGAACCCGCACTCGGCCATGTGCATCACCTCGGCACCGCTCTCGGTGTCCTGGAGCTGGCACACGTCGATGTCGCCCGGGCCCAACCCGGCCTCCTCGAAGGCCAGTCGGGCGGCGTCCGCGCTCACGCTGGTCGGCGTCCCGGGTGGCGCCCAGGGGCTGAACACCTCGAAGGAGCCGAACCGCCGGGTCCGTACGACCGCCGCCCGCAGCGCGACCGGGGTGCCGTCCAGTTCGTCGGCGACCGCGCGGTTGCACAGGATCAGGGCGACCGCGCCCTGTCCGGGCGAGCAGAACATGTACCGGGTCAGCGGATCGTTGACCATGCCGGACGCCAGGATCTCGTCCGCGTCGACCGGCTTGCGGCGCCACGCGTGGGGGTTGCGGACCCCGTTCGCGTACGCCTTCTCGGCGACCAGTGCGAGTGTGCGGGCGCTGATGCCGTGGTCGTGCATGTACCGCTGGATCTTCATGGCGAAGAACTGGGTGGTGACCATGAGTCCGTCTCGCCCGTAGGCCTCGTCGAGCCCCCAGTCGGCGGGCCGCGGGTCGAAGGCGCCGCGCGGGTGCTTGTCGAAGCCGACAGCGAGGGCGACGTCCGCCGCGCCGGAGCGGATAGCGCCCACGGCCGACACCAGGGCGCTGCCGCCGGTGGCGCAGCCGTTGCGGACGTTGATGAACGGCACGCCGGTCAGGCCGAGTTCGCTGACGAGAGTGTCCGCGTTGCCCGCCGCGTCGCTGCCGCCGTAGGCCGCACGCACCCGGGACCAGGGCAGTCCGGCGTCGGCGAGTGCGGCACGTACGGCTTGTACGGCGAGTTGCCTGCCGTCGGCTTCCGTACGGGCGAAGGAGGTGATTCCGGCGCCGCAGACCAGCACCTCCTCGGCGCTCATGCTCCGGCTCCCACGGCCCTCGGCACGCCGTCCCCCACCGAGAGGGCCAGCGGCATGCCGATCTCCGCGTCCTCGGGCCGGATGTCCAGCACGGCCAACACCCGGACACCCTCCGGGAGTTCGACATATCCCACGGTGAACGGCTCGAACCCGGCGGCGGGTTCGGCGTACGGCGGCGACTTGGGCGCGTAACGCTGGACGGTCCACGTCCACAGCGTGCCCGTACCGGAGAGAACGACCTCCTCGGCCGGTTCCCCGCAGCGCGGGCACGCCGGGTCGGCGGGGTAGAGGGCCACCGCGCAGCCGAGGCACCGGGAGCCACGCAGTCGGCTCCCGGGGTCCGTCATGATGCTCAGCGTCCCTTCCACTGCGGTTCCCGCTTCTCCAGGAAGGCCGCCACACCCTCCGCGGCGTCCTCGGAGTTGAGCATCACGCCGACCGCGAGGTGCTCCATGACCATCAGCGACTGGATGTCGGCGTCGAGGCTGCGATCGATGGTCATCTTGGTGATCCACATGGTGAACGGACTCTTGTCGACCAGCTGGTCGGAGAACTCCTCGACCGTGGCGTCCAGCTTGTCCGCCGGCGCCGAGGAGTTGATGAGGCCGAACTCCGCTGCCTCGACACCGGTGAGCAGCTTGCCGGTGAGCATGAGCTCCTTGGTCTTGCGGACGCCGATCATGCGCGGCACCCGGTAGATGGGGCCTGCCCCGCCGAACAGTGCGCGGCGGATGTGGAAGTCGCCGATCAGGGCGTCGTCCGCGGCGATCGCGAAGTCGCAGGAGATCATCAACTCGAAGCCGCCGGCGGTGACATGACCTTCGAGGACGGCGATCGACGGCGTCTTCATCGAGTAGAGCCGGTCGCAGACCTTCGCCGACAGCACGGCGACGTCGATGGCGGTGGAGCTGCCGATGAACTCGGCCTTGAGGCTGTCCAGGTCGAACCCGGAGCAGAAGGTGTTGCCGCGCCCGCGCAGCACCAGCACACGCAGCTCGGGGTCGGCGTCGACCTCTGTGATGATCTCGTCGAGCCGGTTCAGGATCGGCACGGTCACACAGTTCTTCTTGTGCGGCCGGTTCAGCCAGACCCGTGCGACATGACCGTCCCGCTCGAACTGGATCTCGTCTTCGACTGCCATGAGCTCCTCCAAACTGAACTGAATTCAGTACGATTCTGCGGGCAGTGGATGCCCCTGTCAATGGATCGGTAACGGCCACTCAGTCCGAGGTGCCGGTGAGGCCGAGCAGTCCCGCGAGCCGCAGACGGTGGTCGTCGGCCGTGCCGAACAGCGCCTCGTCGGCCCGCGCCCGACGGACGTACAGATGGGCCGGGTGTTCCCAGGTGAAACCGATACCGCCGTGGAGCTGCACGTATTCGGTCGTCGCGAGGCGGTACGCACCGGTGCACGCCACCGCCGCGGCGCTCGCGGCGACCGGCAATTCCGGGGTCCACTCCGCCAGGCAGGCGCTCGCGTACGCCGACGCCGACCGCACTCCTTCCACCTCGACCAGCAGATCGGCCAGTCGGTGCTTGACCGCCTGGAACGAGCCGATGGCACGACCGAATTGAGTTCGTTGCGAGACGTACTCAAGGGTGGCGTCAAGGGCATGCGCACTTCCGCCGACGTGCTCGGCTGCGAGCGCCACCCGTCCCGCGTCGAGGACGGCGTCGACGATTCCCGGCACCTGTCCGGGCTCGCCGACCGGTTCGGCCGGCGTTCCCCGGAAGCGGACGAGCGCCTGGCGGCGGGTGGGATCCAGGACGCGCCGGGCCGTTCGATCGCAGGTCGAGCCGTGTGTCCCGTGCTGCGGCGCCGGCTCACAGGCGAACAGCCGCTCCCCGTCCTGGGCCCGGGCCACCACGAGCAGCAGATCGGCGCTCTCGCCGTCGGGCACGAAGTCGGCCTCCCCACGCAGCACCCAGCCGTCGGGCCGGCGCTCGGCCGTCACGTCGGCGGCCTGCACGAACCCGGCGACCGTGGCCGTGACCGCGCCGGAGGCGATCCCTGGCAACCAGCGCTCGCAGGCCCGCCGATCACCGCTGCCCAGCAGGGCGTGCCCCGCGAGCACGACGGTCGACAGCACCGGCGCCGGACACAGCACACGCCCGGCCTCCTCCAGAGCCACGGCGAGTTCGGCGAAGGTGTAGCCCCCACCGCCGTACTCCTCCGGCAGAGCAAGCCCATGCACTCCGATCTCACCGGCGAGCCGGACCCAGAGAGCCTGGTCGTACCCTCGCGGACTCCCCACTTGCTTGCGCACTTCATCGGGCCCACAGGTCTCGGCGAACAAGTCCCGCAGCACTGCCCGCAGTTGACGCCGCTCATCGGTCTCCAGCAGAACCGCCGGATCCACATCGAGCCGGTTCACACAGACCTCCCAGGTCGAACAAACTCCAGTTCCATAGGCGCCCCTTCAGAGGCGGGGAACTGCGCGACCAGCCACGACGCACCCGCAGCGATCATTCGATCCACACCCCCACGGACCCCTCACACCGTGAACCGCCCTCCGTTGGCGAGCAGTACGGCCCCAACGAGATTCACCGCCTCATCACTCGCCAGGAACAACGCAACGTCGGCGATCTCGCCCGCCGTCGCGTAGGGCCGAACCCGAGGATCGGCCAGGTCCTGCCGCAACGCGGCGGGCGTCCGCGCCGCCATCCCGGTCTCCGTCGGCCCCGGCGCCACCGTGTTCACGCGGACGCCGAACGCGATCGCCTCCTTGGCGACGGCCTGGCTCAACGCGTGCGCACCGGCCTTCGAAGCCGCGTAGTGCGGATAGCCGGCCGGAGCGTCGAAGGCCGAGGATGAGCCAACGGTCACGATCGCACCGGACCGGTGGGGCGCCATGACCCGCAGCGCCGCACGCAGAACATGGAAGGTGCCGTCCAGGTTGACCCGCATGACCCGCCTCCACGCGGTCCCGTCGAGCCGGGTGACGACGTCGGGCGGCCGCTCGTCGAGCAGCGCCTCGGCGATCCACTGCTTCGCTTCCGGGTCGTCGACTCCGGCCGCGTGCACCACGACATCCAGGCGCCCGCGTGCCCGTACGACCCCTTCGACCGCGCGGTCGACCTGGTCGGCGTCCGAGACGTCCACGGTCACGGAACTCGCGCCGGGCAGTTCCTTGGCGACCGCCTCGGCCGCGGTGCCGTCGACGTCCGCGGCGAAGACCACGGCTCCTTGCGCCGCGAGTCGCCGGGCGACCGCCGCGCCGATGCCGGAGCCGGCTCCCGTGACCAGCGCGGCTCTGCCCGTGAAGCGTTCATGTGGCTTGTCTTCGTCGTCCATCGGATCCACCCGCCTCCGCCCACTTATTGAACTGACTTCATTTTTGCTACCGTTCCGCGCATGTCAACAGGCAGGATGAGAGCAGTCCGGATGACGCACTGGGGCGGCCCACCGGTGCTCACCGAAGTGACACGGCCGATACCCAGGGCCGATGAGGTCCTGATCCGGGTGGAGGCGGCGGGCGTGTGCCGCTCCGACCTCCATGTCCTGGACGCCCGGCCCGGCGTGCTGCCGTACCGAACTCCGTTCACTCTCGGGCACGAGGTCGCCGGGCGCGTGGCCGAGCGCGGCCCCGGAGCCATCGGTCCGGCGGTGGGCGAGCGCGTGGTCGTCTACGGCCCATGGGGGTGTGGGCGGTGCCTTCGCTGCGCGGCCGGCGCGGAGAACTACTGCGACCGCCGCGCGGAGCTCGACGCGGTCCGGACCGGTACGGGAGTCGGGCTGGGGCGTGACGGCGGCATGGCCGACTTCCTGCTCGTACCGTCCGGGCGACTGCTGGTTCCGGTCGGCGATCTGCCCGCAGCGCAGGCGGCGCCCCTGTCGGACGCCGGACTCACCGCGTATCACGCCGTGGCCGGGATCCGGCCGACGCTGTCCCTCGACGGCGGCGCGAACGTGGCCGTCATCGGGGTCGGCGGGCTGGGACATCTGGCGGTGCAGATCCTGCGGGCCACGACGTCGGCGCAGGTCCTCGCCGTGGACGTACGCGAGGAGGCGCTCTCGTTGGCCGACGCGTGCGGCGCACACTTCGGCACGCTGCTGCGACCCGACACCGCGGAGGTACTCCGGCGACGGGCCGGAGGGGTCGGCGTGGATGCCGTGCTCGACTTCGTCGGCAGTCACTCCAGCCTGGAACTCGCGGTCGGCGCCCTGCGGGCGGGCGGTGAGCTGGCCGTCGTCGGGAGCGGCGGCGGGGAACTCACCGTACGCAAGCCCGGCGCACTGCCTCCCGGGGTACGGATCTCGCTGCCCTTCTGGGGAACGCGGCCGGAACTCGAAGAGGTCGCCGCCCTGGCGCGCAAGGGCGCGGTGAGGGTGGAGGCGGAGGAGTTCGCCCTGTCGAGCGCGCCGGAGGCGATCGGGAGACTGCGCTCCGGCCACACGCGGGGGCGTGCCGTACTCGTCCCCGACTGATCCGGACCGCTCGCCCGGCAGATCCGGACCCCCGGCCCGACCGATCCCGACCGCTCGCCCACCCGATCCCTCCGACGGCGGCGCCCGGCCGAAAGCAGCCCTGTCGAACCTCATACAGACACAACTCTCGACTACAGAAGTGAGTTCAATTAGGGTTCGGGTCACTCAGCGACACGACAAGGCGGTGGGACCCGCTATGGGTGTTGGAACAGTGGATCTGCTGGTGGTGGGCGGCGGAATGGCCGGACTCTCGGCCGCCGCCCGGGTGGCCGCGGAAGGCGGCTCCGTGGTTCTCGTGGAGAAGGCGGAGCGCACCGGCGGCTCCGCGCGCTTCGCCGGCTTCGTATGGACGACCCCCACCTTCGATGAACTGCGTCGCGTCAATCCCGACGGCGACGCGGAACTCGCCGCGGCCCTGGTGGACGGGTTCGCCGACGCGGTGGCCTGGATCCGGTCGCTCGGCGTGGAATGCCGGCCGCCGGTTCCCGTACTCGGCTTCGGCCGGGGACATCAACTCGACACGAACCACTACCTCGACACCTGCGAGCGGTTGATCCGCGACCGGGGCGGCGAGGTACTGACCGCCACCTCGACCCGCACGCTACTGACGGAGAACGGCGCGGTCACGGGTGCGGAGTGCGTGCTGCCGGACGGGTCGCTCCGCCGGATCGCCGCCTCCTGGACCCTGCTCGCGACCGGCGGGTTCCAGGGAGATCCGGGCCTGCGCACGGAACACGTACATCCCCAGGCCGCGGACATCGAGCTGCGGGCCAACCCGCACAGCCGGGGCGACGGGCTGTCGCTCGGCCTCGCGGCGGGGGCCGCCTTCGGCAAGAAGGACGCGGGTTTCTACGGGCATCTGATGCCCGCGGGCGTCTCCCTCGCCGACCCCGCCCGATTCGTCGACCTCGCCCTCTACTACAGCGAGCACGCCCTGCTGTTCGACGTCACGGGCGAACGGTTCGTCGACGAGACCGTCGGGGACCATCTGACCACCATGGCGCTGCTGGAAAGACCGCAGGCCCGTGGACTGCTGGTCGCCGACGCGCGGGTGCACCGCGAGTGGATCTCCGCCTCGTACGTGGAGGGCATCCCCGGCGTTGACAAGTTCCAGCTCTGCCATCGGGCGGGCGCCCGCAGCGCGGTCGCCGACAGCCTGGAGGAGTTCGCATGGATGCCCGAGGAGTGGGGCTACCCGGGCGCCAGGATCCGTGACCGGGTCGAGGAGTACAACGCCACCGTGGGCGGGGGCGGCGAGCCGGCCCCCGGGCGACTGCTCGACCGGCAACCGCTCGACGAGCCGCCCTTCTACGTGATCGAGGCCGCCCCGGCGATCACGTTCACCTTCGGCGGCCTGCTCATCGACACCGGCGCCCGCGCCCTGTCGGCGTACGGCCGGCGCTCCGTACCCGGCCTGCTCGTGGCCGGTGCGGACGCGGGCGGGCTCTACCGGCGCGCCTACGCGGGCGGCCTCGCCCCCGCGCTCGTGTTCGGCCTGGCGGCGGCGCGGACCGCGCTGCGCCAGGGCTAGAGCCTGCCTCTGTCTGCCTGTTTGCCTGTGTCTGCCTGTCTGCCTGTCTGCCTGTCCGGCGGATCGTGCCGGAGGGGCACCAGACCACCCGCACTCCGACAAATCCCGTGCACGAGTCTTGCCCGCCCGGCACCGGAGTGCCTAGCTTACTGAATTGAGTTCACTTTACTAAGCGGCGAGCGTCGCGTACCCGGCTTTCGAGCACGTGGCGCGAACACGTCGCACACGCTTCCCGAAGCTCTTCGAAGAAGGAGGGACCGTGAGTCAGTTTCTGCTGGTCCTGGTCAGCGGCGTGGCCAGCGGAGCCGTGTACGGCCTCATCGGACTCGGCCTGGTCATCATCTATCGGGCCACGGACGTCGTGAACTTCGCGATGGCGTCCCTGGCGACCCTGGGCCTGTACGTGGCGGTCTCGCTCCGGGACCAGGGGGTGGCGACGGTGCTCGGCATCGTCGCGGCAGTCACCATCACCGTCGTGGCGGGCTTGCTGGTGCGCGAGACGGTGATCAGGCCGCTGGGCCAGGGACAACTGTTCTCCGCGCTGGTCGTGACGATGGGCGTGTCCCTGGTGGTCGAGAACGTGGCCAGTTCGATCTGGGGCGACGAACCGAAGTCCTTCCCCAACCTGGTCAACGGCACGGTGAGCTGGTCGGGCGCGGCACTGCCGGTCCAGAGCCTGGTGACGATCGCCGTCGCCGCGGTGGCGATGGCCGTCGTGGGCTATCTGTTCGCCCGCACGACGCTCGGCTCCGCGATGCGCGCGGTGGCCGAGAACGCGGAAACCGCGCGCGTCGTCGGGCTCGGGGCGCAACGCCTGGCCCGGATCGCCTGGGCGCTCGGACTCGGTCTCGCCGCACTCGCCGCGTGTCTGTACGCGCCGAGGTCGGGGCTGGTGCCGACCGCGCTCGTCGCACCGCTGTTCCGCGCCTTCGCCGGGATCTTCCTGGGCGGCCTGACGAGCATGTACGGCGCTGTCGTCGGCGGACTCACGGTCGGCGTGCTGGACAACCTCGCGGCGAACTACGCCTCCGCCAGCCTCCGGGACACGTTCGTCTTCTCGTTCACTGTTCTCGTGCTGCTGATCCGCCCTCAGGGCATCTTCGGCACCCGCACCTTCCAACGGGTCTGAGGGGTCGTATCCATGGTCTTCAACCGTTCCCTCCTCGCGAAGGCGGCGCTCGGGCCCGCCGTCGGCGCGGTGCTCATGGCCTTCATGGCCTCCGGCGCGATCCCCGCCTACCAGATGTACTCGGTGGCACTCGCCGCCGTGTACACGATCGTGGTGCTGTCGGTCGGCCTGCTGGCCGGCTGGTCCGGCATCTGGTCGGTGGGCCATCCGGCGTTCTTCGCCATCGGCGCCTACTTCGCCGCGTACGGCAGCGGTCACGGCTGGTCGCTGGAGACGGTGGTCCTGGGAGCAGTGGTCACCGGAACCGTCCTCGGCGCCTTCCTCGGGTACGCGGGTGCCAGGTTCTCGATGCTCTACATCGCCCTGCTGACACTCGCCTTCACCATGGTGACGCTGGAACTGGTCAACCGCTGGAGCAGCGTGACCGGCGGCGACCAGGGGGTCGCGGTGCTCCAACTGCGCAGCTCCCTGGGCCTGGGCACTCTCGCGGGCGGCAGCACCGAGTCTCAGTACCTCGCGGTCGGCGCCGCGGCCGTGGTGCTCGCGCTGGCGGTACCGGCCGCCGCGTCCGGACTGCGGATGCGGCTGGTGGCCGCGAAATCACATCCCCTGGCGGCCCGTACGATCGGCATCGCGCCCGAGGCGCAGTCGGCGCTGGCGTTCGCGGTGAGCGCCGCGTTCACCACCTTCGCGGGCGTGCTGCTCGGGCTCATCACCGGGTTCGTCAGCCCGGACCCGTTCTCCCTCAACCTCGGCATCGCGCTCATCGCGGCGTGCGTGCTGGGCGGGGTCGGAACCATCATCGGCGCGGTGGCCGGCGGCGCCTATCTGACCTGGAACCCCTCGCTCTCGTCCGCGGTGGGACTCCCCCAGCCGGTCGTGCAGGGCCTCGTGCTGATCGGGGTGCTGCTGTTCCTGCCCGGCGGAGTGGTGCCGTTCCTCAGCGCGCCCCTGCGATCGGTGCTGGGGCGTGTGTGGCGGCGACGGGCACCCACGCCCCCGAAGCCGGCCCCTGCCGTCGACCTCGCGCCGCGGCAACCGGCCGCCGCCACGGGTGAAGCCGCCGTCGTACTGCGCCTGGAGCACGTGTCGGTCGCGTACGGCGGGCTGAAGGCACTGGAGGATGCCTCGGTGTCGCTGCGGCAGGACGAGGTCCTGGCCGTGATCGGTCCCAACGGGGCGGGAAAGACGACCCTGTTGAACGCGGTGTCGGGACTGACCGGCAACGGCCGGGTGAGCGGGACGGTCGAGTTCGCGGGCAGTTCCCTGCTCAAGGCGCGGGCCACCGCGCGGCGCCGGCTGGGCATCGGCCGTACCTTCCAGCACGCGGAGGTGTTCTCCGAACTCACTGTCACCGAGAACGTGTTGTGCACGCGCCGCTGGATCACCGCCCGGGACCGGGCCGACGTCGCGCGGCTGCTCGACTCGGTCGGCCTCGCCGACGTGGCCGACCGACGGCCCGCAGAGCTGCCGTTCGGGCTGCAGAAGCGCCTGGACCTCGCCCGCGCGATGGCCGAGGAACCGAAACTCCTGGTGCTGGACGAGCCGTTCGGCGGCCTCGACGCCGGTGAACGGGCACTGCTGGCACAGCAGATCAGGCGGCTGCACGCACAGGGCACCGCCGTGCTGGTCATCGACCACGTCCTGGACGACCTGTTCTCCGTCGCGCACCGGGTGCTGGCCTTCGACTTCGGCCGCACCATCGGCGAGGGCACCCCGGACACCGTGCTGGACAACCCCGAGGTGCGGTCGTCGTACCTGGGTACGGTCGGCGGCCGGGCCGAGCTGCCCGAGCGGGTCGGTGAGCGGAGCGTGCTACGGCTGAGCGGGGTCGGTCACACCTACGGCGGCGTGGTCGCGCTGCGGGACGTGGACCTCGACGTACGCGAAGGGGTCGTGCTCGGGATCGCCGGGGCCAACGGCGCCGGGAAGAGCACCCTCGCCGGGATCCTGCACGGTTCGCTGAAGCCCGCGCGCGGGAGCAGGGAGACGGGCGGAACCGTCCGTACCAGCCTGGCGCCCGAGGGACGGGCCCTGTTCAAGACGCTGTCGCTTCGGGAGAACCTCGAAGTGGCGGCCTACGCGGCGGGCATCACCGGGGCCCCGCTGCGCGAGCGCCTCGCGGAGACCACCGAGTGGCTGCCGCCGCGGCTGCGCGACCGCATGTCCGTGCCGGCCGCCGGACTGTCGGGCGGGGAGCAGCAGATGCTCGCCATCGCCCGCGCCCTGATCGTCGAGCCCGACGTCCTGATCGTCGACGAGCCGGCGCTCGGGCTCGCTCCCGCGCTGGTCGACGAGGTGTACGACCGGCTGGTGCGACTGGCCCACGACGGCCTGACGGTCGTTCTGCTGGAGCAGCTGCTCAGCCGTGCCATGTCCGTCTGCCACGAGGTGGCCGTGCTGCACGAGGGGTCGGTCGCCGCTCAGGGGCGGCCCGGGGACCCGTCGTTCGCCGCCCTCGCCGAAGCGGCGTACTTCAGCGGCGCCCGGGAGACCGCCGCGACCACCGCTCGACTGTGAAACGAACTGAACTCATGTTGTGAACTGTTGTGAACGAGGTGGACCGTGTTCCGGACAATGAGAAAATTCCGCCGCGCCGCGGGAACGACGGCCGTCCTGGCCGTGGTGGCGCTGACCGCCAACGCGTGCGCGGACCAGGAATCCGCAGGAGCCGGCGGCAACTCGTCGGAGATCCATATCGGGGCGTGGCTCCCGACGACCGGCGCCACCGCCTCGTACGGTGTGCCGCAAAGGGCTGGCGCCGAGGCGTACTTCAAGATGATCAACGCATCCGGGGGCATCAACGGCCGCAAGGTCCGATGGACCGTCAAGGACAACGCGGCCGACCCTCAGCAGACCGTGCAGATCGCACGCGAACTCGTCGGCCAGGACAAGGTCGTGGCCATCGTGAACGCGAACGGCACCTCCCAGGCGGAGGCGGCCTTCCCGTTCGTCCTCAACCAGTCCAAGGTTCCGGTTCTCAACGAGGTGGGCGGCAACGAGTCCTGGTACGAGCCACCGCGCCCCGGCCTGTTCGGCACCCAGACCCTCTACGAGGACCAGGCCGCGGCGATCGCCGCGTGGACGGTGCAGGACGGTGCGAAGAAGGTCCTCGTCGTCCACAGTGACCCGGCCGCGTTCGTGAACGTGGCCAAGCAGGTCGAGCCCGTCGCCAAGAAGGTGGACCCCTCGGTCGAGGTCGACCGGCTGACGGTCAAGTACCAGACCACCGACTACACCCCGGTGATCAGCAAGGTGAAGGCCGCGAAGACCCAGGCGGTGATCCTCATCCTCACGTCCCCCGAGGCCGCCGCCTTCCTGAAGGAGGCCAAGCTGCAAGGGCTGTCCCTGCCCACGTACGCCTACGCACCCGTCGCCGCGGAGTCGACCGTCTCCCTCGCCAAGGACGCGGCCGAGGGGCTCAAGGCAGTACAGCTGGTCAAGGCGCCCTCCGACTCCGACCCCGCGGTGAAGGAGTTCCGGACCGCGATGGCCAAGTACGAGCCCAAGCAGCCCGCCGGATTCCTCGCGCTGTGGGGCTGGAGCAACGCGAAGGTGTTCGCGGAGATCGCGAAGACCATCAAGGGCCCCGTCACGGCCGACGCGCTCGACAAGGCGTACGAGAAGGCGACGAAGGTGGACACGGGGGTGTCGCCGGTCATGAACTTCAGCCCGAGCAACCACCTCGGCACCCGCAGCGTGCAGCGAGTGGTCGTGAAGGACGGGGTCTGGACGTCCGAGGGCGACTTCTACACGCCGCCGAAGCGCGGCTGAGCCTGCCCGGGGCTTCTGCCGGGCCGGGGTCGGCGGGCTCCGCAGGACAGGGCCCGGTGCCGCGCGTTGAATGGTGTGTATGGGTGTTCGGCGACGGACGAGGCACCACGGAAGCACGGCGGTGACAGCGGCCGCCGTGGCCTCCCTCCTCACAGCCGGCTTCACCGCCACTCCGTCCGCCGCGGCACCGGCGGCCGATCCGCCGCCCCAGCCGCCACCTCGGCTCACGCAGGCGAAGGTGGACGACGCCGTGGACCGGCTCGACGGGATCGTGCGGGACGGGATGAAGGAGACGGGCGTTCCTGGTGTCGCCGTGGCCGTGGTCTACAGGGACCAGGTTGTCCACCTGAAGGGCTTCGGGGAGCGACGGGTGGGACAGTCCGGGGACGTCGGATCGGACACCGTCTTCCAGCTGGCGTCCCTCTCCAAGCCGCTCGCCTCGACCGTCGTCGCGGGTGCGGTAGGCGACAAGGTCATCACCTGGGACGACCCGGTGGCCGAGCACCTTCCCGGCTTCGCGCTCAAGGACCGCTGGGTCGGTGACCACGTCACGGTCGCCGATCTCCTCTCGCACCGCAGCGGGCTCCCCGACCACGCCGGGGACCTGCTCGAGGACCTCGGCTACGACAGGACGTACATCCTGGACCATCTGCGGGAGGAGCCGCTCACGCCGTTCCGGGCCAGTTACGCGTACACCAACTACGGCGTCACGGCGGCGGGCCAGGCGGTCGCGAACGCCAAGGACACCACCTGGGAGAAGCTCGCGGAGGACACGCTCTACTCCCCCGCCGGCATGAACTCCACCAGCTCCCTCTTCGCCGACTACGACAAGGCGACGGACAAGGCGGCCACACATGTGAAGGACGCGGACGGGACCTGGGAGGCGAAGTACGTGCGGGACGCCGACGCCCAGGCGCCCGCGGGTGGCGCGAGTTCCACCGCGAGCGACATGGCCACCTGGCTGCGGCTCCAGCTCGCCGACGGAAAGCTGGGCGGGAAGCAGATCGTCCCCGCCGACCAGCTGGAGCGCACCCACCTGCCCGAGATCGTCTCCAGCCCGCCGCAGGCTCCTGCCGGCCGCGCCGGTTTCTACGGCCTCGGCTGGAATGTCAACTACGACGACCAGGGGCGGCTGCGCCTCAGCCACTCCGGCGCCTTCGAACTCGGCGCCAACACTAACGTGACGATGCTGCCCGGCGAGGAACTCGGCATCGCCGTCCTGACCAACGGGGCGCCGGTGGGGCTCGCCGACTCGGTCGCGCTCGACTTCTTCGACATCGCCCAGCAGGGCGAACCCACCACCGACTGGCTGGCCCTGGTCGACAAGGTGTACCAGCAGCAGTTGGACGCCGACCGCTCCGCCACCGACTACACCGAGCCCCCGGAGAACGCGGCCGCCGCCCGGTCCGACGACACGTACACGGGCACGTACGAGAACGACTACTACGGTCCGCTGACCGTGACGGCCGTGGACGGCGAACTCACCATGAGCCTGGGTCCGAAGCCGACGGCGTTCCGGCTCACCCACTTCGACGGCGACACGTTCAGCTTCCGGACGGCCGGGGAGAACGCGACCGGTCTGTCCGGCGTCACGTTCGACGTCGGTTCGGGCTCGGACAACGCGGGCGGCTCGAAGGCGTCGAAGGTGACCGTCGAGGCCTTCGACGAGAACGGCCTGGGCACCTTCACCCGCCCCTGACCTCCCGTACATAGCCGCGTGCCTTGTCCACCACGTTGCGCAGTTCCCTGCCCTCGGCCCTGCGGGTCAGGTTGTCGAGGAACAGGTCCGCGAGGTCGTCGCGCCAGCCGGTGACCTCACCGGCCGTGTGCGGGGAGACGATGACACCGGGCAGGTCCCACAGGGGTGAAGCGGCGGGCAGGGGCTCGTGGGCGAAGACGTCCAGGGCCGCTCCGGCCAGGCGGCCGTCGGTGAGGTGCCGGACGAGCGCCTCCTCGTCGACGAGTCCGCCCCGGCCCACGTTCACGAGCCGCGCGCCGGGCTTCATCGACGTGAGCACGGACGCGTCGACCATGCCCCGGGTGGCCGCCGTGAGGGGAGCCGCGAGCACCACGTAGTCCGCCGCGGCCAGGGCGGGGCGCAGCCCTGAGAGGGCGTGCACCGTGCCGAAGTCGGGGTCCTCCACACACTCCGTACGTCCTACGGCGCTCACCCGCATCCCGACGGCGCGGAGCATGCGGGCCACGGCACGGCCGATGGGGCCCGTGCCCCACACGAGGACGGTCCGTCCGTCGATGCGTTCGCTGTCCCGGGGCCGCCACTCGCGGCGCCGCTGGTGTTCCCAGGTGCCCGGGAAGTCCTTCGCCAGGGCCAGGATCAGGCCGAGTACGTACTCGGCGATGGGCCGGTCGTAGACGCCGCGCGAGTTGGTCAGCACCACCCGGGGGTTGTCGACCAGGGCCGGGAAGAGCAGTGAGTCGACACCGGCGGCGGCCACATGCACCCAGCCGGGCGCGCTCGACGGGTCCTCGGGCCAGGCCGCCTCGACCGCCGGAGTGATCGAGTGCCAGCAGAGCAGGGCGTCCGCTCCGGGCAGGAGGTGCGGCAGTTCCTCTTCGGTGGCGTACACCGTGTCCGCGAGGCTTTCGATGCCGGCGGCGTTGTGCGGGAGGATGCCGCGGTGCAGGACGACGAGCCGGTCAGCCAAGGCGGTTCTCCCACGGCGTGAGACGGTGCGGGGCGGCTGGTACGAGGTACCGCTCCCACCCTCCGGGGGACGTGGCGGAAGGGTCAACGGCCACGGTGTTCTCCCGGGACGGCCGCTGTGGACGGTGTGTCAACCGGTCGGCGGCCACGGAACACACTGTCCACCCGCCGTCTCCCAAGAGAACACCATGTTCATTGACGGTGGATCCGCGCTGAACCAGGGTGATGGCCAACCCCGGACCGCTTCGCCCGGTCACCCCGGTGACGACCGGTCCGCACCGCGTACAGCGCTGTGCGCCTTCCCCCTAAAGAATCCCCCCCCACCCCCGCTTTCCAATGCTTGACGTACGAAGCCTCCTTCGCCCGGTCCCCCTGCCGGCGCGCGTCCCCCCTCGCCTTCCCGCGTCCCCAGGAGCCTCAAGCATGTCCCTGACCTCATCAACCACCGGCGGGGCCTCGTCGCTCGACGACGCGCCCGTCAGTTCCTTCCACCGCCGGATCATGGTGGTCGCCATGGGCGGCCCCTTCTGCGACGGCTATCTGCTCGGAGTGATGGGCGTCGCCCTCGGCCTCATCACGCCCGCACTCGCCCTCGACACCCTGTGGACGGGCCTGATAGCCGCCTCCGTCCTGGTCGGCGTGTTCATCGGCGGCGCGGTCTTCGGCCCCATCACCGACCGGGTCGGCCGCCATCTGATGTACGTCCTCAACCTGGCGACCTTCGTGGTCTTCTCGGCGCTCCAGTTCTTCGTCACCGAGGCCTGGCAGCTGCTGGTGCTGCGGCTGCTCATCGGTATCGCGATCGGCGCCGACTACCCCATCGCCTCCGCCCTCACCACCGAGCTGGTGCCCCGCCGGATGCGCGGCCCGGCCCTGTCCGGCCTGGTCCTCGCGTGGTGGGTCGGGTACGGCGTGAGCTACTGGGTGGGCTGGGCACTGACCGGCCTCGGTGACGACTCCTGGCGCTGGATGCTGGCCTCCGGCACGGTCCCCGCGCTCATCTTCCTCTTCATGCGGGCCGGCATCCCCGAGTCCCCGCGCTGGCTGGCCTCGCGCGGACGCATGGACGAGGCGAAGGCGGTCGTCCGCAAACACCTCGGCCAGGAGGTCAGCGACGAGGAGCTGCTCGCGGAGGGCCGCCAGGAAAAGCGGGGCGGTTCCGGGCTCGGCAATCTCGTCGAGATCTTCAAACGCGGCTACACCGTCCCCGTCGTGTTCTGTTCCGTGTTCTGGATCTGTCAGGTCGCGCCCGCCTTCGCGGTCCGCTCCTTCCAGCCGCAGATGCTGTCCGCGTTCGGCGTGGGGAGCACATACGGCGCCAGCGCGCTGATCACCACCATCGCGGTGGCCGGCATCGGGCTCGGCCTCGTGGTCGTCAACCGGATCGGCCGCCGCTCGCTCCTGATCAGCAGCTTCGTGTGCATCAACGTCTCGCTGATCGCGCTGGCGGTGCTGCCGCTGCACTGGGCCTTCGTGGTGGTGGCCCTGTTCGCCGCCTTCCAGTTCTTCGAGGCCGCGGGCAGCGGGCTGCAGTTCGTCTACCCGAGCGAACTGTTCCCGACCGACCTGCGGGCCACAGGCGTGGGCATCGCCACCGCCATGAGCCGCGTGGGCTCCGCCTCCTCCACGTTCCTCCTGCCGATCGCCGCCGAGGACCTGGGCGTACGCGGCACGCTGGGCATCGCCGTGGCGATCACGCTGGTGGGACTCGTCGTCTCCTACTTCCTCGCCCCCGAGACCAAGGACCTGGGCCTGACCGAGGCCAGCAGGCGCTCCTGAACCCGCCCACCCCGTTCCCACCCTTCTCGCCTCAACCCCCGCCCCACACAGAGGAGTTCACTCCATGCGCAAGGTCGTCAGCTTCGACTGCTACCGGACCCTCATCAACTTCGACACCCGGACCGCCACACACGAGATCGTCAAGGACCGCCTGGCCCAGTTCGGCGTCGATCCGGACCGGTTCCACCACGACGCCTACGTCATGCGCTTCCAGGGCGTCGTCGACGACTACCGCCCCTACCGCGAGGTCGTCCGCCGCACCCTGCGCAACGTCATGCTGCTGCACGGCCTGGAGTACCGGGACGAGGACGGCGAGGCGCTGATCGAGGCCATCAAGAAGTTCACGCCGTTCAGGGAGGTCCCGGACGCGCTGCGCCGCCTCAAGGGCGAGTACGACATCGCCATCCTCTCCAACAGCGAGGACGACCTCATCTCCTACGCCGTCGACGAGCTCGGCGTGGAGTGGGACTACGTCCTCACCGCCGAGCAGGCCGGAGCGTACAAGCCGCTCCCGCAGGCCTTCGAGTACCTGATGAAGGCCACCGGGCGCGGCCCCGAGGACATCATCCACACCGCGCAGGGCTGGGAGTACGACATCATGCCGACAAAGCGGTACGAGGGCATGCGGCGGATCTGGGTGAACCGGTACGGCTTCCCGGGGTCGGCCGCCTACCAGCCGTACGAGGAGATCAGCAACCTCTCCGAGCTGCCTCCCCTGCTCGGCGTCTGACCTTCGTCGTCTCCTCGTCCAGCCGCCGTGAAAGGACATCCCGTGAGCGCCACCACGCTCGGTCAGCCCGGCCCGGTCAACGGCCGGATCTCCCACTGGTTCGCCGAACTGCCCACCCCACGCGCCGCGTTGCCCGGTGACCGCGACGCCGATGTGTGCATCGTGGGCGCCGGACTGACCGGACTGTGGACCGCGTACTACCTCAAACTGGCCGACCCCTCACTGCGGATCACCATCCTGGAGGCCGAGTTCGCGGGGTTCGGCGCCTCCGGCCGCAACGGCGGCTGGGCGTCGGGGCTCGTGCCCGGCGCCCGCGACCGACTGGCGAAGCAGTATGGGCGGGATGCCGTGCTCGACTACCAGCAGGTGATGAACGAGGCCGTCGACGAGATCGTCGCCGTGTCCGAGCGCGAGGAGATCGACGCCGGCATCGTCAAGGGCGGCACCCTGCGGGTGGCCCGCACCCCCGCTCAGGCGACCCGGCTGCGCCACAAGACCGCGGCCGACCACGAGTGGGGCGTGCCGGACGCCGTGATGCTCACACCGGAGGAGGCCGCGGACCGCATCCGCGTCGACGGGATGACGGCCGCGGCCTGGACCCCGCACTGCGCCCGGCTGCAGCCCGCCGCCCTGGTCAAGGGGCTCGCCGAGACGGTCGAACGGCTCGGTGCGACTCTCTACGAGAAGTCCCCGGTCACGGCCATCGAGCCGGGCCGGGCGGTCACCGCGCACGGCACGGTCAGTGCGCCCGTCGTCCTGCGTGCGACGGAGGGGTTCACGGCCTCGTTCAAGGGACTGCGCCGCGCCTGGCTGCCGATGAACAGCTCGATGATCGCCACCGAACCACTGCCGCAGGAGCTGTGGGAGGAGATCGGCTGGGCGGGCCGCGAGACGCTGGGCGACACGGCGCACGGGCACATGTACGCGCAGCGCACCCCGGACGACCGGATCGCGATCGGCGGCCGTGGTGTCCCGTACCGCTTCGGCTCCCGCACCGACGACGCGGGGCAGGTGGACGCCCGGACCATCGGCCAGCTCACCGACACGCTCTACGCGATGCTGCCGCAGACCGCCGGTGCCCGGGTCGACCACGCCTGGTGCGGTGTGCTCGCCGTGCCCCGCGACTGGTCCGCCACCGTGGGACTCGACCGCGCCACGGGGCTCGGCTGGGCCGGCGGCTATGTCGGGCACGGTGTGACCTCCACGAACCTCGCCGCCCGCACCCTCACCGATCTGGTGCTCCGGCGTGAGTCCCGGCTGACCCGGCTGCCGTGGACGGGGCACCGCCCCGGCACCTGGGAGCCGGAGCCGCTGCGCTGGCTGGGCGTGCGCGGGCTGTACGTCGCCTATCGGTGGGCGGACCGGCACGAGGCGGGCGGGCGGGCAGGTACGTCTCCGATTGCCACCGTCGCGGATCTCATCGCGCGGCGGCCCTGACACGTCCCGTTGGTTCTGGCCGCCTTCTCGCCGCGGGACGCGTGGTGCGTCGGCGGCTGTCAGTCCGGTGTGGTTGCTCGCGCCGTTCCCCGCGCCCCTTCGGGGCACGGCGCTGAGCTGGGCAATCGGGGCCTTGCGTCGGTCTGTCTCACCCCTCAGAGTGGTCCGGACATCGTGCCGGGTCGGTCGGCACGTCGTCGGACTGGAGCTGCCCCCATGCCGTTCCTCACGGTCGCGGACGTGCTGCGGCTGCCCGTCATCGCCGCCGGTCTGCCCCGGGTGGCGGCAGGCGAGGACCAGCTGTCGCGCAGGGTCCGCTGGGTCCATGTCACCGAGCTGCTCGACCCGGCCTCCTTCCTGGAAGGTGGCGAACTCGTCCTCACCACGGGCATGCCGCACCCAGCAGATCCCACCCAACTACGCGGCTACGTCGACTCGTTGGCAGATGTGGGCGTGGCCGGGCTGGTCGTCGAGCTGGGCCGCCGCTATCAGCACGCGCCGCAGGAACTGGTCACGGCCTGCCGGGAGAGGGACCTGCCGCTGATCGTGCTGGCGCGCGGTGTGCGGTTCATCGAGGTCACCCAGACCGTCCACGCGCTGATCCTGGACGCGCAGGGCGAGCTGCTGCGTCGCGCTCAGCAGGTGCGCGAGCTGTTCACCTCGCTCACCCTGCGCGGAGCGGACCCGGAGGAGTTCGTGCAGGCCGCGGCGGACCTCACGGGGTGTCCGGTGGTCCTGGAGAACCTGATCCACCACGCGGTGATCTGCCGGACCGCCGGTCCTCCCGACGGACAGGTCCTGGAGGCCTGGCCGCGGCGCTCGCGCACCGCCCCGACGCCGGACCGGGCAGCGGCGAGCGGGCCCGAGGGCTGGCTCGTGGCACCGGTCGAGGACCGGGGCAGACGGTGGGGGCGGCTGATCATGCTGCCCCACGCGTCCGGCCCGCATATCGGCCCCGAGCAGACGATGATCCTCGAACAGGCCGCCACCGCCCTCACCCTGGCGCGGCTGACCGGCAAGCCCGAGTGGGACCGGCGCGCGCACAGCTCCGTCCTGCTCGATCTGCTCTACTGGCGCTACCGGAGCCGTACCGAGGCGCGCCTCAGGGCCGAGGCGCTCGGACTGCCCACGACCGGTCACCGCCTCGTCCCGGTCGTCATCGACCACTCGGACACGGGCGACGGCGACACCACGGTGACCGGGCACCTCGCCACGGAGCTGCCCATCTCGGGGGTCAAGGCCCTGGTAGGAGACCTGTCCGAGCACCGGACCGGGCTGCTGCTCGCGCTGGCCCGCGCCTCGGCCTGGCAGCCGGTGGTGGAACGGGTCGGCCGGGAGCTGCGCGGCACGTTCGGGGAGGGGCTCGTCGTGGCGGTCGGCCCCGGGGTCACCGAACTCAGCCAGGTCACCAGGTCGTTCCGCGAGGCCGAACAGATCGCCGACGCGATCGGCCCCGGAACGCTCGACCGCCCCTTCCATGTCGCGTCCGACATCGGTCTGCCGGAACTGCTGTACTCCCTGCGCGACGACGTGCGCGTCCAGCGGTACGTGGAACAGCAGCTCGGACGCCTCGTCCAGCACGACGCACGACACGGCAGCGACCTCCTTTCGACCCTGCGCGAATATCTCGTCGCCGCCGGCAACAAGTCGATCGCCGCCAAGCACGTCGGGCTCTCCAGGCAGGCCTTCTACCAACGGCTGCGTACCATCGAGCGGCTCCTGGGCAACGACCTGGAGTCCGGCGCCCATCGCACCCAACTGCACGTGGCCGTCACGGCGTTGGACGCTCTCGGCGGTGCGGGCGGGACCGTCCGACCGGCTTCCCTGTGAGTCGCCCGCAGGGGTGAACACCGCTGTCGGCGGACGCGTATCTGATCCCGGAGCGGCTCCCACAGCGTACGTGCGCACGTCGGGAAGAGACGAGGGATCATGACTGAGCAGCGGTACCACGTCATCGGCATGACCTGCGGCCGCTGTGCCGACACCCTGGAGACCAGGGTCGGCGGGGTGTTCGGCGTCGACCGGGTGGGCATCGACCTCGACACCGGTTCGGTGACCGTAACGGGCGAGGCACTCGACGGCTCGAAGGTGTGCGCCGCGATCACCGAGGCGGGCTTCGAGGTGGCCGCCGTGCTCTGACAACCGGCCGACGGACCTCTGGTGGCGCCGGGCACCGCTGGATACGTTCCTCGCATGTCCGCCGAGCCGACCGCCCTGAGCAAGCTCAACGCCGAGGTCGTCCTCCGCTATCTGCGCGTGTTCGAGACACGGGACCTCGACGAGCTCGCGGAACTCGCCGCCGAGGACCGGGTGGCCACCGCGTTCACCCTGACGTACACGCACGACCTGACCGGGCGTGACCTGACGATGACGGGCATCAAGTCCTATCGCCTGAGCGAGGGGCGGATCGTCGAGTTCTGGGGTGAGACCGATCTTTACGGCCTTCTCCGGCAGCTCGGGCTCGTTCCGGAGGAGATCCCGCCCTTCTGACGGTGGGCCGAGATTTCGAACTTCGCGCCCTGTCCAGCGGAAAGGGAGCCTTTCACCCTAACGAAGTGCCAGTGCCCGACGACCGGACGGGCGAGGTCGATCGTCCACTAGCTTCCTTCCCCTGACACCAGGGGACATAGGAGCAACGTGGCCGGAGTGAGCCTCCCGGAACATCCGTACAGCCGCACGGAGGCGACCCGGCTGCTGTGCGCCGGCGTCTATCAGGACGCCGGCTTCCGGCGCCGGGTCATCGACGAACTCGTGGATCACCAGGAGCGGCCCGTGGCCCCTCCGCTGGGGGTCGACGTCCTGCCCGTACTGGCCCATGCCGTGCGTGTCACACGGCAGGAGGCGCGCACGGCGGGGCTGATGCTCGTCGCCTGGCTCGGGTTCCTGCTGTCCGACGTCGTGATGTTCTGGGACCGCGTAGCCGACAGCTGGGGTGACGGGGCCGAGGTCGGCTTCGGCGACGTGTTCACCGCGTTCTACGCCGGCGACGAGAAACTCACCGCCGGAATGCCCATGCCGTGGTCCCAGTTCTACGCGTTCGTCGCCATCGGCCTCTGGTTCGCCCACGCCGTGAAGACGCAGAGCTCCGAGGGGCGCCAGGCGGGCCTCCCCGACCCGGTGGCCAAGGCGGCCCAGGGCTTCGGCCGCACGGTGACGTGGTGTGCGACGATGTTCGCCGTCTTCTACTGGTACTGGTATGTGGCCGGAGTGCTCCGCGGCACCGTACAGACGCCCTATCCGCTGCTGTTTCCGCTACTCATCGCCTTGATCGCGTGGTGGCACCAGGCCACTCAGCGTCGGGCCCTGTGCCGCTGGCTGTCGCGCTGGACCTTCCAGAAGACGACTCAGCCGGAGCTGCCCTCAGGGCCGTTGTACGAGGATCTGCTCGGCAACATCCAGCGCGAGCAGCAGGCCGCCCTGACCCTCTACGAAGCGGACAGCCCTTTCGTCGGGCTGGGCACACAACGTCGGGCCTGGTCCTTCGCGATGGAACTGCGCAAGCGCTCCGGGCCACCGACCGGGCCCGCCGCTCCGGCCGACTCCGCCTCCAACGGAACCCTGATCCCGCACCAGGACAAGGGGCCGCTCACCGCCGAGGGCGCACTCGCCATGATCGAGCCCCAGTTGCTGCGGCTGCGCGACTCGGCCGCGCGTACCGGGAAGGACCGGCTCCGCGAACTGGAGATCGACCGGTTCGTCTACCTGCCGGGCGGCATCGGCCGTGACGAGGAACTGCACGTCGGCGGCAGCCCGGACGCGAGCGCGACGGCGGCGGGCGGAGCCGGCAGGGACGGCCTGACGGTCTACGACCCCGTCCAGGTCGCCGCCCACTTGAAGGAGGCCGTCGACGAGGGCGGCGAGGGGCGGCGCGTGTTCCTGCGCGTGCGCATCGGCGCCTGGCACGAACAGGTCGTGGTGACGGTCCTGGTCCGCGTGCACACCCAGGGCGGCATGCTCGTACTGGAGGTCTCACCGTACGTACTCGGCCCGGTCCGCAAGGACTTCAGGAACGTGGACACCCTGGTGGACCGGCTGCCCGAGGGCTGGGCGCGCGGCGCCGTACGGGCCCTCGGCCACGCTCCCGCGACCGGCGTCAGCGCGGGCATCAGCGCCTTGAAGACCGTCTCCAGGGAGCTCACCACCGGCTGGTCCACCCGCGAACCGGCCCCCGACGTACCCCGGGTCTCACTGCGTCAACTGACCGCCACCTCCCGGCTTTCGCCCTATCAGGAGATGGACGCCACCCGGTACATCAAGACCGTCGAGGAGCGCATCGTCAACGGTGTGCGCCAGGCACTCCACGCCCACGGCTACCAGACCGAGCAGTTCGAGCAGCACGTCTACCAGGTCAGCGGCGGAAGCGTCTTCGTCCAGGCGATGTCCGGCGGCTCCGTCGCCACCGGTCCCCACGGCAGCGCCACCTCGCACAACACCGCCCCCGCCCCGGCGCAGGGCACACCGCGCACCGACCCGAGCTAGGCACCGGACCCCAAGGACCCCAGCACATGAGCGACACAGGACACCCCACTCCCGGTCGGCCGACGCAGGACGGCGGTACGGGCAGCGTGCACATCGGCTCCATGAGCGGCGGCTCGATCGCCACCGGCAGCCAGGGCAGCGCGTACTCCGTCAACCAGACGGGGGCGGAGCCGGACGTGCGGCACGCAGAACTGCTCCAGGCGATTCGTGCTCTCCGCGAGGCCCTGCCCGGGCGAGAGCGCGGCGCCGAGGACACGACCCTCGACAGTGAACTGGCCGACGCGGAGGCGGAGATCACCCGCACCGGCGCCGCCGGGCCGGAACGCCTCACCCGCCTGCTGACGGGCGTACGCGGCTGGCTGGGATCACAGGCCGCGGCCGCCGGAGCCATCGCCTCGGCGACAGCCGTCGTCCAGGGCATCGCCCAGCTCCTCGGATGACCGACGGGATGACGACGGACGGCGGCAGGCAGCCGATGACGGGCATGGGACGGCGACATGGAGGGCCGCGGCGATGAGAGTGTTCGACACCGAGCGGCAGGAGTGGGGCGGTTCCCGGCGCGAACGCCTCTTCCACACCGACCAGTACCTGGACGTGCCGCGGCAGAAGACCGTCCGGCAGCAGACGGGGATCGTGCTCGCGGTCGCCGGGCTCGCCTTCGGCATCTGGGCACTGGCCTGGAAGGACGAGCCGGAACCGTACCGGGAGCCCGCCGCCACCGGGCAGGACTCCTCGGAGACGACGTCGGGCGGGACCGGAGACGACGTTCCCTCGGACGGGTCGCCCTCGCAGGACACCACCTTCGAGTCGTCGGCGACCCTCCCCGAGGACTACGAATCCCTCCAGGACGCCGCGGGGTACCGGGTGGCGCTGCCGAAGGGCTGGGAGCGCGAGAGCAGGTCGTCGCAGTACGGCATCGACATCGTCGACTACCGCAGTCCGGACGGCACCCGACGCCTTCAGGTGTTCCAGGTGATGGAGACCTCGCCCTACTCGTCGCTGCAGGCCGCGCAGACCGAGGCGGAGAAGCTCGACGGATACGAACCGGTCGCCATGGAGGAGGTCCCGAGTGCCGTGGGGCAGGCGGCCGAGCACGAGTACCGCGCCGACGAGATCGCGGGCGAGCTGGGCGGCGGCACCCGGCACGTCATCGACCATCGCTTCGAGGCGACGGACGGCGAACGGTACGCGTTGGTCGCGTACGGCTCCGAGGCCGACGGGACCGAGGACGAACGGGAACTCGTGGACACGGCCCTGCTCTGGTTCTGCCCGCCCGGGACGCAGTGCGACGACCCGGTCGGCTGACCGGGTCGGTCAGCCCGTAACCGGCCCGGTCAGAAGATTCCCTGTCCGGGGACGAGGATCCCGCGCGGGTCGTAGGTCTTCCGCGCGGCGGCGAACCGGGGCCAGGCGGTCCCGAAGTGCCGTCGCCAGTCGGCATGGTCGAAGGGTACGGAGCCGACCGGGTACCGGGTGCCGCCTGCCGCGCGGACGAGGTCGTACGCGGACCGGTTGGCCGCCAGCAGTCGCCGTACCGCCGCCGTGTCGTCGGGAGGAGTGCTCCGCAGGACCGCGAAGAGGTAGGGCACGGGGTCGTCGGGCATGCGCAGCAGCGGGGTCCGCAGGCGCTCGCGCACCAGCGGGTACAGCAGCACCACGCCTCCCGGACCCACGTCGTCCGGGGTGAGCGCGTCCAGGAGCCGGCCCGTCACCTCGGCCGCCTTCCGGCCGGGCACGAGCAGGTTGAGCCATGGATGGGCGTACGCCCACAGCCCGGCTTCCTTGAGAGCGGCGACGGCCGGGGCGAGCCGGTCGAGGAAGTCGTAGTACGGGAGGTCGGTGATCTCCGCGCCGGACGGGTCGTGCCGCAGCCCCCGCAGGAGCGCGGCGTCGTCGGGAACGTCCCCCGCGGGAGGTCCGTAGGCGACGGCCTCGATGACATACCCGCGGAAGGCCCCCGTGGCGTCCGGAACGATCTGCCCCTCGACGTAGGAGAACCGCCGGTCGCGGACGAGCAGGCGCTGGTCCTCCACGAAGGTCCGCAGATCGTCGTACGGCAGGAGGTAGTGGCGTACGGTCTCGGGCGCGCGGACCAGTCGTACGGTCGCGCCGACGACCACCGCGCAATGGCCCAGGCCGGCGAGTACGGCGAGGAACAGGTCACGGTGGCGGGCCGGGGAGCAGCGCAGCAACTCCCCCGCGCCGGTGACGACTTCGAGCTCCAGGACGTTGTCGACCTGCGCGCCGTGACGGTGGGTCTGGCCGCCGAGGCCGCCCACGGCCAGTGTTCCGCCGACGGAGAGTTCGAGGTAGTCGGTGAAGACGGGAGGGGTCAGGCCATGGACGAGGGTGGCCTTGGCGACGTCGCTCCACTTCGCGCCGGCTCCGACCCGGACGCTGGTGCTGCCGGGTCCGATGGGCCGGACGGCATCGAGCGGAGTGGTCTCGACGACCAGGCCACCCGAGACCTGTGCCTGACCGTTCGTGCCGTGGCCCTGTCCGCGTGGGGCGACCGGGATTCCGCGCCTGGCGCAGAACCGCACCATCGCCACGACGTCGGCGACGGAGCCCGGCCGCAGCACCGCGGCCGGGCGGCGGTGCACGATGTGGCCGAAGTCGTCGGCGGCGGCGCTCAGGGCGGCCTCGTCGGTGTGGAGGGTTCCGTCCAGCTCGGGGATGCCGTCCAGTGGCCCGTCGGACGGGGTCACCGCCCAGCTCCGTGTGAAGGGGTCGAAGCCGATCACCGCGGTTCCGGCGGCGGCCAGGCCACGCAGCACGGAACGTCGGGGCGGTCTGCGGGACATGCGCTCCTCCAGGGGGAAGGACACGGTGAACCGGTCAGCAGCCGCCCACTCTAGAGCCGTTGACGCACGAGGACACGGCCCCGCGCCGGTGCTCCCCGGGCTTCGTTCGGGCCGGGCCTTCACCCTCACCGCCGGAGCTGGTGCCGTGCGTGACTCAGGCGGGGCTCTCGCGCGGCGCGGCCGTCGTGCCCCGCACCTCCAGCACCGGCGTGCTGAGGACGACCTCGGCGGGACGGGCGGGGTCGGCGATGCGGTCGAGCAGGCACTGTGCGGCGCGGCGGCCGACGTCGTGGCCGGCGCTGTCCACGGTGGTGAGCCACAGGTGGCGCAGACGCGCGAGGTAGGTGTTGTCGTAGCCGACGAGGGAGAGGTCGTGCGGCACGCGGAGGCCGAGTTCCTCGGCGGCCGACAGGGCGCCGACACAGGCGATGTCGTTGAAGGCGAAGACGGCGGTGGGCCGCTCGCGGGCGCTGAGCAGCCGGACGGTGGCACGGTAGCCGCCCTCCTCGGTCAGGTCGCCCTGTTCCACGACGGCCGTGTCGGACAGTCCGTGTTCGCGCATGACGGTCTCGAAGCTGCGGCGGCGCAGTTCGCCGACCATCCCCTGTCCCGCGATGTGGGCGATGCGCCGGTGGCCGAGCGCGATGAGGTGCTCGGTGGCGAGCCGGGCACCGTGCTGGTCGTCGTTGGCGACGAGGTCGACGTGCGGCAGCACGGGTTCACGGGCGCCGGCGACGACGGTGGGCACCCGCGTGGCCGCCGTGCGCAGCGCCTCGGGGCCCGGCAGCGTGCCGACGGCGATCAGGCCGTCGACGCGCAGGTCGGTGAAGGCGCGGGTGAGGTCCTCGCCGAGGCGCAGGTTGAGGTGGCCGTCGGCAAGGAGCATGCGCAGGCCGTGGGCGTGCAGCAGGGAGTTGAGGCCGTCGAGCAGTTCCACGAACCAGGGGTTGCGCATGTCGTTGAGGAGCACGCCCACCGTGCGGGTGCGCCGCTCGCTGAGGCTGCGCGCGGCCGCGTTGGGCCGGTAGCCGAGCTCCTCGACGGCGGCCAGCACGGCCTGCCGCTTCTCGGGGCGCACCTGGTCGGATCCGCGCAGCACGAGCGAGACCAGGGATTTCGACACTCCGGCCCGTTCGGCGACGTCGCGGATCGTCGGTGGTCTCATGAAATGGACCGTTCCATAGTGGGCGACGGCTTGTCAAAGGGTTCTCATGGGGTTGACACGTGCGGGAACGGGCCTTCAGTGTGAACCGGAAGAGTTCTGGACCGGTCCAAAGAAGTCCGAAGAAGGGCAGTCATGGTGAGTACGCTCGGCGTCGCCGTCGTGGGGTTCGGCTGGATGGGGCGGGTGCACACCCAGGCGTACGCCCGTGTGCCGCACCACTTCCCCCAGCTGCCCGTGCGGCCCGAACTGGTCGCCGTGGCCGACGAGGTGCCCGGCCGGGCCGAGGAGGCCGCGGAGCAGTACGGCTTCGCGACGGCGGCCCGGGACTGGCGGGAGGTCGCCGCCGACCCCCGGGTCCGGGCGGTGAGCATCGCCGCCCCGAACTTCCTGCACCGTGAGATCGGCGTCGCCATGGCCGAGGCGGGCAAGCACATCTGGATCGAGAAGCCGGTCGGTCTCACCGCCGAGGACGCTCGGGCCGTGGCCGGCGCCGTCGCGAAGTCGGGCGTGCAGGGCACGGTCGGCTTCAACTACCGCAACGCACCTGCCGTCGCGGCGGCCCGCGAGCTGATCGCCTCCGGCGAGATCGGCACGGTCACACACGTCCGCATCCGCCTCTTCAGTGACTACGCGGCCCACCCCGAGGGCGCCCTGACCTGGCGGTACGAGCGTGAGCGCGGTGGCAGCGGAGTGCTGGGCGACCTCGCCTCGCACGGTGTGGACCTGGCCCGCTTCCTGCTCGGCGAGATCGCGTCGCTGGCCGCCGACACGGCCGTCTTCGTCCCGGAGCGCGCCCGTCCCACCGGCGCCACCGCGGGCCACACCCGCTCGGCGGGCGGCGAACTGGGCCCGGTGGAGAACGAGGACTACGTGTCCTGTCTGCTGCGCTTCGCCTCCGGCGCCCGCGGTGTCCTGGAAGCCTGCCGGGTCTCGGTGGGCGAGCAGAACAACTACGGCTTCGAGATCCACGGCACCAAGGGCGCGGTCTCCTGGGACTTCCGCCGCATGGGCGAGCTGAGCGTCAGCCGGGGCACGTCGTACCAGGACCAGCCGGTCAGCACGCTGTACGTGGGCCCCGGGCACGGCGAGTACGCCGCCTTCCAGCCGGGCTCGGCCAACAGCATGGGCTACGACGACCTCAAGGTGATCGAGGCCTACAACTTCCTGCGCTCCATCGCCGAGGGCACCGCGTACGGCGCCACGGTCGAGGACGCCGTCCACAGCGCGGCCGCCCTGGACGCGATGTCCCGCTCCGCCGAGAGCGGGACCTGGGCGAGTCCCGCGTAAGCGCTGAGGCCCGTACCTACGAGGTGTGCCGGGTGAACAGCCCGTGGAAGCCGAACGGGATGGCGTGCGGCACGTCCGCGCGCGCCAGTACCTCGTACGTGCGGGCGTCCAGCACGAGCAGGAACGACGAGCCCGCCGCCGAGTCGAGGACCACCGACAGCACGACGCCGTCGTCCTCGCCCTCCGCGCCGGGCGCGGCCGTCGGCGCCGCCACGAAGACCGGCTCGCCCGGATAGCAGCCTTCCTCGGACCACTTCAGCGTGTGCCCCGTCGTCACGTCGACCTTCACGAGCTGGTTGAGGAAGTCGTCACCGCTGCGGGCGCGGGCGCCCACACCGTACGCGTAGCGGTAGTCGACGCCGTTGTGCCGCTCGTAGGCGATGCGCGGCAGCTCCAGTGGCTCCTCCGACAGCCGCCGGACGCCGACCTCTCCGCTGCCGAGGCCGATCCGGTACCGGGTGGGCAGAGCGAACGGAATCGTGTCGCCCGCGCGCAGTCGGTCCAGGTACAGCGTGTCGATGACGGAGGCGTCCTCGTACGAGCAGATGTCGAGGACGAGTTCGTCGCCGTCGTCGAAGGCGTTGATGTGGTGGAACGCGAAGAACGCCGGCCCCTCGTACACACCGCGCACCGAGCCGTCGCGGAGGTCCATGACCGTGAAGCGGGTGCCGCGCTCCGGCTCCCAGCGGTAGTTCTCGATGAACGGCCGGCCGCTGAGCACGATGCTCAGCGGGTTCACCACGAGCGGGAACTCGGCGAGGACCGCGTGCCGGCCCGTGATCGCGAAGCTGTGCATGTAGGAGGGGCGGGCGATCCGGCGGCTGCCGATCAGCTCGCGGGCCGCGCCCGTGGCCTTCTGCCGGTAGAGGCGGTACTCGCTGGTGCGCGAGAAGTGCAGCAGGTAGTTGACCAGGTCGCCGGTGGTGGGGTCCTGGTGCGGGTGGGCCGTGGTCAGCTGGCCGCTCAACTCGTCCTCGTAGCCCACCACTCCCGCGGTCGCGAGCGTGTCCCGGTCGAAGGCGACCGGTATCGGCGTCTCGGTCAGCGCCACGAAGCGGTCGCCGAAGCGGGTGATGTTGACGTTCGCGTTCAGGGTGGGCCTGCGCGCGAAGCGGGTGAAGAAGCGGGCGAACAGTGAGCGGCACGGGTCGGTCGCGAACTCGGGGTAGGCGATCGTCCCCGACTCGACGGCGCGGTGGGCGGCGGTGTCGAGGAACCTGTTGGCGTAGGAGACCCTCCCGCCGTCGATGGTGAAGCGGTGCAGCATCGCCTGTCCGTCGAACCAGTGACGCAGGGAGCGCTCCCCCGCGTCGTAGCGTGCGGGGCCGTTGCGCAGCAGGCTCCCCTCCAGCCAGCCGGGCAGCGTCCCCTTGACCGGAAGCTCTGCGACTTCGGCCTCGTCGTGCAGCCCCTGAAACCCGGCCGCGAAACCCGGCGTACTCATGGTCGCCTCCCGACATGCCACAGTGGACTGTGCTCTTCATTTCATGGCACACCGTCCACAGTGGAATGTCAAGGGAAGAACGGGATGGCCGACCTCAACCCCACCGCGGCTTCGCTGCTCGGTTTCCTGCACGGCGGGGAAGCCAGCGGGTACGAGCTGGTGCACACCGCCGAGCAGCTCATCGGCGACTTCTGGACCCTCACCCGGAGCCAGGTCTACCGCGAGCTCGCGGCCCTCGCCGGCCGTGGGCTCGTCGAGGCCGGGCCCGCGGGCCCCCGGTCGCGGCAGCCCTACCGGCTCACCGACGAGGGCCGGGCCGCCTTCGCCGCGTGGCTCGCCGAGCCGCCGGGCTCCGAGCAGATCCGCTACCCGCTGCTGCTCACCATCGCCTTCGGCTCCGCCCTGGACCGGGACCGGCTGACGGAGTTCATCGCCGGGCACCGCGCCGACCACGAGAAGCGGCTCGCGGACTACCGGGAGAGGGTGGCCGCGGGCGCTCCCGACCGCTTCACGGAGGCCACGCTGGCCTTCGGCATCCGTTACGAGGAGGCGGTGCTGGCCTGGATGGACGAGCTGCCCGCGATCCTGGAGGGACGGTAGAAGCCGGTCTGCACGCACCATCCTCGACACGGCACCGGACGCGGGCAACTGCTAGCGTCCGGGCACGTGAACGACAGTGTGTATGTGGGAAACGCGGGCAAGGACGCGGCGCTGGACCGGGGGTGGCTGCTCGGGCACTTCAAGGACGCCGACGATCCGCGCCACAGCGAGGCCCTGGAGATCAAGTGGGGCGTACACCCCAAGGGCGACGAGCGGCCCCAGTGGGTCGAGGGCGAGGAACGCACGGCCCTCCAGGTCCTGGTGAGCGGCCGCTTCCGTGTGGAGTTCCCCGGCCGCAGTGTCACGCTGCAACAGCAGGGTGATTACGTGGTCTGGGGGCCCGGAGTCGACCACTCGTGGTTCGCGGAGGAGGAGTCGGTCGTGCTGACCGTCCGCTGGCCGTCCGTGCCCGGTTACGCGGTCCCGGAGACGGACCGAGATCCTCAGTAGGATCGACGGCTCATGGACACGAGCACGGTGAACGAGATGATCGCTGTCCCGCCGGGGCAGGTGACGCTGTCGGACCGGCGGACGCAGCGCAGTTGGCAGGTCCAGCTCGCGCCCTACCGGCTCGGGGCGTTCCCGGTCACGCAGGCACTGTACGCACAGGTCACGGGTGCGCGGCCGAGCAGCGCCGAGGGCGACCAACTGCCCGTGGAGGGCGTGTCCTGGTGGGACGCGGTCCGGTTCTGCAACGCCCTGTCCCGGCACGAGGGGTTCACCCCTGCCTACTTCCTCCACGCCGACTCCGAAGGCGCGGAAGGACTGGAAGCGGCGGAAGGACCGGAAGGGACGGAAGGCGTCGAGTGGGACACGGCCGCGGACGGGTACCGGCTGCCCACCGAGGCGGAGTGGGAGCACGCCTGCCGCGCCGGTACGACCGGGCCGCGTTACGGGCCGCTCGACGACATCGCCTGGTACCGCGGCAACTCGGACGAGCGCATCCACGACGTGGGCGGCAAGCAGCCCAACCCATGGGGCCTGCACGACATGCTCGGCAACGTCTGGGACTGGTGCTGGGACGTCTACGACGCCGAGGTCTACGGAACCTACCGGGTCCTGCGCGGCGGTGGCTGGTTCGACGAGCACTGGAGCTGCCGAGCCTCCGCACGGCGCCGCAGCCACCCGAGCTACCAGGTCGACGACGTGGGGTTCCGCGTCGCGCGCTCCGCCACGCCCTGATCCGCCCCCGGGGACGGGGAGTTGGCGGGGCGGCGGCGAACTCCCAGCTCAACATGCCCTCCACGCCTGGGCGACCGCACCTCACACAACGTTCACATTTGTTGACGCAGCGCATTGGGTTGCACCAAGATCTTCAACGGATCAGTGATCGCGCCCTCGGTGAGGAGCGCGAACTCCCCCATGCCCCGCCCGTGTTGACCGCGGCCCGCCAGGCCGCGCCGCCACCGGCAGCCGGGGCCTCCCCCACACCTTTCACCTCAAGGAGCCTGTCTTGTTGCGCCACAATTCCGCGCTGCGCGCCGTCGCACCCGCCGCCGTCCTCGCGCTCACCCTCAGCGCGTGCGGCGGTGGCAACGACGCCGGCACGGACGCGAAGAAGCCCTCCCGGCCCAAGGCCGCCGCACCGCAGGCCAAGGCCGAGTCCGGGGGCGAACTGGCCACCGGCGAGAGCGCCACGGGCAAGGTCGAGGAGGAGGACGGAAAGGTCACGTACGAGATCACCGCCCAGAAGGTCGACCTCGGCACGGAGGCCGAGGCCGCCAAGCTGGTCCAGGACAAGGCCGACGCCAAGGGCCTGGCCCTCGCCGTCGCCCATGTGAAGTACACCCACAAGGCCGGCCCGGCCCTCACGAGCGACTCCGACGCGGGCGACGGCACCACCATCTGGGCCGACGGCCGCCGCGGCACCCTCCTCCTCGGCTCCGCCGACGACGCCCCCGGCTGCGAGGACCCGTACGACGTCACGGCCTGGAAGTCCGGCGAGAGCCACGTCTTCTGCGAGTCGTACCTGGTCCCCTCGAACGCCAAGTCCATCGAGGTCCACTGGTCGGAGGAGGACGGCGAGCCCTACATCTGGAAGTTCCCCAACAAGTAGGCGGAACGCCCGCGGCATGGCTACACCGGCCCCCGAGCGGGAAAAGGAGGGTCAACAGCCGCACGGGGGTGGTGTCATGGCGTGGCGCGCGGGGTGGTTCGCGTCGGTGGGGGCCGGGGTGGTGCGCTTGGTGGCGGCCGTGGCCCGGCCGGTGCTCGTGGCGGTTCTCGGGCCGCCCGGTGCTGCCGTCGCGGCGCCCGCGGGGGCCGTGGCGACATCGGGCGGGCAGGCGTTGGACCGGGTCGCGGCGCGGCAGCAGGCGTTACCCGGCCTGCTGAGGATCTCGCGGCGGGGGCGTGTACCGACCGTGGCCGACGCGCGGGATCCGATCTGGCTCGGTGTGCATCCGGCGCCGCCGGGCGGTGGTGGGGCGGCGGGTCTGAGCCGGGTGCCCGCGTTCATCGACCGGGACATGATGCCGCAGGTGGCGGCCGCGCTCAGTGCGGGTGAGGGGTTCGTCCTGCTGGTCGGTGAGTCGACGGCGGGCAAGTCGCGGCTCGCGTACGAAGTGATGCGCAAGCATTTCGCCAAGTACCGGCTCATCGTGCCCGACAGCCGGGAGTCGGCCGTTCCCCTGGTCGACCTCGTCGTACGGACGCGCAGGGCGGTGGTGTGGCTCGACGAACTGGACGTCTTCCTGGGGGTCGGCGGGCTGACCGCGGGTCATGTGCAGCGGATGCTGGGCTCGGAGGACTCCAGTGTGGTGATCCTGGCGACGATGAGCGCCCAGCAGCACGGCAAGTTCGGGGCCAGGTCGGGGGCCGACAACGAGCCCGGGTTCGATGTCCTGCGAAGCGGCCGTGAGGTGATCCGGCTGGCCACCACGGTGCGGGTCGACCGTACGTGGAGCGCGGCCGAGATCGCCCGCGCCGAGCGGCACGCCGAGGACCCCCGGATCAGGGCGGCGGTCAAGGGCGCCGGCCGGGACGGGCACGGGGTGGCCGAATACCTGGCCGCCGCCCCGCAGTTGCTGGACGAGTGGCACAACGCCTGGTCGCCCGGCACCCATCCGCGCGCCGCCGCGCTCGTGACGGCGGCCGCGGACGCCCGCCGCACGGGCTTCCACCAGCCGCTGCCGCAGGAGGTACTGCGCCGGTTGCACGAGGTGTATCTGGAGCGGCGCGGCGGGACCGCGCTGCGTCCGGAGCCCTGGGAGGAGGCACTGACCTGGGCGACCGAGCCCCTGCACGCCACCTCCAGCCTGCTGCTGCCCCATGACGGGGACCGCTTCCAGGCGTTCGACTACCTCCACCACACCCTCGACGAGCAGGTCCCGCCGCCGCGCATCCCCGACACCGTCTGGGAGACCCTCATCGGCCACGCGAACGCCACGGGAGCACTCGACATCGGCACTACCGCCTACCAGCGCGGAGACCTCTCGCACGCCATGGCCGCGTTCGAGAAGGCGGGCCTGGGCCGCGGACGACTGCCCCGCCAGTGGTACGCGACCTGCGTGGGAGAAGCCGGCAACCCCGCGCGGGCCGTCGAACTGTACGGGGAGCTGGTGACCGAGTCGACGGTTGAACTGGGCCCGGACGCCCGCGAGTCACTGGAGAACCGCAACGCCTACGCCCGGTACGTCGGCATGGCCGGCCGCCCCGCCGAAGCGGCGGACCTGCTGCGCGACGTCGTCGCCGACCGCGCACGCGTACTGGGTGCCGGCCACTCCCACACCCTCAACAGCCGCAACAACCTTGCCCTGTTCCTCGGCGAGTCCGGCCGGATCGGCCCGGCACTGGCCGAGTTCGAGGCGGTGCTCGCCGACCGCACCCGGCTGCTGGGCGCCGACCATCCGCACACCCTCAGCACCCGCTACGGGCGCGCCTATCTGCTGGGCGACGCGGGCCGCCCCGCGCTCGCCGCCCGGCTCTTCGAGAGCCTGGTCGCCGACCGCACCCGTACGCAGGGCCCGTACCACCCGTACACGCTCAACAACCGGCGCCACCATGCCCACTTCCTGGGGGAGGCCGGACACGCGGCGCAGGCGGCGGAACTGTTCGAGGAGCTGATCCAGGACTGCCTCCAGGTCCTCGACCCGGACCATCCCGACACCGTCGCGGCACGTCATGGGCACGCACGCTTCCTCGGCGAGTCCGGGGACCCCGCCAGGGCAGCGGCGCTGCTCACCGCGCTGCTGGCCGATGCGAACGGGGACGGCGCGCGGGACAGCGGAACGCACGGGTCCCGCAGCCCGGTCGCCCTGGTGTGGCGGCGCTACCGTGCCTTCTTCACCGGGGAGGCCGGTGATCCCGACCAGGCCGCGCGGCTGCTCGACGAGTTGCTCACCGACAGCCGAGCCGTGCTCGACGACGGCCACCCCCATCTGTTCGCGATCCGCGCCGCGCACGCCCGCAGCACGAGCCGCCGCGGCCGGACGCGGGAGGCCGTGGAGCTGTACGAGCGCCTCGTCGACGACTGCCGGCTGGTGCTGGGCGACGACCACCCGCACACGCTCGCCGCCCGCAGCGGTCACGCGCGCGGCCTGGGCGCCGTCGGCCGCGCCGCGGAGGCCGCCGACCTGCTGGAGATCCTCGTACAGGACCGCACCCGGATCCTCGGCGACGACCACCCCGCCACCCTGGGCAGCCGCAACGCCCACGCCCGTTGTGTCGGTGAGGCGGGCGACCGGGCTCGTGCCGCTCGGCTGCTGCGGCAGATACTCCAGGACCGTGTCAGGTACCTCGGCGAGGAGCACTCGTGGACCCTGCGCACCCGGCAGGAGCTCGCCGGATTCCAGTGAGCGGGAAGAACCGACACCCGTTCACCCTTTCGGGCGAGAGCCTCGGGCTGACAGACTCCGGAGGGTGCGCGACTTCGACTTGCTCGTCATCGGATCCGGCCCGGGCGGCCAGAAGGCCGCCATCGCCGCGGCCAAGCTCGGCCGCCGGGTCGCCGTCGTCGACCGCCCCGACATGGTCGGTGGGGTCTCCATCCATACCGGGACCATCCCCTCGAAAACTCTGCGCGAGGCGGTCCTCTATCTCACCGGTCTCACCCAGCGCGATCTCTACGGCCAGAGCTACCGCCTGAAGGAGGACATCACCGTCGCCGACCTGACCGCGCGCACCTCGCACGTGGTCAGCCGCGAGGTCGACGTCATCCGCAACCAGCTTTCCCGCAACCACGTCTCCCTCTTCGCCGGCACCGGCCGCTTCGTCGACGACCACACCGTCGCCCTGCGTGAAGTGACCGGCCACGACCGCATGTTGAGCGCCGACAACATCGTCATCGCCACCGGCACCCGCCCGGCCAGGCCCGCGACCGTCGAGTTCGACGAGCGGACGATCCTGGACTCCGACAACGTTCTCAACCTGGAGCAGGTACCGCGCTCCATGGTCATCGTCGGGGCAGGCGTGATCGGCATGGAGTACGCCTCCATGTTCGCCGCCCTCGGCAGCAAGATCACCGTGGTCGAACAGCGGCCCGGGATGCTCGACTTCTGCGACGTCGAGGTGATCGAGTCGCTCAAGTACCACCTGCGGGACCTCGCGGTCACGTTCCGCTTCGGCGAGACCGTCGCCGCGGTCGAAAAGCACCCCAAGGGCACGCTCACCATCCTGGAGAGCGGCAAGAAGATCCCCGCCGACTCGGTCATGTACTCCGCCGGCCGGCAGGGGCTCACCGACGAGCTCGACCTGGACAAGGCTGGGCTGTCCGCCGACCGGCGCGGGCGGATCACCGTCGACGAGCACTACCGCACCGAGGTGCCGCACATCTACGCCGTCGGCGACGTCATCGGCTTCCCGGCTCTGGCCGCGACCTCGATGGAGCAGGGGCGTACGGCGGCGTACCACGCGTGCGGCGAACCGGTGAACCGGATGCACGACCTCCAGCCCATCGGCATCTACACCATTCCTGAGATCAGTTTCATCGGGAAGACCGAGGATCAACTCACCGAGGACTGCGTGCCGTTCGAGGTGGGCATCTCCCGCTACCGCGAGCTGGCCCGGGGCCAGATCATCGGCGACTCGCACGGCATGCTCAAGCTGCTGGTCTCCCCGGAGGACCGGAAGCTGCTCGGCGTGCACTGCTTCGGCACGGGCGCCACCGAGCTCATCCACATCGGGCAGTCGGTGATGGGCTGCGGCGGAACCGTCGACTACCTGGTCGACGCCGTCTTCAACTACCCGACGCTCGCCGAGTCGTACAAGGTGGCCGCCCTGGACGCGACCAACAAGATCCGGCAGATCGACCGCCTCAGGGACTGACGCCCCTGCACGCGAAACCCGCTCACGGCGCTGGTGAGCCCCTGCTCACCAGCGCCCCGCAGATACCCGCACCGGACCTCCGCACCGGGCCTGCGTCGGCCGCAGGGGCCGAGAGCATAAGCTCGGCACGTGGCCAAGTACTTCGACGTTCATCCCGAAAATCCTCAGCAGCGGACGATCAGCCAGGTCGCCGACTCCATCCGCGCGGGCGCGCTCGTCGTGTACCCCACGGACTCCTGCTTCGCACTGGGCTGTCAGCTGGGCAGCCGTGACGGTATCGACCGGATCCGGTCGATCCGCCGGCTCGACGACCGGCACCACTTCACCCTCGTGTGCCAGAACTTCGCGCAGCTCGGGCAGTTCGTGCAGGTCGACAACGACGTGTTCCGCGCCATCAAGGCATCGACGCCCGGCAGCTACACGTTCATCCTGCCCGCGACCAGGGAGGTGCCGCGCAAGCTGCTCCACCCGAAGAAGAAGACGGTCGGGGTCCGTATCCCCGACCACGTGGTCGCCCAGGCCCTGCTCGCCGAACTCGGCGAACCGCTCCTGTCCAGCACCCTGCTCCTGCCCGACGAGGAGGAGCCGATGACCCAGGGCTGGGAGATCAAGGAACAGCTCGACCACGTCGTCGACGCGGTGATCGACTCCGGGGACTGCGGTACCGAGCCGACCACGGTCATCGACTTCTCCAGCGGCGAGGCCGAGATCGTGCGCAAGGGAGCGGGCGACACGGCACGGTTCGAGTGATACGCCGCTCGGCGGTGCGGCCCACGGTGGAGCCGCGCCGCACGTCGACGCGCGGCCGGGCCGGGAGCCGGGTGGGAGCAGCCGGGACACTTCGGCGGATGCCGAAGTGTCCGCCGCTTAGCGTCGGCTCCATGAACGTCTCCCGGCGCCTCGTCCGCCGTACTCTCCCTGCCGTCGAGCCGACCACGGGTGGCGATCACGCCGGGCAGGGCGCCGCGTGACACCGCTGGAAGGTCTCGCCGTGTTCGCCGCCGGGGTGGGCGCGGGCGGTATCAACACCGCGGTCGGTTCGGGGACGCTGATCACCTTTCCGGTGCTGCTCGCCACCGGGCTGCCGCCCGTCACCGCCACGGTCTCCAACGCGCTCGGGCTGATCCCCGGCAACATCAGCGGAGCCTTCGGCTACCGGGAGGAACTGCGCGGCCAGCGCCGGCGCATCCTGAAACTGGGCGTCGGCTCCCTGCTGGGAGGCCTGACGGGCGCCACGCTCCTGCTGGCCCTCCCGGCGACGGCGTTCGAGCGGATCGTGCCGGTCATGGTGGGGCTCGCCCTCGTTCTGGTCGCGTTCCAGCCCCTGATCGGCAAGTACCTGCGCGGCCGCCGCGCACGGACCGGCGTCCCGGCCCGCAAGGAGGGTGGTCCTCTGCTGTTCACCGGCATGACCCTCGCCAGCGTCTACGGCGGCTACTTCGCCGCCGCGCAGGGAATCATCTACGTGGCGGTGATGGGGACGCTCCTGGACGAGTCGCTGCAGCGACTCACCGCCGTCAAGAACGTCCTGGTCGCCGTCGTCAACACGGCCGCCGCGACGTTCTTCCTCTTCGTCGCGGACTTCGACTGGACGGCCGTCGCACTGATCGCCTGCGGTTCCGCGCTGGGCGGCCAGTTCGGAGCCAGGATCGGCCGCCGCTTCAGCCCCGCGGTCCTACGGGCCCTCATCGTGACGGTGGGCACCGTCGCGATCGTCCAACTCCTGCTCCGCTGAACCCGCGTGGAACCACTGCTCCGCCGGGCTCGTATGGAAGAGGTCCTCCGCACCGGTGCGGAGGACCTCTTCTTCCCATGCGGGCCCGGGTGGACTACTCGGCGGCGGACGCGTCCTTCCCGCTGAACGGCCCTTCCAGCGCCGCCCACTGCAACAGCATGATGGTCTTCGCGTCGGCGATCTCACCGGAGCGGATCATGGCCAGGGCCTGTCGGAAGGGCAGTTCGACGGTCTCGATGTCCTCGCCCTCCTCGTCGAGGCCGCCGCCCTCGTGGGTGCGGGTGGCCGGTCCGTACGAGGCGGCGTAGAAGGTCACGCGCTCGGTGACCGACCCCGGGCTCATATAGACGTCGAAGACCCGCTGGACGTCGCCGACCGTGTGGCCGGTCTCCTCGATGACCTCTCGTCGTACGGCGACCTCGGGGTGTTCGTCGTCCTCGTCCAGCAGCCCGCCAGGTGTCTCGACGAGCATCCCGTCCGGGTGGCCGTTGACGTACACGGGATAGCGGAACTGCCGGGTGAGCAGCACGGTTTCGCGGTCTTCGTCATAGAGCAGGATCGTGGCGCCGTTGCCGCGATCGTGGGTTTCGCGCTCCTGGGTGGACCAGGTGCCGTCGGCGTGCTGGAAGTCGAAGGTCGTGGTGCGCTCCACGTACCAGTGGCAGGACAGCAGTTTCACGTCCCGCACCTTGACCCGGTGGTTTCCCGTCAGGTCCAGGCCGACCCGGTCGAGTCCGGTGCGGCCCCTGCTGTCGGGGGTGTCGATGCCCGCGGTCATCGTGCGCCGGCCGGGGAGGAGGTGCGGGTGGTGCCGGAGGTGAACATGCAGGTGGAACAAGTGGTCATGCCCTGCTTCTACCATCCTGGTCCGGTCCGTGTCAGGCAGGTCAGGGACCGGTGGACTCGCCGGTGGTCAGCCGGACCACGTTCGACCGCTCGCCGTAGGTGAAGGCCCGGACCCGGTAGGACGCCTCCTTCTCGGTGGGCAGGGTGATCAGGCCCGTCGAATTGGTGTCGGGATCGAGGACCACGACGGGTTCGTGGGCCGAGCCCGTCCTCGTACGGGCCTCCAGCAGGAACCCCGCCTCGTCGGAGGCATGGTCCGTCCATGTGAAGAGGATGCCGTTCGCATGCTTGACCGTGGCCTTGAACCCGGTGGGGGCTCCCGCACCTGTGGAACGGAGCGGTCGGCCGGGGACCGTCCGCTCCGGATCCCTGCGAGCGGGCAGCCAGTCGTGGCTGGAGTTCTCGTCCGCCGCCGTCAGTTCCCCCTTCGGTAGAGTGACGGTCACCGGCTCCGAAGCAGGACCGCGAAAGGCGCGCAGCCGGTAGAAGAAGGTGGTGTTCGGGATCAGGTCGGGGTGCCGATAGCTCGTCACCCGAGGCGGCAGATACCGCAGGACGGTGTACGGTCCCGACTCCTCCGTCGCGAATTCGAGGACGTGGCCGGAGGCACCCGAACCGCCGCCCTGCCAGCGCAGATCGATGTCGGTGGGTGTGGTGCGCTCGCCACGAAGCACGACTCCCGAGGCGGCATCGGCCTTCCCCGCCACAGGGTGCCGGGCGGTCGCGGGACGACTGTCCGCCTCGCCCTCGTCCGTCGTCCGGGTGGCGGAGCAGGCCGACAGCGCCAGGACGAGAGCGAGGACGAACGCTGTCGACGCTGCGATGCGTACGGGGACGCTCATGGGTTCTCGGCTACTTGCGCCAGAAGCGGACGTTGCTCCACACGACGGTGGCCGGCCCGTTGCCGCTGTTGGTGCGGTAGGCGCCGAACTTGTCGTAGAAGCTGCCGCCGGGGCTCGCGTAGGTGTGCTGGAGCGAGCCGTTGATGTACGTGCGGTGCGAACTGCCCACCTGGTGAACGGTGTTGACACGGACCGTGGCGCCGACCGTGCCGGCGTTCGACAGCGTGTCGCCGCCGTGGACCGCGTACAGGCGCCCGCCGCGTTCGACGGCGAGCATGAAGTACGGTCCTGCCGCGGACTCGTTGAAGGTCTGCTTGAGGCTGATCCGGGTGCCGCTGAGACTGCTGATCCGGAAGTGGCCCTCGAACTGGCGGGTGCCGCCGGTGTAGGTGGCGTACCGCCGCTCGGCCCGCTGATCGCCACTGGCCGTCGAGCAGGTGAGCCGGAAGGTCAGTCCGTCGACCTGTCCGCAGCCTCGCTCCTGGACGGTGTGGGTCGGAGAGACCGAGGTCCAGCCGCCGGGTTCCACCTCGGCGACGGCGTTCGGCAGGGCCAGGAACGTTGAAGCGCACACCGCACCGGTCACGGTGAGCGCCCGAAAGCGCGTGAGCATGTCGGCTCCTTGGGCGTGGGGGGCTCAGTCGATATTCATGGACATGAACGATGACTGCCTTTTTGAACGACTGACTGGAAGGTAGGACTAGACCAACAGGCCGTCAAGAGGCCCACGTGCACCGGCTGTTCATCCCTGGGACCCGTCACGGCCGACGAACCATCAGGTCATCCGTCCCGGACTCTTGACTCCGTTCACCGCAGTCGCGATTCTCGACCCATCGTTTGCACGAGTCATGACAACCAGTCGTGGGGTGTCGAACCCCGGCTTGCTGGCTCATCGACTGCGCTGTCCGCCGACCGAAGACGTGGGTGATGACCATGACTCAACAGCCGCACCACAGGCGCAGACCCGTCACGGTTCTGTCGTTGCTCCTGCTCGTCATGGCCGTGACGCTCGGGCCCACCCCCAGTTCCGCGGCAGGGACCGACTGGTGGAACCCGGTCGCGCGGCCGGCACCGGACTCGCAGATCGGTGTCACCGGCGAGCCCTTCAAGGGGACCAACTCCCAGGGCGAGGTACGCGGGTTCGTCGACGCGCACAACCACATCATGGCCAACGAGGCCTTCGGCGGCCGGCTCATCTGCGGCAAGCCGTTCTCCGAGGCGGGAGTGGCCGACGCGCTCAAGGACTGCCCCGAGCACTATCCCGACGGCTCGCTCGCGATCTTCGACTTCATCACCAACGGCGGCGACGGCAAGCACGACCCCGACGGCTGGCCCACGTTCAAGGACTGGCCGGCCTACGACTCGCTGACCCACCAGCAGAACTACTACGCCTGGGTGGAGCGGGCCTGGCGCGGCGGCCAGCGCGTACTCGTCAACGACCTCGTCACCAACGGCGTGATCTGCTCGGTCTACCCCTTCAAGGACCGCAGCTGCGACGAGATGACCTCCATCCGTCTGCAGGCCAAGCTGACGTACGACATGCAGGCCTACATCGACAAGATGTACGGCGGCACGGGCAAGGGCTGGTTCCGGATCGTCACCGACAGCGAGCAGGCCCGCAGCGTCGTCGAGCAGGGCAAGCTGGCCGTCGTCCTGGGCGTCGAGACGTCCGAGCCGTTCGGCTGCAAGCAGATCCTCGACATCGCCCAGTGCGACAAGGGCGACATCGACGCCGGCCTGGACGAGCTGTACGACCTGGGCGTACGCAGCATGTTCCTCTGCCACAAGTTCGACAACGCGCTCTGCGGGGTCCGTTTCGACGAGGGCGGCCTCGGTACGGCGATCAACGTCGGCCAGTTCCTGTCGACCGGCACCTTCTGGCAGACGGAGAAGTGCAAGGGCCCGCAGCACGACAACCCGATCGGGGGCGCGGCGGCACCGAGCGCGGAGGAAGAGCTGCCGGCAGGGGTCGAGGTCCCGTCGTACAACGACGACGCCCAGTGCAACAAACGCGGGCTGACCGAGCTGGGCGAGTACGCCGTACGCGGCATGATGCAGCGCAAGATGATGCTCGAGGTCGACCACATGAGCGTCAAGGCCACCGGCCGGGCCCTCGACATCTTCGAGTCGGAGTCCTACCCCGGCGTGCTCTCCTCGCACAGCTGGATGGACCTCAACTGGACCGAGCGCGTCTACGGTCTCGGCGGCTTCATCGCCCAGTACATGCACGGATCCGAGGGGTTCAGCGCGGAGGCGGACCGCACCAAGGCGCTGCGCGAGAAGTACGACGTCGGATACGGCTACGGAACCGACATGAACGGCGTCGGCGGCTGGCCGGCCCCGCGCGGCGCGGACGCCTCGAACCCCGTGACGTACCCCTTCCGCAGCACCGACGGCGGCTCGGTCATCGACAAGCAGACGACCGGTTCGCGCACCTGGGACCTGAACACCGACGGCGCCTCGCACTACGGGCTGGTCCCGGACTGGATCGAGGACATCAGACAAGTCGGCGGCCAGGACGTCGTGGACGACCTCTTCCGGGGCGCCGAGTCGTATCTCGACACCTGGGGCGCGTCCGAGGGGCACAAGGCGGGGGCGAACCTCGCCAAGGGCTCGTCCGCGTCGGCCAGTTCGTCGGAGTCCAACCCGTTCACGAGCTACGCCCCCGGCCGGGCCGTGGACGGGAACACGGACACCCGTTGGGCGAGCGACTGGAGCGACGACCAGTGGCTCCGGATCGACCTCGGCTCCACGAGCACGGTCAAGCGTGTCACCCTCGAATGGGAGCGCGCCTACGGGAAGTCGTACCGCGTCGAGGTTTCCAAGGACGGCACCACCTGGCAGTCCGTCTGGTCCACCACCGCAGGCGACGGCGGTCTGGACACGGCCCGGTTCAACGGCGTGCCGGCCCGCTATGTGCGGATCCACGGGCTGGACCGGGGCACCGACTGGGGCTACTCCCTTCAAGAGGTGGGCGTCTACAGCAGCTGACGCCCACCGGAACGAAGGGAACACCCATGGCACGGATGCCGTCGGCCGAACGGCGTCGGCAGCTCACCGAAGCGGCCATCCGCGCGATGACCCGGGACGGCGTCTCCAGGACGACGACCCGGTCCATCGCCGCGGAGGCCGGTCTGTCCCTGAGCGTCTTCCACTACTGCTTCGACTCCAAGCAGGCCCTGATCGAGTCCGTCATCACGACGATCACCGAGCACTCCGTCACGGTGGTCAGGGAAGCGATCAGGCCGAAGGCCACCCTTCGGGAGACCGTCCGGGCCGGCTTCCAGGCCTACTGGGACCATGTGTCCGCGCATCCCGGCGAGCACATGCTCACGTACGAGCTGACGCAGTACGCCCTGCGTCAGCCGGGGTTCGAGCATCTGGCACGGCGGCAGTACCAGCTGTACTGCGACGCCTACACCGAGCTCATCGAACAGCTCGCCCGTGGCATGGACTTCGAACTGCGCGTCCCGGTCCCCGTGCTGGCCCGCTACCTGGCCGCCATGACCGACGGGCTGACCCTGAACTTCCTCGTGCTGGGCGACGACGCGGCCTGGGCGGACATCCTCGACACGATCACCGACCATGTGGCGGGCCTCGTTCGCGACGCGGACGAAATCCGGCCTCGTACAGGATCCGGGCCCGCCGGTTCCTCTTTTTCGTCCCCCTGATGTGACCCTTTACAAAAGGCCACTTGAGTGACGAAAGGCAATTGCAGTAAATGCAGCATGCATCAACAATGTTTCACCCAACGCCTCTTTGTGCTCCTGTGCGCCCCCACGGAAAGTGGATCTGGCGAGCCGACAGCAGTTGAACTGGGCAGGACATGACTCAAGCACCGAGCCGGTGGCACGTTCACCGATTTACGTGAGTCGACTGAGGCAGGTGGTATTCGATGAGCGAAGCCATGCCCGAACCGGATCGACTATGGACTGTGGGCACTGCGCCAGGCATATTCCCGAGCATCAGCCACGGTATCGCTTTGTTCCGTCGGCCGTTGGCTTTTCTGAATTCCCTGCCTGCCCGGGGCGATCTGGTCGAGATACGCCTGGGCCCGCTGCGGGCCTGGATGGTGTGCCACCCGGAGCTGGTGCACCAAGTGCTCATGGACGCGCGCACCTTCGACAAGGGAGGTCCGCAGTACGACAGGCTCCGGGCCCTGATGGGTGACGGTGTGGTCACCTGCCGCCAGGAGGTTCACCGACGGCAGCGCACGTTGCTCCAGCCGGACTTCCGCGCCTCCCGTGTCGCCGACTACACGGAACTGATGGGCGAGGAGGCCGAGTCGGTGTGCCGCACATGGCGGCCCGGGCGGACGATCGACGTCAGCGCGGCGATGATGGCCCTGACGACAAGGGTGACCAGCCGCGTCCTCCTCTCGGACTCGCTCGACGACGCCAGGGCCGCCCAGATGCGGAACGCTCTCGGCACCATCGTCCGTGGCCTGTTCGTCCGCACGGTCGTGCCGGTCGACGCCCCGTTCCGTGTCCCCACACCGGCGAACCGTCGCTATCGGCGTGCGGTCGACCGCCTGCACGGGATCATCGACTCCGTCATCGCGGAGCGGCGGCGGGGCACTCCCCGCGACGACCTTCTGGGGACCCTGCTGACGGCCGCGCGCGACGGGGGCGAGGGCGCAGCGGTCACCGAACAGGAAGTCCACGACCAGCTCATCACGCTCCTGCTCACAGGCGTGGAGACCACCGCGCTCTGCATCGCCTCCACGTTCAGCCTCCTGGCACAGCACCCGGAGCCCGAGCACCGCCTGCACTCCGAGGTCGACACCGTGCTCGCCGGGCGGCGACGGCCCGACCTCGACGACCTGTCGAGGCTCGTCCACACCCGAGCCGCCGTCACCGAGACGCTGCGCCACTCCCCACCGGGCTGGCTCTTCACCCGCGTCACGACCAGGGAGACGGAGCTCGCCGGGTGCCGGCTCCCCCGGGGCGCCACCGTCCTGTACAGCCCCTACCTCCTGCACCACGATCCCGCCTCGTTCCCCGACCCCGAACTGTTCCTGCCCGAGCGCTGGTTGCCGGGCTCGGAGCAGATCACTGCCGTACAGCACCGCGCGATGCTCCCCTTCGCCACAGGAAGCCGCAAGTGCATCGGGGACGCGTTCGCAATGGCGGAGGCCACGGTTGCCGTTGCGACCATCTCCGGTCGGTGGCGGCTGCGCCACCCGCCCGGACCGGTCGAACAACCGCGCCCCGCCGTGACATTGGGTCCGAGGTCGCTGCCGATGATCTGTGAACCACGCTCACCCGTACCGGCCGGCACACCGCCTCGCGCCCGTTCTCTCGTTCCCCGAACCACGGTGACATCCCGCACACAGGACCCTCGAACGGCAGGTGACAACGGTGTCGACGACGCATGAGGAAATCACGGTCGCCCTGCGAGAAGAAATTCCGGCGGACAACTTGAAGGACCTCATCGACGCCAATCTCCACATGCCGTTCCCTTTCCTGAGCAACCCCCACGAATCCGAATCGGCGGCAGGCGTCGACACATGGCTGCGTACCTGGGGGCTGACCGACGACCCGGCGGTGGCGGCCATGATCGCCAAAACTCGGCCGGCGGAACTCGCTTCCTACAACAGCCCGACCGTGGATCGCGACGTCCTTCAGATCGTGGCCAACCAAATCGCCTACCAGTTCGTCTTCGACGACCTGGCGGAGGAGGTCGGCCGACGGTGGCCGGGCCGCCTCCTGCCCATGCTCAGCGAGAGCGTCGGGATCCTGCGCGACGGCCAGCCGCCCAGCACCCCCCTCGGGGCGGCGCTGACCGACCTCTACCGCCAGGTACAGGAACGGTGCACGCCCGCACAAGCCGCGCGATGGGCTTGGAACAGCCGTGAGTACGTGCACGGGTTGCTGTACGAGGCGGTGGCCCAGTCGCACTCTCCTCCCGTGCGGATGGGGTTGTGCAACTCGATACGTTCACTCACGGCGGGCATCGAGCCGTTCTATCCGCTGTACGAAGCCGCGCAACCCTGCGAACTCGCCCCCGAGGACCTCCATCACGCCACGATGCGGCGCCTGAGGCGGCTGTCGGTCGATGCGGCAGTGTGGACAGCCGACCTCTTCTCCTCGGTGAAGGAGCAACGGGCGGGCGGAATGATCAATCTGGCCCTCGCCTACCAGCGTGCGAACCACTGCTCCCTGCCAGAGGCCGTCATGCTCGCCGTCCAACGGATCAACAGCACGATCCGCGAGTTCGAGCGGCTCTACAGGGAGACCGAGCCGGAACTGAGCCCGGCCGGCATCGGCTACATGGATGGCATGGCCGGCTGGATCCGCGGGTGTTACTACTGGTCTCGCTCCGTGCCACGCTACGCCGATGCGGCGGCGGCATACGTCCCACGAGCTGTCGCCCTCAACAACTGATCCCACAGGAAGGGCCAAATAAACAACATTACCTGAGGGGAAGGCGTCCAAACCGCTTCGTCGCATGATTCGCCCTTCCCTGTGTACTCATTGCTCAATACGACCACCCGATGTCCGCAAGGGCGTACGCTCGTCGCTGCCTTCCGAAGGATCAACGAACAGGAAGCGGTAGGGCATATGGCGCATGAGCTGCGGCAACCGGACCCCGAGAGCCATCTGTTGCTGGAGCGCCATAGGGAACTTCGTGCGATCGACGCCGCGTTGGCCGACCTCAGCGAAACAGGGGACGGTGTGCCGCGACCGCGGCACACCGGACTGCTCTCCTTCACCGGCTCGGCCGGGCTGGGCAAGACGGCGCTCATGACGGAGGCACGCGCCCGGGCCGTGGCACACGGGTTGACGGTGTTCTCGGGCAAGGGCGGAGAGAAGGAGCAGGAGCTGGCCTTCCACGTGGTGCGCCAACTCGTGCAACCCGTCCTGGCGGCGATGGAGGAGACCGAGCGCCGGGCCTTCCTGGGGAGCTGGTACGACATCGTCGCCGCCGCGCTCGGTCTGGAGGCGACGGGCACCGCCCGGGTGCCGGACCCGACCGGAGTGCGCGACGGGCTCGACTGGGTCATGACGCGCCTCACGGTGATGAAGGCGCCCGTCATCCTGCTCCTGGACGACATGCACTGGGCCGATGTCGAGTCCCTGAACTGGCTCGCTTCCTTCGCCCCACGGGCCGAAGACCTCCCGCTGCTGATCATCGCGGCCTACCGGCCCGACGAACTGCCGAACGAGGCGGCGCCTTTCCGCACACTCGTCGAACGCCACCGGAACCGCCCCTACTCCCTCTCACCGCTCACGTCCGCGAGCGTGGCACGCATCGTCAGGGACGAGGTGGGCGAGGGAGCCGAGGACGAGTTCTGCGAAGAATGCTGGACGGCAACCGGCGGAAGCCCGTTCGAGACCGTCGAGCTCGCCATCCGACTCGGCGAGCGCCGCATGAAGGGCACACAGGCCGAGTTGTCCGCGATGCGGGACCTCGCCTCGGCGGTCAAGGGACCCGGGCTGCTCGACCGGCTGCACCGGCTCGGTACGACCACCGTCCGCTTCGCGTGGGCCGCGGCCGTCCTCGGTACGTCGATCTCGCCGGACCTCGCCGCCACCATCGCCGTGGTCGGCAGCGAAGAGGCCGCCGAGGCGACCGAGAGGTTGCGCACCGCCCGGATCCTGAAGGACGCCCCAGGCCAGAGGGGCGGCCTGGAGTTCGTACACCCTCTGATCGCCACGGCGGTCTACCGGGACATCTCCGCGAGTCTGCGGGTCGGCCTGCACAATGCGGCGGCGGAGGCGGTCCACGCCGCGGGGTTCGGGCCCACCGCGGCTTCCCGGCATCTGCTGGAGGTCCCGTGCGAGGGCAGGCCCGAGGCGGTCGCGTGCCTGCGGGAGGCCGCCCGGGAGTACCTCAGCGCCGGGGCTCCGGAGGCCGCCCGTCGCGTCCTGACCCGGGCTCTGCAGGAGCCGCCCCTTCCGGAGGACCGTGCGGAACTCCTCCACGAACTCGCGTGCTCGACCTTCCTGATCGAACCCGCGGCCACCGTCAGCCATCTCCGGGCGGCGCTGGCGGAGCCCGGCGTCGACCCCGATCTGCGCGCCTCCATCGTCTACCGGCTGACCCAGGCGCTGGCCCACCTCGACCGGGTGGCCGAGGCCGCGGCCGTGGCCGCCGACGAGGCGCGGCAGGCGACCAATCCGCGCATCCGGCTGCGCATGCAGGCCGACCACTTCGTATGGAGCGCGTTCCGTACCGACGAGCCCGACTCGTCCGCCCGCTCGCGCAGGCTGGCACGGCTGGCCGAGCGGCTGACCGGCCGTGGTCTGGAGGAGCGGTACATCCTGGGCCTGCGGTCCTGGGACGCCATGATGCGAGGCGAGCCGCGACAAACCGTTCTTGAGTGTGCCGAGGAGTCACTGCGGGGCGGGCTGAGCTGGACCTCTGAGAACCGGGGCTTCGAGCTGCCCGTTTCCGTCGCCCTCGTCTTCATGTACTGCGACCAGCCACGACGGGCCGAGGAACTCTTCACCAAGGGGATGGCCGAGTGCGAGACCAAAGGCTGGCGCGGCTCCCACCTTGCCGTCGGCCAGACCCTCTTCGGCTACATCCGCTACCGCCGCGGATGCCTCACCGAGGCAGAGGAATTCGTACGTGAGGGACTGCGCACCGCCGACCGGGTGGAAGGAGCGGTGCCCGCCCAGTGGTTCGCCATCGGCATCCTCATTCAGGTCCTCCTCGCCCGAGGGCGGACCGACGAAGCGCGGCAGCTCGCCGACTTCTACCACTACGGCGAGGTCGTCCCGAACGCCGTCATCTACCCGGATCCCCGCACGGTGTACGCCGAACTGCTCCTGGCCGAGGGCAGGCGCTCCGAAGCCGAGGAGTTGTTGTCCGCGGTCGGCGAATGGCTGGAGTCACGATCCTGGCGCAACCCGACGTGGTGCCCCTGGCAGCTGAATCTGGCGTCCGCCGTCGTCCACACCGCTCCCGACCGGGCGATCCGTCTCGCCCAGGACGCCGTCAAGCGGGCCCGTGACTTCGGTGCGGCATCCGCGATCGGCCAGGCGCTCCACACCGAGGCCGAGGTGACCGGCGGGCCCGCGGCGCTGGACCTGTACACGGAGGCGGTCGAGCATCTGGAACGGTCGCCCGCCTCGTACGAGTTGGCCCGTGCGCTGGTCGGTCACGGGGCCGCGCTCTCCCGGAACGGCAGGCTGCAGGAAGCCGCGGACCGTCTCTACCAAGGTCAGGAAGGCGCCGTCCACTGCGGTGCCGAGGCTCTGGCGACCCGGGCCAGGGCAGAACTCTCGGCAGCCGGACTGCGGCCACTGCCCCTTCGCTACGGGCAGACGGACACGCTCACCGCTCCGGAACGCAAGGCCGCCGAGATGACGGCCCAGGGGCTCCCGGCGGCGGTGGTCGCGAAGGCGCTGAGCCTCACCGAGCAGGGAGTGACGCGACTGCTCTCCTCGGTCTACCGCAAGATCGGCACCGACGCCGCCGGCCTCGCCAGAGCCCTGGAGACCTTCCCTCGCCCTCGTCCGTGACCTGATGGTCCGGAGCCCCGGGTCGGGACCGTCCCGACGCGCGGTCCCAAGCCTCCGACCTCTTCTCCCAGCGGCTCACCCACGCGGGACGGCCACACCGGCCGCCGCCCCGCGGGTGGGTCGATGGTGTCGTTCTTCGACAAAGCCGAGCAGGCCGTCGTCCGCGAGGCGTGCTTCACCCTGGAGCTGCCGCCCGACGAGTTCGACCTCTGACCGGAACGCCCTCCGCAGGCCGGGCCGCCGCACTCCCAAGGGCGACGGCCCGGCCTGTCGTCACCCGGAGGGCCTGACCGGCCAAGGGCTCAGAGTGGTGTCGCGGCGTGCAGGATGAGGAACATCGTCACGGCGGAGTTGGCCGACGACATCGCGGAGAGTGCCGTACCGACGGCCGCCGCCCATGTCGCCATGCCCACCGTGGTGAACAGGGAGGGCCAGTTGCGTACGGCGGGCGCGGGTTCCAGGAGAGCCGCCACCCGGCGGGGCACCGGGCCCGGTGGGGCGAAGCCGGCGAGTGTCGGGAGTGAGGTGCCCCGGGACACCAGCGCCGCCTTGCCGATCGCGCACGCCACGACCCTGCGGCTGCCCACGGCGTGGGCCGCCTCCTCGTCGGCCCAGCGTTCCGCCGTGTAGGAGACCGCCGTACGCAGGGGTCGCAGGAACGGGTTGGCGCGGGCCGCGAGTTGTACGACCAGGAGGAAGCGGTGATGGCGGGCCGTCAGATGTGCGCGCTCGTGGGCGAACAGGGCGCGCCGTTCGGCGGGTTGGAGGCAGGACAGCAGGGCCGTGGTGACCACGACCCGGTCCCGGTCTCCACCGGGCAGGGCGTACGCGTAGGGCGCCTCGTCGGGCAGCACCGCGACCCCCGTACCGGGCAGTCCGGCCAGCGCGCGGTGGGCGCGGCGGCGCACCCTGCCGTGCCTCCACAGCGTTCCCACGCACACCACGGCCACCGCCAGAAGAGCGGGGATGGCCGCTCGTCCGGCGATCTCGTCGTACGGGACGGCCGCGCGCACCTCGGGGTCCGACCATCCGTCGGGGAGCGGGTTTCCGGGCAGTTGCGCGGTGCCGACGACCATCAGCAGCGCCAGGCACACCGTGCTGCAGACGGCCATGACACCGGCCACGCCGGTCAGCAGCCGGGTGGCGGTGAGCGGATGCAGGCGCTGCTCGGCCAGCCGGGCGATCGGCCAGGCCGTCAGGGGCAGGACCAAGGGCAGAAAGACGAACACCCCCATGAGGCTTCAGTCTTCCCTCTCCGTCTCGGGGTGTCCGAGCAGTTCACGCAGCAGCCGCTCGTCGTCCGGCGAGAGCGCGGTGACGAAGCTGGCCAGCACCGCCTCCCGGTCCGGTTCGCCGTCCAGCACCTTGCGCATCTTCCGCGCGGCGAGTCCCGCCTCGTCCGACGCGGGTGTCCACGCGAACGACCGTCCCGCGCGCTCCCGGGTCACCGCGCCCTTGGCCAGCAGCCGGGTGAGGATCGTGATCACGGTCGTGTAGGCGAGATCCCCGCCGAGGCGGTCCTGGACCCAGCCCGCCGTCGCCGGCCCCTCCGCCTCCCGCAAGGCCGACAGGACCTGCATCTCCAGCTCACCCTGTCCCCGCCGCCGGGGACGTCGCCGGTGATCCGTCACGCCCTGTCTCCCTTCCGCTGCCGCGCACTTCACGGGTGGTCCATCGTATAGAGATCCGCTCGCGCTTCACTCGCCCGCGAACCGCTCCTTCGTTCGGGACGGCCTCGCGAGCGATTGCGGCCGACTCGCCTCCCATATTTCTACAGTGATGTAGATTTATTTTCGGGTCCACCAGACGGACCCGGCACCGCACAACCGAGCATGAAGGAGAGCAGCGTGGGAGTTTCCCTGTCCAAAGGCGGCAATGTCTCGCTCAGCAAGGAGGCTCCGGGCCTCACCGCGGTCCTGGTCGGCCTGGGCTGGGACGTCCGGACGACGACGGGCACCGACTACGACCTCGACGCCTCCGCGCTGCTGCTGAACGAGGCCGGAAAGGTCGCCTCCGACACGCAGTTCGTCTTCTACAACAACCTCACCAGCCCTGACGGGTCGGTCGAGCACACCGGTGACAACCTCACCGGTGAGGGCGAGGGCGACGACGAGGTCATCAAGGTGAACCTCGCCGGCGTGCCCGCCGACGTCACCCGGATCGTCTTCCCGGTGTCCATCCACGACGCCGAGAACCGCGGCCAGAGCTTCGGCCAGGTCCGTGGCGCCTTCATCCGGATCGTCAATCAGGCCGGCGGCGCCGAGATCGCCCGCTACGACCTGTCCGAGGACGCCGCCACCGAGACCGCGATGGTCTTCGGCGAGCTGTACCGCAACGGCGCGGAGTGGAAGTTCCGTGCCGTGGGCCAGGGTTACGCGTCCGGCCTGGCCGGAATCGCCTCCGACTTCGGCGTCGGAGTCTGAGACAGCGGCTCGCGCCCTCCGTATCCACGGGCCCGTCCCCTTCACCGGGGGCGGGCCCGTACCCCGCCTGAAGCGGGGCCGCACCTCCATCGTTCGAGCCACCCAGGGAGACCACTTGCCCGGCCCGCCCCGCCTCCGCCCGGAGGACCGAGCGGACTTCGAGGACGTACTGCGCCAGGCGCTGAGCACGACGGACATCCGTACGGCGCTGCTCGCCGATCCCACGAGCGCGACCGCCACACGGCTGCGCGCACAGGCGCTTCGGGCCGTGGACGAGATCACGGCGGCGGCCGGTGACGAGTACCGTGAGTACCTCGCCGCGCGTACGACCGTGGAGCACAACCGGCAGTCCCGCACGACCGTGGCGCACGGTGGGCAGTCCCGGCCTGCCAGCCCCAGAGCCTTGTTGCCCGCACTCGCCGCGCTCACTCCGCCGATCGCCGCCACGGCGGCGGCGGTCCTGCTCGTGCTCGGGTACAGCCTTCGGCTCGCCGACGCGCAGGGCCCGACGGGCGGTTCGCTGGTCACCGCCGGCTGGGTGTTCGCGCTCATCGCGGCCGCGAGCACCCTCGCCGGGCTGACCGCCCTGCTGTGCACCGCGTTGCGCACCCGCCCCGGACACGGCGACCGGACCGGGGCGTCGGCCCGTAACCTGCACCATGCCCGTGCGAGGTGGCAGCGGGCGCTGCTGGAGCGCGGCGCGCTGCCCTACCTCCGCCGGCAACTCGCCGCCACTCGCTTCGACTGACTCCCCGCGCCGCCCGCCACCGCTTCACCCCTCCCCGTTGTGCTCGCGCCCCGACCGGCCCGGGCAGAGAAGAAGGCAGGACCCGAATGTTCGGACTGAGCGAAATCGCGATCATCCTCGTCGTCGTCATCCTCGTCCTCGCCGCCAAGAAGCTTCCCGACCTTGCCCGTTCGGCAGGCAAGTCGGCCCGCATCCTCAAGGCCGAGGCCGCGGCGGCGCAGGACGAGCCGGCCGGGCAGACGGCTCCCCGCGTCATCCCGGGCGAGACCGTCGGCCCTCAGCACGGCACCGCTCCCACCGACACCGCCCGGCCCTCCGCAGCGCCCGACCCCATACAGCCGGACTCCGGCCAGTCCCGTCCGCGGGACTGAGGCCGCGCGTCACGGTCACCGATCACGGATCCCCAGGGCACGCAGCAGCATGGGGAGTGAGCGGTACAGCTCACGCTTCCAGTACGCGGGCGAGTGCGTCCCGGCGTAGAAGTGGGTGGTCACCGGAGTTCCGAAGGACTCCAGGCGGGTGGCCAGAGACCGGGACTGGCGCTGCATCAGGGTCTCCGTGGGGGAGATCGCGTCCTCGGGGAACGGGTCGGCAGGGTCCTCGAGACCCGGGATCTCCACGTCCGGTGGGGTGCCGGGCGGGTCGAGGACACCTGCCGTGCCGTCGCCGCCGGAGAGGTGGACCGGGGTGGTGCGCAGCCGGTCGGCCAGGTAATAGGGGTCGTGGGCCTGCCAGTTGGCCCGTTGGGCGACCGGATCGCCCCACAGCGCCGTCCAGTCCAGGCCGAGGTAGGTCATCCCGGCCCGGACCGCGTGCGGATGCCGCAGCGGATGCACGAATCCGCTGTAGCTCGCGACCGCCCGGAACAGCCCGGGGTGGCGTGCCGCGTAGGACAGGGCACCGAATCCGCCCTGCGACTCCCCCGCGGCCACGCGCCGGACGCCCGCTCCGTAGCGGCGCTCCAGAAGGGGGCGTACTTCCCTGAGATGGAAGGTCTCGACCGCCGGCGGACCGCCCTCGCCGCTGTTGAACCAGTCGCTGTAGAAGCCGAACAGCGGCATCTCCGGCATCACGACCAGTACGTCCCGCAGGTCGGGCAGTGGCTGGAGACAGGCGTCGTAGTCCTCGGTCCAGGCCCTGTAGTTGCCGTCGCCGCCGACCAGCAGGTAGAGCGTCGGCCAGGTCTCGCCGGGCCGTCGCTCCTCCCAGCCGTCCGGGGTCAGGAGCCGGACCTTCGCGGTGCGGCCCAGCGCGGGCGAGTCCACCGTGAGATCGACCAGGCGCTCACCGACTTCCTCCTCGGCGATGATCCGGGCGCCGTGCGGCGCGGAAGCGGTCGCCTCGGCGCGCGTGGCGGACACCGCCGCCAGCAGCAGGAGTTCGACGATCACCAGGGCGAGCAGGGTGCGTGGGCGAGCGGCGCTCGATGGCATGGGCGCTCCTCCGTTCAGTCGTACTCGGCTCGTGTCGTACTGGGCTGTTGGGTGCGAGTCGGCGGATGCCGGTCGTGGGGCCGTCAGACGTCGCGGCCGCGCAGAACCCCGGTCGCGAGCAGGAGCAGTGCCGTCGTGTAGCCCGCCACCAGCAGCAGGGACGGCCAGGGGCCGAGGCTGCCGACGGTTTCCGCGGTCGCGTCCGAGGTCTGGATCAGCTTCTCCAGGGCGCTCGTCGGGGAGACGCCCGCGATCCAGCGCTGGGCGTCGCCGAAGAGCGGGCCGAGGAGGGAGGGCAGGAGCAGTACGCCGATGACGGTGGTGACGGCTCCCGCGGAGTGGCGTACGAGGGTGCCGACCGCGAGGCCGAGGAGCCCTGCGACGGCGAAAGAGGCGGCGATGCCGAACAGGGCCGGCAGTGGCTCGCCCTGGGCATAGCGGTCGTTGTCGAGCATCGCGCCACCGATCAGGTAGGCGAGGGTGCAGGAGATGAGGGCCAGGACGTACATCAGGGCCGCGATCAGGGCGGCCTTCGCGGCGAGCACGGTGGCGCGGCGCGGGTTGGCGGCGAAGGTGGTTCGGGCGGTGCCGCTGCCGTACTCACCCGTGATCAGCAGGGCACCGACCACCGCGGCCAGCATCTGGGCGGGGACGGAAGCGGTGAGGCTGCCGCCGAGCACCGTGTCGTCCGGCTGCAGGCTCTCGGTCGCGGCCACGAACACCGCACCCAGCACGGGCACGACGGCGGTCGCGAGTGTCGTCCAGACCGTGGAGCGCACGCTGTTGAACTTGATCCATTCATGGGCGAGGGCCTGTGGGAAGCCGGCCCGGGCGGTGGTGAGGGTCGCGGTCGCCATCAGACAGTCTCCTTCCGGATCCGGACCTCGCTCGTCCGGTACTTCGTCCGGTACTCGGCCGAGTCCTGGGACAGGGCCGTGTAGACCTCCTCCAACGAGGAGTGGGCAGGGGTGAGTTCATGGATCGCGAGACCGTGGTCGCGGGCCACGTCACCGATGGCCGCGGCGTCCGGACCGTCCACCCGCCAGCCGCCCCTCGGGTCGAGACGGACGTCGGCGCCCTTCTCCTCCAGCAGGCCCCGCAGCTTCTCGGGTTCCGGGGAGCGGACGAGCGTATGGGCGCGGGAGTTGGTCTCGATGAAGTCGCGCATCGTGGTGTCGGCGAGGAGCCGACCGCGTCCGATGACGACCAGATGGTCGGCGGTCAGCTCCATCTCGCTCATCAGATGGCTGGAGAGGAAGACCGTACGGCCCTGCGCGGCAAGGGACTTCATCAGATCGCGGATCCAGCGGATGCCCTCGGTGTCCAGCCCGTTCACCGGCTCGTCGAGGATCAGCACCTCCGGATCACCGAGCAACGCGGCGGCGATACCGAGCCGTTGGCCCATGCCGAGCGAGAAGCCACTGAACCGGCGTCCCGCGACCTCGGTCAGACCGGTCAGGTCCAGCACCTCGTCGACGCGGCGGCGCGGGATACGGTTGCTCGCCGCGAGCCCGGCCAGATGCCGGTACGCCGAACGCCCGCCGTGCGCGCCCTTCGCGTCCAGCAGCGAGCCGACGGCACACAGGGGCGCGGCGAGTTCGGCGTAGGGCTTCCCGCCGACCGTGACCGCGCCGGACGTGGGCGCGTCCAGGCCGAGGATCAGTCGCATGGTGGTGGATTTTCCGGCGCCGTTCGGGCCGAGGAAGCCGGTCACCCGGCCGGGCCGGACCGTGAAGGACAGCTGGTCGACGGCGGTCTTGTCGCCGTACCTCTTGGTGAGTTCGCGTGCCTCGATCATGCCTTCGACGGTAGGGAGCGGCGACACCCCGGACATCCGTCGCCGGGAGGCGGCCGCTACTCCCGCGGAAGTACCCTCACCGCTCCCCCGCCCGGACCAGCCCCGTCTCGTACGCCAGCACCACCAGCTGCGCCCGGTCACGCGCTCCCAGCTTGGTCATCGCCCGGCTGACGTGGGTCTTCGCGGTCAACGGGCTCATGATCAGCCGCCGGCCGATCTCCTCGTTGCTCAGTCCGGCCGCGACAAGGGCCATCACCTCTCGCTCGCGGTCGGTGAGCACGGCCAGCCGCTCGGCGCCGGCCGCCTCCGGAGCCCTCAGCCGGGCGAACTCCTCGACGACCGACCGCGTGACCGCCGGAGCGAGGAGGCTCTGTCCGGCCGCGACCCTACGGATCGCCGCGCGCAGCCCGTCCGGCTCGATGTCCTTCAGCAGAAAGCCCGCGGCGCCGTGCCGCAGCGCCTCGAAGACGTACGCGTCGACCTGGTAGGTGGTGAGCATGACGACGCGTACTCCGTCGAGGGTGCGGTCGGCTGCGATGCGGCGGGTGGCCTCGATGCCGTCGACGCCGGGCATCCGGATGTCCATCAGGACCACGTCGGGCCGGGTCAGCCGGACCGCCTCGACGGCCTGCGTCCCGTCGGCCGCCTCCGCGACCACCACCAGGTCGTCGGTCAGGTCCAGCAGGGCCCGGAAGCCGGCCCGTACGACGGTCTGGTCGTCGGCGAGCACCACGCGCACGGTCATGGCCGTCCTCCACGGAGTGCCTCGGCCGGGAGTACGACCGGGAGTGAGGCCCGTACCCGGAAGCCGCCGCCGGACACCGGACCGTACTCGACGCTGCCGCCGACCGCGGCGGCCCGCTCCCGCATGCCCACGAGTCCGAAGCCTCCGGTCGCCGGCCGGAACGGTGGTTCGACCTCCGACGGTGGCCCGATCTGCGAGGGTGGTCCGTCGTCCACGATCTCCACGCACAGCCGGTCGTCGTGCCGGGCGACCGAGACCGCCGCGTGCCGTGCGCCGGAGTGCTTGACCACATTGGTCAGCGCCTCCTGCACGATCCGGTACGCCGCCAGCTCGACCATCGGCGAGAGCCCGTCCGCCGGGCCGTCGTGGCGCAGCACCGAGTCCACGCCGCTGTCGCTGAACCGGCCGACCAGTTCGGGCAGTTGGGCGAGTCCCGGAGCGGGCGCCGTGGAGTCGCGGTCGTGGTCGCGCAGCACGGTGACGGTGGCCCGCAGTTCCCCCACGGCCTCCTTGCCCGAGTCGCGTACCTGTCGCATCGCCTGCCGGGAGACCTCCGGGCGGGTGTCGAGTGCGTCGAGGGCGACTCCGGCCTGCACCGTCATCGCGGTCACCGTGTGCGCGACGATGTCGTGCAGTTCGCGGGCGATGCGCAGCCGCTCCTCGTGCACCCGGCGCGCCGCCTCCCGCTCCCGCTCCTCCTCCGCACGGACGGCCCGGGCCGCGTACTCGTCCATCAACTGCCGCCGCGTACGGATGACTTCGCCGAGGAGCAGGGGCACCAGGGGCCAGATCATCTCCAGCATCGGCAGCCCCTGCGGGTTGGCCACGTCACGACCCACCCGCAGCGCGACCGCGCCCGAGACGAGGGACGCGACGAGCCCGGTCCACAGGGTGCGCCGCCGGTCGCCCAGCACCGCGACGGTGTACAGGGCGACGATCACGGGCAGGTTGAGCAGTTCCCCGATGTGGCCGTGCAGTGCCCAGCCCGCGCACGCGGCGCCCGTGACGATCGCGACCGGGACCGGCCACCGCCGGCGCCAGACGAGGGCGAGCAGGGAGACCGCGAGCAGCAGCCAGGTGAGCCCGTCCGCCTGCTGGTAGTCGGGGTCGTTGGACGCGGCGTCGGGCGCCGTGAACAGCCCGACCATGGCGACCACCAGCAGATCCGTGGTCAGCGGCGGAAGTGATCGCGCCCGCTCCACCAGTCCGTCGAAGGTCGTCACGTCATCACCGTATGGGCCGGATCACCCCGGCGCATACGCCGCCGGGAGTAGCCCGCGAGACTCGTCGACCTCCGCAGTCGCTAGGACTTGCGACGGGGCTTGCCGCGTTTCGTTCCCTTGGGGGCGCCGGACCCTGTCCGTGGGCTCCTGCCGGTCGGCTTGCCCGCTGCCTTGCCCGCGGCGGGCTTCCGACGAGCGACGCCCTTGTCGGAGCCCTTGCTCTTGGACTGGGACTCGTTTTTCGGCTGGGGCTGGGCCGCGGAACGGCCCCGGGAGCTGTTGACGGTCCGGCCGCGGACGATGCCGATGAAGTCCTCGACAAGGTCCGTGGTCCGGTCCTCCGGCCAGGACAGGGCGACGCGCGACTCGGGGGCGTCGGTGACCGTCCGGTAGGTGAGGTCCTTGCGGTGGTGGAGGCGGGCGAGCGACTGCGGGACCACCAGGAGTCCCACCCCCGCCGCCACGAGTTCGATCGCGTCCTCCGTCGTCGCGGGGCGCTCGATCGCGGGGCGGCCCGGCAGGTGCTCCCAGTCGAGGGTGTCGTCGAGGGGGTGCAGCACGATGTCGTCCGCCAGGTCCTCGGCGGTCACCTCGTCGACGGCCGCCACGACGTGGTCCTTCGGGACCACGACCACGGTCGTCTCGGTGTAGAGGGGGATCGCGCTGAGGTCCGTGCGATCGACCGGCAGCCGTACGAATCCCGCGTCGGCGTCGCCGCCCCGCAGCACGTCGAAGACCTCGGCGACGGACACCGCGAGGAGGGTGAGGGGGACGTCGGGCAGCCGCTCGTTCCAGATCCGCACCCACTTGCTGGGCGTCACTCCCGGGACATACGCGAGCCGGAACGAAGGGGAATCTTCCGAGCCTGTCACCTGGCCAGGTTACCCGGCGTGGTCGGCGGTGGTTCACATGCTCGATACCCTGGACACCATGACGTCGCACCAGAACACCCAGACGATGAAGCCCGCGACCGCGGCCAAGAAACTGGGTGTGTACCTCGAGGCCACCCCCGCCGAGTTCCAGGAGGGTGTCGTCTCGCGCTCCGAGCTCACCGCACTGCAGGCCGACCCCCCTCAGTGGCTGCAGGACCTGCGGAGCAACGGTCCGCACCCCCGTCCGGTCGTCGCGTCGAAGCTGGGCGTCTCCATCGCGGGGCTCGCGCGCGGCGGTGTCACCGAGGCTCTCACCACGGAGCAGATCGAGGCGCTGAAGAACCAGCAGCCCGAGTGGCTCCAGAAGGAGCGCGCCACCCAGGCCGAGGTCCGCAAGGAAGCGGTCCGTATCAAGGAGAAGAACGCGGAGCGCGACGACAAGGGCGATCAGCCGCGTCAGTAGCGGCCCTCGGACCGCCGCGGCACTCCTTGGACCACCGCCACACGCTGTGGAAGACTCGATCCGTGATCATCGAACGCGCGTACGTACACGTGGCCTCGCACGACGAGAACGCGTGGCCCTGGTCCGTGCCGTGTGTGCGCGGGCTGCTGGCGGACGGGGTGCGGTTCACGGCACCGGTGACCTTTGTCGTCGGTGAGAACGGCTCGGGCAAGTCGACCCTGGTCGAGGCGCTGGCCGAGGGCTTCGGTCTGGACTCCTGGGGCGGCTCGCACGACTGGCGGTACGCGAGCCCCCGGCCCAAGTCGGTGCTCGGCGAGCGGGTCCGCTTCGACGCGGCGGCGCGCGGACGGCGCATGCTCGGCAGCTGGTCGGCCCGCAAGGGGTTCTTCCTGCGGGCGGAGACGGCGATGGACGCGCTGGACCGGGAAGGGCTCGCGCCGGATTCGGTCAGTCACGGCGAGGGCTTCCTCGCGGCGTTCCGCGGGAAGTTCCTGGAGCCCGGGCTGTATGTGCTGGACGAGCCTGAGGCAGCGCTGTCGTTCGGCTCGTGCCTCGAACTGCTCGGCCATTTCGACCAGTTGGCCAAGCAGGGCGGGCAGGTCATCTGCGCCACGCACTCGCCGCTGCTGACCGCACTGCCGGGTGCGGACATCATCGAGGTCGGCGACCACGGGATGCGCCGGGTGGCCTGGCAGGATCTCGCCCTGGTCGACCACTGGCGCCGCTATCTCGCCGACCCGCACGCCTATCTCCGGCACATCCTCGGCTGAGGACGAACCCGCGAGCGCGGCCCGCAGTGATCGCCTGCCAGAATGACGACCAGCGCAGGCGTTCGACAGGACCCGCCCCAGACGATGGAGGAGCCCCGTGCCGCTGCCCTCACAACCGTTGCGGAAGCTGGGCTTCTTGACCATCGGGTTGTTCGACGAGGCCGACCCCCGCAAGGGCCACGAGTCCACGCTGGAGATCATCCGGCTCGGTGAGCGGCTGGGCTTCGACAGCGCGTGGCTGCGCCACCGCCATCTCCAGTACGGCATCTCCTCCCCCGTGGCCGTCCTTGCCGCGGCCTCGCAGCGCACCACCCGTATCGAGCTCGGCACCGCGGTCATCCCGCTGGGCTGGGAGAACCCGCTGCGGCTGGCAGAGGACCTGGCCACGGTCGACATCCTGTCCGGCGGCCGCCTCAACCCCGGCATCAGCGTCGGCCCGCCGATGCACTACGACCAGGTCAAGCAGGCGCTGTATCCGGACACCGCCGACGCCGAGGACTTCGGGTACGACCGGGTGGCCCGGCTGCTGGACTTCGTACGCGGCAAACCGGCCACCGACTTCAGCGGTGTCGAAGGTTTCGAGGTGTTCTCGGATCGGGTCCAGCCGCACGCGACCGGTCTGGGCCGCCGCCTCTGGTACGGCGGTGGGAGCCTGCGGTCGGCCCAGTGGGCCGGTGAGCACGCGATGAACTTCCTGACCAGCAGCGTCGTCAAGGCGGAGGAGTCCGAGGACTTCGCCGAGGTCCAGCTGTCCCACGTACGCGCCTTCCGTGCCCACCACCCCGACGGCGACCGTGCCCGTGTCTCCCAGGGGCTCGTCGTCATCCCGACCGACAGCGCCTCACCGGAGCAGCGCGCGAAGTACGAGGCGTACGCCGAGAAGCGGCTGCCGCGGACCGCCGTGCCGCAGGGACCGGCCCGCCTGATGTTCGCACCGGACCTCGTCGGCACGTCCGCGGAGATCGCCGAACGGCTCTACGCGCACGCGGCGTTCCGGGAGATCGACGAGGTGGCGTTCGCGCTGCCCTTCACCTTCGAGCACGACGACTACGTCCAGATCCTCACCGACATCGCCACCCGCCTTGGCCCGGCACTCGGCTGGCAGGCGTCGGCCCAGCCCGGATAGAGGGCTCGTCGGACAGAGGGCCGGTCGGCTCGTCGACTGTTCGGCGGGTGCGGCGTCTTCGGTGTGTTCCGCGGTGTCAGTCGCTGACCTTGCTGCGCGCCTGGTACAGCAGGTCTCCGTACGCGGGGTGGCGGGCGATCCAGCCCGCGTAGAAGGGGCAGGTGGCAAGGACCCGCAGGCCGGCGGCACGCGCCTCGTCCAGGGAGGCCCGGACCAGCGCGGACCCGACGCCCTTGCCCTCACACTCCGGGCTCACCTCGGTGTGCACGAACGCGATCAGCTCGTCGGTACGGATGTACTGCGCGAAGCCGGCGACCGTCGACGCTCCGTCGATCCGGGCCTCGTAGCGACGCGCCTCGGCCACGTCACTGATCTCGATCGCCATGTCTCCTCCTTGAACCCGTTGAGCCGGTGCACGACACTAGCCCACAGTGGCCAAAACCCGTACGGTCCGCCCGAGTTGCCCTCCGGAGCGCAGACGCGCTGGCGGATCATTCGGCTAAGTTGACGTTCGATTGCCGAACAACGATCCGCAGGAGGCCCTCTCGTGACAGACCACGAACCCGAACTCGCCGCAGCTGCCGAGATACGGGCCCGGATCGACACGGACAAGCCGCACTCCGCTCGTTTCTGGAACTACTTCGTGGGCGGCAAGGACCACTACGAGGTGGACCGTGAGATCGGGGACCACATCAAGGAGATCTTCCCCGGTCTGGTCGACGTGGCGCGAACGAGCCGTCACTTCCTCGGACGCGCTGTGAAACACCTCGCCGTCGAGCAGGGCGTCCGGCAGTTTTTGGACATCGGCACCGGTCTGCCGACCGCCGACAACACCCACGAGGTCGCCCAGCGCGTGGCCCCGGACGCACGCATCGTGTACGTCGACAACGACCCCCTGGTACTGGCCCACGCCCGCGCGCTGCTCACCAGCACGCCCGAGGGCGAGACGGCGTACCTCGACGCCAATCTCTACGAGCCCGAGGCCGTCCTCAAGGCCGCGGCGCACACACTGGACCTCTCCAAGCCCGTCGCCCTGATGATCCTCAACACGCTCGGCCATGTCGCCGAGTACGACCAGGCCCGGGATCTGGTCTCGCGACTCATGTCCGGCCTGCCGTCGGGCAGTTACCTGGTGATCAGCGACAGCACCGCCACCAGCGAGGGCATGATCGCCGCGTCGGACGCGTACAACTCCAGTGGCGCCGTCCCGTACTACGTGCGCAGCGTCGACGAGATCGCCGGGTTCTTCGACGGGCTGGATCTGGTCGAACCCGGCGTCGTGCAGGTCACCCAGTGGCGTCCGGAGGCCGCCGGTTCGGTGGTCGACGCCTATGGCGGGGTCGGCCGCAAGCCGTAGCGCGACGTCATGGTCGGACCCGTCCCGGACGGGTCCGGCCCCGCCCGTGCGGCTCGGGTGCGCGCCCGCGCTCAGGACACGTCGGTCACCTTCGGCATCTCGCCCTCGGTCGTGGTGACGTCGATGACCGAGAACGACGCTCCCTGGGGATCGCAGAGCGCCGCGAACCGCCCGAAGGGGCTGCTCATCGGGCCGAACCGCAGGGTCGCGCCACCCTCGGTCGCCTTCGCCACGGCGGCGTCGCAGTCCTCGACCGTGAAGTAGACGTTGACGTAGGACGGCACCTCGGGCGGGAACTCGTCCGTCATCTTCATCCGGCCCAGAACTGTCTCCTCGCCGACGTTGAAGATCCGGAAGTCGATCGCGTCGTCCTCCATCTGCTGTGCGCGGTAGGGGAACACGGCGGTGAAGAAGGGGTCCGCCTTCTCGGGCTCCCTGGTGAAGACCTCGCCCCAGCAGTAGGCACCCGGCACGGCCGTCGCCTCGAAGCCCTCGTGGACGCCGGCCTGCCACACGCCGAAGACGGCGCCGCTCGGCTCCTGGGCCAGCAGCATGGTGCCGAAGTCGCCGACCTTCATCGGTTCCATCAGGACCTGGCCGCCGTTGGCGCGTACCTTCTCGGCGGTGGCGGCGGCATCCGGCGACGCGAGGTACAGACACCAAGCCGACTGGCCTTCCGCGCCGGGCATGGGCGGCACGACCGCGGCCACCGCCTTGCCGTCCGCGTAGGCCTGTGTGTAGTTGCCGAACTCCGAAGACGCCTCGCCGAACGTCCACCCCAGCACGTCACCGTAGAAGCTCTTGGCACCCTCGACATCGCTGAACATCGCATCGGCCCAGCACGGTGTTCCCTCAGGTTGTACGGCCATGGCACTGACTCCCTCGTCATTGAAGGCCCTGGCTTGTCACGCTAGCCAGCCATCGACGGACGCGCGCGGCGAACGCCACGAGACACGTGACGCAGGTCACTTTTGCACGCCGATGATGTTCCGTGACCGCCTCGGTCCAACACTGCGACACCAGTCGCAGCAGCAGACCAGAGGATGGGACACCGACATGAGCGAGACCGTGAAAGGGCCCGCGAGCTACTTCCCCTTCATCGAGAAGAAGTACGGCCGTCCCATAGCCGAGTGGAAGGGCCTCATCCGCTCCTCGCCCCTCACCAGGCACATGGAACTCGTGGCCTGGCTCAAGACCGAGCACGGCATGGGTCACGGCCACGCCAACGCACTCGTCGCGCACACGCTCGCCGAGGACAGCGGCAGGTGATCCACCGGGAGAAAACGCGTTGCGATCACTGAGAGGGCCTTCGCAGACTCGTCGACGAGAGGAGCCGGAGACGGGGAGGCGCCATGTCGGCCACGGAGACACACGAGGACGCTCTGGTACATGCGCTGGGCAGCGAGCCGAGGAGGCCGGGGGCCTTCCGTGAGCTGATACGGCTCGGCTCCGCCGCAGTGCCAGCCATCCGGCGGGGCCTGGCCCACCCCGAGGCGCTGGTACGGGAGCAGTGCTGCAGGCTGCTGGACCACCTGCTCGTGACCGAGGCGCTGGACGATCTGATCGCCATGCTCGGCGACCCCAGCCCTCAGGTCCGGATCGCCGCGGTGCACGCGCTGGCCTGTGACCGGTGCAAGAGCGACGCCTGCCGCCCCGACCGGGCCGTGGTGCTGCCCCTTGGGATCCAGCTGCTGAGCAGGGATCCGGACGCCCAGGTACGCAACTTCGCCGCGGAGCTCGTCGGGCTGTCGGTGCACACCCACACGGAGGCGGTCGCCGCCCTGGTCCGGGCCCGGGACGACGATCCGTCGCCCGCTGTCCGGAAGAAGGCAGGCTGGTACGCGCCGGGCGGACCAATCCACCGCAGGACCGCACCGCGACCGGCCCGCAGGCCTCGCTGACTGCGAGGCTCCCGGCCTGACGGGACCGGATTCGACCTGTCGGGACCGTTATCGGCACGACGGGAGTGGTTTCCGTGGCCGGTTGTGACCCATGTTCCGGCACGGGCTGGTGCGGCGTCATGTGCTCCCCGCGCCGCACGCGCCCGCGCCGGAACTCCCCCGGGCGGCTCCCCCTTGAACCGTGGGTGCCTACTGTTCTACCTTCGCCACATGGTCGGGGCATCAACGCCCGCTCACCAGCGACACAACGTGCGGGCGGCAGTTGGGCCGGGTGATGACGAGTGCGTCCACACCTCGCGCTGATCGAGGACGACCCCGACTTCGCACTGATGTGCCGTACTTATCTGGAGCGTGAGGGTTTCACCGTCACGTGGGCCATGGACGCCCGGGCCGGCAAGGCCGTCATGCACGACGGCGGCATCGATCTCGTCGTCCTCGACCTGGGACTTCCCGACGGCAGCGGCCTCGAACTGCTGCGGGCGCTGCGCTCCACCAGTCGGCTTCCGGTCATAGTCGTCAGCGGTCGCGGAGACGAGACGGACCGGGTGGCGGGCCTGGAGATCGGCGCGGACGACTATCTCGTCAAGCCGTTCTCGCAGCGCGAACTCGTCGCCCGTATCGGCGCCGTGCTGCGCCGGTGCCGGCCGCCCGAGCTGCCGTCCGTCCTCGACGTCGGGACGCTGCGCGTCGACACCGCCGCACGCCAGGCGAGCGGGACGGGTGTCCTGCTGAACCTGCGTCCCAAGGAGTACGCCCTCCTGGAGGCCCTCGCGCGCTCCCCCGGCCGGGTCTTCTCCGCCGAGCAGTTGCTGGAGCTGATCTGGGGAGCGTCCTGGCAGCAGTCCGCGACCGTCATCGAGCACGTGTACCGGCTGCGCGGCAAACTCTCCCGACTCCCGGCGCCCGCACCACGGATCACCACGGTGCGCGGCTATGGATACCGTCTCGATCCGTGAGGGCCGCCATGTCCACGAGCCGTCCGTCCAGCACCCCGCAGCCCGCCCCGGACTTCCGGCGCCTGTTCGACTCCACGCTCTCCCCGCTGCTGATCCTCACCCCGGACTTCACGATCGTCGAGGTCAACCGCGCCTATCTGACGGCCACGCGCACACGGCGGAGCATCGTCGGGCGCCCCATCTTCGATGTGTTCCCCGACAACCCCGAGGACCCGTCGGCCGACGGTGTCACCAACCTGCGCCGCTCGCTGGAGACGGTGGTGAGCACGGGCCGCACGGACACGATGGCGCTGCAGCGGTACGACATCCCGACGGGCGACGACGGCGGTTTCGCCGAGCGCTACTGGAGCCCGGTCAACACACCGGTCCTGGACGCCGACGACCGGGTGACGCACATCATCCACCGGGTCGAGGACGTCACCGAGTTCGTGCGGCTGCGCCGGGCCGGGCACGAACGCGAGCGGGCGGCCGCCGAGGCGCAGATGCGCGCGGAGGACATGGAGATCGATCTGTTCGTCCGCGCGCGGGAGATCCGGGAGGTCAACGAGCAGTTGCGCCGGGTCAACGGCGAACTCGACGCCGCCGGACGGCAGTTGCGGGAGGAGCAGCGGGCCAAGGACCGGTTCATCGCGACGCTCTCGCACGAGCTGCGCAATCCGCTGGCCGCCGCCACCGCGGCGACCGAGCTGCTGGCGCTCGACCTGCCCGGCGGCCATCCGGCGCTCTCCGTCCTGGAACGGCAGCTCGGCATCCTGGCCCGGATGAGCAACGACCTGCTGGACGGCACGCGCGCGTTGACCGGTCGCCTGGAGCTGGTGCCCGAGCGAATGGATCTGAGGTCGGCCGTCGAGAGCGCCTGCGCCGACATGCGCGGCCTGTTCGGCCATGAGGGACGGGCCCTCGGCATCCGGCTGCCCGACGGTCCTGTACTCGTCGACGGCGACCGGCTGCGGCTGGCCCAGGTACTGACGAACCTCCTGTCCAACGCGCTGAAGTACACGCTGCCGGGCGGCCGTACGGACGTATGCCTGTCGTCCGTCGACGGGCGGGCGCAGCTCACGGTCAGGGACGACGGGATCGGTTTCGACCCCGGGCAGGCCGAGGAACTGTTCGGGGTGTTCACACGGGCGGCTCCCGCCGGGCCGCACACTCCCGAGGGGCTCGGACTCGGGCTCGCGGTGGCCCGGACCATCGTCGAACTCCACGACGGCCGGATCTCCGCGCACAGCGACGGGCCGGGCAAGGGTGCCTCGTTCAGCGTGCTGCTGCCGAACGCCTCCTCGGACGCCCCGCAGCCGGCCCGTCCCGCGACCGCCGGCCGTGCGCAACGGCAGCTCGTCATCCTGATCGTCGAGGACAACACGGACCTGGCCGCGACCTACCGCGCGCTGCTGGAGCGCCAGGGGCATCACGTCACGGTCGTCCACACGGGCGCCGACGCCGTCACAGCCACCGAGGCCCACCTGTTCGACGTCGTGCTGTGCGATCTCGGGCTGCCCGACATGGACGGCTACACGGTCGCCCGTGCCGTACGGTCCCGTCCGCACGGCGCCGGGCTGCGCCTCATCGCCGTCTCCGGCTTCAGCCGGGGCACCGACCGGACGCTGGCCGACGAGGCCGGATTCGACGCACACCTGGCCAAGCCGCTGCCGCTGGCGGATCTGCTGGACCTGCTGGAGCGCTGACCCTGGGTGTGCGGCACCCAGGAGGCGTCCACCTGGGAGGACGGCGGCCTGGTCGGCCCGCGCCGCCGGGGCGACCGTGGAGCCATGACCACGAGAACGAGCACGAACGACGACACGTCCCGCGATCCGCATCCGTACGTCGGGATGTGGGTGACCGCCGACGGCCGCATCCGCCAGGAACTGCTGCCGAACGGCCGCTACGACGAGGCCCGCGGCGAGCGGCGGAGCGCGTACACCGGCAGCTACACCGTGACCGGCAGCCACATCGACTACGTCGACGACATCGGTTTCACCGCCACGGGCGATGTCCGTGACGGGGTGCTGTACCACGAACACCTGGTGCTCTACCGCGAGGCGGCTCCGGGGCGCGAACGGACGCGGCGCAGCTGACTCGGGGCCGCCGTACCCCGACGGCGGTATGGGCCGGTTCCCGGGGAGGCGGGCGTGCGCCGACGAAAAGCGCAGGTCGGCGCCCTGGTGGGCGCGTGCCGGGCCCTAACGGTGGGTGTGTGATCGGTTGCGGTGGGTCGGCGGGTTTCACACGGTGGGGCCCAGATACTGCCGTCCTCGAAAGGAACCGGTATGCGCGCCCTGGTATCCCGCGGGCTCCTTCTCCCGCCCCTCGTCTGTGCCGCTCTCGTCTGCGGGCCGGTCGCTACGGCCACTGCCGCCTCCGATGTGTCCACGGGGTCTGCGGGCGGACCCGTCGCGGTGGCCCCGCTGTCCGTCGACGCGGCCGACGTGACGCTGGAGCGGATCCACCTCCTGGAGGCGGCGGATCACGGAAACGTCCTGACGCCCCTCCTGGACGCGCTGACCCCTCTGGCCGACAGGGGGCACGGCCCGCTCGACGCGGCCGAGGCGGCCGAGCACAACAAGGCCGTCACGGAGGCGACCGCGTCCGTCGAGGAGCGTCTGGAGAGCATGGACCGTCCCGCCGACCGGGTCGCGGCCGATCCGGTGTCGGACGCGGTGGCGGGACTTCAGGAATCACTCGGCGGGCTGCTCTCGGCTCTGACCTCCCTCGACGTGGGAGGAGTGGTCGCCGAGGTGCCGAAGGTGCTGACGAACGTGATCGGCGTGGTCACGGGGCTCCTCGGCGGCGGTCTGCCCGCTCTGCCGAGCGTCCCGGCGCCGACCGAGTAGTCGCACACCGGCGGGGTGCGCCGCGGCGACACGCGCGCCCCTCCGGGACGACAACCGGTCGGTGCGAATCGACAGCCCGCGTGCCCCGCCCGGATCGGCGGGGCACGCGGGCTGTCGAAAGCGCTCCAGCGGGTACCCGTATGCCATGGCTGATGTCGTGGACTCCGACGAACTCCTGCGCCGTATCCAGCGCGCTCGTGCCTGGGCCGAGCGGGAGGAGGAGACGTGGAAGGCGCGGAGCGACGACCTCAGGCGGGGCGATCCCGGTGGCTCACGCGATGCCGACGTGCGGGGCCAGGCCTATGAGGCCGTACGCAAGGTGCTGGACGAGATCCTGACCCCGGGCGTGCATGCCGTGGACGGCTGAAGGAGCCGGGCGAACCGGCCCTCCTGACGCTCAGTCACATGCGGGGCGACGGCCGTCCGATCGCATGGGCCGTTCCCGGCTCCGTGCGCGCAGGGACTCCTCGTCGGCCTGTGCGGGAACTGCTCGAACGGTGCGCGGGACGTATGTGTCGCCCCTGAGGCGACGCAGAGGCGTCACGCGGATCCTGACCTCCGGGTGCTTGGTGGTGTTCATGGGGCAACACTGCGCCATCGGTGCCGGGGCAACCAGATCACTGTTGTGTGCAGGACCGCGGATCCTGGTACCGGAACCACCAGTCAACGGGTGACGAACCGCCGGTCAGCGGGCGTCGGGGAGCCTCAGGGTGAAGACCGACCCGGCGCCGAGTTCGCTGCTGACCGTCACCGTACCGCCGTGGGCCGTGACGAGTTGACGCACGATCGACAGACCCAGGCCGCTGCCGCCGGTGCGCCGGCTGCGGGACTTCTCCGCCCGCCAGAACCGTTCGAAGACGCTGGGCAGATCCTCCGGGGCGATACCGCTGCCGGTGTCGGCCACTTCGAAGACGACCTCGTCGTCGTGGCGGCGGGAGGACACGGTGATCGTGCCGTCGGCGGGCGTGTGGCGTATCGCGTTCGAGACCAGGTTGCCCAGTGCCTGCCGCATCCGGACCGGATCCGCGTCGAGCCAAGGTGTGCCGTCGGAGCCGTCGGAGCCGTCGGAGCCGTCGAAGCCGCCCGAGCCATTTGGGTCGTGCACGGCCGTGTGCAGCCGGACTCCCGCCGCCTCGGCGGCCACCCGGTGCGCCGCGACGACCTGTTCGAGCAGTTCGTCGGCGCGGACCGGTTCGCGGTGCAGCCTGAGTGTGCCCGCGTCGGCGGCCGCGAGGTCCTGGAGGTCGTCGATGACCCGCTGGAGCACGATCGCCTCGTCGTGCAGGGAGGCGAGCAGTTCGGGGTCGGGGTCGACGACGCCGTCGCGGGTCACCTCCAGCCAGCCGCGGATGTTGGTGAGCGGGGTGCGCAGTTCATGGGCGATGTCGGCGACCATCGCCTTGCGCTGCGCCTCCATGCGTTCGCGGCGCTCGGTCAGGTCGTTGAACGCGACGGCCAGGATGCCCGTCTCGTCCTGGGTGGTCACGGGTACGCGTACGTGCTGCTCCGGCGGCTGCTGGGCGGCGTGTGTCAGGGCGCGCAGCGGCCGTACGAGCCGTGTGGCGACCAGCACCGTCACGGCCACCGTGAGGGCGAGGACGAGGCCGGCGACGCCCGTGACCTTGGCCTTGTTGGCGGCCGACATGTCGAAGTGCGGGACGGCGCCGTCGCCGCGGCCGAGGAACAGTTCCGCGGCCGGCGCGACGTAGGGCTCCAGTTGCTGCCGCCGGGCACGGTCGACGCACTCCTGCGCCTTCTTGTCCTGGTCGCGAGTGGTGTCGATGCCCGTCTCCGCTTTCCGGCCGAGGTAGCGCGTGGGCATGGACCGGTCCGTGAAGTCGACCGTGGCGGCGAAGAGCGAGGGGAACTTCCCGCCGGCACGCTCCAGGCAGTCCCCGGCGTACGTGTTGAGTTCCGCCAGGGCCTTCTCCTCCGTCGCGGTCGGGGTGTTGAGCACTCCGTCGGCGCACGGCGTCGGTACCTGGCCTCCGTCCACGGTGCCATCCTCGTCGATGAGGAAGGAGCGGCCGCTGGGCATCTGCGTGATGCCGGTCTCGACACCGTTGCTCGAGAAGCAGGCCCGGCGCTTCTCGGCCAGCAGCCGTACGTGCTCACGCTCCGCGCGCGGCAGCCGGAACGGACCCACCGCGCGCGGGTCGATGCCGGTCCGCTGTGCTCCGGGCTCGGTGAAGGTGTCGGTGTGCAGGGGATCCACCGCGGCGGCGGCCCTGGGCGGCAGAGCCGTGTCCCGTGTCTCGGAGTCCGCGATCGGCGTGCGGTCCGGGGCCGTCAGGGCGATGCGCCGCCCGGTCCTGTCCGACAGAGCACGGACGGTCTTCCCGACGCCGGACCAGTCGCGATGGGTGGCCGCGTATCCGCTCAACTGCCGGAGGATGTCCATGTCCTCGGTCAGTACCTGGCCCTGCTCCTCCTGGATCGCCCGGGTCGTGGTCTCCACCGCCAGCCAGGCCGTCGCCGCGACCGAACAGATGGCGATCAGCACCGACGTGATCAGCAGCCGGACCAGCAGCCTCTTGCGCAGCGGTATCGCGCGGGCCATCAGCGGTCTCCGCTGAGCTTGTACCCCACGCCGAAGACGGTCAGCAGCCGCACCGGTCTGCGCGGATCCGCCTCGATCTTCTTGCGCAGGTTCATGATGTGCACGTCGACCGCCCGTTCGGTCGAGGCCCGGTCGATGCCCCGGGTGCGGTGCAGCAACTGCTGCCGGGAGAAGACCCGTTCCGGCTCGGCGGCCATGGCCAACAGGATCTCGTACTCGGCCGGGGTGCAGTCCACCGGCGATCCGTCGCACACCACCTCGTGCCGCAGGGGATCCACGGCGATCCCGGCGGCCCGTACGACCGGGTCCTCGCGGTGCCCGGCGGCCTGGCGTCCACTGCGGCGCAGCACGGTGCGGATACGGGCCATCAGTTCGCGCGGGCTGTACGGCTTGGTCATGTAGTCGTCCGCGCCGAGTTCGAGGCCGAGCAGCACGTCCTCCTCCGTGGAGCGTGCGGTGAGCATGAGGACGGGGATGTCGTCGTCCTGGCGCAGCGCACGGCACACGCCGAAGCCGTCGATCACCGGAAGCATCAGGTCCAGGACGACGAGGTCGGGCCGCCGCTGCCGGGCCGCCTCCAGGGCGGCTCCGCCGTCGTGGACCACGGTGGCGGTGTGGCCCTCGCTCAGCAGGGAGCGGCGTATCAGCTCCGCCTGCTTCTCGTCGTCCTCGGCAACCATCACATGTGCGCACACGGGGCCGATGCTAAGCGCCCCGGGCCGCGGTGGGACCGTGCGTGAGGGGCTTCCCACGCCCTGACATCTTCCTCACAACCGCCTGCTAGTGCTGGGTCCGGCGGTCCGGGTCAGCGTCTGAGCGCGGCCGCGTCGCCCATGACGACCACGGGATCGTGGTCGGGGTCGAGGGCGCGCAGGAGTTCCTTCATGTGGTTCTTCCGGAGGCTGACGCAGCCCTGGGTGGGGCCGTCGTGGTCCACGTGCACCCAGATGCCGCCGCCCCGGCCCGCTCCGAGAGGGCGGGTCCAGTCCAGCGGTGTGGTGCCCGCCTGGCGGTTGTAGTTGATCGCGATGACGTAGTCGAACGAGCCGGCCAGGGGCTCGCCCTCGAATCCCGTGCCGCCGATGCTGAAGCCGCCGGAGCGGTCGTACGGGAGGCTCGTGCCCGGGTCGGGGCGCAGGCCGCCCGCGTCCGTGAGCGCGTAGACGCCGACGGGTGAGCGGAGGTCCCCCGCCCGGTGGTGGTCGGTCCAGCCCTTGAGGGCGTTGTGCGCGGGCCAGCTGGCCCCGGCCCGCCAGCCGGCCGCCGTCCGCTCGTACAGCACCGCGGTGGAGATCGACGAGTTCCTGCCCCGGCCCGTCACCACCAGGGCCTGACGGGTCTTCGGGGGCACCTTGCCCCACGTCTTGGGGCCCAGGCCGGGCAGTTGCTGAGGCGCCACGCTCAGTGCGACGCGGGGTGCGGGGGCTGGTGGCGCGCCCGTACTGCCGTTCACCGGAGTCGTGCCGGGTCTCTGGTCCGACGTCGTCACCGCTCCTCCGCCGCCGCATCCGACGAGGACAAAAGAGGCGGCCAGAACGGCGAGGGGGCGGCGCACGGCACCCTGAGTGGATGTGATCATGCGTCGACCTTGACCGGTACATGTGAGGAACTCGTCAGGTCGGTTCGGGCGGTGCCGCAGAATCACTCGGTTGTCCTCCTGACCCTCCCTCTTCGTGGCGGGCCGGCGGCACACCCCTGCCGTTCGACAACAACTACAACAAGAAGCCCGCCTACAACGCCACGCTCACCGCGCTCGGCGGGACCGGCTCGGGCGGCGGTGGCGGCGCCGCCTGCACGGTGTCGTACAGCAGGACGGACGACTGGAGCGACCGCTGCAACGGCAGGGTGACCGTGACCGCGGGCGGTTCGGCGGAGCGTCGACGAGCTTCGGGTTCACCGTCATGAAGAACGGCAGCTCTTCCGCCCCGTCGGTCGGTTCCTGTACCGCGTCCTGAGAACGGGCCCCGCCCGTGCGGGAGTTCGGCGTCAGACAGGGCATGGCGCGGCGGTTCGGGTCGTCGCGCCACGCACCCACTCCCACTCCCACTCCCACTCCCACTCCACGCACCCGTTCTCGTTCGTGTTCTCGTTCCCGCCGTGCACCCGGACACCACAGGCACCCGGCGCCTCGGCGGTTTTCGGCAAAGAGAGCGCCAATTTTGGTATGTACCTGACCATGAACTGCCGCTAGGCTCTGCTCCGCCATGCAATGAGAGCGCTCTCACAGTTCAGCTGTTCCACCCCCACCACGCTGGAACAACGAAGGGCTACTGCCTTGAGACGCACCACAACCATGCGCACAGGCCTGTCCGCACTCCTCGTCGTCGGCGCCTGGGCAACCTTCGCCGCCGGACCCGCCTCTGCCGCCGGTGCCCCCGAACCCACCCGCACCTCCGGCGCTCCGGCCTCCGCCGGTCTCCTCGACGCCATGCAGCGTGACTTCGGCCTGACGAAGACCCAGGCCGAAGCGCGGCTCGCGGCCGAGAAGACGGCGACGGCCGTCGAATCGGAGGCCCGGCGCGCGGCGGGAGCCGCGTACGGCGGTTCCTGGTTCGACACCAAGAGCGGGAAGTTGACCGTCGCGGTCACGGCCCGCGCCTCCGACGCCGCCGTCGATTCCGTACGGGAGACCGGCGCGACCGTCCGTACCGTCAAGCACAGCGCGAAGCAGCTCGACGCGGCCAAGGCGCGCATCGACAAGCTGGCCGCACCCGAAGGTGTCAGCAACTGGTACGTCGACGCCAAGGCGAGCTCGGTCGTCGTGGCCGTCGTCGCCGCGCAGCGTGCTGACAACGATGTCCGCACGTTCCTCTCGAAGGCCCGTGCCGCGGGACCCGTCACCGTCGAAGAGGCCGCAGCGGCACCTGAGACCTTCGCCGCCGGGACGGTCGGCGGCGACCCCTTCTACACCGGCAACGTCCGCTGTTCCATCGGCTTCTCGGTGCACGGCGGCTTCGTCACCGCGGGTCACTGCGGCGGGGCGGGACAGGGCGTCAGCGGCTGGGACCGGTCCTACATAGGCAACATCCAGGGCTCCTCGTTCCCGGGCAACGACTACGCCTGGGTCAACGTCGGCAGCGGCTGGTGGACCGTGCCGGTCGTGCTCGGCTGGGGCACCATCTCCGACCGGCTCGTCCGCGGCTCCAACGAGGCGCCCGTCGGTTCGTCCATCTGCCGGTCGGGGTCGACCACGCACTGGCACTGCGGCACGGTGCTCGCCAAGAACGAGACCGTCAACTACAGCCAGGGCGCGGTGCATCAGATGACCAAGACCAGCGTCTGCGCGGAACCGGGCGACTCCGGCGGTTCCTTCATCAGCGGCGACCAGGCGCAGGGCGTCACCTCCGGCGGCTGGGGCAACTGCTCCGGCGGCGGTGAGACCTGGTACCAGCCCATCAACGAGATCCTCAGCCGGTACGGCCTCACGCTCCACACGGCCTGATCCGCAAGGTTCCAGGGCACGGCTCGACGGGCTCCGTCACCGGTCAGGTGGCGGAGCCCTGCCCGTCCGGCGCGCGCTGCCGGCCCGGCGCCCACTCGGCCCAAGTGCCCCGGATTCACCGCCCGTTCACCGGCGCTGCCACCTCTGTCGTTCCACCCCGCGTCCGGGCGGCCTACGCTCGGCGGCATTTCGCGGGCCCGGATTCCCGACGGGCAGCCGGGCCCCGCTGTCCGTCCTGACGGAAGGTTCCGTTACATGGTCCTCGGATCCACAGGTGTGGCGCGGAGGTTCGGCAGAAGAGCCGCCGCTCTCGCGCTGACCACCGCGCTCGCCGCCGCACTGCCCGGCCCGGTCTCCTCCGCGGCCGGCGCCCCCGACACGCCGGCCCACCCCACCGCGTACGTCGATCCGCTCATCGGCACGACGAACGGGGGCAACACCTATCCGGGTGCCACCCTCCCGTACGGCATGATCGCCTGGTCTCCGACCAGCACCCGGGGCGACCAGACCAGCACGGGGGCCGCCAACGGCTACGAGTACAACGCGACCCGGCTGCGCGGGCTGAGCCTCACCCACGTCAACGGCGCGGGCTGCAACCCGGGGGCCGCAGGCGACGTACCGATCATGCCGTTCGTCGGAGACGTCACCTCGTCGCCGTCGGCGGACACCACGGACTCCGTCTACGCCGCGAACTTCTCGCACGCCGACGAGCGGGCCGTGCCGGGCCGCTACTCCGTGGGGCTCGACTCCGGCGCCCGCGCCGACCTCGCCGTCTCCGAGCGGGCCGGCGTGGCCGACTTCACGTTCCCCGCCGACAAGCCCGCCAACCTGCTCTTCCGGGTCTCCAACTCGCTCAACGGCAGCGAGGACTCCCATGTCGAGATCGACCGGGCCGGGCGCAAGGTGAGCGGCTGGGTACTGACCGGCGCGTTCTGCGGGCGGCGCGCCAACGGCGGTGTCAACAACCGCAAGAGCTACTACCGGCTCTACTTCAGCGCCTCGTTCGACCGCGCGTTCTCGACCACGGGTACGTGGAAGGACGGCACCCTCTCCCCCGGTGCCACCTCGGGCGGAGGCGGTGAGGGATACGCCACGGGCGCCGACCGCGCGGGCCGCGGCTCGGGCGGCTGGGTCGGCTTCGACACCAGCTCTGACAACGATGTCCGCATGCGGCTCGGGATCTCGTACGTGAGCCGGGCGGGCGCCGAGGCCAACCTCCGTGAGGAGATAGCACCGCGGGCGAGCGTCGACCAGGTGGCCACGGCCGGGACACGGGCCTGGGACCGCGAGCTGCGTTCCGTACGCGTCGGCGGCGGCAGTACGCCCCAGCGCACCGCCTTCTACACCGCGCTCTACCACTCGCTCATGCAGCCCAACCTGGTCAGCGACACCGACGGCCGCTATCCGGGCATGGACGGCAAGGCGCATCGCGTCGAGCGCGGGCAGGGGGCGCAGTACAGCAACTTCTCGGGCTGGGACCAGTACCGGGCGCAGATACAGCTGCTCGCCCTGCTGAAGCCGCGGATCGCCGGGGACTTCGCGCAGTCCCTCTACAACTTCGCGCGGCAGAACGGCGGGGTGTGGGACCGCTGGGTTCACATCAACGGCCCGACGCATGTGATGACCGGCGACCCGTCGGCGGCCACACTCGCCACCTTCCATGCCATGGGGGTCCGCAACTTCGACTACCGCGGCGCCTTCGAGTCCCTGGCCCGCCAGGCCACCGTGCCGCACCCCGACGGGCTCTCCGACGCGGGCTGCCCGGGCCAGTGCACCGGCCAACGGCCCAATCTGGCCCAGTACTTGAGTTCGCAGTACGCGGCGCAGGACGTCTGCCACTGCTGGGGCGGTGCCGCCGAGACCCTTGAGGACTCCGTCGCCGACGACGCACTGGGCCGCTGGGCGAAGCTGCTGGGTCTCGACGAGCAGGCCGCCGCCTTCGCGGAGCGGGGCGGCTGGTGGCGCAACGTCTTCAACCCGGGCGCCACCGACGGCGCGGGCACCACCGGCTACATCCAGACCCGCAACCTCGACGGTTCATGGGTCACGCCGTTCAGCCCGGGCAGCGACCGCGGTTTCGCGCAGGGCACCAGCGCGACGTACACGTGGATGGTGCCGCAGGACGTCCAGGGGCTCGCCGAGGCGATGGGCGGACGCGAGACGGCCGCGCGGCGGCTCGACGGCTTCTTCCACAAGGCCGACGGGTCCTGGTCGGTGAAGGGCGGTGACGCCCTGCGGTACGACCCGACCAACGAGCCCGGTATCCACGCTCCTTGGCTCTACAACGCGCTCGGTCAGCCGTGGAAGACCCAGGCGACGGTCCGGCAGATCCTCGACACCGTGTACGGCACCGGACCGGCCGGGCTCCCCGGCAACGACGACCTCGGGACCATGTCCGCCTGGTACGTCTTCTCCGCCCTCGGCCTCTATCCGCAGACCCCGGGCAGCGGCAACCTGCTGCTTGGCGCCCCGCTCTTCCCGTACGCCCTGGTCGACCGGCCCGGTGGCGGCGACATCGTGATCGACGCGCCCTCGGCCGACGCCGACCATCCGTATGTGAGCGGTGTCCGGCTCAACGGCCGTTCCCACGAACGCTCCTGGACGGATGCCCGCTTCCTTCGTGGCGGCGGCACCCTCACGTTCGGACTCTCGCGGGAGCCGGACACCGACTGGGCGACCGCACCCGGCGGCCTGCCCCGCTGACGCGTCTGTTGCCCCGGATCCGGCGGGATCCGGGGCAACGTCCGTGCGACGGGTCAGACCTTGCGGTACCTGGCCATGGCGAACGAGAACACCCCGAAGAGCATCAGACCGACGGCTATGAACACCAGCAGCCACGGCCCCACCGGGGTCTCGGTGAACGAGCGCAGGGTGTCGTCCATGCCCTTGGCCTTGTCCGGTTCGTACTCCACGGCAGCCCGGAGCGCGAAGCCACCGGCGACGGCGAACACCAGACCACGGGCCACACCGCCGCCGACGCCCGTCACGTCGACCGTCCGGCGCACCCGGTGCGACATCTCACCGAGCCTCATGTGCTTGTGGTACTTCCGGCGCGCGGCCTGCACCACCATCCACACACCCGCGCAGAGGATGCCCACGCCCGCCGCGGCCACGAGCCACTGCCCGGCGGGCAGGTCCATGGCCCTGGCCGTCGCGTCCCGGGACTTGCCGTCGCTCGATCCGCTCCCTCCGGAACCGGCGGCGAAGGAGAGCACGGTATAGGCGACGAACCCGTAGAACACGGCTCGTGCCGCCGACGCCAGCCTCTTCTTCGCCTTGCCGCCGTCGGGGCCCGCCGCGCCGAAGACCGCCTCGGACAGCCGCCACAGCGCCATCCCGACCAGTCCGATGCCGAGTGCCCAGAGCACGACCCCACCGAAGGGCTTCTCGGCCACCTCCTGGAGTGCGCCTCCCTGATCCGCCTGCTTCCCGCTGCCGCCGAAGGCGATCTGCAGCGCCAGCAGGCCCACCAGCAGGTAGATCACACCGCGCGCGGTGAAACCTGCCCGGGCCGCGCCCTCGATCGCCGGGGCGGCCTTTCGTTTCCCCGTCCGGCCGCCTCGCGTCAACGTGCTTGCGTTCATCATTGCCTCCCGTCTCCGGGTGCCCCTGCCCGGCCGTACGACACCCGGGCGGGCGCCGACCGTGCGGTACCTCCCGGTTTCGGAGCGAAGCAGGACGATCGAACATACGATGGGCATGCACTGGGGCGGCATCGCAGAAGGGCCGCCCCGGGACGCCGACCGCTCGGGGTGGGAGACGAATGGCACAAGGCTCGGACGCAGCACGGACCGTCATCCTGACCGTGGACGACGACCCTGGAGTCTCCCGTGCCGTGGCCCGTGACCTGCGACGACGCTATGGCGAGGGATACCGGATCGTGCGCGCCGAGTCCGGCGAGAGCGCGCTGGAGGCCCTGCGGGAGCTGAAGCTGCGTGGTGATCTCGTCGCGGTGATCCTGGCGGACTACCGGATGCCCCAGATGAACGGCATCGAGTTCCTCGAGCAGGCCCTGGACGTGTACCCGGGCGCGCGGCGCGTGCTGCTGACCGCCTACGCGGACACGAACGCGGCCATCGACGCGATCAACGTCGTCGACCTCGACCACTACCTGCTCAAGCCCTGGGACCCGCCCGAGGAGAAGCTCTATCCCGTCCTGGACGACCTCCTGGACGCCTGGCGGACCTCCGACCACCGGGCGGTTCCGATCACGAAGGTCGTCGGGCACCGCTGGTCGGCGCGCTCCTCGGACGTACGGGAGTTCCTCGCCCGCAACCAGGTGCCGTACCGCTGGTACTCCTCTGACGAGCCGGAGGGCAAGCGGCTGCTGGCCTGCGCGGATCAGGACGGGGAGCGGCTGCCGCTCGTGATCACCGCGGACGGGGCCGTGCTGGTCGAGCCCGACGACCCCGAGCTGGCCGCCCAGGTGGGGCTTGCCACGACTCCGGCCGAGGACTTCTACGACCTCGTCGTCATCGGTGGCGGACCCGCCGGGCTGGGCTCAGCGGTGTACGGGGCCTCGGAAGGGCTGCGGACCGTGCTCGTGGAGCGTTCCGCGACCGGCGGACAGGCCGGCCAGAGCTCACGGATCGAGAACTACCTGGGCTTCCCGGACGGTGTGTCCGGGGCGCAGCTCACCGACCGGGCGCGACGTCAGGCGTCGAAGTTCGGCGCCGAGATCCTCACCGCGCGCGAGGTGACCGGTCTGGAGGTCAACGGCTCCTCGCGGACCGTTCGGTTCTCGGACGGTTCCGCGATCGCCGCGCACTGCGTGATCCTGGCCACCGGCGTGTCGTACCGGCAGCTACAGGCGCCGGGCACGGAGGACCTGACCGGGTGCGGGGTGTACTACGGATCGGCGCTGACCGAGGCGGCGTCGTGCCAGGGACACGACGTGTACATCGTGGGCGGTGCGAACTCCGCCGGGCAGGCGGCGATGTACCTGTCCAGGGGTGCGAAGTCGGTCACCCTGCTGGTCCGCGGTTCCTCCCTGTCCGCGTCGATGTCGCACTACCTGATCGGGCAGATCACGGAGGCGTCCAACATCTCCGTGCGTACGGGGACGGTCGTCGAGGCGGTGCACGGCTCCGACCACCTGGAGCAGCTGACGCTGCGCGACATCGAGAGCGGGCACACCGAACTCGTCGACGCGCAGTGGATGTTCGTGTTCATCGGCGCGGCCCCGCTGACCGACTGGCTGGACGGCACCGTGCTCAGGGACGAACGCGGGTTCATCGTCACCGGACCCGACCTGGCCGTCGGCGGACAGCCGCCGCCCGACTGGGAGTTGGACCGGGCGCCGTACCACCTGGAGACCAATGTGCCCGGAGTGTTCGTGGCGGGTGACGCCCGCGCCGAGTCCGCCAAGCGTGTCGCCTCCGCCGTCGGAGAGGGAGCCATGGCCGTGATGCTCGTCCACCGGTATCTGGAGCAGTCGTGAGCGGGCAGCCGATGCCGTGCGACGCGGCGGAACTCAGCACACTGTTCCTGTTCGAGAAGCTGGAGCCGGAACAGCTCGGGCGGCTGTGCAGCGAAGGCCGCGTGGAGAAGTTCGAGCCCGGTTATGTGTACGAGGAGGGTGAGCCGGCCACCTGCTTCTTCGTCCTCCTCGAAGGCACACTCGTGATGTCGCGGCGGGTCGGCGGCGACGACGTCGAGATCAGCCGCACGTCCCAGCGCGGGGTGTACGCGGGAGCCATGCAGGCCTATCTGGCCGTCCCGGACGACGCGCGCTACAAGGGCTCCCTGCGGGTGACCGAGCCGTCGCGGTTCTTCATCCTGCCCGCCGAGACGTTCGCCGCCGTCCTGCGCGAGTGGTTCCCGATGGCCGTACATCTGCTGGAAGGGCTGTTCTTCGGCAGCCAGAACACCCAGCGGACCATCGGTCAGCGCGAGCGGCTCCTGGCGCTCGGCTCCCTGTCCGCCGGGCTGACGCACGAACTCAACAACCCGGCCGCGGCGGCCGTACGGGCCACGTCCGCGCTGCGGGACCGGGTCGCGCACATGCGGCACAAACTCGGTGTGATCGCCTCGGGTCCCTATCAGCGCGAGGCGTTGAAGACGCTGGTCGAGATCCAGGAGAACACCGCCGAACGTGTCTCCAAGGCGCCCTCCCTGAGCCCTCTCGAAGCCTCCGACCGGGAGGACGCGCTCGCCGACTGGCTCGACGACCACGGCATCGAGGGCGGTTGGCGGCTCGCGCCGACCTTCGTGCAGGCGGGGCTCGACACCGACTGGCTGGAGCAGGTCGCGGGAGCCGTGGACGAGGAAATGCTGGCGGGTGCCGTCGGGTGGCTGAACTACACCGTCGAGACCGAGCTCCTCATGAACGAGATCGCGGACTCCACGACCCGGGTCTCGAATCTCGTGAACGCGGCCAAGCAGTACTCCCAGCTCGACCGGGCGCCCTACCAGGTCGCCGATGTGCACGAACTGCTGGACAGCACGCTGATGATGCTCGCCGGGAAGATCGGCTCCGGCGTCAGGATCGTCAAGGACTACGACCGCGAACTGCCCAGGATCCCCGCCTACCCGGGCGAGTTGAACCAGGTGTGGACGAACCTCATCGACAACGCCGCCTCCGCGATGGGCGGCGAGGGCGTGCTGACCGTACGGACCGCGCTCGAACGGGATCAGCTGCTCGTCGAGTTCCGCGACACCGGGCCCGGGGTGCCCGAGGAGATCCGAGGCAGGATCTTCGACCCGTTCTTCACGACGAAGCCCGTGGGCGAAGGCACCGGACTCGGGCTCGACATCTCCTGGCGCATCGTCGTGAACAAGCACCACGGGCATCTGCAGGTCCACTCCGAGCCCGGCGACACCCGTTTCCAGGTCTTCCTCCCGCTCACCGCCGCCGAACCCGACGCCCCTCAGGAGGCCTCATGACCACGGACGGAATCGACCCCGGCGTCCCGCCGAGTGGCGCGGGCTGCGTCGAATGCGACGAGGTGGACGGCTGGTGGTTCCATCTGCGCCGGTGCGCCCAGTGCGGTCATGTGGGCTGCTGCGACGACTCCCCCGCCAAGCACGCCACGGCCCATCACCAGACCACCGGCCATCCGATCATCCGCAGCTTCGAGCCGGGCGAGGGCTGGTTCTGGAACTTCGAGACGTCCGAGCTGTACGAGTCCGGTCCGGAGCTCGCTCCGCCGCTCGCCCACCCGGCGGACCAGCCCGCGCCCGGCCCCGCGGGGCGGGTCCCGGCGAACTGGGCCGAGACCCTGCGCTGAAGTCGAGGGCGCCCCGCGCGGACAGCGTGCGGGGTGCCCGCCCGCCCCACCCCGTCCGGGGCGACAGCACGGGTGCAGGACTGCCGTCATGACCGCGCATCTCATCTCCGTCATCGGGAGCAGCCCCGGAGTCGGCAAGTCCATGCTGTGCCGGGCCGTGGCCGACTGGCCGGCCGGGCTCGGCGCGTCGGTCGACCACTTCGAGGAGGCCGACATCCTCGGCCGGCCCGCCTTCCGGCCCGTCGCCGAGGAGTTCGCCGACGGGGCCGGTGACGTCCGGCCCGGGACTCTCGTCGAGTGCACTCGCTCCTACGTCGAGGAGTCGTTCGCCTTTACCCGGCGCCGCCTGACGGAGCTGCTGGGGCCGGCGACACGACCGTGAGGGCGGCGAACGGTCACTGCCGACTGCTGTGGTCGGCCTCACCGGCGGCATGACCTCCGCAGGTCGTCGGCGGTCGGCCGGTGGCCTCGTCGGTGGTTGTGTCGGTGGTGCGTGCCAGGATGGATGTGTGCCGACCACCTCATTCACCACGCCGTTCATCGGCCGCGAGGACGAACTCGCCCGCCTGACCCGAGTCCTGGACCGGGCCCGGGCCGGTGAGGCGCGTGCCGTGCTCGTCGCGGGGGACGCGGGAGTCGGCAAGACCCGGCTGCTCGCCGAGGCCGCGGGGCATGCCATCGAGGCCGGCACGACCGTCGTCACGGGGCACTGTGTGGACCTCGGTGACGTGGGTCTGCCCTATCTGCCGTTCACCGAGATCGTGGGTGTGCTCGCCGACGACGAGCGGTTCTCCGCCGCCCTGGCCTCGCATCCCGTGGTGGACCGCCTGCTCGGCGACGGGAGCGGTGACGCGCGGGACGCGGGCGGACGACTGCAGTTGTTCGAGGGCATGGCGAGTCTGCTCACCGATCTCGCCGGGATCGCCCCACTGCTGCTGGTCCTGGAGGACCTGCACTGGGCGGACCAGTCCTCCCGCGACCTGCTGCGCTTCCTGCTCAGCCGGGGGATCCTCCAGTCCCGGGTCCGCTCAAGGGGAAGGGACGCGGTCGCGGGCGGTTCGCCCGGTCAGCGGCTCGCGGTGTTCGCGTCGTACCGCGCCGACGATCTGCACCGCAGACACCCACTGCGCCCCCTGCTCGCCGAACTCGTCCGGCTGCCCGTCGTCGAGCGGCTCGAACTGCGGCCGATGCCCGACGGCGAGGTGGCGCGTCTCGTCCGTGCCCAGCAGGCCGCCCCAGTGCCCGATGCCACCGTCCGCCGTATCGTCGAGCGCGCCGAGGGCAACGCGTTCTACGCGGAGGAGTTGCTCGCCGCCACCTCCGAGACCATGCCGGGGGCGGCGTCCGCCGTGCCGAGCGGGCTGGCCGACGTGCTTCTCATCCGCTTCGAGCAACTCGCGGCGACCGCCCAGCAGGTGCTGCGCACGGCGGCCGTCGCGGGGCGCCGCGTCGAGCACGATCTGCTGCGCGACACAGTCCAACTGCCCGAGGAGGAACTGGAGTCGGCTCTGCGCGAGGCCGTCGGGCGGCAGCTGCTCGTCCCCGGTGACGACGACACGTACTCCTTCCGGCACGCCCTGATCCGCGAGGCCGTCTACGCCGATCTGCTGCCGGGTGAACGGGTGCGGCTGCACAGGGCGTTCGCCGGAGTGCTGGCCGGGCGCGGCCACCGGGCAGAGAGCGCGGCGGAGCGCGCCCACCACTCCCGGGAGAGCCACGACCTGGCCGACGCGCTGGCCGCGTCGCTGGAGGCCGCCGACCACGCGGGCCGCGTCCGGGCGCCCGCCGAGGAACTGCGGCATCTGGAAGCGGTCCTCGACCTGTGGTCGGCGGTGCCTGCGGCCGCACGGCCCGACGGCTTGGACACGGTCACCTTGACGCTGCGCGCCTCCGCGGCCGCCGCGCACGCCGGTGAGACCCACCGGGCCGTCTCGCTGACGCGGTCCGCGCTCGCGAGGGTCGGCAACGACGAGGACTCCGAACTGGCCGCCCGTGTCCGCTACACGCTCGCGGGCAATCTCATGCGCATCGACAACCTCGCGGCCGCGTTCACGTACAGCAACGAAGCGCTCGCGATGATCCCCGCCGAGCCTCCGTCCCGGACCTGGGTGTGGGCCGCGGCCACCCATGTCATGGCGGCGACGTACATGGGCGAGGGCGAGGCCGCCCACCGAGTGGCCCTCAAGGCCCTGCGCATCGCCGAGGAACTCGACGTGTCCGACGCGCAGGCCGATCTGCTGATCTCGCTGGTCGGTCTCGAAGGGCAGAGCCGGCGTACGCCCGAGGGGCGGGCCCGGCTGCGGGAGGCACGTGAGCTGGCCCGCCGCGCCGGCAACGCCTCCGTCGAGATGCGCGCGCTCTTCAACCTCTCCATCGGCTCGCACGAGTCCGGTGACCTGGACGAATGCCTGACCTGGCTCACCGAGGGCCTGGAGCGGGCGGGCCGCGCCGGGCTCCTCTCGTCTCCGTACCCGGTGGAGATGCGCTATCTGCGCTCCCTGATGCTCTACACCCTGGGCCAGTGGGACGAGTGCGTCCGCTCGGCGGAGACCGAGGCCGACCGGCTGCCGACGGCGGGCAGGTACGCGATCGGGCCCGCCCTGTCCGTGGCCCTGGCGCGCGGCGACGAGCGTGCCGCCGAGCGGGCCCAAGCCCTGCTCGACGGGCCGTTCGACTGGATGGCCACGCTCGTCGCGGGCCTCCTCCTGACGGACGCCGCGGTACTGCGACGCGACGCGGAGGGGGCTCTCGAACAGTTCCGTACGACGCTCGCAGCGCTCATCGACGAGGCCGGCACCACGCCCCATGTGGCCGTACGGCTCGCGGCCCTCGCCCTGGCCGCGATCGGGGACGCGGTAGTGGAGTCCCGGCTGACCGGCGACGAAGAAGGGGTCGACCGCTGGACGGAGACCGGGAAGGAGTTGGTGGAGCTGGCCCGGGTCACGGCGGCCAAGGGCGAGGACGGTACGCCGCAGGGGCCCGAGGGGCTGGCGTGGCTGGCGCGCGCCGAGGCGGAGTGGGCACGGGCCGGTGCCCGGCCGGACGGCGGAGTGGGCGTCGAACCGAGCGTCGGGGCCTGGGAGAAGGCCGTCGCGGCGTTCGGCTACGGAGACGTCTATGAGCAGGCCCGCTGTCAACTACGGCTGGCGGAGGCCCTGTTGGGTGCGGATCGGCGCGAAGAGGCCGCCGCGCACGCACGTGCCGCGCACGACACGGCCGTCCGGCTGGGCGCCGTACCGCTGCGCGACGAGGTCGAGCGGCTGATCCGCCGGGGCCGCCTCGCGGAGACCGCGGCCACGTCGGAAAGAGCACCGCTGCTGACGGCACGTGAGAACGACGTCCTGCTGCTCCTCTCCCGCGGCCGCACCAACCGCCAGATCGGCGAAGAGCTGTTCATCAGCGGGAAGACGGCAAGCGTGCACGTCTCCAACATCCTCGCCAAGCTCGGCGCCGCCAGCCGAACGGAGGCCGTGGCCATCGCCTACCGCGAGGGACTGGTCGAGCCGGAGCCGTCCGCTTCCGGGTGATCACGGAAGAGGCGCCGGAGAGCGGCCGTCCGCCGCGGAGGCGGCGTCTCACTCACCGGCCGGCGGCGGACGCTCAGGACTCGGTCTTCTGGAGGACGGGCTCCATGGTGCGGTCCGCGACCACCGCGTCCGGTGCCGTGTCCCCGCTGTGGTGCTTGGCCCGTTGGATCTGCTCGTAGACGTGGGCGCGCAGTTCGGCGAAGCGGGGGCTGGAGCGGGTGTGCAACTGGTCGCGCTCGTCGGGGAGGTCGATGGTGAGGTCCTCCTGCACGACGGTCGGGGACTTGGAGAGGATCAGGGTGCGCTGGCCGAGGTACACCGCCTCGTCTATGTCGTGGGTTACGAACAGGACGGTGACGCCGAGTTCGTGCCACAACTTCCGGATGAGGTCCTCCAGTTCGGCGCGGGTCTGCGCGTCGACCGCCGCGAAGGGCTCGTCCATCAGCAGCACCTTCGGCTCGTACGCGACCGCGCGGGCGATGGCGACGCGCTGCTGCATGCCTCCCGAGAGCTGCCAGGGGTACGCCTCGTGGGCGTCGGAGAGGCCGACCACCGCCAGGGCGTGGTCCACCAACTCCCGCTCGCGCGCCTTGCCGAGCTTCTTGCGGCGCAGTGGCAGGGCGACGTTGTCGCGCACGTTCATCCAGGCGAACAGGGAGCGGCCGTACTCCTGGAAGACGACCGCCATGCCGGGCGGCGGTCCGGCGACCGGGCGGCCGTCGAGACGTACCTCGCCGCGGGTGGGGGCGAGCAGGCCCGCCATGCACTTCAGCAGGGTGGTCTTGCCGCAGCCCGACGGGCCGACCAGACACACCAGTTCGCCCTCGGCTATGTGGAAGGTGAGGTTGCGCAGCGCCTCGACGTTGCGGTGCCGACCGGTGTAGATCTTCTGCAGGTCTTGTACGTCGAGCATCGACGTCTCCTTCTCAGGCGTTGCGTCGGAGGGTGCGTCAGGGGTTGCGCTGCGCGCGGCGCAGACCGTGGTACCAGGCCAGGGCTCGGTTCTCGGCGAACCGGAAGAGCAGGGACAGGAGGAAGCCGAGGATGCCGAGCAGCAGGACCCCGCTCCACATCTCGGGGATGGCGAAGGAGCGCTGGAACTGCACGATCGTGAAGCCCAGGCCGTTGCTGGCGGCGAACATTTCGCTGATGACCATGAGGATGATCCCGATCGACAGGGCCTGGCGCATGCCCGTGACGATCTGCGGGCTCGCCGCGCGCAGCACCAGATGCCGCAGGCGTGCGACGCCGGTGATGCCGTAGGAGCGGCAGGTGTCGCCGAGCACCTCGTCGACCGCGCGGACGCCTTCGACGGTGTTGAGCAGGATCGGCCACATGCAGCCGCTGACGATGACGAGCACCTTCATGGTGTCGCCGATGCCCGCGAACAGCATGATCACCGGGATCAGCACGGGTGGCGGGATGGCCCGGAAGAGTTCGAGGACCGGTTCCAGGACGTCCCGTACGGCCCGCCGCATACCGACGACCAGGCCGAGCCCCACTCCGACGACCACGGCGAGGAGATAGCCGGCCACGAGGCGCAGCAGGCTCGGGACCACGTCCGACAGCAGCCGTTCCGTCGTCCAGACCTTCCCGAAGCTGTCCAGGATGGTGGCCAGGGGCGGGAAGTAGAAGTCGGTGCTGTCGGCGGTGGTGAACCACCACACGGTGAAGAAGACGGCGGGCAGGCCCAGGACGAGCAGGCCGCGTCGGGCCACGGCAAGGGCGGTCATGCGGTCACCTCCGTGCGTACGGACTGGTGCCAGTGCAGTGCCCGTCGTTCGACCGCTCGTGCCGCCAGGTTGACGGCCACGCCGAGCAGGCCGGTGACCAGGACCAGGGCGTAGACCCGCGGCACGGCTCCGGAGACCTGTGCGACGGCGATCTCGTGGCCGAGACCGGGCGCGCCGATGACGAGTTCGGCGGTGATGGTGAGGATGAGCGCCACGGTGGCGGCCAGCCGCACCCCCGTCATCACGTACGGCAGCGCGGTCGGCCACAGGACATGGCGGACCCGGCCCCAGGTGCCGAGCAGATAACTGCGGGCGGTGTCCTCGGCGACCGGGTCGACGTCCTGCATACCGGCCAGGACCTGGACGATCACCTGCCAGAAGGAGGCGTACACGACGAGCAGCAGCTTCGACCTGAGGTCGGTGCCGTAGAGCAGGACCGCGACGGGGATCAGGGCCACGGACGGGATGGGGCGCAGGAACTCGATGGTGGAGGCGGTCACCGCGCGCAGAACGGGCACGGAACCGATGACCACTCCGGCGGCGACGCCCGCCACGACGGCGACGGCCAGCCCCAGGCCCCATCCGGTCAGGGTGTCGCCGAGCGCGGTCCAGAACGCCGGCTCGGCGAGCAGGGTCCCCAGGGTGCGGACGGTTTCCGAGGCGGGCGGCAGGTAGTCGGCCGACACCAGGCCGGTGTGCGGCAGCACTTCGAGCACCGTAACCAGTCCGGCGAGACCGGCAAGGCCACGCAGTACCGCTACGGGGACCGGACCTCGCCGGGCGGGTGCGCCGCCGGGACCGGTGTCGGTCCCGGCGGGCTCCGCCAGTGCAGGGGTGAGAGCGGGGCCGGTCATGAGAACAGCGTGTTCAGGTCGGGCTTCTTGTCGCCGAAGATGCCGTCCTCCTCGCCGAGGGCGGCCAGCTTCTCCAGGGAGGCCATGTCGACCTCGGCGGGCCAGCTGGGCAGGATGAGCTTCTCGATCACATCGCCGCTGATCTTGGTGTAGGAGGTGAGGATCTGGCGCGCCTCGTCGGGGTGCTCGGAGGCGTAGGTCAGCGACTCGGCCATCGCCTCGCTGAACTTCTTCACGAGGTCCGGGTTCTCCTGCATCACCTTGGCCGAGGTGAAGTACGTGGCCACGGTGAGCTTCGGGTCGGTCTCGGCGAACGGCGAGGCGATGACACGGGCGCCCTGCCCCTTGGCGATCGTCGTCGCGGGCTCGCCCATCCAGGCCGCGTCCACCTGCCCGCCGTCCAGGGCGGCCGGCATCTGGTCGAACGGTATCTCGACGAACTTGACCTTGGACGGGTCGCCGCCGGCCTTGCGGACCGACTCGCGGACCGTCGTGTCCCCGATGTTCTGCAGGGTGTTGACCGCCACCGTCTTTCCGGCGAGGTCCTTGGCCGACTTGATCGAGCTGTTCTTCTTGACCGCGACGCCGGTGACGTCGGCGCCGATCTTGCCGTTGGAGGCCGCTCCGTTCACCACCGACTTGACCGGTACGCCCTTGGTCTGGGCGAGCATCAGCGAGGTGGTGTTGCTGAAGCCGAACTGGAACTGGCCGCTCACCACACCGGGGATGATCGCGGCGCCGCCCTGGGCGCTCTCCATCTTCAGTTTGATGCCCCGGCTGCTGAAGAAGCCCTTCTTGTCGCCCAGATAGAGCGGTGCCACATCGACGATCGGGATGATGCCGACCTTGACCTCCGTGGTCTTGCCTCCGCCGGAGGACGACGAAGCGCCGCTCGAGGAGGACGAGGATCCGCATCCGGCCGCGCCTGCGACCGTGACCACGGCTATGGCTAGCCCGAGAATGCGCCTTTGCATGGGCTCCTCCTGACGGAAAACACCTGTGGTGGTGTGCACACCCCGCCGTGACCGGACAGGTCCAGCGGATCGAGCGGGTCGAGCGGGTCGAGCGGAGAACCGCGAGCTCCGGGAACGCATCGGAAGTGGACGCCGAGCCGGTTTCGATGTCCGGCTCGGCCCCGGGCACTCCCGGAGCCACGGCCGCCGGACGCGCGGACTTCCGACGGCGAGGCAGCGGAGCGGGGAGTAGCCGCCGCTGCCTCGTCGAGACCAGTCGACCCGTCCAGATGTTGTGCACTTTCTTGACGGCCGCAATCTACACACCTATGTTCGCGCTGTCAGTACTCCGGACAGGGGAGGTTGCAAGGTGGGCGGCCGTACCCTTCCCGACGTGCACGACGAGACTCCACAGGCGGCCATGGACCTCCCCGAAGGACCGCAGCTTCGCCCGCAGTCGCTGATGTTCGCCTTCTTCGGCGGCCACGTTCTGGAGGAGGGGCCGCTGTGCGTGTACTCCGGCAGCGTCATCGAGGTGCTGGCGCGCGCCGGGGTCGGGGAGCAGGCGGTGCGGTCCACGCTGACCCGGATGGTCAACCGTGGTCTGCTGCAACGTCAGCGGGAGGGACGCCGGATGTACTTCGGGCTGACCCCGCAGGCCACGGAGATCCTCTGGAACGGCAAGAAGCGGCTCTGGGACACCGGCGCCGTCAACGACGACTGGGACGGCACCTGGACGCTGCTCGGCTTCTCCCTGCCCGAGTCCTGGCAGCGCCAGCGGCACGATCTGCGCTCCCGGCTGGCCTGGTCGGGCTTCGGCCCCCTCTACAGCGGGCTGTGGATCGCGCCCGGCGACTTCGACGTGTCCGCGCTCGTCTCCGAACTCGGGCTCGCGGCCCACGTCAAGATCTTCCATGCGACGGCCGACGAGGCCACCGACATCGGCCTGATGATCCGTGACACCTGGGACCTGGACGGCGTCGCCGCCCGGTACACCGACTTCGACAAGCGCTGGACCGACTGGCTCGGCTCCGACTCCGGGGACCCGCTGGGGACCCGGCTGCGCCTGACCAGCGAGTGGCTCCGGATCATCCGCACGGACCCGCGGCTGCCCGCCCGGCACCTGCCCGCCGCCTGGCCGGCCCGATCGGCTCACGACACCTTCCACCGCATCGCGCAACAGACCGAGGACCCCGCCCGCCGGATGGCCGCCCACCTCATGGAGACCACCTCGCTGCGACCCTCCTGACCCGGCGGGAAACCGACGGGAAGCCGAGCGGGAAGCCTGCGGCGGCTCGCGGCACCCGGGCGGTGCGGCTGCGAGGTCCGGTGGATGGCGGTGTCATGGAGACATGCCCCACGCAGGGCCGGGCCGCCGTTTGTCGCCGGGAGGACCGGTTACACGAACGGGACGGCGCGCATCCGCACAAGAAAAGGTGGCTGGTCATGACGCCTGGCACGCATCTCGCTCTGACGCTCACGCTCAGCGGCGGCACGGCCGCCGACGCGCGGGCGGTCGTCCACACCCTCGAATCCGCCTTCGGAGCGGCGGAGGACATGCCCGGGGACGGGGGCGCCACGGTCTACACGGCCGCGTTCGACAACGACGTACCGGTCGGTGCCGGTGTCACACCCCCGGCCACGCCGCCACTCTCCGCGCCCGTGACCGTCACCCTGCAGGGCAGCCCCGAGGCGGTACGGCGGGCCGACGAGACCCTGACCTCCGTCTTCACCGTCCGCGAGGAGGGGATGGTCTCCGGCGACCAGGAGCAGGAATGGCAGCTGCGGCTGGAGCCGTAGCACCGCCTCCGCCACCGCCCCGGGTTTCAGCCGCCGAGGCGCAGCGCCCGCATCTGCTCGTCGAGCGGGCACAGCCCGACGTCCTCACGGCGCTCGTCGAGCGTCCGGGGCTGACGGACCGGATACGGAAGGAAGGTCGAGGGGTCGACGCGGGTTCCGTAGAACTGCGGCTGGCCGAGTTCGACGGCGCAGTGGTCGGCGATGTACGCGTGGTGCGGCGCCGGGCAGCGTCCGTCCGCCGTGGCCTGGGCGATCAGGTCGCGGCAGGCGAGCTGGAAGTCGAGGTCGGGAGCGTGCAGGAGGATCATCAGCGCCGCCGTCGAGGCGGGCGCGCCGACCAGGTCGGCGGTCGGCCAGGCATGACGCTTGACGATGGTCTTCAGCGCTTCGGCGTTGCCCCTGCGGCACTCGGTGATGCGGCGGCGCGCGACCTGCGTAGGACTGCGGTGCGCCGCCCGCGTCACTCTCCGGTCCTCGTCCGCTCTGCGGACCAGTTCGTGGGCGAGGGCCGCCGCGAGCGCCGGCACGACGACCGGACGCACTTCCCGCACCTCGTCGTGTATCTCGTCGTGGCTGCGCCCCGCGCCGTCCTCCCCCGCCGTGTCGTGCACTCGCCCCGCGTGCCCGTCCCGGCACGGGTGCCCCGGGTCGTCCGGGGCACCCGTCGGCTCCGTGGGCCCGTCGCGACCCGGAAGGGGGGCGACCCCCGTACGCCCCTCCCGCGCCGTGTCGTGCGCGACGTGGCCCGGCATGCCGGAACCGCTCATGACGCCCCCTGGATTTCCAACGAGAACCACACCCGCTTCCCCGTCTCGCCGGGGTCGGGCGGCGCGCTGCCCCAGTCGTCGGCCAGCGCGGCGACGATGGTGAGCCCGCGTCCGGACTCCTCGGCGTCGCCGGCCGTACGGTGGCGTGGCAGGTCGGGCGAGTGGTCGGCGACCGTCACCCGTACTTCGCGGTCGGTGCACTCGACGCTGACGGTGACCATGTCACCGGCGTCGGGGCTGCCGTGCCTGACGGCGTTGGCGAACAGTTCGTCCGTGGCCAGCACGGCGATGTCGAGCCGCTCCGCCGGCAACCGCAGGTACGACAGCTGCTCGGCGACCATGCGCCGTACGCCCGAGGCGCGCGCGGGCTGCGCGGGGACCGCGATGCGAAGGACACGGGCCGCGCTCACGGCGACGGGCGCGGCCGGAGCGGCCCCGGCTGTCTCACCGGCCCAGGGCCGACCGGCGGGCGAGTCATGGTCCGCGCCGCGCGTCGGCGAGGGCGACGGCCCACGGCGGTGCGCCCCGGATGCCGTCATCGTGCCTCCTTCGAGTGCAGCACGGGTGGGGGACGGTCTCGGTGGCTGCTCGTGCAGCCAACCGGTCCGAGCGGCGGCGGACCAGGGGGTGCGGGGGTTGTCCGGTTGCAGGCGCGTAGTGGTGTGGCATGTATGTTCGAACGCGTGAGCAACGTGAGCGAGGGCCGGGCGGTCGAGAGCGGGCAGGGTGCCCGCGGCTGGTCCGGCGTGAGCGGCAAGCGCGTGCTCGTCACCGGCGGTACGCGCGGGCTCGGCGAGCAGATCGTGCGGCTGCTGGCCGCCGAGGGCGCCCGGGTGGCGACGTGCGCCCGTACCGCACGTGACCTGGAGACGCTGAGAGACACGGTCGATGCCGCGGCGCCCGACGGGTTGTTCACCCGAGCCCTCGATGTCACCGAACCGGAGCGGCTGGAGGCGTTCGTCACGGCCTCGGCGAATCGCTTCGGCGGCCTGGACGGGGTGGTGGCCTGTGCGGGCGGTTCTCGCGGGCGCGGCCTCGAACAGACGGACCCCGGGGACTGGGCCGCGACCTGGGAACTGAACGTCGGACACACCGCGCGGCTGGTACGGGCCGCCGTCCCGTATCTGCGTACGGCGGGCGGTGGGTCGGTCGTCGTCATCTCGTCGATCTCCGGCTGGAAGCCGGGGCCCGACGCGCAGTACGGAACAGCCAAGTCCGCGCAGATCCATCTGGCCGCCTCGCTGGCCCGAGAACTCGGCCCGGACGGGATCCGGGTGAACGCCGTCTCGCCGGGGTCGATGCTCATACCGGGCCGCCGCTGGGACCGGATGCGCAGGGAGGAACCCGAGGCTTTCGCCGCGTTCGCGGCAGCCGAGCTGCCGGGCGGGGAACCGGTCGCGCCGCAGGAGGTGGCGCGCGTGGTGGCGTTCCTGCTGTCGGACTGGTCGAGCGGGATCTCCGGGGCCAACCTGCCCGTCGACCGCGCCCAGAACGCGCCCTCGCCGGACGGCTACTAAGCCGTCGGGCAGGCCGGTCGCGCCGGGGCCGATGGTCATGCCGCGGCCCCCAGCACCGGCCGGGACCTGCGCTCGAACTCCTGGACCAGTGGCTCGTGGCTGCGGGGCTCCAGCCTCTTGCGGAAGTCGCGCAGGGCCTGGATGGACCGCTCGCTGTGCACCGTACTGAGAGCGTCGAGCGCCTTGGTGGCCGTACCGATCGCCTCGTCGAGGCGGTTCTGCTGGAGATGCGCGGTCGCCAGTACGGAACGGCTGATGGCCTGGCGCCTGCGCCGGTCGGCGTTGGCGTCGACGGACTCACCGGCCGTGCGCTCCGCCTGCGCGGCCAGGCCGAGGTCGCGGAAGCACAGGGCGGACTCGGCCTGCAGGTAGTGGTGGTCGAGGAAACGCACCCACACCGACTCCTGCGCGGCTCCCCGGCTCGCGTCCAGCTGCTGTTCCGCGAGCCTCAGCGCCTCGGCGGTCTCACCGGAGCGGCCCCGCGCGGCGTGTCCGCGCGCCGACATGGCATACAGGCGCATCAGACCGAGCGGGCTGCCCGAGTCCTTCGCGGTCGCGATGCCGGCCCTCGCCAGTGCCACGCCCTCGTCCGGGCGACCGAGGTTGGTGGCGAGGTGGGAGAGACCGGCCAGGATCTGACCGCCGAGGACGCGGTCGCGGCCCTCGGCACAGAGCCGCAGCGCCTGGGTCATATAGCGCTGCGCGAGCCCGTACTCCCCCGCGTCGTACGAGCTCCAGCCGGCCATCGCGGCGAGGCGGGCGGCCGCCGCGTACAGCAGGCGCTGCTGGTGCGGGGGCGTGCCGCGGCGCTGGAGCATGGGCACGACCTCGGTGCACAGGTAGTGCACGATGCTGGTGCGCACTCCGCCGCCGCCGAAGTGGTTGTCCATCTGGTCGAACATGCTGATCATGGCGTGGACCTGCTCGACGGGACCGCCGTCGGTCACCGGCGCGAGCCGCGTGGCATCCGGGTTCTCCACCAGCCAGAGCAGCCATTCACGCTGAGGGTTCGTCAGGGCGCCCGCGACGAAGGGGACCGCGCCGAGGAGGCTGCGGCGGGAGATGTCGGTGGAGCCCAGTTCGGCCAAGGTGTGCAAGGTGTCTGCCAGGTCTTCGCGGTACACAAGTGCCCTGCCGGCGACCGGGCGTTGCTGGTCGGGCAGAAAGCCGAGGTCCGTGGGCGAGACGGCATGGCCGAGTCGCTCGGACAGGACGGCGGCGATCAACTGGGGGGTGTTTCCCCGGGGTTGCTGGCCGTTCAGCCAGCGGGTGACCGACGCCTTGTCGTAGTTGGAGTCCGCGCCCTGTCTGCGCCCCAGTTCGTTGACCCGAAGGGCGAGTGAGGCATAGGAGCAGCCGGCGTCTCTGAGGGCGGCCGCCAGCACCTTGTTGGCCCCGGCGGGACCCTTGCCCGGGCTCCTCGATTGTCCGTCGGTCACGGTGGCCATCCAGGTGTCGCATCGCGGTACTGCGGTCTGCCCTCCCTGCCGGGGCGTCAAGTCCGGGAGGGCGATGCGCTGTTGTGCGCCGTCGCCGCCGGACTGTGCGGCAGGTCACTCGATCACTATGATGGCCGACACACTCAACCCGCAACAAGCGTTCTGATAATTTCAGAACGATCCTCATCGCTCTGTCAGTGTCAGCGGCCTCGTGGCACACTGCACGCTGTGACGGCCGTTCCGGGAGGTAGGACGTGAGCGACAACCGCTCGGGCGGCAGTGCACCGACCGTCCTGCGGATGGTTCTCGGCAAGCGGCTCCGGCACTTGCGGGAACAAGCCGGAGTCTCCTTCGAGGACGCCGCGCGGGCCATCGAGGTCACTCCTCTGACGGTCCGCCGGATCGAAAAGGCCGAGGTCGGTCTCCGTATCCCCTACGTGAGGGAGTTGCTGCACACCTACGGAGTCCCGGAGTCCGAGGTCGACGACTTCCTCACCCTGGCCAGGGAGGCCAACCGGCCCGGCTGGTGGTACTCGTACCGCGACGTGCTGCCCGAATGGTTCAGCGCCTACGTGAGCCTGGAGAGCGAAGCCAGCGTCATCCGTCTCTACGAACCCCACTACGTCCCCGGCCTGTTGCAGACGCACGACTACGCGGCCGCGCTCATGCACATCGGCTTTCCCAACGAGACGAAGGAGGACATCGACCGCCGCGTCGCCCTGCGCCTCAAGCGCCAGGACCTGCTCGGGAAATCCGACGCACCGGCCGTCTGGGCCGTCCTCGACGAGACGGTGCTGCGCCGCCCGGTGGGCGGGGCCGAGGTGATGCGGGCCCAGATCGACCGGATGAACGAGGTCCTGGACATGCCGAAGGTCCGGATCCAGATCCTGCGCTACTCCGTAGGAGCCCATCCGGGAGCGTTCGGCCCCTTCCACTACTTCCGCTTCGGCTTCTCCGAACTTCCCGACGTCGTCTACACCGAGAGCCTCGTCGGCTCTGTCTACGTCGACCAGCCGGCCGACGTCGTGACGTACCTCGAAGTAATGGACCGGATGTCCGTGCAGGCGGAGCCGGTCGCTCGGACCAGGGCCATCCTGGCTGAACTGCGTAAGGAGTTGTGAGCCATGACTTCCATGGACCCCATCCACAGCGGTATGCCCGCCATCGATCTGGGAACCGAGGGCTGGCAGAAGCCCTGGAGCGGCACCAACGGCGGCAGCTGTGTCGAGGCCAAGCGACTGCCCGACGGCAGCGTCGCGTTCCGCCAGTCCAAGGACCCGGAGGGGCCCGCGCTGATCTACACCCGGGACGAGATGATCTCGTTCCTGGAGGGCGCGAAGTCCGGCCAGGCCGACTTCCTCGTCGCCTGACGCCGCCCGTCGCCCGACACCCTGTCCGAACTCCCGCGTCGCGAGCCCGCGCTCCGACGCCCTCGCCCGCCCGGTCCGGGCGGCACCACTACGCCCGCACAACCATCCACCACTACGGCCGCACAACCGGACAACCCGCACGCGCACTCCCGCCGTGCGGGTCGCCCGGCCACACTGGGAAAGTCGGTCGTCCTGGAGGGAGTGGTATGCGCACGCTCCATGAGGCCGTCGACCGGTGCCGGACACTGGTCGTCGAGGGCCCCGACGGCATCGCCAGAAGCGGGCTGCTCGCCGAACTGGTCCGCAGCGGATTCATGATCAGGCGCTCGCGGGGCCACCTGCACCACGTGGACCCGACCCGTCCGTACCGCGAACTCCTCGCCGCCCCCGGCCGCCTGGCGGTCGACGGCGGCATCATCCACGAACTCGTCTACGGGCCGCTGCGCCGCGGGCACTCCCGGGTGACATGGATCCAGGCGCTCGACTTCGCCGAGTCCGTGGCCGAGCGGGACGGCGCCCTTCTCCATCTGACGGACTCCGGACACCGCCCGGACTCCGAGAGCGCCGAGGCTGCCGATGCCTACCGCAGGGCGTTCCGCACCCTCGCCCAGCACGTCCCCGTCGTCACTCTGGACGTCGGTGGCCCCAGTCCTCCCATCCGTGCGCCATCCGCCCCCGATCTTCAACTGGGGCGATGCAAAGGGCAGTTGACGGTAGGTTGGAAGCAGACCGCGTGACGCACGGCAGGAGATCTCGCATGGCAGACGGCCAGTCCATCCCCGACCGGGACGCTTTGTCCAAGATCGACACCACGGTGCCGCATTCGGCCCGCATCTGGAACTACTGGATGGGCGGCAAGGACAACTACGAGGTCGACCGGGAGGCGGGTGACGCCTACAGCGAGATCGCCCCGAACATCGAGGCGATGGCCCGCGCCTCCCGCGGCTATCTGATCCGTACCGTGACGTTGGTCGCCGGTGAGCTGGGCATCCGCCAGTTCCTGGACATCGGCACGGGCCTGCCCACGTACGACAACACCCACCAGGTCGCCCAGCGCGTGGCGCCCGAGTCGCGGATCGTCTACGTGGACAACGATCCGCTGGTGCTGCGGCACGCCCAGGCGCTGCTCACCAGCACCCCCGAGGGTGTCACCGACTACATCGACGCGGACCTGCACGAGCCCGAGAAGATCATCGAGGCCGCGAGCAAGATCCTCGACTTCAGCAAGCCCGTCGCGCTGATGCTGATGGGCATCCTGGGCCACATCCAGGACTACGAAGAGGCCCGGTCGATCGTCCGCCGTCTCCAGGCCGCTCTGCCGCCGGGCAGCTACTTCGTGCACTACGACAGCACCGACACGGACGCCGAGCTCAAGCGGGCCCAGGAGGGCTACGACGACACCGGCGCCGTCCCGTACGTGCTGCGCAGCCCGCGGGAGATCTCCGTCTACTACGACGGTCTCGAACTGCTGGACCCCGGCATCGTCTCCTGCCCGCTGTGGCGCCCCGAGCCGGGCAGCACTCCGGAGGCGACGGACGTGTACGGGGGCGTCGCCCGCAAGTCCTGAGTCCCCGCGGCCCTGACGCCCCCCGTTGGCGCCAGGGCCGGTCCGGGTCCCGCCGGTCAGGGCCTCGCGGCCGGCTCGATGTTCTGGTTGAGCCGGAAGAGGTTGCCCGGGTCGTACTCGGCCTTGATCCGGGCCAGCCGGGCGTAGTTGTCGCGGTAGCTGGCGCGTACGCGCTCCTGGCCCTCGTCCATCATCATGTTCACGTAGGCGCCGCCCGCCGAGTACGGGTGGAGGGCCTCGAAGTAGTCGACGGTCCACCGCTTGATGTCGTCGGCGTTGGCCGGGTCGGGGTCCACGCCCGCGAAGACGGAGGCCCAGCGTGCGTCGCGGTAGCTCCAGGCGGTGTCCGTCGGCGCGTGGTCGTGGACGGCGCCGTCGATCGGGTACAGGTGCATGGTCGACTTCATGGTCGGCAGTTCGGCGCCGAACTTGGCGTGCAGGTCGATCGCCTCGGCGGGGATCTCGTTGACGAAGTCGGCACGCCAGTACCACTGGTCGCCGGGCGGGTAGAGGCCGTCGAAGGCACCCTGGATCATGGGGTGCGGCATCGGCGCGGGGCCGTGCAGCATCGGCTCCGGCAGGGCGTCGAGCAGGGGCGCCATCGCGCGCGCCGCCGCGTCCGCGTCCTCCCCGGCGTAGCACCACACGACACCACAGGCCTTGCGCCCATGGAGCTCCTCGGGGAACGGCGGTGCGGGCGGGACCGCGCCGATCAGGAAGAAGCCGTTCAGTTCACGGGGCGCGTGCGGGATGAAGTCGCGGTAGGCGGCGAGTACTTCGGCGCACTGTTCGACGGGCCAGAACGTGGGACCCGCGACGACCGTGCTCACCTCGTGCAGCCGGAACAGGAACGAGGTGACGACGCCGAAGTTGCCGCCTCCGCCGCGGATCGCCCAGAACAGGTCGGGGTTCTCGTCGGCGCTCGCGCGCACGCCGCGGCCGTCGGCCAGGACGACCTCGGCTTCCAGGAGGTTGTCGATGGCCAGCCCGCACTTGCGGGTGAGATGGCCGAGGCCGCCGCCGAGCGTGAGGCCCCCGACGCCGGTCGTGGAGATGATGCCGCTCGGGGTGGCCAGACCGTGCGCGTTGGTGGCCCGGTCCACCTCGCCCCAGACGCAGCCGCCGCCGACGCGGACCGTCCTGGCCTCGGGGTCGACCTCGATGTCCTTGAGCGGGGACAGGTCGACGACCACTCCGTCGTCGCAGGTCCCGAGTCCCGCGCCGTGGTGCCCTCCGCCGCGCACGGCGAGCGGCAGATCGTGGGCGCGGGCGAAGCCGACGGCGTGCGTGACGTCCTCGGCGCTCGTACAGCGCGCCACCAGGGCGGGCCGACGCACGATCATCGCGTTGTAGACGGGACTGGCCTCTTCGTAGCCGGAGTCGTCCGGCCCGATCAACTGTCCCTTGAACTGGGTGAGTTCCTGCCGGGCCGCTTGTGCGGGTGTGACGGACATGTGCATCCCCCGATCCGGGACCCGGCTTCCGGGCCCCTTCCATGGGCCTGTTTCTAGTCCCGTCCACCGTGCGCAGATATCCGTGCCGGTCACTCAGCTCGGCGTCGGCGGCTACCTAGGTCTCGCGTCCGGGCACCAGCCCCAGCTCCGTGGCGCGGGCGGTGGCCTGGCGCCGGGAGCGGGCACCGAGCTTGTCCAGTACGGCGGAGACGTGGTTGTCGACCGTACGGACCGAGACCACGAGCCGCTCGGCGATCTCGGGGTTGGTCAGCCCCTGGGCCAGCAGTCGCATCACCTGGAGCTGGCGCTCGGTGAGGCCCGCGGGGTTGTCGCGCGTCGCGGCGAGCGGGCCGCGCGGGATGTGGCGCACGCCGAGCCGTCGCAGTTCGCCGCGGACCAGGCGGGCCAGGGGCTCCGCGCCGAGCGCGTCCAGACCGGCGAGGGCCGTGAGCTTGTCGTCCGGGTCCGGGCTCTCGGCGAGGGCGGCGGCATCCTCGTACGGGCAGCCGGCCGCGCGCCAGACCTCGGCCGCCTCGCGCCACCGTCCGGCGGTCTGGAGCGCGTACGGATGGTCCCAGCCGTCCGCCGGTACGGGGCTGCCCGCCTTGGTGAGCCAGTAGCCGAGTTCGGCCACGTGCGGCATGGCGGACAGGCGGCGCGCCTCCTCGAAGACCTCACCGGCGACCGCGATCACCGCCGCGTGATCGCCCCGGAGCCAGGCCGCCTCCGCCCGGGCGACCGCGACCGGCCCGGTGCGCTGCAGTTCACGGGCGCGCACGGCGATTTGCCAGGCCTCGTCGAGCAGTTGCTCCCCGCCGTCCCGGCCGCGGCGGACGCGTACCCGCGCCAGCACGGTCAGTGCGGGGCAGCGGGCGGGCACGAAGTCGTGGGCGCCGATCTCGGCGTGCCGCTCCGCGTCGTCCCAGGCCCCGGCGGCGAACCGGCGCAGCGCCGTCGCGACATGGAGATAGCTGAGGAAGCCGACGTGTTCCGCCCGGTCCGCCAGCGCCATACCGGGTGCCAGGTAGCGGTCGGCCTCGGTGAACTCGAGGCGTTGGAGCAGCGTCCAGATGAGGTTGGCGTACGACCGGCAGGCGTGCTCGACCTCGCCCGCGGCCAGCGCGACCTTCAGGCTCTCCTCCAGTTGGGCGCGGCCGAGCGGGTCGCCGGAGCGCCAGCGGGCGGAGCCGACGTTGTTGAGGGCGTGCGCGAGGATCGCGTCGTCCCCGGTGCGGCGGGCCAGTGCGATGGCGCGCTCGCCGAAGTCGATGGCCAGGGCGCTGCGTTCGGAGAGCATGTGGAGCTGGGAGGTGTTGCTGAGGGCGAGCGCGAGCAGCCGGTCGTCGCCCGCGTCCTCCAGGACGGCGATGGCCTCGCGCGCGGCACGCTGTGCCTCGTCGGCGTTGCCCGCCCACCAGTGGATACGGGACAGCCAGCGCAGGTCGGCGCCGAGCGCCCGGGTGTCGCCGAGGAACCGCCGCAGCGCGACCGCGTCCCGTTCGGCGTCCACGGCGGCCGCGGAGTCGGCGATGGTGTAGCTCTCCACGGCGTACCGCTCCAGCAGGTCGGCCAGTTCGGTGGCCTCGAACCGGTCGCGCTGTCGCAGGACGAGCCGCAGATGGGCGGCGGCCTCCCGGTGCGCACCGGCACTTGAGGCGTCCCGGGCGGCGTCGGGGCCGTACCGCGCGATGGCCTCCTGGTCGCCGGCTTCCGCCGCGTGGTGGACGACGCGGGCCGGGTCGGAGCCGGGCTTGGCTACGAGCGCGGCGAGGATGTGGCGGTTGAGTTCGATACGCCGTGCGGCGGGCAGCGAGTCGGCGACGGCCCTGCGGATCAACTCGTGCCGGAAACCGGCCCGTTCGGGGGTCACGGTGAGCAGTCCGCGCTGTTCGGCGGCGGCCAGTTCGGCCACGCCGTCCGTGAACAGCGTGTCGACCAGGGACCGTTCGACGGCGGACGGGACCACGGCGAGCTGTTCCAGGGCGTCGCGGGTGCGGTCGTCCAGGCCTCGCAGCCGGGCGAGGACGGCGTCGACCACGGTCGGCGGGACCCCGCCGGTGCCGCCGGCCGCCACGACCTCGGCGACGAAGAACGGGTTGCCCGAGGTCACCTCGTACACCTCCGCCGGATCCAGGCGGCTCACCGAGCTCAGCTCCCGCACGGCGCCCGCGGAGAGGCGGGACAGCGGGAGGCGGTGCACGCGTTCGGCCCGGGAGACCTGACCCAGGAGGTGGTGCAGGGGGTGGCGGCGGTCCAGTTCGTCGTCCCGGTAGGTGAGGACCAGGAGGGCCGGGAGGCGTTCCACCCGGTGCACCAGGAACCGCAGGGCGTCGAGCGAGGCCTCGTCGGCCCAGTGCACGTCCTCGATGACGAGGACCGCCGGATGCGGAGCCGCGGTCAGCTCCGCCCGCAGGGCGTCGTACACCCGGGGCCGGTCACCGCCCACCGTGAGGGCCCGGGCCAGTTCGGCACCGACGCTGCCGACGAGGTCGCGGAAGGGGCCGAGCGGCCGTCGCGTCGCGAGGTCGTCGCACTCCCCCACCAGGACGCGCGCCTTCTCGGGCAGCACGGCAGGCATGGCCTTCACCAGGCTCGACTTGCCGATACCCGCCTCGCCGAAGACGAGCGTCACCGAACCGGCTCCGTCCGCCGCGTCCCGCGCGGCGGCGGCCAGACGATCCAGCTCGTCGTCTCGTTCGAGGATCCCCCAATCCACGCTGCGATTCTGGCACGCGCCGGGCCGTTCCGGTCGGTCGCGAACCACTTCCCCGCACGTGGACGCGGACTGCGGCGCCTTCCGGCCCGGCCGAGGACACCCACCCCCGACCTCACCACCCCCTGCGGCACCGACGGCCACACCATGCACGCCTCTTGAAGCCCGACAGCCGCACTGCATAGGATCGTCCACAGTCGAATGAATCGTTTCAAACACCCTTCTCCCTTCGCCACCCGCATCCGTGCACGCATGTACGCAACCAAGGGGCCCCAGATGACCAAGGGTTGGAACCGCCGCGCCTTCCTCCGCACCTCCGTCGCCGGAGCGGGCGCCTCCGCCGCTCTGGGTTCCGGGGCCGTCGAGACCGCCGCCGCGTCGGCGGGAACGGCCGCCGACGCCTCGGGGGCCGGCCGGCTGCGGATCGAGCGCACGACCGTCGAGTACGCCGAGACACTGCTCGGCACCGAGGTCGAAAAGCCCAGACTGACCTGGGAGTTGGCCGCCGAGGGGCGCGGGGCCCGGCAGACCGCGTACCAGGTGAGAGTGGCGCTGAGCAAGAAGGGCCTGCGCCAGGAGCGGCGCACGGTCTGGGACTCGGGGCGGGTCACCTCGGACCGGACCGTCGGTATCGCCTACGACGGCCCGGCTCTCCAGCCGCGCACCCGTTACCACTGGCACGTCAGGGTGTGGGACGGCGAGGGCCGGCCGTCGGCGTGGAGTGCGCCCCGCTGGTGGGAGACAACGTTGTCCAAGGATGCCTGGAAGGGGGTCTGGATCGGTGCGGCCGCCGCGCCGGAGCCGCCGACGTTCGACGGCGCGTCCTGGATCTGGTCACCCGGCTCGACCTCCAACGACGCGCCCGCCGGGCCCCGTTGGTTCCGGGGCGCGCTGACACCGCCCGCGGGCGCGGAGGTCCGGAAGGCGACGCTGCTCGCCACGGCCGACGACGACTTCACCCTGTATCTCGGCGGCGAGCGGGTGGCGCACCAGCCCGAGCAGACCGATGCCTGGCGGCAGGGCCATCTCGTCGACGTCACCGAGCAGGTACGTGCCGCCGGGTCCGGGCCGATCGCGGTCGCCGCCCTGGCGACGAACCGCGGCAACGCCTCCGTCAACCCCGGAGGACTGCTCGTACGGCTCATCGTGGAGACCGGATCGGACACGGTCGAACTGGTCACGGACGAGGGGTGGCGCTGTGCCGAGAATGAGCAAGAAGGCTGGCAGCGGCCGGAGTTCGACGACAGCGGGTGGCCCGAGGCGGCCGTACTCGCGGCGTACGGACAAGGCCCCTGGGGCAACGGTGTGTCGATCACGGCGACCGAGCAGCCGGCTCCGCTGCTGCGACACGAGTTCGCCGTCCCGAAGCCCGTGGCCCGCGCTCGCCTCTACATCAGCGGACTCGCCTACTACGACGCCGAGATCAACGGCAGACGCGTCGGCCGTCAGGTCCTCGACCCGGGCTTCACCGACTACGACGAGACCGTGCTGTACGCGGTGCACGACGTGACGGACCTCCTCCGCCGGGGCACCAACGCGATCGGGGTGACCCTCGGCCGCGGCTTCTTCGGCATGACGACACCGAACGTGTGGAACTGGCACCGCCCTCCGTGGCACGGCGAGCCGCGGCTCCTCGGCCAGTTGGAGATCGACCACCCCGACGGTTCCCGCACCACGGTCGCCACGGACGGCCGGTGGCGGATCACCGATGGCCCGACCCTCTCCAACTCCCTGTACGCGGGCGAGAGTTACGACGCGCGCAAGGCACCCGGAGCGGCCTGGTCCCGCCCCGGATTCGACGACAGCGGCTGGCAGGAGGTCCAGCGGCAGGCGGCCCCTAAAGGCACCCTTCACGCACAGCCGCACGACCCGATCGAGGTCGTCGAGACCGTACGCCCGGTCGCCGTCGAGGAGTTGAGCGAGGGCGTGTACGTCGTCGACATGGGCCGCACGATGGCCGGCTGGACGCGGCTGACCGTGCGGGCCGGCGCCGGGACGACCGTACGCATGATCCACGGAGAGAAGCTGAAGTCCGACGGGAGCGTCCACGCCGAGACCGGGCACGTGCCGGGCCGGTTCCAGACCGACGAGTACGTGTGCGCGGGCGGCGGCGCCGACGAGGTGTGGGAGCCCAAGTTCTCGTACAAGGGCTTCCGTTACGTGCAGATCAGCGGGCTGCCCGCGAAGCCCAAGCCGTCGCAGGTGCTGGGCCGGGTCGTCCATACGCGCGTGGCGGAGACGGGTACGTTCGCCTGCTCCGAGCCGTTCTACGAGCGGCTGGAGGGGGCGATGCGGCGCACGGTCCTCAACAACCTGCACGGCATTCCGACGGACACGCCGATGTACGAGAAGAACGGCTGGACCGGTGACGCGCAGCTGGGCGCGCCCGTCATGACGTACGCGCTCGGAGTGCACCGCTTCCTCTCGAAGTGGCTCGGTGACCTGAAGGACAGTCAGAACGCCGACGGGCAGCTGCCGGTGATCGTCCCGAGCGGCGGCTGGGGCTACGGCGATCTCGGTCCTTCGCCCGAGTGGACGACGGTGTACCCCTTCCTGCTGCGGGAGATGTACCGCGTCTACGGGGACGAGCGGCTGGCCCGTGACCACTGGGCGCCGCTGACGCGCTATCTGGACTGGGAGATCTCCCGGCTGAAGGACGGGCTCGCGGTGACCGCCCTGGGCGACTATCTGCCGCCGGGGTACGGCGGCAACCCGCCCGAGGACACCCGGCTGACCGCGACGGCGTATCTGCACCGGGCACTCACGGACACGGCGGAACTGGCGGATCTGCTGCGCGACGCGGAGGTCGCCGACCGTTATCGCAAGGCCGCCGACGGGCTCAAGGCGGCGTTCAACGCGGCCTTCCTGGGACCGGACGGGCACTACCGCACGGCGAAGGACCCCGGCTACCGCCAGACCAACAACTGCATTCCGCTCGCCTTCGGGCTGGTCCCGCCGGGCGCTCGGGCCACGGTCGTCGACTCCCTCCTCGCCGACATCAAGCAGCGCGGGAACCATCTCAACACCGGTGCGCTCGGGACGAGTGTGCTGTTGCGGCAGCTGTCCGCGCAGGGCCATCCCGAGGTGGCCCATGCGATCGCCACTCAGCGCACGTACCCGAGTTGGGGCTACTGGTTCGAGAACGGCGCCGACACCATGTGGGAGATGTGGCCGCTCGACTCGCGCTCCCGCGACCACTACTTCCAGGGCACGGTCGTGCAGTGGCTGTACGAGAACGTGGCCGGACTGCGTCCCGGAGACGCGGGCTACCGGACCTTCACGGTCCGCCCGGACGGCCGTACGGGCGTGAACTGGGCCCGTACCTCGGTCCGCACGGTACGTGGAGAGGCCTCGGCGGCGTGGTCGGTCGTGGACGGTTCGACACGGTTGTCGGTGCGGGTGCCGGTGGGTTCGACGGCCGAGGTGTGCGTGCCTGCAGAGAGTCGCTCGGCCGTGAAGGCGCCGGGCGGGGCGGGGTTCGTGCGGGTCGAGCCGGGGTTCGTGGTGTATGAAGTGGCCCACGGCGGCTGGGAGTTCGTGGCCCGGGGCCGGGCCGCCGAGTGATGTGAGGCGGCGAGAGCGACGACTGGGGCCTGGGGCCTGGGACCGAGAAAGGCATCGACGTGCAGCTCAACACCCGTACGTGGGGATCCGGCGACAAGAGTGCCGTACTCGTCCACGGCATCATGTCCGACTCCCGCACCTGGCGCCGGGTCGGACCGGCGCTCGCCGAGCGCGGGTACCGGGTGGTCGCGGTGGATCTGCGCGGGCACGGTGCGTCGCCTCGCGGCGAGTACAGCCCCGCGCTCTTCGCCCGCGACCTCGTGGACACCCTGACCGGGCGGGCCGACGTGGCCATCGGGCATTCCCTGGGCGGACTCGCGCTGTCGCTGGCCATCGACCGGCTGCGGCCGCGTCGCGCGGTGTACTGCGACCCGGTCTGGGCGACGTCCGCGCCCGACCGGCGGGTGGACGCGGCCGCGTTCGTCGAGGGCAGGAACGCGACCCGCGAGCACATCGCCCGGCTCAACCCCCGCTGGGACGAGGCCGATGTGGACATCGAACTCGCCACACTCGCGGACTGGGATCCCGACACGGCCCACTTCCTCGGCGGCCGCCCCCTGCTCGGCTTCCTCCCCACCCAGCCGGTGGTCCCCTCACTCGTCCAACTCGCCGACCCGAGCTTCCTCATCGGCCCCGAGGACGCCACCCACCTACGCGCGAGCCATTTCGAGGTCCGAACGGTCCCCGGCGCGGGCCACACCATCCACCGCGACGACTTCGACGGCTTCATGAAGTCGCTGGAGGGCTGGATCTGACCTCCCTGGAAAAGCGGTTGGAGTCACGGCGCCGCCGGGACACCATGTCCTGACGGTGCTGTGTCTCCTGAGGAAGAGGACCTGCTGGATGAAGAGGAACCGGCTCGGACGTACCGCCGTGGAGGTCACGGAGCTGGGGTTCGGGGGCGGGCCGCTGGGCGGGCTCTTCGAGCCGCTCGACGACACGACCGCGGCGGGGGCGCTGGCGGAGGCCTGGGACAGCGGCATCCGCTACTTCGACACCTCGCCGCACTACGGCATCGGCCACTCCGAGCGGCGCGTGGGTGAGCTGCTGCGGACGAGGCCGCGCGGGGAGTTCACGCTGTCGACGAAGGTCGGCCGGCTGCTCGTGCCACAGGATCCGGCGGGGCGGAAGGACGAGAGTTTCGAGGTGCCCGCGACGCACCGCCGGGTGTGGGACTTCTCGCGGGACGGGATCCGTCGCAGCGTGGAGGACTCCCTCACCCGTATGGGCGTCGACCGGATCGACGTGCTGTTCCTCCATGACGCCGAGTCCCACTTCGAGACCGCGCTGCGTGACGGCTGCCCGGCGCTCGCCGAGCTGCGCGCCGAGGGGGTCGTCGGTGCGATCGGCGCGGGCATGTACCACCCCGGAATGCTGACCCGGCTCGTCGAGGAGACCGACGTCGACGTGGTGATGCTCTCCGGCCGCTACACCCTCCTCGACCACAGTGCCCTCGACGACCTCCTCCCCGCCTGCGCGGCCCGCGACGTCTCGGTCCTGGCGGCCTCCGTCTTCAACTCCGGCCTCCTGGCCACCCCGCGCCCCACCTCCGAGGCCCGCTTCGACTACGCCCCCGCCTCGCAGGCCCTCCTCCAGCGCGCCCACCGCATCGCCGACATCTGCGAAACCCACGGTGTGACCCTCCCCCAGGCCGCCATGGCCTTCCCCCTCCTCCACTCCACGATCGCGGGCATCGTGGTGGGCATGCGCACGGCCGAAGAGGTACGCAGCAACATCGCGTCCCTCGCCACGAACGTCCCGCAGCCCCTGTGGGACGACCTCCGCGCGGATGGCCTCTTGGACGAACGGGCTCCTACGAAGGGGTAGTCCAGTCTTCCGAGTCAGGAGATTAGGACCCCGTGCGGGATTCCAGGTCGGTGCGGGTGTCGTTGCCGTAGACGCCTGATTCGTCGCCGCGGATGCCGTACCAGAGCTGGAAACGGGCTACCGCCTCGGTGAGTGTGGCGTCGTAGCGGCCGGTGGCCGTGCCGCCCTCGTACACGTTGGGGATGCGGAGCAGTCGTTCCTGGAGGTCGCTCACCTCCGGGCCGCTGTCGCCCTCGCGGAGGGTGCCTGCGCCATCGGGGTCGGGAGCGGCGGCGGGCTGGGACGGTGCCGGGGCGGATGACGCGGCCGGGGGCGGCGCCTGGGCCTTGTCGTCGGTGGCCTCGCGGTCCCAGGTGAGCAGAAGGGCCGCGCTGAATCCCGCCAGGGCGGCGGCCACGGCGGCGATGGCGATCGCCGTGCGGCGGAACAGGGACGTACGGCCGTGCGCCGTCGTGCGGGCGACCCGGCGGCCGCGTGTGCCGCCCTGATCGTGGCCTTCGTCGCTGCCGAAGTCGACGATGTACGGCGGCAGTTCCTGGGTGTCGTCCTCCGCCGTACGAGGCAGTGCGGCGGTGTCCGCTACCGGGACCGCGACGAATTCGTACCCGTCGTCCGGGTCGCGTTCCCGTTCCTGGACCTGTCGCACCAGCTCGGACAGGGCTCCGGACCGGCGTCGGCGCATGACGTGGGTCGGTTCCAGCGCCGACCGGTTCGGTGGCAGTTGTGGGTCGGACGGTGTCGACAACCTGCTCTCCCTCCGGGCGGTACTGAGGATTGATACGGGTACCCCCGCCCGGAAGTTCAACAGCGGCCCGCCGAGTTGATCGCCCTGGGCGTGGGCGACCCCCGAGCGAGGCCGGTTGCTCGACGGGACCGGCTGCCCGATGGAGCCGGCAGCCGGGTGGGCTCCGCCCGTCAGTACGTCGTACCGGCGGAGCCCACCCGGCGCCCGTCAGCGGTTCATCAACGCGAAGACGCCCCAGCCCAGGTACTCACGCTGGTACCGGACGTGCCGTACGGGTCCGGTGGCGAGGTCCTCGCGCATCTCGTCCGCCATCTCGTCGTCGGGATGCGCGTCCAGCCAGCGCCGGGTGTTGAGCCACTGCGCCGCCACATACCGGTCCCAGCTGTCCTGGTCGGCGAGGACCATCTCCACCACGTCGCAGCCGAGCCGGCCGAAGAGTTCGAGCAGCTCGGGGAGCGGGTGGAAGTCGTCCTTCGTGGTGGCGTGGCAGCCCTCGACGGTGGCCTGGTCCTGGGGCTCCCGGCGCCAGTACGGCTCGCCGATCAGCATGATCCCGCCCGGCGCCAGGCTCCGGCGGAGCAGTTCGACGGTGCCGGCCGCCCCGTCACCGATCCAGGTGGCGCCGAGGCATGCCGCGACGCCGACGGGTTCGTCGGCGACATGGCCGGTCGCGTCCCCGTGCCGGAAGGCGACCCGGTCGGTGACCCCGAGCTCCGTCGCCCGGGCATGCGCCGCGGCGAGGAACTCGGTGCTGATGTCCACTCCGGTGCCGGTCACCTGGTGGTCGCGCGCCCAGGTGCACAGCATCTCGCCGCTGCCGCAGGCGAGGTCGAGCACGCTCGTCCCAGGAGCCAGGTCGAGGGCCCGGCCGAGCGTGGCCAGCTTCTCGCTGGTGAACGGGTTGTGAATGCGGTGTCCGCTCTCGCGGATGGTGAAGCTACGTGGAAGATCCACTTCTGGGATTCCTTCGGTCCGAGGAGGTCGTGGTGGCTGAAGTACGCAGCCCGTCGTACGCGGCCGCGCTCGTCAGGACCGTCATCTCCCGCACCTCATTCGGTAGGCACACCATCACTCGGACCGGGCGAGGCTAGATCTGCTCGTCCGGCCCTGTCCAACGGTTTTTTGCCGCGTCGGCAACAAAGGCCGGGCAATCAGATGACAATGAAAATGATTGTCGATAGCGTGTGCGTCGGTCACGCCGTCCGCGCCCCGCCATGGGGCGCCCCTGGCGTGCCCGGAATCTCAACCAGCGTGCGCGAAAGGGGAGTTGTGGCTCATCTGTTGGTGGTCGAGAGCTGGGTCGGGTCGATGAGCAGACTGCTGCCACGGGCGGTCCGGGAGGGCGGGCACGAGTTCACGTTCCTCACCCGCGATCTGCACCACTACCTGCGCTCCGCCCCGGAGGGCACGGCCCACCCCCTGCTCGCGGCCCGCAATGTGCTGACCGCCGACACGAACGACGTCGACACCCTGCTCCCGGAGGCCGAGCGCCTGCACGGGGCTCTCGGCTTCGACGGGGTGGTCACGTCCTGCGACTACTACCTGCCGACCGTGGCACGCATCGCCGCCCGGCTGGAGCTCCCCGGTCCCACGCCGGAATCGGTGGAGAACGCCTGCCGCAAGGACACGACCCGCCGCGTCCTGGGCGAGGCCGGCGTCCCCGGCCCGCGGTTCGCCGTCTGCGCCGACCGGGCCGAGGCGGAGGAGGCCGCGCGGGAGCTCGGCTTCCCGCTGGTGGTCAAGCCGGTCGACCTGTGCGCGGGCATGTACGTACGGCGCGTGGACGACGAGCGCGAGCTGTCGGACGCCTGCCGGGCCATCGCGGACTTCCCGGTGAACGCGCGCGGCCAGATCCGGGCGCCCGTCCTCCTCCTCGAAGAACTCCTCGACGGGCCCGAGGTCAGCGTGGAGACCGTGTCGTTCGACGGTTCGACCCATGTGGTGGGCGTGACCGACAAGAGCGTCGGCGGAGCGCCCGCGTTCATCGAGACGGGCCATATGTTCCCGGCCGCGCTCGCGCCCGGTGACACGGAGGCCGCCCAGGACACCGCGGTGCTGGCGATCAAGGCGCTCGGCCTCGACTCCGTGGTCGCCCACACCGAGATCAAGCTGACCGCCGCCGGTCCGCGGGTCGTCGAGGTCAATCCCCGTCCGGCCGGAAACCGCATCACCGAGCTGATCCGGCACGTCACCGGACTCGACCTGGCCGCGGCCTGCGTGGAGGTCGCTCTCGGCCGCGCTCCCGACCTGCGGCGGAGCGAGACGGGGCTGCGCAGCGCGGCCGTCGGCTTCCTGGTGCCGGACGCCACGGGGACACTGGAGGCGATCGACGGCTGCGATCAAGTGCGCGGCGCGCAGGGTGTGCTGGAGGTCCAGTTCGCCGAGCCGGGGCGGGCGGTCAAGGCCGCGGGCAGCAACAACGAGTACCTCGGTCATGTGATGGCGGGTGACGCGGAGGGGCTCGGTGCACGGGCCCGTGTCGAGTCGCTGCTGTCCGGGCTGCGGCCGCGGGTGAACACCCGATGAGCGCGACGACCGGCACCGGGGCATCGGCCCCCGCCGTCCAGGAGAGGGCGGGGAGAGCGGCCGCCCCATCCGCCACCGGACCCGCGACCTCGTACGACACGACACCCCCGGCCGGGCTCGACGCCACACCCCCGGCCTCGTACGACGACCTGGCCGGTCGCGTCCTGGCCGGCCGGCTCGGTCCGGACCCCCGCACCCTGCGCATCGCCGTGGCGTTCACCACCAGCCAGGTCGTACGTCATGACGGGCGCCGCGGCGGATACCGAAACGAGGTGCTCAGCCTGCGCCTCGACCGGGCCGTCGGCTCGTGTGCGGTCGAACCGGGGGCGCTGTCCGAAGACGCGGTGGACGACTGTGCCGGCGCGGACGTGGCGCGGCTGCTGGAGCATCCGCTGACGCCGGTCAGGGTGGCGGCTCTGGACGCGTATCTGATGCATGTCACCCCGCACACGCCGGAGAACGGGGCACTCCCCCGGACGCTGCCCGCCGGGAGTTCCCTGGAGAAGTCCCGCGCTCGGGCGAAGGCCGTCGTCGAGCTGCTGGACGTCCGGCCGGGGCAGTCCGTGCTCGTCGTCGGCGTCGTCAACTCCCTGCTTGAGGCGCTCCGTTCACGAGGCGTCCCGTACATACCGTGCGATCTCAAGGGTGGCCGGACGGAGTGGGGCGAGCCGATCGCGACCGACGCGATCGCCGAACTCGACGCATGCGACGCCGTGTTGGCGTCCGGTATGACGCTCGGCAACGGGTCCTTCGAACCGTTGCGGGAGCATGCCCTGCGCTCCGGCAAGCAGTTGGTGATGTTCGCGCAGACGGGAAGCGCCGTCCTGCCGCGCTTCCTCGGCGCCGGAGTGAGTGCGGTGTGCGCGGAGCCGTACCCGTTCTTCTGGCTGGACGGCGGCCCCGGCGTCATCCACCGCTACGGGCACTGGTCCGGGCATCCGTCCGACCACCGGTCCGGACATCGCGACGGCTCCACGGAGGCCGCGCTGTGACGACGGCCGCGCTGCGCCCCCTCACCGCCAACCCCGATCTCCTCGCGCTCCTCGGCCGCACGCCGCTGGCCCGGGTGACCACCGATCTGCCCTGCCCCCAGCCCGGCTTCTGGGCCAAGCTCGAAGGGCTCGCCGCCGGTGGCATGAAGGCGCGGGCCGCCGTGTCCATGCTGCTCGGCGCCCGCGAACGGGGTGAACTGCGGCCCGGCGCACCGGTGGTGGAGTCCACCTCGGGGACGCTCGGAATCGGTCTCGCCTTCGCCGGGCAGGCACTCGGGCATCCCATCGTGCTGGTCGGCGACACCGAACTGGAACCGTCCATGCGGCAGTTGCTGCGCACCTACGGGGTCCGTCTCGAACTAGTCGACCGCCCGGCGGCCGTTGGCGGCTGGCAGGCCGCGCGGCTGGCCCGGCTGCGGGAGCTGCTCGCGGTGCTGCCGGACGCGTACTGGCCCGACCAGTACAACAACCCCGACAACATCGCCGGGTACGCCTCGCTCGCTGCCGAACTCGCCACCCAGCTCGACCACTTGGACGTACTGGTGTGCAGTGTCGGCACCGGCGGTCACAGTGCCGGGGTGGTGGGGCCGTTGCGCAGGCACTGGCCGGGGCTGCGCCTGATCGGTGTGGACGCCACCGGCTCCACCATCTTCGGCCAGCCCGCCCGGCCCCGCCTGATGCGCGGCCTCGGGAGCAGCATCCATCCGCGCAATGTGGCGTACGAGGCGTTCGACGAGGTGCACTGGGTCGGCCCGGCCGAGTCCGCGGACGCCTGTCGACGTCTCGCTCGCGGGAGTTTCGTCAGCGGCGGCTGGAGTACCGGAGCGGTGGCGCTCGTCTCGGCATGGGCCGCCCGCGTCCACCCCGGGGCCGTGGTCGCCACCGTCTTCCCCGACGGACCGCACCGCTATCTCGGCACGGTCTACGACGACGACTTCGCGGCCGCGCACGGCCTCGACCCGGCCGGCGCCGCCACCCGGCCCGTCGAGATCCCGCATCCGCGTGCCGTCGAGGCCACCGGCTGGGTCCGCTGCGCCACGGTCACCGACCCGCTGCACACCCCCTTGGAAGGGAGCCCGTGAAGGCCACCCTGCGCACCGTGCGGCTCGCGCTCGCCGAGCCGCTGCGCATATCCCGTTCGACGATGGCCGCCCGCGACGCCGTCTGGCTGACGGTCGAGCACGAGGGCCTGACCGGCCACGGCGAGGCCGTCACCAGCGTCTACTACGGCCTCGACACCGCGGAACTGGAACGGCAGTTGTACGAGGCCGGTCTGGATCTGGGCCGATTCGGCGACCCCGAGAACGCGCTGCGGGAACGGCCCGCGGGCGACCGGCCGCCGGCGGTGACCGCGGCCGTCGAGGCCGCGCTGCTCGACCTGTGCGGCAAGCGGTCCGGTGTCCCGGTGCACCGGCTGCTCGGCGCGAGGAGCGCTCCGAGCGCCCGGACCGCCCGCACCATCGGGATCGTCCCGGCCGAGCGCGCCGCCGCGCAGGCCCGCTCGCTCGCGGAGAGCGGCTTCACCGTCATCAAGGTCAAGGCGGGTGCCCCGGACCCCGAGGACGACCTCGACCGCATACGCGCCATAGCCTCCGCCGCGCCCCGGGCCCGGCTGCTCCTCGACCCCAACGGTGCCTGGACGTCCGCTCAGGCACTTCAACTTCTCCCCCGTTACGCCGAGTTGGGCGTCGAGGCCGTCGAACAGCCCCTTGCCCCCGGCGATCCGGAGGCGCTGGCGCGGCTGGCCGAGCGTTCACCGCTGCCCCTGATCGCCGACGAGGACGCCGTCACGTACGAGGACGTACGCCGTCTCGTGGGCCGGGTGCACGGCGTGAACGTCAAGCTCGCCAAGTGCGGTGGTCCGTACACGGCGCTGCGGATCGCCGAGTTGGTCGAGGGCAGCGGCACCGACCTGATGCTCGGCTGTCTCACCGCCAGCACCCTCGGCCTCGCGCCCTCCGTGCATCTCGCCGACCGCGCCCGCTGGGCCGACCTCGACGGGCATCTGCTGCTCGCCGACGACCCGTGGACCGGCATCGGGGGCACCGACGGTGTCGTACGGGCGAGTGATCTGCCCGGGCTCGGCGTACGGGAGAGGCAGGTGAGCCGTGAAGACGCTGCATGAGATACGCGGCTTCTCGCCCGCGATCCGGCTGCTCCTGGTCAACCAGCTGGGCGTCAACACCGGTTTCTATCTGCTCATCCCCTATCTGGCCACGCATCTGGGCGAGGACCTGGGCATGTCGGCGGCGGTCGTCGGGATCGTGCTCGGGGTGCGCAACCTCAGCCAGCAGGGGCTGTTCCTCATCGGCGGATCGGCCGCGGACCGGCTCGGGGCACGCGGCGTGATCATCGCCGGGTGTGCGGTGCGTACCGTCGGCTTCGCGCTGTTCGCGCTCGGGGACGGGCTCGCGGTGCTGCTCGCCGCGTCCGTGCTGAGCGGACTCGCGGGGGCGTTGTTCAACCCGGCCGTGCGGGCCTATCTCTCGCAGGAGGCCGGTGAGCGCAAGGCCGAGGCGTTCGCGCTGTTCAACGTCTTCGCGACCACCGGTGCGCTGATCGGGCCGTTGCTCGGCAGTGTCCTGCTGCTGTTCGACTTCCGGGCCTCCGCGCTCACGGCCGCCGGGATCTTCGCGGTGCTGACCGTGGCGCAGGCGCTCGTGCTGCCGGCGCGGGCGGTGCCGAAGAGCACGGGCGGTGTGCTCGCGGACTGGCGTGAGGTGGTGGGCAACCGCGCGTTCCTGGCCTTCTCGCTCGCCATGGTCGGCATGTTCACCCTGGAGAACCAGCTGTATCTGCTGCTGCCCGACGGCGCCCGCCGGGCCACGGGCTGGGACGGCGCGGCCGGACTCGTCTTCCTGGTGGGCGCGCTCGCCAATCTCGCCCTGCAGATGCGCCTGACCCGGGCTCTGAAGGACCGCGGGCATCAGGCAATCGGTGTGGGGCTCGCCCTCATGGGTCTGGCCTTCCTGCCGCCGATGCTGGTGTCGGGGGCCTCGCCGGAGGTGTGGCACGCCGTGCCCGTCCTCGTCGGTGTCCTGTTCCTCTACGTCGGCGTCATGGTCGCCCAGCCCTTCGTGATGGAGCTGATCCCCGGCTTCGGGCGGCCTGAGCTGACCGGCACGTACTTCGGGATCTTCTACATGGTGTCCGGGATCGCGGCGGCCGTGGGCAACACGGTCGTCGGCTGGGCCATGGACACCGGTGATGAGCGGGGAGCTTCCTGGCTGCCGTGGGCCTGCTGCCTGGTCTTCGGCCTGGCGTCTGCGGGCGGGGTCACCTGGCTGCGTCGTCTCAAGGCGCTGCCCGAGCGTCCCGTGCCCGTGGGGGCGACGGCATGACGAGCGGGAATCTGCTGACCGACAACCCTGAGCTGTACGAGGCCCGGTTCCCCGATCCCGATCGGCTGGCCGGGCGGTGGGCCGAGGACTGCCTGCGGCGGTACGCGGCCGGTCCGAGGGTTCTCGACCTGGGCTGCGGCACCGGCCGGGACGCGGCCCAGCTGCACGCGTCCGGGCGGACGGTCGTCGGGGCCGACCTCTCCGAGGCGATGCTGGCGTACGCCCGCGAGCGACACCCCGGCCCGGAGTACGTGCGCGCCGATCTGAGGGACTTCTCGCTCGGCGTCTTCGACGCCGTGGTGTGTCTGGACAGTTCGCTGCTGTACTGCCACACCAACGACGATCTCGACGGCTTTCTCGCCTCCTGTCGCCGGAGCCTGGCACCCGGAGGCCTGCTCGTCGCCGAGATGCGCAACGGCGCCTACTTCCTCGGCCGCGACGACCTGTTGAACACACCGAAGGTCAACGCCTTTGCCTGGCAGGGGACTTCGTACCGGTCGACGACCACGCTGTACGTCGACCGCACCGCGCAACTCCTGCGGCGTACCCGCGCATGGACCGCCGACGACGGCTCGGCCCCCGTCGAACAGCGATCTGCCTGGCGGCTGCTCCTCCCGCTGGAGCTGCGTCACTTCCTCGCCTCCCACGGCTTCACCGTGCTCGCGCTGCACGACGGTCCGGGGCCGCGCACCGAACCGCCGTGGCAGGAGGGCGACCTGCCCGGGACCGCGGCAGAGGCCGACCGGCTGCACGTGGTGGCCCGGCTCGACGTCTGACCGCACCACGCCTCCCTGCCTCAACTGCTTCGTCCACCTCACACAGCAAGGACATCGTCATGCATGAATACCCCGGCCTCCGTCGTAGAGGCTTCCTCGCCGCCGCCTCGGGTGCGGGCGCCCTCGCCCTCGTCGGCTGCGGCAGCTCGGACAACGGCTCGGGTGCGGGCGCGGACGGCGGGAACGACGGGAAGCCCCGGCGCGGCGGGCGGCTCCGGGCCGCCTTCGCGGGCGGCGGTGCGAGCGAGACGCTCGATCCGCACCTGGCCAACCTGTTCGCCGATGTGGCCCGCGCGAAGGCGCTCTTCGACAAGCTCGCCGACTACGGCGACGACCTCTCCGCCCAGCCGCGCCTGGCCTCCGGCTGGGAGCCGAACGCGGGCCTGGACCGCTGGAAGGTAACCCTGCGGAAGGCGGAATTCCACGACGGGAAGCCCGTCACCGCCGAGGACGTCCTGTTCAGCTACCGCCGTATCGCAGATCCCGAGAAGGCGTTCCGCGCAAAGGCCTCCCTCGAACCCATCGACCTGAAGGCGAGCCGGGCCGTCGACGAGCGGACCGTGGAGTTCGTCCTCAAGCGGCCGACCGCCGAATTCCCCAATGTGCTGGCCGCGTTCGGCGCGTACATCGTGCCCGACGGGACGTCGGACACCGCCTTCGACAAGAAGCCGGTCGGCTCCGGGCCGTTCCGCTTCGCGTCGTTCGCACCGGGCCGCTCGGCGGTCTTCCGGCGCAACGACGCCTACTGGGACGGCGCCCCGCACCTCGACGAGCTGGAGTTCGTCGTCGCCAACGAGGAGTCCGCGCGGGTCAACTCGCTGCTCGGCGGACAGGTCGAGTACGCCCATGAGCTGAACCCGACGACCGCGCGCGCCCACGAGGGCAAGGGCCAGATCGAGATCGTGCGGCTGCGGAACAGCGCCATGCAGGCTTTCGCCATGAAGACGGACCGGGCGCCCTTCGACGACAAGAGGGTCCGGGAGGCGTTCTTCCTCATCGCCGACCGCCAGGAACTGATCGACGGCGCGCTGTCCGGGGCGGGCGCGGTCGGCAACGACCTGTTCGGCAAGGGGTACGAGTACTACGCGGACGGCCTGCCGCAGCGCGAGCAAGACCTCGACCGGGCCCGTTCCCTCCTCAAGAAGGCGGGCGCGGAGAAGCTGAAGGTCACGCTGGACACGTCGGCGGTCGCGGCCGGATTCACCGAGGCGGCCGGCATCTTCCGCGACCAGGCCGCCAAGGCCGGTGTCACCGTCGAGGTGAAGATGGGCAGCAAGGACTCGTACTGGGCGGACATCCTCGACTCCGGAACCCTGTGCTGCTACCGCTCGGGCGCGATGCCCATCGAGTCGCACATCTCGCAGCGGCTGCTCACCGACTCCACCACCAACGCCACCAAGTGGCACCACAAGGACTTCGACGCGCTCTACCACCAGGCGCAGTCCACGAAGGACGAGACCGAACGCGCCGCCGTGTTCGGCCGGATGCAGCGCCGCCTGTATGCGGAGGGCGGATTCCTGGTGTGGGGGTTCGCCGACTGGATCATCGGAACGGCCCGCACGGTCAAGGGAGTTGAGCGGAAGGCGCCCGCGAACACGCTCGACTGGGCGCGGTTCGACAAGGTCTGGCTGGCGTGAGCGGACTGGGCTCGTGGGCCGCCCGTCGGCTGCTGCTCGGTGGCGCGCAGACCGTGGCCGTGGTGGTGCTGGTCTTCGCGCTCACCGAGGCGCTGCCGGGCGACGCGGCGGTGGCCCTCGCCGGGGACCAGCCGGATCCGGCGCGGATCGCCGCCATCCGCGAGGCGCTGGACCTGGACCGTCCCGCGTACGAACGGCTCGCCGACTGGGCGACCGGCCTGCTGCACGCGGACTTCGGGAACTCCCTGACGTCCGGGCGGCCCGTCTCCTCGTACATCTCCGACGCCTTCGGTCCCACCCTGCTCCTCGCCGGGCTCACGGTCGCGTTGCTGGTGCCGGTCGGGGTCGGGCTCGGGGTGCTGGCCGCGCGGTTCGAGGGGCGGTTCGTGGACCGGCTGGTCAGTTCCGTGACGCTCGGGGTGTACGCGGTGCCGGAGTTCGCGTTCGGGGTGCTGCTGGTGACGGTGTTCGCGCTGCGGCTCGGCTGGCTGCCGCCGACGGCGGTCGGCTATGGCACGGATCTGCTCGGGCATCCGGCCGCGCTCGTACTGCCGGTGCTCGTCCTGCTGTCCCGGCCGGTGTGCTCGCTGTCCCGGCTGGTGCGCGCCGGGATGATCGACGCGCTCGCCTCGCCGTACGTCGCGCAGGCCCGCCGTTACGGGATCCCGGGCACCCGGGTGCGGTACGCGCACGCGTTGCCCAACGCGATCGCGCCCGCCGCCCAGCAACTCGCCCGCACCGTCGACTGGTTGTTGTGCGGGGTCATCGTCGTGGAGGCGCTGTTCGTGATTCCCGGACTGGGGACCGTACTGATGAACGCCGTCGCCGAACGGGATGTACCGGTGGTGCAGGGGCTCGCGGTGATCTTCGGAGTGATCACCGTCGTGCTGAACCTGGGGGCCGATCTCGTCGCCCACCGGTTCGCGCCGCGGGCGGAGGTGGCCGCGTGAGGAGACGGGCGAAGTGGCTGCCGTCGGGGCGCTTCGCGCTCGGGGCCGCCCTGGTGTGCGTACCGCTGGTACTCGCCCTGTTCGGGCCGCTGTTCGCGGGTCAACCCGGGCCGCGGGCCGTCTCCTTCACGCTCGGCGACGGGCACTGGCTCGGCACGGACTTCGTGGGGCGTGACGTGTGGCGGCAGGTGCTGTTCGGCGGCCGGCCCGTGGTGGTCGTCGCCCTCGCGGCCACGACGCTGGCCTATCTGGTGGCGCTGCCGGTCGGGCTGATCAGCGCGCTCACCCACCGGACCTGGTTGGAAGAGGTGCTGATGAGGCCGCTGGACGTGCTCCTCGCCGTGCCGTCGCTGCTGATGATCCTGCTGGTCGCGTCGGTGTTCTCGCCCGGCGCGGCGGGTCTCGCCCTGCTGGTGGCGCTCGTCAACATCCCGGACGCGGCACGCATCGTGCGCGCCGCCGCGGCGGACGTGGCCTCGCGTCCGACGGTGGAGGCGCTGCGGATGCAGGGCGAGTCGTGGTGGCGCATCGCCGTCGGCCATGTCGGCCGGTCGATCCTGCGGCCGCTCGCCGCCGACGCGGGCGTGCGGCTGACGGGTGTCCTCTATCTGGTGGCCACGGCCGCCTTCCTGGGCATCGGGGTGGCCCCGGACGCGGCCGACTGGGCGGTGATGGTGGACCGCAACCGTACGGGTCTGTTCGTGCAGCCGTGGGCCGTGGTGGTCCCGGCGCTGCTGATCGTGGCACTGACGATGGGCTGCAATCTGCTCTTCGACGCGCTGCTCAGGACTGAACGGGATGTCGCCCACGACGCCGTTGCTGCTCGTGACCATGTGAAGGAGCCCCGCCCGTGAGCGAGTCGACCGCGGTGGCGGAGATCGAGGAGCTGACCGTCGAGGTCGGTGGGCGGCGCATCGTCGACGGGGTGAGCCTGCGGGTTCTGCCGGGGAGGGTGACCGCGCTGGTGGGTGCCTCCGGCAGCGGGAAGACGACGACAGGGCGTGCGCTGCTGGGCGAGTTCCCGTCGGGCGCGCGGGTCACCGGCTCCGTACGGGTGGACGAGGCACTGGTCGGCTACGTCCCGCAGCATCCGGCGGCGGTGCTCAACCCCGCGCGGCGGATCGGTGCGCTGCTGTACGACATCGCGCGGGGCCAGGTGCGCGAACTGCCTCGACGTGCCCGTCGTGCCGCGGCGCGGGAGCACGTCCTGAACGCCTTGGAGATGGCACAACTTCCGGATGGATCACAGCTGTTGAGGCGCTTTCCGCATCAGCTCTCGGGTGGCCAGCAGCAGCGCGTCGTCCTCGCTCAGGCCCTGCTCCTCGGCGCGCGGGTCGTCGTAGCGGACGAGCCCACCACCGGGCAGGACGCGCTGACGAAGCGACGCGTGGTCGACGAACTGGCGGCGGTCGCCGCGCGGGGTATCGGCGTCGTCCTGCTCAGCCACGACCTGGAGACCGTACGCGCGCTCGCCGACGAGGTACTGGTCATGCGGGACGGCCGGGTCGTCGAGTCCGGGCCGACGGAGCGGGTATGGCTCGCGCCCTCGCATCCATGGACGCGTGAACTCCTCGCGGAACAGCCGACGTTGAGAAGCGATACACCGGCAACGTCGGACTCGTGCACCGTGCTTCAGGTCCGCGATCTCCGTGCCCGGCACGGCGACGTCGAGGTGCTGCATACGCCGGAACTCGCCCTGCGCTCCAGCGAGTGCCTCGCCGTCCTCGGCCGCTCCGGCAGCGGAAAGACGACACTCGCCCGCTGCATGGCCGGACTCCATCGCAGGTACGAGGGCGAGGTACTGCTCGACGGGGTGGTACTGCCACCGAGCCTGCGCGATCGTGCGCGCGGTCAACTGGCCGCCGTGCAGTACGTGTTCCAGGACGCGCGCGCCTCCTTCGACGAACGCCGGCCGGTGCTCGACCAGGTGGCCCGTACGGCGGTACGGCTGCGTGGGGTGCCCCCTCGGGAGGCCCTGGCCGAGGCGTCGAAGGTCCTCAACAGCCTTGGCCTGGCTGACGAGTTGGCGGACCGCTCACCCGCCCGGCTCTCAGGTGGCGAACTCCAACGGGCGGCACTGGCCCGGGCCCTGCTCGCCCGGCCGCGGGTCCTGGTGTGCGACGAGATCACCTCCGGGCTCGACACGGTCACCCGCCGGGGCATCCTCGACCTGCTCGCCGGGCTGCTGCGGGACCGCGGCGACCTGTCCCTCGTACTGATCACACACGACCTGGACACCGCCCGACTCGCTTCCCGAATCGCGGTGTTGGACGCCGGGGAGGTGGTCGAGCAGGGCCCGGCCGAGGACGTGCTGACAGCACCGGCACATCCGTTCACCGTGTCCTTGGTGGAGACTTCGGGCCGTTCGAGAGTACGGCGGTGACCGGGCGGATCCTGTGCGCCGTGAAGTCGCCGGGCGTCAGCGCGGTCGGTGAGGGGGCAGTCGTCCTCGGTCAGCGCGGAGGCGACGATGTCGGAGGCGGCGATATCAGGGGCGACGTACCGGCGGCCGGCGGCGACGTCGCGGATGATCTCCGCCAGTCTGGCCGCGGCGGTGGTCTTCGGTAACGCCGTTCAGCAGGTGACGTCCGGCCGACGTCACCCCGGGTCCCGGTCGGCCGGGGGGACTGGTGCGTGCACGTTGGCACCGCGCTCTCGCCGCGTCAACGGTCCTTTCCGTTGTACCGCAGAAATACGACGGGCGCCGTTTCAGCAATTCACTGGGGGGTCGGGGATTCATTGGTGAGCTGTCGCGTGAGGGGCCGCACGGCCATGGGCGGACCGGCCGGGGCGGGGAAACCGCGTCGCCGTCGGGCGGACCGTACCGCTATCGTTCGATCTCCTGACCAGCCGTTTCAGCGGCTTCCCACATTCGGAGAGCAGCGCTCATGACCAGTCGGCACGCGACGACGACCCTCTGGCGCCCGGTCGGCCCCAAAGAGCTGGATCTGGTCAGGGAACTGAAGTGGCGCGCCTGGCCGCCGCGTCTCCCCGAGCAGCCGATCTTCTACCCGGTCCTCAACGAGGACTACGCGGTCAGGATCGCGCGGGACTGGAACGTGAAACACGATGGCGCCGGGTTCGTCACGCGATTCGAGGTCGAGTCGGAGTTCCTGCGCCGGTATCCCGTCCAGCAGGCCGGTGGACGGACGATCCTCGAGTTGTGGGTTCCGGCCGAAGAGCTGGACGACTTCAATGCCCACATCGTGGGAGAGATCCAGCTCGTCCACGAGTTCCGCTGAGAGACACGGGGAAGACACAGGAGGCGGCACGGGAGGGGACGCACGTCTTCCGGCCGTACACACGAGCCCGATCCGCTGTTCTTGGCCCTTGTCCCCGGCACTTGGCCGGATCCCGTCCGGCGGCCGGGGCGGCGGCTCTACGTTGTGTGGTGAGACTTGCGACGGCGCGTGCTGAGGAGGCTGTTCGGTGACTCACGATTCGTCCGCACCCGCGGGCCAGCGGTCGAAGATCGACACATCGGTGCCGCATTCGGCCCGGATCTGGAACTACTGGCTGGGCGGGAAGGACAACTACCCCGTCGACCATCAGGTGGGCGACGCGTTCCGTGAGTTCTTCCCGGGCATCGAGGAACTCGCCCGGGGTTCCCGGGCCTTCCTCGGCCGGGCCGTTCGTCATCTGGCGGGCGAAGCGGGTGTCCGGCAGTTCCTGGACGTCGGCACCGGACTCCCCACCGTGGACAACACGCATCAGATAGCCCAGCGCGTGGCCCCCGAGGCACGCATCGTCTACGTCGACAACGACCCGCTGGTGCTGGCGCACGCCCGGGCGCTGCTGACCAGCACCCCGCAGGGGGTGACCGACTACATCGACGCGGATCTGCACGATCCCGACGCGATCCTGCGGCAGGCGGCCACGACGCTGGATCTGACCCGTCCGGTGGCGCTCACCCTGATGCAGGTCAGCGGGCACATCGCCGACTACGACGAGGCGCGTTCCATCGTGACCACGCTGATGGAGGCCCTGCCGTCCGGCAGCTTCCTGGCGTTCAACGACAGCGTGGACACCCACAAGGCCAACGCCGAGGCCACCCGGCGCTACAACGAGAGCGGCGCCGCCCCGTACTTCCTCCGCAGCCCGGAACAACTGGCCGGCTTCTTCGAGGGCCTGGAGCTGCTGGACCCGGGTGTGGTCCCGCTCGCGGAGTGGCGGCCCGACCCGGGCGCCGCCGCGATCCCGTCCGAGGTGATCGCCCTCGGCGGTGTCGGCCGCAAGCCGTGATCCGCTGCCTGTAAAGGTCCGGCCGGTCCCAGGGCCGTCCTCCATGGCTCAGTCTTTGCCCGGGCCAAAGGATCTCCTGAACCGGCGCAGCCGTACTCCCCGGCATCTGCACCGCCACCGCGGGGCGAAAGCAGCGTTCCCGGAGCACTCCACTTCGGGGACGGATGGGCCAGGAGGAGCCATGCGTATGTCCCGGAACGTGGCGGGAACGGTCTTCGTCGTCGGCAGTCTGACGCTGACCCTCGTCGCGCTCGCGTATCCCGCGATGCTCGGGGTGCAGAACGCGTCGAGTTCCTCGTCGCGCATCATCGCCCGTACCTCGACCGGCCCGCTCACGGAAGCGGACCGCGATTTCGTCGTCAAGGTGCGCGCCGCCGGGCTGTGGGAGTTCCCCTCCGGCGAGCTGGCCCTGACGAAAGGCACGACCCAGCCCGTCAGGACGGCGGGCGAGCACCTGATCTCGGGCCACGCCGCGCTCGACGCCGAGTGCCGGCTGATCGCTCCCCGGCTGGGGATCACCCTGCCCAACCAGGCGTCCCCTCAGCAGCAGGGCTTCGTGGCGACCCTGACCGCGGACCACGGCAAGCAGTTCGACACCGACCTCGCCAACATCCTGCGGGTGACCCACGGCCAGATCTTCCCGACCGTCGCGAAGATCCGTGCCACCACCGAGAACAGCCTGGTCAGGGAGCTGGCCGACCAGGCCAACGACACCGTCCTGGACCACATCTCCGTCCTGGAGAAGACCGGGCTGGTCGACTTCGACTCGGTCCTCTTCCAGGAGACGACCCCTCCGAAGCTGCCCGCCGGCGATGTCACGCCGCCCCCGCCCCAGCCAGGAGCGCCGGTCGTCGCTCTCAATCCGCCGTCCGGCAGCACCTCACCGACACCGTCACCGACGGTGCGGTAGGCCTGCGGCGCGGCGCCGCAGGCTGTCCCGCGCGACTCACCGCACGCTCGTGCCGTACATCTCGCCGAGCGGATCCGCGATCAGCTCGACGCGGGTTCCATCGGGGTCGCGGAAGTAGACCGAAGTGCCGCTCTCCTCCTGGTAGTCCACCCCGGCCGCGTCGAGCCGGTCGCGCAAACGGCGCCAGGCGGTGGGTTCGACGGAGATGGCCAGGTGGTGGAGGCCGCCGAGGACTTCCGCGTACGGGCCGAGATCGAGGCCGGGGAAGTCGAAGAAGGCGAGCAGGTTGCCGTGACCGATGTCGAAGAAGAAGTGGGTCGAGCCCTTGTAGTCGCGGTTCTCGAACATCTCCGTGAGCGGGAACTCCAGCAGTTCCTGGTAGAAGCGCACCGTCCGCTCGACGTCGCCGGAGAGCAGCGCGACATGGTGCACGCCCCGGGCCGAACTGGGCCGTCTGTCCGGGGCAAGATAGGCATCCCGGATCCGTGCCCTCTCGGTCTCGATCGCCGTCAGGTCCAAGGGTTTCTCCTCCTGGCTCGCCACGTGTGCGAACACTCCTCACACAATGGATCGGGACGTCGGCCACGACGGCCGGCGCCGGCGCGTCGCCGACACCATCGCGAAAACGATTTGCCGTTCAACCACCGGTCACTCTAGGCATCCCCTCCGCCCGGTCAAGGGGCAGCGGAGGCGAACGAACGGAGCCACACCATGGACCTGCTTCCCTTCAGCACCGCGCACGCGACGACCGTGGCGACCTGGCCGGTCTCCGCGATCGAGGTCGCGATGTGGTGCGGGCGGCGGGAGTTCCCCGTGGCCGGTGAGACCGTCGCGGCGTGGCAGCAGGACACGGACGTGACGGCTCGTCTGCTCGTCGAGGACGAACGGCCCGTCGCGTACGGGGAGTTGTGGTTCGACGCCGAGGAGGACGAGGTGGAGCTGGCGCGGATCATCGTGGCGCCCGCGGCCCGCGGTCGTGGCCTCGGGCGCGTACTGGTCCGGGGTCTGCTCGGTGAGGCCCGCGGCTCCGGGCACTCGGACGTGTTCATGCGGGTGCACCCGGACAACGACAGGGCTCTGCGCTGCTATCGGGGAGCCGGCTTCGCCCCCGTCGGCCCGGAACTGGCCGAGGCCTGGAACGCCGTACAGCCCGTCGACTACGTCTGGCTACGGCACCAGTGACACCCGAATGCCGAGCGTCCCCTTCTTCCCGCGGCGCAGCCGGCTGCCGAGCAGGACGAGGCGGCCGTTGATGCCGTATTTGCGGGCGATGAGACCGCGATAGTGGTCGGTGACGTCCTGGTCGCAGACCTCGGCGGTGGCGGGGAGCTGCTCGCCGGTCGGGTTGCCGCGGGCGTCACAGGGGCCGACCAGGACGTCGGCACGGTTGCGGATCCGCTTCACCTTCCACGAGTCCGCGACGGTCCAGACTCCGAGCGTGTCGCCGTCGCGGACCACCCACACCGGGGTCGCGACCGGCGTGCCGTTCTTCCGAAAGCTGGTGACCAGCAGGTATTTGCCGGCACCGAGCCGCTCCAGCGCTGCGTTGTCCACGCGGTGAGTCTAGGCGGCGGGCGGGCCCGGCGGGAGTCCGGCCGGCCGGGATCCTGGGCTGGCGGAATCCTAAGCCGGACGAGCGATCTCTGACGCCTCGTCAGCGATGCTCCGGGCTTTCCGGCGCGGGATGTGAAAGGGAGTCAGACGAAGAGTCAATTTGTACGACAATCATCCCGCTCGGAGGATCTCGCATGCCCGCCTCGCCACTCCCCCGCACCACCCGCGCCCGTACCGCCCGCGCCCGCACGGGGGCAGCCGCGCTCACGACGCTCGCCCTCGCCGGAACCGCCCTCCTCGGGGCCCCGGCCGCCGCCTTCGCCGCCCCCGGTGACAACGGCGACGTCAAGATCCACGCGGACACGACGCCCGAAGCCGACCAGCGCAACAACCCGAAGGTCTGCCAGTTCTACCTCGCCGCCTTCAACTTCGACCGGGGACAGGGGGTCACCTGGATCATCGAGCCCCAGCCGGCGAAGCGGGGCAGCGCCACGCTCACCGGCACCCTCGCACTGCCCACCGGCACCGGCCGGACGACCGGTCTGCTGGCCCTGCCGGACGGCCAGTACAAGCTCACCTGGCAGATCGTGGACGGCAAGGGCGCGGGCAAGCACAAGGTGTTCAAGGTCGACTGCAAGAAGACCCCGCCCGCCGGCGGATCCGAGGGCGTGACACCCGGCGGGCCCAACGGCGGAGTGCCCGCGGGCGGCGGCGGTCTCGCCGAGCCACCGAGTGTGTCGGCGGTCGGCGCCGCGGCGGCGTTGGGCCTGGTCGGAGTGTCGGGCTTCGTCTACTTCCGGTTGCTGCGCCGCCGGCCCAATGGCGCCGCGTAGGCGCGCGCCCAGGCCCTGGCACCGGACGCGCGCCTACCGTCTGACGCGGACGGCCGTGCTGGCGTTCTCGCTGGTGATGGGCGGCATCTGGTGGGCCGAGGACGACGGTCGGCCCCCGGAACCGGCCGCCGCCCCCGCCGCCCGGCCCGGGGACGCCACGGCGTCCCCGGGTTCCCCAGCCCCGGGTCCCTCCGCCGCCGCGACACCTGAGCCCCGGCGCGGCCACGTCCGGGTGCCGCCTCCCGTCCGCCGGCCCGGCCCGGTTCCCCGGCCGCTCCCGCGGTCCAGGGCGACGGTCCTGAGAATCCCGTATCTCGGTCTGGAGGCCCCGGTCGTCGGACTGCGCCTGGACGGGAAGCGGCAGCTCACCACTCCGCCGGTGGACAAGCCCGAACTGGTCGGCTGGTACGAGGGCGGCCCCTCGCCCGGCGAGGCGGGCACCGCCGTGGTGGTCGGCCACCTCGACACCGCCACCGGGCCCGCCGTCTTCGTCGGCCTCAGCGGACTGACTCCCGGCCGGCTCGTCGAGGCCCGGCGCGCCGACGGCCGCACCGCCGTATACACGGTGGACGCCGTCCGCACGTACGACAAGGAGCAGTTCCCCAGCCAGGAGGTGTACGGCGCCAGAAAGCGTCCCGAACTGCGGCTGATCACGTGCGGCGGGGCGTACGACCGGAGGACCGGCTACCGGAGCAATGTGGTCGTCTTCGCGCATCTGACCGGGACGCGCGAACCGGATCGCCCCGCATAGGTGACCGGCTCCACGCCTGCGGTCCACGTCGGCGGTCCACGTCGGCGATCCACGTCCGCAAGGCCCGTGAAGATCGCTTTTCGCCGTCCGCTCCCATCGTCCGAACCTCCGTGCAAGACTCCGACGATGACCTCGGAGACGATCAACGCGACGGCAGCGGGCACGTGGCGGCTCGGCGACCTCACGGTCAGCCGGCTGGGTTTCGGGACCATGCGGCTGACCGGGAGCGGCGCCTTCCACCAGGGCACGCCGAGCGACCGCGACCGGTCGCTCGGTGTGCTCCGGCGCGCGGTGGAACTCGGCGTCAACCACATCGACACCGCAGCCTTCTACTTCTCGTCCCTGCGCTCGGCCAACGAGCTGGTCAACTCGGCGCTGGCCCCGTATCCGGACGACCTGGTCATCGTCACCAAGGTCGGACCGGGGCGCGATCCGTCGGGCGAGTGGCTGCCGTGGGCCAGGCCCGAGCAGCTGCGCGGCCAGGTGGAGGAGAACCTGCGCCAGCTCGGCCGCGACCACCTCGACGTGGTGAACCTGCGGACGCACGGGCGCCATTCGATCGCCGAGCACTTCGGCGCACTTGCCGCACTGCGGGAAGCCGGGCTCGTCCGCCACCTCGGCGTGTCCGACGTCGACCCCGAGCAGCTCGCCGAGGCGCAGTCCATCGCACCGGTGGTCTGCGTGCAGAACCGGTACGCCCTGGACACCCGTACCGAGATGGGCGACGACGTCCTGCAGATCTGCGGTGAACAGGGCATCGCCTTCGTGCCGTTCTTCGCGATAGCCGGGGAGGGCGGCCGGAAGGGCGCCGACGGCACCCACGAGGCCGAGGTCCTCGACATCGCCAAAGCCCACGACGCGACCCCCGCGCAGATCCGGCTGGCCTGGACACTGCACCGTGGCCCGCACGTCCTGGCCATCCCGGGCACCGGCGATCCGGACCATCTCGTGGAGAACGTGGCCGCGGGCGCGATCAGCCTGTCGGACGACGAACTCGCCCGGCTCGCCTGAGGGTTGAGGAACTCTTCGACATGGGGGACAGCACACTGTGGGTGGCCGCGCTGACGGCCGGGACCGCCGTGCTCGCAAGCTGGGTGACCAGCCGCGGCACCTACCGGGCCGCCCGCATCCAGGCGGACGCGGCCGCCGCGACCGTACAGGCGGACCGGCTCCGGGCGACCCGGCGATCGGCGTACGTGGACGTCATCGAGCAGGCCCAGCGCATGGGAGACCTCTACTGGAAGGTCACCGACGCCGACCAGATCCAGGACCCGGACGAGCGGCTCGCCACCCTGAAGGATCTGCGGATGCGGCTCCGGGGCGAGTACGCCGTGCTGCGTCAGCGGGTCTGGGTGGTGGACCTGGAAGGGTCGGCGGAGGCCGCCACGGCCGCGGACCGGCTCCGCCTCGCGACCGGCGACAACTGGCGGGCGCTCCGCGCGATGATCGAGGGCGAGGAGGGGGCGGGACAGCGGTTCGGCGACTGCTACCGCCCGTTCTGGGAGTCGGTCGTGAACTTCGTCGACCTCGCTCGCACCGCCCTGCACGAGACACGTACGTAAGCACGAGACACGTACGCAGTGACGGCGCGCCTGTGGTGATCGGCGTGTCCGGACGATCATTGGTCGCGCCGCTGCACCGAGGTCACCGCGACAGCGGCGGTGGCCAGGGCCCAGACCACGTAGACGGTCCAGGCGCCGGTCAGCGTCCACGGGTAGGCGACCTGCTGCTGGTCGACGTCGACCAGGCGGGTCCAGGCCCCGGCCGGCAGGGCGTGGTCGGCGACGGCCGCCCAGTGCCGGTCGGCGCTGAAGGCCAGGGGCAGCAGCAGGAGGATCACCACATTGGCGGTCATGGTGGCCGCGCTGTGCCTGATGAGGGTGCCGAGGGCCATGCCGAGGAGTGCGGACACCGGAGCGAGGAGAGCGGACGCCACGACGACGCGCAGCGCACCGGGATGGTCGATCGGGACGCCGATGTGCCGGCCGGACAGAACGGCCTGGGTCAGACCGAACGAGGCCACAGCCACGACCGCGCCGAACACCGTCGTGACGGCCGTGACCACACACACCTTCGCCGCCATCACCGAACGCCGGGCCGGGACGGCCGTGAACGTCATGCGGATCATTCCGGTCCTGTACTCGCCCACGATCGCCGTGGCGCCGATGGCGCTGAGGGCGAGCATGAGGACCATGGCGGCGTTCGCCGTGAAGGCGATCGCCAGCGGGATCCCGTCCCGGACGAAGTCGGCCCGGGAACCCGCGTCCTGCGCCGTCCAGTAGCGGCACGTGTCCCAGGCGGTTCCCACGTTGAACCCGATGACGGCCAGCGCGCCGATCACGAACGCCCACGTGTTGGAGCGCAGCGACCACAGCTTGATCCACTCGGCGGCGACGAGGTCGCGGAACCGGGCGCGGGGTTCGGTGACCTGAGCAAGGCCGACCGTGGCAGTGGCAGTGGTGGCGGCAGCGGCCCTGTCGGTGGTGGTCATCGGGCTTCTCCCGCGAGGTATTCGACGCTGTCGGCGGTGAGTTCCATGAAGGCCTCCTCCAAGGAGGCGGTCCGGGTGGTGAGTTCGTGCAGCAGCACCCGGTGCCGGAGGGCGAGTTCACCGATCCGGTCCGCGGGCATGCCGGTCACCGTCAGCGAGTCGGCGTCCTGGTGGACCAACGCTCCCGCCCCCGTGAGCAGCGCCGTCAGCGCCACGGGCTCCGGCGTCCGTACTGTCACGGTCGGGCTGGTGCCACGGGCCGCGAACTGCGTGAGGCTCTCGGCGGCGATCAGCGCGCCGCGGCCGATGACGACGAGTTGGTCGGCGGTGTTCTCCATCTCGGACATCAGATGGCTGGAGACCAGCACAGTGCGGCCCTCGGCGGCCAGCCGGTGGAACAGGCCGCGGAGCCACTTCACCCCCTCCGGGTCAAGGCCGTTGAGGGGCTCGTCGAACAGCAGCACAGGCGGGTCGCCGAGCAGCGCGGCCGCGATGCCCAGCCGCTGTTTCATCCCGAGCGAGAAGCCGCCGATCCGGCGCCGCCGTGCGCCCGCGAGTCCGACCTCCTCCAGTACCTCGTCCACCCGGCGGCGCGGGATGCGGTTGGAACGGGCCAGGACGGTCAGGTGCGCCAGGGCGCTGCGGCCGCCGTGCACCTCGTGGGCGTCGAGCAGCGCGCCGACGTGGCGCAGACCGCGCGGGCGGTCCCGGAAGCGGCGTCCGTCGATGGTGACGGATCCGCCGGTGGGGTCGTTGAGGCCGAGGACGAGTCGCAGGGTGGTGCTCTTCCCTGCGCCGTTCGGGCCGAGGAACCCGGTGACGTGTCCGGGCCGCACCGTGAAACTCAGGTGGTCGACGGCCGTAGTGTCGCCGTATCGCTTCGTCAGTTCGTTGACTTCGATCACGGGTCCAACGGTCCCCGGCAACACGGCGGTTCGGCATCGGACCGGCGCCGACAATCGCGCGGGGCGGATGTCGACCACGGGTGTACACCCACGGTCCGATGCCCCGCGCAGTTCACGTCATTAGGATCGGCGTATGCCCGCCACACCACGACTTCCCCTGCTCAAGCGCATACCGCCGGGCGTCTGGACGGCGGTGATCTGGTGTGCAGGTCTGGCGCTCACCATGCTCATGCGTTTCCGGTTGCCCGGCCAGGAGGAGGCCGACGCCTATCGCACCGTGCTGCTCAGCAGTGCCAAGTGGGAGGGCTGGACACTTCTCGCGCTGGGCACCGCCCTGACGCTGGGCGGCTGCGTCCTGATGCGCCGTCGCCCGCTGTGGGCCCTCGCCCTGATGCTCGCCGGTTCCATCGCTGCGACGAGCGCGCTGAGCGTCGGTGCGATCCAGCTCCTGCAGTTCCTGGCAGTCGATCTCACGCTGTACTTCATCGCGGCGGCCCGGGCACGCAGGACCGGGATCGTGGCCATCTCCATGGCGCTCTGCACACTGGCCGGGTTCCTGGCCGTCCGGGTTCTGAGCGGATGGGCCATCGGAACCACGACCGAGCTGATCGTGGCCCTCACGGCCGTCATCGCCTGGCTCATCGGCGACTCGATGCACCAGTCCCGGGTGCACGCCGAGCAGGTGCGCGCCCAGGCCGCCGCCCAGGCCGTCACCGCCGAACGGCTGCGGATCGCAAGGGAGTTGCACGACATGGTGGCCCACACCATCGGCATCGTCGCCCTCCAGGCCGGCGCCGCGCGACGGGTCATCGACACCCGGCCCGAGCTGGCGCGGGAGGCCCTCGGCGAGGTGGAGAACGCGAGCCGCGAGACGCTGTCCGGCCTGCGCCGGATGCTCGGCGCGCTCCGCCGGGCCGAACCGGGCCACGCCCCCGAGGAGACTCCGCTGGATCCCTCCCCCGCCCCCGGTCTCGCCGACATCGACCGGCTCGCCGAGCGGACGACGGCCGCGGGCGTCCGTGTCGAGGTCCGCTGGCAGGGCGAACGGCACACGCTGCCCCCGGAGATCGGCATGTCCGCGTACCGCATCGTGCAGGAGGCCGTCACCAATGTCGTACGCCATGCCGGCACCCGTTCCTGTCAGGTGACCGTCGACTGCCGGGACGAGGAGCTGGCCATCGAGGTCGTCGACAGCGGAAACGGCCCTGGGCGCGCCGCGGCCACCGGCTACGGGCTGCTCGGCATGCGTGAGCGGGTCGGTCTGCTGCACGGGGAGTTCTCGGCCGCGCCGCGCCCCGAGGGCGGTTTCCGGGTGGCGGCTCGGCTGCCCGTACCGGCGGGTGTGCGATGACCGTCCGGGTCGCCCTCGCCGACGACCAGCCCCTCGTCCGCGCGGCCCTGCGCATGGTGATCGCCGAGACCTCCGGCCTGGAGGTCGTCGGCGAGGCGGGCACCGGCGCCGAAGCGGTCGCACTGGCCGGGGCGGAGCGCCCCGACGTGGTGGTGATGGACATCCGCATGCCCGGCATGGACGGCATCGAGGCCACCCGGCTGATCGCGGAGGGATCCGGCGGGGCCCAGGTCATCATGCTGACGACCTTCGACGATGACGACTATCTGTACGGGGCGCTGCGCGCGGGCGCGGCCGGATTCCTCGTCAAGGACATGGCCCTGGACGACATCCTCGACGCGATCCGGGTCGTCGCCACCGGGGACGGGCTGCTCGCGCCGAGTGTGACACGCCGTCTCATCAGGGAGTTCGCAGACCGGCCGGTGTCCGCCGCGCCCGCGACGCGCACGGCCCTGGCTATCACCGACCGCGAGCGCGAGGTGCTCACCCTCATCGGAAACGGGCTGTCCAACACCGAGATCGCCGCGCGCCTGTCCATCAGCGTGGCCACCGCGAAGACGTATGTGACCCGACTGCTGGCCAAGCTGGACGCCCGGGACCGGGTGCGGCTCGTCATCATCGCGTACGAGGCGGGGCTGGTCTCGTCTACGCCTTGAGGGTGCGCAGCCAGGTGGTCAGCAGCCGGTTGACCTCCTCGGGGCGTTCCTGCTGCACCCAGTGGCCGCAGCCCTCGACGAGGTGCGAGGAGACCAGGCCGGGGAGCGTGGTGGGGAACGCCTCGATGGCACTGGCCAACCAGGCGATGGAGGCGTCGAGCCGGCCCGCGACGAAGAGCGACGGCTGGGTGATCGGGGCGCCGTCCCATTCGGCGAGGTCCTCCCAGTCCTGGTCCATGCTGCGGTAGCGGTTGAGCGCGCCGGTGAATCCGGTGCGCTCGAACTCGCCTGCACAGAAGTCGAGTTCGTCGTCCGAGAGCCAGGACGGCCGGTCCTTCACGAACCGGTCGGAGAGCTTGCCGCCCTTCGGGACGAAGAAGACGCCGGCTTCTCCCTCCTCCGGCATGGTGTCGGCCGACAGCGTGGCGTAGAAGCCCGTCAGCCATGCCCGTACGTCCGGCTCGATCTCCGACTCCGCCCGGCCGGGCTCCTGGAAGTAGCGGACGTAGAACTCCTCGTCCCCGCCGATCATGGCGAAGGCGTCGGTCGGCCGGATCCCGCCCCGCGGCGCGTACGGCACGCCGAGCAGTCCCACCGCGGCGAAGACATCGGGTCTGAGCAGCGCGGAGTCCGCGGCGATGGTCGAGCCCCAGTCGTGGCCGACGATCACGGCGGTCTCCTCGCCGAGGGCACGGACGACGGCGACGTTGTCCTCGACGTGCGCCCCGATGCGGTACGCCTCCACGGGGTCGGGTACCGACGACCGCCCGTAGCCGCGTACGTCGATGGCGACGGCGCGGTAGCCCGCCTCGGCGAGTGCGGGGAGCTGGTGGCGCCACGAGTACCAGAGCTCGGGAAAGCCGTGGACCAGCAGGACCAGAGGGCCGGTGCCCTGTTCCACGAGGTGGATACGGCCGCCGGGGACGTCCACCAGTCGATGCTGGGCGCCTGCCGGGGTGAACGGGTCGACGGACTGCGGCATGGGTCCTCCTCGGGCTGGAAAGCACTGATTCCGATCATGGCGCCGGTTCCGGGAGGGTGCGAGGGACGTTGCCGTTTCGGCAACAACGCACTGATGGGGCACACCACCCCGGCTGTCTGTGGCGCCGGCCCATGTCCGGCGGGACGGTCGCGGTTACAGGCGAGTTCACGCCGACTCCGAACACTCGGCCGGGCCGGTGAACCAGACCGAGCGGCGCCACGTACTGAAGGAGGGCGTTCACCTAACGGAAGCGCCCACAGCAGTGACGCTGTGTCAGGACAGTCGCACGGGAGCCGTGGATGAGGCATGCACGACGGAACGTTCAGCGGATCGCACGGTTCGCCGCAATCGGCGGATTGGTGTGCGGGGGGCTGATGGTCTCGCATGCCGTGGCAAACGAGACGTCGGACGATCCGAAGGCTCCGAACGCCCAGACCCGGGCTGCCCGGACCGGCCAGGAGCTGGTCACCGAGCTGGGCACCTCGCGTACGGCGGGCAGTTGGATCGACGCGAAGGGGCGCCCGGTCGTCGCGGTGACCGACGAGGAGGCGGCGGCCGACGTACGTGGCGCGGGTGCCGTCCCCAAGGTCGTCCGCTACGCCATGAAGGATCTGCGCTCCGCCACCGACACCCTCAAGGACGCGCCGAAGGTGGCCGGCACCTCGTGGTCGATGGACTACGCCTCCAACCAGGTGGTGGTCCGAGCCGACACCACCGTCTCCGCGGCCGAGTGGGACCGGCTGGCCAAGGTCGCCGAGAGCCTCGGCAAGTCGGTACGGATGGAACGCATCGAGGGCACGTTCACCCCGCGGGTGAACGGCGCGTCGCCGCTCTTCGCCAGCGCCGGACGCTGTTCGGCGGGCTTCAACGTGACCAACGGACAGGCCAACTTCATTCTCACGGCGGGTCACTGCGGGCCGGTGGGCACGACGTGGTTCTCGGACCAGCAGGGAAACCAGCAGGTCGGAGCGACCGTGTCCGGCTCGTTCCCCGGCGGTGACTTCTCGCTCGTGCAGTACGGCCCGGGCACGACGCTCAGCGGCGCCGACCTCGTGGCCGTCGGCAACGGCGAGGGCATACGGATCATCGGAGCGGCCGACGCCGCCGTCGGACAGAAGGTGTTCCGCAGCGGCAGCACGACCGGGCTCCAGTCCGGCGAGGTGACCGGGTTAAACGCCACCGTGAACTACCCGCAGGGCACGGTGAGCGGGCTCGTCGAGACCACGGTGTGCGCCGAACCGGGCGACAGCGGCGGCCCGATGTTCGCCGACGGGCTGGCCATGGGCATCACCTCGGGCGGCAACGGTGACTGCCAGAGCGGCGGTACGACGTTCTTCCAGCCGGTCACCAAGGCGCTCGACTCGCTCGGCGTGAAGCTGGTGACCGAACCCGGGGCGGGCGGCCAGGCGACCCCCTCCTCCGGGAGCACGGGGAACACGGGCAGCGCCAACAGCGGCGCGGACGCGGCGACCCCTCCCGGCACGTCCTCGACCGCTCCCGGCGGAGCGGTCCTGCCCGGGGCAGGGGGAGGATCGGCGTCCGAGGGTCAGAGCGACAGCCTGGCCTCGGCGCTCGAGCGGGTCGCGGACTTCAGGAACCTCGGTCCCGGACTGTTCGTCATCGCGGGCAGCCTGGTCGCCCTGGTGGCCCTGCGAATCCGCTCGGAACGCGGACGCAGGCGGTACCGCAACCAGTACTCGCAGAGCTGGGGCTGACGGCGGCCGGCTGCGATCCGCCATGGCTGGATCCCCGCACATATACCGGTTCACATAACTGAAACAGTCGATAGTGCCCATTGTCGTCCATCGTGCCCGTGGCGCTGGTTCAATCGTTCGACATGACTCTCAAGGGGCGAGCCCGGGAACGCGGTCAACTCGATCTGCTCGTCAGGGAGTTGCGCGAAGGGCTCAGCGGTGTGGTGGTGCTGCGGGGCGACGCCGGTATCGGCAAGACCGTCCTGCTGGAGCACGCGGTGACCGAGGCCGCCGAACTGCGGGTGCTGCGGGCGGTGGGCGTGGAGGCGGAGTCAGGTTTCCCGTTCGCCGCGCTGCATCGGCTGCTCGTCCCCTTGCTGGACGGGCTCAAGGAACCCGGCGTCCTGCCCGTGACCCAGCACACGGCGCTGCGGGTGGCGTGCGGGCTGGCCGAAGGACCGCCCCCGGACGGGTTTCTGGTGGGGCACGCGACGCTCACCCTGCTCGCCGAGACCGCGAAACGGCGGCCCGTGCTTGCGCTCGTCGACGACGCGCAGTGGCTCGACGAGGAGTCCCTCGGCGTGCTCGCCTTCGTGGGCCGCCGGGTGCACGCGGAGGGCGTCGGCCTGCTGTTCGCCGCGCGGACCGGATTCGACGTACCCGCCGGCCTGCCCGTCACCGAAGTCGCCGGTCTGGAGGAGCCGTTCGCGCTGGAGCTGCTGCGGGAGGCCGTGCCCGGACAACTCGATGCCCGGGTCGCGGCGCGGATCGTGGCCGCGACCGCCGGGAACCCGCTCGCGCTGACAGACCTCGGTCTCGAACTCTCCGCCGACCAGCTCTCCGGCGGGCTCGCGCTGCCCGAACCCCTGCCCGTGGGCAGCAGGTTGGAGGCGCACTATCTTCAGCGGGTCCGGGAACTGCCGGGGTCCGCACGCACGTGGCTGCTGCTCGCCGCCGCCGAGCCGAGCGGCGACCTCGGCTACCTCACCAGCGCCGCGCGACAGCTGGGGATCGGTGCCGAGGCGTCGGATCCGGCCGAGGCCGCCCGCCTCGTGGTGCTGCGCTCGGCCGCGGAGTTCCGGCACCCGCTCGTGCGGTCGGCGGTGTACGGCGCAGCCACCGGTGCCGAGCGAAGACGGGCGCACCGGGCGCTCGCCGAGGTCACCGACCGCCCGGCCGACACCGATCGCCGGGCCTGGCATCTCGCCGCGGCCGCGATCGGCCCGAACGCCGATGTCGCCGCCGAACTGGAGTGGACGGCCGACCGTGCGGGTTCCCGCGGCGGGTACGCCGCCCGCGCCACCTACCTGACCCGGGCCGCCGAGCTGACACCCGAGGGCAAGGTCCGGGCCGGGCGGCTGCTCTCGGCGGCCGAGGCCGCGCTGCGCGCCGGGGCGCCGTTGCAGGCGGAGTCGCTGCTCGACGGGATCGACGTGGATCTGCTCGGCGACGTCGGCCGGGGCCGGGCCCTGCTGGTCCGGGCGCACACGATCATCGCGCTGGGCGACGCGGACTCGTTCGCGCGGGCTCCCGCACTGTGTCTGCGTGCCGTGCCCTTCCTCGCCGGTGGAGCGCCGGAGCTCGCCCGCGAAGCGCTGCTGAGAGCGGTGGAGCGTGCCATCACCGCGGAACACCTCATGCGGGACACCACGGTGGCGGAGATCGCCCGGGCCATCGAAGGCCTGGTGCCCCGCACCGGGAACGCGACCGGCATCGACCTGGCGCTGCGCGCGTTCGCCGTCCTGGCCACCGAGGGCTACGAACGCGCCGTGCCCCACGTACGGCGGGCCTGCGCGGTGCTGCTGGACCCGCGCACCCCCGACGAGCAGGTGCTGCGGGGCTACATGCCCGTCGTCACCCTCTCGATGATGCTGTGGGACGAGGTGACGCACTCTGCCGTGATCCTGCGGGCCGCGGACGCCGCCCGCGCGACCGGCGCCCTGATGCAGCTCGACATCGCCCTCTACTGCGCGGTGATGTCGGAAACCAACCTCGGCGAACTGACGGCCGCCGACGAACTGCGTGCCGAGGGAAGCCAGATCCGCGCGGCGATCGGCGCCACGGACGACATGTGGGCCATCTACCGCCATCCCGAACTGCTCGCCTGGCACGGTGAACTCGACGACCTCCCCGCGGTCCTGGACGGGTCGATGGGGTCCGGCACCTGGCTGGGCAACGGCGCTGTCGAGTCCATCGCCCGCATCGGCATGGTCGTCCTGGCCCTGAGCCGCGGCAACTACGCCCAGGCCCGCAGCACCACCCATGAACTGATCGAGCACGACGTCCTCGGGGTGCACTCCCGGCTGCTCCCTCACCTGGTCGAGGCAGCCGTACGCTGCGGCGACCGCGTCCTGGCCACGGCGGCCCTGCGCACGCTGACATCCCGGGCCTCCGCCTCCGGCACCCCCTGGGCACTGGGACTGCTGGCGCGCTCGCGGGCCCTGCTCGCCGCCACGAGCGAGGCGGAAGCCCTGTACCGCGAGGCGATCACCCTGCTGTCGGGCACCCGGGCCCGTTCCGATCTCGCCATCGCCCATCTGCTGTACGGCGAGTGGCTGCGCCGCCGCAAGCGCCGCAAGGACGCCCGTGAGCAACTGCGCACGGCCGTCGCGATGTTCGACGCCATGCGTGCCATGGGTTACGCCGCCCGTGCCGCCCAGGAACTCGCCGCCACCGGCGAGCACCCCAGACGCGGTGCGGCGGGGACGACCGACGCGCTGACCCCGCAGGAGCTCACGATCGCCCGTCTCGCCAGGTCGGGCGCGACCAACGCCGAGATCGCCGCCCAACTGTTCATCAGCGCGAGCACCGTCGACTACCACCTCAGGAAGATCTTCCGGAAGCTCGACGTCACGTCCCGGCGCCAGCTCGCCCGCACCCCGGACCTCTGAACGGGTTCACGACTACGCGCTCCACGGGATTCGAGGACGACCTGCCCCGCCGGACGATCGGGCGGTCGGAACGAACCCACAGACGGGAGCACCCCCCATGCCGTACGTGACCGCCTCCGACGGTGCACGGATCCACTACAAGGACTGGGGACAGGGCCGCCCGGTCGTGCTCAGCCACGGGTGGCCCCTGAACGCGGACAGCTGGGAGGCGCAGCAGCTGTTCCTCGCCTCGAACGGCTTCCGCGTCATCGCCCACGACCGCCGTGGCCACGGCCGCTCCACGCAGACCTGGCTCGGCAACGAGATGAACACGTACGCCGACGATCTCGCCACGCTCGTCGACGCGCTCGATCTGCGGGACGCGACGCTCGTCGGGTTCTCCACCGGCGGCGGCGAGGTGGCCCGTTACGTCGGCCGGCACGGCACCGCCCGGCTCGCCCAGCTCGTACTCGTCTCCGCCGTACCGCCGTTCATGCTCAAGACCGACGACAACCCGGACGGTGTACCGGTCGAGGTGTTCGACGCGATCCGCGCCGGCTCGATCGCCGACCGCTCGCAGCTCTACCGCGACCTGGCCGACGGGCCGTTCTTCGGCGGCAACCGGCCGGGCGCAGGCCCGTCCCAGGGGGTCCGCGACGCGTTCTGGCTCCAGGGGCTCCAGTCCGGGCACCGGAACGCGTACGAGTGCATCGCGGCCTTCTCCGCCACCGACTTCCGAGCCGACCTGGACGCCTTCGACGTGCCCACGCTCGTCATCCACGGCGACGACGACCAGGTCGTGCCCTTCGAGGTGGGCGGCAAGGCCTCCGCCGCCCGGATCAAGAACGCGTCGCTCAAGGTCTATCCGGGCGCGCCGCACGGCATCACCGACACCCACAAGGAACAACTCAACGCCGATCTGCTGGAGTTCCTCAGTTCCTGAGGCACCTCGCGAGCACCCGTGCGGCGCAACTCACGTACCAGTGGGGCGCCTTGAGGCACTCCCGAAGCTCCGTCCGCATGCCCAGTCACCGACATGCCCCGACCCAGAAGGAGCTCTTCACATGACGTCCGAACGTCACCCCCGCCGCCGTGTCCTCGGCGGCATGCTCGCGGCCGGCACCGGCGCGCTCGGCCTCGGCGGCGCGCTGCCCTCCGCGTCGGCAGCCGGAGGCAGACCCGCGGCCGGCGGTGCCAAGCCGACCGTCGTCCTGGTCCACGGCGTGTTCGCCGACGCGTCCGGCTGGTACAAGACCATGGCCGGACTGCAGGACGCCGGTTTCCCGGTCATCGCCGCCGCGAACCCGCTGCGCACCCTGGCCGGCGACTCCGCGTACGTCTCCAGCATCGTCGACACGATCCCCGGCCCGGTCATCCTGGTCGGACACTCCTACGGCGGCGAGGTCATCACCAACGCCGGGCGCGGCCACACGAACGTCAAGGCGCTGGTGTACGTCGCCGCGTTCGCCCCCGACGAGGGCGAGAGCGCGCTGCAGCTGGCCGAGCAGTTCCCGGGCAGTCAGCTGCCAGGCGCCCTGGTGACCCGCCCGTTCCCGCTGCCCGCGGACGCGCCCGCCGGCGATCCCGGCCTCGACGGCTACATCGACCCGGCGAAGTTCCGCGAGGTCTTCGCCGGCGATCTGCCGCGCTCCGAGACACGGCTGATGGCGGCCGCCCAACGCCCGGGCAGCGTCGGCGGTCTGGCGGGCAGGAGCGGCGCACCGGCATGGAAGTCGCTGCCGTCCTGGTATGTGATCCCGACCGCCGACAAGGTCATCCCGCCCGCCGTGCAGCGCTTCATGGCACAGCGGGCGGGGAGCAGGGTCGTCGAGGTCAAGGGCGCCTCGCACGTCGTGATGATGTCCCGTCCCGCCGTCGTCGTCCGCCAGATCCTGGCCGCCCACCTCGCCACCCGCTGACCGACCGGAAGGAAAGCCCATGAGCAAGCCGGACACCATCGTCCTGATCCACGGCTTCTGGGTCACGCCCCGCAGCTGGGAACACTGGATCGACCGCTACGAGAAGCAGGGCTACCGAGTGATCGCGCCCGCCTACCCCGGGTTCGAGGTGGAGGTCGAGTCCCTCAACGCCGACCCGACGCCGATCGAGGCGATCACCGCGCCCCGGATCGTCGAGAGCCTCGCCGACGTGATCCGCGCACTCGACAGGCCGCCCGTCCTGATCGGCCACTCCGCGGGCGGGGCCTTCACCCAGGTCCTGCTGGACCACGGCTTCGGGGCGGCGGGCGTGGCCATCAACTCCGCGCCCACCGAGGGAGTGCGGGTGACCCCGCCGAGCCAGGTGAAGTCCACGTTCCCCGTGCTCAAGAACCCCGCCAACCATCACAAGGCGGTCGGCCTCACCTTCGAGCAGTGGCACTACGCGTTCACCAACACGTTCCCCGAGGAGGAGTCCCGGGCACTGTACGAGCGGTACGCGATCCCCGCCTCGGGCCGCATCCTGTGGAACAGCGTGCTGGCCAACCTCCAGCCCGGCCACCAGGACATCTGGGTCAACTACCACAACGACGACCGGGCCCCGCTGCTGTTCCTCTCCGGCGAGGAGGACCATCTGATGCCGCCGAAGGTGCAGCAGTCCAACGCCAAGCACTACAAGTCGAAGACCGTCACCGAGGTCAGGGTGTATCCGGGACAGCCGCACCTCATGCCGGCCTCGCCCGGCTGGGAGGAGATCGCCGACCACGCGCTGTCCTGGGCCGTGGAACACGCCAGGTAGGGCACGCAATGCGCCCGGGGCGACCGCACGGGCCGCCCCGGGCCGCCGTAAGAGACGGACAGAAACCGACAGAAACCGACAGAGACCGGATCGGATCGGATCGGAAGGGATCACCGCATGCCCTCGGAGGGGGTCACCGCATGACCGAGGTCCGTGTCACGCACATCGGCGGTCCGACCACGCTGATCGAGATCGACGGCTGGAGGCTGCTGACCGACCCGACGTTCGATCCGCCGGGCGGCCGCTACGCGTTCGGCTGGGGCACCTCCTCCCGCAAGCTGGCGGGCCCCGCCCTCGCCGTCGCGGACCTGCCGCCGATCGACGCCGTCCTGCTGACCCACGACCACCACGGCGACAACCTGGACACGGCGGGACGTGCCCTGCTGCCGGGCGTCGGCACCGTACTCACCACGCCGTCCGGGGCGGGAAGGCTCGGTGGCAACGCGCGTGGTCTCGCGGCCTGGACGAGCACGCGGCTGGAGGCACCCGGACGCCCGGCGATCGACGTCACGGCGACTCCGGCCCGACATGGCCCGCCGCTGTCCCGGCCGGTCACCGGTGACGTCATCGGCTTCGCGCTCCGCTGGGAGGGCCAGCGGCACGGCGTGCTGTGGGTCTCCGGCGACACCGTCCTGTACGAGGGCGTACGGGAGGTGGCCCGCCGTCTGGACGTGGGCACCGCCCTGTTGCATCTGGGCAGTGTCCGTTTCCCGCTGACGGGCCCTGTGCGCTACACGATGAACGCGGCGCAGGCCGTCAGCCTGTGCGGTGAGCTCCGGGCGCACACGGTCCTGCCCGTGCACTACGAGGGCTGGGGCCACTTCCGGGAGGGCCGGACCGCCATCGAGGCGGAACTCGCCGGTGCTCCGGCCGACATCCGTAACCGCTTCCGCTGGCTGCCCACCGGAAAGGCCTTGGACGTCACGGTGTGACGCCCGGACCGGGAGGGTTCCTTCGGCCCGGCGGTCCACGGCGCATCCGTCCCCGCTCCCGTCCGCCGGGAAGCGCGGACGGTTTACTGGGGGGCATGACGCACCCCAGTCACAGCCCCGGCCGAGCCCCCGGCCACGCCACTGGCGCTGCCGCCGCCACCGCTTCCGCTTCCGCTTCCGCTTCCGCTTCCGCTTCCGCTTCCGCCGAGGACCGTGCCCCCGTCATCGTCAGCTCCCCCGGCTCCTTCGCCCGGAGCGTGCTCGACGAGCGGCACCCGGCCCTCATCGAGCGCGTACGGCGGGCCACCCCGTATCCGCCCGAGCAGCAGCGCGCGCTGGACTCCCTCCTGGAGGAGATCACCAAGGGGGTCATCGAGCGGCTCGACGACAGCGAGCCCGGCGCCGAGCGGTGGGCGGACGAGCCCTACTACGGGCAGCGCTGGCCGGAGGTACCGTTCCTGTGGGCGGAGAGCCTCTTCTACCGCAAACTCCTGGCCGCCCTGGGCCACTTCACGCCGGGACCGTGGCAGGGCATCGACCCCTTCGCCCCGTTCAAGAACGCCGAACTCACGAGCTCCAAGGTCGACGAGGAGCTGGTCGCGCTCGACCGCCTGCCCGGACTCCCGGCGGAGGAGCAGGACCGCACGCTCCTGCTCTCCTCCCTCTGGGGCAACCGGGCCGATCTCGGCTTCCAACTGTCCGCGGGCGCCGAGGGGTTGGGCGAGCGCGTGACGGGTCTCGTCGTCGACGACTCCCCCGCCCTCCTGGAGACCCTCGAAGCCGGCGAACCCGGAAAGGTCTGTCTGGTCGCCGACAACGCCGGCCCCGAGCTGCTTCCCGACCTCGTCCTCGCCGACCATCTCCTGACCACGCGGCGGGCGGCCACCGTCGTCCTGCACCTCAAGCCGTACCCGTACTACGTCTCCGACGCGACCACCACCGACACCTTGGCCTGTCTCGACCGTATGACCGGGGCATCCGGACACGCGACGGAGGTCGGCGAGCGGCTGCGACAGGCTGTCAGCAGCGGTCGGCTGATCCTGCGCACCCACCCGTTCTCCTGCGCGCCGCATCCCTACGAGCGGATGCCTTCCGATCTCCGGGAGGACTTCGCGTCCGCCACGCTCACCGTGATGAAGGGCGACCTCAACTACCGCCGCCTGGTGGGCGACCGCCACTGGCCGGCCACGACACCGTTCGCCGAGGCCACCGCGTACTTCCCAGGTCCCGTGGCGGCGCTGCGGACGCTCAAGTCGGACGTCGTGACCGGACTCCCACCCCAAGTGCTGGCGGAGCTGGACGCCGGTGAAGAAGTGTGGCGCACGAGCGGGACGCACGCCCTGGTCCAGTTCGGCGCGTGAGCGTTCCGGTTGTGAGGGCTGAGCTGTTTGTCCCCTCATGGGGTGGTGGGTGCCGCTAGCGTGCGATGGTCACCGTTCGCGTGAATGTGCATGACATGCACAGGGGGGAAGTCAGCTATGGGGAACAAGCGTGTGCTGAGACATCCGGCACGGCTGATCATCGCGTTGCTCGCCGGGTTCGCTCTGGTCCTGACCGGCACGGGCGCCGCCCACGCCACGACCACCGTGGAGATCCCGGCACCGACCGAGGGCGGCATCTCGGCGACCGTGAAGTTCTACGGGACCGTGGTGCCTCAGCCCTACAACCCGGATCCGACCGCCTACTTCGGCGACCGAAAGTGCCAGCTCATCTACCACGACTACGACCCGACGGCGGGCTGCGGGGGCTTCAAGCTCGGCGTCGTCCTGCACAACGTCCGCAACCAGCCCGGCTATCTGGCCGGCCTCAACAGCACCGCCAACTACTTCCAGGCGCACGCCGACACCGCCCGTACCTTCGGGTGCCTCCGCGCCGACGGCAGTTTCGACCACGGCACGAGCTTCGTCGTCCGCACCGAGCAGCAACGCCTCGGCTCGAGGTACTACGAGCCGGACAGCAACTGGATCCTGTCCAGGCACCGGAACAACGAGGGCGAGTTCGGCCCGCACTTCTTCGTCAACTTCCCTCCCGTGGAGGTGAATTGCCCGGCCGGCATGACCGCGACCCAGTACGGGCTGAAGGTCAGCAACGTCAACATCAGCATTGACGACGCGAACGTCTTCGGTACGACGACGTGGAGTACACCGGGGCCGTTCTACGGGTGACCCACTGTGCTTCTGGCGCCCGGACCCTCGGCGGGGTCCGGGCGCCCTTTCCCTGCCGAGGCAGGCAGTCCCGTGGCCAGTAGCGCGCCGAGTGCGGCGACCGCGGCGAGGACGGCCAGCGCGGTTCCCCTCTCGGAGGCACCGGCCGGTGCGAGCGTCGTGGCCACGGCAACCCCGAGAGCCGGACCGATGTTCATCGCGGTCTGCTGGAGTCCGCCGGAGACGCCCACCGACCGCACGGACGCCTCCCGCACGACGACCGCCGTCGCGGTGACCATCACGGGGGCGAAGCCGGCCCCCAGCAGAAGGAAGCAGCCGCCGATCGCCACGGAGCCCGACGTCTGGTCGAGCCGGGACATCAGAAGCGTGGCGAGGGCCACAAGAACCATGCCCGCCACGGTCGTTCGGCGCGGTCCGTACCGTCGCATCAGTACGGCCGAGACCGGCGCGCCGACCACCATGGCCACCGCGAGCGGCAGCGCGAGGAGGCTGCCGCGGAGGGGGTCGAGGCCCAGAACGTCCTGGAGGTAGTACGTACTGAGGAACAGCGCGCCGAACAGCACCGCCGACGCGGTGAGCAGGACGCCGAGTGCCGAGGTGATGGTGGTCGAGCGGAACACGTCGGGCGGCACCAACGGCCCTGTCGTACGCCGCTCGTGGCGGACGAAGGCGGCGCACGCGGCAGCTGTGCAGAGGAGTCCGAGCGCGCTCGCGGCCGTCCAGCCGGTGTCCGGCAGACCGACGAGGGTGTGGACCAGGCACACCAGCGTCACCCCCAGCAGGCACGCGCCCGGCAGGTCGAGGCGGACGTCCGAGGCCTCCCTCGGCACCCGCGCCGCAAGGGCGAGCACAACCGCCGCCAGCGCCGGGACGAGGCCCAGGAAGAAGACGGACCGCCAGCCGAAGTGGGTTGCCAACGCCCCGCCGACCAGCGGGCCGAGCGCGGCGGCGGCCCCGATGGCACTGGTGCGCACGGCTATCGGCATACCGAGGCGGTCGGGCGGATACGCGGCGCGCAGCATGCCCAGGGTCGCCGGCTGCAGCAGCGCGCCGAAGACCCCCTGTACGACACGCAGGCCGATGACCCAGCCCACGCCCGGTGCCAGGCCGATCGCCGCCGAGGTGACGGCGAAGCCCAGCATTCCGAGGGCGAAAACCCGTCGGTGTCCGTACCGGTCGCCGAGGCGTCCGGAGAAGACGAGCAGGCTCGCGACGGCGATGAGATAGCCGGTGCTCGTCCACTGCATCTGGACGAACGAGGCGTCGAGGTCACGCCCCAGGCTGGGCTGTGCGACGGTCAGCGCGGTCCCGTCGAGGGCGACGAGCGCGGCCCCGGTGATGCCCGCGGTGAGCGTGAGGCGCTGGTCTCGCGCCGAGTTCACCGGGGCTCCGGCCCGAGGTGGGCGTCCAGGGCGGCCCGTACGAGGGGTTCGACGCCGTCCGCCCCCGTCGCGAGCTGGAGACTGCCCCAGCCCCACAGTTGTGCGATGCCGTGCAGGTTGGCCCAGAGGGCGCCCGCCACGTCCGGCGCCCGCATGTCGGGGCGTACCCGACTCACCAGGTCGGCAAGGGAGTTGAACAGCGGCAGGCTGGTCTCGCGCAGTCCCAGGCTGTTGCTCTCCAGCAGGTCGTGACGGAACATCAGCTCGTACATGCCGCGGTGCGACAGCGCGAAGTCGACGTAGATACGGGCCAGTGCCGCGAGTTGGGCACGCGGGCTCGCCTCACGGCCGTCCGGTTCCTCACCGCCTCCCGGCTCCTTGCCGCCCCGCAGTTCCTCGGCGACCTCGGCCCCCAGTTCGGCGAATCCCTCTCGCGCGATCGCGGAGAGCAGTTCCAGGTGGGTCGGGAAGTAGCGGCGCGGCGCGCCGTGCGAGACACCCGCCCTGCGGGCGATCTCCCGCAGGGAGAGGGCCTGTGCCCCCTCCTGGGTCACCAGGTCCACGCCCACGGCCACCAAACGGGCTCGAAGTCCCGCCTCCTGTTCGGTCATGGACACTGTCTACCAGTGGCGCGTAGACAGTGTCTACTCTCGACCGCGGGTGCGTTCCCCGCTGAGCGAAGGTGTGTGCCCGGCCGATCTGCGGGGCCCGCGAACCACCGTCGCGCGCACCGCATACCATCACCGTGATGAGCAGCAGGACGCACCGGCGACCGCACCGCGTCACGCGGGACGCGGTGCTGCGCCCTGCCCTCGCCGTGCTGCTCGCGGCGCTGGTGATGTGTCTGGGGTACGTGCCCTCGCACGGCCGGGCGGCTCCGGTCGCCGATCCCGTCGTCACCGTCTCCGTCGCCCAGGAACGGCTGGGCTCCCCCGCCGAGCACGACCGGTGCTGCGGCCTGCCCACCCGGGAGGCGAGGGCCGTACTCCCCGTGGGGGCGCACCCCCTGCCCGCGGTGCTGCCGCGTATGCCGGTCGTGGCGCGCCCTGCCGTGGCTACGCACGTCCCCGTCCTGCCGCCCGCGCGTGGCGCTCCCGATCTCCATGTCCTCCAGGTGCAGCGGATCTAGACCGACGTCCATGACCGAGACGTCCGTCCGACCCCTCACCCACCGCCGCCCGAAGGAACCGGCGCGGCGGGGACAAGGAACGCATTCCCATGAGCAGGACCAGCAAGAAGTCGGCCGCCGCGGCGCGCAAGGCGCGCGTGGAGGAGCTGCGGCGGGCGGAGAAGGCCCGCGAGCGCAGAAACCGTATCCTCACGATCACGGTCAGCACGGCCATCGTCGTCGGGCTGGTCGCCTTCGGCGCCTACGGCCTCAACAAGGCGAACGAAAAGGACGAGCAGCAGCAGGCGGCCGTGAAGAAGCCCGTGAAGGGCGAGAAGTCCTGGAACGCGAAGAAGCTGACGCAGAACCATGTCGCGAAGGCCGTGTCGTACCCGATGAACCCGCCGGTCGGCGGCGACCACAACCAGGCGTGGATGACCTGTGACGGCTCGGTCTACACGAAGGCGATACCGAACGAGAACGCGGTGCACTCGCTGGAGCACGGCGCGGTCTGGGTGACGTACAACGACAAGGCCGCGGACGCCGATGTGAAGACGCTGTCCGACAAGGTCGCCAAGACCCCGTACACGCTGATGAGTCCGGTGAAGGACCAGGCCGGGGCCATCATGCTGTCGGCCTGGGGCAAGCAGCTGACCGTGGACAAGGCGTCCGACCCGCGGGTCCAGCAGTTCCTCACGAAGTACGTGCAGGGCGCGCAGACCCCGGAGCCGGGGGCCGCGTGCACGAACGGGATCGACGCGTCCTGACGTGCCGGCGCCGGGCTCTTCCGAGGGCCCGGCGCCACGCCGTACCTCCGTCTCTGGCAGGCTCACCCCAGGCGCATCGTTCCGATCCCGAGCAGGACGTCCCCGACGGGACGTCCTCAGCAGGAGGCGTGAGATGGAGACGCTCGACTCGCAGGATCCGCTGTCCGTCGCGGTGACCGAGGCGATCCGCGGCGGTGACCTGCCGACGCTCCGGCAGTGCCTCGCCGAACACCCCGGCCTCACCGACACGCGGATCGTGCGGCGCGGCGCCGGGGCCGGGTCGCGCAGCCTGCTGCACATCGCCGCGGACTGGCCCGGCCACTACCCGAACGGTCCCGCCGTCGTCGCCGTCCTCGTGGCGGCGGGCGCCGACCCCAACGCCCGCTTCGAGGGCGCCCATTCGGAGACCCCGCTGCACTGGGCGGCCAGCAGCAACGACGTGCCCGTACTGGACGCACTCGTCGAGGCGGGCGCCGACATCGAAGCCACGGGTGCCGTGATCGGCGGTGGCACACCGCTCGCCGACGCCCGCGGCTTCGGCCAGTGGCGGGCGGCGTACCGGCTGGTGGAACTGGGCGCGCGTACGACCCTCATGGACGCCGCGACGCTCGGTCTGCTGGACCGGGTCAAGGAGGTCGTCGAGAGACCCGAACCGCCCGGCCGCGACGCCGTCACCCGTGCCTTCTGGGGCGCCTGTCACGGTGGCCAACTGGCCGCCGCCGACTACCTGCTGGCGCGGGGGGCCGATCTCGACTGGGTGGGCTACGACAACAAGACCCCTCTCGACATCGCACGGACGACCGACGCGGACGGGGTCGTCCAGTGGCTGCGGGAGCACGGTGCGAGGGGCCGCGCCGAGCTGCCCTGACCGTTCGCACGGGATCAGGGCCCGGCGCCGTGCCTACGCCTGTCTCGGCCGGACGGGTGGGTGCGCGCGGGCCGCGTCGACCGCCTCGCCCGCCCCGGCCCGCCATCCGGCCGTGCCCCGGTCCGCGGTGCCCGGGGACAGCAGCCGGGTCAGTACGAGCATGGTCTCCAGGTGGCGTTCGGAGTCGGGGCAGTTGCCGTCGGTGAGCTGGGTGATCTGGCGGAGGCGGTAGCGGACCGTCTGTTCGTGGACGTGCAGGCGTTCCGCCGTGAGGACGGCGTTGTCGCCGCAGCGCAGATACACGAGCAGGGTTTCGAGGAGCGGTTCGCGGCGGCGGGGCGGGAGTTCCAGGAGCGGCCCGAGGAGCTCGGCCGCCGCGGCTTCGAGGAGGTCGCCCGACCGGAACGCGGTGAGGACGGCCACGTGGTCGACGCAGCGCAGCGGCGTGTCGGCGGGCAGAGCCCCGCGCTCGACGAGGTCCAGGCCGCGCCGCGCCCACCGCAGAGACACCGCGCCCCGGTCGGCCGGCACCACGGGCCCGAGGGCCGCCCCCCTGGTCTTCGGAAGCCAACGCGGGCCCGGCGTACGGGGGTTGGGCAGGATGAGGTAGGGCGCGGCGGGGCTGCGGTCGGCGAGGATCTCGGGCGGCAGGACGTGTGTCTGCGGATGGTCGCCCGGTGGCAGGGCGAGGACGGCAAGCGTGCGGGGCAGCCGCCAGTCGGCAGCCGCCGCCAGCTCGGCGAGCGGCCGGGCCCGGTCGTCTGGTTCAGCGACCAGGGCGTCGCGCAGCCGGTCCCGCTGTACGTCGAGCGGGGCGCGGTGGCTCTCCTCCGTGTAGCCGCGTGTCGCGGCCGCGATGGCCGTCCCGATCAGGGTGAACGTGTCCTCGGTGAGCGTCGCCAGCAGGGGCGCCGGCCAGTGGAGGCGGTACGCGTCCTTGATGAGCCGGCGGCACGCCACCCGTCCCGCCAGGTCGAGGGCGTCCCGCAACACGTCGAGGGGGCAGCCCAGGCGGCCGTGCCGCGCGCCGATGCGTTCGTACAGGGCGATGATCTCGGCGGTGGCGGCCGGGCCGGGCCGACCGGTGTCGTGGATCGAGACGAAGCAGTTGACCGTGCGGTCGATGATCTGGCGCACCGAGTAGCCGTATGTGCCGTCGACGATGTGCGTGTAGTGCGGCAGGCCGGTGCGGACTGCCTCCTCCATCTCGTCGATGGCGGCCGGCATGTGCAGCAGCAGCATCCGCCGCATCTCGCCCGGGAGCGGCGTGTACTGAGGGTGCGGGTCCTTCGTGCGCGCGGATCGTTCGTGCGTGTTGGTGCGCGCGGCCCGTTCGTGCGTGGGGGTCAAGGGGCCTCCCGTGGATTCCCGTGGGGCTGGGCAGCCTCCGGGACCTGTGTGACGTACGCCAGATTCCGCGCGCGGACCGGCGGCGAAAGTGTCACCCGGCTTACACTCCGGACCACGACGACTCACTGTCCCGTGCTAGGCCCTGTCGCCAACTCCCGTCGTCCGCCCGGAGGGCGGGCCCTTCGGCGGCATGGGGGTCCCCCTGGTCGAGCGAAGTCGAGAGCTCGCACAATCGTGCTCTCGGCGTGCCGTGTGCGCATGCGCACACGGCGTCGCAAGGGCAGACGGGAGTTCGACCACAGGGTCTAGTAAGGGAGTTGGACGTGTCTGCTGTCGATCCGCTCTTATCCAGGCGCCCTTGGCACGATCTGCCTCCGGCGCTCGCCCCGCTGCTCCGGGCCCGGCTTCCGGAGCTCACCACGGAGATGGTGCAGGCCATCCGCAGAGAGGTGCGCGGCTACCGGCAGCCGATCGGCTCCGCCGTCGCCCATGACCTCGCCGAGGCGGTCCGGCTGGCCGCGACGCAGTTCACCGAGCTGGTGGAGGAGCCGGACGCGCCGCAGCAGCACTATGTGCCGCGTTTCAAGCGGCTGGGCAGACTGGAGTACCTGAGCGGGCGCGGCATGGACGGGCTGCAGGCCGCGTACCGGATCGGCGCCCGGGTGGCGTGCCGCCGCTATATGGACGTGGCCCGGGAGGCCGCGTTCTCCGGGGAGATCGCCGTCCCGCTGAGCGAGGCCGTGCTCACGCACATCCACGCGATGGCCGAGGGGTCGGTGGCGGGCTTCGAGGAGGCGCGGGCCGGAGCGGCCGACGAGGTGCTGCGCACCCGGCGGCTGCTCGCCGCGCGGCTGCTGGAACGCAACCGGGATCCGCTCGCGGAACCGCTTCCCGATCTCGCCCGCAGGGCCGCCTGGCCGCTGCCGGAACGGGTGCGGTGCGCGGTACTGCCCGCCTCCGCCGACCTGACCGCGGTCCACGAGGACGTGCTGCGGGTGAGCCGGGGCGGCGAACTGCATCTGGTGGCGCCCGACGACAGCCTGCTGACCGTCCTGGAGGGAACGGAGGTGGCGGTGGGCCCGAGTGTGCTGCTCAACGAGGCGTGGGTCTCGCTGCACTGTGCCCGGCTGGGGCGGCGCCTCGGGAGGCTCAAGGCCGAGGACCATCTCGCGGAACTGCACCTACTGCACGGTTCGCCGATCGGAACTCTCCTCACCGACCAGGTACTCGAGCCGTTGCGTACCCTGCCGCCGGGCAAGGCGGAGCGGCTCACGGACACGCTCGACGCGCTGCTCACCTCCGGTGGGCGGACCGCCCCGGAAGTCGCCGCCACCTTGGGCATCCATCCGCAGACCGCCCGCAACCGGCTGCGCCAACTCGCCGCGCTGTACGGCGACAAGCTCGACGACCCGGCATTCCGGTTCGACGTTCAGCTGGCGCTGCGCAGCAGGTCAGTGCGCCGTTCCTTACTGCCCTGACAAACTTCCGTACGGAATTCAGCAGTTGAACCAGAAGCGGTACTGACTTTCGGTCAGCATGCTCTGGCCGCATGAGACATGCCAGCACCCGCGCAGCGAAACGCCTCGGCCTCCTCTCCGGCGCCGCCGCTCTGGCGGTGGGTCTGGGCCTCCTTCCCCAGGAGGCCCAGGCCGGGCCCGGAGACTTCCAACGGGGCCCCGACCCCACCGAACAGTCCATCACCGCCGAGCGAGGTCCCTTCGCCACGGCTCAGACCACCGTCGACGGTCCGACCTTCAAACAGGGCACCGCCTACTACCCCACCGACACCAGTCAGGGCACGTTCGGGGCCGTCGTCGTCAGCCCCGGCTTCGTGACACCGGAGGCGCTGATCAGCTGGTACGGCCCCCGCCTCGCCTCACAGGGCTTCGTCGTCCTGACGCTGGAGACCAACTCGGGCTTCGACCAGCCCGACGACCGGGCCACCCAGATGCTCAACGCGCTGGACTACCTCGTCCAATCCAGCTCGGTGCGCAACCGCATCGACCCCAACCGCCTTGCGGTGATGGGGCATTCGATGGGCGGGGGCGGCTCGCTCAAGGCGTCCGAGTCACGCCCCGCGCTCAAGGCGGCCGTGCCGCTCATGCCGTGGAGCAACGACAAGACCTGGCAGACCGACCGGGTGCCCACGATGATCATCAGCGCCGAGAACGACGCCATCGCCTCGCCGGCCTCGCACGCCGAGGTGTTCTACAACAGCCTCACCGCCGCGCCGGAGAAGGCGTACGTGGAGCTCCGGGGCGCGGACCACAACGTGGCGCTCGGCTCCAACGTGACGATCGCGAAGTACAGCATCGCCTGGCTGAAGCGGTTCGTCGACGAGGACGTGCGGTACGAGCAGTTCCTCTGCCCGGCACCCGCACCCAACACACAGATCAGCGAGTACCGGAACACCTGCCCCACGGGATAGCCCACCCCAGGGGGGACGGTCGCGCGGTCCGTACGCGGACCGCGCGGCCCACACGTGCTCGTCGAGGTCCCGGCGGACCTCGGCGAGCACACGTGCGTCCGCAGGCGGGCACCGCGGTTCGCGCACATCACCGTGAAGTCATGTTGCGCAAATTCTTGACCACTGCCGCAATACTGCCTAGCTTCACTGTGCCCACCCCGTCACAGGAAGCCCGCTGTGCGCATGTCGCGCCAACCGCCCTGAGGGCACCGCCGGTTGCGCCGTCATGCCCCCCACCGCTGAAGGGATCCCCTCGTGAATCGCCGCCTCCTCCTCTCGGTCGCCGTCCTGTTGATGGTGACCGCGGCCCCGGCTCATCCGGCCACCGCAGAGGACGTCCACGTCGAGGGCACGCTCGCCTCCGGCGCGACGTACGTCATGGACGTCCCCGCGGGCTGGAACGGCACCGTCCTCCTGTTCAGCCACGGCTTCCGGCCGAAGGGCGCGCCCAATCCGGCCCAGAACGTCACCGACCCCGCCACCCGCGCGCTGCTCCTCGAGGACGGCTACGCACTGGTCGGTTCCTCGTACGCCACCACGGGCTGGGCGGTGGAGCACGCGGTGCCGGACCAGCTGGCGACGCTCGACGCGTTCACCGAGCGGTTCGGGGAGGCCCGGCGGACCCTCGCCTGGGGCCAGTCGTACGGCGGGTTCGTGACCACGAAGATCGCCGAGCGCCACGGCGACCGGATCCACGGATCACTGTCCGCCTGCGGACTGGTCCACGGCGGTGTCGCCAACTGGAACAACACGCTCGACCCGGTCTTCGCCCTCAAGACCCTCCTGGCGCCCGACGCCTCGATACCCCTGGCCGGCTTCCGCGACCAGGCAGCCGCCACGACCGCCGCCACCACCCTGACCGGCGTCGTCACCGAGGCACAGACCTCCGCCGACGGCCGCGCCCAAATCGCCCTCGCGGCGGCCCTGCACAACATCCCCGGCTGGAACGACCCCTCCCAGCCCCGCCCCGCTCCCGACGACTGGAACGCGCAGCAGGCCAACCAGTACACGGCCGTCCGGGGCCTCCTCGCGACCGCGGCGTTCAGCTGGCGCCAGGACACGGAGACCCTGGCGGGCGGAAACTCGTCCTGGAACACGGGCGTCGACTACGCCAAGCTGCTGCGCACGTCCTCGGCGTACAAGGAGGTCAAGGGCCTCTACAAGGCGGCCGGGCGCTCCCTGAAGGCCGACCTCAAGACGCTCAACACCGCCCCGCGGGTCAAGGCCGACAAGAAGGCGGTCGACTGGATGAGCCGGACCAGCGCCTTCACCGGCCGGCTGACGAAGCCTCAGCTCACCATCCACACCACCGGCGACGCACTCGTCCCCGTACAGACCGAGAGCGCCTATCTGCGCGCCGCCACGGCCGGCGGTTCGCGCCCGCTGCTGCGCCAGGCGTACGTCGACAACGCCGGCCACTGCACGTTCAGCCCCGCCGAACAGGTCGCCGCCCTGGACGCGCTGGAGCACCGGGTGGACACGGGCCGATGGGGCGACACGGGGGCCGACGCCCTCAACTCACGGGCGGCGCAGGCCGATCCGACGACTCCGGCCCGCTACAGCGCGTACCGCCCCACCCCGTACCTGCGCCCCTACGACCTGGCCCATCCGGGCGACGCGTACCGGCCCTGACCCGTCCCGCCCGGCGTGGGAACGGTCCGGCCGTCCGCGCTTCCCGCATCCTCTCCTCGACGCGTGCGACCACGTTCGACCGCATGCGACCACGCCTGAGCGCACACGACCGACGCATGTCCGGCCGTTGGCGCCCCGGAGCCGGAGGAGGAGTCGATGCCGTCCCACCCCACGCCTCGCAGGACACCCCTGTTGCTGACCGCGGCGGCGGTACTGGCCGCCGCGGGCTGGACCGCCGTGGGCCAGCCGGCGGGAGCCGCACACCGGACCCTGGCACCCGAGCCGCCCCCGCCGGCCATGCTCTGCGCCCCCGCGGGCACCCTGAAGGGCGAGGGCGGGCAGCGCGCCTCCGTCAGCCTGTGCGCGAGCGGCGGGGGCGCCGGTACGTCCCTGTCGGCTCCGGCCACCTGCGGGCGGGCCGGATCCTCCGTCCGGTACACCTGTCGGACGTCCGGCACCTGGACCCTGCGACGCGACGGCAGAACGGTCGCCACCGGCCCGCTTCCGGGCGGCAGGGAGAACCCCGGTCCGGGCACGTACGAGGTCAGCGCCACCGTGCACGTACGTTCGACGCCCGCGGGTCCCGCGGGCGTCGACCTGCGGGGCACGGTCCGCGCCGGCCTGACCCTCACCGACCCGAAGCCCGTCGCCACCCATCGCATCGAGGCCGACCGGCACACACTGCGGCCGAACACGACCACGACGGTGACGTACACCGTCTCCCGCGACAGCGACGAGGGGGACGGAAGCGCCCGTTTCGGGCTCATCGGCGAGGAGGCCTCGGGGGTGGAGCTGACGACGTCCGATCCGCGCTGCGTCAATCCGCTCGTCGGCCGCTATCCGTCGAGCGCCCGCAGCATGTACGCCCTGGACTGTGCCCTCACCGACCTCCAGCCGGGCCGTCCCTCCACGGTGGTCGTCCGGGCCCGGCTCGCGGACGTCTGCACGACCGTCGTGTCCAAGCTGGGTTACTGGATGCCCCGGGGCCAGAGCCTCTACACCGGAGGCATGCTCGCCGGCCCGACGGCCGGTTGCGCGCGGTCAAGTGCCCGCGGGCACTGACCACTTGGCGCCAGGAACACCACCGGGCCGGCCCCACAAGGGGACCGGCCCGTGGCGGTCGCGAGGCTGGCCCTCGCCGCCGGTGCGCGATCGTGCCGTCGCGGTGTCAGGACTGCGGCGGCCGGTCCTGGTCCGGGTTCGAACCGAACTGGTCCTTGAGCCTGTCCTGGGCGCCGTCGACCTGACCGCTGTACTTGCTCTGGGTCTTGTCGTCGACGAAGTCTCCGGCCTTGTCGACGCCCTTGTTGGCCTGGTCCGGGTGGCCCTTCAGCATGCCCTTGATCTTGTCCATAACGGACATGAGTCATCCTCCTGATCAGTTCACCCCCACGCCTCCAGGGTCACCGCAGGTGGCTGATTTCGCATCCGGGCGGGAAAACAGCCGGTCAGGGGCCTGGACCTAGGCCTCGGTGCGGCACTCCGGGTGTCCCCAGCCATCGGGGTTCTTCGCGATGGTCTCGCCCGCGGTGTACGAGCGGCCGCAGCGGCAGCGGCCGGGGAACTTGGCCTTGAGCGTGCGCGAGGACGACGAGGCCGACGCGGCGGAGGAGGACGCGGTGCGCTTGCGCGGCGGTCCCGCGCTCTTGGCCGTCTTCTTGGCCGCGGGCGACTTCGGCGGCTCCGGAGAGCCGTGCTCGCTCCCCGCCGGTTCCTGGACGAAGGCCGCCTGGCTCGCGGCCCGGTCCGCGAAGTCGTTGAGCGGGTCGCCGTCGACCTGGTGCGCGGGCACGTACCGGAACTCGACCGAGCGGCCGTCGAGCAGCTCGTCGATCCGTACGACGAGTTCCTTGTTGGCCACCGGCTTGCCCGCCGCCGTCTTCCAGCCCTTGCGCTTCCAGCCCGGCAGCCAGGTCGTGACGGCCTTCATGGCGTACTGGGAGTCCATCCGGATCTCCAGTGGCACATCCGGGGCCACGAAGGTCAACAGCCGCTCCAGCGCGGTAAGTTCGGCGACGTTGTTGGTCGCCGTGCCGAGCGGTCCCGCCTCCCACTCGGTGGGAGTGGTACCCGTCCCGTCGGCGATGACCCAGGCCCAGCCGGCGGGGCCCGGGTTGCCCTTCGATGCCCCGTCGCATGCGGCGATTACGCGTTCACCCATGGGCTCGATCATGCCAGGGGTCGGGGTACCTCCGGGACGGCGGGTGGTCGGGGGCGAGTCCGTCCGGCCCGGGACCCGTCTCGTCGCGGCGTCGAAGCACACCCCGGAAAACCGTCCGGACAGCGGCCCTCTGACCACGCGCAACTGTCCGCCGGACCCCCCTTCCTGTGAGTTATGTTGAACCTGAGTGGGACACGAAGGAGGCGCATCGGTGCCATCGCCGCAGCAGGCCCGCGCGCAGGCGTCCGCGATCAGCGCGGGGAAAGCGGTCCCGGAGGCGGAGGCCGCTCCCACCACACGGCTGCGGGCACTGTTCGACGGCCCCCGGCTCTCTCCCGGGCAGCGCCGCATCGCCCAGTACCTGATCGAGCACATCACCGAGGCCGCGTTCCTGTCGATCACGGATCTCGCGGAGCGGGTGGGCGTCAGCCAGCCCTCGGTGACCCGCTTCGCGACGGCGGTGGGCTTCAGCGGCTATCCCGCGCTGCGCGAGCGCCTCCAGTCGATCGCACTCAGCAAGCTGGCCAGCACGCCCGAGGCCGCCGAGGAGGCGGAGGCGGCCCGGCCGAACGAACTGCAGGCGGCCGTCGACGCCGAGATCGACAACCTGGAGAACCTGCGCCGCGACTTCGCGGACCCGGAACAGGTCATCGAGACCGGCCGCGCGCTGTCGCAATCGACCCCGCTCACCATCCTCGGGCTGCGGATCTCCGGTTCGCTGGCCGAATACTTCGCGTACGCCGCCCGTCGCATCCACCCGGACGTCCGGCTGGTCACGCGCGGCGGCAGTGTCGCGTACGACGCCCTGCTCCAGTCGCGCGAGGCGGGCGGCACGTGGGTGCTGGCCTTCACCATGCCCCGGCACGCGCACGAGACGCTGATGGCCATGCGGGTCGCCCGGCGGGCCGGGCTCAGTGTCGCCCTGGTCACCGACCTGGGGCTGGGACCGCTGGCGGACGAGGCCGACGTCGTCTTCGCCACCGGCACCGGTTCACGCCTCGTCTTCGACTCGTACGCGGCGCCCGTCGTGCTGTCCGCGGCCCTGCTCCAGGCCATGACCGACGCCGATCCCGAGCGTACGCAGGCCCGCCTGGAGGACTACGAACAGGTCGCGGACGAGCACGCCTTCTTCGTCAAGGACTGACCTCTCCGGCATGTGATGACCGGTGTGCGCAAGGGGCGATTCAGCCGTACCTCCACATGAATTTTTTCATACCCTTGCGTACCGGACGGTATATATGAATACTTCTCGCTGATCGGGATCCGGTGGGGTCCTGGTCGGCCCGGGACCGCGCTCCCTTCTCGCATCGGCCCCGGGCGCATTGAACGGGCACCGCTCACGCTCGCCCGTGGCGGCCCCGGTCCATCCCCTAGGCCGGGGCCGCCAAGAACCACCCTCACCACCCGCCGGCCACCTCGGAAGCGATGTCCATGTCCCTGACGTACTCCCCCATCAGCACGGATTGGCCGTGTCAGGTCAAGACGCCCGGCAACCGGGACTGGGAACGATCGGCCGCCAAATGGCTGCGCGACCTGGTGCCCTCCCGCTACGCCAGCTATCCGCTGCTGATCCGTCAGCCCGTGCTGCTCGCCCGTCACGCGCAGATCCAGCTCCAACAGGAGATCCGGGTCGTGCGCACCGCGCTGCACAGCGCCCGGGCCGAGCTGCCCGCCCTGGGGATGCCGGAGTCCGTCATCGAGAACACGATCAAGCTGTACGCGGCCGAGCTCACGCAGCTGAACCACATCGCCCGGGGTGTACGTGTCGTCTCCCAGGCCCTGGTGGAGAGCCACAACACGCGCCACGGCCACTGAGCCGGTCGCCCGCGGACCCGGCGGGTTCGCGACTGCGGACGCTCGCTAGTCTGCCGGGATGCGTGATGGGGGAAGCGGGAGTGACGAGGGCTTTGACGGTCTCGACGAGGAGCCGTCGGCCGAACCTCGGGGCCGGTTCGGATCGTTGACGAGGCGTCTCTCGTCGCGCCTCTCGTTGCGGGGGCAACCGCGGAAGCGCCGCTGGGCCGTCGTGGGCGGAGCCGTGGTCGTCCTCGCCGCCGGGGTCTCCCTTCCGCTCGCGCTCGCCGACTCCGGTTCGGAGAAGCCCTGTTGGCGGCTGCCCGCCTCGACGCGGGCGCTCGCCGACGACGCGACGGCCGCCACGAGGGCACTGGATCCCGGCGAGGACCTCGAACGGCTCGGCTCGGTCAGAAAGCTGCTGGCGCACGGGAAGGTGTGCGACGACGGCGCCCGCGTACTCGGCGACATCGTGAACACGGCCACCCGTGCGAAGAGTTCGGGCGCACCGCACACCCTGGCGCAGGCCCGCGGCGCGTACGCGGTGGCGGCGGTCCTCCACGACGCGGAGATCCCCGACGGTCTCGCGCCCGGTGTGGCGCGGATGCTGGCCGAGTACGTGGTGGACTCGGGGCGCGACGGCTCGCTCGGCGACGACGACGCGAACCGCCCAGCGGTGCCCGCCGAGGAGGCCCTGCTCGACCCGAACGGCTATTCCCGGTACGGACGCTTCCTGGCGGCCGACGAGGCACACGTCGTCTTCGAGCACAGCGACAGCCACGCGGACGCCGACGCGAACATCGAGTACCTCGTCGCCGAACTCGCCAAGGATCCGGAGGCGTTCGCGATCCTCTACGACGCCGAGCGCGCCTATTTCGCGTACTACCTGGAGCGTCTGACCGACTCGGGGGGCGACCCCGACTTCCGCCCCCCGACCGACAAGCGCTTCGAGTCGACTCCGCAGGACTGGCCGGACAACGACCTCCAGGACATGTCCGGCCGGATCGGCAACCTCATGAAGTACCGCGCCGCGTACGTCAGGAACGGGACGATCCCCGACCTCGCCGCCTTCGACAAGGCGGTGCGCGAGCACACGCGTGGCACGTTCCGCCCCGCGTCCCGGCAGCTCGACGACCGCCCGCCGATGGGCGACATCGCGGACCGGAAGGCCGTCGGTCCGGTGCGGGGCGACCTGATGGACGGCCGCCACCAGCTGTTCACGGTCCTCGAAGGGTGGGCCGAGGATCGGAACGTGTCCGCCGAACGCGCCGCCACGATGCGGCAGTTGGTGGACGACTGGTACGTACGGGCGCTGTGGATGACGATCTACTAGCGGGACGGGCCACCAGCGGGGCGATCTACCGGCCGGCAAGCGGTCAGAAGCGGAACCGGAGCCCGGAACAGCCTCGCCGGTTCGCCTGGTCCTGCGCGAACTGCTTGAACATGCGCTGCTCGGCCGCCTTGTCGACGCCGGGGATGTCGTCGGAGGCGCTGAGTGCGAAGTTGGCGGCCTCGCCGTCGCAGCGGGCAGTGGCCGTGGTCGACAGGAACTCGCCGTTGCTGTCCTCGAAGACGAGGCGGTTGCTCCAGTCGCCGTACCAGGCGACGAAGTACATCCCCTTGTCGTTCCCGTAGTCGCCCGCCTCACTGCTCAGGTCGCACTGTCCCGTGGGCGCCGAGTCGTTCATACCTGCCTCGACGCGCCAGTCGCCGTCCTCCGGCAGGCCCGCCCTGGTCACCCACTCACAGCCGGTGCCCTTGGCCCGCGTCAGCGGCACGGCCTCGGGCTCGTCCCCGAGGGCGGGCGGCACCGCGTTCCCCTTCGGCGCCCTGAGCGGCTCGGCACCGCAACCCAGCCGGTCCGAGGCCGAGTTGGCGAGCGCGACTACCGCCTGGTAAGCGGCTCCCGGCACCCCGTACAGCGTGTCGCGGCCCATCCAGGTGCGCACCAGGAGCTTGCTCTGCCGCCCTTCGGCGTCCTTGGGGAGGTCCGGGCAGGGCATCAGGAGCTGGATCACGCCGAGGCGGTCGATGAACCCGGGCAGGCCTTCGGGCACCGCGGACTGCGAGGAGAACCCCTCCTCGGGAAAGGCGCGGAAGAGCTCCCGGTCCTGGTCGTCGCGCCGGGTGTACGCCTCCATGCCGATGAGGCGTGAGTCGTTCACCTCGTCGCCCTCCATGGTGAGGTCGCACGTGTAGGAGCCCAGGGCGCCGGTCTGCCGGGACTCCTCGCTCTCCAGGTGTGCGTCGTCCGGGGTGAGCCGGTCCACGACGTCCCGGGGCAGTGCCCCACCGCACGCACTGCCGGCCAGCATCCAGTCCCGTGCGTACGGCTCGGCCACGTAGCCGCCGATGCCCAGCACCGCCGCAGCCGCCACCGACACCTTGATCCAGCGCCGCACCGTTTCCGACCCCCGTCACACCCGCACCGGCATTCGCTCCGGCCTCACGGCCGGGCAGGCCCGGACCCTACTCGGCGCCTCGGACCGGCGCGCACCCGACCCCGGCCGGGCATGGCACTCAGTTCCCTGATCGGAGCACACCGAGTGCCATCCGCTCCCCGTCCGGTGCTAGGTTCCCCACCATGAGCGAGGCACCCCGCCCTGACCAGGCGGCCGATGTGGCACCTCCGAAGCCGCCGATGCGGGACTCCCTCGTCGCGGCGGCGTTCCAGCTGTTCCTGGAGCGGGGGTACGAGCAGACCACCGTCGACGAGATCGTGGCGCTCGCGGGGGTCGGACGGCGGTCCTTCTTCCGGTACTTCCCGTCCAAGGAGGACGTGGTCTTCCCGGACCACGAGCGCTGTCTGGCCGAGATGAACGATTTCCTCGGCAAGGACAACGGCAACAGCAGTGGTGAGGGCGGAGGTGCGGACGACCCGGTGGCCAGGGTCTGCGACGCCGCTCGCGTCGTGCTGCGCATGTACGCCGAGAACCCCACGTTCTCCGTCCAGCGCTACCGCCTGACCAAGAAGGTCCCGGGACTGCGGACGTACGAACTGTCGGTGGTCTGGCGGTACGAGCGCGCGCTGGCCGAGTATCTGCGCGGGCGTTTCGCCGGTCGTCGTGACGGGACGCTTCGGGCCGACGTGATCGCCGCGGCCGTGGTCGCCGCTCACAACAACGGGCTGCGGTCCTGGCTGCGTTCGGACGGCCAGAGCGACGCGTCCGCGGAGGTGGACCACGCGCTCGCCCATGTCCAGCAGGTCTTCGGTCCGGACCCCGGGCCCGTCGGACCGGCGCAGGAGCCTGCCGACGAGCCGGTGAAGGAGCCGGCGGGGGACGACGTGGTCGTCGTCATCTCCAGGCGCGGTGCGCCGATGTGGAGGGTCGTCCAGGAGGTCGAGACGGCTCTCGGTCGAAATCCCGACTGATTCAGGGTACTGAGTGCCTTTACGCGTGGCACTGCGTGCCATAATCTGAGGTCGTGCACGGCGCTCCGCGCACTTCTTCAGATTCCGGCCCGGCGCAGGGAGATGACATCGTGTTCCACCGAGGAAGCGGGACCACGACGGGCGTACTCGACCCGGAGACGACGACCAGCGGCCCGGCCGCCGAGGAAGGGCTCCTCTACCAGCGTTGTCGCTGGTGCGGGACCGCCACCTTCCACCGGCTGCTCTGCCCGGTCTGCCAGGGCAGCGACCTTCGCACGGAGCGCAGCGCGGGCCTGGGCGTCATCCGTCACGCCACCGTCGTCCAGCGCAACACTCCGGGCGCGCGCAATGTGTCGCTCGTCGAGATGGCGGAGGGATTCACCGTCCGGGGCCGGGTCTCGGGACCGCTCATAGCGATCCGTACCGGCGACCGCGTCCAGCTCACCACGGCGTTGGACCCGGTCCGCCGCGAACCGGTGTTCAAGCTCGTCGAGGAGCCGTACACCGGCTGGCACTGACCGGCGCTCACACCGGCGCGACGCGCGTGGCGGATCCACGGGGGACACTGGGCAGGGTCAGGAACCCGCGGAGAGCGTGGAGGAGCCCATGCACGCCAAGGACGTTCTCGTCGACGCGTACGGTCGCATCCGGGAAGAGGTCCACGCCGCCGTGGACGGCCTCTCCCCCGACGACCTCAACACCCGCCTCGACGACCGGACCAACTCGATCACCTGGCTGGTCTGGCATCTCACCCGCGTCCAGGACGACCACGTCGCCGACGCCTTCGGCCTCAAACAGGTCTGGCTCTCGCAGGACTGGCCGGACCGCTTCGCCCTGGGCCTGCCCGGCCGGGACACGGGCTACGGCCACACCCCACGGCAGGTCGCCAAGGTCCAGGTCGACTCGGGCGACCTGCTGCTCGGCTACTACGACGCCGTCCACGAGCAGACGCTGGCCGCCCTGCGCGACCTGCGCGCCGACGACCTGGACCGGATCGTCGACGAGAACTGGTCCCCGCCCGTCACCCTGGGCGCCCGCCTGGTCAGCGTGCTCTCCGACGACCTGCAGCACGTGGGCCAGGCGGCGTTCGCACGGGGGATCCTGGAGAGCCGTTGAGGACGACGGCCGTGCCGTGAGCCCGTCGGCACCAGTCGGTCGCACCACGCGGTCGCGTCAGTCGCGGCGCGCCAGGAGCCGATAGGCGTTGGACAGACCCAGTCGGTGCGACAGACGTCTGATCACGTACCGGTCCAGCAGGGTGCCCAGGATCAGGAAGGGCACGCCGGCGATCAGCGTCGTGGTGCGCAACGTCCGCCGCCAACGATTCGGCGGATGCGGCAGCCACGGCAGGTCCTCGCGAGGAGCGGCCGCGTCGAGGGCCAGCCAGGCGCCGGCGAGGAGGTCGACCGGATCGTGCGGTTCGGCGTGCTGTTCCGCCACCACCGTGAAGCCGAGGTCGGTCAGTCTGCGCCGCAGGTTCTCGACCGGGACGAGGTGCAGGTGCTGCGGCTGGAGCCAGGGCAGCCACCAGCGGCCGAGGAGGCGCGCGTAGCGGCTGTCGGGGTCGGGGACCTCGATGAGCAGATGGCCGCCGGGGCGTATCGCCCGGTGCGCGGCCTCCAGTTCACGGCCGGGCTCGGTGCTGTGCTCCAGGTAGTGGAACATGCTCACCACGTCGTAGTGGCCGGCGAGTTCCGGGGCCAGGTCGGGAAAGCTGCCGCGGTAGCCCCTCTCCACCCGTCCGGCGCGCTCGGCGAGTTCGGCGCCGTCCGTGAAGTCGAGCCCGTCGAAGGTCGTGCCGGGGAAGACAGTTCGCGCCGACTCGCAGAAGTGGCCGTGGCCGGTGCCGACGTCCAGCCAGTTCTTGGGCGTCGAGGCGAACGGCAGCAGGGACTCCGCGCGCTGCCGGTACATCGCGGTCCGGCCCCCGAAGGCGCTGCCGAGCTGCTTCTCCCCCAGACCGTCGTAGAAGTCGCGGTAGTAGAACTCCAGCCCCTCGGCGCTCAGTCGGGGGTTCTGGAAGGTGTGCCGGCAGTCCTGGCAGCGGTCGAGGACGAAGTGGCCCGGCTTGTGCTGGAGCAGGTCGGTGGTGCGCAGCCGCGTCTTCAGCCGTGCCGAGCCGCACCAGGGGCAGTCGGTGCGCTGGGGTTCGAAGAAGCGGTCAAGGCCGCGCGCCAGATCTGCCTGGTAGGCGGGGCGCAGCGCGGCGACCTGCTCGGCGCGACTCGGCGTCGGCCCGCTGTCCGTGACCTGTTCGGCGCGACTCGGCGTCCGCTCGCCGTCCGCCCCTTGTGGTTCGTGCTCTTCGTCGCTCATGGGGCCTCCTTGGAGGGCGCGCCGATGGCCAGTTCTTCGAGGTGAGTTGCCGCCGCGCGGGCACCACCCGCGGCACGGAACGTGGTACGGATCCGCTCGGCGGCGACGCGGTAGCCGGGTTCGTGGAGTACGGCGTCGACCGCCGCGCCCAGCCTGGGCGCGGTGACCCGCCCGAACCTGACCCGGATGCCCGCTCCCGCGTCGACGACCTGCCCGGCCACGACGGGCTGGTCGTCGCGGATTGGGGCCACCACGAGGGGGACGCCGTGCCACAGCGTCTCGCACACGGTGTTGTGCCCCGCGTGGCAGACGACCGCGTCGACCCGTTCGAGGAGCGGGAGTTGAGGGACCGAGGAACGGATCAGTATGTCCTTGTCGTCCCGGTCCGCGTGTGCGCCGAGCACGTTCGCCGGATCAACGATGACCGCCTGCACCCGGTCCGCACGGCAGCGCAGGGCATCGTGGCACTCGGCGAGGAAGCGGGCCCCGACGTCGGTGTTGGCGGTGCCGAGGGTCACGAGCACCGTGGCACGGGCTGGGTCGAGCCAGGTCCAGGGGAAGTCGGCCGAGGCCGGCCGCGTGGCCATCGAGGGACCGATCCAGCGGATCCGGTCGCCCGCGCCGGCGCCCACCTCTCCCGCTGCTCCAGATCCCGCTCCCGCCCCGGAGCCGGCCAGTTCCGGCGTGCTGAACGCGAGCACCAGGTGCGGGGAGAACCGCGGATCGGCCGTGCCCGACGGATCACCGATCCTGCCGCGCAGATCGTGGAGCAGCGCGTCGAGCCAGTCCGCGACCTTGGGCATGCCCGCCAGCGCGTCGGCGAAGGTGAATTCGGCGGAGGTGGTGGACGAGGTGGCCCACGGCACGCGCAGCCGCTCGGCGACCAGCCCTCCGGCGAAGGCCTGCTGATCGGCAACGACGACATCGGGGCCGAACTCCCCGATGGCCGCCCGTACGCCGGGGGCCATCGCCTCGGCCAGCGGCACCAGGAACCGTTCCCACAGGAACTTCAGCGCCTCCGGGCCCCGGAGTTCCGGTGGCCGCACTCCGTCTTCCCCTGTCAGGACCGGTCCCGCGCACGGGAACACCAGCGCCTCGTCCCCCGCCAGCCGCCGGACGAGCCCGGGATCGGCGGACGCCCAGGCCACCCGGTGTCCCCGCGCGGTCAGTTCCGCCGCGACGCCCACCGTCGGATTGATGTGGCCGACCAGCGGCGGCACGACGAACAGGAAGCGGCTCACGGGGCCTCAGCAGCCCTCACGAGCGCGCCCGCGCTCTGCTCGTCCACGCCCCGCTGGTCCGTCTCCCCTTGGATCATGGAGAGGATGTGGCCGCCGACGGCTCCCGGCGCCTCGACGAGCACGGAGTGTTCGTGCCCCGGCACCACGACGGTCCGGCAGTCGGGCAACAGCGACTCCAGCCACGGTGCCCGCTCGACGAGGGCCGACTCGCCACCGTAAAGGGCGAGTACCGGGCAGCGTACGGACCGGATCTGGTCCTCGGTCAGTACCTGGCTGACCGGGATGTCCCGGGCGAGGGTGGTCTCGCGGGCCAGGCGGGCCGCGCCCTTCGCCAGACGGGCGGTGTTCTGGCTGCGGTTGGCGGTGATCCAGGCCAGCGCGGCGGCCTCGTTGTGCGCCAGCTCGGTCAGCACCTGCCGCAGGACGCCGTCCATGGTCGCCGCCCACCCCGCGGTCGCCGGCTCCGATTCGATCAAGGAGACGCCGGCCGCCCGCTCCGGGTGGCGGGCGGCGTGGCCGAAGGCGACGGATCCGCCGAAGGAGTTGCCGACCAGTTGGACCGGTCCCGTCACCTCCAGCCGGTCGAGCAGTGCCTCCAGGTCGTCGATGTGGTCGTCGAGGCGGTAGCCGCTCTCCGGGCGCTCGCTGCGGCCGTGGCCGCGCAGGTCGTACATGATCACGTCGATGCCGGACACCGCGAACACCGGTGCCAGGGTGAAGTAGTAGCTGGCCAGGCTGTCGGTGAGCAGGCCGTGGACGAGAACCGCGGTCGCGGTGACGGGACGCCCTCCCTTGGGGGTCATCCGCTGGACGTGCAGCCGGACGTCGCCGGTGTCGACCATCGCCATGGCTCAGCCCGCCTCCGCCACTTCGAGGCTCCGCACGACGTACTCGACGAGCCTGCCGACGGTGAGTTCGATGATCTCGTCGAACTCCATGCCGGCCAGGAACTCGGCGAAGTTGACCTGATCCCCGTACCTCTCCCCCAAGAGGCCCGCCAGGGTCACGAGGTCGATGCTCTCCAGTTCCAGATCGCGGTTGAACGTGGTCTCCATGCGGACCTCGACGCCGTCGAGGCCGTACTCGTCAAGGAGGGTCGCGAGCATGCCGGTGAGGTCGGCGAGGACCGACTCCTCGTCCGCGCCCACGGGTTCGGCCTCGGTCGCACCGGTCGGCTGACTCGGGTTCATCGATCGCTCTCCTCTTGGTCCGTCGGTCCGGTCGTCCAGGCCACGACGTAGTCCCTGTCCGGCAGTCCTGGCGGATTGCCGGTCCGCTCGCAGTGCACGGTGTACGCGCGTTCGAGGCGCCCCGAGACCAACAGCCGGTGCCCGGCGTCACTGGCGCCACCGGCTGTCGCTTCGAGCACGGTGAAGTCCCGGGGGCGTCCGCGGAATCCGGTGCCCTCCGCCTTGGCGACCGCTTCCTTGGCCGCCCAGAACCGGGTGAACCACAGCGCCTCCGGTTCGCCGGTGGCGGCACATCTGGCGCTCAACAGCCTCAGCTCGTCCTCACCGAGGGCGACGGCGAGGGTCTGCGCGTCCCTCTCGACGACCTCTTCGATGTCGATGCCCGGCCCCGGTTCGGGCCTGTGCGGCCGTACGATCGCGACCCCGGCCTCCGCGCGGTGGGCCAGCGAGATGTCCAGCGCGGGCAGAGTCCGGCCGTGTAGCCCGGTGACGTACGGCCGCCCCGACTCGTCGTTGCGCACGCGGATCTCGGCCGGGAAGACCGGTCCTTCGCCGTGGTCCCACAGCCACTGCCGTACGGCGTCCTTGGCGGCGATCCGACCGAGCAGCCACTGTCTGCGCCCTCGGGGAGCGTGCCGCTCGTACTCCGAACGCTCCGCGCCGCTGAGGGAGTTGCGCATGATCAGGTCACGCGAGGCGAGGTCGGGCCAGCGCTCGTGGAGCAGGGACCAGCCGCCGGGCCGCGCCTGGGAGAGGGTGTTTCGCTCGGGGAACCGCTCTACGGGCCTGGTCTGCGGGTCGTTGTCGAAACGGCGGTCCTGCCAGCCCGTGAGCTCCGCCCACACCTCGCCCGCGACGACCAGTTGGACGTCGGCTTCGAGCAAGGTGTCGGTGAGGGAGGTGATCCTCACCAGGCATTCCACGTCGGTCCCGGGGCGCGGGTGCGGCCCGTAGAACCGCATGTGCCGCATCTGGACGGGGAACACGACGGTCCGTTCCGTACGGGCCGCCATGATCCAGTAGCCGAGGAGCTGGCCCACGTTGTCGAGCAGGGCACCGGGGGCCGGCGGCGTGGTGATCACGCCTCGTACGTGGCTGTCGCCGATCGCGGTGAGTTCTGTGACCCCTTGGAAGGCGGGTCCGTGGAACATCCAGCGCTCGTCGTAGAGCTGGGCCGCGGTGTGCTCGGGGGCTCGTTCGGAGCCGGGATCCGCACGCCATGGGGTCGGGGGCGTCACTGGATAGTGTGCCGCGAACTCGACCACCGCACGGGCTCGAGGGCCGAAGGCGACCGCGAGGCGGCCGGGACCGTCGGGGACGGCGGTGACCGGTACCTCGACCTCCGGTGTGGCGGTGAGCCACTGGTCGAACCGGGCCCCGTGCACGGCGACCGCCCGCATGCCGGGGGCCGCGTCCCGGGCCGCCTCCATGATGTGGTGAACGATCGTCGTCGCGGGGACGACCGGCCAGCGGTCGGACACGTCGGGCCAGCCGGGCCGCTGCGGGAAGAAGCAGTGGTCCAGGAGGTACGGCATCGCTTCCGGGGATACGCGGATAGCGGTGCGCCATACCTGTGCGGGTGGTTCGGGGGTGGGGGGCGTGGCTGTGAGGTGAGGAACCGTGGGGGCGGGGGCTTGGGTGGGGGCGGGAGCTTGGGCGGGGGCGGCTGCCCGGGCCGGGGCCCGGATCGGAGAAGGCACCAGGGTGTGGGCAGGATCAGGGTTCGTGTCAGGGCTGGAGTGGCGGCTGCCTGCCGTGATCAGTGCGGCGGCCGTGTCGGCCGTGTCCCTCAACAGCGCGCTCAGTTCGGCGGCGACCGGCATGCGCTCGGCGAGCGCGTCCAGAGCCGACGGGCCCGCGGCGGCCGGCGTGGGGATGGAATCGCTCGGGGCCTGTGTGCCCGTCCCTGCCGGAACGCGGTGGTGGTGCGCAGCCGAAGCCTGGTAGACGGGCGGCCCGGTACGCAGCTCGGCTCGCAGCTGTGTGAGGGCCGGGCCGTCGAGCGAGATGAGCGCCCCGCCGAGGTCGAGTCGGACGGTGGGCCGGTCCACCCGCGTGGGGCGCACCGAGCCGACGGGCCCCGTAGATCGGGCGGAGGGACCAGCGGTAGGAGCGGAGGGAACGGCGGAACGAACAACGGACGGCGGCAGCGCGGGAGCGACCGCCGCGCCCGCGGTCCACAGCGCCGTCGCCACGCGGCGGAGCTGGGCGAGGCCGGTGCGGTGGGGCGAGTTGGCCGCCACGACCAAGTGGTCGCGCCCGCTCAGTGTGTCGCCCACGAGTGAACCGAGCTGCCCGGTGCCGACCTGGACGAAGACACGATGGCCCGCCGTGTACATGGCCTCGGTCAACTGCTGGAAGCGCACCGGTTCCAGCAGGTGTCTGACGAACAGGTCGCGTACGGCGGCCTCGTCGGCGGGGAAGGGCGCCGCGGTCGTTCCCGACCACAGGGGCACGGTCGGCGGATGCAGCCGGAAGCGGTTCGCCGCTTCCTCGATGGGTGCGAGGTAGGGCTTCAGCATCGGTGTGTGGAAGCCGGACCGGAAGGGCAGCACCTGGCTGAGCACACCCCGGGCGCGGAAGGAGCGTACGAACTCCTCCACCGCCTCGTGCGGTCCGCACACCATCGACTGGTTCGGCGCGTTGTCGTGGGAGAGGACGATTCCGGCGTCCGTCCACCGGTCGTCGAGGGCTTCCAGGACGCGCCCGGCGGGGGCGCCGAGAGCGGCGAAGGACAGACCGGGAACGGTCAGCGAGTCGGGGTCGAACGACTCCATGAAGTCGCTCACTTCGTCACCTGCGTACATCCCTGCGGCAACCATCGCCGTCCACTCGCCGACGCTGTGCCCGGCCACCGCGTCCGGGACGACGCCCATGCGGCGCAGCGCCCCGTCGAGCAGCCGGCCGACGCCGACGACACCGAATCCGTGCCGGCCCACGTCCGAAACCCGGGCCGTCTTCTCGGTGTTCGGGGTGGGCTCCGGGAAGCCAGGAAGGCCGAAGTGGGCGGCGACGTCGTCGACATGGGGTTCGAAGTCGCCTTCCAGTCCCGGGAAGACGAAGGCCAGTTTGCCGCTCTTGCTCCCGTCCGCACCGCCGCCGAGCAGCGGGCTCGGCGTGAACCAGACGTCGCTTCGGCCGTGCCAGGCACGTCCCTTGGCGACCGCCCGGCGGGCCAGGGCGAGCCGCTTGGCGGTGGGGGCGACGATGCCGAGCCGGGCCCGGCCCGCGTCCGGATGTGTCCGGTCGCTGTCGAGACCGGCCGCGAGCAGGGCCGAGTCGTCGCCCTCCAGCAGAGCGGCGAGGCGCTCGGGGCTGTCGGCGCCGACCAGGAACACCTGCTCCGGCTCGGCGACGGAAACGGTCGCCGTGTGCCGGGTGGCCCTTACGCCAGGCGCCTGCTCCAGTACGACATGCGCGTTGATACCGCCGAAGCCGAACGCGTTGACGGCTGCCCGGCGCACCGGCCGCTCGCGACTGGTCTCCCAGGGCATCGCCGTCTCCAACGGACGGAACCGGGTGGCCGCGAGCGCGGGGTGCGGGTCGTCGCAGTGGAGCGTCGGCAGGAGCATCCCGTGGTGGACGGCGAGGGCGGCCTTCACCAGGCCGGCCACTCCGGCGGCGGGCATGGTGTGCCCGATCATCGACTTCACCGAGCCGATCACCGCGGGGTCACCGTCCGCGCCGGGCCCGAACACCTCGGCCAGGGTGCTCAGTTCAGCCGCGTCGCCTGCCGGGGTCGCGGTGCCGTGGGCCTCCAGGAGGCCGATGGATCCGGGCTGGGCGGGATCGAGGCCCGCCGCTTGCCAGGCCTGGCGTACGGCGTGGGCCTGGCCGCCGGGGTCGGGGTTGACGAGACCGGCGGCGCGGCCGTCGCTCGCCACGCCGGTGCCCCGGATGACCGCGTAGATCCGGTCACCGTCGCGCTCGGCGTCAGCCAGTCGCTTGAGCACCACCACACCGGTGCCCTCGCCGATCAGGATCCCGTCGGCGCTACGGTGGAAGGGGCGGATCCGCTGGCTCGGGGAGAGCGCGCGGAGTTGGGAGAAGACACTCCAGAGCGTGATGTCGTGGCAATGGTGCACTCCCCCGGCGAGCATCAGGTCGCAGCGCCCGGAGGCGAGTTCACTCACCGCCTGGTCGACGGCGACCAGCGACGACGCGCAGGCGGCGTCCACGGTGTAGGCGGGGCCGCGCAGATCGAGTCTGTTGGCGACGCGTGAGGCCGCGAGGTTGGGCACCAGACCGATGGCCGACTCGGGGCTGTCGGGCCCGAGGCGCTCGGTGAACGCCGCCCGGACGCGGTCGAGTTGGACCAAGTCCAGGTCGGGCAGCAACTCGCCGAGCGTACGCACGAGTTGACCGGCGGTGCGGACCCGTTGGTCGAGGCGGACCAGACCGGGGGTGAGGTAGCCGCCCCGGCCGAGGACGACGCCGATGCGATGCCGGTCGGGCAGCCGGTCCTCGCCGCCCGCGTCGGCGAGGGCGGCGGCGGCCACGTTCAGCGCGATGAGCTGGTCGGGCTCGGTGCCGGGCACGGAGTTCGGCATGATCCCGAACCGGCTGACCTCCACGTCGGCGAGCTCGTCGACGAAGCCGCCGCGTCGGCAGTACACCTGGTCGGCGACGGCCGGCCCGGTCGCGGAATCGGGTCGGTAGTAGTCGGCGTCCCACCGCCCGTCCGGTACGTCGGTGATGGCGTCCGTGCCCGCCAGGAGGTTCCGCCAGTACGCGTCGAGGTCGGCGGCACCGGGCAGCAGCACCGCCATCCCCACGATGGCGACAGGAGAAGGCAGTTGACGCCCTCTCAGTTGGTCCCGGCTCAGTTGGTCCCGGTCCGCTTGATCCGTCGGGCCGGTCATGTCACCAGCCCGACGAGGTGTAGACGACGGCTCCGGCCGACTCGTCGCCCCAGGCGAGTTCGCGCAGCAGCGCCGCGGTGCCCTCCTCGGGGTCGATCAGCTTGATCCCGCGCCTGGCGTACTCGCGTCCGAGTTCCGGGGTCACCATTCCGGTGTGACCGCCGGTGGGCGCCCACGGTCCCCAGTGCACGGTCAGGGCCCGGTGACCGGTGCGGGCGGCCCAGTCGGCGCCGAGGCTCTGCAGGGCGTCGTTGGCGGCCGCGTAGTCGACCTGGCCCCGGTTGCCGAGGACGGCCGAGATGCTGCCGAACAGGACGGCGAACGCGGGCCCGTTCGGGAACTCCTCCAGTGCTGTCAGCAAGGTCTCCGCGCCGCTCGTCTTCGTGTCGTACACGCGCTGGAAGGACTCGACGGTCTTGTCGGTGATCAGCCGGTCCTCGATCACTCCGGCCGCGTAGACGACACCGTCGAGCCGGCCGTGCTCGGCGTGGATCTCCTTGACCGCCTGGAGCGCGGCGTCCGGCTCCCTGAAGTCCACGCAGTGGTAGCGGGCCGTGCTGCCGAGCGCCGTGAGTTCCGCCAGGGTTGCGGTGATCTCCCGCCGGGCCAGGACGAGTTCGGCTTCTCGGTTGATGTCGGCGGGCGTCACTCCGCCGCCCGCGCGGGCGGCCAGTGCCGTACGCAGCGCGGCGCGGTCCGCGGCGGCGGCGATCGCCGGATCCTCGGGTCCGGTCGGCGCGGGAGTCCTGCCGAGCAGTTCGACACGGCACCGGGAGGCCGCGGCGAGCGCGGCGGCGAAGGTCGCGGTGATGCCGCGGGCCCCGCCGACCAGCAGCACCACGGAGTCCCGGTCGAGGCCGATGGCGGCTGCCTCGGCGGCTCCGTCACCCGCCGGTCCGGCTCCGGTGGTACCGAGGGTTCCCAGCGGGGTCTCGACGAGCTCCAGTCCGTGGCGACCGGCTGCCGTGCGCAGGACGACCGGGGCCGGGTCGGGCGCGAGCAGTTCGGCGAGCAGCGCGTCGGCGACGGCAGCCGGCGTGGTGTCGTCGAGGTCGACGATCCGCGCGACGGTGTCCGGGTACTCGCGCGCGACGGTACGGAACAGGCCGTGCAGCCCCGCCGGCCGGAGGCTCGGGGAGTTCCCGTCGGCGGGCCGGGCGGCGAGCAGCCAGCGCGGCCCCCGGCGCAGGGCGGCCTGGAACACGGGGAAGGCGTGGGGCAGCACCGGTGACGAGGAATCGGCGAGAGAGTCGAGGTACAGCACGCCGTCCACCCGGCCGTCCGCCTCGGTGAGCAGGTGCTCCGGGCCGAGGAACACGGCGTCGGCCCCGTGCCCCGCGAGCCGGGAGCGGACCTCCCGGGCCACGTCCTCGTTCTCGTCGCCGAGAAGGACGAACCGCTTTCCGGCCAGTACGGCGGACGGGTCCGCCGAGCCGTCGCCGTCCTGCTGCCCCAGAAGCACGGGCCGGAGCTCGAACCGCTTCGGTGCCTCGCCCGTGACCTCCACCGACTCCGGCATCTCGGCCCGCCCGACCGCAGTGCCGTTCCGTACCCCTTCCGGCTGTCCGGTCGTAGTCGGAGACGCACTCGGAGCCGTACTCGAAGGCGTGTTGCCGGACGGTTCGGCGGGCCCCGCGAGACGCGCCGCGAGCCAGCCCGTCACCGACGCGGCCGTACGGGCCCTTGCCAGGTCCTCCAGTTCCGCGTCGTCCAGCCCGGCGATGTCCACGCCGCCCCCGGCGCCCAGGCGCCTGGCCAGTTCACCGGCGATCTCGGCCCGCTTGATGGAGTCGATGCTGAGGTCGGCCTCCAGGTCGAGATCGGGCTCGATCATGTCCACGGGATAGCCGGTGCGCTCGCTGATGATCTCCAGCACGACCGCAAGGACGTCCGCTTCCGTGACGGCTTTCGTGACCGTCTCCGTGGCCGCCTCAGGCGCGAGCGTCGCGGCGGCGGCGAGCGCGGGTGCCGACTCCGACTCCGGCCGCGGAACCGGCTGTTGGGCCATGGCCAGCTCAGCGGCCGGTACGGCCTGCGGGTGGGTGCCGACCCCGGCGGGCGCGACGGGCGCGGGGATCCACTGCCCCGCCGTGGCGCCGAAGTAGGTCAGCAGCACGTCCCGTTGGGCGGCCACCATCTCCCGGCTGGTGCGCAGGTACTCGACGATCAGCGCGTCCCTGTCGGCCGGGACGCCCTCTCCGTGGTTCGCGTGGCTCGTCGTCACTGTCGTCTCCACAACGCGTCGGGCCGGTGCGAGGGCACCGGGGAGGAGTTCGCCGGCGGCGGTACGGACCAGCTGCCCGTCGACCGTCCATCCTGGCCGTTTGGGCTGCGGGGTCCGGGTCGCGTCGACGGCGTCGCGCCCGTGGAACAGCCATCCGGTGCGTACCGGCAGCCCCGCCACGGCCAGTTGGGCCAGTGCGTCGAGCCATCCGCGCAGTCCGCTGTCGTGGCGCGGCTCGCACGCGACGGTGCGGTGCGGGCGGTCGCCGAGGATCTGTGTGACCAGCCGGGTGAGTACGGAGCCGGGGCCGGCCTCGACGAAGATCCTCGCCCCGGCCTCGTACATGGCCTCGATCTGTGCGACGAATCCGACGGGGGCGCCGATCTGGGCGGCGAGTTCCGCGCGGATCTCGTCGGCGTGGTCGCCGTACGGGGCCGCTGTGCGGTTGGACCACACCGGGAACTCGGGCGGACGTACGGGCCGGTTCGAGAGTGCGTCGGCGAACCGCTCTCCGCCGGCGGCCACGACCGGGCTGTGGAAGGCGCAGGCGACGGGGATGCGTTCGGCGCCGAATCCCGCGGCGCGCAGCAGCGCCACAGCGGTGGCCATCGCCTCCGTCGGTCCGGAAATCACCGTCTGCCGGGGCGAGTTGTGGTTGGCGACGACGACCGTCGCGGGGGCGCCCGCCTCACTCAGGGCCCGTTCGACGTCTTCGGCACCGGCCGCGACGGCCGCCATGGTTCCCGGGTCGTCACCGACGGCCGAGAGGATCGCCGCCGCCCGCTCGGCGCTCAGCTCAAGCAGCGCCTCCGGTGTGATCGCGCCCGCGGCACAGAGGGCGACCAGTTCGCCGTAGCTGTGCCCGGCGGCCATGTCAGGGCGCACCCCGGCCGCGGTGAGCAGGGCGTGGGCGGCGAGTCCGGCGATGCCCAGCGCGGGCTGGGCGACCCGGGTGTCGGTGATCCCGGCCCGCCGGCGGTCCCTGGCGGCCGTGTCGAAGGCGGCGGGCGGGTACAGCGCGTCGGCGTGGTCGCGGCCGAGGTGCAGGTAGTGCTGGAGCTCGGGGAAGGCGATGAACACGTCCGCGAGCATCCCGGGCCGTTGGCTGCCCTGGCCCGGGAAGAGGAACGCGACCTTGCCGTCGGCCGGGGCCGGTCGACGCGGACCGGGCGGCGTCTGTCCCGCGTCCGCCTGCAGCTGCCCCGCCTCCGAACTCGCCTGCTCGCTCCCGTCGGCCGGGGCTCGTCCGGCCTCCGCCAGGTGGATGCCTCCGGCCGGATCGTGCTCGCCGACCAGGGCCCGGCGCAGCTGGCCGGTCAGCCCCTCGACGTCGGCGGCGACGACGGCCACCTGGACCGGTTCGTGGCGGGCGTCGGCACGGCGGGACGCGCTCAGCGCGAGATCGCGCAGGCGCCACGGGAGGCCGTCGGTCTCGGCGGCCTTGAGTACGTCCTCGATGGCTCGCCGGGCCGCCGCCGGATCCGTACCGCGGAAGGTGAACAGCTCGGCGGGCCAGCTGTTCAGGCCGTGGGCGGGCGGTTCTGCGGCCGAGTGGGCGCTGAGCACCACATGGAAGTTGGTCCCGCCGAAGCCGAACGCGCTGAGTCCGGCGACGCGTTCATCGGCGGGAACCGCCCAGGGCCGTGCCCGAGCGTGGAAGACGAACGGGCTGCTCTCCTCCCGCCACGCCGGGTTCGGCCGCTTCATGTGCAGGGTGGGCGGCTTGACTCCCGTGTAGAGAGACAGCACGGTCTTGATCAGACCCGCGAGACCGGCGGCGCACTTGGTGTGCCCGATCTGCGATTTGACCGAACCGAGCGCGCAGCCGCCCGCCTTGGCCCCGGCCTCGGTGAACACCTCGCTGAGGATGGTCAGTTCGGTACGGTCCCCGACCACGGTCCCGGTGCCATGGGCCTCGACCAGGCCGACGTCGGCCGGTGAGATCCCCGCGTTGCGGTAGGCCCGCTCCAGCGCGGCACGTTGCCCCTCGGGGCGGGGTGCCGTCAGTCCGAGCGAGCGGCCGTCGCTGGAACTGCCGACTCCCTTGATCACGCCGTAGATCCGGTCGCCGTCCCGTTCGGCGTCCACGAGCCGCTTGAGCACGACACAGGCGATGCCCTCGCCCAGGGCGATCCCGTCCGCCGAGCTGTCGAAGGCCCGCGACCGGCCGGTCGGGGAGAGCGCGTGCACGGAGGAGAAGAGGGCGTAGTCGTTGATGCCGTTGTGCAGGTCGGCGCCCCCGCACAGGACGACGTCGCTCGTACCGCCGACGAGTTCCTTGCACGCCACGTCGACGGCTGCCAGTGACGACGCGCACGCCGCGTCGACGGTGTAGTTGGCGCCGCCCAGGTCCAGCCGGTTGGCGATCCGCCCCGAGATGACGTTGGCCAGCATGCCGGGGAAGGAGTCCTCGGTGAGCCGGGGCAGCTGCCCGTCCAGACCCTCGGGAACGTCCCCGTAGTAGGAGGGCAGTACGGCACGCAGGGTGGCGGCGTTGGAGAGGTCGCTGCCCGCTTCGGCGCCGAAGACCACGGAGGTCCGCGACCGGTCGAACCCTCGGCCGCGCTCCCCGTAGCCGGCGTCCTCCAGTGCCCGCCGCGCGGCCTCCAGCGCCAGCAGCTGTACGGGTTCGATGCTGCCCAGCGAGGTCGGCGGGATGCCGTAGCGCAACGGATCGAAGGGGATCCGCGGCAGGAAGCCACCCCACTTCGACGGGGTGGCGCCGTCCGCGTCCTCCGAGTAGTGCACGGCGGGGTCCCAGCGGTCGGCGGGGACCTCACCGACGCTGTCGTGGCCGCCGAGGATGTTCGCCCAGTAGGCGGCGAGGTCGGGGGCCCCCGGGAACATGCAGGCCATGCCGACCACTGCCACGTCCAGCGGCTCGGGCGCCGCGGGCTCCTCGGCCGCGTCCATCCCGAGGCGTTCCCTGAGGAGAGCCGTGCGGGCGGCGAGGAATCCCGCCGCGCCGGTGGTGACCGAGCCGTGCAGCGCGTTGATCGTGGTGGTCACCGAGCGCAGCACGGCCACTTCCCCGGCCATGAACATGCCCTCGGACAGCTGGCGTTCCTCGGCCACGGCCGTGAGTTCACCAGTGGCGTCCCGCTCGGTCCCCTTGCTGGCGATCCGCAGCCGACCGACGTTGAGCCGTTCCAGTTCCTCCCAGATCCGCCGCTCGGGCACGCCGCGCTCGCGCAACTCCGCCTCGAACTGCCGGTAGTTCTCGCTGAACGGGCTGGGCACACAACGGGTGGCGTGGCCGGGTGCGGTCTCCAGCAGTGCGGTGCGTGTCGCGGCCAGGACCTGCTGCTGGAAGAGCGGCTGGACCGCCCCGCACTCCACCGCTTCGTCGGTGAACAGATAGGCGGTTCCCATGAGAACGCCGACGGCGGCCCCGCGCGCGATCAGTGGAGCGGCGAGCGCGGCGACCATCGCCGACGAGCGCTCGTCGTGGACACCGCCTGCGAAGAACACCTCGACACGTTCGGCAGTTTCGGCGTCCGCTCCGTCCAAGAAGTCTTCCAGCACGGCGAGTTGGGCCTCCCACAGGGGGAAGCTCGCGCGCGGACCGACGTGGCCGCCGCATTCGGAGCCCTCGAAGACGAATCGACGGGCTCCGGAGTCGAGGAACTGGCGGAGCAGTCCCGGCGAGGGCACGTGCAGGAAGGTGCTGATGCCGGCCCGATCCAGCGCCTCGGCCTGGGACGGTCGTCCGCCCGCGATGATCGCGTGCGTGGGCCGCAGGTCCCGTACGGCTTCGAGCTGGGCGTTTCTGGTCTCCTCGGGTGCGAAGCCGAGCACGCCGACGCCCCAGGGCCGGCCGGCCACGGCGGCGCGGGTCTCCTCCAGGACGGTACGCGTCTGCTCACCGCTCGCGAGGGCCAGCGCGATGAACGGCAGGGCGCCGTCCCCGGCGACGGCGGCGGCGAACCGCGCCTGGTCGCTGACCCGGGTCATCGGCCCCTGTGCGACGGGCACGCGCGTGCCGAGCGCCCGGCTCATCGGGGAACCGGGACGCAGCGCTCCGGCCGGTCCGTCATCGCGTACGGCGTCCCGTACGGAGGCGGTCAGGGCGCGGACCGTCCGGCCCGCGTCGCCCCAGCGCTCGGCGAAGCGGGCGGCGAGGAAGCCGTCCTGACCGACCGGCAGGAGCTGGGCACGCGGGTCCTGGGCACCCAGCATCCCCGACACGAGCAGCGGATCGCCGGCCGGGACGCGCGGGGCGTCCGGACCCCGGCGGTGCAGTACCCGGTGGCCGCCCACCACGACCGTCTCCGAACCGTCCATGGACCGCAGTGCCGCGGCCGCCGGCTCAGGAAGTCTCGCCTCGGCGAGCAGCGCCAGCTGGCTGTCCAGGACCACTCCGGCCGCCCCGCCGGCCACGGCGGCCGCCGCCGTACGGGGGCCGATGCCTCCGCAGGCCCATACGGGGAGGTCCACGCCGGGCTCGGCGAGCAGGTGCTGGAGCAGGACGAAGGTGCTGAGTTCACCGGTCCGGCCGCCGCTCTCGCCGCCACGGGCGATCAGGCCGTGCGCTCCGGCACCGACCGCCGCCAGAGCCTGCTCCAGGTCCGTGACCTCCACCAGGACCCGGTACGTCGCGGTGACCTCGTCGATCTGCCATGGCGAATCCGCGCCGAGGACGACGGTATGGAGGCCACCGTCGTCTCGCTTTCCCGGCTTTCCGGTGTTCTTTCCGGGCGCGAATTCTCCGGGATGGAGTTTCCCGGGATCGAGTTCTCCGGGAGCGATCCGGCAGTGCGCACCGACCCGCACTCCGAACGGTCCGGGCGCCCAGCGCCGGAGGGATGCCAGCGCCTCTCTGGCTCTTCGGTCACCGACCCCCAGGTCAAGTACGCCGAGGCCGCCCGCACGGCTGACTGCGGCGGCAAGCCTCGCTTCGGGTTCACCGAACGGGGTGATTCCAATGATCATGTCCTCGGCGCGCACAGCAGACGTCATGATTCTCCGAAATAATCGGTGAGACTGCACGGTGGGGGGTGCCTGGAGACGACGAATTGGCCCACGCGGACATACACCGTTTACGCGGCGTCAAGGGAAACACCCGCGCGAAAACCAACCTGTTGGAAGCTAGCGCCAACTTACTCACGGGTCAACATCGCCCCGGCTTCGCGCTACACCGTGGAATCGATTCAGCCAGGCCCCGCCAAGCCTCAAGAACCAAAAACCCGGCCAATTGCAATCAGTCACTACGCTACTCGGACGACAGCGCCGCAAGTCCGCCAAAAGCAGCGTCATGATTCACTCCCGCGAAACACGGACTGCAGCACAACGCCATTTTGTAAAATTCACATGTCCGCGCCAGAAGTCCTCGTCAAGCCTCACTCCGAAGATCCACACGTGGCGCGATGTCGAGAACCGAATCCCCACACATCTGACTCCATCACGGGACACCGCTCCGGCTCATTCGCGGGAATTTCCCTTTACTGAAGCCCTCCCCCGAACCGCCGACAGGATTTCACCTCTCGGCAACCACAAGATGTTTCAGAAATCTCGGCGCCGACCACCGGGAGACGCACTTCGGATCAATCGGTCGAATCGCCCTCAAGAAGCCGATCGATCCGAGTCGGCCACGACAATCCGGCCGGAGGCCCCGACCCACCACCACTCCCCCAACCCCGACTGTGATCTACACCGCAGAGGCAACCCCGCCGCCGACACCGACGTCTTGATCGACAACGAGGTGGCGCGGCGGCGCCGGTGCCCCATCGACCCGAGACACATGGTTCAGGGTGGAAAACAGGGCACTATACACATCGCGTATACACGCCATGTATACCAGCGAAGTCAGGTCCGCCGCCCCATCCGAACACCGGCAGACCGAAAGGCACGCATGTACGGCAAGGCATTCGCACCCGAGTACCAGGGTGCGCTCACCACCCTGTCCGTGAACTCCTCCCTGGTCGACGTACTGGCCGCGGGCACCGAGCAGTTGGCCGCCGCCGAGCGCGCCGGAGCACGGGGAGAGGTGGCGCGCTCGGGGCTCGCGGTCGCGGAGGCCCATCGGCGGCTCGGGCAGGTGGGCGACGCCGACCGCGCGTGGAAGGCGAGTTACCGTGCGGCCCGGGAGGCCGGGGACACCGCCGCGATGGCCTGGGCCCTGTGGAGCGGCGGCACACTGGCACGCCAGCGTGGTGCGTTCCCGCTCGCCTGGCGGCTGCTGGGGCTCGCGGCCGAGTTCGGCGAGCGCGGCGGCGACATAGTCGTACGCGGCTACTCGCTCGCCGGGATGGCGGAGACGGGCCGCATCCAGGGCGACTACGAGGCGGTCGGCGCGCTGCACGAACAGCTCCTGGCCGAGGCACGCAAGCGCGGCGAGGCGCGGCACACCGTGTGGGCCCTGGAGGGTATCGCGCAGATACACCGCAACACCGGGTCGTACGACACGGCGTACGCGATGTTCGAGGAGGCCGCGGAGATCGCCGGACGGGCCGACGACCGGCGCGGTCACGCGTGGGCGCTGCGCGGCCTGGCCGACATCGTGTCCGTCCGCGACGGGGACGCCGAGCGCGCGCTCGCCCTGCTCGCCGAGGCCGAGGTGACCTGCCGGGAGATGAACCTGTCGAGCGCGCTGGCGTACAACCACAAGATGCGCGGCAACGTCCTCTACCGGGCCGGGCGTTACGCGGAGGCCCGGGACGTCTACACCCAGGCGCTGGCGGAGTTCCGGGCGATGAGCGAGCCCCGCGGGGAGGCGCTCTCCCGGCTCGGCCTCGCCAAGTCCCTCGCCCACCTGGGCCACGACCTCGCCGACACGGCCGCCGAACTGGCCGATCTCGCCAAGGTGTTGGAACGTATCGGCCTGCGGCACGCACGACAGATGGTGGCTCGCGCCCAGGCGGAGTTCGGCATCGTGGCGGATACGCACAGGGGTGCGGACACGGATACGGAGACTGATGCCGGCACCCCCGTGACGGCCCTCGCAGGCACGGCGGTTCGGCGATGACGGTGACGACCTCCGTACTGCGTCCGCCCGTCTCGACCACGGCCGAAGCCGAGCGAGCCGTTCAACTCCTCGACCACAGCCGGGCGTTGGTGCGCCCCGCGCTGGCCGAGGCGGTGGGGCGGCTGCACCCGTGGGTGGGTGAGATGGCGGCGTACTCCTTCGGCTGGTGCGAGGCCGGTGGCGCGCCATCCGCCGCGGCAGGCGGCAAGGGGCTGCGGCAGGCCTTGGCCGTCCTGGGCGCGGAGGCGGCCGGGGCGCCCTCGGGCGCGGGAGTGAGCGCGGCGGTCGCGGTGGAGCTGGTGCACACCTTCTCGTTGCTCCACGACGACATCATGGACGGCGATGCGACCCGGCGTGGCCGCCCCACGGTCTGGAAGACGTACGGCACGGGCCCTGCCGTCCTCACGGGGGACGCGCTGTTCGCCCTGGCCGTGGAGACCCTGGCCGCCGCGCCCGGCGGCCACGTCCCGTCGGCCGTCCGTCACCTGTCCACCGCGCTCAACGATCTCGTGAGCGGTCAGGCCGACGACCTGCTCTTCGAGTCCCGCCCCTGGACGGGTCCGGAGGCCGTCGGCCCCGACGAGTACCGGACGATGGCCGAGCACAAGACCGGCGCGCTGCTGGGCTGTGCCGCCGCCCTGGGTGCCGTACTCGCCGGAGCCCCGGCGGCGACGGTCTCCGCGCTCGACCGCGCCGGCCGTCATCTCGGCGTGGCCTTCCAGGTGATCGACGACCTCCTGGGCATCTGGGGCGACCCCTCCGTCACGGGCAAGCCGGTCCATGCCGACCTGCGTCGGCGCAAGAAGACGTTCCCGGTTCTGGCGGTTCTCGACACCCCGTCCGTCGGCCGCCCCCTCGCCCGTCTTCTGGAGGGCGCCGAAGAACTCGACGACACGACCGCCCGCCGGGCCGCGGCCGTGATCGAGGAGGCCGGCGGCCGGAGCGCCGCGCTGGCGGAGGCCCGCCGTCACATCGCCCACGTCCACGCGTGCCTCGACAGCCTCCCCACGGCCCCGCACGCGGCCGACGATCTGCGTGCGCTGCTGGCTTTCCTCGTACGTCGCGAGATGTGACCAACTCCTTTGTCACACCAGCCTCTTGACGCCGTAGAAAGCCCTTGCCACACTCACCGCCCGCCATAGAAAACGCTTGCTGCGACGCTGTCGCGCGGGCGGCAGACCCCCACACAGGAGAAGAAGACGAGATGGGACGCAGAGCCGCACCTCACCTCATCCGCAGGACCACCAGGACCACCGAACCCCCCACGACCGCCGGGACCCGCGGGAGGCGGGCCGGCGTCACGGTCGCATGCGCGACCGCCCTGCTCACCGGGGCGGCCCTGCTCACGGCCCCCGCGAGCGCGGCCCCGCAACAGGCGGCGGCAGCGTGCGGCGAGGGTTCGTACCAGGCGGAAGCCGTACTGAACGGCAGCACCTGGACCGCCCGGCGCGGCAGCAGTGTCACGTACACCGGCACCGACATGCGGGCCGCGATGCAGGCGGCCGTCAACAGCCTCACGGCGGGCCGCACTTCGAAGGAACGGGTCGTGGTGCGCGGCTCGGGCGCCATCGGTGCCGGTTCCCGGGTCTCCCTGCCGAGCTACACCGTGCTCGACGTGTGCGGCACCATCAATGTCACCGGTTCGGGCTCCGGCGACCAGGCCCCGGTCTACGCACGCGGCGCCCGGGACATCGAGGTCCAGCACCTGAACCTCACCGGCACCCCGCTGTACGGCATCTTCATGCGCAACGTCACCAACGTCGTGCTCGGCCAGATCGACATGCGCCTCTCACGCGGTCTCGGCGTACGCATCGACAACCGCGGCGACACCAGCCAGTGGACACGCAACGTCCGGATCGACAACGTGTACGTCTCCGGGGCGAGCAGCCACGCCGTGGAGACGTACGGGGTCGACGGCATCACCATCGGCACGGTCACCGCGCGCAACGTGGGCGAGTCCGGTCTTCTGCTGAACCAGACCATCAACGCGACCGTCACGAAGGTCGACGCGGACGGCGCGGGCGCCGGTACGGGTTACGCGGCCTTCCGCATGGCCAACCGCAACGGCCGGATCGGCAGCGGCTACCCGACCAATGTGCGGGTCGGCGAGGTCGTCGCGCGCGGCGGCGGCCGGGGCGTCTTCTGCGTGTCCGAGAGCGGCGGCGCGACCATCGACCGCGTGACCATCTCCAACACGGGCAACAACGCGATCCTGATCGAGAACTGCTACAACGTGAACCTCGCCGCCCAGAGCGGCAGTGTCACGGGCGGCGGCGAGATCCGGCTGGCGGCACGCTCGGAGTTCCCGAACAACTCGGACATCACCGTCCAGAACCTGAGGGTGACCAACTCCTCCATCCGGGAGAGCCCTTGCGGTGACAACACCACGTTCCGCAACAACACCCTGGTCAACAGCTCCCAGAGCATCTGCTGACGGGGTCGGTACGGCAGTCAGTACGGCAGGAGTCGGCCCGAGGGGGTCCTGCGGTCGATCGCCGTGCCGCGCGCGGTGGTCGTACGACGGGTGGGACGGATGCGGATCCGGCGGTTCATGACGCCCTCCTCATTCCTGGTATCACCCAGCCTCCGCGCCGGCGCGGCCCCGCACATCGTGCGCATGGAGGCTTTCGCCCTGGTCCCGTGGCGGCACTCGCCGGGGGCGAGGTACTCCGGAGGAAGGAGGCGGCCCCCTACAGGCGCCCTCTCACCTGCGCACGGCCGTCAGGGGCGGCGCGGCTCCGGCCCCCAGTAGGAGGGACCCCCGCCGCGCCACTCGATGAGCGGTGACACGGCGACCTCGTTGTCGTCGAACTCCAGGCCCGCGCGGCGCAGGAACTCGACGACGTCCGGGAGGTTCATGGCGACACCGATCGGCTCGCCGTGGACCGTCACACGCCGGCCGGCTTCCTCCTGCGGCGGATGCACGACCACTACGGGATGTTCCGACATGCCCTCAGCCTCACCCGGTCCGCCTCTGCGCGCATCCGGGGGCGGCCGCCGCTTCGCCGAGAACGACGTCGGCGTGCGCCTCCCCACGAGACGCACGCCGACGGACCGGGCCGTTCACTGCACGACGGCTCTACTCGACGGCCCCGACCAGTCCCATGGCGGGGGCGGCGAGGTCGGTCACCTGGTGGAGCTGCTCCAGCTGGTAGAGGCCGTTCAGCTCGTTGAGCTTGTCGAGCTGGTCGGAGACCCTCGGCATCTCGGCCTTGTGCTCAGCGGGAAGGTCGCTCACGGCGAGCGAGTCGAGCATCGCGATGGGATTCACCTTTCCCGTCTCCGGGGTGGTGGCAGCGCTCGCGGACGGTACGGCAAGGCCCGTGACGCCGACGGCGAGGCCAACGGCGGCGACGATACGTCGTGTTGAGATCATGCCTTCAGCAACGGTGGCGGGCCGCCCGCGGACACGGCCGCGCCCGGCCCCTCACCCGACAGGCTCATCGTTCCGCCTGCGCTTGCCGTGACCGCCGCGCCGGAGGAGTCTCAGAGGGAGAGGCCCTCAAAGGCCCGCTCCATACCGGGCCGCGGCCTTCGCCAGTGGTCCACAAGGGAGGTCCATCATGGGCACTGCGGCAAGCCCCGGCTTCGACACCGAAGCCCTGCGCCGGGGCATCGAAGGCCAGGACGCGTCCGCGCTCCTGTCGCTGTACGCGGACGACGCGGAGATGCGCGTCGTCGACCGCAACACCCAGCCCAGCCACCCCAAGGTCATGCACGGCCGCGAGCAGATCCGCGAGATGCTCGACGACGTCTACAGCCGCGACATGACACACAAGTTGGAACAGTGTGTGATCCAGGGCGACCATGTCGCCTTCACCGAGTCCTGTCAGTACGCGGACGGCACCAGGGTGCTCTCGAACTCGATGATGTCGCTGCGCGACGGCAAGATCGTCGACCAGACCTTGCTGCAGGCATGGGACGACGAAGAGCAGTAAGGGGTATGCCGGGGGTCCGGATCACGACTCGTCTGACCTGGACCTTCTCGGCTCGGACGCGTCCGGGGCGGCCTCTGCGGCCTCGACCAGCTTCCGGAGCAGGTCGGCGAGTGTCAGCTTCTCTGCTTCTGTCAGCACTGAGAGCAGCGCGTTCTCGCCATGTTCTTCGGAGGCCGCGTGCCGCTCGAACGCGTCGTATCCCGCCTCGGTGAGCCGTACGTGGACCCGGCGGCGGTCGGCCGCGTCGTGCGTACGCGTGATCAGGCCGGCGTCCTCCAGCGGGCCGAGCCGTGCGGACAGCGCGCCCCGGGTCAGACCGAGCAGATCGGCGAGCCGTGACGGGCTCGTCTCGTAGGGCGGGCCGAGCCTGCGCAGGGTGAGCAGCACCTTGAACTGCCAGTGCCTGAGCCCGTCGGAGTCCAGGGTGTCCCGGCGGGCCTGCGCCGCGTGCCGCGAGAGGATGCCGAGCCGCGCGAAGATCGCCTCCTTGACCGGGTCCATCCAGCCGAGCTCCTTCGACCAGAGCTCGACATGCCGGTCGACCGAATCGCCCACCGATCCCCTCCTGACGTCCGGGCGGCAGCCCGATAGTTTTCTTGTGGATAGTTTTTCTGATTACTACCTTCCTCGCCATGACAAAAAAGACGAGCACGGCCCACGCCGTCCTTCCGGTGGACGTTGTCGTCGCGGCGGCGCGTGAACTGGCCCGGGCCGGGCGGTGGCAGAGCGCCCTGGACCTCCTCGACGGGGCCGTCACGGACGAGCCCCACGACCGCGCGGTCCTCGCTCTCGCCGGGGCGGAGGTCGCTCTTGAGCACGACTGGTTCGGAGGTACGGACACCGTGGACCTGCGGATCGCCGCCGCGGACAGGGTCTTGGACGAACTCACCGGGCCGGTCGGCCTCTGGGACCTGGACTTCGTACGGCTGCGGCACACGTATTTCCGGCTGCTCCGCGGTGACGGTACGTTCCGGTTCGGGCCGGCGGGCAAGGATCCCGCCGAGCTGGCGGAGCTGCGGCGGGGTGCGCAGGAGCTGTGCGAGCGGGCGGACGACGAGGTGCGCCGGGGCTGGGCGCGGATGTATCTCGGGCTGATCGTCGACAACCTCTTCGCCGAGCGGGACGCGGCCCCCGCGCACTACGAACTCGCCCTGAGCGCCGGGGAGGCGGGCGACGATCTGCTGGCCCGTGAGGCGCTGCGGCATCTCGGCGACCACGACCACGACGACCTGGACCACGCACGGGCACGGGAGCGCTGGACCCGGGCGACCGCTCTCGGCGCTCGGGCGGGGAACGTCCCCGGCACCCTCTCCCAGCAGCTGCTCCTGGCGGTGCTGGCCCGCGACCGCGGCGACGAGGCGGGAGCCGCGGCCCTCGCGAACGAGGTGGCGCGCTGGGCGGGGGCGATCGGTGCCGTACGCATCGAGGCACAGGCGACCGGGTTCCTGGCGGGCGTGGACCCGACGGCCGGGCCCGAGGACGAGTCCTGACCCTCGGCTAGTGTGGGCGTGGGCCGTGACTGGCGCTGAGGTGGAGTACCACCGGGGAGCGGCCCGACGCACACGTCTTCGCCGCGCGCCTGGGCATCTTCCACGACGCTCAGGAGTAGCTCATGTCCCAGGCCCAGCTGATGGACGGCACCGGTCTCGCCGGGCGGATCGTCGAGGAGACGGCCAAGCGGGCGGCCGGCCTCACCGAACGCATGGGGGCGGCACCCTGTCTGGCCACCGTGCTGGTGGGCGAGGACCCCGCCTCCGTCACGTACGTACGCATGAAGCAGAACCGTTCCCGCAAGGCGGGTATCGAGTCGCGGCACGTGGCTCTGCCTGCCGGGATCCCGACGGCCGAGCTGGTCGGCACGCTCACCGCGCTGTCCGCGGACCCGACCGTGCACGGGATCCTGTTGCAGCACCCGATGGGTCACCACATCGACGAGCGCGCGGCGTTCGAGGCGATCGCTCCGGAGAAGGACGTCGACGGCGTCACGCTGGCGTCGTTCTCCGCGATGAGCTTCGGTCTGCCGGGCTTCGCGTCGTGCACGCCCGGCGGGATCATGCGGCTCCTGGACGAGTACGACGTCGACCCGGCCGGCAAGCGGGCCGTCGTGGTGGGCCGCAGCGCGATCCTCGGCAAGCCGGTGGGCATGCTGCTGCTCGGACGCGACGCCACGGTGACGTACTGCCACTCGCGCACGGCCGACCTGTCGGCGGTCGTGCGGGAGGCCGACATCGTGGTGGCCGCGGTGGGGCGGCCCCGGCTGATCCGCGGCGAGGACATCAAGCCGGGCGCGGTCGTCGTCGACGCCGGTTACAACCCCGGCAACGTCGGCGACGTCGACTTCGACAGCGCACGGGAGCGGGCCTCGCTGATCACCCCCGTGCCGGGCGGGGTCGGACCGATGACGATCGCCACGCTGCTGGCCCAGACCGTCGAGGCGGCCACGCGGCAGACCGGCGCCTGATCAGCGCATCCACGCGCTGTAGTCCATGACGTCACCCGCCTTGAGCCCGTACTCGGGCTCGGCGGCCGTGGCCGTGCTCTCCAGGCCGAGGACGGCACCGGTGACCGGGTCCATGATCAGCATCTCCCGGAAGCCGGTGCCGTCGTACACGTACGCCTGGCCTCTCCGGCCCAGGCGATCGGTCACCTGGCCGACGGGCCGCAGTCCGTCGGCGTCCGCGAGGAGCCGGGCGAGTGCCGCGTCCTCACGGGCGCCGAGGGTCCAGGTGTCGAGCAACAGCCTTGTGACGTCCAGCAGTTCGGACGTGGTAAGCGGGGTGTCGGTGTGCTGCGCGTCCTGCAGATAGGCGCGCAGCCGCCTGGCGTCGTGCGGGGGCGGCGACTCGGGCGGGGCGTCGCTCCAGCTCGGCGGGAAGGTCTGCTCGCTGATGACATGACCGTCGTCGACGAGGCGGGGGCCGCCGCCCCCCTCGGAGAGGACCGGCCGGCCCGGACGGCGCGGGTCGGTCGCGACGACCAACTCCGTGTGGCTGTCGTCCGCGTTCCAGCGCACGATGCGCTCCACGGGGAGCGTGATCGGAGGCTTGTCCTCCGACATGCCCATGCTCCACGACTGCACATGCGTCCCCTTGCGCAGACGGGACGAACCGTCCGCGGCCCCGTCGGCACGCTCGGCCAGCCGGTCCAGCGGTACGGGGGTGGAGTCGGCCCGGACGACGAGCGGGCGCGGCGCGGCCACCGCGGGGGTGGTGCTCGGTCCCGCGAGAAGGAGCGCGAGGGAGGTCACGGCGACGGCCGCGGCCGTCGCGAGGGCCCACACGAGACGCGTACGGCGAGGGCGGGGGCCGCGCAGCAGCCGGCTGAGACCGCCATGGCCTGGCAGGAAGCGGCCTGGCCTCGGGCGCTCGTCGGTCGCCGCCCCCACGAGCTGGTTGAGGCGGCGTTCGGCATCGTGGCCAAGGGGTCCGTCGCCGAAGCGGGGGTCGTCGGACGGCACCGGGTTGGCGCGGCGCAGCAGTTCGAGTTCGTCAGCCATGGCGCTGCTCCTTCGGGGTGTCGCGGCGAGGCGTCGTGGGACCGGCGGCCACGGTGGTCCTCATGCTGTCGATCTCGGCTCTGAGCCGGCGGCGGGCGCGGTGCAGCCGCATCGCCGCCGCTCTGTTGCCGCAGCCGAGGGCCACGGCGACCTCGTCGATGCCGAGTTCCTCCCAGGTGGTGAGCCGCAGGACCTCCTGGTCGGCGGGTGCCAGCCGGGCCAGCGCGTCGTGCACCCAGGCGCCGGGCTGCTCCGAGTCGGGGCTGTCCACGATCTGCCGGCCGTGCGCGGTCTCGTCGTGACCGAGCTTGTCGACGAGTCGCCGGCGGCGTCCGTAGCCGCGTACCGCGTTGGACAGGCAGTTGCGTGCCACGCCGTACAGCCAGGGAAGGGGGGACGCGGGCAGGTCGGACCGGCGCCGCCAGGCGACGGTGAAGACCTCCGCCACCACTTCCTCGACTTCGCTGGTCCGGCCGTCCAGTCGCCGCGCAACGTACCGGCTGACCGCCCAGTAGTGCTCGCGATAGGCAGCGGCGAAGGTCTCGTCGTTGCTCATGTTCCGTAGGTGTCCGGCAGTTCCTCGATCGTCACACCTGAAGGCGGTGATCCTTGTCGCTCCGCCCCAGTGTGACGACCGGATGGGCCTCGGACACAGGCGGGGTATGGAGAGCAACACTGTCGCCGCGGCGCTCGCGCCCCCGCGTGCGGGCCGTCGCCCGGGCCTCGCCGCCGTCCGCTGGCTGACCACCACTGACCACAAGACGATCGGTACGTTGTACCTGGTCACCTCGTTCGCGTTCTTCTGCATCGGCGGCGTGATGGCGCTGTTCATGCGCGCCGAACTGGCCCGTCCCGGCACGCAGATCATGTCGAACGAGCAGTTCAACCAGGCGTTCACGATGCACGGCACGATCATGCTGCTGATGTTCGCGACACCGCTGTTCGCCGGCTTCACCAACTGGATCATGCCGCTGCAGATCGGCGCGCCCGACGTCGCGTTCCCGCGGCTGAACATGTTCGCCTACTGGCTGTACCTGTTCGGCTCGCTGATCGCGGTCGGTGGTTTCCTCACCCCGCAGGGCGCGGCCGACTTCGGCTGGTTCGCCTACAGCCCGCTGTCGGACGCGGTCCGCTCGCCGGGCATCGGCGCCGACATGTGGATCATGGGTCTGGCGTTCTCCGGCTTCGGCACCATCCTGGGCGCGGTCAACTTCATCACCACCATCATCTGCATGCGCGCGCCGGGCATGACCATGTTCCGCATGCCGATCTTCGTGTGGAACGTGCTGCTCACCGCGGTCCTCGTGCTGCTCGCCTTCCCCGTCCTTGCCGCCGCGCTGTTCGCGCTGGAGGCGGATCGGAAATTCGGCGCACACATCTTCGATGCCGCCAACGGTGGTGCCCTGTTGTGGCAGCACCTGTTCTGGTTCTTCGGGCATCCAGAGGTGTACATCATCGCGCTGCCGTTCTTCGGCATCATCAGCGAGGTCATCCCGGTCTTCTCCCGCAAGCCGATGTTCGGCTACATGGGCCTGATCGGCGCGACCATCGCCATCGCCGGCCTGTCGGTGACGGTGTGGGCGCACCACATGTACGTCACCGGCGGTGTGCTGCTGCCGTTCTTCTCCTTCATGACGTTCCTCATCGCGGTGCCGACCGGTGTGAAGTTCTTCAACTGGATCGGCACCATGTGGAAGGGGTCCCTGAGTTTCGAGACCCCGATGCTGTGGGCCACCGGCTTCCTGATCACCTTCACCTTCGGTGGTCTGACCGGTGTCATCCTGGCCTCGCCGCCGATGGACTTCCACGTCTCGGACTCCTATTTCGTGGTGGCGCACTTCCACTACGTGGTCTTCGGCACCGTGGTCTTCGCGATGTTCTCCGGCTTCCACTTCTGGTGGCCGAAGTTCACCGGCAAGATGCTCGACGAACGCCTCGGCAAGATCACCTTCTGGACGCTGTTCATCGGCTTCCACGGCACCTTCCTCGTCCAGCACTGGCTGGGCACGAACGGGATGCAGCGCCGGATTCCCGACTATCTGGCCGTGGAGGGTCTGACGGTCCTCAATACGGTGTCCAGCATCTTCTCCTTCGTTCTCGGACTGTCCCTGCTGCCGTTCTTCTACAACGTGTGGAAGACGGCGAAGTACGGCGAGAAGGTCGAGGCCGACGACCCGTGGGGTTACGGCCGTTCGCTGGAGTGGGCGACCTCCTGCCCGCCGCCGCGGCACAACTTCGTCGTCCTGCCGCGGATACGTTCCGAGGCCCCGGCGTTCGACCTGCACTATCCCGAGATCGGTGCCGCGGCCGGGCAGTTGCCTGCGCCGGAGAGGGTTCTGCGGTGACGGCGATGGACGAACGGCCGGTCGATGCGGGGGTGTTGATCAACGAGTTGGAGGGTCATCTTCTGATCGAGGCGACCCTGGGTGAAGGGCGGGCCGAAGCGGGTCGTTTCAGCCGGCAGTTCGGGTGGCTCACCGACAGCCAGCGGGCCGAGGTCGAGGAGCGGTTCGCGGAGGAGTATGTGTCGCTTGCGCGGGTCTCCTGGCGGCGGACCGTTCAGCGGGGCGTCGAGTTGCGGGGTGAGTACGAGGAGGCGTATCGGGTGTTGCGTCAACGGCTGCTCTCGGTGTGGGTGTTCGGGGTGGCGCTCATCAGCGGGGCTGCCGTTGTGGTTGTGTCACTGGTCCGGCAATGACCAACGAGCCTGTCGTTCGATGGCTGCGGGCCGTCCGTGGCTGGTCGCGCAGTTCCCCGCGCCCCTGAAAAGGCGCGCCGTACTGGACCGGAACCCACCCGCTCAGCCGACCCTCTCCGCCAAGAAGTCCTCCCAGGTCCGCTTGCCGATCGTCGTGTTCTTGAGGGAGAGGTTGTCGCCGGACCGGTACGCGCGGCCTGCCTTTCCCGGCATGTGGACGGGGAGCATGGGGCGGCGCTTGCCTTGGGTCTTCAGGTAGGTGGTGAGCAGGTCGGCCAGGGCGTAGACGGTCGGGCCGGTCAGGTCGGGGACCAGGCCGGCCGGCTTGGCTAGGGTCAGTTCCACGAGTCGGGCGGCCACGTCGCGGGAGTCGACCGGCTGGAACCGGAGGCCGCCCGGGACAGGGATCACGGGCAGCTTCGTCATCCCCTGAGCCATCTTCAGGACCAGGTCGTGGAACTGGGCGGCGCGCAGTGTCGTCCACGGCAGGCCGGAGTCGGCGACGGCACGCTCGGCGCCCAGCTTGGCCCGGAAGTAGCCCAGTGGGACCGCGTCCGCGCCGGTCACCGAGATGTACACCAGGTGCCGTACCTCGGCGCGCGACGCGGCCCGCACGAGGTTGCGGGTCGCCTCGTCGTCGCCCTTGGGACCGCCCGCGAGGTGGAGGACGGTCTCGACTCCGGCCAGCGCGGCCTCCATGCCCTCGCCCTTGAGCAGGTCGGCGGTCACGTACTCGACGCCGTCACCGGACGGGCGGCCGTGCCTGCTGAGGACCCGTACGTCGTGGCAGGCCTCCCGCAGCAGGGGGACGACGTGGCTGCCGAGGGTGCCCGTACCGCCGGTGACCAGGATGGGAGTCGTCATGGTTCCTCCGTCAATCGCTCGGCCCGGGAGTCCGGCTCCCGGTACCTTCAGCTGGGTTTTTGTGGATCTACTGCCATGACCCCGGCCGACGAAGGAATGTGACACGTGAACGAGCTCGACTGGCTGACCGAGGGTTTCGAGGAGCACCGGCCCCGTCTGCACGCGATGGCGTACCGGATGCTCGGTTCCGCGAGTGAGGCCGACGACGCTCTTCAGGACGCCTGGCTGCGGGTCGGTCGCGCCGACACCGACAGCGTGGAGAACATCGGCGGGTGGCTGACGACCGTGGTGGCGCGGGTGTGCCTCAACATGCTGCGCTCGCGGGAGCACCGGCGTGAGGAGTCGCTCGAAGCGAGGGAACCCGTTCCGGCACGCGGTCAGGACGACGGGCGCGATCCCGAGGAGGAGGCGCTGCTGGCCGACTCGGTCGGGGTGGCCCTGCTGGTCGTGCTGGACACGCTGTCCCCTGCCGAGCGCCTCTCCTTCGTCCTGCACGACATGTTCGCCGTGCCCTTCGATGAGATCGGCCCGATGCTGGAGCGTTCTCCGGCCGCCGTGAGGCAGCTCGCGAGCCGTGCCAGGCGCCGGGTCAAGGGTGCCTCACCTCTGCCCGAGGCCGATCTGGCCCGTCGGCGCAGGGTCGTGGACGCCTTCCTGGCCGCCACCCGCGGCGGGAACTTCGACGCGCTGGTGGCCCTGCTCCACCCGGACGTGGTGCTGCACGCCGACAGGTCGGTCGTCCCGACGCCGGATCCGGTCGTGGTGAGCGGTGCGCACCCGGTCGCCAAGGGCGCGATGGCCGCCACGGGCAGGGCCCGGTTCACCGGTCCCGCGCTGGTGAACGGTTCGGCCGGACTCGCGATGGCTCCGCAGGGGCGGCTCCGCCTGGTGCTCGCCTTCACGATCACGGACGACATGATCACCCGGATCGACGTCGTCGCGGACCCCGACCGCCTCGACGAACTGGAGCTCGCGGTGCTCGACGACTGACGGCGGTGCGGCGCGTCGGCGTGCGGACCCTATGACCGTGCGGCACGCGCCGCCATACTTGCCGTCGTGCGAGTAGTGATCATGACGGCCGGGTCGCGGGGCGACGCCGCGCCGTACACGGGGCTTGGGCACGGGCTGGCACGGGGCGGCCACGAGGTCACCGTGGTGACGCACGCGTGCTTCGAACCGCTGGTGACGGCCGCCGGCGTGGGGTTTCATCCACTGCCCGTGGATCCACGGGCCGAACTGGAGTCCGTACGCGGGCTCGCCCTGCATCGCAGTGGCACCGGGATCGGGAAGCTGGCCCGGATCGTCGAGATGGCCAGGTCGCTGGTGGGAAAGATGGCCGACGACCTGGTGGCCGCGGCCGGGGCAGCCGATGTGCTGTTGCTGTCGAGTTCGCTGGGGCCCCTCGGTCATGCCATCGCCGAGGGGCACGCGCTGCCGAGCATGGGCGTCTACCTCCAACCGCTGGCTCCCACCGGGGAGTTCGCGCCCCCGATGATCGGCACCCGCTCCCTGGGGCCGGCCGGGAACCGGCTCGCGGGTCGTGCCGTCAATGTCGCCGTCGAGCGCGTCTTCGCCGACACCACCCGGTCGCTGCGGACCCGGCTCGGGCTGCCGCCGCTCGGTTCGCGTGCCGCCCGGCGTGCCCGTGAGCGGCAGAACTGGCCGGTCCAGCACGGCTTCAGCCCGCTGGTGGTGCCCCGGCCGCGCGACTGGCGGCCCGGTCTCGGCATCGCCGGCTACTGGTGGCCGTACGACGGCGAAGCCCAACTCCCGGGCGGGCTGCGGGACTTCCTGGACGCCGGTAGTCCTCCGGTCTACTTCGGTCTTGGCAGCGCGACCGTGCCGAATCCCGAGCGGCTGAGCGAGGAGGTCGTACGGGCCCTGCGCGCGGCCGGGGTGCGTGGTGTCGTGCAGCGGGGCTGGGCCGGGCTGGGGGCCGTCGGGGACGACATGTTCACCGTGGACGAGGTCCCGCACTCGGCGCTCTTCCCGCGGATGGCCGCGGTGATCCATCACGCGGGTGCGGGCACGACCGCGGCAGCGCTGCGGGCCGGGGTGCCGGCGGTGCCCGTGCCGATCCAGTTCGACGAGGCTTTCTGGGCTGCCCGGCTGGTCGCGCTCGGGGTGGCTCCGGAGGCCGTTCCTCTGCGCGGGCTCGGTGCCGAGGCGCTCGGAGGTGCCGTGGCACGCGCCGTCACCGAGCCCGTGTACGCGCGCCGCGCGAGGGCACTGGCCGGCCGCCTCGGGGACGAGGACGGGGTGGGTCCCGTCCTCGCCGCCGTGGACCGACTGGCCGAAGGAAGCTGACGCCCTGCGTATCCTGCCCCGCAGGTCAGCGCGCTGCGACCCGGGTGACGGCCTCCTACGCCACGGTGACGTGCACCGTCATCTCGTCGGCCCCGGGCGTGCCCACCGTCTCGATGGTGACCCCGGTCCAGGTGCCCTGGGGCAGGTTCAGCGCCGGAGCCGTCTTCTCGCCGACGGTGTTGCTGTCCTTGAACGGGTACAGGTCGTCGCTGTCACCGCGGTTGCCCCGGCCGAACATCCGGGAGAGGTCGCCGCGGCCGTCCGCCTGGAGGAGTTCGATGGCCAGGTTCTGCTCGTCGTTGACGTTGTCGATCGATTCGTCGACGACGTAGACGGCGATCCCCTCGTCGGGCAGGAAGGCGTCCTGGCCGCGACGGCGACGGTACTCGACGAGTATGTACTGGCTGTCGGACATGGTCGCGGGGTTCTGGATGAACACCGCTTCGCCGTCCTCCGCGGCGGGCCGCAGCCTGATGTCCCGGGTGGTCTTGTTCACCACCTGGGGCTCGATCCAGCCGTGGAACATGCGCAGCATGGCGGTCGGGAAGACCGGGGTCAGGCCGCCGTTGCCCCATGAACCGCCCGCCATCAGGCAGTAGTTGCCGAGTCCGGCCGAGCGGGTCAGCTGCTGTTGGCCGGTGTCGTAGTAGTCGGCCCAGCGTGCCGCGAGGTGGCCCCACTCGTGGGCGCAGACACCGACGGCGCTGTCCTCGGGGACGGTCAGGAAGGTGCGCGCGGACAGGCCAGGACCGACCTCGACGCCGCCGGGGATCGTCCACTTGAGGCTCCACAGGTCGCCGCGCTGGGTCGTCTGCTCGGCGCCGCGTCCGGCGTGGATGACGAACAGGGCGGTGACGACTCCTTCGTCGAGTGCGTCGAAGGAGGTGAAGTCGACTCCGGCGTCACGGGCCGCCAGTACGGCGTCACGTGCCAACCCCTGTGAGTTGCGCGGGAAGTTGGCGTTCATGCCGGAGTTGCCGTCGGCGTAGAACGAGAGCGGCTGCGGCATCCGGAACCAGCCGTGCACCGCGCCCTGGACGTCGATGCCGGTGCTCGGTGACGTGTCGAAGGCGCTGACGTCACGGTAGAACGAGCGCATGCTGCCGGTCGGGAACTCGTCGAGGCCGAAGAGCATGCTGTCGTAGTGGCCGGGGCCGTGGTCGACCTCGTGCGGCTGGTCGGGAAAGTCGACGAGCAGCACCAATGTCCGGATGGTTCCCCGGAGTTGGGACGCCGGACGGGTGATGAGCTGCTTGTCGGTGCTGGGGCCCGGGTCGAGGGCTCCGTCGTCGAGGCCGACGAGGTTCTCGCCCCGTCGTCCCGCGCGCCAGACGGTGTAGTACTCCTCGAACGTCATGTTCCCCGGCAGACGGCGTTCCTTGAGCAGTTCGAGATAGCGGGCGTACAGCTGCGCCAGGGCCTGCGGCGACAACGGGACCGGGCAGGCGGCGGCACAGTCGTGAACTGGTCGTACAGGGCTGAGCGTATGACGCATCAGGCACCCCCTTCAGGGGACGAACCCCTCTTGCCGGACACGGAACATCCAGAAAAATCCGGCCATGCGAAGGCCGTACGCCTTCTCATAGTTGGGGGCGGCTTCCCTGTCAATGTCCGCCCGTGGAGCGGAACTTGGTGCCCGGAAGCGGAACTCTCCAGTCCCTCGCCCGCTCCCCCACCGGAGCCTACGCGTCCTCCGGCCGCCACCCCGCCGGTCGCAGAATCCCCAGCAGCAGCCCGACCAGTTCGTCCACGATCTCGTCGAGGCTCGCGTCGACCCAGCCCGAACTCCAGTCGTGCAGCAGTCCGTTGACGCCGCCGATGAACGCGGCCGCGGCGACCCGGTAGTCTCGGGGCGCCGCCTCGCCCCGATCCGCGGCGGCCGTGGCCTCGGCGCAGATGAAGTCGACCCACCGGGAGCGGCGGGCCAGCCGCTGCCGTTCAAGGCGCGGACTTACGCCGATGATCTCGACGAAGGTGATGCGCAGACGGCGGGGATCGCCGGTGACGTTTGCGGCGTAGGCACGGAAGGCGGCCGCGGCGCGTCCCTCGATCGGCAGTCCGTCCGCCTCGGCGAGGCCGGTCAGGGCGGCCTCCTCGGCCCAGTCGTTGACCTGGAGGTGGAGGGCGGCCAGTACGTCCTCGAGGGTCCGGAACTCCTCGTAGAACTGGCGGGTGGACAGGCCGGCGGTCTCGCTCAGGGCGGAGACGGTCGTGGCGCGGTAGCCGGGGGCGTCCCCGAACAGCTGGAGTCCGGCGTCGAGGAATCTTCGACGCCGCTCGGACTTGCGCTCCTCGGCGGTCTTGCCACCGTAACGGCCGGTCGGCGCCCTGAGCCTGCCCGCCACTGAACCTCCCTGATCGACCCGATGGCCAATCTTGTCCTGTCCGGAGTCTTGTGGAGAGCGGGCCCCGCTCCTTACTTTCCAGTAAGTCCAATCTGAACGTGCGCGTTTTCAGATTCTCCGCCTTGTCATGCTCCCCACACATAGGAGAGATCGGTCATGTCTGCCTTCAGAGCCCGGCACGCCTGGTCCATCGCGGCCGCCCTCGTGCTGACCGTCACCGCACCGGCCACCGTGTCCGCCGCACCGAACGCCTCCGCGGATCTGCGAGAGGTGATGTTCGTCGGCAACAACTGGGAGGGCACCGCCGACGTCATCAAGTCCACGGGCGACTTCGCGAAGGTCGGCCGGATCAACGTCATCCCGGACAAGGACGCGCGGATGGCGGAGATCAACGCCGATCCGATCAAGTGGATCGCCTTCATGACCATCCGCAACAGCGTGGGCGAGGGACACGACCAGTTCGTCGACGACATGTACTCCACGCCCGACGGCAGGTCGATGGTGGTCTCCCGCCCGAGCTTCGCCGACGTGGTCTCGATCGACCTGGCCTCGGGCGACATCAACTGGCGCTTCCCCGTGTCGGGTTTCCGCGCCGACCACATGGCGGTCTCCCCCGACGGCAAGCGTGTCGCCGTCTCGGCCTCCACCTCCAACACGGTGCACGTGCTGGACATCAACACCGGCAAGCAGGCGGGCTCGTTCGCCACGGGCGACAAGCCGCACGAGAACATCTTCACCAGCGACGGCAAGCAGATCTGGAACATGGGGATCGGCGACGTCAACACCGCGACCGACGCCCCCTGGCTGGACTGGACGAAGGGCGACCGCAAGATCACGGTCGTCGACGCGACCACGTTCAAACAGGTGAAGGTCATCGACATGCGGCAGCGGCTCGACGCGATCGGCCTCACCGACTACTCCGACGCGGTCCGCCCGGCGGCCTTCAGCCCGGACGAGTCGAAGCTGTACTTCCAGGTGTCGTTCTTCAACGGCTTCTTCGAGTACGACATCGCCACGGACCGGATCACCCGCACCAAGACACTGCCGATGAACCCCGCGACCAGCACCGACCGCACCACCTGGGTCAACGACTCACGCCACCACGGCATCTCGATGAAGCCCGACGGCACGAAGCTGTGCGTCGCGGGCACGATGGACGACTACGCGACTGTGGTCGACCGCGCCACCCTCCAGGAGGGCCCGCTCGTCACCGCCTCCAAGCCCTACTGGGCGACCGTCAGCGGTGACGGCAAGTCCTGCGTGGTCTCCGAGAGCGGCGCCGACCAGGTCACGGCGATCGACTTCGCCACCGGCAGGAAGACGGTGTCCGTGCCGGTCGGCGACCACCCCCAGCGCGTCCGACTGGCCCACGTCCCGGCCAACTGGACGGGGCCGACCGCCGACTGACCTGCTCCGCCCGGCTTCCCCGCGCCCCAGAGGGGCGCGGGGCTGTGACACTTTGCGGCTCCGCCGCGTGGGCGCGACCAGTCACAACGGACCCGCGTCCGAAGCACCGGAACCGGCGGAGCCCTTAGCTGAACTCAGAAGCCATCCACGACGACAGCTCCGAACGCGCCGCGCTCAGCACCGCAGCAGACGGGGCGGTCGCGCCATTGGTGACCAGGGCGTAGTGCAGCGTGCCCGTGTCGGCCGCGGTGAGCAGCAGCCGGCGGCTGCCGGTACCACCCGGCTCGGCGGCCGCGGCGATCGGAGTCGTGCGGGTGTACGCCGGCGGACCGAACACCGTCCCGAGGTCGGAGACCACCGTGGTCGACGCGTTCGGGAAGGACGCCGGGAGATGCAGCTCCGTCGGCTCGGCACTGCCGTCGGAGCGCCAGACCTGGAGCGCGTACTGGCCCGAGCCCACCAGCTGGGCGACGTTCGGCAGGGAGCTCGGCACCGGGTTCCACGTCAGCGTCGTGGAGCCGTCCCGTGAACGGTCCTCGAAGGTGAAGGCGAGCGAGCGGCCCGCCGTGGCGCTGGGGTAGACGCGGTCGAGCATCCGCGCGTCCTGGCGCAGTACGGCCTTGCCCGAGTCGTCGAGGCGTACCGCGGACAGGTCCTCGTCGTTCCAGGCGTCGCCCTCGGTCTGCACCTCGTTCGGGTTGTCGTTCATCAGCTCGTGGTGGCGGCCGTTGTAGATGTCCCACTGCCACTGTGAGCCGGACAGGACGGGACCCGAACTCGCCGGGTTCGCCCACCAGTTGGCTCCCTTCACTCGGGAGTCGAGGGCCTGGTACATCGCCTTGTAGACCGTCGGCGCCTTGTCGGAGACGGAGCCGGCGAGCGGGTGCCCGAACTCGCTGATGATCGCCGTCGTCCCGGTGGCCGTGGCCCGGTCGCGGACGGTGCCGAAGTCACCGACGTACTGGCCGTCCTCCGCCTTGCCCCACATGAAGACGCCGGAGATGGCCTTCTGGTCGTAGAAGTGGGTGTTGAAGACGTAGCGCGAGCCGAGGGTCGCGTCGAGCAGTCCGCCCTCCTGCTTCTGGAAGTCGATGTTGGCGTTCCAGAAGAGGTTCGGCTCGACGAAGGCCGGCTTGGCCTGCCAGCCCGCCGCGTCCATACGGGCGCGGAACTTGACGTAGAACGGCCACAGGACGTCCTTCTCCCATGCCCGGCTGGTCTGGCCCGAGTCAAGGGTGCCCGGGTGCGGCTCGTTCCACGGGTCGAAGCCGACGACGCCCGCGAACTGGGTCGCGGTGAGGTTCTGCTTCACGTACGCCATCGTCTTCTGGGCGGTGTCGAGGAAGGCCTCCTGGAGGCCGTACTCGTTGTGCCAGAAGTCGTAAGTCGCCTGTGTCACGGCCGCGTTGGAGGTGATGTTCTGGCCCCAGAACGGGCAGATGCCGCAGTACTCGTCGGGGTAGTCACCGAGGTCGACGGCCCACTTGGGGGCGCCGTCGCCGGTGTACCAGCTGTCCGAGTCGAACAGCCAGCGGGAGTAGAGGTCCTGGTGGAAGTCGGGGTACACGCGGATGCCGGCGTCCAGGAACGCACGTATCTGGCCGGTGGCCGCGGCCAGATAGGCCTGGTCCACCTGGCCGCGCGTGGGCTCCGCGTACGCCCAGGAGAGCAGGAAGCGGACGGAGTTGCCGCCGCCGAGCGCCCGGAGCGCGGTCGCGGACTTCTTGGCGTCCGCGACCGAGGCGAAGGGAAGGCCGTTGTTCTCCTTGAGTTTCGTCTCGCCGGAGACGTTGTAGCCGCGCAGCACGACCTCGCGGCCGAGGCCGTCGGTGAAGCGGCCGTTCTGGACCGTGAGGGTCGCGGCGGCGGCCGGGTCGAACCACAGATCGTCGGGGAGGGCTGAGGCGGGCTGAGCTCCGGCGGTCGTCAGGAGACCGGTCAGGAGTACGAGGACGCCGAGCAGATGCACACGCAACTTCGACATGTGCACAACAGTCGCGGGTGCATCTTTGGCCCGTCAAGACTCCTGACTTGAGAGTAAGTCACCTTTTCCGGAATGGCGCTGTGCAGATCACCCGCCGATTCGCCGCGTCACGTTCAGCAGGTACTCCTTGCGGTCGAGCGGGTTGTGATCGGTTCGCGGCCGCTCCCGGACCGTGCCGCGTGCTACCGGCGCGTAGTGGTCGAACGCGGCCTCCAACTCACCCTCTCCGCTGGTCAGACCCGGTAGCTGTTGCTCAAGGCCGTGCACCTGGGCCGCGGGGATCGCGCCCTCCAGCACACATGACCTGCCCCGCGTCTCCGTCGTCCGGGGCACCGCCCGCAGCCTGGCGAGGACCGGGAGCAGAGCGCCCAGCGTGTCCGCCGGGGCCTCCATGCGGAAGCGGTGCATCGGCTCGTACACCTGACTGCCGGCCTGTCGCAGTGCCTCCATCAGGACGAGCGGGGTGAGGCCGCGGAAGTCCGCTCCCGTGCTCGACATGCTCTTGTCGAAGCCCTGATGCGCGTGGCTCTGCCGGGGCGAGTAGCCGGAGTGGGTCATGGTGACCGTGCAGTCGGTGACCCGCCAGCCGTGGAGTCCCTGTTCCAGGGTCTCCTTCACGGTGTCCTCGACGGCCTTGAAGAAGGCGTACGGCATCGCACCCAGCTCGACCTCCAGCCGGAACTCCACGCCGGAACCGACCGGCGCCGGATCCACGCGCAGTCCGACCGTGGCGAGGAACGGGTTGGGTTCCTTGCCGTTGGACTCGACCGCCGCGCCGCTGCCGACGGGCCGCTCGACACAGATCGTCGTCGTCTCGCGGAAGCCGACGTCGAGGCCGAACTCGTCGGCCAGGGTCGCCTGGACGACCTCCTTCTGCACCTCGCCGTAGAGGGACACGGAGATCTCCCGCCGCGTCTCGTCCAGACGCAGGTTGATCAGCGGGTCCTGCTCGGCGAGCCGGGTGAGTGCGGTGTGCAGGGCGCCCTTGTCGGCGGGGCGGTTCGGTACGACGACGGTTTCCAGGGTCGGCGGAGCGAAGAAGTGCTCGTACGACGGGCGCGGTACGCCGATGCTGTCGCCGATCCTGATGCCGTCGAGGCCCCACAGCTTGCCGATCCGGCCGGCGGACAGCAGGCCGTCCCGGGCGTCCGAGCCTCGTTCGAAGACACGGACCGCGGTGACTTTGCCTTCCTTGCCGTCTCCGAAGGTCACCCGGTCCCGGGTGCGGAGGGCGCCCGAGAACATCCGCGCGTACGCGACGCGCTCCCCCGCCCGGCCCCGCTCGACCTTGAACACCGTGCCGGAGACCTGTCCTTCGGTGTTGCCCCGGCCCGCGGGGAGCAGGTCCCTGATGCCGGCGATCAGCTCGTCCACGCCCGCGCCCGTCATGGCGGAGCCGAAGAACACCGGGTGCACGAGAGCCTGCCTGGTCTGGTCCGCGAGTGCCGCGCGGAGCAGGCCGTCCGGCACGCCGCCCTGGACGTACGCGGTGAGCAGCCGGTCGTCGTGGTCTGCCAGCACGTCGAGCGCGTCCGGGGTGAGCCCCGGGACGAAGTGCGCCTCGGGCGTGCCCTGCCCGGCGATCCGCCCCATCGCGACCACGGCCGGGGTGAGACGCTCGGTGACGGCCCGGAGCACGGCCTCGTCGCGTGCGCCCCGGCGGTCGATCTTGTTGACGAAGACGAGCGTGGGAACGCGCAGCCGCCGCAGCGTCCGCAACAGGACACGCGTCTGCGCCTGGACGCCCTCGACGGCCGAGACCACGAGCACCGCGCCGTCGAGCACGCTCAGCACGCGCTCCACCTCGGCGATGAAGTCCGGGTGGCCGGGTGTGTCGATCAGATTGACCGTGACGTCGTCGATCTCGAACGAGACGACGGCCGACTTGATGGTGATACCGCGCTGTCGTTCCAGCGCGAGCGAGTCGGTCTGGGTGCTGCCGTCGTCGACGCTGCCGATCTCGTCGATGATCCCGACGGTGTGCAGCAGCCGCTCGGTCAGGCTTGTCTTACCGGCGTCTACGTGCGCCAGAATTCCCAGGTTCAGCGTGTGCACCGCTTGTCATGTCCTTTGAAGTGAGGGGGATTCCTTCCTGGGTGGACATGAACGGTGCGCGCATTGCTGCTCCTTGATTCCGGTCGACCGTGCCTAGCGGCTGATCCTTTTCAGTCCACCAGACCCCGGCATACGCGAGCAACGGATTAACGCTCAACAAAGCCTGTCGCGGCACTCGCCCCTCCCCGGACACGGTCCTAGAGTGACGCCCATCACGTCCGGTGGCTGATTTCCCTCGCACGGTTCCCTGGGAGGGCACATGACCCGTATCTCGGTGAAGGTGGACGGCACGACGTACGAGGACGAGGTGGAACCCCGTCTTCTGCTGATCCACTATCTGCGTGACCGGCTGGGTCTGACCGGCACCCCGATTGGCTGCGACACCTCCAACTGCGGGGCCTGCACGGTCGACCTGGACGGCGAGACCGTCAAGAGCTGCTCCGTGCTGACGGTCCAGGCCGACGGGAGCGAAGTGACCACGGTCCAGGGGCTCGCTTCGAACGGGGAGTGGCATCCCCTGCAGAAGGCGTTCCACGAGTGCCACGCCCTGCAGTGCGGGTACTGCACGCCAGGGATGATCATGGCCGCGCGTGATCTGCTCCGCGAGAATCCGCAGCCGGGCGCGGACGACGTACGGCATGCGCTGGAAGGCAACCTCTGCCGGTGCACGGGCTATCAGAACATCGTGCGCGCGGTGCTCGCCGCCTCCGGATCCCCTGAGGCATCGGTGGCCTCCACCGCTTCCACCACCGCTGCGGCCTCCGCGGCCTCCGGCCAGGAGGCGAGGACATGAGCGAGCAGATCACCGAGCGCGAGGTCGGCCGGTCCCGTGCCCGCAAGGAGGACGCCCGGCTGATCACCGGTCAGACGAACTGGACCGACAACATCAGCGTCAACGGACTGCTGCATCTGGCCATCCTGCGCAGCCCGATGGCGCACGCGCGCATCGACCGTGTCGACGTGACGCCCGCGCTCGAACGGCCCGGTGTCATCGCCGCGTTCACCGGCCGCGACCTCGCGGAGGGTACGGCCTCGCTGCCGTGCGCGTGGCCGGTGACCGAGGACATCGTGCTGCCGGACCACCCGTCCGTCGCGGTCGACGAGGTGCGGTACGCGGGCGATCCGGTGGCGGTCGTCGTGGCCCGCGACCGGTACGCGGCCGCCGACGCGCTCGAAGCGATCGAGGTCGACTACGAGCCGCTGCCCCCGGTGCTCGACCTGGAGGCCGCCCTCGCCGACGACGCGCCACTGGTCCACTCGGACAAGGGAACCAATCGCTGTTACGTCTGGCCGCTGGCCACGGGCGAGAACTACGAGACGGCTCGGCAGCGCGCCGACGTCGTCGTGCGCCGCCGCTATCTCCAGCAGCGGCTCATCCCCAACGCCATGGAACCCCGCGCGGTGGTCGTCACCCCGCTCGCCGCGTCCGGCGAGTACACGGTGTACTCGGCGACCCAGGTCCCGCACGTCCTGCGCGTGATGCTCTCCATGGTCACCGGCGTCCCCGAGCACAAACTGCGCGTGGTCGCCCCCGACGTCGGCGGCGGCTTCGGGTCCAAGCTCCAGGTGTACGGCGAGGAGGTCATCGCCCTCGACATCGCGCGGCGCCTCGGCCGGCCGGTCAAGTGGACCGAGTCCCGCTCCGAGGGCTACCTCGCCACCCACCACGGGCGCGGCCAGATCCAGGACATCGAGATCGCCGCGACCCGCGAGGGCAAGCTGCTCGGCCTCAAGGTCGACCTGCTCGCCGACATGGGCGCGTATCTGATGCTCGTCACGCCGGGCATCCCGATCCTGGGCGCCTTCATGTATCCGGCGATCTACAAGATGGACGCGTACGACTTCACGTGCACGGGTGTCTTCACGACGCGCACGCCCACGGACGCGTACCGGGGTGCCGGGCGACCGGAGGCGACGTACGCCATCGAGCGGATCATGGACGAGCTGGCCGTCGAACTCGGCCTGGATCCGGTGGAGTTGCGACGCCGGAACTGGATCGGGCACGACGAGTTCCCGTACACGTCGGTCGCCGGGCTGACCTACGACAGCGGCAACTACGAGGCCGCCACCGACAAGGCGCTCACCCTCTTCGGGTACGACGAACTCCGTGCCGAGCAAGCCAAGCGGAACGAGAGCGGTGACTCCGTGCGGCTCGGGATCGGGGTGTCCACGTACACCGAGATGTGCGGGCTCGCGCCCAGCCGGGTGCTGCGGGATCTGCGGTACGCGGCCGGCGGCTGGGAGGCGGCGAGCATCCGCATGCTGCCCACCGGCAAGGTCGAGGTGATCACCGGGACCAGCCCGCACGGGCAGGGGCACGAGACCTGCTGGAGCCAGATCGCCGCCGATGTGCTCGGGGTGCCCTTCGAGGACGTCGAGGTCGTGCACGGCGACACCAGGTCGGCGCCGCAGGGCATGGACACGTACGGGTCGCGGTCGCTGGTCGTCGGAGGCTCGGCAGTCCATCACGCCGCCCAGAAGGTCGTCGACAAGGCACGGAAGGTGGCCGCGCATCTGCTGGAGGCGAGCGAGCAGGACCTGGAGTTCACGGACGGCGTGTTCTCCGTGAAGGGTTCGCCCGAGGCGCGGAAGACGATCCAGGAGGTCGCCTTCGAGACGTTCTCCTCGCACGATCTGCCCGACGGCATGGAGCCGACCATCAACGCCGAGCACCTGCTCGACCCGGACAACTTCTCCTACCCGCACGGCACGCACCTGTGCGCGGTCGAGGTCGACACGGAGACCGGGCGGACATCGATCCGTTCGTACGTCTGCGTCGACGACGTCGGCCGGGTCATCAACCCCGTGATCGTCGAGGGACAGGTGCACGGCGGGCTCGCCCAGGGCATCGCGCAGGCGCTGTACGAGGAAGCGGTGTACGACGACGAGGGCAACCTAGTATCCGGCACGATGGCCGACTATCTGGTGCCCTCCGCGGTGGATCTGCCCGAGTTCACGACCGGTCGCACGGAGACGCCGGCCACCTCCAATCCCTTGGGGGTCAAGGGAGTTGGCGAGGCCGGGACGATCGCCTCGACACCCGCCGTCGTCAACGCGATCGTGGACGCGCTGCGGCCGTTGGGCGTCCAGGACATAGCGATGCCCTGCTCACCGGGGCGGGTCTGGGAGGCCCTGCAGGCCGCTCAGTCCGCTCGGCCGTCGGCGAAGGAGGCCGGGTCGTCATGATTCCTCCCGCATTCGACTACGTCAGGCCCACGAGCGTCGACGAGGCCGTACGGGCGCTCGGCGACGCGGGCGAGGACGCGAAGGTACTGGCGGGCGGGCAGAGCCTGCTCCCGCTGCTGCGGTTGCGGCTCGCCTTCCCCGAACTGGTCGTGGACGTCGGCCGGATACCCGGGCTGCGCGGGGTGCGCGAGGACGGCGGCACGCTCGTCATCGGCGCGCTGACCACGCACCACGACGTCCTCGCGGATCCGCTGGTACGCCGTCACGCGGGCCTTCTCGCGGCGGCCACGGCGACGGTCGGCGACCCCGCGATACGCCATCGGGGCACCCTCGGCGGCTCGCTCGCCCACGCCGATCCCGCGGGTGATCTGCCGGCGGTGGCGCTCGCGCTGGACGCGGAACTGGTCGCGGCGGGGCCGGGAGGCCAACGCACCATCCCCGCAAAGGAGTTCTTCGTCGACTACCTCCAGACCTCGTTGCGGCCGGACGAGTTGCTCGTGGAGGTGCGGCTCCCGAAGACCGACGAGTCCGACGGCTGGGGCTTCCACTACGAGAAGTTCAGCCGGGTGGCACAGGCCTGGGCCATGGTCGGCGTCGCGGCGCTGGTGCGGCGCGAGAACGGGTACATCGCCGAGGCGCGGATCGGTCTCGGCAACATGGGGTCCACTCCGCTGCGCGCCTCGGCGACCGAGGAGGCACTGTCGGGTGCGGACGCGGACGGGGTGGCACTGGCTGCCCGGTCGGCGGCGGAGGGGACCCGGCCGACCGGCGATCCGTCCGCCTCGCCCGAGTACCGGGCGCATCTGGCACGGGTGCTGACGCGTCGTTCGGTACTGGCCGCCGCGGGGATGGGGTGAGGAGCCGATCGCACGCATGGATGGGGCGGGGCCGGGGTCCGGGACGTCGCCAGGGCCGGGTGCAGGCTCGGGTTCCGGGCCGGGCTCGGGCCATGGCGAGTTTCCCGACGGCCACTTGAGCGCCGACGGGCCCTCCGACGACCGGCCGGGCGGCCGTGGGGCGTCCCTCGGCGGCTCGGACGAGGACGAGCCGCCCGGTGGCGGGGCAGCCTGGCCGACGGGACCCGGGGACGTGCGGGAGCGGCTCGAGGAGACCGGATACCTCGTCGACGACGGCCTGGCGGTCGCGTGCTTCCTCGCCCTGAAGCTGCGTCGGCCGATCTTCTGCGAGGGTGACGCGGGCGTGGGCAAGACCGCGCTCGCGTCGGCCTTCGCCGCCGCGCTGGACGCTCCGCTGATCCGCCTCCAGTGCTACGAGGGCATCGACGCCTCGCAGGCGCTGTACGACTGGGACTTCCCGCGCCAGCTGCTGCATCTGCGGGCGGCCGAGGCGGCCGGTGTCACCGACGCCGACCGTCTTGAGGGCGAGCTGTACGGGCGGCGGTTCCTGATCGCCCGGCCGCTGCTGCGGGCCCTGGAGACCCAGCCGTGCGTGCTGCTCGTCGACGAGATCGACCGGGCCGACGACGAGTTCGAGGCGTTCCTGCTGGAGCTGCTGTCCGAGTACACGGTCACCGTCCCCGAACTCGGCACCCTGCGCGCCGAGTCGCCGCCCGTCGTGGTCCTCACGTCGAACCGGACCCGTGAGGTGCACGACGCGCTGAAGCGGCGCTGCCTCTACCACTGGTTCGACCATCCCGGCTTCTCCCGCGAACTCGCCATCGTGCGAAGGCGGTTGCCGAGTGTCACGGCACGGCTCGCCGAGCAGGTGACCGGCCTCGTACAGGCGCTGCGCGGGGAGGATCTGGTGAAGCCGCCGGGGGTCGCGGAGACGATCGACTGGGCGGAGGCGCTGGACGCGCTCGGCGCCACGGAGGTCGACGCGGAGCTGGCGGTGGCCACGCTGGGGTCGGTGCTGAAGTACCGGGAGGACCTGGAGCGGGCCCGGGGGCTCGATCTGGCGGCGCTGCTGGCGGTGCGGGGCGCGTGAGATGCGTGGGGAGCGGGGCCTGAGGTGACCGGGACAGAGAGCGGGGCCGACGTCGGGGAGCGTGCCGGGGCGTCCGTCGACGTGCCCGCCGTCCTGGTCGGCTTCGCCCGTGCCCTGCGCGCCGCCGGGGTCGAGGCAGGGCCCGACCGCGTGCAGGCCTTCCTCGGCGCGCTCGACGTACTTCGGCCCGGGATGCGGTCCGACGTGTACTGGTCGGGGCGGCTCACGCTGTGCGGCAGCCGGGACGATCTGGAGCGGTACGACCGGGTGTTCGCCGCCTACTTCGGGGGCGCCGCGTCAGAGGGACGGGGGATGCGTGCCGCTCCCCCGCCGCGGCTGCGGATGACCGTACGGGACGCGGGGCCCGCTCCCCGTGCGCAGGTCGAGGGCGAGCGGGATGCCGTACCCACAGCGGTCCTGGCGAGTTCCGCCGAGGTGCTGCGGCACCGGGACTTCGCCGGGCTCACCGACGCCGAGCGGGGTCAACTCCGGCGGCTGCTGGTCGCATTCGCGCTGCGTGGCGAGCTCCGGCGAACCGCACGGCTGCGGCCGGCCAGGCGCGGGGTCGTCGATCCGCGGCGCACCGTGCAGGAGGTGCTGCGGCGGGGCGGCGAGCCCGCGCCGCCCCGGATGCGGGCGCGGGCCGAGCGACCGCGCCGGGTGGTGCTGCTGGTGGACGTGAGCGGCTCGATGGCGGCGTACGCGGACGCGCTGCTGCGGTTCGCGCACGCCGCCGCGCATGCCGGCCCGTACGGCGGGCGGGCGCGGACGGAGGTGTTCACGATCGGTACGCGGCTGACCCGGGTGACCCGTGAGCTGACGCACCGCGACCCCGACACCGCGCTGGCCGCGGTCGCGGCGGCCGTGCCGGACTGGCGGGGCGGCACCCGGCTCGGCGAACTGCTGCGGGGCTTCCTCGACCGGTGGGGGCAGCGGGGTATGGCACGTGGCGCGGTGGTCGTCGTGCTGTCGGACGGCTGGGAGCGTGGCGATCCCGATCTGCTCGCGGCCCAGATGCGACGCTTGCACCGGCTGGCGCACCGGGTGATCTGGGCCAATCCGCGCAAGGCCCGTCCCGGCTACGCGCCCCTGGCTGCCGGTATGGCGGCGGCGCTGCCGAGCGTTGACTCATTCGTCGAGGGACACAGCCTGGCCGCGCTGGAACGTCTGGCGGCGGTGGTGAGAGGAGCGGGCGATGCGTGAGATCCTCCCGGCGCTCGGCCGGTGGTACGCGGAGGGCACTCCCTTCGGTCTCGCCACGGTCGTCGCCGTCAGCCGGAGCGCACCGCGGGATCCGGGCGCCTCCATGGCCGTCGGTCCCGGTGACGAGGTCGTGGGCAGCGTGTCCGGCGGCTGTGTCGAGGGGGCGGTGTTCGAGCTGGCCCAGGACGTGGTGGAGTCCGGCGAGGCCCGGCTGGAGACCTTCGGGTACAGCGACGAGGACGCGTTCGCCGTCGGTCTGACCTGCGGCGGTGAGATCACCCTCCTCGTACGGCCTGTCACGGCCGCCCTCGATCCGTCCTTCGGGGCGGTCGCGGAGTCGGTGGCCGCGGGCCGCCCGGTGACCGTGGCGACGGTGATCGACGGCCCGGCCCGTCGCGGCGCGACCCTCGCCGTCTGGGAGGACGAGGTGTCGGGCACGCTCGGCACGACGGGCCTGGATGTGGCGGTGACCGCCGACGCGCGGGGCGAACTGGCCCTGGGCGCCACGGGGCAGCGGCACTACGGCCCGCGCGGCGAGCGACGCGAGGACGCCGTGACGGTCTTCCTGCACTCCTTCGCTCCCCCGCCGCGCATGCTGGTCTTCGGGGCGATCGACTACGCGGCTGCCGTGGCCCGCATCGGCGCCTTCCTCGGCTACCGGGTCACCGTGTGCGACGCCCGGCCCGTCTTCGCCACCCCGAAACGCTTCCCGGCGGGTGTGGAGGTCGTCGTCGAGTGGCCGCACCGCTATCTGCACGCCACCCCGACCGACGAACGCACCGTGATCTGCGTCCTCACCCACGACCCCAAGTTCGACGTGCCGCTCCTGGAGGAGGCGCTGCGCCGGCCGGCCGCGTACATCGGGGCCATGGGCAGTCGGCGTACGCACGACGACCGGATGAAGCGGCTGCGGGACGGCGGGCTCGGCGAGGCCGAGCTTGCCCGGCTGCGCTCGCCGGTCGGCCTCGACCTCGGAGCGCGCACGCCCGAGGAGGTGGCCGTGTCCGTCGCCGCCGAGATCGTCGCGCTGCGCTGGGGCGGCAGCGGCGCCCCGCTGACGGCGACGGCCGGGGAGATCCACCCGCGGGAGCAGTGACGAGCCGCTGCCGTCGCGACGTCGCTGGTCGTCCTGCGCCTCGGACGTGGTCGTGTCAGGTCTCGTCGCGGTGGTCGGCGATGATCGCTTCGAGGTGGCGCAGGGCGGTGGTCACGCGGGCCGGGTCCTCCTGGAAGAAGGGGTCGTCGAGTACGGGCAGGGATCCGGCGAGCGCCCAGCCGCGTCCGCGTGCCCAGGTGGCGTCGTCGTCGCCGAGCGCCTCGCGGAAGGTGCCGCGCGCCGCGTCGGGCAGGAACTTCCACGCGGGCAGCACGTCGACGGCGGGGTCGCCGACGCCCAGCGTGCCGAAGTCGATGACCGCGCTGAGGTGGCCGTCGACGGACAGCAGGTTGCCGGTCGCGAGGTCGCCGTGGAACCAGACCGGCGGTCCGTCCCAGGCGGGTGCCGTGAGCGCCGCCTCCCACACGGCCGTCACCGCGTCGGTGTCGGCCATGCCCTTCAGCTTGGCGATCTTCGGCCGGACCACGGAGTCGGCGGCCAGCGAGTCGCGTTCGTCGCCCATCGGCACCCCGCGGAACGCGTTGCTCCACTGCGGTCCAGGACCGTCGGTGGCGTCGATCTTCCGCAACGCCGTGATGAACTCGGCCAGTTGTCCGGCCGCCCGCACCGGATCGGCGAGCCCCTCGGTGGTCGCCGTCTCGCCCTCAAGCCAACGGTAGACCGACCAGGGGAAGGGGTAGCCCTCCCCCGGCTTCCCCGCCGCGAGCGGTTCGGACACCGTCAGCGGCAGATGCGGGGCGAGCAGCGGCAGCCAGCGGTGCTCCCGCTCCACCTGCCCGACCCAGCGCGGGTATCGGGGCAGCCGTACGGACAGGACGTTGCCGAGCCGGAAGGTCGCGTTGTCCATCCCTGAGCGGGGAACCGGTGAGATCGGGAGTTCGGCCCACTGGGGGAACTGGACTGCGAGCAGGCGGCGGACCAGATCGGTGTCGATGGTCACGTCGTCGTGGGCGTGCGGGTCACCGGATGACAAGGGTCAACTCCTGGGTGCGGACCGGGAAGCGGCCGACCCATCCCATCCGCCGGAACATTCACCGTCCACTGATTTTCTGCCGGACCGTCAGCCGTCCGCCGACTTTCGGGGTGGCAGCCGGTGCAGTTGCACGTCTGTGAGCTCACCGTCCTTCACTGCCGCCGTCATGTACGTGCAGTGCGGCTGGCGTCGGCGGTCGGTGGGTGAGCCCGGGTTGAGGAGGCGCAGGCCGGTCGGGGCCGTGGTGTCCCAGGGGATGTGGCTGTGGCCGAAGACCAGGACGTCGAGGTCCGGGAAACGGGCGGCGCAGCGCGCTTCGCGGCCTTGAGCGGCGCCGGTCTCGTGGACGACTCCGACGCGCAGGCCGCCCAGGTCGGCCCGGGCGATCTCGGGGAGGCGGGCCCTCAGCTCGGGGCCGTCGTTGTTGCCGTACACGCCGATGAACCGGTTCGAGCGGCTCTCCAGAAGGTCGAGGGTGGCGGTGTCCACCCAGTCGCCGGCGTGGATGACGACGTCCGCGCGCGGGAGTTCGGCGAGCAGCGGCGCGGGGAGTTCCTTGGCGCGCTTGGGGAGGTGGGTGTCGGACATGAGGAGGAGGCGCACGCGATCAGCCTAGGACGGGCGGTTCGGTGAGGGGCGGTTCGGTCACGGCGATCTCGGCCCACACCTGCTTGCCGCCACTGACCGGGACCGTTCCCCAGGCCGCGGAAAGGGCCTCGACGAGGAGGATGCCGCGGCCGCCGGTCGCCTCCCAGCCGATGCTGGTGGGCTTGATGGGCGTACGCGGAGAGACGTCGGCGACGGCGATGCGCAGGCGGTCGTTGATGAGGGTGAGGTCGAGACGGACCTGGCCGTCGGTGTGCACGAGGGCGTTCGTGACGAGTTCGGAGACGACCAGGAGGATGGCGTCGGACTCCTCCATGACGCCCCAGACGCGCAGGGTGCGCCGGGTGAAGCGGCGGGCGTGGCGGACGGCCTCGGGTACGCGCCACACCGTCCAGCTCTCGCGCAGCGGCCGCAGGTCGAGGCCGTCGTAGCGCATGAGGAGCAGGGCCACGTCGTCGCTGCGGTTGGCGCCGGCGAGCAGGGCGTCGGCGACGAGTCCGAGGTGGGCGGGGTCGGCGGCGGACAGTTCGTCGCACAGCCGGTTCAGACCGTCCTCCATGTCCAGCTCGGAGGACTCGACCAGGCCGTCGGTGGTGAGGGCCACGATCGTGCCGGGCCGGAGCGGCAGGGGGCTCATCGGGAAGTCGGCCTGGGTGATGACGCCGAGCGGTGGTCCGCCCTCGGTGACGACGATCTCGGTGGTGCCGTCCGGATGGCGCAGGACGGGCGGCAGGTGCCCGGCGCGTACGCACCAGGCCGTGCCCTCCGCCATGTCGACGTCGACGTAGCAGCAGGTGGCGAAGAGGTCGGTCTCCATGTCCATGAGCAGCCGGTTGGCGTGCGAGACGACCACGTCCGGCGGGTGGCCCTCGACGGCGTACGCGCGTAGCGCGGTGCGCATCTGGCCCATGAGGGTGGCGGCCTGGGCGTTGTGCCCCTGGACGTCGCCGATGACGAGGGCGACATGGCTGTCGGGCAGCGGAATCACGTCGTACCAGTCGCCGCCGACCTCCAGACCCGCGGTGGTGGGCAGATAGCGGGCCACGGCTTCCGCGCCCGGCAGGGGCGGCAGTCTGCGCGGGAGGAGGGTGCGCTGGAGCATGCCGACGAGTTCGTGTTCGGCGTCGAAGGCGTGGGCGCGCATCAGGGCCTGGCCCGCGAGACCGGCGGAGGCGGTGAGCAGGGCACGCTCGTCGGGTCCGAAGTCGTGCGGGGTGTCCCAGCCGATGAGGCAGGCGCCGGCCATCCTGCCGCTGCCGGCCGGCAGCGGCAGGATGGCGAGGCCGCCGGGGCCGACCTCGGCGAGCGTGGCCTCCAACGGGGTGCCGGCCGGCCAGATGGCCGCGCGGCCGTCGCGCAGGGCGGCCGCCAGGGTCGGCATGGTGCGTACGGGTGCGTCGGGCCACTCCGAGCGCCACTCCGAGCGCCAGACCTCGGGCCAGGCCTCCGGCTCGGGCGGGTCCAGGACGGTGACGACGAGGCGGTCGCCCTCCAGCTCGGCCAGGGCGATCCGGTCGGCCTTCAAGGGCCGGCGCAGGGCGGTGACGACGGCTTGGCTGACGTCGTGGACGGTGCCCGCGGTGGCTAGGGCCGCGGCGAGGCGCTGGACGCGGGCCACCTCGTTGCCGCCGGAGCGCAGTTTCGAGGCGTCGGCGACGGTGCCCACCAGCCGGGACGGGCGTCCGTCGGCGGCCGGCAGCAGTCGCGCGCGCAGCCTGAGCCACCTCTGGTCGCCCGAGGGCTGGAGGATGCGGAACTCCAGCTCGCGCTCGCCGATGGACATGTGGTCGGACTCCACCACGGACATCAGCGAGGGCAGGTCCTCCGGCACGGTCATGCCCAGCAGGGTCTCGACCTTGCCGTCGAACTCGTCGGGGGCGAGCCCGAACAGCTCCAGCATCTCGTCGTCGACCTCGACGCGCCCTGTGTCCATGGCCAGGCTGAACGAGCTGCTGGGCAGGTCGCCGGAGTCCTCGGGCCCGGCTCCGGTGGAGGGCGGGAAGGAGACTGCCTCGGCGAGCAGTTCGAGGCAGACGCGGTCCTCGGTGTCGAAGCCGCCCGGGTTCTCGTTCACGGCGACCAGGCAGCCGCCGCCGCGCGGGTCCGGGGGCAGTGGCAGGGCGGCCAGCCAGAAGTCCCCCGCGGGCATCGGGCGGGCGCCGGGGCGTACGGCGAGCTCCTCGGGGGTGAGCCACAGGGGCCGGCCGAGCCGGTAGGCGTCCGCCGCGGGCGAGCCGCCGGCGAGCGGGTAGCTGTCGCGCAGCCCGTACAGGGACCGGGGCACGCCCGCCGCTTCGATCAGACACAGTTGGTCACCGCTGTCGCCCGGCGCGTAGACGGTGGCGAGCGTCGCGCCACCGAACACGAGTGCCTGTTCGAGCACGCTCCGTAGTCGTTCGGGGGCCCCGAGGTCCGCGTGCAGCGTCTTGAGGGCAAGTTCGGTACGCAGCGTTCTCGTTCTGCGTTCCGCAGCGCCCTCACTGACCACGTCCGCAATTACAGCGCTTCCGGGACGGCGGCGCAGCCCCTGTGACCGTTCGGAGGCAGGTCATGGGTCGGGCGGAACCCGGAACCGGGGCTCCGGGCGGCCCCTCCGGCCCGTATGTCGTCGTATGTCTGGAAGTACGCCAGGATCCAGGGCACGGCGTGTCCAGGAGCACGGCACGTGGAAGGGGACGTCCGGCCCGGACCTGGACCGTCCCGTCGTTGTTGTCCGTGAGCAGGGTGCGGCCGTCCGGGGCACGGGCGACGTCGAACGTCATGCCGGCGTGGTTGCCGAGGACCGCCAGGGAGCGTCCCGACCGTGCGTCCCACAGGCGCAGGGTGCCCTCGCCCACCGAGGCGATCGTCGGCCCGTGAGACCGGACGCGACTCGACCCGTGCATTCCTCACGGTCACCTCGTGACAGCCGTGACTGTCCCGGCCCCCGGTGGGGTGGAAGGCTCGGCAGCCGTCGAGGGGAATGCGATGGACGAGCGGTACGAGGTCTACGCGCTGGCCGACAGGTACTTCTACGAGACGCCGGACCGGCTGACCGGGGAGGGGCGCGGCGAGGCGCCCGGCTACGAGACGGCCCGGCGTGCGGTGCCCGAGGGCTGGCGGGCGTCCCGGATCGGGGACTGGCTGACGATGACCCCCGTCGACGGGGAGGGCCGGCCACGGTCCGGCCCGGTCCAGGGGTGGAAGATCCACGCCTCGGCCACGCGGGAGAACGCGGAGCGGATCGCGGCGGCCGTGTGGGACTACTGCGTGCCCCGGCTGATCCCCTTCAAGTTCGTGCCGGGTCCGCATCTGCTGCATCTGCGGAACGTCAAGTACGCCGCCCGCGACACGAGCGGCAAGTTCGTCACCGTCTATCCGGCGGACGAGGCCCAACTCCAGGTCGTACTGGAGGAGTTGGGGGCGCTGCTGGAGGGTCTCGAAGGGCCGTACATCCTCACCGACCTGCGCTGGAACGACGGTCCGCTGTACGTGCGCTACGGGGCCTTCGCACGGTCCTTCGTCGTCGACGAGCGCGGCACGCTGGTGCCCGCGGTGACGGACGGCGAGGGCCGGCTCGTGCCGGACCGGCGGGCGCCCTCCTTCCAGGTCCCGGAATGGGTGACCCTGCCCGCGTTCCTGGAACCGCAGCTCGCCGCGCGCAACACGACGACGGTCGGCGATCTGCCGTACCGCATCGAGAAGGCGCTGCACTTCTCCAACGGCGGTGGCGTGTACGCGGGCGTCGACACCCGCGACGGCAGCAGGGTCGTCCTCAAGGAGGGCCGTCCGCACGCGGGGCTCGCCGCCGACGGGGCGGACGCCGTCGCCCGGCTCGCACGGGAGAAGTACGCCCTGGAGCGGGTGTCCGGTCTCGGTGTGGTGCCCGGGGTCCGCGACTGGTTCATGCTCGGCGACCACCGCTTCCTCGTCATGGACTTCCTGGAGGGCCGGCCGCTCAACTCCTTCTTCGCCGAACGCCATCCGCTGCTCACCGCCGACCCGGATCCCGCCGCCGTCGCCGACTACACGGCCTGGGCGCTGCGCATCCACGGGCTGGTGGAGGACGCGGTCGAGGCAGTGCACGCGCGTGGCATCGCCTTCAACGACCTGCACATGTTCAACATCATGGTCGCCCCCGACGAACGGTCGGTCGCACTCCTCGACTTCGAGGCGGCGGCGCCGATCGAGGACGGCGGCCGCCAGATCGTCGCCCACCCGGGGTTCTTCGCACCACCGGACCGGACGGGCGCGGACGTGGACCGGTACGCGCTGGCGTGTCTGCGGCTCGCGATGTTCATGCCGGTCACCACGCTGTTCGTGGTGGACCGCGCGAAGGCGGCGCACCTCGCCGAGGTCATCACGGACCAATTCCCGGACGTACCAAAGGAGTTCCTGGCCGAGGCGGTCGCCGAGATCACCCGGGACTCCGTATCCCGCACGGCCGCTTCGCAGTCCACCGCCGCCGCGACACCGCCCTCCCCCGCCGCCGCCTCGCCGTCCTCCGCGGCCGTCCTGCCGTCCCCCGCGACCACCACGCCGTACGCCGCACTCGCCGAGCCCGGTGACTGGCCGTACAGCCGCGACTCGATGGTCAAGGCGATCCTCGCCTCGGCCACCCCGGAGCGCGACGACCGGCTGTTCCCGGGCGACATCGCCCAGTTCTCCGACGGCGGTGGACTCGGGCTCGCGTACGGGGCCGCGGGCGTGCTGTACGCCCTGGCGGAGACCGGCGCGGACCGGTACGAGGAGGGCGAGCGCTGGCTGCTGGACCACACCGACCCGGTGCCGACGGGAACGCCGCTCGGCCTGTACGACGGTCTGGCGGGCGTGGCGTACGTCCTCGATCTGCTGGGGCACCGGCAGCGGGCGCTGGACCTCGTGGACACCGTGCTCAAGGAGAAGTGGCGGAAGCTGTCCTCCGACCTGAAGAGCGGGCTCGCCGGGCTCGGCCTGGTGCTCGACCGGCTGGCGCGTACGACCGGGGAGCCTGAACTGGACCTGCGGGCCGCGGAGGTGGCACAAATCCTCCGGGAGCGGCTGGCCGAACCGCGGCCCGAGCCGAGGAAGCGCCGTGCCGGACTCCTCCGCGGCGCGAGCGGACCCGCGCTGTTCCTGCTGCGCCGGTACGAGTCGACCGGTGACCCCGAGCTGCTGACGTCGGCCGCCGAGGCGCTGCGGCGGGACCTGGAGTGCTGCGTCGTCCAGCGGGGCGGCGGCCTGGAGGTCGACGAGGGCCGGCGCACCCTGCCCTACCTCGGCGACGGCAGCGCCGGGATCGGCCTGGTCATCGACGACTACCTCGCACACGCCGACGGCGGCGGCCGGAGCGAGGAGAGCGGAGACGAGCACGACCGGGGCGAGCACGACATGCGCGCGAACGGCCAGGACGCCTACGGCCAAGACGCGTACGGCCGGGACCAGTTCGAGCGAGTCCGCTCGCAGATCCTGACCGCCGCCACCTCACGCTTCTACGCGCAGCCCGGGCTGTTCCAGGGCCGGGCGGGCATGATCCTGCACCTGAGCCGGACCGGCGCGGACCCCGGGCAGCTCGCCGCGCAGATCGCCGGGCTCGGCTGGTTCGCGATGCCCTACCAGGGCCAACTGGCCTTCCCCGGGCACCAGATGATGCGCCTCTCCATGGACCTGGGCACCGGAACGGCAGGGTGTCTCCTGGCGCTCGGCGCCGCCCTCGACGGTGAGGCCCCCGCCCATCTGCCGTTCCTGCCGCCGCCTCGACGGCGGCCCTGATACGCGGTTCCGCCGTCCGGCGGAGTCGTGACACCAAACCCCGTCCCCACAGGGCGACTTCACAGAGAGAAAAGGACATCACCATGGCACTTCTCGACCTGCAGACGATGGAATCCGACGAGCAGACGGACGGCGGCGCGAACAGCACCCTCAGCCTGCTCTCGTGCATCAGCGCGGCCAGCGTCACCCTGTGTCTCTGACATCACCGCGTTCCCACGGCTCCGGGCGGTTCCCGATCCCCAGTGGGGAGGGGCCGCCCGGGGCCTCGCACGGCGTTGAGCTGTTGCGTGCGGCGACCCGGCACAGTGGCGTCCGCTGCGCGATCCTCGCCGTCCTGTCCCTGGCCGGGACGGCGGCGGGTCTGCTGCTGCCGGCCGCGCTGGGGCGGGCGCTCGACGTCCTGCTGGCGAACCCCTCCCGGGCCACGAACTGGGTGCTCTACTGCACGGCCCTGGTGCTGGTGCTCGCCGTGCTCGACGCGTGCGAGACGGTACTGGGCGCGACCACGAACGCCCGGGCCACCGCGTGGCTGCGCGAGCGGCTCACGGGCCATGTGCTGGGCGTCGGGCCGCGGGCCGGACACCGGTTCGGACCGGGTGAGCTCGTCGCACGTCTCGTCGGCAACGCCGCGCAGGCCGGAACGGCCCCCGCAACGCTGGCCGGCCTCTTCGCCGCACTGGCCGCTCCGCTCGGGGCGGTCGTGGCGCTCTGGCTGATCGATCCCCGGCTGGCACTCGTGTTCCTGGGCGGGGTGCCCGTCGTCGTGGCGGTCCTCCGGGCCTTCGCACGCAACTCCTCGCGGTGCGTGGCGCGTTACCAGGACGCGCAGGGGCGGATCGCGGGCGCGCTGGCGGAGGCGCTCGGCGGCGCGCGCACCATCGCGGCGGGCGGGACCGCCGACAAGGAGGTCGCACGGATCCTGCGACCGCTGCCCGAACTGTCCCGCGAGGGCCACCGGATGTGGCGCGTCCAGGGGCGCGCCGCCGCACAGGCCGTCGGGGTGGCGCCGCTGCTGCAGATCGCGGTGCTGGCCACGGCGGGCCTGCTGCTCACCCAACACCGGCTCTCCGTCGGCGAGTTCCTCGCCGCCTCCCGGTACGCCGTACTGGCGACCGGCGTCGGCGTGCTCGTCGGCCGCCTCGGTGGGCTGGTCGAGGCCCGGGCTTCGGCACGCCGACTCGGCGAGGTGCTGGAGGAGCCTGGGACTACGTACGGGACGCGCCGTCTCCCGCCGGGACAGGGGCAGTTGGAGCTGCGCGCGGTGACCGCACGGAACCGCGGCGGCCGTACCGTGCTGGACGGTGTCGACCTCGTCGTGCCCGGCGGAACCACACTGGCCGTGGTCGGACGCTCGGGCGCGGGCAAGTCACTGCTCGCCGCGCTCGCCGGTCGACTGGCCGACCCGGACTCCGGCGAGGTGCTCCTCGACGGAGTGCCGCTGCGCGAACTGGACCGACACACGCTGCGGCGCGCGATCGGTTACGCCTTCGAACGCCCCGCCCTGCTCGGCGAGACCGTCGAGGACACGATCGGCTTCGGTCACCCGCCACCGCCCCCGGACCGGGTCCGGGAGGCCGCCCGCACCGCCCGCGCCGACGACTTCGTACGCCGTCTGCCCCACGGTTACGCGACACCCTGCGCAGCGGCCCCGCTCTCCGGCGGCGAGGCCCAACGCCTCGGGCTGGCAAGGGCGTTCGCCCGTGGCGGGCGGCTGCTGATCCTGGACGACGCGCTGTCGAGCCTCGACACGGTGACGGAACACCACGTCACGGAGGCGCTCTTCCGGCACACACCGGGATGCGGCCGCCTGGTCGTCGCCCACCGGGCATCGACGGCGGCCCGGGCGGACTCGGTGGCGTGGCTGGAGGGAGGGCGGGTGCGTGCCGTCGGCCGGCACGCGGAGTTGTGGGCGCAGGCCGAGTACCGGGCCGTGTTCGGCAGCGATGCGGCCGTGTACGCGAGTGACGAGGCCGTGTACGGCGACGCCACGCTTCCTGGCGGCGAGCGGAACGGAGGGAGTCCGTGAGCGGGGACCCGCCGAGCGACGGGCGCCCCAAGAGCGAGCCGCCCCATGGTGCCCGGCGCGCCGGCGCCACGGCTTCGGACAGGCACAACAGCGTCCACCGGCGCGGGCTCCGCTTCCTGTGGGCCAGGCGGCGCGTGGTCGGACGGCTCGCCGCATGGTCCGTGCTGGAGACGGCGCAGACCTTCCTCACCGGGTACGCGCTGGCGCGGGCCCTCGACGCCGGGTTCCTGGCCGGTCGGGTGGACGTCGGGCTGGGCTGGCTCGCGGCGGCCGCCGTCGCCGTGGTCGTCGGGGCGTACGGAACCGGGCGGGTCTACGGGGCCGTGGCCGCGCTGGTCGAGCCGTTGCGGGACCGGCTCGTGCGGCACGTGGTCGAGCGCGGGGTGCGGGAAGCGGACCGGGGCGCGCTGTCCCGGCTCACCCAGCAGGTGGAGATCGCCCGGGACACCTTCGCCGGACTGGTGATGGTGTCGCGCTCGTTCGTGTTCACCGCCGCCGGCGCCCTGATCGGTCTGTTCTCGCTCGCGCCGCCACTGCTGCTCGTGGTGGCGCCGCCGCTCGCCGCCGGCGTGGGCCTGTTCGCCCTGACACTGCGGCCACTGACCCGCCGCCAGGAGGCCTTCCTCGTCGCCGACGAGGACCTCGCCGGCCGACTCGGCTCGGTCTGCCCGGGGTTGCGGGACATCACGGCCGCCGGTGCCGAGGACCGGATCGCCGCCGAGACGGGGGTACGTATCGCGGTCGAGCAGTGCGCCGCGAGGTCCCTGGCCCGCTGGGGCGTCCTGAGGGTAGTGGCCCTGGCGATCGGCGGACAGCTCCCGATCGTCCTCCTGCTCGCGACCGCGCCCTGGCTCCTCGCCCACGGGGTCACACCCGGCGCACTGGTGGGTGCCCTCGCCTATGTCACGCAGTCCCTGCTCCCGGCCCTCCAGAACCTGATCCACGGCCTGGGCACGAGCGGCTCCCGGCTGGCGGTCGTCCTGCGCAGGATCGCGCCGGACACTCCGGCACCCACGAACGCCCCCGCCCTCGCACCGGACACGGCACCCGCACCGGGCTCCGCGCCGCCCGGCCCTCCCGCCGCCGTCACACTCTCCTCCGTCACCTTCGCCTACGGCCCCGCCAGCGAGCCGGTGATCGACAACCTCCACCTGTCCGTCCCCCACGGCACCCACCTGGCGATCGTGGGCCCCAGCGGCATCGGCAAGTCCACGCTCACCGCACTCATGGCCGGTCTCCTCGCACCGACCGGGGGCTCCGTCGACGTATGCCCGGCGCTCGACGACCGTCCTGCGCCCGGCCGCTCCGCGCACCCCACCCGCGTACTGATCCCGCAGGAGGCGTACGTCTTCACCGGCACGCTCGCCGAGAACCTCGGCCAGCTGCGGCCGGCCCCCGTGCCCGAGCTGGAGCTGCTGGCCGCGGCCGAGGCCCTCGGGCTGAGCGCGCTGCTCGACACGCTGGGCGGGCCGACGGCCGAGGTCGACCCCGCGTCCCTGTCCTCGGGCGAGCGCCAGCTCATCGCGCTGACCCGCGCCTACCTCGCCCATGCCCCCCTCGCCCTGCTGGACGAGGCGACCTGTCACCTGGACCCGGCGGCCGAGGAGCGTGTGGAGCGCGCCTTCGTCCGGCGGGGCGGCACGCTCGTGGTCGTGGCGCACCGCATCAGCTCCGCCCTCCGCGCCGACCGGGTGCTGGTCATGGACGGCCGACGGACCGCGTATGGCAGCCACGACGACCTGTTGGACCGCTCCCCGCTCTATCGCGATCTGGTCGGCGCCTGGTCGCCGGCCGGTGGAGCCGCGACCGTCCCGGCCGCGCACCGGCCGGAGACATCACAGCCAGCCCTCCCCCTGCGAGATCCGGATGGCGTCGACGCGGTTGCGGGCCCCGGTCTTCCGCGTGATCGCCGCCATGTAGTTGCGTACGGTCCCGTGGGACAGATGGAGGCTTCCGGCGATCTCCGCGACGGAGGAGCCTTCGGCGGCCAGTGAGAGCACGCTCAGCTCCCGGCTGGTCAGCGGCATCCGGGCGGCTCTGAGGAAGCCGAACCCGAGCGAGTCGTCGACGCAGCGTTCGCCCGCGGCGACCCGCCGTATCGCGGAGACCAGCCGTTCCGGCGAGCCCTCCTTGTCCACGTAGCCGAGCGCCCCGGCGTCGAACGCGCGGCGCAGGAGGCCGGGTCTTCGCGCCGTGGCCAGCACGAGCAGGCGGGGGTCCGTGGTGCCCCGCCCGCACAGGTCACCGAGCGGCGGCATCTCGTAGGAGTCGACGCGTTCGAGATCCGCCGCGCAGACGTCGGGCCGCAGCGATCGGGCGCTCCCGGGCGCACCACCCCACTCGGTGTCGAACACCGTCAAGTCGGATTCCCGGCGCAGCCACTCCGCCAGGACCGACCGCACCAGAAACGCGTCGTGCACCAGAAGCACCCGGATCACGTCCGTCCCTTCCGCCCTCCGCCTGTCGATTGCGTCGTGCTCTGCGCGTGTGCCCAATGACAGGCGTGTCCCACTTCTCTCCTGTCCCGGGCGTGAAGAACCGGCCATGGTCGGCCACCGGGGCGCCGGGGTCGGTGACGGTGACGTCAAGGCCGGTGGCCGTGGCTCCCCGGGCCCCCTCGCCGTGCGGGAACCGCCCTCCCGGGGGAGCCTTGTGCCCTGGGCTCCTTCGCGTGTCCGTGGGAGGAGGTGGTCGGCGTGTCCGACTGGCAGATGTCCGGGCAGGAACGGGACGCCGCCCCGCCGCCGGTCGGCCGGCCGCTGCTGTCGCTGACGCTCGCCGCGCTCATGGACGACGTCCACGCGCACTCGGGCGCGGTGTACCTGCTGACCCCCGGCGAGCCGGTACTGGAGATGGCGGTGATGGCCGGGCTGCCCAGGGCGTTCGCGGCGCCCTGGGAGCGGGTGGGCCTGAGCGCGCCGATCCCGGTGGCGGAGGCGGCCCGCGACCGGCGGCTCGTGTGGGTGGGCGGCGAGGAGGAGATGGCCCGCAGCTATCCGCGGATCGCCGTCGTCCTGCCGTACCCGTTCGCGCTGGCCGCGCTGCCGGTGGCGACCGACCGGGCCACCTACGGGGCGGTCTTCGTGACCTGGCCGGGCTCGCACCCCGCGGAGCTGTCCGACCGGGAGCGGGACCATCTCACCGCCGCCTGCGACCGGCTCGCGCTACGTCTGGAGCGGGCCGTCGAGGAGGGCCGGGCGATCCATCCGGAGCCCGATCTGATCGCCCCGGCGTCGGTGGCGACGGTGGCCGGAACACTCGGCACGGTGGAGGCGGCGCGGATGGTGGCGCGGCTGCCGTACGGGCTGTGCGCGCTCGATCTGCACGGCCGGATCAGCTTCGCCAACGCGGCGGCGGCCGACCTGCTCGGCCTGCCGGTCAGCGGGCTGCTGGGCACCCAGCTGTGGGCGACCGTGCCGTGGCTCAACGATCCGGTCTACGAGGACCGCTACCGGGCCGCGCTGCTCAGCCAGCAGACGACGTCGTTCGTGGCGCTCCGGCCGCCCTCGGACTGGCTGTCGTTCCGGCTCCATCCCAGTACGAACGGGCTGAGCCTGCGCATCACCCGGGCGCGGGCCGTGGCGCGGGAGGGCTCTGCGGGGTTCCGGCACGCGGACACCGGCACGCGCCTCGTGACCATCTCGCAGGTGCTGAGCCTTGCCGGGGCACTCACCGAGGCGGTGGGGGTGCAGGACGTGGTGCAGCTGGTCGCGGACGAGATCGCGCCCGCCGTCGGCAGTCAGGCGCTGGTGCTCCTCGGCTCCCAGGCGGGCCGGCTGCACGTCCTCGGGCACCGCGGCTATCCGGATCCGCATGTCGTCGAGCGCTTCGACGGGATGCCGCTGACCGAGCAGACTCCCGGGGCGCACGCCCTGAGGAGCGGTGTGCCCGCCTTCTTCGACTCCCGTCAGCAGCTGGAGCGCCTCTACCCGGCCCGGAACTCCACGCCCGACGGCATGGCGGCCTGGGCGTTTCTGCCGCTCATCGCGTCCGGGCGGCCGGTGGGCACCTGTGTCCTGGCGTACGCCGACCCGCATCCCTTCCCGGCCGACGAGCGTGCCGTGCTGACCAGCCTGAGCGGACTGATCGCGCAGGCGCTGGACCGGGCCCGCCTCTACGACGCCAAGCACCAGCTGGCGCACGGTCTGCAGGCCGCGCTGCTGCCGCACTCGCTGCCGTCCCTGCCCGGCATCGAGGCGGCCGCCCGCTATCTGCCCGCGACTCAGGGCATGGAGATCGGCGGGGACTTCTACGACCTGGTGCCGACGGGCGGCGAGGGCGCGTCGGGCGGCCAGGCCGCGGCGGTGATCGGGGACGTACAGGGCCACAACGTCACCGCGGCCGGCCTGATGGGGCAGATCCGTACCGCCGTACGTGCGTACACGACCGTCGGCCAGCCGCCGGGGGAGGTCATGAGCAGCACCAACCGGCTGATGATCGACCTTGGTACGGAACTCTTCGCGAGCTGTGTCTATCTGCGCCTGGACCCGGCGCACGGGCAGCTCGTGATGGCCCGGGCAGGGCATCCGCCGCCCCTGCTGAGAAAGCCGGACGGCAAGGTACGGGTCCTCGACCTGGCCGGCGGACCGCTGCTCGGCATCGACCCGGCCGCCACCTACCCGACCACCGACGTCGCGCTGCCGCCCGGGTCACTGCTCGCCCTCTACACCGACGGGCTGATCGAGTCCCCCGGCGTCGACATCGAGGACGCACTGGCCGGCCTCGCGCAACGGCTCACCGAGATCGGCGACCGCCCCCTCGACGAGGTGGCCGACTCCCTCGTGGAACACAGCGGAACGGCAGAGGAACGGGTGGACGACGTGGCACTCCTACTGCTCCGCGCCCGCCCCGCGCCCTGAAGGGGCGCGGGGAACTGCGCGACCAGCCCCCACCGACCCGCGGACGACGCACCACCCAAAGCCCCCGTACATCCCATACGTGCAGAGCGGCCCGGCTCCCCCACAGGAGAACCGGGCCGCTCCACATCAACTAGGCACCGTCACGACGTACGTCCAGGTCACTGGTTGTTCGTGAGCCCCGACTCGTCGTCCACACCGTCACCGTTCTGGTCGTTGACGCCGCCGACCTGCTCCTCGCCGCCGACCTCTTCGCCGCCGACCGCGTCGCCACCGGCACCGGCTTCCTCACCGGCACCGGCCTCTTCACCAGCACCGGCTTCCTCACCGGCGCCGGCCTCTTCACCGGCACCGGCACCCGCGTCGCCCGCACCGAGCGTCGCGCCGACCGCGGCCAGCGCGGTGGTCACCGGCTGGAAGAAGGTCTCGCCGCCGACGGTGCAGTCGCCGCTGCCGCCCGAGGTCAGGCCGATCGCGCTGCCGTCCGCGGTGAACAGGGAGCCGCCGCTGTCGCCGGGCTCGGCGCAGACGTTGGTCTGGATGAGGCCGGTGACCGTGCCCTCCGGGTAGTTCACGGTGGCATTGAGGCCGGTGACCTCACCGTCGTTCAGACCGGTGGTGCTGCCCATCCGGATGACGGCCTGGCCGACCGCGGCCTCCGCGGCCTGGGTGATCTCCACCGACTGCTGGCCGGTGTTCACCGTGCTGGGCGCCTCGGTCGCCGGGTCGTCGTACTTGACGAGGGCGAAGTCGCCGTCACCGGGGAACGTGGCCGCCTCGACCGTGCCGATCGGCGCGCCGGCCTCGGAGTCCGACCACTCGGCCGCGGCGACACCGCAGTGGCCCGCCGTCAGGAAGGCCGGGGCGCCGTCGTCGGCGACGACGTTGAAACCGAGCGAGCAGCGTGCGCCGCCGCCGAAGATGGCGTCGCCGCCCTCGACGAACGTCTTGAACGTGCCGGCGGACTTCTTGATGGTCGCCATGCCCGAGCCGAGGCTCTTGACGGTCGACTCGAGCTGGTCCCAGTTTGCGCCCGTAACGGTGCTGTCGGCGGTGACCTGGATCTTGTTCGTCCTGGGGTCGACGGCCCACGAGGTGCCGGGGATGGTCGCGTCGCTCTTCAGCGTCTGCGAGGCCGCCGTGAGCTCCTTCGTGCTGTTGTCGACCTGCTGGACGACAGCGCCGGCCTCCTCCGCCTGGACGATGATGTTGTTGTCGTCGCCCGCGACGTTGATGATGAGCTGCTGCTTGCCCGAGTCGTAGTACGCACCGGCATAGGCTTCACCGAGCAGTTCGGACAGCTGCGAGGCAAGGTCCGACGCCTCCGCGGCCTTCACCGTTCTGGGGGCGGCACCTTCCGTCGCATCGGTCTGGGACGCCATCGCGTTGGGCAGGATGAGTGCCGCCGCGCCGAGCGCCACCACGCTTCCTGCGGCTATGACGGCCTTGCGCTTGGGTATCCGCTTGTGACTCAACTTCTTGACCTCCTGGGGACTGGGGGGTCCGAGCCGCCGTCTGGCAGCTGACTGCGGGCGCCTGGATGGCTGTAGGTACGCAAGCGGTGCGTGTGGCGTTCAACGGCTTTTCTCAACTTCCTTTGCGAAAGCACGAATCCGGTGTCGCCGGTGACCCGTCGCGGATGCCGGGGAACAATGCCCGCATGACGCTGACCACCACTGATGCGGACAAGATCCTCTCGGCCAACTTCGCCCCCTGGGTCCTCGAACTCAATCTGTCGGTCGAGGAATTGGGCGACCGTCGGGCGGTACTGCGGCTGCCCTGGTCCGATCGGCTCGCGCGGGAGGGCGGTTCGATGTCGGGGCAGGCCCTGATGGCCGCGGCGGACACGGCGACGGTGATCGCGGTGTCGGCGGCGCGCGGCGCGTACGGGCCGATGACCACGGTCCAGCAGTCCACGACGTTCCAGCGTGCGGTCATGGACGCGGACGTCCTGATCGAGGCGGTCGTGACGAAACTGGGCCGTCGGATGGCGTTCGCCGACCTCACGATGACCGCTGAGGGCACGGAGGAGATCGCGGCCCGCGCGAGTGCGGTGTACGCGCTGCTCGGCTGATTCGCGGTCCGTTGCCGGGCCCGGATCCGTTCCCCGGCCGGGATCCGTTGCCCATTTCAGTTGCGGGCGACGAAAGGACGACATTCGGGCGCACCGACGGCCATTCGGGTCTATTCCCGTGATGCCATTGGAAATCCGATGCCCTCCAATGGATCCCCTATTGGATCTCCGTGTCCCGTCGGCCTACCTTCGAGGCATGGCAAAGATTCTTTTCGTAGTGACCGGTACCGACTTCTGGACTCTCGCCGACGGCACCAAGCACCCGACCGGCTTCTGGGCCGAGGAGGCCGTCGCCCCGTACGAGGCGTTCAAGGCGGCGGGGCACGAGGTCGTCGTGGCCACCCCGGGCGGCGTCGTGCCGACCGTGGACCAGGGCAGCCTGGCTCCCGAGCTCAACGGCGGCGAGGAGGGCGCCGCCAAGGTCGCCGCCGCGCTCGGCTCGTTCGCCGAGCTGCAGCACCCCATCCGCGTGGAGGACGTGGACCTCGACGAGTACGTGGCCGTCTTCTACCCCGGCGGCCACGGCCCCATGGAGGACCTCGCCGTCAACGCCGACTCGGGGCGGCTCCTCACCCTCGCCCTGGAGTCCGGCAAGCCGCTCGGTGTCGTCTGCCACGCCCCGGCCGCGCTGCTGGCCGCCACCAAGGAGGACGGCGGCAACGCCTTCGCGGGCTACCGGCTGACCGGCTTCACCAACACCGAGGAGACCCAGGCCGGTTTCGCCGACAAGGCCAAGTGGCTGCTCCAGGACCGGCTGGTGGAGATCGGCGCCGATTTCCAGGAGAGCGAGCCGTGGGCGCCGTACGTGGTCGTCGACCGCAACCTCGTCACGGGCCAGAACCCCGCCTCCTCCGCGCCGCTCGCCGCCGAGCTCCTGAAGAAGCTCGGCTGACGCCACTCCCGCAACAGAGGCCATCGTCTTGCACTCCGCCACCACGCGGTAACAGCCCGTTCGAGCGAGAGAGCGGAATCCCGGCTTCAGCAAATCTGCACATCGAATACGCACCCGGGTCACGGCACGCGGCGAATCCACACAGTGGATCGTCGCGTGCCGCGTCTTTGGCGAGGTGTGCCCGATTCCGACCCACACCCTCCGTTGCCGAAATGTGAATCACCCCGGGGGCATGTGAAGAAGTCGCCACCGAGACGTGCGCACGCCTGCACCGTTGAGTCGATCCGGCGCTCAAATGCCCTGATCACATGGGTCGTTGATTGGATGCGTGGCACGGCCCCGTGCTTTGATCCATTGCACCGCGGGGGTCGTTTCGACGGTTCCCGGTTCCGGGTTCCGGACGCCCGCGGTCGCGGCCGTCCATCTGTCCCCAGAGGGGGCCGCTCCCCCCTTGTGAATATCAATAGGAAGGGAAGTTCCATCATGAACTCCACCCCCCAGGTTGCCACCGTCGAGATCTCCGACGCTGAGCTCGACAACGTCTCCGGTGGCCTCTCGGTCAACGCGCTCGGCACCGTCACGGGCGTCGTCGACGGCATCGCCCCGGTTTCCGGCCTGGTCGACACCGTCGTGGGCACCGTTGAGGGCGCGACCGGCCTGAACACCGCCCCGGTCACCGGCCTGGTCGCCGGCATCTGATCACTCTGTGATCGCATAGCGTGCCGTGAGTCCCGGAACCGCTTCCCGGTTCCGGGACTTACGGATGTCGTAGTTCGGATCTCATTTCTCGCAGGTGAGGGAAGACCGTGCAGTTCCGCCAACAGGCCCTCGCCAAGCTGCAGTCGCCGGAGGAGCTCGACCTCCCGGTGCGCTTCGCCCGCCCCCAGGGCTGGCTCGTGCTGTTCGTGACGGTCGTCGTCATGGCGGCCGCGTCGGTCTGGGCCGTGACGGGCTCCGTGGCGTCCACGGTGAGCGCGCCCGCCATCCTCACGCACGGGCAGGGCAGTTACCTCCTGCAGAGCCCCGTCTCCGGCCAGGTCACCGCCGTCGTCGCCGAGCAGGGCCGACGGATCGCCGCGAACGCCCCCGTACTCAAGGTCCGTACGGCGAAGGGCGAGACGGTAGTACGCAGTGTCGCCGCGGGCCGCGTCACCGGGCTCGCCGCCACCATCGGCGCGATCATCAGCACGGGTACGAACGTGGCCGCCGTGGAGAAGGTCGCCGACGCCGACGACCCGCTGTACGCGACGGTGTACGTGCCCGCCGAGAACGCCGCCACGATTCCCTCGGACGCTGCCGTCGACCTCACCGTCCAGTCCGCGCCGACCCAGCAGTACGGGGTGCTGCGCGGCCATGTGAAGTCGGTCGACCGGGCCGCCCAGTCGGAGCAGCAGATCGCCGCCTTCCTCGGTGACAGCCAGCTGGGCGAGCAGTTCACGAAGAAGGGCAGGCCGGTGGCCGTCCTCGTCCGGCTCGACCGTTCGTCGGGCACAAAGTCCGGCTACAAGTGGTCGTCCGCGGACGGGCCGCCGTTCCGGCTGAGCTCCATGACCGTGGCCTCCGGCTCGATCCGCCTGGATGACCAGCGCCCGATCGATTGGCTGCTGCCGTGAGCGCGACCGACGAGACCACAGACGCGGCCGGCCGGGAGTCACAACTGCCGCCGCCCGTACGGGGCCGCCGCCGCGCCACCCCGCCCAAGCGCACCGTCCCCAAGGGCCGGGTCAGGACCGTCCGTACACCCACCGTCCTCCAGATGGAGGCCGTGGAGTGCGGCGCCGCCTCGCTCGCGATGGTGCTCGGGCACTACGGACGGCACATCCCGCTGGAGGAGCTGCGCATCGCCTGCGGTGTCTCGCGCGACGGCTCCCGGGCCAGCAACCTGCTGAAGGCGGCGCGGAGTTACGGCCTCACCGCCAAGGGTATGCAGATGGACACGGTCGCACTCGCCGAGGTGCGCGCTCCGGCGATCCTGTTCTGGGAGTTCAACCACTACGTCGTCTACGACGGCATGGGGCGCCGCTTCGGCCGGCGCGGCGTGCACATCAACGACCCCGGCAAGGGCCGCCGCTTCGTGCCCATGGAGGACTTCGACACCAGCTTCACCGGTGTCGTGCTGGTCCTGGAGCCGGGTCCCGACTTCGAGAAGGGCGGCCGCAAGCCCGGCGTCATGGGTGCCATGCCGGCCCGGCTGCGCGGTACGTCGGGCACGATGCCCGCCGCCGTCCTGGCGAGCCTGCTGCTGGTCGCGGTCGGGGCGGCGGTGCCCGCGCTCAGCCGTACGTACATCGACATGTTCCTGATCGGCGGGCAGACCTCGCTGCTCGGGGTGCTGTTCTCGTCGATGGGCGCGACGGTGCTGCTGACGGTCGTGCTGACCTGGCTGCAGCAGACGAACCTGCTGCGCGGCCGCATCATCTCGTCCACGCTCAGCAGCGCGAAGTTCCTACGGCATCTGATGCGGCTGCCGGTCACCTTCTTCTCCCAGCGCAGCCCGGCCGACCTGGTGCAGCGCCTCCAGTCGAACGACGCGGTGGCCGAGACGCTGGCCCGGGACCTGGCCGCGGCGGGCGTGGACGCGGTGGTCGTCGTCCTCTACGCCGTGCTGCTCTACACCTACGACCCGCAGCTCACGGCCGTGGGCATCGGGGTCGCGCTGCTCAACATCGTGGCGATGCGGGTGGTGATCCGGCTGCGTGCGACGCGTACGGCCAAGCTGCGCGCCGACAGCGCGCGGCTGACCAACACGGCGTACACGGGCCTCCAGTTGATCGAGACGATGAAGGCGACCGGCGGCGAGGAGGGCTACTTCCGCAAGTGGGCCGGGCAGCACGCCACCACGCTGGAGGAGCAGCAGCGGCTCGGTGTGCCGAGTGCCTGGCTGGGTGTCGTCGCGCCGACCCTTGCGACGCTCAACAGCGCGCTCATCCTGTGGATCGGCGGTATGCGGGCCGTGGAGGGGCACATATCCGTCGGTCTGCTGGTCGCGTTCCAGGCGCTGGTGACCCGCTTCACCGCGCCGATCACCCGGCTCAACGGCGTCGCGGGCCGCATCCAGGACTTCGCAGCCGACGTGGCCCGCCTCAAGGACGTCGAGAACTTCGCGGCCGACCCCCTGTACTCGCGCCGCGGCGGGGGCGACAGCACCCGCAGGCTGCACGGCCATGTGGAGCTGGAGAACATCACGTTCGGCTACAGCCCGCTCGACAAGCCGCTGCTGTCCGGCTTCTCACTGACGGTCGGCCCGGGCCAGCAGGTCGCCCTGGTCGGTGGCTCGGGCAGCGGCAAGTCGACGGTGTCCAGGCTGATCTCGGGGTTGTACGCGCCCTGGGAGGGCGTGATCCGTATCGACGACCAGCGTCTGGAGGACATCCCGCGCGGCGCGCTCGCGGCCTCCGTCTCCTTCGTCGACCAGGACGTGTTCCTCTTCGAGGGCTCGGTCCGCGACAACATCGCGCTGTGGGACCCGTCGGTCCCGGACGAGGCCGTGGTCGCGGCGCTGGAGGACGCGGCCCTGTACGACGTGGTGATGCGCCGCCCGGGCGGTATCCAGAGCCGGGTCGAGCAGGACGGGCGGAACTTCTCCGGCGGCCAGCGTCAACGCCTGGAGATCGCGCGGGCGTTGGTGCGCAGGCCCAGCATCCTCGTGCTCGACGAGGTGACGAGCGCCCTGGACGCGGAGACCGAGCAGCTCGTCATGGACAACCTGCGCAAGCGCGGCTGTGCCTGCGTGGTGATCGCGCACCGGCTCAGTACCGTGCGCGACAGCGACGAGATCGTGGTCCTCCAGCACGGCACGATCGTGGAACGCGGGCGTCACGACGCCCTGGTGGCGGCCGGCGGCGCGTACGCCGAGCTGGTCAGGGAGCGATGAGATGACGTCCGCGTACCCACAGAACCAGCAGAACCAGCAGAACCAGCAGAACCAGCAGCAGTATCAACCGGCCGAGCAGCCCCAACAGCCCGCCACCGAGGGCGACTACGTACTGGCCGCGCTCGGCGCCATGGGCACCCCGGTCGACGGCTCCGGCCTCACCCGCCTGGACCTCGAAGGGCCGCACGTGCTGTGGCTGGTCGTGTCCGGCGCCATGGACCTGTTCGCGGTCGACGCCGCCCAGCAGGGCCACTGGCACCACCTCGGACGCCTCGAAGCGGGCTCCCTGCTGCTCGGCCCGGTCGCGGGACCCCAGCACACCCTGGTCGGCAGGCCGCTGCGCGAGTGCGTACTGCGCCGGATCGCGCTGCGCGAGCTGTACCAGCCCCCGCAGACCGAGACCTGGACGTACGACGCGTACGGCAATCCCCAGTACGTCCCGCCGGCCACCAGCCCTCTGGAGTACGCCCTCTCGCTCGGCGCCGGCCGGGGCCTCGCCATCCTCTTCGAGGCGCCTCTGGCGACCGAGCGGGACGCGGTCCTCACGGACGACGACGTGCTGTGGATGCAGGTGCCGCCGGGCAGTGTGCAGTACGGCTCCATGTACGGGGCCGAGGCCGCGGCGGACCTGCTGGTGGACCCCGCGATGTGGCAGGCGATGGTCGACCAGCAGTACCGGCTGCTGGCCACCCTCGACCGCTGGATCGAGCAGCTGGAGCGCACGCACGAGACCCGCACGGCCGCGGGCATCAAGGCCGGCGAGGCGGTCCGCGCGCAGGCCGACCGGACGCTGATCGCCTCCATGTCCAAGCGTTCGGGCTCGGGTCCGGGCGCGGCGGACGCCGATGCCACGTACGCCGCCTGCAGGCTCGTCGCCCGCGCTGCCGGGATCACGCTCGCGGACCCGGCGCAGGGCGGCGCGGAGAGCGACCGCCTCGACCCCGTCGAACAGATCGCGCTGGCCTCCCGGGTCCGGGTGCGTGCCGTACGCCTCGACGGGCGCTGGTGGCGCGACAACATCGGGCCCCTTGTCGGACACCGGGTCGCTTCCGGCGCCCCGGCCGCGCTGCTGTGGAGGCGCGGCGGATATGTGGCGGTGCATCCGTCGAGCGGTCGTGAGACGCCGGTCGAGAAGGCCAACGCGGCGGAGTTCGAACCGCGGGCCGTCATGTTCTACCGGCCGCTGCCCGAGCGCCGGCTGAGCCCTCTGCGGCTGCTGCGGTTCAGTCTCCGGGGCACCGGCGGGGACATGCGCTACCTCGCGCTCAGCGGTCTGGTGACGGTGGCCCTCGGTGCGCTGGTGCCGATCGCGACCGGCAAGGTGCTCGGCGAGTTCGTGCCGAAGGCCCAGGAGAGCCTGATCGTCCAGTTCTGCCTGGCCATCATGATCGCCAGTGTGGTGTCGGCGGCCTTCATGCTGATGCAGAACCTCACCATGCTGCGGCTGGAGGGCCGTATCGAGGCCACGCTCCAACCGGCCGTGTGGGACAGGCTGCTGCGGCTGCCGACGAAGTTCTTCACCTCGCGCTCCACCGGTGAACTGGCCAGCGCCGCCATGGGCATCAGCGCCATCCGCCGGCTGATGGCGGGCGTCGGCCCGGTGGTGGTCCAGTCGGTGACGGTCGGCGCGATGAACCTCGCGCTGCTCTTCTGGTACAGCGTCCCGATGGCACTCGCCGCGATCGGCATGCTCGTCGTCATCGCCGGGGTCTTCCTCGGGCTCGGTCTGTGGCAGGTGCGCTGGCAGCGCCGACTGGTCGTCCTCAGCAACAAGCTCAACAACCAGGCCTTCCAGACCCTGCGCGGCCTGCCCAAGCTGCGGGTAGCGGCTGCCGAGAACTACGCGTACGCGGCCTGGGCGGGCGAGTTCGCCCGCAGCCGTGAGCTCCAGCAGCGCGTGGGCCGGATCAAGAACCTCACGACGGTGCTGGGCGCGGTGTACCTGCCGCTCTGCTCACTCATCATGTTCATGTTGCTGGCGGGCCCAGCGCGCGGTTCGCTGTCGGCCGCCGCCTTCCTGACGTTCAACACCTCGATGACGATGCTGCTGACCTCGGTCACCCAGGTGACGGGCGCCTTTGTGTCGATGGTCTCCGCGCTGCCGATGTTCGCGGAGATCCGGCCGGTCCTCGACGCGACGCCCGAGGTGCGGGTGGCGAGCACACGCCCCGCCGAGCTGTCCGGAGCCCTTGAGGCGAAGAAGCTCACCTTCCGGTACACCGACGACGGTCCGCTCGTCCTCGACGACGTGTCCTTCGCCATCCGGCCGGGCGAGTTCGTGGCGGTCGTCGGCCCCAGCGGCTGCGGCAAGTCCACCCTGCTGCGGCTGCTCATCGGCTTCGACAAGCCGGTCTCGGGGAGCGTCCTGTACGACGGCCAGGACCTGGCGGCCCTCGACCAGTCGGCCGTACGCCGTCAGTGCGGTGTGGTGCTCCAGCACGCGCAGCCCTTCACCGGGTCGATCCTGGACGTCATCTGCGGCACCGAGCCCTACACGCCCGAGGAGGCGATGGCGGCCGCCGAGATGGCCGGTCTCGCCGAGGACATCAAGCGCATGCCGATGGGCCTGCACACGATCGTCTCGGGCAGCGGCGCCGTGTCCGGCGGCCAGCGCCAGCGTCTGATGATCGCCCAGGCGCTGATCCGGCGGCCTCGCATCCTCTTCTTCGACGAGGCGACCAGCGCCCTGGACAACGAGACCCAGCGCACGGTCATCGAGAGCACCCGCGCTCTCAACGCCACGCGCGTGGTGATCGCGCACCGCCTGTCCACCGTCATGGACGCGGACCGCGTCATCGTGATGGAGGACGGCCGGGTCGCCCAACAGGGCCCGCCCGCCCAGCTGTTGGCGGACACGGGCGGGCGGCTGCACGAGCTGGTGCGGCGGCAGATGCAGTAGCCGGACGCGGCGGGTGCCGGCGTCAGGCGTCCTGTCCCGGGATCGGGGCTCCGGAAGGGACGCCGGCCTCGACGTACGCCCGGTAGACCTCCTGCCAGGGCGCACCGGCACCCGCGTGCGGGCCGCCGAAGGAGACTCCCCCGGCGTGCGCGTCGAGGGCGGAGAGGCACACCTCCCAGCCGGCGCCGTTGCGGGCTGCCGTGTTCTCGGCCTCCAGGACGTTGGTGAGGGTGAAACGGGTGCGCTTCTCGTCCAACTCCTCCAGATCGAAGTGCAGTTCGTCGCCGCCCCAGCTGAAGGAGAGGTGCCTGGGCGCGTCGACCGCGAGGACGCGCCCGGTGGAGTCATCCATGTTCGGGTCGCTGCCGAACCTGATCGTGCCGCCCTCACGCAGCTCGATCTCGACGCGGGACGGGAACCAGTGGGCCAGCTCCCCGGGTTCGGTGACGAACTCCCAGACACGGCCGACGGGGTGGTCGTAGGTGCGGGTGAAGCGGACGGCGGGGCGGCCGTCGTCCAGGGTCAGGTAGGTACCGGTGGGTTCCGTGGACATGGTGGCTCAGTCCTTCGGGGAGGGGGTTGAGGTGTCTTCGTCCGACGACTCCCCCGCCGTCGAGGTCTCCGGGGCCGTCTTCCGCGCTGCCGCTGTCGCCGTCTCGTCCAGGCGTCGGCCCAGCGCGTCCAGGCTTGTGCTCCAGAGCTTGCGGTACGGGGCCAGCCAGGCATCGAGCTCCGCGATCGGCGCCGGGTCGAGCGCGTAGACGCGGCGCTGCGCGTCCTGTCGTACGCGCACCAGCCCGGCGTCCCGCAGCACCTTCAGGTGCTTGGACGTGCTCGGCTGGCTCAGACCGCACGTCTCGACGATCTCACCGACGGACCGCGGCCGCTCCAGGAGGAGCGCCACGATGGCCCGTCGGTGCGGGTCGGCGAGTGCGGCCCAGAGGGAGGCGTCGGACATGGTTCCAATATGACCCCGCAGTTATATGCCCGTCAAGGAATAAATGGCCCCAGGAACACCGGCAGGCTTCCGCGCAGCAGTGCGGACCCTCGCCGCGCACCTCGCAGTGCAGCCCGGCGCCGTCGACCTCGAAAGGCGCCCCCGCGCATGTGAGCCCTCTCTCAGTAGCGAAACTTTGCCGTTTCGATAAAAGTGGTCTAGCCTCAAGGCGTACGAAACGGTTTCGTTTACGTATCCGTCATGCCGAGCGAACCTTCCCTGGAGTGGTGCTCCGATGTCCCAGACTGAGACTCTTTCCGAAGGTGCCCGTAAGGGCACACCCGATACGGCGGACGCACCGTCGGCGGCGAAGCGGTGGTGGATCCTCTCGATCATCGCGATCGCCCAGCTGATGGTGGTGCTGGACGCGACCATCGTGAACATCGCCCTGCCGTCGGCGCAGGCGGACCTCGGCTTCTCCGACGGCAACCGCCAGTGGATCGTCACCGCGTACGCGCTGGCCTTCGCCTCACTGCTTCTGCTGGGCGGCCGGCTGGCCGACCTCTTCGGGCGAAAGCCCGTCTTCCTCATCGGTGTCGCGGGATTCGCCGGGGCCTCCGTGCTCGGCGGCGCGGCGAACAGCTTCGGAATGCTGGTCACCGCGCGCGCCCTCCAGGGAGTCTTCGCCGCACTCCTCGCACCCGCCGCGCTCTCGCTCCTGAACACGACCTTCACCGACGCCAAGGAGCGCGCCAAGGCGTTCAGCGTGTACGGCGCCATCGCCGGCGCGGGCGGTGCGCTCGGACTGCTGCTCGGTGGTGTGCTGACGGACGCGCTGGACTGGCGCTGGACCCTGTACGTCAACATCATCTTCGCCGTGATCGCCCTGGTCGGCGGCTGGATGCTGCTGAGCAACCACCGTGACGCCGCGAGCTCCAAGCTGGACCTGCCGGGCGCGCTGCTGGTCTCCTCCGGGCTCTTCGCCCTCGTCTACGGCTTCTCCAACGCCGAGACGCACGACTGGAGTTCACCCCAGACCTGGGGCTTCCTGATCGCGGGCGGGCTGCTCCTGACGGTGTTCGCCTGGTGGCAGACCCGTGCCGCGCACCCGCTGCTGCCGATGCGCGTCCTGCTCGACCGCAGCCGCGGGGCCTCGTTCCTCGCCGTGCTCGTGACCGGTGCGGGCATGTTCGGTGTCTTCCTCTTCCTCACCTACTACCTGCAGCTGAACCTGGGCTTCAGCCCGACGAAGACCGGTGTGGCCTTCCTGCCGATGATGGCGGCCCTGATGGTCATGGCCCAGGTCTCCACGACGAAGCTGGTGCCGCGCATCGGGCCGAAGGTCGTCATCCCGGCGGGCTTCGCGATCGCCGCGGTCGGCATGGCCTGGCTGACCGGCATCGGGGTCGACTCCAGTTACTCGACCGACGTGCTGCCGCAGCTGCTCCTGATCGGCGCGGGACTCGGCATCGTGATGCCGCCCGCGATGGCCCTGGCCACGAGCGGGATCGCGCCGGAGGACGCCGGTGTCGCCTCCGCGACGGTCAACGCCATGCAGCAGGTCGGCGGTTCCATCGGTACCGCCCTCCTCAACACGCTCGCCGCGAGCGCCGCGACCGGCTACCTGTCCGGCAAGGACGCGACCGACAAGCTGGTCCAGGCCCAGTCGACGATCGAGAGCTACACCACCGCCTTCTGGTGGTCGGCGGGCTTCTTCGCGGTGGGCGCGGCGATCGCCTTCCTCCTCTACCGCCGCGGGGTTCCCGAGCAGGACGCGGAAGCCGCGCCTGTCGTCCACATGTGACCCACCGAAAGCCGAGGGGCCGCCGTCTGCAGGGAGACGGCGGCCCCTCTTTCGTGTCGGCCGTTCAGGTCGGCGGTCCGCCGCGTCTCATTTCCTCGGCTCGGCGCGTCGGTGCCGGGGCAGCAGGGCGACCGCCGCCACGGGGAGCGCGGCCAGCACCAGCCAGGGCAGTGCCGGGGGCAGATCCGTGTCCAGAAGAGAGCCGGTGGCCGCGCTGCCGACCAGGACGATCAGGCCGGAGACCGAGGACAGCGCGCCGGTGTAGAGGCCGAGCCTGTCGCCGTCGGCGAGGTCGGGCACCCAGGCCCGGGCGGCGGGCGCGACGAGCATCTGGCCGAGGGTGAGCAGGACGACGTAACCGGCCGCGGGCAGGAGCCCCACGGTTCCCGTCCACGCGGCGGGCCTGGCCACGGCGACCACGAAACCGGCCGCGATGAGCAGCAGCCCCGCCGCCATGGACCGGCGCAGGTCGAGCCGGTCCCCCGCCCAGCGCGTGAGAGGCAGTTGGGTTGTCACCACCAGCAGCGAGGAGAGCGCGAACAGCCAGGCCAGCGGCGCCTGCGAGCCCGCCGCGCGCTCCACCTCGACGGGCAGGAGCTGGTACAGCTGGTTGTACGCCAGCAGATAGGCGCCGTACGCGCAGCACAGCGCGAGGAAGCCACGGTTGCGCACCAGTCGCCGGACGCCACCGCGGCTCTGCACGCGGACCCGCCCGGGGATGTGCTGCGGCAGCAGCCACGCGTGCCCGGCCAGGACGAGTACGAAGACTCCGGCACCGGCGAGACAGACCGCGCGGAAGTCCACGGCCAGCAGCAGCGCGCCGATGAACGGGCCGAGGAACGCGCCCGCCTGACCCGCCACGGTGAACAGGGCGAGCACATGGGTGCGCGGGCCCTCCCCGGCCTCCTCCCGGCACACCGCCTGCCGGGCCACCTCCGACTCGACGGCCGGCGAGAACAGCGCGGCGGCGAAGCCGATCAGGAGGACGGCTCCGACGACCGCCCAGCTCGCCTCCGCGAAACCGAGCCAGCCGAATCCGGCGATCCGCAGCGCGCAGCCGGCGAGCACCACCGGCCGTACGCCGTACCGGTCGGCCAGCGCCCCGCCCACCACGAACAGCCCCTGCTGGCTGAAGGTCCGCAGCCCCAGCACCAGCCCGACCATCCAGCCCGCCATGCCGACAGCCGTGCCGAGGTGCTCCGCGAGGAACGGCAGCACCACGTAGAACCCGATGTTGAAGGCGAGCTGAGTGAGGATCAGGAGCCGGAGCAGCGGCGGCAGCGCGGCGAAGGTCCGCAGCGAGGAAAGGATTCTGCGCCGAGGGCGGCCGGTCTGCGTACGACCGTCGGAGGAGGCTCGCGGAGGCGATTGCTCAGACATCGGACGTCATGCCTTCCGCTCGGATCGGCCGGGCGCGGTCCGGTGGCCCGGGACGCGCAGCCGTCTCGATCCAGCGGGTGTCGGGGCGGCGTGCGCGACGCGGCCGCCCGGGCCACCTCACCCCTCCCCCGCCCGTGACGGCCACCGCCCCCAGCAGGGCGAGTGCGGCTGCGGGGGCCAGTACCGCCCACGGGGCCCGTTCCCCGTACGGCTGGTTCTCGGACAGGAGCAGGCCCCACTCCGGGGACGGCGGTTGCGCGCCGAGGCCGAGGAAGCCCAGGGCCGCGAGGGCCAGGGCGACGCCCGGCAGGCGGAGCAGTGCGTGGCGCAGGACCGGAGGCAGGACGGCCGGAAGGAGTTCGTGGCGGAGCAGTTGGAACGGGCCCGCGCCCAGGCCCCTGGTCGCCGTCAAGTGTGTGGTGGCGCGCTCCTGTTGGAGCAGTGCCGAGGTGTGGGCCGCGAGCGGTGCCCAGGCGACGGCGGTCACCGCGAGGGCCGGGGTCGAGGGACCGCTGCCCGCGACGCCCGTGACGAGGAGGGCCGCCAGGACCGGCGGTACGGCGTTGACCGTGTCGACGAGCGGCCCGGAGAACCGTGGCAGCAGCCCCAGCAGAACACCGAGTACGAGCGCGGCCGCGCTCACGGCGAGGGCCAGGGCCAGGGTGCTCAGCGCCCCGTGGCCGACCCGGGCCAGCACATCGCGCCCGAGCCCGTCCGTGCCGAACGGGTGGGCCCAGGAAGGGGATTGGAGCCGCGCGGTGGTGTCAAGGCGCAGCGGATCCCGGGCGAGGCCCAGCGCGACGACCGCGAGCAGCAGCCCGCCGTACAGCAGGGGCAGCGTGGTGGGCCGGGGCGGTGTCGGGCGGTGCAGCGAGGAGAGCGCGCCGTCGCGCAGGGCCGGGCCGATCAGGAGCCTCGCCGTGAGCCGGGTGAGGCCTCCCGCGACCGCCGCCAGCAGGACGAGGGCGAGGGTGCCCGCCTGGAGGACGGGCAGGTCCTGCGCCACCGCGGCCTGCAGGGTCAGCCGTCCCAGCCCGGGGATGTCGAAGACCTGCTCCACGGCGACCGCGCCGCCGGTCAGACCGACGACGAACAGCCCGAAGTTCGGCAGCAGTCCGGGCACGCAGCGGCGCAGTGCCTGCCGGGCGATGCTCCGGCCCGGGACTCCGCGCGCGGCGGCCGCCAGCGCCCACTGCTCGGCGTACGCGCCCGGCAGCAGGTCGTCGAGCATCCGCCCGAGCAGCGCGCCCGCGGGCAGGCCGAGCGAGAGCGCGGGCAGCACCATCCACTGGGGCCCGTACCAGCCGAGCGCGGGCAGCCAGCCGAGCTGCACCCCGACGACGGCGGCGAGCACCGAGGCGGTCAGGAAGTCGGGCAGCGTGGACAGGAGCGCCGATCCGGTGCCCGCCGAGCGCGGGCCGTCGGGCCGCCGCCCCGCGCCGAGCCGCAGCGTACGGGCGCACACCGCCCCCGCCGTGAGCACCGCGACGGCCAGCGAGCCGCCCATCAGCAGGAGCGAGACCCCGAGCGCCTGGAGCACCGACGGAGTGACCTCCGCACCGGAGATCCACGACCGGCCCGCGTCACCGTGCAGCAGCCCGCCGAGCCAGTCGCCGAGCAGCTTCGATGGCCCGGCGTCCAGGCCGAGTTGGGCGCGGATCGCGTCAAGCACCTCAGGCGTCGGGGCGCGTTCGGCGGACCGCGCCTTGAGCACGGTGAGCGCCGGGTCCGTTCGCGACAGCCAGGGCAGCAGCCCAACGCCGCACAGGAGGGCGGCGACGAGGGCGGCGCGCCAGAGCAGCACCGGCGCTGCGCCGCGTACGACGGCCTTGAGCACGTACGCCGCCGCCCGTCAGCGCCGCGTGCCGACGCCGACGAGGCTGCGCTCGTACGGGTCGAGCAGCGCTCCGCTGACCGCTGCGCCGACGCCGGTGATGATCCGCTGGTGGACCAGCGGCACGACGGCGTCCGTGCCGAGGATCGCCGCCTCGGCGGTCATCGCCGCGTCCTGCCGCTTCGCGGTGTCGGTGACCGTCTCGGCCTCGGCGACTGCCTTGTCGACCTTCTTGTCGCACAGCAGCGCCAGGTTGTAACTGCCCTTGCAGGTGTAGTCGCTGGCGAGGATGGAGACGGGGTCGCCGGTGTCGAGCATGGTGTTGCGCGCGGACACGAACGCGTCGAACTTTCCGGCCAGCGCGTCGCTTTCGAGCCGCGAGTACTCGCGCACCTCCAGCTTCACCTTGAACCCGGCCTTCTCCAGCTGCTGCTTGAGCACCTGGGCGACCTCGGGCAGTTCGGGCCGGTTGTCGTACGTGGCCACGGTGACCGGCGTGCCGTCGGCGGCTGCCGCCCCGGCCCTCCCGGCCGGCTTGACGCGCTTGTCGGCCGCCCAGGTCAGCGCGGGTCCGTAGATGCCGACGCCGGGGTCGGCGTGCCCTTCGTAGACGCCCCTGGCGAGTTCGGAGGTGCTGATCGCCTCGCGGGCGGCGGCCCGTGCCTTCGGGTCCTTGAACGCGCCCTTCTCGGTGTTGAGCAGCAGGCTCGTGGTGCGGGTGGTGGCCGTCTCGCGGCGGGTCACCTCGTCGAGAGAGGTCGCCTGCGAGACCGGCACGGCCTCGGCGATGTCGGCGCCGCCGGTGCGCAGCGCGTTGGTACGGGCCGTGCCGTCGGCTATGAACCTCGCGTCGACGCCCGAGGCCTGGGCGCGGCCGCCCCAGTAGTCCTCGAAGCGGTCCAGGGTGGCCGCGGTGGTCCCGGTGACCTTGGTGAGTTCGAAGGGGCCGGTGGCGGTGCCGACCGGGCTGACGGCGTCCTTCTCCGCGTACGCCTCGGCGGAGAGGACCACCAGGCCGGGGCTGGACAGCCGCAACGGCAGTGCCGGGTCGGGCTCGGCGGTGCTCACCCGTACGCGTCGATCCCCCGCGGCCTCGGCGGTGAGGTCGACGCCGGACAGGGCGGCGGTGACGGGCTCGGCGCCCGCGGCGCGTGTGAGGGCCGTGGCGACGGCCTTCGGGGTGACCTCGGTGCCGTCCTGGAAGGCGGCGTCCCGCAGGGTGAACAGCCAGCTGCGGTCGTTCTCGCGGCTCCACGACTCGGCGAGCGCGGGGGCGGCGGCGCCGTTGGCGTCGAGGCGGGTCAGGCCCTCGGCCACGCCGAGCCGGCTGAGGAGCGTGGCGTCGGCACCGTACGGGTTGAAGTTCTCGGCGGGCGGGAAGGCCAGCGCGACCCTCAGCCGGGAGCCGTTCGCGCTGTCGGAGGACTCCTCCCCGCCCTCGGAGGCGAAGCAGCCGGTGAGCAGGGGGGCGAGCAGCAGGCCGGCGACGAACCGGCGACGGCGCGGCAGGGAGCGCATGGTCTCTTTCTTCGTGGGGGGGGGAGCGATTCGTGACTTGTGGGGAATGGTTTCTTCGCGCGGTGCGGGGCGTGCGTGCTGTACGAGATGTGCGGGCGACGCGCAATGGGCCGGTCAGGGCAACGGGACCGTCAGGGCAGGGGGACTTCGAAGTGCACGATCCGCTGCCCGCCGCCTGGCTCATCGCGCTCGTCGTGGACCACTTTGCCGAGGGACCGCCAGAACGCCTCGGCGCCGGGTACCGCCGGGTCGGTGTGCAGATAGACGGCGCGGTAGCCGCCGTCCGCCGCCGCGAAGTCGAGGAGTTCGCCGACCAGCCGCCGGGCCAGGCCCTGTCGCCGGTGATCGGCGCGCGTGTACACGCGGCGAAGTTGGGCGGTCTCCCCGGAGGGGTAGCGCTCGGCGAGGTCGCGCGGGTTGGGCGGATGGGCCGGGCCCCGGGAGTCGAGCGCGGCGGTCGCGGCCACCGTGCCGTCCCGCTCGTCGACCGCCACCAGCAGGGTGTGCCGGCCGGGTGCGAGGTAGAAGGAGTCCAGGTCGATGATGTCGCGGTGCCAGCGCGGTACGTACCCGGTGCCGAAGTCCCGGTAGACGGTGTCGAGCATCACGGACCGCGCGCCGTCGAGGTCGTCGGGCGTCGCAGTTCTTATGCAGTAGTCACGCACCTGCACATCATATGCATTAAGGCTGGGCGGGTCCGTCCGGGGTGCGGCCGCCGTGCCCGTCGGAGGTCGCGTCCACCCGCCACCATGAGCCCCTCCACACGACCCAGACATGGCCGTCCGGCCCGTGGTGCACCTTCAGCCCGTCGACGACGGCGAGAAGCGGCAGGTTCTTGGCGCCGGCCTGGTCACAGGAGTCCAGCGAGACCTTGACGTCGTCGGTGGCCGCCACGGTGATGCCCATGGGGTCCGCGGTGAGCACGATCCGGCAGGTGTCGGCGGCGCTGCGCGCCAGCAGGCACTTGCTCGCGGAGCGGCCGGCGTCGAGGACCGGAGTGACGAAGGACAGCGGGGCGTCGATCACCCCCGTCACCGCCACGGCGGCCGCCTCGGCGGCGAACTCCCCGTCCGCACGGGAGAAATGGGCGGTGAACTCCATCTCCTGCACCGGCTCCATGAGCCCGCATTCGGTCAGCAGGGGCGGTCCGCCCGACGGAGTACGTACCGGCGTTCCCACCGCCAACCCTCCTTGGTCAGACAGTTCATGGTCAGTCATACGAACACGGCTCGTGGACGATCGTGCAGACAACGGGCAGAGTTGCGGCCCGCGACTGGGACAGCACGGCGACCCTACGTCCGCAACACCCCCTTGCACAGGGCATGTTGAGTAAACACAAAGACCAAAAGTCAACCGTTGCAGCTGAAATTCACTGGGTCGAGTGAACTAGATCTTGTGGACGGTGCGGCATGGATGGTTCCGCCGCGGGCGGGGTAGCTACCGAGATCGAATACGCCCTCCCCTGCAGAGGTGGAGCCGACATGTCGCCGGAATCCCAAGACCAGGCCCCCGGGCTGCCCGAGTGCGGCACGGCGGCGTACGGAGTCCCCGCGGCGAATCCGTACGCCCACAGCTACCCCAGCGGCGGGTTCACCGTGGTCGAGGTGCTGGGCGAGATCGACATGGCGACGGCCGACGCCCTGGCCGAGCACCTGGACGCGGTGACCGCGGGTCGGGCGCCCCAGGTCCTGGTCGACCTCCGCCGGGTCACCTTCTTCGACTGCTCCGGGCTGCGGGTGCTGTGCAGGGCCGACCGCAGGGCGAAGGAGCGGGGCGGCTCCCTCCGCCTCGTCTCCGACCAGCCCCGCATCCACCGGCTGTTACGCGCCTCCGGGCTCCTCAGGCGCTTCCCGCCCCTGCCGGCACTTCCTCCTCCGTCCCGTCCGGGAAGCGCACCACCACCGCTCCCGCCGCGGTGACACGTGTACCGGCCCGCGCCCGCAGCGCCTCGGGGTCGCAGGGCCGCGCCGGGTCGGCGCTCAGTACGACGAGCGTGACCAGGAGATGCGGGCGACCCGGGTGGGCGGGCAGCCGCAGACAGGGTGTGGCGGAGTACTCGCCGTAGGCGTTGGCGCCACCGACCTGTGCGACGGTGCCGTGCGCCGGGCCGTCGGCTCCGGGCTCGTCCCACCCGTACAACGCCACGACCGCGCTCGTGAGGCCGTCCGACCGGCGGCGCGCCAGCGCCCAACCGGGCCCCGCGGCCTCGGTCAACGGCCCGCTGTCGTCGGCCAGGGCCCATCCCCCTTCGCGTACGACGGCCCCCGGCGGACCTTCGACACGGTGGACCCGCACCTCCCAGGGGCCGTGGACCACGCTGCTCGTCTCGATGCGGTGGCCCTCGTCGGAGCCCGGCAGGACCGCCCGGTGCCAGGACGCCGCACGGCGGCCCTCCACGCCGAGGGGATGGATCCGGCCACGTCCGGAGGCCGTACCGTCCACCGTGAGCAGGGCGATGTGGCTGTCGGGTCCGGTCGCGGAACCGTCCGCCGGGGTGTCGGGAGCCGTGGCGCTGGAGTACGCGAACTTCGCGTAGTGCGGGCTGTCCTCGGCCTCGGCCGGAGGCGGTGGCAGACGGTCGCTGCCGTGGTTGACGAGTCGTACGATCCCGTCGGCGGCGGTCGAGTGGAGCAGCCAGCCGGGGGCGGGCAGCGCCAGATACGCGTCCGCCGTGTCCACCGGACCCGGTTCCTCGGGAGCCGTCCAGACGGGATGGCCGGCGGGGAGCAGCAGGCCGAGGAACGCCTTGCTCGCCCAGTACGGCGAGGCTGGGCCCGAGTACCGCTGGGTGACCGGGAGAAAGGGCCGGTACCAGCCCATGCTCAGCAGTCCCCGTTCGTCGGGCACCCCGCGCTCGGTGAAGTGCTTGAGGGCGCCCGATGCCAGACGGCGGGTGAGGCCGGGCGGCAGCGGGGTCGCGTCGGCGAGCGCTCCGGCCCACAGCGGGGCGGCCGTCGCGTAGCGGTAGGTGAGGGAGCGGCCCTGGTGCACGGGTGCGCCGTCCGAGCCGAAGAAGTACTGGTGCGTGTCGAGGAACGCGCGCAGACGGGCCCGGTGGACCTCCGTCACTGCGGTGTCCGCGCGGGGGCCGGCGATGCGGGCCCACAGGATCGGGTAAAGGTGCAGGGCCCAGCCGTTGTAGTAGTCGAACTTGCGGCCGTCGCCGTCGGTGTACCAGCCGTCGCCCCGGTACCAGTCCTCCAGCCGCGCCAGGCCGCCGTCGATCTCGGCGCGGCTGTGCGGGGCGCCCACGGAGGCGAGGAACTCCTCCGTGACGACCTGGAAGAGCCGCCAGTTGGAGTCGTTGGCCCGGGCGCCCACGAACCCGCCGAGCCACGCGGCGACCCGCTGTCGTACCCCGTCGTCGAGCCGGTCCCAGATCCACGGTCTGGTCTCGTGCAGGGCGATCGCGATCGAGGCGGCCTCGACCATGGGCTGGGCCCGGTCGGCGATGGGCGGCCAGCGGTCGGCGCCCTCCGGGTCGGTACCGGCGGCGAGTCCGGCCGCGTACCGCTCGATCAGCCCCGGCGGGACACGCCCGCCGGAGCCCGCGATGCGACAGGCGGCGAGCAGGAACGAGCGGGCGTACCCCTCAAGGCCGTCGGACCAGGACCCGGCGTGGCCGGGCCGGCCGGGCAGCCGGTACTGGGCCAACTCCATTGAGGCATAAGGGAGCAGGCCGTCCAGGAGCTGGTCGGCCATCGCCTCCCAGTGTGCGCGGGTCCAGCCGGTGACGGGTGAGCGTACGAGGTCGGGGGGCGGCAGGAAGGACGAGTGCGTCGGGTCGGTGAGCGACACGTGCGGCGCGGTCATACGGGGGTGGGTCCTCCGTCAGTGAGGGCTGTCGGGCGCTGCGTCGCGCGGCGCCTGCGGGGGCGGCTGGACGCTGTCGCGCACGACGATGTGGGTGCCGAGCAGATGGTGGGCGCCCGCGGCGTGCTCGGGGTCGCGCAGGGCGATGCGTACGGCGGCCCGGCCGAGTTCCTCGGCGGGGGTGCGCACCGTGGTGAGCGGCGGGTTGAAGTCCTCGGCGAGCGGGATGTCGTTGTAGCCGACGACGGAGATGTCGTCGGGCACGCGCAGCCCGGCGTCGGCGATGGCCCGCAGGGCTCCGGCGGCGACCATGTCGTCCCCGGCGAAGACGGCGGTGAAGTCCGGTGTCTCCTTGAGGAGTTGGGTCATCGCGCGGTGGCCCGCCGCCCGGCCGAGGCCGCAGTCGACGACATGGGCGGCCGCGGGCGGCAGGCCGTGCTCGGCGAGCGCCGCTCGGTATCCGGCGACGCGCGCGTCGAGGGCCGTGTTGCCGGGCAGTCCGCCGAGGAACACGATCCCTCGGTGGCCCGCCGAGAGGAGATGACCGGTGATGGCGTGGGCGCCGGCCTCGTTGTCGAACTCGACGACGAGCGCGGGGATGTCGGGGTCGGGCGCGGGCCGTCCGCACAGCACGAGGCGCGCGCCGGCCGAGTCGAGGGCCTGCGCGTAGTGCGCGACGCGCTCCCGGTAGGCGTCGTCCTCGACGACCCCGCCGACGAGGATGACCAGCCGGGCGCCCTCCTCGCGCATCAACTGCACGAATTCCAGCTCGCGTTGCGGGTCCCCGCCGGTGGTGCCGACCAGGCACAGCCAGCCGCGCGAGGCCGCCTCGGCCTCGACGCCCTCGGCGACCTGCGCGTAGAAGGGGCTGGTGACCTGCCGCAGGACGACGGCGACCATCTTTCGGCCGCCGCCGACCAGGGCGCGGGCGTGCGCGTTGGCCACGTAGTCGAGGTCGCGGGAGGCGCGCAGCACACGGGCCCGGGTCGACGCGGGCACGGGGTGGTTGCCGCTGAGTACACGCGAGACGGTGGCCATGGACACGCCTGCCCGCTCGGCGACCTCGCGAATGGTGACGCGTCGCTTCGCCGTCGGCTCCGCCTCTGCCATGTCGTTGCCCATCTCCCCGTGTCTCCCCTCACAACCGCCCGGCCTGCCGCGTCAGTTGTTGGCGGCGTAGTCCTTGGCGTACTCCTCGGCCATTCTGTCGCCACCCCGCTGCCGCCAGGTCTTGACGGTGGCGTCCCATTCGGACAGCGGTGTCCGCCCCGCGATGATCCCGGTGGCGGTGTCCTTGAGGAGCGTTTCGAGTGTGGTGCCCTGGGCGGTGTACGTCCGGGACTGGAGCCCGTACGAGGCGTTGCGGATGGCGTGCGGAACCGTCTTCACCTGCCATGCGTGCAGTGCCTTCACGGCGTCGGGCATACCGGGCACGAACAGAGCCTGGGGTCCTTCGGCGAGGTACTTCAGCGGCAGGTTGGTGTTGTTCTCGACCTGCCCGAGTGCGTTGGGCTCGGGCGAACCGTCCTTGGCCCGGGTGAAGTGGGTGCCCTCCACGCCGTAGTGGACGAGTTCCCACTCCTTGCTGCCGAACGGAGCCGCGAGGTAGTCGAGGATGCGCAGCAGCAGCTGCACGCGCTCCTTCTTGGCCTTCTTGACGACGGTGTAGCCGAACGAGCGGCGTGCCCCGACGATCCCGCCGGGCGTACCGCCCACGCTGTACGGCAGAGCGGGCGCGGGGGTGTATTTGCGGCCCTTCTCCAAGAACTTGGGGAGGTAGCCGCCGAACCCGTCCTGCAGCGAGCCGACCGTGCCGTTGTAGTAGAGGGCGATCATGTCGATCTGGGAGATGGACGTCGCGTCGGGGTGGTACGAGCCCGCCTTGCGCAGTCCGAGCTGGAAGTCGAGCATCTGCTTGTACCGCTCGTCGGCCACGACCGGCAGGAACGTACCGTCGTCCTTCACCGACCAGCCCCGGGCGTGCACACCGTGCGCCGCCGAGTGGAACCCGTCCCCGAACACGGATCCGACCGCGGCCCCCAGGGCGTACTTCTTCCCGCCGGTGCCCCTCTTGGCGACCGCCGCGAAGTCCTGGTCGGTCCAGCCGTCCTTCATCCCGGCGTCCTCGAAGTACTCCTCGTTCAGCCAGAGGGTGGAGCCGGGCAGCGGTCGTTCCAGGGGGATGCCGTATATACGGCCGCCGATCCGGCCCATGTCGCGCCACGCGTGCGTCGGGATGTTCGCGAGGTTCGGGTAGTCCTCGACCGCGTCCCCGGAGAGGAACGGCGTGAGGTCCTCGGCACGCCGCTGCACGAACTGGGCCTCGCGGGGCAGCGCGAACCCGGAGAAGATGTTGATGATGTCCGGGAGTTCACCCGGATCGCCCGCCATCACGGTGGCCATCTTCTTCTGGTAGTCGGTCTGCGAGATGACCGTGTACTCGATCTTCACGCCGAGCGCCTTCTCCACGGCCTGCCAGAACTTGTTGGCCGAGGCGGGCTTCGGCGGCGTACCGAACGACACCGACATCACCTTGACGGTGGAGCCGTCTCCCGGGGTGCGGGACACCGACCGCGCCAGGTCCGCCGGGTAGGAGACGTAACCGGGCTGGACCCCCTCCGCGGTGGGCGCAAGATCCGGCTTCGGACCCGCGAAGGCCTTGTACGCGGGCCAGGGGGCAAGCTTCTTGCCCGCGTTGGACACCCCGTCACCCCCGGACTCCGTGGAACAGCCGGTCAGCCCGGCCGGAGCCGCAAGCGCAACGGCACCCACGGCAGCGGTACGCATCAGGGCACGACGGGACAGCGGTGTACTGGACATACGTGTTCTCTCCCAGCTCTGGAGGAATGGGTGGGACCGGCGCGTCCCTTCAGGGGCGCGGGGCTGTGTCGATGTGCGGCTCCGCCGCGTGGGCGCGACCAGCCCTCACCGGCCGGCAGCCGGCATACCGCACAAGGAGCGCCGCACCAGCAAGGCGCTCAACTCTTGATGGCCCCGGTGAGCACGCCCTTGGTGAAGTACTTCTGCAGGAACGGGTAGATCAAGAGAATCGGCACCGTGGCCATCACCAGCACAGCCATCTGCACGGTCTGCGGAGCATTGACGGCGCCCTCACTGGTCGCGGTGTCCGTGAGCCCCGACCCGGCAACCACATACGTGCGCAGCACCTGTTGAAGCGGCCAGTGGTCGCTCTCCAGGTACAGCGAGGCGTAGAACCACGAGTTCCAGTACGCCACCGCGTAGAAGAGACCGACGACGGCGAGCGCGGCCTTGGACAGCGGCAGCACCACGGACCACAGCACCCGCCAGTCCCCCGCGCCGTCCAGCCGTGAGGCCTCGTACAACTCCTCGGGTATCGACTGGAAGAAGCCGCGCAGGACCACGAGGTTGAACACGTTGATCAGCACGGGGAAGATCAGCGAGCCGTACGAGTCCAGCAGCCCCAGCTCCTTGACCAGCAGGAAGCTGGGGATCATGCCGGGCGGGAAGAGGAACGTGAACAGGACGAGGAGCAGCACGGGCCGGCCGCCGAAGACGCCGGGGCGCGACAGGGCATAGGCGAGCGTGACCGTGCAGAAGAGGCTGAACAGGGTGCCGACGACGGTCACGCCCGCGCTGACGCCTAGCGCATGGGTGACGATGCCGCCGTCGAGGATGTCGCGGTACGCCTTGAGGGTCGGCTCGGTCGGCCACAGCACCCAGCCGCCGTTGTCGACGACCTCCTCGGGCGAGGCGAGCGAGGTCGAGAGGATCACCAGGAACGGCACGCAGACCAGGAGGACGACGGCCACGAGCGCGACGGCCTTCGCCGCCTGGGTCAGGGGCCGGGGTTTCTCCATCCAGGCGGGACGGGCATGGGCACTCACTTGTAGACCCCCTGTTCGCCGAGGCGGTGGGCGACCTTGTTGGCCGCGTAGACGAGCAGGGCGCCGATCACGCCCTTGAACAGGCCCGCGGCGGCGGCGAATCCGTAGTCGCCGCCGACCATGCCCTGGTAGTAGACGAAGGTGTCGATGATCTCGGCGGCCTCGGGGCCGACCGCGTCGCGCTGGAGCAGCATCTGCTCGAACCCGACGGAGAGGATGTCGCCGAGCCGCATGATGAGCAGCAGGACGATCACCGGGCGGATCGCGGGCAGGGTGACGTGCCAGAAGCGCCGCCAGGGTCCTGCGCCGTCGATGGCGGCGGCCTCGTACTGCTGCTCGTCGACCTGGGAGAGCGCGGCGAGGAAGATGATCGTGCCCCAGCCGGCGTCCTTCCAGATCACCTGGGCGACGGTGAGCGGTCTGAAGGCGTCGGGGTTGCCGATGATGTCGACGGTGCTCAGGCCCGCGTCGCCGAGGTAGCCGTTCACCAGCCCCGTGTCGCCGAGGACCTGCTGGAACAGGGCGACCACGATCACCCATGAGATGAAGTGCGGCAGATACGCCACCGACTGCACGAAGCGACGGACGGTGGTCCAGGTCAGGGTGTGCAGGAGCAGGGCGAGGGCGAGCGGTACGGGGAAGTAGAAGACGATCTGGAGGACCGCGATCCAGAGGGTGTTGAGGACCGCGTCCCAGAACTCGGCGTCCTGGAACATCCGTTGGAAGTTGCCGAGGCCCACCCATGGACTGCCCCAGATGCCGTCGAACGGTACGTAGTCCTTGAACGCGATGACGTTGCCGGCCAGGGCGCCGTAGTGGAACAGCAGGAAGTAGCCGAGCCCGGGGAGCATCAGCAGGAACAGGGCCCGGTTCCTCCGGCTCCCGCTTCTGCGGCTCTGAAAACCTTTTCTCCTCCTGAACGCACCGGTCGGACGGCGGCGGGGTGGGGTCACCGCCTCCGTACCTGCACGCTCCCGCACCACCGCGGCCACGGAACCTCCTCGCCTCTGGCTGTTGGGTGAGGGGAAATTAAAACGTTTCCAATGCGGGGTCAACACTTCTGACACAGACCGGTAGTTGGCCTTGGTGCGGGCGGCCCGCCGACCTGCGGAGATCGCTTAAAACGTTTTCGTGGGCTGTCGTGTGAGCCGCTGGAGGTATGCGTGGAGAGCGGCCGAGCCCTCCAGGCGGCTCCGGCTCCGCAGGTGCAACTCGCGCTCCCTGCCCGCCAGTTCTGCCCGTACGCGCTCGGGGCTGCCGGTGGTGCGCAGTTCGGCCAGGACCGACTCGATGGTGGAGAACGGGTGGTGACCGCGCCTCAGCAGCGCCACGATCTGGGCCAGCCGCGCTTCGGACGCGGAGTAGCGGCGGTATCCGGTGACCTTCTCCCGCGTGGGCCGCAACAGGCCGCGCGTCTCCCACAGGCGCAGTACGGGTGTCTGCACCCCGATGGCGTCGGCCACCTCACCGATGCGCATCCCGCCACGGTCCCGGTCCGGCGGCTCGGTCTCGTGGGTGATCAGCGTGTCCAGGGCCCTGATGACCTCGGCGAGTTCGGTGCGCTCCCGGTGCAGCTCGGCGTGGCTCTCGTCGAGTACGGCGAGTGCGGTCTCCAGGTCGCCGCCGTGCACGGCACGCATGATCGCGCCGGTCGTCGGCCAGCCGTGCCCGACGGCCAGCGCACGGCCGGCCCTGAGCGCTTCGGCGTGTGCGGTCGTGAACACGCGGTAGCCACTGTCCGTGCGCTCGACGGGCGGCAGGATGCCCGTCTCCACGTAGTTGCGGACCTGCTGCGTCGAGATACCGGCCTCACGCGCGAGGTCGACGGCCCGCAGTCGGTCGCCCACCCGGTCTCCTCAGCCTGCCGCTTCACCATGATTTGAGGGTTACAGAGTAGGCCATGGGCCTGAACTGGCACGAACTCGGGGCAAGTCTCAAGAAGCACTTCAATGAAACGATTGAAGGAGAGCACACCGGAACCGGACCGGGAAAACAGGACCAGGAAGAGGAGAGCCTCGCCATGAAGTTCGTACTCGAAGTCGACATGGGCGACACCGCCTGGGAGGGGAACGCCGCGCGGGAGCTGGGGCGGATCCTGCGCTACTGGGGAGGGAACCTCCAGCACTACGAGCTGAAGCCCGGCGACGGGGCGGCCGTCTCCGACTCCGACTACCGCGAAGTGGGTTCCTGGAGCATCACCGCTTCGGCATGACGCCGAGCCCGGCTCCGGATTGACGCCGGGGCCGTCCCGGGAATGACGCCGGGGCCGGCGGAGACGGCCCCACTCCGTCTCCGCCGGCCCCTGTTGCGAGATCGCATGGCACTCCGCGAGGGGACCCGCACTCCCCATCCGCATCCGCGGGCCTCCGTCGACGCACATCGGCGAACCGCGCGATCCCGGTCTCTTTAGAACGTGAAGACGCTCGCCCCGTAGGCGTTCTTCACGCACTCGTTGGAGAAGGTGCGTTCATAGGACACCCGCTTGCCCTGCCAGACGCCGTCGACCGTGACGACGACGGGATCGTATTCGCGGGTGCACATGGCGTCGGCTCTGCCTGGCAGGGTACTGAAGTCCCCTCCGGACGCCCGGAGTTCGGCGCAGGCCGACGCCGCGGCCGGGTGGGTTCCCGAGGCGGTCGGCGCACAGGTCAGGGTGACCGCGCGTTCGGGAGCGGCGTCGGCCTTGATCTCGCCGTGGCCCACGGTGAGCACCAGGGAGGAGGGGGCGTAGAGGGAGTTCGGCGAGGGGGCGGCGGCGAGGGCGGTCCCGGTGAGGGGTCCGCATACGGCTGTGGCCGTCAGCGTGATCGTCGCTGCCCAGCGCGCGGTGTTCGGCATTGTGTGCATCCTTCCGCTCGGTTGGTTGCCGCCGGCTCGGTCGAGTGCCGGTGCGGCGAGCGCGAGTCTGCCGAGTCCGCGACGGAAACACACGTCGACCCCACGCGTTTCAGTAACCTTGCGTATTGAATCAGTGGCGCGAAGTTACGGAATTCGAACACGCCGACCCCGGAGTTGAGCGGACCCTGCGTCACCGGACGGACACGCTGGCCGGATATGCACTGCTCAGCAATAGGCCTGAAACATTCCGCTTCCAGCTGAGCGCTTGCCTCTTGCGCCCGGGCCGCAGGCGAGTAATCGTCATTACATGATTACAGCCGAACAGCACGAGAAATTGCGCGGCTGGTTCGCCGGCCGTCTGCCCGACGACCTCTTCGAGAGCCTCGGTGAGGTCACGGTCGACCGCGAGGAGATCACCGTCATCGGCCGCATCCCCGAACCCCGGCTCACCGAGAGCGCCTCGGACGCCGAGCGGGAGGCGGCCGTCGGCTCCCGGATCCAGGAGTTCCGCGAGCGCACCCGCGACGCCCGGGTCGCCGTGGCCCGCGAGGCCGAGCACCGTTTCGGCAAGAAGGTCTCGTGGGGTGTGGAGTGCGGCGGTGAGCGCGCCCTGTTCACACATGTCGCGGCACCCGTGATGACCCGGCTGCGACAGCCCCAGCGACAGGTCCTCGACACCCTGATCGCCGCCGGCGTCGCCCGCAGCCGCAGCGACGCGCTCGCCTGGTGCGTCCGCCTCGTCGAGCGCCATGCGGACGACTGGCTCACGGAGTTGCGGGACTCCCTGGAGCACGTGCAGCGGGTTCGCGCGCAGGGGCCCGACGCGCCGGGACCCATTGCCGAGGACGCGGGCCCCGAGGACACTCCGACCGACGGCTGACACCTGAGCCGATCCGGAAAACGACTTCAACGGGAGGACTTCATGCGCAAAGCGGTCAACAGCCTCCGAGCACGGCTGACCGTGCTCGTGCTGCTCGCCTGCGGGTTCGCGGCTCTGGCGCCCGTGAGCAACGGCCCGTGACGGCCATGCTCGCCTGAGGACCATCACCAGCCGTCAGACCGTGCGATTCATCCACTGACGACCGCGAAGATGGACGGTCCGTCCACTGGTGCGGTGCCCGGTCCGCCCCTTAGCTTCGGCAGATCACCGCACCAAGGGACGGCTTCCCCGCGCTCCGCGCACCCCAGCGACAGCGACACGCCGTCCGGCCAGCCGCGTCACCACGCGCTCCCCCGCCCTGCCGCCCCTCGGGGTGTCGGTCCTTCGCTGGAGCCCCTCCTTGTCCCTGAACTCCCCCGCCACGCAGCCCCCGTCCCTCACCGAGGTCGAGCCCTACGGCGTCGAGCGGATCCCCGACGCCGATCGCTCCGCGAGCCCGCTCGACCTCTTCCGGCTCGCCTTCGGCGGAGCCAACACCTTCTCCACCTGCGTACTCGGGGCCTTCCCGATCCTCTTCGGCCTCTCGTTCTGGCAGGGGCTCGCGGCGACGCTCCTCGGAGTGATCGCGGGCGCGCTGATCCTGTGCCCGATGGCGGTCTTCGGGCCGGTCAACGGCACGAACAACGCCGTCTCCTCCTCGGCCCACCTGGGTGTGCACGGCCGGGTCGTCGGTTCGTTCCTTTCGCTGCTCACCGCGGTCGCGTTCTTCTCCATCTCGGTGTGGAGCTCGGGCGACGCCCTGGTCGGCGGTGCGCACCGGCTCTTCGGCCAGAGCCGCAGCGACCTGTCGTACGTCGTCGCGTACGCGCTGTTCGCCGTGCTGGTGCTCGCGGTGTGCGTGTACGGGTTCCGCTTCATGCTGTTCGTCAACAAGGTCGCGGTGACCTCGGCGACCCTGCTGTTCCTGCTCGGCGCGGTGGCCTTCGCCGGGGACTTCGACCCCTCGTACGCGGGGATCTTCACGGCGTCCGCCGACGCGGCGACGCAGGATCTGTTCTGGCCGTCGTTCATCGGCTCCGCGCTGATCGTGCTGTCGAACCCGGTGTCCTTCGGCGCGTTCCTCGGCGACTGGTCGCGCTACATCCCGGCGAGCACTCCGCGGCGCAGAGTGATCGGCGCCGCGTTCCTGTCGCAGATCGCGACCCTGCTGCCGTTCGTTTTCGGCCTGGCGACCGCGAGCATCATCGCGGCAAAGGCACCGGACTACGTCGACCCCGCGGCCCCGGACTTCGTGGGCGGGCTGCTGGCCATCTCGCCGAGCTGGTTCTTCCTGCCGGTGTGTCTGCTCGCGCTGATCGGTGGCATGGCGACGGGCACGACCGCGCTGTACGGGACCGGGCTCGACTTCTCGTCCGTGTTCCCCCGGTTGTCCCGGGTGCAGGCGACGGTGCTGGTGGGCGTGCTGTCCATCGCGTTCATCTTCGTCGGGCGCTTCGGCTTCGACCTCGTACAGAGCATCTCGACGTTCGCCACGATGATCATCACGTGCACGACGCCGTGGATGGTCGTGATGATGCTGGGCTTCTTCACCCGGCGCGGCTGGTACGACCCGGACGCGCTCCAGGTCTTCAACCGGCGCCAGCGGGGCGGCCGTTACTGGTTCACGCACGGCTGGAACTGGCGTGGGATGACCGCCTGGTGGATCTCCGCCGTCATCGGCGTCCTCTTCACGAACATCCCCGGCCAGTTCGTGGGCCCGCTCGGTGACCTGGCCGGCGGGGTCGACATCGGCCTGCCGATCTCCCTGGCGGTCTCCGCCGTGCTGTTCCTGTCGCTGCTGTGGTTCTTCCCCGAACCGCGGGCGGCGTACGGACCGGAGGGCCCTCGCCTGGTCCGTACCGTCGATGCACCGGTACCCCCGATCACCGGACCGGGCAGCGAGGCCGACGAAGACCGACCGGTACTGGCCACCGAGGGCTCATGACGACTTCTGAAGGCTTCTGACCACTTCGGAGGGCGAAAACCGGACAGCCCGCTCGGCACGGGGCCGTCCGGGGGCGGGGCCTTCGTAGACTGCCGCGCCATGGAAGAGATCTACGAGCTGGGCGCGATCACGTGTCCGTCCGGCGAGTTGGTGGTCCTCGACGGTGGCCACCTGGGCATGTGGAGCGGGGAGCGGTCGCCGGCGGAGGTGGACCCGGGTGCGTTCGGCGTCCAGGATCCGGAGGTCGCCGCCGATGTGAGCGGAGCGACCGACTTCACGATCACCGGCCCCGACGCCGACACCGCGGCCCACTCCTTCGACCGGCAGCCCGGCCGGATGCTCCACGACATCCCGGCGTCCGGAGCGGCGCGGCTGCGTGAACTCTTCGACGCGCACTGCCTGGAGCACGGCTTCGACGCCCGGCTGGAGGCCTGCGAGCGGGTGCCGCACCGGGAGCGGGTCCGGCGGTGCGCGGCACGGGGCGGCGGCTGCTTCCTGATGCACGGGGTGCCGGTCGTGGCGCTCGGCGGTCTGCCCCGCGACCGGGCCCTCCCGGTGCTGGCGTCCGGCGCCGGCATCGTGATCCGGGTGGACCCGGCCCCCGCCGCCAAGCGCGTCGAGCTCGGCGACATCCGCGTCGACTGGGCCCGGCTGCTCTTCGGGGACGCCGACGCGCTGAACTCCTGGCAGCACGACGAACCCGTGGACGGGCAGGCCGACGTCGCCTTCTGGGGCGCCGCGGAGGAGGAGGCAGCCGCCGAGTTCGGGGCTCCCGCGCTCGGTGAGGTGGGCGAGGACGGGGTCAGGGGCTGGACGGGGCTGACGGTGCCGGAGGCGATGCGCCGGGCCGGTGCCCTCTTCGACTGGAAGGACGCAGCCCCCGGGCGTCGGCTGATGGTGGACTTCCGCCCGCACTCCCACCACTGGCAGGTCATGCGTGAGGTCCGTGCCTCCGCGGTCGAGTCCGGAACCGTCGAGGTCGGCGGCGCGCGCGTGCTGTGCACCATGACCGGTCAGGGCGACGGCTGGTTCCCCGTCTCGGCGGAGCTCGGCCCGGCCGGCGAACTGGTCGCCGTACGGGTGTCGTTCCCGAGCTGAGCCCGACCGGCCCGGCGATCTTCGCGTCGACGGTGGACGGATCTTGTCCCGCTCGTCAGGATCGTCGCAGGACCGGCGTGGTGTCCGGCGGGAACGGGGCACGGTCTCCAGCGCGAACGGCACGGTCTCAACGGCGAGACCAAGGGCGAGAGGCGGGACGTACGGATGACGAAGCACTGGGCGGACTTCCAGTACGAGATCTATCTCAACGGCATGACGGGTGCGGTGCCCCGACTGCCCACCGATCTCACCCGGCTGGAGGAGCTGGCCGAACAGCGGCTCGAACCCGGTCCGGTCGGCTATGTGGCGGGCAGCGCGGGCAACGGCAGTACGGCGCGGGCGAACCGGGCCGCGCTCGAACGGCGCCGGATCGTGCCGCGCATGCTGCGCGATGTGCACGAACGCGATCTGTCCGTCGAGGTGTTGGGGCGCCCGCTGCCCGCTCCCCTCGCCCTCGCACCGGTCGGCGTGCTGTCGATCATGCACCCGGACGCCGAGTCGGCCGCCGCCCGGGCCGCCGCGGCGCAGGGCGTGCCGTACATCCTGTCGTCGGCGTCCAGCACACCGATGGAGCAGGTCGCGGAGGCGATGGGCGACGCGGAGCGCTGGTTCCAGCTGTACTGGGCGAAGGACCGCGAGGTCACGAAGAGCTTTCTGAACCGGGCGAAGGCGGCCGGATTCACCACGCTGTTCGTCACGCTGGACACACCGCTGCTCGCCTGGCGGCCGCGCGACCTGGACCAGGCGTATCTGCCGTTCCTGCACGGGATCGGCACGGCCAACTACTTCTCGGACCCCGCGTTCCAGGCGGGTCTGGCCAAGCCGGTGGACGAGGACCCGAACGCGGCGGTCATGCACTTCGTCGGGATGTTCGCGGACCCCGCGAAGACCTGGCCCGATCTGGAGTTCCTGCGCGAGAACTGGGAGGGACCCATCGTCCTCAAGGGCATCCTGCACCCGGACGACGCCCGCCGGGCCGTCACCGCCGGGATGGACGGGGTGGTCGTCTCCAACCACGGCGGCCGCCAGGTGGCCGGCTCCGTCGGTGCCGCCGACGCGCTGCCCCGGGTGGTCGAGGCGGCCGGTGACCGGCTGACCGTCCTCTTCGACGGCGGGATCCGCACGGGCGACGACATCTTCAAGGCGCTTGCGCTGGGCGCCGAGGCGGTGCTCGTCGGGCGTCCGTACGCGTACGGTCTCGGCCTCGACGGCCAGGCGGGAGTGGAGTACGTCATCCGCTGTCTGCTCGCCGAACTCGACCTCACCCTCGCGCTCTCCGGTCACGCGGGCCCGTCGACCCTCAGCACCGACGACCTGGCCGAGGAGACCGCATGAGCGACGACTCCTCCACTCCCGCTCCTGCCACTGCCCCCGCCGCCGCCAAGAACGTCCTCGCCGTCGTCTCGCCCCACGTGGGCGGCCGTTCGGGCGGAGCCGGGCTCGCCACGCTGTTCCCGAAGGAGGCCCGCGTCACCGTCGTGGAGTCGGCCGACGAGGACCCGGCCGCGCTGTGCGAGGCGCACGTCATCATCACCGGGCTCGCCCCCGTCACCGCCCAACACCTGGCCTCGGCACCGGAGTTGGAACTGATCCAGTGCGCGAGCCACGGCTTCGACTACGTGGACCTCGAAGCGGCCCGCGCCCGGGACATCCCCGTGTGCACCATCGGCTCCAGCGGCGCCGAGAAGCAGAACGTCGCCGAGCAGACCTTCGCCCTGATGCTCGCCCTCGCCAAGCAGTTGATCCCGGCGCACACCGCGCTCGTCGACGCGGACTGGGCACTGCCGCGGCTCCAGCGGTCCATCACCGAACTGTCCGGCAAGACCCTCGGCGTGATCGGACTCGGCCACATCGGCCAGGAGGTCGCCCGCCGCGCGGTCGCCTTCGACATGACCGTCCTGTACGCCGGGCCGCGGTCCCTCGGCCCCGAGACCGAAGCGCGGCTCGGCGGCGCCCGCCACGTGGGCCTCGACGAGCTGCTGCGCGCGTCGGACTACGTCACGCTGCACGCGCCGCTCAACGACACGACCCGGCATCTCCTCGACGCCGGCAGGCTCGCGCTGCTCAAACCGACCGCGTTCGTCGTCAACACCGCGCGGGGCGCGCTGATCGACCAGGACGCCCTCGCGGACGCGCTGGAGTCGGGGGCCCTGGCCGGGGCGGGCATCGACGTCTTCGACCCCGAACCGCCCACACCGGCCCTGCGGCTGCTCAAGGCCCCGAACGTGGTGCTCTCGCCGCACGTCGCCGGCGTCACCCGCGAGACCCTCGTACGGATCGCGCTGGCCGCCGTCCAGAACGTCACCGGGTTCCTGTCGGGTGAACCGCCCCGGGACGTCGTCTCCTGGAAACCGGCCGGAGCAGGACCGGGTTGAAACAGGACTCGGTCGGACCAGGGCCGCGTCAGAGACCGAGGTTCGAGACCGTCCGCGCCAGCAGAAGGGGCACCGGCGCGACGGGCCGCGGGGCGGAGTCGTCGACGGTCACGGCGCGGCGCTCCGCGTAGGGCCCGGACACGGTGGTGGTCGGCTCAGGCTCCGCGTCCTTCTCCGCGGCCGACGGCTCCACCTCGCACGGGGACTCGGCACAGTCGGAGTCCGAGTCGGAGCCGGAGTCCGACTCGGCGGACGTCGGGTCGGCCTCCGGACGGCCGGACGACGGCGCGCCCGTTCCGGCGATCGACAGCGACTCGGGGCTGGCCGTCGTGGCATCGGTCAGCCAGCGCTGTTCGTCCGACCTGTCGCGGATCTTCACCACGACCTCCGCGTCCGGGTCGCTCGAGGAGGGCGCGACGGCGAGCCCCTCCTGCCAGCGGGGCAGCAACTCGCCCTGGACGGTGAGGTCGTAGCGCACGTCGTCGCCGCGCTTGGCCGACGCGGCCGCGCAGCGGCCCAGGACGACGACGCCCGCGTCCACGTGGGAGTCCAGGCACAACTCGGGGTCGGCGACGCTGCGCAGGAGTCCGTCCTCCTCGTACGACCACTGCTGCGTCCTGGCCGCGGAGCACGTCTCCAGCTTGGTGCCGACACCGGTCTTGGCCCTGCCGTCCTTTATGTCGAGGCAGAGGTCCGCGGCGAGGTTGCGCAGCCGGGTCTGTCCGGGGGGTGTCGGCAGGCCCGCCGAGTTGGGCGGGGACGAGGACCTGGCGGGCGGGGTCTGTCCGTCGGCCCCCGGAACGATGCTGCTGGACGCGCCGGCGGAGGCCGAGGGATCCGCGTCGCCGTCGTCCGACGACCACAGGCTGGCGACCAGGACGGAGGCGAGCAGAGCCACCGAAACCAGTCCCGCTCCGGTGAGGAGCGCCTTCGAGTGCCGGGGGCCCGGCGAGGAGTGGCGCCCCTGCCGGGACGGCCTGGGAGAGAACTGGGCCAGCAGACGGGGGCGGTCGCCGCCGCCCGGGCGTCTGCCGCTGTTGCGGCCCGGACGGGCACCCGAGTGGCCGCGGCTGGGCCGCGACTCGAGGTAGCGGCGGGCGCCCCAGCCGAGCATCGACTCGGCGAGCAGACCGCCCAACCCGCCCTCGAAATGGCTGAGTTGCTCGGCCGCGTAACGGCAGAAGCGGCACTCCAGGAGATGCTGCTGCACATCGGGGAGCAGTCCGCCGCCGCGCCGAATCGGGACGTCCAGGAGACGGTTGTAGTAGCGGCAGTCTTTGTTCGGCGCGAGTTCACGATGGGCCCGAACACAACCCTCGCGGAATTTCTCCCGTGCCTGTTCCAGGGCCGCCGACGCGGTGTCGGTATCCATACCCAGCAGACCGGCGGGTACGGATATGGGCTCGGCCTCGACCTCGGTGTGCCACAGCACGCACTGGGCGAGTCCCGGGAGGGACTGGAAAGAACGCTCGGCGAGCTTGCGATTTTCCGGCGTCATGGACTTCGTCGCGCGCATACCGCGACCCCCGGCGGGTTTCCGGAGATCCGGCAGCACCGCGGATATCCGGTCCTCCGCGGACCAGGCCTTGATGATGTCCCGCACGGCCACCAGGAGCTGTGGGCGCAGGGCGACGGCGGACCCGGCGCGCCGCAGGCGTTCCAGCACCTGTTGGAACGCGGCCGCGGTGACCATGGAGGCGACGTTCGCCGAGGAAGCGAGGCAGATGACCGCGTAGTCGTGCGTCGGCTGCCAGTGTCGCGCGAGCAGCAGCGCGACGGAGTGGGTGAGCTCACCCTCCGGCTGCGCTCTGAGTAGGGCGGCGAGGCTCTCGTCGGATTCCCCGGGAGCGGCTCCGGAGCCCGGCGGATAAGGAGGACGAGGCGGGTGGGGGGTGTGCACTGAGCGGGTTCCTTCCAAGGCACAAGGTGGCACACAGAAGTCGTGACCGCCGAAAAGGAGCTCCTGATTGGTGCATACCTTTTTGGCTCGACGCACGGAAAGCGGCCGGGATGTCGACCACTCGACGTCCGTCGGCCGCGAGCCTTTTGGGCCCGGCGGCACGATGAAATCCCGAGCAGCGAATCAGACCTGACCATTGGCCATGTGCGAGGAAGTTCACCCTTGCACAAAACTCTCACACCCAACAAGGCACTTGAGCTACTTCAGCAACATCCGCGCATTGAAGGAAAGTCAGTCCCACCCAGGGCAACTCGCCTCGGCCGTACCTCATTTCGAAATGGCAATCGTTGCCATGCGCCCCGTGTGAACCGTGCGCCCACGCCGGTGCCTCTCGCACGCTCCCCGCGCGCGATAGTGCGTAGTCCACTGGTACCGGCCCTTCTCGGAGGCCCCGCACGGGACGGCGGCTCTCCCGCGCGAAACAGGCCGCCGACCCCGATCCTCCCGCCCTCGGTCGGCGGCCCCGAGGGCGGGTCGCTCAGATCTGCCAGGACCGCAGACGGTCGGCCGCCGCGAAGACGTCCACCTTGCCGGAGATCAGGTCGCGGGCGAGGTCCACGAGTGCGCCGTACGGCGGATCGATCCCGACACCGCTCACGAACATGTACGAGACCGCCGTCGCGCAGGCGAACCGGGCGTTGGCGGAAGGCAGCGGCTTCAGCAGGGCCAGGGTGTGCAGCAGCGCGGCGGCGCGCCAGGCCGGGTCCGAGTCCACCCCGAGCCGGGGCGGGTCCACTCTGTGCCGGGCCACGGCGGCCACGAGCACCGAGAAGTCGTTGACGGTCGGCTGGTCGGGCAGCACCTCTTCATGGCGCTGGAGCAGCCAGGGCACGTCGATGTGGATGACGGGTGCCATGAGTCAGGCGGCCCGCCCCTCGCCCCTGGTGGGTGGTTCGTCGTCGGGGAAGGCCGCGGCGAACTCGTCCGCGTGCGCCGCGAAGAACCGGCGGAAGACGTCCGCGCCTTCCTGCAGCGCTCGGTGCCGCACGATGTCGGCCGCGGCCGCCTCACGAACCAGGGCCTTCATCGACGTACCGCGCTCCTTGGCGATCTGCCGCAGATCCTCGAGCTCGCGCTCGCTGAATTCCACGTTGAGAGCAGGCATGCCCTCACGGTACCGCGCGGGTACTTACTCGTAAATACATGCAGGTCAAGTGCCATACACAACGGTACCGACCGACCGTGGCCCTCCGAGGTTCCGGCACGACCCCTCTGAGACGTGCCTCACAACTCACCCGTCGGCTGTCACATTCCGGACCCCGCGGGCCTCGCATGGGTGAGCGCGCTACGGGAGGTACACGCATGTCCGAAAGCCCGGCACCGGAGACCGACGAGGCACTGAACACGGCGACCCCGCTGTTCATCCACCCCCGCGAGCTGTCGCTCGCGATCGACTACAACATGCTCGGCGGTGTCGCGGACACCGAGGACGTACCGCAGGACACCTGGCTGTCCTGGTCCGGCATCCGCGGCCGGTCACCGCTCCGGAAGATCGACAACCCGCACGCGTACCTCGTGCGAACAGCGTTGAACCACGCGTCGAAGCGACGGGCCGTGATCAGCCGCCGACGCGTGACGTACTCCGTGTCGACGGCGATGCCCGTCGTCCCGGAGTCGCCGTCCCCGCGGGAGCGGGCGGTGTTCGTCCCGGGCGAGGTGTTCGGCCACGCCCACACCGGGATCGCCGAGGTCGTCGACCGCAGCCCGGCGGCGGTTCGCCGGCACGTGCACGCCCGCCGCCCGCAGGACGAGAAGGAGGGGACCGCGTGACCACCACCGAACGGCAGGCGGCGAAGGAGTCCTCCGGTCAGCGCGTCGCCGGCTGGTTCGACGGCCGCCTCGGCACCCACAGCCTCGGCAGGAAGTACCTGCGCAAGGTCTTCCCGGACCACTGGTCGTTCCTGCTCGGGGAGATCTGCCTCTACAGCTTCGTCATCCTGATCCTGACCGGCGTCTATCTGACGCTGTTCTTCCATCCGTCGATGAACGAGGTGACCTACCACGGCAGTTACGTCCCGCTGAACGGCGTCCGGATGTCGGAGGCGTACGCCTCGACGCTGGACATCAGCTTCGACGTGCGGGGCGGTCTGCTGATCCGGCAGATCCACCACTGGGCGGCGCTGATCTTCATCGCCGGGATGCTCATGCACATGATGCGGCACTTCTTCACGGGCTCGTTCCGCAGGCCCCGGGAGGTCAACTGGCTGTTCGGATGGACCCTGTTGTTCCTCGGACTCTTCGAGGGCCTCTTCGGCTACTCGCTGCCGGACGACCTGCTGTCCGGCACCGGAATGCGGTTCGTGGACGGCGCGATCCTGTCCGTGCCGATCGTCGGAACGTATCTGTCGTTCTTCCTGTTCGGCGGCGAGTTCCCCGGGCACGACATCATCGCGCGCTTCTACTCGCTGCACATTCTGGTGATTCCCGGGATCATGGCGGCCCTGGTGGTCGCGCATCTGATCCTCGTCGTCTACCACAAGCACACCCAGTTCCCGGGGCCCGGGAAGACCGAACGGAACGTGGTGGGCGCGCCGTTCATGCCGGTCTACATGGCGAAGGCGGGCGGCTTCTTCTTCCTGGTGTTCGGGGTGATCGCGTTCATCTCGGCGATCGCGTCGATCAACCCGGTCTGGTCGTACGGTCCCTACCGCGCCGACCAGGTGTCCACGGGGGCCCAGCCGGACTGGTATCTGGGCTTCGCGGAGGGCCTGGTGCGCATCATGCCCGGCTGGGAGATCAACGTGGCCGGGCACACGCTGGTACTCGGCGTGCTGATCCCGATCGTCGTCTTCCCCCTCCTGCTCATCTTCATCGGGGCCTATCCGTTCCTGGAGTCCTGGATCACCGGTGACAAACGCGAGCACCATCTCCTGGACCGTCCGCGCAACCGGCCGATCCGTACGTCCATCGGCACGGCATGGATCAGCGTCTATCTGATCCTGCTCGCGGGCGGCGGCAACGACATCGTGGCCACCCGCTTCCATCTGTCGATCAACACGGTCACCTGGGCCGTCAGGATCGCGCTCTTCGCCGTCCCGGTGATCGTCTTCGTCGCGACCCGGCGCATCTGTCTGGCCCTCCAACGCAGGGACAGAGAGCTGGTGTTGCACGGCCACGAGACCGGCGTGATCAAACGGCTCCCGCACGGCGAGTACGTCGAACTGCACCGGCCCCTCTCCCCCGCCGAGCTGCACACCCTCACCCAGCACGAGCAGCCCCGGCCGCTCGAACTCGGCCCGGCCGAGGACGCGAACGGCGTGCCGAGTCCGAACCGCCGGGCGCCGATCCCGCGCCTGCGGGCCCGGCTCTCGCGCGCGCTGTACGGCGAGGGCACCCAGGTGGCGAAGCCGACGGCGGAGGAGTACCGGGAGGCCCACCGGCCCGGCGAGCACGAGGCCGTCGAACAACGGCCAGGCGAACGGCAGGTGAGTGAGCATCAGATAAGTGAGCGCCCGGTGGACGAACGCCGGGTGAGTGGGCGTCAGGTCAGCGAGGCGGGACCTCCAGACGGCTGATCCGCAGGGCGCCCCGGGCCTCGCCCGGGTGACGGCTCGTCATGGTGAGCCGGAGCCGGCTGCCGCGTACTCCGTCGAAGGTGATCACCGTCGGCGTGTCGGACGCGGTGGCCCAGTCGACGTCGACTCCCCGCACGGGTCGGTAGCGGCGTCCGTCCCAGGCGGCGACGTCCACCGAAGCGGGCAGGGAGTGTGTGGCGTCGACGGTGAAGGAGACCTCGATCCGGTCGAAGGAGCGGGCGCGGCCCCACTCGACGGACACCCAGTCCTCCTCGCGGGCGCCGTCGAAGGCGGGCAGCAGGGCCGTGGCCGCCTTGAGGAACCCGTTGGACCAGCCGGTGGCCGGGGCGCCGTCGAGCATCGCGGCGGGCAGGGTGTCCGGACGGCCCGAGTAACTCGCGTCCGCCAGCGGGTAGTTGGGCGCGCCCGGTCCGGGGTCGGGGGCGAAGTCGGCCACCGGAGTGAGGACTTTCGGGCGCGCGGCCGTGGCGCGTACGGTCACGGTCGCCGTCCGCAGTCCCGCCGAGCGTGCCCGAAGCCTGAGCCTTCCCTCCTCGGTGCCTGAGCGGACGATCGCCAGGGCCTTGCCGTGGAAGGCCGTTCGGGTGCTCGCCCGGTACCGCTCGGCACTCTCCTCGCGCCCGTTGTCGACGCCGGCCAGCGATCCGCCGTCGACGTCGAAGGCGATGGAGTTGTCTGCGCCGGGCACCACCACGCCACGGGCGTCGACCACCTCGGCGGTCACGAAGCACAGTGAACTGCCGTCGGCGGCAAGGGACTTGCGGTCGGAGGTGAGGCGCAGCGCGTGCGGTTCCCCGGCGGTGCGCAGGACATCGGTGGCCACGGTCCTGCCGTTCCGCCGGGCCACCGCCTTCAGCTCGCCCGGCACGAACGGCACCTTCCAGGTGAGGTGGAGCTTGCCCGCGCTGCCGTTCGGGCTGGTGTAACTCCCGGGCCAGGGACCGCCGGTGACGGTCTTGTCGTCGCCCGTCGCCTCGGTGGTCTCCAGGTACGTACGCCCGTCGGTGGTCTTCTTCTCGTCGAACTTCCTGACGCCGAGGGACTTTCCGTCGAGGAACAACTCGACGGTGTCCGCGTTCGAGTACGCCCAGACGTCCACCACATCACCCGGGCGGTGGTCGGTCCAGTTCATCGGGAGCAGATGGACCATCGGCTTTTCGGTCCACTGACTCTTGAAGAGGTAGTACATGTCCTTCGGGAAGCCTGCCGTGTCGACCGCGCCGAAGAAGGACGCCTTGACCGGGAAGACGTCGTACGGCGTCGGCTCGCCGATGTAGTCGATCCCCGACCACAGGAACTCGCCCGTGAACCACTTCCGGTCCCGGTCCTTCTTCAGCCCGTACTCGCCGCTCATCGTCCAGGAGGCGAGGTTGTTGTCGTACGAGGAGGTCGCGCGCCTGCCGGGGGTCTGGTTCTCGCCCGTGTTGAGGCGCTCCGGTTCCTGGTACTCCCCACGGGTGGAGGTCTCGGACGAGGACTCCGACTCGAAGAGGAAGAGGCGCGGATAGCGGGCGTGCAGGGCATCGACCGAGGCGGCGGTGTTGTAGTTGAGGCCCAGTCCGTCGATCTTGGCGAGCATCAGATCGGCCGGCGAGCCGACAGCGGGCAGGCTGCGGTACTTGTCGGAGCCGATCACGATGGGCCGGGTCGGATCGAGTCGCCGTACGTCGTCGATGAGCCGGTCGGCCATGGCAAGACCGGCCGTCGAGGTCGAGTCGGGAATCTCGTTGCCGATGGACCACATGATGACGGCGGGCGAGTTGCGGGCGGCCAGGACCATCTCGGCGATGTCGGCGTCGCTGTGCGCGTCGAAGAAGCGCCCGTAGTCGTACCGGTTCTTCCCGCGTCGCCAGCAGTCGAAGGCCTCCACCATCATCACGATGCCGAGCCGCTCACAGGCCGCGATCACTTCGGGGGCGGGCGGGTTGTGCGAGGTGCGCAGGGCGTTGACACCCATGCTCTTCATGATCTTCAGCTGGCGTTCCACGGCGTCCGCGTCGACGACCGCGCCGAGGGCGCCCAGGTCGTGGTGGAGGTTGACGCCGCGAAGTTTGAGGTAACGGCCGTTCAGGGTCAGGCCGTTGTCGGCGTCGACGGTGAAGTGGCGGATACCGAAGAGGGTTTCGTAGGTGTCGACCGTGCGGCCGTCGACACGGAGTTCGGTCTTCAAGGTGTGGAGCGCGGGTGTGTCGATGTCCCACATCCGCGGGCCTCGGACCGGGAGGTCGTGCGTGACGGTCGCGGGGTCCGCGCCGACCGTGACCGTGGACGTCCCGCGAGCCACCGTACGGCCGTCCGGGTCGACGACCGCCGATCGCACCTCGGCCCGTCTCGCGTCGCCCGACGCGTTCACGACACTCGTCCGCGCCCGTACGAGCGCGCGGTCCTTGCCGAACTCCGGTGTCGTCACCTGTGTGCCCCACCGCTGGACGTGCACCGGGTCGGTGACGACGAGACGGGCCTCGCGGTGGATCCCGCTGCCCGAGTACCAGCGGCTGCTGGGCAGCCGGTTCCGGACCTCGACCGCGATGACGTTCGCGGTGGTGCCGTCCGTGTGCAGCAGGTCGGTGAGATCGAGGGCGAACCCCGTGTAGCCGTAGGGGTGTTGGCCGACGAGCTGCCCGTTGCAGTGGACGGACGAGTCCATGTAGACGCCGTCGAACTCGACGGAGACCCGCTTGTCCGCGTACGCCTTCGGGAGGGTGAAGGCGATGCGGTACCAGCCGAGGCCGCCGGGGAAGAAGCCGGTGCCGCTGGTCGTGCCGTGTTCCGTGGTGGGGCTGAGCTCGATGCTCCAGTCGTGCGGTACGGCGATCCGCCGCCACGCCGAGTCGTCGTAGTCGGGCTCCGCGGCCCGTGCGTACGCGCCGGTGGGGTCGGTGAGGCCGGCCGGATCGACGAGGGCGAAGCGCCAGCCGTCGCGGAGGGGGACGGTCCGCCCTCCGGCGGTGGGCCGGGAACGGAGAGCGGTTTCCTCGGCGGCCCATGCGTCAGAGGTGCCCGCGAGGGCCACGGGAGCCGCCGTGCCGGCGATCAGTACGGACCTGCGAGTCACCGTCACGGGGTTTTCCCTTCGTAAGGGCCCACATTTGCTCACAACTGCTCGCGAACAAACAGATTCTGACAGTCCGACACGTGTGACCGTCAAGACTCCGGTAAGCGCTTCCCGTCGCTGGTGTCACATCGGCCTGAATCCCACGGTGGCTGAAGGGCCCGGCAGCGGGCAGATGCGCAAGCCGGTGTGCCATGTGCGGAAGACCCGGACGCACTAGGCTGGAACACAAGTGACGCACCTGTTCACTGTGAGTGTGCGCAATGGAGTGGCGGCGATGAGGAGCCACAACGAATCCTCGGACGACAGCCCGGGGTACCCGTTCGACGAGACCGCCACGGCGCGGGCCGTCATCGACGGCGACGGCATCCTCGTCGAGTGGAACGAGGGTGCCCGGCGCCTGCTCGGCCATGCCCCGGCCGAGGTCGTGGGCCTGCCCGCCGCGAATCTGCTGGCCCCGGACGCCGGAGCCCTGCACCGCCCATCGGCCGACCACCGCTGGAACGACACCCTCGCGCTGCGCCACCGGGACGGCCGGACCCTGAACGTATGGCTGCTCGCGCACCGGCGCAGCCCCGAACTCGGCGACCGCAGCGACTGGCTCGTCGTCACCCCGCTGGAGAACGGCGGGCCGCCGACGGAGGCCGACTCCCTCTCCGCGATGTTCCTGGAGCAGTCACCCTGCGCCACCGCCCTCTTCGACGAGCGGCTGCGGCTTCGACGTGTCAACGCGGTGATGGCCGAGTCGATAGGCCTCCCGGAGGAACGCATCCGCGGGCTGCGCATCCCCGAGATCGGCGGCAGACCGCAGAACGAGGAGCTTGAGGCAGCCATGCTCCAGGTGCTCCTGACCGGGCAGCGCAAGGACGTACAGACCCTGGGCACCGGCAACACGGACGGCGCGCTGGCCTGGCTGGCACGGATGGCGCCGCTGACCGGAGCCGAGGGCCGGGTGGTCGGCGTCTGTCTCTCCGCCCACGACTTCACCGACCAGTACCTCGCCCGGGAGCGCCTGCAGATCGTGAACGAGGCGAGCATCCACATCGGCTCCACCCTCGACGTCACCCGTACGGCCCAGGAGCTGGCCGACGTCTGCGTGCCCGCGCTCGCCGACTTCGTCAGCATCGACCTCGTGGACCCGCCGGAACACGACGGCGAGCCGTACACCGGGCCGATCTCCGCGCCCGTGAGCCTGCGCCGCGCCGCCCACCGGTCGGTGAACCCCGGCAATCCGGAGGCCGTGGTCAAGCTGGGCCAGATCGACGTCTACCCCGCCCCCTCGCCCCAGGCCGACTCCCTGGTGGCCGGTCGGCCCATCGTGGCCACGGATCCCATGAGCACACTGGCGGACTGGCTCGCCTGGGATCCGGCGCGCGGCGAGCGCGTCAGGGAACTCGGCATCCACACGACGATGTCCGTTCCGATCCAGGCCCGTGGTGCGACGCTGGGCGTCGCCGTCTTCACCCGGTTCCGGCGCCCCGACCCCTTCACGGCCGACGACGTCCTGCTGGCCGAGGAGGTCACGGCCCGGGCGGCCGTCTGCATCGACAACGCCCGGCGTTTCTCCCGGGAGCGCGAGACCGCCATCGCCCTGCAGCGCAGTCTGCTGCCCCGGACGCTCCCTCGGACGGCCGCCGTCGAGGCGGCCTCGCGCTATCTGCCCGCGGCCCGGGCGGGGGTCGGCGGCGACTGGTTCGACGTGATCCCGCTGTCGGGGATGCGCGTCGCCATGGTCGTCGGAGACGTCGTCGGCCATGGGGTCCAGGCTTCCGCCACGATGGGGCGGCTACGGACCGCCGTGCGCACGCTCGCCGACATCGACCTGGCACCGGACGAGCTGCTGACCCACCTCGACGACCTGGTCGTCCGGCTCTCCGAGGAGGCCGGCGGCGAGGGAACCACCGGCGAGGTGGGCGCCACCTGTCTGTACGCCGTGTACGACCCGGTCACCCGCGTCTGCACACTCGCCCGGGCGGGCCACCCGCCACCCCTGATGCTCCGGCCGAACGGCTCGCCCGAGGAGATCGACGTACCGCCGGGGCCTCCGCTGGGCCTGGGCGGGCTGCCGTTCGAGTCGGTCGAGCTCAGACTGCCCGAGGGCACCGTGCTCGCCCTCTACACCGACGGTCTGGTCGAGAGCCGCGACCGTGACCTGGACGAGAGCCGCTCGGTGCTGTGCCGGGCGCTGGCGCGGAGTTCGGGCTCCCTCGACGAGACCTGCCACGACATCCTCCAGTCGCTGCTCCCGTCGACCGGCGCCTCCGACGACGTGGCCCTGCTGCTCGCCCGGACGAAGGGGCTGCCGACCTCGCAGGTGGCAACCTGGGACATCCCCGCCGATCCCGCCCTCGTCGCCCCGATCCGCAAGCAGGTCGTCCAGCAACTGGAGACCTGGGACCTGAGCGAGGAGGGCTTCACGACCGAGCTCGTCGTGAGCGAACTCGTCACCAACGCCATCCGGTACGGCGAGCGCCCCATCCGGCTGCGGCTGATCCACGACGCCACCACGCTGATCGTGGAGGTGTCGGACTCCAGCCACACCGCCCCGCATCTGCGTCGCGCCAAGATCTTCGACGAGGGCGGCCGCGGTCTGCTCCTCGTCGCCCAGCTCACCCAGCGCTGGGGCAGCCGCCACACCCCCGAGGGCAAGACGATCTGGGCGGAGCTGACACTCGGCGAGGAATGATGCGCCCGGAGCAGCACCCGGACGCGCCATTCCCGACGCACCGTCGGCTCACCGGCCGCCGTACCCGCCTCCTCCGTAACCGCCCCCGCCGTACCCGTATCCGCCGCCGTATCCGCCGCCTCCATAGCCGCCGCCGTATCCGCCACCGCCTCCGTAGCCACCGCCGGACGCGCCGTCGTACCAGCAGTAGTAGCCGTAGCACACCCAGCTCGGAGCGGGTGCGGGCGTCGAGGGCGGGGGCGGCGGGGGTGTCTGGGAAGGCGCGGGCTTCGGGGGCGACGGGCGCGGCGTGCGGGTGGGCTCAGGGCTCGGATTGCGCGTCGGCTTCGCCGTGTCGCTGTTCGTGTACGACGTGATCCACTCCATCTGGAGCGAGTCGACCGAGGCGTCGATCTCCCAGCGCTGGGCCTCGCCCTGGTTACGGCTCTTGAGGACCAGGCCCGTCTCCTCGTCCCCCGAGACGGGTGCCAGCGCGAGCTTCGGCCGCCCGAGGGGCACCAGGTTTCCCTCAAGGGTGAGGTCGTAGCGGACGGCCACCTCGTCCTTGTCGCCGTCGCACGCACCCAGCCTGACGGAGGAAGGGAGCCGGGAGTCGAGGCACAGGTCCTTGTCGGCCAGGCTGCGCAGCAGGCCGTCGCTCTCGTACGCCCACTGCTGCCGCTCCGAGGAACTGCAGGTGGCGACGACGGCTTCCACGCCCGCGACGGCCTTGCCGTCGGCTATCCCGACGCAGTCGTCGCTCGCGACGTTGCGGAGCCGCCCGCTCAGGGTGCCGGTCTCCGTGCCGCCGGTGCCGACCCTGGTCGGCCTGGCGTCGGGTTCCTGCGACGCCGTTCCGGCATCCGAGGAGGAGGGCTGCCCCGTGTTGTCCCCGCCGGACCACAGGGCCAGTGGCACGAGTACACAGCCGCTGACGGCGAGCACGGCCAGCGCGACGTTGCGTCGGCGCGGGGAGCGCCTGCCGGGCTCGCCCGGGCGGGAGTCCGCATGCGGGGGAAGCCGTACGGCGTGGCGCGGACCCGCGCCGTGGAGGGCGGCGCCCGGCCGGCGACCGGTGTCCCGGTGGGCGCCGGTACCCGTGGCGTTGACCGTACCCGTTTGGGAAACGGCACCCCGGTGGGACCCGGTCCCCGGATCGGCATCGGCGCTCGGGCCGTCTCCCGCGTGGACGCCGGCTCCCGGGTGAGGAGCGAGATCCGAGCGGGAGCCGGTGCCGGAGGGACCAGGAGCCTGCCGAGGACTGGGCCCCCAGACGGAATCGGTGTCCGCGTAGTGATCGGCCGCCGAGGGATGTCCGGCACCCGGCTGAGGGACGGACCCCGGAACGGACCCGGTTCCGGTACCCGGCTGTGATCCCGCAGCCGGGTAGGAGCCCACACCCGGGTGAGGGTCCATGCCCGGAGCCACCGACACCACGGGACCGGCCTGCGTCTCCTCCGCCCGGACCCGGCGTCCCGGCCTGGAGTGGAGATACTGCTGGGCCGCCCACCCGAGCACCCCTTCGGCCAGGAGGCCGGCGAGGCGGCCGCCCGACTGGTCCAGCTGACCGGCCGTGGACTGGCAGTGCGCGCAGCCGGCCATGTGCTCCTGCAGATCGGGGCAGATCCTGCCGCCGGGCCGGAGCGATACGTCGAGCAGCCGGCTGTAGCGGCGGCACTCCTGGTCGGGGGCGAGTTCGCGATGGTTCTCCAGGCAGTTCTGGCGCAGCAGTTCCCGCGCCCGGTCCAGTGCGACGGAAACGTCCTCGACGGAGATTCCGAGCAGGCGGGCCGGTACCGCGAGATCCTCGGCCTCCACCTCCGCATGCCACAGAACACAGCGGGCGGACTCCGGCAGCCGATGGAACGCGCGCGACACGAGGCGCCTGTTCTCCGGCGGGAGAAGCCGGTCCGCGGCACGGTCCTTGTCGTTCGGGTCGGACCGCAGCTCGGGACGGAGCAGCTCCCGGCGTTTGTCCGCGTCCCATTCGCCCGCTATTCGGCGCACGGTCACCAGCAGTTGCGGTCGCCATGCGGCCTTCGGACCGGTGTGGCGCACCGACTCCCCGAAGAGCCGGGTGAATGCTGCGGTGGTGAGCATTCCGGCGTACTGCGCACCGTTCGTGCACAGTCGGGCGTACGAGAAGACCGGCACCCAGTGCCGGGCGAGCAGTTCCCCGGAGGGATACTGGGCGGGTGTCTTGCCCGAGCCCCTCTTCAGGTCTGCCGTGAGCCGTTCGTCCGTCGCATCGAACAGGCTTCCGGTCGTAGGTGAATTCGACGGGGTCGCGTCGCTCACGTGCACTTTCCTCCATTGCCCCCGCAGAAATAGTCCATACCAAGGGGTACGGAATTTTTCCTGCACGCTTACGGGTGCACCTTTGCACAACGCACCGCCCCGGAACAAGAGAACGCTCTCAATCCCCCATTTCCCCAGCGTCTTTGACGGAGACAAAGTGTCAACAGAAGCCCGAAGCAATGTGATTCGGAATGACGTACTCTCAAGTTACCCGAAGTAAGTACCGATTTGGCATCGGAAGAGAAGGGGACCGCTGCCGGTAATTCGTTGGAATATGCAACCCAAGAACGCAGGGAAGGAGCTCGGCGGCGGGGTCCTGGACACACCCCCGTTCGCTTCCGCAACAGGCCGTCTGATTCGATTAAACGAAACCGACAATCACTCCCGAAGGACGAACCCTGAGTTCCACACTCGCCACAGCCCTTTCCGCCGCTCTCCTCGTGGCGGTACTGGCCTGTGCCGTGATCCGTCCCTTCGGCCTGCCGGAGGCCACCGTGGCGGTCCCGGCCGCCGGTGTGGTGATCGCGGCCGGCGCGATCACGCTCGACCACGCACGCGCCGAGGCCGAGCTGCTCGGACCCGTGGTGGGCTTCCTGGCCGCGGTGCTCGTGCTCGCCAAACTCTGCGACGACGAGGGGCTCTTCCAGGCGTGCGGCGCCTGGCTGGCCCGTACGTCCAAGGGACGGCCGCAACGACTGCTGGCCGCCAACTTCCTGCTCGCCTCGGTCATCACGGCCGTGCTGAGCCTGGACGCCACCGTCGTCCTGCTCACTCCGGTGGTGTTCGCGACCGTGGCCCGGCTCGGCGCCCGCCCGAAGCCCCATGTGTACGCCACCGCCCATCTGTCGAACACGGCGTCGCTGCTGCTGCCCGTCTCCAACCTCACCAATCTGCTGGCGTTCACGGCCAGCGGTCTGAGCTTCACCCGGTTCGCCGTGCTGATGGGACCCGCGTGGGCCGTCGCCATCGCCGCCGAGTACCTGGCCTTCCGGCGCTTCTTCGCCGACGACCTCAAGGGCGACGCCCCGGTGCCGACCACGGTCGACCCCGTCGAGCTGCCCGTGTTCGCGCTGGTCACGGTCGCCTGTACGCTCGTGGGCTTCGCCGTGGCGTCCGCGCTCGGTATCGAACCGGCCTGGGCCGCACTGGCCGGGGCGCTGGTTCTGGCCGGCCGGGCGCTGGTCCGCGGGCGCACGACACCGCTCGCCGTCCTGCGCGCCACCTCACCGGCCTTCCTCGCCTTCGTCCTGGCACTGGGGATCGTGGTGCGTGCCGTGGTCGACAACGGCCTCGCGGACGTGCTCGGCCATCTGGTCCCCGACTCGTCGAGCCTGTTGGCGCTGCTCGGCATCGCGGCGCTCGCCGCCGTCCTGGCGAACCTCATCAACAACCTGCCCGCGGTCCTGGTGCTGCTGCCCCTGGCGGCCGTGGCGGGACCGGGCCCGGTGCTCGCCGTACTGCTCGGGGTGAACATCGGGCCCAACCTCACCTACGCCGGATCGCTGGCCACGCTGCTGTGGCGGCGCATCGTGCATCAGCACGAGCACGACGTCGAGCTCGGCGAGTTCACGCGCCTCGGTCTCATCACCGTGCCCGCCACCCTCATCCCGGCCGTGGTGGCCCTCTGGCTCTCCCTGCGCGTGTTCGGAGCCTGAGACGCACAGGGCCCCTGGCTCACCTCGCCCAGGTCGGCCGTCACTCCCCCGCCAGGTCGTGCGCGGAGCATTGACGCTGTGACATGGCCATGCAATGCTCCGTTTTGGGAGCGCTCCCATAATCCTGTCGTCCCCGTCAGACGGCATCCGTGGACCCAGTCCAGGCACCGGGAGGCGCTCCATGCTCACGTTTCCGCACGTGCACCGCCGCCCCACAAGACGCCGTACGAGAAAACGCACGACTGCCGCCCTGCTGACGGCGGCCCTGCTCTCCGGCGGCACGGCACTCGCGCCCGGCGCGACCGGGCTGCCGTCCGCCGCGTCACCGTCGGCCGCGTCGCCGTCCGCCGCCGACCCGTCCGCGACCGCGACGACGCCCGTACGCGTCAACCAGGCCGGCTACCTGCCGGACGGCCCCAAGCGCGCCACGGTGGTCAACTCCGCCACCCAGCCGCTGACCTGGCAGCTGCGCAACGCGTCGGGCGCCGTGGCAGCCTCCGGCCGAACCGTCGTACACGGCACGGACACGGCCTCGGGCGAGGCGACCCACACCGCGGACTTCTCCGCGTACCGGAAGGCCGGCTCGGGGTTCGTCCTGGTGGTCGACGGGCAGAACAGCGCGGCCTTCGACATCCGCGCGGATCTCTACGACGGCCTGCGTTCGGACGCGATGGCGTTCTTCTACCACCAGCGCAGCGGCACGCCCATCGAGGCCTCACTGGTGGGTCCCTCCTACGCGCGCCCGGCCGCGCACATCGGAGTCGCACCGAACCAGGGCGACACGAACGTGCCCTGTCAGGCCGGGGTGTGCGACTACACCCAGGACGTGCGGGGCGGCTGGTACGACGCGGGCGACCACGGCAAGTACGTCGTCAACGGAGGGATCTCCGCCTGGACGCTGGTCGACTCCTTCGCGCGGGCCAAGCGGGCGGGCAACGCGTCCGCGCTCGGCGACTCGACCCTGCGGATACCCGAGCGCGGCAACGGCGTCCCGGACGTGCTGGACGAGGCCCGCTGGGAGCTCGACTTCCTGATGCGGATGCAGGTGCCGGACGGCAAGCAGTACGCCGGCATGGCCTTCCACAAGATCCACGACGCGGCCTGGACGGGCATCCCGACCCGCCCCGAACTCGACGCCCAGCCGCGCGAGTTGCACCGCCCCTCCACCGCGGCCACGCTCAACCTCGCCGCCACGGCGGCCCAGTGCGCGCGTGTCTTCAAGCCGTACGACTCCACGTACGCGAAGCGGTGCCTGAGCGTGGCCCGCACGGCGTGGACCGCGGCGAAGGCCAACCCCGCGATCTACGCCCCGGAGTCGGACAGCACCGGCGGCGGCCCCTACAACGACACCCAGGTCACCGACGACTTCTACTGGGCGGCGACCGAGCTGTACGCGGCGACCGGGGAGCGCGCCTACCGGGACGCGGTCACCTCCTCGCCCTGGCACACCTCGTCCGGGGCGCTCACACCGACCGGCTTCAACTGGGCCGACACCGCGGCGCTCGGCCGGCTGACCCTGGCGACCGTGCCGAACGGGCTGCCCGCCTCCGACATCAGGCGCGTGCGCGCGTCCGTGACCGCCGCGGCCGACGGACACCTCGCCATGATGGCGGGCCAGGGCTACGCGGTGCCCATCCCCGCGAACGGGTACGTGTGGGGCTCCAACAGCCAGGTCACCAACAACGCGATCGTCATGGCCACGGCCTACGCGCTGACGGGTCAACAGCGGTACCGGGCCGGGGTGCTGGAGTCGATGGACTACCTGCTGGGCCGCAACACCCTCGACCTCTCCTACATCACCGGTTACGGCGACACGTACGCCCGCAACCAGCACCACCGGTTCTGGGCGAACCAGTACGACGCCTCGCTGCCGAACCCGCCGGCGGGCTCCCTCGCGGGCGGTCCCAACAGCGGGCTGCAGGATCCCGTGGCACAGGAGCACCTGGCCGGCTGCTCCCCCGCGGCCTGCTACATCGACGACATCGGCTCGTATTCCACCAACGAGGTGACGGTCAACTGGAACGCCCCGCTGGCCTGGCTGGCGGCCTTCGCCGCCGAGCGCCGTTCGACGCGCGAATAGGCAGCGGCACTCGTCAGCGTCGGAGTCCTGCCCGGTACGCGCCGGGCGGGGCTCCGTAGCGCTGCCGGAAGACGCGGTTGAAGTGGAACGGGCTGCTGAAGCCGGAGGCCGTGGCGACCCGTTCCACCGGCAGGTCGGTGGCTTCAAGCAGCCGGGCGGCGTGCAGCAGCCGGGCGGCCAGCAGTGCCCGCATCGGGGACAGGCCGAGCTGCTGGGTGAAGAGGTGCGCGAAGCGGGATGCCGAGAGCGAGACCCCCGCCGCCAGTGACTCCACGGTGTGCGGGGCGCCCGGGTCGGCCGCGATGAGCGCCTCGGCCTGCCGGATCCGTACGTCGAGGCCGGAGCGGTCCGGTTCCCCACGAGCCGTGGCGGTGGCGAGCAGGACGACGGACTCCAGGGAGCAGAGGGCGAGCTCGCGGGCGGCGGTTCCGTGGGCCACGGCGACCCGGCCGTCCTCGGGCTCCCTGTCGAGCTCCGCCTGGGGCCTTCCCTCGGGTGGAGCCCCCGCCCCGGTCCACCGCGCGTCCGCGAGCATCCGCCGGAACGCCGAATTCAGTCGTCCCCGCACGCCGTCCGGTACCGGGGTGACGGCGTACAGCCGGTCCCCGAGCGCGTACGGCCGCAGCCAGTCCGTCCAGGTCGGCCGCGCCTGGCAGTGCACCCACCAGAACGCCCAGTGCCTCGCGCCCGGTGCGACGGCGTAGTGGTGGGGCAGGTCCGGGCCGAGGACGACGAGGTCCCCCGCGCCTGCCCCCGTCTCCGCTGCGCCCTGAGCGAGTCGGCCCGCACCGCCGGTGGTCCAGACGAAGAGCCAGCTGTCGGCGCCGCCCGGCCTGCTGATGCTGTAGCCGGGGCGCTGGTCGAAGCGGCCGACCGTCACCAGGCCGGGCGGCGGGGACGGGACAGCAGGCTCGGGCAACTGGTCAGCACGCACAGGCATCCTCCCGGAAGGCGCTTCTGCCTAGCGTGGGGCATGCAGGACACCGACGCGAAGGGACGAACGTATGACAGTCACGGACAGGGTCACGAACACGGACCCGAGCGGGGGCGCGGGCGGGGACGTCGTGCGGCGCTTCGAGGAGGACGGCTTCACCGTGGCGCGCGGGCTGTTCGCCCCGGCCGAGATCGACGCGCTGTGCGCCGAGTTCGCGGCACTGCACGCCCGCGGACCGGTCCCCGGACACTTCGAGCCCCGCTCGGCCGGGTCCGCGGGTCCCGCGGATCCGCTGCACGTCTACCCGCGGGTCATGAACCCGCACCGCATCAACGACCTGGCGCTGCGCCACCTCCTCGAACCCCGGCTGCGGAACGTCCTCGAACTGCTGCTGGGCGAGGAGGTGTTGGCCGCGCAGAGCATGTTCTACTTCAAGCCGCCGGGCGCCCGTGGCCAGGCCCTGCACCAGGACAACTTCTATCTGCGGGTGGAGCCGGGCACCTGTGTGGCCGCCTGGATCGCCTGCGATGTGATCGACCGGGAGAACGGCGGCCTCGAAGTGGTCCCGGGCACCCACCGCATGGACGTGTTCTGCCCCGAAGAGGCCGACGAGGGAGTGTCGTTCGCCCGCGAGTACGTCCCGCCGCCGCCCGGACTGGCTCCCGTTCCGGTCGACATGGAGCCCGGTGACGTCCTGTTCTTCAACGGCAGCCTGGTGCACGGCTCCCAGCCCAACCGCAGCACCGACCGCTTCCGCCGCTCGTACATCGGCCACTACGTCGGCCGCTCCGCCGAGCGCATCGGCCGCTTCTACCCCACCCTTTCGATGGGCGGGGAGCCCGTCCCCCTGCGGGAGAGCGAGGGCGCGGGCCCGTGCGGCACGGAGTTCGAACCGGCGGGCCCGCACTGACACCGTCGGATTCCCGCGGGTCAGGAACGCAGCAACTCCGCCGCGCCCAGGTCGAGTGCGCCGTCGTGCCAGGTCAGCCCACGCAGATCCCGTACGACGACGGAGGCGTCGGTGTCCAGGCCGCGCGGCCCGACGCCGATGACGTACGCCCCGGCCGCCGCCCCCGCCGTGGCGCCGGCCGCGCTGTCCTCGAAGACGACCGTGCGTGCCGGGTCCGTGCCCAGCTTCGCGGCGGCCGCCAGGTAGCCGTCGGGGGCGGGCTTGCCGTGGCTGACGTCGTCCGCGGTGATGAGCACGGGCGGCAGGGGCAGGCCCGCGGCGGCGATTCGGGCCCGGGCGAGGGCGTTCACTCCGGAGGTCACCACGGCCCAGCTGCCCTGCGGCAGGCTCGTGAGCAGGTCGAGGGCACCGGGCAGTGCGGTCGTGGTGGCCGCCGCCTCGATCTCCAGACGGTCGATCTCGGCGAGGGCGGCGGGCCGGTCCTCGGAGTCGGGCACGAGCAACGCGACGGTGTCGGCGGAGCGCCGGCCGTGCACCATCACGGTGACCCGGTCGGCGGCCAGACCGCGAGCGCGGGCCCACCGGCTCCATGCCTGGTCGACGCCCAGGTCGGAGTCGACCAGCACGCCGTCGTTGTCGAACAGGAGGCTCTCGCAGGGGATGTTCACTGAAATGCACCTCACAGGGCGGGTTCCGGGCACGTCGGCCGACCTGCTTTCCCGGGGGCGGGGCGGCCTCCGGGAAGACACAGCATTGGCCGGGCCCTTCAGGTGACGGGACGGTTGCGGTAGCGGCCGACGAGTTCGCGCGCGGCGGTCTGCATCCGGGCGGGCGGCAGCCCCTGGGCCAGCAGGGTCAGGTCGTCCACGACCATGTCGCCGATGGTCTGGAAGGCCTCCGGGATGCCGCCCGCGCGATGGGCGGAGAGGACCAGTCCCTCCAGTTCGCGGGCCGGGTCGTCGGCGGCGACGGGTTCGTCGGGCCAGACGTCGATGCCCGCGAGCAGCCTGCCCTCGGCGACCCGTGCGAGCAGCGCGGGGAAGTCCACGACGGGCGCTCTGCTGACCAGTACGAGCCGGGCGCCGTCGGGCAGCAGTCCCAGCTCACGCTCGCCGAGCAGATGACGGCTGTCGTCCGTGACGGTCGCGAGGACGAAGACGAACCGGCTGCGGGTCAGGGTCTCGTCGAGGGTTGCCGGGACGAGTCCCTGCTCGCGCAGGACGGCCGCCGGCAGCCAGGGGTCGTAGACGCGGAGGGTGGGGCGGAAGGGCGCCAGAAGCGGGTGGAGGCTACGGCCGAGGTTCCCGAATCCGATCAGGCCGACGTCCGCGCCGCGCAGGAGTACGGCGTCGGCGTTGCCGTCGGACACGTACCGTTCGCGTCCGGCACGGAAGGCGCGGTCCTCACGGCTGATGCCGCGCGCGAGGTCGAGCGCGAGCCCGAGGGCGTACTCGGCGACGGCCTGGGCGTAGGCCGGTCCGCAGCCCAGGACGTGGATGCCGCGCCGGAAGCACACGTCGTAGTCGACGTTCGGGAAGAAGTTGCCCTCGACGTTGAGCAGGGCCCTCAACTCCCCTGCCCGGGCCAGACGTTCGGCCGGCAGATCGGGCTGGCCGACGACGGCGAACGCGTCGGGCAATGCCTTGTCGAAGGCCTCCCCGGTGTCCGGTTCCACGACGGTGAAGCGGTCGTGGAACCGGGCCAGCGCGTCCGGGGTGAAGATGCGTTCCTTGGGGTGCGGGTCGGCTTGCAGGATCACGAGCGGCTTGTGCGGGGTGCTCACGGCTCTCCTTGCATCCGTCACGGTTCTCCTCATGCCCGTACGAGAGGTCGTGCCCGCACGGCAAGTCGTGCCAGTACGAGACGTCGTGCCTGTACAGGAACGGGCGTCGGCCTCACGAAACGGTAGCCCGGCGCTCGCGGCTCGGCAGCATGGCCTGGGGCTCGCCGCCCGTGTCGCCGGGCTCTCCCCTCGTGTTCAGGGGGCCGGACAGCCACCGCTCATGAGGTGAGGCTTCTCGGTCAGTCGGCGGAGAGCCCCGCTGCGAATCCCAGGATCGCGTCGGCGACCGGGCGCGGGTTCTCCAGCAGCATCGCGTGGGTGCCGTCGATGTCGGCGACGGTGACCTCGGCACGGCTGTGGGCCAGTTCGGCGAGATCCCGGGCGAGTCCCTTCGCGTGGGCCGCCATCAGTTCGTCGAACCAGTCCAAGCCCGGGATCGACGGGACAGGCCGCAACGCGCGGCCGAGCAGCAGGGGCCGGTCCATGCGGCGGAAGAGCGCGAAGAGGTCGAGCGAGTCGATCTCGGCGAGCATCTCCAGGGCGTGCTCCCGCCCGGGCCGCAACTCCAGCTGGCCGTCGGCGCGTTCGTGGACAGAACGCCGGACCCCCGCCTCCAGCAGCTCGTACGGGATACCCAGTTGCGCGGACATCGTCCTCTGCTGGGCGAGCAGGTCCTTGAGGCCGCCCCGGGGAACGACCTGGCCCGCGACCGTCGCGGCCAACTCCCGGACCTGGGCGAGCCGTTCCTCGGCATGCGCCGGATCGAGGCCAACGTACTGGCCGGGCCTCCCCCACCCGTATCCGTCCAGGTTCACCGCGCCCGGAGTGACCCCCGGGTGGTCGAGGGCGTACCGGACGGCGAGCATCCCGCCGAGCGAGTGGCCGACGGGGAGCGCCCCGGGTATGCCGTGCGTGTCCAGAACCGCCTCGATGTCCACGAGCACCTCGGGGATGCTCCACGTCCCGTCCGGCGAGAACCCGTGGCCCCTCAGGTCCACGGCCAGCACCCGGTGGTGGCGGGCGAGGAGCGGGGCGACGGCGGCCCAGTCCGCGAGAGTACGGCCGGCGCCGTGCAGCAGCAGGAGCGGTGCGCCCTCGCCGCCGTGGTCGTGGACGGCGAGGGTGACGTGTTCTCGGATCATGATCAAACACTAGAACGCCCGCTCGGGCCGACACTCCTGCGGGGTGGCCGGCCCTGTCGTCGTCGGGTGCGGGTGGGTGGGGGCGCGGGGAACTGCGCGAGCAACCCAGGACAACCAGCAGCCGACAACTGGCGTGAGCCACCGGCTTCTTGGGGGCGCGGGGAACTGCGCGACCAGCCCCCCACCCACCCGCAGACGACACACCGGCGCCCCCAGCGGAGCCGAACGCGGACTTGACGCACAGGAATTCGCACGGTTTGATCCCAGGCGTGCCCAGGCCCGCAGCCCGGCACGCAGAGGTACGCCCAGCCGGTATCGGACAAGGTTCTCAGTCCGGCCAAAGTCGCCAGGACCGGCACGGGGTCCGAGGCGGGGACGTACTCGCGATTGATGGAGCGGACATGCCCGTCAAGCGTGGCGCCCGCGTGGGAGTGCTCAGGGCGGCCGCCGCCCTGGTCGTCCTCGCCGCACTGGCTTCCTGTACGTCGGATCCGGACGACAAGGGCCCGGACAAATCCACGAGGCCGAGCCCGAAGGCCGTTCGGCTGCCCCCCGTGCACGCGGGTTTCGACTACCAGATCGGCGGCGCCTATCAGCCGCCCGCCGGCGTCCGTATCGTCGCCCGCGACCGCAAGGCCGAACCCGCGCGCGGTCTCTACAACATCTGTTACGTCAACGCGTTCCAGGCCCAGCCGGACGAACGGGACGACTGGCCCGCCGATCTGCTGCTGCGCGACAAGAAGGGCAAGGTCGTCGTCGACGGCGACTGGGACGAGGCCCTGCTCGACATCGGCACACCCGCCAAGCGCGAGCGCGTCGCGGCCCGGATCAACGAGTGGATCGACGGCTGCGCGGACAAGGGCTACGACGCGGTCGAGCCCGACAACTTCGACAGCTTCACCCGCTCCGGCGGTCTGCTGAGCGGGGACGACGCCACCGCCTTCATCAAGCTCCTCTCGGACCGTGCGCACGCCCGGGGCCTGGCCATCGGGCAGAAGAACACCGTGGAGCTGGCAGGTCAACGAGGCCGTACGGGGCTCGACTTCGCGGTGGCGGAGGAATGCGGCGAGTACGACGAGTGCGGTGAGTACGCCGAGGCGTTCGACGACCGTGTCGTGGTGATCGAGTACACCGACAACGGTTTCAGGAAGGCCCGTTCGGGCTTCGGCGACCGGCTGAGCATCGTGCGCCGGGACGTGCTGGTGTCGACGCCGGACAGCGCCGACTACGTCCGCAAGACCCGCTGACGGAGGCTCCCGATGACTCGAACCCGAGGTGTGCTGTGCCCTGTTGAGCGCCGCGGCCTGCTCAAAGGAGCTGCCGCGATCGCCGCAGCGCCACTGCTGGGCGCCTGTTCACAAGGCGCGTCCGACGGCGTGGGCGCCGACGGGAAGGTGACCGTGGAGCTGTGGCACGGCCAGGTCGACATCGCCAAGGACGCCATACAGGCGCTGGTCACGGAGTTCAACCGGACGCATCCGAGGATCCGGGTCGACGCCGGTGGCGGCGGGGTCGTCTCCGACGCGATGCTGCAGAAGGTGACGGCAGCGCTGGCCGCCGGCTCGTACCCGGACATCGCGTACGTCTTCGGCTCCGACCTCGCCAGCATCGCCCGCAGCCCCCGGGTCGTCGACCTGACCGACGCGATGCGCGGCGGCCCCACGGCCTGGAACAGCTTCTGGGCGCCTGTGCGCGAGGCGGTCACCGTCAACGGCAAGGTGCGGGCCGCTCCCGCGCTGCTCGACTCGCTGGCCGTCGTCTACAACAGGAAACTGTTCCGGCAGGCCGGCGTCCCCTTCCCCGAAGCGGGCTGGACCTGGGAGGAATTCACCGACACGGCACGGAAGTTGACCGACTCCGGCCGTGGCGTTTTCGGAACGGGCTGGCCAGGCACCGGTGACGAGGACACTGTCTGGCGGCTGTGGCCGATGATCTGGGACCTGGGCGGGGACGTCGTCTCCGACGACGGCCGGAGCATCGGCTTCGCCGGCCAGGGGGTCCGGGCGCTCGACACCCTGCGGCGACTCGTCGAGGACAAGAGCGTGTACGTCGATCCGAAGCCCGGCGGCGAGCAGATGTACCAGGTGTTCCTGGGCGGCCGGATGGCGATGGTCGCGACCGGGCCCTGGCAGCTGCCGGACATCATGGACGCCGAGGTGGACTACGACGTCGTACCGCTGCCGTCCTACACAGGGCGGCCGGTGACCATCTCGGGCCCCGACACCTGGACCGTCTTCGACAACGGCTCCGCGCGCTCGCGGGCCGCCGTGGAGTTCGTCCAGTGGATGATGCGGCCGGAGCAGGACGCCCGGTGGGACATCCGGGCCGGGAGCCTGCCGCTGGGTTCCGCGACGGAGCGGCGCCCGCGGTGGCGGAAGCACTCCCAGGAGACGACGGGACTCGCGGTGTTCACCGACGCGCTGGACTCCGCCCGGGTCCGGCCCGTCCATGCCGCGTACCCGCAGATCTCCCAGGCGCTCGGCGAGGCGATCGTCTCGGTCCTGCTCGGCAGGGACTCCCCCGACAAGGCGCTGCGCCGGTGCGCCGACAAGGCCGACGCGGCACTGCTCATTCCGCGCTGACTCCTCATGGATCCGGACCGCTCACGGATCCCTCGCTCGACCTGTGCTGATCCCGCGCTGTACCAAGGGAGGAAGGCCGCATGACATCACTGCCCCGCGCCATCACCCTCGCGCCGCAGTCCCAGCCGCGGGCACCGGCCGTCTCACGCCGCGGCGCACGGCGGCGCGCCCGCCGGGAGAAGGCCACGGCCTGGGCGTTCATCGCCCCGTCGGTTCTCGTCATCCTGGGCCTCGGCATCGTCCCGGTGGTCTGGTCGCTGCTGCTGTCGTTCCGCGCCGACGACCTGGTCACGCCGGGCCGCTGGGTGGGCATCGACAACTACCGGGCGCTGGCCCAGGACCCCAACTTCCATACGGCGGTGGGCAATACGCTGCTGTACGCGGCGCTGTTCGTGCCGCTGAGCCTGCTCGGCGGTCTGGCGCTCGCGCTCGCCCTGAACCGGCGAATCCGGTTCATCGGCCTCTACCGGACCCTGCTCTTCATTCCGTTCGTGGTGTCCGCGGCCGCGCAGGGCGTGCTGTTCTCCTTCATCCTCGATCCGGAGTTCGGCGCGGCCAACTCGCTGCTGCACACGTTCGGCGTCTCGCCGCAGGGCTTCCTGACCGACCCCGACCAGGCCATCTACCTGCTGGTCCTGATCTCGCTGTGGAGCGGTGTCGGCTTCTGCGTGGTCGTCTATCTCGCCGCGCTGCAGGACGTACCGCGCGAACTCGTCGAGGCCGCCCGCATCGACGGGGCCGGCCGATGGCGCGTACTGCGGCACATCACCCTCCCCGCCCTCACTCCCGTGACGGTCTTCCTCCTGCTGTGGCAGCTGATCACCGCGCTCCAGGTCTTCGACCTCGTGTACGTGACCACGAAGGGCGGCCCGCTCGGGTCGACGACCGTGATCGTGTACTTCGTCTGGCAGCAGGCGTTCCAGATGTTCACGGCCGGATACGGGGCCGCGGCCGCGTACGTCCTCGCGCTGGCCCTGCTGGTCGCGGGGGTGGCCCTGCGTGTCGTCCGGCGCCGACAGGGGCGCGTCGTGGAAGGAGCCCTCCGATGAGCACCCGTCCGATGAACGCGCTCAAGGTGAGCGCGCGCGGCACGAGTCCCCGCGGGGCGAGTCCGCGCAGGGTGAGCCCCTGGCATCTGCTGCTCGCCCCGCTGGCGCTGGCGTTCGCGCTGCCGCTGGTGTGGCTGCTGCTGAGTTCGGTGATGACGAACGCGGAGATCAACCGGTTTCCGCCGGCGCTGTGGCCCGACGGCATCGATCTGGGCGGCTACCGGTATGTGCTCGGCAACGCGATGTTCCCGCGCTGGTTCGCGAACTCGCTGATCGTCGCGTCGGTCGCCGTCGTGTCGAATCTGCTGCTCGGGTCGCTCGGCGGCTACGCGTTCGCGCGGATGCGGTTCGCGGGGTCGCGGGTGCTGCTCGGGCTGATGCTGGCGACCATGGTCATCCCGTTCCAGCTGACGATGATCCCGACCTTCCTGGTGATGAAGTGGCTCGGTCTGATCGACACGCTGGGTGCGCTGATCGTGCCGTCGCTGGTGACGCCCTTCGCCGTGTTCCTGTTCCGGCAGTTCTTCCTGACGCTGCCGAGGGAGATCGAGGAGGCCGCCTGGATCGACGGGTGTTCGCGGCTGCGCGTGCTCTTCTCGATCGTCATGCCGCTGGCCCGGCCTGCTCTCGCGACGGTCGCGGTGCTGACTTTCCTGACCACGTGGAACGACCTGTCCTGGCCGCTCATCGCGATCAACCACGACACGCAGTACACGCTCCAGCTGGGCCTGACGACCTTCCAGGGACAGCACCACGCACGCTGGTCCGCGGTGATGGCGGGCAACGTCATCACGGTGCTGCCGGTGCTGGTGGCGTTCCTGCTGGCGCAGAAGACGTTCGTCCAGTCGCTCACGTCCAGCGGACTGAAGGGGTAGCCGCCTTGTCCCGTTCCTTCGATCTCCTGGTGATCGGTGACGTCAATCCCGATGTCGTGGTGGGTCCGGTGCTCCGCGCGATGGCCTTCGGCCAGCGTGAACAACTCGTCGAGCGGGGCGGGCTGGTCCTCGGCGGCTCGGCGGCGATCATGGCGTGCGGCGCCGCACGGCTGGGGCTGCGGGTGGCCTTCGCCGGGCGCGTGGGGGACGATCCCGCGGGCGCGTTCGTCCGCGGGGCGCTCACCGATCGCGGCGTCGACGTCACTCACCTGGCCACCGACCCTCACCTGCCCACGCCCCTGACGGTGGTGCTCAACGACAAGGACGGCGACCGTGCCATCCTCACCTCGCCCGGCTGTCTGACGGCGACAAGCGCGCGGGACGTGCCCGAAGCGCTGCTGGCGGAGGCCCGGCACGTGCACGCGGCGTCCTTCTTCCTGATGCCCCGTCTGGCACGTTCCCTGGCAGCCGTGTTCGCCACGGCCAAGTCCCAGGGAGCGAGTACCTCGCTCGACACCAACGACGATCCCGACAGCAGCTGGGACCGCGAACTGCTCGACCCCGTACTGGAGTTCACCGACATCCTGCTGCCGAACGCCGCCGAGGCCCGTGCGCTCACCGGCGAGAGCCAACCGGAGGCGGCAGCAGCGGCGTTGACGGGAATCGTCCCGCTGGTCGTCGTCAAGGACGGCTCCGAGGGCGCGCTCGCCCACGACGGAGAACGGGTCCGTCGCGTACCAGCCGTGCCGGTGGAACCGGTCGACACCGTGGGCGCCGGGGACAGCTTCGACGCCGGTTTCGTCGCGGCGACCCTGCACGGTCTTGACCTGCGCTCGTCTCTTGCGCTGGCCGCGGTCTGCGGTTCGCTCTCGACCCGCGGCCACGGCGGTACGGCCGCGCAGCCGACGTGGCACGAGGCCTGCGCCCACACCGACCTGGAGAGCCGCACATGACCGACGTAAAGATCGCCTTCGTGGGAGCCGGCAGCGTGGTGTTCACGCAGGGGCTCCTGGCCGACCTGTTCGCGTTCCCCGAGCTGGGGCACGCCCGGATCGCCCTGCACGACATCGACGAGGAACGGCTGGCCACGGCGGAGGGGGCCGCCCGTCACATCGCGGACGAGCGCGGCGCCAAACCGACGATCACCGCCCACCTCGACCGACGCGCGGCCCTCGAAGGTGCCGACTTCGTCGTCAACACCGTCCAGGTCGGCATGAACGAGGCCACCCGCACGGACTTCGGCGTCCCGGCCCGCCACGGAGTGCGCCAGACCATCGGCGACACGCTCGGTATCGGCGGTATCTTCCGCGCCCTGCGCACCTTCCCCGTACTGCGCGGCCTCGCCGAGGACATGGCCGAACTCTGCCCGGACGCGCAGCTGTTGAACTACACCAACCCGATGGCCATGAACGTCCTGTACCTGTCGCGGATCGCGCCGGCCCTGCGCGCGACCGGCCTGTGCCACTCGGTGTACTGGACGATGCACGACCTCTCGCAGCTGGTCGGCGTCCCCTTCGAGGAGGTCTCCTATCTGGCCGCCGGCGTGAACCACCAGGCCTGGGTGCTGCGTTTCGAACGCGACGGCCGCGACCTCCACCCGCTCCTCGACGCCGCGATCGCCAAGGATCCGGGGCTCCTGCGCCGCGTACGGGTCGACATGTACCGCAGGCTGGGCCACTACCCCACCGAGACGAGCGAGCACTCCGCCGAGTACGTCCCCTGGTATCTGCACCACGACACCGAGATCGAACGTCTCCGGCTGCCGGTGGGCGCGTACCTGGGGATCATCGAGGAGAACACGGCCGACTACGAGCGCACCCGCCGGGCCCTGCTCGCGGACGCTCCGCTGCCCGTCGAGGGCACGATGGAGTACGCGCCCCAGGTCATCCACAGTGTCGTCACGGGGACCCCTCGCACGATCTACGGAAACGTCCCGAACCGCGGGCTCATCGACAACCTGCCGGCCGACTCCGTGGTCGAAGTGCCCTGCCTGGCCGACGCGTTGGGCGTCCAGCCGACCCGTGTCGGGTCACTTCCCCCGCAGTGCGCGGCGCTCAACAGCGCGTACGTCTCCGTCACCGACCTGGTCGTCCGCGCGGCCACGGACGGAGACCCGCGACACATCCGCCATGCCGCGATGGCCGACCCCGCGACGGCTGCGGCCCTTCCGGTGGAGCGGATCTGGGACCTGTGCGACGAACTCGTACGGGCTCATCGGGAGCTGCTGCAGCCGGAGTTGCGGGAGGAGCTGGGGCACTGACACCCGGCCCGGGACCGGGTCACCGCTCCAGGAGGTCCAGGGCCTGTTCCCAGCGGAACCCCCGGTCCGCCGGGTCACCGAAGGCGTGTTCGCCGAACCGGACTCCCATCCCGCGCAGCCTTTTCAGGCTGTCCCGATACGCGGGGTGGGCCGTCAACGCCTCGCTCACACAGGGGAGTACGGAGATCGGCACCCCCATCCCATATGCCTCGCAGAGCGTGCCGAGGGCTAGGGTGTCGGAGATTCCGGCCGCCCATTTGTTGATGGTGTTGAAGGTCGCGGGCGCCACGGTGACCGCGTCCGGGTCGGGGAACGGGCGCGGGTCGCCGGGGGAACGCCACGCGGACCGGATCGGCCTGCCGGTCCGCGACTCGACCGACGCTGTGTCGAAGAAGCCGGTCGCGATCGGGGTCGCGAAGACCCCGACCTCCCAGTTCCGATCCTGCGCCAGGGTGATCAACTCCTCGACCCCCTCGGCGACTCCGGCGGCGCAGACGACGACGTAGAGGAAGGGCTTCCCGGCCTGTTCAGTCACCCGGGAACCCTACTGAACGGGAAAGGACTCCCCTCGCTCCGCGTCCGGACGCGGGCCGTGGATCCGGCGTTCCTTCTCCTCGATCGGTACGTCGTTGATGCTGGCCTCGCGCCGGGTCATCAGGCCGTGCTCGTCGAACTCCCACAGCTCGTTGCCGTAGGAGCGCCACCACTGGCCGTCGGCGTCACGGCACTCGTACTGGAAGCGGACGGCGATGCGGTTCCCGTCGAAGGCCCAGAGGTCCTTGCGCAGGGCGTACTCCTGCTCGCGCCCCCACTTGTCGGTGAGCATTTCCACGATCTGGGCGCGGCCGGTGACGAAGGTGTCGCGGTTGCGCCAGACCGAGTCCTGCGAGTAGGCGAGCGAGACCTTGTGGGGATCGCGGGTGTTCCAGGCGTCCTCGGCGGCCTGGACCTTCCGGGCCGCGGTCTCACGGGTGAAGGGCGGCAGGGGCGGGCGGTCGGTCATGACGGCTTCCTCTCGATGCAGACGCAACTCGATGGCGACGCAGCTCAACGGCAGTGCGACGAGCTGGAGAACGTGCGTTCTCCGGCGTGCCTGCTAACGTAGAGAACGATGGTTCTCTCGTCAAGACGTCAAGGAGTGGGCCGGTACATGGACAGCGCGATCGCCAGGGAACAGGCCCTGGACGCGGCGGAAACCCTGTTCTACGGGCGGGGCATACAGACCGTCGGCATGGACGACATCCGCGGCACGTCGGGGGTCTCGCTCAAGCGGCTCTACCAGCTGTTTCCCGCCAAGGAGCACCTGATCGTGGCCTATCTGGAGCGGCGCGACATCCGCTGGCGGCAGCGGCTGGCCGACCACGTGGCACGACACGAGGATCCGGGGCGGCGCGTCCTCGCGGTCTTCGACTGGCTCGGCGAGTGGTTCCGCGAGCCCGCCTTCCGGGGCTGCGCCTGGATCAACTCGTACGGGGAGCTCGGCGCGACGTCGGAGCGGGTCACCGACCAGGTCCGCACCCACAAGCGGGCCTTCAAGGACTACCTGGCCACCCTCGTGAGCGACGCCGGACTGCCCCCGGATCTGGCCGAACAGGTGTACCTGCTGGCGGAGGGCGCCATGGTCACCGCCGGTATCGAACAGAGCGGCTCGAAGCCCGCCGAGCAGGCCGGGCGGGCAGCCCGGATGCTGGTGGAGGGATACGACGGGACCGTCGGCCATTGACTGACGTCCCGTCGAGTTGCAGACTCCATTTGAAGATTCAACGGAGAATTGTTCACCAGGCGAACGCGCTCCGGTTTCGGAGCACCGCGCACTGCCTCGCACGACGGAAAGAGCCGCGCATGACCCTCCATCGTGACCTGCTGATCGGCGGCAAGGACCTGCCCGCGACCTCCGGCCGCACCGCCGAGGACGTGAATCCCTACAGCTCACAGGTGTACGCCACGGTCGCCGCGGCCGGCGTCGAGGACGTCACCCGGGCCGTGGACGCCGCCGACGCGGCGTTCGCCGACTGGGCCGCGCTCGGGCCCGCCCAGCGGCGGAAGATCTTCCTCGCCGCGGCCGACCTGCTGGAGGCCCGCACCGACGAGGCCGTACGGATCATGGCGGGCGAGGTCGGCGGGACCCGGCCCTGGGCCATGTTCAACGTCGGTCTCGCCGCGAACATCCTCCGCGAGGCCGCCGCCGCGGTGACCGCGCCGCGCGGTGAGGTGCTGAGCGCGCAGGAGGAGGGCGCGCTGGGGCTCGCGGTCCGCGAGCCGGTGGGTGTCGTGGCCGCCTTCTCGCCGTGGAACGCCCCGGTCATCCTGGGTGTCCGGGCGGTCGCCGCGCCACTCGCCGCGGGCAACACCGTGGTGATGAAGCCGAGCGAGGACGCCCCCATCGCCTGTGGGCTCTTCGTCGCGGACGTCCTGCGCGACGCGGGCCTGCCCGACGGCGTCCTGAACGTGATCACGAACGCTCCCGAGGACGCGGCCGCCGTCGCCGAGGCCCTGATCGCCGACGAGCGCGTACGGGCCGTCAACTTCACCGGGTCCACGGGCGTCGGCCGGATCATCGGTGTGCACGCGGCCCGGCACCTGAAGCCCGCGGTCCTGGAACTCGGCGGCAAGAACTCCGTGATCGTGCTCGACGACGCCGATGTCGACTACGCGGTCGACGCCGCCGTCTTCTCCGTCTTCATGAACTCCGGGCAGATCTGCATGTCCGCCGACCGGATCCTCGTCCACGAGAGCCTCGCCGAGGAGTTCAAGGCCAAGTTCACCGCGAAGACCGAGTCTCTCGCGTCCGGTGATCCGGCCGACCCGCACACCGTCGTCGGCCCGCTCGTCACGACGGATGCCGCCCGCCGGGTCGCCGCGCTCGTCGAGGACGCCGTCGCCAAGGGCGCCACCGTGCTGACCGGCGGCGCCACCCTCGAGGGCGCCGTACATCCGGCGACCGTGCTGACCGACCTGCCCGAGGACGCCGACCTCTACCACGGGGAGGCGTTCGGCCCGCTCGCCGTGATCAGCACCTTCGGCACGGACGACGAGGCGATCGCTTTCGCCAATGCCACGGAACACGGGCTGACCTGCGGGATCATCACCGAGAACGGTACGCATGGGCTCAGGGTCGCCCGCCGGATCCGTACCGGCATCGTGCACATCAACGACCAGTCCGTCGCCGACGAGCCGAACGCCCCCTTCGGCGGGTTCAAGGCCAGCGGATACGGTCGCTTCGGCGGGCGCTGGGGCATCGAGGCGTTCAGCAACACGCGCTGGGTGACGCTCGCGACGCAGCAGGCGCACTTCCCGTTCTAGCCGGTCCGCCGGATCCGGCGGCGCACAGGCTGCGGCACACCTTGCGTGTGCCGCAGCCCTTCCCGACCCCGGTATGGGACGCGTTCCCGGGCGCGACAATTCAGTTGCCCCGGCGGCTGCCCCGACGCCACCATCTGCCCATGACCACGACCGAAGCCCTTCTGCCGCCGACCCTCGCCGCCGCTCGTCCGGTGCGGGTCCAGCAGCAGTCCGGCCGACCGCGGAGGCTCTCACCTCCGCGGTCGTGACCGCCGCGCTCGTCGCGGGGCTTCTCGCGGGCTTTGGCATCGCCATTCCCGTCGGAGCGGTCGCGACCTACCTCGTCTCCCTCACCGCCCGTACGTCCCTGCGGATCGGCGTGTGCGCCGCGCTCGGCGTGGCCACGGCCGACGGGCTCTACGCCCTGGTGGCCGCGCTCGGCGGCTCCGCACTCGCCACCGCCCTCCAGCCCGTGCTGGTCCCCCTGCGCTGGGCTTCGGGACTCGTGCTCGTCGCCCTCGCCGTACGAGGCGGAGTCACCGCGCTCCGCCAGTACCGCGAGCAGCGGCTCGCCACCCGCTCGGACCGGACGCCGGTGAGTCCCGGCCGCGCGTACCTGGCCCTGCTCGGCATCACGATGCTGAACCCCACCACCATCGTGTACTTCGCGGCGCTGGTCCTCGGGAGCAGTGCCGGCACGGCCGCCGGCCTCCTGGAACAGGGTGTGTTCGTCCTCGCCGCCTTCGCCGCTTCGGCCGTCTGGCAACTGCTGCTCGCGGGCGGCGGCGCGTTGCTGGGCCGGGCTCTGACGGGCCGGCGGGGGCGGCTGTTCACGGCGCTGGTGTCCAGCGCCGTGATCCTGGCCCTGGCCGTACGCATGCTCGTGGTGCCGTCGTGACGGGCCGCACCGCATGCCTCCCGGAAAATATCCGGCCGCCCGTCACACTTCCGCGCCGCGCTCCGTCAGTGCGATGGCAGACACTTTCGGAACTCATGAGGAGCCACCTGATGCAGGCACGGATGAAGAACCCGGCGGCAGTCCTTCCCGACGCGGCGCAGGCCGTCCAGGGGCTGATCAAGGCGGCCGGCAAGGGCGGTGTGCCCCAGGAGACGCTGGAGCTCGTGCACCTGCGCGCCAGCCAGATCAACGGGTGCAGCGCCTGCGTCTACGGGGGCAGCCACAGCGCCCACAAGGCGGGGCTCAGCGACGAGCGTCTCTGGGCGGTGTCGGCCTGGCGCGAGGCGCCCTTCTACTCGGACGCCGAGCGCGCCGCCCTGGCGCTGGCCGAGGCGATGACCCGGCTCGGCGACCGTTCCGGCGACGCGGTGCCGGACGAACTGTGGGACGAGGTCGCCGACCACTACGACGAGCGGCAGCTCGCCTCACTCGTTCTGTGGATCGCCACGACCAACTTCTTCAACCGCCTCAACGCCACCGTCAAGGAGCCCGCGGGCGCCACGTGGGCCTAGGATCCGGCCGACTTCCGGCAAGAGCGGGAGCGATGTACGGGAGGGACCTGCGGGAGGGATGAAATCCCTTGGGCGGCCGTGTTGAATCGGGAGTCGGCACGAGTCGCACGAACGACGATCGATGGGATGGATGTCATGCCTCTCAAGGGCGAGTACGAACCCAGCCCCACCAAGTGGGTACGCGATCAGGTCGAGTTGTACGAGAGCTCGAACGGAACCGAGGGAACGACATTGATGGACACGGGGTTGCCCGTGATCGTGCTGACCACCCTGGGTGCCAAGAGCGGGAAGATCCGCAAGACGCCGCTCATGCGCGTGGAGCACGACGGCACGTACGCGGCCGTCGCCTCGCTGGGCGGCGCGCCCAAGCACCCCGTCTGGTACCACAACGTCGTCGCCGATCCCCACGTGGAACTCCAGGACGGCGGGACGCGCCAGGACATGACGGCAAGGGAAGTGACCGGCGAGGAAAAGGCCCAGTGGTGGGAGCGGGCGGTCGCGGCGTATCCGGCGTACGCCGACTACCAGAAGAAGACCGACCGTGAGATTCCGGTCTTCGTACTGGAGCCGGCCGCCGGGGAGTGAGCGGCGCGGGCACATGACCGTGGGCCGTACCGGGGCACCAACCCGGTACGGCCCGTCGTTCCGCCCCCGACAGGGGCTCCGCGGCGGCTCCCGGAATTCGTTCGAAAAAGGTTGGCATGATTCCCGGACCGCCGGGCACCCGACGCTCAGGCCCCGCCGCGCTCCCCCGTCGCGGCGGGGCCGCTGACGTGTGCACCGGTGCTGGAACCCGCGTGCTCGGCCGGTGCGGCGCGGCGCGCGGTGGCGGCGTCCGTCACGTCGAGGAAGATCTGGTCGGCCTCCGGGATCGTGTGGGCGACGGACCGCTTGATGCGCACGGCGACGAGCTCGACCTCCTCACTGTCCAGGCCGGGGATCAGGTCGACCCGGGCGGCGACGAGGGTCGAGTCGGGGCCGAGCTGCATGGTCAGCAGGGACTCCACCGAGTCGATCTCGGGCTGCGCGTCCAGCAGCGCGCGGATACGACTGCTCGATTCCAGATCCGCGGCCTGGCCGATCAGCTGGTCGCGTGCGTCACGGCCCAGCCGGTACGCCACGTACACGAGCAGGGCCCCGATGGCGAGCGACGCCGACGCCTCCCAGACGATCCGGCCGGTGATCATGTGAAGGGCCATCCCGGCGATCGCGAGAGTCACACCGAGCACGGCGGTGCCGTCCTCCGCGATGACGGTGCGCAGGGCCGGGTCCCGGGCCCCGGTGGCGAGGCCGCCCTGTTTGCGCACCTGGTGGAGGGCCCGTAGCAGGGACGCGCCCTCGGCGAACAGAGCGACGACGAGGACGATCAGTCCGACCACATAGCCGTCGTGGCTCTCCGTGCTGCCACTGCCGAGGGCAGCGAAGCCCTGGTAGAAGGAGAAGCAGCCGCCCATCACGAAGATCCCGACGGCGGCGAGCAGCGACCAGAAGAAGCGTTCCTTTCCGTAGCCGAACGGGTGCCGGCTGTCGGCGGGGCGACGGCTGCGGCGCAGGGCGGCGAGCAGGAAGACCTCGTTCAGGCTGTCTGCCACCGAGTGCGCGGCCTCCGAGAGCAGCGCGGGGGATCCCGCGATCAGCCCGCCCACGGCCTTGGCAACGGCGATCACGAGGTTCGCGGCCAGCGCCACCAGCACGGTGACCCGGGTCCTGCGATCGGACGGTGTGGAGGGCTTGTGACTCATCTCCGCCGAATGCCCCTCCCACCGGCCCTCACACGGGGCGACGGCCGGATTTCGGGGAACCCTCCCCAGGGCACACGCACGGAGAGGAGCAAGGCATGAGTGACACCGAGGGCAACAGGGCGTACGGGAAGAAGTCCTTCAAGCGGTCCAAGAGCCACTTCGCGGACCGCGTCACGGCGGACGGCCGGGACGGCTGGCCCGTCGAGGCGGGGCGCTACCGCCTGGTCGTCAGCCGGGCGTGCCCCTGGGCGAGCCGCGCCGTGATCTCCCGACGGCTGCTGGGGCTGGAGGACGCCCTGTCGATGGCGATCGCCGACCCGATCCAGGACGACCGCAGCTGGCGGTTCACCCTGGACCCCGACGGCCGGGACCCCGTACTCGGCATCCGGTATCTCAGCGAGGCGTACGAGGCCCGGGAGCCGGGCGCTCCGGGCGGTGTCAGCGTGCCCGCGCTCGTGGACGTACCGACCGGCCGTCTGGTGACCAACGACTACCAGCGGCTCACTCTGGACCTCGCCACCGAGTGGACGGCCCTGCACCGCGAAGGCGCGCCCGACCTCTACCCGGCGGACCTCCGCGACGAGATCGACGAGGTCATGGCGGAGGTGTACGAGGACGTCAACAACGGGGTGTACCGGGCCGGGTTCGCCAACGGCCAGAAGGAGTACGCGGCGGCCTGCGAGGGCGTGTTCCGGCGGCTGGAGCTGCTGTCGGAGCGGCTCGCGGGGAGGCGGTACCTCGTCGGGGACACGATCACCGAGGCGGACATCCGGCTGTTCACCACACTGGTCCGCTTCGACGCCGTCTATCACGGCCACTTCAAGTGCAACCGCTGGAAGTTGACGGAGGATCAGGTTCTGTGGGCGTACACCCGTGACCTCTACCAGACGCCCGGATTCGGGGACACCGTCGACTTCGACCACATCAAGCGGCACTACTACCAGGTCCACACGGGCATCAACCCGACCGGCATCGTGCCGCTCGGGCCGGACCTGTCCGGCTGGCTCGCCTCGCACGGCCGCGAGGAGCTGGGCGGGCGCCCCTTCGGGGACGGAAGTCCGCCGGGGCCGGTGCGCGAGGGCGAGGAGGTACCGGCGGCGGGCCGGCCCTGAGCATCCGCCGGGTCTTTGCGTATATGCCGCTGAACTGGACACTCGCCATGGTGAGTGCCGGAATGCGAGCCGAAGGAGATCCAGGTGCAGAAGAAGAAGCTGCCACTCGTCTACAAACCCCTCGGGTTCGTGCTCGGCTGGGCCAGCGGGGCCCTCGCCGGTATGGCGTTCCAGGCGACCTGGAAGGCGATACGCCACGAGGAGGACGCACCCGACGCGCTGGACAAGGACCGCGGCTGGGGCGAGGTGCTGCTGGCCGCGGCCATCCAGGGCGCGCTCTTCGCGGTCGTCCGCAGCGCGGTGGACCGTACGGGGGCGACGGCCATCGAGAGGTCGACCGGAGTGTGGCCCTCCGGCGACAAGGGGGGCCGCGACTGACTCCCGTACCGTCCAGTACGGTTGGCCTCCACGCAGTCGGCCCGGAGCCGGCCGGGGAGTCAGGGGAGCAATCGTGAAGAACCAGACAGAGGTCGGCGACACCGTCGAGGACTTCGAGCTTCTCGACGAGACCGGCACCTCGCGCAAGCTCTCCGAGCTGCTGGGCGAGGGGCCGGTCGTGCTGTTCTTCTATCCCGCGGCGATGACCGCCGGCTGCACCGCCGAGGCGTGCCACTTCCGCGATCTGGCCGCCGAGTTCACCGCCGCCGGGGCGCACCCGGTGGGGATCAGCGGTGACACGGTCGAGCGCCAGCAGGAGTTCGCGGGGAAGCACACCCTCGGGTTCCCGCTGCTGTCCGACCCGGAGGGCCTGATCCGCGAGCGGTTCGGTGTGAAGCGGGGCTTCTCGATGGCGCCCACGAAGCGGGTCACCTTCGTGATCTCCGAGGACCGGAAGATACTGGAAGTGGTGCGCAGCGAGTTCAAGATGAGCGCGCACGCGGACCGCGCCCTGGCGGCCCTGCGCACGCACAACGGCTGACGGCTGACGGCTGACGGCTGACGGCTGACGGCTGACGGCTGAACGAACGCGGCCGAGCCCTGCCCTTCGGGCCCCGCCCGCCTTCTCAGCCCTGCTTGGGGGCGGTGGTCCGGTTGCTGCGGACGGTGAACGAGTGGCCGGCCGGGTCGGCGTATCCCCGCTCCTCGAACGGGCCGGACGGGTCCTTGGCCTCCAGCGGCCGGCCGCCGAGCCCGATGACCTTGCGTTCGGCCTCGTCCAGGTCCTCGACGTGGAAGTCGATGTGGGCCTGCAGCGAGTTCTCGGGGCGCGGCCAGCTCGGCGGAGTGGCGTTCACGTCCCGCCTGAACGCGATCCTGAACCCGTCGGCTCCCTTGATCTCCACACGGTTCGCCGAGGCGTCCGTCTCCTCCGCGTCGAGGAACTCCTTGTAGAACGCGGCGAGCTTCTCGGGCTCGGCACAGTCCAACACCACGACGCCCGCCACTACCAGTGCCATGTCTCCTCCGAACACCGACCGACCACGAGCGGCGCTCCGCCCACGGCTCCACGGCGACCGGGTACCCCGCCTGCGGAAATCAGTCGGCCACGCGCCCACCACCCCTCGGTGCCGGAGGCGAGCGCGCTCATTCGGCCACGGAGACCGACGAATCGCCGAGGTCACGGAGTGGTGTAACGCAGGTCACGGTCAAGTCACCGAGGTCGCGGCATAGATCATTTACGATCAGGGCAGCCTCGTAGCGTAAATCGAGTCAACTTTCGTCTCGGGAAACGCAGTTCGAGCCAGCGGGCGTCAATTTCGACGTTCCGCGCACAGGGATGGGGGGCCCTGTGCATCGTCTCAAGAGAGGACGCGAATGCCGCAGGACGTCAGGTTCGACCTCCCCTTCACCACCCCCGTCAGCGAACATCTCGAGTACGCCCGCGCCCGCCATCTGCGCTGGGTATGGGACAAGGGCCTGGTGCGCAGCCAGGCCGGGTTCGAGGAATACCGCTCCTGGGATCTGCCCCAGGCGGCAGCCCGCACCTATCCCCACGCTTCCGCGAACGACATGGTCGTCCTGATGAACTGGTTCTCGCTGGCCTTCCTGTTCGACGACCAGTTCGACTCAGGTAGGCCGGATCGCGCCGATCGCATAGCGGAGGTCGCGCGGGAACTCATCGCCACCCCTCTACGTCCGGCGGGCATCACTCCCAGAGTGGCCTGCCCGATCACCATGGCGTGGGCGGAGGTCTGGGCCCACCTTTCGGATGGCATGTCTCTGACATGGCGCACGCGATTCGCGGCCTCCTGGGGCCGCTTTCTTGTGGCGCACACCGAGGAGGTCGACCTGGCCGCCCGCGGCCTGGCCGGCACGCTCGACCTTCAGGAGTACGCAGAGTTCCGCCGGCGTACGGTCGGCATCCACCACAGCATCGACGCCGGTGAGCGCAGCCGCGGCTTCGAGGTGCCCGCCGAGGTGCAGGCGCATCCGCTGATGGAGAGAATGCGGGACCTGGCCGCCGACACCATCGGCTTCATGAACGACATCCACTCCTTCGAGCGCGAGAAACGCCGAGGGGACGGCCACAACCTGATAGCCGTACTGCACCGCGAGCGCCACTGCGGATGGCAGGAGGCCGCCGACGAGGCGGTCAGGATGACCACGGACAGCCTTGCCGGGTACCTCGAACTGGAGGCGCAGGTACCCCAGATGTGCGACGAACTCGGCCTGGACGAGGACGACCGCGCGAAGGTCCGCATGGGCGTCGAGGCCATCCAGCACTGGATAAACGGCAACTACGAGTGGGCACTCACGTCGGGCCGCTACGCGGCGGACAAGGAATCCCCGGCCGCCAAGGCCGAGTTGGCGGGCAAGGGCTCACTGGACGACCTACTGGCAGTCTGAAAAGCAGAAGCCCGCGCCCCGAAAGGGGCGCGGGGAACTGCGCGACAGGCCACGACCGACCGGCAGCCGACAAACAACAGCCACCACCCCACTGCCACCCGGCGGAGCGCCTACGCCGCGAACTCGACCGGAAGCTCGTTGAGCTTTGCCTCCCAGGTGGAAGCCGTGGAGGTGAGCTCGTCCGGCGTCACCGCGAGCCGCAGCCCCGGCAGCCGGTGCAGCAGAACATCGACGGCCGTCTCGATGATGGCCTGCCCGATGTTCTGCCCGGGGCACTCGTGCGGCCCTCCGCTGAACGCGAGGTGCGACTGGTTGCCGTGCACGGAGATGCCCACGTCGGGCCGGATCTCCGGGTCGACGTTGCCCGCGGTCAGGCCGAGGACGAGCAGGTCACCTTCCTGGATATGATGCCCGCCCAGTTCGAGGTCGGCCGCGGCGAACCGCCCCGGCAGGACGGCCAGCGGCGGGGTGTTCCACATGACCTCCTCCACGACGGCGGAGATGTTCAGCTGCCCGCTGACCAGACCGGAGAGCCTGTTGGCGTCGGTGAGCACCAGTTGAAGCACCCGGGCCAGCAGATTGCTGGTGGTGGCGTGGGCGGTGATCAGCACCAGACGCAGATGGTTGAGTATCTCGTCGTCGTCGAGGTCGGCGTGGTGCTCCAGCAGCCCGGTGGTGAAGTCGGAACCCGGCTCCACCCGCTTGCGCTCGGCGAGTTCACCGAGGATCTGCATGATGCGGTCGTTGTGGACGAGGGCGTCCGGGCCGCCCTTCATCACCTGTGCGCAGGACTCGGCGAGCTGCCGCCCCTCGCCCTCCGCGAGCCCGAACACCCTGGTCAGTACGAGCATCGGCAGATACTCGGCGTACTCGGCCACCAGGTCGGCACTGCCCGCACCGGCGAACGTGTCGATCAGTTTGTTCGCGAAGTGAGTGACATGGCGGCGGATACCACGGCTCGCGACCGCCTGCAGGTTGTCCGTCACCGCGCCGCGCAGCCTGCGGTGCGGTTCGCCGTCCTGGGAGACACAGTCGGGCCGCCACCCCAGCATCGGAATCAGCGGCGAGGTGCTCTCGACACGCCCGTCCTTCCAGTCCCGCCAGATCCGCGAATCCCGGCTGAACTGGCGGGGGTTGTCGAGCACCCGCCGGTTCTCCCGGTAGCCGAGGACCAGCCACGCCGGGATGTCGCCCTCCAGCAGTACCGGCGCGACGGGCCCGTGCTGCTTGCGCAGCCGCGAGTAGATGCCGATCGGGTCGGTCGCCGCGTCGGGCCCGTAGAGACGGGTGAGCCCGTCTCCCCCGCCGTGCGCGACCGGGCAGCCGCGCGGGGCGTCGGGACCGTTTGAGGGCTGGTCGGTCATCGGGACTCCAGAGCGACTGCGGAGCGTTCTTTGAGGTGGCGTATCAGCGCGATGAGCACATCACGGCTGGAGGCCCGGTCGCGGGCGTCGCAGGCCACGATCGGGGTGTGCGGGGAGATGTCCAGCGCGTCGCGGATCTCCTCGACCGGGTGGTCCTTGGAGTCGGGGAAGACGTTCAGGGCGATCACGAACGGGACGTTCTGCCGCTCCATCTCCTCGATCGCCCGGAAGCTGGAGGCCAGTCGACGCGTGTCGACCAGGACCACGGCCCCGAGCGCGCCCTTGAACAGGCCGTTCCACAGGAACCAGAACCGCTCCTGGCCCGGAGTGCCGAACAGGTACAGCACCAGCTGATCGTTGATGCCGATCTTGCCGAAGTCGAGGCTGACGGTGGTCTCCTGCTTGTCCGCCACCCCGATCAGGTTGTCGACGTCGGCGCTGGCCTGGGTCAGCGTCTCCTCGGTGGTGAGCGGCTTGATGTCGCTGACCGAGCGGACCATGGTGGTCTTACCGGTGCCGAACCCGCCGGCGATCATCACCTTCACCGAGCGGGCGCCGGCCGGCAGGGTGCCGTCGGCCGAGTACCGGTCGGGATGGTCAAAGCCTTTCAAGTCCACTGAGTACCTCCTCAAGGAGCGCGAGGTCGGGCCCGCGACCGGCGCCTGACGCCGGGATGGGGTGACGGGCTTCAACGCGGCCTGCGTCCAGCAGATCGGCCAAGAGCACCGCGAGAATGTTGAAGGGCAATCCGAGATGGGCGCCGAGTTCGGCCACCGACAGCGGATCGCGGCAGCGCCGGAGGATCTCCTCGTGCTCGTGCTGCAGACCGGGGACGGCCGCGGCACGGGAGGTGATGAGGGTCGCCACGTCAAGGCTCGACGCCGAACCGCCCGGTCCGCTGCGACCGCCCGTGAGGACGTAGTAGCGCTCGAGACCGGACGGGTCCGTAGGTCGGCGGGGACCACTCATCCAGAGTGCTCCTCCAGGCGCGGAGTGGTGCCGAGGAGCTCACCCATCCTGCGGGCCAGGTCCCTCATCTGGTGGCCGAGCAGGCCCTGGTCGAGCCCCTCCCTGGCGAGCACTCCGAGGTACGTCTCCACGCCGGCGCGCACCACGAAGAGATGACCGCCGTCGACCTCGATCATCGCGAGGCGAAGCTGCCCGGCGTACTTGGGGAACTGCTCTGCCACGGGCTGGGCCAGTGCCTGCAGGCCCGCCACCACGGCGGCGAAACGGTCCACGTCGTCGGGGTCGTCGGCGCCGTAGGAGGTGATGGCCTTGCCGTCGCTGGAGGCCACGAGGGCGAAGCGGATCTCCTGGATGCTCTCCACCAGATCGCGGAGCGCCCAGCTCACGTCGGTTCCCTGTTGCGTCATGTGGACTAGTCGCTCTCTTCAGTGCGGTGCTCTGTGGACTCACGTCCGGCGGTCGGCTCGTGTCCGGCAGCCGGCTCGCGCCCGGCGGTCGGCTCACGTCCGGCCGTGGCGAAGGCGGCAAGGCCGGTGAAGGACTCGTCCGGGGGCACCGCGTGCGAGGCGGTGGCGGTGGACTCTTCCTCCCGTGCGACCGACTTGGGCCTCTCGGACTCGGCTCGCCTGCGGCGCCTGGGCAGACCGCCGGGCGTGGTGTCCCCGGTCTCCTCCGGCTCCTCGGCCTGACCCGATTCCTCGGCCGGCGCCGAACCGGTGCCCGCCGCGGCGGAGACCTCAGCGGCAGGAGCCGGTGCCGTGACAGCGGCGGGCAACTGGCTGAAGTACTTGTGAGGTACCACGATGACCACTGAGGTGCCGAGCCACGGCGAGTCCGCGAAGGTGACCCTGATGCCGTACCGGCGAGCCAGGGCTCCCACCACGCGCAGACCGAGGTGGGCGTCCTCGGACACCCCGCCGAGGCCTGGGCCGGGGGCGACGCCCTCCAGCGACTGGAGGGCCTCCTGCTTCTTCTCCTCGTTCAGGCCCTTGCCGGAGTCCTGGATCTCGATGCCGACGCCGTTGGGCACCTCCTTGCCGGAGACGATCACCGGCTCGGTGGGCGGCGAGTAGCGCGCCGCGTTGTCCAGCAGGTGGGCGAAGATCAGCGTGAGGTGATCCACCATGCCGCCGTCGACGCCGAGTTCGGGCAGGTGCTGGACCTGGACGCGGTCGAAGTCCTTGATCCGGCCGATGCCGCCGCGCACCACACTGAGCAGCCGCTGCGGCTCCTGCCACTGGCGGCCGGGCCGGTCCGAGCCGCCGAGTACGCCGATGCTCGCGGCCAGCGAGTCGGCGGGGCCGAGCTGCTGGTCGAGCTCCATAAGACCCTGGGCGACGGAGGGCAGTCTGCCGTGTTCGCCCTGCATCTCGTGGAGCCGGCCGCGCAGCTTGCTGGTCAGTACGTGGATACGGCTGCCGATGCTGATGACGGCCTGCTCGGCGGAGGTGGAGCGGTTGAACTCCTGCTCCACGCCGATGAGCGCCGTCCTGAGCACCTTGCGCAGTTGGGCCTGCAGGTCGGCGCCGACCTCCGCGCACTGGTTGACGGAGGGCAGGACGTCGTCGATGGCGTCACCGGCCCGCAGCCGCTCCAGCGCCTGGGGCAGTTGCTGGTCGGCGAGCTGGGCGACGGCCGCGAGCTGCCGGTCGAGCTGCTCCTGCCAGGCCTGCGTCTGCTCGGCGATCCGCGCCTCGTAGGCCTTGGCCTGCTCGGCCAACTGCGCGTCGAACGTGGAGCGTTCGGCGGCGTACTTGCGCTCCAGACCGGCCACGTGCTGCTGCCACTGCTGGGAGTGTTCGGCCTGCGCGTTCCTGAACTCGCCGGCGCTGCGGCGCAGCTGGAGCTGGGAGCGGACGAGAAGTCGTACGGAGATGGCGCTCGCAGCCGTCGCCGCGACCCCGGAGACGATCGCGGGTATCTGGGTCGAGTCGGGTCCGGCGACCGCGGCGGCGACGGTTCCAGCGCCTAAGGCCAGCGGCATCAGCCACCAGCTGTACCAGGCGGCCGGTGCCCGCGCCTCCGGTGGCGGAGTGGCAAGTTCCATCTGCATCCTTCGAAGCAACACGATCGAACAGGGGGGAGAAGCTCGGGGCAGCACTCGCCGCGCGGTGATCCACCCCGCGGCGGGCATGCGTGGACAGCGAGCGACAACCGATTGCTGTCGCGTCAACTCGCCGCGCCTCAGGGAACCTTATCGGGTTTGATCTACCTCAGATCAACCTCACCGACCCACTTCTGTGAAGCTTTGGGAACCCTCCGACCAGCCGGAATCAGTCGACAAATCCCTTTACTCATCGGCGCGGCCGGAGGGCGCCGTGACGAAAACGGCGGGTACGGCACGGATCGCGTGGGCATGCATGTCATGATCACAGCAACCGAGTTGATCTTGAGGAGACTCACCGATGAGCGGCGTATCAGGTTCTCCCGCCGCGGCCCCGACCGCGCCCGGCCGCCTGCCCTTGATCGGACACGGACACCAACTGGCCCGACGTCCCCTGGAGTTCATGAACGCGCTGCGCGAACAGGGCAGCGTCGTGAAGATCCTGATAGGCCCCACCGCCGCCTATGTGGTCACCGACCCGGCGGTCACCCGCCGGGTGCTGGTGACGGAGGTCGACGCCTTCGCAAAGGGCGGCAAGATCATCGATGCGCTGCGGGTGTTCTTCGGCGACGGCCTCGCCACGATCGCCGACGGCGACCTGCACATGAAGCACCGGCGGCTGATGCAGCCGATGTTCAACAAGTCACACATCGCCACCCGTGGCGACGTCATGATCAGCCACGTACGGGCGGCGACCGAGGCCTGGACGGAGGGGGTCGCGCGTGACACGTACGAGGACATGAACGACCTGACCCTGTCGACGTTCCTCGTCGCGCTCTTCGGCTCCGGCCTGCCGGGACATGTCGAGCAGGAGTTCCAGGGCCTCATGCCGGAGATCATGCGCGGCACGATCCGGCAGACCATCCTGCCCGGTTGGGTCACGAAACTGCCCCTGCCCGCGAACCGTGCGCACGAGCGGCGGGTGGCCCGGCTGCGGGCCCTCATCGACCAGGCCATCGACCACCACCGGGCCCAGCTGGCGTCCGCGGAGCAGCCCGCGCCGCCGCCCGGCTGCCCCGCCCATCAGGACGGCGCGCGGACCGAGGGCGCCGCGTCGCAGGCCGGCCTCTTCTCCACTCTCCTCACGGCCGACGACCCCGAGACGGGCCCTCTCTCCCGTCAACAGCTCCAGGACGAGGCGATCACCCTCCTCACGGGCGCGATCGAGACCACCGGGACGACCCTGGCGTGGACCCTGTACGAGATCAGCCGCAACCCGGGGATCGAGCGGAAGCTGCACGCCGAACTCGACGCCGTCTGCGGCGATCGTCCGCTGCGCCAGGAGGACCTGGGCTCCCTGCCGTACATGCGCAGTGTCCTCAAGGAGGCCATGCGCATGTACGGGCCCGCCTGGCTCGTCACGCGGACCACCACCCGCCCGGTCGTCCTCGACGGAGTCCCGATCCCCGAGGGCGCGGACGTCGTATACAGCCCGTACGTCCACCAGCACGACCCCGAGGTCTATGCGGACCCCGCGGCCTTCGACCCGGGCCGCTGGGAACCCGAGCGCGCCAAGAGCATCAACCGCTCCTCCTTCCTCGCCTTCGGGGACGGCCGGCGCAAGTGCATCGGCGAGGAGTTCGCCTGGACCGAACTCCTCATCGTCCTGGCCACCGTCGTCCAACGCTGGCGGCTGACCCTCACGTCCGCTCCCCCGCGCCCCCAGGCCATCGTCACGGTCAAGCCCGACAAGCTCTCGATGACACCGCAGCCGCGGGTCCCGACGAAGGCCCAGGAACACGAGGAGCAACCCGCTCCCTCCTGATGACGGTCACATCCCGGTGAGCCGCTCCCGGCGCTCGGGGTCCATGACCCCCAGCCCGGGCCCGGGAGCCAGCGCGAGCACCCCCACCTTTCCCAGGTGGGCGTTGTTCTGGACCAGACGGGCCGCCTCGGCCGTGTCGGTGAGGGGGTAGGTCTCGGTGAGGGCGGGGGTGAGGTGGCCGAGGTCGAGGAGGCGGCCGACGGCGGCCTGTTCGTGGAGGTTGGAGCCGTGGCTGCCGATGACGCGCTTGAGACGCATCCAGAGGTACCGGTTGTCGAACTCGTGCTGGTAGCCGGTGCTGGAGCCGCACGTCACCACCGCCCCGCCGCGGCGGACGACGAAGACGGAGACGCCGAAGGTGGCCCGGCCGACGTGCTCGAAGACGATGTGCGGGTCCTCCCCGGTCGCGGCCCGGATCAGCTTGCCCAGCCGTTTGCCGACCACGGCGGGATCGGCGGGCGGCTCGCTGCCGCTGAGCCCGATCTCCTCCCGGTTGATCACGTGGTGGCAGCCCAGCCGGCGCGCGTACTCCGCCTTCTGCTCGCTGCTGACGACGCCGACGGCTATGCCCCCGCCGTTGCGGACGAGCTGGACCGCGTACGCGCCGAGGCCGCCCGCCGCTCCCCAGATCAGCACCACGTCGCCCTGGGTCATCCGGGCACCCCGCTCACTGACGAGCATGCGGTACGCCGTGCCCGCGCACAGCGGGTTCGAGGCGGCCTCCTCCCAGGTCAAGTGGGCGGGTTTCGGGAGGAGTTGGCTGGTACGGGCCACGGCGTAGTGGGCCAGTCCTCCGTAGTTGGTCTCGAAGCCCCACGCCAGCATGCCGTTGCCCAGCATGCCGTCGGCGTGGGTCGCCGGATCCTCCTCGTCGACGTACACGGGGCTCACCACGACGTGGTCGCCGACCCGCCATCTGCGCACACCCGAACCCGCGCGCACGACGACGCCCGAGGCGTCCGAGCCGATGACGTGGAAGGGCTGGTCGTGCCGGGCCGCCCAGCGGTCCTGCCGCCCGAAGTGCTTCAGGAAGCTGAAGGTCGGGATGGGTTCGAACATCGCCGACCAGACGGTGTTGTAGTTGATGCCGCTGGCCATGACGGCCACCAGCACCTCGTTCGGGGCGAGTTCGGGCATCGGCACGGCGCCGATGTGGATGGATTTCCGTACGTCCTTGTCGGCGACTCCGGTGAAGCTGTCGACGTCCTCCGCCCGCAGGTGGGCGGCGGTGAAGCGGTCGGGTGGGGGCAGGTGCTCCAGTTCGGTGCGGGCGGCTCCCGCGACGACGGCCTCGGCCAGGGCATCCATGGGGTTCCTCCTTGGGGGATCGGCTCGGGTGACGGCAGGACAGGGGGTCAGCTCAGGCCGAGGCCCGCCGCGAGCATGGGCCACGACGCCTTGAACTCCTGTCGCCAGTACGGCCACGCGTGTGCTCCGCCGTTGTAGAAGTGCACCTGGGCCGGGATGCCCAGGGCGTCCAGCCGTTCGGTGAACCGGTGCGCCTGGGACCAGAGGGCGCCTTCGAGCACCGCGCCTTCGAGGTTGTCGAAGTCGCCGCCCGCCAGGCCGCTGCCCTGGGAGATGTACAGCTTGGTGCCCTTGAGCTTGGCGGCCTGCGCGGAGGGGTTGTGCCGGTTCCAGTTGTCCCGGTTGAGCAGCGGGCTCCCCCAGAGGGTCAGCGGCAGCAGCTGCTCCCGGGCGACGATCGCGTTGAGCACGGTGGGCATGCCGAAGGCCGTGGTGTCGAGGATCCCGCTGTACGAGGCGGCAGCGGTGAAGGTCCCGGGGTGCCGGGCGGCGAAGGCCAGGGCGCCGTAACCGCCGGTGGAGACACCGGCGACGGCACGTTTCGTCCCCGCCCGGAACTTCTGCTGCAGCACCCCCATCAGCTCGTCGACCTGGAACGTCTCGTAGTCCGGCGCGCCGGCACTTCCGTAGTTCCACCAGTCGGTGGGGATGCCGGTGGGGCCGGACGACGGCATCACGGTGATGACGTCCTGGCCGGCGAGGAAGTCGACGACGTCCGTCTCCCTCGTCCAGGACGTGTAGTCGTCGTGCGCGCCCTGGAGGAGGTAGAGCACGGGCCAGGTGCGGTCGGGCTGTGCGGCGTACTTGGCCGGCAGGACCACCCGTACCGGCAGGGACGCACCCACCGCCGGGGAGGCGACCGTGAGGTCGACGGTCCGGGCGTCGAGCCACTTCTCGGCGACGACCGTGGCGCCCGCAGCCACCGCGGCGGCGGGAGCGGCCGTCGTGGGTGGGGCGTTGAGCACTGCTCCCGTGCCGAGCAGGGCCGTCGTCACCGCGAGCGCGGCACATCTCCGCTTACGAGTCATGGGGCAAGTCCCTTCAGGAGTCCCGCAGATCGCGTGTCAGCAGTGCGGCCAGCGTGTCGACGACCGGGGGGTCGAGGAGCGACAGATGGTGGCCGGGCAACGGGACGACGGTCAGGTCGGTGCAGTGCGCGTCCCAGCCGAGCGTCGCGTCGCCGCGTTCGTAACGGGGGTCGTGGACGGTGTGCGGGGCGGTCTCGCTCGCCCGGTAGAGCAGGGTTCGGCCCGCGTATCTGCCGGGCCGGTGACGCTCGCCGCTGCGCAGATCCAGGTAGGAGGTCCGCTGATGTTCGAGGACCGCATCCGGCAGGTCGACGGTGTCCTGCAGCACCTTGACGACGAGGTCGATCCGTCCCGCGTCGTCGAGCCCGGCGAGTTCGTCGTACGGCAGGTCGAGCGCGGTTCCGTAGGTGCGCTCCACGTACGCGGCGAAGTCCCGGAAGTGACGCAGGGCCAGGTCGGTCGCGGCAAGGGGGGTGGGCAGGGGAAGCACCGAGTCGAGCAGGACCAGGGCGGGGACTCTGCCGTGCGGGGCGAGAAGCCGGACCGTCTCCTGGGCGACCAGACCGCCGTACGACCAACCGCCCACCATCCAGGGCCCCTTGGGCTGCGCTTCCCGTATTCTCCGGGCGAACTCCTCGGCCCGTCCCGGCACGTCGTCGGGGTCGGTCTGCCGGTCGAAGCCGTGCACCGGGCGGTCGCCGTCGAGGCGCTCGGCCAGTCGGGCGTACACATCGGCGGATCCGCCCGCGGCATGGGCCAGGAAGAGGGGGGTGCCGGGGCCGGTTCCTGGGAACGCCCGGAGCGAGGTCGGGGCGTCCGGCCGAGTCGCGGCCACTCTTCGTACGAGCATGTCGCCGGCCGAACTCACCGGCGCCCCCCGCTCTTTCGGATCGCGGGGCGTCGCCTGCCGTCCCGGGTCGCCGGCCGTCTCCGCTTCTCCCCGGATCTCCAGCAGCTCGGCCACTCCCCTCAGCGTCCCCCGCCTGAGCAGCACCCCCGGCTCCACCTCGACGTCGAACTCCCGCTGCACCGCGGCCCGTATCCGCACGGCCGTGAGGGAGTCCAGCCCGAGGTCGGTCAACGGGGTGTCGGGGTCGAGGCGTTCGGGGCTGTAGCCCATGACTGCGGCCACGCACAGCCGAAGCCGTTCGAGCGGACCGGCGGCCGGGTCGAGAGGCGCCGCCCGGGGCGGTTCCCCGGCCGGCTCCTCCCCCGCCCAGAAGCGGCGGTGCCGCCAGCGGGGCGGTGGGACGTCCACGATGCGGCCCTCGGGATGCAGGCCCTCCCGCGGCTGGGCCACCCGTACGCCGTGGACGAGCAGTGTGGCCAGCGAGGTTCGGAAGGTGAGCGCGTCATCGGTGTCGCGACGCAGCGTGGGCACGATCAGCGCGTCGTCGGCGCCTGCGTCGCGCAAGGTGTCTGTCAGTGGGTGCAACTGCGTGGCGTGCGGTGCGACTTCGACGAAGACTCGGTGTCCGTCCTCGGCGGCGGCACGCACCGCCTCCGCGAAGCGGACGGGGTTGCGCAGGTTGGCCGCCCAGTACTCCGTGTCACAGGGCACGCTCTCGCGGGGATCACCGAGCGCGGTGGAGTAGCGGCGGCAACGGGGTGCGGAGTGCCGGACCTCGCCCAGCTCCCACGCGAACTCCGGTAGCAGCGGCTCGACTTCGGGCGAGTGGCCCGCTCCCGACACGCCCAGAGAACGGGCGAAGCCACCGTTCTCGGTCACCCGGGCGACCAGCCCGGCCACGTCCTCGGCCGAGCCCGTGACCACGCTCTGCGTGGGCGAGGAGTGCACGGCCACTTCCAGCGTGCCGAACTCCCTTGCCAGCAGGGGGATTTCGGCCGCCGGTAGTTCCACGACCGCCATGGCTCCGCCGGTCATCCGGTCCAGCAGCCGGGAGCGCACGGCGACGATCCGGGCGCCGGTGGCCTCGTCCAGCGCGCCCGACACGACCGCCGCCGCGATCTCGCCCAGGGAGTGGCCGATGACGGCGTCGGGTTCGAGGCCGTACGAACGCCACAGTTCGGCGAGGGCGACCTGGACGCCGTAGAGCACGGGCATGACAGTGGCGGGGGTCGAGAGGTCGGCGTCGGGTCGGAGTCCGGCGCGCAGGGAGAGGCCCGCGTGGTAGCACACGATGGCTTCCAGTCGGTCGACGGCGGCCGCGAACACCGGTTCCGTCGCGAGGAGTCGGCTGCCCATGCCGGGCCACTGCGAGCCGTAGCCGGAGAAGACCCACACCATCGGTCCGGGTCCGCCCGGCCTTCCTTCCCCCGTGACCAGCCGCGGGAAGGGGTCGCCCACCGCGAGGCGGCCGAGTGCGGTGAGGGTCTCGCTGCGGTCCCGGGTCACCAGAGCCGCGCGATGGCGGCCACGGCCGGTGCGCCCCGCGAGGGTGCGGGCGAGGTCGGCGTCGCGTACGCGCCGGCTGTCGGGGGTGTCCAGCCAGGCGGCCAGCTCACCTGCGTAGGCGCGTACACGCTCCTTGGTCGGCCCGTCGAGCAGGAGCAGCGCGGGGCGCCCGGCGAGACCCTTCGCCCGGGCGGCCGGGCGGTGTTCGGCGAGGACGACGTGGGCGTTCGTACCGCCGAAGCCGAAGGCCGAGACACCCGCGGTCGCCGTGCCCGAGTAGCGGGGCCAGGGTTCGGGCGAGCCGACCACGCGCAGGCCGAGCGCGTCGAGGTCGGCGTGCGGGCCCGGGCGGGTGAAGTGCAGGTGGGCGGGGATCTCGCCGTGGTGCAGGGCGAGCACGGTCTTGATCAGGCCCGCGATTCCGGCGGCCGCTTCCAGGTGGCCGAGGTTCGTCTTGGCGGAGCCGATCAGGAGGGGCTGGTCCAGGGGGCGGTCGCGGCCGAGTACGGCGCCGAGGGCGCTCGCCTCGATGGGGTCGCCGAGGGCGGTTCCCGTGCCGTGCGCCTCCACGTAGTCCACGGTCGTCGGGGCGGTGTGCGCCTCGGTGAGGAGGGCGCACTGGGCCTCGGTGTTGGGGGCCGTCAGCCCGTTGGAGCGGCCGTCGGAGTTCACGGCCGTCGCGTGGATCACCGCCAGGACGCGGTCGCCGTCGCGTTCGGCGTCCGCGAGCCGTTTCAGTACGACGACTCCGCAGCCCTCGCCGCGTACGATCCCGTCGGCCGAGGCGTCGAAGGCCTTGCAGCGGCCGTCCGGGGCGAGGGCGCCCGCGCGCTGGAAGCCGAGGGTGACGGCGGGGGTCAGGAGCAGGTTCACGCCGGCGGCGAGTGCCGTGTCGCTCTCGCCCGTCACCAGGCTGCGTACGGCGTGGTGCACCGCGACCAGCGACGACGAACAGGCCGTGTCCACGGACAGGCTGGGGCCGCGCAGGTCGAGGGCGTACGACAGGCGGCCCGCGGCGATGCTCATGGACGCGCCGGTGGCCGTCCAGGCGTCCACGGCGTGCAGGTCGGCGGTCGTGAGGTGCGCGTACTCGTTGCCGCTGATGCCCACGAAGACACCGGTGCGGGTGCCCGCGAGCGCGGGCGCGCAGAGCGCCGCGTGGTCGAGGGCCTCCCGGGTGACTTCGAGGAGCATGCGGTGCTGGGGGTCCATGGCGGTCGCCTCGTGGGCGGGGATGCCGAAGAACTCGGCGTCGAAGCCGGCGATGTCGTCGAGACCGCCGAGGAAGGCGCCGTGCCGGGTCACGTCGTCCGGCAGGCGTGCCGGGTCCCGTACGAAGGGGTCCCAGCGGCGGGGCGGAAGTGTGCCTACCGCGTCGCGGCCTTCGGTGAGGAGTTGCCAGTAGGTGGCGGGAGACGTGACGCCCCCTGGGAAGCGAGCCCCGACGCCGATGACGGCGACGGGGATCGGTGCGGTTTGGTCGGTGCCGGCCCGCCGTGGCTGATCGCGCAGTTCCCCGCGCCCCTTTGGGGGCGCGGTTGCCCCAAGTCGTCTCACCAGGCTGTCGATTGTCGGTGCCTCCCACAGCAGCGTGTCCGGCAGGCGTCTTCCGGCCAGTTCGCTCAGGTCGGCCGTCAGCGCCACCGCGTCCCGGGAGGTGAGTCCGGCCTCCGCCAGGGGCCTGTCGTCGGGGAGTTGGCCCGAGCTGACGCCGTACCAGTCCTGTAGGCGCCCCGCGACCAGCGCTCGGATCTCCTTGCGCGACACGCTCATCGCGTACCGAACCCGCCGTCGAGGAAGCACGCCCGGGCGGCCGCGCGGGACACCTTGCCGCTGCTCGTGCGGGGGACGGAGCCCGGCGGTACGAGCAGCAGTGAGCCGAGGCGCAGTCCGTGACGGGCGGAGATCGCGGCGCGCACGACGCGTTCGGCGTTCTGCGTGTCCTCCGGCGTCGGACGGGTGTCCCGCCGGTGCTCCGCGACCACGATGAGGTCCTCGCCCGCGTCGTCCGCCCGGGTCACTCCGAACGCGGCGAGGTGGTCCCGGCGGATCAGGGGCACGGCCGTCTGTACGGTCTCCTCGATGTCCTGGGGGTAGTGGTTGCGCCCGTCCACGATGAGTACGTCCTTGAGACGGCCGGTGACCAGAAGCCGCCCCTCGTGCAGGGCGCCCAGGTCACCGGTGCGCAGCCAGTCCCCGGCCGCGCCGAAGCCGAAGGTCTCGGCCGTGAGCCCGGCGCGCTTCCAGTAGCCGAGCCCGATGTTGGGTCCGCGCAACTGGATCTCGCCGACCCGCCCTTGCGGCAGCACGGCGCCGTTCCGGCCGACGATCCGCAGTTCCTGCCCGACGGGCACGCCGCACGGGACGAGCACGGCCGTCGCCTCGTCCGCCGCCTCGTCCGACGTCTCCTCGATCCGCCCCTCCGTGAGCGCGTCGGCGTCGCAGGCGACGGCCGAGGACGGTTCGTCCCGGGAGCTCGCGGTCACGAACACGGTGGCCTCCGCCAGGCCGTACGCCGGACAGTGCGCGGCCGGGTCGAGCCCGGCGGGCGCGAATGTCGCGTGGAAGCGGTCCACCGTCCCGGCGCGCACCGGCTCACTGCCGTTGATGAGCACCCGCACGCGGTCCAGACGGAGTTCGTCGACGAGCGCGGGGTCGGTGCGGGCCACGCAGTAGTCGTAGGCGAAGTTCGGGGCGGCGCTGACGGTGCCCTCGTACGAGCCGAGGAGGCGCAGCCAGCGGGCGGGGTCCTGGAGGAACGCGGAGGGGTCCATGAGGACGGACGGGAAGCCGCCCACGACGGGCGCGGCGATGCTGAGGACGAGGCCCATGTCGTGGAAGAGGGGCAGCCAGCCGACCGTGGTGGCGGCGTCCGGGTCGGCGATGAACGCGTCGATGGCCTGGCGGGCGTTGGCGACGACGTTGGCGTGGCTGATCATCACGCCGGCCGGACTGCGGGTGGAGCCGGAGGTGTACTGGAGGTAGGCGATGTCGTCCGGCTCGGAGGCGCCCGACGGTTCACCCGAGTCGATGAACCCACCGCGCTGGACGGGGAGTTGGTCGACGGGTACGACGGGGACCTCCGGCAGGCCCCGTTCGCGGATGAACTCGCCCATCGCGCGGGCCGTTGAGGAGTCGCTGAGCAGACATGCCGGTTCGCAGTCGGCCAGGACGGCTGCCAGCCTCCCTTCGTGGCCGGGGACTTGAGGGCCGAAGAGGGGGACGGCGATGACGCGCGCGTACAGACAGCCGAGGAAGCCGGCCGCGTAGTCGAGCCCCTGGGGCATCACGAGGGCGGCACGTTCGCCCGGGGAGGCGATCTGGACGAGTCGGTCTGCGACGGCTCTGGCCCGGGCATCGAGGGCACGCCACCCGAGGGCCCGGTGCACTCCGGTGGGGGCGCTGTCGGGGAAGTCGACATGGCTGAAGGCGCGTTGCTGCGGCCGGTGTCTGGCCCAGTGCCTCAGGTGGTCCGTGAGTGAGGCGGATTCGGCGGCGGGCCGGAGGGAGGTCATGGGGGCTCCAACTGGGTCGGCGGCAGCGCGAGTTGAGTGAGAGCTAGGGACGAGTGCGTCCGCTCGGGACGGTGCCCCAGGTTCCGCCTCCGGGCGAGGGGCGGGTTAGACGACGTGCTGACAGTTCGTCCTCCGCCTTCTGTCAGTTCGCTGACAAAGGCGTGCCTTCGATTCCATGCCGTGGGCCAGAGCCCGGTCGGTGCTCTCCCGCCCACAATTCCGTGCGACGGCGGAAGGAGCGTCTCGTGGGACGTGCACGGCTGTTCGCGCTGTTCTCCCTGCTCACACTGACCGGGTTCATCACGACGCTCGACAACACGGTCATCAATGTGGCCCTGCCGACGGTGCAGCGCGAACTGGGCCTGACGGTGCCGGACCTGGAATGGGTGGCCGCCAGCTATGTGCTCAGTTTCGGCGCGCTGCTGCTGCCCGGCGGGCGGCTGACCGATCTGTTCGGGCGCAGATCCGTGCTGGCCGCCGGGATCCTTGTCTTCACGGCGGCGTCGGCGGCGGCCGCCCTCGCGGACAGCGGGGGCACGCTGATCGCGGCCCGTACGGTGCAGGGGGTCGGGGCCGCGCTGGTCATTCCGGCGTCGCTCGCCGTCATCGCGGTCGACCTGCCCGCGCGGCTGCGCTCGACGGCCGTGGGCCTGTGGACGGCGGCACTGGCCGTGGCGCTGGCGCTGGGACCCGTGGTGGGCGGCTTCGTCACCCAACGCTGGGGCTGGGGCTGGGTGTTCGCGCTCAACGTCCCGTTCGGGCTGATCGCGCTGCTGCTGATGCCGGCCGTGCCCGGCCGGTCCGCGCCTCGGCGCGGTGGCCTGGATCTGCCCGGTGTGCTGCTGTCCGTGCTCGCGCTCTATCTGCTCACCTACGGTCTCGTGCGCGGTCAGGAGCACGGGTTCGGCACCGCGCCCGTACCGCTGTGCCTGTGTGTTTCGGCGGTCGCCGCCTGTGTGTTCGTCGTCGTGGAGGCCCGGACCGCGCGGCCGCTGGTCGAACTGGGGCTGCTGCGCGACCGGTTCCTCACCGGTGGGATCGTCGCGCAGGTGCTGTGGGGCATCGGCGTCAACGGGGTGTTCTTCTTCACCGCCCTCTACCTCCAGCGGGTGCTCGGCTTCTCGCCGACGGGGGCGGGGCTGGCGTTCCTGCCGCTGGCGGGCGCGCTGCTGCTGGGGACGCCGGTGGCCGAACGGGCGGCCCGTGCGCTGGGCGCGCATGTCTCGATCGCGGCGGGCCTCTGCATGGTGGCGGTCGGTCTGCTGTACGTCTCGGGCGCCGGTGCACGGGCCGGCTTCTGGGATCTGCAGCCGGGGCTGCTGCTGATCGGCTGGGGTTCAGCTTTCACCACTCCCCTGACCGTGCGCAGTCTCGCCCGGGTTCCGGAGACCGGGATGGGGATGGCGACCGGTCTGGTGAGCGCGGCACGCGAGGTCTCCGGTGTGTTCGGGGTGGTCCTGGTGGGCGTGGTCCTCACCCGGCGTGAAAGCTCCGAGCTGCGTTCCGGCACCGATCCGCGCGGCGCGTTCCTGGAGGGCTACGACCTCGGTCTCCGGCTGGCGGCGTGCTGCGTACTCGCGGGTGCGTTCGTGACCCTGGTGACGCTGCGCCGTCGTGGGCGTCATCGGCGGGTGGTGGCGCGGAGCAGGAGCAGGAGCAGGATTCCCCTTGTCATGAAGTGACAAGCCCCTGGTACATGTCTGTCAGTTGCCGATGAAGCTAGGCAGAATCCGTGCGGGTATCGTCACCGTGCCCCACTTCCCGTGCGCAGAAGGAGCCGCTGCGTGACCGGATTCCGCATTCTGGAGAAGATCGAGGCCACGAACGCCACAGCGAGGGCCGAGGAAGCCCATGGCCCGTTCAAGGCGTTCCCGTCGGGTCTGCACGACCATCTCAGACCCTTCTTCGACGACATCACGGAAGAGGTCGTACGGGCGATCAGAACCGAGATCCCGGAGTACGCGCGGCCGACGGACGACACGTACATGCAGGTCGTGCACCAGGGCGTGGAGCATGCGCTGCAGGGGTTCCTGGAGCGGATGGCGAAGCCGGACACCGACTGGGAGCCGGTGACGGCGACGTATCAGCGCATCGGCCGGGGCGAGGCGGACGAGGGACGCAGTCTCGACGCGTTCCAGTCGGCGCTGCGGCTCGGCGCGCGGGTGACGTGGCGCCGGATCAACGCGCTGGTCGACGCCGACCTGCTGCCGCGTCATGTGCTGGCCGCGTTCGGCGAGGCGCTGTTCCTGCACCTCGACGAGATGGCGGCCGCGACGACGGCCGGGTACACGGAGGCGCGGCTGCACGCGGCCGGTGAGCTGCAGCAGCGGCGTACGCGGCTGATCGATCTGCTGATCGTGGACCCGCCCGCGTCGGTCGAGGCCATCACGGATCTCGCGCACACCGCGCAGTGGCCCGTGCCCCGCTCATTGGCCGTGGTCGTCATCGATCACGGGGCGCAGGCCGGGGCGGCCCAACCGCCCATCGTGCCGCCGGAGTTCCTGGCGCGGTTCGACGTGCGCCCGGCCGTGCTGGTGGTGCCGGATCCGGAGGGCCCGGGAAGGGCGCGTGCCGTCGTCGGTGCGTTGCAGGGCCTACGGGCCGTCATGGGGCCGAGTGTCGCGCTCCAGGAGGGTGCGAGGTCGCTGCGGTGGGCGGCCGAGGCGCTCGATCTGGCCCGGCGGGGCGTGCTGCCGGACACGCAGATGGTGCGCTGCCGGGACCATCTGGCCACGCTGATGCTGTTCCGCGACGAGGCTCTGGTGGAGGCGATGGCCGACCGGCATCTGCGTCCACTGGACACCATCCGGCTGCCCCAGCGCGAGCGCCTCGCGGAGACACTTCTCAGCTGGTTGGAGTGCGGCCACAACGCGAGCGAGGTGGCCGCCCGTCTGGCAGTCCATCCGCAGACGGTCCGCTACCGCATGCGTCAGCTCGACGAGTTGTTCGGCGACCGGCTCCACGACCCCACCACCCAGTTCGAGATGCAGCTGGCGCTGCGGGCGCTCAAACTCCGGAGGGCGGCGCGGGCACGGTGAGCGTCACAGCGACCGGCCGAGGGTGAGCGTGTGCGGTCCGAAGCCGTTGCGCTCGTAGAACCGGATCGCGTCCGCGTTGGCCGCGTACGCCGTCACCTCCGCCAGCTGGGCGCCCTGTTCCCGCGCCCAGTCGAGGAAGGCGGCCACGAGCCGTGCTCCGGTCAGGGTGCCGCGGTGGGCCGGGCGCACGTACAGGCTGTGCAGGGTGGCGAGCTTCACCGGGCGCATGGCCGAGCCGTCCGCGACCGTGCCCACGAGGTGACCTATGACCTCCTCGTCGCGCTCGGCCACGAGCGACAGCCGGGCCGGATCGTCGATGCCCGAGGCGAATCTCTCCGCGCCCTGCGCGAGGGGCCAGTTGATGTCGACGGTCGCGTCCCGGGTGCCCGCGTCCTCGGCGAACAGGGCCGCGCTGGAGGCGACGAGCGCCGGGATGTCCTCGGGGCGGGCCCGGCGTACGACTGCCTGGTCGTGGTGGTCGCTCATGGGACAGGACGTTAGCGGCCGGGTCTGACAGTGCCGGGCAGTGATCGCCAACGCAAGGAGATTTTCTGGACAGGTGTCCATGTATAGTGGACACCTGTCCAGGAAATCCCAGGAAATTCCCCCTTGAAGGAGCCCACCTCCCCATGCAGACACTCGCCAACGTGCTGGTCGGCCTCGTCGCCGCCCTCCACGCGTACATCCTGGTTCTGGAGATGTTCCTGTGGGAGAAGAAGCCGGGGCGCGGGCTGCACGGGTTCGATCCCGAGATGGCACGGGCCACCGCCGCGCTCGCCGCCAACCAGGGGCTCTACAACGGCTTTCTCGCGGCCGGCCTCGTCTGGGGACTGATCGCCGACGACCCCACGGGCTTCCGCGTACAGGTCTTCTTCCTGGCGTGCGTAGTCGTCGCGGGTGTGTACGGCACGGTCACCGCGAACCGTCGCATCCTCTTCGCGCAGGCCCTGCCCGGCGCGCTCGCCCTGGCCGCCGTCCTCCTCGCCCGGTGACCTCCGACCCCAGGGCCGAGCGCACCCGGGCCAAACTGCGCCGGGCCCTCCTCGACGAGTGCGCCCGGCGGCCGCTCGCGGAGGTCGGTGTCGCCGCACTGGTGCGCGCGGCCGGGGTCGGCCGGGCCACGTTCTATCTGCACTACGCCGACCTGGAGGCGCTGGCCGTCGACGCCTGCGCCGATGTCGTACGGGACGCCGTGGACGCCCTGCACGCCTGGCGGGGAAGGCCCGATCCCAGGTCTGCGCCGGACGCCCTGCTCACGTTCTTCGCGGGCCTGCCCCCTCATGCCCCGCTCTACCGCGCCCTGTTGAGCCCGGGCGGCGGCGGACCGCTGGGGCGCGTGCTCCACCAGGACCTGCGGGCCCGCAGCCTCGCCGAACGAGAACTCGTCGGCGCGCCGGAGGCACCCCTCATCGCCTCCGCCGTCGCCGCGACCTTCGCGGGCGTCCTGGCCGACTGGCTGCACGGACTCGTCGAGGCCACCCCTGAGGAGATCGCCCACAAGGTGTGGCGCCTGCTCGTGGCGCTGCACGCAAGCCGGTAAACCGCCGCCGGACAGGACGTCAGTCGCAGCCCATCCCCTTCTTCACCGCCGGCCACGCCTCCACCCCGTCCGGCGTGCGGACGTACGCCTTCTTCTTGCCGGCCGTCAGCCACAGCTCCCGCTCACCGTGTCGGTAGCCGGTGTCGCGGGCGCCGTCGGGCAGGGCGGCATCGCCGTCGTACGGGGCTGTGAGCAGCCCGGACAGCACGCCCTCGGGATCACGGGCGTACAGCACGCGCTTCGCGCCGTGCCCGAGTTCGAGGAAATGGGCCGACTGCCAGTCACAGTGCTCCGAGCCCTGGGAACTGCTGATCGTGGTGACCGGAAGCCGGCGGCCGCGTGCGTCGGTCCAGACCTCGTACCCCTGGTCGTCGGTGAAGCTCTCGGGGAACTCGGCCGGGTCGCACGAGGCGGTCGTCTCCGGGCCCCAACCGGGCCGGTTCGGCTGGTCCTTGGCGACGATGACGGCGACCTTGGTCTCGCCACCGACGTCGTACGAGAACAGCACGCGGTCCCCGTCGTCGCGCTCGACGCGATAGCCGGACCTCGGGACGTTCGGCTGCTCGATGTCGAAGTACGCCTTGAGCCCTTCCGCCGGGGTCGAACCGCCGTCGCCCTTGCTCCAGTTGCCCCCGAACCCGCCGGAGTGGATGTCCCCCTCGCACTCCAGGGCCAGCCCCGCCGCGCCCGACTCGGCCTCGGTCGCCCTCTGGCTGTCCTCGTCGTACTCCTTGTGCGGCACGCGCAGCGGTCCGCCGTAGGGCGTGGTCGACGCGGGTCCGCCGTCGAGGAGCCCTCCGTCGGTGTGCCCCTTCTCGCTCTCCACCAGCACTGTCACGAGTGTCGCGACCGTCGCGATTCCCGCCACCGCCAGTCCGCCCGCCTTGATCCCTCGCATAGCGCCCCCTGCCTGCAGTGCCGCCGTATCCCTCCTCCGACGCACGAGCCCCTCAGGACGTTCAGTCGGGGTTCGTCGCCCTTCAGCCCTGTCGGGCCGCCTGGAACGTACGCCGGTAGGCCTGCGGAGAGACGCCGATCGCCGCGTGCAGATGCTGCCGGAGCGATGTGCCCGTGGCGAAGCCGACCTCGCCGGCGACCTGGTCCACCGGCAGATCGCTGGCTTCGAGCAACTGCCGTGCGCGGACGACGCGTTGCTGAATGAGCCAGCGGCCGGGGCTCATCCCGACCTCGTCGTTGAACCGGCGGGCGAACGTCCGCAGGCTCATCCGGGCGTGGGCGGCCAGATCGGCCAGGGTCAGCGGTTCGCCGAGGCGGTCCAGAGCCCACTGCCGGGTGGCCGCGGTGCCCGCGGTCGAGGGTTCGGGCACGGGCTGCTCGATGTACTGGGCCTGACCGCCGTCCCGCCACGGCGGCACCACACAGGACCGGGCCACGCGGTTGGCCAGCTCGCTGCCGTGGTCCTTGCGCACGAGGTGCAGGCAGACGTCCACGCCGGACGCGGCTCCCGCCGAGGTGAGGAGTGAGTCCTCGTCGACGAACAGCACGTCGGCGTCCAGGTCCACGTCCGGGAACATCTTCCGGAACAGCGGGGCCAGCTGCCAGTGCGTCGTCGCCCGGCGTCCGGCGAGCATCCCCGCCGCCGCCAGGACGAAGGCGCCCGTGCAGATGGACACGATCCGGGCGTCCGGCCGGATGGCCCTCAGCGCGGCGGTCACCGCCTCGGGGAGATCGGCGCTGATCTGCGACAGCGCGAACGGCGGGATGACGACCGTGTCGGCCGTGCTCAGCACTTCCGGGCCGTGTTCGACGGTGATCGAGAAGTCCGAGCTGCTGCGCACCGGCCGGCCGTCGACCGTGCAGGTCAGGATCTCGTACCGGCCCTCGGCCGAGCCGAAGACCCGGTTCGGGATGCCGAGTTCGAAGGGGTAGACCCCGTCCAGGGCCAGGACGACGACCCGCTCCACGGATCCGTCGTACTCCCCGTGCCGGGAGGTCTCGGTCGGGTCGGGGCGCTCCCCGCAGGACGTCTGAAGCAACATGGCACGATCCTATCGAACAATGGCAATCTTGCCATTTCCTCGGCTCTCGCGGCCCGGCAGGCTGGAGCGCATGAGCACTGAGAACACAATGCGCGCGATCAGTCAGGACGTCCTCGGCGGTCCCGAGGTCCTCAAGGAAGTGGAGCTGGAGATCCCGAGGCCCGGGCCGAGCGAGGTGCTGATCCGGGTGCACGCGGCGGGTCTCAACCCCACCGACTGGAAGCACCGGGCGAACGGCAACTTCCTCGGGAAGCCGCCGTTCGTCCTCGGCTGGGACGTGTCCGGGGTCGTCGAGGCGATCGGCCTCGGCGTCACCCTCCACAAGCCGGGCGACGAGGTCTTCGGCATGCTGCCGTACCCGTACGGCGTCGGGGCGCACGCCGAGTACGTCACCGGTCCCGCGCGCGCCTTCGCGCACAAGCCGGCCGAGGTCGACCACACGCAGGCGGGCGCGATTCCGCTGGCCGCGCTGACCGCCTGGCAGGCGCTGGTCGACACGGCGGACGTCCGGCCGGGGCAGCGGGTGCTGGTCCATGCGGCGGCCGGCGGCGTGGGGCATCTGGCCGTGCAGATCGCCAAGGAGCGGGGGGCGTATGTGATCGGTACGGCCAGCGCGGGCAAGCACGAGTTCCTGCGGAGCCTGGGCGTGGATGAGGCGGTCGACTATCGGGAGACCGACTTCGCCGAGGTCGTGCGGGATGTCGATGTCGTGCTGGACACGATCGGCGGTGACTACCGGTCGCGGTCGCTCAGGACGCTGCGGCCGGGCGGGCTGCTGGTGTCGATCCTGCCGTCCGGGTCGCCGGCGCTCGCCGAGGAGGCGCAGGGGCTCGGTGTACGGGCGGTGGAACTGCTCGTGGAGGCCGATCAGGCCGGGATGCGGGCGATTGCCGAGCTTGTCGCCGCGGGGCGGCTGCGCGCCACGGTTGCCGAGGTGTTTCCGTTGGCCGAGGCCTCGAAGGCGCATGCGCTGGGGGACACCGGGCGGACCGTGGGGAAGCTTGTTCTTCAGGTTCGGTAGCACCTTGTGGGGCGCGGGTACCACAGGTGGTGTTGAGCTGCGGGCCGGTTGTGGCTGGTCGCGCAGTTCCCCGCGCCCCTGAAGGGGCGCTGCGGTGGGCGTCCGCTGGAAGAGTGCGGGGCGCCCTAGGCGAACGTGAGTACCGGCTTGATCGTCTTGCCCGCGCTCATGTCCTGGACGGCCTGGCCGATGTCCTCGAACGCGTAGGTGCTGATCAGCCGCTCCAGCGGCAGCCGGCCCTTGCGGACCAGCTTGACCAGGGCGGGGATCGCGGTCTGGGTCTCCTGGTCGCCGAGGGTGAGGCCCACCAGTCGCTTGCCGCCGAGCATTCCGTTGACGTCCAGGGCGACCTCCGAACCGAAGGGCGGGGCGCCGACGATCACCGCCGTACCGCGAGCGGCGAGCGCGTCCACGCCCTTGCGCAGGACGATGACGTTGCCGGTGGTCTCGACGACCCCGTCGGCTCCCGCCCCGCCCGTGATCAGCTGGACCGCCTCGACGATGTCCGCCTCGTTGGCGTTCACGGTGTGGGTGGCGCCCAACTCCCTTGCCAGTTCCAGCCGTTCGACGACCTTGTCGATGGCGATCACCGTGGTGGCGGGCGTCAGTGCCGCGGCCATCACCGCCGACAGACCGACCGCACCGGCGCCCAGGATCACGACCGTGTCGCCCGTACGGGGCTGAAGGACGTTCCAGACCGCGCCCACGCCTGTCTGTACGCCGCAGCCCAGTGGCGCGAGGGACTCCAGCGGGATGTCCCGGTCGACCTTGACGAGGCTGCGCTCGTCCACCAACGCCCGCTCGGCGAAGGAGGACTGGCCGAAGAAGTGGCCGCCGAGCGGGGCCCCGTCGCGGCTGATGGTGGCCGAGCCGTCGGCGCGGCGGCCGCCGAGGAGGTTCAGCGGCAGCCAGGCGGCGCAGTACGCCGGGTGGCCGTCGCGGCAGTTGCGACAGGAGCCGCAGGAGGTGAAGGACAGCACGACGTGGTCGCCGGGCTCGACGCCCGTGACGTCAGGGCCGACGGCCTCGACGATCCCTGCGCCCTCGTGGCCCAGTACGCCGGGCAGCGGGAACGGCAGGCCGCCGCTCGCGACCCCGAGATCCGTGTGACACAGGCCCGCGGCCACGATCTTGACCAGGACCTCATGGGCGCGGGGCTCGTCGAGTTCCACGTCGGCGAGGGTGAAGGGCGCTCCCCCGGACTCGACCACGGCTGCGCGAGTGGTGGTGGACATACTGCGAACTCCCTTGGGTGAGGGTGAGTTGAAGGGGTGAGCCTGGCTGCGGGGGGCGTTCAGTCGAACGAGATGACGACGGACTTGACCTTGGTGTAGGAGGCGAGCGCCTCGGGCCCGTACTCGCGGCCGAAGCCGGAGGCCTTGACGCCTCCGAAGGGCACGGCGGGGTCGAGCATCGCCCAGTCGTTGACCCACACGATGCCCGCCTGGAGCCGGTCGGCGACGCGGTGCGCGCGGGCGAGGTCGGTGGTCTGCAGGCCCGAAGCCAGGCCGTACGGCGTGGAGTTGGCCAGCTCGACGGCCTCGTCCTCGGAGTCGAAGGGCTGCACGGTCAGGACCGGGCCGAAGATCTCCTCCTGGACCACCCGGGAGTCGTTCGACAGGCCCGCGATGACCGTGGGCTTGTAGTAGAAGCCGCCGTTCAGGTCGAGGCGCTCACCGCCGCACACGATGCGGCCGCCCTCCTTGCGCGCCAGTTCTACGTACTCCTCGACCTTCTTCAGGTGCCTCTCCCCCGCCATCGGCCCGACGACGGTCTCGGGCTGCCGGGGGTCGCCGACCGGTACGCCGGGGACGGCGTCGGCGAGGATGCCGACCACGGTGTTGTAGAGCGGGCGCGCAACGAGGAGGCGCGGGCCGCCCATGCAGAACTGGCCGGTGTTGAAGACGAAGCCCTTGATGACCGCGCCGATGGCCTTCTCGACGTCGGCGTCCTCGAAGACGATGTGCGCCGCGTTGCCGCCGAGCTCCATGGTGACCGACTTCAGGCCCTCACCTGCGACGCTCGCCGCGTGCCGGCCGACCGCGGTGGACCCGGTGAAGGCGATCTTGTCGACGCCGGGGTTGCGCAGGAGCGCCTCGCCCGCGACCGGTCCCGTGCCGGTGACGACGTTGTAGACGCCGTCCGGGACGCCCGCCCTCTGGAGCAGACCGGCCATGTAGAGGGCGCTGAGCGGGGTCTCCTCGGCCGGCTTGTGCACGACGGTGTTGCCGGCCGCGAGCGCCGGGGCGATCTTCGAGCCGGCGAGGATCAGCGGGAAGTTGAAGGGCGTGATCGCGGCGACGACACCGATCGGGCCGGGCTTGGTGTAGGCGAGGCCGTTGAGCGGGGTGTCCCGGGTCGCGCCGTCCAGGGTCCAGGCGAGGGAGGCGTAGTACTCGTAGTCGTTGGCCGCGTTCGTCACGTCGACGGCGTGGCACAGCGTGATCGGCTTGCCGACGTCCTGGCTCTCCAGGGCCGCGATCTCGTCCGCGTTCTCGCGGATCAGTTCGGCGACGCGGTGCAGCACCCGGCCGCGCTCGCGACCGCTCATCGTGGCCCACGGTCCGTTGTCGAACGCCTTCCGCGCGGCGCGTACCGCCGTGTCGACGTCGGTGGCGGAGGCTTCCGCGACCGTCGTGACCACCTGGCCGGTGGACGGATCGAACACGTCCGTACGCGCTCCGTCGGCCGCCTCGCGCCACTGTCCACCGATGAACAGCTGCCCGGGCCCGCTCTCGAAGGTGGTCGTCATTGCCCACTCCTCAGCCTCGATCGCCAAGATTTCAACCAACAGGATTCCTGTTGGTTCGCAGTCTCTTTACAGACAGGTTTCCTGTCAATGCCCTAGGCTGAACGCATGGTCGTCACCAAGGCACCCCCGTCGCTCCTGTACATGGTCAAGCAGGTGGAGCTCGTCGTACGGTCCCGCCTCGACGAGTTGCTGAAGCCCACGGGGATCACCGCACTGCAGTACACCTCGCTCACCGTCCTGGAGCGGCACGACGGCCTGTCCGCGGCGCAGCTGGCACGCGACTCGTTCGTGACCGCGCAGTCCGTGGCCGACGTGATCCGGAGCCTGGAGACCCGCGGCCTCGTACGACGCGAGCGCAATCCCCGCAACCGCCGCGAGCTGCTGATCCTCCTCACCGAGTCTGGCCGCGATCTGCTCGCCCGGCACGCCGAGCCCGTGCGGGAACTGGAGGAGCGCATGGTCCGGGATCTCACGGCGCACCAGACGGAGCAGTTCCGGCAGGCGCTGTCGAAGGCGTGGCAGTCGCTGTCCTGAAACTGACGGGCGACACGACCTTTAAATCGAAGACATATGTCAATCGAACATGCTGAAATTCACCCCAACGAGGGTAACTTGCTGAGTGGGGGACGGTTGGGCGGCCTCCAGCCGCACACGGTCGCGTCTACGCTCGCAGAACGACGTCACCCTGGCCCCCCGGTGACCCTGTTGGAGGTGATGTCGTCGTGCGCAACGAGTCCGCGCCGTTCACTCCTCATCTGCGTGTCCACCAGGACCGCGGGCACACCGTGCTGGAGTTCCACGGCGAGATCGACATCATCGCGGCGCTGGACATCGTCCCGGCCCTGGACGCGGCCACGGGACACCCGGCCGCGCGGGTCGTGCTCGACCTGCGGCACATCGAGTTCTTCGACTGCTCGGGCCTGCGCCTGCTGTACCGCGCCCGACGCCGGGTCCTCGCCCGGGGCGGGCGGCTGCAGCTGGTCTGCACCCACCCGCTGACCCTGCGCATCCTGCGTGTGACCGGGCTCGACGACGTCCTGCCTCCGCTGTCCAGCATGGACGAGGCCCTCGGCCAGCCCGAGGCCGCCTCGGAGTCCTTATGACGGCGCGCCGCTACCTGAGGATCTTGGTGACCTGACCGGCGCCGACCGTCCTGCCGCCTTCCCTGATCGCGAATTTCAGCCCTTCCTCCATCGCGACCGGCTGGATCAGCTGGACGTGCATGCTCGTGTTGTCGCCCGGCATGACTGCTATTCGGTACTGCCGATCGCCCGCCGTGTCCACGGGCGGGAAAATCGGTTGCGGTCGTATCCGGCCGACGCGCCATGATGGCCGCGCACCGACCGCCGACTCCAGGAGCACCGAATGCGCCGATTCCTCGAAGCCCTGCGCCCCCACCGGACGACAGTTCTCGAGGAATCGACCACCCATGCAGACCCCGCGCACCCTGAACATCGGCATCCTGGCGCACGTCGACGCCGGTAAGACCAGCCTCACCGAGCGGCTGCTCTTCGACTCCGGCGCCATCGACCGGCTCGGCAGCGTCGACGCCGGCGACACCCGTACGGACGACGGGGCGATCGAGCGGCAACGCGGGATCACGATCCGCTCGGCCGTCGCCTCCTTCACCACCGCGGACGTCCAGATCAACCTCATCGACACCCCCGGGCACTCCGACTTCATCGCGGAGGTCGAGCGCGCCCTGGAGGTCCTCGACGGTGCGGTGCTGCTGCTGTCCGCCGTGGAGGGTGTGCAGGCGCAGACCAGGGCCCTGATGAAGACCCTGCGCCGACTGCGCCTGCCCACGCTGGTCTTCGTCAACAAGATCGACCGTGCGGGCGCGCGGGAGGAGGGTCTGCTCGACGACATCCGGCGCAGGCTGACCCCGCACCTCGTCCCCCTCACGGGCGTACGCGCCATCGGCACCGCCCACGCCCACGTCGTACCGCGCTCGCCGGACGAGGCCCGTACGGCGGAGGCGCTCGCCGAGGTCGACCCCGGCATCCTCGCGGCGGTCGTGGACGGTCCGCCGCCGACACCGGACGCGCTGCGTACCGCACTCGCCGCGCGCACCGCCGACGGCTCGCTCCACCCGGTCCTGTTCGGGTCCGCACTCGGCGGCCAGGGCGTCGCGGAACTCGTCGAAGCCCTGCCGCGGTTGATCCCGCCGAAGCCCGCTGCCGACCCGGCCGACCCGCGCGAGGCCGTGGAACCACGCGGCACGGTCTTCGCCGTACGCACCGGACCCACCGGTGAGCGAACCGCCTATCTCCGCCTGTACGAGGGTGAGGTGAGGCAGCGTCAGCGGCTCATGTTCCTGCGGCGCGAGGCGGACGGCCGTGGCACGGAGGTGCCGGGCCGGGCCCTCGGGCTCGACGTGGTGGGCCGGCCGGGACCGCTCACCGCGGGCAACATCGCCGCGGTGACCGGCCTGCACGGCATCCGTGTCGGCGACCGCCTCGGCCGGATCCCGGACCGCGCCCCGCAGTTCGCCGCCCCGACCCTGGAGACGCTGGTCCGCGCGCGGCGGCCGGAGTGTGCGGCACCGCTGCGTACCGCGCTGCTCGCCCTGGCCGACCAGGACCCGTTGATCCACGCGCGGCCCGGCCCCTCGGGCAGCACCGTGCTGCTGCTGTACGGCGAGGTGCAGAAGGAGGTCCTTGCCGCGACACTCGCTCAGGACTTCGGCATCGAGGCCGAGTTCGAGCCGAGCCGCGTCCGGTACCTGGAGCGCCCCGCGGGCACGGGTGAGGCGTACGAGGAGATCCAGCGGCACGGCCACACCGGGTTCTGGGCGACGGTCGGGCTCCGCGTCGAGCCGGGCCCGCGCGGCTCGGGCACGGTCTTCGCGTACGAGACCGAACTCGGCGCGCTGCCCCGCGCCTTCCACCAGGCGATCGAGGACACGGTCCATGCCACGCTCCTCTCCGGCGGCCCGCGAGGATGGCCCGTGACGGACTGCCGGGTCACGCTCGTCCGCTCCGGCTTCGCCGCCCCGCTCAGTACGGCGGGCGACTTCCGCGGGCTCACGCCGGTGGTGCTGCGCCGGGCCCTGCGGCGCGCGGGGACGCGGGTGTACGAGCCGTTCCACTCCTTCGAGGCCGATCTCCCCCTCGACGCGCTCGCTCCGGTGACCGCCCGACTCGCCGCATACGGCTCGGAGTTCGAGGAGACCACGGGAGGGCATACATCGTGGCTGGTCACCGGTGAGCTGCCGGCCCGGCACGTCCGCGACATCGAGCTGCGGCTGCCCGGGCTGACGCACGGCGAGGGGGTGTGGTGGTCGCGGCCCTCGGGGGATCGTCCGGTTCGGCAGCCGGGCCGTGAGGAGCCTGCCCGGACTCGTGAAGGCTCGCGTGACGCCTGAGGGCAAAGGGGCGGAAGACCCCTTGTGTGACCGGCCGTTGCTCGTGGTGCGTCCCGGGCAACAGCCCTCGCACCAGGCAGTCACCGAGGTCCTTACGCAGTCAACCATTCGGTCAACACGCCTGTCTGGCCGAGGATTTGAGGGGCACTAGGAAGGAGGAAGGAGGGCGGCCACATGACGACGTCCCTGAAGCGCATGCCCGGATGGGCCAAGATCCTGAGCGCGGTCGTGCTGGTTCTGGTGATACTCGGTGCCGGCCTGCAGCTGAGCCTGCTGCCCGGACTGCGTGACGTTTTCCGCGAGGAAACCCACGACCGGACAGGACCCACGCTCCTCAAGTCCATTCAGGACATGAGCCGTTACGAAGCCGCCTCGGGCAACTTCCAGGTGGTGGTGGATCTGGAGAAGGACACCAAGTACCTGCCGGACGCGGTCCGTGGCACCCGCACCCTGTACGTGGGCGCGGGCACCGTGGACTCCTATGTCGACCTCGGAAAGATCCGCGACGAGGACGTGAAGGTCAACAAGGACCGCACGTCGGCCACGCTCAGGCTCCCCCACGCCGCCCTGGGCAAGCCCGCACTCGACCCCGACCAGTCCTACGCCGTCTCCAAGCAGCGCGGTCTCCTCGACCGGCTCGGCGACGTCTTCTCGGACAACCCGAACGACGAGCGGGCCGTCCAGCGGCTCGCCGCCCGGCACATCGGTGACGCCGCGAAGAAGACCGAGCTGACCGCCCGCGCCGAGGAGAACACCACCGCCATGCTCAAGGGGCTGCTCGGCTCCCTGGGCTTCAAGGAGGTGAAGGTGACGTACGGGTCATGAGCCTCGGCCCGTGACTCCGGACCGTGACCTCGGCCCGCGCACGCTCGTCGACGCCTCCGTCGCCCCTCCGGCCCGAGCACACCGATCGCCCCGGCAGCAGCAACGAAAGCCGGGGCGATCGGCGGCTCAGGGCCGGGAATCCCGCAACGGTTTCAGCGGAGGGCGGGGCACGGCGGCACCGGGGCGCTCACGCCCCTCCCCCGCCGACGACATCACAGGCCCGCACACATGTCGTCGGCATCTTCGACCCCTTCGGGGGTACTCGCCTGTCATCGGACGACAGTTGAAAACTGGAGGGTTGAATGGCCCGCGCAGTGTCACGCCCGCGCATCGCACTACGCCTTCGCTCCACCTCTCATTCCGGCGCCAAGAAGACCAGCCCTCGCACCAAGAAGTCGCGTTCCCCCGACGCCAAGTCCGACCCCCGCTCGTCGACGGCTCCGGGCGAACGACGACCGCTTCCCTTTGTCGTACGGCTCCTGGTCATGCTCGTAGCCTTCGCCGCCATGGTGGCCTTCGCCGCCGCGCTGGCCCGGATCACACTGCAGCCGTCACCGGCCTCCGAGGCCCTGACGCACAGCAACCTGCATCCGGGCCGTTCCCTGCGCGCCTATCTGGACCAGCCCGAACTGCGGGACGCGTTCAAGCAGATCGGCGGCAACCTCCTCCTCGGCATCCCCTTCGGAGTGCTGCTTCCCGTCCTGGTCCCCAAGGCACGCGGGATCCTGCGAGTGCTCCTCCTCACGGCGGCCGTGATGATGATGGTCGAGCTGGTACAGGGGGCGGTGATCACCGGACGAGCCTTCGACGTCGACGACGTCATCCTCAACACCAGCGGGGCGCTCGTCGGTTACCTGCTCCTCGGCCGCCGGCTGAACCGTGCGGTGCATCCGCGCAAGCGCCGCCGCAAGAACTCGGAGGCGTGAAGGGCTGAAGGCTTGAAGCCGTGAAGGCGTGAACGCACGGAGCCCGGAGCGAGGAGGCGCGGGGGCTTGAGGGCGTGAGGGTGCGCGTCGAGGTGTGCGAGGCGTGAAGGAATGGTCCGTACCAAAGCCTTGACGCTCCCTTAGCTCACCTCTTAAATCAAGAGTCGAAGCGCGCACCCCCCACCTCAGTCGGCATCCATCCCCCACAGGGATCGCCGTACGGAAGGGAGAGTCGTGGACTCGCCACGCCTGCTCCGCAGATGCCTCCTCGCCACCCTGTCCGCCGTGCTCCTCGCATCCGCCGCGGTTCTGCCCGCACAGGCGGATACGGGGCAGGCCGCCACAGGGCAGGCGGGTCCCGAGCCGAAGGCCGCCGCGGCCGTGACGTTCTCGGACACCTTCGACGGTGCCGCCGGTTCGGCCGTCAACTCCTCGAAATGGCAGATCGAGACCGGCGACAACGTCAACAACCACGAGCGGCAGTACTACACGTCCGGCGCCAACAACGCGGCCCTGGACGGCCAGGGCCACCTGGTGATCACGGCCCGACGCGAGAACCCGAACAACTACCAGTGCTGGTACGGGCGTTGTGAGTACACCTCGGCCCGCCTCAACACGGCGGGCAAGTTCACGACGACGTACGGCCGGGTCGAGGCCCGCCTGAAGGTGCCGCGCGGGCAGGGCATGTGGCCCGCCTTCTGGATGCTCGGCAACGACATAGGGCAGGTCGGCTGGCCGAACTCGGGCGAGATCGACATCATGGAGAACGTCGGCTTCGAGCCCTCGACGGTCCACGGCACCCTGCACGGCCCCGGCTACTCCGGCTCGGGCGGCATCGGCGGCGCCTACTCGCTGCCCGGCGGCCAGGCCTTCGCGGACGCCTTCCACACCTTCGCCATCGACTGGAGCCCCGACGCGGTCACCTGGTCCGTGGACGGCAATGTCTACCAGCGGCGCACCCCCGCCGATCTGGGCGGCAGGCAGTGGGTGTTCAACAAGCCGTTCTTCCTGATCCTCAACCTCGCGGTCGGCGGCTACTGGCCGGGCGACCCGGACGGCTCGACCTCGTTCCCGCAGCAACTCGTCGTGGACGAGGTGAAGGTGACGACGAGCGACGGCTCCGGAGGCGGTGCGCCCGTCAGAGGGCTCGCGGGCAAGTGCGTCGATGTGGCGGGCGCCAGTTCCGCCAACGGCACGCCCGTTCAGCTCTACGACTGCAACAGCTCCGCCGCCCAGCAGTGGACCGTGGCCTCCGACGGCTCGATCCGTGCGCTGGGCAAGTGCCTGGACGTCACGGGCAACGGCACGGCGGACGGTTCGACCGTGCAGCTCTGGGACTGCGGGGGCGGGGCCAATCAACGCTGGGTGGTCAGCGCGGCGGGCGACATCGTGAATCCACAGGCCAACAAGTGCCTGGACGTGACGGGCAACAGCTCCGCCAACGGCACGCGGCTCCAGATCTGGACGTGCTCGGGCGGAGCCAACCAGAAGTGGACCGTCGGCTGACGGGGCGGAACAACTGACCGACGCGGGAGCACCACCCGCCGGTGCGGGCGTACGGCCGGCTGACGCGGGGGGTCGGCCGTGCGCCCGCACCGGCCCGAATCGAGCCCGGCCGGGACCACCGGCCGGGCTCAGGTCGTTCGGGCACAGGCCCACTGCGCACAGCCCGTTCGGGCCCCGGGTGCACGACCCGGGCTCCGCGTCAGTCGGTCGCCTCGCAGTCGGTGTCCTGCAGCTGGATCGGCCGCGTGGCGTCCAGGCCGACGTACGCCGTGAAGGTCGCCGTGTCCTCACCCTGCTCGCCCCAGTGCGTGGTCACCGTGGCGTAGCCGACGCCCGCGGACTGGGCCGTGCTGACCGGGCCGATGTCGATGGACCGCGGCTCGTTCTGCGCGCAGAGCAGGACGTCGACGCCCTCGCTCTGCGCGACCTTCTCCTTCAGGTGCTCGGAGATGCCGTACTTCCGGGCGAAGTCGCCGGGCCCGTGGTCGCCGTAGAAGTCGCCGAGGAAGGTGTGGATCTCCTCGGCGGTGTAGCGGCCGTTCGGGTCCACGGAAGGTGCGGCGGAGGCCGGTGCGGTGGAAGCGAGTCCGAGACCGAGGACGGCCGCGCAACCGAGGGCGAGGGCGACGCGCCTGGTCGGGCGCGTGACGGTGCGGAACATGTGAGGTACCCCGTTTTTCCTTGCTGTGCCCATGAGTTGGGCTGGTCACAGGAGCAGACCCGCCACCCCCGGCGGGCGTTGTGCTCTCCTCCGTCGCTGTTTCCGTTCCCGGACATTTACTGCACATTCGTCACGCACTCCGTCGTGCGACCCGTTCGTCACGTGGCACGCCCGATCTCTCGGGCGTGCCACTCCCCTCCTGAGGTCACCCGCCGGGCGCGCGGCCGGCGGCTGTCAGCAGTTCATGGCCCAGGTGTGCGAGTCGCCGCGGTCGTTGGCCACGCCGTTGTAGCCGACCTCCTGTCCGGGGGTGAGGCAGATCGTCATGTCGCCGCCCTGCCCGGAGTTCTCGTACACCCGGACGTGGTCCTTGATGCCGGGTCCGGAGATGCCGTGGTTGGCCCAGGAGGAGTCGGTGTCGGCGATCCAGCTCTCCCACCAGCCGTCGTCGCCCGACCAGTTGGCCCGCTGACCGGCGAAGTTCGCGTTCTCCCAGACGCAGAACTCACCGCTCGGACAGCTGGCGGCGCCGGCGGGCGAGGCCAGGGCCAGACCGCCGCTCAGGGCGAGGACGGCCGCGGCGGCGGAGACGGCGAAGCGCTTGATGATCACGAAGGGGTACTGCCTTTCTCTTGGTTCTCCGGAACGGTCCGCTCGGCGTACAGATCCGCCGCGCGGTGCAGTGCGCGGGTGCGCAGCTGCCGGTAGGTGGTCAACTGGTGGCGCCGCTCGGTGCGGACCTGGTCCAGCAGGGCGGGTTCCAGCCGGGCGCGCACCTCGTCGAGGCCGCTCTCGCGTGCGCAGCGCGCGGCGAGAGCCGGGGCGGGCCGCTCGGGCCCGGGTCCGTCGTCCGGTGTGGCGCACTTGGCCCAACGGCCCTGCGCCGCCCGGTAGTCGGAGTCGTCCTTCAGTCGCAGCCCGACCTCCGCGCGGAGGTTGTTCACGACGACCTGGGCGCGGAACCAGCGCCGCTCGTCCCCGTACAGCTCGCGCTGAGCGGCGGCGAGGCAGCCGTCGGTGTGCGCCTTGACGGTGTATCCGGTGGCAAGGGTGATGGAGAGCTCGGGACGGCCGCGGCCGAAGAGGGCGCCCTGCAGCCGCCGATCCTCGGCGTCATCGGTTCCGTTCTCCCGCCGTTCTTCGGCGGCTCCTTTCGAGGACAGCCCTCGCCGGGCCAGGCACCGTTCGACGAGAACCTGCTGAGCGGCCTTGATGAGGTCGTCCCGCCCGCGCTCGGTCCTGGGAAGCGCAGGCGTGTCCCGTCCCGCACCGGTCGGCGTGGCGCACCCGCCCAGTGTCAGCAGGGTCACTACGACAAGGGCGGCGCCGAGCGCACGCAGCAGTCGCACGGCTCAGCCGGCCTCGCAGCCCATCGTGGTGTCGGACACCCCGTCGAGGCGGGCGCCCCAGGGCCAGTTGTCGGCCAGGTCGTGCGCCCGGATCAGCCGGTGGTAGCAGGTGCCGCGGGCCCAGTCGATGGCGTACACGGCGGTGTCCGCGTCCGAGCGGAACGAGGCCGCCTTGTCGTGGAGCGACTCCGGTACGTCCGTATAGCCCGGTGGTGTGTAGCACCAGGACGTGCCGTGCTGTCCGGCCCCGGTCCAGAAGCACACGGAGCCCGCGGCGGGTGCCGTGGGCGCGGCCGTCGTGGCGGGAGCGGCGCCCAGAACGGCGACGGCGGCGAGCAGGGCCGCGGGCAGGGCGAGGCGACGGAACATGACGACTCCAGTCGTACGAGGGAGGGATACGCGCAGGGCAACCGGGCCGGATCGTGATCACGGTGACTGCCAAGATCAAAGTGCCCTCGTGGGAGCGGGCCCATGCACGGCCGCACTCGCCTCCCGGTACCTGCCGATGCACGAAGCCGTCCGGTCCGCGACGGCTCACCACGGCGCGAAAACCCCAGGTCCACGCGCTCCCCCGAGCACGTTCACCCGAACAGCGGGCGAGAACCACAACGCGCCCCTGTAGGGGCGCGGGGAACTGCGCGATCAACCCCCACCGGCCCGCGGTGTACCCACGCCGCCAGCGGAGCGCTAACGCAGATGCCAGGTCAGTTTGTCGCCCCCGACCCACCGCACCACGGCAGGGTCATCGGCGTCATGCACCGGAATGCCGTACGCCGCGGCGGCCATCAGGACGTCCGTGAAGCTCCTGGCCTCGCCGATGACCGCGCCGTCGATCTCCACGATGCGGAAGGGCGGATCGCCGGGCTGAACGCCCAGGACCGTGATCCGCGGGTACGAGATGTGGGGGCTTGCGATTTCAGTCATGATCCCACCGGTTCCACACGCGTGCCGCCGATAAGCCTGCCCGGGCGGCGCTGTCGGTCGTCGTGGCACTCGGCGGCGCCGACGTGGCCGGCGTCCGTACGAGGTCGCAGTTCATGGTGGCACAAGGAGCCCCGGTCGGCTGCCGTGCGGGCGGCGGCGGGCTGCGCCAGGCTGGAGACATGGACCCGGCCGAGGCCCTGGACCGGATCGCGTTCCTGCTGGAGCGGTCCCTGGCCCCCACCTATCGCGTACAGGCGTTCCGCACGGCGGAGGGCGTGGTCACGGGGCTGCCCGCCGACGAGGTGGCCCGGCGGTCCGCCGAGGGGTCGCTGGAGTCGCTGAAGGGCATCGGGCCCAAGACCGCGCAGGTGGTGCGCGAGGCACTGGCCGGACGGACGCCGGGCTACCTGGAGAAGCTGGAACGGGAACAGGAGGCCGCGGGCCCTCTCGTCCAGGGCGGTGAGGAGCTGCGGGCGCTGCTGCGCGGCGACTGTCATCTGCACTCGGACTGGTCCGACGGCGGCAGCCCCATCGAGGAGATGGGCCGTACGGCGGCGCGGCTCGGGCACGAATGGGCGGTGCTCACCGACCACTCCCCGCGGCTCACGGTGGCGCGCGGTCTGTCCCCCGAGCGGCTGCGGGAACAGCTCGCCCTCGTCGCGGAACTCAACGAGCGCTGGGCTCCCTTCCGGCTGCTCACCGGTATCGAGTGCGACATCCTCGACGACGGCTCCCTGGACCAGGAGCCGGAGCTGCTGGAGCAGCTCGATCTCGTGGTCGTGTCCGTGCACTCCAAACTGCGGATGAACGCGGCCGCGATGACGCGCCGGATGGTCGCAGCCGTACGCGATCCGCACTCCGACGTGCTGGGGCACTGCACGGGGCGGCTGGTCACCGGGCGCGGGCGGCCCGAGTCGGAGTTCGACGCGGACGAGGTCTTCGCCGCCTGTGCCGAGACGGGCACGGCGGTCGAGATCAACAGTCGCCCGGAGCGGCTCGACCCGCCGCGCCGCCTGCTCCGCAGGGCGGTCGAGGCGGGTGTGCTGTTCTCCGTGGACACCGACGCCCACGCACCCGGACAGCTCGACTGGCAGGTGTACGGATGCGCGCGGGCCGAGGAGTGCGGGGTGCCTCCGGAGCGCGTGGTCAATACCTGGGCCGCGGAGGAGCTGCTGGCGTGGACAGGACGCCGTGAGACCCCGTCGGGCGTGCCCGGTCGCTGACCGCCGCCCGCCCACGGCGGCTCATCGGCCGCGGCCGCTCCGCCTCCTCGTCACGCGCGCCTCCACGGTCGTGATGCACGTCACGGGAAACGCCGTGTGGACCTGGGAACACTCACCGGTAGTTTCCCGTTAAATCAGCTGTGGGTGCGGATGGGACAGTGTCCCCGGGCCTCACCTTCCGCCCACAGGGAAGATCGTTCGGCTGAAGCCCTGTGGAGCACTCCGCCGAGAGGCGACCGCCATCCGTGGCCACCCACAGACGGCCCCGACCGTGATTCCCCCGTCCGGTCGGGGCCTTTCCCTTTCTCCGCGAGCGCCTCTTCCGCCACGCCGCGCTGCGCTTGACTTCGAGCACGCTCCAATTCGTAGCGTCGGCCGTATGACCACTGCACAGCACAAGATCGGTTCGGGATTCGACCTCCGGAGCAGCGCGGACGACGTGCTGGACGGCATCGATCTCACGGGGAAGCTGGCGATCGTCACCGGCGGCTACTCGGGGCTCGGCCTGGAGACGACGCGAGCGCTCACCAAGGCGGGCGCCCGAGTCGTCGTCCCGGCACGGCGCAGGTCGGTCGCCGAGGAGGCGGTCGCCGGTGTCGACGGTGTCGAGGTGGACGAACTCGACCTCGGCGACCTGGACAGCGTCCGCGCCTTCGCCGAGAGGTTCCTCGCCTCGGACCGCACCATCGACATCCTCATCGACAACGCCGGGATCATGGCGTGCCCGGAAACCCGCGTCGGCCCCGGCTGGGAGGCCCAGTTCGCGACCAACCACCTGGGCCACTTCGCCCTCGTGAACCGGCTCTGGCCGGCGCTCGCCCCGGGCGGTGCCCGCGTGGTCTCCGTCTCCTCGGCCGGCCACCACTACTCCGACATCCGCTGGGACGACCCGCACTGGCGGCAGGGCTACGACAAGTGGCAGGCGTACGGGCAGGCGAAGACCGCCAACGTCCTGTTCGCCGTACAGCTCGACGCCCTCGGCAAGGACTCCGGCGTACGGGCCTTCTCGCTGCACCCGGGCGGCATCCTCACCCCGCTCCAGCGGCACCTCCCCAAGGAGGAGATGGTCGAGCGCGGCTGGATCGACGAGAACGGCACCCCGCTGAACCCGGCGGGCTTCAAGACCCCCGAGCAGGGCGCGGCCACCCAGGTGTGGGCGGCGACCTCGCCCCAGCTGTCCGGCATGGGCGGTGTCTACTGCGAGGACTGCGACATCTCCGATCCCGCTCCGGCCGACGGCGAACGCGTCGGCGTACGCGACTACGCCGTCGACCCGGTGTCCGCGGCCCGCCTGTGGGCCCTCTCCGCGGAACTCACCGGCGTGAACGCCTTCGCCCGAGTGTCTCGACACGACGGCGCGGGCCGGTGACGTCCGATTCGCTGCAGCCCTCTTGGCGGGCGCGGAGCGGTGACACCACGCCGCTCCGCCGCGCGACCGGCCACGGTCGACCCACGGACATCAACGGCCCCGGCCGAGGTGTCGGCTCAGGCCGGGGACTCCTCCGGCCCGGGGTGTTCGGGGTGCACGGTGCTGCTGGAGTCCTCGTCGCCCCGCCGTCGCGTGCCCGCCTCGTCGGTGTCGGGGATGTCGGTGTGCGGCTCCGGCACGTCCTCGTCGGAGCCCTCGCGCCGGGTGGGGTCGGCGGGCGTGATGTCCCAGCGGTCCCCGCCCTCCTGGGCCTGCTGGTCCGGCAGGTCCCGGGGGACGGGACCTGCGTCCTCCTCCGGCTTCTTCGTCCGGTCGTCGCTCACGGCGCGCTCCCCTCCTCGTCGGTGTGACTCCTGGCCGGGCGGAACTCCTCGTCCGACGGAATGCGTCGTCGGACGGAACTCCTTGTCGGCCCTGGTGCGGGTACCTGCCGACGCGACCGGTGAAACCCCCGGAAGGCGTCAATGCGGAGCGCGTTCCTCCATGGCCGCACGCCAGGCCGGGAGCTGGGTGTCGCCCGGTTCGGGGCCCGGGCGCCGTCCGCCGTGTGCGAAGAAGTCGGCGAGCGGGAGGATCGCCGCGCCGACCGTGACCGCGTCGGGGCCGAGGGCGCCGAGTTCGATGGTGACCCGCTCGGCAGGATGCCGCAGCGCGTACGAGACGGCGTGTTCGCGGACGGCGGGCAGGAAGCGGGTGCCCAGCTGGAGCCCGGCCCAGCCGCCGATGAGGATGCGCTCGGGCTGGAAGAGGTTGATCAGGTCGGACAGGCCCGCGCCCAGGTACTCGGCCGTCTCCTCCAGCACGGCGAGCGCCGTCGGGTCGGCCGCCGAGCCGTCGGCCGGATAGGCGGCGGCGAGCATCGCGGTGAGGGCGGTCTCCTCGTCGACCCGCTTCGGCGGCTGTCCGCCCGCCTCCTCCCAGCGCTCCAGGAGGGCTTCGGCGCCCGCGTAGGCCTCCAGGCAGCCGAGCGCGCCGCACCGGCAGCGGCGCCCCCTGACCCGTACGGTCAGATGGCCCCACTCCACGGCCCGGCCGCGCTCCACGTCGTCCGTGACGAGGCTGGCGCCGACGCCGGAGCCGAAGAGGACCACGACCGCGTTGTCCGCGCCGCGTCCGGCGCCGAACCACATCTCGGCCTGGCCGAGCGTCTTGGCGCCGTTGTCGGTGAAGTACGGGACGGAGTCCGGGAGCCCGCAGGCGGTGCGGAGCAGCGACTCCAGCGGGACGGCCGGCCAGCCGATGGTCTGGCCGTGCACCACGGCGCCCTCGGCCGGAGTGCGCTCCACTATGCCGGGCACTCCGATGCCCACGCCCAGCAGCCGCTCGGGGGCGATCTCCGCTGCGGCGAGGACCTCCGTGATGCCGTCACGGATGTGACCGACGATGACGTCGACGTCGTACCCCTGATGCTCCAAGGGCCGTTCCGTGCGGGCCAGTTCGGTGAGGGTCAGGTCGAAGAGCTCTACGCGTACACGGGTCTCGCCGACGTCCACGCCGATCATGTGGCCGCTGCCGGGGGCGACCCGCAGCAGGGTGCGTGGGCGGCCGCCGTCGGAGTCGACACTGCCGGCCTCCTCCACCAGACCGTCGGCGACGAGCTCGGCGACGACGTTGCTGATGGAACCGGAACTCAGTCCGGTGGCCGGGCCGAGCTCGAAACGGCTCATCGGCCCTTCGAAGTAGAGCCGCCGCAGCACGGCTGTGCGATTGCCCCGCCGCAGGTCACGCACCGTGCGCCCGTTCCGCCCCGCCATGTGGATCCTTCCCGTCGTCCCCCGACCTGCAAGATACCGCTGCGCCATCCCTTGACGCGAGTTTCTTCCGGGTCTTAACTCACGTTCTAAATTAAGCCGTGAGGGCGTTCGGGAAGTGAACGCGGCGCCCTTGCGCATCGCCCTCCGGGAAGGGACGCCAGACGTCATGCGCAGAACCCGAGCCGCGGCCGCGAGCGCGGTCACCGTCTCACTGCTGGCCGCCGTGACCGCCTGCGGCGGTGGCTCGTCGACGGAAGGCGGGTCCAACGACTCGCCGAAGACGCTCACCTACTGGGCCTCCAACCAGGGTCCGAGCATCGAGGCCGACAAGAAGATCCTCACGCCCGAGCTGAAGAAGTTCGAGAAGGACACCGGCATCAAGGTCAAGCTGGAGGTCGTCCCCTGGTCCGACCTCCTCAACCGCATTCTCGCCGCGACCACTTCGGGCCAGGGCCCGGACGTCCTCAACATCGGCAACACCTGGTCGGCCTCGCTCCAGGCGACGGGTGCCCTGCTGCCCTGGGACGCCAAGAACTTCGACAAGATCGGCGGCAAGGACCGGTTCGTCGGGTCGGCGCTCGGCTCGGCGGGGGCGAGCGGCTCGGATCCGGCGGCGGTGCCGCTGTACTCGATGGCGTACGCGCTCTACTACAACAAGAAGATGTTCGCGGACGCAGGGATATCCGGGCCGCCCGCCACCTGGGACGAGCTGGTCGCCGACGGGAAGAAGATCTCCAAGGACGGCAAGTGGGCGCTGGGCGCCGAGGGTTCGAACCCGTCGGAGAACATCCACCACGTCTTCGTCCTCGGCAAGCAGCACGGCGCCGACTTCTTCGACGCCGACGGGAAGCCCGACTTCACCTCCGACGGGGCCGTCGCGGCGGTCAAGCAGTACGTCGATCTGATGGGCAGGGACAAGGTCGTCGCGCCCGGCAACGCCGAGTACGCGCAGAACCAGTCCCTGCAGGACTTCGCCAAGGACAAGACGGCGATGGTGATGTGGCAGACCGCCGCGACCACGCTCAAGGCGCACGGCATGAGCGACGACGAGTGGGGCGTCGCGCCGGTGCCCGTCCAGTCCGGCAGCCCGGGGGCGGACACCGCCGTCAACTCGATGGTGGCGGGCATCAACCTGGCCGTCTTCAAGAACACCGACAACATCGACGGCGCCCTGAAGTTCGTGAAGTTCATGACGAGCGACGCCGAGCAGAAGACGCTCAACAAGACGTACGGATCCATCCCGCCGGTCACGGCGGCCCAGGAGGACCCCGCGTTCAACACGCCCGCGCTGAAGGTGATCAGGGACACGCTCGCCAAGAGCGCGGCCCCACTGCCCCAGGTGCCCAACGAGTCGCAGTTCGAGACGGCGGTCGGCACGGCCGTGAAGGAGCTGTTCGCGGACGCGGCGGCCGGACGGCCGGTGACGACCGCCTCGGTCAAGGAGAAGCTCTCCGAGGCTCAGCAGCAGATGCCGAAGAAGTGAGCGTTCGATGACCGTGACCGCTCAACCCGCGGTCGGGGAAGAGGCGTTGCCCGGTGCGACGGGGCCCACCCCGCGCCGCCGCACCGGGCGAGTACGCCGTATCGCCCTGCCGTATCTGCTCCTGCTGCCCGCCCTGCTGCTGGAACTCCTCGTCCATCTGGTGCCGATGGTCATCGGCATCGTGATGAGCTTCAAGGAGCTCACGCAGTTCTACATCCGCGACTGGGGCGCCGCGCCCTGGGCGGGGTTCGACAACTACAGCCTGTCCGTGGACTTCGACGCGCCCGTCGGCGAGGCGCTGCTCCACTCCTTCTTCGTGACCTGTGCCTTCACCGTGCTGTCCGTCGGCCTGTGCTGGCTGCTCGGCACCACGGCCGCGGTCTACATGCAGGAGACGTTCCGCGGCCGCGGCTTCCTGCGCGCGGTCTTCCTCGTCCCGTACGCGCTTCCCGTGTACGCGGCCGTCATCACCTGGGCGTTCATGTTCCAGCGCGACAACGGCCTGGTAAACCATGTGCTGCACGACCAGCTGGGCCTCACCGACAGCCCGTCCTTCTGGCTGATCGGCGACAACAGCTTCGTGGCGCTGCTCGTCGTGTCGGTGTGGAAGGGCTGGCCGTTCGCCTTCCTCATCGTGATGGCGGGCCTGCAGAACATCCCCAAGGAGCTGTACGAGGCGGCGGCGATCGACGGTGCCGGGATGCTCCAGCAGATCCGCCGCATCACGCTGCCCTCGCTGCGCCCGGTCAACCAGGTGCTGGTCCTGGTGCTCTTCCTGTGGACGTTCAACGACTTCAACACGCCGTACGTGCTGTTCGGCAAGGCGGCGCCGGAGGCGGCGGACCTGATCTCGATCCACATCTACCAGTCGTCGTTCGTGACGTGGAACTTCGGGACGGGGTCGGCGATGTCGGTGCTGCTGTTGCTGTTCCTGCTGGTCGTGACGGGCGTCTATCTCGTCGTGACCTCGCGCGGACGGAGGGCCGCCGATGTCTAGCCAGTCCCTCTCCAAGCAGTCGCCGTCCAGGAAGTCGCCGTCCAGGCGGTCGCTGCCGGCGCCGCGGTCTCCGATGGCCGCGCCACGCTCCTTCCTCTGGTCGCGCCGGATCTTCCTCACCCTGCTGACCGGCTTCGTCCTGCTTCCGGTGTACGTGATGCTGTCCAGCTCGCTGAAACCGCTGCAGGACGTGTCGGGGGAGTTCCGCTGGGTGCCCAGCGGGCTGACGATCCGCCCCTACATCGACATCTGGTCGACCGTTCCGCTGGCGAAGTACTTCGTCAACTCGCTGATCGTGGCGGGCGCGGCGACGGTCCTCTCGGTGGTGATCGCGATCTTCGCCGCGTACGGGGTGAGCCGCTATCGCTTCCGCGGGAAGCGCCTGTTCACCGTGACCGTGCTGTCCACCCAGATGTTCCCCGGGATCCTGTTCCTGCTCCCGCTGTTCCTGATCTACGTGAACATCGGCAACGCCACCGGCATCGCGCTCTTCGGCTCGCGGCTCGGTCTGATCCTCACGTATCTGACGTTCTCGCTTCCGTTCTCGATCTGGATGCTGATCGGGTACTTCGAGTCGGTGCCGCGGGATCTGGACGAGGCGGCGATGGTGGACGGCTGCGGGCCGCTCGGCGCCCTCTTCCGGGTCGTCGTGCCCGCCGCGGTCCCCGGGATCGTCGCGGTCGCCGTGTACGCGTTCATGACCGCGTGGGGCGAGGTGCTGTTCGCGTCGGTGATGACCAACGACACCACCCGCACACTCGCCGTCGGCCTCCAGGGCTATGCCACGCAGAACGACGTGTACTGGAACCAGGTCATGGCCGCCTCGCTCGTCGTGAGCGTCCCCGTGGTCGCCGGGTTCCTGCTGCTGCAGCGCTATCTGGTCGCCGGGCTCACCGCCGGGGCCGTGAAGTGACCGACTCCTCCCTGCGCCCCAACTCCCCCTCCTCCGAAAGGACTTCTGTGACCATCGACCTCGCCGCACTCCCCCAGGACTTCGTATGGGGGACGGCCACGTCGGCGTACCAGATCGAGGGTGCCGTCGCCGAGGACGGCCGCTCGCCCTCCATCTGGGACACCTTCTCGCACACGCCGGGAAAGGTGGACGGCGACGACCACGGGGACGTCGCCTGCGACCACTACCACCGGTGGCGCGAGGACATCGCCCTGATGAAGGAGCTGGGCACCAACGCGTACCGGCTGTCGGTGGCCTGGCCGCGGGTCGTGCCGGGCGGCGACGGTCCGGTGAACGCCAAGGGGCTCGACTTCTACGACGCGCTGGTCGACGGCCTGCTGGAGGCCGGGATCACTCCGTCGGTGACGCTCTACCACTGGGACCTGCCGCAGGTGCTCCAGGACCGGGGCGGCTGGCCCGAGCGCGACACGGCGTACCACCTGGCGGCGTACGCGACGGCCGTCGCCGAGCGCCTCGGTGACCGGGTCCGGCACTGGACGACGCTCAACGAGCCCCTGTGCTCGGCGTGGATCGGCCATCTGGAGGGGCGGATGGCTCCCGGCCTCACGGACCTCACGGCGGCCGTCCGCGCCTCGTACCACCTTCTCCTCGGCCACGGCCTCGCCACCCAGGCGATCCGGGCCGCGGCCCCGGGCGCCGAGGTCGGCATCGTCAACAACCTCTCCAGCATCGAGGCCGCCACCGACCGCCCCGAGGACATCGCGGCGGCCCGGCGCATGGACGGCCACACCAATCGCTGGTGGCTCGACCCGGTGCACGGCCGCGGCTTCCCTGCGGACATGCGCGAGGTGTACGGAGTCGAACTCCCCGAGCGGGCGGGCGACTTGGCGACCATCGCCCAGCCACTGGACTGGCTGGGCCTCAACTACTACTTCCCGTCGGCCGTCATCGACGACCCCGACGGCCCGGCCCCCTTCGCCCAGTCGGTCCGCCGGCCGGGCGTCCCGCGCACGGGCATGGACTGGGAGGTCGACGCGTCCGGCATCGAGGGCCTGCTGCTGCGCCTCACCGACGACTACGGCGCCCGGCGGCTGTACGTCACCGAGAACGGCTCCGCCTACCCGGACGTCGTCCGCGCCGACGGCACGGTCGACGACCCCGAGCGCACCCTGTACCTGGAACAGCATCTGGCTGCCTGCGTGTCGGCCGTCCGCAAGGGGGCTCCGCTGGCGGGCTACTTCGCCTGGTCGCTGCTGGACAACTTCGAGTGGGCGTACGGCTACGACAAGCGTTTCGGGCTCGTGCACGTCGACTACCGGACGCAGCGGCGCTCGGTGAAGGGCAGCGGGCGACGGTATGCGGAGATCGTCCGGGAGCACCGTGCAAGGGAGCGGAAGGCGGCCTGAGTCCCACTGGCCGAGTGCGTCCGAGGCTCACCGACAGAGTCGGTCCGAGCCTCGCCGACCGAGTCCGAGGCTCACTGGCCGAGTTCGTCCAGGGCCGCGGTGAGTTCCGGGGCGACGCGTTCCCTGGCCCAGGCGACCTGCTCGTCCCCCGCGCCGCGCGGGACGGTCTCGATGAGCATGATCAGGTAGAGATAGCTGCGGTAGAGGGCGAGGCGCTGACGGGCCGAGTGGGTGAACTCGGCTCGTCCGCCCGTCTCTTGGTAGCCCGTCAGGAAGTCGTGGTCCTTCCTGATGTCACCGAGGAGCGCCAGGGAGACGAAGTCCGCGAGCGGGTCTCCCCAGAACATGCGCTCGCCGTCGATCAGTCCGCCGATCCTGGGCTCGCCGCCGCCTGCCGGGCGGTCGACCAGGATGTTCCCCTGCCACAGGTCGAAGTGCACCAGGCGCGGGACCGTGACCTCGTCCAGGGCGTCGTACGCCGACTTGGCCGCGCGGGCCACCTCGTCCACCGGACGCGGCAGCCAGGCCTCGTACCGGCGGGCGTCCTCCAGGACTGCGTCGTAGATGCCGGTGAAGGCCGTACGCCAGTCGGCGGACAAGGGGCCGAGAGCACCTGACGGGTAGCCGAAGCCGGGGCCCGTCACCTGGTGGAGACGGGCCACGTGTCGCCCCAACTCCCGGCGCAGCACCGCCTGTTCGGCATCCGGGTAGGTGTCCCACGAATCGCCGGGGCAGGCCGTCATCAGGAGATGGGAGCCTGCGGACTCGTCGAGGCACACGTGCACGACTCGCGGCGCGGGTACGTCGACCGTGGCGGCGGCGCGGTAGAACTCCGCTTCCGAGACGAGGAGTTCACGCTCGTGACTCATGCCGGGGACGGTCGACGGGGGCGGGATCTTCAGCACGTACCGGCTGCCGTCGGTGAGGCGGAATTCTTCGACGGTGTTGTACGTCCCGCCGCTCATCGGACGGCAGCCTACGAGGCTGCCGGGCGGAAGCCCGGCCGCCTCCAGGATCCGTCCGGCCCGCTCCTCCGACATTCCGCCCCACCCCGTTCCCGTCGTTGCGCCGCCCGGCCGGCGATCCGCCGCCGCGGCGACTCACCCGGCCGCGTAGACGTCCTCCACATAGCGGCCCGCCGCGATCAGCTCGTCGAGCCACCGCTCGCAGGCCTCCTCGTCGGCGTCCCGCGTACGGTCCCGGTACAGCGTACGGAAGGCGTCGCGCACCCCGGGGGCCATCCGTGAACCGTCGCCACAGACATAGACACGGGCACCGGAGTTCATCAGGTCCCACACCTCGTCCGCCTCGGCGGCGATCCGGTGCTGGACGAAGCTCACGCCGTCGACGGGAGCCGCGCTGAAGGCAGGGCGCAGGGAGACGGCTCCGGCGGTCTCGGCGGTGCGGAGTTCCTCGGCATGCAGGAAGTCGGCGTCCGGGTCGTCGCAGCCGAAGTAGCAAAGGGCAGGAGCCAGTTGGGTGTTCTCCGCGGCGCGGTCCGCGATGGCTCCGCGGAAGGGGGCGAGGCCCGTTCCCGCGGCCACCATGACGACCGGCGCCGAGTGGTCGACACGGAAGGCTTCCCGGCACGGCTGGACGCGGGCGAGCACGGTGTCGCCCGGCTTGACCGCGCTCAGATGGCCGGAGCCGGTCCCCGTGTAGATGCCGTGCCCCGAGCGGGCCGGCGCCTCCAGCAGCGAGACCATCAGGTCGGCGTGGGAGGGGTCGGTGGCGGGTGAGGACGAGATCGAGTAGGTGCGGGGGCGCAGCGGCGTGAGGATCTCTTCGAGCAACCGCGGCCAGTCCAGTGCTCCGCGCAGTGCGGGGTACGCCTCGACGAGCTCGATCAGCGTCCGCGGATCGGAGTCCTGGACGTTGGCGAGGGCGGCCCGTTCGGGCGGACACGGGTTGGCGGCTGCGAGTACGGCCAGCCGGTCGGCGGTGGGGCGCTCCTGCAACTCCACGTGATGAGAGAGCAGTTGACGGACCGTCAACGGCCTGTCCACTGCGATTCCGTCGCGGCGCGGACGGCTCGCCCGGATGTCGAGCACGGCGTCGGGATCCACGCCGAGCGCGGCCGCTGCCCGCTCGACGAGTTCCGGAGCGTTGACGGGCAGCACGGTGAGGTGGTCGCCGGTGCGGTAGGTGGTGCCGTCGGGCAGCGCGAGCCGCACGAAGCGCTTCGTCCGCGGGTGCCCGGGGGCGGTGAGGTCGTGGGCCTCTGTGACCGCCATCGGGACCAGGTCGTGCCGGGCGGCGACCGCGTCGAGGGGGCCGCCGGTCAGCGTACGGACCTCGTAGGCCGCCCCCGTGTCGTCGGATGCGGTGTCGTCCGTGGCGTCCGGGTCGCCGTACTTCTCCAGCAGGGCCGTGCGCAGCTTGGCGGTGAAGCCGCGGACGGTTCCGCCGAGGTCGCCCGAGGCGTCGGCGGCCGCGCGGTCCAGGAGCCGGGTACCGCCCAGTTCGGCCAGCCGGTCGTCGACGCGGGTCGGGAAGTGCTGATAGGTGGCGGCCCAGTTGCGGTCCCCGACGCCCAGGACGGCGTACGTCAGGTCCGGCGCGGCCGGGGCCTCGTCGAGCCAGGCGGCGAAGGCGGTGGCATCGTCGGTGGGCCGGCCGTTGTAGGACGCCGCGGTGATGACGACGGGGCGGTCGGTGGGCAGCCCGCCGGCGTACGCGTCCAGCGCCGCCACCTCGGTCTCGCAGCCCAACGCTGCTGCCTCGTCGGCCAGTTGGGCGGCGAACTCGCGGCAGGTCCCGTAGTTGCTGCCGTGCAGGAAGAGCGCTCGGGTGCCGGGGCGCACCCGGGCGGGCAGCGTCTTCTCTTCGGCCACGGTGTCCTGTTTCCGCGCGGCGCCCGGCAGTTGGGCGTGCTCCCGGTCGGCCGTCGTACGCGGGGTGAGCGTGAGCGTGAAGCCGTCGGGCTTCAGCGTCAGCGTCTCCTTGACCGTGAGCCGGTAGTCGGCGTGGTCGTTCAGCCGATAGCGGTGGACGAGCATCGCAAGCAGCATGGTCGCCTCATGGAGCGCGAACTGCCGTCCGATACAAGCGCGTTCACCGGTGCCGAACGGCTTGAACGCATGCGGGGAGCGCGCGGCCTCCGCCTCCGGTGTGAAGCGCGAGGGGTCGAACAGCTCGGGGTTGTCGCCCCACACCGGCTGCCGGTGCAGCATCGGCGCGAGCACCATGACGCCCTGCCCGGCACTCAGTGGGATCCGCCCGCCGAGCAGTGTGTCCTCACGCGCGTGCCGCCCGAACACGGCGGCCGTGGGCCACAGCCGCAGCGCCTCGTTGAGCACCTGCCGGGTGTACGAGAGCTGCCCGACCTCGTCGAACGTCGGCTCGGGGTCGGCCGTGTCGCCCCACAGCGCGTCCACCTCGCGCTGTACGAGCTGGAGCACGGCGGGGTGCTTGGCGAGGTAGTGGAGCGCGAACGACATGGCGCCGGAGGTGGTCTCGTGGCCCGCGATCAGGAAGGTGATCACCTGGTTGCGGATGTTGGCGGTGTCGAGCGTGGTGCCGTCGACGGGGTGCTCGGCCGAGAGCATGAGCCCGAGCAGGTCCTCGGCGGTGCTCTCTCCTTCGGAGACCCGGGCCTCGATCACCTCGTCGACCACCTGCGCCAGGTAGCCGGAGTCGCCCTGGAAGGCCGCGTCGGCCGCGGATTGGTCCTGGCCGGGGAGGCGGCTCAGCCTGGTCATGCTCCACTCCAGGCACCTGACCATGGCCTCGACGAACGGATGCGGCTCGTCCCGCTCGAAGGATCCGAAGTCGTAGCCGAACCCGGCAAGACCGATGGTGTCGAGCGTCATCCGCGTCATGTCGTCGGGGACGTTCACCGGAGCTCCGGCACGGGCTCCGCGGTCCCACGACTCGATCAGCCTGCGCGCCACCTTCAGCATCACCGGGTGATACGTCCGCATCGACCCGAGTGCGAAGGCCGGCATCAGGATGTCGTGCGCCTTGGCCCAGTTCGGCTCGTCGTTGTACGCCGTGAAGAGCCCGTCCGCGGCGAACTCCCGCACGTTCTCCAGAGCGGGCCCGACATGCTTGGCGAACCGCGTCTCGTCGGCGAGTTCGGTCACCAGCTCGAGGTCGCTCACGAACAGGGTGTCCCGCCCGTGCAGCCGCCGCACGAGCACCGGTCCGTGGACCCGGCTCAATTCCATGACCTGCTGCAGTGGGGTGCGGCCGGGTCCAACGGCGGAAATATCGACGACAGGGACACCATCAAGGGTTCCGACAACTTGCGGAAGCGGCACGGTGGGGGGCATGACGCGACAACTGCCTTTCGTGGTACGGAAGTCACTGCCGTCCCAGCTTCAACCAGCCCCCGGAACGTCCCACACCACGGGACTACACAATCGTGTAGCACTTTCCACCCGGTACCCCTTGCAACACCGCTCGCCCCTTCCCGCCCCTTTGGGGGCGCGGGGAACTGCGCGACCAACCCAATCCGACCCGCACCCGAATCACAACGCCCAGCCGTCTCCCCCGCCGAATAAGCGGAGCGCATAGGCTCCGTCACATGGAACAGAGCGAGATCATCCTGCGAGCCATCGGCGTCCTGACCGAGACCCAGGAGATGGTGCGCAGGCTCAACGAGGACGTCGAGGTCGACATAGACGCCGGAGAGGCACAGCTCGGCAGGCTGGTGACCGAGGTGTTCCCGGCGGTGGAGGTCCCCGGCGACGCGACCCCGGCAGAGGCGGGTCAGGCCGTCATCGACGCCCTGATGCCCGCGGCGATCTCCCTGGTCGGCGCCTTCGCCTTCCTGTTCTCGGAACTCGCCGAGGTCCACGACACGGGCCGGACCGACGTCAAGAGCACCGAACTCCTGCGCACCCTCGCGCTGCGCCTGTCCAACTCGGACTCGCACACGGACGACGACAGCGACGACGACGCCTGACCATGTCCGACGTGCCTCCCGAGTCAGCGGTGGTCTGGCGCAACCGTTCCATGACCCTCTTCGACCGCATCCCCATGCCCATCGCGGTGTGCGACGTCTACGGGGCGATCATCCTGGCCAACCCGGCGATGGCGGCGGAATGGGGTGCGACTCCGGGCGGCCTCCGGGGCCGGGACGTACTGGATCTCTTCCGGCCCCAGGAGGCGACGCAGGTGGAGCGCATCGCCGAGGCACTGCGCCTGCGTCACCGCTCGCGCTACCAGATCTCGGTCCGCTGGCGGACTCCCGGCGGCACCGAGCGGTACGGCGAGCTGACGGCGGACCCGGTCAGCGACACCGTCGACGCGACCACCACCCTGCTCGTCCTGCTACGGGTGCTCGGCGAACACGAACCGAGCACGCCGACACCGCCTCCCGCCGATCCGCCGGCCACTCCGGCCGAGGCCCGCATCCTGGCCCTGCTCGCAGGCGGCGCGACCACCGCGCACGCCGCCCGCGAGACAGGCCTCACCGTGGACGGCGTCAACTACCATCTGCGCCGCCTGACCCGCCGCTGGAACGCGGCCAACCGTACGGAACTGGTCGCTCGCGCCTACGCCCTGGGCGTGCTCACCCCCGGCACCTGGCCGCCGTCGGCCGCTCCCCTCGACTAGCGGGCCGCCCGGCCCACCGACTCGCCGGTCGGGGCAGGTCGCCCGACGGGCGCCCCGAACCTGGCCAGGCAGTGCCACACCTTCTTCAGGTCCTGCGGGTCGTGACGCCCCGTTCGGGCGGCGTCGCCGATGACCCGAGGGTCGAGGTACCCGTCCTCGGCGATCCGGGCCCCCAGTTCGACGTACCGCGGACCGCGGAAGTCCGGGTGGCGGCTCAACTCCTCGACGGAGAGCCGGTACCCGGAGTGCCACTCGACCGGGCAGGGCAGCCGCCGGGCCTCGGCCTCGACGGCGGTGCCGCGGTAGCAGGGGTCCAGGACAAGCGCCTCCATGTCCCGGCCCAGGGCGACCCGCCCGTGCACCTGCGCCTCGATGTAGTCGTCGAGGGCGTCCCGGTCGTCCGCCTCGGCCAGGCCGATGAGGGACATCCCGTCGGCAACCCCGAACGCCGTCGGATCGACGGAGCTGTCCGGGTAGCAGAACGTGGCGCGCCGCAGCGCGTCCGCAACCAGCCGGAAGTGCGCGGACCCGAACCTCGGTGCGGCGCCGACCGCCTGATGGCGGAAGTTCAACGCGCCGTACACCGGCCGCTCCTGCGCGTCCGCCGCGTCGTACGCCCCGCCGAACATCCGGCTCTCCCAGCGCCGGCGGTCGCCGCCGGGATGTGCCGTCAGCCCTCCGTTGCTGGTGCCCGTGACGAACTGCGAGTGGTACGTGCCGTCCTCGGCCAGCGCCTCCAGGATCGGACGCCCGCACACCACGCGGTCCGGGTGCAGATTCAGGGTCACACGCAGTGCCGGGTCGACGGCCGGCCCGGACGACAGCGCCGCGACATGACGCAGGGCCCGCGCCCGCGGTGAGTGGGTGTCCCCGAAATTCACTGGATCTCCCTCGACATGGCTACCTACCCTAGGCCAGAACCTAGTCCCACTAGGTTTGGCATCGCCGGTCACGATTCACCAAGGAGAACTCGTCACGATGAGACCACTCACCGAGCAGGACATCCGCAACTCATTTGTCAACTGCTCCAAAGGCGAGGCCAAACGGCTGTCGATACCGCGCGATCTGGCGGAACGACCGTGGGACGACCTGGACTTCCTGGGCTGGCGAGATCCCGGAGCGCCCGACCGCAGCTGTCTGGTGACCGAGCGGGCCGGCCGGCTCACCGGTGTGACCCTGCGCTTCCCCTCCCGGCAACGGGGTGTCCTGCACCGCAGCATGTGCTCGGTCTGTCTGACGACCCACCCGGGCAACGGCGTCTCCCTGATGACGGCACGCAAGGCGGGCGCGGCCGGCCGCGAGGGCAACTCGGTCGGCATCTACATGTGCGCCGACCTCGCCTGTTCCCTCTACGTACGCGGCAAGAAGCAGCTCGATTCCGGGTCCCGCATCGAGGAGAGCCTCACCCTGGAGCAGCAGATCGCCCGCGCGACGGGCCATCTGTCGGCCTTCCTGGACAGGCTGTACGCCTGACGGGTCGCGGCGCCTAGCCGTCCCGCAGCCGCGAGGCCTCCACCCGGTGAAGGTGGATGAGGATGTCGTGGCTCGGGGCGAGTGCGATGTCGCGGTCCGCCTCCGGGTAGTCCGTTCCTATGCTGCGTGTCGGCCTGGCCGTCGACAGCCAGGTACGAGCTGCGGCCGGGGTGGTGCGCAGGTCGAGTACGTAGTCGCGGTGGCGCACCCGGTCCAGCGTGGCTTCGTTGCTCCCCGGGGCCGCCGGACCCACCGTGAAGCGCTGGAGCCTGCCGTCCGGTCCTGTCGCGTTGAACGAGCCCCGGTCGAACGTGAATCCGACACTGGCGTACGCACTGCCGAGTTCGTCACGCAGGAACGCGCCCTGCATCTTCGGGTAGCGCTCCGGCTCGTGCGTCACATAGCCGACGTGGGCGTTGTGTGCCGACAGCAGGACCTTGGTGCCGGTGTGTCGCTGCCACCAGGCCACGTTGTCGGCCATGATCCGGTCGCGGTAGAGCATGCAGGCGGCGACCTGTTCGGGGTCCTCGGCGTCGAAGTCGTACCCGCGCGCCGTCTGGTCGACGGCCGTCGCGTGCTGGACCGCCCAGTCGTACGCCGGGCCGGTCCCACCGGCCCCCTTGATCAGCTCAAGAGCCTCACTGGTCCTGACCGCCATCTCCCTGCGCTCGGCGAGCGGGCGGTTCAGGTACCGCTCGATGTACTCGCCGGCCTGGACGGTCGGGCGCAGGCCGCGGTAGAGCCCGTTGACACGGTCCAGCAGGTCGGGGTGGTTGCGGGCCACATAGTCGGTGACCATGTCGTACAGCTCGGGGCCGTTGTAGGCGAAGTCGTCGCCCATGAACCGCACCGGATCCTCGGGGTGTTGGCGGTTGTACGCGCGCATCCACTCGACGAGTTCCAGGTATTCGGAGTTGTTCCACAGCCGGTAGTCGCGCTGGAACTCGTCCCGCATGATGCGCCGGGGGTCGCCCTTGCCGTACAGGACGTAGTCGTTCAGGCGCAGCCCCGTGCTCCAGCTGGCCTCCAGGGCGAAGGTGCGAAAGCCCTTCTCCTCGACGAGGTGGCGGAAGACGCGGTGCTTCATGGCGAAGAAGTCGTGCGAGCTGTGGGTGGCCTCGCCCAGGCCCACGACACGTGCGTCGCCGATCATGCGGGCGAGGGGGTGGAGATCGCGGGTGTCGCCGCGCGGTTCGACGGTACGCAGCGGATGGACGCCGCGCTGGAGGGCCTCGACGACCTCCCTGTCCGTGGTGGGCCCGGCCGACGCCGGTGTCGTGCCGGACGCCACGATGCCGAGGGAGACGAGCAGGGCTAAGACGAATCCTGACCTATGCCATTTCATGATCCAATGCTCGCGCGCGGGCACGGCCCGGACCATCCGGCACACCCCCGATCTCTCCTGTGGTCAACCACGTGCGCACACCTGTGGTTTTCCTCAGGGCAGTCGCCGGATGCGTCGCGGGCGGGACACGATCGGCCGTGGTCAACGCGTTCCCGGCCGTGTCAGACTGGCCGCTCGGCCTGTGCCTCCTTGCCGTCGTCTCGGGTGAGCTGCGCCGTCTGGACGAGTTCGGTGCGGCTGTGGAACGGGAAGTGCCCAAGGATGCGAGATGTACGTGAGGCGTGGGCCGCGGGCAGGGCCCGGGTCGCGAAGTGGCGCCAGGAGCCAGTGATCGTCCAGACGGTCCGTTCCGCGGCGGCCGCGACGATCGCTTACGTGGTGGCGCTGCGGTTCAGTCCCGAGGCCGCTCCGCTCACCGCTCCCCTGACCGCGCTCCTCGTCGTCCAGGTCACGCTCTACGCCACCCTCACCACCGGCATACGACGGGTCAACGCCGTGGTGGCGGGCGTCCTCATCGCCATCGGCTTCAGCGCGCTCGTGGGGCTGACCTGGTGGAGTCTGGGGCTGCTCATCCTCGCCTCACTGGCCGTCGGTCACCTGGTGCGGGTCAGCGAGTTCGTGCCCGAGGTGGCGATCAGCGCCATGCTGGTCCTCGGCGTCACCCGGGTCGGCGACACGGCCTGGGCGCGGATCCTGGAGACGCTGATCGGCGCTCTGGTGGGGTTCGGCTGCAATCTGCTGTTCGCTCCCCCGGTGTGGGTCGGCGCGGCCGGCGAGTCCATCGAGGATCTGGCGCGCCGGATGCGGCAGTTGCTGCTGCGCGTCGGTGAGGAGGCCGCCGGCCGCACTCCGGTGGCGGTCGCCGCGGCGCGGCTCCACGAGGCACGGGAACTCGACCACGACATCGTCGAGGTGGACGCGGCCCTCAAACAGGCCGAGGACAGCCTGCGGCTCAATCCGCGTGTCCGGGAGGGACTCCTGCACCGGGTCGTGCTGCGCACCGGCCTCGACACGCTGGAGATCTGCACGGTGGTGCTGCGGGTCCTCGCGCGAACCCTCACCGACCTCGCCAAGGAACGGGCGCCCGAGCCGTTGTTCGAGGCGGAGATCGGCGCGACCCTGGAGCAGTTGCTGGCGGAGGTCGGTGACGCCGTGGTCAGCTTCGCCGTCCTGGTCACCTCGGACGTCAGTCACAGCGCCGAGTCGGCGGAGTCCCGGCTCGCCTCCGAACTCGTCGCCGCGACCGCCACCCGCGACAAGCTGGCCCAGCTCCTTCTGGAGGAGGTCCAGCGGGACGCCCGGCAGTGGCAGTTGCATGGGGCCGTCCTCACCGAGGTCACGCGGATGCTCGACGAACTCGACATGGAGCACCGGTCGCGCCGGCTCCTGGAGGAGCTGGACCGCTGCACGCAGGAACAGCGCGAGCGCATGCCCCGCCTGGACCGCCTCCGCCGACGGCTGCGCTCGGCACGACGGAACCGTACCGCCCCCTCACGTCGTACTACGTGACGTGCCGATCGCCGCACAACGTCCCAATGGACACAGACGGCGACCACAGAACGACATGTCCACATGACGACAAAGGGAGTTACGGATGGCCGACGGCACCGTGCGGATCGACGGGAACTCACTACGGCTGGCCGGCGGTGTGCAGGTCCGGTTCATCCGCACCCTGCGCCTGCCCGAGACGGGCACGCATCCCTTGCCCCCGGGGCTCGGCGAGTTCCCGCTGCGCCGTGTGGAGGACTACCCGGAGACGGTGCCCGCCGAGTGGCTCGCGCGCGGCGGGGTGATGCTGCCGGTGTATCTGCGCGAAGCGATGTGGCTGAGCTTCGGCGGTACGTCGGAACCGGCCGCTCTCCAGGTGGGCGTCGGAAAGGTGTGCGCGGTCTCCGGGAAGCCGTGGAGCCCTCGGCCGGCACGGAACCCGCAGAACTACGTGGTGCTGCCCCGCCAGCCGTGGCTCGACGGCATCAACTCCGGGAAGGGCACGGTCCGTCAGTTCGTGGCGGTCCCGCTCGGTCTCGGTGCCACGGTCGAGGGCCAGGTCACCGGCGAGGAGGTGTGGGGCGGCGTACAGCTGCAGTCGTTCCCGCTGAACGACACCGCCCTGCACGCCTGGCGTCAGGAGCAGCGCCGGCTGGCGGAGGCGGCGGAGCAGCGACGCAGGAGCGCCGAGGCGGGTGGTTACGGTGCGGCGATGCCCATGGCGCCCGGTTCCGCGCCCCAGTGGGGTGCTCCCCCTCCCGCTCCGGCACAGGCGGGCAGTGCGCCGCGCGCCGCGGCCGCGATGGGTCTCGGCGTCGGCGGTTCGATGCGCCAGGAGGTCTACAAGGACGACCGTCCGCTGTCGGACTGGGCGACCACGGCGGCCGGCCGTGTCTTCGTCCACCTCGTGACGCCGCCCGAGTGGCGCCGCATCACGGGCGAGGCGCCCCCGCCGTCGCCTGTCGACCGCGCGGCCTACACCCGGGCCGGACTGCCCTGGTTCGACTACTACGACCAGGACGCCGCGGACCTCGCTCCCACGGACACACTCGGCGAGGTCAAGCCGGTCGGCGACTGGCTCGGCGACGACCACACGCCGTGGCAACCGCCGTCACCCCAGCAGGTCGAGCCGCTGGGAGACGCGCCGGGCAAGCCCGTCGTGGACGGCGACTGGTGAAACGGGCTCCGGCCCCGCGGCCGGAGTGTTCGCCTCACCCGTCGCCCTCCGTGCGCTGTCGCTGCAGCGCACGCGGGCAGCTCGCGCCGCTCGCCTGTGTGAGCAGGACGTGCATGCGCTCGGTGAGCTGTCCGACGTTGTCGGCGGGCCGGTGGAAGGGCAGCCGTACGTCGCCGTGGCCGCGCGCACGCTCGATGCGCAGCGTCAGTCCGTGCCGGTCGACGGCGAGCGGCTGTACGCGCACGGCGCCGTGCAGGCTGTCCGGTTCGACGAGGCGGGTCAGCCGCTCGACCGCGTCCGGGTGGGCGTCGGCGAGGTGCGTCAGCAACTGCGCCTCCGCGAGGGCCAGCGGGTCGGGTTCGGCGATGGCGAACTCGTCGAGGTCGACGACGACCGCCCCGCCGGGCTCGCGGAGCACGGCGCGCGTGGTGTGGAACGCCAAGTGCCCGTCGGCGGGCGCGAACCAGCCGGCCATCCAGAGCCTGGCGCGGATCCGGTTCCGTACGGGGACGGGCGCCACGTCGGCGAACTCCAGGACTGCGGACGGCTCTCCGCGGGGCGCGCAGATCGCGGCCGCGGCGAGCGTACTGTCGTCCGGCAGGTGCAGCAGCACCCGGCCGTCCTCGGCGACGGTGTGGACGCCGATGAACTCCTCCCGACCGCCCTCCGCGGTCACCGCGCAGGACCATGCCGCGGCGAGCACCGACCGGGCACGCTGTGCCGTGGCCGGCGCGGCCGTCCAGCTGTGACGGTCACCCATCCCAAACCTCCCTTAGGTAAGCCTTGCCTAACCTATCGAAGATCGGGGTGTACGCCAACCACGCGGCACCGGTCGTCGCACCTTGGTGACGGGGATTTCACGGAGTGATGGCACCCAACAGCGCCCGCGCGCACAGGTCGCGCACCTGATCCCGGGACAGGCCGGGCTCCTTGAGCCACTCCAGACAGGCCGCCGCCATGAAGGCCAGCCAGCCCCGCACGGCGATCCGCAGCGCCGGGAGGTCCTCCTCTGTCCAGGCGGTCTCCGGGTCCGCCGCGAGCGCATCGAGGATCTGCCGCTGCTGCGCGGCGAGCGTCTCGCGGTACACCCTGCGCACCGCCTGGTCCCCCGCCGCCTCGGCTCGGTGGAATGCGCGGAAGCCGTGCGCGTGGGCCTGGACGTACTCCAGGAAGGTGTCGAGTCCGGCGTCGATCTGCTCGCGCACCGGCACGCCGGGCACGGCGGAGGTGACCCGCAGCATCCGCTTGCTCTCGCGCTCCACGACGGCCGCGAAGAAGTCCCGTTTCGTGGGGAAGTAGTGGTAGAGCAAGCCACGTGAGACGCCCGCGAGTTCGGCGACCTGCTCGATCCAGACGTCCTCGTACGGACTCTCCGAGAACAGCCGCGCCCCGACCGAGAGCAACTGCTCACGGCGCTCCTCCGTGCTGAGCCGACGGCGTGTGCGCTCCCCCTCGTTGGCGGCCATGTCCGCACCTTACTTGACGTCGATTCAACAGCGGGATCACACTGACAGTCGCTATTGAATCCGCGTACAACAAGCCCAACCGGCAGTCGGGACAAGGGAGATGGCGTGATGGCGGAGTCGACGAGGAGCACGCTGCCGAAGGGGTTCCGCAGCGCCGAGCTGGGCTGGCCCGAGCTGCACCGCATACCGCGTCCGCCGCACCGCGTGCCGCTGCTCGGTGACGTCGTCGGGGTCAACCTCCGCACTCCGTTGCAGGATTCGCTGCGCGTCGGGCGACAGCTCGGGCCGATCTTCCGGCGCAAGGGGTTCGGCAAGGAGATCGTCTTCGTGTGGGGCGCGAAGCTCTCGGGCGAGATGGCTGACGAGTCGCGGTTCGCCAAGCACGTGGGGCTGGGCGTCGCCAACCTCCGGCCGGTCGCCGGGGACGGCCTGTTCACCGCGTACAACCACGAGCCCAACTGGCAGCTGGCACACGACGTGCTGGCGCCCGGCTTCAGCCGCGACGCGATGGAGAGCTACCACGCGATGATGCTGGAGGTGACGGGCCGGCTGACGGACCGCTGGGACGTCGAGCGGGCGGCGGGCCGGGCCGTCGACGTGCCCGGCGACATGACCAAGCTGACGCTGGAGACGATCGCCCGCACCGGCTTCGGCCACGACTTCGGCTCCTTCGAGCGCACCCGGCCGCACCCTTTCGTCACGGCCATGGTGGGCGCCCTGATGTACGCGCAGCGGCTCAACGTCGTCCCCGTCCCGCTGGCCCCGGTGCTGATGCGCTCCGCCACGCGCCGCAACGAAGCGGACGTGGCGTACCTCAACCGCACGGTCGACGACGTGGTCGAGGCCCGCATCAACGGGCCTGCCGGGGAGGGAGACCTGCTGGACCGGATGCTGGACACGGCCCATCCGGAGACGGGCGAGCGCCTCACTCCCGAGAACATCCGCCGCCAGGTCATCACCTTCCTGATCGCGGGCCACGAGACGACGTCCGGCGCGCTCTCCTTCGCACTCCACTACCTCGCGCAGCGCCCCGACATCGCCGCCCGCGCCCGCGCGGAGGTCGACCGCGTCTGGGGCGACACACCCCGACCCGCCTACGACCAGGTCGCCAGGCTCCGGTACGTACGGCGTGTGCTCGACGAGTCGCTGCGCCTGTGGCCCACGGCGCCGGCGTATGCCCGCGAGGCCAAGGAGGACACGGTCCTCGACGGTGTCCATCCGATGCGCAGGGGCGCGTGGGCCCTGGTCCTGATCCCACTGCTGCACCGCGACCCCGAGGTGTGGGGCGCGGACGCGGAGAGGTTCGACCCCGACCGCTTCGAGCCGGGGGCCGTACGGGCCCGGCCCGCCCACACGTTCAAGCCGTTCGGCACCGGTGCGCGGGCGTGCATCGGGAGGCAGTTCGCACTGCACGAGGCGACGCTGGTGCTGGGGCTGCTGCTGCGCCGCTACGAGCTGCGGCCGGATCCGGCGTACCGGCTGCGGGTGGCCGAACGGCTCACGCTGATGCCGGAGGGGCTGACCCTGCACCTCGACCACCGCTCCCCCGCGGCTCCCGCGCAGCCGGAGGTCCCGGCGGTGTCGGAGACGTCCTCGGCCTCACGGTGTCCAGTGACCGGGGCGGGTGACTGACGCCGGAAGTCTGGTGCCGGGGCCGCCCTTCGCGGCGTTGACCTGCGGCTGGGTGAGGAAGAGCGCGCCGGTCAGGTCGGCGTCCGTGAGATCGGTGTCGCGCAGGTCGGCGCCGATCAGGTCCGCGCTCCGCAGATCGGCGCCCGTCAGGTCGGCGGCGATGAGGTAGGCGCCGCGGAGGTTGGCGCCCCTCAGATCGGCGCCCTTGAGCCGGGCTCCCATGAGGTCGGCGCCCCGGCGCTCCTTCTTCCTGCCCCGGCCGAGACCGGCACGCGCCAGCTCACTGGCGCGCAGCAGCAGGACGTTGACGTCCTGGCGGACCGACGACACGTCCAGCCCGGTGAGCTCTTCCGGGGCCCGGCGGGTGAGCGCTTCGGTCCTGTCGAGCTCGCGGCGCAGCTCGGGGTGGATCGGGCGGGCCGCGGGCAGTTCCAACGCCGCGGTGAGATACCAGAGAAGCTCGTGCAGCTGTCGTACGACCGGGAACACGTCGAACATCAGCCGGGCCCGCTCCCCGGAGCCCGAGCGCCAGTCCGCGCCTTCGAAGGTGACCTGCGAGACCTTCTGCCCCGCGCCGAAGCAGTCGTAGACCGTGCAGCCGTTGAAGCCGCGCTGCCGCAACTCCGTGTGGATGCCGCAGCGGTTGTCCGTCCGGAGGTTCCGGCAGGGGCTTCCGGCTGCCTTGTCGATCGCGAAGTCCGCCGAGGCGGCGAAGGGCAGCGCCACACAGCACAGTCCGAAGCACTGGGCGCAGTCCGCCTTCAGTTCGGCGAGGGCGGATACCGCGGTGCCTGTTTCGTCTTGCATGTCCCCCACCCTACGCAGCACGCGCCCGTGCCGATCACCGGCGGCCGTGAGGCCGTTCGGCCTCCCGGACATCCAACTCCCTTGCGGGCAACGAACTCACCGATGAGTTTTCGGCGCGGGAGGCGTCTCTAATACAGCTGAAAACAAACTCCGCTACCACGGAGGAAGAGCCCCTTCACAGACCCCGGAGAGACGTCATGTGCACCCACTGGCCCACATGCCCCACCGCTGACAGCCCCGACCACCACGACGCGGTCATCGTGTCCGCCCACCCGGAACAGGGCTGGAACCTGCTGTGCAACGGCACCATCGTCTTCGACGACACCGGCGAGCTCCTGCCGGACGGACGGATCGTGGGCCCGCTGCGCACGATGCGCGAGCCGGTTGCCGCCTGAGCGCGAAAGGGACCTCACGTCAGTACGCCGCCGAACTCCAGGCTCGCGAGCCGCTCCGGGTCCGACAGGATGTCCATGGCGACGATCCTCCCGTCCACGATCGTGAGCGCGGTGACCGACAGCGGCTGCCCGTCGGGCGCCGTGACGACCCCCACCGCGCCATTGACGAGGGCGGGCCTGGCGTACTCGGCGAACTGCCGGAACAGCAGCGCCTGTTCGGCCACCGCCTTGGCACCGCGGACCAGCTTCGACACCGCCGCGCCGCCGACGAGGGCGCCCGAGTCGGCACGCAGCACGACGTCCGGGTGGAGCACCGCGACCAGCGCCTCGAAGTCGCCGCCGCGCGAGGCGGCGAGGAACGCGTCGAGCACCGTCCGCTGCTTCGACAGGTCGGGGTCGGGCACCGGGGCGGCCCCCTGCACCCGCCGCCTGGCGCGGCTGGCGAGCTGACGCGTGGCGGCCGGGCTTCGGTCCACGATCGTCGCGATGTCGTCGAACGGCACCGCGAACATGTCGTGCAGGACGAACGCGAGACGCTCGGCCGGGTCGAGTGTCTCCAGGACGATGAGCAGGGCGATCCCGACCGAGTCCGCCCGCACGACCTCCTCCTCGGGGTCGAGCCGGCCGGTCCTGTCGAGCCGGTCGATCACCGGGTCCGGGACGTGGGTGTCGAGGGACTCCTCGCGCCGTGAGGTGCGCGAGCGCAGCATGTCCAGGCAGATCCGGCCGACCACCGTCGTCAGCCAGGCCGCCAGACTGTTCACCTGCGAGGTGTCCGAGCGGCTGAGCCTGAGCCAGGTCTCCTGGACGGCGTCGTCGGCCTCGCTGAGCGAGCCGAGCATCCGGTAGGCCACGGACCGGAGCCGGCCGCGGTGGGTCTCGAAGGCCAGGGCCAGATCTTCACCCATGGCCGTCCGCGTCCGGCGCTCGTTCTCACTCATCGGCTGAAGAGCTCGAAGGCGACCGCGGGCTTCCCACCGAAGCGTTCGCCGGTGGTCTGCGCGTAGCCGGTGAGGAAGGAGCGTACGTACGTATCGGGGTCCTCGTCCGTCAACACCTCGATGTACGTGCGGTGTTCGAGGAGGGAGAGCACCGCGCGCTCCATGCCCGCGGTCGCGTCCACGGCGTGCGTGGGGGCGTTGGAGCCCGCCACGGCGACCCAGCGCACTCCGTCCCAGGGCTCCAGGCCCAGCTCGGGGAAGATCCAGCGGTTGCCTGCGTCCGAGGCCGCGTCCAGGGTGGCCCGGCCCACGGCGACATGGTCGGGGGTGTTCCAGGCGACCCCGCCCCAGGTGTCGCGGTGGTTGAGGGTGATGACCAACTCGGGGCGGTGCCTGCGGATCGCGGCCGCGATGTCCCGCCTCAGGGCGGTGCCGTACTCGACGACGCCGTCCTTGTGGTCGAGGAACTCCACCTCGGTGACGCCCACGACGGCCGCGCCGGCCCGCTGCTCCTGCTCGCGCAGCGGGCCGCACTTCTCCGGCTCCAGGGTGTCGATCCCCGCCTCGCCTCGCGTTGCGAGAACGTAGGCGATCTCGCGGCCGCCGTCCGTCCATGACGCGATCGCCGCGGAGCAGCCGTACTCCAGGTCGTCGGGGTGGGCGACGACGGCAAGTGCGCGCTTCCAGTCCTCGGGCATGGGCTTGAGCTGGTTGTTCGTCGGCTCAGTCATAGTCATAGGTTATGCGTTTAAGTGACCATGTCGTTGGAAGTCTGCGGGCCGCATGTGGCTGGGCGCGCAGTCCCCCGCGCCCCTGAAAACACTCGCCCGCGCCCTCTCGTCAGGCCTCGTCCCGCGCCAGGTCGATCAGACGGTCCAGGACCCGTGGGCCGCCCGCCCTTACCCCGTCGTGTTCGAACTCGTTCGTCACGTACGTGCGCAGGCCGCGGATCGTGCGGGCCGTGCTCAGGGCGTGGTCGGTGTCGACGTACATGTCGTCGTGGTAGACGGCCGCGGCGACGGGGACCTCGTTGGCGGCGAGGCGGTCGGGGTCGTACAGCGAGGGCCAGTCGGTGCGTTCGGCGAGGAGGTCGGCCGTCTCGCGGAGGGGGCGCAGGGCCGGGTCGCAGTCGAAGGTCCAGGGGTGCACGGACTCGCCGGTGAAGAGGACCGGGCCGTCGCCCGCGAGGGTCTTGGCCGCGTCGAACTGCGGGAAGTCGGCGCGGACCCGCTCGGCGGACCAGGCGGTGGGGCGGTCGCCCTGGGCGTAGCAGGCCTCGTGGACCAGTGCGTACAGCGGGTGGCCGGCGTACGAGAGGAGGGACTGGACGTCCTCCTGGAAGGCGTCGGAGAGAGCCGGGCCCTGGGCGGTGCGGACGAAGGCGTTCTCCAGGAGGTAGTGCAGGCGGTGGCTGCCCTCGCTGCCGCCGAGGAGGATGCCGAGGGACTGGAAGGCCTCGACGGTGAGTCGGTAGCCGCCGTTCAGAACGGGCTCGTGCCGCAGCAGGTGCTCGGCGATGCGCCGGGCCCGCTCGACGTCCTGGGGGTAACGCGCGTAGTGGGCGGCGACCTTGCGCTCGATGCGCGGGTACGCGGCCCGGTAGACGTCGTCGGCGTGGCCGTCGAGGGTGGGCAGTCCGCCGGTGATCAGGGCGGTGCTGAGGCCTTCGGGCGCGGTGGAGAGGTAGTGGGTCGCGCAGAAGCCGCCGAAGCTCTGGCCGAGGACGGCCCAGGGGGCGCCGCCGGTGACGGCCGGGCGGATCGCCTCGCAGTCGCGGACGATGGAGTCGGCGCGGAAGAGCGAGAGGTAGTCGGCCTGTTCGCGGGGGCCGCCGCGCAGCGGGAGGGTCTGCCGGTTGGCGGGCGTGGAGCTGCCGGTGCCGCGCTGGTCGAGGAGCAGGACGCGGTAGTCGTCGAGGGCGCGGCCGAGCCAGGCCTGCTTGCCGACGAAACGATTCGCCCCGAAGCCGGGACCGCCCTGGAGGTACACCAGCCAGGGCAGGTCCTGGTCCGCCTTGTCGCTGCCGGCCACTTCACGGGCGTACAGCTCGATCGTCTCCCCGGAGGGGTTGTCGTGATCGAGGGGCACGGTGAAACGGCGGTCGCCGAGGACGACACCGGGCTGACGGTAGCTGGCACTCAAAAGGGGCTCCCGAGACGGACGGATTCCTGACCGCGAACCAGTTCAGCACAAGTTCTCCGGCGAGCCGAGCCCGGGGATCAAGAAATTCGTACTGACCGGCCGATCAGGCCGGGCAGCACGCACATACTGAACGACCGCTCAGCGCGGCGGGAGGCTGGAGCCCCGCACCACCAGCTCCGGCTGGAGCACGACGCGCTGGTGCTCGTGCGGGGTGGGTGCCGTCTCGGCCTCGGTCTCCTCCAGGAGGAGCGAGGCGGCGAGCGCGCCCATCGTCACGGCGGGCTGCCGTACGGAGGTCAGCGGGACGGCCGCCGCGGCCGCGAACTCGATGTCGTCATAGCCGACGATCGCGAGGTCGTCCGGGACACTCACACCGGCCGCGAACATGGCCTGCAGGACGCCGAGGGCGAGCAGGTCGTTGGCGCAGAACACGGCGGTCGGGCGGTCGCCGAGGCCGAGGAGGCGGGCACCGGCGTCACGGCCCGCGGCCACGTCGAGCCGCTCGGTGGGCAGCTCGCGCAGGCACTCCGGGCCGAGCCCCGCCTCGTCCAGGGCCTTCAGGGCGCCCGTACGACGGTCCCTGACCTGGTTCAGGCCGGGCGGCCCGCTCACGTACGCGATGGAGCGGTGACCGGCGTCGATCAGATGTCGTACGGCCAGGGCGCCGCCCGCCACGTCGTCGACCGACACCGAGCACTCGGTGGTGCCCTCGGCGACCCGGTCGACGAGCACGAAGGGGATGCCGTGGCGGCGGAACGTCTCTATGTTGCGTCCGGTCGCGTCGGCCGGGGTCAGCAGGACGCCCCGGACGCGCTGCTCGGCGAAGAGCGAAAGGTAGTCGGCCTCCTCGCCGGCGCTCTGCGCGCTGTTGCAGACCATCACGCCGAGCCCGGCCTCGCGGGCCGCCCGCTCGGCGCCGCGGGCCACGTCCACGAAGAAGGGGTTGCCCATGTCGAGGACGAGCAGGCCCATGATCCGGCTGCGTCCGGCGCGCAGCTGCCGGGCCGACTCACTGCGGACGTAGCCGAGCCTGTCGATGGCGGAGAGCACGCGGGCACGGGTCTCGGAGGCGACCGTGTCCGGGCGGTTGATGACGTTCGAGACCGTGCCGACGGAGACTCCGGCGACTCGTGCGACGTCCTTGATACCCACCGACTGGGACATCAGGCGGTTACCTCCGGGGAACGGGGAGTGGTGGGCACGCAGTCAGATTACCCGCGTGCCCACGTGGAACGGACTCCGTCATGCAGGCAGCTTGAAGTCGACGACATGGAGCGCCGACGGCGTCGTACCGCTGGACTTCACCTGGTAGAGGACCGACAGCACGCCGTCCTGGGCGATCCGGGTCTCGTCGACCACGACCTCACCGAACGCGTTGAGGCCGCTGCCGTCGAACAGTGTCGTCCAGTCGGTGTGCCCGGAGGCGGCCGACGCGGCGACGATCCGTCCGAAGGGCAGGATCGCGTACGCGTTGTCGTACTTGTCCAGGACCAGTTTGGTGCGCTGGCTGGAGTTCAGGGCGACCGGGATCTCGGTCTTGCGCCAAGTGCCGGTGGCCGTCTTGCGGACGTGGAAGGCGCGGCCGTTGGCCGTCCGGTCGGCGACGTAGTTGGTGGTGCACTGGCCGAAGCGGCCCGGTACGTAGCTGATGATCGCGTGCGGACGGCCCGCCGAGTCGGTGAACTGACTCTCCTGGTTCATCAGGGAGTGGTCCGGGTTGATCGCGTCGATCACCAGTCCGCCGTCGGTGACGGCTACCTTGTCGGAGCCGCCGGTGGTGCCGACCACCGTGCCCGCGTTGTTGCGCCAGGTCCGGCCGCGGTCGTCCGAGTAGACGTAGCCGGTGTCGTGGTTGGTGATGCCGCCGCCGTTGCACATCACGGCGCCGTTCTGCTCGCGCCAGGTGAAGAAGGAGTGCAGCCGGCCGTTCCTGTCGTAGTCGATGCCGTGCAGGTACATGTTCCGGACGGTGCTGGAGCCGTGCTCGCTGGTGTAGGTGCCGGTGGAGCTGGTCCACTCGCCGAGGCCGGTCCAGGACGTGCCGTCGTACTCGGCCAGGGCGTTGCGGCCGTTGCCGGAGACCGCGACCCGGTAGCTCAGCTGGAGCTTTCCGTCGGGCGTGGAGATGAACTGCGGGTACGTGAACTGCGAGGTGAGCGCGAGTCCGTCGAGGGTGGACTGCGGTGCTCCGAAGCGGCTCGTGGTCCAGCTCAGCCCGGCCGGGTTGTCCATGAGCCCGGCCACCGACTTCACGTAGGTGAAGCCGTCGCTGTGGGAGTCCATGTTGAGGTGGAGGCGGCCGTCGACCTTGGAGACGCCCATCGAGATGACGTTGTGGGAGTCGTTGTACCGCAGGGTGTGGCCGACCTTGACCGTGGACCAGGTACCGGAGCCGAGGACACGACGGCCGACGACGGCGTTGCGGTCGGCGGTGTACCAGACGGCGTACTGGTAGCCCTTGTAGGTCAGCAGGCCGTTCTTCTGGAACGAGTTGTTGTTGACGAGGCCGTCGTAGGAGACGAAGAAGATGGCCTGGGCGTCGAGCGTGGTGTTGCCGGTCTGGGTGACCGAGGGACCGGGGTCGGCGGCCCGGGCGGTACCGGCGATGCCGGGTGCCGCCACGCTGCTGAGCAGGGCGGTCGCCAGCAGGGTGCGTCTCTTCATGTTCGGGGCTCCTGATCGTGCGGGGAGGAGGAGAACGAGCGAGGGGAAGAGCGGGGAGAGCGGGGAAGAGCACGGTGGATCAGGCGAGGTGGAACACTTCGGTGAGGGGTTTCATGGCCTCGTCGGGCCTGGCGCCGTCCAGCGATTCGAAGAACGGCGCCATCTCGGCCTGCCAACGGGCGTTGACCTCGGCGGCCTCCATCCCTGCCTGCGCGGCCGCGAAGTCCTCGGTCTCCAAGTAGCCGACCAGCAGGCCGTCCTCGCGAAGGAAGAGCGAGTAGTTGTGCCAGCCGGTGGCCGAGAGCGCCTGAAGCATCTCGGGCCACACGGCGGCATGCCGCTCGCGGTACTCGTCGAGCCGGTCCTCGCGGACCTTGAGCAGGAAACAGACGCGCTGCATGAAGGGCAACTCCCGGGGTGAGGGGGGATCAGAAGTTGAACTGGTCGATGTTCTTCTTGTCGAAGACGGTCGGCTTGCCGAGGTCGATCACGCCGTCCTTGCCGATGGTGAAGGTGCCCATGTCGCCGGCCTTGAAGGTCTCGCCCTCCTTGCCCGTGATCTGACCGGACGACAGCGCGACGGCGGTACGCGCGGCCAGCTCGCCGAGCTTCGCCGGGTCCCACAGCTCGAAGGCCTCGACCGTGCCGTTCTTCACGTACTTGCGCATGTCGTTCGGGGTGCCGAGGCCGGTGAGCTTGACCTTGCCCTTGTACTTCGAGCCCGACAGGTACTGGGCGGCCGCCTTGATGCCGACCGTGGTCGGGGAGATGATCCCCTTCAGGTTCGGGTTCTCCTGGAGCAGGCCCTGGGTCTGCTGGAAGGACTGCTGGGCGTCGTCGTTGCCGTACGCGACCTTGACCAGCTTCATGTCCTTGTACTTGGGGTCCTTGAGCTCGTCCTTCATGAAGTCGATCCAGGTGTTCTGGTTCGTCGCGGTCTGCGCGGCGGACAGGATCGCGATCTCGCCCTTGTAGCCGATCTGCTCGGCGAGGAGCTGGACCTCGGTACGGCCGAGGGCCTCGGCGCTGGCCTGCGAGACGAAGGCGTTGCGGCAGTCGGCCTTGGTGTCGGAGTCGTACGTGACGACCTTGACGCCGTTCTTCATGGCCTGCTTGAGCGCGGTGCACAGGGCGCCCGGGTCCTGCGCGGAGACGGCCATCGCGTCGACCTGCTGCTGGGTGAGCGTGTTGACGTAGCTCACCTGGCCCGAGGTGTCCGTGGCGCTGCTGGTGCCTACCTCCTTGTACTTCGAGCCCAGCTCGGTGAGGGCCTTCTCGCCGCCCTTGTCGGCGGTGGTGAAGTACGGGTTGTTGACCGCCTTGGGCAGGAAGCCGACGGTCAACCCCTTCTTGGTGGCCGCGTTCGGGTCGGCCTTGCCGGCCGCGGCGTTCGAGGCGCCCTCTTCCTTGACGTCGTCCTTGGAGGTTCCGCCACCGCAGGCGGTGAGAGCCAGGGCCAACGAGGTGGTGGCAGCGAGAACCGCACAGGCTCGGCGGAGGGATGACTTGCGCATGGTGGGTCCTTTACAAGGGTGAGTACGGTGGTGCGCCCCGAAGGGGCGCGGGGAACTGCGCGACCAGCCACAACGGACCCGCAGCCGACGAACTGCCTAACCAGTGGAACTTTGCGCCGCTCTGCGCCCCGCCCGCGCGATGGAGATCTGCCGCGCAACCCGCGGCCCGAGCACGGACAGAACCAACAGGACACCGGTGACGACGATCTGCGACTGAGCCGAGACGTCCTGCAGACTCATCACGTTCTGCAGCGCCCCGAGCAGAAACACCCCGGCGATCGCGCCGCCGAGCGTGCCCTTGCCGCCGTCGAAGTCGATACCGCCCAGCAACACGGCCGCCACGACGGAGAGTTCGAGTCCGGTGGCGTTGTCGAAGCGGGCGCTCGCGTAGTGCAGCGCCCAGAAGATGCCGGTCAGCGAGGCCATGAGACCGGTCAGGGTGAACAGGATCAGCTTCTGCCGCTTGACGCGGATGCCGGCGAAGCGCGCGGCCTCCTCACTGGCACCGATCGCGAACAGCGAGCGCCCGAACGGCGTGGCGTGCAGGGCGACCACGGCGATCGCGAGCAGCACGAGGAAGGGCAGGAACGCGTACGGGATGAAGGTGTCGCCGATGCGTCCGGACGCGAAGTCCAGGTACTGGGTGGGGAAGTCGGTCACCGCGTCCGAGCCGAGGACGATCTGCGCGATGCCCCGGTAGGCGGCGAGGGTACCGATGGTGACGGCGAGGGACGGCAGTCCGAGCCGCGTCACCAGCAGACCGTTGATCAGTCCGCACACCACGCCGAGGAGCAGACAGATCGGGATGATCGTCTCGATCGTCATGCCCTGGTTCCACAGGGCTCCCATCACCGCGCCGGACAGACCGGCCGTGGAGGCGACCGACAGGTCGATCTCGCCGGAGACCACGAGCAGGGTCATCGGCAGGGCGATCAGCGCGATGGGCAGCGTGTTGCCGATGAGGAACGACAGGTTGAGGGCGTTGCCGAAGCCGTCCACGGTGGTGAAGGACAGCAGCAGGACGACGATCAGAAGGGCGCCGACGACCGTGTCCCAGCGGACGGCGCGCGCGAGAGCTGAGTCAGCCATGGCGGGCGTTCCTCTTCTTCAGGGCGGTCGCCACGCGCAGGGCGACGATCCGGTCGACCGCGATGGCGAGGATGAGCAGGATGCCGTTGATGGCGAGCACCCAGACCGAGCTGACGCCGAGGGCGGGCAGCACGCTGTTGATGGAGGTCAGGAGGAGCGCGCCGAGGGCCGCCCCGTAGACGCTGCCGGAGCCGCCGGTGAAGACGACGCCGCCGACCACGACCGCGCTGACGACGGTGAGTTCGTAGCCGTTGCCGGTGCCGGAGTCGACGTTGCCGAACCGGGCGAGGTACAGCGCGCCCGCGAGTCCCGCCAGGGCTCCGCAGAAGGTGTAGGCGGCGAGGATCCGCTTGCGTACGGGGATGCCGGCGAGGCGGGCGGCCTCCGGGTTGGAGCCGAGCGCGTACAGCTCGCGGCCGCTGCCGAAGTGCTTGAGGTAGTACGCCGTCGCGATCAGCACCGCCAGCGCGATCATCGCCAGCCACGGCACGGCGGAGAGGCCGCCGGAGCCGAAGTCGATGAATCCGTCGGGCAGGCCCGCCGCTGTGATCTGCCGGGAGCCGACCCAGATGGAGTCGATGCCGCGGATGATGTAGAGCGTGCCGAGGGTGACGACCAGCGCGGGCACCTGGCCGAGGCTGACGAGCAGTCCGTTGACCAGTCCGCAGCCGATGCCGAGCAGGACCGCGAGGACCACGGCGACGACGGAGTTGCCGCCGCCCTGGAGGTAGGTGCCCGCGGCGAAGGCGCTGATGCCGAGCGTCGAACCGACCGACAGGTCGACGTTGCGGGTGATGACGACCAGCGACTGGCCGGTGGCGACCAGCACGAGGATGGTCGCGTTCAGCAGGAGGTCCTTGATGCCCTGCTCGGACAGGAAGTCGCTGTTGCCGATCTGGGTGATGACGATCATCACCAGGAAGACGACCAGGATGGCGAGTTCGCGCATCTTGAAGACGCGGTCCACCAGCCGGGTCCCACTGGACTTGGGCACCTCGGCGGCGGGGGCGGGATTGGGAGCGGTGACCGTCACGCGGCTGCCCTCCCGGTGGCTGCGGCCATCACGGTTTCCTCGGTGGCGTCGGAGCGTGGGATCTCGGCGGTGAGCCGGCCCTCGTGCATGACGAGGACCCGGTCCGCCATGCCGAGGATCTCGGGCAGGTCGGAGGAGATCATCAGGACGGCGACCCCGTCGGCGGCCAGCTGGCTGAGCAGCCGGTGCACTTCGGCCTTCGTACCGACGTCGATGCCACGGGTCGGCTCGTCGACGATCAGCACCTTCGGGCCGGTGGCGAGCCACTTGGCGAGGACGACCTTCTGCTGGTTGCCGCCCGACAGGGTGTTGACGGTGTCGGCGATCCGCGCGTACTTGACCTGGAGCTTGACGGCCCAGTCGAGGGAGCGGCTGCGCTCTGCGCGCGGGTCCATCAGGCCGGCCTTGACGGTCGTACGCAGTCCGGTCAGGCCGATGTTGCGCTCGATGGACATGTCCATCACCAGGCCCTGGGCGCGGCGGTCCTCGGGGACGAGGGCGAGCCCGGCGGCCATCGCCGTGGAGGGCGCGCCGTTCCTCAGCTTCCTGCCGTCGATCTCGACCTCTCCGGCGTCCCACCGGTCGACTCCGAAGACGGCCCGGGCGACCTCCGTGCGCCCGGCGCCGACGAGTCCGGCGAGGCCGACGATCTCTCCGCGGCGGACGTCGAAGGAGACATCGGTGAAGACACCCTCTCGGGTCAGCCGCCGTACGCTCAGGGCGACTTCGCCCGCCCGTACGTCCTGCTTGGGGTAGAGCTCGTCGAGGTCGCGGCCGACCATGCGGCGGACGAGGTCGTCCTCGGTCATGCCGTCGATCGGCTCGCTGGAGATCAGGGCGCCGTCGCGAAGGGTCGTCACCTGCCGGCAGATCTGGAAGATCTCCTCCAGCCGGTGCGAGATGAACAGCACGGCCGAGCCCTGCTCGCGCAGGGTGCGCACGACTCCGAAGAGGCGCGCCACCTCGCTGCCGGTGAGGGCGGCGGTCGGCTCGTCCATGATCAGGACGCGGGCGTCGAAGGAGAGCGCCTTGGCGATCTCGACGATCTGCTGGTCGGCGATGGACAGGCCACGGGCCGGGCGGTCGGGGTCGAGCTCGACGCCGAGGCGCTTCATCAGGGCCAGCGTCGACGCGTGCGTGGCCTTGTGGTCGATCCGGCCGAGCGCGCGCCGCGGCTGGCGGCCCATGAAGATGTTCTCGGCGATCGACAGGTCGGGGAAGAGCGTGGGCTCCTGGTAGATCACCGCGATACCCGCGTCCCGGGCGTCGGCGGGACCGTGGAAGACGGTGGGCTCGCCGTCCAGGAGCACCTGACCGGCGTCCGGTCGGTGCACGCCGGCGAGCGTCTTGATGAGGGTCGACTTGCCCGCGCCGTTCTCTCCGGCGAGTGCGTGCACTTCGCCGGGGAAGAGTTCGAGGGACACGTCCCGCAGGGCGCGTACGGCACCGAAGGACTTCGAGATGTCCTTGAGTGCCAGCACGGGGGCCGGACCCGCGTCGGACCGGTGGGTCATGAGGGCTCCTCAACGACGCGGGCGATGCGGCCTCACGACGTCGTGAAAGGTTTCAACTAGGTTGCCGGGACGTTAGGCAGGTAGCCCAGGTCACGTCAATGGGTACAGGCCGAAATTTTCGATAGCCAAAGGTCACAACCGAGTCACGGAGAGACGTAATCGTCGGAGGGGTTGACAGCCTTTCGGGCTGCTCATAGCTTCAGCCTTCTGAATCGTTTCAGACTGAACCTCGCACTGCACGTCGTGCGGAAGTCGCGCTGAAGCCGTTCGGACCCGATGTCACAACCGAAGTCACAGGAGCCCTGAAGTGACCGAGCTTGCCGCGGTGAAGGCCGCCCTCAAGACCCAGGCAGTAGAGACGCCGTCATGGGCGTACGGGAACTCGGGAACCCGCTTCAAGGTGTTCGCGCAGCCCGGAGTCCCGCGCGATCCTTTCGAAAAGCTGGACGACGCCGCGAAGGTGCACGAGTTCACGGGCGCCGCGCCGACCGTGGCGCTGCACATTCCGTGGGACAAGGTCGAGGACTACGCAGCTCTGGCGAAGCACGCCGAGGAGCGCGGCCTGAAGCTCGGCGCGATCAACTCCAACACCTTCCAGGACGACGACTACAAGCTGGGCAGCATCTGCCACCCGGACGCGGCGGTGCGCCGCAAGGCGCTCGACCACCTGCTGGAGTGCGTCGACATCATGGACGCCACGGGTTCGAAGGACCTGAAGCTGTGGTTCGCGGACGGTACGAACTATCCCGGCCAGGACGACATCCGTGAGCGGCAGGACCGGCTCGCCGAGGGCCTCGCCCGGGTGTACGAGCGGCTCGGCGACGACCAGCGGATGCTGCTGGAGTACAAGTTCTTCGAGCCCGCCTTCTATACGACGGACGTGCCGGACTGGGGCACGGCGTACGCCCACTGTCTGAAGCTCGGGCCCAAGGCGCAGGTCGTCGTCGACACCGGGCACCACGCTCCCGGGACCAACATCGAGTTCATCGTCGCGACGCTGCTGCGCGAGGGGAAGCTCGGGGCGTTCGACTTCAACTCGCGGTTCTACGCCGACGACGACCTGATGGTCGGGGCCGCGGATCCGTTCCAGCTGTTCCGGATCATGTACGAGGTGATCCGCGGGGGTGGGTTCAGTCCGGATGTGGCGTTCATGCTCGACCAGTGCCACAACATCGAGGCGAAGATCCCGGCGATCATTCGTTCCGTGATGAATGTGCAGGAGGCGACGGCGAAGGCGCTCCTGGTGGACCGTGAGGCTCTTGTCGTCGCCCAGCGGTCGGGGGATGTGCTTGCTGCGAACGCTGTCGTCATGGACGCGTACAACACGGATGTGCGGCCGTTGGTGGCTGAGGTCCGTGAGGAGCTCGGGTTGGACGCCGACCCGATGGCGGCGTATCGGCGGTCCGGGTGGGCGGAGAAGATCGCTGCGGAGCGGGTTGGTGGGCAGCAAGCGGGGTGGGGGGCGTAGCCGTTGCACTGGGCTTGACCGGCCCACTCGCCGTAGGACTGCAGGTCGGTGACTGACTGCGGGTCGTCTTCGGCCGATCGCGCAGTTCCCCGCGCCCCTTAACGGGGCACGGGCACACGTACGCACTCTTCTTAAGGACTAGGAACATGGCACCCCATCCCGAAGCCGCTGCGCTGCTGGCCCGGTCCAATCGGCTTGGCTCTGATCCGCGGAACACGAACTATGCGGGCGGGAACACCTCCGCGAAGGGCACCGACACCGATCCCGTGACCGGTGGGGACGTCGAGTTGATGTGGGTCAAGGGGTCGGGGGGCGACCTGGGGACCCTCACCGAATCCGGCCTCGCGGTGTTGCGGATCGACCGGCTGCTGGCGCTCAAGGACGTGTATCCGGGGGTCGAGCGCGAGGACGAGATGGTTGCCGCGTTCGACTACTGCCTGCACGGGAAGGGCGGGGCGGCTCCGTCGATCGACACGGCCATGCACGGGCTGGTGGACGCGGCTCATGTGGATCATCTGCATCCCGACTCCGGGATCGCGCTCGCCTGTGCGGCCGACGGGGAGAAGCTGACCGCCGAGTGCTTCGGGGACAGTGTGGTGTGGGTGCCGTGGCGTCGGCCCGGGTTCCAGCTCGGTCTTGACATCGCCGCCGTGAAGGAAGCGAATCCGCAGGCCGTCGGCTGCGTCCTCGGCGGGCACGGCATCACCGCCTGGGGCGACACGGCCGAGGAGTGCGAGCGGAACTCGCTGCACATCATCCGTACCGCCGAGGAGTTCCTCGCCGAGCGCGGGAAGGACGAGCCCTTCGGGCCGGTCCTGGAGGGGTACGCGGCTCTCGGCGGCGTCGAGCGACGGGAGAGGGCCGCCGCTCTCGCACCCGTGATCCGGTCGCTGGCCTCGCAGGACCGGCCGCAGGTGGGTCACTTCACCGACTCCGAGGTCGTGCTCGACTTCCTCGCGAGCGCCGAGCACCCGCGGCTCGCCGCGCTCGGCACCTCCTGCCCCGACCACTTCCTCCGTACGAAGGTCAGGCCGCTCGTCCTCGATCTGCCGCCGACCGTCGAGCCGGCCGAGGCGATCACCCGGCTGAAGGAACTGCACGCCGAGTACCGCGAGGAGTACGCCGCCTACTACCAGCGGCACGCCCTGCCCGACTCCCCCGCGATGCGCGGCGCCGACCCGGCGATCGTGCTCGTCCCCGGGGTCGGCATGTTCTCCTTCGGCAAGGACAAGCAGACCGCGCGGGTCGCCGGCGAGTTCTACGTCAACGCGATCAACGTGATGCGCGGAGCCGAGGCCGTCTCCACGTACGCCCCGATCGAGGAGTCGGAGAAGTTCCGCATCGAGTACTGGGCTCTCGAGGAGGCCAAGCTCCAGCGGATGCCGAAGCCGAAGCCTCTCGCCACGCGCGTGGCGCTGGTGACGGGTGCGGGCAGCGGTATCGGCAAGGCGATCGCCGAGCGGCTGGTGGCCGAGGGCGCGTGCGTGGTGATCGCGGACCTGAACTCGGAGAACGCGGCCGACGTCGCCACCACGCTCGGCGGGCCCGACAAGGCCGTCGCCGTCACCGTCGACGTGACCTCCGAGGAGCAGATCGCCGAGGCCTTCAAGGCGGCGGTGCTCGCCTTCGGCGGCGTCGACCTGGTCGTGAACAACGCCGGCATCTCCATCTCCAAGCCGCTCCTGGAGACGACGGCGAAGGACTGGGACCTCCAGCACGACATCATGGCCCGCGGCTCCTTCCTCGTCTCGCGCGAGGCGGCCCGGGTGATGATCGCGCAGGGGCTCGGCGGGGATGTCGTCTACATCGCGTCCAAGAACGCGGTCTTCGCCGGTCCGAACAACATCGCCTACTCCGCCACCAAGGCCGACCAGGCCCATCAAGTGCGGTTGCTGGCCGCCGAGTTGGGCGAGCACGGGATCCGGGTCAACGGCATCAACCCCGACGGGGTCGTGCGCGGCTCCGGGATCTTCGCGGGCGGCTGGGGTGCTCAGCGCGCGGCCACGTACGGCATCGAGGAGGAGAAGCTGGGCGAGTTCTACGCCCAGCGGACCATCCTCAAGCGCGAGGTGCTGCCCGAGCATGTCGCGAACGCCGTCTTCGCTCTGACGGGCGGCGATCTCACGCACACCACCGGTCTGCACGTCCCGGTCGACGCCGGTGTCGCCGCCGCGTTCCTCCGGTGACGAACGTGACTCAGGAGGCGGCTGTGAAGTCGTACGCCGCGGTCGACCTCGGCGCGTCCAGTGGGCGCGTCATGGTCGGCCGCGTGGGCCCCGACTCGCTGGAGCTGACGGAGGCGCACCGCTTCCCGAACCGGCCGGTTCGGACGCCCGAAGGGCTGCGCTGGGACATCCTCGCGCTGTACGCGGGCGTCCTCGACGGGCTGCGGGCGGCAGGGCAGGTCGACTCGGTCGGCATCGACAGCTGGGCCGTGGACTACGGCCTGCTCGACACCGACGGGGCGCTCCTCGGCAACCCGGTGCACTACCGCGACACCCGCACCCAGGGCGTCGCGGAGAAGGTGTGGGCCACCGTGCCTGCCGCCGAGCTGTACGCGGCGACCGGGCTCCAGTACGCGCCCTTCAACACGCTGTACCAGCTGGTGGCGGCCCGCTCGTCGTCCCAACTGGCGCACGCACGCCGCCTGTTGCTCATCCCCGACCTGCTGACGTACTGGCTCACGGGTGAGCCCGGCACCGAGCTCACCAACGCCTCCACGACCCAGCTCATCGACCCGCGGACCCGCGACTGGTCGTACGGCGTCGCGGAGCGCCTCGGCATCGACCTGGGGCTGTTCGCGCCCCTGCGGCGGCCCGGGGATCCGGCGGGGCTGCTCCGGCAGAGCGTGCTGGACGAGACCGGGCTGACCGGTCCGGTCCCGGTGACGACGGTCGGCTCGCACGACACCGCCTCCGCGGTGGCCGCTGTTCCGGCCGTGGGCGGCGAGCGCTTCGCGTACATCTGCACGGGCACCTGGTCCCTGGCCGGCCTGGAACTGGAGGCGCCGGTCCTCACGGAGGCGAGCCGCGCGGCCAACTTCACCAACGAGCTCGGCCTGGACGGCACGGTCCGCTATCTGCGGAACATCATGGGCCTGTGGCTTCTCCAGGAGTGCGTACGGGAATGGGGGGACCCCGATCTGGGGGACCTCCTGTCGGCCGCGGCCGAGGTACCGGCGCTGCGGTCCGTCGTGGACGCGGGAGACGCCGCCTTCCTGGCTCCCGGCCGGATGCCGGCCCGGATCGCCGACGCCTGCCGGGAGTCGGGGCAGCCCGTGCCCGAGTCGCCCGCCGAGATCACGCGCTGCATCCTCGACTCGCTCGCCCTCGCCCACCGCCGGGCGATCACCCAGGCCCAGGAACTGGCCGACCACCCGGTCGACGTCGTACACATCGTCGGCGGCGGCACCCGCAACGCCCTCCTGTGCCAGCTGACCGCCGACGCCTGCGGCCTCCCGGTCGTCTCGGGCCCCGCGGAAGCGGCGGCCCTGGGCAACGTCCTCGTACAGGCCCGCACCCACGGCCTGGTCGGCGACCGCACCTCGATGCGCGAACTACTGGCACGCACCCAGCAGTTGACCCGCTACGAACCCCGCGGCACCACGTCGGCATGGCAGGCGGCCGAGACTCGCCCGGCAGGCCGATGACATGTATCCCCGCCCCAGCACAGACGCCCCACAGGGGCGCGGGGAACTGCGCGACCGGCCACCTCCGACCGGCAGCCGACAACCAACAGTCAGCGCACCTCATTCCAGCAAAGCGCATCGCCGCGTACGCTGCACTCATCCGATGATCGATCCCAAGGAGCCGCGATGCGTGTCGCTCTGTTCCTGACCTGTGTCAACGACACGCTCTACCCGGATACCGGCCGCGCCGTGGTGAAACTGCTGACCAGGCTGGGCGTGGACGTCGATTTCCCGATGGCGCAGACGTGCTGCGGGCAGGCGCACTACAACACCGGTTACCGTCACCAGGCCGAGCCGATGGCCCGGCATTTCTCCGATGTTTTCGGAGGGTACGAAGCGATCGTGACCCCATCGGGGTCGTGCGGCGCGATGGTGCGGGAGTTGTATCCGCGGATGGGCGAGCGGGCGCGCGCCGAGGGCCGCGGGGACACCCTCGCAGCCACGCTCGCGCCGGTCGTGCCGAAGACGTACGAGCTCACCGAGTTCCTGGTCGACGTGCTCGGGGTGACGGACGTGGGCGCGTACTACCCGCACACCGTCACGTACCACCCCACCTGTCACGGGCTGCGGAGCCTCGGGCTCGGCGACCGGCCGCGCCGACTGCTCCAGTCCGTCAAGGGACTTGAGCTGAAGGAGCTGCCCGGCGCGGACGAGTGCTGTGGCTTCGGCGGCACGTTCGCCGTCAAGAACTCCGATGTATCGGCGGCGATGGGTGCCGACAAGGTGCGCAACGCCGAGTCGACGGGCGCCGACGTGCTGTGCGCGGCCGACAACTCCTGCCTCATGCACATCGGCGGCACCATGACCCGGCTCAGGACGGACATGCGTCCGGTGCACATCGCGGAGATCCTCGCGAGCACGGAGGAGGAGCCCCTCTCATGAACGGGACGTTCGTCGGCATGAACAGCCACAGCGGAGAGGAGCCGAGCGCATGAGCGGTGGGACTTTCGTCGGGATGCCGTCCTTCCCCAAGGCCGCGCACGAGGCCGTCAACAACAAGACCCTGCGCGGCAATCTGCGCCACGCCACCCACACCATCCGCGCCAAGCGCGCGAACGCGGTCGCGGAGGTCTCCGACTGGGCCGAGCTGCGCGAGGCCGGCAAACAGATCAAGGACCACACGCTCCGTCATCTCGACCGGTATCTCGTGCAGTTGGAGGAGTCGGTCACGGCGGCGGGCGGCACGGTGCACTGGGCCGCCGACGCGGACGAGGCCAACCGGATCGTCACGTATCTCGTCAAGGCGACCGGCGAGAGCGAGGTCGTCAAGGTCAAGTCGATGGCCACGCAGGAGATCGGTCTCAACGAGGCGCTCGAGGCCGAGGGCATCAACGCCTACGAGACCGATCTCGCCGAGCTCATCGTGCAGTTGGGCAAGGACCGGCCCTCCCACATCCTCGTGCCGGCCATCCACCGCAACCGCGGCGAGATCCGTGACATCTTCGCGCGCGAGATGAGCGAGTGGGGCCGCCCCGCGCCGGAGGGTCTCACCGACACGCCCGCCGAACTGGCCGAGGCCGCCCGCGTGCATCTGCGCGAGAAGTTCCTGCGCGCCAAGGTCGGTGTCTCCGGCGCCAACTTCATGGTCGCCGAGACCGGCACGCTGGTCGTCGTGGAGTCCGAGGGCAACGGCCGGATGTGCCTGACCCTCCCCGAGACGCTGATCTCGGTCGTCGGCATCGAGAAGATCGTGCCGGCCTGGCAGGACCTGGAGGTCTTCCTCCAGACGCTCCCCCGCTCCTCCACGGCCGAGCGCATGAACCCGTACACCTCCACCTGGACCGGCACGACGGACGAGGACGGTCCCCAGACCTTCCATCTGGTCCTCATCGACAACGGCCGCACCGACACGCTGGCCGACGAGGTGGGCCGCCAGGCCCTGCGCTGCATCCGCTGTTCGGCGTGCCTCAACGTCTGCCCGGTGTACGAGCGGGCGGGCGGCCACGCGTACGGCTCGGTCTACCCGGGCCCGATCGGCGCGATCCTCAGCCCTCAACTCCGGGGCACGCAGAGCGAGATCGACGCGTCGCTCCCGTACGCCTCCTCGTTGTGCGGTGCCTGCTACGACGTCTGCCCGGTGGCCATCGACATCCCGGAGGTGCTGGTGCATCTACGGGAGCGGGTCGTCGAGGGCGGCGTCGTGACCCGGGACGGCGCCAAGGTCGTGCTCAAGCCCGCGAAGGGGCATGCCGCCGAGCGGGCGGCGATGCGCGCGGCGCGGTGGGCCTTCGGTCATCCGGGCGCGCTGCGCACCGGCCAGCGATTCGCCTCCCGGACCCGCCGTTTCCATCCGCGGACCCTGCCCGGTCCCGGTAAAGCCTGGAGCGAGACCCGGGCGCTGCCGACGGTTCCCGCGGAGCCGTTCCGCGACTGGTGGCAGCGGACGCACGGTGGAAAGGACGCGTCGAAGTGAGCAGCAGGGATCTGATCCTGGCCCGGGTACGGCGCGCGATCGCGGACGTACCGCGAGACGACACGCCGTACGACCAGGCCTTCGAGCGCGGGTATCTGCGCGAGCACGGGGACCGGAGTGTCGAGCAGACGGTGGACCTGCTGGCGGAGAACCTCGCGGACTACCGGGCGCGGGTGCACCGCTGTGACGCCGACGGGCTGGCGGAGACGATCGCCCGGCTGCTGGCCGAGCGGGGTTCGACGTCGGTCGTCACGCCGACGGGCCTGGACCCGGAGTGGCTTGCGGCCGCCGACGTGACGCGGGTTCCGGACCGGCTCGACAGCACCCCGGCCGAACTGGACCGCGTCGACAGCGTCGTCACCGCGTGTGCGGTCGCGATCGCCGAGACCGGCACCATCGTCCTGGACGGCGGCCCGGACCAGGGCCGTCGCCGGATCACCCTGGTCCCGGACCACCACATCTGTGTCGTACGCGTCCCCGGCCAGGTCGTGTCCTCCGTGCCCCAGGGGCTGGAGCGCCTGGACCCGGCCCGCCCGCTGACCTGGATCTCGGGCCCCTCCGCCACCAGTGACATCGAGCTCGACCGGGTGGAGGGGGTGCACGGTCCGCGCACGCTGGAGGTGGTGCTGGTGAGCGGAGAGTGACGGACGCGGTTAGCGTGAGGTCATGATCCGGTTCGAGCAGGTCACCAAGCGCTACCCGGACGGCACGACGGCCGTGGACGGCCTCTCGTTCGAGGTGTCCGAGGGCGAACTCGTCACGCTCGTGGGCCCGTCCGGCTGCGGCAAGACGACGACCATGATGATGGTGAACCGCCTCATCGAGCCGACGTCCGGCCGGATCCTCGTGGACGGCGAGGACATCGCGGCGGTGGACCCCGTGAAGCTCAGGCGACGGATCGGATACGTCATCCAGCAGGTGGGCCTCTTCCCGCACCGGACGGTCCTCGACAACACGGCGACCGTGCCGACGCTCGTGGGCTGGAAGAGGGCGAAGGCCCGCGCGCGGGCGGCTGAGCTGCTCGACCTGGTCGGTCTGGACCCGAAGACGTTCGGCTCGCGCTATCCGGACCAGTTGTCGGGCGGTCAGCGCCAGCGCGTCGGCGTGGCGCGGGCGCTCGCTGCCGACCCGCCGGTGCTGCTGATGGACGAGCCGTTCGGTGCGGTCGACCCGGTGGTGCGCGAGCAGTTGCAGGACGAGTTCCTGCGGATGCAGGCCGCCGTGCGCAAGACGGTGCTGCTGGTCACGCACGACATCGAGGAGGCCGTCCGGCTCGGCGACCGCATCGCGGTGTACGGGCAGGGGCGCATCGAGCAGTTCGACACGCCCGGGGCGGTGCTGGGCACCCCGGCGACTCCGTACGTGGCCGAGTTCGTGGGCGCCGACCGGGGTCTGAAGCGGCTGTCGGTCACCGAGATCGAGCCCGACGACCTGGAGCAGCCCCCGGTCGCGCGCCTCGACGAGCCGGCCGAGCGGGCCGCCGCCCGGCTGGACACGGAGGGCGCCCGCTGGGCCGTCGTCCTGGACTCCGGCGGCGATCTGCACGGCTGGGTGGGTGTCGACGAGCTGGCCGCGGGCGGCACGGTCGGTGACCTGGCCCACCGGATGAACTCCTGGGTGCCGGTGGGCGCCCCGCTGAAGCAGGCCTTCGGTGTGATGCTCCAGCACGACGCCGGGTGGGTGGCCGTGCTGGAGGGTGCGCGGTTCCTCGGCGTACTGACCCCCGCGAAGCTGCACGAGGCGCTACGGCGGTCGGTGGACGCGGACGCCCTGGGTGTGGCGCGGGGTCAGGTGGAGTTCGACTCGGTGGCGGACGCCTGACCGCGGCCCTTGCGTGCGGTGGCCCCTCGCCCGACCAGTCCGTACGCCCACCGCTCGTTGAGCCCAACGAGACCGCTGCCGAGCACAGACCCGTCACTTGAGGAGGCCCTTGTCCTTCAGGTACGTACGCGCCACGTCCTCCGGCAGACGGCGCCAGCTGTCGACCTGCTCGTTCATGGACGCCAGATCGGCAGTGGTGAGTACGTCGTTGAGCCTGTCCAGTGCCCCGGTGACGCCCTCGCTGCCCGCCCGGGAGCGGTTCACGACCGGCACGATGTAGTCGGCGTTCTGCAGATGCCTGTCGTCCGCGAGCAGGACGAGTCCGAACTCGTCGAGCGTCGCGTCCGTCGTGGTGGTGAGCACCATCTGGTCCTGGCCGTTCTGCACGGCCCGTTTCGCCTGCGTAGTTCCGACGCCCTTCGGGTCCACACCGGTGATGTCGATGCCGTATGTCTTCTTCAACCCCGGTTCGCAGTAAGGGCGTTGTACGCACTCGTCGCCCGCCGCGAGCCGTACCTCCAGGCCGGACCTCCCGAGGTCGCTCAGGGTCTTGAGGTCGTGCTGCCGTGCGTACGCCGCGGTCACCGCGAATGCGTTCTGGTCGACCGCTCTGCCAGGGTCGAGGACGGTGAGCCCGCGCGGGGCGGCGAGCTTCCGCAGCGCGGTCATGGTGGCCTTCAGGTCGGGCGAGCCGACGGCCGGCGCGTCCGCCCTGTTGGTCTTTGCGTTGAGCCAGTCGGCGAAGGTCGCCGCGTACTCGGCGACGACGTCGATCTGCCCCGACTCCAGGGCGGGTTCGTACAGTTCGCGGTTGGCGACGGTGAGCATCGACGTCTTGTAGCCGGCCCGGTTCAGCAGCAACGCGTACATGGTGGCGAGCAGATCGCTCTCGGTGAAGCCGGCCGAGCCGATGGTCAGCTGCTTGCTGTCGCCGGGTGGCGCGGTGACCTCGCCCTGGGTCTCCAGGGACGGACCGGAGGCACAGCCGGTCAGCAGGAGCAGGCCCGCGAGGGCGGCGCACCGCCTCATCGTGCGCTCCTCTCGCTCCGCCTCATCGCGCGCCCCTCTTGGGTGCCAGTCGCTCGGCCACCTCGAAGACTCCTTCGACGAGCAGCGCGAAGAGGGCCACGAGGACGGCTCCGGCGACGACCTGCGGCGTACTCGCGAGGTTGAACCCGGCCGTGATGATCCGCCCGAGACCGCCGCCGCCCGCGAGTGCGGCGATCGTGGCGGTGGCGACGAGCTGCACGGCAGCGATGCGCACTCCGTTGAGGATCATCGGCATCGCCAGCGGCACCTCGACCCGCCACAGCATCTGCCGCCCGGTCATGCCCATCCCGCGCGAGGCCCGCACGACGTCACGGTCGACCTCGCGCATCCCGACGTACGCGTTGGTGAGCAGCGGCGGCACGGCGAAAAGGACGAGCGCGACGACCGTCGGGCCCTCGCCCCACTTGCCGATGGGGGTGAGGAGCAGCAGGACGAGCACGGCGAAGGTGGGGATCGCGCGGCCGACGTTCGAGATGTTGACCGCGAGCGCACCGCCCTTGCCGAGGTGGCCGAGGACGAGGGCGACCGGCAGCGCGATCAGACAGCTGATGACGAGGCAGACCACGGTCAGCACGAGATGCTGGGTGAGCCGGTGCCAGACGCCGTCGTCGCCCGCCCAGTGCGCGGGGTCGGTGAGCCAGTCCCAGGCGTCGGCCAGTGTGTTCACGCCCGGGCCGCCCGCGTCCACGGGGTGATCAGCCACTGCACGCCGAGCAGCAGCAGATCGGCGGCGACGGCGATGACGACGCACAGCACGGACGCGGTGAGGACCTGCGCCTTGAAGAAGGTGTTCATCCCCGAGTAGATGAGGTTGCCGAGCCCTCCGAAGCCGACGATCGCGCCGACCGTGGCCAGCGACACCGCCGAGACGGTGGCGATCCGCAGCCCGGCCATGGCGGCGGGCAGGGCGAGCGGCAGCTCCACGGTGAGCAGCAGCCGGATGGGCCCGTATCCCATGCCGCGGGCCGCCTGCCGGGTCTCCTCGGGCACGGCGCGCAGTCCGGCCAGGATGTTCCGTACGAGCAGGGTCAGCGAGTACAGGACGAGGCCGGCGACGACGAGGGCCGCCGACAGCCCGTAGACCGGCAGGAGCAGCGAGAACATGGCGAGCGACGGGATCGTGTAGAGGATCGTCGTCACGGCGAGCACCGGGCCCGCGGCCCAGCCCCAGCGGCGCGCCAGCACGGCGAGTGGCACGGCGAGGGCCAGCCCGATGAGGACGGAGAGCGCCGTCAGCTGGAGGTGCTGGCCGACCGCGTCGAGGAGGATGTCGCGGCGGGTGCTGAGGTATTCGCCGCAGATCCACTCGTTGCGCGCGAGGCAGTCGTCCGGGGGCGCGGTCACGGGTCCATTCCAGCCGGGCGGGCGCCGGGGGGCGCGTGTTGATCGCCCGTACGGGGGGCGTTGAACGGGCCTCGCGTGATCCCCGTACTTCAGGGGCAGCGGGCCCGACCCGTCTGCCGTGCTAGGAGGACCCGACCCATGACCGCACACCGCACCGCCGCCCTCCTTGGGACGGCCCCGCTCCTGCTCGCGGTGTGGGCCGCCGGGCCCGCCGCCGCGCACGGCGCGCCGACGGACCCCGTGAGCCGGGTGGTGGCCTGCTCCCCCGGCGGGCAGCAGTCGCAGTCGGCGGCGTGCCGGGCGGCCGCTTCCTCCGGCATCGCGGCCTTCGACAATCTGCGCCTCGCGGGCGTCAACGGCCGGGACCGCCAGGTCGTCCCCGACGGCAAGCTGTGCAGCGGGGGCATCGCCGCCTACCGGGGCCTCGACCTGGCCCGCGCCGACTGGCCGTCGACCAGACTGACCGGCGGGGCGAACATGACACTCACCTACCGGTCGACGATTCCGCACACGGGCTCGTTCAAGCTGTTCCTGACCAAGGAGGGCTACGACCCGACGAAGCCCCTCACCTGGTCCGACCTGCCGTCGCAGCCCTTCGCCACGGCCACCGACCCGGCGCTCGTGAACGGCGCCTACCGGATCAAGGCCAAGCTGCCGTCCGACCGCACCGGACGCCATCTGCTCTACACGATCTGGCAGAACACGAGCACACCGGACACGTACTACTCGTGCTCGGACGTGGTCTTCCCCGCGGCGAAGGAGAACACGGGGGCCGGGGAAGGCGGGTCCGCGTCGAAGAAGCCCGCGGCGACACCGACGAACGCCGCGCCCACCAAGGCCGCGCCCACTCCCACACCGTCGGCGTCCCCGGCCGATGTCACCAGCGCCCCCGTGGAACCGTCGGTCGCCGTGACCGACGCGGCCGGCGAGGCGGTCTCCTCGCCCGACTCCGGCGACGACAACCAGGCCCTGGCCCTGCCCCTTGTCGCGGGCGGTGCGGCCGGCCTGCTGATCACGGCGGGCGCGGCCTTCACCCTGCGCCGCCGCCGGTGAGCAGCTCGAAAACCGTGACTGATAGCCTGCGCGTTCTTTAGTTATAAAAAGGAACCATCGCGTGGGAGCGTACGTGCGGACCTGGCGGAGTTGTCTGGAATCGGCAGGAGCGCACCAGGGCGCTCTGCGTGACGACTACATGAAGGTCGCGCGGTTCATGCAGCGGCGGGAGCCGGCCGGATTTCTGGCGGTGCGGCTGCTGGTGCCCGCCTCCCATCAGCCTCATGTGCTGGCCGGGTACGCGTTCGCGTCGTTCACCGACGACGTCTGCGACCGGGGAACGGTCCAGGAACGCACGCGGCACTACGACGCGTGGGCCGAGCAGGTGCGTACGGCACTGAGTACGGGAACCGCCGCGCATCCCCTGCTGCGGGCGTTCCTGCACACCGCGGCGGAGCGTGAACTGCCGCGCCGCTGGGTCGACTCGTACCTGGAGGGTGCGCGGATCGACCTCGACTTCTCCGGGTTCGAGACCGAGGCCGACTACCAGCGGTATGTGGAGCAGCTCACCTGGCCGTTCCTGATGATCACGTCGGGGCTGGCCCATCTCGGGGGCGGAAGCGCCGAGTTCGCCGCCTCCTGCCGCCTGTTCGCCGACGCCGCCCAGCGCACGGACATCCTCACCGACCTGTCGGAGGACCTGCGCGGCGGGCGGCTGTATCTGCCCCTCAGCGATCTGGACCGGCACGGCATCACGCGCGCCGACCTCGAGAAGGGTCGCGACCTGCCCGGAGTCCGTGCGCTGGTCGCGGCCACCGTCGAGGCTGCGCGCGCCACGCTCCACGAGGCCACCGTGCTCCTGGAGCACTGCTCCGAGGAGCACCGGCGACTGATGCGGTTCATCCTGGACCTGCACCACCAGCGACTGGCGTCGGTGACGGCCCGCGGTGCCTCGGTGGCCCGTCGTCCGGTACGGGACCGTCCGGTGGCGTGCCTTCGGCTGCTGGCCGGGCGTCCGGCACGGCGGCCGCTCCGTGCCACCGGATGACGCTGCCGACGTGAGCGGGCGCATTCATTGATCCCGCCGGGCTAGCCGCTGATGCCCGTGTACGTGGTCCTGCCCCACTGGACGGTGCTGGTGACGGACAGCCCGTACGGCATCAGGCGTTCGCTCAGCCGGAGCATGCGCGCCTGCAGGGCCCGCCGGCTCATCGGGGCGCGGGCCGTACCCAGCAGCAGACACAGGTCATGGCAGCACCACGGGCGGGCGGACGACAGCAGGACGTCGAGGAGTATCCCCTGGGACAACTGCCGGGGCCGCGTGACCTGTTGCGGCAGGGAGCGCATGTGGCGGACCCGGGGCGGAGCCGACGCGCCGAGCCAGCGCCGTTCGGCGGCCAGTCGGCCGGCGAGTTCGAGCGGCGGCATGGCGCGGGGCAGCACGTTGGCGGCTCCTGCCCGCAGCAGTTCGACGGAGTCGATGTGGCCCGGGGTCAGCACGACGACGGAGGAGAGGGCACTGAGCACCTGAACGCGCTGCGCGAGGTCGTCCGTCGCCGCCCCTTCCGGGACGTCCAGCAGACTCAGCGCATCCGGCTCCCGCAGCAGCGACCGGTAGGCCGTTCCGGAGCCCCACGGATGGAGGAGAGCAGGCAGGACCTGGTAACTGCGCAAGTTGCGCAACAGCCTTGCCGTCCCCTCGCGCCGTAAGGAGACAACGACGTCGACCGGATAGGCGGATGGCCGGCCGGTCGACGTGGAGTCGGCGGACGGGTGGGCGAGTTCCCCTGTCGACGGCGAAGAGGCCGGGTACGGATGTCGGATGGGCACGGCCCGGAATTCTCGGCGGGCCGGAATCTCGGCAACAGCCGTATTCGTGGTCAATGACTGCTCACAACTGTCCATCAACCCGGGCCCGGGCCGTCGAGTGACTGCCCGTCCCGCTGGTCCGCCGACAGGTCCCGGCCGACGGGCACCATCGGTTGTCCGCTCAGTTCATGACTCCACAGCACATCGCTTATGCGCTTCACCGCGGCCGTCAGATGCCGCCTGTAGGTGCTGAAGGACATCCCGAGGCGTCTGGCCACCGCCTCCTGGGTGGGCGCGGCCTTGCTGTAGGTGGTCGTCACGACGCGGTGTCGTTTCTCCCCGCCGCGCTCTTCGAGAACGGTGTCGATGGCGCACAGCAGGACGTCATGGAGGCTCTGGCCGTGCGCCGCGACCAGACGACTGCGACTGAGGGGGCTGGCCGCCAACTCGTTGGGCCACCACAGCGCGCGCAGGGCGTCCCGTACCGCGGTGTCGAACTCCCGCCGGGACAGCACGACGTGGTCCGTCCCTTCCCGCGCGGTTCCGTCCGAGGCCGAGGGCGCCGACTCGCCGGTGGCGTCAACGAGATGGGTGCCGGTGCCGACATCTATGCCGGCGCCGGCCAGCAGGGCTTTGTTCTTCTCCACCATCCAGGCCAGGGCGGGCCGGGTACGCCAGTCGTGGGCGAACAGACGGTATCGGTGGTCGCCGACCACGGGTCCGGCGTCGGTCGGCAGCATGTCGCTGCGTTCGAGGTAGTCGTCCCAGAAGCCGTCGTCCCGCATCACGACGAACGACCACGCGAGATCGTCGGACCGGACGATCTCCCCGATCACGCGCCACTGGATCAGGTTCATGGCGGCCGAAGGCCGCTGGTACGCCTGCGGGTTCACATGAAAACGCGCGACGGCCACGCGCTCCCCCGCTCGCAACGGCCCGGCCGTACGTACATGGGCCCAGGCGGCGGCCACCACCGGATCGACTTCCTCCCCCTCCGGCTCGGCGAGTCGCAGCCAGGCGGAGAGGGCAACGATGTCATCGGTGCCGGTCGACCGGTAGACGACGAACGCTTCGGGCTGCCTGTCCAGCCAGAACCGGGCCAGCGCTGCGGATTCGGGGCCCTCCGCCTCGTGGACCAGTTCCACCACGCGTTTCTCGTCGGCGGGAGTGCATGGGAGTTCCCGCACCAGGCCGCTGGACTGCCACTCGAAGGCCTTTGCGAGATGGCCGAGGGTCCGGTGCAGGTACACCAGCGCCTGCATCGCCGGGAGCATCTGGGCGGGGGACGCCTCCCGGACGCGGCCGAGCAGATACTCGTACATCCGCCGGCGCAGGGCGGCGAATCCGTCCGGGTCGCGCCAGCGCAGGTCGGCCGCCAGTACCTCGCGCACCACGTCGTGCGGGAAGAGCCCGGCCGCGGTGGATTCGATGAAGGGCTGGGTGCGCAGCCAGGCGAAGAGTTCGGGGGCGCGCTCGCCCATCATCGCCCGCAGGAGGGCCTCGGAGGTGACGTCGGCCTGGGCGCAGACCTCCAGCGCGGTGCGGTGCGCCGGGCTCGGCGGATCGCCCACGAGTCGCGGCAGCAGGGTCGCGATCACGTCCCGGCCGGGTGCCCAGTCGGCCGCCCGAGCCGTACCGTCCGCGTCCTGCCGCACGACGACCGCCGCGGCCAGGGACAGGGCCAGCGGATTGCCGCCGGTGAAGGACAGCAGCGCGTGGTGTGCCCCGTTCGGGACGCCGCGTACCCGCAGGAAGGTGGCGGCGTCGCCCCGGGCAAGGTTCCGCAGCGGTACGACGTGCATCAGGTCGGCCCATCCCGGGTCGGCGACCCAGCGCGGATCGGGGGCCGAGCGCCCGGCGACCACCGCGACCGTGCCCAGCGGCAGCCGCGGCAGGAAGTGCTCCCACAACCAGTGCTCCAGGCCCTGGCAGTGCTCGAAGGCATCGACCAGGAGCACCGACCCCGGCTCGCCGATCGCCTTTCCCGCGGCCTGCTCGAAGTCGTCGGGCGTTGCCGGAACCGTACGGCCGTCGACCTCGACCACCAGCCGTCCTGCCTCCCGTGCCTCCAGCGCGAACCGCCTGAGCAGCGTGGACTTGCCGATTCCGCCGGGCCCGTGCAGATACAGCACCGGCGAACCGTGGGGGTCCCCGGCCAGCGCGGACCGGAACATCGCCCGTTCCGCCGCCCGCCCGACGAACGCCCGGTCCCGCGCCGCGACCACGAGGTCGCCTAACGAGCCGCCGTCCCCCATGTCCCTGAGCCCCTCATGAACCGAACCGAATCTCTCATGACCGATCACATTACGTCGTTCGGCTCAAAGCAGTTGAAGGTTGGGACGCGCGTCGCGGGGACTTTGGTTCGCGGCCGGAGGCGGGCCGGTTCAGCCGCGAGTGGCGACCGTGGCACCGCCGAAGACCAGGCCCTTGGCGAGGGGCCGTTGCATGAACGACGCCGGGAAGATCGGCTCGGGCGAGCTGGCCGCGTCCAGCCGCTGAAGGTGCTCCTCCGCCAGGACCACATCGAGAGCGGCGATGTTCTTCTCGGCCTGGGCGAGCGTACGGGCCCCGATGACGGGCGCGGTCACCGAGGGGTGGGCGAGCGTCCAGGCGAGCGCCACCTGCGCCGGCTCGGCGTGCAGTTCGGCGGCCACCTCACGCACCACGTCGGCGATCGCGAGCGTGCGTTCCGTCAGATTGCCGGACGCTTCGATGACCCCCTTGCGGGAACCGGCCGCGGCGCCCTGCCCGTTGCCGTCGGCCAGATCGTCCCGGCCGTACTTGCCGGTCAACACGCCGCCGCCGAGCGCCGACCACGGGACCACGCCCATCCCCTTGTTCGCGGCCAGAGGCATCAGCTCGTGCTCGACCGTGCGCTGGATGAGGCTGTACTCGATCTGGAGGGCGACGAAGGGCGACCAGTTCAACAGGTCGGCCGTCGTCTGCATTTCGGCGATGCGCCAGGCCGGCGTGTTGCAGATGCCGACGTAGACGACCTTCCCGCCGGTGACGAGGTCGTCCAGTCCGCGCATGACCTCCTGGGCGGACGTGGTGAAGTCCCAGCCGTGCAGATAGAGGAGGTCGATGCGGTCCGTGTCCAACTGGCGCAGGCTGGTCTCCACCGACCGGATCATGTTGAGCCTGTGGTTGCCGCCGGAGTTGGGGTTGCCCGGCTCACGCGCCATCGTGAACTTGGTGCCGACCACGACGCGTTCGCGGCGGCCCTTGAGGAAGTGGCCCAGCAGGCGTTCCGCCGCGCCGTCGGTGTAGTTGACGGAGGTGTCGACGAAGTTGCCACCACGGTCGAGGTAGAGGTCGAAGATCCTGGCCGCTTCGTCGGGGCCGGCTCCCCAGCCCCACTCCTCACCGAAGGTCATGGTTCCCAGCGCGAGGGGCGAGACGCGCAGCCCGGAACGGCCGAGAAGGCGATAGTCGTCGAGGGACGATGTATGAGGCATGTCGGGTCTCCTGGTGTGTGGATCGAGCCAGTCGTTCGGCCTGTGCATCGAGTCGGTCGTTCGGTCTGTGGATCGGGTCAGTCGTTGTCGGGGTAGTCGGCGCTGAGCGTCACGTCGCGCCACGTGGTGAAGGTGGTCCGCAGGGCGTCGAGCCTGGCCAGCGCCACGTCGAGGGCGACCTTGCCCAGGAGCAGTCGCAGCGGCGGGTCCTCCGCGCCGACGGCGGCGATGATCGCGGCGGCGGCGCGCTCGGGGTCCCCCGGCTGGTGGCCGTACGTCTCCAAGGTGCTCCTGCGCCGGGCTCCCGCGGTCGCCGCGTAGTCCTCGATGCGGGTCGCGGACTGACGCATGGACGGGCCGGACCAGTTGGTGCGGAAGGCTCCGGGTTCGACGATGGTGACGTTGACACCCAGCGGCGCGACCTCGGCCGCGAGCGATTCGGAGAGGCCTTCGACGGCGAACTTCGTGGCGTGGTAGTAGCCGGTGGCCCCGAAGGCGGCGAGGCCGCCGAGGGACGAGATGTTGACGATGTGACCGCTGCGCCGCGCGCGCATGCCCGGCAGCACGGCCCTGGTGACGTCCACGAGACCGAAGACGTTGGTGTCGAAGAGGGCACGGATCTCGTGGTCCTCGCCCTCTTCGAGAGCGGCCAGATATCCGTATCCGGCGTTGTTGACCAGCACGTCGACGGGGCCGAGCGCCGCGGTCCCCGCCTTGACGACAGCGTCGATCCGGTCGCTGTCGGTCACGTCCAGGGCAAGTGCCACGGCCCGGTCCTCGTGACCGGAGACGATGTCCGCGACCGTTCCCGGGTCGCGGGCGGTGACCACGGCCTTCCACCCGCGGTCGAGCACGGCGGTGGCCAGGGCGCGGCCCAGACCTGTTGAGCAGCCTGTGATGAACCAGACGGGTACGGCGTTGGTTGACATGTCGACATGTTCCTTCGTGGATACCGTTGTTCGGGCACGGCGAGCAGAGCGCTCTACGGCGCGCTCGGGGAAAGGAGATATGGGGAGAGGGGAAGGCCGGGAGGTGAGGTAGGCGCTGGGCCGGGGCCGTTCAGCGACGGCAGCGGGCAGAGCGGTCCCTGGCCTCCGAAGCCGCTACCGCCTCCGGGGCCCCTGGCTCTTCTGGGCCTTCTCGGCCTTCTGGGTCTCCGTGGCGGTCAGGCTGCCCAGCAGGGAGAGCGCGTGCTCGGAGGAGCTGCCGGGTTCGGCCTGGTAGACGACCAGTTGCTGTCCTGGCGCGCTGTTGACGGTCAACGACTCGTATTCCAGGGTGAGTTCGCCGACGACGGGGTGGTGGAAACGCTTCGTCTCGTGCCTCTTCTGGCGGATGTCGTGGCGCGCCCACAACCTGCGGAAGACGGCGCTCTTGAGCGACAGTTCGCCCACCACCTCGATCAGTTGGGGATCGTCGTGGTCCGCCCCCGCCGCCTCGCGCAGCCCGGCCACCGTGTTGACGGCGACCCGGTCCCAGTCGGGATAGAAGTCCCGGGCGTCGGGGTCGAGGAAGACCAGCCGCATCAGATCCCCGCTGTAGGTGTGCCCGGCGAACAGGGCCTCGCCGAGCAGGTTGTGGGCCCGTACCTTCATGCAGCGGTCCAGGATCACGGCCGGGGTGTTCGGCCAGTTGTCCAGCATCCGCAGCAGGCCCGTGCCGAGCCGAGGCGCGCGCGTCCTCCGCCGTTCCCTGGCGGGCAACGGCCGTGCCAGCTGGTGCAGATGGGCGATCGCGTCGTCGTCCAGCGTCAGCGCACCGGCCAGGGCGTCGAGCACCTGCGCGGAGGGGTTCCGCTCACGCCCCTGTTCGAGACGTACGTAGTAGTCGGTGCTGAGCCCGGCCAGCATCGCGACCTCCTCCCGGCGCAGGCCCGGAACCCGGCGCCGGTCGCCGGCAGGCATGCCCAGGTCCTCGGGCCGCACCAGTCCGCGGCGGGCTCGGAGGAACTGTCCCAGGAGGTTGTCGCTGTCCATGACTCGACCGTAGCCCCGTGGCGACGGCACAAGGTGGCCCTGCCACTCCTAGGCTCCCGGGCCCCGCACAGGCGGCCTCTCCCTCCTGGAGGTCATCCGCCGAGCCAGGGCTGATCCGTCGGGTCCTGTGCCGTGTGCTCGCGGTCCGTCATGTCCTGGGTGCCGATGACGGACAGGAGCCGCAGTTGCTCGGCGGCCCGGCTGCCGGGCGGTGCCGTGAACCAGAGGAGGCGCTGACGGCCGTCCTCGCTGAAGAGACTGAGACATTCGACCTCGATGACGCCCAGGCCGGGGTGGACGATGCGTTTGTGGTCGTTCCTGCGCAGGCCCACGTCGTGGGTGTCCCACAACTCGGTGAACTCCGTACTGCGTCGGCGCAGTTCGCGGATCATCCGGGTCACCTCGGCATCGCGGCCCCGTCGGGCGGCGACCACCTGGAGGTCCGCCACGAAGGCCCGGGACTGGCGGGGATGGTCCGGGGCCGGGTAGATGGAGCGTGCCGCGGGGTCGGTGAACCAGCGGTGGACGAAGCTGGCCGCCGGTCCGCGGACGGCCGGCGGGCGGCCGATCAGGGCGGCGGCCGCCTCGTTCTGGACGAGCGTCTCGTGGAGGTCGGTGATGACCTGCGCGGGCGTACCGGTGAGCTGGTCGAGGAGCCGGAGCAGGGCCGGCTGGACGTGGGCGGCGGGGCCGTGCGCGGCCGGGGGTACTCGTCGGTCCGCGAGGTGGTAGAGGTGGTCGCGCTCATCGCCGGCCAGCCGCAGAGCGCGGGCGAGAGCGGTCAGCGTCTGCTCCGAGGGCTGGGCGCCGCGCCCCTGCTCCAGTTCGGTGTAGTAGTCCGCGGACAGGCCGGCCAGCTGGGCGACCTCCTCCCGGCGCAGCCCCGGAACGCGCCGCCGGGGACCGACCGGCAGCCCCACGTCACCCGGCTTCACACGGTCGCGCCGGGACCTCAGGAATGCCGCCAGTTCGGGAAAGGTCACCCCGCCATCCTCACTCGCGCGCGTGTCCGGAGCCAGGGGATGCCAACCCCAGGGTGGAGACAGCCCTGGTTAACGCGGGAAGGGCCGCCGATGGTGGATCTCAGGGGCGCCGCGCAGAGAAGTCTCGGAGCAGCGCTCACCGACATCGCAGACACCGCGGATACCGCAGCGAGGAGCCATCAGCATCATGTCCATTCCGAATCCGGCGGGGACGAATCCCGCGGAGACGAGTCCCGGGGAAAACGTGCAGAACCCGGAGGTGCCGGGTGCGCCCGCCCACCCCCGCGTAGCCGTCGTCACGGGCGGCTCACGCGGCATAGGCCGCCGGACCGTGGCCCGTCTGGCATCCGACGGATTCGCGGTCGTGGCCGGCTACTCGGGCAACGCGGACCTCGCCGAAGCCGCGGTCAAGGAGGTCACCGCCACCGGCGGCCGGGCCATCGCCGTACGCGGGGACGTCGCCGACGAGAACGAGATGTCCGCGCTGTTCGACCTGGCCGAGTCCACGTACGGCGGTGTCGACGTGGTCGTCCACGCGGCGGGCCGGGCCCACAATGCGGCCGTCGTCGACCTGGACCTGGCGGATCTGGACGCGCTGCACCGGACCAACATCCGCGGCACGTTCGTCGTCGCCCAGCAGGCCGCCCGAAGGATCCGGCCGGGCGGCACGATCATCACCTTCTCGACGTCCGTCGTCGGTCTCGCGTTTCCCACGTACGGGGCCTACAGCGCGAGCAAGGGAGCGGTGGAAGCGCTGACGATGGTCCTCGCCCGCGAGCTGCGCGGCCGGGATGTGACGGTGAACGCCGTCGCCCCCGGTCCCACCGCGACCGATCTGTTCCTCGACGGCAAGGACGAGGAGACCATCGCCAAACTGGCCGCGCAGCCTCCGCTGGAACGCCTCGGCACCCCTGCCGACATCGCCGAGACGGTCGCGTTCCTCGTCTCCCCGGCCGGTCACTGGATCAACGGACAGGTCGTCCGGGCCAACGGCGGCATCGTCTGACGGCCGCCCCTCCCGCCACCCCCGGTAGCAGTCAGCCACCACCGGAAATCACAGGAATGAGTACGAACATGCCGTTCGCGAACTTCAAGGTGCCCGCCGACACCCTCACCGAGAAGCAGAAGGAGCAGATCATCGCCCGCACCACCGAGCTCTACGTCGAGATCTACGGCGAACGCGCCCGCGCCACCACCCTCGTACTGGTCGAGGAGGTCACCGACGGCGGGTGGGGAATCGGCGGCGACGTACTGACGCTCGCGAAGCTTCGGGCGCCGGCGCGGGACTGATCTCCGCGCCGGCACCATCTCGGCGCGCATCGGCACCGCGTCGGGATCAGGACGCGGTCGCCGTCAGAACACCGTCGTCAGGACGCGGTCGCGGCTGCCGCGGCTCGTCCCACCGTACGGCCGGAGAAGAGGCAACCGCCGAGGAACGTGCCCTCCAGGGAGCGGTATCCGTGGACGCCGCCTCCGCCGAATCCCGACACCTCACCGGCCGCGTACAGACCGGGTACGGCTTCTCCGGCCGCGTTCAGCACGCGGCCGGAGAGGTCGGTCTGGAGGCCGCCGAGGCTCTTGCGGGTGAGGATGTTGAGGCGCACGGCGATCAGTGGCCCGGCACTGCTGTCCATGATCTTGTGGGCGGCTGCCGTGCGGCTGAGGGTGTCCCCGGGGTAGGAGAGGGCGTTGCGGATGCCCATGACCTGGGCGTCCTTGCTGTAGGGGTTGTCCATCTCCCGGTCGCGTGCGTCGATCTGCCGCTTGAGGTCGTTCAGGTCGATCAGGCCGTCCCCGGTCAGTTTGTTCATGCCGCGGACGAGTTCGGACAGTGTCGTGGCGACGACGAAGTCCACGCCGTTCTTCTTGAACTTCTCGATCGGCTCCGGGGTCTGCCAGATGCGCGAGAGGAGCTTCCAGATGTTCTTCTCGGTGAGGTCCGGGTTCTGCTCGGAGCCGGAGAGCGCGAACTCCTTGGCGATGATCTTCTGGGTGGTCACGAACCAGGAGTAGTCGTACCCGGTGTCAGTGATCGACTTGAGCGTGTGGAGGGTGTCGTAGCCGGGCATGTCGGGTGCGCCGAAGCGTTTGCCGGTGGCGTCGAACCACATGGACGACGGGCCCGGCAGGATGCGGATGCCATGGCCCGGCCAGATCGGGTCGTAGTTCCTGAGGCCCTCGGTGTAGTGCCACATGCGGTCCGGGTTGACGATCCGGCCGCCCGCCTTCTCGGTGATCGCGAGCATGCGGCCGTCGACATGGGCCGGCACGCCGGTGATCATGGTCTTGGGCGGGGTGCCGAGCCGGGCCGGCCAGTTCTGGCGTACGAGATCGTGGTTGGCGCCGATGCCGCCGGAGGTGACGATCACGACCGGGGCGCGCAGCTCGAACTCGCCCACGACCGTGCGGGAGCTGGGCTTTCCGCGGGCGGCGCTGCTCGGTTCCAGGATTGCGCCGCGTACGCCGGTGACGGCGCCGCCCGTGGTCACGAGCCCGTCGACGCGGTGCCGGAACTTGAAGGTCACCTTGTTGTCCTCGACCGCGGCCCGCACCTTCTTCTCGAACGGCTCGACGACCGCCGGTCCCGTGCCCCAGGTGACGTGGAAGCGGGGCACCGAGTTGCCGTGGCCGTCCGCGAGACCGCCGCCCCGCTCGGCCCAGCCGACGATCGGGAACCACTGCACCCCGAGGCCCGCGAGCCAGGAGCGCTTCTCACCCGAGGCGAAGTCGACGTACGCCTCGGCCCACTTGTGGGCCCAGTGGTCCTGGCCCTTCGGATCGGTGATGCCGCGGTCGAAGCCGGCCGTGCCCAGCCAGTCCTGCCAGGCCAGCTCCTGGGTGTCCTTGATGCCCATGAGTCTCTGCTCGTCGGAGTTGACGAGGAACAGACCGCCGAAGGACCAGAACGCCTGTCCGCCGAGGTTCGTCTCCGGTTCCTGGTCCAGGAGCAGCACCTTGCGGCCCGCCGCGGCAAGCTCCGCGGTGGCGACCAGCCCGGCGAGCCCGCCGCCGACGACGATCGCGTCCGCGTCCGACGACGAGGCGGCGAAGGCGGATCCCGCCGACTGGGCCAGGGCGGCACCAGCGAGCGTGCCGCCCGCCACCGTCAGGGCACGGCGGCGCGTGATGGCAGCCGTGACTGCTGAATTCTCCATGGGGGTGCCTTCCGGAGGAGGTGCGGAGGGGGCGGGAGACGCCAAAGATGCCGCTGGGACGGCAAGGTGTTACCGACGGTAGCCCAAGTGATCGCACGCGCGCCAGAGTGGTGCGGCGTGAACTCCTCCTGGAGTCATGGACGTTGGCCGCACCCGACCGTCCTCCTCCGCCATCGAGCGCCCGCCTCGCCCGGCGACCAGGGCGAACAGTGGCTCGCCCGCGGCATCCGCGTCGCCCGCCGGCACGCCGTCAGCCCATTGAGCGCCGTGCTGTTGCCGGTGCCGATCGTGGCGGTGAGTCTGGTTCCGAAGCCGGCACACCGGTAGCGACAAGGAGACCCGTCCATGACGACTTGGCCGAATGACGAACTCGCCCGGATCGAGAACGCCGAGGAGTTGCGCGTCGTCTCCCTGCGGCGCGACGGATCGCCGGGCAGCTGGCGGACCATCTGGGTCGTCCGCGTCGGCGACGACATCTGTGTACGGTCCGTCAACGGGCCGACGGCCGCCTGGTACCGGGGCACGCGGGCCCGTCTGCAGGGCCGTATCCAGGCCGGTGGCGTGGACAAGGACGTGACCTTCGTCGACGCCGATCCCGCTCTCAACGACTCGGTCGACGCCGCCTACCGCGCCAAGTACGGCCACTACGCCGCGAACATCATCAAGGCCATCACCGGCCCCGAGGCGAACTCCACCACGATGCGGCTCGTCCCCCGCCCGGCGGAGTCCGCCGCCTAAGCCGCGGAGTCCATCGCCCGGGTCACCGGCCGACCGTCACGAGTCGAGGTCGTCGGCGAAGTGCCGGAACCCGTGCCGCTCCTGGTGGATCCCCCACAAGGTGTCCGCGAGCACGGCGGGGTCCTTCCTGTGGTGTCCGGCGATGATCGCGCCGGGGACGATCAGCTGCGCGACATGGATGCCCTCCCCGCCGAGCGCGTCGTGCAGCAGATGGCCGTACGCGCTCTCCGCGGCGAAGGCGATCGACGTACCGGCGCGGTCGGGATGGGGGACGACCGCGGTGCCGCCGTTGACGAAGAGGACGGTGCCGCGGCCCAGGGCGCGCATACCGGGGAGCACCTGCTGTACGGCGACGACGGGCCCGTAGACGGAGAACTCGACCGGGCCGGTGAGGTCGGCGTGGGTGGTTTCCAGGACCGGCAGCATGAAGTCCCGCTGCGGGACCGGGCTGTACTGCAGGACCTCGACCGGGCCCAGAGTCGCGTTCGCCGCGTCGAGGGCGGCGGCGAGGGCCTTCGGGTCCCGTACGTCGGCGGCGAAGCCGCGGGCCGTGACGCCCTCGCGGGACAGTTCGGCGGCGAGGGCGTTCGTCCGTTCGTGGTCGCGGGCGATGAGCGCGACGTCGAAGCCCTCGCGCCCGAAGCGCCGCGCGACGGCCGCTCCCAGTCCGGGTCCGGCTCCGACGATGGCGATGCTGGTCATGCTCTTCCTCGATCCTCGGGGTCGGTTCGGCGTGAAGGCGTCGCCCCTGCTCAACGCCCCGTGAACCGCCGGCCGGAGCCGTCCTTGGCCTCGCGTCGCAGCAGCGCCGAGAGATGGTGCTGCAGGGGCTGGCCGACAGCCTCCAGGTCGTGGTCGAACCTGAGCGTGTCGTCGTCGGTCAGTGTGTAGCGGCGCCGGGTGGCGTCGACCTTCTTGGCGGTGGGGGCGAGAGCCACCTCGTGGGTGGAGAGGTCGACCGTCTTGTCGGCCGCACGGCCGACCATGATCTCGGCAACACCGGTGGGCTGGGTGATCAGTGCCTCCACCCGGCCGTCGGGCTGCAGCCGCCACCAGCCGCTCTCCCGGGCCGACGGACGCAGCGGAGCGCCGTCGGCGTCGAGCAGCCAGGCCCTGGCCTCGTAACGCAGGAAGGGGCGGCCGTCATGACTGAAGGTCACCTCCTGCGCGTACGTGAAGTCTCCGGTGAGCGTCGGGTACTCGCCCTGGCCCCGGCCGCGCCAGCAGCCCAGGAGGCCGAGCACGGGTTCGAGCAGTGCGTGCGGCGCCGGCGCCTCGTCCGGCTGATGGCCGTCGGGGTACGGGTGCTCAGGTGCGGGGTCGAACACGGTGTGCGCTCCTGGGGTGGGTGCCGGTTCCGGTTCCGACCGGAAGCCTAGGCCGTCGGCCCGCCCGGTGACGCGCACGGGAGGCCGTGCCGTGCCATGGCCACGCTGCCCTGAGAGCGCCGGGGTGCGCGCGAAGGCACCGGGGTGGGCGCGAACGCGGGGAGGTGGGCGCCGTTCGCACGACGCCCACCTCTACCTACCGCTGACTAGACCCGCTCTTCGGACTCAGCTGCACCTGCGTCCGGAGTTGATGCACTGGACCATCTTGTTCTGCACCTTCGTGTCGAACACGTTGATGAAGTCACCGTGGTCCGTGATCGGCTTGTGCGCCTGCTCGGGGAACCCGTCCAGGGAGAAGAACGGACGGGTCTTCCCGTTGTCCTTCAGGCTGGGCGCGTCCACGTCGTACACCAGACGCTGAACCAGCTGCGGAATGGCCTTGAAGCCGCTCGGGCAGTTGCCCTTGGCGTCGGCGAAGGCCACGTGCGTACGGTGGTTGGCGCTGTCGATGTTGGTGCCGTCCCAGCAGCTCTGGAACTTGAAGGTGCGCACCACGTCCCGGCCCGACGGGCAGAGGGGGTACTTGTCCTTCAGCTGCACCTTGTTCTCGAAGCCCGTGCAGCTCCAGGAGGCGTTGGCGTTGCCCGGGCCGTTCGTGAACGCCTTGGCGTCACCGGTGATGATGCGCAGGAGCTGAGGCATCGCCACGACCTTGCCGCGCGGGCTGCCCACGAAGTCCAGCGTGGCCTGCTTGGCCGTCAGGATCCGGCCGGTGTTGCCTTCGGCCCCGCCGCCCAGCTGGTCGGCGTCGAACTCCTTGGTGCCGTCCTGCAGGCGCAGCACCGGCCAGTAGTAGGACGACTTGTCGCCCTTGTTCTTGCAGCTGGTATTGGCCTTGAGGAAGTCCTGGTCGCTGGTGAAGGCGTCGTTGTCCTGGCTGCCGACGTAGTCGTGCACGTGGTGGGCGCCGTTGGTGACACCGGGCGCGACGATGACGTTGTCGCTGTTGTACAGCTTGTTGGCGTTCACCCCGCACTTGGTGACGAAGGTGCCCTTGGACGCCTTCGACGACTTGCGCGGCGAACTCACGTTGGGCTTGACCTTGGTGATGTCCACGAAGTCGGCGGCGACGGGCCCGTTGCCCGCCGCGGGCTGGCCGGCGGCCGGCTGACCCGAGGGCTGACCCGAAGCCGGCTGCCCGGAGGCGGGCTGCCCGGAGGGCTGACCCGCGGCGGGCTGATTGCCGGTGGAGCGCAACGTGCAGGGCGCCAGCGCCTCAAGGCCCTGCGGCTTGGTGCCCACACGGCCGATGGCGATGACGATCCGGTCGATCGTCGCCTTCCGCTTGTCCTTCAGCGGATTCACGATCGCGTTCTGCGCGAAGTTGGCGTCCTGCTGAATCGCCCGCTGCGAGGTGGAGAGGCGCTGATAGGCCTCGGACACCTGCTTGTCGAGCAGGGCAAGCTCCCTGTCGACCTGGGTTCGGGCCTTGGCGGGCACCGCCTTCAACTGCTGGCCGACGTCGGGGCAGTCGATCGTGGAGGATCCGGCCGCCAACGCCTGGTTCTGGGCCGTGCCCTTCGCTGCGCCGGTTTCGTCGGCAGAGGCGTAGATGTTGGCCGCGACGAGTCCGCCGGCCCCCATGGCCAGTGCCGCCGCAGCGCCAACCACCCGAACGGTGGTCTTCGACTTCTTTCGCGTGTTGCGTCTCATCAGGCCTCTCTGAACATCCTCGGAACCGGCGGGACTTCCGGTGTGGGCGAAGCTCTCCTTTGATACGGATGTGGTCACAGGATGTTCACTGAATTCTCAGATTCATAGTTTCCTCCACCCGCAATCCGGGCATAGGAGTCCGACTCGGGCGCAGGGACGCCCACTTTCTCCGCGAGGGGTCCACGACCTTCACGCGCGCGCCGCCCGCGAAGGCGGGGCGCCGCCCGGCAGAAAACGGGCGGAAAGCACAGTCAGAAAACAGAAGCAGAAAACAGAAGGGGCGCGACGGCCCGTCCGGTGCACCAGACACCGCACAGAAGCCGACGCGCCCCGAGAGAGCGGCCGCCGCGTCACAACTCCACGTCAGCGCACCCTTCCACGCGGCTTCAGCGGCACGGGCGGAAGTTCGGGAGCGGGCAGCGGGGCGCCGCCGTACCCCACCACCTCACCGAACCGGGAGCCCGTCATCCAGTCCGCACGGGCCTGGGTGATCTCTTCCTGGGAGCGGCCGATGAAGTTCCACCACATGATCAGCTCCTCCTCGAACGGCTCACCCCCGAGGAGCATGAGGCCCGCGTCCGACTCGGCGCGCAGGGGGAGTTCGGAGCGGCCGCAGCCGAGGTAGAGCATGGAACCGGGCAGCAGCGGTACGCCGTCCACGTGGGCCTCGCCGGACATGGACAGCACGGCGTACTCGAAGTCCGGCTCCAACGGGAGACGTACGTCGGCGCCCTGAGCCAGGGCCAGGTCGGCGCCGACGATCGGGGTGTACGTCGTGCCGGGCGAGGCGGCCCCGTCGACACTGCCGAGGATGAGCGTGGCCTCGATGCCGGGTGCGGTGACGACGGGCAGTTCGGCGTGGTGCTCGAACAGCGGCTCGGTGTGGCGGTCACGGTCGGGGAGCGCGACCCACAGCTGTGCGCCGTGCAGGAAGCGGGCGTGCGACTTGGGGCTCTCCTCCGAGTGACTGATGGCCCGTCCGGACGTCATCAGGCCCAGCTCGCGCGGCCGGACGGTCTGGAGGCTGCCGGTGGAGTCGCGGTGCAGGACCTCGCCGTCGTGGAGCCAGCTGACGGTCTGCAGGCCCATGTGCGGATGGGGCGGAACCTGCATGCCGGGCTCGTCGGCGATGTCGTCGGGGCCGTAGTGATCGACGAAGCACCAGGCGCCCACCATGCGCCGGCCCAGGTTGGGCAGCAGACGGCGGACTTCGCTGGACTCGCCGAGCTTGACCCGGCGGGGGCTGAGGAGTTCGCGCACCGGCTCCGCCACCACGAAACCCCGGCCGCCGCACAGAGCGGGAACTGCCTCGCGATCAAGATTGCTCATGGCCCACAACCTAGCCCCGTGGGGGACCCTCCGTCAGTCCATCCACCCGCCGATCGGCGGTCACAGCGCACGCGCCGTAAATACTAGCCATGTACATAGTAGCCATGTACTGTATCTCTCGTGAGTACGAACCCCGAGGGCGCGACGCCCGGCTTCCTGGTCTGGCGTCTTTCCATGAAATGGCGGGTCGCCGTGGACCGGGCGGTGGCGCCGCTCGGCCTGACCCACGCGCAGTATTCGCTGGTGGCGTCGCTGCACGGCATGCACCGGAGCGGACTGCGCCCCAGCCAGCGGCAACTCGCCGACCACACAGGGCTCGAACCGCTGTACGTGTCCAAGCTCGCCCGCGCCCTGGAGGCCGCCGGCCTCGTCGAGCGCACGCGGGACCCCGCCGATCCCCGCGCGGTGCAGCTGACGCTCACCGATCAGGGTCGCGAGGTCACCCGCCGCGCGGTCAGGATCGTGCACGGTCTGCTGGAACAACTGCTGACGCCGCTCGGAGGCCTCGACGGCCCACGCACGAAGACCTTCAGCCGCGAGCTGGCGACCCTGCTGGACGTACCACTCGATCCACCGACCGAGAACGAGACGGAGCAGTCATGACCACCACCGCACCCACCACACCCACCGTCAACGGCCGCGTCATCGCCCTGGCCCACTACGCGGCACGTGCCGTCCTGGAGCGCGTTCTGACGCGTACGGGCAACACGTTCCACCAGTCGGTGACCCTCAGGGTCGTCGCCGCCGAGGACGGCCCCGTCGAGCGCGACAAGCTGGTGGCCGACGTGATGGGCTCGCTGAAGATCGACGAGTCGGCGGTGCGGACCACCATCGACGAACTGGTGGCAGCGAAGCTGGTCGAGGAAGTCCCGTCGGACGGTTCCCGGCTGCACTTCACGGCGGCCGGCCGGGAACTGTACGAGCGGATCACCGCAGAGACCAGCGAGATATCCGCCCGGATCTACGCGGACATTCCCGCGGAGGACCTGGCGACGGCAGGCCGCGTACTGACACTCGTCACCGAGCGGGCGAACGCCGAACTGGCCCGCGCGTAAAAGCCATCGTCGACCACGGCTGAGCCCTCACCAAGGTCGTGGAATATTCAACGAAACGCGGTCGTTCTGCCCGTCGAAGGAGGTCGGAAGTGGACACGACGTACTACGACCACGGAACCCCCGCGGAGCGCTGGGAGCGCGCCCGGATGTTCTTCGACGCCAAGGAATACGCCGCCTCGGCGCGCATCCTCGACGGCCTGGTCGAGGAGGTGCCGGAGCAGGTGGGCCCGCGACTGCTGCTGGCCCGCGCGTACTACCACTCGGCCCAACTGGGCCGCGCGGAAACCCAGTTGAGGCTGCTCGTCGAGCGCGACCCCGTGGAGCACTACGCCCGCCTGATGCTCGGCCGCACACTCCAACGCCAGGGCCGAACCACCGAGGCCGAACCCCACATACGCCTCGCCTCGGCCCTCGCGGGCGAGTTCGAGTCCTTGTGAGTACTCGGGAGGACCTTGGGAGGACCGGGACGTTCGGGAGCGCCTAGAGACTCGCGCCGCGCAGCGGCCGGCTGAGGGCGGTCGCGGCCGCGAGGAGGCAGACCGCGCCGCACCCGGTGAAGAAGGCCGCCGTACCCCAGAGTGCGGCGGCCAGGCCGGTGAGCGGGAAGAGCAGAGGGCTGAGCCCCAGGGTGCCGAGGGTCGTCACGGAGGTGACGCGCCCGAGGTACCGGGGCTCGGCCTCTTTCTGCAGCAGCGCGTTGCCCAGAACCATCGCGACACCGCTGACGCCACCGAGAATCCCGCTGAGCACGACGGCTGTTCCTGGTGTGGTGGCCCTGCCCAGCACCGTGACCAGACCGGCGGTGGCGGCGAGCGAGACCGCCAGAACGGTTCCGGCGCGTGGTACCCGGCCGACTGCGGCCATCGCCAGGGCGCTGACGGCTCCGCCGACGCTGAACGCGGCGAGAATCCAGCCGAGTGCGGCGGCGTCCCACTTCCGTTCATCGGCGAGAAGGACGAGTCCGGCCGCGAGCGGGCCGCTGAAGCACATCTCACCGAGAGCGATGACCCAGACGAGGCGGCGCAGCCGCCGGTGCCCGCGCAGATAGCGGATGCCGTCGCGCAGATCGGCCGACAGGCGCCGGGGCGGAATGGATTCGACGGAACTGTGCCGAGGCGGCGCGGGCTCGACATCCCCCTCCACCGACGCCGTGGCGACCGGCGTCGCGACGACCGGTGTCATGCGCACCGCCGACAGCAGCCCCAACGACACCCCGAACAGCACCCCCACCACGGCGAACGCGCCCGTCGCCCCCGCCACGACCAGGGCGAAGGAGCCGGCCAACGGCCCCACCGCGTTGCTGAACCGCACCGCCAGGACCCGCATGCCCTGTACGCGGGCCAGCTGCCCATGGTCCGTGAGTCTCGGTGGCAGGGCGCCCACCGCCGGCATGAACACGGCGTCGACCACGCCGAAGAGCACTGACAGGGCGTACAACAGCCATAGTTGAGGGCCGCCGGCCCAGGTCGCAGTGGCGGCACCGAGCAGCACGCCGCACCGTACGAGGTCGCTGCCGATCAGGACGCGGCGCGGGCCGAAGCGGTCGGCGAGCACACCGCCGCCCAGCATGAGGACGGCACGGGGTATCGCCCCGACGGCCAGGACGACACCTACCTGTGCGGGACCAGCGACCCGGGCAGTGGCCCAGGACAGGGCCATGAAATAGGCGACGTCGCCGGTGACCGACGTGGTGTAGGCGCCCAGCCAGCGCAGGACGTTGGGATCACGGAAGGCGGGTTTCGCGGTCACGTCTCTTCGGCGAGCAGCGGGAACATCTGCAGCTGAACGGCCACCCGCTCGGCCCCCTCGGTCGGCTCCCCCGTCCGGTACCGCTCGATCACTCCCGCCAACTCCCGCTTCATCGCGTCGAGTTCGCCGGTCGTCAGGTGCAGCGTCTGACTCATGAACATGCTGACCCCGAACCACTCGTCGGGCAGGACGGGTACGACCTCGCCGGCCACCCTGCGCAACGTCTCGCCGTCGGCCAGGGCCAGAGCCTGCACGTACGCACGGCTCTCGGTGGCGTCCGGTGACGTGGACGGGTCGTGCATCGAGATCCGGTGCCGCGCACGCCACCACCGGTCCCGCCGCGTTCCCCGCTCCGTGTCCTCCTCGATGAGTCCGCCCGCCGCCAGACGCCGGAGGTGGTAGCTGGCCGCGCCGGAGTCCAGTTCGAAGTGGGTGGCCAACTGCCGCACGGTCGCCGGGCCTTGCCGGCGCAGGCGGTTCAGCAGTGCGAGCCGCATGGGGTGCGCCAGTACACGCAGTGCGGCCGTGTCGAGGGTGATGTCGTCGTCCGCCATGGGGCGCAGCGTAGAACGCGAAGAACTCTTCCGGAAGAGTTCTTCGCGAACATCTCTTCGCGATCACCTGGTTGGGGTCGGCCGAGTCCCCGCCCGAAGGGACCCGGCCGTGCGGGCAACGGCGGGCCGCTACTTGGCCGTCGCGTACGTCCGTTTGCCGCGGCGGTGGGCGATCTCGCCCAGCACGATGTCGACGGCTATGAAGGCGGCCAGGGGGATGCCGAGGAGGGGGACGAAGTAGCCGAGGACGGCTATCGCCGCCATCAGGGGGACCAGGATGTACGGGGGGACCTGCTGCCATGCGCCGCGTGGGATGGGGCGGCCGAAGGCGGAGGCTCGGCCTCGTTGCCACCACATGCGGTAGCCCCACAGGATCAGCAGGATCAGGCTGAGGGCGAGGGCCATCAGCACGAGCTGGTTGCCGATGCCGAACAGGACTCCGGTGTGCGCGTCGATTCCCCAGCGGCTCAGCTTCGCGAGGATCGGGTAGTCGGCGAAGCGGACCGTGTCGGTGACCTCGCCGTTCGAGGGATCGACGGCGACCGCGTCCTGCTTGGTGGGCCAGCTGCGCTGGACCTGCCTCACCACGTACCCGGACTCCGCGTCGGCGGGCGGGACGATCTCCACCGGGTCGCCCAGGCCCTCCGCCCGCGCGGACGCCAGCACCTTGTCGAGGCCGACGCCGTGCTCGACGTCTCCCTCTGCCGAGGCGGAGCCGTGGCCGGAGTGCTCGCCGCCCGCGGCCGCCGACACCGCGGGGGTGGCCTGGTGGAGCTGGGTGCGCAGTTCGTCGATGTGCGCGCCGGCGTACGTCGACCAGGTCAGTCCCGTCGCCGCGAGGAAGAAGAACCCGAGGGCTGCCCAGACGCCGACCGTGCCGTGCAGACCGAGTGTGCGGCGGCGGCCGCTGGTGCCGCGTATTTTCCGCTGCGTACGGCGGCGGCTGAACCACAGCACCAGACCGCCGCCCGCTATCACCCACAGCCAGCTTGCGGCGAGTTCGCTGTAGAGCCGCCCGTCCTGCCCGAGTTGCAGGTTGGCGTGGAACTCGTCGATCCAGGTGCGCAGCGGCAGGGCGCCGGTGGATCCGTACTGTTCGAGCGAGCCGCGCACCTTGGCGGTGTACGGGTCGACGAACACCGCGAGGGTGTGCGTCTCTTCGATGCCGGGGACGCCCGACAGCATCACCCTGGTGGTCTCGTCGTCCTTCGGCGAGGGGCGTACGGCTGAGACCGTGCCCTCCGGGTGCGCCTTGCGGGCGGCGGTGACCTGCTCGGATATCGGCAGCTTCTCGTCGCCGACGGGGACGGTCATCTCATGCGAGTACAGGATCTTCTCGGCCTGGAACGAGGCCGCGTACAGGAATCCGGTCGTGGCGGCGACCAACAGGAACGGGGCGACGAGCACTCCGGCGTAGAAGTGCAGCCGCAGGACCAGGGGGCGCAGCGGCGACCAGAGGCCGCGTTTCGGGGCGGGGGCGACGGCTTGCGGGGACTCGTCCGTCTCGGTCGTGGGAGCGGTGGTCATCGGCGGGCTTCTCCGGTGGGGCAGGGGACGACGGGCCGTGCTCGGCCGTTGCGGTGCAGTAGTCGGTGGGCGGGGGCGTCCAGTTCCCGGAGGTTCGCGTGGCGTGAGTCACATCGTGAGGCGCAAATCGGGGCTCCGGTCATCCGGGCGGCCCTGTACTGGCACGATGCTCGCCATGACCTCCGGGATCGCCTTCCGCCTCGCGCGTGCCGCCGTGTTCGCGGCCGTGTGCGTGGTGACGGCGGCCCTGGGGCACGCGCTGATGTCCGGGGCGGGCCTGCCGTGGTGGGCCGTCGGGTACGCGTTCGCCGCGACGACGGCCGCCGCGTGGTGGCTCACCGGGCGGGAGCGCGGCGCAGGGCTGGTGACCGGGGCCACGGTCGTGGCACAGCTCGGGCTGCACCAGCTGTTCGGACTTGCCCAGAGCGTGCGTTCGTCGGACGCCTTCATGCCCTCGACGTCCATGGACGCGGGCCATACGCACTACCCGATGAGCCCCGATCCGGCGGACACCCTGCTCATGGGCGGTGACGTCGGCATGTTCGCGGCCCACCTGCTCGCCGCGCTCGTCTGCGGTGTGTGGCTGTGGCACGGCGAGGAGGCCGCGTTCCGCACGGCGCGGGCGATCGCGTACCGGACCGGCCGTCTGCTCGGCACCGCGCTCTTCGAGCCGCTGCGGCGGGCGTTGCAGGCGTTGCGGGTGTCGGCGGCCATCCGGCCTGCCGGGCCCGTACGGACCCCCGTGTTCGCCCCGGTGCGTCGGCTGCGCGGAGTTCTGCTGGAGTACGCGGTCGCGCGGAGAGGGCCGCCGGTCGCACCGGCCGCCCGCTGACCGACCGTCCCACGACCGGTGACGGCCGGATCCGCGGCGTACGTGCCTGCCGTCGGCGGACGGCTCGCGTGCCCGGCGACCAGGTTCCGGTTCCCCTCATGGGCCGGTCCCGGTCCTTCCCGTAGGTGCCGGTCCCGGTCCTCGTAGACCGAATCCTGGTCCTTGTCGTACTGCGCCCAGGCGTCGTACGAAGCCACGCGCGCGTGCCGTTGCCGTAGGCCCACGCGCGCGTGCGATGGCCCTTTGGTCCACGCGAGGCCCACGCGCGCGTGCCTCACGCGCACACCTCCGGGTCGCGCGGGCCGTACGCCGCTCTCCTCACTCCGCGCTTCCCTTCACCGAAGGACCACTTGCGATGGCTTCTGCCCTGCTTCAGGCACACGACGACGAACGGATCACCGGCTGGGCGCTGGCCGCCGGGGCCGGCGACCCCGACGCGGTCGAGCGGTTCGTGCGGGCCACCCACCGGGACGTATGGCGTTTCGTGGCCCACCTCAGCGGCGATGTGCACGGCGCCGACGACCTCACCCAGGAAACGTTCCTCCGCGCGCTGACCGCCCTCCCGGGCTTCTCCGCCCGCTCCAGCGCCCGCAGTTGGCTGCTGTCGATCGCCCGCCGCACGGTGGCCGACCGTTTCCGCACGGCGGCGGCCCGGCCGCGTATGTCCGACACCGGCGACTGGCAGACGGCCGCCGAGCGCGCACAGCCGCGCGGGCTGCCCGGCTTCGACGAGGGCGTGGCCCTCCTCGACCTCCTGGAAACCCTGGACGCCCCACGGCGCGAGGCGTTCGTCCTGACCCAGCTGGCGGGCCTGCCGTACGCGGACGCCGCATCGGCCGTGGGCTGCCCGGTCGGGACCGTACGGTCGCGGGTCGCGCGCGCCAGGGAGAGCGTGACGGCGTTGCTGGAGGCCGCTGGATAGGAATGGGACAGGAATCGGGGAGGGAGTCCGGGGAGGGAACCATGGAGCATCCGGAATCCAGGGAGAGCCGCCTCGCACCCCGGCGTCCCGCTTGGCATCCTGGCGCGATGGCTTCCCCCAGTGATCCCGTGCCCTCGTCCCTCAGCGACCAGGTGGAGGAACTGCTCTCCCGTACGGGCCCGTTGCCGATCGTCGCCGCCGGTGACCCGGTGCTGCGCCGCGCGGCCGAGCCCTTCGACGGCCAGCTGGACCCGACGCTCCTCGCGCGTTTCGTCGCGGCCCTGCGCGACACGATGCACGCGGCACCGGGCGTCGGGCTGGCCGCGCCCCAGGTCGGCGTGCCGCTGCGCCTCGCGGTCGTCGAGGACCCGGCACCGGTGCCGGACGAGATCCGCGAGGCACGTGGCCGGGTGCCCCTGCCCTTCCGCGTCCTGGTCAACCCGGCGTACGAGCCACTGGGGCCCGCCCGCACCGCGTTCTTCGAGGGCTGCCTGAGCGTGCCGGGCTGGCAGGCGGTGGTGGCCCGGCCCGCCGAGGTGCGGCTCCTGGCCCAGGACGAGAACGGCCGCCCGCTGGACGAGGTGTTCACGGGCTGGCCCGCCCGCATCGTCCAGCACGAGACGGACCACCTGAACGGCACCCTCTACCTGGACCGCGCCGAACTGCGCTCCCTCTCCTCGAACCAGGCGATGCTGGAACGCTGGTCCCACCCGACACCGAGCCGGGCCGCCACGGCCCTCGGCTTCGACCTGCCGGCGGAGAGCTGAGCCCCCGCGCCCCTTTTGAAGGGCCGCGAGGCCTCTTCAAAAGGGGCGCGGGGAACTGCGCGACCAGCCACAACGAACCCGCAGACAAAACCCGCGCCCCAGCGGAGCGTTACGCGTCCCGATACGCCTCCAGCAACCGCAGCCACACCTCGCTCACCGTCGGATACGCCGGAACCGCGTGCCACAGCCGGCTCACCGGGACCTCGCCGGCGACCGCGATCGTGGCGGAGTGGAGCAGTTCGCCGACGCCGGGGCCGACGAAGGTGACGCCACGGAGGGTCTCGGTGTCGAGGTCCACGATCATGCGGGCGCGGCCGCGGTAGCCGTCGGCGTAGAGGCCGGCGCCGGCGACCGAGGAGAGGTCGACGTCGACCGCGCGGACCCGGTGACCGGCTTGTTCGGCCTCGGCGAGGGAGAGGCCGACGGCGGCGGCCTCCGGGTCGGTGAAGACGACCTGGGGAACGGCCGCGTGGTCGGCCGACGCCGCGTGGGCGCCCCACTGGTCCGACTCCAGGAGCGGGACACCGGCGGCGCGGGCCGCGATGGCGGCGCCTGCGATACGGGCCTGGTACTTGCCCTGGTGGGTGAGAAGGGCGCGGTGGTTGACGTCGCCGACCGCGTAGAGCCAGTCGCTGCCCGTCACCCGCAGGCTGTCGTCGACCGACAGCCAGGAGCCGGGGTCCAGGCCGATCGTCTCGAGTCCGAGGTCGTCGGTGCGCGGGGCGCGGCCGGTGGCGAAGAGGATCTCGTCGGCCTCGATGCGGTCGCCCGCGGAGGTGGTGACCACGACCGTCGTGCCGTCCCGTGTCACCGCCTCGACCGACGTGCCCGTACGCACGTCCGCACCCGCCTCCGTCAGCGCCTCGACGATCAGCTCCCCGGCGAAGGGCTCCATCTTGGGGAGCAGGCCCTTTCCCCGGACGAGGAGCGTGACCTTCGATCCGAGGGCCTGCCAGGCGGTGGCCATCTCGACGCCGACGACCCCGCCGCCGACGACCACGAGGCGGCCCGGCACGGCGTGCGCGCTGGTGGCGTCGCGGCTGGTCCAGGGCTTGACCTCGGCGATCCCGGGCAGGTCGGGCACGACCGCGCGGGTGCCGGTGCTGACGGCCACGGCGTGCCGGGCGGTCAGGACGTGCCGCTCCCCGTCGGGGCCGTCGACCGTGACCTTGCGTGGCCCGGCGAGCCGTCCGTGTCCTCGGTAGAGGTCGACGCCGATGCCGTCGAGCCACTGGATCTGGCCGTCGTCCTTCCAGTGCGAGGTGAAGTAGTCGCGGTGGGCGAGGACCGCGTCCGCGTCGAGGGGCCCCTGCACGGCCTGGCTGAGGCCCGGTACGCGGCGTGCGTCCGCACGGGCGATGACCGGGCGCAGCAGGGCCTTGCTGGGCATGCACGCCCAGTAGGAGCACTCGCCGCCGACCAGCTCGCTCTCCACGATCGCGGTGGAGAGGCCTGCCGCGCGGGCGCGGTCGGCGACGTTCTCCCCCACGGGCCCGGCCCCGAGCACCACGACGTCGTACGCGATGGATTCCGATTCCGTCATGGGGTCAGTCTGGTGCTTGGTGTGGGCCGTGGCCACACGGGTACGTGCGCGGAATACGCCACTGATCGACGCCGTTGTGGACAGCGGCAAGGCCCCGACCCCAGGAAGAGGGATTCAACGCCATGAGCAGCACCGTGGAGCTCACCAAGGACAACTTCGACCAGCTGGTCACGGACAACGAATTCGTCCTGATCGACTTCTGGGCGTCCTGGTGCGGCCCGTGCCGCCAGTTCGCCCCGGTCTACGAGAAGGCGGCGGAGGCCAATCCCGACCTGGTCTTCGGCAAGGTGGACACCGAGGCGCAGCCGGAGCTGGCCGCGGCCTTCAACATCCAGTCGATTCCGACGCTGATGATCGTCCGTGACCAGGTTGCCGTCTTCGCCCAGCCCGGGGCGCTGCCCGAGGCCGCCCTTGAGGACGTCATCGGACAGGCCCGGAAGCTGGACATGGACGAGGTCCGCAAGTCGATCGCGGAGCAGGGTCAGCAGGCCCAGTGATCCGCCGGTCTTCCTAGAACCAGTGCCTCGTCGGCGCCCCTAGAAGGGGTAGCCCGCCACGTCCCCTCGCACTGTCGTCCAGCGCAGGTCGGTGAAGGCCTCCAGGTTGGCCTCGCCGCCGAACCTGGCGCCGGTGCCGGAGGCGGCGATGCCGCCGAAGGGCGCGACGGCCTCGTCGTTGACGGTCTGGTCGTTGATGTGGACGATCCCGGTGGGAACGCGCTCGGCGAGGTCGAGGCCACGCGCGGTGTCCCGGGTGACGATGCCCAGCGAGAGGCCGTACGGCCCGGCGGACGCGAGGGCGGCGGCCTCGTCGACGGTGCTGAAGGAGCGCACCGGCGCGACCGGTCCGAAGACCTCCTCGGCGTACGCGGGGGTCGAGTCGTCGACCCCGGCGAGGACCGTCGGACGGTAGAACAGCCGGTCGTGGGTGCCGCCCGCCGCCAGCTTCGCGCCGCGTGCGGTGCTGGACTCCACCAGGCCGTGGATCTTGGCGAGCTGGGCGTCGTCGATGATCGGCCCGAGGTGCACGTGCTCCCGGTGCGGGTCGCCGACGGCCAGCGAGTCGGCCTTCGCCGCGAGCCGCTCGATGTACTCCTCGTAGAGCGAGGCGTGGACGAGGTGGCGGCCGGTGGTCATGCAGATCTGGCCCTGGTGGAAGAACGAGCCCCAGGCCGCCGTGGAGATCACCGCGTCGATGTCGGCGTCCTCCAGCACGATCAGCGCGGAGTTGCCGCCCAACTCCAGGTGTACGCGCTTGAGATGGCGCCCCGCGGCCTCACCCACCGCGCGTCCGGCGGCAGTCGAGCCGGTGAACGAGATCACCGGTACCTGCGGGTCGGCGACCAGTGCCTGCCCGGCCTCCGGTCCTCCGGGCAGCACGTGCAGCAGTCCCTCCGGCAGGCCCGCCTCCGCGAAGACCGCGGCGAGCGCGAGGCCGCCGCAGACCGCGGTGCGCGGATCCGGCTTCAGCACGACGCCGTTGCCGAGCGCGAGCGCCGGGGCCACCGAGCGGATCGAGAGGATCAGCGGGGCGTTGAAGGGCGAGATCACTCCCACGACGCCGACCGGGACACGCCGTGTGTACGACAGCCGGGCGGCCTCCGAGGGCAGGACCTGCCCGGCCGGACGCGACGCGAGCGCGGCCGCCTCGTAGCACTCCTGGGCCGCGACGTGCAGTTCGAAGTCGGCCTTGCCGGGTATGGAGCCGGACTCGCGCACGATCCAGTCGCGCAGTTCGCCGGCGTGCTCGGTGAACAGGTCGCCGGCCTTGCGCAGGACGGCGGCGCGCACGAAGTGCGGGGCGCGGGCCCACTCGGCCTGGGCCGCACGGGCGGCACCTGCGGCTGCCGTGACGTCCTCGGCAGAGGCAAGCGTGACGGTGCCGAGCGGGTCGCCGGTCGCGGGCTCCGTGACGGCGTACTCACCGCCCGACAAGCTGGGGGACTGCCAGTTCTCCGGGTCGAGCAGCGGCATGTCGGCTCTCCGATCGGTCAGTGGACACCGGTGGGGACCCACAGCGCGAACGGTGGCCGCGAGCGGAAGTCCCGTGTAGTTCGCGGCCAGTTCGGCGGCCGCGGGCCGGGATGCCGCGATCCGCCGCAGTCGCGCGAGCTGCAGCCGGTCCTCGAAGGCATCCCCATCTGGTTGAGCGTGCAACATCTTAGTCATGTCGTACGAGAAGCGCGTCGCCTGCCAGACCCGGTCGAGGCACAACTCCGAGTAGGAGTCGAGGAGTTGGGTCGATCCAGAGCGGTGGAGCTCGGCGAAGCCGCGGGCCAGGACCCGGACGTCGGAGACGGCCAGGTTCAGCCCCTTGGCGCCCGTCGGCGGCACGATGTGCGCGGCGTCCCCGGCGAGGAAGAGGCTTCCGTGGCGCATCGGCTCGTGGACGTAACTCCTCATCCCGGTGACCGACTTGGAGGTGATCGGGCCGCGCTCCAGCCGCCAGTCGCCGTCGATCGCGAAGCGTGCGTCGAGCTCGTCCCAGATGCGTTCGTCGGGCCAGTCGTCGGCGTCGGTGCCGTTCGGGACCTGCAGATACAGCCGCGAGACCGACGTCGAGCGCATGCTGTGCAGTGCGAAGCCTCCCGGGCCGCGCGCGTAGATCAACTCCTCGCAGGAGGGCGCCACATCGGCCAGGATCCCGAGCCAGGAGTAGGGGTAGTCGTGCTCGTACGTGCGACTGACGGCGGCCGGGAAGGCGTCGCGGGCGATGCCGTGGAAGCCGTCGCAGCCGACCACGTAGTCGCAGGTGAGGGTCTGTTCGCGGCCGTCGTGCACAAAGCGCACGAGAGGTGCGCCGCCGCCGGGCTCCTCGGCGGCGTTCTCCACGGCGAGGACCTCGGCCTCGAACAACAGCGGCGGCCCGTCGGCGAGTTGGAGTTCCACGAGGTCCTTCACGATCTCTGTCTGGGCGTAGATCGTGACCGTGCGGCCGCCGGTGAGCACGGGAAAGTCGATGCGGTGCCGCTCCCGGTCGAAGCGCAGTTCGATGCCGTTGTGGACCAGCCCCTCGACCTCCAGCCGGTCGGCGGCACCGCACTCGCGCAGTGCGTCCACCGTGCCCTGCTCCAGCATCCCGGCGCGCTGCCGCTGCTCGACGTACGCGCGGGTCCTGCTCTCCAGGACGACACAGTCGATCCCCGTCCGGTGCAGCAGCCGGGCCAGCAGGAGCCCTGCCGGGCCCCCGCCGATGATGCCGACCGTGGTCCGCATGACGCGCCTCCCAGGTGTTCAGCTCGATTCGCGGTGCACGACCGTCGCTCCCAGCACCTCGTGCGCCTCCGGCGGGGCGCCGGGCTCCCGCACCGCGCGGTCGACCAGCTCGGCGAGCTCCCGTCCGGACGGCAGGTCGAGGTGGACGGTGCTCAGCCGGGGACGCAACAGTCGGCCGAGCATCAGGTCGTCGGCGCCGATGACAGCAGTGTCCCCCGGGATGCCGATGCCTTCATCCTGAAGGGCGCGCATCAGCAGCATCGCGTACTCGTCGTTGTATGCGAACACTGCGTCCAGGCCCAACGAGCTCCAGCGCGCGGCGAGTTGGGACGCGGCCTCCTCGTCGTAGGCGAGCGACACCTCGGTCACCGTCGTGTCCCTGCCGCTGAGGGCCTGCCGTACGCCTTCGAAGCGGGGCTTGGAGAAGATCTCCAGGCCGGGGTCCTCGGGCACCACGACCCCGACGCGGCGGTAGCCGCGGGCCCGCAGATGGGCGCCCGCGCTCCGGCCGACTTCGTGGTGGTCCATGATCAGGGCGTGCGCGCCCTCGACCCGGTCGGGGCCGAGGGTGACGACGGCCCGGGCGCCGGAGCGCTTGAGGACGGCCACGCCCTCCGTGCCGAGTCCGCTGCCGGGCACGAGCACGGCGACCGGGCGCAGCTCGGCCCAGGCGCGGGCCGCCTCGTCACCCTGGAGGCCGACACTGCCGTACTGCACGACGGTGTAGTCGAGGCGGCTCAGGGCCCACTGGAGTTCGTTGAAGAACTGGCTGTAGAGCGGGCCCACGGGCACGTCCGGCGCGGGCATCAGGACCATGCGGCTGTGCCCGGCGCGCAGGCTGCGGGCCGCGGCGTGCGGGACGTACCCGAGTTCCTTGGCCGCCTGGTGGACGCGGCGGCGGGTGGGCTCACTGATCCGTACGGCGCTGGTGTTGTTCAGGACGTAGGAGACGGTCGCGCGCGAGACCCCCGCCAGGCGGGCCACATCGGCACTCGTGGGCACGGAGTGCGGCGCGGGCGACGTAGGGGCGGATGTTTTCGGTATCTGCACCATGACGTACGGCATCTTCGCAGAAGCCGGGGAAGGGCTCGGGGCCGGGGGCGCCGCGCGTGCCGGACCTGCGGAACCGCCGCCCCGGGCTCGGTTCGGCCCAACTGGAAGCCCTACTGGGGCAGTTCCGTACGGGTCACGCGCGCGACCAGGTCGATCCATCCTGCCTCCAGGCGCTCGATCGACATCCCGCACTCCTTGGTCAGGTGGTGGATCAGGGCGGGGTCGAGATAGCCCATCAGGGTCTGCGCGAGGAGGGCGCAGTCGGCGTCGGGCACCGCCTGCCGCAGCAGCAGGGTGACGTGACCGGACAGAAAACGCGTAGGCGGGTTGGAGTATCGGCGGGCCGCCTCCGGCTGGGCCGCCAGCTGGAGCTCCAGATGGTCGGCCGCCTGACGCAGGACGGCCTGGCCGAAAGCCCGCAGCCGCTCGACGGGCGGCGCCCCTGGGCCCAGCGGCGGCGGCCCGCCGAGGAAGGCCGCCTGGAGCTGTTTCGCGGAGTGGTCGAGGAGGGCCGTCAACAGGCCGGTGCGGTCGCCGAAGCGACGGAAGACCGTCCCTTTGCCCACCGAGGCCGCCACGGCCACCGCCTCCATCGTGACGCCGGCCGCTCCGTGCTCCTCGATCAGCCGGGTGGCCGCCTCCAGCAGCCGGGCCCGGTTCCGCGCCGCGTCGGCACGCAGGCAGGGCTCGTCCTCGGCGGACGTGAGCTCCAGCAGGACGGGCTCACTGGTCGGTTCCTGGGGCTTCGGGAGGGGCGGCAGGGAGGCGGACATGAACACAGCGTATCGCCCCGGGAAGAAAACTGGACCGCGGTCCGTTTAGGTGCTAGAACTTTAAACGGACCCCGGTCCGGATCGTAACGGCAATGTTTCAGCCCCCTTGGAGTTCCCCATGTCTGTTCGTATCCTCGCGCTCGTCGGCAGCCTCCGCGCCGGCTCCCACAACCGCCAGCTCGCCGAGGCCTCCGTCAAGCTCGCCCCCGAGGGCGCGGAGATCGACCTGTTCGAGGGCCTCGCCGAGATCCCCTTCTACAACGAGGACATCGACGTGGAGGGCAACGTCCCGGCCGCCGCCGTCCGGCTGCGCGAGGCCGCGGCCGCCGCCGACGCCCTGCTGCTCTTCTCGCCCGAGTACAACGGCACCATCCCGGCCGTCCTGAAGAACGCCATCGACTGGCTGTCCCGCCCGTTCGGCGCAAGCGCCCTCAAGGACAAGCCCCTCGCCGTAGTCGGCACCGCCTACGGCCAGTTCGGCGGCGTCTGGGCGCAGGACGAGACCCGCAAGGCAGCGGGCATCGCCGGCGCCAAGGTCCTCGAGGACATCAAGCTCTCCATCCCCGGCTCCGTGGTCCGCTTCGCCGAGACGCACCCGGCAGACGACACCGAGGTCGCCGCTCAGCTCACCGAGGTCATCGGCCGGATCCACGGCGAGGCCGGCGCGCCCGTCGCCGCCTGACGACCACGCCCGTCGCCGCCTGCCTCACGACGGCAGGCTCCCGCGGCTCGCCGCGAGGGCGGGAGGGGGCCGGAACCGACCTGGTTCCGGCCCCCTCCCGCACGTTCGTCCGGTGGCCGCCTCCCGGCAGCACCGGTCCCCACGGCCCGGCCGGGCCATCGGTCCGGCCCGGAAGGCACCGGTTCACGATGACGACGACGCCCGACCCGGCCCCCGTACCCGCCACGCCGCCGAAGCTCGTGGCCACCGACCTGGACGGGACGCTGCTGCGCAGCGACGGGACCCTCTCCGGGCGGACGGCGGCCGCGCTCGCCGCGGCCGAGGCGGCCGGAATCCGCCTGGCCCTCGTCACCGGCCGACCCCCGCGCGGGCTTCCCGCCCTGCACCGCGACATCGGCCGGCACTTCGCCGTCACCGCCAACGGCGCCGCCGTGTACGCGCCCGACGGCACGCCCGTACGGCTGTCGCCGTTCCCCACCCCATCGGTGGCCCCGCTCGTGGCTCGGGTGCGCGCGGCGGTGCCGGGTGCAGCCTTCGCCTTCGAGTACGAGACGGTCTTCGGCCACGAACCGGCGTACCCCGCCTGGTCGTACGGGGAGTCCGAGGTCGAACTGATCGGCAGTGCCGAGGAGTTGCTGGCGGGGGCTCCCGGCCGTCCGCTCCTCAAGATCCTTGCTCATCATCCGACGCTGTCGTTGCGCGACTTCCATGCGCGGGCGCATGTCAGCGCGGGCACGGACGCCGAGACCACGCACTCCACGGGGCTCGCGCTCGTGGAGTTCAGCGCCCCGGGAGTCACCAAGGCCAGCGCGCTGACCGCCTGGAGTGCCGGCCTCGGCATACGTCCCGACGACATCGCCGCGTTCGGTGACATGCCCAACGACCTGCCCATGCTCAGGGCGGTGGGCCGCTCTTACGCCATGGCCAACGCCGATCCGTCGGTCACGAGGGCGGCGCGGTTCCACACCGCCTCGAACGACGAGGACGGGGTGGCCCGGGTGCTGGAGCAGTTCGTCGCACTGGCGCGCCGCCAGCCCGCGTAGGCGGCGCACCCGAAGCCCCGCGGCTCAGGCCTCACCCGAAGTTCCGCGGCTGAGGCCTCACCCGAGGCCCTGTGGTCGGGCCGCGCCTCGAGCCCGGTGGTCGGGCGGCGCCAGAAGCCTTGTGGTTCAGCCGAGTTCGGCCAGCCGCTCGACCGCCGGGGCCACCCTCCGTTCGATCCACTCGGCCGGCTCGTCCACGCGCGGGCCGAGGATCACGGTCTCGATGCCGATCTTGGCGTAGCCCTCCAACTCCCGGGTGAAGGCGTCGAGTTCGGCCTCGCCCCGCGGATCGCCCGAGTGGGTGAGCGTCTTGTGGATGTCGGCGTACTCGCGCCCCACGGCGTCGCAGTGCCCGCGCAGGACGTCGAGCTTGTGCGCGACCTCCTCCGGGGTCGAGGCGAAGAGGTTGCAGGCGTCCCCGTACTGGGCGACCAGCCGGAGGGTCTTCTTCTCGCCACCCCCGCCGATCATGATCCTCGGACGCGGAGTGCTCACCGGCGCCGGTACGGAGAGGGTTTCGGCGAGCTGGTAGTGCTTGCCCTCGAAGGGGCCATTGACCTCCGGGTCCCACATCTGCAGGCAGATCCGCAGCGTCTCCTCAAGGCGCTCGAAGCGCTCCGCGAGCGGCGGGAACGGCACGCCCAGACCCTCGTGCTCGCGGCCGTACCAGGCCGCTCCGATGCCCAGGGCGGCCCGGCCGCCGGACAGGACGTCGAGCGTGGTGGCGATCTTGGCGAGCAGTCCGGGATGCCGGTACGTCACGCCGGTCACCAGCGTGCCGAGCTGGACCGTGGAGGTGTGGGCCGCCAGGAAACCGAGGGTCGTGTAGGCCTCCAGCATGTCGCTCTCGGCGCCGCCGTTGAACTCCATCTGGAAGTAGTGGTCCATGACCGACATCCAGCTCACGCCCGCCGCCTCCGCGGCGGCGCCCGCCGCGGCCAGCTCGGGACCGAGCGCGGCCGCGCCCCGGGGGTGGTTGAACCGGTTGATGTGTACGCCGACCCGCATGTCCGTCTCCGTCGCCCTGGGCTCACCGTCGGACCGTCACCGACTGTCATGACGGTAGATCTTGGAGCGCTCTCCAAGTCAAGGGCCGACGCGCCCTCCGACCGGTGGGAGCGACGCCACGGACGGGCGAATCACCGCGCCGGGGGAAGTCGCCCTTCCCGTACCACTGAGCCCGCGTTGACGTTACCGTTCAGTAGACAACGCACTCCCGGAGGTGGCCGTATGACTCCCGTGACTCCCGACCGTGCCGCGGGTCTCGCGGAGTGTGCCCGTGCCCTGGCCGAGGGAACGGTCTCCTCACGGGCGCTCGTCGAGGAGACCCTCGCCCGGATCGAGGCCGCTCAGGGCACGCTCAACGCCTTCCGGCTGGTACGTGCCGAGGCCGCGCTCGCCGAGGCCGACGCCGCGGACAAGGAGCTGGCGGCGGGCGAACGCCGACCGCTGCTCGGGGTCCCGGTCGCGGTCAAGGACGACATGGACGTGGCGGGCGAGCCGACCGCGTTCGGCTGCCGCGGGGAGTTCCCGCCGGTGGCCGAGGACGGCGAGGCGGTCCGCCGGCTGCGGGCGGCCGGGGCCGTGGTCGTCGGCAAGACCAACACCTGCGAGTTCGGACAGTGGCCCTTCACCGAGGGGCCGGCCTTCGGCGACACGCGCAACCCGTGGCACACCGGGCACACGCCGGGCGGTTCGTCCGGCGGTTCGGCGGCCGCGGTCGCGGCCGGTCTGGTGCCCGCCGCGCTGGGCTCGGACGGCGCGGGCTCCGTGCGGATCCCGGCCTCCTGGACGCATCTGATCGGCATCAAACCGCAGCGCGGCCGCATCTCGACCTGGCCCCGCGCGGAGTCCTTCCACGGCATCACGGTCAACGGCACGCTCGCCCGCACGGTCGAGGACGCCGCGCTGCTGCTGGACTCGGCGAGCGGCAGCCACGAGCGCGATCTGCACCGCCCGTCCGCGCTGAGCGTGTCGGACGCGGTGGGCCGCGATCCGGGCAGGCTGCGCATCGCGCTCTCGCTGAAGCCGCCGTTCACGGCGCTGCCCGCACGGCTGCGGTCCGACGTACGGGCCCGGGTCCTCGCGCTCGCGGAACGGCTGGCCGCGCTCGGCCACGAGGTCGAGGAGGCCGATCCGCCGTACGGGCAGATCGGGCTGACCTTCATCCCGCGCGCCACGGCCGGGATCGCGGAGCGAGTGCGCGAGACGCCCCATCCCGACCTGCTCGACCGGCGCACCCTGGAAGCCGCCCGACTGGGCCGGGTGCTCGGCGGGGCCCCGCTGCGGCTGGCCCGGCGCGCCGAGGCGAGGCTGCACCGGCGCATCGGCGCGCTCTTCGACACGTACGACGTGGTGCTCGCGCCGACGACAGCCGCTCCCCCGCCGCGCATCGGCGCCCTGCACGATCTGAGCGGCTTCGGCACCGACCGGGCCATGATCGCCGCCTGTCCGTACGCCTGGCCGTGGAACGTGCTGGGCTGGCCCGGCGTCAACGTCCCCGCGGGGTTCGTCGACGGCTCCCTGCCGGTGGGTGCGCAGCTGCTCGGGCCCGCGAACAGCGAACCCCTTCTCGTGTCGCTGGCCGCGCAGTTGGAGGCGGACCAGCGGTGGTACGAGCGCTGGCCGAGCGGTGAAGTGGACGGTGCCGTACCTGAGTTCGGGGCGCCCTCCGGCCCGTAGTCTGGGGACCATGGACGACGCGTCGATGGTGGGCCTCATGGGACGGGTGACCGGCACGATCGGGCCGGGGCTCGTCGGCGAGGTGATCGTCCGGGTCCGCGGCGGCGCGGAGCATTTCCTCGCGTATCCCGCCTCCCCGAAGGACCGCATCGAGACGGGCACGGTGGTGATGGTGGTGGAGTACCTGCCGCCCCGGACGGTGTACGTGTCGGCGGCGTACGACAGTTGAGCCGGCCGTGGGCGTCTGTGCCATGTGAGCGTGTCGTGCTCGTCAAAGATGCACCAAAGACCCGCCGGCGTCTGTACCCCCGGGCCCGACCGGGCGCACACTCCGTTCGTTCGGTGCCGAAAGGGCACCATCCAACAGGGGGCGTATGCCGATGGTTGTCGGCGTCGTGGCGGGGGCAGCGGTCCTCGCGCTCATTTTCGTCGTTGTGGTCTTCAAGCTCATGTGGCGTGTCGCGGAGCCCAACGAAGCACTGATCATCTCCGGTTCGAAGCACCGCACCGAAGGCCTTGAGGAGGGCATGGGTTTCCGCATCGTCACCGGACGCGGCACGCTCGTGCTGCCTGGCGTCCAGGCGGTGCGCAAACTCTCGCTCGACCTCAACGAGACCGAGCTGTCCGTGGACTGCGTGACCCACCAGGGCATTCCGCTCAAGGTGCGGGGCGTGGTCATCTTCAAGGTGGGCGACGACTTCGTGTCGATCGCCAACGCGGGCCGCCGCTTCCTCGACCAGCAGAAGCTGATGTCGGAGCGGGTGCACAACGTGTTCGCAGGTCATCTGCGGTCCATCGTCGGCGGGTTGACGGTCGAGGACATGATCCGCGACCGCGACAAGCTCACCGGGCAGACCCGGGCCGCCTGCGGTACGGAGATGGAGAAGCTGGGACTGATCGTCGACTCGCTGCAGATCCACGAGATCGAGGATCCGACGGGCTACATCAAGAACCTGGCCATGCCGCACGCGGCGGCCGTGCAGCGGGACGCCCGGATCGCGCAGGCCGAGGCGAACCGGCGGGCCACCGAGGCCGAACAGCAGGCCGCCGCGCGGATGTCGGAGGCGACCCGGGACAGCGAGATCCTGCAGGCCGGATACCAGGCGGAGCGCGACAACGCCTCCGCCAAGGCCCGGCAGGCCGGACCGCTCGCCGACGCGGCCGCGCGGCAGGAGGTCGTGGTCCAGGAGACACGCGTCGCCGAGCTGGAGGCGCACCGCCGTGAGCAGCAGCTCCAGGCGGACGTCCGCAAGCCCGCGGACGCGAAGGCGTACGAGAAGCGCACGCTGGCCGAGGCCGAGCGCGACGTCCGGATCTCCGCGGCGCAGGCCAAGGCGAAGGAGACGGAGCTCGCGGCCGCGGCGGAGGCGACCCGGGTCACGACGGCCGCGGGTGCCGAGGCCGAGGCGACCAAGGCGCGTGGTTCGGCCGCCGCGACTGCGACCCGGGCCACGGGCGAGGCGGAGGCCGCCGCCCAGCAGGCCAAGGGCCTTGCGATCGCCGAGTCCGCGCGGGCCAAAGGGCTCGCGGAGGCCGAGGCCATCAAGGCACGGGCCGCTGCGCTGGCGGAGAACCAGGAGGCCGTTGTCGCACAGCAACTCGCCGAGAACTGGCCGGAGATCGTGAGGGCCGGTGCGGGGGCGTTCGGGAACGTGGAGCACATGGTGCTGCTCAACGGGGCCGACGGTATGTCTGACATGTTCGCCAAGGCTCTGACGATGGGTGGTACCGGGTTGGGGCTGGCTCGGCAGTTGCTGTCGTCGATGGGTCAGGGTCAGAACGGGCAGGTCGGTAAGGACAGTTCGGCGGTGAACGGGTTTCCTGCCCCGCCGGCCGCTTCGCAGAAGGTTCCGGTGGATGGGGAGTCGTAGAACGGTTGGTGGCCGCCTGCGGTTGTGCGGGGCTGAGCGCGCAGTTCCCCGCGCCCTCAAGAAGGCAGTTGCCCGTACCCCTGGCCAAAGGGGTGCGGGCGACTGGCGAAGGGGCGCCGGGGCTCGTCACAAGGGCGCGCGTTAGCGTGTGCCCCGTGACTGCCTCTGCCGAGCAAGACATCCCCGGCCACTCCGGTCCCTCCGCCACCGTTGAGGCCGATCCGCGCCGGGTGGGTCAGGTGCGTACCGAGTACTCGCCCGCGCACGACGGGGATCCGGACCCGGGCGAGATCGTGTGGACGTGGGTGCCCTTCGAGGAGAACGACGGGCGCGGGAAGGACCGGCCGGTGCTGGTCGTCGCCCGTGAGTCCGCCGGGACGTTTCTCGCCGTGCAGCTGTCGAGCAAGCGGCACGACGGCGACCGGGAGTGGGTGCCGATCGGCAGCGGGCCGTGGGACCGGTCGGGGCGCGACTCATGGGTGGACGTGGACCGGGTGCTGCGGCTGCACGAGAAGGGGATGCGCCGGGAGGCGTGCGCGCTGGACCGGATGCGGTTCAACTCCGTGGTGCACCGGTTGCGGGAGCGCTACGGCTGGCGCTGAACCGCCTTCGCCTCCAGTACCTCCGGGAACGCCCGCTCGAAGGCGCTCAGGACCACCGTGCCCTTCGTACGGTCGAGGACTCCGAACACGATGTGCTCGAAGGAGCCGGCGAACCGGCCGCCGTCCGTGAGGAGGGCGCGGAACGCGCCCGCCACCTGCGCCGGGTCGTTCTGGAAGACACCGCAGCCCCAGGCCCCGAGCACCAGCCGTCGGTAGCCGTGCGCCGCTGCCGTCTCCAGGACTCGCTCGGCCCGTGCCGCGAGGGCGCGCGGCAGCTCGGGCACACGCTCCGGTGCCGTGCGCAGGACCACCCCGGCGTTGGGCGCGGCGGCGGTCAGGAATCCGGCGGTGTACGGCTCGTCCAGGAGCCGTCCCCGGTCGTCGCGGAAAACCGGGACGGCCGGTGAGTGGATCACCCGATCGGTGTAGAAGGGGTCGCGGTGCGCCCGGTGGTGGTCGTAGAACTCCCGGGCCTCCACCACGCACGTGTACAGCGCGGAGGCACGGCACAGGGCCTCTTCCTGGGCCTGCGCGCCGTTCAGATAGCCCCCGCCGGGGTTGCGTGCAGAGGCGAAGTTCAGGACCGCGACCGGGCCGGGCAGCCGACGTGCCGCCTCCAGGCTGCTCTCGCCCGTGACCTCGAAGAACGTGTCCACCGGGCCAGCCTGCGAGGACGCCTCAGGGCTGGTCCGAGAGGGGTTCACCGGGCCGCTCCCGGACGGATCCGCAGGACCGGTTCGCGGTGTCTCGACAGGCCCTGGCCCGTACATCCGCGTGCCCTGTCGCGCGGCGGCCACCGCCGCGGCGATCGACACCTCGCGTCCGTCGGACGCGCGGTACGAACCCGCCGCGACGATCTCCTCCGTCTGCCGCGCGATCCCGCGAAGGCGGGCACTCATGGCGCCACCCCTGTACGCGCCATGATCACGTCCCGCGCGATCTCCCCCGACTCCCCCGTCGCATCCCCCGTCGTGCTCATGAACGCATGGTGAGCGATCCTGGTATTGCGCCGCAACAGAGTTTCCCGGCCCCAAAAGCGACGATACGCACCCTTGTGCGAGGCGCCGTAAGGGTCTTGGGTGGGACGAGCGACTGTCGGCCCGGCCCATCCGATGCCGGGCCGGCGGCATGGATGGAATCTCAGGAGGATCCCGACATGTCCGATTCGGTGAGTGACTGTACGGAGCGCCGCCGCTCCGCCGTCACCGAGGCCGAGGTGGAGGCGCTGGTCCGTGGTATCTGTTTCAAGACCGGCCCACCCCGATTCCTCGGTGTTGAACTCGAATGGCTCGTCCACGAGTCGCGTTCGCCGCGACTCCCCGTACCACCAGAACGTCTCGAAGCGGCCTACGCCGCACTGCGGGCCCTGCCCCTGAGTTCGGCGCTCACCGTCGAACCGGGTGGTCAGCTGGAGCTCAGCTCCGCTCCCGCCGCCTCCCTGATGGAGTGCGTGGGATCCGTGTCCGCCGACCTCGACGCCGTACGCGCGGTACTGCGCGAGGCGGACCTGGCCCTCAGCGGTCTCGGCCAGGATCCCTGGAACCCGCCCACCCGCTTCCTCCATGACCCGCGCTACGACGCCATGGAGACCTACCTCGACCGCACGGGCCCCGAGGGCCGCGCCATGATGTGCACCTCCGCCTCCGTCCAGGTCTGTCTGGACGCCGGGTACGAGGAGCCGGGCCCGCTCGGGCACGGGCGGCGCTGGTGGCTCGCGCATCAGCTGGGCGCGGTCCTGGTGGCCGCGTTCGCCCATTCCCCGATGGCCGGTGGTCGGCTCACGGGCTGGCGCTCCACCCGGCAGTCCCTGTGGGCCGCGATGGATCCGGGCCGTTCGAGCGCCCCGCCTCTCGACGGCGATCCGCGGACGGCCTGGGCCCGGCACGTCCTGGACGCGCCGGTGATGTGCGTCCGGGCGCCCAGCGGTCCCTGGAGCGTGCCGGAGGGGATGAGTTTCCGTGCGTGGACCCGGTCCGACGCACCGCCCGACCGGGAGGACCTCGACTACCACCAGACGACCCTGTTCCCGCCGGTGCGGCCGCGCGGCCATCTGGAGCTGCGCATGATCGACGCGCAGCCGGGCGAGAACGGCTGGATCGTGCCGCTCGCCGTGACGGCCGCGCTGTTCGACGACGCGGAGGCCGCCGAGACCGCGTACCGGACGGTCAAACCGCTCGCCGAGCGTGCCGGTTCGCTGCCCGCTCCGCGGAACCCGCTGTGGACGGCGGCCGCCCGCGCGGGTCTGACCGACCCCGAGTTGCGCGAGGCCGCCGTCACCTGTTTCGCGGCGGCCGCCGACGCCCTGCCCCGGATCGGCGCGAGCGCCGAGGTGCAGGAGGCGGTCGCGGAGTTCACCGACCGCTACGTGGCCCGGGGCCGCTGCCCCGCCGACGACATCCTCGACCACGCCGACGGCACCGACCAACTGTTCAACGGCACGGAACTCCGGAGCACGGAACACCTGCTCCCCGGGAAGGACATCCGCACATGACCGGCCCCGACACCCACTCCTCCCCCACCGACCCGGAGACGCTCAGGAAGCGCGCGCTGGCGGCGCTGACCACGGCCCGTGACCGCACCGCGCTCCTGACCTCCTGTGTGGAGGATCCCGAACTGACCGCCCAGCACTCGCCGTTGATGTCGCCGCTGGTGTGGGACCTCGCGCACATCGGCAACCAGGAGGAGCTGTGGCTGCTGCGGACGGTCGCCGGCCGTGACGCGATGCGGCCCGAGATCGACGGCATCTACGACGCGTTCGAGCACCCGCGCGCGGAGCGGCCCTCGCTGCCGCTGCTGCCGCCCGCCGAGGCCCGCCACTACGCGGCCGAGGTGCGCGGCCGGGCGCTGGACGTCCTGGAGAGCGCCTCGTTCCAGGGCACGGGCACCCAGCTGACCGAGGCGGGCTTCGCCTTCGGCATGATCGCCCAGCACGAACAGCAGCACGACGAAACGATGCTGATCACCCATCAGCTGCGCAAGGGACCGACGGCACTGACGGCGCCGGACCCCATGCCCGACCCGGCGTTCACCGGGCCGTCCGAAGTGCTGGTCCCCGGCGGCCCGTTCACCATGGGCACGTCCACCGAGCCGTGGGCCCTGGACAACGAACGGCCCGCGCACCAGCGCCTCGTGCCGCCGTTCCACATCGACACGACTCCGGTCACCAATGGCGCGTACCAGGCGTTCATGGCGGACGGCGGCTACACCGACCCTCGCTGGTGGACGCCCGACGGCTGGGCCCACATCCGGGCGCACTCCATCGAGGCGCCGTTGTTCTGGCGCCGCGAGAGCGGCGAATGGCTCCGGCGGCGCTTCGGCGTCACCGAGCTGGTGCCGCCGAACGAGCCGGTTCTGCACGTCAGTTGGTACGAGGCCGACGCGTACGCCCGCTGGGCGGGCCGGCGGCTGCCGACCGAGGCCGAGTGGGAGAAGGCGGCCCGCCACGACCCGGCGGCCGACCGTTCCACGCGCTACCCGTGGGGCGACGCCGACCCGACGCCCGAGCACGCCAACCTCGGCCAGCGCCATCTGCGGCCGGCCCCCGCCGGCAGTTACCCGGAGGGCCAGTCCCCGCTCGGCGTACGGCAGTTGATCGGCGATGTGTGGGAGTGGACGTCCAGCGATCTGCTCCCCTACCCGGGCTTCTCGGCCTTCCCGTACAGGGAGTACTCGGAGGTCTTCTTCGGGCCCGAGTACAAGGTGCTGCGCGGCGGCTCGTTCGCGGTCGACGCCGTGGCCTGCCGGGGGACGTTCCGCAACTGGGACTACCCGATCCGGCGCCAGATCTTCTCCGGGTTCCGTACCGCTCGGGACGCCGACCCGGAGACCGTCTGATGTGCCGTCATCTCGCGTTCCTGGGTCCCGAGGAGCGACTGGCGAAACTCCTCGTGGACCCGGCGCACAGCCTGTTCCGGCAGTCGTGGGCGCCCCGGCGGCAACAGCACGGGACCGTCAACGCCGATGGTTTCGGGGTCGGTTGGTATGCCGAGGGCGATCCGGTACCGGCGCGCTACCGGCGTACCGGGCCGATCTGGGGCGACCAGTCCTTCGCCGATCTCACGCGGGTGGTGCGCTCGGGCGCGCTGCTCGCCGCGGTGCGCGACGCGACCGTGGCGAGCGCGGACGGCGAGGCCGCGGCGGCGCCGTTCGCCGCGGGCACCTGGCTGTTCAGCCACAACGGCGCGGTCGCCGGCTGGCCGCGCTCCCTGGCCCCGCTCGCCCGGACACTGCCGGCCGCGGACCTGCTGTCGATGGAGGCGCGCTGCGACTCGGCGCTCGTCTGGGCGCTGGTCCTGAACCGGCTGCGCGGCGGCGACGAGGAGGGTCAGGCGCTCGCCGACACGGTCCTCGACGTCGCGGCGGCGGCCCCCGGTTCACGGCTCAACCTCCTGCTCACCAACGGCGAGGTGATCGCCGCCACCGCCTGGGGCGACACGCTCTGGTACCTGACCGAGCCCGGCCGGCGCACCGTCGTCGCGTCCGAGCCGTACGACGACGATCCGCACTGGCAGGAGGTGCCGGACCGCACCCTTCTGGCCGCGAGCCGCACGGACGTCCTGCTCACACCGCTCAAGGACGTGGAAGAACACCTGGCATCCGCCCCACCCAAGGAGCCCAGTACGTGAGCCCGTTCCTCGTCACCCGCACCCTGCCCGAGGACGCCACCGACGCCGCCCTGCGCGCCGACGTCCTGCACGGCCTGACCCGCACGCCCAAGACGCTGCCGCCCAAGTGGTTCTACGACGCGCACGGCAGCGAGCTCTTCGAGAAGATCACCGAACTGCCCGAGTACTACCCCACGCGTGCCGAGCGCGAGATCCTCGTGGCCCGGGCCGCCGAGATCGCCGAGGCGACCGGCGCGCGCACCCTCGTCGAGCTGGGCTCCGGGTCGTCCGACAAGACCCGTCACCTCCTCGACGCCATGCCCGGCCTGCACACGTACGTGCCGGTCGACGTGAGCGAGAGCGCGCTCACCCAGGCCGGGCATGCGCTGATCGCGGAGCGTCCCTCGCTCGACGTGCACGCGCTGATCGCCGACTTCACCGGCGGTCTCACGCTGCCCGACACACCCGGTCCGCGGCTCGTCGCCTTCCTGGGCGGCACGATCGGCAATCTGCTGCCCGCCGAACGCGCCACGTTCCTGGCGTCCGTACGCTCCCTGCTGTCGCCGGGCGACGCCCTGCTGCTCGGCACCGACCTGGTCAAGGACGAGTCGGTCCTTGTCGCCGCCTACGACGACGCGGCCGGGGTGACGGCCGCGTTCAACAAGAACGTGCTGACCGTGGTCGACCGCGAGCTCGGCGCGAACTTCGACCCCGACGAGTTCACCCATGTCGCCCTCTGGGACGCCGAGCGGGAGTGGATCGAGATGCGGTTGCGCGCCCGTTCGGCGCTGACCGTGAAGATCCCCGCGCTCGACCTCGCCGTCGACTTCGCGGAGGGCGAGGAGATGCGGACCGAGGTGTCGGCGAAGTTCCGCGAGGAGAGCGTACGTACGGAGCTGGCCGCGGCCGGTCTTGACCTCACGCACTGGTGGACGGACCCCGAGGGGAGGTTCGCGCTGTCGCTGAGCACGGCCCGGTGACCCGCACCGAGCAGGAACCCGTACGGACCCACGTCCCTCGGGCCTACATCTCGCGGTCCCCCGCCTCGTGCGGCACCGTGGAATGACGCGTGGCACACAGGCCACGGCGGAGAGGAGTACCCGCATGTCCGACCACACCTACCGGATCACCGAGATCGTCGGGAGCTCGCACGAGGGCATCGACGAGGCGATCCGCAACGGCATCGCCCGGGCCTCGCAGACCCTGCGCAACCTCGACTGGTTCGAGGTCACCCAGGTCCGCGGCCAGATCGAGGACGGGCAGATCAAGCACTACCAGGTCGGCCTGAAGGTCGGCTTCCGCCTGGAGGACGCGGGCTGACCTCTGCGGAACCCGACCGCCGCGGGGAGCGGGGGGCGCGAACCCCTCAGGTCCGCCCCTCCCGCTCCTGCGCCACCTTCAACGCCTCGGACGCGGCCGCCCAGCGCGCCCGTACGACGGTGAAGCCGACCCGTTCGGCGTCCTCGCACACGAGCTCGTCGTCGTCCACGAGCACCCGGATCTCACGGCCTTGGGCCAGCCCGCGGAGGATCTCCAGCTTGGTGCGCCGTGCGGGCCTGCGGTCGTCGTTGCGCCGCATCCGCATGCGGCCCTCGGGCAGACCCTGGGCGGCGAGCCAGGCCTCCGTGTCCTTGCGGCAGCGCTCGGGCCGCCCGGTCAGATAGAGGATCTCGCACTCCCGCGCGTGCTCCAGCGCGAGGGCGACGCCCTCCGCGAGCGGCGGATCGTCGGACGCCGCCGCGAAGAACGCGTCCCAGTCGCGCGGCTTGCGCTCCAGGAACTTCTGCCGGTGCGCGGTGTCGGCGAGGGTGCCGTCGAGGTCGAAAACGGCGAGGGGCCGGCGCGCGTCCGACCCGCGGCGTGGCTTGCTGCTGTTCGTCACTCGGCCAACCTTAGAACCCATCTTTGAACCTCTGCTGATCTCGTCACAAGCCCCGGTGGAGGGCTCGGTGCACACACAGAACCCGCTCGCCGCAGTGGTATGGCAGGGGCTTTGCGGAGAGCTTTCGGGTGCTCCAGGTACTGCGGCGGCGCACCTTTCCGGTTCGGGTCGGCGGGCGGATTCTGCCGCTACCGGGCGGGCAGGGGTTTGTTGCGAGGACGCTGGCCAGCTCAGGGCTGACCAATTGGCCTGCAAAGCAGACGTCGACGCCGACCTCAGGCACACAGGTCGGCGTCGACAGACGTTGTGTTGACTAGAAAGGGGGGTTGAGGCAGGCGATAAAACGACCGCTCTCGGTATACAGCGGCCACTCCATCTGTTCACGGGTCGCCGGCCCGTAGTCGCCGTCGGCGCTCACGCCGAGGCGGTTGGCCTGGAGCCACCGAACGGCATCCACCGTGCCGGTGCCGTAGCTCCCGTCTGCCCCTCCGGTGTCTTCGATCCGCCTGGCGGCATAGGTACCGGGGTAGCACTCAGTGATGGCACGCTGCAGCGCCGTGACGGCGTTATCGCTGCCCGTCTGATATTCCATGTAACAGCTCAGACCGTTACCGGTGCGCGCGGGGATTTTGTAGTGATTGCCAGGGTTGCCGCCACTGCCCAACCCATCGGTGCGCTTCACCGTCGTGTTGCACGGACCGTAGGCGGCGTGGGCGGGCGCAGTCATCATCGGGCTGGCCGTCAGGCCAGCGGCGAAGAGGAGAGCCAAAGCCCCCAACACTCCGATCCGCATGCGGAGCGTCGTTGATACTCGTTGCACGATGCAATCCTTCCGGTCGGTGATGCCGCCTCAGTGACGTCCTCGCCCATGGACCTTAGAGTCATCGTGGGCTTCGGACTTTGTCATCCGTGCAGGGAACTTTGTCAGTGGTGCACCGCCTCAAGGTCGCGCCGCTTCACGCGACCGCCATGGCCGGTGTCAGCCCCGTACGACGGGCACGGTAGCCCGGCTCGGTCGCTGAGTGTGCCGGTCGTTTGACCCACAAGGAACGGCCGCCGCGCACACCGGAATACGGGCAAGGCGGCGGTCGAGACCACCTCTGGTTTACAGCCGCGATCTTGTTGAGCTCGACTGCCGCTACCGGTGGGACCACGAGAAGCCGCCCTACCGGTCCGTCAGATCCGTGGCTCGCAGCGAAGGCGCGGGTCATCACGGAGTGCGGAGGGCTGGGGTATTGGGGTGTTGGTTCGACAACTTTTCGACGGCCTCGCGCAGCTTCTCCACGATCTGCTCGTACCGCTGGACGCTGAGGTTGCCGATCTTCTCCGTACTGGGCACCGTGCCCACCCCTGCCAGACCGGAGCACGGCCCCGCCGTAAATGGGGAACCCCGGCCCGCCCCGTAGCGGCAGGATTGCCACACCACTGCGAAGAGCGGGGTCTGTGTGCACCGAGCACGCCACCGGGGCGCGTGTACGAGATCAGCAGAGGTTCAAAGATGGGTTCTTAGAGTCCGGTGCACCGGCGGCAGCGCCCCCATAGGGGCGCGAGGAACCGCGCGACCAGCCACAACGCGCCCGCCGACGACGTGCCGGACTGCCACCGGAGCACCTAGGACACAGACCGGTCGGCCTCCGCCTCCTGCTTCTTCGAGGCCCGCAGGCTGGTGAAGGTCGTCACCGCGAGCACCAGGACGATGAAGCCGAGCGAGAACGGGATGCTGATCTCCGGGACGTGCACCCCGGACTCGTGCAGGGCGTGCAGCACCAGTTTGACGCCGATGAACCCGAGGATGATCGACAGCCCGTACGAGAGATGGACGAGCCTCTTGAGCAGGCCGCCGATCAGGAAGTACAGCTGCCGCAGGCCCATCAGCGCGAAGGCGTTCGCGGTGAAGACGATGTACGGCTCCTCGGTGAGGCCGTAGATGGCCGGGATGGAGTCCAGGGCGAACAGGACGTCCGTGGAGCCGATCGCCAGCATGACCACCATCATCGGGGTCATCACGCGCTTGCCGTTCTGCTCGACCCACAGCTTGGTGCCGTGGTAGCGGTCGGCCACGCCGAAGCGCCGTTCGACCGCCTTGAGCAGCTTGTTCTCCTCGTACTCCTCGTCCCCGTGGCCCTTGCGGGCGTCCTGGACCAGCTTCCACGCGGTCCAGATCAGAAACGCGCCGAAGATGTAGAAGACCCAGGAGAACGTGGAGATGATCGCGGCACCGGCGGCGATGAAGATCGTGCGCAGCACCAGCGCCACCAGCACGCCGACCATCAGTACGCGCTGCTGGTACTGGGTCGGCACCGAGAACTTCGCCATGATCAGGACGAAGACGAAGAGGTTGTCGACGCTGAGCGACTTCTCCGTGATGTAGCCGGCGAAGAACTCGCCCGCCGGCCCGCCTCCGTAGACCACCAGCAGTCCGATCCCGAACGCCACCGCGAGCGCGACCCAGACCGCGCTCCAGATGCCGGCCTCCTTCAGGGAGACCTCATGGGGTTTGCGGCCGATGAAGAAATCCACGGCGATGAGCGCGCAGAGCACTGCGACAGACAGCGCCCACACGCCAAGGGAGACGTTCACTGTTCCTCCGGGGACTGATGGTGCGAACTGACAGCGTTGTTAGGCATCAGAAACAAAACCACCCCCAGAAGGTAAACAAACGCCTACGTGGAGGCATACGCACCGCACTGTGTCGGCGCAGCCGGCGTTCAGGACGCGGTGGCCTCGCGCCACAGGCTCCACGCGAGTCCGAGGCCGGCGAGGGCGATCGCGATCCGCAGCGGGGCCTCGGGCAGGCGCCGTACGACGGCGGGTCCCATCCAGGCACCCACGAAGCAGCCCGCACCGAGCGTGAGGGCGGCCGTCCAGTCGACCGGGGCGAGAAAGGCGTAGGCGACGGCCGCGGTGACGTTGGCCGCTCCGGTGGCGATGTTCTTGACGGCGTTGGTCACCCGCAGCGGTTCCGTGGCGGACAGGGAGAGGACGGCCAGCATGAGGACGCCCGCCGCTGCGCCGAAGTAGCCGCCGTACAGGCCGACGAGCAGAACGGCACAGGCCAGCGGGAGCTTCGGCAGGGAGCCCTGGCCGGTGCTGAATCTCGCGGTCAGCCGTCGCAGGGGTTCGCGGGCCAGGATCAGGACCGAGCCGAGGGCTATGAGCCACGGCACGACCAGTTCGAACGTCGACGACGGGGTGCCGAGGAGCAGGGCCGCGCCCATCGCGCCGCCCAGTGCCGCCGTGAGGGCCAGGCGGACGAGTCGTGCGCGCTGCCCTCGGAGTTCCTCGCGGGAGCCCACCGCGGTTCCGACGGTGTTGGAGAAGAGCGCGACGGTGTTGGTGACGTTGGCCGCCACCGGTGGGAGGCCCGCGGCCAGGAGGGCGGGGTAGCTGAACAGCGAGGCCAGGCCGGCGATCGAGCCTGCGAGGCCGGAGGCTATGCCTGCGGCCAGGAGCAGCAGTGCGGCGCCGGGGTCCGGCTGGCCGGCGATCAGCGCTTGCACGTTGACCTCTTGTCTTCACGGGTGCGGTGGCGTTCTGGCACGCCAGGCGTTGGCGTTCCATATTAGAGACGCTGTCTACATATACAGACAGCGGGTCTCTTCTTCGTGCCGGTATCCCGTGGGACTCGCCGCTTTTCCGCCCCCGCCGCCCCTACCCAGTTCCGTCCCTTCCGGGGGCTTCGCCCCCAGGCCCCCGTATCGCGCTGAACGCGCTCGTCCTCAAACGCCGGACGGGCCGGGTGGCGCGCCCCCTCAGCCCCCGAACGGTGCCAGCGGTGCCCCCGGCGGCATGTTGTAAGGAGTGACCACCTGGATCGCCGAAGGCAGGAAGGGGCCCTCGTCCGGGAGGGCCTTGTGGGCTCGCATGATGGTCTGGCAGGCGCGGCGCATGTCCTGGCGGAGGTCGTGGTGGAGTACGGCGGAGAGGCGGCGTTCGCGCAGGAAGCGGGTGTTGTCGTGGTCCAGGTCGTGGGCGATGAACACCGCGCACTCCCTGCCGAGGGTGTCGAACGCGTCGAGGGTCGCGGCGTTGCCGCCGCCGGCGGAGTAGACGGCGATGACGTCCTCGTCCCGCTTGAGGGCATCGAGGACGAGGTCCCGCTGGGTGGCGTCCAGGCCGTCGCTGTCGGTGACCTCCACCAGGGACCGTCCGGGCTGCGCGATCCGCATCGCACTGCGGAAGCCCATCTCGCGCTCCTCCTCACCGCGGAACGAGCCACGGCTGATCGTGGCGAGGACGTTGCCCGGCCGGTCGCCGAGCCACTGTCCGATGAGGTAGGCGGCGGTGGCGCCCGCGTCCCGGTTGTCGATTCCCACGTACGCCATGCGCGCGCTGCTGGGCAGGTCGCTGACCAGCGTGACGACCGGGATGCCGGTCGCGACCAGCCGGCTGACGGCCGCGCCGATCTCCGGCAGGTCGGGGGCCTTGAGGATCACGCCCTGCGAACCACGCTTGGCGATCCTGTCCATGGTCGCGATCAGGTCGGAGGCGGGGCAGGCCTCCCGGAAGTGGAAGCGTGATCGCACCACGGCGGGGTGCAGTGACGGCAGTTCGGCTTCGAGTGCGTCCCGCACGGCGGTGGAGAACCGCTCCGGCGTCTGCATCACTATGTCGATCATGAACGTACGGCCGCCGATGCGTACCTGGGTCCGCTGACGGTCCAGATCCTTGATCGCCTGGTGCACCTCCATGACGGTGCTCTCCCGTACACCGCCCCGGTCGTTGAGGACCCGGTCGACGGTGGCCTCGCTCAGACCGGCCTGACGGGCGATCTCTCTGATCGGATACGGATGTCGCACGGCGGTCCCCGAAAGCAGAATGATGGACTTTTGATGGGTCTCTGCGGATTGAATGACGGGCTCTGGTTCACAAGACTGGCAGAAAAGCAGGCATGGTGAAAGGACTCGGGATGTCCCCCACTGATGCGGGAGCACCGACTTGGCTCAGCGACGACGACTGCGATCTCGACGCGTTCCGCTCGCTGGTCGAGCAGAGCACCGAACGGCAGGCGTATCCCACGGCCGAGCGGATCGAGCAGAACGTCCTGATCTACGCCAGTGACCGGATCCGCGACCTCGCCGTCACCCCGCGGGGGCGCCGGGAAGTGCAGGCCGAACTGGTGCGGGCCCTGCTGGACGGGCCCGGAGTCGTGGTCCTCAAGGGCGCGTTCCCCGACCCTGCCGTCGTGGACGCGGCCTCCGGTGCCTTCAACGCGCTGATCGAGGAGGAGCGGTCGAGCGGTACGGCCCGCGGAGACCACTTCGCCGCGCCGGGCGCCAACGACCGGGTGTGGAACGCCCTGGACAAGGTGGCCGTGCGTGCGCCGGAGGTGTTCGCGGACTACTACGCCAACGACGTGCTGGCCCTGGCCGCCGAGGCCTGGCTCGGCCCCGCCTACCAGGTGACCTCGCAGATCAACGTGGTCAATCCGGGCGGCGCCGCGCAGAGCGTGCACCGCGACTACCATCTGGGCTTCCTGAGCAACGAGGTCGCCGCCGCGTACCCCGCGCACGTCCACCGTCTCTCCCCGGTACTGACGCTCCAGGGCGCGGTCGCGCACTGCGACATGCCCGTGGAGTCCGGGCCCACGTTGTACCTGCCGCACTCGCAGAAGTACGAGCCCGGCTACCTGGCCTGGCGGCGCCCGGAGTTCATCGCGTACTTCGAGGAGCATCACGTCCAGCTCCCGCTGGAGAAGGGCGACGCGGTGTTCTTCAACCCCGCGCTCTTCCACGCCGCCGGACACAACCGCTCGGCGGACATCAAGCGCATGGCCAACCTGCTGCAGATCTCCTCCGCCTTCGGCCGCGCCATGGAGTCGGTGGACCGGGAGGCCATGGCCGTCGCCCTGCTCCCCGTACTGCTGCGCCGCAAGGAGGAGGGCGCCCCGGAGAGCCGGCTGCGCCGTGTGGTCGCCGCCACCGCCGAGGGCTACCCCTTCCCCACCAACCTGGACCTCGACCCGCCGGTCGACGGTCTCGCCCCGCCCTCGCAGGCGGACACACTCTGGCAGGCAGTCGCCGAAGGCTGGGCCCCGGCCCGCCTCCGCCAGGAACTACAGGCGGGCGCCAAGCGCCGCCGGAGCTGAAGGAGAACAACGCACTCATGGGACTGCTTGAGGACAAGGTCGTCCTCGTCAACGGCGGCAGCCAGGGCGTCGGCGCGGGAATCGTCCGGGCGGCCGTACGCGAAGGCGCGACCGTCGTCTTCACCGGACGCCGGGCCGAGGTCGGCGAGAAACTCGCCGCGGACACCGGCGCCCGCTTCGTACGCGCGGACCTGTCGGACGCCGCGCAGGCGCGCGACAGCGTCGTACAGACCGTGGACGCGTACGGACGCGTCGACTGCCTGGTCAACGCGGCGGGGCTGACATCACGCGGTTCGCTCCTGGACACCACGCCGGAGTTGTTCGACGCGCACATCGCGATCAACCTGCGGGCGCCCTTCTTCGCCATGCAGGCCGCGGTGGCTGACATGGTGGGGCGCAAGGCCCCCGGCACGGTCGTCAACGTCATCTCCAGCTCCGAGCACGGCGGACAGGCCTTCCTCGCCCCGTACGTCGCGGCGAAGGCCGGTCTCGCCGGGCTGACCCGCAACGCGGCACACGCGCACCGCTGGGACCGTGTCCGTGTCAACGGCCTCAACATCGGCTGGACCGACACCGAGGGCGAGGACGCCACCCAGCGCGCCTTCCACGGTGCGGGCGACGACTGGCTGGAGAAGGCCGCCGCGTCCCAGCCGATGGGCAAACTCGGGCAGGTCGACGAGATCGCCGATTTCGTCGTCTTCCTGCTCTGCGACCGCAGCGGTGTGGTGACCGGCTCGGTGATCGACTGGGACCAGATCGTCTTCGGCGGACTCGACTGAACCGCCCCCTGGGCTGAAGGAGCACGAATCACATGCGTATTGGCATCATGGGGCTGGGCCGGATCGGCGCGTTCCACGCGGAAACCCTGGCAGGACTCGAAGCGGTCGACTCGCTGGTGGTCACCGATCCGGTGGCCGCGGCCGTCTCCTCCGCCGCGGAGCGGTTCGGGGCCACGGCGGTGGACTCCCCCGACGCGGTGCTGGCCGCCGGTGTGGACGGAGTGGTGATCGCCGCCGCTACCGACGCACACCCCGAACTCATCCTCGCCGCCGTCAAGGCGGGCATCCCGGTCTTCTGCGAGAAGCCCGTGGCCCGCGGCGTCGAGGAGAGCCTCGACGTGCTGCGTGCGGTGGAGGACGGCGGGGTCGAGGTGCACATCGGCTACAACCGGCGCTTCGACGCCGGCTGCGTCGCCGCGCGCCAGGCCGTGGTGAGCGGCGAACTCGGACTGCTGCACACCGTACGGTCCACGACCCTGGACCCGGCGCCGCCGCCCGCCGCGTACGTGGCCGTCTCCGGCGGTATCTTCCGCGACTGCAGCGTGCACGACTTCGACATCGTGCGCTGGGTCACCGGCCGGGAGGTCGTCGAGGTGTACGCGACCGGCGGCAACCGGGGCGCCGACTACATCGCGGCGGCGGGCGATGTCGACACCGCCTCCGCACTGCTCACCTTCGACGACGGCACGATCGGCGTCATCTCCAACTCCCGGCACAACGCCCGCGGTTACGACGTCCGCCTGGAGGTGCACGGTATGAAGGACAGCATCGCCGTGGGCCTGGAGGACAAGCTGCCGCTGCGGTCCGTCGAGCCGGGGGTCACCTTCCCCGCCGGCGCCCCGCACCACTTCTTCATGGACCGCTTCGCCGACGCCTACCGCGCCGAGCTGACCGCGTTCACCGAGGTCGTGGCGGGGTCCCGCCCCTCCCCCTGCACCGTGGCCGACGCCCTCGAAGCCAGCTGGATCGCCGAGGCGTGCACGCTGTCGCTCCACGAGCACCGGCCCGTACGACTGGAAGAGGTACGCAAGGTATGACGGACGAACCGCTACGGATCGGCGTTCTGGGCGCGGCCCGGATCGCCGAGCTCTCGATCGTCGGCCCGGCCCGTGTGACCGGCCACCGGCTTGTCGCGGTGGCCGCCCGCGACCGGTCCCGCGCAGAGACGTTCGCCGCCGAGCACGATGTCGAGCGGGTCCTGGACTCGTACGCCGACGTGATCGCCGACCCCGAGGTCGAGGTCGTCTACAACCCTCTCGCCAACGGTCTGCACGGTCCCTGGAACCTCGCCGCCCTCGCCGCGGACAAGCATGTGCTGACGGAGAAGCCCTCCGCGAGCAGCACGCAGGAGGCCATCGAGGTCCGGGACGCCGTCACGAAGGCGGGCACGGCGTTCATGGAGGGCTTCCACTACCTGTTCCACCCGGTCACGCGGCGCCTGCACGAGCTGCTGGAGAGCGGGGAGCTGGGCGAACTCCGGCACGTGGAGACCACGATGGTCATGCCGGCGCCCGCGGACAGCGACGTGCGCTGGTCGCTTCCGCTGGCGGGCGGCGCTCTGATGGACCTGGGCTGCTACAGCCTGCACGCCCAGCGGGTGCTCGCTCCCTGGGCGGGCGGCGCACCGCGGCTCGTCGCGGCGCGCGGCGGCGAGCGTCCGGGCGCGCCCGGAGTGGACGAGTGGCTGGACGCGGACCTGGAGTTCCCGGGTGGTGCCACCGGTACCGCCCGCTGCCACATGGCCCACCACGAGTTGCAGTTCAGCTGCCGGATCGTGGGTTCACTCGGTGAGGCCACGGCGGTGAACTTCGTCCAACCGCACGTGGACGACCGGGTGTTGGTCCGCACGGCCACGGGCGAGCGCACCGAGATGCTCGGCCGCCGGTCCTCGTACACCTACCAGCTCGAAGCGTTCGCGGCGCATCTGCGCCGGGGCACGCCCCTTCGTCTGGACGCCGATGACGCGCTCGCCACCATGCGGCTCATCGACGACTGCTACCGGGGGGCCGGGTTCTCGCCGCGACCGCGGACGGTCCTTCCGGCCGGGGTCTGAAGACACGTCCGGCCACGGTCGGAGAGCGACGGGAGAGGGTGGTGCCGCTCCGGCACCGCCCTCTCCGGCTTTGTCGGGAGCCGCGGAAGAAATCGGCGGAACGACTGTTGAGAGAACAGAGCACTGTTCTTCCAGTGGAGAAGCCATGACGAACCAGCAGGATCGCGGAGCCCGACGGGACCAGGGCTCTCTTCTCGGAGCGACACGGTTCTCCGTCCTCGACCGCTCGCGCACCCGGGAGGGACACGACGATGCCGAGGCGCTGCGCGACACCGTCGGGCTGGCGCGGGAGCTGGAGCGGCTCGGGTACCACCGGATCTGGGTCTCGGAGCACCACGGCGTGCCGGGTGTGGCCGGTTCCGCGCCGACCGTCCTTGCCGCCGCGGTCGCCGCCGCGACCGGCTCGATCCGGGTGGGCACGGGCGGGGTGATGCTGCCCAACCACCAGCCCCTGGTGGTGGCCGAGCAGTTCGGTGTCCTGGAGTCCCTGTTCCCCGGCCGCATCGACATGGGCCTGGGCCGCTCCGTCGGGTTCACGGACGGCGTACGGAAGGCGCTGGGCCGGGACAAGGACGTGGCCGACGACTTCGCGGCCCAGCTCGACGAACTGCTCGGATGGTTCCGCGGTACGTCCCCGACCGGCGTGCACGCACGCCCCGCCGAGGGCCTGACCGTGCCGCCGTTCGTGCTCGCCATGGGCGAGGGTGCCACGATCGCCGCGCAGGCCGGCCTCCCCATGGTGATCGGCGACCTCAGGAACCGCGACAGGATGCGCCGCGGCATCGACCACTACCGGGAGACATTCCGGCCTTCCGCCTGGGCTCCGGAGCCGTACGTGGTCGTCTCCGGCACGGTCGCCGTCGCGGAGACCCCGGAGGAGGCCCGGCGCCTCCTGCTCCCGGAGGCCTGGTCGATGGCCTACTCGCGCACGCACGGCACGTTTCCGCCACTGCCGTCTGCCGAGCGCGTCGAGTCGCTGACGATGACGGAGAGGGAGCGCGGTTTCTACGAATCCGGTCTCTCCGGCCATGTCGTGGGGACCGAGGAGCAGGTCGCCCATGAGCTGGAGACTCTGATCAAGGAGACCGCGGCGGATGAGGTGCTGGTCACGACCAGCACGTATGACCGGGAGGCGCTGGTGGACTCGTTTCGGCGGCTGGCTCGGGTTGCGGGGCTGGTCCCCTCGTGAGTGCTCCACTGGGGTGACCTTGGGTCTGCGGGCCGTCCGTGGCTGGTCGCGCAGTTCCCCGCGCCCCTATCGGGCGCGCCACGCCGCACCGTGCATCATCGGTCCTGCCCCGCCCGTCGTACCTCAGGAGTCACCCCATGCACAGCCCCACGACCCCTACGTCCGTGTGCGTGGCGCCCGTGAGCACAATCTCAAAGGGGTCGATGTCGATGTTCCGCGGGATGTGCTGGCGGTCTTCACGGGTGTGTCCGGGTCCGGGAAGTCGTCGCTCGCCTTCGGGACGATCTACGCGGAGGCGCAGCGGCGGTACTTCGAGTCGGTGGCCCCGTACGCGCGGCGGCTGATCCATCAGGTGGGGGCGCCGAAGGTCGGGGACATCAGTGGGCTGCCGCCCGCGGTGTCGTTGCAGCAGCGGCGGTCGACGCCCACCTCACGCTCGTCGGTGGGTACGGTCACCAATCTCTCCAATTCGCTTCGGATGCTGTTCTCGCGCGCGGGCGACTATCCGCCGGGGGCCGGGCGTCTCGACTCGGACGCCTTCTCGTCGAACACGGCCGCCGGGGCCTGCCCCGAGTGTCATGGGCTCGGGCGGGTGCACCGTACGACCGAGGAGTCGCTGGTCCCCGACCCGTCGCTGTCGATCCGCGAGGGCGCGATCGCCGCGTGGCCGGGTGCCTGGCAGGGCAAGAACCTGCGCGATGTCCTCGACGCGCTGGGGTACGACGTGGACCGGCCGTGGCGCGAGCTGCCCGCCGAGCAGCGCGAGTGGATCCTGTTCACGGACGAGCAGCCGGTCGTGACCGTGCATCCGGTGCGGGACGCCGAGCGGATCCAACGCCCTTACCAGGGCACGTACATGAGCGCGCGGCGCTATGTCATGAAGACCTTCTCGGACTCCAAGAGCCAGACGTTGCGGGCGAAGGCCGAGCGGTTTCTGGAGGCCGCGCCCTGTCCGGTGTGCGGCGGCAGTCGGCTGCGCCCCGAGGCGCTCGCGGTGACGTTCGCGGGCCGGACCATCGCGGAGCTGGCCGCGCTGCCGCTCGTCGACCTGGCCGGCTCCCTCACCGGACATGGCGATTCGGAGACCGCCCGCGTCCTCACCGAGGATCTGCTCGCGCGCATCTCCCCCGTCACCGAGCTGGGCCTCGGCTATCTCAGCCTCGACCGCGCCACCCCGACGCTCTCGGCCGGCGAACTCCAACGGCTGCGTCTGGCAACGCAGTTGCGTTCCGGTCTCTTCGGGGTCGTGTACGTCCTCGACGAGCCGTCCGCCGGGCTGCACCCGGCGGACACGGAGGCGCTGCTCACGGTCCTCGACCGGCTGAAGGCGGCCGGCAACTCGGTGTTCGTCGTGGAGCACCAGCTCGACGTCATGCGCGGCGCCGACTGGCTCGTCGACGTGGGCCCGAAGGCGGGCGAGCACGGCGGGCAGGTGCTGCACAGCGGCCCGGTGGCGGAGCTGGAGAGTGTCACGGAGTCGGCGACGGCCCGGTTCCTCTTCGACCGCTCCCCCGCTCCGGTACGTGGAGTCCGGCCGCCGCGCGGCCAGTTGAAGGTCGGCCCGGTGACACGGCACAACCTGCGCGGGGTGACCGCCGAGTTTCCGCTCGGCGTGCTCACCGCTGTCACCGGCGTCTCCGGCTCGGGCAAGTCCACGCTCATCGGGGAGATCACGGAGGACCTTCCGGGTGCGGGGCGGCTGGTCAGTGTTGACCAGAAGCCGATCGGCCGTACGCCCCGCTCGAACCTGGCGACGTACACGGGGCTCTTCGACGTCGTGCGCAAGGTCTTCGCGGCCACGGAGGAGGCGCACCGGCGCGGATACGGCGTGGGACGGTTCTCGTTCAACGTCGCGGGCGGGCGCTGCGAGACGTGCCAGGGCGAGGGGTTCGTCAGCGTCGAGCTGCTCTTCCTGCCGAGCACCTACGCCCCGTGCCCGGACTGCGGCGGGGCGCGCTACAACCCCGAGACACTCGAAGTGACGTACAGGGAACGGAATATCGCGCAGGTGCTGGACCTGACGGTGGAGGCCGCCGCGGAGTTCTTCGCGGACACCCCGGCCGTCGCGCGCAGCCTTGCCACGCTCCTCGACGTCGGTCTCGGCTATCTGCGGCTCGGCCAGCCAGCGACCGAGCTGTCCGGCGGCGAGGCTCAGCGCATCAAGCTCGCGAGCGAACTCCAGCGCGTACGCCGGGGTCACACGCTCTATCTCCTCGACGAGCCGACGACCGGTCTGCACCCGGCCGATGTCGAGGTCCTGATGCGGCAGTTGCACGGTCTGGTGGACGGCGGGCACAGCGTCGTGGTCGTGGAGCACGACATGGCGGTGGTGGCGGGCGCGGACTGGGTGGTCGACCTGGGGCCGGGCGGCGGCGACGCGGGAGGCCGGATCGTGGCGGCGGGGCCGCCGGCGGAGGTCGCCCGGGCGGAGTCGAGCGTCACGGCTCCGTACCTCGCCCGCGCGCTGGGCACCGGGGGCTCTCAGTCCCAGTAGGCCTTCCTCAGCCTGGACTTGGCCAGTTTTCCCGTGGGTGTGCGCGGCAGCTCGTCCGTGAAGTCGACGCTGCGGGGCGACTTGTAGTGGGCGATGCGGTCGCGGACGAATTCGAGGAGTTCGTGTTCGAGTTCGGGACCGGGGGCCACGCCGGGGGCGGGCTGGACGACCGCCTTGACCGCCTCGCCCATCTCCGCGTCCGGGACGCCGACCACCGCGACGTCGGTCACCTTGGGATGCAGGGTCAGGCAGTCCTCGATCTCCTGGGGGTAGATGTTCACGCCGCCGGAGATGATCGTGAAGGCCCTGCGGTCGGTGAGGAAGAGGTAGCCGTCCTCGTCGACATGGCCGATGTCCCCGGTAGTCGTCCAGTTGGGGTGCTCGGGGTGCTGCGCCTCACGGGTGCGCGCGTCGTCGTTGTGGTAGCGGAACGGGAGTTCCTCGCGCTCGAAGTACACGGTTCCCGTCTCCCCGACGGGCAGCACCTTGCCGTCCTCACCGCAGATGCGCAGCTCGCCGAGGAGGCCGCCGCGGCCCACGGAGCCCGGCTTGCGCAGCCACTCGTCGGGGCCGATGAAGGTGATCCCGTTGGCCTCCGTCGCCGCGTAGTACTCGTACAGGACGGAACCCCACCAGGCCATCATCCGCCATTTGACCTCGACGGGGCAGGGCGCTGCGGCGTGGATGGCGACCTTCAGCGACGACACGTCGTACGCGTCCCGCACCTCGCGCGGCAGCTTCAGCATCCGTACGAACATGGTGGGCACCCACTGGCTGTGCGTCACCCGGTGCCGTTCGATCGCTTCCAACGCCCCTTGCGGATCGAAGGAGTTCATGAGGACGACCGTGCCGCCGGTCGCCGTGACGACGTAGCCGAAGCGGAGGGGCGCTGCGTGGTAGAGCGGGGCCGGGCAGAGGTAGACGGTGTCCTCGCCGAAGCCGTACATGGGCTGGAAGAGCAACTGGTACGTGCTCATCACCTCGCGGACGTCACCCTCGGGGAGCGTCGGTGCGATGCCCTTGGGGCGGCCGGTGGTGCCGGAGGAGTAGAGCATGTCGGCGCCGCGGGGCTGGTGGGCCGGGGCTTCGGGTGAGGCGGCGGCCAGCGCCCGCTCGTACGACCCGTCGTCGAAGCCCAGGTACGAGGTCGGACCGGGCACCAATTCCCGTATCCGCTCCCCGAGTTCGGTGAGCGGTCCGGAGACGATGAGCGTGCTCGCACCGCAGTCTCGGACGATGTACGCGGCCTCGTCGGCGGTCAGGTGGTGGTTGACGACGGTGAGGTAGAGGCCGGAGCGGAGGGCCGCCCAGTAGACCTCCAGGACGCGTGGGTCGTTGTCGGAGAGGAGCGCCAGATGGTCGCCCGCGCGCAGTCCCGCGGTCCGCAGGTGGTCCGCGAGGCGCAGGGAACGCTCTTCGAGCTGGCCGTAGGTGAGGGTCCGGCCGCCGTCCGCGGTGACGACGGCCGGCCTGGCGGGGTCGTACGCTCCGGGGTACATGCGGGGACGGTACCCCGCGGTGGTGACGGTGCGTCAGAGGTGTGCATACGCCTTGGAGTTCGCGCTCCTTCGGTGGGCGTCGGCGGTCTCGACGACGGACGTCCCGGTGTCGGCCGCCTCGGTGGTGGCCGTCTCGGCGGCGAGGGCGAGTGTTCGCCGGTCGGGTGCGCTGCCCGCCGGGAGCACCGGCTCCACGCGTACCTCGGCCACGAGGGCGCGGGCGGACACGACCCGCCAGAGCGAGGTGAGCAGCGAGTCGCTCCCGACGAACGCGGGCGCGGTGGTCGCCGCTCCCCCGTCGAACCGGTAGCGGAGGTGGACCGGCTGGACGGGCACGGCGGCGTCCAGGGCGGCCTGGAAGGCGGCTCTGCGAAAGCGGCCCTGGGCTCGGCCGCACCAGGTGCTCCCTTCCGGGAAGACCACCACAGCCGATCCGCCGCGCAGGGAGTCCGCGATCCGTTCGACGGTCCTCGGCAGTGCGCGCAGGCGGTCGCGCTCGATGAACAGCGCGCCGCTGCTCGCGGTGAGCACGCCGGCCACGGGCCACTGCCTGATCTCCGCCTTGGCGAGCATCCGGGCGGGGCGGACGGCGGCGAGCAGGGGGATGTCCAGCCAGGAGATGTGGTTGGCCACCAGGAGCAGTCCGCCGCCGGGCGGGGCCGCCCCGGTGATCCGCAGCCGGACGCCCGTGGCGCGCACGATCGTCCGGCACCACGCCCTGGTGAGCCGGTCGCGCCACACGGCGGCGAGCCGCCCCACGACCGGGATCAGCACGATCCCGAAGAGGAGAACGGCCAGGAGTGCGGCCAGCCGCAGCAGGGCGCGCGGCACGGCGGCCGGCGACCCCACGGACTCCACACAGACCCGCGGGGAGCACGGGGCACTGGGCAGCCACGCGCTCACCGGGGCGGGCGCCGAGGGCACCGCGCCCGGACGTGCCCCGGCCCCGCCGTGCACACCGCCGCGCCGTGGACGCGGCACCTTCCCGAGGCCCGGACCCGGGCCCGGGAACACCGGAGTGCTCACGCTCGGGCCCACGAACGCCGTCGTGCCGCCCCGGCGCGGGCGGAGTTTCACGGCCACGCGAGACACACCCATCGCACCCACCGCACCCATGCGAGACATGGTGATCACGCCGGCACGAGCGACAGGAAGTGCCGCAGGTAGCGCGGGTTGACCCGGCGCATCGACAGCAGCACGTACAGGTCGGCGACGCCGAAGTCGGGGTCGTGGGCCGGTTCGGCGCAGACCCAGGCGCCGAGGCGGAGGTAGCCGCGCAGGAGCGGGGGCAGCTCGGTGCGGGCGGGGCGGGTGACGCCCTCGGCGCTCCATGGCAGCAGCGGCCGTACGCGGTACTCCTCGGGCGCCAGGTGCTTGTCCCGTACCCGGTCCCAGGTGCCCGCGGCGAGCATGCCGCCGTCGGCGAGCGGGATGGAGCAGCAGCCCGCCAGCCACTCGTGGCCGCCGTCGACCATGTAGCGGGCGATCCCGGCCCATATGAGTCCGATGACCGCGCCGTCCCGGTGGTCGGGGTGGACGCAGGAGCGGCCGACCTCGACGAGCCCGGAGCGGATCCCGGCCAGCGGTCCGAGGTCGAACTCGCCCTCCGAGTAGAGCCGTCCGGCGACCGCGGCACGGTCGGGCGGCAGCAGCCGGTAGGTGCCGACCACCTGCCCGGTCGTGGTGTCGCGTACGAGCAGGTGGTCGCAGTACGCGTCGAAGGCGTCGACGTCGAGGCCCGGCTGCGGGGAGGAGAGCAGGGCGCCCATCTCCCCGGCGAAGACGTCGTGACGCAGCCGCTGGGCCGCGCGGACGTCTGCCTCGTCGCGGGCGAGGGTGACGGTGTAGCGGGTGGGGGCCGTCGACAGTGGGGGGCTGTCGAGCGTGGAAACGCCGGTCATGGCACTCTCCTGGTCACGGGCCGGTTCGGCGGAGCGGCGCGGCGGACCGAAGCGAACGGTCCGTGCGCTCCTGTTCTTCCGACGCCGGCTGACCGGCGAGTAACCCGCGGAGAGAAACCGGGTGTGAGCTTGTTGAATGCCAGGGGTGCCTGGTAGGGCCGGGGTTGAACACCACGACGGCCCACTCGCCCGCACCTTAGGCGAACGCCCGCTAAAGCCCCCGTAAGGCCGCGGGTGACCGAGCCCCGTAAGGGGCGCGGGGAACTGCGCGACCAGCCCCCACCCACCCGCAGCCAAACAACGCCCCACCAGCGGAGCGCTACCGCTTACCGGCCTTACGAGTGGCCCGCAGCCACTCCTTGTTCATGCCCGTGATGGAGACCAACGGGATCCCCTTCGGGCACGCGGTGGCGCACTCCCCGGCGAGCGTGCACCCGCCGAACCCCTCCTCGTCCATCTGCGCGACCATGTCCAGCACCCGGGTCTCCCGCTCCGGCGCACCCTGCGGCAGCACATTCAGATGGTTGATCTTCGCCGAGGTGAAGAGCATCGCGGCCCCGTTCGGGCAGGCCGCCACACACGCCCCGCAGCCGATGCACTCGGCGTGCTCGAAGGCGAAGTCCGCGTCCGGCTTGGGCACGGGCGTCGCGTGGGCCTCGGGCGCGGCGCCGGTCGGCGCGGTGACGTAGCCGCCGGCCTGGATGATCCGGTCGAAGGCCGACCGGTCGACGACCAGGTCCTTGACGACCGGGAAGGCGGAGGCCCGCCACGGTTCGATGTCGATCGTGTCGCCGTCCTCGAAGGACCGCATGTGCAGTTGGCAGGAGGTCGTGCGCTCCGGCCCGTGCGCGTCGCCGTTGATGACGAGTGAGCACGCGCCGCAGATGCCCTCGCGGCAGTCGTGGTCGAAGGCGACCGGGTCCTCGCCCTTGAGGATGAGCTCCTCGTTGAGGGTGTCCAGCATCTCCAGGAAGGACATGTCGGCCGAGATGTCGTCCACTTCGTACGTGGACATCGCTCCGTCGGCGTCGGCGTTCCGCTGCCGCCAGACGCGCAGGGTGAGCTTCATGCGTAGCTCCGCTGGGTGGGGTGGACGTACTCGAAGACGAGGTCTTCCTTGTGCAGGACAGGGGCTTCGCCGGTGTCGGTGAACTCCCAGGCGGCCGCGTACGAGAACTGCTCGTCACGGCGCTCCGCCTCACCGTCCGGGGTCTGGGACTCCTCGCGGAAGTGGCCGCCGCAGGACTCGTCGCGGTGCAGCGCGTCGAGGCACATCAGCTCGGCGAGCTCCAGGTAGTCGACGATGCGGTTGGCCTTCTCCAGCGACTGGTTGAACTCCTCGCCGGTGCCGGGGACCTTGATGCGCCGCCAGAACTCCTCGCGGATCTGCGGGATGCGCTCAAGTGCCTTGCGCAGCCCCGAGTCCGTACGCGCCATTCCGCAGAACTCCCACATCAGTTCGCCGAGTTCGCGGTGGAAGGAGTCGGGGGTTCGGTCGCCGTCGACGGCGAGGAGCAGCCGCAGCCGGTCCTCGGTGTCGGCCAACACCTCCTGGACGACGGGGTGTTCGTCGGTGACCTCCTCGTGGTGCGGGTTGCGGGCGAGGTAGTCGTTGATCGTCGACGGGAGGACGAAGTAGCCGTCGGCGAGCCCCTGCATCAGCGCGGACGCGCCGAGCCGGTTGGCGCCGTGGTCCGAGAAGTTGGCCTCGCCGATCGCGAACAGGCCCGGGACGGTGGTCTGGAGGTCGTAGTCGACCCAGAGGCCGCCCATCGTGTAATGCACGGCGGGGTAGATCCTCATCGGCACCTCGTACGGATCCTCGTCGGTGATCCGCTGGTACATGTCGAAGAGGTTGCCGTACTTGGCCTCGACCGCCTCGCGGCCCATGCGCCGGATGGCGTCGGCGAAGTCGAGGTACACGCCCTGGCCGCCGGGGCCCACTCCCCTGCCCTCGTCGCAGACGTTCTTCGCGGCGCGGGAGGCGATGTCGCGCGGGACGAGGTTGCCGAAGGAGGGGTAGATGCGTTCCAGGTAGTAGTCGCGCTCGTCCTCGGGGATCTCGTTCGCGGGGCGGTCGTCGCCCTTCGCCTTCGGGACCCAGATCCGGCCGTCGTTGCGCAGCGACTCGCTCATCAGCGTGAGCTTGGACTGGTGCTCGCCGGTACGCGGAATGCAGGTGGGGTGGATCTGGGTGAAGCACGGGTTGGCGAAGTAGGCGCCGCGCCGGTGGGCCCGCCAGATCGCGGTGGCGTTGGAGTTCATGGCGTTCGTGGAGAGGTAGAAGACGTTGCCGTAGCCGCCGGAGGCGAGGACGACGGCGTCCGCGTAGTACGTGTCGGTCTTCCCGGTGATCAGGTCGCGGGCGACGATGCCGCGCGCCCGTCCGTCGACCACGATCAGGTCGAGCATCTCGGTGCGCGGATGCATCTCGATGTTCCCGGCGGCGATCTGGCGGGACAGCGCCTGGTAGGCGCCCAGCAGAAGCTGCTGGCCGGTCTGGCCACGGGCGTAGAAGGTCCGGGACACCTGGACGCCACCGAAGGAACGGGTGTCGAGGAGGCCGCCGTACTCGCGGGCGAAGGGCACGCCCTGCGCTACGCACTGGTCGATGATCTCGACGGAGATCTGAGCGAGCCGGTGGACGTTCGACTCGCGTGCCCTGAAGTCGCCGCCCTTGACGGTGTCGTAGAACAGCCGGTGGATCGAGTCGCCGTCGTTGCGGTAGTTCTTGGCGGCGTTGATGCCGCCCTGCGCGGCGATCGAGTGGGCCCGGCGCGGAGAGTCCTGGTAGCAGAACTGGACGACGTGGTAGCCCTGTTCGGCGAGCGTGGCGCCGGCGGAGCCGCCCGCGAGACCCGTACCGACGACGATCACGGTGTGCTTGCGCCGGTTGGCCGGGTTGACCAGCTTGGCCTCGAAGCGGCGGGTGTCCCAGCGCTCGCTGACCGGCCCCTCGGGGGCCTTGGTGTCGACGACCGGCTCTCCGGTCGTGTACTCGGCGAATTCAGCGGTCATGTCAGCTCACCACTCCGGTCATCACGCCCACGGGTACGGAGATGAAGCCCACCGTCAGCACCAGCGCGAGCACGTTGGCGATGGTCTTGAAGGCTCGGTCGCGGGTGCGGCTGCCCACGCCGAGAGTCTGTGCGGCGCTCCAGAAGCCGTGCCGTACGTGCAGGCCGAGCGCGAGCACGGCGAGGATGTAGACGACGTTGCCGTACCAGGTGGAGAAGGTGTCGATCACGTTCTGGTACGGGTGTCCGGACTGGAAGCCGCCCGGGTGCGCGGTGCCGGTCGTCAGGTCGAGGATGTGCCAGACGATGAAGAGGCCGAGGATGATCCCGCCCCATCGCATGGTGCGCGTGGCGTAGCTCGCCCGGGGCTTCTTGTGCACGTACTTGGTGGGGCGCGCCCTGATGTCGCGGCGGCTCAGCTGGTACGCGGAGGTGGCGTGTGCGACGACGGCGGCGACCAGGACCACGCGGATGATCCACAGCGCCCACTCGTAGTGCAGGAAGGGCTCGCCGATGGTGCGCAGCCAGTGCGCGTAGTGGTTGAACTCGTCCGACCCGAAGAAGATCTTGAGGTTGCCCAGCATGTGGACGACCAGGTACGCCAGCATGATCAGGCCGCTGACGGCCATCACGGTCTTCTTGCCGACGGACGAGTCCCACATGGTGCGCGTCATGGACGGTTTTCGGTCCGTCCGCGTTGCCAGAGCCATGGAACGCACGCTAGGGCCGGGAGGGCCGATCGGTCCAAGACATGGTCCGGCTCGATTCCATAGGCCATGCCTATCGTGGGGCGTAATCTTGGGTCATGCAGTTCCAGCAGCTCCAGTACTTCGTGGCCGTCGCCGAGACCCGGCACTTCACCCGGGCCGCCGATCTGGTCCACGTCGCCCAGCCGTCGCTCTCCCAGCAGATCAAGGCGCTGGAGCGGGAGTTGGGCGCCGATCTCTTTCTCCGGGCGCGCGGGAACATCACGCTCACCGACGCGGGCGAGGCACTGCTGCCGCTGGCCCGCCGCATCCTGGCCGACGCGGACACGGCACGGCACGAGGTCCAGGAGCTGGCCCAGCTGCGCAGCGGGCGGGTCCGGCTGGGCGCGACACCGAGCCTGTGCACGGGGCTGCTGCCGGACGTGCTGCGCGCCTTCCACGACCGGTATCCCGGCATCCGGCTGCTGATCGAGGAGGGGGGCTCGCACGATCTCGTACGGGAGCTCGCCCGTGGGGCGCTCGACCTCGCTCTCGTCGTACTGCCTCTACCGACGCCGTCGCCCGCGCTGACCACGGTCGAGGTCCTGCGGGAGGACCTGGTGGTGGTGTCGTCGCCGGAGGCGTCGGCCCCCGGGGGTGGGCGGCGGACCGTGCGGGTTTCCGACCTGGAGGGTGAGCGGCTGGTGATGTTCCGGCACGGGTACGACCTGCGGGAGCTGACCGTCGCCGCGTGTCGCTCCGCGGGGTTCGAGCCGGATTTCGCGGTGGAGGGCGGGGAGATGGACGCGGTGCTGGGGTTTGTCCGGGCGGGGCTGGGGGTGGCTGTGGTGCCGCGGATGGTCGCTGCGCGGACCGGGCGGGGGTTGCGGGTCACCCCGCTTGCCCGGCCCGGGCTGGCTCGGACCATCGCGCTGGCGCACCGCAGTGATGTGGCTCCGCCTCGGGCTGCGCGGGAGCTTCAGCGGATGTTGTTGGAGCGGTGAGGCTCCGCCGGGGGTGCGGGTGCGTGGGGGCTGGTCGCGCAGTTCACCGCGCCCCTGGGCAGGTGAGGGTTGGCGTGGTGTGTTGGGTGCGGGTGCATCGTGACTGAGCGCGCAGTTCCCCGCGCCCCCAGAGGCGAAAAGCCAGGGGCGCAGCCCCGCTTTTCAGGGGCGCGGGGAACTGTGCGACCAGCCACAGCGCACCCGCACCCCAAAACGGCGCTCCCCGGCACAGCACTCCCAAGGAGCGGCCACGCTCAACCCGTCGCGTCCACCAACGCCAGCTCGTGGAGGCGGTCCGGGGGACCCGGGCGGGCGTAGTACCAGCCCTGAGCCGTGTCGCAGCCCAGTATGCGGAGCTGCTCGGCCTGGGCCGCCGTTTCCACGCCCTCGACCGTGACCGCGAGGTCCAGGCTGTGGGCCAGGGAAACGATCCCTTCGACGATCTTGAGGTCGACGGGATCGGCGGGGAACTGCTGCATGCCCTGGGTGAAGGAACGGTCCAGCTTGAGGATGCTCACCGGGAGGCGACGCAGGTTGGCGAGGTTCGAATAGCCCGTGCCGAAGTCGTCGAGGGCGATGTCGACGCCCATCTCGGCGAGCCGGCGCAGCGGCTTGAGCAGGTCGTCGTCGGCGCCGATCAGGGCGGACTCGGTGACCTCCAGGCAGAGCGAGGAGGGTTCGAGTCCGATGCGCTCCAGGATGTCGACCGTGTCGGCGACCAGGCCGGGGTGGGTCAGCTGGCAGGGCGAGAGATTCACGTTGATCCGCAGCGGACCCGCGTCGGCGTGACGTTCCTGCCACTCGCGGGCCTGGCGGACCGACTGCTCCAGGACCCAGCGGCCGAGCGGCACGATCAGGCCGGTGTGCTCGGCGAGCGGAATGAAACGGTCGGGTCCGAGCACGCCGTGCTGCGGATGCAGCCAGCGCACGAGCGCCTCGGCGCCGCGCACGCTGCCGTCGCCGAGGTGGACGAGCGGCTGGTACTCGATGAAGAACTCGTTGCGGTCCAGGGCCGCGGGCAGCGCCGTGGTGAGCCCGTGCCGGGTGATGGCACGGGCGTCGGCCTCGGGGTCGGCGAGCTCGTAGCGGTTGCCGCCCGCCGACTTGGCGCGGTACATCGTGATGTCGGCGCTGCGCAGCACCTCGGCCGGGCCGCGCTCGCCCGCCGGGCCCTCGACGATGCCGATGCTGCCGCGGACGGTCAGTTCCCTGCCGTCGATACGCACCGGTGTGATCAGGGCGTTCATGATGCGGTCGGCGAGCGCGTCGACCTCGCTCTCGGTGTCGGGCCCGGTCGTCAGGGCGACGAACTCGTCACCGCCGAGCCGGGCGACCATCTCGCCGGGCGCTGTCGCACAGGACTGCAGCCGGTCGGCGACCTCGACGAGCAGCCGGTCGCCGGCCGCGTGCCCGAGGCTGTCGTTGATGGTCTTGAAGCCGTCGAGGTCGAGGTAGCAGAGACCGAAGCGCATTCCGTCGCCCGCCGCGAGCGCCTTGTCGAGCCGCTCGAAGAACAGCGTCCGGTTGGGCAGTCCGGTGAGCGCGTCGTGCGTGGCCTCGTACCGCAGACGCAGGTTGAGCAGCCGGCGCTCGGTGGTGTCCTCCATGAGGGCGAGCTGGTACTGGGGCCGGCCGTCCGCGTCACGCAGCAGGGAGACGGTGAGGTTGGTCCACAGAACCGTTCCGTCGGGGCGGTAGAAGGCCTTCTCCACGTGGTAGTGCTCGCGGTCGCCGCGCACCAACTCCTCGTAGAGCCGCCACACCTGGGGGGCGTCCTCGGGGTGGGTCCACTCGGTGACGTTGCGGCCGCGCATCAGCTGCTCGGTGCCGCCGAACATGCGCAGCAGGGCGTTGTTCACCTGCAGGATGTTGCCGTCGAGGTCGGCCACGCCGATGCCTATGGCGGCACCCTCGAAGACCGCTCGGAAGCGTGCCTCGGTGGCGTGCAGGGCGTCCGCCACCACGCCCTGGGCCTGGAGGGCGGCGCGCGCGATGGACTCCTGCTCGGCCAGCGTCCGTTCCCGCAGCGCGTGCGCGAACCCGGCGGCCATGGCGTGCTGCAGACGCGCCGAGCGGGTGCGCAGGGCCTCCTGGGACCCGTCGCCGCCGCAGTAGAGCACCAGATAGGCGTCGACGCAGTCGAGTGTGCGGCTGAGTGCCTCGGGTTCGGTGCAGTGCGCGTCGATGAGCGCGGCACCGACGGCCTGGCCCTCGGCGGCGTCGAACGTCCTGGCCCGCAGCGCCTCGCTGAGCCGCCGGGCGAGCGGCACCAGGCGCTGCTCGAACTCCGGCCGGGTCAGCGACGTCGCGGTCGCCGGGAACACGGCCCGGCTCCAGATCGTCGCGAACCTGCGCAGTCTGTCCTCCGGCCCGTCCGGCTCGGCGGTCACGCCTTGCGCCCCACGCCCGCGAAACCCGAGTAGGAATAAGGATCCTCGTCCTCGGACGCCGAGTCGGGCCGCCATTTCGCCATCGGCACCAGTCCGGGTTCCACCATGTCGTACCCCTCGAAGAACCGCGCGACGTCCTCGCGCGAGCGCATGATCAGCGGGTTGCGGATGTCCTTGTAGACGTCGACGGCGCCCTCGGCCCGCTCCTGGGAGAGCGGGAGTCCCTCGTACGAGGCGTGCGAGACGACGAACAGGCTGCCGGGCGCAAGCGCGTCCCTCAGCTCTGCCACCGCCCCGTACGGGTCGTCCGCGTCCTCCACGAAGTGAAGTATGGCAACGAGAAGGAGTGCGACTGGCTGATTCAGGTCTATCAGGCGCTGAACCTGAGGGCTCGCCAGGATCTCCTGGGGCTTGCGGAGGTCGGCGGTGACCACGTCCGCGTCCTCGTTTCCGGCCAGGACGGCCGTGCTGTGCGCGACGGCCACCGGGTCGTGGTCGACGTACATGACGCGTGCGCCGGGGCGGGCACTCTGAGCCACCTCGTGGACGTTGCCGAAGGTGGGGATGCCCGAACCGATGTCGAGGAACTGGGAGATGCCCTCGTCGGCCGCGAAGCGCACGGCGCGGCGCAGGAACGCGCGGTTCGCCTGCATGATCTTGGGAAGTCCCGGCATGAACTCCATGGCCCGGCGCGCGGCTTCCCGGTCGACCTCGAAATTGTGCGATCCGCCCAGGTAGTAGTCGTAGACGCGGCTCACACTGGGCACCGAGATGTCGATGCCACGTGGGGCCCAGGCGGGACGCTCCATCTATCTCTCCAAGGCGTAGACGATCCGGTGTTCGAGCTGAGGCTACTGATCGCCCGCCAATGGAGCGAGTGGAAACGGAAATTGACCGTCCGTTCCACGTCACTGCCTCCGGCACGTGCCGAATTGGCCGCCTTACGAAATCGCACCGAAGCATTCCAAAGAGTTCCGGGAAAACTGCGCAGCGTTACGAAGTAGCGTGCGGAAAACCGTTCACGCGACCGGGTCCGGCCGGATGTGAAAAAGCCGCTTCGCCCCCTCCGTGCGGTGCGGAGGGGGCGAACCGGTGGTTGTGCACACGTTTTCCGAACTTTCGGCACTCTCCTTCTCTGTGCGTTCACGTTCTCTGTGCGTTCACAACCTTCCGCGCTTCGAACGTCGCCTCCCCTCCGCGCTTCGTGATCGGTGCGTCTCGGTGACCAACCTGGGGAAGTGGTCGTCTGCTTGGCTGCTTCGGACCGGCTGCTTCGGCCGGGCTACTTCGGCTTGCCGAGCGGCTTGCCCTCCGGGGAGATGGCGTACCACGTGCCGCCGACGCCCTGGCCGTTGGTGTCACCGGGCTTCTTGTCGCCCGCGAAGGTGTAGAGCGGCCAGCAGTCGATGCTCTGCTGCTTGAGGCCGTCCGGGCGGTTGTTGACGACGTAGCCGCGCCGTCCGTCGTTCTTGTTGTCGATGCCCTTGGTGTCGGCGGCGTCGACCGGCGCGACGACCGGCCACTTCTCCAGGCACTCGCCGACGCAGTTCGACTTCATCGGCCAGGGGACGTCCTTCTCGAACCGGTAGACCGTCATGCCGTTCTTGTCGACGACGACCTCACCGAGCTCGGGGTCGTTACGGGTCGACAGACCCGGCAGGTCGGCGGCTTCCGCGCTGCCGCCGGCCGCGGCCTCTCCGCCACCGGAGGCCTTCTTGCCATCGGGGGCCGTGGCGTACCAAGTGCCGCCCACACCCTGGCCCTTGGTCTCACCGGCCTTGGTGTCCTTCGCGAACCGGTACAGCGGCCAGCCCTCATAGGTCAGCTGCTTGGAGCCGTCGGTACGGGTGACCTCACCGAGCAGGGTCTTGTCAACGCCGATCGGCGCGGTGGCGCCCGAAGCCGGAACCGGAGGCCAGGCAGTGGCGCAGTCGCCGTCACAGTTCGACTTCGGCGGCTCGGCCGTGTCCTTGTCGAAGCGGTAGAGCGTCATGCCCGCGCTGTCCGTGACAACCTCACCGAGCTTGTCGGTGTCCGCCACGGCAAGCTGTCCGGCGCTCTGCGTCTGGGCGCCCGCACCAGCGGCACCGGCTCCGGTGCTCGGGCTGGCCGCGGCCCCCGCCGAACCGTAACCATTGGCCGCGGGCGCCGCGCCCACGTTCTGGCTGCCGGTCGAAGTGTCCGCCTTGTCCTGACCGCACGCCGTCGTCAGCACCAGCACTGCCGCAGCTGACGCTACGAGTGAGGCGCTCCGCCAGGAGGTCTTCATTGGTAACTCCCGCTGTCTGCTTAGGTGTTGCGGCGCTGATCCACACCGCGTATGGCCCTAGGTACGGGTGGGAGTGCGGTGAGTGTTCAAAGCGCGCACAAATTTCTTTCTGGTAACGCCCGGGAACCCTGCTTTTGGTGGGGCGCGGGAGGCCGGTTCCGGCGCGTGACGGCAAGCGCGCGAGCCCCTTGTCCCTCCTTCGGGTGCAACCTGCGCGCACTCTCGCGCGCGCGAGCGCGTGGGGACCGATGATCGCCGTCGTGCCTGGACCACTACGAACTCAGCCACGGACCCGACGCGCCCTCGTCATACGCCTGCTGATGCTGCTCGCGCTGACCTGGATCGCCGGTGGCGCGCCCGCTCCGGCGGCGGCCGACTCCTGCGCGTACGCGGCCACGGGGCCCGGCGGCAACGGCACGGTGGCGGTGGCCGTCGCGGGGACCTGCCCCACGCCGACACCGACGCCGCCCCCGCCCTGCCCGACTCCGGAACCGGCCCCTCCGCCGAAGCCCCCGCCCAAACCGACTCCGACTCCGACGCCCACGCCCGACCCGCCGCCTCCCCCACCGCGGCCTGCCCCTGACCCGCCGACCGTGCCACCGCCCGCGCCGGCCCCACCACGGCCGGCTCCCGTCGCGCCGCGCCCGCCGGCTCCCGTGCCGGCCCCGAAACCCACTCCGACAGCGACGCCGACCCCCACGGTGCGTCCCAGCCCCTCGCCGACTCCGGTGAGTTACCCGCCGTACCGCACCAGGGCGCGCAAGGCTCCGCCCCGCGGCGGCCCGTCCCTGGTCTCGCTCACCCTGCTCATCACAGCGCCCGCGGTGTTCGCCGTCGCCGCGCTGCGCCCGCGCTGACCCCTGGAGGAATCCTTTGTCGGAATGGCTTGTTCTCGCCCTCGCGATGGCGGCGGCCAGTGTCGTCGTCCTCATCGTCACCGTCGTGCGGCACCACACCGCCGCCGAGGACGACGATCCGTCCGAGACTCCGGACGTGATCGAGTACATGACGATGATGATCGGCGTGGTGTACGCCATCGTGCTCGGCCTGGCCATCGCCGGTGTCTGGGAGGCGCGTGGCGTCGCCCAGGATCACGTCCAGAACGAGGCGTACGCACTGCACGAGATCTCCGAGCGCGTACGGGTGTACCCGCCCGACGTGCGCGACCGCATCCGGGACGACGTCAACGACTATGTCGGCCACGTCGTCACCACCGAGTGGAAGGCCATGGCCGACGACGGCCGGGTCACCGACCAGGGGACGAAGCTGCTGGCCAAGATCCGCCACGACGTCACCGACTACGAGCCGCGGACGGACTTCGAGGCCCAGGCCTACCAGCCGCTCCTCGACCAGGTCACCGCGGCGGACAACGCGCGCACGGCGCGCTCGGAGTCGACGGCACCGACCATGCCGGGCGTCGTGTGGTTCGGTCTGATCACCGGAGCCGTGGTCACCGTCGGGCTGATCTTCGCGCTGCAGATCCGCCGCACCCTGCGCGAGGTGATCCTGGCGGGACTGTTCGCCGCCCTGATCGCCTTCCTGCTCTTCCTGATCTGGGACTTCGACGCTCCCTACAGCCGCGGGATCACGGCGACGGCCGATCCGTTCCTGACGCTCTTCCCGAAGGCCGGTGAGTGACGGACCCCTACGAGCCCGCTCCACCGGGGGGCGGACGCCACGCCGCGCCCGTCCCCCAACCGCAGGCATCCGATACCCGGTTCGGCCCACACCGTTGCCCCATTCGCGCGACTGCGATCGCGCCCGCGCCCGCACCTTCCTAGCGTTTCGATCATCGAGGTGCATGTACGGCGCAGCGGAAAAGATCCGCGGCTGCGCCTCGGGGACCCGGAGGACTCACCATGCGCGCGATACGCGTCGCTTCGGCCGCACTGCTGGGCATGACCGCCCTGACCCTCACCGCACCCGTCGCCGCCGCCCGCGACGACGGCGAGCGCAACATCACCTCGTTCGGCTTCAACGTCTCGCCCACGACCATCGCCGCGGGCGGGCGCGTCTCGCTGTCCGTCAACGGCTGCAAGTCGGACACCAAGGTCTCCTCGGGCGTCTTCGACACGGTGACGATCCCCAAGGGACAGGGCTCCGCCACGGCCACCGTCGACTGGGACGCCAAGCCCGGCGCGGTGTACGAGGTGACGTTCCAGTGCGGGAACGAGTCCGGCCACACGGACCTCACCATCGCCACCGGACGCCCGAACGACCCGACGCCCGCCCCCGTCCACCGGGGCGTCAAGGCCGGCGTCGGCGGCAGCGCGGGCGGCTTCGACGCGGGTGAGATCGGTCTCGGCGCCGCGCTCATCGCGGGCTCGGTCGGCGCGGCGTACTACTGGTCGCGGCGGCGCGCCGGCGAGCACGGCGGCTGACGCACCGGACGCACCGGACAGCCCTTCGCCCCGGAACCCTTGAGGGTCCGGGGCGAAGGGCTGTCCGGGCTCAGATCTTGTTCTCGGAGCGGCGGCGCATCCAGAACACCCCGCCGCCGATGAGGGCGAGGCCGACGAGGCCGCCGCCGATCGCGATGTCGGTCGGTGTGGCACCGGTGGAGCTGCTGCCGCCGAGACCGCCTCGGACACCACCGATGACGGTGAAGGCCTGCGGCTTGGTGAGGGTCTTGCCGCTGCAGTGGACCGTGATGTCGTACGAGCCCGGGTTGGCCGAGCTGTTGATGGTGGCGGTCCCCTTCGCGGTCTCGTTGTTGCCACCGGTCGGCGAGAGTCTGGCCTGCGGGAACGCCGTCGACGTCGCGGAGCCGCCGTTCGGGCAGCCGTCCACGCTGACCGACAGCTGGCCTCCCCGGGCGATGACGCTGGGCGTGACGGTGATGTTGCTCGGGTTGTCCCAGGCCGCGGCCGTGGGAGCGGCGAGTCCGACGGCGGCGAACGCCACCGCAGAGACCGCCAGGGCACGATTGGTACGCATGTGATCCTCCGCGGAAGGCGCCCCGGGAACCGTCCCCGAGTCGATCGGCGAGAAAACGCCTCCCAGACAGACCCTCAGTTGCCGTGCACAGGGCCGCATTTCGAGAATGCTCCGTACCGGTGAGAGGACACGCCGACAGAAAGGAACACAATCGGATATTGCCGCAGGTCACGGACCGTCAGAAATTTCCTGGCCACGGCAACTCGGATGGCGCACGGCGACACACTCCGCCACCCGTTCGCGCTTCTCCCGTCGCCCTGCGCGCGCGCTGCGCTTAGCGTTCTCGTATGCGCGACGGACGTGGCGACGGCCACGTCGAGAGGGGATTGCGAATGTCCGTGTCCGAGCTGGCGGAAGAGGAGGAGCGCCCCAAGAAGCGCGCTCCTTGGGGCGTGATAGCGCTTGTCCTGCTGACCGGCCTCGCTCTCATTCGAAACGGTTCTGGAGAGTTCGACGTCGGGCCCCCGCAACCCGCGACGGCCGCCGCCGCGGACAACCACGTCACCGGCGACACGACCCGCACGGGCACTCCGGCCCCCCTGCCGTTCTCCGTGGTCGACCGCATCAAAATTCCGGCGATCCAGGTCGACGCCCCCGCCACACCCGTGGGCCTCGACATGGAGGGCTGGGTGGACGCGCCGCCGCCGGAGGACCCGAACCTCGCGGGCTGGTTCTCGGGCGCGGTCTCGCCCGGCGAGAAGGGCACGGCCGTCATGGTCGGCCACGTCGACAACCGACAGGGCCCCGCCGTCTTCTACGGACTCGGGGCACTGAAAAAGGGACATCGCGTGGAGGTCCTGCGCAAGGACGGAAGGACCGCCGTTTTCGAGATCTACGGCATCGAGGTCTTCGAGAAGAACAACTTCCCCGGAGACCGTGTCTACGGGAACACCGGAACCCCCGAAATTCGCGTCATCACCTGCGGGGGCGGTTTCTCCAAGCAGAACGGCTACGACGGGAACGTCGTCGTGTTCGCCCGCCTGATCGAGGTTCGCTGAGCGTTTCTCGGCCCGGCGGGCGAAACCCCGCGGAGTTCCACGGAATCCTTACGGCTTCCGTGGAACTCCGCCGATCTATGTCAACTGCCGCCGGGGCACCATGATGTGATATCCCGAGTCCAGCAGCCGGGGCAGATAGTCGCGCAGCGCCGTCACACTCTGCGTACGGTCCCCGCCCGCGTCGTGCCCGAGGACCACGACGCCCGGGGCCGCGCCCTTGATGACCCGGTTCTCGATCGCGCCGGCGCCCGGCGAGGTCCAGTCGAGGGTGTCGACGGTCCAGGCGAGCGGCTCCATGCCGAGTTCGGCGCCGATCTGGAAGGCGGCCCGGTTCCAGGCCCCGTACGGCGCGCGGAACCAGCCGGGCCGCTCTCCGGTTCCCTCCTCGATGACATCGCAGGTGCGCTCCATCTGGGAGCGGATCTCGGAGCGGGTCAGCCGGGTCAGCAACGGGTGGGACCAGGTGTGGTTGCCGACCACGTGTCCCTCGTCTGTCATCCGGCGCAGCAGGTCCTTGTGTTCGGCGGCCATCTCGCCGCACACGAAGAACATGGCGCGCACGTTGTGGGCCTTGAGCGTGCGCAGTATCTGCGGGGTGTAGCGGGGATCGGGCCCGTCGTCGAAGGTCAGCACCATGCTCTTGCCGCGCCCCGACATACGCAGGAACGGCTCGTGCCGTACGAGGGTCCGCGCGGCCGTGCCGCGGACCGGCCCGTATCCGGCGATGGGCTGAAGACGGTAGGCGGAGGGTCTCAGGGCCGCCCGTTTCGCCTGGGCGCCCGCGGCGGGAGCGGCGGAGGACCGGACCGGGGAGCCGGGGTCGGCGGTGAGCACCTGTACCGTGCCGGCCGCGCCCGCCGCTCCCAGCACGGCGGCGCCGGCGAGCAACGCCCGGCGCCGCGAGAGGAACTGATCCTTATTCATGAGTAATCAGTCGCCCGGCCGACGTGTGCCGCAGCACATGTCCACCGGTGCGGACGCACGAAAGCACCCGTTGAGAGCAGCTACCGGGCGTCGGGAGCGGCTCAGCGGCGGCGTACGAGCGGGAAGGGCAGGGTCTCGCGGATGGTGAGCCCGGTGAGGAACATGACGAGCCGGTCGACGCCGATACCGAGCCCTCCGGTGGGCGGCATGGCGTACTCCAGGGCGTCGAGGAAGTCCTCGTCCAGCTCCATCGCCTCCGGGTCTCCCCCGGCGGCGAGCAGCGACTGCGCGGTGAGACGCCGGCGCTGCTCGACGGGGTCGGTCAACTCGGAGTAGGCGGTGCCCAGCTCGGTGCCGAAGGCGACGAGGTCCCAGCGCTCGGCGAGCCGCGGGTCCACGCGGTGCTGCCGGGTGAGCGGGGAGACGTCGGTCGGGAAGTCCTTGTAGAAGGTCGGCAGCTCGGTCTTCTCCTCGACCAGGCGTTCGTACATTTCGAGGACGACATCGCCGCGGCCGTGCTCTGCGGTGTACGGGACGCCCGCCCGGTCGCACAGCCGGTGCAGGGACTCCAGGGGCGTGTCGGAGTCGATCTCCTCCCCCAGCGCCTCGGAGATCGCCCCGTAGACCGTTCTGACGGGCCAGGGTCCCGAGATGTCGTACTCGGTGCCGTCCTTGCGGGCGACCGGCGAACCGAAGGCGGCGGTCGCCGCGCCCTGGATCAGTTCCCGGGTGAGGTCGAGCATCACGTCGTAGTCGGCGAAGGCCTGGTAGGCCTCCAGCATCGTGAACTCGGGGTTGTGCTTGTAGGAGACGCCCTCGTTGCGGAAGGTGCGGCCCATCTCGAAGACCTTCTCCATGCCGCCCACGCACAGCCGCTTCAGATACAGCTCGGGGGCGATCCGCAGATAGAGGTCGAGGTCGTAGGCGTTGATGTGGGTGTGGAAGGGCCGGGCGTTGGCGCCGCCGTGGATCTGCTGGAGCATCGGCGTCTCGACCTCCAGATAGCCGCGCTCCAGAAGGCCCTGGCGCAGGGCCTGGACGGCGGTGGACCTGGCGCGTACGACGTCCCGGGTGTCCGGGCTCGCGACCAGGTCCAGATAGCGGCGGCGGACCTTGGCCTCGGGGTCGGCGAGGCCGCGCCGCTTGTCCGGCAGGGGGCGCAGGCACTTGCCGATGAGCTGCCAGGAGGTGACGAAGACCGTGGGCTGCCCCTTGTCGCTGACACCGGTCAGGCCGGTGACGCTGACGTGGTCGCCGATGTCGACGTCCTTTCGGAACCGGCCGAGCGCGGGGCCGGCGTCCTTCCGGGTGAGGGCGAGCTGGAAGTCGCCGGACCAGTCGCGCAGAACGGCGAAGAGGATGCCGCCGAAGTCGCGTACGAGCATGACGCGGCCCGCGACCGTCACCTGCTGCTCCTCGCGGACCTCGGCGAGGACGTGGGTGCGCGGCGGGATGCCGACCGGGTAGGGGTCGGTGCCGTCGGCGCGGAGCCGGTCGAGTTTGCGGTGCCGGATACGGACCTGTTCGGGCAGTCCCGCGGTCGGATCGGCGGCCTCGGCCTCGGCCCCTCCGTCGAGGCCGAGCGCCGCCAGCGACGGCAGGCCCTCGGTGCTCGCCGGTTTGGGCCCGCCCTTCGCGTGCCCCCTGCCCCGGAGTGTGCGCAGCGAGGGTACGGAGACGAAGCCCTCCGCGATGCCGGAGGCCAGTCCGATCCGGGCGAGGGCGGCGGTGTCCCCGTAACAGATGAAGCGCGGATACCACTCGGGGTGGTACTTGGCGTTGGACCGGTAGAGGGCCTCCAGCTGCCACCACTTGGAGAAGAACAGCAGGAGGCGGCGCCAGAGTCTGAGGACCGGTCCGGCACCGATACGGGCGCCCTCCTCGAAGACCGAGCGGAACACGGCGAAGTTGAGCGAGATCCTGCGCACACCGAGCTTTCCGGCGACCGCGCACAGCTCGGCGACCATGAACTCCATGACGCCGTTGGGTGCGCTGCGGTCCCGGCGCATCAGGTCGAGCGAGACGCCGTCGCGGCCCCAGGGCACGAGGGACAGCAGCGCCAGCAGCCTGCCGTCGGAGTCGAGCGCCTCGACGAGGAGGCAGTCGCCGTCCTCGGGATCGCCGAGCCGGTCCAGGGCCATGGAGAAGCCGCGCTCGGTCTCGGTGTCCCGCCAGGCGTCCGCCCGGTCGACGATCTCCTCCATCTCCTCGTCGGTGAGGGTGGAGTGTCTGCGTACGCGGCAGGTGGCGCCGGTGCGGCGGACGCGGCCCACCGCCTGTCGGGCCACCCGCATGTCGCGGCCGTCGAGGTCGAAGCCCGCGACGTGCAGGATCGCCTCGTCGCCGAGCTGGAGAGCGCCGAGCCCGGAGCGCGCGTACGCCTTCGCGCCCTCCTCGGAGGCGCCCATGACGGCGGGGGCCCAGGCGTAGCGGCGGGCCACGTCGAGCCAGGCGCCGATGGCGTGCTGCCAGGCCTCGCGGTCACCGACGGGGTCGCCGCTGGCGAGACACACCCCGGCCTCGACGCGGTAGGTGACGGCGGCCTTGCCACTGGGCGAGAAGACGACGGCCTTGTCGCGGCGGGTGGCGAAGTAACCGAGCGAGTCGTCCGCCCCGTACGCCTTCAGCAGGGCGCGGATACGGCGCTCCTCGTCGCCGTGCAGTGCCGCCTCCATGCGCTGGGAGCGGAAGAGGGTCGCGGCCGCGTTCAGCAGGGCGAGCGCACCGAACAGGCCGAGGAAGAAGAACAGTGGGCGGGGTGGCCGCCCGTCGAAGGCGCCGCCCGAGATCAGTCCGCCGCAGACCCGGTCGGCGGCCCACAGCAGCCGCTGGCCGCGCGGCAGTGTGCCGGGGAAGAGCTCGACGAGTCCCCAGCCGACGAGGATCGCGACGGCCAGCCCGGCGAACAGCACGCCCATGGCCCGGCGCACCGCGGCCCTGCGCGAGTCCGCGTAGAACTCCCGGCGGGCCACGATCAGCAGGCCCAGGGCCAGGGCGCAGACCACGAGCGAGGGGACGGAGTCGGCGTACTGGCCCATCGCGGTGCCCAGCACGTCGACGAGGACCAGCAGTCCGAGATAGACGACCACCAGCCACCAGGCGATCTTCTTGCGGGCCGCGATGGCGGCGGCGAGGAGGAACAGGAAGACGGCGTACGCGAGGTTCGCGCTGACCGGGACCACGACCAGGTTCAGCACGTGGACGACCGGGCGCAGCAGCCGGCGCAGCGGCGGGATGAAGGCCAGCACCAGACAGAGCAGCCCGAGGGCGGCGAAGAAGACCGCGAATCCCTCGGGCACCTTGCTGAGGAGACCGTCCCGCGACGGGCGTATCGGCCCTGTCGTGTCCTTCGGGTCCCTCGGGGCTTCCGCCCGGACGCCGGCACTCATGCTCTCGACTGTAGGAAGATCGGGACCCGGCCGCCTGTCGAGCGCGGCCGTGCGCGGTCCCGGGCGGCTGCGGGGCCCGGCTGTTCCGATAGCCTCTGCGCCGTGACGGAACAGCACTCCCACCAGTTCGAACGGGGCACCGACGGGCCCAAGGTCATCGTGGTCGGCGTGGACGGCTCCGCCTCGTCCCTGCGCGCCGCCGCCTACGCCGCGGGGCTGGCCCGGCGCCAGCGGGCGCTCCTCGCTCTGGTCTATATCCAGCCGGTGATGGCGGCGGGCGCCGCGCTCGGGGTTCCGGTCGCCGAGACGACCGACCAGATCGCCGAGGAGCTGGTCCGGGAGATCCGGGACGCGACCGAGCAGGTGAAGGGCATATTCGACGTGCGCTGGGAGTTCCACACCTTCCGCGGCGACCCGTACAACGGCCTCGTCTCGGCGGCGGACCAACTGAAGGCCGACGCCGTCGTCGTGGGCGCCTCCGAGCAGGCGGGCCACCGGATCGTCGGTTCCGTCGCGATCCGCCTGGTGAAGGCGGGGCGGTGGCCGGTGACGGTGGTCCCGTAGAGGCCGCGCGGCCCGTCGAGCGCCCGCGAGGCACCTCGACGCACCCTGCTACCCCGCCTGCTTCTCCTACCCCGCCTGCTTCTCCTACTTCGCCATGACGAGGCCGTCCTCGGCCGCGCCCCGGCTGAGGACGACGCGGCGGATCCGGTCGCGTACGGCCTTCACGTCGGCTCCCTGTCCGAGCGCGCTGTTGAGGTCGACCACACGGCCCGGGCCCAGGTCGAACCACTGGGGGACGAATTCGGCCTTCTCGACCCGCCAGCGGTCGCCGGACCTCTCCGGCGGGGCGAAGGTGAAGCGGCCGATCGTGCTCTCGTTGCCGCGGGGGTCCTGGGCGCCGCTGTGGTTGGTCATCCTGCCGGCGATCTGGTCGCCCATCCCGTAGATCACCCAGGTGCCGTTGAGCTTCTCGTACGCCTGGGGGACGTGGGCGTGGGTGCCGAGGACCAGGTCGATGTCGGGGCGGTTGTCCGTGCGGGACCCGGTCAGCTGCTTGCTCAGTCTCAGCTGCTGGGCGTCCGGCTCGTCCTGCCATTCGGTGCCCCAGTGCAGGGACACGACCACGACGTCGGCGCCCGCCTTCCGGGCGGCGCGGGCGTCCGTGACGATCCGGTCGGGATCGATGAGGTTGACGGCCCAGGGTTCGCCGGCCGGGAGCGGAAAGCCGTTCGTGCCGTAGGTGTACGCGAGGTGGGCGACCTTGGCGGCGCCCGCCTGCATGATCGTTGGAGCGCTCGCCTCGGCGGCGCTGCGGGCGGACCCGGCGTGCCGCACCCCGGCCCGGTCGAGCGCGTCGAGGGTGCGCCGGATACCGGCGGCGCCGTCGTCCAGGGAGTGGTTGGAGGCGGTCGAGCAGGCGTCGTAGCCGGTCGCGGCGAGGCCCTCCGCCACCTGCGGCGGGGACTTGAAGGTGGGGTAGCCGGTGTAGTGGCCGTCCGCTCCGTACACCGTCTCCATGTGACAGATCGCCAGATCGGCGCGGGCCACGACGGGTTTGACCCCCGACAGCATGGGGCGGAAGTCGTAGCCGTACCCGCCCGCGTCGGCCTTCGCCCGGTCGATGATCGAGCTGTGCGGGAGGACGTCACCGGAGGCGACGAGTGTGAAGCTCTGCGCCGACGCTCCGCCCCCGACCGGGCTCCCCCGGCGATTCGGCCCGTCCTGCCCTTGACAGCTCGCGACAACAGCGGCGCAGCACAGGACCGCGAGTGCCGTTGTCGCCTGTCGGGTGCGCGGTGTCCTCGACATTCTCGGCCTCGCTCCAATGCGTCTCAATACTGATCAATGCGGTCGTATTTACGTACGAACTGATATGTATCCACATATCGGTGCCTGTGGGAGTCAAGAAGGCGCCACGGTCACTGCCCCGTACGGGGTTCCAGGACGGGGCCATTGGGGCGAACCGAGATGCGGAGGCGGAGCCTTCCGTCCCGGTTGACCGTTCGTCGTACCGTTCGTCGACGGGTTCGACCGTCTGCCGACGAGCCGTGTCCGTGGCCTGTCCCGGCGGGTCGCCCTGCGCTGGCATACGGCCATGACGGCCGCCACGACCATGACCAGCAGGACGACCGCCGAGCACGAGCTGGCCGAATTGCAGCGGGAGCACGGCGCACCGCTCTTCGCCCTGATGCTGAGGCTCTCCGACGGAGACCGCCAACGTGCCGAGGATCTGGTGCAGGAGACATTCGTACGCGCCTGGCAGCATCCCGAGGCGCTGCGCGCCGACGACTTCGAGTCCGTACGGCCCTGGCTGCTGACGGTCGGCCGGCGGCTGGCCATAGACGCGCGGCGGGCCCGTCAGGCACGGCCCGCCGAGGTCGGGGACGCCGTACTGGAGAGCGCGCGGGTCGCGGCCGATCACGCGGAACGCTCGGTGGCGACCCTCGATGTGCGCGAGGCTGTGAAGACACTCACTCCCGAGCACCGTGAAGTCCTGGTGCAGGTGTATTTCCGGGGGGCGAGTGTGGCGGAGGCCGCGGAGGCCCTGGGGATTCCGCCCGGTACCGTGAAATCTCGCGCGTACTACGCGCTGCGCGCCCTGCGCCGGGTTCTTCCGGGATACGCGGCCGACCTGCGGTGAAACCGGAGGCTAGGTCAAGCCTCCGTAAAGCGCCTTGCCGAGGACCATGGTTGAGCAATCAGCTGTCTTCATCCGTGTTCCGGACTGGGGGCCCGGGTTCGGGCGACGCGCACGCACCGGAGGAAGGCAGGAAGGGATGCTGCACAGAGGTCAAGAGAGCACGGACGGCGCGGGTGGTGGTGAACTCACCGTCCCCATGGCGTGGTTGTACGCCGAGTACATCGCCGACGAACTGCTGCGGACGGGCGACCTGATGCCGCCGACGTCCTTCGAGTTCCGCGCCGGGCGCGACGCCCTGGCGCTCACCATCTACCTGTCGGACACGAGCGGCGAACTCTCCGGCATCCGGGTCGTCACACAGCTGGAGACGTGGCTGTCGCTGACGGCGTACGACCAGCCGTGGCAGGACTGGGTGCGGGAACGCATGTCCGGACTCGCCGCCGAGGCGATCGAAGCGGGAGGCCCGGCGCCGGACCTGGATCTGGCGACGGCGGCCTGGCGCTGGCTGGAGGAGACCGAGCTGCTCGCGCCCGACCTGGACGCGGTGCCGGGCGGTGGTCCGGTCATCGGGGAGGACGACGGGCCGAAGGTCTGGACACCCGCCTGGCAGCTGGGGCTGCCGCTGGGGCACCTGGCGATCCATCTTTTCTGAGCAGTTTTCCGACACACTTCCCCCTCCATCTACCCTGGCCAGTTTTTTCTGAACCTCGACCAATCCGCGGGCCCGTCCGCTCCGAATCTCTTGGTTCGTTTCCTGCGGGACTTGAGTGATTCGGCGGTCTCCTGCGTACCGGTGGGCAAGCAACTACTCCCCGCACACACACCCCATCGGCACCGAGGATTTGGTATGAGGTCGCTGGAACGCCACCGCGACGTCGGCGCATATGCGCTCGGCGTGCTGGACGAGGCGGATGCCTTCCGCTTCGAGGACCACCTCACGGAGTGTCCCCAGTGTGCGGTTCAGATACATGAACTGGCAGCCACCACACGGTCGTTGCGGGCATACGCCCAGGCGACACCACGTGCGGTGCATCCCATGACGCAGGCCGGGCCGGCCCTGCTGGACCGGCTCCTGGAAGATGTCGCGTCGACACGCCGCAGCGGACGCAGGCGCTGGCTGTACGCGGTCGCCGCGGCCGTGGCCTTCGCCGTGGGCGGTCCCGCGGTCGCGGTCTTCACCGGGGACGAGTCCTCCGGCGGCGAGACGGTCGCGGCGACCGACCCGTCGTCGGGCGTATGGGCCGAGGTCACCACCCTGAACCGTGCCTGGGGCAGCGAAGTCGACCTGAAGGTCAAGAACGCGCCGAGTCTCCTGCGCTGCCAGCTCGTCGCCATCGGCCGCGACGACTCGGAGCAGGTCGTACTCAGCTGGACCGTGCCCGAGAAAGCCGGCGAGCCCGCCCAGAGCAAACCCTCCGAGCCCATGCACGGCGCGGCGGCGATGCATCCCGGCGAGGTCGTCCGGTACGAGGTGCGCAACCCGGAGGGACAGGCCCTGGTGACGCTCAAGGCCCCCTGAGGCGGAGGTGCCTGACGGCCCGTACACGGGCCCCGAAGGCTCCTGCGCGGGTGCCTGACGGCCGGTCACGGCTCGCCGTGGCTACTTCAGGAACTTGGACATCCTGCGGTCCGCGAGGGGCTTGCCGCCCGTCTGGCAGGTCGGGCAGTACTGGAGGGACGAGTCGCTGAAGGAGACCTCGCGGATGGTGTCGCCACAGACCGGGCAGGGCTCTCCGGTGCGGCCGTGGATCCGCAGTCCGCTCTTCTTCTCGGCCTTCAGCCGGCCCGCGGCGAGTCCGTGGGAGCGCTCGACGGCGTCGGCGAGGGTCGTCCGCAGGGCCTCGTACAGCCGCCCCGTCTCCTCCGCCGTGAGGGCCGAGGCGAGCTTGAAGGGCGACATCTTCGCGGCGTGCAGGATCTCGTCGCTGTAGGCGTTCCCCACTCCCGCGATCAGGCTCTGGTCGCGCAGGGCACCCTTCAGCTGCCGCCGCTCGCCATGCAGGAGCTTCGCGAAACGGGCCTCGTCGAAGTCGTCGGCCAGCGGGTCCGGGCCGAGCCGGGCGACACCGGGGACCTCACCCGGATCCCGTACGACGTACACGGCCAGCCGCTTCTGGGTGCCCGCCTCGGTGAGGTCGAAGCCCTCGCCGGTCTCCAGGGCGACGCGCATCGCCAGAGGGCCCTTGCCGGGCCGCGGCGGCCCGTCCGGAAGCCGGTCCTTCCAGTGCAGCCACCCCGCACGCGCCAGATGCGTCACGAAGCGCGGCCCGCCGTCCGTCTCCAGATCCAGAAACTTCCCGTGCCGGTGCACGGCCACGACCTCCCGCCCTTCGAGGGCGCTCAGCGGCGGCTCGTACGTCTTCAGCACACTGATCGCGACGGGCAGCACCCGCACGATCTCGTGACCGACCAGATGGTCGGCCAAAAAGTCTTTCAACGCTTCGACCTCGGGAAGCTCCGGCATAGGACCCAGGGTGCCACCAGCGCCCCGTCAGGGGCGCGCGGAACTGCGCGGCAGGCACCACACCCCGCACGTCACAACGCACCCGCAAGCCCCCCGACCCCACTCACTCCCGGTCGGGCACCGAGAACTCGCACCACACGCACTTGCCGCCGCCCCGAGCCTCCACCCCCCACACATCCGCGAGCCGGTCCACCAGCAGCAGCCCCCTCCCGGACACCCCGGACTCCCCCGCCTCCCGCCGCCGCGGCAAAGCACTGGAAGCGTCCTCGACCTCCACACGAAGCCGCCGGTCGAGCCCGACGAGGACACGCAACGTCACGATGGCCGAGCCCTCCGTGTGCATCAGGGCGTTGGTGATCAGCTCGTCCGCGATCAGTTCGATCTCGTCGGCCCTCTCACCCGCACCCCAGGCGCGTACGGCCGCACGGATCATGTGCCGCGCCTCAGCGAGCGCCTCGGGGTCGCCGGGCCCGACATGCTGCTGCAGCCGGCCTCCGGGGCGCTGCGCGTCGAGGCCCAGGCGCCGCATCAGGAGCAGCGCCACGTCGTCCTCGCCGCCGCGTTCCTCGGCCACGTCGATGAGCCGGTCCGCGAGGTCGCGTACGTCGTCGGGGCCGGTGGAGATGAGCGCGCGCAGGGTCTGCATGCCGTCGTCGAGGTCGATCCCGGGCTGTTCGACGAGGCCGTCGGTGCACAGCAGCAGGGTCTGGCCGGGGTCGAGTTCGAGGGTGTTGACCGGGTACTCGAGGCTCCCGAACAGGGCGGAGAGCCCGAGGGGCAGGCCCCCTTCGAGGGGCAGTCTGCGGCAGCTGCCGTCGGTGTCACGGACGAGCGGGTCGATGTGGCCCGCCCGGACCACCTGCATCACACCGGTGGACAGGTCGACCTCCGCGTACAGGCAGGTGGCGAAGCGCTCGGTGTCGAGTTCGTGCAGGAAGACGGAGGCACGGGCCATGACGGTGGCGGGGGTGTGGCCCTCGGCCGCGTAGGCGCGCAGGACGATGCGCAGCTGGCCCATGACGGCGGCCGCGTGCGTGTCGTGGCCCTGGACGTCGCCGATGACGGCACCGACGCGGCCGCCGGGCAGCGGGATCACGTCGTACCAGTCGCCGCCGATGTCCCGGCCGAGGGAGCCGGAGCGGTAGCGGACCGCGATGTCGGCGCCGGGGACGCTGGGAATGGAGCGCGGCAGCATGGCCTGCTGGAGTCCCTGGGCGAGGTCCTTCTCCTGCTCGTAGAACATGGCCCGCTGGAGGCTCTGCGCGATGCTGCTGCCGAGCGCGACCAGGACGTTGCGGTCCTCCGAAGAGAAGCCGTGCCGGTCGTTGTAGAGCAGTCCGATGGCGCCGATGGGTCTGGCCTGGGCGATGAGCGGCAGATAGGCGGCCGAGGTGATCTCCAGACCGGTGATGTGCGGCCAGAGCAGCGGGTACCGCTCGGCGAACTCCTCCGGCGACTCGATGAAGCGCGGGGCGAGCGTGCGCACGGCCTCGCTCATCGGGTACTGCTCGTCGATACGGGTGACCAGCGTGCCCGGTACGAAGCTGCCTGCGGGGCCCTCGGCGACGAGCCGGATGCGGCCGGCCTCGACCAGGCCCATGACGAGGCTCTTGGCGCCCAGGTGGGTGACTCCGTGGGTGTCCTTGAGGACGTCGATGACGTCCTGGACGGTGTGGGCGTGCGCGAGGGCCGCGGTGGTGATCTGCACGATGTTGGTCTGCTGGCGGCGGGCCTCGTCAAGGGCGGCCTGCTCGCGGCGGGCCTCGGCCTCACCGAGTTCCTGCGTGGCGTCGCGGACGATGCCGATGATGCGGCGCGGACGGCCGGTCTCGTCGCGCCGGATGTAGCCCTGGGTGTGGGTCCAGCGCAGGGTGCCGTCACGGCGGCGGACCCGGAAGTACGCCCCGTAGTTCTCGCTGCCGTCCTTGATGGCCTGGGAGACGTGGGCGTCGAGGCGGCGGCCCTCGGTCGGTGGCACCCGGATGCTCAGCGATTCGGGACGGCCGTCGAACTCGTCGGGGCGCACGTCGAAGATCTCGTGGGCCAGGGCATCCATCTGGAACGTTCCGGTGTCCAGGTCCCAGTCGAAGCTGCCCATGCGGTTGAGCGCCAGGATCGGGTCCGGGTGGGCGGGCCAGTCGTCCGGGAGTGACAGGGCGCTCGCTCCCCGATCAACCATGGGCCCACCTTGCCAGGATTTGGGCGATTCTTCGACCCGTGGGACGCCCCCGGGACCGCTCGGCCGACGGATGTACGGCAGGTCGCGCACGGCCCGGCCTAGTCGGGGATCAGGCCGCCGCCGTCGGGCAGGTCGGGGCCTTCCGGGACGGTGTCGGGGCCGGCCTCGCTCTCCGGGGAGTCGGCCGGGGAGTCCAGCGGCGGTTCGGGCTGCTCGACGGTGGGCTCGTCGGGGACGTCCGCGTCGGGCGGCGTACCCGTGTCCGTACCGTCCGGGGGTGACACCAGGTCGTCGGAGGGGTCCGGAGTGGCCGTCTCGGTGACCGTGGGGCAGTCCGTGGGGTCCGGGGACGTGGTGTCCGTGGAGTCGTCCGTCGGAGTGCCCTCGGTGGTGCCTGGGGTGACGGTCACGGTCGGTGTCACGCAGTCGCTCGCGGACTCGTCGGCGCCTTCCGAGGAACTCTCCGACGACGACCTGTCGGGCGACGACCTGTCGGGCGACGACCTGTCGGGCGACGACTCGTCCGGCGACAGCGAGGATCCGTCCGGGCGCGGGCTGTGCGGGTCGACGACGGGCGCGGGCACGATGCGGTCCTCGTCGCCGTCGTGGTCGCCGATCCTCCGCTCGATCCAGGTGTTGTTCTGGATGTTGATGATCGTGATGTTGACGATCACCCGTGGGGCCGGAGTGACCACGATGACCTTGGTGGGCTGGTAGCCGGACCAGGGGCGGCCGTTGTGCCCGGGGGTTCCCTGGAGGGCGACCGGCGGCTTGAGGGGGTTGCCACAGGCGCAGCGCACGCGCGGTACGCCCCGGTTGTCGACCAGGACGGCGGTGCCCGCCTGGAGGACGGCCTGGTACTCGGTCGCACGCCCGTCCCGGAAACCGTGGTTCGTGACCCTGGTGTCGGCGCGCAGCACGACCGGGGTCAGTCCGCGCAGATGGTCGGGGATGCCTGTCTGGGCGATGCCGGCGGACTGCGCGAAGGCGCGCGCCTTGACCTGGTCGGCGGTGAGGAAGCGGATCTGCCGGTCGACGTCACAGCTGCCGACGCGCCGGGTGCCGCCGTAGAGGCCCGGCGTACCGCCCGAGACGGACCGGACGCCCTCCGCCGTGGCGCTGCCCGTGGGGGCCGTGGACTGGGGCGTACGGGTGACGGGGGGCGGAGTCGCGGTCGTGGTGGCCGTGGAGTCGGTGAAGGGGTCCGGGCCCTGGGCCGCGACCGGCTGGAGGAAGACCTCTCCGCCGGAGGTGGCGGAGTCGGACGCCTTGTCCCCGTCGCCGCCGCAGCCCCCTGTGAGGAGCGCCGCGGACAGCGCGCAGGCCGTGACGAGGGTTCTGGTGGGTATGCGCACCACGTTCTCCCGTCCGTCCCGGTCCGTCCCGGGCAATATGTCCACCATTGTCTGCGCCGGTCCAGGGAACCCCGCAAGCCGGAGAGAGTCACACAGCGTCACAATGGAAGCGAAGGGAGCGGACTCCGTGGAGTGGTTCACAGCCCCCGAGTACTGGATGAGCCGACTGGTCCTCCAGAAGGCTCTGGCCGTGATCTATCTCGTCGCGTTCCTGGGCGCGGCGCTGCAGTTCCGAGCGCTGATCGGCGAGCGCGGGATGCTGCCGGTGCCCCGGTTCGTTGCGCGGGTGCCGTTCCGGCAGGCACCGAGTGTGTTCCATCTCCACTACTCCGACCGCTTCTTCGCGGTCTGGGCATGGACCGGCTGCGCGGTGTCGGTGGCGCTCGTCGCCGGGCTGGACGGTCGACTGCCGCTCTGGGGTGCCATGCTGCTCTGGCTGGTGCCCTGGGTCATGTATCTGTCGATCGTGAACGTCGGCCAGACCTGGTACTCGTTCGGCTGGGAGTCCCTGCTCCTGGAGACCGGCTTCCTCGCGGTCTTCCTGGGCAACGACGAGGTCGCCCCGCCGGTGGTGGTGCTCTTCCTGCTGCGCTGGATCCTGTTCCGCGTCGAGTTCGGGGCAGGGCTGATCAAGATGCGCGGCGACGCGTGCTGGCGCAAGCTGACCTGCCTCGACCACCACCACGAGACCCAGCCGATGCCGGGCCCGCTGAGCTGGTTCTTCCACCATCTGCCGAAGCCGCTGCACCGGGTCGAGGTGGCCGCCAACCACTTCACCCAACTCGTCGTGCCCGTCCTGCTGTTCGCCCCTCAGCCCGTCGCCACGGCAGCCGCGGCCCTGATGATCGTCACCCAGCTGTGGCTGATCCTGTCCGGCAACTTCTCCTGGCTGAACTGGATCACGATCGTGCTGGCGCTGTCGGCACTGGAGCTGCCCGGCACGGCCCCGGACGTCCCCGGCGCCCCTCTCTGGTACGAGGTCGTGGTCCTCGCCGTCGCCGCGCTGCTCGTGACACTGAGCTACCACCCGGTCCGCAACATGATCTCCCGTCGCCAGGTCATGAACCGCTCCTTCGACCCCCTCCATCTGGTGAACACCTACGGGGCGTTCGGCAGCGTCAGCCGCATCCGGTACGAGGTGGTGGTCGAGGGGACGGCCGATGCCGTGCCCCACGAGGACTCCGACTGGCGGGAGTACGAGTTCAGGGGCAAGCCCGGCGATCCGGGGCGCTGGCCGCGTCAGTTCGCCCCGTACCATCTGCGGCTCGACTGGATGATGTGGTTCGCCGCGCTCTCCCCCGCCTACGCCGGATCGTGGTTCGGCGCCCTGGTGGAGCGGCTCCTGGAGAACGACCGGGACACACTGCGCCTCCTGCGCCGCTCCCCGTTCCCGCCGGACGCACCGCCCCGGTACGTCCGGGCCCGTCTCTTCCGCTACCGGTACACGACCTGGCAGGAACTGCGGGAGACGGGCGCCTGCTGGGAGCGGACGTATGTACGGGAATTCCTACCGCCGACACGGCTGGACGTGGTGGTTCAGAGGTCGTAGATGCGGATCCGCTGTGTGCTTCAGAGGCGGTAGACGCGCTCGGCGGTGCCCTCGAAGACCTGTGCGCGTTCGACGCTGTCCAGGCCCAGCGTCAGACCGTCGGCCATGAACGAGACCCCGCCGTACGTCGTCGCCAGCGTGCACACCGGCCAGTCGGAGCCGAACATGAGGCGCCCCGGGCCGAAGGCGTCCAGCACGGTGTCCGCGTAGGGCAACATCTCCCGCCGCCGCGCCTGCGCCGACCGCTGCTGCGTCAGGTCCGTCTCCGTCACCATCCCCGACAGCTTGCACACCGTGTTCGGCAGGGCGGCGAGCGCCCTGACGTCGGAGGCCCACGGCTCCAGTTCGCCCGAGGCGATGGGCGGCTTCCCCAAGTGGTCCAGGACGAAGGTCAGACCGGGCAGGGCGGCGGCGGCCTTGGTGCAGGCCGGAAGCTGGTGGGGAAGTACCACCAGGTCGTACACGAGCCCGGCCGCCGCCACCGCGCCCAGCCCTCGCTGAACATCCGGGCGCAGCAGCCATTCGGGGTCCGGCTCGCCCTGGACCTGGTGGCGGATGCCCTTCAGGTACCGGCCGCCCGGCAACTCGCGCAGACGGGCCAGTTCGTCGGCCGCGTGGGGGCCGGTGAGGTCGGTCCAGCCGACCACTCCGGCGATCAGGTCGTGTGTCTCCGCGAGTGCCAGGAACTCCGGGGTCTCGTCCGCCACCGTGACCGTCTGCACGAGGACGGTCCGGGAGACTCCGACGGCACGCGCCTGCGGTTCCAGGTCCTCGACGGTGAAGTTTCTTCTGAGGGGCGCCAGTTCGGGGCCGGTGATCCAGTCCTGGTCCCGTACGGAGAGGTCCCAGACGTGATGGTGGGCGTCGACGACGCCCGTGCGTACGGTCACGGCAGCTCCCATACGACCGGCAGCCCCGCCTGCGAGCCCTCGGCCGAGTAGTCGTGCACCACGTCGAGGAGTTCCGCCATCCGGGCCTGCCAGGCGATGTTGACCGGCAGTTTCTCCAGTTCGGCGAGGAGTCGCGGGTAGTCCTCGCACTCCAGGACGTGGAAGAGGTCGGTGCCGCTGCGCCAGATCGTCCAGGAGGTGGCTCCGGCGGCGCGGATCGCGTCCGTGAGTTCTCCGGGGACCTCGCGGTGGGCGGCGTCGTACTCGGCGACGCGGTCGGCGCGGACCTTGGTGTGCAGGGCCACTCTCATGACGACTCCTCCGGCTTCGGCGCGTGCTCGCCGGGTACGGGGGCGGCGGCGGGCAGGAGGTCCGCGTCCCGCGCCTCCTGCCAGAAGGCCGCGGGCACGGGCGTCGCGAACTGCTCGGCGCAGTCGCGGACTTCGTGCGGCGACTTGGCTCCCACGAGGACGCCGGCGACGGACGGATGGGCGGCGCAGAAGGCCAGGGCGGCGGCGCGCAGGGTGGTGCCGTGCCGGTCGGCCATGGCGTTGAGAGCGAGGGCGCGGTCCAGCATCTCGGGCGGTGCGGCCGTGTAGTTGTACGTCGCTCCCGGCCTCGGGTCGGCCAGCAGACCGGAGTTGAAGGCACCGCCGATCACGATGGAGGTCCCGCGCTCCTGCGCGGCCGGCAGCAGTTCGGTCAGTGCGCCCTGGTCGAGGAGGGTGTAGCGCCCGGCGCACAGCACCACGTCGACGTCGGTGTCGCGGATGAAGCGGGTGAGCATCTCGGCCTGGTTCATGCCCGCGCCGATCGCGCCCACCACGCCCTCCGCGCGGAGCTTCTCCAGCGCCGGGTAGCCCTCCCGGAAGGCCTGTTCGGCGTGGTCGTCCGGGTCGTGGAGATAGACGACGTCCACCCGGTCGAGGCCGAGCCGTTCCAGACTGGCGTCCAGGCTGCGGCGTACGCCGTCCGCGCTGAAGTCCCACACGCGGCGGTGGGTGGCGGGCACGGCGAAACCGTTGGCGAGGTCGTCACCGCCCGCGTCGCTGGGCTCCAGGCGGCGGCCCACCTTGGTCGAGACGGTGTACGCCGACCGGGGGCGCCCACGCAGGGCCGCGCCCAGGCGGCGTTCGGATAGGCCGATGCCGTAATGGGGCGCGGTGTCGAAGTACCGGACGCCCGCGTCCCAGGCGGCGCCCACGGTGTCGTACGCCTGCTCGTCGCCGACCTCGGTGAAGAGGTTGCCGATGCCGGCGGCGCCGAGGGCGAGGGCGGTGATCTCGACGCCGCTGCGGCCGAGCCTGTTCACCGGCTCGTTCACCGACCCGCTCACTGGCCCGCCGGACGCAGTCGCAGCCCCTGCATACCGCCGTCCACGGCGAGCGCGGTGCCGGTGGTGGCGCCGGACAGCGGGCTCGCCAAGTAGGCGACGGCGCCCGCGACTTCGGACGCGGAGACGAGGCGGCCGGTGGGCTGGCGGGCCTCCAGGGCGGCCCGTTCGGCGGCGGGATCCGTCGCGGCGTCGAGGAGGCGGCCGACCCAGGGGGTGTCGACGGTGCCGGGGTTCACGCAGTTGACGCGGATGCCCTCGCGGACGTGGTCGGCGGCCATGGCGAGGGTCAGCGACAGGACGGCGCCCTTGGACGCGGAGTACAGGGCGCGCTGCGGGAGGCCCGCGGTGGCCGCGATGGAGCAGGTGTTCACGATGGCCGCGTGCGAGGACTTCCGCAGGTGTGGCAGGGCCGCCCGGGCCGTACGGACCATGCCGACGACGTTGACGTCCAGCACGCGGTGCCAGACCTCGTCGTCGTTGTCCTCGACCGTGCCCTGGGCACCGATGCCCGCGTTGTTGACGAGCACGTCGAGGCCGCCCAGGTCGGCGATCGCGGCCGCGACGGCCCGGCGTACGGACTCGTCGTCGGTGACGTCCGCCTGGTAGCCGAGCAGGGGCTTCTCCACGCTCGCGGGGTCCAGGTCCAGAACGGCGACCTGGGCCCCGCGGGAGGCGAGGAGTTCCGCGGTGGCCCGGCCGATGCCGGAGGCGCCACCCGTCACCAGGGCCTTGAGGCCCTCGAAGTCGCTCATGCCGCCTGCCCCTTCTGCCGGTCGAGGTCGGCGGCCCAGAACGTGCCGCCGGGGAACGTGAACTCCGCGATGGACTCCGGCCGCATGGTCGCCGAGAAGCCCGGTGAGGTGGGTGCCATGTAGTGACCCTCTCTGATCACCACCGGGTCGAGGAAGTGGGCGTGCAGATGGTCCACGTACTCGATCACGCGGTCCTCGGTCGTTCCGGACAGTGCCACGTAGTCGAACATCGAGAGATGCTGGACCAGTTCGCACAGGCCGACGCCACCGGCGTGCGGGCAGACCGGGATGCCGAACTTGGCCGCGAGGAGCAGGATCGCGAGGTTCTCGTTGACGCCGCCGACGCGGGCCGCGTCGATCTGCAGGATGTCGATGGCACCCGCCTGGAGCAGCTGCTTGAAGATGATCCGGTTCTGTACGTGCTCGCCGGTCGCGACCTTGACCGGCGCGATCGCCTTGCGGATCGCGGCGTGGCCGAGGACGTCGTCGGGGCTGGTGGGCTCCTCGATCCAGTACGGGTCGAACTCGGCGAGCGCCTTGGTCCACTCGATGGCCTCGTCGACGTTCCAGCGCTGGTTGGCGTCGATGGCGACGCGGATGTCCGGTCCGACGACGGAACGGGCCACCCGGCAGCGGCGTACGTCGTCGGCGAGGTCCGCGCCGACCTTCAGCTTGATCTGTGTGAAGCCGTCGGCGACGGCCTGGCGGGCCAGCCGGGTGAGCTTCTCGTCGGAGTAGCCGAGCCAGCCGGGCGAGGTGGTGTAGCCGGGGAAGCCGCGCTCCTTGAGCAGCACGGCGCGTTCCGTCGCGCCCTCCCTGCCCTCGCGCAGCAGGCGGAGGGCGTCCTCGGGGGTGAGGACGTCCGCGATGTAGCGGAAGTCCACCTGGGACACGAGCCATTCGGGCGTGGCGTCGGCGAGCAGCTGCCACAGCGGCTTCTCGGCGCGCTTGGCGGCCAGGTCCCAGACGGCGTTGACGACGGCGCCGATCGCCATGTGCATCACGCCCTTCTCGGGCCCGAGCCACCGCAGTTGGCTGTCCCCGATCAGGTCCCGGCTCAACGCGCCGGGATCCGCGCACAACTCGTCCACCGGCCGGCCCAGGATGTGCGGGCGCAGCGCCTCGATCGCGGCGACCTGGACATCGTTGCCCCGCCCGATGGTGAAGGTGAACCCGTGTCCCTCCAGGCCGTCGGCCGTGTCGTCGCTGCCTGTGCGCAGCACGACGTACGCGGCCGAGTAGTCGGGGTCCGGGTTCATCGCGTCGGAGCCGTCGAGCTCGCGCGAGGTGGGGAAGCGGATGTCGTAGGTGTCAACCGCGATGATGCGGGCGGCAGATGAGGACACAGAAGGGCCTTTCGGTCCGGTACTTGGGACGGTCGCGAGGCGTTGGCTCAGTCCTGAGCCCGGCCGGTGGTCACGCGGGCGATCATCAGGGCAACCAGGATGATTCCCCCATAAATGGCCTGGATCCAGAAAGACGGAACCTGGGCAAGAGTGAGCAAGTTCTGAACAACCCCAAGAAGGAGGACGCCCGTCAGGGCGCCGAACATCGTGCCTTTGCCGCCGTCGAGGCTGATGCCGCCGATAACCGCGGCCGCGAACACCGTGAAGATCATGTTCTGGCCCTGGTTGGCGTTGATCGCGCCGACGTAGCCGGTCTGCATCAGACCGCCGACCGCGGCGAGCGTTCCGGCGACGACGAACACGCCGAGCATCACGCGCTCGACACGGATGCCGGCCGCGCGTGCCGCGTCCGCGTTGCCGCCGATCGCGTACAGGGCACGCCCCAGTCGGTGGTACTTGAGGAAGAACCCGGCGACGCCGAAGGACGCCGCCGCCAGCCACACCGAGATCGGCACGCTCAGGAACGTCGTGGTGGCGAGCGTGTAGAAGGCGTCGGGCATCCCGAACAGCGTCTTGCCCTCGGTCGCGCCGACCAGCAGACCACGCAGGATGATCAGCATCGCCAGCGTCACGATGAACGCGTTGAGCTTGAGCTTCACCACGAGGATGCCGTTGAAGCCGCCGATGATCGCGCCCACCACGAGGATCGCGAGCAGGGCGACCCCGGCGGGCAGTTCCGTGCCCCAGCCCGACTGCGCGGCGGGCAGCAGCAACAGCGCTCCGACGGCGGGCGCGATACCGACGACCGACTCCAGCGACAGGTCGAACTTGCCGGTGATGAGCACCAGCGACTCGGCGAGGACCACCATCGCCAGGGCCGCCGAGGCACCCAGGATGGAGATGATGTTCTGCTCGGTGAGGAAGGCGTCGTTGACGAACGCGCCGAGGACGAGCAGCAGCAACAGGGCCGGAACCAGGGCGAGTTCGCGTGCCCTGCGCAGGAGTACGGCCTTGGCGTCGGCCTTGCTCTTCAATGGCCGCAGGGGGGTGGAGGCCGAGGCCGACGGGGCCTTCGTGTCAGCCATGGTGGTCCACTCCTTCGATGGAGGCGATCAGCTCGTGGTCGCGCCAGCCCGCCGGGTGCTCGGCGACGACACGGCCGTGGAAGAGGACGAGGACGCGGTCGCAGCGGCGCAGGTCGTCGAGTTCGTCGGAGACGACGAGGACGGCGGTGCCGTCGTCGCGGGCCGAGTCCATGCGGGAGAGCAGGGACTCCTTGGACTTCACGTCGACGCCCGCGGTGGGGTTGATCAGGACCAGCAGCCGGGGGTCGGAGGCGAGGGCCCGGGCCATGACGACCTTCTGCGCGTTGCCGCCGGAGAGGTCGGACACGGGCTGGTCGGGCCCCTCGGTGTGGATGTCGAGGCGGTCGATCAGCTCGTCGGCGAAGCCCCGCTTGCGGTCGGTGCCGACGAAGCCGTACCGGCCGAGGCGGTCCAGGACGGTCATGGTGGCGTTGTCGCCGACGGTCATGCCGAAGACGAGACCCTGCCCGTGCCGGTCGCGCGGCACGCAGCCGACACCGGCGCGCAGAGCGGCCGTCACATCGCCGAACGGCAGCTGCCTGCCCTCCAGTTGAGCGGTCCCGCCGGTCGGCGTGTGCAGTCCCGCGAAGGACTCGGCAAGCTCGATCTTGCCGCTGCCGCTGGATCCGGCGAGGCCGACGACCTCACCACCGCGCACGGTGAGGTCGATGCCCTCGTACGACTCCGACGTGAGCCCGTGTGCTTCGAGGACGACGGGCGCGCCGGCGTCCACGTCGCCACGGGAGGCCTTCTCCTCCACGGCGGCGATCGACTCCCCCGCCATGGCCTCGACGAGGGCCGCCCGCGGCAGCTCGGCCACCGGGGCCGTGGTGATCCAGCGGGCGTCGCGCAGGACCGTCACGGTCTGGCAGACCTCGTACACCTCCTGGAGGTGGTGCGAGATGAACAGGAACGTGACGCCGGACTCCTGGAGCGCGCGCATGCGGGTGAAGAGGCGCTCGATCTCCCGGTTGTCGAGCTGGGCGGTCGGTTCGTCGAGGACGATGAACCGGGCGCCGAAGCTCAACGCCCGGGCGATCTCCACCATTTGGCGGTCCTCGACCTTGAGGTCGGCGGTCCGTGCCTCCGGGTCGACGTGGACGTCCCAGGTGTCGAGGACCTCGGCGGCCTCCGTCTTCAGCCGTCGCCAGCTGATGAAGCCGCCGCGGCCCTGCGGCTGCCGGTTGATGAAGAGGTTCTCGGCGACCGTCAGCTCGGGGACCACGGTGGGCTTCTGGTAGACGCAGGCCACCTTACGCCGCCAGGCGTCCCGGTCGGTGAGCGCGGGCGCGGGCTCGCCGTCGAAGCTGACCGTGCCCTCGTCGGGGGCCTGGAGGCCGGTGAGTACGGTGACGAGGGTGGACTTGCCCGCGCCGTTGCGGCCGACGAGGGCATGGGACTCGCCCGCGTGCACGGTCAGCTGTCCGTCGGCGAGGGCGACCGTGGGGCCGTACCGCTTGGCTATGCCCCGCGCCTCAACGAGTGGTGTGCTCATTTGACCGTGTTGCCCCACAGCTCGGGGTCGTCGACGTTCTCCTTGGTCACCAGCGGCGCGGGCAGCTGGTCCTCAAGGATGCCGCTGGGCAGCTTGACGATCTCGGAGTCGTGGTCGGTCGGACCCGGCTTGAAGGTCTTCCCCTCCATCGCCGCCTTGATGTAGTACATGCCGTACTTGGCGTAGAGGTCGGCCGGCTGCGAGACGGTGGCGTCGATCTGGCCCTTGCGGATGGCGTCGAACTCCTGCGGGATGCCGTCGTTCGAGACGATCGTGATGTGGCCCTTCTCGCCGGTCTTCTTCAGCAGCCCCTTGGACTTCAGGGTCTGCAGCGTGGGCGCGAGGTAGACGCCGCCCGCCTGCATGTAGATGCCCTTGATGTCCGGGTTGGCGTTGAGGAGCGTGTCCAGCTTGGAGGCCGCCGTGTCCGACTCCCACTTGGCGGGGATCTCCAGGACCTTCAGCTTCGGGAACTTCTCCTTGACGCAGGCCCGGAAGGCCTCGGAGCGGTCCCGGCCGTTGACCGAGGCCAGGTCGCCCATGATCTGCACGACCTTGCCGGAGGGGATCTGCTCGCCGAGGTACTCGCAGGCCTTCTCCCCGTACGCGACGTTGTTGGCGCGTACGACCATCGCGACCTTGCCCTTCTCGGGCGCCACGTCCACGGCGACCACGGGCACGCCCTTGCGCTCGGCCTGGTCGAGCCCGGCGGAGATCGCGGCGCTGTCCAGGGGGGCCACGACGAGGCCCTTCACGCCCTGGTTGAGCTGGTTGTTGATGTCCGTGATCTGCTGCGACGGGTCGCTGTTGGAGTTCACGGTCTTGAGGGCGTCGACGTCCTCGGTCTTCGCCATCTTGGGTACGTAGTCGTTGTACGACTGCCAGAACGGCGAGGTCAGCAGGGGCAGGATGACGCCGACCTTGCCGCTGCCGTCGCCTCCGCCGTCGCCCTTGGAGGCGACGTTGTCCTTGGTGCTGCCGCATGCCGCGAGTACGAGCGTGGCGCAGGCGGCCACGGCCGCCGCACGTATCGCCCGTGAGGTGTTTCGACCGTTCCGGTACCGCACTGTTCTGCCGGCCATCTATCGGCTCCTCGTTGAGCGTGATCGAGCAGGTGCCACGCATATTTATCAGACCACTTCCCCCTGACAACACCCCTGGACCGCAATTTTCCCTGGTTTTCATACGTAGTGGTCCGACCACCTGAGTGGTTAGACTGCGGCGCACCCGGCAACAGGAGGACATGGCGTGGACGAGAGCCTGCCCCAGGGGACGACGGCGGCCCCGCAGAAGGGGACCGTGACGCAGCGCGCGATAGACCAGATCAAGGCGATGATCGGCGAGGGCCGTCTGGAGCCGGGCGCGCGGCTGCCGACCGAGCGGGATCTGGCGTCACAGCTGGGCATCTCGCGCAGCTCGATGCGCGAGGCGATCCGGGCGCTCACGGTCCTGGGCGTCCTGGAGGCCCGGCACGGGTCCGGGATCTACGTCACCCAGCTGGAGGCCGGGGACCTGCTGGAGACCTTCGGTGTGGTCGCGGACCTCTCCCGGGGACCGGGGCTGGTCGAGCTCCTCGAAGTGCGGCGCATCCTGGAGTCGACGGCGACCGCGCTCGCCGCCGCACGGATCACCTCCGACCAACTGGCCGAGGTCGAGAAGCACTTGACGGCGATGAACGCGACGGACGACCCGGAGGAGATCCTCTCCCACGACCTGGCGTTCCACCGCGCCATCGGGGTCGCCGCGGGCAACGACACGATGGCGGCCATCCTGGAGGGGCTCTCCTCGCGCACGTTCCGCGCCCGGGTCTGGCGCGGCTACCAGGAGGAGGGGGCGTTCGAGCGCACCCGGCGGGAGCATGCGGCTATCCATCGTGCGCTGGTAGCTCGCGACCCTGAGACCGCACGGGCGGCTGCGGCTGCGCATGTGGGTGAGGTGGAGCAGTGGCTGCGGACCCAGCTCCAGCCTTGAGGGCTGGAACCGGGTCCGAAGTCGGGTCGAGGGGCGTCTGCGGGCCGGTGGGGGCTTGTCGCGCCCACGCGGCGGAGCCGCATATGTCACAGCCCCGCGCCCCTGAAAGACGGGGCTGCGCCCCGGTCTTTCGCCTTTAGGGGCGCGGGGAACCGCGCGAGCAACCACAGCGCACCCGCAGCCTAAAAGAAGCCTCAGGCCCTCTTCAGCCTCAGCGTCACCAGCTCGAACGGGCGGAGTTTCAGGGTGAGCCTGCTGCCGTCCTGCTCCGGGGCGACCGCGTCGGGGAGCGGGCGTTCCAGGAGGTCCGTCACCGTGGCGGACTCGACCTCGAAGCCTGCCGTGAGCGTGGCGCGGCTGCGGCCGCCGCGTGACTCGTGGAAGCGGACGATCACGTCACCGCTGCCGTCGTCGGCGAGCTTCACCGCGGTGACCACGACCGCGTCCTGGGCGACGGCCACCAGAGGCGCGACCTCCGAGGCCCCGCCGACGACCTTCCGCTCGGGCAGGTTGATCCGCCAGCCTTCGCGCACCGCGTCGCCGATCGCGGCACCGGGCACCAGCGCGTGCCGGAAGCGGTGGACGCCCTGGTCGGTCTCGGGGTCGGGGAACCGCGGGGCGCGCAGCAGCGAGACACGGACCGTGGTGGTCGTACCACCGTCGTCGCGCACCGCCCGCGTCACGTCGTGGCCGTACGTCGAGTCGTTGACGACCGCGACGCCCCAGCCGGGCTCCTCCATGTGGACGAACCGGTGGTTGCAGGCCTCGAACTTGGCCGCCTCCCATGACGTGTTGGTGTGCGTCGGCCGGAAGAAGTGCCCGAACTGCGTCTCGGACGCGTACCGCTCGGCGTGCACATCGAGCGGGAACGCCATCTTCAGGAACTTCTCCGTCTCGTGCCAGTCGACCTCGGTGTCGATGTCGAGCCGCCACTCCCCCGGCGCGAGCGACAGCACCTGCGTGACCTTCGACGCCCCGAAGGTCCGTACGATCCGGACCGAGACGCCGTCGTCACCGGGGGCGACCTCGTCGGCTTCGACCAGGTCGGTGACCGTGTTCCGGTAGAACTCGTCGACGTCCCAGGCGTCCCACATGTTCGGGAAGTCGGGGTGGATCTGGAGCAGGTTGGCCGCCTCGCCGGGCGCGAGGGTCTCACGGTCCGCCGCGAGGTCGAACGCGGAGACCACGAGTCCGCGCTCGTCGATCTCGATCCGCAGCCGTCCGTTCTCGATCACATAACCGCCGTCCGTGCGCGGCACCAGCGTGCACTCGCCGCCGACGGCCGGGGTCCGCGCTCCGCCGGCGGGCACCCCGTCGCGGGTGTGCGGCGCCGAGTTGAAGGCGAGGGCGGTCGTGCCCTCACCGGCCAGCGCGCGCTGGGCGGAGTCGATGATGCCGTTCAGCTCCTCGGCGACGGCCTCGTACGTCCTACGGGCCTCGCGGTGCACCCAGGCGATGGACGAGCCGGGCAGGATGTCGTGGAACTGGTGGAGCAGGACCGTCTTCCAGAGACGGTCCAACTCCTCGTACGGGTAGGTGAATTCGGTCCGGACGGCCGCGGTCGCCGCCCACAGTTCGGCCTCGCGCAGGAGGTGTTCGCTGCGCCGGTTCCCCTGCTTGGTCTTTGCCTGGCTGGTGAGTGTGGCGCGGTGCAGCTCCAGGTACAACTCACCGACCCACACGGGGGCGTTGGGGTACTCGGCCTCCGCCTTCTCGAAGAACTTCTCCGGGGTCTCCCAGACCACGGTCGCCGAGCCTTCGAGGTCCCGGAGCCGGGCCGCCTTGGCGATCATCTCCCGGGTCGTGCCACCACCGCCGTCGCCCCAGCCGGTCGGCGCGAGGGAGTGCCGGGCGACGCCCTTGTCCTTGAAGTTGTTGGCCGCGTGGGCGATCTCGCTGCCCTTCATGGAGCAGTTGTACGTGTCCACGGGCGGGAAGTGCGTGAAGATCCGCGTGCCGTCGATGCCCTCCCACTGGAAGGTGTGGTGCGGGAACTTGTTGGTCTGGGACCACGAGATCTTCTGTGTCAGCAGCCACTTGGAACCGGCCGCCTTGATGATCTGCGGCAGTCCGGCGGCGAAGCCGAAGGTGTCGGGCAGCCAGGCCTCCTCGTTCTCGACGCCGAACTCGTCGAGGAAGAACCGCTTGCCGTGCACGAACTGCCGGGCCATCGCCTCCGAGCCGGGCATGTTGGTGTCCGACTCGACCCACATGCCGCCGGCCGGCACGAACCGCCCGTCGGCCACCGCCTTCTTCACCTTGGCCCACACCTCGGGCCGGTGCTCCTTCACCCAGGCCCACTGCTGGGCCTGCGACATGGCGAAGACGAAGTCCGGCTCGTCCTCCAGCAGGGCCGTCATGTTGGAGGTTGTCCGGGCGACCTTGCGTACGGTCTCGCGCAGCGGCCACAGCCACGCCGAGTCGATGTGGGCGTGGCCGACCGCGCTGATGTGGTGGGCGGAGGGGACGGCCGGTGCCGACAGCACCCCTTCGAGGTGCGAGCGGGCCGCGGCCGCCGTGCCGCCCACGTTCTGCAGGTCGACGGCGTCGAGGGCCTTCTCCACCGCCCGCAGGACGTCCCAGCGGCGCGCGGACTCCACCGGCAGCTCCGCCATCAGCTCGCCGAGGACCTCCAGATCGATGACCAGCTGCCACACCGCCTCGTCGAGGACGGCGAGGTCCATCCGCTCCAGCTTGTACTGCGGTTCGCTGCCCGCGGTCTCCTTGTCGCCCAACTGCGTGGGCCGGAACGGGTGGTAGTCGAGGATGACGGGGTTGGACGCGGCCTCGACGTGCAGCCGCACCTCCTCGCCGCCCTCGACGGGGGCGCCGATCCGCACCCACTGGTTGCGCGGGTTCAGGCCCTTCACCGGGGTTCCGTCGGGACGGTAGACAAGGCCCTCGCACTGGAAGCCGGGCATGTTCTCGTCGAAGCCGAGGTCGAGGATCGCCTCGACGGTCTTCCCGGCCCACTCCTGGGGCACGGTCCCGGTCACCCGGAACCAGCTGGTGCCCCACGGAGCACCCCACCGCGCGCCCGCCTCGATCGGTTCGACCGGGGCGGACAGCCCTTCGTCGACCGGCACGGGCTCGCCGGGCGCGTGCCACACCGCCACTTCCAGTGGTACCGACTCGGGGTACACGGCGGGTCGTATGCGCTCGTCGAGCACACGCTTGAGGCGGGCTTCGACCAGGTTGCGGTCGTCATGCATGTGAGGTGCTCCGTAACTCCGTTGTGCGGGTTGCTGCTCGGTGTCGGTGGTCAACACCGGCTTTCGGTGGTGACCACCTGGTCGGCGGTCACCAGGTGTGGGTGACGGTAGCTGGGGCCGACGCGGTGTAAAGCTCCCCCACGGCCCGCAGTTCGAACCTTGCCGTGGACTCACCGCCCTCGGCTGTCAATCCGCCGACGAAGAAGGCCTGCTGGGCGGTGCCGCCGAGGAAGCGCCGGGTGCCGTCGGGCAGGACCCGGTGCAGCGTGTAGTGGCGTACGTCACCGGGGACGGCCCGCCACGCGAAGCGCAGGTCGCCTCCCGAGGCGCCGGTGATGCTCAGGTCGGCCGGGACGGACGGACTCTGGGCGGCCTGGTTCCGTACGGCGATTCCGCCGAGCCGCCACTTCACCGCGGCGCCGGACCCGGTGAGCCGGACGCCGAGGCCGTGCACCGTGCCGCCCGCCGGCAGACCTGTCAGCCGTACGGTCGAGGTCCCCCAGCCGCTGCCGACGGTGACCGGGAAGTACGTGTACGCGTACGGCTGGCCGGGGCCCGACGGCTCGGCGGTGGCCACGGCCAGCTCGACCGTCGCACTCCCCGAGTCGACGCGGTGGGTCAGTTCGACGACCGTGTCCTGGCCGATCGGCAGCCTGGTCGCGTACAGGTCCAGCGTGGCGGGCGCGTCGAGGGCGCCCGCGACCAGGACGCTGCTGCCGCCGCGCCACGCGTCCGCGAAGTCGAAGGTGACAGCGGGGCGCGCGCCCGTCGTGCGCACGACCCAGCGCCGGGAGGGCAGCCGGTCCTGGAGGCCGAGGTGGTTCCAGGCGGCGGTCGACGTGACCTTGCCCTCCTCGTACCAGCGCAGTCCGTGGCCGGTGTTGAAGGTGCTCGCGAACGGGGCGGCGGTGACCGTAGAGCGGTCGGCGACGGACACGGCGGGAGCCCGCCAGGTGTCGGTGGCGTCGGGCTTCGCCGGATCGAGCGAGCGGCCGGTCCAGAAGCGGTCGTCGGCGGCGTGGAAGTCTCCCGGGGTGCGCCCGGCGGGCAGATGGTTGCGGGTCCACTCGGGCCGGTAGAAGCCCACCGAGACGACGTGCGCCGAGCTGTTGGGCACCATGGCGTCCCAGTTCACGGAGCGGTTCCAGCCGTTGGCCTCCACGTCGACGCCCGCCCACAACTCGTAGCGGCTGCGGCCGAGTTGCTGGGCCGTAGTGCCCGAGGAGGCCAGGCTGCCCGACGACCAGCGGAAGTCGACGAACATGGAGTCGGCGGCCTGGAAGAACACCCTGTTCTGGTTGTTGAGCGCGCCCTGCCAGCTCACCGAGCCGTTCACGGTCATGGAGTCGTACCAGGTGACGCGCTGGCCCTTCGCCGTGCCGAGCCTCTTGAGCTCGGTGAGGAAGCCGAGCATGTCGGTGGCGAGGGCGGCGTTTCCGCCACCGGTCTCGGCGTTGATGAACCAGCCGTCGAAACCGTACGCCTCCGCGACCGCGACGAGCTGCGCGGCCAGCGGATAGTGCCCGGCCGCGTCCTTCTGCACCAGGTCCCGGGTCCACTGCAGCTGTCCGCCGTACGCGACGGGCGGCAGGAAGACGTTGCCGAGGACGGGCACGCCGTGCCGGTGGGCGGCGTCCACGATCGGCGCGTTCGGGGCGAGGATCAGGCCCTCGCCGGAGGAACCGCCCCAGAAGATCAGCTCGTCGACGTACGACCAGTGGGTGAGGGCGTAGTAGTCGGCGTCGGCCGCGCCCTGCGAGGGGTTGCTCGCGGTCGGGCCGAAGGAGACCAGGGACTGGATACGGGCCTGGCCCGAGCGGGCCGTCGTGTTCGCCGGTGTCGGGGTGAAGCGGGCGGCGAGCGGCACGGACGCCGCGTTGAACGCCAGGTCGGTGTCGGTACCGGCGCTCCAGGCCTTCAGGCTGCGCCAGGTGATGCCCGCGCCCGGGGAGCCCGAGGGGAACGAGTCCGGGTACCAGTACGACGCGTACGGCTGGAGTGCCGCGGCGGCCTTCGGCTCGGCGGTCGCGGACGAGGCCGGGAGCAGAGCGGCGGCCGCCCCGGTGCCGGCGGCGAGCAGGACGGTGCGTCTGGTGGGGTTCACGAGCAAGTGCCTCCTTGTGGGAGTTCTTGTGGGGGTCTACGGAACCTGATCGGGAGTGACGACTTCGGTGATGCCGCGGGCGGCGAGGTGTTCCCCGTCGTCCGCGCGTGAGGCGAGCACGGTGGCCGGGCGGGCGCCGTCGGCGGTGAGCCGGAAGAACGCCTCGAAGACGGGTCCGCCGGGCGCGCAGAGCGAGCGGCCGGCGGGGCTGTCGGGGACGACGAGCGCGGTGGTGCGGGTCTTGGGGGCGTAGGTGTGCTCGCGGGCCGTGCGGGCGAGCGCGCGTGCGCTGTCCTTGGGGTGGCGGTCGTTGGTCAACAGGCCCAGCCCGTATTCGAGTTCGGGGAAGTCGGCCAGGTCGCGGGACACGTCGTGGGAGCACCACCAGGTGATGCCCCACAGGTCGGTGCAGTCGAGCGCGTTCGCGACGGTCGCCTCGGTGAAGGCGGCGGCGTGTTCGGCGGGGACCAGCGGCGCCGGGGCGCCGACCTCCTGGAGCCAGACCGGACGGGAGGGGTCGTCGGCCCAGGCCTTGGACAGCTCGATCAGATAGGCGGCGTGGTGTTCGGTCGCGACTCCGGTACGTCCGTGCCGCTGGGCCGTGCCGTTGAACACCCACGAGTGCACGGCGGTCACCGCGCCCTGCCGGGCGGCCTGGGCCGGGGTGAACGGCATGTCGTCCTGGTACCAGGCCGCGTCGTACTCCGCGTGCAGATGCAGTTTGCCCGGCGCGCCCTTCTCGCAGGCGGTGAGCATCCGCTCCAGCCAGGCGTCGATCTGCGCCGGGTCCGCCCGGTCGGGGTCCGGATGGGGGCCCGCCGAGAACTGGTTGACCTCGTTGCCGACGGTCATGCCGATGAAGTTGGGCCGGTCCGCGAGCGCCGCCGCGAGGGTCCGCAGGTACTCCGCCTGCCCCTCGACCACCTCGGGGTCGGTGAACAGACTGCGCCGGTGCCAGGTCTGGGTCCACGCCGGCAGGAAGTCGAAGCTGGACAAGTGCCCTTGCAGACCGTCGACGTTGACGTCGAGGCCGCGCTCGGCGGCCGCGTCCGCGAGGTCGACGAGCTGCTCGACGGCCCGCGGGCGGATCAGCGAACGGTTCGGCTGGAAGTAGGGCCAGATCGGGAAGACCCGGATGTGGTCCAGGCCGAGTGCGGCGATGGAGTCGAGGTCGGCCCGTACGGAGTCGAGGTCGAAGTCCAGCCAGTGGTGGAACCACCCTTCACTCGGGGTGTAGTTGACGCCGAAGCGCACGACAGAAGGCATGCAGGAGTCCTGGTTCTGGGGTGCGTACGTGGGGGTGTGGGGCCTTTTCGAGCCTGTGAGCCCGTGGTGGTGGGGCGGGTGAGCGCCCGTGGTCGCCGGGCTCAGCCCTTCACCGCGCCCTCGCCGACACCGCGGAAGAAGTACCGCTGGAGGCAGGCGAAGAGGGCGATCAGCGGTGCCACGGCGATGATCGTGCCCGCGGCGACGAGCCGTTCGTCGTTGGCGAAGGTGCCGTGCAGGTAGTTGAGGCCGATGGTCAGGGTGAACTTGTCCGGGTCGCTGAGCACGATGAGCGGCCACAGGAAGTCGTCCCAGGCGCCCATGAAGGCGAAGATCGCGACGACTGCGAGGGTGCCCTTCACCGACGGCAGGGCGATCCGCAGGAACCGCTGCCAGGTGTTCGCGCCGTCGACGAAGGCCGCCTCCTCGATCTCGTAGGGGAGGTTGAGGAACGCGTTGCGCATCAGCAGGACGTTCATCGCGCCGATGCAGCCGGGCAGGACGACCCCGATGAGGGTGTTGTTCAGACCGAGCTCACGCATCGTCGTGAACTGGGCGATGATGATGCCCTCCACGGGCACGAGCATCGCCAGGATGAACACGAGCGTGGTCACCTTGCGGCCGCGGTAGCGCAGCCGGGCGAGCGCGTAGCCCGCGAGCGCCGAACCGACGCAGTTCGTCACGACGTTGGCGGTGGCGACCTTCAGCGAGTTGAACGCGTAGTCCCATACGGGGATGGTCTCGGCGACCCGTTCGTAGTTGTGCAGGGTCGGTTCGCTCGGCAGGAACTTGGGCGGCGAGCTGAAGATGTCCTCGGTCGGGCCCTTCAGCGAGGTGGACAGCTGCCACACGAACGGCCCGACGGTGAGCGCGAGGACGGCGATCAACAGCAGGTAGCGCAGGGCGAGTTCCCACACCCGGACGCTTCGGCCGTGCTCGTCGGTGACGCGCTTGCGGCGGGGCGCCGCCTCCACGGCGGCCGGTGCCTCGCGCACCTTCTCGGCGACGCTCACGCGTCCTCCTTCCGGTCGGCGCGCAGCACGAGCAGCATCAGCGCGACGGTGACGACGAACACGACGACCGAGATGGCGGAGGCATAGCCGACGCGGCCGGTCAGGCCGGTACCGGTGCGCTGCACGAGCATCACGAGCGTGGTGTCCTCGCCCGCGGGTCCGCCGTCCGGGCCGGCCATCAGGTAGACCTCGGAGAACACCTTGAAGGCGGCGACCGAGGAGAGCGCGCCGACCAGCACCATGGTGGAGCGGACGGCGGGCACGGTGACCGTGAGGAAACGGCGGATCGCGCCCGCGCCGTCCACCGAGGCGGCCTCGTGCAGCTCGCGCGGCACGTTGGCGAGGGCGGCCAGATAAATGATCATGTAGTAGCCGAGGCCCTTCCAGACCGTGACGGCCATGGCGCTGAGCAGGAGCAGCCACTGGTCGCTGAGGAAGCCGACCCTGCCGACGCCGATCGTCTCCAACAGCGAGTTCACCAGGCCGCGTTCGTCGAGCAGCCACACCCAGATGAGGCCCACCACGACGATGGACGCGACGACCGGGGTGTAGAAGGCCGACCGGAAGAAGGCGATGCCGGGGATGTTCTTCTGGACCAGGAGCGCGAGCAGCAGAGGTAGCAGGACGAGCGCGGGGACCACCCCGAGGACGTACAACGTGCTGTTGCGCAGGCCGATCCAGAACATCTCGTCGTGCAGCAGCTCCCGGAAGTTGGCCAGGCCCACGAACTCGCCGGGGATCAGGGTCCGGCGGTCGGTGAAGGCGTTGACCAGCGTCGAGACGAAGGGGTACAGGATGAAGATGCCGACGACCAGCAGCCCCGGGGCGGCGAACAGCCAGGGACTGGTGGGCAGTTGGCGCCGCACCCGTACAGCCCCTGAGGAAGCGGCACGGTGAGGGGCAGTGCCCGAGGAAGCGGTGCTGGAGGAACTCGCCATGTCGGTCAGCCCTGCTGCTGGAGCAGCCGGTCGCACGCCTTGACAGCGTTGTCGAGCGCTTCCTCGGGGCTCACCTTGCCCTGCAGCGCCTTGGCGACGGAATTCCGCAGCTCGGTCTTCATCTGCTCGCTGAACAGGACCGGCGTGTAATTGACCGCGTTCTTCAGGGACTTGGCGGCGGCGATCCGGACGCGGGTCTCGTCCGTGCCGTCCTCCTCGGTGAAGTACGGGTCGTCCAGCGAACCGGCGGTGCTCGGGAAGATCGCGACCTTCTTGGCGAACGACATCTGGTTCTGCGCGTCGGTGACGTAGTGCGCGAAGGCGACCGCGGCGGGCGTCCGCTTGGTCTGGGCGTTGACCATCACACCCATCACGTACATGTTGACCTTGCCGGTGCTGGTGATCTGGTCGGTGATGCCGATGTTCTTGTAGAGGTTCGGCGCCTGCTTCTTGAAGTTGCCGAGGTCCAGGGCGCTGCCCGGGTTCATGGCGACGGCCTCGGTCAGGAACTTCTTGCCGGACGACTCCGGGGTCGCGGTCAGCGCCTGCGAGTCGAGCGCCCTGGCGTCGTACAACTCCTTGTACTTGGTGAGGAGTTCGACCCCCTTGGCGTCGTTGAACGCGAAGGCGGTGCCCTCCTTGTTCATCAGCTCGACGCCGTATCGGCCGAAGTCCTCGATCGTGGGCACGTTCGCGAGGGTGGCGACCTTGCCGTCGCTCCTGTCCGCCAGCTCCAGTGCGTCGTCGAACAGTTCGTCGTACGTCTTCGGAGGCTTCGAGGCGTCCAGGCCGGCCTCCTTGAACAGCGACTTGTTGTAGAAGAGCGGGCCGGTGTTCAGATACCAGGGGAAGGCGTACGTGCCCTCCATGCCCGGTATCTCGTGGCTGGCCCAGGCGCCCGGCAGGTACTCCTTCTTGTACTTCGCGGCGGACTTGTCGAGGTCGAGCGCGAGGCCCGCCTTGGCGAGCGGTGCGACGAGGTCCGGCGAGACGTTCACGACGTCGGGCAGGGTGCCGCCGGCCGCGTCCGCGCTGATCTTGTCGGCGTAGCCCTCGGCGGGCTGGTCGACCCACTTCACCTTCGTGCCCGGGTACTTCTTCTCGAAGTCGGCGATCAGGCCCTCGAAGTACGGCTTGAAGTTGGCCCTCAGGTTCCAGGTCTGGAAGGTGATGTCGCCCTCGACCTTGCCGGAGGCGTCCGTGGAACCGCCCTCGTCACCTCCGGAGCCGCAGGCGCTGAGCGGCAGGACCAGGGCGACGACAGCGGCGGCGAGTGCTCTGCGAGGCATGCGCACGGTGACCGGGCTCCTTTGCGACGGTGTGGGTCAGAGGTGACGGGCAGACCTTGCATCCATCCCGGTGGGGAAGTCAATGGATTCCGCCCCGCTAAATTCATTAGTTTGACATCATCCCAGGTCACGAGCTTTCAGATCGCCTCTTGCAGCCGATCACTAATGCGCTTTAGAGTGGTCTGACTCAAGCGCATTAGTGCGGAGCCCCATTGAGCGGGGCTTCATTGAAATGGGGAGCAAGGTTGCCAGCCAAGCGGTCGCCCGCGCGCCGGCCGACGATGAAGGACATCGCGCAGCGCGCCGGGGTCTCCGAGAGCGCGGTCTCCTTCGCGCTCAACGACCGGCCGGGGGTCTCCGAGATCACCCGTGACCGGGTGCGCCGGGTCGCAGAGCAACTGGGCTGGCGGCCCAGCACGGCCGCGCGCCAGCTGTCCGGCGAGGGCGCGGCGACGGTCGGCCTCGTCCTGGCCCGGCCCGCGGACACCCTGGGCGTGGACTCGTTCTTCCTGCAGCTCATCTCGGGCATCCAGGAGGTCCTGGCGGAGCGTCATCTCGGCCTGCTCTTCCAGGTGGTCGAGGACGTCGACGACGAGTGCGCGGTGTACCGGCGCTGGTGGGCGGAGCACCGCGTGGACGGGGTGCTGGTCGTCGACCCCCGGACGGACGACGCACGCCCGGACCTGCTGGACGAACTGGGGCTGCCCGCCGTCGTCATCGGCGGGGCGCCGGACGCGCGGCACCCGGGTCTGTCCACCGTCTGGGCGGACGACGCGGGCGCGATGGCCGCCGTCGTGGACCAGCTGTCCGCGCTGGGGCACCGCCGGATCGTGCACATCGCGGGCCTGCCCGGCCTCGCACACACCGAGCGCCGGATCCGTACGCTGCGCGCCGAGGCCGAGCGGCGCGGGCTCGGCGAGGTGCGCTCGGTGACCACGGACTACTCGGACGCGGAGGGTGCCGCGGTCACGCGCCGGGTCCTGCAGGGCGGGGTTCTGGAAAGCGGGGCTCTGGAGGGCGGCGTTGTGGAGGGCGGTTCGCCGCCGACCGCGCTGATCTATGACAACGACGTGATGGCTGTCGCCGGGGTCGCCGCCGCGACAGAGCTGGGCTTCTCGGTGCCGGGCGACGTGTCGGTGGTCGCCTGGGAGGACTCGGCGCTGTGCCGCATGGTCAAGCCGTGGCTGTCGGCGCTGTCCCGGGACACGGTGGAGTTCGGGCGCACCGCGGCGAAGGAGCTGACCTCGCTGCTGGACGGGGGGCCTGCGCGGACTGTGCGGGTGCCTGTGCCGCGGTTGATCTCTCGGGAGAGTACGGGCCCCTGCGGGGCGGGGCCCCGCGGGGCTTGAGCGGGATGGTGTTGGGGGTGGTCGTCGCTGTGCGGCGGCCACCCCCTGTTTGTTGGGGCGGGCCGGGGCGGGGTGGTGAGCGTGGTGTTGCGTCTGCGGGTTTTGTGGCTGGTCGCGCAGTTCCCCGCGCCCCTGAAGGGGCGCCGGTGTGGTCCCGTGCCCTCAGAGGCGCGAGCGGTGCAGCTCGAATCGGGCGAGGTGTGCCGGTCGGCGGGACTGCGTCACTCGTACTCGCCAGCGCCTTGCTCGTACGGGGGCCGGCAGAAGCAGGATGCGGCTCGCGCCGAGCGTGCCCGCTTCGGCCACCCGCGTCCAGGTACCGCCGGACTGGGCCTCGACCACGAAGCCCTCCACCTGTTGCCCGTGCCGGATGTCCTCCGCGAGGCGGATCCGGTTCACCTCTCGGGCCCGGCCGAGGTCGACCGTGATCGTGCCCGGGGAGGTGGTTGCCCGGGCCCCGCGAGCCAGGTCCTCCGGCAGTTCGCGGTCGATTCGTTCGCGGAACTCCCGTAGGCGGGTGACGTCGGCGGCCGGGAGGAGACCCTGCTGGTCCGGGGGGATGTTGAGCAGGAGTACCGCGTTGCGGCCCACCGAGCCGAAGTAGATGTCCGTCAACTGCTGGACGGACTTGGGGTGTTGGTCGGCGTGGTAGAACCAGCCGTCCCGGATGGAGACGTCGGCCTCGGCCGGCCACCACTGCAGGTGGTCGGCCACCGGCTGGGCGGCGGCCAGGGCGTCCCGGCCGCCCATGTCGGGTGCGTCGTACGAGAGCGCGAAGTCCATGCGCCCGTTGTCCTTCTCCTGGACGGGTACGACGCTCCACTCGTTCTCGCGGGCGAATCCGCCCTCGTTGCCGACCCAGCGCACGTCGGGTCCGGACACGGCGACCGTGGCGTCCGGCACGAGGGTCCGGATCAGCGTGTACCAGCTGTCCCAGTCGTACTTCTCGACCTTGTCCGGTGGGATACGGCCCTGGGCACCGTCGAACCAGACCTCGTCGACGGGCCCGTACTCGGTGAGGACCTCGTAGAGCTGGTCGAGCATATGGGCGCCGTAGTCGGTGGCCGGGAGCGTGAAGGTGGGCCCGTCCGGGCGGTCGTCCCCCGGGACCCGGGTGGGGATCGTGCGCTCCGAGCGGGCACTGCCGTTGGCGTACACGCCGTGCAGGTACTGGTTCTCGTCGGCCGGTGAGATGTAGACCCCGACCTTGAGGCCGTGGCGCCGCATCGAGTCGGCGAACGAGCGCAGGACGTCGCCCTGTCCGTCCTGCCAACTGCTCGATGCCACCGAGTGGTTGGTGTAGCGGGACTGGTAGAGCACGAAGCCGTCGTGGTGCTTGACGGTGAGGATGGCGAGCTTGAAGCCGCCGTCGCGCAGGGCGCGGGCCCACTGGTCGGTGTCGAGGCCGACCGGCTGGAAGACGTCCGGGTCCTCGTCCCCCGTGCCCCATTCAAGGCCCGTGAAGGTGTTCACGCCGAAGTGCAGGAAGGCGGTGCGTTCGAGGGCCTGCCAGGCGATCTGCCGTTCCGTGGGCCGCACTTGGGAAGCCTTGCGGACCAGTTCCTCCGGGGTGTCGTCGGGGCTGACGGGGATCCGGTACCACGGTTCTTCGGCCGAGGCGGAGGAGGCCGAGGCAGCGGCCGTGGATGCCGAGGCGGATGCGGAGGACGCGAGGGCCAGGGACGTACCGCTCGACGCCACGAGCGAGGCGGCGGCCGTGACGAAGAGACGTCTGGAGACTGCCATGCGGGTCGGACTCCTCAGGTCGGAGGGTCAACGGGGGATACGGGCCACGGCTCCGTGGGTCATCCGGCGGTCAACTGCCAGACGGCTGGACGCTGTTGGTCCGGCGGGTACTGCACGAGGCGACCGTCGTCCGTCACGTGCACGGCCATCTGCGTGATCGCGTTGACGAGCCGGTAGCCGTCCTGCGCGGGCGCCAACTGCCAGCGCTGCAGGGTGTTCGCGGGGTCGCAGGTCTGCCGGGACACCTCGACGCCGGGCTGGAGCGGCACGTTGAGGGTGAGCTTGCCGCCGCGTACTTCGAGACAGCCGTTCGCGGTCCTCAAGGTCACGTAACCGTCCGGGGTGCGCTTCACCTCGGCCGTCACGGTCGCGGTCCCCGCGTGGAAGGTGTACGTCCCGTCCGCGACCGGCACCCGGGTGAGGTCCCGCCATCCCGGGGCGTGGCCCACGGCCGCCGCGCGAGCGGTGAACTGCGCGTACGTGGCGTCCGGGTGGGGGCTGCCCCAGGTGGCCTGTGCGACGTGCCGCAGTGCCGGATCGGTGTCTTCCGCGACCTCGTTCTCGGTCTCGCCGCGCCCGTTGTCGGGCCAGAGGCTGATCTTCGCCCCGGTGATGCCCTCGCGCGAGGCGAGCTTCTCGCCCTCGAAGCTGCGCGGGTCCCAACTCTGGTCGTACAGACCCTTGGTGTCCGAGTGGAACCCGCCGCGCACGAGATAGAGGGCGTAGGCCGCGTTCATCAACGGGTAGCCCTGGGCCCGGAGTTGGCTGGGCTTCGTGGCCACGTTCAGCCAGTGCTCGACCGTCGTCCCGGCCGTGACGGGCACGGTGTTGTCGCCGGTGAGCCCGTCGTTCCAGATGCGCAGCTTCTTGCCCCTGTCCGCCGCGTAGGCGTGGACACGGTTGACGAAGTCGATGAAGGCGTCCTGGGGCGTGGCGTTCGCGCCGTACTTCGCCCGGGCGTACTCCAGGACCTGCGGGTACTTCGCGAAGTCCGAGCCGAGCATGTACTCGTCGGCGCCCATGTGCCACGAGTCGGCCTTGAAGACCTCCGCGTACTCGTCCATCAGGCTCGTGTAGTAGGCGAAGGCCTCGGGGCGCGTGATGTCGAGCCGGGACGGCTGCTTGTTGCCGTCGGAGTCGGTGAGCTGGAGATCCGGGCGGTTCTCGATCCACGGGTCCATGTGCCCCGGGGAGTTGATCTCCGGAATGATCGTGACGTGGTACTTCTCGCCGAGGGCGACGAGGCGTCGTATCTCGTCCTTGGTGTAGTAGCCCCAGGTGTTGGCCTCGGGGTGCGCGTCGCTCTTCACCTTCAGTTCGAGCAGCAGCTGGTTGAGCTTGTTGTACGCCATGTCGCGTACGAGGTTCTCCAGCCAGGCCGTCGTGATGTGGATGTAGCAGGCGCAGACGCCGACGCCGCGCTCCTCGTACTGCGGCACGTCGACGGTGCGTCCGGCGGGCAACCGGTCTCCCTGGGCCAGGAGTTGGAGGATGGTCCGGGTGCCGTAGAAGGCGCCGGTCTCGGTGGCCCCCGTCACCGACAGGCGTTTGCCCGCGCGGAGTTCGTACCCTTCCTTGCCGAGCGCGGCCCGCTTCGGCACGACATCGACAACGATGTCTCCCGTACGCGCTCCCCCGCTGACGACGGGGACGCTGCCGTGCCCTGCCGCGCGCAGGTCGTCGGCGAGGGTGTCGGCGACTCGGCGCTCGGCCCTGCCGTCCGCGACCAGGCGTGTGCCGCGCCCGTAGACGTACTGTCCTGATTCCGGCGCCCAGTCGGACAGCGCGGGGACGGTGACAGGGGTCGCGGGGCCGGCCTTCCCGGCCCCGCCCGCCGCCTGCGCCGCCGGGACCGGGGCCGCGAGCAGCAACAGCGCCGCCACGACGCCGACCAGCCGGGACTGTCTTGGATACGTACTCCTGGCATCCGTACGCACGGGCACCTCCCAATCATCGGAGGTGTGATGATTGAGCCGGCTTCAGGGCCTGTCAATGGGGTCTGAAGTCAGCCAAGTTGACCCAGTGGTCGGATGACCTGCCACTCCGCACGAACAGCGGGACAAGCTCGGCGCGAAAAGTCCAAGAGGAGCGGAGCGAATGTCCAAGCGCGGCGGCTCTCGACGGGATGCCCCACGCCGGGGCACAGTGCTCCTCGTACTCGCTTGTACTCACCGGTAATCACACGCCCCCGAGGAGCCATCGTGACCAGCTGGGCCGGCCGGACCGCCGCCGAGATCGCCGCCGCCGTACGCGAGAAGCGGGTCACGCCCCGTGAGGTGGTGGCCGAGCACCTCGCCCGGATCGAGCTGCTCGACGCCCGCGTGGGTGCCTTCCGCACGCTGCGCGCGACTGCGGCGCTCGCCGAGGCGGACGAGGTGGCGGCCCGCGCCGACCTGGCCGAACTTCCCCTCGCGGGCGTGCCGGTGGCCGTCAAGGACAATCTGGCCGTACGCGGCGAGTCCACCCGCAACGGCACCGCCGCGAGCCCGGACACTCCGGCCGACGAGGATCATGTCACCGTGGCGCGGCTGCGGGCGGCGGGCGCGGTAGTGGTGGGGCTGACGAACTGCCCGGAACTCTGCGTCTTCGGCACCACGGAGGGCGTGCACGGCACGGCCCGTAACCCGTGGGACACCACGCGCACGGCGGGCGGCTCGTCCGGTGGCAGCGCGGCCGCGGTCGCCGCCGGCATGGTGCCCATCGCGCTCGGCAACGACGGCATGGGGTCGCTGCGCATACCCGCCGCCAACTGTGGGCTGATCGGGCTGAAGCCGGGGCATGGCGTCGTCCCTGCGGGGATCGGCCACGGTGACTGGTTCGGGATGTCCGAGAACGGGCCGCTGGCGACGACGGTCGAGGACGCGCGGCTGATGTTCTCCGTCCTGGCCGGAACGGAAGCCGGTGCGGAGGCCGGGGCGGGTGGCGCGACGGATGGCGTACGGGCCGAGGGGCCCGTCACCCGGACGGTCGCCGTCTCCGTGCGGAGTCCTCTGGTGGGGGTTACCGTCAGCCGCCCCTACGCCGACGCGGCGCGTGAGGCGGGCGAGTTGCTGGCGGGAGCGGGGCATCGGGTCCGGCGGGCGGATCCGCCGTATCCCGTGTGGCTGGGGACGACCTCGCTCGCTCACTGGACCGCGGGGACGGCGGTGGATGCGGAGGGGCTCGATCCGCGGCGGCTGGCTCGGCGGACTCGGGTGCACGCGGCCCTGGGGCGGCGTTTTGTGGGATCGGTGCGGGGTGGGGTGCGGCGGGAGCAGTTGCGGGAGCGGTTCGAGCCGTTCTTCGCGGAACACGAGGTGCTGCTCACGCCCGCCCTTGCTCGGCGGGGGCCCGCCGCGGCGGAGTGGCACCGACGGGGGTGGCTGCGGAATGTGCTGGTCAACACGAACTATTCGCCGTTGACGCCGCCGTGGAATCTGACGGGGTGGCCTGCGATGGCTGTGCCCTTCGGGACGCTGGCGTCGGGGGTGCCGGGTGCTGTCCAACTGGTGGGGCGGCCTGGGAGCGAGGCGGTGCTGTTGGAGTTGGCGGGGCAGTTGGAGGAGTTGCGGCCGTGGACGCGGACGGCTCCGCTGGGGGGTTCGGGGGAAGGGCTGTAGGTCGGCTGCGGGTGCGTGGGGGCTGGTCGCGCAGTTCCCCGCGCCCCTAATGACGGCAGTTGCCCGTGGCCCGCATGAGAAACGTATGGCCCGCGCCCCTATAAAGACGGCGGTAGCCCGCGTCCCGCATGAGAAGGGTGCTGCCCTTGCGCGGCGCGAGAAGGGTGCCGCCCTCAGCTCTCAAAGTCGGTGGCCGCCCTCGGCCCTGAAGACGGGCGGCAGCCCATGGCCCTGACCGGTCAGAGGGCCCGGTGCATGACGTGCAAGCCCACTCTGCCGTGGGTCGGGTGGGTGTAGGCGTCCGGGACTGTGCCCAGGATGGTGAAGCCCAGGGAGAGCCAGAGCTTGACGGCGGGGTTGGTTTCGACGACCGCGTTGAAGACCATCGCTCCGTAGCCGTCGGCCTTGGCCGTCTCCAGGACGTGGTTGGCCAGGGCTCGGCCGATGCCCCGGCCCGAGTGGGCCGGGTCGACCATGAAGCCGGCGTTGGCGATGTGGGAGGCGGGGCCGCCGTAGTTGGGAGTGACGTAGGCGGAGCCGACCACCGCTCCGGTGGCGTCCTCGGCGACGTACACGCGCTTGCCCGGGGCCATCCACAGGGCACGGGCGTCCTCTTCGGACGTGTCCGGGTCCCAGGCGTAGGTCTCGGCGGCGGCGACGATGCGGTGCCAGAAAGGCCAGATCCGCGGCCAGTCACCGGCCGCGGCTTCTCTGATCAGCATGGACGTGAGTCTGGCACGCCCATGCCGATCAGCGATCGTGCGGGTCCCTCGGTGGACCTGGGCGGTCAGTCCACGCTCGGCAGGATGTGGGGCTCGGCGAGGTCGTCCTCGTAGCCCGCCAGGCGGATGGGTGCGGACCTGGCCCACACGTCCAGACTGCCGAGCTTCTCGGCCCGGCCTGCGTGCTCCGTACGGTCCTTGGGGCCCTGATCGAGATTTGTCTTCTCCGGTGTCACCGCGCACTCCTTATGTGTCGGGTCACCCTCGGGGCGTGCAGGACCAATCTGCTACCGGTCGCCTGACGCCCGCTCGGGTTTGAGTAGAGGCCGTTCCGACGCGGTGGCGCCTGTCAACTCGACTGAGAGCAGGCCGTGGTGGCTGGCTTGTCCCGGGACGGACCGTGGGTGTGGGTGGGACCCAAATAAGCTGTCCGTCCCGTACAGGGTAACCAAATGAGCGGGCGCCCGCTCGATGGGGCTGAAAACAAGGTGTAACCGTCTGAAGTCTTTCAGGGTCCGTTCGGGCCCCGGTTGGGCGTGTTTCACTCGGTTGTCCACAGGCACGGATCCACTCGTCCGGCCCTGTGCCAACATGATCAACGCCTCATTGTCCACGCGAAGGAGCCAGACATGGCCGCCCAGCAGGTACGCGGTGTCATCGCCCCCGGTAAGAACGAACCGGTGGAGATCCGGACGATTCTCATCCCGGACCCGGGTCCCGGCGAGGCTGTCGTGAAGGTGCAGGCCTGCGGGGTCTGTCACACCGACCTGCACTACAAGCAGGGCGGTATCAGCGACGACTACCCCTTCCTTCTCGGCCACGAGGCGGCCGGTGTGGTGGAGGCGGTCGGCGAGGGCGTCACCGACGTGGCGCCCGGTGACTTCGTCGTCCTCAACTGGCGTGCGGTGTGCGGCCAGTGCCGCGCCTGTCTGCGCGGCCGCCCCTGGTACTGCTTCAACACGCACAACGCCAAGCAGAAGATGACCCTGGAGGACGGCACGGAGCTGTCCCCCGCCCTGGGCATCGGCGCCTTCGCAGAGAAGACCCTGGTCGCGGCCGGCCAGTGCACCAAGGTCGACCCGTCCGTGTCCCCCGCGGTCGCGGGCCTCCTCGGCTGCGGCGTGATGGCCGGCATCGGCGCCGCCATCAACACCGGCAACGTGGGCCGTGGCGATTCGGTGGCCGTCATCGGCTGCGGCGGCGTCGGGGACGCGGCGATCGCCGGTGCGAACCTCGCCGGTGCCGCGCGGATCATCGCCGTCGACATCGACGACCGGAAGCTGGAGAAGGCCCGCACCATGGGCGCCACCCACACGGTCAACTCCAAGGAGACGGACCCCGTCGAGGCGATCCGCGAGCTGACCGGCGGCTTCGGCGCCGATGTCGTCATCGAGGCGGTCGGCCGCCCCGAGACGTACAAGCAGGCGTTCTACGCCCGGGATCTCGCGGGCACGGTGGTCCTGGTCGGTGTGCCGACACCGGAGATGAAGCTGGAGCTGCCCCTGCTGGACGTCTTCGGCCGCGGCGGCGCCCTCAAGTCGTCGTGGTACGGCGACTGCCTTCCCTCGCGCGACTTCCCGATGCTGATCGACCTCCACCAGCAGGGGCGCCTCGACCTGGCGGCCTTCGTGACGGAGACCATCGAACTGGACGCGGTGGAGCAGGCCTTCGACCGCATGCACCAGGGCGACGTCCTGCGCTCGGTGGTGATGCTGTGATGGCCGCCCGTATCGAGCACCTGGTTACGTCGGGCACGTTCAGCCTGGACGGCGGCACCTGGGACGTCGACAACAACGTCTGGATCGTGGGTGACGACTCGGAGGCGGTGGTCGTCGACGCGGCGCACGACGCCGACGCCATCGCCGAGGCGCTCGGCGACCGCACACTGCGGGCCATCGTCTGCACCCACGCCCACAACGACCACATCGACGCGGCCCCCGCCCTCGCGGCCCGCACCGGCGCTCCGATCCTGCTCCACCCGGACGACCTCCCCCTGTGGAAGCAGACCCACCCGGACCGCCTGCCGGACGGGGAACTCGCCGACGGGCAGCAGCTCTCCGTCGCGGGCGTGGAGCTGACCGTCCTGCACACACCGGGGCACGCGCCGGGGGCCGTGTGCCTGTACGCCCCGGAGCTGGGCACGGTCTTCACCGGGGACACCCTGTTCCAGGGCGGCCCGGGCGCGACGGGCCGGTCGTTCTCCCACTTCCCGACGATCGTCGAGTCGATCCGGACCCGGCTCCTCGCCCTGCCCCCGGAGACGATGGTCCGTACGGGCCACGGCGACTCGACGACGGTCGGCGCCGAGACCCCGCACCTTCAGGAGTGGATCGACCGAGGGCACTGAGCCGAGGCCGCCGGGAAGGCGCTGCCCGCCCCGGGAACCGTGGCCCGGGGCGGGAGGAGCGGGGCGGGGCATCCCAGCGCATTCCACGGCTCGCAGTTCAGTTCCCGTTGGTTCGGTCGAAAGCTGGCCATGATCTGCTGACGCGTGGCAACGGCCTTTCTCGCCCGCAGGGAGGACTGGCGCATGGAGCTGCGCAGTGTCGAAGAGCTGATGGATCTGCTGCACGCCTGCCGAGGGTCCCGGAACACCGCCGGCCACGGCGGCGCCCCGGTCGATCTCCACGACCACGCGCTGCAGACCGCGGCGCTGCTGCGTCGAAGTCGCCCCGCCGACAAGGAACTCCAGGTGGCGGGCCTGGTGCATGTCATCGGGCAGCTGTTGCGGCCCGGTGATGTCGCGGGGCACGCGGAGCACGCGGCCGACACGGTCCGCCCGCTGCTCGGCGAACGCGTCGCCCGCCTCGTACGGCTCCACAGGGACGGGTGGGAGGACGACCCGGTCATGGAGGACGTCCAGATCCTGCGGCAGGCGGACGAAGCCTCGTGGGCGTCCGGCCTCGACGCCGGGGTCCTGGAGGACTGGCGCACGGTCCTGGAGCTGGTCTCGGCACGTCACGCACGTCCCAGGACCGTCGGCTGACGACCACACGCCCACCGCGGGAGCACGGTCCGACGAGGGCCTGACGTGGGCCTGTTGACTGACGGTCCGTCATGAGACCGTACGCGGATGACGCCGTCGTACGGACTTCAGGGCAGGGTCGCCGTCGTCACCGGGGCCTCGCGTGGGATCGGGCTGGCCGTCGCCGAGGGGCTCGTGGCCGCGGGGGCACGGGTGTGTGTCACGGGTCGGGACGCCGAGGGCGTGCGCCGGGCCGCCGCGGAGCTGGGTGCCGTGGGGATCGCGGGCACCGTCGCCGATCCGGCGCACCTGCGCGAGCTGACCGAGCTGGCGATGGACGCGTTCGGCCGCATCGACATCGTGGTGAACAACGCGGCGACCAACCAGCCCTACGGCCCGCTCATGGACGCCGACCCGGACCTCTGGCGCGAGGCGTTCACGGTCAACGTCGAGGCACCGCTGCGGCTGGTCCAGTACGCGTGGCGGGCCTGGATGGCCGACCACGGTGGCTCGGTGGTCAACATCTGCACCGAGGGCGCGACGCATGTCGGTCCGAACGTGGGCGCGTACGGCACGAGCAAGGCGGCTCTGCTCCACCTCACTCAGCAACTCGCGGGCGAACTGGCCCCCGGGGTCCGGGTCAACTCGGTCTCCCCCGGCCTCGTCCGCACCGAGATGGCCCGCTTCGTATGGGAACAGGCCGAGGACGAACTCGCGGCCGGCCTCCCACTGGGCCGCATCGGCGAACCGGAGGACATCGCCCGCGCCGTGGTCTGGCTGGCCTCGGACGCGGCGGAGTGGATCACAGGGACGGACCTGCTGGTGGACGGCGGAACGAGAGTGCGCGCAGCACACACGGCGACGCCGTACGCCGTGCACGACCGCCTACGCTCACAGACCCCGGGCGACCGGAACGCCCCTTAGGGGGCGCGGGGAACTGCGCGACAAGCCACAGCCGACCCGCAGCCCCCTCACACCCTCAGAGCGCACCACCTGGGCCCCGCGCAGCGGCCCCCGGCGACTACCACTTGCCCGGGGCGTAATCCTTCAAGAAGACCCCGAACAGGTCCTCGCCCTGTTCCCCCCGCACGATCGGGTCGTACACCCGAGCCGCCCCGTCGATCAGATCGAGCGGCGCGTGAAAGCCCGCGTCCGCGAGCCGCATCTTGTCCGGATGCGGCCGCTCATCGGTGATCCACCCGGTGTCGACGGCGGTCATCAGGATGCGGTCCTTCTCGAACATCTCCTGGGCACTGGTGCGCGTGAGCATGTTGAGCGCGGCCTTGGCCATGTTGGTGTGCGGGTGCCCCGCACCCTTGTAGCCGCGGTTGAAGACGCCCTCCATGGCGGAGACGTTCACGATGTACGTCCGGTCGGCCCCTGCGGCCGCCATGGCCGCACGCAGCCGGCTGATGAGGATGAACGGCGCGGTGGAGTTGCAGAGCTGGACCTCCAGCAGCTCGACCGGCGTGACCTCCTCGACGGCCTGGATCCAGCTGTTGGTGTCGTGCAGGTCGGGCACGAGGCCGCCCGCGTCGATGGCCGTACCGGCCGCGATCCGCTCCAGGGAGGCCGAGCCGGAGATGAGCGCGAGGCCGGTGACGTCCTCGGCGGTCAGCGCGCCACCCCCGGCGACCGGAAGCGCGGACACCGCTCCGGAGCCGAAGGTGCCGATCACCTCGGCGGGCGGCAGTTCACCGGCGGGCAGCGGCCCCGACTCGGCGGCGAGCAGTTCGCTGTAGGCCCCCGGGGAGCGGCGTACGGTCTGGGCGGCGTTGTTGATCAGGATGTCGAGCGGGCCCTCGGCGGTGACCGAGTCGGCGAGCGCGACGACCTGGGCGGGGTCGCGCAGGTCGATGCCGACGATCTTCAGGCGGCCGATCCACTCGTCGCTGTCGGGCATGGCCTTGAAGCGGCGGATGGCGTCGTTCGGGAAGCGCGTGGTGATCGTGGTGTGCGCGCCGTCCCGGAGCAGCCGGAGGGCGATGTACATGCCGATCTTGGCGCGGCCGCCGGTGAGCAGAGCGCGCTTGCCGGTGAGGTCGGCGCGGGCGTCGCGGCGGGTGCGGTTCTCGGCGGCGCAGTTCTGGCAGAGCTGGTGGTAGAAGTAGTCGACCTCGACGTACCGCGCCTTGCAGATGTAGCAGGAGCGGGGGCGCTGGAGTATCCCCGCGATCTGGCCCTCGTCCGTCACCGACGACGGCAGGATGCCCTCGGTCTCGTCGTCGATGCGCTGGGCGGAGCCGGTGGCCGTGGACTCGGTGACCGCCTTGTCGTGGGCGGTCTTGGCGGCCCGGCGCTCCTGGCGGCGGCGCTGCTTGACCGTGCGGTAGACGCCCGCGGTGGCGCGGCGCACGGCGACGGCGTCGGGGTGGTCGACCTCGATCTTCTCGAGTTCGTCGAGCACGCTGAGGCAGACGGCCAGCCGCTCCGGGTCGATACCGGGACCGTACGAGCCCTCCGGAGCCATAGCCGTGTCCACGGCGGGGGCCGCCGGGCTGTCCTCTGTCACCGTCATCGCCGTTGCCGTTTCTGGGGTTCCGCGCCGCGCTCGAACCGCGCTCGCTTTCGAAGGCGGAATTTTACGGAGTCCAGGGCAAAGGCACCAAACCCGAGATGATCACCGGTCTCTTCCGGGGCCCGTGGCGGGCGGTCCACGGGCCCCGGAAGCGGCGTCTCAGGGCATGCAGGCGGCGAGCAGTTCCTCCACCTCGGCGGTCAGCGCCTTGGCGAACCGGTCGAGGTCCGGCACGGCCTCCGCGTCGGCGACGAGACCGTAGTGGACCCTCCCGCGGAAGGTGGAGACCGCGACCGCGAGGGACTGTCCGCGGGCCAGCGGCGCGAGGGGATAGACCTCGGTGAGCGGGCAGCCGCCGAGCTTCATGCCGAGGCTGGGCAGCGGGACGCTGGTGACCAGGATGTCGAAGAGCAGCCGGGCGGCCTGGCCGACGACGGGCCCGCCGAGCCGGTGGCCGAGCGCCGGTACGTGGTCGGCGAGCAGTGCGACGGCGCCCGCGCCCCGGTTGGGGCCCGCGTCCTTGTTGCGGTTCATGGCCGTACGGACCGTGTCGAGCCGTCCGAGCGGGTCCGGGTCGTCGACGGGAAGCCGTATCAAGTAGCCGGAGAGCCGGTTGCCCTGCGGGTGGGCGGTGCGGGGGCGGCGCCGCGAGACGGGGATCAGGGCCCGGGGCGCAACGCCCTCGCTGCCGTCGCCGCGCTCGTCGAGCCAGCGGCGCAGGGCTCCGGCGACGACGGCGATCAGCACGTCGTTGACGGTGCCGCCCGCGCTCTTGCGGATCGTGTGGATCTCGTCGAGGTCCACGTTCACGCCCGCGACACGGCGGGTGCCGGTCGGCTCGGAGACGAGGGCGGAGGAGGACCGTACGCCCCAGGTGGCGCGGGCCACGGAGGCGCCGATGTCGAGGGCCCGGCCCACGTCGGAGAGCGTGCCGCGGACGAGTCCGGGCAGCTTGCGCACGTCGGGGAGTAAGCCGCGCGAGGCCTCCTTGGGGCGGGGGCGGGGCGTCGGCATGTCCATGGGGTCCATGAGTGCCGCGGCAAGGGTCAGTGCCCGCAGTCCGTCGGCCAGCGCGTGGTGGAACTTGAAGAGCACGGCGAACGAGGTGCCGTCCACACCGGGCACGACGTGGGCCTCCCACGGGGGCTTTCCGCGCTCCAGGGGGCGTTGCATGATCGCGCCCGCGGCGGCGTGGAAGTCCGCGACGGGTGCGTGCAGCCGGATGTGGTCGAAGGGCTCGAAGTCGGGCGCGGGTTCGCGGGTCGCTCCGCCGAAGGCGAAGGCCAGCGGCTGCCGCAGGTCGAGCGGCTGCCAGATGTCGCGGATCCGCATCCGCAGCCCGGGGACGCCGGCGGCGCGGGCCGCGAGGAGGTCGGCCGCGTGCGGGGCCGCGGCGGGTGAGTTGGCCGCGAAGATCCCGAGGGCCCCGAGGTGCATCGGGTGCTCCGCGGACTCGATGTTCCAGAACGCCAGGTCGAGAGGTGCGAGAAGGTCAGAGGTCAATGGCTTGGCTCTCGCGTCGACGACGGGTGAGCCAGCAGTCAATCCCGCGCAGGCGATTACGGTCAAGTACGATCAAGCTACGCTCAGTTAACAGCAGATTAAGTCCCGCCACCAATGGCGGTGGCGGGACTCGTGTGGCCTATGAGGTCAGGTCAGTGGGCGAAGTCACTTCAGGACGGGCGGCGCGGCGTCCGGGGCCGTACCCCAGTCGGACGGCTTCCCGCCCACGGTGAAGGCGAGCTCACGGATGCCGCGCAGCTCACCGGTCGTCAGGTACGTACGGTCGTGTGCGGCCCCGTCACCATGTACCGACCGGATGTACCGGCGCCCGTCGGAGACGTCCGGCCCTGCCGTCACGGTCAGCGCGCCGAGCGGGTGGTAGCGGCGGTCGAGGGCCAGGTCGACCCGTTCGAAGACCGGTGTGGACAGGCCCCAGGTGTCGAATCCGGGCTGTACCGGGAAGATGCCGATCGACGACAGGACGTGCCAGGCGGACATGGTCCCCAGGTCGTCGTTGCCGGTCATGCCGGTCGGCGCGTCCGTGAAGAGCGTCAGTGCGGCGTGCACCACGTCGGTGGTCTTCCAGGGCGTGCCGGTCGACAGATAGGTGTAGGGGGCGATCAGGTCGGGCTCGTTCTGGGGGTTGTACTTGTCGGCGTTGTAGTAGGCGTACGGCCCGTTGACCCACACCTCGCGTGCCGTCCTCGCGGGGTCCTTCATCAGCCGGTCGTACGCGAAGAACGCGTCGAGCCGGTCGTTCGCGGCCTGTCTGCCGCCGATCAGGTCGATCATCCCGGACAGGTCCTGCGGAACCAGCCACTGGTACTGCCAGGACGTGCCCTCGTGGAATCCCTCGGTCCGGGCCGGATCGGTCGCCCCCGTGAAGGCGCCCGAGGCGTCCCGCGCCCGGAAGAAGCCGGTCGAGGGGTCGAAGATCCGCCGGTAGTTCTGTGCGCGGGCGGCGTACCGCTCGGCGTCCGCCTCGTGCCCGAGATCCCGTGCCATCTGGGCGAGCATCGCGTCGGACAGGGCGTACTCCAGCGTCGCGGACGCCCCGTGGTCGTAGTCCGAGTCACCGGGCTTGGCGTGCGGGCGGCCCTTGAGGCGGGGCACGAATCCGTCGGCGATGTACTCCTTGTTGCCCTCCCGGCCGAGCGCGGGCGAGTCGGCGGGCGGCACCCCGTCGGCGTTCTTCCTGAGCGCCCGGTAGGTCCGCTCCTCGTGCCCCTCCAGCAGACCCTGCTGGTAGGCGTTGGTGAGGAACGGGGTGACCGGGTCACCGGTCATGATGTTCGTCTCGACCGTCCCGTAGCCCCACTTGGGCAGCCAGCCGCCCTCCTCGTCGATCTTCAGGACGGACAGCGCCATGTCACGCGACTCACGCGGCGCGAGCAGGGCCAGGAGCTGTGCCTGGGTGCGGTACGTGTCCCAGAGCGACCAGTTCTGGTAGTAGGTGAACCCCTTCTCACGGTGGATCTTCCTGTCCCAGCCGGTGTAGCGGCCGTCCGCGTCGCTGCCGATGTTCGGGGCGAGGAAGGAGCGGTAGAGAGAGGAGTAGAAGGTCCGCCGGAGCGTGTCCTCGCCGCCTCGCACCCGTACGTCGTCGAGCCGGTCCTCCCAGGCCCGCCGCGCCGAGTCCCGGACGCTGTCGAAGGAGCGGCCTCCTTCGGAGCGGAGGTTCACGGCCGCTCCGCGTGCGTCCACGTACGACAGCGCGGTGGTCGCCTCGACCGTGCGGTCCTTGGTCGTGTCGAAGCGGAGGTACGCGCCGGTGCGGCCCGTGCCGGTCGAGCGGGTCGAGCCCTCGGTGACCGTGTCGCCCTGCCAGGTGCCGGAGGTGGTGAACGGCCGGTCGAAGCGGGTGAGGGTGTGGACGGTGTAGGGCCCTGTGGCCCGGCAGAAGCCGCTGCCGGTGATCGTGCTGCGTACGGTGCGGTCGTCCAGGATCTCGATCGTCGTGGAGACCGTCTTGTGCAGCGACTGGCCGGCGTTCAGGAGGACGTTCGCCTTGTCCGTGGCCGGAAAGGTGTAGCGCTGCACACCGGTGCGCGCGGTGGCGGTCAGTTCTGCGTCGATGCCGCTCTTCAGGCCTACCTCGTAGTGGCCGGGGCTCGCCTTCTCGGAGTCGTGGCCGAACTCTGCGGCGTACTTCGCGTAGTCGGTCTGTGCGACGTCACCCGTCGTCGGCAGGACCGGCAGATCCCCGCCGAGGCGGCAGCCGACACCGGACAGGTGCACGAGGGAGAAGCCGCGAATGTGACGCTGCGAGTAGTCGTAGCCGGTGTTGTGCCCGGTGTCCGGGGACAGCTGCACCATGCCGAAGGGCACGGCGGCGCCCGGGAAGGTGTTGCCCTCGTTCTGGGTGCCGATGAACGGGTTGACCAGCTCGGTGAGCCGGTCCTCCCCCGGCTCGGCGGCCCGTACGGCGGGAGCGGTGAGCCCGCCGCCCAGCCCGAGCAGGGCGGCAGCGATCACCGCTGCCGTACGCGGGCGCGGGCGTCCGGTCCATCTCATACGCAGGTCCTCCGTGTCGGGCTTGATCACCGTGCGGTCGTACTTATGAGACCGCTCGGCCCGCCCGTCACCTCGGACCTGCCGGGGTGGGCCGCGCCATTGCCACCCCGGCAGCCCAACGTGCCCGGCCGCTACGACACGTGCTGGCCCTTCCCCAGCCCGATCACACCGCCCTTGGAGACCGTGTAGAGCTCCTGGTCCCGCTCCGGGTTGACGCCGATCGTCGCTCCCGGGGGCACCTGTACGTTCTTGTCGAGGACCGCGCCGCGCACGACAGCGCCCCGCCCGATGTGCACGTTGTCGTGCAGCACCGAGCCCTGGACGACCGCGCCCGGGTCGACGACGACGCCCGGCGAGAGGACCGAACGGGTGACCTGGCCGCGGATCAGGCAGCCCGCGCTGATGATGGACTCGCTCGCGATACCGCCGGCGTTGAAGCGGGCCGGCGACAGCTGGCCCGAATGGGTGTAGATGGGCCAGCTGCGGTTGTAGAGGTTGAAGGCGGGCCGCTCGGCGATCAGGTCCATGTGGGCGTCGTAGTACGCGTCGAGGGTCCCGACGTCACGCCAGTAGCCCTGGTCGCGGACCGTCTCGCCGGGCACGTGGTTCTGGCTGAAGTCGTACAGCTGGGCCTCGCCCCGGTCGGTGAGCGTCGGCAGGATCGAACCGCCCATGTCGTGCACGGAGTTCTCGTCCTCGGCGTCCCGGTGCAGCGCCTCCACCAGCGTCTTGGTGGTGAAGATGTAGTTGCCCATGGAGGCGAAGACGCACTCCGGGTCGTCCGGGAGACCCGGCGGGTCGGCCGGCTTCTCCAGGAAGCCCCGGACGCTCTGGCCGTCCGTCCCGGGAGAGATGACTCCGAAGGCCGACGATTCGGCCCGGGGCACGCGGATGCCCGCGACGGTCACTCCCGCACCGCTCTCGATGTGCTGGGTCAGCATCTGCCGCGGGTCCATGCGGTAGACGTGGTCGGCGCCGAACACCGCGATGTAGTCGGGCTGTTCGTCGTGCACGAGGTTCAGCGACTGCAGGAGCGCGTCGGCACTGCCCAGGTACCAGCGCGGGCCGAGCCGCTGCTGGGCCGGGACCGGCGTCACGTAGTTGCCCAGAAGGCTGGACATCCGCCAGGTCGTGGTGATGTGCCGGTCGAGCGAGTGCGACTTGTACTGCGTCAGGACACAGATGCGCAGGATGTCGGCGTTGACGAGATTGGAGAGTACGAAATCCACCAGGCGATACGTTCCGCCAAAAGTAACCGCGGGTTTCGCACGGTCGGCGGTCAGGGGCATCAACCGCTTGCCCTCACCACCCGCCAGTACGATTCCCAGCACCGAAGGTCCACCGCGTCGCATGCCGCCGCCCCTCTACCGCCCGGTTCGGGCCACGTTCTTGAACTACACCTGCCGGAGGACTACCCCCGTGGACGGGCGATCCGCACCCGCTGACTACTCCTGTTTGAGGATTTCCTCGTACAGCTGGACGGTCCGCCGGGCCACCGCGTCCCATCCGAACTCCCGCACCGCCCGCTCCCGCCCCGCCTCGCCCATGCGCCGGGCGGCCTGCGGATCGGCGAGCAGAGAGTCGAGGGCACGTGCCAGCTGCGCGACGTTCTCCTCGGCGGACTCCTCGACGGACACCAGCAGCCCGGTCTCGCCGTCCGCGACGACCTCGGGAATCCCGCCCACCCGCGAGGCCACGACGGCCGTGCCGCAGGCCATCGCCTCCAGGTTGACGATGCCCAGGGGCTCGTACACCGAGGGGCAGACGAACACGGCCGCATGGGTGAGGAGTTGGATCACGTCCGGACGCGGCAGCATCTGCGGGATCCAGTGCACACCCTCGCGGACGCCGCTGAGCTCCTGGAACAGCTCGCGGAACTCCTGATCGATCTCCGGTGTGTCCGGGGCTCCCGCGCACAGCACGACCTGTGCGGCCGGGTCGATGTCCCGTACCGCGCGCAGCAGCTGGGGCACGCCCTTCTGGCGGGTGATGCGGCCGACGAACAGAACGTACGGGCGGGCGAGGTCGAGGCCGATGCGGTCGATCACGTCCGTGCCATGGTCCGGCGTGTAGAGGGAGGTGTCGATGCCGTTGTGCACGACGCGCACCTTCGCCGGGTCCAGGGACGGGTAGCAGCCGAGGATGTCCTCGCGCATGGCCGTGGAGACGGCGATCACGGCGTCCGCGGCTTCTATGGCGCTGCGCTCGGCCCAGCTGGAGAGGGCGTAGCCGCCGCCGAGCTGCTCGGCCTTCCAGGGGCGCAGCGGCTCCAGGGAGTGGGCGGTCATGATGTGCGGGATGCCGTAGAGCAGCTTCGCCATGTGGCCGGCGAGGTTGGCGTACCAGGTGTGCGAGTGGACGAGTTCGCGGCCTTCGAGGGCGGCGGCGATGGAGAGGTCCACGGAGAAGGTGCGCAGCGCGTCGTTCGCGCCGTCGAGCGTGGGCCAGGGCCGGTGTCGTACGACCCCGCCCGCGGCGCCCTCGCCCCAGCAGTGCACGTCCAGGTCGGTGAGGGGCCTCAACTCCCGGGCGAGGAACTCGACATGGACCCCCGCACCGCCGTACACGTCCGGCGGGTACTCCCGGGAAAGCAGTCCCACACGCACCCGGAACCCCCTGTCTCAGCGGCTGGTTCCCACATGGTCACCCAGAAGTGGCTCTTGGGGAAGACCGCGAGGGAAGGCACACCTCACAGCTCGGCACCACGGTGCTCACAGGCGGCGCGGAGGACGTACGAAACAGCAGTCCCCGCACACTCCGCCACCGGGTACCCGGTAGTAGAGGCAGCAGCTGCGCCGGCGGAACGCCGTGCCGTTCAGCGTGCCGGTGTCCCGCAGGTCCGGGTGGTCGAAGAGTTCGGCGGCGAGTGAGCGGGCCCGGTCGCCCACCTCCGGTCGGCCGTTGGTGCGCGCCCAGCGGTCGAGTTCGCGTGCGGCTCCCGCGAGCGCGGAGGCCGCGTTGCCCCGCAGCAGTCCCGCGGACACGGGCTGCCGGGCCCGCAGCGCCCTCGCGAGCGGTTCGAGATGGCCGTCCTGTACGACCCGCCGGACGGTGGCCGCGTCGCCGGGCAGGGCGCGCGTCTCGGCCAGCCAGAGGTCGTCGGGCGCGCTGCCGTCCGCGTCCCAGTGCAGCAGCCGGGGGTCGAGGTCGGGAATCCGTCCATAGAGCGCGGCCGCGCCCAGGGCCACCGACCACAGCCGGGCGGCGAGTCCCTGCTGCGCCACCGAGACCCCGATACGCGTCTCGGGCGCGTCCAGCAGTCGCACGACCTTACGGACACGGAAAGTGAGCGGATCGGACTCGACGGTGACGCTCCGTGTCTCGTAGACCTCCGCGAGCGTCGGCAACGACGGCCGTCCCGTGCGCAGGGCGAAGAAACCTTCGAGAGAGGCCAGTCGATTGAGATCGGGATCGAGGTTCACGGAGACCAAGTACACCAAGGGGGCATAACGGAGCCACTAGGGGGGTTGTAGCCGGTGTCACCCGACCTGGGGAGGACTAGGCCCAAGACGTACTCCATCGGCAGTAGGACCCAATGACTGCTCAGGTACGACGACACGGGCGCTTTCAAAAGGGATCGTATTAACCATGGAAGCCGACCGATCGCCGCACCGGACTCCCCGCCTTCGGGAGAACGTCCGTCACATGCAGAGGAGGAGCGACACATGAACGCACTCGTGCTGTCTGTGCTGCTCTCTCTCGTCTCCGCCGTCGCGTACGCCGGCGGGGCGATCGTGCAGGAACGGGTCGCGGCGAACACGCCCGGCACCACCTACGCGCCCATGCACCAGCTCGCCTGGTGGATCGCGGTCGGCCTCAACGCCCTCGGCGGGCTGCTGCACGTCGTGGCGCTCGCCTACGGCCCGCTCAGCCTGGTCCAGCCGCTGGGCGCGCTGACCATCGTCTTCGCACTTCCCATGGCCGCCCTCTTCGTTCGCCGCAAGGCCGGGGCGACCGCCTGGCGCGGCGCGATCATGGCGACGGTCGGTCTGGCCGGTCTGCTCGCCCTGGTCGGCACGGCAGACTCGCAGTCCCTGAACAGCACCCAGCGCGTGGTGGTGGCCCTGGTCACCGGCGGCGCCGTGGTGGCCCTGATGATGGCCGCCCGTGCGGTGCACCGGCACCCGGCCGTGCGCAGCGTGCTGCTCGCGACCGCGGCGGGTGTCGCCTTCGGTATGTCGTCGGTGTTCACGAAGACGGTCGCGGTGGACTGGACGGGCGGCGTCTCGCTCGCCGATGTGCCGAGCCTCGCCGTGATCGGCGTCCTGGCGACCGCCGGAATGCTCCTGTCGCAGGCCTCCTACCGCGGCGCCGGACTCGCCGCGCCACTGGCCACGCTGACGGTCATCAACCCCATAGTGGCCGCCGCTGTCGGCATCACGATGTTCGGCGAGACGTTCCGCTACGGCGAGACGGGCACCGCCCTCGCGCTGGGCTGCGGGGTCGTCGCCGCGGGCGGCCTGATCCTGCTCACCACGGAGCGCATCAGCGGTTCGGAGCGTACGGCGCCGGTGTCCGTGCCTGCATCCGCTCCTGTGCCGGCAACGGCCGGAGCGATGGCGGACGCGGCCGTCAGGACCGAGCCGGGCCCGGCCGTCGAGCCGAGCCGCGCCGAGGAGCCCGCCGTTCCGCCCCGCCGTGCCCTGCCTGAGCAACTCGTCCCGGCGGAGCGGCTGGTGGTCTCCACGGGAGTACGGGACGCGGAAGCACGGGACCAGGAGCGTGCGCGGGAGGACGCTCTCGCGCACGCCGCCGGACTGTTCGCCTCCGCCGCGTCACGGCAGGACGCCCTGTTGCCGCCGCCCGGGTCCAACGGACCCCCGCCGCCCGGCGACACGCCGGACGACATCGAGGGCATCGGCGAACCGTCCTGGCCGAACGGCGGCTACTACGGCCTTCCCTTCCTGCCGTTGCTCCCCGCCCCGGTGGTGATCCGCTCCAGCGTCAAATCGTGACGCCACCGGCGCGAAGATAGGCGACCGGATCGACGTCGCTGCCGAAACCGGGCCCCGTCCGCACCTCGAAGTGCAGATGCGGGCCCGAGCTGTTGCCCGTGGAACCGGAGCGGCCGATGCGCTGGCCGCTCACCACGCTCTGCCCGGCCTTCACCGAGATCGCCGACAGATGGGCGTACTGGGTGTAGCGGCCGTCGCCGTGCCGGATCACCACCTGGTAGCCGAAGGAACCGCCCCAGCCCGCGGTCACGATGCTGCCCGCGCCGACCGACTTGACGGACGTACCGGTGGGCACCGGGAAGTCGACGCCCGTGTGGTAGCCCTTCGACCAGGAGGAACCGGCGGCGTGGTACGGCGTTCCCGTACCGGCGCTCACCGGGGCGGTGAGGCCGCGCGTGGTCGACTGGGTCTTCTTCTCCGACTTCTCCTCGACCTTTGCCTTGGCCTTTTCCTTCGGCTTCCTCGCCGTCTTCTCCGACGTGTCGGAGGCGGCTCCCGCGCCCGGCGACGCCTTCGGCTTCAGGCTCAGCCGCTGACCGGGAACGATCATGTCCGGGTCGGCGCCGACCGTCCTGCGGTTGGCGTCGTACAACTGCCGCCAGCCGCCCGGAACCTCGCGGGCGCCCGCAATGCCCGAGAGCGTGTCGCCGCGGACGACGGTGTACATCTCGGCGGTGCCGGCCTGTGACTGGGGCGTGGTCTGCGGCTGTACGTCGCGGACGGTGCGCTTGGACTTCTGGGCGGACGTCCCCGAGGGGTTGATGTCGGGGGTGTCGCCGCCGCGGGTGAGCCCCGCCCGCACCGAGCAGGTCGGCCAGGCGCCGGGGCCCTGGCCCTTGAGGACCTTCTCGGCCACGGCGATCTGCTGGTCCTTGGAGGCGAGGTCGGCCCGTGCCGCGTAGGCCCTGCCGCCGTACGCCTCCCACGTGGACTGGGTGAACTGCAGCCCGCCGTAGTAGCCGTTGCCGGTGTTGATCTTCCAGTTGTTGGTGGACTCGCAGGCGGCCACCTTGTTCCAGGTGTCCACGTCTGCCGCGTTCGCGACGCCGGTACCGATGAGCGGTATCGCCATCCCGGCGCCGCCCACCGTGACGGTGAGTGAGGCGCGGTTGATCCTGTTCGGCTGATACCGGCGGTGCCGGCCGCGTACGGCCATGAAGGTGCCCCCTCGACAAGCGTCAGGAGCGGCAAAAGTAAGCGCTCCTAACAGGCCATGACAAGGGGGCAATCGGCCGCCCTATCCCGCCAAGTGACCAGGAATCGACCTTCGTTCACGGCTGTCGACGTGTCTGCCCGGGGCAGATGTGACGGCGAAGTTCGTCCGGGCACTGAGGCGGGGGCGGCTCCGCTGCGTACACACCGTCGGAAAGTCAGGATGTGCGGTCGGCGAACCTGCAAGTCAGGATGGTCGGTGGGGCAAACTGGCAGGCAAGACCGGCACTACCGATTTCAGCACCTCTAGGAGCCAACCGTATGAGCACTTCAGCCCAGATCGGCGTCACGGGACTCGCGGTCATGGGGCGCAATCTCGCCCGTAACTTCGCGCGCAACGGATACGCGGTCGCCCTGCACAACCGGACGGCGGCGCGTACGCACGCGTTGGTGGAGGAGTTCGGCAGCGAGGGCACCTTTGTCGCGACGGAGACCGCCAAGGAGTTCGTCGCCGCGCTGGAACGCCCGCGCCGCCTTGTGATCATGGTGAAGGCCGGCGAGCCGACCGACGCGGTGATCCAGGAGTTCGCCCCGCTCCTGGAGCCCGGCGACATGATCATCGATGGTGGCAACGCCCACTTCGCGGACACCCGGCGCCGGGAGCGTGAACTGCGCGAGCAGGGCATCCACTTCGTCGGCGCGGGTATCTCCGGTGGCGAGGAGGGCGCGCTGCACGGCCCGAGCATCATGCCCGGCGGTCCGGTCGAGTCGTACGAGTCGCTCGGTCCGATGCTGGAGAAGATCTCCGCGAAGGCCGCCGACGGCGCGCCGTGTGTCACGCATGTCGGTCCCGACGGCGCCGGACACTTCGTGAAGATGGTGCACAACGGCATCGAGTACGCCGACATGCAGCTGATCGGCGAGGCGTACCAGCTGCTGCGTGACGTGGCGGGCTACTCCCCCGCGCAGATCGCCGACATCTTCCGCACCTGGAACACCGGGCGGCTCGACTCCTACCTGATCGAGATCACCGCCGAGGTCCTGTCGCACGTGGACGCGGCGACGGGCAAGGCCTTCGTGGACGTGGTGCAGGACCAGGCGGAGCAGAAGGGCACGGGGCGGTGGACCGTGCAGATCGCGCTCGACCTGGGCGTTCCCGTGTCGGGCATCGCCGAGGCCGTGTTCGCGCGGTCCCTGTCGGGTCACACCGAGCTGCGTGAGGCCTCGCGGGGGCTGGCCGGGCCCAAGGCCACGGCGCTGAGCGAGGCCGAGGCCGCGGCCTTCGCCGACCGGGTGGAGCAGGCGCTGTACGCGTCGAAGATCGTGTCCTACACGCAGGGCTTCCACGAGATCGCGGCCGGCAGCGCCGAGTACGACTGGAATGTCGACCTGGGTGCGGTCTCCGCGATCTGGCGCGGCGGGTGCATCATCCGGGCGGCCTTCCTCGACCGGATCCGGGCCGCGTACGACACGCGGGCCGACCTCCCGAGCCTGCTGGCCGACGAGACGTTCGCGCAGGAGATCGCGGCGGCGCAGGACGACTGGCGGGCCGTGCTCGTCTCCGCCGTGCAGCAGGGGGTGCCCACGCCCGGGTTCGCCGCGGCGCTGGCGTACTACGACGCATTGCGTGCGGAGCGGTTGCCTGCGGCGCTCACTCAGGGGCAGCGGGACTTCTTCGGTGCGCACACCTACCGGCGGACCGACCGGGAGGGGTCGTTCCACACGCTGTGGGGCGGGGACCGGTCCGAGGTTGCGGGCTAGGCGCTCCGCGCAGGGGGTCGGTTCTCGGAGTGCGGGTCGTGGGGGCTTGTCGCGCAGTTCCCCGCACCCACAAAAGCCGGCGGGCCGGCGTGGACCATGTCCACGCCGGCCCGCCGGCTTTTGTGCGTTCTCAGCCCAGAGGGCCCGGCTGGGGCTCCGGGGGCGGGGCCGGGGCCGGATCCGGGGGCTGAGGGAGCGGGGACGGGGACGGTTCCGGGACCGGGTGGGGTTTGGGGGACGGGACCGGGTCCGGTTCCGGGAAGGGTTGGGGGTGGTCGGGGCCCGGACCGGGTGTGGGGTCCGGCTTCACGGGGTCGGGGTACGGGTGCGTCATGGCGTCCTCCAGCCAGTCGGTGTCTCGGCCCTGGACTTCTCCCACGCGTACCCGTGCGCCGCGCGCCCACTCACCCCGTCGCGGGACGAACGGGGACCAGGTGGGCCTACGCCCCGCCTGCCGCGGCCGCCCCCGCCGCGAGGCCCGGACGCGGGCTGGACAGCACCGGCACGGCGGTCGTGGTCAGCTGCTGGGCCGGAGTCATCGAAGCCTGGGCGAGGACGATCGCGTCGGCGTCCGTGACGCTGTCGGCGGCGGACGCGACGGCACGGGCGTAGGCGTCGAAATCGCCCGCCGCGAAGTGGTCCCAGGCGTCGGCCGCCAGCAGGGTGCGGACGTCGACCGGGGATCCCGCGCGGGCGGCCTCCTCCTCGACGAGGGCCACCGTCGGGCCGAGGGTGCTCTCCACCGTGGCGAGCACGACGACGCGCGGGCCGGCCGCCACGGCGGCGGCCGCCATCGGACGGTCCACCCGGAGCACGGGCACACCGGGGCGGGCGGCCTCGGCGACCGCACCGATGGTGGAGCAGGTGCAGAGCACCGCCACCGCTCCGTCGGCGACGGCCCGGTCCAGCATTGCGCGCACCTGGCCGGTCACCGCCTCCGGTCCTTCCTCCCGGGCCCGTTCCAGGAGTTCCTCGGACACGAAGTGCCGTAGTTCCAGGGACGGATGGTCCTCTTCGCGGAGCGTGTCGAAGACGGGGATGTGGACGGGCGAGGTGTGCAGCAGGGCGAGCGGTCCCATCAGAACCGGCCCGGGTGGGCGGCCAGCCACGCCTTCGCCGCGCTCAGCAGCTCGGGGTCGGCAGCCGGGGCCTCGTCGGGGTGGCGTTCGGCCCACTTGACGACGTACGGGCAGAGCGGGGCGACCGGGACTCCCTCGCGGGCCGAGACGGCGTACAGCTCACGGGCGAGGGAGCCCGCGATGCCCTTGCCCTCATGGGCGGGCTCCACGATCGTGTGGACCGGGACGAGCGCGCGGCCCGGGCTTTCGAGGACGAAGTACTCGATGTGGCCGACGACTTCGTCACCGGCGTACGCCTCAAGACGGCCGGCCGCCCGGTCGTCGCGGATCGCGGTCTCGCTCATGGTCTCTCCTCGCGGATGCGGATGGCGGTCAGGCCGAGACAGCCCGCGGGCTGCGCTCCTGGTCCGAGCCCGGCACCGGCTCGGACGGATCCGCGCCGAGGGCCACGATCCGGTTCCCGGCGTCCACGTGCACGACCCGCGGCCTCAGCGACCGGGCCTCGGCGTCGGAGACCTGAGCGTAACTGATGATGATCACCAGGTCTCCGGGGTGCACGAGGTGCGCCGCCGCGCCGTTGATACCGATGACACCGGACCCGCGCTCCCCCTCAATGACGTACGTCTCCAGGCGTGCACCGTTGTCGATGTCGACGATGTGCACCAGCTCGCCCGGCAGCAGATCGGCGGCGTCGAGGAGATCGGCGTCGATGGTCACGGATCCGACGTAGTGCAGGTCGGCCTGGGTGACCGTGGCACGGTGGATCTTGGACTTGAACATGGTACGCAGCATGGAGGCACTCCCGGACCTAGGCTCCCTGCCTGCGTTTTTGCAGGTCAAGGGCTGTTTCCTTACCTTACGGCGAGGCGCGTGTCCGGGCGGCGTTCGCAAGGTTCACAGAACTCGTGCTGACCGATTGCCGACTTCCCCGACTCATCGCCGGCTCGGATCCCGAGAAGATCTGCCGCTCCCCCCGGACCTGCGCCCCGACTACGGCCGTCAGCCTACGCATCCGCCTTCACGGAGAGCCATGACCTTCGCCACAGCGCGCCTGGGAGAGTGCCGGTCAGCGCGGCGTCAAAGGCCTTGACCAGCGGACGATATCGGCGCACGGGAACTGTTGCCGGGCGGCGGTCGGCCGGGAGCCGGTTCGTAATCGGGGTGCCCGGTGTGGGGTGCGGTCGGCTCCGCTGCCGGGCGTGGAAAGTGGTTCCGGGGTTCGCAGTCGTGTCCACGCCCCGGACCGCCTTGACTCAGGCCAGTGCGTCCATCAGCGCGGTGACGTAGGCGTCCAGCCGCTCCTCCACGGCTCGCGTCGTCAGCTCTGTCCTCCCTGTCTCCCGCCATGGCTGCGACACCGACTGCACTTCTTCCGAGAACGCCAGCGCGTCCCGCACCCGCCAGTACAGCCGCTCGCTCGCGACCGCGGCCGGCACCCCGCCGGCGTCCTCGTACGCCTCGGCGAACCGCAAGCCCCACGCGGGGCCGTGCAGCAGCGCGAGATTGGTGGAGCAGTGCGCCACATCGAGATCCGCCGGGCCCCAGGAGGTCGCCGCCCAGTCGACGACGCCGGTGATCCGGGCACCTGCCGGGCTTGGGTGCGGCACATAGAACAGCACGTTGCCGGGGTGGAAGTCCCGGTGCAGGAACCGCCCTTCACAGGGCGGCGCGGGCTTGCGGATCACGTCGATCGCAGCGGCCCATGCCGCCGCGTCGGCACCCTTCGGAGTCACGACGGTGTCGGCGGTCGTCAACGTCACATACTCCCGGGGGCGCTCGGCGGGTCGGGGCCGAAGCGCGTGGATCGCCACGAGTTGCCGGGCCAGCAGAGGGACGCGTGCCTCCAATCCCTCGTCGTCGAGGACCGTCCGGCCCTCCAGATGTGTCATCAGGAGCGATGGATACTCGCAATGCGCGGCGGTCGGATCAACCGCGACCAGCCCAGGAGCAGGCACGCCGGTCCCCGTGAGCAGGGTCAGGGCGCCGGCCTCCCTGTTCAGCCAGTCCCCGGCGTGCTCCACGTAGAACGGGTCGACGAAGCTCCGCAGCACCAGGTCACGGGTGCCACCGTCCCGCGTGCCGACGGTCAGCCGCCGCATGTCGGAGGTGATGCCGCCGTGCAGCGCCTCGGTTCGGACGATTTGTTCGCCTGCCTCCAGGTGCCGACCCACCCAAGCCCGGGTCAGCGGTCGGACAGCCACGGCCTCATAGTGATTGCTCACCGTGCCATCCGAGCAGCCGGACGGCGGCACGCGCAAAAGCTTTGTGTTGGAGGGGACGGCAACCGTGCTCCATCCTCCCGCCCGCACAACGGCACGTCTCACAGCTGCCGCAGACTCCGTTCAGGCGCCCGCATCGAGCCGTGGCCACGTGGCCGGTTCGGGGCAGTACCTCGATGGGACGGCACCGTTCACGATCCGCCTCACTGACAGCCCCAGGGCATTGGCCATCCGCGCCCCGGTACGGCCGGCCAACGCGAGCACGAGCCGGCCCGGCGACGCGGTGGTGAAGGTGGAGCAGTCCTTGATCTTCTGGAAGCCGTCTGTGACCGTTCGCGGTTGTTGGTGGTTGAGTCGCGGTGGCTTCGCTGCTGGCGCAGTTGCTGTTCACACAGGTTGGCGGGTTTTGTTCGGGAGCTCGTATCTGCGCTCCGCTCCTCTATCCTCGAGGAGGTCATCAACTACCGCATGACATCTGCCCGGTGACGGAGTCGGCGTGGGGTGCGCGTCCCCGCTCCACGTCACCACTGGACGGCTTCAGGCGCAGCCACGGGTCGGCGCATCCGGACGCCGACGACCCTGTGTGGCGCGTCCCGCCGGGCGGCGAAAGGGATGCGTCGTGCCTTCGGCTTCGGCGAGCTACCGCACCGTGCTGCGCACTTCGGGTGCCGCGGCCTTCTTCGTTCCCGCCGCTGTCGGGCGTCTGGGCATCGCCATGACGGGGATCGGCATCGTCTGGCTGGTGCACGCACGCACCGGGTCGTACGCCGCCGCGGGTCTCGTCACCGGCGGGTTCGCTGTCGCGGACGCCGTCGCCGGGCCCCAGATCGGGCGCCTTGTCGACCGGTTCGGACAGGCGCGGGTGCTTCCCATCGCACTGGGCGCACATGCCGGGGGCGTGGCGCTGCTGCTCACCGGCGCCGTTCCGGACCTCGTCGCCGGAGTGCTCGTCGGGGCGACGCTGCCCCAGCTCAGTGCCCTGTCCGCCGCTCGCTGGTCCGCCCTGCTGTCCGGCGAACGGGCCGCCGCGCTGCCCACCGCCTTCGCCCTGGAGGCCCTGGCCAACGGCGTGTCGTACATGGCCGGACCGGCCCTGGTGAGCGTCCTCGGTGCGGCGGGCCGCCCGGGCGCCGGGGTGCTGCTCGCCGCCGCGCTCGTCGTCGGCGGTGGGCTCGCCCTCGCCGCCCAGCGCCGCACCGTGCCGCCCCTCACCGGCCGCGCCGAACGTCGGCACGCCGGACGCGCCCTGCTGCGCTCAGCGTTCCTGCGGCAGGTCGCGCTCGGCCTCGCGCTCGGTGTGTTCTTCGGTGCGATGCAGGTGTCCGTCGCCGCGTACGCCGTCGGACGCGGCACGCCGGACGCGGCGGCCGTGCTCTATGTCGCCTTCAACTGCACCAATCTGGTGGGTGGTTGGGCCTACGGAGCTTGGCGCCACGGCGGCTCACCCCGGCGCCGCCAGGCCGCAGCCGCCGCCTGCCTCACCCTGGCGAGCCTCCCGCTGACCTTCCTCGACGCGCCTCTCGGGGTCGGCGTCATCCTCGCCCTGACGGGACTCGCCGTGCCGGTCCTACTGATCCTCGCCTCCGTCCTCACGGAGTCGTCGGTCCCGCGCGCCGTCCTCACCCAGGCGTTCACCTGGGGCAACTCCGCAAGCGCGGCAGGGTCAGCGGGCGCCGCGGCGGTCGCGGGGCGGATGGTGGACGCGGGCGGTGCGCACGGCGGATTCGGTGTGGCGGCGGGGTCCGCGCTGGTGATGACGATCCTGGCGCTCGGCGGTCTGCGGGACTCGAACCCGGACGTGCCGAAGCCCTCCGCGCCCGCGGAAACCACGGAGCCGAACCCGCCGGCCCCACGACGGGATTCGTCCACTGGTTCCGCCCCCGGAACCCCGTCCGCCTCGGTCGCTCCGAGCGGCAACAGCAACGGCCGTCGTCGTTGAACACGGCATTGACCACCGCTTCCCCTCCGCGGCCGCCGCGTACGTGAGGGTCCGACCCCCTGTCAGGGGGTCGGACCCTCGGTCGTGGTCCACCGTCGACACGGCATTCAGCAGCAGCACGAGCATGGACCGGGAATGAGCTGAGCGTGCTGCGCGACAACTACCAGGCGCTCGCCGATACCGACCGCTTGCCGACCCTGCCGGGCAGTCACGCCTCCGGCCCGGCGGCGTCGTGCGCGGTGTCTACGCCACCGCCTCCTCCGCCACGGCGATCTCCCTCACGCTCACGCCGTCCTCGGTCGTGCCGTCCTCCGTCGCGTCCGCCCGTGACGGTTTCTCGAACTGGGTCCGGTAGAGCTCCGCGTACCGTCCGTTCGCCGTGAGGAGTTGCTCGTGGGTGCCGCGTTCCACGATCAGGCCGTCCTCGACGACGAGGATCTGGTCGGCGGCTCGTACCGTCGAGAGCCGGTGGGCGATGACGAGTGCGGTGCGTCCTTGGAGGGCCTCGGCGAGGGCCTCCTGCACGGCGGCCTCGGAGGTGTTGTCCAGGTGGGCCGTCGCCTCGTCGAGGACGACCACCCGCTGGCGGGCCAGGAGCAGCCGGGCGATGGTCATGCGCTGGCGTTCGCCGCCGGAGAGGCGGTAGCCGCGCTCGCCGACCACCGTGTCGAGGCCGTCGGGCAGGGAGCGCACGAGGTCGTCGAGGCGGGCCCTGCGCAGGACGTCCCACAGTTCGTTCTCGTCGGCGTCGGGCCGGGCGAGGAGCAGGTTGGCGCGGACCGACTCGTGGAAGAGGTGACCGTCCTGCGTGACCATGCCGAGGGTGGCCCGCATCGACTCGGCGCTCAGGTCACGGACGTCGACACCGCCGATGCGTACGGAGCCCTCGTCGGTGTCGTACAGCCGTGGCAGCAGTGACGCGATGGTGGACTTGCCCGCGCCGGAGGAGCCGACGAGGGCAACGGTCTGGCCCGGTTCGGCGCGGAAGGAGATGCCGTGCAGGACCTCGGCGCCGCCGCGGGTGTCGAGTGCGGCAACCTCCTCGAGGGAGGCGAGGGAGACCTTGTCGGCGGACGGGTAGGCGAAGCGGACGTCGGTGAACTCGACGGAGGCCGGGCCCTCGGGGACCGCGCGGGCGTCCGGTTTCTCGTCGATCAGCGGCTTCAGGTCGAGGACCTCGAAGACCCGCTCGAAGCTGACCAGGGCGCTCATGACCTCGACGCGGGCACCGGCGAGGGAGGTCAGCGGCGCGTACAGACGGGTCAGGAGCAGGGCCAGCGAGACGACGGCACCCGGTTCCAGGCTGCCGCGCAGGGCGTACCAGCCGCCGAGGCCGTAGACCAGGGCGAGCGCGAGGGCGGAGACGAGGGTCAGGGCCGTGATGAACGCGGTCTGCGCCATCGCCGTGCGCACCCCGATGTCCCGCACCCGCCGGGCGCGCACCGCGAACTCCGCGGACTCCTGGCCCGGCCGGCCGAAGAGTTTGATCAGCGTGGCGCCCGGTGCGGAGAAGCGCTCGGTCATCCGGGTGCCCATGGACGCGTTGAGGTCGGCGGCCTCGCGCTGGAGCTTCGCCATCCGGCTGCCCATCCGGCGGGCGGGCACCACGAACACCGGGAGGAGTACGAGCGCGAGCAGGGTGATCTGCCAGGACAGGGTGAGCATCACGGCGAGGGTGAGCAGCAGGGTCACGAGATTGCTCACCACTCCGGAGAGGGTGTTGCTGAAGGCCCGCTGGGCGCCGATCACGTCGTTGTTGAGTCGACTGACGAGCGCGCCCGTACGAGTGCGTGTGAAGAACGCGACCGGCATGCGCTGTACATGATCGAAGACCGCTGTCCGCAGATCCAGGATGAGTCCTTCGCCGAGGTTCGCCGAGAGCCAGCGGCCCACCAGTCCGATCGCCGCCTCCGCGAACGCGATCAGGGCGATGAGCAGGGCGAGTCGTACGACCGTGCTCTCGTCGCCGCCGGACACGATCGCGTCCACGACGCGTCCGGCGAGGACCGGGGTGGCCACGGCGAGCAGCGCCGTCACCACACTGAGCACCACGAACTGCGCGATTCGGCGGCGGTGCGGGCGGGCGAATCCTGCGATGCGACGCAGGGTCGCTCTGGCGAAGGGGCGGCGTTCCTGCTCGGCGTTCATGACGCTGTGGAGCTGCGTCCAGGCCGTGGTCTCCATACTCATGGGACAGACCGTAGAACCTCAAGCAATCTTGAGGTCAAGGGATGAGGTCAAGGGATGATCGATGACACTCACTGAACCCACTCCCCTCACAGTGCCGACGGATCCCACCGATCCCACCGAGACAGTGGATCCCACCGGCACCAAGGCCCTCACCGAGCCCGGCGACCCGATGCCGTGCCCGGCGTGTCAGCCGCCGTCCCCGTGCCCGCAACCCCACGTTGGTGCGGTGTGGAAACCCTCTCCCGATGTGACGGTCGAACGCTTTCCCCAGGGCTTCGCCAGACGCCTTCCGGTCCGGCAGATCCTGTGCCTCCTCCCGCTCGCCCTCGTGGCCGTGGTCGCGGTGCAGCACCGGTCCGTGCTCGCGGAGGGCTTCGGACACCTGGCGTCGGCGAAGTGGCCGTGGCTGCTGGCCGCGGTCGCCGCGACCTGTCTGACCTGGGTGGCGGCCGCCGTCACCCGGCAGGGCGCGCTGGTCGAACGGCTGCCCAAGCGGCGGTTGCTGGCCACGCAGTTCGCCGCCGGCGCCGCCAACCACCTGCTGCCGACGGGTCTTGGCGCGAGCGCCGTGAATCTGCGGTTCATGACGGTGTGCGGGGTTCCGCTGGCCCGTTCGTCGGCCGCGCTCGCGCTCTACATGCTGGCGGAGTCCATCGCCCGGGTCGGGCTGCTGCTGGCCCTGTTGATCGCCTTCCCCGACGCCCTGCGGGTCGGCGCGCTCCTGCCGGACGGCGCGGTCGGCCCGCTGCTGCTCGTCGTCGCAGCGGTGGTGTGCGTCGCGGTGACGGTTCTGCTGCTTCTGCGGCGGGTGCGTACCGTCGTGTTCACCTTCCTGCGGACCGCGCTGGGCGAGGCCAGGTCCGTGCACACACGGCCGGCCCGTGCGCTCGCGCTGTGGGGCGGCTCGCTCTCCTTCCCGATGTTCCAGGCGGCCGGACTGGCCGCGGTGGGGCAGGCGCTCGGGCTTCCGGTGCCGCCGCTGCACATGGCGCTCGCGTACCTGGCGGCGACGGTGGCGGTCGCCCTGGTGCCGACGCCGGGCGGGATCGGCTCGGTGGAGGCCGCGCTGATCCTGGCGCTGGTGGCGGCGGGCGGTCCGGTGGCGGTGGCGACGGCGGTGGTGCTCGCCTACCGCATCATCACGGTGTGGCTGCCGCTGCTGCCAGGGGCGCTGACGCTCGGCGCGCTCGTGCGGCTGAAGATGATCTGAGCGCTTCGGCTGCAGGGCCGGAAGTCACCCTTCTCATTCCGCCCGGAAGTTGACGGGGACGGCCTGAACTCACCGGTGTGACCCGGGAGTAACCTGCTGGCGTCGCCACACGGGGTCACCACACCAGGTCGCCACACGAAGGGGTCCGAGCGATGCCGGTCCGGATCGAGCGCCAGGAACACGTCACCACCGTCGTCCTCTCCCGCCCCGAGGTCCGCAACGCGGTGGACGGTCCCACGGCGGCCGCTCTCGCCGACGCCTTCCGCGCGTTCGAGAGCGACGAGACGGCCCGGGTGGCCGTGCTGTGGGGCGAGGGCGGCACCTTCTGCGCCGGCGCGGACCTCAAGGCGCTCGGCACGGAACGCGGCAACCATGTGACGGAGGACGGCGACGGCCCGATGGGCCCCACGCGGATGCGGCTGTCGAAGCCGGTGATCGCCGCGGTCGCGGGCCACGCCGTGGCGGGTGGTCTGGAGCTGGCCCTCTGGTGCGATCTGCGGGTCGCCGAGGAGGACTCGGTCTTCGGGGTCTTCTGCCGCCGCTGGGGCGTGCCACTCATCGACGGCGGCACGGTACGGCTCCCCCGTCTCATCGGCACCGGCCGCGCGATGGACATGATTCTGACCGGCCGCCCGGTGGCGGCCCCCGAGGCGTACGAGATGGGCCTCGCGAACCGGGTCGTCCCGCCGGGGCGGGCGCGTGCGGAGACGGAGGCGCTGGCCGCGTCGATCGCCGGCTTCCCGCAGGCCTGTCTCCGGGGCGACCGCGGTTCCGTCCTCGACCAGGAGGGGTTGAACGAGCGCGCCGCCATGCGGGGTGAATTCCGTCACGGGACAGGTGTGCTGGAGGAGAGTCTCGAGGGGGCTGCGCGGTTCTCGGCGGGGGCGGGGCGGCACGGGTCGTTCGGCGAGAACTGAGCGTCCCCGACGACGTATCCAGGCCAAGTTGGAGCGGGATCCACCATGGGGCCGGGGATGCCCGCCGAGCCGGACGACGAGGGCGCCTCGGTGCTCGCCGGAGGCAGAGTAGACACCAACATGCCTACGAGCATGGCAAGTTGGTGGCGATGCCGGTGGGAGATGGCCTGACCCGAGCGGTCCTGGCACGGAACACCTGTGCGCATGTAGCAAGATGAGCGAACCCGCCGGTCAACGACTTGTCGTTCCCGGCGGGGTCGTACATCCAGGAATCGAGCAGCAGGTGGCAACAAGGTGACGACACATCACATAGCGGGCGCGAGTGCCCTTCGCGGCACGACGGGAGGCAGTTGGTGAACCGGGACCTCACTGTGCACGACTGGATCGTCGCGGGCATCTGGCTGGCCGTCGGCCTCGCGGCGGGTGTCCTGCTGCGCCTCCTCCTGCGCTGGCTGGGCAAGCACGCGACCCGTACCCGGTGGAGCGGCGACGACGTCCTCGTCGACGCGCTGCGCGCGCTGATACCGGTCGCCGCCCTCACGGGCGGTATCGCGGCCGCCGCGGCGGCGCTGCCGCTGACCGGCAAGGTCAACCACACCGTCAACCAGATCCTGACGGTCCTGCTCATCCTCGCCGCCACCATCACGGCGGCACGTGTGGTCGCCGGCCTGGTGCGGGCCCTCACCCAGTCCCGCTCCGGGGTCGCGGGATCGGCCTCGATCTTCGTCAACATCACCCGGGTCGTCGTCCTCGCCATGGGCTGCCTGGTCGTCCTGCAGACCCTGGGCATCTCCATCGCCCCGCTGCTCACGGCCCTCGGGGTCGGCGGTCTCGCGGTCGCCCTGGCCCTCCAGGACACCCTCGCCAACCTCTTCGCGGGCATCCACATCCTCGCCTCGAAGACGATCCAGCCCGGCGACTACATCAGGCTCACCAGCGGGGAGGAGGGGTATGTCGTCGACATCAACTGGCGCAACACCGTCGTTCGCAACCTCTCCAACAACCTCGTCATCATCCCGAACGCGCAGCTCTCCAGCACCAACATGACCAACTTCAGCCGTCCGGAACAGGAGATGACCCTCACCGTGCAGGTCGGCGTCGGCTACGACAGCGACCTCGACCATGTCGAGCGCGTCACCTCCGAGGTCGTCACCGAGGTCATGACGGAGATCGAGGGCGCGGTTCCGGAACACGAACCCGCCATCCGCTTCCACACGTTCGGGGACTCGCGGATCAGCTTCACCGTCATCCTGGGTGTCGGGGAGTTCAGCGACCAGTACCGGATCAAGCACGAGTTCGTGAAGCGGCTGCACAAGCGGTACCACGTGGAGGGCATCCGCATTCCCTCCCCCGCGCGCACCGTCGCCCTCCAGCAGAACGGCGTGGCGATTCCGCCCCAGCGCGACGGATCCCTGTCGATCCCGTAGAACATCGGGGGTGGGGCGGTCCGCGACGGCCGCCCTGATACCGGGCCAGGCCGCTCTGTGCCCGGGCGGTTGGCGAGTGAGCGGGGAGACGTGAGCGTATGACGGTGATCGGGGTCGACATCGGTACGTCCAGCAGCAAGGGCGTGCTCGTGGACGAGGACGGAACCGTCCTCGCGACGGCTGTCCGCCCGCACACGGTCGACCGTCCGCACCCGGGACACGTCGAGATGGACGCACGGGTGTGGTGGGACGAGTTCGCCTCCATCGCCCGGGAGTTGCTGAAGTCCGTGCCGGACGGCGCCTCCGTCACCGCGGTCGGCGTCAGCGGCATGGGCCCGTGCGTCGCTCTGGCCGACGCGGCGGACACGCCGCTGCGCCCGGCGATCCTGTACGGCGTCGACACCCGGGCCACCGAGCAGATCACGCGCCTGGACGACGAGTTGGGCCGTGACGCCGTACTGCGGCGCTGCGGGTCCCTGCTGTCCACCCAGGCCGTGGGCCCCAAGATCGCCTGGCTGGCGGAGCACGAGCCCGGCGTGGTCGCCCGGGCCCGGCGGCTCTACATGCCCAGCTCGTATCTGGTGGTCCGGCTCACCGGGACCTATGTGCTCGACCGCCACTCGGCGAGCCAGGCCGTTCCGCTGTACGACTCCGTGGCCCAGGAGTGGTACGAGCCGTGGACGCGGCACATCGCGCCGCGGCTGGAACTCCCCCGCCTGCTCTGGCCGGGAGACATCGCCGGACAGGTCACGGCCGAGGCCGCCGACGCCACCGGGCTGCCCGCCGGAATCCCGGTGATCGCCGGCACGATCGACGCCTGGTCCGAGGCCCTGAGCGTGGGGGCACAGCACACCGGTGACCTGATGCTGATGTACGGCAGCACCATGTTCCTGATCAACACCTTGTCCGAGCGCCTGCTGGTGCCCCAGCTGTGGAGCACCGTCGGGGCGTTGCCCGGAACGCGCAGTCTCGCCGGAGGCATGGCCACCTCCGGCATGATCACCGAATGGCTGCGGGAGCTGTTCGGCACGCCCGGGCACACCGAGCTGCTCGCCGGGGCCGAGGCGTCCGGGCCCGGTGCGAAGGGGCTGCTGATGCTGCCGTACTTCGCGGGCGAGCGGACGCCGGTGGCCGATCCGCACGCCCGCGGGGTGATCGCCGGGCTGACGGTGGAGCACAACCGCGGCGACCTCTACCGTGCCGCCCTGGAGGCGACGGCCTTCGGGGTACGGCACAACGTCGAGGCGATGCGCGCGGCGGGCGCGGACATCCGCCGTGTCGTCGCCGTGGGCGGAGGCACCCGGGGCGGCCTGTGGACCCGGATCGTCTCGGCCGTGACGGGCCTGGAGCAGGAGATCAGGACCGTCACACTCGGAGCGAGCTACGGCGCGGCGTTCCTCGCGGCGAGCGCAGTCGGCGCCCCGCTCATCGACGAGTGGAACCCGGTGCGCGAACGCGTCGCCCCGGACCCGCAACTGCGCTCCGGCTACGACGAGTTGTACGCGCTGTACCTCCGGCTCTACCCGGCGACACGGGACATCGCCCATGAACTGGCCGCGCGGCAACGGGGTTAGGCCGAGGCTGCCCGCCCCGGCCGGACCCCGAACTGGCCGGGCCCTCTCCCGCGATCGCGCGACCCGTCGATCCCGCGAGCAACTCCACACCGTCGACTGCTCAGTTGCTCATGATTCCTCCTGGAGCACCTTCACGTCCCACGCCCCGAGCGGGACCGCCTCGTCCGGCGCGTACGACGTCCCCGTGAGCGCGTCGCGTACCGGCGTCGGCAGTGCGACCTCCACCGGTTCCCACGACCAGTTGTGCAGGAACCGGACCCGGCGGCCGTCGCGCGCGGTCGCCCTCGTCGACGTGACGCTCGGGTGGGACGCACTCACGAGGTCCGCCGGGGCGGCCCAGCGGAGGAGGGTGCTGGCGAATTCCGGGTCGGGCACGGTGCCGACGTAGGTGACGCGTCCGGCGCCGTGCACATGGGTCGTGGCCGCGGGCCAGCGGCCGAAGTGCGGGTGGTCGTACGTTGCCAGGGTGTCCGCTCCCCTGGGACGCAGGCCGTCCACCCAGTGGAGGGCACGGGCCTCCCCGGACAATGGAAGGGAGTCCGTGCCGTGGACGACGAGTCCGGTGCCCAGATTGCTGAACTCGTCGTACGTGACGCCGGCGGCCTCGGCCAGCCGGGCGGGCTGTTCCTCCGTACGGGCCCGCGCCTCGTGGTCCGCGTACGCCGTGCGCGGGCCCAGGACCAGATGGCCGCCGGCCTCGGCGTAGGCGAGGAGGCGGTCGAGGGTCGTGTCGTCGGCCGCGTAGAAGGCGGGGGCGACGAGTACCGGCGGCAGGTCGGTGCCGTCCAGCTGGCCCGGGTGTACGAGCCTGCTCTGCAGTCCCGCGTCGAAGGCGCCGCGGTAGAAGGCGTCGAAGACGGTCTGGTACGAGCGCCGGTCCGGCCCCCCGTCGGGCGCGGCCAGCGGGGGCTGCGCCTGGAGCGCCCACTTGCTGGGGCTGGAGTAGAGGAACGCCACGTCGGCGTCCGGGGTGAGTGACGACACGAGGTCGCCCGCGGTCTCCAACTCGGCTCCCAGCGCGGCCAGTTCGCGGTACACCCGGCCGGGTCGCCCGTTGTGCGGCAGCACTCCGCCCCAGTAGGTCTCGGTGCCGAAGTGCAGGGTGTGCCAGTGCCAGTACTCGATCATCGAGGCGCCCCGCGATATCAGCGCCCAGGCGGCCTGGCGCCACTGCCCGTCGTACGCGGGGCGGTTGTTCCAGGGGAAGCCGATGGCCTGTGCGTCGGTCTCGGTCACCAGGAAGGGTTCCTGGCGGGAGGCGTACATGCGGTCGGCACTCTGGTACAGCGCCCAGGTGCCGTTGGTGGTCCAGCCCTGGTCCTGGCGGTTCCGGTCCGGCAGCGCGAGGGCGTCCTGCATCGTGTAGTAGGGGTTGCCGGCCGTGACGTCGAGCTTCCTGGTCAGCTCGTCGTCCTCGACCGTGGGCCGGTCGTAGGAGATGCACGTCGTGACGAACTGGTCCGGCCGGGCGTACTCGCGCACGATGTCCGCCTGCCAGGCGATGAACTCGGTGGTGAGCCTCGCCTGGAAGCGGCGCCACGCGAGGTCGTACTGCGGCTGGGCGTTGCCGTCCGGAGTCCACAGGTCCGCCCAGGTCGACAGCCGGTGGGACCAGTAGACCAGCCCCCACTCGCGGTTGAGGGTCTCCACGTCGCCGTAGGTCTCGCGCAGATGGTCGGTGAAGCGCTGGAACACACCGTGGTTGTGGAAGAGTTCGAGGCCGGGTTCGTTGTCGACCTGGAAGCCGATCACCGCCGGGTGCGCGGCATACCGGCCGACGACCTTGCGGATGATCCGCTCTGCGTGGAAACGGAACGCCGGGTGGGTGTAGTCGACCTCCTGGCGGGCGCCCCAGGGAACGCGCTCGCCGGTGCGCCGCTCCGCCGCGATCTCCGGGTACTGCCGGGCCAGCCACGGCGGCACGGCGTAGGTGGGCGTCCCGAGGATGACGCTGATCCCCCGCTCGCCCGCCCCGTCCAGAACCGGCTGGAGCCAGTCGAGGTCGAAGCGGCCGTTCTCCGGTTCCCAGGTCGACCAGACGGACTCGCCGACCCGGATCACCGTGAAGCGGGCCTCCGCCATCAGGTCGAGGTCGTCCTTGAGCCGCTCGTACGGCTGGTACTCGTGGTAGTAGGCGGCGCCGAACAGAACCCGGCCGGGCAGCTCGAACATGCTTCTCCTTTACGGGACATGAGGGCGCGTCAGCCTTTGACGGCACCCGTGGAAAGGCCTTCGAGGAGCTGTTTGCGCAGCAGCACGAAGAGGGCGACGGCGGGCAGGACGGCCAGCACGGCGCCGGCCATCACCAGGTCGTACTGCCGTTGCTCCGAGACGAAGAGGGTCTGCAGGCCCAGCGGCAGCGTGTACTGCGAGCTGTCGGAGACCAGGACCAGCGGCCACAGGAAGCTGTTGTAGCTCTGCAGGAAGGTCCACACGGCGAGGGCGCCGAGCGAGGGGCGCAGCAGGGGCAGCACGATCCGCCGGAAGATGCCGAACTCGCTCGCGCCGTCGATGCGGGCTGCCTCCAGGACCGAGTCGGGGACGGACTGCACGATGTACTGCTGCATCATGAAGATCCCGAAGGCGGGCGCCACCCAGGGCACGATCAGCGCGAACCACGGACTGCCGAGCCCGGTCTTGACCAGGATCACGAACAGGGGCACGAGGATCACCGCGAACGGGATGGACAGCGAGCTGAACATCACGCCGAACAGCAGCCTCTTTCCCGCGAACCGGAACTTGGCGAAGCCGTAGCCGGCCAGCGCGCAGACGAAGACCGAGACGACGGTGGCGACGACGGCGACCACCGTGCTCATCACGAACCACCGGGCGAAGGGCTGATCCTCGATCAGCGCACGGTAGTTGTGCAGGGTGAAGGGGTCCGGAACCAGCTTCGGCGGATACGCGAAGATGTCGCCGCGCGGCTTGAACGACCCGCTCAGCGCCCACACCAGCGGGGCGAGGAAGGCGAGCAGCAGCAGGACCAGCGTCAGGTAGAGCAGGCCGCGGCGGCTCCTCGCGCCCGCGGAAGAGCGTACGGAAGCGCGTATGGAGGTGGAGGAAGTGGTCGCGCTCATGAGGTCGCCCTCCCGATGCCGAGCAGACGGTTGAAGAGCTGGCTGAGCCCGAAGACGAGGACGAACAGCACGACGGCCGCGGCGGCCGCGTACCCGAACTGCTGGCGCTGGAAGGCCGCCCGGTAGATGAACATCGTCACCGACAGGGTGCTCTCGGCCGGTCCGCCGCCGGTCAGCAGATACGGCTCCTCGAAGATCTGCGCGGCGCCTATGAAGGAGGTCACGACCACGAACGCGGTCACCGGTTTCAGCGCCGGGAGCGTGACCGTGGTGAAGGTCCGGACGCGTCCGGCGCCGTCGAGGGCGGCCGCCTCGTACAACTCCTTCGGTACGGCCTGGAGTCCGGCGAGGAAGAAGACGGTGAGGTAGCCGGTCCAGCGCCACAGCATCACGAGCCCGATGCTCACCTTGGCCAGGTCCGGATCGCCGAGCCAGTCGACACCTCCGGTGCCGAACAGGGCACGCAGGACTGAGTTCAGCAGCCCGAACTGCCGGTCGAAGATCAGCCCGAAGATGAGCGCCACGATGATCGGCGAGACGACGATCGGCACGAAATAGGCGGTGCGCCACAGGTCGCGCACCCGCAGGCCACGGGTGTTGAGGGCCTGAGCGATCAGCAGCGCGAGCGGTACGACGACGAAGACCGCGATCATCACGAAGACGCCTGTGTTGCCCAGGGCCCGGTGGAAGCTGACGTCGGTGGCGAGGAGACGGTAGTTCCGCAGCCCCACCCAGCGCGGAGTACCGAGGCCCACCCACTCGGTGAGACTCAGCCAGAGCGACACCAGGACGGGCACCAGCATGAAGAGCACGTAGAGGACGTAGAAGGGGGCGATGAAGAGGTAGGGGGCGCGGGATTGCTTGAGACGGGGAGCGGTTCGGCGCGCCCCCGTGCGTTTGCGAGCACTGCTGGCCGGATCGGCGATGGCGGTGGTCATGGACAACTCTCCTGGCCGTACTGCTGAATTCCGGATGCGTGAGGCGCGTCCCTTCTCCAGGGGCGCGGGGCTGTTCCGATGTGCGGCTCCGCCGCGTGGGCGCGACCGGCCACGGCCGGCCCGCAGCCAACCGGGCGGGAGACCCTCAACGGCCCGCCTGATCTCGGAACTCCTCCGCGGTCCGCCGCAACGCCTGCCGCGGACTGACGTCTCCGCGATAGGCCCGCAACAGATTCCCGGCGAGCACGTCGAAGAGAATCGACTGGTCGGGACTCGTGTGCTGCGGAGGCACATCCGGCAGCAGGTCCCGATAGAGACCGAACAGCCGCTGCCCGCCACAGAAGTCGTCCTTCAGACCTCTGAGTTGCGGATCCTCGAACACGGAACGCCGGGTAGGCAGATAACCCGTCTCGATGAACCGCCGGACCTGACCCTCGTGCGTGAGCCAGGTGTTGAGAAGGAAGTCCGTGGCGGCCCGCGTGTTGGCCTTGTCCTTGATGACTCCGAAGCCGGTGCCACCGAGCGCCGCCGTCGTCCCGCCGCCCTCGGCGAACCGCGGCATCGCTCGGACCCGCCACTTCCCCTTCTGCTCGGGCACGTTGGGCACGAGGCCGTAGCTCTTGTACCAGATGGCCATGGGCAGTCCGATGACCCTGCCCTGTTTCAGAGCGGTCTGCATCGCGGCGCCGTAGTAGTCGGAGATGTCGATGACGAAGCCGCTGCGCAGCCCCTCGCACAGGAAGCCCAGCACTTCCTCCGCCTCGGCCGAGTCGAGCACCAGTTGCTGGTCTGCGTCGAAGAAGGCGCCGCCGCGCTGATAGAGCAGCATCTGGAAGGACTGCACGATCTGTGCCGTGTCGCTGCCGTTGGTGCTGACGACGCACAGCGAGGCGTTGTGGTCCTTGTTGACGCGGGCGCCGAGTTCGGCGAACTCCTCCCAGGTCGGGGTGTCCTTGGCCAGCCCGTACTTCGTGAACAGGTCGTCGCGGTAGTAGTAGACGACCATGGGGGTGTCCGAGTCGAGGGCGTAGACCCGGCCGTCCTTGCGGTAGGGGGCGGTGCGGGCGGGCAGCAGGTCGTCCTTCAGACCTGGCACGGCGGCGATGTCGGGGGTGAAGTCGTGCAGCAGCCGCTCGGAGATGTCGCCGCGCAGCATGCGCGGGAAGCTGCCGATCTCGAAGCCCGCCATGTCCGGTGTGCCGCGTCCGGCGACGGCCTGGGCGAGCAGCTTGGTGACTATGTCGGCGGGTCCGGCGCGGGTGACCGTCAGGTGGTAGCGGAAGTCGGCGAGCCGGTCGGCCTCCGGGATGCCCTTGCGGAAGAAGGCCTCGTATCCCGGGTCGTGGGTCCACAGGGCGAGGTCCACGTCTCCTGAGGTGCGAGCGGTGGTGCTGTCACGGCCGCAGGCGGCGAGCGCGGCGGCCGTGCCTAGGCCGAGGGCGCCACGCAGCAGGGTGCGGCGCGGCATGGGCGGTGGGGTGTACACACGTGACTCCTCACGTGGTGCGGCTACGGGGTGCGCGTGCGACGGACGTCCCGGTCCGGGCATGCGCGGGCAGGGCGGATCCGGCCGACGGCGAGGTCGGCCGTCCCGCCGACGGTTCGGCGGTTCGGGCGGGTGGGGTCGATCAGCGGGCGGGCGGTGCGACGAGGTCGGTCAGCCGGTCGGCGGACCGAGTGGTGCGACGAGATCGGTCAGCGGGCAGGCGGTGCGGTGGATGCGCGTACGGTCAACTCGACCGCGAGATCGACGGGTTCGGCCGGGTGGGACCTGCCCTCGATCATGGCGACCAGGACGTCGACGGCGCGGGTCGCGACGGCGGCGAAGTCCTGGCGGACGGTGGTCAGCGGCGGGGAGAGATAGGGCGCGGCGGGGATGTCGTCGAAGCCGACCACACTCACGTCGGCGGGTACGGCACGTCCGGCCTCGGCGAAGGCGCGCAAGGCGCCGAGGGCCATGTCGTCGTTGGCGGCGAACACGGCGGTCAGGTCGGGGAGTTGGGCCAGCGACCGTGCGGTCGCGTAGCCCGAGGCCGGGGTCCAGTCGCCGTCCGCGGGCAGCGGAGGTTCGGGGGCTCCGGCGGCGGCCAGCGCCTCGCGCCAGCCGCGGAGCCGGTCGCGGGCGGTCCACCAGTCCTGCGGTCCGGGGATGTGCCAGACCGTGCGGTGTCCGAGCGCGAGCAGGTGCTGTGTGGCGATCCGTGCCGCGGCGACTCCGTCGGCACGGACCACGGTGCTGGGCGCGTCGGCCAGGTGCACGCCCTCGCCGAGGCTCACCATCGGCACGTCCGCGCTCAGTCGCAGCGGCGTGCCGTCGTCGATGGGCTCCGACAGGACGATCCCGTCGACGCCCTGTTCCAGCAGGGATTCCACGGCCGCCGCGATTCCGGCGCCGCCCTGGCCCTCCAGGGTGCTGGCCACGGCGAACGAGTAGCCCACGCGCTGCATGGCCCGCTCCAGGTCGATGAGCAGGGTCGAGGGGCCGTAGAGCGCGCTGCCGAGCGAGACCACTCCGATCCGCCGGTACCTGCCCATCAGCAGGGCGCGCGCCGCGTTGTTCGGACGGTAGTCCAGTTCGCGGATGACGCCGAGCACGCGGTCGCGGACGTCGGCGCTGACGTGGGGCTCGCCGTTGACGACGCGGGACACGGTCTTCTGGGAGACACCCGCGGCACGGGCGACCTCCATCATCCCGGGTCCGCGCCGACGGCGTCCGGGACCACGGGGGGACGACGGCTCGGTGCCGGTGGTGGTCATGACCCTCCTCGTGCTCGTCCGGTGTGCGTCGGCTTTGACTACGTAGTCAATCTCGCGCGTGATGATGCGGGGATCGGGATGACTACGTAGTCAGGCCAGTGTTCACAGCGCGGGCGTTCGAGTCAATACTCCGTACGGAACCAGTGCGGAGGGGGCCTGATTGACCGAGGCGGTGGAGCAGCTGGGGCGGTCGAGGAGCCGGGGCGGGGCGCTCATGAACATGGCGCCCGGGCCCGGCCCTCCGTGGTCAGTGGGTGGTGAGCAGTGTCTGCGGGGTGCCGCTGTGCGGCGCCTGCCTGGAGCTGCGCAGCGCGGCGATGCCGATGAAGACCATCGACGACAGGCCCGCGATCGCGAAGGCCGTGAAGCCCCAGTCGCCATAGCCCTCGGCGAGCAGCCGGCCGCCGAGCCACGGGCCGAACACGGCGCCGAAGCGGCCCATACCGGAGGTCCAGCCGACGGCGGTGGCGCGGTTGTCGGGGGTCGAACGGATCGAGACCGTCGCGTAGATCATGGTCTGGGCGCTGTTGAGGAACACGCCGGTGAGGAAGACCACGGTGAAGGTCACCGCGAGCGGCATGTGGACGCTGAGCAGGAAGACCCCGGCGGCGGTCAGCGCGAACCAGATCGACGAGATGCGCGGCGCCCCGAAGCGGTCGGCGGCCCGGCCCGCGACCAGCATGCCCACGATGCAGCCGAGGTTGAAGAGGACGACGAAGGTGAGCGCGGAGCCCAGTTCGTAGCCCTCGCTGCGCATCAGGGTGGGCAGCCAGGTGGCGACGCCGTAGACGAGCAGGAGCCCGCCGAAGGAGGCCAGCCAGTACAGCAGGGTCTGCGTCCACTCGCCGCCGCGGAACAGGCCGACCAGGGAGTTCCAGCGGTCGGCGGGGGCCTTCCTCCCGGCCGCGGCGGGCAGTTGGACCTCGAAGCGGCCGGCCAGCTCGCGGGCCTCCTCGGTACGGCCCTTGGCGACCAGGAAGCTCAACGACTCGGGCATGAACCTGGCGAGCACCGGGACGAAGAGCAGCGGGGCCACACAGACCCAGAAGGCGGCGCGCCAGCCGAGGGGCTCCACGATCCACAGGGCCACGTACGCGGAGAGGATGCCGCCGGCGTGGTGAGCGGTCATCAGCATGCCGATGGTGAGGGCGGCGCGGCCGCGTGGGGCGTAGTCGGAGACCATGCTGATCGCGGTGGGCAGCAGTCCGCCGAGGCCGACTCCGGCGAGGGTGCGGCCGAGGCCGAAGACCGCGACGCTGCCCGACATCGCGCACAGGCCGGACGCGAGCGAGAAGAGCGTGACGCAGGCGACCATCAGCTTCTTGCGGCCGATGCGGTCGGCGACCGTACCCGCGGCCAGCGCGCCGACCAGCATGCCGAAGGTGGCGTAGCTGCCCAGGTCACCGGCCTGGTCCGGGGTGATGCCGAGGGCCTTCTCCGCCAGCATGTGCGGCAGCACCGAGCCGTAGACGAACATGTCGAGGCCGTCGAAGAGCACGGCCAGCCAGCACAGACCGACGGCCAGTGCCGCCAGTTTGCCGCCACGGGCGGACCGGGCGGACCGGGCGAAGGAGGAGGACATCGTTGTTTCCTCTCGTCCAGGAGTCGTATCCCTGAAGGGGATCGGGGAGGCGGGGAGCGCGCGGCGCGAGCGGTTCGTGCGGCTGGCCCCGTGATGCGCATGACGCTAGAAATCCACCCCATGATTGTCAACATTTTCGTCAACAATCCCAGGAACAGTGAGGGACCTGTGAGACACCGATGAAGGACGGCCGGGCGGCACACGGCAGGGGTGTGCCGCCCTCGAAAGGGAAACGCGGATGCCGGTATCAGCCGACCGGCGGCGTGCCGTGGGTGTGGAAGGACTCGATGGTCTTCAGACCCCAGGCCTGGCCCTTCTTCCGCTCGTCCTCGGTCCAGGTGATCAGCGGCCAGTCGGGCGCCAGGACGAGGCGGGTGAGCGGGTTGCACAGCTCGACGCGGTTGCCGCCGGGCTCGTAGACGTACAGGAAGAACGTCTGCTGGATGGCGTGCTTGTGCGGGCCCGTCTCGATGAACACGCCGGTGTCCAGGGCGAGATCGGCCGCCCGCAGGATGTCCTCACGGGTGTCCGTGGCGAACGCGATGTGGTGCAGGCGTCCGTTGGAGCCGCTCCAGTCCTCCGTGTAGACGATGTCGTACGACTTGCTGCTGAAGGTCAGCCACTGGGCGGCGATCCTCCCGCTGTCGAGCCGGATCTGCTCGGTGGGCCGGGCGCCGAGCACCTCGTGGACGAAGTCTCCGTTGGGCTCGACATCGGCGGCGAGGAAGTTGACGTGGTCCAGGCGTCGTACGCCCACGCCGTGACCGGGCTTTGCCTGCGGCTGGTTCTTGAGGCCGGGCTTCAGGTCGTCCGGCGCCCGGTACCACTCGCTCTCCCAGTAGAGGGCGAGTTCATGTCCGTCGGGGTCCGTGGTGACATACAGCGGGCCGATGCCCGGCTCGTCCTCGACCCAGCGGCCGGGGCGGCCCGCGTTCTCGGTCTCCTTGACGCGGCGCTGGAGGGCCTCCTCGCTGGAGGCTCGCAGGGCGGTGCGGCGGATCCCGGACGTCGTGTGGGCGGTCAGGGTCACGCTGTGGTGCTCGTAGTCGTCCCAGGTGCGCAGGTATACGGAGTCCCCGGAGCGGCCGTTCTCGGTCAGGCCGAGGTAGTCGGTGAAGAACCGGACGCTGGCGTCCAGGTCGGGGGTGAGCAGTTCGACGTGCCCGAGGTGGGCGATGTCGCCGAGCGGCGGGGCCATGGGGCCTCCTCAGGGGTGTTGTGCGGCTCCGGCCGGCCGGGGGAAGACCGTGCCGTCGAAGATCTTGCGTGCGGTGCGGACGACGACGGTGCGCCGGGCCACCGGGACGGCGCTCGGGGCGGCGCTCGAAGCAGCACTCGCTGCGGCGCCCGGTTCAACGCCGGGTTCAGCGCCCGGGGCGTCGTACGCGAGGGACGTTTCTATGTCGAGGAATCCGGTGGGATGCTCGACGCGCACCCGGTCCCCGTGAGCCGGCAGACGTGCGACCGCCTGGCCGACGCCGCCCTCGATCCGAAGCCCGGCGGCGACGCTCGCGGCGCCCAGGACCCCGATCGAGGTGTGGCAGCGCACCGGGATGAAGGTGCGGGTCATGACCGCGCCACCGTCCAACGGCGGTGCCAGCAGGCTGAGTTTGGGCACGGTGGCGCCTTCGACGTCACCGAGCCCCATCAGCTTTCCGGCCTCCAGCCGGATCTCCCGGAGCCGTTCGGCGAGGGCCTGGTCCGCCTCCAGGGCGGCGGGGGTCTCGTATCCGGTGACACCGAGCGAGGACGCGGCGATCAGCACGGTCGGCATGCCGTTGTCCACGCAGGTGACCGGTACGTCGGCCACGAGGTCACGCACCCGGCCGGTCGGCAGCAACGGGCTGCCACCCTGCGGGAACTCGATGACCACCGGCGCCGCGGCCCCCGGCACCCCGGAGATCTCGGCGGAGCCGGTGTAGTCGACGCGCCCTTCCGGGGTGGGGAAGGACGCGACGGCGAGGTCCCCGGTGTTGAGCATGCGGATCCGCACCGACGTACGGCCTTCTCCGGCGGCGACCAGTCCGCGCTCGACGGCGAACGGGCCGACCCCGGCGAGGAGGTTCCCACAGTTCTGACGATCACTCACTTCAGGTGTGTCGACGCCTACTTGGAGGAACAGGTAGTCGACGTCCGCCTCGGGTCCGGTCGAGGCGGATACCACCGCAACTTTGCTGGTCAGGGGGTGCGCGCCGCCCAGGCCGTCGATCTGGCGCGGGTCGGGACTTCCCATGACGCGCAGCAACAGGTCGTCGCGCGGGGCGGGTTCGGCGGGCAGGTCCCCGGCCAGGAAGTAGGCGCCCTTGGAGGTGCCGCCGCGCATGAGCATGCAGCGCACCTCCTCGGACTCGGCCCCGGCCCCGGCCCCGGTCATGAGCCCACTCCGCCCCGGTACCCGGTCACGGCCGGCCCGGCCGCATTCCTGTGCCCGGTCACGTTCCGGCCCCGTCCAACGGATCCCGCCGCTCCCGCCGGTACTCCTCGTACGACTGGTAGCGCACTCCCAGGCGTACGAGGGTCTCGCGCAACCCGTAGCGGTCCAGGCCGAGTTGGCCCTCGGTGAAGGCGGCGCGTGTCGCTTCCTCCTTCGCGGTGCGCGCGGCGGACGCGTCGACAGCCTCCGCGGACCGCTCGCGCGGGACGACCATCACGCCGTCGTCGTCGGCGAGGATCACGTCTCCCGGCCGGACGCTCTGTCCGCCGAGGACCACGGGTACGTTGACCGATCCGCCGGTGGCCTTCACGGTGCCCTGCGCGGACACGGCCGCCGCCCAGACGGGGAAGCCCATCTCGCGCAGTTCCTCGGTGTCGCGCACTCCGGCCCCGGTCACCAGGCCGCGCACGCCCCGGCGTTGCAGGGCGGTGGCGAACAGCTCGCCGAACATGCCGTCCGTGGAGGGCGAGGTGGTGGTGACGACGAGGATGTCGCCCTCGCCGCACTGCTCCACCGCCGCGTGGATCATGAGGTTGTCGCCGGGCCAGCTCAGCACGGTGACCGCGGTGCCCGCGACTCGTACGCCCTGCTGGATCGGACGCAGGTCGCTGCCGAGGAGACCGGTGCGGCCGAGCGCCTCGTGGACGGTCGCCACGCCGTACGTGGAGAGCGCCTCGACGTCCTTCCCGGCGGTCTTCGGGGGGTTGGTGACGATCAGGCCGCTCATGCCAGCTCCCCCGTGACCTGCGGGTACGGGCGCATGTACGCCTCTGCGTAAGTGGTGTGCGGCAGGCCGAGGTTGGGGCCCGCGTTGCGCTTGAGCTGTACGCCGCGGCGGACGGCCAGGTCGGTGTAGTAGTCCCACAGGTGCCGCTGGGCGGCCAGGCACTCCATGGCCTTGCGCTTGGTCTCCCACACCTCGGAGATGTCGAGGAGGACCTCCGGCCTGAAGCCGCACATCTCGGGCTGGTGCGGCTCGAAGAGGAACACCGGCGGGGCGCCGATGATCTCCCCCTCGGCCGGGTAGCCGATGGCCTGGGCGAGCACCCGCGCGTCCAACGCCATCCGCGCGGCCGCCGGATGGTCGCCGTTGTACGGGTCGTCGAGCGGGTGGGTGAGGACGACGTCCGGCTGCGCCTCGCGGTAGACGGCCACCAGCCGGTCCGTCAGCTCGGGGGTGATGGTCAGGGGGTAGTCGCCGGCGTCGAAGAAGACGACCTCGGCGCCGAGGGTGGCGGCAGCCGCCTCGGCCTCCGCACGGCGCATCTCCTTGATCTCCTCCAGCGACCTTCCCTCGCGCCAGGCCTTCGCGGACTCCCCGCGCTCGCCGTAGGTCAGGCAGGCGATGGTGACCTTCTTACCGCGCGAGGCGGCGAGGGCGATGGCTCCACCCGCCCGCCACACGAAGTCCCCGGCATGCGCGGTGATGACAAGTGTCGATCGTGGGGTGTCGGGCGCGTTGCCGTGCGTCATTGCTGCAATCTCCTTGATGGACAGGCCGGTTGGCCCACCCCGCGGTGTCACTCGCGCAGCGCGTCGATCACACCCGAAAGGTGGGCGCGGACGGCCGCTTCGGCCGCCTGCGGGTCCCGGGCCCTGATCGCCTCGATCATGGCCAGATGCTCACCCAGGGACTTCTGGGGCCGCCCCGGCCGCAGCGCGAGCTGGAAACGGTGGCGCACCAGCTGCCCGTTGAGCCGCTCCAGCAGTTCCACGGCCGTCTGCTGGCCGGAGAACTGCCTGATGAGGGCGTGCAGTTCGTGGTTGAGGTCGGAGTAGGTCACCGGCTCGCCGTCGGCGACGGCCTTGGACATCGCCTCGCCCACGTCGACCAGCCGGGTCAGCTGTTCGTCCGTGACCGCGACGGCCGCCTTGGCCGCGCACAGCCCTTCGAGGGCCATGCGGCACTCGGTGATGGCGACCGCTTCCTCCACGGTCACCACCCGCACCCGCGAGCCGCGGTTGCGGATCCGCTCGACCAGACCCTCCGACTCCAACTCGATCAGCGCCGCACGCACACTGGCCCGCGTCACACCGAACTGCTCGGCGAGTTCGTTCTCCACCAGCCGCTGGGCCGGTGCCATCTCGCCGCGCAGGATCGCCTGCCGCAGCTGCGCGAGCGCGTGCTGCCTGGCCTGCTCTCCGGTGCTCGGACGGGCTTGTTTCGGCATGTGTGCTCTCCCTGAGTGAGTGCCTGTCGAACCTAAATCTAGACGAACAAGATTGTCAACAATTTTGTTCTCCATATGGCTGCCGCAATGACGGTCGCCCATCGGACCCCCACGTCCCCCGGCACGACACCTCGACATGAGCGCACACACCGACACACACCAACGAGGGCCCTGATATCCGCAGTTGCGGATATCAGGGCCCTCAGGAGTTCGTGCGAGCGGTTTCCCGCGATCAGGCGGCGACGGGGAACCCCGACGTGCGGAACACACGGCGCTCGGCGTCCACCGCGAACACCTCGCAGCCTTCGCGCGCGGCGGCCCAGTCGATGCCGTCCGCGCCCATCGCGAACGCCGCTGTCGCCGTCGCGTCCGCCTCGGTCAGGGAAGGAGCCACGACGGTGAGACTGAGCAGTCCGGTCGCAGGACGGCCGGTGCGGCCGTCGAGGATGTGGTCACCCCGCTCGTAGCGCCCGGAGGTCGCCACCGCGCCGTCGGTGATCTCCAGGACCGCGCACAGCCGGTCGGCCTGTTCCGGGTGGCGCACTCCCACCCGCCACGGACGGCCCGCCGAGACCACATCGCCGCCGGCGTTCAGGCAGAACGTCGTCACGCCCTCGGCCTGCAGCAACTCCGCGGCCCGCTGCACCGCCCAGCCCTTGACCATCGCGCAGGGGTCGAGGCCGCGGCCGGGCAGCCGCACCTGGAACGCGCCCCCGCTCGCGACCCGGTACTCCTCGCACAGGTCGAGCACCTCGACGAGGTCCGGGCTGAGCTCGTGGGATTCGAGCTCTCCCCGGCCCAGCCGGGACACCTCGCTGTCGGCGATGAACGGGCTGAACCGCGCGTCGACCTCACGCAGCCACGCGAAGACCCGGTCCGCGGCCGCGGAGGCGCGCCCGGCGGTGTCGGCGTCGTCTCCGGTGTCGGCCGTGTCGGCCGTGTCGATCCGCAAGGAGATCGGCAGCCCCATGATGTGCTCGACGCGGCGCACTTCCTCAGCCGTTGACATCGCGATCAGCCCTTCGCGTCGATGGCGGCCTGGAGGGACTCGACGTACCCCTCGCTCGTGATCGTGGCGCCCGAGACCGCGTCGATGTCGGAACTCTGTGCCGACAGCGTCTCCGCTATCAGCTTCGGCACGGCGGCCTTCGTCTGCGGGTGGTTCGGCTGCTGCAGCATCCGCACCGCGCCGATCCCGTCGCCCTCGAAGGTCACCTCCACCTGCACGGTGCCCTTCTCCGTGTCGACGGCCGAACCCGCGACGACCTGGGAGGCGGCGGCCGAGGCGGACGGCGAGGCCGAGGAGGACGAGGAGGACGCCGGCTTCGCGTCGATGGCGGCCTGGAGGGACTCGACGTACCCCTCACTGGTGATCGTGGCGCCGGACACCGCGTCGATGTCGGCGCTCTGCGCCGTGAGCGTCTCCGCGATCAGCTTCGGGACCGCGGCCTTGGTCTGCGGGTGGTTCGGCTGCTGCAGCATCCGTACGGAGCTGATCTTGTCGCCCTCGAAGGTCACCTCGACCTGCACGGGACCCTTCTCGGTCTCGATGGTCGAACCGGCGACGACCTGGTTCGAGGTACCCCCCGAAGAGGACGTGGAAGGTGTCGAGGCGGGTTCGGCGACCTCCGTGGTGGACGACGTATCGGTCGAGGGCGCGTAGCGCCACACCGGGATCAGACCCGCGACGGTCAGGACCAGGACAGGAATGGCTCGTTTCACGGTGTCTCTCTCATCCCGCCAGGCTGAAGCGCTCGAAGTGGATCTGCTGCTTGGGCACGTTCAGCTCGCGCAGGCTGCCCAGCACCGCGTTCATCATCGGAGGCGGCCCGCACAGGAAGACGTCCCGTTCGCCGATGTCGGGGACGAGCCGCGCCAGCTCTCCGGGCGCCAGCTTGTCGGGGCTGACCGGCCCGGACACCAGGTGCAGCTCGGCGCCCTTGGCCAGGGCGAGCTCCCGCAGCTCGTCGTAGAGGACCGCGTCCCGGTCCGTGGACACCCGGTAGATGACCACGGCGTGCCCGTGCAGTTCTTCCAGCAGGGCCCGGATGGGGGTGACGCCCACGCCGCCGGCGATGAGCACGGCCTCCGACCGGGTGCGGTGCATCGCGGTGAAGGCGCCGTACGGGCCCTCGGCGAAGACGCGCGTGCCCACCTTCAGGTGCCGCAGGGCCGCGGTGCCGTCGCCCGCCGCCTTTGCGGTGAGCCGCAGTGTCCGGCCGTCAGGGGCCGCCGACAGCGAGAACGGGTTGGCCTGCCACCACCGGTCCTTGGTCAGGAACCGCCACAGGAAGAACTGGCCCGCGCGCGCCGGCAGCCGGTCCAGGTCGCGGCCTGTGATGTAGACCGAGACGACGCTGTCGGACTCGGGCACCACGGCCGAGACCCGCAGCTGGTGCCGCATGTTCCGCCACAGCGGCAGCACAAGACGGCCCAGGACGACCGCGCCGAGCGCCACACCCCACACGCCGTACCAGTACGCCGTCGCGAACGAGGAAGCGGTGAAGGTCGTGCCCACCGCGACCTGGTGCGTGAAGGCCAGCACCACCGCGACGTACGTGTAGAGGTGGATGAAGTGCCAGGTCTCGTAGGCCAGCCTTCGGCGGGCGTAGCGGGCCGAGACGCCACCGATCACGAGGATCAGCACCAGCGCGACGACGGCGCGCAGCACGCCCTCGACGGTCTCGGCGAGGTCCACCAGCTGGCTCACCGGGTCCATGCCGGAGGAGTCGGCGTAGCCGAAGGTGATGAACACGGCGTGGCCCAGCAGCGTCCACAGCAGGCCGAAGCCGACCCAGCGGTGCCAGGAGGTCAGCCGGTCCATGCCGATGCGACGGTCGAGCCACGGCAGGCGGGCGACCAGCAGCAGCTGGAAGGCCATCAGGAGCGCGGCGTACAGGCCGAGGAGCCGGCCCATGACGATGAGGGCGTTCGAGGCGAACCCGGCCTGGACGAAGAACACGGTCACCACGGCTACGTTCACGGCCAGCACGCCGTACAGGCCGGCGCGGGCCACCACCTTGGGGCGCACCGCCGCGGGAGGTGGTGAAACGGTCGTCTGGACAGTAGTCACGGGGTCGGCAACTCCTTGATCGGGTCCTGGGACTCCGAGCCTGCCTGGCGGGAGCTGTCGTTTTCCTGTCGCTCAACTTTCAAGTTTTTATCGATGTGGAGTCGAGGGGCCCGCGGCTATGGCGTCACAGGGCACGTGAAGCACTATGGGCACGTGGAAAAAGTACGACTTCTCGTCGTGGACGACGACCCGCCCATCGCCGACCTGGTCGCGACGGTCGCCCGCTACGAGGGCTGGGAGGCGGTCACCGCGAACTCCGGCGAGGAGGCGCTGCACCGGGCCGCCGAGTTCCATCCGGACATCGTGGTGCTCGACCTGATGCTGCCCGGGCTCGACGGTTTCGCCGTGCTGGACCGGCTGCGGCTGTCCGGGACGATGGTGCCCGTGGTGTTCCTGACCGCGCGGGACGGCGTGGCCGACCGGGTCGCGGGCCTGACCAGGGGCGGCGACGACTACCTCGTGAAGCCGTTCGCGGTGGAGGAACTCATGGCCCGGCTGCGCACCGTGCTGCGCCGGAGCGCGGGACCGGCCTTCCAGCGCTCGGTGCTGAGTGTCGCGGACCTGACGATGGACGAGGACACCCGCGAGGTGCGCCGCGGCGACCGGCTGCTGACGCTCACCCCGACCGAGTACGAGGTGCTCCGCTATCTGATGCGGAAGTCGCCGACCGTGCTGACCAAGGCGCAGATCCTCGACCACGTCTGGGAGTACGGCTTCGGCGGCCGGTCGAACGTGGTGGAGCTGGTCATCAGCCGGCTGCGCCGCAAGCTCGACGGCACGGACGAGGGCGAGACCACCCTGATCCACACCGTGCGCGGCGTCGGGTACGTGGTGCGGCAGGTCGCCGAGTGATCCGGCGCTTCACGGAGACCTACCGCAGGCTGCGCCTCGGCACCCGGCTGGCCCTGGGCATGGGCGTGCTCTCGCTGGTCGTGTTCGCCGTCGTCGGGGCATCGCTGTCGATGTACATGCGGGGCTATCTGGAACGCCAGCTCAACGACCAGATGAAGCTCGTCCAGATCACCCAGTCCAAGGACGTCACGGCGTACGGCACCGTGCAGGGCAAGCCGTACTACGGCTGGTACACCGCCTCGTACGAGGTCTCGGCCGACTCGGCCGTCCTGCGCAAGCCGGCGGACGTACCGGCGGACTCCGACGAGCTCGCCACCGTCGCCGAGGCGCTCCAGGCCTCGGGCCACGACCCGCTCTTCCGCACCGCGCACATCAAGGGGAAGGGAACGTACCGGCTGCGTGCCTGCGAGGCCGAACCCGGGGTGGTGCTGGTCACCGCGGCACCCATGGACGACATCGAGGACACCATGGACCAGCTGGCCACGGTCCAGGTCGTCGCCTTCGCCCTCGCGCTGGTCGGGCTCGTGGTGTTCGGCCGCGCGGTGCTTCGGCGGGGCCTGAAGCCGCTCAGCGACATGGCGCACACGGCCCGCGGCATCACCTCGCACGACTTCACCGACTCGGCGCGGCTTCCGGTGCGGGCCGACCGCGGGAACGGCGGCCCGGAGGTCGAGGAGCTGCGGACCGCCTTCAACACCATGCTGGAGCACATCGACGACTCGCTGGCCGTCCGCACGGAGGCCGAGCAGCGGCTGCGCCGCTTCGTCGCGGACGCCTCGCACGAACTCCGTACGCCTCTGATGTCGGTACGCGGCTACGCGGACCTCTTCCAGTACGCGGCGGCCAACGAGCCCGAGGAGCGGGAGAAGCACCTGGCCCGGCTGCGTGCCGAGGCGGCCAGGATGGGCGTGCTCCTGGACGACCTGCTGCTGCTCGCCCGGCTGGACGCCGCCGAAGTGGAGGCGCCGGTCCGGCTGGAGGACGCGGATCTGGCGGAGCTGGTGCGCCAGGCCGCGGAGGCTTTCCGCGCGGCCCGCCCGGACCATCCGCTGGCCGTGACGGCCGGTCCCGGTCCGGTGCGGCTGCGCCTGGACGCCCTGCGCATCCGTCAGGTCCTGGACAACCTCCTCACCAACGCCGCCGTGCACACCCCGGCCGGTACGGAGGTGTCCGTGGAGGTGTCCGTCGTGTCCGGCGCGGCGGTCGTCCGGGTCACCGACTCCGGTCCCGGCATTCCGACCGCCGACCAGGAGCACGTCTTCGACCGCTTCTTCCGCGTCGACAAGGCCCGCAGCCGCGACCGGGGCGGCAGCGGCCTCGGCCTGGCGGTCGCCCGCTCCCTGGTCCAGGCCCACGGCGGCACCATCGCCCTGACGAGCCGCCCGGGCGAGACGACGTTCACGATGAGGCTTCCTCTGGCCCCGTAAGGGGCGCCCCGTCAGGGGCGCGGGGAACTGCGCGACCAGCCACAGTCGGCCCGCACCCCGGCACCCCCGCGGGGCAAGCCACCTCCTACTCGGCGTAGAACGTGGCATCCGCCTTGGCCGTCGTCGTGTCGGCCGGCTGCGTCACGAGCAGATAGTTGTAGTGCCGGATGTAACTGCCCGCGACGTTGTACGACTCGAACGAAACGCCCGCCGACGCGTCCGCCAGCCCCGCCCGCCGGTAGAAGCTCGCGTCGCTCTTGAAGGCCGTACTCCCGTCACTCTTGTCCACCCACACCTCACCGTTGCTCCGGTGGCGAAGGTAGTACCCCGGGAAGTTCGCGGACTCCAGCGAGACGGTCCCGGTACCGGCGAGCCCGGTCACGACACGGAACTGCGAGTCCGCGAGGTTGGTGACGTTCGGCTCGATCTTCGCCCGGTACTCCCAGTGCCGGATGAACCGGTCGGGGAAGTTGTACGAGGAGAAGCGGACCGGGGTGACACCGTCGGCCACCGGGATGCCGAGGTTGGGCGTGCCGTCGGCGTTCCAGTACAGCTTCTGGTACCGGGTACGGCGGTTGGGGTCGTTGAGCGGGTCGCCGCTGATGTCCTTGTAGTTGCGGTCGTGGTAGACGAGGATGTCGGACTTTCCGTCCTCGGACGTGGTGAAGGTGTTGTGGCCGGGGCCGTACTGGCCGGTCGCGTCGTTGCTCTTGAAGACCGGGGTCTGGGTCTTCGTCCAGGAGGCCGGGTTCATCAGGTCGGCGGTGCTGTTGGCGGTCAGCAGGCCGAGGCAGTAGTTGGCGTCGGTGGCGCTGGCGGAGAAGGTCATGAAGACCTTGCCGTTCCGCTGGATGACGGCCGGTCCTTCGTTGACGCGGTGGCCGACGGTCTCCCAGGAGAGTGTCGGGGTGGAGATGCGCGCCGGGGTGCCGCTGATGGTCCAGGGGTTGGACATCGGGGCGAGGTAGATGCTGGTCCCGGTGCCGACCGCCGGGTCGTTCTGCGCCCAGCTCAGATAGCGGGTGCCGCCGACGGTGAAGGTCGTCGCGTCGAGCGAGAAGGTGTCCAGCGGCAGGGCGATGCGGCCCTTCTCGGTCCAGGTCCCGGTCAGTGGGTTGGCGGCGCTGGTCTCCAGGACGTACGGCCGGATCTTCCAGATGTCGTTGGTGGCACCGGCGGCGAAGTAGACGTACCACTTGCCGTCGATGAAGTGGATCTCCGGCGCCCAGATGTGCGCGCCCATGTCACCGCTGGCGTGCTTCGTCCAGATCGTCGTCTCGGCGGCGGTGGACAGGCCCTGGAGCGTGGTGGCCCGGCGCATCACGATCCTGTCGTACGCGGGCACGGTGGCGGTGAAGTAGTAGTAGCCGTCGGTGTGTTTGAAGATGTGCGGGTCGGCGCGCTGTTCGGCGACGGGGTTGGTGAAGGTGACGGCGGGCGAGGCGGGGGCGGCGGCCTCGGCGATGCCGGAGGTCAGGGCGGCCAGGGTGACGAGCAGCGCCGTGACCACCCTTGCGATCGTGCGTCTCACTGAGTTCCTCTCGATCACGTCGAATGCGTGTCGGTCGCGGTCGAACCGGACGCGCCGGTCACGTCGTGGGCTTGAACTGCCACTGCTGGCAGGTGTTGTCGAGCCAGGTCCACTGGCGCACGTCGACGCCGTCGCCCGTACCGCAGCTGGCGACGTCGGCGACCTTGCCGGTGCTCTCGTTGACGATCCGTACGTAGTCACCGGTGGCGGTGTGCACGAGGCGGTACTTCTGGCAGTTGTTGTTCAGCCAGGACCACTGGGCGATGTCCGTACCGTCGGCGGCGGCACAGCCGGCGGTGTCCATGACCTTGCCGGTGGCCACGTTCACCAGTCGGCTGGTGTCGTTGCCCTGGTCCTCGATCCGCCATTTCTGGTTGGCGCCGCCGGTGCAGGTCCACTGGAAGATGTTGGCGCCGTCCGCGGTGCTGCCGCCGTCGACGTCCAGGCACTTGCCGCTGTTGCGGTTCACCAGCGTGTACGCCGTCGGGGTCGCCGCGGTCTCGCCGGACGGGCCGGGCCGGGTGGTGCCGAGGGCGACCGGGGTGCCGAAGTTCGGCGTGCCGTCCGCGTTCCAGGTGAACTTCTGGGCGCGGGTGGTCCGGCCGTTGCCGCAGCCGCCGTTCGCGGTGTTGTTGCCGTGGTAGACGATCCAGTTCTCGGTGCCGTCGGGCGACGTGAAGAAGCCGTTGTGGCCGGGTCCGTAGACACCCGCCGCGTCGTTGCGCTGGAAGACCGGAGTCTGTTTCTTGGTCCAGGCGGACGCCAACAGCGGGTTGGTGCCGGTCAGTTCGAGCTGGCCGAGCTTGTAGTCCGCGGTCTGGCAGTGGCTGGCGGAGAAGGTGAGGAAGGTGCGGCCGTCGTGGTACAGCGGCTCGGGCCCCTCGTTGACGGCGCCGCCCGAGGTCTCCCAGCTCAGCGTGGGGCTGGAGATGACGCTGAAGGTGGAGCTGCTCAGCGTGTACGGGTTGCTCATCGGCGCGATGACAAGGCTCTGCGTACTGCCGTTGATGAAGCCGCTGCCCAGCAGGTACAGATTCCCGTTGTGCTTCAGGACGCTGGCGTCGATGAGCCAGCCGCCGGGGGTGAGGTTGGAGCCCGTGAGCTGGTTCTTGAAGGTGTACGGGCCCATCGGATCGGTGCCCGCGCTCTCCAGGACGTAGGTGCGCTGGGAGTCGCAGCAGGCGACGCCGCTCTGCCCCGCGGAGTAGTACAGGTACCAGTGCCCGTCGACGAAGTGCAGTTCGGGGGCCCAGAAGTTGGTGTTCCGGGTGGAGGTCGTGTCACTCCACACCTGGACGCTGGGGGCCGCGGACAGACCGGCCAGGGTCGGCGACTTCCGCATGGTCAGCACACCCGTGAACGACGTGGTGACCAGGTAGTAGTTGCCGTTGTAGTGCTCCAGCCAGGGGTCTGCGCCCTTCTGCGCCTTGACGGGGTTCGTGTACGGCCGCCCCTCCGCGGCCGTGGCCGGCTGCGTGGCGACCGAGGCGAGCATCACGAGCAGCGCTGCCACGAGGGTGCACCAGTGACGGGCACGGAACACGGCGGATCCCCTTCCGATGAGCACATCGTTCGCTACGTTCGAAATCCCGTACAGTGTGCGTAACTTCGACCAGAAGATAGGTACGCACGGGGTACGCGTCAACGCTTCTGACGCGTTTGGTTCCGGTCGGCTTTCCGTGACGTAAAGCCACGAACGTCACGCGGGCCTACGCGTGTTACGCGAAGCCCCCAGCCGTTCGACCTGCCGGACATTGTTCGGAACCTCTTGACGCCCCCGTTCGCACCGCTTCACACTCTCGCAACGCGACGTCACACACGCGAAACGGCACGAGCCCGCTGCTGAGACCTCGCGGTCCTTTCCTTCCGGCATGTCTCAGCAGAGGAAGTTGAAGCGATGTATCTCGCGAGACCCCGTAGCCGTACGAGACGTTGGGCAGGAGGGTTCGCGGGACTCACCGCGGCCTCCCTGCTCCTCGGACTCGCCGGGCCCGTCGCCCCCGCCCACGCGGCTGAGAGCGCGGACATCACCGACGGCCTGGCCCTCTGGTACAAGCTGGACGCCGCCTCCGGGACCACGGTGGCCGACGCCTCCGGCAACGGCCGGACCGGCACGGTGAACGGCGCCGCCACCTGGTCCGACGCCGGCGAGGGGCTCTCGTTCAACGGCTCCGACACCTACGTCAAGGTGCCGGACAACATCATGAGCGGCATGAACTCGATCTCCGTCTCGATGGACGTGAAGGTCGACTCAGCGCAGAACACCCCGTACTTCGTCTACGGCTTCGGCAACACGAGCGGCTCCGCCGGCAACGGCTATCTGTTCACCACCGGCAGTACCTTCCGGACCTCCATCGCCTCCGGCAACTGGTCGACGGAACAGACCACCCAGCCCACTCCGGCGCGCGCCATGACCCGTGCCGTGTGGAAGCAGGTCACGTACACCCAGACCGGCAACACCGGTGTCCTGTACGAGGACGGCGTCGAGGTGGCCCGCAACACGGCGGTCACCATCACTCCGGGCTCCATCGGCTCCGGCACCACGACCGCCAATTACATCGGCAAATCGGTGTACCCGGGTGACAAGCTCTTCAAGGGCAGCATCCGCGACTTCCGGGTCTACGACCGGGCGTTGGCCGGCTCGGAGGTCGAGCAGCTCTCCCTCCCCGTCGCCACCCGGGGCGTCGCCGACGACAAGGCCGCTCTGACCCTCGGCGACACGAGCGCCGTCGTCGCGGACCTGACCCTGCCGGGCACCGGCACGGCCGGCGGCTCCTCGATCAGCTGGGACAGTGACACCCCCTCGGTGGTGTCGGACTCCGGTGCCGTCACCCGCCCCGCCGCCGGCGAACCCGACGGCCACGCCACGCTCACGGCGACCCTGAAGAAGGGGTCGGTGACCGACACCAAGTCGTTCGACGTCACGGTCCCAGCCGCGTTCGACGACGACACGGCAACCGAGCGGGCCGCCGAGGCGCTGAAGGTCGACAACCTCGACGACGTGCGCGGCAACATCACCCTGCCGGCGACCGGTTCGTACGGCACGAAGGTCGCCTGGGCCTCGGCGAAGCCGGACGTGGTCTCCGCCGACGGCGTCGTCCACCGTCCGGCGCACGGCGACGGCGGCACGACCGTCGAGCTGACCGCGACCGTCACGAAGGGCGACGCGCGGGCGACCCGGCTCCTCACCGCGAAGGTGCCCGAACTCCCCGCCGAGGCGCCCCTCAAGGGCTATATGTTCAGCTACTTCACCGGCGAGGGCACCTCGGACGGCGAGCAGCTCTACGCGGCCCTCAGCAAGGGCGACGACCCGTTGAAATGGCGGGAGTTGAACGAGGGCAAGCCCGTGCTGACCTCCACGCTCGGCGAGAAGGGCCTGCGCGACCCGTTCATCATCCGCTCCCCCGAGGGCGACAAGTTCTACCAGATAGCCACCGACCTGCGGATCTACGGCAACGGCAACTGGGACGCATCCCAGCGCACCGGCAGCAAGTCGATCATGGTCTGGGAGTCCACCGACCTGGTCCACTGGACCGATCAGCGACTGGTCAAGGTCTCGCCCGACTCGGCAGGCAACACCTGGGCGCCCGAGGCGTTCTACGACGAGAAGCTCGGCTCGTACGTCGTCTTCTGGGCGTCGAAGCTGTACGACAACCCCGAGCACTCGGGCGACACGTACAACCGCATGATGTACGCGACCACCCGTGACTTCCGCACCTTCAGCGAGCCCAAGGTGTGGATCGACCGCGGCTACTCGGTCATCGACTCGACGATGATCAAGCAGGGCGACACCTACTACCGGCTGTCGAAGGACGAGCGGAACAACTCCTCGTCGACCCCCAACAGCAAGTTCATCTTCCAGGAGAAGAGCGACTCGATCCTCGACGAGTCCTGGGACTTCGTGGCCGAGGGCATCGGCAAGGGCGCGATGAGCGCCGCCGAGGGACCGCTGGTGTTCAAGTCCAACACCGAGGAGAAGTGGTACGCGTTCCTCGACGAGTTCGGCGGCCGCGGCTACATCCCCTTCGAGACGACGAACCTCGCCTCCGGCAACTGGACCCCGTCCACGGGATATGAGCTTCCGTCAGAACCCCGCCACGGGACGGTACTTCCGGTCACGCAGGCCGAGTACGACCGGCTGCTGAAGGCGTACCAGCCGGACCAGATCGTCGAGTCGGTCGAGGACGTCAAGGTGACGACCGGCATCGGTGACGCCCCGGTCCTGCCGGGCACGGTCATCGCCGAGTACGCGGACGGCGTCAAGCGGCCCGTCTCCGTCACCTGGGACGACGTCCCCGCCTCGGCGTACGCGCAGGCCGGCACCTTCACGGTGAAGGGCAGCCTGCCCGACGGCGCCGCGCTCAGGGTCGAGGCCGAGGTCACTGTCTCGGCGGAGGGCCCCGAGGTGCCCGCCGACCTGGTCCTGCACTACGGCTTCGACGAGACGGGCGGCAGCATCGCCCGTGACTCCAGCGGCCACGGCTACCACGGCACCTACGTCCGTACGCCGGACTTCGGGACCGGCGTGGACGGCGGCTCGTTCAAGATGTCCGGCGGTTCCAGCAGTTCCACCACCTCGCCGTACGTCAGGATCCCGAACGGCGTACTGAAGGGCGCCGACAGCGTCACCGTCTCCACGTACGCCAAGTGGAAGGGCGGGGACAACTTCCAGTGGCTCTTCGGTCTGGGACCGGACAGCGACAAGTACCTCTTCGCCACCCCGTCCAACGGCGGCGGCAAGCTCTTCTCCGCGATCACCAAGGCCACTTGGTCGGGCGAGAAGCAGATGACCGGCGGCTCGCAGCTCACCCCCGGCAAGTGGCAGCACGTCACCGTGACGGTGAACAGCGCGACCGAGACGGCGATCCTCTACGTGGACGGCGTCGAAGCCGCCCGGGCGACCGGCGTCACCATCAAGCCGTCCGAGCTGTACGACGCGTCGAAGGGCTACTCCGGCTACATCGGCAGGTCCATGTACTCCCCCGACCCGTACTTCGGCGGCGAGGTCGACGACTTCCGGATCTACAACCGGGCGCTGTCGCCCACCGAGGTCCTGGAGCTGAGCGGGAACACCACGGGGATCGCCACGGCGTCACACCCCGCGCTCAAGGTCGACGCGATCATCGACGACGCGGACAGCAAGGTCACCCTCCCGCTGGCCGAGGGCAGTGATGTCACCGCCCTGGCACCGGAGTTCGGCCTCGCCCACGGCGCGACCATCAGTCCCGCCTCGGGCTCGCTGCACGACTTCACCGAGCCGGTGAAGTACGAGGTGACCGGCTCGGACGGCAAGAAGCGCACCTGGACGGTCAGGGCGCTGGAGATGAAGAGCCCGGTGCTGCCGGGCCTCAACGCCGACCCGAACATCACGAGGTTCGGCGACACCTTCTACATCTACCCGACCACCGACGGCTTCCCCGGCTGGAGCGGCACACAGTTCAAGGCGTACTCCTCCAAGGACCTGGTCCACTGGAAGGACCACGGCGTCATCCTCGACCTGGGGCCGGACGTCAGCTGGGCCGACAGCAGGGCCTGGGCGCCGGCGATCGAGGAGCGGAACGGCAAGTACTACTTCTACTTCTGCGCCGACGCGAACATCGGTGTCGCGGTGTCCGACTCGCCCACGGGCCCGTTCAAGGACGCGCTGGGCAAGCCGCTGCTGAAGGCGGGCCAGTACCCGGGCCAGATGATCGACCCGGCGGTGTTCACCGACGACGACGGCACGCCGTATCTGTACTGGGGCAACGGCAGGGCGTACGCCGTCCCGCTGAACGACGACATGGTCTCCTTCGACGCGTCGAAGGTCACCGACATGACTCCCAGCGGCTACAACGAGGGCACCTTCGTCATCAAGCGCAAGGGCACCTACTACTTCATGTGGTCGGAGAACGACACCCGGGACGAGAACTACCGCGTCGCCTACGCGACCGGCTCCTCGCCCACTGGTCCCTGGACCAAGCGGGGCGTGATCCTGGAGAAGGACCTGTCCCTGGGCATCAAGGGCCCCGGCCACCACTCGGTGGTCAAGGTGCCGAACACCGACGACTGGTACATCGCCTACCACCGATTCGCCATCCCCGGCGGTGACGGCACGAACCGCGAAACCACCATCGACAAGCTGGAGTTCGACGCCGACGGGCTGATCGAGAAGGTCGTCCCGACGCTGTCGAGCATCGACCCGGTGACCATCGTCCGGGCGGGTCCTGACGCGATGGGCACCGAAGGGAGCGCGATCCCGGTCACCGGCACGATCTCCGGCGCGGGCAAGCCACGGTGGACGGTCGAGGACGGAGCACCCTGCACCTTCGCCGACCCCGAGGCCGTCCTCACCTCGGTCACCTGCGCCGACGACGGCACGTACGAGGTGACACTGACCGGAGGCCGAAGCAGCGACACGCTCACCGTGACCGTGGACAACGCGGCGCCAGTGATCACGTCGGCGACGGGGCCCGCCTCGGCGGTGTCCGTCGGCAAGAGCGCGGCTGTCAAGGCCCTGTTCACCGACCTGGGGTCCGACGACACCCAGACGTGCAAGGTCGACTGGAAGGACGGCACCGAGCCGTCCACGGGCACCGTCACGAGCGCGGGCTGCTCGGCCACACACACGTACAAGAAGGCGGGCATCCACCGTCCGGTGATCACCGTCACCGACGACGACGGCGGCAAGGACAGCACCCAGCTGCCCGAACTGGTCGTCTACGACCGCGGGGCCGGTCCGATCGCCGGCGTCGGAGTCATTGCCTCCCCGGCGGGCGCGTACCCGGCGAAGCCCTCGCTGACCGGTCTTGCGGGCTTCTCCTTCGGTGCCGCGTACAAGAAGGCGAAGGACACGGTGCCCAGCGGCAACGCGACCTTCGACTACGCGGCCGGCAAGGTGAAGTTCCGTTCCACCGGCTCGGACTGGCTCGTCGTCACCCGCTCCGAAGCCCAGTACCAGGGCTCGGGCACGGTCAACGGCACCGCCGGATACACCTTCCGCATCACCATCACCGACTCCCCCGACACGTACCGCATCAGGATCTGGAAGAAGTCCACCGGCGATGTCGTCTACGACAACCGCACGGGCACGAAGGCGTACGGCATCGTGTTCGGCTAGGTCTGACGCACCACCGAGAGAGCGGCGCCCGGGCTCGTGAGTCCGGGCGCCGCTCCGTGTCTCCCGGCCGTCGCCGAACCCGCGTCCTGGCCCGGACCGTTCGTCCGGCCACATGCGGCGCTCGGGCGGTCGGTAGGGTGCGTCCACATCGTCGACGATCACATGTGCGCGGCCCCCGGGCCGCCGGGGGGAAGGACCGCCTGTGGCCAACTTGCCGGGCGTACTGGCACTGCCTCGGATGCTCCGTCATTTCGCGACCACCGGTGAAGGGCTCCCCGAGGACGGCGCGGTGGAGTTGGACGCTCCTGACGACGCGCTCCATGCCGTGCTCTCCGCCGCCAGGTCCGGGATGTGGGAGCCGGCCGCGACCCTTCTGGCAGAGACTCGCTCCGCCGGGGACTGGTACCGGCGCGGCCGGTTCAGCGCCGGCCTCGCCGAGCTGGCACTGCACCACCACGGGTGGCTGGACGACTGGAACCGGGCACGGCCCGGCGACCCCGATCTGGCCCTGGTACTCGCCGAACTGGAGATCGACCGCGCCTGGCAGATCCGTACGGCGGCACGCGCCCGCCATGTTTCACAGGAGCAGTTCCAGGCGTTCCGCACCGTCCTGAGCGACGCCACGCCGGTCCTGCGGACGGCCGCCGACCTGAACCCGGGCGACCCCGTTCCCTGGCGGATCCTCATCGGCCATGCCATGGGGCTCGGCGCGCCCCGCGAGGTGTTCGACGAGTATCTGGCGCGAGGCAGGGACGGCGACCCGCACGACCTCGGCCTGCACACCCGTGCGGTGCAGTACCTGGCGCAGAAGTGGTACGGCTCGCATGCCGAGATGTTCGACTTCGCGGAGTCGGCCGCCGCCGCGGCGCCCAAGGGTTCGTTGCTGCGCGGTCTGCCCCTGCAGGCGGTCACCGAGTACGCCCTGGAGCACGACGCGGGGATCGGCCGGGGGCCGGTCGCCTGGTCCCGTATCGAGGCCGTCGTCGAGGCGGGTCTCGAACTCTCCGCCGCCTACGGGCCGGGCGACCGGCAGGCCGCGGGGTTCCGCAACCATCTCGCCCTCGCGCTGATCCGCTGCGAGCGCCACCACGAGGCCCTGGAGGTCTTCCGGCTCATAGGCACCGACGCGCGCACCTTCCCCTGGGCGTACCTCGGCGACGCCCGGGAGGTCTTCCTCCTGCTGCGCAAGGGGACCCGTGTCCAGGTGTCCCGATCCACCCCGTACTTCGGCGGTGCCGACCCCTCCTCCGTGGCCGAAGCCCCGTCCGGAACGTCCGCGCCGGGCATGGCAGCGACCGCACCCGCGGCCATGGCCCTGGCGGTCGTCGGTGCCCCGATGCGCGAGGTCCGCGAGGCGGTCCTGATCACCGGTACGACCGTGCGCCTTGCTCCGGCGCCCCGTGGCAGCACCCTGGTCGAGACCGCGCCCTCGGCCGATCCGCCGGCCCGCCGCAAGGGCACGCGCAGGACTCTGCTGGGCGAGGGCGACCTGCCCCGGCTCGCCCGCGCGTTCAGCAGGGGGGAGACCTGGCCGGTCCTCGTGGTGGCGAGGGAAGGAGCCGACTACACGCTCCGCCTGTACCGCGACGGCCGGGAACTGACCGCCCACACCTGGTGGACCGACCCGGCGGAGATGCCGACGCAGGAAGAGGCGGCGAAGCGGGCGACGGCGCTGGCGGCCTCCTACGGCATCGCGGACCACCGGCCGCTCACCGCCGCCCTGCGCGGCGTCGGCGCACCACTGCAGCACGTCGGGGAGACGTTCGCGATGCTCAAGCTGCCACCGCTGCCTGCCGGATTCGGCCGGCGCCCCGAACCGCTCGCGGACGTGCCGGGCGCTCAGGTCGTGGCACGGCGTTCCCTCTTCGGCGCCATCAAGGAGACGCTGGCCCCGGACGGCTCGGCCCACCGCGGCGGGGAACTGCCACCGTTGTCCTGACTCGACCGCCACTCACGCCAAGGGCCCGCCCCGAGTGTTTCCGGGCGGGCCCACAGGCGAGGAGCGGACGGTGGGTCAGGTCTTGCGGCGGGACGTCATCGCTCGCTGGATCAGGATGAACGCGCACAGCAGCACACCCGTCGCGATCTTCGTCCACCACGAGCTCAGCGTGCCCTCGAACTGGATGAGGCTCTTGATGAGGCCGAGGACGAGGACGCCGAAGAGGGTGCCGATCACATAGCCGGAGCCGCCCGTGAGGAGCGTGCCGCCGATGACGACCGCGGCGATCGCGTCGAGCTCCATACCGGTGGCGTGCAGGGGGTCGCCGGACTGGATGTAGAGGGTGAAGAGGAGTCCGGCGAGCGCCGAGCAGAAACCGCTCATCGTGTATACGGCGATCTTGGTGCCGCCCTGCGGAAGGCCCATCAGCAGGGCCGACTGCTCGTTGCCGCCGATGGCGTACACCCGGCGTCCGAAGCGCGTGTAGTGCAGGACGTAGAACGCCGCGGCCAGCACCACCAGCGCCACTATGGCCCCGATGGAGAGGAAGGCCCCTCCCAGTGACACCTGCGTCTGGGCCATGCTGCTCACGGAGGAGTCGCTGATGGAGATGGACTCCTTGCTGATGACCAGGCACAGGCCCCGGAAGAGGAAGAGGCCGGCGAGGGTCACGATGAAGGGCTGGATCTCGAAGTTCTGGATCACATAGCCCATCAGGAAGCCGCCGAAGGCTCCCACCGCGAGCGCCATGGGGATGACGACCACGATCGGCAGGCCCTGCCGCTCCACCAGCCATGCCGTGAACATGGTCGTGAAGCCGATGACGGAGCCGACGGAGAGGTCGATGCCGCCGGACAGGATGACGAAGGTGGCGCCGACGGCTGCGACCAGCAGATAGCTGTTGTCGATGAACAGGTTCAGGAAGACCTGCGATTCGGCGAACCCGTAGTTCTGGTACCGGCTCAGGCCGATGACGTACATCACGAGGAACAGTCCGGCCGTCACCAGGACGGGCAGCCGCCGGTCGCCGAGTACGCGTGCGGCCTTGCTGGTCGTGCGGCTGTCCGCCGCCGTCGGCCGCTGGGTGGTCGTGCTCATCACGACACCTCCATCTTGGGAGAGGCCTCGGCCGCCGGGGCGGTCTCCGCCGGTGCCGGTGCCGCGGCCTTCTTGCCGCCGCCCTTCGCGCCGAACACCTTGGCGCGGAACTTCGGCGACTGCATCAGGCAGACGATGATGACGACGGCGGCCTTGAAGACCAGGTTGGTCTGGGTCGGCACGCCGATGGTGTAGATCGTGGTGGTCAGGGTCTGGATGACGAGGGCGCCGACGACCGTGCCCCCGATGGAGAACCGGCCGCCGAGCAGCGACGTACCGCCGATGACCACGGCGAGGATCGCGTCGAGCTCGATCCACAGACCGGCGTTGTTGCCGTCCGCGGCCGAGGTGTTGGAGCTGATCATCAGGCCCGCGATACCGGCGCACAGCGCGCAGAACACGTACACCATGATCTTGATCCGCATGGACCTGATGCCGACCAGGCGGCTGGCCTCGGCGTTGCCGCCGACGGACTCGACGAGCAGGCCGAGGGCCGTGCGGCGGGTGATCACCACGGTGACGGCCACGACGGCGGCCACGATGAAGATGGAGAAGGGCAGCGTCAGCCAGTAGCCGCCGCCGATCAGCTTGTACGGCTCGCTGTTGACGGTGATGATCTGCCCGTCGGTGATCAGCTGGGCGACACCGCGGCCGGCGACCATGATGATCAGCGTGGCGATGATCGGCTGGATGCCCATCCTGGCGACCAGGAAGCCGTTCCAGAGGCCGCAGACGATCGCGGCCACCAGTCCGATGCCCAGGGCCAGGAACACCCCGGACAGGGCGCTCTGGTCGGCCTGGTCGCTGATGTACGAACACGTCAGGGCGCCGGTGATGGCGACCACGGCGCCGACCGAGAGGTCGATGCCGCCGGTGGCGATGACCAGGGTCATGCCGACCGCGACCAGGATGAGGGGCGAGCCGAACAGGACGATCGAGACGAGGCTGCCGTAGAGGTGGCCGTCCGTCATCTTGATCGCGAAGAAGTCGGGTGTGAAGGGAACGTTGACGAGCAGCAGGATGACCAGCACGGCGACCGGCCAGAACAGGTGATGGTGTGTCAGCGCTCGCCATCGGGGAGTGGTGGTCACTGGTGCTCTCCGCTCGCGATGGTCTCCAGGATCCGGGTGGTGGTGATCTCGGGCCCGTTGGCGAGCTGCGCCACCAGCTTGCGGTCACGCAGCACTCCGATGGTGTGGCTGAGCCGCAGGACCTCCTCCAGCTCGGCCGCGATGTACAGCACGGCCATGCCCTCCTCGGAGAGCGAGACCACGAGTTTCTGGATCTCGGCCTTCGCGCCGATGTCGATGCCGCGCGTCGGCTCGTCCAGGATCAGCAGTTTCGGCTGGGTGATCAGCCAGCGGGCGAGCAGCACCTTCTGCTGGTTGCCGCCGCTGAGCTGGCCGACCCTGGCCTCGGGGTTGGCCGGCCGGATGTCCAGGGCCTTGATGTACTTGGCGACGAGTTCGTCGCGCTGGGCGACGGGGATGGGCCGGGTCCAGCCGCGGGTGGCCTGCAGGGCGAGGATGATGTTCTCCCGCACCGTCAGGTCCGGTACGAGGCCCTCGGTCTTGCGGTTCTCCGAGCAGAACGCGACGCCCGCGGCGATCGCGTCGTTCGGGGCGCTCATCGAGACCTGCTTGCCGCCGATGGTCAGCTTGCCGCTGTCGGGGTGGTCGGCACCGAAGAGCAGCCGGGCGAGTTCGGTGCGGCCCGATCCGAGGAGTCCGGCGAGTCCGATGACCTCGCCCTTCTTGATCTCCAGGTCGAAGGGCGCGATTCCGCCGACGCGTCCGAGGCCGTCCGCCTGGAGCAGCGGTTCGCCCACGTCGGAGTGGAGTTGCTGGTCGTGCAGCTCCTCCAGCTGGTCCAGGGCCTTGCCGATCATCAGCTGTACGAGGCCGACCTGGTCGAGGTCGCGGACCATGTGCTCGCCGACCAGGGTGCCGTTGCGCAGGACGGTCATCCGGTCGCAGACCTCGTAGATCTGGTCGAGGAAGTGCGACACGAAGAGGATCGCGACGCCGTCGTCCTTCAACCGCCGCATCAGGGCGAAGAGTTCGAGGACCTCGTCGCGGTCGAGGCTCGACGTCGGCTCGTCGAGGATGAGCACCTTGGTGCCCGCCCCCTGACCGTCGGCGTCTCCGGTGCCCACCGACCGTACGATCGCGACCAGTTGCTGCACGGCCAGCGGGTACGAGGACAGGGGCGCGGTGACGTCGATGTCGAGACCGAGCCGGTCGACCAGCTCGGCGGCCTCACGACGCAGCCGCTTCCACTGGATGCGGCCGAAGCGGGTGGGTTCGCGTCCGATGAAGATGTTCTCCGCCACCGACAGGTTGGGGCAGAGGTTGACCTCCTGGTAGACCGTGCTGACGCCGGCCTGCTGCGCCTGCGACGGGCTGGTGAACCGTACGGACGTGCCGTTCAGGGTGACGGTGCCGCCGTCCAGGGAGTGGACCCCGGTCAGCACCTTGATGAGGGTGGACTTGCCGGCGCCGTTCTCGCCGAGCAGTGCGTGGATCTCGCCGGGGAAGAGCCGGAAGTCGACACCCGACAGAGCCCGTACCCCCGGAAACTCTTTGACTATGCCCGTCATCTCCAGGACGGGCAGCGGCTCTGCCATGGCAGCGCTCCTCATGGATTTCGTTCAGGCCCGCAGGGAGCCCCCTGAGCCGAGGCGTTCGGCCGGACGGAGGCTCCCTGGCGGTGGGTGCGGTCGGTCGGTACGTGCGGGTCGACGCCCGCGGATCAGTACCTGCGGATCGACACCCGCGGATCAGTACCTGCTGGTTCGAACCCGAAGGTCAGTACTTGCGGGTCGGGAGCGCGTCCTTGGCCTGCTCCTGCAGGAAGTCGCCCTCCTTGGTCTTGATCCGGCGCTCGACCGTCTCGCCGTCGTTGACCTTCTTCACGAGTTCCATCAGCTGGGGGCCGAGCAGCGGGTTGCACTCGACGATGCCGTTGATCTTGCCCTCGGACATCGCGACGAAGCCGTCCTTCACGCCGTCGACCGAGATGATCAGGATGTCCTTGCCGGCCTTCTTGCCGGCCGCCTCGATGGACTGGATGGCGCCGAGGGCCATGTCGTCGTTGTGCGCGTAGAGCACGTTGATGTCCGGGTTGGACTGCAGGAAGGCCGCCATGACCTGCTTGCCGCCGGCCCTGGTGAAGTCGCCGGTCTGGCTGACGACGACCTTCCAGTCGTCCTTGTGGTCGGCGTCCATGATCTCTTTGAAGCCCTTGGCGCGCTCGAGCGCGGGGGCGGCACCCGTGGTGCCCTCCAGCTGAGCGATCTTCACCGCACCCTTGTGGCCGGCCTTCTCGAGCACCTTCTCCAGCATCTTCGCCGCGCGGCGGCCCTCGTCGGTGAAGTCGGAGCCGATGAAGGAGACGTACAGGGAGTCGTCGGAGGTCTCGACGGAGCGGTCGGTGAGGATGACCGGGATCTTGGCGGACTTGGCCTCCTTGAGCACCGCGTCCCAGCCCGTGACGACCACCGGCGAGAAGGCTATGACGTCCACCTTCTGCGCGATGTAGCTGCGGATCGCCGAGATCTGGTTCTCCTGCTTCTGCTGGGCGTCGGAGAACTTGAGGGTGAAGCCGGACTCCTTGGCCGCCTCCTTCACCGACTTGGTGTTGGCGGTGCGCCAGCCGCTCTCCGAGCCGACCTGCGCGAAGCCGAGGGTGATCTTCTTGCCACCGCCGTTGCCGTCGGAGGAACTCGAGCCGCCCTCGTCCTCCTTGGCACAGGCCGCCAGGCCGCCCGCCGCCGCCACGCCGACCGCCGCGGTGAGGAAGTTCCTTCTGTTGAGCATGTGTCTTCTCCTTTGAAGAGCAGGGCCCTGAGGGACCTGCTGGTACGCCGTGCTACTCGCCGGGACAGGCTGCCCTGCGTCCAGCCTGTCGATCATTGTTCGACATATCGGCCATACGGATGCGGTGAAAATCGGCCGTGGGGTGCTGTGTGCGGTGTCAGGTGGGGGCTGCACCCGGGTCCGCGGTGTACGGGAAAGTGCTTGCGCGGACCACGAGTTGAGGCTCGATGGCGAACCGGGGTGTCCCGGCCGGGTCACGGCCCTCGATCAGGTCCAGGAGCAGGGCGATGCTCCGTTTGCCCACCGCCGAGAAGTCCTGCCGGACAGTGGTGAGCGGTGGGGCGAAGAACTCCGACTCCGGTATGTCGTCGAAGCCGACCACCGCGACGTCCTGGGGAGTTCGCACGCCCGCTTCCCGAAGAGCACGCAACACCCCCAGTGCCATCTGGTCGTTGGCGACGAAGACCGCGGTCAGCCCCCGGCCCACCCAGCCGGCCAGTTCCTGGCCCGCACGGTAGCCCGACAGCGGACTCCAGTCCCCGCGCAGGAACATCGGCGGCTCGACACCGGCCTCTTCGAGGGTCGCCCGCCAGCCTGCGGCCCGGTCCGCCGCCTCCTGCCAGTCCTCGGGTCCGGCGAGGTGCCAGACCGTACGGTGGCCGGCGGCCAGCAGATGACCGGTGGCCAGCCGTGCGCCCATGTGCTGGTCCACGTTGACGCAGGGAATCCCCACGCCCGGTCCGCTGCCCACGGTCACCACCGGGAAGGGGTGGCGGAGTTCGGCGAGGGCCTCGACCGCCGACCGCTGCGGGGCGATGGCGACCACTCCCTCCACCCCGCCCTCACTGAGGTGGTCCAGGGCTTCGGACAGCGCCTCGACGGTCAGCTTGCGCAGACTGACCGTGGAGACGAGGTAGCCCTCGGCACGCGCCGCCTCTTCGAGTGCGAAGAGGGTGCTGGCCGGACCGTAGAGCGTTGTGTCGGAGGCGACGACACCCAGGGTCCGAGTGCGCCGGGTGACCAGGGCTCGTGCGGAGGAGTTGCGGCGGTAGCCCATTTCCTCGATCGCGTGCAGCACCCTGGCCCGAGTCTCGTCCCGCACGTTGGGGTGATCCCCCAGCACACGGGAAACAGTCTGGTGGGACACGCCCGCCAGTCGCGCGACATCGGCCATGGTGGGCGGCCGAAGCTGCGATTGTGCCATGGCCGCACCTCCTTGGCGGTCGTATACCGGAAGATTTCTGTGACACCCGTGGACGTCTCCGCGCGACGGGGCCCGGCCCGCAACAACGGCAACCGGTCCGCCGGACGGCCGGGTAACTCTCCGGGCGGCAGCCCTCCGACCACGGCAGTTGCCATGGAGGCGAGTTGGGGCGTCGCGAACGCCATGGTCGTACCTCCCTGGAAGTCGGCCGGTGATTGCGGAGGTCATTGTGAGCGCTAACAATTCATGCCGGTCAAGGGGTCCAACAGCAGGAGGACGTCACGTTTGAGTAACGCGGCGGAAGCACGTGGTGTCGGGCCGGCGGTCCACAACGCGGGTTCACGGCAAGGGGCTTGACGCGCTTCGGGCACGGCTCTATTTTCAGCACCGAAACTTCGAACTACGAACGAAATATCGGACGTTGATGATGATCGGTTCCAGCCAGAGGCACGCGCCTCTCCCCCGTCGATGCTGAGCATCGGCACCACGCCCGCACGCGAAAAGGGCCCTCACAGGCTCTCGCCTGCGAAGACCCTTCGCTCTGTCGGGACGACAGGATTTGAACCTGCGACCCCTTGACCCCCAGTCAAGTGCGCTACCAAGCTGCGCCACGTCCCGATGCGCTTCGTCGCGGAGTTCCGCGTGAACACGCAGGTAAACCCTACCGTACGCGCCCGGTGACCGAGGCCGGTCAGTCGACGAACAGGCCCCGTGCGGCCGCCCGCGTGTCGAACTCCTCCAGGCGGGCCTGGGCGTCGGGCAGGGCGTCGCACATCGCCTCCAGGAGGACCTGGCCGAGGAGCATGGGGGCGCTCACCGTGTCGAAGACCAGGTCGGTGCCGACGGCGGCCGGCAGGAGCAGGTCGCTGTGGGCGGCCACCGGGGCGAAGGTGCCGTCGGCGATCGTCACCACGGTCAGCCCCGTTGTGCGGGCGTGGCCGAGTGCGTCCAGGAGCTCGGCCGGGTGGCGCGGCAGGGCGAAGCACATGAGGGCGCTCGCGCCGGCGTTCCTGGCCATGTCGATGCGGTCGGCCAGCCGTGAGCCTCCCTCGTCGAGGAGACGTACGTCCGGGTGGACCTTGGCCGCGAAGTAGGCGAAGCCACGGGCCTGGGCCGCGGAGGCACGCAGTCCGAGCACCGGCAGTGGCCGCGAGGCCGCGAGCAGCCGTCCCGCGCGTTCCACGGGCCCGGCATCGGCGAGCAGGGACGCGAGTTGGAGCAGGTGGCTGATCTCGGCCCGTACGGCCTGCTGGTACGGGTTGGCCGGCCGCGTGTCCACGGCCGGTCCGGCAGGTGCCACGTCCCGCAGGTGTCTGCGCAGGGCCGGGTATCCGTCGAAGCCGAGGGCGACCGCGAAGCGGGTCACCGACGGCTGGCTCACACCGGCCAGTTGGGCCAGCTCCACGCTCGACAGGAAGGGCGCGGCCGCGGTCTGCCGGACCAGACAGTGAGCGATACGACGCTGCGTGGGCGTCAGCCGGCGCCCCTCGAACAGCTGGTGCAGCCGCGCGGGCGCGACGGCCCCCTGAGGCGCGCCGACACCGACGCCGGCCCCGTCCGTGTCGGTCACCCTGGTCCCCCTCGCTGCCGCGCGTACCGGACTCCTTGCCGGGCGTGCCTGACTCCTGCCCGGCGTACCCGACTCCTCGCCGGGCGTACCGGACCTTCCACAACCGGTGCGGAAGGTCCGGAGGACCGTCAACGTCAGCCGGCGAGACCGGCGTTCGTCAGCCACTCCTTGGCGACGTCGGAGGCGTCCTCCTTGTCGTTGACGAGCTTCTTCATCATCTCCAGCAGGTCCTCGGTGGTGAGCTTGGCCGAGAGGGCGTTGAGCGCCGCCTTGGCCTTGTCGTTGACCGCCGACTTGTAGACGAGGGGCGTGACGTTCTGCGAGGAGAAGAGGTTCTTCGGGTCCTCCAGGACCACCAGCTTGTCCTCGACGATGGCGGGGTCCGTCGTGTAGAGGTTGGCGGCCTGCACCTTGTTGTCCTTCAGCAGCTTCAGCAGGGTGCTCTGGGCGCCCGCGTCCAGCGGCTGGAACTTCCCGAACTCGACGCCGTAGACCGTCTTCAGACCGACACCGCCCTGGGTGCGGGTCTTGAACTCCGAGCCGGCACCGATGGTCATGTCCTTCGCGACCGGCTTCAGGTCGGCCAGGGTCTTGAGGTTGTGCTTGGCGGCGATCTCGGAGGTGACCGTGACCGAGTCCTTGTCCTCGGCCGCGGCGGAGTCGAGTATCTCCACGGACTTCGGGAGCTTCGCCTTCAGCTCCGCGTTGATCTCCTCCGTGCCGGTGGCGGTGCTCTTCTTGTCGACCGCGACGGACAGCAGGGCGCCGTTGTACTCGGGGAAGACACCTATGCCGCCCTTGACCACCTGGTCGTAGTACACCTCGCGGGCTCCGATGTCGAACTTGCGCGTCACTTTCAGGCCCTTGTCCTCCAGGGCCTGGGCGTAGATCTCGGCGAGGAGCTGGTTCTCGGGGAAGTTGGCCGAGCCGACGACGATGGACTTGCCGCCTCCGCTGTCCTCGCTGCCGCCCGACAGCGGGTTGTCGTCGCTGTCGCCGCCGCCTCCGCAGGCGGTCAGGGCGAACGTAGTGATGAGGCCGAACGCGGTGACGCGGGCGATGGCTTTGGCTTTCATGGGTGTTTCCTTTCTTGGGAGCCCTCAGGAGCTCTCGGGGCCTTCAGAAGCGTGGGAGCTCGGGAGATCAGGAACTCGGGACATCAGGACTTGGTCGCCGAAGGCTGCAGCCCCGGCGAGACGACGAAGCGCCGCAGCGCGGTGAAGACGGCCTGGACGACGAGCGCCAGCATGACGACGACGGCGGAGCCGCCGATGACCAGTTCGTAGTTGTTGCGGGCGAGTCCGTCGACGATGAATCGCCCCAGACCTCCGAGACCGGGGTACGCGGCGACGGTCGCCGTTGCCACGACCTGGATCGCGGCGACCCGCAGGCCGAGCAGGATCAGCGGCAGGGCCATCGGCACCTCGACCTTCAGCAGGACCTCCCAGCCGGTCATGCCCATCCCGCGCGCGGCGTCCCTGGTGTCGGGGTCCACGCCGCGCACGCCCTCGAAGGTGTTGATGAGGATCGGCGGGACCGCCAGGGCGACCAGGGCGACCAGCACCGGCGTGGTGCTCAGCCCGGCGACCGTGACGACGAGGACGACCAGGCCGAAGGTGGGGATGGCCCGCGCGAGGTTCGCCACGGTCGCGACGGCGAACGCGCCCCGGCCGGTGTGCCCGACCAGCAGTCCGAACGTCAGCCCGATCAGGGTGGCGAACAGCAGCGAGATGCCGCTGTAGGTGAGGTGCTCCGCGAGCCGGTGGGGGATGCCGTCGTCCCCGCGCCACTGCTGGGACGCCGTCAGCCAGTCGCCGACGAGCTCGATCTGGTTCAGGAAGTCGTTCACGCCGTCGCCCCCTTGCCGCGCGCCCATGGTGTGAGCAGCCGCTGCGCGAGCACGAGCAGTGCGTCGGTGACGAGGGCCAGGAGCATGATCAGTACGGTCGCGGTGATGATCGGGGTCGGGAAGTCGAGCTGGAGCCCGCGGGTGATGTAGTACCCGAGGCCGCCCTGTCCGATCAGTTGCCCCACGGCGACGAGGCTGATGGACGAGACGGCGGCGACCCGGACACCGGCCACGACGACCGGCACGGCGATCGGCAGCTCGACCTGGACGACACGGCGTACGGTGCTGAATCCCATGGCGGTGGCCGCCTGCCGTACCGGTTCGGGTACCGAGGCCAGTCCGTCCACGACGTTGGGTATGAGCACCGACAGCGTGTAGAGGGTCAGCGGGATCATCACCGTGCGCTCGGTCAGCCCCGTGTAGCGCACGAAGATCATGAACAGGGCAAGCGACGGGATCGAGTACAGCACGTTGGCCGCGGTCAGGGTCGGCGGGTAGACCCACCGCCAGCGGTGGCAGAGGATGCCGAGCGGCACGGAGATGATCAGTCCGAACAGCACCGGCAGGAGTCCGAGCCGCAGATGGACTCCGGTGTAGTCGGCCAGCTCGCCGATGTGATCGCCGATCCAGTCCCAGCGTATGAGGGGTTCGCCGTCTCTCATCGCCCGTCACCGCCCGCGCCGGGGCCGTCGGCGTCGTCGCCACTGCCGCCGTTCGTCTCTCCCTTGACGACCGGCACCTTGGACACCGCGTCCTCGGCCGGCTCCGCGTCGGTCGCCGACGTCCCGGGGGTCTCCGCCTCGGTCGTCGCCGCCTGGGCCGTCTCGGCCGCGGCCGTCGCCTCCCCGGCCGCGGACTCCTCGGCCGCCGCGTCGACGGCCGTCCCGTCCCCGGTCATCGCCGCGGACAGCTCGTACGCGTCCGCGACCCCGACGACCGCGCCCTGGGGGTCCACGCCCACCGCGAGCCGGGACGGAGACAGGAGTGCCGAGTCGAGGGCGGCCCGTGCCGAGTCGCCGGCCAGGCTGAACGTGTGGCCGAGCGGGGTCAGTGGGGCGTCCGCGAGCGTGCCGCCGGCCGGCAGGTCGGCGACCGCGGCCCAGCCGAGCGGCCGCCGGTCCCCGTCGACGACGAGCACCCAGGGTTCGTCCGCCGCCCGGGCCCGCGCCACCGGGGAGTCGGCCGGCAGGACCAGCCCGTCCCGCAGCGGCAGATCGGCCGCCTTGACGAAGGACAGGCGGCGGATGCCACGGTCCTGGCCGACGAAATCGGCCACGAAGTCGTCGGCGGGATGCGCGAGCAGCCGCTCCGGGGTGTCGAACTGCGCGAGCTTGCCCCCGGTGCGGAACACGGCGATGTTGTCGCCGAGCTTGATCGCCTCGTCGATGTCATGGGTGACGAACACGATCGTCTTGTGCAGTTCCTTCTGCAGCCGGATGAACTCCGCCTGCAGCTCCCCCCGGACGATGGGGTCGACCGCGCTGAAAGGCTCGTCCATCAGCAGCACCGGCGGGTCCGCGCCCAGTGCCCTGGCCACCCCGACGCGCTGCTGCTGTCCGCCGGAGAGCTGGTACGGATAGCGCTTTGCCATGGCGGCCGGCAGCCCCACGAGCTCCAGCAGCTCAGCCGCCCGCGAGCGTGCCTTCTTCTTGCCCCAGCCGAGCAGCAGCGGCACGGTCGCTATGTTGTCCAGCACCGTGCGGTGCGGGAACAGACCCGCGTGCTGGATCACATAGCCGATGCCCCGGCGCAGCTCCGGGGCGGCGATCTCCCGGATGTCCCGGCCGCGCAGGCTCACGGTGCCCGCCGTCGGCTCCACCATGCGGTTGACCATGCGCAACGTCGTGGTCTTGCCGCAGCCGGAGGGGCCGACCAGGACCGTGATGCCACCCTCCGCCAACTCCAGCGACAGCTCGTCCACGGCTGTCGTGCCGTTGGGATAGTTTTTGCTCACCGCGTCGAATCTGATCAAAGCTGCCCCTTACCCGACTGCATATGGTCATGCAGAGTTGTGTGTGGCTGAATTACAGTCAATCCCCTTTTGTAAACGGCACGTTACGTTCGTCCGAAGAAAGTGAAAGGGCGCCCGAAATGCAGGCGTTTGACCCGGTCTGGTTCACGTTCCTGAACGGCTCGGACATCGAACAGCTCGAACTTGACGACACCGAGGTGCTCGACGCCGTCGAGCAGGGGCTGCGTGCTCAGGGCCGCGGGGAAACGGTCATCGAACCACGGGTCCACCTCACGCCCGATCCCTCGTTCAACGGCCACTTCAACGTCCTGCGCGGCTACATCGCGCCACTGGGGCTGGCCGGAGTCAAGATTGTGGGCGACTACGTCGGCAACTACAAGGCCGGGCTGCCGTCCGAGATGGCGCTGCTCAACCTCTTCGACCCACGTACGGGCATGCCGGTGGCAGTGGTCGACGCCACCGCGATCACCGAGATGCGCACCGGCGCGCTCACCGCGCTCGGGGCGCGGCACCTGGCCCGCCCCGGCTCCAAGGTGCTCGGTCACATCGGCGCCCGCGCCACCTCGTACTGGAACGTCCGCCTGCTCGACCGGATCTTCGGCTTCGACGAGATACGGGTCCACTCGCGCCGCCCGGAGAGCCGCGAGGCCTTCGCCGAGCGCCTTGAGCGCGACCTCGGCAAGCCCGTGATCGTCACCGACGACTGGAAGTCGTGCGTCGAGGGCGCGGACATCGTCGTGGAGGCGTCCCGGCTGGAAAGGCCCGAGCCCTTGCTGAGGACGGAGTGGATCGCGCCGGGAGCTCTTGTCGTACCGTACGGAACGATGAGCGCGGTCGAACTCTCCCTCACCGACATCATGGACAAGGTCGTCGTCGACGACTGGGGCCAGTGCCGGTCCGGGCCGTTCGGTGCCCTCCGCGCCCATGTCGAGTCGGGGCGGCTCAGCGAGGAGACCCTGCACGGCGAGCTGTGCGAGATCGTCGTCGGCGACAAGCCCGGCCGTGAGCACGACGACGAGACCATCCTGTTCTGGCATCGCGGCCTCTCGTTGTCCGACATCGCGCTGGGCGCGGCCATGCTCAAGAAGGCCGAAGAGCGTGGCCTCGGACAGAACCTGCGGTTCTCATGACCGGTACGTCTCCCGCTCCTACCCCGCCCGCCGCCGCTGACGCCGTGGTCCTCGACGGGCGCGCCCTCACCTGCGAAGACGTCGCCGCCGTCGCCCTCCGCGGCGCCCGGGTCGCCCTGGCCGAGGAGGTCCTGCCCCGGCTGGAGCGCGACCGCGCGGTCGTCGACGACGTGGTCGACCGCGAGGTGCCGACGTACGGCCTGACGACGGGCCTCGGCAGCCGGTCGTCGTACGCGCTGCCGCGGACCGAACTCGGCGAGTTCAGCGTGCGCACGGTACGGGGACGGGCCAACGCGGTGGGCGATCCGCTGCCGGTCCCCGTCGTACGCGCCGCCCTGCTCGCCCGGGTGAACGGCGTCGCGGGCGGTGGCAGCGGAGTGCGGCCGGAGATCGTGCCGCTGCTGGTCTCCATGCTCAACTCACGGGTGCACCCGGTGATCCCCGAGGTGGGGTCGATCGGCGCCTCCGACCTGTGTCAGATGGCCCATGTCGGCCTGGTCGTCATCGGCGAGGGCCGTGCCGAGGTCTCCGGTGAGGTGCTCGACGGTGCGCGGGCACTGCGCCGGGCCGGGCTGGCCCCCGCCGAACTGGGGCCGAAGGACGGGCATGTGCTCTGCAGCGCGAGCCCGCTGGCGGCCGGCGTCGGCGCCCTCGCCCTCCACGAGGCGGCCGCCGTCCTCACCCTCGCCCAGGCGGTCACCGCGCTCACCTTCGAGGGGTTCCGGGCGAACACCAGCCCGCTCGACACCCGCGTACTGGGCCTGCGTCCGGCCCCCGGCCAGGCCCGCGCGGCGGGCGAACTGCTCGCGCTGCTGGACGGCGGCCAGCTCACTGATCCCCGGCACGCGAGGCGCGTCCAGGACCCCGTGAGCCTGCGCTGCGCCGCCCAGGTGCACGGGGCGCTGCACGCCGCCCTGGACTTCGCCCGGGCCGCGCTGGAACCGGAGCTCAACGGCTGCGGCGACAACCCTGTGGTCCTGGCCGACACCGGGGAGATCCTCTCCTCCGGCAACTTCCACACCCCGGCCCTGGCCCTCGGCTTCGACACCGTCGCGCTGGCACTGACGCAGACCGCGGCGATCTCGGCCGAGCGCATGCGGCGGTTGCTCGATCCCGCTGTCAGCGGACTCCCCGCGAACCTCTCGCCGTACGGTCCGGAGCGTTCGGGCTTCGCGCCGCTGGCCAAGACGGCGCAGGCGCTCGTCGCCGAGATCCGTGCCCTGTCCGCACCCGTGTGCACCGACCCCCGGCATGGCGCGGACGCGGTCGAGGACGACTCGACCAACGCGGCGCTCGGGGCTCGACGGCTGACGACGATGCTGGTCAGGCTGCGGCAGCTGCTCGCCGTCGAGGCCCTGGCCGCGGCACAGGCCGTGGACCTGGCCGCCCCGGTCACCATGGGACGGGGACCCGGTCTCCTGCACCGCGCGATCCGCGAGCTGGTCCCGCGCCTGGACGACGACCGGCCCTGCGGAGCGGACGTGGACCTGGTGAGCCGGGACGTCCTGGACTCCGACGAGGTACGAAGCGCTCTGCACGCTTTGGTGGAAGGACCTTCGTGACCAACGTCGACGTACACCAGCATCTGTGGACCGCCTCGTTCCTCGCGGCCCTCCGAGCGCGTGACGAGCCGCCGTTCCTGGACGGCTGGACCCTGCACACCGCCGGCGAGCCGCCGTACGAGGTCCCGGCCGCCCAGCACGACGTCGCCGCGCGTGCCGAACTGGCCGCCGCCGACGGGCTCGGCAGGGCGCTCGTCTCGATGTCCGCCCCGCTCGGCGTGGAGTGGCTGCCGTCCGAAGAGGCCCGCCCGCTGCTCGCCGCCTACCACGAGGACGCGGCAGGACTGCCCGAACCGTTCGGGGCGTGGGCCGCCGCCTGCGTCCGGGACATCGACGCCGACGCGACCGCCGCGGACCTCGACCGGGGGTTCGCCGGGCTCCAGCTCCCGGCGAACGCCCTCACCGACGAGGCGGGGTACGCGCGCTGCGCCCCGCTGCTGGATCTGCTCGAAGCGCGCGGCCTCCCGCTGTTCGTCCACCCGGGCCCGGCGCCCGGCACGTCTCCCGGGCCCGGCTGGTGGCCCGCGATGGTGCCGTACGTGCAGCAGATGCACTCCGCGTGGTTCGCCTTCCGGGCGTTCGGCAGGCCTCGTCATCCCCGGCTGCGGGTGTGCTTCGCGCTGCTGGCCGGGCTCGCCCCGCTGCACGGGGAGCGTTTCGCCGCCCGTGGCGGGGACGAGGGGCGCTCGGCGGTCGATCCCGACGTGTTCGTCGAGACGTCCTCGTACGGTCCGCGTGCCGTCGACTCGGTCGTCCGTGTCCTCGGTACCGACGTCGTCGTGATGGGCTCGGACCGGCCCTACGCGGAACCGCCGCAGCAGCCCGGCTTCGGTCTGGGCGGGGCAACCGCGTACGCCTTCCGCATCACCAATCCACGCCGCCTGCTCACCGGAGAGGACTGACCGCGCCCGACGGCCACCCATGACCGTCGTCCAACACCCAATCGGCACCAGGGGGATGACCATGAACCCGACCCCGATCGACACGGCCGCGCTCGCCGAACTCGGCGCGTCCGACCGGCCGTTCCGGCCCGAGGAGTGTGCGGACCGGGCCCGCCGCGCGGCGGCGTTCGTCGACACCGCCGCGCTCGACCGCTCCGGCCCCGGCTCGTATCTGCTGCTGTGGCGGAACGCCAACTCCGAGGCGTGGCTGAACACTTGGTGGCAGGCGCGCGACACCGGCTACCACGACCACCAGGGGTCCTGCGTCGGCGTGCATGTGATCGAGGGCGCCGCCTGGCAGGAGGGGCTGCCGGTGGGCGGCCCGCGTCGCGCCCGCCGGTACGGGCCCGGGGAGTCGTTCTCGTTCCCGGGTTCGGGCGTCCACCGGATGGACCACGACGCCGGCGCCGTGACCGTCCACGTCTACTCGCCGCCGATCGAGGCCATCGGGCACTACGAGATCGTCGACGGCGAACTGCATCGCACGGCCGGGCCGCCCGACGAGGGCTCCCCGGCGAGTCCCCGGCTGCTCGACGCCCTCAACTCGATCGGCCGGTGAGTCCGGGGAGGCCGCGCTACTCCGGCGGAGTGGGTGTGTCGTGCGTGCGGTACATCGCCTGGACGTCCAGTTCGAGCTGGATCGTCGGACCGACCACCGCGATGCCCCGCGCCAGCATGTTCCGCCAGTTCAGTGTGTAGTCCTCGCGGTGCAGTTCGGCCTTGGCCAGGGCCGCGCAGCGCAGTTCCTCGCCGTAACCGCCGTTCACCATGCCGAGGTACGTCGTGTCCAGGGCCACCGAGCGGCTCACCCCGTGCATCGTCAGCGAACCCTGCAGGATCCACTTGCTGCCGCCGCGGTAGGCGAACCGCGTGCTGTGGAAGTCGATGAAGGGGAACCGCTTGACGTCCAGGAAGTCCGCCGACCGGAGGTGGTTGTCACGGGTCGTGTTGCCGGTCGTGATGCTCGCCGCGTCGATCCGGACGTGGACCCGGGACTCGGTGATGTCCTCGACGATCTGGATGCCGCCGTCGAAACGCTCGAAGCGGCCGTGCACATGGGCCATCCCGACGTGCTTGGCGATGAAGCGGATCGCCGTGTGGGGCGGGTCGAAGAGCCAGGTGCCGGTCGGCGGCAGGTCGAGCTGACGGGCCGGTTCCAGGCGGGCGTACAGGGTGGGGAGGGTGACGCCGGCGACGATCTCGACGGTCTCGCGGACCGGGGAGAGCCCCTCGGCCATGACCATCATGCTGTAGCCGCCCGGCGGCAGCACGGCCATGAAGAAGCCGTACGGGTCGGTGGTACCGCGGGCCGCGACGCGATGCGAGTCGAGCGCGGTGATCGTGACGTCGGCGCCGCCCATGGGCTGCCCCATGGGGTCCGCGACCTCGCAGCCGACCGCGCCCGCGCCGGGCGGCAGGGGCAGCGTGAGGCCCGACGCGGCGGCGGAGGCGTCCTTGGAACGCCGACGCCGAAGCAGCCCGAGGGCCATGATGTTCACCTGTCTTCTCAATTCCGTTGCTAGCCACGGCTCGACGCCCTCCCACGCACCCGGCAGGCCCGTGGGCCGCACGGACACGGGCACGGCGAACCGGGACGTGAGCCACTCATGATCATGATCCAGCCGTCCACGGCGTGGGTGTCTCAATACGAGACAGTGCCTCGACACGCGACAGTGGTTCGACGGTGCGGCGTCCGGACACCGCGAGCCCGCCCGGGCCTCACCGCGAGGGCGCGGGCCCCGTGGAGTCGCGTACCACCAGCACATGGCCGGTGGATTTCCGGCGGGGCCGGGAGGCGGGCGGCCTGAGAGCCATCGCGAGGGCCTGCCGGCCCATTTCGGCGAGGGGAAGCCGCACGGTGGTGAGGCCGGGGGCGAGGTCCGCCGCGAACGACACGTCGTCGAATCCGGCGACCGACATCCGGTGCGGGACCGGTACGCCGTGGGCGCGGAGTGCGGACAGGACGCCGATGGCCATGGCGTCGTTGAGAGCGACGATCGCGGTGGTGTCCGGGTGGTCGCGCAGGATCCGCTCGGCCGCGTCGCGCCCGCCGTCCCGGGTGAACTCGGCCTGCGCCAACGGCAGTTCGTCCGAGGACAGTCCGGCTCCTTCCAACGCCGCCGTCACCCCCGCGAACCGGTCGGCGACCGTGGACAGCAGCATCTCCCCCGCCGCCACCGCGATCCGGCGGTGCCCGAGCGACAGCAGATGGCCGGTGACGGTCTCCGCCCCCTCCTTGTTGTCGGGCCGCACCGCGTCCGCGTTGAGGAAGTGACGGCCGATCACCGTGAGCCGCCCGCCGGCGTCCTGGAAGGCGGACAGCTCGGCCCTGGACTCGGCCTCCATCCGGGGATCGACGTACCCGGAGCCCGCGATGATGATGACGCCGACACGCTGGGCGATCAGATGGCGGATCTGACGCAGTTCGTTCTGCGGATTCCGGCCGGAGTGGCAGATCTGGACGATCAGATCGCGTTCGCCCGCCACCTGCACGACCCCGCCCGCGATCTCCGAGAAGTACGGGTCGTCGATCTGATGGACGATCAGCCCCACCGTCGACGCGGTACCGCCCGCCAGGGTGCGCGCATGGGGATTGGCGACATAGCCGAGCTCCCGCGAGATGCGGCGGACCCGCTCGGCCACCTCCTCGCGCACCCCGTCGCGTCCGGCGAGCGCCCGGGACGCCGTGGTCAGTGAAACTCCCGCGCGCTCGGCCACATCGGCGAGCCGCAGTCGTGAACGGGGCCTTGGCATTCGTCACCGCCTCCGAACAGGGCCTTGTCAATCGGTCCGTGCACGACGCTTGTCTCAACTCATGTGACGTGGCTTACATAGTACGCAAGCGCTCGCGAAAGCGCTTTCGAACGGCGAAGAGAGTGCCTGCGGACAGGGGAGTCCAGCGATGAGCACAACACAGCGCCTTTCATGGAGAGTTGCCGCCCTCGCGTCCGCCACGGCACTCACTGCCGCCGGTTGCGGCTCGGGTGGCGGCTCGGAGGATTCACCCGACGACCCCATCACCATCGGTGTCTCGCTCCCGCTCACCGGGGACTTCTCGGAACCCGGCAAGGGTGTGCAGCGCGGCTACAAGGCATGGGCGAAGATCATCAACGACAATGGCGGACTGCTCGGCCGCAAGGTCGAGTTGAAGATCCTCGACGACCAGTCGAACGCCGACCGCGTGGTCTCCGACTACGAGCAACTGATCGGCAGGGACCAGGTCGACCTGGTCTTCGGACCGTTCTCCACCCGCCTCGTGGTGCCCTCGGCCCGGGTGGCGGAGGAGTACGGCCTGCTCTTCGTCGAGCCGGCCGGAGCGGCCCCGGAGGTCTTCGACCAGGGCTTCAAGAACCTCTTCTACGCGGCCCCGGCGGTCGCCAACGACCACTACAACCACCTCGCCGAATACATCCTGGCGCTGCCCGAGGCGGAGCGGCCCAAGTCCGTGGCGTACGCCGCGATGGACGACCCCTTCGCCCAGGGAACGGCGTACGGGCTCAAGGACAAGCTGGAGAAGGGCGGTATCAAGACCATCGTCGACGAGGTCTACCCGCCCAACACCACCGACTTCGGCTCGATCGCCGCGCAGATCGCCTCCTCCAAGGCCGACATGGTGGTGGGCGGCTCGCAGTACCAGGACGGGGTGAACCTGATCGTCGCTCTCCAACAGCTGAACTACCAGCCGAAGATGGCCGCCTTCTCCACCGCCCCCACCGAACCGGAGTTCGCCAAAGCCATCGGCAACAAGACCGAGGGCATCCTCGCGCCGACCGGCTACACCCAGCACGCGGACTACCCGAGCAACAAGGAGTTCGTCGAGAAGTACACCGAGCAGTTCGGCAAGGCCCCTGAGGAGGACGAGGCCAACGCCTACACCACGGGACAGGTCGTCGCCGCGGCCGTCGAGGCGGCCAAGTGCGCCTCCCAGGACGAGGAGTGCCAGCAGAAGCTCGTGAAGTGGCTGCGCGGCAACGAGGTGGAGACGGTCGTCGGCCCTCTCAAGTGGGACGACAAGGGGCGCCCGCAGAGCGCGCACATGATCCAGCAGTGGGTGGACGGCGAGATCCAGATCGTCCTGCCCGAGGAACAGAAGGAAGCCGACCTGGTCCACCCCAAGCCGAAGTGGTGATGCCTGCGTGCCCTCCGCGAGCCTCGTCTTCCAGAGCATCGTCCTAGGCGTGCTGCTGGGAGGGCTCTACGCCCTCCTGGCGGCCGGCCTGACCCTCTACTTCGGCGTCATGCGCGTCGTGATGATCGCCCACTCCGCGTTCCTGATCCTCGCCGCCTACCTCGCCTGGTACGCCCACCGGGAGACCGGTGTCGACCCGCTGCTCACCCTGCTCGTCACCGTGCCGCTGTTCTTCGTCGCGGGTGTGGCCATGCAACGGCTGCTCCTGACCCGGCTGCGCCCGGCGACGCTGACCATGATGTCGGTACTCCTGACCTTCTCCGTCGCCCTCGTCATCGAAGGGCTTCTCGGGTACGCCTTCTCCGGCACCCAGCGCCGGATCCGGCTCAACTACTCCTCCGCGAGCCTGGAGTTCTTCGGCGCGCGCGTAGCCGTGGTCAAGCTCATCGCGTTCGGCCTGGCGGCCGCCGCCCTGCTCGGGCTGTATCTCCTGATGCGGCACAGCAGGTTCGGCCAGGCGCTGCGGGCGACGATCCAGCACCGGGAGGCCGCCGCGCTGGTCGGCATCGACACCGACCGGATCGCCGGGTACGGCTTCGGGCTCGGGCTCGCCACGGCGGCGGTCGGCGGTACGGCGCTCTCGCTCGACTCGACCATCTATCCGTCGCTGCACTGGCACTGGATCGGCCCGCTGATGGCGATCATCGTGGTCGGCGGCCTCGGCAGCGTGCCGGGCGCGGCGATCGCCGCCATGGCCCTCGGTCTCACACAGAGCCTGCTGCAACTGGAACTCAGCACGACCTGGGCACAGACGGTGTTCTATGTCGCGCTCTTCGCCACGTTGGCCGTCCGGCCGCAGGGATTCTTCGGGGGTCGGCTTGCCCAGAGATTCTGAACGCCCGCGCCACACCGGCAGGTTCCTGCGACTCGGAGCACTGCTCGCCGGTATCGCCGTCGCGCTGTCCTTCCCGTCCATGGCCCCCAGCCCGTACGAACTGACCGTGGGCATCGCCATCCTCAACTTCGCGGTGCTCTCCACCTCCTGGAACTTCGTCGGCGGTTTCACCGGCTACATCTCCCTGGGGCACGGCGCGTTCGCCGGGCTCGGCGCCTACGCGACCGGGCTGCTCGTCACCAAGGGCGAACTGCCGTCCTTCGTCGCGCTGTTCGTCGCGGCCGCCCTGGTCGCCGTGCTCGCGATACCCGTCGGCTACGCCGCGCTGCGGGTACGCGGCGCGTCCTTCGTCATCGTCTCGATCGCACTCGTGCTGATCATGCTGCTGGTCTTCCAGAGCTGGGCCTCGTTCACCGGCGGCTCGCGCGGTCTGGTGGTCCCGCGGCCGTTCCCCGGCAAGCTGCGCTCCGAGCACCACGAGATCTTCTACTTCCTGTTCCTCGGGCTGCTGGCGCTGGCGCTGCTTGCCTGGTGGATCATCGACCGCTCCCGGTTCGGCATGGGCCTCAAGGCGATCCGCGAGGACGAGGACAAGGCCCAGTCGCTGGGCACCCCCACCTACACGTACAAGCTCGTCGTCTTCGTGGTCTCGGCGGCCTTCACCGCTCTGGCGGGAGGGCTCTACGGGCTGTGGTTCGGCGACCTCGACCCCGTCTTCCAGTTCTCGATCCTGAGCGGGGCCTACATGGTCCTGATGGCGCTCCTCGGGGGCGTACGGCATCTGTACGGGCCGCTGCTCGGGGCCGTGATCGTCGGGTACGGCCTTGAGTACTCCAAGCTCGAGTACGGGGACACGCCGCTGCACCTGGTCTTCGCGGGCCTGTTGCTGGGTGTCGTCGTGATGTTCATGCCGGACGGGGTCATCCCTGCGGCCACCGCATTGATCGCCCGCGTCCGGGGGACCGGCGAGACGTCGATCCGCGAACTCACCGCGGCCGAACTGCGCGACGAGCGCGACGAGCGCGAGGCGGACGTCCGGCCGGACCACCGGCCGGACGGGAAAAGACCTGACGGGAAGAGAGACGGGAAAAGAGAGGTGAGGCAGTGAGCGCGGACGAGGGTGAGCAGAGCCTGGCGACCGTCGGACTCACCAAGACCTTCGGCGGGGTCGCCGCCCTGGACGGGGCCACCGTGTCCTTCCGGCACGGCAAGGTCAACTCCCTGATCGGACCGAACGGCTCCGGCAAGACCACGTACTTCAACTGCGTCACCGGCATGATCCGTCCCGACGCGGGCCGCACGACGTACCGGGGCCGGGACATCACCGCCAAGCCGCCGCACCGCATCGCCCGGGCGGGGATCGGCCGCTCCTTCCAGCTCTGCCGTGTCTTCCCGCGGATGACGGTCCTGGACAACCTGCTCGTCGCCGTACGCCCGCCGAACCTCCTGGCCCAGCTCGCCGGTGCCCGCAAGCGGGAGGAGACGGAACGGGCCCGGTACTGGCTGACCCGCATGGGCATCGACCACCTGGAGAGGGCGGAGGCACGGAACCTGTCCTGGGGGCAGCAGAAGCTGCTGGAACTCGCGGGCGTCCTGATGAGCGAGCCCGACCTGATCCTGCTCGACGAACCGGCGGGCGGGGTCAACCCGGCGCTGATCGACCGCATCTGCGACCTGGTGCGCGAACTCAACGCCGAGGGAAGGACGTTCCTGATCGTCGAGCACAACATGGACCTGGTCATGTCCCTCAGCGACCACATCGTCGTCTTCGACCGCGGGCGGCCGATCGCGGAGGGCCCGCCCTCGGTGATCCAGTCCGACGAACGAGTCCTGGGGGCCTACCTTGGCGTCTGACTCCGGCTCCTCCACTGTCTCCCCGTCCCCCTCCGGCTCCGGCCCCTCCTCGCACTCCGACTCCGGATTCCTTCTCGAACTCGACGACATCCGCGCCGGATACGGACGGGCGGCCCTGGTGCTGCGCGGTCTGACGGTCCGGGTGCCCGCCGGAGCCGTGGTGTGCCTGGTCGGCCCGAACGGCGCCGGCAAGTCCACCGTGCTGAAGGTGGCCAGCGGTCTGCTCGCGCCGCGCTCCGGCCGGGTCCTGGTCGACGGCGTGGACGTCACCGGCCGCGGGCCGCAGCAACTGCTCGCCGCGGGAGTCGCCCATGTCCTCCAGGGACACAGCGTCTTCCGGGAGATGACGGTCGCCGAGAACGTCCTCCTCGGCGGCTACACCATCAAGGACAAGGCGGTCGTCGCCGAGCGCGCCGACTTCGTACGCGACCTCTTCCCGCTCGTCGCCGAACGCTGGACGAGCCTGGCCGGGCTGCTCTCCGGCGGCCAGCAGAAGCAGGTGGAGTTCGCCCGCTCGCTGATGGTCAGGCCCCGGGTGGTGCTGCTCGACGAGCCGTCCATGGGGCTCGACCCGAAGACGACGGGCGTGGTCTTCGAGCAGATCGTGCGGATGCGGGAGGCGGGCACGGCCGTACTGCTGGTCGAGCAGAACGCCCGCCGCGCCCTTGAGACCGCCGACATCGGCTGCGTACTCGACCTCGGACGGGTCCATATCTCGGGTCCGGCAAGGGAGTTGCTCGCCGATCCACAGCTCGGCGAGCTCTACCTCGGGGGCAGGCCGGCTCAGCCACCGGCCGCGCCCAAGAGGTGACCCGGCGGGGACCCGCGATGCCAGGCAAGGACATCGATGTCATGACACGCCTCGCAAAGGAGCGAGCGACATGGTCAAACGCAGACGGTACGCGGGAGCGGCCCTCGCCGTTCTCCTGACAGTTCTCACGGCTCTCGCCGCGGCCCCGGCCGGGGCGAGCGGCCACCACCGGCCACCACCCACCGTGCACCCCGGACTCAGACCCCACCTCGCCGCCCACTACGACTTCGAGCACCCGGTACGCGGCAATCCGGCCCGCGAACGCGACCGGGGTTTCTCCGGCACCGACATCGACCTGGTGGGCGGCGGCGCCCGGATGCGGGCGCCGGACGGCGCACACCACGGCAGCCGGACCTCGCTCCAGGTGCGGCAGACCGACCCGGCGGCCGCGGGCAACGACGACTGGAAGGCGGGCGTGTACTCCGCGTCCGGCGTGCCGACGCTGAACGCCTTCAACGCGGTGCGCGGGACCACCGTCATGGGGTGGTTCAGGATGACCGGGCAGAACCCGAGCCCCAACACCAACACGGCCGCCCCCGACGACCTCTACGGCGCGATCGGCCTTGCCGGAGTGCTCTCCGGCGACTCCGACGGACATGGTGTGCGCGCCCTGCTGGAACTCATCAACGTGAACGGCGAACTCCGGCTGGTCGCCCTGGGCCGGCGGATCGACGGGGCCGCCTCCCAGACCTTCGCGGCCTCCCAGGACTGGCGGACCCTGCTGCCGCCCGGCAAGTGGGTCTTCCTCGCCGCGACCTTCGACTTCGACAGCGGTGAGATGGCTCTCTACCGCAACGGCAGGCCGCTGGACGGCTTCTACACCGTGCCCGGCGACCCCTGGGACCTCTCGGGCCCGGGCCCGCACCGCACCTCGGCCACCGACCCGCGAGGCATCAAGATCGGCGGCAGCTTCCCGCAGAACACCCGGGAGGGCAATCCCTGCAACTGCCGTATGGACAGCCTGATGTTCCTCGACCGTGCGGTGGACGCCGCGCTGGTCCGAGCGCAGTACCGACTGGTCACGCACAAGGCAGCAGAGGAGTGACAGCCATGACCGGATCCCCCGGCACCAGACCCAGACTCGGGCCCAGCCACAGGCCCATCGTCCTGACACCGTTACTCGTTCTCGCCCTGTTGCTGTCCGTCCTCGTCGCCCTGCCCGGCGCCACGGCCCACGCGGCCGAACCGATCACCGACCCGATCCCCGAGCGGCCCACCACCTCCGGCATCGGGCTGACCGTCGAGGAGTTCGCCGCCTTCCCGAAGAGCGTGCCGCCGGACGGTCCCGTCACCGATCCGCGTCTGATGCGGCACGCCCGTATCAACTACCTGAGCGAACTCCCCGACGGTTCGGGCCGGATGGCCGTGCCGGACCTCAACGGCAAGCTGTATCTCGTCGAGAACGGCACCCCGCGCGTCTATCTCGACGTCGCCGGCACCTTCTCCCCCGCGTTCTTCGGCAGCCAGGGTCTCGGCATGGGCTTCGGGTTCGCCACGTTCGACCCCCGCTTCAAGAAGAACGGCCGCTTCTACACCGTCCACACCGAGCTGGCCTCCGCCACCACCGTCGTGCCCGACATGCGGCAGGCGTCGAACACGGTGTACCACGGCGTCGTCACCGAGTGGACGGCCGACGACCCCTCCGCCGACACCTTCAAGGGCACTCGCCGCGAGGTCCTCCGCATCGGCTTCACGGGCCGCGTCCACGGCATCCAGCAGATCGACTTCAACCCCACCGCCCGGCCCCACGACAAGGACTACGGGCTGCTCTATCTCGCCGTCGGCGACGGCGGCCAGGGTGCCAGGAACGGCGAACCGCAGAGCCTGGCCGTGCCGCACGGCAAGATCCTGCGCATCGATCCGCGGGGCAGCGACAGCGCCAACGGCAAGTACGGCATCCCGTCCCGCAACCCCTTCGTCGGCACCGCCGGTGCCCTCGGCGAGATCTACGCGTACGGCATGCGCGACCCGCACCGGTTCAGCTGGGACTCCGGCGGCCGCAACCGTATGTACCTCGGCCACATAGGTGAGCACGCCATAGAGGCCGTGTACGAGGTGAGGGCCGGCGACAACCTCGGCTGGAGCGAACGCGAGGGCGCCTTCGTCTTCGACAAGGCCGCAACCGATCCCTGCGCCAAGATCCAGCCGCTGCCCGCCGACGACGAGAAGTACGGCTACACGTATCCCGTCGCCGCCTACGACCACGACCCGCCCGCCGACTGGAACTGCACCTCCGACGTCGGACGGGCGATCGTCGGCGGCTTCGTCCTCCGCGACCGCGACCTGCCCGAGCTGTACGGCAAGTACGTCTTCGGCGACCTCGTCGACGGCAGGCTCCTCTACGCCGACACCAAGGACATGCGCCGGGGTGGCACGGACCTGGCCAAGCTGTACGACCTGATGCTGTACGACGAGAGCGGCACCCGGGTGACCCTGCAGGACCTGGCCGGGGACGACCGGGTCGACCTGCGCTTCGGGCAGGACGCCGACGGCGGGCTCTATCTGCTCTCCAAGGCCAACGGCAGGATCTGGAAGGTGACCGGCACCCGGAAGTTCGCCTCCTGCGACACCGGCGGCACGAAGGTCACCAACGTCATGGCCGGACGGAACTGGGCCCCGGTCACCCCGTCCAAGTGGCGGTTCCCCGGGCGTGAGGCGATCCTCGCCGAGGCCGGGGCCGCCCGCCCCGGTCCCCGACGTCCCTTCGAGTACGCCGTGCTCACCGCGGGTCCCCCGGCCTTCGGCTCCGTACGGATCGACGCACAGGTCCGTCTCGACACACCCGTCGAGATCACCAACCGGGACGTGATCATCGTCTTCGGCCACCAGTCGGACACGAAGTTCTACTACGCGCACCTGTCGACCGACAACACCATCTATCCGCACAACGGGATCTTCGTCGTCAACGACGCCGACCGGCTGCGCCTGGAGGACCAGTGGAACGGCACCACCGGTGCGCCACCGGCCGTCACCGACTCGGCCTGGCACAAGGTGCGGGTGGTGCACTGCCCCGGCACCGGTGAGATCGCGGTCTACCTCGACGGCTCGAAACAGCCCCTGATGACCGCCGTCGACACCACGCTCTCCTCCGGCCGGGTGGGCTTCGGCTCGTTCGACAACACCGGGCGGATGCGCGACCTGAAGGTCACCGGCGCGGGCGGAGCTGCCCTCACACGGTGACACCGTCGATCTCGAAGGTCTGCACCGAGGCGGCGGCGAACGGCACGCTCAGGCTCTTGCCGTTGAGGTAGGTGTCCGAGCGTGCCGTGTAGAGGTCGCCGCTGCCTGAGGTGAGCGTGTTCCAGCGCCGTACGAGCCCGCCGCTGCCGCCCGTGACCTGGGCGAAGCGGGACAGGTCGAAGGTGAGCGTCTGCGCGGCACCGGAGTTGACGGCCACGACGACCAGGCGCTTCTGCGTGGCGTCGTGGGCGGCGACCGCGTAGCCCACGCCGGTGTCGAGGATGGTCATCCCAGGGCGGATGTGGCGGCTGAACTGGGCCATCACGTAGTACTTGGTCTGGACGGTGGTCGGCTGCAGGGTGCTCGCGTTGTACGCGATCATCGCCCAGCCCGTCGAGGGGTCCATCACCTGCCAGTAGACCCAGGCGGTCGGGTGCAGCCAGCGGAAGTCCAGGCACAGGTTGCTCGCCAGGGTGAGACCGGTGCCGTCGCTGTCACCGGTCTCGGAGTTCCAGAGCTTCTTGCCGGCGGTCGTCACGACGTCCGTGTGGAGGAGGTCCCGGCGGCCGCCCGAACCCTGGTAGCCGTGCACGTTGACCTGGCTGACCAGTGCTTTCGTCGACGCCCCGAAGGAGTTCCAGGTCGTACGGGCCAGGTCGTAGCTCGTCTCGTCGGAGGCGGAGATCCTGATGCCGGACAGGCCCCGCGTGTCGAGTTCACTGCGCATGTACGGGAGGACGGCGGCCTGGACGGCGGCGTCCATGTGGCAGCCCTCCTGGGTGCCGGTGGCGGTCCACCAGGACGACGAGGGCTCGTTGAACGGGTCGACGGTCGCGAAGTTCACGCCCCAGTTGTTCTTCGCGCGCAGGGCGACGGCCGCCAGGTGGGAGGCGTGCTGCCGGTAGTTCCAGGACTGGAGGTTGTTGCCGCCGCCGGACGCGCCCGACGGGTTGTGGTTGCTGCACATCCACCACATGGGCGAGTTGGCGAACAGTTCGGTGACGGCGCCCCGTTGGACGGCCTTCACCAGGGCGGCGCGCTGGTTGGCGTCCGCCGTCCAGTCCCAGGCGGAGGAGGTGGGGTCCTCGTTGTTCCAGTCCTGCCAGTAGCCCTCGATCTGCTTGAAGGCCGGGATGTTGGGCGAGGCGACCATGGACTGGCCGCCCACGCTGTTCGGGCTGCACGCGCCCAGGTTGTAGCGGGCGATGTTCATGCCGAGGCCCGGCAGCGTCCTGCCGCCGTACGCCACGGACTTGGTGGTGAAGAAGATGTCGGCGAAGTCGTCCCGCGCGCCGAACACGTTGGCCCACCACGCGAGCGAGGTCCCCCATCCCTCCCAACGCCCGTAGCTGGTACCGGGGTTGACTGCGACGGTCGCGTCGGCGCGGGCGGTACCCGTCGCCAGCGCACTGCCCAGCAGTGTGCCACCCGCCGCCGCCAGCAGCGATCTGCGCTTCATCATGGAGGTCTCCTGTCGCGCTCATGCCACAACCTGGTTGAAGAATGAGGCGGGGGCAAACGGTTGTCGAGACGCGTGACAGCGCTTTCTGTTTCGATAGTTTGCGGGTGCCGGTGCCACACGGCTTCACAGGCGTCCCGGCCACCACAGCACTACGGGCGCCCGCGCCACAGCAGTGGCGTACGGGCGCCCGTGTCGGCGCGGTCTCATGGGCGCCGATGTCAGCGCGGCCTCATCGGCGCGCCGGCGTCACCACCGAGGAAGCTTGAGCTCGTACTCGGGGTGGACGCGCCGCATGTATCCGGTGTCGTCGCGGCCCTTCATGCCCGAGTCGAGATAGACCCGGTGGAGCCGTTCCAGGGCGTCGTGGTCGAGTTCGACGCCGAGGCCGGGGCCCGTGGGGACCTTGACCGCGCCGTCCCGCAGTTCCAGGGCGCCGGGGACGATGACGTCGTCCGCGTAGTTCCACGGGTAGTGGGTGTCGCAGGAGGTGTCGAGGTTCGGGATCACGGCGGCCACATGGGTCATGGCGGCGAGGCTGATACCGAGGTGGGAGTTGGAGTGCATGGACAGACCGATGCCGAACGCCTCGCAGACGGCGGCGAGTTCACGGGTGCGGCGCAGCCCGCCCCAGTAGTGGTGGTCGGTGAGGAGGACCTGGATGGCGTCCTGCTCGACGGCCGGCTTCAGGTGCTCCCAGGCGACCACGCACATGTTGGTGGCCAGCGGCATGGGTGAGGTCTTCGCGACCTCGGCCATGCCGGGGATCGTGGGGGTGGGATCCTCCAAGTACTCCAGGAAGCCGTCCAGCTCCCGCGCCACGTACTGCGAAGTCTCCACCGTCCAGGCCGTGTTGGGGTCGAGCCGCAGCGGCTGCCCCGGGAAGGCCTCGGCGAGGGCCTTCATCGCGGCGATCTCCTCGTCGGGCGGGAAGACACCGCCCTTGAGCTTGAACGAGCTGAATCCGTACCGCTGTTGCATCAGCCGGGCCTGCTCGACGATGCCCGCCGGGTCGAGGGCCTCGCCCCACTCGTCGCCGACGGCCGGATTGCCGTCGAGCGCCGGGTGTTCGGCCCACTTGTAGAAGAGGTACGCGGCGAAGGGCACGGCGTCACGGACGCTGCCGCCCAGCAGGTCGCTGACCGGGCGCCCGAGGAGCTTGCCCTGGGCGTCCAGACAGGCGACCTCCACGGCGGAGGTGGTCCAGCCGCGCTCGTGGGAACTGGGCACGGTGGGCAGCAGGACGGAGTCGATCGCGGCCGCGACGGCGGTGGTGTCGAAGACGTCCATGCCGACGACCGCCTGCGCGGCAGCTGCCAGCCGTTCGAGGCGGATGTCACCCCCGGTCGACTCGCCGAGGCCCACCGTGCCGTCCTCCAGGACGAGTTGGAGGATCAGCCGCAGGGCGAGGGGCTCGTGCACGCCGCTGGAGTTGAGGAGCGGCGGGTCGCGGAAGGCGATCGGCGTGACGATCAGTTCACGGATGCGACTGTCGGGGGTGGTCATGCGCGGACTGCCTCCAGGCCGTGGGCGATGATTTTCGTCAGCCGGGCGAGGTGCTCCGGCGTGGGGTCGAGCAGGGGTGCCCGGACGCCGCCGACGTCCAGGCCCCGGATCGTGACGCCGGCCTTGACCAGCGACACCGCGTATCCGGGTACCTCGTCGCGGAGTTGGACGAGGGGTCCGTAGAACTCGTCGAGGAGCGTGCCGACCAGTGTCTCGTCTCCCTCGTCGAGGGCCCGGTGGAAGGCGAGGGCGATCTCCGGGGCGAAGGCGAACACCGCCGACGAGTAGAGCCCGACACCGATGCCGCGGTAGGCGGGCGCGGTCATCTCGGCGGTGGGCAGGCCGTTGAAGAACTGGAAGTCCTCGGTGCCCGGCACGGCCCGTACGGCCCGCACGATGCGGTGCATCCGCTCGATGTCGCCGATGCCGTCCTTTAGTCCGACGACACCGGGCAGGCCGGCGATCTCGGCGGCCGTCTCACCGGTGAGACGGGCGGAGCCGCGCTGGTAGAAGACGACGGGCAGTTCGGTGGCGGCGGTGACCTCCCGTACGTATCTCACGAGGCCCTGTTGGGGTGCGCTCACCAGGTAGGGCGGCAGGAGCAGGATGCCGTCGGCGCCCGCCCGTTCGATGCGGGCGGCCTGGTCGGCGGCGACGGGCACCGGGCCGCCCGCGGCCGCGAGGACGGGTACGCGGCCCGCGGTCGTGGTCACCGCGATCCGGGTCGCGCGCTCGATCTCGTCCGGAGACAGGGCGTGGAACTCGCCGGTGCCGCAGGCGACGAAGACGCCACCCGCTCCGGCGGCGACGCCTGCCTCGACGTGCTGGGCGAGCCGGTCCTCGTCGAGATCTCCGTTCGTGTCGAACGGGGTGACCGGGAAGAACAGCACTCCTTGGAACTTCATGTCTCCCTCGTAACTGCGGGGTGGAGGTCAGCCCTTGGTGGCACCGGCGGCGATGCCGGTGACCAGCGAGCGCTGGAGGAGCAGATAGACGACCAGGCTGGGGACGAGCGCGATGACGGCACCGGCGAGGACCACACCCGAGCCGACCTCGGGATCGGTGCGCAGGATCGACAGGGCGACGGTGACCGTGTAGTCGGTGGGGTCCTTGGCGGCGATCAGCGGCAGCAGGTACTGGTCCCAGATCATGATGAAGCCGAGGACACCGGCCACGCCGAGCGCGGGCTTGCAGAGCGGCAGGACGACCTGCCACAGCATCCGCAGTTCGCCGACGCCGTCGAGACGGGCGGCCTCCTCGATCTCGGTGGGTATGTCCTTCATGAACTCGGTCAGCAGCATCACCGAGAAGCCCCAGGCGCCGAGCGGCAGGATCACGCCCCAGACGGTTCCCTTCAGGTCGAGTCCGACGACCGGGACATGCCCGAGGACCAGCGACAGCGGGATCGCGATGACCTCCTCGGGGAGCATCATCGTGAGCATGAACAGGGTCAGGATCAGGGCCTGTCCGCGGAACCGGTGCCGGGCGAGCGCGTAGGCGGCGAGCACCGAGACGGCGAGCTGGAGCAGCAGTCCGCCGCCCGCGATGACGAGCGAGTTGGAGAAGTAGTCCCAGATGCCCCGCTCGCCGGCCACGCGGACGTTCAGGAGCGTGGAGTCGTGCGGGAGGAAGGACAGCGACGAACCGCTGGGGTTGGTGCTGAAGGCACCCGAGAAGATCGTCAGGAAAGGCGCCGCGAAGATCGCGAGGGCGATCGCGCAGAGCAGGATCCGCAGGGCCCAGGCGGGACCGGGCCTGTCGCTCCAGCCGAGTGCGGTGTCGAAGCGGGCGGGGGTGGTACGGGCCTGCTTGCCACCGCGCCGGGCACGGGCGGCGGAGATCTCACCGGACGGGGTCCGGACGGGATCGAGGGCGGGGGCGCTCATCGCACGTCTCCCCTCTTTCGGAAGTAGTTGACCGTGACGGTGAGCAGCAGCGTCACGCAGAGCAGGACGACGGAGGCCGCCGAGGCGCCGCCGATGTCGTTGCGGGTGAAGCCGAGGGTGTAGGCACGGGTCATCCACACCTCGGTGGATCCGGCGGGACCGCCGCCGGTGAGGACGTACACCTCGGTGAACACCCTGAGTCCGCGGATCGCGGCGAGGGTGAGGACGATGGCGAGGGCTGGGCGGATCGCGGGCAGGGTGACGTACCGCAGTCGCTGCCGGAGCGAGACGCCGTCCATCGCGGCGGCCTCGTACAGCGTCCGGTCCACGCCGGCGAGTCCGGCGAGGAGGATCACCATGTTGTAGGGGGCCGTCATCCAGATGCCCATGGCCATGGTCGCCCACAGGGCCGTGTCGGGGTTGTCGAGGAACGGCACGGGTCCGAGGCCGAGGAAGCCGAGGGCGCTGTTCATGAGGCCGTCGGAGGTCGGGTAGTACATGAGCCGCCACAGCTCACCGACCACCGCGGTCGCGGTGACGACCGGCAGGAAGACCGCGGTGCGGACGAACTTCAGCGAGCGGGCCTGGCCTTCGAGGAGCAGGGCGAGGAGGAACCCGACGACGATGGCGCCGAGGGACATGCCGATGCCGAGGAGCAGGGTGTTGCCGATCGCCTCCTGGAAGCGGTGGTCGGTCAGGACCCGGGTGTAGTTGTCGAGTCCGACCCACCTGTCGCCGAGGAAGGGCCGTACCTCGAAGAAGCTGAGCCAGATGCCCTTGCCCATCGGGACGAACTTGAAGACGAGGGCGAGCAGCAGGCCAGGGGCGAGGAACACCCAGGGAAGCAGGGCTTTCCTGGTGAGGACTCCGCGCCGCCGGGGGGCTGTGGTCACGGTTGCGGTCATGGCATCAGGTCCTGGTCCTTGAGGTCACCGGCGAGGGTGTCGTCGAGCTCCTTGAGGCCGGCGCCGACATCGCTGCCGCAGTAGGTGAACAGCGCGTTGAGGCTGTCGGCGGTGTCCTGCTTGATCGGTGCGAAGTCCGGGGCGTTCGGGAACTGCTCGGAGGCCTCGCGGTACGCCTTCTGCACCACGCTCCAGCGCGGGTCGTCGTGCACCTTCGCGGCGTCCAGCGTGGTGTTGACGGGGATACGGACGACGGGCTGGTTCTTGCCGGTCATGGCGAGCTTCTGGCCCTCGGGCGAGACGAGGAACGCGGCGAGTGCCTTCTCCTGCTCGTCCTTGCCGGTCTTGGCGCCGAAGTAGACGTTCTCGCCCTCGGCCAGCGCGTCGGAGCCGGCCGGTCCCGCGGGGGCGGGCAGGACCTCGAACTTGTCCTTGCCGAGCGTCCCGTCGAAGGTGACGATGTTGTAGGGGCCGGTGAGGTACATGCCGGCGTTTCCGTCCTGGAAGTTGGTGGCGGTCGAGGTGACGGCCGTCAGCGCGCCGGGCTGGACGACGTTCTTGTCCCCGCAGAAGAGGTTGTCCTTCATCCAGCTGACGGTGCGTACGGCGGCCGCCGAGTCCATGACGGGCCGGTAGCCGCCCTTGCCGTCCGGCTCGATGATCTTCGCGCCGCCCTGCCAGAGATAGCTCGCGCCCCACCAGGCGACGTAGCCGTTCTGGGCGCTGCCGGGGGCGACCATCCCGTACGTGTCCTTCTTGCCGTCGCCGTCCGGGTCGCGGGTGGCGAAGGCCTTGGCGAGCGCGAGCATGTCCTGCCAGGTCTTCGGCTGCGGCAGTCCGAGCTTCTCGCGCCAGTCCTTGCGGACCATCAGGGTCATGGCCTGGCGCGAGTACGGGACGCCGTAGTGCCTGCCGTCGAGCCCCACGGTGGAGGACCAGGTCTTGGCGTCGATCTGGCCGTGCCCGGAGATCGACGCGGGGTCGATGGGCTTCAGCAGACCCTGGTGCTGGTAGCTGCCCATCAACGCGGTGTCGTTGATCATGACGTCGGGCAGGTCCTTGGTGGACGCCCGGCTCTGCAGCTGCTGGTCGAAGTTGACGACCGGCTGATAGTCGATCTTTATGCCGGTCTTCTTGGTGAAGGCGGCGAACACGCGGTCGTAGGTGGCCGCGGAGTCCGGATTGCTCCGGGTCCACACCTCCAGGGCGTTCGGGTCACCGCTGTCGGCGGAGTCGGAGTCGGCACCGCAGGCGGCCGTTCCGAACAGGAGCGCCGCCGCGGCGAGCGTGGCGGCCAGGCGGCGGCCTCGTCGTACGTCACCCATGGGCACGCACACTCCGTTCATATTCATGAATCGGCTTCACGAATCTAGATAGCGCGCAGCCAGCTAAGAATCGTTTCAGGCGTATGTCAAGACATGGATTGGAGTTTTCACAGTCGTCACACCTGGCCCGGAGGCGACGGCTCCGGTACTCCGAAAGCCGCAGCTCGGTGCGGTGGAAGTGGTTATTCCGGGAGCTCGGCGCGAGGGTTGTCCCCCGCGAACGCCGCCTTCAGCACGGCGAGCGCACCCTCGTGCGTGACCTCGCGCGGATTGGCGTACGCCTGCCCCGCGACCTGCTCGGCCGCAACCGCCAAATCGGCCTCGGCGAGACCCAGTTGAGCGAGGGAGCGAGGTGCACCGAGACGTCCGGACAGGGTCCGCAGAGCGAGCGGGGCGTCGTCGGTGGCGAGGGCGCGATCAAGGGCCCCCATCGCCTCGGGAACGGCCGGCGCGTTGTACGCGAGGGCGTACGGGAGGACGACCGTGTGCGTCTCGGCGTGCGGCAGGCCGAACGTGCCGCCCAGCACATGGCAGAGCTTGTGATGCAGGCCCATGGTCGTGGCACCCAGGCAGGAACCGCAGAGCCAGGCGCCGTAGAGGGCTCGGCTGCGGGCCTCCAGGTTCGAAGGGTCGGCAGCGATCTCCGGAAGTGCCGAGGCCATCGCCCGTACGCCCTCCTCGGCCATCAGGGAGACGAGGGGCGAGGTGTCGGGGGCGTACAGCGCCTCGACCGCGTGCGCGACGGCGTTGATTCCGCTCGTGACGGAGAGGGGCACGGGCATGGAGAGGGTGAGCTCGGGGTCGTACACCACGCTGCGCGGGAGGACCGACGGGTCACGCCCTGTGCGCTTCGCGCCGTGCTCGGTGAGGCCCCACACGGGGGTCATCTCGGAACCGGAGTACGTGGAGGGCACGGCGATCAGGGGCAGTCCCGTGCGCAGCGCGATCGCCTTGCCCAGGCCGATCGACGAGCCGCCGCCCACGGCGACGCAACCGTCGGCGCCGGCCGCGCGAGCCACCTCGACGGCCCTGTCGGCGACCTCCACCGGGACGTGCATCCGGGCTTCGGCGTGCAGTCCCGCGCACAGTTCGCCCAGCGAGTCGGCGACCGCCCGCGCGGTGTCCGCGCCACGCGCGCCCGACACCACCAACACCCGCCGCAGACCGAGCCGTTGGACCTCCCCGGCCGTCGCGCTCACCGAGGCGCCGGGGCGGAGGACGACCCGCATCGGCTGCGCCTCGTACGAGAAGTTCACGCTTTCGCCCCGCGAGTCAGTACGAGATCGAACCGGGCGTGCCGGAACGGGTTCGGGACGCCGAACTCCCGCGCCAGGGAAGGGTCGTCGGTCTCCGCGAAGTCCTCGACCAGACTGCTCTTCACCGCGAAGACCGCGTCCGAGTCGAGGTAGTCGCTGCCCGCCACGAAGATGTGCGTGGTGACGGGCGCGTGGCCCTCGGCGGTGGCGATGAAGTGGATGTGGGCGGGGCGGTAGGGATGCCGGCCGGTGGCGCGGAGCAGGTCGCCGACCGGACCGTCGGTGGGGATGGGGTACGGGCTCGGTACACAGGTTCGGAACCAGAAGCGGCCCGCCGCGTCCGCCGTGAACAGACCTCGGCCGTTGCCCGGCGGCTGGAGGTCCGGTTGCTGCACGTCGTAGAAGCCGTCGGCGTCGGCCTGCCAGACGTCGAGGACCGCGCCGGGCAGCGGGGTGCCGTCCTGGGAGAGCACCCGGCCGCTGACCACACACGGTTCGCCGCTGCCCACCAGGTCGATGTCCGCGCCGAGTTCACGGACCGGGGACTCGGTCATGTGGAAGGGGCCGAGGACGGTCGACTCGGTGGCGCCGGGGCCGCGGTCGGCGTTCAGGGTCTCGACCAGCATCGACAGGCCGAGCACGTCCGACAGGAGAATGAACTCCTGCCGGGTGTCGGTGCACGTCTGTCCGGTCGCCGTCAGGAACCCGATCGCCCGCTCCCACTCCTCCTGGGTGAGCCGCGTCTCCCGCGCGAAGTCGTGAAGGTGCCGGACCAGACCGGTGAGCAACTCCCGCAACCGCGGATCGGTATCAGCGCCGAGACTCCCGACGGCCTCCTCGGTGACCGAGGTCCCATTGGCATCGATGGTCATGACGACTCCTGATCCGCTGTGTCCCGCTTCCCGACGATCACTGTCCCGTACAACCTGCCTCGCCTTGTGAGCGACGCAAACCATTCGCACTCAGGGGCGCGGGGAACTGCGCGCCCAGCCACGCACGACCCGTACGAACACGCCGGTCCGCAGCACCCCGCACCCCACCCGCACAACCCACAGAGCTACCCGTGACCGAGAATCCGCCGCACCGCATCCTCCAGCAACTCCTCCGCATTGCGGACAGCCGTCGCATACCGAAACGCCACATACCCGTCGGGGCGAACGAGCAGCACACCCGAGTCGGAGACCTCACTCAGCCGCGCCCAGTCACCGTACGGATCCTCGTACTGCTGCCCGGGCCCGATGACAGCGGTGGCGATATCGAGGCCGACGGCCTCGGCGGCCCGCACCCAGCAGTCCCCACCGATCCCGGTGAACAGCGTGAAGCGCCCCTGCCCCGCCGCGTCGAGCGTGGACAGGGTCCGGTTCCCGGCCGTGATCCACGCATGGGGCAGTTTGGCACCGGGCCGCGAGGAGGGCTGGTGGTGGAGCTCGGGGTCCCGCTCGAACCCGGGATCCTCCGTACCGTCGGGGACAACCGCGTCCGACACGTACCGCTGATTGAGATCGACGCCGTGCGCGTTGAACTCGTACACCTTGAAGGCGATCGCCTCGCGGAGCCTGGCACGCTGCTTCTCGGCGGCCTCGGTGGCGTCCTTGCGGGCGGCGATGTTGGCCCACAGCTGCTCGGGGCTCTGCGGGGAGAGGCCGTCGAGCGCCTCGAAGATCGGCGCGGTCTCGCCGATGGACTTGTTGGCACGGGTGACGATCTGCCTGCCGACCGGAGCGCGCTCGGCGGTGTACGTGTCGAGGAGCTTCGGCGAGGCGGTGCCGTCGAGGACGAGCCTGAGCTTCCACGCCAGGTTGTACGCGTCCTGGACGGAGGTGTTGGAGCCGAGCCCGTTGGACGGCGGGTGGCGGTGCGTGGCGTCGCCCGCGCAGAAGACGCGGCCGTTCGAGTACGTCTCGGCGTACATCTCGTTGACCGTCCACGCCGAGGAGGACTTGATGGTCACGGGGATCTCGTCGTCGCCGACGAGTCTGCGGACGATGGACTCCGCGTACTCGGTGGTGAGGTCGGGGGCGCCCGCGGTCACGTCGTAGCCCCAGACGATCATCCACTCGTTCCAGGGGCGGACGTTGCGCACGAGGCCCGCGCCGATGCCGCCGACGGTGGCGCCCGGGGCGAGCACCCAGTAGAGAGTGGACGGCCGGTGCGCGGTGTACTTGCTCAGGTCCGCGTCGAAGACGATGTTGATGCTGCCGGCCACGCCCATCTGGCCGCCCATGGGCAGGCCCGCGTCCTCGGCGACCTTCGAACGGCCCCCGTCGGCGCCGATCAGGTACTTGGCGCGGATGGTGTACTCGTCGCCGCGCAGCCGGTCCTCGACGGTGACCGTGACTCCGTCGGCGTCCTGGACGAAGGACTTGTAGACCGTGCTGAAGCGGAGGTGGGTGCCGCGGGCGACGGCTGCGTCGACGAGTACCGGCTCCATGAGGTGCTGGGGCATGTCGCACATACGGGTGGGGCTGGCGAGGTCGTGCGCGGCCTGTACGAGGGGGTCGTTGCCCCAGGAGCGGACGCGGCCCAGTTCCTCGCCGGCCAGGCTGGTGCAGAAGGTGGTGTTGCCCATCAGGTGCTGGGGCGTGGCCCGCGCGACGACGTCCTGCTCGACACCGAGGTCGCGCAGGACCTCCATCGTGCGCTGGTTGGTGATGTGGGCGCGGGGTGTGTCGGCGAGGCTCGCGTAGCGGGTGACCACGATGTTGGGCACGCCGTAGGTGCTCAGGGCCAGGGCGGCCGAGGCGCCCGCGGGGCCGCTGCCCACGATGAGTACGTCGGTCTCGACTACGGGCTCGACGGTGTGCACGGGCACGCTCCAGAGGATGAGAACAGCACCAACCGTTCATGATCATGGTGCGGTGCGCGGGAGCGCGGGTGTCTCATTACGAGACACCGGTGCGGGTTTGCGCGACTCCGGTGCGGGCGGCGGAGCACGGCGAGTGCGCCCCTTTGTTACCTCTTCAACCATGCCCGGTACGGTGGGAGGCGCCGTGACCACCACCGAAGAGTCCCCCGCCCGTCCCGCTCTCACGCCGCTGCGCCAGGCCCGAGAGCGGTTCCTGACGGGACGCCCGCTGCCCGACGGAGTGCCGGAGGAGATCGTCGCCGCCTGGCGGCGTGCCCGCTTCTTCGGCGTACGGCACGACTTGACGGAACCCACCGAGCCTCTGCCTCCCGCCCGGTCCGCCCTGCTGACCGCCGCGCGGCCCGTGCTCGAACGGCTCGCCCCCGCCCTCGCCTCCGGGCAGTCGGCCCTCGTGCTCACCGACGAGCGGCTGCGCGTGCTCTGGGCGGCCGGGAGCGGGCCCGGCGACGAGAAGTGCCACGACCTGTCCGAGCAGGAGGTCGGGCACAACAGCGCGGCTCTCGCCCTGCGCACCCGGCGTCGCTCGGAGGTGCACGGCCCCGAGCACTTCCTCGACCTGTGGCAGGACGTGTCCGCCGTCAGCGTGCCGGTGCTGGCCCCGGAGAACGGCCAGATCCTGGGCACCGTGACCGTCGCGTCCGGCCTGTGCACGGGGTGTACGCCGCATCCGGGCGCCGCCCTCGCGGAGGCCACTGCGGCGGCCGTCGAGGCGGAGCTGCTGGCCCGGTCCCGTACGACGGAACGAGTGCTGCTCGACGCCTTCCAGCGGGCCGCCGCACGGCCGGGGGCGGCGGTCGTGGCGCTCGACGGCAAGAACCGGCTGCTGAGCGACGCGGCGGCGGGAATGCTGTCGCCGGGCGCGGTGGCGGTGCTGGAGCGGACCGCGGCGGCGAACGGCTCGGGACGGGACGACACCGCCCCCTCCGAGACGTACGACCCCTCAGAGCCGGCCGGCCCTTCTGCGCCGCACGACACCTCCGAGCCGCACGACTCGGCGCGGAACAGGAACGGTTCCGTCGCCTACGACCTCGAACTCCCCGACGGCACGGGCACGGCGCATGTCACCCCCGTGCGCCACGGGGGCGCGGTCATCGGTGTGGTCGCCGTGGTCCAGCCGCCCGCCGACGAGGCGGTGCGACCTCACGCCCAGCACCCTCGTGTCGCGCTCACGGGGCGCTCGGTGCCATGGCGCCACGCGACGGCGAAGGCCGCCGAACTCGCCCGTTCCCGGGAGCCCCTCCTCCTGACCGGGGAACGCGGCACCGGAAAGACCGCCCTGGCAAGGGAGTTGCTGACAGCGCGCGGGGATCTGGATCCGCTGGTCGTGGACGCGGCGGAGGGTCCGGCCGACGAACCGGACATCTGGGCAACGACTCTGGCGAGCGACCGCGCTCTTCTCCTCCGCCATGCCGAGCGCCTCGCCCAGGCCGACGTCGCCGCCCTCAACTCCCTGCTCGACGAACGCCCGGACGCGCCGCTGCTCCTCACGTACACGCCCGGCACTCCCCCGGGCCCCTGCCTCCAGCGGCTGCTCGACACCCTGGCCGCCCGCTCGGTGACCCTCCCGGCGCTGCGCGAACGCCCGGACGACATCAGGGAGTTGCTCCCGGAACTGGCGCCGAGGCCCGCACCGGGACGGCCTCCGCTCACCTGGACACTGGACGCGCTGCGGGCCCTGGAACGCCATCCGTGGCCCGGGAACATCACGGAACTCGCCCATCTCGTCAGGGCGTTGGCCGAGCACCGCCAGGTGCCGGGCCCGGTGCGACGCACCGAACTCCCGGACCCCGTCCGGGAGGGCCCCGCGACCCGGCAGCTGAGCCCGATGGAACTCGCCGAGCGCACCGCCATCCTGGAGTCGCTGCGCCGCCACGGCGGCAACAAGGCACGCGCCGCCGCGGCGCTGGGCATCGCCCGCGCGACCCTGTACCGAAAGCTGCGGGGCTACTCCCTGTGACAGCCGAATTCCGCCCCCTCCCCGTCCGCCGCTCCCCCTGCTAGCCTCCGGCCCGGGAACCGGTTGCCACGAGCGTTGCCGCACTTCCCGGGGGTGGGGCGCACCCGGACGGCGGACGAGTCGCTTCCGGGGCGGAGAAGAGGGGCGGGTCATGACCAGGAAGACCACCGGCGACGTCGCGGGCCGACGCACCATCCGGGACGTGGCGGCGCGAGCCGGCGTATCGGCGTCCACGGTGTCGCGCGTTCTCGGCGGCGACTACCCGGTCAGCACATCGACCCGTACCCGCGTGATGCGGGCGGTCCGCGACCTCGACTACGTGGCCGACGCCCGCGCCAAGGCCATCGCCGGGGCAGGCACTCCCACGCTCGCGTTCGTCCTCGACGACATCACGGGTCCGTCCTTCGCCCACATGGCACACGGTGTGGAACGTGAGGCGACCCGGCTCGGGCATCTGTCCCTCGTGTGCAGCACGGACGGCGACTCCGAACGCCAGCTGGAGTTCATCGAGATGATGCGCGCCCAGCGTGCCGCCGCGGTGATCCTGGTCGGCGGCACCGCGGACACCGCCGAGTACCGCGAACGCATGGCCCGTATCGCCGACTCCCTGGCCTCCGCGGGCTCCCGCCTGGTCCTCTGCGGCCGCCCGCCCCTGGACCCGGGCACCCCGGTGACCGTCATCGAATACGACAACGAGAGCGGAGCGTACGCACTCTGCGCCCACCTCCTCGCCCAGGGCCACCGCCGCGTCCTCTTCCTGGGCGGCAACCCGTCCAACACCACGGCCCAGGGCCGTGAACAGGGCTACCTCGCGGCCCACCGGGCCCGCGGCGTCACCGCGGACCCGGCCCTCCGCCTCTTCGGCGACTTCACCCGCGACTCGGGCCACCGCCTCGCCCGCCAGGCCCTCGCCCAGGGCCTCGACTTCACCGCGGTCATGGCCTCCACCGACATGGTCGCCTCGGGCGCGCTGACCGCCCTCCACGAGGCAGGCCTCTCCGTCCCGGAGGACGTCTCCCTGGTCGGATACGACGACATCCCCTTCGCCCGGGACCTCAACCCGCCGCTGACCACGGTCCACGTCCCCTACGAGGACCTGGGCCGGCTCGCGGTCCGCACGGCCCTGACCCGCACCCCCGACGCCCCCGACGAGCACCTGCTCCTGGGCACCCACGTGGTCGTACGGGCCTCGGTGGCGCCCCCGCCGGACACACGTCGGTGACCGGCGGCCGGCACCCGGCAGGCATTGGCGCCCTCCCCCAAGTGCCGGAAGGCGGCACCTACTTGGCGTACATCAGTGTCCCGAAGCCGAGCTGGTCGAAGCCCCCGCTGTTGGCGCCGTAGTCACCCCCACCGCCCTCGGGCCGCACGCTCTCGGCCATGGCGGTGATGTACGGGACGGACAGCCCGCGCCGGCGGGCGTAGTGGTAGTGGAGGATGTCCCACACCGGCCTGACCTGCCCCCGGCCCGAGGCGGAGATCACGGTGTGCGACTGCTGGGCACAGTTCTGGCCGGTGCCCCAGGTGTACGTCGTGAAGGGCACGTCCTGTCCGAGGTTGTACTTGGCGACGTACTGGGCGGCCTTCATGAACCGGTTGTCGCCGTACCCGTACAGGTCGTCGCCCTGGGACCAGGCCATCTCGCAGAAGGCGCCCATCTGGCCCATGCCCATCATGGTGTGGCCCTGGTCGCGCCCGCTCTCCTGCCACTGGGCGAGGCCCTGCGAGTCGTACACGAACGGGACTGCGTGGGTGAGGGAGCCGTTGCCGGCGCCGTTCTTGAAGTAGTTGACGGCCTGGTCGTACTTGGCGGCGTCGTCGCAGAGGATGCCGATGGCCAGGACCGAGTTCATGTTGCAGAGGTCCCAGTTGGCCCAGTAGTTGGTGATGCAGGCGTCGTTGTGGTTGTTGAGGAACTGGTTGTTGAGCGGGTAGAAGACGTCGAGCATCATCGTCCTGAACCGGTCGAGGTCGAATCCGCTGTAGCCGCGCATGAGTTCGGCGGCGTTCGCGAACTGGTAGCCGTAGATCCCGGCGGCCAGGAAGCGGTCGGCGTTGCCGGTGACCGTGGTGAGCGTGGCCGACCAGGCGTTGAGGATGTCGCGGGCCCTGTCGCCGTGGGCCGTGGTGCCGGCGATCTTCCAGCGCAGGGCGTTCTGGTAGGCGGCGTGGATGTCGTTGTAGAGGATGCCGTAGTTCTCGCCGGTGCCGCCGCGGACAATCGTGGCCTGCGGACGCGCCGTCCAGGTGCCTGCGGAGTGGGAGTTGGCGGTCAGCCGGTTCCAGCCGGACAGCCAGGGGTCGTTCCCCGCGGCCACCCGTACCTTGGCCCGGTTGAGTTCGCCGTACGCGTGCAGCATGCCCGGGTGGGTGAAGGTGGCCGGGGCCGCCGCTGCCGTACTGCCGGTGAGGGCCGCGGCGGAGGCGCCGACGGCCAGGGCGGCGGTGAGACCACCGGCGGTCCTCAGCAGACCGCGGCGGCTCAACTCCGTGCTGGGGAGGTGCTGGTGGGGGGATGTGCGGCTCATTCTGTGCATCTCCAATCCTGTGAAGGATCAGCGGCCGGGGGCAGCACGGCAACGCACCCGCACTGACCGGGACCGCTTGGGTGGGGGCAGTCGTCGCCGAAGCCGGGGATCTCTCCATCGGCGAGGGGGGTTCGGGCGACGCCGTCATCGGGGAAACGGCCGCGCTGGAGGCAGTCCGGGTGCGCGTCGGTCGCGGCACAGCGGGGAGGCCGACGGTCGCCGCCACCCACCCCGAGTTGCTGCCGCTTGCCTCCTGCGGGTTGGTGGCGGAGACCGTGCTGTAGTACGTACGGCTCGCCCGTACTGCTCGGTTCGCACAGAAAGCGTTTTCGATCCCGCCACGACCGACCCCCTCTCACACGTTCCGGACGGTGAGCTTGAGGGATCTGGTCGCCGTGCCGGCCGCGTTCGTGGCCGAGACGGTGACCGTGCTGGTGCCGGGCGCCTTCGGGGTTCCGGAGATCAGCCCCGTGCCCTTGTCGATCGCCAGGCCTCTCGGCAGCCCCTCGGCGTCGAACGACGTCGGCAGCGCGGTCGCGGTGACGAGGTGGCTGAAGGCGCGGTTCGTGGTGGCCGTCGCCTCGCCCGCGCTGGTGATCAACGGCGCCGCCGTGGAGGCGGCCGTCGCCCCGTCGAGGAAGCGGAGGTTCCACACGTGCTCGTTGGCGAACATCGGCACCATGTCGGTGGTCAGGAACCAGCCCGGCTTCCCCATCCCGTCGTGGACGACCGTGCCGTTGACCGTCAGGTTCTGGAAGGTGACGTTCTTGATGGGCCGGTCGGCGTCGTAGCCGGTCAGGATCGCCGTGTCCGCGTGCGTGCCGTCGTACGTCAGGTTCCGCACGTACACGTCCTCGATGCCCCGGCCGGGTGAGGCGTTGTACCGGTTGGCCATGACCCGCAGGTTGACCAGCTGGCCACAGGTGAAGTCCTCGACCCTGACGTCCTGGATACGGACGTTCCGGATGAGGTTGCCGTCGCCGGGGTTGAGGGCGAGACAGCCCTGGTAGAGCACCTGCGGCTCGCGGTGCTGGAGGACGTCGATGTTGCTCAGGACGATGTTCTCGATGACCTCGGGCTGCTCCGGGTCGCCGTGCGTGCCGATGTTCACCGGGTGCGCCACGTCTGCCCACAGGGTGGAGTCGCGGACGGTGATGTTGCGGCAGTCGCCGTAGTAGTCCCAACGGTGGGCGTACAGGGCGATGCAGTCGTCGCTGTTGCGCATGAAGACGCCCTCGATCAGGACGTCCTCGCTGCTGAACACGTCGATGCCGTCGCCCCACTGGCCGCAGCTGTACGAGTGCAGGTTGCGGACGGTGACCTGCTGGGACTGGCCGATGGCACAGGAGTAGCCGGTCCTCGGGTCGAGGACGAGGATGCCGTCGATCTCGATGTTCCTGGAGAACGCCACCGTGATGCCGCCGTCCGCGTCGTACAGGATGCCCCGGCCGATCAGCCGGGCGTTCTCGACGCCGGTGAAGTCGACCCGGGCCCTGAGCACCGCGCCACCGGCCAGGTAGACCGTCTTTCCGCCGGGCACCTGCAGCACGTCGTCCGGGACCGTGTGGATACCGGGGCCGAAGTAGAGGACGTCGGGGTCGTCCGCGTCGGGTCGCTGCTGCTCGATCGGGTTGGCGTGCAGGTGGAGGTTGTCGTAGAGGTCGCCGTCGATCTCGACGGAGAGGTTGCGCGGCTCGGTGAGGCTGAAACGGACGGTGTCGCCGCTCGCCTCGTGCTCGACGGCGTAGGACAAGGGGCGGATCCGTGCGGAGCCGATGGCACCCTTGGCCGAGGTGATCTCGACCTCGACCGTGCCGGTGAAGTCCAGGTTGGCGACCGAGGAGTTCCTGACGACGCCCGCGCCGGTCCTCTCGTCGACGGTCCTCGTCCGGGCGCGCAGAACGGGCACCGTCCGCCATCCGCCGCCGGGAGTGCGGGCCTTGACGGAGAAGCTGGGGTTGAGCGGCAGCCCGGTCGGGACGGGATGCACCACCAGCCGGTCGGCGGCCTCCGGTCCGTCCTCCGCTCCGGCGGTACCGGCCGCCGACCGGGTGAGGAAGGGGCCTCGGCCAAGGGGAGCGACGGCTGGTGAGCGCATCAACTGGTCATCTCCTGCTCCGGGTTGTGTGCGACGGCGATCGTGACAACCGGTTGCCATAATGGGGTGCGCAGAGCTTCTTCCTGTCCGGAAACCGCGTCAAGGGTCTTCACCGACTTTCGAAAAGACCCGGTGGACAGAGCACCCCGAACCAGAGGTCCGGGGCGTGACGACCGGCGGTGCCGGTGAGGTGATGACGCGCGGTCCGACCGTCGAAGCAGCGGCACAACCGGTTGTTCATCGGCAAACCGCAGAACGCCTACTGCCGGCCGTCGAGTTCCCGCATCTCGAACCAGTCGAAGTCCGCCGAGGTGCGGGTCCCGCCCAGGTCCTGCGCGCAGATGCCGACGAAGGCGCCGGTGAACCGCAGCCGGTCCCCGTAGTCGTCGGAGAGTTTGCTCGCGTCCAGGACGGGGCCCACGGCATGCCAGACCGTGCCGTCGGGCGACGCGGAGAAACGGAGTTCCGCGTCGTCGAGTCGGGCCCGCAGATGCACCAACGGCCAGTCGTCCGTGGCGAGTTCGCTTTTAGGGAGTTCTCCGTACGCGCCGTCGTCGGTGAGGACCACGCCCAGGACGCGCCCCCGGCCCTCGACATGGGTGAGGCGGAGATAGAAGTGCGTCGAGGTGTCGTACCAGCAGATGAGGCCCGCCAGTTGGCTGAAGTGCGAGGGGCGGAAGTCGACGACCGTCGTCACCTCGCAGCGCACGGAGGTGAGCGGCCGAGCGACCAGGCTCTGGTCGAACCGCGAGTGCGGGCTCTGCCTGCCGCGCAGCCGCAGATGTCCGGGACGTTCGCGGAGGGTCAGCCAGTCGGGGGTCGCGGGCGTCCGGAGCGAACTCCAACTCCCGTCCAGAGAGGGCGAGTCGAAGTCGTCCCTGGTGGCGGCTAGTGCGACTAGTCCAGGCTCCACCCCCATGGGCGCCGGAACCTCCAGACGCGGCCGCCGCCCTCCGTCCGCCAGCCGCAGCCAGCCGTCGTCCGTCCAGGCCACGCGTTGCAGACAGGTCTCCCGGCCGAGGATGCAGCGCGGCCCGTCCGGTGTCTCCACGGGTCTGGAGGCCAGGTGGGCGAGATACCACTCCCCCTCCGGCGTCTCGACCAGCTCGCCGTGACCGGCCTTCCGCAGCGGCCACTCCGGGGCGTCGCGCGTAGTCAACAGCGAGCCGTCCGGGTCCAGTTCGTACGGCCCGGTCAGCTCGCGCGAGCGGGCCATCAGGATGCCGTGGTTCCAGCCGGTGCCGCCCTCGGCGAGCATCAGGTAGTACCAACCTTCGCGCCGGTAGACGTTGGGCCCCTCGATCAGCTCCTCGTGCGTGAGAATCGTGCGCGGCTGCCCGATCAGGGCCCGCTTTTCGGCGTCGTACTCCTGGAGCAGGATCCCGGCGAAGGACGGGTGGCCGTCGCGCGGGTCCCACTGGATGTTGAGCAGCCAACTGCGGCCGTCCTCGTCGTGGAAGAACGACGGGTCGAAGCCGGAGGAGTTGAGGAACACCGGCTCGGACCACGGGCCGTCGATCGAAGGGGCCGTGGTCAGGTAGTTGTCGACGTCCTTGTACGGGTGCCCGATGGTCCGCACGATGCTGTGAACGAGCCAGAACCGGCCCTCGTGGTACGAGAGCGAGGGCGCCCACACACCCGCCGAGTCGGCGACTCCGCGGAGGTCGAGCAGTTCGGGCCGGTCCAGGATGTGACCGGCCCGCTCCCAGTGGGCGAGATCGGTCGAGCGGTGCACGGGTACGCCCGGGAACCATTCGAAGGTGGAGGTGGCGAGGAAGTACTCCTTGCCGACGCGCACGATGCTCGGATCCGGGTGGAATCCGGGCAGCACGGGATTGCGGATGTGGCCCACGGTCATGCGGTCCCTTCACACGGAGTCCGTCGCGCCTCACTGAGGCGCGCTCAATGTAGGAACCGGTTGCCACAGGGTCAACGCTCACATCGCGAGAGCAGGACTATTCGAAACTTTCGCCGGCGCTTGGGCCCAGATCAGGAGGGGCGCCCCATCAGGGGCGCGGGGAACTGCGCGACCAGCCCGGTACGCCCCGCACGCACCACACGACCCGGAGTCACCCCCTACCCCTTCCCGGCCCAGCGCCCCAACGCCACCGAGGCGATGACCAGTTCAGGTGGATCGATCGCCGTCTTACCGTCCTCGATGTCCCACAGAGCGTTCTGGAGAATGCGGCCCAGCGTCCAGCCACCCGCCCGCTGCCGGTCCAGGCCGAGCCTCTCGGTCAGCACGTCGAAGCGGCGAAGCACGGCGCGGGCCTCGGCGCCGGTCGCCGCCACCGCGTCCCAGCCGCTGTTCAGCGCGGGCCACAGGTCGAACCCCGGGTCCCCGGCGAGGGGTTCGGGATCGATGGCGAGCCAGGGTTCCCGCTGCCCGGCGAGGACGTTGTCGTAGTGCAGGTCCCAGTGCAGCAGCCGGTCCCCCGCCTCGCCGACGAGTTCGGCCACGGCGGACGCGCAGGTGCGCAGCAGACGCCGGTCGGCGGGGTCGCGGAGAGCCGGCAGCGCATGCGGTACCTGGTCGAGCATCGCGGCGGCGATGTCGGAGAGCCGTCGCAGGCCGTCCGGCGCGGGCACCGCGACCAGTCGCGCCAACAGGTCGGCGAGGATCCGCAGGGCGGCGTCGTCATCGGTCAGCGACGACAGTGGCCGCGCCGCGTCCAGTCGCTCCAGCAGCATGGTGCCGGTGTCCGGGTCGTGGTCGAGCAGACGCACCGCGCCGTCGCCGTTCCACACCCGCAGCCCGAGTGCGGCGCCGGCGTTGTCCTCGCTGAGTTCCTGGAACTTCAGGACCGCGGGCGTGCCGTCCGCGCGGGTCACCGGCAGGACGACGGAGGCCATACCGCGTGCCGTCGGGCCGTCCGGCGTCAGTGCCCAGCGGTCCAGGAAGTCCCCGGCGGCGAACTTTTCGGGGATCTCCCCGGAAGTCTGTGTGCTCATCGGTGTCGAAGTATGGGCTCGTCCCGGCCGTGCGGGCCACGGAATTTTGGGCGCTCAGAATCCGTCGAGAAAATCAACCGCGCCGACGACGTGATTCATGTCACCCACATTCAGAGGCAATGCGGGGCCGCCGACCGGGGCTCCGGCGGGTGTACCGTAATGGGGCGAGCCTGATGAAGATTCCCACGCCGAGCAATCAGCACCGTGGACGACGAAAATTCAGGATTCCTGAAGACCGAAGGTCTTGCTCGACATTGTTGAGTTTGCACAAAGAACTGAGGCACGGGAAGAGATGTTGACCGCAATGGAGACGGATACCCCGGAACAACAACAGGGACAGGGCCAGGAGACTCTTCTGCTGTCTCCGGACTACGACGCCGACGCTCCCGAGCCCCGGCTCGGCTCCGACGGTGCCTCGGTCGATCCGGTCCGGGACTACCTGAAGGTGATCGGCCGGGTCCGCCTCCTCAGCGCCGCACAGGAGGTCGACCTCGCCAAGCGGATCGAGGCCGGCCTGTTCGCCGAGCACATGCTCGCGGAAGAACCTGATCTTGACCCGTCGCTCCGGCGCGAGCTGAAAATCCTCGTCGAGGACGGCCACCGGGCGAAATCCCACCTCATCGAGGCCAACCTCCGTCTGGTCGTCTCCATCGCCAAGCGCTATACGAGACGGGGTCTCACTTTTCTGGACCTGATCCAGGAGGGCAACACAGGTCTGATTCGGGCCGTGGAAAAGTTCGACTACGTCAAGGGTTTCAAGTTCTCGACCTACGCCACCTGGTGGATCAGGCAGGCACTGACACGGGCCCTGGCCGACCAGAGCCGCACGATCCGCATTCCGGTCCACGCGGTGGAGGTCATCAACAGAATGGCCAGGCTCCGCCGGGAGATGCTTCAGGAACTGGGCGTCGAGCCCACGGTGGGGCAGGTGGCGGAGCGGATGGAGCTGCCCATCTCCAAGGTCATCGAGCTCGACGGATACACCAAGGACCCCGTCTCCCTGCACCTGCCGCTCGGCGAGGACGGCGGCAGCGAACTCGGCGACGTCATCGAGGACAGCGAGAGCATCTCCCCCTTCGACGCGGTGACGTTCCTCCTGCTCAAGGACACCATCCAGGAGATCCTCGCCCATATGACCCCGCGCGAGGCAGGCATCATCACCCTGCGGTACGGGCTGCTCGACGGGCAGGCGAAGACCCTGGAGGAGATCGGCCAGGTCTACGGCGTCACCCGCGAGCGCATCCGCCAGATCGAGTCCAAGACGATGTCGAAGCTCCGCCACCCCTCCCGCTCCCAGGCCCTGCGCGACTACGTGGGCCTCGACTGAGCCGAACCGGTTCTTGAGTTCTTGGCCCGGTCCGATTTCTTGAGCCCGGCCCGATTCTTGCGCCCGGCCCGGTTCTCACTGGACCGGCAGTGCCTGCTCGGCCCAGATGGTCTTTCCCGCGCCGCTCGGCCGGGTGCCCCAGCGGTCGGTGAGCTGCGCGACGAGCAGCAGGCCCCGGCCCCCCTCGTCGAAGGTGCGGGCCCGGCGCAGATGGGGCGAAGTACTGCTGGCGTCGGACACCTCGCAGATGAGCGCACGGTCGCGGATGAGTCTGAGCTGGATCGGGGAGCCGCCGTAGCGGATGGCGTTGGTGACCAGTTCGCTCACGACGAGTTCGGTGACGAAGGCCGCCTCGTCGAGCCCCCAGCGGGTCAGCTGCTCGGTGGCGTACTGCCGGGCCGTGGCGACGAGCGCCGGATCGGACTCCAGGTCCCAGACGGCCACCTGGTCGGTGTCCAGGGCTCGGGTACGGGCCAGGAGCAGCGCCACGTCGTCGGCGGGGCGCTGCGGGAGCAGGGCCTTGAGGACGTTGTCGCAGGTGTCCTCCAGATTCCGGGCCGGGGCCGCCAGGGCGGTGCAGAGGGCGGCGGTGCCCGCGTCCACGTCGACATCGCGGGCCTCGACGAGACCGTCCGTGTAGAGGGCGAGTACGGCGCCTTCGGGCACGTCCAGCTCGATGGCCTCGAACGGGAGCCCGCCGACGCCGAGCATCGGTCCCGCGGCCACCTCGACGACCTTCACCGTCCCGTCCGGGAACAGCACGACGGGCGGCGGGTGGCCGGCGGAGGCGACGGTGCAGTGGCGGGACACCGGGTCGTACACCGCGTACAGGCAGGTGGCGCCGATCTCGCCGATCATCGCGCTCTCGTCGGCCGCGAGGTGTCCGACCAGGTCGTCCAGGTGTGTGAGCAGCTCGTCCGGCGGCAGGTCGACGTCGGCGAGGGTCCAGACCGCCGTACGGAGCCGGCCCATGGTCACGGAGGCGTGGAGGCCGTGTCCGACGACGTCTCCGACGACCAGCGCCACCCTGGTACCGGACAGCGGGATCACGTCGAACCAGTCGCCGCCCACTCCCGCCTGCGACAGCGCCGGAAGGTAGCGGGAGGCGAACTCGACGGCCGCCTGCACCGCCATCACCTGGGGCAGGAGGCTGCGCTGCAGGGCCAGCGCGGTCGTGCGCTCCCGGGTGTAGCGGCGGGCGTTGTCGACGCAGACGGCCGCCCGGCTGGACAGTTCCTCCGCCAGCGACACATCGTCCAGGTCGAAGGCGTCGGGATGCTCGGGAGTGAGGATGCGCACGAAGACGGCCACGCCCAGTGTCGTGCCGCGTGCCACCAGCGGTACGGCCATCAGCGACAGCTCGTGGTCCTCGCCCTCCCGCAGCTTGGCGGAGCGGGCGCGGTGCTCGGTGAACCAGGTGTCGAGGCCGCTGTCGCCGGTCCGGGTGAGCACCGGCTCGCCGGTGGCCAGGGCGCGGGCGGGCGGGGAGAAGGCCGGGTAGACGTCGGCGGAACCCAGGTCGATGGCCGCCTCCGGCACACCGGGGGTGTCGGAGTGGTGGGCCACCCTGCGCAGCTCCACACCGTCCTCCACCGGCCCCGTTTCGGGCTCCTCGCCCTGGAGCACCGAGTCCAGCAGGTCGACGCTGGCGAAGTCGGCGAGCCGGGGCACGGCCAGTTCGGCGAGCTCACGGGCGGTCTGGATCACGTCGAGCTTGGTGCCGATGGAGCCGGCGGCCTCGTTCAGCAGGGCCAGCCGCTGTCTCGCCCAGTACTGCTCACTGCTGTCGAACCCGGCCAGCGCGGTGCCCAGCAGCTCTCCGGCCCGGTCCCGCACCGGCCACATCTCGAAGCTCCAGGCGTGCATGCGACGGCCGGACGGCGAGCGGGTCCAGCTCTCGTAGTGCACCGGCTGCCCGGTCTCGGCGACGATCTCCAGATGGCGCAGGAAGCCACGGCTGTGCTCCGCGTTCTCCACGGTGTCGGGGAAGTACCGGTACTGGAACGCCTCCTCGGGCCGCCCCATGACGTGGCACGCGAAGTCGTTCATCCGCAGGTAGCGCTGCCCGGTGTCGAAGATCGACATGGACATCGACGCCTGCTTGAAGGCCAGCTCGCCCAGGGTCCGCTCGCCCGGGTCCGGGGTCGCGGTGACGACGAACCCCGGCCGCCGCCCCTTCCCGCCCTGCAGCGGGCACATCCGCAGTGCCGGCTCCAGCCGCCGCCCGTCCTTGTGGCGCACGGCCACGACCGCGTCGCCGTGCGTCAGCAGGGCCCGCCAGGCCGCCGCCGGCTCCCCCGCCACCAGCTCCGACGCCGGCCGCCCGGTCACGTCCTCGGCCGTGTACCCCGTCAGCAGCCGCGCGCCCTCGCTCCAGCCCGTGACCTTGCCGCTCGCGTCGACCACCGCCATGGCGTCACCGGCCGTGGCCGCGGGTCCTCCGTCGCGCGGCAATGTCACCATGTGTACAAGAATGGTCCCTTTCGGCATCCGCATCAAGCCAGATGACCGGTTTCGACCCCCACTCTGTGGTCTCGCGCTTACGCGATCGGGGTGACCGCCGGTACGTTCACGAGGCCACCCGCTCACCCCGCTCATCGATGTCGGCGGCGGAAGCAGCAACAGCGGCATTCGTACGGGAATCGGGATGGGCCAGGCCCAGGTGGTCGCGCAGGGTCGTGCCCTCGTACTCCGTACGGAACACGCCGCGTTCCTGGAGCAGCGGGACCACCGTGTCGGCGAAGGCGTCGAGGCCGCCGGGGGTGATGTGCGGGACGAGGATGAAGCCGTCGCTCGCGTCGGCCTGGACGAAGTCGTCGATGGTGGCCGCGATCGTGGCCGGGGAGCCGACGAAGGCCTGGCGGTTGCCGGTCTCGATGACCAGGTCGCGGATGGACCAGTTGTTGGCGGCCGCGCGCTCCCGCCACTCCCGGGCGGTGGCCAGCGGGTCGCGATACATGCGGACCTGGGCCCGGCCGCGCGCGATGGTGTGCTCACCGAGGTCGGGGTCGATGTCGGGCAGCGGTCCTTCGGGGTCGTACGCGGACAGGTCGCGGTTCCAGACGAACTCCAGGTGCTTGATGGCGGTCGCCCCGCTGACCTGCTGCCGGCGCACCTCGCGGGCCAGTTCCTCCGCCTCGGCGTCGGTGTCCCCGAGGACGAAGGTCGCGGCGGGCAGGATCAGCAGTTGGTCGGGCGTACGGCCGTAGCGGGCCAGGCGCCCCTTGACGTCCGAGTAGAACGCCTGGCCGTCCTTGAGGGTGGCGTACCTGCTGAAGATCGCGTCGGCTCCGGCGGCGGCGAACTCGCGGCCCTCCTCGGAGTCGCCGGCCTGGAAGATCACCGGGCGGCCCTGCGGGGAGCGCGGGACGTTGAACTGCCCCTCGATGTCGAAGTGCTGGCCCTGGTGGACGAAGGCGCCCGCCTTCGCGTCGCGCAGGAAGGTGCCGGTTTCCTGGTCGGCGACGATCTCGTCGCCGTGCCAGGAGTCGAAGAGTTCGTTCGCGGTGGCCAGGAACTCCCTGGCCCGGGAGTAGCGCTCGTCCTGTGGGAGGAAGCCGCCGCGGCGGAAGTTCTCGCCGGTGAAGGCGTCCCATGAGGTGACGACGTTCCAGGCGGCGCGCCCGCCCGACAGGTGGTCGAGGCTGGCGAACTGGCGGGCCACCTCGTAGGGCTCGTTGAAGGTGGAGTTGATGGTGCCGGTCAGACCCAGGTGCCGGGTGACGGCGGCGAGCGCGGTGAGGACGGTGAATGTGTCGGGGCGGCCGACGACGTCCAAGTCGTAGATCTTTCCGCCCTGTTCGCGCAGTCGCAGCCCTTCGGCGAGGAACAGGAAGTCGAACTTGGCGCGTTCGGCGGTCCGCGCGAAGTGCGCGAAGGAGCTGAACTCGATGTGGCTGCCGGCCTCCGGGGCGCTCCAGACGGTGGTGTTGTTGACGCCGGGGAAGTGGGCGGCGAGGTGGATCTGCTTCAGCGGCTTGCTCATGGTCCTGCGGTCTCCGTCCGGCTCAGGCGGTGGCGTTGGCAGCGGCGTTGGCGGCAGCAGCGCCGGTGGCGTTGGCGGCGTAGCGGTTGGCCGGGCGGGCGAGCCCGAGCAGTCCGCGCAGGGTGTCGGCCTCGTAGGCGCGGCGGAAGGCGCCCCGGCGCTGGAGTTCGGGGACCAGGCCCCGGGTGATGGCCGGCAGGTCGTGGCCGAGGACGGCGGGGCGCAGCCGGAAGCCGCTCAGCCCGGCCGACCACAACTCCTGGAGCAGGTCGGCGAGTTGGGTGGGTGTGCCGGTGAAGACGCGGGCGTCGCTGGTGAACGGCGTTCCCACGAGGGCGTCGAGGCGGTCCCTGCGGGCGGACGCGGCGGCCGGATCGTCGTCGAGGAGCACCACCAGGTCACCGAAGACGTGCAGCGGCTCTCCGGCGCGGCCTGCGAGGGCCTGTTCGGCGCGGATCTCGGCGACGATCGCGCGGGCCTGGTCGGTGTCGTGCGGGGTGACGTAGCCGATGTCGGTGGAGCGGGCCACCAGCCGGTACGGGACGGTCTGGTGGGCGAGAGCGCTGACGACGGGCTGGCCCTGGGGCGGACGCGGGGTGATGGAAGGGCCCTTGACGCTGAAGTGCCTGCCCTCGAAGTCGATGTAGTGGAGCTTGTCGCGGTCGACGAAGCGGCCGGTGGCCACGTCCCGGATCTCGGCGTCGTCCTCCCAGCTGTCCCAGAGTCTGCGTACGACCTCGACGTAGTCGGCCGTCTCGTCGAAGAGTTCGCTCACCACGCCCTGCGTGGCCGGGCTGTCGTAGGCGTCCAGGCGGGGCAGCGTACGGCGGCCGAAGTGCGCCGCCTCGTTCTGTCGTGCCGTCAACTGCACCCGTAGGCCCGCCCGGCCGGAGCTCACATAATCGAGGGTGGCGATGGCCTTGGAGATGTGGAACGGCTCCGTGTGCGTGGCCACCACGGTCGGCACCAGACCTATGTGGCGGGTCAACGGTGCGATGCGCGCTGCCACGAGAACGGCGTCGAGCCGGCCGCGGACCTGGTCGGTCCGCCCGTCCGGCTCGATGAAGTGCGAGGACTGCGGTCCCAGGCCGTCCTCGAAGGTCACGAAGTCGAGGAGACCGCGCTCGGCCTCGGCGACGAGGTCGGCCCAGTACTCGGCGGTGAACAGTTCCCGGGGCCGGGCCACCGGTTCGCGCCAGGCGGCGGGGTGCCAGCCGGCGCCGTCGAGCGCCACGGCGAGGTGCAGATGCGCGGAAGAGGGCAGGGCAGAAGGTGCTGAGGACACGAGAGGTGTGCCTTCCTGATCGACCGTACGAGAAGGCCGGCCCTCACCGGAGGGCGCGGCCGCGTGGGATTCGGGTCAGGAGCAACAGAGCGCGCCGGCAACGCGCAGCAGGTCGATGTGCGGCCGGGAGTAGAGGCGTACGCGGTGGAGCGGGGCGGCCTTCGGGACGCTGCGGCGGGACACGGTTCGCGCTCGCACCTGCGTCACCTCCGCCCTTCCGGCTCGGCGGACCGGGATCCGGCCGTCCTCGCGTTCGCGGGCCCTCTATCGGGCACCGCCTCGTCGTCAACAAGCACAACTGTACGGCTGTGCCTTTTCTTCCTGCGATAGGGAGTTCTTGTCGGGAGTTCTTCGGAGTTCTCGTTCGGAGTTCTTGTCGGGAGGCTTCCCGTCACGAGGGGCGAGGCCTGTCCGATGGCCCGGCGGCCGGATGCCCAGCTGCTGAGACGCCGCCTTGACGGTCACGCTGAGCGCATCAACACTGACGGGGACGGTCACGATTGCCAGCGCCCGTCGTACGGGGACTCCCCGTTCGTGCGGTCATCGGCCCCGGCCCGCTGGCAGGCAACCCTTCCACCGCGACGGGGTGCCCCGGGTGACGACCGGGTTCCGCCGGAGCGGCGGGGCAAGCGTGGTCTCGCGTCTCGCGAGCCCCGACGGCAGGACCGGTGGGAATTGTCCAGGAACGGCTTGACGAGGCGCCTGCACATCGATTTGTCGCGTGTCTCCAGCGCTTACTGATCCGCTACGCGTCCGACCGATCCGGACCTGTACGGCAGCGCAGTCACTCCGTTCCGCCACTGGCGCCCACGAGGCGGCCAGGGCCTCCGCGTTCCCCCTGGAGAGTCATGCCCGAGACAGTTTCCCGCGGTTCCAGCAGCACTGACACCTTCACGACGGCGGCCTCTCGCACGACCGCCCCGCACTCGTCCGGCCGCGGCCCGTCTGCCGGTGGCACGTCGTCCGTCGCCGGCTCGGCCACCCGTCCGCACCGCTTCCGGGGCCGCATCGGCGTCGGTCTCGCCGGCGGCTTCTACCCGGCGCCGCACCGCTTTCAGCTGTACCTGTCCGAGGCCTGTCCCTACTCGGGGCGCGTAGCGGTCGTCCTCGACCTGCTAGGCCTCACGGGCTCGCTCACCACCACGGTTCTGAAGCTCCCCGCGGAGACGCCGGATGCCTTCGCATCACTGCGCGGCGCCTACGAGGCGACCTGGCACCACTACGACGGCCCGCTCACCGCGCCCGCACTGTGCGACCGCTGGAGCGGACGCGTCGTCAGCAACCACACACCCGACATCCTCCGCGACCTCGCCGGCCTGCTCGCCGACGGAGCATGCGAGTCCGCACTGGCCCGGCTCGACCGGCAACTCGCCTGCCACCCCTACGTGTTGGGCGATGAGCTCGGCACCGCGGACAGGGACCTCTGGGTGACACTCACCCACCTCGACCACTTCGACGCGGCCGGCACCCTCGCCCCGTACCGCCACATCGAGGAGTACGTACGACGCCTCGACGATCACCCGGACCTCTCCGTCGACGAGCGCTGAACGCGGGGCGCCTGCCCACAGACCTGTGTGACAACTGCGCGGCAGTGGGCCGGAATACGCCTTCCGGATATGCCGATGAGGGGGATAGAGAAAGGGAATGGTGAGGGAGTTGTAAAACGGCGGGCGGGGAGCGGATGCGCATTCAGGTACTCGGGCCGGTATGCGCCTGGCGGGACGGCACCCGCCTCGACCTCGGTTCGCCCCGGCGCCGCGCGGTTCTCGCCCTGCTCGCCGTGTCCCGTGGACAGCAACTGCCCTTCTTCGGGCTCGCGGACGCGCTGTGGGGCGAGCGCCCGCCGGCGACCGCGTCGAACGTCGTCCAGACCCACATCAAGCACCTGCGCCACCTGCTGGAGCCGGACCGGCCACCGCGCGCCCGCAGTGCGGTGCTCCCCCGGCTCGGCGACGGCTACGCGCTGCGCGTCCCGTACGACGCCATCGATCTGCTCCGGTTCAGGGACCTGGTCGCCGGGGCGGTGACCGTACGACGGGACGGGCGGCGCGGCGGCCAGGAGCGGGCCGCCGCCCTGCTGACCGACGCGCTCGGGATGTGGCAGCAACCGCCCCTGGCGGACCTGTCCTTCCTCTCCGCGCACCCGGTGGTCGTCGCGCTGGCGGACGAGCGCCGTGGGGTGGTCGCCCAGTACGGCGAGGCCATGATCGCGGCGGGCAGAAGCGCCGACGCACTGCCCGTCCTGGAGGAGACCGCAGTGGCGCAGCCGCTGGACGAGGACGCCCAGGCCCGGCTCATCCGGGCGTACGAGGCCGTCGGTCGACGTGACCAGGCGGTCGCCGTCTACCGGCGGAGCCGCCGTCGACTGGCCGACGAACTCGGCGTCGACCCCGGACCCGCGCTGGCCGAGGCGTATGCCGCTCTGCTGCGCCACCGCTCCCGGCCTTCCGCTCCCGGCACCGGGCACGCTCCCGCCGGTGGCCCCGGCACGGCAAGCGCCGCCGAGTTGCCGGCGCAGGTGCCGGCCCACGTACCCCCGTACCCGCCCTCGGCGCACCGATTACCCGCGCAACTCCCCGCGGACGTACCCGACTTCGCTGGCCGTGACCCGGAACTGTCCGCACTGGACCGGCTGCTGGCCGCGGCGGCGGACAGCCCGACCGCCGGGGCCGTCTCGGTCGTCTCGGGCACTGCCGGGGTGGGAAAGACCGCGCTGGCCGTGCACTGGGCGCACCGCACGCGGCACCGGTTCCCCGACGGCCAGCTCTACGTCAACCTGCGCGGCTACGACCCCGAGCGCCCCATGCCGCCCGGCGACGCCCTCGCTCGGTTCCTCACCGTCCTCGGGGTCCCGGGTGACGCGATCCCGCTCGACGTCGACGACCGCGCGAGCCGGTTCCGGACCGAACTGGCCGACCGGCGGATGCTGGTGGTCCTGGACAACGCCCTGTCCGAGGAGCAGGTCCGCCCGTTGCTTCCCGGCTCGCCGGCCTGTGCCGTCGTGGTCACCAGCCGGGACAGCCTCGCCGGACTGGTGGCTCTGCACGGCGCCCGCCGTATCGGTCTGGGCCCGCTCCCGCCGCCCGACGCGGTCGCCCTGCTGCGCGCACTCGTCGGTGCGCGTGTCAGCGCCGAGCCGGGGGCGGCCGCCACCCTGGCCGAACAGTGCGCACGTCTCCCGTTGGCGCTGCGGGTCGCTGCCGAACTCGCCGTCGCCCACCCGTCGTCGCGGCTGGCGGACCTGGTGGCGGAGCTGGCCGACCAGCAGCGGCGGCTCGACCTCCTGGACGCGGGCGGGGACCGGCGTGCGGCGGTGGAGGCGGTCTTCTCCTGGTCGTACGAGCGGCTCCCCGCCCCGGCCGCCCGCACCTTCCGTCTGCTGAGCCTGCACCCGGGGCCGGAGGCGGACGCCGATGCGGTCGCCGCGCTGCTCGGCGAAGCGCCGGGCGAAGCACAGACCCGTGTGCCAGGCGAGGGGCCGACCCATGCGCCGGGCGCCAAGCGGGACGCGGGACCCGGGCACGTGCCGGGGTCCCGGTCGGGACAGGTAGCGGGCAACCCGCCACGCCACGCGCCGGACGACACACCGGGCCGGACATCGGCGAGCGTGTCAGCTGTCCTACCGGGCGACGAGCCCGCGGACACCGGCGAGAGCCCCGCCCACGCCGCCGGGACCCTGGCGTTGCTGGCCCGTGCCCACCTCCTCCAGCCCGCCCGGCCGGGTCGGTTCGGCACGCACGACCTGCTGCGCGCCTATGCGTACCGCCTGACCCGTACGCATGACTCCGAGGCCGAACGGCAGGCCGCGCTGGTCCGTCTCTTCGACCACTACCTGAGCACGGCCGCGGCGGCCATGGACACGCTCTACCCGGCCGAGCGGCACCACAGGCCCGCCGTCGCCCCGCCCGTCCGTGTCTCGCCCGTCGTCGGCGACGCGGCCGCCGCCCGGACCTGGCTGGACGCCGAACGGCCGACGCTGGCAGCCGTCTGCGCGGTGGCCGCGGACCGCGGCAGTCCCCGGCACGCCGTCCGCCTGGCCGCTCTGCTGTTCCGGCATCTCGACTCCGGTCACCACACCGAGGCGCTGGAGATCCACCGCCACGCCCTGCGGGCCGCCGAGACGATCGGCGACCTGGGCGGACAGGCCCACGCGCTGACCAACCTCGGGGTCGTGCACTGGCGGCTCGCCGACTCGGGATCGGCCGAGGAACACCTCGTACGGGCCCTCGAACTGCACCACCGGACGGGCGATCGCGCGGGGCGGGCCAGGACCCTGTCCAACCTCGGCAACGTCCACTGGCGGCTGGGCAGCCTCCGCGACGCCGCGCACGACCATCAACAGGCCCTCGCCCTCTACCGGGAGACAGGCGACCAGGTGGGCCAGGCGCGCACCCTCACGAACCTCGGCAACGTCTGTCTGCGGCTGGGCGAGTACGAGCAGGCGGCCGACCACCAACGGCAGGCCCTCGCCCTGCACGATCTGACCGGCGACCGGATCGGCCGCGCCCGCACCCTCTCCCACCTCGGCAACGCCCTTCTGCGGCAGGGCCGTTCGGAGGCCGCGGCCGAGTGCCAGGAACAGGCCCTCGCGCTCTTCCGGCAGTTGGGGCACCACGGCGGCGAGGCGTACGCACTGTCCGGTCTGGGCGACATCCGGCTGGGGCAGGGCGAGTTCGAGGCCGCCGTCACCTGCCAGCGGCGAGCCCTCGAACTGTTCCGTGAGAACGGGGAGGGCTACGGAGAGGCGTCGGCGCTCAACGGCCTCGCCGAGGCGCTGCACGGCGGCGGCCGTCACGAGGAGGCGCTCGACCACCACTCCACCGCCGCGACGGTCGCGGCCGTCACCGGTGAACACGACCAGCTGGCACGGGCACACGCGGGCGCCGAGCGCGCCCGCCGGGCCCTGGAGCCGTGGGTGGCAGCCACCGCGTCGTCGACCACATCGGGGCCGTGAACCCGCGGGGCCCCCGCCGTTCGGCCGTTCAACCACCGTCCAGTGGATGTCCAGTCCCGCCCCATAGCTTGCCGTCGCCGCCTGTCGATCCGGCCTGCCGGACCAGGTGGCAACACCTCTGCCACAGCGCGCGCTCGCGCTCACGCCGACCGAGAGGGAAGTAGTGATGAAAGCAGGGCTCAAGAAGAGAATGGCCGCGGCGGTCGCGACCGCGTCCGCCATGGCGGCACTCGTCGTGGCGACGCCGGGCACCAGCCACGCGGCGCCGCCCCGCCTGCTGGCGTTCGGCATCACGGACGACGGTACGCGGATGGCCGCGTTCAACACCGACGACCCCGGCACGCTCAACTGGTTCAAGCGCATCGACGGGCTCGTCGGCGACACCGCCGTCATCGGGCTCGACTTCCGCGTACAGAACGGACTGCTGTACATGGTCGGCAACAAGGGCGGCATCTACACGGTCCAGATCCCGCCCGCGGTCCCGAACCCGCTGCTCACCAAGGTCTCGCAGCTCAGTGTTCCACTGCAGGGCACGAACTTCGGTGTCGACTTCAACCCCGCCGCCGACCGGTTGCGGATCATCAGTGACACCGGTCAGAACCTGGCGCACAACCTCGCCAACAGCAGCACCGCCACGAACACCCCGCTGACCACGGACGGGGCGACGACCCACGGTGTCACCGGAGCGGCCTACACCAACAACGACCTGAACTCGGCCACCGCGACGACGCTGTTCGACATCAACGCGACCTCGGACCAGGTCGTCATCCAGTCGCCACCCGCCAACGGCCTGCTGGTCCCGACCGGCTCACTCGGCTTCGACGCCGGTGTCAACACCGGCTTCGACATCTTCAGCGATCTGAGCGCCGGCAAGACGATCTCGAACACGGCCTTCGCCACCCTTACCCCGGCCGGTGCCTCGACGTCGACGTTCTACACCGTCGACGTGCTCACCGGAGCCACGACCAGTGTGGACCAGTTCCCCGTATCCATCACCGACGTCGCCGTCTCGCTCGACATGAGCTGACACTTTCGCAGACCTGCCGTCTCCGGAACCAGACGATCAGAGGCCGTATCGGGCGGCGCCTCGCGCGCGCACCGATACGGCCTCCGGGTCGGGTCAGGCAGGCCGGATCACGCTGTGGATCGCCGGTTCCCCGGCCCAGTGGATCGACTCCTCGCGGATGGCCGCGCCCGGGCTCGGCGCGTGGACCATCATGCCGTTGCCGCTGTAGATGCCGACATGGCCGACGTGCCCGTGGAAGAGGATCAGGTCGCCGAGACGGATGTCGGAGAGGGGGACGGCCATACCGGCGGTCGCCTGATCGTTCACGGTACGCGGGAGTGCGACCCCGGCCGCCTTCCAGGCCGCCTGGGTGAGGCTGGAGCAATCGTACGAGCCCGGCCCCATCGCTCCCCACACACAGGGCTTGCCGATCTGCCCACGGGCGAACTCGACCGCTGTCGCCGCCTTCCCGCCGTATCCCGGGGTCGATCCGCCGAACCCCGGGGTCGATCCGCCGTACCCCGGGGTGGCAGCGCCGTAGCCGGGGTTCGAAACGCCGTATCCCGGATTCGCAGCACCGTCCGAACCGATGGGCAGGCCCGTGCCGATCGGCGTACGGACGTCGATGGACGGAGCCATACCGAACGACAGGTCCGGGCCCATCGGCAGATCCATGCCGATCGACGGAACCGGAGCGATCGACGGAGCCGGAGCAGCGGGCAGACCCATGCCGAGCGTCAGGTCCGGGCCGCCCAGGGCGTCGACGGACAGCCCCGTGCCGAAACCGGCCGACTGCGGCTGTGACTGCCACCATTCGGCCTCGGCCTGGCGGTAGCCCTGTCCCTCGGTGGTGGCCCAGGCGGTCTCCGTCCGCGGGGGTTCGATGGCCGCCACCGGCGTGCTCCGCCGGGCGGTGTGCGCGGACAGCAGTTCACGGGCCTTCGCGAGCTTGCTCTGGTTCCGCTGCTTGGAGGTCTTCAGCGACTGCCGCGGATCGGCGACCAGCGCGGGCATGACCTCGGTGGCCTCCTCACGCGGCTGCGGCACGGCCGGCAGCGCGGCGATCGGACCGGCCGTCAACTCCGCCACGGGCCGCGCGGCTGTCGCGGCGCCGGGTCCGGCGGTCAGCTCCAGGAGGGGTTTGCCCGGCGCTTCCAGCGCGCGGTCGGACGACCGGTCCGCCGGACGCCCACCGGGGCTCTTGGGCCGGGTCCCCGTCTGGTCGCGGTCCGGCATTCTGTCGGGCGGCAGCACGGCGGGGACGAGGGGCCCCAGTTGCGAGCGCCCGACGTCGAACCACTGCTTGGCACGATCACTCAGGGCAGGGGCGGCGGCGACCGTGTCGGCGCGCCCACGCCCGGTGTCGGGCCCGGGCGTCACACGCTCACGCGACCGCCCCGAGCTCATCGCCCGGGTCGCGTTGTAGTTCCCGCTGACGGTCTCGGCCTGGTCGTAGAGGCTGCTGATCCGCTGCTGGACCTCTTCGCGACTCGGCCCCTCGTCTCCTCTTTCGGGCGAGGAGCCGCCTGCCGAGGAGTACAGGTCCACTGAGGTGGCGGCCGCCGTCGCGAGGGCGGGCCGGGGTATGCCCGGGAGGTTGCTGCCTCCGGGGCGCGGGGTTCGTTCCGGCGCGATGGGAGCCGTACTCCTTCCGTGCACCGCCTACCGAGTTAGCTGTCGGGTTCGGGCGAGGAATCCGGAAGGTATGCCCTACGGCCCTTGCCCTGTCGGGCGGTTGGGCCGATTCACCCCAAAGTTCGGTTGGGTCCCCGGTTCCGGCTGCCGCGAGGGGCACCGGATTCGGCGGAGGCCGCGCGACCCGGCGAGGTTCACCGGAGGGAGTCGTGCGTCCTGTCCGTCAACTTAGCCAACATGTGCACCTCGTGTGAAGATTGAAGTGCGAAGTGTCCGATATATAACTGTGACCTTCGTCGTACCGGGTCGAGACATCGCCGGACTTCGGCGACTTCTCACGGTTCGCCACTTCAGCCACTTCCCCTACTCCGGCTACTCCTCCAGCGAGAGGGCGAACACATGGGCCCTGGCCGGACCGGAAGGCGCGGTCAGCGTGATCGCGGTGACCCGCCTGCTCGCGTCGAGGTCGATCACCTGGTGGAAGAGGGCCGCCTTGGTGGCCAACGGCCCGGTGCGCGTGTGGATCTGGCCGGTGGTCACCGCCTCGGTCTCGCCGTACTCGGGGCCGGAGGCCAGCCAGTTGGTGAGCGCGAACGACGCGGCCTCGCTCGTTCCGTCGGCGTACCGGACCACCGCGGGGACGGTCACGGCGGCCGTGTCGCCCGCGCCGAGCACGTGCAGCTTGGTGAACGCACGTTGTGCGCCCTGCGGGACGGCGATCTCCTGCCCGGCCGCCACGAGGTTGTTGTTCGTTCCCTCGCTGCCGTTGGTGAAGAGGAAGGCGATCCCGTTGTCCGTCGTCTGCCCGGTCTGGGGGAGTTGGGCCATGGGGTACGTACGGCCGGTGCCGTCGAAGTCCCCGTCGCCGTAGTACATCTCGGTGGTGATGCCGTCGTTGTCGAAGTGTCCGGTGAGATCGAGCTGGGTGACGGTTCCGCTCTGCGGCGGTTCCGGCAGCCCCCACGGGTCGGCCGGCACGGTCACCTTCACCGGGGCGATCCTCAGGTCCGGCCGCGAGCCGGCGGGGTGGATCACCGCCTCCGCGTCGCGGGCCAGGTCGAGTTCGACGACGCCGTCGCCCAGGTCGCGCCAGGCTGGTGCGGGGCCGCCGACCCCGGAGACCGCGAGTCGCCCGCGCACGGAGTGGCGTACCCGGCACGGCTCCCCCGCGAGGCTGCGTACGCGGACCCAACGGGTGGCGCCGGCCCGGCGGACCGCACTGACCAGGAACGCGCCCTGGGTGCGGAAGTCGTGCAGCGTGACGTCCCGCCAGGCACCCGGGACGGCCGGGAAGACGCGGATCGTGTCGCCCCAGCTCTGGCAGAGCATGTCGTGCAGGCTCTGCGCGGCGGACAGCGGTGTCTCGATGACCGGACCGGCCTCGTAGTACATGGTGTTGGGCTGTACGAATCGGTCGACCAGCTCCCGTAAGTACGTCAGCGCGTCGTCGCCCCGGCCCATCTGGGCGGTGATCGAGGCGGCGCCGGTGAAGCTGTAGCCGCGCAGGGCGCCCTCGAAGCCGATCCAGTGGTTCAGCGACCGTTCGATCAGGTCGCGGTGCTCGGGCTGTTCCCAGTTGACCGAGTGGAGCGGGTAGACGGAGAGCATGTGGGAGTAGTGCCGGTGGGACTTGGCGAAGGGGACGCCGGCGCCGATCATGAAGCCGTTCTCGTCCACCGGGTAGTCGGTCAGCTTCTCCAGCACCTCGCGCCACTTGGGCGCCAGCTCGTCCCGTACGCCGAGCAGGTCCGTGGTCTCCAGCAGGGTCGTGCAGCTCCAACGCAACAGCGCCAGGTCGTAGTTGCAGTCGGGGGCGTTGCCGTACTCGGGCGAGTGGGTCGGCGGCAGATGCAGCCTGCCGTCGTCGCCCTCGTACAGGAAGTGCAGGTAGTAGTTGGTGCTTCGGCGCAGCAGCGGGTACAGGACGTCCTCCAGGATGCCCCGGTCCATGGTGTGCCGGTAGGTCAGCCAGACGTTGTGCAGCGCCCAGGGCAGGTTGCCGAGTTCCGGGTTGGCGCCGATGCCCGGGACGGCGACGGTGCCGCTGGTGTCGCAGATGGCGTCGGTGGCGCGGCGCAGGCCCGCCGAGTCGGACCGGTACTCGGGGCGCAGGCCGCCGATGAGTGTGTCGGTGTTCTCGGCGAGGGTGTGCGGAACGGCGTCCAGTTCGAGGTGGTTGGAGCCGTGCACCGCCCAGTACTCCAGCTGGACGTTGAGGTTCCACCACACCGCGGGCCAGGGCGTGGACTCCAGCCAGGGTCCGGTGGTCGCCATGATCGGCGCGTCCTCGCGGGCGGCGGAGGCGAGCTTGTAGAGCTGGATCCAGTAGAAGCTCTGCAGCATCTCGTCGGGGACGGAGAGGAAGCTCTTGCGGTAGAAGCGGTGCCACCACGCGCGATGGGTGCGCAGCAGGCTGGAGACGGGCAGCGCCGATGCCTTGCGGACCGCGGATCTCGCCCGGCCCTCGGCGTCGGTGCCGGGATGGGAGTGGGCGACGGCCAGGACGTATGCACGTTCGTCTCCGTGTCGGCGTTCCCGGTGGGCGGTGACGGTCCGGCCGCCCGCGACCAGTGACTGGACGACGACGCCCGTGCCGTCCGGTTCGCGTGTGGTCACCGGAGCGGGGTTGGGCTCCAGGCCCGCCGGAGGGTCCTCCCGGACGATGCGCGGGCTGACGGCGGGCGAGGGGGCGAACTCCCAGCGGAAGTCGCGTTCGCCCGCGCTCGGGCGTGCGGTGACGAGCAGCAGCGTCCGGTCGTTGTGGACCAGTGCGCGCAGTGCGATGGTGCCCTTGTCCGTGGTGACCGTTCCGCTGACCTCGGCGTTCCACAGGTCCAGCCGCAGGTCGGCGCCGGTGATGGCGCCGACGGGGTGCAGGCGGAGGTTGCCGACCGGGAGGCGGGCCACGCCCCAGTTGTGGCCGAACTCCGGCCGGTGGTCCTGCACTTCGCTGTGGTGCACGGTGAAGCGCAGGGCGTTGGTCCCGGGTTCCTCGTGGACGATCGAGCCGAGCAGTCCGTTGCCGAGGAACGGCCCCTCGTACCAGGCGCGCGGCAGTCGCTTCCAGCGCGGGTCCTGTCCGGCGAGGAAGTCCCGCCATTCGCGGTCCGTGCGCATGCCGGTCAGCGCCTCGGGGCCGACGACCGGGCCCTGTTGGGCCGACGCCGGTTCCGCGACGCCCATTCCGGTCGCCGCTCCGCCGGCCGCGCTCGCGGCGACGCGGCCCAGGAATCCCCGCCTGCTGACACCCATCATCGACTCCCGTCCCGCCACATTGATCCGATGACTTGGTTGAATGCGAGGGTAGGAAGTAGCCAATGAGGCGTCAATACACCTCACACACTCAGCTGTTCATCCGATGACTGGCGAAGACCACTCATCCACGGTCCGGCGGCGCGCTGCTCTCCCGCACCACCAGTTCCGTCGCCACCTCCACCCGTGTCACCTCCGGCTGCTCCCCGGACAGCAGCCGGAGCACCATCCGCGCCGCGAGGGCGGTCATGTCGGCCAGGGGGGTGCGGACCGTGGTCAGCCGCGGGGTCACCCAGTCGGCGAACGGCAGGTCGTCGAAACCGACGACACTGACGTCGGCCGGGATCCGCAGCCCGAGTTCGGCGGCGGCGCGGTAAGTGCCCAGCGCCTGGTGGTCACTGCCCGCGAAGACCGCGGTCGGACGCTCGGGCAGCGCCAGCAGCTCCAACGCGTGCCGGTACGCGAGGTCGTGAGTGAAGTCGCCGTAGCGCACCAGCGCCGGATCGAAGGGGAGCCCCGCCTCCGCCAGTGCCGAGCGATAGCCGTCGACCCGCGCCCGCGAGGTGAGCCGGCGCTCCGGGCCGCTGATGATCGCGATCCGCCGGTGACCCAGCTCGATGAGATGGCGGGTGGCGGCAAGACCGCCGGGCCAGTTGGTCGCGCCCACCCACGGCGTCCCGGGCGCGGGTTCGTCGATGGGCGCCACCAGCGCGTACGGGATGCCGAGCCGGCCCAGTTCCTCGTGCTGCTCCGGCGTCAGCTCCGGCACCACGAGGATCGCCCCGCGGGTGGGCCGGGTGGCCAGGGAGTCCAGCCACTGGCGGGCGCGTCTGGTCCGGCCGTGCGTGGCCGAGACGACCAGCCCCATGTTCGCGTCGTGCAGGACGTCCTCCGCGCCGCGGATCAGCTCCACGGCCCAGGGGCTGTCCAGTTCGTTGATGACGAAGTCGATCAGACCGCCGGGCGGTGCCGCGGTGGCCGCGGGGCGATGCTTCGCCAGATAGCCGCACTGTTCGAGGATGCGCTGCACCCTGGCCCTGGTCTCCGCCGATACATCGGATCTCTCATGCAGCACCTTGGAGACAGTGGAGACCGAAACGTCAGCTTGTTCGGCAATTTCGGCCAGTGTGCGCCGCCTCCCAGGGTCAGATCCCGTCCGAACCGTTGACGTCATCGGATGAATCTCCTACGTTTTCGAGGCGGTAGCGAGTTGCGAAAACTATCGCAACCATACGCCTGGGAGTAGGGGTGCTCCCTCGACGCAGCGGCCGACTCCCGCCGGGTGAGCACTGGTTGAGATGCCTGGTGCCGGGCGCCCCGGACGCTCCGGAAGCCGGGGAGGCGCGGTGGCACTCTCCGGAATCACCGACGAACCCCCGGACCCCTCGACGACTGGAGGCGGGACATGGCAACCAGAAAGCTCAGACGACTATCCGTGCTGGCCGCTGCCACAGCACTGCTGGCCCTCCCGGTCCAGGCTCAGACACCGGCACAGGCACAGGAAGCGGGCCCCGGTCGCGTCTACCACGTTGATCCCTCGGGCAAGGACCACGCGTCCGGCTCTGCGGCGAGACCGCTGCGCACCATCGGCGAGTGTCTCTCCCGCGTCCGCCCCGGCGACACCTGCCTGGTCCATCGCGGCACCTACCGCGAGCAACTCGCTCCGCCCTCCGGCACCGAGGACGCGCCGATCACCATCGCGGCGTACGGCGACGGACCGGTGACGGTCGACGGGACCGAACCGGTTACCGGTTGGAAGGACGCGGGCGACGGTCTGGTCGCGGCCGACACCGAGCTTCCCCCCGATCCCGACTTCAACGCGGTGTTCCTGGACAACGCCCGGGCGCAGGAAGGCCGTTGGCCCAACTCCGGCCCCGATCCGCTGAACACCACCTGGGCCGAGGCCGATCCGACCTCCACCGACCAGCACATCGACGACACCGATCTGGCGGACGCCGACTGGACCGGCGCGACGGTGCACTTGTGGGCGGGCTCCAACCCCTGGGCCCAGCAGACCGGCACGGTCACCACCACCGGCCCCGGCAAGCTGGACTTCAAAGGCGGCAATTATCGCTGCCCGCCGCTGTGCATGGGCAACCAGAACTACCGCAACTACTACCTCGTCGGTTCCAAGGCCGCCCTCGACCGGCCCGGGGAGTGGTACTACGACGAGACCGCGCACCGGCTCTACATGGTGCCGCCGAAGGGCGGTATGGCCGGGCACACGGTGACCGCGAAGCACCGGCTGTGGGGCGTCGACCTGACCGACAGCTCGTACGTCACCGTGCGCGGCCTGAATCTGTGGGGCACCTCGCTCCGAACGGGCGACAACAGCAAGGGAGTTGTGGTCGACCGGCTGCGGGCCACCTACATCTCGGAGTTCTCCACCCTCCCCATGCCGCCCGACAGCGATCTCGCGATACCGCCCTTCGAAGGCCACATCGTCGCGTCCCGCATCCTCGACTCGGGCGTACAGATCCTCGGCACCGGCAACACCCTGAAGAACAGCGAGATCTCCCAGTCCGCCGGGGACGGCGTCCTGCTGCGCGGCACCGGCAACACCGTCACCAACAACTACATCCACGACGTCGGCTGGATGGGCAGCTACACACCCGGCATCGAGGTCAACGGCAACGGGCACACGGTCACCCACAACACGATCCGGCGCACGGGACGGGCCTCGATCGACACGGCCTGGCAGCTCAACGGCACGGAGTTCCACGACAACCGCATCGCATACAACGACATGTCCGAGGCGATGCGCACGTCCCGCGACGGCTCCCCGTTCTACGTCTGCTGCAGCCTGAACGGCACCGGCACCTCCATCGACCACAACACCTCGCACGACGCCGACGGCCAGGTCGGCTTCTACGTGGACAACTACTCCGGCCACTTCCGGCTGCACCACAACGTCGCCTGGAACACCGGCACCCGGGGCACCTTCTTCAACGGCCACACCGGCCCGAGCATCGCCAACGAGGACCACAACTCCAGCTACGGCATGGGCATCAACGGCAACTCGGTGCTGCTCAGCGGGGCGACGGACGCCTCCGGCTCGTACATCAGCAACATCATCGGTCCGAAGCCGATCAGCGCCACCCGGACCGGCGACCCGTTGCCGGTGGTCCGCTCCAACCTGATCAGCGACAAGCCCGGCTACACGGACGCCGTGAACGGCGAACTGTGGTTGACGGCCGACTCCCCCGCCATCGACGCCGGCGAGACCATCGACGGCATCACCAACGACGTCCGGGGCGCCGCTCCCGACCAGGGCGCGTACGAGTACGGCGCGCCGATCTGGTCGACGGGCTGCAACCTGCCGGGCTGTCTGCAGCGGGTGCGTCACGGCTCCTGGACGGCGACCGCGAGCGACGGCACGGACGCCTCCGCCGTCACCGACGGGGACATCAACACCCGCTGGACGGCGGCGGGTCCACAGTCCCCGGGCCAGTATCTGACCGTCGATCTCGGTGAGCCCAAGGCCTTCGGAAGGCTCTCACTCGACGCCGGCCGCGACACCGTCGGCCAGCCGTACGGCTTCTCCGTCTCGGTCAGCCGCGACGGCACCCACTGGGGCGAGCCGCTCGCCCGCGTCTCGGGCCGCTCCTTCACCCAGGACGCGGTGCTCCCCCGACAGACCACGGCCCGCTACCTCCGTTTCACGCTCACCGCGAGCGGACCGGTCCCCTGGGTCGTCAATGACCTGCGCCTGTACGGCGACGGCCCCGACGCCTCCAGCACACTCCAGGCCGAGCAGGCCACGGTCGTGCGGGGCGTGGAGCGCGGCACGGCCGCCACCGGTGTGCTCGGCTCCGGCGACCGGGTGGGGTTCCGCGCGGTGAACATCGACGGCGGGCGGGTCACCCTGCGCAGCACGTCCTCCTGCGCACGCACCTGTTCGCTGCAGCTTCGCCTGGACTCACCGGACGGTCCGCCGGTCGCAGTGGTGCCCCTCCGGGGCGACAGCGGCGGCGACTGGCGGGAGCGAACGGTGAGCCTGAAGCGCGAGGTGTCCGGTACCCACGACCTCTACCTCGTGGCGAAGGAAGGACGGCAGGTCGCCGCGCTGGACTGGCTGACGATCGAGAGCCCTGCCTCACAAGAGTGAAGCAGGGCTCTGATCTGCGACTATCAGTGTTCCTCTAGTCGGGACGACAGGATTTGAACCTGCGACCCCTTGACCCCCAGTCAAGTGCGCTACCAAGCTGCGCCACGTCCCGATGCGCTTCGTCGTGGTGGAACCACGTGATCGCGCAAACAGAACACTACCCCACACCCGGGGCTGCTTCGAAGGTGGCGTGGGGCGAGGGACAATCGGTGCATGAGCAGTGCTTCTGACGACAGGCGGGACCGGGACGCCGAGGGGCGGGCGCGCAACGCGCGGCCGCGGGACGGGCTCGGGCGGCCCCTGCCGTACGGGACCGACGGGGTGGAGCGGCAGCCCGAAGGGGTCGTGCGCCCGCCCGAGGAGACGGTCACCGAGGCGCAGGCGCTGCTGGCGGCGGGCAAACCGTTCCACGCGCACGAGGTCTTCGAGGACGCGTGGAAGTCGGGTCCCGACGAGGAGCGGGCGCTGTGGCGCGGGCTGGCCCAGCTCGCGGTGGGGCTCACCCATGCGGCCCGGGGGAACGTGACGGGCGGGGCACGGCTGCTGCGGCGGGGCGCCGGGGCGGTCGAGGACTGGGGCGCGGAGGCCGGCCGGCCGCGGCCGCACGGGCTGGAGCTGGCCGGACTGGCCGCGTGGGCACGGGAGTTGGCGGGCACGGTGGAGAAGGAAGGGGCGGCCGTGGACGCGGAGGTGTGGGCGCCGCGACTGCGGGGCGAAGGAGCCTGAGGGCGGCGGGGGACCGGGCCGGCACTCCTCCGTCGGACGCGGTGACGGGGCCGGCGGAGGCGTGGGGCAGACTCGGGGTGTGCGAAAGATTCATGTCATCGGCATCGGGGCGGGCGATCCCGACCAACTGACCCTGCAGGCGGTCAAGGCTCTGAGGAGCACGGATGTGTTCTTCATCCTCGACAAGGGCGAGGTCAAGTCGGACCTCGTCCAGCTGCGCCGTGACATTCTCGACGCGCATCTGCCGGACGGGACGTACCGCCTGGTGGAGGCCCGCGATCCGGAGCGGGACCGGGCTGCCGGGGGCGCGGGTTACTCCCCCGCCGTCGGGGACTGGCGCAGTGCCCGTGCCGACATCTACGAGCGGCTGATCACCGAGGAGCTGGGCGAGGACGAGAGCGGGGCGTTCCTCGTCTGGGGCGATCCCTCGTTGTACGACAGCACGCTGGGGATTCTGGAGGAGATCCTCGACCGGGGCGCGGTCTCCTTCGAACACGACGTGGTGCCGGGCATCAGCAGCGTCTCGGCGCTGGTCGCCCGCCACCGCACCGGGCTCAACCGCGTGGCCCGGCCCGTCCAGATCACCACGGGCCGCCGGCTCGCCCAGGGTTTCCCGGAGGACGTCGACGACGTGGTGGTCATGCTCGACGCCCACCAGACGTTCCAGCGGTACGCCGACCAGGACATCGACATCTACTGGGGCGCCTACATCGGCACGCCCGACGAGATCCTGGCCTCCGGCCCCCTCGCGGAGACGGCCCCGCGCATCGCCGAACTGCGCGAGGAGGCCCGCGACCGCAAGGGCTGGATCATGGACACATACCTGCTGCGCAGGCGCCCTCGGGACTAGGGCCGGTCCGGCGGATCATGCCGCAGACGCGGGGTCCGGCAGCGCCCCGAGGGGGCGCGGGGAACTGCGTGACCAGCCACGGGCGGACCCGCGGTCGAATCACCGGCCTTCCGGCGGAGCGTTCGGGGGCGCCCGGCGCCCCTGCGCTGCCCCGCACCACCCCCGCGGCAGCGGCCCGCACCCGTGCGGACGGCCCCGCATGCACACGCCACCACCCGGTGTGAAGCTGACCGGTGTGACGACCACCGACACCGCCGAGCCGCCGTCCGGGGCTCAGACGGTCCCCGCGCAGCCGCCCGTGCTGGACAAGCGCCGCCGCAATGTCGTCTTCGTGACGATCATGCTCGGCATGCTGCTGGCCGCGCTGGACCAGACGATCGTGGGCACGGCCCTGCCGACGATCGTGTCGGACCTCGGCGGTGCGGAGCACATGTCGTGGGTGGTCACCAGCTATCTGCTGGCGGAGACCGTCGCGACGGTGCTGGTCGGCAAGTTCGGTGACCTGTTCGGCCGCAAGGTGATCTTCCAGGCGTCGGCGATCATCTTCATCACCGGTTCGTTTCTGTGCGGCCTCGCCTCGAACATGACGCTGCTGATCGTCTGGCGCGGCATGCAGGGCATCGGCGCGGGCGGTCTGATGGTCACCGCGATGGCCCTGATCGCCGACGTGATCCCGCTGCGTCAGCGCGGCAAGTACCAGGGCGCCATCGGTGCCGTCTTCGGTGTCGCCACCGTCATCGGCCCCCTGCTCGGCGGCCTCTTCACCGACCACCTCACCTGGCGCTGGTGCTTCTACGTCAACGTCCCCATCGCGATCCTCGTCGTCGTGGCCGCGGCCCGCACGATCCCGGTGGTGAAGTCGGCCTCCCGCCCGGTCATCGACTACCTGGGCATCGCCCTCGTGGCCGTCGGCGCCAGCGCCCTGATCCTGGCGACCAGCTGGGGCGGCAACGAGTACGCCTGGAGCTCGCCGGTCATCATCGGCCTCTTCGCGGGCGGCGTCCTCGCCCTCGCGGCCTTCTGCTGGGCGGAGACCCGCGCGGCCCAACCGATGCTGCCGATGCGGCTGTTCGGCAACCCCGTCTTCACGGTCTGCTCGATCCTCAGCTTCATCGTGGGCTTCGCGATGCTCGGCGCGATGACGTTCCTGCCGACGTTCCTGCAGTACGTGGACGGCGACTCGGCCACGATCTCCGGCGTCCGTACCCTGCCCATGGTCATCGGGCTGCTCATCGCTTCGGTGTTCAGCGGCAACGTCGTCAGCAAGACCGGCCACTACCGCGTCTTCCCCATCGTCGGGTCGCTGGTCATGGCTGCCGGCCTGTTTCTGCTCTCCCTGATGGGCCCCGGCACCAGCACCTGGCTCGCGTCGTTCTACATGTTCGTCCTCGGCACCGGGATCGGTCTGTGCATGCAGGTGCTCACCATCGCCGTGCAGAACACCGTCGAGTACACCGACCTGGGCACCGCGACGTCCGGGGTGACCTTCTTCCGTACGCTGGGCAGTTCGTTCGGCACCGCGGTGTTCGGCACGATCTACACGAACACGCTGACGCCCCAGCTCGCGGACGGCGTCGCCGAGGCGGCCCGGTCGAGCGGGACCGACCCCTCGGCCCTCATGAAGGCCGCGACCAGTCCCGAGGGGCTGCACGGACTGCCGTCGGAGACCGCCGCGCCCATCGTGGAGGCGTACGCCGACACGCTCCAGACCGTCTTCCTGTGGACCGTGCCGGTGACGCTGATCGGTTTCGTGATCGCGCTGTTCCTCAAGCAGGTGCAGCTGCGCGACAGCGCCCGGATGGGGTCCACGGACCTGGGCGAGGGCTTCGCGACCCCCTCCTCGGCCGACAACCAGCGGCGTCTGGAGGCCGTGGTCGGAAAGATCATCGGCGGTACGAGTCCCGACGCCATGCGCCGGCTCGTCACCGAGTCCGACACCCGTCTCGACATCGCGGGCGCCTGGGCGGTGATGCAGGTCGAGCTGTTCACCCGGATGGTCGGCCACGCGAGCCTCAGCCTGATCGCCGCCCGCCGCCGCATGCCTCCGGAGGTCCTGGTCCCGGTCTTCCAGCGCATGGTCGAGGAGGGCTACCTCACCCGCGACGGCACCCTCTTCTCCCACACCGAGGCGGGCGCCCGCGAGGCGCGCGTCATCGGCGAGGCCCTGTCCACCGCGCTCGCCGAACGCGTCGAACAGGACATCGGCCGCCCCTCCGGCGCGGACCTCCGCGCCGCCGTCGACACCATCGCCAAGCGTCTTCTGGTCGAGGACCTGACCCACGACATCCTGACGGAGAACCGCCCCAAGCCCCTGGCCGGGGCCACGAAGGAAGGCTGACGAACACGCCGCCCGAGCGGCCCTACCCTCCCCCGAAGCCCAGCCGGGCCAGCACCGACGCCACATCCGCTTCGGCTCGTACCCCCTCCGGGAGGGGTGGGCGGTGTACGACCACGACCGGCAGTCCCAGTTCCCTGGCGGCCGTCAGTTTGGCCGAGGTGGCCGAGCCGCCGCTGTCCTTGGTGACCAGGACGTCGATGCGGTGGTCGCGCAGGAGGGCCGTTTCGGACTCCACCGTGAACGGGCCGCGCGCCAGCAGGACTTCCGTGTGGCGCGGCATCGGCGGCTCGGGAGGTTCCACCGAGCGTACGAGGTAGTGCAGTTCGGGTTCCCGGGCGAAGGCCGCGAGACCCAGGCGGCCCGTCGTGAGGAAGACGCGCCGGCCCAGGGGCGGGAGCAGGTCGGCGGCTTCGGGGAGGGACGCCGCCGGGTGCCAGCGGTCGCCGGGGACGGGGGTCCAGCCCGGGCGGCGCAGGACGACGGCCGGGACACCGGTGGTCGCCGCGGCCCGTGCCGCGTTCTCGGTGATGCCCGTGGCGAAGGGGTGTGTGGCGTCGACGACGGCGTCCACGTGCTCGGCGCGCAGCCACTGCGCGAGGCCCTCCGCCCCGCCGAACCCTCCGACGCGTACGTCCCCGTCCAGGGCCCCCGGCCGGGAGACGCGGCCCGCGAGCGACGTGGTCACGCGCACGCCGGGGCGGGCCGCGAGCGACGCGGCCAGTTCACGCGCCTCGGTGGTCCCGCCGAGGACCAGGACATGCGGAGACATGGCGTCGAGCGTACGGGGCCGGGCTCCTTCGCCGATCCGCCGGCCTGTAGGTCCGCCGGTCCGGCGTCCCTGCCGGGCACGGTCAGCCCAGGGCCCGGTCGAGGTTGAAGGCCGCGCTGATCAGGGAGAGATGGGTGAAGGCCTGTGGGAAGTTGCCCTGCTGTTCGCCGGTGTGGCTGATCTCCTCGGCGTACAGGCCGAGGTGGTTGGCGTAGGTGAGCATCTTCTCGAAGGCCAGCCGCGCCTCGTCGAGCCGTCCGGCCCGGGTCAGGGCCTCGACGTACCAGAAGGAGCAGATCGAGAAGGTGCCCTCCTCGCCGCGCAGGCCGTCGGGGCTCGCGTTCGGGTCGTAGCGGTAGACCAGCGAGTCGGAGACCAGGTCCTCGGTGAGCGCGTCGAGGGTGGAGAGCCACTTCGGGTCGGTGGGCGAGATGAACTTGGCCAGGGGCATCATCAGCACCGCGGCGTCCAGGACGTCGTCGTCCTCGTGCTGGACGAACGCCTGGCGCGCCGGTGACCAGCAGCGTTTCATGATCCGCCGGTAGATCGTGTCGCGGGCGTCGCGCCAGCGCACGATGTCGGCGGGCAGGCCCCGGCGGGTGGCCAGCCTGATGGCCCGCTCGATCGCCACCCAGCACATGAGCCTGGAGTAGAGGAAGTTCTTGCGGCCGCCGCGGGTCTCCCAGACGCCCTCGTCGGGCTGGTCCCAGTGTTCGCAGACCCAGTCGACCAGTCCGCAGATGTCGTCCCACTGGTCGCTGGAGATCGGCTGGGCCCATTTGTCGTAGAGGTAGACCGAGTCGATGAGCGCCCCGTAGATGTCGAGCTGGAGCTGGTCGGACGCCGCGTTGCCGACCCGGACGGGGGCGGAGCCCTGGTATCCCTCCAGGTGGGGCAGCTCCCGCTCGGGCAGGTCGGTGCGGCCGTCGATGCCGTACATGATCTGCAGCGGGCCCCCGGGGAGGCCGTCGCCCGGGGTGATGTACTTGGCCGCGAAGGCCATGAAGGACTCGGCCTCGCTGGTGAAACCCAGCCTCAGCAGCGCGTACACGCAGAACGCGGCGTCGCGCACCCACACGTACCGGTAGTCCCAGTTGCGCTCGCCGCCGAGCTGTTCGGGCAGGCTGGTCGTGGCGGCGGCCACGATGGCGCCCGTCGGCGCGTAGGTGAGGAGCTTGAGGGTCAGAGCGGAGCGGTGCACCATCTCCCGCCACCGGCCGCGGTACTGGGACGCGGTCAGCCAGCGCCGCCAGAAGGCCACCGTGGCGGCGAACAGTTCCTCGGCCTCGGCGCGCGGGCAGCGGCGGGGCGCGATGTCGCCGCTGACCTGGTCGAGGGCGAACACCGCGGACTCGCCCTCCTGGAGCTTGAAGTCCACTCGCGCGTCGAGCCCGTCGCATTCGAGCGGCTCTGTGGCGGTCAGCGCGAGGGACAGGCTGTCCGACTCGAAGATCACCATGTCGTCGTGCAGCCGTGCGGTGTGCGGCCGGGCTCCGTACTCGAACCGGGGGGACACCCGCGCGCGGAAGGGGATCGAGCCGCGTACGCACAGCACTCGGCGGATGAGCCGGTGCCGGTCCGCCTCCGTCTCGTCGCCGTCCACCGGCATGAAGTCCTGGATCTCGCCCACCCCGTCCTCGGTGAAGAACCGGGTGACCAGGACGTTGGTGTCGGGGAAGTAGAACTGCTTGGTCCGGGCCGGCACGGCGGCCGCCAGCTCGAAGGAGCCGCCCCGGTCGGCGTCGAGGATGGAGGCGAAGACGCTGGGTGCGTCGAAGGACGGACAGCAGTACCAGTCGATCGTGCCGTTCGTGCCCACCAGGGCCACGCTGCGCAGATCGCCGATCAGGCCGTGCTCGGCGATCGGCAGATAGCGGGCGGATGCCGGTGGATCCTGGTGACCGGACGCCTCGGACATGGCCGCAGCCTCCCTGCCCCGGGAACACGCTTTTGACGCCTCCCAGCGTATGCGCTCCGCCGGATCCGCGGTTCGTTTGGCGCGAGCCGGTGGGGCTGGTCGCGCCCGGCGGCGGAGCCGCGGATCGATACGGCCCCGCGCCCCTTACGGGGCACCGCCTCGCGGCCGGGTGGCGACGCGACGGGATCAGCGCAGGAGCAGCTGCGCTCCGCCCACCACCGTCGCCGCGATCACCAGCTGTTCGAAGAGTCGCTGATTGATCCGGTTCACGGCCCACTTCCCGATGAACGCCCCCGGTACGACGAAGGCGGCGAGGGCGGCATCCAGCAGCAGCGAGTTGCCGTCGATGAGGCCGAGGCCGACGCTGAAGGGGACCTTGGAGACGTTGACGATCAGGAAGAAGAAGGCGGAGGTCCCCAGGAAGCCGAGCTTCCGGAAGCCCGCGGAGAGGAGGTACATCGACATCACCGGGCCGCCCGCGTTGGCGACCATCGTGGTGAAGCCGCCGAGCACGCCGTACGAACGGGCCTTGATCCGGCCGGTCCGCGTGGCGAGCGAGTCGGGTTCCTCCTCCGCCTCGGCCCTGCGGCGGCGCCAGATGGTGACGCCGGCCATCAGCAGCAGGATCGCGCCGATCGACGTCCGTACGACCTGGTCGTCGGCCCACATCAGGAACACCGTGCCGGCGACGACTCCCGCGGCGACCGCCGGGAACAGTTTCCACAGGGTCGGCCAGTGCGCGTGCCGCCGGTAGGTGAGCACGGCGAGCACGTCACCGACGATGAGGATGGGGAGCAGGACTCCTGTCGACGCCCGGGCGGGCAGTACGGCCGCGAAGATGGCGAGGCTGACCGTGTTGGCTCCGCTGACGGCTGTCTTGGAGAAACCGACGAGCAGGGCCGCGGCGGCGAGTGCGGCGAACTCCCACAGGGATATGTGCCAGAGCGTCATCGTGTTCATGCGGAGACCGATGCTATGCCCACGTATCCGGCCGCGTCAGGACCGTCTCGACAGGTGGCCCCTGCCTCCGGCGCCGGTCGCGCGCTATGGACCGCTTCCACCTCCCCTGGAAAGATCGCCCCCGACCCTTCGCCGACGCCGATGGAGGACCCATGGCCGACTCCCGCGAGCACACCCTCCCGGGCACCCGGGGCACGATCACCGCACGCGAGTGGCCACGGGAGCGCCCGCGGTACGTGGCGCTGCTCGTGCACGGCTACGGGGAGCACATCGGCCGGTACGAGTACGTGGCCGACGTGCTGCACGGGCACGGCGCGGCCGTGTTCGGCCCCGACCACATGGGGCACGGGAGGTCGGCGGGCGAGCGCGTGCTGGTCGAGGACTTCGAGGACGTGGTGAGCGACGTCCACGCGGTGGAGCGGCTGGCCCGGACCGCCCACCCGGATGTGCCGGTCGTACTGATCGGCCACTCCATGGGCGGCCTGATCGCCGCGCGATACGCCCAGCGGTACGGGGACGGCCTGGCCGCGCTCGTCCTCTCCGGGCCGGTCATCGGCAGCTGGGACCTGCTGCCCCAGCTGCTCGCGCTCGATCCGCTGCCCGACATCCCCATCGACCCGACCACGCTCTCGCGCGACCCGTCCGTCGGTGCGGCGTACGCGGCGGATCCGCTGGTCTGGCACGGGCCGTTCAAGCGCCCCACCCTGGAGGCCTTCGTACGCACTCTGGAGACCATCGCCAAGACCGGTGACGTGGGTGCGCTGCCGCTCCTGTGGCTGCACGGGGACGACGACCGGATCGTGCCGCTGCCCGCGAGCCGCGCGGGCGTAGAGGAGCTGCGCGGGGCCGACTGGACCGAGCGCGTGTACGCGGGCGCTCAGCACGAGGTGTTCAACGAGACGAACAAGGACACGGTCCTCGCGGACGTGACCGCCTTCGTGGACCGGGTACTCGCGCACTGAGAGCGGACGGGCCCCGCGGCCTCGGAATCGGGTGTTTTCGCTGATCCGCCCTGGGCACCCGGCCCCTCATGGAGTGGTTGCGGCGAGCGGCCTGCGCGGAGGAGGACCCAGAACTGTTCTTCCCCGTGGGTACGGTCGGCCCCGCACGGCACGACATCGCGGCCGCCAAGCGCGTCTGCGCCCGTTGTCCGGTGGCAGGACAGTGCCTCGCGTGGGCGCTCTCCACCGGACAGACCTCCGGTGTGTGGGGTGGCACGGGCGAGGAGGAGCGCGCCGCGCTGCTCCGCATGGTCCGCCGTCGGCAAACGCCGCGAACATCGCAAACGTCAAGGAGAAATGCACCATGACCGTGGTGAAGAGCACCCTGTCCGAGTCTGCTCGGCAGGTCGTCGGGGAGGCCTTGCAGGGCACTCTGGTGGATCTGCTCGGGCTCTCGCTCATCGGCAAGCAGGCCCACTGGAACATCGTGGGCCCGCGGTTCCGCTCGATCCATCTGCAGCTCGACGAGGTCGTCGACACGGCCCGTACGTACGCCGACACCGTGGCCGAGCGCGCGGCGACGCTCGGTGTGCCGCCCGACGGCCGGCCCGAGACGGTCGCGACGACGGCCGCCCCGCAGGGCCCGAAGGAGGGCTGGGTCCAGGACACCGAGGTCGTCGGCGTGCTCGTCGAGGCGCTGGACACGACCATCGGACGGCTGCGGGAGCGGATCACCGCGACGGACGAGCCCGACCCCGTCACCCAGGACCTGCTGATCGGTCTGACGGCGGAGCTGGAGAAGCACCGCTGGATGTTCCAGGCCGAGGACTGGCCGCGCGCCTGAGATCCGCGGGCGTGCGCGGCAAGCAGCGCCCGCAGGCCACACAGGCAGGGACGAGCGCACGAACGGAAGGGGTACGTCATGACCGACGCCCTCGAACTCGACGCGCTGTGGGACGAGTTCCACCGCGCGGTGAACATGACCTCGCAGGAGCTGGCCGCGTGGCTGCGGGTGAGCGACGCCTCCGAGGAGACGGAACCGCTGCCGGAGCACGCGGGTTCGCCCACCGGTGAGCATGTGCTGGCCATCCTCCAGAAGCGCCGTACCGACCTCACCGACGACGACCTCGACGTGATGTACGAGGTCGTGGACACCGTCACGGCCGAGACGGACCCGGAGGGCGAACCGTTGGCCGGGCCCGGGGCCGAGGAGACACAGCGCCGTCATCGGCTGATGGCGTTGGGCCACGATCCGCTCAAGCCGTCGTCATGACCGGCAGGGCCGAGCGGGTCGTGGAGGTGCTGCTCGCCGGGCACGGTCGTACGTTCGCCGAGGAGGCGGGCATCCGGCTGCGGAACACACCGCAGCCGCTGTACCGCACCCTGGTCATGGCCTGTCTGCTCAGCGCCCGGATCCGCGGTTCCGTCGCCCTCGCGACCACTCGTGCCCTGTACGACGCGGGGCTGCGCGATCCACGCCGGATGGCCGCGGCGACCTGGCAGGAGCGAGTGGACGCGCTGGGCAGCGGCGGCTACCGGCGCTATGACGAGCGCACGGCGACCCAACTCGGCGACGGGGCCGAGCTGTTGACGGAGCGCTGGGGCGGCGATCCGCGGGGGATGCGGGACGCGGCGGACGGCGACCTGGACGAACTCCGCGGCCTGCTGCGGGAGATACCGGGGCTCGGGCCCGCGGGTGTGGACATCTTCCTGCGCGAGGTGCAGCTGGTGTGGCCCGAGGCCGCCCCGTATCTCGACGCGAAGGCCCTGGACGGCGCGGGCCGGCTCGGGCTGCCGACGGAGCCGGACCGTCTGGTGAAGCTCGCCGGGAGTACCGAACCGGCCGTGCTGGCCGCCGCGTTGGTACGGGCGGCGCTCGACAAGGACGTCGTGGAGGAGTGTCTGCGGCACGCGGGGAAACCACGTTCGAAAGGCGACTGACGGTGCCAGACTGCTCGCACACCATGACGAGCAGAGGAGCACGCATGACCGGGACCGAGTCCCCCCTCCAGCGCATCGACACCAGCAGGCCCCATCCGGCACGTGTGTACGACTGGCTCCTGGGCGGCAAGGACAACTACCCGGTCGACGAGGAACTGGGCCTTCGAATGCTGGCGTTGGAGCCGCATGCCAAGCACTCCGCGCTCAACAACCGCTGGTTCATGCACCGCGCCACGCGGTGGCTGGTCCAGGAGGCGGGCATCCGTCAGTTCCTCGACATCGGCGCGGGTATCCCGACGGAGCCCAACCTCCACCAGATAGCGCAGGCCACGGTGCCCGACGCGCGGATCGTGTACGTCGACAACGACCCCATCGTGCTGGCCCATGCCGCGGCGCTGCTGCACGGCACTCCCGAGGGGGTGACCGAGTACATCCAGGCGGATGTGCGCGACACAGGAAAGATCCTGGAACAGGCCAGGGCCGTCCTCGACTTCGACCGGCCCATCGCGCTGTCGCTGGTCGCGCTGCTGCACTTCGTCGCCGACGAGGACGGGGCGTACGACCTGGTGGGCGGTCTGGTCGAGGCGCTGCCCACCGGCAGTTGCCTCGTGCTGTCGATGATCACAGGGGACTACGATCCGGAGAACATGGACCGGGCGGTGCGGTCGTACGCGGCGGGCGGCGTCACGCTCGTGGCCCGTTCGCACGCCGAAGTGACCCGTTTCTTCACGGGACTCGAACTGGTCGAACCGGGGGTCGTCCCTCTGCCGGAATGGCATCCGGAACTCGCGGCGGGCGAGCGGCTCAAGGGCGAGGCGCCGGTGCCGCTGTACGCGGGCGTAGGGTTCAAGACCTCCTGAGCCCCTCCTGAGCCACTTCTTGAGCGCCGCGACGGCACCCCCTGGCTCAGCGCAGCAGCCACCCTCCGTCCACGCTCAGGTTGACGCCGTTGACCGCCTCGTTGCGCAGCAGGAAGTCCACCGCGTCCACGATGTCCCGCATGCGAGCCAGTCGGCCCGTGGGCGTCTGGGCGCGGATGTTCTCCAGCACCTCCGGGGGCTTGCCCGCCCAGAACGGGCTGTCGCCGACGATGCCCGGATGGACGGCGTTGACGCGGATCGGGGCGAGTTCGCTTGCGAGGGTGCGCACCAGGCCCGTGACGCCGGCGTTCACCGTGGCGACGGTCGTGGCGCCCGGGTAGGGCCGTTCCTTGGCCTGCCCGCCGAAGATCACGACGGCGCTCTCCCCGGTCATCCGGGGCAGCAGTGTGTGGACGACCTCGGTGTAGCCGACGAGCTTGAGGGTGACGAGGTGCAGCGCGGCGTCGATGTCGTAGTCGGTGACGGTGTTCTGGTCGCGGGAGATGCCCGCGAGGACGAGGTGGTCGACGCGCTCGACGCCTGCCAGGGCGCCCGCGATCTCGCGCGGCCGGGAGAGGTCCAGGGCGAGTCCGTGCGCGCCGATCTCCTTGGCGGCCGTGTCGGCGCGGTGGGCGTCGCGGCCGGTGAGTACGACCTCGTCACCGTGTTCGGCGCGGGTGCGGGCGATCTCGCGGCCGATGCCGGCCGTACCGCCGATGACGACAACACTGCTCATGGTCTCTCCCCCGGCACGTGGCGGATCACGGCTTCCACTCCCCTGCTTCTCCCCCCAGCACGTCGCGCAGGTGGTCCCAGTCGCGGGCGAACCGGTAGGAGTGGCGCGACGGCGGCTGGGGTGCCTGGGTCTCCAGCCAACGCACCGGTCCCGTACCGGCGTTGGTGAAGCTGTGGACGCAACCGGCGCCCGCCCAGGCGGCGTCGCCGACACCGAGCCGGTACTGCTCGCCGTCGAAGGCGGCGTCCACGGTTCCCTCGACGATCAGATACGTCTCCTCGAAGGGGTGATCGTGCGCGCCCGCGACGCCGTCGGCCGCGTACTGCACCATGAACATCGTCGAGGCCACCGCGCCCAGGTCGGCGTCCACCATCATCTTCACGGTGATCCCGCTGTAGACGAGCAGCGCGGTGCGCATGCTGGCCGACACGGCGAGGAGGTCCTGGGACTGCTTGCCGGGGTCCATCTGGGCGGCCTCGAAGTGGCCGAACGAGCGGGTGCGCGGGTCGCGGACGTCGATCCGGACCGGCTCGCGGTCCGGCAGCGCGGGCACCGCCCGGGTGTCGTGTCCGTAGCGCGCCCTCGGCACCGGTGCGAGCATGTCCGCCCAGCGTGCGGCGGTGTCCCCGGCCCCGCGCCAGGCGTGCGGCACGCCCGTGGGCAGCAGCCCGTAGTCGCCCTCTTCGAGGAGGTACGAGCCCTCGGGCGTATCGAGGACCACCGTCCCGGAGAGCAGGTGGAAGGACTCCTCGTACGAGTGGACGTGGGCCCCGATCGCCCCGTCCGGCGTCAGTTCGCACACGCCGAAGCCCGTGTGTACGGAGCCGTCCTCCTCGCCGACCACGGTCCGCCGTGTGAATCCCGTGCTCCCGTACGGCGGTTGGGGCGGGGCGGCGAACGTGGCGTCCGCCGCCCGCCGGATCACGTGGTGCGTCATGCCTGCTGCTTCCCACGCGCCTCGACCGCTGCCGCGAGACGGTCGCGGGACTCCTCGACCAGGCGCCGTGCCCGCCCGGTGTCGGCGAGCAGCCTGCCGTCGCGCTTGCGGACGACGCCGTCGACGATGACGGTCTCGACGTTGGACACGTCCGCGCTCAGCGTCACGGCGGCCACCGGGTCGATGAGCGGCGCGACGTTGAGCGCGGTCGCGTCGATCGCGACGACGTCGGCGCGCTTGCCGGGGGCCAGTGAACCGGTGCGGTGTTCAAGTCCCGCGACATGCGCGCCGTTGACCGTCGCGATCTCCAGCATCTGACGTGCCGTCAACATCGTTTCGGGGACCGGGATGTCGGCCTTCCAGCACTCGGCGTTCACCCGTGCCCGCTCGGCGCCGAAGGCCGCGCGGATCTGGGTGAACATGTCGCCGGGCACGGTGGTGACCACGTCGATGCTCAGGGACGGCCGCAGCCCGTGCTCGATGGCCTTCATCACGGGTGGCCAGCCGTGCCCCATCTGGGTCTCCACCTGCGGTGCGATGGAGACCGTGCCGCCGCTGTCGGCGACCATCCGCCACTCCTCCTCGCTGAAGTAGCAGCAGTGCACATAGGTGGTGTCGGAGCCGAGCAGCCCCAGCTCGTGCAGTTGCCTGACCATGCCGAAGCGGCCGGCGAGCCGTCCCATGCCGACGTGCACGGTGATGGGGATGCCCAGTTCGCGTGCGAGGCGCCATTCGGCCTCGACGACGTCGTTGATGCAGAAGCCGGGGCCACGGGTGGCGAGGCCCATGGTCAACAGCCCGTCGTCCGAAGCGAAGTGACGGTCTCTCACCCTGCGTACGTCGTCCCCCGGAATCGAGATCTTACTCTCGTACCAGTAGTCGGCGAGCGAGGTGTTGGCGCTGCCGTACGCGTACTGGGCGCGGATGCCGGTCTCGCCGAGCGCCTGGACCGCGGCGTCGGGATGCTCGGGCGTGTTGTTGATGTGGGACCAGTCGACGAGGGTGGTGATCCCGGCGTTCAGACACTCCAGTGAGCCCGCCAGGTTGCCCGCGTACACGTCCTCGGGCGTGTAGACGGGCGCGAAGGTGTCGAGGACCTCCACGAAGTAGTCGTCGAGGGTGGCGTTGGGCGCGCAGCCGCGGATGGGCGCCTCCCAGGTGTGGCGGTGGGTGTCGACGAAGCCGGGCACGAGGATGCGGCCCGTCATGTCGAGCACCTCGGCGTCCGCGCTGATGTCGCGGTCGACCGCCACGATCTTCCCGTCCTCGATGAGGACGTCACCGCCGGGCAGGTCCCCGATGTCGGGGTCCATCGAGATCACGTGGCCCGAGCGCAGGAGCATCCGATTCGTCATCGCCCTACTCGCCTCTCTCCTTGCCGAGTTCAGTACGCGGTGAGGTCGCGGACCTTGGTCACGACCTTGTCGACGGTGGGGATCACCTGCTCTTCGAGCGCGTCCGCGAAGGGCAGGGGCACGCATTCGGCGGCGACCCGGCGCACGGGCGCGTCGAGGAGGCCGAAGCCCTCGTCGGCGACGACCGACACGAGCGTGCCGCCCCAGCCGCCCTGGTAGGGGTTCTCCTCGACGGTCACGAGCCGTGAGGTCTTCGCGAGGGAGCCGAGTACGGTCCGGGTGTCGAGCGGCACCAGGCAGCGCAGGTCGATCACCTCCGCCTCGATGCCCTCCTCGGCGAGCCGTTCCGCGGCGGTGAGCGCCACCGGCACCATCGAGGCGAGTGCCACGAGCGTGATGTCGGCACCCTCGCGTACGACGGCTGCCCGCCCCAGCTCGACGACGTGGTCCGGTGGCGCGGGCGCTCCCTTGGACGCGAGGAGTCCCTTGTGCTCGAAGAAGACCACGGGGTCGTCGCTGCGGATGGCGGCCGCCATCATGCCGACCACGTCGGCGGGGGTGGCCGGTGCCGCGATCTTCAGTCCGGGGACGGTCAGCGCCCAGTTCTCGGTGGCCTGCGAGTGCTGCGCGCCGAAGCCGAGTCCACCGCCGTTGGCCGTACGCACCACGAGCGGCACGGTGACCTGACCGCCCGTCATGTACCGCACCTTGGGTATCTCGTTGGCGAGGTAGTCCCAGCAACAGGCCAGGAAGTCGGAGAACATGATCTCGGCGACGGGGCGCATGCCGGTCATGGCGGCGCCCATCGCGGCCCCGACGATGGCCTGTTCGGAGATCGGCGTGTCCCACACCCGCCCGGACCCGAACTCCTCGTACAGCCCGGCGGTCGTCTTGAACACCCCGCCCGCGGCGCCGATGTCCTCGCCCAGGCACACCACCGACGGATCGCGCCGCATCTCCCGCGCGATGCCCTCGGCGACCGCCTGCCGGTAGGTGATCACGTCCGCCACGCCGCACCTCCGTCGGCCCACACGTCGGTCAGCGCTTCCCGGGGATCGGGCGCGGGCGCGTTCTTGGCGGCCTCAACTGCCGCCTGTACGAGACCGGTTGCGCGCTCGTCGGCCTCGGTGACCGTGCCGGCGGGCACCCCTAGTTCGGCGAGGCGGCCGCGTGCCACGTCCAGCGGGTCGTGCTTGAGCCAGCGCTCGACCTCCTCTGCCGGGCGGTACGTCGCCGGGTCGGCGCGGCTGTGGCCGAAGTGCCGGTAGGTCTGCGCTTCCAGCAGGCTGGGCCCGTCTCCTGCCCGGGCCCGGCCCGCGAGCCGGGTCACCGCCTCCTGGACGGCGACCACGTCGTTGCCGTCGACGATCTCGCCGGGGATGCCGTAGGCGGGCGCCCGGTCGGCCGCGGGGTTGGCCACCGCGGTCACGTCGGCGATCGGGGTGTACTCCATGTACAGGTTGTTCTCGCAGACGAACAGCACGGGCAGCTTCCACACGGCCGCCAGGTTGAGCGCCTCGTGGAACGCGCCGATGTTGGTCGCGCCGTCGCCGAAGAAGGCCACGGCGATCTGTTCGGTGCCGCGCAGCCGGGCGGACCAGGCGGCGCCGACCGCCATCGGGAGATGCGCGCCGACGATCGCGTACGAACCGAGCATGTTCCGCGATGCCTTGGTCAGGTGCATCGAGCCGCCCTTGGCCTTGCACAGTCCCGTGGCGCGGCTCATGAGTTCGGCGAGGCACTCCTCGGGGGTCGCGCCGCGGGCCAGCGCGTGGTGGTGGCCGCGGTAGGTGGCGAACACGTAGTCGTCGTCGCGCAGGGCCGCGCTCGTCCCGACGGCGATGGCCTCGTGTCCGGCGGCGAGGTGCGTTGTTCCCTTGACGAGGCCGGACATGAACAGGTCGTGGGCGGCCTGCTCCGTACGCCGGATGACGGCCATCTGCTCGTACAGCGCGAGGAGTTGGGCCGAGTCCGGGCCGGGGTTCTCCCGCCGAGGGGCTTGGGGCCGAGAGGAACCCGGCCGGGGGGCGTCCGTCATCGTTCCCCCCTGCCCTCGCGGGTGTTGAGGTGGGACTGGGACTCGCGCCGGGTGTTGAGCTCGCCGCCGACGGTCCAGTACTTGCGGCCGGCAACGAGGAGTTCCTCGGCGGGGAACTTGGTGATCACCTCGCACCCGTCGGCCGTGACGACGAGTTCCTCCTCGATGCGCGCCGCCGACCAGCCGTCCGCCGCCGGCCAGTAGGTCTCCAGGGCGAACACCATGCCCTCTTCTAGGACTTCGGGATGGTCGAGCGAGACGAGGCGGCTGAAGATCGGCTTCTCCCAGATGGACAGGCCCACCCCGTGCCCGTACTGCAGCGCGAAGGCGGCCGTCTCGTCCGGGAAGCCGAACTCCTCGGCGCGCGGCCAGACCTGGACGATGTCGGCGGTCGTGGCGCCGGGCCTGACCAGGGAGATGGCCTCGTCCATGTAGGCGCGGCAGCGGATGTACGCGTCGCGCTGGGCGGGCGATGCGCTGCCGACGGCGAACGTGCGGTAGTAGCAGGTGCGGTAGCCGAGGTGGCTGTGCAGGATGTCGAAGAAGGCGGGGTCGCCGGGGCGGATCAGCCGGTCGCTGTAGACGTGCGGATGCGGTGAACAGCGCTCGCCCGAGATGGCGTTGACGCCTTCGACGTACTCGCTGCCGAGGTCGTAGAGGACCTTGCTGACGAGGCCGACGCACTCGTTCTCGCGGATGCCCGGTCGCAGGTGGGCGTACAGCTCCTCGTAGGCGGCGTCGACCATCGAGCAGGCCTGGGTGAGCAGGGAGATCTCGTCGGGTGTCTTGACGCGGCGGGCCTCCAGGAAGACCTGCTGGCCGTCGACGACGTCGATGCCCTGTTCCTTGAGGGCGTGCAGGACGGGCATCTCGGCAAGGTCGACGCCCAACGGCTCGCCCGCCAGGCCGTGTTCACGCAGTTCCGCCGCCACTTTGGCCGCCACGTCCGCGCCGATCCCGGCGTCCGGGTGGAAGGCGCCACGGAGGGTGGAGATGCCCGCGCGGGCGCCGGTGGGCGGGCCTTCCTTGCCGTCGCTGTAGTCGAGCCAGGGGTTGTAGAGCTGGTGGTGGCGGGCGGCCGAGCCGAAGTCCCAGACGATCGGTTCGCCGCCGCGGACGAGCAGCGCAAAACGGATCAGCTTGTCCATCGCCCAGGTGCCGATGTGGGTGGACGACATGTAGCGGATGTTGGCGAAGTCGAAGCTGAGCAGCGCTCCCAGCTCGGAGCGGTTCAGTGCCGCGTGGAGCCGGGCCAGCCGCTGTGTGCGCAGCCGGTCGAGGTCGATGCGCTGTTCCCAGTCGACGGCGTTCGGTCCGAATGTGCGGATTGCCATGACGACCACCACCCTCATTCGGAGTGAACGACCGTCCGGGGAAAGTGTCAACCCATACTGAACACGAACCAGACGCCGACAGCGGGTTCACTGCCGTCGTTGCGGTACCGGTGCGGGGTCGTCGACTCGAAGCAGACCGCGTCACCGGGCCGGATCAGGTGCTCCTCGAAACCGAGCGTGAGGACGAGTTCGCCGGAGGTCAGATAGCCGTACTCCGTCCCGGGGTGACGCATCAGGCCTCCCGCGCTGGAGGAGGTCCCGCCGGGCCGGTAGGTCACGCGCAGGAAGTCGACGTCCGCTCCCGGAACGTGGCCGAGACGTTCCCATACAACACCCGAGTCTAGCTCCAGCACCTCCCGCTCACCACCTCCGACCAGCGGTCCGATCCTGCGGCCCGGGTCGGCGGCGAAGGCGGCGAGGGCATGCAGCACGGTGTCGGGCGGCGCGCCCACGGCCGCGGTCGCCGGGGTTCGGGCCGTCTCCCCCTCCGCGTCGAAGAGCGACTCGACCGGGATGGAGAGCGCGGTGGTGATCGCGTACAGGGTGCTCACCGAGGGCTGGCTCTTGCCGGTCTCGATCTGGGAGATCAGGCTCGCGGAGACCCCGATCTCCCGCGCGAGGCCGCGCAGGCTCATCCCCCGCGCCGTACGCGCCTGCCGGATGCGCGCGCCGACGGGCGGCACGACCACAGGGGACACGGACGGCTCCTTTCGCAGGGATGTTCATGTTCATTGAACAGCGTGGCCGGAGGAATCGGGAGCGTTGCTCGAAAACGGCATACGCCGATCTACGCCACGACACCGTCCATGGACCTGGCGCAGATCAGCCGAAGCCGCGCTCGACCGCGGGTGAACGCGCCCTCGGCCGCCTTGACCGAGATCTGGTGGATGCGGGCGAATTCCAGCGTGGAGATTCCATGGGCGCGGGCGAGCACGACCTGCCGCTCCCGGCCCCGCAGGAGGTGCACCTGGCGGAGCAGCCAGCGCCCGAAGTCCCTGTCGCACACGCCCTCGTCCGGGATCTCGGGCGTACGGACATCGGCGGTGCGGGGCAGCAGCAGCCGGCTCCGCTCCTGTTCGCGGTGGTTGTCGACACAGAGGCGCAGCGCCACCGAGGTCAGAAAGGGGCCGATCCGCTCGCGGTCCAGATCGCCGCAGGCGGCCGCCCTCAGCATCGCCTCATGTACGCAGTCCTCCGTGTCCTGCGCGTTCGGAAGCCGTCGGCGGACAAGCCTCATCAGCCGCTCCCGGTGGCCGGCGATCACCTCCCAGGACAACTCCCTGCGTATGTCCTCCTGAGCTGCATCGAGTTCCCGGTCGCCGGTCCCGGCCGCACCTGAAGTCTCCGCCCAATTCCCATGATCCATGACCCCGATCTGTCCGAGCGGGGAGGGCGAAAAACCAGGGGCCTTCGCCTTTCATTCATCCGCATGAAGAACGGACGATCACATTCCGATGCCTCGGGAACCATGCTCCGGTTCTTCGACGAGAAGCGCGAAATCAGTGATGACAGGAGCGAGTTGACCGCTCAGCCACAGTGGAAGCTGGTCCCGCCGGTGTGGGTCTCCGGGGATGCCGCGGGCGCCCAGCGGCACCGCCCAGAGGCTGTTCTCGCGGCGGGCCAGGTCCCAGACGTACCGGGCGGACGGCCCCCGGGAGCTGAGATCCGTCACGCCGGGCGTGCTCGACGTGGCCAGCACACAGTCGTGGTCCCCGCCGAGACCGGGCCACTCCTCGTCCTCGGCGGCGGGGAGGATCCGGCCGGGGGCGAGCCGGTGCAGTTCGCCCCAGGTCACGGGCTCCAGGGGCGCCGTCTCCTCCAGAGCCGCCCGGACGACCGCCCCGCTGTCCAACCCCGGAAGCAATTCGGTGGCCAGCAGGTCCTCAAGCGCGAAGGCGACCTTCGCGGTGAGGTTCAGCCATGGCTCGAACACCATGGGATACGGCAGGGGCGGCACGGCGAGACTCTTCAACTCGGGGGCCGCCGCGACCCGTTGTACGACGGCGGAGCGAAGCCGGGCGTAGTCCGCGGCGGCGGTGCTGTCGGCGTCCATGTGCCGGTTCCAGGCCAGCAGTCGCGTCCTCAGCCGCGCCGCCTCGAGGCCGAGTCCGTCGAGCCGCGCCACTCGCTCCAACAGGGGTGCGGCTGCCGCGAGTCGGGTGTCCATGTGGATGGCCGCCATGTCGTGGGGCTCCCACTGCCGTGACACCCGCAGCAGGCCGTCGATCCGGTCGGCGCGGTACCGCGGGGCGAACTCCGTGCCCAACGGCGCGGCCAGGCCACGTTCGTTGGCCATCACCGCGATGCCGTCCACCTCGGCGCGGGGTGTGTCATGACGGCCCTGCCACTCGTGCCCGCTCCGCCAGGCGGGCACGATCCGCAGCCCGTTCTCCCGATGACGTACGGGCACGTATCCGGCCACGCGGTGCAGCAGTCCGCCGGACGTGTCCGCGGCGTGCACGACGTTCACCGGCTCGATCCAGCGGTCGAGTGCCCGGTCCACGTCCTGGACCGTACGGGCCCGGAGGAGGGCCGGGAGCACGTCGAAGCCCAGCTCCTCGGTGACGCGGGGCGGGTAGCGGAGGCTGATGCCGCCGGAGAGTTCGGCGGATCCCGAGTCGCCTCCGGCACCCTCGGCCGGGCCATCGATGATGACGGGCCCGCGCTCCGTCTCGATCACGTCGATCTCGACCGCGTCGCCGCCCGCGACCCGGATGGTCTCCCGGTGATGGGCGGCCGGCCGCCATCCCTCGGGCCCCAACGCCTCGATGCCGTCGCCCGATGTGCGCAGGCGCTCCCGGTAGAGGTCGTGGTAGTCGGAACTGGCGTTGGTGATGGCCCAGGCCACGGTCCCGGTGTGGCCGAAGTGCGCGATGCCGGGCACCCCGGGGACGGCGAAGCCGACGACGTCGTACTCCGGGCACGAGAGGTGGATCTGCTGGTAGAAGCCGGGGTCCTGGATGAAGCGGTGGGGGTCGCCCGCGATGAGCGCGGATCCGGACGCGGTGCGGTCGCCCGCGACCATCCAGCCGTTGGAGCCCGAGGTTCCGGGGCCGTCCGCGGCGAAGAGTTCGAGGGCCTCGTCGCCGAGCCGGCCCGCGACCTCCTCGCGCCACAGCTTGGTCGGGAATCCGGCGAAGAGGATGTGGTGGGCGAGCCAGACACCGAGGGGCGTCCACTTCTGCCACGTTCCCGGGGCCAGTCCCGTGGCCGCGAACTCCGGCGCGTCGGCCGCTCCCCGCTCAAGGCCGGCGTTCACCCCGTCCACGTACGCCGACACCCAGGCCGCCGTCTCCTCCTCCAGCGTCTCGAAGCAGCGCCGGGCCGTGTCGTCGAGCCGGGCCCGGCGGACGAAACGGTCCCAGGGGACGGCGCCCGCCCCGAGGAAGGAGGCCGTGGTGCCCTGTGAACGGTGCCTTTCGGTCTCGATCTGCCAGGCCCGGTCGCGCGCCGCGTTCCTGCCCTGAGCGAAGGCCAGCCGCAGCGGATCGGAGGCCCGGAGATGCGGGATGCCCCAGGCGTCCCGGTACGTACTGCTCGCCATGGTCCCCGCTCCTCGAACTCCTGGTGACTCGGCCGAACCGGCCACCTGACGATCCACCACTCATCAAGTTAGCTTAGGCTAAGCTAACTTCCCTCAATCGGACTCGGCGCACACGCCATCAGGGAGGAGTCCGCCCATGGGCTTGCCGGTCATCAACTCCTATCCCATGCCCGACCGTTCCGCCGTGCCCCCGTCGGGCCCGCCCTGGACGATCGATCCGGCACGGGCCGCGCTGTTGATCCACGACATGCAGAACCACTTCGTCCAGGCCTTCCCGCCGGACTGCTCCCCCGTCGTGGAGCTGCTCGACAACAGCGCCACCCTGCGCGAGCTCGCGGGGACGCTCGGCATGCCCGTCGTGTTCAGCGCCGAGCCGGCCGCCCAACGCCCCGGCCAGCGGGGGCTGATGACCGACATCTGGGGCCCGGGCATCGGGCAGGAGCCCGGCGAGGACGCGGCGATCGTCGCGGAGCTCACGCCCAGAGTGGGGGAACACCTGCTGGTGAACGTCCGCCACAACGCCTTCCTCCGCAGTCACCTGGGCAGGCTGCTGCGCTCCGAGGGGCGCGACCAGCTGATCCTGTGCGGGGTTCGGGCGCATCTCGGCATACTGCTGACGGCCGCGGACGCCTTCATGCACGACATCCAGCCGTTCGTCGTGGCCGACGCGGTGGCCGACTTCTCCGCCGAGGACCACTCCATGGCGCTGCGGTGGATCGGACGCACCAGCGTCGTGTGCACCACCAACCAGCTGATCCGCCAGCTCCTGCACGGCAGGGCGGCACAGAGCATGTGATGCCTTCGCCTTCGCCGAAGCGGGTCGTTCACGGGCAACCGTTCACCAACAGTCGTTCACGAGCAGGGGCGACCCGGATAGTCGTCGCTCTCCGGCACGCCCGCCTCGCGCATCCTGCGCACGACCTCGTGCTTCACGCCCTCGTCGTCGATGTCCACGAGGCAGTTGCCGTCCCGGTCGAACACCAGGATGTCGCCGGTGGTGTCCCAGAGCACCCACCGGTGCGGGTACGCCGATCCCTGCCACAGGTGTGCGTACCGGGCGTTGTCGTTGTCCGTCCGCGTGCTCACGACGCGGCCTCCTCGGTCTCACGGCCGTCGACGAACGTCGCGACCACCTCGATGTCGCCGATGCGGGACGCGTCGACACTCCCCGGGTCGTCTCCCAGGACGACCAGGTCGGCGCGTTTCCCCGGGGTCAGGCTCCCCGCGCTGTCCTCCCAGTGGCAGGCGAAGGCGCCGGCCACGGTGTACGCGCGCAGGGCCTCGTCGACCGTGATGCCCTCGTCCGGACCGATCACCTGCCCGGACGTGGACGCGCGCTCGACCATGAACTGCACTGCCCTGAGCGGCGATCCGTCCGCGACGGGCCGGTCGGAGCTGCCCACGAGGGTGATCCCGTGCTCCAGGAAACCCCTCCCCCGGTACAGCCAGGGCGCCCGCACCTCCCCCATGATCGCCGCGTAGTCGTCGCCGAAGCAGCGCAGGAAGTTCGGCTGGATCACTGCTGTCACGCCCAGCCGCGCGAAGCGCTCCAGCTGGTCGGGCCGGATGAGGCCCGCGTGCTCGATGCGGTGCCGGGCGCCCGGGCGCGGCCGGATCCGCTGCGCCCGCTCCAGGGCGTCCAGGGCGACGTCGGCCGCCCGGTCGCCGATGGCGTGCACGGCGAGCTGCCAGCCCGCGAGATGACCGTCGACGATCGTGTCCGCGAGGGTCTCGGGGTCGTCCTGCAACTGACCCGCGTGGTCGAGCCCCTGGTACGGGCCGGTCAGCGCGGCGGTACGGGCCATCATGCCGCCGTCGGTGTAGATCTTCAGCGCGCCCACGGAGAGCCGGTCGTCGCCGAACCCGGTGCGCAGACCGAGGTCGAGGGCACGGGGAATGCCGTCGTCCTCGTGCGCGGTGACGGGGCGCAGCCGGTCCGCGGACACCATGAGCTGCACCCTGAGCGGCAACCTGCCCTGTTCCTGGGCGAGTTGATAGGCGCCGAGTTCGACCGGACTGTGGCCGAACAGCGCGCCGCCGATGCCCGCCTCGGCGCAGGCCGTCACTCCCTCGGCCAGACAGGTCCGGGCGGCCAGCCCGATCGCCTCGGCCAACTCCTGCTGGGAGTACGGCAGTCGAAGCGCCCGGGCGGCTCCCATGGCGCCCTCGGCAAGGAAGCCGCCCTCGTGCCGGAGTTCGGCGGGCAGCAGGTCCAGGACGGCCGTGTTGACCATGCAGCCGTGTCCGGAGTCGTGCATCATGAACACTTTTCGCCCGGCGCCGACCTTGTCCAGTTCGGCGGCCGTCAGATGGCGTCCGAGGCCGCGCTGGTCGTACCCCGCGAGGTCGGCCCAGCCCCCTTCCGGCGTACGTGCCACCGCCTCTGCCACGGCGGCCAGCACGTCCTCGACCGAGGTGCACGGGGCGACGCTCGGTGTGCCCGCCTTGAAACCGGTCCAGGCCAGGTGCACATGGCTGTCGATGAACCCGGGCAGCACGGTGGCGCCCTGGAGGTCGACGACCCTGCGGGCGGGCAGCGAGGTCACCTCCTCGTCCAGGCCCACGATCCGGCCCCGCCAGATGCCCAGGTCGTGGGCGACGGGACGGTCCGGGTCCATGGTGAGGAAGCGCGCGTTCGTCAGTCTCGTGGAGAGCATCGGCCGGGCGCCTCAGCCGGCCTGTTCCGCCATCCGCTCCACGAGGCTCTTGGGGCGCATGTCCGTCCAGTTGGCCTCGATGTGGTCCAGGCACTCCTGGCGGGGAGCCGGGCCGTGCGCGACGGTCCAGCCGGCCGGGACGTCCACGAAGTCGGGCCACAGGCTGTACTGGCCCTCCTCGTTGACGAGCACGGAGTAGGTGCCTTCGGGGTTCTCGAACGGGTTGGTGCTCATGCGGTTGGTCCTCCGACTCTCTTGGATTGCAGGGGTGTTGGGCTAGTCACGGGCTGCCGCGCGGGCCACCAGGGCCCGGAGTGCGCGGAACCAGGTCTCCGCCAGATCACGGACCGCCTCCTCGGACAGGACGGCCTCGGGCCAGGACCAGTTGGCGGACAGTACGGGTCCGTCGGCGCGGTCCTCGGTCACCACGTTGATGCCGAGCGCGTGGCCCTCCCGCATCTCCGGCTCGGCGCCGATGTCGGAGACGTCCTCCTCGGGGGCGTACGACCAGTCCGTGGCCTCGGGGATGCCGAAGCGGCCGAGGTAGTTGAACTCGATCGGCGGCGCCTCGTAGCCCGCGAGGACCGGTGCCGTACGGGGGTTGAGGTGGCGGAGCATGCCGTAGCCGACGCCGTTCGCGGGCAGTGAGCCGAGGTGCTCCCGGGTCCGGGCGAGCGCCTCCTCGACGGCCGGGCCGCCCTCCAGCGCCTCGTCCAGGTCGACGGGACCGGGATCGAGGAGAACGGGGAAGATGCTGGTGAACCAGCCGACCGTACGGGACAGATCGACGTCGCCGGCCACTTCCTCGTCGCGGCCGTGGCTTTCGAGGTCGACCAGGACGGGTCCGCCGGGGCCGCTGTCGTGTCGGCGCCGCCAGTCGGCCACGGCGAGGCCGAGGGCGGTGAGCAGGACGTCGTTGACGTTCGCGGTGAAGGCGGAGGGCACCGCGGACAGCAGTGGTCCCGTGTGCTCGGTGGGCAGCCGCAGCTCCAGCTCCCGTACGGTGCCGACCGTGTCGCGGGCCGGGTCGAGCGGGCGCTTCAGCGGCAGGGGCGCCGCGCCCTCCAGCACGCCGGTCCAGAACGGCAGTTCCGCCTCACGGGCCGGGTCCTGCGCCAGCTCTTCGAGCCTGCGCGACCAGGTGCGGAAGGACGTGTCGACGGGCGGCAGTTCCGCCGGGCGCCCCGCCTCGACGGCACGCCACGCGGTCTCCATGTCCGGCAGCAGGACGCGCCAGGACACACCGTCGGTGACGAGGTGGTGTGCCATCAGGAGCAGCCTGCCGGGCTCTTCGCCCGCGTCGAACCACACGGCCCTCACCATGACGCCGGTGTCGGGGTCCAGCGCCGCACGGGCGGTGTGGGCACCGTCCGCGACCGCCGTGCGCAGCTCCGCCGCGTCCAGTCCGCGGACGTCGACCCGCTCGATCCACGCGTCGGCGTCCACCGCACCCGCCGGCGGCACCTCGACGCTCCAGCCGCCCGGTTCCGTACGGACCAGGGTGCCGCGCAGCATGGCGTGCCGGTCCGCGAGAGCCCGCAGTACGGTCGCGAGCCTCGGCCGGTCCAGTGCGGCGGGCGTCTGGACGAGGGCCGCCTGGTGGTAGCCCTTGAACGGGCCGCCCAGTTCGCGCAGCCAGTGCATGACCGGCGTCAGCGGCACGATGCCGGTGCCGTCGTCGACCGGACGCGCGTCGGCGGTGCCGGTGGCGGTCGCGACTTCCGCGAGCCCGGCCACCGTGCGGTGGCGGAGCACCAGGCGCGGGGTGATCCGCACGCCCGACGCGCGGGCCCTGCTGACGAGTTGCATCGCCATGATGCTGTCGCCGCCGAGGGCGAAGAAGTCGTCGTCGACACCGACCTCGTCCAGGCCGAGCACATCGGCGAAGACCTCGCACAGCGTCTTCTCCAGTTCGGTGCCGGGTGCCCGGCCGGTGGAGAGGGCGGAGAAGTCGGGCGCGGGCAGGGCGGCCCGGTCCAGCTTGCCGTTGGCGAGTTCCGGCAGCCGGTCCAGGAGGACGACGGCGGCCGGGACCATGTGGTCGGGGAGATGCCGGCCGACATGGCCGCGCAGGCGTCCGGGGTCGGGCAGCGCGCCGGGTACGGGGACCACGTACGCCACGAGCAGTTTCCGCTGTCCCTCCTGACGGACCGTCACCACGGTCTGGGCGACGTCCGGTTCGGCGGCGAGCACGGACTCGATCTCGCCGGGTTCGATACGGAAGCCGCGGATCTTGACCTGGTCGTCGGCGCGGCCCAGATAGTCGAGATACCCGTCGGCGGTCCAGCGGGCCAGGTCGCCGGTCCGGTAGAGCCGGGAGCCGGGCCCGCCGAACGGGTCGGCGACGAACCGCTCGGCCGTCAGGGCGGGCCGGCCCAGATAGCCGCGGGCGAGCCCGCCTCCGGCCAGGTACAGCTCGCCCGTCACGCCGGGCGGTACGGGCTGCAGGCGGTCGTCGAGGACGTACGCCCGGGTGCCCGCGACCGGGCGGCCGACGAGCGGCCGGGAGCTGTCGCGCACCCGTGCCACGAGGGCGTCGACGGTGGACTCGGTGGGCCCGTACAGGTTGAACGCCTCGGTGCCGTTCAGCCGTCCGAGCCGCTCCCACAGCGCGACGGGGACGGCCTCGCCGCCGACTCCGACGACGGAGAGGGGGCAGCTGCCGTCCTCGCGGACGAGTCCCGTCTCGGCCATCTGCGCGAAGAACGACGGTGTGACCTCCAGGAAGTCGAAGCCGTGCTCGACGACGGCCGCGGCGAGCAGCTCGGGGTCGCGGCGGGTCTCGTCCGACACCACGTGGACACAGTGCCCGTCCAGCAGCCAGAGCTGCGGCTGCCAGGAGGCGTCGAAGGAGAACGCCCAGGCGTGTCCGGCGCGCAGATGACGGCGTCCGGTGGCCTCCTTGGCGGGCGCGTACAGCGTCTCGCGGTGGCTGTGGAAGAGGTTGCCGACCGTCTCGTGGGTGATGACGACGCCCTTGGGGCGGCCGGTGGAGCCCGAGGTGTAGATGACGTACGCCGGGTGGCGCGGGGTCAGGGGCGCGATGCGGTCGGTGTCCACGAGGTCCGTGGCGCCGTGCTCGGCTAGCACTTCGCACGTTCCCTCGGCGTCCAGCTCCAGGACCGGGGGTCCGTCCGCGGGGAGCAGGGGCGCGATCTGCCGTGTGGTGAGCGTCAGGACCGGGCGGGCGTCCTCCAGCGTGTCGCGCAGATGGCCCGTCGGAGCGTCCGGGTCGAGCGGCAGGTAGGCGGCTCCGGCCTTGTGCACCGCGAGGATGGCCAGCAGTGTGCGGGCCGTACGGGGCAGGGCCAGCGCGACCAGCCGCTCCGGGCCCGCGCCGTGCGCGACCAGCAGCCGGGCGAGCCGGTTGGCCTTGGCGTTCAGCTGGGCGAACGTCAGCTTCATGCCGTCGGACGCGACGGCCGGGGCGTCCGGTGAGAGCGCGGCCTGCCGCTCGAAGAGCGCCGGCACGGTGGTCGGCTCGGCGAGCAGTGGGCGGGCGTTCCAGTCGGTGAGGATCCGGTGGCGTTCGTCGGCGCCCAGGATGTCGATGAGGCTGATCGGGGTGTCGGGGGCGACGACGACCGCCCGCAGGAGGCGGACGAGCCGTTCGGCGACGGCTTCGGCGGTCGCGCGGTCGAAGAGGTCGGTGCTGTATTCGAGGACGCCGTCGACGCCCTCGTCCCCCGCCCGCTCCACGAAGTCGAAGGAGAGGTCGAACTTGGCGCTGGTCGCGCCGACCTCCTCCCGCCGCGACTCAAGTCCCGCGAGACCCGCCTCGTCACCGCCCGCGGCCAGGTACACGATCATGACCTGGAACAGCGGGTGCCGGGAGAGCGAACGCGCCGGGTTGAGCACGTCCACGACCCGCTCGAACGGCACGTCCTGGTGGTCGAAGGCGGCCAGGTCGGTCTCCCGCACCCGGGCGAGCAGTTCGCGGAATGCGGGGTCGCCGGAGGTGTCGGTGCGCAGCACCAGGGTGTTGAGGAAGAACCCGACCAGGTCCTCGAGAACCTCGTCGGTGCGCCCGGCGATCGGGCTGCCCAGCGGGATGTCCGTACCGGCGCCCAGCCGGGTCAGCAGTGCCGCCACCGCCGCCTGGACGATCATGAACATACTGACGTTGCCCGACCGGGCCAGCTCGCGCAGCCCCGCCGCCAGTTCCGGGTCCAGGGCCATGTCCACCACGCCACCGCGGTAGCTGGCCTCCAGCGGACGCTGCCGGTCCACGGGCAGCGCGAGCTCCTCGGGGAGCGCGTCCAATGTCCGCTTCCAGAACGCCAGTTGGCGGAAGGAGAGGCTCTCCGGGTCCTTCTCGTCACCGAGCAGCGCGCGCTGCCAGAGGCTGTAGTCGGCGTACTGGACCGGCAGCGGCGCCCGCTCGGGAGCGTGGCCCGCCGCGCGCGCCTCGTAGGCGACGGCCAGGTCCCGGGTGAGCGGCTCGTCGGACCACTCGTCGCCCGCGATGTGGTGGAGCAGGAGAAGCAGTACGTGCTCGTCGTCCCCGGTGCTGAACAGGTGCGCGCGCAGCGGCGCCTCCCGGTCCAGCTCGAAGCCGTACTCGGCGGCCTCGGTGAGCCGCTCGGCGAGTTCCTCCTCGCTCGTGACAGCGGCCGTCCGCACCTCTATGCGGGCCTGTGCCGGTTCCAGGATCAGCTGGTACGCGCGCCCGTCCTCCTCGGGGAAGACGGTCCGCAGCGGCTCGTGCCGGGCGACCAGGTCGTCGACGGCCAGTTGCAGCGCGTCGGCGTCGAGCGGTCCGGTGAGCCGCCAGGCGAGCGGGATGTTGTACGTGGGACTGGGGCCCTCCACCCGGTACAGCACCCACAGGCGCTGCTGGGCGAAGGAGAGCGGCATCCGCTCAGGACGCTCGGCCGGTGCGAGGACGGGCAGCCCTGCGCCGGTGTCGTCGCTGCCTTCCCTGAGGCGCTCGGCGAGCCGCGCGACCGTGGGCGCCTCGAACACCGTACGCAGGGAGACCTCGGCGGTGAGCGCGGCCCGGATGCGGGCGGCCAGGCGCATCGCGACGAGGGAGTGGCCGCCGAGGGCGAAGAAGTCGTCGTCGATGCCGACGCGTTCCAGGCCCAGGACGTCCGCGAACAGGCCGCAGAGGATCTCCTCGCGCGGGGTGCGCGGCAGGCGTCCGGTGACCGCCGCCGTGAAGTCCGGGGCGGGCAGCGCTGCCTGGTCGAGCTTGCCGGCGATGGTGCGCGGCAGCGCGTCGAGGGCGACGAAGGCGGCGGGCACCATGTGCTCGGGCAGCGCGCCGGCCACGTGGGTGCGCAGGGCCGCCGGGTCGGGTTCCCGGCCGGGCACGGGAACCACGTACGCGACGAGGCGCCGCACGCCCGGCGAGTCCTCGCGTACGACCACGGCTGCCGCGGAGACGTCCGGGTGCCCCGTGACGATGGTCTCGACCTCGCCCAACTCGATGCGGAAACCGCGCAGTTTGACCTGGTCGTCGGCCCGGCCGAGGAATTCGAGGGTGCCGTCGGAGCGGCGGCGCACCAGGTCGCCGGTGCGGTACATGCGCTCGCCGGACCCGTCGTACGGGTTCGCCACGAAGCGGTCGGCGGTCAGCGCCGGGCGGCCCAGATAGCCGCGGGCGAGGCCTTCGCCGGCCAGGTACAGCTCCCCGGGTACGCCGACGGGGGCCGGGCGCAGCCGTTCGTCGAGGACGTGAGCGCGGATGTTGTCGAGCGGTGCCGCCCAGGGGGCCAGGCCGGTGTCGCCGCCGTGCCAGCCGTAGGCGTCGACGGCGCACTCCGTCGGCCCGTACAGGTCGTGGACCGCCGTGCCGGGCAGGGCGGCCAGGCGCCGCCAGAGCGGCGGCGGGGTGGCCTCGCCGCCGACGGCGATGACGGCGGGGACTCGGCTGCCGGGGGCGAGGAAGCCGTGGTGCAGCAGTTCCCGCAGATAGGTGGGCGTGAGGTCGACGAAGTCGATGCTCCGGTCGTCGAGGTAGGCCAGCAGCGCGGCCGGGTCCAGCATCGTGGCCTCGTCGACCACGTGGAGTTCGTGGCCCGCGAGCAGCCAGATGAAGGGTTCCCAGGAGCCGTCGAAGCTGAACGAGGCGGCGTGCACGGCGCGCAGGGTGTCCCGTCCGGTGTCCCGCACGGCCGGGTTCATCACGTCGCGCAGGTGCGAGGCGAAGAGGTTGCTCAGGCCCCGGTGAGTGCCGACGACGCCCTTGGGGCGGCCGGTGGAGCCGGAGGTGTAGATCGTGTAGGCGGCGGCCTGTGCGGGGTACGTACACGGCTCGGCTCGTTCTGTGGGGGCGGGCAACTGGCCGTCCAGGAGCAGCCGTTCCACGCCCGTGGCCGACGGCAGCCGGCCGGCCAGGGCGGTGGTGGTCAGCAGGCAGACGGGGGCCGCGTCGTCGAGCATGAACTCCAGCCGGTGGGCCGGGTGGTCCGGGTCCAGCGGGAGGTACGCGGCGCCCGCGGTGAGCACGCCGAGGATCGCGGGCACCATCTCGTGCCGGGGCAGGGCGAGGCCCACGACGGATTCCTCGGTGACGCCGTGCTGCCGGAGCAGGGCGGCGACGGAGTCCACCCGGCCGGCGAGTTCGGCGAAGGTCAGGCGTCCCGTGCCGGTGACCAGCGCGGTGCGGTCCGGGTGGGCTCGGGCGATGTCGGCGAACACCTCGGGCACCGCGCGGGGCTCGACGGGGTGGGCGGTGTCGTTCCACGCGCCGGTGGCGGCCTCCCGCTCGGGGTCGGTCAGTACGTCGATCGCGCCGAGCGGGGCGTCCGGTGCCGAGGCGGCCTGCCGCAGCAGCAGGACCAGGCGTTCGGCGAGCAGTTCGGCCGTGCCCGGGTCCACGAGATCCGAGGCGTATTCCAGCAGCAGGACGATCCGCTCGCCCTCGTCCACGAAGGTGAAGTCGAGGTCGAACTTGGCCATGCCGGTGTCCATGTCGGACCACTCGGTCGGCAGGCCCAGCAGGTCCGGGTCGCCGTCGGGGCGGTAGTGGTAGCCCAGCATCACCTGGAACAGCGGGTTGCGGCCCGCCACGCGCGGCGGGTTGAGGGCCTCCACCACCCGGTCGAAGGGCAGGTCCTGGTGCTCGAACGCGGCGAGCGACGACTCCCTCACCCGGCCCAGGAGTTGACGGAATGTCAGGTCGCCGTCCCCGTCGGACAGGTCGGTGCGCAGGACGAGCGTGTTGACGAAGAAGCCGACCAGGTCGTCGAGGCCGCTGTCCGTGCGGCCCGCGATCGGAGCCCCGAGCGGGATGTCCTCGCCCGCGCCCAGCCGGTGCAGCAGGGCCGCCGTGGCCGCCTGGAGCAGCATGAACATGCTGGTCCCGGTCGCGCCGGACAGGTCGCGCAGCGCCAGGCCCACCTCGGCGGGCACCTCGTGGCGCACGGTGCCGCCGCGTCCGGTGGGCTCGGCGGGGCGCGGCCGGTCCAGCGGCAGCGTGAGCTCTTCGGGGAGGTCGCGCAACGTGTCGTTCCAGTAGGCGAGTTGGGCCTCGCCGACCTGTGCGAGCAACTGCTCCTGCCACAGCGTGTAGTCGGCGTACTGCACCGGCAGCGGTGCCCGGTCCGGCGCGGCACCCGCCGTACGTGCCGCGTAGGCGGCGTTCAGGTCGGCCAGGAACGGCCGGTCCGACCACTCGTCGGTGGTGATGTGGTGCAGCACCACGGCGACCACGTGGTCGGCCGGTCCGACGCGGAACACCTCGCAGCGCAGCGGGAGTTCACGGTCGAGGTCGAAGGGGCGGCGCTGGGCCGTCTCGATCAGGGTGTCCAGCGCGGCCTCGGCGCAGTCCGTCACGGTGAGGCCGGGTTCGGCCTCGGCCGCCGGGACGATGTGCTGGTACGGCTCGCCGTCGTGTTCGCGGAACACGGTGCGCAGGGCCTCGTGCCGCCCTGAGACGTCCCGCAGTGCGGCCCGCAGCGCGTCCAGGTCGAGGTCGCCGCGCAGCCGGAAGACAAGCGGGAAGTTGTACGCGACACCGCTGCCGGTGATCTGCTCCACCAGCCACAGCCGACGCTGGGCCGCCGAGAGGGGGATGCGCTCGGGCCTGTGGTCGGCGGGTGCGACGGCCGGGCGGGCGGGGCGCCCGCCGTCCGCGCGGGCCGCGAGGAGTTCGGGCGTGGGCGCCTCGAACAGGTCGCGGATCGCCAGTTCGGCACCCAGTTCGGTACGCGCCCGGCTGATGAGCCGGGTGGCGAGGAGGGAGTGACCGCCGAGGTCGAAGAAGGCGTCCTCGGCGCCGACTTCGGGCAGCCCCAGCACCTCCGCGAAGAGGCGGCAGAGCACCTCCTCCTGCGGAGTGCGTGGTCCACGGCCGGTGCCGAGCGCGACGGCCGGTTCGGCGTCGGGCAGGGCCCGGACGTCCAGCTTGCCGTTGTCGTTCATGGGCAGCCGGTCGAGGGTCACGAAGGCGGCCGGGACCATGTAGTCGGGCAGCTGCTGCTTGAGGTCCTCGCGCAGCCGCCGGATCAGGCTGTTGGCGCCGCGCGCGATGGTGGGCTCGGTGGCGTACGGGGCCTCTCCTCCGCCGGGGAGATACAGTCCGGCGGTGAGCCCGGCGCCCTTGCCGTCGAGCGGCACCGCGCCGTCGAGGAACACCGCGTCGTACGTGCCGGGTTCGCGGGACCAGGTGGTCAGGACGGGGTGGCCGAATTCGAGGCCGAGCTCCCGAAGCGTCTCCGGGTCCACTCCCCCGGCGGCTCCGATGCGGGCGTCGGGGATGCCGTTGACGCGCACCGGGGCCGTCCGCGCGAGGCCGGCCAGGTCGAGGTCGCTCGTGTGGTCGACCACCGGGATGCCGTCGAGGCGGAGGGCGGGCTCGCCTGCGTACAGGACGGCGTCGTAGCGGTAGCGGGTCAGCTCGTTGTGGTGCCGGGCGCGCTTGGTGCGCAGGTCGACGCCGTGACCGAGGGTGGTGAAGTAGTCGGGGTCGACGAGGAGTTCCTTCTCCAGGCGCAGACCGCGTTCGACGGCCCGCTCCAGCGCCTCGTCCGTGACCCCCTTCGCCTGCTGGATCTCCGTCTGGAAGGTCCGGGCGAGCCGCAGGTTGCGTACGTCGCCGACGAACAGCGCGCCGCCCGGGGCCAGCAGGCGCATGGCGCCCTGGATCACCGACGTCAGATAGTCGATGCTCGGGAAGTACTGGATGACGGAGTTGATGACGATCGTGTCGAAGTAGCCGTCGGCGGGCAGGCCGCTCAGGTCGTCGGCGGGCTGGGCGCGGAGCGTGACCTTGGCGGCCAACTCCGGGTCCTGGCGCAGGTCTTCACCGATCTTGCGGATGACGGGCGCGGCGAAGTCCGTGGCCCAGTAGGCCTCCGCGTCCGGGGCCAGCTGGGACAGGAGCAGGCCGGAGCCGACACCGATCTCCAGGATCCGGCGGGGCTCCAGCGAGCGGATCCGCTCGACGGTGGCCGCACGCCACTCCCGCATGTGGTCGAAGGGGATGGGATTCCCGTCGTACGAGGAGTCCCAGCCGGCGTAGTCCTCGGTGAAGACGGCGGTGCTGATCTCCTCGTACTCGTCGGAGTAGATCTCCTGCCACTCGCCGACCTGGTCGCGCTCGGCGTCGTCCCGGTCGGTGCCGGTGAGCCGGCCCGGGACGACATAGCCGACGAGCCGCTCTTCGCGGACGACGACGGCGGCGTGCGCGACCTGGGGGTGCCGCGACAACGCGGCCTCGATCTCGCCCAGTTCCACGCGGTAGCCGCGGATCTTGACCTGGTCGTCGGTACGGCCGAGGAAGTCGAGGTTGCCGTCGGGGTTGCGGCGCACCAGGTCTCCGGTGCGGTACATGCGCTCGCCGGGTTCACCGAACGGGTCCGCGACGAACCGCTCGGCGGTCAGGCCGGGGCGGTCGAGGTAGCCGCGGGCCAGCCCGATGCCCGCGATGTAGAGCTCGCCCGGCACACCCTCGGGAACCGGCCGCAGCCAGGCGTCCAGGATGTGGGCGCGGGTGCCGCGGATCGGGCGCCCGACCGTCGGGGTCGCGCTGTCGAGGGTGCCGCCGCCGAGGGTGTTGATGGTGTACTCGGTCGGCCCGTAGAGGTTGTAGCCGTAGGTGCCCTCCGTGTCGCGCAGCCGGTTCCACACCGTCTCGGACACGGCCTCGCCGCCGAGCAGCACGAGCGGCGGGCGGTGGCCCTCCAACAGGCCCTGCTCCATGAGCAGATGGGCGTAGGTGGGCGTCACGTTGATCACGTCGACGCGGTGGGTCTCGCAGTACGCGACCAGGGCCTCGGCGTCGCGCCGCAGCTCCTCGTCGCAGATGTGCACCTCATGCCCCTCGACCAGCCAGAGCAGCTCTTCCCAGGACATGTCGAAGGCGAAGGAGACCGTGTGCGCGATGCGCAGCCTGCGTCCGCCGGCCGAGGCGATGGCCGGTTCGAAGATCTCCCGCTGGTGGTTGAGCTGCATGTTGGTCAGCCCGCGGTACGGGGTGACGACGCCCTTGGGCCTGCCGGTGGACCCGGAGGTGTAGATGACGTACGCCGGGTGTTCCAGGCTGAAGACCTGCCGGTCCAGGTCGCCCGGAAGGGAGGCGAGTTCGGCGGCGACCGCCGGGTCGTCCAGCAGGACGCGGGGGGTGTCCGCGGTCAGCCGCGCGGAGACGGCGGCGTTCGAAAGGAGCAGGGCGGGCCGGGCGTCCTCCAGCATCGCCACGAGCCGGTCGTCCGGGTAGTCCAGCTCCAGGGGCAGGTACGCGGCGCCCGTGCGCAGTACGGCGAAGAGCGCGACGACCATGTCGAGGGAGCGGGGCAGCCCGAGCGCGACGACCCGCTCGGGGGCGGCGCCGCGGGCGAGCAGCAGCCGCGCCATGCGGTTGATCCGGGCGTCGAGTTCGGCGTACGTGAGGGTCTCGTCGCCGAAGACCAGTGCGGTGGTGTCGGGGGTGACGGCGGCCTGGGTCGCCAGCAGGTCGGCGATGGTGTCCTCGGGGTCGGGCACCCGGCCCTCGGCCCGCTCGCGCTCCAACTCCGCGTGTTCGGTGGGCAGAAGCGGGTCGAGGCTCCCCACCGGGGCGTCGAGGTCGTCGGTCAGCCGCTCCAGGAGCAGGGTGAAGCGGCGGAGCAGTTCCTCCGCCTTCGGGCGCCCGACGACGTCGGCCCGGTGGGTCAGGGTGACCTGGATGCTGCGTCCCGGCGTGACGACGAGGTTCACGGGGTAGTGGGTGGCGTCGACGTTGGCGACAGCGGTGGCCCCGTGCTGTTCGGTCAGCTCGGCCAGCCGTTCCTCGGTGTCGCTGTTGCGCAGCACGAAGAGGGTGTCGAACAGCCGCCGGTGGCCGGTCTCGGCCTGCAGCACGCCCAGGCCCAGGTATTCGTACGGCATCACGGCGAGCCGCTCGTCCTGGACGCGGCGGAGCAGCCCGAGCACGGGCTCGGCCGGGTCGTAGGCGATGCGGGCGGGGACCGTGTTGAGGAACATGCCGATGACGTTCTCGATCTCCGGCACCTCGCTCGGCCGGCCCGCGACGGTGGTGCCGAACACGACGTCGGTGCGGCCGGTCGCGCTGGCCAGGGTCAGTCCCCAGGCTGCGTTGAGCACCGTGTTGAGGGTCAGTCCGTGCCGTCGGCCGATGTCGCGCAGCCGCTCGCCCACCTCGTCCGCGACGAAGGCGTCGAGGCTCTCCGGGATGTCCGGCTCCAGGCCCTGGTCGGCGGCGACGAGCAGGGTGGGCTCGTCGAGGCCCGCGAGGGCGGAGCGCCAGGCGGCGGTGGCGACCGCCGTGTCCTGGACCTCCAGCCAGGTCAGGTAGTCGCGGTAGGAGCCGGGGGCGGGCAGGGCGCTCGCGTCGCCGCCGGACTCGTACAGGGCGAAGAGCTGGTCGAGGAAGAGCCAGGCGGACCAGCCGTCCCACAGGAGCAGATGGCGGCCGACGACCAGCCGGTCGCCGCGCTCCTCACCGAGCCGGATCACCAGGATCCTGAACAGCAGCGGCCGGGTCAGGTCGAAGCGGCGGGTGCGCTCGGCGTCGGTCAACTCCCTGAGCCGGACGTCCTGTTCGGCCACGCTCAGCCCGGACAGGTCGACCTCTTCGAGCGGGATCTCCGGGTCCCGGACGATGAACTGCACCGGCTGGCGCAGTCCTTCGCTGGTGAACCCGGCGCGCAGGCTGGGCGTGCGTTCCAGCAACACCCGCACGGCGGTGCGGAGCCGGTCCGTGTCGAGCGGGGTGGCGATGTCGAAGGATTCGTGGACGGTGTAGACGTCCAGGGCGCCGTCGTCGTACGTGGAGTGGAAGAAGAGGCCTTCCTGGAGCGGGGCAAGCGGCCAGATGTCGTCCACGGGGCCGGGGCTGAGGCGGTGGACGCGCTCGGTCTCCTCGGCGGTGAGGGCGAAGTCGGAACGCAGGGCGCGCGCCTCGGCGACGGGGGTGGCCGCCGTCGCGAGGGCCGCGGGTGTGCGGTGTTCGAAGACGTCACGCGGGTTGAGGTCCAGGCCCGCCCGGCGGGCACGGCTGGAGACGCCGATCGAGGTGATGCTGTCGCCGCCGAGCATGAAGAAGTCGTCGTCGATGCCGACCTCGTCGAGCTTCAGCACGGCCGCGAAGATGTCGGTGAGGGCGCGCTCGCGCTCGTCGCGCGGGGCCCGTACCTCGGCCCGTGTCACCTGCGGCGCGGGCAGGGCGGCCCGGTCGAGCTTGCCGCTGGGCGTCAACGGCAGGGCGTCCAGGACGACATAGGCGCCGGGCACCATGGGCGCGGGCAGCGACTCGGCGAGCGCGGCCTGGAGTTCGGCGGGCTCCGGGTGTGTGTCGCGGGCGGGGACCACGTACGCGACCAGCGCGTTGCCCGTGACGGTGACGGCGGCCTGGGCGACGGTCGTCTCACGCGCCAACGCAGCCTCGATCTCGCCGAGTTCGATCCGGTTGCCGCGGATCTTGACCTGGCGGTCGGTGCGGCCGAGGTACTCGATGACGCCGTCGGCGCGGCGGCGCACGAGGTCGCCCGTGCGGTACATGCGCTCGCCGGGCCCGCCGAACGGGTCGGCGACGAACCGCTCGGCGGTCAGCCCGGGTCGCGCGTGGTAGCCGCGAGCGAGCTGAACGCCCGTCAGGTACAGCTCGCCCGGCACTCCTTCGGGCACCGGGCGCAGGCAGGAGTCCAGTACGCGCAGGCCGGTGTTCCACACCGGGCGCCCGATGGGCACGGTGGTGCCGGGAGTGCCGTCGTACGGGTGGTACGTGACGTCCACGGCGGCCTCGGTGGGGCCGTACAGGTTGTGCAGCGGTACGCCGGTGAGCCGCTGCCAGTGGGCCGCGGCGGCGCCGGGCAGGGCCTCGCCGCTGCTGAAGACGCGCCGCAGGGAGGCGGCCCAGGCCGGGTCGGCGGTGATCTCGTCGGACTGCAGGAAGGCTTCGAGCATGGACGGTACGAAGTGGAGCGTGGTGACGCCCTGTTCGCGGATCAGCCCGGCCAGGTACGCCGGATCGCGGTGTCCGTCCGGGCGGGCGAGCACCACGGTGGCGCCCTCGCACAGTGCCCAGAAGAACTCCCAGACGCTGACGTCGAAACTGGCCGGGGTCTTCTGCAGCACCCGGTCGTCGGCGGTGAGTTCGTACGCGCCCTGCATCCAGGCCAGGCGGTTGACGATGGCGCGGTGGGTGACGACGACGCCCTTGGGGCGGCCGGTGGACCCGGAGGTGTAGATCAGGTACGCGGGGTCGTCGGGGCCTGCCGGGACGCGGACCTGGGGAGCGTCGGTCTGCTCGTCCTCGTCCGGGGTGTCCAGGAGCAGGCGGGCCGGGCCCGGGACCTCGGGCAGCCGGGAAGCGGTGTCGGTGGTGGTGACGACGGTCGCCGCTCCGGAGTCGGCGAGCATGTGGGTCACGCGGTCGGCGGGGTAGTCCACGTCGACGGGGAGATAGGCGGCGCCGGACTTCAGCACGCCGAGCAGGGCGACCATGAGTTCCGCCGAGCGCGGGACGGCGATCGCGACGATCTCGCCCGGCCGGGCGCCCCGGACGCGGAGCCGTCGGGCCAACTCCTCGGCGCGGGTGTCGAGTTCCTCGTACGTGAGGGTCTCGTTCCCGTACACCACCGCCGTGGCGTCCGGGGTGCGGACGGCCTGGGCCATGAACGACCCGGCGAGGGTCGTCTCGGGTACCTCGCGCGGTTCGCCTGCCGGGTGGGCGTGCGCCTGCTCGTCCGCCGAGAGCAGCTCCAGGGCGGCGGCCGGCTGCCCGGGGTCCGCGGCCAGGGCGTGCAGGATCCGGGTGAGGCGGTCCGCGACACGGCGCACGCTGTCGGCGTCGAGGCGCTGGGCGTGGTGCTTCAGCCGCAGGTCGAGGCGCCGGCCCGGCTTCACGATCAGGGCCAGCGGGTAGTGCACGGCGTCGTGGAACTCGTGGCCCGTGACCCGGACCGCGCCGGAGGGGTCGGTCAGGCCGGTCGCGGACGGGTAGTTCTCGAAGACGACCAGGGTGTCGAACAGCTCACCGCTGCCCGCGAGTCCGGCGACGCGCTGCAGCTCGGCGAGACCGAGGTGCTGGTGGTCCAGCAGCGCGGCCTGCTCGTCCTGGAGGCGTCCGACCAGGTCCGCGAGGGTGTCCGCGGGCTCCCAGCGGAAGCGGGTGGGCAGGGTGTTGATGAACAGCCCGACCATGGACTCGATGCCCTCGACCTCGGCGTCACGGCCGGAGACGGTGGTGCCGAACACCACGTCCTGGCGGGCCGTGAGCCGCCCGATCAGCAGGCCCCAGGCACTCTGGACGACCGTGCCCAGCGTCACGCCGAGTTCGCGGGCGCGGGCCGACAGGCGGGCGGTGACCTGCTCGGACAGCTCCACACGGATCTGCGCGGGCGTGATCGGCGTACCGTCGGCGGGCGTCTCGACGAGGCGGGTGGGCTCCTCGATCCCGGCGAGCGCGCCGCGCCACGTCTCGCGCGCGGCGTCGCGGTCGGCCGCGGCGAGGCCCCGCAGGTACGAGCGGTAGGGGGCGACCTCGGGCAGCGCGGCCGGAGTCTCGCCGTAGCAGGCCATCAGCTCGCGGTGCAGGACGGGCAACGACCAGCCGTCCGCGACGATGTGATGGAACGTCAGCAGAAGTCGGCTGCGGTCCTCGCCGAGCCGTATCAGCGCGCAGCGCACCAGCGGCGGCCGTGCGAGGTCGAAGCGGCGGGCGCGCTCCTCGGCGGCGACCGCGTCGGCGACGAGCGTCAGCCGGTCGTCGGCGACCTGGGTGTCCCCCGCCGAGAGATCCACCTCGCGCCAGGGCAGCTCCAGCCCCTCGGCGATGATCTGGACCGGCCGGCCGTCTGCGAGCGCGCGGAAGCATGCGCGCAGCGGGGCGTGCCGGTCGAGGACGCGCTGGGCGGCCCGGCGGAGCGTCTCGCTGTCGACCGGACCGGAGAGTTCGAGGGCCTGCTGGACGACATAGGCGTCGCGGTCCGTGCCGTCGACGACGGAGTGGAAGTAGAAGCCTTCCTGGAGGGGACTCAGCGGCAGCAGTTCCCGCACGACGACCGGGAACTCTCCCTGGATCTCGGCGAGTTCGGAGTCGGTCAGCCGGACGAGCGGGGTCTCCTCCGCCGCGTCTCGCCCGTCGGCCGGCGGGTCGGTCCGTACGTCGGCGGCCTCGGCGAGCGCGGCGACCGTACGGTGCCGGAAGACATCGCGAGAGCTGAGCCGCAGCCCGGCTCTGCGGGCGTGGATGAGCAGTTGGATGGCGGTGATGCTGTCACCGCCGAGTGCGAAGAAGTCGTCGTCGATGGTGGCCGAGCGCAGGCCCAGGACCTCGGCGTAGGCCGCGCAGAGCACTTCCTCGCGGGCGTCGCGCGGCGGGCGGCCGGAGCTGAGGGCCCCGTAGTCGGGCACGGGCAGCGCGGCTCCGTCGAGCTTGCCGCTCGGGGTGACCGGGAGCCGGTCCAGGGCGACAACGGCGGACGGCACCATGTACTCGGGGAGCTGATCGGCCGCGTACGAACGCAGGGCCTTCATCAGGGAGTTGACGTCACGGAAGGGCGCGGGCCGGTTGGCGTGCGGGACCGCGCCGGACGGCCGGTAGAGGTCACCGGGTGTGTCGAGGACCGTGTCGTCGCGTCCGAACAGCACGTCGAGGCTGCCGTCGTCGGCGGCGCCGTTCCAGGTGACCGCGGCCCGGAGGCCGTGCCGGGCGGCGAGGGTGTGGAAGACCTCGGGGTCCGGCCCCTCCGCGGGGGCGGCGGTGCGGCTGCTGTCGTCCAGGGCGGACAGCGCGGCCAGGTCCTCGGCGAGGCGGGCGTTGGGCAGACCGGTGACCCTGAGCAGGGCCGGACACTCCGCGAGCAGGGCGTCGAGGGCGTTCAGACCGCGTGGGCCGCCCGCGAAGTCGTCGTGGCCGCCCAGGTCGGCCCACGCGATCTCGTCCCCGTCGGCCGGCGCGGGAGCCTGCGCCGGAGCCGTCGATCGTGCCCGCTTGCGCAGCACCACGTCGTAGCGGTGCCGGGTCAGCTCGTTGTGATGCGCGCCCCGCTTGACGCGGATGTCGGCGTCGAAGCCGTCCAGTGCCGCGAAGTAGTCGGGGTCCAGGAGCAGTTCGCCCTCCCAGGCGACCGACCGTTCCACGGCGGCCCGCAGGGCCTGCTTGTCCTCCGTGCCGGTGGCGCGGCGGGTCTCCACGGCGGCGCGCAGGCAGCGCAGCAGCCGGGCGTTGCGCACGTCACCGATGAAGAGCCGCCCGCCGGGGGCCAGCAGTTCGGCGGCGGCGCCGATCACATCGGTGAGGTAGCCGGCGCCGGGGAAGTACTGGGCAACGGAGTTGAGGACGACGGTGTCGAAGAACTCCTTCGGCAGCCCGTCGGTGTCGTGCGCGGGCCGGGCGCTCAGGTGCACCCGGCCGGCCAGTCCGGGTACCGCGTCGACCTGGGCGCGCAGGGCACGTACCGCCTCCTCGGAGAGGTCGGTGCCCCAGTACTCCTCACAGCCGGGGGCGATCCGGGAGAGGATCAGACCGCTGCCGACGCCGATCTCCAGCACGCGGCGCGGCGCGAGTTCCCCGATCCGGGCGAGGGTCGCCTCGCGCCACTCCCGCATCTCCGCCACGGGGATGGGCAGTCCGTCGTACATGCTGTTCCAGCCGGCGAAGTTCTCACGGAACCCCGCGGAACCGTCGCCGACGCCCGCCGCCCCGTCCTGGCGACCCTCGGATCCGGCCGCCGCGTAGAGCAGTTCGTGCAGGTCCTTCCACTCCTGGACCTGCTCGCCGAAGTCCTGGCCGGCGTCGAGTGCGGGCACCACATAGGCGGCCAGCCGGCGGTCGCCCGGCCGGTCCTCGCGGATCACGACCGCGGCCTGTTCCACGGCGGGGTGGGCACGCAGTACGGACTCGATCTCGCCGGGTTCGATGCGGAAGCCGCGGATCTTCACCTGTGAGTCGGCCCGGCCGAGGAACTCCAGACGTCCGTCGGCCTTCCAGCGCACCAGGTCGCCGGTGCGGTACAGCCGCTCCCCTGGCGCTCCGAACGGGTCGGCGACGAACCGCTCGGCCGTCAGGTCGGGCCGCCCGAGATAGCCGCGCGCGAGTCCCGCCCCGCCGAGGTAGAGCTCTCCCGGGACGCCCGCCGGTACGGGGCCGAGCCGGGCGTCGAGCACGTAAGCCCGGGTGCCGGGGTCGGGGACGCCGATCGGCACGATCGACCCGGCGGGGGTGTCGGGGTCGCACAGGCCGAGCGTGGAGTTGGTGGTCGCCTCGGTGGGGCCGTAGGCGTTGAACATCATCCGGCCGCGCGCGTACCGCCCGACGAGTTCGGGCGAGACCCGCTCGGTGCCCGCGAGCAGTGTGGCGGGCGGCAGTTCGACGTCCTCGGGCATCGCGGCGAGCAGCGCCGGCGGGAGGATCATGAAGGTGATGCCGTTGGCGTGGGCGTAGTCGGCGAGCGGCGCGCCGGGCACCCGCAACTCGGTGGGTACGACGACGAGTCGGCCGCCCGAGAGCAGCCCGAGGCACAGGTCCCAGAAGGCCACGTCGAAGCTCGGCGAGGCGAACTGGAGCACCCTGCTGTGCGGGCCGATCCCGAACCGCTCGGTCTGGGTGGCGACGAGTTTGGCGACGCCCGCGTGGGAGAGCACCACACCCTTGGGGCGGCCGGTGGAGCCCGAGGTGTAGATCACGTAGGCGGCGTTGGCGACGGAGAGCGGGCCGTGGGCCGGGGCGCCCGGCCGGGGCTCGCTCAACTCCCGTACGACGTCGGGCGCGTCGAGCACCAGGACGTCCATGCCCTCGCAGGGCGGAATGCCCTCGGCGACCTCGGTCGTGGTGATCAGGCAGGCGGGTCCCGCGTCGGCCAGCATGTAGGAGATGCGGTCCGCCGGGTAGTCGGTGTCCACCGGCAGATAGGCGGCACCGGACTTCAGTACGGCGACCTCGGCGATGATCAGCTCGGCCGAGCGGGGCACGGCCAGCGCGACCACGCGTTCGGGTCCGGCGCCGCGCGCGACGAGGGCGTGGGCCAGCCGGCCTGCGCGTTCGTCCAGTTCGGCGTAGGTCAGGCGGGTGTCCTCGAAGACCAGAGCGATCTCGTCGGGCCGCTGCCCGACCTGCTCGGCGAACATCTCCGGCCAGGTGCGCAGGGGGACGGTGTGGTCGGTGTCGTTCCACTCCCGCAGGACGCGGTGGCTTTCCTCCGCGGTCAGGAGCTCCAGCTCACCGACCGGGGTGTCGGGCCGCGCGAGCCCGTCGGCCAGCAGGGTGGCGTAGTGCTCGGCCGTCCGCTGCGCGGTCTCGGCCCGGAAGAGATCCTGACGGTACGTCACCAGCACTTCGCCCGCTTGGACTTCGAGCACGAGGTCGAGCGAACCGGTCGCTGCCGTGCCGAGCAAGCCGGTCGTCACCGTGTCGGGCGAGTCGGTCGTCGCCGTGTCGGGTGAGTCGTCGCGTACGCCCGCGGAGGTCACCCCGGGCGCCATGCCGAGCGCTGTGCCGAATCCCGCACCGAACGCCGTGTTGAACAGCAGCCCGCCGCCCCGCGTCGGCTCCGGCCGCGTCTGGGCGACCAGCAGGGCCGGCCCGACCCGATGGGTCTCGGCCTCCGCGCACGCGTCGGCCACCCGTCGCACCAGTTCCGCGAACCCGGTGCCGCCGTCGAGGGCGACCCGGACCGGCAGCCCGCCGTACCCGACCGTGATGTCGCGGGCGCCGCCGTAGCGGTGCAGCAGCGCCACGTACGCGGCGAGGAGCGTGGCCTCGTCGGCCGTCGCGTCCAGTGTGCGGCCGATCGTCCGCGGCTCTCCGCCGGGCTTCAGCGGATACGGGAAGTCGACGGGGAGGGCGGCCTCCTGAGGAAGCGGATCGAGCCGCCGACGCCAGTACGCCGTCACATCACCGTCGTCGACACCGGACACACGAGTTTCGAAACCGGACACAGCTGACCGTGCCTCCAGAGTGTGCGGAACCGGCTCAGCCGGAGGACCGCAGGTCATACTAAGGTAAGGATTACCTAACCAAAAGGCCCAGTCTCGGCGGACCTCGCGCTCCCCACTACGATTAAGGCCTGCCTAACCTAAGGGAGCTGGCCGTTGGAGACCGCAAGGTGACGGGCAAGGGTTTCCGGCCCGTCCTTCTCGTGACGACGCTCGGCGCCGTACTGGCCGGGCTCTGCCTGCTGTCACTGGCGCTCGGCGCGGCCAACGTCCCGCCGGACCAGGTGCTCCGGGCGTTGTTCGGCGACGCGCCGAGCCGTTTCGTGGACAACATCGTCTGGTCGGCGCGCGTGCCGCGTACCGCGCTCGGGCTCTCGGCGGGCGCGGCCCTCGGGCTGGCCGGAGCGCTCATGCAGGCCCTGACCCGCAACCCGCTCGCCGACCCCGGGGTGCTGGGGGTCAGCGCCGGGGCCTCCTTCGCCATCGTGCTGGCCGTCGGGGTGCTCGGCATCAACTCGTTGTACGGATATGTGTGGTTCGCGTTCGCGGGGGCGCTGATCGCCACCGTGGTCGTCTATCTGCTGGGCGGCCTCGGGCGGTCCGGAATGACACCGGTGAAGCTGGCGCTCGCGGGCGTGGCCGTCTCCTCGATGCTCTGGTCGTTCACGCAGGCCATCGTGCTGACCGACGTGGACGCGCTCAACAAGTTCCGGTTCTGGTCCGCGGGTTCGCTGGCGGACGCGGACGACGGCATGGTGTGGCGGGTTCTGCCCTTCCTGGTCATCGGCGCGGTGCTGGCGCTGGCCTGCGCTCCGGCCCTCAACAGCCTGGCCCTCGGCGACGACGTCGCGGCCTCGCTCGGCCGGCGCCTCGGCCTGGTCCGGCTCGCGGGCGTCGCCTCGATCACCCTGCTGACCGGGGCCGCGGTCGCGGTCATCGGCCCGGTCGTCTTCATCGGCCTGGTGGTTCCCCATGTCGCCCGGGTGCTCGCCCAGTTGGCGGGCATCGGTCCCGACCAGCGCTGGCTGCTGCCGCTGTCCGCGGTGCTCGCCCCCTGTCTGCTGCTCGCCGCGGACATCATCGGACGCATGGTGGCGCGGCCCACCGAGATCCAGGCCGGTGTGCTGGTCGCGTTCATCGGCGGCCCGTTCTTCATCGCCATGGTCCGCAGGCGCAATCTGGCGGAGGTGTGAGCGTGCCGAACTCCAAATCCGCCCTGAAGTCCCGCCCGGAAACCGGCCGTTCCCCGGGCGCCGCCCACTTCCGCACCTACCGGCTGACCCTGCCGCCCGTCTCCGGTGTCTTCCGCCCCCGGCTGGTGGGGCTGTGCGCGGGGCTCGCCGCCGCCACCTTCCTGCTGTTCTGCTGGGGCCTGACGACCGGCGACTATCCGATCGACTTCACCGATGTCGTACGGGCCCTGGTGAACTCCGGCGACCCCGGCACCGTCCTCGTGGTGCAGGAACTGCGGCTGCCGCGCGCCCTGGTCGGGCTGCTGGCCGGGATCGCCTTCGGTGTCTCCGGCGCGCTGTTCCAGACCATGACCCGCAATCCGCTGGCCAGCCCCGACATGATCGGCCTCACCCAGGGCGCGGGCACCGCCGTGGTCGCGGGGATCGTGCTGGGCTGGGACGGGGGCCTGGGCACCCAGGGCCTCGGACTGTTCGGCGCCCTGGCCACGGCCCTGATCGTCTACGCGCTGGCCTGGCGACGCGGCACCACCGGATACCGCATCATCCTGGTCGGCATCGGCGTGGCCTGGATCTGCACGAGCGCCACCGACTACCTGGTGGCCAAGGGCGGACGCTTCCAGGCACAGGCCGCCCTCGGCTGGCTGGTCGGCAACCTCAACGGCCGTACGTGGGGACAGGTCGGCCCGCTCGCCATCGCGCTGGCGGTGCTGCTGCCGACGGCGCTGCTGCTGGGCCGGCTGCTGCGTACCCTCCAGCTCGGTGACGACGTGGCCACCGGCCTCGGCACCCGCGTACAGCCGGTGCGCCTCGCCATCCTGCTCACCGGTGTCGGCCTGATCGCCTTCGCCACAGCCTCTGCGGGGCCCGTCGCCTTCGTCGCGCTCGCCGCCCCGCAGATCGCGCAGCGGCTGGCCGGCACCGCCTGGCCGCCCACGGTCGCCTCGGGTCTGACCGGGGCGCTGGTCGTCCTGGGCAGCGACCTCATAGCCCGTACTCTCGTCTCCGGCACGGAACTTCCGGTCGGAATCGTCACCGGCGTGCTCGGCGCACCGGTCCTGCTCTGGCTGCTCGTCCGCGCCAACCGCGCGGGTTCAGGAGGTTGATCCCATGTCGGCTGACTCCCTGTCGACCGAGTCCACTGACCAAGGGTCGACCAGCCACCCGGACCTGCGCGCGAGCGGTCTGCGGCTGGCCTACGACAACCGGCTCGTCGTGGACGGCCTCGACCTCGCCGTGCCGCCCGGCCGGATCACGGCCATCGTCGGCGCCAACGCGTGCGGCAAGTCCACCCTGCTGCGCGCCCTCGCCCGGCTGCTGGCACCCAAGGAGGGGTCCGTGCACCTGGACGGCCGGGCGCTGCACTCCATCCCGAGCAGGGAGCTCGCCCAGCGCCTCGGCATCCTGCCGCAGAGCCCGGTCGCGCCCGAGGGGCTGACCGTCATCGACCTGGTCAACCGGGGCCGTTCACCGCATCAGACGTGGTGGCGGCAGTGGTCGAAGGCCGACGAGCAGGCCGTGCACCAGGCGCTGGACGCGACCAACATGACCGACCTCGCCGACCGGCCCGTCGACGAGCTCTCCGGCGGCCAGCGCCAGCGCGCCTGGATCGCCATGGCGGTCGCCCAGGGCACGCCCGTACTGCTGCTGGACGAGCCGACGACGTATCTGGACCTGGCCCACCAGATCGATGTGCTGGACCTGATCACCGACCTCAACCGGCGTGAGAACCGCACGGTCGTGATGGTGCTCCACGACCTGAACCAGGCCTGCCGGTACGCCGATCACGTCGTCGCCATGAAGTCCGGGCGGATCGTCGCCGAGGGCAGTCCGGCCGAGGTCATCACCGCCGAGACCGTCGAGAACGTCTTCGACCTGACCTGCCAGATCACGATGGACCCGGTCAGCGGCACCCCACTGGTGATCCCGATGGGCCGCCACCACGGGGCCCCACCGCTGGAGGCGGCGGTCCCGGCGGCAGAGTGACAGCGCCGCGCTTCGCCCGGGCGAAGCGCGGCGCTCAGGGGCGCGGGGCTGCGTCGATATGCGGCTCCGCCGCGTGGGCGCGAACAGCCCTCACCGCCCCGCAGCCGAATCACCCTGCTTCCGGCGGAGCGTTCACACGGGGTCCGGCACGATCGTCGTCCCGGTTCCAACCGCACCGGCCAGCCCGTCGAGCAACGCATGCGGCGCACGCCCGTCGAGCACCCGGGCCACCCCGACACCAGCCCTGACGGCCCTCAGACACGCCTCCATCTTGGGCCCCATCCCACCATCGAGACTTGGCAGCAGCCGCTGCAACTCCCCCGCTCCGATCCGGTCGACGACCTGGTCGCTCGCGGGCCAGTCGGCGTACAGCCCGGGCACGTCGGTGAGGACGACCAGGACCCGGGTCCCCAGCGCGGCGGCCATCGCCCCCGCCGCCGTGTCCGCGTTGACGTTGTAGACCTGTCCGTCCTCGCCCCGGCCGACGGAGGAGACCACCGGGATGTGACCGCTGTCGAGCAGGATGCGCACGACCGCGGTGTTCACCCGTGCCACGTCCCCGACGAGCCCGATGTCCACGGGCTCACCTGCCACTTCGGCGTACCGCTTGACCGCGGTGAGGGTGTGCCCGTCCTCTCCGCTGAGGCCGACGGCGTACGGCCCGTGCTCGTTCAGCAGTCCCACGAGGTCCTTCTGGACCTTGCCGGACAGCACCATCCGTACGACCTCCATGGTCTCCGGGGTGGTGACCCGAAGACCTTGCAGGAAGGCTGACTTGAGCCCGAGCCGGTCCAGGTGGACGCCGATCTGCGGGCCGCCGCCGTGCACCACGACCGGCCGGACACCGGCGCGGAACAGTGTGAGCACGTCCTGGGCGAAGGCCCGCCGGAGCGTGTCGTCGGTCATCGCGTTGCCGCCGTACTTGACGACGACCGTGTGTCCGCGCAGGGGTGCAAGCGCCGCGAGGCGATCGGCGAGGCCGGGCGACGGGGCCGCGTCGGCCACCGCCACCCCGCTCAGGACGGCCCCGCTCAGGACCGTCGCGTCCGGAACCGCCTGTTCGAGGACGGCCTCGTCCAGGACGGTCCCGTCGAGGACCTCCCCGTTCGCGAGAGCCCCGCTCACGGACGAGCCGTCAGGTAGCCACCCATCGTGCGGAAGTAGTCGGTCGCCGCGTGCTCCGCCCCGTCCTCGGTGCGGACACGCTTGACGACCAGCCCGCGCAGCCGGCCGTTGCGCGCCTCGGAGCCGGCGACGACGACCACTCCGTCGCCCTCACGGATGAAGATCCGCCCCGGAGTACCGCCGTAACGGCCCTCCGACACCGCGGACTCGACGATCCGGAGCCGCGCCCCGCGGTGGTGGGTGAAGGCGTTGGGGTACGGGTCGCACTGGGCCCGTACCAGGCGCTCGATGTCCTCGGCGGGCCAGGACCAGTCGATGCGGCTGTCCTCCAGGGACCGCTTGTGGAAGAAGCTCGCCCTGCTGCGGTCCTGCGGTATCCAGCGCGCGCGGCCGGAGGCGATCAGGTCGAGCGACTCGTTCACCACCGGCGCGATCAGGTCGACCGTGCGGTGGAAGAGGTCGGTGACGGTGTCGGCCGCGCCGACCGGGACGGCCCGCTGCAGCAGGACGTCGCCCGCGTCGAGTTCGGCGTTCATGCGGTGCGCGGTGACGCCGACCTCGCGCTCGCCGTTGATCAGCGCCCAGATCAGCGGGGAGAAGCCCGCGTAGGCCGGCAGCAGCGAGTCGTGGATGTTGAGCGTGCCGTGGGGCGGCAGGTCGAAGACCTCCGGGGGCAGCACGGTCCGCCAGTTGTTGGCCACGATGAGATCCGGTGCCGCGTCCCGCAGGGCGGCGAGGAGTTCGGGATCGTCGGGCCGGTTGCGCAGCAGCACCGGCACACCGTGCTTCTCGGCCAGGTCGGCCACGGAGTCGTCCCAGATCTTCTCGTACACGTGGTCGCTCTTGGGGTGGGTCACCGCCATCACCACCTCGTGGTCGGACTCCAGCAGAGCCTGGAGCGTGCGATGCCCCCAGGTCTGATAGCCGAACATGACGACCCGCATAGTCGATCCTCCCTTAGGACACACCATTGCAAGGTAAGGCTAACCTTATTTAACATCAGTGGCGCCTAGGGGAAGGAAAAGTTGCGGTGAACGCACTGCACGACGAGCCGGACGCCATCCTTGACGTGCTCGGTATAGGTTTCGGGCCGTCAAATCTCGCACTGGCCATTGCGGTTGAGGAACACAACGCCCAAGCCGCTCCGGAGAACCGGATCCGCGCGGGATTTCTGGAGCGCCAGCCGTCGTTCGGCTGGCACCGGGGAATGCTCATCGAAGACGCCACGATGCAGGTGTCCTTTCTCAAGGACCTGGTCACCATGCGCAACCCGACCAGCGACTTCAGCTTCCTGTGCTTCCTGCGGGAGCGGGGCAGGATGGTGGACTTCCTCAACGCGAAGACGCTCTTCCCGCTGCGGATCGAGTTCCACGAGTACTTCGAGTGGGCGGCCGCCCGGGTGGCACACCTGGTCGACTACTCCGACGAGGTCGTCTCCGTGGATCCGGTCACAGGGCCCGACGGCGAGGTCCGCTGGCTGGACGTCGTCAGCCGCGCGCCCGGCGCCCCCGGGCAGACCATCACGCGAAGAGCCCGGAACATCTCGGTGGCCGTCGGTCTCGAACCGCATCTGCCGCCGGACACGGCCCTGTCCGACCGCATCTGGCACAACAGCCAACTCGTCCCGCGCGTACGCGAGTTGAACAAATCAGGGACACCGGTGGGCCGGGTCCTGGTGCTCGGCGCGGGCCAGAGCGCGGCCGAGGCCGTGGACTATCTGCACCAGTCCTTCCCCGACTCGGAGATCTGCGCGATCTTCGCGAAGTACGGGTACACGCCCGCCGACGACAGCCCGTTCGCCAACCGGATCTTCGACCCGGAGGCGGTGGACGTCTACTTCCAGTCCAAACCGGAGGTGAAGCAGTCCCTGGTCGACTACCACCGCAGCACCAACTACTCGGTGGTCGACATGGATCTCATCGAGCAGCTGTACGCGACGATGTACCGCGAGAAGGTCCAGGGCCGGGAGCGGCTGCGCCTGCGGAACGTGTCCCGCATCCGGGACGTACGCAGCCTGGACGACCAGCTGGAGGTCACCGTCGAGTATCTCCCCACAGGGGAACGGGAGGTGCTCTCCGCGGACCTGCTCGTGCACGCGACCGGCTACCGCCCCCGGGACCTCGACACCCTGCTCGGCAGGACGGCGAAACTCTGCCTGCGGGACGACAAGGACGCCGTACGTGTCGGGCGCGACCACCGCATCGAGCTCACGCCCGATGTCACGGCGGGCATCTATCTGCAGGGGGCGACCGAGCACACGCACGGCCTGACCTCGACCCTGCTGTCCACCACGGCGGTCCGCTCGGGCGAGATCCTCGACTCGCTGCTCGCCCATCGCGCGGACGACCTGGCCGCGCGCACCGGGTGAGGAGCTGAGGCGACCGGGTGTGACGGCACGGATCCGCGTGCCGTCATGCCCGTACGGCCGTCCCCGGGCGACGCACCCTCACTGGGCAACGCTCGTCTACTTAGAGTAGCCTCACCTAAGTTTTCTTCGTCCGATCCCGGAGGGGTGCGGGTGGTTCCTTCATATCCGACGGGGCGGGACGTCCTGCGGGAATCGGTCAGAGGGCAGCGGCGGGACGTCGCCCTCGGCTCGCTGCTCGGTTCCGGACATCAGATAGGCGAGGCGCTGGTTCCGGTCCTGATCGGTGTGGTCATCGACCGTGCCGTCACCAAGTCCGACACCGGCACCCTCGTCCTGTGGCTCGGCGTCCTCGCCGTGGTCTACGTGGGGCTGGCACTGAGCTGGCGCTTCGGCGCCTGGTCCGGCGACCGCGCCGCGGTACGGGCCGAACACGCCCTGCGCATCGCCCTCGTACGACGGGTACTGCATCCCGGCGGCGGGGCCGAGGAGGGCCGGCTGCCCGGCGCGCTCGCCAATACCGCGACCGAGGACGCCAAGCGGGTCGGCGCCGTCAACATGTCGGTCATGTACGGGATCTCGGCCCTGGTGGGCATCCTCACCACCGCCGTCGTCCTGCTGCGTACGTCGGTGCTGCTCGGCCTGGTCGTCCTGCTCGGCACACCCGTGCTGCTCTGGCTCGGACACCTGCTGAGCAAGCCGCTGGAGACCCGCAGCGAGGCCGAGCAGGAGCGCGCGGCACACGCCTCGGCCGTCGCCGCCGACCTGGTGGCCGGACTGCGCATCCTCAAGGGCATCGGCGGCGAGTCGACGGCCATCGCCCGCTACCGCACCACCAGCCGCGACTCGCTGCAGGCCACTTTGAAGGCCGCTCGCGCGCAGGCCTTCCAGAGCGGCATGGTGCTCTCCCTGACGGGCTGCCTGATCGCCGTCGTCGCCCTCGTCGGAGGCAGGCTGGCGGCCGAGGGAAGCATCAGCCTGGGCCAGTTGGTGTCCGCGGTCGGGCTCTCGCTCTTCCTGCTCGGGCCACTCGAGGTGCTCGCGTGGGTCAACGCCGAACTCGCCCAGGGCCGCGCCTCGGCCACCCGGATCGCGGAGGTCCTGGCGACTCCGCACACCGTCACGGCCGGAGACCGGACCCTGGCCCAGCCGGTGCGCGGCGCGGTGCGGCTGACCGGCGTCAGCCACGGCGGCCTGCGCGAGGTGGACCTCGACATCGCGTCCGGCGAACTGCTGGGCGTGGTCGCGACCGACCCCGCGCACGCCACCGACCTGCTGCGCTGCCTGGCCCGGCGGGCCGACCCGGACACCGGCACGGTGGAACTGGACGGCGTCTGCCTGCGAGACCTGGACCCGGCCGAGATGCGTACGGCGATGCTGGTGGCCGAGCATGACGCGGACCTCTTCGAGGGCACGGTCCGCAACAACGTCACGGCCGCCGCCCCCGATTCCGCCGATCCCGAGCCCGCGATGACCGCGGCCGGCGTGGCGCAGGTCGCCGAGACGCTGCCCGACGGCGAGGACACGGCGGTCAGTGAGCGCGGCCGCTCGCTCTCGGGCGGACAGCGCCAACGGGTCGCCCTGGCCCGCGCGCTGGCGGCCGACCGGCCCGTCCTGGTGGTCCACGATCCGACCACCGCGGTCGACGCGGTGACCGAGGCGGGCATCGCGTCCGGCATCCGGGAGATCCGCAAGGGCCGCACCACGGTCCTCGTGACCACGAGTCCCGCGCTGCTCTCCGTCACGGACCGGGTGGTGCTGCTCGACGACGGCCGGGTCACGGACACGGCCCCGCACGCCGACCTGATAGCCCGTCACGAGACCTACCGCGCGGCGGTGCTGGCATGAGCGACTCCCCGAACACTCCGGCCGCGGACCCGACCGGCGCGGCCCCCGACGACGGCTCGGAGCCCGCCGGCCGCGAGCTGCTGCCCACCGCGACCCCGGCCCGCACCCGTGCCGCGGTCCGCGAACTCGTCCGTCCGCGCCGCGGCCTGACGGTCGCCAGCTTCGCGATGATGATCGTGGCCACCGCCGTGGGCCTACTGGTCCAGCCGCTGCTGGGCCGCATCGTGGACGTCGTCGCCGATCACCGTCCGCCGGGGGACATCACTCTGCCCGTCGTCCTGCTGGTCGTGGTCGCCCTCGCCCAGGGCGCGACCACCGCGATGGGCCTGTCCCTCGTCTCCCGGCTCGGCGAGACCGTGCTGGCGCACCTGCGCGAGCGGTTCGTGGAGAAGGCGCTGCGGCTGCCCCTGGAACAGGTCGAGAAGGCGGGCGCCGGAGACCTCACCGCGCGGGTCACCCGGGACGTGTCGGTGGTGGGCGACGCGGTGCGCACGGCCCTGCCCGAACTGGCCCGCTCCCTGCTGGCCATCGCGCTGACCCTGGTCGCGATGGCGGCCCTGGACTGGCGGTTCTTCATAGCGGCGCTCATCGCGGTGCCCGTCCAGGCGTCGACCGCACGGTGGTACGTACGCAACGCCGTGCCGCTCTACGCCCGGCAGCGGATCGCCACCGGGTCCCAGCAGCAGCAGCTCCTGGACACCATCGCGGGCGCCGGCACCGTTCGGGCGTTCCGGATGGAGGACGAGCACACCGAGCGGGTGACCCGGCGGTCGTCGGCGGCGGTCGAACTGACGCTGCGCGGCGTGCGGCTGGTGCTGGACTTCTACAACCGGCTGCACGTCGCCGAGTACGCGGGCCTCGCGGCCGTCCTCGTCACCGGGTTCCTGCTCGTGCGCGGCGGGTCGGTGTCGATCGGCACCGCGACCGCCGCCGCGCTCTACTTCCACAGCCTGTTCGCGCCGGTCAACTCGGCGCTCGTCCTCCTCGACGACGCGCAGTCGGCGACCGCCGCGCTGGCCCGTCTCGTCGGGGTCGCCGACCAGCCGTCGCCCCAACCGGAGAAGCAGGCCTACGCACCGCGGCCCCGGGCAGAGACAGAGACGAAGGCGGCGGCGGAGGCGGGCGGCACGGTCACCGTGACGGGCATCCATCACGCGTACGAGCCGGGCCGACCCGTCCTGCACGACGTGGACCTCACACTCCGGGCGGGCGAGCGGGTGGCCCTGGTCGGGCCGAGCGGGGCGGGCAAGACCACCCTGGCCAAGCTCATCGCGGGCGTGCACCGTCCGACGGCCGGTTCGGTGCGGGTGACGACCGGCGGGACCGGGGAGTCCGGCGACGGAGTTCCGGTGGCACTGGTCACCCAGGAGACGCACGTCTTCGCCGGGCCGCTCGCGGACGATCTGCGCCTGGCGCGGGCCGACGCCACGGACGACGAGCTGCGCACGGCACTGACCTCGGTGGCCGCCCTGGACTGGGTCGAGGTACTGCCCGAGGGTCTGGCCACGGTCGTCGGCGAGGGAGGCCATCGCCTCACCTCCGCACAGGTCCAGCAACTCGCCCTGGCGCGGCTCGTGCTGGCCGATCCGCCGGTGGCCGTGCTGGACGAGGCGACGGCCGAGGCCGGCAGCACCGGTGCCCGTCTCCTGGAGCAGGCGGCGGACCGGGCGGTGGACGGCCGTACGGCGCTCGTCGTCGCGCACCGCCTCACCCAGGCCGCCACCGCGGACCGGATCGTCGTCATGGACGGCGGCCGGATCGTGGAGAGCGGCACCCACGACGAGCTGTGCGCTGCGGCCGGCCCCTACGCCTCCCTGTGGGAGGCGTGGTCCGGCACCCGCACCACGGCCGACCAGACCCCCACGCACCACCGTCCTGACACCACCACCCTGAAGGACCACTGATGCTCGGCTCTTCCAGAAGAGGCGCACGCCTCGTCGCGGCGCTCGCCTCGGCACTCCTCCTCTTCACCACCGCCGCGGCCTGCGGCTCCGAGGACGACAGCTCCGAGGCAGGCGCGGACTCGTCCGCGTCCGCGAACAGCGCCTTCCCGGTGACCATCGCCCACAAGTACGGCAGTACCACCATCAAGTCCGAGCCGAAGCGGATCGTCACGGTCGGGCTGACCGACCAGGACTCCGTGCTCGCTCTGGGCAAGGTGCCCGTCGGCACCACCGAGTGGCTCGGCGGCTACAAGGGCGCCATCGGCCCCTGGGCCGCCGACAAGCTGGGCAGCGCGAAGGCCCCGACCGTGCTGAAGGACACCGGCACCGGCCCGCAGACGGAGAAGATCGCCGCGCTCCGGCCGGACCTGATCCTCGCGGTCTACGGCGGTCTGACGAAGGACCAGTACACGACCCTGTCGAAGTTCGCCCCGGTCGTGGCCCAGCCGAAGGAGTACAACGACTTCGGTGTGCCGTGGCAGAAGCAGACCGAGATCATCGGCAAGGCGCTCGGCCAGGAGAGCAAGGCGAAGGACCTGGTGAAGGGCGTCCAGGACGACATCGCGACCCTGGCCAAGGACAATCCGAAGTTCGCGGAGTCCACCGGTGTGATGGCGACCCCGTACGAGGGCATCTTCGTCTTCGGCAGCCAGGATCCCCGCTCGCGCATCCTGACCGACCTCGGCTTCAAGCTGCCGAAGGACCTGGACAAGGTCATCGGTGACGAGTTCGGCGCCAACATCAGCAAGGAGCGCACCGACCTCCTGGACACCGACGCGATCGTGTGGATCGTCTCGGACACGACCAAGGACGCGGCGACGCTCCACAAGAACTCCCTCTACGCCGACCTGAACGTGGTGAAGCAGGGGCGTGAGGTCTTCGTCAAGGAATCGAGCGACTACGGCAACGCCGTCTCGTTCGTGTCGGTGCTGAGCCTGCCGTACATGCTGGAGCGTCTGGTCCCGCAGCTGACCGCGGCGGTCGACGGCGACACGGCCACGAAGGTCACCGAGCCGACGTCCTGACGACGTCCGCGAGGAACCCGGCGGATGTATACAGAGGGCCGGGGCCACGGGCGATCCGTGACCCCGGCCCCGCTGTGTCACGCACGTGACCTCGGCCCCGGCTGTGTCACGCGACACGCTCGCGACACGAGACCCTGAAAGTATGATCAACCAATGTCTGACATGACCGAAACCACGCCCGGCTGGCTGCCCCACGACGAGCTGGAGCAGGCACGCGCACGCATGCCGATCCTGTACGTCGAGGCCGTACCGGTCCGCGTCGACGACAGCGGCGAAGTCACCAGCATCGGACTGCTGCTCCGCATCGGGTCGGACGGGACGGTCAGCCGCGCGCTCGTCTCCGGCCGGGTGCTGCACCACGAGCGGGTGCGGGACGCCCTGCTGCGTCACCTGGAGAAGGATCTCGGCCCGGTCGCACTCCCCCGCGTCCCGGCCTCGCTGCAGCCCTTCACCGTCGCCGAGTACTTCCCGACGCTCGGGGTCACACCGTTCCACGACCCCCGCCAGCACGCCGTGTCCCTCGCCTACATCGTCCCGGTGTCCGGTGACTGCCGCCCGCGACAGGACGCTCTCGACCTGGTCTGGTTCAGCCCCGAGGAGGCCGCGTCGCCCGTGGTCATCAACGAGATGCCCGGCGGTACCGGAGCCCTCCTCAAGCAGGCCCTCGCGCACATCGGCCACCTGTCCTGACGGCAGACGCCGGTCTCAGAGTTCGAGAGCGACGAACCCGTCCGGCTCGTCCGCTGCCGGGGCCGTCACGGTGTAGCCGAAGCGATCCTTCAGGCCCGTGACGTCCCACACAGCCGCACGGTCGCGGTAGTTGAAGACGAGTTCCTTCTCGTCGCCGCCGTGCTTGAGGATCCGGGCGATCGCGATCTCGTTGGGATGGTCGTGCCGCGCGCCGCTGGTCGATATCAGGTAGCGGTCGCAGTCGATCAGGTCGAGCAGTTCGTTCGAGAGGTTGTGGTCGCTGCCGTGGTGGGCGACCTTGAGGAGGTCGACGTGCATCCGTCCGCCCTCCGCCTCGGCCCTGGGGCGTATCGACGCCACGAGCCGGCGGTCGTCCGCGTCACCGGTGAGGACGACACGCTTGTCCTCGAACTCGAAGAGCAGACCGATGCTCGACACGTTCGTCTTCGACGTGTCCGGCTTGAACACCGACGCGGCCAGCCGGTCCACGTTCACGCCGCCGAAGTGCTCGAAGCCCGGGACCGGAGGGTTCTCCTCGGGATCCCGGCCGGGGATCAGACCGTGTCTGGCGCATTCCGCGGTCCAGGCCGGCGCCAGCTTCTCCAGCTGCCTGCGGTCGGGTGAGAGCACCTCCATCGTGGATCCGTCGTCGAACCACGCGAGCTCCCGGCCGACCTCGACACCGCGTCCGCCGAACGCGTCGTTCCACGGCACCTTCTGTTCCAGCAGGGCGCTGGTGAGCTTCTCACCGTCCTGGGCGCCGAACCCCTCGGTGTCGAGGAGGTGGTCGAAGCCGTTGAACCACACGTCCCCGAACTCCACGGACCGGTCCGGGTCGTCCAGCAGGGCGAGCACCCCGAGGATGTGGTCCTGGTCGACATGGGTGACGACGAGGACGTCGACCTGACCGTCGAGCCCGGCGAGCGTGGGCTTGATCAGCGGGTACGTGCCCGAACGGCCGCCGTCGACGAGGATCCGGCGTACGAAGCCGCCGTCGCCGTATTCCAGGAGCAGGCAGTCGCCGTCCTCGCCGGGCATCATCGTGAACCGGATCATTGCTGTCTCCCTCGCAGAGCGACGACCACGAACGGCTCGCGCATGTCGACCCGCCACGACAGGCGGCGGGCCTGTTCGAGCCGCGCGGCGCACCCGGGGTCGTCGGGGAACTCGGAGAGCCCGTGGATGAGGCGGCTCAGGCCCAGGGTGAAGACCGGCACTCCGCGGTCGAAGGCCTCGACCAGGGCGTCCCGCGCGGCCTCCCGCTCCGGCTCGGTGTGGGCCCGGCGCAGGTGCCGCATGGCCCAGAGCAGGGATCCGTCGCTCATCCAGTCGAACTCGCGCCGCAGCCGGGACAGCCACGGGTCCCAGCGGTGCGGCCGCTCGGTCAGCTCGCTGCCGACGAGGACGTAGGCGCCCGCCACCGCCGCGAGCGGGTTCGTCATCCTGCCGTCGTAGAGCATGGTCTCCGCGTCCCTGACCAGCATCGCCGCCGCGTCGAAGGCGCCCCGGGCCATGTACGCCAGGGCCGGCCCCACCCGGCTGTCCCGTACGGACACCGAGACGGCGCTGCCGGTCGGGCTCTGCCGTTCGTTGACGAGGACCTCGATCTGTGCGGCACCCCAGGGGGCGGGCAGGGTGACGACATACTCGGTGCCGGCCAGCGAGACGACGAGGAACTGGCGTGGGCCCAGGGGCACGTCGAGCGTGGGCTCGCCCCGCTCGTCGACCGGGCCGTGCTCGCCGAAGCGGTACAGCCGTGCGGCGGCGTCGCCCAGTTCGAGACTGGCGACGGAGTGCGGTTCGGAGCGGGCGATCTCAAACGCGACCAGTTGCTTCGCGGGCCCGTCGGTCAGCCGGAGCATCGCCGGGAACTGCCAGCTCGTCGGCTTCGGGTCGCCGACCCAGGCCGCGTGTCCGGGCTCGATGAACGCGCCGCGCTCCCAGGTCCCGGACCGCGAGCCCAGTGAGCGGGGCACGGGAATCGTGTCCTCGTCGTGGTAGGCCCCGTAGGACTCGATGTTGCCCATGAGGTGCTGCCAGGAGTGCGACTCGAAGGGCGAGGCCGCCGGCCGGAGCGTCACCCGCTTCTCCTCGCCGTCCGCCACCTCGGCGTCCTTGGAGAGCACGACCCCGGAGGGCAGCGTCGCGGAGACGATGTAGTGGCCGGGGGCGACCTCGAACCGCGCCGGAGCCGCCATGGTCCCGCAGGGGAAGAGGACCGCGCGGTGACCGGGGCCGCTGCCCTCCGAGGGGTAGATGTTGCCGACCACCTTCGCCCCGTCGGCGAGGTCCGCTTCGTGGAGGCTCAGCTCGACGTTCACGCTCAGGCCCGCGCTCATGGCTTCTCCAACTTCACGCGGCGGAACACCGGACGCACGGTGACGGACTTCGTCCGCACGTCCTGGTCGCCGAGTCGGGCCTCGAAGTCGTAGTCCCCGAAGCGCAGTTCGATGGCCCACTCGCTCTCCGGATCCTCGCCGTCGATGCCGCCCGCGGACCGGCGCAGCCGCTCGGATCCGTCCTCACGGCAGACGAACTCGGCCTCGGCGTTGTCCTCGGCGGGATCGCAGCCGACGTACACCGGGACGACCGGCGGACCGGACAGCTGGTGGAGGACGAACACGGGCAGTTCACCGACCGAGGGGACCTGGACGCCCGCGACCGCCCCGGCGAACCGCGGCTGGCGCATGAAGTGGTCGATCGCCTTCAGCAGGTCGGAGGTGTCGACCCGCCAGTCGCCCTCGGGATCGTCGCTCGCCGCACCGGAGAAGCTCTTCAGCAGTGCCTCGGTGAACAGGCTCACCTGGCCGGGCCGCGCGTGCGAGCGGTCGCCGGACAGGGTGGCGTAGTACGGGATGTGGAAGCGGCGCGGCAGATCGAGCGGCCGTGTTCCGGCGCCGAGCGGCGAGCGGCCCGCGAACCGCGCGCCCGAACGCTCGATGAGGACATCGGAGTTGGACCGGCAGGCGTCGACGAAGAACACCTGCTCGCTGGCCCTGCACCGCTTGAGGCCGTTCATCAGGCCCGCGAAGTCCAGTGCGCTGTTGAGGGGGTTGTGCTCGTCGGCGAAGATGTCCGCGGCCAGCAGCGCCATGTCGTCGCCCTGCGAGACGCCGTGGCCGCAGAAGTAGAAGACGAGCCGGTTGTCGACATGGCTGTCGCCGCGGTCGAACCACTGGGTGACCGCGGTGAGGATGTTGTCGATGGTGGCGGTCCCGACCTCGTGGGCCTGCTGGGTGCGGGGGTTCACGAACGGGGCCGGCGCTTCCTCGCTGAGCAGCAGCGCGAGACTGCCGAGCGGTCGCCCGGGATCGTGGTACTCGGCCAGCAGCCAGGTCGCGAGCGTACGGGCCGAGATGGGCGGCGAGCTGAGCTGCCGCATCCCGTCGGGATCGGCGACCGGTGCCTCGCCACCGGCGAGATGGGGATACTTGCCGACGCCGATGACCAGTGCGTGGGTGCACGGAGGACCGGCGTGCTCATCGAGGTGGACCACGGAACCGGCCATGGATCCTCCGGAACCCCTACTACCGCACCGGAGCATGCCCGCAGGCAGCATTTTCCTTATTATATTCACGAGACATCCCATACGTCCCGATATGTCGCCAGTGATCGTGTTCCTCGGTGAACGTGAGGCCCGCCATGGCCAAGAATCTCGTCGTCTGTCTGGACGGCACGGGTAATCAGTTGAAGGCGAAAGGGAACACCAATGTCGTCCGGCTCTACGAAATGCTGGACCTCGGCGAACCCGCCCGGCAGATCGCCTATTACGACCCCGGTGTCGGCACGTTCTCGGCGGCGGGCGCCTGGACGCCTGTGGGCCGGCATCTGTCGAGACTCCTCGGTCTCGCCTTCGGCTCCGGGATGCGGACCAACCTCGCCGAGGCGTACACGTACCTGATGCGGCACTACCAACCGGGCGACCGCATCTACGTGTTCGGCTTCAGCCGCGGCGCCTACACGGCCCGCGCCCTGGTGGGCATGCTCAAGGCGGTCGGCCTGATGCGTCCCGGCATGGAGAACCTCGTCCCGTACGCCGTGTCCGTGTACGCGCGGAACAAGGACTGGACGCGGGATGACTGGGACCAACTCCACCGGTTCGCGGGCGCGTTCAGCAACGCGGTCGACGGGCGGGTCGGCATCCACGTCGAGTACCTGGGGATCTGGGACTCCGTGAAGGCGGCCGGCCTCCTGCGCTGGAACCTGCGGTGGCCGTACACCCGTCAGGCCCCGAACGTCCGCCGCACCCGTCACGCCGTCTCCATCGACGAGAAGCGCAGGCCCTACCGCGAGTACCTCGTCACGCCCGCCGACGAGGACAAGAAGCAGGCCGTGCCGTCGACGGTCGAGCAGGTGTGGTTCGCCGGGGTCCATTCCGACGTCGGCGGGACCTTCGACGACGATCCCCGGCTCGCCACGATCGCCCTCAAGTGGGTCGTGGACGGCGCCCTCGAAGCGCGGGACGGCGAGCCCGAAGCACGTCTCCTCCTGAAGCCCCGGGCGTACGCGCGCGAGGTGACCCTCGTGCCCGAGGACGCCCTTGGCAGGGTGCACCGGATGGGCTGGGTCTGGGCCCTGCTCACCTATCGGCGCCGTGGACTTCCGCAGGGCGCGCACGTGCACGAGAGCGTCCGGGCGCGGCTGGAGAAGGACGCCGGCTACGCGGCCCGGATCCCGCCGACGGCCGTCTGGTCGGACACCGGCTGGCTCACCGGCCGGCAGTGATCCCCACGGGGCGGCGGAGGTACGCGCCCACGGGTTCGCCGGCGATCCCGCCCGCCCGCAGGATGTGACGGCCTCTCAGAAAGATGTCCGTGACCAGCCTGACGCGCCGTCGGAGGACGACGAGGAATCCTCGCCTGCGCAGGCGGAGAGCACCGCGAGGGCGGCAAGACCGGCGGCACTGACACCGAGCCGCGGCGGGGTCACGGAGGCGGCGAACCGCCCCCGTGACCCCTCAACGCCCTCCGACCGGAACCGTCGAGAGCGTCAGCCGATCTCGACGAGCAGGTCGCCGCCCTCCACCTGCTGGATCTTGTTGATGGCCAGCCTGGAGACCCTTCCGGCCTTCGAGGCGGTCACCGCGGCCTCCATCTTCATGGCCTCGATGGTGGCCACCGTGGCACCGGCCGCCACCTCGTCGCCCTCGGCGACCGCGAGGGTCACGACTCCGGCGAACGGCGCGGCGACATGGCCGGGGTTGGCCCGGTCGGCCTTCTCCGTCGCCGGGACGTCGGAGGCCACCGAGGTGTCGCGCACCTGGATGGGCCGCAACTGGCCGTTCAGGGCGGACATCACCGTACGCATCCCGCGCTCGTCGGCCTCGCCCACGGCCTCCAGCTCGATGAGCAGCCGTACGCCCTGTTCGAGGTCGACCGCGTACTCCTTCCCGGGACGCAGCCCGTAGAAGAAGTCCTTGCTGTCCAGCACGCTGGTGTCGCCGTAGGTCTGACGGTGTGTCTCGAATTCGCGCGTGGGACCGGGGAACAGCAGCCGGTTGAGTGTCGTACGCCGGGCCTTCGCGAGACCCGTACGGTCGTCCGCGGTCAGTTCCTCGACGGGCTTGGGGGCGGCGCGGCCCTCCAGTGCCCTGGTGCGGAACGGCTCGGGCCAGCCGCCGGGCGGGTTGCCCAGCTCGCCACGGAGGAAGCCGATGACGGAGTCGGGGATGTCGAACCTGTTCGGGGCCGCCTCGAAGTCCGCCGGCGACACACCGGCACCCACCAGATGGAGCGCGAGGTCTCCGACCACCTTCGAGGACGGGGTGACCTTCACCAGATGGCCGAGGATCCGGTCGGCGGCGGCGTACATCGCCTCGATGTCCTCGAAGCGGTCGCCGAGGCCGAGCGCGACCGCCTGGGTGCGCAGGTTGGAGAGCTGCCCGCCGGGGATCTCGTGGTGGTAGACCCGCCCGGTCGGCGCGGCAAGGCCCGCCTCGAAGGGTGCGTAGATCTTGCGGACGCTCTCCCAGTACGGCTCCAGGTCGCCCACGGCCTGGAGGCTGAGCCCGGTGGACCGCTCGGTGTAGTCGGTCGCGGCGACGATGCCCGACAGCGACGGCTGCGAGGTGGTGCCCGCCATCGAGGCCACCGCGCCGTCGACCGCGTCCGCGCCGGCCTGGATCGCCGCGAGGTAGGTCGCGAGCTGACCGCCGGCGGTGTCGTGGGTGTGGATGTGCACCGGCAGGTCGAACTCGCGGCGCAGCGCCGATACGAGGGTCGCGGCGGCCGGGGCCCGCAGCAGGCCCGCCATGTCCTTGACGGCCAGGACGTGGGCCCCTGCCTCGACGATCTGCTCGGCGAGGCGGAGGTAGTAGTCCAGGGTGTAGAGCCGCTCGGAGGGGTCGGACAGGTCGGAGGTGTAGCAGAGGGCGACCTCGGCGATCGCCGTTCCCGTCTCCCGTACGGCGTCGATGGCGGGGCGCATCTGCCCGACGTCGTTGAGCGCGTCGAAGATACGGAAGATGTCGATGCCTGTGGCCGCGGCCTCCTGGACGAAGGCGTCGGTCACCTCGGTCGGGTACGGCGTGTAGCCCACGGTGTTCCGGCCGCGCAGCAGCATCTGGAGGCAGATGTTGGGCACGGCCTCGCGGAGCGCGGCCAGGCGTTCCCAGGGGTCCTCTGCGAGGAAGCGCAACGCGACGTCGTAGGTGGCGCCGCCCCAGCACTCCAGGGACAGCAGCTCGGGCAGGGTCCGCGCCACGACGGGCGCGACGGCGAGCATGTCCTTGGTGCGCACCCGGGTGGCGAGCAGCGACTGGTGGGCGTCGCGGAACGTGGTGTCGGTGACGCCGATGGCCGGTGCCTCGCGCAGCCACCGGGCGAAGCCCTCGGGGCCGAGTTCGACGAGCCTCTGCCTGGACCCGGCGGGCGGCTCCGAGGCGGGCACGGGCGGCACCTTGGTGACGGGGTCGCTCAGCTCGGGCCGTTCGCCGTGCGGCTTGTTCACGGTGATGTCGGCGAGGTAGGTGAGCAGCTTCGTACCGCGGTCGGCGGAGTGACGTGCCGTGAGCAGGTGCGGACGCTTCTCGATGAACGACGTCGTGACCTGGCCGGTCCGGAAGTCCGGGTCGTCGAGCACGGCTTGCAGGAACGGGATGTTGGTGGCCACGCCGCGGATGCGGAACTCGGCCACGGCACGCCGGGCCCGGCCGATCGCGGTGCTGAAGTCGCGTCCCCGGCAGGTGAGTTTGACCAGCATCGAGTCGAAGTGCGCGCTGATGTCCGTACCGGCGTGGGTGGTTCCGCCGTCCAGCCGGATGCCCGAACCGCCGGGCGAGCGGTAGGCGCTGATCCTGCCGGTGTCCGGGCGGAAGCCGTTGGCCGGGTCCTCGGTGGTGATTCGGCACTGGAGTGCGGCGCCGTGCAGGGTGACGGTCTCCTGCGAGAGTCCGAGGTCGGCCAGGGTCTCGCCGGAGGCGATGCGCAGCTGCGACTGCACGAGGTCGACGTCGGTGACCTCCTCGGTCACCGTGTGCTCGACCTGGATGCGCGGGTTCATCTCGATGAAGTGGTAGTTGCCCTCGGGGTCGAGGAGGAACTCCACGGTGCCCGCGTTGCGGTAGCCGATCTCGCGGGCGAACCGCACCGCGTCGGCGCAGATCCGGTCGCGCAGACCGGGGTCGAGGTTCGGCGCGGGGGCCAGCTCGATCACCTTCTGGTGGCGTCGCTGCACCGAACAGTCGCGCTCGAAGAGGTGGATGACATTGCCCTCCCCGTCCGCGAGGATCTGCACCTCGATGTGGCGGGGTTCGACGACGGCCTTCTCCAGGAAGACCGTGGAGTCGCCGAACGCGGACGCCGCCTCGCGGGACGCCGCCTCGATGGACTCGCGCAGCTGGGCGGGCTCCTCGACCCGCCGCATGCCACGCCCGCCACCGCCCGCGACGGCCTTGACGAACACCGGGAAGCCGATGCCCTCGGCCGCGCGGACGAGTTCGTCCACGTCGGTGGAGGGAGCGGAGGAGCCGAGCACCGGTACGCCCGCCGCACGGGCGGCGGCCACCGCGCGCGCCTTGTTGCCGGTCAGTTCCAGCGTGTCCGCGCTCGGGCCGACGAAGGTGATGCCGGCCTCCTCGCAGGCGCGCGCCAGGTCGGGGTTCTCGGACAGGAATCCGTATCCCGGGTAGACCGCGTCCGCTCCCGCCCGCTGCGCCGCGCGGACGATCTCCTCGACGGAGAGGTAGGCCCGCACCGGGTGTCCCGGCTCCCCGATCTCATAGGCCTCGTCCGCTTTCAACCGGTGCAGTGAATTGCGATCCTCGTGCGGGAAGACAGCCACGGTCCTCGCGCCCAGCTCATAGCCGGCGCGGAACGCGCGAATAGCGATCTCACCACGGTTGGCGACCAGCACCTTGCGGAACATTTGGATCCCTTCAGCCTGCCCGGTGACGCGCACCATCGTGTCGGCCCCGCCCGCCCCGCGCCATGTGAGCCGGGCCACTCGTCCGGATGCCTCCGGCCGGCGGGGCAGCCGGGTGCCCGGCCGGGACGACTGGTGGGCGGCCTCGCGGGCCACCGGCGAACTTCTTGAGCGGTCGGGCGGCTACCCAGTTACGGGGCACGCAGTCACGCCGGTCGAAAGGTCGGATCGACACCGGTCAGGTGGCGGCTGGCCTCCCACAGTCGTGCCGCGACGGCCCGGTCGGCCAGAGCATCGCGGACGGGTTCGAGAGCGGGCAGGCCTCGCAGGCCGAACACCCGGGGTCCCCACAGCTGCCCGCCGCTCACGGACGGATCGAGAACGGCCCGCACGGCAGGCCACGCGGCGTGTTCCTTGCCCTGGACGAGCAGGCCGGCGGGGAGGCCTCTCAGCCGTTCCCCGGTGGTGCGCCGGTGCACGTCCGCGCGTTCGGGAGTCAGCGAGTCCAGCGCGCCGCCGGGGTGGGTCACCACGCTCGACACGGTGCTCGCTGCGGCCCGCAGCCGGCGGTCGAGCTCGAAGCCGAAGAGCATCTGCGCGAGTTTGGAGCGGGAGTAGGTGCGCTTGGGCCGGTAGTCCCGGGTGCTCTGCAGGTCGGCGAGGTCCAGCCGCACGGACTTGCCCGTGAAGCTTCCGGTGGTGACGACGCAGCCGGCGGGCGCGGCAGCCAGCAGGGGCGCGAGCCATCCCGTCAGCGCGAAGTGCCCGAGGTGGTTGATGCCGAACATCCACTCGTTGCCGTCCGCGGTCTCCCGGCGCTCCGGCTCTTCGGTCAGGACACCGGCGTTGTGGACCACCGCGTCCAGGCGGTCCGCCTCCAGCGCGTCCACACAGGCCCGCAGCGAGGGCAGGTCGGCGAGGTCCAGCCTCAGATGACGTACGAGCGCGTCGGGGACACGGGAGCGGATGGACACCATGGCCGCCTCGGCCCTGGCCGCGTCGCGGCTGCCGAGCACCACCGTGGCGCCTGTGCCGGCGAGTTGCTCGGCGACGAAGTACCCGATGCCCGCGTTGCCGCCGGTGACCAGGAAGGTCTTTCCATCGGCACGCGGAAGCCGGTGAACGGACCACGGCCGGGACTGGACTGCGGACGACATGGGACGCTCCTTGCGCTCGGACGGTCTGGCGACGGTGGACGGGCCGCGCGTTCACGGCTGATGCCCGCATCCCCAAGATCCCGGCGGCCTCCGACAGATCGCCGACAGATGCCGTCCGTCGCCTACAGACGGGCGACACGGCTGCTCAACCGCAGCCGGATGTCCCCGCCGCACGGCCTTCGACGTCCTCCACGGGCGGGCCCTCTGCCCCCGACGGCCGATCAGCTCGTGGCCACGGTCCCGGAGACCACGTCGACGGCCCGGCGGCGGTGGGCGGCGAAGAGTGCGAGCGAGGCCTCGGTGTCACGTGTGCGCAGAGCGACGACGAGCTCCCGGTGCTCGGCGGGGACGGAGGTCAGATACCCCTCGGTGCTGTGGGTGATCCGGGTCAGCAGGAACAGGTGGACCTGGCAGCGCACGGCCTCCCACGCGTCGGCCAGCCGCCGGTGGCCGGCCGCGGCGAAGACGGCGTCGTGGAACTCGATGTCGCGGCGCACCATCTCGTGCACGTCGGCGGCACCCTCCATCACCTCGGCCGATTTCGCGATGGCCGCGAGATCCTCGTCCGAGGCGTGGGCGATCACCTGCCGGACGGCGAGCTCTTCCAGCGCGCCGCGCAGACTGTCGAGTTCGGCCACGTCGTCGGCGGACAGTGTCGTCACCGTGGTGCCGCGATGCCACGCGCAGTGGACCAGTCCCTCGCGCTCCAGCAGCCGCAGCGCTTCACGCACCGGCCCACGGCTGACGTCCATCGCCGCCGACAGTTCCACCTCGCGCAGCTGCGCGCCCGGGGCGTAAGCCCCGCTGAAGATGGCCTCCCGGATCCGGTCCGCGACCTCGTCTGCCAGTCCCCTGCGGCGTGCCGGGGCCACCTTGCCCTGATCATCCATCTCTGACGTGCACCTCCTCGACGTCCGAATGTTAACATTCGGACGTTGATGCAATGTCAACATTAGGACAATCACCGAAGAGCGGGCCGGGCCCGCGTCGCTGAGAGACAGGAGACGTCCATGACCGTTCTCGACTCCCCGATCCCGCGCTTCCATCTGGCCATGCCGGTCGACGACCTGGCGGCCGCCCGCCGCTTCTACGGCGAGGTGCTCGGCCTGGAGCAGGGCCGCAGCTCGGACACCTGGGTGGACTGGAACCTGCACGGCCACCAGTTCGTCACGCACCTCGCGCCGGAGCGCGCCCAGCGCATACACAACCCGGTCGACGGCCACGACGTACCCGTGCCGCACTTCGGGCTGATCCTCACGGTCCCCGCGTTCCAGCAGCTGGCCGACCGGCTGCGCGCGGCGAACGCCGAGTTCGTCATCGAGCCCTACGTCCGCTTCCAGGGGCAGACCGGCGAGCAGTGGACCATGTTCCTCCTCGACCCGGCCGGCAACGCCCTGGAGTTCAAGGCGTTCGCCGACGACTCCCAGGTCTTCGCCGCCTGACGCCCGGGGCAGATCCGTACAGATCTCCACAGGCCTCCGTTAGATCCAGACAGGTCCAGACAGAGAGGGATCCCTCATGCAGGTGTTTCAGATCGGTGCCGCCGGAGGAGTCGGCCGCCGCCTCACGCAGTTGCTGACCGCTCGCGGTGACACGGTCACCGGTATGCACCGCGGTCCCGCCCAGGGCGAGACCGTGCGGAAGGCGGGTGCCACGCCGGTGGTCGGCGACCTCATCCACGACTCCGTGGAGGAACTCGCGGGGAAGATGCGCGGGCACGACGCCGTGGTGTTCTCGGCCGGGGCGCACGGTACCGGCATGGACAAGACGACGCTGATCGACGGCAAGGGTATGGAGAAGGCCGCCGGTGCCGCCACCCTCGCCGGGGTGTCACGGTTCGTACTGGTCTCGGTGTTCCCCGACGCCCTGCGCGACGGGGAACGCAGTGAGGGCTTCGAGCACTACATCAAGGTCAAGAAGACCGCGGACGTGTTCCTGACGCGTACCGGCCTGGACTGGCTGATCGTCCGTCCCGGCACGCTCCTCGACACCCCCGGCACCGGGCGGGTCTCGGCCGGCCCGGCCGTCGAGTACGGCGACGTGCACCGCGACGACGTCGCCGCCTTCATCGACGCCGCGCTGCACGAGCCGGCCCTCGGCCGCGTGATCGTCGAGCTCACCTCCGGCGACACCCCGGTCGCGGAGGCGGTCGCGCGGCTGACCACCTGACGCGCGACCGCCTCACGCTCAGAGCAGGTCGGCCCGGGCGGGGCTGCCGTCGACAGGGTCGTCGAGGGGGTCGATGGCGTCCTCGTCGAGGAAGCCCCCCGACTGGTGCTGCCACAGCTTCGCGTACGCGCCCTCCGACGCGAGCAGTTCCTGGTGCGTGCCCTGCTCGATGATCCGTCCGCGGTCGAGCACGACGAGTTGGTCCATGGTGGCGACCGTGCTCAGCCGGTGCGCCACCACCAGTGCCGTCCGTCCTTCCATGAGCCGCCACAGCGCCTCCTGGACGAGGATCTCGCTCTCGGAGTCCAGGGCACTGGTGGCCTCGTCGAGCAGCAGGATCGGCGCGTCGCGCAGGATCGCCCTGGCGAGAGCGACCCGCTGGCGCTGTCCGCCGGACAGCTTCACACCGCGCTCGCCGACCATGGTGTCGAAGCCGTCCGGCAGCGCGTCGGCGAACTCCGCGACGTGCGCCGCCTCGGCCGCGCGACGGATCTCGGCGTCGGTGGCGTCCGGCCGGGCGAACGCGATGTTCTCCCGCAGGGTGCGGTGGAACATCGCCGGATCCTGCGGGACATACGCGATCAGACCGCGCAGGTCGGCCTGGCGCAGCCTGCTGATGTCCTGGCCCCCGATCAGGATCCGGCCGGCCTCGATGTCCGTCATCCGCAGCAGCAGCCGGGTGAGCGTGGTCTTGCCGCCGCCGGAGCGGCCGACGAGGCCGATCTTCGTCCCGCTGGGCACGGCCAGGTCGAGGTCCTCGAAGAGCGGCCGCGCGCCGCCGTGGGCGAAGGTCACCTGCTCGAAGCGGACGTCGGCGGCCCCTGGGAGCGGCGCCGGCGACGCCGGGTCGAGCACGGTCGGCTGCGCCAGCAGCAGTTCGGTGAACTGTGCGGCCTCCGTCATCGAGCTCTCCAGGCGGCGGTAGATCTGGTTGAACTCGAACATGATCCGCGTCGCGTTCGTGTAGTACGTGAAGGCGACCACGACCGCCTCCACGCCGAGGCTGCCCCCGCCGAGCGCGACCGCGAGCAGCAGGCCCAGCGCGTTGGTCAGTACGGACATCGGCGCGACCAGTGTGTCGATGCGCAGATTGCCGTAGTCCCAGGACCTCAGTGTGAGCCGCCGCGACTGTGCGACGCGGGAGCGGTGCTCGGCGGCCTCACGTTCCTCGGCCGCGAACGCCCGTACCGTGTCCATGTTCATCAGGCTGTCGGCGACGTGGCCCGCCACCCTGGCGATCGCCTCCTCGCGCTTGTCGACGAGCGCCTGACGGCGGCGGATGAGGGGCACCACGAACAGCGCCGTGAGCGCGATCATCGACAACAGGCCGACAACGAGCAGCGGTTCGTAGCGCCACAGCACCACCGACCCGAACACGAGCGGCACCAGGCTGCCCACGACCTGGAACGTCAGTGTGTCGACGAACTCCTCGAAGCGGGACGCGAAGCTCAGCACGCGCTTGGTCAGCGCCCCGGCGAAGTTGTCGTGGAAGAACGCCGCGTCCTTGGCGAACAGCTCGTCCATGCCGATCACGTACAGCTGCTCGATACCGCGCGCGGCAAGGCGGTTCAGACAGTGCAGACCGATGCGCCACAGTATTTCCGCGAGCAGCAGGACTCCGGCGAAGCCGAGAACGTACGGCAGTGTCGAGCCGAGGTCGATACCGGCGTCACCGGCGATGCGGCCGACGAGCTTCGCGACGATCAGCGGCGCGATGTAGTTGATGCCGATGTTGCCCAGCGCGGGCAGCAGCATCGCGGGTGCCGTCAGCCACCTGAGCCGGGCCAACTCCCGTCCGTAGTATCGGAGTGCAAGGAGCACCGAGCCCTTGCTCCGCGGAACCTCTCGCGATTCGGGCGATCCCATTCCAACCCTGTGGTGTTGTGTGCCGACTGGAACCAAATCGTCCCGCGTCGGCACCCCCGGAGTCCAAGCGTTTTCTCGGCCGTCGGCCCGCCGCGTACCGGTACGCCCCGTCGTGCGCGCCGGTACGAACGAGGTGACCGCCGCCCGCCGCCGGGCCGGCCCTCAGGCCCTGGACCGGTGACGCGCCACGGCCCGCCAAGGGACTCTCAATCGACCGGACCACCTCGGAATGTTTTCACCGCGGGCACAGAATGACTTCGAATTCTCCTCAATTACGTTCTGCCCGCCGTGGTTTACCTGAATTGTCGGCCACGGGAATGCCTTGCGATCAGCCGGGCATAATTGCGGGCGGATCTCAGCCCGGCCGGCTGAACGGCTGTATCGACACCACTCGTTCATCCGGGTACGAACACGAAGAAGGACCAGCCCTGTGATACCCAGCTCAACTCGAAACGATCACCTGCCTATTTACGAGAGCCTGGTGCGTGAGCGCGGTGACGTCGTCGAGGAAGCTCGTGCGGTGGCTGAGCAGACGCAGCGCCAGATGACCGAAGCACTCAACGGACACGCCGGGACCCTTCAGCCCGAGGGCGGTCCCCGGTGAGCCCGCTCCGGCCGGGCGCAGCACACCGCTGTAACCCACAGACCCCCCGGAGAACCCGCGCAGGAGTCTCACACAGACTGCACACGGTCCCTCGAAAGCCTCGTTAGCGTTGCAGGCCGCTCGATCCCACGTACGAACGTGCCCGGGCCGCGGCCCGGAGGGTCGACGGTGCGTCAACCCAGGAAGACCCCAGATGGACTACTGCACCTCCTGCCGCCGGCATCTCAATGGCGCCCTGGTGTGCCCCGGGTGCGGTGCCTACGCCCCGGACATAGCCCCGGTCGCCGCCGACGGTCACACCGTCCCGGCCCCGGCCGCCTCGGTGACGACGGGCACGGCGCCCGCCTGGGAGGCCCCGTGGGCCGACCCGGGCGACGACCTCGTACCCGTGCCGTCCGCCCCACAGGGACGGGCGGCACGGCGTCGTCAGCGGGCCCGCTGGAAGAAGAACCAGCGCCGGGCAGTGGTGGCGACCGCCGTCGCACTCGTCGGAGGCGGCCTGACCGTGTCCGCGATGGACCAGCGGTCCGGTGACCGGGCACAGGCGGCCACGGCACCGGAGTCCGCCGGCACGGATACGGACACCGCGGACAAACCGTCGACGCCCTACACGCGGCCGACCAGGACACGGCCCGACACCGGCGCCTCCTCCCCCACGTCCTCCGCGCCCGATCGCGCCAGTCGGCAGCGCACCGCCGCCCCGCCCAGCAGCACGCCCTCGAACCTGCAACCCGACTCGGCGGCCCCGCCGCGTACGACGGCAGAGTCGACGCCTCAGCCGCGGACGACGTCCCCGACCTCACCCACCGCCGAGGACACGGCCTCCGACCGCAACGAGGCGCGGCCCAGTCGGACGCCCACGCCCTCTGCCACCGAGCCGAGTTCGCAGCCGCCGCAGACGAGCCCCGCGCCGACCGCGACTTCGCCGTCGCAGATCTGCCTGCTCGTGGTGTGTCTCGGCTGACGGCATCGAGCCGGCTCGGCGGCCCGATCGCGCTCGGCTCCCGTCGACGTATTCTTCGGCCGTGGCCGAGAGCGAACTGATGCGTCTTCCCGACATGCCGTTGCACGATCCGTTCGTCGTCGCCGACACGAAGACGCGCGCCTACCACCTCTACACGTCCAACGACCCTTCCGTGTCGGGCGTGGACGGCACCGGCACGATGGTCTACCGCAGCGACGACCTGCGCGACTGGACGCGCCCCGTCGTGGTCTTCCTGGCCGCCGAGCAGAAGGAACTCTGGGCGGCCGACGGCGGATGGGCGCCGGAGGTCCACGAATGGGGTGGCAGGTACTACCTGTTCACGACGCTGCACAACCAGGACAGGCCGATTCCGGTGCCGCCGCCCAACCAGTGGGGTGTGCCGTTCCAGATCCCGGCCTATATGCGCGGCACGATCACGGCCGTTTCCGACTCGCTGCTGGGTCCCTTCACCGTCGTCGACCCCGCACGCCCCACCCCGCCCGAGAACCTCATGACCCTCGACGGCACGCTCCACGTCGACCCGTCCGGGCAGCCCTGGATGGTGTACGCGCACGAGTGGCTGCAGACCATCGACGGAACCATGGAGGCGATCCGGTTGGCCCCGGACCTGTCCCGGGCGATCGGGGACCCGGTCCTCCTGTTCAAGGCCTCGGACGCGTCCTGGATCACCGAGCAGATCCCCGCCGGTCTGCCGAACCAGCTCCCGCCCTACGTAACCGACGGCCCTCAGCTCCACCGCACCCCTGACGGGTCCCTGCTCATGCTGTGGTCCACGTACGAGAAGAACGTGGTCGGCCAGGACGGGAGCATCAGCGGCGGCTATGTGCAGACCTACGCCACCTCCGAGTCCGGCACCATCACAGGGCCGTGGCAGCAGCACCGGCCGCTGGTCCGCGAGGACAGCGGTCACGGCATGCTGTTCCACACCTTCGACGGCCGCCTGATGATGGTCCTCCACCGCCCCTTCGACAACGCACGGGGCAAGCTGTACGAGATGGAACTCCTCGGCCACGAGCTACGGGTGCTCCGCCGACGCTCCGACCTCGACGGCGGCGGATGACACCGCTCAGCGACAGGGTTCGGCAGGTCGAGGCGCAGGAGCCCCGCGGCCTCGGTGGCGTGACGGATCAGCGCAGGTCGAGCAGTTCCTCGTAGAAGCCGCCGAACCCGCGCTCCCGGTCGACGAGATGGATCTCCAGGATCCAGTGGCAGCGGCGCCCGGCCTTGTCGGTGCGCCGCAGCGGGGTGTCGTTGCCCGGCGCGATGTACGACTCCACGTCCGCGCCGTCGATCCACTCGTGCGGGAACTCGCCGACCAGGTGCCCGGCATGCCAGCCGCCCAGCTCCCACCCGGCGTCGGTCGCGAGCCGCTCGACCTCGGCGTACAGCCGCTTGCCGGTGATGTCGGGCTCGCTCTCGAAGAACCGCTGCCCGGCCGCGAAGACCTTCGGCAGATCGTCCCTCAGCCGCCGCTTGACCGGGTCGTCGCCCAGTACGAAGGTGCGTCCGAAGTCGGCCTCGTACTCCTCGAAGATCGGACCGAAGTCGGCGAACACGATGTCGTCCGCGCCGATCGGACGGTCCGGCGGGTTCTCCCGGTAGGGCTTCAGCGTGTTCGGGCCTGAGCGCACGATCCGCTTGTGCCAGTGCCGGGTCGTACCGAACAGTTCGTTCGCCAGATCCCGGACCCGGTCGCTGACCGCCCGCTCCTCCTCCCCCGCGGCGACGAGCCCGCGCTCCTCGATCTCCGCGAAGAGCCGCTCGGCCTTCGCCTGAGCGTCCAGCAGCCGCGCCGCGCGCATGGGTTCGTCATCCGCCATGAGCCCGACCGTAGGCGGGTGAATCTTGGTCCGGCAACCGGATTGTTCACGGCTGCCACCTCCCGGTCGACTGCACCCAAACGCCGGTCTCGTACAAACGCACATTCCAACCCTACGAAACAATGATCCGGCTCATGCAATGAGACAGTAGGCTTTCACCTTGTATTTGCGGCAGTATCATCGGCGCATGCTCACCTACCGGATCGGGGTCGCCGCCGCCTTGCTCGGTGTCAGCGCCGACACCGTGAGGCGCCTGGTCGACGGTGGGAGACTCGCCGCCGAACGCGACAGGACGGGACGGGCCGGGCCGCCGGATCGCCCCCGGGCCGGTCCTCGCCGCCCATGCCCGGCAGTTGCACCGCACGGAGCGGGAGAACGCAGGCTCCTCGGCCCGCAACCGCCTCTCCGGCATCGTCACGGACGTGATCCTCGGAGACGTGTCCGCGCAGGTGGAGATCCAGGCGGGGCCGTTCCGGGTGGTGTCCTGGTCAGCCGCGAGTCGGCCGAGGAGTTGAAGCCGGGACCCGGTGTTCCGGCGGTTGCCGTGATCAAGTCGACCAACCTGGTCGTCGAGAGACCGTAGAGGAGTCCCGCGGTGGATTCTTCGCCATGTGACAGAGGGAGTAGATCCGTGATGACTCGTTCCGCGCGCCGGACCCGCCGGACCCTTCAGGTGGCCGGTGCGGGAGCCGCCGCGTTGCTGGCCCTGAGCGCCTGCTCCTCCTCCGACGACTCGTCGACGGGGTCCGACTCCGCCGCGTCGGGGTCCTCGTCCCCGAAGCTGTCCGGCACGGTGACCGTGTTCGCCGCGGCCTCCCTGAAGGAGAGCTTCACCGCGCTGGGCAAACAGTTCGAGCAGAAGCAACCCGGCACGAAGGTGACGTTCAGCTTCGGCGGCAGCGACTCCCTCGCCGCGAGCATCACCGGCGGCGCCCCGGCCGACGTGTTCGCCTCCGCCAGCCCCAAGACGATGGCCATCGTCACGGACAAGGGCGACGCGTCGGGGACGCCCGCCACCTTCGTCCGCAACCAGCTGGAGATCGCCACCCTGCCCGGCAACCCGGACAAGGTCGCCTCCCTCAAGGACCTCACCAGGTCGGGCCTGAAGGTCGTGCTCTGCGACAGGACCGTGCCCTGCGGCGCCGCGGCCCAGAAGGCGCTCGACGCCGGCAAGCTCAAGCTCACACCGGTCTCGTACGAGCAGGACGTCAAGGCCGCCCTGACCAAGGTCGAGCTCAAGGAGGCCGACGCGGCCGTCGTCTACAAGACCGATGTGAGCGCCGCGGGTGACAAGGTGGAGGGCGTGGGCTTCCCCGAGTCGGCCGACGCCATCAACGACTACCCGATCGTCCAGCTCAAGGACGCGCCCAACGCCGAGGCGGCCAAGGCGTTCATCGCGCTCGTGCAGTCCGCCGACGGCCAGAAGGTCCTGACCGGGGCCGGGTTCCTCAAGCCGTGACCTCCCCGACCGACGCGCCCGACAGGTCCGCCGCCGCGGCCGACACCCTCCGGGGTGGGCCCCGGCGCGGCCGCGGGCGTGTCCGGAAGGGCTTCGGCCGGGGCGTACCACTGCCCCTGCTGGTGCCCGCGCTGCTGGGCCTGGCGTTCCTGGTGCTGCCGCTGATCGCCCTGCTGGTCCGCACCCCCTGGCACAGCCTGCCGGACCAGCTGACCAGCCCCGAGGTCTGGCAGGCGCTGAAGCTGTCCCTGCTGTGTGCCACGGCGGCGACCGCGGTGAGCCTGGTGATCGGGGTGCCCCTGGCCTGGCTGCTGGCCCGGGTCGAGTTCCCCGGACGCGGTCTCGTGCGAGCCCTCGTCACGCTGCCGCTCGTCCTGCCGCCGGTGGTGGGCGGTGTGGCACTGCTGATGGCGCTGGGCCGCAACGGCATCGTCGGGCAGTGGCTGGACTCGTGGTTCGGGATCACGCTGCCGTTCACCACCACCGGTGTCGTCATCGCCGAGGCGTTCGTGGCGATGCCGTTCCTGGTCATCAGCGTCGAGGGCACCCTGCGCGCCGCCGACCCCCGCTACGAGGAGGCGGCCGCCACGCTCGGTGCCTCCCGCTTCACCGCCTTCCGCCGCGTCACGCTGCCGCTGATCGCGCCCGGAATCGCGGCAGGCGCCGTGCTGGCCTGGGCACGGGCACTGGGCGAGTTCGGCGCGACGATCACCTTCGCCGGCAACTTCCCCGGCCGTACGCAGACCATGCCGCTGGCCGTCTACCTGGCCCTGCAGAGCGACCCGGAGGCGGCCATCGCTCTCAGCCTGGTGCTGCTCGCCGTGTCCGTCGCGGTCCTGGCCGGGCTGCGCGATCGCTGGATGACCGCCTCATGACCCACACCGGGAAGACCCAGAAGACCCAGAAGTCCGTGAAGTCCGAGAAGACGGAGGAGAAGACAGAGAAGACAGAGAAGTCCGCGTACGAGGCCACGGGCGTCCCCGGCCCGGTCCCGGCGGGTCTTGACGCCCATCTCGTCGTCGACCGGGGCTCGTTCCGGCTCGACGTGGCACTGACCGCCGCACCCGGTGACGTGGTCGCCCTGCTGGGCCCCAACGGGGCCGGAAAGACCACCGCCCTGCGTGCCCTGGCCGGCCTGACGCCGCTCACCGGCGGCCGACTGCGCCTGGACGGCGCGGTGTTGGACCGTACGGCGCCCGAGTCTCGCCCGGTCGGTGTCGTCTTCCAGGACTATTTGCTCTTCCCGCACCTCACGGCCCTGGACAACGTGGCCTTCGGCCCGCGCTGCCACGGCGCGACCAAGGCGGGGGCCCGCGCCCAGGCCGCCGAATGGCTGGAGCGGATGGGCCTCGCCGAGCATGCCGGCGCCAGGCCCCGCCGCCTCTCCGGCGGCCAGGCCCAGCGCGTCGCCCTCGCCCGCGCCCTCGCCACCAACCCCCGGCTCCTCCTCCTCGACGAACCCCTCGCCGCCCTCGACGCCCGCACCCGCCTGGAGGTACGGACCCAACTCCGGCGCCACCTGGCGGAGTTCGAGGCCGTCGCCGTACTCGTCACCCACGACCCGCTCGACGCCATGGTCCTGGCCGACCGTCTCGTCGTCATCGAGGACGGCCGCGTCGTCCAGGAAGGCACCCCCGCCGACATCGCACGCCACCCTCGCACGGACTACATCGCACACCTGGTCGGTCTGAACCTCTACAAGGGACGGGCCGAGGGCCACACGGTCCACGTGGACGGCGGCCCGTCGATCACCACCACGGAGGATCTGACGGGCCCGGTCTTCGTCGCCTTCCCGCCGAGCGCGGTCACCCTCTACCGGGACCGCCCCACCGGTTCCAGTGCCCGCAATCTCTGGCAGTGCGAGGTCGCGGGCATGGAGACCCACGGCGACCAGATCCGGGCCGACCTCACCGGCGAACTCCCGCTCGCCGCCGACCTCACCACCGTCGCCGCCGCCGAACTCGACCTCCACCCCGGGGCCACGGTGTGGGCGACGGTCAAGGCGGCCCAGACGCACGCCTACCCGGCCTGATTCGCCCGGCGGGTGCGACCAGCCTCACCCCGGCCCACACCCCACCCCGCTACGGTGAAACTCACAGCCGCCCCAAAGCGGGACATAACCACCATGAAGTCTGTGAGGCATCCCGTCATGAGCCTGAGCATCCGCAATCAGCTCCCCGGCACCGTCACCGCCGTCACCCCGGGCGAGGCCATGGCGACCGTCAAGGTGCGTCTCGACGGCGGGCAGGAGCTCACGGCGGCGATCACCTCGGAGGCCGTGAAGGAACTCGGTCTCGCGGAGGGTTCCGCTGTCCGCGCCCTGGTGAAGTCCACCGAGATCTCGCTGGCCACCGGCCCGGTGGACGGGCTGTCCATCCGCAACCGGCTCCCGGGCACGGTCACCGACATCGCCACGGGCGACGCCATGGCGTCCGTGAAGGTGAGCGTCGACGGCGGCAACCTGACCTCGGCGATCACGAAGGACGCCGTCACGGACCTCCGCCTGGGAACCGGTACCGCCGTCACCGCCCTGATCAAGTCGACCGAGGTGTCCCTCGCGACCGTATGAGCCGATGCCCGGCAAGGGCGGGGCGTCGGCCTCGGCACGCCGACCACCGGCCCGCCAGCGTTCTCGTCGTCAGCCGTCAGCCGTCAGCCGTCAGGATGACTTGTCGTCACAGAATGAGGGGCAGGGATGCAAGGCCGCGCATCAACCGCGTGTGCCGCCATTCCAGTTCCTCCGCGGGAACTGCCAGCCGAATGCCGGCGAAGCGGGAAATGACCGCCCGGAGCGCGAGTTCGCCTTCGGCTCGCGCGAGGGGCGCTCCCAGGCATCTGTGGATTCCGTGGCCGAAGGCAAGATGTCCGGTGGCACCGCGGTTGAAATCGAGCTGGTCCGGACCGGGAAACCGGTTCGGATCGCGGTTGGCGGCGCCGGGAGCGATGAGCACCGGAATGCCTTCGGGAATCACGGTTCCGCCGAGCGTGAACTCTTCGGTGCTGTAGCGGAACGTCGCGATCCCGACAGGCGAGTCGAAGCGCAGCAACTCGTCCAGCGCACTCCCGAGCAGTTGCGGCTCGGCCCTCAACCGCCCGAGTGACTCCGGGTGTTGGAGAAGGGCCAGGGCCGCGTTGCCAATGAAGTTGGTGGTGGTCTCGTGGCCGGCCACGAGCAGGAGCACGGCGAGCGACACGAGTTCGTCCTCGGTCAACTGGTCCTGGCCGTCTCGTACGGCGATGAGGTCGTCGAGCAGACTCTCACCGGGCGAACTGCGTCGGGAGGCGACGAGGTCGGTCATGTAGCCGCCGATGGCATGTGAGGCGGCGTCGATCCCTCGGGGGTCTCCGGCGGCGAACAGATCGCTCGACCAGGTACGCACGAGCCGACGGTCGGACTCGGGTACCCCCAGCATCTCGCAGATGACGGTGACCGGCAGAGGGACGGCGAGGCTCTCGACGAGGTCCACCGGTCCGCGGCCCGGCCAGGCGTCGAGCAACTCGTCGGCCAGGCCGGCGATATAGGGGCGCATCCGTGCGACGGCCCCGGTGGTGAACGCCTTCGTCACCAGAGCCCGCAGCCGTGCGTGCCGCGGAGGGTCGGTGGCGAGCATGTTCTGGGAGACGGCCGGATGGAGATCCCGCTGCGACGGCCGGTCGGCGAAGAACCGCACGGTGTTCTTCGAGAGCCGAGGATCCGCGAATGCCTCCCGGGCCTCCGCGTAGCCCGTGACCAGGTAGCTGTAGCGCCCACCTGAACCGGTGGCCACCTTCCGCACCGGCGCCGCGTCTCGCAGCCACGCGTAGGCCGAGTACGGATCTGCGAAGAACCGCGGGTCCTGCAACGGGTCGGTCACGCTTGCGGCTCCATTCCCGAAGGTGTCGGTTCGTCAGTGACGGTACGTGCGATCTTGCCCTGGGCGAAGGCGGGGGCGATGGCAGTGGCGTGGGGGAAGGCCGGTCCTCTTCGCGTGTACGAGGCTGTCACCGACTTGGTGCGAACACACAATCTCGCCCGCCGAGGGATAGCCGCGGGTGGCTCATCGCGTCGTGATGGTTGCGAGAAGGGGAGGGTCGATGGAGGCCACAAGTCACGACGAGTTCCGGGAGTTCGTAGCGATGCGCTCCACCGCGCTGCTGCAGCTCGCGGTGCTGCTCACCGGCGGGGACCGGCACGCCGCGGAGGATCTGCTGCAGATTGCGCTGATGAAGGCCTACGGGCGCTGGGCTCACATCGAGCAGCCCGAGGCGTACATCCGGCAGGTCATGTACCGCCAGCAGGTCAACCGCTGGCGGCTGCGCAGGCACCGCGCCGAGACGACGGTGCCCGTGCTGCCCGAGTCCGGCAGCGACGCCGGTACCGAGTCGGACTCCGAGCTGCGGATCGCGCTGTGGGCGGCGCTCGGAAAACTGACGAAACGGCAGCGGGCCGTGGTCGTACTGCGCTACTTCGAGGACCTGCCGGAGGCCGAGGTCGCGGCACTGCTGAGATGCCCGGTCGGCACGGTGCGCAGTACGGCGTACCGGTCGCTCGCCAAGCTCCGGACGCTCGTACCGGAGCTCGGGCCCGAAGGGCCGCCGGAACAGGTGCAGTCGCTCAGTTACACGCCGAAGGAGGTCCAGGGATGACGACGGAGCAGGTGGAGAAGAAGGTCCGGGAGACACTGCGCTCGGTCGCCCTGGACCGGGTGCGGGCGCCTGGGGACCTGGCCGAGAAGGTGGTGCGGCGGCGCAGTCGGCGTCGCTTCTCGCAGGCCGCGGGGGCGGCGGTGGCCGTTGCCGCGATCAGCGTGGGGGCGGTGTTGGGCTTCGGGGGCGGCGGTGCTGCCGAGCATGACCGGCCGGTACGCCCGGCGGTGTCACCGGAGGGCTGGAAGCCGTGGCAGAGCGACATCCAGGGTGCCGGCGAGCGGGGCTGCCTGGTGGAGGGCTCCGCGCTGTACTGCAGCGGGTCCAAGTACGACGCCGCGAAGTTCGACGCCAACACCGGCGAGCGGCTGTGGACTGTCAAGGTCAATCGCGAAGGCGACGGGATCGACCACCCCTTCGCCGTGCGCGACGGCGTGGTGTACGCCTACCGCAATCACACCGCGGACAAGGAGCCGAACGGGGACTACATCGGCGGTACCGATCTGATGGCGGTGGACGCCGACAACGGCGAGGTGCTGTGGACGGCCGAGATGCCGCAGGACGACCGCACCGACCAGGCCGCCATGCTCATCGACGGCGCGGTACTGGCCAACACCCCTTCGCTCCGCACGATGTCGGCCCTCGATCCGCTGACCGGTGAGGAGAAGTGGCGACACACGTGGGACAAGGGCATCATGTGTCAACGGGCAGTGCTGAGCGGGGTGCCCTATCTCCTGTGCGGTCAGGACACCGAGGAGCCGGGCGACACCGACGTCTTCCGTCTCGATCCCGCCACCGGAAGCGCCGAGAAGGTCATGACCATGCCCGGCAGGCAGCAGCTCGTCGGGACCTCGGGCGACCGGATGGTCCTGATCGCAGCGAAGAACGTGGGCGACAAGGACCTGCGGCTGACCACCGTCAGCGGCTCCGGGAAGCAGACCTCGCACTCCTACCGGATCGAGGGAGAGCCGGCCAACTCGGACATCGTCGGTGATCTTCTGATCTCGGTGTCCTGGCAGGGCAAGGTCTCGGCCTACTCGCTGACCTCGGGAAAGACCCTGTGGACCGGCCCAGTGGGCGTCAGGATGCCCGACAAGGAGACGTCGACGGGCCTCGCGGCCCCCGTGGTGTCGGCGAGCCAAGGGGTCGTGTACTTCGTCGGCCCGACCGGAGACCTGTCCGGCCTCGACTTGCGCACGGGTGAGCAGGTCTGGCGCGGCCACGCCGACACCGGCAAGCAGAAGCCGGGGCCCTCCTTCGGGAACCCGCCCCAACTCCTGCTCTACGAGGATGCGCTGATCGCCCGGAACGGCAGCGGGATCGTCTCCCTCCTGCCTCAGATCAGGGACTGACCCCAAGGCCCCTCGGCCGGGGCGGCAACGCTGCCCCGGCCGACGGCACCCACGCAGCCACACTGCGACCACCCGCCCTCCAGGAACGCGGGAACCCGCCCTCTCACAAGCGGGAGAACGACCTCCGACCTGCAGAAAAAGCTGGTCGGGACGACAGACTCTGAACCGGCGCCTCCATGCCCCCCAGCGCCGAGCAGTCTCGTCAAGGCCGGACGGCTCTTCCACCGGAGGTCGGCGAGCCCCGACGGCCCACTCTGGTGGTTGCCCCGGTGCGCGGCCTCGGGGTCAGTGCCGCGCGCAGCGCCGGGGTGAGGATGCGGCGGGTCTCGGAGGGGGTGAGGGCGGCGAGGGTCGGGAGGGGGTTGAGGTAGCGGGTGTAGATGAGGCCGCCGAGGATCGTCACCACGGCCGTGGCGCGGGCGGTTGCGTCCCGGCCGCCGAGAAATTCAACAAGCCGGGCCAGCAGCTCGCGTTCCAGGTATTCACGAATCACCTCAGCGGCCTCCTCACCCTGGGTGGTGAGCTGTACGAAGTCCGCGTCCTCCCACAGGTTCGTCACCGCGTCGATCAGACGGTCGGGGAGAGTGGCCGGGTCGCCGCCGAGGACGTCGTCCACCGCCAGCGCATTGGCGCACTGGAACTGCATCACGTCCGCGAACAGGCTCTTCTTCGAGCCGAAGTGGTACGCGATCAGCGCCGGGTCGACGCCTGCGGCCCCGGCCACCGCGCGCAGAGTGGTGCCCCGGTAGCCGCGCTCCAGGAAGAGCGCCCGGGCCGCCGAGACGATCGACTCGCGGGTCGGTGGGTTGCCGCGGGGGCGGCCTCGGAGGCGGGCGGTGACAGGGGCGGAGTTATTCATCAGCGTTGAGCCTCCTTTTCGTGATCGGCACAGTCAAGGGCGTTCCTGCAACCACACGAAGGGATGACCCGACGCCATGCGTATCGCAGTCTTCGGTGCCAATGGACCGACCGGCCGCCACCTCACCGACCAGGCCCTCGCTGCCGGCCACGAGGTCGTCGCCGTGACTCGCCGACCCGGCTCCCTCTCCACGCGGCCCGGTCTCACCGTGGCCGACGCCGACGCCACCGACCCGGCGGCTGTCGACGCCGCGATCAGGAGGACGGACGCCGTCCTCTCCGTATTGGGCGCGCGCTTCAGCAAGGAGACCATCAGCACGTACTCGGCGAGCGCCACGGCCATCACCGGGGCCATGGCTCGCCACGGCATCAAGCGGTTGCTCGCCGTGAGCTCCAGTGTCGCTGACCCGCACTGGCGTCCCACGGGCGCGCACTTCTTCAATCATGTGCTCGACCCGCTGGTGAACCGACGCCTCGGCCGTACCCTCCACGAGGACATGCGCCGCATGGAGGCCGTGATCCGTCAGACGAACCTCGACTGGACCTTCGTCCGGCCCTCAGGCCTCTTCGAGCACCCCGTCGTCACGGACTATCACACCGACGAGGCCAGTGCCGACGGTGTCTTCACCGCCCGTGCCGACCTCGCCTCGAGCATGCTGCGCGAGTTGGAGGAGCGGCGGTACGTCCGTACGGCCATGGGTGTCGTCACCACGGCCGTGAAGCCGAACATCGCCAAGCTGATCTGGAACGAGGGCGTGAAGAAGAAGTGAGCCGGGCGACCGTCGAACTCCCGCCCACCACAAGGGTGTTCCTCACTCGCCCCCACACCGCCACCCTCACCACGCTCCGCCCTGACGGCACCCCGCATGTCACCCCTGTCCGCTTCACCTTCGACCCGGTCACCGGCCTGGCCCGGGTGACCACCCGGGCGGGAGCGCGCAAGGCCCGGAACGTCGCGGTGGGCGGCCCGACGGCCTGTGTCGCGCTCTGCCAGGCGGACGGCTTCCGCTGGGTCACCCTCGAAGGCCGGGCCACCGTCACCGACGACCCCGCGAGCCTGGCCGAGGCGATCCGCCGCTACACCGTCCGCTACCGCGCGGCCCCGCCCGCCCCGCCGGACCTGGTCGTCGTCGAGATCGCCCTCGACCGAGTCCTGAGCCTCAACCTCTGAATCCCCCTCGAAGAAAGCGTAGGAACTCCGCCGTGCCCATCCTCCCCGTCCTCGACTCCACTCTCCACTACCGCGAGTCCGGCGACCCCGACGGTCTGCCGTTCGTCTTCCTCCACGGCAACCCCACCTCCTCCCACCTGTGGCGGAACGTCCTGCCGGGTGTGGCCGCGCCCGGCCGCCGCCTGCTCGCCCCCGATCTCATCGGCATGGGCGACTCCGGAAAACCCGAGCTCGCCTACTCCTTCGACGACCACGCCCGCTACCTCGACGCCTGGTTCGACGCCCTGGGCCTTGCCGAGGCCGTCCTCGTCGGCCACGACTGGGGCGGCGCGCTCGCCTTCGACCGCGCCGCCCGTCTCCCGGGCCGCGTCCGCGGCCTCGCCTTCACCGAGACGATCGTCAAGCCGCTGGTTGGCGACGAACTCCCTTCGGCCGGACGGGAGTTGTTCATCCTCCTGCGCACCCCCGGGGTGGGCGAGGAGATGATCCTGGAGAAGTCCATGTTCATCGAAGGGCTCCCGGACACGCTCGCCACTCCGCTCGACCCTGCCGACCTGGAGGTCTACCGCCGTCCCTTCCCGACACCGCACAGCCGCCGCCCGGTACTGGCGTGGACGCGCATGATGCCGCTGGACGACGAGCCCGCCGACATCGTGGCCCGCGTCGAGCACTACGACGCCTGGCTGGCCGCCAGCCCCGAAGTCCCCAAACTGCTCGCCGCGTTCGTACCCGGCCCGGGCGCGATGACCGACCAAGGGGCCGTGGCCTGGTGCGAGGAGAACATCGCCGGCCTGGAGGTCTCCCGCCACGGCCTCGCCGGCCACCACTCCCCGGAGGACCGCCCCGAGGAACTGGCCGCAGCGATCAACGCCTGGGCCGACCGCCACGGTCTGGCACGCCAGTAGGCGTCCTCGACCACAACGCACGCAGACAACTTCAGGCATCAACGCGACCCGACTCCACGATCTGACACACGGGCTGCTCAACGCCACGCCATCGCGACCCCGCCGGAAGTGTCCTGGAGGGCGCGGAACGCGTCGAAGAACACCGGGTTGTGAGCCCTGGCGCCGTTCGCGGAAGGCTGGACGACGAGGTTGGCGTACAGGCTGTTCAGCAGCCACGGCATCTTCGTCGGCCCGATGTCGCGGACCATGGCGGGCTGCTGGAGCGCGCCGTAGGTCGCCACGGCCAGCCGTCCCGTGGCGCGGAACTGCCGCACCTGGTTGGTCAGGTAGTCCTTGCGGGATGCGAACCACGGGCTGTTCATCAGCAGATCGCGCCACCGCTGCTGCGAGACGGAGTCCGCGGCGGCGTCCCGTACCTCCTGCCACACCGGGGGGCCGGCCGTCACCCCGTAGCGACTGGCGTACACGGCGGGCACCGGGTCGCTCCAAGTCCATCGCGCTGGTGCCCGGCTGTGGAAGGGGCGTGGTCCGGTAGGGGAATTTCAGCGACAGTACGGTGCCGTGGCCGGCGCCGGCGAACGACAGCAGGGCCCTGATCGCAGGTTGCCGGGGTGCCTCCACACTGTCCAGTTCGGGCATCGCGACGAAGCCGCGCACCCACTTGGTGCGCAGGTCGTCCAGCACCGAGGCGGCCATGCCGCGCGGCTCCTCGTTGAAGTTCGCGCCGAGCACGTTCTCCGGGGCCGCGGGACGCGTCCGGTACCCGGCGTAGCTGCCCGAACCGCCGGAGCCACTGCCGCCGGCACCGCTGCCTCCGGAGCCGCCGGCTCCGACTCCGACCCCGTCCGACCGGCACCCCGCGAGCAGCAGTGCGCCACCGCCGGCTAGGCCGAGGAGCCTCCGACGACTGGCGCTGGTGTCCCTTTCCCATACCTCCGCTCGCACGGTCAGCCGCCGGCCCGTTGGTTCCGCCGGCGCCGGACGTAGAGGCGGTTGCCCTCCGGTCCCGTCCACTCCAGGCGGACGACGCCCGGGACGGCGGCGCTCGCGACGCGGGACGGGTGGGACCAGTATCCGGCGACCGGGTTGCGGAAGAACGTGGCCCAGAGGCCACCCTCGTGGTCGGCGAAGAAGTTGTTGTGGCCCGCGCCGACGCCCGCGGTCCACCGCCGGGAGTACGGGCCCTCGAAGCGGTCGGCGACGGCGACGACCGCGTCGTACTGGTACTGCGTGCGGCCGGTGCCCGGCGGGTCGTAGGCGTAGCGCATGCTGCGCACCAGGCGCCACAAGCTGGTCGTCAACCCCGAGTCGCACAACGAGCTGTACGACCTGCGGACCGACCCGCACGAGCTCCTCAACCGCTACGACCACCCCGAACTCCGGTACGTACGCACGCAGTTGATGCACCGCCTGTACCGCCTGCTACGGGACCGCGGCGACAACTTCTTCCACTGGATGACACCCATGTACGACGTGCCGACCGACCACGACACCACCCTGTCGTCGTTCGAGACGGAGAAGGCCGACGGCGCGGGCTCCTCGACGCCCGCCGGTACGGATGCCTCGACACCGGTTGGCGGCACGGATGCCTCGACGCCGGTCGGCGGCACGCGATGAGCAGCCCACCGGGCGCAGGCCGGGTCAGCCCCTCCTGCTGCGCCCCCTCCCGCACCGGCGCCGATGCCGTCGCTGCCGAAGCCGTCGGCGCGGGGCGGCTCGCCCTCGCACTCACGCCGCCTGCCGCCCACACCCGGCCGCTCGGCCACGACACCCGTGTCACCCTGCCCGGCGGAACCTTCCGTATGGGCACCGAGGACGCGGACGCGAACCCCGGCGACGGGGAGGGCCCCGTCCGTGAGGTGGCCGTGGACGCGTTCGCCATCGACGCCCACGCCGTGACCACCGCCCGCTTCGCCGCCTTCGTCGCGGACACCGGGCACCGCACCGAGGCCGAGCGCCACGGCTGGAGCTACGTCTTCGCCCGGCTCCTGCCAGGCGACTTGAGACGCGTCTCGCCACGCCCCGACGCCACCCCGTGGTGGTGCGGAGTTCAGGGAGCCACCTGGCGCACCCCGGAGGGACCCGGCAGCGACCTCGCAGGCCGCTGGGACCATCCCGTCACCCACGTCGGCTGGTCCGACGCCAAGGCGTTCGCCGGATGGGCCGGCGGACGGCTGCCCACCGAGACCGAGTGGGAGTACGCCGCCCGCGGCGGCCTCGACCAGGCCCGCTACCCGTGGGGCGACGAACTCGCCCCCGACGGCGAGCACCGCTGCAACATCTGGCAGGGCACCTTCCCCACCAAGAACACCGCCGTGGACGGCCACACCGGCACCGCGCCCGTCCACGCCTTTCCCCCGAACGCCTACGGGCTCTACAACGTTTCCGGGAACGTGTGGGAGTGGTGCGCCGACCCATGGGACCCCAGGTCCCCGGAGCTGCGCGTCATGCGCGGAGGCTCGTACCTGTGCCACGACTCGTACTGCAACCGCTACCGCGTCGCCGCCCGCACGGCCAACACCGCCGACAGCACGACGGGCAACCTCGGCTTCCGGATCGCCTACGCCGCCGACGGCCCGCGAGTCTCCCTCGATGGTTGACGGCAGCCACCACGCGACCACCAGCCCTCCGGACACACGAAAAGCCGCCCTCTCTTAACGAGAGAACGGCTCCGACCTGCAGAAAGCTGGTCGGGACGACAGGATTTGAACCTGCGACCCCTTGACCCCCAGTCAAGTGCGCTACCAAGCTGCGCCACGTCCCGTTGCCCGTTGTGACCTGGGGTTTCCCCTGGTTGAACGCGCACGGAAACAATACCGCACTCGGGTCGGTGGTCGCGCACTCCTTTTGTCCCGGTGATCGCCTTGTCCCTGCGATCACCTTGTCCCTGCGATCACCACTTGACCTCAACCTTGCTTGAGGTCGCACGATCGTCCGTATGACGACGACAACGGTGAAACGCGGCTACGGGTATGCGGACCTGCCGGACCTGATGGGGCTGATGAGCGGGGACGAGAAGCACGGGCCGGCGGCGACGTCCACGCTCGACGCGCTCTGGGTGCTCTACGACCGGGTTCTACGGGTGACGGCGGAACGGGCGGACGATCCGGAACGGGACCGGTTCCTGCTGTCCAAGGGGCACGGGCCGATGGCGTACTACGCGGTGCTCGCAGCGAAGGGATTCGTCCCGGTCGACTGGCTGCCGGGTTTCGGCTCGTACGACTCGCCGCTCGGGCACCATCCGGACCGCGTGCTCGTACCGGGTGCCGAGATCGGCAGCGGTTCCCTCGGGCACGGGCTGCCGATCGCGGTCGGTACGGCGCTGGGCCTGCGCGCCCAAGGACTGCCCGACCCTCGTGTCTGGGTGCTGGTCGGGGACGCCGAACTGGACGAGGGCAGCAACCACGAGGCCCTCGCCTACGCCGGTCCGGCCGGGCTCGACCAACTGCACACCGTCGTGATCGACAACTCCTCCGCCAGTTATGCGCTCCCCGGAGGGATCGCCGCGCGCTTCGACGCCGCCGGCTGGTCCGCCGAGACCGTCGACGGACGGGACCACAACGCCCTGTACGCCGCCTTCACCGCCCCTCACCCGGGACGTCCGCGCGTGGTCGTCGCCCAGGTGGAGCCGAAGACCGCCTGAGCCGGTCGCCCACGCCCACCCGCACGCACACCCGCACACCCGCACACGGAGGACTTTCCCCATGGACACCATGCGTGACCGCTTCGCCCCGGTCGTCTCACGGCTACTAGACGAGGACCCGCGCGTCGCCGTCGTCCTCGCCGAGATCGGTCTGGCCGGGTTCGATGAGGCGCGGCAGCAGCATCCGGACCGCGTGATCAACGTCGGCATCCGGGAGCAGTTGCTGGTCGGGGCGGGCGCAGGTCTGGCGCTGACCGGGCTGCGGCCCGTGGTGCACACCTTCGCCAGCTTCCTCGTCGAGCGGCCCTTCGAGCAGGTCAAGCTGGACCTCGGGCACCAGGACGTGGGCGCGGTGCTGGTCAGCGCCTCCGCGTCCTTCGACTGGCCCTCGGGCGGCTACACGCACATGGCACCCGGCGACATCGCCCTGCTGGACACGCTCGACGGCTGGACCGTGCATGTCCCGGGCCACCCGGACGAGGCCGAGACGCTGCTGCGGCACGCCGTCGCGGCGGGCGACGACAAGGTGTACGTACGACTCTCCGTGCAGTCGAACACCGAGGCCCGCGCCGTCGACGGAGCCCGGTTCCGCACCGTCCGCGAGGGGCGGGCCGGTGTGGTCGTCGCGGTCGGGCCGATGCTCGACGCCGTACTCGCCGCCACCGAGGGCCTCGACGTCACCGTGCTGTACGGGACGACCGTGCGCCCCTTCGACTCGGCCGCGCTGCGCCGGGCCACGGAGGCAGCCGGGACCGATGTCGTCCTCGTCGAGCCGTACCTGGCCGGCACGTCGACACCGGCCGCGAACGACGCCCTCGCGGACCTGCCGCACCGCGTTCTCGGGCTCGGCGTCGGCCGCCGTGAACTGCGCCGCTACGGGCAGATCGAGGAACACGTGGCCGCGCACGGGCTGGACGCCGGGTCGTTGCGGGAGCGGATCGGTGGGTTCCTGGGGGCGACACGGGTCAGCGCGTAGGCGCAGGCCTGGCTCCTCGGCCGGGCTTCAGCTCTTTCCGCCGGTGCACGTCTGTCTCTTCCCTCGTCCGTCTCCTCGTCCGTCTCCTCGTCTGACTCCTGGTTGTCCGCTCCCTTGTCTGTCTCTGCCGCCGGTATGCGTGGGTCCGGCGGCTGTTCCCGCCGACCCGTGCGACAGCGGCAGCGACCGCGACGTCGGCGTCTCAGCTCGCACCAGCCCTCGTATCGCGGGCACCGAGAGCAGTGCCGTCGCCACGACGAGGGTCATGGCGCCGGCCACGAGGAGGACGTGGTCCGCGCCGAGGGCCGCCGCGGCCGGGCCGGCGAGGGCCTGGCCGACCGGCATCATGGCCAGGGAGCCGGCGATGTCGTAGGCGTGGATGCGGTTGAGGGCATCGGGCGGGACCTGGGTCTGCACGCTGGTCGCCCACATGACGCCCCAGAACGACAGGCCCGCGCCCGCTATTGCCGCACCGGCCGCCATCGCCGCCACCCCGAAGCCCGCTCCGACGGCGGCCGGGAAGCAGGCGAAGGCGAAGAGGGCGAGCGAACCCGCGCGAAGCATGTGCCGAGGACGCAGTCGCAGTGCGATCAGGCCGCCTATGACCGTGCCCGCGCCGAGGGCGGAGTTGACCAGGCCGTAGGCGCGCGGGCCGTGCTCCTGGACGACTTCCGTCGCGACCAGCGGGACCGTCGGACCCCAGACGGAGATCATCAGGACGCACCAGATGACGATGACTGCCCACAGCCACGTACGGGATCTGAACTCCCGCCAGCCCTGGACGAGATCGGCCCCGAAGCCGTTCGTGCGGGCCCGGTGGTCGGGGTCGGCCGGGGGCAGCCGGAGCAGCAGGAGACACAGGGCGCTCAGGGCGTACGTCGTGGCGTGGGCCGCGAAGACTCCGCCGGGGGAGGCGAAGGCGACCAGCAGGCCGGCGATCGCGGGGCCCGCCAGCTGGGCCGTGGACTCCGCGACCCGTATGGCGCCGTTGGCCGCCTGGACGTCGGTGGCGAGCCGGGGCACCGTGCTGGCGACGCCGGGCTCGAAGATCGCGGCCGCCGCGCCGTTGACCGCGCCGATCGCACAGATCTGCCAGAGCACGACGTGGCCGGTGAAGAACAACGTGGCGGCGACGGACTGGCTGCCCAGCCGCACCACATCGGCACCGATCATCAGCAGACGGGTGCTGAACCGGTCGGCGAAGACCCCGCCGAAGATCACCAGACCCGCGAAGCAGGCGGCCGACGCGGCCATGGCCAGGCCGACGGCCCCCACCCCGTAGCCGTGCTGCAGCAGACCCGCCGCCAGCGCCACGGGCAACATCGTGTCGCCCAGCTTGGCGACGGCCCGCGCGGTGAAGAACAGTCCGAAATCCCGCGACCAGACCTTCCGGGAACCGCCTGCGTCACTCACCTCACGACGACCGGCCCCACCGCCCGCGCCACGCCGACCGACACCCGTGTCCCGGTAACCGGCGCCCGCATCACAGTGCCTGACACCCGCGTCACGCTGGCCCCCGTCCGCGCCAGGGTGACCGGCGCCCGCATCACGGTGACCGACACCCGGTCCGCGCCCGCCAACCCCGAGGTCACGGCCACCGGCACCCGTCCCCTCCTCCGACGACGGCGCCTCGCCCGAGGACGACCCGCCCCCAGCCATCCCCCTCACACCCCTCCCCCACCGATCAGCCCCTCGACGGGACCGCGGCACCCCTCCGCGCCGAGCTCCCCACCTGCCTTCGGATCATGCCACGCGGCACTGACAACGCCCCTCAGCCGTCAGCCGGAAGCCCCAATTCCGGGTAGGACTCCAGCAGCCGGGTCGGAGCCGCCTGCCGCCAGGAGTCCGCGAGGATGTCACGCAACTCGTCCGAGTCCTCAAGAGCCGTGAGCCGCACACGCACCCAGGCGAAGCCCGCCTCGTGGTCGGCGATCCAGAACTTCCCGGGCTCGGCCAGGACCAGTTCGTCGCGCTCCTCCTTCGGGCAGCGCACGGCGATGGAGGTCTCTTCCTCGGGCAGCGTGGCGAACATCTTCCCCGCGACCCGGAAGGTGGGCATGCTCCAGGCGATCTTCTCCGTCGTGTCCGGCAGAGAGAGGCAGATTCGGCGTACGTCTTCGGCATCCTGCATGGAAGGAACCGTAGCCAATGCCACTGACATTCACCTGCTGAGAGCCGGTACAGGCACCGCTGAGATCCGGTTCGGCCAACCCCCACGAGTGGGGCGGTCAACGACTCGGAGCAGGCTCCGAACCCTCGGTCGCCACCACGTACTTGTAGAGGATCGTCGTCGGACGAAGCACCCCGGCAGGCGTCCGCGCGTAGTCGGGTATGACGCCCGCCCGGGTCCAACCCGCCGACCGGTAGAGGGACTCGGCCGGGCTGTCCGTCTCGGTGTCGAGGTTGAGCAGGGTCACGCCCGCCTCGGCGGCCGCGCGTTCGGCCGTCGCGAGCAGCGAGCGGCCGAGCCCTTTACCGCGACCCTCCCTGTGCACCATCAGCTTCGCCACCTCGGCGCGATGACTGCTGTTGGGCTTGTCCGGGAAGACCAGGCTGACGGTGCCGACGATCCGGCCCCGCGTGTACGCGGCCCACACGGCGAGACCGCCCTCCGCGAGCATGTCCGCCCGCCCCCGCCACCACTCGACGGCGGCCGCACGGTCGAGCGGGGCGAGGAATCCGACCGACGCTCCCCCGTCGACGGTGTCGGTCAGCAGGTCGGCCAACTCGTCGACGGATCGGAGCAGTTGGTCGGCCGTGAGCCGTACGACGGTGATCATGGCAGCACCACCGCCAGCACATAGCGCGCGTCCTCGGGGCCGGTGCACCGGAATCGAGTCGGCCCCCACACCCGCAACCGCAGGCAGTCGCCCGCGTCGAGCCGGTGCCCGGTGTCCTGGGCCGTGACCTCCAGCCGCCCGTCGAGCACCCAGATGTGCTGTTCGAGGCCGGCTACGGGCGGCCGGTCGTACGCGATGTCCGCACCGGCCGCGAGCCGGCCCTCGACGAGTTCGCCGCGCAGCCCGGCATGCGGCGGGGACACGGAGCGGCGTACGAAACCGGACGCCCTGTCCTCCCAAACGGCCTGGTCGACGGCCCGTACCAGCAGGGCGGGCTCCGCCTCGACCTCGCTGAGCAGCTGCGACATGGTGCGGCCGTAGACCCCGCAGAGTCGGTTCAGGAGCGAGGCCGTCGGGCTGATCTCCGCGCGCTCGGCCCGGGACAGGGTCGACCGGCTCACCCCGCTGCGCTCGGCCAACTCGCCCAGGGACCAGCCTCGTTCGGCCCGCAGCTCGGCCAGCCGCACGCCGAGTCGGGCATCGACGGGGTCCGGGCCGCCGGCCTCCGCGGCAGCGCCTCCATCACTTCTCATATTCGGGATGCTATCCCATATAAGAAACGCGCCACCCGTGGGCGGCCATCACACCGGTGCGGCCTCGCCCAGCGCCTCCAGCACCGGCCGGATCAGCGGATGCTCCTCGGCTCCCCGGCGCACGGCGGCGAAGACCCGGCGCGTGGGTGCGACCCCGTCGACGGGGCGTACGACCACACCCGCAAGATCCATGCCGCTCAGGGCAGAGCGCGGCACCAGGGCGACCCCCGCGTCCGCCGACGCGAGCGCGACGACCGCCCGGAAGTCGTCCGAGGAGTGTTCGAGACGGGGCTGGAATCCCGCGTGCTCACAGGCCAGGACCACCACGTCGTGGCAGGGGTTTCCGGGGTACGGGCCGATCCACGGGTCCTTGGCCAGCTCGGCGAGCGGCACCTCCGTACGGTCGGCGAGGCGGTGGGTCACCGGGACCACGGCGTCGAACGGCTCGGCGTACAGCGGGATGTGCGCGAGGCGGGGGTCGTCGGCGTCCGGGGCGCCCCGGTACTCGACGGCGACCGCCACGTCGACCTGCCGGTCGAGCACCATCGGCAGGCTGGCGTCGCCCTCGGCGTCCTGGACGCGGATACGGATGCCGGGCGCGGTCCGCGCGAGCCGGGCCACGGCGGGCGCGACGACCAGGCCGATACCGGTCGCGAAGGAGGCGACCGTGACCGTGCCCGCCGAACCCGAGTCGTACGCGGCGAGCTCCGCCTCGGCCTTCTCCAGCTGGGCGAGGACCGCGTTGGTGTGGCCGAGCAGGATCTCGCCGGCCGGAGTCAGGCGTACGCCCCTGGCGTTGCGCTCCACCAGGCGGTGGCCGGTCTCCTGCTCAAGGGCGGTGAGCTGTTGCGAGACGGCGGAGGGCGTGAGGTAGAGCGCGGCGGCGGCGGCCGTCACCGTGCGATGGTCCGCCACCGCACGGAGGATGTGGAGCCGCCGCGCTTCGATCATGTGACCGATTCTCTCAGAGGTTCGCGCTCACTCTGCTGCTCCGGTCCTCAGCCCATCCGCGGGGCCGGGCACCCGGCCCCGTTCCTCCGCGCTCAGGCCTTCGCCTCCGCCTCCAGCTCCGCCCTCGCCGCGACGAAGGCGTCCACAGCGCGGTTCACGTCCTCCGTCGAGTGCGCGGCGGACAGCTGTACGCGGATGCGGGCGCGGCCCTGCGGGACCACCGGGTACGAGAAGCCGATCACGTACACCCCGCGGTCGAGGAGCAGCTCCGCCATGCGTCCGGCGACGGCCGCGTCGCCGATCATGACCGGGGCGATGGCGTGGTCGCCGGGGAGGATGTCGAAGCCCTCCTCGGTCATCCGGGAGCGGAACAGCGCGGTGTTCGCGGCGAGCTGCTCGCGCAGGTCGCCCGCCGACTCCAGCAGGTCGAGGACCTTGAGCGAGGCGGCGGCGATCACCGGGGCCAGGGTGTTCGAGAAGAGGTACGGGCGCGAGCGCTGGCGCAGCAGGGCGACGATCTCGGCGCGGGCGGCGACGTACCCGCCGGACGCGCCGCCGAGTGCCTTGCCGAGGGTGCCGGTGATGATGTCGACGCGGTCCATGACACCGTGCAGCTCGGGGGTGCCGCGGCCGCCCGGGCCGACGAAGCCGACGGCGTGCGAGTCGTCGACCATGACCATCGCGTCGTAACGGTCGGCGAGGTCGCAGATCTCGCGCAGCGGGGCCACGTACCCGTCCATGGAGAAGACGCCGTCGGTGACGATCAGCCTGCGGCGGGCGCCCGCGGCCTCCTTCAACTGCTGTTCCAGGTCCGCGAGATCGCGGTTGGCGTAGCGGAGGCGGCGGGCCTTCGAGAGGCGGATGCCGTCGATGATCGACGCGTGGTTGAGGGCGTCGGAGATCACCGCGTCCTCCTCGCCGAGGAGGGTTTCGAAGACTCCGCCGTTGGCGTCGAAGCAGGAGGAGTAGAGGATCGTGTCCTCCTGGCCGAGGAAGGCGGAGAGGCGCTGTTCCAGCTCCTTGTGCACCTCCTGCGTACCGCAGATGAAGCGCACGGACGCCATTCCGTAGCCCCAGCGGTCGAGGGCCTCGTGGGCGGCGGCGATCACCTCGGGGTGGTCGGCGAGACCGAGGTAGTTGTTCGCGCAGAAGTTGAGGACCTCTCCGGGGCGGCCGCCCGCGGTGACGTTCACGGTCGCGGACTGCGGGCTGCCGATGACGCGCTCGGGCTTGTGCAGGCCTGCGGCGCGGATCTCGTCGAGGGTGGTGCGGAGGTCATCGCGTACGGAGTCGAACATCATCAGTCCTTAGTGGGTCCAGTCGAGGATGACCTTGCCGCCGCGGCCGCTCGCCGCGTCGGCGAACGCCGCCTCGTAGTCGCGGTAGCCGTAGCGGCCGGTGATCACGGGGGCGAGGTCGAGGCCGCCTTCGAGGAGGACCGACATCGCGTACCAGGTCTCGAACATCTCGCGGCCGTAGATGCCCTTGATCGTGATCATGGAGGTGACGATCCGGGACCAGTCGACGGCGAACTCCTCGGACGGCAGTCCGAGCATGGCGATCTTTCCGCCGTGCGTCATGTTGGCGAGCATGTCGCGCATCGCGACGGGGTTGCCGGACATCTCCAGGCCGACGTCGAAGCCCTCGCGCAGGCCGAGCGTGCGCTGTCCGTCGGTGATGGTCGACTCGGCGACGTTCAGCGCGAGGCTGACGCCGATCTTGCGGGCGAGCTCCAGACGCTCCTCGCTGACGTCGGTGACCACGACGTGCCGGGCCCCGGCGTGCTTGGCGACGGCGGCGGCCATCAGGCCGATGGGCCCCGCGCCGGTGATCAGTACGTCCTCTCCGACCAGCGGGAACGACAGCGCGGTGTGCACGGCGTTGCCGAAGGGGTCGAAGATCGCGGCGACGTCGAGGTCGACGGGGACGCGGTGCACCCACACGTTGGACGCGGGCAGCGCGACATACTCGGCGAACGCGCCGTCGCGGCCGACGCCGAGCCCCACCGTGGCGCGGCACAGATGGCGCCGCCCGGCCTGGCAGTTGCGGCACTTGCCGCACACGAGGTGGCCCTCGCCGCTGACCCGGTCGCCCACGGAGATGTCGCCGACGCCGGCGCCCGTCTCGACGACCTCGCCCACGAACTCGTGGCCGACCACGAGCGGGGTCCTGATCGACTGCTGTGCCCAGCCGTCCCAGCTGCGGATGTGCAGGTCGGTGCCGCAGATACCGGTCCTGAGGACCTTGATCAGCACGTCACCGGGTCCGACGACCGGCTCCGGTACGTCCATGAGCCGGAGTCCCGGCTCAGCCTTCTCCTTGACCAGCGCCTTCAACACGGCTCCCGTGTACGAGGGTTCCGGGCCGGGGCATGCCAAGGCAGACCCTGGCCCGGAGTGAGGGGTGGCGTCACGGCAGGGGGCATGGCGGGTGGGCCCATGCGGGAGCGCCTCTCAGCGGCTGCGGCGCTCCACTGCCGACGCGGAGAAATCTGCCGTACGCGGGCGCTGCGGTCCATCGAGGTTTTCTTAAGCTCCGCCGCAGCTTTCCTTCACGCCTCGCTCCCCTCTCCCGAATCCGCTTCCCTCCCACGCGTCCCTCGGACCCGCGAACGTGTCTGGCCTCTCGCCCGGCCCCGCCCCCTCGACGCGTCCGCTTCCTCGCATCACCCCGCCCCCCCCGTCAGCGTGTCTGCCCCCTCTCGAAGTACGCGATCAGTTCCGCGTCCAGCATCGGCACCTCGTACGGAACGCCGCCCCCGCGCAGTGACTCGGTGGCCCGGAATCCCGCCGCAACCGCCATGCGCGCGGCCATCGGAGACGTGTCGGTGCGCCCTCCCTCGCGTGCGAACCGCAGGAACTCCTCGATCAGCAGCGGGTCCGCGCCCCCGTGCTCGGCGTCCTGCTCCACGTCGGGCACCGGGTACTCGGCGTCGGCCTCGGCCCGGTACCCGGAGCGGCGGCCGTTCCATACCTTCACCACTCCCCCGGGCCCGTCCCCGAAGTTCTCCAGGCGGCCCGCGTCGCCGATGACGGTGTAGTTGCGCCAGTAGTCGGGGGTGAAGTGGCACTGCTGGTAGGCGGCCAACACCCCGTTGTCCAGGCGCATGTTGACGATCGACACGTCCTCGACGTCGATGACGGGGTTGAGCGCCCGCTGGGTGTGCGGCGGCCAGTGGCCGTCCTCCGTGTACCAGTCGTCGGACTTCGGCTCGCCCGGCGAACGACGGTGCGGATTGCCGCCGTACACCATCAGGTCGCCGAACGCCTGTACCCGCCGGGTGTATCCGCCCGCGAGCCAGTGCAGTACGTCGAGGTCGTGGGCGCCCTTCTGCAGCAACAGGCCGGTGGTGCACCGGCGTTCGGCGTGCCAGTCCTTGAAGTACCAGTCGCCTCCGTAGCCGACGAAGTGGCGTACCCACACTGTTTTGACCGTGCCTATGTCGCCGCGAAGGATGAGGTCGCGCATCAGCCGGATCACCGGCATGTGGCGCATGTTGTGGCCCACATACAGCCGTGTGCCGGTCTCGAAGGCCGTGCGCAGGATGAGGTCGCACCGCTCGATGGTGATGTCCAGGGGCTTCTCGACGAAGACGGGCTTGCCCGCGCGCAGGGCCTCGCAGGCGATGTCGGCATGGGTGTGGTCCGGGGTGAGGACGAGCACGGCGTCGACGTCCGGGTCGTCGATGACCTTGCGGTGGTCCTCGACGGTCCGGACGCCGGGGATGCGGTCGGCGGCGCGGTCCCGCAGTGCCGGGTCGTGTTCGGCGACGACGGTCACGCGCGAGCCCCGGCCGGGCCGGTGGGCGATGCGCGCGAGCGAACCGCGCAGGCCGAAGCCGAGGGCGCCGAGACGCAGGTCGGTCATGAGGTGCCTTCCCGTTCGGTGACGAGGAGTCGGGTCCGGCCGCGGGCGGTCCGGCCGTGTTCGTCCGAGGAGGCCGGGACCACCTGTGCCGGGGTCAACCTCCCATCGGGCGACGCCTTCCGCGAGGGCGCACGGGGGCCGCACATACGAACAGGGCCGCCCGTGGGGCAACAGCTCTCACGCTGTGCGCACAGGACGCTTGGCATACGCACACGGCACGATTGATCTGTCGGCCCCCACCAGCCGTATCCCTCTTCGGAACCCGGAATCCCGCCCGGGAACAGAGGAGTCGGAAACCTGCCATGCCCGCACCGCATGTGTCCCTGCCGCCCATCGACCACGTCCTGTCGCCGCACACCGGCTGGACGCGGGCACACTGGGAGGCGCTCGCCGACCGGCAGCTCGAAGCCCTGGTCCCGTACGCGACGCCGGGCCTCGCGCAGTACCGGCTGCCCGGGCGGACCTCGTGGTCGGGGGTCGTGTCGGACGGCCTCGAAGGGTTCGCGCGGTCATTCCTGCTGGCCTCCTTCCGGATCGCCGGGGCGCGGGGCGACGTCGATCCCCGTCTCATGGAACGCTACGCGCGGGGTCTGACAGCGGGCACCGACCGCGACAGCGGCGAGGCCTGGCCCGAACTCACCGACTGCTCCCAGCAGATGGCGGAGGCCGCCTCGATCGCCGTGGCGCTGCACGAGACCCGCCCCTGGATCTGGGACCGGTTGCACACCGAGGCCCAGGAGCGGGTCGTGGACTGGCTGTGGGGTTTCGTGGGCCGCCGCACCTGGGACAACCACTGGCGGCTCTACCAGGTGGTGGCCGAGCAGTTCCTGGCCTCGGTCGGCGCGCCCCACCGCCAGGACGACATCGACGCCGGACTCGACCGCCTCGACGACTGGTACGCCGGCGACGGCTGGTACAGCGACGGCGACGGCCGGATCTTCGACTACCACAACGGCTGGACCATGCACCTGTACCCGCTGCTGTGGTGCCGGATGACCGGCGGCGACGGCGGCGGCCGCGGCCACGTCTACCGGGAGCGGCTCGCCCGATTCCTCGCCGACTACCCGCGGTTCTTCGGCGCGGACGGTGCCCCCGTGCACCACGGCCGCTCCCTGACGTACCGTTTCGCCACCGCCGCTCCGGCATGGATGGGCGCCCTCGCCGGCTGTACGCCGCTGGAGCCGGGCCTCACCCGACGGCTGGCGTCCGGCACGGTGCGGCACTTCGTGGAGCGGGGGGTGCCCGACGAGCGCGGGCTGCTGCCGCTCGGCTGGTACGAAACGTTCCTGCCGATGACCCGGCCGTACTCGGGACCCGCGTCCCCGTACTGGGCGAGCATGGGTTTCCTAGGGCTGCTGCTGTCTCCGGAGCACCCGGTGTGGACGGCACGCGAACTGCCGCTGCCCGTCGAGGAGTCGGACCAGTACACCGCGCTCCCGGCCCCCGGCTGGCTGTTGCACGGCACGAAACACGACGGCATCGTCCGCCTGGTCAACCACGGCAGCGACCACAACTCCCCGTCCGGGCCCGCCGAGGACGATCCGCACCACGCGAAGTTCGGCTACTCGACGGCGACCGCGCCCGAGGCGGCTCCCCACGCCTGGGAGCGGACCGTGGACGGGCACATCGCGCTGGTCACCCCGGACGGCACCGCGTCACGCCGGCGCACCATCGTCCCGCTGCACTGCTCCGGGCGGACGGCCGCCTCCCGCTACAGCGCCCAACTGCCCGGGAGCGAGGAGGAGTTCCCGATCGAGACGACGAGCGTGCTGCGCGGTCCCTGGGAGATACGCGTGCACCGGGTGCTCGCGCCGACCGGCCTGACCGTCCGGGAGGGCGGCTACGCGGTCGCCTCCGAAACCCGGCCCACCGCCGAGCGGGGCCACGGCTGGGCACTGGCCCGGACGGACAACGGGCTGACCAGTGTCGTTGTCGCGCTGCACGGCTGGGACGAGGACACGGGCATCGCGCGCGAGGTCGAGGCCAACGCCTTCGGCCCGCACTCCGCGACGCCGTACCTGCGGTGCGCGGCGGGTCGTCCGGGCGGCTCCGGCGTGTACGTCACGCTGCTCGCGCTGACGCGGGACTCCGTGCACCCCCAGGCGCTACGGGAGTCGGTGTCCTGCGAGGTCGAGGGACAGGAGGTCCGCATCACGTTCCCCGAAGGGGACACCGTCTCCGTATGAAGCACATGAACGACGTGCATCGGACTCCGTGTGAGAGGGGCATCGTCTCCATGTGGAGGCGAAGGCCGCGGGTCAGAACCCGCCTTCCCGCAGCTCGATCCGCCCGACCAGCTCCGCCGCCATCGACTTGATGGTGTCGAGCCCCGCCCGCCCCCACGGCCGGGGCTCGACGTCGGCGACGCACACCGTGCCGAGCACGATGCCGGTGCGGTCGATGAGCGGGGCGCCGAGGTAGGAGTGGATGCCGAACTCGTCGACGACCGGGTTGCCGGCGAAGCGGGGATAGTCGCGGACGTCCTCCAGGACCAGCGCCTTGTGGCGGACGACCACATGTGGGCAGAAGCCATGGTCCCGGGCCATATAGCGCCCGATCCTCGGTTTCGCGGCGCCCGTGTGATCCGTACGGGCGTCGGCCGACGGCTCGGGCGGGACGGTGCCGTCGGGAGTGTGCAGGCCCGCGAAGAACTGCCGCTCCTCGTCGATGAAGTTGACCATCGCGTACGGCGCCCCGGCGAGCTCGGCGAGCCGGTCCGCGAACGCGTCGAGGGCCGGCTCCGTGTGCTGCCCCAGACCGAGCACCCGCAGCCGACGTGTTCTGGCGGGGGCCTCCTTGTCCTCGGGGGTGAGCAGCAGCCGACCGGCCGGGCGTGGCGGGTCGTACGTCATGTGTGGGCTCCGTGGCTGGGGGCGTGCGAGGGGGCGTGGGCGAGGAGATGGCGGACGAGGGTGAGCAGGGTCTGCACTCCCGAGCTGGAGATCCGGGCGTCGCAGCGCACGACGGGCACCTCCGGGTCCAGGTCGATGGCCGCCCGCACCTCCTCCGGGTCGTAGCGGAAGCCTCCGTCGAACTCGTTGACGGCGACGATGAATCCCAGGCCGCGCTGTTCGAAGAAGTCGACGGCGGCGAAGCAGTCCTCCAGACGGCGGGTGTCGGCGAGGATGACCGCGCCGAGCGCGCCTTCGGAGAGCTCGTCCCACATGAACCAGAACCGCTCCTGTCCGGGCGTGCCGAACAGGTACAGCACGTGTTCCGGATCGAGGGTGATGCGGCCGAAGTCCATCGCGACGGTCGTCTCGACCTTGTTCTCGATGCCGTCGAGATTGTCGGTCGCGGCGCTGACCGTCGTCAGCAGTTCCTCCGTGCTGAGCGGCGCGATCTCGCTCACCGCGCCGACGAAGGTGGTCTTTCCTACTCCGAACCCTCCCGCCACCAGGATCTTCAAGGCGGTGGGAAAGGGGTCAGAGCTGTCGTCGTAGTCCATCGAGCACTGCCTCCAGAAGAGACCGGTCAGTGGGGTTGTGGTGGAACGTCGGGGGCTTCATGGACAGCGCCCCGCAGTCGACGAGATCGGACAGCAGCACCTTGGTCACCGCGGCGGGCAGTCTCAGATGCGCGGCGACCTCGGCGACCGAGACGGGGTCCCGGCACAGTTCGAGTGCCTGGGCGTGCTCGGGGCCGAGGTAGCCGAGAGGGGTGACGCCGGTGGCCATCACCTGCGACAGAAGATCGAGCGCGGTGCTCGGCCGGGTCCGGCCGTTGCTGACCTGGTAGGGGCGCACAAGGCGTCCGGCCGCATCATCGAGCCAGGGCCCGTCGCCCGCCGAGGTCACGCTCAAGGCCTCATCGCCGACGGTTCGACGGTGTGCTGCCTCGGCGCGGTCATCAGGTACGGACGGACGCTCTTGACCAGCATCGCCATCTCATAGCCGAGCACGGCCGCGTCTGCGTCCCGTCCTGCGAGCACGGCGAGACACGTACCGGAGCCCGCGGTGGACACGAACAGCAGGGTGGAGTCCAGTTCGACGACGACCTGGCGTACGTCACCGCCGTCACCGAAACGGACGCCCGCGCTGCGGCCCAGGGAGTAGAGCCCGGAGGCCAGGGCCGCCATGTGGTCGGCACTGTCGGGGTCGAGCCCGTGCACCGACTTCACGAGGCCGTCGCAGGAGAGCAGTACCGCGCTTCTGGTGTGCGGTACGCGCTGCACCAGGCCGCTCATCAGCCAGTCGAGATCGGATGCGTGCCCGGTCGGCACATCGCTCGCCATGGGGGATCGACTCCTTGAAGTACGAAGGTCTGCGGGAGCGGAGGTGTGGGTGGGGGTGGCGTGGTTCATCCGGCTGGTGTGCTCCCGTCGTGCCGGGCGGTGAGGTCATGACCTGGCGCGGGCGCCTTCTCGTGCGCCGCGTGTGCCTCGGGTGGTTCGTGCGCGGGGTGCGCTTCGCCTATGGGCGTTTCACCCATGTGGGCGGAGTCCCTCAACTGGGCCTCGGCGAGCCCGATACCGCGCTGGAAAGCCGCCATCAGGCCGGGGTCGTGACCGACGTGGAAGTCGGAGTCCGGCCGGGGTGCGGGTCCGTCGCGCAGCTCGGGCACGAGGTGCTCCTGAGCCCGCCGTCTGGGCAGTTGGGGCTTGCTCATGGTGCCGCGCACCACACCGCCGCGCGGCGTCGGGGGCGTGACCGTGTTCTCGGTGACGAACCGGCGATCGCCCGGACGAATACCGGGCACGGCCTCCGCCGGGTTGGGCCGCGTCTCGGCACGGCGCACCGGGAGCGGGGTCGGAGCACCATCGTTCACGACCGACAGACCGCCCGGCGCGCTGTCCCGCCGCGGCTGCGCCGGCACGGCGGTCCTCACCCCGTGGGCATCGTGGGACGGATACGACGCGGATTCGTGGAACGGCGCCCGCGGTACGTCGACGGAGGCGCCCGGAACCACGCCCGGTACGGGGATCGGCGTCCCGTGGGCGGGAGTCCCGTGAACCGGATTCCCGTGGTCAGGTGCCCCATGGACGGGAGTCCCATGAGCGGGAGTCCCATAGGCAGGTGTCCCGTGAGCCGGTGTCCCCTGTCCCGCGCTCCCATGTGCGGGCGTGCCATGTGGTGGCGTGCCATGGGCCGGCGCGTCCTGCCCTGGCGTGCCGTGGCGAGGCGTGTTCCTCAGCGGCGGCTCCTGTGCCGACATGCCATGAGAAACCGTGGCCCCATGTGTCGAAGAGCCGTGTGTCGAAGGGCTATGTGCCGCAGTCCCATGTACCGGAGCAACATGTGCCGGAGCCCCGGACACCGAGGCACCTTGTACCGAAGCGGCAGGCGCCGAAGGGGCATGTGCCTGACCACCATGTCCGGGACCACCATGTCCGGGATCACCACGGCCGGCCGCCCCCTCACGCCCGGAAGCACCTTGCCCCAGCGCCCCGGCCCTCGCACCGGCTCCGGCACCTCCTGCCGTGACCTCCCGCGGAGACCCGACCCCGGAACCAACCCCAACCCCAGACCCGACCCCGGAACGGGCCACGGCATCGGCCCCGCCCCCGGCCGACTGGTCCCCCTCCGCGCCCAGCAACGCCTGCGGCACGACCAGTACGGCCTGCACGCCACCGTAGATATTGGTCTGCAGCCGCACCACGATCCCGTGCCGACGCGCGAGCTGCGAGACCACGAACAGCCCGATGCGGCCGTCCTGCAGCAGACTCGCGACGTTGACCTGATCCGGATCGGCGAGCAACGCGTTCATCTTGTGCTGCTCGGCCAGCGGCATCCCGAGCCCGCGGTCCTCGACCTCGACGGCGAGCCCGGACGTGACCACGTTGGCCCGCAGCAGCACTTGGGTGTGCGGCGCAGAGAACACCGTGGCGTTCTCGACGAGTTCGGCCAGCAGATGGATCACGTCGGCGACGGCGTGCCCGCGCACGGTGCCGTCGATCGGCGGGACGAGCTTGACCCGCGAGTACTGCTCCACCTCGGCGATCGCGGAGCGCAGCACCTCGGTCATGGAGACCGGGTTGCTCCACTGCCGGCGCGACACGGCCCCGCCGAGCACGGCGAGGTTCTCGGCGTGCCTCCGGATCCGGGTGGCGAGATGGTCGACGTGGAACAGACCCTTGAGCAGGTCCGGGTCCTCGATCTCGTTCTCCAGCTCGTCGAGGATCGAGATCTCGCGGTGCACCAGGGACTGCAGGCGCCGTGCCAGATTGACGAAGACCTCGACCTTCTGCTCGCTGCCCGCCTGACTGGAGAGCTGGGCGGCCTGGACGACGGCGTTCACGGCGCCGTCGTGGGCGCGCGCCAGGTCGTCCTCGAGCAGGTCGAACTCGTCGGCGTCCGAGGCGGGCCGGCTGCGCTGGCGAGGCTCGGGCGGCCCGTCGCCCCGGCGCAGCGTCTCGACGAGGGCACGCAGATCGGCCTGCCCGCGGGCGCTGGTGCGGCGCAGAGTACCGACGCGCTCGTGTACGGACCTCGCGACGCGGTCGGCGGCCACGGTGGCGATCACGATGCCCGCGAGGGCGACCGCGACCGCTCCACCGAGCACGATCCACAGGGTGGGGCCGGGCCGTGCGGCGGTCGTGCGGACGATGAAGAGCACGGCGGCGCTGGCGCTGAGGGCCACCGCGATGGGCGGCAGGACCGCGAGGCGGAGGAGCTGGGGCCGTATATGGGTCTCGGGCAGCGTGGGGGCGGTGCGGGCGACCGGTCGCCCGTGCCGCCCGCCCTCGCGGCGGTCTGCGCGTGCGGCCGGTGCGCGAAGGTGAGACATCGACGTCCTCGTACTGGTGTGTCGGGGCTGTGGGGGCTCCCGCGGGTGCTGCGACCGAGGCATGCGCCGACTGGGACACGCGCCATCGCCGCGCCGGTCGAGAGAGCCGAAGAATTCGGCCCTGTGTCGCTCAGCGGCCACTCACAGTAGTCGCCACCGCATCATGTGCGATGCGCAGTTGACAAAGTCCGGCGGCCTGCGTCCCGCTCTGGTATGAGGGTTCGTACGACAGGCCGATAAACCCCTCGCACGCCCGTTCCCGTGCGCCAGTGAACCGATCAGACCTGGTCAGAAGCGGTCAGCAAAAATCGGCGAGGGCCGAGGAGCAGGATGCTCCTCGGCCCTCGCCGATTGCCTTCGAATGCCGTTCGCGCGCTTCTACGTCACCCCGCGGGCACGGATTCCGGGTCTCCGGTGTCCTCTTTCGTGTCACGCGGTGTGTCAGGGACCGTCTCCGCGGCGGAGGGCCAGCCGCCTTCCGGGGTGACGGCCACACCACGCCACCAGGGCTCGGACGGAACGGTCTCCGCGGTCGGCTCGAAGGGCTCACCGGGCCGGGGCAGCGCGACCCGGGCGCCGACCGCACGGGCCGCGGTGACGGTACCCTCGCCGGGCTCCGCCCAGGGGTGCGCCGCGAGATTGAAGGTCGCCCAGTGGATCGGCATCATCACGCCAGTCGGCCGACCGCCCTGGAGGTCCAGATGGGCCCGCATGCCCTCCTCGGGTGTCATGTGGATGTCGGGCCAGAACTCGCTGTACGCGCCGATCTGGATCATCGTGGCGTCGAAGGGGCCGTGCTCGGCGCCGATGTCCGCGAAACCGGCGAAGTACCCCGTGTCGCCGCTGTGGTAGATCCGGTGCTCGTCCCCGGCCACCGCCCAGGACGCCCAGAGGGTGTGCTGCGTGTTGCGCAGGCCGCGGCCGCAGAAGTGGCGGGCGGGCGTGGCGGTGAGGGAGATTCCGCCGACCTTCGTCGTCTCGTGCCAGTCGAGCTCGCGCAGCCTGTCCGCGGAGACGCCCCAGTGCTCCAGGTGGGCGCCGACGCCGAGCGGCACCGCGAACACCGTGTCCGTACCGGCCAGGGCCTTGATCGTGGGCAGGTCAAGGTGGTCGTAGTGGTCGTGCGAGATGACGACCACGTCCACCGGGCCGAGCGCCTCCAGCGGCAGGGGCACGGGGTGCAGCCGCTTCGGACCGGCGAAGGCGAACGGGGAGCAGCGCTCGCCCCAGACGGGGTCGAAGAGCACCCGGTGCCCGTCGATCTCGGCGAGCACGCTGGAGTGCCCCATCCAGGTCAGCCGCAGCCCCTCGGCCGGCGGCCGGGCCAGGTCCGCGAGGGTCGTGGCATGCACCGGCACCGTGCCCGCCGGGGCGCGGCGGACACGCTCCTCCTTGCGGAAGAAGGACCGCGCGAACTCGAGCATGGCGCCGTCGGGCCGGGGCGCGCCCTCGGGATTCCGGAAGACGCCGTCCGCGTAGTTCGGCGATCTGCGGATGCGCTCCATGCGCTCACCGCTCGGATCCGCGCCGAACGCGGCGGGCCGCAGCGCACGGAGCCCGGAGCTCAGAGAACGGGAACCGGTCACGGCACCTCCAGGTGGAGTCGGTCTGACTTTCCATTATGGTCGCCGCCTCTGACAGCGCCGGGTCGGGCGTATGGCAGGGCGGTTTCCGCGCGGGCCATGGCGGGATCCATCGAGTACGACATCACGTTCTACTGAAGATCCATTCAGTGTGTTGACAGATACATGCAGCACTTTCGATACTGACCGACCATTCAGTAAAGGCGAGCCGGTACAGCGCCGGGACGCGTTGCCCACCCGGCCTCACGCACGTCAAACGCTCCGAACCTGTCACCTTGTTCCCCCGTTTCCCTGCTTTCCCTGTTTCCCAGACCCCCGTTCCCGAGGAGCCCCATGACCGCCCAGGACAGCAGCCCGTTGATGACGCTCACCTGGACCGACCACGTCACCGGCCGCCAGGGGCATCTGGTCGTGGACCGGCTGGTACGCGGTGTCTCCAGCGGCGGTCTGCGCATGCGGGCGGGCTGCACGCTGGAGGAGGTCGCCGGGCTCGCCCGAGGGATGACCATGAAGGAGGCCCTGCACTACAACCCCGAGGGCCGTTATGTCCCGCTGGGCGGCGCGAAGGGCGGCATCGACTGCGATCCCCAGGCCCCGGAGGCGTACGGCCTGCTCGTGCGGTATCTGCGTGCCATGCGCCCGTACATCGAGAGCCTCTGGACCACCGGGGAGGATCTCGGTCTGACCCAGGACCTCGTCGACCGGGCCGCGGTGGAGGCGGGGCTCGTGTCGTCGATCCAGGCCGTGTATCCGCTGCTCGACGACGAGGCGGCGGCCCGGCGGCGGCTGGCGGACGCGTTCGCGGTCGAGGTGGACGGCATCGGGCTCGACGAGCTGGTCGGCGGCTGCGGGGTGGCCGAGTCGGTCCTCGCGGCGCTGGACCGTGCCGGGGTCGCGTACGAGGGGACCCGGGTCGCCGTGCAGGGTCTGGGCACGATGGGCGGGGCCACGGCCCGCTTCCTCACGCGCGCGGGGCTCAGGATCGTGGCCGTCGCCGACGTGAAGGGCACGATCGCGAACCCCGGGGGGCTCGACGTCGACGCGCTGCTCGCCGCCCGGGACACGTACGGAACGATCGACCGCGCGGTGCTGCGTCCGGGCGACCGCGAACTGCCCGGCGACGCCTGGCTGTCCGCCGAGGCCGACGTACTGGTGCCGGCGGCCGTCTCGTACACGATCGACACCACCAACCAGGGGCGGATCACGGCCCGTTGGATCGTCGAGGCCGCCAACATGCCCGTCCTGCCGGGCGCGGAGCAGTTGCTCGCCGGCCGCGGTGTCACCGTCCTGCCGGACGTGGTGGTCAACTCCGGGACCAACGCCTGGTGGTGGTGGACACTGTTCGGCGACATCGGGGCGGACGCGGACGAGGCGTTCGCGTACACGCGGCGCTCGATGCGTGCCCTGATCGACCAGACGCTCGCGCGCGCGGAGGCCGACGGGACGACACCGCGGGCGGCCGCGCACGCGATCGTCGCGGACCGGCTGCCGGTGATCGCGGAGCGGTTCGGCTGGTACCGCTGACGTCGTCGGTGCGGCCGGACGGGAACGGTGACGGCCCGGCCGCGGCCGGTAACCGACCCTCCACCGGCACGCCCCGGGGCGACGCAATAGGGTTGTCCGGTGGCAAGAGTGCGGTTGAGCGTGGCGGAGCGGCGTGAGGAACTGCTGCGCGCCGCCATCCAGCAGATCGAGGAGCGGGGCGTGTCCGCGGTGCGGATCGCCGATGTGGCGACCGCGCTCGGGGTGAGCAACGCGCTGGTGCTCTATCACTTCTCGACGAAGGAGAAGCTGGTCGCCGCCGCGTTCACGTACGCGGCCGAGGACGACCTCGCCCATCTGCGCAAGCTCCTCGGCCGCCGGACGACCGCGCTGCGGCGGCTGCGGGCGGCGGTCCGCTGGTACGCGCCGACCGGGCAGGCCAAGGGCTGGCGGCTGTGGATCGAGGGCTGGGCGGTGGCGCTGCGCGAGCCCGCGCTGCGGGACGTCACGCGCGACCTCGACCGGCAGTGGAAGGCCGCGATCACCGAGGTCATCGCGGAGGGCGTGGCCGCGGGCGAGTTCCGCTGCCCGGACCCCACGAGTACGGCGCTGCGCCTCACCGCCCTGCTGGACGGGCTCGCCGTCCAGATGACGGCGTACCCCGGCGCGGTGTCACGCGCCCGCACCCAGGAGTGGGTGGACGAGGCCCTGGCCCGGGAACTGGGCCTGGAACGCAAGGCCCTGACGACTCCGGGCACCTGAGACGGCGTACCGACACACCTGCTGATTCGCGGGTGAGAGACATCCAGGCCTCGTTGACGCCACCACCGAGGGCGGCGGGCCTTCACAACACAACGGGCCAAAGAAGAGCGGGGCCTCCTCGACCTCACCGGCCGAAGAAGCCCCGCCCTTCCGCTGTGGACGTCGGGCCACCGGTCGAGCACTGGCTCTTCCGGAGACCGTCAGGCCCTCGGACCTTCAAGCCACCGGCTCGATCCGCATCTTGATGGCGTCGGGCGACAGGCTCCCCTTCGCCACCACGCGGTCCCCGGAGGACTCCCCACGCAGTCGACGCCCGATCCACGGCACCAGGTACTCGCGCGCCCAGTGGATGTTGTCGCGCCGCATTTCGAGCGTGCCGCGCGGGGGCAGCGGCGGCCACGGCTGGTCGGGGTCCGCGGGCACCTCCAGGCCGAGGACCTGGCCGGCGCGCAGGGCGACCCGCGTGTGTCCCTCGGGCGACAGATGGAGCCGGTCGCCGTCCCAGGCCCGCCGGTCCTGGATGGTCTTGAGGGACCACAGGTCGAGCACGGGACAGCCGTAGCGGTCGGCGATGGACCTGATATGGAGGTTGTACGTGGCGATCTTGCCGCGCATGTGCTTGAGCACGGGTACGCCACGGGTGTCGAAGCCGGTGGTCACGAGGACCGTGCCGACGGCCGACGTGAGGTCCGCGACGGCGCGTTCGAAGCGCTCCGCGACCTCGTCGGGGTCGGTGCCCGGCCGGATGATGTCGTTGCCGCCCGCGCAGAGGGAGACCAGGTCCGGCGCGAGCTCCTTCGCGCGTGTCAACTGGTCCTCGACGATCTGGTCGAGGAGTTTCCCGCGGACGGCGAGGTTGGTGTAGTCGAAGTCGCCCTCGGGCCGGCGGTCCGCGAGAAGCACCGCGAACCGGTCGGCCCACCCGACGAACGCCCCGTCCGGGCCAAGGTCGCCGACGCCCTCGGTGAAGCTGTCCCCCACCGCCACGTACGACCCGATCACTGATCTGTTGTCATTCTTCGAATCGTCTGCCACGTCGGGTCATGATTCACCCTCGGGTGTGAGCTACGCGACCGTAGGAAGGGGTTGACGCGCGGTGAGATAAGCCACTCGTCAAGTGTTGGTCAATCCCGGAATAAGGGGCTCGATCAGGGACGTTGTCGCAGCTCCCGCACCCGGAAGTCCGTGATCCCGAAGTGGCTCCACACGGTCCGGAACGCGAAGTGCCCGCTCGTGTAAGGGTCTTGGTCCACATAGTCGAAGATGAGCCGTCCGTTGTTCCACCACTGGACCGTCGAGCCGTTCGAGACGATCCGGACCCGGTTGGGTTCGTTCGCCGTGAGCAGGGGTTCCGTGTAGTCGAAGACCAGCGGCCGCACGCCCGCCTCACCGACGTAACGGCGCAGCCGGGTCGTGGTGTTGGTGTTGGCGCCGTATCCGGCGTAGTACGTCGTGAGGTGGTCGTACTCGTCGAGGGCTCCGCCGCGGTGCGTGGCGAAGAGGTTCTCCGGGGAGCGGACGTCCGTGGCGTTCCAGAAGTTGTTGAGGTCCGACACCCGGTCGTTGGCACCGCCCGCCGAGACCGGCGTGGCGGTGTACTCCAGGACGTAGGGCCCTTGGAGCTTTCGCTTGAACCACACGGTCGCGCCGCTCGGCACGTCTATCTCCAGGACGCCCCGGGTCGCGGTGACGCTGCCGCCGTCCTGCAGCTCTGTCGCCCACTGGCCGAGGCCGTGGCGGAAGTCATCGCGGGCGACGATGCGCCCCGGACGGAGGCGCACCGCCGCACCCGCGGTCTGCCCGGGGACGAGCGCCGTGAGTGCGGCACCGGCGGCCAGGGCTCCGAACGCTCTGCGTGTGGTCGTCATGAGGATCTCCATGGCGTGAAGGCGCATAGAAAGCGCTTGTGGAGATCACTGTGTCGCGGCTTGCGCGCCCCTGTCGACCCATCTCCCGGCCATGCCACAGAACCGAAACACCGAAGGCCGGACCCCGGGGATCACAGGGTCCGGCCTTCGGAGACGAGCGGAGTGGTACGCCGCGCGGGGCGTGCCTGGCGTCGGGTCAGACGGAAACGCCCTTGCCACGCAGGTACGCCAGCGGGTCCACGTCCGAGCCGTAGTCCGGGGTGGTGCGGATCTCGAAGTGCAGGTGCGGGCCGGTGACGTTGCCCGTCGCGCCGGAGAGGCCGACCTGCTGGCCCTCGGCCACGGCCTGCCCGGCCGAGACGGAGAGGGAGGACAGGTGGGCGTACTGGGCGTAGTGGCCGTCGGCGAGCTGGATGACGACCTGGTTGCCGTACGCGCCGCCCCAGCCGGCCGAGACGACCGTGCCGGCGCCGACGGACTTGAGGGACGTGCCGGTCGGGACCACGAAGTCGACGCCGGTGTGGTAGCCGCTGGACCACATGCTGCCCGACATCTTGTACGGGGTGCCGACGCCCGCGCCCGCGACCGGCAGCGTGAAGCCGGCGGCACCGGCTTCGGACGCCGCCTTGGGAGCGGCGGCGGCCTTCGGGGCCGCGGCCTTCTTCGCGGAGGACTGGGTGGCCTTGGAGGCGCCGGAGTCGGAACTCGAAGTGGCGGCGGCCTTGCCGATCGACAGCTTCAGGCCCGGGTGGATGAGCGCCGGGTCACCACCGATCGCCTTGCGGTTGTCCTCGTACAGCTTCTTCCAGCCACCGCTGACGTCCTGCGTGTCGGCGATCCTCGACAGGGAGTCGCCCGCACGCACGGAATAGGTCTTGGCCGCGGCCTTCTTCGCCTCGGCCTTCTTGTCGGCGGCGGCAGGCGCCGATTCGGCGGCCTTGTTCGCGACATTCGAGACGCTCGCCACGGAATCCGCGGCGGACTGCGGAGTCGCGGCGTGCGCTCCGGTCGCGCCGAGCAGCGGAAGGGCGAGCGCCGCGCCGCCGGTTCCTGCGACGGCCATGGAGCGGGTGAAACGCTGGGACTTGGGACGGCGGTGCTTACCCTTCGCGGGCATGGCGAATTCCTCTCCGGCGCCTGCGAGGTGAGCTGTCGGGTGCGAGCTGGAGATGCCCGGCCGTGTTTGCGCACGACTTAACCCCTAGCCGTTCCGGAGACCGGAACAGGCGTTGTACCTGTGGGTCCCCCGCTCCTGCCGTGTACGGGTGGGTGAGCGGATTCCGGGCGGCGGCAGGATTGGGCGTCCGTCCGGATTGGTGGCGAACGTAAGCGACATGAAGACGCAGGAACAACCTTTGGGGTTTCCTGTGTGCCCCGTTCTCTTGATCCCTGACCGAAATGACGGTCACGCTGCGTAAATCAGGGATCTCCCCCGTTTGTTAAATCCCTGAAAACGCGGCTGAATTACGTGAACATGGCGACAGCGGACCGTCACGAATATGACGCTGCTCACGGAGGGCCGTTCCAGGAGCCTTTATTCCAGAGCGAGTTGGAACCAATGCTCCATTACGGACACAACAGTCACATGCGACGCAGTCGGAAAACTGCCGCATCAAGGTCACCTTGCAGTCCCGTCCGCAACCCGTGATGCAACAGCACCGCACCTCGGTGGACTTCGCCCGTTTCGAGGCATTCGTACGCCGCTGCCGGGTCGAGTCCGCGCAGCCGCACCGGCGCGACCGGCTCGCCGTAGTGCTGGGCCTGGAGCCAGGCGAGGACGACGACCTCGCCGTCACGCGTGTACTGCACGGCACTCAGGCCGCCCTCCGGAGCCCGCAGCCGATGGAGGTCCCCGCCCTGCACGACGGGCCGGATCTCCTTGTAGAGCTCCACCCACGTCCGCGCCTCGGCCAGTTCCTCGTCGCTCCACCGGGTCAGGTCGCCGCCGACACCGAGCACTCCGGCCATCGCGCTCACGAAGCGGAACCGCAGCGAACTGACGCGGCCGTTGAGCTGGACGTTCGGACTGTCGGTGACCCAGGCGGCCATGGTCCGCGCGGGATGCACCTGGCTGAAGCCGTGCTGGATGGCGAGCCGGTCGAGCGGGTCGGTGTTGTCCGAGGTCCACACCTGGTCCGTACGCGCCATGATCCCGAGGTCGATACGGCCGCCGCCGCCCGAGCAGGACTCGAAGGCGACACCCGGGTGGGCCGCCCGCAGCCGGTCCAGGAGCCGGTACAGGGCGTGCACGTGGTCCACCCAGAGCCGCTGCGGATAGGCCTCGCCGGGCCACCCCGCGTCGGTGAAGCAGCGGTTGAAGTCCCACTTCACATAGTCGATCGGCGCGCTGGAGAGCAGCGTGTCGAGCTGCTCCCACAGGTACTCCTGGACGTCTTCGCGGGCAAGGTTCAGAACGAGCTGATTGCGCAGCTCCGTCCTCTTTCGTCCCGGTTGGAACTGCACCCAGTCGGGGTGCGCGCGGTACAGCTCGCTGTCCGGGTTGACCATCTCGGGCTCGACCCAGATGCCGAACTGCATCCCGAGCGCGTGCACCTCGTCGGCGAGGGGCTTGAGGCCTGCCGGGAAGCGGTCGGGGTTGGGTGTCCAGTCGCCGAGCCCGGCCCGGTCGCTGGTGCGCGCCCCGAACCAGCCGTCGTCGACCACGAACAGCTCGACCCCCATCGCGGCGGCCCGCCGTGCCAGCGCCCCCTGCTGCTCCTCGGAGATGTCGAACTCCGTGGCCTCCCATGAGTTGTAGAGCACCGGCCGGTGCTCGTCCGCGTCCGGGATCACATACGCGTGCTGGTAGGCGTGCCAGGCGCGGCTCGCGCCGCCGAATCCGCCGTCGCTCCACAGTCCCGCGAAGACGGGTGTGACGAAGCTCTCCCCCGGCTCCAGCCGCAGCAGCCCCGAGTCGTCGTACCCGACCCCGCCGGTGATCTGCACGCGCGCGTCCGGGAGTTGGGCCACGGCGATCCGCCAGGTGCCCGACCAGGCGAGGGCGCATCCGTAGACCTCGCCCCGCTCCTCGGTGGCCGCGCCTTCGGCGTCCAGGGCGACCCAGGGCAGGTGCTGGTGCGAGGTGTGCCCGCGCCGGCTGCCGATGACCTTCTCACCGTAGGTGAGTTCGGAGCGTACGAGCCGGGACTCGGCCGCCCACCGCCCGTGCAGCTGGGACAGCCGCCAGCCGTCGCGGTGCGGCAGCGTCCAGGCCGCGGAGTCGGCGCGCAGCACCTCCAGGGCGGGCCCTTCGTTGGCGAGGGTCACCCACCGCTCGACGACGTCGGTGCCGGCCCGCATCCGGTAGTGCAGCGTGATCCCGAGCCCGGAGTCGGAGAACCGCAGCCGCAGCTCGTCGCCGTCCGCCTCGTACGTCTCGAAGCGCCACTCGGTGCCGCGCCGTTCCTCCGTCCGAACGGACAGGGCGGGCCGTACGAACCGGGGGCCGCCCTCCACCGGGTACTCCTCGTGCCCGTCGAGGGTGGCCTCGAAGGCCCAGTACTCCGGTCCCGGGCCGGCGGCGAGCGCCTCGGCGTCGGCGAGCGCGATACGCGGACCCCAGTGCAGATGCAGCAGCGCGTCATCCTCGCCGAGCCGCAGGGCATAACTGCTCGCCGGGCCCGAAAGAAGCCACGTACGACCGTCTTCGCCGATCTCCAACATCAAACCCTCACAGATCCGAACAGGCACGCTCAATCATCAACATCATTATGGGCCGCGTGCCTCCCCGGCAACGCCTGTGGACAACTCATTGGCCTACGAATCGATGTCGTATCGTCGAGAAACGCACTTCGCCGACGAGCCGCGTCGGCAGCCGAATGGGAGGAGCCCCCGTGACGCAGCAGGTCCCGTCGACCGAGCCCGAGCTGGCCGGAGTGCGCAACTTCCGTGATGTGGGCGGCCTGCCGACGGTGGACGGCCGGCGGGTGGCTTACGGACGGCTGTTCCGCAGCGGCCATCTCGCGCACGCGACCGAGTCGGACGCGGCGTTCCTCGCGTCCCTGGGCCTGCACACGATCTTCGACTTCCGCAATGCCGCCGACCAGAAGCTCGAGGGGCAGGACGTCGAGCTGCCCGGCGTGCGGAACGTGAATCTCCCTCTGACCGACCCGGCGCACGGCGCCGAGTTCTGGACGATGGTCCGTGACGGCGACCTGGACCAGTTGCGCTCGATCCTCGGGGACGGCAAAGCGGCGGACCGGATGATCGGTTCCTACCGCTCGATAATCAAGGAGCGCACGGCCGAGCACCGCCAGGTGCTGCACTCGATGGCCGAGGACAGCGTCCCCGCTCTGATGCACTGCGCGGCGGGCAAGGACCGCGCCGGCATCTCCATCGCCATCACCCTGCTCGCCCTGGGTGTCGAGCGCGAGGCCATCGTCACGGACTACCTGGAGTCGAACGCGACGCACCGCCGCTACAAGGTGCACCGCAGCAAGTCCTCCGCCTCGGCGTACTCACCCGAGGTGATGGAGCTGCTCAGCCCTCTTTTCGACGCGCGCGCCGAGTATCTGGAGGCGGCGTTCGAGACGATCGAGGAGAAGTGGGGCGGGGTGGACGCGTATCTGGAGCAGGGCCTGGGCGTGACTCCCGAGGTCCGGGAGCGTCTGCGGGAGCGGTTCCTCGACTGACGGTCTCCCGCCGACCGGGCCCGGTCTCCCGCCTTCGGAGTCCGCCACTGCTACTGCCCCTGGGCCCCGAGCGAGAACAGCAGGTAGATGAAGGCGGCGAAGATGTGCCCGACCGCGACGTAGATGATGAGCCGCACCCACAGAGCGCGCGGGAACTTCTCCTCCATGTCCTTCATGACGTCTCTCCAGGGGTCGTGGGCCCGAGGCACAGGGTGGCCGTGGGGCTCTGCAGCAGCGTGTGTACGAAGAGGAGCTCGGCCCCGTCCCGGTCCGCGGCGGCGATCCGGTGCGGGGTCAGCGAGTCGAAGTGCGCGCTGTCACCGGGCTCGAGGACATGCGCGGTGTCCCCGAGACGCAGCCGCAGCCGTCCTTCGAGGACGTACAGCCACTCCTCTCCGGGGTGGACCCGCACGATGTCGCCCTGGGCTCCGTACGGGACGTGCACACGCAGGGACTGCATGCCGCGTCCGGCCGCACCGGCCTGCCAGTACGTCCAGCCACCGGCCTGGGTGGGCTCCATGTCGGCGGCGCGCACGACGGCGTCCCGCTCGGCGACCGTCTCGCCGAGCAGCTCGGAGACGGTCGTGCCGTAGATGCGGGCCAGCGCGAGCAGCATCGGCAGCGAGGGCTGGCGCTGTCCGGTCTCCAGACGGGACAGATGCGCGGGCGAGAGCCCGGCGGCGCGGGCCGCGGACTCCAGGGTGAGGGAGGCACGGCGCCGCAGCGCACGCAGCTGAGGTGCGACCGCGGGCAGCTCGTCGGCCGCCCCCGGCTCGGAAGGGCTCGTACCCTTGACAGGGTTCATGTCCTCCATTGAGCCGGAGGCTTACCTCTGAGGCAAATTTCTTACCTCTGAGGCAAAAACGAGTCAGGTTCGCGGCGCCGAGACCGGTCCGCGGCCACGAGGCCGGTCAGCTGCTACGAGGCCGGTCAGCTGCAGAGGAACCTAGCGGTTGGCGACCGCCTGCTTCACCAGCGTCTTCCCGAAGTCCCACATCAGCCCGCCCCCGCTGTGCGCGTCGTCCATGACGGCGGTGAAGGCCTCCACGAACCGGTCGACGTCCCGCTCCCCGACGACCAGCGGCGGAATCAGCTTGATCACCTCCAGATGATCACCGGAGACCTGGGTGAGGATCCGGTGCCGCTGCAGCAGCGGCACGACCACCATCTGGGCGAACAGCCCCTTCCGCGCGGCCTGCAGCATCGTCCAACGGCTGCGCAGCTTCAGCGACTTGGGCCGCCCGAACTCGATGCCGATCATCAGCCCACGGCCGCGCACATCGCTCAGCAGCTCGTACTTGTCGACGAGCGCCGCGAGCCGGGACTTCAGCTGCTCCCCCGTGGCCCGGGCGTTGGCGACGATCTGCTCGTTCTCCATGACCGAAAGCACGGCGAGGCCCGCCGCCATGGCCTGCGCGTTGGCCCCGAAGCTCGCGGAGTGCACGAGGACGCGGTCCATGGTCGAGTAGACCTTCTTGAAGATCCAGTCCTTGCCGAGGGTGGCCCCGACGGGCACGTACCCGCCGGACAGCGCCTTGGCCACGCACACCAGGTCCGGTTCGACACCCTCCTCGTGCTGGTAGGCGTAGAAGTCCCCGGTCCGCCCGAGCCCCGTCTGCACCTCGTCGGCGATGAGCAGCGCCTTGCGCCTGCGCAGCAACTCCTGTGCGCCACGCAGATATCCGGGCGGCGACTCGTGCACGCCCTTGCCCTGGATCGGCTCGACGATCAGCGCGGCGACGTCGCCCTTCTTCAACTCCCTCGCCAGCGCGTCGAGATCGCCGAGCGGGACCGCCGTGTCGGGCAGCAGCGGGGCGAAGCCGTCCCGGAAACCGTCCTCGCCGTTCACGGACAGGGACCCGGTGGTCAGACCGTGGAAGGCGTGCGTGCAGTACAGGACCCTCGGCTTCCCGGTCGCGTACCGGGCGAACTTCAGCGCCGTCTCGACGGCCTCGGTACCGCTGTTGCCGAAGAACACCCGGTCCAGGTGCGGACTGTGCGTGAGCAGCTTCTCCGCCAGCAGCCCGGGCAGGGGCTGGCAGTCGAAGCGGGTGAGGTCGGCGAGCTGGGCGTCGAGGACGTCGTGCAGCGCCTTGCGGACGACGGGGTGATGGCGGCCCAGGCCCATCACCCCGAACCCGGCCAGCATGTCCAGGTACTCGTTGCCGTCCGCGTCCCAGAAGTACGCGCCCTCGGCCCGCTCGTAGACCTTGTCGAAGCCGATGGTGTGCAGCATGCGCGGCAGCTGGTGGTTCAGATGCTTGGCATGCAGCTCGTAGCGCTCGGCTCCACGCTCGGCGAGCAGGCCGGCGAGGTCGAACTCCTGGGGCTTGCTGGTCGTCATTCCTGTTTCTCCTTGGCAGCGTGCTCCTTGCCCGCCGGCTTCTTGGCGGTCTGCTTCTTCGCGACGCGCTGCCTGGCGGGCTGCGCCCTCGAAGCGCTCTGCCCGGCGGGCCGCGCCTTCGAGACGCCCGCCGCGGAGGCCTTCCCCTCGACGGCCTTCCCGTTCACAGCCCGCCCCTGGGGTGCCTTCGCCTCGACCGCGGGTTCGGCGTCCGTGACCGTCGAGCGCGCTTCCCGGGTGGCCAGGCTCGCGCTGATCCGCCCCGCGATCTCGACCGGCGTGAGACCGATGTCGGCGAGCACCTCACCCCGTTTGGCGTGCGCGAGGAACTGCTCGGGGATCCCGAACCGCCGTACGGGCACGTCGACTTCGGCGTCCCCGAGGGCGAGCGCGACCGCCGCGCCCACGCCCGCCGCCCGGCTGTTGTCCTCGACGACGGCGACCAAGCGGTGCTCGGCGGCGAGGCCGGGCAGCGCGGGATCGACGGGCTTGACCCAACGCGGGTCCACGACCGTGCAGTTGAGGCCCCGGGCCTCCAGCAGTTCGGCCGCCTGGAGACAGACCGGCGCCATCACACCGACGGCCACGAGGAGCACTTCGGGCCGCTCGCCGCGATGCAGGACGTCCACGCCGCCCACCCGGTCGACCGCCGGAACGACCGGTCCCACCGACTCCTTGGGGAACCGGATCAGGGTCGGGGCGTCGTCCACCGCGACCGCCTCGCGCAGCTGGGCGCACAGCTGGTCGGCGTCGCGCGGCGCGGCGATCCTGAGCCCCGGCACGACCTGGAGGATGGACATGTCCCACATGCCGTTGTGTGACGCTCCGTCAACTCCCGTGACCCCGGCGCGGTCCAGCACGAAGGTCACTCCGCAGCGATGCAGTGCGACATCCATCAGCAGCTGGTCGAAGGCACGGTTCAGGAAGGTCGCGTACACCGCGACGACCGGATGCAGTCCGCCCGTCGCGAGCCCGGCCGCGGACACCGCCGCGTGCTGCTCGGCGATGCCGACGTCCCACACCCGGTCGGGGAACCTCTCCGCGAACTTCGCGAGTCCCACCGGGTGCAGCATGGCCGCCGTGATCGCCACGACGTCCTCGCGCGCCTCCCCGATCCGTACGATCTCGTCGCCGAACACCGAGGTCCAGGAAGGGCCGTTGGACGGCGCGAGGGGCTCGCAGGTGAGCGGGTCCATCACACCGACCGTATGGAAGTGGTCCTCCTCGTGGGCGATCGCGGGCTCGTAGCCGCGCCCCTTCTCGGTCAGACAGTGGATGAGTACGGGCCCGTGGAAGCGTTTCGCACGCCGCAGCGCCGACTCCACCGCTCCCACGTCGTGCCCGTCGATCGGGCCGACGTACTTCAGCCCCAGGTCCTCGAACATGCCCTGCGGTGCGAACGCGTCCTTGAACCCCTTCTTCGCGCCGTGCAGCGACTCGTAGAGGGTGCCGCCGATGACGGGCGTGCGCAGCAGTACGTCCTTGCCCCAGGCCAGGACCTTCTCGTAGCTGTCGGTGGTCCGCAGGGTCGCCAGATGGTTCGCGAGGCCGCCGATGGTCGGTGAGTACGAGCGTTCGTTGTCGTTGACGACGATGATCAGCGGGCGATCCTTGGCGGCGGTGATGTTGTTGAGCGCCTCCCACGCCATGCCACCGGTGAGGGCGCCGTCGCCGATGACCGCGACGACGTGCCCCTTCTCCCCCTGCACCTGACGGGCCTTGGCGAGCCCGTCGGCCCAGCCGAGCGCGGTGGACGCGTGGCTGTTCTCGATGATGTCGTGCTCGGACTCCTCGCGCGACGGGTAGCCGGACAGGCCGCCCTTGCCGCGCAGCTTGGAGAAGTCCTGACGTCCCGTCAGCAGCTTGTGTACGTAGCTCTGATGGCCGGTGTCCCACAGAATGCGGTCGACCGGCGACTCGAAGACCCGGTGGAGCGCGATGGACAGTTCCACCACCCCCAGGTTGGGTCCCAGATGACCACCGGTCCTGGCGACCGCGTGCACCAGGAACTCCCGGATCTCGTCGCCCAGTTGACCTATCTCCGCCTCGGACAGCGCCTTCAGGTCGCGTGGTCCCCGGATGCTCTCCAGAATCGTCACGCTCGGCCCCCTCTCGGTCCGTGCTGCAGCTAACTCGCGGTGACGGCGGGTTGCCCCGGCACCGTGACCTCCGGCTCGCCTGACGCGACGCCGTCCGCCTCCATCTGCTCGGCGATCTTCATCGCCTCGTCGATGAGGGTCTCCACGATCTTCGACTCGGGCACGGTCCTGATGACCTCGCCCTTGACGAAGATCTGGCCCTTGCCATTGCCGGAGGCGACCCCCAGGTCCGCCTCCCTGGCCTCTCCCGGTCCGTTGACGACGCAGCCCATGACCGCGACGCGCAGCGGCACTTCCATGCCCTCCAGGCCGGCCGTGACCTCGTCGGCCAGCTTGTAGACGTCGACCTGGGCCCGCCCGCAGGAGGGACAGGACACGATCTCCAGCCGCCGCTGCCTGAGATTCAGCGACTCGAGGATCTGGATGCCGACCTTGCACTCCTCGGCGGGCGGCGCGCTCAGGGAGACCCGGATGGTGTCCCCGATGCCCTCGGCGAGCAGTGCCCCGAAGGCCACCGCGGACTTGATGGTCCCCTGGAAGGCAGGTCCCGCCTCGGTCACGCCGAGGTGCAGCGGGTAGTCGCACTGGGCCGCCAGTTGCCGGTAGGCGTTGACCATCACGACCGGGTCGTTGTGCTTGACCGAGATCTTGATGTCCCGGAACCCGTGCTCCTCGAAGAGCGACGCCTCCCACAGCGCCGACTCCACGAGTGCCTCGGGCGTCGCCTTGCCGTACTTCTGGAGCAGCCGCCGGTCCAGCGAACCGGCGTTGACCCCGATCCGGATCGGCGTGCCGTGGTCCTTCGCGGCGCGCGCGATCTCCTTCACCTTGTCGTCGAACTGCTTGATGTTGCCCGGGTTCACGCGGACCGCCGCGCAGCCCGCCTCGATCGCGGCGAACACGTACTTCGGCTGGAAGTGGATGTCCGCGATCACCGGGATCTGGGACTTGCGCGCGATGGTGGCCAGCGCGTCCGCGTCGTCCTGTGTGGGACAGGCGACGCGGACGATCTGGCAGCCGGACGCGGTGAGTTCGGCGATCTGCTGCAGAGTGGCGCCGATGTCCGACGTACGCGTCGTCGTCATCGACTGGACGGACACGGGTGCCCCGCCCCCGACCGCCACCGGTCCGACCTGGATCTGCCGCGACAGGCGGCGCTCAGCGATCGGCCGGACCGGCACCTCGGGGAGGCCCAAGGAGATGGCGGTCATGACGTCACCCGCGGTTTCCGGAGACGGTGTCGCGGGCGGCCCGCAGGGACTCCTTGAGGGAGCCCATGGTGGCCAGGACCGCGGTCGGCTCGTAGCCGCAGTGCGCCATGCAGTTGGCGCAGCGCGGGTCCTTGCCGCGGCCGTAGGAGTCCCAGTCGGTGTCCTCGATGAGTTCCCGGTACGTCGTGACATACCCGTCGCTCATCAGGTAGCAGGGCTTCTGCCAGCCGAAGAGCGAGTAGTTGGGGATCGCCCACGCCGTGCACGGGAAGTCGACCTTGCCCTCCAGGAAGTCCAGGAAGAGCGGGGAGTGGTTGAGCCGCCACTTCTTGCGGTTGCCCCCCGCGAAGGCCTTCTTGAACAGTTCGCGGGTCTGCTCCACGCCCAGGAAGTGCTCCTGGTCGGGCGCCTTCTCGTAGGCGTACGCGGGCGAGATCATCATCTCGTCCACCTTGAGGTCGTCATTGAGGAAGTTGAGAACCTCGATGATCGTCTGCGGGGTGTCGGTGTTGAAGAAGGTCGAGTTGGTGGTGACCCTGAAGCCCCGCTTCTTGGCCTCCTTGATGGCCTCCACGGCCTCGTCGAACACACCCTCCTTGGCCACGGACTCGTCGTGCCGCTCGCGCAGGCCGTCGATGTGCACGGCGAACGCGAAGTACGGCGAGGGCGTGAACTTGTCCATCTTCTTGCGCATCAGCATGGCGTTGGTGCACAGGAAGACGTACTTCTTCCTGGCCACCAGCTGCCGCACGATCTCGTCGATCTTCGGGTGCATCAGGGGCTCGCCACCGGCGATGGACACCATCGGCGCCCCGGACTCCAGCACCGCCCCGACGGCCTGGGCCACCGGCATGCGCTGCTTGAGCACTCCGGCCGGGTGCTGGATCTTGCCGCAGCCCTCGCATGCCAGATTGCAGGCGTAGAGCGGTTCAAGCTCGACGATCAGCGGAAACTTCTCCCGCTTGCGCAGTTTCTGTTCAAAGAGATACGTCGCGACCTTGATGGTCTGGCGGAGCGGCATGGCCATCTGGCTCACCTCCTGGGGAGCAGCAAAGAACGGTGCCATTCGAAGAAAGCTGGAAGAACGGCACGAAGAACGCGGAAGGCTGATATTCCACCGCGCACCGTGCCGATCCGGACGAGTTCATGTTCTGGAGCGTCCACGACCACCCGGACGGCCGCAACCGGGCGCATGCCCGCGCGGACGGCGCTGTGGAGCGTGGCCGCCGACTCCATGTCGACCGCGATCGCGCCGGTCGCGAGCAGTTCCGACCGTTCCTGACCGCGGACGACGTGATCGGAGCCGGTGAGCGGCCCCGTGTGGACGGTGCGCCCGGGCAGGGCGCGTGCCAGTTCCTTGACGAGCAGATCGGTGCCCACGCAGGGCGTCGTGCCGCGCGGGTCCCGGGTCTCGTCGGCGACGACCAGGTCCCCCGGGTGCATGCCGGGGGCGAGCCCGGCGCAGAAGCCCGTGGCGAGGACGGCCGCCCCGCTCAGCGCCGGGCGGGCCAGGGCCCGGGTGACCGCCCGTTCGGCGGCACCCGGCCCCATGCCCGTACGCAGCACGGTGACCGGGCCGTCGGCACTGCCCCGATCACCGCCGGTGCGCAGGGCCAGCTGCTCGATGCCGAGCGCGCAGGCGATCAGCAGCGGGGCGGCGCCCGGTGTCGTGCTCATCAGCTCGCCCTGCCGAAGGAGCCCTGCCGGTCGGCGAACGCTTCGCCGTTGACGTACCGGCCGAGCGCGGTGAGCGGGAAGACCTGCCGGTAGAGGTGGTAGTTGATCGAGAAGTCCCACGGGAACCCCGTACCGGTGAAGTACGGCTCGTCCCAGGAGCCGTCCGCCAGCTGGGTCTCCGCGAGCCACGCGACACCGCGCTCGGCGGCCTTGGAGTCGCGCTCCCCGGCCGCGAGCAGCGCCAGCAGCGCCCATGCGGTCTGGGAGGCGGTCGAGGCGCCGCGCCCGCTCCACTCGGCGACGTCGTGGTAGGAGCGCAGGTCCTCGCCCCAGCCGCCGTCGTCGTTCTGTACGGTCTCCAGCCACGCCACGGCCCGGCGGATCGCGGGATGCGATCCGGGCAGTCCGGCGGCGACCAGCGCGGGCACCACCGACCCGGTTCCGTATACGTAGTTGACGCCCCAGCGGCCGAACCAGGAGCCGTTCGCCTCCTGTTCGGCGAGCAGCCACTCGATGCCGCGGCGGGTGCGCGGGTCGTGGGAGAGTCCCTCGACCGCGAGCATCTCCACGACGTGCGCGGTGACGTCGGCGGACGGCGGGTCGATGACCTCGCCGAAGTCGCAGAACGGCAGCCGGTTGGGGAAGGGGCTGGTGTTGTCGACGTCGAAGGCGCCCCACGCGCCGTTCCTCGACTGCATGCCGAGGTTCCAGCGCACCCCGCGTCCGATGGCCCTGTCGACGCGCTCCGGGTCGTGGTGCTTGACGCGGCGCAGCGCGAGGACGACCTCCGCGGTGTCGTCGATGTCGGGGTAGTTGTCGTTGTGGAACTCGAACGCCCAGCCGCCCGGTGGCAGATGGGGCCGCTTGACCGCCCAGTCCCCCGGGCGGACGATCTCCTCTCCGAGCATCCAGTCCGCGGCCTTCACCAGCTGCGGATGGTCGGCGGGCACGCCCGCGTCGGCGAGCGCGATGGTCGCGAGGCAGGTGTCCCACACCGGCGACTGGCACGCCTCGATCATCCGGGCCCCGTCCTCGCGCCAGACGGTGAACCGGTCGAGGGATGCCAACCCCTCGCGCATCACCGGGTGTTCGAGGTCGTAGCCCAGCAGGTGCAGCGCGATGATCGAGTACACGGCGGGCGGCTGGATGCCTCCCCAGCAGCCGTCGTTCTCCTGCCGCTCGATGATCCAGCGGGCGGCGGTGTTCATCGCGGCCCTGCGGAGTCGGCGCGGCGCGACCTTGCGGTAGGTGTGCAGGGCCTTGTCGAGCCGCTGGAAGACCCCGTCCCAACTCCCCACGGGGGCAAGGGGCTTGACCGGGTTCGGATTGCCCGCGTCGGTGTGCAGCTCGTCGAGCGGGAACGGCGCGGGCCGTACCGGACGCTTCGCCGAGACGACGGTGAGCGGCACGATGGTCTGCCGCGCCCAGCAGCCGAAGTCGTAGATGTTGAGCGGCACCCACTTGGGGAAGTAGATGAGTTCCGGCGGGAGTTCGGGCAGGTCGTCCCACTTCCACCAGCCGAACAGGGCGAGCCAGATCCGGGTGAACACCCGGGCCGAGGCGATGCCGCCCCGCTCACGGATCCACGCGGACGCCCTCGCCATGTGCGGCTCGTCGGGCGCGTCACCGGCCAGCCGCAGCGCGACGTACGCCTCGATGGTGGTGGAGAGTTCGCCCGGTCCGCCGTAGAAACTGGCCCAGGTGCCGTCCTCGCGCTGCTCGCCGCGGATGAAGAGGCCGGCGGCACGGGTGGTCGCCTCGTCGCGGATGCCCAGGAACTGGCGCAGCAGCAGGTCTTCGGCGTCCATCGTGACGTTGGTCTCGAGGTCGCCCTTCCACCAGCCCTGGGCGTCCTGCGTGGAGAGCAGGAAGTCGGTGGCGCGCAGTATCGCGTGCCGGGCGGCATCTCGGGTGTCGACTGTCCCGGCCGCCTCGGGAGTCGTGACTTCTGTGGTTTCGCTGGCCGCGGCTGCCCGGGGCGGCAGGGCCCCGGTGCTTCCGTCGGTCGTCGCTGTCATGGCTTCCCCTTCGTGCAGTGGCATGTCTCTGCTGTGGGTCCGCCGTCGGCCGGTGCTCGTTCTCCCGCGGCACCGGCCGGCGACTACGCGAGGCTTATTCGACCGATAGTGATCATCTCTTTCGTACGACGACGAAGTCGGCGAGCTCCACGAACTGGGCCCGTACGTGGTCAGGCATGAGGATCGTGTCGAGCGCCTCGATGGCGATGGTGTGCTGGCGGCGCGCCTCCTGGGCGGTCCACTCGCGGCCGCCCGCCTCCTCGATGAGCGCGGCGCGCACGGCGAACTCCTCCTCGGAGAAGTTCTCGAAGTCGCTGCTCTTGGCGTCCTCGGCGAGCAGTTCGCCGAGGCGCTCGGAGGCCGGGCCGCCCGCCGCGAGGGCGGCCACGACCGGCAGGGACTTCTTGCGCTGGCGCAGGTCGCTCCAGGTCTGCTTGCCGGTGGCCACCGGGTCGCCCCAGATGCCGAGCAGGTCGTCGACGGCCTGGAAGGCGAGGCCGAGGTGGTAGCCGTACTTCTCCAGAGTGTCGGCGGTGACGTCGTCGGCGCCGCCGAGGACCGCGCCGATGGAGCAGGCGCAGGCGAGCAGGGCGCCCGTCTTGTTGCCCTCCATCTCCAGGCACTCCTCGACGCTGACCCGGTCGCGGTGCTCGTAGGAGATGTCCTGCGCCTGGCCGTCGATCAGGGCACGGGTGGCGGTGGTCAGGCGACGCGTGGCACGGCCCGCCTCGACCGTGCCGAGCTCCAGGAGCAGCTCGTTGGCCAGCGCGAACAGGGCGTCGCCGACGAGGATGGCCTGGGCGGGGCCGTGCACCTTCCAGACGGTGTCACGGTGGCGGCGCTGCTCGTCGCCGTCCATCAGGTCGTCGTGCAGGAGCGAGAAGTTGTGCACCAGTTCAACGGCGACCGCACCCGGCACGCCCACCTCGGGGGCCGCACCGGCGGCCTCGGCGGACATGACGGCGAGGGCGGGACGTACGGCCTTGCCGCCGTCCCCCTCCGCGGGGTTGCCCTCGGCGTCGATCCAGCCGAAGTGGTAGGCGGCGACAGTGTCCATCGGAGGGGCGAGGCGGTTGATGGCCGCCCTCAGTACCGGAGTGGCCAGGGTCCGGCCGCGCTCCAGGAGCGCGGTCACGTCCACCGCGTCGGCAGCCGTCGATGCCGGGGGCACAGTGGGCACAGTCTCTCCTCTTGTGGTGATACGGGGGGTGCGGGGGCCCGCCGCGCTCAGTCCGAGCGTCACGCCGCCTCCTCGAAGAGCTCGAAGAGGTGATCGCGGGGCCGGCCCAGGGCGCTCAGCGCGGCGTCCGCCGCACTCACGCCACTGCGGACCGCACTCTCCATGGTCGCGGGCCACCCTGTGGCGGTCCACGCGCCGGCCAGGTAGAGGCCGGGTGCCTTGGTGCGGGCGCCGGGCCGCAGCCGTCCGACGCCGGGGGTCGGAGCGAACGTCGCCGTACGCTCCCTGGTCACGAAGAAGTCCCGGACCTCGGCGCCGCGGGTGCCGGGCAGCAGCCGCTCCAGCTCCGGCAGATACCGCTCACGCAGTGCCGAGACGGGTTCGTCGATCTCGTCCTGCGCGGCCGACTGCGACAGCGCGAGGTACTGACCGTCCGAGAGCCCGGACGCCTCGGTCCGGTCGAAGACCCACTGCACCGGCGAGCCGAGCGCGGCGAAGAACGGCCGGCTGAGCACCTTGCGGTCGTACACGACGTGGATGTTGAGGATCGGCGCCGTACCGATGTCGAGGAGCTGCTCAGGGGCGTCGAGGGCGCTGTCGGGCAGCAGATCGTGGGCCTCGCGCTGCGGTACGGCCAGCACGACCGCGTCGGCGTCGAGCGTCTCGCCGGGAACCTGAACGCTCCAACGCCCGTTCCCGTGTTGGGAGATGGAGGTGACCCGTGTCCGGAGTTCGGTACGGACGCCCGCGGAGTCGAGCGCCTTGCGGGCCAGCCGGTCGTGCAGTTCACCCAGCGGGACGCGTGCCCAGCCGATGTCGGCCGCGCCCGGATCGGACAGCAGACCGGTCTTGAACACCATCGCGGCGAGCCCGAGCGAAGCGTCGCCGGCCACCGCGTTGAGGGTGGCGACCCCCACCAGGTCCCACAGTGCCTCGATGGCACGCTCCGACTGACCGTGCGCGGCCAGCCACGTGCCGAAGTTCTGCGCGTCGAGCGCCGGATCCGCGAGGTCGAGGCCCTTCAGGGCCAGCGCGGCACGTCCTACTCTGGCGCGCTCGGCGAGCGACAGATGGGGATAGGTCGCGAGGCTTTTCGCCAGATGCAGTGGTACGGGCAGCGCCGTGCGGCCGATTCTGCCGAGTCTGCGTCCGGGTTTCGCCTCGGCGTCGAGAACGGGCACGTCGAGACGGTCCTGCAGGGGAGCCAGCTCGGCTCCGTCGACGCGGTCGAGGAACCAGCGGTACGCCGTGCAGCAGCGCAGATACACATGCTGGCCGTTGTCCACGGTGAGGGCGCCGCGCTGGAAGGAGAAGGCCAGCCCGCCGAGGCGCGGCCTGCCTTCCACCAGCGTCACGCGCACCCCGGAGTCGGCGAGCGCGAGCGCGGTGGTGATTCCGGCGAGCCCCCCGCCGACCACCACGGCCGTCGCCGGGCGGCCCTGCGGATCCGCGTCGAGCCCCTCGTCCTGCGTCGTGTCGTTCATCGTGCACCTTCCCCCGAGGCCTGGCCGTGCTGATCGAACAGTGCACGGTCGGCCGTTGAAGTCAGGGACGCGCTCCCCGACCGGAGGGTTGCGCGCCGTTTCCCTGGACTTGCGTCATCTTGGCCCAAAGTGTCCATCAAGCGCGCCTCCTGATGGTTCGGCGCGAGACGTGCCGGGCGTCGAGACCGGAAAGGCCCCGCACGGCGACGTACGCCTTCTCGCGGCCGGGCAGCGAGACGCGGCCGCGCAGGACGGCCTCCGGCTCGCGCTCGATGCGGTCGAGAAGGCGGCGGTAGATGCCTGCCATGGCGGCGACGCAGGCGCCGCTGCGCCGGTCCAGCATGGGCAGCAGCCGGTAACCCTCCGCGAAAAGCGCGCGGGCCCGTCGCACTTCGAAGTGGACGAGGCCCGCGAAGTCGGAGCCGGCCGGTGGATGCGCTCCGTCGAAGCCGGCCGAGCAGCCGAATTTCGCCAGGTCGTCCGCGGGCAGATAGGTCCGCCCGTCCTCGGCGTCCTCGCGAACGTCCCTGAGGATGTTGGTGAGTTGCAGCGCGAGCCCGAGCGTGTCGGCGTACTCGGGCGCCCGCTCGGCGCCGCGCGCCCCCGGTTCCGTACCGAACACACCGAGCGAGAGCCGGCCGATGGCCCCTGCCACGCAGCGGCAGTAGATCTTGAGGTCGTCCCAGGTCTCGTAGGTCTCGCCGCGGACGTCCATGAGGACGCCGTCGATCAGTTCGTCGAGGCCGTCGAGCGGGACCGGGAAGTGGTCGGCCGTGTGGCTGAGGGCGACCGCGACCGGGTCGGTGTCGTCCTCGTCCACGGAGCGGTCGCGGACCCGGGCGAGCAGCGCCCGGGTGTCTTCGAGGCGCGCGGCCTTGACGTCGGGAGCGAGCGTGCCGTCCCCGATGTCGTCGACGCGGCGCGAGAACGCGTACAGCGCCGACATGGCGCGGCGCTTGGGCGTCGGCAGCAGTCTGATGCCGTACGCGAAATTGCGGGCCTGCTGCCCGGTGATCGCCTCGCAGTAGCTGTATGCGGCGAGTACCGGTGCGGACATGTGCGGCGGAGCCTCCACGGTCCGGATCACCCCTCTCCTCGCAGAGTCACTCCCACCTCGCGCAGCAACTGGATCTTGCCGGGCTTGGGCGGGCCGGAAAGTACGTCGTATTCGGCGGCGGCAATCGCACGGATTGCCGCCCTTCCTCCTGCAACGAAGCCCGCGAGCAGCAGCCTCAGCCTGCCGTGGACGCTACCCACGAGGGGGGTGCCTTCATTCAGGAGGTTCCGGGCGCGTTCTGCTTCGTATGCAACCAGTGCGCGCACCGATGCGCCTGCCGTGGCCGCCACGAGATCCGCCTCCTGGACATGAAAGCGCTTCATGTCCTCGGCGGGCAGATAGATACGGTCGCGGCCCAGATCCTCGGCCACGTCCTGGAGATGCTCGACGATCTGCAGCGCCGTGCAGACGGCGTCGGAGCGGCGGACCCGCTCGGGGGTCGAGGTGCCGGTGACCGAGAGGACCAGTCGGCCGACCGGGTTCGCGGACAGTTCGCAGTAGGAGACGAGGTCGTCGTAGGTCTCGTACCGCTTGACGAGCTGGTCCTGGCGGTTCGCCGCGATCAGGCCGAGGAAGGGCTCGGGGGTGAGGCCGGCGCGGCGGACCGTCGGCTGGAGGCGGCGCAGGAGCGGATGGCGCGGGGTCGCGTCGAAGACCCTGCGGAGGTCGGCCTCGAATGCGTCGAGGAGGAGCAGCCGGTCCCCGGCCTCCTCGGGGGACACGCCCAGGAGGCGGGCGTCGGCACCGCCGGGGGCCAGGTCGCCGTCGCCGATGTCGTCGACCAGGCGGGCGAAGCCGTACACGGCCATCAGGTCGGCACGCCAGGCCCTGGGCAGGAAGAACGGTGCCACGGGGAAGTTCTCGTCCGCGGCCTTGTCCAGGGTGCTGCGCTCCGGGTCACCGGCGCGCGCCGTCCCGGCTGGCGTCACCGCTCACTGCCTGGGCCGGGAAGAGCACCCGCACAGACGGCACACGCACAGCTGAGCTGGAGAGTTTCCGAAGCCATCGCCGTCACATCTCCCGTTCTACACTGCCGACCCAATACAGACTATTTCGGACACGCCGCCCGGACGTCCGCGCAGCAGACCCTATGCCGGGTGTCGCGCATTATCGCCCTACTTGCCGCGAATCAGCACCGGTACAGCTTACGTTGTACAACCCGCCATGCCTCGTCGGGGTGTCCTGCACATCACAACAACACACCGATTGGCGTCAAGATTCCTAAGGACGCCCAGAGTTGGCGTTTCCTTTGCAGACGCAGGGCCCCGTCGGAACGTTCCGACGGGGCCCTGAGCGATTCGGGCTACTTGCCCGTGAACTTCTCGTACTCCTTGATGACCTCGTCGGTCGGGCCGTCCAGGCGCAGCTCGCCGCGCTCCAGCCACAGGACGCGGTCGCAGGTGTCACGGATCGACTTGTTGTTGTGGCTGACGAGGAAGACCGTGCCCGCGCTCTTGCGCAGCTCGCGGATGCGGGCCTCGGAGCGCTTCTGGAAGGAGCGGTCGCCGGTCGCCAGGGCCTCGTCGATCATCAGGACGTCGTGGTCCTTGGCCGCCGCGATGGAGAAGCGCAGCCGGGCGGCCATGCCGGAGGAGTAGGTGCGCATGGGCAGGGTGATGAAGTCGCCCTTCTCGTTGATGCCCGAGAAGTCGACGATGTCCTGGTAGCGCTCCCGGACCTGCTCGCGGGACATACCCATGGCGAGCCCGCCGAGGATGACGTTCCGCTCGCCCGTGAGGTCGTTCATCAGGGCCGCGTTGACGCCGAGGAGCGAGGGCTGGCCGTCGGTGTAGACGTGCCCCTTCTCGGCGGGGAGCAGTCCCGCGATGGCCCGCAGCAGGGTGGACTTGCCGGAGCCGTTGGAGCCGATCAGGCCGATGGCCTCGCCCCGGTAGGCCTTGAAGGAGACACCGCGGACGGCGTGCACCTTGCGGACGCCACGGTCCTCGCCGCGCTTGATTATGCGGCTGAGTGCCGCGGTGGCGCTGCCCTTGCCGGTCTTGGCGCCGTTGACCCGGTAGACGATGTGCAACTCGTCCGCGATGACGGTGGGGATCTGGCCCCCGGTGTTTTCCTCAGCCACGGCCGTAGCGCTCCTCAGCCTTCCAGAAGTACACGAATCCGCCGACGGCGACGAGGAGGGCCCAGCCGGCCGAGACCGCCCACACGTGCGGGGGCAGGTTCTCGGAACCGTAGCCGTCGATCAGCGCGAAGCGCATCAGGTCCATGTAGATGGCGGCCGGGTTCCACTGGAGGATGTCGGCGATCCAGGCGGGGTGCTTCTCCAGCATCACGGGGATCGAGAACATCACGCCGGACGCGTACATCCACGTACGCATCACGAACGGCATGAGCTGCGCGAGGTCCGGGGTCTTGGCGCCCATCCGGGCCACGATCATCGCGAGGCCGGTGTTGAAGAGGAACTGCAGGGCGAGCACCGGGAGGATCAGGAGCCAGGACAGGCCCGGGTAGCTGCCGAATCCGACCGCCACGACGAACAGCACGATCATCGAGAAGAGCAGTTGCTGGAGCTGCTGCAGCGAGAACGAGATCGGCAGTGCGGCGCGCGGGAAGTGCAGCGCCCTGACCAGGCCGAGGTTCCCGGAGATCGCGCGGACGCCCGCCATCACCGAGCTCTGGGTGAAGGTGAAGACGAAGACCCCCGTCACCAGGAACGGGATGTAGACCTCCTGGGGCATGCCGCGGTCGGCGCCCAGGATCAAGCCGAAGATCAGGAAGTAGACGAGTGCGTTCAGCAGCGGGGTGGCCACCTGCCAGAGCTGGCCGAGCTTGGCCTGGCTGTACTGGGCGGTCAGCTTCGCCTGCGAGAAGGCGAGGATGAAGTGACGCCGTCCCCAGAGCTGGCGGACGTACTCGACGAGCCCGGGCCGGGCGCCGCTGACGGCGAGCCCGTACTTGGCGGCGAGGTCCGCCGCGGAGAGCCCTTCATCGGGCGACGGAGGGGCGCTCACCGCGACACCGCCGTCATGCGTTGTCTCACTCACAAGTGGAAACTTTCGTCCTCAAGATGCGCAGCCTGGTCGGGCGTAGGCCAGAGCCAGGGACCGGGGTACGGCCCGAATGCTCTCAGATTTCGAGCTTGTCAGATGACGGGCGGCCGGCCCAGTCTGGTCAGGCGCCATACCGTACGCCACTTCATGGGGCGCCGGGGGCCACACGGACTGGTCCAGCCCTCCTTGAAACCACCGAACCAGGCTCTCAGCGCGGGGCGGGAGGGGCGGCGGGCGAGGGTCAGCAGCATCCACACGCCGAGATACACGGGAACCAGCGGCGCGGGCAGATTGCGACGGGCCAGCCAGACACGGTTGCGGGCGACCATCCGGTGGTAGATCGCGTGCCGCGAAGGGGCGGTCGTGGGGTGGTACAGCACCATGTCCGAGCGGTAGTCGATCATCCAGCCCGCGTCGAGGGCACGCCAGGCGAGGTCGGTCTCCTCGTGGGCGTAGAAGAACTCGTCGGGCAGTCCGCCGACCTGGCCGAGCACCTTCGTGCGGACGGCGTTGGCGCCGCCGAGGAAGGTGGTGACGCGCGAGTTGCGCATCGGGTCGGAGGCGCGCAGCCGGGGCACGTGGCGGCGCTGGGTGACCCCGGTCTCGGGGTCGGCGATCCGGAAGCTGATGATGCCGAGCTCCGGGTCGGCCCCGAAGGCCTGCCGGCAGAGCTCCGCGGTGTCGTGGTTGGCGAGGAGGCCGTCGTCGTCCAGGAAGAGAAGGACGTCCACGTCGGTGCCGCCGGGGCCGAACGCCTCGATGCCGACGTTGCGGCCGCCGGGGATGCCGAGGTTCTCGGCCAGCTCGACCGTCCGTACGCCCGCGGGGACGTCCGGGACGGGCGAGCCGTTGCCGACCACGACCACCTCGACCGGGTCGCCGTCCTGCTTGGCGACCGAGTCGAGGAGGGCACGGAGCTCGTCGGGGCGGTTGCCCATGGTGATGATCACCGCGCCGACCTTCATGGACGTGCTCACTTCAGCCTGCTCGAAGCCAGGATGGACACCAGGTGCAGCAGGGTCTGCAGCAGCGCGATGCCGGCCAGGACCGCGACGCCGAGCCGTGAGAAGAACAGGTCGTCCCGGACCGTGTCCAGGACCGCGAGGACCAGGATCAGCAGGGAGGCCTCGATGCCCAGGACCAGCCGGTGGAACTTGAGCGCGCCGGCGGCCCGGCGGGCCAGCGCCATGCCGGAGGAGCGCGGCTCGGACGCCGACTCCTGGACCGGCTCCTTGCCGGTCTGGTGCCGCGCGACACCGACGAGGTCGGTCTCGGACTTGATCAGGATGGCGCCGAGGGCGGCCAGCGTGCCGAGGAAGGCCCACAGCCAGTCGATCCGCCCGGGGCCCCACAGGTCCGCGGCGCGCAGGCCGAAGCCGACCAGGACCGCGGCGTCGCACAGGTAGGCGGCGACGCGGTCGACGTACACCCCGGTCATCGAGTACTGCTTGCGCCAGCGGGCGATCTCGCCGTCGACGCAGTCGAACAGCAGGTACAGCTGGACCATCAGTACGCCGAGCAGGGCGCCCGGGATGCCCGGCACCAGCAGGGCCGGGGCGGCGAGCACGCCGAAGACGGTCATCACGTAGGTCAGCTGGTTGGGCGTGACCCGGGTGTTCACCAGGTGCCGGTCGATGCGCAGCGAGATCTCGCGCATGTAGAGCCGGCCTCCCCAGTGCTCGCCGCTCCGCCGGTCCTTCACACCCGGGGGGTGAACGACCGGGCGGAGCTCAGCTACCGATGGCTTTTGCATAGTCGGCGTATGCGTCCCTGATCTGGTCGGCGGACAGGTCGAGGTGTTCGAGGATCGTGTAGCGGCCCGGCCGGGTCGACGGAGCGAACTCCACGACCTGGACGAACTCCTCCACGGTGAAGCCGATCTCCTCCGGGAGAACGGGGAGGCCGTGGCGGTGGAGGACCTCGGCCATGTACGCGGACTCCTCACGGGCTCCGCGCAGGTGCATCGCGAAGGCCGCGCCCATGCCGCACTGCTCGCCATGGCTGGCAGCCCGCTTGGGGAAGAGCAGGTCGAAGGCGTGGTTGATCTCGTGGCAGGCGCCGGACGCGGGGCGGGAGTCGCCCGCGACCGACATGGAGATGCCGGTGAGGACCAGGCCCTCGGCGAGTACCTGCAGGAAGGCGTCGTCGCCGACGCCGCCCGGGTGCCGCAGTACGGCCTCGCCGGCCTGGCGGGCCATCGCGGCGGCCAGGCCGTCGATCGCCTCGCCCTTCTCGCGGTTGGCCAGCTCCCAGTCCGCGACCGCGGAGATGTTGGACAGGGCGTCGCCGATGCCGGAGCGCACGAAGCGGACGGGGGCCTCACGGATCACGTCGAGGTCGATGATGACCGCGATCGGGTTCGGCACGCCGTAGGAACCGCGGCCCGCGTCGTTGTCGAGGGTCGCGACCGGCGAGCACAGACCGTCGTGCGAGAGGTTCGTGGCGACGGCGACCAGCGGAAGGCCGATGCGTGCCGCGGCGAACTTCGCGCAGTCGATGATCTTGCCGCCGCCGAGGCCGACGACCGCGTCGTAGTGCCCCTTCTTCATGACGTCGGCGAGCTTGATCGCGTCGTCCAGGGTGCCGCCGCCGACCTCGAACCAGTCGGCGCCCGGCATCGCCGGGGCCAGCCGGTCACGCAGCTTGGCGCCCGAGCCGCCGCTGATCGCGACGGCCAGCTTGCCGGAGTGCGAGATGCGCTGGTCGGCAAGGACACTGGCCAGATCGTCGAGCGCCCCCGGCCGAATGTCGACGACGACCGGCGAGGGGATGAGCCTCGTCAGTACTGGCACGCGATCACGCGTCCCTTGGCGAGGTCGTCGTGGTTGTCGATCTCGACCCACTTGACGTCGCCGATGGGGGCCACGTCGATGCGGAAGCCGCGGTTCACGAGCTCCTGGTAGCCGTGCTCGTAGAACTGCTGGGGGTCGGCCTCGAAGACCGTCTTCAGCGCGTCGGCCAGCTCGTCGGCCGCGTCGCCCTCGATGAGGGTGACGCCGATGTACTCACCGGTCGCCTCGGCCGGGTCCATCAGCTTGGTGATCTTGGTCATGCCGCCCTCGGGGCCGACGACGACCTTCATCTCCTCGTCGGCGAGGGACTTCACCGTGTCGAGGGCGAGGATGATCTTCTTGCCCTCGCCGCGGGCGGCGAGCAGGGTCTTCTCGACGGAGACCGGGTGCACGGTGTCGCCGTTGGCGAGGATCACCGAGTGCTTGATGGCGTCACGGCCGCACCACAGGGAGTAGGCGTTGTTCCACTCCTCGGCCTTGTCGTTGTCGATCAGGGTGATCTTGACGCCGTACTTCTGCTCCAGCGCCTCGCGGCGCTCGTAGACGGCTTCCTTGCGGTAACCGACGATGATCGCGACCTCGGTCAGGCCGATCTCGGCGAAGTTGCCGAGCGTGAGGTCGAGCACGGTGATGCTGTCCTCGTTGCCCTCGGGTCCCACCGGCACCAGTGCCTTGGGCAGGGTGTCGGTGTAGGGGCGCAGACGCCGTCCGGCGCCGGCAGCCAGCACGAGGCCGATCATGCGGGTTCTCCTTCATCGTGTACGGCGGGTGCGCCGAGTTTGTGGGCGGTCACCCAGAAGCGGATGCTCTCGACGAGCACCACGAGCGCCACGGCCACGGCGAGAGCCGTGAGCGCGACCTTGAAATCTGTGGCGGCGAGCAGCGCGGCCAGGACGGTGACCAGCAGCGTCCTGCCTTCGTGCCCGCCGATCGCCCGCACCAGCCAGTGCGGCGGCGCGCCGGCGTTGCCGCGGATGCGGTACACCGTGTCGTAGTGATGGTAGGCGACGGCCGCCACCAGCCCGAAAGCCGCGGGAAGGGCTCCGTTCACATCGGCTTTGGCCGCCAGTACCAGAACGGTCCCGTATTCGGCCGCCCGGTAGAACGGCGGAACCAGCCAGTCCAGGGCGCCCTTCAGCGGTCGCCGGAGAGCCACCGGCGACAGCAGGACGTACACGCCGGCGCCCAGGACGGGCCACCAACTGCCGTACGGGGAAAGCCAGGAGGCGCCCACGACGAGTGCACCGGCGACCAGGGCGACGACGGCCGGACCGCTGAGGCGTACGCCACGCGTCAGACGTGTCAGGAACTCGGCGAGCGGGCCCGAGTCGGTGAGGTCGGCCAGGGCCTGCGCGGCCCGGTCCGTGCGCTGTGCCTTGCGGGTCAGCGACCTGAGCACCCGGCCCGCGGTCGTGTACGTCGCCGCGAAGGCGCAGCCGATCAGCAGCACGTAGAAGGTGATGCGGGGTGTCGTGACCGCCGTGAGGACGGCGATCATCGCCCAGCGTTCGCCGATGGGCAGCACGATCATGCGGCGCAGCCAGACCGTCCAGCCCACACTGTCGAGCCTGCCGGAAAGGGCCGCGGTGGGGCTGGTGTTGGCGGTGGCGTCGTGGTTCGCCTCGTTGAAGGAGAAGTCGACGACGTGCCGGCAGGTCTGCAGGACCATCGCGCCGAGGGCGAGCGCCCATACGTCGTCGCCGCCACGGGCCGCACCGAGGGCGAGGCCCGCGTAGTAGGCGTACTCCTTGGCGCGGTCGAAGGTCGCGTCGAGCCAAGCGCCGAGCGTGGAGTACTGCAGGGAGTAGCGGGCGAGCTGGCCGTCCGTGCAGTCGAGGACGAAGGAGAAGAGGAGGAGCAGTCCGGCGGCGACGTAGCCGGCGCGGGTACCGGTCGCCGCACAGCCCGCCGCGATCAGCGCGGTGATCAGCGAGGCCGTGGTGACCTGGTTCGGCGTGAAGCCGCGGCGGGCGCACCAGCGGGCGAGGTAGCGGGAGTACGGGCTGATGCAGTACGTCGTGAAGAAGCCGTCGCGGGACTTCACGGCCGTACGCAGCCTGATCGCCTCGTCGTCCACGACGGAGAGGGCCTGCCGGGCCTCGTTGCGGGCCTGCGGGTCCCTCGGCACCTCGGCGACGAGTTCGCCGAGTTCGGGGCGGTGCAGGTCGGTGTCGAGGACCTCCGCGATCCGCTCGGCGAGGATGCCGACCACCACCGAGCCGTTCGAGGCGTCGTCGGAGGCGGTGCGCAGCGCGCGGGTCAGCGCGGGGCGGGCCACGGGCCGGGCGGTGACGGCACCGGGGATCGCGGCGGCGTCGAAGCGCGGGTCGGTCAGGCCGAGCCGCAGCGCGTGGACGTGCCCCACGAAGCGGGCGTCGACGACGGCGACCCGCTGGTTCGCGGGGACGGCGGCGAGGAGCGTCTCGGTGTCGGCCGCGTCAGTGGCGACCCGCACGTCGAAGCCGAGCGACCGGAGATCGCTCTCGAGCGACGACCCGGGAACCGGCTGACCGGTGAGGATGGCGGTCGACAGACGAACTCACTCCTCTGGGTTCCGGCGTACGCCGACGCCGGGCATGTGCGTGGTGGGGGGCGCCCCAGGCCAGGAACGGCCGGGCAGCGTGTCGGCAGAGGCTATCGGATGATGGGAACGGCCCGTTCACCGCCCGTTCACGGCCCGATCAACAGGGTCTGCTGTGCCGCGTCCGCCGCGATCATCATCGTGGATCCGGGCCCCGGCCCACAAACCGCGGCCGATTCCACCGCAATTCACGGCATAGCTCACGTGCCGGTCCTCGTGGTCGCGTGCCCCTCCCATGCCCGCGCACCGAGTCCGACCGCGCGGGGACCGGCATAGGGTTGGCGTCCATGACATGGCTGATCACAGGCGGAGCTGGATACATCGGGGCACACGTGGTGCGTGCCATGACCGGGGCCGGGGAGCGCGTGATCGCGCTGGACGACCTCTCGGCCGGCGTGCCCGCGCGGCTGCCCGCCGACATTCCTCTGGTCCAGGGCTCGTCGCTGGACGGGGAACTGCTGAAGCGGGTGCTCGCCGAGCACGCGGTGACGGGTGTGGTGCACCTGGCCGCGCGCAAGCAGGTCGGCGAGTCCGTGGCCCAGCCCACGCGCTACTACCAGGAGAACGTCGGAGGACTCGCCACGCTCCTGGAGGCGGTCGCCGGGGCGGGCATCGAGCGCTTCCTCTTCTCCTCCTCCGCCGCCGTCTACGGCAACCCGGATGTGGATCTCATCACGGAGGACACTCCCTGCGTCCCGGTGAACCCCTACGGCGAGACGAAACTCGCCGGTGAGTGGCTGGTGCGGGCGGCGGGCCGCGCGCACGGCATCGCGACGGTGTGCCTGCGCTACTTCAACGTGGCGGGCGCGGCCACGCCCGAGCTGGCGGACACCGGCGTCTTCAACGTCGTCCCGATGGTCTTCGACCGGCTCACCCGTGACGAGGCCCCGCGGATCTTCGGCGACGACTACCCGACGCCGGACGGCACCTGCGTACGCGACTACATCCACGTCGCCGATCTCGCCGAGGCACATCTCGCGGCGGCCCGGCGGCTGACGTCGGCGGGCACCGAGGGCGATCCGGGCGATCTGACGGTCAACATCGGCCGCGGCGAGGGGGTTTCGGTGCGCGAGCTCGTGACGCTCATCGGCGAGGTCAGCGGTGACAGCCGTCCGGCACTCGTCGAGCCGCGCCGGCCGGGCGACGCCCCGCGCGCGGTCGCCTCGGCCGCGCTGGCCGCCGAGCAGCTGGAGTGGACCGCGCGCCGCGGGGTGCGCGAGATGGTCGAGTCGGCCTGGGAGGGCTGGCGGCTGCACCACCCCGGATGACCAGCCGGATGACCCACCGGACGGCCCGCCGGACGATCCGGTCCCTGCTCTGACCTGCGGGTCGTTTCCGCAGGTCAGAGCATATGACAACGGTGTTCAGTACCGCGTTGCGCATACCCCCCACCCGTAGTTCACTGGAGATCGCCGACAGGGCGTCGGGGCGATTTCGGAGGGTGGTTCTGATGGGGGCCGGTCACAGTCACGGGCATGCGCACGGCGCCGCCGGCGGGGGCACGGCGGCAGCGGCGTACCGCGGGAGGCTGCGCGTCGCGCTGTGGATCACGCTCACCGTCATGGTGGTCGAGATCGTCGGCGGGATCGTCGCGAACTCACTCGCGCTCGTCGCTGACGCGGCGCACATGGCGACGGACGCGCTCGGTCTCGCCATGGCGCTGCTCGCGATCCACTTCGCGGGCCGCCCGCCGAGCGGAAACCGCACCTTCGGCTACGCGCGCGCCGAGATCCTCGCCGCACTCGCGAACTGTCTGCTGCTGCTCGGGGTGGGCGGGTACGTCCTGTACGAGGCGATCCAGCGCTTCGTGACCCCGGCGGAGACCGAGGGCGGACTGACCGCGGTGTTCGGCCTGATCGGTCTGGTCGCGAACATGATCTCGCTGTCACTGCTCATGCGCGGGCAGAAAGAGAGCCTGAACGTGCGCGGTGCGTTCCTGGAGGTCGCCGCGGACGCACTGGGCTCGCTGGCCGTGCTGGTCTCAGCGGTCCTCGTCCTGACCACGGGCTGGCAGGCCGCCGACCCGGTCGCCTCGATCGTCATCGGCCTGATGATCGTTCCTCGTACGTGGAAGCTGCTGCGGGAGACGCTGAACGTGCTCCTGGAGGCGGCGCCCGAGGACGTCGACATGGCGGCGGTTCGGTCGCACATCCGTGCGCTGCCGGGTGTCGAGGGCGTCCACGATCTGCATGCCTGGACGATCACCTCGGGGCTGCCGGTGCTCTCCGCGCACGTGGTCGTCGGATCCGAGGCCCTCGACACCATCGGCCACGAGAAGATGCTGCACGAGCTGCGGACGTGCCTCGGCGACCACTTCGACGTGGAGCACTGCACCTTCCAGCTGGAGCCCGACGGGCACGCGGCGCACGAGATGCGTGTCTGCCACTGAGCTGCGGGGACGGGCGGGCGTACGTCCGGTGAAGGAGGCGACACGCGCGTGTGAGGGCGGTCGGGGAGCACGGCGTACCGACTTCGGGTTACGGCATCCGGCCCGGATTCCAGGTGCCGGAGGCAGCGGGGGCGGCACCTGGGCGGACGGTTCCGCCCCGGTGGCGCCGGGCACGATCAGGTATCCGGCCGCTTTCGGCGTCCGACCGGCGCCGGCCGCGATGCCCGGTTCGGCCGAGGGGCGGAACCGGACATGCGGGGCTCCGCGTGGTGCCGGGAGTGCCGGTTTCGTACGGCAGACTTGGGGCTTGAAGACCGATGCGAAGGATGGGTATGCCGATCACACCTGCCACCGCGACGCACAGTTCGTCGAACGGCACCGCCGAAGCCATCTTGCTCGAACTGGTCGACGAGGACGGCACCACGATCGGCACGGCGGAGAAGCTCACGGCCCATCAGCCGCCCGGGCAGCTGCACCGGGCGTTCTCCGTCTTCCTCTTCGACGAGCGGGGGCGGCTGCTGCTCCAGCAGCGGGCTCTCGGCAAGTACCACTCCCCCGGCGTCTGGTCCAACACGTGCTGCGGTCATCCGTACCCCGGCGAGGCGCCCTTCGCGGCGGCCGCGCGGCGGACGTACGAGGAGCTGGGGGTCTCGCCGTCGCTGCTCGCCGAGGCGGGGACCGTGCGGTACAACCACCCCGATCCGGAGTCCGGGCTGGTGGAGCAGGAGTTCAATCACCTGTTCGTGGGGATGGTGCAGTCCGTTGTGCGGCCGGATCCGGAGGAGGTGGGCTCCACGGCGTTCGTGACCGCGGGGGAGCTTGTGGAGCGGCATGCGGAGGATCCGTTCTCCGCGTGGTTCATGACCGTGCTTGATTCGGCTCGGCCGGCGATTCGGGAGTTGACCGGGGCCGCTGCGGGTTGGTGACCGCGGGATTGTGAGCTGCAGGGCCGTTGTGGCTGGTCGCGCAGTTCCCGCGCCCCTGAAGGGGCGCGGCCCACCGTCCCCGTGCCCTCTCAGATCGCTCGCGCGGGTGCGAGTGGGAGCGCCGACCAGATCACCTTGCCGCCTGTTGCCGTGTGTTCCACGTCGCAGACTCCGCCTGCCTCCCTCGTGACCTCGCGGACCAGGAGGAGGCCACGGCCGCCTGTCTGGCCGTGGTCGGCCTCCAGGGCGGTCGGGCGGTAGGGGTGGTTGTCCTCGACGGAGACCCGCACCCACTCGGCGCCGACGGCGATCTCCACGGCGAGCATCGGGGAGAGCAGTGCCGCGTGCCGGACCGCGTTGGTGACCAGCTCCGAGACGATCAGCAGGAGCCCCTGGACCAGTTCGTCCGAGACGGGTACGCCCTGGCGGGCCAGCAGGTCACGGACGGCGTGCCGCGCCTGCGGTACCGAGGCGTCGACGGCGGGAGCGGTGAACCGCCACACCCCCTCGTACGGCAGCGGGCCCGGCGGTCTGACATCGGGGGGCATCTCCCCGCCGCCTTCAGGGCGTGGGCCGGACCCCCGCCCCTGGTCGTCCATCGTCCGGTCGCCGCCCTTGCGCTCGATTGTCACCACACGTCGAGTGTTGGTAACGCGCTGGTCCGTACCGGATAACTGAACAGAAGTCAGCGAGTATCGGCGATTTCTGATCGCCTACGCATGACACCGTCAGCTGTGGGACCGATCCTGTCTGTCTTGTGCCGAATCCGGAACTCTTCGGGTTGTACGGGTTTGCTCCGTGACGGGATCACGACGCACCGCCCGCCTCATCCGGTCCCTACCAGTCCCGGGCCTGCTTGATCGTGCGTTCGACGAGGGCGGATAGCATCCGGCCCATGGAGCCGCAGCTGCTGCACAGCGTCACCGACGGGGTCGCCACCGTCGTCATCCACCATCCGGCGAAGCGCAACGCCATGACGGCGGACATGTGGCGGGCGCTGCCGCCGCTGCTCGACACACTGGCCGCCGACCCCGCCGTACGCGTCCTCGTGCTCACCGGCGAGGGCGGGACGTTCTGCGCCGGCGCCGACATCTCCTCGCTGCGGGGTTCGTCGGGAGAGGCGCAGGGGCTGGCCGTACGGGCCGAAGAGGCGCTCGCAGCGTTCGCCAAGCCGACGCTCGCTGCCGTACGCGGCTTCTGCGTGGGCGGTGGGTGTCAGCTCGCGGCGGCGTGCGATCTGCGGTTCGCGGACGAGGAGGCGTCCTTCGGGATCACTCCGGCGAAGCTGGGGATCGTCTACGCGTCCTCCTCCACCCGGCGGTTGGTGTCCCTCGTGGGGCCCGCCACCGCCAAGTACCTGTTGTTCTCGGGTGAGTTGATCGACGCGGAGCGTGCGCTGCGTTCCGGCCTGGTGGACGAGGTGCTGCCGGGCGGCGAACTCGACAAGCGGGTCGCGGAGTTCAGCCGGATCCTCGTCTCACGTTCGCAGTTGACGCAGGCCGCGGCGAAGGAGTTCGCCGACGGGCGGACGGACCGGGACGCCTACTGGGCGCGGCAGGCGCGCGACGGCGGCGACACCGCGGAAGGGGTCGCCGCCTTCCTGGAGCGCCGGCGGCCCGACTTCACCTGGACCACGCCCGCGTCCGGGCCGCCGGCTACGCCACGTTGAAGCGGCTGCCCGAACGGAACCGCTCGACGAGGTGGGCCGGGGCCTTCTGCGGTGAGCCCGCGTCGTAGGGCGGCTGCGGGTCGTACTCCGTCAACAGCTGTACCGCCTGGGCGTGTTCGTCGCCCGCGATCCTGCCGAGCAGCGTGAGCCCCATGTCGATGCCGGACGAGACGCCGGCCGCCGTGACGTACTTGCCGTCGGTCACGACCCGCTCACCGGTCGGCTCGGCGCCGAAGTGCTTCAGGTGATCGAGGGCCAGCCAGTGGGAGGTCGCGCGGCGGCCCTTCAGGAGCCCGGCCGCCGCGAGCAGCAGTGAACCGGTGCACACGGATGTCGTCCAGGTGCTCGTGGCATCCACCGCGCGCAGCCAGTCGAGGAGTACCTCGTTCTCCATCTGCGAGGTCTGGCCGGGGCCGCCTGGAACCACGACGATGTCGGGGGTCGGGACCTCGGCGAGGGTCTTGTCGGCGGTGATGGCCAGGTTGCCGGTGTCCGTGCGGACGGGGCCCGTTTGTTCGGCGACGAAGACCGTTTCCGAGTCCGGGAGGCGGCCGAGGGTTTCGTAGGGGCCTACCGCGTCAAGGGCGGTGAAGCGGTCGAAGAGGACGATGGCGATTTGCATGGCATGCCTTTCGTTTCCTGGGGTGCGGAGGTCTGCGCGTTCCGTGCGGGTCGTGTGTGGCTGGTCGCGCCCCGCGGCGGAGCCGCAAATGTCAGCGCCCCGCGCCCCTGGCGGGGGCGGTCGTGGGCCGGCGCCTGATCACGAGATCCGTGTCGTGTGGAAGCGGCGGCGGTACTCCGCCGGAGCCGAGCCCAGGGTCCTGATGAACGCCCGGCGCATTGCCTCCGGCGTGCCGTAGCCGCTCGACCGGGCGATCTGCTCCACTCCGTCCGTGGTGTCCTCCAGCAGGCGGCGGGCGTGTTCGAGGCGGACGGTGTCGACGTAGCGGCCGGGGGTCATGCCCGTCTCGGCCTGGAAGGCGCGGGCGAAGTGGCGGGGCGAGAGGCGGGCGCGAGCCGCGAGCGACTCGACGCACAGGTCGTCGCCGGGGTGCTCGGTGATCCAGTGCTGGACCTCGCGGAGCGGTTCGCGGCGGGCTGTCTGCGCGGAGAGCTGGGCACTGAACTGGGCCTGGCTCCCCGGGCGCCGGAGGAAGACGACGAGGTACCGGGCGACGCTGAGCGCGGCGTCCCGGCCGAGGTCCTCCTCGACCAGCGCGAGGGCGAGGTCGATCCCGGCGGTGACACCGGCCGAGGTGGCCACGTTGCCGTCGCGTACGTAGATGGGGTCCGGGTCGACCTCGATGGCCGGGTGGTCGCCGGCGAGCCGGTCGCAGTACGCCCAGTGGGTCGTCACGCGGCGGCCGTCCAGGAGGCCTGCCTCCGCCAGCAGGATCGCGCCGGTGCAGACGGAGACCAGGCGGTCGGCGCGCGGGCCGTGCTCGCGCAGCCAGTCGATCACGCGCGGATCGGGACCGCGCGTGCCTCTGCCTCCCGGAACGAGCAGGGTGTGCGGCGCCGGCGCCTCGGCCAGGGCGTGGTCCGGGACGAGGGTCAGGCCACTTGAGGTGCGTACGGGAGCACCGTCCAGGGAGGCGGTGTGGATGCGGTACGTCTCTCCGGGCTTGCCGACGTAGGTGTCTGCCCCGGCGAAGACCTCCACGGGGCCCGTGACGTCGAGGCTCTGGACGCCGTCGAAGAGGACCACGAGAACGGTTCGGTGCGCCATGTACCCGATTCTTCGCGAGCTGGGAGATGGCCGCAATGACGAGTACCCCACCTTTCCTGCCATCGAGCCATGCCGAGGACCTGGACGACCGACCCGATCACCGCCCCGCCATTCCGTACGTACCAACCAGTCGGTAACGTGCCCGGCATGACCACAGCCCTGCCGGAGCGCGCCGGACGCCGATGTCACAACGTCCTCAACCCCCTGCACTCGACCCACTACTTCTCGCCGGATCTCGCGGAGCAGCTGGCGGGGGTCGGTGTCACGGACCGCAACGCCGCGTACTTCGCGGTGCGTGCCGCGGCCATGGGACCGGTGGGCGCGGGCACGGTGACGGCGACGTTCTACAACTTCCGCCATGACCTGGTCGCGCGGCACGTGCCCGAGGTGTGGCGGGCCGCCTCTCCCGAGGTGGTGCTCGCGGCACGCGCGCGTGCCGCGGACGCGACACTGCGGCGGCTGCTCGGGGACGAGATGATCGCGTCCGAGGAGGTCGCCGAGGCGGCGGCGCTCGCGCTGCGCGCGGCAGAGGCGTGCACCCGTACCGCCCGCCCGCTGTACGCCGCGCACGCGGATCTGCCGGTCCCCGGCGAGCCGCACCTCGCGCTGTGGCACGCGGCCACGCTGTTGCGCGAGCACCGTGGCGACGGGCATCTCGCGGTGCTGCTCGACGCGGAACTCGACCCCCTGGAGGCGCTGGTGAGCCACACCGCGACCGGCAAGGGAATGGCCCCGAGGTGGGTCCTCGCCACGCGCGGCTGGGCCCGCGAGGACTGGGACGCGGCGGTGAGCCGGCTCAAGGAGCGCGGACTGCTGAACGCCGAGGGCGAACTGACGGAGGCGGGGGTCGCCCTGCGCAAGGAGATCGAGGCACGGACGGACCGCCTCGACGCGGCCCCGTACGAGCATCTGGGCGCCCCGGGCGTCGAACGCCTCACCGAGCTGGCCACGGGGCTGCTCATGGCGGCGATGGCCGCGGGGGCCTTCCCGGAGGGCATGATCGGCAAGAACTGAGCATGGCGGGGGCACGGCGAAGGGGCCCGTCGTCGGCCACACGCGCGTGGCTTGCGGGGCGCGCTCGCCCGGCCAGGATTCGGAACCCCGTGACGAGGTACTCGGTCCTTCCCGGCCGTACCGGCCGGAAGAGGAAAGGGGAAACACGTGTTCCGTGCCATCGCAGACGTGTTGCGGCAGATCGGCGGGGCCATCGCCACGGTTGTGACACTGCCGTTCCGGGCTCTGGCCCGGCTGTTCGGCGGCGCCTCACAGTCGACGCGGCGCGGCGGGCGGGCCCGCAGGGCCTGACCGCGGACCGCCACCGGAGCCGGACACGCCACGGGCGTGTCCGGCTCCCCGCGTGTTCCGTTGCCGCGCCGGGGCCCTCTTCGCCGCCCTGATCCCCCGTTGTCGGTGCCACCTGCCACAATTGCCGCGCAACCTCAGTCAAGAAGGCGGTACGGGATCGTGACGACACCCCTCGTAGGGTCCATCGAAGGCAGGATCGCCGAGGAACTCGGCGTACGGGAGCGGCAGGTCAAGGCCGCCGTCGACTTGCTCGACGGCGGATCGACGGTGCCCTTCATCGCCCGCTACCGCAAGGAAGCGACCGAGATGCTCGACGACGCGCAGCTGCGCACGCTCGAGGAACGGCTGCGCTATCTGCGGGAGCTGGAGGAGCGGCGCACGGCGATCCTCGACTCGGTGCGCGAGCAGGGCAAGCTCACCGACGAGCTGGCGGCGCAGATCCGTGGCGCCGAGACCAAGGCGCGGCTGGAGGACATCTACCTGCCGTTCAAGCCGAAGCGGCGCACGAAGGCCCAGATCGCCCGTGAGGCGGGCCTGGAGCCGCTGGCCGAGGGGCTGCTCGGCGACCCGTCCGTCGACCCGCTCGCCGCGGCCACGGCCTTCGTGGACGCCGACAAGGGCGTCGCCGACCCGCAGGCCGCCCTGGACGGCGCCCGCGCGATCCTCACCGAGCGGTTCTCGGAGGACGCCGACCTGATCGGCGAGCTGCGCGAGCGCATGTGGGTGCGGGGCCGGCTGGCCGCCAAGGTGAAGGACGGCAAGGAGGAGGCGGGCGCCAAGTTCGCCGACTACTTCGACTTCGCCGAGCCCTTCACCGACCTGCCCTCGCACCGCATCCTCGCCATGCTGCGCGGCGAGAAGGAAGAGGTCCTGGAACTCGTCCTGGAGCCCGAGGAGCCCTCCGAACAGCCCGGCCCGTCCTCGTACGAGGGGATCGTCGCCCACCGTTTCGGGATCGCCGAGCGCGGGCGTCCCGCCGACAAGTGGCTGACGGACACGGTCCGTTGGGCCTGGCGCACCCGGCTGCTCGTCCACCTCGGCATCGACATGCGGATGCGGCTGCGGACGGCCGCCGAGGACGAGGCGGTCAACGTCTTCGCGGCGAACCTCCGCGACCTGCTGCTCGCCGCCCCGGCGGGCACGCGCTCCACGCTGGGCCTCGACCCGGGTTTCCGTACGGGCGTGAAGGTGGCCGTGGTCGACGCGACCGGCAAGGTCGTCGCCACGGACGTCATCTACCCGCACGTCCCGGCGAACAAGTGGGACGAGGCCATCGCCAAGCTCGCCCGGCTCGCCAAGGAGCACGCGGTCGAGCTGATCTCCATCGGCAACGGCACGGCGTCCCGCGAGACGGACAAGCTCGCCGGTGAACTCATCGCCAAGCACCCGGAGTTGAAGCTCACGAAGGTGATGGTGTCGGAGGCCGGCGCGTCCGTGTACTCGGCGTCGGCGTTCGCCTCGGCGGAGCTGCCCGGCATGGACGTGTCGCTGCGCGGCGCCGTCTCCATCGCCCGCCGTCTGCAGGACCCGCTCGCCGAGCTGGTCAAGATCGACCCGAAGTCGATCGGCGTCGGCCAGTACCAGCACGACCTGTCCGAGGTGAAGCTCTCGCGCTCCCTCGACGCGGTCGTGGAGGACTGTGTGAACGGCGTGGGCGTGGACGTGAACACGGCCTCGGCCCCGCTGCTCTCCCGGGTCTCCGGCATCACCTCAGGACTCGCCGAGAACATCGTGGCGCACCGCGACTCGAACGGCCCCTTCACCTCGCGCACGGCGCTGAAGAACGTGGCACGGCTCGGCCCCAAGGCGTACGAGCAGTGCGCGGGCTTCCTGCGGATCCGTGGCGGTGACGACCCGTTGGACGCGTCGAGCGTGCACCCCGAGGCGTATCCCGTGGTGCGGCGGATGGTGAAGACGGCGGGCAGCGAGGTCGCCTCGCTGGTCGGCAACACGAGTGTGCTGCGGTCTCTGAGGCCGGACGACTTCGTGGACGAGACCTTCGGTCTGCCGACCGTGACCGACATCCTGAAGGAGCTTGAGAAGCCGGGGCGCGACCCGCGGCCCGCCTTCAAGACGGCCACCTTCAAGGACGGTGTGGAGAAGATCTCCGACCTGGCCCCCGGGATGGTGCTCGAAGGGGTCGTGACGAACGTTGCCGCCTTCGGTGCCTTCGTGGACGTCGGCGTCCATCAGGACGGTCTGGTGCACGTGTCCGCGATGTCCAAGACGTTCGTGAAGGACCCGCGGGACGTGGTGAAGTCCGGTGACATCGTCAAGGTGAAGGTTCTTGAGGTCGACATCCCGCGCAAGCGGATCTCGCTGACGCTGCGCCTCGACGACGAGGCGGCGGCCCCCGGTGAGGGGCGCCAGGACCGGCCTCAGCGGGGTGGGCGGCCGCCTCAGCAGCGGGACCGGCAGCCCCGCCAGGGTGGCGCCCGTGCCGGTGGTGGCGGGGGTTCCCGCCAGGCGCCTCCGCCCGCCAACAGCGCGATGGCTGACGCGCTTCGGCGCGCGGGGCTTGCCGACCCGAAAAAGGGCAAGCGCTGATCGCTGGGGGCGCGTGGTGGAACTGCGGGTGGATCGTGGCTGGTCGCGCAGTTCCCCGCGCCCCTTTCGGGGCGCGCCTGCGCGGCGCCCGCTAGCGCTCCGTCACCTTGCCCGCCGCCACCTCCAGGCGGCGGGTCGTGTGGACCGCGTCCAGCATTCTGCGGTCGTGGGTGACCAGGAGCAGCGTGCCCTCGTACGAGTCGAGGGCCGACTCCAGTTGCTCGATGGCCGGCAGGTCGAGGTGGTTCGTCGGCTCGTCGAGGACGAGGAGGTTGACGCCTCGGCCCTGGAGGAGGGCAAGGGCTGAGCGGGTGCGTTCGCCCGGGGAGAGCGTGGCGGCCGGGCGCAGGACGTGTTCCGCCTTGAGGCCGAACTTGGCCAGCAGGGTGCGGAGTTCGGCGGGCTCGGTGTCGGGGACGGCCGCGGAGAAGGCGTCGATCAGTGCCTCCGGGCCGTGGAACAGCTTGCGGGCCTGGTCGACCTCGCCGACGATCACGCCGGAGCCGAGAGTGACGTGGCCGGAGTCCAGGGGCACCCGGCCGAGCAGGGCCCCGAGCAGGGTCGACTTGCCCGCGCCGTTCGCGCCGGTGACGGCGACCCGGTCCGCCCAGTCGATCTGGAGCGTGGCCGGGCCGAAGTCGAAGTCGCCCCGTCGGACCTCGGCGTCCCGCAGGGTGGCGACCACGGCGCCGGACCGCGGGGCGGCCGCGATCTCCATCCGCAGTTCCCACTCCTTGCGCGGCTCGTCCACCACGTCGAGCCGTTCGATCATGCGCTGGGTCTGCCGGGCCTTCGCGGCCTGCTTCTCGCTGGCCTCGCTGCGGAACTTGCGGCCGATCTTGTCGTTGTCGTTGTTCGCCTTGCGCCGGGCGTTCTTGACGCCCTTGTCCATCCAGGAGCGCTGCATCTGGGCCCGCCCTTCGAGCGCGGTCCGCTTGTCGGCGTACTCCTCGAATTCGTCGCGGGCGTGCCTGCGGGCGACGTCCCGCTCCTCCAGATAGGCCTCGTAGCCGCCGCCGTACAGCTTGATCTGCTGCTGGACGAGGTCGAGTTCGAGGACCTTGGTGACCGTGCGGGTGAGGAACTCACGGTCGTGGCTGACGACGACCGTGCCCGCGCGCAGGCCGGAGACGAAGCGTTCGAGGCGCTCCAGGCCGTCCAGGTCGAGGTCGTTGGTCGGCTCGTCGAGCAGGAACACGTCGTAGCGGGAGAGGAGGAGGGAGGCGAGTCCTGCGCGGGCCGCCTGGCCGCCGGAGAGGGCGGTCATGGGGTGGTCAAGGCCGACGGCAAGGCCGAGCGAGTCGGCGACCTCCTCGGCCCGCTCGTCGAGGTCGGCACCGCCGAGGTCGAGCCAACGCTCCAGGCTGGTCGAGTACGCGTCGTCCGAGCCCGGTGCCCCGTCGACGAGCGCCTGCGTGGCCTCGTCCATCAACCGCTGGGCCTCGGTGACGCCCGTGCGGCGCGCCAGGAAGTCCCGGACGGTCTCACCGGGCCGGCGCTCCGGCTCCTGCGGCAGATGGCCGACGGTCGCGGCCGGCGGGGAGAGCCGCAGCTCGCCCTCCTCGGGTGTGAGCAGCCCGGCGAGCATCCGCAGGAGGGTGGACTTGCCCGCGCCGTTGGCACCGACGAGACCGATCACGTCGCCGGGCGCGACGACGAGGTCGAGCCCGGAGAAGAGCGAGCGGTCGCCGTGGCCGGCGGCGAGGTTCTTGGCGACGAGGGTGGCAGTCATCAGAGGGCGATCCTAATCGCCCGGACACACGCGACCGCCCTCGGTTTTTCGCGCACGCCGGCGCCCCGGCGCCGGTACGCCGTTGCCCCGGTCCCGGAGCGCCGACATCGCGGACTCCCGGAGCGCCGGTGCCGCGGACTCCCGGAGCGCGGATGTCGGGGTCCCGGCCGCGCCGATGTCGGGGGCTCCCTGCGCGCCCGGGGGTTCAGCGCACCATCGCCTCCACCAGCACGCCCCCCGATGTCCGCGCCACGATGAACGACTCCCCCTTCGTGGCCTTCGCGTCCAGCGCGAGCCGGTGGCGGCCCGCTTCCAGGACGCCGTCGAAGACCTCGTACATGTGCGTGCGGTAGAGGCGGTCCAGTCGGTACGCGGTCAGCTGGACCCGGCAGGTGGAGGTGACCTCGACGCCCGCCTCGCCGTCGGCGGCGACCAGCCGGGTCAGTCGGCGCTGTTCCTCGGGGCTGCGGTCCAGGGCGTTCTCTATCTGGGCGACCAGGAGCGGGACGATCGGGGCCAGGCCCTCGACGTACGCGACGTCGGCGCCCGCGTGCTCGAAGGACTGCCGTACGGCGGCACGTTCCTGCTCGGTGACCGCGCGGCCGAAGGCGACGGCACCGTACGTGCGCAGTTCGTCGGCGGAGATGTCGGTGGCGTCCTGGGCGGTCTCAGCACCGATGCCGATGATGCGCAGGGCGGCGGCGAGTTTGGCCAGGACGGCTGCCCTGGCGCCGATGAGCAGGACCCTGCGGCGCTCGCCCGCGGTGCCGGTGAGCAGCGAGCCCAGGGCGGCGCGGTACTGCTCGCCGTGGAAGAGGAACGGGCCGATGCCGTGATAGCCGTTCCGCTCCAGATCCGCGTGCTCGTCGGTCTGCCAGGCGAAGTCGCGCCATACGTAGTCGTCGCCGTGCCGTTCGATCGCGGCGGTCACGGCGCCGCACCCGAGGTCCTCGCACTCGGGGCAGCCGTAGATGACGTACCGGCCGCCCTCCAGCGGGGCGTCGGCTTCCAGGAGGAGACTGCGTACCTGTGCGGTGAAGATCGCGGGCGGTACGTCGGAGGCTAGGGGGGACACGGCGTCGAGGTCGGAGAGCTGGTACAGCAGCGGGCGTCCGTCGACGATGAAGTCGACGAAATCCCGGTGCGCTTGGTAGTCACCGTTGGCAAGGACTCCACCGGCACGCATCGCCGGTGCCAGGCCGAAGGTCGCGTACTCGGCAGACATGTTGTGAGTATCCCCAGAGTGAGCGCTGTCTGAGCACGGCATGACACATTCCGCTACCGTCCCCGCGTGACGAGGGATCGAAGCAGTGACGTGATCGTGGTCGGCAGCGGGGTCATAGGACTGACGACGGCCGTCGTTCTGGCCGAGAGCGGCAGGCGGGTGCGGGTCTGGACGCGGGAGCCCGCCGAGGGAACCACCTCGGCGGTTGCGGGCGCGCTGTGGTGGCCGTACAGCGTCGAGCCCCTTGAACTCGCCCGCGCGTGGGCCCTGGAGTCACTGTCCGTGTACGAGGAGTTGGCGGCGCGGTCCGACGAGACGGGCGTACGCATGGTCGAGGGCGTACTGGGTGGGGCGCGGCTGGACGAGCACGGGCCGTGGGCCGGCGCTCGGCTGCCGGGGCTTCGGGCGTCCACGCCCGAGGAGTACGCGGGTACGGGGCTGTGGGCCCGGCTGCCGTTGATCGACATGCCGGTGCAGTTGCGGTGGCTGCGCGAGCGGTTCCTGCGGGCGGGCGGGACGGTCGAGGTGCGTGCCGTGGCGGATCTCGCCGAGGCGGAGGCGGCGGCGCCGGTGGTCGTCAACTGTGCGGGGTTGGGCGCCCGGGAGCTCGTACCGGATCCTGCGGTTCGGCCGGTGCGGGGGCAGCTCGTGATCGTGGAGAACCCGGGATTGCGTAGCTGGCTCGTTTCGACCGACTCCGTCGCCGGGACGACCACCTATCTCTTTCCGCAGCCTGACCGGTTGGTCCTGGGCGGGACGAGCGACGAGGACGAGTGGTCGCTGACGCCTGATCCGGAGGTGGCCGCGCGGATCGTGGAGCGGTGTGCGCGGTTTCGGCCCGCGGTGGCGCGGGCTCGGGTGTTGGGCCATCGGGTCGGGTTGCGGCCTTCCCGGCCGACGGTGCGGCTGGAGCGGGAAGTTCGGGACGGGGGTGGGGTGTTGGTGCACAACTATGGGCATGGTGGGGCGGGGGTGACTGTGGCTTGGGGGTGTGCGCGGGTTGCTGCCGGGCTCGCCTTTGGCTGAGCCCGCGGTGGAGCGCGCCCTGCGGGGCGCCCTTCGAAGGGCGCCCCGCAGGGAGGGTCGTTCTTTGGCCGCGGGCCGGACGTGGCTGGTCGCGCAGTTCCCCGCGCCCCTAAATGCCAAAGACTCGCCCCGCCACCTTCGCCGGACCCTCAGCCGTGGCCCAGAACCCAGCCCGGCCGCTCAGCCGTGGTCGTGGCCCAGTGGGTCGCCCTCCGTTTCTGTGCCGGCGCCCGGGCCGACCCTGATCTCGAATTCGCCGTCGTACTTCTTGTGGCCCTCGATCACGGCGAGCGAGACGGCCTCGGAGCCCATTTCGCGGCGGACGATGACGGGGTCCCTGCGCAGGTCGCGCATGAGGGAGATGCACATGCCGATCATCACGAGGACGAAGGGTGCGGCGGCCAGGATCGTGAGGTTCTGCAGGCCTTGGAGCGCGTTGCCCTCGGTGCCGACGAGCAGCATGATGGCAGCGACGGCTCCGGTGACCACGCCCCAGAACACGACGACGAAGCGGCCGGGTTCGAGGGCGCCCTTCTGGGAGAGCGTGCCCATCACGATGGACGCGGCGTCGGCGCCGGAGACGAAGAAGATGCCGACGAGGATCATCACGAGCAGGCTGGTCGCCGTCGCGATGGGGAACTCCTGCAGGACGCCGAAGAGTTGGCCCTCGGGGGTCGACTCGCCACCGAGCGCGCCGCCCTCCTTCAGCTTCATCGCCGTACCGCCGAAGATCGCGAACCAGACGAGACTGACGGTGCTGGGCACGAGGATGACGCCGCCGACGAACTGACGGATGGTGCGGCCGCGGCTGATGCGCGCGATGAACATGCCGACGAAGGGCGTCCAGGAGATCCACCAGGCCCAGTAGAAGACGGTCCAGCTGCCGAGCCAGTCCGCGACGCCCTCGCCGGTGCTGGCCTCGGTGCGGCCGGCCAGCTGCGGCAGGTCACCGAGGTAGGAGAAGACCGAGGTGGGCAGCAGGTCCAGGACGATGACCGTCGGGCCCGCGATGAACACGAAGACCGCGAGCACCAGGGCGAGCACCATGTTGATGTTGGACAGCCACTGGATGCCCTTCTCGATGCCCGAGATGGCCGAGGCGACGAACGCCACCGTCAGGACGGCGATGATCACGACGAGCAGACCGTCGCTCACCTTGTCCATCCAGTCCAGCTCGGTGAATCCGGAGCCGATCTGCAGGGCGCCGAGGCCCAGTGAGGCCGCGGAGCCGAAGACGGTGGCGATGATCGCGAGGACGTCGATGGCCCGGCCGACGCCGCCGTTCGCGTGCTTCTCCCCGATGAGCGGGGTGAAGACCGCGCTGATCGTCTGGCGGCGGCGCTTGCGGAAGGTGCTGTAGGCGATGGCGAGGCCGACCACCGCGTAGATCGCCCAGGGGTGCAGCGTCCAGTGGAAGAGGGTGGTGGCCATCGCCGTCTGCATGCGTTCCGCGGAGTCCGCGGGATCGGTTCCCGGTGGCGGGGTCGTGTAGTGGGAGAGCGGCTCGCTCACGCCGTAGAACATCAGGCCGATGCCCATACCGGCGCTGAACATCATGGCGACCCAGGACACGGTCTTGAACTCGGGCTCCTCGCCCTCCGCGCCGAGGTGGATCCTGCCGTACCGGCTGATCGCGAGCCACAGTGCGAAGACCACAAAGCCCGAGGCGGCCAGCATGAAGCCCCAGCCGCCGTTGTGGATCAGGCCGCTGAGCATCTTGTCGGAGGCGCTCTTCAGGGAGTCGGTGCCGACCGATCCCCAGATCACGAAGGCCAGGGTGATGGCGGCGGTGACGCCGAACACCACCCAGTCGGTGTGCTGACCGGGGCCGCCGGGAATGTCCGACGGACCTTCCCGGCCTCCCCTCTTCTTCAGGTCTTCAGTCATCTGCGGCACCTTCCCCTGTAAAGCGTGGGTAAGCCATTTCCTCGTTATGCCCTACGACCTACCACAGGTGCTACAGATCTCACCCACCTCAGCAGTCGGTGTCGGGCTCCCCGACCGTGAGGTGGTACGGAGCGCGCTCGTCCAGGAGCAGCGGGACGAGGGCGCGCAGGGACTGGCGCAGCGGGACGTGGGCGCCCTCGGCGTCGTGCCGCGTCCTGACCCCGTGCAGGGCGAGTTCGTCCTTGACGTCCGCGTACTGGTCGGCCGTCAGCCGGTAGGCGCAGGGCGGGTCCGCGATGATCTCGGACGGTTCGGCCGGGTCGTTGTCGGCGCCGCCGACGTAGACCGGGCCGGTGTCCCGGTAGCCGGTCAGCCGGGCCGCCGTGGTGGCCGCCTCGACCCGGGTACGCCGTTCGCCCGTGAACTCGAACAGCCCGTCCAGCGCTGCCAGTTGGGAGTGGACGCGGCGCCGGTTGTTGAGTGACTCGTCGGCCTTCTCGGCGTCCGTGAGGGGGTCGACACGGCTCTCGATGAGCAGCCCGACGCCGTGTTTGACGCCGGACATGTTCCGCAGGATCCGCTCCTGTCCGTCGCCCGCGACCTGCCGGATCGGGTCGCCGGTCACGGGGTCGGTCCAGATTCCGTACGTGCCGGTGGAGTACCCCTCCGACTGGGCCGCGGGCCGTACGTACGCCTGTGACAGGGTCTGTCCCTCGTCGTGCACGGCCGCGTCGGTGTTGAGGTTGCGCGGCCAGAGGTCGAAGAGGTCCTTGTCGTAGTACGGGGGTGTGGCCCCGTACTCGTGCAGGTCGTAGATCACGTCGGGCTTGCGGTCGCGGACGAGGGCCGCCATGGCGCGGCCTTCGGCCGTCTGGAGTGCGAGGTGGTCGCGGTTGATGTCGACGCCGTCGCTGTTGCCGCGGGTGTCGGCGGCCCGGCCGTCCGGGTTGGCTGTGGGCACGACGAGCAGCGTGGTGCGATCGAGGAACTTCCGTGTGGCGGAGTCCTTCGCGTACGCGAGGTCGCGGACCGTCGTGAGACAGGCCTCGCGCCCGGACGGTTCGTCGCCGTGCTGGCTGCACACCAGCAGGACGGTGTTGGCCGCGTGGCTGTTGCCGATGCGTACGAGTCGGAGGGGGCGGTCCTGTTTCGTCGTGCCGATCCGGCCGACCGACACGCGGTTGCTCGACTTGTCGACGGCGGCGAGGAAGTCCCGCTCCTCTGGCTGGGTGGTCCAGCGCGCGCCGTCGGTCTGCTCGAATCCGGTACGGGGCGGGGTCTGGGCGGCGTGGGCGGGCACCGTCAGGAGGGGTGCGGTGAGCACCGCCACCGTCAGGGCGAGTATTCCTGTGCGGCGGGGTGTCATCAGTGGGTGCCTCCGGGTACGCGGTGCGTGGTGCGCGGCTCGCCTATGCCGTCGAGGGTGGCGTCGGGGGTGACGTACGAGGATCCCGAGGTGGCGTGCGCGAAGGCGGCGGCGCCTCCGACGAGCGGCACACTGGCCTTCGTGCGCGCGAGGTCCAGGGCGAGGGTCGGCGTGCTGGACGGCGGGTCGATGAGGCCCTCGTCGGTACCGGCGACGATCAGCGCGAGGCGGTGTCCCTTCGGGACGACGTGGTCGCTGGCGTGCAGGTCGAGGGTGATGGTGTAGCGCTTGCCCGGGGTGAGCGGTTCGCCCTTGGCGTCCGAGCGGTGGTTGCCGAGGTCGGCCCAGCCGCGGCTGAACACCGTGTAGTCGACGTCCGCGGTCTTCGCCCGGGTCTCCCTGAAGCAGGAGCTGTCGCCGGTGGTGCTCGGGCCCCAGCAGGTGCGGTCGGTGAGCGTGGTGATGCCCTCGCCCGAGGCGGAGTAGTCGCGGATCGTGTCCGGGCCGAGGTCGACCAGGACCGCGGAGAGATGGGCGGTCGAGGTGGTCGGGGTGGCGGTGACGGTCACCTTGGAGGAGCCGGACAGGCGGACGTCGCGGGTGAGCGGCTTGGTGGTGAAGCCGGCCTTGGCGGACGTGGACCGGTCGATCTGGGCGGCCCAGTCGGTCTCGTCCTGCTGCGGGTCGTCGGTGAAGGTCTCGGTGCCCGATCCGGTACGCAGGCCGAGGGTGCCGACGCCCGCCTGAGCACCCTTGCCCGGGCGCAGGCTCACGGTGTCGGTGGCGCGCGGCGGCCAGACGTTCGAGGTGGCCCACTGGTCGGGGGCGCGCTCGATGTCGGCCATCGGCTCGTCGTCGATGCCGTTGTCGTAGCCGAGGAGTTCGTGGTCGAACCAGCGGTGCAGGGTGTCGGCCCACTCGGCGCGACGGAAGTCGAAGGGGTCGACGTGCCCGGTCTGGGACAGCCAGATCTTGCGGTCGACGCCGTTCTCGGCGAGGCCGTCCCACCACTGGCCGAAGTGCTTGGGGCGCACGTTGAGGTCCTGCATGCCGTGGATGACGAAGACGCTGGCGTCGACCTTGCGGACGTCCTTCACGTAGTCGCGTTCGGTCCAGAACTTCGTCCAGTCGCCGGTGCGTGGGGCCCCGTCGACGATCTTCTGCTGGACGGCGGCGCACCTGGTGCGGGCGTCGGGGCTCTCGACGTAGTCGGACAGCCACTCGGGGCCGGAGTCGTAGAGGGGGGCGCCCTTGGCGAAGTAGTAGTCGTACCAGGAGGAGATGGCGGCGATGGGGACGATCGTCTCCAGGCCCTCGACTCCGGTGGCGGCGACGCCGTTGGCGATCGTGCCGTCGTAACTCTTGCCGATCATGCCGGTCTTGCCGTTGGTCCAGCCGGCCTTGGCCTTCGTGGTCCCCGTGCGGGAGGTGTAGCCCTTGGCCCGGCCGTTCAGCCAGTCGACGACGGCCTTCGCGGACTGGACGTCGGAGCGGCCGCCGACGTCGACGCAGCCGTCGGAGCGGTTGGTCCCGGCGAGGTCGACGCCGACGAAGGCGTAGCCGCGCGGCACGAAGTAGTTGTCGTAGTAGAGCGGCATCTGGACGACGTCGCCGTTCGCGTCGTACGTCTTCAGCTGGCTCTCGTTGCCGCGCCCGCAGCAGGAGTAGTACGGGCTGGCATCCATGATCACGGGTATCTTGCGGCCCTGCTGGGCGGGTTCGCGCGGGCGGACTATGTCGACCGCGACGCGGTCGGTCTTCCCGTCGCTGTCGCCGTCCAGTCTGGTGTCCACCCAGACGGATTCGCGGATCGCGTTCTCGTACGAGTAGACGGGGGCGCTCTCCCGCGGGGCGCTGTGGGCGGTGACCGGGGTGAGGAGCGTGGCCATCAGGGCGGCTGTGGCCGCCGTCGCGAGCGATCTCCAGTTGGTGAAGCGCTTGTAGCGCGCAGGTGTCCGCATGCGCGGAAGGTACTCCGGTCAACTCCTGTGCAAAAGAGGGCCGATTGAGGTGTGCGGAGGTTCGGCCGGTGGTGTGGCTTGAAAGGTGCGTGGGGCGGGGTCGCTCATGTCGGCCGGATGGCGATCCTGTGACAGGAGCGGTCATGGACAGGGTTGGGCCCACAGGGAATGAATAGGCTCCGAACAGACTTCGTGCCCCTACGACTTGGAGCTTGACGTGCACCGCAGACTCATCGCCCCGGGCGCACTCGCGGCCTCCCTCCTGCTGGCGATCCCGGCATCGGCGGCCAGTTACTCGCCTGGAGCTCCGGGCATCGGCGACCCCTACTACCCGGCCTACGGCAACGGCGGATACGACGTCTCCCACTACGACCTCCGGCTCCAGTACCAGCCGGAGACGGACAAGTTGGAGGGCACCGCGACCCTCCTGGCGAGGACCACGCAGGATCTCTCGCGCTTCAATCTGGACTTCCTGCTCGACGTGAGCGAGGTTCGGGTCAACGGCACGAAGGCCTCGTTCACCACCTCGGGCGAGCACGAGCTGGAGATCACGCCGAAGAACCCGCTGCCCAAGGACACGGCCGTCACGGTCGTGGTGCGCTACAGCGGGGTGCCGTCCTCGAAGAAGGCGTACGGGTTCACCAGTTGGCACCGCACTCCGGACGGCGGGGTCGGGGCGAACGAGCCCGAGGCGGCCTGGTGGTGGTTCCCCAGCAACGACCATCCGCTGGACAAGGCCACGTACGACGTGTCGGTCGCCGTGCCCGACGGTTCGCAGGCGATCTCCAACGGCACGCTCCAGTCGGTGAGTTCACGGGCCGGCTGGACGCGCTACAGCTGGCGGTCCAACAAGCCGCAGGCCACGTATCTCGCCACGCTCGCGGTCGGGAAGTTCGACCTCACGACCGGGACGTCGGAGAGCGGCATCCCGATCGTCAACGCGTACAGCAAGGATCTGGGCGACAACTACGGGGCGGCGCGCGCGAGTATCGAGCGGACCGGGGAGGTCGCGGACTGGCTGTCCGAGTACTTCGGGCCTTATCCGTTCAACGCTTTGGGTGGTTACGTCCCCAACACCGACACCGGGTACGCGCTTGAGACTCAGACCCGGCCGTTCTACAGCCCGCGGCAGTTCGCGAGCGGGACGAACGTGTCCGTGGTCGTGCACGAACTCGCCCACCAGTGGTACGGCGACTACGTGTCCGTGACCGGGTGGAAGGACATCTGGATCAACGAGGGCTTCGCCCGGTACGCGCAGTGGCTGTGGTCGGAGCACGAGGGCGAGGGGACGGCGCAGGAGATCGCGGACTACGTGTACGCGTCGCGGGCCGCCGACGATCCGTTCTGGACCGTCAAGCCCGGGGATCCCGGGCCGGAGAACCAGTTCCACATCGCCGTGTACGACCGTGGGGCGCTGGCGTTGCAGGCGCTGCGCAACGAGATCGGGGACGAGGCGTTCTTCGCCGTCCTGAAGGGCTGGCCGAAGAAGTACGGGCACGGGAACGCGACGGTCGGTGACTTCGTGAAGTACGCGGAGGAGGTGTCGGGGCAGCCGCTCGCCTCGCTGTTCGACACGTGGCTGTACCAGGCGGCCAAGCCGGGGGCGCCGGCGGCGCGGGCTGTTTCCATCGCGCCCCGGTCGCAGGAGGTGCCTGTGCGGCCCAAGTCGTGGAAGAAGATCGCGGCGACGAACTCCGTTCACGAGGGGTAGCGCTCCGCGGGGGGTGCGGGTGCGTTGATGTGAGTGGCCTGGTGCGGGTTGTATCGGGCTGGTCGCGCAGTTCCCCGCGCCCCTTTCGGGGCTCAGTCGGCGTGGTCGTACACCGATACCTGGATGCCTCTCGTTGTGAGTCGCTCGGTTATCAGTGGCTCCACTCGTGACCACTTCCCGCCCGCCAGTCCGCAGCCGATGCGGGGCATGTGGACGGACGCGTCGAGTTCGAGAGCCTTGTCGGCCAGCAGGGCGAGGGCCGTGTCGATCGCCTCGTACCGGACGGGGACGCCTTTGCTGCCGGTCTTCGTTCCCCGCTGGCCGATCATGTTGGCCACCCACATATATCGGTCGACCTTGACGAGCTGGGTCGCGCCCAGGGCGAAGTCGTTGCCCGCACGCTCGCGGTGCCAGCGGCGGTAGGCCGCCTCCGGCTCCGGCCAGCGGTTCGACAGGGCGAGGACGAAGCCCTTGCCCCAGCCCCCGATGTCGTTGCAGACATGGGCGATCAGCTTGACGCCCTTGCCCAGTGGGGTGGTGGCGTCGCCCCGGACGTACGTGATCTCCGACATGACGCCACCGTACGGACCGCCACTGACAATCCGGCGGCTCCCCAAGGCGCCGGCTCCTCGTGGGAGCTTTCACAACGCAGGTGAGACAGCAATACTGTTGCACCGCACCCGTGAGGCAGATGTGGTACCCGAAGGAGCGGTCATGGCTACGGACGTCGAGGAGCCGACGCTCACGGTTGACGAGCTGGCCGCGCGGGCGGGGGTGACGGTGCGGACCGTGCGGTTCTACAGCACGAGGGGGCTGCTGCCGCCGCCCGTGATCGGGCCGCGCCGGGTGGGGCACTACGGCCAGGAGCATCTGTCCCGGCTCGCGCTCATCGAGGAGCTGCAGCACCAGGGGATGACGCTGGCCGCGATCGAGCGCTATCTGCAGCAGCTGCCGGAGGGGCTCAGCGCCCATGACCTGGCCATCCACCGGGCCGTGGTGGCCTCCTGGGCACCGGACTCGGCGGAGGAGGTGAGCCGCGTGGAGCTGGAGCGCCGGGCGGGGCGGCCGCTGAGCGCGGAGGACCTGGACCGGCTCGTCGCGATGAGCGTAGTCAGGGAGGCGGCCGCTCCGGACACGTACCGCGTGGACCTCGGGCTGCTGCGGCTCGGCGTCCAGCTGCTCGACGTACCGATCGCGCACGAGACGATCCTCGCCGCGCGCACGGTCCTGTTGAAGCACACGCGCGCCGCGGCCCACGAGTTGTCCCTGCTGTTCCGGGACGAGGTGTCCGAGCGTGAGTCCGTCGAGGCGGTGAAGGACCTGTCCGCGCACATGCAACCGCTCGTGGTGCAGGCACTGTTGACGACCTTTCAGCGTTCGCTGAAGGAGGAGCTGCGGGAGTGGCTCACCGAGGAGTCCTGAGCAGCCGCCCCCTGCTGGGCCTCACACCTACGCCGCCGACCCTCACAAGTACGCCGACCCGCCTGCCACGTTGAGCGTCTGGCCCGTGAGGAATCCGCTGCCCTCGTCGACGACGTACAGCAGTGTGGAGACCAGGTCGGACGGTTCCTGGGTTCTGGGGACGGCCTGTTGGGCGCGGACGTGCTCGAAGCCGCCGCCGGCGCCGACCGTGCGCTCGGCGGTCGCGGTGCGGACCATGCTCGGCGCGATCGCGTTGACCGTGATGTCGTACGGGCCGAGCGCCGAGGCGAGCGCCCGCGTGAAGCCGATCAGGCCTGCCTTCGAGGCGGTGTACGCCACCATCGTGGGCGGCGCGGTGAGGACGGCGGCGGAGGCGATGTTCACGATGCGCCCCCAGCCCGCCGCCTTCAGGTAAGGCAGAACCGCTCGGGCCATCAGGAACGGGGCCTCCAGGTTGACGCGCATGACCCGCCGCCACTCCTCGGGCGTGATGTCCTCGAAAGGCGACTCCGGGTACACGCCCGCGTTGTTGACCAGGACGTGCAGCGTGCCGAACTGTTCCAGCACGCGCTCAAGAGCCCCGTGGACCTGCGCCTCGTCGGTGACGTCGGCGATCAACTCCACGTAGTCCAGGATGCGTTCGGCCGTCCGGGCCTGCGGGACGAGGTCGAGTCCGGCGACTCGGTAGCCTCGTCCGGCGAGCGCGACGGCGAACTCCTGCCCGAGGCCCTGTGCCGCTCCCGTCACCAGCGCGGTCCGCGTCTCCATGCGGTGAGTGTGATGACCCGTCAGGCGGTGGGCAAGGGGGCGTTTCCGGTCTTCGGAACGCGGTGGTCGGGTCCGGCGGGGGCTCCCTGCGACCGGCGGCCCTCCGAGTCGCCCCGACCACCACCGGCCACTGTTCCATTCGCTGGAACGGCCGTGTTGCCGCGCGCGCCCGGCGGGCCGACGCTGCGGGGCGACCCCCAGCCGCCAGCGTTCGGGAGCCGTGCCCGATGACCGAGACCGACCGTGCCGTGGACGACGCCGAGCGCGCCCGCGAACAGGGCGGCGGCGGACGGTGGTTCAGGCTGTCGCCGGTCGGCTGCGGGCGGGCCGCCCCGGGAACGGACGACGGCGGCTGCCCGACGAACTCGGCGTCCTGGTAGTCCTCGCACTGCTCGTCGCCGGCATCGGCATCCCGTACCCGGACTTCCTCGACAGCGACAACCTGCTCTCCACGGCGCACAACTCCGTCTACATCTCGCTGACGGCGTGCGGCATGGTCTTCGCGCTCGCCATGCGCGAGGTCGACCTGTCGGTGGGCGGCAGCTATGCGATGTGCCTGGTCGTCGGGGCCCTGCTCGTACGGGAGGGTGTCGCGCCCTGGCTGGCGGTGCCGGCGGTGCTGCTCACCGGAATCGCGCTCGGGGTCTTCAACGCACTGGTCACCACGCTGCTCGCGCTGCCGTCGTTCATCGTCACGCTCGGCACGCTGATGCTGTTCCGGGGTGTCGGGCTGGCGCTCGCCGACGGGAAGCAGATCATCGATCTGCCGCTGGACGACTCGTTCTTCACGCTCGCGGGCGGTGACGCGGCCGGAGTGCCCTTCGCGCTCTGGGTGTTGCTCGCGGTCGTGGTCGTTCTCGCGGTGCTGCTCGCCCGCACCCGGTTCGGGGCTCGGGTGCGGGCGATCGGGTCCAATCCCGACGCGGCCTCGTTCAGCGGTATCCCGGTCGTCCGTACGCGTGTTCAGGCCCTCGCGCTGTCCGGTCTCACCACGGCCTGCGCGGCGGTCCTCGCGCTTGCGTACTACGGCGCCGGCGACCCCACGCTCGGCCAGGGCTACGAGTTGCAGGCCATCGCCGCGTGCATCATCGGCGGGACCCCGCTCGCGGGCGCCCGTGGCTCGGTGGTCGGGGCGGTGGCCGGCGCGATGATCCTTTCCGTCGTCGCCTCCGGGCTCGTGTTCTTCGAAGTACCCATCAACTGGACGTCGTTCGCGACCGGCGGGGTGATCCTCGTCGCGGTCGCGGCCGACAGCGCGCTGCGTCGCGGCGGACGTCGACGGCATTGAAGTGTTCGGGGTTCGAAGTGTTCAGCGTTCTGTTCAGAGCCGCTATGGAGGCCGTCATGCACCCCCGATTGCGTACGCTGTCCGCCGCGCTCGGCGCGCTGGTCCTCCTCTCCGCCACCGGCTGCGGCAGTGACGACGGCCCCGGCGGCTCGGGCGGCGGCAAGCTCGACATGGGCATCGCGGTGGCCAACATCAGCCTGAACTTCGCCCACGAGATGGTGCTGGGCGCCGAGAGCGCCGCGGACCACGCGGGGGACGTGAACTTCAAGGCCGTCGGGCCGCCCAACACGGACGGGCCCGCCGAGGTGCAGCTCTTCCAGAACCTCACGGCGCGCGCCAAGGACGGCATCGTCCTGGAGAACCTCGACCCGCCGATCTTCACCCGGCCCGCCGCGCGCGCCGTCGACGCGGTGGCAGCATCCCGGCGTACAGGGGGTGGGTGGTCGGGAAGTCGAGGTGGTCCGCCATCGGCTGGTGGTGCACGGGCGCTCCGCATGTCTCGGCGGTCCGGACGAGCGCGGCCATCGCGTCCTCGCGGCCCACCCCGTCCCCGGCGACGATCACCGGCCGGGTGGCGGCTCCGAGCAGGACGGCGGCCCGGTCGAGGCCCCCGCCGGGGGTGGGCCTGGGCGGCGGTGTACGGGCCGGGACGTCGACCTCCGTGTCCTCAGTCAGCAGGTCCATGGGTACGGACAGGAACACGGGTCCGGCGGGCGGCCGTACGGCGAGTGCGAAGGCGCGGCGCAGCGCGAGCGGGAGGTCGCGGGCGTGCTGGATGTCGTAGGTCGCCTTCACGGCGGGCGCGGCGAGGGCGACGAGGTCCCCGGAGAGCATGGGGTCCTGTTGGAGGTGGCGGCGGTCCTGCTGGCCGGCCATGACGACCAGCGGGGTGCGTGAGCGGCGGGCGTTGAGCAGGCCGATGAGTCCGTTGGCCAGGCCCGCGGCGATGTGGAGGCTGACGAAGGCGGGGCGGCCGGTGGCGCGGGCGTATCCGTCGGCCATGGAGACGACCGCGCCCTCGTGGACGCCGAGGACGTACTCGGGTGCTTCTTCCGTGTCCACGAGGGCTGCCAGGAAAGGCAGTTCGGTGGTGCCGGGGTTGCCGAAGACGCGGTCCACGCCCTCGCCGCCGCAGGATGTCGAGCAGGGCGGGGGCGGGGCGGCGGCCCATCGTTGGCTCCTCGCGGGGACGGGGACCTGGGTTCGCCGGTCAGCGTCGGGGTCGCGGGGGCGGGGGGCAAGGGGGGCGTGTCGCTCAGCGGTACGGTCGGTCGGGGCACGGGGTTTTTCGCCCCCGCCGCCCCTACCCATTCCCGTCACTTACTCGGGGGCTTCGCCCCCGAACCCCCAAAAGACTGCGCAGTTCCCCGCGCCCCTTTTAGGGGCGCGGGGAACTGCGCGACCAGCCACAACGCACCCGCACCCTGAATCGCACCCCACGGGGTCTGGGGCGGAGCCCCAGGGGACGGGAATGGGTAGGGGCGGCGGGGGCGAGAACCCCCGGCGCCGAACCTCACGCGTCCGCGAACCGCTCCCCCTTCTCCGCCTTCTCCACGAGCAGCGCCGGAGGCGTGAACCGCTCCCCGTAGCGCTCGGCGAGTTCACGGGCGCGCGCCACAAATCCAGGGAGGCCGGTGCCTGCCCCGGCCTCGCCCTCGTACCCGTTGATGTACTGCAGGACGCCCCCCGTCCAGCCGGGGAAGCCGATCCCGAAGATGGAGCCGATGTTGGCGTCGGCGACGGACGTCAGGACGCCCTCCTCCACGAGCCGGACGGTGTCCAGCGCCTCGGAGAACAGCATGCGCTCCTGCATGTCCCGGAAGGGAATCTCGGCTCCCGCGCGCGTGAAGTGCTCGCGCAGTCCGGGCCACAGTCCGGCCCGCCTGCCGTCCTCCCCGTACTCGTAGAAGCCCGCGCCGCCGCTGCGCCCGGGGCGGCCGAACTCGTCGACCATGCGGTCGATGACCGTGTCCGCGGGGTGTTCCGTCCAGGTGCCGCCCGCCTCCTCGACGGCCCGCTTCGACTCGGCGCGGATCTTGCGGGGCAGGGTGAGGGTCAGCTCGTCCATCAGGGAGAGGACCTTGGCGGGGTAGCCGGCCTGGGCGGCGGCCTGCTCGACGGAGGCGGGCTCGATGCCCTCGCCGACCATCGCCACGCCCTCGTTGATGAAGTGACCGATGACGCGGGAGGTGAAGAAGCCCCGCGAGTCGTTGACGACGATCGGGGTCTTCCTGATCTGCCGTACGAGGTCGAAGGCGCGGGCGAGTGCCTCGTCACCGGTGCGTTCGCCCTTGATGATCTCGACGAGCGGCATCTTGTCGACGGGTGAGAAGAAGTGCAGTCCGACGAAGTCGACCTGTCGCTCGACGCCTTCGGCGAGCGCGGTGATCGGCAGGGTGGAGGTGTTGGAGCAGAGCAGCGCGTCCGGTTCGACGATGTGCTGGATTTCCTGGAACACCTTGTGCTTGAGCGCGGAGTCCTCGAAGACGGCCTCGATGACGGCGTCGCAGCCCGCCACGTCCTGCGGGTCGGCGGTCGGTGTGATGCGGGCCAGCAGCGCGTCCGCCTTCTCCTGGGTCGTACGGCCCCGGGAGACGGCCTTGGCGCAGAGCTTCTCGGAGTAGCCCTTGCCCTTCGCTGCTGCCTCGGCGGAGACGTCCTTGAGGACGACGTCGATGCCCGCGCGGGCGCAGGAGTACGCGATGCCCGCGCCCATCATCCCGGCGCCCAGGACGGCGACCCTGCGGACCGGGCGGGGCTCGATGCCCTTGGGCCGGTTGGCTCCGGAGTTGACGGCCTGGAGGTCGAAGAAGAAGGCCTGGATCATGTTCTTGGAGGTCTGGCCGGCGGCCAGCTCCACGAAGTAGCGCGCCTCGATGACCTGCGCGGTCTCGAAGTCGACCTGCGAGCCCTCGACGGCGGCCGCGAGGATGTTGCGCGGCGCCGGGTAGGGCGCGCCGTTCGTCTGCTTGCGCAGGTTGGCCGGGAAGGCGGGCAGGTTGGCCGCGAACTTCGGGTTGGACGGGGTGCCGCCCGGGATGCGGTAGCCGGGCTTGTCCCAGGGCTGGCGCGACTCGGGGTTGGCGTCGATGAAGGCACGGGCCTTGTCGAGCATCTCCTCGCGGGTGGCCGCCACTTCGTGGACGAGGCCGTTCTCCAGGGCGCGCTGCGGGCTGTACTGGGTGCCCTGGAGGAGCACCTTCAGGAGCGCGTCGGCGATGCCCAGGAGGCGTACGGTCCTGACGACGCCGCCGCCTCCTGGCAGCAGGCCGAGCGTGACCTCGGGGCAGCCGATCTTGGAGCCGGGCGCGTCGAGGGCGACGCGGTGGTGGCAGGCCAGCGCGATCTCGAAGCCGCCGCCCAGGGCCGCGCCGTTCATGGCGGCGACGACGGGCTTGCCGAGCGTCTCGATGCGGCGGAGGTCGCGCTTGATGGCGAGGCCGCCGTCGAGGAGCTGCTGGGCGGTCTCGGGGGTGACGCGGATGAGGTCGCGCAGGTCGCCGCCCGCGAAGAAGGTCTTCTTGGCGGAGGTGAAGACGATGCCGCGGATGGAGTCGGGGTCGGCCTGGACCGCTGTCTCCAGGCGGTCGGTGATCGCGGTGAGCGAGTCGCGGAACGCCTGGTTCATGGTGTTCGCGGACTGGTCGGGGTCGTCGAGGACCAGGGTGACGATGCCGGTCTCGTCCTGTTCCCAGCGGATGGTGGTGCTCTCGGTCATGAGGGGGTTCTCCGTAGAAGTCCGTTGGTCCACTGGGGAGTCAGATGCGCTCGACGATCGTGGCGATGCCCATGCCGCCGCCCACGCAGAGGGTGGCGAGGCCGAACCGCTTGTCCTGGCGCTCCAGTTCGTCGACGAGCGTGCCGAGGATCATGGCGCCGGTGGCGCCGAGCGGGTGGCCCAGCGCGATCGCGCCGCCGTTGACGTTGACCTTGTCCAGGGACAGGCCCATGTCCTTCACGAAGCGCAGGACGACCGCGGCGAAGGCCTCGTTGATCTCGACGAGATCGATGTCGTCGATGGTGAGCCCGGCCTTGGCGAGCGCCTTGCGGGTGGCGGGAGCGGGCCCGGTCAGCATGATGGTCGGCTCGGAGCCGGAGACGGCCGCGGAGACGATCCGCGCGCGCGGGGTGATGCCGTACCGCTCGCCGACCTCCTTCGAGCCGACGGCGACCAGCGAGGCGCCGTCCACGATGCCGGAGGAGTTGCCCGCGTGGTGGACGTGGTCGATCTTCTCCACCCAGTGGTACTTCTGCAGCGCCACCGCGTCGAAGCCGCCCAGGTCGCCGATGTCCGCGAACGACGCCTTGAGCCTGGCGAGGGAGTCGGCGGTGGTGCCGGGGCGCAGGTGCTCGTCGTGGTCGAGGACGACGAGTCCGTTGCGGTCCTTCACGGGGACGACGGACCTCTCGAAGCGGCCGTCCTTCCAGGCCGCGGCGGCGCGCTCCTGGGACAGTTCCGCGTACTCGTCGACGTCCCGACGGGAGAAGCCCTCGATGGTGGCGATGAGGTCGGCGCCGATGCCCTGCGGGACGAAGTTGGTGGCGAGGTTGGTCATCGGGTCGGCGAACCAGGCGCCGCCGTCGGAGGCCATCGGCACGCGGGACATCGACTCGACGCCGCCCGCGAGCACCAGGTCCTCCCACCCCGAACGGACCTTCATCGCGGCGAGGTTGACGGCTTCCAGGCCCGACGCACAGAAGCGGTTCTCCTGGACTCCGGCCACCGTGTCGGGCAGTCCGGCTGCGATGGCGGAGATCCGGGCGATGTCGGAGCCCTGGTCGCCGACGGGTCCGACGACACCGAGCACGATGTCGTCGATGGCGGCCGGGTCGAGTCCCGGGAAGCGGGCCCGGATCTCGTGGATGAGTCCGACGACCAGGTCGACGGGCTTGGTGCCGTGCAGGGCGCCGTTCGCCTTGCCGCGGCCGCGCGGGGTGCGGATCGCGTCGTACACGTACGCTTCGGTGGTCACGCGTGAGCCTTTCAAGGAGAGCCCGCGAGGGCCGGGAGGGTCAGCCGAGCAGGGAGCGGCCGATGATCTCCTTCATGATCTCGGTCGTCCCGCCGTAGATGGTCTGGATGCGGCCGTCGGTGAAGGCCCTGGCGACGCGGTACTCCGTCATGTAGCCGTAGCCTCCGTGCAGTTGGAGACAGCGGTCCGCGACGCGCTTCTGCAGCTCGGTGGCCCACCACTTGGCCATCGAGGCGTGCACCGCGTCGAGTTCGGCGTCCGTGTGGTCGGCTATGCAGCGGTCGACGAACGTCCTGGTGACGGCGCACTCGGTGGCCATCTCGGCTATCTCGAAGCGGATGTGCTGGAGCCGGGACAGCGGTCGTCCGAAGGCCTCGCGCTCCTTGACGTACTCGGTGGTGATCTCCAGCAGGTACTCGGCGGCGGCGATCCCGGCGACCGCGATGTTCAGCCGCTCCTGCGCGAGGTTCGTCATCAGGTGCACGAAGGCGCCGTTGAGCTCGCCGAGGAGGTTCTCCTTGGGGACGCGTACGTCGTGGAAGAACAACTCGGCGGTGTCCTGGGCCTTCTGCCCGATCTTGTCGAGGTTGCGGCCGCGCTCGAAGCCCTCCATACCGCGCTCGACGACGAGCAGGGAGAGGCCCTTCGCGCCTCCCTCGGGGGTCGTCTTCGCGACGACGATCACCAGGTCGGCCAGGATCCCGTTCGAGATGAAGGTCTTGGAGCCGTTGAGCAGCCAGTGGTCGCCCCGGTCCTCGGCGCGCGTCTTGATGCCCTGGAGGTCCGACCCGGCGCCGGGCTCGGTCATGGCGATGGCGGTGATCAGTGAGCCGTCGCAGAAGCCGGGCAGCCAGCGCCGCTTCTGCTCCTCGGTGGCGAGGCCCGTCAGATACGGCCCGATGATGTCGTTGTGCAGCCCGAGCGCGAGCCCGGCGGCCCCCGCGCGCGTGAACTCCTCGGCGAGTACGGCGCTGTAGCGGAAGTCGGCGTTGCCCCCGCCCCCGTGCTCCTCCGGAACGGCGAGTCCGAGCAGCCCCTGCTTTCCGGCGGCCAGCCAGGCGTCACGCGAGACGATGCCGTCCTTCTCCCACTGCTCGTAGTGCGGCAGCACCTCCTTGGCGAGGAAGGTCCGGACGGTCTCGCGGAACGCGTCGTGCTCGGGCGCGAAGATCTGCCGCTTCATTCGGTGCTGCCCTTCGGTTCGCTGTTGCCCTCCGGCCCGGCGCTGCCCTTCAGGAGGTCCGGTACGTCCCAGTCGCGGGCCACGTCCGCGGTGTTGGTGCCCGGCAGCGCGGGCCCGCTGCGGACGGCGGTGGGGGTGGCGGAGAAGCGGGGCGCGGGCGCGGGCTGGGTGATGCCGCCGTGGTCGGTGAAGGTGCCGCGGGCGGCGAGATGCGGATGGTACGGGGCCTCGCGGAGCGACAGCACCGGCGCCACACAGGCGTCGGAGCCCTCGAAGACCGCGGTCCACTCGTCCCTCGTACGGGTCTTGAAGCGGGCCGCGACAGCCTCGCGGAGGTCGCCCCAGCGGGACAGGTCCTTGCGCGCCGAGACGTACTCCCCCAGGCCGAGCAGCCGCACGAACTCCTCGTAGAACTGCCCCTCCAGCGCGCCCACCGCCATGTACTGGCCGTCGGCCGTCTCGTACGTCCCGTAGTACGGGCAGCCGCCGTCGAGGAGGTTGGCGCCCCGCCGGTCCTGCCAGCCGCCGGCGGCGAGCATGCCGTGGATCATCGAGGCGAGGTGGGCGGTGCCGTCCACGATCGCCGCGTCCACGACCTGGCCCGCGCCGGTCGCGCGGGCGTGGTGGAGGGCGGCGAGGACGCCGACGACGAGGTAGAGCGAGCCGCCCGCGTAGTCCCCGACGAGGTTCGCGGGGACGGCCGGGGGCTCGCCCGGTGCGCCGATCATGCCGAGGGTGCCGGTCAGCGCGATGTAGGCGATGTCGTGGCCCGCGCGCGGGGCGAGCGGGCCCTCCTGGCCCCAGCCGGTCATCCGTCCGTAGACGAGCTTCGGGTTGCGGGCGTGGCAGGCCTCGGGGCCGACGCCGAGGCGCTCGGCGACACCCGGACGGTAGCCCTCGATGAGTATGTCGGCGCGGTCGGCCAGGTCGAGGACGCGGTCCGCGCCGTCGGGTGCCTTCAGGTCGACGATCACCGAGCGCTTGTTGCGGTTGGTGATGTCGTAGTCGGGGTTGATCGCGAGTCCCACGCCGTTAGGCCGGTCCACGCGGACGACGTCCGCGCCCAGGTCGGCAAGGAGCATGGCGGCGAACGGACCGGGCCCGATGCCCGCCAGCTCGACCACGCGCACGCCGGCGAGCGGGCCGTGCACTGCCGTTCCTGCCGCTGCCATCAAGCCCCCAGCACTGTGACACACCTGATGTAACATCAGTGATGTTAAGAACGTGTTCCACTCCGCACAAGCCCTGGCGAGCAAGCGCTTAGTAGATTCTGGAAGCCAACCAGGAGCTTCAGCGCGCGTCCAGCTCCGCTATGAGCCTCTTTGGCGCGATGGTGCGGTAGCTCTCCTCGACCCAGTCGCACAGCAGCTCCGCGGCCGGGGCGCCCTTCTCCTCCAGCGGGACTCTCACCCAGCCCGCCTTGCCCAGGCCGTATCCCGCGGGCTCCGCGCCCGGCGAGGACAGGGCATGGGCGTGCGCCACCTCGTCCTTGAGCTTCACGGTGACGCCCAGCGGATAGCTGCCGTCGCCGACGCCGAGGAACACGAACACCTTCTTGTTGACCTTCGCGACGCTCTCGCCCCAGGGGAACTCCTCGACCGCGCCCGGCAGTCCGAGGGCGAACTCTCGTACTTTCTCCCACTTCTTCAGGGCGGTCTTCGTCGGGGCCACGGCTGCCTCCGGTCCATTTCGGCCCCTCGCACGGGGTCCTGGTTCGGCTCCTGGTACCTCACGCTAGCCTCAGCCACCGACAACGGCGCGGGCTGGACGGCTGAGAGGTGCCATGAGCAGGCAGGACAGGACGGAGCGCGCGTACGACATCGTGCTCTTCGGGGCCACGGGGTTCGTCGGAGCGCTCACGGCGGAGTACCTCGCCGCGCACGCTCCAAAAGGGTTGCGGTGGGCGATCGCGGCGCGCGACACCGCGAAGCTGGAACGGCTGCGGGAGCGCCTGGCGTCGATCGATCCGGCCTGCGCGGAGCTGCCGCTGCTCCGGGCCGACGTCGACGATCCGGCGTCCGTGCGGGAACTCGCGGAGCACGCGCGCGTGGTGGCCACGACCGTCGGGCCCTACCTCACGTACGGCGAGGACCTGGTCGCCGCCTGCGCGGAGGCCGGAACCGACTACCTGGACCTCTGCGGTGAGTCCGAGTTCGTGGACCTCATGTACGTGCGGCACGACGCACGCGCGCGTGAGACAGGCGCACGGCTGGTGCACGCCGCCGGCTTCGACTCGATCCCCCACGACCTGGGCGCCTACTTCACCGTGCGTCAACTGCCGGAAGGCGTGCCGCTGACCGTGGACGGGTTCGTACGCGCCGGGGGCATGTTCTCGGGCGGCACCTTCGCCTCCGCCCTCAACCAGATGTCGCGCGGGCGGCACATGCTCGCCGCGGCACGGGACCGCAAGCGGCACGAGCCCCGGCTGGTGGGACGGCGGGCGTACGCGCCGCCGAGCGCTCCGCGGTACGCCAAGGAGGTCGGGGCGTGGGCGCTGCCTCTGCCCACGATCGACGCGCAGATCGTGCAGCGGTCCGCGCGGGCGCTGGAGCGGTACGGGCCCGATTTCCGTTACCGGCACTACGCGGCCGTCGAGACGCTGCCGTTCGCGCTGGGCGGGGTGGCGGGGGCCGGGGCGGTCGTCGCGGCGGCGCAGGTGCCGCCGGTGCGGCGGTGGCTCTCGGACCGGCTCAAGCCCGGTGACGGGCCCAGCGAGGAGAAGCGGGCGGAGAGTTGGTTCTCTGTGCGGTTCGTCGGTGAAGGGGGCGGGCGGCGGGTGTTCACGGAGGTCTCGGGTGGGGATCCCGGGTACGGGGATACCGCGAAGATGCTGGCCGAGTCCGCGTTGTGTCTTGCCTTTGACGAGCTTCCCTCGGTGTCCGGGCAGGTGACGACCGCTGTTGCCATGGGGGATTCGCTGATTGAGCGGTTGCGGGGAGCTGGGATCAGTTTTCGGGTTGCTGCGACTCGGTAGTGCTCTGCGGGCGCGTCGTGGCTTGTCGCGCAGTTCCCCGCGCCCCTGAACGAAGGGGTTGCACTGGACCCCGGCTATCAGAGGAGTGCACTTGAATCGCCCGATCGATGTCCTCGTTCTCGGGGGCGCCGGGGTCGACACCATCGTGTACGTACCCGAGTTGCCGCTGCCCTTCGCCGACAGCCACATGGTGCCCGCGATCGAGACGCGGGCCGGGCAGACCGGGGACTTCGTGGCGCTCGGGCTGCATGCGCTCGGTCTGCGGACGCACCATCTCGACATGGTCGGCGCGGATCACGCGGGGGATCTGGTGCGGGAGCTTCACCGCGACCGGGGTGTCGCGCTCACGGAGGTTCCGCAGCCGGCCGGTACCAAGCGGGCGGTGAACCTCGTCGGGCCGGACGGGCGGCGGCTCTCGCTGTACGACAGCACGCGCGCGCGGGAGGAGGACCGGCTGCCACCGGAGACCGTACGGGCCCTCGCCGCGGCGAGCCGGCACGCCCATGTGTCCATCACGCACCCCTGCGCGTACACGCTGCCGGTGCTGCGCGAGGCGGGGGTGAGCATCTCGACCGACCTGCACAACTGGGACGGTACGCAGGCGTATCACGAGGCGTTCGCGTATGAGGCCGACGTCGTGTTCCTGTCGGTGGCGGAGCTGGCGGACCCGGAGAAGACCATGCGGCGGATCGCCGAGCGGGGCCGGGCCGAGGTGGTCGTCGCCACCGCCGGGGCCGAGGGCGCGTACCAGTTGCTGGACGGCGAGCTGACCCGCATCCCGTCCGTCACGCCGACCGCGCCGGTCGTTGACTCGAACGGGGCCGGGGACGCCTTCGCGGCGGGCTATCTGTTCGGCCGGCTGAGCGGCGAACCACCCGAGCGGTGCGGGCTCTTCGGCGCGATCGCCGGGGCCTACGCGTGCACGGTGCAGGCCACGCGGGCCGACGTCATCGGCCGCGAGGAACTGCTCAGAGCGGCCACCCCATGACCGTGTAGATCATCCCGGCTATCCAGGCGACTCCGGCGAGGACGGCGAGGAGCAGTCCGGCCATCACGGCCCGCTCGACGGGCTGGGTGGGGCTGGTGGCGGGCTTCGGGGCACGGTGTGTCGTCATGCGTCACAGCCTGCCGATCATGGCGAGGGCCCGGCATCCGTACAGATACTCAGAAGCGGTACTCAGAACGCGTACTCAGAAGCCGTGCCGAGTACTCGTACTCAAAGGGCCGTCGCCTTCAACGCCCGTCGGCACAGGGCGTCCGCGTGCCTGGTCGTCTCCGGTTGGCGGAAGCGCGGCGCGAGGTGGAGGGTGTGGGCGCAGGCGGTGTCCAGGGTGACCCGGTGGCCGACGGAGACGAACACCGGCTTGACGCCCGCCTGGGTGCGCAGTGCCCGGCCGACCTCCTCCTCGCCCGCGAGCAGCGGTGAGGCCGATCCGCGCGGGGCGCCCGGCTCCTCGTACGTGAAGGTGAACGGGTTCTTGGCGACCCCGATCGTCGGAAGGCCGGTGAGGACGCCGAGGTGGCTGGCCAGGCCGAAGCGGCGGGGGTGGGCGAGGCCGTAGCCGTCGCAGACGACCAGGCCCGGTGCGCACGGCAGTGCTTCGAGGGCGGCCACGACGGCGGGGATCTCCCGGAAGGCCAGCAGCCCGGGAACGTACGGGAACGGCACCTGTCCGACGGCCGTGGCCTCGGCGACCACGTCGAGGGTCGACGCGTCGAGCACGACGGCCGCGGCCACGACGACATCGCGCTCGTCGTCGTACGCCACGTCGACCCCGGTCACCCGGCCGGTCCCCGGCGGCGGCCCGGGCTCGTCGAGGACCACCCGTCCCCGCAACTCGTCCTGTACGGCCCTGGCCTGCTCTTCGGTGGCGGGCCAGCCCGCGGGGATGCGTACGGTCGTCCTCATGATGTGACGAGCGTACGGCCCCGCGGCCGACGGTCACTTGCCGCGCCCGTTCTCCCCGGGGGTCGCGGTCAGCGCTCCAGGCGGGCCACCCTGCCCTTCTCGCCGGAAGCCCAGCAGGCCCGGTCGGGGGTGCAGTCCACGGTGTCGTACGAGCCGGTGTCCAGGGTGCGCCAGGTGCGGCCGCTGTCCGTGGTGAGGTCGGTGCCGGTGGGGCCGACCGCGAGGGCGGACGTGCGGCTGTGCGGGAGCCAGGTGACGCCCGAGCGGTAGGCGGGCGGCGGTGTGCCGGCCGTCGTCCAGGTGCGGCCGCCGTCGCGGCTGGTCGCGGCCGCCTGCGGGGAGGCCTGGTCGGCGCGGTAGTCGCCGCCGACGGCGATGCCGTGGGTCCGGTCGCGGAAGGCGACGGCGAAGACTCCGCGCGCCGGGTCGCCCGCCGGGATCGGAGTGTCGGTGGCCGTCCAGGTCAGGCCCCGGTCGGAGGAGTGCAGCACGCGCGCGCGTGCCGCCCCGCCGGTGGCCAGCCACACGTCCCGCGGCCCCGAGCTGACCAGGCACTGTCCACTGGCCGCGAACCCCGCCTCGCCCGTCTGGGCCGCGGGCATGCCGGCGCTCGGCAGCACCTTCCAGGTGCGGCCGCCGTCGCTGGTCGACAGGATGCGGAACCTGCCGTCCACCGGGTCGCTCATGGCCAGGCCGTGGCGGCTGTCGAAGAAGGTGATGCAGTCGTAGAAGGCCTTGGCGTCGGTGTTGCGGAACGACTCGGTCCAGGTCACGCCGCCGTCCTCGGTCCGGAAGACCCTGGACGCCTCGCCCTCGCCGATGGCCAGCACCACGGCACGCCTGCCGTCGAAGGCCTCGATGTCGCGGAACTCCAACTCGGCGGCCCCGGGCGGCGATACGTTCCGCCAGTTCTTGCCGCCGTCGGCGGTGCGCAGCACGGTTCCCTTGGACCCGGCCAGCCAGGCGGTGTTCCGGCTGACGGCCGAGAGCCCGCGGAAGCGGACGTCCGTGCCGCTGTCCTTGAGCTCCCAGTGCGGTGCCTTCCCGCCACCGGAGCCGCCACCCGACCTGTTGCCCGTCACCTGGCCCGATCCCTGGTCCGGTCCGTGCGCCTGCGCGGGTGCCGTGAACGTGGCGGCGAGCGCGAGTCCGCACACCCCCGCGGTCACCAGTCGCCTCGTGGATCCCGTACGCCCTGTGGATCTCGTATGTCTCGTGCGTCGCGTCTTCCCCAAGCCCCTCATGGCGGGCGAAGCTAGCCCACTCCCCCAGCGGCGTCCAGATGCCCCGGAAGGCATCGGCGGTCACTTCAGGAATCTTTGATCACTTCCGTGATTGAAAGGCGGTGACGGAGGTCACTCGAATTTCATGCACTTAGGTGAGCACGGATTGGCCGCTTCGAGCGTCTCTACAAGTGCCCGGCTCATCCGTCCGCCGTTCGTCCAGCCGTCACAAGGGAGCAAGGCGTTGTCCACCGTCATCGAGCAGCCCGTAGAGGCCCGTCTCGTCGCCGCGGCTCCGCGGATGCCGAGCATTCCCGCCACACTCCGATACGACCCGCACGACCCCTTCGCCGTCCGCATGTCCTTCCCGGCCCCGGCCACGCTCGAAGGAGTGGACGTGATCTGGACCTTCGCCCGCGAACTCCTGGCCTCTGGCCTGGAGGAACCGGTGGGACGGGGGGACGTCCGCGTGCGGCCGTACGGGTACGACCGCATCGTCCTGGAGTTCCACGCCCCGGAGGGCACCGCCGTGGTCCACGTCCGCACGGGCGAGCTGCGGCGCTTCCTGGAGAGTACGACCCAGGTCGTGCCCTTCGGCCTGGAGCATCTGCACCAGGACCTGGACCAGCAGCTCGCCGAGCTCCTGCGGGACGCCTGCTGACCCCTTCCGGAGAGGTCAGCGGCCCTTCCCCAGCAGGGTGTTGAGCTCGCCGTAGTCGAGTCCGCCGGCCAGCGACTCGTACGTTCCCGTGTCCAGCAGCTCCCGCGCGGCACGGCGGACAAGTGCGTGTGCGGCCTGCGCGATGCCCGCGCCGACGCTGATCCGGGCGACGCCGAGTGAGGACAGCTCGGCGACGGACGGGGCGCCGGGGCCGGCCATCACGTTGAGCGGACCGTCCACGCCCTCGACCAGGGCCCTGACGGTGGCCGGGTCGACGGGACCGGGCACGAAGACCCCGTCGGCCCCGGCGGCGAGGAAGGCGGCGGCGCGCTCCAGGGTGGCGGCAAGGTCTCCGGCTCCGCGGAGATACGTGTCGGTACGGGCGTTGACGAACAGCGGCACCCCTGCCGAGTCGGCGGCCTCCCGGGCGGCCGCGATCAGCTCGGCCTGCTCGGCGACCGGCCGCAGGGGCTCACCACCCCTGCGCGCCTGCTCCGGCCCGTACAGGGCGTCCTCGATGTTCACGCCCACCGCGCCGGCCGCCAGTACGGCGCGGACCGTGTCGCCGACGCCCTTGGCGTCCTCGGCGTAGCCGGTCTCGATGTCGGCGCTGACCGGCACCCGGACGGCGGCCGCGATGCGCCGGACGGCTTCGAGCGCGCTGTCCCGGTCGAGACGGTCGCCGTCCTCGGTGCCCAGGTCCCAGGCCAGGCCGGCGCTGGTGGTCGCGACGGCGAGGGCGCCCGCCTCCTCGACAAGACGGGCACTCACGGTGTCCCAGGCGTTGGCGAGAACGAGGGGCCGGCCGGGGATGTGCAGCTCGCGGAAGGTCAGGGCCTGTGCACGGAGATCGGTCATGCGGACGAGCCAATCACCGGGGCGGGCGGCTTGGCTGGCAGGAATCCGACACGTACGTGGGCCTCCAGGACGACCCGTGCTTCGCCCGTCTCCTCAACTCCCGGGCGGCACAGGCCTCTCCCGCGTCATCAGCTCCCGGGCACCCCTGTCGTCGTCATCACCAGTACCACCGCCGAACGCACCTCCTGGACCGCCTTCCTCAAGGCGGGAGTCGTCGCCCCGCTGTGTTCGGCCAGGTCCTCGATCCGCTGCTTGTACTGCCTCTGCTCCTTGCCCGAGAGCAGCGTGCGCAGCTCGGCCCCGGCGGCGAGGGCGACGAGCGCCGCGTCCCGCTCGGGCACCTCCTCGACGGGCGCGGGCCCCTCCAGTACCTCCCGGGCCTCCTCGCGCAGCCTGTCCACGGCGGCTACGCGGTCGATCTCGTACTCCACGGACGGGAACACCCCGAGCACCCGTGTCTTCTCCGCGCGCAGGTACCCGTCGGCGGCGAGCTGTGCCCGTACGGCGTCCAGGGTGACGCGGGCCCGCAGGCCGACCCAGGTCTTCCAGCTGTGCGGGCGGGACTCCTCGACGAGTTCCAGGAGCCCGTCGAGGACCGGGTCCCCGGTCTGGCCGTCGGGGTCCGTGGGCGTGGCGACGCCGTCCACGTCGGCGAGCAGCCCGCGCTGCGCCAGCTCGGTGAGGGCACCGGCCCGGACGAGATGGGGCAGGTGGGCGGCGTCGGTGACCTTCAGCTTCGTGGTGTCCCAGGCCAGCAGGTAGAGCCGGGCGGGCAACGAGAGGGAACCGTTGGGCACGAGGTCTCCTTGGTGCGGTCGAGGTGAGGGCTCACGTTAATTCGTTGACAGCCGTGAGGGCCCTTCGTACGGTGTATGACGGTTCTGTTGTCGCCGATTGGAGAAGGACGTTGCTCGTCTGAGGTCCTGAGACACCTCGTCACACACGTATACGTGTGTGCGCAGCGTGCGACCTCGGCATTCGAGCCGTCCTCCGGAACAGGGTCTTCCCCTTCCTCCCCAGGATGCCTTGAGGACCTCTGTCCGTCCTCTCGGCCGTCGTCGCCGCCCCGGTGTCTCGATACGCGTTGCCCTGACCGCATCAAGTACCGCGAGGCGCGTATGTCAACCTTCCCCACCTCCATCACCTGTACCTCCCTTTCCTTCGCCTGGCCGGACGGCACCTCCGTCTTCGACGATCTGCAGGTGGCCTTCGGGCCCGGCAGGACCGGGCTCGTCGGCGTCAACGGATCAGGAAAATCGACCCTGTTGAAGCTGATCGCCGGGCAACTGACCCCGGCCGACGGCACCGTGCGTGTCGCGGGCGAGGTCGGCTACCTGCCGCAGAACGTCACCCTGGACACCGGCCTGCGCGTCGACGAGGCGCTCGACATCGCCGCCAAGCGGGCCGCGCTGCACGCCATCGAGGCGGGCGACGTGTCCGAGGCGCACTTCGACGTCGTGGGCGACGACTGGGACGTGGAGGAGCGAGCCGTCGCGACCCTCGGCGAACTCGGCCTCGGTCACATCGAGTTGGACCGCACCATCGGCGAGGTCTCGGGCGGCGAGTCGGTCCTGCTGCGCCTTGCCGCGCTGCTGCTGCGCCGGCCCGACGTCCTCCTGCTGGACGAGCCCACCAACAACCTCGACCTGTACGCGCGCCGACGGCTGTACGCGGCCGTCGAGGCCTGGTCCGGAGTCATGATCGTGGTCAGCCACGACCGTGAACTCCTGGAGCTGGTCGACCAGATCGCCGATCTGCGTTCCGGCGAGGTGACGTGGTACGGCGGCAACTACTCGATGTACGAGGAGGCGCTCGCCACCGAGCAGGAGGCGGCCGAGCGCATGGTGCGCGTGGCCGAGTCCGACCTGAAGAAGCAGAAGCGTGAACTGGCCGAGGCACAGGTCAAGTTGGCCCGCCGCAAGAAGTACGGCCAGAAGATGTTCGAGCAGAAGCGCGAGCCGAAGATCGTCATGGGCGCCCGCAAACGCGCCGCCCAGGAGTCCGCGGGCAAGCACCGGATCATGCACGAGGGAAAACTGTCCGAGGCCAAGGAGCGGCTCGACGAGGCGGTGGACGCCGTGCGGGACGACGACGAGATCCGTGTCGACCTGCCGTACACGGCCGTGCCGCCGGGCCGTACCGTACTCACGCTCCTGGACCTGGAGTTGGCGTACGGCGCGAGCGTGGGCAGCTTCGATCTGCGCGGGCCCGAGCGGGTCGCGCTGATCGGGCGCAACGGGTCGGGCAAGACGACCTTGCTGCGGACGATCGCCGGGGAGCTGGAACCGGTGTCCGGGGAGGCACGGGCGCATGTGCCCCTGCGTTTCCTGCCGCAGCGGCTCGACGTGCTCGACGACGGGCTGACGGTCGCCGAGAACGTGGCCCGCTTCTCGCCCGGCGCCACCAACAACCGGGTCCGGGCACGGCTGGCCCGCTTCCTGTTCCGGGGCGCGCGGGCCGACCAGCCCGCGGCGACGCTCTCCGGCGGCGAACGTTTCCGGGCGGCGCTGGCCGCGCTGATGCTCGCCGAGCCCGCGCCGCAGGTCCTGATGCTGGACGAGCCGACCAACAACCTCGACATGGCGAGCGTGCGGCAGCTCACCACGGCCCTGGAGTCGTACGAGGGAGCGCTGATCGTGGCCAGCCACGACGTGCCGTTCCTGGAGTCGATCGGGATCACCCGCTGGCTGCTGCTGGAAGGAGAACTCAAGGAAATCACGCCAGAAGCTGTCGGGTATCCCGGCTAGCTTCGACGGTATGAGCCAGTTCACCACCGGTACACACCCGCCCGTCACCAGCCCTGACCAGCCGGTTTCCGGTACTCACTCGTTCATCGGGGTGGTCGGGGCCCGTGAGAACAACCTTCGGGATGTGACCCTGTGCATCCCGAAGGGCCGACTCACGGTCTTCACCGGGGTGTCGGGGTCGGGGAAGTCGTCGGTCGTCTTCGACACGATCGCCGTCGAGTCGCAGCGCCAGCTGAACGAGACCTTCACATGGTTCGTCCGCAACCGGCTGCCGAAGTACGAGCGGCCGCACGCGGAGGCCATCGAGGATCTCTCGCCCGCGATCGTCGTCGACCAGAAACCGGTCGGCGGCCACTCCCGGTCGACGGTGGGCACGATGACGGACGTGTACTCGGTGATCCGGGTGCTGTTCTCGCGGCACGGCAGTCCGAGCGCGGGCCCGGCCACCGCGTACTCCTTCAACGATCCGTCGGGCATGTGCCCCGAGTGCGACGGCCTCGGGCGCACGGTCCGGCCCGACTGGGACCGCATCCTGAACCCGGACCTGTCCCTGGCCGACGGGGCGATCGTCTTCCCGCCGTTCGCCGCCGGGACCTGGCAGGGGCAGGGGTACACCAACACCACCGAACTGGACCCGCACAAGCCCGTGCGTGAATTCACCACGCCCGAGCGGGAGTTCCTGCTGCGCGGGCGTCCGGGCAGCAAGGTCACCATCAGCGGCTCGGGCGGCACCTGGAGCACCGACTACAAAGGACTCGCCGACCGTTTCGAGCGGCTGTATCTCAAGCGGGACCTGTCCGCGCTCAGCCAGAAGACACGCGACCAGGTGCAGGGCTATATGACGGAGGGGCCCTGCCCCGGGTGCCGGGGCGCGCGGCTGAACGAGGCGGCACTCGCCACCCGGATCGGCACCGGGCCGGCCGGGCGGCCCGGCCTGTCCATCGCCGACTGCACCCGGATGCAGATCAGCGACCTGATCCCCGTACTGAAGGACATCGACGACCCCGTCGCCACGCCGGTCGCCGCGGCTGCCGTGGCCTCGCTGGAGCGGATCGAGGCGATCGGGCTCGGCTATCTCAGCCTGGACCGGGAGACCCAGACGCTGTCCGGCGGGGAGGGGCAGCGGCTGAAGATGGTGCGGCACCTCGGGTCGAGCCTGACCGGTATGACGTACATCTTCGACGAGCCGAGCGTCGGTCTGCACCCGCGTGACGTGGGACGGCTCGGGGACCTCCTGCTGCGGCTGCGGGACAAGGGGAACACCGTGCTGGTCGTCGAGCACGACCCGGATGTCATCGCCCTCGCCGACCACATCGTCGACATGGGGCCGGGGGCGGGGGCGGACGGCGGGCGGGTGGTCTTCGAGGGGACGCCCGGCGAGCTGGCCTCGGCCGACACCCCGACGGGCCGCTGCCTGCGCCGTCGCACCGAGGTGAAGCGGCGGACGCGGAGGGCCACCGGCGGGCTCTGGGTGAAGGGCGCCGGCCTGCACAACCTGCGGGACGTGACGGTCGAGTTCCCGACGGGGGTGCTGACCGCGGTGACCGGTGTCGCCGGCTCGGGGAAGAGCACGCTCGTCTCGAAGGAGTTCACGGCCGCGCACCCTGACGCGGTGGTCGTCGACCAGTCGTCCATCGGCATCTCGGCGCGGTCCACTCCTGCCACGTACCTCGGCGTCATGGACACCGTACGGAAGATCTTCGCGCGGGAGACGGGGGTGGAACCGGGCCTGTTCAGCTTCAACTCCGATGGAGCCTGCGGGACTTGTCAGGGGCGCGGGGTCAGCTACACCGACCTCGCGTTCATGGACCCGGTGACCACGACCTGCCCCGACTGCGAGGGACGGCGCTTCAAGGACGAGGTGCTGCGGCTGACCGTGGGCGGCAACTCGGTCGTCGACGTACTGGAGATGACGGCCGATCAGGCCCTGGGCTTCTTCGAGGACTCGGGCATACGCCGCCGTCTGCGGGCCCTACGGGACGTGGGGCTCACATATCTGACACTCGGTCAGCCACTGTCCACGCTCTCCGGCGGCGAACGGCAGCGCATCAAACTCGCGACCCGGCTCCACCGGACCGGAGCGGTGTACGTGCTCGACGAGCCGACGACCGGCCTGCACATGTCGGACGTCGACGGCCTGCTCGGCCTCCTCGACCGGCTGGTCGACGCGGGCAACACGGTCCTGGTCGTCGAGCACAACCTCGATGTCGTCGCCCACGCCGACTGGGTCATCGACCTGGGGCCCGACGGCGGCAAAGAGGGTGGGCGGGTCGTCTTCGAGGGGACGCCCGGGCAGCTGCTGGACGCGGAGGGGTCGTTCACGGCGGAGCACCTCCGGCGGTTCGTGGGGTAGGGCTCCGCCGGGGGGCACGGGGGCAACGGGTCAGGGGAGGGAGTGCGGATACGGACACACCCGCCACAATCCCCTCTCCAGCCCCGCACCCCCGGGGGCTGTTGCGACTCCGGCATGGGCTGCATGATGTGCGGGGACGCACCCGGCCGAGACGGAGAAACGCACGTGCCCAGCCAGAAAGCCCTCATCCGCCGCCCGAGCCCCCGCCTGGCCGAGGGTCTGGTCACGCACATCGAGCGCACGAAGGTCGACGTCGAGCTGGCGGCCGAACAGTGGGAGGCGTACGCGGAGGCACTGCGTACGCACGGCTGGGAGACCGTCGAGGTGGAGGCCGCCGACGACTGCCCGGACTCCGTGTTCGTGGAGGACGCGGTGGTCGTCTACCGGAACGTGGCGCTGATCGGCCGCTCGGGCGCGGAGTCGCGGCGCGGCGAGACCACCGGGGTCGAGGAGACCGTGGCGCGGCTCGGCTGCTCGGTGAACTGGGTGTGGGAGCCGGGCACGCTCGACGGCGGAGACGTCCTGAAGGTCGGCGACACGATCTACGTAGGCCGTGGGGGACGGACCAACGGGGCCGGCATCCAGCAGCTGCGGGCCGCCTTCGAACCGCTCGGCGCCCGCGTCGTCGCCGTACCGGTGAGCAAGGTGCTGCACCTGAAATCGGCGGTCACCGCGCTCCCGGACGGCACGGTCGTCGGGCACGAGCCGCTGGTGGACACCCCGTCGATCTTCCCGCGCTTCCTCGGGGTGCCGGAGGAGCCCGGTGCCCACGTGGTGCTCCTCGGCGGCGGCAAGCTGCTGATGGCGGCCAGCGCGCCCAAGACCGCCGAGCTGTACGCCGATCTCGGCCACGAGCCCGTCCTCGTCGACATCAGCGAGTTCGAGAAGCTCGAAGGCTGTGTGACATGCCTCTCGGTCCGGCTCAGGGGGCTGTACGCCTGAACGACCGACCGGGACACCCGTTCGCCCCCTGGGACCTGCGTGTCCACCAGGTGGGCGACTCCGGAAGCCGACTCCTGTCGATCTCCGGAGAGATCGTTGCTGATCAGGGCTCTTTACGTCGGGCTTAACCTACGGCATCGTAACCTACGGATACGTAGCCTACGATGCCGTAGGTTGTGTGAACGCTCAGCATTTACGTCCCCCTGGAGCCCCCGTGACGATCACTTCTCCCCATCTCGGCAGCCCGTCCTCCGACTGGACCGACGCACGGCTGCTGTACGCGCTGGAAGAAGTGGTGGAAACCGAACTCAACCGTCATCTGAAGGTCGCCAAGGACTGGATGCCGCACGAGTACGTGCCCTGGTCCGACGCCCGCAACTTCCCCGGCATCTTCGAGGACGGCGAGGCCTGGGACAAGGAACAGTCCAAGGTCACCGAGCTCGGCCGTATCGCGCTGGTCGTGAACCTCCTCACCGAGGACAACCTGCCCAGCTACCACCACGAAATCGCTTCCCTCTTCGGCCGCGACGGCGCCTGGGGCACCTGGGTGCACCGCTGGACCGCCGAGGAGGGCCGCCACGGCATCGTGATGCGCGACTATCTGCTCGCGTCGCGCGCCGTGGACCCCGACAAGCTCGAAGAGTTCCGCATGATGCACATGAGTGAGGGCTTCGAGTCGGACAACCGCCACTCGATGCTGCACTCCGTCGCGTACGTCGCCTTCCAGGAGCTCGCGACCCGCGTGTCGCACCGGAACACCGGCCACCAGTCGGGCGACCCCGTCTGTGACCGCATGCTGGCGCGCATCGCGACCGACGAGAACCTGCACATGGTGTTCTACCGCAACCTCCTCAAGGCCGCGTTCGAGCTCGCCCCCGACCTGACCATGCAGGCCGTGCGCGACGTCATCGTCCAGTTCCGCATGCCCGGACACGGCATGCCCGGCTTCGAGCGGGCCGCCGCGCAGATGGCGATCGGCGAGGTCTACAACATGCGGATCCACCACGACGACGTGCTGATGCCGGTGCTGCGTCACCTCAAGGTCCTGGAGTTCGACGGTCTGGGCCCCGAGGGCCTCAAGGCCCAGGAAGAGCTCGGTCTGTACATGGGCGGTCTGGACGCCGAGGCCGCCAAGTTCGACGAGAAGCTCGCGGCCCGCAAGGCGCGGATGGCGGCGAGGGCTGCCGCCGTATAGCCGGTGGACTTTGGGCGGGTGCGGTCGTTCGTCAGCTGCCGGCCGGCTTGGGCTGAGCGCGCAGTTCCCCGCGCCCCTCAGGGGGCGCTCCCAGCCGGACCCCGCCATCGACCCCGTGTCACTCGTACGCCGTCATGTGCGCCAGTGCCGCGTCCCGGACATCGGGCTGTGCGTGGCGGCGCAGGGTTCGTAGCTGGGCCCGCCACTGAGGCGCCCAGCCCGTGCGGGTGCCGAGTGTGGCCGTGAGCGCCGTGGCGAGCAACCCCTCGCTGTGGCCACCGTGAACAGTCAGCCGTTGGGCGGCGCCGAGCATGATCTCGGCGTCGCCCTCCTGCGTCCGGCGGAGCCTGGCGGCGAGTTCCGTGGCGGTACGCGCGGCGAGCACCGGCCGCCCTTCCGTCAGCGCGGCCAGCCGGTCCAGGGCCGTGTCGACGCGCTCCGCCTCCGCGTCCAGGTCGAGATGGACCGCCGCGACGGTGGCGGCCTGCGGTACGAATCCGTCGTACCGCGCGAGCAGCTCACCGGCCCCGAGGGCCGCTTCCCGGATGGGTCCGGCCGCCGTCCGGGCCTGCTGTGCGAGCCGGGCGACGAGGTGGTCGACCCGTTGGCGGGCGGGGCGGTCGCGACCGGGTTCGGCGTCGACGAGGGCCGGCGCCGCCGTCTCGGCATCGGTCTCAGTTTCGAACTCGGTCTGAGTTTCGGCCTCGGCTTCGGCCTCGGCCAGCACGCGCAGAGCTTCCCGCAGGCCTCTCGCTCCCCCGGCCGATCCCGCCGCCGCGACCACCAGGCCTTCCGCCGCCGCCCGCCAGCTCGTGCGGTTCGACAGGTCCGCCGTGGCGGAGGCCAGGACGGTGGGGGCGTCCGGGGACCAGGGGGCCCAGCGGGACAGGGCTCCGAAGGCAAGGGTCGCCGTCGCCTGGTCGTCGGTCGCGCACACGTCACGGACGAGACGGGCGTACCGCGCGCGGTGGCGTTCCGGCAGGTCGAGGGGCGAGACACGCAGGACGGCCGCGCGGAGCACGGGTTCGGCGCCCGACGCGTCGTGCAGGAGCGTCCAGACGCTCTCCTCGGCGAGCAGCGCGCCGGCGAAGGCGACACACGCGGCCCGGACGTCGAGATGGGCACCGGGACGTCCGTACGCCTCGGTGAGGAGCCCCGCGGCCACGGGCACCGGGAGCCGGGCGGCGGCGAGCCGGGCGGCCTCCTTGCGGCTGGTCACCTTGGTGTCCGGCGCGAGCAGCACCTCGCGCAACTGCCCCACGAGCCGCGAGGGCGCCACGTGCCGGGATGCCCGCGTGGCCGCGTACACGGCGACGCGGGCACGGTCGTCCCCGGCGTGCGCGAGAAGTTCGGGCAGTGCGTCGCCCGGCCGGTCGGTGTGGGCGAGCGCGCCGAGCGCGGCCTCCGCCAGCACGACGTCCGACGAGCCGGTCCAGTCGCGTACGAGTCCGGCGCCGGGGCCCGGTATCCGCGCGCCCTGCGCGATGGCGGCCGCCCGTGTGTACGACGGCAGCCCGGCATCGGCGGCCTGGTCTGCCAACTGGCGGGCCACGGCCTCCTGTTGGCGTGGCAGCCAGCGTCGTACGTCGTGGCTCACGGGCACGGTCCACGAGCTGCCCTTGGTGAGGAAGCGCCCGTACGGCGGGGTGTCCGCGAGGAGCACGTCGAGAAGGTCGGTGCGGCGTCGGGTGATCACGTCCAGGACCGGCCACAGTGTTCCCGCCGAGGGTTCGAGCGAGAGGATGCGCGCGGCTCGCTCGTCGCGGGTGGCGGGCGGCTCCAGCCAGAGCTCGACAGCGTTGCGTACGGTCACGTCGCTTCCGAAGCGGACGGCCTGCCACAGGAGTTCCTGCAGTTCGGGCATGCCCGCGGCGCGACGTCCCACTGCCCTTGCGAGAGCGAAGGCGAGACTGTAGTCGGCCTTCTCCGCCCCTGCCTCGATCCACGGCCGCAGCGCCTCGTACACCTGGTGTTCCTGACCCCGTCGCAGCTTCTCGTCGAGTCGGCCCAGATCGGCGCCTCCGGTGTTCCCGGAGATCCGGACGAGTGTGCGCAGCGCCCAGTTCACCAACTCCCTTGACCCGCCCGCCGCGTGCTCCCGCAGCACGGACAGGGCGAGCTCGCTGAGGTTGCCCCGGGTCTGGTGCGAGGAGTCCCGGGCCTCGACGGCGTCGGCGGCGATCCGGTCGAGGTGCGGCTCGGCGTCCTCGGTGAACAGGGCGGGCGGGGTACGGGACACCGCGTACAGGGCCGGCAGCCTCACCGGTTCCTGCTCGTTGCGCAGCCGGGCCGACTCCTCCAGTACGGAGGTGACGGCGGCGGAGTCGCCGGAGCGGGCGGCGTTGCGGATCAGCAACGGCCAGGCCAGCGCCCGGTCTTCGGCGGCGGGGCGGCGTGTCGCCTCGACGAGCCGTTCCCGTACCTCGGCCACGGGCAAGAAGGATTCGGCGAGCAGCACGGTGTCCCATGCCTCCCCCCGCTCGCGTGCCGCGGCGGCCATCCGCCGGGCCTCCTCGGCGACGCAACTGCGGGGCAGCGCCTCAAGGATGACCGCGTCCACGGCGGCACCGCCCGCGCCCCGGCCCGCCGTCGACGCCGTGTAGAAGGCGTGCCGGCGAGCGGGCGGCAGCGCCTGGAGGAGCGGGGCGAGCCCGCCCGACGCGGCCAGCATCCGGCCGTAGACGGCGAGTTCGTCCGCCTCGGATCGCGCCAGTCTGCGTTGCAGCGGGCGGCTGCGTGCGGCGATGTAGGAGGGGAAGCGGCCCGAGATCAGCAGCCGAAGCACGCGTTCCGGCGCGACGGCGGCGAACGTGCCTGCCTGGTCGAGGAGTTGAGAGGGGATTCGGGAGGGCCCGAGACGCTCGACCAGCTCCAGCACACGCAGTGGCTCGGCGGTCACGGTGACGACGACATCCGCGTACCGCTGCCACCAGGCGTCACGCAGCGACTCCGGAAGGGCGGCCAACTCCCGCTCCGCCACGTCCAGCAGGGCTCCGGGGTGCCGCCGGCCGAGGGACTTCGAGCCCCGTACCGCGTGCAGCAGTGAGGGCAGCAGCCGGGTGACCGTCTCCGGGGAGCACCCGGGCAGCAGCCGCGCCGCCTCCTCGTCGCCCCATTCCGCCCGCAGCCCGTCGACGAGCCGGTCGGCCAGCGCGGTGCGCCGGCCCGCGACGACAGCACGCAACAGCTGTCGACGTATCGCCTCGGGCGCGTCGGTGAGGGCCGACTCGTAGGCGGAGTCCGGCACTTGGAGACTGTCGGCAGTGCGCAACGCGTGGCCGCGCACGAAGGAGTCCGGATCGGCGATGCGCGCCGCGATCCACTCGGTGTCGCCTGCGACGGCCGCCGCGACGACAGCGAGCCCTCGCTCGTAGGTCCCGCGCGTTTCGAGCTCGCCCAGCAGCGGACGCGTCTCCTCCAACTCCCGTGTGCGAGCGGCGAGTTCACGCATACGCAAGGGGTACGGGAGTGGATCGAGGGCGTTCAGCAGGCTCTCGGCCTGGTGCCGCGGGGTGTGGACCATGGGGTGGATTGTGCCTGCCGGGGACCGTGGTGCGCGCCGAATTACCGATGCGCGCGACCCCGAAGCCGAAAGCCGCCCATCGCGCTCCGCCCGTTTGCCGTACGCATTTACGGGTCGCCTCCGCGGTGCAACGGTGCCCGGAGGGGGTGACACACCATGGCACAGACCCATGAGTGGATGTTCTACGAGGTCATGTGGCGCGGCTGGGCGGGCAAGGGGCAGGTTCCCTATCCCGTGCCCTGGTGGGCGCAGCAGGCCTTCCGGCACCGAAGCGACGACTTCGACACCGGAACGTACGAGTCGAAGGAGGCGGCCTTCACCTCCAACGCCCTGTACCGCTACTGGCACACGGTCGGCGTCAAGGACCACCGGCAGGAGTCCGGCTCACGCACGATCCGGCCGGGACGGAGCGGTTCACCGTGACGTACGAGTGACCGGCACCGCCGTCAGTACTGCTGCTGGTGCTGCTGGTCCTGCGTGCGGCGGAGACTGAGCCGCTCCTTCTCGGACAGGCCACCCCAGACGCCGAAGCGTTCGTCGTGGTCGAGCGCGTATTCGAGGCAGGCGGAGCGTATCTCGCACAGCCCGCAGATGCGCTTCGCCTCACGCACCGAGCTGCCCGGCTCGGGAAAGAAGAACTCGGATCCGGTCTGGGCGCACAGTGCCTGTTCCTGCCAGGAGAGGTCGGGCGCGGCAATGGTGTCGTTGTGCATGCCCAGGATCGTGCCGCGCACCGAAAAACGTTCGATCAACGCCGGATCAATGCGTGCCCCGACACGCCACGACCGGCTCCAGTGGTGAGCGTGCGGACCCCATGATGCGGCCCGGAGCGGGCGGGCCGCACGGCGGCGCGCCCCAAAGGGGCGCGGGGAACTGCGCGACAAGCCCCCCACCGGCCGGCACGCACCCACAACCGCAAGCACCCACGACAAACGGCAAGCACCGAACTACCAAGGGTAACCACCACCCCACCAAGCCCAGCGCCAGCGCTCCGGCAGCGATTGTCAGTGCGCGGTGCCAGACTCGGCGGTACAGGCAACGGGACCCCTCAAGAGGAGGGCAACATGCTCACCACCCGTTTCGTCACCGGCGCCCCGAACTGGATCGATCTCGGCACGAGCGACATCGACGGCGCCACATCCTTCTACAACAGCCTCTTCGGCTGGGACTTCCGGTCGGCGGGACCGGAGGCCGGCGGTTACGGCTTCTTCCAACTGGCGGGGAAGACCGCCGCCGGCGGCATGCAGACCTCTCCCGAGCAGGGCCCACCGTCCTGGAACGTGTTTTTCCAGACTCCCGACGCCGACGCCACCGCGAAGGCCGTCGAGCAGTCCGGCGGCAGGGTGCTCATGGCACCCGACGACGTCATGAAGGAGGGCCGGCTGGCCGTCTTCAGCGACAAGGCCGGCGTCTCCTTCGGCGTCTGGCAGCCGGGCCAGCTGCGCGGCATCGACATCGCGGGCGACCCGGGCTCCTTGTGCTGGGTCGAGCTCTACACACCGGACATCGCCGCGGCGGCCGCGTTCTACAACTCCGTGCTGGGCCTGGAGACCTCGGCCGCGCCGTTCCCCGGCGGCACGTACACGTGCGTGAACCCCGCGGAGGGCGGCGAGGACTCCATGTTCGGCGGTGTCGTCCCGCTGGCCGACGACCCGATCGAGCGGGAGACGGGGGCCTACTGGCTGCCGTACTTCGAAGTCGCGGACACCGATGCCGTGGTCACCAAGGCCGAGGAGCTGGGCGGCACGGTCCGGATGCCGGCCACGTCGGTGGAGGGCGTCGGCCGCGTGGCCAAGCTCGCCGACCCGTACGGCGCGCGCTTCGCGGTGATCAAGAGCGAGCCGCAGAGCTGACCACGGACCTCACAACAGGGCGGACAGCAGGACAGGCAGCAGGGCAGATGGTGGCCGCGTCCCCTCGGTCGGGACTCGGCCACCGTGCCGTCAACCTCTGAACGCAAGCAGATTTCGAGAGCGCTCTCAGTCATAACCCTTGACGCCCCAACTCCCCCTGGGAACAGTGGTGCACCGCAGGGTGCCGATCCCCCACAGATCGGCCGATCCCTGCCTCCCCCCACACTCCAGGAGACTTCCGTGATCTCACGCAGAGCGTTCCTTTCCGGAGCCGCAGCCGTCGGAGCCACCGCAAGCTACCCCGTCTGGGGAAGCGCTCTCAGCCCCACCGCCGAGGCGGCCCCCGCCACGTGTGAACTCGCCCTCGAGAACGCCTCGTTGCCGGGCACGGTCCGCGCGTACGTCACCGGACACGAACAGTCGACGGGCAACTGGGTGCTGCTGCGGGCCGACGGCAGTGTCTATCGGCCCACCTCCCCCTCCGCGCCGCAGACCCCGCTGCCCGTCGACTGCGCCATCCCGCTCGGCGCCGCCGGCTCGGCCCCGAAGGTCCTGACGCTGCCTCAGATGTTCGGTGCCCGGGTCTACTTCGTCCGGGACAGCACGCTCAACTTCTTCCTCAACCCGGGCCCCGCGCTGGTCGAGCCCGCATTCGCCACGCCCGGCGACTCGAACTACGGCAAGACCTGGTCGTTCTGCGAGTTCACGTTCAACACCCAGCAGTTGTACGCCAACATCAGCTACGTCGACCTGGTCACCGCCCTCCCGATCGGCCTGACCCTGGAGGGCGACGCCACGCACACGGTCGCGCCCCTGCCCGACGGCGCGGTCGACAGGATCGCCTCGGATCTCACGGCGCAGGCGGGCCGGGACGGCCAGCCCTGGGACAAGCTGGTGATACGCGGCGACGGCGGCTCCGTACTGCGCGTGATCTCCCCGCAGAACCTGATGGCCCCGTACTTCGACCGGCCCGCCGAGATGCCGTTCCGCGACCTCTGGAACAGCTACATCGACGAGGTGTGGGCGAAGTACCGCTCAACCGACCTGAAGATCGACCTCCAGGGCGGCCGGGGCACGCTGACCGGCCGCGTCAGCGGTGACACACTCACCTTCGCGGGCGGCCACACCTTCGCCAAGCCCACGTCGAAGGACATCTTCACCTGCAACCACGGGCCGTTCACCAACAACCCGGGCGACTCGGACGACAAGAAGGCCCTCCTCGCCCGCCTCGCCGCCGGGTTCAACCGCTCGATCATGCTCACCCATCCCACCCAGCCCAACGGGACGACCACGGCCGACTACTACAAGGGCTCGGCCGTCAACCACTGGTCGCGCGTCGTACACGCCAACTCGCCCATCGGCTACGCCTTCCCGTACGACGACGTACGCCCGGACGGCCAGCCCGACGTATCGGGCGCAGCCCACGACGGCAACCCACGCCGCTTCACGGTGACGGTCGGTTCGTAGCAGGCCGCGCCCCTTCAGGGGCGCGGGGAACTGCGCGAGCAACCCCCACCGGCCCGCACCCAGAAACAGAACCCCTCCGCGGAGCGACTAGGCCGAGGCGCGCCGGACCAGTGTCGTCGGCAGCACGACACTGGACGGCGCCCCTGCCAATCCGCCGGAGGCCACCGCGGTCCGGTCGAGCCCCCGCAACAGCAGCCGCGCCATCAGCCGGCCCATCTCCTCTATGTCCTGCCGGACCGTCGTGAGCGGTGGGTCGGCCTGCTCGGTGAACGGCAGCATGTCGTCGAAGCCGACCACGGCGACGTCCTCGGGCACCCGCCGCCCCCGCTCACGCAGGACGCGCATGGCGCCGACCGCCGTGAGGTCGTTGGCGGCGAACACCGCGTCCAGGTCGGGGCAGCGGTCCAGGAGTTCCCGCATCGCACGCTCGCCGCCCCCCGGGGTGAAGTCCCCCTCGGCGATCAGCTTCGGATCGGCGTCCACCATCACGTCCCGGAACCCGTCGAGCCGGTCGACCGCCGAGGTCTGGTCGAGGGCGCCGGTGATGTGGGCGATGTGCCGACGGCCCAGCCCGACGAGATGACGTACGGCCTCGCGGGCGCCGCCCCGGTTGTCGCAGTCGACATAGACCGCGCCGCGCGAGCCGTCGTTCCAGCCGGGCCGCCCGCCGTACACCGTCGGCACACCGTGGATGAGGCCGGGCAGCGGGTCGTCGAGGTGCAGCGAGAAGACGAGCGCACCGTCGACATGGCCGCCGGCGAGATAACGGGCCACGCGCGCGTGGTCGTCGCGCCCCTCCGTGAGCAGCAGCACGAGCTGCGAGTCGTGGGCCGTCAGTTCCTTGCTGATGCCCCGGAGCTGAAGTGCGAAGAAGGGGTCGGCGAAGACCTTGGTCTCCGGTTCGGCGATCACCACGGCGACGGCGTCGTGCCGCCGGGTCACGAGGCTGCGCGCGGCCTGGTTGGGCACGTAGCCGAGTTCCTCGACGGCCTGCCTGACCCGCTCGACCAGGGGCTCCCGCACACCGTCACCGCCGTTGACGACACGCGACACGGTGGCCCGGGACACTCCGGCCCTGGCGGCCACGGCCTCCAGTGTCGGGCGGGGCTCTGTCGACTGCTCGGACACCTCGGGGCTCCTCAGGGCGGCGTTTGCCGATCAGGATAGCCGCCGTGCGACGCACCATTGAGAGCGCTCCCTGTTCAAGTGGTCGAATGTGTGGTCCCCGGAAACCGCCTTGCCGGCGCCCCCGAGGGGCGCGAGGAACTGCGCGACCGGCCACATCGAACCCGCAGACACCAACCGGCCCCTCCGGTGGAGCCATCAGTGCTCGTGCGGCTCGTGCGGCTCGTAGCCCGGGATCGTCCCGTCCGTCTTCTTCACGAGGAACAGGCCCGCCATCCCCATGTCGGAATGGCTCTGGACGTGGCAGTGGTACATCCATGCCCCGGCCCCGACGCCCTCCCCCGCGATCACCTGGAAACCGAACGAGTCGGCGGGGCCCACGATCTTGTTGTCGATGACCTGACTCGGGTCGTCGGGGCCGGTCAGCAGCCCGGTGCGGTTGTCCGCCCAGCGGTGACCGTGCACGTGGAACGTGTGGTAGTACTCGCCGTGCGTGATCATCACGAACTCGACGCGATCGCCCACCGTGGCCTCGAAGTTGGGGCTCTGGTGGCCGGGCTTGTTGTTGATCGTCATGTCGTTGAAGACGATCGTGTGCGTCTTGTCGGGCAGGATGTCGCCCTTGCGGCGGACGATCACAGGACCGTAGAGGCCTTTGCGGAGGCCGCCCGTGCCGTGTTCGGTGCCGACGACGTGGTCGTGGTAGTGCCAGTAGCCGGCGCTGCCCGCCCGCCAGGTGCCGTCCTTGCGGCGGCCGGGGGCGTGGGTGCGCCAGGTGTACATACGGGTGTCGCCCGGTTCCACTTGGGACCTGCTCAGCTTCGTTCCGTCGCTGGAGATCTCGTAGTCCAGACCGTGGACGTGCAGACTCGCCGCCACGTCCATCGTGTTCTCGACCTCGATGTGGGCGGTGTCGCCCTCGTTGAGTTCGATCAGCGGGCCGGGGATCGAGGCCTTGCCCTTCTCGAAGCCGTAGCCCATCGAACCGTCGGCCAGCTTCTCGATGTAGAGCTTGAGGTGCTTCACCTCGCCGCCCGCGGGCGCGGTCCGGACGGGACTGTCCGCGGAGGTCGCGTCCTGCGCGGCCACGAGCGACAACGATGTCGCGACCGTGGCCACCGCAGCCCCGCCCAGCACCATCCGCCGGCTGAGGCCGCGTCTGTCCATGTCGTCCGTGGTGCCCATGCCGAACTCCTCCAACTTGGTGCGGAATCAACGGAATTGACGGAATTGAAGGACCGAGTGACAGAGACGAACCCGGGAGACGGTAGTGGCAGCGCGCCCGTTTATCCACACCCAGGACAAAGTTCGTGCGATCCCGGTCATACCTATTGGCGAGTTCCACGAAAAGGTCTAGCTTCCATGGCGCTGTTGCTGTGACCGACGAGGGATGGGTGACCACATGCGGCGCACTCCGCATCAAGAGCCCTTGGCCGTACGAGGGTTGAGCATCACCAGACGCAGAGCGAGACACAGGGGCTGGGCGGCCGCGCTGGCCGCCGGAGTCGTCACCGCGGGCGTCCTCTCGGGGCCGGCCGCGAGCGCGCGCCAGGCACCCGACCCGGCGCTGACAACGATGTCGATCAAGTCGCCGCCCGGCGGCGCCAACGTACGCGTGCTGATCTTCCACGGATCCGCGGCGAACGGCGAGGAGTCGCCCGTCGTCAACGCCGGGATCGAGGCGATCGAGGACATCGGCCTGACGGGGCCGGCGGCACAACGGTTCAGCGTGACGGCCACGGACGACGCCTCGGTCTTCACCAACGACACGAAGCTCAGCCGCTTCAACGCCGTCGTCTTCCTGACCGGCGGCGGAGACATCCTCGAACCGGAGCAGGAGTCCGGCCTCGAGGCGTACATGGAGGCGGGCGGCGGTTTCCTCGGCATCCATGACGCGGCCCGCGCCGAGCCCTACTCGGACTGGTTCTCGGGACTCGTCGGCGCCCGTCCGGCGGCCGGCAGCCCAACCGCCGTACAGCGGGCGACCGTTGAGGTCGGCGACCGCCAGCACCCGGCCACCAAGGACCTTCCGCTCCAGTGGAAGCGCCCCGACCAGTGGCTGAACTGGGTCAAGAACCCGTCCGGCGACGTGCACACCGTGGCCCGCGTCCGCGAGTCGACGTACCAGCCGGGCGACAGCAAGAACGGCGCGGACCACCCGGTGTCCTGGTGCCGCGACTACGACGGCGGCCGCTCCTTCTACACCGGCATGGGCGGCACGGTCTCCTCGTACGACGAGACGGACTTCCGCGCCCATCTGCGTGGGGCACTGAACTGGACGACCCGCATCGCGCAGGCCGACTGCAAGGCCACGATCAACGCCAACTACAAGGCGGAGCGCCTGACCCAGCCCAACCAGCCGGGCCAGAACGACCAGATCGGCGAGCCGCACGGCCTGGTCACCGCGCCCGACGGCCGCGTGTTCTACATCGGCCGGGGCGGCGCCGACTCCTCGCAGCCCGTCGTCACGGACTGGAACAACCCGGACATCGGCAAGGGCAAGGGCGAGATCCACGTCTACGACCCGAAGACCAGGAAGGTCACGCAGGCCGGCGCCCTCACCGTCTTCGGCAACAAGGGCGGCGGCGACGAGCTCATCAAGGTCGAAGAGGGCCTGCTGGGCATCGAGCTGGACCCGCGGTTCGAGGAGAACGGCTGGGTGTACCTGCACTACACGCCCCACTCCCGGATCAACCGCGACACGCGGATGGCCGAACGCTACGTCTCCCGCTTCACGTTCAACTCGACCACGAGCAAACTGGACATGAGCAGCGAGAAGGTCCTGCTGAAGTGGCCCGTCCAGATCCACAGCTGCTGCCACTCGGGCGGCGGCATGGCGTGGGACTCGAAGGGCAACCTCTACATCGCGACCGGCGACAACAACTCCAGTGGCTTCAGCAGCGGTTACTCGGGCAACAACCCGCAGCCGAACTACAAGGGCGTCTCCTTCGCCGACGCGCGCCGCACGGCGGGCAACACCAACAACCTCAACGGCAAGATCCTGCGCATCCACCCGGAGCAGGACGGCACGTACACCCTGCCCGAGGGGAACCTCTTCACCGGCAAGGAGACCGCCGAGGGCGGCGGCAAGACGCGCGGTGAGATCTATGTGATGGGTGTCAGGAACCCGGCACGCATCTCGGTCGACAAGAAGACCGACACCCTCTACGCGGGCTGGGTCGGCCCGGACGCCTCGGCGCCGTCGACGACCTGGGGTCCTGCGAAGTACGACACGTTCGCCGCGATCACCAAGCCGGGCAACCACGGCTGGCCGTACTGCATGGGCAACAAGCAGCCCTACCGGGACCGCAACCTGCCCGACCCCAACCAGCCGCTGGGCTGGTACAACTGCGACGCGCCGAAGAACGAGTCGCCCAACAACGACGGTCTCGTCAACCTTCCGCCGGTCACCTCCAACACCATCTGGTACTCGCCCCAGGGCGGCGGCCCGGACTTCCCGCGTGACGCCAACGGCATCCCGTCGTACAAGGCGGAGGACCAGAAGTTCCTGCTGCCGTGGCTGAAGGGCGGTGGCCAGGCGGCTATGGACGGGCCGGTCTACCGGTACGACGCCACGACCGCGAGCGACGCCAAGTGGCCCTCGTACTGGGACGGCAAGTGGTTCGTCGGCGACTTCTACGACGCCGACCAGCCGCGGCACGCGGTGCTGCTCGACCCCAAGACGGCCGGGCAGGGCGGCATTCCGGTGCACGCCGAGTCGCTGAAGAAGATCATCCCCATCGGCAACGACGGCATCAAGAACCTCATGGACTGGAAGTTCGGCCCCGACGGCACGCTGTACGTCCTCGACTACGGACGCGGCTTCTTCACGTCGGACTCCAAGTCCGCGCTGTGGCAGGTGACGTACAAGGGCGGTGGCCCCACGCCTGCCGCCGATCAGCTGGCCAGGGAGGCGCAGTGACAAGCGTGACGGGCATGCGAAGGCGAAGAACTGGACGACTGTGGACGGCGCTTGTGGCGTCGCTGCTGATGGTGCTCGGGCTCGCGTCGACCTCGGCGTCCGGCCAGACCGACGGCGCTCCGGCCGGCGCGGCGGCGGCGCAGACACTCACGTGGACGGCCGGCGACGACATCACCAAGTACGCGTCCGCGCCCACCACGGCGGTCGCGGGCCCCACGACGATCGTCTTCGAGAACAGCAAGGCGACCGGCAACACCACCGGTATGCCGCACACGTTGACGTTCGACGTGTCCGACCCGGAGTACCAGAACGACGTACCGCTGAACATCCTGGCCAGCCCGAACGACGACCAGGGCGGCAAGTACACGGCCGAGGTGACCCTCACTCCCGGCCGGTACCGCTACTTCTGCACCATCCCCGGCCACGGCCAGATGCAGGGCATCCTCGTGGTGACCGAGGGCACCGGCGAGGACACCACGGCGCCCCAGACCGCGGCGGACGTGAACGGTACGCAGAACGCGGACGGCGCGTACGTCGGTTCGGCGACCGTGACGCTCAGCGCGACGGACGCCGACTCGGGCGTGGAGCGGATCGAGTACGCGATCGGTGACGCGGGTGCCTGGCAGCCGTACACCACGCCGGTGGTGATCGATCAGGTCGGCGCCCACAAGGTCCGCTACCGGGCGCTCGACAAGGCCGGGAACATGGCCGCCGAGAAGTCGGAGTCGTTCACGGTGGTGGCCAAGCCGACGGACGACACCACTCCCCCGGAGACATCGGCCTCCGTGACCGGTGAGCAGAACCCGCAAGGGGAGTACCTCTCCATGGCGACCGTCACGGTGACCGCCTCCGACACGGGTTCCGGCGTCAACACCATCGAGTACGCCATCGGTGACGCGGGTGCCTGGCAGCCCTACACCGCCCCGGTCATGGTCCACGAGGTCGGCACCCACAAGGTGCGCTTCCGGGCCACGGACAAGGCGGGCAACGCGGCGGCCGAGAAGTCCGTCTCGTTCACCGTCGTCGCACCGCCCGAGGAGGACAAGACTCCCCCGGTGACCGGCGTGAGCGTCGAGGGCACGAAGAACTCGTCCGGGGCGTACATCAACAACGCCAAGGTGACGGTGACCGCGACGGACGCGCACGGCTCGGGGGTCGAGGCGATCGAGTACTCGCTCGACGGCGGGCCCTACCTCGCCTACACCGCTCCCGTGGTGGTCGACCGCGTGGGCGCGCACACGGTGGCGTACCGCGCGCGTGACAAGGCGGGCAACACCTCGGACGCCCGGACCGTGAGCTTCACGGTCGCCCCGGGCGGCGGCGTTCCGGCACCCAACTGTGCCGAGTTCGACGAGCGGTTGACGGTCATCGTCGGCACGATCGACTCGGGCGTGCCGAACCGGATCACCAACAGCCGTTGCCGCATCAACGAGTTGATCGAGGACGAGAAGGAGTGGACGTCCCACGCGCTGTTCCTCAAGCACGTGACGACGGTCCTGGACGCCCTCCTCAAGGATGGTGTCATCGTCCAGCGCGAGTACAGGCTGATCAACAAGGCGGCCAAGCAGTCGGGCATCGGCACGCCCGGCCAGACCGAGGGCTACCGGACGATCCTCGACGGTACGCCGACCTCGTTCGCCAAGTGGCAGCACGTGGGCGGCGGTTCGTTCGGCCTGAACGCCGACGGGACCATCACCTCGGGCACGTCGAAGGCCGGGCTCGGCATGCTGTGGTTCCCCGAGCGCAAGTACGGGGACTTCTCGCTGAAGCTCCAGTGGCGTGACGACGCGCCGGGCACGGGCAACGCCAACTCCGGTGTGTTCGTGCGGTTCCCGGGGGTCCACAACCACCCCGAGGAGTCACGGCCCGAGTGGGTCGCCATCAAGTACGGGCACGAGATCCAGGCGTTCGACAGTCCCACCGGCGACATGTACAAGAGCGGTTCGGTCTACGGCTTCGACCGGGTGGGTCTGGCCGGGGCCGGTGTCACCCAGAAGGGCACCTGGAACGACTACGAGATCCGTGTGGTGGACCAGCACTACTCGATCTACCGCAACGGTGTGCTGATCAACGAGTTCGACAACACCGGTGGCCAGGACTTCACCCCGCCGCGCTCGGACGACCCGGGCACGGACGGGCGACGGTTCGCCTCCGGCTATCTCGGACTGCAGGTGCACGGCACGACGGATGTCGTCTCGTACCGGGACGTCCGGATCAAGGAGTTGTAGGGCCGTTCTCCTTCTTGGCCCTGCTCGGCTGTACCCGCTTCGGCTCGCCCGGCATCTTCGGGTACTCGGGCGGGTACGGCAGATCGCCCAGGCCGTGGTCGTGTTCGTCGCGGCTGGCGAGTTCGAGCAGGGCTTCGAGGGAGTAGGCACGATCGTCCATGTCCGCGTGCACATCGCCGAGTCGGGCGAAGCGCGCGGGCATGGTCGCGAGATCGAAGTCACGGGGTACGGCGTCGGGGACCTCGTCCCAGGTGAGGGGCGCCGACACCGGGGCGTGCGGGCGGGGGCGTACGGAGTAGGCGGAGGCGATGGTGCGGTCGCGGGCCGTCTGGTTGTAGTCGACGAAGATCTTCTCGCCCCGCTCCTCCTTCCACCAGGCCGTGGTCACCCGTTCCGGCATCCGGCGCTCCAGCTCACGTCCGACGGCGATCGCGGCCCGGCGGACCTGGGTGAAGGTCCAGCGCGGCTCGATCGGCACGAACACGTGCAGGCCGCGACCGCCCGAGGTCTTGGGAAAGCCGCGCAGATCCCCGTACTCGTGGAGCACCTCGCGCAACTCGTGGGCGGCCCGGACCGCGTCGCCGTAGTCGGTGCCCGGCTGAGGGTCGAGGTCGATTCGGAGTTCGTCGGGCCGGTCGACGTCGTCGCGGCGTACCGGCCAGGGGTGGAAGGTCAGCGTGCCGTACTGGGCGGCCCACAGGACGGCGGCGACCTCGGTGGGGCACATCTCGTCGGCGCTGCGGCCGCTGGGGAAGGTGATGTGGGCGGTGGGGATCCAGTCGGGCATGTTCTTCGGCGCCCGCTTCTGGAAGAACGACTCGCCGGTCACGCCGTCCGGGTAGCGCTCCAGGGTCGTGGGCCGGTTCCGCAGGGCGCGCAGGATGCCCGGGCCGACGGCGATGTAGTACTCGGCGAGGTCCCGCTTGGTGAAGCCGCGCTCCGGAAAGAAGATCTTGTCCGGGCTGGACAGCCGCACTTTCCGGCCCGCCGCCTCCAGCTCCACCGCGTCTCCCATGCGAGCCACGGTAGGCGCACCGCGCGCACCTCGCATATTCGGGCGTACGCTGCCACACCGGGCGAATCGTCTCCGATCCGCGCAGAATCGGAACATGGATCTGCCGGTGATGCCGCCCGTGAAGCCCATGCTCGCCAAGTCCGTGGCGAGGATTCCGCCGGACATGCACTACGAGGCGAAGTGGGACGGGTTCCGGGCGATCGTCTTCCGGGACGGGGACGAGATCGAGATCGGCAGCCGTACGACGAAGTCGCTGGTCAGATACTTCCCCGAGCTGGTGGAGGCACTGAGGGAACGGCTGCCTGAGCGCTGTGTGGTCGACGGTGAGATCGTGATCGCGCGCGACGGGCGGCTCGACTTCGACGCGCTCACCGAGCGCATCCACCCGGCAGCCTCCCGTGTGAAGACGCTCTCCGAGCGGAATCCGGCGTCGTTCGTGGCGTTCGACCTGCTCGCGCTCGCCGACGAGTCGCTGCTGGACGTTCCGCTGAGCGACCGGCGGGCGCTGCTCGTGGCGGCGCTGTCCGGCGCCACGGCTCCCGTTCATGTGGCCCCGGCGACGACGGACATCGAGGTGGCGCAGCGGTGGTTCGAGCAGTACGAGGGCGCGGGGCTCGACGGGGTGGTCGCCAAGCCGCTCACGCTCCCCTACCGGCAGGACGAGCGCCTGATGTACAAGATCAAGCACGAGCGCACGGCGGACGTGGTGGTCGCGGGCTACCGGCTCCACAAGAGCGGCCCGGTCGTCGGTTCGCTCCTGCTCGGCCTGTACGACGCCAAGGGCACGTTGCAGCACGTGGGGGTGTGCGCGGCGTTCACGATGAAACGGCGCGAGGAACTGATCGCGGAGCTGGAGCCGCTGCGGATGGAGTCGGCCGCCGGGCATCCGTGGGCGGCATGGACGGAGGGCGCGGCGCACGAGTCGGCACGGATGCCGGGCGCGCCCAGCCGGTGGACGGGCAAGAAGGACCTCTCCTGGCTGCCGCTGCGCCCGGAGCTGGTGTGCGAGGTGGCGTACGAGCACATGGAGAACGGCGAGCGCTTCCGGCACACGGCCCGTTTCCGCCGCTGGCGCCCGGACCGTACGCCCGAGAGCTGCACCTATGCCCAGCTGGAGGAGCCGGTCGGCTACGACCTGGCGGACATCCTGGGACCGCGGGACTGACCGGCGCGGACCGGACGGCAGTGGGCGGGGCGCACGTGGGTACCCGGACGGCCTCCGCCGGGCCCCTCGGCATGTATCGATCGGTCATCAACTTGGGCTGATCGGCCGATCAACGCGCGCAATCAGAACCGAGCGGGTATGGCCATCAATGAACTTATAAACACACAATCATCAATACGAGAATTGGTGGCAGCGGTGGGCATGGGACGCATGGCGCGCAGGCGGCGCCGCACGATGACGGCGGCGCTGCTGGCTGCCGCGGTGGCCGCCGCCCTGGCGTCGGGCTGTACGACAGCGGGCGGTCGGCTCGACGACGGGCGCGGAGACGTCCCCGACAGCACGGACAGCGGCACCCCGGAGAGCGCGGCACCCCGTGCCCCCTCACCGCTCGCCGTGAAGATCGACAACGTCCCCGCCGCGCGGCCGCAGACGGGCCTGGACGCCGCGGACATCGTCTACGCGGAGCAGGTGGAGGGCGGTCTCAGCCGGCTGATGGCGGTGTACGCGACGAAGCTGCCGAAAGCCATCGGCCCGGTGCGCAGCGCCCGCGAGTCCGATCTGGAGCTGTTGCGCCAGTTCAACCAACCGACGCTGGCCTTCTCGGGGGCACAGGGCAAGCTGATGCCGCTGATCGACAAGGCGCCGCTGCGCGCGGTGTCCCCGGAGGACGACGAGCAGGCGTACTACCGGGGGTCGGACAAGCCCTTGCCGCACAACCTCTACCTGCGCCCGGAGCGGCTCCTGAAGTCCGCGCCCGGAGCGGACGCGCTGACGACGGGGTTCCGGTACGGGGCGGCGCCCGCGGGCGGCAAGGCCGAGAGCACGCGTACGGTCCGCTTCCCGTCGGCCCGCTTCACCTTCGACTGGGCGCAGGACCGGCAGCGCTGGCTGGTGTCGATGGACGGCGGCCCGACGGTCACGACCGACGGCAGGCGGGTGGCCGCCTCGACGGTCGTCGTGCAGTACGTGAACGTTCGGAAGTCCTCGTTCCGCGACTTCCTGGGCAACAACACCCCGTTCACGAACACCGTGGGCTCGGGCACTGCGAAGGTCCTGCGCGACGGCAAGGTCTTCGACGCCGGCTGGAAGCGTCCGGCGGCCGAGGACGGCACGGAGTTCACGACGACGGACGGCAGCCCCCTGAACTTCGCGGAGGGCCAGGTCTGGGTGGTGTTCGCGAAGGCCTGAGCCTCAGCGCTGCGTGACGAGGGGCGCCGCCGAGGCGCCGGGGTTGCGCAGACCCTCCGCCGCGTCCGACACCCGCTGGAGCAGATCGAAGAAGACGGTCTGCTCCTCGCCGGAGAGCGGTGCCAGGAAGACCTGGTTCATCCGCGCCGTCCGTACCGTCAGCTTCCGGTGGACGCGGACGCCCTCGTCGGTGAGGCGGAGCAGGAAGCGCCGCCCGTCCTGCGGGTCACGGACCTTGTCCAGCAGTCCGCGTCGGCCGAGGCGGCTGATGACCTCGGCGATGGTGGACCGGTCGAGCCCGACCCGCTCCCCCACCGAGCGCTGGTCGAGCCCCGGTTCGGCGACGAGTGCGTTCAGGACCGCGAACTGGGGTGAGGTGATCTCCTCGGAGACCATCGTGTTCCAGAGCAGGTGGTGCGCCTGCTGCAGTCGCCGGGCCAGGTGCCCGGGGTGGGCGGAGAGATCCACCGCGGCCATGTGCCCTCCTTGTTCGTTGGTGCACTGAACGATAGCGGGCAGCCTCTCTCCTTGTCTCGTCGAGCGACAAGACTCTGAGCTGCGGATTACCTGAGGGTCTTGACGCTCGGGGGTTCGAATGGCAGCGTGTTTGAAACCTCGAAAAAATACTCAGTGCCCTGACTATTCGGCCGCTGACGCTCGGCAGAGATGAGGCTTCGCAGATGGACAAGGTGGTCGCCACAGCCGCCGAGGCAGTGGCCGATGTGCCCGACGGCGCGACCCTGGCGGTCGGCGGCTTCGGTCTCAGCGGTGTGCCGAACGTGCTGATCGAGGCGCTGTACGAGCGCGGGGTCGCCGGCCTGGGCGTGGTCTCGAACAACTGCGGGGCGATGGAGTCCGGCCTCGCGGTACTGCTGGCGGCCGGGCGGATCGCCCGGGTGACCGGCTCCTACATCGGGGCGAACAAGGAGTTCGCGCGGCAGTACCTCGGCGGGGAACTGGAGGTGGAGATGATCCCGCAGGGCACGCTGGCGGAGCGGTTGCGGGCCGGCGGGGCCGGGATCCCCGCGTTCTACACGCCGGCCGGGGTGGGTACCCAGGTCGCGGACGGCGGACTGCCCTGGCGCTACGACGGCGACGGCGGGGTCGCGCTCGCCTCGCCGCCGAAGGAGGTGCGGGAGTTCGACGGTACGGAGTACGTGCTGGAGCACGGGATCCGTACCGACTTCGCGCTCGTACGGGCCGCGAAGGGCGACCGGCACGGGAACCTCGTCTTCAACAAGTCGTCCCGGAACTTCAACCCCCTCGCAGCGATGGCCGGGCGGGTGACGATCGCCGAGGTGGAGGAGCTGGTGGAACCGGGTGAGATCGACCCGGACGCCGTGCATCTGCCGGGCATCTTCGTGCAGCGGGTTCTCGCTCTCACGCCCGAGCAGGCGAACGCCAAGCTGATCGAGCAGCGGACGGTCTCGGCACCCGCGGCAGAGGGAACGGTGAACCGGTAATGGCCTGGAGCAGGGAAGAGATGGCCGCCCGCGCCGCGCGCGAGCTTCGGGACGGTCAGTACGTGAATCTCGGTATCGGTCTGCCGACGCTGATCCCCAACTACCTCCCGCCCGGCGTGGAGGTGATCCTGGAGTCCGAGAACGGCATCCTGGGCACCGGCCCCTACCCGACCGAGGACCAGGTCGACCCGGACCTGATCAACGCCGGCAAGGAGACCGTCACGGTGCTGCCCGGGGCCTCCTACTTCGACTCGTCTCTCTCCTTCGGGATGATCCGCGGCGGGCACATCGACGTCGCCGTGCTGGGCGCCATGCAGGTGTCCGCGGGCGGGGACCTGGCCAACTGGGCCATCCCCGGAAAGATGATCACCGGGATCGGCGGCGCGATGGACCTCGTCCACGGCGCCCGTACGGTCATCGTGGTGATGACCCACACCGCCAAGGACGGCTCGCCGAAGATCCTTCAGGAGTGCGCGCTGCCCCTGACCGGCAAGGCGTGCGTCAACCGGGTCATCACCGACCTCGGCGTCCTGGACGTCACCGATGACGGGCTGGAGCTGGTGGAGACCGCGCCCGGCGTCACCGTCGCGGAGGTCGTGGCGAAGACCGCCGCGAAAGTCCGTATCGCAGACGAGCTCATCGAGGAGACCCAGTCGTGAAGGACGTCTACATCGTCGACGCGGTCCGCACGCCGTTCGGCAAGTACAACGGGTCGCTGGCATCCGTGCGCCCGGACGACCTGGCCGCCCATGCCATCCGTGAACTCCTCGCCCGTACACCCGAGTTGGACCCGTCCCGGATCGAGGACGTGTACTTCGGCAACGCGAACGGCGCCGGTGAGGAGAACCGCAACGTCGCCCGCATGGCCGGACTCCTGGCCGGGCTGCCCACCTCCGTACCCGGCGTGACGGTCAACCGGCTGTGCGCCTCCGGCCTCGAAGCGGTCATCCAGGCCGCCCGCGCCATCGCGGTCGGTGACGCGTCGATCGCGATGGCAGGCGGCGTGGAGTCGATGACCCGCGCCCCCTACGTGCTGCCCAAGAACGACAAGCCCTTCCCCGCCGGGCACACCGAGCTGTACTCCACCACCCTCGGCTGGCGGATGACCAACCCGAAGATGGACCCGCAGTGGACCATCCCGCTGGGCGAGTCGGCCGAACTCATCGCCGACAAGCACAAGATCAGCCGCGAACAGCAGGACGAGTACGCCCTCGCCAGCCACCAAAAGGCCGCCCAGGCCCAGGCGGACGGCCTGTTCGACGCCGAGCTCGCCCCGGTGCCGGTCCCGCAGCGCAAGGGCGACCCGCTGGTCTTCGGCGCCGACGAATGCGTACGGGCCTCGACGTCACTGGACGCGATGGCCAAGCTCAAGCCGTCCTTCCGCAAGGAGAACGGCACGGTCACCGCGGGGAACGCGTCGCCCTTGAACGACGGAGCCGCCGCCCTGCTCCTGGTCGACGAGGAGGGCCTGAGGGCCACCGGCCGCGAACCCCTGGCTCGCGTCTCCGCGACCGGTGTCTCCGCGCTCGACCCGCACTACTTCGGCCTGGCACCCGTGGAGGCCGTCAACCGGGCACTCTCCAAGGCGGGCAAGGGATTTGACGACCTGTCAACCCTCGAACTGAACGAGGCGTTCGCCGCACAGGTCCTGGGCTGCGTCGCCGAATGGCCCGAGTTCGACCCGGCGATCCTCAACCCCCGGGGCGGTGCCATCGCGCTCGGCCACCCGCTCGGCGCATCCGGCGCCCGTCTCGCCGGGACCGTGGCGCACCAGCTCGCCCGCAAGGGCACCGGGGTCGGCGTCGCCACCCTCTGCATCGGCGTCGGCCAGGGCCTCGCCCTCGTACTGGAGCGTTAGGAACTCTCATGGCTCTCACCCAGTCGGACATCGACATCGAGATCAAGGACCACCAGGACTCGTACGACAAGGCGGTCGCCGGCGGCGCCCCGGTCCTGAACCACCCGCGGCGCGACTACGCCCCGTATCGAAGCTCGCTGTTGCGTCACCCCAAGCAACCGCTGGTCGCCGTGAGCGGCGGGGACCCGGAGGCGGTCGAGTTGTCGGGGCCGGTGTTCGGGGTCACCGACATCACCGAGCACGACAGCGATCTGACCCTCCAGCACCGGGGCGAGCCGATCGGCGAGCGCATGACCGTGTCGGGCCGGCTGCTCGACCGTGACGGCCGTCCCGTGCGCGGCCAGCTCGTCGAGATCTGGCAGGCCAACGCAGCCGGCCGGTACGCCCATCTGCGCGAGCAGCACCCGGCGCCGCACGACCCCAACTTCACCGGTGTGGGGCGGACCCTGACGGACGATCAGGGGCGGTACTCGTTCATAACGATCAAGCCGGGTCCGTACCCGTGGGGCAACCACACCAACGCGTGGCGGCCCGCGCACATCCACTTCTCGGTGTTCGGCACGGCGTTCACCCAGCGGCTCGTGACGCAGATGTACTTCCCGAGCGACCCGCTGTTCCGGTACGACCCGATCCTGCAGTCCGTGACGGACGAGGCGGCCCGGAACCGGCTCATCGCCGCGTACAACCACGATCTCTCGCAGCCCGAGTTCTCGATGGGCTACGAATGGGACATCGTCCTCGACGGTCCCTCCGCCACCTGGATCGAGGAAGGCCGCCCCGCATGACCGAGCGACTGCTCCCCACCCCGTCCCACACCATCGGCCCGTTCTACGGGCACGCGCTCCCCTTTCCGGGCGGCGCCGAGGTGGCGCCCCAGGGCCACTCCGACGCGATCACCCTGCACGGGTACGTGTTCGACGGCGCGGGCACGCCGATCCCGGACGCCCTCCTGGACTTCTGGCAGGCGGCGCCCGACGGCTCGCTGAAGGGCGCGCCCGGCTCGATGCGCCGCGACCCGTCGACGGGCGGGTTCGTGGGCCGCAACGGCGTCGACTTCACGGGCTACGGGCGGGTTCCCACGGACTCCGACGGGCACTACGCGCTCCACACGCTGCCGCCGGGCAACGCCGGGCCGGCGTACATCAGCGTGTGCGTGTTCGCGCGCGGTCTGACGCACCACCTCTTCACCCGCGCGTACCTCGCCGACGGCGCGGACCCGCTGCTCGACTCGCTGCCGGCCGAGCGGCGCGCCACGCTGATCGCGGCCGAGGGCACGAACCGGACGTACCGTTTCGACATCCGCCTTCAGGGCGAAGGCGAAACGGTCTTCCTGGAGTTCCAGTGACAGCTGCCGCCCCTGCCGATCCCGGCGATCCCATCGGTTCCGGCGATTCCGGTGATCCCGTCGGTTCCGGTGCGCTCGTCGGCTGCGACGCCGGTCTGCTCGCGCCCGGCCGTGCGGGCTCACCCGCCGAGTCCGCGACCGGCGACCGCGCCTTCCTTCAGGCGCTGCTCGACGCGGAGGCGGCACTCACCCGCGCGCAGGCCTCGCTCGGCCTCGCCCCGGCGGAGGCCGCCGCCACGGTCACCGCGGCGGCCGACGCGGCGCGCTTCGACCTCCGTGACCTGGCGCTCCGCGCGCGGGGCGGCGGCAACCCGGTGATCCCGCTGGTCGCGGACCTGACGGCGGCGGTCGAGGCCGTCGACGCCGAGCACTCCCCCTACGTCCACCGGGGCGCGACCAGCCAGGACATCATGGACACGGCCACCATGCTGGTCGCCGCCCGGACCCTGGAGCTCGTCCTGGCGGACCTCTCCCGTACGGAGATCGCGCTGGCGCGGCTCGCACGCGCGCACCGCGACACGGTCATGCCGGGGCGCACCCTCACCCAGCACGCCGTACCGACCACCTTCGGGCTGAAGGCGGCCGGCTGGCGCTCGCTGGTGCTGGACGCGAGGGACCGCGTCCGGGCCGTACGGGACGGACTCCCGGCCCAACTGGGCGGCGCGGCAGGCACGTTGGCGGCCTTCACCACATACGGATCTCCGGACACGGGCGCCCTCGTCGAGACGTACGCCCGTGAACTGGGCCTCGCCGCACCGGTGTTGCCCTGGCACACCCTTCGCACCCCCGTCGCCGACCTGGCGGGAGCCCTCGCGTTCACCGCCGGCGCCCTCGGCAAGACGGCCACGGACGTGCTCACCCTCGCCCGTACGGAGATCCGCGAGCTGAGCGAGGGCTCGGGCGGCGGATCCTCCGCCATGCCGCACAAGGCGAACCCCGTGCGCTCCACCCTCGTCGCCTCGGCGGCCCGCCGCGCGCCACAGCTCGCCGCGACGCTGTACGGGTCCGTGGCCGCCGAGGACGAACGGCCCGCCGGTGCCTGGCACGCCGAGTGGGAGCCCCTGCGTGACCTGCTGCGTCTGGTCGGCGGGGCCGCGCGCGACACGGCCGAGCTGACCGAGGGGCTGCGGGTCCACGCGGACGCCATGCGCGTCCATCTGGACCTCACCCACGGCCTGATCGTCTCCGAGCGGCTGTCCGCCGAACTCGCGCCGGTGCTCGGGCGCGGCAGGGCCAAGGAACTGCTCACACGCGCCGCTCGACGGGCCACCACCGAGAACCGGCCGCTCGTGGAACTCCTCGCCGAGGAGCCCGAGTTGAAGGATCCCGCGTTGAAGGACCTCGACCTCGCGGCCCTCACCGACCCGGCCCAGTACACCGGCTCCGCCGGAGCCCTCACCGACCGTGCCCTGGAGCGAAGTTGAGCACCCGACAGCCCCTCCCCGACGGCAAGTTGCTCCACCACCGCGCCGAGGGACCCGTAACCGCTCCCCCGCTTCTCCTCGGCCCGTCCCTCGGCACGTCGACGGCCCTGTGGGACAAGGTCGCGCCCGAACTGTCCGTCACCCACCGGGTCGTGCGCTGGGACCTGCCGGGCCACGGCCTCTCCCCCGCAGGACTGATCGGCCCCGGCGCGACCGTCGCCGACCTCGCCGCACTGGTGCTCGCGCTCGCCGACTCGCTCGGCCTCGACCGGTTCTCGTACGCCGGTGTCTCGCTCGGCGGCGCGGTCGGGCTGCATCTCGCCGTCCATCACCCCGAGCGGGTCGAGCGGCTCGCGGTGATCTGCTCCTCCGCCCACTTCAACGGCTCCAAGCCGTGGGAGGAGCGGGCCGCGCTCGTGCGCGCCGAGGGGCTGGCCGGGCTTGCGGAGGGGGCCGACGCGCGTTGGTTCACACCGGGTTTCACCGTTCCGGAGCTGGTCGAGGACCACCGGACGGCAGACCCGGAGGCGTACGCGGCCTGCTGTGACGCGCTCGCGGCCTTCGACATCCGGGAGCGGCTGCCGGAGATCGGCGCGCCCACGCTGCTCGTCGCCGGGCGTGAGGACCCCGCGACGCCGCCCGCGCATCTGCGCGAGATCGCCGACTCGGTGCCCGGTGCCGCGCTCGCCGAGATCCCGGGGGCCTCGCACCTCGCGCCCGCGCAGTGCCCGGAGGCCGTACTCACCGCTCTGCGCGCGCACTTCGACGGCGGGGCCAAGCGGGGCATGGAGGTGCGCCGCCAGGTGCTCGGTGACACGCACGTCGACCGTGCGCAGGCCCGGCAGTCGGAGTTCACGGCGCGGTTCCAGGACTTCATCTCGCGGTACGCGTGGGGCGAGATCTGGACCGATCCGACGCTGGCGCGCCGCGAGCGCAGCATGATCACGCTGACGGCGCTGGTGGCGCACGGCCACTACGACGAGCTGGCGATGCACATCCGCGCCGCCCGCCGCAACGGGCTCACTCCGGAGGAGATCGGCGCGGTGCTGCTGCAGACCGCCGTGTACTGCGGGGTCCCGGCGGCCAACTCGGCGTTCGCCGTGGCCCAGCGGGTGCTCGCCGAGGAGGACGAGACGGCCGGCTGACCTGCTGCCAGGCGCCCGGCGCCTGGCAGCCGACGCCTGGCGGCCGAAGACCCATGGCCGGCGGATGGCGTCCGGCGCCAAGGGCACCCGGCCACCGATTCACCGAGCCGTCCACCCCTCGGTCAGCGGGGGCGGGGCACTCGGCCCGTGTGCAGTGCCAGTGCCTCCCGGGCCCTGGTCACCAGGCCGTCCGCGCCGCAGGCCCGCGCCAGTGTCAGACCGCGGGTCAGTTCCGTGACGGAGTGGGACGCGATGCCGTACTCGACGCGGGCCGCCGCGTGTTCGTAGGCACAGGGGGACGCCTCCAGGTACGCGACCGCCTGGGCGAGCAGCGTGACCGAGCGCCGGCCGGTCTCCAGGGCGGCGGCGCAGCGCAGAGCCTCGCCTATGGCGGTGTCCGTGCCGAAGCGTTCGGCCTGCATGCGGGCGTCGGCCGCCACCTCGGCGGCGCGCCGCGGGTCCGCGACGGCGAGGGTCCGGGCGAGCTCTCCGGCCCAGGGCGCCATCACCGTGTTGTGGCCGCCGCGGGCGGCGGACAGCTTCTCGGCGGTCTCCAGCTCGTTCACGCCCTCCTCGACGCGGCCGGTGGCGATCAGCAGGCGGCCCCTTATCGAGTGGGTGTCCGGCAGGACGATCGTGGACGGGTGGGGCGGTTCGAAGGAGTACCGCTCGGCGATCTCCTCGGCCGCACCCACATGCCCGCGGGCGAGCAGCGTGTCGATGAGCATGCACGCCGCCGACCAGTGCATGGGCAGCCCCTGGCCCACCCGGTCCGCCAGCCGGAGTGCCTCGCGCAGGGACTCCTCGGCGTCCACGAGGCGGCCCCGTCTGCGGAGCACGTATCCGCCGAAGGCGTGCGCGAGGGCCAGATGGCCGCCGCTCCACCCGGCGTGCTCGTAGCTCCGCTGTGCCTCCGTGAACAGGCTCTCGGCGCGGTCGAGGCGGTCCGCGTACGTGTAGGAGATGCCGAGCATCATGAGGAGCTCGAAGCTCCACTCGGTGTCGGTCCAGCCGAGACCCGGCGCGAGGCGGCCGTTGACGAGGGCGCGGTCGCAGAGTTCGACGACCTCCTCGGCGTTCTCCCCGCGGGTCATCGCGTCGAAGGCGCGCAGGATGAGCAGGGCGCGCTCGGAGTTGTCACGGCCGGTGAGCGGCCTGACGAGTTCGGCCAGGCGGCGGGAGCGGCCGGGCGCGTCCTCCTCGCCCGCGTGGATGCCTTCCCACATGTAGTGCACTGCCTGCAGGCGCATACGGGCGGGACCGGCTTCCAGCCGGTCCGCCTCCGCGTCGACCGTGGCGACGGCCTCCTCCAGCTGGTCGTTGTGGACGAGCGCCGAGGAGAGCCGGCAGACCGCGTCGACCCGGAGTTCCTCGTCCAGGCCGTGCACCGTGAGCGCCTCCCGCAGGTGCCCGATCGTCGTCGCGGGCGAGGTGAGAAGCGTGGCGCAGCCCAACTCGTAGAGCACTCGCGCGTGGACCTCGGGAAGCGGCGGTTCCACCAGGGCACGCTCCAGACAGCGGCGGGCCGCGTCGGGGGCGCCCACGGCGAGGTGCTCGCGGGCTGCCTCTCGCATCTGCTCGACGAGTTCGGGGTCGTCGTCCGGATGTACCTCGAGGAGGTGCCGGGAGGCCGCGGCGGCGCCGAGACCCGACGCGGTGACGACCGAGGCGGCCACGCCGTGCATCGCGGTGCGCAGCGCGTCCGGGATCGAGCGGTAGACGGCGGTGGCGATGAGCGGATGGACGAACTCCAGGTCCCCGTCGTCGACTTGACCGGTCGTCTGGCCGGCCTCGGTGAGGATGCGCGCCGCGCCGAGGAGCGCGGCACAGCGCTCCGCCTCGTCCTGCGGCATTCCGGCGAGTTCGGCCGCCAGTTCCAGGGAGATCTGCGTGCCGAGGATGGCCGCCGCCCAGGCGAACCGGGTGGCGTCCACACCGAGCCCTTCGAGCCGGTCGACGAGTCCACGGCCGCGTGCCGCGCGGTTCAGCGCCCGTAGTTCCGAGGCCGAGTCCTCGACCGGTTCGAAGTCGCTGTCCTGGACCTTGGCGAGGAGCTCCACGGTCTCGTACGGGTTGCCGCCGGTGACGGCCCAGACCTCACGGCAGAACGGGACGTCGGCGTGCGCGCCGAGCGTGGCGCGGGTGATTCCGGCCGTGGCGTCCGGGGTCAGCGCGCGCAGGGAGGGCATCGGGCCGGCCAGGGCGCCGATGGTGTCGAGGTGACGGGCGCTCTCGCCGGTGGCGTCGCCCGGGCGGCGGGCGACCAGGACGAGGACGGGCAGGTCGTCGAGGCGCTCCGCGAAGGCGGCGAGCCAGTGCAGGCTCTCCTGGTCGGCCCAGTGCGCGTCGTCGACGAGCAGCACCAGCGGCCACTCGCGTCGGGCGAGCCTGCGCACGGCCGCGACCAGTCCGTCGCAGACGCCCTGCGGGTCGGCCTGGCGGTCGCCCGGTTCGGCTATCCCGAGGGCGGGTCCCGCGATGTCGTACCAGTCGCCGAAGTACTCACGCGCCTCGTCGGGCATCAGCGCCACGAGCGCGGGCTGCAGCAACTGCCGTACGACGTTGAAGGGAACGGACGTGATGGTCTCGCCGCCGCGTGCCGACCACACCGTGCATTTGCGTGTCTCCGCGATCCGGCGCGACTCGGCGAGCAGCGCGGTCTTGCCGATGCCCGCCTCTCCGGTGAAGACCAGCAGGCTGCCCGAGGCCGAACCCGCGCACAGCGCGTCGACTGCCTCCGCGACCGCGGCGAGTTCCGCGTCGCGCTCCCAGAGGGGTGCCGAGGCGGCCGTTCCCGGCCGTGCCTCCGTCATCCCGCTACCTCCCCAGGTCGCCCAAACGACGTACAGACCTTGAGCCTAGCCCTCCGGAAGGCACGATGGAGCCTGGTCGGGCCACCTGTTGCCGCGACGGGTGACGCCGGCGGCGCGGAGGCGACGGACGACACCACCGACCGGCCGGGGTGAAAGTTATTGACAGTCAAAAGCCGTGAACTGAAACTAACTTTCCAACATCGTCACGGCGGCGGGAGGAACGGCATGGGCGCTCCGGCGCACGGCTCCGGCCTGCGGACCGACCGGCCCGAGCGCTCCCGCAGGGCGCTGGTCGCGGGGTCGGTGGGCAACTTCATCGAGTGGTACGAGTTCGGTGTCTACGGCTACTTCGCGACGGTCATCGCGGCCCGGTTCTTCACACCGGAGGGTGGCAGCGAGGTCGAGGCACTGGTCAAGACGTACGCGTCCTTCGCGCTCGCGTTCTTCTTCCGGCCGGTCGGCGCCGCGCTGTTCGGGCGGCTTGGCGACCGCGTCGGACGGCGTCCCGTACTCATCATGGTCATCGTCCTCATGACGGTGGCGACGACACTGATCGGCGTACTGCCCACGTACGACACCGTGGGCGCCCTCGCGCCCTGGCTGCTGACCTTTCTGAGGGTTCTTCAGGGACTGTCGGCCGGCGGGGAGTTCGGGGGCGCGGTGTCGGTGATGACGGAGTTCGCGCCACCGGGCAGGCGGGGCCTGTACGGGTCGTGGCAGTCGTTCACGGTGGCGCTGGGGCTGCTGGGCGGGGCGGGAGTGGCCGCACTGCTGGCGACCGTGCTCAGCGAGGGGCAACTGGGCGACTGGGGCTGGCGGTTGCCCTTCCTGCTGACGCTGCCGATGGGGCTCGGGGCGCTGTGGCTTCGACTGCGGCTCGACGAGACACCGTCCTTCGAGTCGCTCCGGGAGGAGGCCCGTCCGGAACGGCCGCCGGGTCGTGAGGTGGCGAAGGCGATCGTGCTGGGCGCGGGCCGCATCATGGGCTGGGCGGCGGCCGGCTACACGTTCCTCGTCGTGCTCCCCTCGTATCTGCAGAGTTCACTGAACGCCACGTTCCAGCAGGCGCTGATCGCGACCGTCATCGCCAATCTCGGCTTCGCGGTCACGATCATCCCGGCGGGCCTGCTCAGCGACCGGATCGGGCGGCGGCCGGTGATGCTCGCGGGCGCGCTGCTGGTCACCGTCCTCGCGGTCCCCCTGCTCAACCTCCTTCAGAACACGGGCGCTTCGAACGCGGTGAAGGGCGGGGCCGTGTTCGTCGCGGGCACCGTCGTGGGGCTGATGGCGGGTCCGGGCCCTGCGATGCTCTCGGAGATGTTCCCGACGAGCGTCCGCTACACGGGGCTGGGACTCTCCTACGCCCTGTCCAATGCCGTGTTCTCGGGATGCGCGGGCCTCATCATCACGGAGACCATCAAGCGGACCGGGAGCGTGGACATTCCGGCGTACTACGCGGCCGTGACGTGCGCGGTGAGCGTGTTCGCCCTTCTGACCCTCCGTAAGCAGCCGGTACGACAAGGGAGTTGAGCGGGTTGAGCAGGTGGGGACCGAGCGCATGGAGGTCGAGCAGAGGGTCGAGCGGGTGCGGGTGATCGGCCTGATGTCCGGCACGTCGTACGACGCGATCGACGCGGCGGCGGCCGACCTGCGGCTCGACGGGGACAGCCTGCTGCTGCGCCCGCTCGGCATGGTCAGTGACGCGTACGGAACCGAGGTGCGCGAGGCCCTCGCGGCGGCGCTGCCTCCGGCGGCCACGACCCTCGCCGAGGTGTGCCGCCTGGACACACTCATCGGGCAGGCCCTCGCGGCGTCCGCCCTCCGCGCCGACCGTGAACTGTGCGACGGACAAGCCGAGTTGGTGGCCTCGCACGGTCAGACCGTCTACCACTGGACCGACGGCGGTCAGGTGCGCGGCACCCTGCAGATCGGTCAGCCCGCCTGGATCGCGGAGGCCACCGGGCTGCCCGTGGTCGCCGACTTCCGGCCACGCGACATCGCCGCCGGCGGCCAGGGCGCGCCCCTGGTGAGCCTCTTCGACCTGCTGTGGCTGCGCGGCAGACCGGGCACCCCGGTCGCGCTGAACCTCGGCGGCATCGCCAACCTGACCGCGCCCGACGGCACCGCCTTCGACACAGGTCCCGCGGGCGCGCTCATCGACGCGGCCGTCCACCACTTCACCGGCCGCGCCTACGACACGGACGGCGCCCTGGCCGCCCGCGGCAGGGTCCACGAGCCCCTGCTGCGCCGGCTCCTCGACGAGCCGTACTACGCGCTGCCCGCGCCGAAAACGACCGGCAAGGAACTGTTCCACCGGGACTATCTGCTGGCGGCTCTGGCCACTCTGGCGGATCCGGCTGTACTGGACACTCCGGCCATGGCGGCCGATCCGGCGACTCAGACGGATCCGGTGACTCCGACGGACATCGGCCCTCTCGCTCACCAGGACGTGATCGCCACCCTCACCCGGCTCACCGCGCGCACGGTCGCGGACGCCGTCCGTTCCATGCGTGCCACCGAGGTCGTCGTCTCGGGCGGCGGCACGCGCAATCCCGTCCTCATGGCGATGCTCGCCGAGGAGTTGCCGGGGGTACCGCTGCGCACCTCCGACGCCCTGGGCCTGCCGTCGGCCGCGAAGGAGGCGTACGCGTTCGCCGTCCTCGGCTTCCTGACGCTGCACGGTCTCGCGGGCACCGACCCGAGGAGCACCGGCGCCCGGCACCCCAGCGTGCTGGGCTCGGTGACACCGGGGCGGGACGGGCTGCCGCGGGTGTCCCGGGGCTTGAAACAACCGGTGCGGCTGGTGATTGGGTGAACTGAATCCGGATCCTCTCATCCGGCTTTCACTCGCGCCTCATACGGTGGACCCATGACGCAGGCGACTCCCCCCGGCTGGTATCCCGACCCCGGGCAGACAATCGACGGCCCAGCAACGCAGCGATGGTGGGACGGTAGGACATGGACGGACCAGACCCGCCCAGCGGAGTCCGGCGCCATTTGGGGTCCTCCGGCGTTCTCACCGGGCTCGCCGTATCCGGGCGCGCACCCCGGCGGACCTCGGCGCAAAGCGCGCACGGCGATAGCCGTCGCCGTCGCCGTGGCGGTCCTCGCCGGCATCGGCGGCGGGGTGTACGCACTGACCGCGGACGACGGCTCGGGCGGCGGCGATTCGGCCAACACCCAGCCGGTGCCGACCCTGCCGGACGGTCCGCAGGGACAGGACGGCGGCGGTCAGGGCGGCCCCGGTGCCCCGGAGGGCGGCGAGTCCGAAGTCCCGCAGCCGCTCCCGTCCGAGGAGGGCTACGCCACGGACCCGATCAACGGCATCAGCCTGCCCGTGCCCGACGGCTGGAGCGGCGCGACCATCCAGGTGGGCGCGCAGGTGACGTCCAAGGACGCCTACAAGTGCCCCGGCGACACCTCGAAGGAGTGCACCCGCGGCGGCGCCTACTCCGCCCCAGCGATCGCCCTGAAGCTCAAGGCCACCACCGCCGAGGCCGCCGCCAAGGAGGACATCGCCAAGAACGCCGAGGAGTCCTACGGCGGCAAGAGCTACGGCAGGATCACCTCGCACGACGAGCTCTCCTCCAAGGCAGTGACCGTGGCCGGGCAGAAGGGCTACGCGGTCCGCTGGAAGGTCGTCACGAGCAAGGGCGACGACGGCTACGTCGAGTCGCTCGTCTTCCCGGCACCCTCCAGCTCCAAGCAGCTCGTCGTCGTGCGCTTCGGCATCGATGTCAGCTCCAAGGCCCCCGAGCAGTCGGTCATCGACGAGATCACCAAGGGCATCAAGGAGGCCGCGGGCGGCGGCGGAAACGGGCAGAACGTGTAGACGTACGACGGTCGGAGCTCTGACCGGACACCGATCGGCCGGGTGGGGCGCCTCTCCGCTCGAGAGGAACCCCACCCGGCCGGGGGGTGCGCGCCGCCCCCGTCCCCACGGTGCGGCGCGAGCAGGTCACCGTCCAGTCATCCCGTGGACGGCGGCCTGAGCCTCAGGGAGGATCCGCCAGTCCGAGGGCCGGCAACAGCGCCACCTCCACATAGCGCAGCAGATAGTCCGCGTCCGCGGGCCGCCCTTCGAGAAGGGGACGGACGCGGAGCACACCGAGCAGCTGCGCCGGCACGAACTCCAGTACCGGATGGTCGGCTGTGACCTCTCCGCGGTCGACCGCGCGCCGGATCATTCCCCGGAGCGCCTCCAGTTCGGGCTCCACCAGGGCGTCGCGCAGCGCGCGCTGCAGTTCGTCGTCCTGCATCACGGACTGCCCGAGCGCCTGCAGCAGTCTGGTGTCCTCGTCCGACCGCTCGCCCGCCGTGCGCGCGACCGCGCGCAGGTCGCCGGCGAGCGAGCCGGTGTCGATACCGATGAACTTGGGACAGTGGTTGGCCCGCAGCGCGGCCGCCACGAACTGCGGCTTCGTCTTCCACTGCCGGTAGAGCGTGGACTTGCTGCACCGGGTGCTGGAGGCGACGCCCTCCATGGTCAGCGCGTCATAGCCGCACTCTCGGATCTGGTCGAGCACGGCGTCGAAGAACTCCTGCTCACGCTCGGGCGTGATCTTGGAGCGGCGCGAGGCGACGACCGTCTCCGGTTCGTCCGCTGCCTGCGACGTCATGGCTCTTCTCCTCGCCGGTCTCCGCGGCCCCGTGCGGGCCTGCTTCCCGTGTGTCTTCCAGTGTGGCCCTCGACCTGGCCCTCAGTGTGGCGTAAGTCCTATCGATACGCCAGTGTACCGGAACGCGAACGTATCGGTACACTGACGTATCGATGAGCCTTGGACAGGACCCACCCCTGTGTCGAGTGGATCCCCTCCTGGGCTCACCACGCACCAGCACCACCAGAACGTCAGCAAAGGGGCCGGGGGATGGAAAGCGGAACCGAGCCTGCAAGAGAAGGGAAGGCCGCGATACGGCGGCCGCCCCTCGTCCGTGAGCTCCTGCTCGTCGCGGGACTCTTCCTCGTCTACAAGCTCGGCCGGCAGCTGGCCACGGGCCACACCGGTGAGGCCTTCGACAACGCGCACCGGGTCTGGGACCTCGAACGGTTCCTGCACCTGCCCGGCGAAGGCGACGTGCAGTCGGGGCTGCTGCACAGCGACACCCTCGTGCACGTCGTCAACACCTACTACGCGACCGTCCACTTCCCCGCCACCGCGGCCTTCCTGGTCTGGCTGTACCTGCGGCGGCCCGGGCACTACGTGTGGGCCCGCCGGGTCCTCGCCGCGGTCACCGCCGCCGCCCTGGTGGTGCACCTCACGTTCCCGCTCGCCCCGCCGCGCATGCTCGCCGGGACGGGCCTCGTGGACACCGGCCAGGTGTACGGGCCCACGGTGTACGGCGCCTCTCCCGAGACCGACTCGCTGTCGAACCAGTTCGCCGCGATGCCTTCGCTGCACTTCGGCTGGGCCCTGATGGTCGCGGTCGGCCTGATCGCCGCGACCCGGTCCCGGTGGCGGTGGCTGTGGCTGCTGCATCCGCTGGTCACGCTGCTGGTGATCGTCGGCACGGCGAACCACTACTGGCTCGACGCGGTAGTGGCGGCCGCGCTGCTCGGCATCGCCCTCGCCGTGATCCGCGTACCGCGCCGGACGGCGACACCGACGGCGCCGGCCCGGGAGCGCGTGTGCGCCGGCAGCTCCGTACCGGAAGGGCCGCGGGCACCGGACGGGCCCGGCGGGCCCGGGGCACCCGGCGCGCAGGACGCTCCGGAGCTCGTGGGAGCCGGACGATGAGCGCCACACTCGTCGCCGTCATCCTGTCGCTGTTCTCGGCCGTCGCTTACGCGGCCGCAGCGGTGGCCCAGCAGCGACTGGCCGCACGGACCCCCGACTCCGGGGTGCTCCGGCTGCTCGGCAGCGGTGCCTGGTGGTGGTCGGTGGGCCTCAACGCGTCGGCGGCACTGCTGCACGTGGCCGCCCTCAAGTACGGGCCCCTCACGCTGGTCCAGCCGCTCGGCGCGCTCACGCTCGTCGCCGCTGTGCCGCTGGGCGCCCGGATGGCGGGGCGGCACGTCACGTTCGTCGAGTGGCGCGGTACGGCGCTGACCCTGACCGGGCTCGCGGCCCTGCTGGTCACGGCGTCCGGGCCCGCGCCCGACGATGTGCTCAGCGTCCCGCAGGCGCTGGCCGTGGCGGGCACGACCGCGGCCCTCATGGGCGTACTGGCCAGGCCGGGCACCCGCCCCGGGCTGCGGCACGCGACCGCGTCCGGCTTCGCCTCGGGTGTCGCCTCGGCCCTCACACAGACCGTGACCGTCGCCGCGACGGACCGCTCGGAATCTCTGCTCAGCGGACAGGTGATCGTGGTCGCGCTGCTCGTCGCCACGTTCGCGGCGGGCGGGCTGCTGCTGTCGCAGACCGCCTACAAGGGCGGGCTCGGCGCTCCCCTCGCGGTGGTGACGCTGGCCAACCCGATCGCCGCCGCGGTGATCGGCCTCTCGCTGCTCGGCGAGCGGCTGCAGGGCGGCGCGGCGGGACTGCTGCTCGCGCTGGCCGGGGCGGCGGTCGCGGCCTGGGGTGTGGTGACGCTGTCGCGCGCCACTCCGGTGCCTCCGGCAGTGGGGTCCCCGACGGCGGAATCCCCGGCGAAGACTCCGGCGGGACCTTCGTTGAAGCCCTCGATAGAGCCCTCGTTGAAGCCTTCGGCAGGGACTTCGATGGACGACGAGCACCCGGTGGCCGCGGTTCTCGCCCTGGAGCCCGGATCGGCGTTGAACGAGCCCTCGTTGCTGCCTCGGCAGCCGAAGCCCGGGCGTCTCACCCCGCTGTAGGCCACCTCGTGGCCCACGACGGCATGAGGGAGGGGCGGTCGCGGATGTCCGCGGCCGCCCCTCCCTCATGACGAACTGACGAACCGACGCGTCAGCCAAGCCCTCGGCTGTCCTGCTTGAGCGCCGTGTCGACGGTCAGCGCCGTCGCTATCACGAGGCTCAACAGGGGCTCGGGAAGCTGGTAGTGCAGCTGCAGGACGTAGTTGTCCGCGGTCGTGAACATCGTCTTGGCGAGGCCTTCCCAGGTCTTGGTGATCCGGGCGACCTCGTTGTCGGCGTGGTCGACGATCGAGAAGTTCCAGGCGCGCCAGTTCTCCGCCTTGATCGCGCCAACCTGCTTGCCGTCGACCTTGATCGCGAAGTTGATCTTCCCGACCATGTTCTGCTGGGCTATCTCACCGACCGGCGAGCCGTCCGGCCGCGCCACGAGCACCCGCGACTTCATGAACTTACGGGGCCGGGTCAGCAGCAGCTGCGGCTGACCGTACGCGTCGCGGATCTCCAGCTTGTGCGTCATGAACTGGTCGAGGCTCGCGAAGAAGCGCAGCACCTTCTTCAGCGCGCTCTGTCCGACCTGCACCACCGAGCCGAGCTGGTTGCCCTGCTGATCCATGACCTTGTACTCGTTGGTCAGCTCGATCAGCTTGGCCTTCTGGTTCACCACCAGGACCGGCTCGGTGAACAGCGTGCCCCCGCCGGCGGCGTTCGGTGCGACACCGGCCTGCTGATGCACCTGCTGCTGCACACGCGGGTCGAACCCTCCCGCCTGCTGCGGAACCTGCTGCACCGGTTGCTGCTGCGGCTGCTGCGGCTGCACAGGGTGCTGCTGCACGGGCTGGACCGGCTGCGCGGCCTGGGCCTGCTGCTGGTCCTGGTTGGTGTGCTGGGTCCACTGAACGCCGTCCCAGTAACGCAGCGTCTGGGGCAGACCCTGAGGATCCGGGTACCAACCTGCAGGAGTGTTCGAATGCGTGGTCACCGGGGCACACTACCCCGGGCCCGCCAGTACCTGACCAGTCCGTGCGATGTGGGACTCATCGCATCTCCTGTCGCGAATCGCACCCTCTACGCCCTGGCGATCGCCGGGTCGCTGACGCCGACCCGGCCGTTCTCGACGTGCCCGGCGAACCGGCGAAGGAACGAACCGCCCGCGTCGGACACGACGGTGAGGTCGTACCAGCGCTTGCTCGCCCCCAGGTCCACGGTGTGCCTCACGGTCGCGCCGGGCCGCACGCGGAACGACTTGGGCCTGCCGCCGTAGCCGTTCGTGAGCTTGAGTCCGACCGTGCGGGAGCCCTTGTTGGTGAAGGTCAGCTCGATGTCGTCCCCGTCGTGCCGTGCGGTGACCTCGGGTCCTGCGGACTTGCCCGGCCCCTTGAACACACGCACGAAGCCGTTGGGCCCGTGCACGGTCAGGTCGTACGAGCCGTTGGAGTAGGCGGAGTTCCAGGTGTCCGAGACGCTCTTGCCGGCCTCGGTGGTGTAGGTCCAGGGTCCGTCGGTGCGGCTCCCGGAGGTGACGTGGAAGGAGGCGCCGGCCTTCTTGCCCGAGGCGAAGGTCAGCGTGAACTTCCCGGCCTTCGGGTCGGCCGAGCCGTCGATCCACGGCGCGTAACGGAGCGGGCGGGCGAGCCGCAGACCGCGCTCCTGCTTCGGCAGCTTCGGATCCGCGGGCGGGGTCGGCTTGTAGTCCGGGTGCCGGTCCTTGTCCGGCGGCTCGTACGCGTCGGTGTCCGGGAGGTCGGCCGGCTTGCTGTCCTTGCGGGAGAAGTCGAACGCGGCGGTCAGGTCGCCGCAGATGGCCCGCCGCCAGGGCGAGATGTTCGGCTCCTCGACGCCGAAGCGGCGCTCCATGAACCGGACGATCGAGGTGTGGTCGAGGGTCTCGGAGCACACGTAACCGCCCTTGCTCCAGGGCGAGACGACGAGCATCGGCACGCGTGGGCCGAGACCGTAGGGGCCGGCGACGTTGGTCGGGCTCCCCGCGAAGAGGTCCGGGCCGACGTCGACGGTGGACTTGCCGTGGTCGGCGGAGCGCGGCGGCAGCGGCGGGACGAGGTGGTCGAAGAAGCCGTCGTTCTCGTCGTACGTGATGAACAGGGCCGTCGTCGCCCACACCTTGGGGTCGGAGGTGAGCGCCTCCAGGACCTGGGAGATGTACCAGGCGCCGTAGTTCGAGGGCCAGTTGGAGTGCTCGGAGAAGGCCTCGGGGGCGGCGATCCAGGAGATCTGCGGCAGCTTGCCGCCCTTGACGTCTGCCCGCAGCTGGTCGAAGTAGCCCTCGCCCTTGCGGGCGTCGGTGCCGGTGCGGGCCTTGTCGTAGAGCGGGTCGCCGGCCTTGGCGCCCCGGTACTTGTTGAAGTAGAGCAGCGAGTTGTCGCCGTAGTTGCCGCGGTACGCGTCCGAGATCCAGCCCCAGGAGCCGGCCGCGTCCAGGCCGTTGCCGATGTCCTGGTAGACCTTCCAGGAGATCCCGGCCTTCTCCAGCCGCTCGGGGTAGGTCGTCCAGTCGTACCCGACCTCGTCGTTGCCGAGGACCGGCCCGCCGCCCTTGCCGTCGTTGCCGGTGAAGCCCGTCCACATGTAGTAGCGGTTCGGGTCGGTGGAGCCGATGAACGAGCAGTGGTACGCGTCGCAGACGGTGAAGGTGTCGGCGAGCGCGTAGTGGAACGGGATGTCCTCGCGGGTCAGGTACGCCATGGTCGTGGCACCCTTCGCCGGGACCCATTTGTCATACTTGCCGCCGTTGTAGGCGGCATGCCCGTCGGGCCAGCTGTGCGGCAGGCCCTCCAAGAACTGCATGCCGAGGTCGTCGGCCTCCGGGTGGAAGGGCAGCAGGTCCTTGGTGCCGTCCGACTGGTGCCACACGGACTTGCCGTTGTCGAGCGTGACCGGGTGGGGGTCACCGAAACCGCGGACGCCTCTGAGCGCACCGAAGTAGTGATCGAAGGAACGGTTCTCCTGCATAAGGACGACGATGTGCTCGACGTCCTCGATCGTGCCGCGGTGGTACCCCGCGGGGATGGCCGCGGCCTTGGCGATGCTCTCCGACAGCGCGGTGAACCCCGCGGTGCCGCCTGCGAGTTGGAGAAAACGGCGCCGATTCACTTCGGGCATGGCAGGTGACCTCTTGTCCTGACGGGGCATTGCGGGCAAGTACGTGATGGAACGTGCGCGAATGGAGTGTTCCAAGAGCAACAAACGTCAGGGAAGGGTCGCGTGGCATCTGTGTGAAAGACAGCGGTACGTGAGGTGCGCGGCCCGTTCGGGGAATGGTCAGCTTCCGGTCGCTTCCTTCCAGCCGCCGACGTACGACGTGAGGTTCTTGTCGAGGTCGGACCAGTCGGGCTCGAAGACCTCCACGCCGTCCATGAGCTTGGTGAGGGCGATCGCGTTGGCGTCGGTGGGCTTGGCGTCCCGGCGGGCGCTGAAGCCGCCGCCGATCTCGCTGACCTACTGCTGGGCCTTGCGGCTCAGCACGTAGTCGAGGAGCTTCTTGGCGTTCTTGCTGTGCGGGGCGTCGGTGACGAGCCCGGCCGCGTAGGGCAGGGCGAGGGTGGTGGGCCCGCCCGTGGCGGTCGCCGGGAACCAGATCGCAAGGTTCGGCATGGACTTGGCCTGGGCGAAGTTCATCTGGACGTCGCCGTTCGCCACGAGGAGTTCGCCCTTGGCGACCTTGGGCGCGAGCTTGCCGGTGGAAGCGGCAAATGCCAACGTAAGAGTCCGTTTCGGCCCCTGTGATCACGACGGCATGGCGCGTGATCGGCAACGCTTGCCCCATGACAATCTGCGGTCCAGCACAGGGACTTGGATCCGGAGGTACACAGCGCGTGGCGGCGAAGACCAACCCCACCGTCAGGAGACGTCATCTTGGAGCCGAACTTCGCCGACTCCGCGTGGCCAGTGGGCTGAAGAGCAAAGAAGTGGCCGAGCGACTCCTGGTCTCTCAGCCCAAAATCAGCCATCTGGAGAACGGCAACCGCGCCATCAGCCCTCGCGACGTGCGCGACCTGTGCGCGATCTACGGGGTGACGGACCGGCAGGTCATCGACTCCCTGATGGAGATGGCCAGGGAATCGAGCCGGCGGAGCTGGTGGCACTCCTACGGCGACCTCTCCAACAGCGTCTATATCGACCTGGAGACGGACGCCGCCTCCCTCCACACCTACGATCCCATGGTCATCCCCGGCCTGCTGCAGACTCCTGCCTACGCCCAGGCCGTCATCGGCGAAACGATCCCTCTGCTCACTGCCGAACAGACCGCCACCCGCCTCAAGGTGCGGCTGCGCCGTCAGCACCGGATCTACGACCCGGCCCGCCCGCTGCGCCTGTGGGTCGTCCTGGACGAATCGGCATTGCATCGCGTCGTCGGCAGCCCCGACATCATGCGCGAGCAACTGGAACACCTGAACGCGCTCAGCGCCGAGCCGCACATCACCATGCAGGTCCTCCCGTACACCGTGGGCGCTCACCCGGGCCTGACAGGACAGTTCTCCATCCTGAGGTTCGCCGACAGCCACGAGTCAGGGGTGGTGTACCTGGAACGGTTCACCAGCGACCTCTGCCTGGAGAAACCGTCCGACGTGCAGCACTACAGCACGATGTACGACCACCTCCAGGCCCAGGCCCTCACCTCCGACAGCAGCCGCGACTTCCTCACCGACACCACCAAGACGTACATCGACGCGGCGATCGAGCCCTGAGCGTCGGCCGCAGGAGCCGGTCGCGACGACACCCCGCCGACGACCGGCCTCGACACCCCCTCGATCCCAGCTGCCCTCAGGCGACAAGGACTTCCAGCGCGGCGGCGTGCACACCCGGGGCGGCGGCGAGGTAGCTCTCGCCGGCCAGTTCCCACGGCTTGCCCTCCATGTCGGTCACGACGCCTCCGGCCTCCTGGACCAGCAGCACACCTGCCGCGTGGGACCGGACGTTGTCGAACTGCCAGTGCAGATCCATCCGGCCCGCGGCGACCTGGGCTAGATGCTGGGTCACCGGTACGGAGACCCGCACATAGAGGGCGGCGTTCATCATCGCGGTGAAGGCGGAGCCCATCCGCTTCGCGAGCTCGGGGTCGTGACCCGGCTTGGCCTGGCCGGTCCCGGCCAGTGCGCCGTCCAACGACGTCTTGGCCGAGACCCGCAGCCGTACACCGTCGAGGAACGCCCCGCCGCCCTCGGTCGCGGTGAACATCTCGTCGAGGGCCGGGAAGAAGACCACCGCCAGCACCGGGCGGCCGTCGCGGACGAGGCTCACGCCGATGTTCCAGTCGGGCATGCCGTGCACCGCGTTGACGTTGCCGCCGACCGGGTCGATGAGCCACCACTCGCCCGAGGCCAGTGGTCCCGATCCGTGTTCGTCGTTGAGCCAGCCCGCGCTCGGCAGGGCCTCGGTCAACGCCGGTCGCAACGTGTCGACGACGGCCGCGTCATTGGCCCGGAGGTCCGCGAGCAGTTCGGGGAGCCCGGGCTGACGGGACTCGGTGGAATAGCGCGTCATCATCCGGGCGCCGGCGTGGCGGACGGCGGCGACGGTGGCGGCAAGCAGTTCCTGGTTCATGTGATGCTCCTGGAGTTGATCGGAGTGGATCTGTGGCTGGTTAGGATTTACTGTCATGCAACTGGACTTGAATCTGCTGACCGTGCTGGACGCCCTGCTCGAGGAGGGCAGCGTGATGGGCGCGGCCCAGCGGCTGCATCTGTCCTCGCCCGCGGTGAGCCGCACGCTGGGCCGGCTTCGTACTGTCACCGGGGACGACATCCTGGTGCGTACCGGCCATTCGATGGCTCCCACTCCGTACGCGCTGTCGGTGCGGGAGGAGGTGCACCGGCTGGTGCGGCAGGCGCACGAGGTGCTCTCGCCGGTCCGCGAGCTGGATCTGGCGCGGTTGGAGCGCACCTTCACGATCCAGTGTCACGACGCGGTGGCCGCGTCGCTGGTGCCGGTCCTGGTCGACAGGATCCAGCAGCGGGCCCGGGGGGTGCAGTTGCGGGTGCTGGCGGAGAACTCCGTCGACACCGACGACCTGCGCCACGGCCGTGTCGATCTCGAACTCGGCGGCGCCAGGCCCGCTCTGCCCGAGTTCCGCTCCGAGCCGCTGGGCGAGGACCGGCTCGTGGTGGCGATGCGCGCGGACCACCCCTGCGCCGCCAGACTCGACCTGGCCTCCTACGCCGCGCAGCCGCATGTGGTGATCTCCCGGCGCGGCCGCCTGACCGCGTCGATCGACGAGGTGCTGGCCGCCGAGGGCCTTGAGCGCCGGGTGGTCGCGGCGGTCGCCACGGTGTCCACCGCCCTGCAGATCGCCGCCCGCAGCGACGCGCTGGTCACCTGCACGGCCGTCCTGGGCCGCCCGCTCATCGAGGTGTTCGCCCTCGCCACCCGGCCGCTGCCGGTCCAGTCCCCGGCGGCGACGATCAACTGCAACTGGCACCAGCGCTACGACTCCGACCCCGCCCACGCCTGGCTCCGCAAACAGGTCCGCGAGTCGATCGAGGAAATCACCGCCCGCTGACCACTGGGCCTGCCCACTGCCCCGCCTACTCCGGCAGCGGCAGGGCCACAGCCCCGGGAAAAGCAGGCGTCTCGGCCTCGTCGAGCATCGCCGCGGCGACGGTCTCCCGGCTGACCTGCGCACCCAGGTCGAAGACGGGCGCGGCCGCCAGGCCGACCGTGCGCCGGCCAGGGCTTACCGGCCCGTCGGCGAGCATCCCGGCATGGAAGACCGTGCCCCCGGCCGCGAGCACCGTGTCGTCGGCCTCGACCTTGTCCGCCAGCCGCTCACCCAGCACCGCGGCGAGCATGCCCGCCCCCTCCCCCGCCACGCCGGCCGACCTGCCCGTGCCATACGCGCCAAGCCAGATCACCCGCCGCGGACCGGCCGCGACCACAGCCCGGGCCCCGGCCAGCAACGTCCCCGCCCGGTCGGTGCCGAGCGCGGACAGGACCACACCATCCCCGTCCACGGCGGCGACGATGCTGGCCGCGTCATTCACATCACCCGCCACCTTGCGCAGATTCGGCGAGTCGGGCAGAGCGATCCGCTCGGGATCACGCGCGATCGCGGTCACGGTGTGACCACGCCACAACGCCTGCCGGGTGAGGGCCATTCCGGTCCGGCCGGAGGCCGCGAGGACAGTGAGGTTCATACCGAGAACGCTAGGGAACCCACCACTTAACATCAAGTGCAAGCATCTGACTTTATAAGTTACCCAGACGCAATCCATGTGCCATGACCCCTCCTGGACGGCATGGGTGTCAGTACCGACGGGCTGGGCATCTTCCGCCTCACGGAAGCCGCCTTGCGGAGCCACCGCAAGGGTCACGACGCTGAGTCCAACCACGGCACGCGGGGCGACGGCGCCCCGCTTCACGGGACGGGACCGCCCATGCCTCACATGACCGCATTCGCCAGGAACCAGTGGTACGTCGCCGCCTACGCCCATGAGGTGGGGCGGGAGTTGCTCGGCCGGACGATTCTCGGGGAGCCGCTCGTCTTCTACCGCACAGAGGACGACGGACGGCCCGTCGCCCTGCACGACCGCTGTGTGCACCGCCGCTACCCGCTCTCCGAGAGCGGGCTCGACGGCGACCGGATCGTCTGCGGTTACCACGGCTTCACCTACGACACGACGGGTGCGTGCGTGTACGTGCCCGGTCAGAAGCGCGTCCCCCGCACCGCCCGCGTCGCCTCCTACCCCGTGGTCGAGCAGGACGCCCTGATCTGGGTGTGGATAGGCGACCCGGCCCTCGCCGACCCGGAGACCATTCCGCGGGCCAGGCACCTGGACTCCCCCGGCTGGGTCACCGTCAGCGGGATGGAGCCGATCGACGCCGACTACGGCCTCCTCGTCGACAACCTCCTCGACCTGTCCCACGAGACGTATCTGCACGGCGGTTACATCGGCACCCCCGAGGTCGCCGAGACGCCGATCACCACCGAGGTCGACGAGGGCGCCGGCATCGTGCGGGTCAGCCGGCACATGGACGACGCCGAGTGCCCGCCGTTCTACGCCAAGTCGACCGGAATCAAGGGGCGGATCACCCGCTGGCAGGACATCGAGTACCACGCGCCGTGTCTGTATCTGCTGCACAGCCGGATCGCCCCGGTCGGCGTCGTGCCCGAGGCGGACGGCAGCGACCCGAACGGCTTCCACACGGAGATCACGTACGCCATCACACCGTCCGCCGACGGCAAGGTGTACGACTTCTGGATGGTCTCGCGCGACTGGGCGACCGACGACGACGAGGTCACCGAGTTCCTGCGGGGCAACAACCACACCGTCGTGATGCAGGACGTCGACGCGCTCAACCTGCTGCAGAAGACGCTCGGCACGGAGCGGAACGGCTACCAGGAGCTGAGCATCAACATCGACACCGGTGGCCTGGCCGCCCGCCGTATCCTCGCCCGGCTGGTCGAGGAGGGCGAGAAGCCCATGGAGAAGGTCCAGTGACCAGCCCGACCGGCGAGATCTACCGCATCGACTGGCTGCCGGGCACCGATGTGCTGCACGGCACCTGTCACTGCGGGGCCGAGCACAGCGCCGAGGACCCGATCGAGATGTGGGAGTGGATGCTCGGCCACCCCGAAGGACACTCCCCGAGGGTCCCGCTCGACCCGCACGCCCCGCACGTCACTCAAGGAAACGGCTCATGACCTCGTACGAAGCCGAACTCGTCGTCGAGCGACGGGACTTGGCCGCCGAAGGCGTGCTCACCCTCACGCTGCGACATCCGCTGGGCGAGGAGCTGCCGGCCTGGGAGCCGGGCGCCCACATCGATGTGGTCCTGGGCCCGGACCTGGAGCGGCAGTACTCGCTGTGCGGCGATCCGGCCGACCGGCACTCCTGGCGCGTCGCGGTGCTGCGGGAACCCGATGGACGCGGCGGATCCGCCCATGTGCACGGGAAGTTGGAGGAGGGCGACAAGGTCCGAGTGCGCGGCCCGCGCAACCACTTCGCCCTCCAGCCCTCGCCGCGCTACCGCTTCGTCGCGGGCGGCATCGGGATCACCCCGATCCTGCCGATGCTGGCCGAGGCCGAGGCGGCGGGCGCGGAGTGGACGCTGCTGTACGGCGGGCGTACGCGCAACTCCATAGCATTCATCGAGGAGTTGGGCCGGTACGGGGACAAGGTGCGCATCGCCCCGCAGGACGAGACCGGGCTGCTCGACCTCGCCGCCGAACTCGGCACTCCGCAGCCCGACACGCTCGTCTACTGCTGCGGTCCCGGGCCGCTCCTTGACGCCGTGGAGGAGCGGTGCGCGCAGTGGCCGAAGGGCTCACTGCACGTCGAGCGCTTCCAGCCCAAGGTCCAGGAGACGGGCGCGGACACGGAGTTCGAGGTGGTCCTGGAGCGTTCGGGCCACACGCTCACCGTCCCCGCGGACGTCTCCGTGCTCGACACCGTGCGGTCCGCCGGGGTCGAGGTGCTCTTCTCCTGCACCGAGGGCACCTGCGGGACCTGCGAGACGGACGTCCTCGAAGGCACCCCGGACCACCGGGACTCGGTGCTCACCGACGAGGAACGGGAGGCCGGCGAGACCATGCTCATCTGTGTGTCCCGGTGCCGCGGGAAGCGCCTCGTGCTCGACCTGTGACACTTGAGGGTCTGTCCGGCGGATCAGGCCGGAGACGCGGGGTCTGGTGGCACGCACACCCGCGGCTACCGGGAGCCGTGATTTTCCTCCGGCCTGATCCGCCGGACAGACCCTAGGTCCGCCTCGATCCGGGCGACCGTGGCCAGCAGATGCGGCAGCAGGTCACGGCGTACGGAGTCGACGGAGTTGCGGCTGGCGTGCACGGGGATGTTGACCGCCGCCACCACCTCGCCGTCCCGGTCCCGCACCGGGACGGCGACCGAGCGCAGCCCCTCCTCCAGCTCCTGGTCGACGATCGCGTACCCCTGACGGCGGACCCGGCGCAGTTCGGTGCGCAGCAGGCCGGCCGAGACGATCGTGCGGCCCGTCAGAGCGCGCAGGTCCGCGCGGACGAGCCGGGCGTCGATGTCCTCGTCGGGCAGCTGGGCGAGCAACACCCGGCCCACGGACGTCACATGGGCCGGGAAGCGGGTGCCGACCGTGATCGTCGCGGTCATGATGCGGTGCGTGGGCACCCGTGCCACGTACACGACGTCGTCGCCGTCGAGGACGCACAGGGACGACGACTCCCTTATCTGCGCGACGAGTTGCTCCAAATGCGGCTCGGCGATCTCCGGCAGGGTGAAACTGGACAGGTACGAGTAGCCGAGTTCCAGGACGCGCGGGGTGAGCCGGAACATCCGCCCGTCCGTCGCCACGTATCCCAGGTCGAAGAGCGTCAGCAGGAAGCGGCGGGCCGCCGCTCGGGTGAGGTCGGTGAGCCGCGCCACCTCGCTGAGCGTCAGTTCCGGATGCTCGGCGTCGAAGGCGCGGATGACCGCGAGGCCGCGCTCGAAGGAACGGACGAAGTGCGGTTCGCGGGCTCCAGCAGGCATCATCGCCTCCACGGGACGCACGGGGGTGCGCACTGCGCACGCTAGGAGCACGCTTCGGCAACTGTCAACGACCTTGCGTGTCAAGAGCATTGACCCACTCCCGGCGACGTTCTACGTTCCCGCTGAGCACTTCTGTGCGGTCTGCGCACAGCCTGTCGAGGAACTGTCCCAGTAGGGGGAGTCATGCGTCGTCTGCTCATCGGCCTCGCGGCCGGCGCCGTGTTCGTCGCCGCGACAGCCTGCGGTTCGTCCGACTCCTCCGGGTCGGACGACGACAAGGCGTCCGGCGGTGGTACCACCACGATCAAGGCCGGCGTCATCCCCATCATCGACGTCGCCCCCCTGTACCTGGGCCAGTCGAAGGGCTTCTATAGCAAACGCGGCATCAAGCTGTCGCTGACGAGCGCGCAGGGCGGCGCGGCGATCGTGCCCGGTGTCGTCTCCGGCCAGTTCGACTTCGGCTTCAGCAACATGACGTCCCTGCTGGTCGCCCAGTCCAAGAACGTGCCGGTCAAGGCCGTGGCGAACGGTGTCGCGTCCACCGGCAAGCAGGGGGCCGACTTCGCGGAGCTCGCCGTGAAGAAGGGCAGCCCCCTCAAGTCCGCCAAGGACGTGGAGGGCAAGAAGGTCGCCGCCAACACGCTCAACAACATCTGTGACACCTCGGTCAAGGAGTCGGTCCGCAAGGACGGCGGCGATCCGTCCAAGGTCGAGTTCGTGGAGATGCCCTTCGACCAGATGCCGGCCGCGCTCGCGAACGGCCAGGTGGACGCGGCCTGTGTCGTGGAACCCGCGCTCGCCACCATCAAGTCCCAGGGCGGCACCAGCATCGCGTCGCTCTTCGTCGACGTGTCGCCCGACCTCACCGTGGCCATGTACTTCACCTCCCAGCAGTACGCCCAGAAGAACCCGGAGATGGTGAAGAAGTTCCAGGAGGCGACCGCCGAGTCCCTCGCGTACGCCGACAGCCACCCGGACGAGGCCCGCGAGATCATCGCCACGTACACGAAGATCCCGAAGAACCTGCTGGAGACGCTGACCCTGCCCCGGTGGCCGGCCGAGCCGAACCGCGCCTCCATCGAGCGGCTGTCCGAACTGGGCGTGCAGGACGGTCTGTTCGCCAAGGCCCCGGACCTGGACAAGCTGCTGCCGTGAGGGGCACCAACGCCGTCCTGGGCACGGCCGGGCTCGCGGCCTTCCTCGCACTGGGCGAGGCGGCGCCGCGGCTCGGCCTCGTCAAGGACGAGTACTTCCCGCCGACCAGCCGCATCGCCGACGCGCTCGCGACGGAGCTTGCCGACGAGGCGTTCTGGACCGCGCTCGGGGACACGCTCACCGGCTGGGCGCTCGGGCTCACGATCGCGGTGACCGCCGGAATCCTGGCGGGAGTTCTGATCTCGGTCACGCCCTACCTTCGCGAGGCGACGGCCTCGACGATCGAGTTCCTGCGCCCGATCCCCTCCGTCGCCCTGATCCCGCTCGCGGTGCTGCTGTTCGGCACCGATCTGCGCTCGGTCCTGCTCCTCGTCGTCTACGCGTCCTTCTGGCAGGTCCTGATCCAGGTCATGTACGGCGTCCGGGACGTCGACCCGGTCGCCGAGGAGACGGCCCGCTCCTACGGCCTCGGCACCTGGGCGCGGATCCGGCACGTGCTCTGGCCCTCGGCCCTCCCGTACGTCATGACGGGCGTGCGGCTGGCTGCCACGGTGGCGTTGATCCTCGCCGTTACCGCTGAACTCGTCATCGGGGCACCGGGGTTGGGCGCGCGCATCGCCGTCGCCCAGACCTCGCAGGCGGTGCCGGAGATGTACGCGCTGGTGGTGGTCACCGGGCTGCTCGGGCTGCTGATCAACGTGGGCGCGCGGACGGTCGAGCGGCGGGCGCTGGCCTGGCACCAGTCGGTGCGCGGGGAGGTGGCGGTGTGAGGGGCGTCCTGCTTCGGGTGTTCTTCGTCGTCGCGCTGCCCACTCTGCTGGTCGCGGTCTGGTGGGTCGCCTCGGACGACAACACCGACATCTACTGGCCGTCTCTGCGCACGATCCTCAGCACGTTCCCGGACGTGTGGACGGGCGAGCGGTGGCGCGGGGACGTGCTGCCCAGCGTGCTGCGGCTGAGCGCCGGCTACGCGTGCGCGGCCGTCGCGGGCGTGGCGCTGGGCACGGTCATCGGCTCGTACCGCCGGGTGCGGGCCGTGTGCGAGCCGGTCCTGGAGTTCCTGCGCGCGGTGCCGCCACCGGTGCTCGTGCCGGTCATCATGCTGTTCGCGGGCATCGGCGACACGATGAAGATCGCCGTCATCGCGAGCGGCTGTGTCTGGCCGATCCTGCTCAACACCGTGGAGGGCGTCCGTGCGGTCGACTCCGTGATGTCGGAGACGGCCCGCTCGTACGGCATCACGGGCGTCGCGCGGCTGCGGCACGTGGTGCTGCGCTCGGCGAGCCCGCAGATCTTCGCGGGGCTGCGGCAGGCCCTGTCCATCGGCATCATCCTGATGGTCATCAGCGAGATGTTCGCCGCGAGCAACGGGCTCGGCTTCACCATCGTCCAGTTCCAGCGCGGCTTCGCCATCCCCGACATGTGGACCGGGATCCTGCTGCTCGGGCTGCTCGGTTTTGTGCTGTCGGTTCTCTTCCGGCTGGTCGAGCGGCGGGTGCTCGGCTGGTACCACGGTCTGCGCGATGTCTCCCGGCGGTCGTCGTGAACCTCTCGAAAGGGCGCTCCATGCTCGACGTACGCGGCCTCCAGAAGGTCTACGAGGGATCGGGCCGCCGCGTGGAGGCGGTACGCGACCTCACCTTCACGGTCGAGGCCGGCGAACTGGTGTGTCTCGTCGGCCCGTCGGGCTGCGGCAAGACGACACTGCTGAAGTGCGTGGGCGGACTGCTGACGCCCACAGCCGGTGACGTGCTCCTCGGAGGTGAGCGGGTGACCGGGCCGCCGCCCGGAATGGCCGTCGTCTTCCAGGAGTACGGGCGCAGTCTCTTCCCCTGGATGCGGGTCCGGGAGAACGTCGAACTCCCCCTCAAGCAGAAGAAGTTGTCGAGCACGAGGCGCCGCGAACTGGTCGCCGACGCGCTGGAGTCGGTCGGTCTCACCGACGCGGCGGGAGCGTACCCGTGGCAGCTGTCGGGCGGCATGCAGCAGCGGGTGGCGATCGCCCGCGCGCTCGCGTACGAGCCGGATGTGCTGCTCATGGACGAGCCGTTCGCGGCGGTGGACGCGCAGACCCGTGCCGAACTGGAGGACCTGGTCCGTGGGTTGTGGCGGCAGCGGGGCATCACGATCCTCTTCGTGACGCACGACATCGACGAGGCGGTGTACCTCGGCGAGCGGGTGCTGATCCTGTCCTCCTCCCCGACCGTCGTCCAGGAGCAGCTGAAGATCGATCTCCCGGTCGAGCGCGACCAGTTGCACACCCGGGTGGCACCGCGCTTCGCCGAACTGCGGACCCATGTGTACGAGCAGATCCAGGCGGCGAAGCGCGGTGCACCGGTCGACCGTGTGGTGAAGGACGTCAGTTCAGATACGCCTCCACTTCACTGAACTGCCCTGCGGGCCAGCCGGTGTTGGCGGTGACGTTGAGCCGCAGGTAGCGCGGCCTGGCACCGTCCGGCAGCGTGACGGTCACCGTGTTCCCGGTGGCCGGGTCGAACCGGTACCCCTTCGAGGCGACCAGCGTCGAGTACGTGGACCCGTCTGTGCTGCCCTGCACGGACAGCGTCTGTGTCCGCGTCTGCCAGGCCGCGAGCGGCGGCAGCTTCAGGACGAGCCTGCGGACGGACTCCGCCGAGCCGAGGTCCACCGTCCAGGCCTGCGGGAAGGCGTTGTTGGTGGACTCCCAGTACGTCTGGGCGTCGCCGTCTGCCGCCTTGCCGGGCGTGTAGACGTCGGTCGAGCCCGTCGCGGTGGCGGGCCGGCCCTTGACGAGGTTGCGGGTCGGGTCGGGGTCCGGGTTGCCCGAGCCCGGCTGCGGCCAGGTCGAGCAGTCCGACCAGGTGCTGTCCCAGCCGGAGTTGCCGCCGCCGTTGGTGAGCGTGAAGGTGCCGGACCCCGTCGGGTAGGGACAGTTGTAGACGCCGGCGGCGCCGACCCCGGTGGCCTGTACGTTGCTGAACTTCGCCGCGCCCTGTGTCTCTGCCTGGACGACGACCGTGCCCGCCTTGTTCACCGTCGCCCCGTCCACGGTGACGTTCTTGGCCGCGTACCCGCGCCCGCTGCCCGACACGAACTCGAAGGCGCTGTACGGGCTGTCGGTGATCGTCGTCCCGGTGATGTTCACCGTCGCCTCGATGGCGCTGTCGTACGAGTCGACACGCAACGCGCCCATCGGGTGCTGCCAGTTGGGGTTCATCGCGCCCGTACGGACGAGGGTGTTGCCGGAGACGGTGATGGTTCCGGCGAGCGGGTGGAAGGGGTCGAGGAACTTCTGGTTGGAGATGGCGATCCCGCTGCCGAGGGCGTTGGTGTCGGCGACCAGGTTGTTCTTGACGGTGATGTCGGTGCCGCCGTAGATCGCGATGCCGTTGGCGAGGTTCGGCTGGGAGATGGTGTTGTTCTCGAAGCTGCTGTTGGTGTCGGGCGAGTAGAGCGACCACATGGCGAGCGCGTCGTCGCCGGTGTTGCGCAGGAAGTTGTTCCGGACGCGGACCCCGCGGGCGTTGCCGTTGAGGTTGAGGCCGTCGGCGGTCATGTCGAGGAAGCGGCTGTTCTCGACGACGAGGTTGTCGTTGTTGCCGGTCAGCCAGAGGCCGACCTTGAGGTGCTGGAGCCACATGCCGGACACCGAACTGCCGGGACCCAGAGTGCCGTTGACGAAGTTGTCCGGGTTGGAGTCGACGCGCTCGGTGACCTCTCCGACGACGGCGAAGTCCTTCAGGTGCACTCCGCCCGAGGAACTGGTCTGGTCGATGAAGCGGGAGGTGCGCACGACGGAGTGCCAGCTGCCGGCACCCTGGACGGTGACGTTCGAGACCCCGTTGAGCGAGGACGTGATCCGGAAGTCGCCCGGTGGGATCCACACCACTCCGCCCTGCGCGGCGGCGATCGCGTCCCGGAAGGCCTGCGTGGAGTCGCCCTGGCCGGTGGGGTCGGCGCCCTTGTCGGTGACGGAGACCGCGCCTGCGGGCTTGGTCGCCGCGCCTGCCACCTGCTCGAAGTCGGCGACGTCGACGGTCACTTGGGTGGACACGGCCTCGAAGGCGACCTTGTCCCCCGGCTGCACGGTCTGCCCGAGCAGCAGGCGCGTGTTGTCGAAGAGGTGGTGCGTCTTGGAGCCCTGGATCCAGGGCGTGTCCACGTAGGAGTACTTGGAGGTGACGGCGAGCGACTTGGCCAGCTTCTGGCCGTTGACGTACACGGCGAGAGTGCCGGACTGGCCGTCCGGGACGCTGTAGGCGACGTTCACCGCGTTCAGGGTCCGGGGCGCGGTGAACTCGACGCGCTGCCCCGCGGCGAGCCGCACGGCCTGGCGGCCGGAGGCCTCCGAGGCGTGGGTGCCCTGGGTGTGATCGGGGCCGATCTTCGTGCCGGTGGTGGTCGCGGACTCGGCCTCGACCGAGGTGAAGGGGAGGTCCGCGCCGGCGGCCGCGGCAGCGGCGTGGGTGGTGGGGGCGGTGGCGGTCAGCATGCCCGCCGCGAGGGCGACCGCCACGGCTGCCGCCGCCGGAGTGGATGACATGAGCCTGACATGCCTGGAACGAGAGCTGTGCATGTGCTGATCCCTTCGTGGTGGGGGTACGGGGATAGCGGGATGCGGTCTCAGGAGCCGGTGCGCAGCCACACCGCCGTGTCCTGCGGGAGGCGTCCCTCCGCGGTCAAGGGGCCGCTGCTGAGCAGCAGCCGGGAGTGCGCGGGCAGCTCGGCCGGGGTGTCGGCGAGGTTCACGACGCACACCGGTCCGTCCGCCCGGGCGAAGGCGAGGACGCCGTCGGGTGCGGGCAGCCAGGTGAGGGGGCCGTCACCGAACTCCGGCCTGATCGTCAGCGCCGTCCGGTAGAGCGCGAGCATGGAGCCCGGGTCGGCGGCCTGGAGGTCGGCGGCGTACGCACGCCAGCCCGCCGGCTGCGGCAGCCACGGCTCCTCCCGCGACCCGAATCCCGCGTACGGTGCCCCCGCCACCCAGGGCAGCGGCACCCTGCACCCGTCGCGCCCCGGGTCGACGCCGCCCGACCTGGAGTGCATCGGGTCCTGGATGCGCTCGCGCGGTATCTCCGCCTCGGGCAGGCCGAGTTCCTCGCCCTGGTAGAGGTAGACGGCACCCGGCAGGGCGAGGGACAGGAGCGCGGCGGCCCGGGCCCGTCGCGTTCCGAGCACCAGGTCGGTCGGTGTGCCGAAGGCCTTGGTGGCGAAGGCGAAGGCGGTGTCCGTGCGGCCGTATCGGGTGACTGTGCGCGTCACGTCGTGGTTGCACAGCACCCAGGTCGCGGGCGCGCCCACCGGTGCGTGCTCGGCGAGGGTCTCGTCGATCGACGTGCGCAGCCGTTCGGCCTCCCAAGGGCAGGACAGGAACGCGAAGTTGAAGGCGGTGTGCAGTTCGTCGGGGCGGAGGTAGCGGGCGAAGCGTTCGGAGTCGGGGAGCCAGACCTCGCCGACGAAGATGCCGCCGTACTCGTCGGCCACCGCGCGCCAGGAGCGGTAGATGTCGTGGAGTTCGTCGCGGTCGACGAAGGGGTGCGGATCGCGGCCCTCGACGAAGTCCGGCAGGTCCGGGTCCTTGGCGAGCAGGGCCGCCGAGTCGATGCGTACGCCGGCGACGCCCCGCTCGAACCAGAAGCGCAGGACGTCCTCGTGCTCCTGGCGGACCGCCGGGTGCGCCCAGTTGAGGTCGGGCTGCTCGGGGGTGAACAGGTGGAGGTACCAGTCGCCGTCGGGCAACCGGGTCCAGACCGGTTCGGCGGAGCCCGCGAACTGGGACGGCCAGTCGTTGGGCGGGAGTTCACCGTGCTCGCCGCGCCCCGGGCGGAAGTGGAAGAGCTCGCGCTCGGGGCTGCCGGGGCCTGCCGCGAGCGCCGCCCGGAACCACGGGTGCCGGTCGGAGACGTGGTTGGGGACGATGTCGACGAGGGTGCGGATGCCCGACTCCCGTGCCTCGGCGATGAGTTTCTCCGCCTCCGCGAGGGTGCCGAAGGCAGGGTCGACGGCCCGGTAGTCGGCGACGTCGTAGCCTCCGTCGGCCATCGGGGACGGGTACCAGGGGTTGAACCACAGGGCGTCCACACCGAGTTCGGCGAGGTGGGGCAGCTTGGCACGGACGCCGGCGAGATCTCCGGTTCCGTCGCCGTCGCCGTCCGCGAAGCTGCGTACGTACACCTGGTAGATGACGGCGCTGCGCCACCACTGGTCGTCGGTGCGGGCAGGGGAAGGCTGTCCCACGGTGCCTGCCTTTCGTCTGTTCGGCGTGGAGTCTGCGGAGTCTTCTGCGGAGGGGGGCGTCAGCCCTTGGTGCTGCCCGCGCTGATCCCGGCGATGATGTGCCGCTGGAACACCAGGAACATCGCGACCATCGGGAGGCTGGCGATCACCATCGCCGCGATGAGCACGGTCAGCGGGATGTTCTGGGACAGCTGGACGAGCGCCACGCTGATGGGCTGTTTGTCGGTGTCGGAGAAGACCATCAACGGCCAGAGGAAGTCCTGCCAGACGGCGACGAGCGCGAAGATCGAGACGACTCCCAGGACCGGCCGGGACATCGGGAGCACGATCGACCAGAGCGTACGCAGCCGTCCCGCGCCGTCGATCTCGGCGGCCTCCAGCACGTCGCGCGGAAGCTGGTCGAAGAACCGTTTGAGGAGATAGAGGTTGAAGGCGTTGGCCACGGCGGGCAGCCAGATGCCGAGCGGGTCGTTGAGCAGGCTGGTGTGGATCAGCGGCAGGTCGGCGACGGTCAGGTACTTCGGTACGACCAGGGCCTGCGCCGGGACCATCAGGGTGGCGAGGATGCCGCCGAGGATCACCTTGCCGAAGGCCGGCCTCAGCCTGGACAGGGCGTACGCGGCGGCCGTGCAGAACACGAGTTGCAGGATCCAGGCTCCCGTGGCCTGAACCACCGTGTTCCACAGGTGCGTCGGCAGGTCCATCAGGTCCCAGGCGTCGGTGTAGCCGCTGACGTGCCACTGGTCCGGGACGAGGGTCGGCGGGGTGCGGGTCACCTCGTCCGGCGACTTCATGGCGCCGGTGGTCATCCAGTAGACCGGGAAGAGGAAGGCGAGCGTGAAGAGGAGGACCACTCCGGTGAAGACGGTCCAGTAGACGGCCCTGCCGCGAGGCCGGGCGAGTGTGAGTGGCGAGACCAGGGTGCGGGTGGTGCTCATCAGGCCTCCTCTCCGGAGCGGGTGAGCCGCAGGTACACCGCCGAGAAGGCGCTGAGCAGGAGGAGGAGCATGACGCTGAGGGCGCAGGCTCCGCCGAAGTCGTTGTAGAGGAACGCGTACTTGTAGATGAGGTAGAGGACGGTCACCGTGGCGTTCTCCGGGCCGCCGCCCGTGATCACGAACGGCTCGGTGAACACCTGCATGGTGGCGATGATCTGAAGGAGCATCAGCATGAGGATGACGAACCGGGTCTGAGGGATCGTCACATGGCGGATGCGCTGCCAGATGGTCGCGCCGTCCAGTTCGGCCGCCTCGTACAGCTCGCCGGGGATGCTCTGGAGCGCGGCCAGGTAGATGAGGACCGTGCCGCCGAGATTCGCCCAAGTGGCCACGAGCACAAGGGAGACGAGGGCGGTGTCGGCGCCGTTGGACCAGTTCGAGGTGGGCAGGTTCAGAAAGCGCAGCGCCTCGTTGGCGAGGCCGGCGCCGGGATCGTAGAACCACTTCCAGAGCAGGGCGCTGACCACCGGCGGGATCATCACCGGGAGGTACACGACGACTCTGAAGAAGGCTTTCGCGTGCCGGAGTTCGTTGAGCACGAGGGCGAGCGCGAAGGGCACGGCGAAGCCGATGAGCAGGGCGAGCAGGGTGAAGGTCAGGGTGTTGCGCCAGGCCGCGGCGAACTCCGGGTCCTGGAGGACGCGGGTGAAGTTGGAGGTGCCGACCCACTCCGGTTCCGCGCCCGGGGTGTACTTCTGGAAGGCGATCACGACCGCGCGGATCGCCGGGTACCAGGAGAAGAGGGCGAAGCAGAGCAGTCCGCCGAGGAGGAACGCGTACGCACTGGACTGGTCGGCGAGGCGGCGGCGCAACGGACGCCCGCCGGGGCCGGGTTGCGGCGCCTCCACCGGCCGTACAGCCGTCGGTGGGGGCGCCGCGGGCTTGGACGCTGTCTTCATGGCGGGTGTCAGCCTCGCGCGAGGATGGCGTCGATCTTTCCGGAGGCGTCGCTCAGCAGTTTGTCGACGTCGGCGTCCTTCTTGGTGAGGACCGCGGAGACGGCGCTGTCGAGGACGGAGTAGATCTGCTGGGCCTGGGGCGGCTCGATCTTCATCTCCAGGCTCTGGTTGCCGTCGAGGAAGGACTGGTAGTTCTCCACCGGGACGTTGGCGTTGGCCTTCTTGACCTGCTGGTCCTTGGCGTCGGCGGCGCCGCTGAACAGCCGGGGTTCGGGCAGGCCCACCGGGGCGTCGTTCTTCTTGGCGCGGGCGTAGTCGCCGAGGAAGCCGTCACCGGGCGTGAGGAACATGTGGTCGAGCCACTTGAGGCCGGCCTTGATCTGCTCGGGCGTGGCCTTCTTGTTGAACATGTAGCCGTCGCCGCCGATGAGCGTGCCCTTGCCGCCCGGCATGGGAGCGAGGGCGAGGTCCTTGTAGTTGCCGCCCTTCTCCTTCACCAGGATCGGGATGTTGTCCGGCGCCGAGAGGTACATGCCGAGCTTCCCGGAACCCATCATCTGCTGGACGTCGTTGATGACGAGCAGCTGCTTGCTGCCCATGGAGTTGTCGGCCCAGCGCATGTCCTTGAGGTTCTGCAGGACGGCCCTGCCCTCGGGGGTGTCGATGCCGGCCTTCTTGCCGTCCTCGCTGACGACGTCGCCGCCCTGCGAGTAGAGCTCGGCGGTGAAGTGCCAGCCGCCCTGGTTCTGCGCGCTGTAGTCGGCGTATCCGACGGTGCCCTTGCCGAGCGCGGCTATCTTCTTGGCTGCGGCGCGCAACTCCGCCCAGGTGGCCGGGGGTTGGTCGGGGTCGAGACCCGCCTCCTCGAAGAGCTTCTTGTTGTAGATCAGGCCCATGGAGTAGCCGGTGCGCGGGATGCCGTAGATCTTGCCGTCGACGGTGTAGATGTCGCGCAGTTGCTGCTGGATGGTGTCGTAGCTCTTGAGGTCCTTGACGTAACTCGTGATGTCGGCCGCCTGGTTGACGTCGACGACGTGCTTGGCGTCGGTGAAGTACGTGTAGAAGACGTCCTCCATCTGGCCGCCGGCGAGCTTGGCGTCGAAGGTCTTCGGGTCCTGGCAGGGGAACGCGTCGTGCGGGACGACGTCGATGTCCGGGTTCTGCTTCTCGAACGCCTTGATGTCGGCCTCGAAGAACGACCGGTCGACCTTGGCGCTCTTCGGCGGCATGCAGTTGACGGTGATGCGGGTCTTGCCGCCGGCGGTGTCGTCGTCATCGGATCCGCCGCAGGCGCTGAGCGCCAGCGAGCAGCTGATGAGGGTGATGCAGGTACGACGGAACCCGGTGCTTCTCATCGGTGGACCCCTCTGGGCAGGAGCGTGGAAGGCCCACGGCAGCCCGTCGGGAGCGCGCGCCGCCGTGTCTGGCGTCGCACACTCAAGCACCGGCGACATCTGATCGCAAGATGTCTCGCAGAGTCTGTAATTATTTGACAGTCAAATGGATCTCGGCGGCAACTGCGGAGACTTCAGGGGCGGGGGGCCTGCGCGGTAGATCCCCGGACCACCAGCTCGGGCTCGAACAGCAGCTCCTCGGTCGGCACGCTGCTGCCCCCGATCTGCGCGTTCAGCAGCTCCACCGCCGCCCTCCCCATGGCCTCGATGGGCTGGCGGACCGTGGTCAGCGGGGGCTCGGTGCAGTTCATGAACGCCGAGTCGTCGTAGCCCACGACGGAGACCTGCGACGGCACGGCAAGTCCCTTGCGGCGCGCGGCCCTCACGGCGCCGAGGGCGAGCGGGTCGCTGGCGCAGATGAAGCCGGTGACGCCCCGGTCGAGAAGCCGGGTGGCGGCTGCCTGGCCGCCTTCGAGGGAGAAGATCGCCCGGGCGACGTGCTCGTCCGGGAGGTCACCCAGGGCGCGCGCCGCGGCGAGCTTGCGGCTCGAAGGGACGTGGTCGCCGGGGCCGAGCACGAGCCCGATGCGCTCGTGCCCGAGCGAGGTCAGATGCCGCCAGGCCTGCTCCACCGCCACTCCGTCGTCGCAGGAGACGCCCGGGAAGCCCAGGTGGTCGATGGCCGCGTTCACCAGGACCACCGGGATGTTGCGGTCCGCGAGCCGCCGGTAGTGCTCATGCGGCGCGTCGGCCTGCGCGTAGAGACCGCCCGCGAACACCACACCGGAGACCTGCTGTTGGAGCAGCAGGTCCACGTAGTCCGCCTCGGAGACGCCGCCCTTGGTCTGGGTGCACAGCACGGGCGTGAGACCGGACTGGGCGAGCGCGCCGCCGATCACCTCGGCGAACGCCGGGAAGATCGGGTTCTGCAGCTCGGGCAGGACGAGACCCACCAACCGGGCGCGTTCGCCGCGCAGTTGCGTGGGCCGCTCGTAGCCGAGGACGTCGAGTGCGGAGAGCACCGCCTGCCGGGTGGTGTCGGAGACTCCGGGCTTGCCGTTGAGCACCCGGCTGACCGTGGCCTCGCTGACCCCGACCTTCTTCGCCACCTGAGCAAGTCGTCGCGTCATGCGCGCAAGAATAGCGCAAGAAATGCAAACGGCTTGCGCAAGGGAGGACTACGCCTCCGCGGTGGGCACCACGCTCAGATGACTCGACGCGCGTCGCGTCCGCCGCGCGACAGGCGAGCGGCGGGCCTCGCGCATGACCAGCGTCAGTCGCGTATAGCCCATGCCCTGAAGGGTCTTGGTGGTCTCCCCGACGATGCGGCAGTCCGTACGGCCCCAGCGCGGGTCGGGATGTACCAGTGGCCGCACCGCCCCGTCGTGCTCCACGGCGTCCGGGCCGACCGAGCGGATCCAGTGCGGCAGGCCGTGCCGGTAGGCGGCGTCCATGATCGGGTCCTGGGCGATGTCCCGGAGGATCGACTGGAGTCCGTGGTCGTGGCCGTGCCGCTCGACGGCGGCGGCGAAGTGCGCCAGCATCGGCAGGCACCACCTCGACTCGTGTTCACCGAGGACCGTGCCCGCATCAGGATGGAACAGGACGAACCGGAGGAAGTTGTCCCCCGGCATGGCGGTGGGATGCGGGCCCACACCGCGGAAAAGTGTCTCGAACGCACCGTTCGCCAGGACGACGTCCCAGCGGTGGTCGACGACGACGGAGGGAAAGGTGACGGCCTCCAGAAGCGCGGCATAGTCCTGGAGATACGCCTGGGCCTCACGACTCTCGGGGGCTGGTCGCGGCTGCGGCCGGGACCCTCCTGCCTGGTATGCCATCGGGAGGTCCACCCCTCTTGCCTATGCGGCCCTGACGCGGCGTCGTGATCCTGCTACCCCTGGCCGAGCGGTGTCAACTATCGTGGCATTTGACGCCCGTTGACGGCCGAATCCCGCCACAGTTGTGGCGAGACCTGGATGTGAGTTCGACCAAAGGGCTACTCTCCGGTCTTCGGGCGGTTCACGCCGCACTTCCGGAATTCCCACAGGGGCTTCACGTCCGAGGGATCCGGTTCCACCAGAGCGGTCGACTGAGACGTAGGAGAGAAGTGTCGGTGACGGATGGCTTCGAGGTTCCGGGCGCCACGGCGACGGGTCTGCTGCCGGCCGTCGTGGCCCGAGTCACCGGGCTGGCCGACCGGCTCGGCGCGCCGCACGACGAGGTGTTCGACGTCCGGCGGCTGTCCGCGGCCTCCGGAGTCCCCGAGGTCGTGGTCAGATCCCTGCTCAACGGGCGGCCCGCGGGCGAACCCGATCTCCAGGCCCGCTTCCTGCAGCGCCTCGACCTGCTGCGCCGCACCCGGCTGAAGCCGGGCGGCCGCCGCTACACCCAGCAGGAGATCGCCGACGGCGCCGGTATGTCGCGCCAGCAGGCGGGCGCCCTCATCAACGGCGACCGGCGTCCCACGATGGAGCACTGCGACGCCATCCAGCGATTCTTCCGGGTGCACGCCGGATTCCTCACCGCGGAGGACCCCGAGGCGCTCGCGGGCGCCCTCCAGCACACCGAGCAGGAGCTGCTCCAGCGGCTCGCGGACCGGCAGCGCGAGGCGGCCCTGGCGGCCGCCGACGATCCGCTGGAGCGGCTGCTGCAGGACCACGGGGTCCGCGGCATCGCCTGGCGGGCCGCACAGCTGCCCACCGACCAGCACCGGGACAAGGTCGCCGAGTGGCTGGACATGCTCTTGGAGAGCGTCAAGCGGCCCGAGTCGTGATCCGGGGGATTCTGTGGGCATAGGAAAGGACATGCGCCGCCTGTGCGGCGAGTTGGTCGACGAGCTCTCACTGCCGGCACCGGCGGAGCCCGCCGATCTGTATGCCGCGCTGTGCGACGCCATGAGCAGACGGCGCGGCCGCCCGGTGCAGTTCCGTACGGCCGCGTTCCCGCCGTGCACCGCCAGCGGGCTCTGGCTCGACATGGCGGACCAGGACCTCGTGGTCGTCGAGGAACGCACCGCGCCCGACCACCAGTTGGTGATCCTCGGTCATGAGCTGTGGCACATGAACGCCGGGCACTGCAGCCACCACGTGGAGGGGGCGGCCGTCGCCGCCCGCATGCTGTCGGACGACGCCGACCTGCAGGCGACCGTCCTGAGGGTGGCGGCCCGCACCCGGTCCGACCTGGCCGACGAGAAGGACGCCGAGAGTTTCGGGCTGTTGCTGGCGAGCAAGTGCCGCGGCTGGCTGGCCGGTTCGGCGATACGCGGCCCGGTGCGCCGCGACGGTCTCGCCGGCCGCATCGAGGCGTCGTTGGGTTACCGCGGGCCACGGGGCTGAAGCCGCCGACGCCATGGACGACTCCAGCTACTACATACCCGCCGCCGCCATGGCGGTCGCGTTCGCCGTCAAGGCTCCCGCACTGCTGCGCTCCTGGCGCGATCCGCTGCTGCGCGCCGTGTGCGCTCTGCTCGCCCTCGCGGGCCTGGTGTTCTTCTTCGCCGCCCCGCCGACGATCGCCGAGGTCAACCGCATCACCGGGATCCCGAACATCTCGGCCCCGCTCGTCTACGCGCTGCTGAGCGCGTTCAGCGCCGCCTGCCTCGTACTGATCATCAACTGGCGCGGCGGTCCGCCCGAGGTGACACGGCGGGCGTCCCGCCGCTGGATCGCCGGGTACGGCCTGGTGGCCGTCGCCCTGATCACACTGTTCGTGCTCGGGGACGCGCCGGTCGAGCGGCTGCGGGACCTCGACACGTACTACGCGACAACACCTTTCATCCGCGAGATGATCGTGCTCTATCTCGCGTCGCTCACGGTCGCGGGTGTCGCGATGAACGTCATGTGCTGGCGCTGGGCACTTCAGGTGCACGGCTGGCTGCGGGTCGGGCTGCTGATCATCGCGCTCGGCTTTCTGCTCAACATCCCCTACGCGGCCACCAAGTTCACCGCGGTGGTCGCCCGCTGGAACGGCGGGAACCTGGACGACCTGAGCACCTACGTGGCCCCCGTGCTGGCCTCCGCGGGCGCGCAGATCAGCGCGGTCGGTTTCTGCGTCCCGCTGGCCTGCCAGCGCATCGGGGACACCTGGAGCACCTGGTCCACGTACCGTCGACTCGGGCCGCTCTGGCGGGAGTTGAAGTCGGCCTCGGGATACGAGGAGCGTGCCGTGCGCATCGCCTGGTGGTCCCCCGCCGAACTCCAGGTCACCCAGCGGGAGTCCGACATCCACGACGGCATCCTCGGTCTGCACCCCTACTTCGACTCCGAGGTGCGTTCGCATGCCTACGACGCGGCCGTTGCGGCGGGCTCCGACCCCGTCGGGGCCCAGGCGGAGGCCGACGCGGCGATGGTGACCGCGGCGGTGCGGGCCAGGGCCGCCGACCCGGAGGGCAGGGTCATCAGCTCGGCGACGACCGCCGCGCCCTACGCGGCCACCGAGGCCCCCCGCGATCTCGTACGGATTTCCATGGCCCTGCGTCGGTCGGCCGTCGTCACGGCCGCCCGAGAGCAGGCCACGACCAGGTCGGAGAGCGACTCCCATGAACGAACCCGCTAGCACCCGTCCGGGTGGAGCGCAAAGACGTGCTGTCGTCATCGGCGGAGGCATGGCCGGAATGCTTGCCGCCGCCGCGCTGCGCGCGCACGCCGACGTCACCCTCGTCGAGCGTGACGCCCTGCCCGACGGGCCCGAGCCGCGCAAGGGGCTTCCGCAGGCCCGCCACGCCCATCTCCTGTGGTCCGGCGGCGTCCGTGCGATGGAGGAGCTGCTGCCAGGGGTGACCGACGCCTGGCTCGCAGCCGGCGCCCGGCGGATCCCGCTCCCGACCGGTCTGGTGTCCCTGCAGCCGCACGGCTGGCTCCGGCGCTGGCCCGAGATGCAGTTCATGATCGCCTGCAGCCGTGATCTTCTCGACTCGGTCCTCCGGGCCCGGATCTCCGAGAGCCCGCGGATCACCGTCATGGAACGCACCGAGCTGCTGGGACTGCAAGGTGACGCCTCCGGGGTGACGGGCGTGCGCGTCCGCACCAGCGGGGGCGAGGAGCGCGTGCTCGAAGCCGATCTCGTGGTGGATGCCTCGGGGCGTGGATCGCGGGCCACCTCCTGGCTGGACTCGCTGGGCGTGCCGGAGGCTCCGATGGAGGAGGTCGACTCCGGACTCGCGTACGCCAGCCGGATCTTCCGCGCGCCGGAGGGCACGGAGGAGTACCCCGTGGTCAATGTGCAGCCGGACGCGGCTCAGCCGGTGCCCGGGCGGAGCGCGACCATCGTGCCCATCGAGGGCGGGCGCTGGCTGGTGACGCTGTCGGGCACGCGCGGCGGTCAGCCGACGGGATCCGCCGAGGAGTTCGAGACGTTCGCGCGCGACGACGTCAGGCATCCCCTCGTGGGCGAGCTGATCGCCCGCGCCGAGCCGTTGACGGACGTCGTGGTCACCCGCAGCACGGTCAACAGGCGGCGCTTCTTCGAGAAGGTGAAGGACTGGCCCGAGGGATTCGTCGTGCTCGGGGACGCGGTCGCCACGTACAACCCGATCTACGGGCACGGCATGTCGGTGGCCGCGCAGGGCGCGGTGGCGCTGCGTGAGCATGTTGCCGAGTACGGGTTCGCGGCGCCGAGGCTCGCGAGACGGGTGCAGCGCGCCGTGGCGCGTCCGGTGGCGACGGCCTGGGAGCTGGCCACGAGCACGGACATCCGGTACCCCGGTGCGATCGGCAAGGAGCCCGGAGGGACGCAGAAACTGCTCGGGCGCTACGTGAACCGCCTGATGCTGACAGCGTCCGGACGTCCGCTGGTAGCGAAGGAGTTCCTCGGCGTGGTGACACTGTCCGCGCCCATCACCGCCCTGTTCAAGCCCGAGATCGTTCTCGCGGTGCTGCGCGGGCCGCGCCGGTCCCCGCTGACCGAGCCACCGCTGACGAACGAGGAACGGGACGCGGTCCTCGGCGCACCCGAGCCGTCGGGGGCACGGGAGGGCTGACGGCGCCACCCCGAGGCGCGGCCCGCGCGGCGGTCACGTCGCGCTGCGTTCGCTCGCCTCCCTCAAGTCCCGCTCGACCGCGAGGCTGCGGGCGGTGTCCGGCCGGCCCGCGGCGGTTCCCGGGCTGCCGGCGCGCAGGAGGTCGCTCCAGCGTTCACGGCTCCAGTCGGCGGGGCTGGTCGTGCCGGTGAACTCCTCCACGAGGGAGAGGAAGCGGGCCGGGTCGGTGTGGAAGGGGAAGTGCCCGGCGCCCTCGAAGATCTCCAGGCGGCTGCCGGGCATCGCCTCGTGCGCCCCGTACGCGTGCCGCACCGGGACCACGCTGTCGCGGTCGCCCCACATCAGCATCGTCGGCATGCCCTGGGTGAGGTAGCAGCGGTCGAGCATCGTGACGACCTGGCCGCGCCAGTCGACCACCGCCCGCAGCGTACGGATGAACGCGCTGCGCGAGGTCGCGTCGGGCAGGGCGTCCACGAGGGTCAGCAACTCCGGCGCGTCCTGGCCCAGGTCGGTGTCCAGGAGCCTCATCAGATGGGTGACCAGCCCCACTTGGATACGCATCCCCGGCAGCCTCAGTGCCGCCAGGGCCAGGTCGGCGCCGGGCAGCGAGACCGCCCGCAGGACCGGGTTCACCTCGCGGCCCACGCCGCCGGCGCTGACCAGGATCAGCCGCTCGGTGCGCTCGGGGAACTGGTATGCGAACTGCATCGCGACGCCGCCGCCGAGCGAGTGCCCGATCAGCGTGGCCTGCTCGATGCCGAGGGTGGAGAGCAGATCGCGCAGCCCGTTGGCGTACGCGGCCACCGAGTAGTCGGCCCGGGGCTTGTCCGAGGCGCCGTGGCCGAGCAGGTCGGGGGCGATCACCGTGTGGGTGCGGGCGAGGTCGGGGATGACCTCGGCCCAGGTCGCCGAGGAGTCGCCGATGCCGTGGATCAGGACGAGTGCCGGGCCCTCGCCGGCCATGCGGTAGGCGCGGCGGTAGCCATGCACCACGCGGTGGTGCAACCGCAGCTCTCCGTCGCCCACCGGGCGCAGCCGCGCGGTGGTCCTCGGGTGCTGTCGCGGGACGTCGACCACGGGCTCGCCTCCCCTCACCGGGCCGCCGGGAGTACGGCTCCAGGCCCTGTCTTCCAGCGTAGGGCCCTTGTCCGACAAGGGATTTCCGTGATGTTTCCCCTCCGCTAACCGGGCGAACCGACGCGTACCGAAAGGGCATTGTCAGTGGCGGACGGCAAGCTGGACCCAGCGCCACCGCTGTGCGGCGGTGCGTGAACCGCCAGAAGCGCTGCAGCCGAGCCGAACCGGGGAGAGCCGTCCGATGCCGACCGCCGTACTGACCGATCACGAACGCACCGCCGTGCAGGCCTATCTGCGCCTGTTGCAGACGGTACGGGCCGCCATGGACGGCCCTCCCGGCACGGGCCGACCACCCGTCGTGCCGCCCTCCGCCCTCGCGGAGGCGGAGCGCGCACTGGCCGCGGCGGGGCTCACGGGCAACGAGGAGGCCTTCTTCCGCCTGCTGCACACCTGGTGCCCGGAGGTGTGATGAGCCACCGTCAGCCCTTCGACGGAGGCGCGACAAGCGGGACGAGTCCGCGGTCCGCGGCCGTCGCGGCGGGCCCGGCCCGCTGCCGGCCGCCGTCCGAGTGCGCGCTCAGTCCTGCGCGTGCGGCACGGTCACCGAGGTCGCCACGAGTCCCCGGCGTACGGTCCAGCGCCCGTCGAAGTGTCCGATGCGACGGCCGTCGACCACCGGCCCGGGCACGAGGAGCCGGGCACGGAAGCCACCTGACGTGGTGTGTCCGGGATCCATGAGGACGTCGATGTCCGCCTCGGTGAAGTCGAGCCACTTCCCGGTGAGGGGGAACCACGCCTTGTAGACCGACTCCTTGGCGCTGAACAGGAGCCGGTCCCAGTGGACGCCGGGGTGCTGCCCGGCGAGGCCGCGCAGCCGCCGGTCCTCGTCGGGCAGCGCCACGGACGCAAGCACGTTGTCCGGGAGCGGCAGATGGGGCTCCGCGTCGATGCCGAGCGAGGCCAGGTCGGTGGCGCGGGCCAGCGCCGCGGCGGCATAGCCCTCGCAGTGCGTCATGCTGCCGATCAGCCCGGCGGGCCACTGCGGGGCTCCCCGCTCACCGGGCAGCACGGCCTGCGGGGGCACACCGAGCTTCTCCATGGCGTGCCGGGCACAGCCGCGTACGACGGTGAACTCGCGGCGCCGCTTCTCGACGGCGCGTGCGATCAGCGCCTGTTCCTCGGGATAGAGCTCGGGGTACGGCGTCGTGCCGCCGGGCCGCTCGTCACCGTGCGCCTCCACGGCCACGACCGACTCCGGGAGCAGCTCCTCGATCACCGGGTCCGACCTCCATCGGCAGAATGCGGCGCAGCTTGCCCGGCGGTTCCGAGCGCTTGCGCCACTCGCGGGGGTAACCCACCGACACCTCTTCGAAGCGGACGCCGTCGAGCCAGGTGGTGCGGGGAATGTGCAGGTGCCCGTAGACCATGGCCGCGACGCGGTACGTGCGGTGCCAGTCCGCGGTGAGCCGGGTGCCGCACCACATGGCGAACTCCGGGTACCAGAGGACCTCTGTCGGGTGGCGGTCGAGCGGGTAGTGGTTGACCAGGACCGTCGGCAGGCCGACGGGGATCTCCGCGAGCCTGCGCTCGGTCTCCTCCACCCGGGCCCGGCACCAGGCCTCACGGCTCGGGTACGGGTCGGGGTGCAGGAAGTGCTCGTCCGTGCAGACGACGCCGGTCCCGTGCGCGTACGTGAGCCCCTCTTCCTTGGTCGCGCTGCCCGCGGGCAGGAACGAGTAGTCGTAGAGGAGGAAGAGCGGCGCGACGGCGACCGGTCCGCCTGGGCCCTCCCACACGGGGTACGGGTCTTCCGGGGTCGTCACTCCCAGCTCGCGGCAGACCTCCACGAGGTGCTCGTAGCGGGCCACGCCTCGCAGGGTGACGGTGTCCTTGGGGTGGGTCCACAGCTCGTGGTTGCCGGGTGCCCAGATGACCTTGCGGAAGCGGCCGGCGAGCGTTTCGAGGGCCCAGCGGATGTCGGCCACCGTCTCCGCGACGTCGCCGGCCACCAGGAGCCAGTCGTCGTCGGTCTCGGGGCGCATCTGCTCGACGAGGGCGCGGTTCTCGGCGTATCCGATGTGCAGGTCGCTGATGGCCAGCAGCCGGCCCGGACGGTCAGCCGTCGTCACCCTCGCCCCCTCCGTGGACCGGAGACGCCCCTCGGCGTGCCCGGATGGGAACACAAGAACACATGCCGCCTCCACGGTACAAGAGCGGCTTCGGGGCGCCGGGCTCGAGGAGAGCCATGAGGCGCATCCGGCTCCGGGCGTCTGGTGGAGAGCGGGCCTTCCACGCTCGTCGAGCTGCATCGCGAGGGGCGGCTGGTTCGTGAGTGTCCCGGCGTTCGGCGGCTGCTCGGCGGAGCCTCGGACGCCGAACTCGCCCGGGCCGGGCAGCTGTTGGCGCGGCTCGATCCGGGCGAGGTGGTGGCGGAGCATCCGGGCCGTGCCGGCCGTGAGGGTCGCCGTCACCGGACACGGCACGCCGGCACCGCTGCTGCCGTCCCTGACCGTCGAACCGGCCCGCCACGGGCTGCTGTTGCGACCGGCCGAGGAGCACGAGCGGGTTGTCGGCCTCGACCTGGATACTTCCTGCTCGGTTGCCGGGTGTTCTCCCGAGGCATCGAGCAGACCGCGCTCTGTGCCGTGCTGCGACACGCCCGCGCACACGGCGCCCGGGCGGTGCGCGCGAGTTGCCGGACCACACCGAAGAACACCGAGGTCAAGGACTTCTACCCGAGGAACGGCTTCGTCCGGGTCGCCGACGACGACACGACAGCCACCTGCCGGAGCGACGGCACGACCATGACGTACGAGCACGGCCGGTGCCCGCGCGACGATGCCGGAGTTCGCCGGTGTCCGGGCTCTCCAGCGGCTGCCCGGGCCGCTGGTCACCCTCGCCCACCGTGCCGTGACGGGAGGGTCGTCGTCGCTCCGGTGCTGCCGCCGGGCCCCACGTTCGGCCACCGTGTGATCGGCGGGGCCGAGGCGGCGGACGTGCTCGCGGAGATCAAGGAGGGCCTGGAGTCCTTCAAGGAAAGCGGGGTCCCGGGGGCCTGACGTGCCTCAGGAGCACCGGCGGGCCCGTCCGGGCATTCTGTAACACGCACGTAGCAGCGAGCACGCTGCGGAAGCCCTATGATCGGCCCTACACAACCGCCACGGACTCCCGTTTTCGAACGGCGGTTTTGTGTACCCATTTACTCCTTGGCCGGGCACGGCTTGCTTTGCCGTGCCCGCGAACCCTGAAAGGCGGCCTGCATGGTCTCTCGCGTACGCGTCTGGCTCAACCGCACGTACGCGGAGAACGTGTTCTTCATGGATCAGCTACGGCGAAATCCGTGCGGCCGGGCCGTCGAGATCCACGCGACCCACGGCGACCCCGACTCCCCCATCCTCGCCGCGGCCGACGTCGCCGCGCTGGAGCCGGAGGGGCTGTCCCCGGCGGCATACGTCGAGTACGCGCTCGACCAGTGCGCCCGGCACTCCATCGACGTGTTCGTGCCGGTCCTGCACCAGGCGACCCTCGTCGAGCACCGCGAGGAGTTCGCCGCGGTCGGTACGGCGCTGCTCGCGCCGCCCGCGGAGGCCGTGCACACCTTCCAGGACAAGGTGATCGCGTACGAGGCGGTCGAAAAGCTCGGCATCCCGGCACCGCCGTGGTGGCGGGTGCGGACCGCGGAGGAACTGGTCACGGCGGTCGACGCGCTGGAGGCCGACGGTTACAAGGCCTGCTTCAAGCCGGCCTCCGGGGCGGGCGGCGTCGGTTTCCGCATCATCACGCGGACCCCCTTCTCCCTGATGCACCTCAACGGCTTCCCCAGCCCGTACGTGCCGCTGGACATGGTCGTCGAGGCGCTGGAGCAGGCCGACGAGCCGGTGGACTGGCTGGTCATGCCGCGTCTGGAGCAGCCGGAGGTGTCCGTGGACTGCCTGACCGGTCCGGACGGACGGGTACGGATGGCCGTGGGCCGGACCAAGAACGGCCGGCGGCGCGGCTTCACGCTCGACCCCAGGTGGATCGAGCCGTCCCGGCTGCTCGCGGAGTCGTTCGGGCTGCACTATCTGACGAACATTCAGTTCCGGATGCTCGGCGACGAACCGGTCCTCATGGACGTGAACACGCGCCCGGCCGGCGGCCTGCACCAGCTCTCGCAGTGCAGCATCAACGCCCCTTGGGCCGCTGTGCGGTTGGCGCTCGGCGAGGAGCCCGGCGACATCGTCCCGCCGTTCCTCGGGCAGGACTACACGGTGGTCGCGGGACCGCGTGCGGTACGGCCCGTGTCGCTGCCGCACCAGCAGCGCACGGACCTGGACGTCGCCGCGTCTGCGCCCGAGTCCGTCGTGAGCGCCCAGACAGCGCAGACCGCGCAGGTGGCTCCGGCGCCCCAGTCGGCTCAGACGACCCAGGCCGCCCAGACCTCGGACAGTCCCCTGACCGTCTGACCGGCCCGTACCGCCTTGGCGGAGTGCCGACTCCCGGTACCGTTCCCGAACACTGAGCGGTTGTCCCTGAGGACACTCGCCAAGGTTCCGAGAACGGCTCTCAAGAGGGGTGCCCGGTCAGTCGACCGGGTACCCCCACGCTTTTGCCAACTCGGCCAGTCGCGGCGGTAGTTGGGCCGTCGGGTCGGCCGGGCGGGCCTGCTGGATACGGCCCGACCTGATCGTGGGGCTCCAGTCGCCGAGCTGCGGGCGGAAGTCGCCGTGGTCCTTCTCGCCGTAGTCGAGCATCGTGCTCTCCCAGGGAACGCCGAGGTACTCGCACAGGCCGCGGGTGGTCCGCTCCGGGTGGGCGGTGAGTTCCTCGTACGTCATCACGTGGGCGTCGAGGGTGCGGCGGGCCTCGTCCAGCTTCTCGCTGTAGTCGAGGACCTCGGCGCGGATCTGTTCGTGGTCCGGGTCGGTGCGGCGGTCGGTGAGCGAGGCGACGACAGCGCCTGGGTGGCGGAGCAGCACGATGTAGCGGGCGTTCGGCCAACATCGGTGCAGGCGTGGCCACATGAGGGTGTTCGGCGGGGTCTTGTCGACGATGATCTGCTTGCCACTGCGGGCGAGTTCCAGGTGCAGCACCCGGTCCCACAGCACATGCTCCAGCTCGTCCTTGTCGAGTTCGAGTGCCCGCATGGCGTCGGCGGTGAAGTCGCGCGACAGGCTGATGTGCAGGGTGCGCAGATGCATCTCGTGCGGCGCGCGGATCCTGCTGTGGCTGTTCAGCAGAACCCTCAGGAGTGTCGAGCCCGAGCGCACGGAGGAGAGGACGAAGACCGGCGAGTCCACCAGCCGCGGGGCGGGCGGCGCGGTGTACGAGTCCCCGTCGGTCCTGGGCGTGGGCATGGCGTCGAGGTTCCGGCGCGGCGGGCTCACCGCCTGTGCCATCAGCCTTCCCCTGCGCCTCAGCCCTTTGCCGATCGCGGACATTCGCGGGTCTCGCACGGTGACACCTTTCTCTCGCACTGCCCCACATCACAGGGGCGACGGGCGAACTCCAGGTGTCGTGCAGGGAACAGGCACTGGTCACGGCGGGCGATGGACCCGCCGTGACCAGGCGTCTTACCGCTTCCTTAATTCTTCATGGGAAGCGTGGTCACTTGTTCCCCACAGCCAGTCGCAGCGTCTGGATCTCGAAGGGCCGCAGGGTGACGGACACACTGTCGCCGTCCGTGTCCGCCGTGGTCAGCGGGCGTTCCAGGAGGTCCGTGAGCTGGGCGCCCGCAAGCGGGAAGCCCGTGCGCAGGGTGCCCTGTGCACGGCCGCCGAGGGACTCGTAGACGCGTACGACGACATCGCCGGAGGCGTCGTCGGCGAGCTTGACCGACTCGATGGTCACGCCGCCCCCGCCCTCCACGGACACCACCGGCTGGGGGGTGCCCGCCGAGTCCGCCACCCGCAGCGGCAGGTTGAGCGAGTAGCCCTCGGCGACCGCGTCCTCGATGGTCGCGCCGGGCAGCAGCGCGTACGTGAAGCGGTGCTTGCCCTGGTCGGCCTCCGGGTCCGGGATGCGCGGGGCGCGGACCAGGCTGAGGTGGACCGTGGTGGTCGTGCCGCCGTCCTCGCGGACCGTGCGGGTGACGTCGTGGCCGTAGGTGGAGTCGTTGATGACCGCGACGCCGTAGCCGGGTTCGCCGATGTGGACCCAGCGGTGGCCGGAGACCTCGAAGCGGGCCGACTCCCAGCTGGTGTTGGTGTGCGTGGGCCGCTGGATGTGGCCGAACGCGATCTCGGCGGACGAGTGGGCCGCCCGGACGTCCACCGGGAAGCCTGCCTTGAGGAACTTCTCGGCCTCGTGCCAGTCGATGTCCGTCTCGAAGTCGATACGCGGGCTGCCGGCCCGGAGGCTGATCGTCTGGGTGATGCGCGAGCCCTTGCCGAAGGCGCGCTCCACGCGGATCGCGCCCAGCAGCGGGTCCTCCTCGACCACGGTCACCGACTCCGCGTCCAGCAGGTCCGTGTAGCGGTTCTTGTAGTGCTTGTCGACGTCCCACGCGTCCCAGTAGTTGGGGAGGTCCGTGTGCAGCCGGAGCAGGTTGCCCGTGTCGGCGAGGACCTCACGGCCGCCGGCGCGCAGGTCGCGTACGGAGGCCAGGGTGCCGTCCTCGGCCACCTCGACGCGGACGATGCCGTTGTCGAGGACGCGTCCGGCGACCGTCACCGGCGCGGGCCCCTCACCGGCACCGAGGGGTGCGCTGCCGTTCGCCGGGACGACGGTGTGGGCCAGGGTGCCGTCGGCGGTCCGTACGACCTCCCGGCGCTCGACCGGGCTCGTGTTGAAGACGCGGGTGCCGCCCGTGCCGAGGGCGGTGACCGCCTCGGCCGTGAGCTCCTCGACCTCCTTGGCGACGCGCGCGTACTCGGCCTCCGCCTCGCGGTGCACCCAGGCGATCGACGATCCGGGCAGGATGTCGTGGAACTGGTGGAGCAGGACCGTCTTCCAGAGCCGGTCGAGCTTCTCGTGCGGGTAGGCGTAGCCGGGCGCGTGGAGCGCGGCGGTCGTGGCCCACAGCTCGGCCTCGCGGAGCTTGTGTTCGCTGCGGCGGTTGCCCTGCTTGGTGCGGGCCTGCGAGGTGTAGGTGGCGCGGTGCAGCTCCAGGTAGAGCTCGCCGACCCAGACCGGGGCGTCCGGGTACTCCTCGCGGGCCTTGGCGAAGAAGTCGTCCGGGTGCTCGACGACGACCTTCGGGGAGCCTTCCAGGTCGGCGAGCCTGCGCGCCCGTTCCATGATCTCGCGTGTGGGGCCACCGCCGCCGTCGCCCCAGCCGAAGGGAGCCAGCGAACGCGTCGCGGCACCCTTCTCCTGGTAGTTGCGCGTCGCGCGGGCCATCTCCTCGCCGCTGAAGCGGGCGTTGTAGGTGTCGACGGGCGGGAAGTGGGTGAAGATCCGCGTGCCGTCGATGCCCTCCCACCAGAAGGTGTGGTGGGGGAACTTGTTGGTCTGGTTCCAGGAGATCTTCTGGGTCAGGAACCACTCGTTGCCCGCCAGCTTGGCGAGCTGCGGGTAGGCCGCGGTGTAGCCGAAGGAGTCCGGCAGCCAGACGCCCTTGGTCTCGACGCCGAAGTGCTCGATGAAGAAGCGCTTGCCGTGGATGAGCTGGCGGGCGACGGCCTCGCCGCCGGGCAGGTTGCCGTCGGCCTCGACCCACATGCCGCCGACCGGCGCCCACTGGCCCTTCTTGACGGACTCCTGGATGCGGGCCCAGACCTTCGGGTAGTTGTCGCGCACCCACTCGTACTGCTGGGCCTGCGAGCAGGCGAAGATGAAGTCGTCGTACTCGTCGGCGAGCGAGGTGACGTTCGAGAAGGTGCGGGACGTCTTGCGCTTGGTCTCGCGGATGGGCCAGAGCCAGGCGGAGTCGATGTGCGCGTGGCCGACGCCGGAGACGATGTGGGCGCTGGCGTTGGCGGGCTTGGACAGCGCGGGCTTCAGCGCGGCCCGTACGTCCGCCGCCGTGCCGGAGACGTCGTCGAGGTCCAGCAGGTCCAGGGCCCGGTCCAGGGTGTGCATGATCTCGTGCCGGCGCGGGTCGTGCTCGCCCAGCTCCAGCATCAGTTCGCGCAGCACCTGGACGTCGAGGTCGAGGTGCCAGACCTCCTCGTCGAGGACGGCGATGTCGGCGCGCTGGAAGGTGTAGATCGGCTTGTCGCCCGCGGTGAGCTTGTCGCCCATGGGCGTGATCTTGGAGAAGTTGTCGGCGAGGATGTCCGGGTTGGAGGCCGCCTCGACCAGGTAGTCGATCCGCTCGCCGCCGACGGCGGGGTTGGCGATCGCCACGTACTGGTTGAGCGGGTTGACCGCCTTCAGCGGAGTGCCGTCCGTGAGGTGGACGAGCGCCTCGGCCTGGTTGCCCGGCCAGTCGCCGATGAAGCCGAGGTCGATGACGGCCTCGACGCGCTTGCCGGCCCACTCGGCGGGCACCTGGCCGCGCATCCGGAACCAGGTGGTGCCCCAGGGCGGGCCCCAGGGGGTGTCCATCGCGAAGGGCTCGTACGAGGCGGACGCGGCCTCCTCGAAGGGGACGGGCTCGCCCGGTGCCTGCCAGGCCTCGACCTCGAAGGGTACGGAGGCGGCGTAGATCGCGGTCTTGATGCGCTGGTCGTGGACGCGCTGGACGCGCTCTTCGATCCGGCGGCGTTCGTCGTGCATCTCAAGTCTCCAGGTAGCGGGGAAAGCGCTTACTCAAGGTACGCCAAGCCGGGATGGGCCCCGGTGTAGCCGTCGACCAGCCTGCGGGCGACGTTCACGGAATCGACGAGCGGGTGCAGGGCGAAGGCCTTCACGGCCGTCGCGCGGGAACTCGACTCGGCGGCGGCGAGCACCTCGCGCTCCACGGCCTTGACCGCGCAGACGAGGCCAGTCGCGTGGTCCGGAAGCGGGGCGACGGCGACGGGGTGGGCGCCGTTGGCGTCGACGAGGCAGGGCACCTCGATGACGGCGTCCGCGTCGAGCACCGAGAGGGTGCCCTGGTTGCGGACGTTGAGGATCAGCGTGGTGCGCTCGTCGCGGGCGATGGCCCGCATCAGGGCGAGCGCCACCTTCTCGTAGCCGCCGGACAGGTCGTCGGCGTCACGCTCGCCCGCGCCGGCCGTCTCCCGGTTCTCCGACATGTACGTGGCCTCGCGCTCGGCGCGCGTACGGTCCCAGGCGGTGAGGGCGGAAGCGTCGGGCCGCTTCATCTCCTCGTAGAAGTGCTCCTGCTGGTCGCGGAGGAACGCGCCGCGGGTCTTCTCGGCCTCGCTGTAGGCGCGGACCGCTTCCCGGTTGAAGTAGTAGTAGTGCAGGTACTCGTTCGGGATGGCGCCGAGCGACTGGAGCCACTCGGTACCGAAGAGCTTGCCCTCCTCGAAGGACCCGAGGAGGTCCGGGTCGGCGAGCAGCCGCGGGAGTTCGTCGCGTCCGGCGACGTGCAGGCCGCGGACCCAGCCGAGGTGGTTGAGGCCGACGTAGTCGATCCAGGCCTCGCGCGGGTTGGCGCCGAGCACACGGGCGATACGGCGGCCGAGGCCGACCGGCGAGTCGCAGATGCCGATGACGCGGTCGCCGAGGTGGCGGGACATGGCCTCGGTGACGAGCCCTGCCGGGTTGGTGAAGTTGATGAGCCAGGCGTCGGGCGCGAGCCGGGCCACGCGCCGGGCGATGTCCACGGCGACGGGCACCGTGCGCAGCCCGTACGCGATGCCGCCGGCGCCGACCGTCTCCTGTCCGAGGACGCCCTGGTCGAGGGCGACGCGCTCGTCGGCCGCGCGGCCTTCGAGGCCGCCGACGCGGATCGCGGAGAAGATGAAGTCGGCGCCGCGCAGTGCTTCGTCGAGGTCGGTGGTGGCGGTCACGGTCGGTGCGTCGGCGACGTCCGCCGCCTGCTCGGCGAGGACGCGGGCGACGGCGGAGAGCCGTCCCGCGTCCAGGTCGTGCAGCACGACGTCGGTGACGCGGCCCTCGCCGCGGTCCCCGAGGAGCGCCCCGTACACGAGCGGCACGCGGAATCCGCCGCCGCCCAGAATCGTCAGCTTCACGCAACTGCCCTTTCGATGTTCGTCGAGGACCTTGAGTTCCTCGATGTCCGCGAACCGGCGCGCACGCCGTTCACGTCAGCACCACGCGCACACCCGCCTCCTCCAGGGCGGACCGCGTTCCGGCGTCCGCCGGCCCGTTGGTCACCACCACGTCCAGTTCCTCGGGCCCGCAGACCTTGGCCATGCCCGTACCCGGGAACTTGGCGCGGTCGGCGAGCAGCACGACCCGCTCGGCCGCCTTGATCATGGCCCGCTTGACCGGCACCTCGACGACCGTCGTGTCCATCACCTGCCCGCCGGGCCGCACTCCACTGGTGCCGAGGAACAGCCAGTCCGCGTGCAGCTGACGCAGGTTGTCCTCGGTGAGGAAGCCGACCAGCGAGCGGTACTCGCGGCGGACCATGCCGCCGAGCAGCACCAGTTCGATGCCCTCGTCGTCCACGAGCTCCTCGTAGACCACGAGGTTGCTGGTGATCACGGTGATCCGGCGGCCGTGCAGCTGCCGGGCCAGCCGGTACGCGGTGGTGCCGATGTCGAGCAGGACCGACTGGCCGTCCTCGACCATCGCGGCGGCACGTTCGGCTATGGCGTCCTTCTCGGCCACGCGCACCTCGGCGACCTCGGCGAAGGGCTGGTCGCCCTCCTCGGCGACCGCCCCGCCGTGCACGCGGGTGAGCAGTCCCTCCTCCTCCAGTTTGAGCAGGTCACGCCTGACTGTGGCGGGGCTCACACCCAGCTGCTCCGAGAGGTCGGTCACGGCTGCGGGGCCCCCGTTTCGCAGGGCCCGCAGGATGAGTTGATGTCGTCGCTCTGCCAGCACGCGCTGAACAGTACTCGTCATTCGCAATCATTTCCATGCTCAGTTCTGCTCGACTCTTGCCAAATCAGCCAGAGGCGCGCACGATCCTGTCCACCGAAACACGATCCCGTGCATCGAAAGTGAAGAGTTTTGACGAGAGGATGCGCTCGTGGGTGACGAACGGCCCGACGCGCGGCCCGATGTGCTGCTGACCGGGCTGCTCTTCTACGACCTCGTCCTGACCGGTCTGGGCAAGCCGCCGACCCCCGGCGAGGAGATCTGGACCGACGGGATGGGCACGAGCCCGGGCGGGATCGCGAACCTGGCCGTGGCCGCGGCCCGCTACGGCCTGAACACGTCTCTGGCCACGGTGTTCGGCGACGACTACTACGGCGCCCACTGCCGTGAGGTCCTCGCGGAGCAGGAGCACATCGACCTCTCGCTCTCCCGTACCGCGGACGGCTGGCACACCCCCGTCACCGTCTCGATCGCGTACGGCCACGACCGCGCCCTGGTCACCCACGGCCAGGAACCCCCGTACTCGCAGGACGCGCTCATGGGTGACCCGCCCGCCGCGCGCACGGCCCTCGTGCACATCGAGGCCGAACCCCGCGAGTGGCTCGCCAAGGCGGCGGCGAACGGTACGAAGATCTACGCGGACGTCGGCTGGGATCCCACCCAGCAGTGGTCCTCGGCCCTCCTCGACCAGCTCGCCCTGTGCCACGCCTTCGTCCCGAACGACACCGAGGCGATGGCGTACACCCGCACCGACACCGCGGCCGACGCACTCGGCAAGCTCTCCGAGCTGGTGCCGGTGGCCGTGGTCACCCGCGGCGGCGACGGCGCGCTCGCCGTCGACCAGACGACGGGCGAGTACGCGGACGTACCCGCCCTCGCCACCGAGGTGCTGGACGCGACGGGTGCCGGAGACGTCTTCGGCGCGAGTTTCGTCGCGGCCTCCCTCGAAGGCTGGCCCCTCGAAGAGCGGCTGCGCTTCGCGGTGCTGGCCGCCGGACTGTCCGTACAGCGGCACGGCGGGGCTCTCGCCGCGCCCGGCTGGTACGGCGTCCACCGGTGGTGGCAGTCGGTCCGGAACACCGAGAACCCCGAAAACACCGAACTGCGGCGGGCGTACGGCTTCCTGGCCGACCGCCTGCCCACCGACCCCGGACCGCCGGTCCCCCACGCCCCGGTGACCCCACCCGCCCCCCACGGCATTCCCGATCTCCCCTGATGCGAAGACCGAACACATCCGAAAGGCGGTGGGAGCTGTGCGGCTCTCACGAAGGGGCCTGCTCCGCGCGGGTCTGGCCGGTACGGCCGCCACGGCGCTCGGCGGCCTGGCAACCGGCTGCGCCGTCCCGACCGGCTCGACCGGCCGGAACATGGTCCTGTGGTACTGGAGCGGCGGACTGAGCGACACCGTCGTCAAGAAGGCCAAGGCGCGCTACGACTCGTCGGTCGACCTGGACGCGATCCAGATCGGCGGCTACTACCGCTCCAAGCTGATCACCACGATGACCGGCCAGGCCCACATCCCCGACATCGCGGGGCTCAAGGGCGAGGACATGGCGTCCTACCTGCCGAACGCGGACCAGTTCATCGATCTGCGGACCCTCGGCGCCGAGAAGCTCAAGAGCCAGTACCTGGACTGGAAGTGGCAGCAGGCGGTCGCACCGGACGGCAGCCTCATCGGCTTCCCCATCGACGTGGGCCCGGTGGTGCAGTACTACCAGCCGGCGGTCTACGAGAAGGCCGGGCTGGCGCACGAACCGGACGACGTCTCCTCGGAGATGAACACCTGGGACAAGTTCTTCGCGGCCGGTGAGCAGCTCAAGAAGCGCATCCCGGGCACGTACATCCTGACCGACGTCGGCAGCGTCTTCGAGATGTCGATCGGCCAGGGGACCACCCGGTATGTGAACCGGGACAAGCACTTCATCGGCGACGGCGAGCACGTACGCGTCTGCTGGGACCGTGCGGTGGAGGCCAAGCGGCGCGGGATCGTCTCCGACCTCGTGACGGGCACCCCCGACTCCATCTCGGCCACCGAGAAGGGCCGGCTGCCGAGCCAGCTCAACGCCTCCTGGGCGGCCGGTGACCTCAAGCTCCAGTACCCGAAGACCAAGGGCAGGTGGCGAGTGGCGAACTGCCCGGGCGGCCCGTCGAACGTCGGCGGCTCGTTCCTGGCGATCACCAAGGCGTGCCGCGAACCCGAGAAGGCCTTCGAGATCATCACCTGGCTGCTCAACGCGGACAACCAGGCCCAGGGCTTCGTCGACGCCGGACTCTTCCCGTCGACCCCCGCCTCGTACGACATGAAGAAGCTGCGCGAGCCCGACCCGTTCTTCGGCGACCAGATCACGATGGACGTCTACGGGCCGGCCGCGGAGAAGATCCCGGTCGCCTTCAACAGCCCGTTCGACGTGGCTCTCGGGCAGCCGATCAAGGACGAGATCAAGAACGTCGGCGTCCTCGGCAAGGACCCCAAGAAGGCCTGGAGGGACGCCATGAGCAAGTGCCGGCGCATCGCGGACCACCTGGGGGTGAGTCACTGATGGCTACCGTGCCCCTGGTCGAGAAGCCCCCGGCGCCCGCCGTGGAGCCACCCACCCCCAACCCCAGGAAGAGCATCCGGAGTTACTGGCGGCTGTACGCCGCGATCTCGCCCTTCTATCTGCTGTTCCTCGCCTTCGGTCTGATCCCGGTCGGCTTCTCGCTGTATCTGTCGTTCCACCGCTGGGACGGTCTGGGATCGATGCAGTACGCCGGGCTGTCGCAGTACAAGTACCTGCTGTCGGACACCGACTTCTGGAGTTCGATCGGCAACACGATCATCATCTGGGCGCTGGCCACCTTCCCCATGATCTTCCTGGCGATGGTGACGGCCGTGATGCTCAACTCGGCGGTGCGCTTCAAGAAGATCTACCGCTTCGCGTTCTTCCTGCCCAACGTCACCTCGGTGGTGGCCGTCGCGATCATCTTCGGCTCGGTCTTCTCCACCAACTTCGGCCTGGTGAACGCGCTTCTGCAGGCGGTCGGTCTCGACCAGGTGGCCTGGCTGAACACCCCGTGGGGCATCAAGGTCGCCATCGCCACCCTGATGACCTGGCAGTGGACCGGATACAACGCGATCATCTTCCTCGCCGGACTCCAGACGATCCCCGGTGAGCTGTACGAGGCCGCGCGCGTCGACGGCGCCGGGCCCATCCAGACCTTCTTCCGGATCACGCTGCCGATGATGCGGCCCGTGCTGCTCTTCGTCCTCGTCATCTCGACGGTCACCGGACTGCAGAGCTTCTCCGAACCCCAGGTGCTGCTGCAGACCACGGCCAACGAGTCGACGTTCTCCGGCGGTCCCGACCACGCCGGCCGGACGATGGTCCTCTACTTCTTCCAGCAGACCTTCGACAACAACGACTTCGGTTACGGCGCCGCCGTGGCCTGGGGCATCTTCCTCGTCGTCGTCATCTTCTCGATCATCAACTGGCGCTTGGTGCAGCGCCGGGGCGAAGACTAGGGAGGCACGTCACCATGACAATCACCGATGTCAAGCCCACCGAGTCCGAGCCCGGCAAGGCCAGGCACGGCAAGAACAAGCGCATCGACGGCACCCGGCGCAGGGGCATCGCCCTCCACGCCTCGCTGATCCTCGGCGTGCTGCTCTCCGCGTTCCCGTTCTACTGGGCCGTGATCATGTCGACGCACTCGTCGACCGAGATCTTCTCCTACCCGCCGAAGCTGCTGCCCGGATCGCACCTCGGCGACAACCTCAGCAAGCTCTTCGACAGCATCGACTTCTTCGGGTCGATGTTCAACTCGCTGCTCGTCGCCACCACGGTGACGGTCCTCGTGCTCTTCTTCGACTCGCTGGCCGCGTTCGTCTTCGCGAAGTTCAGCTTCCCGGGCCGGGGGGTGCTGTTCGCCATGATGATGATGATCTTCATGGTGCCGGCGCAGCTCCAGGCCATCCCGCAGTTCGTGATCATGGCGAAGCTCGGCTGGATCGGCTCGATGACCTCGCTGGTCGTGCCGGCGGCCGCGAACGCGTTCGGCATCTTCTGGATGCGGCAGTACATGAAGAGCGCGATCCACGACGAGCTGCTCGACGCCTCCAAGCTCGACGGGGCCAGCTTCATGCGCCAGTACTGGCACGTGGCCCTGCCGGTCGTCCGGCCCGGTCTCGCCTTCCTCGGCATCTTCACCTTCATGGGCCAGTGGAACGACTACGCCTGGCCGTTGATCGCCCTCACCAACCCGGACAACGTGACCCTCCAGGTCGCGCTGTCCCAGCTCAACGGTGTCCACGGCACCACGGACTACGGGATGGTCATGACGGGTGCCGTACTGGCCCTCATCCCACTGCTGATCGTCTTCGCGATCGGCGCCAAGCAGATCATCGCGGATCTCGGCAAGGGAGCCATTCGCTGATGCGACGCGATCACCTGATCGCCCTGCGCCCCTGGGAGGCACCGGAGGTGACCTCCTGGGGGCGGCTGGCCATGAACGCGGTGGACCGGCGCTCCGGTGCGCTGTCCCTGGACGGCTCCTGGCACTTCCAGCTGCTGCCCTCGCCCATGGGCTGCTCGGGCGAGTGGACCCGGACCGAGGTGCCTGGCACCTGGACCACGCAGAGCGGCGACGACCTGCCCCAGTACACCAACGCGCAGATGCCGTGGGCCGAGATCCCGCCCGCCTCGCCCGCCGCCAACCCGACGGGCATATACGAGCGTTCCGTCGACATCCCCGCCGAGTGGGCCGGACGCCGGATCGTCCTCCAGGTCGGCGCGGCCGAGAGCGTGCTCCTGGTCCATGTGAACGGCCGTCCGGTCGGCATCTCCAAGGACTCCCACCTCGCCGCCGAGTTCGACCTCTCCGACGTCGTACGCCCCGGGGACCCGGCCACCGTGCGGTTCACCGTCGTCAAGTGGTCCGACGCCTCGCACATCGAGGACCAGGACCAGTGGTGGCACGCCGGGATCACCCGCTCGGTGCTGCTGTACGCGACCGATCCGCTGCATCTCGCGGACGTGACCGTGCGGGCCCGGCGGGACGGACGGCTCCGGGTCGACTGCCAGGTACGCGACGCTTCGGGACCGCTGCCGCGGGGGTGGTACGTCACCGGGGCACTGGAGGACCAACTCCTCGCCCAGGACACCGAGTTCGACCGTTTCAACGCCGAGGACATGCGGGTGTCCGACTTCCTCGGCGAGGCCCGGCTGCGGGTCACCGTCGAGAACGTGTGGCCGTGGACCGCCGAGACACCCGAGCTGTACGACCTGGCCGTGCGACTGCACCGCGCCGACGGCTCGGTCGCCGACACCTCGCACCACCGGGTCGGGTTCCGGGACGTCGAGATCCGCGGCCGGGACCTGCTGGTCAACGGCGAGCGCGTCTACATCCGGGGCGTGAACCGGCACGACTTCCACCCGCTGACCGGGCGCACGGTCACCACGGAGGACATGCGCGCGGATCTGGTCGTCATGAAGCGCTTCGGCTTCAACGCGATCCGCACCGCCCACTACCCGAACGACCCGACGCTGTACGACCTCGCCGACGAGCTGGGCTTCTACGTCGTGGACGAGGCGAACATCGAGTCGCACGACCACGCCCACGAGATCGCCGACGACCCCCGCTATCTGCCCGCCTTCGTGGACCGGGTCTCGCGCATGGTGCTGCGCGACAAGAACCATCCGTCGGTCATCGTCTGGTCGCTCGGCAACGAGTCCGACTACGGCGCCAACCACGACGCGGCGGCGGGCTGGGTCCGGCGCCACGATCCGACCCGGCCGATCCAGTACGAGGGAGCCGCCAAGATCGACTGGGCGGATCCGACGGCCGCGTCCGACATCGTCTGCCCCATGTACGCGCCGATCGAGGACTGCGTCGCGCACGCCCTGTCGGGGAAGCAGACCATGCCGCTCATCCAGTGCGAGTACTCGCACGCCATGGGCAACAGCAACGGCACGCTCGCCGACACCTGGGCCGCCATCGAGTCCACCCCGGGTCTTCAGGGCGGCTTCATCTGGGAGTTCTGGGACCACGGCATTCTCCAGCGTGTGAACGACGGAAGACCTGCCGGGCGTGGGGGCGCCGGGCTGTACGAGCACGGAGTCGCCGCGCCCGGCCATCGCTGGGCCTACGGCGGCGACTTCGGCGAGACCATCCACGACGGGGCGTTCATCGCCGACGGCGTGGTGTTCCCGGACCGCACGCCCAAGCCGGTGATGTACGAGCACCGGGAGATCGCGGCACCGGTCCGCCTCACCTACGACCAGGGGGTGCTCCTGGTCCACAACCGGCAGCACTTCCGGGGCCTGGAATGGCTGGCGGCCGAGTGGTGCCTGGTCCTCGCGGACGGCACCACGGTGACAGCACCGGCCGAGCTGCCCGACGTACTGCCGGGCGAGTCCGCGGCGGTGTCGCTGCCGTTCCCCGTGCCGGAGGGCGAGTCCTGGCTGACGCTGCGGGTCGTCACCGCGGACGACGAGGCCTGGGCGCCGCTCGGCACCGAGGTGTGTCTGCCGCAGGTCCGGCTGGGCGAGGCCGTCGCCGACGCGACGCCGGAGCCCGCGGCCGGCCCGGCCGTCACGCTGGACACGGACGCTCTGCTGGTCCATCCGCTGCTGACCGCCTCGCCCGTGCTCTCGCTGTGGCGGGCGCCCACCGACAACGACGAGCTGGGCGGCATGGCGGCCCGCTGGCACGACTGGGGGCTCGACGAGCTCGTACGCAAGGTCGTGGACGTGCGTGAGGAGGGCTCCCGGGTCGTCGTGGTCGCCGAGTACGCGACCGGGGCCGGGCCCGTCCGCCACGAGCAGGTGTTCACCCCGGTCGCCGGCGGTCTCCGGGTCGAGGAGTCGGCCGAACTGCCGGAGGGCCTCGACGACGTGGCCCGCGTCGGCACGGTCTTCGAGACGGTCGCCGGGCTCGATGTCCTGGACTGGTACGGGCAGGGCCCCTGGGAGTCCTACCCGGACCGGAGCACGGGTGCGCCCGTGGGGCACCACTCGCTCCCGGTGGACGAGTTGTTCACCCCCTATCTGCGGCCGCAGGAGAGCGGCGGCCGGCACGGTGTGCGCCGGTTCACGCTGTCGGCGCCGGACGCCACGGGACTGACCGTGGAGCTCGGGGCGCCGGGGCAGGTCTCCGTCAACCGGTACCGGGCCGGGGACCTGGCGACCGCCGCGCACCACGACGAGCTGGTGCCGCGGCCCGGCTGTGTCGTGCACCTCGACGCCGCGCACCGGGGGCTCGGCACGGCGTCGTGCGGGCCCGACACCTCGGCCGAGTACCTCGTCGCTCCTGGCACCCATCGGTGGGCCTGGGCGCTGCGCGTGCTCTGAACCCCGTTCCGCAAGCCACGCATTCCCCCCTTTCACGGAGCAGACGTGTGTACTTCGCATGAGCACGACCAGACCCTCTGCGAGACCGAGCAGGCAGGCGCCGGCAGACGGAACTTCCTGCGGGCGACCGCGCTGATCGGCGCGGCCACGGCGGCGGTCGCGCTGCCTGCAGCCACCACGCAGGCGGTGCCGGGCTCGAAGGCCCGCTGGAGACCCGACCCCGACAGCCGCCGCTTCACCCTCGCCGTCATGCCCGACACGCAGTACCTCTTCGACGGGCCCAGCATCGACAAGGCGCCCGTCGAGGCGTCCCTGCGCTATCTGCTGGAGCACGGGCGCGACGAGAACATCGTGTTCCTGTCCCACCTCGGAGACCTCACGCAGAACGGCGCGAAGGCGGAGTGCGCGGCGATCGGCGACGCCTTCCGGCTGCTCGACCGGCAGGGCGTCGGCTACAGCGTCCTGGCGGGCAACCACGACGTGAAGTCGTCGACGGACGACCAGCGCGGCCCGACCCCGTATCTGGACGTCTTCGGCCCGGACCGCTTCAAGGGCAGGTCCACCTACGGGGGCGCCTCGCCGGACGGCTACAACACCTTCCACCTGTTCCGGGCCGCCGGGCGGGAGTGGATGGTGCTCGCGCTGGACTGGCGGCTGTCGGCGAAGGGCTTCACGTGGGCCAGGGACGTCATCGCCCGGCACCCGAAGACGCCGGTGATCCTGACGACGCACGAGCTGGTCGACGAGGACGACTCGCTCTCCTCGTACGGACAGCAGCTGTGGGACCAGCTCATCGAGGACCACGACCAGATCTTCCTGACCCTCAACGGCCACTACTGGCCGGCGGCCAGGGCGACGCGCAAGAACGCGGCGGGACATGACGTCCATCTGCACCTGACGAACTATCAGAACCGCTACTTCGGCGGCGCGGCGATGATCCGCCTCTACCGCTTCGACCTCGACCGGAACACCGTGGACGTGGAAACGGTCTCCCCGTGGATCCTCGGCCGGGCCGCGAAGGGGCTCAACGAGCTGGAGCGCCAGGAGAGCGAACTCAGCGGTGACACCGACCGGTTCACCGTCGGGATCGACTTCGAGGAGCGCTTCTCCGGGTTCGCGCCGGTGCCCGCCCGCCCGGCACGTCCCGCGTCGAAGATGCTGATACCGGGCACGGTCGCGTACTGGCGCTTCGACGGCAAGGACGACGGGGCCGCCGTGACCGGCACGGTCCGCGATGTGTCCGGGCGCGGCAACGACCTGTCCGTGGTCACGGTGGCGGGCGGCTCGCTCACCTGGTCGTCGGACCACCACCCGGACCAGCCGGGCCACGGCAGCCTGGACTTCCACGGCGGCAAGCCTCCACTCAAGGGTGCCTATCTGCGGACGGTCGACGGCGCGCCGCTCAACTCGGCCACCTTCAAGGCGGGTTACACCATCGAGGCCTTCTACCGGCTGCCCGCCGACTGGGATCCCTCGCGTGACGCGTGGGCCGGGCTGCTCGGCCGCACCGGTACGGGCGGCGCCGCGGGGAAGACCGCCGACGACCCGGACGAGCCCATCGCCACGCTGTCGCTGTCGAACGACCGCGAGCCCCAGTGGGCCATGCGCCCTCTCAACCAGCAGGGAATCGCGACCAACTGGGGCCAGGAGACACCGCTGGAGACGTGGTGGCACGTCGCCGTCGTCAACGACGGACGGCACACCACCCTGTACGTCCAGGGCTGCCCGGTGGTGCGCAACCCGAAGGCGTCGTCCGTCGGCATCACCTCGGTCGGCCTGCCCTGGATCCTCGGCGGCTACGAGTACGCCGGGAAGATCGACCAGATCCTGCACGGACGGCTCGGTGACGTACGGATCGTCGAACGCGCCCTGCCCGTCACGTCGTTCATGAACCACTGATCCATCGAACTCCGAGGGACTCACCAGACCATGACCGAGCAGCAGCTGCCCGCCTGGGCAGATCCGTCCGTCTCCCCCGCCGCCCTCGACGCGCAGGGCGTGTCCCGGCGCCAGCTCATGCGCCGTGCGGGCCTGTTCGGTGCCGCCTTCGCCGCCGGGTCGCTGGCGACGCCCGCCGTGGCGAGCGCGAAGGGTTTCGGCGGCAACGACCCGCGCCTCGCCTACCTCGTCGGCGACCACCACGTGCACTCCGTCTACAGCCACGACGCGAAGTACACGTTCTCCCAACTCGCCCAGGCGAGCGCCGAGTACGGCCTCGACTGGATGGTGTTCAACGAGCACTCCAACTTCGGGCACGCCCAGTACGGGGCGAAGCTGGAGCACGAGGAGATCCTCAAGGCCCGTGCGGCGAACCCGCGTCAGCTGATCTTCCAGGGCCTGGAGTGGTACATCCCGGGCGCCGAGCACTGCACGGTCTTCGCGGCTCCCGGCCGCCACGAGGTGGACCTGCTCACGAAGTTCGAGCTGGCCTACGACGGCAAGCTGCTCGGCTACACGGCAGGCGGTCCCACCCACCCCGACACCCCGCGCAACGAGGCGCACGCCGTCAAGGCCATCAAGTGGCTCGCCGCACAGCGCCGTTCGGGCTACGTGGACGACGTGCTGGTCTTCGCCAACCACCCGATGCGCCTGGGCATCGACTCCCCGCACGAGATGCGGGGCTGGCGGGACGCGGCCCCCGAGATCATGATCGGCATGGAGGGCGCCCCCGGTGCGCAGGGCGGTGCCATCCCCGGCTGGCGCGGTCCGACGTCGATACGCGGCGAGTACGAGAACAAGCCCTCGGCGGACTCCTGGCCCGGCTATCCGACGGACTCGTACCTCACGTACGGCGGCTTCGACTGGATGACGGCGACCGTCGGCGGCATGTGGGACGCCATGCTCTCCGAGGGCAGGCTGTTCACGATCACCACCAACTCCGATGTGCACCGGGTGGTGTTCGACACCTGGAAGAACGGCGACTGGCCGTCTGGGCAGAACTTCGACAACACGGGCCGCCTGCCCGACCCGGTCAACACCACCGAGCCGCAGCCGGGCGGCGACTTCTGGCCCGGCCAGTTCAGCCGCACGCACGTCGGCGTGACCCGCTACGGCTACCGCTCGGTGATGGCGGGCCTGCGCGCGGGCCGGGTCTGGCTCGACCACGGCCATCTGCTCGACGGTCTCGACGTACGGCTGAAGCGGGACTGCGACCACGGCCGGGGCGTCACACTGGGCGGGCGTCTGCGCGTCCGCAAGGGCGAGAAGCTCACCCTGAACGTGACGGTGACGACGGCCTCGCGACCCAACCCGCACGACATCCTGCCCGAGCCGGCCCACGTGGACGTCATCCGCGGCGCGGTGCGCGGCCCGGCGGCCGACCGGGACAACTGGCGGGCGCCGGCCACCAGGGTCGTGCACACGTCGGACGTGTCCGGCCGCAAGGGCACGTACACCCTGCGCATCCCGCTGACGGCCGGGGACGAGTCCTTCTACGTGCGGCTGCGCGGCAGCGACGGCAACCGGCACGGCGCCGGGTACCTGGGCGCGTCGGTCGACCCGCACGGGCCCATTCCGCACGAGCCGGGCGACGGTGATCCGTGGCTCGACACGTGGTTCTACTCCAACCCCGTGTTCGTGGAGGTCGCCGGCCACCGGTGAGGCCGGGCCGGGGGCTGCCGGTCCTGGGGTGGCCGGTGCGCCCGTACTACCTGGTCACAAGCTGATCGACGGGCGTACCGTGGGCCGGTGACCACTGACGAGGCGCTGCGGCCCCAGTCCCTCATGCTGTCGTTCCTGGGTGACCAGGTGCTCGGCCGTGACGTCTGCGTGTACTCGGGGAGCGTCATCGACGTCTTCGGGCGCGCGGGCGTCGGCGAGCACGCGACCCGCTCGACACTGACGCGCATGGTGGGCCGCGATCTGCTCAGGCGGCAGCGCGAGGGGCGCCGTATGTACTTCGGGCTGACCGAGCGCTCTGAGTCCGTGCTGCGGGACGGCGAGCAGCGGATCTGGGAGGAGGGGGCCGTCAACCGGCAGTGGGACGGCTCCTGGACGCTGCTCGGCTTCTCCCTGCCGGAGTCCTGGCAGCGTCAACGCCACGATCTGCGCGCGCAGTTGACCTGGAGCGGCTTCGGCCCGCTGTTCGGCGGGCTGTGGATCGCACCCGGCGAGGCCGACGTCTCCGCGCTCGTCACCGAACTCGGTCTGTCCGCCCATGTGAAGATCTTCCGTGCCCACGCGGACGCGGGCATGGACATCGGCGCCATGATCGAGGAGACCTGGGCGCTGGGCGAACTGGCCATGCGCTACGAGGCGTTCGTACGTCGCTGGCAGCGCTGGGAGACGACGGAGCCCGCCGCCGACGAGGCGCTCGCACTGCGGCTGCGCCTGTCGACGGAGTGGCTGCAGGTCGTCCGCCGGGACCCGCGCCTGCCGGTCAAACACCTCCCGGACGACTGGCCCGCCGAACAGGCCGAGAAGACGTTCCGCACGGTGTACGCCCGACTGACCCCGCTGGCGAGGGAGTCGGCGGAACGGCTTCTCGACCTGGTGCCGGTGCGGCCGGGCGTCTGAGCGCCCTCAGGGGCGCGGGGAACTGCGCGACAAGCCCCCACCGGCCCGCAGCCGACACACGACCCGTCGTTACCCGGCACCCAGCAGGGGCTCACACATAAAAACGGGACAAGCTCTGCAGCACCGCCGCAGGCTTGGGCGCACCCTCGATCTCGATCGTGCCGTCGACCGTGATCTGCACACCCCCCGGTACGTCCTCGACGTCCGCCAGCCTTCCGACGAGCCGGATACGCGAGCCGACCTTCACCGGCGAGGGGAAACGCACCTTGTTGAGGCCGTAGTTGACCTTCGTGGTGACGCCCTGGACGTCCAGCAGCTCGGTGAAGAGCGGGATGAAGAGGGAGAGGGTGAGATAGCCGTGCGCGATGGGCGCGCCGAACGGCCCCTCCTTGGCCTTCTCCTCGTCGACGTGGATCCACTGGTGGTCGCCCGTGGCGTCGGCGAACGTGTTGATGCGCTCCTGGGTGACCTCGATCCACTCGCTGGTGCCGAGGTCGCTGCCGGCGAGCTTCTTCAGCTCGTCGATGCCGTGCGCGGTGATGCTCATGTGTCTTCCTTCGACTGGGAGTTGGTGCCGTACCGCTTGCGGACACGGGACTTGAGGAGCTTGCCGGAGGCCGTCCGCGGCAGTTCGTCCGCGAGCACCACCGACTTCGGGATCTTGTACTTGGCGAGGCGTCCGGCGAGGGACGCGAGGACCTCGTCGGGGTCGAGCGCGACGTCCTCGCGGGGCACGACGACCGCGCGCGGCACCTCGCCCCACTTCTCGTCGGGCACGCCGATGACCGCGCACTCGACGATGTCGGGGTGGGCGAGGAGCTGATCCTCGATCTCGGCGGGGTAGATGTTCTCGCCGCCGGAGATGATCATGTCCTTGATGCGGTCGACGATGGTGACGTAGCCGTCCTCGTCGATCCGGGCGGCGTCCCCGCTGCGGAACCAGCCGTCGTGGAACACGGCCGCGGTCTCGTCGGGCAGCCCCCAGTAGCCGGGCATGACGTGCGGCCCGCGTACGACCACTTCCCCGGTCTCGCCGGTCTCGGCGGGGGTGAGGTCGGGCCGTACGACGCGGACGTCGCTGAAGAAGTGCGGCACGCCCGCCGAACCCGCCTTGGTGACCGCGTGCTCGGCGTCCAGGAAGAGCACGCCGGGCGAGGCCTCGGTCATGCCGTAGCCCTGGAGGAAGGTGAGGCCCCGCTCCTGGTAGGCGGCGATGAGCGGGGTCGGCACGGGTGAGCCTCCGCAGCTGAGCATCCGCAGGGAGGACAGGTCGGCGTCGGCCCAGCGCGGATGGCGGGCCACGTGCTCGAACATGGTGGGCACGCCGAACATGAAGGTGATCCGGTGCCGTTCGATCAGGTCGAAGGTGGCCTCGGGGTCGAAGGCCTCGACCAGGACGCAGGTACCGCCCTTGAGGAGGACCGGCAGGGTCAGCATGTTCAGCCCGGCCGTGTGGAACAACGGGGCGGAGACCAGGGCACGTTCGTCGGCGATCACGTCCTGGTCGACCAGGACGTTGACCGCGTTCCACGTCAGGTTGCCGTGGGTGAGCATCGCGCCCTTGGGCCGGCCGGTCGTGCCCGAGGTGTACATGATGATGCAGGTGTCGTCGGCGGTGACGGGTTCGTCGATCGCCTCGTCGGAGGCAGCGCCGAGCAACTGGTCGTATTCGGCGCCCACTTCGACGTACGTACGCACGTCGCTGTTGCCCGGGAGTCCCGCGACCAGGCCGGCGAACGAAGGCCCGTACACGAGGGCCTTCGCGCCGGAGTCCGTGAGCTGGTAGGCGATCTCGGGCCCGGCGAGGCGGGTGTTGAGCGGTACGAAGACCGCCCCGAGGGTGCCCGCGGCGAACAGTGTCTCCAGGTAGGAGGGGTGGTTCGGGCCGAGGTAGGCGATCCGGTCGCCGCGGCGCACTCCGCAGGCGCGCAGGGCGTGCGCGAGGCGGGTGGTGCGCTCGTACAGCCCGGCGTACGTGACCGTCGTGTCGCCGTGGATCAGGGCGGTGCGGTGCGGGGTCTTGCGGGCCCGGCGTGCGGGCCAGGACCCCAGTCCCTCATTGCGCATGTCCGTGCCCCTGTCCTTCGTTGCACATGGGGTGCCCCTTATGGCTTCGTCAGCCCGAGCAGCCGGGCCGCGTTCTCCTTGAGGATCTTCGGCCGGACCTCGTCCTTGATGGAGAGCTTCGCGAAGTCGGCCATCCACCGGTCCGGGGTGAGGACCGGGTAGTCCGAGCCGAACAGGACCTTGTCCTTGAGCAGGGTGTTCGCGTACTGCACGAGCTGCGGCGGGAAGTACTTCGGCGACCAGCCGGACAGGTCGATGTGGACGCCCGGCTTGTGGGTGGCGACCGCGAGGGCCTCGTCCTGCCAGGGGAAGGACGGATGCGCCAGGATGATCTTGAGGTGCGGGAAGTCCGCGGCGACGTCGTCCACGTGGAGCGGGTTCGAGTACTTGAGCCTGATCCCGCCGCCGCCCGGGACACCCGCGCCGATGCCCGTCTGTCCGGTGTGGAAGAGGGCTATCGTGCCGGTCTCCTCGATCACCTCGTACAGGTCGTACGCGACCGACCTGTCGTTGGGGAAGAAGCCCTGGATGCTGGGGTGGAACTTGAAGCCCTTCACCCCGTACTCCTCGACCAGGCGGCGGGCCTGCTTGACGCCCGCCTTGCCGCGGAAGGGGTCGATGGAGGCGAAGGGGATCAGCACGTCCGCGTTGGCGGCGGCCGCCTCGGCGACCTCCTCGTTCGGGACGGGCTCGGTGCCGGTGGCGGACTCGGCGTCGACCGTGAAGATCACGGCGGCCATCTTCCGCTCACGGTAGTAGGCGGCCGTCTCCTCCAGGGTCGGCTTCCGCTTGCCCTCGACCTTGAAGTAGGCGCTGGAGGCCTCGTGCAGGTCGTCGTCCAGGGAAGAGGTGCCCTTGGAGGAGACCTCGGCATGGGTGTGGACGTCGATCGCGACGAGTTCCTCGACATTGAGGTTCGTCATCGTTCACGCCTCCGGGAACTTCGGGGCGGGGATGCCGACCGACTGCGGCTCGGCGCCCAGTGAGGCCGGCCAGACGTCGGCGAGGGAGTCGGGGGTCCAGCCACCGTCAGCGTACGCCGCCTTGATCTCCTGGGGGTGGGACCACAGGGCCACCTTGTCGCCGCCGATGCCGATGGCCTGGCCGGTCACACCGCGGGCGGCCTCGGAGGCCAGGAACGGGACGAGGACGGCGCAGTCCTCGGGAGTGCCGAAGCCCTCGCCCTTGCGGAGGAACTCCGGCAGCGGCTCGCCGCCGCGCATGGCCTCGATGTAGGGCGCGAAGGCCGGGATGGTCTCGGTCATGGCGGTCGCGGCCACCGGCACGATCGCGTTGACGGTGATGCCCGCGCGGCCCAGCTCCATCGACCACGTACGGGCCATGGCGGCGATGCCGGCCTTGGCGGCGGCGTAGTTCGTCTGGCCGAAGTTGCCGCGCTGTCCGGCCGGGGAGCCGACCAGGATCAGCGTGCCGCCCTCGCCCTGCTCGCGCATGCGCACGGCGGCGGCGCGGGCACAGGTGAAGGTGCCCTTGAGGTGGGTGGTGATCACCGCGTCGAAGTCCTCGTCGGTCATCTTCCACAGGACCTTGTCCCGGAGGATGCCCGCGTTCGTGACAAGGATGTCGAGGCGGCCGAACTCCTCCACCGCGCGGCCCACCAGCCGGTCCGCAGCCTCCGTGGTGCCGACCGGGACCACTTCGGCCACGGCGGAACCGCCCGCCGCGGTGATCGCCTTGACGGCCTGCTCGGCGACGGCCTCGTCCACGTCGTTGACGACCACGGAGGCGCCGGCGGCGGCGAGGGCGTGCGCATAGGCCAGGCCGAGGCCTCGGCCGGAGCCGGTGACGACGGCGACCTTGCCGGTGAGATCGATGCTGGGCACGACGGGTCCCTTCGAGAAGCGGATCACCTGCGGAAGGCAGGACGGCTACGAGATCGGAGCATTACGAGATCGAAGCTAAAGACAATCATTGTTGTCGTCAATAGTTGTTGCCGACTCGTCTGTGCGGCATGCTGTGGGAAACACGTACGCACCGCCCCGCAGGGGCCCGGCCCAGGGAGCCCGCCATCGCCGGCCAGCAGCACGCCACGCCCCCCGACTCCATCGACTCGCAGGAGCCGTGGATGCGCGGGCTGCACTCGGACACCGGCTATCTCCTGTACCGGCTGGGACTGCGGTCGGGGCAGCTGTTCAACACGTTCCTCCAGGAGTCGGGGCTTCGGCTGCGCCACTACGCGCTGCTGCGGTTCCTGGCCACCTCCGAGGGGGCGCTCCAGCGGGAGCTGAGCTCGCGGCTCGGCTACGACCCCAGCGCGATCGTCGGTCTGGTCGACGACCTGGAGAAGCTCGGCTTCGCCGAGCGCCGCCCCTCCCCCGACGACCGCCGCAGCCGCATCGTGGTGCTCACCGAGGACGGCCGCGTCTTCCTGCGCGACACCGACGAGGCGGGTCTGCGGGTGACGAACGACCTGCTCCAGCCCCTCGACCCGGCCGAGCGGGACACCCTGCACACGCTTCTGCAGCGGATCGCCGAAGCCGAACTCGACTCATGACCGGACTCGGCCCATGACCGCGGCGTCCGCCCCCGGCCGTCTCCTGGCCGTGCTCGCCGCCTTCGACCACGACCACCCGGCGCTCTCCCTCACGGACATCAGCCGCCGGGCCGGGCTCTCCCTCACCACCGCCCACCGGCTGGTGGGTGCGCTCAGCGACTGGGGAGCCCTGGAGCGCGACGCGTCCGGGATCTACCACGTGGGCCTGCGCCTGTGGGAGATCGCGGCGCTCTCCCCACGCGGTCTCGCACTGCGCCAGATCGCGCTGCCGTATCTGGAGGACCTGTACGAAGCCACCCACGAGAACGTGCAGTTGGCGGTCCGGGACGGCTCCGAGGTCGTCTACATCGAGTGGATCTCCGGCCGTTCGGCCGTGGGCGTGAAGATCCAGGTGGGCGCCCGCTGGCCGCTGCACGCGACCGGGGTGGGGCTCGCGCTGCTCGCGCACTGCGAGGCCGCCTTCCAGGAGACGTACTGCGGCGGCCCGCTCGCCGGATTCACCCCGCACACCATCACGGACGCGGCCACCCTGCGCCGCGTACTCGCCGAAGTCCGGCGCGCGGGCGTGGCGGTGAGCAGCCGTCAGATCACCGACGACGCGCTGTCGGTGGCCGCGCCGGTCCGTGGAGCGGACGGCTCGGTGGCCGCGGCCGTCTCGGTCGTGGTGCCCGAACGCGACGCGCAGACACCGGCGTTGATACCGGCGGTACGGCTCGCGGCACGCGGCATCTCCCGGGCGCTGGGGTGGCAGCCGGAGCCGTCCTGAGCCCTCGTCCGGTCCTGGATCCGAGGCAGCGGACCTGACCCTGCCGCCAAGTGACTCTGCGCGAGGCGGACTTGGTGGGTTTGCGTCTGAGGATCAGGTTTCGTACGGAGCCATGACAGATCCGTGTCAACTGTGCCCGGACCACGGGGAGCCACTGCTTGGCTGGCGGCAGGTTTCAGCCGCTCCACGTACGTGAGAAAAGGGTGAGTGCTCGACATGGTTTCGCGCCGCACGTTCCTTGGCTCCTCGATAGTTGTGGCCGGTACCACGACGGGCCTGTCCGCCGTGGTACCGGCCGCCCACGCCGGCACGACCGCCGCCTCGGCCGCCGCGCCCGAGGTGATCGTCAGACCCGGCGACACGCGCTACGCCGAGTTGGCGGGGCGCGGGTACAACACCCGCTTCAGGGCCGCCCCGGACGAGATCTGGCTGGTGCACAACGCCTCCCAGGTGGAGAAGGCGGTCAACCAGGCGATCCGCAAGGACCAGCGGATCACCGTACGCAGCGGCGGCCACTGCTTCGACGGTCTGGTCGACGACCCCCAGTTCCGTCTCCTGGTCGACACCTCGGAGATGAAGCGGGTCTACTTCGACGGTTCCATGAACGCGTTCGCCGTCGAGTCCGGTGCCCGGCTCGGCGAGGTCTACAAGGCGCTGTACGAGGGCTGGGGCGTGACCCTGCCCGGCGGTGTCTGCCCCGAGGTCGGTGTCGGCGGGCACGTGTCCGGCGGCGGCTACGGGCCTCTGTCCCGGCGCTACGGACTGTCGGTCGACCATCTGTACGCGGTCGAGGTGGTGGTCGCGGGAAGCGACGGCAAGGCCCGCACGATCGTCGCGACCAGCCGTCGCGGTGACCCGAACCGCGACCTGTGGTGGGCGCACACCGGCGGTGGCGGCGGCCAGTTCGGCATCGTGACCAGGTTCTGGTTCCGTACGCCGGGCGCGTCGGGAGCCCCCACCGCGCTGCTGCCCAAGCCGCCCGCCCGGATGCGCAAGTCCCTTGTGACCTGGCAGTGGTCGGAGATCACCGAGGCCGCCTTCACCCGGCTGCTGCTCAACCACGGTGCCTGGCACGCGGCCAACAGCGGGCCCGACTCGCCGTACGCCACCATGCACAGCTCCTTCCAGCTGCGTTCGTCGCTGGTCGGGTCGTTCGTACTGGAAATCCGGATGGACGCGACGCTCGCCGCCACACCGAAGCTGTTCGACGACTACCTGGCCGCGGTGTCGGCCGGTGTCGGTGTCACGCCGACGGTCGACACGCGGGAGATGCCGTGGGTGGAGGCGGCCACCGAGCCGACGCCCCCGTTCGGCACGTACTCCAGGCACAAGTCCATCGGCGGGCATCTGCGCAAGCCGCTGACGGCGGACCAGGTCGGTGTCGTGTACCGGTCGTTGACGGATCCCGAGCACTCCACCGGCGCCGGTCTCGTGTACCTCGCGGCATACGGCTGCAAGATCAACACCGTGTCGTCGTCGGCGACCGCCGTGGCCCAGCGGGACTCCATCTTCAAGGTCTGGTACTCGACCAACTGGTCCGAGCCGTCGGCCGACGCGGCCGAGGTCGAGTGGATCCGAACGCTGCGCAAGGGCGTCCACGCCACCACGGGCGGCTTCCCGGTCCCGAACGACCAGCAGGACGGCGGCTACGTCAACTACCCCGACGTGGACATCAGGGACCCGTACCAGAACCCCTCGGGCGTGCCCTGGTACACGATCCTCTACAAGGACAACCACCCCCGGCTGCAGCGGGTCAAGAACACGTACGACCCGCGCAACGTATTCCGGCACGGCCTCTCGTTGAACCCGTCCTGACCCCCACGCCCTCATTCAGCAACCGGAGGACCCTTCCATGACCAGCAGCAACCCCGCCGAGATCAGCACTTCCCCCACGACTCGCGCGGGGCGCGGACTGCCCCTGTGGCAGGCCGCGGTGGGCAGCGCCCTCGTCGCGACGGCCGTCAACCTGATCGTCCTGTTCATCGCCGACGCGGCGGGGGCCTCCCTGACCCTGGAGCTCAACGGCAAGGCGGACGACATCGTCGCGAGCGGCGTCATCTTCGCCTCGTTCGTCCCGGCGGCGCTCGGCGTCACGGTCGCCGCGTTCGCGGCCCGCTGGAAGCCGGTGCTCCTGCGGGTCGGCCAGATCGTGTCCGGCGCCCTCGGCGTCCTCACCGCCCTCGGCCCCCTCACCAGCGACACCGACGGCGGTACGGCGGCCTCGCTCGCCGTGATGCACGTGATCGTGGGCGCGGCCGGAGTGCTGGGGCTCGAGGCGGTACGGCGCGGGCGCAACGCATAACGCCCACGGCGGCGGCGCCGGACAACGGCACCCGGTTGCACACGGGTGAGCGGGGTCCGGCGCTCGCGGCTGCGCGTATGGGGGCCGCCTCGGTGGCCGAGGCAGCCGGCAAGGGCCATGGCTTTCCCCGGCCTCGGGGACGGCATGAGCGGGCCTCCTGCGCGAGTCGGGGCGAACAGACGAGGTGATCCCCGGCCAAGGGGCGAGCCGAGCGGGATCGCTCCTCCGCGAGCTCACTCCTCCGCGAGCTCACTCCTCCGCGCGGGCGGCCCGGAGCATGGCCCCCTGCGGGCTGGAGTGACGGTCGAGGCCCCCGGTCCGCACCGGCGGCACGCGGTCTTCGGATGGTGGCCTGACGGTCACCGGAGCACGGGTGAGGCGTGAGCGTGTGCGTTTCGCGGCCGCCGTGTTGTTCGAGGACGGGATCCGGCCACCAGAAGCGGCGCGGCTGCCACGGGTGTCGGGAGCCGGCGTACGCGTGGAAACCGGATGCGGCGTGGGGGCGGCACGGCCGCATCGGCGTCGAGCCGAAGGGCGCCGGCCGGACGCGGTGCCGGCCGGGCGGATCCCGGCTGTGGAGGCTGGAGGCCGGGCGGAGCCGAATGCCGGTACCACCGTCCGCGGTCGCGATGCGGGGACACCCGCCGAGGCCGCCCGAAGCCCCCTCGAACGACGTCTCTCCACACGGTCCACCGGATCAGCGCACTGGACCAGCCCGGCGAGGCCGACTCGCGCCCGCCCCATACGACGAGCCCGCGTCCCCCAAGGGCCGCGGGCTCGTCGTGCGCGCTGGTCCGAGTCGGCGGGAATTTCTCCGGCGAGTTCACGCCATGCGTCTACCGAAAGGAAACGCTTTCTGCTCCAGCGACTGTTTTCGAATTCACTGAAATACACGGAACCAATTTACGCATGACCGAATCGGAAACCGACACCGCGGGCCGTGATGATCCAGCTGCTGGATCCGAGTTTACTGCGGAGACTGCTTACGTGTGTATCGATCGTGCGCCCCGGCTGGGATCGGGAATCACCCCAGACCAGGGTCATTATTTGCTTTCGGGAAACGACACTGCCCGGCCGGGAAGCCAGCAGATAAAGCAGGTCGAACTCCTTGCGCGTCACCTCGACGGGATCGTCGCCGAGCCGGATCTCACGGGTGCGCGAGTCGATGCGCAACGAACCACTGACGATCACCTCGGTGGTCAGCGGCAGCGGGCGCACCCGTCGCATGACCGCTTCGATACGGGCCATCAGCTCGGGCAGACTGTAGGGCTTCACCACATAGTCGTCCGCACCCGCCTTGAGGCTGAGCACGCGGTCGAGTTCCGTGTCGCGAGCCGTGACGACGATGACTCCGACCCCGGACGCGGCCCGGACGAAACGGCAGATCTCAATGCCGTCCAGGTCGGGCAGGTCCAGGTCTATGAGCAGGACATCCGCTTCGCGGTACCTCTGGAGCGCCTTGGTGCCGGTGTCCACGCTGACGGCCTGGTATCCGTGCCTGGCCAGGCTCAGAACCAGGGACTGGGCAGCGGGCGCCCCGCTCTCGACGACGAGGACGCGCAGCACCCCGCGCGCCTTGCGGAGCTGGGGTTGGGCCTGGATGGGCGGCAGTTGCTGGGCCGGTATGGGCGGATGCTGCTGGGCGTGTTGGCCGACTGGGCGCGACGGCGTCGGCGCGCGGCGATTGGCCAACTGTTGCGGAATGGCGGGCTCGAGAAATTTCGTGGACTGATTGCTCATCCGATACTCCCCCATGTTATGCCAGATAAGCGGGCATCGAGTCGCGCTCCCAGAAGGCTACAAACCGCTCGATGAAAAGTCAAATAATAGCTATTGACAGGCCAGCGAGAATGGGGGAGCCGAAGCATCCGTGAAACATGGGGCAATATCAGAAGTTCAAATTCGGCCAGAGTGGCCGTGATCGATTGTTGATTTCGGGATTACTCACGTAAGCCGTGCCGCATGTCGTCGCCCGGAATTCCTGATGTGTGAACGGGCTCAGTGGAGGGTACCCAGTAGGCCCATGTGGAAGGGCTGGAGTTCCTCGGTCCGGCCGCCGAGAATCTTCGTGATCCACTCGGGGTCGCCGAGCAGCGCGCGGCCGACGGCCACCAGGTCGAACTCGTCACGCTCCACCCGGTCGAGCAGCGCGTCGATCCCGGCGACCGAGCCCGGCTTCCCCTGGAACACCTCGATGAACTCGTTGTCGAGGCCGACCGAGCCGACGCTGATCGTGGGCTTGCCCGAGACCTTCTTCGCCCAGCCGGCGAGGTTGAGCTCGGATCCTTCGAACTCGGGCAGGTGGAACCGGCGTGTGGAGCAGTGGAAGGCGTCCACGCCGGCGTCCGACAGGGGAGCGAGCAGGGCTTCGAGCTCCTGCGGCGACTGCGCGAGCCTGGCCTGATAAGCACCCATCTTCCACTGCGAGAACCGGAAGGTGATCGGGAAGTCCGGGGCGACCGCCCCACGGCAGGCGGCCACGATCTCGGTGGCGAACCGGGTACGGGCGCCGAGGTCACCGCCGTACGCGTCGGTACGGCGGTTGGTCTGCTCCCAGAGGAACTGGTCGATCAGATAGCCGTGGGCCGCGTGCACCTCGATGCCGTCGAAGCCGGTGCGCTCGGCGGCAGCGGCTGCCGCGGCGTAGGCGGCGATCACATCGTCGATGTCGGTCTGTGTCATGGCGCGGCCGACCGGCGTGCCGTCGACAGCGACGCCGGAGGGGCCGATGCTCGGGGCCTCGGGTACGGGCGGGGAACCGGCCTTCCGGTCCAGGCCCACGTGCCACAGCTGCGACAGGATCTTGCCGCCCGCGCTGTGCACCGCCTCCGTGACCTTGGCCCAGCCGGCCAGGGCCTGCTCGCCGTGGATGTGGGGGACGCGGTCGCTCGTGCCGGCCGAGTCGTGGCCGATGTACGTCCCCTCGGTGATGACGAGTCCGGCACCGCCCGCCGCGCGCCGCGCGTAGTACGCCGCCACGTCGTCGCCCGGTACGCCGCCGGGCGAGAACTCTCGGGTCATCGGCGCCATGACGATCCGGTTCGCAAGGGTGAGGCTGCCCAGGGTGAAGGGGCGCAGCAGGAGTTCCTTGGCGCGCTCGGCGGAGGTGGTCGACATAAGAAGGGTCTGCTTTCGGTCGGGGCGCGGGGGCGCCTGACGGGATCGGTGGGGAAAAAGGAGGACGGGGAATACGTACGTCGGGTGTCAGTCCGTGGTCGTCGCGGGGACCTGGGCGGGCCGTGAATCCCCGGCCGATTCGGGGGTCTTGGGGGCCGGGGTCCCACGGACGAACCAGGCGAGGGCGAAGGCGACGGCCGAGAGCAGGGCGGTGCCGACGAGGACGCCGTGCAGGCCGCTGGTGAAGGCCTCCTGGACGACGCCGCGCACCCGGCCGGACATCCCGTCGACCGACGACGGGGTCAACTCGCCGCCGGAGGTGAGCTGTTCGGCGCCGCGCTCGCCCAGTCGGGCGGCGAGCTCGTCCGTCATACGGCCCAGGTGCACGGCACCGAGCGCGGCGACGCCGAGTGAACCGCCGATCGTGCGCAGCAGCGTGACCGTTCCGGTGGCGGCTCCCATGTCGCGCGGCGGTGCCGTGTTCATCGTGGTGAGCAGCGTGCTCTGCATCAGGATGCCGACGCCGATGCCGAGCACCAGGGTGAGGGCCGAGGCGACGAACACCGGGGTGTCCGTGTCCAGCAGGAGCAGCAGCAGTGCGCCGACGACCGTGACGGCACCGCCGGTGATCGGTACCACCCGCTCCAGGCCGCCGCGGTCCATCAGCCGCCCGGTGGTCAGCTGCGCGGCCAGCATGCCCATCATCAGCGGCAGGATCTGCATACCGCTGACGGTGGAGGTGGAGCCCTGCACGAACTGCATGTACTGGGGCAGGTAGTTGATCACCGAGACCAGCACGGCGCCGACCAGGAAGCTGAGCGTCTGGGCGAGGGCGAAGTCACGGCTGCGGAACAGCCGCGGCGGGATGACGGGTTCCGCCACCCGCTGTTCCACCCGGACGAATCCGGCGACGGCCACGGCCGCGACGACGGCGAGCAGCACGATCTGCGCCGATCCCCAGTCGTAGCGGGTGCCGGCCCAGGTGGCCAGCAGGGTGAGCGAGAGGATGGCGGTGGTCAGCAGAGCCGTACCGGGGTAGTCGATCCGTCCGCCGGAGCGCTCCTTCGGCAGCCGTACGCCTTTGGCGACCGCGAACAGCGCGAGGACGCCGAAGGGCACGTTGACGTAGAACACCCAGCGCCAGTCGAGGGCGTCGGTGATGAAGCCGCCGAGCAGCGGTCCGCCGACGAAGGCGACCGGCAGCATCACGCCGACCATCGACTGGACGCGGCCTCGTTCGTGCGCGGGAACCAGTACGCCGATGACCGACAGCGCGCCGACCATGAGTCCGCCGGCACCGAGGCCCTGGATGGCGCGGAAGGCGATGAGCTGTGGCATGTCCTGGGCCAGTCCGCACAGGACGGTGCCGACCAGGAAGAGCAGCACGGACCACATGTAGGCGCCCTTGCGGCCCTTGAGGTCCCCGAGCTTGCCCCAGATCGGGGTGGCGGCGGCCATGGTGAGCAGGTAGGCCGTGACGGACCAGGAGAAGTGGTCGAGGCCGCCGAGGTCGCCGACGATGGTCGGCAAGGCGATGCTGACGATCTGTCCGTCGAGGGTGGCCAGGAAGATGCCGAGCATGAGCCCGAAGATGCCGAGGTAGGGCAGCTTCCCGGCGGCCTGCGGAGGCGTGTCCGCGGTGCCGCCGGTCTCCGTCGTGTCGGTGGTCATGGCCGTCTTTCGTCTCAGCCGGTGTACGGGCGAGCGGTGCGGGCGTCCCGAAGTGCCTCTCCCCACCAGGCCAGTTGGTCGAGCAGGGCCTTGGCCGCGACGTCGCAGTCCGGGTCGAGGGGCTTGCCGTCCGAGTCGAACTTGTCGCCGTAGTTGTGGAAGCTGACGGTGTTGCGGATCGTCATGGCGTTCAGCTCGGCGAGGACGAGCCGCAGGTGCTCGACGGCACGCAGGCCGCCGGAGATGCCGCCGTAGGAGACGAAGGCGACGGGCTTGGCGTGCCACTGCGGGTTGTGCCAGTCGATCGCGTTCTTCAGGGCCGCCGGATAACTGTGGTTGTACTCCGGCGTGATGATGATGAAGGCGTCGGCCGACTCCATGCGCGGGGCGACCGCGCCGAGCAGGGCCAGGTCCTTGTCCGGGAGTTGTTCTCCGAAGGCCGGCATGACGGTCGGCAGGGGTGTCTCCACCAGGTCGACGAGGTCGACCTCCATGTCCTTGCGCTGGGCGATCTGGCTCAGCAGCCAGTCGGCCACGACCGGACCGAAGCGTCCGCCCCTCGTGCTGCCGACGAGGGCCGCCACCTGCAGAGGGCTGTCGTTCAGGTCACTCATGCGGAACTCCTGGAAGTGTACGGCGTATCGCTACAGATACAACGTACACAGCGGAGTGTACGTTGTCCACTGCTGTTACGTTGTACACAACCCCCGGCACCGGAAGGAACCTCGCCCATGGCCACTCGCAGGAAAGAGGAGAAGCAGGTGACGCCGGAGCCGTCCGAGCCCAGGGAGACCGTCTCCCTCTGGGAACGCCTCAACCGCCCCGCGCCCGCCCCGCGCTCCACTCTCACCCCGCAGCGCATCGCCGCGGCCGCCGTGGCGATCGCCGACACGGAAGGCCTCGACGCCGTCACCATGCGGCGCCTCGCGGCCGACCTGGGGGCCGCGCCGATGGCGGCGTACCGCTATGTCTCCGGCAAGGACGAGCTGCTGGAGCTGATGGTCGACCACGTGTACGGCGAGCTGTCGCTGCCCGGAGACGCCAAGGACTGGCGGGACGCCATGCGGGCCCTCGCCCTGCGCACCAGGACCGTGCTCCTCGGGCACCCCTGGGTGGCCCGCACGGCGGTGTTCACGCTGACCCCCAACCAGCTGGCCGTCCCCGAGCGGGCCCTGGCCGCGCTCGACGGGCTCGACCTGGACGCCGACACGATGATGGCGGTCTTCCGCACCGTCGACTCCTATGTGCAGGGCGCAGTGGGCTTCGAGATCGGCCTCAACGAGCTGATGCGGGAGCAGGGCTGGTCCAGCGCGAACGAGGCGCGCACCGGTCTGGCCCCACGCATGACGTGGCTGATGGGCACCGGCCGTTACCCGACGTACGAGCGTTACCTCCGCGAGGCGAGCCGCAAGGACGACCTGGAGTGGCAGTTCGAGACGGGCCTGGAGTCGGTCCTCGACGGGATCTCCGCACGCCTGGGCATCTGAATTTCCGTCACGTTCAAATCCACGACAAATTCATCAGAGAAGTAAGAGATCTCCGGCACGCACCCCACAGAAGGTGAGTTCACTCACGGCCGTTCCGGAGGGCCGGAAATAACCTCGCCACACCGAGAAGTGGTGGGGGAAATGACTCGAGTACTCGCAGGTAGGACCCAGGAAACAACCGTGTGCCGGGGTGCACGGTGCGGGCGGCGGGCGGCCGAGGGCCGGCCCCGCCGGCTCGCCGTACGGGGGCACCGGCTCTGCCCGGACTGCCGGGACCGCCTGGTCGCGGAACTGCGGCAGCTGCCCCGGCTCCACGAGGAGTGCGGCCGCCTCCTCGGCGGCTCCGACGGGCCGCGCGAGCGCACCTCGGGCGGGCCCCTGCCGGGCCTGCCCTTCAACACCGCCGCGGCGGACGCGCGGTCGGCCATCGCCGGGGTACTGCGGTCCTGGTCGTCCGTGGTCGTCGAGGAGCGCCGGACCAGCGCGCCGCCGACGAACGTGGAGAGCCTCGCGGCGTTCCTCGCCCGGCACTGCGACTGGCTCACCGCACATCAGGCCGCTCCTGAACTGTCCCAGGAAACAGCCCTGTTGGTGCGTGACGCGCGTCGCGTGATCGATCCGAGCCCACTGCGCCGGGTGCCCATCGGGGCCTGCGTCGAGGCCGACTGCCGGGGCGGCCTGGTGGCCCTCGTACGGCCGCACCGGGGCGACACCCCGGTCGAGATCCGCTGCGATGCCTCGCCCGCCCACCGCTGGTCCGCCGACGAGTGGCTGAGCCTGAGCCGGCTGCTGACACGCGGGACCCGTGTGCACTGGGTCGGTGCCGCCGACATCGCCCGGCTGTGGGACATCCCGCCCGGCAGTGTGTACCGGCACGCCAGTGAGCAGGGGTGGCGGCGGCGCGCGGAGGGCGGGCGCACCTACTACCACTGCGAGGACGTTCAGCGGACACTCGGCGCGCGTTCCGGAAGTGCGCATTCCAAAAGCGATGTCTCACCTTCCTCAAGTGCGACTTAACAATTGCTTGACGGAAGATTGTGGCCCGTCTGCAAAACCGCTCTTGACTTTCCGAGGATTTCCGAAGAAGCTAATCACTAGTTTCCGCAGCACTGTGTCGACCAACCGGTGCCGAGCGTTTCCCGGTCAATTAATGCCGGTTCAGTTATTTCGGTTCTGAATTAACATCCTCGTTATATTCCGAACCCTCTCCTGCAATTTCTCTCTCTGAAATGCCCGGAGGGCAAGTACATGGATGCTTCGGTCATAGTCGCCGGCGCGGGGCCCACCGGCCTCACGCTCGCCGCAGAGCTGCGTCTGGCGGGGGTCGACGTCATCGTCGTCGACCGGCTCGCCGAGCGGACGGGCGAGTCGCGTGGCCTCGGTTTCACCACACGCACGATGGAGGTCTTCGACCAACGCGGGCTGCTGCCCCGCTTCGGCGACATGGGGACCAGCAACGCCGGACACTTCGGAGGACTGCCGGTCGACTTCGCCGTACTGGACAGCGTGCACCAGGCGGCCAAGACGGTGCCGCAGTCGACCACCGAGACCATGCTCGAGGGCTGGGCCGGTGAACTGGGCGTGGACATCCGCCGCGGCCACGAACTGCTCGCCGTGCGCGACACCACCGACGGCGTGGAGGTCGACGTACGCGGGCCGGACGGCGAACAGCGGCTGACCGCTCACTATCTCGTGGGGTGCGACGGCGGGCGCAGCACGGTGCGCAAGGCCATCGGCTTCGACTTCCCCGGCACGGCGGCGACGCTGGAGATGTACCTCGCGGACATCAAGGGCGTCGAGCTCGAACCCCGGCTCATCGGGGAGACCGTGGACGGCGGCATGGTCATGGTCGGGCCGCTCGGCGACGGCGGGATCACCCGCATCATCGTCTGCGAGCGGGGCACCCCGCCCAGGCGGCGCACCGAGCCCCCCTCGTACGAGGAGGTCGCGGCGGCCTGGCAGCGGCTCACCGGTATCGACATCTCGCACGCCGAGCCGGTGTGGGTCAGCGCCTTCGGAGACGCGACCCGTCTGGTCACCGAGTACCGGCGCGGCCGGATCCTGCTGGCGGGCGACGCCGCGCACATCCATCTCCCGGCCGGCGGACAGGGCATGAACACCGGCATCCAGGACGCCGCCAACCTCGGCTGGAAGCTGGCCGCCGTCGTCCGGGGCACCGCGCCCGAGGAACTGCTCGACACCTACCACGGCGAGCGGTACCCCGTCGGACAGCGGCTGATGATGAACACCAAGGCACAGGGGCTCCTCTTCCTGAGCGGCGACGAGGTGCAGCCGCTGCGGGACGTGCTCCGCGAGCTGATCCAGTACGAGGAGGTCAGCCGCCATCTCGCCGGCATGGTGAGCGGCCTGGAGATCCGGTACGACGTCGGGCCCGGCCGCCATCCCCTGCTCGGCCTGCGCATGCCGCACCTGGAACTGGTCGGCGACCGGCGCAAGACCAGCAGCACCGAACTGCTTCGCTCGGCCCGGGGCGTGCTCCTGGACCTGGAGGACAACGCCGTCCTGCGCGACCGGGCGGCCGGCTGGTCGGACCGCGTGGACATCGTCACGGCCGCACCGCACGGCCTGTCCGACGACAGCCCGCTGGCCGGCACCTCGGCCGTGCTGGTGCGCCCCGACGGACATGTGGCGTGGGCCGCGCCCGGCAGCCATCACGACCTGCCGATGGTGCTGGAGCGCTGGTTCGGCCCGTCGAGGGGCCCGAAGTCCTGACGCCGGGCCGTGCTCACAAGGCCGTCCTGGCGCCGACCGTCCTGACAAGGAGAGAGAGATGCACAGCACGCTGATCGTGGCCCGAATGGAGCCCGGATCCGCCGACGACGTCGCGCGTCTGTTCAACAGGTTCGACGACACCGAGATGCCGCACCTGATGGGGACCCGGCGCCGCCAGCTCTTCTCGTACCGGGGCCTCTACTTCCATCTGCAGGACTTCGACAACGAGGACGGCGGCGAGCGGATCGAGCAGGCCAAGACGGACCCCCGGTTCGTCGGGATCAGCGACGACCTCAAGCCGTTCATCGAGGCGTACGACCCGGCGACCTGGCGCTCCCCCGCCGACGCGATGGCCCAGCGCTTCTACCACTGGACCGCACTGTGACCGCGGCCGGCGGCCGGCGGGTCGTGATCACCGGTATCGGGGTGACCGCGCCGGGCGGCGTGGGCGCCAAGAACTTCTGGAGTCTGCTGACCGACGGGCGCACCGCCACCCGCCGCATCAGCTTCTTCGATCCGTCGCCGTTCCGCTCGCAGGTGGCCGCCGAGGCCGACTTCGACGCGGCGCTGCTGGGGCTCGGCCCACAGGAGATCCGGCGCATGGACCGGGCCGCCCAGTTCGCGGTCGTCACGGCGCGCGAGGCGGTCGCCGACAGCGGGCTGGAGTTCGAGGGCCTCGACCCGCACCGCACCGGGGTGACCATCGGCAGCGCGGTCGGCGCGACGATGGGGCTCGACGAGGAGTACCGGACCGTCAGCGACAACGGGCGGCTCGACCTGGTCGACCACACCTACGCCGTGCCGCACCTCTACAACTACCTGGTGCCCAGCTCGTTCGCCGCCGAGGTGGCCTGGGCGGTCGGCGCCGAGGGCCCCAGCACGGTGGTCTCCACGGGCTGCACCTCGGGCCTCGACTCGGTGGGATACGCCGCCGAGCTGATCCGGGAGGGCGCCGCCGACGTCATGGTGGCCGGTGCCGCGGACGCCCCGATCTCGCCGATCACGGTGGCCTGTTTCGACGCCATCAAGGCGACCACCCCGCGCAACGACGACCCGGAGCACGCCTCACGGCCCTTCGACGGCACCCGCAACGGGTTCGTCCTGGGCGAGGGTGCCGCCGTGTTCGTCCTGGAGGAGCTGGGCGCCGCCCGGGCCCGCGGCGCCCACATCTACGCGGAGATCGCCGGGTACGCGACACGCAGCAACGCCTTCCACATGACCGGACTCCGGCCCGACGGGCGGGAGATGGCGGAGGCCATCCGGGTGGCGATGGACGAGGCCCGGCTGAACCCCGAGGACATCGACTACATCAACGCGCACGGATCCGGCACCAAGCAGAACGACCGGCACGAGACCGCCGCGTTCAAGCACAGCCTGGGCAGCCGCGCCTACGACGTACCGGTCAGCTCCATCAAGTCGATGGTCGGGCACTCGCTCGGCGCGATCGGCTCGATCGAGATCGCCGCGTCCGCGATGGCCATGGAGCACGGTGCCGTGCCGCCCACCGCCAATCTGCACACCCCCGACCCCGAGTGCGATCTCGACTATGTGCCGCTCACGGCGCGCGACTGGCGGACCGACGCGGTGCTCTCCGTGGGCAGTGGCTTCGGCGGCTTCCAGAGCGCCATCGTGCTGGCCCGCCCGGACCGGGCCGAGAGGAGCGCCGCATGAGCGCCGCCGTACGCGTGGCCGTCACCGGGCTCGGCGTCGCCGCGCCCAACGGCCTCGGCGTGGAGGCGTACTGGTCGGCGACCCGGGCCGGCGCAAGCGGCATCGGCCGGGTCACCCGCTTCGACCCCGCGCAGTATCCGGCCCGACTGGCGGGCGAGATCAAGGAGTTCAGCGGCCTTGAGCATCTCCCGGCAAGGCTGCTGCCGCAGACCGACCGGATGACGCAGGTCGCCCTGGCCGGCACGGACTGGGCGTTCGCCGACGCGGGTGTCGATCCCGCCGAGCTGCCCGAGTACGACATGGGCGTCATCACGGCGAGTTCCTCGGGCGGCTTCGAGTTCGGCCAGAAGGAGCTCAAGGCGCTCTGGAGCCAGGGCAGTCGGTACGTCAGCGCCTACCAGTCGTTCGCCTGGTTCTACGCCGTCAACAGCGGCCAGATCTCCATCCGCAACGGGATGCGTGGCCCCAGCGGCGTGGTCGTCGGCGACCAGGCGGGCGGCCTCGACGCGGTCGCACAGGCCCGGCGGCAGATCCGCAAGGGCACGCCCCTGGTGGTGTCCGGCGGGATCGACGCCTCCATCTGCCCCTGGGGCTGGGTCGCCCAGATGGCCGGGGACCGGCTGAGCACCAGTGACGACCCGGCGCGGGCGTACGTGCCCTTCGACGCGGCGGCGCGCGGCCATGTGCCGGGCGAGGGCGGGGCGTTGCTCGTCCTGGAGGACCTGGAGCGGGCCCGCGAGCGCGGCGCCCGGCAGATCTACGGGGAGGTCGCGGGGTACGGCTCCACCTTCGACCCCCGGCCCGGCAGCGGACGGCCGCCCGGCCTGTGCAAGGCGATCGAACTCGCCCTGGCCGACGCCGAGTCGAACGCTCGTGACATCGACGTAGTGTTCGCCGACGGCGCCGCCCTGCCCGAGCTCGACCGTATCGAGGCCGACGCGATCACCGGTGTCTTCGGGGCCCGCGGGGTCCCGGTCAGCGTGCCCAAGACGATGACCGGACGGCTCTACTCCGGCGCGGCCCCGCTGGATCTGGCCGCCGCGTGCCTCGCCATCCGGGACAGCGTGATCCCGGCCTCGGTCGGCACCCGTCTCAGCGACGCCTACGCGCTCGACCTGGTCACCGACCGCCCGCGCGACGCCGCGGTCCGCTCGGCCCTGATCCTCGCCCGCGGACAGGGCGGCTTCAACTCGGCCGTGGTGGTACGGGCCGTCGACGAGTGACCGCTCGGCACCCGTACTCCGCACTTCCCCTCGAAAGCCCCGACGAAAGGACCGTCATGCCCGCTCACGAGTTCACCATCGAAGACCTTCGGCGCATTCTGCGCGACGGGGCCGGCGCCGATGAGGCCGTCGACCTGGACGGCGACATTCTCGACACGGACTTCGAGTCGCTCGGATACGAGTCCCTGGCCCTGCTGGAGACCAGCGGCCGGATCGAGCGCGAGTTCGGGATCACGCTCGACGACGACACGGTGACGGAGGCGAAGACACCGCGCGCGCTGCTCGGCGCCGTCAACTCCTTCCTGGTCCCCGCCCGGTCCAGCTGACGTCCCGTCAGGAGACAGAGGAGGCAACAGACATGACGACTGCCACGCCCGACAGCACAGCGAAGAAGGTCGCCGTCGTCACCGGCGCGACCAGCGGTATCGGTCTCGCGGTGACCCGGCTCCTCGCCGAGCAGGGTCACCGGGTGTTCCTGTGCGCCCGCACCGAGGACGGTGTGACCCGCACGGTCAAGGAACTCCTCGACGAGGGCCTCGACGTCGACGGCGCCGTCTGCGACGTACGCGAGGGCGAGGACGTGAAGCGCTTCGTGCGGCAGGCCGTCGAGCGCTTCGGCCCCATCGACGTCCTGGTCAACAACGCGGGCCGCAGCGGCGGCGGCCCCACCGCCGGCATCGCCGACGAACTCTGGTACGACGTCATCGCCACGAACCTGCACAGCGTGTTCCTGATGAGCCGCGAGGTGCTCAACTCGGGCGGCATGGCGGCCAAGGAGCGCGGCCGGATCATCAACATCGCCTCCACCGCCGGAAAGCAGGGTGTCGTGCTCGGCGCCCCCTACTCGGCCTCCAAGCACGGCGTCGTCGGCTTCACCAAGGCCCTCGGCAACGAACTGGCCCCGACCGGCATCACCGTCAACGCCGTGTGCCCCGGCTACGTCGAGACGCCGATGGCCCAGCGCGTACGGCAGGGCTACGCGGCCGCGTACGACACCTCCGAGGACGCGATCCTGCAGAAGTTCCAGGCGAAGATCCCGCTCGGCCGCTACTCCACGCCCGACGAGGTGGCCGGCCTGGTCGGCTACCTCGCCTCCGACACCGCCGCCTCCATCACCTCGCAGGCCCTGAACGTCTGCGGCGGCCTCGGCAACTTCTGATCCCTTATCCGTGAGGAGAGTTCACCATGACCGTCCGTGAGGTCGAGCACGAGATCACTGTGGAAGCCCCGGCCGCCGAGGTGTACCGGCTGATCGCGGAGGTCGGGAACTGGCCGCTGATCTTCCCGCCGACCGTCCACGTCGACCACCTCGAACGCGGCGCGCGCGAGGAACGCATCCGCATCTGGGCCACCGCCAACGGCGCGGCCAAGGGCTGGACTTCGCGCCGCACGCTGGACCCCGAGGCCCGGCGCATCACGTTCCGCCAGGAGGTGTCCGCCCCGCCGGTGGCGTCGATGGGCGGTACGTGGATCATCGAGCCGGCCGGCGAGGGCGCGTCCCGGGTGCGTCTGCTGCACGACTACCGGGCGGTCGACGACGACCCTCAGGGCCTGGAGTGGATCGACCAGGCCGTCGACCGCAACAGCCGGTCCGAGCTGGCCGCGCTGAAGGGCAACGTCGAACGCGTCACCGGGTCCGCCGAGCTGACCCTGTCGTTCACCGACAGCCTGGAGATCAAGGGCGCCGCCAAGGACGTCTACGACTTCATCAACGAGGCGCAGCTGTGGAGCGAGCGGCTCCCGCACGTCGAGCAGGTCTCGCTGACCGAGGACTCGCCCGGCCTGCAGGTCCTGCGGATGGACACGCTGACCAAGGACGGCTCGGTCCACACCACCGAGTCGATCCGGGTCTGCTTCCCGCACTCCCGGATCGTCTACAAGCAGACGACGCTGCCGGCGCTGATGAACCTGCACACCGGCTACTGGCAGCTCGACGAGTCGGCCGACGGCGTCACCACCGCCACCTCACAGCACACGGTGATCCTCAACACGGAGAACATCACCGGAATCCTGGGCGAGGAGGCCGGGATTCCCGAGGCCCGCGAGTTCATCCGCAACGCGCTGGGCAACAACAGCCGGGCGACGCTCGGCCACGCCAAGGCGTACGCCGAAGCGCGGCGCTGAGCGGTGGCCGTACAGGTTGCCGGAGCACCGGACACCGACGTGGTCGTCGTGGGCGCGGGGCCCGTGGGTCTCCTGCTCGCCGGGATCCTGCGCCTCGGCGGTGCCCGGGTGACCGTACTGGAGCAACTGGCCGAGCCCACCGACGAGTCACGGGCTTCGGTCCTGCACGCCAGGACGATGGAGATCCTCGACGGTCTGGGCCTGCTGGAGCGGCTCGGGCCGCCGCCGAGTGCGGGCCCCGGCCACTTCGGCGGCATCCCGCTCGACCTGACCGCGGCGCTCCCGAGCCGGTTTCCCGGCCAGTGGAAGGCACCGCAGACACTGGTCGAGAAGGTGCTGTACGAGTGGGCCGCCGGGCTCGGCGCCGAGGTGCGGCGCGGGCACACGGTGACCAGGCTGACGGTTACGGAGGACCGGGTCCACGCCGAGGTCACCGGTCCCGCCGGCGAGCGGCTTCGGTTCGCAGCGGGTTACCTCGCGGGCTGTGACGGCGAGCGGAGCACCGTACGGCGTCTCGGCGGTTTCGAGTTCCCCGGCAGCGGCCCGGTCAAGGAGCTGCTGCGGGCGGACATCAGCGGAATCGAGATCCCGGACCGGCGCTTCCAGCGGCATCCGAACGGAGTGGCCAACTCCCGGCGCGGGCCGGACGGTGTCACCCGCCTCATGGTTCACCAGTACGGCCGGACACCCGGCCCGGACGGCCGGGCCCCGGACTTCGCCGAGGTCTGCCGGGTCTGGGCGCGGGTGACCGGTGAGGACATCGCCGGCGCCCGGCCCGTCTGGGTCAACGCCTTCCACAACGCCCGCGGACAGGCGGCGAGTTACCGGCTCGGCCGGGTCTTCCTCGCCGGGGACGCCGCGCACGTCCAGCTCCCGGTCGGCGGCCAGGCCCTCAACCTCGGTCTCCAGGACGCGGCCGCGCTCGGCGGGAGACTCGCCGCGCGGATCACCGGCCGCGGGGACGACCGGACGCTCGACAAGTACCACGCCGAGCGGCACCCGGTGGGCGCGCGGGTGCTCGGCAACATCGAGGCGCAGGCACAGCTGCTCTTCGGCGGACCCGAAGTGGACGCCCTGCGCGCGGTGTTCGGGGAACTGCTCGCCCTCGAACCCGCCCGCCGTCACCTCGCCTCGATGATCAGCGGGGTCGACGGCCCGCGCCCCGCCGTCCCGGACACCGGCACGGCAGAACACTCCACGGCCACAGGCCCGTTCACCCGCACGCACAGGAGGACCACCATGGGCAAGCTCACCGGAAAGACCGCGCTCGTCACCGGGTCCAGCCGCGGCATCGGACGGGCGACGGCGATCCGTCTGGCCCGCGAGGGCGCGCTGGTCGCGGTGCACTGCTCCCGCGACACCGAAGGGGCCGACGACACCGTGGCCGCCGTCGAGAAGGAGGGCGGCCGGGCGTTCGCCGTGGCGGCCGAACTCGGCGTGTCCGGCGATGTGCACGCGCTCTTCCTGGAGTTGGAGCACGGGCTGAAGGAGCGCACCGGCGAGACCACTCTCGACATCGTCGTGAACAACGCGGGCGTGATGGGCGGGGTGGCACCCGAGGACGTCACGCCCGAGCAGTTCGACCGGCTGTTCGCCGTCAACGCCAAGGCGCCGTTCTTCATCGTGCAGCGCGCCCTGCGGCTGCTTCCCGACGGCGGACGCATCATCAACATCTCCTCGGGGCTGACCCGGTTCGCCAACCCGCAGGAGGTGGCGTACGCGATGACCAAGGGCGCGATCGACCAGCTGACCCTGCACTACGCCAAGCACCTGGGCCCGCGGAACATCACCGTCAACAGCGTGGGGCCCGGCATCACCGACAACGGCACCCCGATCTTCGACAACCCGGAGGCCGTCGCCGAGATGGCGCGCTACTCGGTCTTCGAGCGGGTCGGCGAGACCAAGGACATCGCCGATGTCGTGGCGTTCCTGGCGAGCGACGACGCCCGCTGGATCACCGGCTCCTACCTCGACGCCAGCGGCGGCACGCTGCTGCGCTGACCGGGCGGGCCGTCCCCCTCGGCCCGCCCACGGCCGGCCGTGGCTCGGTCGATGCCCCGATGAGCCACGGCCGGCCCGTGCACGGTTTCCTGTCGCCCCGAAGGTGGTCAGCACGTCATGACGGCAGTCTCTCCACGTCCAGGTGCCCCTTCGGTGAAGGGGAGCCGCGCCCACCGGGCCCTCCTGTTCGTGCTCGCCGGGAACATGCTCATCGACGCGCTCGAAGTGTCCGTGGTGCTGGTCGCGCTGCCGGCCCTCGGGGCCGATCTGGGGCTCTCGATGTGGGGCACCCAGTGGGTGATGAGCGGCTTCGCGGCGGGTTTCGCGGCGCTGCTGCTGCTCGGTCCGCGTGTGACCGCCCGCTGGGGCAGACGACGCGTGTATCTGGCGGCGCTCCTGGTCTTCGTGGCCGCGTCGGTGGCCGGTGGCCTGGCCGATCAGGGCGCGCTGCTGATCCTGACGCGGGTCGTCAAGGGCATGTGTGCCGCGCTCACCGCGCCGACGGGGCTCGCGATCATCGGTACGACCTTCCCCGCGGGTGCGGAGCAGCGCCGGGCCGTCTCGGTGTACTCGCTGTTCGGTGCCGCCGGGTTCACGGTCGGACTGCTGTCCTCGGGGGCGCTCACCGCGCTGAGCTGGCGGTGGGATCTCGTCTTCCCGGCGCCGATCGCCCTGCTCCTGCTGGTGTTCGGCTTCCGGCTGATTCCGGCGGACGTGACCTCGACGGCCGGCCCGCCGCCGCTTCGGGAGACGCTCGTACGTCTGTGGCGCAACGGTCCTTTCGTGCGCTCCGCGGTCTGCGCGGCGACGCTGAACGGCACGTATCTCGGTCTGCTCCTGCTGCTCACCCACCAGTTGCACGCCCAATGGGGCTGGGACGCCTGGCGGTTGGCGCTCGCGTTCCTGCCGGCCTGTGTGCCGCTTGCGCTGTCGCTGCCCTTCGCCGGGCGACTGGTGGGGCGTTTCGGGAGCGAGCGGCTGATCGTCGCGGGGGGCTGCGCGGCGACCCTCGGCTGCGTGACCGCGCTGGCGGGCGGGGAGCCGGACTCGTACGTCACCGGGGTGCTCCCGGCGCTGCTGCTGGTCGGCGCGGCGTTCGTGCTGTCGTTCGCCGCGCTCAACATGCAGGCCATGTCCGGGATTCCGGCCGACCGGAAGGGCCAGGCGGTGCCGGTCTACCAGACCGCCGTGCAACTCGGCGCCGTCCTCGCCCTGCCCACCGTGGCCGTACTGGCCGGTGGTGGGTACCGACGGGCGCTGCTCTTCCTCACCGCCCTGTCGGCGGCCGGCGCGCTCACCGCGGTGTGGACCCGGACTCCCCCGCCGCACAAGGCGACTTGACGACCGCTCCCGAACGCGAACGGAGATCAACGATGCGTGTCCTGCTCACCATCTTTCCCGCGACGTCACACCTGTACTCGGTCGTGCCGCTGGCCTGGGCGCTGCAGAGCGCCGGGCACGAGGTCGTCGTGGCGAGCCACTCGGGCGTGGTGGACCCGGGGGTGATCGGGAACATCGGCGCGGCCGGGCTCACCGCGGTGTCGCTGGGCACCCCGGACGAGCTGTCCCCGGCGCTCGGCGCGCACACCGGGGACGCCAAGCCGGACCGGCCGTCGCTGGGCTTCGACCCCGCCGAACCGGAGGAGGGCAGCGGCTGGCGCACGGCGCGCTCCATCCTCGCCGGCATGTTCTCCCTGTACTACCCGGCGCCCGAGCGGGAGGGCGGACGCCGCCCGGTCCTGGACAACCTGGTCGACTTCGCCCGTTCCTGGCGTCCCGATCTGGTCCTGTGGGACCCCCTGATGCTCGCGGCGCCGATCGCCGCCCGGGTCAGCGGCGCCGCGCACGCCCGGCTGGTGTGGGGCATGGACAACGTCGCCGTGATCCACGACCGCACGAAGCGCGAACTGGCGGACCCGCAGTCGGAGTTGACCGAGCACCCGTGGCTGAGCTGGTTCGGCCCGATGCTGGAGCGGTACGGGTTCGAGCTCGACGACGAGATGCTCCTCGGCCAGTGGACCCTCGACCTGACCCAGTCCCGGATGCGGCATCCCCTGGACCTGACACACATCCCGGTCCGCCGGGTCCCCTACACCGGGGCGGCCGCGCTGCCCGAGTGGCTGCACGCGCGGCCCGAGCGACCCCGCGCGGTGCTCACCCTGGGGGTGAGCCGGCGCAAGATCTTCGGCAGGTACAGCGGCTTCCCGATGCGCGAGTTCTTCGAATCCGTGTCCGCCCTGGACGTCGAGGTCGTCGCCACCCTCAACAACGAGCAGCTCGCGGCGGTCGGCAAGGTGCCCGACAACGTGCGCACCGTCGAGTACGTGCCGCTCAACCAGGTGCTGCCGACCAGTTCGGCGATCATCCACCACGGGGGCGGCGGCACCTTCGCCGCGGCCGTGGCCCACCGGGTGCCGCAGCTCGTGGTGCCGCTGGTCATGTGGGACGAGATGGTCACGGCCCGCTATGTCGCCGACATGGGCGCGGGCCTGGTCGCCGACCCCACCGCGCTGGACGTCGACGGCCTGCACAAGCAGCTCGTACGGCTCCTGGAGGACCCCTCGTTCCAGCTCGGTGCGCGCGCCCTGCACCAGGAGATGCTCGCCGCGCCGGCCCCCACGGACGTCGTACCGCTGCTGGAACGTCTGACCGCCGAGCGCCGCTGACGGCGACCCAACGACCAGCCACCGAGAGGACCCCGTCAGATGCGCGTACTCGTGATCTGCACCCCTGTTCCCACCCACTTCCTGCCGCTCGTGCCACTCGTCTGGGCGCTGCGCTCGGCGGGGCACGAGGTCATGGTGACCGGGCAGCCCGATGTGCTCGGCGCCGTGCGGGCCGCCGGCCTGACCGGCGCGGTCGTGGGCGAGTCGTTCGACGTGGACGGGATGCTGCTGCGGGGGCTGGCCGAGGAGCAGCGGCCGTTGCAGGCGCGGCCCCGGCCCGCGCCCGAGGTGCTCGGCGGCTACGGCAAGCTCTGGATGGGGCACGCCAAGTCCGTGCTCGGCCACTACAGCGAGCTGGTCAGGGAGTTCGGGCCGGAGTTGATCCTCTCGGACCCGCTGGAGTACTGCTCGCTGACCCTCGGCGCGCGGCTGGGCGTGCCGGTGGTGCACCACCGATGGACGGTGGACGCCATCTCCGGGCCTGCCCGGCGCATGGTGCGCCCCGACTTCCGGGAGCTGTGCGAGGAGCTGGGCCTGCCGGGCCTGCCGGATCCGGCGGTGCTGCTCGATCCGTGCCCGCCGTCCCTGCGGCTGCCGGACTCCGAGCCGGGCACGTCCATCCGCTACGTGCCCTACAGCGGCGGCGGTGAGGTGCCCGACTGGCTGCGCGCGGACCGGGGTCCCGGTGCCGGACGGCAGCGGGTCGCCGTCTCACTGGGCAACACCCTCGCCCTGCACGGCGAACCGTTCACCCGGGATCTGCTGCACGCCCTCGCGGGCCGGCCCGGCACCGAGGTCCTCGCGACGGTGCCCGAGCGGCACCGGGCCGGTATCGGCGCGGTGCCGGAACACGTACGGCTGGTCGATCCGCTGCCCCTGCACCTGTTCCTGGACAGCTGCGACGCGATGGTCCACCACGGCGGGGCGGGCACCGCGATGACCGCGACCGCCTTCGGGCTGCCTCAGCTCACCCTGCCGCAGCTGGCGGACCACTTCCCGCTGGGCGACCGGCTCGCCGCGACCGGCGCGGGCCTCACCTTCGACAAGGCAGCCGAGCAGGACGACCCGCAGCTGATCGCCGGCGCCCTGGACACCCTGCTGTCGGATCCCGCGTACGGCGCGGCGGCCCGGCGGCTCGCCGCGGAGATGGCCGCGATGCCGTCGCCCGCCGATGTCGCGGCCGACCTGGAACAGCTGGCCCGTCAGGCATGAAAGGCCACCACCCCGAGGCCACTGAGCCGAGAGAGGCGAACGCGCGGTGCTGATCGAGGAAATGGTCATTCCCGGTACCTATCTGGTGACGCCCCGTCAGATACTCGACGAGCGGGGGAACTTCTACGAGGCGATGCGGGACGACACGCTGGAGAAGGCGACCGGTGTCGCCTTCCAGCCCCGCCAGATCAACTACTCGGTGTCGAGACGCCATACGCTCCGCGGCATCCACAGCGTGAGCATTCCGCCGGGTCAGGCGAAGTACGTCACCTGTGTGCGCGGAGTGCTGCGCGACATCGTGGTCGATCTGCGGATCGGTTCCCCCGCGTTCATGAAGCACCAGGTCAACGAACTCGACGCGGATTCGGGCCGGTCCGTCTATGTGCCCGAGGGCGTCGGCCACGGCTTTCTCGCGCTCACCGACGACGCCTGCATCTGTTACGTCGTCTCCAGCACCTATGTGCCCGGAACCCAGATCGACATCAACCCGCTCGATCCCGAGCTCGATCTGCCGTGGGACTGCCCCGAAGTCCCCCTCATCTCCGACAAGGACGCCAAGGCACCGACCGTGGCCGAGGCCAGGGCGGCCGGCGTCCTTCCCCGGTTCGGCAGCACAGCGACGCCCCGATTCACCAAGGCAGGGACATTGTGAGGATCCTCTTCGTCACCGCGGGCAGCCCCGCGACCGTCTTCGCGCTCGCCCCGCTGGCCACCGCCGCCCGCAACGCCGGGCACCAGGTCGTGATGGCCGCGAACGCGGACATGATGCCGCACATCACGGGCTCGGGACTGCCCGGCATCCCGACCACCCACCGGCCGATCCGGGAGTTCATCACCCAGGACCGGGAGGGCAACCCCGAGTCGATCCCCTCCGACCCCGTCGAGCAGGCGCTGTTCACCGGCCGCTGGTTCGCCCGCATGGGCGCGGAGAGCCTCCCGCGCATGCTGGAGTTCGCGCGGTCCTGGCGGCCGGACCTCGTCGTCGGCGGCACGATGTGCTACGTCGCCCCGCTGCTCGCCGCGCATCTGGGCATCCCGCATGTGCGCCAGGCCTGGGACGCCATCGAGGCCGACGGCATCCATCCGGGTGCCGACACCGAACTGGCGCCGGAACTGGCCGAGTTGGGGCTCGACCGGCTGCCCGGACCCGAGCTGTTCGTCGACATCTGCCCGCCGAGCCTGCGCCCGGCGAGCGCCGGTCCCGCGCAGATGATGCGCTACATCCCGGCCAACGGACAGCGCAGGCTCGAACCGTGGATGTACTCGCGCGGTGAGCGGCGCCGGATCTGTGTGACCTCGGGCAGCCGGGTCGCCAAGGACAGCTACGACCGGAACTTCGAGTTCCTGCGCGGCATGGCCAAGGACGTCACCGCGTGGGACGTCGAACTCATCGTCGCCGCCCCCCAGGAGGTGGCCGATGCCCTCACCGCCGAACTGCCGGGCCTGCGCGCGGGCTGGGTCCCGCTCGACGTCATCGCGCCCACCTGCGACCTGCTCGTCCACCACGCGGGCGGTGTCAGCACCCTGACCGCGCTCAACGCCGGCATCCCCCAACTGCTCATCCCCAAGGGGGCCGTCATGGAACTGCCGGCCCTACGCATCGCCGAGCGGGGAGCGGCGATCACCCTGCTGCCCGGCGAGGACACCGCCGAGCGCATCGCCGACTCCTGCGAGGAACTGCTCGCACACCCCGGATTCCGGGAGCGGGCGGGCGAACTCTCCGCGGAGATCGCCACGATGCCGCTGCCCTCCGACGTGGTGGCGGTACTGGAACAGCTCCGCTGAACCGCCGAGGCCCCGACGCCCGAGGCACGAACGCCCGAAGCACGACGAGAAAAGGCATGCACACGTGAATCGAGAGGACTCCTCATGAAGGCGCTTGTGCTGGCAGGCGGTTCCGGTACCCGCTTGCGACCCTTCAGTTATTCGATGCCGAAACAGCTCATCCCGATCGCCAACACCCCCGTCCTGGTCCATGTCCTGGAGAACATCCGGGACCTGGGCGTCACCGACATCGGCGTCATCGTCGGCCATCGGGGTCCGGAGATCGACTCCGCCCTCGGTGACGGCTCCCGGTTCGGTGTGAAACTCACCTACATATCCCAGGACGCCCCGCGCGGCCTCGCCCACACGGTGGCCGTCGCCCGGGACTTCCTCGGAGACGACGACTTCGTGATGTACCTCGGCGACAACGTGCTGCCCGAGGGTGTCGCCGCCACCGCCGAGGAGTTCACGGCCCGGCGTCCGGCCGCGCAGATCGTGGTGCACAAGGTGACCGACCCTCGCCAGTTCGGTGTCGCCGAACTCGGTCCGGACGGCGAGGTGCTGCGCCTGGTGGAGAAGCCGAGCGAACCGCGCAGCGACATGGCGATGGTCGGCGTGTACTTCTTCACCTCGGCCGTCCACCGGGCGGTGGACTCGATCGAGCCCAGCGCCCGGGGCGAGCTGGAGATCACGGACGCCATCCAGTGGCTGCTGGACTCCGGCGCCGAGGTCCGCGCCACCCAGTACGGCGGCTACTGGAAGGACGCCGGGAACGTCGAGGACGTCCTGGACTGCAACCGCTACCTCCTGGACCGGCTGGCGCGGTCCGTCGAGGGTGACGTCGACGACCTCAGCGAACTGCTGGGCGCGGTCGTCGTCGAGGCGGGGGCGCGCGTGACGCGGTCCCGCATCGAGGGGCCGGTGATCATCGGAGCCGGCGCGGTGGTGGAGGACAGCCACATCGGCCCGCACACGTCCATCGGGCGCGGCTGCCTGGTCAGCGACAGCGCCCTGGAGAACTCCATCGCCCTCGACGAGGCGTCGGTCAGCGGTGTCAAGGGCCTGCGCAGTTCGCTGATCGGGCGCTCCGCCTCGGTCGGCACCAGTGAGCAGGGCGTCGACCGGTACCGGCTGGTCGTCGGAGACCACACCCGAGTGGAGGTCACGGCATGAGGATCCTCGTCACCGGAGCGGCCGGCTTCATCGGCTCCCACTTCGTGCGCAACGTGCTGGAGGGCTCGTACAGCGGGTGGGAGGACGCGCAGGTCACCGCCCTGGACAAGCTGACGTACGCCGGCAACCGCGACAACCTGCCGGGCTCGCACGAGCGCCTGCTGTTCGTACGCGGCGACGTCTGCGACCGCGAACTGCTGCGCGAGCTGGTGCCCGGCCACGACGCCGTGGTGCACTTCGCCGCCGAGACGCACGTCGACCGTTCCCTGGAAGGCGCGGGCGACTTCTTCCGTACGAACGTCCTGGGCACCCAGACACTGCTCGACGCCGTGCTCGACAGCGGGGTGGAGCGGGTCGTGCACGTGTCCACGGACGAGGTGTACGGCTCCATCGACGAGGGCTCCTGGACCGAGGAGTGGCCGCTCGCGCCCAACTCGCCCTACGCGGCGTCGAAGGCGGGCTCCGACCTGGTGGCCCGCGCCTACTGGCGGAGCCACGGCGTCGACCTGTCCATCACGCGCTGCTCCAACAACTACGGGCCGTACCAGCACCCGGAGAAGCTCATCCCGCTGTTCGTCACGAACCTGCTCGAAGGCCGCCGGGTCCCGCTGTACGGCGAGGGCGCCAACGTCCGTGAGTGGCTGCACGTGGACGACCACTGCCGGGGCATCCATCTGGTCCTGAACCAGGGCCGGGCGGGCGAGGTCTACAACATCGGCGGCGGCAACGAGCGCACCAACCTCGCCATCACCGAGCAGCTCCTCGAACTGACCGGCGCGGGCGCCGAGGCGATCCAGCGCGTCCCCGACCGCAAGGCGCACGACCTGCGCTACTCCATCGAGGAGACCAAGATCCGGGACGAGCTGGGCTACGCCCCGCGGATCGGCTTCGAGCAGGGTCTCGCCGACACGGTCGCCTGGTACCGGGACAACCCGGACTGGTGGAAGGCCGCCAAGCACGGAACGGACCGGGCCGTTGCCTGACCTCGACAGGGCCGCCGGCCGCACGGTCGTCGTGCTCGGCGGCACCGGGTTCATCGGCCGCCACATCGGCGAGGCCTTCACCGCGCTCGGGGCCCGGGTGCACCTGGTCTCCCCCAGCGCCGAGCCCGGCTCGGGCTCCACGGCCACCGTCCGCCTCGACGTGCTCGCCTCCTCACCCCGGGAGATCGCGGGCCTGCTCGCCACGGTCGGCGCCGACACCGTCGTCAACTCGGCCGGGCGGGTCTGGCAGGCCGACGAGCCTCAGATGGCCGCCAGCAACGCCGAACTGGTCACCAAGGTCGCCGAGGCGCTCGCCGCACTTCCGCGGCAGCCGCGCAGACCCCGGCTGATCCAGCTCGGCAGTGTCCACGAGTACGGGGCGGGCACCCCGGGAGGAGCCATCCCGGAGGACTGGCCGCCCGCGCCCGTCACCCCCTACGGGCGTACGAAACTCCTCGGCACCCAGGCCGTGTCGCGGGCCGTACGGGATCAGGACGCGGACGCGGTGGTGCTCCGGCTCGCCAATGTGATCGGCCCCGGAATCTCCGTGGCCAGTCTCTTCGGCCAGGTCGCCCGGCATCTCGCCGGGGCCGCCCGCGCCGACGCCCTCGGCGAGAAGCCGGACGAGCTGCGGCTGCCGCCGCTGCGGGCCGCCCGCGACCTGGTGGACGTCCGGGACGTCGCCGACGCCGTGGTGGCCGCGGCCGTCGCGCCCAGTGCGCGGGTCAGCGGGCGCGTGATCAACGTGGGCCGCGGCGAGGCCGTGCCGGTCCGTGACCTGATCGACCGGATGGTCGCGCTCAGCGGCCTGGAGGTTCCGGTGAGCGAGGAGGGCGGCGCGCCGCCGAACCGCAACGACGTCGAGTGGCAGTCCCTGGACATCTCCCTGGCGCGCGAACTGCTCGGCTGGACACCGCGCCGCCCGCTGGACACCTCACTGCGCGAACTGCTCGCGGCCGTGATGCCGCCCGTCAACGAGAGGACAGGATGATGAGCGACCCCAAGGAAACGGTGCTCGACGCGGTCCGCGCGTACCACGAAGTCAGCGCACCGGCACGGGAGTTCGTGCCCGGCACGACGGAGATCTGGCCCTCGGGAGCGGTCCTGGAGGTGGAGGACCGGGTGGCGCTGGTGGAAGCCGCCCTCGACATGCGGATCGCCGCCGGGCGCAGCCAGCGCAAGTTCGAGTCGGCGTTCGCCAGGCGGCTGAAACGGCGCAAGGCCCATCTCACCAACTCCGGCTCCTCGGCGAACCTCCTCGCCGTCTCGGCGCTCACCTCGCCCCATCTGGAGGACCGGCGGCTGAAGCCGGGCGACGAGATCATCACCGTCGCGGCGGGCTTCCCCACCACGGTCAACCCGATCCTGCAGAACGGGCTCGTACCGGTCTTCGTCGACGTGGACCTGACGACGTACAACGCGACCGCGGACAAGGTCGCCGCCGCCATCGGGCCCAAGACCCGGGCGATCATCATCGCGCACGCGCTCGGCAACCCCTTCGAGGTCACCGCGATCGCCCAACTCGCCGAGGAACACGACCTGTTCCTCATCGAGGACAACTGTGACGCGGTCGGCTCGCTGTACGACGGGCAGCTCACCGGCACGTTCGGCGACATGACCACGGTCAGCTTCTATCCGGCGCACCACCTCACGATGGGCGAGGGCGGCTGTGTGCTGACCTCGAACCTGGCGCTCGCCCGGATCGTGGAATCGCTGCGGGACTGGGGGCGGGACTGCTGGTGCGAGCCGGGCGAGAACGACAAGTGCCTCAAGCGGTTCAAGTACCAGATGGGCACCCTGCCGGCCGGCTACGACCACAAGTACATCTTCTCGCACGTCGGTTACAACCTGAAGGCCACCGACATCCAGGCCGCCCTCGGTCTGACCCAGCTCGCCAAGCTCGACGACTTCATCGACGCCCGCAAGCGCAACTGGCGGCGGCTGCGCGAGGGCCTGGACGGCGTACCCGGGCTGCTCCTGCCCGAGGCCACACCCCGCTCCGACCCGAGCTGGTTCGGATTCGTGATCACCGTGGACCCCGAAGCCCCCTTCGGCCGCGCGGAGTTGGTGTCCCATCTGGAGGACCGCAAGATCGGCACCCGGCGGCTGTTCGCCGGCAATCTCACCCGGCACCCCGCCTACATCGACCAGCCCCACCGCGTGGTCGGCGACCTGACCAACAGCGACATCATCACCGAACACACGTTCTGGATCGGGGTCTACCCGGCGCTCACCGACGAGATGCTCGACTACGTGACCGCCTCGATCAAGGAGTTCGTGGCCGCGCGCGGCTGAGTACGGCTTCGGCTCCGACCCGCACCCGACACGCATGTGAAAGGCGTTGACGTACCCGCGATGAACGAGAAGACAGCGAACGGCAGGACGGCGGACCGGACGGGACCGGGACCGGGACCGGAACTCGGCGGCAGGCTGACACGCGGACTCCGTGGCCGCACGGCCCGCGGACTCCGTGCGCGCACCGCGCTCGGGCTCGGTGGCCGTGTGGCGCTCGGGCTCGGTGGTGCCGTTGTGCTGCTCCTGGCCGGTGTGCAGGGGCCCGCGGTCGCGGCCCCGCCCGTCGGGAGCACCCCGGCCTCCGCCTCGGCCGCCGAGGGCTCCCACACCGTCGAACTGCGCTCCACAGCCGAGGGGTTCACGGCGCCGGCGACCACCCGGCCCGGGCTCACCACCTTCAACGCCTCCACCACGCAGGAGGGCAAGGGCTGGATCGGCCTCGTCCGGCTGAAGGACGGCGTCGGCTGGGACGACTTCACGTACGACCTGTTCCGCGCGCTGGGCAACACACCGGCCGAGGTGCCCCAGGGCGCCAAGGACCTGAACCGGGACGCCACCCTGCTCGGCGGGCTGGTCATCCACGACGGGCAGCCCGGCTCCTTCACCCAGCACCTGTCTCCGGGCACCTACCTGCTGTTCGACTACCTCGCGGTGGCCGACGCCCAGCCCCGCTACCGCTGGCTGACGGTGTCCGGCAGCTCCGTGGACCAGGGTCTGACGCCGACCGCGACGGTCGTGTCGAAGAACGTGCCGGGCACCGGTCCCCGCTTCGAGGTCCAGGGCAGGGTACGGGCCGGCCAGCCGGTGCGGTTCGTGAACCGGATCCCGGGCCAGGTCAACGAGTTCCTCTTCGTACGGATCGCGGAGGGGACGACCGAGGCCGACCTGAAGGCGTACTTCGACTCGATGCCGGACGACGGCAGCTTCCCGCCGGGCTCGCCCTTCACCTCGGTCAGCCTGGGCAGCCTCCCGCTGTCCACCGGCCGGTCGACGGTGGCGCGGGTCCCGACCGGGACCGGCCCCCACGCGCTCATCACCTGGAACAAGGACGCCACCGACGGCATCAAGCTCGTCAAGAAGGGCCTGTTCACGATCGTCGACGTCGACTGAGGGAGTTCTCCCATGCTGTCCCACACCCTTCAATCGCGCGGCGAGGCCGCCCTGGCCGACCGGCTCGCGCTGTCGGCCGCCACCACCGAGGGTTCCCACCTGGCGACCGCCGACTTCCACGGCTGGCTCGCCGAGCGCGGGCGGGCCAACGCGTTCCGCGTGGACCGCATCCCGTTCGCCGAGTTGCAGGGCTGGTCGTTCGAGGAGTCCACCGGAAACCTGGTGCACCGCAGCGGCCGGTTCTTCACCGTCGAGGGCCTGCACGTCACCGAGCGGGACGGCCCCTACGGCGACGGCCCGTACGCCGACTGGTACCAGCCCATCATCAAGCAGCCCGAGGTCGGCATCCTGGGCATCCTCGTCAAGGAGTTCGACGGGGTACCGCACTTCCTGATGCAGGCCAAGATGGAGCCCGGAAACCCGAATCTGCTCCAGCTCTCCCCCACGGTCCAGGCGACCCGCAGCAACTACACCAAGGCCCACCAGGGCGCGGACGTGAAGTACATCGAGCACTTCGTCGGCCCCGGCCGCGGCCGGGTCGTCGCGGACGCCCTGCAGTCCGAGCACGGCTCCTGGTTCTTCCGGAAGTCCAACCGCAACATGATCGTGGAGGCGGTCGGCGAGGTCCCCCTCCTCGACGACTTCTGCTGGCTCACCCTCGGCCAGATCGGCGAACTGCTGCACCAGGACAATGTCGTCAACATGGACTCGCGGACCGTCCTGTCATGTCTGCCCCTGCCGGCGACGGCGGCCGGGGCGCTGCGCACCGACATCCAGCTGCTGTCCTGGATCACCGGGGAGCGCGCCCGGCACGACGTGCACGCCGAACGCGTCCCGCTGGCCGGGCTGCCCGGCTGGCGGCAGGACGAGATGACCGTCGAGCACGAGGAGGGCCGCTACTTCAACGTCGTCGCGGTGGCCGTGCAGGCCGGCAACCGCGAGGTCACCAGCTGGACACAGCCCCTGTTCGAGCCGGTCGGCACCGGCGTCACCGCCTTCCTCACCCGGGAGTTCGACGGCGTGCCGCACGTACTGGTGCACGCCCGGGTCGAGGGCGGCTTCCTGGACACCGTGGAGCTGGGCCCCACCGTCCAGTACACGCCGGGCAACTACGCCCACCTCGCGGAGAAGGAGCGCCCGCTCTTCCTCGACTCGGTCCTCGACGCGTCGCCCGACCGTGTCCGCTACGGTGCCGTGCACTCGGAGGAGGGCGGCCGGTTCCGCAACGCCGAGAGCCGCTATCTGATCGTCGACGCCGCCGAGCACGACACGCCGCTCGACCCACCGCCCGGCTACGCCTGGGTCACCCCCGGCCAGCTCACCTGGCTCGTCCGCCACGGCCACTATCTCAACGTGCAGGCACGCACGCTGCTGGCCTGCCTCAACGCACTCCCGGTGAGGGCACGTTGAGCGCGGGTGCGGCGGCCGGGGCCCCGGTGCGGATCGGGGTGCTGGGCTGCGCGGACATCGCGGTGCGCCGAATGATGCCCGCGTTCGCCGCCTCCCCCGGTCTGGAGATCGCGGCGGTCGCCAGCCGTGACCTCGCCAAGGCAGAACGGGTCGCCGAACGCTTCGGCTGCCAACCCGTCCAGGGATACGCCGAACTCCTGCGACGCGACGACATCCAGGCCGTGTACGTGCCGCTGCCCGCGGCGCTGCACGCCAGGTGGGTGGAGGCGGCGCTCGACGCGGGCCTGCACGTCCTCGCCGAGAAGCCCCTCAGCACCGACTCCGCTACCACCGAACGGCTGCTGTGCCTCGCCGCCGCCCGGGGACTCGCGCTGATGGAGAACGTGATGTTCGTCCACCATCCCCTGCACGAGGCGGTGCGGCGCCTCGTCGCGGACGGCCGGATCGGTGAACTGCGCACCTTCCAGGCGGCGTTCACCATTCCCCGGCTCCCCGACGACGACATCCGGTACGTCCCCGAGCTCGGCGGCGGCGCGCTGGCGGACGTGGGGCTCTATCCGCTGCGGGCGGCCCTGCACTTCCTCGGGCCGGACGTCGAGGTCGTCGGTGCCCATCTCGCGAGCGACACGGGGCGTCTGGTCGAGACGTCCGGCGCCGCGCTGCTGCGCACGCCGGGCGGAGTCATGGCACAGGTCACCTTCGGCATGGAGCACGCGTACCGCTCCGGTTATGAACTGTGGGGCAGCGAGGGCCGGATCACCGTCGACCGCGCCTTCACCCCGCCCGCCGACCACATCCCCGTGATCACCGTGCAGCGTGGCGCGGACATCGAGGAGATCCGGCTCCGGCCCGCCGACCAGGTCGCGGCCACCGTCAGGGCCTTCATGTCGGCGGTGCGTGCGGGCACCTCGCCGAGCGCGGACACGCTACGGCAGGCGGTGCTGCTGAGCGACGTGCGACGAGCGGGAGCATCGGATGATGGAGCGTCAACACCCAGTGTGGACAAGCACGTTGGAAGTCTTTCTGCTGTCTCCGAACCGTCGCCCTGAGGAGGACGGTGTCACGATCCCCTCGTACGGCCCCGGCGCGCTCGACGAACTCGACGACGCCGAGCGGCAGCGGGCAGCCGCCTTCCGGCGCCCGGCCGACCGGGATCTGTACGTGGCGGCGCACATCGCGCTGAGGCGGGTGCTCGCCACGTACGTCGGAATCCCCGCACGGAAGCTCACCTTCGCCCGTGCGGACTGCCCCAGGTGCGGCGGCCCGCACGGCAGGCCCGTACTCGCCGAGCCGGGCCCCGTCCCGCACTTCTCGCTCTCGCACAGCCACGGCACGGCCCTCATCGCCGTGGCCGCCCGCCCGGTCGGCGCCGATGTGGAGCGGCTGCCGGCATCCGAGCGGGTGGAGGTGTGCCTGCCCTCCCTGCATCCGCACGAACAGGCGGAACTGCGACGCCTGGAGGGAGAGGACCGGCGGGCCGCCTTCGCCCGCATCTGGGCGCGCAAGGAGGCATACCTCAAAGGCACGGGCGCCGGAATCGGCCGCTGGATGTCCGAGGTGTACGTCGGCGACGGCGGCCCGGGAGCGCCGCAAGGGCCGGACGGCTGGACCGTACGGGACGTGCCGTGCCCGGCGGGCCACGCGGCGGCCGTCGCGCTCCACGGCACACCGCCCACGCACACCGTCGTGCGTGAACTGCCCGGGGATCTCCGGTCCCTGACCAGTCACTGATCGGGAGGGCACACGTATGACCATCATGGAGGAGCGGCGGCCGACGGCCACGCACGTCGAGGAGCTGGCCAGGCTCAAGAGGCAGGTGCACGAGGGCCCCGGCGAACGCGCGACCTCGGCCCAGCACGCCCGCGGCAAGCTGACGGCCCGCGAACGCATCCAACTCCTCATGGACGAAGGCACGTTCAACGAGGTCGAGCCACTGCGCCGGCACCGGGCGACCGGCTTCGGTCTGGAGTCGAACCGCCCGTACACGGACGGCGTGATCACCGGCTGGGGCACCGTGCACGGGCGCACGGTCTTCGTGTACGCCCATGACTTCCGCATTTTCGGCGGCTCGCTGGGCGAGGCCCACGCCACCAAGATCCACAAGATCATGGACATGGCCATCGCGGCCGGTGCACCCCTGGTCTCACTGAACGACGGGGCGGGCGCCCGCATCCAGGAGGGCGTGTCCGCGCTCGCCGGCTACGGCGGCATCTTCCAGCGCAACACCCGCGCCTCGGGCGTCATCCCGCAGATCAGCGTGATGCTGGGCCCGTGCGCCGGCGGCGCCGCGTACTCCCCGGCGCTCACGGACTTCGTGTTCATGGTCCGCGAGACCTCGCAGATGTTCATCACGGGCCCGGATGTCGTCAAGGCGGTCACCGGCGAGGAGATCACCCAGAACGGCCTGGGCGGCGCCGACGTGCACGCCGAGACGAGCGGCGTCGCGCACTTCGCGTACGACGACGAGGAGACCTGCATCGCCGAGGTGCGGTATCTGCTCTCGATGCTGCCCCAGAACAACCGCGACGTCCCGCCCCGGGTGGACCCCGACGACCGGGCGGACCGGCGCACCGACGCCCTGCTGGACCTGGTCCCCGTGGACGGCAACCGGCCGTACGACATGACGAAGGTGATCGGGGAACTCGTCGACGACGGGGACTACCTGGAGGTCCACGAGCGCTGGGCCCGCAACATCATCTGTGCGCTGGCCCGGCTCGACGGCCAGGTGGTGGGCATCGTCGCCAACCAGCCGCAGTCCATGGCCGGCGTCCTCGACATCGCGGCCAGCGAGAAGGCGGCACGCTTCGTGCAGCTGTGCGACGCGTTCAGCATCCCGCTGGTGACGCTGCTCGATGTGCCGGGCTTCCTGCCGGGCGTGGACCAGGAGCACGGCGGCATCATCCGGCACGGCGCGAAGCTCCTCTACGCCTACTGCAACGCGACCGTGCCACGCATCTCCCTGATCCTGCGCAAGGCGTACGGCGGTGCGTACATCGTCATGGACTCGCAGTCCATCGGCGCCGACCTGACCTACGCCTGGCCGTCGAACGAGATCGCGGTGATGGGCGCGGAAGGCGCCGCCAACGTTGTCTTCCGCAGGCAGATCGCCGCTGCCGACGACCCCGAGGCGATGCGCGCCAGGCTGGTCAAGGAGTACAAGGCCGAGCTCATGCATCCGTACTACGCGGCCGAGCGCGGCCTGGTCGACGACGTCATCGACCCCGCCGACACGCGTTCGGTACTCATCCGCTCCCTGGCGATGCTGCGCACCAAGCACGCGGAGCTGCCCTCCCGCAAACACGGCAACCCCCCACAGTGACAGGAGAGTTCGTGACCACCAGCGTTCCGTCCATCCAGGTGTTGAAGGGAGAGGCCGGCGCGGAGGAGCTCGCCGCCCTCACAGCCGTCCTCCTCGCCGGCAGTGCGCGGCGTTCCGTCCCGGACGGCGAAAGCGCCCGTGCGGCATCGCGGCGGGCCGGATGGCAGCGTACGGGCCATACCTCCGGGTACGGCGCGCCACAGAGTTGGCGTACATGAGCGCCGCCCGCCCACGCCTGCGTCAGGCCCGTATCCGCAAGGTGTTGATCGCCAACCGTGGCGAAATCGCTGTTCGTGTCGCCCGGGCGTGCCGAGACGCCGGTATCGCGAGCGTGGCGGTGTACGCCGAGCCGGACCGGGACGCGCTGCATGTGCGGGCCGCGGACGAGGCGTTCGCGCTGGGCGGTGACACCCCCGCGACCAGTTACCTCGACATCACCAAGGTGCTGCAGGCGGCCAAGGACTCCGGCGCGGACGCCATCCACCCCGGCTACGGCTTCCTTTCCGAGAACGCCGACTTCGCCCAGGCCGTCCTGGACGCCCAGCTGATCTGGATCGGCCCGCCCCCGCAGGCCATTCGCGACCTGGGCGACAAGGTCGCCGCCCGCCACATCGCCCAGCGCGCCGGCGCCCCCCTGGTGGCCGGCACCCCCGACCCGGTCTCCGGCGCGGAGGAGGTCGTGGCCTTCGCCGAACAGCACGGCCTGCCCATCGCCATCAAGGCCGCCTTCGGCGGCGGCGGCCGCGGCCTCAAAGTCGCCCGCACCCTGCAAGAGGTCCCCGAACTCTACGACTCGGCGGTCCGCGAGGCGATCGCCGCGTTCGGCCGCGGCGAGTGCTTCGTGGAGCGCTACCTCGACAAGCCGCGGCACGTGGAGACCCAGTGCCTGGCCGACTCCCACGGCAACGTGGTCGTCGTATCGACGCGTGACTGCTCGCTGCAGCGACGGCACCAGAAGCTGGTCGAGGAAGCCCCCGCCCCGTTCCTGTCCCAGGCGCAGGTCGCCGAGCTGTACTCGTCCTCCAAGGCCATCCTCAAGGAGGCCGGCTACATCGGCGCCGGCACCGTGGAGTTCCTCGTCGGCACCGACGGCACGATCTCCTTCCTGGAGGTCAACACCCGCCTGCAGGTCGAGCACCCGGTGACCGAGGAAGTCGCCGGCATCGACCTGGTCCGCGAAATGTTCCGCATCGCCGACGGCGAAGCACTCGGCTACGACGACCCGGAACTGCGCGGCCACTCCCTGGAGTTCCGCATCAACGGCGAGGACCCCGGCCGGGGCTTTCTGCCCGCCCCCGGCACGGTGACCACCTTCGCCCCGCCCTCGGGCCCGGGAGTGCGGCTGGACGCCGGCGTGGAGAGCGGCAGCGTGATCGGCCCCGCCTGGGACTCCCTGCTCGCCAAACTGATCGTCACCGGCGCCACCCGCGAACAGGCCCTGCAACGCGCCGCCCGCGCACTGGCCGAATTCCAGGTCGAGGGCATGGCCACCGCCATCCCCTTCCACCGCGCGGTCGTGCAGGACCCGGCGTTCGCCCCCGAACTGACCGGCTCCACCGACCCCTTCACCGTCCACACCCGCTGGATCGAAACCGAGTTCGTCAACGACATCAAGCCCTTCGCCGCCCCCACCGACACCGAGGTGGAGGACGAGCCCGGCCGCGAGACCGTCGTCGTCGAGGTCGGCGGCAAACGCCTGGAAGTCTCCCTGCCCGTCTCCCTGGGCATGTCCCTGGCCCGCACCGGCCTCGCCGCCGGCGCCAAACCCAAACGCCGCGCCGCCAAGAAGTCCGGCCCCGCCGCCTCCGGCGACACCCTCGCCTCCCCCATGCAGGGCACCATCGTCAAGGTCGCCGTCGAGGAAGGCCAGGAAGTCAAGGAAGGCGACCTCGTCGTCGTCCTGGAAGCCATGAAGATGGAACAACCCCTCAACGCCCACCGCTCCGGCACCGTCAAAGCCCTGGCCGCCGAAGTCGGCGCCTCCATCACCTCCGGCGCCCCCATCTGCGAAATCATTTCCTAGGGAGACCCCGTGTTCACCAGGTCCGACCTCCCCGATGAATCCGACCTCCCTAGTGATTCCGGCGTCCTTGATGAATCCGCCTCCCTGCTGTCGAAGGATGTTCGCCGGTTGGATCGGGTGATCATCCGGTTCGCGGGGGACTCGGGTGACGGTATGCAACTCACCGGGGACCGTTTCACCTCCGAAACGGCATCCTTTGGAAACGACCTTTCGACACTGCCGAACTTCCCCGCCGAGATCCGCGCGCCCGCAGGCACCCTGCCGGGCGTTTCGTCTTTCCAGCTGCACTTCGCCGACCACGACATCCTCACCCCCGGCGACGCCCCCAACGTCCTGGTCGCGATGAACCCCGCCGCGCTGAAGGCGAACATCGCCGACGTGCCGCGCGGCGCGGAGATCATCGTCAACACCGACGAGTTCACCAAACGGGCGATGCACAAGGTCGGCTACCCCACCAGCCCTCTGGAGGACGGTTCGCTGGACGGCTTCAGCGTCCACCCCGTGCCCCTGACCACGCTGACCGTCGAGGCCCTCAAGGACTTCGACCTCACCCGCAAGGAGGCCGAGCGCAGCAAGAACATGTTCGCGCTCGGTCTGCTGTCGTGGATGTACCACCGGCCCACGGAGGGCACCGAGAAGTTCCTGACGGCCAAGTTCGCCAAGAAGCCCGATATCGCGGCGGCCAACATCGCCGCGTTCCGGGCGGGCTGGAACTTCGGCGAGACCACCGAGGACTTCGCGGTCTCCTACGAGATCGCCCCGGCCACCGCCGCGTTCCCGGCCGGCACCTACCGCAACATCTCCGGGAACCTGGCCCTGTCCTACGGCCTGATCGCCGCCGGCCGCCAGGCCGACCTGCCGCTCTACCTGGGCTCCTACCCCATCACCCCGGCCTCGGACATCCTGCACGAGCTGAGCCGGCACAAGAACTTCGGCGTGCGGACCTTCCAGGCCGAGGACGAGATCGCCGGCATCGGCGCCGCCCTGGGCGCCGCCTTCGGCGGCTCGCTGGCCGTCACCACCACCTCCGGACCGGGTGTCGCCCTCAAGTCGGAGACGATCGGGCTCGCCGTCTCCCTCGAGCTGCCGCTGCTGGTCATCGACATCCAGCGCGGCGGCCCCTCCACCGGCCTGCCCACCAAGACCGAGCAGGCCGACCTGCTGCAGGCCATGTTCGGCCGCAACGGCGAGGCACCGGTGCCCATCGTGGCCCCCCAGACGCCCGCCGACTGCTTCGACGCCGCCATCGAGGCGGCGCGCATCGCGCTCACCTACCGCACCCCGGTCCTGCTGCTGTCCGACGGCTACCTCGCCAACGGGTCCGAGCCCTGGCGCATCCCCGACACCGACGAACTGCCCGACCTGCAAGTGCAGTTCGCCCAGGGCCCCAACCACACCCTGGACGACGGCACCGACGTCTTCTGGCCCTACAAACGCGACCCCCACACCCTCGCCCGCCCCTGGGCGATTCCGGGTACGCCGGGTCTGGAACACCGCATCGGCGGCATCGAAAAGCAGGACGGCACCGGCAACATCTCCTACGACCCCGCCAACCACGACTTCATGGTCCGCACCCGCCAAGCGAAAATCGACGGCATCGACGTCCCGGACGTCGAGGTCGACGACCCCTCCGGCGCGGCCACCACGCTGGTGCTGGGCTGGGGTTCGACCTACGGGCCGATCACCGCAGCCGTGCGGCGGCTGCGCGGGGCCGGGGAAGCGATCGCGCAGGCCCACCTGCGCCACCTCAACCCCTTCCCCCGCAATCTCGGCGCGGTGCTCAAGGGTTACGAGACGGTGGTGATCCCCGAGATGAACCTCGGGCAGCTCGCCACCCTGGTCCGGGCGAAATACCTGGTGGACGCCCACTCCTACAACCAGGTCAACGGAATGCCGTTCAAGGCCGAACAGCTCGCCACGGCTCTCAAGGAGGCCATCGATGGCTGAGACGACCACGGAAGGCCCGGGCACGATCGAGGCACTCACCCTGGTGCCCAAGGCCGAGGCCAGGCAGTCCATGAAGGACTTCAAGTCCGACCAGGAAGTGCGCTGGTGCCCCGGCTGCGGCGACTACGCCGTCCTCGCCGCCGTCCAGGGCTTCATGCCCGAACTGGGCCTCGCCAAAGAAAACATCGTCTTCGTCTCGGGCATCGGCTGCTCCTCCCGTTTCCCGTACTACATGAACACCTACGGCATGCACTCCATCCACGGCCGCGCCCCCGCCATCGCCACCGGCCTCGCCTCCTCCCGCCGCGACCTGTCCGTGTGGGTCGTCACCGGCGACGGCGACGCCCTGTCCATCGGCGGCAACCACCTCATCCACGCCCTCCGCCGCAACGTCAACCTGAAGATCCTCCTCTTCAACAACCGGATCTACGGACTCACCAAAGGCCAGTACTCCCCCACTTCAGAGGTCGGGAAGATCACCAAGTCCACGCCCATGGGCTCCCTGGACGCACCCTTCAACCCGGTCTCCCTCGCCATCGGCGCCGAAGCCTCCTTCGTGGCGCGGACCGTGGACTCCGACCGCAAACACCTCACCGAGGTGCTGCGCCAGGCGGCCGCCCACCCCGGCACCGCCCTCGTCGAGATCTACCAGAACTGCAACATCTTCAACGACGGCGCCTTCGAAGTCCTCAAGGACAGGCAACAAGCCGAAGAAGCCGTCATCCGCCTCGAACACGGCCGGCCCATCCGCTTCGGCGCCCCCCTCGACAACGGCCTCGGCTCCAAAGGCGTCGTACGCGACACACAGACCGGCGACCTCAAAGCCATCACCGTCACCCCCGAAAACGAACCACACATCCTGGTCCACGACGCACACACCACCTCCCCCACCACAGCATTCGCACTGTCCCGGCTCGCCGACCCCGACACCCTCCACCACACCCCCATCGGAGTCCTGAGGGCCGTCGACCGCCCCGTCTACGACACACAAATGGCCGACCAACTCGACACCGCCATCGAACAGAACGGCAAAGGCGACCTCTCCGCACTCCTCACCGGCGGCGACACCTGGACCGTCGTCGGCTCACGCTGAGCGCGACGTCCTGGTGCTGCCTGATCTGTACGCCCGGCAGGCCCTCGTCGCGGCCCCCTCGACCATCCCCGTGGAACACCATTCGACGTCCCCCGGTACCTCGGCCTGAGCCGCGGTACCGGGGGCTTTCGGCGTTTGTGGGTCCGGCGGGCCGGAAGCGCTTTCTGACGCCGCGTCCGATCCGTCCCCTCCTTCACCGTGTGAACTCCCCTGCCCCCTGGGGGCTTTCTCTGCTTTACCTCTTGACGACCGGAGTGCCGAAGAGCACATTGGCCGCGCAGCTGCTTTGAGAGCGCTCTCAACAGCTCCCGCGCACCCCCGCACACCCGCGCACCCCCACTCCGTACCCGAAGAGGCACCCATGAGGGAAACTTCAGGCACACCCGTCAGACGCGGTCCACTCCGGCGCACGCTCATCGCGCTGGTCAGCGTGCTGAGCCTGGCGGCGGCCGGGGCATCGGCAGCAGAGGCGGACGCGCCCGCGCCGCCCAGCGGCTGGACCCAGGTCTTCGTCGACGACTTCAACGGCACGGCGGGCACCGGCGTCAACACCTCGAACTGGCAGTACGCGACCGGCCACGGCTACCCGGGCGGGCCCGCCAACTGGGGCACGGGCGAGATCGAGAACATGACGTCCAGCACCAACAACGTGGCCCTGGACGGCACAGGGAACCTCCGGATCACCCCGCGCCGCGACGCCGCGGGCAACTGGACCTCGGGCCGCATCGAGACCAACCGCACCGACTTCCAGCCGCCAGCCGGCGGCAAGCTGCGTGTCCAGTCCCGGATCCAGATGCCTAACGTGACGGGCGCCGCCGCCCGCGGCTACTGGCCGGCGTTCTGGATGCTGGGCGCGCCCTACCGCGGCAACTACCAGAACTGGCCGAGCGTCGGTGAGATAGACATCCTGGAGAACGTCCAGGGTCTCAACACCGTGTGGGCCACGCTGCACTGCGGCACCAACCCGGGCGGCCCCTGCAACGAGACGACCGGCCTCGGCGGCTCCACCGCCTGCCCGGGCGCGACCTGCCAGGCCGGCTTCCACACGTACGGCATGGAGTGGGACCGTTCGACGAGTCCGGAGGAGATCCGCTTCTACGTCGACGGCATCAACTACCACACCGTACGGGCGAATCAGGTCGACGCGACGACCTGGGCGAACGCCACGAACCACGGCTTCTTCATCATCCTGAACGTGGCGATGGGCGGCGGTTTCGTGGACGCCTTCGGCGGCGGTCCGGACGGCGCAACCGTGCCCGGCAATCCCCTCGTCGTCGACTACGTCCAGGTGTTGCAGTCCGCGGGCGGCACCACGCCTCCGCCGACCGGCAACCGTGACGCGTACAGCGCGATCCAGGCCGAGTCGTTCGACGGTCAGAGCGGCACGATCACCGAGACCACGACCGACTCGGGCGGCGGCCAGAACATCGGCGCCCTCGCCAACGGCGACTGGGCCCTCTTCCGAGGTGTCAACTTCGGTTCCACGGCGGCCAGGCAGTTCAGCGCCCGGGTCGCGAGCGGTATAGCGGGCGGCGCCAGTGGCCTGGTCGAAGTCCGCCTCGACAGCCGTACGAGCGCCCCGATCGGCACCTTCGCGCTCGCCAACACCGGCGGGTGGCAGAGCTGGCGGACCGTCCCGACGAACATCAGCAACGTCACCGGTACGCACGACGTGTATCTGACCTTCACGAGCGGACAACCGGCGGACTTCGTGAACGTGAACTGGTTCAACTTCGGCCGCTGAGAGCCGAGTCGGTGAGGAGGGGGCGGGCCGCACAGGCCCGCCCCCTCCTTTGATTCCTCAGTGCGGCTCCGCCAATTCCTCGGTGCGGCTCCTCTGATCCCTCAGTGCAGCTCCGCCCGGAACGCCACCGGCGCCACCCCGGTGTGCTGGTGGAAGAACTTGGTGAAGTTGGCCGCGTCGGGGAATCCCACCGAGACCCCGATGCGGCCGATCGGCATGTCCGTGTGGGCGAGGAGCCGCTTGGCCTCCAGGACGACCCGCTTGTCGATGAAGCCCTTCGGGGTCTCGCCCGTCGCGGCGCGGACCGCCCGGACGAGGGTGCGGCGGGAGTAGCCGAGGGCGTCGGCGTAGGCGCTGACGCTGTGGTTGGTGGCGAAGCCCTTCTCGACCGCCTCGCGGAAGCGGGTGAAGGTGGTGTCCGCCTGGTCGCGTGCCGCGTCGGCGGAGCTGGCGGCGAGGTGCGCCAGGCGGAGCAGGAACGCGGTCAGGGAGTGCCGCAGCACGGAGGTGTGCAGGGTGAGCGGCAGCGTGGTCGTGTCGACGTACTCGCGTTCCAGTTGGGTGAGGCCTGCCTTCAGTCCGGCGAGCTGGGCCGGGTCGGGCCTCAGCAGGGGCGGCAGGTCGTAGCGGTAGAGGCCGGTCGCCTCGACCGTGGCGCGGGGCAGGAAGCCCGGCTGCATGATCAGGACCGTTCCTCGGTAGGCCTCCGTGCTGGAGAAGCGGTGGACCTGGCCGGGGCGTATCCACAGGAGTTCACCGGCGGTGACCTCGTACTCCGTGAAGTCGACCATGTGCCGGACCGGGCCGTCCCCGAAGAGCATGACCACATGGAAGTCGATGCGGTGGACGCGCTCGATCGCCTCGTTCGCGTGCCAGGTCCGGCCGGGCTCCATCGGGCCGACCTGCATGCCGACTCCGCAGACGCTCAGGTCGACGGGAAAGGGAAAGGTTCTGATCCCGTCGCCGGTGTCGCCGTCTTGGGCTTTTCTGTCCGCCATGTCCCTCTCGCGTCGGCTCGGTCCCCGCGGTCGTTGTCCCACTTTCACCAAAGGCTGACACAGGGCCACCTTCCCCGGCAAAAGTCTGACTTTTAAGTTTGAACGCAACCGAGCAGTTACTGGGCTTCTACCGAGGACTTCTTGAAGATGAGCACGCAGACACCTGACAGCTTTGAGTGGACCGATCTGGACCGGCGAGCCGTCGACACGGCCCGTCTGCTTGCGGCGGACGCCGTGCAGAAGGTCGGCAACGGCCACCCCGGCACCGCGATGAGCCTCGCCCCAGCGGCGTACACCCTCTTTCAGAAGGTGATGCGACACGATCCCGCGGACCCCGAGTGGACCGGCCGCGACCGCTTCGTCCTCTCCCCCGGCCACACCTCGCTGACCCTCTACACCCAGCTCTTCCTCTCCGGGTACGAGTTGGAGCTGGACGACCTCAAGGCGTTCCGCACGCACGGCTCGAAGACGCCCGGCCACCCGGAGTACGGGCACACGGCCGGGGTCGAGACGACCACGGGCCCCCTCGGCCAGGGCGTCGCCAACGCGGTGGGCATGGCGATGGCCGCCCGCTTCGAGCGCGGCCTGTTCGACCCCGAGGCCCCCGAGGGCGAGTCCCCCTTCGACCACACCGTCTGGGCGATCGTCTCCGACGGCGACCTGGAGGAGGGCATCTCCGCCGAGGCGTCCTCGCTCGCCGGCCACCAGAAGCTCGGCAACCTCGTCTTCGTCTACGACGACAACCACATCTCCATCGAGGGCGACACCGCCACCGCCTTCTCCGAGGACGTCCTGAAGCGGTACGAGGCGTACGGCTGGCACGTGCAGCGGATCGAGCCCGCGCTCGGCGGCGACATCGACCCGCACGCGCTCCACGAGGCCCTCACCGCGGCGAAGGCCGAGACCGGCCGCCCCTCGATCATCGCGATGCGCACGATCATCGCCTGGCCCGCGCCCACCGCCCAGAACACCGAGGCCTCGCACGGCTCGGCGCTCGGCGCCGAGGAGATCGCGGCCACCAAGCGCCTGCTGGGCTTCGACCCGGAGCGGACCTTCGAGGTCGCCGACGAGGTCCTGGACCACGCCCGGAAGGCCCTGGACCGGGGCGCCGAGGCGCACGCCGCCTGGAACAAGCAGCTGGCCGCGTGGCGCACCGCGCAGCCCGCGCGCGCCAAGCTCTTCGACCGGATCGTGGCCGGTCAGCTCCCCGAGGGCTGGGAGTCCGCGCTCCCGGCGTTCGAGGCGGGCACGTCCGTCGCGACCCGTGCCGCGTCCGGCAAGGTCCTCCAGGCGCTCGGCGATGTGCTCCCCGAGCTGTGGGGCGGCTCCGCCGACCTGGCCGGCTCGAACAACACGACCATCGACAAGACGTCGTCCTTCCTCCCGAAGGGCAACCCGCTGCCGGAGGCAGACCCGTACGGCCGAACCGTCCACTTCGGAATCCGTGAGCACTCGATGGCCGCGGAGATGAACGGCATCGCGCTGCACGGCAACACCCGGATCTACGGCGGCACGTTCCTCGTCTTCTCCGACTACATGCGCAACGCGGTCCGTCTTTCGGCCCTGATGCAGCTGCCGGTGACGTACGTCTGGACGCACGACTCCATCGGCCTCGGCGAGGACGGCCCGACCCACCAGCCGGTCGAGCACCTCGCCTCGCTCCGCGCCATCCCGGGCCTGAACATCGTGCGCCCGGCCGACGCCAACGAGACGTCGATCGCCTGGGCCGAGATCCTCAAGCGGCACGCCACCGACCCGGCCCCGCACGGCCTCGCCCTCACCCGTCAGGGCGTGCCGACGTACGAGGCCAACCCCGAGGCGGCGAAGGGGGGTTACGTACTGCGCGACTCCTCCACCGGGACCCCGGACGTGATCCTCGTCGCCACCGGATCCGAGGTGCAGCTCGCCGTCGCCGCGCGCGAGCAGCTGGAGGCCGAGGGCGTCGGAACGCGCGTGGTGTCGATGCCGTCCGTCGAGTGGTTCGAGGAGCAGTCACCGGAGTACCGCGCGAGCGTGCTTCCGCCGTCCGTGAAGGCCCGAGTGGCGGTCGAGGCGGGCATCGGCCTGACCTGGTACCGGTACGTCGGTGACCACGGACGCATCGTCTCCCTCGAACACTTCGGCGCCTCCGCCGACGCAAAGACCCTGTTCGACGAGTTCGGCTTCACCCCCGAGAACGTGGCCTCCGCCGCCCGGGAATCTCTTGCCGCAGTCCGCGGTTGATCCGATCGCCCGAAGGAAGATGATCACTGTGACCCAAGCAACCGCAACCGCGGAAACCCTCAAGAACCTCTCCGACGAAGGCGTCTCCATCTGGCTGGACGACCTCTCGCGCAAGCGGATCACGTCCGGCAACCTCGCCGAGCTCATCGAGACCAGGCACGTGGTGGGCGTCACCACCAACCCCTCCATCTTCCAGGCCGCGATCGGCTCGGGCGAGGGTTACGAGGAGCAGCTGGCCGACCTCGCCACGCGCGGCGTGACGGTCGACGAGGCCGTACGGATGATGACCACCGCCGACGTCCGCGCCGCCGCCGACATCCTGCGTCCGGTGTACGACGCGACCGGCGGCCGGGACGGCCGGGTCTCCATCGAGGTCGACCCGCGCCTCGCCCACGACACGACGGCCACGGTCGCCGAGGCCAAGCAGCTCGCCTGGCTGGTCGACCGCCCGAACGTGATGATCAAGATCCCGGCGACGAAGGCCGGTCTCCCCGCGATCACCGAGGTCATCGGCCGCGGGATCAGCGTCAACGTCACGCTGATCTTCTCCCTGGAGCGCTACCGCGAGGTGATGGACGCCTACCTGGCCGGTCTGGAGAAGGCGCGGGCCGCGGGCGTCGACCTCTCCGCCATCCACTCCGTGGCGTCCTTCTTCGTCTCCCGCGTCGACAGCGAGATCGACAAGCGGCTGGCGAAGACCGGCACGGACGAGGCCCTCGCGCTCAAGGGCAGGGCGGCGCTCGCCAACGCGCGGCTCGCCTACGAGGCGTACGAGGATGTCTTCGACGGTGACCGCTGGACCGCCCTCGGAGGGAGCGCCAACAAGCAGCGTCCGCTGTGGGCCTCGACCGGCGTCAAGGACCCGGCCTACAAGGACACGCTGTACGTCGACGAGCTGGTCGCGCCCGGCACGGTCAACACCATGCCGGAGGCCACGCTCAACGCCACCGCCGACCACGGCGAGATCCGCGGCGACACGGTGACCGGCGGCTACGCCCAGGCCCGCGCCGACCTGGAGGCCGTCGAGAAGCAGGGCATCTCGTACGACGAGGTCGTACGGCAGCTGGAGGACGAGGGCGTCGCCAAGTTCGAGGCCGCCTGGGGCGAACTGCTCGACGCGGTCGCCGTCTCACTGAGCCGCAAGGGAGTTGAAGGGGAATGAGCGACAAGCTTCCCGAGGGTGCCCCGGCGAAGGCTTCCGGAAAGAAACCGGCCGCGACCGCCACCGCAAGTCCGGAGGCGCCGGACGCCACCGCCGCCGGCCTCGGGCCCGATTCCCTCGCCCAGGCGCTGGACCTCGCGTCCGACTGGGACAACCCCCTGCGCCACCCAGGCGACCGCCGTCTGCCGAAGATCGCCGGCCCCTCCGGTCTGGTCATCTTCGGTGTCACCGGCGACCTGGCCCGCAAGAAGCTGATGCCGGCCGTCTACGACCTGGCCAACCGCGGACTGCTCCCGCCGGGCTTCTCCCTCGTCGGCTTCGCCCGGCGCGACTGGGAGGACGAGGACTTCGCCCAGATCGTCCACGACTCGGTGCGCGAACACGCCCGGACGGAGTTCCGCGAGGAGGTCTGGCAGCAGCTCGCCGAAGGCATGCGGTTCATCCCCGGCGACTTCGGTGACGACCAGGCCTTCAAGCAACTGCGAGCAGCCGTCGAGGAGTTGGACGCGTCCCGGGGCACCAGCGGCAACTACGCCTTCTATCTCTCCGTACCGCCGAAGTTCTTCCCGAAGGTCGTCAAGCAGCTCAAGAAGCACGGGCTGGCCGACGCCCCGGCGGGTTCCTGGCGGCGCGCGGTGATCGAGAAGCCGTTCGGCCACAACCTCAAGAGCGCCCGTGAGCTGAACAAGGTCCTGCACGACGTGTTCGACCCGGAGCAGGTCTTCCGGATCGACCACTACCTCGGCAAGGAGACCGTCCAGAACATCCTGGCGCTCCGCTTCGCCAACCAGATGTACGAGCCGATCTGGAACCGGTCGTACGTGGACCACGTACAGATCACGATGGCCGAGGACATCGGCATCGGCGGCCGTGCGGGCTACTACGACGGCATCGGCTCGGCCCGTGACGTCATCCAGAACCACCTGCTCCAGCTCATGGCGCTGACCGCGATGGAGGAGCCCATCGCCTTCGACGCCGACTCGCTGCTCACCGAGAAGCTCAAGGTCCTCAAGTCGGTGAGGCTGCCGGAGGAACTGGGCGAGCACACCGTGCGCGGGCAGTACGCGGAGGGCTGGCAGGGCGGCGCGAAGGTGCCCGGCTACCTCGAAGAGGACGGCATCGACCCCACGTCGAAGACCGACACCTACGCGGCCGTCAAGCTGGAGGTCGACAACCGCCGCTGGGCGGGCGTCCCCTTCTACCTGCGGACCGGCAAGCGGCTCGGCCGGCGGGTCACGGAGATCGCGGTCGTCTTCCAGCGCGCCCCGCACTCCCCGTTCGACTCGACCGCCACGGAGGAACTCGGCGCCAACGCCATCGTCTTCCGCGTCCAGCCCGACGAGGGCATGACGGTGCGCTTCGGATCCAAGGTGCCGGGTACGTCGATGGAGATCCGGGACGTGTCCATGGACTTCGCCTACGGCGAGTCGTTCACGGAGTCCAGCCCGGAGGCGTACGAACGGCTGATCCTGGATGTCCTGCTCGGCGACGCCAATCTCTTCCCCCGGCACCAGGAGGTGGAAGAGTCCTGGAAGATCCTCGATCCGATCGAGGAGTACTGGGACAAGCACGGCAGGCCCGCGCAGTACGCCTCGGGCAGCTGGGGTCCCGGGGAAGCCGACGAGATGCTCGCACGAGACGGACGGAGCTGGCGCAGGCCATGAAGATCGACCTGACCGACACCACGGCAAGCAAGATCAACAAGGCCCTAGTGGAGGGCCGCCGCGCCATCGGCACACCTGCCGTGGGCATGGTCCTGACGATGGTCATCGTCACGGACGAGGAGAACGCCTACGACTCGATCAAGGCGGCCGAGGAGGCCTCGCACGAGCACCCCTCGCGCACCCTGGTCGTCATCAAGCGGCACGTCCGCACCCCGCGCGACCGCACGAACTCGCACCTCGACGCCGACGTCCGGGTGGGCGCCGACGCCGGCACCGGCGAGACGGTCGTGCTGCGGCTGTACGGCGAGGTGTCCGAGCACGCCGACTCGGTGGTCCTGCCGCTGCTGCTGCCGGACGCGCCGGTCGTCGTCTGGTGGCCGGTGGACGCACCCGAGGTCCCGGCCAAGGACCCGCTGGGCGCCCTCGCGCAGCGCCGGATCACCGACATGTACGCGGTCGAGGCACCGCTCGCAGCCCTGGAGGCCCGTGCCGCCTCGTACGCGCCGGGCGACACCGACCTGGCCTGGACCCGGCTGACTCCGTGGCGTTCCATGCTCGCGGCCGCCCTGGACCAGGCCCGTACGAAGGTCACCTCGGCCGCCGTGGAGAGCGAGGCCGAGAACCCGAGCGCCGAGTTGCTGGCCCGCTGGCTGGAGGCCCGCCTCCAGGTCGCGGTCGAGCGTGTCGTGACCGCGGGGCCGGTCGTCACCGCCGTCCGGCTCGGCACCAAGAACGGCGAGATCGTCATCGACCGCCCCGAGGGTCCCCTCGCGACGCTGTCGCTGCCGGGCCAGCCCTCGCGCACCCTCGCGCTGAAGGTCCGCAGCACCTCCGAGCTGATCGCCGAGGAGCTGCGGCGCCTGGACGCGGACGAGATGTACGCCGTCGCCCTGCGCGGTGACGACTCCGGAAGGGAGGAGAGCCGTGCCTGACACGCCTTCCTCGGAGCCCCGGACGCCCAGGCTCACCCGCCGCCCCGAGTGGACGGCTCTTGAGGACCACCGCGCAGGACCCCTCCTCCATCCGCAGCTGCGCGAACTGTTCGCCACGGACCCGGAGCGCGCCGAGCGCTACACCGTACGGGCCGGCGACCTGCGCATCGACTACTCCAAGCACCTGATCACCGACGAGACGCTCGCGCTGCTCCAGGAACTCGCCACCGCCACCGACGTGTTCGGACTGCGGGACGCGATGTTCCGCGGCGAGAGGATCAACGTCACCGAGGGGCGGGCCGTGCTGCACACCGCGCTGCGCGCCCCGCGCGACGCGGTGATCGAGGTCGACGGCGAGAACGTCGTGCCGAAGGTGCACGCCGTGCTCGACAAGATGGCCGACTTCGCCGAGCAGGTCCGCTCCGGCAAGTGGACCGGCCACACGGGCAGGCGCATCCGCAACGTCGTCAACATCGGAATCGGCGGCTCGGACCTGGGTCCGGCGATGGCGTACGAGGCCCTGCGCGCCTTCACCGACCGCGAGCTGACGGTCCGTTTCGTGTCGAACGTGGACGGTGCCGACCTGCACGAGGCGGTGAGGGACCTGGAACCGGCGGAGACGCTGTTCGTCGTCGCCTCGAAGACCTTCACCACCATCGAGACGATCACCAACGCGACCTCGGCACGGTCCTGGCTGCTCGCCGGTCTCGGCGGTGAATCGGAGGCTGTGGCCCGGCACTTCGTGGCGCTGTCCACGAACGTCGAGAAGGTCTCCGACTTCGGTATCGACACGGCCAACATGTTCGAGTTCTGGGACTGGGTCGGCGGCCGCTACTCGTACGACTCGGCGATCGGTCTGTCGCTGATGATCGCGATCGGCCCGGACCGCTTCCGGGAGATGCTCGACGGTTTCAGGATCGTCGACGAACACTTCCGTACGGCTCCTGCCGAGGCCAACGCGCCTTTGCTGCTCGGGCTGTTGGGTGTCTGGTACGGCGACTTCTTCGGTGCCCAGTCGCACGCGGTACTGCCTTACTCGCACTACCTGTCCAAGTTCACCGCGTACCTGCAGCAGCTGGACATGGAGTCCAACGGCAAGTCCGTGGACCGCGAGGGAAACCCCGTCGAGTGGCAGACCGGGCCCGTCGTGTGGGGCACGCCGGGCACCAACGGCCAGCACGCGTACTACCAGTTGCTCCACCAGGGCACGAAGACGATCCCGGCCGACCTGATCGGCTTCGTCAACCCGGTGGACGACCTGGGTGCCGAACTCGCCGCCCAGCACGACCTGTTGATGGCGAACCTCTTCGCCCAGGGCCAGGCCCTCGCGTTCGGCAGGACCGCCGACGAGGTACGCGCCGAGGGGGTGCCCAAGGAGCAGGTCCCGCACCGTACGTTCCGCGGCAACCACCCCACGACCACGATCCTGGCCGCCGAGCTGACCCCGTCCGTGCTCGGTCAGCTGATCGCCCTCTACGAGCACAAGGTGTTCGTGCAGGGCGCGGTCTGGAACATCGACTCCTTCGACCAGTGGGGCGTCGAGCTCGGCAAGGTCCTCGCCAGGCGCGTCGAACCCGCCCTCACCGAGGGCGCCGACGTCCCCGGTCTCGATCCCTCCACCGCCGCCCTCGTGGCCACGTACCGCACTCTCCGAAAGAAGTGAACTGACATGACTGCGATGCAGCTCGGGCTCATCGGCCTCGGCAAGATGGGCGGCAACATGCGCGAGCGGATCCGCCGCGCGGGCCACACCGTGATCGGCTACGACCGCAACCCGGACCTCGCCGACGTCAACAGCCTGACCGAACTGGTGGGGAAGCTCGAAGGCCCGCGTGTGGTGTGGGTGATGGTCCCGGCCGGCGCGGCCACCCAGGGCGTCATCGACGAGCTCGGTGACCTGCTGGAGCCGGGGGACACCGTCGTCGACGGCGGCAACTCCCGCTGGACGGACGACGAGAAGCACGCCGAGGAGCTGGCGGCCAAGGGCATCGGCTTCGTGGACGCCGGTGTCTCGGGCGGTGTGTGGGGCCTGCAGAACGGCTACGCCCTGATGGTCGGCGGCGACGCCGAGCACATCGCCAAGGTCCAGCCGATCTTCGACGCGCTCAAGCCGGAGGGCGACGCCGGGTTCGTCCACGCGGGCAAGGTGGGCGCCGGCCACTTCTCGAAGATGGTCCACAACGGCATCGAGTACGCCATGATGCAGGCCTACGCCGAGGGCTGGGAGCTCCTCGAAGCGGTGCACTCCGTCACGGATGTGCGCGAGGTGTTCCGCTCCTGGCAGGAGGGCACGGTCATCCGTTCCTGGCTGCTCGACCTTGCGGTCAACGCGCTGGACGAGGACGAGCACCTGGGGCAGTTGCGCGGATACGCGGAGGACTCCGGCGAGGGCCGCTGGACCGTCGAGGCGGCCATCGACAACGCCGTGCCCCTGCCCGCCATCACGGCCTCCCTCTTCGCACGGTTCGCGTCCCGGCAGGACGACTCGCCGCAGATGAAGATGGTCGCGGCGCTGCGCAACCAGTTCGGCGGCCACGCCGTCGAGTCCGCGAAGCAGTAGTCATGGGCGACCTTCTTCTCGTCCGTCACGGCGAGACCGAGTGGAGCAGGTCGGGCCGGCACACCAGCTGGACCGATCTGCCCCTCACCCCGCGTGGTGAGGAACAGGCCAAGTCCCTCGTCCCGCTGTTCGCCGGGCGGCACTTCGCGCTCGTGCTCACCAGTCCGCTCGGGCGGGCGATACGGACCGCGGAGCTGGCGGGGCTGACCGGGGCGGTGTCCGATCCGGACATGCACGAGTGGGACTACGGGGCGTACGAAGGTATCGCCACCGTCGACATCCACCGCACTCGTCCCGACTGGTACTTGTGGAACGACGGGGTGCCGGCGGGGCCGGACGGGCATCCGGGCGAGTCCCCGGCCGAGGTGGGAGCTCGGGCGGATCATGTCCTGGCCCGGGCGGAGAAATCGCTCGGCGACGGTGACGTGGTCCTTGTCGCGCACGCCCACTTCCTGCGGGTCCTGACCGCGCGGCGCCTCGGGCTGCCCGCCGCGGACGGCCGTCTGTTCCAGCTCGGAACCGGCACGGTGAGTCGGCTCTCGACGGAGCACGACCGTCCGGTCATCAGCGAGTGGAACGCCCTTCCGCCGGGGTAGTTTCCTCGCCCCCGCCGCCCCTACCCATTCCCGTCCCTTTCGGGGGCCAGCCCCCGAACCCCCGCTCCTCAAACGCCGGAGAGGCTGACTACCAGCCCGTCCGGCGTTTGAGGACGAGGCCGTTCAGGCCGACAGCGGGGGTCTGGGGGCGCAGCCCCCAGGGACGGGACGGGAAGGGGCGGCGGGGGCGAAAAAAGCCCTACCGAGCCTCACGCACGGTGCTTCGGGTTGTTGTGCCACTTCGTGATCTGTTTCTCCGGGTCGCCCGTGTAGGACCAGGGCGTCCGCGTGGCGCGCCGCCCGAGGATCCGGAACAGCGAGGCGGTGATGTCCGGCACCCCGGCATGACACGCCGCATGCGTGAGGTGGTTGAGCTGGTGCACTTCCCCCGGCTCGACGGGAGCGTCGGAGCGAGCCGTGATCCACCGCTGCCAGGTACGCCGCACGTCACTGACGGCACCGTCGTGGTTCCAGTGCTGGCTGACCCCGGTCAGGGAACCGTGCTGCCCCTTCACCCCCTCCAGGATGTACCGGTACTCCTCCACCCGGGCGAACTGCACGAGAACCGGCAGCGCACACCCCGGCGGAGCCACCCCGGCCGCGTCCCGGGCGAAGTCGTACATCAGCCCGTGCGTACCGTGCCAGCGCGCCGAGTAGTAGTGCAGCACCTGGAGATGGCCCTCCACGCTGTACGGGTCGCGCGAGTGCAACTCGTCCCACCAGCGCCCCAGTTCCTGACGGCGCACCCCGGTGGGGTAGAGCCGCGCGACGGCGATGAGCGAGATCCACGGAGTGGGGTCGTCGACGTACGCCTCGGCGGCCTGGAGGCAGGCCATGACCGCGGCGTCGACGCGGTTCTGGTCGATGGGCACACCCCGGCCCGCGGCGATGGCGAGGTTGAAGGCCCGCGCCGTCTCGGTCGCGGCCCGCAGCACCAGCGCGTCGCCGCTGTGGGGCTCGGCGGCCAGCCAGGACTCGGCCGTCGAGGTGCTCGCGCAGGCCTGCGCGAGCAGCCGCATCCGGTGGCCCCGCGACAGCCACGCGGGACCGGTGGCCCCCAGCAGCTGCCGAAGCCCCTGCCAGCGGCCGATGACGATGTCCTGTTTGGCGGAGGTGAGGGGCGCGTCCCCGCAGTCGGGGTCGAATTCGGGCTTGAAGCGGTCTCGCGCCATCGGGGCCCCTCTCAGAAGTCGGTGGGGAGACCCTCGTGGACGCGGGAACGTTCCGCCTCCGCGGCGGTGTAGCCGTCGGGTATGTACTCGGTCTCCACGACGTCGCTGGCGTCCAGATGCGCCGGCCGGTAGTAGTCGCTGCCCTGGCGCCAGTACCAGAGCATGGGGACGAGTCCGACGGCCAGGCCGCCGATGCCGATCGCGATCGAGGCGTTGCTGAGGTCGCTCAGTGACTCGATGAAGATCCAGAACATGAACAGGGCGCCGAGGAACGGCCACAGCCCGCCGAAGAGGAAGTTGGACGGCGACTTCAGCAGCATCTTGCGGTAGGCGACGACGACCGCGAGACCCGCGAGCCCGTAGTAGACGGCGATCTGGAGGCCGATCGCGGCGATGGCGTTCTCCAGGATGTCGCCGACGCTGCCCAGGGCGTTGGACGCCACGAGCATCAGCAGTGCCACCGTGCCGACCACGCTGATGGCGACGTACGGGGTGTTCCAGGTGCGGTGCACCTTGCCCAGGGCGCTGGGCATCGTGTGGTCGCGGCCCATCGCGAACAGCGAGCGCGTGACCTGGATGAGCGTGGTCTCCAGGGTGGCGATGGTGGAGAGCATCACGGAGACGATCAGCAGCTTGCCGCCCCAGCCCGGCCAGATCTCCTCGCCGAGCACCGCGAGGACGTTGGCGTCGTTCTCCTGTATCTGCTGCGAGGAGAGGATGACGTTGACCGCGATGGTGAAGGCCTCGAAGAGGAGGAAGACGATGCCCACGCCGATCAGGCCCGCGAGGCCCGTGGTGCGGCGGCTGTCCTTGGTCTCCTCGCTGAGGTTGGAGGTGACGTCCCAGCCCCAGTAGTAGAAGGCGGCGATGAGGGCGCCGGACGCGAAGCCGCTCACCCCGTCGAAGTGGCTGAAGCCGAGCCAGGACCAGTCGAAGGGCCGGGCGTTGTCGGTGTGGAGCACGGCGCCGACGGCGAAGAGGGCCAGGATGGCGAGCTCGACACCGGACATGATCAGCTGGGCGCGGACGGTGAGCCGGGCGCCGCCCAGCACGACGAGCAGCATGGCGATGAACCAGGCCGCGCCGACCAGGGTGGACAGGGCCGTGTTGTCCGCGAGCCCCTCGTCGAAGAGGGACAGCGTCATCGAACCGGCGGGCAGCGAACCGGCGACCATGAAGATGGTGGCCGAGACGACCAGCGCCCAGCCGCTGATGAAGCCGAGGAAGGGATGGAGCGTGCGGCCGACCCAGGAGTAGCTGGCGCCCGCGTTGGTGTCGATCCGGCTGAGGTAGCTGAAGGCCAGGGCTATGCCCAGCATGGGTATCGCGCAGTACAGCAGCGCGGCGGGGCTGGCCAGGCCCACCGCGCCGACGAGGACCGCGGTGGTCGCGGCGAGCGAGTACGCCGGGGCGCTGCCGGCGATCGCCATCACAACCGTGTCGAACGTGCCGAGGACGTTGGCCTGGAGCCCTCTGCCCCTGTTGTTGCCCATGGATGCGCTGCTTTCCGTCCTGCACGAGGGCGTGCGGGCATGCCCGACCGCGCCAGGTGTAAGTGGGAGATGTGGCCGATTCCGTGCAGCCGTGGGTGGTGGTCGGCGGACGGTCGCTCCGTAGTGGAGTGATGATAGCGGCGGATCTTGACGTTTCAATGTCAACTCGTGGGTAATGTCCGCCTGCTTGCACACCGCCGATCCTCGGTGTTAGGGGACGCGGCAGGCCGGGCCCGTGCAATCGGGCCCGGCCTGGCGGAGGTTGAGAATCCGGTGAGAGAGGGTTCCCCGGTGTGGAGTCAGCGCACCGGCCGCCGAATGTGCTGGGCGGCCAGCCGTACCGGGGCGTTCTGCGCGCCGTAGCCGCGGTGGCCGGCGTCGCGCTGGACCAGTTCGAAGAAGAGACGGCCGATCGTCTCCGTGTAGCAGTGGCGGAAGGCTCCGTCCGCGTCCCGGTCGTAGAGGATGCCGAGTTCGCGGTACGCCTCCAGTTCGCCGTCGGCCAGCTCGTACTTGGCCGCGAGGTCGTCGTAGTAGTTCGCGGGAATCGGCAGCAGGCGGCCGCCCGCGTCCCGGAACCGGCGGGCCGCGGTGACGATGTCGCCGGTCGCGAGGGCGATGTGCTGGGCGCGGCCGCCCTCGTCGGCGCTCGGGGCGGGGCCGACACCGAGGGCGATCCGCACACTGCCGTCGGCGTTGGTGACGGCACGGCTGCGCAGCAGTCCGTACGGGTCGGCGACGTCCACGCTCTCCTGCGCACCGAGCCCGAGGACGCTGCGGTGGAAGAGGGCCGCCTCGTCGAACTGGTGCCAGGGCTGGGTGAGGGCCAGATGGTCGATGCGGTGAACGCTCCCGGCGACGGGCGGCTTGTGCGCGACGGGCTCGAAGTCACCGGTCCAGCTGGGCAGGTCGGGGCGGTCCGTGGAGCAGAAGAAGAGTTCCGTGCCGTCGGGTGCGGCGACCGCGTCCAGCGGGGCGTCCTCGGGGGCGCGCCGGCGTGGCAGCACAGGAGCGAGCAGGGCCTCGGCCCGCCGGGCCGCGCCCGCCGGATCCGGAGACTCCAGACCGACGGCGGCCAGCTGGGTACCGTCCCGTCGTGCGGCCGGCCCCGTGTTGAGCAGCAGCCGGGCCTCGCCCTGCTGCCACAGGTCGACCGGCTTGCTGCGGTGCCGGGCCGTGCGGGCGAAGCCGAGCGCTTCGAGGATCTCCGACAGCGGTTCGACGTCGGGGGTGACCAGTTCCGCGAAGGCGATTCCGGTCGGTACGACGGGTGCGGGCGGCTCGCTGAGGCCGACGCTCTCCTGGAGCACGAGCAGCGAGCGCAACGCGTCGACGGCGGTCGGCCCTGCCTCCGCCTGCCGGAACACGTCGTTGAACACCTCCAGCGAGAGCGGCCCTTCGTATCCGGTACGGATCACATGCCCGACGAGCCCGGCGACGTCGAAGCCTCCCTGCCCGGGGAAACAGCGGTAGTGCCGGCTCCACTGCAGCACGTCCATCGCCATCAGCGGCGCGTCGGCCAGCTGCAGGAAGAAGATCTTCTCCCCGGGGATGTCCTCGATGCCCTTGGGGTCGGACCCGCGGGCCAGGATGTGAAAGCTGTCCAGGCACGTCCCGAGCGCGGGATGGTCGGCGGCCTCGACGATGCGCCAGGCATGGTCGTACGTACTGACATGGCGGCCCCACGCCAGCGCCTCGTACGCGACGCGGATGCCGAACCCCTCGGCCAGTTCGGCGAGCCGCCGCAGCTGGAACGCGGCCAGCGCGTCGTCGTCCTCGGCGAGCGGCGACACACTGGAGCACACGAGCACGGTGTCGGCCCCGAGCCGCTCCATCAGCCGGAACTTGTGCTCTGCCCGCCGCAGATTCCGCGCGAACTCCTCCGACGGCACCCCCTCGATGTCACGCATCGGCTGGTAGAGATCGATGCTCAGCCCGAGATCGGCACAGCGGGCCCGCACTTCCTCGGGCGTGAGAGGGCTGGCGAGCAGGTCGTTCTCGAAGATCTCGACACCGTCGAAGCCCGCCCGCGCCGCGGCCGTGAGCTTCTCGGTAAGGGCCCCGCTGAGAGAGACGGTGGCAATGGACGTACGCATGACGGGCTCCTTCGGTGCCGAACCTCTATGAACGAGTCGAGGACAGGCGCCCCTCAAGGGGCGCGGGGAACTGCGCGATCAACCCACGACGAGCCGCACCCGCCCCACAAGCCGGACCGCCCCATCCCCAGGGCGCCCTCAACTCCGTGCCCCGGCAGCCCCGGCAGCCCCGGCAGCCCCGGCCAGCTCAGCGATGTCCGCCAGCATCCGCGATGCGTCCGGCTCCCGCCCCGTGAACAGCCGAAACGCATCCGCGGCCTGGAAAACAGCCATGCCCCCACCATCGAGCACCGCACACCCCACCCCCCGAGCGGCACGCAACAACTCGGTCTCCAACGGCCGGTACACGACCTCGGCCACCCACAACCCGGGATGCAACAACTCACCCGGGAGCGGCAGCCCGGGATGGGCGGCCATCCCCGTCGGCGTGGCATGCACGATGCCGTCCGCACCGTCGAGCAGCGCCGCCAAGCGATCCGGGCCCGCGGCAGCGGCCCGCCCCGCACCGAAGTGCCGGTTCAGCGAGGCCGCGAGGTCGGCCGACCGGTCCGGCAGGGCGTCCACGACGGTGACGTGCCCGGCCCCGAGCGTGAGCATGGCGTGCGCGACGGCCGCCCCGGCCCCGCCCGCGCCCAACTGCACGACCCGCTCCAGCGGGGCATCGGGCAGCCCGCGGGCGAACGAGGCGGCGAACCCGGTGACATCCGTGTTGTGCCCGACCGCGCGCCCACCGTCGAAGACGACGGTGTTCACCGCGCCGAGCGCCTCGGCCTGCGGGGCGAGCGCGTCGAGATGCCCGATGACGAGCTGCTTGCAGGGATGCGTGATGTTCAACCCGTCGAAGCCCAGGTCGCGGGCGGCGCGCACCAGATCCCCCACCGCCTCCGGCCCGACGCCGAGCGAGTCGATGTCGATCAGCCGGTACAGATAGCGCAGGCCCTGCCGGTCGGCCTCCCGCTCGTGCAGGGCCGGGCTGAGCGACGGGCCGATCCCGGCGCCGATCAGTCCGACGAGATACGAGTCCTTGACCACGGCGACCACGACGGACCTCCAGAGCGGCTCACTAATGTACGAACTAGTACGTTAGCTATACCAGCATCGAGGGGCCACGGGAAGGCCCGGCCGACAACCCGGAACCTCGTACGGGGGCCTGCTTCTAGAATCTCGGGCACACGCCCCTCGCCCGAAGGAAGCCCGATGACCAGCGTCGAAGAACCGGCACGACCGAACGGGCGCATCCGTGACGCCGCCCGCACCCAGGCCGAGATCCTCGACGTCGCCACGCACGAGTTCGCCAGGGCCGGCTACGACGGGGCCCGGGTCGACGAGATCGCCGCCCGCACCCGGACCACGAAGCGGATGATCTACTACTACTTCGGCGGCAAGGACCAGCTCTTCACCGCCGTACTGGAGCGCGCGTACAGCGTCATCCGTGAGGCCGAGCAGGGACTCGACGTGGAGCACCTGGACCCGGTCGCGGCGATCCGGCGGCTGGCCGAGCTGACCTTCGACCACCACGAGGCGCACCCCGACTTCATCCGCCTGGTCAGCATCGAGAACATCCACGGGGCCGAGCACGTCGCCGCCTCCGAGAAGCTCGGCAAGATCGGCTCGCCCGCCCTGGACGTGATCCGCCGCATCCTGGAGTCGGGGCAGGAATCGGGCCTCTTCACGGCCGACGTGGACGCCGTCGACCTGCACGCGATGATCAGTTCGTTCTGCTTCTTCCGGGTCGCCAACCGGCACACGTTCGGCGCCCTGTTCGGCCGCGACCTGGTCGATCCCGCCCAGCGCGAGCACTACCGCAACATGCTGGGCGACATGGTCATCGCCTATCTGACGGCGGACCGCTCGGCGGACTGAGAACGCGGCGCGGCACAGGAGGGGCGCAGGCGGGACGCGGGTACCGCACCGCAAGATCCTTCGGTATGACCTCTTGACACCCGGGAAACGTGAGCGCAACATCCGTAGCCAACCGCTACTAACTACCCAGTGGGTTAATTAGCCGGGCAGCCCCCGGCGCAGCCGTCCCATCACCCCAGGGATCCGGCACTTCTCCCCCTCCGCTCACTCCGCTTACGTTGGAGTTCCCCCGAAGGAGCAAGCCGTGTCCGTCCCCGCAGCGCCCCTCGACGCGCCACCCGGCCAGCCAAAGAAGGCTGCGACGGCCGCCTGGATCGGCAGCGCGCTGGAGTACTACGACTTCTTCATCTACGGCAGCGCGGCGGCGCTGATCTTCCCCGAGGTCTTCTTCGACGAGTCGGACCCGGCCACCGCGACCCTGCTGTCGCTGGCCACGTTCGGTGTCGCGTACGCGGCCAGGCCCGTCGGTGCGCTGTTCCTCGGGCACTTCGGCGACAAGGTCGGCCGCAAGAAGATCATGGTCTTCACGCTGATCCTGATGGGGCTTTCGACATTCCTCATCGGCTGTCTGCCGACGCGCGACCAGGTCGGCACGCTGGCCCCGGTGCTCCTGGTGATCTGCCGTGTCCTGCAGGGCATCTCGGCCGCCGGCGAGCAGGCCAGCGCGAACTCCATGTCACTGGAACACGCGCCGGCGAACAAACGCGGCTTCTTCACCAGCTTCACGCTCAGCGGCACCCAGGGCGGCCAGCTCCTCGCCACGCTGGTGTTCATCCCGGTCGCCGCGCTCCCCGAGGACCAGCTGCTCTCCTGGGGCTGGCGTGTGCCGTTCTGGATGAGCATCGCGGTAGCCGTCGTCGGCTACGTCATCCGCCGCACTCTGGAGGAGACCCCGACCTTCACCCAGCAGGCCGCCACCGAGGGCGTCGCGAAGATGCCGCTCGCCGTGCTGCTGCGGGACCACTGGGCGGACGTCCTCAGGGTGGTCGCGGCCGCGCTCGTCGCCTCGGTCAGCACGATCTTCACGGTGTGGGCGCTGTCGTACGCGACCAGCGACTCGGTCGGCATGGACCGTACGTCGATGCTGTGGGTGGGCGCGCTCGCCAACCTCGTCGCCCTCGGGGCCATCCCGCTGTGGGCCACCCTGTCCGACCGCATCGGCCGCCGCCCCGTCTTCCTGATCGGCGCCGCGGGCAGTGGTGTGCTGATGGTCGCCTATCTGTGGGCGATCTCCACGGGCTCGTACCCGCTGGTCATGGTCCTCGGCATCGTCACCTTCGGTGTCGTCTACAGCGCCGCGAACGGCGTCTGGCCGTCCTTCTACGGCGAGATGTTCTCCACCCGGGTCCGGCTGTCCGGCATGGCCATCGGCACCCAGATCGGCTTCGCGATCGCCGGCTTCGCGGTGACCTTCGCCGCCCAGATCGCGGGCCCGGACGGCGACGACTGGGCATCCGTGGCCCTGTTCACCGCCGCGCTGTGCGTCCCGCCGGTGATCGCGGCGCTCACGGCCCGCGAAACGCACAAGGTGCCGACCGAACTGCTCGGCGAGCGGGTCCCCCAGGAGTCACCGGGCCGGGAGACGGTGTCGGCCTGACCCCACCCACCTCGCCCCCGCCGCCCCTACCCGTTCCCGTCCCCTGGGGCTCCGCCCCGGACCCCGTGGGGTGCGATTTCGGGTGGCGGGCTCGGCTGTGGCTTGTCGCGCAGTTCCCCGCGCCCCTAAAAGGGGCGCGGGGAACTGCGCAGCGGGGGTTCGGGGGCGGAGCCCCCGAGTAAGTGACGATGGGGGTCCCCCCGCTCGAGCGAAGCCGAGAGTGGGGGAGGGTAGGGGCGGCGGGGGCGAAATCCCTCCGGAATGCCTGAGCCCCCGGCAGCGAAAGCTGTCCGGGGGCTCTGGCACATCCGCCGAGGAGGTCAGGTCCCCGCGGGAGTCAAGGTGAGCTGAGGTTCGCCATGCTCGTCGGCTTCGCCGAGCACCGCGGTGAAGGAGTCCGTGCGCAGGACCAGCCCCTTCTCAGTCCGCTCGCAGACCACGCTCAGCGGCTCGCCGGCCGCCGACCCGTAACGTACGGCGAAGACATCGAGCCCCTCCGGCGCGTCCGGTGCGGGCCCGACTTCCAAGGCGGTCGTCGTCCGTACGTGCCGCCACCCGGCGTCGGGGTCGCCGTACCCGCGCGGGTCGGCGGCCAACGCGAACGCGGCCTGCTGCTGGGTGAGTTCGGCACGGGCGTCGAAGGAGTCCGGGCCGCCCTCCTGAGGGTGCGTCAGGCGCAGCTCACCGGCGGCCGCGACGAGCGGGAAGTCCCCCACCCGGCGGAACCGGTCGCCGTCCGCGGCGACATACGGCATCCCGGCGAGCAAGTACCGCTCCCCGTCCAGCCGTTCGACGACCACGGTCGTCCACAGCCGCGTGCCGTCCGTGACGTACAGCGACTGGAGATGACGCAGAACATGGTCGCGGCCGACGACGGGCTTGCTCACGAGCTTGGCCGCGAGCCCGCCGGCGCGCACGTCCGCCACCCGCACCGCCCCCATCGGCCGGCACAGCAGGAAACCGTCCGTCACGGGCCCGAATCCGTGCTGCCGGTCGACGGCGGCGGCCACGAGAGCCGTGCCGCCCGCCTCGATCACGGAGGGCGTCATCCGGTCGTCGAACGACACCGTGACCGTGCCGGACCGCAGTTGGTGGCGTGCGGGTGCCGTGCTCGGGGTGCGGTGCCAGCTCGGGGTGTCCTGGATCTGCCAGACGAGCATGTACGCGAAGTGCCCGTCCACCCCTCCGTCGGCCCCGACCGCGTGCCGGGCCCAGCGCGTGTCACCGGCGTAGCGGCCGATGTCGGCGCCGATGCGACGGCCGAAGTACCGCAGCCCGAGGACGGATTCGAAGGCGGAGTGCTGCTCGCTGTAGCGCGGCCCGCCGATGTCGAAGCCGCTGGCGCAGACCCGCGCGTCGATGTACCGGGCGAGGGTGTCGCCGTCCTCCGCGAAGACCTCCTCGCCGCTGACCCGGTGGGCCTGGGCGAGGAACGACAGGGAGATCGGCCCGTAGTTGTTGTCGTAGGCGCCGCCGTGCTCCGGAGGCAGGGGCGCGCCCCGGTCCCGTACACGCCGGGCGCGGATCTCGTCGGCGTACAGCCGCAGGGCCCGCTGCCGGACCGGCTCGCCCTCCCCGGGCGGGAGATGGCGGGCGAGCATCAGTCCGCCGACCACGCAGCCGATGGCCTGATTCGCCGCGTCCTGCGGGTTGAAGACGGTGGCCTCGGTGAGCCAGCGCCAGTAACCGCCCGCGACGCCCAGGAGTTCGCGGTACTGCTCCTCCTCGACGAGCCCGTCCGCCGCGTCGAGGACGTTGACGGCCTGGAGCAGCGCCCACACCGTGCTCGGCCAGTCGCCGATGGGGTGCGCGCCCGCCTCCAGTGTGTAACGGGCGTACGGCAGACCGGAGTTGCGTGCTGTCAGGTTCGGGTAGCCAGGGTTGTCCTCGGTGTAGACACGCGAGCCCAGATGGAAGGCGAGGCTGCGGCGGACCGCCTCGGGCAGCCGCGGATCCTTGGTGCGGTGCCAGGCGAGCGCGAGCAGGGACGTGATGCCGAGCGAGGTGTCGCCGATGTCGTCGACGGCGGCCGGGTTCTCGAGGTTGCCCTCGGGGGTGAGACGGGCCAGGGCCGCCTCGGTGACGGCGGCCAGCACGGCGTCGTAGGCGGCCGGGTCGTCGGGGAGGTGGTGCAACTGGCCGCGCTGGTGGGGAAGATGCACGGGATCAGCCCTTCATGCCCGAGGTCGCCAGGCCTTCTACCAGCCTCTTCTGGAAGATGAGGAAGCAGATCAGCGTGGGCAGGAGGGCAAGCGTCGACATCGCGAACATCGCACCGTAGGAGGAGCCGCTCGTCTGGTCCATGAACAGGGTCAGACCGAGGGGGACGGTGAACTTGTCGTTCTGCTGGAGGTAGACGAGTTGGTGGAGGAAGTCGTCGTACGTCCAGATGAACGTGAAGATCGTGGTGGTGATCAGGGCCGGCTTCATCAGCGGCAGGATGATCTTCCAGTAGATCTGGAAGGGGTTCGCGCCGTCCATCATGGCCGCGTGGTCCAGCTCGCGCGGGATGGAGCGGATGAACTGGACCATCAGGAAGATGAAGAAGGCGTCCACCGCGAGGAACTTCGGCACGATCAGCGGCAGGTACGTGTTGATCCAGGTCAGGTTGTAGAAGATCGTGTACTGCGGGATCAGGACGGCCTGCGTGGGCAGCATCAGGGTGCCGAGCATCAGACCGAACCAGATCTTCTTGCCGCGGAACTCGAAGCGCGCGAAGGCGTAGGCCGCCAGCGAGCAGGAGATCACGTTGCCGATCACCGCGCCGATCGTGACGATCAGCGAGTTGGTGATGTAGAGGGAGAAGGAGTTGCCGGAGCCGCTCCAGCCCTCCGAGTAGTTCTCCGGGCGCAGCTTGGTCGGGATGAGCCCGGGCTGGGTGAAGATCGCGGTGTCGGGCTTGAACGAGCTGCTCAGCATCCACAGCAGCGGATAGAGCATGACGATCGCCACGCCGATGAGCACGGTGTGGATGAAGATGCGGCGCGATCCGGTGGCCGAACGCAGTTTCTGCAACGGCGACTTCGGGCTGTGGGCCGAGGTGATGGCGGACATGGCTGAAGGACTCCTCGCTCAGACGTCAGGCAGCGTCAGTCGTCGTAATGGACCCAGTAGCGGCTGGCGATGAAGTTGACCGCCGTGAAGCCTGCGATGACCAGGAACAACACCCAGGCGAGTGCCGAGGCGTATCCCATCTGGAGGTCGGTGAAGCCCTTCTTGTACAGGTAGAGGGAGTACAGCATGGTCGAGTTGAGCGGTCCGCCGGAGCCGTTGCTGATGACGAAGGCGGGGGTGAACGTCTTGAACGCGTCGATGATCTGCAGGACCACGTTGAAGAAGACGATCGGCGTCAGCAGCGGCAGGGTGATCTTGAAGAACCGGGTGACGGGCGAGGCGCCGTCGATCGCGGCCGCCTCGTACACGTCCTTCGGCAGCTGCTTCAGACCGGCGAGGAAGATGACCATCGGGGTGCCGAACTGCCAGACGGCCAGCAGGATCAGCGTGTAGAGCGCGGTGTCCGGGCTGGAGATCCAGTCCTGGCCCTTGATGCCGAACCAGGCGAGGAAGTCGTTGAACAGACCGTCGCCGCCGAAGACCTGCCGCCACACGATGGCGATCGCGACCGCCCCGCCGAGCAGCGACGGCAGATAGAAGGCGGCCCGGTACAGGCCGATGCCCTTCAGGTCGCGGTTGAGCAGCATCGCCACACCGAGCGCGAGCGCCAGCTTCAGCGGCACCGACACGACGACGTACAGCAGCGTGGCGTGCACCGAGTCCCAGAAGACCGGGTCGTCGGTGAACATCTTGTTGTAGTTGTCCATCCCGACCCACTGCGCCGGAGTCAGCAGGTCGAAGTTGGTGAAGGACAGATACAGCGAGTCCAGCATCGGGTAGATCGTCAGGCCGAACAGGCCGATGAACCAGGGGGCCAGGAAGGCGTACGGCCACCAGCCCCCGCCCCGCCGTCTGGCGAGGCGGCGGCGCATACGGTCGCGCTCCCGCTGGTCGGACGGGGTCGAGGGAGCAGGCTGCTCCTTCACGACCTCGTCTGTCTTCGCGGTGGTCATACTCATCTCCCTGGCCCTCTCACGGTCTTGCAGTGGTGCGGCGCCCCGTCAGGGGCGCGGGGCTGTGACATATGCGGCTCCGCCGCGCGGGCGCGACCAGCCGCATACGGCCCGCAGCCGAAATATCGCGCCCCGGCGGAGCGTCACCCGCCCAGAATCCCCGACGCCTGGTCGAAGAACTCGCCGAGCTGGCCCTTGATCGACTTCTTGCCGAAGGCCACGGCGAGGTTCGACTGGAACAGCAGGTCCCAGATCTGGTCGGCGCCCTGCGGCGGCGGCACCGGCGCGGGCAGGGCGTTGGTCGCCTTCCCGACGCGCTGGGAGATGTAGTCGGCGTTCTCCATGTTCAGCTTGTCCGTCGGGGTCAGGCCCGAGGCGATCAGGTTGCGGGCCTTCTCCGTCGGCGGGATGCCGCGCAGCAGCTGCATGTCCTTGATCGCCGTCTCGTCCTGCGCGAAGAACGACATGATCTTGACGGAGTCGGCGACCTTCTTGCTGGCCTTGGTGGCGCTCAGCAGGACACCGCCGTTGACGAAGTTGCCTTCGCGGGCGCCGGAGAAGTCGCCCTGCGGGGTGGGCAGGAAGTCCAGCTGCGCGTCGGTGATGGAGCCGCCCGCGCCGTAGATGCCGGAGTCGAAGCTGAACAGGGCCTTGCCGATGACGACCGCGTTCTTGGTGAGGTCGTTGTGCGCGGCCGAGGTGATGGCCGGCGGCGGGGAGGCGTTGACCTTGCGCATGTCGGCCCAGAACTCCCACCACTCCTGGAGCGTGGCCGGGGTGAAGCCGAGCTTCTTGCCGTCGTCGGAGAAGAACGTCTCGCCCTTCTCCCGGGCGAAGACCTCGAAGCACTGGAGGGTGGAGCCGCCGCCGTCGTCGACGCCGTAGATCTTGCCGCCGCTCTTCTTGTAGACGTCCTGGGAGATCTTCTTCAGATCGGCCCAGGTCCACTCGCGGTCCGGCAGCTTCAGGCCGAGCTTCTCCAGGCCGGTGCGGTTGACCGTGAGCTGGTTGACGCCGATGCCGGACGGGACGCCGTACAGCTTGCCGTCGACGGTGCCCGCGGCGAGGAGCGTCTTGGAGAAGCCGGTGAGGTCCAGGGACTTGCCGACGTAGGAGTCGATCGGAGCGAGCACTCCCTTGCGGGCGTACTGCGCGACCAGGGCGGTGTCCATCTGCAACAGGTCCGGGGCGCTGCCGCCGGCGATGTTGGTGTTGAACTTGTCGAAGTACCCGTCGTAGCCGGAGTAGGTCTCCCGGATCTTGATCTTCGAGTTCTTCTTCTGGAAGGCGGCCAGTGCCTTCTTGTAGGCCGCGTGCCGGTCGTCGCTGCCCCACCAAATCATGGTCAGGTCGCTGCTGGTGCTGCCGGCTCCGGTTCCTCCGCTGCAGGCGCTCAGTGCGCTGCCGAGCGCACCGGCGACGGCGATACCACTTGTGGTCCGGAGCAGAGTTCTGCGCGAGATCTGGTGACCCACCGGGTCCTCCTGGATGTGCGTTACGGATCCCCTGGCCGAACGAGCGGCTCGGGTCTTTTCCCTGGAGTACGCGTTCCTGCGCTCGGCCTCGCCCGGCCGCTGCGCACTGACGGATGGGGGTCCCCGGCCACTGAGGTCCGCAGTCGTACGAGCGCGCCCTCGCACGGCTGCCGTACGTCACGTACGGCGGGACGCCTCATCCAGAGCCGGGTCCCACCGGCTATGGAAAGCGCTTGTCCGGACATTGGCAGACCTACACGTAGGCCGTCAATGCTTCGCCCCCGTACCACCGGTCACGGTTTGACGTCCACGGGCCACGGCGAGACGGCTGGCGCCCACCACCGTGCCGCTGTCGCCGACCGTGCTGCTGACCACTTCCGTGGGCCAGCTCAGCCGGCCCAGTTCGGCCCTCACACCGGGCAGGAGCTGCGGAAACGCGCCGGTGCCGCCGCCCAGCACGATCAGTCCCGGGTCCAGCACAGCGGCCACGGCTGCGGCGAGCCGGCCCACCTCGGCCGCGTGCAGAGCGACCACGGTGCGGGCCGTCGCATGGCCCTCGTCGGCGAGCGCGAAGAGCCGTTCGGCGGTACGGGGACACGGGCCGTCGGCGCCCTGCCAGGTCTCCGCGGCCCGGCGCAGGAGGGACGGCGAGCCTATGCGCTCCTCCAGGGCCTCGTGGCGCGGTTCACGGCCGTCGTCCCAGGGGTACGGCAGCCGGGCCACCTCACCGGCGGCGCCGTTCGCCCCGCGCAGCACCTGGCCCCCGATGACGACACCGAGGCCGATACCCACGCCGATCCGCAGATAGCCGAAGGTGTCGCGGCCCCGGGCGGCGCCCTCGTGCAGTTCGGCGAGCGCGGCGCAGTTGACGTTGTTCTCCAGGTGCACGGGAACACCCCGCGGCAGCGCGACGGCCACGGCGTCGAAGACCGGGCCCGCCTTCTCGGTCGCGGGGCGCATACCGGCGCCCTCCCGGTCCTGTGCGGTGACGTCGCCGACGGCGACGACGATGGCGCGCAGCGGGACTCCGACCGGCAGCGTGTCGAGGACCTTGCGTACGGTGTCGGCGGCCTCCGGCCGGGTGCCGGTGCCCTCGGCCAGCAGCGTGCCGTCCAGGGCACAGCCCCGCACCCGGGTCTGGGCGGGGCCGAGGTCGACGGCCAGCACGGTGCCGGCGGCCGGTCCGAGCCCGTAGACGGCGGCGGAACGGCCGGTGCCGCCGGAGACGGTGCCGGAGTGGGTGGCGAGTTCGGCGGTCTCCAGTTCGGCCACGGCCGAGGAGACGGTCGGCTTGGACAGGCGCGCGCCGGCCGCCAGCTGGGGGCGGGTCGCGGTGCCCGCCTCGGCCAGCACGGCGAACACCGCGCGGGCACTCTCACTCAGGTTCATGGGCTCCCTCAGGTCATGCCGCGGCGATCCGGTCGCAATGGTTGTACGGCACCGGGATTCCGTACCCCTTGACGCACCCTACTTCGTTAGTTAACTTCCTAACGAACTCAAGCGGTACACGCCTGCCGCGCTCATCAGAAGCCCGTCCCGGGGCTTCCCGAGAACTCGTCAGAAGACACGACCGCTCGTGCCAAGACACGGTTCGCCCGCCGTTCGCTCCGCATGCGCGGCACCGCGCAACGACGAAAGAGGCTCCGTGCAGGACTCCACGCCCATCGCCGTCGGCATCGACGTGGGCGGCACGAAGACGCATCTCCGTGCGGAGGCCGGGGGAAACCCCGGCCCCGGGCAGGGTGCGGTCGCCGATCACGTGCGTATGAGCAGGGGGTGGCGGCCCCACGATCCCGTGTCCGCCGCCGCGTGGCTGGCCGCACTGATCGACGAGGCGCTGCCCCAGGGCGCACGCCCGGCCGCGGTGGCCGTCGGCGGGCACGCCTGCGAAACGCCTCGCCAGTGCGAGGAGATCCGCTCCGCACTCCACACTCTTCTCGGTGTCCCCTGCCTCGTCGTGGGAGACGCCGAACTCCTCGTACCCGCCGCCGGTCTGGACAAGGGGGTCGGCCTCGTCGCCGGCACCGGTTCGGTCGCGGTGGGACGACTGCCCGGCGGCGACACCGTCCAGGTCGGCGGCTGGGGCGCGGTGCTCGGCGACGAGGGCGGCTCGGCCGGTCTCGTACGCGAGGCCGCGCGGGCGCTCTGGGCGGCGCACGACCGCGGCGATCCGCCGGACGCCCTCGCGGACCGGCTGACCGCCGCCTTCGACGTTCCCGAAGTCCCCGCCCTGGGCGCCGCGCTGGAGAGCGCGACCCGTCCGTCCGCCGAGTGGGGGCGGCACGCGCCCAGTGTGTTCGCGGCGGCCGAGGACGGTTCGCCGCTCGCCCGCCGGGTGATCTCCGAGGGCGGCCACGCGCTGGCGTCGCTCGTCGTACGGCTCGCCGGGCGCGGGGTTCCCGTGGACGACGTGGTGGTGGCGGGCAGCACGGTGCTCGTCCAGCCCGCGCTGTACGAGGCGTTCACCGAGGCACTCGCCGAAGCCCTGCCGTCGGCGCGGCCCCGGCCGTTGCGTGTACCGCCGGTGGAGGGCGCCGTGGCACTGGCCAGGTCGCTTCAGTGAGGCGGTCCGGGCCGGTCTGTTTCCCAGACCGTTGAGTCGACCGCTCCGGAGTGCATCCACGCGTTCAACTCTCGTTCAGAAGCCCGGGTTCAGCTCACGTGATCAGTTCGAGTTCATCGCTGTCGAGTTCAACGCTTTCCGGTTCATCGCTCTGAGGCCGTCACTCTCGCGTCTTTCGCCGTCGCGTCTGCCGCTTTCGCTTCCGTGACGGTCGAGTTCGTTCCTCCCGTCATGACTCCAGAAGGAGAGGCACCTCCATGCCCGGTGCGCACCCCCGTCCCCCTCGTGGCAGCTCCGGTATCGACCGGCGTGTGTTCCTGCGGACCTCCGTGGGCGTCTCGGCCGGACTGGTCGCGGGCCCAGCGGTGGTGGCCTGGCCTGCCGCCACGGCCTCGGCCGCCACGAACGCGTCCGCCGCCTTCGTGGACTCGTACACCACGAACGTCATCGGCAACCTCACGTCCGAGACCAACGCGGCCGTGCACATCCTCGACGGCTTCGCGCGCATCTGGAAGACGGGCGCGGCCTGGAACACCGGCACCCCGCTCATGCCCGAGGTCCTGCGCGCCAACGTGCGGTACAGCGTGCGCGTCACCCGGCAGCGTACGGACGCCGAGGCCCGGACGGCGTTCATCCAGGACCGCCAGCACCAGAGTTACGCGGTCATCGCGGGCCTCGGTCCGCTCGCCGACCTCTACCGGAGCGGGGCGAAGGCCGTCACCGGGATCACCTCGGCGCCGGACGGCATCCCGGCGGGCAAGATCAACGACACGCTCCCGGCCGACGCCCCCGCGGGCTCCGCGCTGGGCGCCGGTTCCCACACCTCGGACCTGGGCAAGGTCGCCGAGCTGGTCGACACGGTGCGCGGCCCGTTCGCGTCGAGCAACCCCTCCAAGCTCGCCTACCAGTACCCGCGTCCATGGCGCATGAACGAGGACAGCGAGGTCGTCGACACGGGGAGGACCGACGAACTGGGCTACCCCGTCTACGAGTCCGACGTCGTGGTCGTCCCGCAGCTGCTGAGGCAGCGCGGCACCGACCCGGCCGACGACGGGGGCTTCTCCAGCGGCCACACGAACGCCTTCTACCTGGCGGCGCTGGCGATGGGGTACGCGGTCCCCGAACGGTTCCAGGAGCTGGTGGCCCGCGCCTCCGAGCTCGCCCACACCCGCATCGTGGCGGGCATGCACAACACCGTGGACGTGGTCGGCGGCCGGGTCCTCGCCACGGCCCTCGCGGCGGCCGCGCTCGCCGACCCGAAGAACGCCGGCCTCAAGGCCGCGGCCCGCGCCCAGGCCTCCGCGTACTTCCAGGAGAAGACGGGCACGACCGCGGACACCCTGTACGCGTACGCGCACTCGGCGGGCCCGGACACCGATCCGTACGCGGACCGGTCCGTCAACCGGGCAGCGGTCAAGCCCCGGTTGACGTACGTCCTGCCCAAGCGGCACTCGCACGACCGCATGACCGTGCCGAAGGGCGCGGAGGTCCTGCTGGAGACGCGTCTGCCGTACCTCACGGCGGCCCAGCGGCGCGAGGTGCTGCGGACGACCGCGCTGCCCGCCGGTTACGTCCTGCTGGACGGCTTCGAGCAGTGGGGGCGCCTCAACCTCTTCGCAGCCGCCGACGGGTACGGGGCCTTCGACACGGATGTCCGCGTCACGCTGGACGCCGCGGCCGGTGGTTTCGCTGCCGCCGACACCTGGCGCAACGACATCGGCGGCCGGGGCGCGCTCGTCAAGCGCGGCAGCGGCACGCTGACGCTCACCGGCGACAACGAGTACTCCGGCGGCAGCACGGTGGAGGAGGGTGTCCTCACGACCGGTTCGGCGGACGCGCTCGGCTGTGGTGACGTGCGGGTGAAGGGCGGGACGCTGCGGGCGACTTCGGCGCTTCGTGTGCGGGGGGTGTACGCCCAGGCGTCCGGCTCGGTTCTCGACGTGACGCTCGACGGGGATCGCGCGGCGGCTCTGAAGGTGAGTCGGCGTGCGGTGCTCGACCGGGGCAGCCGGCTTGTCATTCGGCTGGACGGCTCCTACCGGCCGCGGCGGGGTGCGGTTCTTCCCGTGATCGAGAGCCGGGTGCTGCAGGGGCGGTTCAAGAGCGTGACGGTGGACGGGTTCCATGCCGAGCAGGTGTTCACGGGGCGTGGGTTGTCCGTGCGGCTCACGTAGTCGCTTCCGGCGGAGCACTCCACGAGAGTGCTCCGCCGGAAGGACGGTGATGAATCTGCGGCCCGGTGAGGGCTGGTCTCGCAGTTCCCCGCACCCCTGGAGGGGCGCGACGGCGCCGGTGTGTCAGTGGCCCTCCAGGAGCCGGGCTCTGCCGCCGTTGGTCTGGGTGGCGGTCGGGGCGGGGGCCGACAGCCAGTCGGCGACGGTGCGTGCGATGGGCTGGCCCGATTCGATCTGTACGAATCCGAACTGGCCGGACTGGTTGCACTCCAGGAACCACCACATGCCTTCGGCGTCCTCGGCGAAGTCGAAGGCGCCGTAGGCCAGTTGGGCCTCACGGAGATAGGTGACCACGCCGGCGGCGATGCACGAGGGCACGTCGGCGGGGCGCCAGGGCGCGTCGGAGGTGGCGAACCGCACGTCCACCTCGTCGGGGTCGGCGTCCGGGTCGACCGCCTTGCGGGCGGCGTGGATCCGGTCGCCGACACAGGTCAGCCTGATGTCGGCCCGCTTGGCCACCCGCCGTTGGAGCAGGGTCGGGCCGTAGGCGACGGCCGCGAAGTCCGTGTCGGGCGCGACCCTGCTGGTCGGGACCGCCCGGGGCGGCTCCTGCGGGTGCGCGCCCGAGACGGGCTTGACCACCAGATCCGGGAAGCGGTCCGCGAAGTCACGGGCCGCCTGCGGGAACGTGGTGATCAGTGTGGCGGGCACGGGCAGGCGGCTGAGCTGGGCGAGATGGAGCTGCCAGGGCTTGTGCCGGGCCCGCCGGGCCGCGTCGGGGTGGTTCATCCAGCGCGCGTCGGTGGAGCGCAGCATGCCGTAGAGCGCCTGGGCGGACTCCTCGGTCAGCCAGTCGGAGGGCTCGGCGACCCGGCTCGCGGGCACGCCGGGCCTGCGGACCCAGACGGACCGCAACCCGTTCATGCTCACCAGTCGGCCGCCGACGGACAGATGTCCGCGGAAGGCGCCGTGCACGTACTCCCCCGACAGGGCCACGGGGCCCGGCAGGTCCGCGGGGTCGAGGCGGACGACCGGCACCCCGGTCCCGTCGAGTTCGGCCACCACCATGTCCGCGGTCACATCCTGTTCGCACGTCAGGATCAGAACCGTCATCGTTACGGGTCCGGCTTCAGTCGTCGAAGTGGGTCTTCGAGCCTGCGGTGGAGGTGGTGGCCCCCAACTCCCGCAACACGGCGTAGTCATGAGCGGCGAGCCGCCCGTCCGGGAGCACGTTCAACTGCAGTCTGGAGTCATAAGCATACGGAACGCTGACCTCCAACTGCTGGGCCGGACGGGCGTAGTTGAGCGCGAACGGTCGCATCGGTTCTCCTTGCTCGGTGCGAACCCGGTGAAGCGGATCGTGACGCTCCGGCGTCACGTCGCCTGACAGGTTTGCAGGGCTTCCACGGAGATATACGAATCGAACAGGCGAATGGTTGCCTCACGCAGCGTAGTCATCGGACCAGTACGGTCCGTGACGTGATCCGAACGGGCCGATCCTGCGTGCATGGGGCAGCCATTCGCCTCTTATGACGCACGCCCCGGCGTTACGGATCCGGGGTCGAGCCGCAGTTCAGCGCACTGGCGCACACCTTCACCCTTCGAACGCCTCGCACGCCCGCCAGGTGCCCGGGGGTCGGCGGCGCCTGGGCGCGCCGGACCACGGGTCGTCGAACATGTCCGGCCGTGGCCGCGAATTTCATTCGGAGGACACCCCCCTCACGGCTACTCTCGTAGCGCTTTCCGATCTCCCCGCCCCATTGCCGACCTCTCGCCGCAGTCCCTTTCCAACCCGTTTCCGCCCTTTCCGAGCGTCAACCGGAGGCAGACCATGGATCAGTTGCGGCAAGAAGTGGATCCGGTCGAGGTCGGTCTCGATCCGGTGGCGCTGGACCGTCTCGACCGGTTCTTCGCCCGTCGCGTGGACGACGGCCTGCTCCCCGGGTACCTCATTTCCGTGGCTCGTCACGGACGTGTCGCACATCTCACGTCGTACGGTCTGCGCGACCGGGAGGCCGGCATTCCGGTCACCGCGGACACGGTGTGGCGGCTCTACTCGATGACCAAGCCGGTGGCGTCCGTCGCCGCGCTGATGCTCCACGAGGAGGGCCTGCTGGACCTCGACGATCCCGTCTCCCGCCACCTGCCGGCCTTCGCCGGTCTCCAGGTCTACGAGAGCGGCACGGGCGACGACATCAGGACCCGCCCGGCCGAGGGCCCCGTCCGGGTCCGGCACCTCCTGACCCATACCGCGGGCCTGACCATCGGCGCGTACCGCACCCACCCCGTGGACTCCCTCTACCTGGCGGCCGGAGTCGAGATCCAGGCACCGAAGGACGCGGACCTCGCCGAGGCCTGCGCGGTGTACGCGGGTCTGCCGCTCCAGTTCGAGCCGGGGACCGAGTGGAACTACTCGGTCGCGACGAATGTGGTCGGGCGGCTCATCGAGGTGGTGACGGGGCGGCCGCTCGACGCGTTCCTCGCCGAGCGGGTCTTCACACCGCTCGGGATGACGGACACCGGCTTCTGGGTCTCCGGCGAGCGGGCGGAACGGCTGGCCGTCCTCTATCAGGAGGACCAGAACGGCGGGTTCACGCCGATCCCGGGCCCGACGGTCCACGAGCGCCCGCGCCTGCTCTCCTGCACCGGCGGGCTGGTGGGGACGGCCCGCGACTACCACCGCTTCATGGAGTTCCTCCGCCGGCGCGGCGAACTCGACGGCGTACGGCTGCTGTCCCCCGAGACCGTGGACACCATGACCGCCAACCATCTCCCCACCGACCTCCACGCCTTCGGCAGCAGGCCCATCCACGGACAGCCGGGCAACGCGGGCCTCGGCTTCGGCCTCGGTGTCTCGGTCGTGGTGGACGCGGACCGCACGGAGTCCCCGGAGAGCGAGGGGTCCTACGGCTGGAGCGGGGCGGGCGGTACGACCTTCTGGGTAGACCCGCGCAACGATCTGACCGTGCAGTTCATGGCGCAGCTGCGGCCTGCGGGCATGCTGTCCTTCCATGAGCTGAAGGGGTTCGTGAGCGAGGCGCTCGGCGGCTGAGGAGGGCTCGGCGGGTCGTTGACCTTCGCTGCCCGGCCACACGGCCCAGGAGCCGGTGACTTCGGGAGGGCGCGGGATGGACGCGGGGCGGGACGGCCGGATACGTGTGTCGGCCGGGGACGACGCGGCTCGCCGGACGACGCGGGCCGCGTCGTCCCGCCCCGCGTCCATCTGGCGCCCTGAAGGGATCAACCGTAGCGGCAGGTCGAGTTGGAAGGGCTCGCCCGGACGTCAGGAGGGCTTGCCCGTCCGCAATGTGAAGTCGACGCCGTCGCGGGCGAGTTCGGCGAGCCAGTCCTCGGACCGCTCGGCCGTCTCCGCCGCCCGGTTGAGACCGGGTGGCAGACCGTTGCCAAGGATCCGCCGCACCCCCAGCGCCAGCGTCCGCGACACGCATCGCGCCATCGCGCTCTCCTCCGCGTCGCCCTCCAGGTCCAGCAGGTAGCGGCCCGACCAGGTGCGGTCCGAGCCGTCGCGTACGTCCAGGGACACGGCGAGGACCACACGGTCGCGGTCGGCGTCCGTGGTCGGGTAGCGGGCGGCCAACTCCTGGGCGAGAGCGGTGATCCGCTGGTCGTCGCCCTGACGGAGCTCCTCGAAGACCGGCTGCCAGGCGTCGAGCCAGCCGTCGAGGCGGAGGGTGCCGCGGATGAAGGTCTGCGGCTTCCAGGCCGGGGGCAGTCCGTACTGGTCGACGAAGGGAAGGCTGTCACGGTTGGGGTAGACCTCGAACGGTTCGCCGTCCACCACGTGGGGGCGTGTTGCCTCCCAGGGGCGTGGGGCCGTGGTCTCGGCGCCGGCCTCGATGTAACGGGCGGGCGAGCGCAGGGCGTTGAGGACGCCCGCCGGGGCCCAGCTGAACCGGTACTTGAAGTCGTTCGGGACGGCCGGGATGCCTCCGCAGTAGGAAGTGAGGCTCACCTCCGCGGCCGTGTCGGCGCCGATCTCCTCGCGGGCCCTGGCGATGAGGCTGTGCGCGAAGAGGTGGTCGATGCCCGGGTCGAGGCCGGACTCGGTGAGGACGACGACCCCGGCGGCCGTGGCGGCGGGGACCTGGTCGAGGACCGCCTCCGAGACATAGCTGGAGCAGGCGAAGTGGGCCCCGCGGCTCACACAGGCGGCGAGCAGGCCCGCGTGTTCGGGGGCCGGGAGCATGGAGACCACCACGTCACCGGGCGCCAGTTCGGCGGTGAGGGCCGGGAGCGTGTACGCGCGGGGCTCGGCGCGGCCGGTGAGGCCGAGGGTCTCCAGGCTCTGGGCGGCCCGCTCCTCGGTGCGGTGCCACAGGCGCACGCGGTCGGCCGCGTCGCACAGCGCGGCGAGTCCGCTGCCGGTGGACAAGCCCGCGCCGATCCAGTGAACGGTGCCGGAGGCGGGGACGCCGGCAGGCTGGGCGGTGGTGTCAGACATCGCGGAACTCCCCTTGTGTCAGGCCGAGTTCACGGCAGGTCTCGTGGAACCGGTCCAGGTCGCGTCCCCACGCCCCGGCCACCCCGAACTCCAGCAGCTGTGGCGTGAGCGCCGCCGAGAAGTCCGTGCTCGCCTCCTTGGGCAGCAGGGACGGCAGGTTGTCGATGGCGATCAGGTCCAGCGCGGGCTCCTCGTGCAGGCGCCGCACGGGGTCGGTCCAGTCCGTGACCGTGTCGTAGACCGGCAGGACGTTGTAGGGGGAGCCGACGTCGCAGGTCACGTCGCACACCGTGCGCAGCCGGCGGCCCGGCTCGTCCAGGTCCTTGGCCGTGAGGAAGGGGGTGCTCGGCCCGGTGGTGAGCACGGTGTTCACCATCAACTCATGGTCCAGCAGGGCCTGTCGGTCCAGGTCGCGGGTCTCGGCGAGGTCCCAGCAGGTGGCGTCGAGCCCCGCCTCGGCGAGCGCCACCCGCGCACCGCGTCCGGAGCGGCCGAGCGCGCCGATCACCAGCGAGGCGAACTCTTCGTCGCCGGGGGCAGGTTGGAGCAGGGCGTCCAGTTCCTCCTTGGACGTCGGGCGCAGTGGAGCGCTCAGCCTGCCCCGGTGGTGCAGTACCGCGAGGGCCGCGCCCACATAGCCCGCCCAGTAGCCGAAGGCGGCGAGCCTGCGGCCGTTGTCGTCCACCAGGTACTCCAGGTCGAACAGCGCCCCTCCCCCGGCGACGAACCGGCGCAGCAGCGCCTCCGCCCCGGGCTGTGCCTTGTACGCGTGCCCGAAGAAGATGTGCCGGTGCCTCAACTCGCCGGGTCCGTCCGGGAGTTCCTTGAGGCCGACGATCACCGCGTCCGCCGGGGCGTCGACCCAGGAGCCCGCCTCGACGACACGACAGCCCGCCTCCTCGTACGCCCCGGTCGGGAAGATCCGCTGCGGGGAGTCCTCGACGGTGAGCGTCACGCCGTTCCCGACGAGCCGCCGGGCGTCTGACGGCACGAGCGGGGTGCGTCGCTCGGTCGTGCGGGTCTCGTGGCGCAGCCACAAGTGGAGCTCGGTCATACGCAGTTGACCTCCGGTCTCAGGGCATCGGCGGCGAACCGTTCGGCCCGCAGCGGGGTGACGTCGACGAAGGGATCATGCCCCAGGAAGAGATCGCGGACGACCTCGCCCACGGCGGGGCCCTGAAGGAAGCCGTGCCCGGAGAACCCGGTCGCGTACAGGAAGCGGGAGACCGAACTCGCCTCGCCGATCAGCGCGTTGTGGTCGGGGGTGATCTCGTACAGGCCCGCCCAGCCGCCCGTCCTGCGCAGGTCGAGCAGGGCGGGTGCGCGGTGCTCCATGGCCTCGCAGAGGCGGGGGATCCAGCGGTCGTGGGTCTCGGTGGCGAAGCCGGTGGTCTCGTCCGGGTCGGACATGCCGACGAGGAGGCCCGGGCCCTCGGTGTGGAAGTACAGGCTGCTGTTGAAGTCGATGGTCATGGGCAGGTCGGGCGGGAGGTCCGGGACCGGCTCGGTGACCGCGATCTGGCGGCGCAGCGGCTCCACCGGGAGGTCCACGCCGGCCATCGCGCCGACGGCCCGCGACCAGGCGCCCGCCGCACAGACGACGGCCGACGTTTCGATCCGGCCCGGACCGGTGACGACGGCCGTGATGTCGTCGCCGCGCGTCTCGATGCCGGTGACCTCGCAGTGGCGTACGACCTTGACGCCGTGGCGGCGGGCGGCGGCCGCGTATCCCTGCACCACGGCCTCGGGCGTGCAGTGGCCGTCGTCCGGGGAGAAGGCGGCGGCCAGCAGTCCGTCGGTGCTGATCAGCGGCGAGAGCCGGTGTGCCTCGGCCGGGTCCAGCATGCGGCTCGGCACGCCGAGTCCGTTCTGCAGCCGCACCCCGGCCTCGAACGCCTCGACCTCCTCCGGTGTCGACAGCAGGAAGAGGTAGCCGACGCGGTGCAGCCCGATGTCGTGGCCCGTCTCCTCGCCGAAGCGGGCGAACGCCTCCAGGCTGCGCGCGCCCAGCTGGATGTTGAGCTCGTCGGAGAACTGCGCGCGCACTCCGCCGGCGGCCCGCGAGGTGGACCCGGACGCGAGTTCGTCCCGCTCGACGAGCACCACGTCCGGCACTCCGGCCCGCGCCAGGTGGTACGCGATGCTCGTGCCCATCACCCCGCCGCCGATGACGACGACCCCCGCGCGTCCGGGAACACCGGTCATGAGCACACCCCCTGGGCGCGAGCCGCGTCGATGACCGCCCAGGCCGCGGCGGCGTCCTGGATGCCGATGCCGACACTGTTGTAGTAGACGATGTCCCGCTCGGCCGTACGTCCCTCGCGGCGGCCGGTGAGCACCTCGCCGAGCGGGATCAGGTCCGCGTGGGTGACCGTCCCGGAGCTGAGCGCGTCCACGATCGGCCCCGCGTGGTCCGCCGCGGTTTCGGGGTCGTCGACGACGACGGCCGCGGCCCGCCGTACGACCTCGGTGTCGACCTCGCTGCGGCCGGGCTCGAAGGATCCGACGCTGACGACGGTGCAGCCAGGCGCGAGCCACTCGCCCCGGACGACGGGCGTGCTGCTGAGCGTGCAGGCGGCGACCATGGGCAGTCCGGCCACGGCTTCCTCCGCCGAGTCGACGGCCTTGACCGGGATTCCGAGTTCGGCCGCGAGGAGCCGCGCCGCCCGTGCTCTGCGCTCCGGGGACGGGCTCCAGATCCGTACGGCTCTCAGGTCCCTCACCCGGGCGACGGAGCGCGCGTGCGCGAGGGCCTGGGTGCCGGAGCCGATCAGGCCCAGCTCGGCGCTGTCGGGGGTGGCGAGTGCGTCGAGGGCCACGGCACTGGCCGCGGCGGTGCGCAGGGTCGTCACCGCCGTGCCGTCCATGACGGCGACGAGTTGCCCGGTGACCGGGTCGAGCGCGTTGATCACGGCATGGATCGTCGGCAGCCCGGCGGCCGCGTTGCCCGGGTTGACACTGCCGATCTTGGCGACGGCCCCGGTGTCCGCGGACAGCCGTGCGAGGTAAGCGAACACGACACTGTCGTCGAACCCGCTCGGATGCATGATCTTGCCGGGCAGCTCGGCGGTGCCGTCACCGAGTGCGGTGAAGGCGGCTCGCTGGGACCGGATCGCGGTGTCCGTGTCGAGCAGGGCGGCCACCTGGTCGCGGGAGAGGTGGAGGACGTCGTCGGTCATCCCTCTTCCCTTCCCCTGTCCGCGCCGATGTCACCGCGGTCGGGGCGTCCGGGTGACACTCCTCCTGATCACACCGCTGCCCGGCCGCCGGCCGCCGCGCGCCACTGGGGACGCGCGGCGCGCGGACGGCCGGGGCCTGTAGGGCGGGTCAGACGCGGTGGCCCACCACGGCGTCCAGGTGCGGCAGGTCGTGGTCCAGACGCTCCCGCTTGGTACGCAGATAGGTGATGTTGTCCTCGCAGGGCGGGATCAGCAGCGGGACCTGCGCGTCGACCTTGATGCCGTTGCGGAGCAATGCCTCGCGCTTGCGCGGGTTGTTGGACAGCAGTCTCACGGAACGGACGTCGAGGTCGTGCAGGATCTCCGCGGCCACGCCGTAGTCGCGGGCGTCCACGGGCAGCCCGAGCGCGAGGTTCGCCTCGACGGTGTCGAGGCCCTCCGCCTGGAGCTTCATCGCCTGGAGCTTGGCGAGCAGCCCGATCCCGCGGCCCTCGTGGCCCCGGAGATAGATGAGGATGCCGCGGCCCTCGGCCACGATCTCCCGCAGGGCGGTGGAGAGTTGGGGACCGCACTCGCAGTGCCGGGATCCGAACGCGTCACCGGTGAGGCACTCGGAGTGCAGCCGGGTGAGCATTCCGTCTTTCTGGATGTCACCGTAGACCAGAGCCACTTGTTCGTCTCCGCGGGTACGGTCCAGGTAGCCGACGGCCTGGAAATCGCCGTACACCGTGGGCAGCGGGGCATTCACGACCCGCTCGACACCTGCGGAGTGGGCTTTCCCGGCGAGTACGCCATCTATTTCTGTCATGATTCTGGTTCCTAAGCAGAGACGAAAGGTCGCGAGAACATGGGCAATTCGGGCGGTTCGGAAATACGACTCACGGTGTCAGGGCAGCTGCCGACAGACACCACGGAAGACGTACGCGCACGAGGTGCCGGTGCCGCCCGGCAGGTCGCCGTGCTTCCCGTGGGCAGCTTCGAGCAGCACGGTGCGTATCTTCCGCTGTCGACGGACACGCTCGTCGCGTGCGCGATAGCCCAAGAGGTCGCTGCCGCATTCCCCGTTCACCTCCTTCCTCCGGTGACGATCTCCTGCTCGCACGAACACGCGGCCTGGCCGGGAACGGTGAGCATTTCCTCCGTGACGCTCCATGCGGTGGTGCGGGACATTGCCGACTCGCTGCGTCGGTCGGGTGTGGACACCCTCGTCGTGGTCAATGGGCATGGCGGCAATTACGTATTGGGCAATGTCGTGCAGGAATCCACGGCCGCCGGTGCCCGGATGGCTCTTTTCCCTGCCGCGGAGGACTGGGAGGCGGCGCGGGAGCAGGCCGGGATACAGACCTCGCTGCTCACTGATATGCACGCGGGGGAAATTGAGACCTCCATTCTGCTGCACAGGCACCCCGAATTGGTCAGGCCGGGTTACGAGACCTCCGACTTCGAGGCCGACGACCGCCGGCAGCTGCTCACGCTGGGCATGTCCGCCTACACCAAGTCCGGTGTCATCGGCCGCCCTTCGAGGGCGTCCGCCGAGAAGGGGAAGGAACTCCTCGCCTCGCTGGCCGGCTCCTTCGGAGCGTACTTCTCCCTGCTGACATCGGAGACCGGGCTTCCTGCGGTCGTCGATCGGCACTGAGTGTCCCCGTTTCCTTCCGCGCGGGCCGAGATCCGGGGCGCCGGTGACTCCAGGTGCGAGTCCGGGCCCGGCTCGGCGGCCGCGCTCTCCTGCGGGCGCCGCAGCCCCGCGTACCAACGCGCCACCAGTACGGCGACACCGGGCAGGCTCGCGGCGAAGCTGAGCACGCCGTAGACCACGGCCACGGTCAGGCCCTGGGTCGCGCCCAGGCCGGCCGCGCCGAACGCCCAGGCGGTGACGCCCTCCCTGGGTCCCCAGCCGCCGACGTTCAGCGGCAGCCCCATGGCGATCAGGGCGAGCAGCGCCAGGGGCACCAGCTCGGCGGCGGACGCGGTCGAGCCTGCCGCCCGGGCCGCGAGCAGGAACATCAGGACGTGTCCCGCGAGCACCACGACGGACGAGATCACCACGCCCGGCCAGCTCCCGCGGGCCAGCAGTGCCCCGCGCGCCTCGGTGAGCGCGGCGCGCACGGCCCGGTAGCGGCGGGTCGCTCGCGGCGCCCGGCCCCTGCTGCGGACCGCGCCCACGGTGACGACCCCGCACAGCGAGACTGCGACCAGCAGCACGGCGAGGTGCCGGGTCTCGGTCAGCACCGGCGAGGGCTGGGTGAGCAGCACGGTCACGCCGACGACGGCCAGGACCGCCTGTCCCGCGACCCGTTCGAGGACGACCGCGCGTACTCCGCGGCCGACGTCACCGGCGCTCTGTCCGTGCCGGACCGCGCGGTGCACGTCGCCCAGTACGCCGCCCGGCAGGGCCGCGTTGAGGAACAGCGCACGGTAGTAGTCCGCGACGGCCGGGCCCAGCGGCAGCCTGAGCTTCATCCCGCGGGCCACCACGCACCAGCGCCAGGCGCTGAACACGGTGGTGAGCAGGCCGATGCCGAGCGCCGCGAGGAGCGTCGGGCCGTCGATCCGGCGCAGTCCGTCCAGGAAGACGCCGGTGCCTAGCCGCCAGGTGAGCACGGTGAGGATGACGACGCCGGCGATGGTGCCGAAGTGGGTGCGCAGGACGCGGGAGTTGAGGCGGGCCCGGACGGGACCCGCGACGCGGGCCAGGACCTTGCGCGTACTCGCGGTGGGCGTGTCCGCCGCCGCGTCCGCGCGGGCCGGCCCCGGCTCGCCGTCTCCACCGTCGAGGCGTACTCGTCCGGTCTCCTCCTGCGCACCGCCGTCACGGACCGCCGACGACAGTTCGTCGTCCAGGACGGCCAGTGACTGTGCCTCGTCCGCCACCGCCGGCGTGCTCATCAGGCTCCCCCTGTCGGGCGGGCCAGTGCGAGCAGGTCGCTGTGGTGCACCACCACGTTCAACTCGCCCGCCTCGCAGGCCGCGAGGCGCTCCTTGAGGTAGGCGTCGGCGCGCGCGGCCAGTTCCGGGCGCTGCTCGACGGCCGCGCCGACCCAGCCGCGCAGCCACTCCGCGGTCAGCGCGGACTCGTCCGGGCCGAGGTGCCACGCGCTCGGGTGCACCCGAACCGTCGCGCCGTGCCGGGCGAAGGCGTCGCAGGCCGCGTTGATCGATTCCGGGCCGAGCAGATCGCCGCGCCGCTGGTGGTCGTTGAACGCGTTGACGATCTCGTCGTCCAGCGGGTGGGCCGGGGTGAGTTCGACGCGCCCGACCACGGAGAGCGTCAGGAGCGCGGGGCAGCCGGCTCCGGCGCAGGCGGCGGCCAGTGCCTCGATCTCGTCCGGGGTGAGGACGTCCAGCAGTGCGGAGGCCGTCACCAGCGAGGCGCCTGCCAGGGCGTCCGCGGTCAGCCTGGCGACGTCGCCGCGCTGTGTCTCCACCGTGACGCGGCTGCCGTCGGCGGCCGACCGGGGCGACCCGACGGCGGCGAAGTGCAGCAGATACGGGTCGCGGTCGTGCAGCACCCAGTGCTGGGGCCCGTCGAGCCTGGGCGCGAGCCAGCGGCCCATGGAGCCGGTGCCGCAGCCGAGGTCGTGGATGACGAGCCCACCGCGCCCCGGCAGGTTCGCGAGCCGGATCCGCAGCGGGTCGAGGAGCTCGGCCGCCCGGGCACCGGCGTCGGCGGGCTCGCGCAACTCCAGCCATTCCGGGGCATAACGGGGCGTGTCGTCGGTGGCCTCGCCGCGCGTCCGGTCGCCCAGCCGAATCGTTCCTTTGTCTCGGGCCTGGCCGTCTTGGGCCTGGCCGATTTGTGTCTGGCCCGGCACCACGGCCTCGGTCTCGGTCGTCGTCATCTCGTCGCGTCCCCGCCCTGCCGTGTCGGTCCCCTCACCACGTCCCAGCGAGGCGGTCGTCGTCTCCTCGTCGAGGCCGGGCTCGGCCGTCGTCGTGCCGTGCCCCGGAATCCCGGCCGGTGTCGTGCTCGTACTGCTCATGCCGCCCCCCTCCTTGCCTCGCTCTTCAGCCGCCCCAGGACACCCGACAGACTCCGGGCCGTGGCGGCCCAGCCTCCGAGGGAGGCCCGGCGGGCGCGCGCGGCGGCCTTCAGACGACGGCGTACGTCGGCCTCGCCGAACCAGCCGCGCAGCTCGGCCGCGAGGGCCGCGGGGTTCTCCGGCGGCACGAGGAGCCCGGGCACCCCGCCGTCGGGTGCGCGCCCGACCGCCTCGGGGAGCCCGCCGACGTCCGTGGCCAGCACGGGGATACCGCGGGCGAGCGCCTCGGTGACGGCCATGCCGTACGTCTCGGCGTACGAGGTGAGGACCATGAGGTCGGCGGCGGCGTAGCTCGCGTCGAGCGCGGCGCCGGACCGGGGGCCGGCCAGGTGAAGCCGGTCGCCGAGGCCGTGCTGGTCGATCAGTGCCCGCAGTCGGGCCACGTACTCGGGGTCCTGGTTGAGGCCGCCGACGAGGACGCAGCTCCAGGGCAGGTCGGTGACGGTGGCGAGGGCCTCGACCAGACGGTGCTGTCCCTTGCGCGGGGTGACCGAGGCGACGCACAGCAGGTGCGAGACGCCGTCGGTACCGGAGGCCAGGGGTGCGATGTCGGCGCCGGGCGCGGCGACATGGACCCGGTCGGGCGCGAGGCCGTGGTGGGCGACGAGCCTGCGGGCCGCCCACTCGCTGGTGGCGACGACGGCGGGCACGGATCGCAGCGTGCGGCGCTCCCGGGCGTCCAGGTCCGCGGCGAGCGCGGGCGTGAGTCCCGTCTCGTCGCCGAGCGGCAGGTGCACGAGGACGACCAGCCGCAGCCGTTCGGCCTCCGGGATGACGATCTCGGGGACCGCGCAGGCGACGATGCCGTCGAGGAGTACGACCGTGTCGTCGGCCAGGTCCGCGAGGATGCGGGCCAGTTCGGCGCGGGCCGGGGCCTCGGGCTGGGGCCAGCTGCCGTCGATGGCGTGCTTGTGGACCTGCCAGCCGAAGCCGGGGAGGTCGAAGCTGACCCGGGCGTCGTAGATGTTGCCGCCGCTCGGCATGGTCGGGTCGTTCACCGCGCCGGGCATCACGAAGTGCATGGCGCGCAGGGACATGGGGATGATGTCGGCGTTGTGGCTCACAGGGCACGCTCGTAACTCGCCCAGGCGATGTGCGACTCGTGCAGGGTGACGGTGATGCCGGCCAGGCCGCGGGCGCCCTCGCCCAGCGCGCCCTTTTCCACGCGCTCGGCGAGACGGTCGGCGACGACCTTGGCCAGGAACTCCGTCGAGGTGTTGGTGTCGGCGAACACCGGCTCGTTGTCGAGGTTCCGGTAGTTCATCTCGGCCACCACCTCTCCGAGTTCCCTGGTGGCCAGTCCGATGTCGACGACGATGTTGTCGTCGTCCAGCTCGGCGCGGCGGAACGTGGCGTCCACGAGGAACGTCGCTCCGTGAAGGCGCTGCGCGGGTCCGAAGACCTCTCCGCGGAAGCTGTGGGCGATCATCAGGTGATCGCGGACGGTGATGCTGAACAACGGACGACCCTCCAGGTGCGGCGCGTCTGACCCCTCTGCCGGGGCGTGCCGTGTAGTACGGCCGGTCCGTTCTCCGTGTTCAGGGGGTTCGGCTCGGAGTTTCGGACAATGGTGCCCAGGACAGGGCGGCCAGAGAGACGTGTAGTGCGAACTTGGTTACCGGTGTGAGGACTTGGTCACCCGATGGACACCAGGTGACTACGGGGTGTCTTCGGAGTGGCCGTTGGGCCCGCCGGGTCGCGTGTCCCGGTCCGGGGCGGGAGTGGTGTCGTACCGCACGAGGTGACACAGCGCCGTCGTGTGTCCCTCGGCGAGTTCCGCCATCGTCTCCGGCAGGTCCTCGAAGGCGCATTCGCCCGTGATCAGGGCGTCGAGGGCGGGGTCGGCGAGCAGGTCGAGGGCGATGGCGAGGCGGTCGGCGTAGGTGCGGCGGGCGCTCCTGGCCGGGGAGACGGTTCCGACCTGGCTGCTGCGTATGACCAGGCGGCGGGAGTGGAACGCCTCGCCGAGCGGCAGGCTGACCTTCCGGTCGCCGTACCAGCTCAGTTCGAGGACGGTGCCCTCCGGGGCGAGGAGTTCGAGGGAACGGGCGAGCCCGGCCTCGGTGGCGCTGGCGTGGACGACCAGGTCGCGGTCGCCGTCGGCGTCCGCCGGGAGCGCGAAGTCGACGCCCAGGGCCTGTGCGATGTCGGCGCGCGCCGGGTTGGCGTCGACGAGTTGGACCCGGGCCGCGGGATATCGGGCGAGGAGCGCGGCGACGCTCGCGCCGACCATGCCGGCGCCGACCACGGTGATCCGGTCTCCGATCAGGGGTGCCGCGTCCCACAGGGCGTTGACGGCGGTCTCCACTGTTCCGGCGAGGACGGCCCGCGAGGCGGGCACGGTCTCGGGCACGGGAGTGACGGCGCTCGCCGGGACGACGAACCGGGTCTGGTGCGGATAGAGGGAGAAGACGGTCCGCCCGAGGAGGTCGGTCGGCCCCGCCTCCACCACTCCTACGTTCAGGTACCCGTACTTGAGGGGCCCTGGGAAGTCGCCTTCCTGGAAGGGCGCCCGCATGGCGGCGTGCTGGCTCTCCGGCACGCCTCCGCGGAAGACGAGCGTCTCGGTTCCGCGGCTCACCCCTGAGAAAAGTGTTCGCACCACGACCTCGCCCTCGGCGGGGTCGGGCAGTTCGGCGTCCCGGATCTCACCGAGACCGGGAGAGCGGAGCCAGAAGGCGCGGGCGGAGCGGTCCATTCGGCATCCTCCTGGGTGGTCCATGTGAATGGGCTGAGCAAATCAGCTGAACGATCGGGCGGCGAGCCACGTACCGACCTTTGCGAAGCCGCGCACAAGGTACGCGGCAATGATCGACTCTGTCACCTGGCCGGAGGATGTGCGGTGGCCCTGAACAACACGTACGACGCGAGGCTCTTGCAGCAGGAGACGGCCGTGGGAGCGGGTGTGCAGCTTCTGTTGCTCACCGTGCTCGGCACGGCGCTCGGCATGGGGCCCGTGGGCTGGCTGACGGGACTGGTGTTCGCGCTCGCGACGTGGGCGGTGCTCTCACGCGCCCTGCATCGCACGCGGCCACGTTCCTTCGGACCCGCGAACCGCGTGACCCTGGGCCGGGCCACCCTTGTCGGCGGAGTGACCGCGCTGGTCGCGGATTCGTTCCAGAGTCCGCCGCCGGTGACGGTCCTGGTCGCGCTCACCGCGGTCGCCCTGATCCTCGACGCGGTCGACGGCAAGGTCGCCCGCCGGACGGGGTGCTCCACCGCGCTGGGCGCACGCTTCGACATGGAGGTCGACGCGTTCCTGATCCTGGTGCTCAGTGTGTACGTCTCCACGGCCGTCGGCCCCTGGGCACTCCTGATCGGCGGCATGCGCTACGCCTTCGTGGCCGCCGCGAAGTTCCAGCCGTGGCTGAACGGCACGCTGCCGCCCAGCACGGGACGCAAGACGGTGGCCGCCCTCCAGGGCGTCCTGCTGCTGATCGCGGGCTCGGGGATACTCCCGTACGCCGTGATGTTCGGCGTCGTCGCCCTCGCCCTCGGCCTGCTGACGTGGTCGTTCGGCCGTGACATCGCGTGGCTGTGGCGGACGCGGGGCTCTGCCGAGCGGGAGGTGGCGGCGGCGGAGGTGGAGCTCCTCCACCGGGAGCCGGCCGGTGCGGGCGCCCAGTAAGGGGTTGCTCTCAGGCTTTCAGGGGCGCGGGGAACTGCGCGCTCAGCCACACACAACCCGCAGCCGACGTACTACCTCGACTGCGGGTTGTGTGTGGCTGGTCGCGCCCACGCGGCGGAGCCGCATATCGATACAGCCCCGCGCTCCTAAAAGCGACGGGGCTTACCCCGTGCCTCGATCAGCGGCCGATCCGGTCGAGCTCCTCGATCTCCGCGGCCGGCAGGGCCAGTTCCGCCGCCGCGATGTTCTCGCGCAGGTGGGCCCGCGACGAGGTGCCGGGGATCAGGACCGTGGTCGCGGAGCGCTGGAGCAGCCAGGCAAGGGCCACCTGCTGGGGCGAGGCGTCCAGGCGGGCGGCCACGTCGGTCAGCGTCTGCGACTGCAGCGGACTGAAGCCGCCGAGCGGGAAGAACGCGGCGAACGCGATGTTCTCCGCCGCGCACCGCTCGACGAGGGCGTCGTCCTGGCGGTTGGCCAGGTTGTAGAGGTTCTGCACGGTGACGACCGGTGCGATGGCCTGTGCCTCGGTCAGCTGGGTGTCGGAGACGGCACTGACTCCGAGATGGCGGATCAGGCCCTCCTTCCGCAGCTCCGCCAGTGCGCCGAACTGCTCGCTCAGCGGCTCCTCGTCCGTTCCCCCGTCGTTCGAGCCGACGCGCAGGTTCACCACGTCGAGTGCGTCCACGCCGAGGTGCTGGAGGTTCTCACGGACCTGGGCCTTGAGGTCCTCGGGGTCCCGCGACAGGATCCAGCTGCCGTCGTCGCCGCGGCGGGCGCCGACCTTGGTGACGATGCGCAGGTCGGCGGGGTAGGGATACAGGGCCTCCTTGATGATCTCGTTGACGACGACGGGCCCGTAGAAGTCACTGGTGTCGATGTGGGTGATGCCCCGCTCGACGGCCTCCCGCAGTACCGCGACGGCCTCGTCCCGGTCCTTGGGCGGCCCGAAGACGTTGGGACCCGCCAGCTGCATGGCTCCGTATCCCATGCGGGTGATGGTCAGATCGTCCGCCAGGGTGAGGGATCCGCCGGAAGCCGTGCCGGTTGCGTCCGTCATGGTGTGCCTCTCGCTGCGTATGCATGGCTGTTCTGTGTCTGTACGCACGTGGACCGGTTCGTCCTCCGCCGATGCCGACTCTGCGACTGATCGGCCGCGGTCGGCAGTACCCCGCTGTTCCTGGGAGTGACAGGGACAGTCACCGGCGGCGAGACGGAACTACGGTTGATTCATGGACGCCACGAACGCCCTCGGAGAGTTCCTGCGGGCCCGCCGCGCGCTGATACGGCCCGAGGAGGCCGGGATCCGCCGCGGCGGCGGCCTGCGGCGCGTGCCGGGACTGCGTCGCGAGGAGGTCGCGATGCTGGCCGGGATCAGCGCCGACTACTACCTGCGTCTGGAGCAGGGCCGCGACCGCAATCCGTCGCTCCAGGTCCTGGAAGCCCTGGCCGACGTCCTGGACCTCGACGCCCCCGCCACCGCGCATCTGATCGGCCTGACTCAGGCGCGCCCGTCCCAGGGTCGTCGTTCGGGCCGCGCCGACGCCAGTGGACGGGCCTCGCGGAAGCCCGAGCCCGTGCCGCCCGGCATCCTCCAGCTCATCGACGGATGGCCGAGCAATCCCGCCTACGTCGAGAACAGGTTCACCGATGTGCTCGCGGCCAACCCACTGGCCACGGCCCTGTCCTCGAACCACTCCCCCGGCGTCAATCTCATCAGGGCCATCCTTCTCGACGAGTCCGAAAGGGAACTGCGCCGGGACTGGGAGGACCTGACCGAGGCGGGGATCGCCGCCCTGCGGGCCAACGTCGGACCAGATGTCGACGATCCCCGCCTGGTGGAGCTCGTGGGCGAACTGTCCGTGCGCAGTGAGCGTTTCCGTCGTCTGTGGGGCCGTCACGACGTGCGGCCCAAGCAGGCTCGCGTCATGCGGCTGCGCCATCCGAAGGTCGGCGACCTCGAACTGCAGTCCAACAAGCTGGCCATCAACGGCACCGACGGACTGATCCTCAAGGTCTTCCACGCCGAACCGGGCAGCCGCGACGCCGAACTGCTCGCCATACTCGGGAGCTTGACGGCGACCGGCGAGAGCCGGGACCTGACCGGCTCCGACGAGCACCAGGCCGTCGACGAGCAGTGACGGCCGCCGCCCGGACCCCTGGCGAGGGTCTCGGCGACGGCCGGTGCGTCGGTCCGCGATCGCGTCAGCCGCGCACGCCGGGTGTGACGGTCTCCTGGTCCGTTCGCGACACCTCGTGGTCGTCGGCGGCGGAGGCCCGGGGCACGCGGGGCATACGGTTCGTCCGCCGGCCCGGAACGAGGAGCGCGGCCAGGGCCGCGGCGAGGCAGAGCAGGGCGAGCAGCGTGAAGCCGTGGGTGTAGCCGGAGGCGTACGGCAGGCCCGAGGGCTGCAGGTGTCCGGTCACCAGGACGCTGGTCACGGCGGCGCCGATGGACCCGCCGATGGTGCGGATGTTGGCGTTCATGCCGGTCGCGGCGCCGGTCTGCCCGGCCGGGACGCTGCCCACGATCAGGTTGGCCATGGAGGCGAAGGCGAGACCGATGCCGAGGCCGAAGACGCCCGACACGAAGGCGATCTGCCACTGCTCGTCGTGCCAGAGTGCGAGGAAGCCGCAGGCGACCGCGCCGAGTGCGGCACCGGTGGTGAGCAGCTTCTTCGCTCCAAGTACCGGCTCCAGTCGGCCGCTCAGGATGCCCGAGACGAACATCGCGATCAGCATCGGCAGCATGAGCAGTCCGGACGCGGTGACGCTCGCGCCGAACCCGTACCCGGCGGAGCTGGGCGTCTGGACGAAGCCGGGAAGGAAGGACCAGATCGAGTACATGCCGGCGCCGAACAGCAGCGCGGCGGTGTTGGTGGTCCACACGGCGGGCAGCCGCATGACACGCAGGTCGATCAGCGGGGAGCGGGACCGCGACTCGGACAGCAGCCACAGCGCGAAGAGCACCACGGCGGCGGCGAACAGTCCGATCACCCGGGCGGAGCCCCAGCCCCACTGGCCCGCCTGGCTGAGCGGCAGCAGCAGCGCCACCAGCCATGCCGACAGCAGGACCGCGCCGAGCCAGTTGACGCGGCCCTCGGCCCGGCTGGGCGACTCCGGGACGTACCGGAGGGCGATGAGCGTGGTCACCGCGACGATGCCGACGGGAAGCCAGAACAGCCAGCGGTAACCGAGTGCGGACACGACGGGACCGGCCGCGACCATGCCGACACCGCCGCCGGCGGCGATCACGGCGGACAGGTTGCTGATGCTGGGGCTCACCCGGGCCGCGGCGAACTCGTCCCGGATGATGCCGAAGGACAGCGGGAACAGCGCGCCGCCGATGCCCTGAACGACCCGGGCGACGATCAGTACGCCGATGGTCGGGGCGAGCGCGGCGAGCAGACACCCGAGCAGCACGGCCACCAGGACGGCGACGAGGGTGCGTTTCTTGCCGATCAGGTCGCCGACCCGGCCGAGGATCGGCGTGAAGACCGAGGCGGACAGGAGGTACGCCGTCATCACCCAGGTCGCGGTGGACTGGGAGGTGTTCAGCGCGTGCTGGACGGTCGGCAGGGCCGGCGCGATCAGCGACTGGAGCATGGAGAACACGCCCGCACCGGTCGCGAGGACCGCGAAGGTGAGGCGGGTGGACTTGCGGGGCATGAAGAGCCTCTCCGAACTGGTTGCGGCCGAGAGCCTCGGACCGCGACCGTGCGGGCCGGGTGCCTGCCCGGGGGCAGCACAGGGCCCGGCGACGATCGCGGGGTGGCGGTTCCCCCGGCTGTCGGGCTCGGCCGAGAGCACGGGAGGAGGTCGCGAGAAGTGTCAGGGGACGGGCGATGCGCTCCGGCGCGGGACCCGCACGGGTACGGGCCCGGGGCCCGTCCGTATGCGGGGTGGCCCGGGGGCCCGCCCGAATGCGGGTGGCGTCGCGTCGTCGATGCGTGCGGCCGCACGCGTCCACGGCGTACGCACCCCGCACTGGTAAAGTGGAGGTACTCCTCCACTGTAGCGGAGGCGCACCTCCGCTTCAACCTCGTCCCGCCCCGGGAGGCAGCAGTGACCGCCCAGTCGTTCCCCGTCAGCGAGATCGTCGCGTCCCGGCGGCCGCACCGGAAGGACGCGGCGCGCAACTACGACGCCCTGATCACGGCAGCCCGCGAGGCCTTCGCGGAGCACGGCGCGGAGGCCTCCCTGGAGGACGTCGCCCGACGCGCGGGCGTCGGCATCGGCACGCTGTACCGGAACTTCCCCACCCGCAGGCACCTCTTCGAGAGCGTCTACGCGGACGAGGTCAACGCCCTGTGCCGGGTCGCGGAGGAGGTCGCCGACCTGGAGCCGTGGGAGGCGCTGACGACATGGCTCGACCGGTTCGCCGACTACATGGTGACCAAGCGGGCCGTCCGGGAGGCGCTCAACGACGAGTCGGAGATCTTCACCGCCTGCCGCGAGTCGTTGTACGCGGCAGGCGGCCCCCTCTTCGAGCGGGCCCAGCGGACCGGCGCGGCGCGCACGGACATGACCTTCTTCGACCTGCTGCGCATGGTCTCGGGCATCACCGCGACGGCCTTCGACGACGACGCCCAGCGCGACCGGGTCCTGTCCGTCGCGCTGGATGGGGTGCGCGCATCCCGCTGACCGGGGTCAGTACTCCAGCTCGGGCCGCAGCCGCAGCGGCCCGGCGACGTCGTGGAGGTGGCGCAGCACCTGGGCATAGGAGTCGAGGAGCCCGGTCTCGTGGTACGCGATGCCGTGCCGGGCGCAGTACGTGCGTACGAGTTCCTGGGCATGGCGCAGGCTGGGCCGCGGCATGGAGGGGAACAGGTGGTGCTCGATCTGGTAGTTGAGCCCGCCGAGCGCGAAGTCGGTGAACCGGTTGCCACGGATGTTCCGTGCGGTCAGCACCTGCCGGCGCAGGAAATCGATCTTGTCGTCCTTGGCGAAGATGGGCATGCCCTTGTGGTTCGGGGCGAACGAGCATCCCATGTAGAGCCCGAACAGCCCCTGGTGCACAAGGAGGAAGACCACGGCCTGGAGCGGGGTGAGGACCAGGAACAGGGCGGCGAGATAGCCGCCGAGATGTGCCGTCAGCAGGCCCGCCTCGGCCAGCTTCGTGGCCCGCGAGGTCGCGGCGCCGGTGCGGTCGATCAGCGCCTTCACACCGGCGACGTGCAGGGCGAGTCCTTCCAGCAGCAGCATCGGGAAGAACAGCCAGGCCTGGTGCCGGGCCAGCCACGCGTACGCTCCGCTGCGGACGCGGGCGTGGTCCTCGGTGAAGGCGATCGCACCGTCTTCGATGTCGGGGTCACGGTCGACGTGGTTGGGGTGGGAGTGGTGGCGGTTGTGCTTGGCGATCCACCAACCGTAGCTGAGGCCGATCAGCAGGTCGGCGTGCACGCGGCCGAGCAGGGTGTTGACGCGCTTGGAGGAGGCGATCTGGTGGTGCCCCGCGTCGTGTCCGATGAACCCGGTCTGGGTGAACATCACCGCGAGGAAGGCGGCGGTCAGCAGCTGCCACCACGACGGTCCGATCAGGGCGAACGCGGTCCAGCCGGCGGCCAGCAGAAGGAGGTTCGCGCCGACCTTGACGCTGTAGTAGCCCCGGCGTCGTGTCAGCAGCCCGCGCTGCTTCACCTCACGGGACAGCGCGGCGTAGTCGCTGCCCCGGGCGCCGGGCGGGGGCTTCGTCGTCGCGGCGTGCTGGGCCGTCGGATCGGTGCCCCGGTTGATGAAGTCAGTGCTCACGGCTTTCCTTTCGGGATGCGCGGGCCGATATCACCGGCGCGGGGGCAAGGCGCCGAACGTGGAAAGCCCGTACGGAAGCAGAGGGATGCAGAAAACGCAGACGGATGCAGCACGAGACAGGCCCGCGGTGCGGGCCTGTCTCACGAGATGTCCTCAGAGGGCGCGGACCTGGTCGGCCTGCATGCCCTTGGGGCCCTGGCTTGCGGTGAACTCCACCCGCTGGTTCTCCGCCAGCGAGCGGAAACCCTCGGTGTCGATCGCCGAGTGGTGCACGAAGATGTCGGCGCCGCCCTCGTCCGAGGTGATGAAGCCGAAACCCTTCTCCGCGTTGAACCACTTCACGGTGCCTTGAGCCATGTGATGTCTCCTTCGAGATGACGAGCCGGTCGGGAAGTCGCGCGCTCGCGCGATCCCGGGCTGTTGGTCGCCAGCCGTCGAAGAAAACCCCCGAAACGACGAAACGCCCGCTGTCGGAACTCCGCGGGCGCTTCCACGTTCGCAAACTTCAACTACAACCACCCCCTACAACGTCCGGGATGTCGGCAGCGTTCCCGGTCGGGCCGGGAGGGGCCCGGTGACGCCCCTGTCGAACCCCGTCGAACCCCGAACGGCCCGGTGACGCCCCGCGGGCCGGCTCCGGGTGTGGGATGCGGCACGTGGCTGCTCCGGAGGGGAGTACGGTTGGAGCACCGAGCGCACCTCGTATGCCGTCATCCGTTTCGGCGTCGCCCTCGGGGAACGGCACAGGCCGGCGCACCTCGGATCCGGCCGGAAATGGGCCGCACCATGCCATCTGGCTCGTACCGTCTCGCCACCTTCCGTATCCGTTCACGCGCAGCGCGCTAGCGAATTTCCTGCCCACCGGGATGCCTCCGACGCATCCCGGCGTCCCGCGCACGGCTCTGAACCGATCAAGAGGATGCGGACACATGTATTCACAGGACTCCATCTCCGGACACCGCCGCGGCCGTCCCGAACCGACCGCCGAGATGCTCGCCGGACTGGCCTGTCTCATCTGCGGCACCGACTACCGCAACGCGCCGGACCCGGAGGCGGTGGTGGTCTCCCACCGCGACGACAAGCAGCTGCTCGCCTGTCACGGGACGTGCGCACGCATGGCGTGCGGGTCGGTGAACGGTCTGGACGAGACGCCGCTCCCGCTGACCGAGCGCGTCCGCGGGCACCGGCCCGGCGGCTCCTGACCGGAGACCGGAGACCGGACAGCCACACGCAGCACGCAGCACGCAGCACGCAGCACGCAGCACGACGAGAACTACCTGGCGCGAACGCCATGACACGAACGAAATGATGATGAGGAAGCGCATGAGCCTGCTGAGTCTCGGAGTACTCGCCTCCTCCCACAAGGAAAACGAGTTCCGCCTCCCCTTGCACCCGGCGCACCTCGGCCGGATCGCACCCGACGTACGCGAGAAGATCTTCCTCGAACAGGGCTACGGCGAGCGGTTCGGCGTCGCGGACGATGCGCTGCGGCCCCAGGTGGCGGGCCTGCTCTCCCGCGAGCAGCTCCTCGACGAGTGCGATGTGCTGCTGCTGCCCAAGCCCATGCACAAGGACGTCGCCGCGCTGCGCCAGGGACAGGTGCTGTGGGGATGGCCGCACTGCGTACAGGACGAGACCATGACCCAGCTCGGCATCGACCGCCAGCTGACCCTCATCGCCTGGGAGGCCATGAACCACTGGACGTCCACGGGCGCCTTCAGTGTCCATGTGTTCCACAAGAACAACGAGCTCGCGGGCTATTGCTCGGTGCTGCACGCCCTGCAGCTCGGCGGACTGACCGGCAGCTACGGACGTCGTATGCGCGCGGTGGTCATCAGCTTCGGCGCCACGGCGCGCGGAGCGGTCACGGGTCTTGGCGCCATGGGGGTCTCCGATGTCACGGTGCTCACCCAGCGCGCCGCGGCAGCGGTGGCCTCGCCGATGCCGTCCGTCGTGATGGGCCACTTCGAGGAGACGCCGGACGATCCCTCGCGTCTGCAGGCACTCACCGGGCTCGGCCCCGTGCCGCTCGCGGAGTACCTGGCCGGCTTCGACATCATCGTCAACTGCATCCGGCAGGACACCGACGCACCGCTGACGTTCGTCACCGACGAGGAGCTCGCCGTGTTCAAGCCGGGCACCTTCTTCGTCGACGTCTCCTGCGACGAGGGCATGGGCTTCACCTGGGCCCGCCCGACCACCTTCGGCGATCCGATGCCCACGGTCGGTCCCGGCTGCCACTACTACGGGGTGGACCACAGCCCGTCCCATCTGTGGAACTCGGCCACGTGGGAGATCAGTGAGGCGCTCCTGCCCTATCTGCGCAAGGTCATGAGCGGCCCCGCGGCATGGGACGCCGACGCCACGATCAGCAACGCCATCGAGATCCGCGACGGCGTCGTCATGAACCCGAAGATCCTCTCGTTCCAGCACCGGTCGGCCGACTTCCCCCACACCCGCGAGATGCCGGACCCGGTCCTCACCCCGGCGCTGCACCCCTCCGCACAGCCGGTCTGACGCATCTGAGGTCAGGCGGTCCGACGCGCCCCGGCCGGGCAGGGTCACTTCCCGGGCGGGAGCGTCACCGGCCGGTCGTCCCGCAGTTCCGCGAAGAGCTGCCGTGCCCGGCGGTCGTCCCATTTCACGGCGCTGCCCTTGGAGGTGGCGAAGCCCGGGTCGGAGACGGGCACGTTGATCTGCCTGCCGTTGCCCGCCGAGACGCTCTGCATCGCCTGGAACAGCGACATGAGGTCCCGTAGGCCCGTGTCCTTGTCGACCACGAGCGTGTCGAGGCCCGCGCCGAGTGTCGGGAAGGACCTGGTCGGGTTGAGGAGCGTGCCCGGGGTGACCGCCTTCTTGGCGAGCGCGGTCAGGAACTTCTGCTGGTTGCGGGTGCGGCCCAGGTCGCCCTCGGCCTCCTGCTTCCGCTGCCGGACGAACGCCAGGGCCTCGGAGCCGTCGAGGGTCTGGCAGCCCTGGCGCAGGTCCGCGCCGGACTTCTCGTCCTTGACGGCGCGCTCCAGGCACATGTCCACACCGCCGACCGCGTCCACCACCCCGACGAAGCCCGCGAAGCCGATCTCCGCGTAGTGGTCGATGTGCAGCCCGGTGTTGCGTTCCACGGCCCGCACGAGCAGGTCGGGGCCGCCCAGCGAGAACGCGGCGTTCAGCTTGTTCGGCTCGGCGGAGAAGTTCTTGCCCGTGTCGGGGCGTATGTACGGCGGAAGCGTCACCCACGAGTCGCGCGGCAGACTCATCATCGTGGTGCCGTTCGCGCCGGTGTGCAGCAGGATCATCGAGTCGGTGCGGCGGCCCTCCGCCGAGCCGGTACGCAGACTCTTCCTGGCCTGTTCGGACAGACCGGCGCGGCTGTCGGAGCCCACGATCAGGTAGTTGGTGCCCTTTCCCTCCTGCGGGCGGTCCGGCAGCGCACCGAGGTCGACCTCCTGGTCGAGCTTGGTGTCGGCCCACACGTACGTCCCGGCGGCGGACGCGACCAGTGCGACGACCAGGAGGATCGCGAGCCGTGTGACCTTGCGGCGCCGGGTGGGGGGCGGCTTGGGCGACCTGCCGCCTCCCTCGCCCCCCGGCGGCCGGCGTCCGTGCCCGGTGCGGCCCGGCGTGGCGGGTGAGGGCATGCCCGGCAGTGGTGCCGTACGCGTCGAGGGCGGGGACGCGTTGCCGCGTGCCACCCGGCCCGTGACGCCACTCGGCGGCCGAGTCGCACCACCGCTCCGGTCGTAGCCCACCGGCAGGTCGGTCCCTTCGCTCATCGGCCTGTCCAGTCCCTCACCACATGGGGTCATCTCGTCGGCACGCTCTTATACGGCGTGGGACCCTCGATCTGTTCAGCGGCGGTGCCGGAACGCTTCATGCGCTGCCACTTCAGCCGGCTGCCGAGGAGCACGGCGACCACGGACTGGATGACGACCAGGTACATCAGCTGCCGGTAGACGACGAGTTGGAACGGCATCCACCACAGGGTCCGCACGCGCTCCCCGTCGAGCTTCAACGCGTAACCGGCGCAGACCAGTTGAACGCCCATGAAGCCGAACCACACCCCGGCCGACGTGAGCGGATCGAGGAACAGCACGCCGTACAGGGCGAACACGTCGATGACGGGCGCGAGCAGCGGCAGGGCGACCTGGAAGAGCGCGAGGTAGGTGAGTCCGCGCCGGCCGAAGCGTCCCGCGACGCCCATCTCCAGGACGGCACCGCGGTGTTTCCACATCGACTGGATCGTGCCGAAGCACCAGCGGTAGCGCTGACGCCACAACTGCCGCAGCGAGGTGGGTACTTCGGTCCAGGCGACGGCGGACTCCTCGTAGAGCACCCGCCAGCCCGACCGCCACAGGGCCATCGTGAGGTCGGTGTCCTCGGCGAGGGTGTCGTCGCTGACGCCGCCGACACCGATGAGCGCGTCCCGGCGGAACGCCCCGATGGCGCCGGGGACGGTGGTCATGCACTCCAGCACCTCGAACATCCGGCGGTCGAGGTTGAAGCCGAAGCAGTACTCCAGGTGCTGCCACTTGGCGAGCAGGCCCCGCCGGTTGCCGACCTTGGTGTTGCCGCTGACCGCGCCCACGGCGGGGTGCGCGAGCGGCTGGACCAGGTGGTGAATGGCGTCCGGTTCGAAGACGGTGTCGGCGTCGACCATGATCAGGATGTCGTGACTCGCGTGTCCCAGACCGGTGTTGAGCGCCGCGGCCTTGCCGCCGTTGGGCTTGCGGACCACCAGCACGCGCGGATCCCCGATGCCTTCGGCGAGTTCGGCCGTACGGTCCGTCGAGCCGTCGTCGATGACGACGATCTCCAACTGGGGGTAGTCGGAGGCCAGCAGGGAACGGACGGTGGACTCGATGCCGGCCTCTTCGTTGTAGGCGGGCACGAGCACCGTCACCGGTTCCGTGACCTCCCGCAGCCAGGGCGCACCGGGCCGGGAGCGTTCGAGCCTGCGGACATGCGCCCGGGCGAAGACGACGAGCAGCACCAGTCGCAGCACCCCGAGAGCCCCCGCGATGCCGAGCGTCCAGGTCATCGCGTTCGAGAACGCGCGTCCGAGGGTGGTGGCCCAGACGAGGGCGGTGCCGCGCCATCGCTCGACGGCCGAGACCGGCTCGTACGGGGCCAGCCGGAGGCCTGCCGAGACGGTGGTGAAGCGGTCGACGCCGGGGTTCTTGAGCAGCTTCGCCGTCTCCCGGTACGCGGTCGCCGTCTGGCTGAGCTGCCGGACCAGGCCCTGAGCCGGTTTCCGGGATCCCTTGTCGGCGGCGACGAGGACGTACCCCTGGGCGGCGGCGCGCCGCGCGGCGGTCCACTCGCGGCCGCAGAGGGTGTCGGGCGAGGTGGTCCGCGGCATCCGCAGCAGATTGGTGCGGATGCCGGTGGTGCCCGCCAACGCGGCCTGGGTCAGGTCGAGTTCGGCGGAGAAGCGGACGGACGACGCCTCGCCGAGGGCTCCCCCGGTGTAGGTGTTCGAGCCGATCTCGTGCCCCTCGGCGCGGATCCGCCGCACCAGGTCCGGATGGCGGGCCGCCTGGGAGCCGAAGAGGAAGAAGGTGGCGCGTGCCCGGTACTGTTTCAGCAGGTCGAGCAGGCGCGGGGTCCACACGGGGTCGGGGCCGCCGTCGAAGGTGAGCGCGACGGTGCGGGCGGGCATCGAACCGGTCTGTATCCCGTTGCCGTTGATCCCCACCACGGGTCCGCCGCCGGCCACGGCGTCGGGTGCGGGTGAGGTGCAGGCGGACCGCGTCGTCGCGGCGTCCACCTCGTGGTTGGTCCAGCCCTCGAAGAGCAGGGCCGCGAACATCGCGGGCAGGACGAGGATCAGTAACAGCCAGTGTGCGCGGGGGTCGCGGGACTGCTTGTGCCGAGCCTTCACGGGCCGTCGTCCCCCCTCTCGGCGGCTATGCGGTACGGCTCGTGCGTGGCGTGTTCGGCGTGCTCCCCGGACAGGTGGAGGCGTGTCCGGCCGCCTCGGGGGTCCGTGTGCCGGGTCGTTCTTCTCCAGCCGTGAACGTCGGCGCGCGATGCGCGAGGGGATGTCGTCTTCCACTGCCGGATGGGGCTGGCGCTACGCATGGGGCGCGAGTCTAGTCACAGCTTTGCGACTGCACGGCCGCAACAGCGAGCCTCACAGAAAAGCGGCGAATCCTGTCACCGTCGTGAGTGCGCGGCACCCGGTCCTCGTCAAGGGACCAGCGGGGAAGGCGTTCCCGGCCCATGACTGAGGTGACGGGCGGGTGCTCGTCGGTGGCGCGACCGCGCTTGTCGGTGCCCGGCTCTAACGTGGCCGCGTGACATCACTCATACACGCGTACACCTACTTACAGCCCTCGGCCGTGGGCGAGTCCACGGCCGGACGCACCCTCGCGCTGGCGACCTCGGGTGGCGCGACCCCGGCCGGCGAGGTGGCCAACCCGCGGTTCTTCCACGGGTTCCTGACCGCGCCGGCCGCCGCGGCGGCGGCGTTGCTGACGGTCGCCGACGTGGCCGCGACCCGCTACTACCAGCCGGCGGCGGCCGCCTCGCTGGACCCGGTCGTGACGGCCGACGGAGACCGTCTGCGGATGGAGTCCTTCTCCGGCTGCTGCGGTGTGTACGCGCGCCTCGACGTGCTGGCGCCCGGCCTCGACGGTGACGACGTCGGCCACGGCACCACCAACGTCGACATCAACTCCCCGCTCCGCACGGCCCTCGCCCGGATCGGCGGGCTCGCCCCCCTCCGACTGACGGTCGGGCCGGATGAGTTGGAGGTCACGACCCTCGACGGACGGTTCGTGGAGAAGCAGGTTCCGCTGCCCGAACGCTGGTTGCGAGGCTTCGCCGAGGCCCAGGTGCTCGCGGCGGGCTTCACCCCGCGTGCGGAGATCCCGGCGACGGAGGCGTCCGCCTTCCTGCGGACACTGTCGCGGCCCACGCTCCGGTCCAGTGCCCGTACGACGCGCTGGGTGGTACCCGTGGGCGGCCGCACCCTGCGCCCCGCGAGCAGGCCGTCGCCCGATGCCATTTGCCTGCCGGGCCCCGAACGGCTCCTGGCGCTCCAGCAGGTACTGCGACACGCGACGGCCGTGCGGGTGTACGCCCCGGTCGACGCGGGGTCCGATGCGGCGGCCGTGGTCTGGGAGGTCCAACTGCCCGGCATGCGGCTGACGTTGATGCTCTCCCAGAACGCCTCGCGGGGGTTCTCCGGCGAGGGCGGCGTACTGCACGATCTCGCGACGGGAACGGCGGCGGACGACGCGGACCTGGTCTCGGCGCTGCTGGCCTGGGAGCCGAGGATCGACGTGGCCGAACTGTCCCGGCGGGCCGGCCTGCCCGCCGAGCGGGTGCGCGCCGCACTGACGGTGCTGGGGACCTCCGGACAGATCGGCTACGACCTCGCGGAGGAGGCTCACTTCCACCGGCACCTGCCGTTCTCTGCGGGCGGTGCGGAGGCACGCAATCCCCGGCTGCGCGGTGCGCGGGCGCTGGTCGCGGAGGGAGCGGTCCGCCTCGACGGTGACTTGGCACGGGTCGGGAAGGGCGATCACGTCCATGTGGTCCGCGCCGATGACGCGGGACGGCTGAGCTGCACCTGCCTGTGGTGGGCGAAGTACCGGGGAGGACGCGGCCCGTGCAGGCACGCGCTCGCGGTGAGCATGGTCAGGGACACGACGACGAAGGCGGCACGATGAAGCTGGTCGAGCTTGTGGAAGCCGGCGACGTCGCCGGAGTGGTACGGGAACTGGGCGCGCTGACGCCTGATCAGCGGGCGGCGTGCGCCGCCGAGTTGACAGCCTTCTTCGAGGTCGTCGCCCGGCGTGAGAACACGGAGGAGGAGAGGATCGCCCTGTGCGCCGCCCGACTGGGGTGTCAGGTCACCCCCGAGGCCATGGCGGTCTGGATCCGGTCGCACGCGTACTTCACGATGGACGCCTGGACGGTGGACCTCCTGAACCTGTACCCCGTCGCATGGCGGGCCGAGTTGGCCGCGCACCTCGGCGAACGGGCGACGAACGCCGGCGCGGTGTTCGCGGTCACCGAGCACCTCGTCCGCGACACCGGCTGTCCGCTGCCGGCCTCGCACGAGTTCGTCCTGGCGTGGCTGTACGACCGCGCCGACGGCTGGGAGCGGCGCCCGCGGGTGCTGGGCGGAGCACCGGGTGCCGACTTCCTGGAGCGGCTGCGCGCGGACGACTTCACTCCGAAGCTCCTCCCGCTTGCCGTGGCCCGACCGGGGCGCCTCGTCTTCGCCTGGCACACGTCGGAACGGCCGCTGGAAGCGCTCATCGGCCTCGCTGCCGAAGGCGTCGTGGACCGTGGCGAGCTGATCCACAACGTCTTCGCGGACATGGTCGGCGATCCGCCGCACGGGAAGCAGGCGGTGGTCGCGCTGGAAGCACTCGCGCTCACCCCTGCGGAACACGCCGGGGTGGCCCGCGAACGCGCCGCGATGGTCGACCATCTTCTCGGGCGTCTCCTCGAAGACGGTACGCGCATGGAGATCGCGCCCTTCATGATATTCCTGGGGGCCCTGGCCTCCACACCGGCCGAGAAGGCGCTCGCGGTGAGGGGATACCTGGCGCTGCTCGACCGGTCGTTGCCGGTGGCCACCTACGCGCAGGAGGTCCTGACCGAGCTGGACGAGGCGGGGTTGCTGGAGCCCGAGTTGCTCACCGAGGCGTGCGAACGGGTCCTGCTGCGCCCGGAGAAGAAACTGGTGCGCGCCCAACTCGGTTGGCTCGGCCGGGTGGCGCGACGGGATCCGGCACGGGCGGGCCGCGCCCTGGTAGACGCGGCTATGACGTTCGGCCACCGGGAGATGACACTCCAGGAGCAGGCGCTCAAGCTGGTCGTGAAACATCTCAAGGCCGCCGACGACTCGGTGCTGCAGGAGCTGCGGACGGCCGCCGAACAGCTCAGCCCTGGGCTGTCCGCGCGAGCCGCCGAACTGCTCGGCACGGCCCGGCTGCCCGGCACACCGCAGGACGCCGTCGCCGAACAGCCGTACGCCGACGTACTGCCCGCCGTGCCCGAGCCCCGCCCGGTGCCGGGCCCCATCGCGACGGCCGTCGAGGTGGCGCAGGAGGTCGCGGCTGTCGTCGCGAACGACCAGGACGTGGTGGCGTTCGAGCGCGCCCTGGACGGACTGGTCCGGCACGCCCACCTCGACCGGACCGCACTGGCCGAGGCGCTGAAGCCGGTCATGCGCAGGGAACCGAAGAGCAAGGTCGACTGGGTGCAGTCCGACCTCTACGACGTGGCGGGGGCGGTGCGGGGCGACGAGCCGAGGCGTCGGGCCGTCATGATGCACCGGGCTGTCCACATCAGCCGGACCACCCCGAGCCGCAGTTACTCGCTGGCCGGCTCGATGCTCGCGGCACGTCTGGCCGAGGCGATGGACGTCATCGGGTCCGGCACCCAGCCGTTCCTGCTGGCCGTGCCGACCCTGGCCACCGGCGCGCTGGACGCCGCCGTACTGGTGGAGCGGGTCTCGGCGCTCGACGAACTCGGCGTCACCCCCGCGCCCGTCGACCTGGCACAGGCTCTGCTGCGGGTGACCCCGACATCGGACCAACAGGTGCTGCGCGCGGCGGAGAAGCTCGGTTCCGACGCCGGACAGCGGCTGGCGCGCTGGCTGCGCGAGGGCGGCCCGGCACACCAGGACTCGGAGCCGAAGGGGTGGCCCCACTGCAAGCCGCCGAAGCCCGCGTCGCAGGGGTGGTGGACACCCGCACGCCCCGGAGTCGTCATGGATCCCCCGCTCCCGCAGGTCGCCGCGTCCCTGATCGGGCCGTATGTCGGGAACTCGGGCCTGGCCGACCCGATGGCACCCTTCTGGGTGGCCCAACTGCCGCATCACCGCGAGGAGTTGATGGCACGCGACTACTTCGAGCCGCGCATGTCCCAGCAGGGGTGGCCCCGCAACCTGCCGTTCGTCGTGGAGTCCGGTGGTCCGGCGGGTTACTCGGTGCACCTCGCGCTCGCGTTCGGACTGATCTGGCAGATGGACGGCGACGCGGTGGTGGACGCCGTGCTGGTACTCGCCGCACGGAAGCAGCTGGACACAGACCTGCTCGGGCGGCAGTTGGAGGCGCTGCTGAACCACGGGTGGGCCTTCGCGGACAAGGCCGGCGGCTCGCTGCGGGCCGTCGCCGAGACAGGTGCGTACGCCACCGTGTGGTCCGTACTCGAAGCCGCCCTGCCCGGTCTGCTGGGCGACGCCCCGGTCCGGGGCGCGGCGGTCGTGCTCGCCCTCGCCGTCGAGTGCGCTTCGCGGTGCGGGGCCAAGGGAGAGATCGCCGAGGTCACGGCGCTGGCCGACCGCAAGGGATCGAGCCAGGCGGTGAAGAACGCCAGGTTGCTGCGCGACGCGTTGCGCTGATGACGCGTCGCGCCGACGGAGACGCCGATACGCCCGCCGGGTCCGGCTGATCCGCTGGAGCCGCCGGAGCCGCCGGAGCCGCCGGAGCCGCCGGAGCGACGGTCCCGCCCGCGTATGGGCAGGACCGTCATTGCGGGCGGGCCCGTCACCGCGCGCGGGACGGGACCTCAGCTCCGGCTACCGGCCAGGTGTCCCGTCGGACGCCGAGCTCGGTGCCGAAGCCGAAGCCGAAGCCGAAGCCGCCGCCGACACCGATGCCGGAGCCGGGGCGTAACCGGTCGGCCGGGTGGTGAAGACTCCCCGGCCCTGCGTCCGGCTGCGCAGCCGGGTCGCGTAGCCGAACAGCTCGGCCAGCGGCACGGTGGCGGTGATCACCGCCGTGCCCGCTCCCGTGCCCGCTCCCCCGCGCGTGGTCGAGTCGGTGACCCGTCCGCGCCGCGCAGCCAGATCGCCGAGCACCCCGCCCACGAAGTCCTCGGGCACGGTGACGGTGACCTCGACCACCGGTTCCAGGAGGACCATCGCGCAGGCGCGCAGTGCCTCCCGGAGCGCCTGCCGTCCGGCCGTCCGGAACGCCATCTCCGAAGAGTCCTTCGAATGGGTCGCGCCGTCGGTCAGGACCACACGCAGCCCGGTCACCGGATGACCGCCGAGCGGCCCTTCACCCAGCGCGTCCCGGCAACCGGCCTCCACCGCCCGCACGTACTCCTGCGGTACCCGTCCGCCGACGACGACCGACCGGAACCCGAAGCCCGTCGCACTGTCACCGGCCGCGTCCGAGGAGCCCGGCAGCGGTTCCACGTCGAGGACGACATGCGCGAACTGCCCCGCGCCACCGTCCTGTTTGACGTGCCGGTGGACGTGTCCGGTGACCCCGCGTACGACCGTCTCGCGGTACGCCACCTTCGGCCGGCCGACCCGGACGTCCAGCCCGTGGGCGCGCCGGATCTTCTCCACCGCCACCTCCAGATGCAGTTCGCCCATGCCGGACAGCAGTGTCTGTCCGGTTTCGGGGTCGGTCCGGACGACCAGCGAGGGGTCCTCCTCGACCAGTCGTGTCAACGCCGACACCAGGCGGTCCGTGTCCGTGCGGGCACGGGCCTCGACCGCCACGGAGACGACCGGTTCGGCCGTGGTCGGCGGTTCGAGGACCAGCGGAGCCCCGGGCGCGCACAGGGTCGCACCGGCGCGGGCGGTCTTCAGCCCGACCACCGCGACGATGTCCCCGGCCACCGCCCGGTCCAACTGGGCGTGCCGGTCGGCCTGGACGCGCAGGATCCGCCCGATCCGCTCGGTGCGCGGCGCGCCGGCGTCCCACACGGTCACGGTCTCTCCCTTCCGGATCGTTCCCGAGTACACACGCAGACAGGTCAGCCGCCCGGTGGGGGTGGCGTTCACCTTGAACGCCAGTGCCGCGAACGGCGCCGCGGGGTCGGCGGTCCGCTCCTCCTCCCCGCCGTCCCGGCCATGGACACCGCGCACGGCTGGTACGTCCAACGGTGAGGGCAGATAGGCCACCACGGCGTCCAGCAGCGGCTCGATCCCCCGGTTGCGGTAGGCAGAGCCGCACAGCACGACCACGCCGTCACCGGTACGGGTCAGGTCGCGCAGCGCGCCTTCGAGGGTCCGCGCGGAGACGGCGGACTCCGCGCAGAACTCCTCCAGCGCGCCGGGATGGAGTTCGGCAACCGCTTCTTCCAGCACCCGGCGCCGCCGCCGGGCCTCGTCCGCCAGAGCGTCGGGTACGGGCCTCTCCTCGACCGAGTCACGGCCGTCGGCCCAGACCAGCGCCCGCATACGCAGCAGGTCGACGACCCCGCCGAATCCGTCCTCGGCGCCGATCGGCAGCTGCACGACCAGCGGGGCCGGGTGCAGCCGCTGGCGGATCGACTCGACCGCCGCGTCGAGGTCGGCACCGGCCCGGTCCAGCTTGTTGACGAAGGCGATGCGCGGAACCCCGTACCGGTCGGCCTGCCGCCATACGGACTCGCTCTGCGGCTCGACCCCCGCGACGGCGTCGAACACCGCGATCGCCCCGTCGAGCACCCGCAGCGAACGCGCGACCTCGTCGGAGAAGTCGACGTGTCCCGGAGTGTCGATGAGGTTGATCCGATGCCCGTCCCAGCCACAACTCACGGCCGCGGCGAAGATGGTGATCCCACGGTCGCGCTCCTGGGAATCGAAGTCCGTGACGGTCGTGCCGTCATGGACCTCGCCCCGCTTGTGCGTGGTCCCGGTGACATACAGGATCCGCTCGGTGACCGTGGTCTTCCCGGCGTCGACGTGGGCGAGGATGCCCAGATTACGGACGGCGGTCAGCGGGTTGACGGGATTTCGGTGAGGTTCGGTACGCACGGCCCGTGGCCTTTCAGGATGTTCCAGAAGGGGTCGGCGCAATTCCCGGACGAACGGGCCATGACCTGCGGCCCATGCCTGCCTACGGGCACGCCCGAACCCACGCGGCCGCAGACGGATACGCATGCGGGGCGGGGTAAGGGGCGTGCGGAGATCAGGAGTTCGTCAGGGCCATCCGGGGCCGGCCGCGCAGCCGGCACCGGACGCCCGAAGACACGAGGATCACCTCGTACCGCGACGGGGGAACAACAACAGCGGTGCGGTAACGCATGGCTGGGCTCCCCTTTGGTCACGGGGCGCACCGCGGTGGTGTGCGGCGCGCGTTGTGGGGCGAGTTTAGGGAACGGGGCGGGGGCGGGGCACCGGGTTTTTTCGACCGCCTTCCTTCTGCCTCGTTCATTCTCCGCCCTGCGGTCCAGGATCTGGACGCCTCCACCAGGCCTGACCTAGGGTGCACGGCAGTAAGCGCTTTCTGACATGGTCATGCCTAAGCGGAAAGGTAGCGCCCTCGTGCCGCACAACGAACCGGTGCGCAACGAACCGCCGCACCATGAACTGCCACACCATGAACTGCCGCACAACGAATCGCCGTACGACGAATCGCGGAGCCGGTCGCCCGCGTGGACCCGCAAGTCGTTCCTGCGCGGCATGGCGGCCGTCGGGGTGGCCCCTCTGCTCCCCGGATTGCTGCCCTCGCCCGCCCGGGCCGCCTCCGGTTCACCGGACCGCTCCGGCTTCGCGCTGGTGCGGAGCGGCGCTGCCGTCGACCTGTTCGTGGACCCGGCGGACGACCCCGCCGTGGTCCGTGCGACCGGCGACCTGCAGGCGGACGTGCAGCGGGTAGGCGGAGTGCGGCCGCAACTGCTGCGCACTCTGCCGGAGAAGGCCTCGCTGCTGGTCCTGGTGGGCACGATCGGTGCGAGCCCGGTCATCGACCGGCTCGTCGCGGACCGGCGGCTGGACGTCTCCCGGGTGAAGGGCCGCTGGGAGGCGTCGGTGACCCAGGTCGTCGACCGCCCTCTGCCCGGGGTGGAACGCGCCCTGGTGATCGCCGGGAGCGACCGGCGCGGAACCGTCTACGGGATCTACGACACCTCCGAGCGCATCGGGGTCTCGCCATGGCACTGGTGGGCCGACGTCCCGGTCGAACACCGCGACACCGTGACGGTCCCGGCGGGTCCCCTGAAGCGGTACGAGCCGTCCGTCCGCTACCGGGGCATCTTCGTCAACGACGAGCAGAACCTCACCACTTGGTCCCGCCGGACCCAGGAACCGGACAAGAACATCGGCCCCGGGACCTACCGGCACGTCTTCGAGCTGCTGCTCCGCCTGAAGGCCAACTACCTCTGGCCGGCCATGCATCCGTACTCCGACTTCTTCAACAAGCACCGGGAGAACCCCGAACTGGCCGACCACTACGGCATCGTTGTCGGCTCCAGCCATCCCGAGGCCATGCTGCGCAACGGGGTTCACGAGTGGGATCCCTGGGCCAAGGAGCATCCGGCCGCGGACGGCAGCCTTCCGGTGTACGACTACACGGTGAACCCCACCGTCATCTCCGACTACTGGCGAGCGCGGGCGCGGCAGAACGCCGGTTACGAGAGCAGCTGGACGCTGGGGATGCGCGGCCTGCACGACACCCCGCTGGAGACGCGGTACGCCACCACCGTTCCGGAGAAGGTCGTGGTGATGAACGGCATCATCGCGGACCAGCGCCGCCTCCTGGCCGAGGAGGTGGGCGCCGCCGCCGAACCGCAGATCTTCATCCCGTACAAGGAGGTCCTGGAGCTCTACAACGCGGGTGTCCAGGTGCCCGACGACGTCACGCTGATCTGGCCGGACGACAACCACGGCAACATGCGCCAGCTGCCCGACGAGGCGGAGCGGCGGCGCCCGGGCGGCAACGGCATCTACTACCACCTCTCCTACTGGGGACGCCCCAAGAGCTATCTGTGGCTGGACACCTCCCAACTCGCCAAGGTCTGGCAGGAGTTGAGACGGGTGTACGAGCACGGCGCCTACCGTATGTGGATCTTCAACGTGGGAGACATCAAGTCGATCGAGACCGGGCTGTCCTTCTCCATGGACATGGCCTGGGACGTGGACCGCCTGGGCGCCGACGACGTGGAGGACTTCCTCGTCGAGTGGGCCGGGCGGCAGTTCGGGCAGCGCCACGGCCGGGAGATCGCCGCGATCCGCACCGAGTACTACCGGCTCGTGGCGGAGCTGCGTCCGGAGTTCATCGCCCGCGGCCTGTTCTCCCTGATCCACCACGGTGACGAGGCCGGCCGCCGGATGGCCGCGTACGACCGACTCCTGGAGCGGACCCGCGCGCTCGGGGCCAAACTGCCCGACGCCTACCGCGACGCCTTCTACGAGCTGGTCGAATACCCGGTGCACGGCGCGTACTTGATGAACCTGAAGTTCTACTGGGCGGAACGCAACGCGCTCGCGATCCGCCAGGGGCGCGGGGCCGGGGTGAACCGCTTCGCGGACCTGTCCGACGCCACCCACGCCGCGGAGCAGGCGATCACCAGGCGCTACAACACCGAGGTGGCCGGCGGAAAATGGAACGGGATCGTCAACCCGTACCCCTCGCAGATTCCCCAGGCGCCGGGCCGCCCGAGTGTCACCCGGATCGCCCGGCAGGAGACATCGGGGCTGGGGGTGGCGGCCGAGGGCAACGAGACGGGGACCGGGCGGCCCCTGTCCTTCTCCTCGTACACCCGGGACCGGCGCTTCGTCGACGTGTTCAACACCGGCTTCCTCGCACTGGACTGGACCGCCGAGGCGAGCCACCCCTGGATCCGGCTGAGCGCCTCCGGCGGCGCCATGACCGAGCAGACGCGGGTGTGGGTGGAGATCGACTGGGAGCGGGTGCCCGAGGGCGCACACGACGCGAGGGTGACCTTCACCGGCGCCGGGAAGAGCTTCGACGTACCCCTGCGGGTGCTCAACGACGGGGAACGGGCTCGCGGTCGGGCCCGTGGCTTCGTCGAGGCCCATGGGTACGTCTCGATCGACGCCGCGCACTTCGAGCGCCGGGTGGCGCGCGGCGGAGCCCGTTGGCGGACGGTACGCGGACTCGGTCGCCGCAAGGCCGCCCTGGAGGCGGTGCCGTCGACGGCGGCCCCGATCACGGATCAACTCCCCACCCGTTCGCCGGAGTTGCGCTACCGAGTGCGCTTCACCTCCACCGGGGACTTCCGGGTCACCGTCTTCCGTCTCCCCTCCCTCGACGAACGCGGCCATCGCCGTGTTGCCGTCGCCCTCGACGACCAGCCGGTCACCGTCCTGTCGGGACAGGCGGTCGCCACCGGCAACCGCGGCGACGCCTGGGCCCGCAACGTCGAGGACGGCATCGAGAAACTGACCACCACCGTGACCGTCACCGAACCCGGCGAGCACGTCCTGAGGCTCTTCATGGTCGACCCCGCGATCGCCGTGGACCAACTCGTCATCGACACCGGCGGACTGCCCGCAAGCTACCTCGCACCACCGGAGAGCTACCACCGATCCTTCGACCCCGATCCGGTGTCGGGGCCGGGCTTGGAGGTGCCGGACGCGCTGGACCAGTAGGTACCGCCCGTCCGCACCGAACCGGTCCCCGACGGTCTCTTCGACCGTCGGGGGCCTGTCCGTCGCCGGTCCGTAAGGAACCTTGACGCGGGTCGGCGACGCGAGGAGATTGGCGTGACCGAGCCGATGGCGTAGCGGCAGATCCACCTCAAGGCCCCGCCGACCGGCTCCGGTTGGGGGCATCATGGCTGCCGGAACGCTCTTCCGACTGGCCGTCGGATTCGCCACGTCGATGGCGGTCACGACGTCGACCGCGCTGGTGGGCACCGCGCATGCGGATCCGCGCCCGGCCGCCGCGGATCCGGCGGTGATCACGGAGTGGAACGCCGTCGCGGTGCGGACGATCTTCACGGAGGCTCAGCAGGCGCCGCCGGTGGGGCAGTTGTACCTGGGCTTCGTCTCGATCGCCGTGCACGACGCGGTGGCGGCCGTCGACGGCAGGTACGCACCGTACGCGAAGCAGCCGCGCGCCCACCGGCACGCGTCTCCGCAGGCCGCCGCGGCGACGGCCGCCCACCAGGTCCTCAGCCACTACTTCCCGGCGTCCGAGCAGGCGCTCGGCTCCGACTACGCCGCGTCGCTCGCGAAGATCCCCGAAGGCGTCGGCAAGACACACGGCATCCGGGCGGGGAAGGCGGCCGCCGCCACCCTCGTACGGCTGCGTACGGGCGACGGCCGCAACGCCGACGTGACGCTGAACGTGACTCCCGCGCCCGGCGTGTGGCGTCCGACGCCGCCCGCGTTCGCGCCGATGGCCGTGCCCTGGCTCGGATTCGTACGGCCGCTGCTGCTCAAGTCGCCGACCCAGATCCGGCTCCCCGGCCCCGACGCCCTGAACAGCAAGGCGTACGCACGGGACGTCGCCGAGGTCGAGGCGACGGGCGCGGCTTCCGGCAGTACGCGGACACCCGCGCAGACCGAGACCGCCATGTTCTGGAACGACAACGTGCCCCGCCAGTACCAGACCGCGCTCCGGGACCTGGCCGCCCGTCGCCATCTCGGCATGGACGACAGCGCGCGGATGTTCGCCCTCCTCAACGCGACCGCCGCGGACTCGGCCATCGCCTGCTGGCGCGGCAAGTACGACGATGCCTACTGGCGGCCGGTCACGGCGATCCGGCTCGCCGACACCGACGGCAACCCGGCCACCACGCCCGACCCGGCGTGGAGCCCGCTGGTCGCGACGCCGCCCTATCCGGAGTACCCGAGCGGACATGCCTGTCTCACCGGCCCCATCACGGCCGGCCTCAGCCACCTGTTCGGGGCGCGTCACATCGACCTGACGGTGGACTCGGCCGTCACCGGCACGACCCGGCACTACACCACCGCGAACGCGCTGACCCAGGAGACGATGAACGCCAGGATCTGGCTGGGCTTCCACTTCCGCAAGGCGATGACCGACGGCAGCCAACTGGGCCGCGCGGTGACCCGTTGGTCGGTGGTGCGCTACTTCCAGCCCGTCGGCCGGTGACCGTTCGCGAACCTCGTCGTCGCCCCGCGCGAGCAGGCAACCCACTCTTCTCGCGGGTCAGTTCGGCCCGTCGCCCCTCCGCTGTTCCGGGCGGGCCGGGGCGATGATCGTGGGGGCGTGGCCGGGCGGTGCGAGGCTGTCCGTTCCGAGTACCTGGCAGCGTGCCAGGCCGTGCCGGGACCACAGTGCGGCCGTCCACGCGCAGAGCAGTGCGTCGATGAGGTCTTCGCGGTGTTTGTAGGGGGCGTCCCGCTCCGGTGAGGGCTCGGTCATGAGTTGCCGGGAGACCGGGTGGGAATCGAGGAGCAACGGCGGATCGGTCTCGGCGAGGCCCGCGAGACGCACGATCAGTTCGTCGCACGTGTCCGCCCGCGTCACCCGCCACCCCTGCGGCGGCCTCCGTCCCTGCCTCTTGTACCTGGGGCGTTCCTGGTCGTAGCCCAGCTCCGGGGCGCCGATCAGGGTCGTGTACGGATAGCACTCGGACATGACCAGCCCGTCGGTCGGGGGCCCGCCCCTGCCGTCGTCGTAGACCCAGCCGTCCTCCTGCAGGGCTGTCCGCAGGAGGACGCCGGCCTGGCGGGGAGAGGCCTGGTTGGTGCTGTTCGCGCTCACCTTCCAACGCCCGTACCGTCGGCCGACGTCACGCTCGCACGGCCGCTGGCCGGCCGGATTGTCGACGACCAGCGGCGCGTCGACGAAGAGCAGCGTCGATCCTTCGACGGCTGTCCTGGCAAGCCACTCCGTCGTCTCCTCGACCCCACGCGTCCAGCCGCAGTCGATCACCACGCCGCGACCGTCGATGGCGGCCACGCCGGTCTCGTTGGGCTTGGCACGCGCTCCGCCGTGTGCCCAGGCGAGGTCGATGCCGATGAACCGCTCCATCCCCATGCGTCGGTGGTACCAGAAACGGACTCCGTCGCGCAGGGCGGCCCCTGGCTAGCCCATCGGCTGGTTGCTGTCCCGGTGGCTGCCCCAGCCGTGCCAGCGGTCGATCTCGATCCACGCGCTGACCCTGCCGCGCTTCCGGCCCGAGTACTCGTGGCCCAGGTAGTGCGTGGCCAGCCGGTCGATGTCGGCCAGGCCCTCGTCGTCACGGATCTCGACGACACGGCCGATGATGGTCACATGGGTGTACCAGCCGGACTCGTCGAGCACCGTCAGGGTGACCCGCGGGTCGTTGCGGATGTGGTCGAGGCGCTTGCGGCCCTCGTCCATGTTGACCAGCACGCGCCCGTCGTCCCAGAGGTACCAGGTGGCCGCGGACACCGGCTGTCCGTCGGACCGGAGGGTGGCGATGACGGCGGGGTTGGGCTTCCTCAGCATGGCGACCACGGCCTCGGGAAGCGGCGGCTTCGACACGAACTCTCCCTTGCGTCATGGCTTCACGGTCTGCACGGCCCCGTACCCCGGGCACCGCGCCTCCAGCCATCGGCCACTGGCGTCCGGGCCCTGAAGCATGTCGGTCGATCCACGGGGCACTCCCCCCACGCTGCCACATCCCGGAGCCGAACCCGCGACGCCTCCCGGACCCACGTGGCGGAACCGGCTCGGGGGCCTCGGAAATGCCCATACGCCCATACGCCCGTCCGCCGTTGTATAACCGGCCCATGATCTACCACGCTGTGACGCTCGGTGACTGGACCGCCCGTCCCGACCAGCCGTACGCCCCCGCCTCCCTCGCGGAGGACGGTTTCGTCCACTGCTCCCCCGACGAGACGACCACGCTGGCCGTCGTCAACGCCTTCTACCGGGACGCGCCGAGGCCTTTGCTGGCGCTGCTCCTCGACGAGGACCGGCTCGCCGCGAGGTGCGAATGGGAGGCGGCGGATCCCACCCCGCCGCCGGGGGTCGACGAAGGTGTGCTGTTCCCCCACGTGTTCGGCCCCCTCAACCGCGACGCCGTCGAGCGCGTCCTGGAGATCCGGTGGGACGAGGAAGGCCGGGCGACAGGTCTGAAGGACCTGAACTGATGGACGTGAACTGGCGGGGCCTTACTCACCCTTGAGTTCCGCGATACCGACGGGCACGCCGGTGGTGACCGACCGGACGGCCGCGAGCGCGATGGACAGTGCGGCCCGGGCGTCCTCACCAGTGGCCGAGGGAGTGCGCCCGGCACGGACGCTGTCGGCGAAGTCGGCGAGTTCGGCGACGTACGCGTCGTGGAACAGGTCCTGGTCGTAGGTGACGCAGTCGGCGGCGGCGCCGTCCGGGCCGTACGAGGTGAGATGGGTGCGGCGGATGTCGCCCATGGTGAGCATTCCGGCGGAGCCGAAGACCTCTCCGCGCACGTCATAGCCGTACACGGCCTGGAAGTTGGCCTCGGCGGTGGCGAGGGCGCCGTTGTCGAACCGGATCGTGACCACAGCGGTGTCGAGCAGGCCGCGGTCCTTGAAGTCGGGGCGGACCAGGGCGTCGGCCCAGGCGAAGACCTCGACCGGTTCGGCACCCGGGTTGAGGAACCGCAGGGTGTCGAAGTCGTGGATGAGGGTCTCCAGGAAGATCGTCCACGGCGGGATGCGGGCCGGGTCGTTCAGCTTGGGGTCCCGGGTGAGGGAGCGCAGCAGTTGGGGCGTGCCGATGCCACCGGCGGCAATCTTGTCGTGGGCGGCGCGGAATCCGGGATCGTGGCGGCGGTTGAAGCCGACCTGGAGCAGCACGCCCGCGTCACGGGCCGCGGCGATGGCCCCGTCGGCCTCCGCGAGGGTGACGGCCATGGGCTTCTCACAGTAGACCGCCTTGCCCGCCCGGGCCGCGGCTACGACCAGGTCGGCGTGGGTGCGGGCCGGGGTGGAGATCACCACCGCCTCGATCCGCGGGTCGGCGAGGAGTTCGCCGATCTCGGTGTACGCCGTTGGAGAGCCGAGGTGGTCCGCGAGCCGGTCCGCCAGCTGGTTCGCGGCGCCCGGCGCCGGGTCGGCGACCGCGGCGAGGCGGACACCGGGGAGGCGGCGGGCGAGCGTCTCGGCGTGGAAGGAGCCCATCCGTCCGGCACCGATGAGGCCGACGGCGAGAGGCTGGTGTGTGGTCATCCGGGTTCTCCGTACGTCTGCGGGCGGGCGTTGGCGGGAAGGGGCCGTGTGGAATGCGGTGCCATGTGGAATGCGGCGTCGTGCGGAATTGCCGCGCCGTGTGCAATTGCGGCACCGTCAGGGCGTGAAGGCCGAGCGGAACCGCTCCAGAGCGAGGTCGCTGTCGGTGGAAGCCCATGCCTCCATGGCGACCGTGCCCTCGTAGCCGAGGTCCACGAGGGCACTCGCGACGGCCGGGTAGTTGATCTCCCCCGTCCCGGGCTCGCAGCGGCCGGGTACGTCGGCGACCTGGATCTCGCCGATCAGGCCGAGGCCGTGGGCCCGGCGGACCAGTTCGACGAGGTTCCCCTCGCCGATCTGCGCGTGGTAGAGGTCGAGGTTCATCCGCAGCCCGGGACGGTCCACGGCGCCGACCAGGGCCATAGTGTCGGCGGCCTTGGCGAACGGCACCCCGGGGTGGTCCACGGCGGTGTTGAGGTTCTCCAGGGTGAAGGTGATCCCCGCACTCTCGCCCAGCTCGGCGAGGCGGGTGAGCGTGCGGTGGGCGGCGATCCACATCTCCCCGGTGGGCTCGCCGGTCACCGGCACCACGGGCAGACCTTCGCCGTCCAGGCCGGTGCCGTGGAGGTTCAGCCGGGGGCAGACCAGCCGCTCGGCCGCCCGCACCGACTCCTCGGCGGTACGCAGGAGTTCGGCGGCCCCGTCCTCGTCGGTGAGGCTGCCGCGGATGTAACCGGTCATCGAGGAGAACTCGGCCGGGGTCCGGGCCAGGGCGTCGAGATCGTGCCGCGTCCAGTCCCAGATCTCGACCTGGAATCCGGCGTCGTGAACGCGCCGTGCCCGCTCGGGTATCGGCAGGTCCCGGAAGACCATCTCGGCACAGACCGCCAACGTGAACATTGCTGCTCGCCCTCTCTCGGTTCGCCACGGGATCCACCCGACTAGAACGTTCTAGAATCAGCCGGGAGCAGCAGTACGCCAGCCGCCGGGGCGCCGTGTCAAGCCCCGGGACGGCTCGGACCTAGAACGTTGCAGTACTCTCCGACCAGTGCGTTCACCCTTGGTCTACGATCGTCGGCGGAAGCAGACACCTCGGCGGGTACACACGCCCCGACCGAGTCACACACCTCGACCAGGGAGGCCGGCGGTGCCAGCGACCCCCGTGGTCCCGGACGGAAAGCGGCCGACCCTCGCCGACGTGGCGGCCCGGGCCGGTGTGTCCACGGCGCTGGTCTCCATCGTGATGCGCGAGGCCAAGGGCGCCAGCGCGGCCACCCGCGAGCGGGTGCTCGAGGCTGCGCGGGAGATCGGCTACCGGCCGGACTCCCGGGCCCGGTTGCTGCGCAGCAACCGCTCGCGTCTGCTCGGGGTGCAGTTCGGTCTCCAGCATCCCTTCCACACCGACCTCGTGGAGGGCATCTACACCGCGGCCGAGTCCGCCGGTTACCAGGTCGCCCTCAGTGCCGTCGCCCCCAGCCGCAGTGAGCGGCAGGCGGTGGAGACACTGCTCGGCGACCGCTGCGAGGCCCTGATCCTGCTCGGTCCACAGGCCCCTGCCGCACGGCTGGCCGAGCTGTCGGCGCACCTGCCGGTGGTCTCCGTGGTGCGGCGGCTGCGGCCGCCCGCCGCCGGTGTGGACGTCGTGCGCACCGCGGACGACGAGGGTGCGCGCCAGGCCGTCGACCATCTGGTGGCACTCGGTCATCGCGACATCGCCCACATCGACGGCGGAACGGCACCCGGCGCCGCCGACCGGCGCCGTGGCTACCGCACCGCCATGAACCGCCACGGTCTCGCCGACCGTGCGCGCGTTCTGCCCGGTGGCCTGACCGAGGAGGACGGTGCCACGGCCGCCCGCGTGCTCCTCGCCGCCCGGCCGCGGCCCACCGCCGTCCTCGCCTTCAACGACCGCTGCGCCACGGGCGTACTCGACGCGTTCCTCCGCGCCCGGGTGCCCGTTCCCGACGAGATCTCCGTGGTCGGCTTCGACAACAGCCACCTCGCCCGCCTCGCCCACATCGACCTCACCACCGTCGGCCAGGACGTCTCCCGCCTCGCCGAACTCGCCGTCGGCCGGGCCGTCGCACGGCTGGAGGGCCAGGAGCCGTCCGGCACGGAGACCGTCATCGCCCCGTATCTCGTGACACGCGGAACCACGGCGGCACCACCGGACGGCGTCCAGCCGGTCGTACGTGGCTGAGAGACCGCGTCGGTCGTACCTGGTGGAGCAACCGAGCCTGTCGTACCTGGTGAAGTGCCTGAACGCATCGGTCAGGAATCGAGAAGCGCTGCCTCCGGGCCGCGGCTAGCGTTGCGGGCATGTGCTTCACAAGTCAGCCAGGATTCCCTCCGCGCGACGACACGAACGCGTCCCCGAGCGCGTCCCCGTCCTCCCCTGACGCCACGATCGATTCAGGAGTGACCATGACCGGCTCTGCCGCACAGGAAGTCACGATCGTGCCGGACACCGAGGCGAAGCCGGCCGAGGCGACCGCCGCCCCCCGCTCCCGCGACCGGCGTCGCCGCGACACCGAGCACCGGCTCGCACACGACGTCGACCTCTGGGTGGCCAGCGCCTCGGCGGACGGTACGCCCTACCTCGTACCGCTGTCCTTCGACTGGGACGGCGAGGCGCTGCTGGTGGCCACGCCGACGAACAGCCCCACCGGCAGGAACATGGCCGCCACCCGGACCGTTCGGCTGGGCCTCGGCCCGACCCGTGACGTGGTCATGATCGATGGCGAGGTCGAGGTCCTGGAGATCGACGCGCTGCCGAAGGAGAGGGGTGACCGGTTCGCCGCGCGCACCGACTTCGACCCGCGGACGCCGGCCACGCCGTACCGCTGGTTCCTTATCTCCCCGCGCCGAATCCAGGCCTGGCGCGAAGTGAACGAACTGGACGAGCGCGAGCTGATGCGCGACGGCCGCTGGACGGTCTGACACCTCGGCCGGGCGGCGTCGGGTCACCCCGGCCGACACCGCCGATCAGGAATGACGGCGTCCCGTTGCCGCGACCGGCACCGACGAAGTAGAACCAGACACGCTGCTCGAAGCCGGTCGGATCGATCGAGCCAGGCGACGCCGACGGAGAACCGCCAGAGCGGTCCCGTCCCACGGAGGGAGACACGATGAGCAGGACCACGAGGACGGACGCGCAGTCGCCTGCGACGCACGACGCCGACAGCCACGACATGATCCGCGTGCACGGCGCGCGCGAGAACAACCTCAAGGACGTCAGCATCGAGATCCCGAAACGGCGGCTGACGGTGTTCACCGGCGTCTCCGGCTCGGGCAAGAGCTCCCTGGTGTTCGACACGATCGCCGCGGAGTCCAAACGGCTGATCAACGAGACGTACAGCGCCTTTTTGCAGGGCTTCATGCCGACGATGGCGCGGCCGGAGGTGGACGTACTCGACGGCCTGACGACCGCGATCACCGTCGACCAGCAGCGGATGGGCGGCGACCCCCGCTCCACGGTCGGTACCGCCACCGACGCCAACGCGATGCTGCGCATCCTCTTCAGCCGCCTCGGCAAGCCCCACATCGGCCCGCCCAGCGCGTACTCCTTCAACACCGCCTCGGTCCGGGCGAGCGGTGGGATCACCGTCGAACGCGGTGCCGACAAGACCAAGACCGTGAAGGCGACCTTCAACCGCACCGGCGGCATGTGCACGCGCTGCGAGGGCCGGGGCAAGGTCTCCGACATCGACCTCACCCAGCTCTACGACGACTCCAAGTCGCTCGCCGAGGGCGCGTTCACCATCCCCGGCTGGAAGTCGGACAGTCAGTGGACCGTGGGGCTCTACGCCCAGTCGGGCTTCCTCGACCCGAACAAGCCGATCCGCAGTTTCACCAAGAAGGAGATGCAGGCCTTCCTCTACGGCGAGCCGACCAAGGTGAAGGTCAACGGCGTCAACCTCACCTACGAGGGGCTGATCCCCAAGATCCAGAAGTCGTTCCTGTCCAAGGACAAGGAAGCGATGCAGCCGCACATCCGGGCGTTCGTGGAGCGGGCGGTCACCTTCGCCACCTGCCCCGAGTGCGACGGCACCCGGCTGACCGAGGGGGCCAGGTCGTCGAAGATCAACCGGAAGAGCATCGCCGACGCCTGCTCCATGGAGATCAGGGACCTGGCCGAGTGGGTCCGCGGTGTCAAGGAGCCTTCGGTCGCGCCGCTGCTCACCGCGCTGCAGCAGACCCTCGACTCCTTCGTGCAGATCGGTCTCGGCTATCTCTCGCTCGACCGGGCGTCGGGCACGCTGTCCGGCGGTGAGGCGCAGCGCGTCAAGATGATCCGCCACCTCGGCTCCTCGCTCACCGATGTCACGTACGTCTTCGACGAGCCCACCGCGGGCCTGCACCCGCACGACATCCAGCGGATGAACAACCTGCTGCTGCAGCTGCGGGACAAGGGCAACACCGTGCTCGTCGTCGAGCACAAGCCGGAAGTGATCGCGATCGCCGACCATGTCGTCGACCTCGGCCCCGGCGCAGGCACGGCGGGCGGCACCGTCTGCTTCGAGGGCACCGTCGAAGGGCTGCAGGCCGGCGACACCATCACCGGCCGCCATCTCGACGACCGGGCCTCCCTCAAGGAGGAGGTGCGCAAGTCCACCCGTGCGCTGGAGATCCGCGGCGCGACGGCGAACAACCTGCAGGGCGTCGACGTCGACATCCCGCTCGGGGTGCTCAGTGTCATCACCGGCGTCGCGGGCTCCGGCAAGAGCTCGCTCGTGCACGGGTCGATCCCCACCGACGAGGGTGTGGTGTCGATCGACCAGAGTCCGATCCGCGGCTCGCGGCGCAGCAACCCGGCGACGTACACCGGACTGCTCGACCCGATCCGCAAGGCGTTCGCCAAGGCCAACGACGTGAAGCCCGCGCTGTTCAGTGCCAACTCCGAGGGCGCCTGTCCCACCTGCAACGGCGCCGGCGTCATCTACAGCGACCTCGGGATCATGGCCGGCACCGCCACCACCTGTGAGGACTGCGGCGGCAAGCGGTTCGACGCGTCTGTATTGGAGTACCGCCTCGGCGGGCGGGACATCAGTGAGGTGCTCGCGATGCCGGTGACGGAGGCCGAGGAGTTCTTCGGGACCGGCGAGGCGGCCACGCCGGCCGCGCACAGGATCCTCCAGCGGCTCGCCGACGTCGGGCTCGGCTATCTCACCATCGGCCAGCCGCTCACCACCCTGTCCGGCGGCGAGCGGCAGCGGCTCAAGCTGGCCACGCACATGGGAGACAAGGGCGGTGTCTACGTACTGGACGAGCCGACCACCGGCCTCCACCTCGCCGACGTCGAGCAGCTGCTCGGCCTGCTCGACCGGCTCGTCGACTCCGGCAAGTCGGTCATCGTCATCGAGCACCACCAGGCGGTCATGGCACACGCGGACTGGATCATCGACCTCGGTCCCGGCGCCGGCCACGACGGCGGGAAGATCGTCTTCGAGGGCACTCCCGCCGACCTCGTCGGCGACCGCTCCACCCTCACCGGCGAGCACCTGGCGGCGTACGTGGGCGCCTGATCGCCTATCTTGACGCGTATGCAGTCCTACACGATCGGCCAGGCAGCGCGGCTGCTCGGAGTGAGTCCGGACACCGCTCGGCGGTGGGCGGACGCCGGCCGGGTTGCCACGCACCGGGACGAGGGCGGGCGGCGCCTCGTCGACGGGCGGGACCTGGCCGCCTTCTCCGTCGAGCTGGCCAAGGGCGGCAGCGAGGAGGACGTCTCGTACACCTCCGTGCGCAACGCCTTTCCCGGCATCGTCACCGCCGTGAAGCTCGGCGATGTCGCGGCCCAGGTGGAGATCCAGGCCGGGCCGCACCGGCTGGTGTCGTTGCTGACCCGGGAGGCCGTGGAGGAGCTGGGTCTTGAGGTCGGGGTGGAGGCCACCGCCCGGGTGAAGTCGACGAACGTGCACATCGACCGCGCCTGAGGGGAACGGGGGGGCTCCCGCCGGTCTCAACTCGGCCGGGAGGCCGGTCACCTGGTCACCTGGTCACCAAGCACTGGTACGCGATCACTGGCTGACCGGGTACGAGTGTGCGGTCACTTGGTGACCGAGTACGAGTGCGCGCCCGTTCCCGCCAGTGCGCCGCCGTCCACGATCAGGTACTCGTCGCGGATCGGGCGCCCGGCGAAGAAGGCCTCCAGGATCTCCCGGGTGCCCGCCGCGTAGCGGGCCTGGGCGGAGAGGGAGGAGCCGGAGATGTGCGGGGTCATGCCGTGGTGCGGCATGGTCCGCCAGGGGTGGTCGGGCGGGGCGGGCTGCGGGTACCAGACGTCGCCCGCGTAGCCCGCCAACTGGCCGCTGCGCAGGGCCCGGTCGACGGCGTCCCGGTCCGCGATCTTCGCCCGCGCGGTGTTGATGAGGTACGCGCCGCGCTTCATCCGGCCCAGCAGTTCGTCGCCGAACAGCCCTTCCGTCTCGGGGTGCAGCGGCGCGTTGATGGTGACGACGTCGCAGTGCGGCACCATGTCGGCGGCCGTCTCGTGGAAGGTCAGGCCCAGTTCCCGCTCGATGTCCTCGGGCAGGCGGTGGCGGTCGGTGTAGTGGAGCTGCACGTCGAAGGGCGCGAGGCGGCGCAGCACCGCGAGGCCGATGCGCCCGGCGGCCACCGTGCCGACATGCATGCCCTCCAGGTCGTACGAACGGGCCACGCAGTCGGCGATGTTCCAGCCGCCGTCGAGCACCACCTGGTGGGAGGGCAGGTAGTTGCGGACGAGGGACAGGGTCATCATCACCACGTGTTCGGCGACGCTGATGCTGTTGCAGTACGTCACCTCCGCGACCGTCACTCCCTGGGCGATGGCCGCGTCGAGGTCGACGTGGTCGGAGCCGATGCCGGCGGTGATCGCCAGCTTGAGGTTCTTCGCGGCGACGACGCGTTCCGGGGTCAGATACGCCGGCCAGAACGGCTGGGAGATCACCACCTCCGCGTCGAGCAGCTCGCGGTCGAAGACCGAGCCGACGCCGTCCTTGTCGGAGGTGACGACCAGGGTGTGCCCGGCGGCCTCCAGGAAGCGGCGCAGACCGAGTTCACCGGAGACGCTGCCGAGGAGGTGGCCCGGCGTGAAGTCGACCTCGGACGGGGTCGGGGCGGTCTGGCCGCCGGGGTAGTGGTCGATCGCGGGGAGGTCGTCACGGGCGTACGAGGTCGGGTATCCGTCGGTGGGGTCGTCGTACAGGACGCAGAGCACCTTGGCCATGTCGCAGCTCCTCGACTCCGGGGTCCGGGAGTTCGGCTCAACTCCCGTGCGGGAAGGTGGAATTCACGATCCTCCGGGTCGAACGCGCTGGTCAAAGCGAACTTCGCTATGTCCGTATAGCCGACGGCTATCAAGACGGCCACCAACAGGGCAGCGCTGAGCGGCCATTCAAGAGGACGGCCGTCAACAGGAAAGGCGTCAGGCGGAGTCGGCGGCGGAGTCGAGATAGCTCCGCAGCCGTTCGTCCAACGCCTCGCGTACGCCCGCCTCCCGTGCCACCGTCACCAGCGCCGCGGCGACTACGGAGGGAGGGTCGTCCGGGCCGGTCACCAGTCCCACCCTCGGTCCATGGGCGGGCCCCTCCAGCGGTACCACCCGCATCCCCTCCGGTACGCCGAACATGTGCAGCCACGCGTGCGAGATCACGCTCGACCAGCGGCCGCCGGGGAGGTGCGCGTACAGCCCTGCCACGCTGTCCGACTCGATCGCGGGGGCGGCCGTGGCACCGTCGGCCGCGAAGCACTCGTCGATGATGCGGCGGTTGCGCATCCGCCGGCCGAGCAGGCACAGCGGGAGGGCGGCGGCCTGGGCCCAGCGGGCCGTGGAGGCGGCGGCGAGCGGGCCGTCGGTGGGGGTGAGCAGGACGTACCGCTCCTCGTACAGCGGCAGCCGGCGCAGTGAGTCGTCGTCGAGGTACGTCATCGCCGCGTCCAGCTCGAACTCGGCGAGTCCGTGGGTGATGTCGACCGAGGACAGGGACTCGATGCTGACGCGGGCGCGTGGGTGGCGGTCGCAGAACGGGGTCGTCAGCAGGGAGGCGGCGGGCAGCGCCGTGGGGACCACCCCGAGACGGAGCGTGCCCGTGAGGCCGTCGCCCAGGGCGGACAACTCCTGGCGGAGGGCCTCGCGTTCGGCGAGCATGCGGTGCGCCCAGGCGAGGACCACCTCGCCCTCCGGAGTGAGGCCCTCGTACCGTCTCCCCCGCCGCACGATCGGGACGTGCAGTTCGTGTTCGAGGCGGCGGATCGCGGCGGACAGCGACGGCTGGGAGACAAAGCAGGCGGCCGCCGCGCGGGCGAAGTGGCGCTCGCGGGCGAGGGCGACCAGGTATTCCAGCTGGCGCAGTTGCATACGTGACCTCCGCGGGAGGGGGCTGCGTGCCCGGGTGCCGGGGTGCGGAGGTACAGCATGGGCCGGGCCGCCCCCGTCCGGGGAGGCCGACCGCGTCGGCCGCTGTCACGTGCCGCTCGCTGTCACGTGCCGGCCGGTGTCACGTGCTGGCCGCTGTCACGCCCACGGGGTGTAGCCGCCGTCCACGCGGAACGTCTCGATGCCGCTGGTGTGCCGGGCGCCGCAGCGGTCCTGGGGCAGGACGAGTTGGGGTCCCTCGCGGCCGAGCGGGGTGTCGTCAAAACCCTCCGGAACGTCCATGCAGAGGTTGGGGTCGAGCCCCATGGACTGCGCCTTTCGGTCGGCTGCCGTGCGACGCCGGGTGAGACGGCCGCACCCCTGGAAGGGTTGCTTCTCACGGGCCCGCCCAAGGACGGTGGTCCACTCCCACGCAGGACACCATCGGTATGGCGCAAGTCACAACGAGCCGTGGCACCGGGAGCGGGAACGGAGCGTCCTCTCCCCCACGGGATCATGCGCCGTCCTGCGGACGAAGCCGACGGACGTGCGGCCGGTACGTACGCCACAGCGCATGGTCGGAGACAGGGGGAACCGACGTTGCGCCGCGGATACAAGTGGGTGGACCGCGAACTGTCCCTGATGGACCCGGAGACCGACTGGGAGCGGATGGTCTCGCTCTATGTCGGCCATCGCGTCCCGGAGTTCGCCCTGGCGATGATGGTCTATCCGGGCACCATGCGCATGATGCAGCCGGGTTTCGGGTCCGCCACGCTGGCCCACACCTCGAAGCTGGAGACGAGGCCCCACCGGCGTTTCCAGGACGGCAACGACTTCCTGATGGCCTGGATGGTGGACGGCCTGTCCAGTGCGGCGGGCCGCGGGGCCGCCGCACGGCTGAACCGCATCCACCTTGCGATCGCCCGAAGAACCCCGCACTTACCCGGCAACTTCGACGACACCGACGACTTCGTCTATCCACTGGTTCTGCTGGCCACGTTCGGCGACCGCCTCCAGACCTCGCTGGGCCTGCCCGGCACGAGCGAACCCATGAAGACCGCCTGGCACCGATGGGCGCGGACGCTCTTCCGCCTCCTGGAACGCGAGTCCGGCCCGCTGTCCGACGAGGCGTTCCCCGAGGACTGGGACGCGATGACCGCGTTCGCCGTCGAGTTCGAGTCCAGGCCGTACGAGCCGACGGAGTCCGGCCATCGCGTGGCGACCGCGATGATGGACTTCTTCGCCGAGCGCTGGTTTCCCGCCCCCTTACGGTCGTTCGGCGCCGACCTGACCCGCTATCTCGCGGGCGAGCGGGTCTGCCGACTCCATCGCATCGGCTGGATCGGCCCCCGCCGCGAGCGTCTCGTCCGCGTCTTCCTGAAGTCCGCGTTCCGCGCCCAGCGCCTGCTGCCCGACTTCCGCACACCGCTTCCGGAACGCCTCCGGCGAAACCGGCGCACCAACGCACAGCTCAAAGAACTTGAGCCTTACCGGACCGAGCCGTACCGGACCGATTCGTACGGGGCCCCGAGCGGCAACGAGCCCGCGCCGGTGGAGCCGCAGCGGCGGCACGAATGTGGCGTACGCGCACGGCCGAAAGCAAGGAAATCAGGGCGGCCGTCCCCCTGACGTACGGAGACGGTCCGGGCGGTGACGCGATCGCTGCCGGCCTTCTCCCCGACCACACGGGCCGACCGCCGGTGGCCCAGCCTCTGAGCCTCCTCAAGTCGCTTGGCACGCACGGAACATGAGGGCCAGGCTGATCCCCATGACAGGAATCATGGGACTGAGCAAGAAGAACAACTTCGTGCTGGCCATCCGGGACACGGACGTGGTCGCCGCGGCCCTGCGTGAGGCACTGGCCGAGGCCTCGCCGGAGGAGCGCCCGGGCCTGGAACGCGCTGCCGCACTCGTCGAGTCCACCGCCGCCACCACCGAAACCCAGCTGCGCGCCCGCTGGGTCCGCGCCCGGCTGGCCGCCGTCGGCTTCACCGGGGACATCGCCTCGGTCTCGGCGGTGAAGGCACTGCGCCAGGCGGAACCGATGCTGAGCCTGTTGGCGGCGGTGCAGCTGCAGAAGGAGGCAGTCGCCCATACCGACTGATCCGGCAGCCCCGCACCACACGGGGAGGCGACGGCTGCCGGAGGCGTCGTACCGGCGGTGATGCTGCGGGCGGGCGTCGGAGCCCGACACCGGTGTGCCGACGGGGTGGCTCCTCGAAGGCGCCGCGGGAGGCGCCGAGTCCGGGCCGAGTGGCCTCCCTAGGTGCGACGCACCCAGGACAGCCCGCGGCGAAAGGGCTCCGCCGCCGAGAAGTGTGGCGATCGACCGGCGGGCCGGAACGGGAGCACGGTCCTCAGCGCAGGGCTACGCCGGTCGCACCGCCCTCGGCGCCCGACGCACACACCACGGCACCCTCGGCACACCCCCAAGAACGCACGCGCCACGGCACCCGAACGCACGCGCCATGGCGCCCTGGGCATGCCCCGAGGACGCACGCGCCACGACCGACCCCTCAGCCTTCGGAGGCGAGGCGGTCCAGCCACTCCCTCAGCAAGTGCCGCTCCGCGCCGCTGAGTGTCGTCTGTTCGGGCAGCGTGGCGCGCAGGGCGCGGGCGGCGCCGGCCGGGCCCGCGTCCTGCACGGCCGGCTCCTGGTTGGTCACGGCGGCGACCATGGACTCCCGAAGAATGGTCAACAGGGCCGGATTGCGCCGGTCTTCGGGCAGGGACAGCCAGGTGAGCACAGCCCCGCGTGCCGTGGCGTGGATGAGCGTGGCCGCGAGTTCCTCGTCGACGCGGAGCCGGCCGCCGGCGGCCAGGCGGCGGATACGACCCATCAGGATCTCCATGCCGGCCTTGAAGGCGGGCGATGTGGCCCTTGTGGGCTCGCTGTACATCAGCGTGTACAGCGCGGGATTGGCCAGACCGAACTCGACCGCCAGGTCCCAGCCGGCCCTCAGGTCGTCGATGAGGTCCTGAGGGTCCGGGTCGATGTGCTTGGCCGCGAGGAACGTGGCGAAGCCATGCTCGGCCACCGCTTCGAGCAGCCCGTCCTTGTCACCGAACAGCCGGTAGATGGCAGGTGGTTGCAGCCCTGCCGCGACCGCGACCGCGCGGGTGGTGACGGCGTCTCGGCCCTCGCGCGCCAGCAGGTCGGCGGCGGCCTCGATGATGCGCTGCCGGGTCTGCTCACGGCCGACGGCCGCGGAGTCGGAATCGGGACCGACGGCGGCAGCACCGTCCCTGACGCGTGAACGTGGTGGCATATATCAACGATACCGCACACTCGATTCCATCGTTAATATCAGTGATACGCTCAATACGTTTCCACTGGAACCAGACCGCTGGAGTGCAACATGATCATCGTGACCGGAGCCACCGGACAGCTCGGACGCCAGATCGTCGAACGGCTGCTGACCCGCGTGCCGGCCGACCGGATTGGCGTCAGCGTCCGCGACCCACAGAAGGCACAGGCGTTCGCCGACCAGGGGATACGGGTGCGACAGGGCAGCTTCACCGACGTCGCGAGCCTCGCCCACGCCTTCGAGGGCGCCTCCCAGGTGCTCATCGTTTCCGTCGACAAGATGGGCGAAGAGGCCGTGCGGCAGCACCGCGCCGCGATCGACGGTGCCGTCGCGGCCGGCGCCCGCCGCATCCTCTACACCAGCCACATGGGCGCCAGCGCCTCGTCGCATTTCCAGCCCTGCCGCGACCATGCCGCCACCGAGGACGCGCTGCGCGCCTCCGGTGTGCCGTTCACCTCACTGCGCAACGGCTTCTACGCCGCCACCGTGGTGCAGTTCCTCGGTCACGCCATGCGGTCCGGCCAGATCGCGCTCCCCGCGGACGGACCCGTCAGCTGGACAGCCCACGCAGACCTCGCCGACGCGGCTGCCGTCATCCTGGCCGACGAAGGCCGCTTCGACGGCCCCACGCCCCCGCTCACCGCGGCACAGGCGTCGGCCTTCGACGACATCGCACGCATCGCCAGCGACGTCACGGGCCGCACCATCACCAGGAGCACCGCACCCGACGACCAGTTCCGGCAGCAGCTGGTGGGCCGCGGCGTCCCCGCCGAGGCGGCGGCCCAGCTGCTCGGCATGTTCGCAGCGAGCCGCGCCGGCGAGTTCGCCGCCGTCGACCCGGCACTGGCCACCCTGCTCGGCCGCGAACCCATCACCCTGAGCACGGTCCTGCACAAGCAGCTGCCCGACGACGACCGCTGACCGGCCGGCCAAATGGACGCGCATTCGCGGAGGCGGAGTCTCACCCTTGAGTGGGCGGCACCGGAAAGAGCAGGCAGCTACTGGTGGCGTGGGCGAGCAGACGGTCCGTCGCGTCGACCAACTGCGCCTGGGCCAGGGCGGTTTGACGGGTCCTGTTGACGACCGTGCCGATGGCTCGGACCCGGCCCGTGTCGACGGTGATCCGCCGCAGGAACTTCACCGTCAGGTCGAGCGAGGTGTACGCCATGCCCTCCGGGAGGGTGGACTGGACGGCGCAACCCGCCGCCGAGTCGAGCAGGGTGGCGAAGATTCCGCCGTGCACACTGCCGATCGGGTTGTAGTGCTCCTCGCCCGGCGTCAGGGAGAAGACCGCTCTGCCGGGCTCCACCTCGTCCAGGGTGAAGTCCAGGGTGTAACTGACGGGCGGCCCCGGCAGCCGCCCCGCCTGCAGCTCGCGCAGGAAGTCCATGCCGGCCATGCGTCCGGCAGCTTCCGCCAGGATCGCGGGATCTTCCCATTCATACGTACGTGTTCGTCCCACGGCCGAGCCCCTCCCCGTCTGACTTTTACAAGTGAAGCTAGCTGCCGGCTCACCTGACTGTCAATAACGAAGCCAGCCCCTTACGATGGCGGGATGGAGTGGCTTGAGGCGAGCACGGAGAACTGCCCCGTCCAGCGGACGCTCGACGTGGTCGGGGAGAAATGGACGCTGCTGATCCTGCGTGACGCCGTCAACGGAGTCCGCCGCTTCGACGACTTCCACCGCCATATCGGCCTGTCGGAGGCCGTCCTCAGCGACCGCCTCCGGAAACTGATCTCGGCCGGCATCCTGAGGACCGTCCCCTACCGGGAGGCGGGCAGCCGCTCCCGCAACGAGTACCGCCTGACCCGCAAGGGCTGGGACCTGTGGCCCGTCCTGATGGCGCTGGGCCAGTGGGGCGAGACCCACGCCCTCGGCCCCGAGGGCCCCGTACTGGACGTCCGCCACACCGACTGCGACGCCCCGGTCCGCGTCGTCGTCGAGTGCTCCGCGGAACACGCCACGCTCACCCCCAGGGAAGTCACCGCCCGACTGGGACCTGGCGCCCGCCCTCGAACGTGAACCTCCGGCCCGGGGCTCGCGGACCCGCCCAGGACGGCGTTCGCTCCCGAGGGGCCCCGGGCGCGGCGGCGCAGGGCGGGGCCCCTCGGGATTGCGCGGTTTCCGACGGGCTCCGTACTCAGCGACGCAGGGCGGTCTCCCGCTCCATGTGGGACAGCTTCTCGGGATTGCGCACGGCGTAGAGGCCGGTGATGAGGCCGTCGTCGATGCGCACCGCCACGACGGTGTCGAGCTCGCCGTGGAGCCGCACGATCAGCGCCGGGTGGCCGTTGACCTGCACAGGCCGCAGCGACACCGCGTCGGCGATCCTGCCGAGTCCCGCGATCAGCAGGCGGGCCACCTTGTCGGCCCCCAGGATGGGACGCGGTACGGCCTGCTTGACTCCGCCACCGTCGCCCAGGAGGACGACGTCCGGCGCGAGGATGTCGAGCAGGCTCTGCAGATCGCCCGTGTCGACCGCCCGCCGGAACGCGTCGAGCACGTCTCTGGTCTCGGTCGGGGAAACGACCCCGCGCGGCCGGCGCGCCGCGACGTGCGCCCGTGCCCGGTGCGCGATCTGACGGACCGCGGCCGGGTTCTTGTCGACGGCCTCGGCGATCTCGTCGTACCCGAGGTCGAACACCTCGCGCAGCACGAACACCGCCCGCTCGGTCGGCTGCAGTGTCTCCAGCACGAGCAGCATCGCCATCGAGACGCTGTCGGCCAGCTCGACGTCCTCGGCCACGTCGGGCGCGGTGAGCAGCGGCTCGGGCAGCCAGGAGCCGACGTAGGACTCCTTGCGGCGGCCGAGCGTGCGCAGTCGGCTCAGCGCCTGGCGCGTGGTGATCCGGACCAGGTACGCGCGCTGCTCCCGAACGGTGCCGAGGTCGACGCCCGCCCACCGCAGCCAGGTCTCCTGCAGGACGTCCTCGGCGTCGGCGGCCGATCCGAGCATTTCGTAGGCGACGGTGAACAGCAGGTTGCGATGGGCGACGAACGCCTCGGTGGCGGGGTCCATGCGTCCGCCGTCGGCGAGCTGCCCCGCCGTGTCCTCCGTGCGCTCGCTGTGCTCGCTCATCACCGGATGCTCCTGCCTGTTCGCTGTCGACGGTGTCACGCGCACAAGACGCCGGCCGCCGCCGCTGTGTGACATCCGTGAGCGGTGGCCCACGTCACACGACCGTCCCGTCACAAGGAGCTGGGCGTCGGCATCTCGTGTTCGGCCAGTGCAACACCACGAGTGAGGACAAAGCCATGGACGCCCGATTCAACCTGTTCGACAACGAGATCGCCGGCAGGTTCGCCAAGCGGTTCGCAGGTGCCGGCCTGGTGATCCAGCAGTCGCCGCTGCCGAAGTCCACGCAGGAGCTGGTGTCGCTGCGCGCCAGCCAGATCAACGGCTGCGGCTGGTGCATCGACATGCACACCAAGGAGGCCGCGGCCGCCGGTGAAACCGCGGTGCGGCTCAGTCTGGTGGCCGCCTGGCGCGAGTCCACCGTGTTCACCGAGGCCGAACGGGCCGCGCTGGCGCTCACCGAAGAGGGCACCCGGCTCGCCGACGCCCACGAAGGCGTGTCCGACGAGACCTGGGCCCAGGCACGCAAGCACTACGACGACGACCAGATCGCCGCGCTGGTCTGCCTGGTCGCCCTGATCAACGCGGCCAACCGGCTCGCCGTGATCGTGCACCAGCGGGGAGGCTCCTACGAGCCCGGCATGTTCGCCGCCGCGTTCGACTGATCGGCGGACGACTCCGGCCCGGTCCAGGATCATCCGATCCGGGCCGGGCCCGCGCATGTCCGAGCGCACCTCAACAGCCGAATTGCCTGCCGACCGTAATATTACGTACGTCAGTCCATGGCTTAGGCTTGGATGCGGGACAACGGCTTGCGGGACGAACGGAGGAAGCTCGTGGTGCGCTACGCCAAGGAGCACAAGCAGGTGACACGGCAACGCATCATCGAGAAGGCCGGCCATCGCTTCAAGGAGGACGGCATCGACGGTTCGGGCATCTCCACCCTGATGTCGGACGCCGGGCTCACCAACGGAGCCTTCTACGCCCACTTCGCGTCCAAGGACGACCTCGTCGCCCATGTCGTGACCGAGGAACTGCGCGCACAGGTCGCGAGGTACGGCACTCTGCGGCCCGGACGCCCGGGACTTGAGGACTTCGTTCGCGAATACCTGTCGCCCGAGCACCGGGACCATCCCGGCCTCGGATGCCCCTCCGCCGCCCTGCTCGACGAGATCGGCCGCTGCGGGGACGAGACCAAGCAGGCCTACACCGACGGCGCGCAGGACATCGTGGAAGAGATCGCCGCCCGCCTGACACCCGAGGATCCACGGTCGTCTCGCGGCAAGGCCATCGGGCTCTTCACCATGGTGGTGGGGACGTTGCAGCTGTCCCGCGCCCTGTCCGACCGGAAGTTCTCCGACGAGGTACTGGAGCAGGGAATCGAGAACGCTCTCGCGCTCATGCGCTGAGTGGAAGGCACACAGCCGCACTTGGCGCCTGCTCAACGCCTTCCATGTTGCCGCTCAGGGTCCGCCACGACTTCAGCCGGGTGGCGGCAGTGAAGTCGCGGGCAGAATGGACGCGTGCCCCCATTCGACCGGATCCGTTTCCGGCTGCCCCGCGGTGCCCGCGCCGACGCCGTGCTGGCCGGCGGGGTGTTCGTGGTGGTGGCGCTCGGTGCCGAGGGGCAGCAGCTGAGCCGTGGCGGGGACTCGGTACCCTCGCTGATCACGTCCTGGCTGTTGATTGCGGCGGTGTGCGGGGCACTGCTGTTCCGGCGCCGGTATCCGGTGGCGGCGGGCTGGTTCACGGTGCTGGGCACCGGCGCCTACTACCTGCTGAGCGACGTCGACGGCCCGCTGATCATCGTTCCGATCGTGGCGTTGTACGCCCTCGCGGCCCAGGGCCGCATGCGCGCGGCCGTCGGCATGGCCGCGACCATCGTGATCGGTTTGGCCGCGGGCACTCTCGCGGTCGGCAACGACGTCACCGGCACAGCGGTGTTCATGCTCACCGGTTGGCTGGTCGCCGTAGTGGCCCTCGGCAGCGTGCGGCACGGCAGGCTGGCCTACGCCGAGGAGGAGGCACGGCTGCGGGCCACCGAGGAGCGGCTGCGCATCGCCCGCGAGCTGCACGATGTGATCGGACACAACATTTCGATGATCAACGTGCAGGCGGGTGCGGCGCTGTACAGGCTGAAGAAGGATCCTGCCCAGGCCGAGGAGGCGCTCGGCGCGATCAAGGCGAGCAGCCGGGAGACCCTGCGGGAGCTCCGGGCCACCCTCGGCGTGCTCCGCCGCGTCGACGAGCAGGCGCCCACGGCACCCGCGCCGGGGCTGGCCCGGGCAGATGAGCTGGTGGCCTCCGCGAAGCTGGCGGGGCTCCCGGTGCGGATCGAGCAGACCGGGGCCGAACGCGCACTGCCCGCCCCGGTCGACCTGGCCGCGTACCGGATCGTGCAGGAGTCGCTGACCAACGCCGCCAGGCACAGTGGCGCCGGACAGGTCACGATCCGACTCGCTTACGGGGAAAGGGAGTTGACCCTGGACATCGAGGACGACGGCCGGGGCTCGGCGGCCCGCCCGGCGGGGTCCGGTGGCGGCAGCGGGATCACCGGCATGACGGAGCGGGCGCGGGCCCTGGGCGGCGAACTGACGGCGGGCCCGCGGCCGGAGGGCGGATTCGCGGTGCGGGCCCGGCTACCGTACGGGACCACAGGAAAGCCGATGGAGCGGAGTGACCGATGATCAGGGTCCTGCTGGCGGACGACCAGCGGCTCGTCCGGGCCGGTTTCCGGTCGATCCTGGAGGACCACGACGACATCGAGGTGGTGGGCGAGGCAGCGGACGGCGAGGCCGCGGTCGCCGCCTGCCGCGAGCTCCGGCCTGACGTGGTCCTGATGGACATCAGAATGCCGGGGACGGACGGTCTGGAAGCCGCCCGGGAGATCGCCGGGGACGAGCAGTTGGCGTCGGTCAAGGTGGTCATCCTGACGACCTTCGATCTGGACGACTACGTGTACGGGGCGCTGCGCGCCGGCACGACGGGCTTTCTGGTGAAGGACACGGAGCCGGAGGAACTGCTGCAGGCGGTACGGGTCGCCGCCCGGGGTGATGCCCTGATCAGCCCCTCGGTCACGCGGCGGCTCATCGCCGAGTTCGCGGGCCGGGTGAAGGGCCCTCGGCCGGATCCCCGGCTCGACGCTCTCACCGAGCGGGAACGCGAGGTCATGCGGCTGGTGGCCGCAGGGCTCACGAACGACGAGATCGCTGCGCGGCTGGTGCTGTCACCGTCCACGGCCAAGACGCATGTCAGCCGGATCATGTCGAAGCTGGGGGCGCGGGACAGATCTCAGGTCGTGGTGCTGGCGTACGAGTCCGGAATGGTCAGTCCCGGCTGGATGGCGCAATAGGCCGGCGGGCGGACGGCGGACCGTCGGCCGCAGGGTCCCGCGGTACCCCTGGGGTACGACGCGGCGGCAGCCTGCATCCGCTGGGGTACGCCCGGTGTCAGCCGCAGGCCGACGATTCGGCACCCCTCGCGCATGCACGATCAAAGGCATGAACGCACCCCCCTTCCCCGGACGGGCCGCGGCCGTATTCGCCGGCGCGCTCGTCGGGGCCGCCGCCGGAATGCTGCTGGTCACGGCCGCCGGGGCCCTGGCCCTGGAGATCGGCGGCTTGCTGATCGCCCTGGGGATCGGCGTGCCCACGTTGTGCGGCGCCGTGGTGGGCGCGCTTCTCAGGCCAGGCCACTCACGCTCGAATCCGAGGTAGTCACCCATGTCTCCAACCCGCGGCACAGCCGCGTCCATTGCCCCGCCCCCACCGGGCCGGCCGGACAGGCCGCGCGGCGGCCGATTCGGATCCCTGGCCGGCTGGGCGCAGCGTCACCGCTGGACCGCCCTGCTGATCTGGGTCGCCGTCCTGGCCGCCGTCACGCTGGGTTCCGGGGCCGTAGGCTCGGCGTACAAGAACGACTTCGCCCTGCCGGGCACCGACTCCCAGTCCGCCACCGACCTGTTCACGAAGCACGGCTCCGCCCAGGCCGGCGACAGCGTCGACATCGTGTTCAAGGACAGCCAGGGCATCGACGGCCGCGAGGCGAGCGTCGAGAAGATGCTGGCCGAGGTGAAGGCACTGCCGGGCGTCGCCGATGTACGCAGCCCGTACACCGATGCCTCCGCCGTGTCCGAGGACGGCACGATCGGCTACGCCACCGTCACTCTCGACGGCAAGGCCGAGGCCGTGCCCAAGGACGACGTCACCGCGATCATCGACGCCGCCAAGAGCGCCGAGGCGGACGGGCTCCGGATCGAGCTCGGCGGCGATGCGGTGCGAGGCGCGGAGGACAAGGGAAGCCCGACCGCGGAACTCGCCGGCATCCTGGCCGCCGTGATCATCCTCGGGCTGCTCTTCGGCTCCGTGGTGGCGGCCGCCGTGCCGCTGATCACCGCCCTCTTCGCGGTCGGCGCCGCCATCGGGCTGATCGTTCTCGCCTCGCACGTCTTCACCATCGCCGACTTCACGCCGCCCATCACGATGCTCGTCGGACTCGGCGTCGGCGTCGACTACGCCCTGCTGATCTTCTACCGCTACCGGCACGAACTCACCGACGGCGCCGACCCGGCCGAAGCCGGCCGTAGGGCCCTGGACGCCGCCGGTCGTACGGTCTTCTTCGCCGGCTGCACCGTGATCATCGCCCTGCTGGGCCTGGTCGCGCTCGGCCTCGGATCGCTGCAGGGCGTGGCCCTCGCCCTGGCACTGACCGTGCTCACCACCATGGCCGCCTCGCTGGTCCTGCTGCCCGCGCTGCTGGCGATCTTCGGCAAGCGCATCCAGCGCCACGTGTTGAAGCACGCGGCCAGGGCCACGGCCAAGGGCAACGTCGAAGGCCGCCGCTGGCGGGCCCTGGCCGCAGCCGTGCAGCGCCGTCCGCTCCCTGCGCTGCTGGTCGCCGTCCTCGCCCTGCTGGCCCTGTCCGCACCGGCGTTGGGCATGCGCCTCGGCTTCGCCGACGCGGGCAACGATCCGAGGACCACGACCTCCAGGCAGGCGTACGACCTGCTCGCCGAGGGCTTCGGCCCGGGCTTCAACGGTCCGCTGATCGTCCTGGTGCAGGGAGACGAGGCCGCCGGCCAGGGCGTCCGGTCCGAGCTGGCCAAGGCCGAGGGCGTGGCCACGGCCGGCCCCGCGATGCCCTCCGAGGACGGCGCCCTGTCCACCGTGATCGTCTACCCGAGTACGGCGCCGCAGGACGAGGGAACCACCGATCTCGTGCACCATCTGCGCGATGACGTGGCCCCGGGCCTGGAGCGCGACGCCGGTGCCGAGATCCTGGTCGGCGGTTCCGTCGCCGCCTCCCAGGACTTCGCGGACACGGTCTCGCAGCGGCTCCCGCTGTTCGTCGCCGTCGTCGTCGGGATGTCGTCGCTGCTGCTGATGCTGGTCTTCCGGTCGGTGTGGATCCCCGTCAAGGCGGCCCTGCTGAACCTTCTGTCGATCTCCGCCGCGCTCGGCGTCATGACCCTGGTGTTCCAGTACGGCTGGTTCGGGGCGCAGCAGGGGCCGATCGAGGCCTTCCTCCCCGTGCTGATCTTCGCCATCGTGTTCGGACTGTCCATGGACTACGAGGTGTTCCTGGTCTCACGGATCCATGAGGAGTGGGAGCGTTCGAAGGACCACTCGCTGGCCGTGCGGGAGGGGCTGGCCACCACCGGCAAGGTGATCACGGCGGCCGGGGCCATCATGATCGTGGTGTTCGGCGCCTTCATGCTGAGCCCCGACCGGATGCTCCAGCAGTTCGGGCTCGGCCTCGCCGTGGCGATCCTGGTGGACGCGCTGGTCATCCGCTGTCTGATCGTCCCTGCCGTCATGCAGCTGCTCGGCAGGTGGGCCTGGTGGCTGCCCGCCCCCCTCGCCCGGCGACTGCCCAGGGTGGCGCTCGAACGCCCCTTGGACAGCTGACGACCGACCCGGAGAGCCTGAGCCTGACAGCCAGGTGGCGATGATCATCGCCACCTGCGGCCGGTTCGATCAGGCGGCGAGGACTCCACGCATGCGCTCGGCTGAGCTGAGGTGTCCAGCCGGGCGCTTCGCCTGGACGGCCGTCGAACTCGACGACGAACCGGGCGCCGCCCCCCGGGAATCACTGACCACTACCGTTCGAGGAACTCGACAGCCGTCTCCACGAACTCCCGGTGGAACTGGAAGATGCCGCCGTGGCCGGCGTCGGGATAGAACACCAACTCGCCGTTCGGCACCCGCCGCGCCAGGTCGGACGAGTTCTGCGACGGAACCATCCTGTCGTTGTCGCCGTTCGCGACGAGCACGGGCTGGTGGATGACGGAGAGATCGTGGGGCCGCTCCAGCCCCCAGCGGTGAATGGCCTTGAGTTGGTTGCTGTACGAAATCGGGGAGATCGCCTTGTCCCGGTCGTGCGTGCGCTCCTTCAGGCGGGCCAGGAACTCCTTCCCGGCCCGGCGCCCGCCCGCGGTGCGTGTGAAGAAGAGGAACTGCTTCGGATCCTGAAGGGTGAACAGCCCCCGGACCGTGTCGAGATGGGACAGCCGGGTCACGTTCTTGATGCCCTCGCCGCCGGCGGGACCGGTACCCGTGAGGATCAGCCTGCGGACGAGGTCCGGATCGGTCCGCGCGATCACCTGGGCGATCATGCCGCCCATCGAAAAGCCGTGCAGATCGACGTGGTCGAACCCGAGCGCCCGGATGAAGGTGACGGCATCCTTCGCCATCGCCTCGATGGTGCGCGGCGTCGAACCGGTGGAAGCGCCGACTCCTCTGTTGTCGAACGTGACGACCCGCCGCTTGGCGGCGATGCCGTCGACGACCCGCGGGTCCCAGTTGTCGAGAACCGCGGCCAGGTGGGTGAGAAAGACCACCGGGACACCGGACCGCGGACCGAGCTCGCGATAGGCGAAGGTCACTCCCCCGGCGGTGACGGTGCGGGTCGGTGCGTTCTTGTACGACGTCACCACGTCGTCCCGTACTTCTTGTGAGTCGTTCACGGTCGTGCCCTTCGGCATGGCGGGCCTGCCAGCGCGCCGGCCCTCCTTCGTGGAGGGAGGGCGCTGAGCAGTCACCTGCGTCTCCCGGCTGCGGCTGCAGTCAGCGGGGTCGACGTCCCAGGCCGTGGAAGTCGGAACCCTGAGCGGTCAAGCCCCTCAGCATCACGTCGACCATTACAGTATGACCGTAATTCTATGAGGCCGCAAGTAGACAGCCGCATAGAATTACGGGCATAATTCAATGAGTCGGCATAGAAGCACGTCCCTCATGGGACCAGTGGACAAAACGCGCATAGCGCTACGAACGGAGACGACGATGAAGGCCTTCACAGTGGGGCGCTACGGCGACAAGGACGCCGTACGTGCCGGTGACGTGCCGGAGCCGGACGTGGGCGCGGACGACGTGCTGGTCCAGATCCGGGCCGCGAGCATCAACCCGCTCGACCGCATGATCCGGGACGGCGAGATGAAGACGGTCCTGCCGTACAAGGTCCCGTTCGTCCTGGGCAACGACCTGGCCGGGGTGGTGGTCGAAGTGGGTGCGGCCGTCACGCGGTTCGCGGTGGGCGACGAGGTCTTCGCCCGGCCCGACAAGAACCGGATCGGCACGTTCGCAGAACGCATCGCGGTGCACCAGGACGACGTGGCGATCAAGCCGGCCACTCTGACCATGGAGGAGGCGGCGTCCCTTCCCCTGGTCGCCCTGACCTCGTGGCAGGCACTGGTCGAGCGGGCACACGTCCAGCCGGGCCAGAAGGTCCTCGTCCACGCGGGCTCCGGCGGCCTGGGCACCATCGCCGTCCAGCTGGCCAAGCAGCTGGGCGCGTACGTGGCCACCACCACGAGCACGGCCAACGTCGACCTGGTGAAGCGTCTCGGCGCGGACGTCGTCGTCGACTACAAGAAGCAGGCGTTCGAGACGGTCCTGCACGACTACGACGTCGTCCTGGACTCGCTCGGCGGCGAGACGCTCAAGAAGTCCCTGGACGTGCTCAGGCCCGGCGGAAAGGTCATCAGCGTCGCGGGACCGCCCGACGCCGCTTTCGGCAGGGAGCTGGGAGCGAATCCGGTAGTCCGGCTGGTGATGTCCGCGCTGAGTTTCCGGACCCGCCGAGCCGCCCGGCGCCGCAACGTGACGTACTCGTTCCTGTTCATGAAGGCCAGCGGCGACCAGCTGCGCGAACTCACCCCTCTCATCGAGACCGGCAGGATCCGCCCTGTCGTCGACACCGTGTTCCCGTTCGATTCGACCCGAGAAGCACTGGAGTACGTCGAAGCAGGGCGCGCGAAGGCAGGCAAGGTCGTCGTCAGGATGACGTGAGGGACATGAAGCCGCCGCGAGCCAGAGGGGCCGTGCGGAGGTCGACGGGCTGTGGGCTGTGGGCACCACCCGGCCCTGTGGTGGTGCCCACAACGTCACGCCCGACCCGAGTGGCTCTGGCTCAGACTCAGGACGACGGCACGGACTTCGTGGCGAAGTACGGCTTGCAGACTCCGCCGACCCAGTCGGTGGCGATCTCCAGCAGGCTGCTGCCGTCCGCCGACGGCAGCAGGGCCGAGCTGTAGTTGGGGCAGTAGTCGACGACCGTCGACTCGACGGTGACGGGCGCCGGGATCCCCCGCCATGTGCCGGTGCCACCCGCGCTGTTGACCCAGACGGTCTTTCCGCTGCCGGCGGCCCGGGTGCCGTCCTTGTTGTAGAGGACCTGGCCGATCAGGAAGAGCCGGCCCAGCGGATTGCCGGCCTCGGGTGCCCAGGCCACGGTCGGGGCGTGCTTGAAGTACTTGCCGTCGGCCGTCTCGGGCCGGTGGCCGAGGAACGGCCCGCTCGTCCAGTCCCAGCCGTCGGCCGAGGTCCGGTGGTGCACGACGCACTGGTACTGCCCGGGGGCGGCGCAGATCTCGTACGACATGAAGTAGGTGCCGTTGCCGAGCTTGCGGACGACCGCCATGCCCGGGCGGTCGGTGGCGAGCGGGCTGATGACGGTGGCCCGGTGTCCGGTCCAGGTCAGGCCGTTCGAGGTGCGGGCGGCCATCAGCTTCTGGCTGTGTGCGGGGTCGGTCTCGTCCGAGTAGTGGGCGACCAGTTGGCCCGAGGCGTCGACGGAGAACTCGGGCTCCCACAGGCCCCCGGTGCTGCCCGCGGTCGCGATGGTGGACAGATGACTCCAGGTGCGCCCCACATCGTTGCTCTTGAAGACACGCAGGGCCATGCGCCGGTTCGTCTCGTCCTGGCCGACCGAGGCCGACCAGAGCAGCGTGCCGGCGGGCAGATTGCCGACCCGTTGCGGGAGTTCGAAGAGAGTCGAGCAGCACAGACCCTGCCCGCCCGCCGCTTCCGGGTCACTGACCGTGCCGACCTGCCGGAAGGACGCGCCGGAGTCGGTGCTCTCGTAGACGGCCCCGAGTCCGTTGTTGCCGGAGAACGTGACCACCGACGACAGAACGCGGCCGTTGGCGCCCGCGTTGTGCGCGAGGCGGACGGCCCGGGGGTACAGGCCGGTGTCGTTGCGCAGTGCGGTGCCGGTCGCGGCGTCCGCCGTTCCGGACTGCGCGGTGAGCAGGGCCGCCAGGAGGGCGATCAACCCGATGACAAGGGCAGCCAGTTGGAGCGGATGAAGCCGCGTACGGGGTCTTGCCGACATCAGATTCTCCCATCGGGGTGCGGGCTGGATCTGTTCGGGCGGTGACGTCGGGCGGGACGTCACCGGGCGGGGGCCAGGCGGATGACGTTCCAGGACACCGGGGCCAGTTCCGCCTCAAGCGCCCCGTCGGCGGTGACCTGGGCTCCGCCTCCGGTGCGCGGCGTCACGCGCTCAGGCTCGGCCTCGGTGTTGACGGCGTCCGGGTCCTGATCGGCGAGTACGAGGTGCTCCAGCACCCGGTAGCCGGTCAACGCGCCGCGCAACTCGGCCCGCAGGCTCAGAGGTTGGTCCTGGCCGCGGTTGACGGCGAGGACCGTGAGCGCGCCGCTCTCCTCCTCGTACGTCACCACCGTGTCGAGCGCCGATACGTCGCCGTGCCGCTGTGTGTCGATGCGGGACCCGGTGATGTCGGTGCGCAGTACCTTCCCGGTGGCGAACCTGGCCGCCTGTGCGAACGGGTGGAAGGTGGTCTGCCGCCAGCTCGCGCCTCCCGGTTCGCTGCGTATCGGGGCGATGACGTTGACCAGTTGGGCGAGACACGCGATGGCCACCCGGTCGGCGTTGCGGAGGAGGGTGATGAGCAGCGAACCGACGACGACGGCGTCGGTCACGCTGTAGGTGTCCTCGATCAGGCGGGGTATCTCGGCGGTCTCCAGGTTGCGCTCGCCGACGAATCGGGCGGCGTACCAGACGTTCCACTCGTCGAACGAGAGCCTGATGTGCTTCTTGGCGCGGCGCGCGGCCCGCACATGGTCGGCGGTGGCGACCACATCGCGGATGTACTGGTCCATGTGCGCCCCGGACGCCAGGAAGCTGGCGCGGTCGCCGTCGAACTCCTCGTAATAGGCGTGCAGGGAGAGGTAGTCGACCTCGTCGTACGTCTGCTCCAGGACCTCGCGCTCCCAGGTGCCGAAGGTCGGCATGCCCGCGTTGGAGCTGCCGCAGGCGACCAGTTCGATGGACGGGTCCACCTGGCGCATCGCCTTGCCGGTCTCGGCCGCGAGCCGTCCGTACTCGGTGGCCGTCTTGTGGCCGGTCTGCCAGGGGCCGTCCATCTCGTTGCCCAGGCACCACAGTTTGACGTCGTGCGGTTCGGGGACGCCGTGCTTGATCCGCAGATCGGACCAGGCGGTGCCGCCGGGCTGGTTGCAGTACTCCACCAGGGCGCGGGCGGCGTCGATGCCGCGGGTGCCGAGGTTGACCGCCATCATCGGGTCGAGACCGAGCTGCTTGGCCCAGGTGAGGAACTCGTTGGTGCCCACCTGGTTGGTCTCGATGGAGCGCCAGGCCAGGTCGAGCCGGCGCGGCCGCTCGGAGGCCGGGCCGACCCCGTCCTCCCAGTGGTAGCCGGAGACGAAGTTGCCCCCGGGGTAGCGGACCAGTCCGGTGCCGAGTTCCCGTACCAGGTCCGCGACGTCGGTCCGGAATCCGGCGGCGTCCGCCGAGGGATGCTCCGGCTCGTGGATGCCGGTGTAGACGCAGCGCCCCATGTGCTCGACGAACGTTCCGTACAGGCGCGGGTCCACCTCCCCGATGGTGAACTCGGGGTCGACGGTGAACCGTGCGGTGTGCGGCATGCTGGAGCCTTTCTTGGGATGGGGAAGGGTGTGACCTACCAGGCAGCGTGAACTGCAGTGCGGGCGGGGCTACTTGAGGCCGGTTCCGGCGATGCCCTCGACGATGCGGCGCTGGAACAGCAGGAACACGGCGAGGAGCGGGATGGCACCGAGTACGGCGGAGGCCATCAACTGGGCGTAGGGCACACCGAAGACGTCCTGGACGGAGGTCAGTCCGACCGGGAGGGTCATCATTTCCGGGTCGGTGACGACCAGGAGGGGCCACAGGAAGTTGTTCCAGACCCCGACGAACACGAAGATCGTGACCGCGGAGATCACCGGCCGCGAGATGGGCATGACGATCTGCCGGTACGTACGCAGCCAGCCCGCGCCGTCCGCGCGCGCCGCGTCGATCAGCTCCCTGGGGATGCCGTCGAAGAACTGCTTGAAGACGAACACGGCGACGACGTTGGGGACTTGGGGCAGTACGACTCCCCAGTAGGTGTTGAGCAGGCCCACCGACTGGAGCGCCAGGAACTGCGGGATCATGAGGACCTGCCCCGGAATCATGATCCCGGCGAGGAGCACCACGAACGCGGCGCGGCGCGTCCGGAAGCGCGTCTGTGAGAGCGCGAAGGCAGCAAGTGACGCGGCCACCACCGTGAGCGCGGTGGTGAGGATCGACGTGATGAAGCTGTTCGCGTACCAGTAGGGCAGCTTCTCCGCGTCGAAGATGTCCCCGTACGCCGCGAGGGTGGGGTGGGCCGTGAACCAGTTGGTGGGGTCGGTGACGACTTCCTGCGCGGGCCGTATGGAGGTGGCGAGTGCCCAGGCCAGCGGCACCAGCCACAGCAGTGCGAAGGCGATGAGGGTACCGAGGGCCACCCGGTTGAACAGTCGCTCGGCGTCATACCTCCGAGGTGCCCCGGCTGCGGTCGTCTCCTGCTCGGTCACGGGCGGTGTGGCGATGGCGGTCATGATCAGCGCTCCTTCTCGGCGCGGCGAACGAGTGCGAACCAGACGAGCGAGACCAGCAGGATCACCACGAAGAGCAGCAGCGAGACGGTGGACGCGTAGCCGACGCGGCCCTCCACGAAGCCCGTGTCGTAGATGAGTTGGAGGGAGGGACGGGTGCTCCCGTCGGGACCGCCCATGGTCAGCATGTAGATCTGGTCGAAGACCTTCAGGGAGGCGACCACCTGAAGGACCGTCACAAGGGTCGTGGTGCGGCCGAGCATCGGCACGATGACGTGGCGGATGCGCTGCCAGGGCCCGGCCCCGTCGATGGCCGCGGCCTCGTGCACGGAACGCGGGATGTCCTGCAGGCCGGCCAGATAGAGGACGAAGTTGAAGCCGATCGTCCACCACACGGTGGCGGCGGCGATGGAGATCATCGCCCAGTCCGGATCGCCCAGCCAGGACGGCGGGGTGTCGACGCCCACCCACTTCGCGGCCTGCTGGGCGAGGCCCACCTGATCGGCGTAGATGAACGTGAAGATCAGCGAGATGACCGCCGAGGGCAGCACGAACGGCGCGAAGAAGGCGAAGCGGAAGAACCAGCGTCCGCGTACGAAGCGGTCGGCGAGAATCGCCAGCACCAGGCTGAGCAGCACGAGCGGAACAGTGGTCAGAACGGTGAACCACAGTGTGTTCTTGAGCGTGCGCCAGAACTCGTCGTCGCCCAGCACGGCCGTGTAGTTGGACAGCCCGGCGAAGTCGCCGAGGCCCTTCTTGAGCAGGCTGGCGTCGAAGAAGCCGGCGATGACCGTATAGATCAGCGGTCCCACCAGAAAGACCAGGTAGAACAGGGCGAAGGGCAACAGCATCCCCGGACCGGCCCAGCGGTCACCTCTGCCGGGGGCCTTGGTCGGTGCGGTTGTCGTGGCCATGGGGCGGCCCTTTCAGTCAGGACATGCGGAATCTCAGACGTGCGGGGCCCGATGCGGGCCGTGATCGCGGCAGTTGGCGGCCGGGCGGGGGCGGCTCACAGGGGTGCGGGCCGGCTCGCGAGTTCGCGCAGTTCGCGGCGCATGCGTGCGGCTCCGGCCGTGGGGCTGGTGGCGCCGGTGAAAACGGACGTCACGGCGTTGCCGACGACGACCTGCAGTGTGCTGCCCGCGCCGCTGTACCAGGCGGCCGGGTCGTAGGCCGCGCCGTCGGCGGCAGCGGCGTAGTGGGACTGTGGTGCGAGGTCCTGGTAGCCGGGCGACTGCTGGGTGGGCAGCCACGCGGGTATGTGTCCGCCCTCCGCCCACATCTTGCTGGAGTTGAGCAGGGCGGCGACGAACCCCAGGGAGAGGTCGAGACGTTGTGCCGCGGCGGAGGGCGCCTTGGGCAGGACCAGGGAGTGCGAGTCCGCGGCGCAGGCGTAGGGCGCGTCATGGAAGACCCTCGGCAGCGGCCGTACGTCGAACTTCACCTTGGCGCCCTCGACCGTGAGTACCTGCCAGACGCCGTCCATCAGGAATCCGGCCTTGCCGGTGGTGAGCATCGTGATGGCGCCCGGGCTGTCGGTGCTCGTGGGGACGACCTTCTCCTGGGTGAGGCGGCGGATGTACGCGAGGGCCTCGGCCGCGGCCGCCGTGTCGATGACGACCTTCTTGCCCTGGTCGGCGACGAGATCGCCGCCGCCTATCTGCCGGTAGAACGACCAGAAGAGCCGGAACTGCGTCGAGGCGTCCTTCACCGAGGCGACGGAGCCACCCCAGGCCCCGGTCACTTCCTTCGCGGCGCGCAGGGCGTCGATGAACGCGTCGGGCCCGTCCACGTCCGTCAGCCGGCCCTGTCCGTCGAGGAGTCCGGCCTTCTCGGCGATGTCGGTCCGGAAGTAGAGCACGAAGGGGTGGGTGTCGAGCGGTACGGCGTACAGCTTCCCGTCCACCTGGGACTTCTTCCAGGGCCGCGGGTCGAACTTGTCCTCGGCCAGTCCGTGCCGGGCCAGATCGGACGTCCGCAGTTCGGTGAGCAGTCCCGCCTCGGCGAGCGTGGGCACCTTCGACAGATGGGTGACGGCGACCTGCGGGGGCCGCTCGCCGAGCGTCGCCAGGGTGAGCTTCGTGTAGTACGGGCTGCCCCAGACGAAGGTCGCCGACTTCAGGTCCGTCGCCCGATGGCGGGCCCGGTAGACGTCCTCCATGGCCAGCAGCCGCTCGCCGTCACCGCCGGTGAAGGGATTCCAGAAGTTCAGCCGTGACGGTGTGGGCGACCCTCCGGTGAACCCCTGCGCGAGCGTGCTGCCACAGCCGCCGAGGGCGACGGACGAGGCCGCCACGGCGCCGAGCGACAGGGTGCCGCGCAGCAGTCCGCGCCGGGACGGCGGGGTCGGAGGCGGGGAGGCGTGCGGTGTGCGGTCCCGCATGGGCAGGCGTCCTTCCACGGCAGGGAAACCCAACATGTACAACGTTGGAATGGGTGACAGTTTCGAACGGCTCGGTCGATGCACGGAGGCGGTTCCAACGTTGTATCCCTGCGGAAATTCGGCGTCAACACCTGTGCCGGAACTGGTTGTTCGTCAGGGAGTGGGCGCCCTATCGGGACATATCACCCAGGCAGGACGTGAATCACTCACGGCGGACGCGATCCTCTTACAACGTTGCAACATGGCTTACGCTGGTCGGCACACCGGTATCGGCTCGCGTGGTGCGTCGACGACGAGGGCCGCCGGAAGAGTGCCGGGGAGGGAGGGCGCGCGTCATGGCAGGTGCACGCCTCAAGGACGTCGCGGAACGCGCGGGCGTTTCGATCAAGACGGTGTCGAACGTCGTACGGGGCGAGATCCGTGTCGCGGAGCAGACCCGGCAGCGGGTGCTGCGCGCGATCGCCGAGCTCGACTACCAGCCCAACGCCTCCGCACGCCACTTGCGCACCGGCCGCAGCGGCATCATCGCGCTGGCCGTCCCCGAGCTGGTCGCACCGTACTTCGCGGAGCTGGCCGCGGAGGTCATCGCGGCCGCCAAGAAGCGGGGCTGCACCGTGCTGATCGAGGACACCGGCGGAGACCCCGCGGAGGAACTCCGTATCGCCTGCGGCCTGAGCGACCCGCTCATCGACGGTGTGCTGCTCAGCCCGCTCAGCCTCGACGAGGCGATGCTCGCCACCCGCGAGCGCCGCGTGCCCCTCGTACTCCTGGGAGAGCAGTCGTACCGGATCCCGGCGGACCACGTGCTGATCGACAACTCCGCGGCGGCGCGAGAGGCGACCGAGCACCTGCTCGGGCTCGGCCGCCGGCGCATCGGAGTCATCGGCCAGCCGTCGGACCGGGCGCATGCGACGACGGTGCAGCGCATGCACGGCTTTCTGACCGCGCTGCATGCCGCGGGTGTGCCGCACGACCCCCGACTGGCCCCGGACACCGTGGCGTTCACCCGCGCCGACGGCGCCTCCGCGATGCGGGTCCTGCTCGGCCTGGACGAACCACCGGACGCGGTCTTCTGCTTCAGCGACCTGCTCGCCTCCGGCGCGGTGCGCGCGGCACACGAACACGGCCTTCGGGTGCCGCGTGACCTGGCGGTCGTGGGCTTCGACGACATCCAGGAGACCGGCTACAGCGTGCCGTCACTGACCACCGTGTCGCCCAACAAACGGGAGATCGCCGAACTGGCGGTGGACGCGGTGCTGCAGAGAATCACGACCGACGCGGAGGCCCCTCACACGAGACTCACCGCGGGGTATTCACTGGTGGTGCGGGAGAGCACGCAGCCGAGTTCGCCGACGGGGTGACGGACGGACGGCCGCACGCGAGGTACGTCACCCGATCCGTGCGGCTCACCGCGCGGCGGTCCGTGCGGGCGGCCGGGAACCAGTCAGGCGGCGGACGTTGCCCGAGAAGACGGCGGCGCGTTCCTCGGGTGTGAGGTCCATGGCGGTGATGTCGGCGATCCCGGAACGGATGTAGCCGGGGCCCTTTTCGGGGTCGTACGGGGAGTCGGAGCCGAACAGGACGTGGTCGGGACCGAAGAACTCCAGGGCGCAGCGCAGGGCGTGGGGGGCGCCGAAGAGCGCGGTGTCGGCGTAGAACATCTTGAAGTAGTCCAGCGGGCGCTTGGTGAGCGGGTAGCCGGTGACGTCCTCGCGCTGGTGGTCCGGGGTGCGGGAGCCGAGTTGGTCCCAGCCAGGGCCGACGCGGCCGGAGAAGTGGGGGATCATGCTCCCGCCGTGGTGGATGAGGAGCTTGAGGGTGGGGTGGCGTTCGAGTACGCCGCCGAAGACCATGCGGGCCATGAAGGCCGAGAGGTCGTACTCCCAGCCGAAGGTCCACCAGATCTCGTACCGGGAGCGTTCCTCGGTGGGGTAGTCCGTCCATGAGGAGTTGCGGCAGGGGTGGACCTGGACGAGGAGGTCGAGTTCGGCGGCGCGCTGCCAGAACGGTTCGAAGCGCCGCTCGTCCAGGGGGTGGCCGTTGACGTGGGTGTATATCTGGACGCCGATCGCTCCCAACTCGCCGACCGCACGGTCGAGTTCCGCGACCGCGGCGTCGACGTCGTTGAGCGCGACCGCCGCGCAGAAACCCACGAAGCGATCGGGGTGCTCGGCGACCAGGGTGGCCAGGCCGTCGTTGCCGATGCGGGCGTACTCGGTGGACAGGGCCGGGCTGCCGAAGTCCTCGACGGGCGGTGCGGCCAGGTTGATGATCTGGCGGTAGTCGGCGAACTCGTCCATCTGCCGGAAGCGCACGTCGAGGTCGACGAGCGCCGGGATGTTCATGATCCGCTTGCGCAGGTTGGCGACGGCGGGGACGCCTTCGAGTGCGAACAGGCGGTCGGCGTAGTCACGGGGCAGCACATGGCAGAAGGCGTCGATCTTCTCAAGAGTCTCGATCGTTTCGATCTTTTCGAGAGCCTCGGGCGTCTCAGGTGTTTCGGGCGACTCGATCACGCTTGTTCCTCTCCAAGTGGTGGATGGCGGACGGGCGTTCACGGGGCGGGCGTCGACGACTCGCGTGGGATGAGGGTGGGGGCGTAGACGGAGGAGGTCGTGGGCCTGCCCTCGATGGAGCGCAGCAGGATGTCGACCGCGCCGCGTCCGATCTCGCGCAGCGGCACGCGGACGCTGGTCAGGGGAATCGGCAGGCGCGCGGCGAGCGGGGTGTCGTTGTACCCGACGAGCGAGAGCTCGCCGGGAATGCTGATCCCGAGCCGTCTGGCGGCCGCCAGCACACCGACCGCGGTGTTGTCGTTGACGGTCATGACGGCCGTCGGGCGCTCACCGGCGGACAGGCCGGACAGCAGCTCGGTCGCGACCCGTTCACCGCTCTCCATGGAGAACTCCGAAGGCCGGACCAGGCGTTCGTCCACCGCGATCCCGGCCTCCCGCAGGGCAGTGCGGTAACCCTCCATCCTGCCGACGGGGTTGGAGGCGTAGGACGGGCCGGCGATCAAGGCGATCCGTCGGTGTCCCAGGTCGATCAGGTGACGAGCGGCCAGATATCCGCCCAGCTTGTCGTCGCCGACGGAGGCCGGGCCGCGGCCGTCGGTCCGCAGCGCGAGGGCGTACGGGATGTCCCGCGCGGCCAGTTCGCGTACGAGATCGCTCTCCGAGTCCAGCCGGGCCGTGGCGAGCACCAGCCCGTCCACCATCCGGTCCAGCAGCAGTCTGCCCTGGACGGCTTCGGCGGCCGGTTCGTCATGGGTGATCGCGACGAGGGCGTGCAGCCCGTGGTCCCGGCAGGCCTCGGCGATCTCCTCGTACAGGATCGCCATCACCGTGTCCGAGAGCCGCGAGACGACCACGCCGATCGTGCGCGTGCTCTGCCGGCGCAGGCTGGCCGCCGCGGGATTGGGTGAGTACCCGATCCGCTGCGCGACCTCCTTGATCCGCGCGGCCGTGTCGCTTCGCGAGAAGGAGTGCCGCTCGTCCATGGCGCGGGACACCGTCGAGGCGTTCACCCCCGCCTCACGGGCCACGTCGGCCATGGTCGGGCGGCGTTTGGCGCCTCCCGCGCGGCCGGATGCCCTGCCCTCTGATGCGGTCACCGGTTCTGCCTCTCTCGTCGGTGGTGGGCGAACTTTCCTGTCGCAGCCGGGTTGACGGGTTCGTTCTGGTCCGCACATGATTGTGCATACGTAAGCGCAATCGATTGCATAGCCAGTATCGCACGCCGTCCCGGCGAAGGCACAAGGCCTCGGCGGCTTTTCGCAGAGAGGAGCGACCTCTTGTCGAGTCGCTCGGTGAGAACGCCTGCTTCCCGGTCCCGCCCGAAACGCCGGAGGGCGTTGGGCGCCATCGTTTCCGCCACCCTGCTGCTGGCCGGTTGTTCCGGCGGCGGCAGCGACAACTCCTTCACCGTGGCACTGATCGAGCCCGATATCGCCGCTGTTCCGCTGCTGGCGGCCGTCGACGCGGTCCGTGCGCAGGGATTCGACGTCAAGGTGCAGGAGGCCGCCGAGCCCGAACTCGCCATCGAGGGCCTCGTCCGCGGCGACTACCAGTTCTCGGCGGAGGCGACGAGCCCGGCGCTGATCGCGATGTCCAAAGGTGCGCCGATCCGGATCGTCGCCGATGCCATCGGCAACCAATGGGCTGTCTACGGCGCCCAGAACCGCGACAGCTGTGACCAGTTGGACGGCCGTCCCTTCGGGATCTTCAGCGAGGGCTCGGTCGCGACGGCGATGGTCCGGCAGTGGGTCAGCAGGGACTGCCGTGACGGCTCCGAACCGGAGTATCTGACCATCGGCGGCTCCGATGCCCGCGCGCAGGCCCTGCTGTCCGGCCAGATCGACGCGACCGCCCTCGAAGTGACCGACGCCATCACCCTGGAACGGGCCGGCGGAGGCAAGGGACTGCACCGGCTGGCGGACTTCAAGGAGGTCTTTCCCGGACTGCACCCGCAGACCGTGTACGCGAACGAGGACTATCTCGGCGAACACCGGAAGCCCAGCCAGGCGTTCATCGACGCGATCGTCGCGGAGCACCGGAAGATCAACGCGGACCCCGGCTATCTCGTGTCCCTGCTGAAGAAGTACCTGCCGGACGCCTACGACGACGAGACGGCCAAGGCCGCCAGCCGGCGGTACGTGGAGGCCGGGTTGTTCGATGCCGCGGGGCTGACTCCGCGGAGTCTCCAGCGGACGGTCGACTTCTTCGCCGACGCGGGAATCGTCAAGCGCATGCCCGTCGAGGACGTGGCGGACCTCAGCTTCGTCGACCGGGCGGCGGCCGAGCAGGAACCGGCCGCCGCCCAGGAACCGCCCGCGCAAGAACGGGGAGAAGGCTCATGACCGCTTCCGGTGCCTCCGTCACGGCACGCCGTTCCCCGACCCGCAGTCCCAGAAGCCGCCTGTTGCAGAAGGCAGTTCACGGCACCCTCCTCTACCAACTGCTCACCTTCGCCGTGTTCGCGACAGCCTGGGAGGTCTACGGCCGGTACTGGGGCGGCATCCTGCTGCCGCCCTTCTCCGACACGGCGGTGGCGACCGTCCAACTGCTCGGCGAGGCCGAACTGTGGAAGGCGCTCTGGCTGAGCAACCAGGCGCTGGTGCTCGGCTTCGTCGCGTCCGTCGTCCTCGGCGTGCCGGCCGGGCTGCTCCTCGGACGCTTCCGTACGGTCGAGCGTTACACCGACATCTATCTCAGCATTCTGCTGGTGACACCGATGGCCGCCGTCATTCCGCTGCTGGTGATGTCGGTGGGATTCGGCCTGCTGTCCCGGGTGATCCTGGTGACCCTCTTCTCGGTCGTCATGGTGATCGTCAACGCCCGTGCCGGAATACGGCAGATCGACGCCTCGCTCATCGAGATGAGCCGTACCTACGGGGCGTCGGAGGCGCAGATCTGGCGGCGTATCCTCATTCCCGGTGCCCTGCCCGCCATCATGACCGGCGTCCGCCTCGCGCTCGGCCGTGCCGTCACCGGCATGGTCATCGTGGAACTGCTCATGGTGTCGGTCGGGTTCGGCGGTCTCATCCTCGAGTACCGCGGCCTCTTCGAGGCGCCCAAGTTGTACGCGACCATCGTCATCATTCTCGCCGAGGCCCTCGCGCTGATCGCCGCCGCCCGCTGGGTCGAGCGCAAAGCCACGCCATGGGCGGCCCTCAGGACTTCCGCAAGGAGCACACGTGATTGAGATCCGAAGCGTCACCAAGAAGTTCACCGGACGGGAGGGCAGCGAGGTCCACGCCCTCGAGGACGTCAACCTCACGGTCGGGGACAACGAGTTCCTCACCGTCCTGGGCCCGAGCGGATGCGGCAAGACCACCCTGCTGCGCGCGATCGCCGGACTCATCGACTTCGACGCGGGCGACATCGCCGTCGACGGCGAGCCCGTACGACGGCCGGGTCCCGACCGGGCCATGGTCTTCCAGAACTTCGCACTGCTGCCCTGGGCCACGGTGCTGGACAACGTCGCCTTCGGTCTCGAACTCCGGGGCGAGAGCCGCGCGATCAGGCATGAGAAGGCCCGGGAACTGATCGATCTGGTCGGTCTCGGCGGCTTCGAGTCGCGGCTGCCCGGCGAACTGTCCGGCGGCATGCAGCAGCGCGTCGGACTGGCCAGGGCGCTGGCCGTCGAGCCGAACGTGCTGCTGATGGACGAGCCGTTCGGCGCGCTCGACGAGCAGACCCGGCGCATCCTCCAGGAGGAGTTGCTGTCCATCTGGGAGCGCCGTCGGCTGACGGTCGTCTTCATCACCCACAGCATGGAAGAGGCCGTACTGCTCGGGGACCGGGTCGTCCTCATGAGCCCGCGGCCCGGCCGGATCGCCGAGATCGTCCCCATCGACATCCCCCGGCCCCGCTCGGCCGACGTCGGTGGCCTCGAACAGTCGCCCGAGTTCACCGCGATCACCTCACGGCTGTGGAAGAGCCTGCGCACCATGCACCCCGACCACCGCACGTCCGCCCGCGCCGCGGCCGCCCAGGAGGTCGCCGGATGACCGCCACGGCCCCCGCGGCCCGCACCGCCGTACGACGGCTTCCGCGCGCCGCGGTGCCTCCCCCGCTGGTCGGGCTGCTGGTCGGAGCGGTCCTGTGGGAGGTGGTCGCGCGCTCCGCCGACGCGGCCTTTCTCCCGCCGGCGAGTGCCGTCGTCGCCCGGCTGTGGGAGATGACCGTGGACGGCCTGATCCTCGGCAGTCTGGCCTCCAGCCTCACCAACCTCGTCCTCGGGTTCGCGATCTCCCTGGTCCTGGGGCTGACGCTCGGTGTGCTGATGGGCCGTTACCGCACCTGGGACGCCGCGCTGGGCGTCTACATGTACGCCCTGCTGACGGCACCCTCCCTGGTGTTCGCCCCGGTCTTCTTCTCGCTGTTCGGCCCGGGCAGGGCCTCGATCGTGGCCGTCGTGGTCATGTACTCGCTGTTCATCATCGTGATCAGCACCGCCTCCGCCGTACGGGCCGTCCCCGAGCGCCTGACCGAGATGAGCCGCCTGTACGGGGCGAGCGAGCGGCAGCTCCTGGTGAAGGTCGTCGTCCCGGCCGCCCTGCCGCTGGCCATGGCCGGCATCCGGCTCGGCATCGGCCGCGCGGTCACCGGAATGATCAACGGCGAGATGTTCATCGCCGTCGTCGGCCTCGGTCGGGTCCTCACCCAGGCCGGCGGCCGCTTCGACAGCGAGAGCGTCCTGGCCGTACTGCTCGCCGTCGTCCTGGTGGCCCTCGGCGCCGTCGGGCTCGTCCAATGGGCCGACCGCCGGGTCAATGGCTGGCTCCCCCGGACAGCGAGGGAGTGACAGCACCGCGGACACGGCACCCGGCGTGGAGCCGGCCGGCCCTGCGACGCCGGCCACCACGGGTCGCTGGTCAGGGGTCTGACCAGCGACCCGGCCGCCGCCCCGGTGTCATGAGCAACTGCGTGGCTTCGCCATGGCAGTTGCCGCGTTCCACGAAGGGCACCACGAACGAGGCCGTGGAACCGAGGTACCAACGGTCCGACATCGCCTTCCCCACGACCTCAACTGCACGAACCGGCAACCCGGTTGGCCTTCCCCGGTCACATCACCAGGTAGCTGGAGGCATGAGGATTTCACCATGCTGTCCGGTCGATGAGCCGCGTGCGAGGATGGCGCCCGTGACCGGATCGTCCTCCTCACCTGTTGCCGAGGGCACGCCCCGCGACCACGGCCTGGGTTCCCGTGCCGCTGCCGCGCTCGTGTTCGGGTCCTCCGCCGCGGTCCTGGTGGTCGAGATCGTCGCTCTGCGGCTGCTGGCTCCCTACCTCGGCCTCACCCTCGAGACCAGCACCATGGTGATCGGCATCGCCCTCACCGCGATCGCCCTCGGCTCCTGGCTGGGTGGGCGCATCGCCGACCAGGTCAATCCACGCCGGCTCATAGGCCCCTCGCTCGGGGTGTCCGGAGCGGTCGTGGCGCTCACCCCCGCCGTGCTGCGCACCGCCGCGGAGTGGGCACCGGCGCTGCTCCTGCTGATCGCGTCGCTGACCATCCTCGTGCCGGGCGCGCTGCTCTCCGCGGTGACGCCCATCGTGACCAAGTTGCGTCTCACCAGCCTTTCCGAGACCGGGACGGTTGTCGGCCGACTGTCCGGCGTCGGGACCGTCGGCGCCATCTTCGGCACCGTCCTCACCGGCTTCGTCCTCGTGTCGCGGTTGTCGGTCAGCGGCATCCTGATCGGCCTCGGAACACTGCTGGTTGCCGGCGCGGCACTGGTCGAGTGGCGAACGCGCGGGTGGAGCGGCGCCCCTGCCCTCACACTCGTGGTCGTGGCCGGCGGCCTCGCCACCACGGTCGCGCCCGGTGCCTGCGACACGGAGACCAAGTACCACTGCGCACGGGTCGTCGCGGACCCCGACCGGGACAGCGGACGGACACTCGTTCTGGACGGCTTGCGGCACTCCTACATCGACGTCGACGATCCGACCTTCCTGGAGTTCGGATACGTGCGTGCCATCGCCTCGGTGGTCGATTCCGCCTTCCCCAAAGGCGAGCCACTGGTCGCCCACCACCTGGGCGGCGGCGGGCTCACCCTTCCCCGTTACCTCGGGGCCACGCGGCCCGGGACGCGCAGCCTTGTGTCCGAGATCGACAGCGGGGTCGTGCGCATCAACCGCGACCGACTCGGTCTGGGGTCGGAGGCCGGTATCGACGTACGCGCCGAGGACGGCAGGCTCGGCCTGCGGCGACTGGACACGGGCAGTCGTGACCTCGTCGTCGGCGACGCCTTCGGGGGCGTCAGCGTGCCATGGCACCTCACTACGGTGGAGGCGATGACGGACGTACGGCGGGTGCTCGACGAGGACGGCCTGTACGTCGCCAACCTCATCGATCACGGCGGGCTGGACTTCGCACGCGCCGAAGCAGCCACCCTCCGCGAGACCTTCGAGCACGTGGCCCTCGTCGGCGAACCCGCCGACATCGGCCTCGACCCGGCCGCCACCCCCGAGGGCGGCAATCTGGTGGTGCTCGCCTCCGACCGACCGGTCGACCTGCGCGCGACCCAGGACGCACTGGCCGCCCGGCAGACCGGCTGGAAGATCGCCACCGGCGACGACCTCACCTCCTGGATCGGCGACGCCCAGGTGCTCACCGACGACTACGCACCCGTCGACCAGCTCCTCCAGCCCTCCAGCCCTCCAGCACACGGAGCAGCCGATGACAGGACAAGGAATGCGACCGTAGGCCCGCCGGGCAACCCTGGACGCCGGCGCCGACCACGAAACACGAATGGTGCCGACCGAAAACCGGCCGGCACCATTTGTGTGCGTAAAGATTGTGTCCGAGGGGGGACTTGAACCCCCACGCCCGATAAAGGGCACTAGCACCTCAAGCTAGCGCGTCTGCCATTCCGCCACCCGGACTAGGTGTCTGCCGCCTGGACGGGGGTGTTCCCCGTGGCGACATGGACAACAATACCAAGCTTTCGGAGTGGCTTTCACCTGCGTTTCCTCGTCCCGGCGGGGGTTCCCGACAGGTGCGGAGGGTGCGCCTACAGTCTCACCATGGGTGACTGGAAGACTACGGACGGGCTGCCACGGAGACGGCGGCACCGGGCTCTGTCGCCGCTGCGGGAGCATCTGCGGGACACGTTCTGGTTCGCTCCGACCGCCGCTCTGGTCCTGGTGTTCGTGGTGTGGGCGGCGGCGACGGCGGCGGACGACGCGATCCTGACCGCGCTGCGCGACGCGGGCGACGAGGACGCCGTCAGTGATCTGCTGGGGATCGCCGAGGACGCGAAGACCGTGGTCACCACGATCAGCGCGGCCATGATGACCTTCATCGGCGTCGTCTTCAGCATCTCGCTGGTCGCCGTACAGATGGCCGCCGGGCAGTTCAGCCCCCGCGTCGTACGGATCTTCGTCCGGAGCCGGATCACCAAGGCCACCTTCGCGGTGTTCCTGGCCACCTTCGTCCAGTCCCTGCTCGTCCTCACCTCGTACGACAGTCAGCGTGATCCCGCACTGGTGGCCTCGATCCCGCTCGTCCAGTCCGTCCTCACGCTGATCCTGGTGGGGCTGAGCGTCGTCCTGTTCGTGATGTACGTGAACTCGACACTGCGGCTGATGCGGGTCGCGCACGTCGTCGACCTGATCACCAGGGAGGCGTTGCGGGTCGTCGCGGGCATGCCTCGCGACAGCTCCGGGGAGGAGGCCCTCGGCACCAGCACCGGCCCCGGCCCCGACCTCGGTTCCGAGACCGCCCGCTTCGCCCATCACGGCCGCGCGGGCGTGCTGCGGGACGTCGACATCGCACGGCTCGTCCGGATGGCGCGGCAGAACGGTGTCGTTCTGCGGCTGGTCCCTCGGATCGGGGACTTCGTCGTGCCGGGCAACCCGGTGTTCGCCGTGCATGGGGGTCCCGCCACGAAGGGGTTGCGGGCGCTGAGTTTTCAGGTGTCCGTGGGTGCCGAGCGGACGTTCCATCAGGATCTGGGGTTCGGGCTGCGGCAGTTGTCGGACATCGCTCTGCGCGCCCTGTCTCCGGCCGTGAACGACCCCACCACGGCGGTTCAGGCCGTGGACCGGATCGTGCAGTTCCTGTCCTCGGTGGCTCAGCACCCGCTCGGGGCCCTGTTGCACCGGGACCGGCGAGGCATCGTACGGCTGGTGCAACCCGTGCCGGGCTGGACCGATTTGGTCGACCTCGCCTTCACCGAGATCCGGGGGTGCGCGGTGTCCAGCCCTCAGGTCACCCGGCGCCTGCTGGCCGGGCTCGAAGATCTCCTCGGTGCCGTTTCCGAGGACCGTCGGGCGCCGTTGGTACGGCATCGCACCCTGCTGACCCAGGCCGTGGAACGGACCGTCCCGGAGGCCGCGGACCGTGCCTTCGCCCTCCACCCGGACCGGCAGGGCATCGGGTAGGCGCGCGATGCCACCGTCCCCGGCGTCCCGCCGGTCGGGCGGCCGCCGGTCACGCAGCACCAGGACACGACCACCGACGATCCCCGGGGCCAGTGGGCGGCACCCCGCACGGCGCCGCCCACTGGCTGTCACGGCATGAGGTGGTACTCCGGGAAGTTGCCCGGCAACCGCTCCCCCGCCGGCCCTCGCGTCACCGCGCGTATCAGCAGTTCGCCGCCCACGAACGCGCCCCGCCAGGACGCGCCGAAGCCGCCGAAGAGCTCGTCGCGGTCGCCGCGCGAACGGGGCTTGCCGTGGCCGACCTTGAAGGCGCGGATCTGCGGGGCCAGCCGGTCGTAGGTGGCCTCGTCGTCCGTCGACAGGGTCGCGACGAGCGCTCCGTTCGACGCGTTCATCGCGGCGAGCAGCTCCGCCTCGGTGTCGACCAGGACGATGGTGTCGACCGGGCCGAAGGGTTCCGCGTGGTGGAGGGGCGAGGACGGGGGCGGGTTGAGGAGCGTGACCGGCTGGACGTACGCCGCCGTGTCCTGGCCGGGCAGGAAGCGCGCGTCGGCGAGCCGGCCGCGGTGCAGCGGGACCGCGCCCCGGTCGACCGCCTCGGCGACCTGGTCGTGGAGGTCCTTCGCCTTGGCCGCGTTGATCACAGGGCCGAAGTCCAGCCGGGGGTAGGGGTCGTCCGGGTGCTCGACCGCCAGCGGGTGGCCGACTCGCAGCGTACGGACCGCCGGCAGGTACGCCGCCAGGAAGTCGTCGAACAGCTCACGCTGGACGACGAAGCGCGGGTAGGCGGTGCAGCGCTGCTTGCCGTAGTCGAAGAGCTTGGGGATGACCGCCGTCAGCGTGTCCCAGTCCGTGTGGTTCCAGATGCCCCAGGTGTTCAGACCCTCCTGTTCCAGTACGTGTCGTTTGCCGAGGTCGGCGACGGCCGTGGCCACCGCGGCGCCCGTGTCGCGGCCGCCGACGAAGGAGACGCAGCCGATCTCGGGCGCGCGCACGAGCGCCTCCGACAGCTCGCCCCCGCTGCCGCTGACGAGGGTGACGGGAATCCCCTCGCGTGCGGCGAGAGCGCAGGCCAGGGTGAGACACGCGACGCCGCCGTCGGTCGGGGTCTTGGCGATGACCGCGTTCCCTGCCAATGCCTGTATCAGCATTGCGTGAACGAGCACGCTCATCGGGTAGTTCCAGCTCGCGATGTTGGACACGGGCCCGTCGAGCGGGGTCCGGCCCTCGACCATGGGCTCGATTCCGTCGACGTACCAGCGCACGCCGTCGATGGCCCGGTCGACGTCGGCCTGCGCGAGCCGCCAGGGCTTGCCGATCTCCCAGACGAGGAGGAGGGCGAGCAGCTCGCGGTGTTCGGTGAGCGCGTCGAGCGTGGCCGCGACGCGGGCCCGGCGTTCGTCCAGGGGCACGTGCCGCCAGGCGCGGTGGTGGTCGAGCGAGGCGCGTACGGCCTGGTGGGCCGTCGGGCCGTCCAGGCGCGGCGGCCCTGCGATGGGACTGCCGTCCACGGGGCTGGTGGCGGGCAGTGCCCTGCCGTCCGCCTGCCAGGCGGCGCCCCAGAGGTTCAGGACACGGTCGTCCCTGAAGGCTTCCGGCGCCACGGCGAGGCAGCGTTGCCAGGCGTCGGTCCAGGAGGTGTGGGACTTGAGGGTGAGGGTGGGTGCCATTCGGTTGCTCCGCTCTCGGTGCACGATCGGGGGCGGTAGTTCATGGCTCGGTAGTGCATGGCTCGTCTCCCGTACGGGAGTACTGGGCGCACTTGGAGTGCTTGGCGCACTCGCGTACGGGGACGTCGTACGAGGGACGCCGGCGAGGCATGGCGACCTCGGAAAGTAACGTTATGTCAACTATGAGTGACACCACGCTCCTTCATCCGGACTCGTCCAGTGCGGCGAGGACCAGCCGGGCCGTCTCGGTCGGGGTGTCGCCCACCCGTACGCCGGCCGCTTCCAGGGCCTCCTTCTTCGCCTGGGCCGTGCCGGACGAGCCGGAGACGATCGCGCCCGCGTGGCCCATCGTCTTGCCCTCGGGTGCGGTGAATCCGGCGATGTAGCCGATGACCGGTTTGGTGACGTGGTCGCGGACGTACGCGGCCGCGCGTTCCTCGGCGTCGCCGCCGATCTCCCCGATGAGGACGATCAGTTCGGTGTCGGGGTCCTCCTGGAAGGCGGCCAGGCAGTCGATGTGGGTGGTGCCGACGACGGGGTCGCCGCCGATGCCGACACAGGTCGAGAAGCCGATGTCGCGGAGTTCGTACATGAGTTGGTAGGTGAGCGTGCCCGACTTGGAGACGAGGCCGATGCGGCCAGACTTGGTGATGTCCGCCGGGATGATGCCCGCGTTGGACTGGCCGGGGGTGATCAGCCCGGGGCAGTTGGGGCCGATGATCCGTGTGCCCTTCGACCTCGCGTACGCGGTGAATGCGACCGAGTCGTGGACCGGGATGCCCTCGGTGATGACGACGGCGAGTTCGATGCCGGCGTCTGCGGCCTCGACAACTGCCGCCTTGGAGAAGGCGGGCGGGACGAAGACGACGCTGACGTCGGCTCCGGTGGCTTCGATGCCTTCGCGCACGGAGCCGAAGACGGGCACGGCGCGGTCGTCGAAGTCGACGCTCTGCCCGGCCTTGCGGGGGTTGACGCCGCCGACGACGTCGGTGCCGGCCGCGAGCATGCGCCGGGTGTGCTTCATGCCCTCGCCGCCGGTCATGCCCTGGACGAGGACCTTGCTCTCCTTGGTGAGATAGATGGCCATGTCCCGCTCCTTCAGCTGGCGTTGGCGAGTTGGGCGGCGCGGCGCGCGGCGCCGTCCATGGTGGTGGCCTGCTGGACCAGGGGGTGCGCGCGGTCGTCGAGGATCGCGCGGCCGCGTACGGCGTTGTTGCCGTCGAGGCGGACGACCAGCGGCTTGGTCAGGTGGACGGATTCCAGGGCCTGCACGATGCCGTCGGCGACCGCGTCGCAGGCGGTGATGCCGCCGAAGACGTTGACGAAGACGGACTTCACCGCCGGGTCGGAGAGGATGACGGAGAGGCCGTCGGCCATGATCTGGGCGGAGGCTCCGCCGCCGATGTCGAGGAAGTTGGCGGGACGCGCGCCGCAGCCGGCGACCACGTCGAGGGTCGACATGACGAGGCCCGCGCCGTTGCCGATGATGCCGACCTCGCCGTCCAGCTTCACGTAGTTGAGGTTCTTGGCGGCGGCCGCCGCCTCCAGCGGGTCGTCGTGCGCGGACTCCAGGCCGCCGCCCCAACGTGCCTGCCGGAAGCGGGCGTTGTCGTCGAGGGTGACCTTGCCGTCGAGGGCGAGGATCTGCCCCTGGGCGGTACGGACGAGGGGGTTCACCTCGACGAGTACGGCGTCCTCGCGGATCAGTACGTCCCAGAGCCTGACCAGGACGTCGACGGTCTGCGGGGGCAGGCCGGCGGCATCCGCGATCTCGGCCGCCTTCGCCGAGGTGACGCCTTCCGCGGGGTCGATGTGGACGCGCGCCACGGCGTCCGGCCGGGTGGCTGCGACCTCCTCGATGTCCATGCCGCCCTCGGCCGAGGCGATGGCGAGGAATCGGCCGGCGGCTCGGTCGAGTACGTAGCTGACGTAGAACTCGTTCTCGATGTCGACCGGTTGGGCCAGCATCACCTTGCCTACGGTGTGGCCCTTGATGTCCATACCGAGGATCTGGCGTGCCGTCAGTTCGGTGGCGGCGGGGTCCGCGGCGAGTTTCACGCCACCCGCCTTGCCGCGTCCGCCGGTCTTCACCTGTGCCTTGACGACGACGCGGCCGCCGAGCCTGCGGGCGATCTCGCGTGCCTCCTTGGGCGAGTCCGTGACCTCCGCCCTCGGCACCAAGATGCCGTGTTCCTCGAAGAGTTCCCTTGCCTGGTGCTCGAACAGGTCCATCTCGGCTCCCTCTTAAAAGTGCCGCACGCCCCCTGGACACCACCCACTGGATGCGGGATAACAAGCTTCATACAGTATTCGTCGACTGTATGCAATGTACCGCGACGGCATCAACGAGCAGTGCGCGCACCACGTCTGAGCTGCACTTCCGCGCGCCCAATCCCCTACGAAGGGACAGGACTTCGCCATGCCCGACGACAACAGCCAGAACCTCATCTCCGGTGGGCACCTGGTCGCCAAGGCACTCAAAGCGGAGGGTGTGGAGGTCATCTACACGCTCTGCGGCGGCCACATCATCGACATCTACGACGGCTGCGTCGACGAAGGCATCGAGGTCGTCGACGTACGCCACGAACAGGTCGCCGCCCACGCCGCCGACGGTTACGCACGCATCACCGGCAAGCCCGGCTGCGCCGTCGTCACCGCCGGTCCCGGCACGACCGACGCAGTGACGGGGGTCGCCAACGCCTTCCGCGCGGAGTCCCCGATGCTGCTGATCGGCGGCCAGGGGGCCCACACCCAGCACAAGATGGGGTCCCTGCAGGACCTGCCGCACGTCGACATGATGACGCCGATCACCAAGTTCGCGGCGACCGTGCCGGACACCGCGCGGGCCGCCGACATGGTGTCGATGGCGTTCCGCGAGTGCTATCACGGGGCGCCCGGCCCGTCGTTCCTGGAGATCCCGCGCGATGTCCTCGACGCCAAGGTGCCGGTCGAGAAGGCCCGGGTCCCCGCCGCCGGCCACTACCGGGCCTCGACCCGCTCGGCCGGTGACCCCGAGGCCATCGAGAAGCTCGCCGACCTCCTCGTGCACGCCGAGAAGCCCGCGATCCTGCTGGGCAGCCAGGTGTGGACGACCCGTGGCACCGAGTCCGCCATCGAGCTCGTACGCGCTCTCAACATCCCCGCGTACATGAACGGCGCCGGGCGCGGCACGCTGCCGCCCGGGGACCCGCACCACTTCCAGCTGTCTCGCCGGTACGCCTTCTCCAACGCCGACGTCATCGTCATCGTCGGTACACCCTTCGACTTCCGCATGGGCTACGGGAAGCGGCTGTCGCAGGACGCGACCGTCGTGCAGATCGACCTCGACTACCGGACCGTCGGCAAGAACCGGGACATCGACCTCGGGATCGTCGGTGACGCGGGTCTTGTCCTGAAGTCGGTCACCGAGGCGGCCTCCGGGCGCATCAACGGGGGCGCGTCGAAGCGCAAGGAGTGGCTCGACGAGCTGCGCGCCGCCGAGCAGACCGCCATCGAGAAGCGGCTGCCGAACCTGAAGTCGGACGCCTCGCCGATCCACCCGTACCGGCTGGTCAGCGAGATCAACGACTTCCTCACCGAGGACTCCATCTACATCGGCGACGGCGGCGACATCGTCACCTTCTCCGGCCAGGTCGTGCAGCCCAAGTCACCCGGGCACTGGATGGACCCGGGTCCGCTCGGCACGCTCGGCGTCGGCGTCCCCTTCGTGCTCGCCGCCAAGAAGGCACGGCCCGACAAGGAGGTCGTCGCCCTCTTCGGAGACGGCGCCTTCTCCCTCACCGGCTGGGACTTCGAGACCCTCGTCCGCTACAACCTCCCGTTCGTCGGCATCGTCGGCAACAACTCCTCCATGAACCAGATCCGCTACGGCCAGGCCGCCAAGTACGGCCTGGAGCGCGAGCGGGTCGGCAACACCCTCGGCGACGTCCACTACGACAAGTTCGCCCAGATGCTGGGCGGTTACGGCGAAGAGGTCCGCGACCCCGCCGACATCGCCCCGGCCCTCCAGCGCGCCCGCGAGTCGGGCAAGCCGTCACTGATCAACGTCTGGGTCGACCCGGACGCGTACGCCCCCGGAACCATGAACCAGACGATGTACAAGTGAGGTGGCTCCGATGACAGCAACGACTGCGGCGTCAGCAACGGCAGCGACGCCGGCGACCTCGGCCAAGGCCCTCGAAGGCATCCGCGTCCTCGACATGACGCACGTCCAGTCCGGTCCTTCCGCCACCCAGCTGCTCGCCTGGCTCGGCGCGGACGTGGTCAAGCTGGAGGCGCCGACCGGTGACATCACGCGCAAGCAGCTGCGCGATCTCCCGGACGTCGACTCCCTCTACTTCACGATGCTCAACTGCAACAAGCGGAGCATCACCCTCAACACCAAGACCGAGCGCGGCAAGGAGATCCTCACCGAGCTGATCCGGCGCTCCGACGTCATGGTCGAGAACTTCGGACCGGGCGCGGTCGACCGCATGGGCTTCACCTGGGACCGCATCCAGGAGATCAATCCGCGGATCGTCTATGCCTCCATCAAGGGGTTCGGGGACGGCCCGTACACCAACTTCAAGGCGTACGAGGTCGTCGCTCAGGCCATGGGCGGGTCGATGTCGACCACCGGCTTCGAGGACGGGCCGCCGCTGGCGACGGGAGCCCAGATCGGTGACTCGGGCACGGGCATCCACGCCGTGGCGGCGATCCTCGCCGCCCTGTTCCAGCGGGAGAACACGGGGCGCGGGCAGCGCGTGAACGTGGCGATGCAGCACGCCGTGCTGAATCTGTGCCGGGTGAAACTGCGGGACCAGCAGCGCCTCGGGCACGGGCCGCTGGCTGAATATCCCAACGACGACTTCGGCGACGAGGTTCCCAGGTCCGGCAACGCGTCCGGCGGCGGCCAGCCCGGCTGGGCGGTCAAGTGCGCGCCGGGCGGCCCGAACGACTACGTGTACGTCATCGTGCAGCCCGTCGGCTGGAAGCCCATCACCGAGCTCATCGGGCGCCCCGAACTCGCGGACGCCCCCGAGTGGGCGACCCCGGAGGCGCGCCTCCCCCAGCTCACCAAGATGTTCCAGCTCATCGAGGAGTGGTCGTCCACGCTCCCCAAGTGGCAGGTCCTTGAGCAGCTCAACGCCCACAACATCCCGTGCGGACCGATCCTCTCCACCAAGGAGATCATCGAGGACGAGTCGCTGGTCGCCAACGAGATGGTCGTGACGGTGCCGCACCCCGAGCGGGGCGACTTCGTGACCGTGGGCAGCCCGCTGAAGCTCTCCGACTCCCCCGTGGACGTGGTCAGTTCGCCGCTGCTCGGCGAGCACAACGAAGAGGTGTACGTCGGCGAGCTCGGTCTCGGCGACGAGGAGCTGCGCCTGCTCAAGTCGAACGGAGTGATCTGATTGATGGCCGAAGACCGGGTGCTGAGGGTGCGTACGCTCCTCGAAGCCGTGCGGGCCGAGGGGCGGACGGCGCTGACCGCGCCCGAGGGCAAGGTGATCGCCGACGCGTACGCGATCGCCGTCCCCGGTGAGGAGCTGGCGACCGACGTCGACGAGGCGGTGTCCTATGCGGCGCGCTTCGGCGGACCCGTCGTGATGAAGATCGTCTCCCCGGACATCCTCCACAAGACCGACGCCGGCGGCGTGATCGTCGGGGTGGAGGGGGCGGCGGACGTACGCGCCGCCTTCCACAAGATCATCGAGAACGCCCGGGCGTACGACGCCGAGGCCCGTATCGAGGGCGTACAGGTCCAGGAGCTGCTCCCCAAGGGGCAGGAGGTCATCGTCGGCGCGGTGACCGATCCGACGTTCGGGAAGGTCGTGGCCTTCGGGCTCGGCGGAGTGCTCGTCGAGGTCCTCAAGGACGTCACGTTCCGGCTGGCGCCCGTGGACGCGGACGAGGCGTTGTCGATGCTGGACTCGATCCGGGCAGCGGAGATCCTGCGTGGCGTGCGGGGCGCTCCTGCGGTGGACCGGTGGGCGATCGCCGAGCAGATCCGCCGGGTCTCCGAACTGGTGGCGGACTTCCCGGAGATCGCCGAGGTGGACCTGAACCCGGTGATCGCCACCCCGGAGGGCGCGGTGGCCGCGGACATCCGGATCATCCTCGCCGAGGAAGTGGCCAAGCCCCGCCGCAAGTACACGCGCGACGAGATCCTCATCTCGATGCGCCGGCTGATGCAGCCGTCGTCCGTGGCCGTCATCGGGGCCTCCAACGAGCAGGGCAAGATCGGCAATTCGGTCATGCGCAATCTCATCGACGGCGGCTTCTCCGGGGAGATCCACCCGGTGAACCCCAAGGCCGATGACATTCTGGGCCGCAAGGCGTACAAGAGTGTCACGGACGTTCCCGGTGAGGTGGATGTGGCGGTCTTCGCTATTCCCGCCAAGTTCGTGGCCTCGGCCCTGGAGGAGGTGGGACGCAAGGGGATCCCCAACGCTGTCCTGATCCCCTCCGGGTTCGCGGAGACCGGTGAGCACGAGCTGCAGGACGAGATCGTGGCGATCGGCGAGCGGTACGGCGTCCGGCTGCTCGGGCCGAACATCTACGGCTACTACTCGACGTGGCAGGACCTGTGCGCCACGTTCTGCACGCCGTACGACGTCAAGGGCGGTGTCGCGCTCACCTCGCAGTCCGGTGGCATAGGGATGGCCATTCTGGGCTTCGCGCGCACTACGAAGACGGGTGTTTCCGCGATCGTGGGGCTCGGCAACAAGTCGGACCTGGACGAGGACGACCTGCTGACCTGGTTCGGCGAGGACCCCAACACCAAGTGCATCGCCATGCATTTGGAGGACCTCAAGGACGGACGCGCCTTCGTCGAGGCCGCGCGGGCGACCGTCCCCAGGAAGCCGGTGGTCGTCCTGAAGGCGGGCCGTACGGCGGCAGGCGCCAAGGCCGCGGGCTCGCACACGGGCGCCCTCGCGGGCGACGACGCCGTGTACGAGGACATCCTGAAGCAGGCCGGTGTCATCAGGGCGCCCGGTCTGAACGAAATGCTGGAGTACGCGCGCGGGTTGCCGGTGCTGCCGACTCCGCAGGGCGACAACATCGTGATCATCACCGGCGCCGGCGGCAGTGGCGTACTGCTGTCCGACGCGGTGACCGACAACGGCCTCTCCCTGATGGAGATCCCGCCGGACCTGGACGCGTCCTTCCGGGAGTTCATCCCGCCCTTCGGCGCAGCCGGCAACCCGGTGGACATCACGGGCGGCGAGCCACCGTCGACGTACGAGGCGACGATCCGGCTGGGTCTTGAGGACCCGCGGATCCACTCGCTCGTCCTCGGCTACTGGCACACCATCGTGACCCCTCCCATGGTCTTCGCCGAGCTCACCGCGCGCGTGGTGGCCGAGTTCAAGGAGCGCGGGATCGAGAAGCCCGTCGTGGCGTCGCTCGCGGGCGACGTCGAGGTCGAGGAGGCCTGCCAGTACCTCTACGAGCGCGGGGTCGTGGCATACCCGTACACGACCGAGAAGCCGGTGGCGGTGCTCGGCGCGAAGTACCGCTGGGCGCGGGCGGCGGGGCTCCTGTGACGCCGCGGTGCGCGGCGGGCGCTGTTGGGGGGCAGTTCATGACTTGACCCGGTGAAGGGGCGGGCCGACGGTGCGCGTCGGCCCGCCCCGGGACCCGTGCGCACACGAAAGGAATTGGACAGGGGGCGCTGGCCAGATCTTTCGACGCAAGGGGTGCATTCGCAAAATGACAACCACCGATCTGCCCACGACGGCGACATACCGAGAGGTGGCCGACGCGAACGGACGCGTCTACCGCGTCGGTGAGTCCGACCTCGACATCATGGGCCGCAAACGCAAGTGGATGGTCATCCTGCCGTGGGTCGGCATGATGGGAATCAGCTCGGCCGAGTACGCCTTCGCGTCCGCCGAGGACACGCTGCACAGCGCGCACCACTGGACCGACGGGCACATCTTCTGGATGCTCGGCGTGTGGGTGTTCTTCCAGGCCGCGGTGGCCTTCCCCGCGGGCAAGCTCCGTGAGTCCGGCAAACTGCCCGCACGCTGGGCGATGATGCTGGGCGCGGTCGGCACCCTGCTGGGCTACGTCTCACTCGCCTTCGCACCGCATGTGATCGTCGCGTACATCGGGTTCGGCATGTTCAGCGGTATGGGCGCCGGCATGGTCTACGCGACCTGCGTGAACATGGTCGGCAAGTGGTATCCGGAGCGCAAGGGCGGCAAGACCGGCTTCGTCAACGGCGGTTTCGCCTACGGCTCGGTGCCCTTCGTGTTCATCTTCACCGGCTTCATGGACACCAGTAACTTCAGGTGGGTCCTGGTGTCCGTCGGTGTCTTCCTTGCCGCGGTGGTGGCCGTGGCCGGCTACTTCTTCCAGGACCCGCCGAAGAACTGGTGGCCCGCGGAGGTGGACCCGCTCAAGAAGCCCGACGACCCTCGGGCACGGCGCGCCATGGAGAAGAACCCGCCCGCCGTGAAGCAGTACACCCCCATGGAGGCCTGGAAGACGGGCCGGGTCGGGCTCATGTGGTTCTGTCTGCTCTGCACCTCGGGCGTGAACATCTTCGGTATCGCCTTCCAGGTGCCGTTCGGCAAGGAGGTCGGCTTCGCGGGCGGGATCGTGGCGACCGCGATGTCCATGAAGGCAATCGTCAACGGCACCGGACGTGGCGTCATCGGCTGGCTGTCCGACCGGTACGGCCGCAAGGAATGTCTGATCTTCGTCTGCATCGTGCTCGGTCTTTCCCAGTACGGAATCCTGTGGTCGGGCAACATCGGAAACCTGCCGCTGTTCCTGCTCTTCTCGTCCATCTCGGGATTCGGCGGCGGCGCGATCTTCCCGATGTTCGCGGCCATGACCGCCGACTACTTCGGTGAGAACAACAACGCGTCGAACTACGGGCTCGTCTACAGCTCCAAGCTGGTGTCCGGCCTGCTCGGCTCCGGCATGGGCGCCGTGGTCGTGGCGAACTGGGACTACGCCGGCGCGTTCATCCTGGCCGGTTCGATCTCCCTGTTCGCCGGCTGCATGGCTCTGTTCCTGCACCCGCCCGGGCGGCCCAAGGGCAAGCGCATCGAACCGAATCCGCAACCGCTCGGTGAGGAGACGGCCTGAAACCGGTACGCACACGCGTCGAGCCGGTGAGGGGATGCCCCCTCATGAACCCTGCGGCGCGGAGGAACCGTCCCGCGTCGTGTCCGCCGCACACGTCCCCGACGTACTAGAACCCCCACAACCGCTCCCAGGCTTGGAAACGCAGGCGGTCCTCCCCACCGCACCACGTGGGGAGGACCGCCTGCCGTGGTCCGTGGTCAGTGACGCCTTGCCCGGAGGGCCGCGAGGTTGTCGTAACTGATCTTGGCCTCGCGCAGCGACTGTGCGGGGTCGGTGGCGCTGGGCGAGTTGTCGTCCTCGACCATCGGGTTGTGGTAGTTCCGCTCCCCGACCCGCGAGAAGAACGTGGTGTAGTCGATGACGCCCGTTCCGAACGGGACCATGTCATAGCCCATGCCGTTGGTGGTGCTCACGACACCGTCCTTGGCGTGGAACAGCGGGTAGCGCTTGTTGTGGCGGGCGACGAGCCCCGCCGGGTCGAAGACCTTCCTGCGGGTGGAGCCGTCGTGGGCGGTGTAGGTGTGGAACTTGTACTGGGCCACGTGTGCCCAGAAGATGTCCATCTCCAGCCAGACCAGCTTCGGGTCGGTGGCCTTGAGGAAGTACTCCAGCTTGCGGATGCCGGAGCTGCGGGTGGGGCGGCCCTGGGCGTCCAGCGGGCCTCCGTCGAGCAGGAAGCCGTAGGCGGAGTCGTGGTTGTGCGTGTACAGCTTGATGCCCTCGCGGCGGGCGATCCTGCCCAGCGCGTTCCACTTGTCGGCCGCCACGTCCCAGTCGGCCGGGTAGGAGCTGCCGGTGGGGTCGCCGCCGGTGCCCATGTGGTCCATGCCAAGGATGTTGGCGATCTCCAGGTTCAGCTTGAAGGTGTCCACGTCGGCGCTGGTCAGCGGCCAGGAGGACGGTATGAAGCCGTGGTTGCCCTGGGCGCGCAGGCCGTAGTCGTCGAGCCAGGAGCGCAGCAGCTTGGCGCCCGCCACGGAACCGAGGTTGGCACCGCCCGGCGCGTTGGCGTGCTGGCCGTAGCCGGCGAACTCCACCTGGCGGTATCCGTGGCGGGCCAGTTGCTTGAACACCTCGCGGAAGCCGGAGGGCAGGTCCGAGGCGAGCGGGTCGCGGGCCGTGGCGTCGCGGACGGTGTAGAGGATGATGCCGCGCTTGCCCGGCGGAACGAGGACGTGACCTCGGCCGTGGTCGTGGTCATGGCCTCTGCCCCGGTCCTGGGCCAGGGCTGGTGAGGCGCCCAGCACCGGGGCGGCTATCGCCCCGGCTCCGACGGCGGTGCACGTGCTGAGGAAGCGGCGGCGGTTGACGCCGAGCGCGCGACGCAGGGCGTCGCCGGATCCGGATTCGTCGTTGAACGCGGTCACGGTGTCTCTCTTTCGGGTAGGGGCCCACCGTGTTCGGCAGGGGCCCAGCCATGTTCGTCAGGTGTCCGGCTGTGACGGGTGCCGTGCGGTATGCCGGTTGTCCACAGGCCGAACACACTGTCTGTGCCGTGTGTTTCACTTTTCGTGATCGCCCGTCCGGTCGCTCCCGGGTGCTGTCACCCGAGGCCGGCCAGGTCGAGCAACAGGGATTTCACATCGGTGGCCGCGACGCGGTCGCCGACAGCGCGGGGGGTGGAGCAGATGATGAGCGGACCTTCGTCGTCGCTCAGGGGGAGGCGGCCGTGGCTGCCTCGAATAGGTGAGGGATCGAGGGGCACGACCGCCATGCGGTAGCGCATGCCGAGCTTCTTGCGGGCCAGCGCGCCCGCGGCCTTGACCTTGACGTACGGGTCGAGCGGATCCATGAAGAGCTCGACCGGGTCGTAGCCGGGTTTGCGGTGGATCTCGACGAGCTGCGCGAAGTCGGGCGCGCGGGCGTCGTCGAGCCAGTAGTAGTACGTGAACCAGGCGTCCGGCTCCGCGACGGCGACGAGTTCGCCGGAGCGCGGATGGTCGAGGTGGTGGGTCTTCTTTCCCTCGTCGTCGAGGAGTTGCTCGATGCCGGGAAGATCGGCGAGCGCGGCTTTCGTGGCCTCCATGTCCTCGGGGCGGCGTACGTAGACATGGGCGATCTGGTGGTCGGCGACGGCGAAGGCACGTGAGGCCATCGGGTCGAGGTACTCCATGCCGTCCTGCGTGTGCACTTCGAGGAGTCCGGCGCGGCGCAGTGCGCGGTTGATGTCGACGGGGCGGTCCGCGCGGGTGATGCCGTACTCGGACAGGGCGACGACGGTGCGGCCCTCCGCCCGGGCGTCGTCGAGGAGGGGGGCCATGGCCGCGTCCAGGTCGGCGGCCGCCTTCAGGGAGCGCGGGTCGTCGGGGCCGAAGCGCTGCAGGTCGTAGTCGAGATGAGGGAGGTAGCAGAGGGTCAGGTCCGGGTGGCGGGTGCGGATGATGTGCCGGGTGGCGTCGATGATCCACTGGCTGGATACGAGGTCGGCGCCGGGACCCCAGAAGTGGAAGAGCGGGAACGTGCCGAGTTTCTCGGTGAGTTCGTCGTGCAGGGCCGGGGGCCGGGTGTAGCAGTCGGGTTCCTTGCGGCCGTCGGCGTAGTAGATCGGACGAGGGGTGATGGTGATGTCGGTGTCGGCGCCCATGGCGTACCACCAGCAGATGTTGGCGACCGTGTAGCCGGGGTGCGCGCGCCGGGCGGCGTCCCACAGTTTGTCCCCGGACACCAGGCCGTTGTGCTGGCGCCACAGCAGTACGTCGCCCAGGTCGCGGAAGTACCAGCCGTTGCCGACGATGCCGTGCTCGGACGGGTGGGTGCCGGTGAGGAACGTCGACTGGGCGGCGCAGGTGACGGCGGGCAGGACCGTGCCGAGGGTGGCCTGCGAGCCGGCCTGGGCGAGGGTCTTGAGGTGGGGCATGTGGTCGAGGAGACGGGGGGTGAGGCCGACGACGTCGAGGACGAGGAGCGGGGTGGGGTTCGTGGAGCCGTCGGTACCGGCCGGCGCTGCCGGGGTCTCTTGGGTGCTCATGGGAGTTCCTTCAGGCCGAGGTCCGTCAACAGGTCTCGGGCGAGGGTGAGTTCCGCGGCGATGCCGTCGGCGAGCTGGGCGCGGGCACGTGGGCGCAGCTCGGGCGGAAGGGCCTGCCAGGTGTAGGTCTCGACCTCGAGGTGGCTGGTCAGCGGGTGCGGGCCGCCGACCAGTCGGGTCAGCGTGTCCTTGAGTACGGGCAGCGTGGAGGTGAGGGGCGCGTCGGGGGCCGCGTGCAGCGGGACGTGGAAGTGGGCGCGCCACGGGGAGGCGTCGGGCAGGGCGTCCTCCTTGACGGCCTCGCCGAGGTCGTCGGTTCCGCGGAGTCCGGCGGCGGTGAGGGTGCGGGTCTGGTGCAGGAAGCGGGGTTCGTCGAAGGCGGCGAGGGCCTCGCGGACTTCGGGGAGGTGAGGGTGTTCGGCGTGCAGGGCGGCTGAGAGCTGGGACTTGACGACGGGGACGCCGGCGGCGGCCAGGGCGTCCAGTGCGGTGCGCGGATCTTCGAAGGAGGTGGCGAGGTGGCAGGTGTCGACACAGACGCCGATGCGGGGGTGGCCGATCGCGGTGAGCGGGGCGATGGCGTCGGCCGTGGTCTCGACGGTGCAGCCCGGCTCCGGCTCCAGGCCGATGCGGATGGAGCGACCGGTCAGCTCCTCCAGCGCGTCGAGGCGTTCGGCGAGGGTGGTAAGGGCGGCGTGGGCCCGGTCGGCGCGGCCGTCGTCGTACACCGTGCGCCAGGCGAGCGGCAGGGTGGAGATGGTGCCTTCGGTGACGTCGTCGGGGAGGAGTCCGGCGAGGACGCGAGCGAGAGCCGTCGTGTGTTCCAGCCGCTCGGGGTCGGCCCAGTCCGGCTTGTAGACGCGGTACTTGACCTCCTCGGCGCCGAACCCCTCGTACGGGAAGCCGTTGAGGGTGACGACTTCGAGACCGCGGAGGTCGAGTTCGGTGCGCAGCCCGCGCAGGGCGGACGGGTCGGTGACCAGGGCGTGCGCGGCGTCCTTGGCGAGCCACAGGCCGATGCCGAGACGGTCGCGGCCGAGGCGTTTGCGTACGGGTTCGCAGTGGTCGCGGAGCTGGGCGAGGACGCCGTCGAGGGTCTCGGCGGGGTGGACGTTGGTGCAGTAGGCGAGGTGGACGGTGGAGCCGTCGGGGTGACGGAAGCGCATGGGTCACGCCTCCGTCATCGTCGGGTCGGTGTCCGGGAGGGTCTTCGGGACGCCGCGGAGGATGGAGTTGCCCTCGTGGGTGGCGTCCGTGCCGGCGACGTCCAGGTCGAGGCGGCCGCTGAGTCCGTAGAAGGCGACGGGGTTGCGCCACAGCACCTGGTCGACGTCGTCCTCGGTGAAGCCGGCCTTCAGCAGGGCGTCCGCGACCTTGCGGGTCTTGAGCGGATCGCTCTTGCCCCAGTCTGCGGCGGAGTTGACCAGTACCTTCTCCGGTCCGTACTCCTGCAGGACCGCGACCATCCGTTCCTCGTCCATCTTGGTGTCCGGATAGACGGAGAAGCCGAGCCAGCAGCCGCCGTCCTTGGCCTCCTTGACCGTGGTCTCGTTGAGGTGGTCGATCAGGACGTGGTCCGGGGGCAGTGCGGACTCCCGGACCACGTCGAGGGTGCGGCGCAGACCGGCCAGCTTGTCGCGGTGCGGGGTATGGACGAGCGCGGGCAGCTCATAGGTGGCGGCGAGCTGGAGCTGGGCGGCCAGGGCGGTGTCCTCGGCGGGGGTCATCGAGTCGTAGCCGATCTCGCCGACGGCCACGACGTGGTCCTTCACGAGATACCGGGGCAGTTCGTCGAGGACGGGCACGCAGCGGGGGTCGTTGGCCTCCTTGGGGTTGAGGGCGAGGGTGCAGTGGTGGGCGATGCCGTACTGCGCGGCGCGAAAGGGTTCCCAGCCGAGGAGGGAGTCGAAGTAGTCGAGGAAGGAGGCCGCCGAGGTGCGGGGCTGGCCGAGCCAGAAGGCGGGTTCGACGACGGCTCTGACACCGGCTGCGTGCATGGCTTCGTAGTCGTCGGTGGTGCGTGACGTCATGTGGATGTGGGGGTCGAAGATACGCATCAGGACTCCTTGCCGTCGCTGCCGTGGGGGGCGTCGGTGCCGGGCGGGGTGGCCGGGTGCTCGGTCAGGTCCAGGACGTGGTGCAGGTCCTGGGGTACGGGACGGCCCGCGGCGGTGCGTTCGTCGGCGTAGTCGGCGAGCATGCGGGCGAGTTCCGCGTCGGCGCGGGCGCGGCGGGGCAGGTCGGCCACCGCCTCGACGGGGACACCGGTGAACAGGCACTTGAGCACGGCGTGCCGCCAGTTGTGGGCGTCCAGGTGCAGGGCGGCGTACGGGCCGACGGCGGCGGCCACGAGCCGGGTGTCGTTGGTGCGCAGGGCGTCCTCGACGATCGGCAGGGCGTCGGGGCCCGGCACGAGGTGGGGCAGTGCCTGGAGGACGGCGCGGCGTTCGTCGGCGGTGCCCTGGCGGTAGACGCGGGCGAGGGTGGTGGCGTCGGCCCGGGCCGCGTGCAGGAGGAGGACGCGGGCCGCCTCCGCCAGGTCGGGGCCGCAGCGGCGGCCGGCCTCGGCGATCCGCAACTCCCAGACGGAGATGGGCCCGTGGGTGCCCGGGTGTGCGGCCGCCTCGTCGAGTGCCTGGTCCAGCCAGGCGCGGGCGGCGCCGTCGAGCCGGCCGTTCAGGCGGGTGTGCAGGGCGGCGAGGGCCGGCGGGGCGACGTCCGTCGGGGTACCGAGGGCGTCGTGGAGGTGGTTCACGGGGTTCTCCCGTCGGAGTCGGTGGAGCCCTCGCCGGGGATCGGCGGCCGGTCGGCGTCCGGGGGTGTGGAGACGGCGGCCGCGTGGTGGAGGAACGGGAGGGACTGCTGGGCGAGTTGAGGGCCCGCGTGGGAGTGGCGGGGCAGTTCGACGGAGACCAGGCCCTGGTAGCCGACGGCGGCGAGGGCGTCGAGTACGGGAGGGAAGTCGATCTCTCCGTCGCCGAAGGGGAGGTGTTCGTGGACGCCGCGCCGCATGTCCTCGATCTGGACGTGGCGCAGCCAGGGGGCGGCGGCGCGTACGCAGTCGGCTGGTGAGAGGGGTTCGAGGCACTGGCAGTGGCCGATGTCGAGGGTGAGGCCGAGGGCGTCGGGGCTGCCGAGAGCGGTGCGCAGGCGGTGGAAGTCGTCGAGGGTGGCGAGGAGGTGACCCGGTTCGGGTTCGACGGCGAGGGGGATTCCGGCGGCGGTGGCGGCGTCGAGGACGGGGGCGAGGGTTTCGGCGAGACGCTTCCAGGCGGCGTCCTCGGCCGCTTCGCCGGCAGCCGCTTCGGCGTCCGCTTCTCCGACCGTGGCTGTGGCCGTGTCCTTCGGGAGGATGCCGCTGAAGCAGTGGACCGCGTGGGCGCCGAGGTCGGTGGCGATCTGGACGGCTCTGACGAGCAGGTCGGCGCGGCGGGCGCGTTGGTCCGGGTCCGGGTCGAGGAGGGACGGGCCGTGCTTGCGCCTCGGGTCGAGCACGTAGCGGGCGCCGGTCTCGATGGTGACGCCCAGGCCGAGCTCGTCCAGTCTGCGGGCGAGTTTGTGTGTGCGGGCCGCGAGGTCGGGGGCCAGCGGGTCCAGGTGCATGTGGTCGAGCGTCAAGCCGACGCCGTCGTAGCCGAGGTCGGCGAGAAGGGAGAGTGCGTCGTCCAGGCGGAGGTCGGTCAGGCCGTTGGTGCCGTAGGAGTAGCGGAGGGGGTGCGCGGTGGGGCGGGGGCTCGGCCGAAGGCTCATGTCATGCTCACCTTCCGGCCGAACCGGCGGGCCGCTGGGGCGAGCGCCGCCGTCAGCAGGGCGGTGACCGGAGCGCCGGAGCGGGCCGCGAGGGCGGCCTGCAGAGGGATCATGGCTCGGATGCCGCCGCCGACGGCTCGCTGGGTGAGCTGGGGGGACGGGTTCAGGGCGGCGTGGAAGAGGGGCCGGGCGGCGGTCGCCGCGTAGACGGCGGCGAGTGCTCCGCGCAGGGACACGAGGTTGGTGGCGGCTGCCGCCGCGCGTCCCGACTGCCGGTTCCCTCCCGGTTGCCGGTCCCGTCCAGGCTTCCTGTCCCCTCCTGGCTGCCGGTCCCCTCCCGCGTGCCTGTCCTGTCCGGGCTGCCGACCCCGTTCCGCGCCGTCGCGGGTGACGGACCAGGCCAGTGCCGTCGTCGTGACCAGTCCGCTCAAGGGGGCCCACGGTGAACCGCCCTGGGTCTCGTGGCGGGAGACCGTGGTGACGGCCAGGGTGTGGGTGCCCAGTGCCAGCGCCGAGGGCAGTGCCCTGCGCATGTCGCCGTTGGCGGCCACCCCGCCGAGCAGGAGGTCCAGGGCGCGGGCCGCGGCCATCGCCACGGGGCCCGCGGGCGTGCGCTTGAGGACCAGGTCGTACGACCAGACCGTGGCCGCCAGCGCGCCCGCGACCGCGAGGGGCCTGCGGCCCGCCGTTGAGGCCAGGGCCAGGCCCGCCGCGGTCAGGCCGCCGGCCGCCGCAAGGGCCGCGGCCGGCCTGATGCGGCCCGAGGGCAGGGGGCGGTGCGGGCGGTCCACGGCGTCCTCCGCGCGGTCGGCCCAGTCGTTGAGGGCCATGCCGGCCTCGTACAGGCAGAGGGAGGAGGCGATGGCCGCCAGGGTTCGGGGGTTCGGGCGCGCCCCGGCCGCGGCGGCGCCGGCGAGCGCGTCGCCGGGAACCGTGAAGAGGGCGGGGAGACGCAGGAGTTCCACCCAGGCGTGCACGTCCACTCCCTGCCTCGCGGACCGTGGTGATGTCGTCCTCGCGGCGTCCTGCGGCACCGGGCTCGCGCCTCGCGCCTCAGGGCTTGCCTGTTGTTCCGCCGGGTCCGCGTCCCGGGGCACCGGGTTCGCGTTCTTCGACGCCGGCCCCCCGCTCATCGAACCCCCCGCAACCGCTCCGCGAACCCCACCAGTTCCGCGTACTGCTCGCCCAGGGCCGCGGGGCCCTCCCCCACCGGGTCCTTGAAGTAGAAGCCGAGTTCGGAGAGGGGGCCGGACAGGCCTGCCTCGTGGGCGCGGGCGACCAGGCGTGCCAGGTCGAGGATCAGCGGGGCCGCGAGGGAGGAGTCGCAGCCCTGCCAGGTCGTCTGGAGGACCATCCGGGTGCCGAGGAAGCCGTCGAAGGCGATGTGGTCCCAGGCGGTCTTCCAGTCGCCGAGGGACGGTACGTCGTCGATGTGGGTCTCGCCCTCGGGAACCCCGCCGAGGGTGTCGGCCAGGACGCGTTCCTTGCCCGCGTTCTTCGCGGCGGCGGCCCCCGGGTCGGCGAGGGCCGCGCCGTCACCGCCGCCCAGCAGGTTCGTACCGGACCAGGCGCGGACCGCCAGCGCGCGCTGCGCGAACATCGGGCCGAGGACCGACCGCAGCAGGGTCTGGCCGGTCTTGCCGTCACGGCCCGCGTACGGCAGCCCGGACGCCGCGGCCGCGGACGCCAGTGCGGGGTGGTGCAGGCCCATGGACGGGGTGAAGTTGACGTACGGGCAGCCCGCCCGCAGCGCGGCCGCGGCGTACAGGGAGCTGGCCGGGAGTTCCGTTCCGGTGGGCACGGGTTCCGTGGACGCCACGTTGACCACGACCGTGCGGTCCAGACCGCATCGGCTCATGAAGTCTCGTATGTCGGAGGCCAGGGCCTCGACCAGTTCGTCCTCGTCGCGCGTCTCACCGGACAGCGGGCCGCCGAGCCTGATCTCCCGGTCGGCGGCGGTGAGTTCGGCGGTGACGGCCGCCGGAAGACCGGGCGGCAGCACACCCCCGGCGGCGAGCGCCTCCGCCCGCTTCGGCAGCGGGCAGTCCACTGTGTCGTGACCGCCGAAGACGAGAGACGACAGCGGTGGCAGTCCGCAGTCGGCGAACGCGAGGGTCTCGGTGACCATGCCTGTCGGTGGGTGCAGCCCCGCGGTCACCGCGGCGCAGCCCGTGACGGCCGTGGTGGCGACAGAGCCACGTGCTCCGATCAGCCACACTCCCACCCGGGACGGGGAGACGGAGGATTCGGCGGACATGGGCAGCCTCCTTGTCGTACGTGAGGTCATTCGCAAGACGGCAACGCGAGCCGGACCGGGCAGCCGGGAAGATCGGCTGCCGGAGAGGGGACAAGACGGCGGGCGGAGGTCCGGCGTCCCCCGCCCGCCGCCGCTCAATCGCCCTGCGCGCCGGTTCGCGCCGGCAGTTCCTTGATCCGGATGTCCCGGAAGGACACCTGGTCCTCGGCTCCGTGGTTCTGGATGCCGACATGACCGTCACGCAGGCTGCGCGCCGGATCGGTGTTGGTGAAATCGTTGATCTTCACGCCGTTGAGATAGACGCGGAGTCGTTCGCCCTCCACGCGGATCTCGTACGTGTTCCACTCCCCCGGCGGGTTCAGCGCACGGTCGCGCTTCCCGATGTCGGCGGACTGGAAGCTGTACACGGCCCCGGTGGTGCGGTCGGGGGCGTCGGACGCGTCGATCTGGATCTCGTAGCCGTTGTTGACGGCCGACCAGGGGTCGTCGGAGGCCGGGAAGCCCACGAACACACCGGAGTTGTCGTCCCCGGAGGCACTCGCCATCTTCCAGTCGAGCTTCAGCGAGTACGAGCCGAGGCCGCGGTCCGCGTACCAGAGCATGCCCAGGCCGCCGGACGACGTGAGTGTGCCGTCGTCCGAGAGCGAGAACGAGCCCGGCCCCGCCTGCTTCCAGTCCGCCAGCGACTCGGCGGTCCCGTCGAAGAGAGGTGAATACCCCTTCTCCGGGCGGCAGTCGGACTTCGCGGCGCCGACGGCCCACCGGATGCCGCCCAGCAGGTGCTGCTGGAAGGCGGGATCGGCGTACGACTCCTTGGTGTGACCGCTGCCGGTGTAGAAGGCGCGGCCGCCCCGGTACTCCTGGCACCAGGCGATCGGATGGTCGCCGCTCATCGTGCCGCCGCTGTACGACGACTCGTCGAGCGAGGCCAGGATGTGGGCCCGGTCCCGGGGATTGGAGCGGTAGTTGTACCACTCGTCCGTACGGTTCCAGGACTCCCCGAGGTGCGAGGTGGCCGGGTGTCCCCGGTCCTCGACCTCGATCCGCGCGGGCTGGATCGCCGGGTGCGACTGGAAGTAGGCGCCGGCGAGGCCGCCGTAGAACTCCCAGTCGTACTCGGTGTCGGCGGCCGCGTGGATGCCCACGTAACCGCCGCCGCGCTTGATGTAGCCCTCGAAGGCCCGCTGTTGGGCCTCGTTGAGGACGTCCCCTGTCGTGGAGAGGAACACCACGGCGTCGTACCGGGCGAGGTTGCGCGAGGAGAAGGCTCCCGCATCCTCGGTGGCGTCCACCCTGAACCCGTTCTCGGCGCCGAGGCTCTTCACCGCGGCGACGCCTTCGGGGATGGAGTCGTGCCGGAACCCGGCGGTCTTGGAGAACACCAGGACACGCTCACCCTTCGAGGGCTTCTTCGACGCGGCGGCCCCGGACGGACCCGACGAGTCGGAGGGTCCCTTCGAGGCGGCCGGCCCCGAAACACACCCGATGAGCAGGGCGGCGCCGACAACCGCGGTCGCTGTTCGGCCAGTTGCTCGCATGGCGCACCTCCCTCAGCGGGTTGTGAAGGTGAAGTCGTCCACGTCGTACAGGGATCCGGTACCGCTCCCCTTGAAGACGAGGTAGAGCGTGGTGGTGCCGCGCGGTGCCTTCGTCAGATTGGCGGTGACGTCCTGGAAGTTCTCCCAGCCGCCGGTCACCGGGACGGTCGCGGTGCCGAGCAGGCGGCCGGTGGGCGAACCCGCGCGGACCTCCAGCTTTCCGCCCGTACCGGCGGAGGCGATGCGCGCCGTGATCTTCGTGGCGTTGCTCAGGACGTACGGCTCGAAGGAGATCCAGTCGCGGTTGTTGATGTCACCGACGGTCCGTCCGCCGTGTGCGGTGGTCTTCGTCTGGATCGTGACGCCCTCCGACTTGCCGTAGTGCTCGGCCTGCCGGTGCCTGGGCTGGACGACGTTCTGGTCGTGCGTGGTGAGCGCCTCCTGGCCGCCGCCTCCGTTGTCGGTGTACTCCGCGTCGAAGACACCGAAGATGTTCGCGTCCTCGTCGTGGCCGCCGTCGGCGCTGGTCTGGATGGTGCCGGAGCAGCCGTTCGCGGTGGTCAGCGGGTGGCCGTGGCTGTCGTGACCGAGGACGAAGCTGACCTTGACCTTGGCGCAGTCGATCGACCTGCCGTCCTCCGGGTCGGTCACCTTGACCTTGAAGGGCACGGCGTCACCGAAGCTGAACAGCTGTCCGTCCTCGGGGAGTTGGAGGGTCACCTTCGGCGCGGTGTTGCCGACGACGATCCGTACGCTCGCGCTGCCGGTCCGCCCCGTGGCGTCCTTCGCGGTCAGCGTCGCCGTGTAGGTGCCGTTCCTCTTGTACGTGTACGTCGGGTTCGCCGAGGTCGACTTGCCGCCGTCGCCGAAGTCCCAGCTGTACGTGAGGGCGTCACCGTCGGCGTCCGTGGTGCCGGCGGAGGAGAACTTGACCTTCAGCTTCGCCTGTCCCGAGGTGCGGTCGGCCGCGGCCTGTGCCACGGGCGAGTGGCCGTCGGTCGCGTTCTCGATCCGGTACAGGGCCGAGTTCTCGTCACCGCCGAACCACGCGAGGCCGTAGTCGAGGACGTACAGCGCGCCGTCCGGGCCGAAGGCCATGTCCATCACCTGGGTGCCGGTCCACGGCACGTCGTTGATGGACTGCACGGTGCCGCTGTCGTCGGACGCGATCCGCTTGATCCAGCGGCGGCCGAACTCCCCGGCGAAGAAGTCCCCGTCGTACGCCTCGGGGAACTTGACGGGCGAGTCGAGTGAGGCGTCGTAGTCGTAGACCGGGCCGCCCATCGGGGACTCGGAGCCGGTACCGAACTCGGGTACGGATCCGCCGTCATAGGGGATCCACGCGGTCTGGGCCGGGGGCAGGTCCGTCAGACCGGTGTTGTTGGGCGAGGTGTTCTTGGGTGCGGAGCAGTCGAAGGAGGCCCCCGACGCGCCCGTGCCGAAGTCGTAGTCCACGTAGGCGTCGTTGTTGCCCGTGCAGTAGGGCCAGCCGAAGTTGCCGGGCTCGGTGACGCGGGCGAACTCGACCTGGCCGGCCGGGCCGCGCGCGGGATCGGCGGCACCGGCGTCCGGGCCGTAGTCGCCGACGTAGAGGATGCCGGTCTTCTTGTCGACGCTGAAGCGGAACGGGTTGCGGAAGCCCATCGCGTAGATCTCGGGCTTCGTCTTGTCCGTGCCGGGCGCGAAGAGGTTGCCGTCGGGGACCGCGTACGAGCCGTCGGCGTTCACCTTGATGCGCAGGATCTTGCCGCGCAGGTCGTTGGTGTTGCCGGAGGTGCGCTGCGCGTCGAAGACGGGGTTGCGGTTGGCGCGCTCGTCGATGGGCGAATAGCCGTCCGACTGGAACGGGTTGGAGTCGTCACCGGTCGACAGGTAGAGGTTCCCGGCAGCGTCGAAGTCGATGTCCCCGCCCACGTGGCAGCAGATGCCGCGGGTCGCCGGGACGTCGAGGATCTTCTTCTCGCTGGCGTTGTCGAGGGTGCCGTCCGCGTTCAGGACGAAGCGGGAGAGCCGGTTGACGCCGTCGAAGGGCGCGAAGTCGGCCGCGGTGCCCGTCTCGGGGGCGTCGCCCGCCGGGGTGTCGAGCGGCGGGGCGTAGTAGAGGTAGATGAAGCGGTTGTCGGCAAAGCCGGGGTCGACGCCGACGCCCTGCAGGCCTTCCTCGTCGTGCGAGTAGACGGTGAGCTTGCCCGCCAGCTTGGTGTTTCCGGCGCTGTCGGTGATCCGCAGTTCGCCGTCGCGCGAGGTGTGCAGGACCGAGCGGTCCGGGAGGACGGCCAGCGACATGGGCTCGCCGACCTCGGGCTCCCCCTTGGCGAGGGTGACCTGCTGGAAGTCCTCGGCGGCCGCGGGCGCGGCCGGCGCGGCGGCCGGGTCGGCGACGGCGGCGCCCGCCGGAGGCGTGGCCAGGGTGAGCGAGGCACCCGCGAGGAGCGCTCCGGTGAAGAGGGCGAGCGCCTTGCGCAGTCGCAGTCTCGGGCGTCGTCTGTGGCTCTCGGTTCTGGTGGTGCTTATGTGGTCGTTCCCGTGCACGGAGTGCCTCCAGAGTGGGGCTGGTTGTACATGCGGGTGCGATGCGCCGGGGTGCGCCGTCACCCCGGAACGAACTCTGTGAGGGGGGTGGCTAGTCGTTGCCGCCGAACGCCGCGTCGAAGGACGCCGTCGGAGGTTCGAAGTCGTAGGCCTTCAGCCGGGTGAGTGCCTCGGGTGCGCCCTGGAGGCGGTCCATGCCCGCGTCCTCCCACTCGACCGAGATGGGGCCCTTGTAGTCGATGGAGCGCAGCATCCGGAACACGTCCTCCCAGGGGACGTCGCCGTGGCCCGCGGAGACGAAGTCCCAGCCGCGACGCGGGTCGCCCCACGGCAGGTGGGAGCCGAGCCGTCCGTTGCGGCCGTCGAGGCGCTTGCGGGCCTCCTTGCAGTCCACGTGGTAGATCCGGTCGCGGAAGTCCCACAGGAAACCGACCGGGTCGAGGTCCTGCCAGACGAAGTGCGAGGGGTCGAAGTTCAGCCCGAAGGCCGGCCGGTGGTCAACGGCCTCCAGTGCGCGCTGGGTTGTCCAGTAGTCGTACGCGATCTCGCTCGGGTGGACCTCGTGCGCGAATCGCACGCCCTCGGTGTCGAAGACGTCGAGGATGGGGTTCCAGCGCATGGCGAAGTCCTCGTAGCCGCGCTCGATCATCGACTCGGGGGCGGGCGGGAACATCGCGACCAGGTGCCAGATCGCGGAGCCGGTGAAGCCGATGACGGTGTCGACGCCGAATGCGGCCGCGGCCCGTGCGGTGTCGGCGATCTCGGCCGCCGCCCGCTGCCGTACGCCCTCCGCCTCGCCGTCGCCCCAGATACGGGACGGCAGGATCGCCTGGTGGCGTTCGTCGATGATGGCGTCGCAGACGGCCTGGCCGACCAGGTGGTTGGAGATGGCCCAGCACTTGAGGCCGTACTTGTCGAGCAGTTCCCTGCGCGAGTCGAGGTAGGTGGAGTCCGCGAGGGCCTTGTCGACCTCGAAGTGGTCGCCCCAACAGGCGAGTTCGAGTCCTTCGTAGCCGAAGTCGCGGGCGAGCCGGCAGACCTCTTCGAGCGGCAGGTCGGCCCACTGGCCGGTGAACAGCGTGAAGTTGCGCGGCATGGACTGGCCTTCCTCAGCTCGCGATGGGGGTGTAGACGGAGTTCTTCTCGGCGCTCTCCTCGACCGCCGCCAGCACGCGCTGCACCTGCAGTCCGTCGGCGAAGGAGGGCAGCGGCTGTGCGCCGTCCGCGATCGCGTGCACCAGGTCGCGGGCCTGGTGGACGAAGGTGTGCTCGTAGCCGAGGCCGTGGCCCGGCGGCCACCAGGCCTCCAGATAGGGGTGGTCGGGTTCGGTGACGAGGATGCGGCGGAAGCCGGCGTGGGTGCCGGGCTCCGTGCCGTCGTGGTACGAGAGTTCGTTGAGGCGCTCCAGGTCGAAGGCCAACGATCCCTTCTCGCCGTTGAGTTCGATGCGCAGGGAGTTCTTGCGGCCGGTGGCGAACCGGGTGGCCTCGAAGGACGCGAGGGCACCCGAGGCGAACCGTCCGGTGAACAGGGCGGCGTCGTCGACCGTGACGGCCCCGACTTCGCTCCCCCCGGCCGCCGAGAGGCCGCTGGAGGCTCCGGACAACAGCGGCCGCTCCCGTACGAAGGTCTCGGTGAGCGCGGACACCCCCACGACCGGCTCGCCCGCCAGGTACTGGGCGAGGTCGACGATGTGGGCGCCGAGGTCGCCGAGCGCGCCGGACCCCGCCGTCTCCTTGCGCAGCCGCCAGGTGAGCGGGAACTCCCGGTCCACCAGCCAGTCCTGAAGGTATGTCACCCGGACGTGCCGCAGGGTGCCGAGGCGCCCCTCGGCGACCATCTGCCGGGCGAGTGAAGTGGCGGGCACCCGGCGGTAGTTGAAGCCGACCATCGCCACCTGGCCGCGCTCGGCGGCGGCCTGGGCGGCCTCGGCCATCGCCTCGGCCTCCTCGACCGTATTGGCGAGGGGCTTCTCGCACAGCACGTGCTTGCCGGCGGCGAGCGCGGCGACGGCGATCTCGGCGTGGCTGTCGCCGGGGGTGCAGATGTCGACCACGTCGACGTCCTCGCGGGAGATCAGCGCCCGCCAGTCGGTCTCGGCGGCCGCCCAGCCGAGCCGGTCGGCCGCCGCTCGTACGGCTCCCGCGTCACGGCCGCAGACGGCGGCGAGGACCGGTCGGCGTGGCAGGTCGAAGACACGGCCCACGGTGCGCCAGCCCTGTGAGTGGGCGGCGCCCATGAACGCGTATCCGACCATGCCCACGCCCAGGGGCGGCCTTCCGGCCGCTGCCCCGGCCTGTGCCTCGTCGGGCTGCTGCGGCTCTCCCATGCGGAGGTCCTCCTCTTCGTCGTGGCGCGGTGGGGGGTTGTCGTGCGGGGGCGCTCCGCTTGCTGCACGGTTGGAGACTGCGGGTCCGTTTTGGCTGGTCGCGCAGTTCCCCGCGCCCCTGACGGGCGCCCCAAAGGGGGCACGGCCTACTTGAAGCCGGTGGGCAGGTACGTCTTGACGTTCTCCTTGTCGACGACTGCCGAGTAGAGCGTCAGGGACGAGGGGATCTCGAACTCCGCGAGGCCGCCGATGCCCTTGCTCTGGCCGAGGGCTCGGGCGAGGTCGATCGCGGACGCGGCCATGGTGGGCGGGTAGAGGACGGTGGCCTTGAGGACGCTGTTGTCCGACTCGATGGCCTGCATGGCGGACAGGGCGCCCGCCCCGCCGACCATCAGGAAGTCGTCGCGTCCGGCCTGCTCGATGGCGCGCAGGGCGCCGACTCCCTGGTCGTCGTCGTGGTTCCACAGGGCGTCGAAGTTCGACTGGGCCTGCAGCAGCTGGGACATCTTGGCCTGTCCCGACTCGACGGTGAACTCGGCGGCCTGGCGGGCGACCTTCTTGATGTTCGGGTAGTTCTTGAGGGCCGCGTCGAAGCCCTGCGTGCGCTGCTTCGTCAGCTCCAGGTTGTCGAGGCCCGCGAGCTCGATGACCCGGGCGCCCTTCTTGTCCTTGAGCTGCTCGCCGATGTAGTGGCCGGCGTTGAGGCCCATGCCGTAGTTGTCGCCGCCTATCCAGCAGCGGTACGCCTGCGGGGAGTTGAAGATCCGGTCGAGGTTGACGACGGGGATGCCCGCGCGCATCGCCTGCAGGCCGACCTGGGTGAGCGCCTTGCCGTCGGCGGGCAGCACCACCAGGACGTCGACCTTCTTGTTGATCAGCGTTTCGATCTGGCCGATCTGCTGGGCGGTGTCGTTGGAGCCCTCCGTGATCTCCAGCGTCACGTCCTTGTACTTCTTGGCGCGGCTCTTGGCGTTGTCGTTGATCGCGTTGAGCCAGCCGTGGTCGGCCTGCGGTCCGGCGAAGCCGATGGTGACCTGCTTGCCGGGCTTGTCGTCGGCGGCGGGCTGGTCGTTGGAGGCCGGCTCGTCCTTGGAATCGTTGCTGGTGCAACCGGTGAGGAGGACACCGGCCGAGACGGCGGCGGTGCCGAAGAGCAGTCCTCTGCGGCTCGTGATCTCTGGCATGGTGAACCCTTTCCTCAGGTCGTGCTGGCGGTACGGCGCTGGACGAGCACGGCGGCGACGATGATCGCGCCCTTGGCGATCTGCTGGACGTCGCTCTGCAGGTTGTTCAGGGCGAAAATGTTGGTGATCGTGGTGAAGATCAGGACTCCGAGCACCGAGCCGACGATGGTGCCGCGCCCCCCGGTGAGCAGGGTGCCGCCGATGATCGCGGCGGCGATGGCGTCGAGTTCGTAGAGGTTGCCGTTGGTGTTCTGGCCCGAGCCGGACAGGATGATCAGCAGGAAGGCCGCGATGCCGCAGCACAGTCCGGACAGCAGGTAGAGGTAGAGGCGCTGGCGGCGTACGTCGATGCCGGCGAGCCGGGCCGCCTCCGCGTTGCCGCCGACGGCGACCGTGCGCCGGCCGAAGGTGGTGCGGTTGAGTACGAGCCAGCCGATGATCGTCACGACCGCGAACACCATGACGAGCGGCGGGACGCCGAGGATGTAGGAGTCGCGCTCGCCGAGGTCGAGGATGCCGTCGACGGTGACGACCTGGGTGTTGCCGTCGGTTATCTGGAGGGCGAGACCGCGGGCCGAGGCCAGCATGGCCAGTGTCGCGATGAACGGCACCATGGTGCCGTACGCGATCAGCACCCCGTTGACGAGGCCACAGCCGACGCCGACGATCACCGCCGTGAAGAAGATGCCGACGAAGCCGAAGTCCTGGGTGGCGACGGTCGTCGCCCACACCGAGGCGAGTGCGACGATCGCGCCGACGGACAGGTCGATGCCGCCGGAGATGATGACGAAGGTCATGCCGACCGTGACGACACCGATCACCGAGGCCTGGGTGAGGACGAGTTGGAGGTTGCGGGTGTCGAGGAACTCGTCGGGCTTGGTGATGCCTCCGATGAGGATCAGGGCGGCGAGCACACCCAGCAACGAGAGGGTACGGACGTCGGCACGGGCCACGACCGCCCGCCACGGACTGGGTTCCACCTGTGGTGACAGCTTCGGGATTTCGTCCCGGGGCGGGGACACGGGCTGCGTCATGACGCCGGGCTTCCTTCCATGACGAGGTCGAGTACGCGGTGTTCGTCGAGCTCCTGGGCCGGCGCCGTGTGCACGACCCGGCCTTCTCGGAGCACCAGGACGCGGTCGGCGAGGCCGAGGACCTCGGGTACTTCACTGGAGACCATGAGCACGGCCAGGCCTTCGTCGGCGAGGCGGCGGATGACGGCGTACAGCTCGGCGCGGGCGCCGACGTCGACGCCCCGGGTCGGTTCGTCGAGCAGCAGCACCCGGCAGCCGCGCAGCAGCCAGCGGGCCAGGACCGCCTTCTGCTGGTTGCCGCCGGAGAGGGTGCGCACGGGTGCGGACGGGTTGTCGGGGCGCAGTGACAGCTCGCGGGTCGCCTTCTGCGCAGCGTTCCGCTCGGCGCTCCGGTCGAGCCAGCCCCCGTACGAGAAGCGGGACATGGAGGACACCGACACGTTCCGGGTGACGGACTCCAGCATCAGCAGGGCCTGCGCCTTGCGCTCCTCGGGGGCGAGGCCGAGTCCGGCGCGGACGGCCGCGCGGACACTGCCGGGCTTCAACCGCTTGCCGTCCACGAGGACTTGACCGCTGCTCGGCTTCCTGGCGCCGTAGATGGTCTCCAGGATCTCGGAGCGGCCGGAGCCGACAAGTCCCGCGAGGCCGACGATCTCGCCGGGGCGCAGGGTGAGGTCGAGCGAGGCGAACTCACCGTCCCGTGCGAGGCCTTGGACCTCCAGCACCGGATCGGGCAGCGCCTGGTGCGTGGGCCGCTCCGGGAAGACGTACTCGACGTTCCGCCCGGTCATCAGCGCGACGACCTCGCGGGTGGGCGTCGACTTCGCCGGGAGTCCGCCCGCCACCGCCCGGCCGTCCTTGAGGACCGTGACCCGGTCGCCGATGCGGCGGATCTCCTCCAGCCGGTGCGAGATGTAGACGACTGCGACGCCCTCGGCCGTCAGGTCGCCGACGATGCGGAAGAGGTTGTCGACCTCGTCGGGGTCCAGGGCCGCGGACGGTTCGTCCATGACGATGAGGCGTACGTCGTGGGAGAGCGCCCGTGCCATGGAGACGATCTGCTGCTGGGCGGCCGACAAGTCGCCGACGAGCCGCGCGGGATCGATCTCCGAGTGCCCAAGTCGCTTGAGGAGAGCGCCAGTTGATGTCTTGGCGTCCTTGCCGCGCACGACGAAGCCGGCTGTCGTCGGTTCATGCCCGAGGTAGACGTTCTCGGCCACCGACAGGTGTTCCACCAGGTCGAGTTCCTGGTAGATGGTGGCGATGCCGAGGCGCATGGCGGCTATGGGTGAGCGCAGGGTGACCTTTTCGCCGCGCCAGGTGATCGCGCCGTCGTCCGGCTGGTGGGCGCCTGCCAGGACCTTGATGAGCGTGGACTTCCCCGCGCCGTTCTGGCCGAGCAGGCAGTGCACTTCGCCGGTCTGGACGTCGAGGTCGACGCCGTCGAGGGCCCGGACACCGGGGAACGACTTGGTGATGCCGGACATGGTGAGCAGGGGTGGTTCTGGAGCCATGACGGTTCCCCTCGGCGTGCGGGCCGGTCTCAGGGCAGGGCGGAATGAGGCAGGGCGAAGCAGCGTGTGTCGTGAGGTGTGGTGCGGGAGCGCCTCGGGAAGAGGCGCTGCTCTTGCGGCTCGTGGAGAGATGACGCTCTTGCGGCTCGTGAAGACGTGGTTGCGCTCTTGCGGCTCTGGAAGCAGGCGTTACGCGGGTGAGAAGAGGTGATCGCTGATGAGCCGGGCCGCGCCGATGACTCCGGCGGTGGGGCCCAACTCCCCCAGTACGATCGGGAGGTTGCCGGTCGCCAGGGGCAGCGACTGACGGTAGACCTGGGTGCGGATCGCGGCGAGCAGGGTGTGGCCGAGTCCGGTCACACCGCCGCCGATCACCACCAGGCCCGGATTGAAGAAGCTGACGAGTCCGGCGATGACCTGGCCGGTGCGGTTGCCGCCCTCGCGGATCAGATCGAGCGCGGTGGCATCACCCGCGGCGGCCGCGGCGGCGACGTCGACGGCGCTCAGGGCGCCCGCCGCCTCCAGTCGTGCCGCCAGTTCCTGGGAAAGCCCCTGCTGGGCGGCCTCCGTGGCGTCGCGGGCGAGCGCGGCGCCGCTGAAGTGGGCCTCCAGGCAGCCCCGGTTGCCACACGCGCACGGGCGGCCGTCCGGCACGGCCTGGATATGGCCGATGTCGCCCGCGCTGCCCGTCGTACCGCGGTAGACCTCACCGCCGACGACGATCCCGCAGCCGATACCGGTACCGATCTTGACGCAGAGGAAGTCGCCCACGGAACGGGCCACGCCCGCGTGCTGCTCCCCCATCGCCATCAGGTTCACGTCGTTGTCGACCATGACGGGGCAGCCGAGGTCCTGACTCAGTGCCTCCCGGACCGGGAACCCGTCCCAGCCCGGCATGATCGGCGGGGCGACCGGGACGCCCTCGGGGAAACGGACCGGGCCGGGTACGCCGATGCCGGCGCCGTCGAACCCCTCCGCGAGCCCCGAAGCCTTCAACTTCGCAGCCATGGCGAGCACTTGCTCGAAGACCGCGACCGGGCCCTCGCGCACGTCCATGGGCTGGTTGATGTGCCCCAGCACCTCCAACTCCGCGTTGGTGACGGCCACATCGACCGAGGTGGCGCCGATGTCGACGCCGAGGAAGCGCAGTGCGGGAGCGAGCCGGATGTTGTGGGAGCGGCGGCCGCCGCGCGAGGCGGCGAGTCCGTCGGCCACCACGAGGCCCGTTTCCAGCAGCCGTTCGACCTCGACGGCCAGTTTGGACCGTGAGAGGTCCACCTGATCGCCCAGCTGGGCCCGTGAGTTGGGGCCCTCGTCACGCAGCAGCCTGAGCAGCCGCGCCTGGTGGGCGTTTCCGGGTCGCGCCGTCATCCGTCTCACGAGCCCCTCCCCGCCTAATCGGCACCGCCGTCGTTGGCTTTCGAGGGGAACGTAGCAGTGGCTGCCGAACCTGGGAAGAAGTTGCGCACGATTTACCGACGACTTCTTCCACTCAGAGGACAAAGCGAGTTGGAGCGGTGGCCCCGCGCGGGACAACACAGCAGGATGGGCACCCTGTGCTCCGGGCTGCCGTGGCCCGGGGCGGGACAGGGGGAACTCATGATCCTGGTGACGGGTGCCACGGGGAACGTCGGCGCCGGTGTGGTGCGCGCGGTGGCCGCCGCGGGTGAGCCGGTGCGTGCGATGACCCGTTCGGGCAAGGGGGCCGGACTGCCCCGGGGCGCCGAGGGGGTGGCCGGCGATCTGAACCGCCCGGAGACCGTACGGGAGGCGCTCGACGGGGTGCGGGCCCTGTTCCTGATGCCCGGGTACGAGGGGCAGCGGGCCGTCCTCGCCGACGCGCGGGCGGCGGGTGTCGAGCGGGTCGTGATGCTCTCCGGCAAGTCGGCGGCGGTCGACGACGGCAACGCGGTCACCCGCTATCTGCGGGCGGCGGAGAACGGGGTACGCGAGTCCGGGCTCGCCTGGACCTTCCTGCGGCCCGTGAGCTTCATGTCGAACGCGGTGTCGCTCGCGGACCAGATACGCAAGGGCGACGAGGTGCGTGTGCCGTTCCCCGGTGTCCGTACGGCGGACATCGATCCGTACGACATAGCGCAGGTCGCCGCTCGGGCTCTCCTCTCGCCCGAACACGCGGGCCACGTCTACACCCTGACGGGCCCTCAGTCACTGCTGCCCGCCGACCGGATCGCCGTACTCGGCGAGGTGCTGGGCCGCGAGCTGCGTACCGTCGGCCTCACGGACGAGGAGACCCGCGAGGCACTGGGTGCCGCCTTCCCTGCTCCGTACGCCGAGGCGTTCCTCCGCTTCTTCGCCGACGGGATCCTGGACGAGTCCCAGGTCCTGCCCACGGTCGAGGAGGTCACGGGGCGACCGCCGCGCACGTTCAGGGAGTGGGCGACGGAACACACGGACGCGTTCTGACGGCGCCCCCGCAAGGGGCGCGGGGAACTGCGCGCCCAGCCACAACACACCCTCGGACGACACCGAACCTCCCGGACGCCCCCGGCACCCGGCGGAGCGCAAGCACTCAGTCGCGAGGACGGGCGTGGTAAGTCCGGCGGGTGTGCTCCGTGTGGGTGCGCATGACCTCGGTCGCGCGCTGTTCGTCGCGGGCCGCGATCGCGGCGATCAGGTCGCGGTGCTCGATCCAGGACTGGTGGCCGCGCTGCCTGGCGACCGGTGTGTAGTACCAGCGGACCCGCCGGTCGACCTGGGCGGCCAGCTCGGCGAGGACCGTGTTGCCCGCGAGCTCCATGACCTTCGCGTGGAAGCGTGCGTTCATCGCGACCGCCCCGTCCACGTCGTCGGCGCCGACCGCCTCCTCGCCCTGGGCGCACAGCTCCTCAAGTGCGGCGATGCCCGCCGTGCCCGTGTTGGCCGCCGCGAGCCGGGCGGCCTCGGCCTCCAACAGCGTGCGGACCGTGAGGAGTTGGTCCGCCTCGGCTTCCGTCGGCTCATGCACGAAGGCGCCCTGGGCGGGTCGCAGATCGACCCATCCTTCGGTGTTCAGCCGCTGCAGCGCCTCGCGCACGGGCTGCCGGGAGACCCCGAGATGCCCCGCCAACTCGCTCTCGACGAGATGCTGGCCGGGCTGCAGGGCGCGCGTCGTGATCAGTTCGAGCAGCGCTTCGTAGACACGGTCCCGGAGCGGTCCCGGCCGTTCGAGCTTGGGCACCGACCCCTGCGGCAGTCCGGTCGACAACATCGCGGTCCCCCTCCTGGGCAGCGGCGGCGTGCGCGCCGGCAGCACGGCAGCCTCAAAGCCAGTATCAATTGTCTTTCGTCTACAGTCTACGGCGCACAATGGCCAGGCCGGAGGGGAGTTGGCCTCGTCACACGCCCCTTTCGAGGGGCTCGCTCGCCGGAATACGTGCACGTCACGGGCAGCGGATGACCTGTCCCGCGTAGGAGAGGTTGCCGCCGAAGCCGAAGAGCAGGACCGGGTCGCCGGTGGAGATCTCGCCGCGTTCGACGAGCTTCGACAGGGCGATCGGGATGCTGGCGGCGGAGGTGTTGCCCGACTCGGTGACATCGCGCGCGACGACCGCGTTCACGGCGCCGATCTTCGCGGCGAGGGGCTCGATGATGCGCAGGTTGGCCTGGTGCAGCACGACCGCGGCGAGGTCCTCGGGGGTCAGGCCGGCGCGCTCGCAGGCCGCGCGCGCGAGGGACGGGAGCTTGGTGGTCGCCCAGCGGTAGACGCTCTGGCCCTCCTGCGCGAACCGCGAGGGGGTGCCCTCGATGCGTACCGCGTGTCCCATCTCGGGCACCGAGCCCCACAGCACGGGCCCGATGCCGGGCTCCTCGGCGGCCCCGGCGGCCTCGACGACCGCGGCCCCCGCCCCGTCCCCGACGAGCACACAGGTCGTACGGTCCGTCCAGTCGGCCACGTCGGACATCTTGTCGGCGCCGATGACCAGCACGCGGGTCGCGGCACCCGCGCGTACGGCGTGGTCGGCGGTGGCCAGGGCGTGCGTGAAGCCCGCGCAGACGACGTTGACGTCCATGGCGGCGGGCGACGGGACGCCGAGGCGGGCGGCGACCCGGGCGGCCATGTTCGGCGACTTGTCGACGGCGGTGGAGGTGGCCACCAGGACGAAGTCGATGTCGTCGGGGGCGAGGCCGGCGGCGGCCAGGGCCTTGGCCGCCGCGTGCGCGGCCAGCTCGTCGACCGGTTCGTCGGGTCCCGCGATGTGCCGCGTACGGATGCCCACCCGGCTCGTGATCCACTCGTCGCTGGTGTCGACCAGGTCCGCCAGGTCCTCGTTGGTGAGGATCCTGGCGGGCTGGTAGTGGCCGACAGCGGCGATGCGTGAGCCGTTCATGGGCGGTCCCCTTTGTTGCCTGGGTAACGGGACTCACCAGTCTGATCAGGTACTCACGGGTACGAGGGCACGTAATGCCACAGGATTGGTGTGCCACCCTTGTCGGCTTCTGTCAGGCCCTCGGACACCCGAACACCTACCCTGTGAACAATTGGGTGGCCTTCTGCACCAGCTCGTACAGACCATAGGCCAACGGCGCCCCCACCCAGAGCCAGGCGAAGGCGATCAGCGGGCGGCGGTCGGGCGTGACGCCCTCAGGCGGACTGCTGTCGCTCGGTGACATCGGAGGCCTCCCTCTGGGCGGGGATGTGATGGCGGACGTTGACCGGGCGGACGAGTTCGTTGGCGACGAAGCCGACCACCAGCAGCCCGATCATGATGATCAGTGACGTTCCGTAGAGGGACGCTCCGGATTTGCCGGCCTCCTCCTGCCGGTCCGCGATCCAGTTGACGATCAGCGGTCCGAGGACTCCGGCGGTCGACCAGGCGGTGAGCAGCCGTCCGTGGATCGCGCCGACCTGGTAGGTACCGAAGAGATCCTTCAGGTAGGCGGGGATGGTCGCGAAGCCGCCTCCGTAGAAGGAGAGGATCACCAGGGCGCAGCAGATGAACAGCGGCTTCGAGGAGTCCCCGGCCCAGGCGATGAGGGCGTACATCAGCGCGCCCACGCCCAGGTAGACGCGGTAGATGTTCTTGCGCCCGATCAGGTCGGACGTCGACGACCAGCCGATGCGGCCCGCCATGTTGGCCGCGGACAGGAGCGCGACGAATCCGGCCGCCGCCGACACCGAGACGGGTGTGGAGGTGTCCGAGAAGAAGTCCGTGATCATCGGGGCGGCCTTCTCCAGGATGCCGATGCCCGCGGTCACGTTCATACAGAGCACCACCCACAGGCACCAGAACTGCGGCGTGCGTATGGCGCTGTTCGCGGAGACCTGTACGCCTTCGAGTGGCGCCGGACCGCCGTCGGCCGCGGTCTTCGTGGGGCGCGGTACGCGGACCAGGAACACGCCGAGGGACATGAACGCGGCGTACGTCAGTCCGTGCACGAGGAAGGCCTGTGCGATGCCGGTGCTGTCGGAGCCGAAGGACTCCAGCATCTGCGCGGACCACGGCGAGGCGATGAGCGCGCCGCCGCCGAAGCCCATGATGGCGATGCCGGTGGCCATGCCGGGCCGGTCCGGGAACCACTTGATGAGCGTGGAGACGGGCGATATGTAGCCGATGCCCAGGCCTATGCCGCCGACGAAGCCGTAGCCGAAGACGATCAGCCAGTACTGCTCGGTGGCGGCGCCGAGCGCGGAGAGCAGGAAGCCCGACGAGAAGCAGATCAGGGCGACCGTCATCGCCCAGCGCGGCCCGTTGCGTTCGACGAGCGTGCCGCCGAACGCGGCGGACAGACCGAGCATCACGATGCCGAGCTGGAAGGGCAGGGCGCTCTGGGTGCCGCTGAGGTCGAGCGCGGACTCCAGGGACGGCTTGAACACGGACCAGGCGTAGGCCTGTCCGATGGAGAGGTGGACCGACAGGGCCGCGGGCGGGACCAGCCAGCGGCTCCAGCCCGGTGGGGCTACAGGGGGACTCATGATCCCGGACGATAGGAACCGGTCGGCCGGTTGGGAAGACGGCCACACGAACGCGTATGCCATATGCGGTGAACGGTATCCCGGACGCGACGAACGGTCGGTTCGGTCCGACGAACGGCATTCGGGAGCGGGACCCGGCCGAACTCGACTGCTCCACCAAGGGTGTTCGGGGCGCGACGCTCAGCGAACCCGGGAGCCGTGTTCGGTGATACCCGGCGGAGTCCCCGAGCGTGTTGCAGGTGCTGCGCGAACCCTTGCTGCTCCAACTCCCATACTGTAGACAATATTCAGTCGACATGGTTCAACGCTGTTCAGCGTCTCCTCGGTACCCTCGACCGAACGGAGCCCCCAAGTGAAAGTGGCAGTTCTCGGCGCCGGTGCGATCGGCGCCTACGTCGGTGCCGCGCTGCATCGCGCGGGTGCCGATGTGCACCTCATCGCCCGTGGACCGCATCTTGCGGCCATGAGGCAGCACGGAGTGCGAGTGCTCAGCCCGCGCGGCGACTTCACCGCTCGGACGCACGCCACCGACGACCCGGCCGAGGTCGGCCCGGTCGACTTCGTCCTCCTGGGCCTGAAGGCCAACTCGTACGCGGCGTGCGGGCCGCTCATCGAGCCTCTCCTGAGTGACACGACAGCGGTGATCGCCGCTCAGAACGGCATCCCCTGGTGGTACTTCCACCGGCACGGCGGCCCGCACGACGGCCACCGTGTCGAGAGCGTGGACCCGGGCGGCGCGGTCAGTGCGGTGATCGCGCCAGAACGGGCCATCGGCTGCGTCGTCTACGCGGCGACCGAGCTGGAAGGACCGGGAGTCGTCCGCCATCTGGAAGGCACCCGGTTCTCCATCGGGGAGCCCGACCGCTCGGTCTCGGTGCGCTGTGCGGCGTTCAGCGAGGCCATGGTCGCGGGCGGACTCAAGTGCCCCGTCGAGCCTGATCTGCGCAACGACATCTGGCTCAAGCTGCTCGGCAACATCTCCTTCAACCCCATCAGCGCCCTGGCCCGCGCGACCATGCGGCAGATGTGCCTGCACGGCGGTACGCGCCGGGTCATCGAGATCATGATGACCGAGACGCTCGCGGTCGCCGAGGCGCTGGGCTGTGAGGTGGGCGTCTCCATCGAACGGCGGCTGGCCGGCGCGGAGCGCGTCGGCGACCACCGCACCTCGACGCTCCAGGACCTGGAGCGCGGCAAACCGCTCGAACTCGACGTGCTGCTGGCCGCCGTCGTCGAACTCGCGGAGATCACCGACGTCCCGGTGCCCACGCTCCGCACCGTCCACGCCATCTCGGACCTCCTCGCACTGAGGACCGCCGCATGAGGACCTTCACGAGGACTCTCACGAGGACTTTGAGGAACGCCGTATGAGGAAGCGCGACCGAACTCCCAAGACATACACCCGACTTGAGTACCCGCTGGTCCGTGACTCCCGTGACGAGCCCTTCCGCAGGGCGAGTTGGGACGAGGCCCTGGACCGCGCCGCCCGGGGCCTCGGCGCGGCACGTGACGCGTTCGGCATGTTCTCCTGTGCCCGCGCGACCAACGAGATGAACTACGTGGCGCAGAAGTTCGCCCGCGTGGTCATGGGCACCAACAACGTCGACTCCTGCAACCGGACCTGCCACGCGCCCAGCGTGGCGGGCCTGTCGGCCGCCTTCGGCTCGGGCGGCGGCACCTCCTCGTACGCCGAGGTCGAGCACTCGGACCTCATCGTGATGTGGGGTTCCAACGCCCGTTTCGCGCACCCGATCTTCTTCCATCACGTGCTGAAGGGGATCAGGAACGGCGCCCGGATGTACGCGGTCGACCCGCGCCGCACTTCCACGGCCGAGTGGGCGGAGGGCTGGCTCGGGCTGAACGTCGGAACCGACATCCCGATGGCTCACGCGATCGGCCGCGAGATCATCCACTCGGGGCTGGCCAACGACGCGTTCATCGAGCGGGCGACCACCGGCTTCGAGGAGTACAGGCAGCTCGTCGAGCCCTGGACCCTCTCGCTCGCCGAGAAGGTGACGGGCGTACCGGCCGCCGCGATAAGGGAGTTGGCGCACGCCTACGCCCGCGCCGAGCGCGCCCAGCTGTGCTGGACACTCGGCATCACGGAGCACCACAACGGCACGGACAACGTCCGCGCGCTCATCAACCTGTCGCTCCTGACGGGCCACGTGGGGCGGTTCGGCTCGGGGCTGCAGCCCCTGCGCGGTCAGAACAACGTGCAGGGCGGCGGCGACATGGGCGCCATCCCGAACCGGCTGCCCGGCTTCCAGGACATCCTCGACCCGGACACCCGGCTCAAGTTCGAGTCCGCCTGGGACACCGTCATCCAGCCCCACTACGGGATGAACCTGACGGAGATGTTCGAGGCCATGGAGGAGGGCACGCTCAAGGCCGTCTACTGCATCGGGGAGAACCCGGCGCAGTCGGAGGCCGACAGCGAGCAGGCGGTACGGCGTATGCGTGCCCTCGACTTCCTCGTCGTCCAGGACATCTTCCTGACGAAGACGGCCGAGCTGGCGGACGTCGTCCTGCCCGCGACGGCCGGCTGGGCCGAGACCGAGGGCACGACCACCAACAGCGAGCGGCGGGTTCAGCGGGTGCGCCGGGCGGTGGTCCCGCCCGGTGAGGCCCGCGAGGACATCGACATCCTCTGCGACCTCGCTTCCCGAATGGGCCACGAGTGGAAGTACACGGACTCCGAGGCCGTCTGGAACGAGCTGCGGTCGGTGTCCCCCGACCACTTCGGGATGACGTACGAGCGGCTGGAGGAGCACCAGGGCATCCAGTGGCCGTGCCCGGAGACGGACCGGATCGAACCGACCTATCTGCACGGCAGGTTGTGGGCGTCCGACCCGGGTGAGCGCGGCCGGCTCGCGCCCTTCGGACTGGTCCAGCACGACCCGCCGGTCGACCTGACGGACGAGGAGTACCCGATCCGTCTGACCACCGGGCGGCGGCTCGACTCGTACAACACCGGGGTGCAGAGCGGCGGTTTCGCCTCGCCGCTGCGGCGCGGGGAGTACGTCGAGCTGTGCCCGGAGGACGCGGAGCGCTACGGCGTGGTGGTCGGCGAGGAGGTCCGGATCTCCTCGCGGCGCGGGGCGGTGGTCGCGCCGGTGTGGATCGACACCGCGCTGCGGCCCGGGCTCGCGTTCATGACCATGCACTTTCCCGACGAGGTGGACACCAACCAGCTGACGATCGAGGCCAACTGCCCGATCGCGGGGACGGCGGAGTTCAAGGCGTCGGCGATCCGGATCGAAAAGCTGCCGGTTGCGATTCAAGTGAGGTGACGTAAGTGGACCTGCGCTTCGGTGACAGCAAGCCGACTGACGAGGAACGGGCGGCCATCGACACACTGCTCGGTCCTCCGGAGTCCTCGTGGGAGGGCGCCGACCGTTCCGACGCCGACCTGAGGTGGGCACGCGGCGGGCGTGAGGCCCGGGAACGCCGTGACCTGCTGTTGCCGGGGCTGCACGCCGTCAACGACCGGATCGGCTGGATCAGCGAGGGCGCCCTCGACTACCTCTGCCGACGGCTGACCGTGCCGCCTGCGGAGGCGTACGGGGTCGCCACCTTCTACGCGATGTTCTCGGTGAAGCCGCGGCCCGCGACGGTCCTGCACGTGTGCACGGACCTCGCGTGCGCGGCGGCCGGGGCATCGGAGCTGTGCGCGGGTGTCGAGGCCGGGCTCGGCCTCGGCAGCGGTGTGAGCGTCGAGCGCAGCCCCTGCCTGGGCCTGTGCGAGCGGGCTCCGGCCGCGCTGGCGATCAAGGCCGGGGATCCGGTGCGTACGGCCGTGTCGGCGCCCGCGACCGTCGAGCGGGCCGTGCTCGCGGCGAGCTCGCCCGACTCGGCGCCCGAGGAGCCGCCGGCGGCCCTGGCGGTCCCGCAGGCCGGCGACCCGTCCCTGATGCTGCTGAGCCGTGTCGGCGTGGTCGATCCGGCCTCACTGGACGACTACCGGGCACAGGGCGGCTACACGGCCCTGCGGCAGGCCTTCGCGATCGGCCCCGCCGGGGTCATCCGCGAGGTCACGGACGCGGGCCTGGTCGGGCGCGGCGGCGCCGCCTTCCCCACCGGCCGCAAATGGCAGGCCACGGCGTCGCAGCCCGACCGTCCGCACTACCTCGTCTGCAACGCCGACGAGTCCGAGCCGGGCACCTTCAAGGACCGCGTGGTCATGGAGGGCGACCCGTACTCCCTCGTGGAGTCGATGACGATCGCGGGCTACGCGGTCGGCGCGCACAAGGGCTACCTGTATCTGCGCGGCGAGTACCCGCGGGCCCTGGAACGCATGGAGCACGCCATCGGACAGGCACGCGCGCGTGGACTGCTCGGCGACGACGTCCTCGGCCAGGGGTACGCCTTCGACATCGAGATCCGGCGCGGCGCGGGCGCCTACATCTGCGGCGAGGAGACCGCCCTCTTCAACTCCATAGAGGGGTACAGAGGGGAGCCGCGGTCGAAACCGCCCTTCCCCGTGGAGAAGGGTTTGTTCGGCAAACCCACCGCCGAGAACAACGTCGAGACGCTGGTCAACGTGCTGCCCATCCTCACGATGGGGGCTCAGGCCTACGCGGCGATCGGCACCGGCAGGTCCACGGGACCGAAGCTGTTCTGTGTGTCGGGCAGCGTGGACCGGCCGGGCATCTACGAGCTGCCGTTCGGTGCGACGCTCGGCGAGCTGCTGGACCTCGCGGGCGTACGTAAACGTTTGCGCGCGGTGCTGCTCGGCGGTGCGGCCGGCGGTTTCGTACGGCCCGACGAACTGGACATCCCGCTCACCTTCGAGGGCACACGGGAGGCGGGCACGACGCTCGGTTCCGGGGTCGTGCTGGCCTTCGACGACACCGTGCCGCTGCCGCGTCTGCTGCTGCGGATCGCCGAGTTCTTCCGCGACGAGTCCTGCGGGCAGTGCGTGCCGTGCCGGGTCGGGACAGTGCGACAGGAGGAGGCGCTGCACCGCATCGTCGACCGGACGGGCGCGGACGCGGCGTCCGACATCGCCCTGCTCCGCGAGGTGGGCCGTGCCATGAAGGACGCCTCGATCTGCGGTCTCGGGCAGACCGCGTGGAACGCCGTGGAATCCGCCATCGACCGCCTGGGGGCGTACGAATGACCTTGATACCGCTGGGGATCCCCCGCCGTCTGCTGGAGTTCACGATCGACGGCGAGCCCGTGCGCGCCCCGGAGGGGTCGACGATCCTCGACGCCTGCCGGTCGGTGGGCAAGGACGTCCCGACGCTCTGCCAGGGCGACACCCTGGCCCCCAAGAACGCGTGCCGTGTGTGCGTCGTCGAGGTCGAGGGCTCACGCACCCTCGTCCCGGCCTGCTCCCGCAAGGCCGAGGCGGACATGCAGGTGCTGACGGACAGCGAACGCGCCCGGCACAGCCGCAAGATCGTCCTCGAACTCCTCGCGTCCTCGGTCGACCTGTCGACCACACCGGAGGTCGCCGGGTGGCTCAAGGAGTACGAGGCGAAACCCGACCGGTTCGGCCCGGACGCGGCCCGTCTCAACGAGGAACCCAAGGTCGACAACGACCTGTACGTGCGCGACTACGACAAGTGCATCCTCTGCTACAAGTGCGTGGACGCCTGCGGCGACCAGTGGCAGAACACGTTCGCGATCTCGGTCGTCGGGCGCGGTTTCGACGCCCGGATCGCCGTCGAGCACGACGCTCCGCTCACGGACTCGGCGTGCGTGTACTGCGGCAACTGCATCGAGGTGTGCCCGACGGGCGCCCTGTCGTTCAAGTCGGAGTTCGACATGCGGGCGGCGGGTACGTGGGACGAGCCGGCGCAGACCGAGACGACCACGGTGTGCGCCTACTGCGGAGTGGGCTGCAATCTCACCCTGCACGTGCAGGACAATGAGATCGTGAAGGTCACCTCGCCGCACGACAACCCGGTGACCCACGGCAACCTCTGCATCAAGGGCCGCTTCGGCTACCAGCACGTACAGAACCGGGACTGATCAGGACATGGGACGAGTCACGGAACGACGCAAGGTGATCCGCATCCGGGACGGGGCGGTCTCCACCCGCCCGGACACGCTCGTCGCCGAGGAGCCACTGGAGATCCGCCTCAACGGCAAACCCCTCGCGATCACGATGCGCACCCCGGGCGACGACTTCGCGCTCGCGGCGGGCTTCCTGGTCAGCGAGGGGGTCCTCGGCAGGGCCGACGAACTGCAGAACATCGTCTACTGCGCGGGCGCGACGGTGGACGGCTCGAACACGTACAACATCGTCGACGTGCGGACCGCGCCCGGCGTCGTCATCCCCGACATCACCCTCGAACGCAACGTGTACACGACCTCGTCCTGCGGCCTGTGCGGCAAGGCGAGCCTGGACGCGGTCCGTACGACCGCCCGCTGGTCGATCGACGACACGGCGGGCGACACGGCTCCCCCGGTGCGGCTCGAACCCGAACTGCTCGCGAGCCTCCCCGACCGGCTGCGCGCGGCGCAGCGCGTGTTCGACCGGACCGGGGGTCTGCACGCGGCGGCGCTGTTCACGGAGGGCGGCGAACTCGTCGACATCCGGGAGGACGTGGGCCGGCACAACGCGGTCGACAAGCTGGTCGGCCGCGCCCTCCAGAACGGCTCGCTGCCGCTCTCCCGCACGGTCCTGCTGGTGTCGGGCCGGGCGTCCTTCGAGCTGGCCCAGAAGGCCGTGATGGCGGGCATCCCGGTCCTCGCGGCGGTCTCGGCGCCGTCCTCCCTCGCGGTGGACCTGGCCGCCGAGTCGAACCTGACACTGGTCGGCTTCCTGCGGGGCACCTCCATGAACGTGTACGCGGGCGAGCACCGCATCGCCCTACGGGCCGCGGCCTCCCAGGGCTGACCGGTCTCCCCGCTGCACGGCGGCGGGGCCCCCACCCGGCGGGGAGCGCCCCCTGCGCCGGAGGGGCCTCGCCTCTTTTGGCGCTCGGCTCGCCTCCGGGGCGCAGAAGCCTGTGGTTGTCCTGCTTCAGTTGGCCTGCTCGCCGGTCAGCCCCTTGCGAAGCGCACATCCTCGGCCGTGACGACCGTGCCCAGGCGTGGGAAGTCCAGCTTCACCGAGGCCTCGTGCTCGGGGCCGGTGAGGGCGGCCATGGCGTTCTCGACGAAGACGAGGTCGTAGCCGAGGTCGCCGGCGGCGCGGGCGGTGGACTCGACGCCGAGGTTGGTGGCGATTCCGCCGAACACCAGCGTGGAGACACCGTGTTCACGGAGCCGCTCGTGCAGCCCCGTGCCCTGGAAGCCGCCGATGGTCCGCTTCACGATCTCGATGTCACCGTCCGCCGCGAGCCCCGCGACCAGACCGCTGCCGGGCGGCTGCTCGTGGACACCGGGCCGCTCCACGCGCACGAGTACGACGAGCGCGCCCACCTGCCGGAAGACGGCCGCCAACTCCTCGGCGACGGTGAGGACCTCGGTCCCCTTGCGGGGCTCAAGGGGCAGTCCGACGATGCGGTCCATCAGATCGACGAGCACGAGGGCGGTTCGTGCGGGGTCGAGGGCCAGGCGGGGTTCCATGTCCGGTGCGTTCATGACGGAACGTTAGCCCGCATCAGCCGTCCGTACTGGAAATCCGGATCAACAGGCCCGTGAACTGCTCGGGTTGGACCCCTTCATCGCGAACCGGTGGTACAGCCGGATATGACGCTCCGTCAGCACCCGTCCGGAGGTACCGGCGGAGCGGGCGCGTACCCCGGAGGCATTTGACTCGTTGCTCCGGACGACCTCGAACGGGCCCCGTACGCACGGCCCGTCGTCCAGGTAGGAGGCAGTTACTTGGATGCCGGCACCACCCTGCTCGGCTCGTTACTTGCCTGCGCGGGCGTGCTGGGCGCGGCCGTCGTGGCGTACTTGGGGAAGCGGGGCGAGAACGCCCTGAACGGCTACTCCAGCCTGACCGAGAAGCTCCAGTCCGAGCGCGACCGCCTTGAGCGCCAGATCGCCGAACGCGACACGCGCATCGACGAGTTGTCGACGATGCACACCGCCGACCAGTCGGAGATCGCCCGTCTGCGACTCGACATCCACCGACTGGGAGGAGCGCCGTGACCCGGTTCCAGCGGCTGCTTGCCCTGCGCTGGCGCAGCATCTTCCTCGTCTGCGTGCTGATCGCGCTCTGCGGTGTCGCGGTCATCCTGTGGGCGCGGATCGACTCCGGTGACCGCAGGGCCGACGGGCTGCGCGCCGAGGCCGACCGGCGCGGCGAGGCCGTGTCGACGCTGGCGCAGGACGTACGCGATCTGCGCGCCCAGGTCGAGGCCGGCGGCGGCACCCCGGCGGCACCCGATCCGTCCGACGCCGTCGACGACCTGCTCGACCGGGTGCGCGTGCCGGCCGCCGCACCCGGCGAGCCCGGCGCCAAGGGCGACCGGGGCGCGACCGGAGCGGGCGGGGCACCCGGTCCCGGCGGTCAGCGCGGAGCGCGCGGCGAGAGCGGGCCGCCCGGCTCACCGGGCTCCCCCGGCCCGTCCGGTCCCTCCGGAGAGCCCGGTGAGCCGGGTCCCCCTGGCGCCGACGGCCTGAACGGGGCGAACGGCACGGACGGAGCGGGGGGTGCTGCGGGGCCGCCCGGTTCCGACGGCTCGCCGGGCTATCAGGGACCGAAGGGGGATCCCGGTCCCAAGGGCGAGAAGGGCGACCCCGGACCCTCGTGCCCGGACGGCTACAGCCTCCAGGCGCCCGCCGGCGACCCGGACGCGCTGGTCTGCCGCAGAAGCGGCGGGGCCGCCCCCGTCCCCGAACCCGCGGGGCTCCTCCCGGTGCCGCCGCCGCTGCTCCGACGGAGGGAACTCGCCTAGCCCGGCACGCGTCGTCGCCCGCCCACGGCACCGGGTGTTCCACAGTCGCCGGGCGGGCTCCCAGGTTCACTGAGCGGAACCCGCCCGACCGCCGAAACGCGAACCGCCCGACCGCCGAGGGGAGGCGCACACCGCCAAGCGGCACCGAGTCCTCGTCCGCCGTGCGCCAACTTCCCCCGGCACGACCCGTGCACGCTTCTTGTGGGGTGCCTGAGAGCCCAAGTAGCGTCTGTGGCGCGCACGTTGGACGTGGGATGTCCAGATGTCCAGACCTATCTCGATGTCCAGATGTATCCAGATGTCCAGACGCACGAAGGGCAGGTCGCACCATGCCGTCAAGTCTTCGCGCACATCTCAGATCCACTGCTCGCGCACGCCTCGGCTCCACCCTGACAGCGGTCCTCACCGCGTCCGCGCTGCTCGGGCTGCCGAGCACCACGCACGCCCAACCCGCCGACGGGCCCGCCGAATCCGCCAGATCCACCGCGTCTTCCATGTCCTCGGCGCCTGCCGCGGCCACCGCGCCAACCGGATTCGAGCAGCAGGTGCTCTTCAAGGCCTCCCAGGATCCCGGTTACGCCTGCTACCGCATCCCGGCAGTCGTGAAGACCACGAAGGGCACACTGCTCGCGTTCGCCGAGGGCCGGGTGAACGACTGCAGCGACGCCGGTGACATAGACATCGTGGTCAAGCGCTCCACCGACGGCGGCCGCACCTGGGGCCCGCTCCAGGTCGTCAACGAGGGCGCGGGCGACACGCACGGCAACCCCGCCCCGATCGTGGACCGCGAGACCGGCCGCGTGGTGCTGGCCGAGACGTACAACACGGGCCGTCCGGGCGGCGGCAACTGCGATGTCCCGTGCGACCGCACCCCGCACATGCAGCACAGCGACGACGACGGCCTCACCTGGTCCGAGCCGCGCGACCTCAGCGACGAGATCCTGCCCGCCCACTGGAACTCCTGGTACGCGACCGGTCCCGTCCACGGCATCCAGCTGACCCGGGGCAGGCACGCGGGCCGGCTGGTCTTCGGGGTCAACACCGAGACGTGGAACGGCAGTCGAGTCTCCGCGAACCACGCCGCGCTCATCGTCAGCGACGACGGCGGCGACCACTGGAGGATCGGGGCGACGGACTCGTGGCCGATCGCGGAGGACGGCACGTTCCGGCAGAAGGCGTCCGAGATGACGATGACCGAGGGCGCCGACGGGACGATCCTCGTCAGCGGCCGCGAGCAGGACGGCACCGATCTCGGGCACCGCACCCAGGCGTTCAGCCGCGACGGCGGCAACAGCTTCACCTCGCCGTTCCGTGCGCTCCCCGACCTCTACACGCCCCAGGTGCAGGGCTCCACGCTGCGGTTGGGCAACCGGATCCTGCTCGCCTGCCCCGGCGACCCGGACCGCCGCCGCACGATGATGATCCGCTCCTCCTACGACGGCGGGCGCACCTGGGACAGCGTGGACCGCGGCACGGTGGTCACGACGGACTGGTCTGGCTACTCGGACATGGCGGGCATCGGCGGCAGCGCGGTGGGCCTGCTGTACGAGGGCGGCGCCGTGGACGCGCGCGACGAGATCCGGTTCGCGCGGTTCACCGAGGACTGGCTGCAGCCCCGCCGCGGCCCGGACCCGACCACCGTCGACCGTGCCCCGCGCGCACCCCGCGCGGCGGTCCTCGGCGGGGCCGGGGAGACGGACGGCGTGTTCGGCGGCGCCCTCGAGTTCGACGGCACCGACGACGCCGTACGCCTGCCCTTCCGCGACGAACTGCCGCTCGGGACGAAGGACTTCACCGCGTCGCTCTGGTTCCGCTACAGCGCCACCACCGGTGAGCAGCCCCTGCTGTGGATGGGCGGGGTCGGCGGTGCCCAGCCGCAGGTGTGGCTGCGCGGCGAACCCGCGAGCGACCGTATCCAGGGGCTGATCACCGTACGGGACGGCGCGAACGCCCCGCGGTCCGCGTCCGTGCGCACGACCGGCGCGTACAACGACGGCGAGTGGCACCATCTGGCGCTGCGCCGCGGCGGAGGACAGCTGACGCTGTTCGTCGACGGGACCTCGGCCGGCACGGCCGATGTGCCGGGTTCCGTGAGCCGCAACGCGCCGTTCGGTGTGCACATCGGGCAGAAACTGGACAGCCGGGCGCACTTCACGGGCGCGATCGACGACGTCCGGGTCTACGACCGGGCGCTGAGCGACGCCGAGTTGACCGGTGTCCGCACGACCGGCGCGCCTGTGACCCGGGACACCGTGCTGTGGCTGCCCATGGACCGGGTGAGCGGCAGCCACTAACGTCCCGGGCGTGCCCGACGACTCACGAGCACGACAGCGCACGGGGACCGGGCTCGGCCTGCTCCTGGCCCTGGTCCTCGGCGCCGTGCTGCTCACCGCCCTCCCGGAGGACGACGGCCGGGAGGGCTCCTGCCGGGCCCGTACGGTCGAGTCCTGGGCCGCCGACCGGGACCTCACGGGCGAGTTCGCGCGGTACGGGGACGACGCCTCGCGGGCCGACGACTGGACCGGCGGCGACGGAACGCACTCCGTGCGGCTGCCGGACGGCCGGGTGCTGTGGCTGTTCTCGGACACGTATCTCGGCCAGGTGTACCGCCCGCCGAACCCGGCGGGCGAGTCCTACGCGTGGCGGGACACGACCGCGCCCCTGGTGCGCAACTCGGCCGTGGTCATGGACGACGGCCGTCTCCAACGGACCCTGCCCGCGCCGCTGTTCGCGGACCCGGCCCCGGGCCAGTGGCGCTGGCCGGTGGCCGCCCGCGTCGAGCCCCGCTCCCCCGGCTCGTCCGAGCAGGTCGTACGGGTCGTGCTGTGGACGCGTACGACCGGCACGTACCCCTGGATCTACGGGGTGCCGACGGCCACCGAGGTGGCCACGCTCTCGCTGCCGGATCTGCGGCTCGAAGGCATCGTGCGCGTTCTCGACCAGCAGCGGGTCGAGGACCCGGCGAAGCGGGTGCTGTTCGGCACGACCGCGCTGACCGACGACGGGGACTGGACGTACGTCTTCGGCGGCGACGACGCGCGAGCGGCCGCCCAGCCGGCGTCGAAGGCGTACGTCGCGCGTGTGCCCCGGGGCCGGCTGGCGGATCCCGGCGCGTGGCGGTACTGGGACGGCGAGCGGTGGACCATCCCCTCGCTCATGAAGCCCGTGCTGGGCGACGGCGGGCGCAAGGGGGTGGGCAGCGCCTTCACGGTCGCCCGTGAGGGGGGCACGTATGTGCTGTTCACGATGGCGGCGGGCGCCGAGGGACTGACGACCATCACCTCGTACTGGGCGTGCTCCCCCACCGGGCCCTGGCACGGGCCCGGCAAGGGCTTCAGCCCGCCGCTGCCGGAGCAGGGGGCGGGCGTGGCCGCGTACAACCCGCAGCTCCATCCGACGGTGAGCCGGGGCAGGCTCGTGCTCAGCTACGACGTCAACTGGCTGGACGCGAACGGCGGTGTCACGGCGCAGGCGAACCTCAGCCGGAACGTGTCCCTGTACCGACCGCGATTCGTGACTCTGCGGCTGGGGCCGGGGTGACGGGCCGTTCCGCCTCGGGGTCGCGGGAGCGGCGTTTGGCGATGACCGCGCAGACCATGAGCTGCATCTGGTGGAAGAGCATCAACGGCAGGACGGCCAGCGAGGCGTGGGCGCCGAACAGCACGCTCGCCATGGGCAGTCCGGAGGCGAGGGACTTCTTCGACCCGGCGAACTGGATGGCGATGCGGTCCTCGCGGTTGAAGCCCAGCGCCTTCGAGCCGTACCAGGTGAGCGCCAGCATCACGGCGAGCAGCACGGCCTCGACCGCGAGCAGACCGCCCAGGCGCAGCGGGCTGACCTGGTGCCAGATGCCCTGCACCATGCCCTCGCTGAACGCGGTGTAGACGACGAGCAGGATCGAGCCGCGGTCGACGTATCCGAGGACCTTCTTGTGGCGCGCGACGAAGCCGCCGATCCAGCGGCGCAGCAACTGCCCGGCCAGGAACGGCACCAGCAGCTGGAGCACGATCTTGAGCAGCGAGTCGGCGGAGAAGCCGCCCCCGGTGCCGCCGAGGAGGGCCGCCGCGAGCAGCGGGGTGAGCACGATGCCCACGAGGGAGGAGAAGGAGCCCGCGCAGATCGCCGCCGGAACGTTTCCGCGCGCCATCGAGGTGAAGGCGATCGAGGACTGGACCGTGGACGGGACCAGGGTGAGGAAGAGCAGACCGGTGTAGAGCGAGTGGTTCAGGAGCACCGGTTCGAGACCGCGGGCCGCCAGGCCGAGCAACGGGAACAGTACGAACGTGCAGGCCAGGACCGTGATGTGGAGCCGCCAGTGCCGTACTCCGTCCATCGCCTCACGGGTGGACAGGCGGGCCCCGTAGAGGAAGAAGAGGAAGGCGATCGCCGCGGTGGAGGCGCCGGACGCGACATCGGCTCCGGTTCCCCGGGCGGGCAGAAGGGCGGCGAGCCCCACCGTCCCGAGCAGCAGCAGGATGTACGGGTCGATCGGCAGCCAGGACGGCCACTTCAGGCGTTTCACGGTGCTCCGTTGCTCAGTCGGTTCAGTGCGGTGGTGCAGTACGGCGGTTCAGTGCTGGGGCGTCCCCTCTCCATCGTCCTCCTCGGACCCTTGATCGGGAATCCGTCATACCACTCTGACTGTCATCACGAATCGCGATAGCCTGGAGGTGTGTACGACCCTTCACAGCTGCGCACGTTCCTGGCGGTGGCCCAGACGCTGAGCTTCACGCAGGCGGCCCGGCGGCTCGGGCTGCGCCAGTCCACCGTCAGCCAGCATGTGCGGCGCCTGGAGGACACGGCCGGACGGCAGCTGTTCTCGCGGGACACCCACTCCGTGGAACTGACGGAGGACGGCGAGGCCATGCTCGGCTTCGCGCGCCGCATCCTGGAGGCGCACGAGCAGGCGGCGGCGTTCTTCACGGGGACGCGGCTGCGCGGCCGCCTGCGTTTCGGCGCTTCGGAGGACTTCGTCCTCACCCGTCTCACCGAGATCCTGGAGGGCTTCCGGCACGACCATCCGGAGGTCGACCTGGAGCTGACGGTCGAGCTCTCGGGCACCCTGCACGAGCAACTGGCCGACGGAAAGCTCGACCTGGTGCTGGCCAAGCGCCGCCCCGAGGACCCGCGCGGTGAACTGGTCTGGCACGACCGCCTGGTCTGGATCGGCTCGGAGCGGCTCCGCCTGGACCCCGAGCGTCCGGTCCCGCTGATCGTCTACCCGCCGCCGGGCATCACCCGCGCCCTCGCCCTGGAGGCCCTGGAACGGCAGGGCCGGGCCTGGCGCATCGCCTGCACCAGCGGCAGCCTCAACGGCCTCATCGCTGCCGCCCGAGCGGGCCTCGGCGTCATGGCCCACTCCCGGGGCCTCGTCCCACCGGGCCTCGTCCGCGTCCCCGACCGCGCCGGCCTCCCCGAACTGGGCGAGGTCGACTTCGTCCTCGTACACGCCAAACGCCACACGGCTGCGAAGAGCGCGGCGGACGCGTTGGCGTCGTCGATCCTGGCAGGCGGAGTCAGACTTCACCGAACCCGCTGAGCCCGAGGGGAGCGCCCCCTCAGGGGCGCGGGGAACTGCGCGACAAGCCACAACGAACCCGCAGATCACAACGCACCCCGCGGAGCGCTACCGCGTCCTCTGCTGATAGGTCAGCTGCTTGACCCGCCGAAGAAACGGCGAGGTCTCCACATGCTGCACCCCTTCGAGCCGCCCGAGCTTCCCACTCACATACGCATAGAGCGCGGCGGTATCCCGCGCGACAACCGTGGCGACCAGATTGGACGGCCCCGCAGTCGCCGCCGCGTGCGCGATCTCCTCGTGCTCGGCCAACGCACTGCCCACCGTGTCCATCGCCCCCGGCGCCGCCGTGATCCACAGGATGGCCCCGACGGAGAACCCGACAAGGGCGGTGTCGTACTCGATGTCGACGAACAGCGCACCGGAGCCGAGCAGTTGACCGAGTCGCCGCTTGACGGCGGACTCCGACCGGCCGGTGGCCCGCTGCAGCTCCGGGTAGGTGGCACGGCCGTCCCGTTCGAGGGCGCCGACCAGCGGCTCGTCCTCGGCGGTGATCCGTGCGGGGCCGGCATCGGGAACCGGCGCCGGGCGCAACGCGGCGACCTGCTCACCGGTGAGCGGCCCGTGCTTGACCAGCCAGCCCACCGGGCCGCCGAAGAACGTGTGCAGCAGCTGGAAGGCCCGGATCTCCACGATGTGCGGTGTCCGCGGAAGCTTGCCGAGCAGCAGGTCGTCCTGGTCGCCCGCGGTACGGGGCCGGGTCATGCAGACGACCTCCGTACCGCCCGAGGTGAGGCCGATCCAGGCCGTGTCGGGCCGACGCGCCAGGGCGTTCGCGATGGTCTCCGCACCGTCGGGCGCGCAGCGCAGCCGGAGAATCCAGTCCTCCCTGCCGAGCTTCCTGTTGTTGCGTACGGCGACGACCCGCAGGCCGCCCTCGGAGAGCAGCCTGCGGTAGCGGCGGGCCACGGTCTGGTCCGAGACGCCGAGGACGGCGGCGATGCGGCTGAAGGGGGCTCGTCCGTCGATCTCAAGCGCGTGGAGGAGCTCCACGTCGAGCGCGTCGAAGGTGGGGGATTCCATCGGTTGACCGCATTTCCATGTCGGTATCTGGCGTCATTTCGTCGCCGATCACCTGGATCGTCCGGCGGCATCTCATCGTACGAGGGACGCACGGAGAGGCACGCACGAGGCGTGCCGTGGGACGAGGAGTTGTTGAGGATGCGTACATGGGGACCGCTCACGGCGGTCTGTCTGGGCACGTTCATGCTGCTGCTGGACGTGACGATCGTGATCGTGGCGCTGCCCGACATCGCGCGGGCACTGGACGCCTCGCTGAGCGATCTGCAGTGGGTCGTCGACGGGTACGCGCTCGCGCTCGCCGCACTGTTGCTCGCGGCGGGTGCGGCGGCCGACGTGCTGGGCCGGCGCCGGGTGCATGTGGTGGGTGTCGCGCTGTTCGCGGCGGCCTCGCTGTGGTGCGGGCTCGCGTCCGGGCCGGGGATGCTGGTGGCGGCGCGCGGGGTGCAGGGGGTGGGCGCGGCCGCGATGTTCGCGACGACGCTGCCGCTGCTGGGCTCGGTGTACCAGGCACGGCAGCGGTCGGCCGCGCTCGGTGTGTGGGGCGCGGTGAGCGGTTCCGCGGCCGCGGTCGGGCCGCTGGTCGGCGGGCTGCTCGCCGAGGGGCCCGGCTGGCGGTGGATCTTCTTCGTCAACCTGCCGGTGAGCGTGGCCTCGGTGTGGCTGACCCTGCGAGTGGTGCCCGAGTCGCGCGGCCCGCACGAGATGCGGGTCGACTGGGCGGGTACGGCGACGTTCGCGTGCTTCGCGGGGGCGACGACGTACGCGACGGTGCGGGCCGGGTCGGACGGCTGGACGTCGACGCCCACCGTCGTGTCGTACGGGCTCGCGGCGCTCTCGCTGCTCTGCTTCGTCCTCGTCGAGCGGCGGGCGGCCCATCCCCTGCTCGATCTCGCGCTGCTGCGCCGGCCTGCGTTCGTGGGCGTGATGCTGGGGGCGCTGGCCTTCAACGCGGCGGCGTTCGGCGTGATCCCGTATCTCTCGATCTGGCTGCAGACCCTGCAGGGGATGAGCCCGGTGCGGGGCGGGCTCGTGCTGCTGCCGCTGACCGGGGCCTCGGTCGTGGCGTCGGTGCTCGTCGGGCGGCTGCTGCACGGCGTCCCGGCGCGGATCACCGTCGGCGGCGGGCTGCTGCTCATCGGGGCCGGCATGTTCTGCCAGGCCGTGCTCGACGCGGCCACGACCTGGACGGTCCTCGTGCCGGGTCTGGTCCTGGTGGGCCTCGGTACGGGTCTGGTGGCGCCGACGCTCGCGGGCGCCGCGCTGGCCACCGTACGGCCCGAACGCGCGGGCATGGCGGGCGGCGCGGTCAACACCTCCCGGCAGCTCGGGTACGCGCTCGGAGTCGCCGTCTTCGGCACGGTCGTCACGTCCCGGATGCGGGACACCCTCCCGCACGAGGCCGCACACACCCTCGCGGGAGGCGGAGCGGAAGCCCTGCGAGGCACTTTCTCCTCGCACACCCTCCACGCGGCCTTCGCCTCGGGCCTCAACACGGCAGCTGTGGTGGCGGGTGTGACGGGAACGCTCGCGGGTGCCCTGGTCCTGGCACTGGTGCGCGCCCCTCGCCCGCACCGGGCCTCGCCGCTCGACAGCCCGATCCAGGAGGAGAGGGTTCAGGCCCCGCACCCCTGAAGGGGAGCGCCGCAGCGTAAGTGGGTCGTACAGATTCCGTGGAGATTACGGGTCCGAAACTTACGGAAGAGTAAGGATTCTGTCCCGGCCAGAACCATTGTGGCCGTATTTCAACGGTTGACCAGTGCGCACCCCCGCCCTCACACCGATTCGGCGCCCCTCCCGCCGAGGAGCATGGTGGGGTAGCTTTCACGGCGCTGCGGAGCACCACAAGGAGCGGGGATTGCGCGAGTTCACCAACCCTCCCCTGGCGTCGGCACCGCCGGTGGGCGGCCTGGCCGATGCCGTGTTCGAACATGCCCAGGAGGATCCGCTCTACATCGCACTCGGCCGCAAGGACGACGAGGGCCAGTGGCGCGACGTGACGTCCGCCGAGTTCCGGGACGAGGTCCTGGCGCTGGCCAAGGGTTTGCTGGCGCACGGCATCCGGTTCGGCGACCGGGTCGCGATCATGTCCCGTACCCGCTACGAGTGGACCCTCTTCGACTTCGCGCTGTGGTCGATCGGCGCGCAGGTCGTGCCCATCTACCCCACCTCGTCGGCGGAGCAGGTCTTCTGGATGCTGCACGACGCGCAGGTGTCGGCCGCGATGGTGGAGCACGAGGACCACGCGATGACCATCGCCACGGTCATCGACCGGCTCCCGACGCTGCACAAGCTGTGGCAGCTGGACGCGGGCGCGGTGCAGGAGCTGTACGAGGCCGGTGGCCACATCGACGACGAGGTGGTGCACCGGCATCGGCGGGCGGTCACGCCCGAGTCGACGGCGACGATCATCTACACGTCCGGAACGACCGGCCGCCCCAAGGGCTGCGTCCTCTCCCACGCGAACTTCATGTTCGAGTCGGACACGGTCACCGAGCGCTGGGAGCCGCTCTTCCACTCCAAGCGCGGCGACCAGGCGGCCACCCTGCTGTTCCTGCCGCTCGCGCACGTCTTCGGGCGGATGGTGCAGGTCGCGGCGATCCGCGGACGGGTCAAGTTCGGCCATCAGCCGCAGCTCAACGCGGCGGCCCTACTGCCCGATCTGGCCGCGTTCCAGCCGACGTTCTTCCTCGCGGTGCCGTACATCTTCGAGAAGGTCTTCAACGCGGCACGCAGGAAGGCGGAGCGGGAGGGCAGGGCGGGCCCGTTCGAGAAGGCCGTCGAGGTGGCCGTGCGCTACGCGGACGCGGCGGAGGCGAAGGCGTGGGGCATCGGCCCCGGGCCCTCGGCGGCACTCCGGGTGCAGCACCAGCTGTTCGACAAGCTCGTCTACTCCAAGATCCGTGCCGCGATGGGCGGTCGTGTGAAGCACGCGATGTCCGGCGGCTCGGCGATGGACCGGCGGCTCGGCCTGTTCTTCGCGGGCGCCGGCGTGCAGATCTACGAGGGGTACGGGCTCACCGAGTCCACGGCGGCCGCGACCGCCAACCCGCCCGAGCGCACCCGGTACGGCACCGTGGGGCAGCCCATCCCGGGCACGACCGTGCACATCGCGGACGACGGCGAGATCTGGCTGAGCGGCTCCAACGTCTTCCAGAGCTATCTCAACGACCCGAAGGCCACCGACGCGACCCTGCACGACGGCTGGCTCGCCACCGGTGACCTGGGCGCGCTCGACGAGGACGGCTACCTCACCATCACCGGGCGCAAGAAGGAGATCCTGGTGACCTCCGGCGGCAAGAGCGTCTCGCCGGGGATCCTGGAGGAGCGGGTGCGCGACCATCCGCTGGTCGCGCAGTGCATCGTCGTCGGCAACGACCGGCCGTACATCGCTGCGCTCGTCACCCTCGACGGGGAGGCCGTCGAACACTGGCTGCAGATGCGGGACAAGCCCCAGCTGACTGCGTCCGAGCTGGTCCGGGACCCCGATCTGGAGACCGAGGTGCGGCGCGCCGTGGTCGCCGCGAACACCCTCGTCTCCCAGGCCGAGTCGATCCGCACGTTCCGGATACTGGCCCACCAGTTCACCGAGGAACACGGGTTGCTGACACCCTCCCTGAAGCTGAAGCGCAAGGCGATCGAGAACGCGTACGGGGCGGAGGTCGAGGCGCTCTATCGGGCGTAGGCGCCCCGTCAGGGGTGCGGGGAACTGCGCGACCAGCCACAACGAACCCGTAGCCGACACCCAACCGACCTGACGGTTCATCACATATCGATGCGTCAGATATTGACGCATCGTCAGATCGCACGGATCATTTCGGTCACCCGACGGAGGGGGACCGACCGTGTCGCGACCGATCCGAACCATCGCCGCCACTGCGGCCGTAACCGCTCTTCTGCTGGCGAGCGCCTGCAACTCGGCGTCCACGACAGGAAGTTCGGAGGCCGAGAACTCCGTACGCGGAGTCTCCGACACCTCCGTCAAGGTGGGCGGCATCGTCTCGATGACCACCGCCAGCGGGTACTCGAAGAAGGACACCGACCTCGGGGCCAGGGCCCGCTTCGACCGCGCCAACGCCGAAGGCGGTGTGAACGGGCGGAAGATCGACTACCTGGGCGCCGAGGACGACGGCCAGGATCCGGCCAAGAACCTCACGGCGGCACGCAAACTCGTCCAGCAGGACAAGGTGTTCGCGATCGCGCCGATGAGTTCGACGACGTTCTCCGGCGCGGACTTCCTGCAGAAGCAGAAGGTCCCCACCTTCGGCTGGGGCACACTGCCGTCCTTCTGCGGGCCGACGTACATCTACGGCTTCGGCGGCTGCATGGTGCCGATGCCCGGCGGCACCATCTCGCAGACCTGGCCCGAGGGGCTCAAGAAGGTGCTGGGCGGCTCGGCGGGCAAGAGCGTGGCGATCCTCGCCAACGACAGTGACGCCGGGACGTTCGCCATCCGCACGTACAAGCAGAGCTTCGCGTCGGCCGGGTTCAAGGTGACCTTCGCGAAGCCGTCCGTGCCCGCGACCTCCGTGCCGAACGACTGGTCGGCGTACACGAAGGAGATCCTCCGGAGCAACGGCGGCAAGGCACCGGACGCGGTCGTCTCCGTGATGCAGACCCCCTACAACATCGGCCTGTTCACGGCGATCAAGCGCGCGGGGTACACCGGTGTGCTCACCGATCCGACCGACTACGACCCAGGGCTGCTCGCGAAGAGCGCGACGAGGAAGGCGCTCGACGGGGTCCATGTCCTGCTGTCGTTCCAGCCGTTCGAGCAGGACAGCGCGGCGATGACGCAATTCAAGAAGGACATCACGAAGGCGGCCGGCAAGGCCGTGCCCCTGAACATGCACATGATGACCGGCTATATGTCGGCCGATCTCTTCCTCGCCATCGCCGAGAAGGCCGGCAAGGACCTGACGGTGGCGTCCTTCCAGAAGGCGGCGGACGGGTTCGCGGACACCGGCACGATGGTCGGCGACCGGGCGGAGCCCAAGGGGCAGAAGGAGTCGTTCGGCTGCGGGGCGCTCGTCCAGCTCAAGGACGGGAAGTACGTCGTCTCGTCGCCCTTCGAGTGCTATCCGCCGATCCCCTTCAAGTAGGCGCGGCCGAAGGTGACTTGACGACTCGGGGATTTGGGGATTTGGGGACTCGGCATGGCGGACCTTCTCGGATTCGTACTGAGCGGACTGGTGTCGGGTGCGCTGTACGCGCTGCTCGCCACCGGTCTCGTGCTCTCCTACTCGGCCTCGGGCCTCTTCAACTTCGCGCACGGCGCGACCGCCTACCTGTGTGCGCTCGCCTTCTACGAGCTGCACTCGGGCTTCGGCTGGCCCGCCGTGCCGACGGCCGTGCTCCTGGTATGTGTGGCGGCGCCCGCGCTGGGCTGGGGTCTCGACCGGCTGATGTTCCGCAAGCTGGCACGGGTCGGTGAGACGGCCCAGATCGTCGCCACCATCGGGCTGTTGGTGGCGCTGCCCGCGCTCGGGCTGTGGATCGTCGAGCTCCTGGAGGACGCGGGCGCGTCGGTGAAACCGGCCGAGAACCAGTTCGGGCTGCCCGGTGTCGGGCCGAGTCCGGCCAAGTCCTGGCAGCTGACGGACGGCGTGGGGATCGACTCGGACCAGTTGATCACCTGGGTGGCGACGGCGCTGGTGGCCGTCGGACTCTGGGTCCTGATGCGGCACACCCCGCTGGGGCTGAAGCTCCGGGCGGCCGTCGACGACCGTTCGCTGGTCGAGCTGCGCGGGCTGAGCGCGGACCGGCTGTCGTCGATCGCATGGATGCTGTCGTCGGGACTCGCGGGCCTGGCGGGCGTCCTGGCCACCCCTCTGCTCGGCCTGTCGGCCCACGACTTCACGCTCTTCCTCTTCGTCTCGGCGACCGCGGCGGTACTCGGCCGCTTCGTCTCCATCCCGTTGGCGTTCGCGGGCGGGCTCGGGCTCGGCGTGCTGCAGAACCTGGTCGCCGGGTACGCGGGTTTCGCCGAGCGGATCACCGGATTCCGCACCGCCGTACCGTTCCTGATCCTCTTCGCCGGCCTGCTCCTGCTGACCAGGCGCAGCCGTACGGCGGGGACGGCGGCCGTGGACGCGCCACCGGTCGACTATCTGGCGGGCCGGTCCCGGCTTCGGCGGTGGGGACCGTGGGCGGCGGCCGCCGTGCTGCTCGCCGTGGCCTTCTACACGGTGACGACCCCGTTCTGGAGCGGCATCCTCGCCCAAGGGCTCGCCCTGTCCCTGGTGTTCGTCTCCTTCACGGTGGTGACGGGGCTCGGCGCGATGGTGTCGCTGGCTCAGGCGACCTTCGTGACCGGGGCGGCGCTGGTGGCGGGGCTGCTGATGAGTCATGGCTGGCCTTTCGTGGCCGCGGCCGCCGTGGGTACGTGTGCGGCGGCCGTACTCGGTGCCCTGGTGGCGCTTCCGGCGCTGCGGCTCGGCGGCCGTTCGCTCGCCCTCGCGACCCTCGCGCTCGCCTTCCTGGCGGACCAGGTCCTTTTCCAGATCGGCTGGTTGAGGAACGGTGACACGGGTTGGTCGATTCCTCGGCCGGTGTTCGGGCCGGTGGATCTGAACGACGACCGGGCGTTCGGTGTCGCACTGCTCGTACTGGTCACCGCCTCCGTTGCCGCGCTCAGCGCACTGCGCGGCTCGCCGTCCGGGCGGGCCATGCTCGCGGTGCGCTCGGCGCCGGCGGCGGCGATGGCTTCCGGGGTGTCGGTCGTCCGCACCAAGCTGGTGCTGTTCACCCTGTCGGCCGGGCTCGCGGGCTTCGGCGGCGTGATGTACGCGTCCTACAACACCCGTGTCACCGCTACCGACTTCACCGCCATGACGGGACTGATCTGGCTCGCGGTGGTGGTCGCGGCGGGCCTGCGCCGCCCGCAGTTCGCTGTCGTGGCCGGGCTCGTCTACGCCCTCGTACCGCACCTCGTCTCCGACTACGTCACCGAGTCCGTCCACCTCCCCGTGATCCTCTTCGGCCTGGCGGGGCTGGCGCTGGCGAACGACCCGGACGGGTACTGCGCGGCGGTGTCGGTGCGGGTGCATCGGAGGCGGTTGGCGCGTGGGGGCCCGGCTGGGGCCGGGGCAGGGTCAGAGGCGGGCGCGATGGCCGTGGCCGGGGCGAAGTCCCGGCCGACGAGTGGCGTGACGGGCGCCGAGCCCGAAGTGGGGACCGGCGTGACGGGCGGCCCGGTCGAGACGGGGAGCGGCAACCGGGCCGAGGTGTCCGGGGCGCCGGGCGGGAGCCCTGCCGACGCGTCCCGGGCGCCGGGCCGGGGTTCGGCCGACACGTCCGGCGCCTCTCGGGCTGCGAGCGGCGGTCCGGCCGACACGCCGGGTGCGCCGAGTGGGCGTCCGGTCGGTGTCGCCCAAACCGGTGCCCCGGCGACGGCATCCTCCTCCCCCGCCGAACCGCCCGCCCTCGAACTCCGCGCCGTCCGTGCCGGATACGACGGCGCGCCCGTCCTGCACGGAGTGGACCTGGCCGTACGCCCGGGCGAGATCGTCGCGCTCCTCGGCCCGAACGGGGCCGGGAAATCGACGACGTGCCGTGTCGCGGCGGGCCTGGTCGGTCCGCTCGGCGGCCAGGTGTACGTGGCCGGTCGCGACGCCACCCGTGAGGGAGCCGTACGCCGGTCGCGCGCCGGGGTGGTCCTGGCACCGGAGGGGCGGGGCATCTTCCCGGCGCTCACCATCGAGGAGAACCTCGCCCTGTATCTGCGCGAGAAGGACCAGCGCGAGGCCGTGTACGAACGGTTCCCCGGCCTCGCCGGACGACGTGGCGTGCCCGCCGGTTCCCTCTCCGGCGGCGAACAGCAGATGCTCGCCCTCGCGCCGCTCCTCCAACGCCCCCCGAAGGTCCTGATCGCGGACGAACCGTCACTCGGCCTCGCCCCGCGCGTCGTCGAGGAGGTGTTCCGCCTCCTCACCGAACTCCGCGACACCGGAACGGCGTTGCTCCTGGTCGAGGAGAAGGCGACCGAGGCGCTGGGTGTCGCGGACACGGTCGCGTACCTCGCGCAGGGGCGGGTGACGTGGTGCGGTCCCCGGGCGTCCGTGGAGACGGCCCGTCTGACGGAGGCGTATCTGGGCCTGGCGGCCACCCCCGAAGCGGACACGGGTCCCGGAACCGGCCCCGACGCGGGTTCCGAGACCGAGGACGAGGCCGAAACCGGTCGCGACCCCGGACCCAGTCCCGCCCCCGAGGCCGAGCCCGGCCCCGGGTCGGCCCCCACGTCCCCCACTAATCCGACCATCCCGTCCCAGACCCGGGGAGGCGTCCGGCCATGAGCAGCACCCCCGCGCTCTCCGTACCCCCCGTGTCCCCCGCACCCCCCGCCCTCCGGGCCACCCGCATCGGCGTCCGCTTCGGCGGGATCCGGGCACTCGACGACGTGAGCCTCACTCTCCGGCCCGGGGAGATCTGCGGCCTCATCGGCCCCAACGGTGCCGGAAAGACGACCCTCTTCGACGTGCTCTCCGGCATCCGGCGCCCCGACGAGGGCCGTGTCCACCTCGACGGAACGGACATCACCCGCCGCTCCCCCGTATGGCGCGCCCGCCGCGGAATGCGCCGCACCTTCCAGCGGCAGCAGCTGTTCGGCCAGCTCACCGTGGCCGACAACCTGGTGGTGGCCCAGGAGTGGCGCGGCGGCGGAGGCGGACTCGCGGCCGATCTGCTGGCGTCCCCGACACGGCGTACGTACGAGCGGGACCGCCGCGCCCGGGCGGCCACCGTCCTGCGCACCTGCGGACTCGACGACCTCGGTGAGACCTACGCCGGAGCCCTGCCGGTCGGCCGGGCCCGCATGGTCGAGCTGGCGCGAGCGGTCGCGGACCCGCCCAGGGTGCTGCTGCTGGACGAACCCGCGTCCGGGATGACGGCCGACGAACGCCGTCACCTGTCGTCCGTCATCCGACGGCTCTCCGAGGAGGAGGGCTGCGCCGTCCTCCTCGTCGAGCACAACGTCGCCTTCGTCATGGAACTGTCCGCCCGGATCGTCGTACTCGACCTGGGCCGCGTCCTCGCCGAGGGCACCCCCGCCGAGGTCCACGCCGACCGGCGGGTGAGGGACGCGTACCTGGGCACGACCGCGGGCTGACGGCCACGCGGGCCACCGACGGCAGATCACGCCGGCGGCCCGCGGGAACGGCTCACACCAGCTGGTAACCCCGCATGTTCGAGAGCAGCAGATAGCAGTCCTGGAGGGAGCCGGAGGTGTCGCCGAGGGAGCGGTAGATGCCCCACTTGGGGCGTACGCGGTCGGCCAGAAACGTGTCCACGCCCGTGCGCGACGCGTCGACGACCGTCGTCGAGCCGTTCTTCAGGATCCAGCGGACCGAACCGGCCGAGCCGTTGCCGACCTTGATCTGGAAGTCGACGTCGATCCACTTGTTGTGCAGGGGTTCGAGGTTCGTGCGGCCGACGAGGATGTCCTCCTCGAACAGCTTCAGCTCGATGGTCTGCACCCCGTCCACCCGCCGGAGCGACTGCACGACGATCGGCGAGCTGCCGGTGCCGGGCTGCTTCATCTGCATGATGTGGGTGAAGGTGGTGGTCGCCTTCAGGGAGCTGGGGATGTACATCGAGTACGTCACCCGCCAGGTCTGGCCCTCGGTCCACTTGAGGTAGTTGCTGCCGGAGCCGTTGCGCAGGCCGGTGACCTCGTGTCGCTGACGGTCCGTCGACGTGTCGCGGTCGACGGTGTGCATGTTGAACCGCCAGTTGTCGCCCGTGGCGTAGATGTGCGGGGAGGCCGCGGGGTGCGAGTCCGCGCGGTCGTCCTCCAGGGTCTCGAAGGCGCCGAGCCCGTTGGTGCGCGCCGACGGGGACCACTTCAGCTGCCAGGACGCGGCGGGGGCCGCGAGGGCGGGTGGACCGACGGCCGCGGCGGCCACGCCGCCCAGTGCCGCGCCGAGCAGGTTCCTTCGTGTGGGGGTCATGGGTCTCTCATTCTCGTCGTCGAGTATCTGAGTTCACATACGTGCACCCCGTTCACCAACATGCAGAAGAGTCCCCGTAATGACAGGACGCGGTCAATGGTTCGGACCTGTGGACCCGGGTAGGTTTCCGGCCAATCTCCGATTCGCTCGGCGCAGGCACGGGACCGAAAAACGGGACAGGAATGCACGACGGCCCGTGATCGTTGACGATGGGAGTACCACCCGACGACTGAAGGATCGAGAGCTCGTGAGCAAGGTCCCCCCGATCATCCTGAACAACGGCGTCGAGATGCCCCAGCTGGGCTTCGGGGTCTGGCAGGTGCCGGACGACGAGGCGGAGCGGGCGGTCGCCACCGCGCTGGAGGCCGGGTACCGCAGCATCGACACCGCGGCGATCTACGGCAACGAAAAGGGCACCGGCAGGGGCATCGCCGCCTCCGGCGTCGCCCGCAAGGATCTCTTCGTCACCACCAAGCTCTGGAACGCCGAGCAGGGTTACGACTCGACGCTGCGCGCCTTCGACGCCTCCCTGGAGAAGCTCGGCCTCGACCACGTCGACCTGTACCTCATCCACTGGCCGATGCCGGCCAAGGGGAAGTACATCGACACGTTCAAGGCCTTCGAGAAGCTCTACGCGGACGGCCGCGCCAAGTCGATCGGTGTCTCCAACTTCCTTCCGGAGCACCTGGAGAAGCTGATCGAGGCGACGTCCGTCATTCCGGCCGTCAACCAGATCGAGCTGCACCCGCACCTCCAGCAGCACGCGTCCCGCGAGTACCACGCGGAGCAGGGCATCGCCACGGAGGCCTGGTCCCCGCTCGGTTCGGGCAAGGGCCTGCTGGAGGTCCCGGCGATCGTGGCCATCGCCCAGAAGCACAACCGCACGCCGGCCCAGATCGTCCTGCGCTGGCACCTCCAGCTCGGGAACGTGGTGATCCCCAAGTCCGTGACCCCGTCCCGGATCAAGGAGAACATCGACGTCTTCGACTTCTCCCTCGACACCGAGGACATCGCCGCGATCAGCGCGCTCAACGAGGACCGCCGCGTCGGCTCGGACCCGGCGAACGTCAACGACTGACCGTACGGTCGCAGGACCCGCGGCACCGGACGCCGTCGCCCGACAAGCTCGGGCGGCGGCTTCGTCATGTGTTCGGGGCCTCCTGGCAGCCCGGCCTCCCGGCCATCGGGCCGCGGGCGGGCGGGGCTCTGCCGACACGGTGTCGTGGATGCGGCGGGCGGGTGAGACAAGGCGCGGCATCCTCGCCGATGGGAGGGGGATCGGTCAGGCTCGCCCGAGTACCCGTTCAGCGAACACACATATGTCCCCGTCGATGTCCCCCTACACGTCGGACGCACGTCGCCCCGCCGCGTGACGTCCCCAAGGCCCAGAAGGGTCCTCCCACAGTGCGCACTCGAACACTGACCCTCGCCGCCGCAGCCGTAGGCACCGCACTGCTCGCCGCCGCGGCCCTCCCGGCAGGCGCCGCCCCCGTACAGGCTCGGGAGGGCACGGTCACCGCCGCCGACCTGCTCGCCGAGATGACGTCCTGCTCGCAGATCTCGAACGGCAGGTACAGCCTCGACGTGGGGGCGCCCGCCACCGTCCCCGTCTGCGGCATGAACGGCGCGGTCTTCTGGAAGGCCGACATGGACATCGACTGCGACGGCCAGGTCACCGCCGAGTGCAACAAGCGCACCGATCCGTGGTTCCAGGACCAGACGGCCTTCCACCAGTCCGACGGCAGACCGCTGAACTCCGAGGACCTCCCGTACATCGTGGTGCCCGGCCCCAGCGGCATCTGGAACTACGCGAGCTCCGGCATCAGGGGCGGCAGCGTGGCGGCGGTGATCCACGGCGACGAGATCCAGTACGCGGTCGTCGGCGACACCGGCCCCACGAAGATCATCGGCGAGGCCTCGTACGCCACCGCGCGGGCTCTCGGCATCAATCCCGACCCGGCGACCGGCGGCGCGGCCTCGGGAGTGACGTACATCGTCTTCACCGACTCCCGGGTCTCCCCCATCGAGGACCAGGAAGCGGCGTCGTCCCTCGGCGAGGCACTGGCGGAGCAGTTCCTCGAGGACAACTGAGACGAGCACAACCGAGAAGCGACGAACCGTCGTACCGGTGAGCTGATGAACCGGTGAGCTGACGGAGGCCGGTCCGGCCGCGGATCCTGCCGCGGCCGGACCGGCCTCTCAACTCCCCCGCCTCGGACCGGATGGGACCGGCTCGGAGCGGCTGCTCAGACCGGCTGGCCGATCGGCCGCACGACGACGGTGTTCACGTCCACCCCGCTCGGCTGCCGGATCGCCCAGACGACCGACTCCGCGAGCTGGTCCGAGGTGAGCAGATGCCCGGGCGGCAGGCTGCCGTAGTTGTCCCAGAACGGTGTCTCCACGCGGCCGGGCGAGATCAGGGTCACGCCCACGCCGTACTCGGTGACCTGCCGCCGGGTGTTCTCGGCGAGCCCGGTCACGGCCCACTTCGTCGCCCCGTAGATGTTGCCGGGCCCGTGGATGTGGCCCGCGACGCTGCCGACGAGCACGATCCGCCCCCGCGTCTCCTTCAGCTGCTCGATCGACGCCCGGACGAGCAGCGCGGGGCCGAGCACATTGGTCAGCACCATGTCCCGCCACCCGGCCGGATCGCCCTCGGCGACGGTGTCGTGCGTGGCGTACCCGGCGTTGGCGACGACGGTGTCGAGCCGTCCGAACTCCTTCACCGTCGCCTCGACGGCCGCCCGGACGTGGTCGTAGTCGGCCGCGTCGCCCCTGATCGTCAACAGCCCCTCGGGCTTGCCGAGTTGTTCGGCGAACCCGCGCAGCCGTTCCTCCCCGCGCCCCGTCACCGTCACCCGGTGCCCGGCGTCGAGCAGTTGCCGCGCCACCGCCGCGCCGATGCCGCTGCCGCCGCCGGTGATCAGCGCCACTGGTGAGTCAGTCATACGTTCCCCCAAGTCGTGTCCGTCACGAAGTGCCCGGAGTCCATCACTTGGAGAGCACTCGATGTCAACACACCCAGGCAGGTGCGCGCGAAGTGCTAGGCCTTCACCCCGACATACACGGTCATCGCGGCAAGCACGAACACATCCGGCCGCTGGAACACGCTCTCCTTGTCGTCCGCGTCCAGAAGCCGGTCGAGCACAGCGAGATCATCGGCCTCAAGGCCCTCCGCAAGCCCGGTCCTGCGATGGACGAGGCTGGTGGCGACGAAGGCGCGGCCCTCCTCCGACAGAGGCGCGGGCAGATCGAGCAGGAACGTGCGGGTCGCCGTATGCCGCAGGCCGACGGCCGTCAGCAGACCGGCCCAGTCCTCGGTCTCCTCGACCGCGTCCGGCAACTCGCGCCGCATCCGCGTGAACCACTCCTGCTCGACCGCGTCCATCCGGGGCTGCAGACCGGGCCGGCCGATGCCGATGTCGCGCGGAAGGTAGCGCGAGGGCAGGCCGCCCTCCAGCAGGGCGAGGGTCCCGCCGGGCGCGAGCCGCTCGGCGAATCCGGCGAGGGCGGCCCGCTGGTCGCCGACGTGGTGCAGGGACCGGCTGGCCCAGAGAAGATCGGCCGGGTACTCCAAGTCGCCCAGCCCGTCGCCGAGTTCGGCTTCCAGCGTGCTGAAGCGGTCGGCGATCCCGAGGCGGGCCGCACGAGCGAGGGCCGCCTCCAGCAGGGGCCCGGCACCGTCCACGGCGACGACCCGCGCCTTGGGAAACGTGTCGGCGAGCAGACAGGAGATGACACCCGGACCGCTGCCCGCGTCCACGATCATCTCGGGCTCCGGCTGCCGCTCCCGCAGCCAGCCCGCCACCTCCGCGTAGAGCGGCGTGAACAGCTCGGCCTCCTGCTCCAGCATCGGAAGCATGTCGGCGAAGTCGATGTGGGTGTGGGTGTGACCGTGTTCGTCGTGCTGTCCGTGGTCGTGTGCCATGGCTCCAAGCCTCTCGTCCGGGATACGGCCAGCGTGCTACCACCTCCCCAAAACAGCTACTGGCATTGCCGAAACAGCAAAGAGTTCCCCACGCCCCAAAAGGGGCGCGGGGAACGGCGCATCCTCCAGGGGCGCGAGGAACTGCGCATCTTTTAGGGGCGCGGGGAACTGCGCGACCAGCCGAACTCGGCCCGCAGACGAACAATCAGCTCAGGTGACCCCGCGCCGGCGGAAGGTCACAACGCCGGGTACGCGTTCTTCATGAGCTCCTGGAACTGCGCAGAGAACCAGTGCCCGGACAGCGGCGCGTTCGGCAGCGCGCCCGACATGTTGTTGTTGTTCCGCGGGTTGCCGGTGTACGTCGGGTCGCACATTCGGTCGAAGCCCTTGCCCTCGTCGTTCGGGATGGCGGTGCTCGACCCGTCCGACTCACCCGGCGGCTTCATCCACACGTACGCGTCGATGCCGGCGGCCGGCGACGCCTGCGGCCGTTCGCCGAGGCCGGCGCCCGACTGGTTGCACCAGTTGCCGGTGTTGAGGCGCCGGTCGAAGCGGCCTCCGTCGATGTAGGTGTCCACGTTGGTCGTCGCCCCGGGACCGGTGGGCCGGGCCGTGCCGCCCCATCCGTTGCGGGAGGTGTCGATCAGCATGCCGAGCCCGGAGGGGAAGCCGATCGAGACCAGCTGGTTGCGCATGGCCTGCGCGTAGGACTGCTCGTCGACGTACCGGTTCCAGTCGATCCACTTCGACGTACGGACCGAGGTACCGCCCACGGAGTCGTTGACCGTGAAGTGGTTCTCCTTGAGGGCGCTGTAGTTGGCGGTGTTGACGATGAAACCGTGCACATCGGCGATGGTCGCGCCCTCGGCGGTGGCGGCCTCCTTGAACAGGGCGGCGGAGGGCGCGAAGTTGTCGTCCCAGCCGAGCCAGCCGTGGTGTCCGGCATCCACGTAGTTGTAGACGTTGGGCGCGTCGCCGAGCTTGTTCAGCGCGTAGCCGACGCCCTTGATGTAGTTGCCGTTCGCCTTCATCGTGTCGCAGTTCGCGGTGGCGGTGGCACGGGGTGAGACGTTCGTGACGAGGTTCGGCAGCGAGTCGATCTCGACGGTCGTGACGATCCGCAGCCCCGCGTACTTGCTGTCGGCGAGGATCGCGGCGATCGGGTCGATGTACTGGGTCTTGTACTTGTCGATCTCCGTCGCACCGAGCTCGCCGTTGGAGGCGAGGGCCGCGCAGTCACGGCCGGGCAGGTTGTAGATGACGAGCTGGACGACCAGTTCGTCGGAGCCCTTCTGCGCCAGCGCCGCGTCCAGGTGGGCGCGCAGGCCCATGCCGCCGTTCACGCCGTTGATGGCGGCGGTCCGGTCGAGCCACACGCCCGTCGGCTGGTTGGCGATCCGGCTGCCCCCGGTTTCCGCGGTGGCCTTCGACTTCCACTCCGGGTTCACGTACACCTTGGCGCCCGCGTACGGGTTGTCGACCTTGGCGCCCGGGAGCGGCGGGTCCGTGGGTCCGGGGCCGCTGCCACCGTCGTCGACGTTGCAGGTCACGCCGTCGAGGGTGAAGGTGGTGGGCAGCGCGTTGGTGCCGCTGTAGGTGCCGTTGAAGCCGAAGCTGACCGAACTCCCGGTCCCCAGCGTGCCGTTGTAGCTCTCGTTGGCCGCGGTGGCAGCGGTGCCGCTCTGGCTGAGCTTCGCGTTCCAGCCGCTGGTGATCTTCTGGTTGCCGGCGTACGACCACTTCACGGCCCAACTCGACTTGGCCGCGCTGTTGTTGGTGACGGTGACCGCGGCGGTGAAGCCGGAGTCCCACTGGTTCTGCACCTTGTAGTCGACGGTGCAGGGGACGGCGGCCACGCCGGCGTCCGGGGGTATCGCCGCGACGGCGGCGCCCGCGGTGCCGGCGACCAGCGCCAACGCCGCGAGGATTGCTGTTCTGGTACGGCTCATGTGCGGGGTGTCCTATCCGTCGAGGGAGCGCGGACGATCGCGCAGCCCGATGCCGTACGACGGCATGGGAGTGCCGTCGCCATGGGGGATGAGGGTGAGCTCGGAGCACTCCACCGGGCAGGCGGGCGCGACTCCCGAACCCGTGACGCGACCGACACGCTCGCGGTGTTCATGACAAAGATCCGCGGCGCCGGCGCATAAAAGAGGTAAACGCGGGGGGTGTCGCATGAGCGACTCCTTGCAGTTCTGACGCGTCGTGACGGACGTGTCGACTGATGGAACCGCTCCCACTGGTGCCGAAGAAGGTAGCGCCAAGTGTTGGCAAAGGACAGAGGAGTTGCACTCTTGATCTATCGAATCATTTCGACTCTTCAAGCACCTTGACCCCTTCGCCCCTCATCCCCACTATGGGAGCGCTCCCACTGGTTCAAGGCTTGTTGCCCCTCCCCCCATCTCCGAGCCGCATGGAGAGGAACCAGAACATGGCACCCAGACCCGGACGCCGCCTCGCGCGGCGAATGTGGACCGCCGTGGTGGCGGCCCTCGCCCTTCCGTTGACCACACTGGCGACCGGCGTGACCCCCGCTCAGGCGGCGGCCGTCCAGTGCAGCGTCGACTACAAGACGAACGACTGGGGCTCCGGCTTCACCGCCGAGCTCACCCTCACCAACCGCGGCACGGAGGCGATCAGCGGCTGGGCCCTGACGTACGACTACGCCGGCAACCAGCAGCTCAGCAGCGGCTGGAACGGTACGTGGTCGCAGGCCGGTAAGACGGTCACCGCGAGGAACGCGTCCTGGAACGGGACGATCGCGGTGGGTGCCGCGGTGACGACCGGCGCCCAGTTCACGTACAGCGGCACCAACGCCGCGCCCACCTCCTTCGCGATCAACGGCACGGCCTGCACCGGCGCCCACCAGCCGCCGATCACCGTGCTGACCAGCCCCGCCGCGGGCGCCGTCTACTCCCAGGGCGATGCCGTACCGCTCGCCGCGACCGCCGCGGCCGCGGACAACGCCACGATCAGCAAGGTCGAGTTCTACGACGACACGACGCTGCTGGGCACCGACACCAGCTCGCCGTACACGCTCTCGGCTTCTGGCTTGACCGTGGGCAGTCATTCGCTGCTCGCGAAGGCGTACGACAGCCTGGGCGCGTCGGCGGAGTCCACACCGGTCGGCATCACGGTCGCCTCGGGTCCCGCCGTGGTGGTCTCGCCGACCCAACTCGGCGTCCAGCAGGGCAAGTCGGGCACGTACGACGTGAAGCTCTCGACCCAGCCGTCGGCGAACGTGACCGTGGCGACCGCTCGGGCGAGTGGCAACACGGGCCTGTCCGTCACCGGCGGGGCGTCGCTCACCTTCACGCCGTCGAACTGGAACACCGCCCAGAAGGTGACGGTCACCGCCGCTGCCTCGGGCACCGGTTCGGCGACCTTCGAGTCGACGGCCACCGGGCACGCGAAGGCCGCGGTCACCGTCACGCAGCTCGCCGCGTCGAAGGAGTACGACGCCCGCTTCCTGGAGCTCTACGGGAAGATCACCAACCCGGCGAACGGCTACTTCTCCCCCGAGGGCATCCCGTACCACTCGGTGGAGACGCTGATCGTCGAGGCGCCCGACCACGGCCATGAGACGACGTCGGAGGCGTACAGCTATCTGCTGTGGCTCCAGGCCATGTACGGCAAGGTGACGGGCGACTGGTCCAGGTTCAACGGCGCCTGGGAGATCATGGAGAAGTTCATGATCCCCACGAAGGCCGACCAGCCGACGAACTCCTTCTACAACGCCTCGAAGCCGGCGACGTACGCGCCCGAGCACGACACCCCGAACGAGTATCCGGCGCAGCTCGACAGCGGTGTGTCGGTCGGCTCCGATCCGATCGCCGCCGAGCTGAAGAGCGCGTACGGCACGGACGACATCTACGGCATGCACTGGCTGCAGGACGTCGACAACGTCTACGGGTACGGCAATTCGCCCGGCAAGTGCGAGGCGGGTCCGACGGACACCGGTCCCTCGTACATCAACACCTTCCAGCGCGGATCGCAGGAGTCGGTGTGGGAGACAGTGCCGCAGCCGACGTGCGACGCCTTCAAGTACGGCGGCACGAACGGGTACTTGGACCTGTTCACCAAGGACGCCTCGTACGCCAAGCAGTGGAAGTTCACCAACGCCCCCGACGCCGACGCACGGGCCGTGCAGGCCGCGTACTGGGCCGACATCTGGGCCAAGCAGCAGGGCAACGGCTCCGCCGTCACGGCGACCGTCGGCAAGGCCGCGAAGATGGGCGACTATCTCCGCTACTCCATGTACGACAAGTACTTCAAGAAGATCGGCAACTGCGTGGGGCCGTCGACCTGCCCGGCCGGCACCGGCAAGGACGCCTCGCACTACCTGCTGAACTGGTACTACGCGTGGGGCGGCGCCACCGACACCGCGGCGGGCTGGGCCTGGCGCATCGGCTCCAGCCACACCCACGGCGGCTACCAGAACCCGCTCGCCGCGTACGCGCTCAGCTCGTACCCCGACCTGAAGCCCAAGTCGGCGACAGGGCAGGCGGACTGGGCGAAGTCCCTCGACCGGCAGCTGGAGTTCTACCGCTGGCTGCAGTCCAGTGAGGGGGCCATCGCGGGCGGCGCGACCAACAGCTGGCAGGGGCGTTACGCGACGCCGCCTTCCGGGACGCCGACCTTCTACGGCATGTTCTACGACGAGAAGCCCGTCTACCACGACCCGCCGTCCAACCAGTGGTTCGGCTTCCAGGCGTGGTCGATGGAGCGGGTCGCCGAGTACTACCAGCAGACGGGTGACGCCGATGCCAAGGTCGTCCTCGACAAGTGGGTCGACTGGGCACTGGCCAACACCACGGTCAACCCGGACGGATCCTTCCGCATCCCGAACACGCTCCGGTGGTCAGGCAAGCCCGACACCTGGAACGCGTCAAGTCCCGGCGCCAATACGGGACTTCACGTCACCGTCGCCGACTACACGGACGACGTCGGCGTGGCGGCCGCGTACGCCAAGACCCTGACGTACTACGCCGACCGCTCCGGTGACACGCAGGCCGGAACCACGGCCAAGGCGCTGCTCGACGGCATGTGGGAGAACAACCAGGACGCGCTGGGCATCGCTGTCCCGGAGACCCGCGCCGACTACAACCGCTTCGACGACGGCGTGTACGTCCCGAGCGGCTGGAGCGGCAAGATGCCGAACGGCGACACGATCAACTCGTCGTCGACCTTCGACTCGATCCGCTCGTTCTACGAGGACGATCCGGCCTGGTCGAAGATCGAGGCGTATCTGGCGGGCGGGGCCGCGCCCTCGTTCACGTATCACCGGTTCTGGGCCCAGGCGGATATCGCCCTTGCCATGGGCTCGTACGCGGAGCTCCTCGAATAGCCCCGTTGATCTCCGCGTGGCGCTCCGCGGGTTGGGCGGTACGAAGGCTGCGGGCCTGATGTGGCTGGTCGCGCAGTTCCCCGCGCCCCTCAGGGGCGCGGGGCGCCCAGAGCTTCGCGTGCGCCGGGCCGGACGGTCCCCCACCCCACGGGGGGCCGTCCGGTCCACACGCGCCTGTCGCGTCTTCGTCCCCCCACACAAGGAGTCACCGTGCGAAGAACCCCCGTCCTCACCGCCGTGCTCGGGCTGGCGGCCGGGCTGCTCGCGGGTACGCCGCCCGCGCTGGCCGCGCAGCCCGTCGAGAAGGCGCCCTCGGCGTCCATCGCCGCGGACACGTACACGTGGAAGAACGCGCGCATCGACGGCGGCGGGTTCGTCCCCGGCATCGTCTTCAACCGGTCCGAGAAGAACCTCGCGTACGCCCGGACCGACATCGGCGGCGCCTACCGCTGGCAGGAGTCGTCGAAGAGCTGGACCCCGCTGCTGGACTCGGTGGGCTGGGACCGCTGGGGCCACACCGGCGTCGTGAGCCTGGCTTCCGACTCGGTGGCACCGAGCAAGGTGTACGCGGCCGTCGGGACGTACACGAACAGCTGGGACCCCGGAAACGGCGCCGTGCTCAGGTCCTCCGACCGGGGCGCGACCTGGCAGAAGGCCGATCTGCCGTTCAAGCTGGGCGGCAACATGCCCGGGCGCGGCATGGGCGAACGGCTCGCTGTCGACCCCCACAGGAACAGCGTGCTGTATCTGGGCGCCCCGAGCGGCAAGGGGCTGTGGCGGTCCACGGACTCGGGTGCCTCCTGGTCGCAGGTGACGAACTTCCCGAACGTCGGCAACTACGTGCAGGATCCGACCGACACGAGCGGGTACGCCTCCGACAACCAGGGCATCGCCTGGGTGACCTTCGACGAGTCGACCGGCACGGGCACCAATGCCACGCAGACCATCTACGTCGGTGTCGCCGACAAGGACAACGCCGTCTACCGCTCCACCGACGCGGGCGCGACCTGGTCTCGTCTCGCCGGGCAGCCCACGGGATACCTGGCCCACAAGGGGGTGCTGGACGCTGCGAACGGCTACCTCTACCTGGCCTACAGCGACAAGGGCGGCCCGTACGACGGCGGAAAGGGCCGGCTGTGGCGGTACGCGACGGCCACCGGCACCTGGACGGACATAAGCCCGGTCGCGGAGGCCGACACCTACTACGGCTTCAGCGGGCTGACCGTCGACCGGCAGAAACCGGGCACGGTCATGGCGACCGCGTACAGCTCCTGGTGGCCCGACACACAGATCTTCCGCTCCACGGACAGCGGCGGCACCTGGACGAAGGCCTGGGACTACACCTCGTACCCCAACCGCTCGAACCGCTACACGATGGACGTCTCGTCCTCGCCGTGGCTGAGCTGGGGCGCCAATCCGTCGCCGCCCGAGCAGGCTCCCAAACTCGGCTGGATGACCGAGGCGTTGGAGATCGACCCGTTCAACTCGGCCCGGATGATGTACGGGACGGGCGCGACGGTCTACGGGACCGAGAACCTGGGTCAGTGGGACAGCGGCGGCCAGTTCACCATCAAGCCGATGGTCCAGGGCCTGGAGGAGACGGCCGTGAACGACCTGGCCGCACCCCCGTCCGGCGGGGCCCAACTGCTCAGCGCGCTGGGCGACATCGGCGGCTTCCGGCACACGGACCTGACCAAGGTCCCCTCGATGATGTTCACTTCGCCGAACTTCACCACGACGACGAGCCTCGACTTCGCGGAGTCCAATCCGGGAACGGTGGTGCGGGCCGGCAATCTCGACTCGGGTCCGCACGTGGCGTTCTCCACGGACAACGGCGCCAACTGGTTCGCGGGTACCGACCCTTCGGGTGTGAGCGGCGGCGGCACGGTCGCGGCGGCGTCCGACGGCAGCCGTTTCCTGTGGAGTCCGGAGGGCGCGGGTGTCCACCACGCGACGGGCTTCGGCACCTCGTGGTCGGCGTCGAGCGGCATCCCGGCCGGTGCGATCGTCGAGTCGGACCGGGTCGACCCGAAGACCTTCTACGGCTTCAAGTCCGGCAAGTTCTACGTCAGTTCGGACGGCGGCGCGTCCTTCACGGCCTCGTCCGCGACCGGGCTGCCCAGCGGCGACAGCGTGCGGTTCAAGGCGCTGCCCGGCACGAAGGGTGACGTCTGGCTGGCGGGCGGCGCGAGCGACGGCGCGTACGGACTGTGGCACTCCACGGACGGCGGCGCGACCTTCACCAAACTGTCGGGCGTCGAGCAGGCCGACACGATCGGCTTCGGCAAGGCGGCGGCCGGTGCCTCCTACCAGACGCTCTACACGAGCGCGAAGATCGGCGGCGTACGCGGCATCTTCCGCTCCACGGACAAGGGCACGACCTGGACCCGCATCAACGACGACGCACACCAGTGGGGTTGGACCGGCGCGGCCATCACCGGTGATCCGCGTGTCTACGGGCGTGTATACGTGTCGACGAACGGCCGGGGTGTCGTCTATGGCGACTCGTCGGACTCGGACGGCGGGGGCGGGGGCGGCGGCACGGACCCGACACCGACCGGCGCCTGCGCGGTGACCTACAAGATCACGAATCAGTGGTCGGGCGGCTTCCAGGCAGACGTACAACTCGACAACACCGGCTCAAGCTCCTGGAACGGCTGGGCACTCGGCTGGTCCTTCCCCAACGGCCAGAGCGTCACCCAGGCCTGGAACACCGAGCCCTCCCACTCCGGAGCAGCGGTCACGATGAAGAACCTGGGCTGGAACGCGAACGTGGCAGCCGGTTCCTCGGTGGGCTTCGGATTCACGGGGAGCTGGTCGGGGTCGAACGGAAAACCGACGGCGTTCAAGCTCGGCGACCAGTCCTGCACGGTGACCTGACAACCGGGCCGGACGAACGGGAGGGCGCGGGCCCGACAAGGCCCGCGCCCTCCTTGTGTGCTCGACGACTGCGGAGTCGATTGTTCACATCACAACCAAGTCACCATTCACGCACATCTCTCACACTTTCTTCACCTATCCCGTTACGGTCATTCCTCCACAACCCCGGGGGGACCCATGTCTTTCGGACCGCCGCCGTCCACGCCTCCGCAGCCGCAGTGGGGCCCGCCCCAGCAGCCGCCCGTGCCTCCCCGGCCGAGCTGGGCGCGCAAGCGCGTCGCGATCCCCGCCGCAGTCGTCCTGTTGCTCGTCGGCGCCGGCATCGGAGCGTCCGGTGGGGAGGACTCCGGCAAGGAGGCGGCCGCGCGGCCGACCGTCACCGTGACCGCCGGCCCCGCCGAGCTGAAGGCCGACGCCGAACCGGCACCGGAGGTCACGGTCACCGAAACGGAGACCGTCACGGCGAAACCGTCGAGGAAGCCCGAGCCGAAGGTCGCCACCATCCCCGGCGACGGAACCTTCGTCGTCGGAGACGACATCAAGGCAGGCACCTACAAGACAGCGGGCGCCGAGGATTCGGTGATCCCGAACTGCTACTGGGCGCGGCTGAAGGGCACGTCGGGCGACTTCGAGGACATCATCACCAACGGCAACGTCGAGGGCCCCACCACGATCACCATCTCCAGCAGCGACGGGGCATTCCAGTCCACGGGATGCAGGACGTGGAAGAAGGTCGGCTGACGGGCCGTACGCGAGTTCGACGGCCGTCCCACGAGCTCGGACGGCCGCCCTTCATCTCATCCTGGAACGCGTTTCAGCAGGTCACGGCGTGTAGACCGTCGGCCTGGGGGCCGTGGGCATGCCGTTGCCGATGAAGAAGCTCGGGTGTGGTGGCTGGTTGTAGGCGGTGTTCTGCCAGGCGATGCCAGTGCGGTACATCGTGTCGTGGAGGAGGGTCGTGATCCTGGTGTTCGTCTCGTTCGGGGTGGAGTAGACACGCAGGGCCCTGTTGTCGCCGGTCGCCCAGACGACCTCCTCGCGCCAGTCGCCGAAGAGGTCGCCCGACAGCGCCGGGGTCGCCTTCGTGCCGTTGTTGGAGTGCACCGAGGCGCCGGTCAGCAGGCGGGTCTCGCCTGATGTGCCGTACTTGTCGACGCGGGTGCCGTCGAGGAGTTCGCGTGTGGTGTCCCCGTCCCACCAGGACAGGAAGTTGACGGAGGACGGTTCGCGGCCCTTGGTGGCGCCGGACTCGTCACGGATGTTCGTGTCGGAGGCGGACCACATCTCGGCGCCGTCGTTGCCGGCGTAGATGTCGCCGGCCACTCCCCGGCCGTTGTCGCAGCAGGCGGCGAGCTGCCAGCGGATCGCGCCGCTCGCGGGGTTGATGTACAACTCGGCGGGCTGGGAGGTGGATTCGGAGACCTTGAAGTACTCCAGTCCTGACGTCCCCGGGTCGAGGTCGCCCAGGTGCTGGGCGTCGCCGTGGCCGGTCCTCGTGGTCCACAGGCCGTTGCCGTTGTCGTCGACAGCCATCGCCCCATAGACGATCTCGTCCTTGCCGTCGTTGTCGACGTCCCCGACGGACAGACTGTGCGAGCCCTGGCCGTCGAAGCCCTTGCCGGTGTTGGTCGAGGAGTTGGTGTCGAAGGTCCAGCGCCGCGTGAACGCCCCGTTGCGCCAGTCCCAGGCCGCGATCACCGAACGCGTGTAGTAGCCGCGGGCCATGATGAGCGAGGGCCGGGCGCCGTCCAGGTACGCGGTCCCGGCGAGGAACCGGTCCACGCGGTTGCCGTACGAGTCGCCCCACGACGAGACCGTGCCCCGCGCCGGGACGTAGTCGACGCTCTGCATCGCCTTGCCCGTCTGGCCGTTGAACATGGTCAGGTACTCGGGACCGGCGAGGACGTACCCACTGGAGTTGCGGTGGTCGGCGGAGGAGCTGCCGATGACCGCGCCCGTTCCGTCGACCGTGGCATCGGCGGTCTTCGCGGCCACCTCGGCCTTGCCGTCGCCGTCGTAGTCGTACACCTGGAACTGTGTGTAATGCGCGCCCGAGCGGATGTTGCGCCCCAGGTCGATGCGCCACAGCCGGGTGCCGTCGAGCTTGACGCCGTCGATGACCGTGTTCCCGGTGTAGCCGGACTGGGAGTTGTCCTTGGCGTTCGTCGGCTGCCACTTCAGGACGAAGTCGAGCGCGCCGTCGCCGTCGAGATCGCCGACCGAGGCGTCGTTGGCCTCGTAGGTGTACGCGACGCCGTCCGGGGTGGTGCCGCCGGCGGGCGGGGTGATGGGCACGTCCTTGTATCCGGTACGGAACTGGATCGCGTGCACCGAGTCGCCCTGTTCCACGCCGCCCACGACCGCGCGCACCGTGTAGTCGGCCTGGGAGGGCGCGCCCGCGTGGAAGTAGTTCGTCGAGCCGGTGACCGGGGTCGGGTTGACCTTCGTACCCGCCCGGTAGACGTTGAACGCGACGTCGTTCGGGTCGGTGCCGAGCCAGCGCCAGGTGACGAGGTTGCCGGCGTCGGTGTGGACGCTGACCACACCCCGGTCCAGCTTCTCGACCTGGCGCGCGGTCGCGGCATGCGCCGGACTCGCGGTGAGCGAGGTGAGACCTGCGGCGGCGAGGGCGCCGGCGACGACGGTGGTGAGGAGGAGCCTGGTCCTGCTGCTGCGTCTGCGTTGCGGGTGCTGCACGGTGACGTACCTCCCTGGGAGGGGCAGACGGGTTCTGCTACCTCAGTTGCCGCTGGAGGCACGGGAGTTGCCGCGATTCAGCAAGCGCTCTCTATGTGTCGCACGTGCGGGATACGTCGTAGGTGCGGGACAGCGCGGCGACCGTGCCGGCGATGCGGTCGCGCAACTCGGCCGGTTCCAGCACCTCGACGTCCGTGCCGAGACGAAGGAACTCTCCGTGTGCGTGGTCGACCGACTCGATGGGGACGGTGGCCAGAGTCCAACCGTCCGCCTCCGTACGGCCGTTGGCCCGGACGGCGTCGCCCGCCGGGCCGGTGAGACGGACGCCCGGGGCGAGCCGGACCACCGCCTCGCCCCGGTGGAGCCGGTCGTGGAAGTCCCGCTGGTACGCCGTCCAGTACGCGGCGAGGTCGAAGTCGTCGGGGCGGGTGAACTCCTCGCCGGACGCGGCCAGTTCGAGGATCTGGTCGACGCGGAACGTCCGCGGTCCGGGGCCCGCGACGACGTACCAGCGGCCTGCCTTGAGGACGAGGCCGTACGGTTCGAGGCGGCGCTCCACGTCGGTGGGCTCGCGCCAGCGGCGGTACAGGACGTTCAGGACGCGGCTGTTCCAGACCGCGTCGGCGACGGCGGGGAGGTACGGCGCTCCCCCGCTGTCGGCGGCGGCGTACCAGCCGGGCGCGTCGAGGTGGAAGCGGCCGCTGATGCGGTCCGCGTGCTCGCGCAGCTCGTGCGGGAGAGCGGCGCGCACCTTGAGCTGGGCGGCGGCGAGGACGGGGCCCAGTCCGAGTTCGGCGGCGGGTCCGGGCGCGCCCGCGAGGAACAGGGCTTCGGCCTCGCCCGCGGTGAGGCCGGTGAGGCGGGTGCGATAGCCGTCGAGGAGCCGGTAGCCGCCCGCGTGCCCGGCGTCGCCGTACAGCGGGATGCCGGCGGCGCTCAGTGCCTCGACGTCCCGGTAGACCGTGCGCACCGAGACCTCCAGCTCCTCGGCGAGGTCGGCGGCGGTCATCCGGCCCCGGGTCTGGAGGAGCAGGAGGATCGAGACGAGTCGGGCTGATTTCACGTTCCCAGAATGTCAGGCTCCACTGACAGAAGGTGTCAGTGAAGCGGCTTTAGCGTCCTGCCATGACCTCCAAGACCTCCGAGTCCTCCAAGAACTTCGCGGAGAAACTGCTGACCGTGCCGCCGCCCATCGAGGTGGCGGGGCGGCGGATCAAGCGCTACCACGTGACCGCCGACCCGGCGGGGATCGCGGCCGACGTCCAGGAGGCGGCGTACGCGATGCTGCCGAAGCTGCTGCCGGAAGCGGACGGCACACCGCCGGCCACGTTCGTCGTGCTGCACCGGGGCGCCGACGACGGCGCCTACCTGAACGCGTACAGCTGGGTGTGGGACAACGTCCTGCACTTCAAGGGTGCCTCGGCGGGCCAGCCGGTGCTCGGCTGTCCGGACCGCGACCCGACGCACTTCATCGCCCCCGACCTGCCGTGGATCGGCTGCGTCTGGGAGCTGCCGCCGATCCTGCACGAACGCGACGCCTGGGTGCGGCACATGCTCGCGCCCGATGTTCCCGACCTCGACGCCTACATGGCCGACCGCCTGCCCGAGGGCACGACTGGAGACCGTTCATGAGCACGCCGCACGACTTCGACTTCTTCGTCGGCGAGTGGGATGTGGCCCACCGCCGCCGCACCGACTTCCTGGACGCCGGGAGCGACTGGGAGGAGTTCCCCGCCACGAACCGTTGCTGGAGCCTGTTCGACGGGGCCGGCAACATCGACGAGATGGACGTACCCGGCCAGGGGTGGAAGGGGCTGACCCTGCGGCTGCTCGACCGGGAGACCGGGCGGTGGTCGCTGAACTGGTCGAGCAGTCGCAGCGACCGGCTGTTCCCGCCCGTCATCGGCCAGTTCACGGACGGGCGGGGCGAGTTCTACGGGGACGACACGCACGACCGCAAGGACGTGCGTGTGCGGTTCGTGTGGTCGGGGATCTCGGCGACCACGGCCCGCTGGGAGCAGGCGTTCTCCGTCGACGGCGAGAAATCGTGGGTCACCAACTGGGTCATGGAGTTCACGCGCCGGGGCCGGGCGGGCTCGGGGCCGGCCCCGGTTTCCGGAACGACCGCAGCTTGAACTTCGGGTCGGGGCGCGGGACATGCTGGTCAGGGAGCTGCTCCAGGCGTAGCGCGAGTTTCTCGGTGAGGGGCGCGCCCGGGGGCAGCAGCGTGTACCAGCCGCGCCGTACGTCGGCGGCGGCCCGTGCCGGCGCCCGTCCCTGGCCGTAGCCGCGGAAGCACGCCCGTCCCGCCGGGATCAGGGCCTGCCGGTCGGCGAAGGAGGCCACGAGGTCGTCGCGGTCGCGGGCCGCACGGCGCGGGCGCGGGGCCATCACGGCGTCGATGTCGCTCCGGACGTCGTGCGAGGCGGCCTTGTCGACGGTCGTGACGAAGACTCCGCCGGGCCGCAGCACCCGGGCCGCCTCGGCGACGACACGCTCCGCGTCGTCCAGCAGGTGCAGCAGCCAGACGGCCGTGACGGCACCGAACGAGGCGTCGGGAAAGGGCAGTTGACGGGTGTCCGCGAGGACCACACGGCCGGGTACGCGCTCGGCGGCCCGCCGCAGCATGCCGTACGCCGCGTCGGCACCCGCCACGTCGAGACCGGTCGCCGCGAGTCTGCGCGTCACGATGCCGGTGCCGCAGGCGATGTCGAGGAGGTTGCCCGTGCCCTCGGGGATCAGTCCGAGTACGGCGCTCGCGGCCGCGGCGGCACGGGGTTCGCCGCCGCGGGACACGTCGTACCGCTCGGCTTCCTTGTCGTAGTCGAACACCAGTGGGCTCAATGTGCGCCGTGCCCGGCGGAGAGCTCCTCGACCCTGCGTGCCAGGTCGAAGTCCAGCTCGGTGACGGCTCCGCCCACGCTGTGCGTGTTCACGGTGAGGGAGACCGTGTGGTAACCGAGCGTGAGGTCGGAGTGGTGGTCCAGCTCGTCCTGCACCTGGGCGATGTGCACCACCAGCGCGGCCGCCGCGAAGTGCGAGCCGAGCTGATAGGAGCGGGCGATCCTGTCTCCGTCCAGGGACCAGCCGGGCAGCTCCGCGAGGCGGTCCTCGATCTCCTTCTGCGACAGCGGTTCAAGGGGCATGATCGCGCTCCTTCCGTGACGTCCGGATCTCTTCAGCGTGCCACAGTCCGGCCGTCCCGTCCCTGGTCAGGCGGGTCCGGGGCAATCGGCGGGGTAGGCATTCGGCCGCTTGGCCGCTCATCGACTCCCGGTCCGCGGATCGACTACGGTCGGTGCATGACCGCCGCCGCGTCCGCCTCCCCGTCCGCTGCCACGTCCACCACCGGCCCCGCTGTCACATCCTCCGGCGCGTCCTCCACCGCCTCTGCCGCTTCTGCCGGCGACAAAGGTGTCGGTCCGCTGCTGCGCGGCTGGCGGGAGCAGCGCCGGGTCAGCCAGCTGGAGCTGGCCCTGCGGGCCGGGTCGTCGGCGCGGCACATCAGCTTCGTCGAGACGGGCCGGTCCCGGCCGAGCGAGGAGATGGTGCTGCGGCTCGCCGAGCACCTGGACGTACCCGTGCGGGACCGCAACGCCCTTCTGCTGGCGGCCGGTTACGCGCCCCGCTACCCCGAGACCCCGCTCGACGATCCGGCGCTGGACGCGCTGCGCGAGGGCGTGGAGCGGCTGATCCAGGGCTACGAGCCCTATCCGGCGTTCGTGGTGGACGCGACGTACAACGTGGTCGCCGCCAACCGGGGCATCGCGATGCTGCTCGACACCGTCCCCGAGCACCTGCTCGCCCCTCCGCTGAACGCGATGCGGCTGACGCTGCACCCGGAGGGTCTGGCACCGAGGATCCGAAATCTGCGGGAGTGGCGCGGCCATCTGCTGGCCCAGATGGAGCGGGACATCGCCCTGCGCCGTTCCGAGCCGCTGCGCGCGCTGTACGAGGAGGTGGCGGCGTATCCGTATGCCTCGGAGGGCTCTCCCGAGGAGGGTTCTCCCGAGAGTGGCGAGGGGGCCGGGGAGACGGTGCCCTACTTCGCCCTGCCGATGCAGATCGAGCACGACGGGCGGGTGCTGTCCTTCATCTCGTCCATCTCGACGTTCAACACACCCATGGACGTGACCGTCGCCGAGCTGGCCATCGAGACACTGCTCCCGGCCGACCCGGCGACGGTCAAGTACCTTCAGTCGCTGATGTCCTGAGGATCAGTCAGGAGGACCGGTCAGCTTCAGAGACGCTCGCGGCCTCCGCCCGTACCCCCTGCACGGCCCGCAGCGCCACGTGCTGCGCCAGCGCGAACCCCGCAACGGTCAGTGCCTGCAGGGGAATCCACACCGCTCCCGCGGTGCTCGGCGACAGCCACACGGCGAGCGCGACGAAACTCAGCGCCGCCCAGGCGAGGTTGATCTCGATCACGGCCCTTACCGGGAGGACAGGCGACGGCCGGCGCGAGGCCAGCCACGCGACACCCGCCCCGTACACCGTGAGAACCACGCCGAGTGCGAGCAACAGCCCCGAGCCGACGTCGAGCAGTCGCCCCAGCGGGCCGGACGCGACGAGGTAGGCGACGCCGTTCACGCCGGTCACCACCGCGTCGAGCGCCAGGAAGCGGCGCAGCATGCTCTGTGGCTCGGTGGTGCGGGCCAGGGCGGCGAACTGGGTTGCGGACATGGCGGATCACCCTCCGTCGAGGTCGTGGCGGAACAGCGGGACCCGGTTTCCGGACCGGAGTGCGCCGGCCCGGAAACCGGTACACCCACCATGGCGCGCGCCTCTGGTGACGGTCGATTACCGCTGAGGTAATGACAACGCCCCGGATCAGGTGATGGTTGAGCCGGAACATGGCACACTTCTCGCCATGCTCGGCGCTTGGGGAGGCGTGGCGTGAGTGAAAGGCGTCCTGCGCCGACCGTGGGGCAGGTGGTGCTGGGTAGACGGCTGCAGGAGTTGCGCGAGGCGTCCGGTCTGAGACGGGACGAGGCCGCGCGGATCCTGCGGGTCACGGGCGCGACCATCCGCCGGATGGAAATGGCCGAGGTCGCGCTGAAGATTCCGTACGTCCAGGTGCTCCTGTCGACGTACGGTGTGCCCGACGACGAGATCGCGGCGTTCGTCCGGCTGACCGAGGAGGCGAACCAGCCAGGCTGGTGGCAGCGCTTCCACGACGTCCTGCCCGACTGGTTCAGCATGCATGTGAGCCTGGAGGGCGCGGCCTCGATCATCCGGTCGTACGAGCCGCACTTCGTGCCCGGGCTGCTGCAGACCGAGGACTACGCGCGTGCGGTCCTGGAGGCGGGCACCGTCGGGCAGACCGGGCCCGAGGAGATCGAGCGCCATGTGTCCCTGCGGATGGCCCGGCAGAAGCTGCTGACCGGGGAGCGGCCGCCGCATCTCTGGGTGATCATGGAGGAAACGGTCCTGCAGCGGCCGGTCAGTATCCGCTCCGAGGTGATGGCCGAGCAGCTCGACCGTCTGCTGGAGGCCGTCGAGAACGACCACATCACGCTGCAGATCGCCGAGTTCGCGTCCGGGCCGCATCCGGGGACGTACGCGCCGTTCGTGCTGTTCCGCTTCGCGGAGCCGGAGCTTCCTGACATGGTCTACACCGAGTATCTGACCGGGGCGCTGTACCTCGACTCCCGCAACGAGGTGGCCGCGCATCTGGAGGTGCTGGACCACATGACGACCGGGGCGGCCACCGCGCGGCGGACCGAGGAGTTGATCCGGGCGCGGCGGGCCGACTTCTAGGGTGCGGGGCTCGTTGTTGTTCGTCGGGTGACGGCCGTCGTGGGCTGGTTGCGCAGTTCCCCGCGCCCCTGAAGGGCAGCCCTCAGGAGCGCGGCGCCATCAGCTCGGGTTGTCCTTTGTGGTGTTGCCGGGCTTGCCCTCCGTGGGGTCCTTCTCGTCGTCGACGATTTCCGCGTCGACCACGCCCTCGTCGTCGCCCGGTGGGGGCTGCTCGGTGGTCGGCTGGTCCTGTGGGGGTGGCTGCTGGGCCTGGGCGTACATCGCCTGGCCCATCTTCTGGCTGACGGTGGCCAGTTTCTCGACGCCGGTGCGCAGGGTGTTGGTGTCCGTGGCGTCCCGTTGCTCCAGGAGGTCCTTCAGTTCGGTGATCGCGGACTCGACCTCGGTCTTCGTGTCGGCCGGGACGCGTTCTTCGTTCTCGCGGATGAACTTCTCGGTCTGGTACACGAGTTGCTCGGCCTGGTTGCGGGCCTCGGCGGCCTCGCGGCGCCCCCGGTCCTCGTCGGCGTACTGCTCGGCCTCGCGCATCATGCGGTCGATGTCGTCCTTGGGGAGCGCCGAGCCGCCCGTGACGGTCATCTTCTGTTCGCGGCCGGTGGCCAGGTCCTTCGCGGAGACGTGCATGATGCCGTTGGCGTCGATGTCGAAGGCGACCTCGATCTGCGGGACCCCGCGGGGCGAGGGCGGCAGGCCGGTGAGGTCGAAGACCCCCAGCTTCTTGTTGTAGGCGGCGATTTCGCGCTCGCCCTGGAAGACCTGGATGCCGACGGACGGCTGGTTGTCCGTGGCGGTGGTGAAGATCTCCGAACGCCTCGTGGGAATGGTCGTGTTGCGCTCGATGAGCTTCGTCATGATGCCGCCCTTGGTCTCGATGCCCAGGGACAGCGGGGTGACGTCGAGGAGCAGGACGTCCTTCACGTCGCCGCGGATGACGCCCGCCTGGAGGGCCGCGCCGAGGGCAACGACCTCGTCCGGGTTGACGCCCTTGTGCGGGTCCTTGCCGGTGAGTTCCTTCACCAGCTCGGTCACCGCGGGCATCCGGGTGGAGCCGCCGACGAGGATGACGTGGTCGACCACCGAGAGTTTCACGCCCGCGTCCTTGACCGCCTGGTGGAAGGGGTTCTTGCAGCGGTCGAGCAAGTCGGCGGTGAGCTCCTGGAACTGAGCGCGCGTCAGTTTCTCGTCTAGGTGCAGCGGGCCCTCGGCGGAGGCCGTGATGTAGGGCAGGTTGATGGTCGTCTCGGTGGACGAGGACAGCTCGATCTTGGCCTTCTCCGCACCCTCGCGCAGCCGCTGGAGCGCCATCTTGTCCTGGCCGAGGTCGATGCCGTACGAACCCTTGAAGCGTTTGACGAGGTGCTCGACGATCCGGTGGTCCCAGTCGTCGCCGCCCAGCTGGGTGTCGCCGTTGGTGGCCTTGACCTCGATGACGCCGTCGCCGATCTCCAGGAGCGAGACGTCGAAGGTGCCGCCGCCCAGGTCGAAGACGAGGACGGTCTGCTCCTCGCCGCGGTCGAGTCCGTACGCGAGGGCCGCGGCCGTCGGTTCGTTGATGATCCGCAGGACCTTGAGGCCCGCGATCTCACCGGCCTCCTTGGTGGCCTGGCGCTGGGTGTCGTCGAAGTAGGCGGGCACGGTGATCACCGCGTCGGTGACGTCCTCGCCGAGATACGCCTCGGCGTCCCGCTTCAGCTTCTGGAGCACGCGCGCGGACAGTTCCTGCGCGCGGTAGCGGGTGCCGTCGACCGTGCCGCTGTCGGGGAACCGCCAACTCGGGTTGCCCATATGGCGTTTGACTGAGCGCGCGGTGCGCTCGACGTTCGTCACGGCCTGCCGTTTGGCGACCTCACCCACCAGGACCTCGTTGTTCTTGGCGAAGGCCACCACCGAGGGGGTGGTGCGCGCGCCCTCGGCGTTGGCGACGACCGTGGGCTCACCCCCTTCCAGAACGGCCACCACCGAGTTGGTGGTACCGAGATCGATCCCGACCGCACGTGCCATGTCCGTCCCCTTCCGCCCGGGCCCTAACGCCTACCATCACAAAACTTGAGTGCCTCCCTGTCAATGGGGCGGGTACCCAAGTCGGCCCCGGACGACTCCGTCCGGACCGGCCGGCCCGGACACGACGATGCCGCGCCCCGTGTGGCGGGCGCGGCATCGTCGTACGTACGAGCGGTCAGGCGAGCTTCGCCGAGAGCGTGATCGTCGTGCCGGTCAGTGCCTGGCTGACCGGGCAGTTCTTCTTGGCGTCCTCGGCGGCCGCGACGAACGCGTCCTCCTCGATGCCCGGCACCGTGCCCTCCACCGTGAGGTGGATGCCCGTGATGCCCTCGCCCGGCTGGAAGGTGACGTCGGCGGAGGTGGTGAGCTTGGTGGCCGGCGTGCCGGCCCCGGCCAGGGCGTGCGAGAACGCCATGGAGAAGCAGCTGGAGTGCGCGGCGGCGATCAGCTCTTCCGGGCTGGTCTTGCCGTTCGCGTCCTGGGAGCGCGACGCCCAAGTCACGGGCTGCTGTGCGATGGCGCCGGAGGAGTCGAAGCTGACGACTCCGTTGCCCTCGAGCAGGTTGCCTTCCCAGACGGTGTGTGCGGAGCGCGTGGTTGCCACGATGAATCCCTTTCGATCAGGTCCCGGTTTTGGGGTCCGTAGCACTATCCGATCACACTCGGGCTCAGCGCACGCGAAAGACGGGCCCACGTGCGGTGAACGGCAGGGAAGAACCCTGCGGGATCAGATAGGCGTGCTCGCGCCGGACGCGCAGGACGTCGCACCAGCCGTCCGTGATGACCAGGATCGGGGCGCCCGGCGGGAAGTCCTCGGCGCGGTGCAGCAGGTCGATGCCGGGCTGGAGGATGGTGCCGCCGCGACCGTGGACGCGTACCCGGCCCGCGATCTCCGTGACGGGGAGGAAGCCCGCGTCGTGCGGGGCCGCGTCGCAGAAGACGACCCGGGCGGCCGGTACGTCACGGGCCTCGGCGTACGAGGCGATGGCGCCCAGTGCCTTGCCGAGGAGGGTGCGGTCCATGGAGCCGGAGGTGTCCAGGACGACGCCGAAGGTGCAGCGGGCGATCTCCTCGGGCGGGAAGTAGCGCCCGGCGCGTGGGATGTCGGGGGTGGCCGCCTGGCGGCGGGCTGGGCGCGCGTAGGTCCGTACCGGCTCGGGGCGGGGCACGAACTCGTCGAACCAGCGGGCGAGTTGAGCATCCCAGGGCAGCGGCGGATGGCTGAGCGCGCGGATGTCCTCCACCAGTCCGCCGGGCAGGAACCCGCGGCTCTGCTGCTCGTGCAGGTCGAGGCCGCCTGCGAGACCGCGGCGGTAGAACTCGTCGAGGTCCACGTAGTCGCGCGGCGAGCCGAGCGGGCCGCCGAGGATGTCACCGACGCCCTTGCCGCGCAGGGTGGCGAGCCGTCGCATGCGGCGCAGGTCGGTGGCGAGCCGGTCGTAGACCTCCTCTGCGGAGAGGTCCTTCAACTCCTGGTCGTACAGCAGCCCTTCGGGCATCGTGCCGACCTGCATCTCGACCAGCCAGGCGTTGATGACGTAGTCGCAGGCGACGTTGAAGAGGTACGGGTCGCGGCCGCCGCAGCGGTCTCCGTGGCGCAGCGCGGCGTGCAGCATCTCGTGGGCGAGTACGAACCGCCATTCCTCGTCGTCGAGTTGGAGCAGCGGGTTGATGTAGATCTCGGCCGCTCCCGCGTCGACCGCGGCCACGGAGATGCCGTGCGCGCGGGCGAGTTCGGCGTCCGCGACGATCGTGATGCCCGCCGCGATGCCGCCGAGGAGGGGATAGGAGGAGACGAACCAGCTCAGCGCCCGCTCCCACGGCTGCAGCGGGGTGACACCGCCGCGCATCGAGTCGCGGCGGCCGCCCGCCATGTCCATCGCGGTGGCCACCGTGCGGGTCAGCGCGTGGGCGAAGGCGAGCTGCCAGTCCGGCGGCCGGCCGCCGAGCCAGCTGTCCCAAGGCACCAGGAGCTGGTCCGGCTCGGCGCCCGCCGTGCCGCAGCGCTCGTACATGGGCGGAATGCCGTCGCGGCGCCAGCGCGCGGCGAGCTGCTCCTCGTCGCCGTCGGGGTACGCCATCGGCAGGTCCGCGGGGGTCCGGCCGATCGGGAAGCCGAGCAGGAAGCGGTTGACGACGACACAGCGGGCGGCGACGTCGAACCGGTCTGGCTGGGCACGCATGCCGGTCGCCGCCGTGACATGCCCGAAGCCGAGATGCAGGGCGCCGTGCGCGACCGCCCAGGCCCACTCGACGGGATCGGCCCGGCGCTTGGGGTGGACGTGCAGCACACCGTCGGAGTCGACGCGCACGAGTCCGTCGTCCGGCGCCTCCTCGCAGTCCTCCTGGCGGCAGGTGCTGAACCCGATGGCGGCCAGCGCGCGGTTGGCCCGCACCAGCCGCATCCCCTCGGCGAACGCCTCCGCGGCCAGATCCTTCTTCCGGGGCTGCTCCTGATTACGCGTACGGCTCATCGCGCGGCCCCCTTTCGGCCGGCGCCCTGGCCGGACCCCGGCATGCGGTCGGGCGGCGTGGGCCGCGCCGGGCCGGACGGATGCGCTGCCGTCGCCGCACCGGGCCCGGTGGCCGCCTTCTCGCGCGGGACGCTCCCGGTCTCGCGCGGCGTGCGCCCCGTCTCGCGTGGAGCACCCACCGTCAGGCGCGACCCGCTCACCGTCGCGCCTCCACCAGCCGGGGCATGTCGCGGGCCGCCTCCACCAGGAACCAGGCGGGCAGTACGGGGTTGCCGTCCTCGTCCGCGGCGATGACGCTCTGGGCGACCTCGACGGAGATCTCGGCGAGCTGCACGAGCAGGGACTTCGCGCGGTAGGCGGTCTGACGGCCGCTCGCCGAGGCGTGCTCCTTGCTGGCGGGGAGTTCCTTGACGAGGCGGCCCCGGAAGGACTCCGCGAGGTAGTACAGCAGGTCGCGGTCCTCGAGGCGGTTCGGCCAGCGGGCCTCGCCCTTCATGATGGCCTCGATGCCGAACCGGCTGCGCACGATCTTCACGTAGCCGCAGAAGGCGACCGCGTGCGCGGGCGTCAGCGTGCCGTGCGCGATCACCTTCAGTGTGGGCTCGTCGAGCGTCGGGCCGAAGGAGTGCAGCGCGTCGGAGAGCATGTGCCAGGAGCGGGGCGTCGAGAAGGGCTCCTCGGTCTTCGGCGGCTTGGACCACAGGTGGTCGGGGCGGTCGATGAGGTGGTCGAGCACCCACGGGTGGATGCCGTTCGCCCCTGCCCACACCAGCCAGTCCTTCGGGGACGCCTCAAGATGCACATGCGCGAGCCGGTTGACCAGCGCGGACGCGATCGGACGCGCGAGCGCGTTGTCCGTCGCGCGGTTGCCCGCGCCGATCACGATCGAGCCCGCCGGCAGCTCGTAGTTGCCGATGCGCCGCTCCAGGATCAGCGAGTAGAACGCCTTCTGCACGTCCGGCGTCGCCGCGTTGAGCTCGTCGAGGAACAGGCAGTACGGCTCGTCCCGGGCGATCGCCTCGGGCGGGCAGAAGACCGAGCGGCCGTCGCGGATCTGCGGTACGCCGATCAGGTCCTCCGGCGCCAGCTGCGTACCCAGCAGGCTCACGCACTCCAGTCCCAGTGATTCGGCGAACTCCCTCACCAGGGAGGACTTTCCGATGCCGGGAGCGCCCCAGATGAAGACCGGCCGCACGGTCGCGAGGCCGAGCAGCAGTTCCGGTATTCGGGCGGGAGTGACGGTGACGGCTGCCTGCACGCAGTGGCTCCTGGAGGGTGTTCGAGCGGGACACGCCGGTGCGCGATGTCCGATGCGAACAGTGTGCGCGGCTCCTCCCCGGGGCCGCAGCCCATTTTTGGGGCCCTTGAGAGGCGCGAGGACCTACGCGACCCGCCGCTCGGGGCCGGTCTCGACGGGCACCTGCGGGCCGTCGCACTCGCGCAGCCAGCGCCGCAGCACCTGGTGCACGTGCTCGGCGCCGACCAGTTCCTCCCCGTCCTCGACGGGCGCGGAGAACGTGAGCGGCGACATCAGGAAGGGCCGCCCCTGTGCTCCGCCGAGGCCGCCGTGCGAGCCGATCTGCTCCTCGAACGCGAGGACTTCGCCCTCCTGGGGGTCGTACCAGGAGTTGACCATGATGTCCGCGGTGTGCGGGAACGCGTGCGTGCGGCGTACGGCGTCGGCGGCGCCCGGACCGAAGTCGGCGAGCGGGCCCGGGTTCTCGTCCAGTTCGTCCAGGGGGACCTCGGCGCCGTTCGCGCCGAGCACCAGGCCGCCGTGCTTCTCGCTGCGCACGAGGACGAAGCCGACGCCGGGGTGGTTGGCGAGCGTGGTCAGCAGGGCCGGGTGGCGGGCGTCGATCTCCTCACGGCTCATCCGGTGCGGTACGTCCGGGAAGGACACGAGGCCGAGGTTGCCGGAGGCCAGCACGAGCGGCTCCGAGTGGCGGCTGGACGCGCGGTACTCCTCGTGGCCCTTCTCGACGGGCCTGCGCAGCGCGGCCCGAACGGCGGCCCTGGCCTCGGCGCCGCTGTGGGTGCGGCGCGCCTTGCGGGGCACGGGCAGCCCGCAGCCGGCCCGGACCAGCTCGCCGAGGCCGAGTCCGTAGCGGGTACGGAAGGTCTCGCCGGGGCTCTGGCCGTGGTCGGAGAGCAGGACGACGCGGTACGCGCGCGGGGCGTGCTCGGCGACCTGCGCGATCAGGGCCAGTGAGCGGTCCAGACGGCCCAGGACCTTCTCCGTGTCGCGGCTGCGCGGGCCCGAGTGGTGCGCCACCTCGTCGTACGCCACCAGGTCCGCGTAGACCGAGGAGCGTCCGGCGAGCATGTCCCCGATCACCGCGGCGACGACCACGTCCCGCTCGATGACGGTCGCGAAGGCCCGGATGAACGGATAGAGGCCGCCGCGGCCGACCCGAGGGCGCCGCTTCTTGAGGCGGGCCCAGGTGGACTCGCCGATCTCACGGCCGACCTCGGCGACGAAGGACATCGCGGTACGGACGGCGTTGGCGGGGTCGGAGAAGTACGCGAAGTAGCCGGCCCGCGAGCGGTTCTCCCGGCCCCGCCTGGCAGCCACGGAGAGAACCAGGGCGAGCTGGTCGGCGCCGCCGCTGAAGAGGTTGCCCCGGCTGGCGCCGTCCATGGTGAGCAGGCCGCCGTCACCGGTCCGTGCGACGGCACGGCGCTGGAGTTCGGCGGCGCTGGTGGGGCGGTTGCAGACCATGACCTCCCCGGTGTCCTTCTCGTACCAGCGGAAGGCGGGGATGTCGTGGTTGGAGCCGTGCAGGATGCCCAGCTGGCTGGCGCCGGTCTGGCTGGACCAGTCGGTGCGCCACGGGATGAGCCGGTGGGTGGTGCGGGCCCCCTCGCCGTCACCGAGCAAGGCGGCGACGGTCGGCATCAGACCGCGCCCGACCGCCTCCAGGAGTACGTCGTGACCGACGCCGTCGAGCTGGAGGAAGACCACGCCGGGGGTGGACGGGCCCGAGCCCGGCTCCAGCTCGGCCCGTCGTCGGTCGGAGAGCCGGTAGAGCCTGCGCCTGTACGCGTCGTCGTCCCGGACGGCGAGGGCACCGCCGGTGGCGGAGGCGACGGCCGACATCACCGCGGCGACCACCACGGCGGTCTCCGGGGCGGCCTCGCTCTCTCCCGACGGGATGATGCGCAGGGCCAGCCACAGGAGCGAGCCGTTGAGGAAGAAGACGAGCAGGCCGAGGACGAGGGCGGGGACGAGGAGCAGGGCCCTGACGAGGAGCGGCCACACGACGGAGGAGAGCACGCCGAACGCCCCGGCGCCGAGTGCGGCCGTGACGGCGATCTGCGTCGCGCTGTCCCCGTCGGCGGACTGGATTCTGAAGTCCGGCAGAATCCCGGCCAGCGCCAGCATGGTGACCGTGGACACGGCCCACACGGCAACGCTCCGCCAGAGCGCGCTCACCAGCCGCCGCCATCTCGCGCCGATCACGCCACGCCCACCTCCACCCCGCTCTCAGCCCTGCCCCAACCCTGTCACAAGCACGCAAGCCGTTTCGGCGGCGCACAAGGGCACGGCGGTTGCTCGCCATCCGCGCACGGGGTGACCGCGGGCCACCGCACGGTGACAGTGGGTGTGACTCCGCAGGAGGTGTCAGCGGCCGTCGTAGCCCGCCGTCGGCATCGACAGCCGGCGGTGGACATGGGCCTTCATCTGGGCGTCGTACGCGGGTTCCGCGTGGCCGACCATCTCGACCCGTACTCCGCGCCGGGCACACTCGGCGGTGAACTCGTCGACGGAGGCGAGCGCCCGCTCCAGGACCCGGCGGCTGGGCGCCACGAACAGGTCGACGAGGCCCGCCTCGACGTCCTCCCAGAGCGCGCAGTGGTCGGGCCGCAGCCCTCGTACGAGCAGTTCGCGGGTGACGACATAGCCGCGCTCGGCGGCCCAGCGGGCGCACATGGCGTGCTGGCTGCGCGAGTCCACCAGGAAGGGGTCCGCCTCCAGCTCCTCCAACGGCGTCAGACTCGCGATCGTCGTCACGCGAAGCATGCCGGAGGCACGGCGTGTGTCTCCCATGGCGTCCCCCTCACCTCCGGGTTTCGTCGCCGACCCTACTCCTGCCCGTACGCTCGGGGGGAGTCGCGCGAAGGAGGCAAAGGAGTGCCGGTGGAGATCACTTGGTGGGGTCACGCCACCTGCACCGTCGAGGACTCGGGCGCGCGCGTGCTCACGGACCCGCTCTTCGCGCGCCGGCTCGCGCATCTGCGCAGGCGCCGGGGCGCGCCGCCCCCGCCCGAGGCAGCGGTTGCGGACGTGGCCCTGGTGTCCCATCTGCACGCCGATCATCTGCACGTCCCGTCGCTGGCGCGGCTCGCCCCGGGCACCCGGCTGCTGGTGCCGAAGGGCACCCCACGTGCCGTCCCCGGGCTGCGCAGGCTCGGTCATCTGCAGGTCACCGAGATGGCGAGCGGTGACCGGACGAGGGTCGGTGACCTGGTGGTACAGGCCGTTCCCGCGCGGCACGACGGGCGGCGGCTGCCGGTCGGGCCGCACCGCGCGCCCGCCCTCGGCTATGTGATCGAGGGCGAGGCACGGACGTACTTCGCCGGGGACACGGGCCTCTTCGAGTCGATGGCCAAGGAGGTCGGACCGGTCGACGTGGCGCTGCTGCCGGTCGGCGGATGGGGGCCGTATCTGGGCGAGGGACACCTCGACGCCGGGCGGGCGGCCGAGGCACTGGCGCGTCTGCAGCCGGGGAGCGCGGTGCCGGTGCACTACGGCACGTACTGGCCGATCGGGATGGATGCCGTGCGCCCCCATGAATTCCACGCGCCCGGCGAGGAGTTCGTGCGCCTGGCCGCCGAGCGTGCGCCCGAGGTGGCGGTGCACCTTCTGGAACACGGACAGCGTGTGCGGCCCCGGGTCGCGGGGTACCGGTCATCCCCGAGGGACGCGCCGGCCGGCCGGGGCGACGACGAGCGGGAGGGCGAAGCCCGGTGAGGGATGTGCTCGCCGCCGCGGTCACGACCGTGCCGACCGAGTCCACCCAGCAGGCGCTCGGTTATCCGTCGCTGTTCCTGCTGGTGCTGATCGGGGCGCTGGTGCCCGTCGTGCCGACCGGTGCTCTGGTGAGTTCGGCGGCGGTGGTGGCGTTTCACCAGACCGCGCCGTTCTCGATGGTGCTGGTCTTCGTGGTGGCGGCGTTCGCGGCGTTCCTCGGGGATGTCGCGCTGTACTGGCTCGGGCGCCGTGGCATGAAGTCGAAGAACGGGTCGCGTTGGCTGGCCGCGATCCGGGACCGTGCGCCGGAGGACCGGCTGGCGCAGGCGCAGGAGAAGCTCGCGGAGCATGGCGTGGCCGTGCTGGTGTTGTCGCGGCTGGTGCCGGCGGGGCGTATTCCGGTGATGCTGGCGTGCTTGATGGCCAAGTGGCCGTTGCGGCGGTTCGCCCGGGGGGATGTGCCGGCGTGCCTGGCCTGGGCAGCGACGTATCAGCTCATCGGGGTGGCCGGGGGTTCCTTGTTCAAGGAACCCTGGGAGGGTGTGGTGGCGGCGGTTGTCCTGACCGTGGTGATCAGCGTGGCGCCCGGTCTTTGGCGACGTATGCGGAGCGCTCCGCGGTAGGTGGGTGCGGGTAGGTCGGTGCGGGGATCTTCTGCCGTCTGATGTCTGCGGGCCGTCTGTGGCTGGTCGCGCAGTTCCCCGCGCCCCTAGAAGGGGCAGTTGCCCGCGCCCTTGGAAGAACCCGTACCCCTCGCAGAAGGCGCTTCAGCCGAGCACCCTTGAAGCGCCCACCGGCAGATCCCACAGGTCTTCTCTTGCCAAGCCTGCCTTCTCCCATGCCGTACGCACCCTGGTCAGGGGTTCCAGGACCGGTTCTGCCGAGAGGACGAAGGTGGCCCAGTGCATGGGGGCCATGCGGTGGGCGCCGAGGTCCTGGGTGGCGCGGACCGCGTCCTCGGGGTCGCAGTGGACGTCGCTGAGCCACCAGCGGGGGTCGTACGCGCCGATGGGGAGGAGCGCCAGGTCGATACCGGGGTAGCGGGCGCCGATGTGGGAGAACCAGTGGCCGTATCCCGTGTCGCCCGCGAAGTACACGCGTCGGCCGTCGGACGCGGTCAGGACCCAGCCGCCCCACAGGGTGCGGCAGGTGTCGTGGAGGCTGCGCTTGGACCAGTGGTGGGCCGGTACGAAGTCGAACCGGACTCCCGCCCGTCGCCCGCCACCACCCTCGACCGGGGCGCCTGCGGCGCCGTCCCTCGGATGCAGTTCGGCCGCCTCCCACCAGTCCAGTTCGGTGACGTGCGAGAAGCGGCGGCGCCGGAACCAGCGGCCGAGCCCGGCCGGGACGAACACCGGTGTGTCGCGCGGGAGTCGGCGCAGCGTCGGCGCGTCCAGGTGGTCGTAGTGGTTGTGGCTGATGACGACCGCGTCGATGCGGGGCAGTGCGCTCCAGGCCACGCCGACGGGCGTGATCCGAGCGGGAGTTCCGAGGATCTTGCGGGACCACACCGGGTCGGTGAGCACGGTGAGCCCACCGATCCGGACCACCCAACTGGCGTGCCCCGCCCAGGAGACGGCGATGGTGCGCGCGTCCACCCGGGGCAACGGGCCCGGCTCGTACGGAAGTCGGGGAATGTCGGCGAGCCCCTCGGGACCGGGCCGCAGCGCGCCCTCGCGGGCGAACCTGGCGAAGCCGCTCAGGCCCGGCAGCGGGGCGGTCAGCCGGTCCGCGAACGAGCGGGGCCAGACGCGGCGTTCGCCGAGCGGACGGGGTTCGGCGAGAGGCCGGGGTCCGGCAAGCGGGGTTCCGGCGGCGGATGCGAACGTGGATGAGGACGGAGGTGAGGCCGACGCCGGATCTTCGGCGTCCGTGGTCGTGGTGGTCGTGGTCGACTCGGACTGCTGCGTCATCGAGAGGACTCCCGTCGCCGAGCGTCATCGTCATCGCGGAGATCGGCGAGTACCGAGCCCAGCAGACTCAACGCGCGTTCCACATGCGGCAATTCCAGAGGTTCCGGTGACGTGAGAGACGCCATTCGCTCCTCGTGGGTTGTGCCGAGGAACGGGCCGGTGGCCAGGCGTACGCGCAGCGCGCCGAGGTCGTCGCCGAAGCGGTGGCCTCCGGGCACGGACATGCCGAGGCGGTCGGTCAGGAAGTCCTCCAGTTCCTGGGCGTCGCCGACACCGCGCGCGGTGAGCGCGGAGCGCAGCGGGCCGAGGTCCGCGTACACGTGGCGGCCCGCGCGCGGGGGCCGGGCGAGGGCGCCCGCGGCCACGAGGGTGTGGTGCGCGGCGGTGGCCACGCGCGCGTGCAGGCGTACCGACGCGGCGAGGCGGTGCGTGATGTCGTCGGGCTCGCCGAGCGCGTACGCGGCGGCCGAGGCGACCGGGGACGCGATCCGGGCGTCGAGCGCGGTCAGCACGTCGAGGACGCGTTCGCGCAGCCGGATGCCGGTGTCGTTGGCGGGGAAGCGGGCGATCGCGGCCGGCCAGCCGGGCGGCAGGAAGGGGCCGGCGAGGTCGGTCAGGACCGTGACGTGCTCCGGCAGCATTTCGGCGGGGCTCAGGAACACCGTGTCGTGGGGTTCGTGCAGGGTGTCGCGCCAGGTCTCGTCGCTGACCACGTGCAACCCCTCGCCCACGGCCGCCTCGATGGCCTCGTGGACCACTTCGGGCGGTGCGACGGTGGCGGTGGGGTCGTCGGCGACGGACAGGACGAGCAGCCGCGGGTCGCCGCCCTCGGCGCGCACGCGGCGCACGGTCTCCAGGAGGGCGTACGGGTCCGGGACGCCGCCGCACTCGGCGGGTGTCCCCACGTGGAAGACGGATCTGCCCAACAGGCGTGCCTGCGGCGCCCACCAGGCGGCGCAGGGGCGCGGCACGAGAACGTCGCCGCCGAGCGCGGCGGTCAGCGCGAGGAGCAGTGTGGGGGCGCCGGGCGCCGCGGCCGTCCGCTCGCGGTCGGCGGACAGCCCGCGCCGGGCCCAGTGGGCGAGGGCGGCGTCCAGGAGCGCGGGTCCCCCGCCGGTCGGTTCGGTGTGCGCGCCCGTCGCGGCGGCGGCGAGTCCGGGCGGCACCGGCAGGTCCTGGCCGGGGAGCGGTGGGCCGTAACGGACAGGTCCGTGGCCTTCCGGATCGGTCCGCCGCATACGTGCCTCCGCGCAGTGATCCGTGGACCGGCCGTCGTTCCGTGGACCGCACCTCCTTGGATCGCGGATCCGTGGACGCCGGTCCGTGGTCCGTCGTGGTTCCCACGGTGCCTGTCGTGCCCCTGTGCTTCGAGTACCCAAGGCTCTGCGTACCCCATGGATCGCGTCGCCAACTCAGCCTTTCGAGGAGGGCTCCCGGCGGCGCAGTCTGTGGACGGCGGCCCCGGCCGCGCCCGCGATGAGGACACCGCCCGTGACCAGGGCGATGGTGGAGTCGGTGAAGGTGCCGCCCTCGCCCGCGTGCACCCCGCGCTGGACCGCGGCTCCGTCGTCACGGGAACCTTCGTCACGGGAACCTTCGTCACGGGAGCTGTCGTGGGAGCCGTCGTCGCGCGAGCCGTCGTGGGTGCCGTCGTCGCGCGAGCCGTCGTGGGTGCCGTCGTCGCGCGAGCCGTCGTGGGTGCCGTCGTCGCGCGAGCCGTCGTGGGTGCCGTCGTCGTGCGAGCCCTCGCGGGAGCCGTCGCGGGACGCCGTGAAGGACGCGCTCCACTGCTTTCCCTGGCCACCGGGCGCCGCCGGGCAGGTGCCGTCGACGCTCCAGTCGGAGTCCTTGCCGGCCGCGTCGTCACTGCCGGCCGCACCGTCCTTGCCGACCGCGTCGGACCCGCCCTCCTCGAAGTTCGCGGCGGGCGCGATACGGGCGGTGCCGCTGTAGGCAGGACCGCCCGCGGCATCCTCCTCGCCTCCGGTCCTGGTCAGCTGGACGGTCCCGTGCTCGAAGGCCTGCGAGGTGGCGTCGATGGTCTCGGGTGCGGGACCGCCCGTCGGTTCGCAGGACACGGAGACGGTGACCGTGCCGCCCGGGACCACGGTGCGAGGGCTGACCTCCGCCCCCGGGTTCGCGGCAGCCGCCACGGTGGTGCCCAGGGCGACGGCGGTGAGGGCTGTGGCGGACAGGGCGCGGACGGTACGGCGGACGGGCATGGGCTCGGGCTCCTTCGGCCGGTGGCTGGGGACCCCCACGCCCGTGGACGGCGGCGGAGGCGGGGCACGACCGACATGCCCCGCAGCCCATCAGAGCCCGGCCGCCGCCGGGGCGCGCGCGGCCGGACACCATTCGTGCCACGCGGACGCCCGAGCGGGTGACACCGCACGGACTCCGTACCGATTCAGTTCGACAGGGAGACCAGCTCCTGTTCCAGGCCGCGGCCCCGTGACTCCACGAGGGCCGCGGCGACGTCCGACAGTTTGCGGTTGGTCCCCTGCGAGATGCGGCGCAGGACCTTGAAGGCCGCGTCCGCGTCGCAGGCCAGCACATGCATGACGATGCCGCATGCCTGGTCGACGACGGGGCGGGTGCGCAGCGCGGTGCCGAGCTGGTCGAGTTCGGTGAGCGCGGCGCGGTAGGAGCGGTCACGGACAAGACTGGTCGCGGCAAGGTCGCCGAGGGCCCGGGCGGGTCCGTGCGGGGCGTCCTCCAGGCCTCCGGCGCGGAAGCTGTAGAGGCTGAGGGTGACCGTCAGCCCCGCCCGGCGGAAGGGAATGGTGACGCTGGAGCGCACACCCGAGTCGAGCGCCATGGCCCGGTACTGCGGCCAGCGCTCCTCGCGCAGCAGGTCGCCCGACTCGACGGGCTCACCGCGCTCCAGTGCGGCGGGGATCGGCCCCTCCCCGGTACGGAGCTGCATCGCGACGAGCGCGGCGAGGTCCGGGTGCGTGACCGCGGCCGGCCGCTCCGTGCCACCGTCGGAGACCGTGGTGCCCGCGCCGCAGCAGTCGGTGGTGCAGCGGACGGCCTGTTCGGCGAGTTCCGACAGCCGACGGCCCGGAAGTGCAGATTCCGGGGATGCCGTCCCGCGGGGACCCAGATGTTCCGTATCCGGCATGTTTCGCACCTCCTGTTCCCTCCGCCTTCCCGCTCACCTGCGGAGAAAACGAGATCGGGGCGTTCCGCCCCGGCGTCCCCGGGCGGGCTCGTGACGGGTTACGTTCATGGCATGGCGCAGACGGAGGAATTCGGTGAGGAACTTGCGGATTTCGTGCGCCGTGTCGCGGAGTTGAAGGCGGCACGGTCCGTGCCCCATGACGACCTGCCCACCGTGCTGGACACGGCGATCTTCGAACTCGACCACGTGGCCGACCAGTTGTGGCCGTGGTACGAGCGGCTGACGGCCACCGGCACGGCGAGCACGCCCTCCGCCGACCGTCAGGAACAGCAGCTCCTGAAAGGGATCTTCCAACGGCTGCCGCTGCCCGTCGCGCTGATCGACCGTGAGACGGTGGTCCGCAGGCTGAACTTCGCGGGCACCAACTTCACCGGTGTCAGGGCGGGTTACGCGACGGGCCGCCCGCTCTCCGGCTTCCTCGCGCACGCGGACCGGGCAGCGTTCCGCTCGCAGACCGCGGCGGTGGCACGCGGTGACGGCGACCGCAGTCTCACGGTCCATCTCCAGCAGCGCCCCGCCGTTCCCGTGCACGCGACGCTCACCGCGCTGCGGCCGAGTGGCGAGCCGCGTGCCGCCGTACTCGTGGTGCTCCAGTCCGCCGGGGCGCGGGCGCCGTCGGCCGAGGGCGAGTCGGGCCCCGTCCCGGACCTGGGCGAGACGACAAGGCACGCCGCGCTGATGGACCTGCTGGACGCGATGACCACGGCACTGCTGAGCGATCCCGCCAAAACCCGGGCCGCCGTGCTGGAGCGGGCGGCCCGGGTGCTGCACGGGCGGTTCGCGGACTGGGTGGTGGCCGACGAGGGGGCCGCACGGCTGTGCCGTACGACCGTCCTCGGACCGGCGGACCAGCGGGACGTAGGAGCCGAGGACCTGGAGGCGCAGGACCCTGCCGCCTGCCCGCTCGTCGTGGAGGCGGCACGCGGTGGTTCCACGGCCCTCCAGGTACGCCCGGAGGACCCGGACGCCTTCGGCCGCGACGCCTCCGACGCCCCCGTCCTGGTCCGCGCGAACGTCACGTCCCTCCTCTGCGTCCCCCTCACCCTCGACGGCGCGGTCCAGGGCGTCCTCACCCTCTTCCGCACCGGCCCCCGCCTCGCCTTCTCCATGGCAGAGGCCCAGGCAATGGACATGATGTCCCGTCACATAGCCCTGGCCATGGCCGACTTGGACCGAAGGTGACCGGTCCCGCCTGGGCGCCCCTGGAAGGGGCACGGGGAACTGCGCGAGCAGCCACAACGGGCCCGCAGCCATCCACAGCCCGCGGTACTCCGCCGGACCGCCGGAGGCTCACACGACGTCTTGCAGAACCTGTTCCCGCAGCCTGCTGCAACACCGGCTGATCAGCCGGGAGACGTGCATCTGCGAGATCCCGAGCTGCTCGGCGATCCGGCTCTGCGTCATGTCCCCGAAGAACCGCATGTACAGGATGGCCCGTTCACGCTCGGGCAACGCCTCCAACCGCGGCTTGACCGCCTCACGGTCGATGACGACGTCCAGCGCGGGATCGGCCGAGCCGAGCGCGTCGCTCAGGGAGTATCCGTCCTCGCCACCCGGGAGTTCGGCGTCGAGCGAGAGCGCCGTGAAACTCTCCAGGGCCTCCAGACCCGTGCGTACGTCCTCTTCGCTCATCTGCGCGTGCTCGGCGATCTCGGCGACGGTGGGCTGTCGGCCCGGGACCGTCTGGGAGAGGTCCTGGCGGGCGAAGCGGACCCGGTTGCGCAGGTCCTGGACCCGGCGAGGCACGTGCAGGGTCCACATGTGGTCACGGAAGTGACGCTTGATCTCACCCGTGATGGTCGGTACGGCATAGCTCTCGAAGGCGTTGCCGAGTTCGGGGTCGTAGCGGTCGACGGCCTTGACGAGGCCCATGGCCGCGACCTGCCGCAGGTCGTCGTAGTTCTCGCCGCGGTTGCGGAAACGGCCTGCCAGGCGGTTCGCCATGGGCAGCCAGGCCTCGATGATCTGCTCTCGGAGAGTGTCGCGCAGCTGTCCCGGGGGCAACGAAGCGAGCCTGCGGAAGTCCTCCGCGGTGTCCGGGGCGTCGTCGTGGGGGTGCTTGGCGCTCGCGTGAGTTCGCATGGTGCGTGCAACTCCCTTGAGGGGGTGCCTTGGGTGGACGGTCACCGTGGGAGCGCACCCCGAGCCGGACGGGCACACCCGTGGTGAGGGATACACCGCTCCCACGGACGTGCCTCCTGTCCGAAGCACTGTGTCTTCGCCTGCCCCTCGACTTCCCGGGCAAACACGGCTTGCGCGGCTCAGTGGCTCAGTGGCTCAGCGTGGCGCCGTCGGTCGTGCCGGGCTGTCGGGCGGGCTGCGCCGGGAGCAGCCAGTCCTCGTTCGGGAGCAGCCATTCCTCGTAGCGGCCGAGTGCCAGGACGACGCCGAGCATCAGGACCGGAATGATCACAGCGAGTACCGCCATGGTCCTGTCCTTCCCCAAAGGGATCACACTGGAGGATGGAGACCGAGTCTCCTGGTCGCGGGCGGACAAACATCCTGCGCACACGCCGGTGCGCGTCCCGCTGCCCGTGCCACTGCAAACCGCCGGTGCAAACCCTCCGTGTCGATGTCCGGGGGACGGGTACGCGAGGGTCCACCCCCGAACATCTGGAGGGACACATGGAGCGAGGCAGCAACCGCCTCAGCGTCCACCGGGACGAGGAGATGAAGCACGAACTGCAGGGCCTGCTGAGGTCCGGCCGTCCGACCCGCGTGGAGGAGTGGCACGATCCGGAGCCGATCGCCGACGACGATCCGCCGATTGCCGGCGGCCCGGTGACGCCGGGCTCGGACCAGGGCTCCGTGGCCGCCGTCCGCCTGGATCTGGCGCGCCACCTGGGACGTACGTCGTTCCCAGCGGGCCCCCGTGAGCTGAGCGGCGTCCTGCGGGCCCAGTACGCGCCGGACGCGCTCGTCGAAGCGCTGGAGCGGCTGCCGGGCGGCGCGCGCTATGCGAACGCGCAGGAACTGGCCGAGGCCGTGGTGCGCTCCGCGGAGAGCGGGGCCGAGGCTCCCGAAGAGCGCGCGCCGGACGCATGACCGGCCGTCTCAGGGGTACTGCGGGCGACATCAGGCCGACGTAGCCGTACCCCTTCGTCGGGGAACGCAGGAAAGGCCCACAGCCATGGCTGTTTTCGTAAGGGAAGTCATGACGCCAGGCGTCGTCTCGGTCCGCCCGGACGCCTCGCTCGTCGAAGCCGCTCAGCTGATGCGGGCCCAGGACATCGGCGATGTCCTGGTGGCGGGCGACCACGCTCTCATCGGCGTCCTGACCGACCGCGACATCGCGCTGCGCGCGGTCGCGAACGGTGCCGACCCGCTGACGGTGAGCGCCCGGTCGGTGTGCACTCCCGATCCGGTCGTGGTGGGCCCCGACGACGCGGTGGCGGCGGCGGTCGCGCTGATGCGCGACCACGCCGTGCGCCGGCTCCCGGTCGTCGAGGACGGCCGGGCGGTCGGCATGGTCAGCCTGGGTGACCTCGCGATGTCGGAGAACCCGGAGTCGGCCCTCGCGGAGATCAGCCGCGCCGCCCCGGACGGCCGTGGGGGCGGGGCCCGGGCGTGACGCGAACAGACCGCGCGGCCCGGAACGAGAGCTCGGACCGCGTGACGGACCGCGCGGCCGGAAAGGACGTGGAAGACCCATGCGCATCGCGTTTCTGATGGCGCCGGAGGGCGTCGAGCAGATCGAACTCACCGACCCCTGGCACGCCGTCCACGACGCTGGCGGCGAACCTGTGCTGCTGTCGACGGAGCCGGGGCGGATCCAGGCGTTCAACCACCTCGACAAGGCGGACGTGTTCCCGGTGCAGCAGGTCGTGGGCGACGCCTCGGCGGACTCCTTCGCCGGTCTGGTGCTACCCGGCGGAGTGGCCAGTCCGGACGCGCTGCGCATGGACGAACAGGCCGTGTCGTTCGTCCGGGACTTCTTCGAGCAGGGCCGGCCGGTGGCCGCGATCTGTCATGCCCCGTGGACACTCGTCGAGGCCGACGTGGTCCGCGGCCGCACCCTCACCTCGTGGCCGAGCCTGCGTACGGACATCCGCAACGCGGGCGGCACCTGGGTCGACGAACAGGTGGTGGTCTGCGAGGCCGGCCCCGCGACGCTCGTCACCAGCCGCAAACCGGACGACCTCAAGGCCTTCTCCGAGGCGTTCCTGCCGGAGTTCCTGAAGCGCCGCTGACCGCGGCCCGTACAGCGGGGCCGACCGCCCGCCCGGCAGGGCATGGGCGGGCTCACAGGCTCGTGTCCGGATGCCTCTCCCGCGCCCCCGCCCGCGTCCGGCCCAGGGCGACCGGGCGGCGCGGGTTCCTGCGCAGATACTCGCCCTCCAGTTCCGCCATCCGGACGTTGTGCGTGCGCAGCGCGTCGTTCGAGCCGTGCAGCAACGTGTCATGGCGGGTCCGGTGGATCGTCTCCAGCTCCTTCATCAGCTGCTGATCGTCCAGGAGGCCCGGGTCGACTCCGGTCATGGCGCTACCCCGATCGTCGTGTCTCCCTCCACCTTACGAACACCGAGGCACACTCGCGCCCCTTGGGGGCGCGGGGAACTGCGCGCTCAGCCCTGACGGACCCGCACCCGAGAACGACCGCAACCTGCCCAGCCCGGCGGAGAGCTACCGAACCCGCTCCACCCGCCGCTCGTCCCACACCGGCTCCGTCGACTCCCGCACACGGCCGTCGCTGCCGAACACCAGATATCGATCGAACGAACGGGCGAACCAGCGGTCGTGCGTGACCGCGAGAACCGTGCCCTGGAACGCCTCCAGCCCCTCCTGAAGCGCCTCGGCCGACTCCAGGTCGAGGTTGTCCGTGGGCTCGTCCAGAAGCAGCGCCGTGCAGCCCTCCAGCTCCAGGAGGAGGATCTGGAAGCGGGCCTGCTGCCCGCCGGAGAGCCGGTCGAACCGCTGCTCGGCCTGGGCGGTCAGCTCGTAGCGCCGCAGCCGGGACGCGGCGGCACCGCGGTCCTGGGAGTGCTCGGACCACAGGATGTCGAGCAGTGTGCGCCCCTCCAGCTCGGGGTGGGCGTGGGTCTGCGCGAAGTGGCCGGGCACGACGCGCGCGCCGAGCTTCCACTCCCCCGAGTGCGTGACGTCGCCGCCCGCGAGGAGCCGCAGGAAGTGCGACTTGCCGGAGCCGTTCGAGCCGAGCACGGCGACCCGCTCGCCGTAGAAGACCTCCAGGTCGAAGGGTTTCATCAGCCCGGTGAGTTCGAGCTCCTTGCAGGTCACGGCCCGGATGCCGGTGCGGCCGCCGTGCAGGCGCATCGTGATGTCCTGCTCGCGCGGCGGCTCCGGCGGCGGCCCGGCCTCCTCGAACTTGCGGAGCCTGGTCTGCGCGGCCTGGTAGCGGGAGGCCAGCTCATGGCTGATGGAGGCAGCCTGCCGCAGGTTGAGCACCAGTTTCTTCAGCTGGGCGTGCTTCTCGTCCCAGCGCCGCCGCAGCTCCTCGAAGCGCGCGAAGCGCTCCCGGCGTGCCTCGTGGTAGGTGGCGAAGCCGCCGCCGTGCACCCAGGCGTCGGCTCCGGCCGGCCCGGGCTCGACGCTCACGATCTTCTCGGCGGAGCGGGCGAGCAGCTCCCGGTCGTGGGAGACGAACAGGACCGTCTTGCGGGTCTCCCTCAGCCGCTCCTCCAGCCAGCGCTTGCCGGGGACGTCGAGGTAGTTGTCCGGCTCGTCGAGCAGCAGAACCTCGTCGGTGCCGCGCAGCAGGGCCTCCAGGACGAGCCGCTTCTGCTCACCGCCGGAGAGCGTGCGCACCTCGCGGAACTGCGCCTTGTCGTACGGAATGCCGAGCGCGGCGGTGGTGCACATGTCCCAGAGGGTCTCGGCCTCGTACCCCTGGACCTCCGCCCAGTCGGAGAGCGCCTGCGCGTAACTCATCTGGGCGGCCTCGTCGTCGACGGTCATGATGAGGTGCTCGGCGCGGTCGACGGCCTGGGCGGCCTCCCGGATCCGCGGCTGGGAGACCGACACGAGCAGGTCCCGTACGGTCGACTCGTCCCGTACGGATCCCACGAACTGGCGCATCACGCCGAGTCCGCCGCTCACGGTGACGGTGCCGGCGTGCGGCTTCAGCTCGCCGGAGATCAGCCGCAGCAGTGTCGTCTTCCCGGCTCCGTTGGGCCCGACCAGCGCGACCGCGGCCCCTTCGCCCACCCGGAAGGACACATCGCCGAGCAGCGCCCTCCCGTCGGGGAGGTAGTACTCCAGGTGCGCGGCTTCCAGATGTCCCATGGTTGGGCATTGTCCGGGGTGGGCGGGGCGCGCGGCAAACGGGTTACCCGACCGGCGGACCTGAGCCGTGGACGCAGGACAGACAGGTCGCATGACCGGTTCTCGTCGAACCGACGTGCGCGGCAGAGCCGTGTCGGGGTACACGATGGTGCATGACCGCAGACCTGGACCTCACCGTCACCGGCCCCGGCCACGCCCTCCGCGACCGGCTCCTGGCCCTCGACTTCCGTATCTTCGAGGCCGTGGCGGCCCGGCACTGGCCGGGCGCCGACCCGCTGCTGCCGAAGCTGAGCCGCAGTGCGAACCACGGCCTGCTGTGGTTCGGCACGGCGGCGGCGCTCGCGGCGACTCGTTCGCCGCGGGCCCGCCGCGCGGCCGTCCGCGGTGTCGCCTCGCTGGCCCTGGCCTCGGCCACCATCAACACCCTCGGCAAGCGCTCGGTGCGCCGCCCGCGTCCCCTGCTGGACGCGGTACCGAGGGTCCGGCAGCTGAAGCGCCAGCCGATCACCACCTCGTTCCCGTCGGGGCACTCGGCGTCGGCTGCCGCCTTCGCGACGGGTGTCGCGCTCGAGTCCCGTCCCCTGGGCGCGGTGGTGGCTCCGGTGGCCGCCGCCGTGGCCCTCTCCCGTATCTACACGGGCGCGCACTTCCCGAGCGATGTGCTCGTCGGGGCGGCGTTCGGCGCGGGCGCCGCCTTCGCCGTACGCGGTCTGGTGCCGACCCGTGACCAGCTGCCGCCTCCCGGCCGTCCGCGCGCGGACGCGCCGGCGCTGCCGGACGGGGAGGGCCTCGTCATGGTGGTCAACAAGGCGGCGGGCAGTTCGGACCGCGTCCGCGCCCTCGGCGACGCCCTGCCGCGCGCCGAGCTCGTGGAGTGCGAACCGGCCGATCTGCAGGCCGAGCTGGAGAAGGCCGCGGCCCGGGCCGAGGTGCTCGGCGTCTGCGGCGGCGACGGCACGGTGAACGCGGCCGCCACGGTGGCCCTGCGCCACCGCCTCCCGCTCGCCGTGCTGCCCGGCGGCACGCTCAACCACTTCGCGCAGGACCTGGGCGTGGAGGACGTACGCGACCTGAGCCAGGCGCTGCAGGAAGGCGATGCCGTACGGGTCGACGTGGGCCTCTTCTCCGCCGACGGCACGGAGGGCTACTTCCTCAACACGTGCAGTCTCGGCGTCTATCCGGAACTGGTGCGCGAGCGGGACCGCTGGTCGAAGCGGATCGGCGGCTGGCCGGCCGGAGTGGTCGCGACCCTGCGCGTACTGCGCGCCGACCGGCACCCCCTCAAGGCCGAACTCGGCGGCAAGGAGCACCCGTTGTGGCTCCTGTTCGCCGGGAACGGCACGTACCACCGGATGGGTCCGGTGCCCGCCCGTCGCTACGACCTCGCGGACGGCCGCCTGGACGTCCGGGTCGTGCACGGGGGCCGCTTCCCTGCCGTACGCCTCCTCGCCGCGGCCGTCGCCGGGCCGCTCACCCGCTCCCCCGCGCACGCGGCGGTCCGTGTCGGCGCGCTCCACGTGGAGGGCGTCGAGCCCGGCACCCTGCTGGCCTACGACGGTGAAGTCACCACCGTGGAGGGCGAGGTGACGCTGCGGAAGCTGCCCGAGGCACTGACGGTGTACCGGCCGCTCCAGCAGCGACGCTGACCACCCGAAAGTCCGCATCGCAAGACGCGGGTCTCATTATTCGACATGGCGGCGTACGGTGACACCCATCGCTCGCGGAGCAGCTCCGCAGGCCCGGTACGAGGGTTACGAGGGAATGGGGACGCCATGTCGAAGGAGACCGCCGTCTACACGCACGGCCACCACGAGTCCGTGCTGCGCTCGCACACCTGGCGCACGGCCGTGAACTCGGCGGCCTACCTCCTCCCCTCGCTGAAGCCGCACATGAGGATCCTGGACATCGGCTGCGGGCCCGGGACCATCACCGCCGACCTGGCCGAACTGGTCCCGGACGGGCACGTCACCGCCGTCGACCACGCGCCGGGCATCCTGGACCGGGCCCGGGCCACGGCTGCCGAACGCGGCCTGGGGAACGTGGAGTTCGCGGTCGCGGACGTCCATGCGCTGGAGTATCCGGACGACACCTTCTGCGTCGTCCACGCACACCAGGTGCTGCAGCACGTGGGCGACCCGGTGCAGGCGCTGCGCGAGATGTACCGGGTCACTAAACCGGGCGGCTTCGTGGCCGTGCGGGACTCGGACTACGCGGCGATGACCTGGTATCCCCTGTCGCGGGGCATGGACGACTGGCTGGACCTCTACCGGCGTGTGGCCCGCGCGAACGGCGGCGAGCCGGACGCCGGGCGGCGCCTGAGGTCCTGGGCACTGACGGCCGGCTTCACCGACGTCACCAGCTCGTCGAGCACCTGGTGCTACGCCACCGCCGAGGAGCGCGCCTGGTGGAGCGGCCTGTGGGCGGACCGTACGGTCGCCTCCGCGTACGCGGACCGCGCCAGGGAGGGCGGCCACGCGACGGCGGAGCAGCTGAACGCGGTCTCGGAGGCGTGGCGGGAATGGGGCCGGCAGGACGACGCCTGGTTCTCCGTCCTGCACGGGGAAATTCTCTGCCGGAAACCGGTCTGATTTCCTTGATCCGGGAAACCCGGACAGCAGGAGGTAATAAACTATGGTTCCCATCCTGCTGGTACTGCTTCTGGCGCTCATCCTTTTCGGCGCCGGCTTCGCGGTGAAAATCCTCTGGTGGATCGCACTGATAGTTATCGTGGTGTGGCTACTGGGATTCCTGGTGCGCGGCACGAGCGCGAGCGGTTCCAGGGGCCGCTGGTATCGCTGGTAGTTCTACCGGGATTTTCGTATCCACCGGTGGTTCTACTCCCTGGGAAGTAGCGGTCCGAGCGGCCCGAGGTCCAGATTCAGGTCCTCGGGCCGCAGCCCGTAGCGGTCGCGCAGTTCCGCCATGCGGTCGTCCAGGAGCATCAGTGTGAGACCGATCCGCTCCTCCTGGTCCTCCGTGAGATCCCCTGTGTCGAACCGGCGCAGTGCCTGCCGCTCCATCAACTGCCGCAGCAGTTCGACCACGGTCAGCACCAGTTTGACCAGGTCCTGCTCCACGGTGTCCGGTTCGAGATCCAGCCGGTTCCGCCGGGCCTTCCCGGCCGTTTCGCCGTCGCCCCTCATGTCACCCACGTCACTGATGTCGCTCACGTCACTGATGTCACGCATATCGCTCACTCCAATTCCCTCCAGGGCGAGGGGACCTGTTCGTTGACCGAGCTGATGAGCGCGTTCAGGTCGATGCGTACGAGATCGACGTCCGCGATCCGCAGCGTGAGGTCGCCGGTGATGACGACCCCGCCCGCCAGCAGCCGGTCGAGCAGGTCGACGAGAGCGATCTCCCGGCGTTCCACGACGGTCACGAGTCCTCCCCGCTGAACGAGTAGGCCGCCCAGGGCCCGGTGAGTTCGACCCTCAGGCCGGGAGAGTCGTCCTTCGTACGGTCCACCAGTTCCACGAACGCCTCGGATTCCGAACGCGGCACCAGATAGGCGGCGTTCAGCACGTTCCGGCCGGACGCGCGGGAGAGCGCCGCGTTCTGCGGCGCGTGGATCCGGGTGTCCTCCGCGTACCCGGAAAGGGTTTCGTGCAGTCGGCGCGAGAATTCCTCGGCCTGTTCCCATTTCTCCTCGTGCGCTCTGCGCTGGCCGCGCCGCTGCCGCAGATAGTCGCGCCCCGAAACGGGTTTGGCGGGAGCAGGCGCCGGCCGGGCATCCGGATTTCCGGAGGATTGCATGCCCGCGGCGGAATCCGTGTTCTCGGAGGATTCCGGGGATTCCACGTAGACCTTCACTCCCCATTCGACCCGCCCGTCGAGCCGGTCGAGGGTCCGCAGGAAGATCTCCTCACGCTGTTCCATCATCGTGCGGACGCCGCTGTCGTCCCGGAACACGGTGGCGAGCCGGAGCGGCAGCGGCGAGGTGACGACGGTGAGCGCGTCGATCACGTTCTGGTGGGCCCGCGCGGTCGCGCCGAGCCAGTCCAGGTCCTCCAGATGGGCCCGCAACGGCCCCTCGGCGAAGTCCTCCTCCGGCACATGACCCACCACGGCGACGAGGCCGTGGTGGGTCAGCTGCTTGGGCGGAACACCCGCCACGCCCGTCAGCTGGGCCGACAGCGGTGTGCCGAAGGGCCGGCAGACGGCGTATACGTAGCGCAGACCACTCATCCCTGGGCTTCCTCCTCAGTGGGTGCGCGCTCGCGCGCGGGTGCGACCTCACGACCGCGTTCCAGTTCGGCGACGTGCGCGCGCAGCTCGGCGTTCTCCCGGGAGAGTTCGTTGCGGCGCGCGTTCGAGGACAGCTCCGGGTCGGACTCCCACCAGTCGATGCCCATCTCCTTCGCCTTGTCGACGGACGCGACGATGAGCCTCAGTTTGATGGTGACCAGCTCGATGTCGAGCAGGTTGATGCGGATGTCGCCCGCGATCACGATGCCCTTGTCGAGTACCCGTTCGAGGATGTCGGCGAGGTTGGCGCTGTTGCCCTGCTGGCCGTAGGGGTCGGGGAACCGCTGGGCCGTGGTCATCGGCGGCTCCGGGGCTCGGCTGCCTCGGCTTCCTCTTCGTCCGCCTCGTCCTCGGGCACTTCCTCGTCCTCGGCGTACGCGTCGTTCTCGTCGTCGTACGCCTCCTCGTCCTCCTCCTCGTACTCGCCCTCCGGGGCCTCCTCGTCCTCGGGAATCTCCTCGTCCTCGGGGACTTCGTCGGCCGCCTCGGTATCGTCGGCGGCTTCGGTCTCCTCGCCGTCGTCGAGTTCCTCGGACGCCTCGGTGTCCTCGGCCTCTTCCTCCGCGAGCGCGTCCTCGTGGGTGACGACCACTTCGCCGTCGCGGATCTCGCCGCGCCAGCTGTCGCTCGCCTCGCCCTTGAGCGTGATGAAGCGGGCGAAGTTCTTGAGGTCGAGACGGACCCTGCGGCCCTGGGCGCGCCAGATGTTGCCGGTCTTCTCGAACAGGCCCTTGGGGTAGTACTCGACGATCAGCAGGACCCGGGTGAGGTTCTCGGCGAGGGAGTGGAAGGAGACGACACCCTTCGTGGTGCCCTTGGCGCCCTCGGACGTCCACGAGATGCGGTCGTCGGGCACCTGGTCGGTGGTCTTCGCCTTCCAGCTCCGGTTGGACCAGAAGATCTTCATCTGCCAGTCCGAGGTGGTGTCGTCACCGCGGTTCGCGCTCTTGACGCCCTTCGCGAAGGTGCTGAAGTCCTGGAACTGGGTCCACTGGTCGTAGGCCGTACGCAGCGGCACGCCGACGTCGACGTACTCGAGGATGACCGTGGGCTTCTTGCCCGCGCCGCCCTTGCGCTTGCCCTTGCCGCCGGTCATGTTCTTGAACGCGCCGACGACGCTGTCCTTGGCCCGGCCCGCGCCGAGTTCCAGGGCGGACCTCAGCGGCCCCTTGCCGTCGGCCAGCTTGCGGCCGCCGTCGAGGGCCAGCTTGGCGAAGCCCGGGCTGTTGCCCTCGGCGATGTCGTTGAGCTTGCCCGTCGTCTCGCCGAGCTTGTGCCCGACCCCGACCAGCAGCCGCTGGGCCTGGGCGCCCAGATACGCCTGGACCTCTTCCTTGAGCCGGTCGGCCGCCGCGCTCTGGGCGGCCGAGGTGATCGGGTTGTCCTTCGCATGCTTGGTCGCGGATCCGAGAGTGTCAGTCATCGTCGCCGCCTCCCCTCGACAGCCGGCCCTGCGAGGCGCGGCGCCCGGCGGTCTTCGCCGCGGCCGTCTTCTTCGCGGGAGCCTTCTTCGCGGCCCTGGCCGCCGTCTTCTTGGCCGGGGCCTCCTTGCGGGGGCTCCGCTTCTCGGCGGCCTTCTTCGCCGGGGCCTTCTTCGCGGCCTTCTTGGCCGGGGCCCGCTTGCGCGGCCGTGGCCGTGGCCGTTCCTCGTCCTCGGCGTCCTCGGCGGACTCCCGCTCCGCGACGTCGTCGTCCGAGGCGTCCGGGTCGCGGTCGTCGTACTCGTCGTAGTCCTCGTACTCGTCCTCGGGCTCGTCCTCCCGGTCGCCGCGGGACTTGCCGCCGGACTTGCCGCCGACGCCGGGCACATCCGGAACCACGCCCGAGAGCTGGTCCCGTACCTGCGCGGTCCGTCCGTGCAGCCGGTCGGCGATGCCCTCGATCTGCCGCTCGACGAGGGCTCCGGAGGCGGCCTTGCCCACGCCTCGCAGGTCCTCGCGCAGCTGGTCCCCGATCTCCTTGAACTGCGGGTTGTTCTGCAGCTGCCCGGACACCAGGTCCGCGAGCGCCCGCGGGCTCAGGTGCATCCGTTTGCCGGCCACCATCGTGCCGACGGCGAACGCCAGTTTCATCTTCTTGGTACGCCCGAGGACGTATCCGGCCCCTACCGCGAGGCCCAGTCCCAGTCGATTCATGGTGTCGTCCCGTTGTTGCCTGCTCCGGTGCCCCTGGTCATGGCGATCTCCAGCCTGTCCAGAAGCTCGTCCTCCAGGCGGTCGAACTCCGCGTCGTCGATCTCGCCCGCCTCGAGCCGCTGCTCGAGGCGAGCCAGTTCGGCGCGGACCGCCGCCGGGTCGTAGTACTGGCGCTCTGCCTCCGCCACTACCTGCTGCATGGCCCAGAGGCTGCCGCGCACGGGGGCGAACGGCAGCATCAGGACCTCTCCGATCAGCCCCATGTCCTCGACTCCTCTGTCTCGTCCGTCTCGTCCGTCTCGTCCGTCTCGTCCGTCTCGGCTCTCAGTGGTGTGTCTCGGCGGGCTCGGACGGCCCGGGTTCCACGAAGCTGTAGGGCGGCAGCGGCCCGTGGAGCCGCACTTCGAGATGCGGTTGCCCCTTGCGGACCTCTTCGACCGCGGCGATGAAGTCCTCGGCCGACGCGCGCTCCACGAGGAACGACACGTTGGCCAGCCACCCGGTGGACTCCGGTCCCACGCTCACTGCGGCGGCGACCGGTTCCAGGGTGCGCTGAAGCTCGGCGGCGTCCTCCACCTCGCGGCGCTGCACAGCGGCGACCACCACCTCGCCGAGCCGCAGCTTGTCGTCGTAACTGCCGCCGCCCGCCTGACGGTTGGCCTCGGTGAGCGACCGGACCTCCGGGTTCTCGGACATCACCCGGTGCAGTACGGCCTCTTCGTCGTGCGTGGCCTTGACGTTGTACTCGACCTTGCCCGCCAGCGCCTCCAGGCGCTCCTTGAAGTGGTCGGCGCGCTCGGCGAGCACCCCGGCCACGGCCGCGTCGTCCGGTGAGACGCTGCCGAACCGCATGGGCAGCACAGCGGCGGCCGCGCCGGTCTCGGCCAGCACGTTCTGGTGGGCGAGCAGGTCCCTGCGCTTGGGCCGCAGCCCTTCGGGCGCGTCGCTGACGACCGCGGCGAGGTCGCCCTCCTTGATGATGCGCACCTGCCGGGCCGGCTCGCCGACGCCTTCCATGCCGTCGGGGAGCGAGGGATGCGAGCCGGACGTGATTCCGTAGACGTACGTACTCACTCCTGCTCCTCCTTCCGGCGTGCCGCGGTGGACTTGCGGGCGCGCGGCCTGGACTCGGCCTGGCTCTCCTCACGGGACTGCTTGAACGCGTCGGAGATGGTCTCGGCGGCGCCGGACAGCGCCCCCTTCGACTTGCCTCGCGCGCCGGACTCGGTGATCTCGCCGACCAGGTCGGGGAGTCCGGGGCTGCGCTTGGGGCCGGCCTCCAGGTCGAGCCGGTTGCACGCCTCCGCGAAGCGCAGATAGGTGTCGACGCTGGCGATGACGACGCGCACGTCGATCTTCAGGATCTCGATTCCGACGAGGGAGACCCGGATGAATGCGTCGATGACGATCCCTCGGTCCAGGACGAGTTCCAGGACGTCGTAGAGGCCGCTGGTGCCGCCTCCGCCGCCACTCTGTTGTGCCGGGACAACGGTCATGCCGACCTTGCCTCCTTGTCTGTTGTGGGTGTGTGAACGAAGCGGGACGGGTTCCCGGCCCGAAGGAACGGACACGGGCCCTCCCGCCCGAAGGGCCGGGGAAGGGGCCGTGGCCTACCGGCCGCCGGGCCTGTTGGAGTCGGCCCTCCCGCGTTCGTAACGGCGGACACGCCGATAGCCGGTGAGCTCGCCCTGGAGGTCGCAGGTCGCCTCGTAGCTCGCGAGCAGGCTCATCGTGTCGGGGACCCTGACCAGTTCCAGGACCTCGATCTGCAACGTCCAGCCGTCCTCTGTGCGTTCGAAGGACGACACGGACTCGGCCACCATGCCGGTCAGCTCCGCGAGTTGGGTGCGCGCGTTGCGCAGCACCTCCATGGGGCTCGGCACGTCCTCGTCCGCCGCGTCCTGCTGCTTGCTCTTGGATGAGTTGCTTCTGGATGAGTTCGATGAACTCTGTGAACCTGATGTGTTGGATGTGTTCGACATGGCCACCTCGGACTCCGAGTGGCCCGGCGGACGTTGGCCAAACCTCCAACGGTGCGTTCCTCGGCCGGTTGTTCGTCCCCGGCCGGTACGTGCCTCAGCCGCGCAGCGCGTTCAGCCGGCGCCGGGCGGGACCGAGCGCGCGCCCTCTGCGGAGCAGCCCGGCCCAGGGATTGGTGCGGGCCTGGTCGACGGCGTCCGCGATGGTCCACCGTCGGGGACCGAGTCCCGGGTCGTCGAGCTGCTCCCAGGTGAGGGGTGTGGCGACCGGGGCGCCGGGCTTGGCGCGGACGGTGAAGGGGGCGACCGAGGTCTGGGCGTAGGCGTTGCGCTGGATGTCCAGGTAGAGGCGGTCGCCGCGGTCCTTCTTGCGGGCGGCCGTGGTGAGCTGCTCGGGGTGCGCCTCGGTGAGGGTGTCGGCGACTGCCTTGGCGAACTCCCGTACTTCGTCGAAGTCGTGCCGCCCGTCGAGCGGTACGACGACGTGCAGCCCCCGGGAGCCGGTGGTCATCAGGGCGGACGGCAGCCGGAGTTCGTCGAGCAGCTCGCCGACCAGCCGGGCGGCTTCGCGCACCGGCTCGAAGTCGTCGCCGGAGGGGTCGAGGTCGAAGACCAGCCGGTCGGGACGGTCGACCCGGCCGTCCTGCGAGACCCGCGACAGCCACCGGTGCAGGGTCAGACAGGCCTGGTCGGCGAGGTACACGAGGGTCGCGGTGTCGTCGCACACGGGGTGGACGACGGTGCCGCCCTCCTTGGACACCTCGACCCGCCTGATCCAGTCCGGGTCGTGGTCCTGGACGTTCTTCTGCATGAACCGGGGGCCGCCGAGCCCGTCCGGGTACCGCTCCAGCATCAGTGGCCGTCCCCGCAGGTGCGGCAGCATGTACGGGGCGACCTCCCGGTAGTACGCGACCAGGTCGGCCTTCGTGTACTCCTTCGCCGGGCCGTCGCCGGGGAACAGCACCTTGTCGGGCCGGTGCACCTCGACGGTCCGCCGGCCGGCCCGTACGGACTGTGTGCCGGCCATGGTCACTCCTCCCGGAAGTCGGCGTCGACGTCCGTGTCCCGTACGTACCGGGCGGCACGGGTCATCGCACGATCGCGTTCTCCACCAGCAGCTTCGCCGAGGCCGCGATCGACTCGGCGTCGATACCGGCGGCGTGCAGTTGTTCCTCGGGCGTGGCCGAGCCGGGCATGGTGCGCACGGCGAGCCGGACCAGCCGGGGCGTGGGGCGTCCGTCGAGGAAGGCGTCGAGGACCGCGTCGCCGAGGCCGCCCTCCTCGTGGTGGTCCTCCACGGTCAGCAGGCAGCCGGTGTGCTCGGCGGCCTCGCGCAGGGTTCGGCGGTCGACGGGCTTGACCGAGTACAGGTCGATGACCTGCACGGAGATGCCGTCGGCGGCAAGCGCGTCCGCGGCCTTCAGTGCCTCGTGCACGGTCGCTCCCGCGGCGACGACGGTGAGCCTGTCCTCCGGGGAGACCCGCAGCACCTTGCTGCCGCCGACCGGGAACTCCTCGTTCGGGCCGTACAGGACCGGCATCTCGCCGCGCGAGGTCCGCAGATAGCGGACGCCCTCGCAGCCCGCCATCTCGGCGACGAGCTTGGCGGTCTGGTTGGCGTCGCACGGGTAGAGCACGGTCGAGCCGTGCACCGCCCGGAACATCGCCAGGTCCTCAAGACCCATCTGCGAGGGCCCGTCCTGCCCGATGGCGACACCCGCGTGGGAGCCGACGAGGTTGATGCCCGCCCCGCTGACGGACGCCATCCGGACGAAGTCGTGGGCGCGCGTGAGGAAGGCGGCGAAGGTCGACACGTAGGGCACCCAGCCGCGCGCGGCGAGCCCCACGGCGGCCGCGACCAGCTGCTGTTCGGCGATGTAGCACTCGAAGAACCGGTCGGGATGCTCCTTCGCGAAGAACTCGGCGCGTGTCGAGTCGCTCACCTCGCCGTCGAGGGCGACGACGTCTCCGCGCGCGGTGCCGAGCGCGGCGAGCGCCTGCCCGTAGGCGTTGCGGGTGGCGACCTCGTCACCCATCTCGTAGCGCGGCAGTTCCAGGTGCCCGGCGCGGACGGCGTGGAGCATCCGGGCGGCGGGCGGCTGACGGACCTCGACGCGGAGGTCGCGCACCCCGCCGAGTTCCTCGATCGCCTCGTCGGCGTCGGGCAGCGGCTTGCCGTGCAGGCCCTCGCGGTCCTGGACGGATGCGACGCCCTTGCCCTTGAGGGTGCGGGCGATGATCGCGGTCGGCTGTCCGACGGTGGAGACCGCCTCGCCGTACGCGCGGTCGATCGCGTCCACGTCGTGGCCGTCGACCTCGACGGTGTGCCAGCCGAAGGCCCGGAAGCGGCGGGCGTACGCGTCGAGGTCGTGGCCGTGCCGGGTGGGGCCGCGCTGGCCGAGCCGGTTGACGTCCACGATCGCGGTGAGGTTGTCGAGGTGCTCGTGTCCGGCGTGCTCGGCCGCCTCCCAGACGGAGCCCTCGGCCATCTCGCTGTCGCCGCACAGCACCCACACCCGGTAGCCGACCCTGTCGAGCCGCTTGCCGGACAGCGCGAGGCCCACACCGACGGGCAGGCCCTGCCCGAGCGATCCGGTGGCCGTCTCGACCCACGGCAGCCGGCGCGGTGTCGGATGCCCTTCGAGGCGGCTGCCGAGCTTGCGGAACGTCATCAGCTCGGTGTCGTTGATCGCCCCGGCCGCCTTGTACGCGGCGTACAGCAGTGGCGAGGCGTGTCCCTTGGACAGGATGAAGCGGTCGTTGCCGGGGTGGGCGGGGCGGTCGAAGTCGTACCGCAGATGGTTGGCGAACAGGACCGCCAGCAGGTCGGCGGCGGACATCGACGAGGTGGGATGCCCGGATCCCGCCGCGGCGGCGGCGCGGACACTGTCCACGCGCAACTGCTGCCCCAGTTCGGTGAGTTGACGGGTGTTCATGACTCTCCTTCCACAGGGCGTACGGGGCCGGGAGCGGTGGGCTTGTCGGGATGAGGGCCCGCCTGCTCGGCGGGGCCGCGAAAGGCCGGGCTGTCGGGGGCCGCGCCTGCCGGGCGGACGGAATCACTGCCCGGGCGGATCCCGTCCGGGCCCGCGGGACGGCCGGGATCCGGAGCCCTGGGGGCGTCGGGATCCCGGGCCGCGAGGGCGTCGGGTTCCGGAGCCGGGCGGTTGCCCGGGTCACGCACCGCGGACGCCTCCGCCTTGGACATCCGGGCCGGCCCGGACCCACCGGGGCCGGCAGTCCCGGTGTCCACGGGGCTCCCGTCCCCGCCCGTGGCACCGGCCCGCTTCTCCGGGCCGCCCGCCACCCGCGCCAGCTCCGGTGAAGCGGACTCCAGCGGCACCGACCAGGAACGCACCAGGCCCAACTGGACGCCCTGGCGCGGGAGTACGGCGTCCAGGATCCAGTCTGCGGCGACCCGGACGCGGTTGCCGGGCATCGCGGCGAGGTGGTAGCCGCGGGTGACGACTCCGGCGAGCGGCCCGGACAGCGGGATGCCGAGCGGGTTGGCGGCGGCCTTCACCCCGCCGAGGTCGACGACGAAGCCCAGGTCGCGGTGCCGGTAGACACGCCGGGTGCCGACGCCGAGCGAGGCGGCGACGTTGTGGCCCGCGACCTTGCCGTGCCGCCAGGCGTGCTGTGCGGTCATCGCCGTGTACTCCCCGGGCTTCTCCAGATCGGGCACGGCGGCCGCGTCGCCGCAGGCGAACACCTCGGGGTGGCCCGGCACTTGGAGGTACGGGTCGACGAGCAGCCGGCCGCGCTCCATCGGCCGCCCGACGCCCGCCACCAGTGGATCGGGGCGCACGCCCACGCACCAGACAAGGGTCCGGGTGTCGACGAACTCCCCGTCGCTCAGCCGCACTCCGGTCGACGTGGCCTCCTCGACGGACGTGCCGGTGCGCACGTCGACACCGCGCTCGCGCAGCACCCGGTCGGCGGTGCTCGACAGCCGTTCGTCGAGTTCGGGCAGCACGCGCGGGGCGACGTCGAGCAGCAGCCACCGCGGCCGCATCCCCTCCCTGAGCGGCTGCCTGCGCACCAGCTGGTCGGTGAACAGCTGCCCCTGCGCGGCGACTTCGGTGCCGGTGTATCCCGCGCCGACGACCACGAAGGTGCAGCGCGACGAGCGGTTCTTGTAGTCGTCGGCCGCGGCCGCGAGTTCGATCTGCCGGGTCACGTGGTCACGCAGGTACAGCGCCTCGGGCAGTCCCCGGAAGCCGTGCGCGTGCTCGGCGACACCGGGCACGGGCAGCAGTTTGTTGACACTGCCGACGGCCAGTACGAGCCGGTCGTACGACAGGGTGCCGCCGTCGCCCTCGGGGTCGGTGTAGTGCACGGTCCGTGCTTCGAGGTCGATGTCGTCGGCCTCGCCCAGCACCAGGCGTACGCCCGGCAGGGTGCCCGTCAGCGAGACGGTGACGCGGCGCGGCTCCAGGACACCGGCGGCGACCTGGGGCAGCAGGGGAAGGTAGAGAAAGTAGTCCGTGGGGTTCAGCAGGACGATGTCGGCCTTGTTCCGGGTCAGCCGGGCCAGGGTGCGCGCCGTCTGGTACCCGGCGAATCCTGCTCCGACGATCACGACACGAGGTCGGCTCATGGGGCGCCTCCGGCGGAGTCATCCTTCGGGGCCTTCCGCGTCCCCCCGGCCGGGACGCCCAAACGTCGAGGTCCCCGCCCGGCCGCGGTTCGCACCGGGGGCCGGGCACACCGGAAAGCCGGCCGGACCCGTTCGGGCCCGGTTCCGGCCGTGCGGGTCCGCGGACGGTGTCTCCTCCCCGATTGTCCGGGGCGCGGCCCGTCACCGCATCCCACGCGACGGAGGAGCACCGGTTCGGTACGCCTCCGCGGGTTTCACCGGGCCGGGTGACGCGGCTCCTCGGGATCCGTCGCGCCCGGCATCGGGGGCGTGCCCGCACCGGAGGGTCCGGGCGCCGCGCTCACGCCGCCGGGAGCGGCGGGCGGAACGGACGGGGCAGGCGGGGCGGCCGGGGCGGAGGGCCCGGCGAGCCCGCCGGGCGGCGTTCCGGGAGCCGTGCTGCCTGCGGCCCTCGCACTCTGCTCCTCGGCGGTCTGTTCCGCGGCGGTCCGTCCCTCGGCGGCCTGCGTCGGCGCGGGCCGGGGGCTCGTCGGCCTCGCCGCGTTGCGCAGGGCGTAGGCCGCGGCTCCGAGCAGGACGGCGGTGATCAGCGCGGCCACCCAGTCGGGCAGCCCGAGCGCGAGGACGAGGCCGACGGTCAGCGCGAGGGCCGCGCCCGCGTACAGGGCGACGGCGCCGGACGCGGCGTACAGCGAGGCCGTGCGGCGCTGCCTGCGGGTCTGCTCCCGCAGTTCCTCGCGTATGGCGTCGCGGGCCACCTGCGCCAGTTCGTCGACCAGGTGTTTGTCCAGATGTTCCATGTGTTCGATGCGGTCCATGGCGGCCGGGTACCCGCGCCCCTTCGCCCGTAACGCCGGGCGCCTCCGGCTCCGTCGGCCCGGCAGGGCCCCGGACCGCGTCCCGGGATCCGTACGAAACGATCTCGTTCCCGGCCGGCCCCAACTAGGCTCGTCCGCATGGACATTCTGGGAGCCACGCTGCGCATCTGCGTCGACGACCTGGAGACCTCGGTCCCCTTCTACGAGAAGCTGGCGGGCGCTCCGGCGCTCCGCTTCGAGCGCGGCGGGGTCTCCGTCGCCGCCGTCGGCTGCTTCCTGTTGATGAGCGGACCGGAGTCGGAGCTGGAGGTGCTCCGCAAGGTCTCTGCGACCATCGCGGTGACGGACGTCGACGAAGCCCACCGGGTGCTCACCGACTCGGGCGCCCATGTCGTGGCGGGCCCGGTGGCGACACCGGGCGGCCGCAACCTGATCGCGATGCACCCGGACGGTTACATCTACGAGTACGCGGACCGTCGCGCGGCCGAGTAGGTCACCCGGCGCCGTCGGTGCCGGGCGGCCGCATCCGGAAGTCGTAGCGCTCCGGCAGGGGTTCGTCGGTGAGACGCGACCACGCCACGCCGATCGCCTCGGCGCCCTCACGCAGGTCGGCCACCTCGAAGCCCGCGTCGAAGACGGCGCGTGCCGCGTGCTTGTCGCCCTCGGCGAGCAGCAACTCCGCCTCGATCAGCCGGAACCGGCCGCGTGCGCGGGTCGCCGGGCGCAGCCGCTCCCACACGGAGCGCGCGTCCGCCGTCCGCCGCACCGCGAGGAGCGCGGCGATCGCCTCCCGCCCGAGCGCGGCAGTGGCGGCCGTCCAGGCCTCCCCGTCGTCGCGCCGCTCCCGGCACAGGTCGTCGAAGGCTTCCGCGTACCGGTCGGCGGCCCGTTCCCGGTTGCCCGCGTCCTGGTCGGCGACGGCGAGGCAGCGCAGCAACGGCCAGAGGGACGGGGCGAGTTCCAGGGCCCGCTCCCAGCTGCGCACGGCTTGTGCCCGGTCGCCCCCGTGCCACTGGGCCACGCCCAGGTGGTACTCGGTGAGCGGCTTCGCGGGTGCCGTCTCCAGCATGTCCCGCCAGTGCCGGGCGACGAGCGTCTCCCCGGGCGGTCCCACCCGGCGCGGCTCCGGGAAGGCCCCGGACCGGAGCAGCTCCGCCCAGGGCGTCTGCGCGTCCCCGAGCGTGTCCTCCTCGAAGGGCGTGCCGGGCAACTTGAGGTCGCCGCGCAGGACTTCGAGCGCGCCCCAGCCGGATCCGACGGCCAGCACCTCACCGGGTTCGGTGTCGGCCGACGCCCGCCAGTCCTCGTACGCCGTCTCGAACTCCCCACGTGGCAGGACCTGTTGGAGCCGTTCCTCGACTCCGGAGCGTGCCGCGGCCCAGTCGGTGCCGTGCACGGTCTCCGCGTCGGCCGTCAGCGGTCCGTACGCCTCCAGCCATGCCACCTCGCTCTCCGCGTCGAGGCGGAGGTGTTCCAGCTGGGTGCGGGCGAGCCCGGCCTGGATCTCGCAGTAGCCGCCGGTGCCGGGCTCGGTGAGCCACTCCTGCCAGCGCCTCCCTCCGGTGCCGGATCCCCACACGAAGAGCTTGCGCCCGCGCAGCACGTCGGTGGACGTCTGCACGAGCCCCTGTCCCGTCTCGTCCAGGGCGGCGATCCAGCGCCGCTGCCCGTCGGGCACCTCGTAGAAGTAGTCGGCCGGGTACTCGCCTCGCAGCGGGTAGGTCCGGTCGGCGCCCTCGCACACCGGAACCGGCACCCGGCGCAGTCGGCGCTCGTACCCGAAGTGCCAGGCCTCCTCGGCGGGCGCGAGCACCCTGCGCTCCTCGGGGACGGCGGTGTTGGACCACCAGTACAGCGGCGCGGCCTTCTCGTGCGGATTGCGGACGCGTACGCCGACGTACAGGAAGTCGGAGCCCTCCGGCAGCCACAGGTCGACCTGGAACGGCAGGTCGCGCAGCCGTTCCCACTCCCACAGGCGCAGCATCTCGCCGCCGTCGGGCGCGGTGACGCGGGCCGCGTGCAGGGGCGCGCAGGCGAGGGCCGAGTGGCCGGTGGCGCCGATGTTCCATTCGATGCCGCCGGAGAACCAGGCGCCGTTGAGGGCGAAGTCGGCGGGCTGCAACACCGGGTTGCGGTAGAGGAGTTCACGGTCGGACGGCTTGTGGAAGAGGGACACGACACGGCCGCCGTAGCCGGGCAGCACGGTCGCGCGCAGCCGGTCGTTCTCGATGACGAGCGCCTCGACCTCGCGGAGTTCCCGCGTTCTCCCGTACCCGTCGCGGACGCGTTCGGGCAGGAGGCTGCGCAGCGGCTCGTAGCCGATCTGGCGGGCCATGTCGCGTGGCAGGCCCTCGCGTTCCCGCTCGTCCACGTGGTGCGTCTCGTCGAGCGGACGCAACGGAGGAAGTGGGTTGCTGGGGCCCAACTCCGCGGCCGGCAGCGTCAGTACGTCACGTCGGATGGTCGTCACGTCGACCATGGAACAGCGTGGACGGCGAGCCGACCAGGGGCACTCCCGGTCAGGATTGCGCAAAGGCCGCGACGACGATGTCGGCGAGCAGGGCGCCGGCGGTCCCGTCCGGGTCCAGGTCGGGGTCGTAGATGGTGACGTTGAAGCCGGCGCAGTGCGGCGAGTTCACCAACGGCCGCAGCAGCGCGGTCAGTTCGTCGGGCAGGAGTCCGCCGGGGTCGGGGCTGTCGACGGCGGGCATCACGGACGGATCGAGCACATCGGCGTCGAGGTGCACCCAGAAGCCGTCCAGCTCCGGCACGTCGAAGGCCTGGGCGGTGGCCCGGGCCAGGGCGTCGGCGCCCCACTCGCGCACGTCGCCGACGGTCACCGTGGGGATCTTCAGTGCGGCGAGTTCGGCCCGGTCCTCCTCGAACTCGTCCCGGATCCCGAAGAACCGCACGTCCTCGTCCCGCAGATAGGGCTTCAGCCCCTCCAGGTCCGTGAGGTCGTCCTGCCCTCGCCCGGTCGCCAGGGCCACCTCCTCGCCGCCCGCCGCGCCGACCCTCTCGGAGTTGCCCGGGTGCCGGAAGTCGTGGGAGGCGTCCACCGCCACGAGCCCGTACCGGCCGATCCGCCGCAGCGCGAGCGAGGCGCCGAGCTGGATGGAACAGTCGCCGCCGAGCACGACGGGCAGTTCCCCGGCCCGTACGTGCCCTTCGATGCGGTCGGCGAGCGTGCGCGTGTAGGTGGCGATCGCGGCGGCGTTGAAGACACCGTCGCCCTCCTGCCAGTCGCCCCGGTCGTAGCGCGGCGGTACGACCACACCGCCCTCCAGGGCGTGCAGCCGCTGCACGATCCGCTGCTCGCGCAGGGCCCCGGCGAGCTTGTAGCAGCCGGGGACCGTACCCGGAGCCGGTGGGCGAAGGCCCAGGTTCGACGGGGCGTCCAGGACGACAAGGTTCCGGATGGGACTCATGTTCGAATCATATCGGCGGTGATGGCCCAGCGTTCATGGTCCCGCCAGGCCCCGTCGATGAAGAGGAAATCCGGCGAGAAGCCCTCAAGACGGAAGCCGCAGCGGCGGGCCAGGGCGATCGACGCGGCGTTGTCCGGCTGGACGTTGATCTCCAGCCGGTGCAGTCCGAGCCCGCCGAACGCGTACCGCACCACCAGGTCGAGTCCCTCCCCCATCAGTCCGCGCCCGGCCGCGTGCGCGAAGGCCCCGTAGCCGAGCGCCCCGCACTGGAAGGCGCCCTCCACGATGTTGTTGATGTTGATGAACCCGGCGATCCCTCCGCCGTCCCGCTCACAGACGAGGAACCCGGCCTTGGTCGGATCCTCGATCAGCCGTCCCGCGTACGAGGTGTAGGCGGCGGCATTGGCCGGCGGGAACAGCCAGGGCTGGTGCAGCGCCTTGCTCTCGCGCGCCCGGGCGATGAACTCGGCACTGTCCTCGTGGGTGTAGTGGCGTATCCCCACGCGGGAACCTTCGGCGAGGTATTCGGTAACGCCATGCATCCCGTTACGGTACGCGGCCGGTCAGCTTCGGCGCTTCATGAAGTACGCCCCGCACAGCGCGCCGATCACCGTCGTGCCGAGGAGTGCCATCCACAGGGGCATGGTGACCTCGGGGATCAGCAGGCGGATCTTGGTGGCGCGGGTGTTCTCGAAGATGAAGATCAGCGCGAGCACGGCGAGCGCGATGACGGACACCCGCCCGGGCGTCATCAGATTCCCGCCGCCTGCCTTGCCGCCACCGCTGCTCTCCGAGGTCTTCGGGCTCATGCGACCAGGATGGGCTCGGGGGCGGGGGTCACGCGCGGTGAGAGGTTCCTCCGGGTGAGGCGCGGGGCCACAGGGGTGACTCGGCCGTCATGGTCCTCGCGGCCGTCACCGGCGTCAGGCCAGCGCGGGCACGTCCAGTGTCAGCGTCCCCGCATCGGCGTCCAGCTCCGCCGGCACCCCGAAGGGGACCGTCAGCGCCCCCTCGCAGTGCCCGAAGCCGAACTCCTCGGCGATCGGCACCCCGAGCCCGCCGAGCCGGTCGAGGGCGAGGGCCCTGATCCGGTCGTACGGGTCGCACCGCTCCCAGGAGCCGAGCAGGACCCCGGTGATGCCGTCGAGCCAGCCGGCGCGCAGGAGTTGGGTGAGGTAGCGGTCCAGGCGGTAGGTCTCCTCGTGCACGTCCTCCAGGCAGAGGAGGCCGCCGCGTGCCGAGGGCCGGGCGTGGGGTGTGCCGAGGTCGGCGGCGAGCAGGCTGAGGCAGCCGCCGAGGAGGACGCCCCTGGCCCGCCCCGGCACCAGCGCCCGTCCGGACGAGATGAGAGTCCGCACTGACTCCGGTTCGAAGAGAGTCGCCCGCAGATGCTCCTGGGCGCGGGCGTTCTTGACGAAGTCGATGCCCGCGGCCATCGGCCCGTGCAGTGTCACGAGCCCCAGCCGCGTCGCGAAGGCCTCGTGCAGGGCCGTGATGTCGCTGAAGCCGAGGAACACCTTGGGGCCGGCGGCCCGCAGCGCGTCCCAGTCGAGCAGTTCGGCCATGCGCTGCACGCCGTAGCCGCCGCGGGCGCACAGCACGGCGTCCACGGCCGGGTCGCACCAGGCGGACTGGAGGTCGGCGGCCCGGTCGGCGTCGGTGCCCGCCAGATAGTCGAACGTGCCGTGCCGGTCGAGGACATGGGGCGCCACGACCGGGTCCAGGTCCCAGCCGCGCAGGATGTCGAGGCCCGCCTGCAGCCGCTCCTCGGGCACGGGACCGCTCGGCGCGACGACGGCGACACGGGCTCCGGGAGCCAGCCGCCGGGGTCGCACGAGTCCGATCACTTGGCGAGCTCCAGCGTGGGGACGCCTGGCGGGTTCAGGCCGAACACCTGGGCGTACAGAGAGAGTTCGGACTCAAGGGCCCGCACCATCGTGTCGGCCCGCCGGAAGCCGTGGCCCTCGCCCTCGAAGGCGATGTAAGCGTGCGGCAGCGGCCGGGCCCGCTCCTCCATCCTGGCCAGGAAACGCTCGCACTGCGCGGGCGGGCAGATGACGTCGTCGAGACCCTGGAGGAGCAGGAAGGGCACGGTGACGCGGTCGGCGTGCTCGGTGGGCGAGCGCTCGGCGTACCGTCCGGGGACCTCGGCGAGCGGTCCGACCAGGGTCTCCAAGTACTGGGACTCGAAGTCGTGGGTCTCGCCCGTGCCCCAGCCCGCCAGGTCGAGGATGGGGTAGAGGATGGTCCCGCAGGCGTACACATCAGTGCTCACCAGGGACGCGGCCGTGGTCCAGCCGCCCGCGCTGCCACCGCGGACGGCGAGCCGGTCGCGGTCGGCGGTGCCCTCCTCGGCGAGGGCGAGCGCGACGGCCGCGCAGTCCTCGACGTCCACGACACCCCACTGCTCGCGCAGCCGGTTGCGGTACTCACGGCCGTACCCGGTGGATCCGCCGTAGTTGACCTCGGCGACCCCGATGCCGCGCGAGGTGAAGTACGCGATCTGCAGGTCGAGGACGAGCGGGGCGCGACCGGTGGGGCCGCCGTGCGCCCAGACGACGTACGGCGGGAGTTCGTCGCCGGGGGCGACATGGCCGGGGTGGTGCGGCGGGTAGATGTGCGCGTGGATCTCTCGCCCGGCGGGCCCGCTGAACGTACGGATCTGCGGTTCCGGGTAGTAGGCGGGGTCCACCGGGTCGTCGTGCGGGGCACCGACGACCCGTGCCCGGCCGGTGCGGGCGTCCAGTTCGACGACCTCGTAGGCGCTGCGCGGGCTGGCCGCGACGGCGGCGACCCGGCTGCCGTCGGCGGCGAGTGTGGCCGCGTACTCGGTCCAGGGTCCGGCCGCGTCGACGACCTCGCCGGTCTCCGGGTCGAGGATGCCGAGCGCGGTGGCGCCCCGGCCGTGGACGACGGCGATGAGTCCGCTCTCCAGTGGCGCGAACCAGCGCCGCCCGACCGTCCACAGCGGCCCGGCGAACTCCTCCTCGCGGGTGCAGACGGCCTCGCCGTCGCGGTAGAGGTTCCACCAGCCGGATCGGTCGCTCGCGTACAGCAGGGTGCCGTCGGCGGACCAGTCGGCCTGGGCGATCGCCTCGTCCGGGCCGCCGGCCGCCCTCCGAGGGGCCCGCAGCGTGCCGTCGGGGCCGACGTCGGCCACCATCAGTTCGGTCCCGTCCCACGGCATCCGCGGGTGGTCCCAGCCCAGCCAGACCGCGCGCAGCCCGTCGGGCGAGATGCGCGGGCCGGTGACGAACCGGTGCTGTCCGTCGGTGAGTTCACGTACCGCGTCCTGGTCCCGCGCGGCAGAACCGTCCAGCGGGACCGCGGCGACGACCCGCCGCACGTCGGTCGGCCCGTCGCCGGTGAACTCCTCCAGCACGCACCAGACCTCGCCGAGTTCGAGATGCATCTGCGGGTCCACCCACCGCAGTCCGCCGCCCACCGGCGACACGGGTGTCAGGGGGCGTGGCTCCTTGTCGGGGCGGGCGGGCTCGTACGCGTACAGCCGCTGGTCGGCGAAGTTGACGAAGACCACCAGCGCGCCGTCCTCGCCGACCGCCCCGGCCCAGGGGTGTCCGCCGTACTCCATGACGCGGCTGCGCACGTTCCACGGAGCGGGCAGCACGGTCTCCTCGGTGCCGTCGGCGAGGCGGCGCACCAGGGCACGGCGGCCGCCCTCGGTGGGCCGGGGCTCGGTCCACCAGACCTCGTCGCCGACGAAGCCGACGAAGTCGGGGTGTCCGTCGCGCGCGGCGGCGAGCGACGCGTCGATGGGCGAGGGCCAGGAACCGTAGGCCAGGGTCTGCACGATGTCCCCCATTCTTCCCTAGGCCGTGCGCAGAAAGCGGTCGAGTACCCGGACGCCGAAGTGCAGCGCCTCGACGGGCACACGTTCGTCGACCCCGTGGAAGAGGGCCTGGTAGTCGAAGCCCGGCGGGAGCTTCAGCGGCGCGAATCCGTATCCGGTGATGCCGAGGCGCGAGAACTGCTTGGCGTCCGTACCGCCCGACATGCAGTACGGCACGACATGCCCCTCGGGCGCGAACTCCTCGACGGCGGCACGCATGTTGGCGTACGTCGTCGAGTCCACCGGCGCCTGCAGGGCCACCTCGCGGTGGTGGAACTCCCACTCCACGTCCGGACCGGTGAGCCGGTCAAGGGTCGCGCGGAACTCGTCCTCGGTGCCGGGCAGATAGCGTCCGTCCACGTGGGCGACGGCCTCCCCGGGAATCACGTTGACCTTGTAACCGGCGTTCAGCATGGTGGGGTTGGCGCTGTTGCGCACGGTGGACTCGACGAGCGAGGCCGCGGGACCGAGCTTGTGCAGCAGGGCGTCGACGTCGTTGAAGTCGGGCTCGATGCCGTACAGCGCGGCCATCTCGGTGAGCGCGGCGCGGACCGTCGGGGTGAGCCGTACGGGCCACTCGTGGGCGCCGATCCGCGCGATCGCCGCGGCGAGCCGGGTCACCGAGTTCTCCCGGTTCACCTTGGAGCCGTGGCCGGCCCGGCCGCGTGCGGTGAGCTTCAGCCAGCCGGTGCCGCGCTCGCCCGCCGCGACGGGGTACAGCTCGCGGCCGGAGCCGTCGTGGAAGGTGAAGGCACCGGACTCGCTGATGCCCTCGGTGCACCCCTCGAAGAGCCCCGGATGCTCGTCGGCGAGGAAGCCCGAGCCGTCCTCGGCGCTCGCCTCCTCGTCCGCGGTGAAGGCGATCACGATGTCACGCCGGGGGCGCACGCCCGCGCGGGCCCACTGCCGTACGACCGCGAGGATCATCGCGTCCATGTTCTTCATGTCGACCGCGCCCCGGCCCCAGACGACCCCGTCGCGGATCTCCCCGGAGAACGGATCCACGCTCCAGTCCTCCGCCTGCGCCGGTACGACGTCCAGGTGACCGTGGACGAGCAGCGCGTCGGCGGAGGGGTCGGTGCCTTCCAGGCGCGCGACGACGTTCGCACGCCCCTTCGTGCGCTCCAGGAGCGTCGGCTCCAGACCCGCCTCGGCGAGCAGCGCGGCCGCGTACTCGGCTGCCGGCCGCTCCTGGCAGTCACCGCCGCCGCGGTTCGTGGTGTCGATCCGGATGAGGTCGGAGGTGAACCGGACGACCTCGTCCAGGGCCTGCCCGTCGACCGAGCCCTCCCTGGCCGTGTGCTCGTCGGTCGCGCTCTTGTTGTCAGCCATAGGTCTCCTCCACGGCGGCCGAGACGATCGTGGTGACCGCCTTGAAGGTACGAATCCCCTCGTACATGGTCGGGCTGGTGTACGCGACCTTCCGCTCCCCGGTGCGCTCGACGCCCGGGACGACGGTGGCCGCCATCGCGAGGTGTTCGGCGTCGAACTCCAGGGCCACGGTGAACGGGCCGCCGTCCACGGGCTCGTGCCGCACCGCGAGCCGCGTGGCCTCCTTGGCGGCGGCGCGGATGTCCGACGCCGTACGCACCGGTGTGCGGCACACGGCCGCGTAGCGCGAGACATGGTCCTTGACGGCGACCTTCAGCGCCTCGGGGGCGTAACCGAGCGCGTCCTCGCAGGCCACGTCGTCGCCGGTGACGAGAACGACGGGGACGCCGTACTCGGCGACGACATGCGCGTTGAGCAGGCCCTCGCTGGCCCGTACGTCGTTGATCCAGACGCCGGTGATCGAGTTGGCGAGGTAGGTGTGGGCGAGGACGCCCTCCATGCCCGCGCCGGCGTGGTAACCGACGAACGCGATGCCGTCGACGTCGCCGTGCTGCACGCCCTCCACCATGGACAGCGACTTGTGCCGCCCGGTGAGCATCTGAGCCCGTTCGTCCAGCTGCTCCAGGAGCAGGTTGCGCATGGTCCAGTGGGCCTCGTTGATGAGGACCTCGTCGGCGCCGCCGTCGAGGAAGCCGAGGACGGCCGCGTTCACGTCCGAGGTGAACATCGACCGGCACCGCTCCCACTGCGGTGTGCCCGGCAGCACGTCGGCCGGCCAGGTCACCCCGGTGGCGCCCTCCATGTCGGCGCTGATGAGGATCTTTGCCATGTTCCAGTTGTATCGCAGTCGGGAGGAGCCCCACAGGGGAGGGCGGTCAGCCGGACGAACCGACCGAAACCTTCACTCGGCCGTCGGGGTACTCCTCGTCCACGGTGATCGTGGTGCCGTCGGGTCCCGCGAGGACCGGGACGCCCGGCCGGGACCGGATCGTCGTCTCCACGCCGTTCTGGTGGAAGGTGAGCGCGGCCGTGGGCCGGCGGCCGAAGGGAGCGTCGTACGTCTGGAGGCGGCTCCGGACGACGGCCCCGGTGGTGTCCAGGGCGGGCTGGGCGTGTGCGTCGACGGGCAGGATCTGGCCGTGGCCGCCGTTGGCCTTGGTCCTGTTGTCCCGGTACTTGGTGTTCCAGAACCAGATCAGCGTGCCGCTCTCGTAGTGCAGCCGTTCCTTGAGCTTGGGCAGTGTGGAGCGCCAACCCAGCTGGAACGGGCCGGACTTGAGGTAGCTGTCCTCGCCGACGTACTGCCGGTTCTCGACGACGTAGTAGCGCGCGTTGCCGTCCGCGTCGGCGGGGAGCTTCACCAGGAGGGCTTCCTTGCCCTGTGTCGCGGAGTCGACCGACAGCGGGTTCAGGACGACGGTCGAGGGGGTGCCGGCCTTCGCCGTCGCGTGGTCGAGCCAGCCGAGCCGCATCTTGGCCCAGGCGCCCAGGTCGGCGGGATGGGCGGACAGTTCGGCCTCGTCCGAGAGCAGTGAGCCGTGTGACATGACCGACCAGAAGCCGGTCGAGTTCTCACCGCCGGAGGTGTCGTACAGATCGGGCAGACCCAGGTCGTGGCCGTACTCGTGGGCCAGCGTGCCAAGTCCCCTGTTCTCGTTGGTCATCGTGTAGTCGTTGACCCAGATTCCGGAGTCGCCGACCTGGCTGCCGCCGTCCCGGTTCCCGTTGGCGGGGCCCAACTTGCCCGCGCCCGCCTGGAGATAGCTGACGGAGCCGCGGTGGGAGCCGATGGCATCGGTGCCGTTGACACCGCCACCGTTGGCCTGCGACTCCCCCGCGAACGTGACCATCACGCGGTCGAGATAGCCGTCGGGTTCGTTGAAGATCCCGTCCCGGTCGTGGTCGTTGCGGTCCCATGTGTCGTACGTGGCAAGGTATTTGGCCAACGAGGCGGCGGTCCGGCCCGTCGCGCGCTGGTCCTCGTACCACTTGTCGAGGCCGTCGGTGACGAGCTGCTCGTTGCAGTAGTACGTCGAGATGGCGACGCCGTTCTTCCGGCAGGCGTCGGTGCCGTAGTGCGCGAGGGGGCGGTCGACGCGGGTCCAGTCGTGGACGGTGCCGGTGATCGAGTAGACGCCGCTCGACTGGCGTCGGAAGTACGACCTGAGGGTGTCGCCCGCGGTCTCGTCCGCCGTGCCGAAGATCTGCCGCTGGTAGTAGGCCCGGCTGTAGTCCCGGGTCCACACCGTGGCGTTGTCGGTGGCGCGGTCGGGCTCGGGGATCCGGTTGTGCGTGTAGTCGCTGAACTCCACCGGGAGCACGAAGATCCGGTCCGTGGTGCGGGCCGTCTCCGCGTACGAGCCCTGTCGGTACTCGATGCGCTGCGAGGAGCCGCGCGTCTCGGGCGTCGCCTGTCCGGCGGCGACCTTGGCGACGGCCAGGGCCCGGGCACGCTGGGTCCGTTCACCCCTCTCGCTCAGCAGGTCGTGGCCGGGGGCCTCGGCGGCGGCCCCGGTCTCGGCGGAGGTGACCGCGGCGGAGGCACCCTGGGCGTGGACGGCCGGCGCGGCGACGGCGGCGGCAGCGATGGCGGCGACCAGGGATCGGCGGAGGAGCGGAGACCTGCGGATGCGCTTGCTCAACGTGCGTCCTTCTCGCGGCTGCCGGGGCGCACTCAGGAGAGCACGGAGGTGCGGATGAGGCGGGTTGCCCGGCAGCGTGTCGCCGCCGAGGTCACTCGGCCGCCCACAACCCCCGTACGTGTCCGAGGTGACGGGTCATGACGGCCCGTACCGCCTCCTCGTCGCGGGCGATGAGCGCGTCGAGGATGTCCAGGTGCTCCGCGGCGGAGGCCTCCAGGCGGCCCGCCTTCACCAGCGCGTGCAGGCCGTAGAGGCGTGAGCGCTTGCGGAGGCCGCGGACCACCTCGACCAGGTGTTCGTTGCCCGCGAGGGCGAGGAGGCCGAGGTGGAAGCGCATGTCCGCCTCGACGTGTGCGATGAGGTCACCGGTCGCGGCCGCGGTGACGCTCTCCTGGGCGGCCGGGCGCAGTGCCTCCAGGGCGGCGGGATCGGCGGTGGCTGCGAGCGACACGGTCGTGGGGATCTCGATGAGCGAGCGGATGTGCGTGTACTCGTCGAGCTGCTTCTCGGAGACTGCGGTGACGCGGAACCCCTTGTTCGGCACGGTGTCGACCAGGCCCTCCTTGGCGAGGTCGAGCATGGCCTCGCGGACAGGTGTGGCCGAGACACCGAAGCGGGCGGCGAGGGCCGGTGCGGAGTAGACCTCGCCCGGACGCAGTTCCCCGGCGATGAGCGCGGCCCGCAGCGCGTCCGCGACACGCTCGCGGTAGCTGGGCTTCTTGCCGCCCAGCGAGGGCAGGGCGGGGGCGCTGGCGCGCTGGGCGGGCATCCGGGGGTCTCCTTGGAGCGGGCGGTGCGTGAGGTGAAGCGGGCGGTACGTGTGGTCGGGCGGGGGTTGTGTGCGGTTCCGAGGCCTTCAGAGGACGAAGCCCGCCGGGAACGGGTCGCTGGGGTCGAGCAGATACTGGGCGGTGCCGGTCACCCAGGCACGCCCGGTGAAGCTTGGCAGGACCGCCGGGATCCCGGCGACCTCGGTGGTGTCGAGGAGCCGGCCGGTGAAGTGGGTGCCGATGAAGGACTCGTTCACGAACTCGGTGTTCAGGGGGAGTTCGCCCCGCGCGTGCAACTGCGCCATGCGCGCGGAGGTGCCCGTACCGCAGGGCGAGCGGTCGAACCAGCCGGGGTGGATGGCCATCGCGTGCCGCGAGTGCCGGGCCGTCGAGCCCGGGGCGGTGAGCTGCACATGGTGACAGCCTCGGATGGACGGATCCTCTGGGTGGACCGGCTCGCCCTCGGCGTCGATGGCGTCCATCAGCGAGAGCCCGGCCGCGAGAATGTCGTCCTTGCGGGCCCGGTCGAAGGGCAGCCCGAACTGGTCCAGCGGCAGGATCGCGTAGAAGTTGCCGCCGTACGCCAGGTCGTAGGTCACCGTCCGCCCGTCGGCAAGCCGGATCTTGCGGTCCAGGGCGACGGAGAAGGACGGCACGTTGTTGAGCGTGACCGCCTTGGCTGCGCCGTCCTCCACCGCCACCTCGGCGACGACGAGCCCGGCCGGGGTGTCGAGGCGGATGGTGGTCACCGGCTCGACGACCTCGACCATGCCGGTCTCCACGAGGACGGTCGCCACCCCGATGGTCCCGTGCCCGCACATCGGGAGATAGCCCGACACCTCGATATAGATGACGCCGTAGTCGCAGTCGGGACGGGTCGGCGGTTGCAGGATCGCACCGCTCATCGCCGAGTGACCGCGCGGCTCGTTCATCAGCAACTGCTTGACGTCGTCGCGGTTTTCACGGAAGTACAGCCGCCGCTCGTTCATGGTCGCGCCCGGGACCGTGCCGATGCCTCCGGTGATCACACGGGTCGGCATGCCCTCGGTGTGCGAGTCGACGGCGTGCAGGACGAGTTTGCTGCGCATGGGGCTCCCTGAGGTGAGGTCTCCTGCGAGTTCGCGATCGCCGGTGTGGTGGGACGGGCTCAGGCGAGCCCGGCGGCGACGGCCCGTTCGGTGGCCTCGCGCACAGCCCGCTCCTGCTCGGGAAGGAGCGGCACACGCGGCGCCCGTACCGGACCGCCGTGCCGCCCCACGATGTCCATCGACAACTTGATGGCCTGCACGAACTCGGTCTTCGAGTCCCAGCGCAGCAAGGGGTGCAGCTGACGGTAGAGCTTGCCCGCGGTCTCCAGGTCTCCCGCGACGGCGGCGCGGTACAGCGCGACGGAGGCGGAGGGCAGCGCGTTCGGGTAGCCGGCCACCCAGCCCTTGGCCCCCGCGACCGCCAGTTCCAGCAGCACGTCGTCGGCGCCGATCAACAGGTCCAGTTCCGGGGCGAGTTCGGCGATGCTGTAGGCACGGCGAACATCGCCGGAGAACTCCTTGACCCCGTGGATGTACCCCTCGCCGTGCAGCTTCGCGAGCAGCTCGGGCACGAGGTCGACCTTGGTGTCGATGGGGTTGTTGTACGCGACGATCGGCACGCCCGCCTTGGCCACCTCCGCGTAGTGGGCGAGGACCGAGCGCTCGTCGGCACGGTAGGCGTTCGGGGGCAGCAGCATCACGGAGGCGCAGCCCGCGTCGCGTGCCTGCTCGGCCCAGCGGCGGGACTCGGCGGACCCGTACGCGGCCACGCCCGGCATCACGCGCCGCCCGCCGATCGCGGCAACCGCGGTCTCGACGACCTTGGCCCGCTCCTCCGGGGTGAGCACCTGGTACTCGCCGAGCGAGCCGTTCGGCACGACCCCGTCGCAGCCGTTCTCGACGAGCCACGTGCAGTGCTCCGCGTACTTGTCGAGGTTGACGGAGAGGTCGTCGTTCAGCGGGAGGGCGGTGGCGACGAGGACGCCGCGCCAGGGGCGGTCGCCGGTGAGGTCGTTGTCAGTCATGAGGGGTCCCATCCGGTTTCGGTAGAGGGTGACGGGTCATGAGGCTTCGCCCGGCTCGCGCGCGAGCACTCCGAGGGGCACCGGCCGGGCGAACGGCCGTCGGGAGGGTGTCTCCGGGCAGCGCGCGAGCCCCGCGACGGCAGGGCCGCACATCCGTCCCTGGCACCAGCCCATCCCGGCCCGGGTCAGCAGTTTCACGGTGCGTACGTCCCCGGCGCCGAGCTCGTCGACGGCCTCCCGGACGGCGGAGGCGGGCACCTCCTCGCACCGGCACACGACGGTCTCGTCGGTGACCTGCTCGGCCCAATGGGCAGGCGGGGCACAGACCTTGTCGACAGCGGCGAAGAACTCCCGCAGTCCGGCACGCACCTTGGCGGCGGATGCGTACGAACTCCTCTCGGCTGTACGGGAGTCGAGTCGCGCCGCGATGGACAGTCCGGCGATCCTGCCCTCGGCCGACGCGAGCACCGCGCCGCCGATCCCCGTGGTCTCGCCGGCGGCCCAGACGCCGGGCACGTCGGTGCGCTGTTCGTCGTCCACGGCGACGCCGACCCCGTCGAGACGGCAGCCGAGTGCTTCGGCGAGGTCGGTGTGCGGGAGCATGCCGTGGCCGACGGCGAGGGTGTCGCAGGGGATGCGCCGCTCGGTTCCCGGCCGGACCCGTCCGTCACCGTCCAGGGCGGCGACGGTGATGGCTTCGAGTCGGCCTGTGCCGTGTGCGGCAACGACCGTGCCGCGGACCTGGGTCCTGACGCGGTGACGTGCCAACTCGGCCGCGTACCGGGCGCCTTCGGCGAGTTTCGCGGGATGGGCTGCGAGCACGCGGGCCTGCCGGGCGAAGTTCCGGGGATCGGCGGACTCGACGAGGGCCGCGACCCTCGCCCCGGCCGAGGCGAGCCCGACGGCCACGGGCAGCAGCAACGGTCCGGTCCCGGCCACCACGGCGGTACGCCCCGGCAGCACGAGCCCGCCCTTGAGCATGGCCTGCGCCCCACCCGCGGTGACCACTCCGGGGAGGGTCCAGCCGGGAAAGGGGAGCACCTTCTCGTACCCACCGGTGGCGATCAGCACGGCGTCCGCGTGAACGGTGACGGGCTCCTCCTGCCCGGGCCCGAGCAGAGCGTGGACGGCGAAGGAGCCGGAGCCTTGGACGGTGTCATGGGCGGTGGCGGTGGCGCCGGCGGTGCCGGACTGCCGCTCCACGAACCACACATGATGATCCGTCAAGTGGGTGACACGGCCTGCGGCGACATGAGCCGCGAGTCCGTCACGCAGCCGTTCCCAAGTACGCCACTGGTGGTGCAGGGCCTGCGGACGGCGGGCCCCGAGTCCCGGGGCGGTCTGGCGGTAGAACTGCCCGCCTGCCTGCGGGGCGGAGTCGACCAGGGTCACCCGCACACCGCGCGTGGCGGCGGCGAGGGCGGCCGTGAGCCCGGCGGGGCCGGCGCCGATCACCGCAAGGCGGCGTCGTTCAGTCATGGTGACCGGTCCCTTCCTGTGTGCGGATCACGTCCCCGGCCTCGGCCGGGACCAGACAGGCCCGTTGGTTCACCCGGCCGTTGACGCTGACCAGACAGTCGAAGCACACCCCGATGCCACAGAAGACACCGCGCGGCTCGCCGCTCCCCCGTGTCGTACGCCAGGACGTGATGCCCGCCGACCAGAGCGCGGCGGCGATCGTCTGACCGGGTAGAACGGCGATCTCCCGGCCGTCGAAGGTGACGGTGAAGGCGGGCCCGGGCCGGGCGTCGACCAGGTCGAGCGGAGTGCGGGGCGTCATGGGGCCTCCTCGGTCACCGGATCCGGAAAGCGGTCGGGGCGGAACGACGCGAGGTCCAGATCGGGGGCCTTCTCCGCCAGCACCTGCGCGATCAAGTGGCCCGTCCCGGTGGCGAGTCCGATGCCCGCGCCCTCGTGCCCGCAGGCGTGGAAGAGCCCGGGCACGCGCGCGTCCGGCCCGATCGCGGGCAGATGGTCGGGCATGTACGGACGGAAGCCGAGGTAGGCGCGCATGGCCCTGACCTCCGCCAGGAAGGGGAACAGCCGGGTCGCCCCCGCCGCGAGCGCCCGGGCGACGGGCAGGGAGAAGGAGCGGTCGAAGCCGACCCGTTCCCGGCTCGCCCCGATCAGTACCGGTCCCGCAGCCGTGCCCTCGACCACCGGGGAGGTCTGCAGTGCGGCCGAGTCACTGGCAACGTCGGCCACGTAGTCGGCGGCGTACACCTTGTGCCGCACCCGGCGGGGCAGCGGCTCGGTGACCAGGACGAATCCGCGCCGGGGCAGCACGGGCAGGGACACCCCGGCCAGCGCGGCCAGCTCCCCGCCCCAGGTCCCGGCGGCGTTGACAACAGCGGGCGCGTGGACGTCACCATGCGAGGTACGGACTCCGCGCACCGCCCCCGCCGCCGTGCGCAGCACCTCCGTGACCGTCCAGCCGGTCCGCAGCGAGGCGCCGGCCGCGCGGGCGAGCCGTACGAGATGGGCGGCGGCCAGTGTCGGCATCACCTGGGCGTCCTGCGGATAGAGGACCCCGCCCGCGAGCCCCTTCGCCAAGCAGGGCTCCAGATCGTGGAGTTCACCGGCGGCGACGGACACGGCCTCGACACCGGCAGAGCGCTGCCCGACGGCAAACCGCTCAAGCGCCGCGAGTCCCTCAGGTGCGGACGCCACAACGACCCCGCCCTTGGCCTCGTACTCGACGGCCCCGGCCACTCCGGTCTCGGCGGCAAGATCGGCCCACAACCGACCGGAGAGCAGGGCGAGTTCGAGCTCCGGCCCCGGTTCCTTGTCCGAGACGAGCAGATTCCCCTCCCCCGCGCCGGTCGTACCGCCGGCCACCGGCCCCCGGTCCACCAGAACGACACTCAGCCCCGCCCGAACCGCGTACAAAGCACTGGCCGCCCCGACCATCCCGGCCCCGACGACCACAACATCGCAGGTCAGCGACTTGGTCACGCCAGTACTATGTCACATACCTCTGGACGGGCCAAGGGTGCATGGGCTTGCGTTCAGCGCGCGTCGCGACAATCCGACCCGGTCACCAGCGCCCCTTCAGGGGCGCGGGGAACTGCGCGACCAGCCCCCACGCACCCGCACCCGACCCACAACCCCCGACGGTCAGCCGCGCCCCACCACAACCCACTTCGACGGCAACTCGATCCGCGTACCGTCCGCCAGAAACTCGGTCGTCACAAGCGGCAACTCCCCACTCGCCAGAACGGCAAGCCCAGCCGCCCGCAGATACTCGGGCACGGCGGCATCAGCCACCTCCCCCGGCGCGATCCCATGCCGAAAGACGGGTGCCAGCTTGGCCGGCGGCCCGTCGGCCCCCTGCGCAAGCCCTCGCAGGATCACCCCCGCCGCCTCCGCAAGCTCGACGACAAAGGCACGCCCCCGGTCACCCACGAGCGTGGCAAGCCCGTCCACCAGCGGCTGCCGATCGTCCCGCTCGCACTGATGCAGAACACCCCGCATGTACACGTTCGCGTCGCCGAGCTCCGCGTGCAGCGTCTCCGCCTCGACCTTCTCGGCCGCGTCGAACAGCCGGTAGGAGGCCTGCCCCGCCGGGTCCGCGAGCCGGGCGTGATCGAGGGCGGCGGCCGAGAGGTCGGCACCGATGACCCGTGGGTAGCGGTCGGCGAGGAACCGGGTCTGGGTCCCGTTGCCGCACCCGAGGTCCACGAGAGGCAGACCGGGAGCCGCCAGGTGCGGTTCTAACAGCCCCAGGTGGACTCCGACGGTGACCGCGGGCTCGGCGTCCCAGAAGACGGCCCCTTGCTCACCTGGAGCCTCACGCCAGAAGCCCTCCCAGGCTTCTCTGTACCGAGTCGTCACACTCATGCCAGCTCCCCAGGACGCAACGGTGGACCGCCGAAAAGTGACGGGCAGTCCGGTTTATCGCGCCCGGAGTGAAGCGACAAGCACGCGGCGCACACCTTCACCGCTCATTCGACAGCCGCACGCCGATGTGCGCCCCTCGTGCCCCTCACTCCCCAAGCACCGACGGCGAGAGGCGGCGCCGACAGGGCTAGCGGCGGGGAAGGGTCAACTCGAACCACACGGTCTTGCCGGAACTCGTCCGGCTGGTCCCCCACTCCCGCGCCAGCGTGCTGACCACACGCATCCCGCGCCCGAACTCGTCGAGCGGGCGCGCGCTGAGGAGCGTCGGCAGGGTGTGGTCGTCGTCGTCCACCTCGCACAGCAGCGTCTCGCCCCGGACGAGCCGCAGCTCGATGGGCCGGCTGTGGGAGTTCCGTACGGCGTTGGTGACGAGCTCGCTGACCATCAACTCGGTCGGATCGACAAGGGAGTTGAGCCCCCACACGTGGAGCTGTTCGCGGACCACGGCGCGTGCCCTGCCGACCTCCATCGGGTCGTGGCCGATCCGCCACTGGGCGACGTCCTCGGGCTCGATGCCGTTGAGCCGGGCCATCAGGAGCGCCACGTCGTCCTTGCGGCCGCCGCGGGTGTTGAGGGCTCGGATGATGGTGTCGCAGGCGTCGTCCATGGAAGCGGCCGGATGCGCGGCGGACTCGCAGAGCGTGGCGAGTCCGACACCGATGTCCTCGCCGCGGACCTCGACCAGGCCGTCGGTGCACATCACGAGCCGGTCGCCGGGCGCCACCCGGACCCGTACGGACTCGAAGGGCACCCCGCCGACGCCGATGGGCGCACCCGTGGGCAGGTCGAGCAGATCGCTGCGGCCGTCCTCGGCGCGGACCAGCACCGGTGGGATATGACCCGCGTTGGCTATCTGCAACTCGCTCTTGATGGGGTCGTACACCGCGTACAGGCAGGTCGCGAGGTAGTGCTCGCCGAGGCGCTGCGCCAAGTCGTCGAGGTTGCGCAGGAGTTGGACGGGCGGCAGGTCGAGGGCCGCCATGGTCTGTACGGCGGTGCGCAACTGGCCCATCATCGCGGCCGAGTTGAGACCGTGCCCCATGACGTCACCGACGACGAGTGCGGTCCGCGACCCGGGCAGTTTGACCGAGTCGAACCAGTCGCCGCCGACCCGCCCCAGCAACGTACCCGGCAGATAGCGGGTCGCGATGTCGCAGCCCGCCATGCGCGGCGCGATGTGCGGCAGCATGCTGTCCTGGAGGGTCTCGGCGACGCTCTCCTGGTACGTGTACATCCGGGCGTTGTCGAGTACGAGCCCGGCGCGGGCGGCGAGTTCGGCGCCGGTGACGCGGTCCATGTCGTTGAACTCGACGCGCTCGGGGTGCCGCAGCAGGATCATGAAGCCGAGGACGACGTTGCGGGCCTTGAGGGGCACGACCAGCATGGAGCGGCCCGTGATGAGGGGCCTGATGTCCCGCTTCTCGAACTGCGCGGCGATCATGTGCCCCATCTGCTCGCTGATGCGGGGCACGAGAACGGGGTCGCCGGTGGTCATGCACTGGAAGAACGGGGTGTGTGCCGGGAACGGCATGGCCTCGCCGACCGGCACGACGTCGTCCCAGCGGCCCGGCTCGTCCGTGTGCTCCAGGGCGACCCGGTGCCACATGGTGGTGGTGTCGGGCACGCCCTCGGGGAAGCCCTCACCTGCGACGACCTGTTCGCGGAGATAGGTGCCGGCCACGTCGGTGAAGCGCGGGACCACGGCCCGGCTGACCTCGACGATGGTGCGGGACAGGTCGAGCGAGGTGCCGATCCGCCCGCTGACCTCGTTCAGGAATTCCAGGCGCTCGCGGACGGCCGCGTATTCGAGGTCCTCGCCCTCGTCGGGTTCGTCCTGCGGCAGGGGTGCGCCGGCGGCGACGGCAGCGGCCACCCGCTCCTGGCGGGCCTTGCGCTCGGCACGCCGGGGCACGCCCCAGTCGGGAGTGACGGGCACCCGGTCGTTCTGGCTGAACTCCAGGACGGGATAACCCAGTTCGAGGACCTGGGCGACGATGCGGGCACTCTCGCCTACGCTCATGCTGGGGAGGATCTCGGGCAGCCTGCGGGCCAGTTCCTCGGCGCCGGGGAAGTCGGTGTGCAGCGCGAACCCGGGTGCGATGCGCTCCATGGCCAGGCCCGCGCCGGTGTCCTCGTGGCGCAGCCCGTCCGCGTCGGCGGCGAGCACCAGCAGCCGCTCGGGCCCCGGCCCCACCAGCGGATACGCCCACCACAGCACGTCGATCCGGTCGTTGTCGGGCGACGACAACCGCGCGCGCCCCGCCGCCGGATAGGACAGCCGTCCGTCGAGGGACGACTCCAGGTCGGGCCCGAGGCCGTCGTGCACCGAGTACGCCCCGTAGGGCGCGGCCTCGTCGTCATAGGGCAGGGCGCCGGACACGGGCAGCAGATCGACGGCGGGCCTTCCGACCGCCTCGTCCTTGGCGGCGCCGAACAGCCGCCGGGCGCCCCGGCTCCAGTGCGAGACCAGACCTTCGCGGTCGACGACCACCACGGCCAACGGAATCCGGCCCGCCGCAACCCCGTTGCCGCCCGCACGGCCGTGAGCTGTGCCCATCTCGGTGCCACGGTCCATGGCCCAGGCCCTCTCTCCCCACGGTCCGCAAGATCTGTACCAGCACAACCACGGTACGTCCGCGCCCGGTTGCCATGTGTGGCATTGAGCGAATTGACTCCGGCGCACACCGAGCCCCGTCAGGGGCTCTTTTAGGGGCGCGGGGAACTGCGCGCCCAGCCCCCACCGGCCCGCGGCCGACGCACAACCCTCAATCCTCGTGCCCCAACTGCAGATCCCTCTCGGTCCGCCCACCCCCGGCCACCTGCAAGACAGTAGCCACCGGCGGGTACCCCGCGGCGATCACCGTGTACTCCCCCGAAGAAAGATCAACGAACCGGAACGTTCCGTCACCCCCGGTGGTCAACGTGTCCACCACATTCCCCGCGGCGTCGAGCAGCGTCACCCGCGCATCCTCGACAGCCCGCCCTCCACTGGCCCGCACGGTTCCCCGGAGCACCGCCCCACCCGCGAGCTCGACATCCTGTCGGGTCTCCCGGGCGGCCTGCACGCTCACCGGCAGGGCAGCGGGCCGAAAGGCCGGCGCACTCGCGGCCAACGTGTACTCCCCCGCCACCAACTCCGAGATGACGTAACTCCCTTCGCGCCCACTGCGAGTCGTGGCGACCACCTCACCGTGCACGTTGGTGAGCGTGACGGTCGCATCCCGTACGGGAGTCCCGTCCGCCGTCACCACGCTCCCGGCCAGCCGTCCGGCGCCGCCGAGGACGACGTCCAGCTCGACCGGCCGCTCCCCGACGGTGACGCTGACGGCCTGCGGCTGATGCCCGCCGGCCGCGGCGATGAGGACGTACGACCCCGCCCCGGGAGTCGACAGCGCGTACCGCCCGTCGTCCCCGCTCGCGCCCCGGCCGATCTGCTGTCCCGCGACGTCGATGAGGGTGAGCGCGGCGCGGGGCACGACGGTGCCGTCGGGATGCTGGACGGTGCCGCAGACGGGCACCCCGGCGGCGTACGGCGAACGGGCCTGCGGGACCGAGGAGTTGTAGGACGCGGTGGTCTCGGGGGCGGCTGAGGTGTGGTGGGACACCAGCGGTTTCTCCTTGAGGAAGAAGGCGACGAGCAGGCCCAGGACGAGCACCGGCACGAGGTAGAGGAAGATCCGCGGCATGGCGTCGGCGTAGGCCGCGATGTAGCCGTCGCGCAGCTCGGCGGGCAGTGCGTGGACGAGCTGCGGGGTGATGGACTCGGGGTCGGGCAGGCCGGCCCCGGCGGGCAGCCGTTCGGCGAGGGAGTCGGCGAGCCGGTCGGCGAAGAGCGTGCCGAAGATCGCGGCGCCGACGCTGCCGCCGATCTGCCGGAAGTAGTTGTTGGCGCTGGTCGCGGTGCCGAGGTCGCGGGGGTCCACGGAGTTCTGCACGGCGAGGATCAGTACGGGCATGACGAGCCCGATCCCAGCGCCGAGTACGGCCATCCAGATGCTGTAGTGCAGCCGGGGCGTGTCGACTTCGAGCCGCGACAGGAGCCACATGCCGAGGACGGAGAGGACGCCGCCGAGGATCGGGTAGATCTTGTAGTGGCCGCTGCGGCTGATGAGTTGGCCCGAGACGACCGAGGCGCCGACGATGCCGGCCATCATCGGGAGCATGAGCAGGCCGGACTCGGTGGCGGTGGCGCCGTCGACCATCTGCAGGTACGTGGGCAGATAGCTGGCCGCTCCGAAGAGGGCGACCCCGACGATCACGCCCACCAGGCCGGTGACGTTGAAGACGCCGTCGCGGAACAGCCGCAGGGGGATGAGGGGTTCGGCCGCGAAGTGCTCGGCGACGAGGAACAGGGCCGTGGCGGCGACGGCTCCGACGCCGAGCCCGAGGATGACGCGCGAGTCCCAGGCGTACTCCGTTCCGCCCCAACTGGTCAGCAGGACCAGGCAGGTGGAGGCGGCGGCCAGCAGCAGGGCGCCGAGCACGTCGAGGCGGGGCCGTGCGGTCGGCTTCGGCAGTTTGAGCACGACGGCGACGACGGCGAGCGTGACCAGGCCGAAGGGCACGTTGACGTAGAAGCACCAGCGCCAGGAGAGGTGGTCGGTGAAGTAGCCGCCGAGCAGCGGTCCCGCGACCGACGCAAGGCCGAAGGCGGCGCCGATCAGGCCCATGAAGCGGCCGCGTTCGCGGGGCGGCACGATGTCCGCGATGATCGCCTGCACGCCGATCATGAGTCCGCCGGCGCCGACGCCCTGGAGTGCGCGGAAGGCGATCAACTGGTCCATGGTGCGCGACCATCCGGCCAGCGCGGAGCCGATCACGAAGACGACGATCGCGAACTGGAAGACGCCCTTGCGGCCGTAGAGGTCGCCGAACTTGCCGTAGACGGGAAGCCCGACGGTGGCTGTGAGCAGGTACGCGGTGATGGCCCAGGACATCTTGTCCAGGCCGTGCAGCTCCCCGACGATCTTCGGGAGGGCGGTGGCGACGATCATCTGCTCCAGCGCGGCGAGCAGCAGCGCAAGCATCAGGGCGAAGAACACCATCCGCACGCGGGCCGGGCTGAGCTCCTCGAACTGCGGTGGTTCCGGCGGCCCTTGGGGTGTGTCAGGGGCCGTGGCCGAAACGCCGCGTTCGCTCGTCGCCAGAGTCGTCCCGCCCACGTGCTGCTCCCCTCGTCGCGCCTGCGCGGCCCATTTCTCGCATTACGCGACAACTGGGAGCAAGCGCGACGAGTCGCCCGTCAGTGGAGCTCAGCGGGCGTAACCGCCGGTGGGAGCCCTACGGCGTACGACGGAGCCATACCGAAAACCACTCGAAACGGTGAGCGTGAGAATCGCCCGGCCGAGCGCGTCCACGCGCCCACCGTGACGAACCAGGAGGGCTACTTCTCCACCTCGGTGGCGAGCTTCGCCAGCACCTCGTCGTAGATCCGCCCGAGACCCTTGGGCGCGAAGGTCTTCTCGAAGAAGCCGCCGATACCGCCGGCGCCGTTCCACACCGAGGTCACGACGACCCGGGACTTGCCCTCGCCGGCCGGAGTGACCCTCCAGGTGGTCACCATCGAGGAGTTGCGGTCCTTCTCGACGAGCTCGCCGTCGGTGGGCTCGCTCACCTCGACCAGGCAGTCGCGGACGCGCTTGCTCGTGGCCTGGAGCTTCCAGTGGACGAGGCTGCCCTCACCGTCTCCGCCCTCGCGCACCTCGTATTCGCTGAAGTGCTCGCTCAGAACCTTCGGACGCGTGCCGGTGTAGTCGGCCAGCGCGTCGAACACGTCGTCGGGCTGAGCCGCTACGACTCGCTCTGTGGTGGCCTCGACCTGCGCCATTGCGTTCCTCCAGCACTCGGGATCTCGGGGGTCAGCGCTCAGCCAACCATCAGGCGGTCGAGCCGCCCAAATCGGGGTCCCCTCAAGGCCCCGGAGCCTCGGACGCCACGCCCGTCGAAAGTGAGTTCGCACGATCAAGGGAACATGTGTTCTATTCTGTGTCCAGTGCTACCGAGGAGGCGTCATGCGCTGGGAGAACCTCACAGTGGAGTCCGGCGGCAACCTGCCGAAGGACGCCGCGCTGTTCGGCGCGGACGCGGTGACCACACGTACGTTCGACACCCCGGAGTTCCGTGGAATCACGTTCCACGAGATCCGGGCCAAGTCGATCGTGAACCGGGTGCCGGGCGCCTCGCGCATGCCCTTCGAGTGGACGGTCAACCCCTATCGGGGGTGCACGCACGCGTGTGTCTACTGTTTCGCCCGCAAGACCCACAGCTATCTGGACCTCGACACGGGCCTCGGCTTCGACAGCCAGATCGTGGTGAAGGTGAACGCCCCCGAGCTGCTGCGGCGGCATCTCGGCTCGCGGCGCTGGCTCGGCGATCACATAGCGATGGGCACGAACGTGGACTGCTACCAGCGCGCCGAGGGCCGCTACCAGCTGATGCCCGGCATCATCGCGGCCCTGCGCGACCACGCGAACCCCTTCTCGATCCTCACCAAGGGCACGCTGATCCTGCGTGACCTCGACCTCCTGAAGCAGGCGGCCGCGGTGACCGAGGTCGGGATCTCCGTCTCCGTGGGCTTCACCGACCACGAGCTGTGGCGGACGGTCGAGCCGGGTACGCCCGCCCCCGAGCGCCGCCTCGACGCCGTCCGCACGCTGAGCGAGCACGGCATCGACTGCGGCGTTCTGATGGCCCCGGTGATCCCCTTCCTGGGCGACGATCCGTCCCAGCTGCGCGCGACGGTACGGGCGATCGCGGCATCCGGCGCCACCTCGGTCACGCCGCTCGTGCTGCATCTGCGGCCGGGGGCACGCGAGTGGTTCATGAGCTGGCTGGCACACCACCACCCGTATCTGGTGCGCCGCTACGAGCGGCTGTACGCGGAGGGCGCCTACGCCCCGAAGTGGTACCAGCGCCGGATCACCCGTCAGGTCCACGAACTGGCCGAGGAGTACGGGATAGGTCCCACGCGCGCGGGGATGCCGCGCAGGATCCCGGCACCCGCCGAACCGGCCGTCCCGGAGCCGACCCAACTCACCCTTCTCTGACCGGCACCACCTTTTCCGACCGGCACCGCCACCCGCTCCGACCAGCGCTTCTCAGCTGCATCCGGGCGCATCGCGCGGCCCGATCGGGTCAAACTCCGGTCAGAACCGGTTCTTCCGGGCGCCCGCTCCGGGACGATACGGCGAAGGCCGTGGTGTGCACGGCCCACACCCTCCGTTCCTGGGAGGTCCGATGCTGCATCTGCCCGGGGGTCAACCCCCGGACCCCCGGCCCGAGGATCAGGCCGGAATCCCTGCCCGGAACATCCATGCGAGGCGATTCATCGTGAACCGACGCGCAGTTGCTCTGTGCGGTGCCGCTGCCGTGGTGGCCGGAATGATCACCGCGATCCCGGCCGGCGCGAGCGCGGACTCCGCGACCGCACCGCGCACCACGCTCTCCGCCGACCCGGCGAAGCTCACCTGGAAGAAGTGCGGCACCACCTCCTATCCGACGCTCCAGTGCGCGTCCCTGAAGGTGCCGCTCGACCACACGGACCCGCACGGCGAGCGCATCACGCTCGCGCTGTCACGGGTCCCGCACACCGCGAAGAAGTCCCAGGGACCGCTCCTGGTGAACCCGGGCGGCCCCGGCGGCAGCGGTCTCACGCTCGCCGGGTTCGTCGCGGCCACGCTGCCGAAGGCGGTGGCCTCGCAGTACGACGTCATCGGCTTCGACCCGCGCGGCGTCGGCGCCAGCAAGCCCGCCCCGAACTGCAAGCCGGGGCACTTCACTCCCGTACGCCCCGACTCGCTGCCGAGCACCCCCGCCCTGGAGAAGGCCAACCTCGACCGGGTCAAGGCCTTCGCGAAGGCGTGCGGCGCGAAGTACGGCAAACTGCTGCCGTACCTCGACACCGTGAGCGCGGTCCAGGACATGGACGCGATCCGGCACGCCCTCGGCGCCAAGAAGATCAACTACTTCGGGTACTCGTACGGCACCTACCTGGGCGCCGTCTACGCGAAGCTCCACCCGGGCCGCGTACGGCGCATGGTGCTCGACTCCATCGTCGACCCCACCGGTGTCTGGTACGAGGACAACCTCGCGCAGGACCACGCCTTCAACGACCGTCACCGGGCCTTCATGGCCTGGGTCGCCAAGAACAACGCGAAATACAAACTCGGCACCGATCCGGAGAAGATCGAGACCAAGTGGTACGCGATGAGGGCGGCCCTGGCGAAGAAGCCCGCGGACAAGACGGTGGGCGCCTCCGAACTGGAGGACACGTTCGTCCCCGGCGGCTACTACAACGGCTACTGGCCGTATCTCGCCGAGGCGTTCGCGGCCTTCGTGAACGACAAGAACGACGACCCGCTGGTCGAGGCGTACGAGAACTTCGGTGCCGTCGACGCCGCGGGCGACAACAGCTACAGCATCTACACCTCGGTGCAGTGCCGTGACGCGTCCTGGCCGCGCGACTGGGAGCAGTGGCGCGAGGACAACTGGGAGGTGTACGAGAAGGCGCCCTTCATGACCTGGAGCAACGCCTGGTACAACGCGCCGTGCGCGTTCTGGCCGACGGACTCCCTGGAGCCCGTGGATGTCTCCAACGACTCGGTGCCGCCGGTGCTGCTGTTCCAGGCGACGGACGACGCGGCCACCCCGTACGAGGGCGGTGTCATGGTCCATCGTCTGCTGGGCGACTCCAGCCTGGTGGTCGAGCAGGGCGGCGGCAACCACGGCATCACGCTGAGCGGCAACGCCTGCCTGGACAAGCATCTGGCCACGTATCTGGCCGACGGCAGGGTGCCGCGCAGTGGCGGTGAGGTCGACGCGGTGTGCAAGCCGCTGCCCGACCCGTCACCGCTGAGCAAGAAGGCCTCGGGCTCGCGCGGCGCGACGCTGCACGGGCTGCTCGGATTCCGGGGCTGAGCCCCGGCAGGTGAGCGGCGGCTTCCCGTCGGGGGCGTTGTCGGTGCCGTGGTGCACGATGGATCCATGGCCGAACTGACACGCATCTCCGCCCCCGACGGGGTCGCCCCCGCCGCCGCGTACACCCACGTCGTCATGGGCACGGGCCGCTTCGTGGCGGTCTCGGGCCAGCTCGCTCTCGACGAGGACGGCAAGCTCGTCGGGGAGGGCGACCCGGCGGCGCAGGCCCGTCAGGTCTTCGAGAACCTGCGGCGCTGTCTGGCCTCGGCCGGGGCCACCTTCGACGAGGTGGTCAAACTGACCTTCTTCGTCACGGACATGGCGTACATGCCGGCCGTCCGCGCGGCCCGGGACGAGCACATGTCCCCCGACCGCCTCCCCGCCGCCTCGGCCGTGCAGGTCGCCGCCCTGGTGAGCCCGGAGTTCCTGATGGAGATCGAGGCGTTCGCGCTGCTGCCCGAGTGAGCCGCGGGTGTCGCCCGGGCGATCCACAGACCCGCCGTAATTCACGGGACCCCTCTGCCACGGCCGCCTAGGGTGCCGCCATGGACGAACGCCTCCGCTCCCCCTCGCCCACCCTTCGCGTCCGGGAGATGGTTCTGGCCGACTGTCCCCGCGTGGCCGAGATCCGCGTGCGCGGCTGGCAGACGGCGTACAAGGGGATGATGCCGCAGGCGTACCTCGACGGGCTCGACCCGGCGCAGGATCTCGGGCGTCTGCGGGCCCGCTTCGAGCAGGCCCGTGAGGGCGTGGTGAACCTGGTCGCGGAGTGGGACGGCGACATCGTCGGCTGGGCGTGCCACGGACCGTACCGGGAAGGCGAAGTCCGCACCACGGACGCCGAGTTGTACGCGATCTACGTGGACCCCGACCGGCTCGCGCGCGGTGTGGGCCGCGCCCTGCTGCGGGAGTCCACCGCCCGCTGCACGGCAGCGGGGCACGGCCGGATGCTGCTGTGGGTGCTCCAGGAGAACGCGAGCGCGCGCCGCTTCTACGAGAAGGCCGGCTTCGCACCGGACGGCGTGGAGGAGCCCTTCGAGGTGGACGGTGTCGAGGTGCCGGAGCTGCGCTACGCCCGTGTGCTGGGCGGCTCCTGAGGGAGGCTCACGCAGAACACGGCGCCACTCGGCCGGCCGGGCTCGTACCAGGCGTCGCCGCCGTTCGCGCGGGCCAGGCTGCGGGCGATCCACAGACCCAGGCCGGTGCCCTCGGTGGCCGCCGCCGTGGCAGGGTCCCGGCGGTAGCGCTCGAAGAGGTGCGGGACGAAGGACTCGGGCACACCGGGACCGTGGTCCACGACGGACAGTTCGATGCGTCCGCCGGTGGCGCGCGCCGTGATCTCCACGGGCTCCCGGCCGTAGGCGAGGGCGTTCTCCAGGTAGTTGGTGAAGATCTCGGCGAAGCCGACCCGGTCGACACGGGCCACCAGATGTGCCGGGACCGCCAGTCGCAGGTCCCGGCCGCGGGCCGCGGACTCGGCGATCCGTTCCAGGAGGAAACCCAGCACCGCCACCGCTTCCGGCACCCCCTGCTGCCACGCCCCGTCGATGCGGGCGGCGGTGAGCAGTTTGCGGACGAGCGACTGCAGACGGGCCGTGCGCTCGGCGATCCGCCCGACCAGTTCCGCCCGTCCCTCGTCCGTCAGACCGGGCGGCGGCTCCTTCAGTACGTGCACCAGGGCGCCCAGGGCGGCGAGCGGGTTGTGCAGTTGGTGCGCGGCCACCGCGACGACCACGCTCTGGTGTTCGAGGGCGGACTGGAGACATGGTCCGCCTGCCGTCGGCGGGTTCCGTCGCGCAGCGCGGCCACGTACAGGTGACGACCGTCGAGGCGGGCGAGGGTGACCCTCATCTCGACGACCTTGCTGCGGCCGTTCGGCAGGACCAGCGTGACCTCGGTGGCCTCCCCGTGGACCAGCGGGAAGCCGAACACGGAGCCGATCAGTTCGTCCGCGGGGCGCTCCAGCAGCGCGGCCGCGGCCGGGTTGCAGGCCCGTACGCATCCGTCGGCGTCCACCGCGACGATGCCGTCCGGCGCGGCCAGCATCATGGCCTCGTACAGATCCCGCGGCCCGTCGTCAGTCATCGATTTCGCCCCCGCCGCCCCTACCCGTCCCGTCCCCGGGGGCTCCGCCCCCAGACCCCCTGTCGGCCTGAACGGCCTCGTCCTCAAACGCCGGAGGGGCTACTGGCCAGCCTCTCCGGCGTTTGAGGAGCGGGGGTTCGGGGGCTGGCCCCCGATTAGTGACGGGAACGGGTAGGGGCGGCGGGGGCGGAGAACCACGCTTCCGCCTCAACTCTGGACTGCCACAACGCCGTTGGGCCAGACGCGGGGAACACATTTCCGAGTACGGCCGGGTACTGCCGACGCCGTACGGCACTACGCTCGAAAGCGCATCGCCACAACCGGCCAGGGAGAGCCGGCCATCCGGAGGGGGAGGATCCGGGATGATCCGCGTGCTCGTGGTCGAAGACCAGCGCGCGCTGGCCGACGCCCTGGCCATCGCCATCGCGGCGCAGCCCGACCTGGACTGCGGTGACGCGGTGGGCACGGTCGACGAGGCGTTGCGGGAGGCGGCCCGTCGGCCGCCCTCCGTGGTGCTCATGGACATCCATCTGCCGGGCAGGGACGGCATCGAGGGCACCCGGCTGCTGAAGGCCGCTCATCCCTCGACCCGGGTGGTCGTCCTCACCGCGGACGCCACCCCCGACCAGCTGGCACGGGCGGTGACGGCGGGCGCCTCGGCCTTCCTCGCCAAGCACAGCGCCTTCGGGGACATCCTCACCGCGATCCGGACCACGGCCGACGGCAAGCTCCTGGTGGAGGAGTCCACACTGGCGGCGCGGCTGTCCGAGCAGCGGTGGGAGCGGAGCGGGCTGACCCGCCGGGAGCACGAGGTGCTGGCCCTGCTCGCCCAGGGGCACGGTCTCAAGGTGATCGCGGACCGGCTCGTGCTCAGCCGGCACACGGTGCGCGGGCATGTGAAGAGCGTCCTGGTGAAGCTGGGCGCCCACAGCCAGCTGGAGGCCGTGGTCACGGCGACACGACTGGGCATCCTGCCGCGCCCGACCGCATGACGCCGCAGCACGGAGGTAGAACGGTGAATCAGCCCATCTGAGGGGGCCGTTCGCCCCGCCTGGGGGATGCCCGGTCCCCTGCCCACTGCCTATCGTGCGAAAAGTGCGGCCCCGCGGACCGGGGCCGTCGGGGAGCAGGACCCGGGCCAGATGCGCGGAGATGACGGCAGGTCGGATCCCGCGACGTTCGTCCGCCTGCCGGTCGCCCGTCTCCCGCCGGGCGAACCCCCGGCGACCCCGCCTTCACCGAGCAGACTCGGCACGCTGCTGACCTTGCGCTCCCCGTGCCCATCCCGCCCGGTCCGCGCCTATCCGCGTGGCGCTCGCTGCGCCGGCAGTCTCTTCAGCGCACCGGCCGCCGCCTGGGCCAGCGGCGGATGGGCGAGGGCCTCGTTCAGGACGGGGCGGGCCCGTTCGTCGCCCAGGGCGCCGAGGCCGTCCACGCATGCGATGGCGACACGGCGGTACGGGTCGTGCGGGCGGAACCTGCGGGCCAGGGTCGTGATCAACGCGGGTACGGACTCGGGGGCGCGCAACTCGACCAGGAGCCGTACGGGATGGAGCGCGTAGGCGACGCGCAGTTCGTTGGTGGCCAGGGCGGCCGCCGCGCGGGCCGTGCGCGGGTCGCCGAGCCGGGCCAGGGCGTGCGCGGCGGACGCGCAGCGCTGCGGGTCACGGTGGTTGAGCAGCAGGACGAGTGCCTCGAAGGCTCGCCGGTCCCCGGCGAGACCGAGCCGGAAAGCGGCCAACTCCCGCGCCCAGAGCCGCTGTTCGGGCGCGATGAGCACGTCGGCCAGTTCGTCGAGGTCGTCGGTCGAGGCCAGCCGTTCGTACGAGTACGACGCAGCCGCGCCCGCCTCGTGCCGTAAGCGCTGGGTGAGCGATCGCAACTCTTCGTCCATATCGCCGAAGCCTATCGGCGACATACGTCACATTCACCGGGGACTGGCGCGCTCGTTACCCACGAGTTAAGCTCAATCGAGCGAGTTACCCACTCGCTGACTTGCTCGTGGTGGCCTGGTGACGCAGCCGCCGCGGGTGCTGGTCGGTTCGGTACTTCATGTACCTCAGTACGACACGGCTCCGGGACAGGGCCGGTCGGGTCTTCCTCACCGTTTTCGTGGGCTTGCGTTCGCACCCACTCACGGCGCCGGGCATGTGCGCATCAGTAGCCCGGCATCACCCGCAACCTCCGCACCGTATGCGCCCGTCGGCGTATCCGGGTGCGTCCCTCAGTCGTCACTCATCCTGGAGTCCCGCGATGGCCACTCCCCTGTCCGACCCTTCCCTGTCGCTCTCCGCGTCCCCGCTCAAGACCGTCGCCGTCGTCGGCCTCGGCACGATGGGGACCGGCATCGCCGAGATCCTGGCCAAGGCCGGCCGCGAGGTCGTGGGCATCGACATCAGCGAGGCCGCCGCCGCTCAGGCCACCGCCACCCTGGAGTCCTCGACCGCCCACGCCGTGCAGCGCGGGCGCCTCACCGAGCAGGAGCGCGACGACTCCCTCGCCCGCTTCGTCACGTCCACGGACCTGCGGGCCGCGGCCGACGCCGACCTGGTGATCGAGGTGGCTCCGGAGTCGTACGACATCAAGCACCAGATCTTCCGGGAGCTGGACGGCATCGTCCGCCCGGAGACGATCCTGGCGACCGGCACCAACGCCCTGTCCGTCACACGGCTGGCCGCCGACTCGGCCCGCCCCGAGCGGGTGCTGGGCCTGCACTTCTTCAACCCGGCTCCGGCGATGAAGCTGGTCGAGGTCGTCTCGTCCGTGCTGACCGCGCCGGCCGCCGTCGCCGCCGTCACGGACCTCGCCCTGGAACTCGGCAAGGAGCCCGTCGCGGTCGGCGACCGCCCCGGCTTCGTGGCCGACGGACTGCTGTTCGGCTACCTCAACCAGGCCGCCGCGATGTACGAGGCGAAGTACGCGAGCCGCGAGGACATCGACGCCGCGATGAAGCTGGGCTGCGGCCTGCCCATGGGCCCGCTCGCCCTGCTGGACCTGATCGGCGTCGACACCGCGCGTACGGTCCTGGAGGCCATGTACGCCGAGTCGCACGACCGGCTGCACGCGCCCTCCCCCATCCTCAAGCAGCTCAGCGAGGCGGGCCTGACCGGCCGCAAGTCGGGGCGCGGCTTCTACACGTACGACGCCCCGGGCAGCGCGAGTGTCGTGCGGGACGCGCTGACTCCCCTGGAGGGCGACTCGCTCGTGCCCGGCCGTACCGTGCGCTCGGTCGGCGTCGCGGGCTCCGGCACCATGGCGTCCGGTATCGCGGAGGTCTTCGCGAAGGCCGGGTACGAGGTCGTGCTGGCCGCGCGCAGCGAGGAGAAGGCGCAGGCCGCCAAGGCCCGTATCGGCAAGTCGCTCTCGCGCTCCGTCGACAAGGGCCGGATGACGGCCGAGGCCGCCGCCGAGACGCTGGGGCGGATCACTCCGGCGGGCTCGTACGACGCCTTCGCGGACGTCGATCTGGCGCTGGAGGCGGTCGCCGAGGACCTGGAGATCAAGCAGCAGCTGTTCGCGGTGTTCGACAAGGTCTGCAAGCCGGGAGCGATCCTGGCCACCACGACCTCGTCGCTGCCCGTCGTGGCCTGTGCCCGCGCCACCTCGCGGCCGCAGGACGTGATCGGCATGCACTTCTTCAACCCGGCCCCGGCGATGAAGCTGGTCGAGGTCGTGCGCACGGTCCTGACGGCCGACGACGTGCACGCAACGGTCCGGGAGGTCTGCGCGAAGGTCCGCAAGCACCCCGTGGACTGCGGCGACCGGGCCGGTTTCATCGTGAACGCGCTGCTGTTCCCGTACCTGAACAACGCGATCAAGATGGTCGAGGAGCACTACGCGACGCTCGACGACATCGACGCCGCGATGAAGCTCGGCGGCGGCTACCCGATGGGCCCCTTCGAGCTCCTCGACGTGGTCGGCCTGGACGTCTCGCTGGCCATCGAGAAGGTCCTGCACCGCGAGTTCCGTGACCCGGGCCTCGCCCCCGCGCCCCTCCTGGAGCACCTGGTGGCCGCGGGCTGCCTGGGCCGCAAGACGGGCCGCGGCTTCCGCGAATATGCACGGCGCTGAGACACCCGAACTCCGGGCCGGCCTCCGGCCCGGAGACGGTCCCGCGGACCGGGACCGGGACTGGGGCGGGCTGCTCGATCCGGCAGCCGCCCCCGCCCCGGTCACCGTCCCGGCCCCGGTCGGGGAAAGACCCGGTCATGAGCGCTCCGCCGCGTACATGCAGTACGTTCGGGGCATGTCCCAGCCCGCCAAGTCCTCCCGTACCCCAGCCACGTCCGACGCTCCGGAGAGTGCCGCGGGCAGTCGTGCGGCCGCGCAGCGGCTCAAGATGCGCCGAGAGCTGGCGGCCGCCGCGATGGAGCTGTTCGCGACGAAGGGGTACGAGGCGACGACCGTCGACGAGATCGCGGCCGCGGCCGGGGTCGCCCGGCGCACCTTCTTCCGGCACTTCCGCTCCAAGGAAGAGGCGATCTTCCCGGACCACGATGACACGTTGATCCGGGCCGAGGCGGTGCTCAACGCGGCGCCGGCGCACGAGCATCCGCTCGACACGGTGTGCCGCGGCATCAAGGAAGTCATGAAGATGTACGCGGCGAGGCCGGAGATCTCGGTGTCGCGCTACAAGCTCACCCGCGAGGTACCGACCCTGCGGGAGGCGGAGATCGCGTCCGTGGCGCGGTACGAGCGGCTGTTCACCCGCTATCTGCTGGGCCACTTCGACGAGCACGCCCACGACGACGACGCCAACGACGACCCGTTGCTCGCGGAGGTCGCCGCGTCCGCCGTGGTCACGGCCCACAACCACGTCCTGCGGCGGTGGCTGCGGGCGGGCGGCCAGGGAGACGTCGAGAGCCAGCTGGACCACGCCTTCGCGATCGTCCGGAAGACCTTCGGTACGGGGATCGGGGCGGGGCGGGAGACCGCGCCGCTCTCGACGCCCGCCTCCAGCGCGTCCGTGGAGGGCGAGGTGCTGGTGACCGTGGCCCGCGTGGACGCTCCGCTGGACCAGGTCATGCGGACCATCGAGCAGGCGCTCAAGGAACGTTCGTAGAAGCACTCCGCGGAACCGCGGCTCGGCCGCTGCCCTCGCCAATCGCCGGACGAGCTCGATGTGAGCGCGTCCGGCAGCTTTTTGCCCACATTCGGGCGTTTCCAGGCCCAACCTGATCGATCATCGCTCAAGTGTTACGTAAAGATTTCACCTGAGCGCAACTTCTGGCACTCCGTGCCTTGCGGCGTGACACGGCGTGCCATACGTTGAAGTTGTCCGGGCGGCCGGCGTGCAGAGATCCTTCGTACGCCGGCTGTCCCCGCAAACCGATTGGTCTGCGCGCCCGGACGCCTGCGTCACAGGCAACCTTCCGCGCCACAACGCGCTGCCGAGCACCACCCTCGCCGAACCGACGGCACTGCCCCACACCAGCAGCAACCACCCCGACGTAACCCTCAGCGTTCCCCTCAGACGCTCATCGCCGGAGGCACCATCGTGAAGGAAATCCTGGACGCGATTCAGTCGCGGACGGCCACGTCCGCCGACTTCGCCGCACTGCCGCTCCCCGAGTCGTACCGCGCGATCACCGTGCACAAGGACGAGACGGAGATGTTCACCGGTCTCGCCACCCGTGACAAGGACCCCCGCAAGTCGATCCACCTGGACGACGTGCCGGTGCCGGAACTCGGTCCCGGCGAGGCTCTGGTGGCCGTGATGGCCTCCTCGGTCAACTACAACTCCGTGTGGACCTCGATCTTCGAGCCCATGGCGACCTTCGGGTTCCTGGAGCGCTACGGCAAGCTCAGCGACCTCACCAAGCGCCACGACCTGCCGTACCACATCATCGGTTCGGACCTGGCGGGCGTCGTGCTGCGCACCGGGCCGGGCGTGAACGCCTGGCGGCCCGGTGACGAGGTCGTCGCGCACTGCCTGTCCGTCGAGCTGGAGTCCAGCGACGGGCACAACGACACGATGCTCGACCCCGAGCAGCGCATCTGGGGCTTCGAGACGAACTTCGGCGGCCTGGCAGAGATCGCACTCGTGAAGTCCAACCAGCTGATGCCCAAGCCCGACCACCTGTCGTGGGAGGAGGCCGCCGCCCCCGGTCTTGTGAACTCCACCGCCTACCGGCAGCTGGTCTCCCGCAACGGCGCCGGCATGAAGCAGGGCGACAACGTCCTCATCTGGGGCGCCAGCGGCGGACTCGGCTCGTACGCCACCCAGTTCGCGCTCGCCGGCGGCGCCAACCCCATCTGCGTGGTGAGCAGCCCGCAGAAGGCGGACATCTGCCGCGCGATGGGCGCCGAGGCGATCATCGACCGCAACGCCGAGGACTACAGGTTCTGGAAGGACGAGCACAACCAGGACCCGAAGGAGTGGAAGCGCTTCGGCAAGCGCATCCGCGAGCTCACCGGCGGCGAGGACGTCGACATCGTCTTCGAGCACCCGGGCCGCGAGACCTTCGGCGCCTCCGTCTACGTCACCCGCAAGGGCGGCACGATCGTCACCTGCGCCTCGACCTCGGGCTACAACCACGAGTACGACAACCGCTACCTGTGGATGTCCCTGAAGCGGATCATCGGCTCACACTTCGCCAACTACCGCGAGGCCTGGGAGGCCAACCGGCTCATCGCGAAGGGCAAGATCCACCCGACGCTCTCCCGGGTGTACTCGCTGGAGGAGACCGGGCAGGCCGCGTACGACGTGCACCGCAACCTCCATCAGGGCAAGGTCGGAGTCCTGGCGCTGGCGCCCACCGAGGGCCTCGGCGTGCGCGACGAGGAGAAGCGCGCCCAGCACGTCGACGCCATCAACCGCTTCCGGAACATCTGAGGGCCACCCATGACTGAGCGCCAGACGCCGCAGGCGAAGCACGAGAGGGACCGGCCGTGGCTCATGCGCACCTACGCCGGTCACTCCACGGCCGAGGCGTCCAACGAGCTGTACCGGCGCAACCTCGCCAAGGGCCAGACGGGTCTGTCGGTCGCGTTCGACCTGCCGACCCAGACCGGGTACGACCCCGACCACATCCTCGCCCGCGGCGAGGTCGGCCGGGTCGGTGTCCCCGTCTCGCACCTCGGTGACATGCGCCGGCTGTTCCAGGACATCCCCCTGGACCAGATGAACACCTCGATGACCATCAACGCCACCGCCATGTGGCTGCTGGCGCTCTACCAGGTCGTCGCCGAGGAGCAGGGCGTCGACATCACCAAGCTCCAGGGGACGACCCAGAACGACATCGTGAAGGAGTACCTGTCGCGGGGGACGCACGTCTTCCCGCCGGTGCCCTCGCTCCGTCTGACGACGGACATGATCTGCTACACGGTCAACAACATCCCCAAGTGGAACCCGATCAACATCTGCAGCTACCACCTGCAGGAGGCGGGAGCCACCCCGGTCCAGGAGATCGCGTACGCGATGTCCACCGCGATCGCCGTCCTGGACGCGGTGTTCGCGTCCGGGCAGATCGCGGAGGAGCAGAAGGGGGACGTGGTCGCGCGCATCTCCTTCTTCGTGAACGCGGGCGTCCGCTTCGTCGAGGAGATGTGCAAGATGCGGGCGTTCGGCCGCATCTGGGACAGGATCACGCGCGAGCGGTACGGGATCGAGAACCCCAAGCACCGCCGCTTCCGGTACGGGGTCCAGGTCAACTCGCTCGGTCTGACCGAGGCCCAGCCGGAGAACAACATCCAGCGGATCGTGCTGGAGATGCTGGCGGTGACCCTCTCGAAGGACGCACGCGCGCGAGCCGTCCAACTCCCCGCCTGGAACGAGGCGTTGGGCCTGCCCAGGCCCTGGGACCAGCAGTGGTCCCTGCGCATGCAGCAGGTGCTCGCGTACGAGAGCGACCTGCTGGAGTACGCGGACATCTTCGAGGGCTCCCACGTCATCGAGGCCAAGGTCGCCCAGCTGGTCGAGGACTCGTTCGCCGAGATCGACCGGATCCAGGAGATGGGCGGCGCGATGGCGGCCGTCGAGTCGGGCTATCTGAAGTCGCAGCTCGTCTCCTCGCACGCCGAGCGCCGGGCCCGTATCGAGTCCGGTGACGAGAAGATCGTCGGCGTCAACATCTTCGAGTCGACCGAGCCGAACCCGCTCACGGCCGACCTGGACGCCGCGATCATGACGGTCGACCCGGCGGTCGAGGCCGGCGTGACCGCCGCCCTCAAGGACTGGCGCGACACCCGCTACCAGCCCCCCTTCAACCACCCGCGCCCCTGCAAGGCGCTGGAACGGCTGAAGGAGGCCGCGAAGGGCACCGGCAACCTCATGGAGGCCACCCTGGAGTGCGCCCGTGCCGGAGTCACGACCGGCGAGTGGGCCGGTGCCCTGCGCGAGGTGTTCGGCGAGTTCCGCGCCCCCACCGGTGTCTCCTCCGCGCCCGTCGCGGTGACCGCCGAGGAGGGCTCGGCCATGTCGGAGGTCCGCCGCAAGGTGGAGCAGACCGCGAAGGACATGGGCGTCGGCAAGCTCCGCTTCCTGGTGGGCAAGCCGGGCCTTGACGGGCACTCCAACGGCGCCGAGCAGATCGCCGTACGGGCCCGTGACGCCGGCTTCGAGGTGGTCTACCAGGGCATCCGGCTCACGCCCGAGGAGATCGTGACCGCGGCCGTCGCCGAGGACGTGCACGCCGTGGGCCTGTCGATCCTCTCCGGCTCGCACGCCCAACTGGTCCCTGACGTGCTGGAACGGCTGCGTGTGGCCGGTGCCACAGACATCCCGGTGATCGCCGGTGGCATCATCCCGAATGGCGACGCCGAAGACCTGCGGGCCGCGGGAGTGGCCGCGGTCTTCACTCCGAAGGATTTCGACATCACCGGAATCATCGGCCGGATCGTCGACGAGATCCGGAAAGCGAACAAGCTCGACCCACTGGAGGTCCCCGCATGACCAGCCCCGTCAACCGTCTGCGTCCGCGTCGCTCCTGCCTCGCGGTGCCCGGGAGCAACCCCCGCTTCCTGGAGAAGGCGCAGGGCCTCCCGGCCGACCAGGTCTTCCTGGACCTGGAGGACGCGTGCGCGCCGCTGGCCAAGCCCGAGGCGCGGCACACCATCGTCAAGTTCCTCAACGAGGGTGACTGGACGGGCAAGACGCGGGTCGTGCGCGTCAACGACTGGACGACCGAGTGGACGTACCGCGATGTCGTGACGGTCGTCGAGGGCGCGGGCCCCAACCTCGACTGCATCATGCTCCCGAAGGTCCAGGACGCCCAGCAGGTGGTCGCGCTCGACCTGCTCCTGACGCAGATCGAGAAGACGATGGGCTTCGAGGTCGGCAAGATCGGCATCGAGGCGCAGATCGAGAACGCCAAGGGCCTGAACAACGTCAACGAGATCGCGACGGCCTCCCAGCGCGTCGAGACGATCATCTTCGGCCCGGCCGACTTCATGGCGTCGATCAACATGAAGTCGCTGGTCGTGGGCGAGCAGCCGCCCGGCTACCCGGCGGACGCCTACCACTACATCCTGATGAAGATCCTGATGGCCGCCCGCGCCAACAACCTCCAGGCGATCGACGGCCCCTACCTGCAGATCCGCAACGTCGACGGCTACCGCGAGGTCGCCCGGCGCGCCGCGGCCCTCGGTTTCGACGGCAAGTGGGTGCTGCACCCGGGCCAGGTCGAGGCGTCCAACGAGATCTTCTCGCCCTCGCAGGAGGACTTCGACCACGCCGAGCTGATCCTGGACGCGTACGAGTACTACACGTCCGAGGCGGGCGGCAAGAAGGGCTCCGCGATGATCGGCGACGAGATGATCGACGAGGCCAGCCGCAAGATGGCCCTCGTCATCTCCGGCAAGGGCCGGGCCGCCGGCATGCAGCGCACGTCCAAGTTCGAAGCCCCGGAGGCCTGAGCACCATGCAGTTCGGACGCACCTACGAGGAGTTCGAGGTCGGCGCGGTCTACAAGCACTGGCCCGGAAAAACGGTCACCGAGTACGACGACCACCTCTTCTGTCTCCTGACGATGAACCACCACCCCCTCCACATGGACGCCAACTATGCGGAGAACACGACGGACTTCGGGAAGAACGTCGTCGTGGGGAACTACATCTACTCGCTGCTGCTCGGCATGTCCGTGCCGGACGTGTCGGGCAAGGCGATCGCGAACCTGGAGGTCGAGTCGCTGAAGCACGTGGCGCCGACCTTCCACGGCGACACGATCTACGGCGAGACGACGGTTCTCGACAAGACGCCCTCCCGGTCGAAGAACGACCGCGGGATCGTCCACGTCGAGACCAAGGGCTACAAGCAGGACGGCACGCTGGTCTGTGTGTTCCGCCGCAAGGTGATGGTCCCCACCGAGACGTACATCAAGGAGCGCGGCGGCGAACAGCCCGGCCGGCCCCAGCTCAAGGAGCAGGAGAAGTAGCCATGGCGCGACTCGCCCAGACCGCCGGTCTGACCGATATCCAGCAGGAGATCCTGTCCACCGTCCGGGACTTCGTGGACAAGGAGATCATCCCGGTCGCGACCGAGCTGGAGCACCGCGACGAGTACCCGCAGCAGATCGTCGACGGGCTCAAGGAGTTGGGCCTCTTCGGCCTCATGATCCCCGAGGAGTACGGGGGTCTGGGCGAGTCGCTCCTCACCTACGCGCTGTGCGTGGAGGAGATCGCGCGCGGCTGGATGTCGGTGTCCGGCATCATCAACACCCACTTCATCGTGGCGTACATGCTCAAGCAGCACGGCACGCAGGAGCAGAGGGAGTACTTCCTTCCGCGGATGGCGGCGGGCGAGGTGCGCGGCGCGTTCTCCATGTCGGAACCGGCACTTGGCTCGGACGTTTCGGCGATCACGTCGAAGGCGGTCAAGGACGGCGACGAATACGTCCTCAACGGTCAGAAGATGTGGCTGACGAACGGCGGAACGTCGACGCTCGTGGCCGTTCTGGTGAAGAGTGACGAAGGACACCCCGAGGGCACCGCGGCCCACAAGTCGATGACGACCTTCCTGGTGGAGAAGGAGCCCGGCTTCGGTGAGGTCCGCCCCGGCCTGACCATCCCCGGGAAGATCGACAAGATGGGCTACAAGGGTGTCGACACCACCGAGCTGATCATGGATGGCCTGCGCATTCCGGCCAATCGCGTGCTCGGCGGGGTCACCGGTCGTGGGTTTTACCAAATGATGGACGGCGTCGAGGTCGGCCGCGTCAACGTGGCGGCGCGTGGTTGCGGTGTAGCTCAGCGTGCGTTCGAACTGGGCGTCTCCTATGCCCAGCAGCGTCACACTTTCGGCAAACCGATCGCCCAGCACCAGGCGATCCAGTTCAAGCTGGCCGAGATGGCTACCAAGGTCGAGGCCGCCCATGCGATGATGGTGAATGCGGCACGCAAAAAGGACTCCGGGGAGCGAAACGACCTCGAAGCAGGGATGGCGAAGTACCTCGCCTCCGAGTACTGCAAAGAGGTCGTCGAAGACGCCTTCCGGATCCACGGCGGCTACGGCTTCTCCAAGGAGTACGAGATCGAGCGCCTCTACCGTGAGGCCCCGATGCTGCTCATCGGTGAAGGTACCGCCGAGATCCAGAAAATGATCATCGGACGCAGGCTGCTCGAAGAGTATCGGTTCCAGGGCTAGAAATACCGATTCGGGGTGTTTTCATCGAGAACAAGATCACACCCCGTCAGCACTCTTCGGACGCCGACTCGGCTTCCTGGCTTGCCCAGTTGTGGCCCGCGACCGGTACGATCCCGGGAAAGCCGCCGTCCCCCGTTACAGCGCGGCATCATCCGCTACGAAGGTCATCCATGCCCCACAGCCAAACCTCTGCACCACGCGACAGCCTGGCAGGCGTACGTATTGCGCGCGGAGCATCGCCGTGGCTCCTCCCGACCGTCGCCACCGCAGCCCTCAGCCTGGTACGCGCGCGCAAGTCCGGCGCCGCCAAGGCCGTCGCAGTACCCGTCACCGCGCTGGCGGCGGGCATGCTGTGGTTCTTCCGCGACCCCGAGCGCGAGATCGCCCCGGGCCGGGTCATCTCCCCGGCCGACGGTGTGGTGCAGAGCATCATGCCGTGGAAGGACGGTCGCACTCGCGTCGCGATCTTCATGAGCCCGCTGAACGTCCACGTCAACCGCGCGCCTCTCTCCGGCACGGTGACGTCGGTCGAGCACATCCCCGGCGGTTTCGTTCCGGCGTTCAACAAGGAGAGCGAGAACAACGAGCGCGTTGTCTGGCACTTCGACACCGAGCTCGGTGACATCGAGATGATCCAGATCGCCGGTGCGGTCGCGCGGCGTATCGTGCCGTACATCCCTCAGGGCACGAAGGTCGAGCAGGGCGAGCGGATCGGGCTGATCCGCTTCGGGTCGCGCGTCGACATCTACCTCCCCGAGGGCGTGGAGGTCGACGTGGAGGTCGGTCAGAAGACCGTGGCGGGGGTGACTCGCATTGACCGTGATTGATCCCGAGACACAGGCTGGCTGGGTGCCGGAGGCCGACGAGCTGGACGACGAGGAGGAGATGCCCCTCTCTCTCCGCCTCTCAATAGCGGACACGCTCACCCTCGGTAACGCCACGTGCGGCTTCATGGCGGTGTACTTCACCACCACCGGCATCCTGATCCCACACCTCACGGGCAGCCAGGAGACGGGCATGGCGCGGCACAGTGCCGCGACCGCCGTGATCCTGATGCTGTGCGCCGCGGTCTTCGACCTGTTCGACGGACTGGTCGCCCGCAAGCTGCGCTCCTCCCCCATGGGCGCGGAGCTGGACAACCTCTCCGACCTGATCAGCTTCGGTCTGGCGCCGGCGTACTTCGTGCTGGTCTACGGCATGGTCGCCGACGACGCGCACCAGCGGGTGGCGGCGGTGGGGGCCATCGTGGTCCTGCTGGCGGTCGTGCTCCGGCTCGCCAGATTCTCCTGCGTCACGGTCAAGGACGGCACCTTCCAGGGCATGCCCTCGCCGTTCGGCGCGCTGACCGTCGTCTCCATCGTGCTGCTCGAGCTGCCGTTCGTCGCCACGCTCATGGCGATCATCGGCACCGCGTGGCTGATGGTGAGCCGGGTCGAGTACCCGAAGCCGCGGGGGCGGCTGGCCGTGGCAATGCTCGCCTGGATCGTCACGAGCATGGCACTGCTGGCGGCCTGGGCGTTCGACGCGCCTGGTGGTCAGCTGCTGCTCCAGACCGGGTGTGCGTTGCAGTTGGTGACCGGGGCGGTGATGCCCCTCTTCGCCACGGCTCGGAGGGTGAACAACTTCAGGGACAACCGGCGTGAGGCGCGGGCTGCGCAGCTGCCGTAGCGGTTGTCGTTTCTGTACGACGTCGAAGGGCCCCGAACCTGTTGGTTCGGGGCCCTTCGTGTGGGGTGACTTCGGGTGCGTTTAGGGTGCGGGTGCGTGGGGGCTTGTCGCGCAGTTCCCCGCGCCCCTAAAAACAAGAGATTGCGCTGTTCCCCGCGCCCCCAAACAGCCGGGCCTCAGGTGGCCGGTGTGTATGCCGTCGCTGTGTCCGAGGCCTCGGGGTCCCTGACCACCTTCATGCCGCCCGTGACGCTCTTGTCGGGCTGGAGGATGACGCTCTGCCTGGAGGATGGGGCGTTCGGGTCGGTGAAGTCCTGGGGGATGCCGAAGCCGGTGTCGAGGGAGTTGATCGTGAGGAGGGCCTTGTCGACGCCCTCGCGGGTCAGGTCCTTGGATGTGCAGGCCTTCTTGAGGGCCTCGCCGAAGGCGTAGACCGCGGTCCAGCCGGCGACGACTCCGTTGTCGAGGGAGTCCTTCGGGTACGCCTTCTTGTAGTCGGCCACCAGCTTCTGGGCCTCCGGGGTGTCCGCGCCGATGGGGAGCGAGGGCGAGGCCACGTAGTAGTTCTTCATCAGGGCCGGGCCCGCCTGGGTCGCCAGGAGCTGCGGGGCGAAGGCCGAGTTGTTGCCGATGATCGGGACGTCGAAGCCACCGGCCGCGGCGACACCGACCAGCGAGGCCGCCTGACGCGGGCCCGCACTGATCACGACCGCCTTGACGCCGGCCTTCTTCAGGGCGGCGACCTGTGCGGTCATGTCGTTGTCGGTCGGCTTGATCTTCTGCTCGACGACGGTCAGGCCGGCCTCCTTCGCGATGTGCTTCGAGCCGACCAGCGCGCTCTCGCCGTAGTCGCCCTCGAAGTAGACGTGCCCGACCTTGTCGCCCTTCTTGATGCCCTTCTCCTTCATCAGGAAGTCGACGGCGTTGATCGTCTCGATGTCGTACGTGGATCCGATGACCCGGATGTACGGGCTCCCGAGCAGCGTCGCCGACCAGGCCTGCGGCAGGACCAGCCCCTTGTCCTGGCCGTCGATGCGCTGCTTGACCGCGGCGACGAACGGGGAACCGATGAACTGCGTGAAGCCGAGCACCTTCGGCTCCAGCTCGGTGTACCCGGCGACGGCCTTCTGCGGGTCGTAGCCGTGGTCGCGGACGGTGAGCGCGACCTTGTAGCCGCAGACGCCGCCGTCGGCGTTGAGCTGTTTCACATAGAGCTGCTGGGCCTGGGTGACGCTCTTGCCGAGGGTCGCGTACACGCCGGTCATGTCGGTGAGGACGCCGAGCGTGATGGTCTTGCCGGAGATGCCGTCGCCGGTCTTCACCTCGCCCGCGGCCGTCCCCTTGTCGTTGTTGTCGGTGTCCTTGGCCTTGGAGCTGCACCCGGCCAGCACGAGCAGCGCGGCGAGCGCGCCTGCGGTCACCTGGGCCGCGTATGTCGTCCTCATCGTTCCTCCCCTGGATTGGACCGTGGACCGGTCCTGACGCGACGCCCGGCGGCCACCCTGACCAGGCCGCCGGGCAGGAAGAGCACCACCGCGACGACGGCGGCGCCGTAGAGGTACCGGGATGCCTCGCCCGGTGCGATCCCGCCCGTACCGGGGGCGGAGACCAGGGGCAGCGCATCGCTGTAGCGGGTCAGCAGCTGCGGCAGCAGAGACACGAACGCGGCCCCGACCACCGCCCCCGAGACCGAACCGAGCCCGCCGATGACGATCATGGCGAGGTATTCGAGCGACAGCGTGATGCCGAAGTAGTCCGGCACCGTCCGCTGGAAGACCAGGGCGAGCAGGACGCCCGCGAGGCCCGCGTACATCGAGGACAGGACGAAGACGGCGGCCCGGTAGCGGGCGACCGGGACGCCGATGACGCCGGCCGCGATGCGATGGTCGCGGATCGCGTTCATGGCGCGTCCGGGGCGGCCGCGCAGCACCCCGCGGGCGAAGAGCGCGCAACCGAGGAGAAGCACGAGTCCCGCGTACCAGAGCTTCTCCGCCGATCCGAACGGCACGGCGGCGACGACCAGTTCACGGTCGTCGAAGGTGAGTCCGAAGAGGCTGAGGGGCGGTACGTCCCGGCCGTTGAAGCCGCCGGTGAGGTCGCGGGCGTTGAACAGCACGTGCTGGCCGATGAAGATCAGCGCGAGTGTCGCGATGCCCAGGTAGGCGCCGCGCAGCCGGCCCGCGATGGGGCTGAAGAGGCCGCCGGCCAGGCCCGCGACGAGGACGGCGAGGACGGCGGCGAGCCAGGTCGGCAGGCCGAGGCCGGTCAGCCCGTCGCCGCCGTCGGCGGCGAACACGCAGTAGCCGTACGCGCCGACCGCGAGGAAGAAGGCGTGCCCCATGGAGAGCTGGCCCGTGGAGCCGGTGAGGAGGTTGATGCCGATCGCCCCGATCGCGGCGGCCATCGCGAACAGCCCGGCCTGGAGCCAGAACCGGTCCAGGTAGAAGGGCAGGGCGAGCAGGAGGAGGGCTCCGGCGGCCCAGACGTACGGACGCGCGTGGGTGGGGAGGGCAGGCCTGCGGCGGGCGGGCCGTGGCTTGTCGGCCGCCGCGTCACGCGTGAGGACCTCAGACACGGGCCAGCTCCTTCGTGCCGAACAGTCCGGCGGGCCGGATGAGCAGGATCACGGTCATCACGAGGTAGGGGGCGAGGTCGCCCAACCCCCGGCCCAGGAAGGTCAGTTCGCTCTGGTAGCCGGTGGCCAGGGACTCTGTGACGCCCACGAGCAGACCACCGACGAGGGCGCCCGTCGTGGAGTCGAGGCCGCCGAGGATCGCGGCGGGGAACGCCTTGAGGGCGGCGAGCGAGGTGGCTCTCTCCAGGCCGGGTGTCGGGAAGACGGTCAGGAACAGTGCCGCCACGGCCGCGAGTCCGCCGGCCACGGCCCAGGCCCCGAGCGACACCCTGCCGAGCCGTACGCCCATCAGCGCGGCCGTCTCCGGGCTCTCGGCGGCGGCCCGCATCGCGACGCCCCATGAGGTGTAGCGGAACGCGAGCAGGAACACGGTGATGAGCAGGGCCGCGGCCACGAAGGCGGCGATGCGCGTGTGGGCCAGGGAGATGGGGCCGAGGGTGAGCACGGCGTCGCCCCAGGGGTCACCGAGGGGCAGGACGTCCGTGCCGATGCGGCGGGTCAGTTCGGTGGTGAGCAGGATGTCCACGCCGATCGTGACGATGGCGAGGACGCTGTGGTCGGACCCCCGGTAGCGGCGCATCACCAGGAACTCCACGGCCGCGCCGACCACCGCGGCCCCCGCGATCCCGACCAGCAGCGCGGGCCAGAAGCCGATGTCGTCGTGGAGGGTCGCGGTGACGTACCCGCCCGCCAACAGCAGTGACGCATGGGCGAAGTTGACGACCTCGGTGGCCCGGAAGATGACCACGAAGCCGAGGGCGATGAGGGCGTAGACCGATCCCATCGACACGCCGTTGAGGAGGAGTTCGGCGAAGGTGCTCATGAGGCGCTCCCCTCTCCCCGGAGCTTCGCGGGCCTCTCGGGCCCGTCCGCACCGCCGGGTTCGTCGGAGCGGCGCTCCCCCAGGTAGGCGCGTACGACCGCCGGGTCGTTCTGTACGTCGGCGGGGGCGCCGTCCGCGATCAGGCGCCCGAAGTCGAGTACGGTCACCGCGTCCGCGAGCCGCATCACCACCCCCATGTCGTGTTCCACCAGGACGATCGAGATGCCGAGGCTGTCGCGAACTCCCGCGATCACGGCGGAGGTTCGGCGGCGTTCGTCGGCGGTCATGCCCGCGACCGGCTCGTCCAGGAGCAGCAGGCGCGGCTCCATGCAGAGGGCGCGGGCGAGTTCGGCGAGCTTCTGCTGCCCGTACGGGAGGGAGCCCGCCGGGCGGCCGAGGTAGGGCGAGATGCCGACGAACTCGGCGATCTCGCGTACGCGTTCACGGTGCCGGCGCTCCTCGCGGGCCGCCGCGGGGAGGCGAAGTCCCGCTGACAGGAAGCCCGTTCGGGTGAGCCGGTGCCGTCCGAGGAGCAGGCTGTCCTCGACCGTGGCGAGCGGGGGCAGCGCGAGGTTCTGGAAGATGCGGGCGACGCCCAGATCGGCGATGCGGTGCGGAGGCATCCCGGTCAGTTCGTGCTCGCCGAAGAGGACGCTGCCCGCGGTCGCGCGGTAGACCCCGGACAGGACGTTGAAACAGGTGGACTTTCCGGCGCCGTTGGGGCCGATGAGGGCGTGGACGGTGCCGGGGCGCACGGTGAAGTCGACGGCGTCCAGGGCGGTGAGGCCCGCGAACCGGACGGTCAACTCCCTTACGTGGAGCGGCGGGACGTCGGGGGACGGCGAAGTGGACTCCGGCGGTGGGGAGTCCGGTCGGGTGTGGCCCGACCGGGTCGGGCCCGACCTGTTGGTGTCCGACCCGGTTGTCAGGTCCTGTCGGCTGTCCGGCCGGGCGGGATCCGGCTCGTCGTCGCTCGGTGTGCCGTCGCTGGGCATGACGTCGCTCGGCATGTCGGTGTTCACCCCTTCCAGCGGGTCAGTGCCGGGTGCGTGGTGCGGGCCCGCTCCGCGTCGGCAGCCGCGTCCTCGTCGACGACGCCCAGATAGCGGCGGCGCACCTCGTCGGAGGCGGCCAGTTCGTCCGCCGGCCCCGACAGGGTGACTTCGCCGACTTCGAGGACGTACGCGCGGGAGGCGAGCCGCAGGGCGAGGGCGGCGTTCTGTTCGACGAGCAGGATCGAGGTGCCCTGGGCGTTGATCTCCCGCACGGTGTCGGCGATCCGTTCGGCCATCAGCGGGGCGAGTCCGAGGGACGGCTCGTCGAGGAGCAGGATGCGCGGGGTGGCCATCAGGCCGCGGCCGACGGCGAGCATCTGCTGTTCTCCGCCCGACAGCAGGCCGGCGCGCTGCTGGGCGCGGTCGGCGAGGACGGGGAACAGTTCGTGGACACGGCGCAGGGCGGCGGCCCGGCCGGCCCGGCCGCCGGTGGCGCCCAGTGCCCCGGCCCGCAGGTTGTCGGCGACGGTCATCCGGGCGAACACCCTTCGCCCTTCCGGTATTTGGGACACTCCGGCGGCGACGACGCGGTCAGGCGGCAGCCCGTCGAGACGGCGGCCGTTCAGAGTCACCGTGCCGCCGGTGACCGCGCCGCCGTGGAAGGACAGCGTCCGGCAGACCGCCCGGAGCAGGGTCGACTTGCCCGCGCCGTTGCCGCCGAGGACGGTCACCACGGCTCCCTCGGGCACCTCCAGGGACACCTGGCGCAGTGCGCGTACGGGCCCGTATCCGACCGACAGCTCATGAACGACCAGACCGGAACCGCCCGGACCACCCGAACCACCCATCGAACCCCCCTGCTCTCGTCCCGTGTGGCGCTCACCACAGCACCGGCGGGGGCGTCCGTCCACGGGGTACGGGCGAATCGCTGCGGGTGACCAGCGGGCGCGGCCGTGCGTTGTGCGCGAGCACAACACCGCGTGTCAGGGGCCTGTGCGGGGCGGCTCACCAGTGGCATCCTCCGGCCATGGGAGCCCGCAGAAGGCGTACCGGTCATGACTGGAAGCTGCTCACCGAGTCCTGTTCAGCGCTGCTGGAACGGCTGCCGGAGCTCGTCGACGAGCACATGCGGCAGCTTGCCGAACACTCCTCCGTCTACGGGGAGTTCCTGCCGTACGACCAGCAGTGGCGGGAGGCCGAGGAGGCGATGCGGATCGGGATCCAGACGATCTCCGCGCCCCGGGACTCGCCCCGCCGCGACCTGGCGTACGCGGAGGAGGCGGGGCGGCGGCGGGCCCAGCAGGGGCTGCCGCTCGAACTTCTCGTGCACGCGTATCGCGCCGCGGGGTATCTGGTGTGGGACGCGTTGATGGAGGGGGCGGCGGTCGGGCAGGAGCCGGAGCGGCTCGTGGTGCTGATGCGTTCGGCGACCATGGTGTGGTCCGCCGTGGACGCGCAGGCCGCCGTGGCCACCGAGGCGTACCGGGCGACCGAGATGGAGCTTCGGCGGCGTACCGACGAGCGGCTGCAGGCGTTGCTCGACGCGCTCCTCGAAGGGCAGGAGGCGCCCGGGCTCGCGGCTCGGGCCGCCGCCGGGCTCGATCTTCCCGAGCGGGGGCCGTATGCCGTGGTCGTGCTGCGGTCCGAGCGGCGGGAGTCGTATCGGCGGCCCGTGGAGGGGGACGGGTTCCGGTTCATCTGGCGGATGCGGGCCGACTGCGAGGTGGGGGTGGTGGCTCTTGCGGACGGGCAGGGGCTCGACGGGGTCGCGCGGGCGCTCGACGGGCGTTGTTCCGGTCCCGGCGGGATCAGTCCCGTCGTCGCCGGGCTTGCCGAGCTGGGGCGGGCTCGGCGGCTGGCCGAGCTGGCCCTTCGTACGTGCCCGCCCGATGCGACGGCTGTCGTGCGGCTCGATCAGCGGATGCCCACCGCGCTCGTCGTGAGCCAGCCCGAGTTGGCGGGGCGGCTTGTGTCCGACGTGTTCGGGTCACTGCTCGAACTCGAACCGGCGGATCGGGCGGTGTTGCTGGAGACGCTGGATATGTGGCTCACGTGTGAGGGGTCCGCGGGGCGGGCGGCCGGGCGTCTGTACTGCCACCGGAACACGGTCTTCAACCGCCTGCGACGGTTGGAACAGCTCACGTCCCGGTCGTTGGCGCGGCCTCGGGATCTGATCGAGATGACGTTGGCGTTGGATGCGTATCGGTTGAGCTAGGGGTTTTTCGCCCCCGCCGCCCCTACCCATTCCCGTCACTACTCGGGGGCTCCGCCCCCGAACCCCCGCTCCTCAAACGCCGGAGGGGCTGATCTTCAGCCCGTCCGGCGTTTGAGGACGAGGCCGTTCAGGCCGATGAGCGGGGGTCTGGGGGCGGCAGCCCCCAGGGACGGGACGGGAAGGGGCGGCGGGGGCGAAGAAAATGCCTCGGCCACCGTCGGACCCTCAGATCAGGAAGTCCTGGGCGATTCGTTCGCCCACGTCTTCCAGGATCGGGCCCGCTTCGGCGATGCAGCGGGAGACGTCGGGCTCGATGTCCGTGAGGGGGTAGGCACGCCGGATGCCGGCCCGGCCGAGCGCCTCCGGTGGGAGGGCGAGACGGCCACAGACCGCGATGACCTCCTTGTCGGCGGCCCGGGCGGCGGCCGCGACCCCGGCGGGAGCCTTGCCGTGCAGGGTCTGCTCGTCGAGGGAACCCTCACCGGTGATCACCAGCGTGGCCCGCTCGAGCGCGGGGGCGAAGCCGAGGACGTCGAGCATGACCTCGATGCCCGGGCGGAAGCTCGCGCCGAGGCCCACCAGAGCCCCGTATCCGATACCCCCCGCCGCCCCGGCCCCGGGCGCGACGGCGTACTCCGCCGCCTTCGACCCGATCGTCTTCTCCAGCACCGCGGCGAAGTGCGTGAGCCCCGCGTCCAGCACCGCCACGTCGTCGGGCGAGGCCCCCTTCTGGGGCCCGTACACCGCCGGCGCCCCCTTGGGCCCGGTCAGCGGATTGTCCACGTCACTGGCGAGGACGACGTCGACGGAGGAGAGGCGGGGGTCCAGACCGGACAGGTCCGCTGTGGCCAGCTGTCCCAGGGAGCCGCCCCCGGGCGCCACCGGCTCGCCGTCCTCGTCGAGGAAGCGCGCCCCGAGCGCGGCCAGCATCCCGGCCCCGCCGTCCGTGGTGGCGCTGCCGCCGACGCCGAACACGATCGTCCGCGCCCCGGCGTCCAGCGCGGCCCGGAGCAGTTCCCCGGACCCGTACGTGGACGACGTGAGCGGCGCGAAGGACCCGGCGGGCAGCCGCTGGAGGCCACTGGCCTCGGCCATCTCCACGACGGCGGTGTCGTCGCGCAGCGCGAACGCGGCGGTGATCTCGTCGCCGAGCGGCCCGGCGACCCGTACCTCACGCCGCTCGAACCCGGCTGCGACCGCCGCGTCGACCGTGCCGTCACCGCCGTCGGCGACCGGCAGCGCCTCGACCTCGACCCGCGGCGCGACCCTGCGCAGTCCGGCCGTCACCCGCTCGGCCACCTGCACGGCCGTGAGCGAGCCCTTGAACTTGTCCGCGGCGATGAGCACCCGCTGGTTCCGGCCCCGGCCCCGATTCACTGCAGCGTCCGCCACCTTGCATTCCCCTTGCTCTTCGGGCCTTGCACACGTCAAGGCAGTCGCGCCGCTGCGACCCTAACCGGAGGAGGGGGCCGCTGCCCAGGGCGGTTCTCACGTCCCGGACAGCGGCCGCGGGTCAGCCGGCGTCGGTGCCGCGGGAGTCGTACAGCTGATGCGTCAGCGTCCCACTGCCCCCGAACGGCACGCTGATGTGCTCCAGCACGTCCTCCAGGGCATCGACGTCCCCGGTCCGCACACCGACGTCCCCGGTGTTCACCAGAGGCTCGGCGGGGGCCGCCTGCGCGGGCGCCGCGCCGGTGACGGACAGGACGGCGACGACCGCGGCGGCGGCACCGGCCGCCAGGACGGTCGTACGGCTCATCGACTTCATGGGTCTCCCAGTTCTCGGGGCCCCGATTCCGGGCCCCCGACCGCAATACGACTAAAACCCGACGAGCCTCTCATGTGGTGCGGTGCCTGATTTACGTACAGCGGGCAGGACCGGCGGGAATTCGGTACACCGGGTGTATGACCCCTGTGGGCGTTGACGATCTCGCGGACCGCGTCCTCGGCGGCTGGCTCGGCCGGATCGCGGGCAACATGCTCGGCAAGCCGGTGGAGCGGGGTGACTACTGGACGCGGGACCGCATCGACCGCTATCTGCGGCAGGCCGACGCCCTGCCGCTCACGGACTACCTGCCGGAGCCGGCCGGTCCGAGCGACGAGTTCGTGCTGCGCCCGGAGTGGCGCAGGTGCGTACGCGGCCGGATCCACGGCAGCTGCCGGGACGACGACGTGGACTACGCGATCCTCGGTCTGCACCTCCTGGAGACGCACGGTTTCGGCTTCAGCACGGAGCAGGTGGGTGACCTGTGGCTGCTGCGGCTGCCGTATCTGCAGACGTTCACGGCGGAGCGCGCGGCGTACCGGAATCTCGCGAACGGGCTGAAGCCGCCGCTGACGGCGACCTACGACAACCCGTACCAGGAGTGGATCGGTGCCCTCATCCGCGCCGACGTCCATGGCTGGACCAGTCCGGGCCTGCCCCGGCGCGCGGCCTCGCTGGCCCGCCGGGACGCGGTCCTGTCCCATACCGGGAACGGTGTGTACGGGGCGATGTGGGCGGCCGCGCTGGTGGCCGCCGCGTTCACCGCGCCGGACGTACGGGACGCCCTGGACACCGCGCTCACGGTGATCCCGGCGAGCAGCCGCCTTGCGCGTACCGTGCGCCGGGTGATGACGCTCCACGAGACCCGGCTGAGCTGGGAGGACACGCTCGACACGGTTGCGGAGGAGACGGCGGGCCTCGGGTGGATCCACACGATCCCGAACGCCGCCGTCCTGACGGCCGGACTCCTGTACGGCGAGGGCGACTTCACCCGCTCCATCGCCCTCACGGTCCGCGGTGGCCTGGACACCGACTCGAACGGCGCGACCGCGGGTTCCGTCGCGGGTGTGCTGGGCGGAGCCGCCGCGATTCCCCCGCAGTGGACGGTCCCCCTGGAGGACACCGTGCACAGCGCGGTCTTCGGCTTCGACGGGGTACGGATCAGTGAACTGGCGGAGCGGACAGTGCGGTTGGCGGTGAGCGCCGAACTGCCCGCCGGGGCGGTGACCTCGTAAGGATTACTCCCGGGTGATCTTGCCCGGGCGCCGGTCCTGTCTCGTTACGCTTCCCCAATGACGACTCCTGACTACGCCACGTACATCGCGGGACTCCCCCGGGTCCTCGTCGGTGCGGCCGCGCTCTTCCGTGACGCCGAGGGCCGTGTGCTGCTCGTCGAGCCCAACTACCGCGAGGGCTGGGCGCTGCCCGGCGGAACCGTCGAGTCCGACGACGGCGAGACCCCGCGGCAGGGTGCCCGCCGGGAGACGCTGGAGGAGATCGGCCTGGACCTGGAGGTGGGCCGGCTGCTCGCCGTGGACTGGGTGCCCGCCACCACGCGGCCGCCGATCGTGGCGTACCTGTACGACGGAGGGGTCCTCTCGGAGGACCAGTTCAAGGCGATCCGGCTCCAGGAGGAGGAGCTGCTGTCCTGGCGCCTCGTGGCCCGCGAGGAGCTCTCCGAGTACATCTCGGGTTCCCTGGGCGGCCGGGTGCTCGCCGCGCTGGACGCGCTCGCGACGGGCGCGGGGACGGTGGAACTGGAGAACGGGCGTCCCGTGGCCTGAGTCATTGGATACTCACCTCCCCCGCCTGCGTGACCCATCGACCGACGCGACGCGTGCTGGGCAGGCGCCCGATATCCGCTCGCCCCGCATGCACACGCGACCTACCCTCGGCCCATGAACAAGCCGCTCGTCGCCCTGCTCAGTGGCGCAGGTGTCTCCACCGATTCCGGAATCCCTGACTATCGCGGTCCCAACGGGCTGTGGCAGCGGGATCCCGAGGCGCAGAAGCTCGTGACGTACGAGTACTACATGGGTGATCCGGAGATCCGGCGCCGGTCCTGGCAGATGCGGCGGAAGAACCGCACACTGCAGGCGGAGCCGAACGCCGCGCACCTGGCCGTGGCCGAACTGGAGCGGGCCGGGGTGCCGGTCAGGGTGATCACGCAGAACGTGGACGGGCTGCACCAGCTGGCCGGAATGCCCGCGCGCAAGGTGCTCGAACTGCACGGCAGCGCAAGGAGTTTCGTGTGTACGAAGTGTCATGCGCGCGGGCCGATGGAGGACGCCCTCGCCCGGGTCGAGGCCGGGGAGGAGGATCCGCCGTGTCTGGAGTGCGGCGGGATCCTGAAGTCGGCGACGGTGTTCTTCGGTGAGCGGCTCGACCCCGTCGTCCTCGGTGAGGCCGTCGCCATCACCAAGGCATGCCAGATCTTCATCGCCGTCGGCACCAGCCTCCAGGTCCAGCCCGCAGCCGGCCTCGCCGGAATCGCCGCCGACCACGACGCCCGGCTCGTCATCGTCAACGCCGAGCCGACCCCGTACGACGATCGCGCCGACGAGGTGATCCGGGAACCTATCGGCACGGCGCTGCCCGCACTGTTGCGCGCACTCGGAACGGACAGCGACTGACGACCTCGTGCGCAGTCATCCGGAAACTCCCGCCCGGCGATCGTGACGCTCCCGGACGGCGTCCAGCCACTCGTCGGTCGCCGTTCCGGGCGTGCTCAGTTCCACTCCCTTGACCTGGCCGTTCCAGACTTCCGGATTGAAAGCACCCTCGTTGACATCGGCCTCCGCCGCGACGATGACCGGCAGTGCGAGAGCCACCGACATTCCGGCTTCCAACTGCAACCACGGAGAAGTCCACCAACTGGACGAGAGCGCCTCCTCCTTGGTATCCGGCCTCCAGACGGAGTTTCGTGCGTCGAGTTGTCTGAAGCCGAGCAGGACAACGCCGTCCACACGTGAAAGCAACTGTGTCAGCGTGTGCCAGGGATTTTCACCATGGCTGTCCCGCCCCAATCGGATGACCTGGAACGACTGACACTCGAGCCAGGCCACCCATTCTTCCAGCTTCGTTTCCTGATCCGGGGTGAGGATGGATGGCGCCCCGAGAAAGATGCGGGCCACGCTGGTTTCACTCGTCTTCATACGGGCTCTTCGCTGACTACTTTTCCGTTCGAGTCCAATAAGCACGACACATTGGCCGGAACGTCCGAAGCACCCAGGAACTGCGCGCCGGCGAGACGCGCGCCGTCGAAGGTGGCACCCGCCAGCTGGGCCTCTCGAAAATCGGCGCCGGTCAGGACGCCGTTCGCCAGGACGGCGTTCACGAGAGTCGCGCGGTAGAAGACCGCCCCGGACGCGTTGACTCCCCTCAAAGAGGCACCGGTGAGGTCGGCTTCGAAGAGATCGGCGTGCGTGAGATCGACAACCTTCTTGTCGCCCTCCCTGTATCCGAGGAAGGCGCGCGCCAGGTTGCACCCCTGCAGGTCGGCCCGGGAGAGTGACGGCGCGAATCTCAGTCCATCGGCGAGGACCTTCTGGATCTGATCTGTTTCGGCTTCCCGGAGAAGCCCGGCAATTACGGCCACCGCCTCACTGGCGTAGGGCGTACGACCGGCGCCCTGCTCCGAGTTGCCGTCGAAAAACCGGCGCATCAGAATCGCCGCGGCCATCTGCTGCGTTTTGTTGTCCGACGCCAGTGACTCCACGATTTCCCTGAACGCCGACCCGACCGCTGCGGACCTGTCCTGTTTCCGTTGGAAGTTCAGCACTCCGAGAACACTCACGCCGACGGTGGCGAACGTTCCAACGATTCCGGTCCAGACCTGCAGGTCACTTGCCGCCATATCACCCTTATGGTCAAATTTGCGCTCGGCGAGACACCTCGAAGGTGTGCCGGTTCTTCGAGACAGTGGACCAGGGTAGGCGACCCCGGCCGCAGGGCGGCAGCCGGGCGCCCGATTCAGAACAGTGCGGTGTCTGCCTCTCCCCGTTCGAAGTCCAGCAGTTGCCGCTTGCGTTCCAGACCGCCGCCGTAGCCGGTCAGGCTGCCGTTGGCGCCGACGACCCGGTGGCAGGGCACGATGATCCCCAGGGGGTTCTTGCCGTTGGCGAGGCCGACCGCGCGGGATGCGTTCGGGTTGCCGAGGGCATCGGCGAGTTCGCCGTACGAACGGGTCTCGCCGTACGGGATCTTCTGGAGCTGTTCCCAGACGGAGCGCTGGAACGGGGTGCCGTCCAGGTGGAGTTCGACGGTGAACTCCTTCAACTCGCCCGCGAAATAGGCCCGTAGTTCGTCGACCACCTCGGTGAAGGGTGTGTCGTCCGGGTCGCCGAAGGTCTCCTCGGGCGGGCGGTGGCGCTGGTCGGTCATGTAGAGGCCGGACAGGACGCCGTCGGTGGCGACGAGGGTGAGCGGGCCGTAGGGGCTGTCGATCACGGTGTGCTGTTTCACTGAAGGTCCTCGGGCCGGAATCATGCGGGAAGGAAGTTGATCGGGTGGCTGTCGGTCGCCCACAGGTACTGGACGGCGTACGCGCGCCAGGGCCGCCAGTCCGCGGCGCGTGCCGTGAGCGCGGCGGGGGTGGACGGCAGGCCCAGCTCCTGGGCGGCGCGCCGGACTCCGAGGTCCGTGGGCAGGAAGGCGTCGGGGTCGCCGAGGGCACGCATGGCGATGACCTCGACGGTCCACGGCCCGAAACCGGGCAGCGCGAGCAGCCGGGCCCTGCTCTCGGCCCAGTCGCTCTCCACGCCCAAGTGGAGGGTTCCGGCGGCCAGTTGGTGGACGAGCGTGGTGAGGGTGGCCCGGCGGGTGGCCGGCATGGCGAGGGCTTCGGGGTCGAGTGCGGCCAGTGACTCGGCGGACGGGAAGAGGTGCGTGAGCCCGCCTTCGGGGTCGTCGACCGCGTCGCCGTGCGCCGCGACCAGGCGGGCCGCGTGCGTACGGGCCGCGGCCGTGGAGACCTGCTGGCCCAGCACCGCGCGTACGGCGAACTCGGCCTCGTCGACCGTACGCGGCACCCGGCGGCCCGGCGCCTTGTCGACGAGCGGGGCCAGCAGCGGGTCCGTACGCAGTTGGTCGTCGACCGCGACCGGATCGGCGTCCAGGTCGAGCATGCGGCGGCAGCGGCTGATGGCGACGGTCAGGTCGCGCATGTCGCTGAGGGTGAGCCGGCAGCCGATGTGGTCGGCCGTCGGGGTGAGCGCGACGACGCCGTGGCCGTAGGGCAGGCGCAGGGTGCGCCGGTACGCGCCGTCGCGCCACTCCTCCACGCCGGGTACGGCGGTGGCGGCGAGGTGGCCGAAGAGGTTGTCGGGCTTGAGCGGGGACCGGAAGGGCAGGCGGAGGCTCAACACCCCTGGCGTGCCGGACGAGTTGGCGTGGCTCGCCCGGTTCTTCGGGACCCTGGTGCGCAGTTCGCTCGGTGAGAGGGCGAATACCTCGCGGACCGTGTCGTTGAAGGTGCGGATGGAGGAGAAGCCCGCCGCGAAGGCGATGTCGGCCATCGGGAGCGGGGTCGTCTCGATGAGCAGCCGCGCCGTCTGGGCGCGCTGGGCGCGGGCGAGGGCGAGCGGTCCGGCGCCCAGTTCGGCGAGGAGCTGCCGTTCGATCTGCCGGGTGCTGTAGCCGAGCCTGGTCGCCAGGCCCGGCACGCCCTCGCGGTCCACGATCCCGTCGCCGATCAGCCGCATCGCACGGGCCACGAGGTCGGCGCGCTGGTTCCATTCGGGCGAGCCGGGGCTGGTGTCGGGGCGGCACCGCTTGCAGGCCCGGAACCCGGCCTGCTGGCAGGCGGCGGCGCTCGGGTAGAACGTCATGTTCTCCGGCTTCGGCGGCACGACGGGGCAACTCGGTCGGCAGTAGATCCGCGTGGTCAGCACCGCGGTGAAGAACCACCCGTCGAAGCGAGCGTCCTTCGACTGGACGGCGCGTACGCAGCGCTCCGTGTCGGTGTGCATCCCGTTCTGCATACCTCCCAGCATCGGCCATGGTCACGGCACTGGCTGGCGAGAATCCGACATCTACCTGAGGCGCCTGCCTCCGCCGGCCGAGGACGCCTCCCCCGCTACCCGAGGATGCCTCCCTCCGCTCCGTCGAGGGTGCCGATCCAGGTGCGGACCGCGGACGCCGTCGTACGGGCGTCTTCCCGGAGGAGCGTCAGATGGTCGCCCGGGACGTCCACGTGCTCGTGCGGCAGCGGCCACGAGGTCCGCCAGCGGTCCGCGTCCGGTCCCGCCGCCATCTCCGGCGTGGGACGCGTGGCCCGTACCAGCAGGGTCGGCGTCGCGACCGGTTCCGGGTCCCAGTCCATGAAGATCCGCGTGTACGCCCCCATGGCGGCGACGCCGGTGTCCTCGTACAGGCGGGGGGCGACGGCGGCGGGCAGGGCGAGCAGCCAGTCCTTGCGGCTGTTGTCTTCGTCGATCAGGTACGTGTCGAGCAGGATCTGGCCCGCCGGAGGCGTTCCGAGCCCTTCGAGCTGCCGGGTCACGGCGTGGGCGCCGGCACCGCCCGTGGAAGCGCCGACGAGCACGAAGGGCCGGTCGCCGACGTGCCGCAGCACCGTCTCGGCGTGGGTCCGCGCCAGCGCCTCCCGGTCGGCGGGCACGGCGGCGCCCGCGCCGAGTCCCGGGTGCGGGAGTTCCAGTACGTCCCGTTCGCCGTCGAAGCAGCGGTGGAAGCCGGCGAACTCCCCTCCCGGTACGGCGAAGGGCGGATGGTGCCCGGCGAGGAAGACGAGCACGGGACGGGCGGGACCCTCGGCCCGGAGGAGGGGTGTCAGGGCGTGCGCCCGGCTCTCGTCCGCGCCGAACGTCGGCAGTGCGCGGGACGCCGTGACCAGCATGTGCATGCCCGCGGTCACCTCGCCCTTCGCGCAGAGCGTGCGGTAGAGGGCGGCGAGGGTCTGGGACGGCCGGGTCACGGGTTCGGTGCGGGCGGGGGCGGACGCGGGCGCGGGGACGGGGACGGGCTGGATCTTCGGATCCGGCCCGCGATCCACCCCGTGATCCGGGCTCTGATCCGGCCACGGCCTCTGCCCGAGCTCCGGATACGACTCCTGTCCCTGCATCTGCGTCGGCGTCGGCGTTTGTGCCTGCGCCTGCACCTGCGCCTGCGCTTCGGGCATTTCGCCGCTGATCAAGCCGAGCATATGCCGGGCGAGCGCGTCCGCCGTGGGGTGGTCGAACACCACCGTGGCGGGCAGCCAGAGGCCCGTGGCTGTGCTCAGCGCGTTGCGGAGCTGAACCGCCATCAGGGAGTCGAAGCCGAGGTCGGCGAGGGGCTTGCCGGCCGGCAGCGCGTCGCCGTCGGGGTATCCGAGAACCACGGCGACCGCATCGCGCACCTGCTCCGCGAGCGCGCCCTCCCGCTCTCCGTCGGGCAAGCCCGCCAACCGCTCGCGCCACGCTCCCTGCTCCGCCGCGACCTGCGCCCCGGCGCCGGGGGCCGGGGTGGCCGCCGGTCGTCCCGTGCGTACCAGCCCCCGCAACAGCGGTGGTACGAGCCCGTCCGCGGACCGGAGAGCGGCCCGGTCGAGCAGGACGGGCGCCAGCACGGGCTCGTCGGTGCGAAGCGCCGCGTCGAACAGCGCCATGCCCTGCTCCGGAGAGAGCGCCCGGACCAGTTCACGGGCCGTCGCCTCGCGAAGTCCGGCCGCCATGCCGCCGTCGTGCCCCCACAGCCCCCACGCGAGGGAGACGGCGGGCAGCCCCAGCGAGACGCGGTGGTGGGCGAGGGCGTCCAGGAAGGAGTTCGCCGCCGCGTAGTTGCCCTGGCCGGGCCGGCCCAGCAGCCCCGACACCGAGGAGAACAGCACGAACGCCGACAGGTCCAGCTCACGGGTCAGCTCATGAAGGTGCCAGGCCGCGTCCACCTTGGGCCGTAGCACCGCCGCCATCCGCTCCGGCGTGAGCGAGTCCAGTACGCCGTCGTCGAGCACCCCCGCCGCGTGGACCACGGCACTCAACGGAGGCTCGCAGAGCCCGATCACCTCGGCCAGGGCGGAACGGTCGGCCGCGTCGCACGCGACCACGCGCACCTCGGCGCCCAACTCCTCCAATTCCGTACGCAGTTCGGCCGCGCCCGGTGCCTGCGGACCGCGTCGCCCGGTGAGCAGCAGATGCCGTACACCGTGCGCGGTGACCAGATGCCGGGCCAGTTCCGCGCCCAGCGCTCCCGTGCCGCCGGTGATCAGCACGGTTCCGTCCGGACCGAGGCCTCCGGTCCCGGGCGGACCGGAGGCAGAGGCCGCGACAAGCCGCGGCGCCGTCAACCGCCCTGATCGGATGGACAGTTGGGGTTCACCCGTGACCACTGCCGCGGACAGCATCCGCAAGGACTCCGGCCGTCCGTCCACGTCGACCAGCACGACACGGCCCGGCATCTCCGACTGGGCTGTGCGCACGAGGCCCCATACGGCGGCTCCGGCCAGGTCCGGGACCGGTGCGGTGGCGTCCCGGGTCACGACGAGCAGCCGTGAACCCGCTGCCCGCGGATTGGCCTGCCAGGTCCGCAGCGCTTCCAGGACCCTGCCGGTCAGTTGGTGCGTCGCGGAGACGGGATCGGGGGTCGCGGCGGGGGTGACGGCCGTGAGAACCACGACATCGGGCACGGAGTGATTTCCCACCGGCGGAAGATGCGCGCTCCCTGCCGACGGAAGGTACGCATTCCCCACCGCCGGAAGGTACGCCCCGAGGTCCAGCTCGTCCGGGCCCAGCAGCGTCCAGGCCCCGCCGCCCGAGTCGGCGGGTGGGGCGACCTCCGGGGTGACCGGCGTCCAGTCGGGGCGCAGCAACGCCCGCCGCACCACCTCGTCGGCGGTGTCCAGTTGGCCGCCGGGCAGTTCGCGCGTGACCAGTGACTCGATCCCGGCCACCGGCCGCCCCGCCGTGTCGGCGAGCGTCACCGTGACCGCCCCCGGCCCCGTCGGTGTCAGCCGCACCCGCACCTCGGACGCCCCATCGGCGTACAACTGCACACCGCTCCACGCGAACGGCAGCCGCACGGACCCGGAACCGGGTTCGGGGAGGGAGCCGAACTCAGCCTCCGAGCCGGGCCCGGCGAGCAGCATGCTGTGCACCGCCGCGTCAAGCAGAGCCGGATGCATGCCGAAGCGCGCGGCGTCCGGGGCCTGTTCCTCGGGGAGCCTGACCTCCGCGAAGAGCTCCGCTCCCCGCCGCCACACCGCACGGACGCCCTGGAACGCGGGCCCGTAGCCGAGATCTCCGTCCGCCAACGTCTCGTACGCGTCGGCGAGTTGTACCTCTACGGCGCCTTCAGGAGGCCACACCTTCAAGTCGCTCTCGGACGGGTCCGTCGCCGCCGAAGGCACCCCGCTCAGAGCTCCGGTGACATGCCGGGTCCAGCTCTCCGCCGGCTCACCCGCCCCGTCCGGCCCACCCAGCTCATCCGGTTCGTCGGGCCGCGAGTAGACGTCGACGGAACGCCGCCCGGAGTCGTCCCCCGGCCCGACCACCACCTGGACCTGCACCCCCGCACCGCCGGACAGCACCAGCGGCGCCACGACCACGAGCTCGTCCAGGCGGGCGCAGCCGACCTCGTCACCGGCGCGGACGGCCATCTCCACGAAGGCCGTGGCAGGGACGAGCACCCTCCCCGCGACCACGTGGTCACCGAGCCAGGGCTGCGCGGCCGTCGAGAGCCGCCCGGACAGCACCGTCCGGTCCGTGTCCGGCACCGTGAACGCCGGGCCGAGCAGCGGATGCCCGTACGTGTCGGCCCGGGCCCCAACGCCCGCACCCGCACGGGGAGCGTCCAGCCAGTACCGCTGGCGCTGGAAGTCGTACGTAGGCAGCTCGACGCGCCGCGCCCCCGAACCGGCGAACACCGCGGCCCAGTCGACCCCCGCACCCCGCACATGCAGCCGGGCCACGGCCGACAACAGCGACTCGGGTTCCCGCAAGCCGGACTCACCCGACAACTGCCCGACACCGGCGGCGAATTCAGCACGGCCGCCGCCGACACCCGGACGGGACAACACCTCCTCGGCCGCCGCGGTGAGCACGGGGCCGGGACCGACCTCCAGGAAGGCCCCGACGTCCTCGTTCTCGCCGAGCCACCGCACGGCGTCCGCGAACCGCACCGGCAGACGGGCATGACGTACCCAGTACTCCGCCGAGCAGAGCTCTCCGGCCCCGGCGTCGGCCGGGCGCCCCGACACCGTGGACACCACCGGGATCCGCGGCTGCCGGTACGTCAACTCCTCGGCCACGCGCCGGAATTCGTCGAGCATCGGCTCGACCAGCGGCGAGTGGAAGGCGTGGCTCACCCGCAGCCGTACGGTCCTTTGCCCACGTTCCGCGAACGTGTCCGCGACGGCCAGCACGGCGTCGCGCGCTCCGGAGATCACCACGGAGCGCGGCCCGTTCACGGAGGCGATCGCGACCCGGTCCGTGAGACCGAGGTCGGTCAGTACGGGGACGACCTCGTCCTCGGCCGCGTACAGCGCGACCATCGCCCCGCCCTCCGGCAGCGCCTGCATCAGGCGGCCGCGGGCCGCGACGAGAGCGGCGGCGTCGGGCAGGTCCAGCACCCCGGCGACATGCGCCGCGGCCAGTTCCCCGACCGAGTGTCCGACAAGGAAGTCGGGCCGTACGCCCCAGGATTCGAGCAGCCGGAACAGCGCCACCTCGAAGGCGAACAGAGCGGCCTGAGTGAAGTCCGTACGGTCGAGCAGCGAGGCGTCCGGTGAACCGTCCTCCGCGAACACCACCGTGCGCAGCGGGCGTTCGAGCCGTTCGTCGAGTGCCTTGCACACCTCGTCGAAGGCGGTCGCGAACGCGGGGAGGGACTCGGTCAACTCCCGTCCCATGCCGACGCGTTGGGCACCCTGCCCGGTGAACAGGAACGCCGTGCGGATGCCGGGGTCGGCGACGCCCTGAACGGTTCCGGGGGTGCGCTCGCCCTCCGCGAGGGCGCGGAGCCCCGCCAACTCCCCCTCTCCCGGGGCGATGGCGGCGCGATGCGTCAGCGCCGACCTCGACACCGCGAGCGAGAGAGCGATGTCGGCCGAGTCGGCGGGTGTGAGCGCGGCGGGCCTGGCGGCCAACTCGGCGGCCAGCCGCCGCGCTTGGCCGCGCAGTGCGGGTTCGTCGGCCCCGGAGAGCAGCCAGGGCAGCCGGGACGGCCGGGGCGGTGGAGTCGCGTCAGCCGTGTCCGCCATGTCGGCCGTTTCAGCATGCTCGGCCGTTCGTGCGGGCTGCCGTCGGCCCGTGACCGGTGCGAGCGACCCTTCCCGGCTCACCGGTGCCTCTTCCAGGATCACGTGCGCGTTGGTCCCGCCGATTCCGAACGCCGACACACCCGCCCGGCGCGGCCGGTCGGACGACGACGGCCAGGGCCGGGCCGCGGTCAGCAGTTCCACCCGGCCCGACGACCAGTCGACGTGCGGGGACGGCGACTCGGCGTGCAGCGTCGCGGGCAGCTCCGCGTGCCGCATGGCCTGCACCATCTTGATGACTCCGGCGACCCCGGCGGCGGCCTGGGTGTGCCCGAGGTTGGACTTGACCGAGCCCAGCCAGAGCGGCGGCTGCTCCGGGGCGCGTTCCTGTCCGTACGTGGCCAGCAGCGCGCCCGCCTCGATCGGATCACCGAGCTTCGTGCCGGTGCCGTGCCCCTCCACCACGTCGACGTCGCCCCCGCGGAGCCCGGCGTCGGCGAGTGCGCGGGCGATGAGCTGCCGCTGAGCCTGGCCGTTCGGTGCGGTGAGCCCGTTGGAGGCCCCGTCGGAGTTGACGGCGGAACCTCGCAGCACGGCCAGCACCGGATGTCCGTTGCGCCGCGCGTCGGAGAGCCGCTCAAGCAGGACGAGTCCGACGCCCTCGCCCCAGCCGGTGCCGTCCGCCGACGAGGAGAAAGACTTGCAGCGGCCGTCGGGCGACAGTCCGCGCTGCCTGCTGAACATGGTGAACGACCTCGGTGTCGCCATCACCGTGACACCGCCCGCCAGGGCCATCGAGCACTCGCCGGAGCGCAGCGCACGCGCCGCCCAGTGCAGGGACACCAAGGAGGCCGAACACGCGGTGTCGAGGGTGATCGCCGGGCCGCGCAGCCCGTACGTGTAGGCGATCCGCCCCGAGGCGACGCTGCCGGCCGAGCCCAGGCCCAGGTGCGCCTCCAACTCGTGCGGCTCGGTGCCGAAACGGTCGGCGTAGTCGGCGTACATCACGCCGACGAACACGCCCGTGTCGCTGTCGCGCAGGGACGCCGGGTCGATCCCGGCGCGCTCCCACACCTCCCACGAGGTCTCGAGGAGCAGCCGCTGCTGCGGGTCCATGGCCAGCGCCTCGCGCGGCGAGATCCCGAACAGGCCCGCGTCGAACTCGGCTGCCCGGTGCAGGAATCCGCCGCTGCGCGCGTACGACGTCCCGAGGCGGTCCGGATCGGGGTCGTACAGGGCGGCCAGGTCCCAACCGCGGTCGGACGGGAAGTCCGAGACGGCGTCCCTGCCTTCGGAGACCAGTCGCCACAGGTCCTCCGGCGACTGGACGTCACCGGGGTAGCGGCAGCCCATGGCGACGATGACGACCGGGTCGTCGTCCTCACCCGGGTCGGCCGCGGCGCTTTCGGAACCGGCTGTCCCCGGGGTGAAGAGGGCTGTCCGCAGATGGCGCGCCACGTCGGCGGGTGTCGGGTGGTCGTAGACGAGCGTGGCCGGCAGCCGCAGCCCGGTCGCCGCGCCCAGCCGCTCGATCAACGTGACCGCGCCCAGGGAGGTGAGCCCGAGTTCGATGAAGGGGCGCTCCGCGTCCCGCCGTTCGTACGGCTGCTCGCCGCGGACCTCCGCCGTCACGGAGAGCACGGTCTCGCGCAGCACGCGCTCACGTTCCTCCGGGGCGAGGGGTGCCAGCCGCTCACGCAGCGCCGAGGCGCTCAACATGCCGGACTTTTCAGGAACTTCGGCTGTGGGTGCCGCGGGTGCTCCGGGCGTTTCGGGCTGGAAACGGAGGTCGAGCACGGGCCGCGCCAGGCCCGGTACAACCGCGCGGCGGGCGATCTTGCCGGACGCCGTACGCGGCACGGCGGCGATCTCGTGGATCTCCACGGGCACCTTGTGGTCGGACAGCAGGGTGCGGCACGTCCTCAGCACGCGCTGCGGGTCGAGCCCCCCGGGACCGGGCACGACGAAGGCCACAGGCACCTCGCCGAGGACGTCGTGCGGGGCTCCCACGACGACGGCGTCGGCCACTCCGGGACAGCTGAGCAGGGCCTGTTCGATCTCGGTGGGGTGGATGTTCTCGCCGCCGGTGATGATCAGTTCGCTGACCCGGCCGGTGAGGGCGAGATGGCCGTGCTCGACCCGGCGGGCCAGGTCCCCTGTGCGGTACCAGCCGTCCTTGAGCGCGGCCGCTGTCGCCTCGGGCTGGTTGTGGTAGCCGGTCATGAGCCCGGGTCCGCGCACCCACACCTCGCCCTCGTCGCCGTCCGCGACGTCGTGCCCGGAGCGGGGGTCGACGAGCCGTACGTCCATTCCGGGCGCCGGAGGCCCGCACGAGCCGTCGACCCTGGGCCCGTCCGGCCGGTTCAGGGCGATCATCCCGCAGGTCTCGGTGCTGCCGTACGCGTCCAGCAGGCGTGCTCCGAGCACCTCCTCGACGGCTCTGGCGAGTGACGGCGGACTCGGCGCGCCCGCGACGACGCAGTGCCGCAGCCCCGTGCGCGAGGGCATGGCGGTCGCCCCGGCCGCCGACACCAGCCGGTGGTAGGTCGCGGGGACACCGGCCATCAGCGTGAACGGTCCCTGCGGCTGCTCACGCGCCTCGTCGAGTACGCGCAACAGCCCACCGGGCGGCAGGAGTTCCCCGGTCATGTGCGCGCTCGCACCGGTGGCCACGACGCCCAGCACGGCGAGCGAGTGGCCGAAGCTGTGGAACAGCGGGAGCGGCCACAGCAGCCGGTCCCCGGACGAGAGCCCGAAGATCGGCGCGTAGCAGGCGTGCGCCGACCAGAGCGCGGTGCGCTGCGTGGACACAACTCCCTTGGGCCGGTGGGTGGTTCCGGAGGTGTAGAGCAGCCACGCCGGCTCGTCGAGTCCGAGATCGTCGCGTGCCGGTCCGGCGCCCTCGTCCGTAATCGCCGTATCGAAGAGCACGGTCCCGCCGGGGGCGTCCGCGGGGACCGGCCCCGGCCCGGTGATCAGCACGCGCAGACCGCTCAACTCGTCGCCCAGCCGAGCCAACTGGTCGAGGTGCGCCCGGTCCGTGACGATCGCCGAGGCGCCGCTGTCCCCCAGCAGGTGCGCGAGTTCCGCGTCGGAAGAGCGGGGGTTCAGCAGGACACCGACCCCGCTCGCCCGTGTGACGGCGAGGCAACTCTCCACCAGCTCCACGCAGTTGCCCAGCAGGACCGCGACCCGGTCGCCCCGACGGAGCCCCGCCCCCGCCAGGTGACCGGCCAACTTCCCTGTGCGTCGCTCCAGTTCCCCGTACGTCACGCCACGCGCGGAGTCCGAGAAGGCGACCTGGTCGCCCGCCCTCCCGGCATGCCGCTTCAGCAACTCCGGCAGCGGCCGGATCAGTTCGTCGTCGTGCACCATGCCCCACCCCGTACGGTCCCCGAGCCGTTCTCTCCCTGCTGAGGCGAGCCTACGTCCCGCCGAACACAAGATCGAAAGAATCGGAGACCGGACGGTGGGCGTGTCGCCGTCCCCGGAGAACTCCCTGCCGTACCACCCGGAGGACTTGGCGGCGCGCTACCCGGAGAACTCCCCCGCCGTGGGCCGTCGTGACGCCGCCATCGCCGCGTCTACGTCGGTCAGCGGACGCAGCCGGTAGGTGTAGGAGTAGTCCCGGTCGGCGAAGAGCTTGTACTCGTCGTGCGTGTGCGCGCCCCAGCTGTTGTCGCCGCCCACTCCCATCTGCCGGTGGTTCAGGCGGAGTACGACCTCGTCCCGCGGGGTCAGCTGGTAGTCGTGGCGCGTCCCGACCGACAGGTCCTCCGGGGTGAAGTGCGAGGCGTTGACCTCAAGGAGCGGTTCACCGGAGACGAGCAGCCCGGCGCCGCCGCGGTCGGTCAGGGCGGCCCAGCGGACGTCGGTCTTGTTGCCGTTCTCCTGCGGGCGGATGTAGGGCGTCCACTGCCCGGACACCGTCCCGGAGTACAGGCCCACGTCGGTGCCGGTGTTGCGGTCCCAGTGGTTCTCCTCGGGGCCGCGGCCGTAGTAGTGCAGGCGCTCCAGCCGCCCCGGCAGGAACAGCAGGGTGCCGACCTCCGGGATGTAGGGCAGGTTCGCCGCACCCGGGTGCAGGGTGTTGTCGACCTTGATCTCGCCGTTGCCGAAGACCGTGTACGTGGTGGTGTACGTCGATTCGGTGGTCGTGGGCAGAGTCCCCGCGACCTTGATCTCGACGGCCCGGTCGCGCAGGGCGCGCACGCTGACGTCCGTCACCTTGCGCAGGGTCCCCGCGTCGCGCCAGGTCTGGTTGCGTACGTGCTGGCCGTTGCCCCTGTCGTTGTCGATCGGTGCCCGCCAGAAGTTCGGCACGGGCCCGGAGGTGATCAGCCGGGTGCCCCGGGCCTCGTACGACGTGATGACGCCCGTGCGCTTGTCGACGGTGACGGAGAAGGCCTTGCCCTTCACCGTGATGGACCGTTCGCCGTCCTGGTGGCGCAGGGCGGGCACGCGCTCCAGTGGAACCGGCCGCACCTCCGGGCTGTCGGCGTCGACCGGGAGTTGCTTCTTGGCCACCTCGAAGCCGGCCTTCGCCCACTTCGTGCGTTCCTTGGTGGTGAAGGACAGGTGCAGGAAGTACTCCGCGCCGGGCGCCGGGTCTGCCGGAAGCCTGAAGTGCACGGTGACGTCCTTGCTGCTGAGCGGCGGAACGTCCAGCTGGGCGCGGCTCAGTTTCCCGCGCCGTACGACCTCGCCGTCGGCGACGAGGGTCCAACTCCCGTCGAACTCACGGAGGTTGGTGAACAGGTACTCGTTGGTGAGGGTGACCGCGGCTCCGGCGGTTCCGGCGGCGAGGGATTTGCCGGACGCCGGTGCGGCGTTGATCGCCTGGTAGACCTGCTTGACCTCCGCGGCCTTCCCCGTGTGTCCGCGGTCGGCGGTGACGATGCCGTCCGCGACGAAGGCCCCGTCGTTGGGGTGATCCCCCCAGTCGCCGCCGTAGGCGAAGAACGTGCGCTCCTTCGGGCGCTTCTCGGTGACCCTGACGGTGGCCGCGTCGAACCAGAACCGCACCCCGTCGTCGCCGGGTCCGCGTCCGTCCGACGCGAGTTCGGCCGCGGAGAGGGCACGGGCGTACACGCGTGCCCGCCGGATCGTGCCGCTGAACTCCCGGGTCGGGTTGTCGACATCGGTGGCGAGCGACAGCGGCGCGGTGTTGTTGGCGGGCCGCCGGGTGGTGGTCCTGGTGGCCTTCGCCGCGCCGTCGACGTAGAGGGTCAGGGTGCCCGCCTCCGCGTCGAAGACGCCCGCGACGTGGTGCTCCTTTCCGGTCCAGTCGTCCGGCAGCGCCCAGCTCGCGGTGATCCACTGGCCGCCGCCGTGGATGAAGAACTCCAGGGTCCTGTCCGACTGCTTGAGGGCGTACTGGGTGTCGCCCTTGGCGATGAGCGGCTGGTGGTAGCCGGTCACGGACGGCGTGACCCAGGCCTCCAGCGTCAGCGAGCCGGTGATGTCGAGGCCGGTGTCACGGGCGAAGACCGTACTGCCGGACAGGCCCTTCCCGCGGTCGAAGGTCGCGCTGCCCGCCTGGATCTCGCCGCGCACCCTGCCGGGCCCGGTCTCGGTGAACAGCACGCGCCTCGGGGTCGGCCAGGTCAGTGACTGGTCGACGAAGTCCCAGATCCAGCCGCCCTGGAGGACTTCGTGGCGGCGGATGAGGTCCCAGTACTTCTGGAAGTTTCCGGTCGAGTTCCCCATCGAGTGGGAGTACTCGATCATGACGTACGGGCGGGTGTCGGCGGTGTCCTTCGCCCGCTGCTCGACGCGCGCGGGGCTGTCGTACATCTCCGAGCGGATGTCGCTGATCCCCGGGCGGTCGTCGCCCTCGTACTGGATGACACGGGTGGGATCGTAGGAGCGGATCCAGTCGTGCATGGCGACGAACGTGCTGCCGCCACCGGCCTCGTTGCCGAGCGACCAGATGACGACGGAGGCGTGGTTCTTGTCGCGGTGGACCATGTTCTGGGCGCGGGCCACGCAGGCCCTGCTCCAGTCGGCGTGGTTGCCCGGGTACTCGTCGCGGATGCCGTGGGTCTCGAGGTTGGTCTCGTCCACGAGGTACAGGCCGTACTCGTCGGCGAGTTCGTACCAGAGCGTGTTGTTGGGGTAGTGCGAGGTGCGGACCGTGTTGATGTTCAGCCGCTTGACGATCTCCATGTCCTTGACCAGGTCCGCCCTGGTGAGCGCGGTGCCGCGGTCGGGGTGCATCTCGTGCCGGTTGGTGCCCCGGAAGGAGACGGGTCTGCCGTTGATGCGCATCAGCCCGCCCTTGAGCGCGAACTCGCGCAGGCCGACCCGGTGCGAGAGCGTCTCGACGACCTTGCCCGCCGGGTCGCGCAGCCGCAGTACGGCCGTGTAGAGGTACGGGTCCTCGGCCGACCAAAGCTTCGGCGCGGGCACGGCTCTGGCGGCCTGTACGGTCACGTCCTCACCGGCCGGGGCGGAGCCGAGGTCCACGGCCTGCTGCAGCGGGCGCGGCCAGACGGCGTGCCCGCGCGCGTCGTAGAGCTGCGTCTCGACGGAGTACCGCCCGCTGCCGTTGCCCTTGCCGTTGCCCTTGCCGTTGCCCTCGTCCTTGCCCTTGTCCGTGCTCTTGTCCGCGCTCTTGTTCTTGCCGTCTCCGTAGGCGCGCACGCTCGCGGTGACGGACAGTTCGGCGGCCTTGTAGTCGTCGCTCAGCGGGGTGTCCAGCTTGAAGTCGCGCAGGTGCACGGCCGGGGTGGAGTACAGGTGGACCGAGCGGAAGATACCGCTCAGCCGGATCATGTCCTGGTCCTCCAGCCAGTCGCCGTCGGAGTAGCGGTACACCTCCACCGCGATCTGGTTGGTGCCGGGCTTGAGGTGCGGGGTGATGTCGTACTCGGCGGGGACGTAGGAGTCCTCGCTGTAGCCCACCAACTCGCCGTTGATCCACACGTAGTGGGCGGATTTCACACCCTCGAAGTGCAGGAACGTCCGCCGCCCCGCCCAGTCCTCGGGGACGGTGAAGGTGCGCCGGTACTGGCCCACGGGGTTGTACCGGGTCGGCGCGGCCGGCGGCTGCGGCTCCTCGCCCAGGCCGTTCGGACCCCAGTAGGGATACGTGATGTTGATGTAGATCGGGAAGTCGTAGCCGTGCACCTGCCAGGCGGAGGGGACCGGGATGGTGTCCCAGGAGCTGTCGTCGACGTCCGTGCGGTGGAAGTCGGTGTCCCGGTCGTCGGGGCGGTCGGCGTAGGCGAACTTCCACTTCCCGTCGAGACTCATCCGGTACGGCGAGCGCGTGCGGTCGCCGGCCAGCGCCTGTCCGACGTCCGCGTACGGGGTGAGCGTGGTGTGGGGCGGCTCGGTCCCCACCCGGAAGACGTCGATGGCGCCGTTCCACTCCGGTGTGCCGTTCGCGGCCCCGGGCCTTTCGGCCGCGTGCGTCGGGGCGGCCGACGCGGGCAGGGCGAGCACACCGAGGACGGCGGCCCCTCCCTCAAGAAGTCGACGGCGGCTGACGGGAGGCATCTGCGCGTGCGGGTGCGGGTGCGGGTGCGGCATGACTGTGGCCTTCCTCGGTGCGACAGTGGGGTGCGCGAACTGAGGGAGCGTCAGCTCTGTCGAGCTGGTCGAAGCGGCTGACAGACGGAAGTTGATGTCAGGACAGAATGCGACCGCTGAGGACAAAGACACCTACTGAGCCACAGAAAACCCTAGGACCCGAACACAATCGGAGCAATGATCCTGTCGGACTTTGTGTGATCCTGAGGGCTGACGGGGCATGTTTTCCCCGCGGGCCGACGGGCGAGGCTCCCGACGACGGCCCTCGGACGGTCCGGTCCTCGGGTGGCCCTCGGACGGTCCGGTCGGGCCGGGTCTCAGAGGGCCTGCGCGGCGAACGCCTCGTACGCCCGCTCGTCGAAGAGGACGAACCTGACCTCGGTGACCGCCGTCCCGGTGTCCCGCACCGTCCCGACCGCGATGCGGGCGGCATCGTCCATCGGCCATCCGTAGATACCGGCGGAGACGGCCGGGAACGCGACGGTCCGCGCGCCCAGTTCGTCGGCGACCCGCAGCGACTCCCGGTAGCAGGAGGCCAGCAGCTCCGAGCGGTCCTCGCTCCGGCTGAAGACGGGACCGACCGTGTGGATCACCCAGCGCGCGTCCAGCTTGCCCGCCGGGGTGGCGACGGCCTGCCCCGTCCGCAGGCCCTTGCCGTAGTGGCCGGCGCGGAGCTTGCGGCACTCGGCCAGGATCTCGGGGCCGCCGCGCCGGTGGATGGCGCCATCCACGCCTCCGCCGCCCAGCAGGGAGGAGTTCGCCGCGTTGACGATCGCGTCCACGCTCTGTCGGGTGATGTCGCCCTGGACGAACTCGATGGCGGTCATGACTGGCGCAGTCTCCTCCACACGGCCTTGGCCGCGTTGTGCCCCGACATACCGTGCACGCCCGCGCCCGGCGGGGTGGCCGAGGAGCAGATGAACACCGCCGGGTGCGGGGTGCTGTACGGGAACAGGGACAGCTTGGGGCGCAGCATCAGCTGGAGGCCGGAGGCCGCGCCGCAGGCGATGTCGCCACCCACGTAGTTGGCGTTGCGCGCGGCGAGTTCGGGCGGGCCCGCCGTGGCGCGGGCGAGGACGCGGTCCCGGAAACCGGGCGCGAACCGCTCCAGCTGGCGCTCGATCGCGTCCGTGAGGTCCCCGGTCCAGCCGTTCGGCACATGCCCGTACGCCCAGAACACATGCTTTCCGCCCGGCGCCCTGGACGGGTCGACGACGCTCGGCTGCACGGTGATCAGGAACGGCGCGTCCGGGGCACGGCCCTCCCGGGAGGCGGCGCGCAGGGCGGTGCCGATCTCCTTGCTGCTCGCGCCGACCTGCACCGTGCCGGCGGCGCGGGCTTCCTTCGCGGTCCACGGCACCGGTCCGTCGAGGGCGTAGTCGACCTTGAAGACGCCCGCCCCGTACCGGAACCGCTCGTAGTACCGCCCGAAGCCCGCGATGCGGGCCAGCGCGGTGGGCGAGGTGTCGAAGACGTACGCGCGCGCGGGCGGCAGGTCGTCGAGACGCTTGACCTCGTAGTCGGTGTGGACGGCGCCGCCGAGGTCCTTGAGGTACGCGGTCAGCGCGTCGGAGATCGACTGGGAGCCGCCGCGGGCGACGGGCCAGCCCCGGGCGTGGGCGGCCAGCGCGAAGACGAGGCCGACGGCGCCGGTGGCGATTCCGCCCAGCGGGGCCATGACGTGCGCGACCAGTCCGGCGAACAGGGCCTTGGCCCGGTCGTCGCGGAATCGTCGCGTCAGCCATGTCGAGGGCGGCAGTCCGGCCAGGCCGAACCGGGCGAGGGTGACCGGGTCGCGCGGCAGCGCGGTGAGCGGCAGGGACATGAAGTCCCGCGCCAGGGTGTCCCAGGTGTGGGTGAACGGCTCGACGAGTCTGCGGTACGTGCCCGCGTCACGCGGTCCGAACGAGGCGGCCGTCTCCGCCACGGAACGCGACAGCACGGCCGCCGTGCCGTCCGGGAAGGGGTGCGCCATGGGCAGTTCGGGCTGCAGCCACTCCAGGCCGTACCTCGCCAGCGGCATCGCGCGGAACGCGGGCGAGTTGATGCCCAGGGGATGCGCGGCGGAGCACGGGTCGTGCCGGAAGCCGGGCAGCGTCAGCTCCTCGGTGCGGGCGCCTCCCCCGACCGTGTCGCGCGCTTCGAAGACGGCCACGGAATAGCCGCGCCGGGCCAGCTCCACGGCAGCCGTCAGTCCGTTCGGCCCCGCACCCACCACGACGGCATCGAGCATCGACGGCACCTCGGACTCCTTTGTCAGCCGACGGCCACTGGGGATCAGGATATGCCGGACCTCAGACAGCCCCGCCTCAGCCCCGCCCCGCCCCAGTCCTGGCCCGCCTGAGCCCCACCTCAGTCCCGGCCCGTCACGGGTCAGGCCCCGCCCGACAGCAGTCCGAGGACCCGGCGGGCCGTGTCCGCGTCCCGTGCCGCGGTGAACGGGAGCGTGTTGCCGCCGGTTGTGCGGAAGGGCTCCCCCGAGAGTGTCAGGTGCGCGCCGCCCGCCTCCTCGACGAGCAGGATGCCCGCCGCGTGATCCCACGCGGCCTCCCAGGAGAACGCCGTGGCGTCCAACTCGCCCCGGGCGACGGCGAGGTACTCAAGCCCGGCCGAGCCGCACGCGCGCGGGCCGACGCCTTCCGTCCAGAGGCCGAGGAGCGCGCGCTTCTGGTCGTCCGTCGTGTAGTCCGGGTGGGACGTGGCCACTTCGAGGTCACGGCCGGGGGCGGGCGAGCCGGCGCGGAGGGGCTCGCCGTCGAGGAGGGCGCCCTTGCCCCGGACGGCGACGGCGAGTTGGTCGCGGGCCGGTGCGTACGTCCAGGACGCCAGCAGGACTCCGCGGTGGGCGAGCGCGACCAGGGTGCAGAAGCCCGGGTCGCCGTGGACGAACTGCCGGGTGCCGTCCACCGGGTCGACGATCCAGACCGGCGCCTCGCCCTTGATCGCCTCGTACGTCGCGGGGTTGGCGTGGACCGCCTCCTCGCCCACGACGACCGAGCCGGGCAGCAGCTTGACCAGCGCCTCGGTGAGATATTCCTCGGCCTTGCGGTCGGCGTCCGTGACCAGGTCGTGGGGGCCGGTCTTCTCGTCTATCTCGTGCGCGGCGAGCTGCCGGAAGCGCGGCATGATCTCCATGGCGGCCGCCGTGCGGACGGCCTCTTCTACGTCGGCGGTGCGGTGCGCGAGAAACTCGTCGATGGTTTCGATGTCCTGGATCATGCCTCCATGAGAGCACGCGCCACTGACAATCCCCACCCGCCCGGTGTATCCCGGGTGGAATCACCATGAATAACGGGTGTTACGAGATCAGCGCCACATGAGTCGCGCCGGACGGGCCGCATGGCCGGTCCGGACCACCCCGGCAGCCGGTCCGGACGGGCCACGCAGCCGCTCCGAGCCCGCCCGCACCCGCACCCGCACCCGCCATCGCCATCGCCATCGCCATCGCGTCAGCGTCCGACCGCGTACCCCTGCATCCCCCGCGGGTTCGCCGCCGCCGACAGCACTCCGGTCCGCGGGTCCCGCGCCACCGCGCACAGCCGGCCCTCGGACCAGGCGTCGCCGACCTGGACGTCGTGGCCGCGGCGGCGCAGCTCCTCCACCACCTCCGGGTCGGTGCGGGACTCGACGGTGACACTGCCGGGGCGCATACCGCGCGGGTAGAAGGAACCGGGGAAGCTGTCGTTGTGCCAGTTCGGGGCGTCGATGGCGCCCTGGAGGTCCAGGCCGCCGCGTACCTCCGCGCGCAGGGCGACGGCCAGGAAGAAGTGCAGCTGCCACTGGTCCTGCTGGTCGCCGCCCGGCGTGCCGAAGGCCATGACCGGCACCCCGTCCCGCAGCGCGAGCGAGGGCGTGAGCGTCGTACGGGGACGGCGGCCCGGCGTGAGGGAGTTGGGCAGCCCTTCGTCCAGCCACGCCATCTGGAGCCGGGTGCCGAGCGGGAAGCCCAGCTCGGGCACGACCGGGTTGGACTGAAGCCAGCCGCCGCTGGGCGTGGCCGCGACCAGGTTGCCCCAGCGGTCGACGATGTCGAGGTGGCAGGTGTCGCCCCGGGTCGCCCCGTCCGCGGAGACGTCGGGCTCCCCGGGCACGGGCGAGGTCGGCCGCTTGGCAACGGTCGGCTCTCCCAGGCCCGCACCCGCCCGGCCCGCACCTGTGGCCACGCCCGCCGCATCCCCAGCCCTCGCCACCGTCGGCTCCCCCGCCCCCGGCACCCCGAGCGCGTCGAACCCGTCCTCCCCCGCGGCCACCACGCGCGCGTGCCCGCTGAGCCGTGGGGTCCGTCCGCCGGGGCTGCCCGGTCGCAGCTCGTAGGAGGCCTGCTTCCCGACCAGCGTCCGCCGTCCGGCGTTGTACTCCTCCGACAGCAGTTCCTCCAGCGGAACCTCGCCCGCGTCCCCGTACCACGCCTCCCGGTCCGCCATCGCGAGCTTGCAGCCCTCGATCAGCAGGTGCACGTACTCGGCGGAGCCGTACCGCGGCAGCTCCGGCGGCAGCAGGGCCAGCTGCTGGAGGAGCACCGGGCCCTGGCTCCAGGGACCGGCCTTGCACAGGGTCCAGCCCCGCCAGTCGTACGTGGCCGGAGCCTCGTACGACGCGGACCAGCCGGCCAGGTCGGCCGCCGTCAGCGTGCCGGAGTGCCGTTCACCGCTGGTGTCCATCGTGGGCCGGGCCGCCTGCCGTACCAGTGCCTCGGCGATGAAGCCCTCGCGCCAGATCCGCCGCGCCGCCTCGATCTCGGCGATCCGGTCGCCGCCGTCCCGCGCCCCGGGCGCCTGACGAGCTCCGGGCTCCCGACCGGCCTCGACCTCTCTGCGGGCGCCCGCCTCCTCCGCGGCCTCAGCGACCAGCCGCTTCCAGGTCGCGGCCAGCGCGGGGTTGTGGAACAGCTCGCCCGGCCGCGGGGGCCGCCCGTCCGGGAGGTACACGTCGGCCGACGACGTCCACTCCGTCTCGAAGAGCTCCCGTACCGTCTCGACGGTCTCGCCGACGCGCTCCACGGGCGCGTGCCCGTCCTCCGCGTACCCGATGGCGTACTTCAGGACGTCCGCCAGGGACTTCGTGCCGTGGTCGCGCAGCAGCAGCATCCACGCGTCGAAGGCCCCGGGAACCGCGGCCGCGAGGGGGCCGGTACCGGGTACGAGATCCAAACCCAGTCCCCTGTAGTGGGCGATCGTGGCCCCGGCCGGTGCGACGCCCTGCCCGCACAACACCCGTACCTCCCCGCCCGCCGGGGCGAGGATGATCGGCACCTCGCCGGCGGGTCCGTTGAGGTGCGGCTCGACGACGTGCAGCACGAATCCGGCGGCGACGGCAGCGTCGTACGCGTTGCCGCCGTCCTCCAGCACGGCCATCGCCGACTGCGAGGCGAGCCAGTGCGTGGAGGACACCATCCCGAAGGTGCCCTGGAGGGTGGGTCGGGTCGTGAACACGGGAGAACTCCTCACTGCGGCGCGGGCATCCGGACTGTGGACGGGCGTCCGGCAGGCGTCCGGCGATCGTACGCAGCCCTCCGCGCCCCTCAACTCCGAGGGCTGCTCAGAGGGCTACTCGGAGGGCTGCCAGGCCGTCGTCCCCAGGATGTTCTCGGGGCCGATGTCGAGCGGATACGGAGGACGTACGGTCACGGTGTCGTCGCCCTTCGCCGGGGCCACGCGGAGGTACACGCCGTCCTGGTTGTGCATCCGCCAGTACAGGGCCGCGTGTGCGCTCTCACCGGGGGCGAGGGTCAGCGCTCGGGGTCCGGGGTCCTCCGGTGCCATGGACACCTTGTCCGTGCCCTCGACGGTCCGTACCCCCGGGAACGGGTCGCCCGAGGCGTCGAGGACGGTGACGGCCGGGTAGCCGTTCAACTCGTACGGGCGGTCACCGCAGTTGATGACGTCGAGGCCCATGGCGCGCAGCCCCATGGCCGCGTCACCCTCGTCGGCCTGGAAGCGCAGGCCGGACGGCGGACAGCCCTGCCCCTGCTGGACGGGTACGGACGGGGAGTGCGTGGGGATCCCGGACGGGGAGGGATTCGCCGCCCGGGTCGGCACCTCCACGGTCAGTGTCGGCGTCGGGGTGGGCTTGCGTGCGGGGTTGCTCTCACGGTCCAGTTCGGCGGAGAGACCGCAGCCGCTCACCCCCAGCACCAGCAGACAGGCGAGGGCAGCGCTGTGGACCGATCTCGGGCGTATCGCGATCACGCGCCGATCATCACACGAACTCCGACGGAAGCCGTCACTCCGCTCCCCGGTGCCCCATTACGCTCCCCGTGACGCTCCCCGTGCCCGTCACTCCACCGTCCCGCGCGCCGCGACCAGCCCCGACTCGTAGGCGAACACGACCAGTTGGGCACGGTCCCGCGCGGCGAGCTTGGTCATCGCGCGGCTGACATGGGTCTTGACCGTGAAGGGGCTGATGACCATGTGGGCGGCGATCTCCTCGTTGGTGAGGCCGCGGGCGGCGAGCGCGGTGACCTCGCGTTCGCGGCGGGTGAGGCACTCCAGTCCGGGGGCGCTGGCCCGGTCCGGGGGCCGGGCCACGAACTCGCCGATCAGCGTGCGGGTGACGGACGGCGACAGCAGGGCCTCGCCACGCGCGACGACCTCGATGGCCTGGAGCAGGTCGGCGGGCTCGGTGTCCTTGAGCAGGAACCCGCTGGCACCGGCCCGCAGCGCCTCGAAGACGTACTCGTCCAGGCCGTAGTTGGTCAGCATCACCACGCGTACGCCGGACAGATCCGGGTCGGCGGCGATGCGGCGGGTCGCCTCGATGCCCGTCATCACCGGCATCTGGACGTCGACGAGAGCGATGTCCGGGACATGCTCGCGCACCAGCGCCAGGCCCTGTTCCCCGTCGGCGGCCTCGCCGACCACCTCGATTCCCTCCTCGGCGTCCAGGAGGGCCCGGAACCCGGCGCGCATCAGGGCCTGGTCGTCGACCAGCGCGACCCTGATCAGGCCGCTCACGGCAGGTCCAGCGGCACTTTGGCCCGTACCGAGAAGCCGCCCTCCGCGCGCGGGGCGGCGTGCAGGGTGCCGCCGAGGGCCGTGACGCGTTCACGCATACCGGTGAGCCCGATGCCCTCGGCGCACGGCCGGGACGGTTCGGCAGTGCCGTCGTCCTCGACGCGTATCGTCAACTCGCGCTCTTCGTACTCCAGTTGGACGGCCACCTTGGCGGGCCCGGCGTGCCGGGCGGCGTTCGTCAGGGCCTCCTGGACGATGCGGTACGCGGCGCGGTCCACGGTCGCCGTCAGCGGGCGCTCGTTTCCGGTCACGGTCAGGTCGACGGCGAGGCCCGCGGCCCGGGCGCGCTCCACAAGGAGGGCCGGGGTGCCGGTCGGCTCGTCGGTACGCAGCACCTCAAGGGTGGCGCGCAGTTCGCGCATGGCCTCACCGCTCGCCTCCTGGATGGCGAGCAGCGCTGGGGGTATCTCCTCCCCGCGCTTGCGCGCGAGGTGGACGGCGACTCCCGCCTGAAGCTTGACGATCGAGATGCTGTGCGTGAGGGAGTCGTGCAACTCGCGGGCTATGCGCAGGCGTTCCTCGCCCGCGCGGCGCAGAGCCGCCTCCTCGCGGGTGCGCTCGGCCTCCAGGGCGCGCTGTTCGGTCTGGCGCAGATACGCCTGCCAGTTGCGGCCCGCGAGACCGGTCACGACGGCGCACAGGAACCAGCCCGCGAGCAGCGCGGTCTGCTCGACGGTGTCCTGGGAGGTGACTCCCGTCGCGAGCCACGCCCCGAGGAACACCCCGCCCGCGGCCGCGGCCGCGCCCCGGTGCCCCGCCTGTGCCGCCGTGTGGACCGCGGCCATCACCGGGAGGGCGGCCACCAGCCCGGGCTCTGTGTGCAGCACATAGCCGGCCAGCGCGACCGTGGTGACGGCGAGCACCGCACGAGGCGCCCTGCGGTATGCGGCCAGCGCGAGCGAACCGGTCACGATCAGCGCGTAGTCGACCGGCGCGGTGTCCTTGTCGAAGGCCGCCACGGACACGACGATCGCGCCGATCACGAGGGCGAGCGCCACGTCGGCGAGCCACTTGAGGGTGACCTGGTCCGCGTCCATGTCCGTACCGTAGACCGCCGTACCGACAGGGGCGTCAGCCCTGTGGACGGCCCCGCGACTACTCCCGGTGCAGTAGTCCGGTGCGCGGCGCGGTCGCGTCGGAGCACCGCCAACTGCCTTCGGCCGTACGACGCCCGAAGGCCCCCTCGGGAGCGAGGGTTCTCGGCATGACCACACCCTTCAGCTACCCCTTCGTGACCACGCCTTTTCGCTACACCCAGCCTCCGCCGCCCAGGTCCGCCACCGGCCGGACCGCAGAGGTCTACCGGCAGCTCTCCGAGGACTTCGGCATCGACGGTGCCGTCACGTTCGTCGTCCTGTCCTCCGCGCCCGAACTCCTCGCCGCCACCTGGGCCCTGATGCGTGAGTCACTGCTCGCGGGCGACGGCAGCCGCACCGGCAAGGAGCTGGCCGCGCTCGGGGTGTCCCGCGCCAACAGGTGTCCGTTCTGCGTGGACGCGCACACCGTCCTGCTGCACGCCACCGGCAACCACGCCCTCGCGGAGCGGCTGGCCCGCGGCGGGACCCCGGACAAGGAGGTGCAGGCGCGCATGGTCGCCTGGGGCGAGGCGACCCGTGTCCCGGGCCACCCGGATCTCACCCCGCTGCCCTTCTTCGCCCGGCACACCGCCGCGTACGTGGGGACCGCACTGTCCTTCCACTTCATCAACCGGATCGTCTCTGCCCTGCTGACGGAGAACCTGCTGCCGGGCAACACCCAGCGGTTCAGGCCGGTCCGCAGCCTCGCCGGCCGTTCCCTGGCGAAGACCCTGCGCCGGCGTCTCACCCCGGGCACGAGCCTCGCCCTCCTCGACGGCGACCCGGGCCCCGGCCCCTCCTGGGCGGCCGGCACGACGGTCGCCCCGGCCTACGCGGCACTGCGGACGGCCGCCACGGAGGGTGGCGGCCTGCTGACCGAGGCCGACCGGGACCTCGTACGAAGCGTCGTCGCGGCGTGGGACGGCACGCATCAGCCGTTGGTGTGGGACGCCCTGCCGGACCGGAGGAACAGGCCCGGGGCACGGCTGGCGATACTGGCCGCGCTGGCTCCGTACCGGATCACCGACGAGGATGTGGCGGCGTGGAAGCAGCCGCCGTACACGGACCGCTGTCTGGTCCGGCTCGTCGCGTACGGCGCGTTCGCCGCCGTGGACCGCATCGAGCGGGCAATGCCCCTCGGTGCCCCGATTTCGCACGAGGTCATGGACCGTCAAGGGTGAGCCCCTGTCACCACACGGGCACGGAGCGAGTTTGTACTACCGCACCACAGGCAGGCATGTGACACTGGCGTCCCGTCCGCTGTGCGGACTCTCCGCACCGTCCCCCACGAAATGTGCGCCGTGCGTTCTCTTCCTCTCGCTCTGACCGCGCGTCTGCTGCCGGTTGTCGTGCTCGCCCTGGCGGGCTGGTCGTTGTCGTCCGGGCCGTTCGCCGCGACCCCGGCCGCGGAGAAGAAGGCGGCCCCCGACGGCGGCGCGTCGCCGTCAGCGCCGTCGACCTCGGCGGCGACCCGCACGTACCGAACCTCGCCCGCGCCCTGTACGGGCGTGTCGAAGAAGACGGTGACCTCGCTGGTGCCGGACGCCAAGACGGCCGGCAAGGAGATCCCCTCGACCGACGAGTCGCTGCGCCGCACCTGTTCGTGGAACGCGCTCAAGGGCTTCGACTACCGCTGGCTCGACATTTCGTACGAAATCAAGAAATCGGACCAGACCGCTCAGGCCGCCTACAAGCAGCGCACGACGGAGAAGAGCGGCGGAGGGGTCGTTCCCGGTCTCGGGGACGCGGCCTACTCGGTGGTGAACCTCACCACCGAGGACAAGCAGCAGACGCGCGAGGGCCAGGTGTTCGTCCAGGCGTCCAACGCCCTGCTGGTCATCACGTACAACGGCAGTGACTTCGAGTCGAAGAAGGCTCCGAGTACGGACGAGATCAACAAGGGCGCCATCAAGGCCGCCAAGGAGGCGATGGCCGCGCTGGAGGCCGCTCAGTAAGAGAGGCTCCCAACGCGGCCCGCCGTCGTCAGACGACCTGGTCGGCCTTCGCCGCGCGCCCCTCTCGCTCTGCCCGCTCCGCCCGTGCGAACGGCGCCATCAGCGCGACGTACAGGACGAGCGACGAGGCGAGGCCGATCGCCCATCCGTAGTCCGCGAGCGGCTTGAGGAACGGGATGAGTCCGTCCGTCGGGAACGGGCCGAGCTTCTCGCCCTTGGCGTCGAGGTTCGAGTACGAGCCGCCGACCGCCAGGACACCGCCGACCACGAAGGCCAGCACCGCCCGCCAGTTCCAGCCGTTCGTGTACCAGTAGCGCCCGCCGGGCGTGTAGAGGTCGGCGAGATGCAGGACCGTACGGCGGATGATCCAGTAGTCGGCGATCAGGATGCCCGCGACCGTACCGAGCAGACCGCCGACCACACCGAGCCAGGTGAAGATGTAGAACTCGGGCGTGGAGATCAGCTTCCACGGGAAGATCAGGATGCCGATGACACCCGTGATCAGTGCGCCCGTACGGAAGTTGATGAACTTCGGGGCCAGGTTGGACAGGTCGTAGGCCGGGGAGACCACGTTCGCCGCGATGTTCACGGAGATCGTGGCGATCAGCACGATGAAGAGCGCGAAGAGCAGACCGAAGGCGTTGTCGGTCTTGGCCGCGAGGGCCACCGGGTCCCAGATCGCCTCGCCGTAGACGGCCTCGGAGCCGGAGGTGACCAGCACGGCGAGGATCGCGAAGAGCGTCATCGTCGTGGGCAGACCGAGGGACTGCCCCCAGGTCTGCGCCTTCTGGCTGGCGCCGAAGCGCGTGAAGTCGGGGATGTTGAGGGACAGGGTCGCCCAGAAGCCGATCATGCCCATCAGGGACGGGAAGAAGACCGGCCAGAAGTCCGGGCCCCAGCCGAGCTTCGAGGGCTGGTCGAGCAGTGCGCCGAAGCCGTCGGCCTTGACCGCGATCCAGATGAGCAGCGCGAACGCGCCGACGATCACGACGGGCGCGGCCCAGTTCTCGAAGTGCCGCAGGAAGTCCATGCCACGGTAGATGATCGCGATCTGCAGGGCCCAGAACAGGATGAAGCAGAGCCACAGCGGCCATGGGTTGCCCGCGATCTTCCCCGCGTTCTCCCACTCACCGCCGGTGAGCTTGGAACCCAGGGCGAAGATGCCGCTGCCGCCGATCCAGGTCTGGATGCCGAACCAGCCGCAGGCCACGGCGGCCCGGATCAGCGCCGGGATGTTGGCACCGCGAAGCCCGAACGAGGCGCGGGCGAGCACGGGGAACGGGATGCCGTACTTCGGTCCCGCGTGACCGGTGGCCAGCATCGGCAGCAGCACGATGATGTTGGCCAGGGCGATGGTGAAGACGGCCTGCTTCCAGTCCATGCCGAGGGCGACCAGGCCTGAGGCCAGGGTCCAGCTGGGGATGCAGTGGGCCATGGATATCCACAGCGCCGCGAAGTTGTACGTCGTCCACTTGCGCTCGGAGACCGGGACGGGACGCAGGTCCTCGTTGGCGAAGGGACTGTCGTCGGGGAAGGCCCCGGGGCTGAGTTCGATCCGGCCGTCGGCGTCGGCGGACTGGGATATCGGCGGCCCCGTGGGGACGGTTTCGGTCATGGGCAGGCCAATCAATGAGGCGGGACGGGAAAGGCCGTGCGGGTGGCGTCGTGGGGGTGGTGGTGCGGTGTGCGGTGGTGCGGTCCCCTTCCCGGGGAGGTGGGAAGGGGACGACTTGAGTGGATGGAGCAGGGTGGAGCGGAGGCCGTCAATGGTTGATGGATGGGTCGACCATCAACCACTGGGACGGGTCGTCAACGACCGCGGCCGGCCCTCAACCGTTGACGGCGGGAATGACCGTTGATCCATACGCCTCGATGACCGCCTCTTGAGCGTCATGCATGTCGTACAGGGCGAACTGGTCGACGCCCACCTCGCGCAGCGCGTTCAGCTTCTCGATGTGCTTCTCGGCCGGGCCGATCAGACAGAACCGGTCGACGATCTCGTCGGGCACGAACTGGGTGTCGGGGTTGCCGCTGCGTCCGTGGTGCGAGTAGTCGTAGCCCTCACGGGACTTGATGTAGTCGGTGAGTTCGTCGGGTACGGCGGCGGAGTGCTCTCCGTACTTGGAGACGAGGTCGGCGACGTGGTTGCCGACCATCCCGCCGAACCAGCGGCACTGCTCACGCGCGTGGGCGAGTGCCTCGGGCGAGTCGTCCTCGGTGACATAAGCGGGCGCGGCCACACAGATCTTGACGTCGTCGGGGTCGCGCCCGGCTTCGGCGGCCGCGGTCTTCACGGCCTTGACCATGTACTCGGTCAGGTAGAGGTCGGCGAGCTGGAGGATGAAGCCGTCGGCCTCCTCACCGGTCATCTTCAGCGCCTTGGGCCCGTACGCGGCCATCCAGACCGGGAGTTCGGCGCCGGGCTTGATCCACGGGAACTTGATCACCGTGCCGCCGAGGTCCGCCTCGTCGCCGCGTCCCAGCGCCCGGATGACCTTCATGGCCTCACTGATCCGGGCGAGCGTGTTGGGCTTGCGGCCGGCCACGCGCATCGCCGAGTCGCCGCGCCCGATACCGCAGACCGTGCGGTTGCCGAACATGTCGTTGAGCGTGGCGAAGGTCGAGGCGGTGACCTCCCAGGTGCGGGTGCCCGGGTTCGTCACCATCGGGCCGACCTTCAGCTTCGTGGTGTTGGAGAGGATCTGGCTGTAGATCACGAACGGCTCCTGCCAGAGCACGGCGGAGTCGAAGGTCCAGCCGTACGTGAAGCCGTTGCGCTCGGCCCTCTTCATCAGGCTGATGACGCGGGAGGCAGGTGGGTCGGTCTGCAGGACGAGTCCGAAGTCCATGTGCGCCACTCCTAGTTCAGGTACTGACAGGTGGAGCGGGGGGTGTAGACGCCGTGCCCGGCGCGCCCGGTGAACTCCCGCTCGTTGATGACGAGTTCGCCCCGCGAGAGGACCGTCTCGACGCGGCCGGTGGTGCGCCTGCCCTCGTACGCCGAGTAGTCGACGTTCATGTGGTGCGTCTCGGCGGACATCACCTGCTCGGCGTGCGGGTCGTAGATGACGACGTCCGCGTCGGCGCCCGGCGCGATCGTGCCCTTCTTCGGGTACAGGCCGAACATCCGGGCCGGGGTGGCGCACGCGATCTCGATCCAGCGGCGGCGCGTGATGTGTCCGTCGACGACGGCCTGGTGGAGCAGGTCCATGCGGTTCTCGACACCCGGCAGACCGTTGGGGATCTTCGAGAAGTCGCCGCGTCCCAGTTCCTTCTGGCCGACGAAGCAGAAGGGGCAGTGGTCGGTGGAGACGACCTGGAGGTCGTTGGTCCGCAGGCCCCGCCACAGGGCGGCCTGGTGCTCCTTGGGCCGCAGCGGCGTCGAGCACACGTACTTGGCGCCCTCGAAGTCGGGCTCCGCGAGGTTGTCGGTCGACAGGAACAGGTACTGCGGGCAGGTCTCGCCGAAGACGTTCAGCCCCTCGTCGCGCGCCTGTGCCAGCTCGGCGACCGCCTGCTGCGCCGAGACGTGCACGACGTACAGCGGGGCCCCGGCCACCTGGGCGAGCTTGATGGCGCGGTGGGTGGCCTCGGCTTCGAGGAGGGCCTTGCGGACCTCGCCGTGGTAGCGCGGGTCGGTCTCGCCCCTGGCCAGCGCCTGCTCCACCAGCACGTCGATCGCGATGCCGTTCTCGGCGTGCATCATGATCAGGCCGCCGTTCTCGGCGGAGCGCTGCATGGCGCGCAGGATCTGGCCGTCGTCGCTGTAGAAGACGCCGGGGTAGGCCATGAACTGCTTGAAGGAGGTGACACCCTCCTCGACCAGCAGGTCCATCTCCTTGAGCGTGTCCTGGTTCACGTCGGAGACGATCATGTGGAAGGCGTAGTCGATGGCGCACTTGCCGTCGGCCTTGGCGTTCCACGCGTCGAGGCCCTCGCGCAGCGAGTGTCCGACGCTCTGCACCGCGAAGTCGACGATCGTGGTCGTGCCGCCCCAGGCGGCGGCCCTGGTGCCGGTCTCGAAGGAGTCGGAGGCGAAGGTGCCGCCGAACGGCAGCTCCATGTGGGTGTGGGCGTCGACGCCGCCCGGGATCACGTACTTCCCGGTGGCGTCGATGGTCCGCTCGGCGGTCCAGGCCTCGGCGGCGGGGGTGCCGCTCGCGGCGAGGGCGGCGATGCGGCCGTCCTCTACGAGGACGTCCGCGTGGAGTTCGTCCGACGCGGTGATCACTAGGCCACCGCGGATGACTGTACGGCTGCTCATGTTTTCCTCTCCTGTCGTGGGCACCCCGGTGGAATGCGGTCGTTGGGTACGTGTGGGTGCGTCGTGGCTGGTCGCGCTGTTCCCCGCGCCCCTGAAAGACCGGGGCGCGAGGCGCGGGCCGCCGATGTCCCCGACGGAGCCTCGGCCAAGGCCCCGGTCAGAACCCCCGCCGGGGAGCCGGTCAGGGAGACGTCAGGGGCTCGTACGCCTCCGGGCGGCGGTCGCGGTAGAACTGCCAGCGGTCGCGTACCTCGCGGAGCTTGGCCATGTCCAGGTCGCGGACGACGAGTTCGGTCTCCTTGTCGCTCGCCACCTCCCCGACGAACTGGGCCTCCGGGTCCACGAAGTACGAGGTGCCGTAGAAGTCGTTGGAGCCCAGCTCCTCCACGCCCACGCGGTTGATGGCGCCCACGAAGTACTCGTTGGCGACGGCCGCGGCCGGCTGCTCCAACTGCCAGAGGTAGGCGGACAGTCCGCGCGAGGTGGCGGACGGGTTGAAGACGATCTCGGCCCCGGCGAGACCCAGCGCACGCCAGCCCTCCGGGAAGTGCCGGTCGTAGCAGATGTAGACGCCGATCTTGCCGACCGCCGTGTCGAAGATCGGCCAACCCGCGTTGCCGGGACGGAAGTAGAACTTCTCCCAGAAGCCCTCGACCTGCGGGATGTGGTGCTTGCGGTACTTGCCGAGGTACGAGCCGTCGGCGTCGATCACCGCCGCGGTGTTGTAGAGGACGCCGGGCTGCTCCTCCTCGTACATCGGCAGCACGAGGACGATGCCCAGTTCCCTGGCGAGTGCCTGGAAGCGCTGGACGATCGGGCCCTCGGGGATCTGTTCGGCGTACTCGTAGAACGCCTTGTCCTGGACCTGGCAGAAATAGGGCCCGTAGAACAGCTCCTGGAAGCACAGGACCTGAGCACCCTGTGCGGCCGCGTCGCGGGCCGCCTGCTCGTGGACCTGGATCATCGATTCCTTGTCGCCCGTCCATGCGGTCTGGAAGACGGCGGCGCGGATCACTCTGCTCATCGGGACCTCCGGTCGCTCGGTGTGCGGCGAGCTTAGGAAGACCTGCGGGCGCGTTTGAGTTGCAGCGTGTCACGTCTGAGGGCGTGTGGCGTTCCACGGTGTCACCCTTGCGAAGGCCCATGTTTCACCACCGTTTTCCCAGGTCTTTCTGTGTTTCGGAGCTGTTGCGCGTCGGGGGTCTCAGCCTTGTTGCGCGTCGTGCGCGAGGAGGGCGATGTGCACGGAGGCCGCCTGCTCGAAGTCGTCGAGATCGACCCGCAGCCGCGCCTCTATCGCCTCCAGCCGCCGGTACAGCGCGGGCCGCGAGACGTGGTGGAGCTGCGCGGTACGCGACTTGTTGCGGCCGGTGGCGAGATACGTCCGCAGCACCGGAAGCAGCTCCGACTCCGCGTCCGCCCCGCACAGCAGCCCGTCCAGCTCCCGCTCGGCGAACGACTGGACGTGCGGGTCGTCCCGCAGCAGCCGGACCAGCCCGCGCAGATGTACGTCCCGCAGCCGCACCACGACCGGCAGGTCGAGTCCGGCTGGGCTCTCGGCGACGGCGTCGGCCACGTGCCGGGCCTCGCGCAGTCCGGCGGGCACGTCGTCCCACCCGGTCCGCGCGTCCGCCGCCGCGACGACGACCGCCTTGCCGCCGTCCGCCGAGCCGCCACCGGATTCCGTACGCAGCCGGGTGGCGAAGTGGGCGGCGAGGGCTTCGGCGTCCTGGTCCCTGGCCAGGCTCAGCAGTACGGCGACGACCCCGTCGGCCAGTTCGGCGACGAGTCCGGGGAGCCCCAACAGACGCAGTACGCGGTCGAGTTGGGCCGCCTCCGTGTCCCGTACGACCAGGGGCACGAACGTCCGGCGGTTGACCGGCAGTCCGGCCGCCCGGGCCCGGGGCAGCAGTTGGCGGGCCGGTACGACTCCGGAGACGAGGTCGGTGAGCAGGCTCTCGGCGGACTGCTCCTCCCAGGAGTGCACGGTGCCGCCGAGCATGCGGTGCAGGACCAGTGCCTCGGCCCCGCGGTCGGCGAGCAGCCGTCCGGTTGCGGCATCGCCGCGGTAGCCGCACAGCACGATGCGGCCCCAGCGCTCACCGCGTCCGCCCAGCTCGGCACGGACCCAGCCGTCGCCCTCGCTCCCGCCGGCCTGCCGCGCGATGCGCTCCCAGTCGCGCAGCACGTCGTCGACCGCGGACCGCTCCCCCGCCGTGGCGAGGACGCGGTGGGCGAGGTTGGTGACGACGACGGGGCACGCGCTGTGCGAGGCGATCTCGTCGAGCATCCGCTGCAGCGGGGCGCCCGCCGTGATGAGCCCGGTCAGCGCCGTCCGGACGGACTCCGACAGGCTGACGGCCGCGAACTTCCGCCGTACGAGCCGGGACTGGACCTCTTCGGTCAACTCCGCGAAGGGGAACGGGCGGTGCAGGACCACCATGGGCAGCCCGCACCGCTCGGCCGCCCGGCGCATCACCTCTGGCGGGGTCGGGAAGGCCCGGCCGAGTCCGAGGACGACGGCCGAGGCCTCCGCGCGGTGCAGTGAGCGGATGTACTCGGCCTGGGCCTCCGGGTCGCCCGCGAGCAGCACCCCGGTGGTGAGGACCATCTCGCCGCCGCTGAGCATCACGCCGACGTCGGCGGCCTCGGCGACGTGCACCCAGCGCACGGGCCGGTCGAGCTGGCTCGCGCCGGCCACCACCTCGGGTTCCCCGGCGAGCACCCGCTCCAGGGCGAGGACCTGCCGGACCGACAGGGCGGGTTCCAAGGCGGTGGTCATGCGGCCAACCTTCAATCTTGCGTTGCTGAACGCTCTTCGGAGCCGACGCCTCTGCAGAACCGGCTGCTCCTGGGAACCGAGCGCCCCTCAGAACTGAGTGCTCCGCAGAGCGCGTTCCAGGATCGCGGCACCCTCCTCGGCCTCCGCGACGGTGAGCGACAGCGGTGGGGCGATGCGCAGGACGCTGGTGTTGTGGCCACCGCCCTTGCCGATCAGCAGGCCGCCCTCGCGGGCCGCTTCGAGCACGGCGGCGGCCGCGTCCGGGTCGGCCTGGTCGGTGCCGGGCTTCACCAGCTCGACGCCGATCATGAGACCCCGGCCCCGGACCTCGCGTACGCCCGGCAGTTGCGCCGCGATGGCCCGCAGCCGCTCGATGAGCAGGCCGCCGACGCGGCGGGCGTTGCCCTGGAGATCGTGCTCCAGGAGGTACGTGAGGTTGGCGAGGCCCGCGGCCATGGTGATCTGGGTGCCGCCGAACGTCGAGATGGAGTTGGAGTCCAGGCAGTTCATGACCTCGGCGCGGGCGACGACACCGCCGATCGACATGCCGTTGCCGATGCCCTTGGCGAAGGTCAGCATGTCGGGCGGACCGTTCTGGCCGTGCGCCTGCCAGCCCCAGAAGTTGTCGCCGGTCCTGCCCCAGCCGTTCTGCACCTCGTCGGCGATCCAGAGGACGCCACGCTCCTGGAGGACCTCGCGGAACGCCGCGTACAGGCCGTCCGGCGGTGCGGTGAAGCCGCCGACTCCCTGGATGGGCTCGGCGATCAGGGCCGCGGGCGGGCGGACGTGGCCGAGCAGGTCCTCCAGGTCGGCGACGCAGGCCGCGATGAAGCCGGCGTCGTCGAGATCGGCGTACGGGCCGCGGGTGCGGACGCCTCCGTGCACGTACAGCGTCTGGAGGGGCGAGAGGCTGGTCGGCGACCAGCCCTTGTTGCCGGTGATGCCGACCGAGGTGAACGAGCGGCCGTGGTAGCTGTTGCGCATCGCCAGGATCTGGTTGCTGCGGCGGTACGCGGTGGCCAGCAGCAGGGCGGTGTCGTTGGCCTCCGTGCCCGAGGTCGTGAAGAACACGCGCGCGTCCGGGATGCCGGACAGCTTGGCGATGCGCTCGGCCAGGTCGACCATCGGCCGGTTGAGGTACAGCGTGGAGGAGTGGATGATCCGGCCGGCCTGCTCGCTGACGGCCTTCGTCACCTCGGGCAGGGCGTGCGCGGTCATCGTGGTGAGGATGCCGCCGAAGAAGTCGAGGTACTTGTTGCCCTCGGCGTCCCAGACGTGACGGCCCTCGCCGTGGGTGAGCTCGATCGGGTCGGCGTAGTAGACGGCGAGCCAGTCGGGGAGGACGGCCTGGTGGCGCTGGTACAGGTGCTTGGCCGAGCCCACGGAGTCGTCTGTCGTCACGGCTGCACCAGCCCTTCGTACGCGTCGGGGCGGCGGTCCCGGTAGAAGGCCCACTGCTGGCGGACCTCCTCGATCAGGTCGAAGTCGAGGTCCCGGACGACGAGTTCCTCGTTCTTGTCGCTCGCGGTCTCGCCGACGAACTGGCCGCGCGGGTCGACGAAGTACGACGTCCCGTAGAAGTCGTTGTCCCCGTACTCCTCCTCGCCGACACGGTTGATCGCGGCGATGTAGTACTCGTTCGCGACGGCCGCGGCGGGCTGCTCCAGCTGCCAGAGGTGGGAGGAGAGACCGCGGGAGGTCGCCGACGGGTTGTAGACGAGCTGCGCGCCGTGCAGGCCGAGCTGACGCCAGCCCTCCGGGAAGTGCCGGTCGTAGCAGATGTAGACGCCGACCTTGCCGACCGCGGTGTCGAAGACCGGCCAGCCGAGGTTGCCCGGTTTGAAGTAGTACTTCTCCCAGAAGCCCTTGACCTGGGGGATGTGGTGCTTGCGGTACTTCCCGAGGTACGTGCCGTCGGCGTCGATCACCGCCGCGGTGTTGTAGTAGAAGCCGGACTGTTCGACCTCGAAGACCGGGACCACAATGACCATGCCGGTCTCGCGGGCGAGTTCCCGCATACGGGTGACGGTGGGGCCGTCCGGTACCGGTTCCGCCCAGCGGTAGTGCTCCGGCTCCTGGACCTGGCAGAAGTAGGGGGCGTTGAAGACTTCCTGGAATCCGATGATCTTCGCACCCTGACGGGCCGCCTCGCGGGCGTGCTCCTCGTGCTTGGCGACCATGGATGCGGTGTCGCCGGTCCAGGTGGCCTGGACCAGAGCGGCGCGTACGACGTTGGCCATGAGCTGCTCCTTCGACGGGACGTCAGAGAGCTTCTACGCCCGTAGATGATGGGCGTAGAGCCCCGAAAGTAAGCGGAGGCGCTGCGCTGGGCAAGACCATCGTCGTTAACCGGCTGAGTCGATCTTGTTTCCTACCCCTGTGGGTTAGCGGTTGGCCTCCGGCGGTTTGGCGGGGCGCCTACGCGAGGTGGTGGGATCCGGTGTGTCGGCGGGTGCGGGTCGTCGTGGGCTGGTCGCGCAGTTCCCCGCGCCCCTGACTAGGTGGGCCGGAGCCTCGCGACGTGAAACCTTCCCCGGTCCAGGTCGGCTCACGCCGTGTAGCCCGCCACCCTCAGGGCGTGGATCAGGTCCCAGTGGCGTTGTTGTGAGACGTGGCGGGCCGCTTCGAGGAGGAGGGGCATGAGGCGGGGCGGGTCGGTCTCGACGCTGCGGGCGGCCTCTTCGGGGGTGCGGATGCGGACGTACGCGTCGAGGAGGGACCGGACCTCGCGGTGGCGGTCCTCCCCGACTAGGGCCAGTACGGCCTCGCCTATTTCCGGGGCGGGGCGTACGACGCCCTGGCGGAGCATCTGGTCGCCGTCCGCAGTGCGTCCCGCCACCACGAGGGCGTCGGCGGCGGCGACCAGGCGGTCGGCGGGCAGGGAGGCGGCCTCCCAGAGGAGGGTCGCCCAGTCGGCGTCCAGGCCCGCGCGGTGGAGTTCGGCGGCGAGGAGCGGGAAACGGGCGGCGGGCCAGTACGCGGCCTCGACGAGCAGGGCGTGCGCCTCGCCGCTGTGGCCCTCGCGCCGCAGCCGGACGAGCCGCTCGACGGTCTGGACGGTGGTCCGGCGCGCCTCGTCGTCCAGGGGCTCACGCCGCTGCTTCGGCCGGGCGGGCTCCTCGGCGGCTCCGGCGAAGCGGGCCCCGCGCAGTGTGCGCTCCGCGGTGGGCGGCACGGGCATGGCCGGTACGGCGGCCGCGGCGGCGTCCTCCTCCATCATCCCGGCGAACCTGGCGCTGCCGCGCGCACGGCGCTTCGAGCGCTGTTTGGGGGCACGGGCCTTGGAAGGTTCGGGAGGCTCGGGGGCCGCAGTCTCGTCCTCCTGGGCGGCCGTGGGACGCGGGGCGGCCTCGGGAGCGGGTGCCGCGGCCTGCCAGGCGCTCTGTTCGGCCGCCTGCCTGGCTGCCTGTCCTGCGGCCCGGTCCGCGGACGCGTCGCGCCAGAGGTCCGGCCAGTCGTCCTCGTCCGGCGCGGGGCGCTGCGGGCCCCCGCGTCCCGTGGACGGCCCGCCGGTCTCGGCGCCGCTCCGGCCGGCCCGGGGCTCCTCGTCCCAGAAGACATCGGTGCCGACTTCGCCGGGCGGGATGGTCAGTGCTCCCTGGGCCCGGCCGCCCACCGCACGTCGGTCCAACTCGTCCATACGGGAGCGGAGTTCGGCGCAGCGGGCCGTCGCGCGGTCGTGGTCGTCGCGGGCCCAGGCCAGGTCGATGCGGTAGGACTCGGCCTCTTCCCCGCCGGTGGCCGTACGGAGCGAGCGGCCCAGTTCCGAGAGCCGTTCGGCGGCGTAGCGCTGTTCGCGGAGCATGACGTCCAGGCGGTCACCGAGGGCGTCGCGGCCGCCCGGCCGTGCGTCGTACGCGGCGAGCGAGGCGCCGTGCAGTGCCCGCGCCCGGTCGGACTCCTGGGCGGCGGCCCGGTCGCCGTACTCCGCGGCGACGTCCTGGAGGAGCGCCTGCACGACGTCCCAGGGCGGCACCTCCGTGCCGTCCAGACAGGCCCGCATCCCCTCGGGGTCACGCTGCCAGAACACGCCGCACCAGCCGCCGCCCTGGTCGAGCCGGGACAGCAGGCCATTGAGATATTGCGCGAACTCCCGCACCTGGCCCGGGAGTTGTTCCACCGCCATTACCTTCACCCCATGCCAGACTGGAGTACTCCGGTTCGATAGAAAACACCGCTCGTGTTACGGAATGGCTACAACGAGTTTTCGACCCGGACGCAGAGTGCGGTTACCGACCCGGAACGTGACGTGAGGGAGCCCCGGACATGACGGGGTGTCACCTGAGTGTCAGGCCGGGGCGAGCGCACAACTGCCCGCGATCTCGTCCATCGAGAGGCCCAGCACCCGCGCCAGCGCCGCCACCGTGAAGAAGGCAGGGGTCGGCGCACGGCCGGTCTCGATCTTGCGGAGGGTCTCGGCGGAGATGCCCGCGCTCGCGGCGATCTCCACCATGCTGCGGCCGCCGCGGGCCTCACGCAGCAGCTTGCCGAGCCGCTCGCCGCGTTCGTGCTCTTCGGGGGTCAGCGGGGTTCGCACCATAGGCCCACCCTAGTACCGGCGACCGTTATTTGAATAGGCGGGCGGAGGTCACCGCACAGGCCTCGACCGGTATAGTAATTGGCATGGTGGAACTGAAGACGGACACGTCTGTCGACGCGATGTACGAAGCGGGCCAGGTCGTGGCCCGGGCCCTCACGGCGGTGCGGGAGGCCGCCGGCGTGGGCGTCTCGCTCCTGGAGCTGGACGAGGTCGCGCACCAGGTCCTGCGGGACGCGGGCGCGGGCTCCCCCTTCCTCGGCTACCGGCCCTCCTTCGCCCCCGTGCCCTTCCCGGCCGTGATCTGCGCCTCCGTGAACGACGCGATCGTGCACGGCATCCCGACCGGCTACCGGCTGCGCGACGGCGACCTCGTCTCGATCGACTTCGGCGCCGAACTCGGCGGCTGGGTGGGCGACTCGGCGATCAGCTTCGTGGTCGGCACTCCGCGCCCCGCCGACCTGCGCCTCGTCGAGACCGCCGAGCGGGCCCTCGCGGCGGGCATCGAGGCGGCCGTCGTCGGCAACCGCATCGGCGACATCGCGCACGCGATCGGCACGGTGTGCCGATCGGCGGGGTACGGCATTCCGGACGGCTTCGGCGGCCACGGAATCGGCCGCCGCATGCACGAGGACCCACCCGTCCCGAACGAGGGGCGGCCCGGCCGCGGCCTGCCCCTCCGGCACGGCATGGCCCTCGCGATCGAGCCGATGCTCATCGCCGGCGGCACCGACGGGTACCACGCCGCCGCCGACGGCTGGACCCTCCGCACGAACGACGGCACCCGAGCGGCCCACGCGGAGCACACCGTGGCCATCACGGACGCGGGACCGCGCATCCTGACGGCCCGCTGACCGCCCGCCGGCCTCGCGCCGCCCCCTCTATCCGACGGCCCGCGGCCTACGACGCCGGCCGCACCACCATCGCCGAGCCGCCGCCCCGGCGTACGGTCTCGGCCGCCGCCAGCCACTTGCCGTTCGGAAGGCGTTGGACTCCCGTCGCCGCGCCGATCTCCGGATTCTGGCGGAAGCCGTGGCCCAGGGACTCCAGCTGGGCCCTCAACGGGCTGTTCCACAGGCCCGGTTCGAGTTCGGTGGTCGTCTGGTTGCGCTGGCTGGCGCGCGGGGCGGCGATCGCGTCGACGAGCGGGAGGCCCCGGTCGACGAACCCGGTCAGGGTCTGCAGGACCGTCGTGACGATGGTCGCGCCGCCCGGCGAGCCCAGCGCCACCACCGGCTTGGAGTGAGCGTCGAGGACGATCGTCGGCGAGATCGACGAGCGCGGGCGCTTGCCGGGACCCGGCAGGTTCGGGTCGTGCACGGCCGGGCTCGCCGGCGCGAAGGAGAAGTCCGTCAGCTCGTTGTTGAGGATGAAGCCGCGGTCGGGGACGGTGATCCCGCTGCCGCCGGTCTGCTCGATGGTGAGGGTGTACGCGACGACGTTGCCCCACTTGTCGGCCGCCGTCAGATGGGTCGTGTTCTCACCCTCGTACGTCGTCGGCGCGGCCGTGCCGCCGGCCGAGCACGCGGCGGGGTCGCGCGGATCGCCGGGCGCCAGCGGGCTCGTCAGCACCGCGTCGTCCTTGATGAGGCACTCGCGCGAGTCGGCGTACTTCTGCGAGAGGAGTTCCTTCGTCGGTACGTCCTCGAAGGCGGGGTCGCCCACCCAGCGTCCCCGGTCCGCGAAGGCGATCCGGCTCGCCTCGATGAAGCGGTGCAGGTACTGGACGTCCGCGGCCTTCGAAAGGTCGGTTTTCTCAAGGATGTTGAGGGCTTCACCGACTGTGGTGCCGCCGGAGGACGAGGGCGCGATCGAGTAGACGTTCAGTCCGCGGTACGAGGTCTTCGTTGGCGCCTGCCGCTTCGCCTCGTACTTCGCCAGGTCCTTCAGGGACAGGTCACCGGGCCGCGCGTTGTATCCCGAACCAGGGTCCACCGGCGGCTTGTTCACCGTGTCGACGATGTCCTTGGCCAGTGTGCCGCGATAGAGCGCGCCCACGCCCTTGCGGCCCAACTCCTCGTACGTACGGGCCAGATCGGGGTTCTTGAACGTCGAGCCGACCACCGGCAGCGAACCGCCCGGCAGGAACAGCTCGGCCGTGTCGGGGAAGTTCCTGAACCGCGCCTCGTTGGACTCGGTCTGCGAGCGGAACGTGGTGTCGACGGTGAACCCGTCGCGCGCGAGCCGCTCCGCGGGCTTCAGCAGCGATCCGAGCCCCTTGCTGCCCCAGCTGTCCAGCGCCTTCTGCCAGGTGGCGGGAGTCCCGGGCGTGCCCACGCCCAGACCGCTGGTCACGGCGTCGGCGAACGGGATCGGCTGGCCGTTCTCCAGGAAGAGCCCCGAGTCGGCCGTCAGGGGCGCCGTCTCACGGCCGTCGATCGTCCGCACCGTACGGGACTTGGCGTCGTAGTAGACGAAATAGCCACCCCCGCCGATGCCCGACGAGTACGGCTCGGTGACGCCGAGCGCGGCAGCCGTGGCGACGGCCGCGTCCACTGCGTTGCCGCCCTTGCGGAGGATCTCGATCCCGGCGGCCGAGGCGTCCGCGTCCACGCTCGCGACGGCCCCGCCGTACCCGACGGCGACCGGCACCTTCTCCGCCGGGCCCGGGCCGCCCCCGGAGGACCCTGAAGAGGGCGGTGCCGCCCCCACCGACATCACCGCGGCCGAAACCGCCACCACAGCCAGACCCCGCGCGACCGAGCGCCCCATCCGTACCTCCAGTCAACGACCGTCTGCGCAGCGTAACCGCCCCGGCATGGCCGCGTCAGGTCCCTCTCGAACACCGGTGCAGGTGCCCGCTAGCATGCGCGCCCATGAATGACGACGTGCGCAACATCGTCCTCGGCGTGGTCGCGGCCGGCCTCAGCGCCGCGCTCGGCTGGCTCGCCCGTACGTATCTGTGGAAGCGCAAGCTGCGCCGCAAGCAGGCCTTCTTCGGCCTGCCCGACAACTCCGAGTCGCTCCTGGTGGTCAACCGCGAGGCCGGCGGCGCGGAACTCTCGGTGATGCGCCATGACGTCTTCGCGCTGCTCGAACTCTCCGCCCTGATCAAGGACTGCGGCGCCCACGCCCAGGTCATCGCGCACGACGCGGCGCAGCAGGGCTTCGGGGAGCGCACGGAGTTCTGCGTGGGAGGGCCGTCGTCGAACCGCCGCATGGCCGCGCATCTGCACTCGCTGCTGCCGGGCATCCGCGTCAACGTCGACCCCGAACCGGGCCCGGACCGCGGCGCGTTCCAGATCGGCAGCGAGCGCTACCGGCTGGAGCCCGGCAAGGGCGAGTACGTGATCCTCGCCCGGCTCACGGCGGGCAACACGGCACGGCCCGTGTTCCTCTTCTGCGGCCAGCGCGCGATCACCAACCAGGCCGCCACCCGTTATGTCGCCCGCAACCACGAACGGCTGGCCCGCAAGCACGGGAACAACTCCTTCGTGATCCTCCTGAAGGTCGTCAACTCCCAGGCGTACGGGCCGGATGTCGTCGAGCTCGTCGCGGACGTCACTCGCGCCTCACAGACTCCACTGCCTGCGGTTCCAGCACGGAGCAGCCACCGCGCCTCCTAGGTTCCAACACATTTCAACAATCGTTACTCGTGCGTAACTTACCGACGGGTTACCTACGGTAAGGCGGCGAGGTTACCGTCGGGTCACTTTGGCACTTACACGTGTGAGGAGTGACCTATGAATCCAAGGGGCGCGGAGCACCTTCGAATAGGGCGGCGGCGGGTGACGGGTGGGCACCCGCGCAAGGCCCTGCGTACCACCGCCGTAGGTGCCGTCTCGGCGACCCTGATCGCCGGCACGGCCCTCGGGCTCGCCCCCGCCGCCCAGGCGGCGCCCGCCCCCGTCCGGTTCGTCGACATCACCGGGGACGGCGGCACCGTCCTCAAGGCCAACGTCGTCATGCCCGCGAACGCCGACGCCGCCCGCGCCTACCCGCTCATCGTGCTGCCCACGAGCTGGGGCCTGCCCCAGGTCGAGTATCTCGCCCAGGCCCAGAAACTCGCCGACTCCGGCTATGTCGTGGTCAGTTACAACGTCCGCGGCTTCTGGCAGTCGGGCGGAGAGATAGAAGTAGCAGGTCCACCCGACATAGCCGACGCCTCCAAGGTCATCGACTGGGCCCTCGCGAACACCCCGTCCGACGCACGGCACATCGGCATGGCGGGAGTCTCGTACGGGGCAGGCATCAGCCTGCTCGCCGCCGCGCACGACAAGCGCGTCAAAGCCGTCGCGTCACTCAGCGGCTGGGCCGACCTCATCGACTCGATCTACTCGGGCCGCACCCAGCACTCCCAGGCCGCCGCCCTGCTCAACGGGGCGGGACAGATCACCGGCCGCCCCAGCGCCGAACTCCAGCAGATCTTCAAGGACTTCTTCGCCTCCAACCTCGACAAGGAGCCGGAGCTCGTCGCCTGGGGGAAGAAACGTTCCCCCTCGACCTACGTCGACCAGCTCAACAAGAACGGCGCGGCGATCCTGCTCGCCAACGGCTGGGGCGACACGATCTTCCCGCCCAACCAATACGCCGACTTCTACGAGCAGTTGACCGGCCCGAAGAGGCTGGAGTACCGGCCCGGGGACCACGCCACCGCCGAGGCGACCGGCCTGTTCGGGCTCCCGAACGACGTGTGGACGGACACGAGCCGCTGGTTCGACCACTACCTCAAGGGCGTCGACAACGGCATCGACCGTGAGCAGCCGGTTCAGCTCAAGTCCCGTTCCACGGGCGGCTACGAGGGCTACCCGGACTGGAAGTCGGTCGGTGCGACGCGCAAGAAGATCGCCCTCGCGGGCTCCACCACGATCCGCGCGAACGTCAACTCGGGTGCGGACGGCGGGATCATCTTCCTCTCCAGCATCCTGGACCAGCTCGCCCAGCTGCCGCCGGTGGCGTCGATGCCGCTGCTGCCGCGCCGGTACGCCGCGGTCTGGCAGTCGGAGAAGTACGCGAGCGCCCAACGGGTGCGCGGGACAACGAAATTGCACACAACCCTCACGAGTACCAAGGAGAGCGGCACCCTCGTCGCGTACCTCTACGACGTGGGCCCGCTCGGCCTCGGCAAGCTGGTCAGCAACGCGCCGTACACCTTCCACGGGCAGACGCCCGGCAAGCCGTTCGGCGTCGACCTGGAGTTGTTCTCCACGGCCTACGACGTTCCGGCAGGGCATCGGCTCGCCCTGGTGGTCGACACGGTCGACCCGCTCTACATCGAGCACAACCCGACCGGCGCGCAGCTGACCTTCTCCTCGCCCGCGGCCGACCAGTCGTACGTGTCGGTACCGCTGCGCGAGCAGTGATCTCCGGCTGCTGCCGGGCGGGCCATTGCCCCTCGCTACCGCGTGCCCGGCAGCAGCGTCCCTGGTTCGGCCGGGGTGGTGTCCACGGCCTCTGTCCCCATCACCACGGCAGTGAACGGCATATCGTAGTCGAGGTTCGGCGCGGTCGGCCCGTCGGCCCGGAGCGACTCCGCATCGGATCCGGTCACCGGAGTCAACTCCGTTCCGTGGGCGTGGAGTTGGGACGTGAACGAGAGTGACTGCGGGAGTGTGATCATGATCTCGCTCCCGCGCTCAGTGCTTGAGGATCTTTGAGAGGAAGTCCTTGGCGCGGTCGCTGCGCGGGTTGGTGAAGAACTCCTCGGGGGTGCGGTCCTCGACGATGCGGCCGTCGGACATGAAGACGACGCGGTTCGCGGCCGAGCGGGCGAAGCCCATCTCGTGGGTGACGACCACCATGGTCATGCCCTCGCTCGCGAGCTGCTGCATGACCTCCAGGACCTCGTTGATCATCTCCGGGTCGAGTGCCGAGGTCGGCTCGTCGAAGAGGAGCGCCTTGGGATCCATGGCGAGTGCGCGGGCGATGGCCACGCGCTGCTGCTGGCCGCCGGAGAGCTGGGCCGGGTACTTCGGAGCCTGCGAGACGAGGCCCACGCGGTCGAGGAGTTCGAGCGAGCGCTTGTCGGCCTCGGCCTTCTTGCGGCCACGTACCTTGATCTGACCGAGCGAGACGTTCTGCAGGACCGTCTTGTGCGCGAAGAGGTTGAACGCCTGGAAGACCATCCCGACCTCGGCGCGGAGCATGGCCAGGTCCTTGCCCTCTTCGGGCAGCAGCTTCCCGTCGAGCTTGATCTCCCCGGAACGGATCGTCTCCAGCCTGTTGATGGCCCTGCACAGAGTCGACTTCCCCGACCCCGAAGGGCCGATGACCACGACCACCTCCCCCTTGCCGACGGTGAGGTTGATGTCCTGGAGGACATGCAGCTCCCCGAAGTACTTGTTGACGTCACGCAGCTCGATCAACGGATCGACGGCCATCCTCAGCCCTACCCACTCTCAGCTGTGTCGCGATTCCCGCAAGCTATCCACACAAGAGTGGAGTTAATACCCGACACGCACTTTTCGGGCATTAGCCGTATTTAAGGCGGCAGCTCGGGCCTGAACCCTACGCTTCCGCGACCTCGGCGTACAGCTGCGAGAGTTCGGGGGCGCCGCTGGCCGCCCACTCGTGGCCGACGGCGACCACGTCGAACTCACGGCCGGAGGCCAGTCGTACGACCGGCTGGCCGCCCGGCCAGATCTCCCAGACGGCGCCGGGGACCGTGCGCACGATGACCGTGCCGAGATAGAGGCCGGCGTCGTTGCCCAGCCAGGGCAGGCTCTCCTCGTCGTCGCGCCAGCGCGGCACCAACTGGTCCAGCGCCTCCAACGAGGCCGCGGAGTCGTCGAGTTCGACCCCAGCCTGATGTGCCTGCGAGCGCAGCAGTTCGCACTCGGAGAGCAGTTCGGCCACCCCCTCGCGGTCGCTCTCACTGTCGGAGAAGACCGCGACTCCTCCGGCAGGGCCCCGCTTCTTGCGCCAGTTGCCCAGGAAAGGGATGTTCATACACCCAGCCTGTCATCTCTGTCGCCCGGCGCACCACAGGGCACGCGGAACACCTGTTCCCAGGGAGTTCGCGCCGAGTTCGCGCCCGGATCATTGACGAGTCCCTGCCGCCTCCTTAACTTCACGGTGCACCTGTCACCTCGTCCGTGAACCGTGCCCGAGCGGTTCGTCAGCCGTTGGTCCGTGAGTCGTCAGTGGGAGGAGTCGGTGTGCGCCGACGTGTCTGGGGTACGGCCGTCGTTCTCGCTCTGGTCTCGGCGGTGGTGACGGTTCCCGCGACGACCGCCACGGCCGAGTCGCCCGCGGTGTCGGAGGAGCGCTCATTGCCCTCGGCGCCCGCCAAGGAGCGGCCGTTGCCGCTGGAGCGGCTCTTCGACAACACCGCCGTCAGCGACGACGCGCGGCCCGGGGAGGCGGACTTCGACGGCTCGGGCGGCTCTCTTTCGGCGCAGGACCTGACCGCCGCGGGCTGGACGCCCGGGCGCTCGCTGACGGTCCAGGGCGCCCGGCTGGCCTGGCCCCGCGGGGCCGCGGGCGAGCCCGACAACGTACGCGCCGACGGCCAGTCCGTACGGGTCGGCGGCCGCGGTGACGCGCTCGCCTTCCTGGTGGCGGGCACGGGTGTCGGCGAGGAGAGCGGCACTGGGGTCGTGCGGTACACGAACGGCTCGCGCTCCTCGTACCGGCTGACCGCGTCCGACTGGCGCGGCGGCCCGCTCGCCACCAAGGCCGTGGCGCTGCCGCACATCAACACGCCCGGCGGCCAACTCGCCGAGAAGGCACGGCTGTACGTCGTGACCGTGCCGCTCGTCCGAGGGCGCGAGGTGGCCTCGGTGGAACTGCCGCGCAACACCGACCTCCATGTGTTCGCACTCTCGGTGCGCGCCGACTCCCGTGGCTGGACCGGGAGTTGGGGCGCGTCTGCCTCCGGCTACACGGCGGTCGGGCCGTGGACGGACCGGACTCTGCGGCTCGTGGTGCACACCTCGGCGGGCGGGCCGCGGGTACGGATCCGGCTCGACAACACCTTCGCGGACGCGCCCGTACGGATCGGCAGCGCGACGGTGGCGGTGCAGGCGTCCGGCGCGAGTCCGCGGAGCGCGCCCGTGCCGCTGTCGTTCCGGGGTGCGTCGGGCACCGAGATCCCGGCGGGAGCACAGGCGTTCAGCGATCCGCTGGCCTTCGACGTGCCCGCGGACGCCAATCTGCTCGTGAGCTTCCATCTGCCCGGGACGGTGACGGCGGCACCCGTGCACAGCCTGGCCGTCCAGACGTCGTACGTCAGCACACCGGGTGACCATGCCGGGGACGGGGGCCCGGACGCGTACACCTCGACGATCACCACCTGGCCGCTGCTGACCGGTGTCGACGTGGGCGGCGGGCCCGGTTCCGTCGTGCTGCTCGGCGACTCGATCACGGACGGCGAGAAGTCCACGCGGGACGCGAACCGGCGCTGGCCCGATGTGCTCGCCGGGCGCCTGCTGAAGCAGAGTGTGGTCCCGCGCTATGGGGTCCTCAACCATGGGATCTCGGCGAACCGTGTGGTGAGCGACCGCTACACCGGCGACGGTGTCTCCACGGACACGGGTGGTGTGAGCGCGCTGCACCGCCTGGACCGGGACGTCCTCGCCCAGACGTCGGCGCGTACCGTCGTCGTCTTCCAGGGGGTCAACGACGTCCGCTGGGGAGCGAGTGCGGAGCAGGTCGTGGCCGGGCTGGTGGAGATCGCCGAACGGGCCCGTGCGCGGGGGCTGAGGGTGCTCGTGGCGACGATCGCGCCGTGCGAGGGGGAGGCTCGGTGTACGGCCGTAGTGGACGCCGAGCGCGTAGCCGTGAACCAGTGGATCCGGGACAGGGCCGGGTCCGGGTCCGGTTTCGACGGGGTGCTCGACTTCGATGTGGTGTTGCGGGACCCGGAGCGTCCGGCGCGGCTGCTCCCCGCCTATGACAGCGGGGATCACCTGCATCCGGGGGAAGCGGGGCTCGCTGCGCTGGCCGAGTCGGTGGACCTCAGGTTGTTGTAGGCGCGGGCTCCTCCTGATGAGGCGTACCTCGGGTGCGGGCCTGCTGTGGCTGATCGCGCCGTTCCCCGCGCCCCTGAAGGGGCTACACGTCCAGGTCGACGACCACCGGGGCGTGGTCCGAGGCGCCCTTGCCCTTGCGTTCCTCTCGGTCCACGTAGGAGTCGGTCACGGCCTTGGCGAACGGCTCGTTGCCGTAGACGAGGTCGATGCGCATGCCGCGGTTCTTGGGGAAGGCGAGCTGGCGGTAGTCCCAGTACGTGTACGGGTGGTCGTACTTGAGGGGGCGCGGGACCACGTCCGCGAGGCCGGCCTCGCGCAGGGAGGCGAGGGCGGCGCGCTCGGCCGGGGTGACGTGGGTGAGGCCCTCGAAGGCGGCCACGTCGTAGACGTCGTCGTCCGTCGGTGCCACGTTGTAGTCGCCCAGCACCGCGAACGGGCGGCTGCCGGCCGCGTCGCCCGCGACCGCGGCCTTCAGGGCCTCGAACCACTGGAGCTTGTACGCGTAGTGCGCGTGGTCCACCTCGCGGCCGTTCGGCACGTAGACCGACCAGACACGGACCGGGCCGCAGGTCGCGGAGACCGCTCGGGGCTCCTCGGCGCCGTCGTATCCGGGGTCGCCGGGCAGGCCCTTGACGACGTCTTCGAGGCCTACGCGGGAGATCACCGCCACGCCGTTCCACCGGCCGGTCGCGTGGACCGCCGCCTCGTAGCCCAGCTCGCGCAGCTCGGTGACCGGGAACTTCTCGGCGGCGACCTTGGCCTCCTGGAGGCACAGCACGTCCGTGCCGCTGCTCTCCAGCCAGGCCAGGAGCCTCGGGAGACGGGCGGTGATCGAGTTCACGTTCCAGGTGGCGATACGCATGCCACACAACCTACCGGGCGCCTCTGACACTCAGAGTTCGGCGGTCTCCCCCGGGGCCAGCCGCAGGTGCTCGGAGCCGCCCAGGGCGCCGATCTGGCGGCCGTAGATGGGCAGCGCGAGGTCGGTGAGCAGGGCGTCGTGGATGTCGTACGCGCGCTGCGGCTTGACCTCGCGAACGTAGTCGATGACCTCGGAGATCTTGTTCCAGGGGGCCATGACCGGGAGCATCAGCGTCTCGACCGGGTGGTCGGGGACGGTGAGGGCGTCGCCTGGGTGGAAGACGCGGCCGCCGTCGACGAGGTAGCCGACGTTCGTGATGCGCGGGATGTCCGGGTGGATCACGGCGTGCAGTTCGCCGTGCACCCGCACGTCGAAGCCCGCGGCGGTGAACGTGTCGCCGTGGCCGACGGTGTGCACCCGGCCCGGGAACGCGGCCGAGAGCTGGTCGGCGACGGACTTCAGGGTCCAGATCTCCGCGCCCGGGTTGGCCTCCAGACCGGCGCGCAGGTGCCCCTCGCTGAAGTGGTCGGGGTGCTCGTGCGTGACGAGGATCGCGTCCACGCCGACCGCGGCGTCCTCCTCGCTGAAGACGCCGGGATCGATGACGAGCGTGCGGCCGTCCTTCTCCAGGCGGACGCAGGCGTGCGACTTCTTGGTGAGCTTCATGGTTCCCATCCTGCCTCCGGGCGGGGGCGCGGACTCACTTCAGGGGGCGTGCTCCCGGATTCTCACACCTGCTTCTCATCCCGGCGCTCCGCTCCTGGCGCCGGCTTTTCCGGGGCTCGCGCCTCGTACTCACTCCTGCGGAGTGGTCTCCTCGCGGATGACCTGCTGGGCCACCTTGAAGGCGCTGTTGGCGGCCGGTACGCCGCAGTAGACGGCCGCCTGGAGGAGCACCTCCTTGATCTCGACCGGGGTGAGGCCGTTGCGGAGGGCGGCCCGGGTGTGGAAGGCGAGTTCGTCGAGGTGGCCGCCCGCTACCAGGGCGGTGAGCGTGACGCAGCTGCGCGAGCGCCGGTCGAGGCCGGGCCGGTCCCAGATCTCGCCCCAGGCGTAGCGGGTGATGAACTCCTGGAAGTCCCCGGAGAACTCGTCCGCCTGGGCCATCGCGCGGTCCACGTGCGCGTCCCCGAGGACCTCCCGGCGGACCTTGATGCCCGCGTCGTACGGGTCGGGTCTGCCCAGGACCGCCTCGGGCTGCGCGGCGGGGGCGATCTCGGCGACGGGCGACATCTGCTGCGGCGCGGCCACGACCGGGCTCGCCTGCGGCACCACGACCGCCATCTGCCCGGTGGACGAGTCGTAGGCGGGCTGCTGCCAGGCCGTGGAGAAGTGCCGTACGAGAAGGTCCGTGACCGCGGCGGGCTGTTCCACGGGGACCAGGTGCGAGGCGCCGGGTACGACGGCGAGGCGGGCGTCCGGTATGCCGGCGACCAGGGTGCGAGCCTCGGCGGGGCCGGTGACCTGGTCGTCGGAGCCGACCAGGACGAGCGTCGGCACCCCGATACGGCCCAGCTCGGCATGGATGTCGAACGAGGCGAGCGCCTCGCACGCGGCGATGTAGCAGCCCGGGTCCGTGGTGCGCACCATCTGCACGGCCCACTCGGTGATCGCGGGCTGCGCAGCGGCGAAGCCCTGGGTGAACCAGCGCTCCGGGGACGTCCGCGCGATCGGGTCCAGGCCGTTCGTCCGTACGATCACGCCGCGCTGCCGGAATTCGTCGGCCGTGCCGAAGCGTGGCGAGGCCGCGATCAGCGTGAGCGAGGCGAGGCGCTCCGGGTGGCGCAGCGCGAGCTCGGCTCCGACGGCACCGCCGAGCGCGCAGCCCGCGTACCCGAACCGCTGGACGCCGAGCCCGTCGAGCGTGGCGAGCAGCCGCTCGGCGAGCTCGGTGACGGAACCGGCCGGGTAGGCGGGCGCGCCGCCGTGGCCCGGCAGGTCGAAGCGGAAGACCCGCCATTGCTTGGCCAGCTCCGGGACCTGCCGGTCCCACATGTGCCAGGTCGTACCGAGCGAGGGACCGAGGATGAGCACGGGGGCGTCTTCCGGGCCGTCGAAGCGGTACTGGAGGGCTGGGGACTTCATCTCACTCACCGCTCCACGCTAACTTCCGCACCTGTGGTCACGGAAACGAGCCCGATTTGTCCACGCGGCCTGCACCTTGCCGCCACATGTCGCACGGCGGGCCGGAGGGCAGGTCAGCGGAGCGTTACCGCCCTCCGGTGCCTCGGAAAAAAAGTTGGCGGCTGACGAACGGGGCGCGCTCACAGATCGGTCGGGGAGCCCAGGCCCGTGAGGGCACCGACCGGGTCCAGGTCGGGGGTGCCCCTGGGCCACCAGTCGTCGTGGCCCGGCTCCGACTCGTAGGCGTACCAGAGGCCGTCGTGGCCCAGCCGGAGCTGTATGTGGCCGCGGGGGTGGGTGAGGTGGTTGTGCCAGGGGCGGAAGGCCGGGAAGTCGGCGGCCAGGAGGAGCGGGCGGGCCCGGTCGAAGCGGCCCGCCGGCGGGTCCCAGGGTTCTTCGAGGACGGCGAGCCCTTCCAGTCCGCCCTGCCGCCAGGCGGCGACCGCCCGTGCCAGCTCCGCCGGGGTGCGGCCGGCGGCGGTGGCCAGGGACGCGTACAGGGCGCGGGTCGTGGCGGTGAGGCCGGAGCCGGGGCGGGTGGCCGCGAGGCGGACGGCGTCCTGCCAGAGGGTCAGCTCCGCCACGGGGTCACGGCCCGTCGTGAGCAACGCGTGCGCGCGGGCCGCCGCGTCGGTGGCCAGCTGGTCCAGTGCGAACGGGTCCGGCCCGCCCGGCGACGCCGGGTAGACCGGGGGCTGCTCGGGGTGCGCGGGCGGCGGCAGCGGGGCCGGGAGCGGCGGCAGTGTGCGGGCCGCGAGGGCGTCAGTGGCTCGTACGCCGGGAAGTGCCGGTTCCCGCTCGGCGCGGGCCGAGCGTGCAGCCAGGGTGGCGCTGCGGCGGGACAGCGCGTCCAGCAGCTCGCGTTCGCCCCGGCCGCGCGACAGGAGGAGGACGAAGGGGTCCTCGTCCAGCAGCCGTGCCGTCTGGTAGCAGAGCGCGGCCGCGTGTTTGCAGGGGTGGCCGGAGTCGGGGCAACTGCACTGCGGTACGAGGTCGCCGGGGCCGGGGAGCAGGCCCACTCCGCTGTCGGCGAGTGACTGGGGCAGGTCCTTGTCGAGCAACGCCGCGATGTGCCCGGGCCGTTCGGCCGCGGCGTCGAGGAACCGCTCCCAGTCTTCGTCCGAGAGCGTACGCATCCGGATCTGCACGCGGTACGGCCGCGGTCGGCTGCCGTGCACGTAGGCGAGTACGAGCCCGGGCGTGACGGTGATGGCATCCACGTGCCCCGCCCGCGCGTACGCCTTCCCCCTCCCGAGCCGTGCCGCGTCCAACGCCACCTCCTCCAACGCGGCCACCCACGCGTTGCCCCACCACGTCTCGGCGAATCCGTCCGCACCCTGCGGCCGTGCGGGCAGCGCGGGGAAGGTCCGCCGCAGTTCGCCGTCACGACCCGGGGCGGCCATGGAGCGCGCGGGCACCGCGAGACGGGGCTGTTCGAGAGTGGCGGGAGTGGAGTGGAGGGCGGCGGGGCCGGCGGGGGTCGCATCGGAGTCGGGGGCAGAGGTGGGGGCGGCGCCTGGGTGGCGTTCGGGGGTGGTGCTGGAGTCGGGATCGGCGTGAGAGCCACGGGCTGCCCTGGCCATGGCGGTCCGCACGGTGTCGGCGATCGAACCATCGCGGGGCGCTGCGGCGGCGTCGGAGGAAGGCGCGGGCGTGGGCATTGGCGTGGAGGCGGGCTCACGCTTGGGCCCACGCCCAAGCCCATGCCCCGGCTCCGACTCCGGCTCGGTGGACGGCGGCTGGTCGTCGACGGAGGCCTGGGCGCTGTCGGGCGCCACGGCGGTGTCCGTGTCCGTGGGCCCTGTGGCGGCTGGGGTCGGCCGACCGGCGGGCCAGCCTTCGGGCCAGTCTCCGGGGGCGCGAACCGCCGCCGGAGGTGTGGTGCCCGGCGCGCTGTCGGGTCGCGCCGGTCCGTCTTCGGACTCCCTTTCCAGCCGGGCCGTCAGGTCGAAGGCGTCGCCCAACCGGTCGGCCAGCTCCCGGACCTGGGCCGCCGCGCGTCGGTTCGCCGCGGTCGGGCGGGGCGTGGAGGTACTGGACTCGGCACCGCCCCGCCGCCTCCGGCCCTCGACTCCCTTGTCCCGGGCGGCAGTTCGCTCCTGCTCCGCCCGGATCCGCGCGGCACGCAACGCCTCGCGGGCCACGTCACCGGGGCGTGGGGTTCCGGAAGCTGCGTCGGATCGCTCGGGCGACGACGACTCGACGTCCGGCTCGGACACCTCGCCGCCACCGGCGTCCGGTACCCCATGCACGTCAGTCGTCCCTTGCGCGTCAGGCACCCCTTGCACATTCGAGGGCCACCGAGTGTCCGGCTCCCCCCGCACACCTGGCGTCATCTGCGCGCCTGGCGTCCCCTGCACACCTGGCTCCCCCCGCACGCCTGGCGCATCCTGCCTGCCCTGCGCCCCCGGCGCCTCCTCCGCACGCGGGGCAGTACCGCCACCCGTGCGACCGGCCGCACGCCGCAGTGCCTCGCGTGCCTTGTCACCGGGCCGGGGCCCTGCCGGCGCGGTCCTCTCGGCGGCTTCCCCTGCCCTTCTGGGCTCCGCCGGGCGCACGTCCGCCTTGGTGGGGTGCCCCTCCCCCACTCCGACGGCCGGCCCGCCGAGCTCCCCCCGCCGCGCCGCCCGCAGCGCCTGCCGAGCGGCGTCGGCGGGCCGGGACTCCCCGACCGGGAGCGCCTCACCGGCCGAGGGCGCCTCACCGGCCGAAGACGCCTCGGTGCCCGGCGAGTCCCCCTGTTCCGCCTGATCCTGCTGTTCCCACTGATCCGGCTGACCCCACTGGTCCGGCTGATCCGTCGAAGACATCACGTCGACCTCCTCAGCGAGACCAGGTCGGACAGCTCACGGTCGGTCAGTTCCGTCAGGGATGCCTCGCCGGAGCCGAGGATCGCGTCGGCCAGTGCTCGCTTGGAGGCGAGCATCTCGGCGATACGGTCCTCGACGGTGCCCTCGGTGATGAGCCTGTGGACCTGGACGGGCTGGGTCTGGCCGATGCGGTAGGCGCGGTCGGTGGCCTGCTCCTCCACGGCCGGGTTCCACCAGCGGTCGAAGTGGACGACATGGCCCGCGCGCGTGAGGTTGAGGCCCGTGCCGGCCGCCCTGAGGGAGAGGACGAGGACCGGCGTCGCCCCGCTCTGGAAACGGTCGACCATGTGCTCGCGCTCCGCCACCGGCGTACCACCGTGAAGGAGTTCGACGGGGACCGCGCGCGCCGCGAGATGGTGGGTGATCAGCTTGGCCATCCCCACGTACTGCGTGAAGACGAGCGCCGAGCCGTCCTCGGCGAGCAGCGTGTCCAACAGCTCGTCCAGGAGGGCGAGTTTGCCGGATCGGGCGGCCTGACGGGCGGCCCCTCCTCCGCCGCCGGGGTGCCCGCCGGTGTCCTCCTTCAGGTACAGCCCGGGGTGGTCGCAGATCTGCTTGAGCGCGGTGAGGAGCTTGAGGACCAGACCGCGCCGGGCGATGCCGTCGGTGGTCTCGATCGCCAGCATCGACTCGCGGACCACGGCCTCGTACAAGGAGGCCTGTTCGCGGGTGAGGGGGACGGGGTGGTCCGTCTCCGTCTTGGGAGGGAGCTCGGGGACGATGCCGGGGTCGGACTTCTTGCGGCGGAGGAGGAAGGGCCTGATCAGCCGTGCTAGGCGGGTCACGGCTTCCTCGTCCTCGCCGTTCTCCACCGCGCGCGCGTGCCGGGCGCGGAAGGACTTCAGCGGACCGAGCAGTCCCGGAGTCGTCCAGTCGAGCAGTGCCCACAGTTCGGAGAGGTTGTTCTCCACGGGGGTGCCGCTCAGGGCGACCCTGGCCGGTGCGCCGATCGTCCGCAGGGCCTTGGCCGTCGCCGAGTACGGGTTCTTGACGTGCTGGGCCTCGTCCGCGACGACCATGCCCCACTTCTGGCGGGAGAGCTGCGGTGCCGTCGACCGCATCGTCCCGTAGGTGGTGAGGACGAATCCGCTGTCCATGTCCTCCAGGGAGCGGCCCGGTCCGTGGTAACGGCGCACGGGCACGCCCGGGGCGAACCGCTCGATCTCCCGCTGCCAGTTGCCGAGCAGCGAGGCGGGGCAGATCACGAGGGTCGGCTCGGTGCGCGCCCGCTTCAGGTGCAGCGCGATGAGGGTGACGGTCTTGCCGAGCCCCATGTCGTCGGCGAGGCAGCCGCCGAGGCCGAGCGAGGTCATGAGGTCGAGCCAGGCCAGTCCGCGGAGTTGGTAGTCCCGGAGGGTGGCCTTCAGGGCGGGCGGCGGTTCGGCGGGCCGCAGTCCGGCCGTCAGCCGGTCGCGCAGTGCGGCCAGCGCGCCGACCGGCACCGCCTCGACCGTCTCGCCGTCGACCTCCGCGCTGCCGGTGAGGGCCACGGAGAGGGCGTCGACCGGGTCGAGCAGACCCAGTTCGCGCTTGCGCGCCTTGCGGACGAGGGCCGGGTCGACGAGTACCCACTGGTCCCGCAGCCGCACGACAGGACGGTGTGCCTCGGCGAGCGCGTCCATCTCGGCCTCGGAAAGGGGGTCGCCGCCGAGCGCCAACTGCCAGCGGAACTGGAGCAGTTCCTCGCTCTCGAAGAAGCCCGTGCCGTCCGTGGCCGAGCCTGGCGCGGAACGGACGACCGCCGCCGCGCTCAGGTCCTGGGCGAGGTCGCGGGGCCAGTGCACGGCGACCCCGGCCGCGCCGAGGCGGGTCGCGGCGACGCCGAGCAGGTCGGACAACTCGTCCTCGGACAGCGCGAGCACGTCCGGCACGTCCCGTGCGGACAGCCGGTCGAGAGGCGGCCAGACGCGGGCCGCGCGGCGCACGGCCAGAGCGGCGTCGACACGGGCACGCGGTCCGAACGCCGTGTCGGCGGCGCCCGCCCACAGGGCCGCGGCGTCGACCACGAGGGTGGGGTCGGCGAGGCTGTGCACCTGGACGACGGCCGCGCCCGCGCGCCGCGCGCCCTCGCTGTCGTCGAAGAGCTCGTACGCGGACAGGTCCAGGCGCAGCGAGATCCGCACCCCCGCGTCCATGCCCGCGGCGACCTCCGCCGCCCAGTCCTGGGCGCCCCGCAGCCGCTGGGGCCCGGCGGCCGCGAAGGGTTTCCCGGTGGCGTACGGTGCGGCCGCGGTGCGGGGCAGTGCGTCGGCGACCGCGTCCACGAAGGCGCGCATCAGCGCTTCCCGGTCGGGCAGCTGGAGCGGGCCCCGGCCCGGCAGGGGTACGGCGTGTCCCTCGTACGGAAGGGACGCTGCCACCGCCCTCAGGTGGGCGATGTCGTCCGGGTCAAGAGGGCCGGCCCGCCAAGCGTCGAATCCGTCGGGCGTGAGGCCGGGCAGCAGTCGGCCGCGCGCGACGAGGCGCAGGGCGTGCAGCGCGGCGGCGCCCCAGCAGGCCGTGGCAGGATGCGCTGCGGGGTCCCGCCGAGCCCGTACGAGCAACGGCAGCGCTTCGACGACCGGCAACGTCAGCGCGGGCACCGATGCCCGTCGTACGCCCGAGCCGTGCCTCCGTACGACCGTGAGTTCCGTATCGGGGCCCGGGAGCGGTGCGTCCCCCTCCGGGTCCCAGAAGGCGATCCGGCCGTCGCGTGGCAGGGCGGCGGGCAGGAAGACGGCGGCCAGCCGCACGGACACCCCGGGCTCGGTGCCGACAGCGGCACGCGTCTCCGCCACGCTCATGCTCCCGGCCACCTCCCTCGCCCCGGTCCGGCCCGCCCTGGTCGGATCACTCGTCTTCGACTCTACGGGCCGGGTCTGACAGTGCGGCTCGGCGGCGGAACGGGGAGGGTCAGGGTGTCGTTCTGGAGACCACGTAGACCATGGGGTGGCCGGGCTTCGCCCAGTCCACGACGATGTCCTGGGTGGGCGTCGGGTTCTTGTGCGCGTGGGTGAGACCCGACCAGGGGCCGGGGCCGGTGAACTCCCAGCCGACGACCCGCCGGTCGCGGGCGCCGATGGCGATGTCGTGCTTCTTCAGGGCGGCACGGCTGGTGCCGATCGTCTTGAGGAACTTGTCCAGGCCCTCGTCGCTGGTGAGGAACTGGACGTAGAGACGGCTGGTCTTCCAGTTGTTCGTCTCGTAGTACGCGACCTCGGCCGAGGCCCCCGGGATGGGGATCCGGTAGAGGCGGCGCTGGACGCGTGAGGGCCAGCCCGGGGTGAGGCCGGTCGCCGAGTACTTCTCCTCCTTGTCCTTGCCGCTGTCGCGGCTCTGGTTGGCGGAGATCACCAGGTAGCCGGCCGGGACACCGATGAGCAGCACGATGATCAGCAGTGTCAGGGCGCGGCGGCGGATCATGTGGCCGCGGTCCTCGGCCGGCCGCGGTGGCTCGTCCGGGGGCGAGGCCTGGCGCGGCAGCGAGGCCGTCACAGTGAGTCCTGTGCGGAGCGGCGCGACTCGGCGTAGCGCTCGTACCGCTCGTAGCGCTCCACGCGGCGCCGGTTGGCGCGCCGGAAGCGGCGCGCGACGAGCCGGGCGAGGTCCGCGGCGCCGACCATGCCGGCCTCGGGGCCGAGCTGGGCGCGTGCGATCCGGGCCTCGGGGCGGTAGCCGCGGCCGGTCAGGTGCCTGCGGAAGGCGTCGCGGGCCGGGCCGATCAGCAGGTCGTCGGCCGCGCTGACGCCGCCGCCGATGACGAAGCACGAGGGGTCGAGGGCGGCCGCGAGGTTCGCGATGCCGACGCCGAGCCACTGGCCGATGTCCTGGAGGAGCTCGATGCACATGGCGTCGCCCTCGCGGGCCAGCTCGGTGATCATCGGGCCGGTGATCTCGGAGATGTCGCCCTTGACGTGCTCGATGATCCCGTACGCCACCGGGGAGTCGGCGGCGGCGAGTTCGCGGGCCTCGCGGACCAGCGCGTTGCCGGAGCTGTACTGCTCCCAGCAGCCGCGGTTGCCGCAGGGGCAGCGGTGGCCGCCGGGCACGACCTGCATATGGCCGAACTCGCCGGCGACGCCGAACTTGCCGCGCTTGACCTGGCCGTCCTCCAGGATCGCGCCGCCGATTCCGGTGCCCAGCGTGATCATGACGAGGTGGTCCTCGCCGCGGCCGGCGCCGAAGCGCCACTCGGCCCAGGCGGCGGTGTTGGCGTCGTTGTCCACCAGGACGGGCACGGCGAGACGGCCCGAGATGCGGTCCCGCAGGGGCTCGTTGCGCCACGACAGGTGGGGCGCGAACAGGACCCGGTTGCGGTCCGCGTCGACCCAGCCGGCCGCGCCGATGCCGACCGCGTGCACGTCGTGCCGGTCGGAGAGGTCCAGGACCAGCTCGACGATGGTGTCCTCGACGACCCTGGGGCTCTTGGACTTGTCGGGGGTCTCGGTGCGGACCTTCTCCAGGATGTTGCCGTCCGCGTCGACGACTCCCGCCATCACCTTCGTACCGCCGATGTCGATGCCGACGGTGGGGACGCGCGGCGCCGTCAGGTGTGAACGGCGCTCGCGTGTTCCCACGGTGCGCAGGACGGTGGCCCGGCGCGAGCCGATGGGGGCGCCCGCGGCTCTGGCGGAGCCGAGCGCCCTGGGGAGTGCGAGGTCGCGGTAGGTGCTCATCGCGCCGATTCTGCCGCACGTGGGGGTTTGGCCGCACGGCGGCGTCCCTCGCGGCGCCTGGGGCCGCCCCCGGGAAGCCACGGTCGTCCGTGAGCCGCGCGTTCGTCGTGGCTGGTCGCGCAGTTCCCCGCGCCCCTGAAGGGGGAGCCCTAGTGTGCGGGGTTCTCCAGCTCGTGGCGCAGGTCGTCCAGCTCGCTGCCGCCCGCCATCTGGCGGGTCAGTTCGTCCAGGGTGATCTCGTCGCGTGTGTGGCTGCCGGTCATCGTGCCGCGCTTGAGGAGGACGAAACGGTTGCCCACCAGGTAGGCGTGATGGGGGTTGTGGGTGATCAGGACAACGCCCAGGCCCGCGTCGCGTGCGGCGGCCACATATTTGAGGACCATGCCGGACTGCTTCACACCGAGGGCGGCGGTGGGCTCGTCGAGGACGAGGACCTTGGCGCCGAAGTGGACGGCGCGGGCGATGGCCACGCACTGGCGCTCGCCGCCCGAGAGGGTGCCGATGGGCTGGTCGACGTCGCGCAGGTCGATGCCCATGCGCAGGAGTTCCGCGTGGGTCGTCCTGCGCATGAGGTCGACGTCCAGACGCTTGAAGGGGCCCCTGCCCTTCCGCGGCTCGGAGCCGAGGAAGAAGTTGCGCCAGACCGGCATCAGGGGCACCACGGCGAGGTCCTGGTAGACCGTGGCGATCCCGCGGTCGAGGGCCTCGCGCGGGGACGCCGGGCGGGCGTCCTCGCCCTCGATGCGGAAGGTGCCGGCGTCGTGCTGGTGCAGCCCCGCGATGATCTTGATCAGGGTCGACTTGCCGGCGCCGTTGTCACCGAGGACACAGGTGATCTCCCCCGCGTGGACCTCCAGTGAGACACCCTCCAGTGCGCGGACGTTGCCGTAGTACTTACTGACGTCGTCGAGCTCGACGAGGGCCGTACGCGCGATGGTGCGCGTCGCCCCGGCGGCCCGGGTCGCCCCGGTGGCCGTCGTCGTCCCGCCGGCCGCCGTCGTCCCGGTCGTCCGCGTCATTTGGTGGCCTCCGCACGCTTGCGGACCCAGGCGTTCAGCAGGGTCGCGAGGAGCAGCATCGCTCCGAGGAAGAACTTGAACCAGTCGGGGTTCCACTCCGCGAACACGATGCCCTTGTCGGTCATGCCGAAGATCAGCGCGCCGACCGCCGAGCCGATGGCGGAGCCGTGGCCGCCGGTGATCAGACAGCCGCCGATGACGGCCGCGATGATGTACGTCAGCTCCTTGCCGACGCCCTCTCCGGACTGGACGACGTCGAAGGAGAAGAGCAGGTGCTGTCCGGCGATCCAGGCGGCGAGGGAGACCCCCGTGTAGAGGCCGATTCTGGTCCTGTCGACCGGGACGCCGACCGCGCGGGCCGCGTCTTTTCCGCCACCGACGGCGAAGATCCAGTTGCCGACGCGGGTGCGCAGCAGGATCCAGGAGGCGAGGGCCACCAGGGCGAGCCACCACAGGATGGTGATCTTGAAGTCGACGCCGCCGACCGTGAGGACCGAGGCGAAGACGGCCCTGGCGGACGCGAAGCCCTCCATGTCGGCGATCGTCTTCGTGGAGACCGTGCCGCTGATGAGCTTGGTGAAGCCGAGGTTCATCCCGGTCAGCATCAGGAAGGTGCCGAGCGTGATGATGAAACTGGGCAGCCCGGTGCGGGTCAGCATGAAGCCGTTGAAGAAGCCGACCGCGAGGGTGACCAGGAGCGAGACGCCGACGCCGACCCAGACGTTCGCGGTCATCCGGTAGCTGAACATCGAGGAGATCAGCGCGGACGACGTCACCATCACGCCCGCGGACAGGTCGAACTCGCCGCCGATCATCAGCAGCGCCACGGGCACCGCCATGATGCCGATCGTGGAGGCCGCGTACAGGACGGTGCTCAGCCCGGCCGCCCCTACGAAGCTGTCGGCGACCAGCGCGAAGAACAGGAAGACGGCGAGCGCACCGACCACCGAGCCGAGTTCGGGGCGGCCGAGCAGCCTGCGCAGCGGCGAGGTCCGCAGAAGCCGTTCGTCCACCGTGAGGGCCGTCGCCGTCATCGGGTCCCCCGCTCCGCGTACTGCTCAAGTGCGCCGGCCTGGTCTCTGGTGATGATCTGCGGTCCGGTGAGGACCGGCCTGCCGCCGCCGAGGGTGTCGGCGTTGTACTTGTGCAGCCAGAGCAGGTCCACGGCCTCGTAGCCCTGGAGGTACGGCTGCTGATCGACGGCGAAGCCGAGGGTGTTGTCCTTGAGCGAGGCCGCCACCTTGGCGTTGAGGTCGAAGGTGTCGATCTCGGCCTCGCTGCCCGCGTCCTGCCGGGCCTTCACGGCGGTGTCGGCATAGGGGGCGCCGAGGGTGACGACCGCGTCCACGGACCGGTCGGCCTGGAGCTTGGCGCCTATGGAGGCCTGTACGGCGGACATGTCGGTGCCCTCGACGTACAGGTTGCGCACGGTGCCGTCGAAGGTCTTCCCGACACCCGCGCAGCGCTGCTCGTGGCCGACGTTGCCCTGTTCGTGGAGTACGCAGAGGGTCTTCTTCCGGCCACGGCGGTTCAGCTCCTCACCGACGGCCTCGCCGGCGATCGTCTCGTCCTGACCGATGTGGGTGAGCGCGCCAAACGCCTTGGACGCCGCGGAGCCGGAGTTCACGGTGATCACGGGTATGCCGGCCTTCGCGGCGCGCGCGAGGGCGCCCTTCATGGCGTCGGGCTTGGCGAGCGTGACGATGACGCCGTCGACGCCCTTGTCCACGGCTGCGTCCACGAGCTGCGCCTGCTGCTGGGCCTCGTCGTCGTGCGAGTACAGGAACTTGATGTTGTCCTTGACCGCTGCCTGCTCGGCACCGTTCTGGACGATGTCCCAGAACGTGTCGCCGTCACCCGAGTGGGTGATCATCGCGAAAGTCCAGCGAGGCGTGTCCACCGCGGCCCTGCCCTGGGCGGACGCCGCCTTGCGGGCGTCCTCGGCGCGTTTGCCGCCGGTACTGCTGCACCCGGCCAGGGACGCGCCGAGCGCCCCTGCCACCGCGATGCTCACCCAGGTCCGAAACCGTGCCACGAGGCCGTGCCCTTCTTGCTGCCGATACATGGAGGTACCAAGTATCGGACACGGCGATCACCCATTCGGACGGCGGGTACCGCGCGAGCACATCCCTGCGACCCGGGCGAGGCCGCGGCGCCCGCCGAGTCGTACGAGGTCAGGGGCGTACGAGCAGCTGGAACTCGAAGGAGTAGCGCGAGGCGCGGTACGTGTGGGTGCCGAACTCGACGGCTCGGCCCGTGTCGTCGAAGGTGGTGCGCTGCATCGTGAGCAGCGGGGCCCCCTCGGGCTCGCCGAGACGCTCGGCCTCCACAGCCGTGGCGGCGCGGGCGCCGACGGACTGACGGGCGCTGTGCAAAGTGATGCCCGCGGCGCGCATCAGCCGGTACAGACCGGTGGCCTCCAGCTGCGAGCTGTCCAGGTCGAGGAGACCGGGCGGCATGAAGTTGCAGAGGTACGCCATCGGCTCGCCGTGGGCCAGGCGCAGCCGCTCCACCCTGTGCACGTCGCTGTCCTCGGCAACCGAGAGGGCGGCGGCGACCTCGGCCGAAGCCGGGACGACGGTGTTGACGAGGACACGGGTGGCCGGGCGCTGACCGGCCGCCTCCAGGTCGTCGTAGAGGCTGCTCAGTTCCAGCGGTCGCTTGACCTGGCTGTGTACGACCTGGGTGCCGACGCCTCGACGGCGTACGAGGAGGCCCTTGTCCACCAGTGACTGGATGGCCTGGCGGACCGTGGGCCGGGACAGGCCGAGGCGTCCGGCGAGCTCGATCTCGTTGCCCAGCAGGCTGCCCGGGGTCAGGGCGCCGTGCTCGATCGCGGCTTCGAGCTGCTGGGCGAGCTGGAAGTACAGCGGCACCGGGCTGTTCCGGTCGACGCTGAGCTGGAGCGGCACGGTCGGGTCCACGTCTGGTTTGGGCACGGGGCCGAGCGTAGCTCCGGGGGATGATGACGGGAAGTTGTGAGGTTCGATTGTCCGGACAAAGCGTTGACAGGGTGTAGGGTCCGCCCTCAGTTTGGTCCCATGCGCATCGGACTCATCGGGACGGGTCGAATTGGTACATTCCACGCGACCGCCCTCAGCCGGCACCGCGAGGTCGGCGGCTCTCTCATCGTCACGGACGCGGACACCGCACGCGCCCGTCGGCTCGCGGACCGCTTGGGCGCCACGGCGGCGCCCGGCGTGGACGAGATCTTCACCTGGGGCGTGGACGCCGTGGTCATCACGGCCGCGACCTCGGCCCACGGCGAACTGATCGGTCGGGCAGCACGGGCCGGGCTTCCGGTGTTCTGCGAGAAGCCCATCGCCCTCGACCTGCGGGACACGTTAACGGCCATCACGGAGGTCGAGACTGCCGGAACGATCCTGCAGATGGGGTTCCAGCGGCGTTTCGACTCCGGGTACACGGCCGCGCGGGAGGCGGTGCGCTCCGGCTCGCTCGGGCGGCTGCACACCGTGCGTGCCATGACGTCCGACCAGTCGCCGCCGCCGGTCGCCTACCTGCCGCTGTCCGGCGGGCTGTACCGGGACACGCTGGTGCACGACTTCGACATGCTGCGGTGGGTGACGGGCCGCGAGGTCACCGAGGTGTGTGCGATGGGCTCGGACGCCGGGCCCTCGATGTTCCGCGACGCGGGCGACATCGACACGGCCGCGGCCGTCCTCACGCTGGACGACGGCACGCTCGCCTCGGCGACGGCGACCCGGCTGAACGGCGCCGGATACGACGTCCGCATGGAGCTGGCCGGTGAGCTGGACCAGATCGGGGTCGGGCTCGACGACCGTACGCCGATCGCCTCCACGGAACCGGCCGGGCCGCCTGCCGCGACGAAGCCGTGGACCGGGTTCCTTGAGCGGTTCGGGCCCGCGTACGAGGCGGAGCTGCATGCGTTCGTCGAGGTCGTGCGCGGGGAGCGGGCCAATCCGTGTGACGGGCGTGAGGCGTTGCAGGCGCTGCGGATCGCCGAGGCGTGCGAGTTGTCTCGGCGCGAGCGCCGGACGGTACGCCTTGGGGAGATCGCGGGGGCGCGGGACTGAGGGGTTCTCGCCCCCGCCGCCCCTACCCATTCCCGTCACTACTCGGGGGCCGGCCCCCGAACCCCCGCTCCTCAAACGCCGGAGAGGCTGAGATACCCAGGGGCGCGGGGAACTGCGCACCGGGGGTTCGGGGGCGGAGCCCCTGAGGAAGTGACGGGAATGGGTAGGGGCGGCGGGGGCGAGAATCATCCCCAGCGGAGCGGCAGGCTTCGTACCCCCCGCATCAGCATCCCCGGCAGCCAGCCGCCGGCCGGCCCGTCGAGGGCCAGGTCGGGGCAGCGGTCGAGGAGGGTGCGGAGCGCCACCCGGGCTTCCAGGCGGGCCAGTGGGGCGCCCAGGCAGTAGTGGATGCCGTGGCCGAAGGCGACATGCCCACGGGCGTCGCGCCGGATGTCGAAGCGGTCGGGGGCCGGATAACGGACCCCGTCGCGATCGGCCGCGGTGAGGCCGACCATCACCGCCTCCCCCGCCCCGACGGCCGTACCGGCGATCTCCAGAGGCTCCGCCGCGTACCGGAACGTCGCGTTCTCCACCGGCCCCTCGTAGCGCAGCATCTCCTCCACGGCACCGTCGAGCAACGTCATGTCGGCCCGCAGCGCTGCGAGTTGGCCGGGATGGGTGAGCAGCGCGTGGACGCCCCCGGCGAGGAGGTTGACCGTCGTCTCGTGACCGGCGATGAGCAGTACGAACGCCATGCCGCGCAGTTCCTGCGGCGAGAGCCGGTCGCCGTCCTCGGCGGTCGTCCGGATGAGGCTGCTGAGCAGGTCGTCGGCGGGCCCGGATCTCTGCTTGTACTCGATCAGGTCGTTGAGATACGCGGCGAGCTGGACGAACGCCTCGTACTCGCTCTCCCCGCTGGTCGGCGCGACGGCCTCCGTCGAGAGCGCGCGGAACGCCGCCCGGTCGATCTCCGGCACCCCGAGCAGTTCGCAGATGACGGTGAGGGGCAGCGGGTAGGCGAAGGACTCCACGAAGTCGGCGCGGCCACGCGGCAGCATCTCGTCGAGCAGGGTGTCCGTGATCTCCTGGACGCGCGGCCTGAGCTTCTCCACCCGGCGCCCGGTGAACTCACGGGCGATGAGGGACCGCAGCCGTGTGTGCTGCGGCGGGTCGGCGACCAGCAGGTACTTTCCGATCAGCTGCTCGTCGAGGAACGTCACGCCGATCTTCTGGCCGTCCTTGGCGAGGCGGGGGTCGGCGAGCGCGGCCCGCGCCTCCTCGTACCCGACGATCAGCCAGGTCTCGTGGTGCGCGTCGGGTGCCGGCAGCCGCACCCGGTGGACCGGGCCGAGCGCGCGCAGTTCCGCGTACACCGGATGCGGGTCCTCGGTGAAAGACGGCCCGTACTTCCCCAGATCGATCACGTCCACCATGCGCTTCCCCCTCCGTTCACTCCAACGCCCACGGCCGGCGGCTAGTGCCCGTCCTCCTCCAGGAGTCCGGCGTCGTACGTCAACAGGGCGATCTGCACACGGTTGTTGAGGTCGAGCTTGGCGAGGATGCGGGAGACGTGCGTCTTGACGGTGGCGACGCTCATGAACAGTCCGGTCGCGATCTCGGCGTTCGAACGGCCCTGGCCCACGGCGACGGCCACCTCACGCTCACGGTCGTTGAGCGTGGCGACGCGCGTACGGGCGCTCGTGCGCCGGGTGTCGGCCGAGGTGCCCGCGGCGTGGGCCATCAACTGCCGCGTCACGGTGGGCGAGAGCACGGGATCGCCGGCCGCGACCCGGCGTACCGCGTCGAGGATCTCCGCGGGCGGGGTGTCCTTGAGGACGAAGCCGCCCGCGCCCGCGCGCAGCGCCCGCAGCACCTGGTCGTCGGCGTGAAAGGTGGTCAGGACGATGACCTGCGGGGCGTCCTTGCGACTCCTGAGCCGTTCGGTGGCCGCCAGTCCGTCCACCGTGGGCATACGGATGTCCATGAGGACGACGTCCGGGCGCGTGCGGTCGACCAGCGCCTCGACCTCGCTGCCGTCGGCGGCCTCCCCCACGATCTCGAGGTCGTCGGCGCCGCCCATCATGAAGGAGAGGCCGGCCCTGACCAGTGGGTCGTCGTCGACGAGGAGCAGACGGATCGGAGTCATGGGCTCACCGTAATGACCCTTCTCCGTCCAACCTTCTGCTTTTCCCCAGCTCATTCGCGGAAGTGCCCCCTCACTCGGTCGTCATAGCAGCGCGCCCGGCTCACGCTCCGGCGCGGACCGAGGGTGTGCTCAGCCCCAGGGCAGCCACGCGCTCACCTGGAAGCCGCCGTCCTCCCCGGGCCCGTGCTCGAAGTGCCCGCCCGCGAGCGTGGTCCGTTCGGTGAGGCCGATGAGCCCCTGCCCGGAACCGGGGACATGGGGCACGTCGCCGGGCGGCGGCGGGTTGCGCACGGAGATGGTGAGCCCGTCGCCCGGCACTCCGGCCACCGTGACCGTGACCTCCGAGCCCGGGGCATGCTTACGGGCGTTGGTCAGGCCCTCCTGCGCGATGCGGTAGGCGGTGCGGCCGACGGACGCGGGGACCGTGCCGGCGTCCGTGACGCGGTTGTCCAGCGTGACCTTCATCCCGGCCTCACGGCTCTCGGAGACGAGCCCTTCCAGTGCCCCGAGCGTCGGCTGCGGCCTCCCGGACTCCTCCGGGCCGTCGCCGGAGGCCCGCAGTACACCGATGATCTCCCGCAGATCCTGCAGGGCCTCGTGCGCGCTCTCCCGGATGACCCCGGCGGCTCGCGCCACCTCGGCCTGGGGCGCGTCCGGGCGGAACTCCAGCGCCCCGGCGTGCACGCTGAGCAGGGTCAGCCGATGGGCCAGGACGTCGTGCATCTCGCGCGCGATCGCCTCCCGGGCCAGCCGCTGGGCCTGCTCGGCCCGCAGCGCCGACTCGGTCTCGGCCCGGCGCGCCCGGTCCCGCAGACTCAGCATGAGCTGACGCTTGGACCGTACGAACATCCCCCAGCCGACCAGGGCGCCGGTCAGGAGCCCGGCGAAGGCGAGGGACAAGACATAGGGCAGGTCTGAATCGGGCCGCAGCCAGTAGAAGAGAGGCGTCGCGGCCAGGGAGACGCCGCTCGTCCAGGCGACGTACTTGAAGGGCCGGTGCACCGCGAGCGTGAACAGGGCCACCACGCCCGCGCCGCCCGCGGTGTTCGAGAGGAAGGAGACCGGGACCATCGCCACGGCGAGGCCGAGCGGCCAGCGTCGCCGGAGCCAGACGGCCGCGCAGGCGAGAGCCCCGAGCCACTGGTCGACGACCTCGAGCGGGTACGGCGTGTTCGGCTCCTTGGGCAGCGCGTCCGCTCCGAGAAGGCCGACGGCGACGGCCACCAGGAAGCAGGTGAAGTCGACGATCCAGTCACGCGCGGTGCGCTTAGGGCGTCCCGTCCGGCCGACGCTGTCCGGGTCGAGCTCCGCGGTGATGGCCGACGGCAGAAACCACCGGCGTCCGGGGAGAGGCGGCGGTTTCGGCAGATGCCCGGTGTCACTCACAATCGACAAAACTACGCACCTCCGTCCGCTCGCACCGCCCCCGGCGCCTGATCAACGACCAAAGTCGCGGCACGTCAGACTTTGGGCGCGGCCTCACCGGACCGGTCCGGGACTTCCGTCGGGCATACCTCGCCCCGCGGCCGATGAGAGTGGGGGGTCCGCGGGGCGAGGATCCTTGTATGAAGCAGGTGCTGGAGTTTCTCGGTGTGATCGCCCTCGTTCAGGGCGTGGCGGGCCTGGTCTACGAGTTCACCGGCCGGCTGCGCGGCTGGGGCCTCGTACAACGGCTCGACTTCCTCGACGGCCGCGAGATCTACGGGAGCGTCGCCCTGCTCGTGCTGGCGTTCGCGCTGTTCGCGGCCGCGGAGAGCCGGAAGCCCTGACGAGCAGGGACCGGGCTTCCGGCGAACGGCCCGTGCCGGTCAGCAGCTGTAGTTGACCAGCTTGAACGAGGCGTAGTGGTCGGAGGTGTAGTAGTCCTCCTGGTTCTCCTCGCCGGTGACGATGCGACGCGCACCGCGCGTGGACGAACCGGGCGTGATCACCGTGTACTCGTGGTAGTAGCCGGTGCTCTGCGAGGGCAGGATGCCTTCCCTGTTCTGGAAGACGCTGCCGTCCTGGGAGTAGGGGTAGGGACCGCCCTGCTCGATGAGGTCGAGCGTGTCGTGCGCCTGCGACGGCAGTGAGCCGTAGCAGATGCTGCCGACGGCGGTCACCGCCGCGTTCGCGGGAACCGTGGCGGCGCCGCCGATGAGCAGGGCGGACGTGAGGGCGACCAGAGCGCCGATGCGAGTGATTCGTGGGGGGAATCTCATGCCCTCTAGCATGACGCGCGTAGACCATGGCATGTCAATGTCAAGGACAGTGATTTCGTCCCGCAAGTCGGATGAGTTTTCCGGGAGTTAACGTGCGCCACGAGACCCCCGCACGGGAGCGCCCCGGCCTCTACGCGGCCCCCTCCGGCAGTTCGTACGTGCCGTACTCCGGGCGTCCTGCCAGGTCGTACGTGTGGATGGCGACGCCCTTGCTCGTGAGCCGCGCGCCCCTGTGCCGGAACGCGGTCGGCACGGCGCCCTCGGCGAAGAGACGGCGGCCCGTGCCGAGTACGACCGGGAAGGACAGCAGGTGCATCGTGTCGACGAGGTCGAGCGCGAGGAGGGACTGGGCGAGGGCGGCGCTGCCGTGAACCTGGAGTTCCCCGTCGGTCCTCTCCTTGACCGCGGTGACCTCCTCGGCGAGATCGCCGCTGATCACCGTCGTGCCGGCCCATTCGGGCTGCGTGATGCTCGACGAGGCGACGTACTTCGGCAGGGAGTTGAGCTTCCCCGCGACCGGGTCGGCCGGGTCGGTCACCTTCGGCCAGAACCCGGCGAAGATCTCGTACGTGTGGCGGCCGAGCAGGAAGGCGCCCGCGCGGCCGAACACCTCGGTGATGAACTGCCCGAAGTCCTCGTCGTCGTACGGGAAACTCCAGCCGCCGTGCTCGAAGCCGTCGCGGCGGTCCTCGTCACGGCCGCCCGGAGCCTGATGGACGCCGTCGAGGGTGACGAAAGAGGTGAGAGTGAGCTTGCCCATGACGTGCCTTCTTCCGAAGCGGGTGTCCTGTCATCAGCTCAGACCCTCTGAGCACCCGCAACTCATCGGCCGCCCGCCGACGGATCCGCGCCGCGCGCCTCTCGGTCCGTCCCGCGCGCCTCTGGATCCGCCCCTAGTACGTCCCGGTCCGTCTCGCGTACGTCCGGATCCGCCCCTCGTACGTCCTGTCCCGGCTCGGGTGACCTCGGTGTCCGTTCGCCGCCAGCACTCCGCCTGCCCGGCCGCTGGGATGGACCCATGACCTCACAAGCAACCATGAACGGAACAGTGGCCCTCGTGACCGGCGGCAGTCGCGGTATCGGTGCCGCGACCGCCGTGCGGCTCGCTCGGGAGGGCGCGGATGTCGCCCTGACCTACGTACGCGACAAGGAGGCCGCGTGCGACGTCGTGGACCGGATCCGGGCGCTGGGGCGGCGGGCGCTCGCTCTCCGCGCGGACTCCGCCGACGCGGAGGAGGCCGGCGGGGCCGTGGAGCGCGCGGCGGAAGGGCTCGGGCGTCTCGACGTCCTCGTGAACAACGCGGCCGTCGGGCTTCTCGGCCCCCTGGACAGCTTCTCCCTCGCGGACGTCGACCGGGTCCTCGCCGTGAACGTGCGCGGTGTCTTCCTCGCGTCCCAGGCGGCGGCCGCGCGCATGGAGCGTGGCGGGCGGATCATCACCATCGGTACGTGTATGACTCAGCGTGTGCCTGGGCCCGGCGGCACGTTGTACGCGACCGGGAAGTCCGCCCTCGTCGGGCTGACCAAGGCGTTGGCCAGGGAGTTGGGTGAGCGGGGGATCACGGCGAACATCGTTCATCCCGGGCCGATCGATACGGATATGAATCCGGCTGATGGGCCGTATGCGGGTGGGCAGGCCGCGATGACCGCGGTGGGGCGGTTCGGGACGGTCGAGGAAGTTGCCTCCGCGGTGGCGTATCTGGCGGGGGTGGAGGCGGGGTACGTCACCGGGGCGGAGTTCTCTGTCGACGGAGGTCACGCCGCCTGACTCCGGCGGGGCCGAGTTTTTCGCCCCCGCCGCCCCTACCCATTCCCGTCACTACTCGGGGGCCGGCCCCCGAACCCCCGCTCCTCAAACGCCGGAGAGGCTAGCCAGTAGCCCGTCCGGCGTTTGAGGACGAGGAACTCCCCGCCTCAGCCCCCGAGTTCCTGATGCCGCGCAGCCAACCGCGTCGCGCCGTCCTCCGTCAGGGAACCGAACAGCCGCAGCCGCGAGATGCCCCCGTCAGGGAAGATGTCGACGCGCGCATGCGTGCCGACGGCCGGGCCGGCGAGGACGAACCGGTGGTTCGTGTCGGGCTGCAGGCGGGTGCGGGGCAGAACCTCGGCCCACTCCCCGTCCACACCGTCCCGCACCGAAACCGACGCCCACCCGGCCGAGTTGCCCTTCAGATACGCCGTGTCGATCTCGACCGCACGGATCTCGGACCGCGCGACGAGCTGGTAGCGAATCCAGTCGTGCCCCTGATCCCGCCGCCGCCGCGTCTCCCAGCCGTCGTCCATCTTGCGGGAACGCCCCGGCTGGATGGTGTTGGTGGCGGGTGAGTAGAAGAGGTTGGACGCGTCCTCGACCTGCCCGCCGTTCTCCAGGGCGACGACGTCGAAGGTGCCGAGGACCGAGAGCCACCGCGGGTCGGGGACGACCTCGCCGTACACCCGAAGGCGCGCGATGCCACCGTCCGGGTGCTGGTTGACGCGGAGGTGGGTGATGCGCTGCTCCACGTCGACGGCGAAGCCGTTGGCCGCGTGACCGCCGACCGCCGTGCGCGGGACGAGCGTCGTCCACTTCACGTCGTCCGCGAGGAGTTCCTCGGGGGACGGGGAACCGGGGACCGAGGCACCCTCGACGGACACCGCCTGCGGGTAGTTGCCGCGGAAGTGGGCGGTGTCGATGACGATGCCCCGTACGACACCGGGCGCGCCGAGGCGTACGAGCGCCCAGTCGTGGTCGTCTGCCGTGGGCCACGGGTGCTCGGCGGAGGCACCACGCCGGCGCCGGGTCTCCCAGCCGTCCATGATCTTGCCCTTGTGCCCGAAGTGCTCGGGGTCGAACTCGGCCCGCTCGGGCAGGAGCAGGTTCTCGCGCTGGGCGAAGAACTCGTCGTTGGCGGCGATGACCCCGGCGCCGAGCTGCCGGTCGGCGAGGTTGGCGTACTGGGTGAAGGGGAAGTCGGCGCTGCGGTGGTCCGCGTACGGGTCGCCGCCTCCGTAGGGGTTCGCGTCGCCGGTGAAACGGGCCAGGGGGGATTGGTGCTGCGCCGTCACAGTGATCAGGTCTGCCTTTCGGGAGTCGGCCGCTGCGGGTGCGGGGTCGTGCGCGAATCGCTGGTACGGGTACCGGCTCTTCTTCCTCTTTCAGTGGGCTCTGTTTTCAGCGTGCTCTGTCTTTTGTGGTCTCTGTACTTTTGCGGGCTCTGTCTCTTGCGGGGCCAACTACGGGCGCCTGGACAGGAGTTGCCCCCTCGGATCAGCGAACTGCCCGTCCGTCACGATGCGTTCGCCGCGCAGCCACGTGGACCTGACGACGCCGTGCAGAGTTCGGCCCGCGTACGCGGTGACCCGGTTGCGGTGCTGGAGCGCGGCGGGGTCGACGGTGAAGGTCTCGTCGGGTGCGAGGACCGCGAAGTCGGCGTCGAGGCCGACCGCGATGGCGCCCTTGCGGTCGTCGAGGCCGACCAGCCCGGCCGTGCGCGAGGACATCCAGCGGACCACGTCCTCCAGGCCGTACCCGCGCGCCCGGGCCGCGGTCCAGACGGCGGACAGGCTGAGCTGGAGGCCGGAGATGCCGCCCCACGCGGTCGCGAAGTCGTCGGTCTTCAGGTCGGCCGTCGACGGGGAGTGGTCGGTGACCACGCAGTCGATCGTGCCGTCGGCCAGCGCCTGCCACAGCAGGTCCTGGTTGGCGGCCTCACGGATCGGCGGGCAGCACTTGAACTCGCTTGCTCCGTCCGGGACTTCCTCGGCCGTCAGGGTCAGATAGTGGGGGCAGGTCTCGACCGTGACGCGTACGCCCTCGGCCTTGGCGGCGGCGATCAGCGGCAGCGCGTCGCTGGACGACAGGTGCAGCACGTGGACGCGCGCGTTGAGGCGCTTGGCCTGGCCGATGAGGTTCGCGATGGCGGTGTCCTCGGCGTCGCGCGGTCGCGAGGCAAGGAAGTCGGCGTACCTCTGGCCGCTCTTCTGCGGGGCCGCCGCGAGGTGGTGCGGGTCCTCGGCGTGCACGATCAGCAGACCGTCGAATCCGGCGATCTCCGCGAGGGACAGGGCGAGTTGCTCCTGGTCCAGCTCGGGGAACTCGTCGACCCCGGAGGGCGACAGGAACGCCTTGAAGCCGAAGACGCCCGTGTCGTGCAGCGGCCGCAGGTCCTTGACGTTGCCGGGCAGGGCGCCGCCCCAGAAACCGACGTCGATGTGCGCCTTGGAACGGGCGACGTCCTTCTTGATGCGAAGGTGGTCGACCGTCGTGGTCGGCGGCAGGGAGTTGAGGGGCATGTCGACCAGGGTCGTGATGCCGCCGGCCGCCGCGGCGCGTGTGGCGGTCCAGAAGCCCTCCCACTCCGTGCGGCCCGGGTCGTTGACGTGCACGTGGGTGTCGACGAGGCCGGGCAGCAGGACGTCGTCGCCGAAGTCCTCCAGCCGTGCCCCGGCCGGCACCTCGGCGTCGTGCGCGAGCACGGCCGTGATCTTCCCCCCGGAGACGGCGACCGAGGCGGCGCGCGTCCCTTCGGGGGTGATCACGCGCGTCGAGCGCAGGACCAATTCGCCCCATCCGTCGTCGGACACCCGGACCCCTCTCCATGCCGCACGTCTCTCCACGCGGCACATGTCTCTGTGCCGCCCGCTGCCTTCCGCCGTTTACTTCCACGTAACGGAATTCAACGTTCTGTTGAAGGAGTCTTCACTCCCCGCTTCATGCCGTCAAGAGTCGACTTCTCCCCTGACCGCCTCAGGTGAATTCCCTGGACGTTTCCACAAAGCGGAATTACACTTCCACCACGCAGAACGTAACCACACCGAGCCGTGCAGTCAACCAACTGCCGGGTAGGCTGCCTCCCTGCCCGCCTGAAAGGACCGCGCCCGTGCCGACGTCCAGCGCCAGCACCACCGACGCCAAGCCAGCCGCCGCCTCCGGTGGCGTCCAGTCTCTTGAGCGCGCCTTCGATCTGCTGGAGAGGATGGCGGACGCGGGCGGTGAGGTCGGGCTGAGCGAGTTGTCCGCGAGCAGCGGGCTGCCGCTGCCCACCATCCACCGTCTCATGCGCACGCTCGTGGCCTGCGGATATGTACGCCAGCAGGCCAACCGGCGCTATGCGCTCGGCCCGCGTCTGATCCGGCTCGGCGAGTCCGCGTCCCGGCTGCTCGGCACCTGGGCCCGCCCCTACCTGGCGCGCCTGGTCGAGGAGACCGGCGAGACGGCGAACATGGCACTGCTCGACGGCGACGAGATCGTGTACGTGGCGCAGGTGCCGTCCAAGCACTCGATGCGGATGTTCACCGAGGTGGGCCGCCGGGTACTGCCGCACTCCACGGGCGTCGGCAAGGCCCTGCTCGCACACGTCCCGGCCGACGAGGTGCGCGCCCTCCTGTCCCGTACGGGCATGCCCGCGGCGACGGAGAAGACGATCACGACCCCGGACGAGTTCCTCAGCGCGCTCGAAGAGGTACGGAGCGCCGGGTACGCGGTGGACGACAACGAGCAGGAGATCGGGGTCCGCTGCCTCGCCGTCTCCGTGCCCAACTCCCCCACCGCAGCGGCGATTTCGATCTCCGGTCCGGCCGGCCGTGTCACGGAGACGGCGACGGACCGGATCGTGCCCGTGCTCCAGCAGGTGGCGGTGGAGCTGTCGGAGGCCCTGGCCAGTTCGGGATCGACCACCTGAACGAAGTCAGCGCCGGGGCGGCTCTCCGAAGAGTTCCACCGCGCTGCGTACGCCCGCGAGCCCGGCGGACAGTGCGCTGACCGAGCCGATGGAACCGGCGATCAGGAGCAGTGAGCGGCGCAGGCGCGGCACTTCCGGCATCCCGGTGACGGCCATCGCGGCAAGGGCCGCGAGCTCGTCCTCCGCTATGCCCCGGTCCGGGAACTCGGCCGGATGCGCGGCGAGTTCGCGGCGCAGCCTGGACACCGCGGTCCGCAACTCCGCCACTCTCGGATCCTCGTCGCTGCCGGTCACTGGCCTCTGTCCCAAGCTCCGCAACACAGCTCTCCCCCTCGCACGTCTTAGTGCGCGATACGTGGTGCCTGCTCCGCGCCGCCGCCCAAATCCGTCCCGTGGCGCTGGTCGGGCGCCCAGGGACGCGGGACAGTAAACGCCACCCGATGCGGTGGGCGCCACCACGAGGACCGAAATTCAGTCCCCGGACACCGCGAGGCCCGCAGGGGTTCCGGGGCACGTCCGCCCCCGGTCGGGTATGCAGGGGGGATGACGGAGAACAACGAGCAGGTCGCCGGGCTGCTGCTGGCCGCCGGCGGGGGGCGCCGCCTCGGCGGACGCCCCAAGGCGCTGCTGACCCACCGGGGACACCCTCTCGTCGAACACGCGGTCGGAACACTGCGGGCGGGCGGCTGCACCCGGATCCATGTGGTGCTCGGCGCCGGTGCGGATGCCGTGCGCGAGCGGGCCGTGCTGCCCGGCTGCGTGCTCGTGGACAACCCCGAATGGGCGCAGGGCATGGGCTCCTCACTGCGGGCCGGCCTGGACTCGCTGGCCGGTACGGACGTCCGGGCCGTCCTGGTGTCACTGGTGGACCAGCCGGGGATCGGACCGGAAGCCGTGGCCCGCGTACACGCCGCGTACACGTCGGACGAAACGCTCGCGGCGGCCTCGTACGACGGGGAGAGAGGGCATCCGGTGCTGTTCGGCGCCCGTCACTGGGCGGGGATCGCCGTGACCGCGACCGGGGACCGCGGGGCGCGCGCCTATCTCAAGGCACACGAGGACGAGATCGTGCTCGTCGAATGCGGGGACGTGGCCCGGCCCTACGACATCGACACGGAGAGCGACCTGGTCCACCTTGAGTGAACGGGGTGGCACCGAGCGCCACATTCCCTCGAAGCGGAGAATCTCGACGTCAACAAATCATTGAACTTCCACCATGAGGAAACTACTATCCACTGTTCAGAAGCGTCCGACTGTCCTCCCGGTCCCGTCGGTCGCTTCAGGTTCCGCTGGCACCCGGTGCCGCGGCGTACTCACGTCAGCTCGCTGAAGGAAGTGACAGTTCATGTCCGCACCAGCGCCGTCCCCGCTGGCCATCGTCGACGCCGAGCCCCTGCCCCGGCAGGAAGAGGTCCTCACCGACGCGGCCCTCGCCTTCGTGGCCGAGCTGCACCGGCGGTTCACGCCCCGGCGTGACGAGCTCCTCGCCCGCCGCGCCGAGCGCCGCGCCGAGATCGCCCGCACCTCCACCCTCGACTTCCTCCCGGAGACCGCCGCGATCCGCGCGGACGACTCCTGGAAGGTGGCCCCGTCGCCGGAGGCCCTGAACGACCGCCGCGTCGAGATCACCGGCCCCACCGACCGCAAGATGACCATCAACGCCCTCAACTCGGGTGCGAAGGTGTGGCTCGCGGACTTCGAGGACGCCTCCGCGCCCACCTGGGAGAACGTGGTCACCGGCCAGGTGAACATGGCCGCCGCGTACACCCGCAGCATCGACTTCACCGACGAGCGCACCGGCAAGTCGTACGCCCTGAAGGCCCCCGCGGAGCTGGCGACCGTCGTCATGCGCCCACGCGGCTGGCATCTGAACGAGCGTCACCTCGTCGACGCCGAGGGCACCCCGGTCCCGGGCGCGCTCGTCGACTTCGGCCTGTACTTCTTCCACAACGCCCAGCGCCTCCTCGACCTCGGCAAGGGCCCGTACTTCTACCTCCCGAAGACGGAGTCGCACCTGGAGGCCCGCCTCTGGAACGAGGTGTTCGTCTTCGCGCAGGACTACGTCGGTATCCCGCAGGGCACCGTCCGCGCGACCGTCCTGATCGAGACGATCACGGCCGCGTACGAGATGGAGGAGATCCTCTACGAACTCCGCGACCACGCTTCGGGGTTGAACGCGGGCCGCTGGGACTACCTCTTCTCCATCGTCAAGAACTTCCGTGACGGCGGGCAGAGGTTCGTCCTGCCTGACCGCAACGCGGTGACGATGACGGCCCCGTTCATGCGCGCGTACACCGAACTCCTCGTCCGCACCTGCCACAAGCGCGGCGCGCACGCGATCGGCGGCATGGCGGCGTTCATCCCCTCGCGGCGCGACGAAGAGGTCAACAAGGTCGCCTTCGAGAAGGTCAAGGCCGACAAGGACCGTGAGGCGGGCGACGGCTTCGACGGATCGTGGGTGGCCCACCCGGACCTCGTGCCGATCGCGATGGCGTCCTTCGACGCCGTGCTCGGCGACAGGCCGAACCAGAAGGACCGGCTGCGCGAGGACGTCGATGTGAAGGCGGCCGACCTCATCGCCGTCGACTCCCTCGACGCCAGGCCCACCTACGACGGACTCGTCAACGCCGTCCAGGTCGGCATCCGTTACATCGAGGCCTGGCTGCGTGGTCTCGGCGCGGTCGCGATCTTCAACCTGATGGAGGACGCGGCCACGGCCGAGATCTCCCGTTCGCAGATCTGGCAGTGGATCAACGCGGGCGTCGAGTTCGAGCACGACGGGAACACCGTGAAGGCCACGCCCGAGCTGGCCCGCGAGATCGCGGACCGGGAACTGGCCGACATCCGCGCCGAGATCGGCGAGGAGGCCTTCGCGGCCGGCCGCTGGCAGCAGGCCCACGACCTGCTGCTCACGGTCGCCCTCGACGAGGACTACGCGGACTTCCTGACCCTGCCGGCCTACGAGCAGCTGGCCGGCTGAGCAAACCCGGCGGCAGACGCCTCACTTCTCCGAGTGGCCCAGGGATTTTTCCGGGGCCACTCGGTCGCGTACGAGGCGCTTGACGGCCGTCGGCTCGGGGAAGCCCTGCTCGCGGCGGTCCCAGATCACCTCGTCGTCGACCCGTACGACGAAGACGCCGCCGGTGCCCGGCTTGAGCGCGAGCTCCGTCAGCTCCTGCTCGAAGGTGGTGAGGAGTTCCTGGGCGAGCCAGGCGGCGCGGGGCAGCCAGCGGCACTGGGTGCAGTACTCGATCTGAACGCGGTGCGTGGTCTCATGCGTGTTCTCAGTGGTCACCCGAGCATTCTCGGCCGTCATCCGAGGTGCACCGACCAATCCTGTTCCGCCGGCGGCTTGCCGTGCAGGTCGGGGACCTGCTTGAGCCAGTTCGGCCGGCCCCGCCGGGTCTTCGCCGCGCGGTCCGCGTCCTCGGCGGCGAGCTGTTCCCGGGTGGGGAAGTCCGTGGGGAGCCAGGACGCGGAGGCCCTGGCACGGGCGAGCAGGTACCCGACGTACGCCTCACGGGCCTCGTCCGGCGTCGCGAAACCGGGCTCGTCAGCGAGCCAGGCGTCGGGCACCTCCGCCGTGATCGCGCGCAGCAGTTCCTCCGTCACCTTGGGCGCGAGCTCGGCGTCCGCCGCGCGTGTGTCGGGGGTGTGGCCGCCGAGCGCGTGGCGCCGGAAGTCGTACGCCTTGTCCGGCTCGGAGGCGTCCCAGCGGTGGTGGAAGACCAGGGCAGCGCCGTGGTCGATCAGCCACAGCCGCGGGGGCGCGACACCGAGCGTGGGCCAGATCATCAGGTTCGAACTGTGCGTCGTACGGTCCACGTTGACCGTGAGGGCGTCCAGCCAGATGATCCTGCCCGCCTCCAGCGGGTCGACGGGGAACGTCTTCGCGACCTCCGGAGTGAAGTCCTTGGCGCCGGACAGGTAGTCCATGCCGAGATTCAGGCCCGCGCTGGCCCGGAGCAGGTCCTGGACCTCCTGGTGGGGCTCGTGCGCGCCGACCGCGGGGTCGAAGTGCACCAGCACCAGCTCGGGGAACCGCAGCCCGAGGGCGCGCGCCAGTTCCCCGACGATCACCTCGGCGACCAGCGCCTTGCGCCCCTGCGCCGAGCCCGTGAACTTCACGACGTACGTCCCCAGGTCGTCGGCCTCGACGACTCCGGGCACGGAACCGCCCGCCCGGAGGGGTTCGACGTAGCGGGTCGCGCTAACTTTCCTCAGCATTTTCTCGGGCCACCTGCTTCATTGACCTTGCAATCCATGGACGACCTTGGAGGTGTCAAACAGCGGAAACCGCCCGTCATGAAGTGAGCATATTAATCGAGGGCCAGTAAGTGGGGGGCGTTCCCCCATGTGCCTCCCGGGTCCCGCGGGCACTGTGAGCAGGTCGATTCACACAACCGAGAGGGATTCCATGGGGAGAAAAGCGTTACTCCGGGTCTTGGTGGTCGCGGCGATGGCCGGTTCCGCGGTGACCTTGACCGGCGGGCCCGCGAGCGCGGCCACCGGTGTGTTCAAGAGCGGGACCAACATCGTCGTGAACGCGGCGCAGGGCCGCGCGAACAACATCACGGTCAGTCTGTCCGGGAACTTCATCATCATCCGGGACACCTCCGACACCCTGACCGCCGGTCTCAACTGCACCCTCCTGACCAACGGCACGGTGGCCTGCCCGGTGACCGTCAGCTCCGACACGGTCGTGGTCAACGCCGGGGACGGCAACGACACCATCACCAAGACCGCCAACGTCCGCAGTGAGCTGAAGGGCGAGTCGGGCAACGATGTCATCAACGGCGGCCCCAGCCCCGGCAGCAACAGCCTCAATGGCGGCACGGGCAACGACACCCTGAACGGCAGCGCCACCTTCGACCTCCTCATCGGCGGCACCGGTGCCGACCGGATCAGCGGCGGGGGCGGCACCAACGACGTCGTCAGCTACCTGGAGAGCGGCTCGGGCGTGGTCGTGGACATCGACAACGCCGCCGACGACGGCATCGGCGGGGAGGGTGACAACGTTCTCACCGACGTCGAGATCGTCTACGGCAGCCAGTTCGGCGACACGCTCACCGGGGGCACGGCGGGCGACATCCTGTCCGGCTTCGGGGGCAACGACCTCCTGGTGGGCGGCACGGGCAACGACACCCTGGTCGGCGGCGCCGGCAACGACACCCACAGCGGCGGAGCCGGCAACGATACCCTCGACGGTGTCGACGGCGTGTTCGGCAACGACTCCCTCAACGGGGGCGCCAACACCGACACCTGCACCGCGGACACGAGCGACACGAAGAGCGCCTGCGAGGCCTGACCACCCGCACCGCTGATTCCGCAGTGCTGATTCCACGGTCGCCGAATCCGTAGTCGCTGCCGCCTCGTAACTCCGGAGCGCCTGCCGCGAGCACCGGTTCCACCACTCGCGCCAGGTGCTCCGGAGCCGCTCCGCGGCCGCGGTGCCGACCGCCGGCCGAAACGGTCGGAGTCACTGCCCGTCCGCGTACCGGCGTGCCAGGGTGATCAGGGCGGCCCGGCCGTTCTGATCGGTACGGTTCCGGAGACTCGCGAGGTGCTTCTCGACGGTGCGCGGCGAGAGGAAGAGCTGCTCGGCGATCTCCTGGTTGCCGAGCCCCCGGCCGAGCAGGCGCAGCACCTCGTACTCCCGCGCGGTCACCCCCGCCCGCCGCAGCTCCTGTGGAATCGTGTCGTGGCCCTCACGGCGGCGGGCCACGGGAGAGCCCGCTTCCCGCAGCATGGCGCGGCAGGCGGCCGACACCCGTGTCGTGCCCCGGTCGTGGAAGAACTGCTCGGCGGCGCGCAGCCACTCGACAGGGCGTCCCCAGCCGTCGGCGAGCGCCGCGGAAGCCCCCAGGCGCAGACAAAGGTGGCGGGCCAGGGGGATGGTGTCGGTCCCGGCCAGTGCTTCCTCGGCCGCCTTGGCGGCCTCGGCGGCCCGGCCCTCGCGGCCCAGCAGCACGGCCCGGGACCACCCCGCGAAGGGCCGGTCCCAGTGGACCTGGGTGAGCCGGTCCGCGACGGCCCCGTCCAGCTCCGCCCAGCCGGCCGCGCCCCGTACGGTCCGCAGGAGCAGGTAGGGGCCCAGGAAACCGGCGACCCCGCGAGTGCTGGGCAGTGCCCGCATGACCCGGTCCGCCTCGGTGAACTCGGCCATCGCGCGGTCGGGTTCCTCCCGCAGCAGGGAGCAGATGCCCTGGGCCCAGCCCCACACGGAGGTGTCGGCGTAGCCCCAGAGCGCTCCGGCGCTCCGCCCGGCCAGTGCGCTCTCCATGACGTGCAGCGCGGCCTGGAGTTTCTGCCGGTCCCCACGTGAGGCGGCGATGATGGCGTCCATTCCGACACCGATCAGCTGCACCTCGCGCAACCGCAGCCTGTCGGCCGTCGTCCGGAGCCGCCGGGCGGACTCCAGGGCGCTGTCGTGCTCGTCGCGCAGCACATGGGCCTGCGTCAGGTGCATGTCGGCCCAGGCCGTCATGAGCACCGCACCGGTCTCCTCGGCCGCCTTCCGTGCGGCCAGCAGCCGATCGGTTCCGGTGGTCCGGATCCGGTCCAGCACGCCGAGTTCCAGCAGGCCGCGTATCCGCCAGACCGGCAGCGCACGGGTCTCGGCCGTGGCCACCAGGCGTTCGAACACCTTCTCCGCCTCGGCCAGATCGTGAGGCCGCAGGCAGTATCCGAGCATGTTCAGCGCCTTGCAGCTCACCTCCGGCAGTCCGACCGCCTCGGCGGTCGCCACGGCCCCTTCGGCCAGGGCCCTGGCGCTCTCCAGCCGGTCCGGGCGCTGCGAGTTGAGCACCAGGTGCGCGGCGACCGCGTCCAGGGCGGCGCGGGACGCGGGGTCGGGCTCGGCTCCGAGCAGCTCCCGTGCCCGCCGCACGGCGGTCAGGCCCTCCTCCCACTGCTGCGCGGTGGCGGCGGCTCTGGCCCGGGCCAGGAAACCCGCGGCGCGGCGGGCGGGCGGCGCGCCCCACGCGGTCAGGACACCGTCCAACCTGTCGCCGAGTTCAGGCACGCGCCGGACGTCGCCCGTGAGGACGAGTGTCCCCAGTAACTCCTCCAGCAGCCCGGCCACCGCCTCGGGCGGGGCGTCCGCGGCGCCGGAGGTCAACTCCAGGCCCCGGTCGAGGAGTTCCACCGCGGTCAGCAGAGCGCCCCGCAGGACCGCCTGCCGGCCGGCCCGGGTGAGCAGCACGGCCGCCCGCGCCCGCTGCCCGCCGGCGACGCACAGTTCCGCGGCCAGGCGGTACAGGTCGTCACCCGAGTCACTGCCGATCAGGTCGTGCGGCTCCCCGGCCCGCCGGGCGGGGCGGCCCGCGTCCCACGGATCCGGCCCTGTGGCGTCGGCGGACTCGATCGCGTCGGCCGCGGCGAGACAGAGCGCCGCCCGCTCCACGGGCAGCAGCCGGTGGGTGATGGCGTCGGCGGTCAGGGCGTGGCGGAACGTGTGCCAGCCGGGCTCCTCCGCCGTGGCACCGTCGGTGACCAGATGGGCGCGAGCCGCATGCCGCAGCTGACGGAGTGCCGTCGGCCTGTCGAGCCCGGCGACACCGGCGGCGATGTCCACCGGGAAGCGCCTGCCCAGGACGGCCGCCGCTTCCAGGAGCGCGACACCGGGCGGTTCCAGATGGTCCACGCGCTGGAGGACGGCGGCGGCGACCGACGCGGGCACGTCGGCGTTCAGCGAGCCGGTCACCGTCCAGCCGTCGCCCTGCCGCTGAACGAGGTTGCCGCCGGCGACCATGGCGGACAGCAGTTCCTCCACGACGAAGGGGACACCTTCGGAGACGGCGTGCAGACGGTCCAGTACCGCTGCCGGTACGTTGCCCGCGTCGTCGTGACCCAGACAGCGGGCGGCCAGCTCCGCGGTGTGGGCGGGGCCGAGGCGGGCGAGGCGCAGGGTGCGGGCCGTACGGCGGGACGCGGCGGCCTCGGCGAGGTCGAGGGCCGGTCCGGGCCCACCGCGCAGGGTGGCCAGCAGGACGGCCCGCCGGCCGGGAAGGTTGTCCGTGAGGTAGTCGACGATCGTGAGCGTGTCGGCGTCCGCGTCGTGCAGGTCCTCCAGCACCAGGAGACAGCCACCGGTGTGTCCGAGGGTCCCCAGGAGCCGCAGCACCGCCTCGGCGTAGCCCACCAGGGGCGCACCGTCCTGCGGCGCCAGCCCGCACAGTCGCGACAGCAGCGGCTCGTACGGGCCCAGGTCCCCGTCGGCGGGCGCCCCTTCGCCGCGCAGTCCGGAGAACACGGCTTCCGCCAGCGGGCGCAGCGGCACCGCGCGCCCGGCGGACGCGGCCCGCCCTCGCAGCACCCGAAAACCGGTGCGTACGGCGGCCTCCGCGGCCTCCTCGACGAGGCGTGACTTGCCGATGCCCGGCTCGCCGAGCACGAACACCGAGGAGCCCCGCCCCTCGCCCGCCGATCGGACGGCCTCGGTCAGAAGATCCCGCTCCGGTTCTCTGCCGACCAGTACCGATGACGACAACGACGACACTCAGGCCCCCCTGCGCCCTCTTCCGGGATGCCCCCCGGCACCCGTCGAAAGCTCCTTCGAATCCGCACAGCGTAGTACCCACGAGTCACAGGAACCGCACAACTACATGGGGGCACTTCCCCGATGTCCGCGGCTGCCGGCGGGCGGCAGGCTCTCTTCCAGCAGGGCAGGGGGGACAGGGCATGGCCCGGGGGACATGCCCTGCCTGCTGTTCTTTCATCGATGGGGGTCGCCACATGTCTTCAACACCGTCAATGCCGTCAATGCCGCGTGCCCGCGCATGGATCACCGCCGGGCTTCTGAGCCTGGCCCTGTGCGGGTGCTCGTCGCTCACCGGAGGCACGGGCGGAAGCACGGGAGGCGACAACGGCGGTTCGTCGTCGACGAGTTCGGCGGCGGACGCCCCGGAGGTACCGGCGACCTCGCTGGACCTGGAGCGGGTGTGCACGGACGGGCTCGGCTACTCGGGGATGCCCGCCTACGACCGTACGAAGAAGACCGTGCACCCGGCGATGCTCATGAACAACCCCGGTGACACCTGGTCGCAGTTCGAGCCGCCCGCCGGCGACTTCCCCAAGGGCTGGATCCTCGGCTACTCGGACAAGCCGGCCGACGCCGAGCTGGTCGTCTGCGTCCAGCGCACCAAGGCGAGCCCGACCGGCAAGAAGTGCGACATGGAGAGCGACGACGGCAAACCGTTCACCGTCAGTACGTACAACACCTCGTACCGTCTGAAGGTCGTCGAGGCGCGCACGGGCGAGGAGTTGTTCAAGCACACGGGTGAGGCCAAGTCCGACGAGTGCCCGATGTACATGTTCACCTCTGAGGGCGAGGACAAGGACAAGCACTACAACGAAGTGCGGCCGAAGGACTACCGCAAGCGCGTGCAGCCCTTCATCGCGCCCTAGCCTTCACCTCGGCCGTCCCGCCCTCGCCTCTCCCCCGGAGGACAGCATGCCCGACACGACCACCACCGCCGTCGACCTCACCGAGCTCGGCGTCGCCCGCGGTGGCTCCCGTCGGCTCACCGGCCATCTCACCCGGCCCGTGGGGGCGGGCCCCTGGCCCGGTGTCGTCGTGGTCCATGAGGCGCTGGGCGTCAATGATGTGATGCACCGTCAGGCGGAACGCCTCGCGAGAGCCGGGTACCTCGTCGTCATGCCGGACCTGTTCAGCGACGGAGGGGCCGTCCGCTGCCTGGTGCCGACCTTCCGGGCGGCCCTGTCCGGACACGGCCGTGCCTTCCGCGACATCGCGGCGGCCCGCGCCCGCCTCGCCCAGGATCCCGACTGCACCGGGCGGATCGGCATCATCGGCTTCTGCATGGGCGGTTCCTTCGCCCTCCTCGCCGTGCACGACGGCGAGTTCGACGCCGCCTCCGTCAACTACGGCCGCCTGCCGAAGGAGCTCGACGGGGCCCTCGGCGGTTCCTGCCCCGTCGTCGCGAGTTACGGGGCCCGCGACCGTACGCTGCCGGGCGCGGCCCGCAGGCTGGAGGCGTCCCTCGACCGGCTCGGCGTCGTCCACGACGTCAAGGATTACCCGGAGGCCGGGCATTCGTTCCTCAACGACGCCGAGGTGGGGCCACGCGCACTGCGTCCGCTGATGCGTGTCGTCGGAATCAGACCGCACCCGGAGTCCGCGGTCGACGCCTGGCGGCGCATCGACGGCTTCTTCGCCACGCACCTCAAGGCGGAAGGCCGCAAGGACTGACTCGGTTGTGGCGGACGCGCCGCACAGCACCGGCCACTGTGATCCGGTCGACAGGACGGCCGACCGGTGTCTATTGCCCGCTGCCCGCCGCGTCCGGCGTGCGCAAGGGGTTCGGGACGGGCAGATAGCGTGCGTCGGCGCCGTCCGCGCCGGTCCAGCGCAGCAGCAGATTGGTCTTGCCGGGGAGGGTCGGGGCCCGGAGCAGTTCGGCCGCTTCGGGCAGCTCATCGCCGTACCGCGTCAGCTCTCGTCGCACGGCGCCCCAGAGCTCCATGCCCGGGTACCGCTCCCCCAGCGCCTCCGCGATCTCCAGCAGGTTGTTGACGACGAGGCAGTACACCAGCCGCTCCCACCCGGCCGCGCGCGTCACCTCGGGCAGCAGTTTCACGCCTTCCGCGTCACGGAACAGGGCCTGCACCGGCGTCCCGTCGGCGTCCACGGCGACCACCGTGTTCTGCAGATGCGCTTCGAGTACGACCCCGTGCCGGGCGAACAACTCCAGGGCGGGCGGGACGACTTGGCGCAGATACGCCGTCCACCAGGCGACCGGGGCGGCGAGGCCTTCGAGGGGGTTGCCCTCGAAGGCCTCCGTCAGCGCGGCGGCCAGGACCGGGGTCGCGCCCGGGGTCACATGCGTGCGCAGCCCGTCGCGTACGAGGACGGCGAGCTCCTCGAAGGCGAAGTCCGCGGTGCGGTAGCCGCGGTCGCTCAGCCAGGCCGCGGGGGTGCCCACGGCCGCGAAGGCCGAGGTCACCGCCGCGTCCGTGCGGCGCAGCCGGAGGAGGTCGTGACGCCAGAGGCGGCGGATGTCGTTGGTGATGCGGACGTCGAGGCTGAACTTCAGGAAGAGGTCGGTGCCGGGGACGTACAGCGTGCGGATGGCCGCGGTGGGCCAGACCGTCCACGAGGATGTCCCCAGCCGTACGAGGCGGCCGTCCGCGAATGCCTCGCGGATCTCCGGGCGGGCGCCGACGAGGTCGAGCTGCCAGGGGTGGGCGGGCAGCAGGCGATAGCCGGGCGGCGCCTCGCCCAGCCCGTCGAGCACGCCCGTGTCGCCGTCCTCCACGCACACGTCCTCCCTCAGCCCCAGGAGCACCAGCGGGAAGCTGGTGTACGCCTCGGGAGCGTACGGAATCCAGCCGGTGACCGGGCCGCCGCCGCGGGCCTTGGGGGCGGGATGGTAGGGATGTCCGGTGATCAGGGACTGTTCGGAACGCCGGTACAGGCCGCCGGGCGGGGGCATCCCCTCCCTGGCGGTCAGGATCGCCGCCACCGCGTCCCGGCTGTCGATCATCTCGATGGGCAGTTCGGGGTTGGACAGGCCGGTGTGGCCGCGGAGGACCTCGGCGGTGAGTTTGACCAGTTCCGCGTGGCTGAGGCGCTGCCAGGCACCGGCGGCGTACACCTCCGGCTCGGCGGGGCGGCGTCCGTCGCGCACCCGCAGGAGCCGTCCCCCGGCCGGCAGCCGGTACACGCGCCGGTCGCCGGGCTCCCCGGATCCCGGTGCGGGGTCGCCGAGCTCCCGCAGCAGACAATTGAGCAGCGGTGCCGCCGCGTACGCATCGGCTGCTTCGCCGATGCCGTCCCCGGGGTGCATGGGTGGCATGGGGTGCATGAGGTCCACGCGATCCGTTCGTTGCGTACGGTGCCCTGGCGCTCAGTATGTCCGGCGTTGTACCCGGCCGCGACGCCGTCCCCACACCCTAGGAGCCCTCTGTGCACCCTCCCCGCACCCCGGCCGAGACCGAGGCCGTTCTCGCCGCCGAGCTGCGCACCGTACGCCCCGCCCTGCTGTCCCCGTACACGGTCGAACTCCCCGGTGCCCGCGCGGCCGTCCTGACCCGGCTGTGGCGCGGGCTCGTCCATGAACCACTGCCCTGGGTCGTGCGCCGGGAGGCGGCGGGGCGCGACGGGCTGGTGCTCCGGCTGGCCGACGGGCGTCGTCTGTACGGCCCGGCCCCGGACGCGTACGCGACGGCCGCCACCGTCAGGGAGGTCGAGCTGGACGGGACGGCGTACAGCCACCCGGCCGGACTCATGACGGCACTCGGGCTGCCGCACGGTCACGCCTTCGCCGTCGAACTCGGCCACAGTGTCGCCTCGTTGGCGCTCTCCCGCGCCAACCAGCCCGCGATGAGCTCCCCTTTCACGTCCTGGGGGTGGGAGCAGCGGGTCGTGGACGGGCATCCGTTCCATCCCAACTGCCGTTCGCGGCCGGGCTTCTCGGTGGCCGAGCAGCTGGCGTACGCGCCGGAGCACCGGGCGGACGTCGAGCTGGGGCTGGTGGCCGTGCCGCAGGACGCGTGCCTGATGGGCGGCGAGTGGCCGTTCCGGGAGGCGGGGCGCGTGCTGATCCCCGTACACCCGTGGCAGGCGCGGCATGTGCTGAAGGACGAGAGGGCGGTCGGGGAAGGTGTCGCCGGGGAGAGCGTGACCGCGCATCCCCTGATGTCCCTGCGGACGCTGGCCCTTCCGGACGGACCGCACGTCAAGACCGCGCTCAGTGCCCGGCTGACCTCGTCGGTGCGGGACATCTCGGTGTACTCGATCGAGTCGGCCGCGGCCGTCTCGGCGTTCATGGAGGCGATGGCCGGGCGCCTGGACGGGATGCTGCACATCACCCGGACCCTCGGCGCGGTCACGGCCAACACCCCTGATCTGGCAGCGGTGTTGCGCGAGTCGCCGGACGTGTACGCGGGGGCGGGCGAGCGGGTCGTCCCGGTCGCCGCTCTCGCCTCGACCGTGCTGCCGCAGTCCCCGGCCTGGCTGGCCGAGTTCAGCCGGCTCGCGCTCACCGTCGGGCTGCGCCTGCTCGACCTGGGCGTGGCCCTGGAGGCGCACGGCCAGAACCTGCTGGTGGTGCTCTCGCCCGCGGGCGCCCCGCTGCGGCTCGTCTACCGCGATCTGGCCGACATCCGGATCAGCCCGGCACGGCTGGCCCGCCACGGGATTCCGGCCCCGGACCTGACGGGCCGTATCGTCACGGACGACGAGTCCGTCCTGCGCAGCAAGCTCTTCGGCTCGCTCGTCGCGGGCGCGCTGGCGGCGACGGCGGGTTCGGCGACCGCGCTGGGAGGGGCGCTGTCCACAGCCGTACGGGATCTGCCGCGCACCCCGGATCTCGCGGCTCTGCTCGAAGAGCCGCTGCCGGCCAAGGCGTTGACGACGATGCGGCTGTCGCCCGAGCGGCCGGGGGACATCTGGGCGCGGCTGCCGAATCCGCTCGCCGAGTCGGGCACGGGCCCGCGGGACACCGGCTCGTCCTGAAGTCCGAACGTCCGAAGGCCACTTCGTTCGACCGTCGGCCACCCCCTCGTTTTGAAGCGTGACGCCATTGATCAATAGGATCCGGCGATGATCACAAGACAACGGCTGGCGGCGGGCGCCTGCGCCCTGCTCGCCGCCCTGACGGCCGGGATCGCCCTCCCGGCCGGAGCCGTCGCCGGCGAACCCACGGGTGACGCAGCGCCCAAGGTCGACCTCGTCCTCGACGTCAGCGGTTCCATGCGCGCGCGGGACATCGACGGACAGACGCGGATGGCCGCGGCGAAGCAGGCCTTCAACGAGGTCCTCGACGCGACCCCCGAGGAGGTCCAGCTCGGTATACGGACACTCGGCGCCAACTACCCGGGCGACGACCGCAAGACGGGCTGCAAGGACACCGAACAGCTCTACCCCGTCGGGCCCTTGGACCGCACGGAGGCGAAGACCGCCGTCGCGACCCTCGCGCCCACCGGCTGGACCCCGATCGGCCCGGCGCTGCTCAAGGCGGCCGACGACCTGGAGGGCGGCGAGGGATCCCGCCGTATCGTCCTCATCAGCGACGGCGAGGACACCTGCGCCCCGCTGGACCCGTGCGAGGTGGCCCGGGAGATCGCCGCCAAGGGGATCGGGCTCACCATCGACACGCTCGGCCTGGTGCCGAACACCAAACTGCGGCAGCAGCTGAGCTGTATCGCGGAGGCGACCGGCGGAACGTACACCTCGATCGAGCACACCGACGAACTCACCGACAAGGTCAACCAGTTGGTGGACCGGGCCGCCGACCCGGTGGTCACGCCGGTCGCCGTGAACGGCGCCGACGCATGTGCACAGGCGCGCACGCTCGAGTCCGGGCTCTACACCGACCGCGAGGAGTTCGGGCAGCACCGCTGGTACCGCGTGGACGTCCCTGCGGGCTTCGAACTGCGCGCGTCGGTGAGCGTGGCGGCCGACCGTCAGGTCGACCCGGACTACGGGGTGTCGCTGCGGGCGGTGACCGTGAGCGGCCGCGAGATCGTGCGCGGCGAGTCGACCGGCTCCGGCCGGACCGACGTCATGTCCGCCGGTCTGCGCTATCCCAAGGCGGAGAGCGAGGACGACGATTCCGACGACAAGCCCGCGGCCGAGGCCGTGTGTCTGGAGGTCGCCAACTCCTTCTCGGCGGCTTCCGGCGTCAAGACCACGCCCGGACTGCCGCTCGAACTGACCGTCGACGTCGTCGACGGTCCCGACACGTCGAGCGACGTGGCCTCCTTCGGCCTCGGTCGCGGCTGGTGGCTGCTCGGCGCCCTGGTGCTCACCGGCTTCCTCGCGGGTGTGCTGTGGGGCTGGGTTTCGCGTTGGCGGGTCGCGGTCTGGAGGACCAACTGATGCGTACTTCTCGTGTGTTGAACCCCCGCGTGCCGAGCGCTCGTGTGTCGAGTGCCGGTCGGGCAGGCCGTGCCGTCCGTGCGGTGGGGGCGGGTCTGCTGGTGCTGGGGGCCGTCGCGTCCCCCGCGGCCGCCGACTCCTCGCCCTCCGTCGGCCCGTCGGACGACGACGCCGCGCCCACGTCGGCCGGTACGTCGTTCCGTACGGCGACCGAGGTCGACCAGGGGCAGCGGGCCACGGCGAGCGCGTCCATGGGCGACTACCTGTACTGGTCGTTCCCCGCCGATGCCGGGCAGCGGCCCACCGTGAAGGCGACGGTGAAACTGCCCGACGCGCACGCCTCAGCGACCTGGCAGGTCGACGTGTACGACGGTCTGCGGCGCCGCCAGGCGTGCCAGTACGGGGCGCAGACGCGGACGGCCGCCCAGGACGCGGCCTCAGTGGAGCTGTCCTGCACCCTGCGTACGGTGCGTGCCTGGTCCGAGCCGTGGGCCGACGATCCGCTGCCGGGCACGTACTACGTCCGGCTGACCACCGTCGGCCTCAAGACGGCCGACCTCGGGCTGCCGGTGAGCGCCGAGGTCCAGGTCGACTCGAAGGACGTCGGCGGGGCCGCCGCGGTGGACGGCTCGCTGGCCGAGCCGCTCGTACCCGGGGTCGCCGTGGCGGCGGGCAGCGACAGCGACGAGGACTCCGGGACCTCGGTCGCCGTGCTGTCCAGCATCGAGCCCGATGACGGCTGGGCCTCCGGCTGGTGGTCCGACCGTTGGGTGTGGACCGCGGTGGGGGGCGTGCTGGCCGCGCTCGCGGGGGTTGGTGGGTATTCGCTGACCCGGGGAGTGGGCCGGCCTTCACGGGTTCCGCCGAGTGCCTGACCGCTGCGCCGGGTGGCCGTTCTGTGTCTGCGGGTCGGCTGCGGCCGGTCGCGCAGTTCCCCGCGCCCCTTATGGGGCGCTGGAGTTCAGCGGGCTCTGACCGATCCCGCGTGAGCGCTTCGCAAGACAGGCCCGTCGTGCCAACTCCATGGCACGGCGGGCCCTTTGGTGTTCCTGGTACGAGGTCAGGCCTCCCGGAGCGCCTTGGCCAGAGGACTTTCGCCCGTCACCGTGATGCGGCCGTCCCGTACCGCGTCGAGGAGGACCAGGTCGCCTCTCGCGAGTGCCGTGCATGCCTCGGCGTCGAGGGAGAGGCCGGCGTCGGGTTCCTCGGGGGCCGGGCCCTCCCCGTAGACCGGGCCGTCCTGTGCGCCGAGTCGTACGTAGAACTCCCCTTCGTCCAGCCGGACTTGGACGACGCCGTCGCCGAGTCCCTCCAGGGAGCGCAGCAGTGGCAGCGCGAACCAGTGGGCGCGTACCGCGTCGGTGGGGCGCCGTTCCGCCAGCAGGGGTGCGCCCCACTCGCCGAGCGCCTGGAGGAGGGGCAGCAACTCGCGCCCACGGCCGGTGAGTTCGTACACGTTCGCCGCTCCCGGCGGGGGCAGCCGTCGCCGGGTCGCCAGGCCGTCCCGCTCCATGTCCTTGAGCCGGGAGGCGAGGACGTCCGTGCTCACGCCGGGCAGATCCGCGTGCAGGTCGGTGTAGCGGCGCGGACCGGCCAGCAGCTCGCGGACGATCAGGAGCGTCCAGCGGTCACCGAGGGCATCGAGGGCCCGGGCAGCGGAACAGTACTGGTCGTAGCTTCGGCGAGGTGACATGCGACGCAGTCTAGACAACTTGTTGGACTTTCCAAGCTCGAACTTGGTAAAACCAAGCAACACACGAAACCGGAGGGGCGAGCGCGCATGGAGTTCCGGCAGTCGAACAAGCTCAGCGAGGTCTGCTACGAGATCCGGGGCCCGGTGATCGAGCACGCCGACGCGCTGGAGAAGGCAGGCCACAGCGTGCTGCGCCTGAACACCGGCAACCCCGCACTGTTCGGCTTCGAGGCGCCGGAGGAGATCCTCCAGGACATGATCCGGATGCTGCCCCAGGCACACGGGTACACGGACTCGCGCGGCATCCTCTCGGCCCGCCGGGCCGTGGCGGGGCGCTACCAGACGCTGGGCCTGGAGGTGGGCGTCGACGACGTCTTCCTCGGCAACGGCATCTCCGAGCTGATCTCGATGGCCGTACAGGCACTGGTCGAGGACGGCGACGAAATCCTCATCCCGGCACCCGACTTCCCCCTCTGGACGGCCGTCACCACACTCGCGGGCGGCAAGGCGGTCCACTACCTCTGCGACGAACAGGCCGACTGGTACCCGGACCTGGACGACATGGCGTCGAAGATCACGGACCGCACCAAGGCCGTGGTCATCATCAACCCGAACAACCCCACCGGCGCGGTCTACCCGAAGGAGATCATCGAGGGCATCCTCGACCTCGCCCGCCGGCACGGCCTGATGGTCTTCGCCGACGAGATCTACGACCAGATCCTGTACGACGACGCCGTGCACCACTCGGTGGCCGCGCTCGCCCCCGACCTGGTGGTGCTGACCTTCTGCGGCCTGTCGAAGACGTACCGGGTGGCCGGCTTCCGCTCGGGCTGGCTGGTGATCACCGGCCCGAAGCAGCACGCGAAGAACTACATCGAGGGCCTGACCATGCTGGCCTCCATGCGGCTGTGCGCCAACGCGCCCGCGCAGTACGCCATCCAGGCCGCGCTCGGCGGCCGTCAGTCCATCCACGAGCTGACCGCTCCGGGCGGGCGTCTGCACGAACAGCGCACCGTGGCCTGGGAGAAGCTCAACGAGATCCCCGGCGTGTCCTGCGTGAAGCCGAAGGGCTCGCTGTACGCGTTCCCGCACCTGGACCCCAAGGTCCACAAGATCCACGACGACGAGAAGTTCGTCCTGGACCTGCTGCTGCGGGAGAAGATCCAGGTCGTCCAGGGAACCGGCTTCAACTGGCCGGCCCCCGACCACTTCCGCATCCTCACCCTCCCGCACGCCGACGACCTGGACGCCGCCATCAGCCGGATCGGCCGGTTCCTGAGCGGCTACCGGCAGTAGGAAATCCGGCGGACGGGGTCCGGGCGGACGGGCTCTTCAGAGACCTGTGACGGGGCGATGTCAGACCCGGGTCGTAGTCTTCGAATGGGCCCGCCGGTCGACCGGATCTTCGATCGGGCCCGCTCATCGACGGACCGGGAGGAGCGCGCCGTGACACGTCCGCCGACCGCCGCACAGCGGCGCGTCATCGACACGGCCGATCCCGTGACCGGGCGGCTCAGAGGTACGGAGAGCCAGCTCGCGGCGCTGGTGAAGCGAGAGCTCGCGTTCCGGCATCCGCGTCCGCCGCACGATCACTTCCTCACCCCCGCCGGGCACCGGGTCCGCGAGGAGACGGCCACCGCGGCGACGAGCGCCACGGAAGCCGCCGAGCCCGCCCGGGAGCCCGCCCGGGAGTCCTCCGGGGTGTTCGCCGCGCGGGTCGGCGGCGAGGAGGGCATCGACGCCGGTCCGTCGCGCATACGTGAGGTGCACAGCGCCTGGCAGGGGCTGCTCGAGCTGCGCCGCATGACCAATCCGCACGGTGTCGTGGACCGGCCGTGCGCGTGGGAGCGTACGCATCTGGTGCAGGCCGCCGCGCTCGCGCTGGAGGCCGCGGGGCACCGGCCGGCGGGCGCGGACACCGAGGGGTACCGGGTGCGGGCGACGCCCCAGCCGGAGGCCGTCGCCGTGCGCGTGCCGGACGCCGGGGCCCTGCGGGAATGCGCGGCGACGCTGGAGCAGGCAGGCTGGCAGGTCGGCGAGCACACGGAGCCGCGTACCGGCGCGCGGTATCTGCTGGCCTCGCCGCGCCGGACGTGACAGCCCCCGGATGTCCTACGACATTCAATGGTTGACGGCCGTGAGCAACCGCTCAGTACGCTTGCGCCCATTCTGTTTGCGGTCGAAACCGTAGAAGCGCCGTCGAAGGAGAAGTCATGGCCGAACCGTTTTCCGTCCCGGTGACCGTGCGCGGGTACGAGACCGATGTCCAGGGGCACCTGAACCAGGCCGTGTACGTGAACTACGCGGAGCACGCCCGCTGGTCGTTACTGCAGGCCGCGGGGATCAGCCAGGCCGGTCTGGCGGCCAAGGGCGTGGGCCCGGTGTCCCTGGAGATGACCGTCCGCTACCGGCAGGAGCTGCGGGCCGGCGACGAGGTCGAGGTGACCTGCGATTTCATCTGGGGCGAGGGCAAGACGTTCCGGATCGAGCAGACGATCCGCAAGACCGACGGCACCGTCGCCGCCGAGATCACGGCGGTCGGCGGCGTGATGGACCTCAAGGAGCGAAAGCTGGTAGCGGACCCGAAGGACTACTTCCGCGCACTGGCCTCGGACCCCGGGCGGTTCGGCCTCTGAAGCAATTGGGGGGCGAGCGCCCCGAGGGCGCGCCCCCTCAGGGGCGCGGGGAACTGCGCGACCGGCCACAACGAACCCGCACACGACACACCACACCACGCACCCGGCTCACAGCGGAGCGACCAACTCCGGCCGATGCAGGGCGTCGTACGCCGCACGCGACTCGGCGATCGTGACGCGATGCCGCTCCGCCCAGTCGGTCAGTCCGAGCAGGCTGGCGTGCAACTCACGGGCCACCGGCGTGAGTTCGTACTCCACCTTCGGCGGGACCGTCGGGTGGACGGTGCGCGTGAGGAGCCCGTCGCGCTCCAGATTGCGCAGGGTCAGCGTGAGCATGCGGCGGCTGATGCCCTCGATGCTGCGCTCCAGTTCGGTGAAGCGGATCGGGCCGTGAGCGGCGGCCACGATGATCATCACGCTCCATTTTCCCGCGACCCTGTCAAGAACCTCCCGGACCGGGCAGCCCTCCGCGTGCACGACCTGGGGAGTAACACCGGTGTTCCCCTGGGACATTGAAGTGCCTCCTTACGCCGGTCTCCATAGTCACCCACGATGTCCCCCGTTACAAGTCGTGCACCTATGGAACAACCTGCAGCGATACGGAGGCCAAGGACCATGTCGTCCCGGAACGGGTCACCCACAGAGCGACCCACACCGCGCCCTGAACAGAGTCCGGCACAGCGAACGTACTCCCGTTGGGCGTCCCTCGTCGTGCTCTGCGCGGGCACGCTGATGACGATCCTGGACGGCAACATCGTGACCGTCGCGATGCCCGCGATCCAGAGCGACCTCGGCTTCTCGGCCCCGGGACTCGCCTGGGTCGTGAACGCGTACCTGATCCCGTTCGGCGGGCTGTTGCTGCTCGTGGGGCGACTCGGTGATCTGGTCGGCCGGAAGCGGATGTTCGTGGCGGGGCTCGTCGTGTTCACGTTGGCGTCCGTGCTGTGCGGGGTCGCCACGAGCCAGGGCATGCTGATCGCGGCGCGGGCACTGCAGGGCGTCGGCGGGGCGATGACCTCGGCCGTGGTGCTGGGCATGCTGGTCGCGCTCTTCCCCGAGCCGCGCGAACAGGCCAGGGCGATCGCCGTGTTCAGTGCGGTCGGCGCTGCTGGCGGCGCGCTCGGCACGTTCCTCGGCGGGGCCCTGACCCAGGCGCTCGACTGGCACTGGATCTTCCTGATCAACCTGCCGATCGGGATCGTGGCCTGGATCGCGGCCCTTCGCGTCCTTGCCCCCGACCGCGGCGCCGGGCTCGGCAAGGGTGCCGACTATCCGGGTGCCGCGCTGGTCACCGGCGCGCTGATGCTCACGGTGTACGCGATCGTGGGCGCCGGCGAACGCGGGCTGGGTGCCACGCTCGTGCTGGGAGCCGTCTCCGTCGCGCTCTTCGTCGCCTTCGCCCTGCGGCAGGCATGGGCCGCCCGTCCGCTGCTGCGGCTGAGGCTGTTCCGCTCACGCCTGCTCACCGGCGCGAACGGGGTGCAGATCCTGATGGTCGCGGCGATGTACGGCTTCCAGTACATCGGGGCGCTGTACCTCCAACGCGTCCTGGGCTTCGGCGAGTTGATGACCGGTACGGCGTTCCTGCCCGCGCCCGTCCTGATCGGGGTACTGATGCTGGGCCTGTCCGCGCGGACGATCGGCCGCTTCGGCCCGTACCGCGTGCTGCTCGCCGGGCTCGTACTCATCACGGCCGGGATGGCGCTTCTGGCCCGGGTGCCGGCCGACGGTTCGTACGTCGTCGACGTGCTGCCCGCGATGCTGTTGCTCTCCGCCGGGTTCGCGGCGGCGATGCCCGCGGTGACGGGGCTCGCGATGTCCGGCGCCCGGGAGGAGGACGCGGGCCTGGCGTCCGGCCTCTTCAGCACCACCCAGGTGGTGGGCGGTTCCCTGGGCCTCGCCGCCCTCACCACCCTCGCGGCGAGCCGCACGGACGGCCTCGTGGACGGCGGCACGGCGCTCACCGCGGCGACCGCGGACGGATACCGGCTGGCGTTCGCGGTCGGTACGGGGATCGCGCTGGCGGGGCTGGTACTCGCGGCGGGGGTGCTGCGGCCGGGGCGCGAGTCGTCCACGGAAGCGGTCAAGGCCAAGGCTGAGGCCGAATCCGATGCCGGTGCCGAATCCGAGGCCGCGGAACGTGTGGAGGTGTCCGGCTGAGGCGGCTGCCACAGGAGTTGGGGGCAGGGCCTCATGTGCAGGGGGCGCGGCTGAAGGGGACGTCCCCTTCAGCCGCGCCCCGCGTGTCAGTTCTCGCCGAACGCCGCCCTGTGGTCCACCGCCCACTCCCGGTACGTGCGGGGCGGCCGGCCCAGCACCTGCCGCACCCCCTCCGTGACGACGGCGTTGCCACCACCGCGTACGTACGCGCTGCCGGCCAGCACACCCTCCACGTACTCCGCGGCCATGCCCCACTCGGTCAGCCGGGCGCGGGACTCGTCCGGAGTGAGGTCCTCGGTGGCGACCGGGCGGCCCAGGACCTCGGCGAGTATGGCTGCCTGGTCGGGGACGCCGAGCGTCTCGGGACCGGTGAGCGTGTAGGTGTGGCCCGCGTGCCGTGCGGAGAGCAGTGCCTCCACGGCGACCTCGGAGACGTCGCGCGGGTCGATGACACCCTGCGGGCCGTCGCCGGTCATGTTCGGTACGGGTTCACCCGCCTGGATCGCTTCGGCCCAGCTCAGGGTGTTCGAGGCGAAGGACGACGGGCGCAGGACCGTCCACTCCAACCCGCTCTCCCGTACGGCCTGTTCGCCCGGGAGGTGCCAGGTGCCGACCCTGCCGAGGGCGGGGTCGCCGGTGCCGATCGCCGACAGCTTCACGACGCGGCGTACGCCCGCCGCGCGGGCCTGCTCGACCAGGGCGCGGTCGCGGTCCGCGTCGTCCGGGCCCAGGACGCCGACGAGGAACACGGCCGAGGCGCCGGACATGGCCGCGTCCACGGAGGCGGGGTCGAGGTAGTCCCCTCGCACCACCTCGACCTCCACCTCCGCCCCTGCCCCTGCCCCGTCGGGCGTCCGGGTCCGCGCCCTGGCCCGGGCTTGGGCCCGGGACGGGTCTCGGGTCATTGCGCGTACCTTCTCCCCGCGCTGTGCGAGCTGTCGTACGACTTCGCTGCCGATGGTGCCCGTGGCACCGGTGATGAGGATCATGGGCACCAGCGTGTCGAGCGGGTGGCCGGAAGCTCTAGGAAATTCCGGCACGGTTCGGCAGGCCGTGCGGCTGTCCGGCGCGTCTACGGTGGACGGGTGACCAACGACGTTGCCGAGCGCGCGCTTCCCGCCCCCGACGCGCTGCGGCCGTGGATCGACGGCATCGAGATCGGGGCGGTGGTCGGCAGCAACAGTGACAGCGACGGTGGTGAGTCGCGTGAGCCGTTCACCCGTGTCCCGGACACCGCGACGAAGGTGGTCGTCCGGGTCGACGAGAACGGTCACCGGGACACGCTCGTCGTCGGGCCGCGCACCCGGGCCACCTATCACACGAGCAAGCGGCTCGCGTCGTGTGTGCAGGTGCGGCTCGGGCCGGGTACGGCGCGGCCGTTGCTCGGTGTCGCGGCGGTCGAGCTCGTGGGGCGCGTGGTGCGGCTCGGGGATCTTCCCGGTTCGTCCGCACGTCAACTCGCGGGCGAGTTGCGGTGGTTGGAGGGCGAGGACGCGGTGGGCCGGTTGATGGAGGTGCTGCCGGGGCGGCTTGCGGCCGATGACGGGGCGGGGCGTTCGCGGCGGGAGGTGTTGCGGGCCGCGGTCGAGGCGCTGTCGACGGATGTGGAGCGGGTTCCTTCGCAGGTGCGGGAGTTGGCGGCGCGGTTGGCCGTGAGTGAGCGGCAGTTGCGCAATCTGTTCGCCGAGGGGGTTGGGGTCTCTCCCAAGCACTTTGCTCGGATCGGGCGGGTGCGGCATGTGCTGGCGCACGCCGGGACGACGGGGTGGGCCGAGCTTGCCGCGTCCACCGGCTACTACGACCAGTCCCATATGACGGCCGACTTCCGCACCCTGATGGGCGTCCCGCCCCGCTCCTTCTTCACCGGCCGCCTCCCGGTGGCCCAGCCCTGTCAGTCCCTGGGCCGGGTGTGACCCGAGGGGGTTTCTTTCGCCCCCGCCGCCCCTACCCGTTCCCGTCACTACTCGGGGGCCAGCCCCCGAACCCCCGCTCCTCAAACGCCGGAGAGGCTGAATACTTCGCGGCCAGGGCTGGCATTTCAGCCCGTCCGGCGTTTGAGGACGAGGCCGTTCAGGCCGATGAGCGGGGGTCTGGGGGCGGCAGCCCCCAGGGACGGGACGGGAAGGGACGGCGGGGGCGAAGGAAACCCCTCGGCCAGTTCACCGCGGGTTCTCCCCCATGTGGCCCAACCGCCGTACCCAGGCCCCCCACCGGGGGTATCCCTCCCACGGCGCCCACCCCGCCCCGCCCCGCGACCCCGGAGACCCCCATGCCGCTAGCCCGTCGCGCGTTCCTCACCTCCGTCGCCGGCGCGGCCGGTACCGTCGCTTGTTCCCACGCACCCGCGCACTCGGACGGCACCCCGGCCAAGGAGGCACCCGTGACGGAGGCGGTAGCAGCGGCGGCAACGAGGGCGGCCCGGCGGCTCCTCCCCCGCCACTGGCGGCAGCTGCGATTCGAGGCGACAGGCGAGCCGGATACCTTCCGGGTCTCCGGCGAAACCGGCCGCATCACCATCACCGGCGACACCGCGGCCACCCAACTCACGGGCCTGCGCTGGTACTTGAAGCACGTCACCCACGCGAACATCAGCTGGGCGGGCGAGCAACTCGACCTCCCGAAAGACCTGCCGGGCCCGCCCGGCACGGTCACGCGGCAGGCCGGCGTCCCGCACCGCTTCGCCCTCAACGACACGAACGACGGCTACACGGGCGCGTACAACGACTGGACGTACTGGGAACGCGAGCTCGACGTGCTGGCGCTGCACGGCTACAACGAGGTCCTCGTGTACGCGGGCGCGGACGCGCTCTACCACCGGGTGTTCCGTGGGTTCGGGTACACGGACGAGGAGCTGCGGCAGTGGATCGCGGGGCCCGCCCACCAGCCGTGGTGGCTGATGCAGAATCTCGCCGCCTTCCCGGATCCCGTGTCGCGGCAACTCCTCGACGCCCGGGCCGCGCTCGGGCGCCGAATCACCGACCGGGTACGGGAGTTGGGGATGACGCCCGTGTTCCCGGGCTACTTCGGCACGGTCCCGCCGGGCTTCGCCGACCGGAACAAGGGGGCGCGCACCGTCCCTCAGGGCAGATGGATGGGACTCGGGCGCCCCGACTGGCTGGACCCTCGCACCGAGCACTTCGCGCGCGTCGCGGCGGCCTTCTACCGGACCCAGGACGAGATGTTCGGCGGCCCTTCGACGCTCTACAAGATAGACCTGCTGCACGAGGGCGGCGACCCTGGTGACGTCCCGGTCGCCGACGCGGCGAAGGGCGTCGAGAAGGCCCTGCTCACCGCACACCCGGACGCGGTCTGGGTCATCCTCGGCTGGCAGCGCAACCCGCCGCGGGCCATCGTCGACGCCGTGGACAAGTCCCACATGCTCGTCATCGACGGCCTCTCCGACCGTTTCCCGAAGGTCACGGACCGCGAGTCCGACTGGGGCGACACCCCGTACGCCTTCGGCTCGATCTGGAACTTCGGCGGCCATACGACCCTGGGCGCCAACACCCCTGACTGGGCAGCGCTGTTCAACAAGTGGCGCACCAAGCCGGGCAGCACCCTGCGCGGTGTCGCCCTGCTGCCCGAGGCGGCCAACAACAACCCCGCCGCCTTCGATCTCTTCTCCGAACTCGCCTGGGAGGACGGCGAGTTGGACCTCACGGTGTGGTTCAGGGAGTGGGCCCTCGCCCGCTACGGGGCCCGCGATCCGCATGCCGAGGCCGCCTGGGACATCCTTCGCCGTACCGCGTACGGCACTACACGCGCCGACTCCTGGAGCGAGGGCGCCGACGGACTGTTCGGTGCCCGCCCCTCGCTCACAGCGAAGTCGGCCGCCAAGTGGTCGCCCAAGCAACTCCGGTACGACGCCGACGAGTTCGAGCCCGCGCTCGGCGAACTGCTCCGGGTGCGCGCCAGCCTCCGGAACTCCTCCGCGTACCGCAGCGACCTCCTCGACGTGGCCCGCCAGGCCGTCTCCAACCGCAGCCGCGTCCTCCTCCCCCGCGTCAGGAAGACGTACGAGGCCGGGGACGCGCCCGGCTTCGACCGGGCGACCGGGAACTGGCTCGCCCTGATGGACGTGCTGGAGACCCTGCTGGCCACCGACTCCCGGCATCTGCTGGGGCGTTGGGTCGCCGACGCGCGGGCCTGGGGCGCGGACGCGGCGGAGCGGGACCGACTGGCGTACGACAATCTGTCCCTGCTGACGGTGTGGGGCACTCGGCAGGGCGCGGACGCCGGACTGCGCGACTACGCGAACCGCGAGTGGGCGGGCCTGGTCGGCGGGCTCTACCGACTGCGGTGGTCGACGTACTTCACCGAACTGCGGGCCGCGACGGCCGGGAATCGCGCGCCGGAAGCCATCGACTGGTTCGCCCTGGAGGAGCGCTGGACACGCCGGCCGGGGAACCTCGCCACCCGGCCCATCGGTGACACGTACGAAGTCGCCGTCCGCGTACGAGAACTGCTGGTCACGACCCGCTGACCGGTCCCGCGCCACTCGTCCGGCCCACAACACGACCTCGACTCATCCCCACCCCACACCTCCTTGACGGGTATACGTCACTCCGAATCTCTGGTAGGAAACTTTCCTAACAGTACGGATGAACGACTCCCACCCCACTGGAGGTCCCGTGCACACCCCCCACATACGCTCCTCGCGTCGAACGCTTCTCGCGCTGATCGGAGCATCCCTGGTGGCAGGTCCCGTCATCGCCACCAGGTCCGCGAGCGCCGCGCCGGCCGGCCTCGACGACCCGGCGAAGAAGGAGATCGCCATGAAGCTGGTCTCCAGCGCGGAGAACTCCTCGCTGGACTGGAAGGCGCAGTACAGGTACATCGAGGACATCGGCGACGGCCGTGGCTACACGGCCGGGATCATCGGCTTCTGCTCCGGTACGGGCGACATGCTCGACCTCGTCGAGCTGTACGCGCGGCGCAGGCCGGGCAACGTACTGGCCGGGTATCTGCCTGCCCTGCGTCGCGTCGACGGCACCGACTCCCACGAGGACCTCGACCCCGGATACCCGGACGCCTGGCGCCGGGCCGCCCAGGACGAGGCGTTCCGGCAGGCCCAGAACGACGAGCGGGACCGCGTCTACTTCAACCCCGCGGTAGGGCGGGGCAAGGCCGACGGCATCGGCACGCTCGGCCAGTTCGCCTACTACGACGCCATCGTGATGCACGGCGACGGCGGCGACAGTACGAGTTTCAGCAGCATCCGCAGGCGGGCGCTCGACCGGGCCAGGCCCCCGGCCCAGGGCGGCGACGAGGTGACGTACCTCAACGCCTTCCTCGACGCCCGGGTGTGGGCGATGAAGCAGGAGGAGGCCCACGAGGACACCAGCCGGGTGGACACCGCCCAGCGCGTCTTCCTCAGGAACCGGAACCTGAACCTGGATCCGCCCCTGGACTGGCAGGTCTACGGGGACAGCTACCACATCGGCTGACAAGCCGGAGGAGCACAGCCACCACCGGCTGAACATCTGACCGAACACCCAAGGGCGCGGCACGCGTGACGTGCCGCACCCTGCCCGTCCGTACGGGAGGCCCGGTGGCGGGAGGTCCCGTACGGGCGGGTCAGTGGACCGAGGCCGGCTGCGGATCCATCGGGGACGTCACCTCGTCGTCGGCCGCGCGTCCCCCGCCGAGGTGGTTGAAGACGAGGTTCAGGGCGACCGCCGCCACGCACCCCGTCGAGATCCCCGAGTCCAGGATGATCTTCGCGGTCTCCGGGAACGCGTGGTAGAACTCCGGCGCCGTGATCGGGATGATGCCGACGGCCAGCGAGACAGCCACGATCAGGACGTTGTTGTCCTTCTCCAGACCTGCCTTGACGAGGGTCTGGATGCCGCTCGCGGCGACCGAGCCGAACAGCACGACGCCCGCGCCGCCGAGCACGGGGCGGGGTACGACGGCGATGAGCGAGGCGGCCATCGGGCAGAGGCCCATCAGGACCAGGAAACCGCCGCCCGTGGCGACGACGTACCGGCTGCGGATCCGCGTCATGGCGACCAGGCCGATGTTCTGGGCGAAGGCGCTGCACATGAAGCCGTTGAAGAGCGGGCTGAGGGCCGAGCCGAGGGTGTCGGCGCGCAGGCCCGCCGCGATCGTCCTCTCGTCGGCCGGTCGCTCGACGATCTCCCCCAACGCCAGCATGTCCGCGGTCGATTCGGTCATCGAGACCACCATCACCACGCACATCGAGACGATCGCGGCGAGTTGGAACTGCGGGGCGCCGAAGTGGAACGGCGTGGGAAAACCGACCACGGCCGCGTCGGCCACCGGCCCGAAGTCGGTGGCGCCGAAGGGGATGGCGACGAGCGTGCCGACGACCAGGCCGAGCAGCACGGCGATCTGTTTGACGAAGCCGCGGGTGAAGCGGCGCAGGAGCAGGACGATGACGAGGGTCGCGCCCGCCAGGCCCAGGTTGGTGGTGGAACCGTAGTCGTCAGCAGTGGGGTTGGGGCCCTGTGCCCAGCCGAAGGCGACCGGCATCAGGGATATGCCGATGAGCGTGATGACCGTGCCGGTGACGACGGGCGGGAAGAAGCGGACCGCCTTGCTGAAGAACGGGGCGGCGAAGAAGCCGAGTACGCCGGCGACGATGACCGCGCCGAAGATGACCGGCAGTGCGTCGCTCCTGTCGTCGGTGGAGTTGACGATCGCGATCATCGGGGCGACCCCGGCGAAGGTGACGCCGTTGACGAACGGCAGCCGGGCGCCGATCTTCCAGATCCCGAGGGTCTGGAGGAAGGTGGCGAGGCCCGCGGTGAACAGACAGGCGCCGGTGAGGAAGGTCAGTTCGGTCGCGGTCAGGCCCACGGCCGCGCCGACGATCAGGGGCGGGGCGACGACGCCCGCGTACATGGCGGCCACGTGCTGCAGACCGCTCGTGGCCATCTTCAGGGCAGGGAGTTTCTCGTCAACTGGGTGTTTGTGCGGGCGAGTTGGGTCTGCGTCCGTACTGCTGGACGTGGGCTGGGCGGCCACGGCGGCTCCTCCGGTCGGTTGCACGTCGGCGTCGACGTGGGTTTCAGGGAGGTGGGGCGCGGTCGTGCGGGACCGGGACGATGCCCGTCACGAAGGGAGCGTGGCGGGAGACCGTTCCGGGGCGCGCGCACGTCCGTGCGCGTGCCCCGGAGACGGTCGCCGTGGGCCCCGCTCGGGTCCACGGCCACCGGCCGAGGGCCGTCCCCCTCAGCCGGAGGTCTTGATGTGTCAGGCCTGCGCGGCGATCCGCGCGAGGCGCTGAGCCTCGTCCCGCGTGGAGCGGGCGATGGCGTCCTCGTCGACGTGCAGCAGTCGGCCGTTCTCGACGATCTGCTCGCCGTTGACGAAGGAGGCGGTGACCGGCGCCGCGGCGCCGAAGACGAGGGCGGTGACCGGGTCGGCGATCGACGCGTGGGCCAGGGTGTCCAGGTTCCACAGCACCAGGTCGGCCAGCTTCCCGGCCTCCAGCGAGCCGATCTCCCCTGCCCTGCCCAGGACTTGGGCCCCTCCGTACGTGCCGAGCCGCAGCGCCTGCCGGGCGTTCAGCGCCGCCTCTCGATGGGCGCCGAGGCGGTTGATCAGCAGGGCGTTGCGCAGTTCGGTGTGGAGTTCGCCGGACTCGTTCGACGCGGTGCCGTCGACGCCGAGTCCGACCGGGACGCCGGCCGCCAGCATGTCGGGGACACGCGCGATCCCGGCCGCCAGACGGGCGTTGGACGAGGGGCAGTGGGCCACCCCGGTCTTCGTACGGGCGAAGGCGGCGATGTCGGAGTCGTTCATGTGGACGCAGTGCGCCATCCACACGTCCTCGCCGAGCCAGCCGGTCGACTCGAAGTAGTCGGTCGGGCCCATCCCGAACAGCTCCTTGCAGAACTGCTCCTCCTCGACCGTCTCCGAGCCGTGCGTGTGCAGGCGGACGCCCTTGCGACGGGCCAACTCGGCTCCCTGCTTGAGGAGTTCGGTCGACACCGAGAAGGGCGAGCAGGGGGCCACGGCCACCTGCGTCATCGCGCCGAAGGACGCGTCGTGGTGTTCGTCGACCGTCGCCTCGGTGGCGGCGAGGGCCCCTTCGAGGGTCTCGACCGCGAAGTCCGGCGGCAGCCCGCCGTCCTTCTCGCTGCGGTCCATGGAGCCGCGGGCCAGCGTGAAGCGGACACCCATCTCGCGGGCGGCCCGGATGATCGAGCCGGACAGGTCGCCGGAGCCCCGCGGAAAGACGTAGTGGTGGTCCATGGCGGTGGTGACTCCGCCGCGGGCCATCATGCCGAGCGAGCCCTGGGAGGCCGCGTACGTCATGCGCTCGTCGATGCGCGCCCAGGTCGGGTACAGGGCGACGAGCCAGTTGAAGAGGTTGTGGTCCGTGGCGAGGCCGCGGGTGATCCACTGGTAGAAGTGGTGGTGGGTGTTGACCAGGCCCGGGGTCACGAGATGGCCGGTCGCGTCGATACGGCGTACGACGTTCTCCAGGCCCTGAGGGGCCCTGCCCGTGCCGAGCGACTCGATGCGGTTGCCCGCCAGGACCAGGTGACCGGACGCGTACTCGGTGTCGTCGGCGTCCACGGTCGCGATCGCACAGTTCTCGATGACGATGCGCGGGTCTGCTGCCATGGTTCGTCCTTCTTCGCTGAGGAATCGCTGAGTTGGAGTGGGCACGGCAGGACCCTGGGAGCTTTGAGTGCCGCGGCCCGTCCGGGCGGGCGGGCCGCGGGTGCCGAAATGGGGGCGTCAGAGGCTGGTTCAGAGGTTGGTGAGGTCGACCGGGATCTTCGGCTCGCAGCCGTCCCGCAGGATCGTGGCCTCGATCAGGCCGTACGGGCGGTCGGCCGCGAAGTACACAGCTCCCTCGGCGGTATCGTTCTTGAGTCCGAACGGCTCCAGGTCGACGAGGAAGTGGTGCTTGTTCGGCAGTGAGAAGCGGACCTCGTCGATCTCACCGCGGTTCTCGATGATCCGCGAGCCCATCTGGTACAGGGTCTGCTGGAGCGACAGCGAGTACGTCTCGGCGAAGGCCTGGAGCATGTGCTTCTTCACCTGCTCGTAGGACTTCTCCCAGTTGGGCGTCTTCTGCTCGTCGTCGGTCCAGTTGAACCGCCAGCGGGCGGAGACCTGGGTGGCCAGGATGCGGTCGTACGCCTCGGGGAGCGTCGTGTACTTGTCCTTGACGTAGCCCCAGAACTCGGAGTTGGTCGAGTTCATCACGACCAGGTCCTTGAGTCCGGAGACGACCTCCCACGACGAACCGTCGTACGTGATCTGCGTGACGCGGGTCTCCTGGCCCTGGCGGACGAAGGAGTGCTTGACCTCGTCGGCGCCGATGAACCTGGAGTTCGCGTCGGAGGTCGCGATCCGCTCCCAGGCGTACTCCTCGATACGGATCCGGGCCGTCCCGATCGGCTCCTGGCTCGTCACGAAGTGCCGGGCGAGGTGGATGCCGAACTGCTCGGCGGACTCGATGCCGTGCTCCTTGGCGAAGGCGTACACCGTGTTCTTGGTGGTGTCCGTCGGCAGGACGTTGGCGTTCGAGCCGGAGAGGTGGACCTCGTCCATGTCGCCCGAGAGCGCGACGGAGACGTTCAGGTCCTTGATGTGGTGGGTGGCGCCGTCCCGCGTGATCTTTACGACTCGGTTCTCGGCCTTGCCGTACTGGTTCTGTCCCAGGATCGTGGGCATGTGTCTGCTAGCTCCCTCGGTATACGGAGTAGCCGAACGGGTTGAGCAGCAGCGGTACGTGGAAGTGCTCGCCCGGCACGACGGCGAACGTGATCGCCACCTCCGGGAAGAACGCTCCTACGCTGCCGCTGTCCCGGCTCGCGGGGGCGTCCTGCTGCGCATCGGCTTGCTTCTTCTCGAACTTCAAGAAGTACGCCTCGACCGCGAAGTCGAGCCGTACGTGTGTGGTGCCCTCCGGCAGCGCCGGCAGGTCCTTGCACCGGCCGTCCGCGTCGGTCGCGGAGCCGCCGAGTGCCTGCCAGTCCGCCTCGCGGCCGGCGCGGGCGGCGAGTTGGACGGCGACACCCTCGGCGGGGCGGCCGACGCTGGTGTCCAGGATGTGCGTGGACACGGAAGCGGTGGTCTCGGTGCTCATACGGGTGCGTCCTCTTCGACGAGTCGGGCGAGCCGGATGCGGTTGATCTTTCCCAGTTCGGTACGCACGATCTCGCGCTCCCGCCCGGGGGCGTTGCCGATCCGTTCCCTGACCGCGTCGCGCATCTGCTCGCCGGTGCGGCCGGTCGCGCAGATCAGGAAGACATGGCCGAACTTCTCCTGGTAGGCCAGGTTCAGTTCGAGCATCTCCGCCTTCAGCTCCTCGGAGGAGCCGGCCATGCCGCGCTGTTCGCGCGAGGAGGTCGGGTCTCCGGGCTTCGGGCGTCCGATCGGCGGATGGCCCGCCATCGCCTCGTCGAGGTCCGTGTCGGTCAGGCCCGCCGTGGCGGCGTCGCTCTCCGCGAAGAGTTCGTCGGTGGTGGCGTACGGGCGGCGGGCGAGCAGCCGGTGTGCCCAGGTCGCCGAGGCGCAGACCTCGTGGAGGGCGGCGTAGGCGGCGTGCTCCTCCACGGCGTTGAAACGGGCGAGGCCGCCGGATGTCGTATTCGAAGTCACGGGAAGCCTCCGTGGCCTTGTGCTGGACGGGCTGCGGATTAGCTAACGCCCTCGGAAACATCACGTCAACACTTTGTTGAAAAATCCGGGTAACAAATCCGGGAAGCGGAAACCGTCGCCCGCATGGCGGACCGCGGAGGAGGCCCGGAGGCTCCCGGCCGTGCGGCGCGGGACCCCCGGCCGGTCGCCCGTGACCGCGTCACACCAGGTCAGAGGCCTGTCGGCTGCACGCCGCCGACGGGCGGCGGATCAGACGCCCTTCTCGCGGTTCAGGCATCCCTCTCGCGACTCAGGCGCCCTTCTCGCGGTTCAGATAGTTGTAGACGGTGAACCGGCTGACGCCGAGCGCGCCCGCTACGGTCTCCACGCCGTGCCGCACGGAGAAGGCGCCGCGCGCCTCGAGTATCCGTACGACCTCCTGCTTGGCCTTGCGGTCCAGGGCGGCCAGCGGCTTGCCCCGCTTGCGCTCCAGGGCGGCCAGGATGTGGTCCAGCGAGTCGGCGAGCTGGGGCAGACGCACGGCGACGACGTCGGCGCCCTCCCAGGAGAGCACGACGTCGTCGGGTCCCGCCTGGCCGGGCGGCAACATCTCGCCGCCCATGGCGTCGACCAGTGGCTTCACGGCCGTGACGAAGGGGTCGTCCCCGATTCCGGTCACTCGCCCCCCTCCCCGATCACGTTGACCTGGAGCGAGACCCGGGTGGCGCCCGCCTCCAGTGCCTGGCGCAGCAGCGCGTCGACCGCGGTGAGCACCGAGTCCGCGCCGCCCTCCGCTGTGTTGCCGAACGGGCCGACGTCCACGGCGTCCAGTTCGGCCGCCTCGATGACCTCGCGGGCGACCAGCGCGTGCCGCGGAGCCTCGTCGAGATCGAAGGGCTCGGTCGTGAACTCCACTCTCAATCGCACTGTGCCCCCATGGCATCGGCTCCGACCTGCCCGTTCCCCCGGCCCACGTGACGCGGGGGCTGTCGGGCGCGCAAGCGACCCTAGCCGACCCGCACGCCACCCGTGAGGAACACCCGATCGAACGGCGGTGGTGCCGCTGGGGCGAATCCGCCCGGACCTCCCGCCACCCGGGCGGCTTTTCCGGGCAACCCCTCTTGACAAGGTTCCCCGACGCGGGCAGCCTTTCCATCAAGCAGAAACTAACTTCCGCAATACGGAACTACTCGACACGGAAGGGAGCGCCGACCCACATGCCCGGTTTCTCGATGGATGCAGCCGCTGAGCAGCGCTTCAACGTCAACCTGTCGATCCTCTTCACGGAGCTCCCGCTTCTGGAGCGCCCCGCGGCCGCCGCCGCGGCGGGCTTCACCGCGGTCGAGCTGTGGTGGCCCTGGGTCGACTCCCCCACCCCCGAGCGCGCCGAGCTCGACGCCCTGAAGAAGGCGATCGAGGACGCGGGCGTACAGCTCACGGGCCTGAACTTCTACGCCGGACAGCTGCCGGGCCCGGACCGGGGCGCGCTGTCGATCCCCGGCGAGGAGTCCGAGCGGTTCCGCGCGAACATCGATGTGGCCGCGGACTTCGCGCAGTCGCTGGGCTGCGGGGCGCTCAACGCGCTGTACGGCAACCGCGTCGAGGGCGTGGACCCGGCCGTGCAGGACGAACTCGCCCTGGAGAACCTGGTGCTGGCGGCCCGCGCGGCCGACCGCATCGGCGCGGTCCTGCTGATCGAGACCCTCAACAAGCCCGAGTCACCGCTCTATCCGCTGGTGACCGCCCCGGCCGGGATCGCGGTCGTCGACAGGGTCAACGAGGCGACCGGGCTCGGCAACGCCAAGTTCCTGATGGACCTCTACCACCTGTCCATGAACGGCGAGGACCTGCCGTCGGTGATCGACCGGTACGCGGCGAGGACCGGCCACGTCCAGATCGCCGACAACCCGGGCCGCGGCGCCCCGGGCACCGGCTCACTCCCCCTGGAGGAGCTGCTCGGCCGGCTCCGCAAGCAGGGGTACGAGGGCTGGGTCGGCCTGGAGTACAAGCCGGGCGACCGCCCCAGCGCCGAGGCCTTCGAGTGGCTGCCCGCCGAGGCCCGCGCGGCGCGCTGAGCGCCAACTCATCGACGTACCAAGAGCTTTCAGAGAGGCACCCTCATGAGCAGCACACACCCCAAGGTCGCCTGGGTCGGCCTCGGCATCATGGGCTCCCCCATGTCGGAGAACCTGATCAAGGCCGGTTACGACGTCACCGGGTTCACCCTGGAACAGGACAAGCTGGACCGGCTGACCGCCGCCGGCGGCACCGCGGCCGGCTCGATCGCCGAGGCCGTACGGGACGCCGACGTGGTGATCACGATGGTGCCCGCCTCCCCGCAGGTCGAGGCCATCGCGTACGGGCCCGACGGGATCCTGGAGAACGCGAGGTCCGGCGCGCTCCTGATCGACATGTCCTCCATCACCCCGCAGACCTCCGTGAACCTGGCGAAGGCCGCGAAGGACAAGGGCATACGGGTCCTGGACGCACCGGTGTCCGGTGGCGAGGCCGGGGCGGTCGAGGCCGTGCTGTCCATCATGGTCGGTGGCGAGCAGGCCGACTTCGACCAGGCCGAGCCGATCTTCGAGGCGCTCGGCAAGACCATCGTGCTGTGCGGTCCGCACGGCTCCGGCCAGACCGTGAAGGCCGCGAACCAGCTGATCGTCGCCGTGAACATCCAGGCGTGCGCCGAGGCCGTGGTCTTCCTGGAGAAGTCGGGCGTCGACCTGAGGGCGGCCCTCGACGTCCTGAACGGCGGCCTCGCCGGCTCGACCGTCCTGACGCGCAAGAAGGACAACTTCCTGAACCGCGACTTCAAGCCCGGCTTCCGTATCGACCTGCACCACAAGGACATGGGCATCGTCACGGACGCCGCCCGCAACGTCGGTGCCGCGCTGCCCGTCGGTGCCGTGGTCGCCCAGCTCGTCGCCTCGCTGCGAACCCAGGGCGACGGCGGCCTCGACCACTCCGCCCTGCTGCGCGCGGTAGAGCGCCTCTCCGGCGCGCAGATCTGACGGTCATCCGGCCTCACAAAGACCTCCGGGCGGCGCCGCCGCTGACACCTGTCCTGTCGCGCCCAAGCGGTGGCGCCGCCCGGAACCCATCACCCCGACCGTCGAACTTCAACAAACCGTTGACGTCCGGATCGCCCCAAACCTAGGCTCCACAAAGCGGAAAACAACTTCCGAAGAATTCCGCTGCCCCTCGTACGGAAGGTCACGATGTCGAAGCGCGTGCTCACGACAGAGTCCGGCGCCCCGGTCGCCGACAACCAGAACTCCGCCTCCGCCGGCGCCGGCGGCCCGCTCCTCCTCCAGGACCAGCACCTGCTCGAGAAGCTCGCCCGGTTCAACCGCGAGCGCATTCCGGAGCGGGTGGTGCACGCCCGCGGCTCGGGCGCGTACGGCCACTTCGAGGTGACCGACGACGTCACCGGCTTCACGTACGCGGACTTCCTGAGCACGGTCGGCAGGCGCACCAAGGTCTTCCTGCGCTTCTCGACGGTGGCGGACAGCCTGGGCGGCGCGGACGCGGTGCGCGACCCGCGCGGCTTCGCGGTCAAGTTCTATACGGAGCAGGGGAACTACGACCTCGTCGGGAACAACACCCCGGTGTTCTTCATCAAGGACCCGGTCAAGTTCCCGGACTTCATCCACTCCCAGAAGCGCGACCCGTTCACGGGCAGGCAGGAGCCTGACAACGTCTGGGACTTCTGGGCGCACGCCCCCGAGGCCACGCACCAGATCACCTGGCTGATGGGCGACCGCGGCATCCCGGCCTCGTACCGCCACATGAACGGCTACGGCTCGCACACCTACCAGTGGACGAACGCCGAGGGCGAGGCCTTCTTCGTCAAGTACCACTTCAAGACGAACCAGGGCATCCGCAGCCTCTCCTCCGAGCAGGCCGCGGAGATCGCGGGCAAGGACCCCAACTCGCACCAGACTGACCTGCTCCAGGCCATCGAGCGCGGGGTGCGTCCGTCCTGGACCCTGTACGTCCAGGTCATGCCGGCGGCCGAGGCGGACGGCTACCGCTTCAACCCGTTCGACCTGACGAAGGTCTGGCCGCACGAGGACTACCCGCTCCGGCGGGTGGGTCGGCTGGTCCTGGACCGCAACCCGGACAACGTGTTCGCGGAGGTCGAGCAGGCCGCGTTCTCCCCGAACAACTTCGTTCCCGGTATCGGTCCTTCGCCGGACAAGATGCTCCAGGGCCGCCTGTTCGCGTACGCGGACGCGCACCGTTACCGGCTGGGCGTCAACCACACCCTGCTGGCGGTCAACGCCCCCAGGGCGACGGTGGCGAGCAACTACGGCCGGGACGGCCTCATGGCTGCCAACTCCCAGGGCCGCGCGGCGAGGAACTACGAGCCGAACTCGTACGGCGGCCCGACGGAGACCGGCCGCCCCCTGTCGGCGCCGCTCGCGGTGAACGGCCACACCGGCGCGTACGAGACCCCGCTCCACACCAAGGACGACCACTTCTTCCAGGCGGGCGAGCTGTACCGGCTGATGTCGGAGGAGGAGAGGTCCCGGCTGGTCGCCAACATCGCCGGCGGCCTCTCCCAGGTCTCCCGCGACGACGTGATCGAGAAGAACCTCGCCCACTTCCACGCCGCCGACCCCGAGTACGGCAGGCGCGTGGAGGAGGCGGTCCTCGCCCTGCGCGAGGAGTAACCCTCTCAACTCCCAAGCTGCGCCCCGGGTCTGACGGGAGGTCGGACCCCAGGCGCGTCGCCCGTGAAGCCCGTGGACCCGGATGAGGGGTTGTCGACGGGCGGAGCGGGCCGGCCGAGGGCCGCGGCGGTACGTGAGCCAGTGCGGTGGTGAAGGCCCCGGAGCCCCCTTCTCGACCTGAGGGATGGGCGGCCCCGGCCCGTCACGACCGCCGCGGTCCCCGGACGACACCTGAACGAGTCGGCGAAGAGCGCCGGATACGGACGGTCCCGTACCCGGCGCTCTTCGTCGTCCGTGCCGGGCGCTCTCGGCCGTCCGTGCCCGGCACGTCTTCGCCGTCCGTACCGGGCGCTCTTCGCAGTCCGCGGAAACACCCGTCGCTTTCGGGGTGCGGATTCCACGGCCGCGCAGCAGCCTGGATGCATGGACCTTCCCAGCATCGTCGTACACCCTCCGGCGCTGGACGGCTCGCGCCGGGTCACCGCGGGCAGCGAGACCCTCGGCATCGCCTACCACCTCGACGACGTCGTCGAGATCCTGCGCCTCGCCGACCTGGACGAGATCGAGGTGGAGGAGAGCGACATCATCGACTGGCAGGGCGGCGGGCCCGACGACTGGCCGGGCCTGTCGGAGCACCACGCGGCCGAGTGACGTCCGTACGTACGTCCGCGCGTGTACGTCTGTGTGCGTACGTCGGATACGGAACCCTCAAATCAACCTCTGAATATGCCTCCGAGGGCTTCAACTCACTGTGCTTCAGGGCACATTCTCAGCACATGGGGCCCGCCGGCACGGGGGCGGCGGGCCCCATACGAAGAACAGCGGGCTTGGCCTGAGACGGGGGTGAGACGTATGAGCATGTTGATTTCAACGCCTGGGCGAGAGAAGTCCGCGTTGATGCCGCTCCGAGGCGTCTCCCGGTCCGGCCGGTCCGGCACGGTACTTCGGACGTCGGGGGCGTCCGGAGACGGGGGGAAGCACGGGGGCGGCGGATTCCGTTCGGGTGGCGGCGGGGGCCGCTCGAACTGAACACGCCGAGAGGCCCCCGTCCTGGATCCTCAGGACGGGGGCCTCGGTTCTTCCCCTTGAGCCGCTCTCTCCCAGGGGCTTGTCAGACCTTCAGGGTCTTGATGGACGTGGGCGCGTGGCCCGGCTCGGTCGCGATCTCCTCGAACTCCACGACGTTGCTGATGTCGTTGGTCGTGGACATCGAGATGTTGGTGACGCGCTCCAGGATCGCCTCGACGACGACCGGGACCCGGAACTCGACGGCGAGCTTCTTCGCCTGTTCGAGGGCGGCGCCCAGCTCGCTCGGGTCGGTGACCCGGATCGCCTTGCAGCCGAGGCCCTCGACGACCTTGACGTGGTCGACGCCGTAGACGCCCAGCTCGGGCGAGTTGAGGTTCTCGAACTCCAGGTTGACCTGGAAGTCGATGTCGAACGCCCGCTGCGCCTGACGGATCAGGCCCAGATAGGAGTTGTTCACCAGCACATGCACGTACGGGATCCGGTGCTGGGCCCCGACGGCCAGCTCCTCGATCATGAACTGGAAGTCGTAGTCGCCGGAGAGCGCGACCACCTGCGCCTCGGGGTCGGCCTTGGCGACACCCAGCGCGGCCGGGACGGTCCAGCCGAGGGGGCCCGCCTGACCGCAGTTGATCCAGTGCCGCGGCCGGTAGACGTTCAGCATCTGGGCGCCGGCGATCTGCGAGAGGCCGATGGTGGTGACGTACCGGGTCTCGGGGCCGAAGGCCTTGTTCATCTCCTCGTAGACGCGCTGCGGCTTGATGGGGATGTCGTCGAAGTGCGTACGGCGCTGGAGGGTCGCCTTCCTGTCCTGGGCGGCCTGGGCCCACGCGGAGCGGTCGGGCAGCCTGCCCGCGGCCTTCAACTCCCTTGCCACCTCGACGAACAGCTCAAGAGCGGCCTTCGCGTCCGAGGCGATCCCGTAGTCCGGGGCGAAGATCTTGCCGATCTGGGTGGGCTCGATGTCGACGTGCACGAACTTCCGGCCCGCCGTGTAGACGTCCAGCCTGCCGGTGTGGCGGTTGGCCCAGCGGTTGCCGATGCCGAGGACGAAGTCGGACTCCAGGAAGGTCGCGTTGCCGTAGCGGTGCGAGGTCTGCAGACCGACCATGCCGGCGTTCAGCTCGTGGTCGTCGGGCAGGATGCCCCAGCCCATGAGGGTGGGGACGACCGGTGTGCCGGTCAACTCGGCGAACTCCACGAGGAGTTCGGAGGCGTCCGCGTTGATGATGCCGCCGCCCGCGACGATCAGCGGCCGCTCCGACTCGTTCAGGAGCGTGATCGCCTTCTCGACCTGGGCACGGGTCGCGGACGGCTTGTAGACCGGCAGCGGCTCGTACGTCTCCGGGTCGAACTCGATCTCCGTCAGCTGGACGTCGATGGGAAGGTCGATGAGGACCGGTCCCGGGCGGGCCGAGCGCATCAGGTGGAAGGCCTGCTGGAAGACGCCCGGGACCTGCGCGGCCTCCAGCACGGTGACCGCCATCTTGGCGACCGGCTTGGCGATCGACGCGATGTCGACGGCCTGGAAGTCCTCCTTGTGGATCACGGCGGTCGGCGCCTGGCCCGTGATGCACAGGATCGGGATGGAGTCGCCGGTCGCGGAGTACAGACCGGTGATCATGTCGGTGCCCGCGGGACCTGACGTACCGATGCAGACGCCGATGTTGCCGGGTGCGGTGCGGGTGTAGCCCTCCGCCATGTGGGAGGCGCCCTCGACATGGCGGGCGAGGGTGTGACTGATTCCGCCGGAGGCCTTGAGCGCCGCATAGAAGGGGTTGATCGCCGCGCCCGGGACACCGAACGCGCTGGTGACGCCCTCACGCCTGAGGATCTCAACTGCCGCGCGGGCAGCGGTCATACGAGCCATTGCGTACTCCTGCTTCGGCCGTCGGATTCGGGCTCCCGTCGCGCCCCGCGGAGAGCTTCAAATTCCGTATTACGGAAACTAACTTCTACTATCTGGAAGCAATGTAGGTGGGAGGCCGGGGGGCGTCAAGGGCCGGCGGGCAGCCGGCGACCGGTCGGCAGTCGGGGAATCACGGGGCGTCGGATCGTTTCGCTGCCGGAGGAAGGGGTTCCGGAGGACGATGGAGGCGCTGTCCCAATGTGGCGTTGTGGTGTCACGGTGTTCTGGAGAGGGTCATGTCCGAGAACGTGCCGGTGAGGTGTCCGGCCTGTCGGCGCGAGCATGTCTATGCGGCGCCGTCGTACCCGTGCGTGTGCGGAGCGCCTGTGGCGCCCGTCCTCGACCGGGGCACGCTCCCGGAGCCCGTCACGCACCACACCTGGGACGAGGGCTGGGTGACGATCCGCTGCGAGGCCTGCGGGCGGACGGACCACTGGCCCCGTCCGGAGCTGGGGTGCCCCTGCGGGGTGGTGCTACGGGTACCGGTGACGGAGCCGGGGGCCGACGGCGACACGGGACCCTCGGGCGCCGACGAACCGCACTCCTCCGGCACTGGCACCGGCAAGAGCCCTCAGGGCGGCTCCCGTGCGGGCTCTCACGAAGGCTCGTACGAGGGTTCACGTGAGGGCCCGTACGAGGGCTCACGCGAGCACTCCGGCCGCCCGCCCCGGAAGCCCCGGGCCGAGCGGACCGGCCGGGCCGGCCGTCTCCCCGCAGCCGCCATCCCCCTCCCCCGTACCGCCCCGTCCCCCCGCCCCGCGTTCCAGCCGGTGGTCATCCGCACGGCCCGGGACGCCGTGACCGCCGCCGCGCTGTATCTGCGCTGGCTCGGGTACCGGGACATCCGGCGGGCCGACCAGCGGCCGCCCTCCGGGATAGGTCTGGCGGCCCGCGGGATCCTGGCCCAGGTCGACCCGACCGTGCGACCGGCCTCCCTGCGGGACGTGGAGTGCCTGTGGCTGACGGCGATGACGGAGTCGGCGGGCTGCGTCTACTTCTCGCTGGCCGGCTACGAGGAGGACGCCCGCGTCTGCGCCGACTCCCTCGGCATCCCCCTGTTCGTACTGGACCTCACCGGCACCCCACAGCCGGTGAACAGCCTCGCCGACGACCTGATAGCCACGGGTAACTGAGTACCCCGACTCCCCGACACGACCGCATACTTGACGTCATGCGCATCAGAGCGGCCACTCCCGCCGACCTCCCGCTGCTCCAGGACATCGAGCGGGCCGCGGGCGCACCCTTCCGCACCCTGGGCATGACGGAGATCGCCGACGACGAGCCGCCCGCGCTCGAACTGCTGGAGCGCTTCCGGAAGGCGGGCCACGCCTGGGTCGCCGAAGGTGACGAGACCGAGGGTGATGGGGCCGAGGGTGAAGAGGCCGAGGGTGGCGGGGATGCCGGCCGCCCCGTCGCGTACCTGGTCGGCGAACCCGTGGACGGCGCCTTCCACATCGAGCAGGTCTCCGTCCACCCGGACGCCGCGCACCGGGGCGTGGGCCGGACCCTGATCGCGTACGCCGCCGACCACGCACGCGACCAGGGCCTGACCGGTCTCACGCTGACCACCTTCACGGAGGTCCCCTGGAACGCGCCCTACTACGAGCGCATCGGCTTCCGCGCCCTGACCGAACCCGAACTCACCCCGGGCCTGCGCAAGATCCGCGCAACGGAAGCCGAGCACGGCCTCGACCGCTGGCCCCGGGTGTGCATGTACAGGGCCATGGCCTGAGCGCCCCGCAAGGGGCGCGGGGAACTGCGCGCCCGGCCCCCACCGGCCCGCAGCCGTCAAACACCCCCAGCAGCCCCCTCCCGCAACTCGACCTTCCGCACCTTCCCGGACACCGTCATCGGGAAGTCCTCCATGACCCGCAACCGACTGGGCACCTTGTAGTGCGCCAGCCTCCCCTCACAGAAGTCCCGCACCTCCCCCAACGTCGGCGGATCCCCCGCATCGCGCGGAATGACACAGGCCAGCACCTCCTCGCCGTACCGTTCGTGCGGCACACCCACCACCTGTACGTCCGCGATCTTCGGGTGCGCGTACAGGAACTCCTCGATCTCCCGCGGGTAGATGTTCTCGCCGCCCCGGATGATCATGTCCTTGATCCGGCCGACGATCTGTACGTACCCGTCGTCGAGCATCACGGCCAGGTCCCCGGTGTGCATCCACCGCCCGGCGTCGACGGCCTCGGCGGTCTTCTCGGGCTCGTCCCAGTAGCCGAGCATCACGCTGTAGCCGCGGGTGCACAGTTCGCCCGCCGAGCCGCGCGGCAGGGTCGTGCCGGTCGCCGGGTCGACGACCTTGACCTCGATGTGCGGCAGGACGCGTCCGACCGTGCCGGTGCGGTGCTCCAGGTCGTCGTCGCGGCGGGTCTGGAGGGACACGGGCGAGGTCTCGGTCATGCCGTAGCAGATGGAGACCTCCGCCATGTGCATCTCGGAGACCACCCGTTTCATCACCTCGACCGGGCAGGGCGAGCCCGCCATGATGCCGGTCCGCAGGGAGGACAGGTCGTACGTCGCGAAGTCCGGGAGGTTCAACTCCGCGATGAACATGGTCGGTACGCCGTAGAGGGACGTACAGCGCTCATCCTGGACCGCGCGCAGGGTCGCCGTCGGGTCGAAGGACGGGGCCGGGATCACGATGCACGCGCCGTGCGAGGTCGCGGCGAGGTTGCCCATGACCATGCCGAAGCAGTGGTAGAAGGGCACGGGGACGCAGATCCGGTCCTGCTCGGTGTAGGCGATCAACTCCCCCACGAAATAGCCGTTGTTGAGGATGTTGTGGTGGGAGAGGGTCGCGCCCTTGGGGAATCCCGTCGTGCCCGACGTGTACTGGATGTTGATCGGGTCGTCGCAGGACAGCTCGCTCCGGCGCGCACGGAGCTCCTCGTCCAGGTCGGGAGTGCCCCGGGCGATCAGCGCGTCCCAGCTCGGGTCGCCGAGGTAGACGGTCTCCCTCAACTGCGGGCATTTTCCCCGCACTTGCCCGACCATGGCCCGGTAGTCGCTCGTCTTGTGGCTGAGCGAGGCGAACAGGACCGAGATGCCCGCCTGCTTGAGGACGTACTCGACCTCGTGGGTGCGGTAGGCCGGGTTGATGTTCACCATGACCGCGCCGATGCGGGCGGTGGCGTACTGGACGAGCACCCACTCCGGGCAGTTCACCGCCCAGATGCCCACCCGGTCACCCTTGGCGACCCCGCCGGCGAGCAGCGCGCGGGCCAACCGGTCGACGTCCGCGGCGAATTCGGCGTACGTCCAGCGCCGCCCGGACGGTACGTCGACGAGTGCCTCGCGGTCCGGCCAGGCCGCGACGGCCCGGTCCAGGTTGGCTCCGATGGTGTCGCCGACCAGTGAAGTCCCGCTCGTCCCGTGCGTGTACGACAGTTCGCCCATCCCACTCACCGCATCCACCTCACTCACCTCGCTCACCGGAAGTCCTCCTCGCGGTACTCGGCGTCCGACCCGGCGGCCGTCGCCTCGCGCAGCTCGATCCGGCGGATCTTTCCGGACACCGTCTTGGGCAGGTCGGCGAACTCCAGGCGGCGGATGCGCTTGTACGGGGCGAGGGCCGTACGCGAGTGCTCGAAGAGGACCTTCGCGGTGTCGGGCCCCGGCTCCCAGCCCTCCGCCAGCACGACGTACGCCTTCGGGACCGCGAGCCGCAGTTCGTCCGGGGCGGGCACGACGGCCGCCTCGGCGACGGCCTCGTGTTCCAGGAGCGCGCTCTCCAGCTCGAAGGGGCTGATCTTGTAGTCGCTGGCCTTGAAGACGTCGTCGCTGCGGCCCACGTACGTGATGTAGCCCTCGGCGTCGCGTGAACCGATGTCGCCGGTGCGGTAGTAGCCGTCGGCCATCGCCTCGGCCGTACGGTCGGGGTCGCCGTGGTAGCCGGTCATCAGGCCGACGGGCCGTGCGGACAGGTCGAGCGCGATCTCGCCCTCCGTGGCGCCGGGCGCGCCCGTGACCGGGTCGAGCAGTTCGACCTTGAAGCCGGGGCTCGGCCGCCCCATGGAGCCCGTCTTCAGCGGCTGACCCGGGCTGTTGGACACCTGCACGGCCGTCTCGGTCTGCCCGAAGCCGTCGCGGATCGTGACGCCCCAGGCGCGCCGCACCTGCTCGATGACCTCGGGATTCAGCGGTTCACCCGCGGCGACGGCCTCGCGCGGGGGCGTACGCAGCTGGGTCAGGTCGGCCTGGATGAGCATGCGCCAGACGGTGGGCGGGGCGCAGAACGTGGTCACTCCCGCTCGGTCCATCTCGGCCATCAGACGGGCCGCGTCGAAGCGCGTGTAGTTGTGGAGGAAGACGGTCGCCTCGGCGTTCCAGGGCGCGAAGAGGTTCGACCAGGCGTGCTTGGCCCAGCCGGGTGAGGAGATGTTCAGGTGCACGTCACCCGGCTTGAGGCCGATCCAGTACATGGTCGACAGGTGGCCGATCGGGTACGACGTGTGGGTGTGCTCGACGAGCTTGGGGCGGGCGGTGGTGCCCGAGGTGAAGTAGAGCATCAGCGGGTCGTCCGCCCTGGTCGGGCCGTCGGGCCTGAACACGTCCGAGGCTCGGTCGTACACGTCCTCGTACGACTGCCAGCCCGGGTGCTCGCCGCCGACCACGACGCGTGTGTAGTCGCCCGGCACCTCGTCGAACTTGCCGGTGTCCCCGGCGCGCACGATCACGTGCCGGACCCGGCCCCTCTCGACGCGGTCGCGCAGGTCGGCGGGGCCGAGCAGCGGGGTGGCCGGGATGACCACGGCGCGCAGTTTCATCGCGGCGAGCGCCGTCACCCACAGCTCGGCCTGGTTGCCGAGCATGACGAGGATGCGGTCCCCGGCGCGCACGCCCAGCTCGCGCAGCCAGCCCGCGACCTCGTCCGAGCGCACGGACAGCTCGCCGAAGGACAGCTCGGTCTCGTGGCCGTCCTCCTCGACGATGTGCAGCGCGGTCCTGGCGTTGCCGTGGGCGATGGGGTCGAACCAGTCGAGCGCCCAGTTGAAGTGCTCGGGGCGGGGCCAGACGAAGCCCTCGTAGGCCGTGGCGTAGTCCTCGCGGTGCTCCAGCAGGAAGTCCCGCGCGCTGCGGAAGCGCTCCGTCGGCGTCGTCGGCGGCGTAGTCATCTGTCCTCCTCGGACCCGGACCATTGCCGGGCGGCTCACTCACATCGTGTAATCCGTGATGCGGGTCTCACCACCCCCGAACGGGGGGTGCGCTGTGGTGAAGGGACGAGCACGTGGCAACTGGCGCGACCGAAGCGGTGGAGCTGCGCGGCGCGCTGATGCGGCTGCGGCGGACGACGGGGCTGCCCGTGGCCTTCGGCGGCCTGGTCGAGCCGGGCCGCCATCAGGTGCGGATCAGCGAGCTCAACGGTACGGCGACGGCGGCGCTCAGCGCGCTCGCGGTGTCGTCGGGCAACGGCCTCGGCGGCAAGGCGGTCGCCCTGGCCCGGCCGTGCGCCGTCCTGGACTACTCCTCCTCCCGGCAGATCAGCCACGAGTACGACGCCGCGGTCGCCGCGGAGGGGCTGCGGGCCATCCTCGCGGTGCCGGTCGTCGTACGCCGCCGGGTCCGCGGCGTCCTGTACGGCGCCCTGCGCACGGCCCAGCCCCTCGGCGACCGGACACTGGCCGCGGCCGTGGAGGCGGCGCGGGACGTGGAGCAGTCACTGGTCGTACGGGACGAGGCGCAGGGCCTGCTGGCGGCGGCGCGCGAGCCGGAGGTGACGCCGGACGGCACCGAGGGCGCGGCGTGGGAGCGGGTCCGGGAGGCGCACGGGGCGCTTCGCGCGCTGGCCCCGCGCGTCGTGGACCCGGCGCTGCGGGCGGAGCTCCTGGCGGTCTGCGCCACTCTCACCGCCTCGCCCGGCCCGGCGCCGACGGCCCGGAGGGTCCGGCTCACCCCTCGTGAGCTGGACGTTCTTGCCTGCGTGTCGATCGGTACGACCAACGCGGCCGCCGCGGACCGGCTCGGGCTGCGTCCGGAGACCGTGAAGGCCTATCTGCGCTCGGCGATGCGCAAGCTGGGCGCGCACACGCGGCTGGAGGCCGTGGTCGCGGCGCGGCGGGCGGGGCTGCTGCCCTGAGATTCCGCCCTTGCCTGCCGCCTTGAAGGTCCATACCTCGCCCGGACCACGGCTCTGAAGGTCCATACCTCCCCCCGCGCTCTATACATGCACGGGCACGCTGAAATCCCGTATACCTGATCTCTGTTATTTCCCTCACGGCGCAACCCTCCGAAATTCAACGGCTCTTTGCTTAATATTGAGCCGAACACGACATGAGGGGAGCGGTGCGCGTGCGACGGGATTTCGAGGAGCCTGTCAGACCCCGTTCCGAGCAGGTCGTCGGGCGGGACGAGGTGCTCAGACGAGCCCGTGAGCAGCTCTCCCGAGGGGGCAGCCTTCTCTTGCACGGTCCGCCCGGAATAGGAAAGTCGACCGTCCTGCGGGCAATGGCTGCGGAATACGCCGAATCGACCCGGACTGTGTTGCGTTGTTCCGCGACCGAGTCCGAATCCCATCTCCCGTTCCTCGCCCTGGTCGATCTGCTCGGCCTGGTCGCCGACGAGGTCGCCGACGCGCTGCCCGCCCCGCAGCAGGCCGCGCTCGAAGCGGCGCTCACCGGCCGCGCCGAATCGTCCCTGCACCAGGACGGCCTCGCGCTGCGGCTCGCGGTGCTTTCGGTGCTGCGCGCGCTGGCGGCCAAGGGCCCCGTCCTCCTCGTCGCCGACGACCTGCAGTGGCTGGACGCGCCCAGCGCCGAGCTGCTCGGTTTCGCGGCCCGCCGCCTCGGTGGGATGCCGGTGCGGATGCTCGGCGCGGTGCGTACCGGCACCGAACCGAAGGAACAAGAACACGACCCGTATCTACGCGCGTATCCGCCGGAGGCGCTGGCCCTGCGGCTGACCCCGCTGTCCCGGCCGCAGGTGTCCGAGCTGCTGGTCGCCCGCGGTTACACCGGTCTGGGCCGCTCGACGCTGCGGGACATCCACCACACCAGCGGCGGCAACCCGCTGTTCGCCCTGGAGCTCGCCCGCGCCCTGGCCGAGAGCCCGACGCCGCCGCGCCCCGGCGAGCCGCTGCCGGTGCCGACCTCGCTGCGTGCCCTCGTCCTCAGCCGCCTGGAACTGCTGTCCACCGAGGCCCGGCAGACCCTGCTGGTCGCGAGCGCGGGAGCCCGCCCCACGCAGACCCTGCTGGGGTCCGCCGGCCGTACGAACGCGGAGGCGGAGATCGCGCTCGCGGCCTCGCTCGGCCTGGTGGCGGCCCAGGGTCCCGACGGCCAGGGCCCGGACGGGCAGGAGGGCGCGGTCCGTTTCGCGCACCCGCTCGTCTCGGCCGCGCTGTACGCACAGGCGACGCCCCAGGAGCGGCGGGCCGCCCACGCGGCGCTGTCCACGGTGGCCTCCGACCCGATCGAGCGGGCCCGCCATCTCGCGCTGGCCACCACCGGCACCGACGAGCAGGTCGCCGCGCGGCTCTCCGAGGCGGCGGCGCTCGCCCGGGACCGTGGCGCCCCCTCGGTCGCGGCCCAGCTCGGGCTGCTCGCCGCCCGGCACACCCCGCCGGACGGCGGGCCCGGCGCGGACGAACGGCGCTTGAAGTCCGCCGAGGACGCGCTGACCTCGGGCGAGATCGACCTCGCCCGGGAGGTGGCCCGAGACGTGCTGGACCGGGCGACCGATCCGGCGGTCCGGGTACGGGCCTGGATGGTGGTGATCGACTCGGCGGGGCAGGCGATGGCCGACGTCGAGGCCGTGTTCCCGCAGGCCCTCGCGGACGCGGGCGAGGATCCGCGGCTGCTCGCCCTGGTCCGCTACCAACTGGCGTGGCGGGCGCTGCTCGTGGAGGGCGAGATGGCCAAGGGCCGCGAGGAGGCCGCACACGCGGCCCGGCTCGCCGCCATCGCCGGTGACCGGAGCACCGAGCTGATGGCCCTGTCCTTCCAGGCCCAGATGGAGACCCTGATGGGTCACCCGGCGGCCCCGGCGACCCTGGAGAAGGCCCTCGCGGAACCGCAGGACCTGCGGGTGGCGTGCGACCACAACGGCGCGGGGGCCACCCGGTTCCGCTGGCAGATCATGAGCGACCAGCTCACCGACGCCCGTACGACGATCACCCGGCTCCTCGGCGAGGTGCGGCGGCGCGGCATGGTGGAGAGCGAGGTGCACTTCCTGCGCGGACTCGCCGAGACCGAACTGCGCTCCGGACACTGCGCCCGCGCCCTCGACCTCGCCCACGAGAGCCTGCGGCTCGCCCGGGACACCGGCATCGGCGAGGCCGCGGGCAACATGTTCACCTCGCTCGCCGAGGCCGCGGGCGGGGACGTGCACCGGGCGCTCGTGCTGGCCGGCGACGCGGTGCGCCGTGCCGAGGACGACGGCGACCTGATCTACCTCTCGCGTGCACTGGGCGCGCTCGGGCATGCCCAGCTCGTGGCCGGTGACGCCGCCGGGACGGTCCAATCGCTGCGCAGGGCACGGGAGTTGGAGCAGGGGCTCGGCATCTTCGACCCCGCGCGGGGCCGCTGGCACGGCGACCTCGCCGAAGCGCTCGTCCTGGTCGGCGAACCGGCGGAGGCGCAGGACGTCATCACCGCCACACGCGAGCACGCGGTACGGCTCCGGCGGGCGAGCGTCCTCGCCGTACTGGACCGGGCCGAGGCCCTGGTGAAAGCCGCGGCCGGTCAGTACGAGGCGGCCGCACAGCAGTTGACCTCGGCACAGGACCGACTGGCGCAGCTCGGCTACGGGCTGGAGGAGGCCCGGGCCGCCCTCGCGCTGGCCCGGCTGCGGGCGGAGCAGTCGGGGCGCGGCTCGTACGACGAGGCTGCACGGCTGTTCCGACGCTGCAAGGCGGTGCCCTGGCTTCGGCAGTTGGAGGCGGCCTCCGTGACCGCCCCCGCTCCCGCCGGCCCTGCCGCGATGGCTCCCGAGTCCCTCCTGCCGCACCTCGACCGACTGGCCTCCACGGAACGCCAGGTCGCGGGGCTCGTCCTGGAGGGCGCCACGAATCGCGAGATCGCCGCCCGCCTGTTCATCAGCGTGAAAACGGTCGAGGCGACGCTCACACGGGTGTACCGAAAACTGGGGATCCGGTCCCGGGTCGACATCGTGAGGCTGGCCGCGGGGCAGCGGCGGGGGGACTGAACTCGCTGTACATGTGCGGGGGTTGAGGCCGGTGGGCTGAGCCGGGTACGGGTGGCCGTCGGGATGTGGGCGGTCGCTGGGAAGCTGTGCCCGGCGGGTGCGGGCGGCCGCTGGGAAGTGGTGCCCGCCCGGCTCCGGACGCCTGCCGTCAGGTACTCGCCCGGGCGGGCAGACCGTCGGCGGGAGGCCGAAGCCGGCAGATGCCCGCCGGTGGACGAAAGCCGGGAGACGCTCGCCGGACGTGCGGGCGGCGGACGGGGCGCGGGCGCCCTCCCGTCGCGCCGCGTCGGCGCACCCGTGCCCCGCCAACTGCCCTCGGCCCTCGGCCCTCGGCCCGGAGGGACAGGCCAGGTCGTGACCGAGGGTTTTCCCTCGTCAACTCCCGCAGGGAGTTCCCTCATTGGGGAGAGAGCAGGTCCGCTTCTAGCGTGGGACCCGCCCCGCAGGCTGTCGCTCCACCCCCACAGTGCACCCCCCACCGGCACTCCTGAGGAGAACCATGTTCGGGCTCACTCTTGCCAAGAAGGCCGCCGCCGTCACCGCCGCGGTCGCCGCCGCCGCGACGACCTGTCTGCTCGGTGCGACCACCGCGAGCGCCGCTCCCCAGCCCATCGTCGGCGGCTCGACCACCACGGCGGCCGCGTACCCGTACGTCATGCAGATCACCGACTCCTCGCAGAACCAGTTCTGCGGCGGCACCCTGGTGTCGGCGACCAAGGTCGTCACCGCCGCCCACTGCATGGTCGACGAGACCACGAGCAGCGTCAGAGTCGTCGGCGGACGCACCTACCGCAACGGCACCAACGGCACGGTCAGCCGGGTCAGCAAGATATGGATCCACCCGAGCTACGTGGACGCCGAGCAGGGTGACGACGTCGCCGTCCTGACCCTGTCGACCTCGATGCCGTACACGCCCATCAGCTACGTCTCCTCCTCCGAGACCAGTGTGTACGCGGCCGGCGCCACCGCCCGCATCCTCGGCTGGGGCACCACCAGCTCGGGCGGCTCCTCCTCCAACCAACTGCGCACCGCCACGGTCCCGACCGTCTCGAACGCCACCTGCTCCTCGGCGTACGGCTCGTCCTACATCTCCTCCGACATGGTCTGCGCCGGCTACACCTCCGGCGGCGTGGACACCTGCCAGGGCGACAGCGGCGGCCCGCTCGTCATCGGCGGCAAGCTCGCCGGCATCACCTCGTGGGGCTACGGCTGCGCGGACGCCTCCTACCCCGGCGTCTACAGCCGCCTGACCACCTTCTCCAGCCTGGTGACGACGCAGGTCAACTCCTAGCACTCACGTAGTGCCGTCCCGATGACTTCCTGAGCGCGACTCAGGTTGAGCCAGGGGGCGTTGCGGGCCTCCACGAGCGGCCCGCAACGCCCCCTTTCCATGTGCCCGGACCGGTCCGGGGTGCGTTGTCGGTGGCGCCTGTTTCAATGGGTTCCGGTGCGGGTGACGGCGTGGTGACAGGTGAGGTGGGGGTGACGGGCATGGTGTCGACGGATCGGTTCCTGGCCTTCGCGGCGATGTCGCTGCTGGTGGTCATGATCCCGGGGCCGAGCGTGCTGTTCGTGATCGGCAGGGCGCTCGCCCACGGCCGGCGCACGGCGGTGGCGACGGCGCTCGGGAATGTCCTCGGCTCGTATCTGCTGGTCGTGGCGGTCGCCGTGGGCATCGGCTCGATGGTGGAGCGGTCGGTCACCGTCTACATGGCGGTGAAGCTGGCGGGGGCCGCCTATCTGGTCTTCCTCGGCGTCCAGGCGTTCCGGCACCGCAAGGAGATGCGGGCGTCGGACATCACGGAGCGCGCCGACGCACCCGCCCGCGGCGATCTGCGGACGGTCCTGGACGGCGCCCTCGTCGGTGTCACCAACCCGAAGGGCATCGTCTTCTTCGCCGCTGTGCTCCCGCAGTTCGTCGACCATTCGGCCGGTCAAGTGCCCTTGCAGATGCTGGTGTTGGGCCTGATCCCGATAACCATCGGCCTGGTCACGGACACCTTGTGGGGCCTGACCGCGGCCACGGCCCGCAACTGGTTCGCCCGCTCGGACCGCCGGCTGTCGATGATCGGCGGCGCGGGCGGCCTCACGATGGTCGGCCTCGGGGTGACGGTCGCGACCACGGGCCGCGCGGACTGACCCCCGAGCGCTCCCTCCCACCCCGGCCGCGCTCTCTCCCGCACCGGTCGCACCCCGTCCGTATCCGCACCGGTCGCGTTACAGCCCGTCTCCGCACCGGTCGCGTCCCGTCTCCGCGGTCAGCCCCGTACGACGGTCCCGAACCGGATGTCGTACGAGGACGCCGTGCTCAGCACCGACAGCATCCGCGTCGCTTCCTCGGCCACCTCGTCCCGCTGCCGCCGGCTGAGTGTGCCGAAGGGCTCGATGGTGATCACGGCCTCGTCGGGGGACTCCTCCAGCCGCCACACGCCCTCCAGGAACCCGTCGACGAGGAGCGTGCAGTAGGCCTGGTTGCCCTGCCAGGAGCGGCCCTTGTAGTCGGCGGACACCACCCGGGAGCGGTCGGCGTGCGAGAGGAGCAGATTGTCGAACTCGGGCAGCAGCCGAGGCGGGGCCGGTGTGTCCGCGTCCGGGCGGGGGGCGTCCGGCAGGTCGAAGAGCTCGACGCCGTGCTCGTCGCGGAAGGTGACCAGTTGCGGCCGCAGCCGTTCGAAGACCTCGCGCAGCCGGGTCAGACCGGCCCAGGTCTGCATGTCCTTGACGGATGCGGGGCCGAAGGCGGCGAGATAGCGCAGGACGGTGGCGTCGGGGGCGGGCGCGGGCTCCGCGGGCCGGCCGAGCCAGTGCTCGGCGGTGGTGAGCGCGACCTGTCCGCTGCGGCCCCACATGCCGCGCGGGGTGACCTGGACGAGGGGCAGCCGGCAGCGGGCCGCGATGGCGAGGGCCAGCGGGTCGGCGTCCGGCCATTCGACGAGCAGTGCCTCGCGCAACTGCTTCAGGGTGCGCGGCTCGGCCTCGACGAGTTCCCGGCTGATCGCGGTGAGCCGGTCGAGATCCACGCCGACCAGCCCGTGGCGGAAGCCGTACAGCTCCCGCTCCCGTGCGGCCTGCACGAGCGGCCGCAGCGTGAGGCAGTCGTCGGCTGTGTGGGTGTGGATGGTGGAGCGCATGGTCACGATGCGCACGACCTCGCGCGCCTCCATGGCGGCCGAGAGCTCCTCGGGCGCGAATCCCTCCAGACGGGCGGCGAGGGCGTAGTACGGGGGCTTCACGTTCTGCGCCTGGAGGCCGACGAGGTGTTCGACGGCATCCGTCGCGGACAGGGTGGCCCGGCGCAGGAGCAGCTGCCGGTCGAGCGTCGCGCGGTTCAGCTCACGGACGCTGAGCACGGGGGCGGTCGAGGTCGTCTTCGTCATGCTCCGCACGCTATCGGGACTTGCGGACAAGTTCTGTCCGCAACCCTTGCCGATCCCCTACCCCGCGCCCCCGCTCACGCCATTTGACCCGTATATCCTGCTCGGTGATCGCCGAGACGGACGTTCGACACGTTCGAAGGACGCGACCCGTCGAGACACCAACAGGGAGGCCGCCGCGATGTCGGACCGCCGAGCCCGCCGCCCCGTGCCGCCTTCGGGGGGCGGCCGAAAGCCGGTGTGGCGGCGCGCCGTGCCCGAGGCGACGCCACCGCCGGCGGATCCGCCGGCGCCACGTCCGGCCCCCGCCGAGCCGGCTCCCGCGGAGTCCGGCAGCGTCGTACAGGCGGCGCTCTACCGCGACGGGACGCGGGTCGCGAACCCCGCCACCCTCGCGGACACGTTCCGTGAGCTGCGCGAGCAGCCGGACGGCATGGCGTGGATCGGCCTGGCCCGTCCGACGGAGGAGGAAATCCTTTCCCTGGCGGCCGAGTTCGACCTCCACCCGCTCGCGGTCGAGGACGCGATGGAGGCCCATCAGCGGCCGAAGCTGGAGCGCTACGGCGAGACGCTCTTCGTCGTGCTGCGCGCCGCCCGGTACCTCGACGCGTCGGAGGAGGTCGACTTCGGTGAGCTGCACGTCTTCATCGGCCCCGACTTCCTGATCACGGTCCGGCACGGCGCCGCCCCCGACCTCTCCGCCGTGCGCCGCCGCATGGAGGAGACACCGGAGCTGCTGAAACTCGGCCCGGAGGCGGTTCTGTACGCGATCCTCGACGCCGTCGTGGACGGTTACGCCCCGGTCGTCTCCGGTGTCCAGAACGACATCGACGAGATCGAGACCGAGGTCTTCGGCGGCGACCCCTGGGTGTCCCGGCGCATCTACGAACTCTCCCGCGAGATGGTGGAGTTCCAGCGCGCCACCCGCCCCCTGGTCGGCATGCTGCACGGCCTGATGGCCGGCTTCGCCAAGTACGGCACCGACGAGGAGCTCCAGCGCTACCTCCGCGACGTCGCCGACCACGTCACCCACACCAGCGAACGCGTGGACGGCTTCCGCCAGGCCCTCACGGACATCCTCACCGTGAACGCGACCCTGGTCACCCAGCAGCAGAACGCGGAGATGCGAGCCCTGGCCGAGGCGGGCTTCGAACAGAACGAGGAGATCAAGAAGATCTCGTCCTGGGCCGCCATCCTCTTCGCCCCCACGCTCGTCGGGACGATCTACGGCATGAACTTCGACGACATGCCGGAACTGGGCTGGACCTTCGGATACCCCTTCGCGATCGGCCTGATGGCCGTGGTGTGCGTGAGCCTGTACTTCATCTTCAAGCGCCGGGACTGGCTCTAGGGACCGGCCGGACTCGCCGCACAGTGACGCGGTGTGCCCTCGTACGTGCCGCCGTGGCCCGTAGTACGAACCCCGTCCACGGATCAAGAGGACCCCTGCGAGGTCAAGGTCACAGCGGGTCCCTCTGCTGCTCACCTGTGGATCTGACCTAGCATCCGAGCATGACGGTCCTGCCTGACGACGGGCTCTCGCTGGCCGCCGAGTTCCCTGACGCGACCCATGAGCAGTGGCAACGCCTCGTGGCGGGCGTACTGCGCAAGTCGGGCAAGGAAGTCTCGGACGGCGCAGCTGAGGACGCCCTGTCCACCACGCTCGAGGACGGGCTGCGCGCCCGCCCTCTTTACAGCGCACACGACTCCGCGCCGGATCCCGGCCTGCCCGGTTTCGCCCCCTTCGTGAGGGGCGGCCGTGCCGAGGGCAACACCCTCGGCGGCTGGGACGTACGGCAGCGGCACACGGCCGCCGACAACGGCGCGGTCCTCGCGGACCTGGAGAACGGGGTCGCCTCACTGTGGCTGGCCGTCGGCGCGGGCGGTTTCCCCGTGTCGTCGCTCGGCACGGTCCTGGACGGCGTCTACCTCGACCTGGCGCCTGTCGTCCTGGAAGCGGGGCGTGAAGTCGAGACCGCCGCACGGGAGTTGCTGCGGATCTACGAGGAGCGGGGCGTCGCGCGCGACGCCGCCCGTGGCAACCTCGGCGCCGATCCCCTGGGCCATGAGGCCCGTACGGGAGACGACGGGTTCGACCTCGCGCCCGTCGCCGCTCTCGCGCGGCTGTGCGCCGAGGAGTACCCGGGGCTGCGGGCGCTGACGGTCGACGCGCTGCCGTACCACGAGGCCGGCGGGTCCGCCGGCCAGGAGCTGGGCTGCTCGCTGGCGACCGGTGTCGCCTATCTGCGGGAGCTGACCGGGGCGGGGCTGAGCGTCGAACAGGCCTGTGCGCAGCTGGAGTTCCGGTACGCGGCCACCGCCGACCAGTTCCTGACCATCGCCAAGCTGCGCGCGGCGCGCAGGCTCTGGGCGCGGGTCGCCGAGGTCTGCGGGGCGCCGGGCGGGCAGGTGCAGCACGCGGTGACCTCGCCGGTGATGATGAGCCGCCGGGACCCGTGGGTGAACATGCTGCGCGCCACGGTCGCCACACTGGCCGCCGGAGTGGGCGGCGCCGAGTCCGTCACCGTGCTGCCCTTCGACCACGCCCTCGGCCTGCCGGACGCGTTCACACGCCGGATCGCCCGCAACACCTCGACGATCCTGGTCGAGGAGTCGCATCTGTCCCGGGTGATCGACCCGGCGGGCGGCTCCTGGTACGTGGAGCGCCTCACCGACGAACTCGCCCACGCGGGCTGGGAGTTCTTCCAGTCCATCGAGCGGGCGGGTGGGCAGGCCGCCGCCCTGCGGTCGGGGCTCGTCGGCCAGGAACTGGCCGCCACCTGGCAGGCACGCAGCGCGAAGCTGGCCAAGCGGCGCGAGCCCGTCACCGGGGTCAGCGAGTTCCCGCATCTCGCCGAGCGGTCGGTGGCACGTGAGCCCGCACCCGAGCCGCCGTCCGGCGGACTCCCCCGGGTGCGCCGCGACGAGGCGTACGAGGCCCTGCGTGCCCGCTCCGACGCCCACCTGGCGGCGAGCGGCACCCGGCCGCGGATCTTCCTGGCGGCCCTCGGCCCGGCCGCCGCCCACACCGCCCGCCTCACGTTCGCATCGAACCTGTTCCAGGCGGGCGGCATCGAACCCGTCCTCGAAGGCGCCTTCGAGGACAGCGGAGCCACCGAGGCCTGTCTGTGCTCCAGCGACGCGCTGTACGAGGAGCGGGCCGCCGAGGTCACCGCGTCCCTCAAGTCGGCCGGCGCCGCGCATGTGTTCCTCGCCGGACGTCCCGGGCAGTACCCCGGTGTGGACGACTACGTCTTCGCGGGCTGTGACGCCGTAGCCGTACTGTCCGCCACCCTCGACCGCATGGGAGTGTCCTGATGAAACCGACGGGACCGATCCCCGACTTCTCCGGGATCGAACTGGGGGTCCCGACAGCGGACGGCGGCCCCGACGAGTGGCGCGATGCCGTCAAGAAGGCGGCCGGCGGCGACGACCTCCTCTGGGAGACCCCGGAGGGCATCGCGGTCAAGCCCCTCTACACCGGGCAGGACCTGGAGGGCCTGGACTTCCTGGGTACGTACCCGGGCGTCGCCCCGTATCTGCGCGGCCCGTACCCGACGATGTACGTCAACCAGCCCTGGACGATCCGGCAGTACGCGGGCTTCTCCACGGCCGAGGAGTCCAACGCCTTCTACCGGCGGAACCTGGCGGCCGGCCAGAAGGGTCTGTCCGTCGCCTTCGACCTGCCCACGCACCGGGGTTACGACAGCGACCACCCGCGGGTGACCGGTGACGTCGGCATGGCGGGTGTCGCCATCGACTCCATCTACGACATGCGGCAGCTCTTCGACGGCATCCCGCTGGACAGGATGACCGTGTCGATGACGATGAACGGCGCCGTGCTGCCCGTTCTGGCGCTCTACATCGTCGCCGCGGAGGAACAGGGCGTACCGCCCGAGAAGTTGGCCGGGACCATCCAGAACGACATCCTCAAGGAGTTCATGGTCCGCAACACCTACATCTATCCGCCGAAGCCGTCGATGCGGATCATCTCCGACATCTTCGCCTTCACCTCGCATCGGATGCCGCGCTACAACTCCATCTCCATCTCCGGCTATCACATCCAGGAGGCGGGCGCGACGGCCGACCTGGAGCTGGCGTACACGCTCGCGGACGGGGTGGAGTACATCCGGGCCGGGCGCGAAGTGGGCTTGGACGTGGACGCGTTCGCACCCCGGCTCTCCTTCTTCTGGGCGATCGGCATGAACTTCTTCATGGAGATCGCCAAGATGCGGGCGGCACGCCTGCTGTGGGCCAAGCTGGTCAAGCAGTTCGACCCGCAGAACGCCAAGTCCCTTTCCCTGCGCACCCATTCGCAGACCTCGGGCTGGTCGCTGACCGCGCAGGACGTGTTCAACAACGTCACGCGTACGTGCGTGGAGGCGATGGCGGCCACCCAGGGCCACACGCAGTCCCTGCACACCAACGCCCTCGACGAGGCCCTCGCCCTGCCCACCGACTTCTCGGCCCGCATCGCCCGCAACACCCAGCTGCTGATCCAGCAGGAGTCCGGCACGACCCGGGTGATCGACCCGTGGGGCGGCAGCGCGTACGTCGAGAGGCTGACGTACGACCTCGCGCGCCGGGCCTGGCAGCACATCGAGGAGGTCGAGGCGGCGGGCGGCATGGCCAAGGCCATCGACGCGGGCATCCCCAAGCTGCGCATCGAGGAGGCCGCGGCCCGCACCCAGGCCCGCATCGACTCCGGGCGCCAGCCGGTCATCGGCGTCAACAAGTACCGCGTGGAGACCGACGAGCAGATCGACGTCCTCAAGGTCGACAACTCCTCCGTGCGCACCCAGCAGATCGAGAAGCTGCGGCGGCTGCGCGCGGAGCGCGACGAGCGGGCCTGCCAGGACTCGCTGGACGCCCTGACCCGGGCGGCGGGCGGTCAGGGCAACCTCCTTGAGCTGGCCGTGAACGCGGCCCGCGCGAAGGCCACCGTCGGAGAGATCTCCGACGCCCTTGAGAAGGTGTACGGGCGGCACGCGAGCCAGATCCGTACGATCTCCGGTGTGTACCGCACCGAAGCCGGCGAGTCCCCGTCCGTCGAGCGCACCCGCACGCTGGTGAACTCCTTCGAGGAGGCCGAGGGCCGCCGCCCGCGCATCCTGGTGGCCAAGATGGGCCAGGACGGCCACGACCGCGGCCAGAAGGTGATCGCGACCGCCTTCGCCGACCTCGGCTTCGATGTGGACGTCGGCCCGCTGTTCCAGACGCCGGGCGAGGTGGCCCGCCAGGCCGTCGAGGCGGACGTGCACATCGTCGGGGTGTCCTCGCTGGCCGCCGGGCACCTGACCCTCGTACCGGCGCTCAGGGAGTCGCTCGCGGAGGAGGGGCGCGAGGACATCATGATCGTGGTCGGCGGGGTGATTCCGCCGCAGGACGTGCCCACGCTGATCGAGATGGGCGCGGCGGCCGTCTTCCCACCCGGGACGGTGATCCCGGACGCGGCGTACGACCTGGTCGAGCGCCTGGCCACCGACCTCGGCCACGACCTCTGAGCCCCATGGCGATCGACCTCGACACCTATGTGAAGGGCGTGCTCGACGGGAAGCGGGCGCTGGTGGCCCGCGCCATCACGCTCGTCGAGTCGACGAGGCCCCAGCACCGGGCGATGGCGCAGGAGTTGCTGACCGAGCTGCTGCCGCACAGCGGGAAGGCGCGGCGGATCGGTATCAGCGGTGTCCCGGGTGTGGGCAAGTCGACGTTCATCGACGCGTTCGGCACGCTGCTCACCTCGCTCGGGCACCGGGTCGCGGTGCTCGCCGTCGACCCGTCGTCGACCCGGACGGGCGGGTCCATCCTGGGCGACAAGACACGGATGGAACGCCTGGCCGTCGACCCGGCGGCCTTCATCCGGCCCTCCCCCACCGCCGGCACGCTCGGCGGGGTCGCCAAGGCGACCCGGGAGTCGATCGTGGTGATGGAGGCGGCCGGTTTCGACGTCGTCCTCGTCGAGACGGTCGGTGTCGGCCAGTCCGAGACCGCCGTCGCGAACATGGTCGACTCCTTCCTGCTCCTCACGCTCGCCCGTACCGGGGACCAGTTGCAGGGCATCAAGAAGGGTGTCCTGGAGCTGGCGGACGTGATCGCCGTCAACAAGGCGGACGGCCCGCACGAGCGCGACGCCCGGGGCGCGGCAAGGGAGTTGGCGGGTGCGCTGCGGCTGATGCATCCCGCCGACGCCGCCTGGACGCCACCGGTGCTGAGTTGCAGCGCCCGTGAGTCGACGGGCCTGGACACGGTCTGGGAGCGTCTCGAACAGCACCGTACGCTTCTCGACTCGTCCGGCCGTCTCGCCGCCAAACGCCGTGACCAGCAGGTCGACTGGACCTGGACGATGGTGCGCGACGAACTCCTCGGCCGCCTGCACGCCGACCCCGCCGTGCGCGCCCTCGGACCCGATCTCGAACAGCGGGTCAGGAACGGCGAGTTGACGGCCACGCTCGCCGCCGAGCGCATTCTTCGGGCGTTCGGCGGCAACACGGGCTGAGCCGGACCGGGCAACCGCTCCACGCCCGTCCGGTTCACCTGGGCGGTGTCTCGTACGGCCGTCCGGCATATGGGAAACGTTTCACGTCGCGAGGCCGCGCCCCCTAGGCTGACCGGTGCAGCTGGTTCGCCCCGTCCGCCAGGCGGGATGCGTCGTAAGAGGGAACCCGGTGGGAATCCGGGACTGCCCCGCAGCGGTGAGCGGGAACGACCGCCGTCAAACGCACTGGACCCCGAGAAGCGGGGCCTGGGAAGCGACGGCCAGTAGGTGTCCTCCGTACGGAGGACGTGCTCGCGAGTCCGAAGACCTGCCATCTGCCCGTGCGTGACCGATCGCGTACGGACATCCCGGTGACCTCGTGGGCGGGTCGGCGTACATATCCGGTGGACGACCGCGCCTTGCCGCGCGAGGTACTTCCGCCGGGTTCGTCACCCCTTCGCGCTCACGTCCCGTCGCCGGGATCTCAGGGAGACATCTCGCGAAGGAGAGTTCCGTGACATCGAAGTCCGCAGCCGCGGCGGCACGGGCCACCGTGTACGGCTACCCCCGTCAGGGCATGGGCCGGGAACTGAAGAAGGCTATCGAGGGGTACTGGAAGGGCCGCGTCGACGCCGACGCCCTCCGGGCCACCGCCGCCGAACTGCGCCGCAGCAACTGGCAGCAGCTTTCCGAGGCCGGCGTCCACGAAGTGCCGACCGGCGACTTCTCGTACTACGACCATGTCCTGGACACCAGCGTCATGGTCGGCGCGATCCCCGCCCGCCACCGCGCCGCGGTCGAGGCCGACGCGCTCGACGGCTACTTCGCGATGGCCCGTGGCACCCAGGACGTGGCGCCGCTGGAGATGACGAAGTGGTTCGACACCAACTACCACTATCTGGTCCCGGAGTTGGGCCCGGGCACCGTCTTCACGGCCGACTCCGCCAAGCAGGTCGCCGAGCTCCGCGAAGCCCTCGCCCTCGGCCTCACCGCCCGGCCGGTCCTCGTCGGGCCCGTCACCTATCTCCTGCTCGCCAAGCCCGCACCCGGTGTGGCCGCCGACTTCGACCCGCTGACCCTGCTGGACCGACTGCTGCCGGTGTACGCCGAGGTCCTCTCCGATCTGCGGGCGGCGGGCGCGGAGTGGGTGCAGCTCGACGAACCGGCCCTGGTCCAGGACCGTACGCCCGCCGAACTGAACGCCGCCTCCCGCGCCTACCGCGACCTCGGCGCGCTCACCGACCGTCCGAAGCTGCTGGTCGCCTCCTACTTCGACCGGCTCGGCGACGCCCTGCCGATGCTCGCCAAGGCCCCGGTCGACGGCCTCGCCCTCGACTTCACCGAGGCGGCCGCCGCCAACCTGGACGCGCTCGCCGCCGTCGGCGGACTGCCGGGCAAGCGCCTGGTCGCGGGCGTGGTCAACGGGCGCAACATCTGGGTCAACGACCTGGAGAAGTCCCTGGCCACGCTCGGCACCCTGCTGGGGCTGGCCGACCGGGTCGACGTGGCCGCGTCCTGCTCACTGCTCCACGTGCCGCTCGACGCCACCGCCGAACGGGACATCGAGCCGCAGATCCTGCGCTGGCTCGCCTTCGCCCGGCAGAAGACCGCCGAGATCGTGACCCTCGCCAAGGGTCTGGCCCAGGGCACGGGCGCGATCACCGGCGAACTCGCCGCCAACCGGGCCGCCCTGGCCTCCCGCGCGCACTCGCCCATCACCCGTGACCCGGCCGTGCGGGCGCGGGTCGGTGCGGTCACGGACGCCGACGCCCGCCGCTCGCAGCCGTACGGCGAACGCGCCGCCGCGCAGCGGGCCCACCTCGGTCTGCCGCTGCTGCCGACCACCACCATCGGCTCCTTCCCGCAGACCGCCGAACTGCGCGTCGCCCGCGCCGACCTGCGGGCCGGGCGCATCGACACGGCCGGCTACGAGGAGCGCATCAGGGCCGAGATCCAGGAGGTGATCTCGTTCCAGGAGAAGACCGGCCTGGACGTCCTCGTGCACGGCGAGGCCGAACGCAACGACATGGTCCAGTACTTCGCCGAGCAGCTCACCGGCTATCTCGCCACGCAGCACGGCTGGGTCCAGTCCTACGGCACCCGTTACGTCCGTCCGCCGGTCCTGGCCGGCGACATCTCCCGCCCCGAGCCGATGACCGTGCGCTGGACGACGTACGCCCAGTCCCTGACCCGGCGCCCCGTCAAGGGCATGCTCACGGGGCCGGTCACCATGCTCGCCTGGTCCTTCGTCCGGGACGACCAGCCGCTCGGCGACACCGCCCGGCAGGTCGCCCTCGCCCTGCGCGACGAGGTCAACGACCTTGAGACGGCCGGGACTTCGGTCATCCAGGTCGACGAGCCCGCGCTGCGCGAGACCCTGCCGCTGCGTGCCGCCAACCGCCCGGGCTATCTGGCGTGGGCCACCGAGGCGTTCCGGCTCACCACCGCGGGTGTCCGGCCGGACACCCAGATCCACACCCATATGTGCTACGCCGAGTTCGGCGACATCGTCCAGGCGATCGACGACCTGGACGCGGACGTCATCAGTCTGGAGGCCGCCCGCTCCCACATGCAGGTCGCCCGCGAACTGGCCGGCCACGGCTATCCGCGCGAGGCCGGACCCGGCGTCTACGACATCCACTCCCCGCGCGTGCCGAGCACGGACGAGGCAGCCGCCCTGCTGCGCAAGGGGCTTGAGGCCATCCCGGCCGAACGGCTGTGGGTCAACCCCGACTGCGGCCTGAAGACCCGCGGCTGGCCCGAGACCCGGGCGTCCCTGGACAACCTGGTCGCGGCAGCCCGGGCGGTACGCGCCGAACTGCCCACCACCGACTGACCCGACCGACCCGACCTGACCGACCCGATCTGTCCGATCTGTCCGGCCGGCCGGGGACACCGTGTCCCCGGCCGGTCGGTCGGGTCCGCGGGCTAGGACAGCCGGGCGTCGCCTTGCCGCGGAGGCTCGTCCGTACCCGGCTGCTGCGCCGCGGTGAGCGCGCGGACCACGAACACGCACGCCACGGCCGCACCCACGACGGCCGCGTCGGCCGCCAGCAGCAGGTGTACGTCCGTGTAGGCACGCACGATGACGTCGTCCGTGGAGTCCGCGTACATCAGCCCCACCCCGCTCAGCATCCCTGCCAGCCACAGACCCCACCACCAGTTCACGGCGCGGGGAAGCCGTTCCCCCGGGGCGCTCGCGCGGTGGACGTCCGCGACGATCCCGCGGGGTATCCACAGGTTCAGGACGGGCACTATCCAGCCCGCGTAGACCCATGGCCAGGCGTAGCGCGGCTGTTGTCCCGACAGGACGCCCGCGTTGTCCCGCACGCGCCACAGCCACGACAGGAACGCGATCGCGCAGAGCACCGTGGCGCCGTCCCCCAGGGAACTGACGAGGTGGTAGCCGTCCTCCAGCGAGGTCAGCGGGCGGTGCCGGCCGTCACCCTGGTCCGGCGGCCCGGAGGCCGGCAGCCCGGTCGCGGCGAGGCGGAGCTGCCAGACGGCCCGGGCCGCCCAGGCGGCGCCGGCCAGCACTAGGGCGGCGACGGCGATACGAGCCGGGCCCCGGACCGGAGTCAGTACGGGCCGGGCCATGTGATCGTTCATCGGGCCATCCTTGCGTACGCGTGGTCCGCGCCCGGCGGGCGGGGACCACGCTCTCGGGGAGCCGGCGGAGGAGTGACGGCGGCTCGTGGCCACCGTCGGCGTGATGCGTGCTTCCTCCTGCCGCGTCAGGTGAGTTCTGCCGCCACCAACGCTGCCGCCCGGGCGACCAGCGGGTTTTCCGTGGGCCCGTCGGCGGCGTACTTCGTCGACAGGACGGCCAGCACCAGGGGCGGCCGCCCGGGAGGCCACACGACGCCCACGTCGTTGGCGACTCCGTACGACGAGCCGCCGCCGGTCTTGTCCGCGAGGATCCAGTCGCTGGGCAGTCCGGCGCGGAAGCGCTCGGTGTTGGTGGTGTTGGCGATCAGCCACCCGGTCAGCCGTTCACGGTCCTCGGACGGGAGCGCCCTGCCGATCACGAGCCGCGCGTAGGTCTGCCCGATGGCACGCGGGCTGGTGGTGTCGGCCTTCCGCCACGGTTCCGCCGAGTTCAGCTCGGGCTCCCACCGGTCGAGCCGGGTGATCCTGTCCCCGGTCGAGCGGGAGAACCGGGTGATCGCGGTCGGTCCGCCCAGCTCGCGCAGGAGGAGGTTCGCGGCGCCGTTGTCGCTCTGGGAGACGGCGGCGGAGCACAGCTCCTCGACCGTCAGGCCATTCGCGACGTTCTCGTCCGTGCCCGTGATCGGGGCGTACCCCGCGGCCGTGACGTACTCCTTGGTGTACCGGATGCGCCGGGCCAGGAACTCACCGTCGCGGTCGAGGTCCCGCAGGACGGCCGCGGCCGTGAGTCCCTTGAACACCGAGCACATCGGGAAACGCTCGTCGGCGCGGTGGGCCACGGTCCGGCCCGTGGCCGTGTCGTGGGCGAAGACCCCGAGGCGTGCGGAGTACTCCCGCTCCAGGTCACTCAGTTGTCCGGAGAGGCTCTCTCCGGACAGGGTCGAGGCATGCGCCGCGGTCGGGACGGTGACCGCCAGCGCCGCTCCGGCGCCCAGGGCCAGTGCCGTGCGGCGGCTCGGGCGTGAGCTGAAGCGGGCGCGGGAGCCGGGGCTGGATCCTGTGGTGTCCAAGACGTACTTCCTGTTCGTGCGGGCGTGGTTTTCCTTCCGATGATCAAGACGCCACGACATGACGAACGGGTTCCCACGGGCCTCGTACGACCCCATATGACCCATACGGGCTCGTACGGCACAGGGCGACGGCCCCTACGCGCCGGCGGCCTCGGCGCGTTCCTCCGACGCCACGCCCTCGACGACCGCGGACGCCTCCTTCTCCGGTACGCCCGCCGCGACCAGCGTGGCGACGGCGGTCCGCGTCCCGTCGTCCTCCCACGTGCCCGTGTTGACGCTTTCGAGCAGGGAGATGGTCAGGGCTTCCAGGGCGGAACTGAGGACCACCGCCGGCAGGTGGTCGTGGAACACGCCCGCGTGCTGCCCTCGTTCGAGGACGGCCGTCGCCTCGTCACGGGCCGGGGCCAGCACCTCGGACACCCGCTCCATGCCCAGATCCTGGCGGGCGAGCGCCAGGAGCAGCCGGTAGCGGTCTCCCACCGACCAGATCGACAGGACGAACCGCGCGAGCGCACGCTCGGGTGCCTCCGCCGTGTCCGGTTTCCGGGCCACGACTCCGCGCAGGGCCTCGGACGCCTCCTCGGCGAGAGCGTCCAGCAGGGCCGCACGCCCCGGGAAGTGCCCGAAGAGCGTACGGCGGACCACGCCGGCCGCCCGCGCGATCTCCTCCAGGGTGACGTCGGGGTTCCGGCCGAGTTCCTGTCGGGCGGTGGCGAGGATGCGGGCCCGGTTGGAACGCGAATTGCGTCGCAACGGCTCACGGACCACGGGCTTGGGCACGACACGTCCTCGCGGATGCAGGGGGTGGGAAGGGCCCTGTCATTCTCCCACGGTGAAGGGCCACGCCCCCTGGGGCCGCAGGGACCCCTTCGTCAGCCGAGGTCGGGGAGTTGCCGCCGGGCGACGTCGTGGGCGTCGTCGGCCGGGACGCCCAGCATGCGCAGGACCATCTCGGCCAGGTTCACGGCGGCCTCGTCGCCGTCCAGGTCCGGGCGGGTGAACCTCAGCTCCACCAGGGACAGCAGGGTCCCGCCCAGCGCGGACAGCGCGACGGTCGGGTCGACAGGGGAGAAACGGCCGGAGGCGACGCCGATCTCCAGGTCACGCAGGGCGCGGGGAGCGAGGCCGCGGTCGGAGTGGAGATGCTCCAGTCCCCGGCGGCGCAGGACCTGCATCAGCTCCGGATGCGAGTCGGCCATTCTGGCGCTGAGCCTGAAGCCCGCGGCCACGAGCTCCGCCGGGTCGTCGATCCCGCTCAGGCGCTCGTCGAAGGTCTGGCCGAACTCCTCCAGGGCGTCCACGACGGCCGCGTCGAACAGCTCCGCCTTCGACGCGAAGTGGTTGTAGAAGGAGCCGAACCCCACGTCCGCGCGCTCCGCGATCGCCTGGATGCTCACGCCGGTGTCACCGTTCTCGGCGAGGATCTGCCGGGCCGCGCGCACGAGCGCCTGACGCGTCTCGGCGCGACGCCGTTCGAACCGGTTGCCGGGTGGGGCTGTCGTAGGCATGCGCAGAGTCTAGTCACGGATCAGACGCCGATCACAGTTCTGATGAATCCATCAATTAACGCTCCGGACCCCTTGACGGGAGACATTGTCAAACTTGATGATTTCATCATTACGGCGATGTTGCTTGGAGAACACGATGACCAGGACAGCCCACCAGGACCTCCACAGCGAGCAGGGCGCCCTGCGGGGCGAGCACCCCGGGCGCTCCCGAAACCCCGTGATCAAGGTGGCCGACCTGGCCTGGCTGGAGTTCGAGAAGCCGGATCTGGACCGCGCCGAGGTCTTCGCCCGCGACTTCGGCTTCGGTGTCGCCGCCCGCACCGAGCACGAGCTGTGGCTGCGCGGCACCCTCGCCGGCTCGCCCTGCATGGTGATCCGCAAGGGGCGTACGTCCCGCTTCGTCGGACCGGCGTTCCGCGCGGCCGAGCGGACCGATCTCGACCGGCTGGCCCGAGCCACCGGCTCCGACGTGCGGGACCTCGATGGAACGGGCGCCCCCGGCGACGGCAGGGCCGTGGACCTCCTGGACCCCTCGGGCTTCCCGGTGCGCGTGGTGCACTGCGGCGAGGATCTGCCGGCGCTGCCCGAACAGGGGCCGCTGCTCCTCAACTTCGGCACCGATCACCGTCGTACGAACGCCACGCAGCGCCCGCCCCGCGAGCCGTCCCGTATCCAGCGGCTGGGCCATGTGGTCCTGGAGACAAGGGTGTTCGGCCGTGCGCTGGACTGGTACCTGGACACACTCGGCATGATCGTCAGCGACTTCCTCTTCCTGGACGGGCAGCGTGAGCGTGGCCCGACGATGGCGTTCATCCGCTGCGACCGGGGCACTCTGGCCGTCGACCACCACACCCTGGCCATGCACCTGGGCCCCGGCAACGGCTATGTGCACTCCGCCTACCAGGTCACCGACCTGGACTCGATCGCGGCCGGCGGGGAGTACCTCAACGAGCGCGGATACAAACGCAGTTGGGGCATCGGGCGGCACATCCAGGGCAGCCAGCTCTTCGACTACTGGCGCGACCCCGACCGCTTCATGCTGGAGCACTTCGCCGACGGCGACCTGTTCTCCCGCGACCTCGAACCCGGGTGGGCACCCATGTCGACGAGCGGCCTCGCCCAGTGGGGCCCGCCGGCCACCCGCGACTTCCTCGGCGCGAGCCCCTCCCCCGCCCGGGTCCGAGACGTCGTCCAGGCCCTGCGCGGCGACAACGAAGTGGACCCGGCACGCCTGCTGGGTCTGCTGAAGGCCGTGAACTCCTGAATCCCCCCGCCCTCTGATCCCCCGACTCCTGATCCTCCGCCCCCCGATGAAGGCAATGACATGAGCTCCAACGTCCTGCGCACCGCCGACGGCTGGTGGGTGGTGCGCGACACGCGCGCCGTCCGCATCGAGACCAAGGCCGTCACCACCGCCGACCTGCTGGCCGACCGCGCCGCCGTCCGGGAAGCCGCCGCCTCCGGTGACACCGGCACGGCCGTCGCCGACCTGGTGGCCCTCTCCCCGGTCACCACGCCCTGCCGGGTGGTCGCCCAGATGGTCAACTACCGCAGCCACGCCCGCGATTCGGGCTTCACCGGCGACATCCCGCCCACCTTCTTCCGCAAGGCGTCCGGCTCGGTGAGCGGCCCGGGTGAGGCGATCGTCCGCCCGTCGCACGTGAAGTTCCTCGACTACGAGATCGAGCTCGGCCTGGTGATGGGCGCGCCCCTGCCCGTGGGCACCGTCGTCACCGAGCGGGACCTGCCCTCGTACGTGGCCGGGCTCGTCCTCGCCAACGACGTCAGCGCCCGTGACGTACAGCTGACCAAGACGCAGTTCTACGAGAGCAAGTCGTACCCGACCTTCACGCCGGCCGGGCCCTACCTCTGTCTGCCGGAGCCGGAGGACTTCGCCCATCTCCTCGATCTGCGGCTGAGGTTGTCGGTCAACGGCGACCTGCGCCAGGACCGCACCCTGGCCGACATGATCGTCCGCCCGGCGCAGGCGCTGACCCTGCTCGCGCGCTTCCAGACCCTGGGCCCTGGCGATCTGCTGCTCACCGGCACCCCGGGCGGCACCGCCCTCAAGGCCCCGCCCAAGGCCGTCGAGAAGATCGGTGCGCTTCTGCCGCCCGCCGTGAAGTGGAAGGCGTTCTTCAAGAGCCAGGCCCGCAATCCGCACTATCTGCGCGACGGCGACCTGATCACCGCGACGATCGCCACGCCGGACGGGCGGATCGACCTCGGTGAACAGCGCACCCCCGTGACCGACGCGCAATGACCCACGCGCAGTGACCACCGCGAAACGAGAGCAGAAGTGAGCCGCACATGACCGTCGACCAGGCCGCCGGAGCACGGGACACCGCGCCCAGGTCGGCACACGTACCCGTGGTGATCGTCGGAGCCGGGCCGGTGGGTGTGACCGCCGCCCTCCTGCTCGCCCGGCGCGGCGTACGGACCGTCGTCCTCGAACGCCATCACGGCGTCTACCCCCTCCCCCGCGCCGTCGCCACCGACGACGAGGTGCGCAGGATCCTCCAGACCGCCGGGGTCGACGAGGAGTTCACCGCGATCGCCCGCCCCGCGCGGGGGCTCCGGCTGCTGGACGCCCGGCACCGGGTGATGGCCGAGTTCCCGCGCGCCGAGCAGGGGGCGCACGGCTTCCCGCAGACCAGCATGTTCGACCAGCCGGAGCTGGAGCGGCTGCTGCGCGACGCCCTGGCCCGCCGCCCGGAGTGCGATCTGTGGACCGGGGTGGAGGTCGTCGGCGTGGACGTCGGCGAGGACAGCAATGGCCCTGTCCGGGTGACCCTCCGCCGGGACGGCGCCGAGGAACACCTGTGGGCGGACGCCGTCCTCGGCTGTGACGGTGCGGGCAGCCTCACCCGCGACGCCGTCGGCGCCGGATGGCAGGACCTGCGCTTCGAGGAGCGCTGGACGGTCGTCGACGTGCGCACGAGCGTCCCGGTCCGCTGCTGGGAAGGCGTGGAACAGGTCTGTGATCCCGACCGGCCCGCGACCTTCATGCGCATCGGCGAGGACCGCTACCGCTGGGAGTTCCGTCTGCGGGACGAGCCGGAAGCGGATCACGAGCGGCTGCGCGAGCTGATCGCTCCCTGGGTGGATCTCTCGTACGGCTCCGACTTCGAGGTGGTGCGGCAGGCTCAGTACACCTTCCGGGCCCGTATCGCCGACCGCTGGCGCCGGGGGCGGGTCTTCCTGCTCGGTGACGCCGCGCACCTCACCCCGCCGTTCATCGGGCAGGGGCTGTGCTCCGGGATGCGCGACGCCCACAACCTGACGTGGAAGCTGGCCCGAGTCCTCCAACAGGGCGCTGACGAGCGGTTGTTGGATACGTACGAGAGCGAACGCAAGCCGCACGCCCGTCATGCGATCCGGCTCGCGGTCGCGATGGGCTGGGCCATGACCGGCGGCCAGGACGGTGCCGCCGTCCTCCGTCGCGGCGTCCTGGGCGCGGCCTTCCGTATTCCCGGCCTGACCGCGGCGGCCGCCCGTGACCTCAGTCCGGCCCTTGCCGCGGGGCCGCTCGTGCGCCGACGCGCCCTCCGTTGGACCCGCTGGGGCGGTCGCGGTCTCGTGGGCGGAATCTGCCCGCAGCCGTGGGTGGCCGTCGACGGGCGGCGCGTCCGTCTCGACGAGCTGCTCGGTGGCTCCTTCGCCGTACTGACCGCCGTACCGCTCTCGCCCTCGCTGCGGGCGGTCGCCGGCGGACTCGGTGCCCGGGTCGTCCCCGTGGCCGGCCTCGGCGACGACGGCCACCTTGCCGCCTGGCTGCGCGAGGGCCGGGCGGACGCCGTGCTGTTGCGTCCCGACCGCGTCGTCATGGACGTCGTCCCGTCCGGCGCCGACGACTTCACCGACACCGCGGGCTGGGCGGCCCTGCTGCACAGCACACGAAAACCTCTCCCCGCCCAACGGACCATCGACACAAGCCTGTTGAGGAGCGCCGCACGATGACCAGGCCGTACCCGGACCCCTTCATGACTCCCGATCCGCAGGCCGCGGCCTCCAGCCGCATCGTGGACTTCGCCCGCCGGTCCGCCCGGCACCGGGGCGTCGGCACGGGCGACGACCACACCGACTACGCCGCGCTGCACCGCTGGTCCGTCACGGACCTGGAGGGCTTCTGGGGTGCGGTGTGGGAGTACTTCGACATCGACGCGGACAGCGCGTACGAGCGGGTGCTGGCCGAGGAGGCCATGCCGGGTGCCCGCTGGTTCCCCGGGGCGACCCTCAACTACACCCACCACGCCCTGCGCGGCCTGAGCCCCGACCGGCCCGCGATCGTCGCGCTGGACGAGACCGGTTCGGCCCGCCCGGTCGGCGCCGGGCAACTGCGTGCCGAGGTCGCCTCCGTCGCCGCGACCCTGCGCGACCTCGGCGTCGGTATGGGCGACCGGGTCGTCGGCTACCTCCCCAACACCCCGCACGCCATCGTGGCGTTCCTCGCCGCAGCGAGCCTCGGCGCCGTCTGGTCGGTGTGCGGCCAGGACTACGCGCCGAAGGCCGCCGCCGACCGCTTCGCCCAGCTGGAACCCACCGTCCTGATCTCCGCCGACGGATACCTCTTCAACGGAACCGCCCACGACCGCCGCGAGGCGTCCCTCGAACTGGCCCGCGCGCTACCGACGTTGAAGGCCGCCGTGCTCGTGGATCACATCGGCCTGCCGCGGCTGTCCCGGAAGTACCCGTCCCTGGCCGTGCCGTGGGAGGACGCGGCCACCCGCACGGAGCAACTCGCCTGTACGCCGGTACCGTTCGACCACCCGCGCTGGGTCGTCTTCTCCTCCGGCACCACCGGCCTGCCCAAGGGCATCGTGCACGGCCACGGCGGAGTCCTCCTGGAACACCTGAAGACCCTGGGTCTGCACTCCGACCTCGGCCCCGGCGACCGCCTCCTCTGGTACACCACCACCCACTGGATGATGTGGAACCTGGTCGCCTCCACCCTGCTGACGGGCGCCACGGCCTGTACGTACGACGGCAGCCCGGCGCCGCTCGCCCGCCCCGGCATCCTGTGGGAGCTGGCCGCCCGCCATCGCGTCACCGTCTTCGGCACGAGTCCCCAATACCTGCTGGGGATGGCCAAGTTCGGCATCGACCCGTCCGTGCACGACCTGTCGTCCGTCCGCGTGGTCGGCTGCACCGGCTCCGCACTGCCGGCCTCCGCCTATCCCTGGGTCCGCGACCACGTCGGCGACCGCGTCCTGCTCGCCTCCATCAGCGGCGGAACGGACATCGTCTCCGGCTTCGCCGGCAGCGCGCCCACGACACCTGTCCGGGCGGGGGAACTGTCGGCTCCCCACCTCGGCGTGGCGCTGGCCGCGTACGACGCCGAGGGGCGCCCTGTCCTCGACCAGGTCGGTGAGCTGGTGGTCACCCGCCCCATGCCGTCGATGCCGCTGTACTTCTGGGACGACCCGGACGGCACCCGGTACCACGACGCGTACTTCTCCACGTATCCCGGTGTGTGGCGGCACGGCGACTGGATCACCTTCACCTCCCACGGTTCGGTGATCGTGCACGGCCGCTCCGACTCCACCCTCAACCGCAACGGCGTACGGCTCGGGAGCGCCGACATCCACGATGTCGTCGAGCGGCTTCCGGAGGTCGCCGAGGCCCTGGTCATCGGGGCGGAGGAACCGGACGGCGGCTACTGGATGCCGCTGTTCGTGGTCCCGGCGGCCGGTGCGACCCTCGACGACGCGCTCCGCCACCGCATCCGTGAGGCGATCCGCGCCGGTGTCTCGCCGCGCCACGTCCCCGACGAGATCCTCGCAGTCCCGGCCGTCCCGCACACCCGCACGGGCAAGAAGCTCGAAGTCCCCGTCAAGCGGCTGCTCCAGGGCACGCCCGCCGAGCAGGTCGTCAACCCGGCCACCGTCGACGCGCCCGAACTCATCGACTACTACGCCCGGCTGGGAGCCGAACGCCGCGCGCGGACAGGTGCCGAGCCCGCCCGTCAGTGAGAAGGGCGGTGCCGGGCGTCCCCTCCCGGCACCGCCCGGGCCGTGCGCCGCTCGGGCACGGCCCGTCATGGGTGAAGGAGGCCGGACCTCAGGTTCGGCCTCCTTGTGGTCGGCTCCGTTCTCCGGGAGCCGACCCGCGTGTGCGTCCTCAGACGACGTCCACGCGCTCCTTCGGGCTCTCCTCCGGCTCCGCCGGCTCCTCCTGGTCGTTCTCGGCGGCCTTGCGGCCGGGCAGGACCGCGAGGACGATCATGGTTCCGGCGGCCATGATGATCCCGCCGATCAGGCTGGTGTGCGCGACGCCGTGGGCGAAGGCCTCGTGCACCGCGTCGATCAGGGCCTGCGCCTGCTGGGGTCCGGCGGAGGGGGTCTTCGCGATCTGCTCGGCGACCGCCAGACCGCCGCCGACCGAGTCCTTGGCCGTCTCCATCGCGGAGGCCGGCAGCTGACCGCCGACCAGGTCGGCAAGCCGGTCCTTGTACGCGGTGGCCAGCAGCGAGCCCAGTACGGCGATGCCGAGGGAGCCGCCGAGTTCCAGCGCGGTGTCGTTGGCGCCGCCGCCGACGCCCAGCTCGCTCTCCGGGAAGGAGCCCATGATGGTGTCGGTGGCGGGGGACACGCTCAGACCGATCGCGAACCCGAGCATCATCATCGGCGCCAGGAAGTCGGCGTACGTGGAGCCCGTGTCGATCCGGGTGAGCAGGAGGACGCCCACGGTGCCGATGGCCATGCCGGCCACCACCATCGCCTTCATGCCCAGCTTCGGCGTCAGGCGCCCGGTGGCCGCGGCGCCGACGAACACCGCGCCGGCCAGCGGCAGCAGACGGACGCCGGTCTCCAGCGCGCCGTAGCCGAGGACGAACTGCAGGAACTGGGTGGAGTAGTAGATCGCGCCGAAGGTGCCGAAGAAGAAGAACAGCACCGCCAGCATCGAGCCGCTGAAGGGACGCTGGGCGAACCTGCGCACGTCCAGCATCGGGTGCGGGTGACGCAGCTCCCAGAGCACGAAGGCCGGCAGGCCCACGCCCGCGACCACTGCGGCGGTGACCGGGCCGGTGCCCCAGCCGAAGTGCGGGCCCTCGATGATCGCGTAGACGAGCGAGCCGACGGAGACGATCGACAGCAGTCCGCCCACGTAGTCGATCCGGCCCGCGTTCGCCGCCTTCGACGGCGGCACCAGGACCAGCGCGCCTATCACGGCGACGACGGCGATGGGAACGTTGATCAGGAAGGTCGAACCCCAGGCGTGGTCCTCCAGCAGCCAGCCGGCCACCAGCGGGCCGACCGCGATGGCGAGGCCGGAGGTCGCGGTCCAGGCCGTGATGGCCTTGGCCCGCTCACGCTTCGGGAAGATCGCGACCAGCAGGGACAGCGTGGCCGGCATGACCACCGCAGCGCCGACGCCCATGATCGCCCGGGCCGTGATCACCAGGCCCGTCCCGTCGACCAGGCTGCCCATCACCGAACCGCCCGCGAAGATCACCAGACCCGCGACGAGGGCACCGCGACGGCTGTACTTGTCGCCGATCGAGCCGAGGACGAGCATCAGCGCGGCGTAGGGAACGGTGTAGCCGTCGATGACCCACTGCAGGTCACTGCTGCTCAGGCCCAGGTCCTGGGTCATGTCCGGCGCCGCCACGATCAGTGACGTGTTCGCCATGACCACGATCAGCAGACTCAGACACAGCACCAGCAGGGCGGGCCGGCGCCGCGGGTACGGCCCTGTCATCTTCTCGACGGGTGTGTTGGCGAAGAGCGGCATTGGAGGCTCCCAGGGGGTGAGCGGGACGAGCGGGGCGACTTAATTGCCCACTGATGTGCAGACTAGTTTATTGCTCACCAGTGTGCAAATATCGCGGTAGTCGTCCCTGCCCCCGCCCGCCGAGGTACCGATGTGACCAGCCCGCCAGCGACGCACGAACCCCTCAGCCGTACGGCCCGCGCCACCCGCACGCGCATCCTGGAAGCGGCTCGGCGGGAACTGGGGCGCAACGCCGACAGCAGCCTCGGTGACATAGCCGAGGCCGCCGGTGTGGCGCGTCGCACCGTCTACGCGCACTTCGCGGGGCGGGCCGCTCTCCTCGGAGGGCTCGCGGCGGAGGCCGGGGAGGCGATACGCGGCGCGACCGCCGACATCGACACGTCGGCTCCGGATGCCGCGAGGGCCCTGGCGCGTGTCGTCCTCACCCTCTGGCCGGTCGGTGACCGCTATCGCACGCTCATCGGGCTCGCCCGCCAGGACCTGAGGGCCAGCGGGTTCAGCGAACTCCTGACTCCCGTGCGCGACATGGTCGCCGGGATCCTCGCCCGTGGCCAACGGCAGGGCGTCTTCCACACCGGCGTCCCGCCCGGCCCGCTCAGCAGAGCCCTCGAAGCGCACATTCTGGCCCTCCTCGACAGCGTCAACTCCGGGATCTGGGCCGACGACGGCTCGGGCACCGCCACCACCGCTCTGATCGCCGCGGGCGCCGACCGCGATGTCGCGGCCTCGACGGTTCGCCGCCTCTGCGACGCCAACCAGCCCGGGTGCCAAGCGACTCGGGCACGCAACTCGGGTGCCGAGTAACCCGGGCGCCCAGCGACCCCGTACAACGCGACAGGAGAACTCATGTACCGCCCCCATCCCGAATACCGCGACGACTTCGCGTACCAGCCGGACGCCACTCGGACGCACCGGCTACCGCTCGTCATCGCGCTCGCCGCCCTGTGCGCGCTGATCCTCGTCCCCGTGGTGGTCGACCGTGTCGCGACGGCGCGGGTGGAGTCGGGTACGGCCGAGGCGTTCCAGGAGGGCATGGGCACATCCACGCGGCCCAAGGTCCATGTGCGGGGCTTCCCCGTGCTGACCCAGGTGGTCTCCGGCACCCTGCGGCACGTGGACATCAGCGCTCACGACATACCCGCCGACGAGGCCACCCGTCCGCTGCCGGTGACCGAACTCGACCTCGGGCTCGACGACTTGCGGAAGTCGGACGACGGCAGCGAGGCACGGGCACGCAGTGCCGAAGCGACCGCCCGGCTGTCGTACACCGATGTGTCCGACGCCCTCGGTCCTGAGGTGTCCCAGGGCGACCGGCCCGGCCGGATCGGCGGAGGATCGCGATGCCGTTCGGCGACGGGATCACCGTGACGGTGAAGGTGTCGGCGGTCTCCGGCAACCGCATCGCCTTCGAGGATTTCCGGGTGACGAGCGGTGTACTGCCCGACGCCGGTCAGGCGCTGCTCGACAAGGTCTTCGAGCAGCCGATCCGGCTGCGGAACATTCCCGACGGCCTACGTCTTCGCTCGGTCGCCACCTCGACCGACGGCCTCACCGCCCGCTTCTCGGGCACGTCGGTCACCTTCCGCCCCGACCACGCGGCACAGAGCGGCGCCTCTCAGGGCGACTCGGCGCAGGGAAATTCGGTGTGGCGGAACGCGCATGGGGCGGAAGGCGCAGGGGTGCGATGACCGCCCGCGCCCGCTCAGCGGCCGCGCAGAGCGGCCAGTGTGGCCTCCAGGTCGGCCGCGCGAGGGCGGTTGTGCGGCAGCTTGCCGAGCAGGACGGCCATGGTGCAGGTGTTGGTGAGCGCGGAGAGGACCAGGCCGCCCGCGACCCCGGCCGAGAGGAGCTGGAAGGCCGGGTGGACGAACAGTCCCAGGGCCAGTCCGACGAGTACGAGCGTGCCGGCGGTGAGGCGCACCTGGCGTTCCATGGCCCAGACGACGCGGGCACCGGAGGCCGGGGGCCGGTCCAGGTCGTTCCCCTCGGCAGCCCACGCGGTCGTGCCGCCGGCAAGGGTCGCCGCGGCGATGTCCTCTCCGGCCAGGAGTTCGCAGGCTGCCTGGGAGCGGTTGCCGGAGGCACACACCATCAGGACGTCACCGCGCTCGGCGGCATGCCGTAGTCCGGGCAGCACCCGCCGCACCTGGTCCAGCGGGATGTTCAGGGCGCCGGGCAGATGACCCGAGGCGTACTCGCCCGGCGTCCGTACGTCGATGACGGTGAGGTCGTGCAGCCGGCTGCGGGCCTGGCCGACGCCGAGGACGACGGGCGTGGGGGAAACGGTCATGACTGAGGTGCTCCTGTTGTGTCGGTAGGTACTGGAGGCTGGAGTTACTGGAGTTACTGGAGTGATCGCGTGGCTGAAGCCGGTCACACCGCCGTGTCGATGAGCATCAGGGCGGCCACCGCGAGCAGCACCAGGGCGAAGACCCGTTGGAGCGTGGGGCTGGACACCTTCGCGGCGAGGCGTTTGCCGTCCCACGCGCCGAGGATCGCGGCCCCGGCGAAGGGCGCGATGACGGCCCAGTCCAGGCCGTCGGCCGTACCGGCGCGCATCACGAGCGCGGCGAGCGAGTTGACGGTGATGACGAGCAGGCTGGTGCCCACCGCCTCCCTCATCCGCAGACCGAGTACGCCCACGAGCGCCGGTACGGCGAGGAAGCCGCCGCCGACTCCGAGTACGCCGGTGACCGCGCCGAGCCCGCCACCGGCCGCCGCGGCCCGGACGGACCGGACCGGACGGGCGTCGTCCGGACCCTGCCGGGAGCGCAGCATGCGGGCCGCCGCCACCGCCGCGACCACGGCGAAGGCCCCGGTCAACGCGGCGTCCGGCAGCCGACCCGCTACCGCGCCGCCCAGCAGCGCCGGGCCGATGCCCGCCGCCGCGAGGAGCGCCCCCGTACGCCAGCGGACCTGGCCGTCGCGGGCGTGGCCGAACAGTGCCGTGGCCGAGGTGGCGGTCACGATGAGGAGGCTCGCGGTGCTGGCCGCGACCGGGGTAAAACCGAGCAGATAGATCAGGGCGGGGACGGCCAGGACACTGCCGCCGCCTCCGAGCGCGCCGAGCGCCAGCCCGATGACGGCACCGGCAGTCAGGGCGAGTATGAGAGGGCTCACGCCACCGTGCCGTTCTCAGGGCTGTCGGCACCACCGCCGCTCGCCGCACCGTTGGGACTGTGCCCGGTGGAGGCCGCCGCCCGGTGCACGGTGACCCGGCCGGGAGCGCGGGGCAGGGGGAGAGGATTCATGGGCACGGGCTCGCTTCTTTCTGATGATGGACGGCGGTTGCCGCGCGAGGGCGGGACCCGTTTGGGAACTGGCCCGAGGGGAGGTCCGGGCCCCGCGCGGTCTGCCCCGCGTGAACGCGGATCCCAGGTGCGGACCGGACCCGCGTGAGGGCTGATCCCAGGCGCGGACCGGACCCGCGGAAGGCTGGTCCCAGGTGAGGTCCGGGCCTGTGGGAGACCGACCCCGGTGAGGCAGCCCTCTCGTACCGGTGGGTGTTCAGACGGTCCGGACGGTGAGGCCGGCCTTCTCCGCCGCGGTGAACGCGTCGTCCACGGCGACGACTTCACGGCCCGCCGCGTCCAGCAGGGAGGCGGCGATGGCGGCGCGCATGCCGCCCGCGCAGTGCACCCACACCTCGCCCGCGGGAATCTCGCCGAGCCGTCCGTGCAGGGCATGGACCGGGATGTGGACCGAGCCCTCGATGAAGCCGCCGGCGCGTTCGGAGGCCCGCCGGACGTCCAGTACGACAGGGCCGTCACCGGGGTGGCGACCGACGAGGTCGGCGAGATCGGCGAACGTGGCCCGGCGGAATGCGGCCAGGGGCTCGCCCCCGCGCACCCATGCCGAGGGTTCACCGGTGGCCGCGGCGGCCGGACGGTCGACGCCGACCCGGACCAACTCGCGCTGGGCGGCGGCCAGTTGCCCGGCCGATTCGGCGAGCAGCGTCACCGGCTTGCCCCATGGGATCAACCAGGCCAGATAGGTGGCCAGTTGCCCCTCGGCCTCGAAGTTGAACGAGCCCGCGACATGCCCTTCGGCGAACGCGACCCGGTTTCGCAGATCGACCACCCACTCCCCCGCGGCCAGCCGGGCGGCGATCTCGTCGGCGTCGGCCACGGCCGGTGGGGTGAGGTCGACGGGCGCGGGCCCCGCGGCGTTGGCCGGGCCCATGTGCGCGTAGTAGGCGGGGACTTCGTCCAGCCCCGCCAGCAGATCGGCGACGAAGGTGTCCACGTCCCGGCCGAGCGCCTCGTTGGCCGACTTCTCCTTGCCGATGGTGGTGGCACCGCCCTCGGCCCGGCCGGCGGAACAGAAGCTGCCGAAGCCGTGGGTGGGCAACACCGCTGTCTCGTCGGGGAGTTCGTCCGCGAGCCTGCGGGCGGAGGCGTGCTGGGCGCGGGCCAGGTCCTCGGTCAGGCGGGGTTCGACGAGGTCGGGGCGTCCGACCGTACCGATGAGCAGCGAACCCCCGGTGAAGACCGCGACCGCCGCCCCGGCCTCCTCCAGGACGTACGAGGTGTGGTGCGGGGTGTGGCCCGGGGTCGCCAGCGCGCGCAGGGCCAGACCCGCGCCGGCGTCGACGACCGTCCTGTCCCCGTCGCGCACGGGTGTCCGCTCGAAGAAGACACGGGCTCCGGCCGGAACGAGGTAGGCCGCGCCCGTGAGCCGGGCCAGCTCCGGACCGCCGGTGACGTAGTCGTTGTGCACGTGCGTCTCGACCACGTGCGCTATCCGCACGCCCCGCCGGGCCGCGGCCGCGATCACCTGGTCGACGTCACGCGGCGGATCGATCACGACGGCCTCCCGCTCGCCGCCCGCCAGATAGCTGCGGTTGCCGAGCCCCGCCACCTCGATGGTGTCAACGAAGAACACGTCGGGCACTCCTTCCGAACGAAAATTACCCCCGGGGGTATATGAGGGACAGTAGCATGTACCCCCGGGGGTATTTGAAAGCTGTTCGAAAGGCCGAGGAACGGACAGATCAGGCGGCCCGGTCGCGCGGCTCGGAGGCTGGATCCGCGTGCCCACGTGCCCACGTGCCCGCGTATGGCCGGCGCGTCGGCCTCGGCTAGCAGGCCGACGAGGGTGGCGCGGGCCACGCGGGAGCGCACGGTTCCGACAGGGCATTCACTGAGCTCGGCCGCCTCCGCGCAGGGCAGCCCCATCAGCCGGGAGAGAACGAACGCCTCACGGCGTGCCCCGGGCAGCGCGGCCAGCAGATCGAGCAGCGCGACCCCGTCGCCGAAGCCGGGCAGGCCGGAAGCCGCGCAGCGCGGGCGGCACCAGTTTCCGCAGTGGCGCGCCCGCGATCGCGCCGGCACCCGCGACGGCCCCCGCGCTCGGGGCGGATTGTCGGGACTCGCCCATGCCGGTTCTCGGGATCGCACGGCAGCGGCCGGTCCGGGCCGTGACGGTCCAGAAGTCGGGCGCGCACCCCTGTGAGTTCCGGCGCGGGCCTACGGCGTGCGTCACTCGGTCGGTGCTGTCACTCCTCCTGGCCGGTGCGGCATCCGTACGTCGACGGCCGTGAGCGCCAGCGCCAGCGGTCCCGGCGCCAGGAACGCCAGCGGCAGCAGCATCCAGGCGCACAACGCGGCCGCCGCGACGGCGAGCAGGACGAGACCGCTGCCACCCACGTCCCGTACGGAGTCCCGGGCGGCCCCGACCACGGCCGCCCGCCAGTCGGTGAGCGACTCCGGGCGCCCGCAGGCGCGAAGGCCCACGACGGCCGCGTACGTGCCGATGGCGGCGGCGGCGAAAGCGAACAGCGGGGCGCCCGGCAGTCCGGCGCGTGCCAGGGCGAGGTCCGCCCAGAGCAGCAGGACGCCGGCCAGGGACAGCGCCCCGGCAGCGAGGTCCCCGGCGCGCAGGCGTCGTCGCAGCGTCGTCAAGTACCGCCCCGCCGTGGCCGGTTGGTCCTCGCGGGCGCCGCGCAGGACCGCGCAGGCCGTGGACAGCGCCGCCGGCAAGGTGACGACCGGCAGCGACACCAGGGCCGTGCAGACGCCGACGCTCAGCACGTCCGCGAACAGCGTCATGCGCGGCCCGAAGATCTCGCCCGTCTCGCGGGCCTGTCCGGCGCTCATCCCTTGATCCCGGAGTTCGCCATGCCCTCGACCAGGAACCGCTGGAAGGCGAGGAAGAACAGGACGATCGGGAGGAGGGCGATCACCGACATGGCGAACATCGGGCCGAACGCGGACTGGCTGGACGCGTCCACGAACGACCTGAGCGCCAGCGTGAGCGTGAACTTCTCCGGCGAGAAGAGGTAGATCAGCTGGGTGAAGAAGTCGTTCCAGGTCCAGATGAAGGTGAAGATCGCCGTGGTGATGAGTGCCGGACGGGTGAGCGGGAGGATCACCAGGAAGAAGCTCCTGAACGGCCCGCACCCGTCGATCCGCGCCGCCTCCTCCAGTTCGCGCGGCAGCCCTCGCATGAACTGCACGATGAGGAAGACGAAGAACGCCTCCGTGGCAAGGAACTTGGGCAGGATCAGCGGCCAGTAGGTGTTCACCATGCCGAGCTGGTTGAAGATGATGTACTGCGGGATCAGCACGGCGTGGTGCGGCAGCATGATCGTCGCGATCATGAACGCGAACAGCGGGCCGCGGAAGCGGAATCGCAGCCGGGCGAAGGCGTACGCGGCCAGCGAGCAGCTCAGTACGTTCCCGACGACCGCGCCGCCCGCGATGAACAGCGAGTTGCCGAGCAACTGCCACACGGAGACGTCGTTCACGCCGTCGAGGGCCGTCTTGTAGTTGGACCACTCCAGGCTGCTGGGCAGCAGGTCGAGGCTGGCGATGACCTCGTCGGCGGGCTTGAGCGAGGTCGCGAGCAGCCATGCCAGCGGGTACAGCATCACGAGCAGCGCGGCCAGACAGCCGAGGTGCAGGGCGACGCGACGCCAGGCGACGGGCTTGCGTACGGCGACAGTTGAGGTGGTCATCGGTCCCCCTCGGACGCGTAGAAGACCCAGGATCGCGAGGTCCGGAACAGTACGGCGGTCACGGCTCCGATGACGAGGAGCAGTACCCAGGCCATCGCGGAGGCGTAGCCCATGTGGGAGGCGACGAAGCCGCGGTCGTAGAGGTAGAGCGTGTAGAAGAGCGTCGAGTCGGCGGGGCCGCCCTTGCCCGCGCTCACCGCGAACGCCGGGGTGAAGACCTGGAAGGCCTGGATGGTCTGGAGCACCAGGTTGAAGAAGATCACCGGGGAGAGCATGGGCACGGTGATGGACAGGAACTGGCGCCATCGGCTCGCTCCGTCCACGGACGCGGCCTCGTACAGCTCCGAGGGGATCTGCTGGAGTCCGGCGAGGAAGATGACCATGGGGGCGCCGAACTGCCACACCGTCAGCAGGGCGACGGCGAAGAGTGCCCAGCCCGGCCGGTTGACCCAGCCGCCCGTGCCCAGCAGGTTGTCGACCGTTCCGCCGTCGTTGAACACCGCCCGCCACACCAGGGCGATGGACATGGAGGCGCCGAGCAGGGAGGGGGCGTAGAAGGCCGAGCGGTAGAAGCCGCGGCCGCGCCGCATGGACTTGAGGGCGAGTGCGACGACCAGGGCGAGGCCGAGTTGGAGGGGCACGGCGATGACGACGTACGTGAGTGTCGCGACGACCGAGCGCCAGTAGCGCGGGTCCTCGGTGAACATCTGCGTGTAGTTGCGCAGGCCCACCCATCGGGGCGGGTTGAACAAGTCGTAGTCCGTGAAGGAGAGATAGAGCGAGACGGCCATCGGGAGCAGGGTCAGCACGGCGGCGCCGAGGACCCACGGGGAGAGGAACACCCAGGCGGCGCCCTCGCGTCGGCGCCTTCCGGGTCGCTTCGGTGGTGTGGAGGGCTTCCCTGCGCGGGCGGTGGCCGGTACTTCGGTGGTGGTCATGACCTCAGCTCCGCCTTCGCCTCGGTGACGTAGTCCTCGGCCGCCTCGCGGGGCGACATCTGCTCGTAGGACACCTGGTCGTAGTCCCGCTGGAAGGTGGTCTGCAGGGCACTGTCGCCCGAAGGCGGCGCCTGCGGCGGGGAGTTGAGGGTTCCGTCCACGGAGGCCTGGTAGTCGGCGACCGTCTTGTCGAAGTCCTTCAGCTCGGGGGCCAGCGTCGTACGGATCGACTCGTTGACCGGGATGCCACGGGTCGCGCCCAGGATCTTCGCCGCGTCCCGGTCGTTCAGCATGAAGTCGATGAGCCTGGCCGACTCCTCGGGATGGCCCGAGTCGGCCGCGACGCCCATGAACATCGACGGCTTGAAGTACTGGCCGGGGGTGCCGTCCTCGCCCGAGGGCATCGGCGCGAGCGTCACGCCCGTCGGGACGAGAGCCACGTATCCGCTCGACGGGGCGTCCCAGTTGAAGTCGGAGACGGACTTGCCGCGGCCGAGCGGGGTGTTCTCGACCGCGCCGTCGAGCTGGGTGGTCTGCTCGGCGGGCGACACCGCGCCCTCCCGGCGGAGCTTGTCGGTGAAGGTCCACCAGCGGGTCAAGTCATCCGCGGTGAAGCCAAGTTCGCGGTCCTTGGTGTAGAGCGACCTGCCCTGGCCGCGCAGCCACACCTCGAAGGCGTCCTCGCTCTGGCCCGGGTCGGTGGCGCCGGGCTTCCCGGTCTTCTCGGCGAGGGCGCGCATGGCGTCGGCCCAGTCGCTCCAGGTCCAGCCCTTCCGCGGCTTCTCGACGCCGGACGACTCCCACGCCTTGGTGTCGTACACGACCGTCTCCGTGCCGCGGGCCTGCGGGAGCGCGTACTGCTTGCCGTCCACGACCCCGGTGGCGAGCAGGCCGCGGTCGAACTCCTCGGTCCGTACGGCCTGTTGCTTCCCCAGGTCGAGGAGGACGCCGCCGGACGCGTACTGGTCGATCATGCGGTAGTCGAGCTGCATCACGTCCGGGGCGTCGCCGCCGGCCGCCTGGGTGGCGAGCTTCTGCTTGTAGGCGTCGTATCCGGAGAAGGAGGTCTGGACAACGATGTCCGGGAACTTCTTCTCGAAGAGGTCGATGGCCTCCTGGGTTCGGGCCGCTCTGTCCGGGTTGCCCCACCAGGTGTAGCGCAGGACGACGTTGCCGCCCGCGCTGCTCGACCCGCCCGTGTCGGAGCAGCCGGTGAGTGCCGTTGCCGCCGCGCAGAGCGCGAGGGCCGCGGTCGTCGTGCGAGACGGCCGGGGCTTGGCGGTCCTGCGGAACGGCCAGGACTTCCTTGTCCTGTTTCCGGGCATGAGTGGGTCACCTCATTCGCTAGAAAGCGCTTCCACCCCCCGGTACGACCCTAGGGAAGGTCCTGATGTCAGAACAAGACCCGTGCATCGCATCCGCCACATCCGTCTCGTCGGCCGCGCCCGTCGCGCCTGTCGGGGCCGTCGGGGGAAAGCGTCGTCGTTGTGCCGTGGTGGGGCTGGGTGCGCGTGCGCGGATGTTCACCGAGGCGCTGACCGGGCCGTACGCGGACCGGATCGAATTGGTGGGCTTCTGTGACGTCAACGCCCGTCGTATGGCCGTCCACAACGGGTGGATCGCGGCCGATCATCCTGGGCGGGGGGCCGTGCCTGCTTACGCCGCCGAGGACTTCGAGGTCATGTTGCGGCGCGAGCGGGTGGATCTTGTTGTTGTGTGCAGTGTCGACCGCACCCATGACGACTACATCGTGCGAGCGCTGGAAGCGGGGTGCGACGTCGTCACGGAGAAGCCGATGACCACGGACGCCGACAAGGCCCGCCGCATTCTCGATGCTCGGCGGCGGACCGGGGGTGACGTGCGGGTCGCCTTCAACTACCGCTACAACCCGGTGCATTCGGCTGTACGGGAACTCATCGCGGCCGGGGAGATCGGCGAGGTCGGGTCGGTGCACTTCGAGTGGCTGCTCGATCTGCGGCACGGTGCGGACTACTTCCGGCGGTGGCACCGGGACAAGGCCAACTCCGGTGGGCTGATGGTCCACAAGGCCACGCATCACTTCGATCTGGTCAACTGGTGGTTGGGCACGGAGCCGGAGACCGTGTTCGCGCAGGGCGGGCTGTTCTTCTACGGCGAGGAGGCCGGGCGGCGGCGGGGGCTTGCTCGGCCCTATGCCCGGGCTCACGGGGCCGCTGCGGCGGAGGGGGATCCGTTCGCGGTGCGGCTTGCGGACTCCGAGGTGCTGCGTGCGCTCTATCTGGAGGCGGAGGCTGAGGACGGGTATCACCGCGACCAGAACGTGTTCGGGCCCGGGGTCAGCATCGAGGACGACATGGCCGTGCTTGTGCGGTATGCGTCCGGGGCCTCGTTGACGTATCACTTGACCGCCTACTCCCCCTGGGAGGGGTATCGCGTCGCCTTCAACGGGAGCGAAGGGCGGCTGGAGCTGTTGGTGGAGGAGTCGACGTGGACTCGGTCCGCGGTGCGGGCCGACGGGGCGAGTCCTGTCATGCACGGGGCGGCTGTCGGGGATGAGGCCGGGCGTACGGAGTTGTTGCTGCGGCGGTTCTGGGAGCCGGCTCGTGAGGTGAAGGTCGGGGGCGGGGTGGGTGCCGCTGAGGGTGGACATGGGGGTGGAGATGTGCGGATGCTGGCCGATCTGTTCGGCCCTCGGTCCGGCGGGGATGCCCTGGGGCGGGCTGCCGACGCGGTTGACGGGGCGAGGTCGTTGGTCACCGGGCTGGCCGCCAACGAGTCGTTCGAGACCGGGTTGCCCGTGCGGGTGCGGGATCTGTTGGACGTCTGACGTCGTCGGCAGGCCGCGGGCTGCCTCACCAAGTGACGTGCAGGTTCTCGGGTGAGCGGTGGATCAGGGTCGGGCGCATCGTGACCGGGTGGTCGTCGGTGAGGCGGAGGGTGGGGAAGCGGGTCGTCAACTGCTACAGGGTCAGGCGGAGTTGCTCTCTCGCCAGTTGGGATCCTGGGCAGGTGTGCACCCCCAGGCCGAATGCCAGGTGCCGGCCCGGGGTGCGGGTGATGTCGAACCGCGAGGACGGCGGGGCCGGCATCACGTCCGGGCGCAGCGCGTTCGCCGAGGAGAAGTCGTCCGGGCGGCGGAGGATCTCCCTGACGTCCTCGTCTCTGGCCGCCAGCCAGGCGTCGAGTTCCGGGATGAACGTCAGGCCTTTGGCCCTTCTCGCGCGCTCGTAGTGGGGGTACGGGTCTCGTTGCAACTCGTCGAGTCTGCTGTGCGGTTCACCGTCCACGGGGTCATGGTGCCGGACGCGTTCGGGGGCGGCTAGGGCGCTTCCGGGCCGGTGTGGGTGGGGCGGGGCCGTGCCGGTATGTCACGTTCGCGACTGCCGGGCGTACGGCCCTGAGTCCTATTGGTGGGCGTTTCCAGCGGGAGCCGTACGTCGCGAACGTTGACATACCGGCACGGCCCCGCCCCGGGTGCGTCGGCGGGTGCGGGGGACTTGGGTGGTTTTTGCCTACGATCTTGGCGTGGCTCTCTTTGTTGTGCGGCGGGACAGCGTGGTGGGTGTCGGTGAGGCTTGGCGGCGGCTCACTGCGTGGGAGAGGCATGCGGATGTGGTGCCCCTGACCCGGATCACTGTTGCCGCGAGGGCGGGGGGTGGCGTGGGCACCATGTTCGTGGCCCGGACCGGGGTCGGGGTACTTGCGTTTGATGACCCCATGGAGGTTGTCGTGTGGCGGCCGCCTGTGGGAGGGCGGGCCGGGGTCTGTCGGCTCGTCAAGCGGGGGGCTTTTGTAACTGGGTGGGCCGAGATTGAGGTGCGTTCGGGGGTGGGCGGTGGTTCGCGGGTCGTGTGGCGAGAGGAGTTGAGGGTGTGGGGGGTGTCCCGGGTTTTTGATTCCTTGGTGGGGTGGGTGGCTCGGTGGGTGTTCGGGCGGGTTGTGCGTCGGCTGTTGGTGCGGCCCTGACGGGGTGTGGGGCGTCCTCCACATGTCCGGCTGACGGTCCGTGGTGGGATGGCTGACGGTCAGGGATGGGATGGAGGTCGCGGCTGGAGGTTCTCGGGCAGCTCCGTGTACTTCATGTACGCCTCCCGGCTGTCCGAGACGAAGGGCCACTGCCACAGCCTCTGTCGCAGCTCGGCCTCGGGCAGCCAGTCGTGCCACGCGATCTCCGACGGGTCCGGCGTGATGTCCCCGTCGACCTCATCGATGACGGCCTCGTGCAACCCGAGCCAGTACGGGCTGATCTCTCCCCGACAGAGGTACTTGAAGGCGAAGCGGACCGTGGCCCTGATTCCGAGTTCCTCCTTCAGCTCCCGGGTCGCGGCCTCCTCGTAGGACTCCCCCGCTTCGACGGCTCCGCCCAGCAGCCAGTTGTACTGGCCGGGGAAGCGTGTGACGTGCTCCGGCCTGCGGTGCACGAGTATGCGTCCCCCTGGGTCGCGGCATACGACCGTGGCCACCCGGTGCAGCCAGCCGCGGCGGACGGCTTCGCCCCGGTCGACGATGTCGAGTACCCGGTCGTGCTCGTCGACGCGTTCCACCTGCTCGCCCGTGAGAGTCATGGAGCCCACCCTGCCAAAAGTCTGTGGAGTGCGGCCGAGCGGACTTGCGAGACTGGGATCCATGAGCGACATGGAGAGATTCCGTCGGGCCGTTGTCGAGTGGGCGGCCGGTGGAGTGGGGGCGTCGGCGGCCGGTGAGAGCGCGCGGGAGCTGGCGGTCGGGGTCGGGCTGCGTACGGTCGTGCTCGTCGAGGGGGGCAGCGATCAGGTCGCGGTCGAGGTGCTGGCCACGCGGCGTGGCCGGGATCTGGATGCCGAGGGTGTGTCGGTCGTGCCGCTCGGGGGTGCGACCAGTGTCAGCAGGTTCGTGGATCTGTGCGGGCCTCAGGGGCTCGGCGTGCGGCTGGCCGGCCTGTGCGATGTCGGGGAGGAGCGCTTCTTCCGGCGGGCGCTGGAGCGGGCCGGGCTCGGCTCCGACATCCCGCCGGAGGGGCTGGAACCACTTGGTTTCTACGTGTGCGACATGGACCTGGAGGACGAGTTGATCCGGGCTCTGGGCGCCGAGGTCGTGCAGCAAGTCGTGGTGGAACAGGGCGAGTCGAGGCCGTTCCGCACCTTCCGGAACCAGCCCGCCCAGCGGGAGCGGACCGTGGAGCAGCAGTTGCGGAGGTTCTTGGGCACGCACAGTGGCCGCAAGGCACAGTACGCGCGCGGGATGGTCGAGAGTCTGGATCTGGAGCGGACGCCTCGGCCGTTGGAGCGGCTTCTCGCCCACGTCTGACTCTCGCCCCCTCCTGAGGACGCGTCTCGCCCCGGGGCGGGTGCGCCTGTGTCAGGCCACCGAACCTATTCGTGCGGTGGGCCTCAGTGTCGACGACATGTCGTGGTGGATGGGGGTGTGGGCGCCGGTGAGTGAGACTCCGGTGCCGCCTCGCCTGTTGGCGACGATCTCCGCGGCTATGGAGAGGGCCGTCTCCTCGGGCGTGCGGGCTCCCAGGTCGAGCCCGATCGGGGAGCGCAGGCGGGCCAACTCCAGTTCGGTTACGCCGACTTCGCGGAGACGTTCGTTGCGGTCCAGGTGGGTGCGGCGGGAGCCCATCGCTCCGACGTACGCCACGGGGAGGCGGAGCGCGAGCCGGAGGAGGGGTACGTCGAACTTGGCGTCGTGGGTCAGGACACAGAGGACCGTGCGGGCATCGACGTGCGTGCGCTCCAGGTAGCGGTGTGGCCAGTCGACCACGATCTCGTCGGCCTCCGGGAAGCGGGCCGATGTCGCGAAGACCGGGCGGGCGTCGCACACCGTGACGCGGTAGTTCAGGAACTTGCCGATACGGACCAGGGCGGAGGCGAAGTCGATCGCTCCGAAAACGATCATCCTGGGTGGCGGGACCGATGATTCGATGAGGAGTGTGAGGGGTGCTCCGCAGCGAGAGCCCTGCTCTCCGATCTCCAGGGTGCCTGTGCGGCCCGCGTCCAGGAAGGCGCGCGCCTCGTCCACGGCCGTCCGGTCCAGTTCCGGGTGGGCGCCGAATCCGCCCTCGTACGAGCCGTCCGGGCGGACCAGCAGGGCGCGGCCCAGGAGTTCCGGAGGTCCGGATGCGATACGCACCACTGCCGCCGCCTCCCCGCGCGTGGCGGTGGCGAGGGCCTGAGTGAAGATCTCCCGGTCGGAGTCCTCGGCGCGTACCGGCGTGACCAGGATGTCGATGATGCCGCCGCAGGTCAGGCCCACGGCGAACGCGTCGTCGTCGCTGTAGCCGAAGCGTTCCAGGACCGGCTTCCCGTCCGCCAACGCCTGTTGGCACAGCTCGTACACCGCGCCCTCCACACAGCCGCCGGAGACCGAGCCGATCGCCGTGCCGTCGGCGTCCACCGCGAGGGCGGCGCCGGGCTGACGAGGAGCGCTGCCGCCGACGGCCACCACGGTGGCCACGGCGAAGTCGCGTCCCTGCTCGACCCACCGGTGCAGCTCTTCGGCGATGTCCAGCATCTCTCGTTCTCCTAACGGTGGTTGGGGTGGCTCGTCGGTCGGGTCGGCCCCGCGCCCCGAAAGGGGCGCGGGGAGCTGCGCGACCAGCCACGACGGACCCGCGGACGAAGCACCCCCAACCAGCGGAGCGCCTCGCGGAGCGCCTAGTGGACGCCCATCCAGCTCTCGATCGGGTTCAGGGCGAAGTAGACGAGGAAGATCGCCGTCAGGCCCCACATGAACGCCCCGATCTCCCGCGCCTTGCCCTGGGCGACCTTGATGGCGACGTAGCTGATGACTCCGGCCGCGACACCCGCGGTGATGGAGTACGTGAACGGCATGATCACGACCGTCAGGAAGACCGGGATCGCGGTGGCGCGGTCGGCCCAGTCGACGTGCCGGGCGTTCATCATCATCATGGCGCCGATGACGACCAGGGCCGCGGCCGCGACCTCGCCCGGGACGATCGCCGTCAGCGGGGTGAAGAAGAGACAGGCCGCGAAGAACAGGCCCGTGATGACCGAGGAGAGGCCCGTGCGGGCGCCTTCGCCTACGCCTGTGGCGGACTCGACGAACACCGTCTGGCCCGAGGCGCCCGAGACGCCGCCGATCGCGCCGCCCGCGCCGTCGATGAACAGCGCCTTGGACAGACCCGGCATCCGGCCCTTGTCGTCGGCCAGCTTGGCCTCGGTGCCGACGCCGATGATGGTGGCCATCGCGTCGAAGAACCCGGCGAGGACAAGGGTGAAGACGATCATGCCGACCGTCATCGCGCCGACCTGGCCCCAGCCGCCGAACTCCACGTCTCCGAAGATCGAGAAGTCTGGCATGGACACCGCGCTGCCGTGCAGCTCGGGTGCGCCGCTGGCCCACTGCTTGGCGTCGATGACGTCCAGGGCATTGAGGACGACGGCGAGTACGGTGCCGCCGACGATGCCGATCAGGATCGCGCCGGGGATGCCGCGCGCCTGGAGCATGAAGATGGCGAGCAGGGTGACGGCGAAGAGCAGGACCGGCCAGCCGGCGAGTTCACCGGTCGCACCGAGGGAGAGCGGGGTCGCCTCGCCCTGGTGGACGAAGCCCGCCTTCACCAGGCCGATCAGGGCGACGAACAGGCCGATGCCCATGGTGATCGCGTGCTTCAGCGCCAGCGGGATCGCGTTCATGATCATCTCGCGCAGCCCGGTGACCACCAGGAGCATGATCACGACGCCGTACATCACACACATGCCCATGGCCTGCGGCCAGGTCATCTGGGGAGCGACCTGCGAGGAGAGGACGCCGGAGACGGAGAGTCCGGCGGCCAGGGCGAGCGGCACCTTGCCGAAGAAGCCCATCAGGAGCGTGGTGAAGGCCGCCGCGAACGCGGTCGCGGTGATCAGGGCCTTCTGGCCGAGCGTGTCCCCCGCCGCGTCCTTGCCGGACAGGATCAGCGGGTTGAGCAGCAGGATGTACGCCATCGCCATGAAGGTCGTGACGCCGCCGCGCACCTCACGCGCGACCGAGCTTCCTCGCTTGGATATGTGAAAGTACCGGTCGAGCCAGGACCTGCCGGCCGGGATACGGGTTCCTTCACCCGCATCGTCGGCGGTGGTCCTCGGCTCCAGTGACTGCTGGGTCATGTGGGCCTACTCCCAAGGTTCACAGGGACACCCGCGGTTGCCTTCGGCGTTGCGGGATTTGGGAACGTGCTTCGGCCGCACGACCCGGGGGACGGCCCGAGACGAACGAACTGAGTACTCCGGGCAGCGCGGAGTGTGTGACGTTCCGTGCGCCGCCCGGAGGGTCTGTCACGCGGTTCCGGTGAGGTGTTCCGGACGTACCGGCGTGCGGTTGAGCTCCAGCCCGGTCGCGTTCCGAATTGCCGCAAGGACAGCCGGAGTCGACGACAGGGTCGGTGCCTCGCCGATGCCACGGAGCCCGTACGGCGCGTGGTCGTCGGCGAGTTCGAGCACGTCGACGGGGATGGTCGGCGTGTCGAGGATCGTGGGGATGAGGTAGTCGGTGAAGGAGGGGTTCCTGACCTTCGCCGTCTTGGGGTCGACGATGATCTCCTCCATGACCGCGATGCCCAGGCCCTGGGTCGTACCGCCCTGGATCTGGCCGATGACGGACAGCGGGTTGAGCGCCTTGCCGACGTCCTGGGCGCAGGCCAGTTCGATGACCTTCACCAGGCCCAGCTCGGTGTCCACCTCGACGACCGCGCGATGGGCGGCGAAGGAGTACTGGACATGGCCGAAGCCCTGGCCCGTACGGAGGTCGAAGGGCTCGGTCGGCCGGTGCCGCCACTCCTCCTCGACCTCGACGGCCTCGCCTTCGAGTACGTCCACCAGGTCGGCCAGTACCTCGCCGCCGTCGGTGACGACCTTGCCGCCCTCCAGGAGCAGTTCGGCGGTGGCCCAGGCGGGGTGGTACGAACCGAACTTGCGGCGGCCGATCTCCAGGACCTTCTCGCGGACCAGCTCGCAGGAGTTCTTGACGGCGCCGCCGGTGACGTACGTCTGGCGGGACGCGGAGGTCGAACCGGCCGAGCCCACCTGTGTGTCGGCCGGGCGGATCGTCACCTGCGAGACGCCCAGCTCGGTGCGCGCGATCTGCGCGTGGACGGTGACGCCGCCCTGGCCGACCTCCGCCATCGCGGTGTGGACGGTGGCCACCGGCTCGCCGCCGACGACTTCCATGCGGACCTTGGCCGTTGAATAGTCGTCGAAGCCCTCGGAGAAGCCGACGTTCTTGATGCCGACCGCGTAGCCGACACCTCGTACGACGCCTTCGCCGTGGGTGGTGTTGGAGAGGCCGCCGGGCAGCTGGCGGACGTCCGCCGCCTCGCCGGCCGCGAGCCACTGCTGCTCCGGCGGCATGGGCATCGCCTTGACGCGGCGCAGGAGTTCGGCGACCGGGGCCGGGGAGTCGACCGGCTGGCCGGTCGGCATGATCGTGCCCTGGGACATCGCGTTCAGCCGGCGGAACTCGACCCGGTCCATGCCCACCTTGTCGGCGAGCTTGTCCATCTGAGCCTCGTAGGCGAAGCACGCCTGGACCGCGCCGAAGCCGCGCATGGCGCCGCAGGGCGGGTTGTTGGAGTAGAGGGCGATCGATTCGATGTCGACGTCTTCGAGTACGTACGGGCCGACCGCGAGGGACGCCGCGTTGCCGACGACCGCCGGGGACGCGGAGGCGTAGGCGCCGCCGTCCAGGACGATGCGGCACTTCATGTGCGTCAGCTTGCCGTCCTTCGTCGCCCCGTGCTCGTAGTGGAGCTTCGCGGGGTGGCGGTGGACGTGGCCGAAGAAGGACTCGAAACGGTTGTAGACGATCTTGACCGGCTTGCCCGTGCGCAGTGCGAGGAGGCAGGCGTGGATCTGCATCGACAGGTCCTCGCGGCCGCCGAACGCGCCGCCGACGCCGGACAGCGTCATGCGGACCTTGTCCTCGGGGAGGCCGAGGACGGGTGCGATCTGCTTGAGGTCCGAGTGCAGCCACTGGGTGGCGATGTAGAGGTCGACGCCACCGTCCTCGGAGGGCACCGCGAGACCGGACTCCGGGCCGAGGAAGGCCTGGTCCTGCATGCCGAAGGTGTACTCGCCCTCGACGATGTGGTCAGCGCGCTTCCGGGCTTCGTCGACGTCGCCGCGGAGGATCGGCTGGCGGTGCACGATGTTCGGGTGCGGGACGTGGCCGATGTGGTGGTCGTCGCGGCCCTCGTGGACGAGGATCGCGTCGGGCGCGGTCGCGGACGCCTCGTCCGTGATGACCGGCAGTTCCCGGTACTCCACCTTGATCTTGGCGGCGGCGCGTCGGGCGGTCTCAGGGTGGTCGGCGGCGACGATCGCGACCGGCTCGCCGTGGTGGCGGACCTTGCCGTGCGCGAGCACCGGGGTGTCCTGGATCTCCAGGCCGTAGTTCTTCACGTCGGTCGGCAGGTCGTCGTACGTCATGACGGCGTAGACGCCGGGGGTCTTCAGCGCCTCGACCGTGTCGATGGAGACGATCTCGGCGTGGGCGACCGTGGAGCGCAGGATCTGGCCCCAGAGCATGTCCTCGTGCCACATGTCGGAGGAGTACGCGAACTCGCCGGTGACCTTGAGGATGCCGTCCGGGCGGAGGGTGGACTCGCCGATGCCGCCCTTGGTCCGGGAACCCTGGGTGACCTTGGTGGGAGTGCCGAGGGGAGCGCTTTTGCCGGGCATGGTCAGACCGCCTCTCCCTGTCGGGCGGCCGCCAGGCGGACCGCGTCCATGATCTTCTCGTAGCCGGTGCAGCGGCAGAGGTTGCCCGACAGCGCCTCGCGGATGTCCGCGTCGCTCGGGGTCGGGTTGCGCTCCAGCATCTCGTCGGCGGCGACCAGCAGGCCGGGCGTGCAGAAGCCGCACTGGACGGCGCCGGCGTCGATGAACGCCTGCTGGATCGGGGAGAGTTCGGTGCCTTCGCCCGCCTGGGAGTCCGAAGGCCTGGCCGCCCACTGCTTGGCCGCGTCCAGGGGCGTACCGCAGGCTCCGGAAGCCCCGGAGGCACAACCTCCGTGCTCCGCACGCTGTTTGGCGAAGTCGGCGAGGCCCTCGACCGTGACGACCTCGCGGCCCTCGACCTGGCCGGCCGCGACGAGGCACGAACACACCGGTACGCCGTCCAGGCGGACCGTGCAGGAGCCGCACTCGCCCTGCTCGCAGGCGTTCTTGGAGCCGGGAAGCCCCATGCGCTCGCGCAGGACGTAGAGCAGGCTCTCGCCCTCCCAGACATCGTCGGCTTCCTGTGGACGGCCGTTGACCGTGAAATTGACGCGCATTACGCGACTCCCTCCGAATGGGCGGCGGTGCCGCGGTACGACTCCCAGGTCCAGGTGAGCGTGCGGCGGGCCATGATGGCGACCGCGTGGCGGCGGTAGCTCGCCGTGCCCCGGACGTCGTCGATCGGGTTGCAGGCGGCGGAGCACAGCTCCGCGAACTGCTTGGCGACCGACGGGGTGATGATCCTGCCGTTGTCCCAGAAGCCGCCCTCTTCGAGCGCCGCGTTCAGGAACTCCTCGGCGGCCTTGGCCCGTACGGGTGTGGGCGCGGCCGAGCCGATGCCGGTGCGGACCGTGCGGGTGTCGGGGTGCAGGGCCAGACCGAAGGCGCAGACCGCGATCACCATGGCGTTGCGTGTGCCGACCTTCGAGTACTGCTGTGGGCCGTCGGCCTTCTTGATGTGGACGGCCCGGATGAGCTCGTCGGCGGCGAGCGCGTTGCGCTTCACACCGGTGTAGAACTCGTCGATCGGGATCAGCCGCGTGCCTCGTACGGACTGGGCCTCGACCTCCGCGCCCGCCGCGAGGAGGGCGGGGTGGGCGTCGCCGGCCGGGGAGGCGGTGCCGAGGTTGCCGCCGACGCCGCCGCGGTTGCGGATCTGCGGGGAGGCCACCGTGTGGGAGGCGAGGGCCAGGCCGGGCAGCTCGCCGCGCAGCTGCTCCATGATCGCCGTGTACGGGACCGAGGCGCCGAGGCGGACGGACTCCTCGCCGACCTCCCACTCACCCAGTTCGCCGATGCGGTTCAGGTCCAGCAGGTACTCGGGCCGGCGGTGGTCGAAGTTGATCTCGACCATCACATCGGTGCCACCCGCAATCGGCACAGCGGTGGGGTGCTCGGCCTTCGCGGCGAGCGCCTCCTCCCAGCTGGCGGGGCGAAGGAAGTCCATGACCGGCTCTCTTCTTCGTCTCGTGGATGGTTCTGTTCAAGCCAGTTCGTGTGCGGCGGGCCCGGCTCGTTCATACGTTGTTCACGTTGATTGAAATCAGTACACAGCGCCGTCCCGCACCTGGGTCAGTCACCGAAACCATGAAGGAGTTCGCTGGCCAGGGCGCGCATCTTGTAGATTCGTATGAACGGAGGCCATCAGTAACCTCCCCGCTTTCCCAGGGAAACACCAGACACAGCCTCGGGAATCAGCGACCACCTGTCGCGAAAGCCCAGGACACAGGCCATGAGGGCCGGAACCACCGTCCACCGGACCCCTCGGACCCACGCTGCGGAGCCCGGGAACCCGTGCACGGGGCACCCATCCTCGGGTCACTCCGGAACCATCCAGATCCATCGTAGTTTTCGAGACAGAACGGCGGCGACGAGAATGCGGCTGCGCGCACTGCTGGACACGGACGCGCTGGGCCTGCGGCTGCTCGGCGGCGAGGACGAGCTGGACCGCACGGTCCGTGGCGTGATGACCACGGACCTGCGGGACCCCAGCCGCTATCTCTCGGGCGGCGAGCTGGTGCTCACGGGGCTCGCCTGGCGCCGCGACGCCACCGATTCGGAGCCCTTCGTACGGATCCTCGCGAGCGCCGGGGTCACCGCGCTGGGCGCGGGCGAGGCCGAGCTGGGCCCCATCCCGGAGGACCTGGTGGCGGCCTGTGCGCGGCACCGGCTGCCGTTGTTCGCCGTCAACGAGTCGGTGGCCTTCGCGACGATCACCGAGCACGTCGTACGGCAGGTGTCGGGCGAGCGCGCCGGGGATCTGGCGGCCGTGGTGGACCGGCACCGGCGGATGATGACCTCGGGTCCCGCGGGCGGCGGCCCGGACGTGGTCCTGGACCTGCTCGGCTCCGACCTGGACCTGCGGGCCTGGGTGCTCTCCCCCGCCGGGCGCCTCATCGCGGGCTCCCCCGATGCCGAGCCGGGGCTGCCCGCCGCGGTGTGCGCGGCACTGGCGGGCGAGCATCTGTCGGCGGTCCGCACCGGGCGGCGCGGGCCGTACCGGGTGGCGGTGGGCGGCACGACGTACTCGCTCTTCCCGATCCGCAGCAGCGCGCGGGGCCCGGGCACGGCGGTCACGACGGGCGCGCGGGACGTCCGCGAGACGGTCCTGTCGGACTGGCTGCTCGCGGTCGAGGCCGACGCCGGGGACTGGCCGGCGGAACGGCTCGACCTGCTGGAGGGCGTGACCCAGCTGATCTCCGTGGAGCGGGACCGGCGGGACGCGGCACGCACGGTGCGGCGGCGGCTCGCGCAGGAGGTCCTCGAACTGGTGCAGACCGGTGCCGCGCCCGGTGAGATCGCGGCGCGGCTGCGGGTCGCGGCGCCCGTGCTGCTGCCGGGGCTCGGCGCGGCCCCGCACTGGCAGGTCGTGGTCGCCCGGGTCGAGTGGGACGGCGGGGAGATCGAGGGCGGCCCGGTGGCGCAGGCCCTCCTCGAGGAGATCCTCGTCGACCCGCTGTCGTCGGGGCCCGAACCGTCCGACCGGATCGCGGTCGCCCATACGGGTGACGAGGCCATCGCGCTCGTACCGCTTCCGGCGGTTTCCTCGGAGCACGACGGCTCGGAGGCCGGGCTGCACGCGGACACCCTCCTGGCGGCCGTACGGGACCCGCTGTCGGCGGGCCTCGACGACGACGGGCGGCTCACCCTCGGCGTCAGCGCCTCCGTTCACTCGGCGGAGGGGCTGCGCGGCGCCCTGGAGGAGGCCCGGCACGCACGCCGGGTCGCCGCGGCGCGGGCCGGCCGGGTGTGCGCGGCCGGGCACCAGGAGCTGGCGTCGCACGTCCTGCTCCTGCCCTTCGTCCCGGACGACGTGCGTCGCGCCTTCACGGCGCGGCTCCTCGATCCCCTCCGCGACTACGACCGGCGCCACCGCGCCGAGCTGATCCCGACCCTTGAGGCGTTCCTCGACTGCGACGGCTCCTGGACCCGGTGCGCAGCCCGTCTGCACCTGCACGTCAACACGCTGCGCTACCGGGTGGGACGCATCGAACAGTTGACGAGTCGCGATCTTTCCCGCCTGGAGGACAAGCTCGACTTCTTCCTGGCGTTGCGGATGAGCTGAGGTCACAAGCGTGTGCGGCTGGTGGCACCAAGTGCCTTCGCCGCCGCACCCCTTGTCCCACGACTTTGTGAAATCCTTCACCCACCCCCTTGGCCGGGCGAGTGCATTCGTGCTGAGATGCCGCCACCACTCAACAGCTCAATGGCGTGCTCGGGGAGGGCAACGTGGCGTATCCCGCCATGTCTGGTTACGGAACGACTGCTGGGGACGATCCACTCCAGACCGCGGTGTGGCGGCTGCGCTCGCGCGCCTGCTGGGCCGACGCGGCGGCGCTCCTCGAACCGCACACGGCATCGGCCGCGCTCCAGCGGGCCTCGCTCCTCGTCGAGCGCTGCCTCTACACCGAGCAGGGCTGGGCGGAGGCGGAGGACGCATTGCGTACGGCGGAGGCGCTGGCCCAGTCCGACGACGAGCGGGGCGCCGCGGCCTGCGAGCGCGGGCAGCTCGCGTACGCGTCCACGCTGCTCGCCGTCCGCGACCGGGCCGACGAGGCGCGGGCCGCGCTCGGCCGGGCCGCCGCACTGATCGCGCCCGGCGCTCCGGGCCGGGCCCTGCTCGACTTCCGGCGCGGGCTGCTCGCCGAGAACCTCGCCCGTTCCCCGCAGTCCGCGCGCGCCGCCTACCGCCGCGCCCACGCCGGCGCCACCGCCCAGGACGACGCTCTCCTGCTCTCCTTCACCTGGCGCCACCTCGCCGGACTCGCCCTGCGCGAGGGCGAGTTGGCGGAGGCCCGGCACGGCTTCGGTGAATCCCTGCGCATCCGGGAGGAGTTGGGCTATCTGGTGGGCACGGCCCCGGCCCTGGCCTCCCTGGCCGACGCGGAGACCGAGCCGGAGGCCTCCCGCCTGCGCGCCGAGGCGGGGCGCCTGTTCCGCCTCCTGGGAGGCGTACCGACCTGGCTGGCGGACCAGTTGACGCCACCGGCGGCAACGGCCTGAGCCGGGTGGCTGCCGCCGGCTGGTGTGGCATGTGCGGGTGCGTGGGGGCTGGTCGCGCCCCGCGGCGGAGCCGCAAATGTCACAGCCCCGCGCCTCTTGGGGGCCTGCAGCCTGCGGAGTCTCACATGCTGACGAAATGCTCCCGCAGCAGCGCCTCGACCGCCGAAAGGTCCTGCGCGGACAGGGCGTCCAGAAGGGCAAGATGCTGTGCCGCGTCCGCCATCAGTTCGAGGCGGGCGCGAGCGGTCGGGCTTCCGCCGAGGGGCCACTGCGCCCGCCGGTGAAGGTCGTCCGCGATGCGTACGAGCTGCTCGTTGCCCGCGAGGGCGAGGAGCGCCCGGTGGAAGGCACGGTCGGCCTCGGCGTACGTCGCCCGGCAGCCGACGGCCGCCGCCCTGGCCGTCTCCTCCGCGAGGGGGCGCAGGTCCTCCCAGTCGTCGGCAGGCAGGGTGCGGGCCAGGCGCAGCATCACGGGCGCCTCGATCAGCCCGCGGATCTCGGCGAGTTCGGCCAGCTCCCGGGCGCCGCGCTCGACGACGCGGAAGCCCCGGTTCGGTACGACCTCCACGGCGCCCTCGACGGCGAGTTGCTGCATCGCCTCGCGTACGGGCGTCGCCGAGACACCGAAGCTCTCGCCGAGCGCGGGGGCCGAGTAGACCTCACCGGGGGCGAGTTCGCCGGCCACGAGGGCGGCCCGCAGCGCGTCGAGGATCTGGCCGCGGACGGAGGCTCGCTGGATCGCGGGGCGGGGGGACGCGGACGGGGCCGGATGCGCGGAAGACGTACGGGCGGCGGGGACTCCCCGCGAGCCGGCTGTGTCGCGTACACCGGAACCGCCGGGCCCCGCGGGTGCGCTCGGCGCTCCGAGCCCTCCGCGTGTGCCGGGCGCGCCGGGGTTTCCGGGTCCCCCGAAGCCACCGGAAGCCGCGGGGGCTCCGGAGGTCCCGTGGCGCCACGGGTCTCCGAAGGTCTCCGAGGTGCCCGGACGGCCGGAAGCGGCCGTCGAGGCCCGGCGTGCACCGGTTCCCGGAGCGTCCGCCGAGGCCGGGAGCCCCTCCCGCGTCACCCTCGGCTGTGGAATCGGCGTCTCGCTGTGCGTGTGCTCCCCGCGGGCGGTGTGCTCGGCGGGAGCGGCGGCGGGAGCCGGGGCCGGGGTGCCGGGTGCGGCGGCGTCCCGGGGTGCGTCTTCGCGGAACGCCCGGCCCGCCGTGCGCTCCCTGCCTTCACCCGCGGCCCGGGCCTGCTGCTGGGGTACCCGAGGCGCCTGCGTGCCGGGGGTGGTCTCCGAAGGGTCCCCTGCGGAGCCGTACGCCTCGCGCGAATCGGCCTTCTCCACGGGAGCCTCCTCCAGGACGGGCAGTGGTGATGAGTATTTCTGTCGGGGTCCGGAGCGACCCCGACAGAACAGGGTAAACCTCGATCGTATCGGGTAAGGTAAGCCTTACCTGCAACCGATCACGGAACGGGGTCCTTGCATGTCCGCTCCCGCCCCGGCCGAGACCTCGCCCGGCGCAGACGTACGCCCGGTCGGCTCGGCCCTCACAGCGGCGTACACGCGGATGACCGAGGCACTCCCGGCCCTGGGCGTCACGGAGCTCGCACCGCACGAACCCGCCCCGACGGGCGACGGGTGGATCTCCGTCGCCGGGCTCGCGGCCGGCGGGGCCGACCTGGACGCGTTCCTCGCTTGGGACGACGACCAGGTGCTCACCGACCACGGACGGCGGGGCCGCCCGGACGTGATCGCCAGTTTCGGCCTGCACCGTTACGCCTGGCCGGCCTGTCTGCTGATCACGGTGCCGTGGTTCCTGCTGCGCCGGGTGCCCCGCTTTCCCGTGGAGCACGTCACCTTCCAGCGCATGCCCGGCAGCATCGCCGTACGCGTCGGTGAGTTCGCCTGCCTGCCGGACGACCCGGCGGCCGCACTGCCCGGGGCCCGCGTCGTCCCCGACGAGGAGGCCCTGCGCGCGGAGGTGCGGGCCGCAGTGGCCGAGCACCTGGAACCGGTCCTCGACGGATTCGGCCCCCGGACCCGACGCCGGGGCCGCGCCCTGTGGGGCATGGCGACGGACGAGGTCGTCGAGAGCCTCTGGTACGTCGCCGGACTCCTGGGCGAGCAGCGGCGCGCGACGGACGAACTGGAGCGGCTGTTCCCCGGCACGACCCGGCCGTACGTCGGCACGGCCGGCTTCCGCGAGGTGACCGGTTCGAACGGCGAGTGCCTGTCCACCCGTGACCGGGCGAGCTGCTGCTTCTACTACACCCTCGACGCCGAGGACACCTGCGCCAACTGCCCCCGCAACTCCGAGGCGGTCCGCATCGCGAAGCTGACGGCGGAGGCCGCCGCGGCGGTCTGATCCCGTGGCAACAGGCTGACTCCACGTCACGTAAGATCAACTCGGCACGGAACCAGGCACCTTCACGACGGCCCGGCCGAGCCCTTTGGTTACAGTCGATTCACAAAATCCTCACTTGCCGCAAGAACTTTCCGTGGAACCACCCGTAAGGGTAATCTAACTCGAACTCAACTCCCGCTCCTCAAGCGGCAGTTCGAGGAGAATGCCGTCCTCGCGCATACCCTTGCACTCCCTTGGCGGCCTCTTGCCCCGAAACCCTCTGAGGACGCACGGGATTGGGCCACTATGGCGGGCGTTACGCCCTATCCCAATGCAAGGGACCCCAGATGAGACTGACCGACATATCGCTGAACTGGCTGCTTCCCGGCGCCGTGCTGCTCCTGGGCCTGCTGGCGGCGGTTGCGGTGCTCGCGCGTGGCAAGCGCGCCGGGGAGAAAACCCACGCCGACGATTCGTGGGAGCGCACGGAAGAGCGCCGCAGGCGCAAGGAGGCCGTCTACGGCACCGCCTCCTACGTACTGCTCTTCTGCTGTGCAGCGGTCGCCGCCGCACTCTCCTTCCATGGCCTGGTCGGCTTCGGCGAGCAGAATCTGAACCTGTCCGGCGGCTGGCAGTACCTGGTGCCGTTCGGCCTGGACGGCGCGGCCATGTTCTGCTCCGTACTCGCGGTGCGCGAGGCCAGCCACGGTGACGCGGCGCTCGGCTCCCGGATACTCGTGTGGACGTTCGCGGCCGCCGCCGCCTGGTTCAACTGGGTGCACGCCCCCAGGGGTCTCGGCCACGCGGGCGCCCCGCACTTCTTCGCCGGCATGTCCCTGTCGGCCGCTGTCCTGTTCGACCGCGCGCTGAAGCAGACCCGCCGCGCCGCCCTGCGCGAGCAGGGCCTGGTGCCCCGGCCGCTGCCGCAGATCCGGATCGTGCGGTGGCTGCGTGCCCCTCGTGAGACGTACGGCGCCTGGTCGCTGATGCTCCTCGAGAACGTGCGCAGCCTGGACGAGGCCGTCGAGGAAGTGCGCGAGGACAAGCGGGAGAAGGAGCAGAACCGCCTGCGCCGGCGCGACCAGGAGAAGCTGGACCGTGCCCGCATCAAGGCGATCACCCGCGGCCACCGCGGAATGATCGGACGCGGCGGAGGCCGTCAGGCGGAACTCCAGCCGGCCCCGGCGGCCACCCAGGTCGCCGCGGAGCCTGCCATAGCAACGCCGGAACTTCCCGCACGCGCCGCCCGACCCTCGTTGCAGCCCGTCCGCCGAGGCAGTGAGTCCTCGACGGTCGATCTCACCGCGGAGGACGACACAATGGCGCTCCCTCGTCTCGACTCCCTTGAGCGCAAGCTGAAGGACCTGGAGCAGCAGTTCGGCTGATCCGGACGGGGCCTTTTCGAGGCCTCAACTCTGGACGGGGGCACGGCAGTTCATGCCGCGCCCCCGTCCAGTTTCATGTCACTGCCCTGTCCGGTGTCAGGTCGCTGACCGGTCTGGTGTCAGGTCGTTGACCGGTCCGGTGTCATGTCGCTGACTCGTCGAGTGCCAGGTCGCGGCCCCGTCCGGGATTCACGCCGCTCCCGCGTCCAGCTCGAACCACACCACCTTCCCCACCCCATGGACCCGGACGCCCCACGCGTCCGCGAGGGACTGCACCAGGATCAGGCCTCTGCCGTGCGTACCGTCGTCGGCGTTCGGTACCCGCAGTCTCGGCCTGCGCCCCACGAAGTCCCGTACCTCCACCCGGAGTCCGCGCGGGCCGACGGTGGCTGTCAGCAGCGCGTCGTGCTCGGTGTGGACGAGGGCATTGGTGACGAGCTCGCTGGTCAGCAACTCCGCTATCTCGGATCGGCCGGGCCGCCCCCAGTGGGCGAGCAGGTCCCGCAGCGCCCTGCGGACCTGGGGCACCGCCCGGAGGTCGCAGCGCCCGAGCCTGAGCCTGAGTTGTGGAACGCCGTGCTGGTCGGTCGTCCCGTCCGCTGTGTCCCCCGCCGTCGTGGTCGTCTGTACCGTCTTCGCCGAGAAGGCCCCGGATACAACGGGACCGCCTCCTCGTGCCTGCCTCTTCATGACCCCCGCCCGCACGCCGCTGTCGATTCCCCTCCTGCTCGAACACGTTCACGGAATGCATGCCCCGGCCCGGAACACGACACTCATGTCGAATCGTCAACCACCCCTGATACGTCCACGGATGACCGGTCGCTGTCCAGAAATGCCGCAGGACGAACCACCCGCCCCCAGCCCTCGGAGGAGCCGCCGCGCACGACCGACGATCACGGAGGAGAGCCGATCGGGGCCCGCCCCGAGACAGTCCGCCGCCCCCTTGCGCGGAGCGGACGCCCGTGCGACAGCCGCTGGAGACCCAGGCGCCCCGGGAGTGGAGGACTTCCAGGTGACGGGGCTGCAGTAGGCCGTTCCGGGCGCCCCCGCAAGGGCTCCCCGGCGCCATCCCGTGTGTTCCCCGCGTCCTCGCGGTCCTCACGCGCGATGAGACAGGCCGGTACGTCCGCCCGCGGGGCCGACGGCCGACCCGGCCGTGCCGCACGCTGTCGCGCCTACGGTCCCGGGTGCCGGGCGACCACCCGCGATCGGCCCAACTACCGATGCTGTACTGCCGTTCCGGCCGTACTCGACCAAGTCGCGTGGCAGATGGGCCTCGGCGACGAGGCACTGGACGAGGACACTGAACAAAGGCATCGGACGAGGGCGCCGGAGGAGGGCACTGCCGTAGCGAACTCGCGCCGCCTGACGGGTTCCTCCGGCTTCCTCGCGCCCGTACCGGACATCGGTGTGACGGGTTGGCCGGATCCGGCGCTGTACGAGTCGGAGCGCGGAAGCCCTCGTCCCGCGGCCCTGCCCGGATGCGTAACTCCACGGCGGCGACGGGCTGTTGGCCCGAGGGCGGCGTCTGTTCGGGGCCGACCGCTGTCAACCTGACATTCGTCAGGACCGGTCGCCCGCTTCTCTTCCTAGGGTTCGAGCTGCCCCGCGGTGTTCACCGCCGGGGCTCCATCGACGAAGGGAAGCAACGACTTCCATGCATCCGATCCGTTCCGTTCTCGCCTCCGCGGCGGCCGTCTGCGCACTGGCCACCGGAATCACGGTCGCCCAACCCGCGCGACCCGCACAGGCCTCGGCCGACGAATGCACCGGTGGCTCTCACGGGTTCCGTGACCACCCCGACAACGCCGAGGGAGACACGGCCAAGCCGCGAAGGCTCGACCTCGGCGGCGGTGTCGTCATCACCCTGGAGAAGGGGGTGTACGGCGACCAGCAGATCGGGTTCGGGAAGATCAGCGGGCCGACCCGGCCGGGCGACAAGGTCTGGATGGACTGGAAGGCCACGGGCTGGGACAACGGCGGTGCGGTCCTCCCGTGGCTGCAGTGCGGCCCCTTCACCGTGCAGAACCACGGGCAGAGCCTCACCACTCCGTTCAAGCGCACGAGCACCGACCCGAACTACCAGTTCCGGGTGTGCGGTTCGCTCGCCACGAACGGCACCGTCCGCTGTGCCACCAACGGCAACGGCGTCGACTGGTGGTAGCCCTCGGCCGCCTTCCGCTCACCGGACTCCACGGAGGAAGAACAACCCTGCGCAGGCCGCTTCGCGGCACCGCCGCACCCGCTCTCGCGACCGCGGCCCTCACGCCGGTCAACCCGATCGTCCTCAGGCCGCACCTGGACTGAACCGGCCTTCACCGTCCGCCGCCCGAAACCCGGCCGGTGCGGTCCCGGCAGTCGTCGGGGCCGAGCCGGTCCTCCAGGGGGAGACAACCACCATGTACCGCATCACGCGCCTTCGCGGAACGGTCGGACCCGTGTGGAGAACACTTCTCGCGTCCGCCGCCGCACTTCTGATCCTGACCTCCGGCGCGGCCACACCGGCCACCGCCGCCGCCCAGGCACCCGCCGCCGCCCAGATCCCCGACGGCGTGACCGCCGGGGTCGCCGTCTTCGACCGGCAGACGGGCACCTTCACCGAACAGGTCAACTCCGCCGCGCCCTTCCGGTCCGCCTCCGTCGTCAAACTGCTGCTGGCCCTGGACTTCCTGTGGAACCGCGGGCCGTCCTACCCCATCCCCGCCGCGGACCGGGCCCGTCTGGAGCCCATGCTGCGCAGCAGCGACGACGACGCGGCCGACTACTACTGGTCCAACTACGGCGGTTCGGCGATCATCGACCGGATGGTCTCCCGGCTCGGCCTGACCGACACCGCCGGGCCGCCCGCCGGCTACCCGGGCTACTGGGGCTACACCGCCCTGTCTGCCCGCGACACCGTGAAGATCTACCGCTACATCCTGGACACGGCACCGGCCCCCGTGCGCGACTTCGTCATGGGCAACCTGCGCCAGTCCACGCGCTGCGCCTCGGACGACTTCGACCAGCACTTCGGCATCGCCGGGGCGTTCGACCGCCCCTGGGCCGTGAAGCAGGGCTGGGCGGGCTCCTCGTTCCCGGAGGGCACGTGCGGCTCGACGGGCACGGCCGCCGCCACGCCCGCGACCACCGGCGCGCGGACCGCCGACGCTCCGGAGGGCCGCGCCGCCGCGGCCGTGGACCTCACCCGCCCGGCGCTGCACAGCACCGGCACCGTGGGCACGGGCGACCGCTCGATCGTGGCCGTTCTGACGCTCCACCCGGTCGGCACGTCGTACGGCAAGGCCTACACCGACATCGGCCGGCTGACCCGCTCCCTGAACGTGCCCGGCGGGGTTCGGCCGACGGGCAAGTGGTACGGAACCTGGAGCGAGCACGTGAACGTCCGCCGGGACCCGTCCACCGCCAACCCGCCGATGACCCAACTGCCCGCAGGGGTCGAGGTGTTGGTGGGCTGCCAGAAGAAGGGCCAGACCGTCAGCGTGCCGCCCTACACCAACGAGTGGTGGGCGTACCTGCCCCAGTACGGCGGCTACATCTCCAACATCTACATCAGCTCGCCCGACAACCGGCTGCCGGACGTGCCGGACTGCGCGGGGTCGTAGCCGAGGCGTGAGTCAGTGAGCCGGGACCCCGTCGCCGACCGGGTTCCGGCTCACCGTTCGTACTCGGCGAGATAGCGCATCACCTTGTCCACGTGCGGCCGCACGCGCTCCGGGACACCGCGCTCCTCGATGATCGTGCGGTCACTCGTGCGGTAGCCGGCCACGACGAGCTTGACGAGGTCCTTCTCCGGCAGCCCGGCCTCCTTGAAACGCTGGTCGAGCCAGCACACGTACAGACTCATCGTCGAGATCGCGTCGGGCGGTGACATGTGGTCCTTGTCGCCGTCGCCGTCCCCGTCCACGGCCCAGGCCCGGAACACCGAGGGCGTCCACATCGCGATGCCGAACTCCTCGGAGGCCGGGCGGGCCGCCTTCGCGTCGAACCCGCTCTCCGCCTTGAGCATGGCGGCGAGCACGATGGGGGTGATCTCCTTGTCGGTACAGCGGTGTGCGGCCTTCACGATGACCGGGCGCAATGCCTTGGGAATGTCGGAGTCCGGCGGGATCTCCCCCGCGGTCACCGCCACCGGACTGCTGGTGACCGTGGGCGTGGCGGATGTGCCGGGGCCACCCTTGTCGTCGGCACCGCCGTCGTCCCGCAGCAGGAGCACACCGGTCACGGCGGCGACCCCCGCCAGAAGGCCCGCGACGGCCGGCACCAGCCGCCGCCGACGGCGGGGCACACCGGCGAGTTCACCGACGCGGGACTTGAGGACGTCGGCGCTGTACTGGAGACGCGTGGCGTGGTCCGGCGACAGACAGTCGGCAATCAGCCGGCGCCTGCTCTCCTCGATGTCGGCGTCCAGCCGCAGCGGTGCGGTCCCGCGCGCGTAGGCCTGGGCGGCAAGGGAACGGGCCCTGGCGGTGGCCCCCGGGAACGGGTGCAGCCCGCCCGTGAGCACCTGGTGGGCGAGGACGCCGAAGGCCCAGATGTCGGCGGTCGTCCGGACGACCGTGCCCCGCGAGTCGGTGCGCTGCGACCACCACTCGGGCGGCAGATGGTCGAGGGTGCCGAGCGGCGGCATGTGGGCGTGAGTGCCCTCCAGTTCCGCGGCGACCCCGAAGTCGGCGAGCCACACGTCGCCGTCCGAGCTCAACAGGATGTTGGCCGGTTTCAGATCGCCGTGCACCCATCCCGCCCCGTGCATGTGCGCGAGCCCGGCGGCCACCGAACGCAGTACGCGGTCCGCGTCGGGGACCGGCCGACCGGCCTCGGTCGCATCGAGCACGTCCTGCAGACTGCGCTCGGCACGGTCCATGACCAGCGCGATCGCACCGTCCAGATCGGGATGCTCCGGCGCCTCGACGGTGCACACGGCATGGGTCCGTACGAGGTTGGGGTGGTCCGCCTCCCGGCTGAACCGCACCTCGCGCTGGACGAGTTCACCGAGGGCGGCCCGCTGTCCCGGGGCCAGGGCGTCGGTGCGCAGCACCTTCACCGCGACCGGGGTGCCGTCGGCGACGGAACGGGCCTCGTGGACGGTGCCCCAAGCGCCGGATCCGATGGGTGCTCCGAGCTCCCAGCCGTCGATGCGGAAGCCGGCAGGGAGGTGCGACGAGGGGCCTGTGCGGGGGGTCAATGCGGGGCCTTCTTCGAGGGGCGGAGGCGGGTGGGAGCCTTCCGCACTGGACGACGGTGTCACGCGGAAGCTTCCTGCACCGGACGACGGCTCGCCGTCCGGCGCGGGAGCAGGGCGAGGTGCTCCTCGCGTACGAGGCCGAACCGGAGCGCCGACGCCACCAGTCGGGCGCGCTTGGCACCGGTACGGCCGCCCTGCTCCCCTTCCATGTCCCCCTGGTCCAGGCGCAGTTTCGCGAAGGACAGGTAGTCGATGTGGTAGTTGACCGCCGAGCGGGACAGATCGCGGCAGGAGTCCAGCGGACGCAGCCGTTCCGCGATCTCCCCCGCGCCGGGGAGCGTCGTGTCCGAGGGCTCGCGCAGCCGGGGCTCGCACAGCGCCACCAGGACGAGGAAGTACTTCGACGTCTGGTCGAGGGCGAAGGGGTTGACCGTCTGGTCACCGGCGCCGGGCGCGGACCGCTCGTCGAGGTAGGCGTGCTGCGGGGCGAACACCTTGAAGTCGGCGGTTCCGTTCAGGGCGGGCAGCACGACACGGGAGAACTCGAAGGGGACCGGCGCGCCTAGGCGGCCGGGGGCCACCGTGATGTACTCGCCGGCGCCCTCCAGGTTCTCCACCACATAGGCGGCGGTCGGGCTGAAGTTGGACAGCCGCCAGTAGTCCTCGGCCGCCTCCAGCCGTCCGGCACACCGCGAGATGCCCGGGTCGGCCAGGACGACAGCCAGATCCGCGGCCCCCGGTCCGCCGCGCCCGAAGTCGGCGATGTCACCGGGCCCCAGGTGCAGCAGCCCAGGTCCGGGTCCGCCTCCGTGTCGGTCGTGCTCGACGTCCGCCCACGACGGACCCGGTAACTGGACAATGATCGTTTCCACGACGGCTCTCCCCCGATGAGGTCGCGAGGATTGTAGTGCGCAGATCAACCACAGGCACCGGCGGCGGCCGGTTCTCGCCTTGCCGCTCCTCGCCTCCGCGCAGGGCTGCTTGCTCCCGGCCCCGGTGCCGATGCGGACGATCCTGTGGTTACGGGGCATGTCGACGACGAGCCGCGTGTTGCTCGGTGTCGCTCGTGCGAGGAGCCGCCCTCTCACACCCCCGTGGCGGGAGGGCGGCTCCGGCACTTTCCCCCCTGGCGGCGGTCAGTAGAGCTTGTTGACCGCGGTCGTCGTCGTCTTCTTGAACGCCTTCACCGGCGCGTCGGAGAAGTCGCCCATCTGCCCCCAGCGCACGAGGGTCACGGCCTTCCCGTCCCTGCCGACCGAGTAGAGGTTGATGTCGGTGGCACCCCAGGACGTCTCGGTGTGCAGGCCGTAGGCGTGGGCGCCCTCCTCGACCGACAGCTTGCCGTAGTCCTTCAGCGCGGCCTCGGTCTCCGGGTCGGACTGCTCGATCCGTGTCGCGCACGCCCGGATGTCCTTGTTCAGCCGCGTGGCCAGGGCCTTGGCCTTGGCGCTGGTGCCGACGACGAAGGTGAGCTGCTGGGCGTTGGTCTCCAGGTCCGTCCGGAAGTCGCGGTACCGGGAGTCGTAGCCCGGCAGAGTGTCCTCGATGCAGAACCGGAGCTCGTCCGGCACGCCGTCCGTGACCTTGCCCGCCGTCCAGGAGGACGTGGGGTGCGGCGGCAGCTGCGAGGCCGACAGGAACTTCGGCCACGCCTTCGCCTTCCCCGACGCGCTCGTAGAGGCGTGCTTCGAGGCGCCCGTGTCCTTCCCGGTGGCGTCGGCCGGGCCGGCGAGCACCGCGCCGAAAGCGACGCTCGCGGCGACGAATGTGGTGAGCGAGGCCGCTCGGGTGCGCTTGGACATGGGTCCCCCTGTGTATGAGTGCATGATTGATCCGCGCGGGTCGGTGAAGTGAGGTGCACACGGGAAGGATCCGTGTGCACGGGTGTCGACGCCGGTCCCGGTCGTGGGCTGCCACCGGGTGGTCGGTCCGGCGGCGGTCGGTGTGACACCAAGAGCATCAGCCGTCACTCGGGGCCTGCGCAACAGACAGCGCCGGATCCGCGACGGTGGAACCATCCCAGGCCATCTGACGTGCAGGTACATGGAGTGCCTGGGATGCCCTCCCGGGACGGGAAACGCCCCTTGGACCAGGGGCCACGACGAGAAGCACGGGGGAACGGTGTCGACTCGGGACGACGACGTCGAGGAGTTCGCGGCACTGCTGAGGCGTCTGAAGGCGCGCACTGACCGCAGTTACGGTGCCCTCGCGCGCCGGGTGAACATGAACACCTCGACGCTGCACCGCTACTGCGCGGGTGACGCGGTACCGCTCGACTTCGCACCCGTGGAGCGGTTCGCCGCGCTGTGCGGAGCGACACCGGCCGAGCGGCTCGAACTGCACCGCCTCTGGATCCTCGCGGTGGCGGCGCGACAGCGACCGCGGACGTCGGGGGCACCGGAGAGTCCGGATCCCGCTCCAACTCCGGCTCCGGCTCCGGTCGCCGACGCAGCGGACACCGTGCCCGTGGGCGGTCGTGCCGAGTCCGGGGGCGGCGCCGCCCCCGAGGAGGTCGGCGTCCCCGAGGGAAGCGACGTACCCGAGGGAGTCGTTGGTCCCGGCAGAAGCCACGGGCCCGAAGAAGGCGACGAGTCGGAGTCGGAGTCTTCGGACGCGGAGGCCGGACCCGTATCGAGCATGCCGACCGTTTCCAGTTCCTCCGGCGGCTCGGGGCCGCGCCCCCGCCGGGCCTGGTACCGGCGGCGGGTCACGGTCACCGCCGCCGTGGTGACGGCGCTGCTGGTCACTCTGGGCGGCCTCTCCGCCCTGTCCGACAACCGTCGGTCCGACGACGCGTCCCAGATCGTCGGCCCGAGCGAGGGTCCGACCTCGACGGCGGCCACCCACGACCCGCGTGACCGCCGGTCCACGAGCCCGTCCCCCAAGGTCTCGGGATCGTCCTCGCCGTCGCCCGGCGGCAAGGGAAAGGCTTCCACGCCCCCCGGCAAGGGCGGTGAGCCGTCGGGGAACGCCGGCCGGCCGAACGGTTCCGGTTCCACCGGCCTCCCCCTGACCTGGACCGCGAACTCGCACGGCTGGACGTTCGACTGCGGCCACGAGTACGTCGTCGACAAGAAGCCGGAACAGGTACCACCGCCTCCGATCACGCAGGATGCCGCAAGGTGGGCGGCCACGCAGAACGCGGTGCACGGGCGCGAGACGATCGTGAAGATCTCCGTACAGGGAAAGTCGTCCACCGCCGTCGTCCTTGAGGCCCTCCGGGTACGGGTCGTCGGGCGCTCGACCCAACTGCGGGGTGCCGGCTACTCCATGGACGAGGGCTGCGGAGGAGCAGTCACCCCGCGCTCCTTCGCCGTCGACCTGGACAAGGACCGGCCCATCGCACGTGCGGTCGCGGGCGGTGACGTCGACGGGGCGATCCCCGCGATGCGTATGCCCTACCGGGTGTCCGCCGAGGACCCGGAGGTGCTGCTCGTCAACGCACGGACGAATTCCTGCGACTGCAGCTGGTACCTGGAACTCGACTGGTCGTCCCAGGGACGCACCGGCACGATCCGTGTCGACGATCACGGCAAGCCGTTCCGTACCAGCGGCGTCGAGGGTCTCCCGCGCTACTGGTACGGCTCGGTCGGTTCGGACCGCCAGTGGGTGCCCCGCACCGACTGACTCCCGGCGGCCTGAGGAAGTGGCCTACGGCCGCGGCACGTTGCGCAGGTTGGAGCGGGCCATCTGCAGCATCCTGCCGACTCCCCCGTCCAGCACGATCTTCGACGCCGACAGCGCGAACCCGGTCACCATCTCCGCGCTGATCTTCGGCGGGATCGACAGGGCGTTGGGGTCGGTGACGATGTCGACGAGCGCCGGGCCCTTGTGCCTGAAGGCGTCCTTCAGCGCGCCCGCGAGCTGCTTTGGCTTCTCGACCCGTACGCCGTAGGCACCGCAGGCGCGGGCGACGGCTGCGAAGTCGGGGTTCTTGTTGGCGGTCCCGTAGGACGGGAGTCCGGCGACCAGCATCTCCAACTCGACCATGCCCAGGGAGGAGTTGTTGAAGAGGACGACCTTCACCGGCAGGTCGTACTGGACGAGGGTGAGGAAGTCGCCCATCAGCATGGAGAACCCGCCGTCGCCGGACATCGAGACGACCTGGCGCCCGCGGTCGGTGAACTGCGCGCCGATGGCCTGCGGCAGCGCGTTCGCCATCGAGCCGTGCGAGAACGAACCGATGATGCGGCGGCGGCCGTTGGGCGAGATGTAGCGGGCCGCCCAGACGTTGCACATGCCGGTGTCGACCGTGAACACGGCGTCCTCGTCGGCGAGTTCGTCGAGGACGGAGGCGACGTACTCGGGGTGGACCGGGACGTGCTTCTCGACCTTGCGCGTGTAGGCCTTCACGACGCCTTCGAGTGCGTCGGCGTGCTTCTTCAGCATCTTGTCGAGGAAGCGGCGGTTGCTCTTGGGGCTCACCTTCGGGGTGAGGCAGCGCAGGGTCTCCTTCACGTCGCCCCACACCGCGAGGTCCAGCTTCGAGCGGCGGCCGAGGTGTTCGGGCCGTACGTCGACCTGGGCGATCTTGACGTCGTCGGGCAGGAAGGCGTTGTACGGGAAGTCGGTGCCCAGCAGGATCAGCAGGTCGCACTCGTGGGTGGCCTCGTAGGCGGCGCCGTACCCGAGGAGGCCGCTCATGCCGACGTCGTACGGGTTGTCGTACTGGATCCACTCCTTCCCGCGCAGGGCGTGCCCCACCGGGGACTTGATCTTCTCGGCGAACTGCATGACCTCCGCGTGCGCGCCTGCGGTGCCGCTGCCGCAGAAGAGGGTGACCTTGTCGGCCTCGTCGATCATCGCGGCGAGCTTGTCGATCTCGGTGTCGCCGGGGCGGACGCTGGGGCGGGAGGTGACGAGGGCGGTCTCGACGGCCTTGTCGGGGGCGGGCTGGTCCGCGATGTCGCCCGGCAGCGTCACGACGCTCACGCCGCTCTGTCCGACCGCGTGCTGGATGGCGGTCTGGAGCAGCCGGGGCATCTGCTTCGGGTTGGAGATCATCTCGCTGTAGTGGCTGCACTCCCGGAACAGCTGGTCGGGATGGGTCTCCTGGAAGAACCCGAGGCCGATCTCGCTGGAGGGAATGTGCGAGGCGAGGGCGAGGACCGGGGCCATGGACCGGTGGGCGTCGTAGAGGCCGTTGATGAGGTGGAGGTTGCCCGGCCCGCAGGAGCCGGCGCAGGCGGCGAGCCTGCCCGCGATCTGGGCCTCCGCTCCCGCCGCGAAGGCGGCCGTCTCCTCGTGGCGTACGTGGATCCAGTCGATGGCCGAGTTGCGCCGGATGGCGTCGACGACCGGGTTGAGGCTGTCGCCCACGACTCCGTACAGGCGTTTCACGCCCGCGCGGACGAGGATGTCGACGAACTGCTCGGCGACGTTCTGCTTGGCCATGAGTCACTCGCCCCTCGGCTGTCTTCAGCCAGCTGTCTTTCGCTGTCACAGGTGCCCTTTCATGTCCCATGAATTCACAGCGGGCGCGGTTACGCCTCCCAAACGGCCGCGGCTGTCCGGTCGTCGGCGTACCCCTTGACCCGTACCAGGGTGTCCGCGAGGAACGCCGCGAGGCCGGGCGGATCACCGTCCGACCAGCGGGAGGTGAGGTGTTCGGCCAGGCCGGGTTCGCCGCGCAGGGGTTCGGCGAGACCGCTGGTGCACAGCAGGAGGGTGTCGCCCGGGCGGGCGACGGAGGCGCGGAAACGGAACGGGTCGCGGGGCGGCGGTTCGGGGGCGGGTTCGTACGGGCTCGGGGGTGTGGTGATGCCGAGGTCCATGGTGAGCCGGTCGCCGTCGGGGGTCTCGTGCGGCAGCGATCCGAAGCCGACGACGGCCTCGCCCGCGGTGTCGGCGACGTGCGGCTCGATGTCCTGCCACTCGCCGTCGCGCAGCCGGAAGAGGCCGCCCGCTCCGACGCCGAAGAAGACGCGCGTGCGGCACTCGGGGTCGGCGGGGAGGAGGAGGCAGCGCAGGCTCGCGGTGTACTCCTCCGGTTCGATGCCCTGCTCGGCGGCGGTGGCCCGCAGTTTTCCGAGGCTGCGGTCGGTGAGCCGGTGCAGGCCCGACTTGAGGTCGCCGCGCCGGGCGGCCCTGATGTCCTCGGCCAGGCGCGCGTGGCTGCGGCCGACGGCCCGCCCGATCCACTGGCACGCCTCGGCGGCGGCCCGGTGCGCGCCGGGGGTGGCCCGGGCCCCGGTCGCCATCGCGACCAGCACGAGCGCGCCGTCCCCGACGCCGAAGCGGGCGGTGAGCAGGGAGTCCCGGCGCGGCTCGCCCCGGTAGCGCGCCGAGTCCCCCCGCGCGGACACGGCCCGCAGCGTGGACGTCCCGTACGACGCCCCGTCCAGCACGGTGTCCGCCACGAGATCGTCTAGATCGTCCGCGTCGGCGGGAGGCAGGGCGGTCGGCTCGGCGTCATAGGTGGGCGGTCCCGAGCCCACGTAGTCGACGGGGGCGGGGAGATTGGCGGCCTGCACGGGGGCTTGTACGGGGGCCTGGTCGGGGACCTGGCCGGAGGAGGCGTCGACGAGGGTGGCGGGCGGGGAGTCGGAGTCGGAGGGGGTTCGTGACGCGGGCGTCCCTGCCCCGGGCGCCTCCGTGGACGTACCACTGCGGGGCACCACCGCGTGAAACCCCGGCGGCGGGGGGCCGGGCGGCTGGACTCCCTGCGGCTCGGGATTCCGCGGCTGGAATCCCGGCGGCTGAGGGCCCGGCGGTTGAGGGCTCCGCGGCGGAGTGCCCGGTGGCTGGGGGCTCCGCGGCTGTGAGCTCCGCGGCTGGGGGTCCGGCGGCTGGGGGCTCCGTGGCTGGGGGGTCGGTGGCTGGGGGGTCGGTGGCTGGGTCGGTGGCTGAGGGCTCCGCGGCTGGGGGGCCGGCGGGAAGGAGGCCGGGCCCGGAGGTTCGGTGGGCGGGGTCTCCCAGGGCGCCCGCTGCCGCTGGAGCCCGCTGCGCCGCAGCGCGTCGTTCTCCGGCTCCCCGGGCCGGAGCACCTCTCCGCCGACCTCCGGTTCACCACCGGGTGCGGGCCCACGCGGGGAACCTGCCCACGGCCCGTGAGCCACGTTTGGGGCGGTGGGCCCGGAGGCAGCCGGCCCATCGGCCTCGGACCCGCCGGCTGCGGGCGTATCAGGCACGGGTTCGCCGCCTGCGGGCCTACTGGGCGAGGGTCCGCCGTGCGCGGGCCCGCCATGCGCCGGGCCGTTCGCCGTAGGGCCACCGACTGCAGGCCCATCGGGCACGGGCCCGCCGCGTGCGGGACCGCCGCGTGCGGGACCGCCGGACGCGGCCCCGCCGGGCTCAAGCCCGCCAGGCGCAGGGCCGTTCGCCGCGGGCCCGCCCGGCACGGGTTCGCCGACCGCACGCCCGGCGGCCGCAGAGCTGCCAGGCGCAGGTCCCCCAGGAGGTGGACCGCCGGTTGGCTCCGGCGGTTGTCGTTCGCCGGGGCCCCAGCCGGCCACCGGCCAGCCGGTGCCGAAGCCGGTGACCGCGGGGCCGTCGGCCACGAGGTCGTCGGCCGTGGGTCCGCGGCCGGCGGGGGCGTCGTTCTCCGGCGCGGCCGGTTCCGAACCGCTGCCCAGGCGGCGTTCGGCCGGTGTTCGGGTGCGGGGCGGCGGGATTCCGGGGCCCGTGACGGGCGTGGGCGGGGGCGCCTCGTCCGGGACGCCCAGGGTGTCCGACGCCGAGGCGAAGCGGTCGTCGAGGGAGTCGGCCGCGGCCGCGGGCCCCGTGTCCCCCGTGGAGTCGTCGTACAGCTGCCCCCACCAGTCGTCCTCTTGACCGGTGGGCTTCTCCCCCTGCTGGCTCATGCCCCTAATTGTCCACCGCGGAGGCCGGATGAAAACGGTGCATCCGGAAAAACCGGCCACGGGGTTGGACATCGAACGGCGATACGAAACCGCCGGGCGATCCCACCCCCCACGGGAGAACCGCCCGGCGGCGCCGGTGTGACCCGCGGGCCCCGGCGCACGCCGTACGCCCGGGTCACGGTCTGAACGGCCGAGTTCCCCAGTTCTCCTGGGAGTCACCCGGTTCGGCCCTGAGTCTGACCCGCTTCCCTGAGGGGCAGCTGTGCCCGGCGGTCGCGGCCCGTCCGCCGCCCCGCCCACCCACCGCGTACTCGGCCCTCCCGGGTCCGTGGCGGGTCCTCGCCACGGCCCGCGCGTCATGCTGCGGTGGCGCCACCTTGGCAGAGAGACGCGGGGTACGGCGATGATGTGCCGAGGCGGTTTTACGCCGTGGCCGTTTTCCGCCACGGCCGGGTCTTCGGGGAGGGGCGTCGCCGCATGCCGGGAGCGACAGGTCTGACAGCGATAGGGCTGGACGAGACACACGAGTCGGCCTACCGGGCACTGGTGTCCGTGGGCGCCGCCGACGTGCCCGATCTCGCCCGGCGGCTCACGCTCGGCGAGCACGACACCGAGCGCGCGTTGCGCCGGCTGGAGCGGCACGGTCTCGCGGCCCAGTCGTCGGCCCGGCCGGGCCGTTGGGTCGCGGCGCCGCCGGGTGTCGCGATCGGCGCGCTGCTCACCCAGCGGCGCCACGAGCTGGACCAGGCGGAACTGGCGGCCGCGCTGCTCGCCGAGGAGTACCGCGCCCGGGTCGTAGAGCCCGCCGCGCACGATCTGGTCGAGGTGGTGACCGGCGCGGCCGCGGTCGCCCAGCGGTTCCTGCAGCTCCAGCTCGGCGCGAGCGAGGAGGTGTGCGCCCTGGTCACCGGGAACCCGGTCGTCGTCTCCGGCACCGACAACGACGCCGAGGAGCAGGCCGCCGACCGCGGCGTCCGCTACCGCGTGGTCGTCGAGCGGTCGGTGCTGCACCTGCCGAACGGCATCGCCGAGCTGTCCGCCGCACTCGGGCGCGACGAGCAGGTACGGGTCGTGGACACGGTGCCGACCAAGCTGGTGATCGCCGACCGGGCCCTGGCCATGGTGCCGCTGACCTCGCGGACCCTGGAGCCCGCGGCCCTCGTCGTCCACGCGAGCGGGCTGCTCGAATCACTGTCGGGCCTGTTCGAGTCGGTGTGGCGGGACGCGCTGCCGCTGCGTCTGGGCGCGCCCGACGCGGTCACGGAGGAGGAGCGGGACGGGCCGGACGGCACCGACCTGGAGATCCTCTCCCTGCTGCTCGCCGGGCTGACCGACGCGAGCGTCGCCAAACAGCTCGACCTCGGCCTGCGGACCGTGCAGCGCCGGGTGAAGCGGCTGATGGAGCTGACGGGCGTGACGACCCGGCTCCAGCTGGGCTGGCACACGTACGAGAAGGGCTGGGTGGCCCGGGAGCGACAGGACTGACCTGCGGTTTCACCCGTTCTCCCGCACTCTGGACAGATGGGAGCGTGGGAACTCCTGCTGGTCGGGGTGGTGCTGCTGCTCGGCTTGAGCGGAGTACTGGTACCCGGCGCGCCGGGGCCGTGGCTGGTGTGGGCCGCGGTCCTGTGGTGGGCGTTCGAGGATCCGCAGGGGCTCTCGTGGGCCGTGCTGGTGGGCGCCACGGCCGTCCTGCTCCTCGCCCAGGTGATCCGCTGGCAGCTGCCGCCGCGCCGACTGCGCGCGAGCGGCGCCACCCCGCGCATGGCGGCGTACGCGGGTGTCGGGGCCCTGCTCGGCTTCTTCCTCGTGCCGGTGCTGGGCGCGATACCCGGCTATCTCGGCGGCGCCTATCTCGCCGAACGGCTGCGGCTCGGCGGACACGGGGAGGCGAAGGCGTCGGTCCGCTCGGTGATGCGGGCGGGCGGGACAAGCGTGCTGGTGGAACTGTTCGCCTGCCTGCTGATCGCGGGGGCGTGGCTGGGAGCTGTGATCTGGGGACCGTGATCCCGCGCCACACACTCCACACATCGGATCTCTCCCTTCATATTGACGGCCTCCCACACCTTCTCTACGTTTCGCCTTGGGATAGCTCCGATGAATCTCCGGAGTGCACGTAGTGGAACGAGCCGCCAGGAGGCGCGATGCCCAGCCCGTCCAGACGAACCGTGCTCGCCACCGGATCCGCCCTCGGCGGGACACTTCTCGCCACGGGCCTCCCGGCACAGGCGAGCGCGGCCGACCATGGAAGCGCCCCCTCCGACCCGTACGCCCCCTCCACGTCCTCCGACCCCTGGCGTACCGTCCTCGACGACGCCGACCTGGTCTGGGAGCAGATGCCGAAGACCTGGTACGAGGGCCCGTACCTGGGCAACGGCTTCCTGGGCTCGGGCATCTACGCCGAACCGGGCCGGGAGACCGAGGCCGTCCGCTTCAACATCCAGCACTCCGAAGTGCAGGACCACCGCCCGCAGTTCGGCTCCCTCTTCGGCCTCGCGCGGCTGCCGATCGGCCACTTCACCCTGGAGCCGGTGGGTGCGATCACCGGACTGGACTGGCGACTCGGGCTGCGCGACGCCGAGTTGACCGGCACGCTCACCACGGACCGCGGCACCCTCACGATCCGCGCCCTGATCCACACCACCCGCTCCGTGCTCGCCGTCGAGGTGACACCGAGCAAGGGCGAGCGCGACTTCCGGTGGGTGTTCCACCCTGCGGACGCGATCAGCCCCCGTGCCGCGTTCAAACCGGTGCCGCCGGGATACACGGGCAACCCGCCCGCCGCGATCGAGCAGCACGACGGCGTGTCCGCGGCCGTGCAACCACTCCTCTCCGGCGGCCAGCACGTCACCGCGTGGCGGGAGCGGTCGCTGGGCTCCCGGCGGACCCTGTACGTCGACGTCGCGCACTCCTACCCGAAGTCGACGGCACTGCGGCGGGCCCTGGCCACCGTCCGCACCACCGCTCTCCTGCCGTACGACGCACTGGCAGTGACGCATCGCGCCTGGTGGCACGCCTTCTACCGCAAGAGCTTCCTCTCCCTCCCGGACGCGCGCATCCAGCGTTTCTACTGGATCCAGCTCTACAAGACGGCGTCCGCGGCCCGTCGTGACGCTCCCGCGATGGCCACGAGCGGCCCCTGGCTGGAGCCCACGCCCTGGCCCGCGACCTGGTGGAACCTGAACGTGCAGTTGGAGTACTGGCTGATCCACGGCTCCAACCATCTCGAACTCGACGCCGTGACCCGGTCGTTGAGCGAGTTCCGCGACCACCTCAAGGCCGAGATGGCGCCCGCCTACCGCTCCGACTCGCTGGGCATACCTCGCACCACCGACGCCTCGCTGGTCAACGGCGGCGCGACGGACCCGGTACTCGGTTACGGCGTCGGCATCCCCGGCCAGGACCCGCCGACTCCCGAGGTCGGCAACCTCACCTGGGCCCTGCACAACGTCTGGCTCAGCTACCGCCACACCATGGACAAGTCGATCCTCCGGGACGTCCTCTTCCCGCTCCTGCGCAAGGCGGTCAACTACTACCTGCACTTCCTGGAGCCGGGCGCGGACGGCAAGTTGCACCTCCCGGCGACCTTCTCACCCGAGTACGGCGGCAACTCGCGGGACTGCAACTACGACCTGATGCTGCTGACCTGGGGCTGCCGCACCCTCCTCGATTCCGCCGAACTCCTCGGCATCAAGGACGAGTTGGCGCCCCGCTGGCGCGAGGTCCTGGCCAAGCGTGCCGCCTACCCGACCGACACGAACGGCTTCATGATCGGCGCGGACATCCCCTTCGCGAAGTCGCACCGCCACTACTCCCACCTCCTGGCCGTCTACCCGCTGTACGAGCTGACGGGCGACACTCCGGACGAAAAGGCCCTGATCGAGAAGTCGTTGGCCCACTGGGTCGGCTTCGAGGGCGCCCTCCAGGGCTACACGTTCACGGGCGCCGCCTCCATGTCGGCGCTGCTCGGCAAGGGCGAGGACGCGCTCAGCTATCTGGGCCAGCTGATGACCCGCTTCATCCAGCCCAACACCATGTACAAGGAGTCGGGCCCGGTCATCGAGACCCCGCTCTCCGCCGCCCAGTCGGTCCACGACATGATCTGCCAGTCCTGGGGCGACGTCATCCGTGTCTTCCCCGCCCTGCCCGCCGCCTGGGCCGACCTGACGGTGCACGACTTCCGAACTCAGGGGGCCTTCCTGCTCAGCGCCGTACGGAAGGGCGGCAGGACCCGCTGGGTGCGGCTGGTCAGCGAGGCGGGCGCCCCCTGCGTCGTACGGCACGGGATAGCCGGCGCGATCGAGGTGCGGGACGGGCGTGGTCGGCCCCTGCGGTTCACGGATTTGGGTGACAGGGCTGTCCAAGTCGCCCTGCGCAAGGGTGAGTCGGCGCTCATCACCGCCAAGGGCGAGCGGCCGGACCTGCGCATCGCGCCCGTCGAGCCGAACGAGGAAGCCCCGCGCTGGGGCCTGCCGGCCACCCCGTGAGCTATCCCGCCAGTGCCTTCAGGTCGATGCTGTCGGCGAGGGCCCGCATGCCCGCGTCGTTGAAGTGGAGGTGGTCGCCGGGATCGTAGGCGGCCAGCATGCGGTGCGGCCGGGACGGGTCGCGGACGACGGCGTCGAAGTCCGCGACCGCGTCGAAAAGCCCACCGCCACGGATGAGCCGGTTGACCTCCCGCCGTACGCGCTCACGCCTGTCCGTGTATCCGCCGTAACCGCCGAACGGGGTGAGCGTGGCCCCGACGACCCGGATGCCGCGGGCATGGGCGCGCCGTACGATCTCGCGGTACGCGGCACCGAGGGCCGCCGGGTCGGTCTGGTTCGGCGCGCTCTTGATGTCGTTGATGCCCTCCATCACGATCAGCGTGCGCACGCCGGTGCGGGAGAGGACGTCGGCGTCGAACCGGGCCAGGGCGCTGGGCCCCCGGCCGTCGAGCAGCAGCCGGTTCCCGGCGACTCCCGCGTTCAGAACGCCCTGTTGACGTCCCCCGGGCAGGCGCCGCAGACGCTCGGCGAGCCGGTCCGGCCACCGTCGATTTGCACTCGGCGTCGAACCCGAACCGTCTGTGAGGGAGTCCCCGAGCGCGACCACGCTTCCCGCGGCATCCGCCCGCCTTACGTCCACCCCGGTCACGTAGTACCAGGAGCGCGTGGTCACCGTGAACGCCGTACCCCTCACATCGGCGACCCGATTGCCTTTCGGGGCAACGAAGTTGGTCTGCAGGGCGTCTCGGTGGTACGTGGCCGGGCCCGAGTCCCCCGGGGTGTGGAGGGTGACGAGGAGATTGGTGGCTGCCGGGACAGCCAGCGTCACGGAGTCGCTCACCGCATCCCGGCCCACCGGCACCGTGACCTTCTTCCGCCCGCCGAACGTGAGCGTGCGCATCGTGCCGGGGAGGGCGTGCGAGCTCTTGGGCGCGTTCCGCACCTGCCGGGCGAGGGTGGCTCCGCCGAGGGCCAGCGGCAGGGTGCCGAGCCGGTTCGAGATCCGTACGCGGACGGCCGTACCGCCGACACTCGTGTGGACGACGTTGCGGATCGAGGCGCCGGGAAGGCCGGGCGCGGTACCGGAGGCGGAGCCTTCCCAGGTGCCGGTCCAGTGAGCGGGGGCGGTCCGCGCGAGGGGCTCCCGGCCCCCGTGGGCGACCCCCGTACCCATCAGCGTGAGCGTCAGCGCTCCGGCCACGGCAACCAGCGTCTGTCTGACCATGCGTCACTGCCTTCCGCCGACGGAGCCCGGCCAGGTGCAGGTCTCCGGACCTAGGGCCAGGATCCGATGCGCAGGGCGCGAAATCCGTGTTTGGCTGCAGCTATGACCGCATTCAGTGAAGCCGAACGGGTGTACCTAAAGTCCCAGCGACTGGGTCGGCTGGCCACCGTCGACGAGCACGGGCAGCCGCAGGCGAACCCCGTGGGCTTCTATCCGCAGGACGACGGCACGATCCTGATCGGCGGATACGCCATGGGCACCACCAAGAAGTGGCGCAACCTCCGGAAGAACCCCAGGGTCGCGCTCGTCGTCGACGACATCGTCAGTCTCCGCCCCTGGAAGGTGCGCGGCGTGGACATCCGGGGCGATGCCGAACTCCTCACGGGCCCCCACGAGTTGGGCCCGCACTTCAGCGAGGAGCTGATCCGCGTCCACCCACGGCGGATCCACAGCTGGGGGTTGGAGGACTGAGCGGGCCGCGGTCTATCGCCCTTCCAGCGTCAGCAGCTGAAGCTTCCGCTCCAGTCCGCCCGCGTAGCCCGTGAGCGACCCGTCTGCGCCGATCACCCGATGGCACGGCCGGACGATCAGCAGCGGGTTGGCACCGATCGCCCCGCCGACGGCCCGCACGGCGACGCGCGACGCGCCGATCCGCGCGGCGATCTCCCCGTACGTGGTGGTCGCCCCGTAGGGCACGGAGTCGAGGGCGCCCCAGACCTGCTCCCGGAATTTCGTGCCGCTCGCTTTCAACTCCAGCTGGAACTCCTTGAGTTCACCGGCGAAGTAGGCCGCGAGCTGCTCTCGGGCGTTCCGGAAGAGCTCGGGCGCGGGCCGCCAGTCCGGCTGGACGGTGCGGCCGCCCTTCTGTCCGGGGACCGAGAGGGACGTCAGGGACCCGGACTCGTCTGCTGTGAGCAGGAGTTGGCCGACCGGGCTGTCGAGCTGGGTGTATTGGACGTTCGTCATGATCGGTGCTCTTCCAGGTCGCTCGTGGTCGGTGGGGTCTCTCCGGCCGCCCTCAGATGATGCAGGGCGTAGGAGCGCCAGGGGCGCCAGGCGTCGGGGACGTCCTCGTCCGGTGATGCCACGTCGGGGTCGCCGAGGGCACGGGTTCGGATGACGGCCAGGGCCCGTGGATCCATGCCGGGCAGGGCGAGCAGCACGGCCTGCGCCTCTTCACGGTCGGCACCCGGGTCGAGCCTCAGGCTGCCGTCGGCGAGCGCCGTGGCGAGGGGGCCGAGCGTGCCGCCCGTCTCCGCGAGTGCGGCCGGCTCGGGGAAGACATGCGTGAGCGTCCCGCAGGGTGCGTCCAGCAGCTTCCCGTACGCCTGCACGAGGCGCTCGGCCTCGTCCCGGCCCACGAGCGCGCGCACGGCCAGTTCCTCCGGGTCGGCGGCCCCGGGCGAACGCAGGCCTGGCCTGGCCGCCACCAGTGGAGCCAGTCGTTCGTCGGCGCCCAGGCGCTCGTCCACGGCGTACGGATCGGAATCCAGGTCCAGGAGCCGCCTGAGCCGCTGCACTGCGGTGGTCAGATCGCGCAGGTCGGTGAGGTGCAGCCTGGCGTCGAGCCAGCCGCCTGCGTGGGCCGAGGCCTCTGACAGCCGCTCGTCGACTGCCACGATGCCGGTGCCGTACGGCAGGCGCAGGGTCCGCCGATAGGTACGGGACCCCGCACCACCCGCGACCTCCTCCACACCGGCGACGGCCTCGGCGGCCAGCAGGTCGAAGACCTCACCGGCCTGGTACGGGCCACGGTAGGCGAGGCGCAGCGGGATCCCCGCCGACGGAGTGGCCGCACGGCGCGAGGCGGCGCCCCGGCGGGGTGCGGCGGCGCGCAGCTCGGTCGGTGTCGAGGCGTAGACCGTTCGGATCGTGTCGTTGAACTGCCGCACGCTCGCGAACCCGGCCGCGAACGCGATCTCCGTGATCGGGAGCTCCGTGGTCTGCAGCAGGACCCGCGCGGTGTGGGCCCGCTGGGCCCGTGCCAGGGCCACCGGGCCGGCGCCCACCTCTGCGGTGAGCTGGCGCTGTACTTGGCGGGCGCTGTATCCGAGCCGCACTGCGAGCCCGGCGACTCCCTCGCGGTCCACGACCCCGTCGCCGATCATCCGCATCGCGCGTCCTACGACGTCGGCGCGTACGTTCCACTCGGCGGAACCCGGCGCGGCGTCCGGGCGGCACCTGCGGCACGCCCGGAACCCGGAACTCTGCGCGGCGGCTGCCGTCGCGTAGAAGCGGACGTTCTCCCGCTTCGGCGTCACCGCGGGGCAGCTCGGCCGGCAGTAGATCCCCGTCGTCTCCACCGCGAAGAAGAACTCCCCGTCGAACCGGGCGTCCCTGCTCCGCACCGCTCCATACCTGGTCTCTTCGTCAATCACCCCTCCAGTCTGCGCCCCCACCGAGCACCCGGCTGGCGGAAATCGGACGTGACGCTCGCCGTCGGTGGGTGGGGCGGGGCCGTGCCGGTATGTCACGTTCGCGACTGCCGGGCGTACGGCCCTGAGTGCTCTTGGTGGGCGTTTCCAGCGGGAGCCGTACGTCGCGAACGTTGACATACCGGCACGGCCCCGCCCCACGCGCGTCGGCGGCTTGCGGCCCGGTGGGGGACGGCCGTCAGCCGCCGTACGGCCCGAGGGGACGTGGCGGGGTGTCCGCCCGCAGCGGATGGCGCGTCCGCACCGGGTGCCCTCTGGGAAACTCACACAGTCGCGCCAGACCGAGGACGGATACCCCGCCGCGGCCCCGCCCCCACGGGCGAGGCCAGGCGCGCGACCGGGGTCCGCGGACGACCGACGGCCCCCGCCCCCTCCCACCCAGGGGCGCGGGGAACTGCGCGATCAGCCACCACATACGTGCAGACACAACACGAACCCAGCCCCTTCCCACCCAGGGGCGCGAGGAACTGCGCGATCAGCCACGACGAACCCGCAGGAACACGCCGGCCTCAGCCCCCACATCCAGGGGCGCGGGGAACTGCGCGACCAGCCCCCGCGCGCCCGCGGACGAAAATCAGCGCCCCCGAACCCCCCGCTTCACCTCCATCGCGGCCCGCCCCTCCGCGCCCCGCCGCTTCCACTCCTTCCGGAGCTCCGCTCGGGCCCGCGCATCCGTCTTGGCGACGATCCGCTGGTTCTCCCGAAGCAGCTTCCGGTAGCTCTCCAGCCGCCGCTCGGGCAGCACCCCGGAGCCCGCGGCAGCGAGCACCGCACAGCCGGGCTCGGCCTCGTGCGCGCAGTCCTGGAACCGGCAGGAGGCGGCGAGTTCCTCGATCTCGGAGAACACCTGGCCGACTCCGCTCTCGGCGTCGAAGAGCCCGACCCCGCGCAGCCCGGGGGTGTCGATCAGTACGCCCCCGCCGGGGAGGAGGAGCAGATTCCGGGTCGTGGTCGTGTGGCGGCCCTTGCCGTCCACGTCGCGTGCCGCCTGGACGGCCATCACGTCCTCGCCGAGGAGCGCGTTCGCGAGCGTCGACTTGCCGGCGCCCGACTGCCCCAGCAGGACGGACGTTCCGCCGGACACCACGGCGCCCAGGCCGTCCAGGCCGTCCCCGTCCGTGGAACTGACGGCCAGCACCTGTACGCCCGGTGCCGTCGTCTCGACGTCCTGGACCAGGTAGGCCAGGCCCACCGCGTCCGGTACCAGGTCCGCCTTGGTGAGCACGACCAGCGGCTGTGCCCCTGACTCCCAGGCCAGGGCCAGGAAGCGTTCGATGCGGCCGAGGTCGAGTTCCAGCGCCAGGGAGACCGCGATGATCGCGAAGTCGACGTTGGCGGCGAGGATCTGTCCTTCCGAGCGTTTGGAGGAGGTCGAGCGTACGAAGGCCGTGCGGCGCGGCAGATACTCCTGTACGTACCGGGGGTCCCCGCCGGCGTCGACGACGGCCCAGTCGCCGGTGCAGATGACGCGCAGCGGGTCGTTCGGCGTCACGAACTCGGTGTCGACCCTGACGAGCCCGCCGGCGGTGATCACATCGCACTGTCCGCGATCGACCCGCACGACCCGGCCCGGTACGAGCCCCCGTTCGAGATGGGGGCCGAATTCAGCAGCCCACGCGTCGTCCCAGCCGTAGGGCGCGAGCGGGTGGGCGGAAGAAGACAGAGAAGAAGAGGAAGACAAGGGGTGACCCTTCGGAGGGTGGCCCCGGCCGCGCGCGCTCGGGCGCGGAGAAAGAAGGGTGTCAGCCGGTGACCACAGAGGTGGATTCGATGAACTTCCGGATGCGGGCAGCGCCCAGCTCGATGACAGCCATCGATCACACCTCCTTGATCACACCAGCATTACGGCGGTGGAGACCCACCACGAGGACAGACAGACCGTAGCCCGATCCGCCGCCTGAGCCAACCGGTTTATTGCCCCGGCTCAGCTGTGTGTGCAGCTGCGCCCGTTCAGCATGAACTCGTCCGGTTCCGCGTTGCCGCTGCCGGGCTTCCAGGAGCCGAGGAAGCCGACCGCAAACGATCCGCCCGCGGCGACGGACTTGTTGTAGTCGGCTGCGGTCGCGGTCACCCGGGAGCCGTCCTGGTCGAAGTTGCCGTCCCACATCTGGGTCATCTTCTGGCCGTCGGGGAAGGTCCAGCTGACGCGCCAGTTGTTGAGGGCGTAGTCGGACTTGACGGTGACGGTGGCCTGGAAGCCGTCGGGCCACTCGTTGACCAGTTCGTACCGGGCGTGGCAGACGGCGGGTTCGCTGGGGTTGGGGTCGGCGCCGTCCTCCTCGGCCGAGGAAGTGGAGTCGCCCTGGGGTTCCTTCTCCGATGCGGAGCCCGTACCGGACTTCTCGTCGGTCTTCGACTCGGACGGCTGCGGGGAGGTCGTGGAGGAAGCGGCCGAGTCGTTCCCCGGTCCCGACGGCACGGGGTCGGGCGAGGGGACCTGCTGGCCCACGGGCTCCCTGTCTGCCGTCCCCTCCAGGGAGCCGGAGCCCCCGTCCTCGCCGAACGGCGCCAACGTGACCGCCAGTGCCAGGAGGGAGACGCCGACGGCGGCGACGATCAGTCCGACACGGCCGATGCGGGCGCGGCGTCCTTCCGCCGCGTCGCTGTCCTGCTCGTCCGGGTCGTCGGCCGCGCCTCGGCTGAGCCCCGACTCGACGGCCCTGCGGCGTCTTTCCAGGTAGGCGAGCCCGCCCCAGCCGATGACCCCGCCCGCGAGCGCGGCGGGCAGTCCCCCGCCGACGAGCCGCAGACAGGCGGCGGCCTCCGCGCACTCGACGCACCGCGCGAGGTGCCACGACAGGTCGTCCGGTACCTCGGCGGCGGGCGAGCGGGTGACCGCGTCGAGGAGCCGGGCGTAACTGCGGCACTCCTCGGAGAGCGGTGTGTCGAGGTGGTTGCGGTGGCAGCGGTCGCGGAACACCCCGCGCACCTGCTGCAGTTCCTCGGCCGCGCCCTCCGGGTCGAGGCCGAGCCGGCGGGCCACGGAGGCGACCGGCAGCGCCTCGACCTCCGCAAGCCACAGCAGCGCGGCATCCGGTTCCTGCATGTCCCGCAGCCCGCGGAGGGCGAGCGGCCTGTGCAGGGGCGGTCCCGAAAAGCGCGCGGCCTTCTCGGAGTTGAGCCACAGGCGGAGGTCGGGGTCCAGGCGCTCTCCCTGGCCCCTCGCTTCCCAGATGGCGGTCGTCTGGCGTACGGCGGTCAGGAGCAGCGGTATTCGGGGCAGCCGGGGTGTGCGGGTCCGGCGCCCGAAGTTCTTGCCGCTGGACTCGGCCTCAGCAGCACGCGCTTCGCGTATGCCGAGCGAGAACGCCTCGGAGGCCAGCTGGCGGGCATGGGTGGAAGCGCCGGTGCAGAGATCGGCGTACGAAAGGACCGCGTCCCAGCACTCCGAGAACAGAGTGGCCTCGGCGGCATCCTGAGGGGTCGGCAGGTCTGGCATGGGTGGGGACTTCACCTGCATCCACAAGCGGGGTCAACTCACCTGGGTAATACGGGAGTTGAGGGGGACGTCTGCGACGGGACCAGAGTTTTTCACGGTTCCTGCACAACTGACAAGCGGCACTTGCACATCCGGTTACCGCGGGTCGCACGTCCCACCAGGCCCCTCGGCCTCAGCCGTGCTCCAGTCGTACACCAGTTGTACGTCCCGGCAGCCCCGAATGACTCAATCGACCGTCCCTGGAACTGCCGTACGTCCCATACGCCCCGTTCCCTCAGACTGCGGGCACCTCTTCCGTCACCTCGTTCGCCGGCAGGCTGTCCATGAACGAGCTCACCGAGAAGACCGCGTTGCCCGGCCCGGGCGGACCGTATCCGGGCGGCGAGGAGAGCCCGAAGTCCTCCATGGTGGAGCGGTACGCCTCAAGGAGGCGGATGTGGTACTCCAGCGGGGCACCCTGCGGATTGGCCTTGCCGAGGGGTGTCGTCGGCTCCGGGCACCAGGTGGTGAAGCGGGGCGTGATGCCGTGCGACATGAAGAAGCGCAGGCCCTCGGTGGTGGAGGCGATCGCCTCGTCGACCGTCGTGAAACCGGAGGGCTCCGCCATCTCCACGCCCGCGACGAAGTTGGGGATGACATTGCGCGCGCCGAAGACCTCCGCGGAGTCCAGGATGCGCTTGTGCCATTCGTCCCGGCCTACGTAGCGCTCCTTGCCGGGGCAGTACAGCTCGAAGAGACGGCGGTCCCACACCTCGTAGTTGGGGTGGTAGATCTGCACGCCGTAGTCCTTGAAGCGCTGTACGTCGTCGCGCGGGAGTGCCTGGGCGACGACCTTGCCGATCCACCGGCCCGGGAAGTGCTCCTCGATGGCCTTGGCGTACATGCCGTAGAAGTCGGCCTCGTCACGGCCCTGGAGCTTGGAGGTGATGGCGCCGCCGGTGAGGGTGTAGGCGGTGGAGGTCCTCGCCGTGTCGTAGCGGTCGATGATCTCCAGCGCTTCGAGGACCTCGTCGACGTCCTTGACGCCGGTGTAGGGCCGCCCCGCCGCCTTGTGCTGGCGCCAGTTGTGGTTGATGTCGCAGTACTGGCACTCCTCCTTGGCGCCGAAGTACTGGCAGACCCGGAAGACGGTCAGGTAGATCAGGTAGCCCCACTGGATCGTCGGGGCCACCTCCATGACGGACTTCCCGTTGGAGAGCTTGTGCCGGTAGTACTCCGGCATCGGCGGGACCCCGACGTCCGAGATCCGCTTCCCGTCCAGGTAGAGGCCCAGCATGCCGTCCTCGCCGGCGGCCACGCGGTACGGGGAGGACGGGTTCACGCGTACGGAGACGACTGTGCGGCGCAGGTCGTACGGGCCGCCGGTGAGGATGATCTCCTCCGGTGGGCGGCGCAGCGCGGCCTCGCCCAGCTCGGGCAGGGTGCCGTGGTCGAAGGAGAAGATGAAGTACGACTTCGGTTTGACGTCCCCGTCCTCGTTGTCGCTGAGTGCGGAGTCGTCGAAGGCCACGCCCCCACGGAGCAGGTCCTCCTTGAAGACGGCTTCCCGCGGTACGTGCGGGAACCTCTCCATCAGGTCCTCGACCAGCGCGGTACGGCTGCCCATCCCGTCCTCCCTCGCCCCCGGTGCTCCCGGCTCTTGTGTTCGACTCCTCACGGTATGCCCCTCCTCCCGGGACCGTGGTGCCGGGTCCCTCCTGGCGCCGGGGTCCCTCCTAGTGCCGGGATCCCTCCTGGTGGCCGGGCCGCGTCTACAGTCACCTCCGTGACCACCACCTCCCCACCGGTAGCCCTCCACCACACGGACCACCCCGGCACGGGCCCGGCCCTCCTCCTGGTGCACGGGTGGGGCGGCGACGGAGACGACTGGGCGCCCACCCTCCCGTACTGGCGGCACCGCGTGATCGTCCCTGACCTGCGGGGCCACGGCCGCTCCCCGAAGCCGCCGAGCGGCTACGGGCCGCGCGACTTCGCCGCCGACCTGGCTGATCTGCTGGGCCGGCTGGACCCGGGCCCGGTGATCGCCGTCGGCCACTCGATGGGCGCCCAGGCGGTCACGGCACTCGCGGTCGAACACCCGCATCTTGTAAGGGCGTTGGTGGTCGTCGACTCGGCGTACGGTGCCGACGAGAGCGAAGCCGTACGCATCCCCCGGGAGCAGGAGGAGCTGCGGAGGGAGGGCGCGGAGTGGGCCGCCCGCTTCGTGGACAGTGCCTTCCGGCCGGGGGCGCATGACCAACTGCGCGACCGGCAGCGGACGTTGATGGCTGCCATGGACCCGGAGGTGCTGGCTCAGTGCCGCGACGGCATGTACCTGGCCCCGGACGCCTTCGGCCTGCGGCCCGCCACCCGCGCGTATCTGGCGCACCGCGACTGTCCTGTGCTGGGCGTGTACGCGAGCACCGTCGCCGCCGACTTCGAGCGCGGCACGCCCACCCAACCGGGCTCCCGGGTGGAGGTGTTCGAGGACTGCGGCCACTACCTGCACGAGGAACGCCCCCGGCAACTGGCGTCCCTGGTACAGGAGTGGGCAGCACCCCTTCAGGGGCGCGGGGAACTGCGCGACCAGCCACAACGAACCCGCGGATCTCACTCCTCGTCGGGCAGTTGATACCAGAACTCGATCTCCCCCACATTGCAACGCCCGTTGTGCCCGTCATAAACACGGATCCGCTGGTACGACACCCGCTCGGCGAGCCGGAACTCGTACCACCGAGCCGCGTCGACCCCGCTGACCGTGTGGAAGTCGGTCCCGTCGACCCCGGCCTCGTCAGAGCCGCGGAACACCGTGCCGTTGGCGCGGCTCAGCTGGTCGCCGCGAGGGTACAGACGGATGCGGTCGACGGTGATCGGGCCCGAGGCGCCCGCGTCGATGTCGATCCAGCTTTCGGCGGCCGTGGTGTCGGTGTAGGTCGTGGGGTCGCCGTCGAAGGCCCGCCAGCCTGCGGCTTCCCTGGTTCCGGTGCCTGGCCACTGAGTGGTGGAGGCCACCACCATGGACGGTGTGACCTGGAACTTCCGCAGCAACGTGTCGACGGAGACGAGGAGTTCATGGGCCGCGTACACGGCGTCGACGCGGGCGGTCTCCGGGTCGCCGGTCGCCTTCTCGATACGGTCGAGTTCGGCCGTGAAGGCCGCGTACGACTTCTTCGTCCACTCGGAGGCGTCCGTCCTCCGTGCCCGGGTGAGGACCTGCGCGAAGGCCTCGGCGACCGCGACTGTCACGGCGGAGTCGCGGGTGCCGCCGTCGACCAGGGCCGCCGTCACCTTGTAGGCGCGGGTGCCGTGGCGCAGGTTCTTGTCCTCGTGGGCGTACTCGCGTGTGTCCTTCTTCAGAACCTCCCACTGCCCGCCGCCGGTTGAGCGGGAGAGTGTGAAGGTCAGGGCGTCGTCGGGCTTGTTCCAGCGGACGGTCGCGGTGTCGGCGTCGCGCTCGACGGAGAGCAGGAGCGCGTGCGCGCCGAGGGTGTCCACCGCCACCTTGGCGAACTCCGCGTCGCCCGTCGCCGCGAAGCCCGCGTGGACCGCGTACGGGAAGGGCGTGAAGAGCGTCGCGACCGTCACCCAGGTGGTGCCGTCGGCCGACACCTGGCCGTGTACGCGGTGGCTGCCGGCGTCCCTCACGATCCGCAGGTACGGCGTCGCGGCCAGGGTCTGCCCGTCGAGCCGGCGCGTGATGGGTGAACGCAGGTCGTCCTGCCAGTCGTGGCGGCTGTCGCGGGTGCGGTTGTGGAAGACGAGCTGTCCGTCCTTGTCCGCGCCGAAGAACAGATGGCGGGTGTCGGCGGCGATCCGGTCGCGGAGCATCAGTCCGGTGAGCGGTCCGCGCGACCCGGTGACGTGGGTGGTGAGGGTGAAGCAGCCGGCCAACGGGCGGCTCACGTAGTGGAGTTGGTCTTCCACGCTGCGGGAGGGCACCTTGTAGTCGTCACCCTCGCCGAGTCCGTCTCCGCGTGCGCCGAGCACTCGTATCGTCGCGCCTCGCACCGCCGTGCTGCCCGGCCTCGCCTTGCGCAGGGCGTCGTCGCGCCAGCCCGAGTTCCTGAGGCCGGGCGAGGCGGGCTTCGGGAGTTCGGTTCGGATGGTGTGCGAAGTCCAGCCGGGGCCTTGGCCGTTGACTGCGGTGACCGTGTAGAAGTACGTCTCGCCGGGGCGGGCGGAGGTGTCCGTGAAGTGGTGACCGGTCTCCTTCGCCGACAGGACCTTGTACGGGCCCTGCTGTCGGGTCGCCCGCCGCACCTCGTAGTGGGAAGCGCCCGCGGTCGTCTGCCAGGTCACGGTGACCGCTCCGTCGCCTGGGAGGGTGTGCACGAAGTCGACGTGTGCGGGCGGGAGTTCGGTATCCAGGGCTGTCGGCAGCTTCAGTACCAGGCCGGTCTTGGGCGGGACCCTCACCTTGCCGCCGCGCACCGGAAGTTCCTTGCCGCTCACCAGGTCCAGGACCGTCGAACCGGTCGCGCCCGTCGAACCGGTCCGGCCTGTGGCCGAGGGGACCTCCACCTCGTACGACCGCTCGTTCCCGTACGTCTTGCGGGTCGTGTTGAAGACGAAGAAGTAGCGGCCGTAGCGGGCGGTGAGCAGGTCCGGGTAGCCCGAATAGGCGTGGTCTGCCTCGAAGTTCTCGCGGCGGACCGTGCCGACGCCCGGTTGGAAGGTGATCGGTGCGAGTTCACCCGCCAACGCCTGGAGCGCCGAGGAGTCGCCCGTCTGCTGGTCCTCCATGAAGTCGACGTCGATGTTGTCCATGCGGGCCCAGTAGTCCTCGTACTGGAAGCGTGCGTTGGTGTTGATCTGCACGATGTGGTCGCGGTTCGCCTGCCGGACGTGCAGGCGTCCGTTGCGGGCGAACCCCCGCTGACGTTCGTTGAGTTGGCCCCACAGGTGGAGGTCGCCGTCCCTGAGCGAGACGAACATGCAGTCCACGTCGACCCAGGCGAAGCGCTCGTAGTGGGCACGGTTCACCGCTAGTGCGGTCAGTTCCCCAGGCGTGTAGTGGGCGAAGTCCGTGTGCGGGTGGACTATTCCGGTCGGCTCGTGGGCCTTCAGGTAGGCGTAGGTCTCGCCGAGCGCGAGGTCGTACTTGCTCTTGCCGGTCACGGAGGCGAAGGAGCTGAAGTACTGGTGGTCGGCGAGCTGTTGCTGGGCGAAGCCGACCGCCTCGCGGGCGTACGAGCGCGTGGTCGCCCAGCGGTTCGCGGTGTACCGGTCTGCGTGCTCGGCCATGTGCCGGGCCAGGGCGACGTAGTTGAGGATCCTGCCCTCGGAGATCCGCAGCACGTAGCCTGGAAAGCCCGGGTAGTTGGTGTTGCGCTCGTCGATCACCATCTCCATGCGCATGGTGCGCTTGAGGTTGTCGTCGAGGTCGGTCATCCGGGCCAGGGAGCGGGCGTGCAGGTTGCGCAGCGCGATCTCCAGGATCCGGTCGTTCAGGTCCTCGTCGCCCTTGTGGCCCCAGGTGCGATGGAACCACTCCGGCAGGTAGTTGGTGGCCTCGCCGTAGTTGGCGACGTAGCCGTTCTCGCGGGTGTGGCCCGCCTCGGTGATCGTGGTGTAGTGCTTGCCGAGGGGCAGGCGGCGTACCAGGTTGCCGCGCTTGTCCAGTTTGGACCTGGCCAGGCCCTTGATGACGTACTTGATGTAGTCGTCGGTCCAGCGGGCCGTGGTGTCGTGGTAGAAGAGCGAGTGGAAGAGGTCCAGGTCCTGGCCGTCCGGGCCGACGAGGACCTCCTCGCCGAGGAAGGGCAGCCAGCCGAGCGCCTCGCCCGCGATGCGGTGGCTGCGCGCCTTGCCCTCGTAGAACTCCGAACCAATGACCCGCAGCCCCTCGTGGGCCTCCCAGGCGCCCTCGTACGTGTACATCACCTGGTTGTAGATGTACGAGAGCCGCGAGCGGGCGTAGTCGAAGTTGGCCTTCAGGACGCGGCCCCAGGCGGCCCGGCGGGTCAGCGGTGAGCCGTCGAAGTCGACGTCCTTGAGGGAGGTCCTGCCCTCGCTGGTCCCGGTGGTGAAGGGCTCGTCCAGGAATGCCTCGAAGGCCTCCCTGCCGAGGACCTCCTTGTCCGCGATGAGGTTCTCGACGATGTAGAGGGCCTCGCCGAGTGCTCCGTAGTAGCCGCCCCAGTCGCCCTGGTGGCCGCCGCGGGCCAGGAGTCTCGTGTCGGCGTAGTAGTCCTTGGTGTGGTTGTCCACGCACTTGAAGACCCGCAGCAGGGCCGTCCGCCGGTCGGTGGCGGTCCTTGCCGGGCACCAGCTGGACTGGGTCAACGCGGAGGCGTAGAAACGGAGTTCGTCCTCGTAGCGGACGATGCTGAGCCTGGCCGTCGCCGATGCGTCGATCTTCGCCGAGTGGTCGTTGAAGAGCTTCACCTGGCCGGCCACATAGCCGTCGACGAGTGCCTGCTTCTGCGGCTCGGACAGGTCCGCGACCGTGTCCGTGGGCGGTGTGAAGCCGGCCTGCGGCTCGCCGCTCACGTCGAGGTACGCGCCGGTGTGGGTGTACGCGCGGTAGTAGCCGCGGGAGTCGGCGGTGACCTTGGCGGTGAACGCGGCGTCGTAGGTGCGCAGGGTGATCTCGGCGTGCTCGCGGCCCTTGGTGTGCTCCAGCGGCAGCATCACCGTGGCGTAGAAGAAGCGGCCGGGCAGCGGACGGACCGTGCCGGTGTTCAGCGCCTCGTAGTCGCCGGAGCGGCGGTAGCCGATCTGCTCGCCGTTGATGTACGCGATCGTCTTGTACGGGGAGGTGTCGCCGCCCCAGAACTTGACGGTGAGGTAGTTCTGATGGAGGGGGTCGACCCGCACCGTGAAGCGGAGGTCGCCGGTCTTGATGTCGGGGGTGGCCAGGGGTTTGGCGACTCGGGCCCGGTCGCCCGCGTTGCCGTCGACGGCGGCGGAGTCGGGGGCGGTCAGCCCGTGCGCCGTCTCGGAGTCGGGGTTGCCGAAGTCGACGAGGTCGAGGCGTCTCGCGCCGTCGGCCTCCCCGGCCGCTGCGGCGGACGCCTGCTCGGCGGCGGTCCAGGACCAGCCGGTCAGCGCGAGAGCGCCGGTGCCGGCGGCGGTACCGGCCAGGACGGATCTTCTGGTGACGGACATGCGGGATCCTCACGGCGGGGAAAGGAGCGGGAGGGGTCGGATCGCGGGATGCGGGAAGGACTGCGGGCCGGTCGGGGGCCGAGTGCTCGGGCGGCCTTGCGGGCACAGCCACGCGGGCAGTCACGCGGGCGCGACCAGCCAGTCGGCCGCGCGAGCGCGCCTACCTGAACGGCCTTGCGGGCGTGGCTACTTGAGGGAGCCGAGCGTGACGCCGGAGCGCCAGAACCGCTGCATCGAGATCATCAGGATGACCATCGGGATGAGGGAGAGCAACGATCCCACGACCACCATGCCGGTCAGGTCGGCGGATGTGTCGACCTTGACCTTCAGCCACGAGTAGAGGCCGACCATCACGGTCCACTTCTCCGGCGTACGCAGGAACACCAGGGGTCCGAAGAACGAGTTCCAGGAGCCGACGAAGCCGAGCAGGAAGATCGTCGCAGCGCCCGTGGACATGAGGCGGGCGCCGACCGTGAAGAAGATGCGGTACTCGCCCGCGCCGTCGATGCGGGCGGCCTCCAGGAGTTCGGGCGGGATGGCGCCCTCCGCGTACACCTTGGCGAGGTAGACGGAGAAGGCGTTGAACAGGCTCGGCACGATGATCGCCGACGGGGTGTCGACCATCCGCAGGTCCGTGAAGAGCAGGAAGGACGGGATGGTGAGCAGTGCGTGCGGAACGAGGAAGGACCCGATGATGCAGCCCATCAGCACGCCCCGGCCACGGAATCGGTACATCGCCAGGCCGTAGCCGCAGGCGACGCAGACCAGGGTCATGCCGGCGGTGCCGACGACTCCGTAATAGAGCGTGTTCCACAGCCACTTAAGGAAGATGCCGTCCTGGTAGGTGAACAGCGCCTTCAGGTTGTCCGTGAAGTGCAGGTCGGAGAACCACAGCCCGTTGGTGGTGTAGAGGTCGGACTGGTTCTTGGTCGCCGACACGATCAGCCACCACACGGGCGCCAGCGAGTAGAGGGTGAAGAACACGACTCCGCCGAGGACCAGGGCCTTGGTCCGCCGGCCGTGCCGGACGGGGCCGGTACCGTCGCGGGACGCGGCGGCACCGCGCTTCGGGCGCGGGGGTGTGGTCGTGGACCGGTCGATGGTTGCGGTCATGAAGGGGAGACCTCGCTCGTGGGCCGAGGAACGGACACACCGCCCGCGCCCGCCGCGGCAGGCTTGCGCCGCGCGACACGGAGGGGCGCGGCCGGGACAGCGGTCGTGGGCCTGCTGCTGACGGCGGTCATGACGTGGGCGCCTTGTTCGTGAGTCGGTAGAACAGTGCGGACGCGGTGCCGACGACCAGGGCGAGGATGATCGAGAGGGCGGAGGCGTAGTTGAAGTTGCCCTGCTGGAAGGCCCAGTCGTAGATCGCCATGATGGGGGTGAAGTCGCGGGTGACCGTCTCCGGTGCCATGGACTTGAAGAGCATCGTGTCGCTGAAGATCTGCAGGGTGCCGATGATGCTGAGCACGGTGGTGAGGACCAGGGAACGGCGGACCAGCGGCACCTTGATCGACCAGGCGATCCGCCACTCGGAGGCCCCGTCGATGCGGGCGGCGTCGTACACGTTCGCGTCGACCGAGCGCAGCGCCGAGTACACGATCAGCATGTTGAAGCCGATCCCGCTCCACGCCATCAGGTTGCCGATGGACACCCAGATGAGTTCGCCGCCGTAGAAGTTGGCGTCGATGCCGAAGAGGTCGAGGAAGGGAGTGAGCGGTCCGACGACCGGGCTGTAGAGGTAGATCCAGATGAGGGTGGCGACGATGCCCGGGATCATGTACGGGACCAGCAGCGGGATCCGGAAGCGGTCGGCGACGCGCTGCGAGGCCGAGTCGAGGAGCAGCGCGAGCCCGACGCTGGCGATCTGGATGACCGGGATGCTGATGACCGCGAAGAGGCCGACGCGGAGCATCGAGGCCCAGAAGCGGCCGTCGCCGAAGCCCTGGACGAAGTTGTCGAGGCCGACGAACTCGACGGTCTTCTCGCCGAATCCGAGCCCGGAGCCCTTCTCGCTGTAGAGGCTCTCCTTGAGTGCCATGACGAGCGGGGTCACGGTGAACAGGAGGAACCCGAGGAAGAAGGGGACCGTGAACGAGGCGCCCTTGAGGGCCATGATCCGCCGCCATCCCAGGCGTGCGGCCCGGGACCGGGACGGTGCTTCGGTGACGGCTGCCATGGGTCAGCCCTCGACGTTGATGTTCTTGGACTTCAGGTCGTCGACCGTGAACTCCTGGAGGTGCTCAAGGGCCTGCTTCACCGTCGTCCTCTTGGTGACGATCCTCGCCCACTGGTCCTGCAACTCCGCGAAGACACCTGTGTAGTTGGGGCCGACCGTCCAGTTGCTCCTCGCGTGCTCGACGGACTTGAGGATCACGCCGCGGGCCTCGGACTTGTGCGTGCCGAAGAGCTTGTCGGTGACCACCGAGTCGACCCAGGGGGTGACGTCCTTGACGGCGCCCGGCCACTCGTACTGCTTGGTGTCCTTCTGGTAGGTGGAGTTGATGCCGGTCTTGTCGGTCTTCATCCACACCGCCGCCTCGACGGCCTCCTTGACGTGCTCGCAGCCCTTGGGGACGAGTACGCCGTTGTTGGCGCTGTAGGAGGAGGTGGTGAACTCCGTGGCGTCGGAGAACTGGGGCAGGTCGATGGGCTGCCAGTCGCCGAGGGACTTCTTGTAGTTCAGTTCGTAGTTCTGCAGCTGCCAGGTCTGGGTGGGCAGCGAGACCATCTTCCCGGAGTCGAAGTAGCTGATCAGGGCGGGCCGGTCCTGATAGGTCTGGTTGGCGACCATGCCGCCGTCGACCAGTTGCTGGACGATGTCGGCGGCCTTGAGGGACTCGGGTGACAGGAAGTCGATCTTCCAGCTGTCGCCCTTCTGCTCGTACCAGGAGCCGCCCGCCTGCTGGACCAGGTTGACCAGGGTGGACGGGTCCTCGCCGGCCAGGTTCATGACGTACACGCCGTGCTTCTTGAGCTTCTTGCCCGCGGCGATCACGTCGTCCCAGGTCTTGGGGACGTCGACGCCGTACTTGTCGTACACCGAGCGGTTGATCATCATGAAGGTCGGGTTGAAGCCGGTCGGGACGGCGTAGTACTCGCCGCCCGCCTGCACGCTGGGCAGGGCGGCCGGGTTGAACCGGTCGAGGTACGGCTTGAGTTCCTTGTCGACGCTGCTCAGCAGCCCCTCGCCGACGAGGCTGGGCACCTCGCCGAAGTTCTGCACCAGGCAGGGGACGTCCTTCTTGGCGGCGACCGCGTTGCGCAGGTTCTGTGCCGTGCCCGGGTTGTCGGCCTGCTTGACGAACTTGAGCTTGATGCCGGTGTGTGTGGCGTTGAACTTGGCCACCACGGGGTCGACGTTCTTCGTCTCCGACCAGCTCCAGTACTCCAGCGTGACCGGCCCCTTCGACTGGTCGGAGGAGTCGTCGGAGCCACCGCCGCAGGCGGTCGCCGTGAGGGCGAGCACGGTGGCGAGCGCGGCGGCGGACAGGGTCGCGCGGTGCGGGACACGGGGCTGGGGCATGGCGGCTCCTGAGGGGACTGGAACAGGGGGGACCGTCCGCCGCTCGGGTTCTGCCGTCCGAGGGCGCCATAGAAATCGGTCTCTATGGAAGCTAGAACCGGTCCCGGACGTCGGCAAGACATCGGGCAGAGAAAACTGGGGAACCGGGCCAACTCACCCGGTATTGCACGGGATTTCGAACCGGTAACCGGAAAATGGGTAGCTACCGGACAGCCGATTCTCTAGAGACCGGTTGTCCAACGAAGGGCAAAGGTCGCCACGATGAGGGAGATGAGGGAAAGGGGAGTCAGGAACGGAGCGGGGAAGACAGGACGGCACAGGGAAGTCAGATCGGGACGGGGAAGTCGGGACGGGACGGCGGAAGTCAGTGCCCGGGTCGCCGTGTCGAGTCCCGCAGGACGATGTGGGTGCCGAGCACCAGGTGCTGGCTGCCGGGGAGTTCCTCGCGGTGCAGGGCCAGCCGGACGGCCGCACGGCCCAGTTCCTCGTGCGGGACGTTGACGGTGGTGAGGGCCGGGAAGAGGTCCAGGGCCAGCGGCACGTCGTCGTAGCCGACCACGGACACGTCGTCGGGGACGCTCACGCGCGCTTCGCGCAGCGCCTGCAGCGCGCCCGCCGCGACCATGTCGGTGCCGGCGAACACGGCCGTGAAGTCGGCGCCGGACGCGAGGAGTTGACGGGCCCCCTGATAGCCGTGCGAGCGGCTGAACGTGCCGTCCAGGATCAGGGCCGGGTCCGGGGCCACCCCGAGCAGTTCGTGCGCGCGCCGGAAGCCGCTGAGGCGCTGGCCGCTGGTGGACAGGCCGGGCACCCGGCCGAGGTAGGCGATGCGCTGGTGGCCCGAGGTGAGCAGATGGGTGGTCATCGCGAAGGCACCGCCCTCGTTGTCGTACTCGACGACCGTGGCGGGCACCCCCGGGCCGAGCGGTGGCCTGCCGACGAGCACGAGTCGCGAACCCACCCGGTCCAGGGCGTGCGCGAAGTGCGTCATGCGGTCCTGGTAGGCCTTGTCCTCCCAGGCGCCGCCGACGACGATCACGGCGTCGGCCCGCTGTTCGCGCATGGTCTCGACGACGGCGAGGACGCGCTGCGGATCGCCGTGGGTGGTGCACAGCATGCAGAGCCTGCCCTCGGCGGACGCCTGCTCCTCCACACCGCGTGCGATGTGGGCGTAGAAGGGGCCGGTGACGTCGTCGACGACGAACGCCACCGTCTTGTTGGTGGAGCCGCCGAGTGCGCGGGCGTGCGCGTTGACCACGTAGTCGAGCTCGCGCATCGCCTTGAGCACCCGGGCGCGGGTGCTCGCGGCGACCGGGTAGGTGCCGCCCAGGACCCGGGAGACGGTCGAGGCTGAGACGCCCGCGCGCGCGGCGACGTCCCGGACCGTGGAGGCGTCATTGCCCATCACGGGCTCCGTCTTCTTGGCCACCGGTGGGCTCCCCTCCCCTGCTCCGTACCGGTCACCCTATGGGGTGGCCGGGTACTCCTACGTGCTGGTCGAGCCCTCCGTCGTCCTGCCGTACGAGCACCACCGACCAGGGCGCGAGCTGCCGTTCGTAGGTCAGCTCGCCCGCCGCGTCGGCCCGTACGGTCTCCGTGCGGGGGGCCGTCCGCCGGAGGGCGCTGATGTCCTCGCGGGAGAGCGGTTCGGGTGCGCCGCGCTCGCGCCAGGCGGCGAGGGTGTCGCCGCCGGCCGCGCTGCCCGGCTCCAGGATCTCCACGGTGAAGGCGGCGCGGGCTGGCAGTCCGGTGAGACTCAGGGTGTACGGGACGGGGGTGCCCAGGGCCAGCGTCTGCTCGGCGACCGTGCGGTCCGGCGTCGAGAGGGGCACGGCCAGGGGCATCTCGGGCGGGTAGTGGTAGGCGAGGGCGGTGATCCGGCCGGTCGCCGCTTCCCGGGTGACGATCGCGCCCGGCACCCGGACGAGGAGTTCGTCGCCGAGCGCGTGCAGGAACCGGTAGGCGTGGTAGGTGGGCTTGGGTATGCCCTGCTGGTTGACGAGTCCGAAGCCGCCGTGGAAGGCGGTGTCCCCGGCGCCCATCTCCTCGAAGACGTCCGTGAACGTCCAGTACGCGAGTGAGTCGACGAGGCCGATCGACTCCAGGTTGGCCCGGACGACGAAGGTGGCGGCCTGCGAGTGGTCGTGGGTGTGGTCCCGAGAAGAGGGGGTCGAGCTCCACTCGGTGAGGTGGATCTCGGCGTCCGGGAACGGGCTCTTGCCGACGATGTCCCGGACCGTCGCGAGGTCCTGGCGGGTGGCGTCGGCGCCGCGTGTGTAGTGGGCGCCCTGGCCGTGGTGGTCGAGCGCCCAGTCCGTGGGGTACGGGTGGCAGGAGACGAAGTCGACGGGCAGCCGTTCGCGGGCGCAGTGGTCGAGGAAGTGCTCCAGCCAGACGGGTCGCCACTCCAGTGCGTCGAGGTTGTCGGCGGTGACCGTGACGTGGCCGCTCTTGTCCTCGGTGTCGCCGTCGAAGCGTGCGTCCGGCACGAAGTTGCTGGTGGCCGGTCCGCCGACGCGCAGGGCGGGGTCGATTGCCTTGAGGGCGTGGGCCGTTGCCGCGTACAGGTCGTAGTACTCGGCTCGGGTGCCGCGGAAGAACGGGTCGAGGTTGGGCTCGTTCCACACCTCGAAGTACCAGTGGCGGACCTCGTCGATCCCGTACCGGGCGACCCAGTGCCGGACGGTCGCGGAGACCAGGCTCGCCCAGGCGACCAGGTCGGTGGGCGGGGAGCCGTGGGCGCCCCACCAGAAGATGGTGCCCTTCTCGCGGGCCAGGTCACCTGGGCTGAAGCCGAGTTCGACGAAGGGGCGGACACCCGCGTCGAGGAGCCGGTCGAACAGGTCGTCCACGTACTGGAAGTTGAGGACTGCCTGCCCGTCCTCCCCCTGCCGGTACACGAACATGTCGTCGTGGAAGAGGCCGTGGAAGCGTACGTATCGGAAGCCGCAGCCCTCCGCGACCTGGTGCAACTGCTCCTGCCAGGAGGCGCGCAGGCCCTCGGCCGCGCGGCCCGCGCCGGCGCAGACGGACCAGAAGTGGTGCAGGGGCTCGCCCGCGTCGGCGGCGTCGGCCCGCGGGGTCAGGATCGAGGTCATGCGGTGCGCTCCAGTACGGCGTGGTCGATCGCGTGGGCCAACTCCCGTCCGGACAGCAGGCGTTCGGCCTCCTCCGTGACGGCGAGACCGAGCCTGGCCACCTCGTTGCCCTGCGAGCCCGCGAGATGCGGGGTGATGAACGCGTTCGGCAGGTCGAAGAGCGGCGAGTCGGCGGGCAGCGGTTCCGGGTCGGTGACGTCGAGGATCGCACTGAGCCGGTTGGCGCGCAGCTCTTCGACGAGAGCGTCGTGGTCGAGGAGGGAGCCGCGGGCCGTGTTGACGAGCACGGATCCCTCCGGCATCAGGGCGAGTTCGCGGCGGCCGATGAGGTGGTGGGTCTCGGGGGTCTGCGGTGCGTGGACGGTGACGATGTCGCTGGTGCGCAGCAGGTCGTCGAGCGGCAGCAGGGGTACGCCGAGGGCGGCGGCCTGCGCCGCGTCGACGTACGGGTCCGCGAGGGTGACCCGCAGGTCGAAGGGCCGCAGCAGTTCGATGAGGCGACGGCCGATCCGGGAGGCTCCGACGACGCCCACGCGGCGGCCGAAGTTGCCGACTCCCGGCATGATCTCCCCGTAGGGGAAGGCGCGTTGGGCGCGCAGCCGGTCGCGCTGGGCGAAGAGGTCCTTGCCCGCCAGGAGGATCATGGCGAGCGTGTACTCCGCCACGGGGAGGGCGTTCGCGCCGGCCGCGGAGGAGACGGTGATGCCGCGTTCCCAGACCGCGGGCGAGGTGAGCCCCTTGACGGAGCCGGCCGCGTGGAGGATCGCCCGCAGCTTGGGTGCGGCGTCCAGGACCGCCTCGTCGATGTGGGGGCAGCCCCAGCCGGTGATCAGGATCTCCGTGTCGGCGAGTGCGTCCCGTACTCGGGGGTCGGTGAAGTTCCCGGCCGTCAGAGTGGGATCGATTTCTACCGCGTTGCCCAGGCGGGCCAGTACGTCCGGAGGGAAGATCTTGGGCACGTTCTCGGCTGTCATGGCGAAAAGTGCGGCGGGGCGTGGGCGCAAGGTGGGGTGGCCTTCCGGATCGGTGACGCGTCTATAGCAACCGGTCTCTACGGTAGGTCTCGCGGAGCGAGAGGGTCAATGGACGGGGCGCCCGACGGCGAGTGGACGCGGGTCCGACGGTGAGTGGGTGTGCGGTCCGCTGTGGCTGGTCGCGCAGTTCCCCCGCGCCCCTGAGTCGGAATGGGCGAGGTAGGTTCCAATGTGGCTGGTTCACCGGTCACCGAGAACTTCCGGGAAGGACCCACGGATGGCAGAGGCTCTGACCAACTGGGCGGGGAACATCACCTACTCCGCCAAGGAGCTGCAGCGGCCGCACTCGCTCGACGCGCTGCGGGCCCTCGTCTCGCGTGCCGACCGCGTGCGGGTCCTCGGCAGCGGGCACTCGTTCAACGAGATCGCCGACCCGGGCAGTGAGGGCGTGCTTCTCTCGCTGACCGCGCTGCCGCCGTCGGTCGAGGTGGACCCCGCGGCCCGTACGGTCAGGGTGGCGGGCGGTGTGCGGTACGCGGAGCTGGCGCGGGCGGTGCACGAGCGGGGGTTCGCGCTGCCCAACATGGCCTCGTTGCCGCACATCTCGGTGGCGGGTTCGGTGGCGACCGGCACGCACGGCTCGGGGAACGCGAACGGCTCGCTGGCCTCGCCCGTACGGGAGGTCGAGCTGGTCCTCGCCGACGGCTCGGCCCTGACGATCGGCCGGGGTGACCCCCGCTTCAGCGGGGCCGTGACCTCGCTCGGCGCGCTCGGTGTCGTCACCGCGCTCACGCTCGACCTGGAGCCGGACTTCGAGGTCGCCCAGCATGTGTTCGGCCGGATGACTCTCGCGGAACTGGACTTCGAGACGGTGTCGGCGTCGGCGTACAGCGTGAGTCTGTTCACCGACTGGCGTCGGTCGGGCTTCGTCCAGGCGTGGGTCAAGCGGCGTACCGACGTTCCGTGGGACGGGTTTCCGTGGGCCGAGCCGGCCACCGAGGCGATGCACCCGGTGCCGGGGATGCCCGCCGGGAACTGCACCCAGCAGTTCGGGGTGCCCGGGCCCTGGCACGAGCGACTGCCGCACTTCCGGCCCGAGTTCACGCCGAGCAGCGGTGCGGAGCTCCAGTCGGAGTACCTGCTGCCGCGCCCGCACGCCACGGGTGCCCTGCGTGCGCTCGACGCGATCCGGGAGAAGATCGCGCCGGTGCTGCAGGTCTGCGAGGTGCGTACGGTCGCGGCCGACCGCCAGTGGCTGAGCCCGGCGTACGGGCGGGACACGGTGGCCTTCCACTTCACCTGGGTCGAGGACACGGCGGCCGTGCTGCCCGTGGTGCGGCGGGTGGAGGAGGCACTGACGCCGTTCGATCCGCGGCCGCACTGGGGCAAGGTGTTCACGATGACGGCACCGGTGGTGCGCGGACGCTATCCGCAGCTGGCGGAGTTCAGGAACCTGGCCGAGGAGCTGGACCCGGCGGGGACGTTCCGCAACGCGTTCGTCGGTGAGGTGCTCGGCGGGTGACGGACGGCTCGATCCGCACTGTGCCCGCCGTGAGCGGCAGGGACTTTGTACAGCCCCTTTCCTAACCCCTTGTCGAAAGTCACCGGACGGTCATAGCCTTGCGCCGCGCCGGGGCCGTCGGGACCCGTCATGCCTGGAGGGACCGAGGGGGCACGTTCTGGTGAAGCGCACGTCACGCGACATCCGCACCGCGAACCGCTATGGGGTGCTGCGCCAGATCATCGCCCACTCGCCGACGTCCCGCCAGGAACTGGCGGCCGCCACCGGGCTGAGTCTGGCCACGATCGCCACGCTGGTCGGTGAGCTGCTCGACCTGGGGATGCTGACGGAGGTCGGGTTCGAGGACTCCGCGGGTGGCCGCCCGCGGGGCCTCGTGGCCGTCAACGCGTCGGGGGGCGCGTTGATCGGCGTCGACATCGCGGAGACCTACGTCCGGGTCGAGCTGTTCGACCTGGCGCTGAGCGTGCTGGCCCGCGCCGACGAGGACATGCGCCCCGGTGAGATCCGTCCGGAGCAGGTCGTCGGGCATGTCGCCTCGGCCGTCGGGTCGGTGGTCGCGCAGGCCGGTATCGAGGGCGCCCGGGTGCTCGGGGTCGGCGTCAGTGTGCCGGGCCAGGTGGACCGGGAGGCAGGTGTCTCGGAGTACGCGCCGAACTGGGACTGGCACGACGTGCCGCTGCTCGACCTGCTCGCCGAGCACATCGCGTATCCGCTGTATCTGGACAATCCGCTGCGCGCCTGCGCGGTCGCCGAGCTGTGGTTCGGGGCCGCGCGCGGGCGTGGGGACGCCGTGGTGGTGAATCTCGGGACGGGCGTCGGTGCCGGGCTCGTGCTGGGCGGCGGGTTGCACCGGGGTGTCAGCAACAGCGCCGGCGAGTGGGGGCACACCACGCTCGTGCTGGACGGGCGGCCGTGCCACTGCGGCAACCGCGGGTGCGTGGAGACGTATGTCGGGGCGCCCGGAATCATGCTGAATCTCCGCGAGTCGAGCCCGGAGAGCACCCTGCTGCACCCCGAGGACCAGACCGCGACGATCAACGCGCTCGCCCGCGGGGTCGCCGCGCAGGACCCGGTGGCTACCGAGGTGGTCCAGGAGACCGCGCGTTATCTCGGCGCCGCGATCGCCGACCTGGTGAACCTCCTCAACCCCGAGGTGATCGTGCTGAGCAGCTGGGTCGCGGCCTCGCTCGGCGAGCCGCTGCTCTACGAGGTCCGCGAGGCCGTGGCCCGGCACGCGCTGAGACGGCCGCTGGCCAGCACCGAGATCGTCCTCTCCTCCATTCCCACCGACCCCGTGTGCCTGGGCGCGGCGACGTTCGCGCTGGAGGGCGCGCTCAGCTCGGTGGGCCTGAAACCGGCGAGCGGCAGGACCGCCGTCCCGCGTCGCACCTCCCCCACGAGGAGCCGTACGGCGCCGTCTTCGTGACGTCGACGCCCCGCCACGTCCGGTATTCCGGACGGTGCACAACGCTTCGAACAGACTTCGTCCAACCCCTTGCCGAAGCCTTAGCCGAAGGTTAACGTCCCGCCACCGCATAGCGATTTCGAGCCGCAGCCGTACTCGAGACAAGGACGTCAAATGTCGGCACTGAGCAACAGCAACTGGGACCGTCGATCCGTACTGCGAGCCGCGGCGGGACTCGCCGCACTGGGTCCGCTGGCCGCCTGTGGAGGCAACACCGGCCGTGAGGGCGGCGGCAGTTCGGGCAAGGGCCTGGTGCAGTACTTCCACGCGTACGGGGAGGCCGGGACGCAGGAGGCCATCAAGAGGTACGCGAAGGCCTACGACGAGGCCCGCGTGACCACCCAGTGGATCACGGGCAACAACTTCGAGAGCAAGCTGTTCTCGGCGCTGCTCACCGACAACGCGCCCGACGTCTTCGAGTTCCACCCGCAGCTTCAGATGATCAAGAGCGGCCAGGTGGCGCCGCTGGACGACATCATCGCCCCGGTCAAGGACGACTTCAATCCGGCCGACATCAAGTCCCACACGGTCGACGGCAAGGTCTACGGCGTCCGGATGATCGACGACCCGCAGTTCTTCTACTACCGCAAGTCGATGCTGGAGAAGGCGGGTGTGGGGGTGCCCCAGACCCTCGAAGAGCTCGCCGAGGCCGCCGACAAGCTCACCACCGACAAGGTCAAGGGCCTGTTCCTCGGCAACAACATGGTGTCGACGAACTACGCCCTGGTCTGGGCGGCCGGCGCCGACCAGCTCAACGCCAAGAACGAGATCGCGTACCACACCGACGACGTGGCGGCGGCGCTGAAGGTGTACCGCAAGATGTTCACCAGCGGCCACCTGCTCCTTGACGCCCCCGCCGACTACTGGGACCCGTCCGCGCTGGTCCAGGGTCTGACCGCCATCCAGTGGTGCGGCATGTGGGCGATGCCCGTGATGCAGAAGGCCCTCGGCGACGACCTCGGCATATTCCCCTTCCCCTCGGCCGCCTCCGGCGCCAAGCCCGCGGTCTACAACGGCGGCTGGTCCATGTTCGTCAACGCCAAGGGCAAGAACGTCGACCTGGCCAAGGAGTACGTGAAGTGGCTCTGGATCGACCAGAAGAAGTACCAGGAGGACTGGGCGCTCAGCTACGGCTTCCACATCCCGCCGCGCACCTCGATCGCCGAGTCCGCCACCAAGCTCAAGTCGGGCCTGCCCGCTGAGGGCGTCAAGCTCTTCACCGACTACGGGCGCTTCGACAACATCTCCTGGACCCAGGCGATGATCACCGCGCTCGAAGAAGTGATCGCCAACTCCGTCCGCAAGGGCATGGACCCGGAGAAGGCCCTGGACGCCGCGGACAAGAAGGTCAATCTCGAACTCAAGAAGCTCTTCGGATAGGCCGACGGACAACAGGTAACGACATGGCGACCACCACGACTCGTGACGCCACGCGCCCCGCCCCGGCCAAGGTCTCCAAGACCAGGCCGCGGCGGGGCATGGGTGGCAGCACGTTCAACTTCTGGCTCTTCACCGGCCCGTTCCTCATAGGCCTGGTGATCTTCGTCTACATCCCCATCGGATGGAGCGCCTGGCTCAGCTTCTTCGAGGCGCGCTACACGGTCACGCCCGACAAGTTCGTCGGCTTCGACAACTACAAGTTGATGCTGACGAACGGCGACTTCACCAAGTCGCTCGTCACCTTCACCGTCTTCGCCGCGATCATCGTGCCGGTCACCTGGGCGCTGTCGCTCGGTCTGGCACTGATGGTGCACCGGCTGCGCTTCATGAAGGCGTTCTTCCGGTCCGTCTTCTTCCTGCCGACGGCGTGCAGCTTCGTCGCCGCCTCGCTGATCTGGAAGATGTCGATCTTCAGCGGCGTCCGCTTCGGCATGATGAACACCGTCCTCGGCTGGTTCGGGGTCGAGAACATCGCCTGGCTGGCCAACCCGAACCCGCCCTGGTACTGGCTGGTCATCGTGACCGTCCGACTGTGGCTCCAGGCCGGGTTCTACATGATCCTGTTCCTGGCGGCCCTGCAGAACATCCCGCCGGAGCTGTACGAGGCCGCCGCGATCGACGGCGCCAAGCCGGGCTGGCAGACCTTCCGGTACATCACGCTGCCCCAGCTGAGGGCCACCTCGACGGCGGTGATCCTGCTGCTGCTCGTGGCCGCGTACCAGGCGTTCGACGAGTTCTTCAACCTGCTGTCGAAGACGACCTGGGGCCGCCCGCCCCTCGTCGAGCTGTACTACACGGCCCTCGGCGACGACCAGGACTACGGCGCGGGCAGCGCGGGCGCGGTCATCCTGACCCTGCTGATCTGCATGGTGACCATGCTCCAGGGCCGGTTCCTGGGCTTCGGAAGGGGGGACGGCTCCAAGTGACGACCGTCATCGAAACCCGCAAGGCCGATCCCGAGCCCCCGAAGCGGCGCGAGCGCAGGCGCGACCGGCGTGGCGTGCTCGGCTCCGCCGGTCTCTACATCGCCACCGGCATCTGCGCCCTGCTCTTCCTCATCCCGTTCTACCTGATCGTCCGCAACGCCCTGTCCACGGACGCCGAGATCACCGGCGAGAACTGGAAGTGGTTCCCGACCGACATCCAGTGGGGCAACGTCACCGAGCTGTTCGACGATCCGACGGTCCCGTTCGCCCAGTCCCTGTGGAACTCGGCGATCGTCGGTGTCCTGCACACCGTCGGCACCCTGCTGGTCTGCTCGCTCGCGGGCTACGGCCTCGCCCGCATCCCGTACAAGTACGCCGACAAGATCTTCTACGCGGTCCTGGTGACCCTGATGGTCCCGGCCGCCGTCACCTTCGTACCGAGCTTCGTGCTGGTCTCGTCGCTCGGCTGGGTGTCGAGTATGCAAGGTCTCATCGTTCCGGGGCTGTTCAGTGGTTTCACCTGCTTCCTGTTCCGGCAGTACTTCCTGGGGTTCCCCAAAGAACTGGAGGAGGCGGCGCGCGTGGACGGGCTCGGGTACTGGGGTGCGTACTGGCGCATCGTCGTGCCCAACTCGCTGAACTTCTTCGCCGCGATCGCGACGATCACCTTCATCAGCGGCTGGAACGCCTTCCTGTGGCCGCTGGTCATAGGCCAGGACCAGGAGGCGTGGACCGTACAGGTCGCGCTCTCCTCGTACATGACCAACCAGACCGTCAACTTCCACCTGATCTTCATGGCCACCGCCATCTCGATCCTGCCCCTGGTGCTCGTGTTCCTGTTCCTCCAGCGCTGGCTGGTGCAGGGGGTCGCGCAGACGGGTATCAAGGGCTGACCTAGGAGACCGATGTCCTTGCGCACCACCCATTCCGTCGACGTCGACTACGTCGAGGACGTCTCGCCCGGGAGCGGCGCGCTGCCGCCCCGGGCGTGGTACGCCTCCTCGGACGCCGATTCCCTTTCCCTGAACGGCAGTTGGCGATTCCGGCTCTCGGAGACGGCTGATGCCGAGGACGAATCGTTCGCCGCCGAGGGATTCGACGCCGGGGACTGGCCCGAGGTGCGGGTCCCCGGGCACTGGGTCCTCCAGGGTGACGGGGGCTTCGGGGCACCGATCTACACCAACCATCTCTATCCGTTCCCGGTGGATCCGCCGCGGGTGCCGACGGAGAACCCGACCGGCGACCATCTGCGGGTCTTCGACCTGCCGGACGACTGGCCGGCGGACGGTGGGGCCGTACTCCGTTTCGACGGGGTGGAGTCGTGTGCCCGGGTGTGGCTGAACGGGACGGACATCGGTGAGTTCAAGGGGTCCCGGCTGGCGCACGAGTTCGCGGTCGGGCACCTCCTGAAGGAGTCGGGGAACGTGCTCGCCGTCCGCGTCCACCAGTGGTCGGCGGGCTCGTACCTGGAGGACCAGGACCAGTGGTGGCTGCCCGGCATCTTCCGGGACGTCACGCTGCTGCACCGGCCGGCGGGCAGCGCGCTCGACTTCTTCGTGCACGCCTCGTACGACCATCTCGAAGGCACCGGGACCCTGCGCGTCGACTCCGATGTCGACGGGCGGGTCTCGGTGCCCGAACTCGACATCGATGTCGCTACCGGTGAGTCCGTGACCGTGCCGGTCCGGCCGTGGACCGCCGAGAAACCCCGGCTGTACGACGGGACGCTGGTCACCGAGGGCGAGCGGGTGCCGCTCAGGATCGGTTTCCGTACGGTCGTGCTGGCGGACGGCCTGATCAAGGTGAACGGCACGGCGGTCCTGTTCAAGGGCGTCAACCGGCACGAGTGGCATCCGGAGACGGGCCGCGCCCTCGATCCGGAGACCATGCGCGAGGACGTGCTGCTGATGAAGCGGCACAACATCAACGCCGTGCGCACCTCCCACTATCCGCCGCACCCGGCCTTCCTCGACCTGTGCGACGAGTACGGGCTGTGGGTCATCGACGAGTGCGACCTGGAGACCCACGGCTTCACCGAACAGGCCTGGCGGGACAACCCGGTGGACGACGACCGCTGGACGCCGGCCCTCCTGGACCGGGCGTCCCGCATGGTCGAGCGCGACAAGAACCACCCGTCGATCGTCATCTGGTCGCTCGGCAACGAGGCGGGCACCGGGCGCGGGCTGACCGCGATGGCCGAGTGGATCCGTGGCCGGGACCGCTCACGGCTCATCCACTACGAGGGCGACTGGAACTGCCGTGACACGGACATGTACTCGCGGATGTACGCGGACCACGCCGAGGTCGAACGGATCGGCAGGGGCCTGGACGGCGGCCCGCTGAAGCGGCGCCAACTGCCCTTCATCCAGTGCGAGTACGGGCACGCGATGGGCAACGGACCGGGCGGGCTCGCCGACTACCAGCGGATCTTCGAGGCGCACGACCGGATCCAGGGCGGCTTCATCTGGGAGTGGATCGACCACGGCATCAAGGACGAGCGGTACGGCTTCGCGTACGGCGGTGACTTCGGCGAGGAGCTGCACGACGGGAACTTCGTCTGCGACGGGCTGCTCTTCCCGGACCGCAGGCCCTCGCCCGGGCTCCACGAGTACAAGAAGGTCATCGAGCCGGTCCGGATCGAGGGCGACGGCGCGAACGGCACGGTACGGGTGACGAACGCGTACGACTTCTCCGACCTCTCGCACCTGGAGTTCGAGTTCTCGTACCAGGTGGACGGATTCCCCACGGGTGCGCACACGCTCACCGTGCCGTCGCTCGCGCCAAGGGAGTCGGCCGAGGTCAAGCTGCCCACGGCCGCGCCCGACGGTCAGGGCGACGAGGTCGAGTGGACGGTCCGCGCGCTGCTCGCCGAGGACACCTCTTGGGCGGGCCGCTGCCACGAGGTGGCATGGGCGCAGCAGACCGTCACGCCGCGCGGGCCCCGTCCGGCGGCCACCGGTGCGCGGCCCGCCGCCGGCGGCGACCGGATCACCCTCGGCCCGGCCTCCTTCGACGCCCGCACCGGGGTGCTGCGGACCATCGGCACGACGGAGGTCACCGGTCTGCGCCTGGACGTGTGGCGCGCCACCACCGACAACGACGACGGCGCGTCCTGGCAGGACGACGTCCGCCCCGGCGTGGTGTGGCGCGAGCTGGGCCTGCACCGTATGCAACACCGGTTGGACGCCGTGGAGTTGGCCGATGACGCGCTGACCGTACGGACCCGGGTGGCACCGGCCGCCCGGGAGGTGGCCCTGCGCACCGTGTACCGGTGGACGTCCGACGGGACACGACTGCGCCTGACCGTCTCGGTCTCTCCCGAGGGTGACTGGACGGTGCCGCTGCCCAGGCTCGGCATCCGGCTGGGTCTGCCGGCGTCGTTCGGGGAGAACGTGACGTGGTTCGGCAGTGGTGGCGAGGCGTACCCGGACACCAGGGCCGCGGCGAAGACGCTCCTGTGGGACACGACCGTCGAGGACCTGCAGACACCGTACGTGCGCCCGCAGGAGAACGGCGCCCGAGCCGACGTCCGCTGGGCCGAGGTCGGATACCTGCGGATCGAGGGCGACCCGGAGTTCTGGTTCACCGCACGGCGGTGGACGACCGAGCAGCTGGACGCGGCCCGGCATCTGACCGACCTCACTCCGGGCGACACGGTGTGGGTCAACCTCGACCACGGTCAGCAGGGCATCGGCTCGCAGTCGTGCGGTCCCGGCGTGCTGCCGCAGTACCGGCTGCGGGTTCAACCGGCTGAATTCTCCTTTGTGTTCTCGACGGTCGACGACTGACACTGTTACCGGTCACATGGCCGTCCGGCTCCCCAGTCGGACGGCCGTGTTCGTGTGTCCCCCGCTCCCCCGGAGGTTCCCCGCGTGATCGGTTCCATCGAGGTCCGTGGCCTGTCCCGGACCTTCCACACCACCGTGCGCCGCCCCGGTTTCATGGGCGCCGTCAGGTCTCTCGTCAATCCGGAGCGGGTCGCCAAGGACGCCGTCTCCGACATCACCTTCGACGTCGCCCCCGGCGAACTCCTCGCCCTGCTCGGGCCGAACGGCGCGGGCAAGTCCACCACCATCAAGATGCTCACCGGCATCCTCACCCCCACGTCCGGCGAGGCCCGGGTCGCGGGCGTGGTCCCGTACCAGGAGCGCGAGCGCAACGCGCGCAACATCGGGGCCGTGTTCGGACAGCGCACCCAGCTGTGGTGGGACCTGCCGGTGCGGGAGTCCTTCGCGATCCTGCGCGACATCTACGACGTCCCCGAGGCCGAACACCGCACGAGACTGCGGGAGTTCGACGAACTGCTCGACCTGTCCTCCTTCTGGGACACCCGCGTACGGCATCTCTCGCTCGGCCAGCGCGTGCGCTCCGACCTGGCCGCGGCGCTGCTGCACGATCCACGGGTGGTGTTCCTCGACGAACCCACCATCGGCATGGACGTGGTGGTCAAGGAACAGGTCCGCGAGTTCCTCCGGTACCAGGTGGAGGAGCGCGGGCGGACGGTGCTGCTCACCACGCACGACATGACGGAGGTCGAGCGGCTCGCCGAGCGGGTCGTCCTGATCAACCACGGGCGGCTCGTCCTGGACGGCACGCTGGACGAGATCCGGCGCAAGTTCGGCTCGACCTGGCAGGTGCGGGTGACACTCGCCGACCCGCACACTCCCGTCGAGGCGCTGCCGGGGATGGTGCTGGTGCGCCATGAGGGCCCCCAGGTCGTCTTCGGACCCGACGGGCCCGCGGCCCCGGCCATGCACCAGGCGCTGAAGCAGGTCATCGAGCGGTACGAGGTGACCGACATCGCCCTGGACGAGGCCGACCTGGAGGACGTGATGCGTGCCGCGTACGTCCAGGCGGGGGGCGAGTGACCGTGACCGTCCTCCAGGGCTGGCGGGCCGCCCGCGTCACCCCGCTCGGCGAACTCCACACCCCGCCGCGGATGACCGCCGCACTGCTCCGGCTCACCGTGCAGGTGGTACTGGTCGCCTCACTGTGGCACGGCCTGTACTCGGCCACCGGCACGACGGCCGGCCTGACCGAGGACCAGGCGGTCACGTATGCCGTACTGGCCGTACTGGCAACCCGAATACGGGAGTTGGACCAGTACGCGGGCCGGGACACCGTGCTCCAGCACATGCACTTCGGCACGATCATCTACTGGTATCTGCGCCCGCTCCCGCCCCAGCGCTACTACGCGCTGCGGGCCCTCGGCGAGCAGCTGTACGGGCTGGTGTGGGTGCTCGCCGGATACGTGATCTGTCTGGCCGTCGGAGTCGTGGAGCCGCCCAAGTCGGCTGCCGTGGCAGGGGTGTTCGCGGTCAGCGCGTTCCTGGGGCAGTGGGTCCTCTACTACGTGATGCTCGCCATCGACCAGCTCTGCTTCTGGACGCTCCGCAACGGCGCCGCGATGCTGATCCTGATCTTCGCGCAGAACCTGCTGTCCGGGGTGTACGCGCCGCTGTGGTTCTTCCCGGACTGGTTCATCACCATGAGCGGCTTCCTGCCGTTCCAGGCGACGCTGAGCGTGCCGCTGTCGCTGTACGTCGGCCGCATCGAACTGTCCGACGCGGGCCCGCAGTTGGCCGTACAGGCCGCCTGGGTGGTGGCCCTCGCCCTGCTCACCCGGCTGCTGTGGCGGCGGGCCGCCCGGCGCGTGATCTCGCAGGGAGGCTGACATGTCGACCAAGGCTCTCCGCGTCGTCTGGCGCATCACCCGGCTCAACTTCCGTGCCCAGCTGGAGTATCGCTCCGAGTTCCTGATGATGATCGCGATCGGTGCGGTCTGGCAGGTGTCGGTGATCGTATTCGCGACCGTGCTGCTCACCCGGTTCAGCGGGATGGGCGGCTGGGACAGCTCGGACGTCCTGCTGATCCCGGCGACACGGATGCTGGCGCACGGACTGTTCGTGCTGTTCCTGGGGCGGGTGCACGGTCTGGCCCGGCACATCCAGGAAGGGGTGATCGACACGTATCTGGTCCGCCCGATGCCCGTCTACCGCCAGCTCCAGCTCTCCTACTTCCCCACGAACGCGATCGGTGACCTGACCGTGGCGGCGGGGCTGATGGCGGGCGCCCTGAGCCGCAGCGACCTGGACTGGACGGCGGGCCGGATCTCGTATCTGATCCTCTGCGTCCTCGGCGGGATGCTCCTGGAGGCGGCCATGTTCACGGCGGTCGCCTGCGCCTCGCTGCGCTTCCCGGCCGCCGACTACTGGGGGCGCTGGCTGGAGGAGCTCCTCGGCACGTTCGGCAGCTATCCGCTGAACGTGCTGCCCAAGGCGGTGGGCGGCTTCCTCACGTTCGGCCTGCCGCTGGCGTTCGTCGCGTACTTCCCGGCCGCGGTACTGACCGGGCACGACACCGCTGTCCCGTACTGGCTGGCGGCGGTGTCGCCGCTGCTCGGGGCCGCGGCCTATCTGGGGTCGCGGCTGCTGTGGAGGTGGAGTCTTCGGCACTACACGGGGGTCAACGGATGACGACGACGGCCCGGGCGCCGATTGGCCGCCGGCCGTGAACGAGCCCCTGGTCCCACCGCGTGGGGGCGGGACCAGGGGCTCGACGGCTCGGCGGCTCGATGGCTCGGCGGGGAACCGCTAGGGGCAGCTGATGCGGGTGTCCCCCGAGTCCGTCGTGCAGGTGTCCGTGCCGGGGCCTCCGTTGGCCGTGTCGTTGCCGGACACGTTGTCCACGGTGTTGAGGCGGTCGTTGCCGTAGTTGCCGATCAGGTTGTCGTTGCCCGGGCCGCCGTTCAGGGTGTCGTCGCTGAAGCCGCCGTCGAGACGGTCGTTCCCGTGTCCGCCGTACACGGTGTCGTTGCCGTAGCTCGCGCTCACGGTGTCGTCGCCGCCGAGGGCGCAGATCACGTCGTTGCCGCTGGTGCCGTTCAGGGTGTCGTTGCCGCTGGTGCCGATGCATGTGCAGCCGCGGGTGTTGTTGACCGTGGTGGTCGCCGTGGCGCTGTTGTTGCCGGGGGTCGGGTCGGTCTGGGTGGCCCCGGCGGTGGCCCGGTCGGAGAGGGTGCCGGTGGCTCTCGGCTCGGTGACGACGATCACCGTGGCGACCGCTCCGGGGGCGAGGGTGCCGAGGGCGCAGGCCGCGCCGGTGGTACTGGTCGTGCAGGTGCCCTGGCCCGGCGTCGCCGAGACCACCGAGGCGGCGGGCCCGGTGAGTGTGTCGGTGAGGGTGACGCTCGTGGCGGCGGTCGAGGTGCTGTTGTTGGTGACCGTCACGGTGTACGTGGCCCGGTCGCCGATGGTGACCGTGGCGGGGCCGGTCTTGGTGACCGACACGTCCGCGCCCGCGGGCGGCGGGCTGCCCGGGCCGCCCAGGAAGCGGACCAGGGCGCGCTCGTCGCCGCTGCTGCCGAACGCGACGATCTTCCCGTCGGGCTGTACGGCGACGGCGTGCGCCTCGTCGAAGAAGCCGAGGAAGTCGGCGGACGCCCTGCCGCCGGCGCCGAAGCCGGTGTCCAGGCTGCCGTTCGCCTGGTGGCGGACCACCGCGAGGTCGGCGTTGCTGAGGCCGCCGGTGACGATACGGCCGTCGGGCTGGAGGGCGAGGTCGAAGGCGCGGTCCACGGTGCCGTCGAAGTCGGTGGTGACCCGGCCGCCTGTGCCGAAGCCCGTGTCGAGGCTCCCGTTGGCGGTGTAGCGGGTCAGCGCGAGGTCGTAGTTGCTGAATCCGGCCGCGACGATACGGCCGTCGGACTGCACCGCGACCGCGCGCGCCGAGTCGTCCCCGTTGAGCGGAGTGGTGACCCGGCCGTCGGCCCCGAAGGTCGTGTCGAGACTGCCGTCGGTGGTGTAGCGGACGAGCGCGAAGTCGATGGCGGGGCTTCCCGCGTTGCCCGCGACGACGATCCGGCCGTCCGGCTGCAGCGCCATGTCGTGTCCGTACGCGCCCCCGGCGAAGGGGGTGAGCACCCGGCCGCCGTCGCCGAAGCCGGTGTCGAGGCTGCCGTTCGCGAGGTAGCGGACGACGGCGAAGTCGCCGCCGCTCTGGCCCGCGGCGACGATCTTCCCGTCGGGCTGGACCACGACGGCCTGGGCGTCCGAGGCGCCGTTGTCACCGAAGTCGGCCCGGACCCAGCCGTTCCCGCTGAAGCTCGTGTCCAGGCTGCCGTTCGCGAGGTAGCGGGCGACCGTGAACCAGCAGCAGCCCCCGTCCGGCACGCCGGTCCGGCCGACCACGACGATCTTCCCGTCGGGCTGGAGAGCGACGGCCTGCGCCAGGTCCTCTCCCTCGCCGAAGTCGGTGATCACCTCACCCTCGTCGCCGAACGCGGTGTCGAGGCGGCCGTCGGCGTGGTGGCGCATCACGGAGAAGTCGGGCGTCAGCCACCCGGCGTCCATGTTGGTTCCGACGCTGACGATCTTCCCGTCGGGCTGGAGGACGACGTCCTGGCCCTCCGCGTAGTAGCCCCGGTCGATGTGGACCTTGCCGCCGTTGCCGAAGGCGGGATCCAGATCACCGGGTGCGGCGAGGGCACCGCTCGGCAGGGCCACCACCAGCGCCAGCGCCGCGGCGAGCGCGAGGGCGGCCCGCCCCGTGAGCGAGCGGCGACGGTTCACGGGTCGGACAATATGCATGGACATGCGCCCACTGTCCGGACACCCGTACGACTCCCCCGTACGGCTGGCCAGGGCTGAGCCCTCTGGCCCCCGGATATCCACCCGCCGGAGTGACACCTGGGCCGGCTCGGACCGCGCGATCGGGCCGGCGTGCCGGACAGCCCCTTCACATCGGCCTCTTGCCGCCGAAGCCCTACCGGGCCCCGTTCTCGTATGGCCACCGCCAGGGCATCACGTGGGCGGTCGTGGGTCAGCGGTCGCGTTCAGGCCGTCGAGGAGCAGGTCGAGGCCGGTGGTGAACTGGTCACGGTCGTCGTGGTCGCGCAGGTCCGCGGTGGTGCGTGTCAGGAAGGGGTAGTCGGCGGGGTCGAGTTTTCCCCAGTCTTCGGCGGTCCGGGCGAGGAAGTCGTCGCGGCCGGTGGCCGCGTCGATGGTGGCGCGTGGGGCGACGATCTGGGCGCTGACACCGGTGATGTAGTAGGAGATCGCGGTGGAGACCGCGAAATGCCGTTCGGCGGGCAGCCCGGTTCGTGCGACAAGGGTGCCGATGCGGTCGAGCAGGTGCAGTGCGTTCGCCAGCGTGGGCGGCGCGTTGACGTGGGACGCTGCCCACGGGTGCCGGTCGAGGGCATCGAAGACGGCGACGGCGAGCGCGCGCAGTCCGGAGCCGGCGCCTTCCTCGGGGCGCAGGTCCGCGGCGAAGGCGTCGCCGAGCACCTGATCGGCGGCCAGGGCGACGAGTTCGTCCTTGTTCGCCACATGCCAGTACAGCGCGCCCAGTCCGGTGTTCAGCTCTTTGGCCAGCAGCCGGAAGGTGAGTCCCCGCTCGCCGAGCTCGTCCAGCAGCCCGACGGCCGCACCGACGATGACCTCTCGCGAAAGGGCATCGGCACGCCATTTCCCATCGGGTGCTCTTCCTCGTGTCCGTGGCATGACCGCATTTTGACACACCATGGATCCGTGTTCCATATTGCTTATGGAACACGGATCCATTTAGGTGTCCGGGCAGGTGCCCGGCGCTCCGCCCGCAGGGGAACGAGGAAGCCATGAACACCCGCCACCACTCGATTGCCATCGTCGGCGCCGGCCTCGGCGGACTGACCCTCGCCCGGGTCCTGCACGTCCACGGCATCCCCGCAACGGTCTACGAGGCCGATCCCTCGGAGAAGTCCCGCACGCAGGGGGGCCAGCTCGACATCCATGAGGACGACGGGCAGCGTGCGCTCGCCGACGCCGGCCTCACCGACGAGTTCCGCGCGATCATCCACGAAGGCGCCGAGGCGGCGCGCGTGCTCGACCGGCACGGCAAGCTGCTGCACGACGAGCCCGACGACGGCGCGGCGCGGCGTCCCGAAGTGCTCCGCGGAGACCTGCGCCGGATCCTGCTCGACTCCCTGCCCGACCGGACGGTCCAGTGGGGCCGCAAGGTCGCCGGTGTCCGCTCCCTCGGTGACGGACGGCACGAGCTGACCTTCGCCGACGGCTCCACCGTGACCAGCGGCCTTGTGGTCGGTGCCGACGGCGCCTGGTCGAAGGTCCGTCCACTGCTCTCCGACGCCAGGCCCGAGTACATCGGCACGACGTTCATCGAGACCTACCTGTACGACGTCGACGAGCGGCACTCCGCGACGGCGAAAACGGTCGGTGTCGGCGCGATGTACGCGCTGACCCCGGGCAAGGGGATCATCGCGCACCGCGAGGCGGGAGACATCCTGCACACCTACGTCGAGCTGAACCGCCCGGCCGAGTGGATCGCCGGCATCGACTTCACCGACGCCGCCGCAGCGACCGCTCGGATCGCGGCCGAGTTCGACGGGTGGGCCCCGGAACTCACCGCGCTGATCACCGACGGCGAGACCGCTCCGGTCGCGCGCATGCTTCACACCCTTCCGGACGGGCACCGATGGGACCGCGTGCCCGGGGTGACGCTCCTCGGGGATGCCGCGCACCTGATGCCGCCGTCCGGCGACGGCGCGAACCTGGCCATGTTCGACGGCGCCGAACTCGCCAGGGCCATAGCCGCGCACCCGGACGACGTCGAAGCGGCTCTCGCCGCCTACGAAGAGGCGCTGTTCCCCCGCAGTGAAGCCTTCTACGCCGACGCCCACGAGACTCTGGACCTCTGCCTCGGAGAGCGTGCACCGTACGGACTCATCGACCTCTTCAGGGGCTGACACCCAGAGTCGGCACGGGGGACGCGAGCAGTCCTGGGCCACTCCTGAGCCACAGCGCCGACTGGCCTTGTGCCATTGCGAGTTGCACTCTCGGGCACGCCGGAACCCGTGGGCCCGCCCGGGTCACCGTTCCACTCACCGCCTTTCCAGGCGCAGCTCGCGGGCCGTTCTGCCGCACTGGGACTTGAGGGCGCGGGACAGGTGGCGTGGGTCGTGGAGGCCCCAGCGGGCGGCGACGGCGGCCGTCGTGCGGCCGTCGTGGGCGGGGTCGAGGAGGTCGCGGCGGATGCGGGCGAGGCGTTCGCCGCGGAGCCAGGCCGCGAAGGGGGCGCCGGCGCGGTGGAAGAGGCGGTGCAGCTGGCGGGCCGAGATGCCGTGGGCCGCCGCGACCGAGTCGACGCACAGGGACGGGTCGGAGATGTTCGCCAGCGCGTAGACGCGGATGCGGTCGACCAGTTCGGTGGCCGTGTCCGTCCGGCCCGGCTCGGTCTCCGTGAAGGCCGCGAGGAGGAGGGACACCAGGGCGTCCCCCGCGTGGGTCTGGGCCGGTCCCGCCAGTTCGTCGAGATGGCGGCCGAGCCCCTGGAGGAACATGGCGAGCACCGCCTGCGCACCGGTGTCGGCCGGCAGACGACGGGCCGCCCGGGCGGCCACCGAGTCGGCGTGCCGCCCCAGTTCGGTGCGCGAGATGCCGACGGCCATGACGTCACAGCCGTCGGCGACGGCTAATCGGTACGGGCGCGTCATGTCGAAGACCACGAAGTCGCCGCTGTGTGCCCGGGATTGATTGCCGCCCTGATCCGCCGCGGCGGGCTCGGGCGATCCGTGCAGCGTGATCTTCAGCAACTCGGGATCGGTGGACGAGATCGCCCGCGCCGACCGCTGGACCAGATGTCCGGAACCCCGGATTCGCGCCACCGCCGCGCGCCCGACCGCCGCCGCGTCGATGTCGGCCCGGAACTCGCCCGCTCCAACTCCCGTACCTGCCCCCGCTCTTGGGGCAGTCACCGCGAGTGGCGCGAGGACCGTGGACGCGGCCGTCTGTAACTCGCCCACAGTGGCCTGGTGTACGTGCAAGGCGCCACCGCTCATGGAACCGCTCCCTGACTTGCCCGGGTATTTATCGGTATATCGATTGACCCACTTGAGAGTTACCCGGTTTCTGGGCGCGAATCGGAGACGGGCCGGGCGGGAACTGGAGACCCGCCGCGCCGCCGCCTCCGTACCTTCTTTCTGGGGGAGCGACGTCGGCTGGGACCCTCACCACAGTTCCAGCCGGCTGCTCCGTCACCGGCGTCACCGGCCCGGTACCCGGACCTCCGCCCACACCACCTTGTAAGCCCGTCCAGGCAAGGTCCGTCGTGTCGAACCGGTCAGTGGTCCGCGCAGCACGGCGTGGGGTCCGGGACCTCGAACGGGACCAGCACCCCTCCCACCGCAGGCATCAGGGTCAGGACCAGGTCGCCTTCCTGCCACTGCGGTCGGACATGATCCCGCGTCACCACCCTTTGGTCCGGCGGGGGTTCACCCGGCGACCCCAGCACGGTGACGCGGTCGATCGCGGAACCGGACAGCAGCTCCGCGACCGTCACCGTGCCGGTCAGGGCGGCCGCCCCCGGGTAGACGACGGCCCGGCCCACTTCATCGGGTGCGCCGGTCGTCACCTCGTAGCCCTTCGCGGTGAGGCCGCGGGCGGCCTCGGGGGACGCCGTCGCGAACGACAGCACCACCCTCGGCCGTTCCCCGCGCACCAGGTGGGTGCAGCCGAACGCGCCTTCGTGGAGGGCGAGTTCGGCTGCCAGCTCCAGCAGCAGGTGGTCGGCCGCACGCAGGTCGCGTATGTCGGTGTCGACCGTGATGACGTGCTGGTTCACGCGGGCAGGACCCACACGGGGTTCGAGTAGAACCACAGGTCGTTCCACGGGTCTGCGTCGCCGACGACGTCGATCGCCGGGCCCGCGGGGTCTACCGCCGCACCCCGCGAGCCGACGGCGGACCGCTTGCCGTCGGAGCCGCGCAGGCGGACGTACAGCGGGCGGTCGACGCGGCCGAGGGAGTACGTGATCCGGGCCGTGCCCGTGGACTTGTTGACCTCGTACGACTTGACGACCTTGGCGGTCGGCGCGGTGAAGGTGTCCTTGTCCGCGACCGGTCCTGTGACGTCACCCTGGATGACGTCCACACGGGCCAACTTCGGCACGAAACCAGCCCAGTTGGGGCCGTCGGCGAGGGCGATGTCCACGGTGAGCGTGACGTTCGTGCCCTTCTTGACGTGCAGTGCGCCGCCGAGGGTGGCCCAGCGGCTGCCGCCGGAGAGGCGGACGTCGAGGCCGCTGAGGAGCTGGCCGTGGTCGACCCAGACGCGGCCGGCCCGGATGCCGTCCATGACGGCGGCGTACGAGAAGCCGTCGGAGCCGACGTGGGTGCGGCTGTACTGGCCGGGCCAGTAGTCGCCCTGGGTGATGTCGATCTTGCCGGCGTAGACGGGGTCGTCGTAGCGGCCGTTGGCGTTGAAGTCGCCGCCGCCTCGCGCGGCGGTGTCCGCGTAGACCTGGTGCGAGTCGGAGTTGGCGCTGATCCACCAGGCCTTGCCCTCGGCGAGCAGGCTGTCCCACAGGCCGCCGACGGTGGCGGTCATCCAGTCGAAGCCGCCCCAGGTGCGGTAGCTCTCCGGCGGGTAGCCGGCGAAGGAGTCGACGCCGGGGTTGTTGTCGTAGATGCCCCGGGCCCGGCCCATGCCGAGGGGCGCGGGCAGACCGGCCGCCTGGTGGCCGGGCGCACCCTCGAAGCCGACGGCGATCTGGTGGCTCGCGGGCGTCGCGTCGCGCCAGGCGCGGATCTCGTGCGGGGAGTCGACACCGCGGCGCGCCGGGTGGTTGGCGAGCATCAGCGCGTCCTTCACCTTGCGCCGCTTCACCTGGTCGCCGAGGAAGGCGAGACCCGCGATGGCGAGCGCCTCGTTGGCGGGCGAGGAGCCGGAGGCGTTCTTGACGCTGCCGTCGTAGTCGGTCTCGAACTGCTTGAGGACGGAGACCTCGTTCCTGCCGGGGTGCACGAAGACCGTGCCGTGCTCGGCGCCCGGGATGTTCCACTCCAGACCCTGGAAGACGAGGGTGTCCTCATAGGCGTCACGGGCCGCCTTGATGTCCGGGTTGACCTTGTCCACACCGATCTTGGCGTGCGCGACGCTGCCGTGGTCGGTGATGACCAGCCAGTCCATGCCGTGCTTGGCGCCCTGGCGGACCTGGTCGACGACGCGGTACTTGCCGTCGCTGCTGTACTGCGTGTGGATGTGGTGGTCGCCCGCCAGCCAGAGGAAGCCCTTCTTTCTCCGGCCTCCGGACGCCGGCTGGGCGGCGGCCGCCGTCCCGCTCGTCGCGCCGCCGAGGACTCCGGCGGTCGCCAGGCCCGCGCCGAGCAGGCCCGCGCGGCGCAGCATGGAGCGGCGCGACCGCTGGTCGGGCGTCAGGGCCTCGTCGGGTACGGAGGTGTCGAAGGCTGCGGGCAGCGCCGTACCGCCCTCATGACCGTGGTCGTGGTCGTGATGGTGGTGGTGCCCGTGCCCGTGGCTGTGCCCCATGTCGGCCTCCTGTGTCCGGCGCCGCCGGTGCGGACGCGCGTATGGAGACTCGATGCGAAACATGAACTTTGGCCAAAGCCACGGTGATCGCCGGGCGACACCGACACGGCAGGTCACCTCGTCTCCCACTGTTCCCCCAACTGTCCTTGTCCGTCACACTGGTTGACCTTGAACCTGAACAGCGTTCAACTTTCTTCCGATCCCCGCAGTACCCCTGAACCCCGATCCGCTCCCTGTTTCCTCCGACTGGAGACGCCCCCACCATGAGAAGACTCATAGGCTCCCTGATGGCCGGCGCGCTGGCCTTCGCCGGGCTCACCGCCGTCACTTCGACGCCCGCCGCGGCCGCGGCCCCCTCCTCCGGCACCTTCAACGTCCTCACGTACAACGTCGCGGGCCTCCCGGAGGGGCTGAGCTCCGGCAGTCCGGAGAAGAACACCCCGCTGATCTCGCCGCGCCTCGGGGCGTACGACATCGTCAACGTGCAGGAGGACTTCAACTACCACGCGGCGCTGTACGCGGGCGACAACCACCCGTACCGCACGGCGACCAGCGGCGGTGTGCCCTTCGGTGACGGGCTCAACACCCTCTCGGACTACGCGTTCGACGATTTCCAGCGCGTGAGGTGGAACGACTGCACCGGCACCAACTGCCTTACGCCCAAGGGCTTTTCGCTCGCCCGGGTCCGGCTGGCCGAGGGCGTCTTCGTCGACCTCTACAACGTGCACACGAACGCGGACTCCACGGACGACGCCCTCGCCGCCCGCCGCAAGAACGTCGAGCAGCTCTCGGCCTTCATCACGGCCAACTCCTCGGGCAACGCGGTGATCGTCATGGGCGACACCAACACCCGCTACACCCGCGCGGGCGACAACATCCGCCTGCTGGCGAGCGAGAACGGTCTGACGGACGCGTGGGTCCAGCAGGTGCGCGGCGGCAACGCCCCGGCCCAGGGCAGCGACGCGATCGTCTGCCCCACCACCGTGCCGACGAACGACTGCGAGGTCGTGGACAAGGTCCTCTACCGGGGCAGCGACCTGGTGAACCTCTCCGCCACCCGCTACAACAACGACTGGGCGAAGTTCCTGGACTCGGCGGGCGGCAACCTCTCCGACCACTTCCCGCACGCCGTCGACTTCTCCTGGACGCTGCCCGCGAAGCTCCGGGCGAGCGACACGTTCGGCGGCCCGCACGGCACGGCCTTCAACGACGCGGACGACCTTCCGGCCACGCCCTCGCCTCGCACGCTGACGCTGCGCGGTGCCTCCCGCCTGGACGCGGTGTCGCTCACGCTCGACGGCGGTACGTCCCTGCCCCACGGCGGCACGGGCGGTACGGCCGCCTCGCTCACCCTCGCCGCCGGTGAGCACCTCACCTCGGTCAAGCTCACCCGGGGCCAGAAGGACGGCCGGACCCGGGTCTTCTCGGCGGCCTTCACCACCGACAGGTCCCGTACGGTGGCGGCCGGTTCGGCAACGTCCGACGCGGTGACGTACACGGCCCCGGCCGGCTGGCAGATCGTCGGCTTCACGGGCCGCTCCGGCGAGGAGATCGACAAGCTGGGTGTGGTGTACGCGCCGATCGGCTGATCCCGTCGGCGTCGGCCCGACCGACGAACGTCCGCCCGGACAGGTGCTGTACCGCCTGTCCGGGCGGCTGTGTGTGCGGGCTGTTCGGGGCTGTGTGCCGGACTGTTCGGAGGGCTCGGCTCGTGGTGGCCGTTCAGATCGTCCAGCCCAGCAGGGGGATGCGCATTCCGGTGAGCAGGCCCAGGAACATCACCAGGGAGAGGGCCAGGGCCACGGCGAGGCGCACGACCACGACGTTGTCCACGGCGGTGCGCAGGCCGGGCGGGGAGACCTTGCCGAGGAGCCAGGTGACCGGGACCGAGCAGGCGAAGAGCAGGGCGAGCAGTTCGATCTGGTCGTCGCCTGCGGGCTGGACCGGGGCGCTGGGATCGAGGTCGTAGCCCTCGGCGTACATCGCGAAGGCGAGGACCTTCCAGCACAGGGCGCAGAAGAGCGTGGTGGCGGCTTCGACGGGGACGAGACGCGCCCGGAGCCCTTCCGGGAGGTGTGACAGCAGCATGGTCGCCTTCGGGGACGTGGGTGATGTGAGGGGTGGCGGCTCTTCGGGCACTCTCATGGCTGCTCCCTCAGCAATTGGTCATCCGGTCCCGGTGGCGAAGGGGCCGCCCTCACCGAACGCGAGCCGTGCGAAGTTCTCGCCGATGCGGCGGTGTCCCGCGGGGTCGGGGTGGACCTCGTCGGGCAGCGGGAACTCGGCGTAGTCCTTCTCACCGTAGAGGTCACGGCCGTCGAGGTAGTGCAGGTTCGGGTCGTCGGCCGCCCGCTGTGCGACGGTCCGGGCGAGTTCGTCGCGGATGACGTTGAGCGTCAGGCGCCCGGCGGCACGTTCGGCGGGGTCGCCCGTGGCCTTGAACCGCAGGGTTCCGCCGTCGAGGTCGGGCGCGAGGGGGCCGGGAGTGTCCTCCTGGACCGGGCACAGGACGGGGGACACGACCAGCAGCGGGGTGGTCGGATGGCCCTCGCGGACGGTGTCGAGGAAGCCGTGGACCGCGGGGGTGAAGGCGCGCAGGCGCATCGCGTCGGCGTTGACGATGTTGATGCCGATCTTGAGACTGATCAGGTCCGCGGGAGTGTCCCGCATCGCGCGCGCGGTGAACGGGTCGAGCAGCGCGCTGCCGCCGAAGCCCAGGTTGACCAGTTCCACCCCGCCCCGGCTCGCGGCCAGGGCCGGCCAAATGGCGGTCGGGTGGGCCGCGTTCGAGCCATGACTGATCGAACTGCCGTGGTGCAGCCACACCTTGCGGCCGCTGTCCGGCGCCGGCTCGACGGGCGCATCGGTGCGCAGGGCGATCAACTCGGTGATCTCCGTGTGCGGAAGCCAGATCTCGACGTCCTTTTCACGCGCGGGCAGTTCGGTGAACCGGGCGGTGCCGGCGGGCCCCTCGGTCAGTTCGGCGGCCTGGGTGACCATGTCGACGATCGTGCGCAGGTTGCCGCCGGCCACCGTGGCCTGGGCGGCGAGACGGCCGTCGACCAGCAGGTCGTACACACCGTCCGCCGGGGCCGGGAAGCCTCGGTAGACCCGCTTGGTGGGCAGTGTGTCCAGTTCGATGACGGTGGCCCTGGTGCGGAAGACCAGCCGCACGCCGGAGGGCTGGGCCTCGGCCACGGCGAGTTGGTCGTCGGGGATCTGCCGACGGGCCCGAGCGGGCAGGCGATGAGGCAGCAGGCCGTGTGCGGTCGGCTCCACGTCGAGGAAACCGCGCAGCATGTCCGCGGTGACAGGTGTGGTGATCCAGTCGTGATCGGTGTTCATTGCCTCAACCTGTTGATCAACAGTTTCAGATGGTTCGTACGGTTCGGATGCGCCGGTGTGCGGCGCGGCGGACCGCCTCCGGCGCGGCGGCGGACCTTGCCGGTCAGTGCGCGGTCCAGTTGCGCAGCAGGGTGTCGAGGGAGTCCAGGGTCCAGGCCCAGGACTCCTGCGAGGGGACAGCGGTGTGGCTGAAGCCTCCGGCCATCTCCAGGCTCACGTAGCCGTGGAAGACGCTGCCCAGCATCCGGACCGCGTGTGTCTGGTCCGGTTCCGTCAGGTCGTAGCCGCGGAGGATCGCCCGTGTCATCTGCGCGTGCCGGACGCCGGCGCTGGCGGCCGCCGTCTCGGGGTCGAGCCTGAACCGGGCGGCGTCGTAGCGACCGGGGTACTCCCGGGCGTAGTCGCGGTAGGCATCCGCGAAGGCGGCCAGGGCGTCCCTGCCGGCCCGCCCGGCGAGGGCGGCGGCGACCCGGTCGGCGAGTTCCTCCAGCGCGAACAGGGCGATCCGGGTCTTGAGGTCGTGCGAGTTCTTCACGTGCGAGTACAGACTCGCGACCTTGACGTCGAATCGCCGGGCGAGTTCCGAGACGGTCACGTGGTCGAAGCCGACCTCGTCGGCCAGCTCCGCCCCCGCCCGGGTCAGGCGCTCCGTGGTCAGCCCTACTCGAACCATAACCAGCCTCTCTCTTGCCGACAACTATTATGCATTTGCCTAACACCTTTAGGCAAATTAGCCTGCCTCTCATGAAGCCGCTGACCGAGCAAGAGATCCGTACCGCGTTCGTGAACTGCACCAAGGGCGAGTCGAAGCGCCTGTCCGTCCCCCGCGACCTGGCCGAACGGCCGTGGGACGAGCTGGACTTCCTCGGCTGGCGCGACCCACAGGCCCCCGACCGTGCCTACCTCGCCACCGAGCTGGACGGCCGTCCGGTGGCGCTCGCGCTGCGCGGCACCGGCGCCTCCTCCTGGCAGACGCGGCGCAGCATGTGCTCGATATGCCTGACCACCCACACCGGGGGCGTCTCGCTGCTCGTCGCCGCGAAGGCGGGCAGGGCCGGGCAGCAGGGCAATTCCGTGGGCGCCTACATGTGCAGCGACCTCGCCTGCCCGCTGTACGTGCGGGGCAGGAAGGACGCGGGCGTCGGCGCGCGGCTCCCCGAGTCGCTCACCCTGGAGGAGAAGATCCAGCGGACCGTCGCGAATCTCGCCGCGTTCATCGCAAAGGTCACCGCATGAAGCGGCCCGCCCGGCACGTCGTCGGCGTCCGGCGGTCCGCCGCGGAATGGCCTGCTTGTTGCTACCATCTCCAGGCTTTTGGCCAGAGCCCCTAGGAGATGGTTGACGATGGCCCGTGCCGGGATCACGGCCGACCGTCTCGTCGAGGCCGCCGCCGACCTCGCGGACGAGGTCGGCTTCGAGGGCGTCACGCTGTCCGCGCTGGCCCGGCGGTTCGGTGTGAAGGACGCGAGCCTGTACTCGCACGTCAGGAGCCTGCACGACCTGCGCACCCGGGTCGCGCTCCTCGCGGGCGGCGAGATGGTCGACCGGATCTCCACGGCGGTGGCCGGAAGGGCCGGCAAGGACGCCCTGGCCGCCTTCGCCGACGCCTACCGGGAGTACGCGCTGGAGCGGCCGGGGCGTTACGCGGCCACGCAGATCCGTATCGACCAGGCCCTCGTCGCCTCCTCCCCCGTCTTCGCCCGGACCGGCGAGGTCACGTACGGGATGCTCCGCGCGTACGGCCTCGACGAACCCGATCTCACCGACGCCGTCCGCCTGTTGAGAAGCACCTTCCACGGCTACTGCGCCCTGGAGGCCTCCGGCGGCTTCGGCGCCGCCCGTGACGTACAGACGTCCTGGAACCGGACGGTCGAGGCCCTCCATGTGCTGCTGGAGAACTGGCCGACGGCGAACGCCCCGTAGGGCGCGGACAACGCACGACCGGCCACGACGAACACGCGCCTTTCACGCATGAGTTGCCCTACCCCAGGTGCCCCCCTGACCACTTAGACTGGAAACTTCGCCGTTTCAAGTGCCGCCCTGGGAGAGGGAGCGCGCAGTGTCCCAACAGCAGCTCCGACGCGACGCGTCCAGGCGGGATCCCGATCCGCACGTGCCCCATGGCCCGCGCCCCGCGCGAATCGTGCGATGGCTGGGCGGCCTGGGCTGCGCGGCGGCCGGTTACGCGGTGTTCCAGTCCCTGGTAGGGGTGCTGCCGGACAGTATCGACGGGGAGTCCGCGCGGTACGCGATCGCCGTGGTGAGCGGGCTAGCGACGGCCATGGCGGCCTGGCTGTCGGCGGCGCTGCTCCGGTCCCGGTACGCGGACAACACCCCTGTGCCGCCCGGGCAGTTGACGGTCAACGCCGCGGCTCTGTCGGGGCCCGGCCCGCTCGCCGCGCTGTTCTCCGCCTCGTACGACACCCTCGCCGAACAGGTCTGCGTGGTCGACGACCCGGTCCGCGGGCGGCTCACCGGGTGGCCCCACTCCCTCGACGAGAGCGGCCCCGGCCGGCCCACCTCGGTGGGTACCGCGTACGGCCTGCACATCATGCTCGACCTCGGGATGCCCGAGGGACGGATCGGCGCGGGCGACCTGGTGGACACGCTGTGGCGGCTGCGGCTGCCCGACGGCGGCTGGTCGGCACGCTCGCAGGGGTCCGAGGCCCGTCCGGAGGTGACCGCCCTGGTGCTGGGCGCGCTGGCCCGGGCGGGGGCCTCGCGGGAGCGGCTGGCGGCGGAGGTGGCGCACTGCGAGGCGGGCTTCACCCATGACCTCGACCGTACGGGACGGGAGTTGACGCATGTCGTGACGACCGTGCTGCGCGGTCTGCTGCGTGCCGCGCCGGGCTCGGACGCGCTGCCGCTGCTGCGGGACGCGCTGGTGGAGGGCGCGGTCACCGATCCGCGTCGCCAGCACCGGCGTTGCTGGGGCTACCGGCTCGCGCCGTTCCACGGCCCGCCGTCTCCGCTGCACACCGCACAGGCCGTGGTCGCCCTGGACCGTGCGGCCCGGGTGCTGGGCGGCGAGAGCGCCAACGGCCGCGCGGCTCGCGAGGACGGTGTGCGCTGGCTGCTGGCCTGCCCGGACGCCCCGCACGACGCCTGCCTGGATCTGGCCAACCTCCGCGAGGAGGTGCGCAGGCCCCGCACCGACGACCCGTCCCGCCACGAGGTCCTGAACGTACGGCACTTCACCGCTTCCTGGGTGGTCCGCGCACTGCTCACCCCCGGCGCCCGGGACATCGCCCTGGAGGACGGCCTTGAGGAGGAGTGGCGGGAGCGCCTGAGCGGCGCGGTGAGCGCGGTATGGGCGGGGCAGACGGACGGCATATGGACCTGGGTCCGCGACGACACCAGCGAACTGCGCCGCCCCATGTGGATGACCTATCAGGGTCTTTCGGCGCTGCGGGCGCATGCCGTATGGGTATACCGACCGAGTGGCTGAGACTGGAGAAGCGTGCATGGGTGGTCGGCAGGTCCTGGCGGCGCGGAGGCTGCTCGCCGAGGCACTGGGCGGCGAACTGCCCGAGCACGAAAGGGTGTTGGCGGCGCGCTCGGTCGTCGCCGAACTGGGCTCCCCGGACCGCCTGTTGGAGCTGACCGCCGAACTCGCCTCCGGTGAGGGCGATCCGGGCGCCTGCGCCCGCCTCTCGTACCGCCATGTCCTCGGCTTCGACAAGCTCCTGCTCATCGACGGCGGCCCGCATCACATGCTGCGCGCCCATCTGTGGCATGCGGGGCGCGGGGCGATCGGCAAGGAGGACATCCACAACCACCGTTCCCCGCTTGCCTCTTATGTCGTACGGGGGCGGCTGGCGATGGAGCTGTACGCGCCCCGGGAGGGCGGCGGCATCGAGGCGGACCGCTACCGGGAGTCCCTGGCGGACGGGTCGGCCGACTGGCTGCTGGAGCCGACGGGTCCGGCCCGGCTGCACCTCACGCAGGTCGCGGAGTACGCGGCAGGGAGCACCTACGCCCTGCCGGCGCACACCCTGCACCGGGCGTGGTGCGACACGGCCGAGCCGACGGTGACGCTCTTCCTGGAGACGGGGAACGGACGGCGGGAGCACACCGACGTGTTCACGGCGGCGGGGCCGCATCCGGGGTCCGTGCCGAAGGTGCCGCTCGACGTGGCGGGCTATCTGGCCGAACTCGACGCGCTGGCGGAGTTGCTCAGAAGCTCGTGAGGGCCTGACGGACGATGTCCAGGTTGTACGCGTCGATGTCGACGCTGTGGAGTTCGGCGGGACTCAGCCAGACGTACCTCTGGTCCGGCTTCTGGAGGGTGATGTGCCAGGAGAGGGGCTTGACCAGGAAGTTCTGCTGCCAGTTCTTGATCTCGTGCCCCTGGTACTCGCTCACGAAGGACGATTCGCCGACCTTCCGGACGACCTCGCCGAGAAGGCCCGTCTCTTCCTTGAGCTCCCGCAGCACACCGTCCTCGGGACTCTCGCCGGGCTCCAGCTTTCCGCAGGGAACACCCCACACCAGGGGGAGGAACCGCTCGGTCTCGCTGCGGCGCACCAACAGCACACGGCCTTCGTGCATCACGACGGCGGCCGCCAGTCGCTTGTCGCCGGGGATCTCCATGTCCATGGTTCCTCGGTCCCTCGCCGGTCGGAGTCCACAGGGTTCTATACCCACGAAAACATCAACGCTACCAGGGTCACCCAAGGGCGTCCGGCCGTTGTGAGCCTGGCCGTACGAGCGCCTGCACCTCGCCGTACGTCGGCGCGGGCCCCTCGACGGGCCGGCCCGACCGGATCAGGGCAGCCGTCTCCAGAGCAGCGCCCAGGGCCCTGCGGTAGAGGAGCGAACCGAGACTGACACGGCGTACGCCCAGGTCGGCGAGGGCGGGCACGGTCGGGCCCGTGGGCGAGTAGAGGATGTTGAGAGGAGCCTCCAGGGTCTTCAGCAGGGCGGTGATCCGGGCCGGGTCGGAGAGGCCCGGGACGAACACGCCGTCGGCGCCCGCCTGTTGGTAGGCGTCGAGGCGGCGGCTCGTGTCGTCCATGTCACCGCCGCCGTCACCGTCGCCCAGCCAGTGGGTGTCGGTCCGGGCGTTCACGAACAGGCCCGGTACGGCGGACTTCACCGCCGCGATCTTCGCCGCGTGGAGTTCGGCGGGTGCCAGGGTGCCGTCGGGGCGGCCGTCCTCCAGGTTGATGCCCACGGCCCCGACGGCGGCCAGTTCGCGGGCCATCCCGGCGACCTCGTCCGGGTCGTCGCTGAAGCCGCCCTCGGTGTCGACCGAGAGGAGGAACGGGCCGTTGCCCAGCGCCAGGGCCAGGTTCAGTGTCGCGTCGCGGGTCGCCGCCACCCCGTCGGGCAGTCCGGCGGCCGCGGCCACTCCCAGGCTGGTCGTGCCGACCGCCGCGAAGCCCTGTGCGGCCAGGGCCGCCGCCGAGGCGTGGTCCCAGGCGTTGGGGAGCAGCAGCGGGGCGTCGGTGTGGTGAAGCGCGGCGAACGCGGTCACGACGCACCGTCCAGGTCTCCGACGGCGTCGGCGTAGTACGTGGATCCCGTGAGGTGGAAGGCGAGTTGGCGGAAGGTCCAGCCGTCGCCGGGCGAGTGGTCGAGCTGTTCCTCGGTGAGCGCGGACAACCGGTTCGCCCAGATCCGGGCCAGCCGGCCGAGCCTGCTGCGGGCCTCGTCCAGGTCATCCTGGGTGAAGGGCGCGAGATCGGCGGGTGTGGTGGTCGCGGAGGCGTGCCAGTGGTCGGGCAGCGGGCGCTCACCGACGAGCCGTGCCTCCAGTTCGGCGAGGTGGTCGACCATGTGGTCGGCGACCCGGCGGACGGCCTTGTGCGGGGTGTGGACGCGGTCGTCGGCCTGGGCGGGCGTCCCGTCCCAGGCGGTCCAGGTCGCGGCCAGCGCGAGGACGTGGTCGACCATGGCGGTGACGGCTTCCGCCGGGTCGCGGTCGTCGGTGGCCGGGGCACTCTCCACCGGTGCCATGGAGGTCGCAGGTGCTCCGGGGGCCGCAGGGGCGGCCGGCACCGCGGGTGTTTGAGGCGCTCCGGATACTGCGCGCGCTTCGGACGTGGTCATACGGCAACGCTAGGGGCGGAACGCTTCGGCGCTCGCCGAACGGTCCGGGGCCCCGGCCCCTGAGTCGGACCCGCTCCCTCCGTGCAACCCCTGCCGGGACTCGGGCGTCTCAACCAACGCCGGGCACCCCTGCGTGCCCGGTACGGGGGAGGACGGCGCGATGGCCGACAAGGGGAAGCACGGCTTCGTCCGGAGCGTGCGGCGGTTCTTCTGGCTGCCCCGTGACATGCCACGCCGTCCGGCCGCGGCGGGGCCCCTGGTGCGGGCGTTGCTGTTCGGTCTGGCCATGGGGGCCGTCTTCGCGGTGTTCACCCCGGACGACGACGTCGTGACGCCGTCGCTCATGACGGTCATCGTGTGGGTGGCCATGCTCGACGACGTGATCAAAGGAGTGCGGCACCGCTGGCCGGCCTTCCTGACCTCGTGGGCCGTCTGCTGGGGTCTCGCCCGGCTCCTGTCCGCGAAGATGCCGGGTCTCGGCGATTCCCACTGGGACGAGTTCGCCGCTTTCGCTCCGGCCACGGCGGTGTCCGTGGCCGTGTTCGTCGAGATCACACGGCTGCCCCAGAACCGACGCCTGTGACCCGCGCGCTCAGGCGCCCGGCCGCGCGGTGCCGACCGCGACCGCGCCGTCGTCCAGCCGGGCCCGCACTTCTCGCCCGCCGCTCCAGCGGACGTGGATCTCGTTCGTCCCCGCCAGGACGGTCACGGCCACCGACTCCTCCAGCGGGACCGGCTCCGGCTCGGCGGTGAGGCGGGCGAGTGCGACGAAGACGGTGTCCACGGCGGCCATGGCACCGGTCAATCCGTCGGTGTCGCTCAACAAGCCCTGGACAGGCTGGAGTTCGGCGCGCGCGCCGCTCTCCCCCGCCGCCCATCCCGTGACACGCACCGCCGTCCCCTCGGGCGCGCCCGACACCCGGAACGCCCGTACCTCCACCGCACCCTCGGCCAGCACGAGGCTCGTGACTCGGGCACCGGAGGCCGTCGTGTGCCGGGAGGCCACCCAGCCCTCGCCCACGCCCAACGGCTCGATCCCGGTACGGCCCGGATCGTCTCCGACGAACACGCTGTTGTCGTACGACGGTGAGGGCGTCGTCACCGTGGAGTACGCGAGGCGTGTGTAGTAGGGGTCGTAGCGGACGTCCTCGCTGCCGTGGTTGTGGAGGCGGACCAGGCCGTCCGAACTCGTGGACTGCAGTAGCCAGTTGGGTGCGGCGACGGCTGTCACCGCGTCCGCCCGCTCGGCCGGGCCGGGTTCCTCCTGCGCCGTCCACACCTCGTGGTCCGGCGGCAGCAGCAGACCGAGGAAGCCCTTGCTCGCCCAGTACGGGGAGGCGGGGCCCGAATAGCCTTGGAGGACAGCGGAGTCGGGGCCGTGCCAGCCGAGGGTGAGCAGGCCGCGGTCGTCGACAGCTCCCCGGTCGAGGAAGTACTTCAGCGCGCCGGACGCCAGCCGCCGCGTCTCCCCCGGCGACAGGGGCGTACGGCCGGTGAGCGCTCCCAGCCAGAGGGGGGCGGTCGTCGCGAAGCGGTACGTCAGTGAGCGGCCCTGGTGCATCGGCGCGCCGTCGCCCCCGAACAGGCGGGCGTAGTCGGCGAGATGGGCCGAGAGGCGACCGCCGTAGAGATCCAGCAGCCGTTCGTCGTCGGCCAGCCAGGCGTGCAGCACCGGGTACAGGTGCATGGCCCAGCCGTTGTAGTAGTCGAAGGCGCGCCCGTCGCCGTCGGTGTACCAGCCGTCGCCGACGTACCACTTCTCGATGCGGTCGAGGCCCCGGTCGACCGCGGCACGGGACAGCGCGGTCTCGTAGCCGATCTCCTCCAGGAAGCCGCCGACCGTCACCGGGAACAACTCCCAGTTGCAGGGCCAGGGTTCGGCCGTCAGCGCGCCGCCGAGCCAGGCCGCGGCCCGCTGCCGTACGCCGTCGTCGAGCCGGTCCCAGAGGAGGGGCCGGGTGAGGCGCAGGGCGAGGGCGATGGAGGCGGCCTCGACGAGGGGCTGGCTGCGGTCCTCGACGCTGGGCCAGACGCCGGCCGTTCCGGCGGCGAGGCCTTCGGCGTACCGCTCCAGGGCCTTCTCGTCGCGGCGGAAGGCCGCCAGCATCAGCGTACGGGCGTATCCCTCCAGGCCGTCGGAGAGGCGGCCCGACCAGCTCGTGTGCTCGCCGGGCAGGTGGTAGAGGGCTCGGTCCTCGGTCGCGTACGGTTCGACGGCCGCGAGCAGGGAGTCGGCTGCCGCCTCCCAATGGGCGCGTGTGCAGCCGGTGTGCGGGCTGAGGGTGCGGTCCTCGGGGACTCCGGCGGGGCGTGCGGACATCGGTTGGGCTTCCTGTCTCGCTCGGGTGGAACGGGCAATGCGTACGGGCCCCCGGGGCGCCCCAGGGATGCGTACCTGGGACGCCCCGGTTCCGGACGGGACGCCCCAGGAGTCCAGCTCACCTCACCAGGCGCTCGGGCACCAGGTGTTGGGCAAGGAGTTCGTCACGGACGAGTTCCGCGTACGCCGTCGCGCCGTACGCGGAGGTGTGCGTGTTGTCCCTCTTCTCGTTGTAGAGGTAGAGCGCCTTGGAGCCCTCGACACCCAGCGACTCGACCAGGGCCTTCGTCCTGGCCGTGAGGTCGATGAGCGGCACGTCGTGCGCGGCGGCGACCGAGCGGGTGACTGCCGGATGGTCGACGCCGAGGCCGTTCACCAGCAGGGCCGTGCCGTTGTTGAGGGTGCCGTCGCTGTTGAACCAGCGGCGGACGATGGGGGTGACCAGAACCGGACGGCCACCCTTGTCCCGTACGCCCGCGACGAGTGTTTCCAGGTTCGCGCGGTACGTGGCCTCGTCGGTCTGCTTGTCGTTGTGGGCGAGCTGGACAAGGACGAGGTCGCCCCTGCGGATCAGCGGCTGGACGGTCCCGAAGAGCCGCGGGTCGGCGAGGTAGGTGACCGTACTCTCCCCTGAATCCCCGTAGTTGGCGACCGAGACGCCCTTGCGGAGGTACTGCGGGAGTTGCTGGCCCCAGCCGGAGTAGGGGTCGCCCGGCTGGTCGCAGACCGTGGAGTCGCCGACGAGGAAGATCTGCCGGGTGTGCCGGGCGGCGGCCGGAGTGACCCGGATGTCGGCGAGTGCGGGTGCCGAGCCGCCGACGACCAGGTCGAGACCGGGCGTGCCCTCGGCTCCGGTGGGTTCGCCCTCGGGGGTGCGGACGTTCACGGTGAACGTGCGGGTCACCGGCTCGCCCGCCCCGGTGGGCGTCTCGGCGAGCAGGGTGCGTCGCGTTTCCCCGGTGATGCCGGTGCTCGCCGCGGTGTCACCGCCGAGCCGGACGCGTACGTCGTACGTGCCGGGCGCGACGTCGAAGTGGCATGCAGTCGCCGTGCAGTTCTCCAGTCCCATGCCACGGCCGTGCGCCTGGGCCGGGACGGCGGACAGGGCCGTGGCGATGGTCAGCGTGGCCAGCAGGGTGATCGTCGTGCGTCTCAACGCGACTCCTCAGGTTCCTCGGGTCCACTGCTGGTTGGTCGCACCGTTGCACGTGTACGTGATGATCGCGGCGGAGTCGGCGGTGGAGGCGCCGTTCACGTCCAGGCACTCGCCACTCGCGCGGGAGGTGACGCTCACGTAGGAGCCGCTGGTGGTGAGCGACCACTGCTGGTTGGCCGCCGAGGAGTTGCAGTTCTCCTGGGTGACGGTGTTGGCGTTCTCCTGAACGCACAGGGAGCTGTTCCGCACGTTCAGCTGGTAGTAGCCGCTGCCCACGGACTTGAACCAGTACTTCTGGTTGTTGCCGCCGTTGCAGGTGTACTGCTTGATCTGGGCGCCCGCCCACAGCGACTGGCTGGTCACGTCGGCGCACTTGGAGGAGTTGCGGGCGATCAGCGTGTTGTACGTGGCGCTCGTTCCGGTGACCGTCCCGGCGGTCGTGTCGACGGTGACCTCCGGGGACCAGGACATGGACATCGTGGTCGAGCTCGGGAACGTCAACGGCAGCCACACATAACGGGAGTCGTTGACCGTGCCGCCGAAGGAGTTGCCCCAGCGGTCGCCCATGTAGAGGTACGAGGTGCCCGAACTCCCCTGCACGGGAAGGACGTACGCGGTCTGTGAGCCGTAGGTCGTAGAGTCGCCGACGTTCGTCATGGCCGTCCACGGGCCCGCGATCGAGGTCGCCGTGGCGTACTGCTGCTGGTTGGGGTTCCAGCCCGTCGCGCCCGAAGTCAGCATGAAGTAGACGCCGTTGCGCTTGAAGAGCGCCGGGGCCTCGCGGTGGCCGCCGTGCCAGGGGTCCGCGACCAGGCTCGCGATGCCCGTGTAGTCGGCGGTCAGGCGGTAGATCTGGAGGTCGTAGTTCTCGCGGGCCGCGGAGATCATGTATCCGGCGCCGTCGGTGTCCACGAACACCGTGATGTCACGGGACATGTGCGTGCCGAGCGGCCGGAAGCTGCCCTGCCAGGTGTAGTTGCCGTCGACCGTGTCCGAGACGGCGACCGCCGCGCGGGCCTCGCCGTAGTCGACGCCGTTCTCCTTGTGCATCCACATCACGAACTTGCCGGTGGACGCGTTGTACATGACCTTCGGCCGCTCGATGTTCGCGGTCGCCAGTTCCGGATCGCTCGCCTCGGTGAGGACGTGGTTGCGGAACTCCCAGTTCTTCAGGTCCGTCGAGCGGTAGGCGTCCACGTACCGGAAGGTGTTGTCACTGTTCCGGTTCTCGCCGAACCAGTAGTAGTACGAGCCGACCTTGATGACCCCACCGCCGTGGGCGTGCAGCGGGTTGCCGCTGGTGTCGGTGAACTGCGTGCCGTTGGTGACGGTCTGGGGCGCCGCCTGGGCCGGGCCCGCGGTGGCGAGTGCGCCGGCCAGCGCCAGACAGAGGGCGAGGAGTACCGCGTACGCACGTCTCATCGGACACTCTCCTTCGAGGTGTCGGCCACGGGGATGCCGAAGTCGGGGGTGCCGTCGGGCTTCCAGCCGAGCCGTTGAATGCGGGTGTGCCGGTTGGGGTCGTTCAGCGGGTCGCCGACGATGTCCTTGTACTGGCGGGCGTGGTAGACGAGGACGTCGGTGCGGCCGTCCTCGGCGACGGTGAAGCTGTTGTGGCCCGGGCCGTACTGCTCGGTGGTGTCGTTGCTGGTGAAGACGGGCGTGGGCGACTTGGACCAGTTGGCCGGGTCCATGAGGTCGCTGTCGGCGTCGGCGGTCAGCAGGCCCATGCAGTAGTTGAAGTCGGTGGCGCTCGCCGAGTACGACATGAAGACGCGGCCGTGGCGTTTGATGACCGACGGGCCCTCGTTGACCTTGTAACCGATCACCTCCCACGGCAACTCCGGTGTGGTGAGCCGGACCTGAGGTCCCGTCAGGGTCAGCGGGTCCGCCATCTCGGACAGCCAGACCGCGGTGTTGTTGTCCATGCCGGGCTCGTGCTGCGCCCAGGCGAGATAGCGGGTGCCCCGGTGGGTGAAGGTCGTGGCGTCGAGGGAGAAGGTCTCCCACGCCGTCTTCAACTGGCCCTTCTCGACCCACTCCCCGCGGAAGGGATCGCGGCTCGCGTTCTCCAGCACCCAGATGCGGATGGCCCAGATGTCGTTCGCGGGCGCGGCGGCGAAGTAGATGTACCACTTGCCGTCGATGTGGTGGATCTCCGGCGCCCAGATGTGCGCGCCCATGTCGCCGCTCGCGTGCTTCGTCCAGATCACGGACTCGGCGGCCCTGGTCAGCCCGCGCAGGGTCCGGGAGCGGCGCAGGATGATCCTGTCGTACTCGGGGGCCGTGGCCGTGAAGTAGTAGTAGCCGTCCCTGTGACGGTGGATGTGCGGGTCGGCGCGGTTGCGGACGAGCGGGTTGACGTACCGGCCGCCCGGTCCGGTCCCGTCGGCGGCGGCCTCGGCGACCCCGGGTACGGCGGCCGCGAGCGCGCCCGCGGCCAGGGCGCCCTTCAGGACGAGTCTTCGGCTGGGGACTTCGGACGGGGCGACGTCGTCACTGCGGCTCATGCGTGTGTCCCTCCACGCTCATGTTCACAATTTCGAACAACATCTGACATTAAGAAACGCCGAAACCGTAAGGGCGCGTTCCGGGGAGGTCAACGGATCGGGAGCGATCCGAGGCGCGAAACTTTTGCGACCGAAGTTTCTGTTATCCGCCCCGGGTCACACCCGTCTCCACGGACGTGAACAAGAACATCCGCGTACCGGCGGCAGGGATTCGCGTACGGGCGACAGGGATTCATGGACGGGCGGCGGGAATCCGTGGGCGGCTGGCCGGAGCCTGCGGGGCGCTCGCCGTCGTCGTCGCGGCAGGAGTCACGGCACCGGCCGCGGTGGCGGCGCCCGCCGGGGCGAAGGACGTCACCACGGCGGTGCTCGCCGACCGGGACGTGACGCTGAGCGGAGACACCGTGGTGACGGTGCCGGCCGGGGAGACCACGTACGACGGGGTGTTCCGGGGCGAGGGCACGCTCACCGTGCGCGGCTCCGGCACCCTGGTCCTCACCAAGAACAGCGACTTCACGCTGCCCGAGTCCCGGCAGCGGCAGCTGGTCGGCACCCAGGGCGGCAACCACCCGTACACCACCGTGAGCAACCCGGACCCGCCCGCGATCACCGTCGAGCGCGGGGCGACCCTCCAGTACGGAACGGGTGGCGGCACGGGCCTGATCGGACACTTCCCGTACAACACCCCGGGCTATCGGCTGAACCAGCTCAACATCAAGGTCGACGGGACGCTGCGGCTCTCCCTCGTACGGACCTTCAACCTCGGCACGATCAGCGGTTCGGGGCTGGTCAGCCAGCCGCGGTTCATGTGGGGCAAGCTCGACATCGCGGGCACGCACCCGTTCACCGGGGTGATCGACAACGGCACGGCGATGGACGCGGGCAAGTCCGAGTACCCGGTGTCCCTGCCGAACGCCCGCGCCATCCTCAACCAGGGAACCTGGACCGTCGACACCCCGCTCGGCCGGACGGTCACCCTGCGGCAGAACTTCTACCAGCGGGAGTACGGCAGCGACATCAACGTCCAGTCGCGGCCGGGCAGCAAGGTCGTCCTCACCGGCCAGTACAGCTGGTCGAACCAGGGCGGGGACACCAACCCCTCGCTCAGCGACCCGGCGCTCAACTGGCGGCCCGCACGCAAGAACGTCAACAAGCGCGGCACCAACATCAAGGGTGCCGACGTCCAGTGGGGCGACGGGACCACCAGCAAGATCTTCATGCCGGGGACGGCCGAGACCGTCTACATCAACCTGCTTGCCGCCAGGTCCCGTTCACTGCTCACGTTCGACTACAACGGGCCCGTGACGCTCGGCGCGCCCATCGGCGGCGGCCGGTTCCACGACACGCTGTCCGCGCCCGGCGCCGGGGACGTCGTCATCAAGGGGACCAAGGGCAACGACGTCACCTTCGCCGCCGTCCAGTACTACGACGGCTCCACGACCGTCCAGAAGGGCGCGGTCCTGCGGCTTGGCAGCGGAAAGGCGGGCGGCGACGGCGGGCTCCACACCAGGGGCGACCTCTACAAGGTGGTCAACGACGGCTCTCTGGTGCTCCGCAACGCCTCCAAGCCGCTGGCCCTTTCCCGGATCAGCGGCAGCGGCTCGCTCACTCAGTCAGGTGCGGCGACGACAACCCTGACGGGTGCGGCGGTGACGTACACCGGGACGACGACCGTCACGAAGGGCACGCTCGCGCTCGACGGGACGGGCCTGGCCCGCAGCAGGACGATCCGCCTCACGGCCTCCGGCGCACGGCTCGACGTCCGCAAGTCGCCCGGCGCGGTGCTGGATCTGTCCACCTCCCTGTCCGGCAAGGGCACGGTCGTCGGCTCGGTGACCAATGCGGGCGAGGTCTCGGGCGGGGTGACGGTGACCGGCAACTACACACAGCGCTCTGGTGGTCAACTCGTCGTACAGGGTGAGGCGTTGAAGGTCGAGGGCAGGGTCGCGCTGGCGGGGAAGCTGGACGCCCGCTCGGTCGCTTCCTCGAAGGCGACAGCCAAGGCGAAGACGGAATCGGGTTCGCAGACGGAGACGGTCACGCTCATCGACCACGCGGGCAGGGCGAAGACGACCGGCACGTTCACCGGGCTGAAGGAAGGCGCCGCGGTCCAGGTGGGCAAGGCCGAGTACCGGATCAGCTACCGGGGCGGCGACGGCAACGACGTCGTCCTGACCGCCGTCACCGAGAGCCCGGCCGCGACCGCCCGTCCTGCCGCGGAGTCGGCCGCACCGAAGACCGCGCGTACGCAGAACGCTGCCGACGAGAGCTCCATACCGCGTACGTGGTGGCTGGTCGCCGCCGCGCTGGGGTTGCTGGCCACACTGATGATCCCGGTGGCCAGGCGTCGACGGGGGCGCGGGAGGGGCGGGCGCAGGAGGGGCGGGCGCGGGTCAGCAACTTGAGGACCGCGGAGCGCCCGCCGGCGGTGACGCGCCACACGCCCGTGACGCCGTTCCTGAGGCTGTGCGCGAATGGCTCGAACTCGGCGCGCTCTGACGGGAGTTGGAAGACCTCGCGGACTTGGTCGGCGAGCTGCGGGGTGAGCGGTGCGACGTCACTCATGCGGTGATCCTGAAAGGTCATGCGGGCCGAGGCCGGGAGGGCGGCCCCCGGCGACCGGGAGGACGAGCCCCGGCCGGTGCGCGGAGAAAATCCCGCGCGCGCTCCCCCGGCCCCTTGCTACCGTCCCCGTCATGAAGCGCGCCCATATGACGACGACGCCGGAGAGTGTCCCGGCGCGCTGACTCATGAGCCAGTCCGAAGCCCCGGGGCGAGTGCCCCGGGGCTTCGGCGTACCCGGTCACTCACCCGGACACCTTCCCGTCCACGAGGAGACCGCCACCATGAACGACAACATCACCGACAGCAGCCACGACCACGGCAACCGTCACGACCATCGCAGGCTCGGCCGTGAGCTGGATCTGTTCGACACCGATCCGCTGATCGGCGCGGGGCTGCCGTACTGGCTGCCCGACGGCGCGACCGTGCGGCACACCCTGGAGGAGTACATCCGCGGCGAGGAGCGCCGGGCCGGCTACCGGCACGTGTACTCGCCGGTGCTCGGCAAGCGGGAGCTGTACGAGATCTCGGGGCACTGGTCGCACTACAGCGAGGACATGTTCCCGCCGATGCAACTGGGCTCGGAGCAGGTCGTGCTGCGCCCGAGCCTGTGTCCCCACCACGCGGTGATCTACCGCTCCCGCTCCCACAGCTACCGTGAACTCCCGCTCAGAATGGCGGAGTTGGGCGGCATGTACCGCTCCGAGCTGTCCGGCGTACTGGGCGGCCTCACCCGCGTACGAGCGATCCAGCTCAACGACGCCCACATCTTCTGCACCCTGGACCAGGTGGCCGACGAGGCGGGCGCGGCACTGGAGATGATCCGCCGGGCGTACGAGGCGCTCGGGATCGACCCGGTCCGCTACCGGCTCTCCCTGCCCGGCCCCGGTGGCAAGTACGTCGCCGCGCCCGAACTGTGGCGGCGGTCCACCGCGCTGCTGACCGAGGTCCTGGACCGCTCGGGGCTGCCGTACGAGGCGGCCGAGGGCGAGGCCGCGTTCTACGGTCCGAAGATCGACGTCCAGGTCGCGGACGGCGCGGGCCGGGAGTCCACCCTCTCCACCGTGCAGGTCGACTTCCACCAGCCCGAGCGGTTCGGCCTGCACTACATCGGCGCGGACGGCGGCAAGCACCGGCCGGTGATGGTCCACCGCAGCATCATCGGCAGCGTGGAGCGTGCCGTGGCGCACCTCGTCGAGCAGCACGGCGGCGCCTTCCCGCCCTGGCTCGCCCCGACCCAGCTGGTGATCCTGCCGATCTCGGACGCGGAGCTCCCGAACGCCGCCTCCCTCGCCGCCCGCTGCGCCGAACGGGGCCTGCGGGCCGAGATCGCCGGCCCGGAGAGCGGCAGCCTGGGCGCTCGTGTCCGGGAGTCCCGTCTGGTCCCGTACCAGGCGGTGATCGGCGCGAAGGAGGCCGTGGACGACCGGGTGGCACTCCGTCTGCGCGACGGCCGCCGCCTCGAACCACGACCGGCCGAGGAGGTCGTCGACCGGGTCGCGTCACTGGCCGAGTCCCACAGCACCGAGCTGTGGGACGGCTCGGCCTGAGCACGGCCCGCAGTCCTTCGTAGGTCAGCTCACGCCGGAGGTCGCGGCGGGTAGTTCCACCGTGATGTGGAGCCCTCCGGCGGAGCGCGGGGTGAGGGTGAGTGTTCCGTCGTGCGCCTGGGCGATGGTTCTGACGATCGCCAGGCCGAGTCCGACGCCCGCATGGTCGGTGTGTACGCGTTCGGTGCCGCGCTGGAATCGCTCGGTGAGTGTCGAGGCCCGTTGTGGGGTGAGCTTCTCGCCGGTGTTCTCGACAGTGAGCACCACGGTGCCGGGTCGGACGCTGGTGTCGACCCGCACGGTGCCCCCTTCGGGCAGGTTGTGGACGATCGCGTTGTGCACGAGGTTCGTGGTCAGCTGCAGCAGGAGCGCGTGCGATCCGAGGACGGGGGCGATGTCGCCGGAGGTTTCGACGGTGACGCCACGCTTCTCGGCGAGAGGGAGGAGCGTTTCGGTGGCTTCCTCCGTGAGGAGGGACAGGTCGACGTGTTCTCGGGTGAAGGACCGCTGGTCGGCGTGGCTGAGCAGGAGCAGTGCCTCGGTGAGGTCGATCGCTCGCGTGTTGACGGCGTGGAGGCGGTCGATGACCTCACCGGCGTCCTGGTTCGGATCGGCGCGTGCCACGTCGAGCAGTGCCTTCGAGACCGCCAGTGGGGTGCGCAGTTCGTGAGAGGCGTTGGCTGCGAATCTCTGCTGCTCGGCGACGTGCGCTTCGAGCCGGGCGAGCATCGCGTCGAAGGCGTCGGCGAGTTCACGGAACTCGTCCTTGCGGCCCGGTAGCCGGATCCGGTGGGAGAGCGCCCCGTTGGTGGCGGTGCGTGCGGCGTCCGTGATGCGGGTCAGCGGGGCGAGCATGCGGCCGGCGAGGATCCACCCTCCCAGGAGACCGAACACCAGCAGGAACACCAGTACCGCGGCCGCCCTCGGAGCGAAGACGTCCAGGAGGGCGGACCGGACGGGGAAGACACCACCCGTGGGCCGGTCGTCGGGGTTGTAGAGCATCGCGCGATCGGGGACATAACGCAGGAGGAACAACCACACCGCTGTGAGCAGCAGGGCGCCCGCGAGCATGAGGAATCCGGCGTAGCTGAGGGTGAGTTTGAGGCGAACGCTCACACCGGGCCGCCTATCCACGGTCCGCTCCCCCGTGTCCGGCCCCGTGTCCGGCGTCCGGTTGCGTGTCGATGCGGTAGCCGACGCCCGGCACGGTGGCGATGATCCAGGGTTCGCCGAGGCGTTTGCGCAGGGCCGAGACGGTGATGCGCACGGCGTTGGTGAACGGGTCGGCGTTCTCGTCCCACGCGCGTTCCAGGAGTTCCTCGGCGCTGACGGTACCGCCTTCGGCGGCGACGAGGACTTCGAGTACGGCGAACTGCTTCCGGGTCAGCGCGACGTAACGGTCGTCGCGGTAGACCTCTCTGCGGAACGGGTCGAGACGCAGGCCCGCGATCTCGCGTACGGGCGGCCTGTTGTGGGCGCGCCGGCGGTCGAGGGCCCTGAGCCTGAGCGCGAGTTCGCGGAGTTCGAAGGGTTTCGTGAGGTAGTCGTCGGCGCCGAGTTCGAACCCGGAGGCCTTGTCGTCGAGCCGGTCGGCGGCGGTGAGCATGAGGATCGGCATGCCGCTGCCGGAGGCGACGATGCGTTTGGCGATCTCGTCGCCGGAGGGGCCCGGGATGTCTCGGTCGAGGACGGCGATGTCGTAGGTGTTGATGCTCAGCAGTTCCAGAGCGGTGTCGCCGTCACCCGCGAGGTCGGCGGCGATCGCTTCCAGGCGCAGGCCGTCGCGGATGGCTTCCGCCAGAAAGGGCTCGTCCTCGACGATCAGCACACGCATACGGTCGATGCTACGAGTCGGTACATATCGTCGGCATATCGAAAACCGCATACGTCCCTGCAACACCGCCCTGCCTTGACTGGGGGCATGTCCCGCAGCGAACCAGCACGAACGGGAGCCGGCCGTACCCGAGCGACCGCGCCTGACGGCCCGGCGGTCGTCGACGACGAGATTCCGCCCGCCCCGAAGACGAACCAGAACGATCCCGGGCGACTCCCGTCCGGTCCACCGGGAGCCTCCACACGATGACGACCACCCCCCAGCAGGACACCCAGGAAACCGTGGCCGCCGACGCGCGGGACACCGCGGAGGCCGGTGAGAGCGACGCCGGCCGCCGGGGTGGTGGCGGCTCCGGTGCCTGGCGTGCGGGCATCCGCCGGGCGGTCCACATCGTTTCCGGGCCGGGACCCTGGAAGCGGGGCCCGGTGCTCACGGCGCTGGCGCTGCTGCTGGGCCTGCTCATGCTGCTGCACGCGCGGATCCCGGACGGGTTCAAGAACATCGGCAGCCTGGTGGAGACCTTCCTGCCGTGGTTCGGCCTGTTCGTGCCGGTGCTGCTGGCCGGAGCGCTGTGGCGCCGCTCCGCCTCCGCGGTGGCCGCGCTGCTGCTGCCGGTCCTGGTGTGGCTGAACCTCTTCGGCCCGCTGCTCGGCGACAAGTCCCATCCGGGCGGCGACCTCACCGTGGTCAGCCACAACGTCGGCGCCGACAACCCCGACCCGGCCGGCACCGCCCGCGAACTGGCGGCCTCCGGGGCGGACGTGCTGGCTCTCGAGGAGATGACCGGGCAGGCCCGGGACGCGTACGAGAAGGGGCTGGCGAAGGCGTACCCGTACCACGCGGTGAAGGGCACGGTCGGGCTGTGGAGCAGGCTGCCGCTGTCGGACACCCGGACGGTCGACGTCGCGATGCTGGGCATGGCCGGGCCGCTGGCGGAGAACCTGTCGGCCGAGGAGAAGGCGGCGACCCCCCGGGCGCTGCGCACCACGGTGGCCACAGAGCAGGGGCCGCTGGCGGTGTACGTGGCCCACCTGGGGTCCGTACGCGTCAATCCCCGGGCCGGCCTGTCCACCAGGCAGCGGGACGACGGCGCGCAGGCGCTCGGCAAGGCCGTCGCGGCCGAGCGCAACGAGCGGGTGGTGCTGCTCGGCGACCTGAACGGCACGACGGACGACCGCGCGTTCGCCGGCCTCACCTCGCAGCTGCGCTCGGCCCAGGAGACGGCCGGGGACGGCTTCGGCTTCAGCTGGCCGGCGGGGTTCCCGGTCGTACGGATCGACCAGATCCTGGTCCGCGGCGTGGAGCCGCAGCGCTCGTGGGTACTGCCGGCCACCGGCAGCGACCACCTGCCGGTGGCGGCCACAGTCAGCTGGTGACACCGCGCGGAGGCCCCGTTGTTCCCCGAGGCCGGAGCGCCTCCCCGCAGCCGGCCCGGACATGGGGAACACCTGTGCGGCAGGATGGCTCCCATGATCCGTGCCGCGCGAGTCCTGCCGCTGCTGCTCCTGCCCCTGTTGCTCGTTTCCTGCGGTACGGAGGAGGCGGGGGCCGGGGCCGACACGGGCGCGGCCGGTGCCGACGCCGGGACGGGCGGTACCGACAAGGGCACGGGCAGCCCGGCCGACCCCGCCGAACTCGCCGCCCGCGCCCGGGCCTTGGGGATCGCGCCGGAGCACGTCTACGTCACCGGGGCCCCGGGGTTCGCCGTGGCCCAGCAGTCGGTGGGAGTGTTCGGGGGCGACGGGTTCCACACCGCGTACTTCTCACAGAAGACCCATGCCCAGTTCGAACTCTTCGTGGACCGGGGCACGTTGACCGCGGAGAACTGCCCAAAAACGCAGGTGGGGCAGGGATCGGGCGAGGCGGTCACCTGTGAGCGCGACGGGGACGGCTGGTACAGGAAGGCCGGTGGCCGGCACGAGTACGCCGTGCCGCGCGACGGCCATGTGATCCGGCTGGTCGGTGACGCGAACGGGCCGGCCCGCGCCGTCCTGCGCGCGGCCGCGGAGGCGGCACACCACCCGGACGCCGCCGAACTGACCGCCCTCCTGCCGCCGGCGCCCGAGGGTGCCGCCACCGAGCCGGTCGAGCGCGGGGACCTGCCGCCGGTCGGCGACGGGGCGCCCGACAACGAGGTGGGCGCGTCGGGTTGAGCGACCGGCCCGCCGGACCGAAAGTTTCGGACTCCCGTCCGTGCCGCCGGCCCTCCGGCCCGCGCGACAGCGCGCCATAGAGTCGGATCCCATGGCAGCGCAGCACCTCGAACCCCGTGTCCTCGTCCACACCCGCACCACGGACTACCGCCACGAGTCGATACCCGACGGCATCGCCGCCCTACGGTCGCTCGGGGCCGCGCACGGTTTCACCGTCCACGCGACGGAGGCCCCCGACTTCTTCGACGCCCCCGTCGACCCGTACGCGGCCGTCGTCTTCCTCTCCACCAGTGGCGACATCCTGACGCCCGCCGGCCGGGAGCACCTCGCCGCGTACGTCGAGGCGGGCGGCGGCTTCGTCGGGGTGCACGCGGCGGCCTGCACGGAGTACGACTGGCCCTACTACGGCGAGTTGCTCGGGGCCAGGTTCGCGCGGCACCCCGAGCACCAGCCGGGCAAGGCGGTGGTGGAGGACCGTGATCACCCCGCCACCCGGCATCTGCCCGCCGTCTGGGACTTCACCGACGAGTGGTACGACTTCCGCACGAACCCGCGCGACGCGGTGCGCGTGCTCGTCTCCGCCGACGAATCCTCGTACGAGGGAGGCGGCATGGGGGACGACCATCCGCTCGTGTGGTGCCGCGAACAGGGCGCGGGCCGGGTCTTCTACACCGCCCTCGGCCACGCCTCGGAGGCCTACGAGGATCCGGACTTCCGGCAGCACCTGCTCGGCGGAATCGGCTGGGCGGGTCGAATCGGCGGCCGGTGAGGGGCGGACGGAACGCGCCCTGTGACGGGCGGACGGAGACGGAAGAGCGGAGGCGGGCGGACGGAGACAGGAGGACGGCCCTCGGTCGTCACCCCCGCCGCACACCTCCTGGCCTCCGAAGGCGCCGCACGACCGACAACGGCACCGCACCCGGCTTCGGCGTCTTCTGGCCGTCGGCGGCGGCCGTGGCCTCCGAGGCGGCGAACTCTGCTTCCCACAGGGCGAGTTCGCGATCCCGAGGTCCGTGCACGACCGCGGGTCCTCCCGCGCCGAAGACCCGTACCGGATGCGTGGCGTCCCACACCGGCCACCCCGGGTCCCCCTCGACGGCGAACCGCACCCACGCCGAGTGCATCTCGTCGGCGAGAGCCTGCGGGGCCCCGGGCCCGGCGAGCTTGGCGGACTCGGGCACATCGGCCGTGTCGAAGACGAAACCGAGCTCCAGGGCGTGGCAGGCGCCGAGGCCGGGGACGTTGGAGGGCCAGGCGAACTCGTAGACGTACGAGGGCGCAGGGTGGGCGTCCGCCAGGCGGTGCAGCGGTACGCGGAGCAGATGGTCGGTGACCAGCTGGCCCACCAGGTCGGCGGTGCTCACGTCGGGATGGGCCAGCCGGTAGCCGCGCGGGACCTCGGGGCCGCAGCGGCAGCGGGCCATCGCGCCGGCCAGGGCGACCGGGCCCAGCCGGTCGATGCGTTCCAGGAGGCCGGTGGGCGCGAGCCACAGCCGGTACTCCTCGCTGGTCCAGCCCAGCAACAGGTCTACGTCCCGGGCCGCGCCGCCGTCGAGCAGCGCCTCCAGCGGATCGCGCGGCACGAGGTCGCCGTCGACGACGATGCCGAACGCGGGGCCCCCGAGGACCGGGCTGGCACGGCGGCCCACCTCGGCCTGCGCCTCGGCCAGGGCGGCCCGGTCGGCGGCGGCGAACGCCTCGGCGGTCGCGGGGATCCTCAGCCGGGTGGCCATACGCCGCACCAGGCGCCGCACCTTGTCCCGTTCCGTCACCTCGGGCGGCCCGCTCTGCAGCGCGGCCCGCCGGAACAGTCCCCGGGCACGGGGGCTCGCCAGCAGTGCCCCGATGCTGATCGCGCCGGCGGACTCGCCGAAGACCGTCACCCGGCCCGGATCGCCGCCGAACCCGGCGATCGCGTCCCGCACCCACTCCAGCGCGGCGAGCTGGTCGCGCAGGCCCGGGTTGGCGGGGGCGTCCGGGAAGAGGCCGTAACCCTCCACGCCCAGGCGGTAGTTGAGCGAGACGAACACCAGGCCGTCGCGGGCGAAGGCCCGGCCGTCGTACACCGGTACCGCCGACGAGCCGCGGGTCAGCGCCCCGCCGTGGATCCACACCATGACGGGCAGGCGGGCGCCGGGGCCCGGCTCGGGCGTCCACACGTTCAGGTTGAGGATGTCGTCGCCCGGCACGACCGGGTCGGAGAGCAGCTTCGCGAAGGCCTCGGAGTACGGCGGCTTGGGCGGCGTCGGCCCGAAGGTGCCCGCGTCGCGCACGCCGTCCCACGGCTCGGGCGGGACGGGCGGCCGGAAGCGGCGGGGGCCGAAGGGAGGGGCGGCGTAGGGGATGCCCCGGAACACGGCGAGGCCGTTCTCGTAACGGCCTCGAACGGCACCGTAGGGGGTGCCGACCACGGGACCCTCGGTCATTCGACCATCTCCTCACCACGGCGGGAACCACAGGGCCTGCCCCCTCAGCGCATCACACAACCCCTGTGTCACGCAGCCCCAGGGCGGTCCCGGAGCAGTCCCGGGGCAGCCTCGGCGCGGTCCCGGGAAGGGTGAAATCCGCCGCGTGGCCCTCCGTCCGGCAGGGCGGGGCGGCAGGCCCAAGGCGCCCGGGACCTGCGTGTTCGACATTTCGAAAGTTTCGGCTCCGCGAGATTCCGTTGAATACCGGCTCTTCCACGGCGTGTCACAGCGGCCTTACTGTAGGAAGCGCTTTCTACCCGAAACTTTCGACGGCCCTCGGGACGGGGCCTGGAGAGGTGGGCTTCCATGGTGCGTACCGGAAGCGTGGCCGGGCCGACCCTCGCGGTCGTCGCACGCGAGGCGGGCGTTTCCGTACCGACGGCCTCCAAGGTCGTCAACGGCCGCGAGGACGTGGCGCCGGAGACCCGCCGCCGGGTGACTGAGGCGCTCGACCGGCTCGGCTACGTCCGCAGACCCCGGTTCGACGCGGTGAAGTCGCCCGGCCTGGTCGACCTCGTCGTTCACTCGCTGGAGAACTCCTGGTCGGGCTCGATCCTGCACGGCGTGGAGGAGGCGGCGCACGACGCGGGGCTCGAGGTGGTCGTCTCGGCGGGACTGACCCGGACCCGGGGCGGCCGGCCGGAACGCGGCTGGCTGGACAAGCTCTCCACGCGCGGCTCCTCCGGGGTGCTGTTCAACCTCTCCGAGCTGACCGCGTCCCAGTACGCCTGGCTGGACCAGCACCGCATCCCGTTCGTGCTGATCGACCCGGTGCTCGAACCGCCGCCCGGGGTCGTCTCGGTGGGCGCCGCCAACTGGCACGGCGGGGTGACCGCCACCGAGCATCTGCTCTCCCTCGGCCACGAACGCATAGCCGTCATCGCCGGCTACCGCCGCAAGATGTGCAGCACCGCGCGCGTCTCCGGCTACCGCTCGGCGCTCGCGGCGGCCGGACTGCGCCACCGCCCCGAGTACCTGCGCTACGGCAACTTCGACGAGAGTGCCGCGCACCGCCGCATGCTGGAGCTCCTCGATCTGCCGGAACCGCCCACGGCCGTCTTCGTCTGCTCGGACCGCATGGCCCTCGGCGCGTACCGGGCACTCGCCGAGCGGGGGCTCTCCGTCCCGGACGACGTCAGCGTGGTGGGCTTCGACGATCTGCCCGAGGCCCACTGGGCCTCGCCGGCCCTGACGACCGTCCGCCAGCCGCTCGCCGAGATGGCTGCGACGGCACTGCGCCTGTTGGTGCGGATGATGGCCGGTGAGCAGCCGGAGGGGACGCGTACGGAGTTGTCCACGCGGCTGGTGGTGCGGGCGAGCACGGCACCCCGCCGGCCCGAAGCGGCCTCACGCGGAGTCGAGCGGGCCGAGCGAGTTGGGCGAATCGAGTGAACCGGGTGAGGCAAGTGAGCCGGCTGAGGCAAGTGCTTCGGCGATCCCCGTGATCGCCGTCGGGCCGACCCGGCAGCACCCGCCGATCAGCCGGGCCCCGGCCCGCTCCCAGCCGCTGACCTGTTCGGGGGCGAAGGTGGAGCGGCCGGTCCAGGCGCGCGCCTCGGCGTCCCAGGTCTCGCCGCTGTTCGGGTAGACCACGACCGGCTTGCCGGTGACGCGTGCGGCGGTCGCCACCGCGGCGTCCACGTCGTCGGGGGCGCAGCAGTTGACGCCCACCGCGATCACCTCGTCGGCGTCGGCGGCGAGTCCGAAGGCCTCCTCCAGCGGCTGCCCGGCCCTGGTCCGGTCCCCGGCGACGCTGTACGACAGCCACGCCGGTACGCCGAGCCCGCGCACCGCCCGCAGCAACGCCCGCGCCTCGTCGGCGTCGGGCACGGTCTCAAGAGCCAGGACGTCAGGGCCCGCCCCCGCCAGCACCTCCAGCCGGGGCCGGTGGAACCGCTCAAGCTCGGCCACGCTCAGCCCGTACCTGCCCCGGTACTCCGAACCGTCCGCGAGCATCGCCCCGTACGGGCCCACCGACGCCGCCACCCACAGCGGCCCGCGCACACCCTTCGCCTCGGCCCGCCGGGCCGCCTCGCGGGCGAGTTCGACACTGAGCCCGAGCAGTTCGGCGGCGCGCTCGCGGGAGATGCCGCGCCCCGCGAAGCCCTCGAAGGTGGCCTGGTAGCTGGAGGTGATCGCCACGTCGGCGCCCGCCTCGAAGTACGCCAGATGCGCCTCGGTGATGGCCTCGGGCCGCTCGGCGAGCAGCCGCGCCGACCACAACTCGTCACTCAGGTCGTGCCCGGCCGATTCGAGTTGGTTGGACATGCCCCCGTCGAGGACGGCGGTGCCGGCGGCGAGCGCCTCGGCGAGGGTGCGCGGGGCGGCGGGAGAGGGATCGCGGGTGGTGTCGCTGCTCATGTCACGACGCTAGTCGAAGGCGCGGCGGATGCCCGTACGTGTCCAGTGTGTGAACAGATTGCCCACCATGTGGGATGTGGGGTTACGATCACGGCCTCCCCACACCCCGTACGCCGCAGTGCGTCGACCGGCGTCGCCGTGGCCGCCGGACGCGATGCGGCGCGTCCCCACGGAATCCGGAAGTGCCATGACTGCCCCCAGCACCACCGAGGCCGGTGGAACACCGCCCGGTCCGGCCCCGGCCGCGCCCCGCCGCACCTTCGGCCTCGCCGCCGCCACCGCCCTCGTCATGGGCAACATCATCGGCGGCGGCATCTTCGTGCTGCCCGCCACCGTCGCGCCGTACGGCACGGTCAGCCTGGTCGCCTTCGTCATCCTCTCGATAGGCGCGGTGCTGCTCGCCCTGCTCTTCGGGAAGCTCGCGCGCCGCAGCCCGGTCACCGGCGGTCTGTACGTGTATCCGCGGGACGCGTTCGGCGAGTTCGCGGGCTTTCTGTCGGCCTGGTCGTACTGGACCATGACCTGGGTCAGCATCGCCGCGCTCGCGGTCGCGACCGTCGGATACGCCGATGTGCTGCTGCCGCTGGACGGCAACCGGGCCCTGGAGGCGGCCGTGGCGGCTGCCGCGCTGTGGCTGCCCGCCGCCGCGAACTTCGCGGGCACCCGCTGGGTCGGCGGGGTGCAGATCGTGTCGACGATCCTCAAGTTCGTGCCGCTGCTCCTGGTCGCCACCGTCGGGCTCTTCTTCATCGACACCGACAACTTCGGCCCGTTCAACGCCTCGGGCGACAGCGTGCCCGGCGCGCTCGCCGCCTCCGCCGCGCTGCTCCTCTACAGCTTCCTGGGCGTAGAGTCGGCCGCGATGAGCGCGGGCGAGGTCCGCGACCCGGAGCGCACGGTCGGCCGCGCGAGCGTGCTGGGCACGCTCGGCTCGGCGCTCGTCTACCTCCTCGGCACGGTCGCGGTCTTCGGGCTCGTCCCGCACGGCGAACTCGCCCAGTCCGGCGCGCCGTTCGCCGACGCCGTCGACGCGATGACCGGCGGCCACCGGGGCGGCACGCTCATCGCGATCGTCGCCGTCGCGTCGATGGTCGGCTGCCTCAACGGGTGGATCCTGATGAGCGCCCAGATGCCGTACGCCGCCGCCCGCGACGGGCTGTTCCCGGCGAGGTTCGCCCGCGTGGGCAAGGGCGGTGTTCCCGGTTTCGGTGTCCTTGCCTGCGCCTCCCTCGGCACGGTTCTGATCGGCCTCAACTACACGGCGGGACCCGACACCACGTTCCGCGTGCTCGTACTCATCACCACCTTCACCGGGTGCGTGCCGTATCTGCTGTCTGCCGCGGCCCAGTTGTACTGGCTCGCCCAGGGAACACGTGAACGGGTCCGCCCCGCGGGCCTGGCACGGGACCTGATCGTCGCCGCCCTCTCCTTCGCCTTCTCGTTCTGGCTGATCGCGGGGGCGGGGTACGCGGCCGTGTACCAGGGGGTGTTGTTCCTGTTCGCGGGGATCCCCGTGTACGTGTGGCTGCGGGGGCGGTCCGAGGGCGGGCGGCGGTCCGGGGTCACCAGGGGATGACGCCGTCGTCCTCGAAGAACGAACCGGTCGGGCCGCCGTCGGGCAGCGTGGCGAGCCGGATCGCCGTGGCCGCGCCCTGCTCGGGAGTGCGGGGCCCTTGGAAGCCGGTGAAGTCGGTCGCGACCAGGCCCGGGCAGGCGGCGTTGATCAGGATGTTCGTGCCGGCGAGCTGCCGGGCGTACTGCACGGTGACGGCGTTGAGGAACGACTTCGACGGCGAGTAGGCCGCCATGACGGGGCCGATCTCGATGTCCGGGTCCGCCTGCCGGGTCAGGGAGGCGACGGAACTGGAGACGTTGACGATCCGTGGCGACGCCGAGCGCCGCAGCAGCGGCAGCATCGCGTTGGTCACCCGGATGACACCGATGACGTTGGTCTCCACGACCGTGCGGACCAGGTCGAGGTCGAGCGCGGTCGGGTCCTGCACCCACCCCGGGCCCACCTCTCCCGAGATGCCGGCGTTGTTGACCAGGACGTCCAGGCGCCCGGCCTGCCGTTCGACCAGTTCCGCGGCATCCGTGACGCTCAGGTCGGCGGTCACGTCCAGCGGAACCCCGAACGCGTCCACCCCGGCGGCGCGCAGCTTCTCGACGGCACTCCCGCGCCGGGCCTCGTCGCGGGCTCCCACGCCCACGCGGTACCCGAGGGCACCGAGACCGGTCGCGATCTCGTACCCGATTCCCTTGTTCGCGCCGGTCACCAGCGCGATCCTCGCTTCGCTCATGCCGTTGATGTTCACTCGCGGACGAGCGGCGCATCCAACACCGATACGGTGCCCTGTCATACCCGGCGGGTATCACTGGCGTACGTTGAGGCCATGGACACCTTGGAGACCCGCGAGTTGAGGTACTTCGTCGCCGTCGCCGAGGAACTGCACTTCGGCCGCGCCGCCGAGCGCCTCGGCATGGCCCAACCGCCGCTGTCCCGGGCCATCCAGCAGCTGGAGCGCCGCCTCGGCGTCACCCTGCTGGAACGCAACCGCCGCGGCGTCACCCTCACCGGCGCCGGAGAGGTGCTGCTGCACGAGGGCCGCGCGGCCCTCGACGCGACCACCGCCGCCGCTCGCCGCACCCGTCGCGCGGGTGGCGCCGACGGTCCGGGCGGTCGCCGCAACCGCCTGGTGCTGGCGGTGAAGGCCGCCGCGTCCCACGAACTGCTGCAGAAGCTCCTGGCGGCCTACGCTGCCGAGCCCGACGCCGCCGAGATCGAGGTGCTGCCGAGCGGCATGTGCGAGCATGCGGAGCTGCTGCGCGACGGCCGCGCCGATGTGGCGCTCATGCACAAGCCGTTCAACTCCCTCGCCGGGTTCGACAGCGAGGAACTGCTGACCGAGGGACAGATCGCCATCCTGCCCGCCGGCCACCCCCTCGCCACGCACAAGTCACTGACCCTGGCCGACGTCGGCGACATCCCCGACCTCCCGCTCGCCCGCTGGTCCCGCAACGGCACGTACCCGCCCGGCCCGGGCCCCGAGATCCACGACCAGACGCAGCTGGCCCAGCTGATCGCCCTCGGACGCACCGTGGCCGTCTTCCCCGAGTCCGCCCGCGCCTGGCTGTGGGCCGAGCACACCGCCGTCCCCCTGGCCGACGCGCCCCCGGTCGTCACCCACATCGCCTGGCCCGCGCACAGCCGCTCCCTCGCCCTCGCCGGCCTGATCCGCACGGCCACACAGCTTTGACCCCGTGAGGCTGTCGCCGTGTCCGATTCGTTCAAGACCACCGTCCACCGTCCTTCCTACGGTGGTCCCATGACTCCACGATTCGACCTCATCGGCCTCGTCGTCTCCGACATGGCCGCCTCCCTGACCTTCTACCGCCGCCTGGGACTCGAATTCCCCGAGGGCTCCGAGAAGCAGCCGCACGTCGAGGCGGGCCTGCCCGGCGGCCTGCGCTTCGCCCTCGACACGGAGGACACGATCCGCTCCTTCCACCCCGGCTGGCAGCCGCCGACGGGTGAGGGAAGGGTCGGCCTGGCCTTCGCGTGCGACAGCCCGGCGGACGTCGACGCCACGTACGAGGAGTTGGTGGCCGCCGGCTACGCCTCCGAGCTCAAGCCCTGGAACGCCGACTGGGGCATGCGCTACGCGGTCGTACTCGACCCGGACGGCAACGGCGTGGACCTGTTCGCACCGCTGAGCAGCACGGCCTAGGAAACGAATGGGCCGGCCCCTTCAGGGGCGCGGGGAACTGCGCGACCAGCCCCCACCGGCCCGCACGCGCCCACTCACGGACCCGACCACACCCTCAACGCCGCAGCAACTCCCCCAACGGCGCCCCCGCCAGCTCCCGTACGTCACGCGCCAGGTGAGCCTGATCGGCGAAGCCGGCCCGCGCGGCGGTGTCCGCCAGAGGCACCCCGTCCCGCGCCAGCCCCAACGCCCGCTGCAGGCGCAGGATCCTCGCCAGCGTCTTCGGCCCATAGCCGAAGACGCCCCGCGCCCGCCGGTGCAGCTGCCGTTCGCTCCACCCCACCGCGTCCGCGACCGAGGCGACGGAACGTCCCGCGGACAGCCCCGCGACGGCGCCCCGCACCCACGGATCGGGCGGATCGACATCGCCCGCCCGTGCCACGGCCAAGGCCTCCAGCGCGGCGGCGGGATCGGCCGCCGCGTCCACCCGCTCGGTCAGCCGCCGGACGGCCCCCGCGCTCCACAGATCCGCGAGGTCGACCCGCCGGTCGCGCAGTTCGTGCGCCGGGACGCCGAGATAGGCGGGCGCCGTCCCGGGGAAGAACCGGACGCCCGCGAACCGGGTGCCGCCGGACGCTTCGCTCACGTACGCGCGGGTGTCGGGCCCGGCGACGAAGAGCCGCCCCTCGGTCCACAGCAGGTCCATGCACCCGTCGGGCAGCACCGGCGCCGAGTCGCCCGGCACGGCGGTACGGGTCCAGACGACCGCGCCCGGGAGCCGCGACGCCCGCTCCCGGTACGGGCTCGGCGACACGTCCTCCACGTACGACCCAGCCGATCCAGCCGATCCAGCCACAGACAAATCGCTACGCCGCCCTCGTCCGGTGTTCCTGCGGGCTGACCCCGTAGACCCGCTTGAAGGCACTGGACAGTGCGAACGCGCTGCCGTAGCCGACCTGGCGGGCGATCGCCTCCAGGGTGTCCTCGGTGCCGCGCAGCCGGTCGGCGGCGAGGGCGAGGCGCCAGCCGGTCAGGTACGTCATCGGTGGTTCGCCCACGAGTTCGCTGAAGCGGCGGGCGAGCGCGGCCCGTGAGACGCCGGCCTTCGTGGCGAGGGAGGCGACCGTCCAGGGGTGCGCGGGGTCGTCCTGGAGGAGTCGCAGGACCCGGCCCACGACGGGGTCGGCGAGAGCCTGGTACCAGGCGGGCGCCTCGGCCTCGGGGCGGGAGAACCAGGCCCGCAGCGCGGCGATGACCAGCAGGTCGAGCAACCGGTCGAGGACGACCTCCTGGCCGGGCTCGTCCCGCACGATCTCCTCCATGATCAGCGGGGTGAGCGGGCACTCCCACACGTCGGAGGGCAGGGTCAGCAGCGCCGGCAGCGCGTCCAGCAGCCGCCCGCTGACCTCGCCGTGCATCGGATACGTCCCGATCAGCATCACCATCGAGCCGTCGAGCCGCGCGCCCCAGGTGCGGACGCCCAGGTCCATCCGGCCCTTCAGCGAACGGCCGTCCGGGTAGGTGCACACCTGGTTCGGCAGGATCACCGCCTGGGGCGCGGTCGACGGGTCGTCGGCGCAGGTGTAGGGGTCGGGGCCGCGCGCGATGGCGAGGTCACCGGCCCGCAACCGCACCCGCTCCCCGTCCTCGGGCGTGATCCAGGCATGCCCGCGCACCAGGAGCATGACGGTGAGCGGGGCACGGTCCTCGATGCGCAGGGACCAGGGCGGCTCGAAACACGCTCGGATCATGAAGGCGCCACGCGCGCGTGGACCTTCCAGAAGGCCTGCGAGTGCGTCCATGACCTCAGGGTAGACGCGCCCTTATGGGAACGAGAGCTTCAGCGATGTTCCCTTTCGCCGCGGGGCCGTTGACTGGGCTCATGACGGAAAACACGCGGAACGAGACGGTGTTGGTGACGGGGGCCTCGGGCAAGACGGGGCGTCAGGTGGCGGAGTCCGCGAAGGCCGCCGGGTTCGGTGTACGGGCCGCTTCGCGCAGCAGCGAGGTGCGCTTCGACTGGTACGACTCCTCGACCTGGACCGAGGCGCTGCGCGGCGCGCACGCGGCGTATCTGGCGTACACCCCGGACATCGGCGCGCCGGGTGCCGCGGAGAACATCGCCGCCCTCGCGCGGCAGGCCCAGGAGCTCGGCGTACGCCGTCTGGTGATGCTGTCGGCGCGCGGCGAGCGGCAGGCGGAGCCGGCCGAGCGGGCGCTGCGCGAGTCGGGTGCCGAGTGGACGGTCGTGCAGGCCGACTGGTTCTTCCAGAACTTCAGCGAGGGCCTGCTGCTGGAGGGCGTGCGGAGTGGTGAGTTCGTGTTCCCCGCCGGTGAGGTGAAGGTGCCGTTCATCGACACGCGGGACCTCGCGGACGTGGTCGTGAAGGCGCTGGCGGACTCCTCGTACGCGGGCCGGACCCTGGAGATCACCGGGGCGCGGCTGCTCTCGTTCCGTGAGGCCATGGCGGAGATCTCCGCCGCGGCGGGCCGGGAGATCCGGTACGTGCCGGTGTCGACGAAGGAGTACGGGGCGATCCTGGCCGGGTTCGGGCTGCCGCCCGAGGAGGTCGCGTTCATGGAGGAGGTCTTCGACGGGCTGCTCGACGGCGGCAACGCCCGGTCCACGGAGACCGTCCGGCAGGTTCTGGGGCGCGCGCCGCGCGATTTCACGGACTTCGCGCGGGAGCTCGCGGCAACCGGCGTGTGGAAGGTCTGACGGCCGCCGGCGTACCCCCGAAATGTTCCGGAGCGCACCCTGGCGCCCCCGTCGCGGTCACTGCGGCGGGGGCGTCTCGTCGCCGTTCTTGGGGGTGGTCTTCGCATGCGTCCGCAGCCGGGAGGTCACGTCCTCCGGGGGCAGGAAGCGGGACCAGCGCTCCGGGAACTCGGAGGGCATGTCGGGGTCGTCCGGGTCGTCGGCGAGGTGGGCCCTCGCCGCGGCCGCGCGGGCCACCAGGTCGGCGGCCTGCTCGGCGCGCAGCCGTTCGTTGACGGCTCGCGCGGCGGCGGTGGCCGCGGCCGGCCAGACCCGGTCGATGGCCGCGTTGACGGCGGCGCCGACGAGGACCGCGAAGGCGGAGACGCCGATCCACAGCAGCACGGCGACGGGCGCGGCCAGGGAGCCGTAGATGCTGGGGCCCTCGACCGTGTTGGTCAGGTAGATACGCAGCAGGAAGCTGCCCAGCACCCACATGGCGAGGGCCACCAGGGCGCCCGGCACGTCCTCGACCCAGGGCGATCGCACCGGTACCGACACGTGGTACAGCGTCGTCAGGAAGGCGATGGACAGCACGATGACGACAGGCCAGTACAGCCCCTGTACGACGTTCTCCGACCAGGGGACGACGTTCACCACGGCGTCCGGGCCCGCGACGACCAGCGGCAGCACGATGGAGCCGATGAGCAGCGCCGCGAGGAACAGCGCGAAGGCCACGAGCCGGGTCTTGACGATGCCGCGCACGCCGTCGAGCCCGTACATGACGGTGATGGTGTCGATGAAGACGTTCACCGCGCGCGAGCCCGACCACAGGGCGAACAGGAAGCCGAGGGAGATGACGTCGGGGCGGCCGCCCTCCATGACGTCGTGGAGGACCGGCTCGGCGATCTGTGTGACGCCCTTGTCGGTGAGGATCGTGCGGGACGCCTCCAGGAGGTTGGTCTCCACGCTGGCGATGGTGTCGGCGCCGGTCCAGTCGTCCACGTAGACCAGCAGGCCGAGCATGCTGAGCAGCAGCGGCGGCACGGACAGCAGCGTGAAGAACGCCGCCTCCGCCGCGAGTCCGAGGATCCGGTACTCGATGCACGAGTTGACGGTGTCCTTGATCAGCAGCCAGGCGGTCCTGCGCTTGGAGACGTTCCGATAGAGGGCACGGGCCCGATGGAGACGGCCGGACGCGCTCTGAGGGGTTTCACTTGCTGGCTGCACGCCCTAAAGGTATCCGCCGTGCGAGGTTGCACTCATCCCGCGGTACCACGGCCGGGTCCGACATGCCCGGCGGCGCGCTTCCGCCCTCCCGGTTCCGTCATACGAAAGAAAAGCGGCAGCAACCCGACAGAAATCGTAAAGGAAAATCGAACCGGCTTTCTGTCATGACCGCGTTGGCTGAATTACTCACCCTCCAGAAGTGGAACGCGCGACAGCATATACGCCATCCATAAGGTGAGTTCCCCGGTCGCACGTGCGGAGGGGACGGTTCAGGGGTGCATTCGATGAAGGTCCGAACGGCGAGAAAGCGCCATAGGACGAAACGCCCTTGACCCGTTCATGAGCACACGTAAACAATTCGGATTGCATTCCGCTGGGCACGTGGGGACGGCTCAGTGCACCACGACACGGGGGACTCAGAAAGGCCTGGACCAGGGCCCGACACAGCCGCGTTACCCGTGATCCGCGTGGGAACCACGCGGATCATGCCGTGCTGCTCTGCACCTTTTCACGCGGCCACTTCAGACACTCGGCGAACAATTTCCTCTCGTCTGCCATCTCATTTCCATGAGCACAATTCTTCCTTCCGGCCCGAGCCCTTTCTTCCGGAACAACTCCTTCTTCCGGCACACCGGAATCACATCGGAATCACCCTGGTTCACCCACGCCTCAGGCATAGCCAATTCGGCTGCCCGATGAAACTGCGGGCGTGATTCCTTCGTATTCCCATCCGGAGTACCAATCACTCCGAACGGTCAACAAGTAGCAGTAATCATCAGCAAGGAGATCAAGTGGTGGTAAATCCAGGTGAGGTCACGACCGCCGCTCCGGCCGGCTCCCTGACCACCCACGCCCCGGCGAACGGCACCGAACACGTCCTCGCGGAGGTGCTGGCCGGCGTCGTACGCGTCGAGCGGGTCCCCGTCGACAGCCACTTCTTCGACGACCTCGGTGCCAACTCCCTGGTGATGGCCCACTTCTGCGCCCGGGTCAGGAAGCATCCCGACCTGCCGGCCGTGTCGATGCGGGACGTGTACGGGCACCCGACGATACGGGGTCTCGCGGCGGCGCTGGCCGAGGTCCCGGACGAGCCGCCGGCGCCCGCTCCCGAACCGGCCGAGCCTCCTCCACCGGGCAGCACCGCGCGCTATGTCCTGTGCGGAGCACTCCAGTTCCTGGTCTTCACGGCGTACTGCCTGCTCTCCGGGCTCGTCACCGCTCAGGGGTACGACTGGGTCTCGGCCGCGGACGGCCTGGTGGACGTCTACCTGCGGTCGGCCGTCTTCGGCGGTGCCGTCTTCGTCGGGATGTGCGCGCTGCCCGTGGTGGCCAAGTGGGTGCTGGTCGGCCGCTGGAAGGAGACCGAGTTCCCCGTCTGGAGCCTGGCCTATCTGCGCTTCTGGACCGTCAAGGCACTGCTGCACGCCAACCCGATGGTCCTGTTCGCCGGCAACCCGCTCTACGTGCTCTACCTGCGGGCGCTCGGGGCGCGGATCGGCAAGGGCGTCACGATCCTCTCCCCCTCCGTCCCGGTCTGCACCGACCTGTTCACCGTCGGCGCGGGCACGGTGATCCGCAAGGACTCCTACTTCCTCTGCTACCAGGCTCACGCCGGACGGATACGCACCGGCCCGGTCACCCTGGGCCGCGACGTCTTCGTCGGCGAGAAGACCGTCCTCGACATCGGCACCTCCATGGGGGACGGCTCCCAGCTCGGCCACTCGTCCGCGCTGTACGGCGGCGCGTCGGTGCCGGACGGTCAGCACTGGCACGGCTCCCCCGCCCAGCGCACGGACGTCGAGTACGTACGGGTCGAGCCCGCGGACTGCGGCACCGCGCGGCGGGCGGGCTACGGCCTGGCCACCGTGCTGCAGACACTGTTCCTCTATGTGCCGCTCCTCATCGGGGGCACGTACATGCTGCTCACGGTGGCGCCCGCGCTGGACGTGCTGCTCGACCGGGAGACGCGGCACATCACGTCGGCGCGGTTCTACGCCGAGGCGCTCGGTCTGTCGCTCGCGCTCTTCGTGGGCTTCATCCTGATCGGCTTCGTCACCGTGTCCGTACTGCCGCGGCTGCTGAACCTGGCCCTCGAACCGGACCGGGTCTATCCGCTCCACGGCTTCCACTACTCGGTGCAGCGTGCCGTCGCACGCCTGACCAACGTCAAGTTCTTCAAGTGGCTGTGCGGGGACAGCTCGTACATCGTCCACTACCTGCGGGCCCTCGGATACGACCTCTCGCACGTCGAGCAGACCGGCTCCAACTTCGGTACGGAGGTGGCCCACGAGACGCCCTACCTGGCCACCGTGGGCAGCGGCACGATGGTCGCCGACGGACTGTCGATCATGAACGCCGAGTTCTCCGGCACGTCGTTCCGCATCTCGCAGACGTCCATCGGGGCGCGCAACTTCCTCGGGAACCACATCGCCTACCCCGCCGGAGGCCGCACGGGCGAGAACTGCCTGCTCGCGACGAAGGTGATGGTCCCGCTCGACGGCGATATACGCGAAGGGGTCGGCCTGCTGGGTTCCCCGCCCTTCGAGATCCCGAGGACCGTGGAGCGCGACACCCGCTTCGACCACCTCCGTGAGGGCGACGAGCTACACCGTCGCCTCTCCGCGAAGAACCGGCACAACCTGCGCACCATGGGTCTGTTCCTGTTCATCCGCTGGTTCGACTGGTTCGTGCTCACGGTCCTGGGCTTCGCCGCCTTCGACCTGTACGGGGAGTTCGGCACCGCCGGCGGTCTGCTGATCGGCGCGTCCCTGATCGCCGGCCTCGCGTTCACCACCGGCTACTACGTGCTGGTGGAGCGGCTGATCTGCCGGTTCCGTCCGCTGGAGCCCCGGCTGCACTCCATCTACGACCCACTCTTCTGGCGCCACGAGCGGCTGTGGAAGATCCCCGACAGGCACATCAGCGTCTACAACGGCACCCCGTTCAAGAACCTGGTCTGGCGGCTGCTCGGGGTCCGTATCGGCCGCAGGGTCTTCGACGACGGCTGCTCCATCACGGAGCGCACGCTCACCGCCATCGGGAGCGACAGCACCCTCGGTGCGCACACCAAGGTGCAGCCGCACTCGCAGGAGGACGGCACCTTCAAGTCCGACCACATCGAGATCGGCGACGGCGTGACGCTCGGCGTCGGCGCGCTCGTGCACTACGGGGCGTCGGTGGGCGACGGCGCCGTACTGGCCGCCGACTCCTTCCTGATGAAGGGCGAGGAAGTACCGGCGGGGGCGCACTGGGGCGGGAACCCGGCGGTCGCTCAGCGACGCGCCTGACGGCTACGCGGCCCGGCCAGGCTCCGCGGCACAGACCAGAAAGACAACAGGGGGAAGAAAGACCATGGAAACGATCCCGAAGTGGACGCTCGACCCGGTGCCGGGCACCGCCGAGTACGAAGTGCCGCTGCCCGAGGGCCTGGTGCGGGAACCCCGCGCTCTGCTGGCCGCACACGCACGGGTCCTCGCCGCACTGTCCGGCGAGCGCGAGGTGACGGTCGGGTACGTGGCGGCGAAGGGCGAGCGGCCGAGGCCGTGCCGGCTGACCGTCGGCACCGGCTCCTGGCACGACCTGCTGGAACACACCCGCGAGGCCGAGGCGGACCTGGCCGCGCGGAGGGCGGAGGACGAACCGGCCGCCTTCGAGACGGTGCTCGATCCGCACGGCGGCCGGGGCCCCGAGGACGCCGTCCTGCACGTGGCTTTCGACGACCACACCCTGCGCCTGCGCTACCGCACCGACGTCCTCGACGCGGACGCCGCCGCCCGGATAGCCGGCTACCACCTCACCGCGCTCACCCATCTGTCCGCCGACGCGGACGCCGAGCCCGGCCGGCAGAGCCTGCTGTCCGACGACGAACTCCGCCTCCAGCTCGACGGGTTGGCGGGGCCGCACCGCGAGCTGCCGGACCGCCGGGTCCACGAGCTGTTCGAGGAGAGGGTGTTGGCCCACCCCGACGCCGTCGCGGCCGTGCAGGGCGACCGGCAGTGGACGTACCAGGAGCTCAACTCCCGTGCGAACCAACTGGGTCGGGCCCTGCTGACCCGCGGGCTGCGGCGCGAGGACGTCGTCGCCGTGGTCATGGAACGCGACCTGGACTGGATGGCCGCCGTCCTCGCCGTCCTCAAGGCGGGCGGCGTGTATCTGCCCATCGAGCCGCACTTCCCGGCCGAACGCATCGCGGCCACCCTGGCGCGCGCCGGATGCGAACTCGTCCTGACGGAAGACGGCAGCACCACCACCCTGGACGGGGCCGACACCGGCGCCCGCGTCCTGCACGTCGACGCGGCCTACGCGGAGAACCACCCCGACAGCGACCTCGGCATCCCCGTCGCCGCCGGCCAACTCGCCTACATCTACTTCACGTCCGGCTCCACCGGCGAGCCCAAGGGCGCGATGTGCGAGCACGCCGGCTTCCTCAACCACGTCCACGCCAAGCTCGACGACCTGGGCGTCGGCGAGGGCCAGGTCGTCGCCCAGACCGCACCCCAGTGCTTCGACATCTCGCTGTGGCAGCTGGTCTCCGCGCTCCTGGTCGGCGGCCGCACCCTGCTGGTCGAACAGGAGGTGATCCTGGACGTCCCGCGGTTCGTGGACACGATCACCGGCGGCCGGGTCAATGTCCTCCAGGTGGTCCCGTCGTATCTGGAGGCCGTGCTCGCCGAGTTGGAGCAGCGCCCGCGCGAACTGCCGGATCTGCGCTGTGTGTCGGTCACCGGGGAGGCGGTGAAGAAGGAGCTCGTCGAGCGCTGGTTCGCGGCAGAGCCCGGCATCCGGCTGGTCAACGCGTACGGGCTGACCGAGACCTCGGACGACACCAATCACGAGGTCATGTCCCGGGTGCCGGACCAGGACCGGGTCCCGCTCGGCCGGCCGGTCGCCAACGTGCGGGTGTACGTCGTCGACGAGGACCTGTCCCCCGTACCCCTCGGCGCGCCCGGCGAGATCGTCTTCTCCGGGGTCTGTGTCGGCCGCGGGTACGTCAACGACCCGGAGCGGACCCGGGCGGCGTTCACCACCGACCCGTACCGCCCGGGTGAGCGGCTCTACCGCAGCGGTGACCACGGCCGCTGGCTGCCCGACGGCAAGCTGGAGTTCCTGGGCCGCCGGGACAGCCAGGTCAAGATCCGCGGCTTCCGTATCGAGATCGGCGAGATCGAGAACGCGCTGCTGCGGGTGCCCGGGGTCCGGGACGGCGCCGTGGTGGTCGTCGGGGGGACGCGCCTTGTGGCGTTCTGCGCCGGGTCCGCCCGCTTCGACTCCGCGGCCGTGCGGGAGCGGCTGGCCGTGTCGCTGCCCGCGTACATGGTCCCCTCGGCCGTCCACCGGCGGGACAGCCTGCCGCTGACCGCCAACGGCAAGACCGACCGGAAGTCGCTGACCAGGCTCGCCGGTGAGCTCGACTCCGCCGGGAACGGTTCGCCCGCCGGTGAGGGCCCGCACGCGCCCGGCACCGCGAGCGAGCGCCGGGTGGCGGCGGCCTGGGCCCAGGTGCTCGGCATCCCCGGCGACCGGATCGGCCGCCGGGACCACTTCTTCGACCGCGGCGGCACCTCGCTCGCGGCCGTGAAGCTCGCGATCGCCCTGGACCGGGCGATCACGCTCAAGGACGTCACACGTCATCCCGTCCTCGCGGACCTGGCGGGGCTCCTGGACACCCCCGCCGCCTCCTGACCACGGCTGACCACACGGAAGAGACGGAACCGAAGGCACCGACGACACCCATGACCGGAACACCGCACACCCGCACGACCGAACACCGCAAGGCCGAAAGGAAGCACCTGATGTCGTCTTCATCTCCGACGTTGCTACCGGACGTCGATCTGCGCCCCGGCAGCCCTCCGATCCTGCGCGCCGACGCCGCGGGCGACACGACGGGCTGGGCGGCCGAACACCGCGACGCGCTGCGGGCCGTCGTCGCCGAGCACGGCAGCCTCCTCGTCCGCGGCCTGGGACTGCGCGACCCGGACACGACCGCGGCCGTCTTCCGCCGACTGGCCACCGGCCTGATGCCCGACCGGGAGTCCTTCGCGCCCCGGCGCTCGTACGAGGACGGTGTGTACTCCTCCTCCAAGTGGCCGCCGAACCAGCAGATGTGCATGCACCACGAGCTGAGCTACGCGCTGGAGTTCCCCGGCCTGATGCTGTACGCCTGCCTCGACGCGCCCGACCAGGGCGGCGCCACCGCCGTCGCCGACGCACCTGCCGTGCTCGACGCGCTGCCCGCCTCCCTCACCGCACGGTTCGAGCGGGAGGGCTGGCTGCTCACCCGCACGTACAACGACGAGATCGGGGCGAGCCTCGCCGAGGCCTTCGGCACCGAGGACCGCGCGGCCGTCGAGCACTACTGCCGGGCGCAGGCCATCGAGTTCGCCTGGCAGAGCGACGGCTCCCTGCGCACCCGGCAGCGCCGCAGCGCCGTGGTCCGCCACCCGGTCACCGGGCGGCGCTGCTGGTTCAACCAGATCGCGTTCCTCAACGAGTGGACCATGGACCCCGAGGTGCGCGAGTACCTGGTGGACGTCTACGGCTCCGACGGGCTCCCCTTCAACACCCGCTACGGCAACGGCGACCCGATCGGCGAGGACGTCGTACTGATCATCAACGAGGTGTACGGGGCCCACACCGCACGCGAGCCGTGGCACTCCGGTGACCTGCTGCTCGTCGACAACATCCGTACCGCGCACAGCAGGGAGCCCTTCGAGGGGCCCCGTGAGGTGCTCGCCGCCCTGGGCGACCCGGTCCGGCTGACCGACTGCGCACCGACCATCGAAGTGAGGGCCGCATGACCACCACGGACGAGAACGGCACGACGACCACGGAACCGGGGGCGCTGACGCCTCCCCCGTTCTCCGTCATCTCCGGCGCCCAGGTCCACGAGGCCCTGCACGGGCGGGAGTCCGAGATCGTCGACCTGGTCGAGTCGGTGTACCGCCTGCACGGCGCGGGCGACTCGGTGAACCCTCCGTCGTACTTCCTGCGTTTCCCGGACCGTCCGTCGTCCCGGATCATCGCGCTGCCCGCCTCGATAGGCGGGCCGGTGGGGGTGGACGGCCTGAAATGGGTCTCCAGCTTCCCCGGGAACACGGCGAGCGGTCTGCCGCGCGCCTCGGCCGTGCTGATCCTCAACGACCACGACACGGGCTATCCGTTCGCGTGCCTGGAGAGCTCGATCATCAGCGCCACCCGGACGGCGGCCTCGGCGGCCCTCGCGGCCGACCGCCTCAGCCGCGACCGCGCCCGGCCCACCCGGGTCGGGTTCGTCGGGACGGGTCTGATCGCCCGCTACATCCACACCCATCTGGCCGCCACAGGCTGGTCGTTCGAGGAGACCGGGGTGTTCGACCTGTCCGCGGACAGCGCGGCCGGCTTCAGCGGCTACCTGGAACGGTCGGGCACCAAGGGCCGGATCACCGTGCACGACAGCGCCGAGTCGCTGATCCGCTCCAGCGACCTGCTGGTCTTCGCCACCGTCGCCGCGAAGCCGCACATCCACGACCCGGCGTGGTTCTCCCACGCCCCGCTCGTGCTGCATGTGTCGCTGCGCGACCTGGCGCCCGAGATCCTGCTCGACTCGGCCAACTTCGTGGACGACGTCGAGCACTGCCTGAAGGCTGACACGTCACCGCATCTGGCCGAACAGCACACCGGCGGCCGCGACTTCCTCGACGGCACGCTGGACGACGTGCTCTGTGGGCGGGTGACCGTACCCGCGGACCGGACGGTGGTGTTCTCGCCCTTCGGCCTCGGGGTCCTCGACCTCGCGGTCGGCAAGTTCGTCCACGACGAGGTGGCCCGAAGGGGCGAGCCGCACGTCGTCGACGGCTTCTTCCACGAACTGCGCCGGTACGGCTGACCGGCGGGCACCGCGCCACGCGAGGAGCGGAGCGCGGTGCCGCATGAAACAGGGGGGACATCATGCCCGTCATATCCGAGCCCACACAGTTCAACGAGGACGAGCTCTACGTCGACCTGCGGGCGGCACTGGGGCTGCCGCTCTTCCTGAAGTGCGAGGGGTTCAACTTCGCGGGGTCGATCAAACTGAAGGCCGCGACCGAGATGGTCAACGCCGCCGAGCGCGAGGGTGTCCTGCGGCCGGGATCCGTCATGGTCGAGTCGTCGTCCGGGAACCTCGGCGTGGCGCTGAGCATGATCGCGGCGAGCCGTGGCTACGGGTTCCTGTGCGTGACCGACTCGCGCTGCAATCCGGCGACCCGGCGGATGATGGAGGCGCTGGGGAGCGTCGTCCACGTGATCGACGAACCCGATCTGCACGGCGGCTTCCTGGGCGCGCGGATCGCGTACGTGAGCGCGGTGTGCGCCTCGGACGACCGGTACGTCTGGCTCAACCAGTACGCCAACGAGGGCAACTGGCGCGCGCACTACCGCACCACGGCACCGGCCATCGCCCGCCGTTTCCCGCACCTGGACGTGCTGTTCGTCGGGGCCGGCACCACCGGCACCCTGATGGGCTGCGCGCGCTGGTTCTGGCAGCAGCGGCGCCGGGTGCGGATCGTGGCCGTGGACACCGTCGGCTCGGTGACCTTCGGGGGGCCGCCCGCTCCCCGGATGATCCCCGGCCTGGGCATGGCCGTCCGTCCGCCGCTGCTCGACGAGTCCTACGTGGACGACGTGGTGCACGTCCCGGAGCCGGACACGCTGCGGGCCTGCCGCCGACTCGCCTCCCGGGGCTTCCTGTTCGGCGGCTCCACCGGCACCGTGGTCAGCGGCGCGACCGACTGGCTCGCCCAGTACGGGCGGCGCAACCTCACCGCGGTGGCGATCGCCCCGGACCTCGGCGAGCGCTACCTCGACACGGTCCACAGCCCGGGCTGGGGGGTGAACGTCCACGGCGAGGACACGCTCGGCGGCTCCGGCGAACTGGCCGCCCTGTCGCACCCCGCCTGACCGGCACGGCGGGGCGGAAAGGGGCACGGTCCAGTGCGGCGGGAGTTTGGTGACGACCGCCGTACCGAGGGGTAGGTTCCCAGACATGGCAGCCAGCACCCACACCGTGACCAACCAGGCTCCGCCGCTGGTCTCGTACGACGTCTTCAACGCCGACCGTGCCCTCGTCGAGGCGGTCGACCGGCACCTCGACCCACAGCTGCTCGACGAGGCGCACGGCGATCTGTCGGCCCTCGGGCTGACCTCCGGATCGGCGCAGGTCCAGGCCTGGGGGGCGCTGGCCAACGAGAACCCGCCGAAGCTGCGCACCCACGACCGCTACGGCAACCGGGCCGACGACGTCGAGTTCCATCCGTCCTGGCACCGGCTGCTCGGCAAGGGTGTCTCGGCGGGCCTGACGGCGGCGTGGTCACAGCCCGGCGGGCATGTGCGGCGCGCGGCCGCCTTCGTGGTCTGGACGCAGGTCGAGGCGGGGAACCTGTGCCCGCTGTCGATGACGCACGCGGCGGTGCCCGCGCTGCGCACCGACCCGGCGCTCGCCGCCGAGTGGGAGCCCCGGCTCACGTCCATGGTCTACGACCAGGACCTGCGGCCCGCTCAGCAGAAGGCCGGCGTGCTCTTCGGGATGGGCATGACGGAGAAGCAGGGCGGCAGCGACGTACGCGCGAACACGACGTCCGCGCGAGCGCTGGCCGAGGACGGGACGTACGAGCTGACGGGCCACAAGTGGTTCTGCTCGGCGCCGATGTCGGACGGTTTCCTGGTGCTGGCGCAGGCTCCCGGCGGGTTGACGTGTTTCCTGGTGCCGCGGGTCCTCGCCGACGGCACACGGAACGTGTTCCGCATCCAGCGGCTCAAGGACAAGCTGGGCAACCGGTCGAACGCGTCGGCCGAGGTCGAGTTCGACGGCACGTGGGCGCGCCGGGTCGGGGACGAGGGGCGCGGGGTGCGCACCATCATCGGGATGGTCGCGGCGACCCGGCTGGACTGTGTGCTCGGCTCGGCGGGTCTGATGCGGCAGGCCGTCTCACAGGCGGTCCACCACTCGACGTACCGCGAGGCGTTCGGCGGCAGGCTGATCGACAAGCCGCTGATGCGGAACGTCCTCGCGGACCTGGCCCTGGAGTCGGAGGCCGCGACGGTGCTCGGGCTGCGGCTCGCCGCCGCGTACGACGACGGGGGCGAGCAGGAGCGGGCGTTCCTGCGGATCGCGGTACCGGCCGCGAAGTACTGGGTGACGAAGCGGTGCACGCCGGTCGCGGTGGAGGCCCTGGAGTGCCTCGGCGGCAACGGTTACGTGGAGGAGTCGGGCATGCCGCGGCTGCTGCGCGAGTCTCCGCTCAACTCCGTCTGGGAGGGCGCGGGCAACGTCCAGGCACTGGACGTCCTGCGCGCCCTGCAACGCGAACCTGCGGCCCTCAACGCCTACCTCCAGGAGGTCGGCAGGGCCCGTGGCGCCGACCACCGGCTGGACGGCGCGATCAAGAACCTGCTGACCGAACTCGCCGACCTGGAGGGCATCGAGGGACGCGCCCGGCGTCTCGTCGAGCGCATCGCCGTGGTCCTCCAGGGCTCGCTGCTGGTCCGGTTCGCGCCGCCGGAGGTCGCCGACGCGTTCTGCGCCTCACGCCTCGGCGGGGACTGGGGGGCGTCGTTCGGGACCCTGCCGCACACCCTGGACCTCGGCTCGGTGGTGGAGCGGGCGCGGCCCGTTTTCTGAGCCGCCGTCAACAGACGTACGGGGCACGGGGGTGGTGCTGCGCCGACACGGCACCACCCCCGTTCCATGGCCCCGTTGAGCGGAGCACGCACGCCGCACGAGGCGGCGTTGCGTCAATTTTTGGACACGCGGGGGAAGTTCACCAGGGTTGCAGGGGGTTGCAACCTCTCCGCACCCTGCGTGAAATCTCCGCTCCGCGTCCGGAGTGTCGCCCTCCGCGACGGACAGACGGCACTATGAGACGTGCAGTCAGTACGGGCTTCGGGTCACATGGCCGGGCGGCCGGGGCCACTTTGCCCGCTCAGGCTCTCCGGGAGGACCCAGTGGTGTACTCGCCGATGGACGTGACGCGGCTCGCCGCGGTGGACACAGCGCAGGCGGCTCGGGTGCTCGACGAGGTGCGCAACGCGACGCTGGCCGGCGAGCGCGCCCGGCTCGATCCGCGGCCGGTCATCGGGGAGTCCTGGGGGCGGATGCTGCGCTCCGGCGTGGACCCCGACCACGACTTCCGGGCCGGAGTGCTCGGTCCGGACGAGGTCGAGCGGCGCCGGCGCGACTCCCCGCTGCGGCACGTCCTTCCGGTACTGCGGCAGGGGCTGCTGTCGGTCGGGGACATCACCCAGCACATCATGGTCGTGGCGGACGCGCAGGCCCGGGTGTTGTGGCGCGAGGGCAGCCGGTCGGTGCTGCGCAAGGCCGACGGGTTCGGCTTCGAGATCGGCGCGGACTGGCGCGAGGAGGTCGTCGGCACGAACGGCGTCGGCACGCCCGCCGTCGCCCGCCGCCCCGTCCAGGTCTTCGCCGCCGAGCACTTCGTACGCACGCACTCCGCCTGGACCTGCACGGGCGCGCCGATCACCGACCCGCGCGACGGCCGGCTGATCGGCGTCGTGGACATCAGCGGGCCCTGGGAGACCATGCACCCGGCGACGCTCGCCTGGGTCGACTCGGTGGCCAAGCTCGCCGAGGCGCGGCTGCGGGAGCGGCATCTGACCGCGCTGGACCGGCTGCGCGCGGTGGCCGCGCCGGTGCTCGCCCGGGTCGCCGGCCGCGCGCTCGCCGTCGACAAGGACGGCTGGACCGCCGCGATCACCGGTATGCCGTACATGGAGAGGCTCGCGCTGCCCAGGGCGATCGGCACGGACCGGGTCTGGCTGCCCACGCTCGGCCTGTGCTCGGTGGAACCACTGCCCGGCGGCTGGCTGGTGCGCGTCTCGGACGAGGAGTCCGCGCCCCGTGGCGCAGCCCGGATCGCCCTCGACCTGTCGCAGCCGCGCCGCTGGTCGGTGACCGTCACGGGCGTCACCGGCACCTGGACCCACGAACTGAGTCCGCGGCACGCCGAGTTGCTCTACCTCCTGGCCCTGCACCGCTCGGGCCTCAGCGCCGCGGCACTGGCGGACGACCTGTTCGGCGACCCCGCCCGCACGGTGACCGTACGAGCCGAGATGTCACGCGTACGCCGATATCTGGGGGCGGTCCTGGACCACCGGCCGTATCGTTTCTGCGAAGCGGCGGAGGTCCGGACAACCCTGCCGCGAGATCCCCTGGACCTACTCCCGCACTCGACGGCACCGGGAGTACTGAGGGCAAGGCAGGCCGCCCCTTCTTAGGGGGCGGTAGCGGCTTGCTTTTTCTCCGGGGGGCGGTAGCCCTTGCTTTTAAGGGGCGCGGGGCTGTGACATCTGCGGCTCCGCCGCGGGGCGCGACAAGCCCCCACCAACCCGCACCCAACACACAACACCCCCGCCCAACCCGCGGAGCGAACCGGTCTACTCCCGACCTATTCCGGGGTATTCGACCGGACTCGCCACACCCTGACGTACCATCCTTCCCACGGCCCCCCACATCCGCCGCCTCCGGCGCTCAACCGCCGGATCACAGGAGGCAGTTGGCCGACGACGGGAGGACCTATGACATCTCGAGGCAGACACCGCCGCCGAAAGAAGGGGCGTGTCCTGCGGGCCACGCTGTCCGGGACCGCCCTCGCCCTCACCGCCGCCGCCACCATCATCAGCACCTCGCAGGCTGCCGGCAGCGACAACCCGGGCCCGCTGACGTCGATCACCTCCTCGTCCGAGGTCAACAAGCTCCAGCTGCACGAGAACCTGGTCAGCGGCACGACACTCGACACCCTCCAGAGCGGAATGGGCGGGAACGTCGGGGTCGGCGCCGTCCTCGACAGCGCGAACCACCCGATGCGGAACAAGGCCGACTGCGACTCCACCGAGTCGGCGGCCCTGCCCGTCGAGCCGACCGCCACCCGTGCGTACTGCTGGGACAGCGGGGACGCGACGACACAGAAATGGCTGCCGCAGTCCGTCACCACCTCCGGGGACGCCGACAACGACGGCAAGTGGGGCAACGACCGGGTCATCCTCGCGGGCTGGACGCACAACGACCACAAGGCGGGCGAGCCCGCCGACGACAAGGGCCTCGCCCGGGTCGCCTTCATCGACGCGAACGACCCGAAGAACCTCAGGTACCGCTGGGTCCTGCTGGTCGCTCCGCTCTCCGGGGGCAAGGACTTCGGAGCGGTCCGCTCCCACGTCGGCGGCATGGTCTGGTACCAGGACAAGCTGATCGTCACCGCCAAGAACGGCGCCGATCACAACAACGCGCTGTTCGTCTTCGACATGAACCGCATCCTGCAGGCCGACGTCAACAGCACCGAGATCGGCAAGGTCGGCGGCGGCTGGTCGGCACGCGGCTACCAGTACGTGATGCCGGCCATCGGCTCGTACGACCTCACCGGCGGAGCCTGTTCCGCGAGCAACAACAACGCGGTCCCCTGCTTCGGCTCGATCTCCCTGGACCGTACGTCGACACCGGACAGCCTGGTCGCGAACGAGTGGTTCAGCTCGGGTGGCAGTGAGCCGGCCCGCGTCTGGCGCTACTACTACAGCACCGCGAGCGACCGCACCGGCCTGCTCGGCAGCAACGCCAGCGACAACGTGAACGCCGACGAGGCGTACGAGACCAAGGCCGTCGGGCTGCAGGGCGTCCTCTCCCACAAACCGAGCGGCGCGAGCAAGGCCGACTGGTACGCGGGGTACGCGCCGGGCACCCGCGACCGGCACGGCACGCTCTGGCGGCAGAACGAGAGCACCGCCAAGGCCACGAAGTGCGGGGCCGGCGGGTCGTACGCCTGCTGGGGCCAGCACACCGAGTCCCTGTCGTACTGGCAGGAGACCGGCGAGCTGTGGACCCTCACCGAGTGGGCGGCGAACAAGGACAACGAATGGGAGCTGCCCGCCGTCCCGGAGCGCGTCCTGTACGCGGTCCCGCTGTCGGAGGTCGACGGCTCGGTGGAGTGATCCGCACGCCCCCGGTGATCCGGCCTCCCGCGCCGGCCCGGTGGCCTGACCTCGGGCGTCAGCGGTGAGCCCGGGACAGCCGTCAACGTGAGCACCCGTGGAGGCGGGCCCCGCTTTGGAGCGGGGCCCGCCTTCGTGGTTCTCTGGCCCGCATGAGCATCGCTGTGACCACTTGGTCCCTGGAGCAGGTCTCCCCGGCCGACCAGCTGCCCGCCGCCGCCCCCGACGGCGACGTCCGGATCGTCCGCGCCGAGGTGCCCTCCCCCGAGTTCAGCCGCTATCTGTACACAGCGGTCGGCGGCGACATCCGCTGGACGGACCGGCTCGGCTGGACGTACGCGCAGTGGCAGGAGGGCCTGGACCGGCCGGGCGCGGAGACCTGGGTCGCGTACGACCGTGGAACGCCCGCCGGGTACGTACAACTGGAGCCGCAGGACGACGGCGTCGTGGAGATCGTCCACTTCGGGCTGATCCCCGCCTTCCGGGGCCGGCGCATCGGCGGGCACCTCCTCTCCCACGGCGTGGCACGGGCCTGGGACCTGGCCGACCGCTGGCCGGGGCGGGCGCAGACGAAGCGCGTCTGGTTGCATACGTGCAGCAAGGACGGCGAGCACGCGATGGACAACTACCTGCGCCGCGGCTTCAAGCTCTTCGACACCAAGGTCGAGGAGGAGCCGGACGTGACGGCACCCGGGCCCTGGCCGGGGGCTCACGCAGGCTGACCTGGCACGACGTGGGCGGATCCCGGCCACGTGACCTGCCGTGCGACCTGCCGTGTGACCGACACCACCCTTGTCTCGCGTATCGAGACAAGGGTGTCCGCATCATGGACGAAGCTGGACTGTGTCCAGATCGCCGTGACACGCTTCCGTCATGTCTGGAACTGGAATTGCCTTGGTGAGTCGGCGGCACGTCGACCTCGGCCGCATGTCCAGCGCCATCTGTCCGGCCTGCTGACACAAGGCACCGGGGGCCTTTGACCCCGAGCCCAGCACTGCCGACATCCCCTTTGTCTCGCCCTGCGCAAAGACGCGCACGTATGCCCGTATGCGCCCACACGCGCAGGTCAGAGCCGCATCCGCCTGTCCCGAAGGACGTAGAACACCATGGCCGCCACCCCACAGAATCCCGCTGCCGCAACGCCCCGCCGCAAGGTGAGCCGTCACCGCGGCGAGGGTCAGTGGGCCGTTGGTCACTACACCCCGCTCAACGGCAACGAGCAGTTCAAGAAGGACGACGACGGTCTCAACGTGCGGACACGCATTGAGACGATCTACTCCAAGCGGGGCTTCGACTCGATCGACCCCAACGACCTGCGCGGACGCATGCGCTGGTGGGGCCTCTACACCCAGCGCAAGCCCGGGATCGACGGCGGCAAGACCGCGATCCTGGAGCCGGAGGAGCTGGACGACAAGTACTTCATGCTGCGGGTGCGGATCGACGGCGGACGCCTCACCACCCAGCAGCTGCGGGTCATCGGCGAGATCTCGCAGGAGTTCGCGCGGGGCACCGCGGACCTCACCGACCGGCAGAACGTCCAGTACCACTGGATCCGAATCGAGGACGTCCCGGAGATCTGGGAGCGCCTGGAGGCCGTCGGGCTGTCCACGACCGAGGCCTGCGGTGACACACCCCGGGTGATCCTCGGCTCGCCCGTCGCCGGGATCGCCGAGGACGAGATCATCGACGGCACCCCGGCCATCGAGGAGATCCACCGCCGGGTCATCGGCAACAAGGACTTCTCGAACCTGCCCCGCAAGTTCAAGACCGCGATCTCCGGCTCGCCGCTGCTCGACGTGGCGCACGAGATCAACGACGTCGCGTTCGTCGGCGTGAACCACCCGGAGCACGGCCCCGGCTTCGACCTCTGGGTCGGCGGCGGCCTCTCCACCAACCCGAAGATCGGCCAGCGCCTCGGCGCCTGGGTCCCGCTCGACGAGGTCGCGGACGTCCACATCGGCGTCCTCTCGATCTTCCGCGACTACGGCTACCGGCGCCTTCGTACGCGTGCCCGGCTGAAGTTCCTGGTCGCCGACTGGGGTGTCGAGAAGTTCCGCCAGGTGCTCGAGGACGAGTACCTGAAGCGCAAGCTGGTCGACGGCCCCGCTCCCGACCAGCCGGTCGCCCGCTGGCGCGACCACGTCGGTGTGCACCGTCAGCAGGACGGCCGCTACTACGTGGGCTTCGCCCCGCGCGTGGGCCGCGTGGACGGCGCGACCCTCACCAAGATCGCCGAACTGGCCGAGGCGCACGGCTCCGGCCGGCTGCGCACCACCGTCGAGCAGAAGATGATCGTGCTCGACGTGGAGCAGGACCGGATCGACTCGCTGGTCGAGGGCCTTGAGTCGCTCGACCTGACCGCCAAGCCGTCGCCCTTCCGGCGCGGCACGATGGCCTGCACCGGCATCGAGTACTGCAAGCTCGCCATCGTCGAGACCAAGGCACGCGGTGCCTCGCTGATCGACGAACTGGAGCGCCGCATCCCCGAGTTCGACGAGCCCATCACCATCAACATCAACGGCTGCCCGAACGCCTGCGCCCGTATCCAGGTCGCGGACATCGGTCTCAAGGGCCAGTTGATGCTGAACGACCAGGGCGAGCAGGTCGAGGGCTACCAGGTGCACCTCGGCGGCGCACTCGGCCTGGAGGCCGGCTTCGGCCGCAAGGTCCGTGGCCTGAAGGTCACTTCGGACGACCTGCCCGACTACGTCGAGCGCGTGCTGAAGCGTTTCGAGGAGGAGCGCGAGGACGGCGAGCGCTTCGCCACCTGGGCTACTCGTGCCAGCGAGGAGTCTCTTTCATGAGCGAGCGCGCGGCGCCCTTCTACTGCCCCTACTGCGGTGACGAGGACCTGCGTCCCAGCGAGCAGGGGCACGGCGCGTGGGAATGCGCGGCATGCAATCGAGCCTTCCAACTGAAGTTCCTCGGGCTGCTGTCCCGGGGAGTTCAGCGCAACGACGGTGGAGGGGACGAGATATGACGACCGTTCAGACCGATACCGATACCGATACGAATCTTGAGAGCGGCCGGGACGCCGAGCTCAGGGCTCTCGCCGAGCAGGCCGGCCGCGACCTGGAGGACGCCTCCGCCCTGGAGATCCTCCAGTGGGCGGTCGACACCTTCGGCAAGCAGTTCTGCGTGACCTCCTCGATGGAGGACGCGGTGGTCGCCCATCTCGCCTCCCGCGCGAGGCCCGGCGTGGACGTCGTCTTCCTCGACACCGGCTACCACTTCGAGGAGACCATCGGCACCCGGGACGCGGTCGAGGCCGTGATGGACGTCAACGTCATCACGCTCACCCCGCGCCAGACCGTGGCCGAGCAGGACGCCGAGTACGGGCCGAAGCTGCACGACCGCAACCCCGACCTGTGCTGCGCGCTCCGCAAGGTCAAGCCCCTCGAAGAAGGGCTCACCAAGTACAGCGCCTGGGCGACGGGCCTGCGCCGCGACGAGTCCCCGACCCGGGCGAACACCCCGGTCGTCGGCTGGGACGAGAAGCGCCGCAAGGTAAAGATCTCGCCGATCGCCCGCTGGACGCAGGACGACGTCGACGCGTACGTCACCGAGCACGGCGTACTCACCAACCCCCTGCTGATGGACGGCTACGCGTCCGTCGGCTGCGCCCCCTGCACCCGCCGGGTGCTGGAGGGCGAGGACGCGCGCGCCGGCCGCTGGGCGGGCCGCGCGAAGACCGAGTGCGGGCTGCACGGCTGACCATGGCTGCCACTTCGACGAATTCGATGAACCAGGAGATTCAAGTGACCGGAGCCACCATCTGGCTCACGGGTCTGCCGAGCGCCGGCAAGACCACCATCGCGTACGAACTGGCCGGACGGCTGCGCGAGGAGGGCCACCGCGTCGAGGTGCTCGACGGCGACGAGATCCGTACGTTCCTGACGGCGGGCCTCGGCTTCAGCCGCGAGGACCGGCACACGAACGTACAGCGCATCGGCTTCCTCGCCGACCTGCTGGCACGCAACGGCGTCAAGACGCTGGTGCCGGTCATCGCTCCTTACGCGGACAGCCGCGAGGCGGTGCGCAAGCGCCACCAGGCGAGCGGGGCCGCGTACATCGAGGTGCATGTCGCCACTCCGGTCGAGGTGTGCAGCGAGCGGGACGTGAAGGGCCTGTACGCCAAGCAGGCGGCGGGCGAGATCTCGGGTCTGACCGGGGTCGACGACCCGTACGAGGAGCCCGAGTCGCCCGATCTGCGCATCGAGTCGCACACCCAGTCCGTGCAGGAGTCCGCGGCGGCGCTTCACGCGCTGCTCGCCGAGAGGGGTCTCGCATGACGACGACCGTTGCCGACGTCTCCGAGGAGGGGACCGACAGCCCGTACGCCCTGAGCCACCTGGATGCTCTGGAGTCCGAGGCGGTGCACATCTTCCGCGAGGTGGCGGGTGAGTTCGAGCGGCCGGTGATCCTCTTCTCCGGCGGCAAGGACTCCATCGTCATGCTGCATCTCGCGCTGAAGGCGTTCGCGCCCGCCGCGGTGCCGTTCTCGCTGCTGCACGTGGACACCGGGCACAACTTCCCGGAGGTCCTGGAGTACCGCGACCGCACGGTGAAGAAGCACGGGCTGCGGCTGCACGTCGCCTCCGTACAGGACTACATCGACCGCGGCACCCTCAAGGAGCGCCCGGACGGGACGCGTAACCCGCTGCAGACGGTGCCGCTGACGGAGAAGATCCAGGCCGAGCGGTTCGACGCGGTGTTCGGCGGCGGACGCCGGGACGAGGAGAAGGCCCGCGCGAAGGAGCGGGTGTTCTCGCTGCGGGACGAGTTCTCGCAGTGGGACCCGCGCCGCCAGCGCCCCGAGCTGTGGAACCTCTACAACGGTCGGCACGCGGCCGGCGAGCACGTCCGCGTCTTCCCGCTGTCCAACTGGACCGAGCTGGACGTGTGGCAGTACATCGCCCGCGAAGGCATCGAACTGCCGGAGATCTACTTCGCCCACGAGCGTGAGGTGTTCCAGCGGGCCGGCATGTGGCTGACCGCGGGCGAGTGGGGCGGCCCGAAGGACAGCGAGACCGTCGAGAAGCGGCAGGTCCGCTACCGGACCGTCGGTGACATGTCCTGCACGGGTGCCGTCGACTCGGACGCCACCACGCTGGACGCCGTGATCACCGAGATCGCCGCCTCCCGGCTCACGGAGCGGGGCGCCACCCGCGCCGACGACAAGATGTCCGAGGCCGCGATGGAAGACCGCAAGCGCGAGGGGTACTTCTAACCATGACGAGCACCACCGAACCCACCGTGCCGCTGTCGGTCGAGCAGCTGTCCGCGACGACCCTGCTGCGCTTCGCCACCGCGGGGTCCGTCGACGACGGCAAGTCCACCCTCGTCGGCAGGCTGCTGCACGACTCCAAGTCGGTCCTCACCGACCAGCTGGAGGCCGTGGAGCACGCCTCGCGCAACCGCGGCCAGGACACGCCCGACCTCGCCCTGCTCACCGACGGCCTGCGGGCCGAGCGCGAGCAGGGCATCACCATCGACGTGGCGTACCGCTACTTCGCCACGGCCCGGCGCCGGTTCATCCTCGCCGACACGCCCGGACACGTGCAGTACACCCGCAACATGGTGACGGGTGCCTCCACGGCCGAGCTGACGGTGGTCCTCGTCGACGCCCGCAACGGAGTCGTCGAGCAGACCCGCCGGCACGCGGCGATCGCCGCACTGCTGCGTGTCCCGCACGTCGTGCTGGCCGTCAACAAGATGGACCTCGTCGAGTACAAGGAGTCCGTCTTCGCGGCGATCGCCGAGGAGTTCACGGCGTACGCCTCCGAGCTGGGCGTCCCCGAGATCACCGCGATCCCGATCTCGGCGCTCGCCGGTGACAACGTGGTGGACCCGTCCGCGAACATGGACTGGTACGGCGGCCCGACCTTCCTGGAGCACCTGGAGACGGTCCCGGTCAGCCACGACCTCACGACCTGCCACGCGCGTCTGCCCGTGCAGTACGTGATCCGTCCGCAGACCGCCGAGCACCCGGACTACCGGGGGTACGCGGGCCAGATCGCGGCCGGTGCCTTCCGTGTCGGCGAGTCGGTCACGGTGCTGCCCTCCGGCCGTACGTCGCGGATCTCCGCGATCGACCTGCTCGGCGCACCGGTCGACGTGGCCTGGACGACGCAGTCGGTGACCGTCCTCCTGGAGGACGACGTCGACATCTCACGCGGCGACCTGCTCGTGCCGACCAAGGACGCGCCCGCGACGACGCAGGACATCGAGGCGACCGTCTGCCACGTCGCCGACGCGCCGCTGACCATCGGCCACCGCGTGCTGCTCAAGCACGGCACCCGCACGGTCAAGGCGCTCGTCAAGGACATCCCGTCCCGGCTGACGCTCGACGACCTGTCGCTGCACCCGCACCCGGGCCACCTGGACGCCAACGACATCGGCCGGGTCAAGATCCGTACGGCCGAGCCGCTGCCCGTCGACTCGTACGCCGACTCCCGGCGCACCGGCTCGTTCATCCTGATCGACCCGTCCGACGGCACCACGCTCACCGCGGGCATGGTCGGCGAGTCCTTCGCCTCTCCGGAGCCGGTCAAGGCCGAGGCGGACGACGACGGTTGGGACTTCTGACATGGCTTCCCACGACTTCGGCTCCTCCGGCTTCGACTCCCCCGGCTTCCAATCCACCGACTTCTACTCCACGTTCGCGAAGGAGGGCGGCCGCGTCGGCAGCGGTGCGCTCGGCAGTGGCACGGGCGGGGTGGCGCGATGTGCGAGGTGACGGCCCCGGCGGGGCTTGAGCACGCGCACTGTCTGTGCGTCCTCGCCACCCACCGCCTGCGAAAGCGAAGACCAGCCGACCTCCCGGCCACGACCTGAGAGACGTGACCGCCGGGCCGACGAGAGGAACACCTCCCGTGCCTGCCACCCGAAGCAAGCTGCGCCGCGGCCTCGCCGCCATTGCCGCTCTGCCCCTCCTGGCGCTCGCCGCCACCGCCTGTGGCTACGGGTCCCAGGCCAAGGACGGTGACACGTCGGAGGTCGCCGCCGAGGGCAAGAAGGTCGACGGTCTCGACTCCGTGCGGATCGGCTACTTCCCGAACCTGACGCACGCCACGGCGCTCGTGGGTGACCAGGAGGGGCTGCTGCAGAAGGAGCTGGGCGGCACGAAGGTCTCGTACTCCCAGTTCAATGCGGGTCCTGCGGAGATCGAGGCGCTCAACTCGGGTTCGATCGACATCGGCTGGATCGGTCCCTCGCCCGCGATCAACGGTTACAGCACCACCGACGGCAAGGGCCTGCGGATCATCGGGGGTTCCGCGTCCGGCGGCGTGAAGCTCGTGGTCAACCCGGACAAGGTCACGTCCTTGAAGGACGTCAAGGGCAAGAAGATCGCCACCCCGCAGCTGGGCAACACCCAGGACGTGGCGTTCCTCAACTGGATCGCCGAGCAGGGCTGGAAGGTCGACGCGCAGAGCGGCAAGGGCGATGTGTCGGTGGTCCGCACCGACAACAAGATCACCCCGGACGCCTACAAGTCCGGTTCGATCGACGGGGCGTGGGTGCCCGAGCCGACCGCCTCCAAGCTGGTCGCCGAGGGCGGCAAGGTCCTCCTGGACGAGGCGGACCTGTGGCCCGACAAGAAGTTCGTGATCACCAACATCATCGTCTCCCAGAAGTTCCTCACCGAGCACCCCGACGTCGTCCAGGCGGTGCTGCGCGGCTCGGTGAGGACCAACACGTGGATCAACGCCAACCCGGAGAAGGCGAAGGCCGCCGCGAACGAAAAGCTGAAGGAGCTGTCCGGCAAGCCGCTGCCCGCCGGCGTGCTGGACCCGGCGTGGAAGTCGATCCAGTTCACCGACGACCCGCTGGCCTCGACCCTGAACACCGAGGCCGCGCACGCGGTCAAGGCGGGCCTGCTCAAGCAGCCCAAGCTGGACGGCATCTATGACCTCACCCCGTTGAACAAGGTCCTCAGCGCCGAGGGCAAGAGCACGGTCGACGACGCCGGACTCGGCGTCAAGTAGCCCCCCGGACAAGACCGGACAAGCCCGCCCCCTTTTTTCTCGCCCGCATGAGTTCCCAGGAGGTGACGACCATGGCAACCGCCCTCGCCAAGGCCGCCGACACCGGCACGTCGGTAGCATCCGCCGCGCGGATCGAGCACGTCTCGAAGTCCTTCACCACACCCGCCGGCCAACAGCTCGTCCTGGACGACATCACCCTCGATGTCGCGCCCGGCGAGTTCGTCACCCTCCTGGGAGCCTCCGGCTGCGGCAAGTCCACCCTGCTCAACCTCGTCGCCGGACTCGACAAACCATCGGCCGGCACCATTGGTACCGACGGCCGCCCCGCGCTGATGTTCCAGGAACACGCCCTGTTCCCCTGGCTGACCGCGGGCAAGAACATCGAACTCGCCCTGAAACTGCGCGGCATGCCCAAAACGGAACGGCGGGTGAAGGCGGAGGAGCTGCTGGAACTCGTCCGACTCAAGGGCGCCTACGGCAAGCGGGTGCACGAACTGTCCGGCGGAATGCGCCAGCGGGTCGCCCTGGCCCGCGCACTCGCCCAGGACAGCAAACTGCTCCTGATGGACGAACCCTTCGCCGCCCTCGACGCCATCACCCGCGACGTGCTGCACGACGAACTCACCCGCATCTGGCGCGAGACCAGCGTGTCGGTCCTCTTCGTCACCCACAACGTCCGCGAAGCGGTACGCCTCGCCGAGCGCGTGGTCCTGCTCTCCTCGCGTCCGGGGCGGATCGCCCACGAGTGGACGGTCGACATCCCGCAGCCACGCCGTATCGAGGACTCCGCCGTCGCGGAACTGTCCGTCGAGATCACCGAACAACTGCGTGGGGAGATCCGCCGCCATGGCCAGCACTGAGACGAACGCCGTCAAGGACGGCAACGATCTCGCCGGACTCGAAGCGGGCCTGGACGCCCTGGAGACCGTCCAGACCGGGCGGGCCCCGTTCCGCAGGACCTTCGTGGAGAAGATCTTTCCCCCGATCGTCGCCGTGGCGCTGGTGCTGGTGGTCTGGCAGGTCCTGGTCTGGGCGAAGGTCACCGACAGCTACAAACTGCCCGCACCGTCCGCGGTCTGGGACGAGGTCAGGGAGGCCTGGCTCCAGGGCACGCTCCTGGAGTACATCTGGACCAGCGTCTCGCGCGGCCTGCTCGGCTTCCTCATGGCCCTGGTGATCGGCACCCCGCTCGGTCTGCTGGTCGCCCGCGTGAAGTTCGTCCGCGCGGCGATCGGCCCGATCCTGTCCGGACTGCAGTCGCTGCCGTCGGTGGCGTGGGTGCCGCCGGCCGTCCTGTGGCTCGGGCTGAACGACTCGATGATGTACGCGGTGATCCTGCTCGGCGCCGTCCCCTCGATCGCCAACGGACTCGTCTCCGGCGTCGACCAGGTACCCCCGCTCTACCTGCGGGCCGGCCGCACACTCGGCGCCACCGGACTGCGCGGCACCTGGCACATCGTGATCCCCGCCGCCCTGCCCGGCTACCTCGCCGGCCTCAAGCAGGGCTGGGCCTTCTCCTGGCGCTCCCTCATGGCCGCCGAGATCATCGCCTCCTCCCCCGACCTGGGCATCGGCCTCGGCCAACTCCTGGAGAACGGCCGCACCGCCAACAGCATGTCCATGGTCTTCCTCGCCATCCTCCTCATCCTGATCGTCGGAATCGCCATCGACCTGCTGATCTTCAGTCCGCTGGAGCGGCGGGTACTGCGCAGCCGCGGTCTCCTCGTGAAGAGCTGAACTCCCATGCCTCGACCGGTACTTCTCGTCATCGCCCACGGCAGCCGCGACCCGCGCCATGCCGCGACCGTGCACGCCCTGGTGCGGCGCGTACGGGCCCTGCGCCCGGGCGTGCGCGTGGAGACCGGCTTCCTGGACTTCAACATCCCTTCGGTCTCGGGGGTGTTGGAGTCACTGGCGGCGGAGGGCGTACGTGACGTAGTGGCCCTCCCTCTGCTCCTGACCCGGGCCTTCCATGCGAAGTCGGACATCCCGGCGGTGCTGAGCGAGGCTCCGGCCCGGCTGAGGATCCGGCAGGCCGAGGTGCTCGGTCCGTCGCCACTGCTGACCGCCGCGCTCGAACGGCGGTTGTACGAGGCGGGGTTGTCCCCCGCCGACAAGTCCTCGACCGGGGTCGTGCTGGCCTCGGCGGGGTCCACGGACCCGGAGGCGATCGCAGTGATCGCAGAAATCGCGCGGGAGTGGCGGCGGACCGGTTGGTGTGCCGTGCGGCCTGCGTTCGCCTCCGCGTCGTTGCCTCGTACGGGGGATGCGGTGCGGGAGTTGCGTGCCCTTGGGTGCGCGCGGGTGGCTGTCGCGCCGTACGTCCTGGCTCCCGGCTTCCTGCCGGATCGGATCGCGCGGGGGGCGGCCGAGGCGGACGTTCTCGCCGACGTCCTCGGCGCGTCCCCGGAGGTGGCCCGCGTCCTCCTGCACCGGTACGACGCCGCCCGAACCCCGGCGCTGACGGCGATCGGCGCCTGACCCGGGCATTTTCCTCGCCCCCGCCGCCCCTACCCGTCCCGTCCCTATGGGGCTCCGCCCCAGACCCCGTCGGGTGCGTCGTCGAGTGCGGCTTCGTTGTGGCTCGTCGCGCAGTTCCCCGCGCCCCTGAAAGTGGGGCTGCGCCCCCACTTCCAGCCCGTCCTGCGCTTGAGGACAACGCCGTCCAGACCGATCCCTCACCCAGCCCGTCCGGCGTTTGAGGACGAGGCCGTTCAGGCCGATCCCCACCCGCCCATGACCAACCCACCCATCCCCAGTAACCCCCACCCACCCAGCCCGTCCGGCGATTGAGGACGAGCGCGTTCAGCGCGATACGGGGGTTCGGGGGCGGAGCCCCTGAGTAAGGGACGGGAATGGGTAGGGGCGGCGGGGGCGGAAAAAGGTTCGTTCAGGAGGTCGCGTGGGACAGTCGGGGGTCGCGGCCGCTCAAGGCGAGGGCACGCGTGAAGGTGGAGGCATCGGAAGGCGCCGGGACCGCGGGGGCGAAGCCGTCGTACTGGCGGTAGAGGTCGCCGTGGGTGACTACGACGTCCAGGACGACGCGGGCGGCCACGTCGGAGATGCGGTACTGCTGGCCGGTCGCCGTAGCGACGTCCCACCCGTGCACCGCCATCTCCTTCACGATCATCGAGGCCAGCTCGGGAGCCGCCATGGATCCCATGCCCAGGTCCACCTCCCCCTCCCACACCACCGGATCGGCCCACACGGCAACCGCCCGGTCCAGCTGGGCGGCGTACGCCGACGCCCACCCGGGCTCGGCAGCGAAATCCCGCCCGGTCAGCGACTCGGGCAGCGGCTTGCGCAACGCCCGGTGCTCCAGACCGTGGGAGGTGTAGAGCACCCAGTGGTTCACCAGAGCCCGGACATCCCAGTCCGGACAGTGGGTGGTCCCGGCGAGCTGCTCCGCGGTGACCCCGCGCGCGACACGTGCGGCCTCGGCGGCGCACTCGACCATGGACGGGTACAGGCTCTCGATCGTGTAGGGCGCGTTCTCCTGGTCCAGGCTCTTGTCCGAGTTCTCGTCCACGTTCTTGTTCGCGTTCGTCTCCATGCGTCACACGCTAGGGACGCGGCCCCGCCCCCTCTTGAACAAACGCGACAGCGTCATCGGACAGCCGTACGAGTTCGTCCACCGGCATCGAACCGGCCGCCCGCCGCTCACGAGCGAAGACGTTGGCGAGCCGCTGCAGCAGGTCGTTGAGCGGCGTCGGTACGCCGTGCAACCGCCCCAGCAGGGCGATCTCCCCGTTGAGATAGTCCGCCTCGATGGTCCCCGTGCCACGGTTCAGCGACTGCCACGACGACCCGGCGCCCCGCTCGGACCCGTCGAAGGGCTCGAAGCGGATCTTGTCGGCGCGGGCCTCCTTCTGCTCCTCCTCGGAGGCGTACGGGATGCCCGCGGCGGCCAGCACGGCCTCCCCCTCGGCACGCACCCGGCCGTAGAGCGCGATGCCCTCCTCGCTGGTGAGCACGCCGCTGACCGCCTCGATCGAGTTGGCGAGGTTGCCGAGGAGCTTGGCGTACTGCCAGCGCGTCACGTCGGCCACGACCGGCGCCTCGAAGCGGGACGCGGTCAGGTCGGCGGCAATAGTCCGCGCCGTCTCGTCCGTGCCGTGCGGATACCGTCCGAGGTGCAGGATCCCGGTGAGCGGCGTACCGGCGGTGGACACCACCCCCGGCTCGACGAACGTCGCGGGCAGCCACACGCACACCCCGTACACCCGCCGGAAGCGGCGCAGCGCGAGCCGCTGGCTCTCCACGCCGTTCTGCGCGCAGACCAACGGCAGCCGCTCGGCCGCCGTGCCGCCGCCCGCCACGGGCACGGGTCCCCATGCCTCCAGTGCCGCCTCGCTGTCCTGCGTCTTGACGGCGAGTACGAGCACGTCGTCGGCGCCGAGTTCGCCGAGCGCGTGCGGCCCGTCGACGACGGGCGGCCGATGGGTGTGCGGGCCGTCGGGCGTCACCAGGCGCAGCCCCCGCTCGCGCAGCGCCTCGTACTGCGCGCCCCGCGCGACCAGCACCACGTCGTGTCCCGATCCCGCGAGGCGACCGCCGATGGCCCCGCCCACAGCCCCTGCTCCGATGATGATGTAGCGCATGTGTCCGAGCCTGCCACAGGCGTGTGTACGCTCCATCAATGATTCCGGAAAACTTCCAGCTCGCCGGACAGCTGCCCGTACGCCGCCTCGGTTACGGCACCGCCCAGTTGACCGGTCCCGGCTACTGGGGGCCGCGCGGTGAGGCCCGGGACGCGGTGGCCGTTCTGCGGCGGGCTGTCCAGCGCGGAGTCACGCTGATCGACACGGCGGACAACTACGGCCCGTCGATCGCCGAGGAACTCGTCGCCGCAAGATCCGGCACATCGGGCTCGACTCGGTGACGGCCGAACAGCTCGAAGCGGCAAGGGAGTTGACGGACATCGAGTCCGTTCAGAACCGGTACAACCTCACCGACCGCGCCTCGGATCCCCTGCTGAAGCTGTGCGAGGCGCACGGGATCGCGTTCCTGCCCTGGTTCCCCCCTGGGCAACGGCTCGTTGACCACGGACCGGGTGTGCGCGGGCATCGCCGCCGCGCACGGAGTCCCGCCCGGACAGATCGCCCTGGCCTGGCTGCTGCACCGCTCCCCCGTGCTCTGCCCGACCCCCGGCACGGGCTCCCTCGCTCACCTGGAGGAGAACCTCGACGCGGCCGTCGTACGGCTCGGCGAGGGGGACATGTCCCGTCTAGACGCGCTGAGTTGACCTCGCCCGACGGTGCTTGACCTTGCCCCTGGGGCAGACTCCACGCTCCGGGGCATGGACTCCCACGACTTCCACCTCAAGCAGAGCCCGTACAGCGACCCCGGAGCCGTACCGGCCGGTCTGCCCGCAGACCCGCGTGAACTCGCCGCCCTCGTAAGGAACTTGCTCATCCACCGGGAGGAGGGCGGGCACTTCGGGTACGCGATGCCCGACAAGCGCCGTCACGAGGACGCCGAGGCCCGGTACGTGAGCGAGATCCTGCGGATCCTTCGCGAGCGCGCACAGGCGCCGCTCACCGAACACCGGGAGCTCGGCGAGCGGTTCGCCGGCACATGCCGGGACTTCGCGCTGCTGCTGTGCGCGTTCCTGAGGGCGACGGGCACCCCCGCCCGCGTCCGGTGCGGCTTCGCCACCTACTTCGAGGACGGCTCCTCCCTCGTGACCCACGGGGACCACTGGGTCACCGAATACCGTCTGCCGGACGGCAGTTGGCAGCTCGCGGACGCCCAGGTGGCCGACGGGGCGCACGACGTGCCCTTCGATCCGCTGGACGTCCCGCGGGACCAGTTCCTCGTCGCCGGAACCGCCTGGCAGGCGTGCCGGGCGCGCGACGCGGACCCCGACGCCTTCGGGATCCCTCTCCCCACGGGCACCCTGCAGGGTCTGTGGTTCGTGCGCTGCAACGTCGTACGGGACCTCGCGGCCCTCGGCGGGGTGGAGGTGCTGCCGTGGGACGCGTGGGGGCTGGCGGCGAAGGACGAGCCGGAGGTGACCGCGGACGATCTCGCGCTGCTCGACACGGTGGCCGCGGCCACGGCCACCGAGGCCGTGTCGCCCGAGGAGATCCGGCGCCTGTACGCGGACCCCCGCCTCACCGTCCCGGCGGAGATCACCTCGCACACGACCTACCTCGGTGTCCGGAAGGTCAGGCTCCCCGAGAGCCTTCGGGGCTGAACGGCGTTCCCTGGTGGAAGTACAGCAGCCACCCCTCCCCCGTCCGCCGCCACAGCGAACTCCGGTGTGCGTGACGGCCGTTGTGTTCCGTGTCGAAGGTGAGGTGGACCAGATCGGGGGCGAGCTCGACGCCCGTCACCCGGGAGGTGATGCCGAGGCCGGTCCCCGGCTCCTTCGCCGTGGCCAGTGCGTCGATGATCGAGGCCCGGTCCCAGTGCCGCCCGGAGACGCCGAACTCGTGGAAGTCGGGGTGCAGCAGCTCCCCGAGGAGTTCGGGCGAGCGGCGGATCTCCGGGTCGAGGAGGCGCAGTTCGCCCTCGATGGCCGCCTCGACGGCGGGGCCGTGGTCAGCCACTGGTCAGCTCCGCGAGTTTGGTGACGGTGTTCCAGTTCCGTGTGGTGGCGATGATGCCCTTCGACATCCGGGGCTTCGACAGGGTTTCCGCCAGCTTGGAGCGGCCGAGGCCGTCGGGGGCGTACAGGTAGAGGACACGGTCGCCGAGGCGGAACTCCTCGGGCAGGAAGGCCTGTTGGTCGACCGACGCGAAGCGCTCGGCGTCGACCGGCTCGGAGAAGTAGGTGGCGTGCAGTTGCTTCCCCTCCAGGTCGGCGGCCGGGAACGGGCAGGCGTCGAGGACGGCCCGGAGATAGGCGTGGTCGCGCACCAGGACGTCGACCGTGAAGCCGAAGCTCTTCTCCAGCGCCCCCGACAGCTCCGCGGCGAGCGTGTCCTCGTCGCCGTGGCCGCTGGAGAAGACGGCGTTCCCGCTCTGGAGATACGTACGGACACCCGCGTGTCCGAGACCCTCCATGAGGGTGCGCAGCTCGGCCATCGGCACCTTCCTGCTGCCGCCCACGTTGATCCCGCGCAGCAGTGCCGCGTACGTCGTCATGCCCTCAGTCATCCGCACACCATAAAGCGGCCGTCGTGCCCCGTGGGGGTGGGCACGACGGCCGCGGTTCCCGGGCGGCCGGACACCGAAAGTTACCGGCCGGTTGGCTCAAAACCCTGACCGATGGACGCGCTCAGTTCAACCCCCGCACACAGCTGTGACTTGTTCAACAAACTTTCGTAACACCGAAAAGGAGCTTCCCCGGCAGATCGGACCCGGACCGGGACGGACAGGGGACGGACGGGGGACGGACGGGGGACAGACCGGACACCCTGATCACGACCCCCGAGGTGCCGCTTTACATGTAAGGGGCTTTCATCCTCCTCAGTGCTGAGGTCACGGGGTCCGAGGGGAGGACTCCGGCTCCCGGTACCTCACCGGGCAGCACGACGAGAGGTCCTTATCCGCCCCATACCTTCGAAACAGAAGGTGCCGGCAGGGGGCCGACACCGAAGACGAGGGGGAAAGCCCGTCATGGGGAACGGAGACACGCGGGTACGGGGCATAGCGGCCCGGGCCGGCGGCTGGAGTGCCCGGCACCGCTGGGCGGCCGTCGGGATCTGGCTGCTGTTCGTCGTCCTGGCAATGGGGCTCGGCTCGGCGGCGGGCACGGTCGAGCTCAAGGACAGCGATCAGCTCAGCGGCGAGACAGGCCGGGCCGCGGCCATCGCGGAGGAAGCGGGAATCGACGAGCCGGCCGGGGAGACCGTGCTCATCCAGGGCAAGGACGCGGGGGTCAAGGCGACGAGCGCCGAGTTCCGCGCCGCCGTCGACGCCGTGATGAAGGCGGTCGAGGGCACCGGCAAGGTGACCGACGTGACCTCGCCGTACGACACGGACACGATCTCGAAGGACGGCCGCAGCGCGCTCGTGCAGTTCGACATGCGCGGCGATGCGGACACGGCGGGCGAGCGGGTGGAGCCCGTTCTGAAGGCCGTCGACGAGGTACAGAAGAACCATGAGGCGGTGCGGATCGAGGAGATCGGCGGCGCCAGCATGAACAAGACGTTCGACGACGCGTTCGGCGACGACTTCAAGCAGGCCGAGTACTCCGCCGTCCCCGTGGCCCTCGGCATCCTGCTGGTCGCGTTCGGGGCGCTGGTGGCGGCGCTGGTTCCGGTCCTGCTCGCGATCACCGCGATCATGGCCACGATGGGCCTGATGGGGATCGTCAGTCACTTCCAGCCGATGGACGACGCGTCGAGCTCCGTGATGCTGCTCGTCGGCCTGGCGGTCGGCGTCGACTACTGCCTGTTCTATCTGCGGCGCGAACGTGAGGAGCGCGCGGCGGGCAGGGATCCCGAGACCGCGCTCCGGATCGCCGCAGCGACCAGCGGCCGCGCCATCGTCGTCTCCGGTGTCACGGTGTGCGTCGCGATGGCGGGCATGCTGTTCACCGGAATCGCCACCTTCAAGGCGATGGGCCTGGCCTCGCTGATGGTCGTGGCGGTCGCCATGGTCGGCTCGGTGACGGTGCTGCCCGCGGTCCTCTCGCTGCTCGGTACGCGGGTCGAGAAGGGCCGGATCCCGTTCCTGCACCCGGACAAGCGCCGCAAGACCAATGGCGGTTCCGACAACGGGAGCCGGTTCTGGACGGGCGTGCTGCGTGTGGTGCTGGCCAAGCCGGCGATCTCGCTGGTCGTCGCGACCGGCGCACTGCTGGCCATCGCGGCTCCCGCGCTCGGCATGAAGACCCAGAACCTCACACTGGACCAGGAGTTCGGCGACTCGCTGCCGATCGTGGCGACGTACGAGCGGGTCAACGAGGCCTTCCCGGGTGGTTCCGACCCGGCCGAGGTGGTCGTCAAGGCCGACGACATCAACTCCGCCGAGGTGAAGTCCGCGATCGCCGACTTCCGTGAGCGGGCGGTCAGTTCGGGTGCCTCACGCGGCCCGGTCGAGGTCAAGGTGCACGACTCGAAGAACGTCGCCTTCGTGTACGTGCCGCTGGTGGGCGGTTCGAACCTCGACAAGGCCGAGAAGAGCCTGGAGATCATCCGCGACGACGTCCGTCCGGCGACATTCGGCAAGGTCGACGGGGTCGAGGCCCCGGTGACCGGTCAGGTCGCGGGTTCCAAGGACTTCAACGACCAGCTCGTCAGCGCGGTCGCCCCGGTCTTCGCCTTCGTCGTGGTCTTCGCCTTCCTGCTGATGCTCCTGTCGTTCCGCTCGCTGACGATCGCGATCACCTCGATCGTCCTCAACCTCCTCTCGGTGGGGGCGGCCTACGGCATCCTGGTCGCCGTCTTCCAGCACGGCTGGGGCGCGTCGCTGGTGGGCGCGGAGGGCGTGGGCGCCATCATCACCTGGCTGCCGCTGTTCCTCTTCGTGATCCTCTTCGGGCTCTCGATGGACTACCACGTGTTCGTGGTCTCGCGAATCCGTGAGGCGCGGCTGCGGGGGCTGACGACCCGGGACGCCATCCAGCACGGGGTGGTCACGACGGCCGGTGTCATCACCAGCGCCGCCGTCATCATGGTCGCCGTCTTCGCGATCTTCGGCACGCTGTCCATGCAGTCCATGAAGCAGATGGGTGTGGGCCTCGCGGCCGCGGTCCTCATCGACGCGACGATCATCCGCGGTGTGCTGCTCCCGGCGGTCATGGCCATGCTCGGCGAACGCAACTGGTACTTCCCGAAGTGGCTGAACCGTCTGCCGGACCTCAGCCACGACGAGTCCCCCGAGGCCGCGGCCTCGCCGCCGCCTCCGGCGGTCGAGGGGGAGAGGGTCCGGGTCTGACGACCTGAACCACCGCACAGCGACGGCGTGGCCGGGGCACTCGCCCCGGCCACGCCTTCGTGTGCGGCACGCCGGATCAGGCCGCCGTGGCCACCTCGTCCCGCTCGAAGGAGTCGATGGTGCGGGTGAAGTCACGGGTGGAGAGCAACAGCTTGTAGATGATGGCGAGTTCGAAGACGAGAAGCAGGGCGCCGGAGACCAGGGTCGCCTCGATGACCGCGTCGAGGAGCGGGCCGACGATGAAGACGCCCATCTGGAATTCGATGCCGCTCACCAGGTGCGTACGAATCCGGTGGCGCAGGAGGAAGGACCGCATCCGGAGATAGACCGGGAAGCGGTGGCGGAACTCCTGCTGGAGATCGATGACCTGGCCCCGGGGCTTCTGGGGAGCGTCGATGGTTCCCTCGGAGGCCGGTTCGGACAGGTCGGGGGCCGATTCGGCCGGGTAGGAGGCCGATTCGGCCGGGATGGAGCCCGGTTCGGACAGGGCCGACGTCTTGCGGATGTCGTGTTCGATGTCCGCCGAGGGATTGTTGCGCAAGAGGTCTTCCATGAAGGCGACCTCGGCGGAGTTCTCCGAGCGGCGGGCCTCCCGCACACGCGCCTTGATCTGCTTGCGCATGTTGTAGCGGATCTTGAAGATCTCCAGGGAGTTGATGTACCGCAGCGTGTCGAGGCCGACGACCGCGAGGGCCAGCCAGATGTAGATCGTGTCACCGGTGCGGTCGTACTGCCCGGCCATCAGCGCGACCCCGCACACCGCCACCCGGATGCGGTCGAAGACGAAGTCCAGCCAGGCCCCGAAGACGGAGCCCTGGCCGGTCAGCCGGGCCACCTTCCCGTCCATGCAGTCGAGGATGAAACTCAGGTGGTAGACAAGTGCGCCGGCGATCAGCCACCGCCAGTCGCCGAAGGCGAAGCAGGCCGCCGAGACCAGGCCGAGCAGGAACGCCCCCCAGGTGATCTGGTTCGGCGTGATCCTCGTACGCATCGCGGTGAGCCTCACCAACGGTGTGGCCACCGGGTCGACGAGCAGCACGGTCCACCACGCGTCACGCTTCTTCTCTGTGATGCGGCGCACCTCGGCGAGGGGCGGTATGTCTCGGCGCATTGATCAACTTCCCAGCGTTCGTAGTGAGTTCACCTCAAGCTAGGAAGGTGTTCACACAAGGAACAAGAAGAGACCCGTGCAACCTTCGGCAGGGGTCAGCCGTCCAACCCGATAACCCTGTCCATGCCCTGATCGGGCGGATGCCGCGTTACCCGAGCGTTATCGAATGACCGTCCCGTTATCCAAAGGGCGCCATGGCTTCACCATTGGCGTACAACCGTGACCCGTGGGAATTCCGAGTTCGCGGACGGTCACCCGATTTCGCAGACGGTTACCCGATCACGCCCCTTCCGGTCTCGGTAAAGCTTCGGTCATGTACCCGTGACGCTCTTGGGGATTTCCGCCTCGATCAGATCCGCCGCGCGTGCCGTGCCGCCCTCGGTCGCCATTCCCTCCTGGATCTCCTTGAGCCGCCGCGCCACGTCCGGGTCGCCGGTGAGGGTGAGTACGGCCTCGCGCAGGGTCTCGGCCGTCGCCTCCTCCATCGGCAGGTGCCGGGCGACACCGAGCGCCTGAAGCATGTCCGCGTTGCCGAACTGGTCGACGGCCTGGGGCACGCACACCATCGGTGTGGCGGTGGCCAGCCCTTCCTGGCTGCCGCCGGCGCCCGCATGCGTGACGAAGGCGTCGGCCTGCTTGAGGATCGCCAACTGCGGCACCCAGTCCCGCACTTCGACGTTCCCCGGGACCTCGCCGAGCTCCGCGGGGTCGACGTGCTTGCCGATCTGCAGCACCACGTGCCAGCCCGGCAGGCCACTGAACGCCTTCACACACTCGCGGTAGAAGGCGGGCTGCTTGGTGAAGGAGGAGCCCAGGGACACGAGGACGACGCGCTCGGCACCGTCGGGCCGCCGCCACTCCCCCTGGGCGGCGCGGTCGCCCTGGCAGGCACCGACGAAGGTGTACACCGACTCGTCGACCCGGTCGGCGTTCGGCTGGAGGGCCTTCGGGATCAGGACGACGGAACGGTCGGGGCGGCCGGCGAACGGATCGGGATGCTGGGTGATCCCGTTCTCCTCCAGCCAGGCATGGAAGCGCGCGTAGTACGCCCTGCCACGCTCGGTCTTCTTCGGCTCCGCCCACATGGGTTCGGCGACCTCCTCCTCGTACCCCTCCCAGGCGACGAGGTTCGGCGAGAGCGAGACGGCCGGGACGCCCCAGCGGTGCGCGAGGACACGGGCCGGGTACGAGGTGATGTCGTGCAGTACGAGGTCCGGCTCGTCGCCCTCGTACGCCTCGATGAGCTGCGGAAGCGCCTGGATCGCGTCGGCAAGGAAAGGCTCCACGTTGTCCAGGAGTGTGGTCCCCCATGCCGAGGGATCGTCGTCGGGGGACGGCAGCGTGGAATTCCAGAGCTTCGGCTCGGCGCCCGTCTCCGCGACCTTCTCGGCGAAGGCGGGCGGAATCGCGTACGTGACCCGGTGCCCGCGGGCGACGAGCTCCCGGATCACCTCGAGGCTCGGGTTCACGTGCCCGTGGGCGGCGATGGAGAACATGGCGATGTGGGCGGGGTGTGGGGTGGTCATGAGCCGACCATAAGCGAGACGATACGTCTCGTACAACTTAATTGCGACCGCCCTCCGTACGCGACTCACCGCGCCGCCAGCACGTCGTGGAGCCCCAGCCACTGCTCGGGCGCCACTTCCCCGACAAGCGCACGAGGGTCGAGACGTGCGGCCCGGAACGCGGCATCCACCCGGCGCCTCGGATGGGCCCGGCGCAGCGAGGCGTGCAGCGATCCGCCGACCCCGGAGAAGCCGAGCTCGACCAGGTGCCGCCAGTCGTCGTACGAGGTCCGGTCGAGCAGCGGGGTACGGCGTCGCTCGATGCGTACGATTCCGGCGTCGACCCGGGGCACGGGCCGGAACCTGGTCCTGGTGACCCGGCCGAGGAACCGCCACTCGAAGCGCGGCCAGGTGCGGACGGTGAGCAGGGTCCAACTCCCGTAGTCCCCGGTGCGTTTGCGGGCGTATTCGAGCTGGGTGAGGAGCGTGGCGTCCATCAGGCCGGGCGCGCGCAGACACCAGTCGACGACGTCCGCGGTGCGCGAGAAGGGCACGTTTCCGGCGACGGAGAAGGGGCTGCCCGGTGGCCGCGCGGCAAGGAAGTCACCGCCGATCACCCGCACTTGAGGGGTTCCGGAGAATCGGGTGCGCAGGGCGGGGACCAGTCGTGGGTCGATCTCGTAGGCCAGCAGTTCCCGGCAGCGGGGGGCGAGCACCTCGGTCAACGCGCCCTTGCCCGCGCCCACTTCGAGCACGAGGGGTGGGTGGTACGGCCGCGGTACGGCGAGCCGGGCGAAGCGGTCTGCGGTGGCGCGGTCGGTGAGAAAGTTCTGCGAGAGCGCGCGCGAAACGTGGGTGGGGCGGGCCATGGCCTGCGGTCCTTGTCTTCCGTGAGGGCGAAACGGGCAGACGAAGGCCCCGACCGGAAGGGAGGAGAAAAGGACGCGCGCGGGCGGGCACGCGTCAGCCGCGTACCTGCTTCAAGGCGTACGTGAGAGGGGGCGCCCCTGCGGCGATTGCCGTCAGCGGGCGCAGATCCCCGGGCCGGTCAGGGCACCGGGGGCACGACGCATCCGAATGGAATGCGTGCAGCCCCGGCCGAGACCGGAAGAAAAAATCGCATTGATACCCACGACCGGCACGCTAGACGTCCGGGGCGGCCCCGGCCAACCGATTTTCACCCGCACGTTCCTCCAGGGGCTCACCTCCAGAGGCGCGGGGAACGGCGCAGTTTGGGGGCGCGGGGAACGGCGCAATCTTTTAGGGGCGCGGGGAACGCCGCGACCAGCCCCCACCGGCCGGCATCCGACAAACCACCCGCGTCCCCAAGGCCCGCGCCGGCGAACCGTCACCTCTGATACCGCGCGAGCACCAGATTCCCGTCCCCCACCAACCGCTCACGCAACTCACCGAGCCCGATGGCCCCGCTGTAGTACTCCTGGAACGCAGGCGTGGCCACCTTGTCCTTCCACTCCGGATACCCCCGCACGGACTGCGCCGGCGCCGACCGCAGATACCGCGCGAGCCCCGTCCCGATCGCCCACCCGCCCTTCTCGACACGCAGCGCCGGATCCCGGAGCGCCCCCGTACCGGTCGGCAGCATCCAGTCGCCGAGCGCGAGCCGCACCATGTTCCGAGGCCGGAGCAGGAAGTCGATGAACGCGGCGGCCTCCTTCTTGTGCGGACTGTCCTCCGCGACGGACAGCGTCTGAGGGCTCACCCCCTGAGTGAGCCCATCCGCACCGGCCGGCGCGGGCAGCACCTGCCATTCGAAGCCCTTCGGCGCCTGCTGCACGATCTGCTGCCGGTAGGAGAACCCGAGCGGAACCATCGCGTACTTGCCGCCGAAGAAGCCGGGCAGCGTGTCGGACCCACCGCTGCCGAGCGTCGAACTCGACGCGCTCCCATCGGTGTTGACCTGGTCGTGGATGGTGCGCGGCACCACCTCGTCACCCGCCTCGAACCGGATCCGCACCTTGCCGTCCGAGCCACGGTGGAACAGCTGCCCGCCGGTCGAGAGCGAGAGGTTGAGCGTGGCCGACACGGGCTCCTTGAGCGGCCAGGCCACCCCGTACTTCCCTTCCCCATCCCCCAGTTCGTCGGTGATCGCCCTGAACTCGTCCCAGCTCCACGGCTTCTCGGGGGTGGGAATCCGTACGCCCGACTCCCGCAGCCACTTGGCGTTGGCGATCAGGACGCGCGGCTCCTGGAGGAACGGCACGCCGTAGATCCCGTCCCCGAAGGTCACGGTCTCCCAACTCCGCTGCGGGATGTCGGACTTGAGCCGCCCGGGCAGCAGCTCACGCAGATCCGCGAGATACCCGCCGTACGCGAAGTCCGCGAGGTCGTCCGAGGCGTCATGGATGATGTCCGGTGCCTCACCGCCCTCGAAGGAGGTGAGCAGCTGGTCGTGGACGCTCTCCCAACTCCCCTGTACGTACTCGACCTTGACGTCCGGATGGGTGGCGTTCCACTCCTTCACCAGCTCCTTGTTGACGTCGACGGACTCCTCCTGCCAGGCGAGGGACTGGAAGCGGAGGGTGATCCTGCCGTCCTCCGAACCGCCGTCACCGCCGGTGCAGGCCGCGCTGCCCATGAGCAGCAGCACCACCACCATCGCGACGAGCCGTTTCGTCCGCATCAGCTCTTCACCGCCCCGGCGAGCATCCCGCCCGTGATCCGTTTCTGGATGACCGCGAAGACGACCAGCGAGGGCAGGGTCGCCAGGAACGCGGCGGCCGCGAGGGGCCCGAGGTCCGCCACGCCCTCCGCGCCGAGGAAGTGCGTGAGGACGACCGGAAGGGTCTGTTTCTCCGGGGTCTTGAGCAGCACCAGCGCGAAGAAGAACTCGTTCCACGCGCTGATGAACGCGAACAGCGCCGTGGCCACGATCCCCGGCGCGAGCAACGGCGCGGTGATCGAGACAAGCGTCCGCACCTTGCCGGCTCCGTCCACGGCCGCGGCCTCCTCCAGCTCGGTCGGCACGGCCCGTACGTATCCCACGAGCATCCACAGTGCGAACGGCAGCGCCCACACGACGTACACCATGATCAGACCCGGTACGGAGTTGATCAGCCGCAGGTTCTTCAGGACCAGGAACAGCGGGATGATCACCAGCACGAACGGGAACGCCTGGCTGACCACGACCCAGCCGGTCGCCGCCTTCGCGAGCCGTGTGCGGTGCCGGGCCATGACGTACGCCATCGGGGTCGCGATCAGTACGGCGATCACCGCCGCGCCGACCGCAGCGATCAGGGAGTTCAACGCGGCGTCCAGCAGCGGCTGTTCGTCGAAGGCCTGCCGGAAGTTGGCGAGGGTCGGGTCCTTGGGGATCCAGGTCGGATGCAGACTCCCCAGCTCGCGCGCCGGTTTGAAGGCGGTGGAGATCAGCCAGAGGAAGGGGAAGGCGAGAAAGACGAGATAGGCGAGGAGCGCGAGGTACTGGCCCGCGCGAGCCGATTTCCGAGTCCTCACGCGTCCTCGCCTCCCCTCAGCCGGCCGACCAGATGGAGGGCGAGGATCACCGAGATCACCGCGACCATCACACAGCCCATAGCCGCCGCGTACCCGAACTGCCCGTAGCGGAAGGCCTCTTCGTACGCGAACAGCATCGGCAGCCGGGTGCGTCCGCCCGGGCCGCCGTTGGTCAGGACGTACACCAGGGCGAAGGAGTTGAAGTTCCAGATGAAGTTGAGCGCGGTGATGGCGAGGGCGACCGGTTTGAGGGCGGGCCAGGTCACCGTGCGGAAGCGGCGCCAGGCGCCCGCGCCGTCCATCGCGGCGGCCTCGTGCAGTTCGCGCGATGTGTTCTGCAGTCCGGCGAGCAGGGCGACCGTCGTCTGGGGCATGCCCGCCCAGACGCCGACCACGATCACCGCGGGCAGGGCGGTGGCCAGGCCGCTCAGCCAGTCGCGGCCATCGCCCAGGCCCAGGTCGCGGATCGTCTCGTTGAGGATGCCCGCGTCCGGGTTGTAGACGAGCCGCCACATGATGCCGACGACCACCTCGGGCATCGCCCACGGGATGATCGCGAGCGACCGTGCCAGCCAGCGGAAGCGGAGGTTCTCGTTGAGCAGCAGGGCGAGGCCGAGGGCGAGGAGGAACTGCGGGACCGTGACCCCCACCGCCCACAGCAGGCCGATCCGGAACGAGTCCCAGAACAGGGTGTCGTGCAGCAGGTCCTGGAAGTTGAGGGTCCCGATCCACTGTGTGGGCTCGGTGCGGCCCGACTGGGAGTCGGTGAACGCCAGCGCGATGCCGTAGAGGAGCGGTCCGACGCTGAGCACCAGGATCGGGATCAGCGCGGGCAGTACCAGGAACCAGGCGCCGTGGTCGACGAGGCGGTCACCCGCGCCTCCGCCTCCACCCGGCGCACCCCTCGCCGACCGCTTCCCTGACCGCTTCCGCACGGTCGCCAATGTCACGGAATCAGCTCCTCTGGGCGGCTCGTACGGGTCTGGCCGTCCCGGCGGCCCCCGTCATCGTGCTGACGTACTGACACGCCGTCAAGACAGCGCACACACCCTCCCGAGGGCTCTCACCAGTGTGAATGCGACACTGGGCGGCGTATGGCGTGATCTCGACCGCCGACGCGACGAGAACCGCGGGACAACCGGACGAGAACCAAGGGCTCCACGGGAGGCGAGTGATGGACGAGGCACAGGCGCGGGACGTGCTCGCCGAGGCGGGGTTCGACCGGGGCTCGGAGCTGCTCGCGCTGGGCGAGAACGCCGTGTTCGCGGCCGGTGATCTGGTGGTCAAGGTGGGCCGCGACGCCGAACTCCTCGACCGGGCGCGGCGGGAACTGGCCATCGCCGTCTGGCTCGCCGAGGCGGGCGTCCCCGCGGTGCGGGCCGCCGAGTCCGAGGCACGGTCCGTGGCCGGTCACCCGGTGACGGTGTGGCACCGGCTGCCCGCTCCCGTGCGTCCCGCCGAACCCCGCGATCTCGCCGAACTGCTGCGACTGGTGCACGCCCTGCCCTCCCCCGCCTTCACACTGCCGCGCCGCGAACTGCTGGGCGGCGTCGAGCGGTGGCTGCGGCTCGCGGGCGACGCGATCGACCCCGCGGACGCCGCGTTCCTGCGGGACCGGCGCGACGGTTTCGCCACGTCCGCCGCCGCACTCACCCCGCATCTGCCGCCGGGCCCGATCCACGGCGACGCGCTGCCCCGCAACGTCCACATCGGCCCCGACGGGCCGGTCCTGGTCGACCTGGAGACCTTCTCCACCGACCTTCGCGAACACGACCTCGTGGTCATGGCGCTGTCCCGCGACCGGTACGGGCTGCCCGCCGAGGCGTACGACGCGTTCACCCGGACCTACGGCTGGGACGTACGCGAGTGGGACGGCTGCGGAGTGCTGCGCGGGGCCCGCGAGACGGCCAGCTGCGCCTGGGTCTCCCAGCACGCACCGAGCAATCCGAAGGCACTGGCGGAGTTCGAGCGCCGGGTGGCGTCATTGCGCGACGGCGACGAAACGGTTCGCTGGTATCCCTTCTGAGGCACCCTTGCCTGGACTGCCGTGCGGCCCGCCTCGCGCCCGGACCGCCATGTGGTGGCCGGTCAGCCGCGGATCGTCCCGGCCGCCCGGTGCAGTTCGGTGAGAACCGTCCGTACGGCCTTGCGGGCCGTGCGTTCGGGGCGGTGGAGCGCGTCGATGTGCCGCCGTGCCTGAACACCGCTGAGCGGCTTGAGCACCAGCGCGGGGTGCGGGCGCATCGTCCAGCGGGGCATCAGGGCGAGGCCCCCGCCGGCGGCGACGGCCTCGGCGACCACCGCGAACTCGTTGATGCGGTGGGCGAGACGGAGCCGACGGCCCGCGGCCGTGGCGATGGCGTCGATGGTCGCCACCACCGGGAAGCCGTCGTGCGCCGTGATCCAGGGCTCGTCGGCCACGTCACGCGGGGTGAGCCGCCGCTTGACGGCCAGCGGGTGGTCGGCGGGCATCGCCACGTCGAGCGGTTCGCGCAGGAGGGTGGTGGCCGTGACCGTGCGCGGCCAGCCCGGGGTGTGCTCCAGGCGGTGGGCGAGCACCAGGTCGTACTCCCTGGTCAGCGGCGGGAAGTCGTCCTGCGTCACATCCGCGTCGGCGAGGGACAGCTGTGGCCCGCCGGGCTCGGCGAGCGCCTGGAGCAACAGCGGGAAGAACGCCGAAGCCGCGCTGTGGAAGGCCGCCACCGACACCTCGCCGTCCGGCCGGTCGACAAACTCCGCGACGGTGTGCCGGGCCCGCTCCAGCGCCGTCTCCACCTCGATCGCCGCCCCGGCCAGCGCCTGCCCGGCGTCGGTGAGCACCAGCCGCCGCCCCTGGCGCTCGGTGAGCGGTACGGGGATCGCGCGCTGGAGGAGCCGCAGTTGCTGGGAGATCGCCGAGGGCGTCACGAGCAGCGCCTCGGCGACCGCCGTGACGCTGCCCAGTTCGCCCAGCTCACGCAGGATCCTCAGCTGCCGTTCGTCCATGTCCTCGTCCCAGCGATCGCATCGTACCGATGTAGGGATGCTAAAGGATCGTTTAAGAAGTTGGCTCTGGGCTTCAGGGACGTGGACGGTGCAGGGTGAGCGCGTGCCTGATGCCCGCCGTACCGATGCGGTACTTCTCCTCGTCGCCCTCGTCTGGGGTTCCAGCTATCTGTCCGCCCAGACGGCCACCGCCGTGCTGCCCGTCCTGGTGGTGCTGTTCGCGCGGTACGCCCTGTCCGCGCTCGCCTGTCTCGGTCTGATCGCCACCGACCGGAAGTCCGGCGGGTGGACCCGTGACGAGATCCGGATCGGTGTGCCTCTGGGGGTCACCCAGGCGGCCGTCCTGGTGGTGGAGACGTACGGCGTCGCCCACACGAGTGCCGCGAACGCGGGGCTGATCATCAGCCTGACCATCGTGATCACTCCCCTCCTCGACCGCACGGGCCACCGCGGCGGCCTCCCGCTCTCCTTCTACGCGGCCGCCGGCGTGTGCCTGCTGGCCGTCGGCCTCCTCATGTCGGGCAACGGCTTCCACGCGCCCCGCCTCGGCGACCTGCTGATGCTCGCCGCGGCGCTGATCCGGGCGGTGCATGTGGCACTCGTCGGCCGGCTCACCGTGAACCGTGCGATCCGCCCGCTGCGGCTGACCACCGTGCAGACCCTCGTCGGCTCGGCGCTGTTCCTGCTGCCCGCGTCCGGCGAACTGTCCACGCTCGCCCACATCGGCGTCGCGGGCTGGGCCCAGCTGCTCTATCTCGCCCTGTTCTGCAGTGTGTTCGCCTTCCTCGCCCAGACCTGGGCCGTCCAGCGCACCTCGGCGAGCCGGGCCAGCCTCCTGCTCGGCACCGAGCCCATATGGGCCGCCGCGGTCGGTATCGGTCTGGCCGGCGACCACTTCACCCCACTCACCGCCCTCGGCGCGACCCTGCTGATCACCGGAACGTACTGGGGCCAGGCAGTGGAACGCGCCCACCGATCCGCTGCCCCACCAGGGCTACCCGCCCCTTCAGGGGCGCGGGGAACCGCGCGACCAGCCACAGCGGACCCGCAGCTCAAGGACAAGCTCGTTCAGCAGGCCCTCCCAGCGGAGCGCCAAGGCACCGAAGAGGCCCAGCGAGCGGTGTGAACGACCGGTGTGAACGAGCGGTTCAGACCCGCTCGTCCGTCAGGTCCCGCAACGGCCACACCCCGTCCACCACCGCCGTCGCGTCCCCCTTGCGGCGCAGGAAGCTCTGGAAGTCGGCCGCCCATTCCGCGTACCACTCGATCTGGCGGCGGTGCAGCTCCGCCGGGCCGAGGGCCGCGACCTTGGGATGGCGGGCGGCTATCGCGCCGGCGAGACGGGCCGCCGCCAGGGCGTCAGCCGAGGCATCGTGGGCGGAGTCGAGCGCGATCCCGTACTCCGCGCAGACCGCTTCGAGATTCCGCTTGCCGCGGCGGTAGCGGTCCACGGAGCGGTCGATCGTGTACGGGTCGATGACCGGCGCGGGATCGACTCCGCCCAGCCGGTCGCGCAGTGACGGCAGTCCGTACCGCCGCAGTTCGGCGGAGAGCAGGGTCAGGTCGAAGGCCGCGTTGTACGCCACGACCGGGACGCCCGACTGCCAGTACGAGACGAGGACCGAGGCGATCGCGTCGGCCACCTGGTCTGCGGGCCTGCCGTCGGCCGTCGCCCTTTCGTTGCTGATCCCGTGCACCGCCACCGCGTCCGCCGGGATCTCGACTCCCGGGTCGGCGAGCCATTCGCGGTGCCCGACCGGCTCTGTTCCCCTGACCTCGATCACGGCCCCGGTGACGATGCGCGCCTCGCGCGGATCCGTCCCGGTCGTCTCCAGGTCGAAGCCGACCAGCAGCTCCCCGTGCCAACCCATGCCGGCCCCCTTCTTCGTGGTGCGATCCCCCAATGACCTCCACGATCCCATGGGCCACTGACAATCCGACGACCGCATTCCGCTTGACGCCCGTCAGGCCGACCGCGGAGGCGGACACAGGCCCGTCACGGGAACCGTCAGGACACAGGCCGTGAATCGGCCCAAGCCACCTCGAACTCCTCGCGGTACGTCCCGAAAAGCCCTTCTTCGCCGATCTCGTCCGGCTTCAACACCCGTCCTCCGCCGCGCAGCACGAGCACCGGCGCCTCCATCCCTCGCGTCCGCCGCAGATACGACTGGACGACCGCTATCCCGTCCGAGCCGTCCCCGTCGACGAGGTACGCCGTGAAGCGGGGCGTCTCGTCGTAGACCTGGATCTCGAAGGCGCCGGGATCGCGCAGCCGCGCCCGGACCCGGCGCATGTGCAGGATGTTCATCTCGACGGAGCGGCTCAACTCGCCCCTCTTGATACCGAGTTCGCGCTCACGGCGCTTCACCGCGCTGGAGGCCGGGTTCAGGAAAAGCAGCCGCACCCGGCAGCCGGACTCGGCCAGCCTGACGAGCCGCCGCCCGGAGAAGTTCTGCACGAGGAGGTTGAGGCCGATGCCGATGGCGTCGAGGCGGCGCGCTCCGCCGAAGATGTCCTCGGCGGGGAACTGCCGCATCAGCCGCACCCGGTCCGAGTGCACGCCCACCACGTCCGCGTACCGGTCGCCGACCAGGTTCTCGACCGCGTCGACGGGGAGCCGGCGCGCGGACGGTACGTCGCTGCCCGCGCCGAGTATCTCCAGGAGCTTCGCGGACGCGCGCTCGGCCTGGGCGAGGACGGCCTCGGACAGCGCCCTGTTGCGCGAGACGACGTTGCGGGTGACTTCCAGTTCGTCCAGGGCGAGTTCGACGTCCCGGCGCTCGTCGAAGTACGGCTCGAAGCACGGCCAGTGCTGCACCATCAGCTCGCGTAGCTGGGGCAACGTGAGGAAACTGATGACGTTGTCGTCGGCGGGGTCGAGCAAGTAGCCCTTGCGGCGGCTGACTTCGCGCACGGCGACGGCGCGCTGCACCCACTCCTGCCCCGCGGGTCCGGCGGCGGCGACCACCCAGTCGTCCTCGCCGTGGACGGGTTCGTAGATCGGGCGCAGAACAGCGGCCACGACCGCGCGCAGCCGCTGTTCGACGAGGTTCAGCCAGATGTAGGCCCGGCCGGCCCGCTGGGCGCGCGTACGCACCTCGCGCCAGGCGTCGGCGCCCCAGTCCAGCTCCGCTCCGATTTCCATCGGTCGCGCCAGGGACACCGCGCCCGGTGGGGCATCCGTGGAGCTCCCCTCGTGACCGCCGTCACCAGGGGGCAACTCCAGCCCTCCGGACCCCACCCGCGCACCGCCTTCCGCTCCCCCGAGCACTCCCCCAGCCAACGATCAAGGAAGGGTACTCCGGGAGCGGCGAACGGTGCAGCCGGATGGACAGGTCGTTTCTCAACTACCGTTGTCCGGCCTGCCGTTCTGATCGGCCAGCTCCGGCGGAGTGAGCGGATTCATAGCGGTGACGTCACGCGGGGCCAGCGAGAAGCCCTGCCAGTGGACCGGCATGGGCTGCTGGTCCTCGTCCCGGGCCACGTGGTGGAACCCGATGTTCACCCAGGCCACGGGGTGCGTGAGGTTCTGTCCGTTGACCCACTTGTCGACGGACTTACCTGCTCCGGTACCGCAGTTGCGCAGGTTGTTGCTGGCGAACTGCTCGCACTTCTTGTACTGGGTGAAATAGACGTCGCGCTTGGTGTAGCTGCGACCCGGGTACTTGGAGCTGGCGCCCGGGACGAGTTCGTACGAGCGGGCGTGGTCGTCCTTGTTCTTGCCGGTCGTGCTGACCACGCGCCACCAGCGCATGTTCTTGGCGTCGCCCGCGAGTTCCTTGGTGATCTTCGTGCGGGTGGTCTTGTTGCGCGGGGCCTCGCCGTTGGCGGCGGGCGGGCTGACCACGGAGTCGTACTGCTCTACCTTGTTCTTGGAGTTGCCGTCGAGGCCGAAGTTGAGCCGCCAGAAGACGTTGTGGCTGTGGCTGGTCGCGTACCCCTTGGCGCCCTTGCCGATCGGCCAGCCACGGCCGTCACCGGCGTCGTAGTCACCGGGCGAGAGGCTGCCGGTGGCGCCGACGTTCATGTTGATCGCGCCGTCGTCCGAGAAGCGCCACTCGGTGATGTACTCGTACCAGCCGACCTGGTTGACGGTGTAGACGAGCAGGTCCTTGCCCTGCTGCTGGAAGACCTTGCTCGCCGAGTCGCCCTGCATGCGGTAGGCGTGGCCGCGTGAACGGGTCGTGGTGCACAGGCCCTTGACGTTCGGGTGCTCCGGGTCCCAGGCGTCCGGGACCTTGACCGTCTTGATGGTGCCGCCGGGGCACTCGCCGGGGGCCATGTTCATCAGGCCCTGGCCGAATCCGGCGCCCGTGAGGTCGTCGTACTCGACCGAACCGTCGTCGTAGGGGACGTGGATCTGGGCGAGCTTCGCACTCGTCAGGACACGTATGGGGGCCGCCTCGCCCTTGGGCTGGTACGAGACGTTCTCCAGGACGAGCCCGGCCTCGCTCTCGTAGTGCCAGCACATCGACCACTTGGTGCCGGTGGCGAGTGTCTGCTCGATCTTGTAGGCCGCGCTGCAGTCGGCGGCTGCCGCGGGGGCGGCCTTGGGCTGGGCGACGGCCGGTCCCGCGGCCGTGGTGGCGCCGACGGTCAGGGCGGCCACCGAGAGGCCCACCGCCGTCCGCCTGCGGGCGCGGTTGACTCTGTTCACGCGCATGAAGAAGTGACTCCCTTGCACAAGCAGGAAAGTTGGAAAGTGGACGGAGTTCGCCGAGCCCGGGCCGAACCCGGGCCGGTGAACGCAGGAGACTGAACGGAAGGAAGGGTCAGCCGACCTTGGCGATCTTCCGGGTGCTCAGATCGACCACCAGGTCACGGCTGTCGATCCAGGGACCGTTCTTGGCCTTCACGAACAGCCGCAGGCAGCGGTGCTTGCCGCAGTCGGCGAGGGCCGCGGGCGTGCCGGAGTTCGCCCGGTAGACCATGCTGTTGAGCAGCAGCTGGTCGGGAGTGGTCAGCTCCTTGCCGGTGGCGTCCTTGAAGTCGGCCCTCAGGCCTGCGCCGAGCCGGTCGGCGATCAGGAGCTGCGCGGCCTCGACGGTCTCGGCACGACTGAGCGGCGGCTGGACGCCGTGCTGGGTGTCGGTCCCCTCGACCTTGCCGGTGTCGAGGTTCACGGTCTTGGTGACGAGCGAGTCGTCCTTGTAGTCGTAGAACGACACCTCGGCGCGGCGCGGCGCGTTCGGGTCGTCCAGTTCGCTCTCGTCGGGCTCGGCGAGGTCGACGGTGATCCGCTGGGGACCCTTGTCGCCCTCGACGTTCTCGCTGCTGCGGAACAGCTGCTGGTCGAGGGCGAGCTTCTCGACACGCTCGGTCTCGTCGTCGGTGAGCGGGTCGCGTCCCTTGCCCTTGTCGCCCTCGGCCGGTGCCTCTTCGACGACGCCCGGCTGCACGGCCCCCTGAGCCTGGTCCTGGCTCTGTCCGGCCTGCTGGGAGGTCTGGCCCGCCCCGTTGCCGCCACCGGAGTCGTCGGCACCCGCCGAGCCCGGCAGGGTGATCCCGACCATGACGGCGGTCCCGGCGACCGCGATGGCCGCACCCGCCACCACCTTGCCCAGATGGCGGTGCACTATCGTGCGCACATTTCCCCCTACTTCCCCTGTATCTATAGGAGTCGCTCGAGTCCCACTGGTTCGGCATACCGCGTATGCACTGGTCGTTCGGTAAGAGGGACGTAAGTCATAGGTGGTTCCATCACTTTCAGGGAGACTCGGGCGGGAGTCGCCCCCGGCGGCGTCGAACAACTGGAAGAGTTGCATCCATGCAGGTCTGGCCTGGACAGGCGTACCCACTCGGTGCCACGTACGACGGCGCCGGCACCAACTTCGCGGTCTTCTCGGAGGCCGCCGACCGGATCGAGCTGTGTCTGCTGCACGACGACGGCTCGGAGACGGCGATAGAGCTGCGCGAGACCGACGCGTTCGTACGGCACGCGTACCTGCCCGGCATCATGCCGGGCCAGCGGTACGGCTTCCGTGTGCACGGTCCGTACGCGCCCGAGCGGGGGCAGCGCTGCAACTCCGCGAAGCTGCTGCTGGACCCCTACGCGAAGGCCATAAGCGGCGGCATCGAATGGGGCGAGGAGGTGTACGGCTACCACTTCGGGTCGCCCGGCAAGCGCAACGACCTGGACTCGGCGCCCCACACGATGAGTTCCGTGGTGGTCAACCCGTACTTCGACTGGGGCGACGACCGGCGCCCGCGCACCGAGTACCACCACACGCTCCTGTACGAGGCCCATGTGAAGGGCCTGACGATGCGGCACCCGGGGCTGCCGGACGAGCTGCGCGGCACGTACGCGGCCCTCGCCCACCCTGCCGTCATCGAACACCTGACCGAACTGGGCGTCACGGCACTGGAACTGATGCCCGTTCACCAGTTCGTGAACGACCACCGTCTGGTCGACATGGGCCTCAACAACTACTGGGGCTACAACACCATCGGTTTCTTCGCCCCGCACAACGCGTACGCCTCCTGGGGCGACCGCGGACAGCAGGTCCTGGAGTTCAAGTCGGCGGTACGGGCACTCCACGAGGCCGGTATCGAGGTCATTCTCGACGTGGTCTACAACCACACCGCTGAGGGCAACCACCTGGGACCGACGCTGTCCTTCAAGGGCCTCGACAACGCCTCGTACTACCGGCTCACCGACGATCCCCGCTACTACATGGACACCACGGGGACGGGCAACTCGCTGCTCATGCGCTCCCCGCACGTGCTCCAGCTGATCATGGACTCGCTGCGCTACTGGGTCACCGAGATGCACGTCGACGGGTTCCGCTTCGACCTGGCGGCGACCCTGGCCCGGCAGTTCCACGAGGTGGACCGGCTGTCGTCGTTCTTCGACCTCGTGCAGCAGGACCCCGTCGTCTCCCAGGTGAAGCTGATCGCCGAGCCCTGGGACGTCGGCGAGGGCGGCTACCAGGTGGGCAACTTCCCGCCCCTGTGGACCGAGTGGAACGGAAAGTACCGCGACACCGTACGGGACATGTGGCGGGGCGAGCCCCAGACGCTCGCCGAGTTCGCGTCCCGGCTGACGGGCTCCTCGGACCTCTACCAGGACGACGGGCGGCGCCCGCTGGCGTCCATCAACTTCGTCACCTGCCACGACGGGTTCACGCTGCACGACCTGGTGTCGTACAACGAGAAGCGCAACGACGCGAACGGCGAGGACAACCGCGACGGCGAGAGCCACAACCGGTCGTGGAACTGCGGGGCCGAGGGCGACACCGACGACCCGGAGGTCCTGGCCCTTCGAGCCCGTCAGATGCGGAACTTCACCGCGACACTGATGCTCTCCCAGGGCGTGCCGATGCTGAGCCACGGCGACGAGTTCGGGCGCACGCAGAGCGGCAACAACAACGCGTACTGCCAGGACAACGAGCTGTCCTGGGTGCCGTGGCCCGAGGACGCCGAGGGCGACGCCGAGCTGCTGGAGTTCACGCGCGCGATGGTGTGGCTGCGCCGCGACCATCCGGTGTTCCGGCGGCGCCGCTTCTTCCACGGCCGGCCCGTGGAGGGCACCCACGACGAGCTGTCGGACATCGCGTGGTTCACCCCCGGGGGCGAGGAGATGACCCAGCGCGACTGGAACTCCACGCAGGCGCGTGCCCTGTCCGTGTTCCTCAACGGCAACGCGATCTCGGAACCGGGGCCGCGCGGTGAGCGCATCGGCGACGACTCGTTCCTGCTGATGTTCAACGCCTCTCCGAAGACCCTGGAGTTCGTGGTGCCGGTCAACCACGGACGCCAGTGGCAGGTCGTCGTCGACACGGCGCTGCCGTCCGGCCTGGAACGGGGCACGGGTGCGAAGGTCCAGGCGGGCGACCGCCTGTCCCTGGTGGACCGAAGCATGATGGTGCTGCAGCGGCCCGCTTAGTCGGATCGGCTGGCGGCGGTGGTCGGCTCGCGCGTGCAGCGCGCGAGCCGACCACCGCCGCCCTTCAGGGGCGCGGGGAACTGCGCGCCCAGCCACAACGAACCCGCACCTTCAAACGGCGCACCCCGCGGAGCGCAGGCGTGTCGATGGCACAAACCGCCCCCGGGCGGGTACGTAGGTTCCCATGACACCTGAGCGTCCCGACCCGGTGCCCCCCGCCGCGCCGACCGCCACCTACCGGCTCCAGCTGCAACCGGAGTTCCCCTTCGGGGAGGCCGAGGCGGCCGTCCCGTATCTGGCCTCGCTCGGCGTCTCGCATCTGCATCTGTCGCCGGTCCTGGAGTCGGTTCCGGGTTCGGAGCACGGCTACGACGTCGTGGACCACGCGTGCGTGCGCGACGAACTCGGCGGCGAGACGGGGCTGCGGTCCCTGTCGCGCACCGCGCGGGAGCACGGTCTGGGGCTCGTGGTGGACATCGTGCCGAACCACATGGCGATGGCCCCGCGCCACAACCGCCCCCTGTGGGAGGTGCTGCGCGAGGGCCCCGACTCGCCGTACGCGCGCTGGTTCGACATCGACTGGCGGGCCCACGAGGGGCGGATGCTGCTGCCGGTACTGGGACAGCCGCTCGGCGCGGAGAGCGGCGCCCTGGAGGTCGACGGGGACGTCCTGCGCTACTACGACCACGTGTTCCCGCTGCGGGCCGGCACGGAGAAGCTGCCGCTGCCCCGGCTGCTGGACGCGCAGTGGTACAGGCTGGGGTGGTGGCGACTGGCCCGCACCGAGCTCAACTACCGGCGGTTCTTCAGCATCTCGGAGCTCATCGGGGTGCGCGTGGAGGACCCGGAGGTGTTCGCGGCCACACACGGGAAGATCCTTCAGCTGCTGGACGAGGGCGTGGTCGACGGGCTGCGGATCGACCACCCGGACGGCCTCGCCGACCCCGACGCGTACCTCCGCCGTCTGAACGAGGCGACGGGCGGGCGCTGGACGGTCGTCGAGAAGATCCTCGCGGACGGCGAGCCGCTGCCCGCCGCCTGGCCGGTCGCGGGCACCACCGGATACGACGCGCTGCGGCACGTGGACGGCCTCTTCACGGACCCGGCGGGCGCGGGGGAACTCCTCGGCCAGTACCGGCGTTTCGCGGCCCCCCAGGCCGACCGTGGGGGCGTCTGGGAGGCGACCGTGCGGCGGGCCGCGTACAAGGTGGTCCATCACGAGCTGGCCGCCGAGGTCGGCCGGCTCACACGCGAGGCCGACCGCCTGTGCCGCACCTCGCCCGTCGCCGCGCTGCGCGACCGCGCCCCCTGGGCCCTGCGCACCGCGCTGCGGGAGCTCCTCGTCCGCATGGAGGTCTACCGGCCCTACACCTCCGGGGACGCCGCGGCGGTCGTCACCGAGGAGGCCGCCGCCGAGGCACGCCTGGCCTTCAAGGTGCCCGAGGAGGCCGACGCGGTCGATCTCGTACGGGACCTGGTGCTCGGCCGGGCCGGCGAGGGACCCGAGTACGAGGCGTTCCGGGCGCGGTTCGCGCAGACCGCGTCGGCGCTGCGGGCCAAGTCCGTGGAGGACACCGCGTTCTACCGGTACGTTCCGCTGCTGTCGGCGACCGAGGTGGGCGGCGAACCGGGGTCCCCGGCCGTGTCCCCGGAGGACTTCCACGCGTACTGCGCGCGCGTGCAGCGCGACTGGCCCGCCACCGGAACCGTCCTGTCCACGCACGACACCAAGCGCAGCGCCGACGTACGGGCGGCGATCTCGGTGCTCACGCAGGTGCCGTCGCGCTGGGCCGACCTGCTGGCCGAGGTGACCGGGTGGACGGCGGCCGAAGGGGTCGGCGCGCCGGATCCGCAGGTGGCCTGGGCCGCGTGGCAGACAGCGGTCGGGCTCGGTCCCGCAACCGGGGAGCGGCTCCAGGACGCGCTGCTGAAGCACGTCCGGGAGGCGGGCCTGAGCACCTCGTGGACCGAGCAGGATCCCGCGTACGAGGCCGCCGTGGCCGAGTTCCTCAAGGCTGGGCCGTGCGGGACGCCCGGGCAGCTGGTGGCCCGGTTCAGGAGCTCCGTCGAGCCGCATGTGCGCGCGAACGTCCTGGGGGCCGCGCTGGTCCATCTGACGATGCCGGGCGTGCCGGACCTCTATCAGGGCACGGAGGTCGAGTACCGGGCGCTCGTGGACCCGGACAACCGGCGGCCCGCGGACTTCCCGCCGGTCGACCCGGACGGCCTGTCCGCCGAGAAGGCCGCTCTCACCGGGGCCGCGCTGCGGCTGCGCGGGCGGCGGCCCGCGGTGTTCGGCGAGTCGGCGACGTACACCCCGCTTCTCGCGGAGGGGCCGGGCGCCGGGCACTGTGTGGCGTTCGTGCGCTCCGGAGAGGTGGTCACGGCCGTCACCCGGCTGTCGCTGCGCCTGGAGGAGGCGGGCGGCTGGCGCGACACGGTGCTGCCGTTGCCCGCGGGGCGGTGGGCCGATCCGCTCGCTCCGGGACGGGAGTTCACCGGGCACGCGCGCGTGGAGGAGCTTTTCGGACCGTTGCCCGTGGTGCTGCTGGAGCGGGTCGACGACTCCGGCGCCGGCTCCGGGGCGAGCGGCTGACCGGCGGCGCCCGGCGGAGGGCGTGGGCCGCGCCCGCCGTCCGGGGGTGAATTGCCCCCCCGGCTACCGGTAAATGCTGCTGGGCGCTCCCCGGTGGCGCCCCTTCACGTCCTTGACAGTTCCTCCGGTCCGTGGAGTACTGCGGATTGCGACGCCGGGCGGACCTAGTCGGGGGTGAGTCTCCTGCCGGAGCTGCGCTACCCCAGTGTGACCGAAATCGTCTCCTCGGCCCGGGCGTTGGCGGCCCACCGGCCGGGCCTGTGTTCGCTCAGACAGGTCGGCTCCTCGCGCGCCGGCCGGCCCCTGCACCTGCTCTCCGTGGGCCACGCCACGCGCTCGGTACTGGTCGTCGCGGGCGCCCACGCCAACGAGCCCACGGGCGGCTCCACCCTCCTGTCGCTGGCCGAACGGGTGCTGCGCGAGCGGGAGTTGCGGGCCGACACCTCCTGGCACTTCCTGCTCTGCGCGGACCCGGACGGCGCCAGCCTCCATGTGACACCGGCGCCGCGCACCCTGCTCGACTACCACCTCGGCTTCTTCCGCCCGGCGGGCCCCGAGCAGCCCGAGTGGTCGCCGTCCGTGCTGCCGCCCGACCGTCTGCCGCCCGAGACGCGGGCCCTGACCCGGGTCATCGACGAACTGCGCCCCTACCTCCAGGTGACCCTCCACGGAACGGATCTGGGCGGCAGCTGGGTGCAGTTGACCAAGGACGTCCCGGGTCTCGCCGAACCGTTCGCCAAGTCCGCCGCTGAGCTGAACATCCCGGTGGAGACGGGCGCCTCGGACGCCGCCGGCTGGCCCGCCTCCGGGCCGGGTGTGCATGTGATGCCCGACCCGGACTCGGACCCGGCGTACCCGAGCATGCCGGACGACGCCCGGCACAGCACCTGGTACCACGCCCACCGGTACGGCGGTCTGACCGCGGTCGTCGAGGTGCCGATGTGGGCGAGCGACCTGGTCGACGATCCCGCGCCGCATCCCGCCCCGGCGGCGGCGATGCGGCGTCTGGCCCGTCGCCTCCTCCAGGACGCGATCCAGGTCGAGAGTGTCCTCGCCGAAGTGCTGCCACGTCTTCCCGGGCCGGACGGTCCGCTGCTGCGCGCCGCCAAGTGGGCGCTGGAGCTGGTGCCGGGGCTGGCGGGCGACTGGGCGCAGACGCCGCCCGCGGGCACGACGATGGCGTACGTGGGCAGCGTGGACGCGTTCGGCCGACGGCTCCCGCTGCGGGCCGCGGCGATGCTCCTACGGGTCCTCCAGGAGGCCGACGACCGCTCCGCGCCCTCTCTGGAGCGTCTGGTCGCGTCCTGGAGCGAGGCGTTCGCCGAGCGCTTCCGGGCGCGCTGGGTGCCGCTGGAGCATCAGGTCGAGCACCAGAGCCGCACGGTGGTGGCAGCCGCACGGCACGCCCGGGACCGGGCGGCGTGAGGCGCGCGCGTGGAGGCCATTTTCTGCGCCACACGCGCGTGCCCGGCGGTCGGCTCACGCGCGTGCCCGGCGGTTCACTGCGAACGGCTCAGTCCGAGAGGGCGAACACCGATCCCGTCCGCGCCGCCATCACACAGGAGTTGGAGTGCGTCTCCTTGTACGTGACCGCGCGGCCGCCCCACTCTCCGCGCGCGGAGGTCGTCACCGGCGCGTAGATCATCGGGCAGTAGACCTCCTTGGGCGGGATGCGGCCGATGTCGCCGCCCGCGGCGCGGAGTTCCTCGCAGGCCCGTACCGCGTGCGCGTGGCCCTGGGGCGGGTCGCACAGCAGCAGCGTGCCGCGCGTGTCGCTGGAGCGGGCGTCGCCGCGGGTGACGGTGACGTAGAGCCAGTTGCCCGCGAGCGACTCCGGGGGCGCCGCCGCCCGGGCCGGCCCGGAACCCGCCACGAGGAGGGCACAGGCGGTCAGCAGACAGGCCCGTACCGCCGCCGTCGCTTTGTGAGTGTTCGTCATTGCCTGTGCATCGGCACACAAGGCCCCGAGGCCCACCCCGACTCACTCGAACGGCACTTCGGCCCTCCTCGGAGGCGTGCCGAGCGGACTCGCGCCGGGAGGCGGGACGGGTGCCTGGTGCCGCGCCAGGTCGAACGCGGCGAGCACCACACGCGCGTGGTACTCGACCTGCCGCGCCACCGGGATCCAGCGTGCCCCGTGGCCGTCGTGGTAGTCCGCGCACCACTCGTCGATGAGCCGGTCGAGGTCCGCCGTCGCGCCGGACGGATCGTGCCCGGCAGCGGTAACCAGCTGGCGCAGCAGCCCCGCCGTGCGCAGCGCTATCCGCCGCCCGGAGATGCGCAGCGCGGTCAGCCGGGCCGTGTCGAGCGGAGGCAGCGGGCGCGCGCCGCCGTCCGCGTCGGTGTCCGGACCGGTGTCGGGGTCCCAGGAGTCGGCGAGGCCGGGGCAGACCAGTAAATAGTCGTCGACCGGCGCGAGGAGACGGTCCGCGTCCGGAGCCGTGTCCAGGGAGGGGCGGATACGGGCCAGCAGGGCCTCCAGAAGGGCCGTGTCGCGCCGCAGCGTGCGGCTGACGGCCCGCAGGGCCCCGTCGGCGTCCGCGGGCGTCGAGGCGTCCCCCACGGCCGCCACGCCCCACATGGGCGCCTCGACGACGGCGGTCACCGTGCCGTACGGGTGCGGGTGGAACCAGGTGGACTCGACCGCCGCCTCCGTGATGGCCGCGGCCAGGTCGCCCCGCCGCGGGGGCGGGATCCGGTAGACGGCGGGCCCGAGAGTCGGCCAGTACAGCGTGTCGTACGACCCGAGTTCCAGCGGGATGCCCAGGCGCCCCGCGATGTGGGCGAGGCGCGGCGCGAGTCCGGGCAGGTCGCGGGTCAGCTCGACGAAGCCGCCGCCCACGTCGACGCCGTGCAGGGAGCACTGGAAGAAGGGCCGCAGTTCGTCCTGGAGGGCGAGCAGGGCGCGGGTCTCCGGGAGGGCGGCCGCCGCCGCGCCGTCGGGCAGCCACTCGGGCTGTTCGAGGAAACCGGGGCGGAAGAAGTGCCGGAAGTAGTGGCCGAGGGTGTACGGGCCCGACAGCCAGCCCTCGTTGCGGCGGGCACCGTCGGGGTCGAGGCACAGCAGCAGGTTCCAGGTCACGTCGGCGCCGTCGCACAACCGGGGGTCGGCGAGGGCCCGTTCGGCCAGTCGCAGGGCGGTGGCGCCGCCCACCGGCTCGTTGGCGTGGGGTCCCGCGACGATCAGGGCCTGGCGGCTGCCGTGTCCGACGGACAGCAGCAACAGGGGCAGTCCGGTCCGTGACGTGCCCACTTGGCGCAGCCGGGCGTCCCGTGGGCGGCGGTCGACGAGCGCGGCCGCCCGCACGCCAAGCTCGTCGACGGACAGATAGCGGAGGAGTGGCGGCAGCGTCTTGACCTCCGCTGTGAAGAGCCATCGGATCACTTGTTGTGCATGGCGTACGCACAGTGAGTCACGACTACGGAGGTACGTCAACACCACGACACGGCCGAAACGTTCACATCTGCCGGGACGGCCCGGGTGGAGACATCGGCTCCGCACTCCGATAGGGGCGCGGGGAACTGCGCGACCGGCCACAGCAAACCCGCAGCCGACGAACGAGCAGCTGCAGGACCACCCTCCCGCACAGCGAAGCGTCAGTCCGCAGCGAGCCGGAACGCCATCCGCCCGAAGCTGACCTGGTCACCGACCTGGACAACGGCGGCACCGATCACACGCCGCCCGTTCACGGACGTACCGTTGGTCGAGCCCAGATCCCGCAGCACCCACATACCGCCCTGGCGGGTGAGTTCGGCGTGCACACGGGACACCGTCTCGTGGCTGAGCCGAAGGCCGCTGGCCGGGTCGCGCCCGATGCGCAGCGGGTACCGGTTGTCCGGCCGCGGCAGCAGCAGCTTGGGCAGCCGCTCCGCCTGCCACGCCCTGCGCAGCCGCACGGTGAAGCCGGAGACCGCCTCGACCGCGCCGAACAGCACCCGCGACCAACGGCTCTCCGTCTGCAGGTCGGCGGTGAGCGCGGCGAGTTCGTCCAACGTGCGGGCGGCGAACGCGAGTTCCATCCGCAGTACGAACGTGTCGTGCGAGAGCCTTCCCAGGGCGACGCCCTCCCGCAGCACCCTCAGCGCCCGGTCGCGCTCGGCGTCCGACAACCGCGCGGGAGCGGGATAGGTGTGGAACTCGGAGGACGACGTCACGGAGCCGATTGTCTGGCAGCACGGCCGGAGTGTCCAGAAAACGCAGCACTTCAGAGGAGCACCTACGTCGGATCCGGTCCTTTCAAGTCGTTCGATCCGGAGGATTCGAAGGTGAATTGATCTCGTTTGACGCACCATGGGACCGGCGACGTCACGGTGAGCAGCGAGGGAGAACCGTCCGTGCAGTTCGAGGTGTGGGCACCACAGGCCGACCGCATGACGCTCCACTGCGCGGACACCACGCGCGCGCTGGAGCCCGATCCGGAGCGCGTGGGGTGGTGGACGGGGGAGGCCGAGGCGCAGGACGGTACGCGGTACGGGTTCGCGGTCGACGACGGCCCCGCACTGCCCGATCCGCGCTCGCGCAGGCAGCCGGACGGGCCCGACGGGCTGAGCGCGGTCGTCGACCACGAGCGGTACGCGTGGCGTGCGGAATGGGCGGGGCGCGGGCTGCCGGGCGCCGTCCTGTACGAGCTGCACGTGGGCACGTACACGCGCGAGGGAACGCTGGACGCGGCCGCCGAGCGGCTCGGGCATCTGGTGGAACTGGGCGTGACGCACGTCGAGTTGATGCCGCTGTGCCCGTTCCCCGGGCGGCACGGCTGGGGGTACGAAGGGGTGTCGCTGTGGGCCGTGCACGAGCCGTACGGCGGCCCCGAGGCGCTGAAGCGCTTTGTCGACCGGGCGCACGAGCTGGGGCTCGGTGTGGTCCTGGACGTCGTGCACAACCATCTGGGGCCGTCCGGCAACTACCTGCCCGCCTTCGGGCCGTACTTCACGGAGACGCACCACACGCCCTGGGGCGCCGCCGTGAACCTGGACGCGCCCGGTTCGGACGAGGTGCGTGCGTTCCTGCTCGGCAGCGCGCTGGCGTGGCTGCGCGACTACCGGTTCGACGGGCTGCGGCTGGACGCCGTGCACGCGCTGCACGACACGCGCGCGTGTCACTTCCTGGAGGAGCTGTCGGCCGCCGTCGACGAGTTCGCCGAGGAGCAGGGCCGGCCGTTGTTCCTCGTCGCCGAGTCGGACCTGGCGGACCCGCGGATCATCACGCCCCGCAAGGAGAACGGGCTCGGGCTGCACGCGCAGTGGAACGACGACTTCCACCACGCGCTGCACACCGCGCTGACCGGTGAGGCGCAGGGCTACTACGCGGACTTCGGCCGTTCCCCGCTCGCCTCGGTCGCGAAGACGCTGACCACGGGCTTCTTCCACGACGGCACGTACTCGAGTTTCCGCGGTCGCCGTCACGGCCGCCCGCTGGACCTCACGAAGGTCTCCGCACACCGCCTCCTGGGGTACACGCAGACCCACGACCAGATCGGCAACCGCGCACAGGGCGACCGGCTCTCGGCCTCCCTATCCCCCGGCCTGCTGGCCTGCGCGGCCGCGCTGACGCTGACCGGGCCGTTCACGCCGATGCTGTTCATGGGCGAGGAGTGGGCGGCGGGCACGCCCTGGCAGTTCTTCACGGACCACACGGATCCCGAGCTCGCGGAGGCCGTACGCCGGGGCAGGCGCCGGGAGTTCGCGGCGCACGGGTGGGCCGAGGAGGACGTCCCCGACCCGCAGGACCCCGCCACCCGTGACCGCTCCTGCCTGGACTGGTCCGAACCGGAGAACGGGCTCCACGCGCGCGTGCTCGACTGGTACCGCGAACTCATCGCCCTGCGGCACACCCAGCCGGACCTCACCGACCCCGACCTCGCGGACGTCAAGGTCGCCTTCGACGAGCGCACCCGCTGGCTCGCCTTCCGCCGCGGTGACGTCCGGGTGGCCGTGAACCTCGGCAAGGACCCCGCGGCGATCCCCCTCGGCAGTCGGCCGGCCCGCGTACTGGCGGCGTGGGAGCCGGTGGAGGTTCCGGGGGCGGACGGGGTACTGAGCCTGCCGGGCGAGTCGTGCGTGGTGCTTCTGCAGGGGTGACGTAAACGCTTGCGCAAGCGTTTACGCGCGCCGCCCCCGGCCCCCGCTTTCGAACTCCCCCTAGAGCGTCTCGTCCGTCTCGTCCCGCAGTTCCGTGACCCGCTCCAGCAGGATCGCCTCCCAGGAGCGCCGCAGTTGGGAGCGGAGGAGCGGCAAAGGGCTGTTGTCACGGTTCCGGAGGCGGTCGGCGAGGCGGGTCAGGGTGTCGCAGCGGGCGAGCCACAGGCCGCGCAGACAGGGGCGGGCGCCGTAACCGGCGAGGGTGGCCGCGCGGACGGCGGCGGGGGCGCCGACGGCGAGGGCGAGGCCCGCGATGTCCTCGGCCGGGTCGCCGACCACCGCGTCGGTCCAGTCGAGGACGCCGCGTACGCGTCCGTCGGCGCTGACCACGAGGTGCTCGCCCTTGAGGTCGTGGTGGACGAGGAAGGCGGCGCCGGGCTGCACGGCGAGCTGACCGGCCGCGGCCGCGGTGAGCTGCTGGAGCCGGGCGGGGTCGAACTCGTCGGCCGCGGCGAGTTGTTCGGCGGCGCGTTCGGCGGCGGTCCGGAGCACTTCGAGGGACCGGGGCGCTGCCCTGGGCACGCCGAACGCCTCGGCCTGGCGCACCGGCACCTCGCGCAGCCCCGTGAGCAGTCCCGCCAGGTCGGCCTCGCCCACGGCGGACACGTCCTGCCGCTCGCCGGAGCCGCCGGGGATCAGCGTGTCGAGCGTGTACGTCAGACCGCTCGCCCACTCGCCGTGCGCGATGCTCACCGGCACGGAGACCCCGATGTGGGGGCGCACCAGGTCGCGCAGCCGCAGTTCGCGTCGCTGGCGCTGGGAGGCCTCGCGGTCCGGGGCGAGCCGCAGCACATGGCGTGCGCCCACGAACCAGGTGGAGTGCTCGCCGCCCTCGGCGACGGGCCGGATCTCGGGCCCGTCGCCGTCCGGGAGCAGGGAGCGGACGAGCCGTCTCACGGTGTCCGCGGTGGGTGTCGCTGCCTGGGTCATGGTCGCGCCGTCTGCCGTTCGGGGTCCGGGGTCTCCTGGGGGTGGTCAGTGCACGACGGCCAACTCCCGGGAGGTGTTGTTGAGGCGGCGTCCGCCGTCCTCGGTGACCGTCACGATGTCCTCTATACGTACTCCGAAACGGCCCGGCAGATAGATTCCGGGCTCCACGGAGAAGCACATCCCGGGCACGAGCCGCTGTTCCTCGCCCTCGATCATGTAGGGCGGTTCATGGGTGGTGACGCCGATGCCGTGTCCGGTGCGATGGATGAAGCGGTCGCCGTACCCGGCCTCGGTGATGTGCGCGCGGGCCACCCGGTCGACGTCCTGGCAGGCGATGCCCGGCCGCACGGCCCGGAACGCCGCTTCCTGGGCCTCGCGGACGACGTCGTGGACCCGCCGCTCCTCGGCGCTCGGCTCGCCGACGTGCACGGTGCGTGAGGTGTCGGAGCCGTAGCCGTGCTTCAGTCCCCCGAAGTCGAGGACGACCATGTCGCCGTTCTCGATGACGCGTTCGCCCGCCTCGTGGTGCGGGTTGGCGCCGTTCGGTCCCGAGCCGACGACCGTGAAGTCCACCTGTGAGTGCCCGAACCGCCGCAGCAGGTCCGCGAGATCACGGGCGACCTCCGACTCACGGCGACCGCCGAAGGAGACCTTGAGGATCTCCTCGTACGTCGTGTCCGCGGCCGCTCCCGCCGCCGCCAGACGCTCCAGTTCCGCCGTGTCCTTGACGGCCCGGAGCATCGGCAGTCCCTCGGTGAGCGAGACGTACGAGGTGCCGGGCAGCGCCGTCTGGAGGCCCAGCAGATGCAGCGCCCAGGCGTTGTCGCTGACCCCGAAGCGGCCCGCGGCGTCGAGGAGCGGGGCCGTCGTCGCGTACGGGTCCTTGCCGTCGGTCCAGTCGCGCAGCGTCAGCGCGGGCGCGCCCGCCGCCTTCTCGGCGTCCGGGGCCTCCAGGGTGGGCACGACGAGTACGGGGTCCTGTCCGGCGGCGAGCACGAGCAGGGTGAGCCGCTCGGTGGCCGCGGGCGGCGCGTAGCCGGTGAGCCATACGAGGTCGGGTCCGGGCGCGACCAGCACCCCGGCGAGCCCCGCGTCGGCGGCGGCCCGCGCGGCGCGCTCCATCCGTGCCTGGTAGTCGTCGGCGGTGAAGGGCGCGGGCGTGCCGGTCATCCGGGCCTCCGTGGGTCAAAAGGGGCTACGGGCAGCATCCTGCCCGGACAGCGGGGGCGGCGCGAGCCGGTCACCACGACTTTCGCGACTGCGTCTTCCGGTGACGGCATCAGCTCTCCAGGGCGAGGCGGGCGCCGAGGAGCAGCAGCACTCCTCCGGAGACCTGCTCCAGCCTGCGCCGTACGCCGGCCCGGGACAGCACGGTCTTCATCCGGCCGACGAACCAGACGTACAGGCTGTAGTAGCCGATCTCGTAGACCGCCCAGAGGGCGGCGAGCCCGACCATGGTGGGCAGGTGCGGGGCGCCCTCCGGCACGAACTGAGGGAGGAAGGACATCGCGAAGATCGCCGCCTTGGGGTTGGCGAGGTTGATCAGCAGGCCGGTCCGGTAGGAGGTCCAGCCGCTCTTCCCGCCGTCCTGGCCCGGACCGTCGTCCGCCGCGCCCTTGGCACGCCGCGCCTGCCACAGCATCTGCACGCCGAAGACGACGAGCACGACGGCGCCCACGACGCGCATCACGTCGTACGCCATCTCGGAGGCGGCGAGCAGCGCGGTGAGGCCGAACGCGGCGACGACTCCCCACACGAAGACGCCGGTCTCGTTGCCCAGCACCGTCAGGAATCCGGAGCGCCTGCTCTGCAGGGACTGCCTGATGATCAGCACCGTGCTCGGTCCGGGCGAGGCCGCGATCAGGGTGCAGGCGCCGAGGAAGGCGAGAAGGGTGCTCAGCATGGGGCCCATCGTGGCCCGGCGGAGGGGGCATGGCCAAGACATTTAACGATCCCCGATTGCCCAACCATTAGTTCTAATGCTTGGATATGCTCAAGCCATTAAGGTCCACCCAGGGGAGGCGGAAACCACCATGCTCGTGCTCGCGCACATCAGCGACCTGCATCTCGACGGGACCGGGCGGGCGACGGAGCGCGCCGAGCGGGTGCGGGACCGGCTGTGGGAGCTGCCGGGCCAGGTGGACGCCCTGCTGGTCACCGGGGACATCGCGGACCACGGGACGGAGGCCGAGTACGAGGAGGCCGGGCGCATCCTGGGGCTGCGCGACCGCGCCGCCCCTTTCCCCGTGCTGACGTGTCCGGGCAACCACGACAGCCGCGCCCCCTACCGCAAGGCACTGCTCGGCGAACCGGCGGGCGACGGGCCGATCAACAGCGTGCGGGTCTTCGACGACGCGGCCGTCCTGATGTGCGACTCCAGCGTGCCGGGCAGCGACGAGGGAGAGCTGGACGAGGAGACGTACGGCTGGATCGAGGAGACGCTCGACGAACTCGACGGGCTGCCCGCACTGCTCGCCTTCCACCACCCGCCGGTGGCGCTGCACCATCCGCTGCCGGACGCCTATCAGTTGCGCCGGCCGTCGGCGCTGGCCGCGCTGCTAGCGCGCAGGGGCGAGGTCGCCGGGATCATCACCGGGCACGCCCACACGCCCGCGGCCACGGCGTTCGGCGGGCGGCCGCTGGTCGTCGGGCCCGGAGTGACCTGGACCCTGCGGCTGCCGTGGGAGGGCGAGGGTGCGGCGGACCGGGAGGCGCCTCCCGGATTCGCCTTTCATGTGCTGGACGACGAGGGCCGGTTGACGAGCCACTTCAGGGTGGCCGTGTGACGCCGGATCCCGTCAGGTGACGACGCCGGGGGTCACCGACAGCTGCTGGTAGCCGCCGCTCGCGTGCCGCAGTGTGAGCGTGACCGCGGTGCCGGGGCGGGCCGCGGCTACGGCCCGCGCGAGGTCGGCGGCCGAGTCGACACGGGTCCTGCCGAAGACGAGCAGCACGTCACCCCGTACGAGACCCGCGGTGTAGCCGGGTCCGGGGACGTGCACGCCGACGAGGAGCGCGCCCGGGCCCTTGGCGGAGTCGACGGCCTCCACACCCAGGGTGGGCCGCTCTCGGTGCTGCTCGCTCCGCGGATCCCGGGACGGGTTCTTCGGCGAGGCGGAACTCCCGTCTCCTGGGGCCGACTTGGAGCCGCCCGGCCCCTGAACCGATCCCTCCGCCGGGCCTTCCGCCGACTCCTGCGCCGGGCCGGACGCCCCCGGCGCACCGCCCGCTTCGCCCGCCTCCCTCCGCAGGTCGGCGAGCTTGCTCATCCCGATCACCGTGGCGCCCACGGTGCCGAGGCCGATCCCCGACAGCACGAGGACCGCCCCGACGAACAGGCTGAACAGCAGGGTCATGAGCCGTCGCCCGCGCCGTCGTGCGGCGTGCGGGCGGCGGACCGGGCCGGGAGTCGGGCGGCCGCCACCCGGCTCCCGGCCCGGCATCGGTTTGGGACGCAACGCGGTCTGTTCCATGGATGATCGCCTCCGGCCAGAGCCCTACCCTCCGCACCGGCACGCCACGATCCTCGAACGGGTGAAGCGATTCGTTCCCGATCGACCGGTCTGTCCATCAGAACGCTCGGCCCGTCAGAGGGCGCCGATCGACGCCCTCTGACGACTGGCGGCGATCGGCAGGCCCGGGAGCTGTCCCGGTACGAAGCCGTGGGCGCGGCGGGCCAGGTCGGCGGCCCCGTATCGGCGGCAGTCGTAGTGCCACTTCAGGATGCCGGCCATCCAGTTCTGCAGCTCGACCACATAGCCCTCCAGGATCTCGCGGGCCTCGTCGGAGAGCTGGAAGTCCTCGTAGAGCAGAGGGAACTCGTTGGCGGCGACATGCTGGAACTGCTTCATGCGCTGGGTCATGAGGTCGTGGACGACGCCGAGTGCCGTCGGGTAGTCGCAGCCGAAGAAGTTCTGCACGACGAGGATCGCGTTGTGCACCTCTCCCTCGTACTCGATCTCCTTCTGGTACGAGAAGACGTCGTTGATGAGCATCCCGTAGTCGATCGCGGCGTTCTCCAGCGAACGGACCGGACCGCTGCGGTAGACCTCGGGAGGCACCGCCGGGCCGTGGCCCAGGCGGCACAGGCTCTTGGTGAGGTCGGAGCCGAAGGTGGCGCGACGCATCTCCAGGTAGTCGACGGGGTCGGGGATGCGGTTCTGGAGCTGGTTGACCAGCTCCCACACCCAGCTCTCGGTCATCACGTCCACCGAGGCCCGGAAGGTGCGGCGCGCCTCCAGGGACATCGTGACCGTCGTCCGCCGCCACAGATCGGCGAGGGCCCGCTCCATCGCGTTGGCCGGGGGCGGGATCTCCTCACCCGAGAGGGGCATACAGGCGGAGAGCCGCTCGGTGCACGCCTTCGCCGCGGCCACGTCACGCCGGTGCCCGAACACCATCGGGTAGTAGTCGTCGCCGTACGTCCCCCACACGAGCCACTGCGCGCTGAGGTCCAGGGCCTCCGGCGTACCGTCGGGATCCAGGCCCGCCGAGCACAGCGGCAGGTCGTAGGCGTCGAGCTTGTCCTCGTCCCAGACGCCCTCCTCCAGGATGCCCATGCTGTGGGCCCACGGCGTGATGCGCTGCCGTGCCCCCTCCAGATCGGCGTTCAGCCGGACCTGGAACGGCATGTAGAAATCGGGGAGTTGGGAGGGTCCCACCTTCTGGTACGGAACATGGGTGTACGCGCGCAGCCGCTCGGCACCGGCGGCGGCGAGCAGTGCCCCGATGTCGGCGGCGGAGGTGCCTGGACCGGTGAGGCCGCTCAGCGGTGAGGCCGCGAGAGCCCCCTCGTTCATGTAGCGGCTCGACCGCAGGTGCCACTCGTGGCCGCCCGACTGCCAGTCCTGCAGCCCCTGCGCGTACGCGCCGATCGCCCGGACCTCGTCCGGCGTGAGGCCCTTCTCCAGGGCCAGCGCGGGCACTTCGGTGAGCGCGGTGTGCTCGAACTGGTGCAGCCGCGAGGTGAGGACGTCGTTGACCGTGTCGGCCGCCTGCTGGGTGGTGCAGCCGAAGAAGGTCTCCAGGACGAGCACGCCATTGCTCAGCTCGCCCTCGTCCTCGACCTCCCGCTGGTAGGAGAAGAGGTCGTTGCGCAGGTGCACGGCGTCGGAGAAGGTCTCCATGAGCACGCGCAACGGCCGCGAGCCGGCGACGGGTTCGGGGACCTCGGCCGTCGCGAACTCCACGAGCCCCGCCGACCAGGGGGCGCCGCCGACCTTGCGGCGCATCTCGATGTACTCGACGGGGTTGGCGATCCGCCCCTCGTTGATGTTGGACAGCTCCCACATCGACTCGTTGAGCAGATGCTCGGTGGACTCGGCGAACCGCTTGCGCCAGCCCAGGGACATCGAGGGAACCGTGCGCGCCCAGAGGTCGGCGAGCCCGGCCTCGACGGGATTCCGCGGCTCCGGTACGGGGGTCGACAGGTCGAGCGGCATGAAGAGCGGGAGCCGGTCGAGATAGTCCTTGCCGCCGGAGCGGTCCTGACTGCGCTTGAAGGTCTCCAGGAAGTGGTCGTCGAAGAAGAAGACCCACACGTACCAGTCGGTGATGAGCGAGAGGGCCGGTCCGTCGCACTCCGGATGCGTGTACGCGCACAACAGGCCGTAGTCGTGCGCGTCGAGGTCGGCCTGCTCCCAGATACCGGAGCCCTCCAGCATGCCCATCCCACGCGCCCACTCGCTCGAATGGGCGCGCGCCTCGTCGAGATGCGGGTTCAACCGCGCGGGGTACGGCATGTAGAAGTGCGGGAGTTCGAACGGCTGCGTCATGGCCCGGCCCTACCCGCGGCCTCCCACGGGCATCCGTACGGCCGCACATGATCGCACCATCGCGTGAACGGACGAGTGATGGGAAGCGGTTCGGGGAAAGGTGTGCTGTTCCGCGGGCCGGCCATGTGCCGTCCTGCGGGCGCCGGGTGCGATGCCCTGGGAACGCCCGCTGTGATGCCGTGCGGGCGGGCCCCGGAGTACGTGCGGTGAACCCGTACGACGCGCGTACACCAGGGCGTCGGCCGTCCGAAAGCCCCGCTTCACCGCCGTCTGTGAGTCCCCGGCAGACCCTTGTGCCACCTGCGTCTACGCGCGCAGACTACGGGAGTTCACGTGCCCCTCCTCGTCTCTCCTCCCTCCCCCGGAGTACCGATGAACCACCCCAGACCGCACCGCCCGTCGTTCTCCCGCCGTGCCGCGCTCGCCGGTCTCACCGGAGCCGCGCTGGCCGGCACGACGGCGTTCGGCGCTTCCGCCGGCGCGAGCTCGCCCCGGCGTGCCGTCCGCTTCGCCACCTTCAACGCCTCGCTGAACCGCGGCACTCGGGGCGCCCTCGTCACGGACCTGTCCACGCCTGACAACCAGCAGGCCCGCAACGTCGCCGAGACGATCCAGCGGGTCGACCCCGATGTCCTGCTGATCAACGAGTTCGACTACGACGAGGACGGCACCGCGGTCCGGCTGTTCCTCCGCAACTACCTGGCCGTGGGCCAGAACGGCGCGAAGCCGGTGCGCTTCCCGTACCGCTTCACCGCGCCCGTCAACACCGGTGTCGCCTCCGGGGTGGACCTCGACGGCAAGAACGGCGCCGTCACCACGCCGGGTTCCGACGCGTACGGGCAGGACGCCTTCGGGTACGGCTGGTTCCCCGGCCAGTACGGCATGGCCGTCCTCTCCAAGTACCCGATCGACGTCCGGGCGGCCCGCACCTTCCAGCACTTCCTGTGGAAGGACATGCCGGGCAACGTCATGCCGGAGGGCTACTACAGCGCGGAGGCCACGGCGATCCTGCGGCTGTCCTCCAAGAGCCACTGGGATCTGCCGGTCCGGCTCGGCCACGGTTCCTCCTCCACCGTGCACTTCCTCGTCTCGCATCCGACTCCGCCCACCTTCGACGGGGCCGAGGACCGCAACGGGCGGCGCAACCACGACGAGATCCGGCTGTGGGCGGACTACATCGGCGGGCGGCGTCGTGGGGCGTACCTGTACGACGACCGGGGTGTACGGGGTGGGTTGCGGGCCGGGGCCCGTTTCGTGATCGCGGGTGATCTCAACGCCGACCCCTTCGACGGGGACAGCTACGACAACGCGGTGCGCCAGTTGCTGGACCACTCGGCTGTGCGGCTGCCGGGGGTTCCGCCGGCCTCTCGTGGTGGCGTCGAGGCTTCCCGGCTTCAAGGGGGTGCCAACGCCTCGCATGTCGGTGACCCCGTGTACGACACGGCGGACTTCGGTGACACCGCGCCCGGCAATCTCCGGGTCGACCATGTCATTCCGTCCCGCGGTCTGATCCCCGCCGGCAACGGGGTCTTCTGGCCCACGTCCGGCGATCCGCTCCACCGGCTGGTCGGCAACGGCACGGTGGTCCCGACGTCGGACCACCGGATGGTGTGGCAGGACGTACGGCTGGGGTGACGGGGGCCTTTTCGCCCCCGCCGCCCCTACCCATTCCCGTCACTTCTCGGGGCCGGCCCCCGAACCCCCGTGCGCAGTTCCCCGCGCCCCTAAAAGGGGCGCGGGGAACTGCGCGACAAGCCACAACGAACCCGCACCCGACAACACACTCCACGGGGCCTGGGGCGGAGCCCCAGAAGGATGGGACGGGTAGGGGCGGCGGGGGCGAGGAAAGAGCCCGCCCCCTCACCCCCGTACCGCCCTCCCCACCTCCGCCCGCAACCCCACGAACTCCGGCAGCCCCCGCGTCGCGATCTGGTCGCGCTTGCCGGGGAGCGTGACGGGGAGGTCGAGGACGATCCGGGAGGCGGGGCCGGCCGACAGGACGACCACCCGGTCCCCCACGTACACGCTCTCGTCGATGTCGTGCGTGACGAACACAATCGTCGGCCCCTCCGTCTGATGCACCTCAAGGAGAAGGTCTTCGAGGTCCTCGCGCGTCTGGGCGTCGAGGGACCCGAAGGGCTCGTCCATCAGGAGGAGAGACGGGCGGCAGACCAGAGCGCGGGCGATCGCGACGCGTTGCTGCATACCGCCGGACAGCTGCCAGGGATGCCGCCGCCCCGCGCCGGGGAGCCCCACGCGTTCCAGCATCCGCTCGGCCTCGTCCCGCCGTTCGGCCCGCCCAAGACCCCGCCGTCGCAGGGGAAGCGCGACGTTCTCCCGGACGGACAGCCAGGGGAAGAGCGAGCGCCCGTAGTCCTGGAAGACGACGGCGAGCCGGTCGGGCACACCGGTGACGGGTTCCCCGTCGACGCTGACGGTTCCCTCCCGCGCGGGCTGCAACCCCGCGACGGTGCGGAGCAGTGTCGACTTGCCGCACCCGGACGGCCCGACGACGCAGAGGAGTTGGCCGTCGGGGACCGTGAGCGTGATGTCGTGCAGGACGGCATGGTCGCCGTACCACTGGCCGAGCGAGTCGAGGCGGAGCATGCGGGGCGGTCACCTGTCCCTGGAGTCGAACGCGCCGTCGTCGACCCGGACGTGGAGCAGGAACGGCCCGTCGTCGTCACCGTGACCGGCCAGCGCACGGTCGAGTGCGGCGGGGAGGTCGGCGGACTCCTCCACGTACGCCGCCGGGCAGCCGAAGCCCGTCGCGACCCGGGCGAAATCGATGCCCCCGATGTCCGTGCCGGGCACGGGCGCGATGTCGATGCGGTGGCCGAGGGCGCGTACGGCTGCGTATCCGCCGTTGTCGAGGAGGACGTACGTGACGGGCGCCCGGTGGCGCGCGGCCGTCCACAGTGCCTGCACGGAATACAGTGCCGATCCGTCGCCGACCAGGCAGACCACCCGCCGCCGGTCGGCCAGCGCGCGCCCCACGGCGAGCGGCAGTCCCCAGCCGAGCGCTCCGCTGCCGGTGGTGAGGAACCCGCCCGCCGATTCGATGCGCACGCGCGCGTGGAGCGCTTCGCGATGGCTGGGCGTCTCCTCCACGAGGACACGGTCGCGGGGCAGCCGTTCCTGGAGCAGGTCGAGTACGAGCTCCGGCGCGATCGGGCCGCCGCCGTCACCGGGGGCGCGGGCGGGGAGGGGCGCCGGGCGGGACGGCGGCGGTTTGCGGTCCGACTCCCCCACCAGCGCGGCGAGTTGCCCGACGGCCGGTTTCAGCGTCGTGACGATGCTCGTGCCCGTCGGCAGCCACGCCGCCTGTCCCGGGTCGCAGTCGAGGTGGAAGAGCTCGGTACGCGCGGGCAGCGGCGGGCCCTCCGTGTGGAAGTGGTACGTGAACAGGGGCGCGCCCAGGGCCACCACCACGTCGTACGCCTCCAGGCAGGCGGCCAGCCGGTCGGCCGCAGGCGGCAGGAAGCCCTGGAAGAGCGGGTGCGACTCGGGGAAGCCGGATCGGCCGGACATCGGGCTCATCCAGACGGCGGCACGGGTGCGTTCGGCGAGGGCCCGGACCTCGGCCGACGCGTGCTCGTCGTCGACTCCGGGGCCGACGACCAGCGCGGGCCGCTCACAGGTGTCCAGGCGCGTCGCCAGGGCGGACAGGGCGCCAGCGTCGGCGGTGAACTCACCGTGCAGCGTGCGCGGTTCGACGGGCGCGGCCGGTTGGTCCCAGTCGTCCTCGGGGACGGAAACGAAGACGGGTCCGCGCGGATGCGACATGGCCAGGCGGTGGGCCTCGGCGAGTACGGCCGGTACGTCGGCCGCGCGGTCCGGCTGGCGGCTCGACTTCACGTACGGGCGCGGGAACTGTACGGGGTCGTCGGCTCCGAGGAACGGCCTCAACTGGGTCAGGGCGCGCGACTGCTGGCCCGCCAGGACGACGAGGGGTACGCGGTCGCGGTAGGCGTTGAAGACCGCGCCCAGGGCGTGGCCGACTCCGCCCGCCGAGTGGAGGCTGACGAGGGCCGCGCGGCCCGTGCCCAGTGCGTGTCCTGCGGCCATGCCCACGGCCACGGATTCCTGTAGTCCCAACACATAGGTGAAGTCGTCGGGCCAGTCGCGGAACATGCGTAGTTCCGTGGATCCCGGGTTGCCGAAGACGGTGGTCATACCGGTGTCGCGGCAGAACCGGATGACGGCTTCCAGGACGGTGGGGGTCTCCGCCGCGCGGGTCGGTCCCGTGTCCGGCTTCATGCAGGCCTCCCTTTGCCCAGCAGTCGTTTCTCGACCGCCAACAGGCCGGTGTTGAGTACGTATCCGAGTGCGCCGAGCAGCACCAGCGCGGCCCACACGGTGAGCAGGTCGGAGCGCGACTGGGCGTCGGTGAGTGTGAAGCCGATGCCGTTGGCCGTGCCGGGCAGCAGCTCCGAGAAGACCATCAGGATGAGCGAGAGCGAAAGGCTCAGGCGCAGGCCCGCGAAGATGCGCGGCAGGGCCGAGGGCAGGAACAGGAGCCAGAGTCTCTCCGCCGTGGTGAGGCGCAGGACGGCCGCCACGTCGATGCGCAGGAGGTCGGTGTTGCGGGCGCCCTCCGCCGTGTTGATCAGTACGGGCCAGATGGCGCTGAGGACGATCGACGCGAGTTGCATCTGGGTGCCGAAGTCGAAGATCACGACGAAGACGGGGACCAGGGCCGGGGGTGGGATGGCTCGGGCGAACTGCAGGACCGGGTTGCAGAGGGCGTAGGCGCGGTGGGAGCGGCCCAGGGCTGTGCCGAGGGCGATTCCTGCGGCTGCGGCGAGGGCGAAGCCTGTGGTCATGCGGGCGAGGCTGGGGAGGATGTTCACGGTGGCCTCGGGTGTGAGGAACGCGTGGGTGGGTGGGCCCGAGAACCACAGGTTGTGGGTGTGGCGGGCGATTTCTGAGGGTGGCGGGAAATAGACGCTGTCGTGTGTGCGGGTGGCTGTCTGCCAGGCGCCGATGGCCACGGCGAGCACGCCCCACCGGAGCAGTGCGCTGCGCGCCGCCTTGCCACCCCTCATCGACCGGCCTCGCTGTCCTGGTTTTCGCCCCCGCCGCCCCTACCCATTCCCGTCACTTCCTCAGGGGCTCCGCCCCCGAACCCCCGGTGCGCAGTTCCCCGCGCCCCTGGGTATCTCAGCCTCTCCGGCGTTTGAGGAGCGGGGGTTCGGGGGCTGGCCCCCGAAAAGGGACGGGACTGGGTAGGGGCGGCGGGGGCGAAGAACCAACCCCCCACCCACCTCACCGCATCCCCCGATGCTCGGCCGTCCAAGGGAACAACCATCGTTCCCCCCACACCAGCGCGCTGTTGATGACCAACCCCAGCGCCCCGGCCCACACCACCCCCGCCAGTACGTCCCGCGAGCCGTCCGTCGCCAGGCCGGACTGGGCGATGAAGATGCCGAGGCCCTCCCCGAACCCCGCGAGGATCTCGGTGGCGACGGCGAGAACGAGGGCGATGGCGGCGGAGATACGGACGCCGGCGGCGATGAAGGGCGCGGTCGCGGGGAGTTCGACACGCAGGAGGACCGAGAGACGGCCGAAGCCGAAGGCGCGCAGGGTGTCCTTGGCCAGGGGATCGGTCTCACCGAGGCCGTAGACGGTGTTGAAGAGGATGGGCCAGACCGAGGCGTACGTGATGAGGGCGACCTTGGTCTCCGTACCGGAGCCCAGCAGCAGGGACACCAGCGGGATCAGCGCGACGGACGGCAGGGGGCGCAGGAACTCGACGATCGCACGCACGGCTTCGTCGACCACGGGCACACTCCCGAGCAGCAGGCCCAGCGGGACGGCGATCGCGCAGGCGAGGCCGAGACCGAGAGCCCAGGCTCGGACCGTGGCTCCGAGCCCGTCCAGGAAGACCGGGTCGCCCGCCAACTCCACCGCGCGTGCCAGGACTTCGGAGGCGGGCGGCAGATAGCTGCGGCGCACAAGACCTGCCCGGCCGACCGCCTCGCACACTCCGAGGGCGAGCAGCACGCCGACCGCACCGAGCAGTAGTTCCTGACGACGGTTCCTCACTTGACGAGCAACGTTCCCGGGTCGATCGCCTTCTTCAACAGGCCCTGTTCCTTCATGAGTTCGGTGAGCCGGCTCAGCTGGGAGACGTCCGTGGTCGCCGGGTAGGCCGGCAGGCGGATCGACTCGGCCTGGCCCACGGTCACCTTGGCGTACTTGGGCAACTCCTCGCGTACGGCGCTCTGGTCCTGCGTGGCGATCTCCGCGGCCGCTGCGATGGCCCGTTTGAAGGCCGCCGCGGTCTTCGGGTTCTCGGAGGCGTAGCCGCGGGTCGTGACGTAGCCGCTGATCGGTATGGACTCCACGGGGGCGGAGCCGCCGTCGACGAGCACGCGGGCGTCGAGGTCGTTCTGGATGGCGCTGTTGAAGGGCTCGGCCGCGTGGACGGCGTCGACCTGTCCCTTCTCCAGGGCGGGTCCCATCTGGGGGAAGGCGATCTGCCGGTACTCGGGGCGGCCGGCGCCCTGTTGGTCGAGGATCGCGTTCAGGGTCAGTGACTGGATGTTGTTGAGGATGTTGACGGCGACCTTCTTGCCCTTGAGGTCGGCGACGCTCCTGATGTCCGAGTCCTGAGGCACGAGGACGTCCATCATGTGCGGCGCCACCCGCGCTCCCTCGGCGAGGATGCGGAGGTCGAGGGTGCCCTTCTCGTGGGCCTGGAGGAAGGTGACGTAGTTCGCGCTCGCGATGACGTCGACCTGCCCCTTCGACAGGGCGGGCAGTGCCTGGATGCTCTGCTGGACGGGCTGGATGCGCACGTCCAGGCCCTCCTTCTTGAACAGGCCCCGGTTCTGCGCGATGTAGAGGGGTGCGTCGTCGGCCAGCGGGAGCGCGGCGACGGTGATGCTCGACCTCTCCAGCCCGTTGCCCCCGGCGTTACCGGAATCGGAGTCGTCGGAGTCGCCGCCGCAGGCCGCCAGGGTCATCACCAGGGCGATCGCGGCGACGGTCGGTTTACCCGTACGGAAGCGGGCTCGGCGCGTCGGCATGCGCGCATGATGCCCTCCACTTGACGTGATCACCACACACTTATGCGCCGTTCCCGCGGCCGCCGGGAAAATGCGAAAGCACATTCGCGCCGCCGGTCGGGGGAGCCCTCACGCACGCCCTTGCCGCCCCGCCGCGACCGGGTCACCGTGGTGGCGTGACCTCACCAGCGACGCCGATGCCACCCGCCGGGGAGCCCGGCCCGGACGCCGTCCCCGACGTCTTCGATCCCCGGCAGTACGCAGCCGGTGTCCCCCACGCCGCCTACCGCGTCCTGCGCGACCACCATCCGGTGGCCTGGCAGCAGGAGCCCGAGGTTCTCGGCTGGCCGGCCGGGCCCGGCTTCTGGGCGGTCACCCGGCACGCCGATGTGGTCCGGGTCCTGAAGGACTCGGGGACGTACTCCTCGTATCTCGGGGCGACCCAGATCAGGGATCCGGATCCGGACGACCTGCCGTTCATCCGGCGGATGATGCTCAATCAGGATCCGCCGGGACACGGGAGGTTGAGGCGGCCGGTCAGCCGGGCGTTCACGCCGCGTCGCGTCGACCACTTCGCGTCGGTCGCCCGCACCCGGGCCCGCTCGCTCTTCGAACAGGCGGTGGCGACCGCCCGCAGGAACGACGGCACGTGCGACCTCGTGACCGATGTCACCGACGACTACGCCCTGCTCAACCTGGCGGATCTGCTCGGTGTGCCGGAGAGCGACCGCGGGCTGCTGCTGCACTGGACCCAGCGGGTCATCGGCTACCAGGACCCGGACGAGGCGGGCCCGCCCGTGCTGGACGCCGTGGGCAGACCGGTCAACCCCCGTTCCCCAGCGGCACTGCGGGACATGTTCGCGTACGCCCGCGAGCTGGCCGGCCACAAGCGGCGGCATCCCGGCGACGACGTCATGACCGCACTCGCCGCCGACAGTGAACTCGCCACCGCCGAACTGGAGATGTTCTTCTTCCTGCTGACGGTCGCGGGCAACGACACGGTTCGCGGCGCGGCTCCCGGCGGGCTGCTGGCGCTGGCCGGGCATCCGGAGGCGTACGACCAACTGCGCGCCGGGCACGTCGACTTGGAGTCGGCCGTCGACGAACTCCTGCGGTGGCACCCGCCGGTGCTCACCTTCCGTCGCACCGCCGTGCGCGACACCGAGCTGGCCGGGACGCGGATCCGCGCCGGGGACAAGGTGGTGGTCTTCCACGCCTCCGCCAACCACGACGAGCGGGTGTTCGCCGAGCCGCACCGGCTCGACCTGGCACGTACGCCGAATCCGCACGTCTCCTTCGGGGACGGACCGCACGTCTGTCTGGGCGCGCACTTCGCCCGGCTGCAACTGCGGGTGCTGTACGAGGAGGCGCTGCGCGCCCTGCCCGTGCCGCCGCGCGTCGCCGGGCCTCCGCGGCGGCTCGTCTCCAACTTCATCAACGGCCTGAAGTCGCTGCCCCTGCACGTGGCCTGAGTCCGCCGGTTCCGCTGGGCTCCCTGAGGTACGGGTTGACGATCCATTGACCTGCAACTTAGGTTTGCCTTACCTAAGTGGTTTTCGCCTCCGAAAGGCCAACTGCCCATGAGATCCGCCGTGTTCGCCCACGCCACCCGAATCGCCGCCGTCGGCGCCACCGCCGCCGCGCTGACGATCGGGCTCGCCACCTCCGCCTCGGCCGCCACCGCCACGCGGTCCGTGACGGTGAGCGGAACGACGTACAACCTGTCGCTGACGGCCCCCGACGGCCTGTCTGCCGCCGGGCAGAACATCACCGTCTCCGGCAGCGGCTACAACACCATCCAGGGCGTCTACGTCGGCCTGTGCGTGATACCCGACGGCGTCGTGCCCGGGGACCCGTCGACGTACACCTCCCGGCCGACCCCCTGCCTGGGCGGCGCGGACCAGACCGGCACGACGGGCGCCTCGCACTGGGTGTCGAACTTCGGCGGCGGCACGGTCGCGAACAGCTCCGCCTACGGCTCCGGCGGCTCCTTCGACGTCAGCGTGCACGTGAACCCGAACATCGCTTCCGGCCAGGTCTGCGGCACGGACGTCGACTGCGCCATCGTGACGCGCGCCGACCACACGGCGAGCGGCACCCGCTCGTACGACGTCTACATCCCGGTCACCTTCTCGTGACCGCGCCTCTCAGAACCCGGGGGCGGAGCGATGTGCTCCGCCCCCGGGCGGCGGGCGCCCTCGTGGGAATCACGGCGGTGGTCCTCACCGCCGTCGTCGTCAGCACGCCCGCCGTCGGCGCCGACGACCCGCCGGCCACGGACGGGTACGAGCAGACGGCCCGCCTCACGACCGTCGGCAAACCGCTCGACCTGCTGGTGCACCCCGAGTCGGGGAAGCTGTACGTCGGGTCCGACACGGTCGCCGGTACGACGGGCGGCAGCCTGGCCGGCGTCCATGTCGTCGACCCGGCCTCCGGGAACGTACTGAACTGGGTGAAGACCTCGCCCGGCAGCACGGGAGCGCCCGCCCAGCTTCCGGGCAAACGGCTCGCCGGGCCGCTGCCGGGCGACGGGGTGCACTACCTGGTCGGGCTGCGCGGGATCGCCGCCGTGAAGGACGGGGACACCGCGGGGCACGGGGGCTGGCTCACCGGGACGACGATCACTCAGGCCAAGGCCGGCGCGAAAGCCGGCACGGTCGTGGTCGTACGCGGGACGAAACTGGAGGAGGTCACCGTCGGCGAGACGTCGGTGACCGTGGAGCGCTCGCTGACCCTGCCGGCCGCCGGTGGCCCGCTCGCCGTGGACACCGCCGCCGGGCAGATCTGGGTCACCGACAACACCAACAGCCTCCTGCGCAGGGTCGGTTCGGCCGACTTCACGCCGGACGGCAAGGAGATCCCGCTCGCCGCGGGGGCCGCGGTGTCCTTCCTGGAGTGGGACACCGAGCGCGGGGTGCTGTGGGCGGGGCGCGGCACCGTACTGGAGGCGTACGACATCGCCGCCGGCAGACTGGCCGCCTCCTTCGACGCGAAGCCCGGCGACACCATCGCCGATGTCGCCGTGGACCCGCGCTCCGACCGGGCGTTCGCGGTGTGGCAGGACTGGGGCAACCCGCCGGAGGAGGGGGACGGCGTGGGGCAGCTCGCGGTGTACGACATGGCGACGCTCAAGGACCTCGGCATGGGCGCCGAACTGCCGGGAGTCAACGGGCAGTTGGGCAGCTCGTCCGTCGCGGTGACGCCGGGCGGCGACTCGGTGTTCGTCGCGAGCCCGTCCGAGGCCTCGCTCACCGTGTTCCGGGCGCCGGTGCCGCCGTCGCCCTCCGAGTCGCCGTCACCGTCCGACCCGGTGTCTCCGTCGCCCTCGGACCCGGCCTCGCCCAGCCCTTCGGACGGAACGTCCGGGCCGCCGCCCGATGACTCCGCTCCGGACGCCGACCCGACCGGTTCAGGCACCACGGTTCCCGTCGACGGTCCGACCGCCGACGGGAACAGCGCGGGTGGCACGGGAGGCGGTGGCGCGCAGACCACGACCGGTGGCGGCTCGCTCGACAGCACCGGCGACGGATCGCTCGCCTCTACCGGCACCGACGTGCTCCTGCCCGCCGCGGCCGGCACCGCGGCGCTGGTCGCCACCGGCACCGCCGCGGTGCTGTGGCGCCGCCGACGGGCCACGGCGTAGGCCGGGCGGCGGACCGACGGCCCCCCGGCCGCGAAGGGGACGAGCGCACACCCGACCCCCACCCCGGACGGTCCGACAGCCGCGAACAGGCCCGACAGGGGCCCGCATCAGTGCTGTTGGACCTTCTGCGGTGTCGCCTCGCTCGGCCGTACGACGACGTAGCCCTCGCCCTGGAGCATCAACTGCACCGCTTCGCCGGAGCCGCCACGGATCATCGAGCCGATGGACTGCGAACGGTGCAGTGAGGTCTGGAGGTTGGCCGTCCAGCCGACGATCGCGTCCGTGTCGACGTACACCGGCCACTGCGGCGAGACCGGGATGACCAGCGGGTTGCCCTCGCAGACGAGACCGAGCCTGCCGTGTCCGGTGAAGACGCTGTTGAACAGCCCGCCGCCGGTGATGCCCGCGCCCTTCACCGTCTTGATCTCGTACTTCAGCGAGGCGTCGAAGCACAGTACGTTGCGGCCGTTGACGGTGAAGACATCACCGGGGTCGATGTCGACGATGAAGCAGTTCTGCGCCTCGTGCGCGAACCAGGCCTCCCCCTGCCCGCGCACCGCCATGAGCGCCAGTCCCTCGCCCGTGACGGCCCTTTTGAGCATGCCGCCGACGCCCTGGCCCTTGCGCTCGAACTGCAGGTTGCCCCGGTAGGCGATCATCGCCCCCTGCCGGGCGAGCATCTCGCCGTTGACGGCGTACTTGATCGACTTGGCGTTCTCGACGCTCATGCCCGCCGCAGTGGCCGGCTGCACCATGTACTCGCTGGAAAACAGATCACCCTTCATGCGGGCATCCTGTCCCGGACGCGCGGGTTCCACCATCCAGCGGCGGGATGAAAGACACCGACGAAGGTATACGTCCGCGAAACGAAAGGCAGGGGCGGCCGACGCCCGCTCGCGTCGGCCGCCCCTGCGGGGCCTTTCGGCCCCACCCTGTGGGGGGTGGCTGGTCAGTCGTCGATCAGTCGCCGTCCGCCTGGATCAGCAGTCGTCCGACGGCCGCTCGACGGTCAGAAGGTCAGCTTCCAGCTGTTGATCCTGCCGGTGTCCGCCGAGGCCACGTCCTGCACGCGCAGCTTCCAGGTGCCGTTGGCGGTCTCGCTGGAGGCGTCCACGGTGTAGGTCGTGTTGACGTTGTCGGCCGAGTCCGAGCCCGAGGACTTCAGCCGGTACGCCGTACCGTCCGGGGCGACCAGGTCGATCACCAGGTCACCGCGGTAGGTGTGGGTGATGTCGACGCCGACCTGGAGGGCCGAGGGCGCGTTGCCGGTGCGGCCGCTGACGGCGATCGAGGACTCGACGGCCGAGCCCGCGTCCGGGATGGAGACGGCCGTGCTGCTGGTGAAGGTGGTGCCCCCCGTGGAGCCTCCGGACCCGCTCACCGCCTGCACCGTCTTGGCCGCGTCCGCGAGGCCCGCGCCACAGCCGCCCGAGCAAGTACCCGGCAGAGCACGCGAGTTGGTCTTGATCGCGGACTCGATCTGGGCCGGGGTCAGCGCGGAGTTCGCCGACTTGGCGAGCGCGGCGAGGCCCGCGATGTGCGGGGCTGCCATGCTGGTGCCCTGGTAGTAGGCGTACGACTCCGAACCGGGGCCCTGCGTACCGGAGTTCAGCGTGGACAGGATGCCGTTGGCGGTGCCGGTGCTGGTCTGGCCACCGGGTGCCGCGATGTCGACGACCGAGCCGAAGTTGGAGTAACTCGCCTTGGCGCCGGTGCGGTTGAGCGCGGCGACCGAGATGACGTTGCCGCAGCTGGCCGGCGAGTAGTTGGCCGCGTTGGCGTTGCTGTTGCCCGCCGCGACGACGACCGTGGTGCCCCGGCCGACCGCGTTGTTGATCGCGGTCTGGGTGGCCGTGGTGCAGGCGCCGCCACCGCCCAGGCTCATGTTGATGACCTTGGCGACGTTGGCGTTGGCCGGGACGCCGGAGACGCTGCCGCCGGACGCCCAGGTGATGGCGTCGATGATGTCGGAGTCGTAGCCGCCGCACTTGCCGAGGACCCGCAGCGGGGAGATCTTCGCGTTGTACGCGATGCCCGCGACGCCCTTGCTGTTGTTGGTGACGGCCGCGATGGTGCCCGCCACGTGGGTGCCGTGCCAGGAGGAGGAGCTGCCCGTGGTCTGCTCGCACTCGCCGGCGGCGTACCAGTCGCCCGGGTCGGCCGGGTTGCTGTCGCGCCCGTTGCCGTCGACCGAGACCGCGGTGTCGGAGATGAAGTCGTAGCCCGCGACGATGTTGGCGGCGAGGTCGGAGTGGGTGACGTAACCGGTGTCGATGACGGCGACGGTCACGCCGCTGCCGGTCGCGGTGTCCCAGGCGCCGGGCACGCGCATGCCCGCGGTGGTCTCGAAGAGGTCCCACTGCTTGCTGTACTCGGTGTCGTTCGGGTCGGCCTGCGGCTTGTTGAGGCGGTCCGGCACGACGTACGCGACCTGCGGGTCGGCCTGGTACTCGGCGACGACGTCGGCGACATCGGCCTTGCTCAGCTGCTCGCCGAGGTCGACCAGCGCGGCGCCGGTGCCGAGGCGGCGCTGGAAGTCCAGGCTCTCGCCGGCCTCCTTGCCCTTGGCCTCGGCGTCGGCGGAGGCGGCCTTGTTCGACTTGGCCTCGGTGGCGCCCGACTTGTAGCCGACGATCAGCCGCTCGGCCGGGGCGGCCACGGCAGCGGCGGCGGTCTTCGCGGCCTGCTCGGCGGGGACCTTGGCGGTGGCGGGACCGGCCAGCGCGAGGGACGTGGCGGTCCCTGCCAGCAGCGTCGCGGAGATCGCGGCGACGGATATCAGCTTCCGTCTCGCGGGGCGAGGAGTACGCAAGTGAGTGCCTTTCGTGGCCGGCTCCGGGCAGCGCGAGACGGCGATGCGATGCGGTGCATACGGTGCCGTGCGGTACGGAGCAGCGGTTCGATTCGCTTCGTCGTCGAAGCGGCGGGGGGTGCAATCGAGAAGGCGCGAGGCCGGCCGTGCGCAAGCCTCCATCAGGGGTTACCTGTGGTTCGGCTGTGGTCGAACAATAGGCGGAGCCTTTGTCCCGCGGATACGGGGAAAACCCTCGATCCATGGCCGGGAACCCCCTATAGGGACTGGCCAGTTGGCGGGAAAGGCCCCTTTCCGGACGTTCGGTCCTGTCTCGCCGGGAAGGGGCACGGACGGGGCTGGAGGGGGCTGCCGACGAGAGGAAGTTAGGTTAGCCTTACTTTTCTCGCCGCCGGCCTCCTGTCGAACTCTTCCCCGGTCTCCCGCCGAAGGAGTCGCCCATGCACGCCCCGCGCCCCGCCGCCCCCGAGTCCGCGTCCGCGTCCACCCGCGCGCTCTCCCGTCGCGGCGTCCTCACCGCGGTGGGAGCCCTCGGCCTCGGCGGTCTCCTCACGGCGTGCGGCAGCGACGGAGACAGTGACAGTGATGGCGGCAGCGCCACCAACTCGTCCGCCGGCGAGGGGACATGGCGTTTCAGGGACGACCGCGGCACGACGGCCGAGGCGGACCGGACGCCGAAGCGCCTGGTCGCCTTCGTCGGCGCGGCCGCCGCGCTGCACGACCTCGGCATCGAGTGCACGGGCGTCTTCGGCCCGACGAAGCTGGAGAACGGCGAGCCCGACCCCCGGGCCGGCGGCATCGACGTGGACAAGGTGACGATCCTCGGCAACATCTATCCCCAGTTCAACGTCGAGCGGTACGCGGGACTGCGGCCCGACCTGCTGATCGCCCAGATGACCGAGCCACCGGCGCTCTGGTACGTCCCCGAGGAGTCGGCCGAGAAGATCGAGTCGCTCGCTCCCAGCGTCGGCATCCTCACCGCGAAGAGCTCGCTCACCCATGTGATCGGCCGCTTCGCCGAGCTTGCGAAGTCACTCGGCGCGGATCTGACGGCCGACCCGGTCACCTCCGCGGAGGAGCGTTTCAAGTCGGCCTCGGCCGCCTTGCGCCGGGCGGCGGGAGCGGCGCGCGCGAAGGGCCGTAGCGGCCTGAAGGTCATGGCGGTCGCCGCCTCGGCCGACATCCTGTACGTCGCCGCTCCCGACGCCTTCACGGACCTGCGCTTCTACGAGTCGCTCGGTGTCGAGTTCGTGACGCCCTCGAAGACGGGCACGGGCGGCTTCTGGCAGGAACTCAGCTGGGAGAACGCCGACACGTACGAGGCGGATCTGATCCTCGTCGACAACCGCGACGGCAACCTCCAGCCGGCCGAGCTGAAGAAGACCAGGCCGACCTGGGCCCGCCTGCCCGCCGTACGGGCGGACCGGACGTTCCCGTGGGCCGTCGAGGAGCGGTACAGCCACGCCGGGTACGCACCGCGCATCGAGCAACTGGCGGCGACTCTGCGGCAGTCGGAGCCCGTGACCTCGTAACCGGCCGTCCGCGGGCACGGCGCGGCCGCCGTCGGCTCAGCCTCCCCGCCGGAGCCCAGTCGTCACGCCCAGTCGTCGGGCTCAGCTGTCGACGGGCTCGGGCGTCATCAGGCCGTCGTCGGTGGCCGCGAGGAACTGCGTGGCGGCGAGCTCGGCGTACAGCGGGTCGCCGGCCACGAGTTCGCGGTGGGTGCCGACCGCCCGTACCTGCCCCGCGTCCATGACGACGATCCGGTCGGCCATCGTCACGGTGGACAGCCGGTGGGCGACGACCAGGACCGTGGTGGTGCGGGCGACATCGGCGACGGTGTCGCGCAGAGCGGCTTCGTTGACCGCGTCGAGCTGGCTGGTGGCCTCGTCGAGCAGCAGCAGCCGGGGCCGCCTGAGCAGGGCGCGGGCGATGGCGACGCGCTGACGCTCACCGCCGGAGAGCTTGGTGCCGCGGTGACCCACGAGGGTGTCGAGCCCCTTCGGCAGCCGGTCGACGAGGGAGTCGAGGCGGGTGGTCTTCAGTGCGCGGAGCACCTCGCCGTCGTCGGCGTCGGGATTGCCGAGCAGGAGGTTGTCGCGGAGGCTGCCGGAGAGGACGGGCGCGTCCTGTTCCACATAGCCGATGGCGGACCGGAGCGCGGAGACCTCCCAGTCGGTGAGGTCGCGGCCGTCCAGCGTGATGGTCCCCTGCTCCGGGTCGTAGAACCGCTCGATGAGCGAGAACACCGTGGTCTTCCCGGCGCCGGACGGTCCGACGAAGGCGGTCATGCCGCGTGGCGGGACGGCGAAGGTCACGCCGTGGTGCACGTACGGCAGGTCGTCGTCGTAGCGGAAGCGGACGTCCTCGAAGGCGATCGCGGCGGGCTCGGCACCCGGCTGGGGCAGCGGTGAGGGCTCGGCGGCCGGTTCGGCGGGCAGCAGCCTGGCCTCCTCGATCCGGGCCAGGGCGGCCGAGCCGGTCTGGTACTGGGCGACGGCTCCGACGACCTGCTGGATCGGCGCCATCAAGTAGAAGACGTACAGCAGGAACGCGACGAGGGTGCCGATGTCGACCGCCCCGGTCGCGACCCGTGCGCCGCCCACGGCGAGCACGGTGATGAAGGCGACCTGCATCGAGAGGCCGGCCGTGTTCCCCGCCAGCGCCGACCACTTGGCGGCCCGGACGCTCTGGCGCCACGACTCCTCGGCCGCCGAGTGCACGGCCTGCTCCTCGCGGTGCTCGGCACCGGACGCCTTGATGGTCCTGAGCGCGCCGAGGGTTCGCTCCAGCGAGGCGCCCATGGCTCCGACGGCGTCCTGCGCGCGCTTGCTGGCGCGGTTGATCCGCGGCACGATCACGCCGATCACCGTGCCCGCGGCCAGGACCACGCCCAGGGTGACGCCCGTCAGCACCGGGTCGACGAACCCCATCATCGCGAGCGTGGCCACGAGGGTGAGCCCGCCCGTGCCGAGACCGACCAGCGAGTCGGTGGTGACCTCCCTGAGCAGCGTGGTGTCCGAGGTGATCCGGGCCATCAGGTCCCCGGGCTCGCTGCGGTCGACGGCGGCTATGCGCAGTCGCAGCAGATGCGAGACCAGGCCCCGCCGCGCTCCGAGCACGACGGACTCGGCGGTGTACCGCAGTACGTACCCACCCAGTGCCCCGATCGCGGCGTTTGCGACCACGAGCCCCGACATGGCCAGCAGCGCGCCGGTGATCGCCCGGTCGTGCCCCAGGTCGTCGATGAGCGATCGGGCGACCAGCGGCAGCGCGAGCCCCGCGGCGCCGGTCAGCAGCGACAGCACGGCCCCGAGCAGCAGCGTCCAGCGATACGGGCGTACGTACCCGAGAAGGAGCCGCCACGGCGGCGTGGACGGTGTGTCGGACGGGTCGGGCTGTGGCACGGTGTTCCCCCTCGATCGGCTCCCCTCCCGCTCTCGACCGGAGTCTCGTCCGGGGCCTCGTACGGAGCGAGGGGGATCGATGAAGTATCGCCGATGCCACTGACAGTGCCGTAGGGGATTTCGACCGGCGCTCTCCGAATGAGCCCGTCGAGTAACGTTCGACGAATGACCGCTGCCCCCGAAGAACCGGCGTGGCGCCGGCGAGCCGTCGAGCGATCCACCCGGACCGCGAAGCTGCGCGCGGAGGAACGCGTACAGAGGTTCCTGGACTCGGCCTACGAGCTGATCGCCGAGAAGGGCACGACGGATTTCACCGTCCAGGAGGTCGTCAACCGCTCGAAGCAGTCGCTGCGCAGCTTCTACCAGTACTTCGACGGGAAGCATGAGCTGTTGCTGGCCCTGTTCGAGGACACGCTCGCCAAGTCGGCGAACGAGATACGGGAAGCCGCCTCTTCGAGGAGCGATCCGCTCCGGGCGCTGCGCCTGGCCGTGGAGATGCTCCACGCGCGGGCGCAGCCGAGCCCCGATGTGCCGCGGCCGCTGTTCGGCGGCTTCGCCCTGCAACTGCTGGTGAATCACCCCTCGCAGGTGGCGACCGCCCACCGGCCGCTGCTCACGGTGTTCGCGGAACTCATCGAGCGGGCCGCCGACGCGGGCGTCATCGCGGCCGGACGGCCCCGCCGCCAGGCCGCGCTCGTCCTGCAGACCGTCATCTTCGCCGCCCAGGCCCACGGTGCGCCCGCCGACGGTCACTCCGAGCCGGTCACCTCCGAGGAGGTCTGGCGGTTCTGCCTGGGCGGCATCTCCGGCACGTAGCGCTCCGCCGGGAGGGCCGTGCTTCATCTGCGGGTTCGTTGTGGCTGGTCGCGCCCCGCGGCGGAGCCGCAAATGTCACAGCCCCGCGCCCCTATCGGGGCGCCGGGCCCCTCATTCTTCCGAAGGCGCGCGTGCCGACAGGTGCAGGATGCTTCCCTCGCCGTTCGCCGAGAGGAGGAGGGAGCCGTCCGGGGCCGCGGCCAGGCCCGCGAACGCGTGCGGGGAGCCGGGCATTCCCTCGGCGAACAGGGCGGGTTCGGTACGGGTGATCCCCGGGGGCAGGCCGACCGCGAGGTTCTCGGCGTCGACCCGGGTCTCCCCCGTCGTGAGGGACACCGCCCCCAGACACCGGTGCTCGGTGTCCACCGTGAACAGTTCGTCCCCGCGGACGGCCAGCCCCTGCGGCGCGCCGAGGCCGTCCGCGACGGTCACCGTCTCGCCGTCGTCGATCCGGAGCACCGCCCCGAGTCCGTCGTCGCTGACATAGCAGCGCCCCTCGGCGTCGAAGGCGACGTCCACGGGGTGCCGGAGCCCTTCCGCGAGCACGGTGACGGTGTCCGTGCCGTCGACCCGTCCGTCGATCCGTACGACACGTCCGGCGCCCGACTCGGCCACGACGAGGGCTCCGTCCGGCGCGCGCTCGATTCCGGTGGGCTCGTTCAGCCCTCGCACCCGTACCCGCGTGGTCCTGCGGACGGGATCGTACGTACGGACGTCGCCGTACTCGGAGGCGAAGTGGAGAAGCCCGTCGTCCGCGGTGATGCCGTGGACGAACGTCTGGAGTTCGTGGGTGATCACGCCGCTGGAGTCGTGCTCCCCGGAGTCGCCGGGGCTCGCCAGGCGGTAGTGGTCCGCCGCGTAGACCGTGCCGCGGAGGTCGACGGTCACCCCGAAGGGGCCGCTGAGCCCTCGGGGAACGATCTCCCGGGTGCGGCCGTCCTCGCGCATCTCCGTGACGCCGCCGCTGCCGAAGCTGGAGACGAACATGCGGTTCTCCGCGTCGAAGGCCGCGTTGTCCAGCCCGAGGACACCGCTGACGACCACCGAACGCGCCCCGGTGGCGAGATCGATGCGGGTCACGATGCCGGCCGGACCCCGCGACAGGACGACCAGGACGCCGCCCTTGTCGAACCGGACCGCGACCGGGTCGTCCACCTCCTCGGCGAACAGTTCGGGTGTGCCGCCGTCCGGCGGGATCCGCCAGACCTGGTTGCCGATCATGTGCGGGTAGTACAGACAGCCGTCCGGGCCGAGCTGCATCGCGTTGCCGAGGGCCAGCCCGTCGGTCAGCACCACCGGGTCGCCGCCGTCCGGGAACAGCTCCAGCAGGCGGCCGTTCATCCTCATCTCGTTGACGAAGAGCCGGTCTCCGACACAGGTGATGCCGTTGGGCACCTGAACCTGGTCGGAGACGAGGCTGTACGCGCCCTCGGGGCTGCGCCGCCAGACCCGCCCCGGTGTCAGGTCGGCGATGTACATGGAACCGTCCGCCCCGAAGGCGAGGTCGTCGGGCGCCTGCACCGGACCGTCGAGCGGCACCACCACGTCGACGTCCCCCGAGGCCGTGTCGACGGCGCTGATCTGCCCGGCGAGGAACTGTGCCACGTACAGCCGCCCGTCGGGTCCGAAGGTGACGCCGTTCGAACCCCACAGCCGGTTGGGCGGGTTGAGTCTGCGCAGGTCCCAACGGCTGCTCGTGGGCCGCGTGTTGCCTGTGTCGTCGTATCGGCTGGGCCTCATCGTCACTTCCCCGTCCCTGGGTTCGGTGATGGTCGCTCACGCGGTCGGGGTGTCGGCGCGCCCCTGCGCCGACACCCCGGGCGGATCACTCGACGATGACGTCGTTCATACCGCCGTCCGCGCGCCAGCGCCTGAGCAGTTCGTGGAACGCGACGGGTCCGTCGCCGTACGACTCGCTGCGCTTTCGGGGCATGCCCTCGTTGTTGTAGTAGCCGGGGGTGCACTCGGCCTGGAACTTGTAGAGGTCCGCGGCCTTCTGACGGATCGTCGCGACCCAGGCGTCCTGGGCCTCGGGGGACGGCTCCACGTAACGGGCGCGGCGCCCCCGCGCCTCGGCGACCACTTCGGCGACATGGCCGGCCTGTTCGTCGAGGATGTGGACGTAGTTCACGGCGCTGGCGTTCTGCAGGGGGCCGAGCTGGAAGAGGTTCGGGAAACCGTGGCTGTAGAAGCCGTGGAGCGTCTTCGGGCCGCCCTTCATCCAGGCCCCCGGCAGTGAGGCGCCGTCCCTTCCGTACACGGGGAGCCGGCCGGACAGGATCCCCGAGACGCCCACCTCGAAGCCGGTGGCGAAGATGACGCAGTCGACCTCGTACTCGGCACCGCCGACCACGACGGCGTCCTCGGTGATGCGCTCGACGCCCCCGTGGTCGGCCGTGTCGACCAGCGTCACGTTGGGCCGGTTGAACGTGTCCAGGTAGTGGTCGCTGAACGTGGGCCGCTTGCACATGTAGCGGTACCAGGGCTTGAGCGCCTCGGCCGTGGAGGGGTCCTCGACGACGGTGTTCACGCGGTCGCGGATCTCGTTCATCTTCTGGAAGTCGGCGAGTTCGTTCACGCGGTCGCGTTCGGCCTGCGGGAGGTCCGCGTAGTTGTTGGTCGGGATGAGGTTCTGCAGCAGCCGGGCGCTGCTGGTCCAGCCGTCGTTCACCAGGTCCTCGTCCGCGTGGCTCCCGGTGACGGTCCTGAGGAAGTTGTCCCTGCGGCGCCGCTGCCAGCCCGGTTCCAGCGCCTGTGCCCATCCCGGGTCCGTGGGGCGCTGGCCGCGTACGTCGACCGAGGAGGGCGTGCGCTGGAACACGTACAGCCGCTCGGCGTCGCGGCCGAGGTGCGGCACGACCTGGATGGCGGTCGCTCCGGTGCCGATCACGGCCACGTGCTTGTCGGCGAGCCGGTGCAGGTTTCCGTTCGCGTCGCCGCCGGTGTACGCGTAGTCCCAGCGGCTGGTGTGGAAGGTGTGGCCCTTGAAGTTCTCGATGCCGGGGATGCCGGGGAGTTTCGCCTGGCTGAGCGTGCCGCTGGAGACCACCACGAAGCGCGCCCGCATCCGGTCGCCGCGGTCGGTGGTGACGATCCACTCCAACTCGGTGTCGTCCCAGCGGAGTTCGGTCGCCAGGGTCCGGAAGCAGGCGTCCTCGTACAGGCCGAAGTGCCGTCCGATCGCCCGCGCGTGCTGCCGGATCTCCTCGCCTGGCGCGTACTTCCACTGCGGGACATAGCCGATCTCTTCGAGGAGCGGCATGTAGACGTACGACTCGATGTCGCAGTGGATTCCCGGATACCGGTTCCAGTACCAGGTCCCGCCGAAGTCCCCGGCCTGCTCGATGACCCGGATGCCCCGCACCCCCGCCTGCCGCAGGCGCGCCCCGGCCAGCAGCCCGCCGAACCCGCCGCCGATGACCACCACTTCCACCCGGTCGGTCAGCGGCTCTCTGCTGAACTCCGGCTCCTCCACGTACGGATCGTCGGCGTAGTAGCCGAACTCACCGGCGACGCGGTGGTATTGCGCGTTGCCGTCGGGGCGGATCCGGCGGTCGCGCTCGGCCCGGTAGCGCGCACGCAGGGCCTCCGGGTCGAACCCGAGCTCCTGAGGGTCGAAGTCGGGCGCGGCGGACGGGGTGTGGGGGGTGGTCATGCGTGTCCCTTCTGCTGTTGAGGGGGTGCGGTCGCCGCCGGGTCGCTACTGCGGACGGAAGTGGAGGCGGAGCCAGGCGGCCTGTCCGCCGTCGACGAGAAGGTCGGTCCCGGTGATGTACGACGATTCGGGGCCGGTCAGGAACGCCACGGCGTCGGCGATCTCCCCGGGCGTCCCGACGCGGCCCGATCCGCTCGCTTCCAGCATCTGCGTCATGTGCGCCCCTGACGGCGACGCGGCCTCAGCCCGGGACATCGCGGTGGCGATGACGCCCGGGCTGACGCTGTTCACCCGGGCGCCCCGCAGGTTCCAGGCGAGCGCGGCGGCCTGCACCCGTACGTGGTTGGCCCGCTTGGTCACGATGTACGCGGTCTGCGCGTCGTCGCCGATGGCGGTGACGACGTCGAGGCCGAGGAGGTCCTCGATGGGGGCCGTCGCGAGGGCCGCCTCCTCCTCCCGGCTCAGGGACGCGACATGACCGGCCATGCTGGAGATCACCACCAGGGACGTACCGCGGGTGGCGACCGTCTCGAACGCGTCGATGACATGGGCCGTGCCGAGCAGGTTGACCTCGACGATCGTCTTCGCCGGCCCGGTCGCGGGCGAGACTCCCGCGGTGTGCACGACGGCGGCCACCCGGCCCTGCGCGGCCGCCGCCTCCGCGAGTTCGTGCACGGCCCCGCTGTCGGACACGTCGGTCACCATGCCCCGCACCGCGTAGCCCTCGTCGGTGAGCGCGGCGACGGCCCGGTCGAGCCCCTGGGCCGACGCGTCGGCGAGGAGCAGGCTCCGCCCGTTGCCCAGCCGGCGCGCGACCGCGAGGCCCATCCCTCCCGCCCCCGTGACCACGACCACGTCACGACGCTCCTCGTTCGGACGGTCGACCATGAACAACCTCCCTGATCGGTTGAACCACCCTGTCCCCGCGCCCGGTTGAGCGCGAGGGTTACAACACGCCAGTGGCCGGTACGGCGTCGCGCCAGGTGGAGCGCGCGGCGACGGCCTGCCGCCAGCCGCGGATCGCCTTCGGCGGCATACCGACCGCGAGCACCCCGGTCAGGTGGTCGCCCCTGCGGTAGGCGACCAGGAACCGGCGCTCGGCCAAGTCCCCCTCGAACACGGCGACTTCGTCGTGCCCGCGCAGATGGCCGAACGCCTGGACCTTCATGCCGTACTGGTCCGACCAGAAGTACGGCACCGGCGCGAACGGCTTGCGCGCCTGCGGGTGCAGGAGGTTCCGCGCGGCGGCCATGCCCTGCTCGGCGGCGTTCGTGCGGTGCTCGATACGCATCGACACCCCGAACAGCGGGTTGTGCCAGCGGGCGACGTCACCGGCCGCGTACACGCCCCCGGCCGTCGACCCATGGGACTTCATCGGCCCGGGGGACTCCCGGACCGCCTCGCAGTACTCGTCGCAGACCAGGCCGTCGCCCATCGTGAGGCCGCTGTCCGCCAGCCACTCGGTGTTCGGCAGCGAGCCGACGGCCACCAACACCTCGTCGCCCTCGACCAGTTCACCGCCGGCCAGCAGTACGCCGCCCTCGGTCACCTCGCGGACGGTGACCCCGGTGCGCAGGTCCACCCCGTGCTCCAGGTGGGCGGCCGACAGCACCCGCCCGACCTCGTCGCCGACGGCGTGGCCGAGCGGTACGGGCGCCGGTTCCAGAAGGGTGACCTCGGCGCCGAGACCCCGGGCCACGGCGGCGGCCTCGGCGCCCAGGAACCCGGCGCCGACGACCACGAGACGCCGCCCCTCCCTCAGCCGGTCCCGCAGCGCGAGCGCGTCGTCCAGGGTGCGCAGCACATGCGCGTGCCCGTCACCGGGCAGCCGTCGCGGACGCACTCCGGTGGCCACGATCAGCCCGTCGTACGCCACCCGCGTGCCGTCGGCCAGCAGCACCGCACGCCCGTCGAGGTCGAGGCCCGTCGCAGCGGTGCCGAGTCTCAAGTCCAGCTTCAGGGCGTCCAGTTCGCCGGTCGAGCGCAGCGTCAGCCGGTCGCGCTCCCACTCGGACGCCAGGATCTGCTTGGACAACGGCGGCCGGTCGTACGGCGTGTGCGGCTCGTCACCGACCAGGGTGAGCGTGCCGTCGTACCCCTCCCGGCGCAGCGTCTCGGCGGCCGAGAGTCCGGCCGCCGAGGCACCCACGACGAGAATCCGCCTCACTGGTCGACCAGCCGGATCGCCGCCGCCGGGCAGATCGCCACGGCTTCGCGCACCCCGTCGAGGAGTTCGTCGGCGGGCTGTTCCTCCAGCAGGATCGCCACCCCGTCGTCGTCACGCTGGTCGAAGACCTCCGGGGAGGCCATCACGCACTGACCCGCCGCCACACACTTCGGTTCGTCCAGTTCCACACGCATGGTCTTCTTCCTTGCTCCTTCGGTACGTTCGCCCACTGCGTTCACCGGTGGGATCCGGTCACCAGGTGACGGGCAGGGAGGCGACGCCGTACGTGGTGCCGTCGTGGTCGAACTCGAGGTCCTCGACCCTGGCCGCCAGGCGCAGCGTGGGGACGCGCCGGTAGAGGGTGCCGTAGACGACCTGGAGTTCCAGGCGGGCCAGGGACTGGCCCAGGCACTGGTGGGGGCCGTAGCCGAACGCGTGGTGCTGACGCGCGGGCCGGGTGACGTCCACCTGGTCGGCGCCGGGGAACGCCTCGGGGTCCCAGTTGGCGGCGTGCAGATCCACGATCAGGCCGTCGCCCGCGCGGATGACCTGGCCGCCGATCTCGATGTCCTCGGTGGCGACGCGGCGCAGACCGACCTGGACGATGCTCAGATAGCGCAGCAGCTCCTCCACCGCGCCGGCGACGACCTTCGGGTCCTCGGAGTCGCGCACCAGGGCTAGTTGTTCGGGGTTCTCCAGCAGGACCAGCGTGCCGAGGCTGATCATCGTGGCGGTGGTCTCGTGGCCGGCGATGAGCATCGCCACGCCCATGTGGACGGCCTCGCTCCGGCTCATCTCGCCGGCCGTGACCCGCCCCGCCATCTCGGACAGCACGTCGTCACCGGGGTCGGTGAGCTTCTTGCCGAGCAGGTCGTCGAGGTAGGCGGAGAGCGCGTTGCTCGCCGCCCGCGAGTCCTCGGGCGCGGCGGCCCGGTCGAGCGCGAGGCTGCTGTTCTCCTGGAAGAACTCGTGGTCCGCGTAGGGCACTCCGAGCAGTTCGCTGATCACCAGCGAGGGCACGGGCAGCGCGAGCGCCGTCAGGAGGTCGGCCGGGTTCGGCCCGGCCAGCATGTCGTCGATCAGAGCGTCGACGATCTTCTGGATCGGGGCCCGCATGGCCTCGATCCGCTTGACGATGAACGGCCCGTTGACCATCCGGCGCAGCCGGGTGTGCTCGGGGGCGTCCGTGTTGACGATGAGCTCCGGGGTGTACTCGGCGATCTGCTGCCGGTACGCGGTCACGAACGGGAAGCTGCCGGGGCTCTTGTCGTTGGCGCTGACGCGGGGGTCGGTCAGCAGGGCCCTCTGCAGGGCGTGCCCGGTGATCATCCAGGGCGTACTGCCGTCCCAGATCCGGACCTTGCTGATCGGGCTCTGCTCGCGCAGCTCCTCCACGGCCGGCGGCGGGGCGAACGGGCAGCCGGCCGCCCTCGGCATCGGGAACTCGGGCATCGCCTCGGCTGCGTCGGACGCGGCTCCGGCCAGTGTCTCGGCCATCTGACTCCTCGGTGGGGGCTCCGCCGGGGCGGAGAACGGGGAAGGGGTGGAGACCTCTGGGACCACATGCAAGCGGAGCGGACTGACGGCTTCCGGTCAGTTGCCTGACATGAAGCTGACGTGACCCGGATCACATATTCGACCGTAGGAGGTCGGCCACCTGGGAACACATTCGCGCCACCTCACGTCGCGACCGCGCCCCGCGGACACGACGAGGCGGCCGGTGCGAGAAGCGCACGGCCGCCGAGCTGGAGGGCCACAAGGGCGTGGAGGTGAGGGAGTTGGAGACGTGGGGAGCCGATGGTCCGCGGGACTTGGGGGTGCGGCGGGGTACGGGGTGCAGGGTTCGGGGAGACGAAGGCGCGGGCGGTGCCAGGTTCAGCGGCCGAGCCGATAGCCGAAGCCCCGGCGCGTGTGGATCAGCGGGGGCTGCTCCTGGTCCACCTTGTGACGCAGGCGGGAGACGAGTTTCTCGATCGCGTTGCCGGCCCGGGTCTCGCCCCAGACGTGCCGGCAGATCTGCTCCTTCGACAGCACCCGCTCCGCGTTGACGAGCAGATGGCGCAGCAGCCGGTACTCCGCCGGGGTGAGGTCGAGGGCCCGTCGGCCGCGCCGGGCCTGACAGGTGTCGTCGTCGAGGACGAGGTCGCCGTAGCGCGGCCCCTGCCGCACCGGGCTGCGGCCGCGCAGTAACACGTGGGCCCTGGTGAGCACTTCGGAGATCCGGAACGGCACGGTGACGTAGTCCGATTCGCCCAGGCCCAGTTCGGGAACGAGGAGGCTCAGCTTCTCGTACTCGGCGAGGAAGAGCACCGGGGGCCGGTCGGCCGGCCGGAAGCGGCGCCCCTCACCCAGCTCTTCGATGTCCGGGACCGACACGTCCATGACCACGAGGTCGAAACGGTGCTCGGCGAGCCGCGCCATGCCCTGGACCCCGGTACGGGCGCCGGTCACCCGGTAGTCCGCCAACTCCAGTGTGGTCGTGAGCAGTTCGGCGATCGCGGAGTCATGGACGACGACCAGGACGTGCTGCCCGTTCCCACGGGCGGGCGCGGACACCTCTGTGCCACTCCCGCGCACCCCGCCGACACCGACGCCGTCCATTCCGTGCACCCGGTCCACCCCGTCCGTCCCGTCCATCGCATGCACCTCGTTCACGAGTAGGAGGCGGGCGGCGACACCACCTCGTGCCGGGCTCACGCGTCGCGCACGAACGGTGGTCGCGCCGAACGGCACGGGGGAAACCCTCGCACCCCGGGACTCCGGCGACGAGAGCGCGAGCCGGCCATGCCGTCGACCGGGCCTGACCGGCCAGGTCAGGCCCGGCGCGGCGAGGCGTCCTCGCCCTCCAGCGTGACCTCGGTGTCCAGGAAGTCGTCGACCATCCGATGGAACAGCGTGGAGAGTTGCCGCAGTTCCTCCGGCTTCCAGTGGGACAGCGCGAGTTCCATGCCCCGGCAACTCGCGATGCGGATGCGGTCGATCGCCTCCTGGCCGACGGGGGTGAGCTGGATGCGCTGGGCACGGCGGTCGTCCGGGTCCGGGACCCGGGTCACGTAACCGCCCTTCTCCAGTTGCTGCACCTGCCGGGTGACGTGCGACGCCTCCACGGCCAGCCGTGCCGCCAGCTCGCCGGGGCGCATGGGCTCCGAATCGGCGATCTGCCGCAGCAGCGCCACCGCGGCCCGGTCCAGCGACACCCCGGCCAGGGCCATGAGGCGGTCGTGCTGCCTGACCCGACCGGTCAGATAGACGATGCGGTTGAGGGCTCGCTCGATCTCGGTCACCTCATCGGAGACGGGTGCGGACGCGGCTCCGGACAGGGGGTCGGGGGTGTGCGCGGGTGATGGCGTGGGCATGGAGCCCACCTTAGCAGATGCTTGCCTGACTCAAGTAAGTTCTGAATGGGATCGCTCCACCCGAGCAGGCCGCCGCTCTCGCGAACATTCCCGCACATCACCGACGCGGCCGAGGGGGGCATGCATCGTACACATTAGGTGCGTGGTGCATATTTGATGTCATGGCTCCTGCCCTGACATCCGGCCCAGGCTCAGGTTTCGGGGCGGGAGTCGAGATCTGGGGAAGGACCGGCGGCATGGACAAGCCCACGCACTTGATCGAGTTCGAGGCGATGCTGCTCGGGCGGCACCTCTATCTGAACTCGCCCAGGGCCCGGACCGGCGGCCGCCTCGAGCGCAGCGCCTACATCCTGCTGAGCCGCATCCGTATGGAGGGCCCGATGTCCATCGGGCAGCTCAGCGACGCCTTCGGTCTTGACGCCTCGACGCTCAACCGGCAGACCGCCGCGATGCTGCGCGGCGGGCTCGTCGAGCGCATTCCGGATCCCGAGGGGGGCATGGCCCGCAAGTTCCGCATCACGGACGAGGGCGAGCACCGACTCGACACGCATCGCGCGGAGGCCATCCAGGGGCTGGAGAAGGTGATGGCCGACTGGGACCCCGAGGAGGTCGCCACCTTCGCCGGGTACCTCAAGCGGTTCAACACGGACATCGAGAACCTCGACGAGCGGCCCTGGCCCCGCCCCTGACCGCGGGAACCTCCGAGACCGCGAGGCCCCGCTCCCCGTACGCCTCGATGCTGACCGTGGCGTGCCCCCTCGTGCCCTCGGTGGACGTGCCGGGCCCGGGCGTACTGCGTTCTCAGTACGGGAGAGTGTCGGCAGGCGCACGACGACGTGGCGGCCACTGCCCGGGAGCCTTGGGACGTACCCGAGACCAGATGTGGAGACCTCCGTCCCGTGGCTGCTTTTCTCTATCGACTGGGCCGTCTGACCTTCCGACGGCGTTGGCTAGTGACGTTCCTGTGGGTCGCGGTGCTGGCCGCGGTCGGCTTCGCCGCCGCCAAGGCGCCCGAGGCACCCGACGCGGGGTCGTCCATGCCCGGCATCGAGTCCCAGAAGGCGTTCGACCTGATGGACCAGCGCTTCCCCGGGGCCACGGCCGACGGGGCGAACGCGCGGGTCGTCTTCATCGCGGACGGCGGGCAGAAGATCACGGCCGCCGACAACCGGAGGACCATCGACGCGTTCGTCGAGCGGGCCGGCGACGGTTCGCAGGTCGCCGGTGCCGTGAACCCCTTCCGGGCCGAGGCGGTGAGCAAGGACGCGACGACCGCGTACGCCACCGTCACCTACGAGGTGAAGGCCGACGACCTCACCGACGCCAGCAAGAACCACCTGGAGAAAGCCGTCGAACAGGCCCGTGACGCGGGGCTGACCGTCGAGGTGGGCGGCTCCGCGCTGGCCACCCAGCCGTCGGCCGGCGGTACGGCGGAGATCATCGGTGTCTCGATCGCGGCCGTCGTACTGATGATGACCTTCGGGTCGCTGGCCGCCGCCGGCCTTCCGCTCCTCACCGCCGTCCTGGGCGTCGGTGTCAGCATGGCGTCGATCATGGCGCTGTCCGACGCGTTCGGACTGTCCTCGTCGACGGGGACGCTGGCCACGATGCTCGGCCTCGCGGTGGGCATCGACTACGCGATGTTCGTCGTCTCCCGCTACCGCGAGGAGCGGGCCAACGGACACCGTCCCGAGGAGGCGGCGGGCCTGGCCGCCGGCACCGCCGGATCCGCCGTCGTCTTCGCCGGGCTCACCGTCGTCATCGCGCTGGCCGGGCTCTCGGTGGTCGGTGTCCCGATGCTGACCAAGATGGGTCTCGCCGCCGCCGGCGCGGTCGTCGTCGGTGTGCTCATCGCACTGACCCTGGTCCCGGCCGTCCTCGGCTTCTGGCCCAACGCCGTTCTCTCGCGCAGGGCCCGCAGGAACGGACGTATCAAGGAGGGCGGCGAGAACAACGGCGGCAGCCGCTGGGCCCGCTTCGTCCTGCGCCGCCCCGTGCCCGTCCTGCTGGCCTCCGTCGCCGGGCTCGGCGCACTCGCGATACCCGTGACGGACCTGCAGCTGGGCACGTCCGGGGACGAGGCCAAGCCGACGTCCACCACCGAACGCCGTGCCTACGACGCGCTCGCCGACGGCTTCGGCCCCGGCTTCAACGGGCCGCTGACCATCGTCGTGGACGCCAAGGGCGCCCGGGACGCGAGGACCGCCGTGGCCAAGATCTCCAAGGAGATCGGCGCCACGGAGGGAGTCGTGTCCGTCTCGCCGGCCCGGTTCAACCCGGCCGGGGACACCGCGGTCTTCTCCGCGGTCCCGGCCGACTCGCCCACCAGCGAGCGGACGAAGGGCCTCGTCCACACCATCCGTGACGAGCGGCCCGCGACCGAGGCCTCGACCGGCGCGGAGTTCGAGGTCACGGGGACCACGGCACTGAACATCGACGTCGCCCAGAAGATGCAGGACGCACTGATCCCCTACCTGATCGTCGTGGTGGGCCTGGCGGTCCTGCTCCTGCTGCTCGTGTTCCGGTCCGTCCTGGTGCCGGTCAAAGCAGCGCTCGGGTTCCTGCTGTCGGTGCTCGCGGCCCTCGGTACCGTCGTCGCCGTCTTCCAGTGGGGCTGGGGCGCGGACCTGCTCGGCCTGGAGACGACCGGCCCGATCATGAGCATGATGCCGATCTTCCTGGTCGGTATCGTCTTCGGACTCGCCATGGACTACCAGGTCTTCCTCGTGACCCGCATGCGGGAGGCGTACGTGCACGGCGACCGGCCCGGCCAGGCCGTGGTCACCGGCTTCCGGTACAGCGCCCGGGTCGTGGTCGCCGCCGCGCTGATCATGATGGCGGTGTTCTCCGGCTTCATCGGGGCCGGCGAATCCATGATCAAGATGATCGGCTTCGGGCTGGCCGTGGCCGTCCTGTTCGACGCGTTCGTCGTCCGTATGGCGTTCGTCCCGGCGGTCCTGGCCCTGCTGGGCAAGGCCGCCTGGTGGATGCCCCGTTGGCTGGACCGGCTGCTGCCCGACATCGACGTGGAGGGCGAGGCCCTTCACCGGAAGGCCGCCGTGCCCCTCACCGTGGTCGGCACGCACGACCGGGAGTCGGCCCACGTCTGACCCGCATCCCGTACGCGCCCGAGGGCCGCCCGTGCTCGTCACGGACGGTCCTCGTCGGCCGTACGCACGGGCCGTCACCCACCATGGCCCCAGCTCACTTCCCACCGGAGAGTCCGATGATCACCAGCTGGCAGCGGTACGCCAAGGACCACCCCCGCGTCGTCGACGTGGTGGTGATCGTGCAGCTCTTCGCCGCCGTCGCCCTGGGAAGCGCGTTCACCACGGCAGGGAACTCCCGGACGAACGGATCGCTCGGTCTCGGCGTGCTGCTGGGCGGCATCGCCTGCGTCGCCCTGCTGTGGCACCGGAGCCACCCCCGTACCGTCGTCGCGGTGACCGCGATCTGCGGCAACACCGCCGGGGCGGCCGGCTATCTGCTCACCCCGCTGCTGCTGGCACCGGTCATGGCCGCGCTGTACTGGCTGGCCGTCCACACCGACCGCAGGACCGCACGCGTCCACTGCATCGCCGTCACCGCCCTGCTGGTGACCACGGCGACGCTCTTCGACCCGTACGGCCATCCGCTGGCCCTCAAGACGATCGGCCCCGCCGCCTGGGTGGTTCTTCCGATCGTCTGGGGTACGGCCTCCCGGCTGCGGAGCGCCTATCTGGAGGCCGTGCAGTCCCGCGCCGAGCACGCCGAGCGCACCCGTGAGGAGGAGGCGCGCCACCGGGTCGCCGAGGAACGCATGCGTATCGCCCGCGAACTGCACGACGTGGTCGCCCACCACATGGCGCTGGCCAACGCCCTGGCCGGCACCGCCGCACACCTCGCGGCCAGCCGCCCCGAACAGACGGAGCGGATCCTCGCCGACCTGGTCGGCACCACCTCCACCGCACTGCGCGAACTGAAGGCCACCGTCGGCCTGTTGCGCCGGCCCGACGACTCCGAGGCACCCCTGGAACCCGCCCCCGGACTCGGGCGGCTGACCGAGCTGGCCACCGCGTTCGCCTCCGCCGGATTGACGGTCGACATCGTCACCGAGGGCGAACGGCGGCCACTCTCACCGGGCGTGGATCTGACAGCGTTCCGGATCGTGCAGGAAGCGCTCACCAACGTCACCAAACACGCGGCCGCGCGGGCGGCGCAGGTGACACTGACGTACACGCACGACCGGCTGACCATCACGGTCACCGACGACGGATCCGGGGACACGCCCGTGGCGCCCTCCCCCAGCGGCGGCTTCGGCCTCATCGGCATGCGGGAACGTGCCCGGTCCGTCGGCGGCCGCGTCCGCACGGGCCCCCGCCCCGAGGGTGGCTTCAGCGTCACCGGCGAACTGCCGATCCATCTCTGACCCCGACCCCGACCCCGATCCCGATCCCGGAAGCGAACCGAATCAGATGACCATCCGCGTCCTGCTCGCCGACGACCAAGCCCTGCTGAGAGCGACCTTCCGGATCCTGATCGACTCCTGCGACGACATGGAGGTGGTCGGCGAGGCCACGGACGGCAAGGAGGCGGTCGAACTCACCCACACACACCGCCCCGACGTCGTGCTCATGGACATCCGGATGCCCGGCTCGGACGGTCTGGGCGCCACCACCGCGATCTGCGCCGACCCGGATCTCTCGGGCACTCGGGTCCTCATCCTCACGACCTTCGAGACCGACGAGTACGTGGCCCGGGCCCTGCGCGCCGGCGCGAGCGGCTTCCTCGGCAAGGACGTCACCGCCGATGTGCTCCTCGACGGCATCCGGACGGTGTCCGTCGGCGAGTCCCTGCTCTCCCCGCTCGCCACGCGCTCCCTCATCACCCGTTTCCTCGCCGCCCCCGCACCCGCCGACCGGCTGGCGACACCCGAGCGCCTCGCCACTCTCACCTCCCGCGAACGGCAGGTCATGGCGCTGGCAGCCGAGGGCAGGTCCAACGACGAGATCGCCGAGAGCCTCGTCGTCAGCCCCCTGACCGTACGTACGCACGTGCATCGCGCGATGACGAAGCTGGGCGCCCGCGACCGGGCCCAACTGGTCGTCATCGCCTACCAGTCCGGACTCGTGCAGGCCCCGCCGCCCGCGTCCTGACCCGGCCCGTGGGACGTGCGCGTCCCACGGGCCGGGTGAGATCAGCTCCCTGATGCGGAAGCGCGGCGGTTCGTCAGCCACCACGCTCCGCCACCGAGGACCAGCACCGCCACGACCACCCCGCCGACGACGAGGCTCATGGGCGTTCCGTCGTCGTCCTTCGTCGCGTCGGCCGCGGCCGCGGTGGCCCCGGACTCGGAAGGCGTCGCGGTGACCGACGGGGTCGGGCTGGGCGTCGGGCTCGCGGTCGGGCTGGGAGCGAGCGGCTTCGCGCCCGGTGCCGCCGCCTTCAACTTCAGGAGCGGGGCGGGCTGTTCGGGCTCCTCACCGCCCTTGGGCAGCTCGATCCAGCGCGAGACCTTCCCGTCGCTGTAGGTGTCGATGGTCTTGAACGCCACTTCCTCGACGTCCGGGAGCTGGCGGATCCTGACCTTGTACTCGGCGTCGACGCCGGTCTTGAGAGGGGTGCCGCCCACGACGTAACCGTCGTCGGTGGCCTTCAACTGCCAGCCCTTGGGGGCCTCTTCGAGCGTGACGTCGGCCGGTGCGATCCCCTCGGGCAGCACGACGCGCACCTCGCGGAAGCCCGCGGTGGCGGACTCCGCCTCACAGACGACGGTGAGGGTGACGTTCTCGGCGAGGGCCTGCGCCTTGTCGGCCTCGACCTCCGTGTGCGCCGAGGCGGGACCGGCGAGCGCGAGGACGGCCGTGAGTGCGGCGGCGCCGGTCAGTGCGACACGACGCCCGTTGATGGACAGGGACACGGTGGAACTCCTTGCTGGTGGAACCGGGCGGGCCGAGGCCGGGCCCGGGTGAGGGGGACGACGGGGACGGGTGTCCGTCCCGGGGGTCCCCTGCGCACCAGCGCGTGTTCCAGGGTCTGGGTCCGTGCTCCCGCGGGGAGTTCGAAGGAGCCGGTGAGCGGTACGGGCAGCGGCCGCTGGGTGGTGGCGACGGCCGTGCCCGGCAGGAACCGGGCCATGACCGCCGCCGCGGCGGCGCGCAGCGTACGGCCGGTGGCCAGAGCCGCCGTCACAGCGGTGTCGGCCCGGTGGAGCAGCCAGGCGACGACGAGGGCGGCGACGACGTGCGCGGTCGTCATGGCCGTTTCGGAGGCGTGCTGCCAGGGGGGTCCGCCTGCGCCCGTCGTCATCGCGTCGTGCCCGGCGTGGGCCATGTGTCCCGTACCTGCACGGTGGCCGCCGGCCGTCGTGAGCGCGAGATGCATCGCGGCCTGTGCCGCCAGGGTGCATCCGCCGACCGCGAGCAGTCCGGGGCGGCGACGGGCGAAGGGCCGTACGACGATGAACTGAGCGACGGCGAAGGCGGTCACGAGCCGCCACGGCACCTGCCCGCCCTCGACCGCGTGATGGCCGACGGCGGCGAGCACACTGCCGACGAGGGCGAACGTCATGGCCCGGACCCGGGCGCCCGCGCGACTCGGCCGGGAGCCCTGGCTCCGGCCGTCGCACTGCGTCACATGGTCACCTGGCACGGTCGCCCATCACCCTCCACCGCGTTCACCTTGTCGCATACGTCTACGTCAGAGGTGGTGGGGCCGTTCCCCCGGGGTGGCACAAGGGGGAACGCGCGGCGTTCGAGGAAGGGCGGGAGTGTTCAGTCCGCCGCGCCCAGGGACCAGCTCGGGACGCTGCCCGCGAGGCGGCACGTGAGGAAGTACAGGGGTATCGGCGGGGTGTAGGGCGAGCCTCCCGCGGGGCTGTGGATCAGCCGGGGCCGGTCGGCCCAGGGGCCCCGGCGGGCGCGTGTCCAGGACGGGTCGGCCAGGTGCGCGCCGACGGTGTACGTCGTGGAGGGTGGCCAGGTGACGCCGATGTGGGAGCCGGAGGGGACGATCCACCACCAGCGCTCCTCGCCCTCGAAGTCGTCGGCGAAGACACAGCCCACGCGGGGCAGGGAGTTCATGATGCGTTCGCCGTGCTCGCGGGAGGTGGTCACGGCGTCGCAGCCCAGCCCGGCGCGCAGCTGGGCGGGGATGACCAGGCGACCGGACCGCCCGGACGGGAAGGTCGCGGAGGGGCGCAGCCGCGAGCCGTACATGCGCGGTCGCGGTTCAGGGGCGTGCTGCAGTTCCATGAGGCAGGTGTCCTTCGGCCGAGTGGGGGTTGGGCCGGGTGAGGTGCGTGGTGGGCGCGCGCCCGGTGGAGGCGGGTTCTCGTGACTCCGACGACGTCGGCTGCGGCGGCACCGACCGCAACGTCACCGGCGGGGAGGACGGCGACGGCACCGGCGGGGAGGGCAGGACGGCCCAGACCACGCGTCCGGCACCGTTCGCGCTGTCCTTGACGCCCCAGTCGGTGCTGACCATGCCGACGAGCATCAGTCCGCGGCCGCCCTGGTCGTCGGGGCCCGCGCTGCGCTGTGCGGGGAGCGTCAGGCCGCGGTTCTGGTCCTCGACCTCGATGTGGAGCCGCCCGCCCGCGGTGCGCAGTCTGCAGACGATCCACTCGCTCGCCGTGTGCGTGAGCGCGTTGGTGACCAGCTCGGAGGTCACGAGGACGGCGTTGTCGCAGGTTTCGGGGCTCGTGCCCCATTCGCTCAGCAGTTCGCGCACGTTCCTGCGGGCCACTCCCACCGAGGCGGGGGTCGGGGAGAGTCCGAACACGCCCGCTCTGTGGGGGTGTTCGCTCGCGGGCAGTCGGCCCAATGGCTTGGGGAGGGAGGGCGGAGCCATCGCCGTTCGCCTTTCTTCTGCCTTCGCACCGGGGGTCGGGCCAGTGCCGGTACCGCTTGATCCGGTTCCGCCGCGAGGCGCGTACAACCCGTTGCGCACAGTGACGAATCGCGGCCCGGTCTCCCCCAACTTGGCCGCATCGTCTCGCCGTTCACCGGACCGGGACGGTACGCCCCACTGTGACACCTGCCAACAACAGCCCGCAACCGACAAGTTGAAAATTGCAATTCGCCAGGTGCATGCTTCCTCCGTCGAACGGATGATCGTGACAGACTGCGACCTCGAACCCGCTGTGAGGGGGTAAGGCGTGACCGCGGAAACCGACTGGGGCGGCGCGCCCTCCGTCCTGCGCATGATCCTCGGCAGGCAGCTGGAGGAGCTGCGCACCCGCGCCGGACTGACGTTCGAGGAGGCGGGTGCGGCGATCGGGGTCAGTCACTCCACGATCCGCCGGATGGAAGCCGCCAAGGTGGCCCGGCTCAGGCTCCCGGACGCCGAGAAACTGCTCCAGGTGTACGGCGTGACGGACCAGCAGGAGATCGACACCTTCCTGAAATCGGTCCGCGAGGCCAACAAGCGCGGCTGGTGGCACACCTACCGTGACGTGCTGCCGGACTGGTTCTCGGCCTATCTGAGCCTGGAGCAGGCGGCGCTGCAGATCCGCGCGTACGAGGCCCAGTTCGTGCACGGTCTGCTGCAGACCGAGGAGTACGCCCGCGCTCTGCTGGGCGCCGGGAATCCGCACGCCGCGACCGAGGCCACGGAGCGCAGGGTCGCGCTGCGCATGCGGCGCCAGGAACTGCTGTCCCGGCCCTCGCCACCCCGCGTGTGGATCGTGATGGACGAGACCGTACTGCGCTGGCCGGTCGGCGGACCCGAGGTGATGCGCGCCCAGATCGACCATCTGATCGCGGTCAACTCGCTACCCCAAGTGACATTGCAGATCATGCCGTTCAAGAACGGCCCGCATCCGGCGATGCGGGCGGGGGCTTTCCATCTCTTCCGGTTCCGGGCACGCGAGCTGCCGGACATCGTCTACCTCAACGGTCTGGTGGGCGCTGTCTATCTGGACAAGGACGACGACGTCGTGGTCTATCGCGAGGCTCTGGACCGGCTGGGCGCGCAGGCGACGCCCGCCAGAAAGACCGAGGCTCTCCTCGGTGCGATTCGCAAGGAGCTCTGACGTGCACCACCACATACGCAACGGGCACATACACAACGGCATGCCCTCCCGGGAACTCGGCACACGCGGCTGGTACAAGCCGTGGAGCGACGACGCGGGCGGCGCCTGCGTCGAGGCGAAGAAGCTCGGCGACGGCCGGGTCGCACTGCGCCAGTCGACCGATCCCGACGGTCCCGCGCTGGTTTTCACGCCTCGCGAGATGACGAGTTTCCTGGCCGGCGTGAAGGCGGGTGCCGCCGACTTCCTGCTTTGAGGCACCCCCTTGTTCCCGCGCACAGACTTCCCTGGTTTCCTGAACACTTCTGCTTTGATCAACACCCTTGATTTTCCTGAGCGTTGACTTCGAACCCGACGACCTGACAGGAGGGGCGGCTTTGCCCGAAAACGGATGGCCGGCCGACCGGATCGACACCGAGAACGCCCACTCGGCACGCATCTACGACTACATCCTCGGCGGTAAGGACTACTACCCGTCCGACAAGGAGGCGGGCGACGCCATGTCGCGGGAGTGGCCCGCCCTGCCGATCCACATGAAGGCCAACCGCGACTGGATGAACCGCGCGGTGGCCTGGCTGGCGAAGGAGGCGGGGATACGCCAGTTCCTGGACATCGGGACCGGCATCCCCACCTCGCCGAACCTCCACGAGATCGCCCAGTCGGTCGCCCCCGAGTCACGGGTCGTCTACGTCGACAACGACCCCATCGTCCTCACCCTCTCCCAGGGGCTGCTGGCCAGCACGCCCGAGGGGAAGACGGCGTACATCGAGGCCGACTTCCAGCACCCGGAGGCCGTGCTCGACTCCCCCGAGTTCCGCGAGACGCTCGACCTGGACAAGCCGGTCGCGCTGACCGTGATCGCGATCGTCCACTTCGTCCTGGACGAGGACGACGCGGTCGGCATCGTGCGCCGCCTCCTGGAGCCCCTCCCCTCCGGCAGCTATCTCGCGATGTCCATCGGCACCGCCGAGTTCGCGCCCGAGGACGTGGGGCGGGTCGCCCGCGAGTACGCGGCGCGGAACATGCCCATGCGGTTGCGCACGATCGACGAGGCCGACGAGTTCTTCGAGGGCCTCGAACTCGTCGAGCCCGGCATCGTCCAGGTGCACAAGTGGCATCCGGATGCCACGAGTGGTGAGGGGATCAGGGACGAGGACATCGCGATGTACGGAGCGGTGGCCCGTAAGCCGTAGCGCTCCGCTGGGTGCCAGTTTTCAGTCCGCGGCCCGGTGGGGGCTTGTCGCGCAGTTCCCCGCGCCCCTATCGGGGCGCGGGTTGCTCGTTCGACGGGGGGATGACTCTCGCCGTCAGGTCGGGGGTGGGCATCTCCCTGTCGAACGGGTACATCGGGCGGTGGATGCGGTGGTGGCCCAGGCGGAGGAGGTTCTGGTCGACGCCGCCCGGGGTGAGGGCCATCTTCCAGTCGGCTGCCATGGTGAAGAGTTCGGGTTCCAGGTAGCCGATCTTGACGAGGACGATGTCGGCCGTGCGGGGCGACAACTCCAGGTCGGTGAAGTCGTGTTCGTGGTGGTAGGGCTTGCGCAGCGCGGTGAGGATCACGTGCACGCTGCCGACGCGCAGCACCACCTCCATCTGGGCGTGCGGGTCGCCGTGGCGGATCGCGTGGACCACTCCGGTCATGGTGAGCGGGCCGGCGTGCCGGTCGTCGACCTCCGCGCCCGCCGTGACGGTGACGGTCGCTCCGACGCCCGCCCGTACCGCCGTCTCCACGGCGGCCGGGCCGGGGAGCGAGGCGTAGATGACCGTCGGTCCCGACGGTTCCTTGAACTCGGGCCGGGACAGCACCCGTTCGAGCCCCCAGGTGACGTCGCCCGCGCCGCCCGCCGTCGGGTTGTCGCCGGTGTCGCTGATGAAGTAGGGCCGGTTCGCCTCGGGGGCCGCCAGTGCCTCGTCCAGGCAGTCGTCCAGCGTGCCCGTCGGGGCGACGAAGGCGAAGTCGTGGCGTGCCTCCCAGAAGCCGCGCGCCAGCCGTTCCGCGCCCGCCGTGACCGCCTCTCGCGACGGGCCCGTGACGACGACCGCCGCCCGGTTGCGCGGCTCGTCCGCCCAGGCGTAGCCGACCCAGATCGCGGCGTCCGTGACGCCCTGGGTAGCCTCCACCTCGTCGACGGCCGCGTACACGCTCTTCGCGGGTTCGATGCGGGTGGAGGTCTGTTCGCCCGCCAGGAGCACCGGTACCGGGATCCAGGCCTTGACCGGGCGGGGCACGCCGGTCGTGAGGAGATCCACCAGGTTGCGGGCCGCCCGTTCCTTCGTCTCCATGGCGTCCTCGTGCGGGGCCATGCGGTAGCAGGTGATCAGGTCGCTCAGGTGGGCGAGTTCGAGTGAGACGTTGCCGTGCAGGTCCATGGAGGTGGACACGATGACGTCCGGGCCGACCGTCTCCCGTACCCGGGCGAGCAGGACCGCCTCGGCGTCGTCGACGCCCTCCACCGTCATCGCGCCGTGGATGTCGAACCAGAGGCCGTCGAGGTCCTCCAACTCCCCCAGTCTCGCGATGAGTTCGTCCGCCAGTTCGGCGTACGCGGCCGCCGTCACCGTACCGCCGGGCAGCGCCTTGCCGACCAGCGCGCCGCGCCACTCGGCGGCATCCCTCAACGGCGTTCCGGGCGCCAGGAACGGATAGCGCGTCAGGACGTCCGCGCCGCGCTGCGGGTGGAAGGCGGGGGCCTCGGTCCTGGCCGGCGAGAACGTCGACGACTCGATGCCGAGCCCGGCGATCGCGATCAGGGGACGGGCGACGGGGGTACGCGGTTGTGGCATGGCTCCTCGCACGGTGGATGAGTGTCGGTGAGTCGCGCGGTGGTGGGTGTCGGTGACTCGCTCGGTGGTGGGTGACGGTGGTCAGTGATGGGTGGGGGCGACGGTGCCGGTGACGGCCTGGAGGGCGTTCGCCAGGGCCCGTTGGAGTGCGAACTGGCCCGCGCCCACGAGTCCCGCGTCCGCGCCGAGGCTGGCCCGCTCGATCACCAGGTGCTTGGTCACCAGCGGGTGGCATCCCTCGTACAGCTGACTGCGGACGGCGGCGACGAACGGTTCGAGCGTCGAGAGGAGGCCGCCGAGGTACACGGCGTCGGGGTTGAAGAAGTTGACGTTCGCGGACAGGACCATGCCGAGGTAGCGGCCGGCCTGGCGGACGGCCCGGGTGGCCTCCGGATCGGCGTCGGACGCGAGCCGCACGACGTCCTCGATGGACGCGACGTCCAGGCCCCGCTCGCGCAGGATCCGGACGAGCGCGGCGCCCGAGGCGACGGTCTCCAGACACCCGGTGTTGCCGCAGGAGCAGGGGATGTCGTGGCCCGCCTCGACCCGTACGTGGGTGATCTCGCCGGCGGCGCCGGTCCCACCCCGGTACAGCTTCCCGTCGGCGATGACCCCCGCGCCGATCGCCGAGCCCATCTTCACCATGATCGACTGGCGGCGCTCGGCGGGCTGGACGCTGTGCTCGCCCACGGCCATGCAGTTGGCGTCGTTCTCGATCGCGGCCGGTACGCCGAACCGCTCCTCCAGCCAGTCCCGGACGGGGAAGCGGTTCCAGCCGGGCATGCGCGAGGGGAGCGTGACGACACCCGGCACGACGTCGACCGGACCCGGGAGGCAGAGGCCGACGCCGCGCAACAGTTCCCGGCCGCGTCGCCCGGCGAGGGTCTCCAGGGTCTCGGCGAGTGCCGGAAGCGCGGTCTCGGGCCCCTCGGCCGTCGCGAACGGCACGGTGGAGACCTCGGTGAACCCGCCGCCGGGCAGGACGACCCCGACGCGCGCGTGCCGTCCGCCCAGGTCGGCCGCGACGGCGAACCCCTCGCTCCCGCCGAGGCGCAGCACCTTGCGCGGACGCCCGCCGGTCGAGGAACGCGTGCCCTGCTCGGCGACCAGCCCGTGCGCCAGGAGCTGGCCGACCGTGAGCGAGATCGTCGAGGGTGCGGCACCGAGCAGAGCGACGAGTTCCGTGCGGGTCGACGCCTGCCCCGAGGCGAGGAGTTCGAGGACGCTCTCGGCCAGCGAGGAGACGCCCGTGACGCCCCTCCGGTGTCCCGCACTTTTTTCAGACATGGACGAAGTAACTCCCAGGATTGGGAAAGCCGGGAAAATCCGGAGGTCGAGGCGACGAGCGTATGCCCGTATGTCCCTCGCGCGACTTTTTCCAGAACAGCAGTAACAGACTTTTTACAGCGGGCCGCCTGTTTCTTCGAACCTTCCGGTCGTTGACTGGCTCCGCCGAGCGCCGCCGTTCATCTCCGGCCTCGCGCACCCTGAGCCCTTGTTCACCTGAGGAGAGCCATGTCCCCTGCTCGCACGACGCTCGTCGCCTGTGCCGTCGTCTCGGCGGGCACACTGCTGCTCGCGGGCTGCTCCGGGACGAACGACACGTCGTCCGCGTCCCCCGACTCCATCGACTACGCGCTGCCCGCGAACTTCACGCCGAACTGGATCCTGCCGATCGGTACGGCCGCGCACCTCAACACCAACAACAGGTCCATCGCCGACAGTCTGTGGGAGCGGCTCGTCGCGTACGACGGCTCCACCGGCAAGATCGCCTGGAACAAGAAGGCGTCCATCGCCACGGCCGCCGACTTCGCGTCCGACGGCAAGAGCGTCAAGATCACGCTGGGCGACCGCAGTTGGAGCGACGGCAAGCCGATCACCTCGCGGGACGTCGAGTTCTGGTTCAACCTCATCAAGGCGAACAAGGCGGAGTGGGCGGGCTACAACCCGGGCAAGGCGCCGGACAACTGGACGTCGTTCAAGACCGTCGACGACCGTCACTTCACGATCACCTTCGACAAGGCCTACAACTCCCAGTGGATGCTGGCCAACGAGTTCAGCGAGATCACTCCGCTGCCGCAGCACGTGTGGGACAAGACGGACGCCTCCGCGCAGGTGTCCGACGCCGACCGGACCGCCGCCGGCGCGAAGAAAGTCTGGACGTATCTGAACTCGGCCGCGAAGAACATCTCCCGCTACGACAAGGACGCGCTGTGGAAGACCCTCAGCGGCCCGTACTCGGTCAAGTCGTTCGCCACGTCCGGCAAGGTCGTGCTCGCCGCCAACAAGAAGTACGACGGCGGTGAGAAGGCGAACATCGCGACGGTGAACCTGCTCCCCTTCACGACGGCGGACGCCGAGAAGAACGCTCTGCGCTCCGGCAGCGTCGACTACGGCTACATCGAGGCGACCGACCTCGACCAGAAGGACCGGTTCACGGCGCAGGGCTACACGGTCAAGCCGTGGTCCGGCTGGGCGATCACCTACATGCCGTACAACTTCAACAACCCCGCCATGGGTGCGGTGTTCAAGCAGTTGTACGCGCGTCAGGCGGTCCAGCGGTCGATCGACCAGACGAGCCTGGCGAAGGTCATCTTCAACGGCACGGCCGTGCCCGGCTACGGCCCGGTCCCGCAGGCGCAGGCGTCCGACTTCGTCTCGCAGGAGCAGAAGGACAACCCGTACCCGTTCTCGACCTCGGCCGCCAAGTCCCTGCTGACCGGCCATGGTTGGCAGGAGAAGGGCGGGGTCATGGTCTGTACGGACCCGGGGACCGGGGACGCGCAGTGCGGTGAAGGCGTCGCAGAGGGAACGAAGTTCGAGATGCAGGTGCTGTCGCAGTCCGGCTCGGCCGTGACCGACAACATGATGAGCTCGATCCAGTCCTCGCTGGAGAAGACCGGCATCAAGTTCTCGATCAAGACCGCACCCGTCAACTCGGTGCTCTCGCAGACCCCGCAGTGCACCTCGGGCCAGCCGATCTGCAAGTGGCAGCTGTCCTTCTTCGGCACCGCGGGCAGCTGGTACTTCAACGCCTTCCCGACCGGCGACTCGCTGTTCCAGACCAAGGGCGGCTCGAACTTCGGCAACTACTCGAACCCCGACGTCGACAAGCTGATCACCGCGTCCACGACGTCCAGTTCGTCGCAGGCGGTCCAGGACTACAGCGCGGCCCTCGCGAAGGACCTGCCGGTCATCTGGCTCCCGGCGCCGGACTACCAGATCTCCGTCGTCAAGAACGGCCTCGGCGGCTTCTCGCAGGACTCGCTCGCCAACTTCCACCCGGCACAGTGGAAGTGGACCAGGTGAGGAACGGCTGAGAGCCAACTCATGGACACCTTCCTCTACTTGACCCGGCGGGTCCTCCAGGCCCTCGTGGTGATCCTCATCGTCACGGTCGTGGTCTTCTGCCTGCTGCACGCGCTGCCCGGGGGTCCCGCACGCGGGATCCTCGGCCCGCAGGCGACGGCCCAGCAGATCGCGGCCTTCAACCACGAGCAGGGCCTGGACCGTTCGCTCCCCGTCCAGTACCTCTACTACCTGCGCACGCTGCTCCAGGGCGACCTCGGCACCTCGTACACGCTCAACGAGGGGGTCTTCCAGCTCATCGAGCAGCGACTGCCCAAGACGCTCGTCCTGACCGTGCTGTCCGCGCTCGTCGGGCTGCTGCTGGCGATCCCGCTGGGCATGTGGCAGGCGGTGCGGCGCAACAAGCCGGTGGACTACGTCATCACCACGGTGAGCTTCGTGGCGTACGCGACTCCCGTGTACTTCCTGGGACTTGTGCTCGTGCTCGTGTTCACCCAGTGGCTGGACTGGTTCCCCTCGCAGGCACCCCAGGGCGAGACGCTCGCCGACGTGTTCGCGCAACCGGGCGCCCTGGTACTGCCGGTGGTCGCGGGGGCCGCGTCGATGGTCGCCGTGTTCAGCCGGTACATGCGGGCGGCGACGCTGGAGAACCTCCAGGAGGACTACGTACGGACCGCGCGGGCCGGCGGTTCGCGGCCGCGCGCGATCCTCTGGCGGCACGTCTTCCGCAACTCCCTCACGCCCGTCGTCGCGATGCTCGGCTACTACGTGCCCGTGCTCTTCGGCGGTGCGCTCGTCGTCGAGCAGCTCTTCAACTACCCGGGAATGGGGCTGCTGTTCTGGAGCGCCGCGCAGTCCTCGGACTATCCGGTGCTGCTCGGCTGTGTGCTCGTCATCTCCGTCGCGACCGTCGTCGGCACGCTGCTCGCCGACGTCGTCCAGCGGATCATCGACCCTCGTGTGAAGGCGGGCCGGACATGAGTGCCGTACTCCAGACCGAGGCGGCCACGCGGGAGTTGGCCACCGGATACCGCCTCTCCGTGCGGCGGTTCGCGCGCAACAGGCTCGCGGTGGCCGGGCTGTCGGTGGTCGTCCTCTTCCTGCTGTTCTGCTTCGTGGGCCCGTTGGTGTACTCGACCGACCAGACCCACACCGACCTCACCCAGGTGAACCTCGCGCCGAGCGGCGCGCACTGGCTCGGCACCGACGCGGTCGGGCACGACGAGCTGGGGCGGCTGATGTTCGGCGGGAAGGTGTCGCTGCTCGTCGGGCTCGCGGCCGGGCTCCTCGCGACGGTCATCGGGACACTGTGGGGCGCGGTCGCCGGGTACGCGGGCGGCTGGGTCGACGCGGTCATGATGCGGGTCGTGGACGCCGGTATCGCCATCCCGGCGCTCTTCATCCTGCTCGTCGTCTCGGCGATCACGACCCCGGACTCGCTCGGGCTGATCCTCATCCTGGGGTTCGTGTCCTGGCTCGTCCCGTCCCGTCTCGTACGGGCGGAGACGCTCACCCTGAAGAGCCGCGACTACGTGCTGACGCTCCGCGCGATCGGCGGGACGCACGGCCGGGCGATCTTCCGGCACATCCTGCCCAACTCGGTCTCCACGATCGTGGTCGCGGCGACGTTCCAGGTCGCCGACGCCATCCTGCTCGTCGCGTACGTCTCGTACCTCGGACTCGGTGTCCAGCCGCCGTCGACCGACTGGGGCGGAATGCTGTCGGCCGGGCTGACGGCCGCGTACTCCGGGCGCTGGTGGCTGATCGTGCCGCCGGGCCTCGCCATCATCCTCGTCGTGTGCGCGTTCAACGCGGTCGGGGACGGGCTGCGGGACGCGTTCGACGTGAAGGGGCGGGCATGAGCGGCACGACGGGGACGAGTGGCATGAGCGGCATCCTGGAGGTCGAGGACCTCGGGGTGACCTTCTCCACGGAGACGGGTGACGTGCCCGCCGTACGCGGGGTGTCGCTGTACGTACGGCCCGGGGAGACGCTGGCGCTGGTCGGCGAGTCCGGGTCAGGGAAGTCGACGGTCGCGCTCGCCGCGATGGGGCTGCTGCCGGGGAACGCGCGGGCGTCGGGCCGGGCCTCGGTCGACGGCACGGAGGTCGTGGGCGCCGCCGAGACCGACCTCGTGGGTTTGCGGGGGCGCACGGTGTCGATGGTGTTCCAGGAGCCCGCGACCGCCCTCGATCCGCTGACCCGGATCGGGGCACAGATCGCGGAGGTCGTACGCAACCACCGGCCGGTCTCCGCGCGCGAAGCCGCCGCCGAGGCGGTCGGACTGCTGCGCCGGGTCGGTATCCCGGATCCGGAGAAGCGGGCGTCCGCGTACCCCTTCCAGCTCTCCGGCGGACAGCGGCAGCGCGTGGTCATCGCCATGGCGATCGCGAACTCCCCGAGCCTGCTGATCGCCGACGAGCCGACCACCGCGCTCGACGTCACCGTCCAGGCCGAGATCCTCGATCTGCTCCGGGCACTCGCGGCGGACTCCGGCACCGGTGTCCTGCTCGTCACCCACAACATGGGCGTCGTCGCGGACTTCGCGGACCGGGTCGCGGTGATGCTGGACGGGGAGATCGTGGAGACCGGCCCGGTGGAGGAGGTCCTGCTGCGGCCGACGCACGAGTACACGAAGCGGCTGTTGGCGGCTGTACCGCGGTTGGCTGTGGCGGGAGTGGGCGGGGTGGGCGTGCCTGGGCCGGCGGGCGGCGGGGTGGGCGGCGTCAAGGCGGTCAGCGGCAGCGTGGTGCCCCCGCCCGCCGTCGTCGCGTCCCATCGCCGCGGCCCGGAACCCACAACCGAGCCCGGCACCCCCGCCGACGCCCCGGTCGTCGAACTGCACGACGTCTCCGTCCGGTTCGGGCGCGGGCCGCGGGCCGTCCAGGCCCTCCACGACGTCTCGCTGACCGTACGCCCCGGGGAAACCCTCGGGCTCGTCGGCGAGTCGGGCTCCGGCAAGTCGACGGCTGCCCGCGTCGCGCTCGGGCTCGTGGCGCCCTCCTCCGGTTCGGTGTCGTTGTTCGGTACCGATCTCCGGCGGGCCAGGGGACGCGCGCGCCGGGCCCTGCTCTCCGGTGTCGGCGTGGTGCTGCAGGACCCGGTGGCCTCTCTGGACGCCCGGATGAGCGTGGCCGAGTGCGTCGCGGAACCGTTGCGGGTGCACCGCCGCGGGATGCCGGCGGCCGAGCGCCGGGCGCGGGTCGCGGAGGTCCTCGAACGCGTGCGGCTGCCCAGGGAGTTGGCGGGCCGCGGGCCGCGCGAGCTGTCCGGCGGACAGCGGCAGCGGGTGAGTCTCGCCCGGGCGCTGATCCTCGACCCCCGGCTGCTGGTGGCCGACGAGCCGACGAGCGCGCTCGACGTCAGCGTGCAGCAGACCGTCCTGGACGTGATCGCCGAGCTCCAGGACGAGCTCGGCTTCGCCTGTCTCTTCGTCTCCCACGACCTCGCGGTCGTCCAGCAGTTCGCGCGGCGCGTCGTCGTCATGCGGGCGGGCCGGGTCGAGGAGGAGGGCGCCACCGCGACCACTCTCACCCACCCGGAGACGGACTACACCCGTCGGCTCATCGCCGCCGTGCCCGTACCCGACCCGGTGCTCCAACGTGTGCGCCGTACCGAACGACAGGCCGCGCTCGCCGCCGCCGGAACGGAGGGCGGGGCGTGACCGCACCCCAGCCGCGTCCACCCCAGCCGGGTCCGCCCGCCACCACCACCGTCACCGAGGTGTTCGCCGGTGTCGACATCGGCGGCACGACCACGCACGTCGTGCTCTGCACGCCCGAACTCGCCGTCGTGGACAGCCAGGAGGTGCCCACGCCCGCGGCGGAGGGCGGCACGGCGATGGTCGGCGCCGCGCTCGACGCGCTGGGCCTGCTCCTGGCGCGCGTACCGGCCCGTCTGCGCGCGGTCGGGGTGGGCGCGGCGGGTCTGGTCGACGCCCGCGCCGGACGCGTCCTCGTGGCCAGCGACTCCTTCCACGCCTGGGCCGGCTTCGAGGTGACGGCGACCATGGGGGCCGCGCTCGGCGTACCGGTCTTCCTGGACAACGACGTCAACGCGTTTCTGCGCGGCGAGGTGGCCAAGGGCGCCGTCGCGGGCGAGCGGCACGTCCTCGGCATGACGCTCGGCACCGGGGTCGGCGGCGCGCTGTGGCTGGACGGGGCGCTGTACGAGGGGCCGCATGGCGCGGCGGGCGAGACGGGCCACATCCCGGGCTTCGGGGACCTCCCGTGCACCTGTGGCGGCCGCGGCCATCTGGAGACCCTGGCCTCCGGCCGGTCCATCGCCGCGCGGTACGGCGAACGGACCGGGCTCGACCGCAGCGCCCGCGCCGTCGCCGAGGCGGCGGGCCGCGGCGACCCGGACGCGCTCGCCGTGTACGAGGCCGCCGGCGCCGCGGTCGCCCGCGCGATCCTGATCACCGCGGGCATGCTGGACGTCACGACCTTCGTGATCGGCGGCGGGGTCAGCGGCGCCTGGACTCTCCTGGAGCCGTCGATCCGGGCCGCGCTCACGGCGGAGCCCCCCGTCAGCGGCCACCCGGTCCGGGTCGTACGGGCCGGGCTCGGCAGCGCGGCCGTCGCGGTCGGGGCGGCCTCCCGCGCCCGTACGGAATCCCGGGAACCCCTCGTTCCGCTCCGGCCCCGCTCCGAGGGCGCCAACACGACGACTTCCAGGAGTGGTTGACCGCTTCTCACTCCACCTCAAGATCAAAAAAGACAACTCCGGCCATCTGGGCGCTCACTTGACTACCAGGCGTCACACACGATTGGCTCCGGCCAGCAAAAGTCCGACAGTCGGCACACCTGATCCGCCGACGGTCACACCGACTTCACGCTCCCCATCCGCTTGCCCGGCCGCACAGCGAGGTGCCATACCCCCCATGAACACGACTCCCTCACGTCCCGTCCCCACCGGATCCACGCGCGCCACCGCTCTGGCCGCCGCCGTCGCGGCCGTCTGTCTGCTCGCGTCCGGCTGCTCCGGTTCCGGCGGATCGGACGCGGGCTCGGACGCCGACGCGGCGGGCAAGGCGAGCGCCGGCGGGATCAAGGTCGCCCTGATCACCCACGGCGCCCCCAACGACGCCTTCTGGGAGCTGGTGCAGAAGGGCGCGCAGGCGGCCGCCGCCAAGGACGGCATCGCGCTGACCTACGAGAGCAACCCCGATGCCAAGGGCCAGGCCGACCTGGTGCGGGACGCGATCGCCGACCGGGTCGACGGCATAGCGCTGACCCTGGCCAAGCCGGAGGCCATGAGGAGCGCGGTCGCCGCGGCCAGGGCGGCGGGCATCCCGGTGGTCGGTCTCAACTCCGGTATCGACGCCTGGAAGTCCGGTGGCCTGCTGCAGTACTTCGGCCAGGACGAGAGCGTCGCGGGCCAGGCGGTCGGCGACAAGCTGGACGCCCTGCGCGCCAAGCACGCCCTGTGCGTCATCCACGAGCGGGGCAACGTCGCCGTGGAGGCCCGCTGCGCCGGGGTGAAGAAGACGTTCGCCGGCCGGACCGAGATGCACTACGTGGACGGCACCGACATGGACGCGGTGACCGACTCCGTCGCGGCAGCCCTGCGGCAGGACCGGACCATCGACGAAGTCGTCATGAACGGCGCGGAGTTCGCGCTCGCGGCGGTGAAGTCGGTGAAGGAGGCGGGCAGCAAGGCCGAGGTCGCCACCTTCGACCTGAACAAGGACCTGGTGAAGGCGGTGCAGAGCGGGGACGTTCAGTTCGCCGTGGACCAACAGCCCTATCTGCAGGGCTATCTCGCCGTGGACGCGTTCTGGCTGTACAAGACCAACGGCAACGTCAGCGGCGGCGGAGAGGAGCCCGTGCTCACCGGACCGGCCTTCGTCACCAAGCAGAACGTCGCCGCGGTCTCGAAGTTCGCGGCCAACGGAACGCGGTGACACGCCCCGTGGCGGACCGGCCGAAGGGCAGTGCCGAACCCGACGAACCGCGGTGCCGGACCGGCTGATCCGGCGCCGTCAGGTAACGGCGTCGCCAAGGTTTGGGGTACTCACCGTGCGTACGGTCACTTGTACGGATAGCATCCTGCGCACCCCCTGTGCTGTTCCGGACACGCGGTCACCCGCCGCCCTCGTCCCGCCGCCCACCCCTGCTGACCACCCGACTTCCCCCAAGACCCCTTCCGCTCACCGCTGATCGCCCTAGGACGACGATGTCTCCACGGACTGGCTCCCGCCGCCGTCTCGGCTCCATACGTCTCTCACTGATCCTGCTGGCTCTGGTGCCCAGCGTCACCCTCGCCGCCATGTGGGGCGTGACGACGATCCAGATGTTCTCGGAGGGTCTGCGGCTGCGGGACCAGACGGAGCTGAGCAAGTCGACCGGGGCCATGGGCACCGAGGCGACGCTCGCGCTGCAGCGGGAGCGCAGTCTGTCGGCCGTACTGCTGGCCAGGCCCGGCAGTTCGCGCACCGCCCTGGACGAGCAGCGGGCCCGTACCGACAAGGCGGTCGCGACCCTCGTCGGCCAGTCCGACGCGATCCAGCGGGCCCCCGAGCGGATCAGCGACCGGATGTACTCGGTCATCGCGTCGGTGGGCAGCCTGGAGTACTACCGGGGCCAGGTGGACAACCCCACCGACATCACCCCCGACCAGGCACTGGACCAGTACACCTCGATCATCGACGACCAGATCCACGCCTTCCAGGAGCTCTCCCAGGTCGACGACGGGGAACTCACCTCGCAGGCCGGCCCGCTGGTCGCCCTGGAGCACTCGGCCGAGCTGGTCTCCCAGGAGGACGCCCAGCTGCACCTGGCCTGGCCGTCCGGGAAGCTCGACGAGAACGCGTGGAACCACTACGTCCAGCTGGTCAACACGAAGCGCTGGCTCGTCGAGGACCAGCTGGTGCCCTCGCTGCGCGGCTCGGTGAAGACGCAGACCGAGCGGATCCTGCAGGGTCCGGAGTGGAAGACCCTGGAGGGCGTCGAGGACCAGGTGGTCGCGGCCCGCGCGAAGGGCCTCACCGACGGCCGGAAGATCACCCTGCCGGACGCGCAGAAGCAGTGGAGCCCCGCGTTCGACAAACTCGGAGACCAGTACACCGCCCTGATCCGCCAGGAGACGGCGGCACTGCTGGAACGCAGTGACGACCGGGCGGAGGACCTGCTGATCAAGGCGGCCGCGCTGAGCGCCGGCGGCTTCGTCGCCCTGCTGGTGTGCGTCCTCATGTCCTGGCGGATCACCCGCTCCCTCTCCCGGCGGCTGCGCGGACTGCGTATCGCCACCCTCAGCCTGGCCGAGGAGCGGCTGCCCGACGTGGTGGCACGGCTCAACCGCGGCGAGAAGGTCGACGTGGAGTCGGCCACTCCCCCGCTGGACTACGGCCGGGACGAACTCGGGCAGGTGGCCCAGGCGTTCAACGCCGCGCAACGGACGGCGGTCCACACCGCGGTGGAACTCGCCGACACCAGGCGGGGCTTCCAGAAGGTCATCCTGGGCATCGCCCGGCAGAGCCAGAACCTGGTCAACCTGCAGCTCACCAAGCTGGACGCGCTGGAGCGCCGGCACCAGGACCCGGACATCCTCAAGGGCCTGTACGAACTGGACTCCACCGCGAGCCAGTTGCGCCGCTACGAGGAGAACCTCGTCATCATCAGCGGCGAGCAGCCGCGGCGCAGCTGGACCGAACCGGTCGCGCTGATCGACATCCTGCGCAGCGCCGTCGGTGAGGTCGCCGAGTACCAGCGGGTGGAGGTGAACACCGACGAGGAGGTGTTCCTCACCCCGCCGGCGGTGGCGGACGTCATCCACCTGCTGGCCGAACTCATCGACAACGCGACCGCGTACTCCCCCGCGCCCAGCCCGGTCGGCGTGCGGGCCGGAATGGTCGCCAAGGGTCTGGCCGTCGAGATCGAGGACCGCGGTCTCGGCATGTCCGAGGAGGACTACGCGTCGTTCAACGCCCAGTTGGCGGTGCCCCCGCAGTTCGACGTGGTGGCGCTCGCCGACGACCTGCGGCTCGGCATGTTCGTGATCGCCCGGCTCGCCACCCGGCACGGCATCACCGTCACACTGCGGTCCTCGCCGTACGGGGGCACCACCGCGATCGTGCTGATCCCGCACGAGATCGTGGTGCGCGAGCCCCTCGAATCCCCCTCCGCGGACGTGGAGGACGCCGACGGGGCCCTGCCGGCCGCCCGGGAGCAGGGCGGGGAACCTGCCGGTGATCCGGTCGCCGAGCCGGTCGGCGTCGCCGCGAAGAGCTCTGCCGACCGGATCCCGGGGCCCGACCGGCAGACCCACGAGCGCTCGCGGGAGGCTCAGCCCGTCGCCCGGGCGCGGACGCCTCAGGCGGCCGGGACACGGGTCGCCTCCGGTGCGGCCCGCTCCGGCACGGCCGCTCCGGGGCCCGGCGGCATCGCCCCGCTGCCGCGCCGGGTTCCGCAGACGAGCCTGGCCGCCGAGCTGCGGGAGGACGCGCCGCCGGTCGCGTCCGCCGAGGCCGACGACCCCTTCGCGGACTTCACAGCGGAGCGCGCGGCGTCCTCCCTCTCCGGTTTCCAGCGCGGAACGCTCCAGGCGCGTGACAACGACACGGATACGGCGTACGACCAAGGGGAAGAAATCGCACCCGAAGGCGCATCCGTCCCCTCGACTCCGCCCGCAGACCGCTCATGAAGGACAGAGAAATGACACGCCCCATCCCCGCCACGCACAGCCAGCTCGACCAGCTGCTCACCGGACTGGTGGACCGGGTCGCCGAGGTGAACCACGCCGTCGTGCTCTCCGAGGACGGACTGGTCGTCAGCAGGTCCACGGGGTTCCTACGTGATGACGCCGAGCGTCTTGCGGCGACCGCGTCCGGTCTGATGAGCCTCAGCAAGGGCGTCAGCATGGACTTCCGCGGCGGTCCCGTGAGGCAGGCGCTCATCGAGATGGCCAACAGTTATCTGATACTCAGCACGGCCGGGCCAGGCGCCCATCTGGCCGTGCTCACCAGCCAGGGTGCGGACGTCGGCGTGGTCGCGTACCAGATGAACATGCTGGTGAAGAAGATCGGCGAACACCTCAGCGCGGCACCGCGGGCGGGCGTCGCCGTCACCGACAACGGCGAGTGAAGTGAACGGAGGCGACGCGAGCGGCCGTCTGGTGCGGCCGTTCACGCTGACCGGCGGCCGCACCAGGCCCAGCCGCACCGACTTCACCCTCATCACGTCGGTCACCACGGTGGACCCGCCGCCCGACCGGGCCGCCCGGCCGCAGCCCGAGCACACGCGGATCCTTCGGCTGTGTGCGAAGCCGGTCGTGGTCGCGGAGCTCGCCGCCCAGCTCGACCTGCCGGTCAGCGTGGTCTGCATCATGCTCTGCGACCTGCTGGAGGCGGGCCGGATCGTCGCCCACGCCCCACGCCAGATCTCCCGAACCTCGGACATGGACCTGCTGCAGAAAGTGAGGGACGGCCTTGGCCGGCTCTGACCCCGTCATCCAGGGGACCTCAGCACCCGACACGGTCAAGATCCTGATCGCCGGGGGATTCGGCGTCGGCAAGACCACCATGGTCGGCGCCGTCAGCGAGATCGTGCCGCTGCGCACCGAGGAACCACTGACCTCGGCCGGCCTGGGCATCGACGACCTCAACGGCATCCCGGAGAAGCACGCCACGACCGTGGCCCTGGACTTCGGCCGGATCACGCTCAGCCAGGAACTCGTGCTGTATCTCTTCGGCACGCCGGGGCAGCAGCGGTTCTGGTTCATGTGGAACGACCTGGCCATCGGTGCGCTGGGCGCCGTGGTCCTCGTCGACGTCCGACGCCCGGAGTCCAGCTTCGCCGCCATCGACTTCTTCGAGCGGCGCGACATCCCGTTCGTCGTCGGCGTCAACGGCTTCCACGGCGAGCATCCGTACGCCGCGGACGAGATCCGGGACGCCCTTGCCCTGCCGGAACACACCCACGTGCTGCTCTGCGACGCCCGGGACCGGGAGTCGTGCCGGGACGTACTGATCGCACTGATAGACCAGTTGATAGCCACCTCGGCCCAGAGCAACGGAAGCGGACGGCCGAGCGGCCGGGTGTGAGGCCCGTCGGAGGGACCGGCCGGGCCTGACTTGGCTGGCCAGGCCTGACTTGGCTGGCCAGGCTCGGCTGGCTGGCCGGCTGGAGAGAGCCGAGCCGCGCCGAGCCGGGGCGGCAGCGGAACTCGGCGCCGCCCCGCCCACGACGAACATGCTCAGGTCGCCCCCGCAGACACTCCGCCCGGCCGGCACTCGGTACAAGGTGGCCCGCGTCGCCCGCCCGCCCGCGCTCCTTCGGTTCCTGGACACCACGCCGTCACACCGGGCGGGCAGGTTTCCGTCGTCCCCTCCTGCCTCGCCTTGTATCCGTCCGCCCCGCACCCCGCGCGGGCGTGACGCGGAAGGACGACGTGCGCCGTGTCCCTGCTGCCGCTCGACACCACCGTCCCCCGGGCGCTCCCCACGCCCGCCCCCGCTTCCCCTTCCCCGTCCCTCTCGCCGTCCCGCTCCCGCTTCTCCGCCGCCGCGCGCCTGACCCGCTGGGCGCTGAGCCTGCTCCCGCTCCTCCTCATCGGGGCGTGGGCGGTGCTCGACTGGCGTGCCGTCCGTGACGGCGCAGCCCGACTGGCCTCCGCCGACCCCTGGTGGCTGCTGGCCGCGGCCCTGTTCACCTGCCTGGGGTGGGTGGCCGCCGCGTGTGTGCGGCAGGGCGCCATACCGGACCGGCTGCCGCCGGGGCTGCTGCTCGCCTCCCAGGTCGCCGCTGGTACCGCGAATCACGTACTCCCGGCGAGCATCGGCGCCCACGCCGTCACCCTGCGCTTCCTGCAGGGCCGCGGCATCCCCCTGGCCAGGGCCACCGCCTCGCTCGCCCTGTACTCGCTGGTCAAGCCGATCGCGAAGACGCTGGTGCTGCTGGTCTTCATGGTGGCCTTCCCGGAGCTGCTGCACCTCGGTGAACTCGTCCCGGACGAACGGACCATGCTCCTGGTCGCCGGTGCCGTGACACTCGCCTTCGGCTCGGCCGCGCTGCTCGTGACCGCCGTGCGTCCGCTGCGCCGCCCGGCCCTCGACTGCGTACGCACCGCCCTGACCGACGTCCGGGGGCTGCACACCCGGCCGGCCCGGATCCTCGCCCTCTGGGGCGGTTCGGCCGCGACTCCGCTGCTCCAGGGGAGCGTGATCGCCACCGTCGGGTTCTCGCTCGGGCTCCCGCTGTCCTGGGCGCAGGTGATCCTCGCGCTGCTCCTCGCCAGTACGGCGGTCGGAGCCGTGCCCGCGCCCGGCGGCATCGGGCCGGTCGACGCGGCCCTGGTGTTCACCATGGTCGCGTTCGGCGCACCGGTCGGCATCGCCGCGGCGACCGTCATCGGCTACCGCGTCCTGACGGTCTGGGTACCCCTGCTGCCGGGCGCGCTGGTCCTGTCGATCCTGGTGCACCGCAAGGTGCTGTGAGCCGCGCCGGACGACGGGGCCCGGCCACGAACCAGGAACTACGACTCGACTGTTCCGAGGTCGAGCCGTCCGACATGGGCCACGTTCCCCCGGTCCTCGGCGTCCTCGCTGGCCTCAGCGGCGAACCAGGCGTCGAGGATCTCCTTGAGCAGCGGCTCGGACGTCAGCCGCAGACTGAGCGCCAGCACATTGGCGTCGTTCCACCGCCGCGCGCCCTGGGCGGTGTACGCGTCCGTGCACAACGCGGCCCGCACGCCCGGCACCTTGTTCGCGGCCATCGACGCCCCGGTGCCGGTCCAGCAGCACACGACCGCCTGATCGGCCCTCCCGGCAGCGACCTCACGAGCCGCCGTCGCCGAGCACACCGCCCACTGCGGATCGTCCCCGGGGCGCAACGCCCCGTGCGCCAGCACCTCGTGACCGCGCCCGCGCAACTCTTCGAGAAGGGCGCGGGCGACGGGTTCGTCCATGTCGGAGGAGACGGAGATCCGCATGCCTCGGAGCCTACTCAGCGGATGACGGCGACGCAGTACCGCTGTTTCGTCGCCGCCCTTCCTGATCAGCCCTCGTCGGGCGTCAGCCGCAGCGAGACGCTGTTGATGCAGTACCGCTGGTCGGTCGGGGTCGCATACCCCTCGCCCTCGAAGACGTGCCCGAGATGCGACCCGCACCGGGCGCACCGCACCTCCGTCCGCACCATCCCGTGCGACCGGTCCGCGATCAGCTCGACCGCGTCGGACTCCTTCGGGTCGTAGAAGGACGGCCAGCCGCAGTGCGACTCGAACTTCTCGGTGGACGTGAAGAGTTCAGCGCCGCAGGCGCGACAGGAGTACACGCCCTTCGTCTTGGTGTCGGTGTACTCGCCGGTGAACGCCGGCTCGGTGCCGGCCTTGCGCAGGACCGCGTACTCGGCCGGGTTCAGCTCCGCGCGCCACTGCTCGTCCGGCTTCTCGATGTCGTACGACATGAAGCTCAACCCCTCAACTCAGGTACGGCTACTTCGACAGGCGGGTCAGGATCTCGGGTCCGAGGTCCGTCACGTCACCCGCGCCCATGGTGAGAACGAGATCACCGGGCTTCGCCATTCCCGCCACCACCGCGGGCACGTCCGCCTTGTCCTTCGCGGGCGTCACGTCCGCACCCGCGGCCCGGGCCGCCTCGATGATCAGCTCGCTCGTGACGCCCGGGATCGGGTCCTCGCGGGCCGGATAGATGTCCAGCACGACCGAGGCGTCCGCCAGGGCCAGGGACTCGCCCATCTCCTTGCCCAGCTCCTGGGTGCGGGAGAACAGGTGGGGCTGGAAGACGACCAGCATGCGGGCGTCACCGGCCGCCGCGCGCATCGCCTCCAGGTCCGCGGTCATCTCCGTCGGGTGGTGCGCGTACGAGTCGATGACCTGCACGCCCGCCGCCTCGCCCTTCAGCTGGAGCCGCCGCTTGACACCCGTGTACGAGGCGATGGCCGGGGCCAGCTCCGCCGCCGGGATGCCGAGGGCCGCGCCCGCCGCCAGCGCCGCCACCGCGTTGTGCGCGTAGTGGCGGCCCGGGACCGAGACCGTGAAGGTGAGCGGCGAGCCGTCCAGCTCGACGGTCACCTCGCTCTTCAGTCCCTGGGCGACCACGGACAGGACACGTACGTCCGCGTCCTCGGACTCGCCGTACGTCACCACCCGGATGTCGTCCGAGAGCCGCCGGGTCAGTTCGCGCGCGCCCTCGTGGTCCGCGGTGATCACCAGGGTGCCGCCGGGCACGATCCTGCCCGCGAACGTCTCGAAGGACTCGTAGATCTCGTCCATGGAGGCGTAGTTGGCGTGGTGGTCCAGCTCCACGTTCAGCACGATCGCCACCTCGGGCGCGTACTTGTGGAAGCTGCGGTCCGACTCGTCGGCCTCGGCGACGAAGATCTCGCCCTCGCCGTGCAGGGCGTTGGAGCCGGGGACGTCGAGGTCGCCGCCGATCGCGTACGAGGGGTTCAGGCCCAGGGTCGACAGGGAGACGGCCAGCATCGACGTCGTGGTCGTCTTGCCGTGGGTGCCCGCGACCGCGATCGGCCGCAGGCCGTCCATCAGACGGGCGAGGGCGTCCGAACGGTGGACGACCGGGATGCCCAGCTCGGCGGCGCGGGCCAGCTCCGGGTTGTCGGCGCGGATCGCGGACGACACGACCACGCAGGTCGCGTCGTCGGCGAGATGCCCGGCCGCGTGGCCGATGTGCACCGTCGCCCCCAGCGCGCGCAGGGCCTCGGCGGTCGCGGACTCCTTCGCGTCACTGCCCGCGACCTCGGCCCCGCGCTGCGCGAGGATCTTCGCGATCCCCGACATCCCGGCACCGCCGATGCCGATGAAGTGCGGTCGGTCCATGGCGGTGGGAAGACCGGGTGCCATACGTGTTTCTCCCAGGATTTCGGTACGACGGTGAGCACGCCCCGCGAAAGAACGCGGCCCCAGCCTATTCGGTGCGCCGACAGACACCCTTGAGGGGCGCGGGGAACTGCCCGACCAGCCCCCACGCACCCGCAGCCGAAACTCAGACCTCCACAACCCCACTCATGACTTGCTGTGCGAGAACAGCTTCAGGACCGGCACCCCCACCTTGTGCCGAGCCCGCGAGGCCCAGTCCCGGTGGAAGAACTCCTCCACGTAATGAGGATCGGTCAGCACGATGACCTCATCCGCGTCGATCTCGTCCACGAGCCCCTTCAGCGCATCCAGCGGATGATCCTCGATCAGCCGCCCCTCCGCCTCGCTCCCCGCCGCCCGCAACGCCACCAGAGACACCTCCAGGGCCTTCTGTCCCTGGCCGACGGCCTCCTCGCCCTCGGGCGTCTCATGCTCGCGCGCCGCCTCGTCCAGCTCGCCGAGCGCCACGTCGTCGATGGCCCGCAGCAGCCGGTCCGCCTGATCGCCGCGGGGCTGGAGCAGCACATGGAAAGCGACGTCCTCGTCACCGTGCAAGCTGGTGACGAACTCCACGTCCGCGGACGTCAGGGCCTTCTCGATCATCAGTACGCTTGTGAACACGACAGGCGCCCTTCTCATCCGTGGGCCGTCCGTAGGCCCCTGCGGAAACCATCCTGCCCCGTAACCGCACGGGTACTGCGAGATTTAGTGTGCCCAGCGAAAGTCAAACGGAACGGATGATTCCGTCTATTTGGTCAGGTCCGACGGTAACGGCTGAACAGGAACCCGGCCTCCTCCAGCAGAGACGTCAGCTCGAAGCGCCTCGGCACGGCCACCGGAGGGCCGCCGGCGATGCGTTGGGCGTCGCCCGCGGTGAGCATCGGGGACACCGTCAGACACAGCTCGTCGAGTACCCCGGCCGCGACCAGCTGGCCCAGCAGCCGGGGCCCGCCCTCGGTCAGGAGCCGGTACAGGCCCCGGTCGGCGAGCGCGCGTACGGCCCGGGCCGGGTCCACGCCCATGCCGTCACCCGCGATCACGACCTGCGCGCCGGCCTTCTCGGCGGCGGCGATCCGGTCGGGGGCCGCCGCGGCGCCCGTGAGCAGGAGCGTGGGGACCACGGGCGAGGTGAAGAGCGGCAGCGAGAAGTCCAGGTCCAGGCTCGCGCTCACCACCGCGATCGCCGGGGCCGGACCCTGCCCCGCCGCTTCCCGGAGCGCGGCGAAGTCCTCCCGCGCGCGTGCCGGGCGGTAACCCTCCTGGCGTACCGTTTCCGCACCGACCACCACAGCGTCCGCGAGCCCACGCAACGTGCCGAAGATCCGCATGTCGGCGGCGCTGGAAATGGGCTGCGAACGCCCGTCGTGCTGGGCGGCACCGTCGAGCGTGGACACCATATTGGCCCGCAGCCACGGCTCCGGTCCCGCTGGGCCGGAGCCGGACGGATAGGCGTACGCCGCCGCCAGCTCCTCCAGCGCCCACTCCCGGTCGGCCCCGTCCACACCGGCCGTACCAGGGGCCCCGCCCGAGTCCCGGGCTGCTGTCTCGTCGGTCACAGGGAACAGGCGTCGCATGTCGTGCAGTCTGGCACGGCCCGTACAGTGGGGAACCGTGTCAACCTCCACCAGCGCCTCCGGTCTCGACTCGATAGCCGACGCGGCCCCGTCGTCCCTGTGTGCCCGCGAGCCGCACGTTCCCGCGGACCGGCTGGTCGCCGAGATGGTGCCGCCGCCGCGGTTCGACTCGGTCCGCTTCGATACGTACATTCCGGACCCGAACCAGCCCAGCCAGACCGAGGCCGTCCACGTCCTGGACGCCTTCGCGGCGGGTCTCGGCGGGGCGCGGGCCGCCGGCTCCGGCAAGCGGGGCTTCCTCGGCTTCGGCAGGAAGGCCGCGAAGGCCCCGGCCGGCCCCCGGGGTGTCTACCTCGACGGCGGCTACGGCGTCGGCAAGACGCACCTGCTCGCCTCCCTCTGGCACGCGACCCCCGCCGAGCCCTCCCTCAAGGCCTTCGGCACGTTCGTGGAGCTGACGAACCTGGTCGGCGCTCTCGGCTTCCAGCAGACCGTGCAGACACTGAGCGGCCACCGGCTGCTCTGCATCGACGAGTTCGAGCTCGACGACCCCGGCGACACCGTCCTCGTGTCCAGCCTGCTCGGCCGGCTGGTCGAGGCGGGGGTGGCGCTCGCCGCGACCTCCAACACCCTGCCGGGCAAGCTCGGCGAGGGCCGGTTCGCCTCGGTCGACTTCCTGCGCGAGATCCAGGGCCTGTCGGCGCACTTCCGGTCGCTGCGCATCGACGGCGAGGACTACCGCCACCGCGGACTGCCCGAGGCCCCGGCCCCGTACTCCGACGAGCAGGTCACCAAGGCCGCGTACGCGACGCCGGGCGCCTCGCTCGACGACTTCCCGCATCTGCTCGACCACCTGGCCCGGGTCCACCCCAGCCGGTACGGCGCGCTGACCGACGGGATCGCGGCGGTCTGCCTCACGGACGTCCGGCCGGTCCCGGACCAGTCGACCGCACTGCGGCTCGTCGTCCTCGCCGACCGTCTGTACGACCGCGAGGTGCCGGTACTCGCCTCGGGCATGCCCTTCGACCGGCTGTTCAGCGAGGAGATGCTGAACGGCGGCTACCGCAAGAAGTACTTCCGCGCGATCTCCCGGCTCACGGCGCTGGCGCGGGACGCGAAGGGCCTCGTGAAGGGCTGAGCAACCGCCGTGCCCCAGCCGGTTTCCGGCCTGCCACCAATGCTCTTCAGCCCTCTTCAGGCTCTCTTCAGGGTGAAACGTTAAGTTAACCCTGCAAACAACTTCACCAGTTAACGTTCATGTTGACGTGAGAGCACTTGACCTGAAGCCGGCCGAGAGGGGGAGCATGTTACGAGGTACGACGGCCCGGACCCTGTTTGCCGTTCTCGCCGCCGTCCTGCTCGCCCTGCAACTCTCCGACCCTGCTTCGGCGTTCGCTTCCGCGCATGCGACACCTGTCACGGGCCCCAAGAGCAAGGCCGAGTTCGTCACCTGTGGCGAGGCCCTGCACCCGGGCAGCCCGACGGGTCCCCTGCGGACCCGTGACCGGATCCGCGTCGCGGACCACGTCCCCCAGTCACCCGCGCGTCCACTGCTCTGCAAGGACCCCGCGACCTATCACGACGACCCGTCGCACATCGCCGCTCCGGCGGTGCACCACCGTACGACGAGATCGTCGACAGCCCATTCCGCGGCGGCACTTCAAGTGTTCCGCTGCTGACGACCCGACCCCCACCGGGAACGAAGCGACTCCGACCTGACCCACCCTCACCACGCCACGTCCGCCGAGCGCGTTGACGTGGGGTCATGTCGCCGTACCCGCATGCGCTCCGTTTTGTACACCGACGCGCCCTGTGACGCGCCAGGAGGAACTGACACATGCAGCCCCTCATCGATCACGCACGCTCCTTCCGCAAGCAGTCCGCGGACCGCCCGGAGGAGTTCGCCCGTCTCGCCGAAGGCCAGTCCCCGCAGGTCCTGTTCATCACCTGCTCCGACTCCCGGGTCGTCCCGGCCCTGATCACCGGAGCCCGGCCCGGTGAACTCTTCGAACTGCGCACGGCGGGCAACATCGTCCCCCCGCACACCTCCTCGCAGCCCACCAGCGAGGCTGCCACCATCGAGTACGCGGTGGAGGTGCTCGGAGTCGCGGACATCGTCGTCTGCGGCCACTCCCACTGCGGTGCCGTCGGCGCGCTGGTGCGCGGCGACGACCTGACCGCCGTACCCGCCGTACGCGACTGGCTCGCGCACTCCACTCCCCGGCCCGAAGGCGCCGTCGAGGATCCGGCCGTCGCCGAGGCCGTGCAGAGCCACATACTCACCCAGCTCCTGCGACTGCGCTCCTACCCGTGCGTGGCGCGGGGTCTGACGAGTGGTCAACTCCGTCTGCACGGCTGGTTCTACGAGGTGCACACGGGCTCCGTACTGGCGCACGACGTGCACGCCGACTCCTTCGAGGAGCTGTGAGCAACGCGATGGGCACCCCCACAAGCAATCGAATGAGTACAAGCAACCGAATGAAGTTCCCTCATCTGCGGCAGGACTTCGCCGCCTCGCTCGTCGTCTTCCTCGTCGCCCTGCCGTTGTGCGTGGGCGTGGCGGTGGCGTCGGGCGTGCCCGCCGAACTCGGCCTGGTCACCGGCATCGTGGGCGGCCTCGTCACCGGTCTGCTGCCCGGCAGCAGCCTGCAGGTCTCGGGTCCCGCCGCGGGTCTGACCGTGCTGGTCTTCGAGGCGGTGCGCGAGTACGGACTGCCCGTGCTCGGAGTCATCGTGCTGGCCACGGGTCTGATCCAACTGGCCATGGGCGCCATGAAGCTGGGGCGCTACTTCCGGGCCATCTCGGTGGCCGTCGTCGAGGGCATGCTGGCCGGGATCGGGCTCGTCCTGATCGCCGGGCAGCTCTACTCGGTGGCCGGCATGGAGGCGCCCGCCTCGGGTCTGGGCAAGCTGGCCGGACTGCCCGGTCTGGTCGCCGACTCCGCCGTCTCCACCGAGGCACTGGCCTCCTTCGGGCTCGGGGCCGGCACCATCGCCGTCCTCGTGCTGTGGAAGCACCTGCCGAAGAAGGTCCGTACGGTACCGGGGGCGCTCGGCGCGGTCGCGCTGGCCACGCTCGTGACGCTGGCGTTCAGCCTGCCCGTGGCGACCGTCGAGGTGAAGGGCCTGCTCGACTCGATCCAGTTGCCGGGCTTCGAGACCGTCGGCGAACTGGCGAGTCTCGGCGTGCTCGGCACGGTGGTGGCCTTCGTGCTGATCGCCTCGGCGGAGTCGCTGTTCAGCGCCGCCGCCGTGGACCGGCTGCACGACGGGCCGCGTACCGAGTACGACAAGGAACTGATGGCGCAGGGTGCCGGCAACACGGTCTGCGGGCTGCTCGGCGCGCTGCCGATGACCGCGGTGATCGTGCGCAGCGCGGCGAACGTGCAGGCGGGCGCGCGGACGAAGGCGTCCCGGGTCATGCACGGTGTGTGGCTGCTGCTGTTCGCTGCGCTGCTGCCGGCCGTGCTCGCCTACATTCCGCTGCCGGCTCTCGCGGGCATCCTGGTGCACGCGGGCTGGAAGCTGATTCCGCTGCGCGGGATCGTGTCGCTGTGGCGCGAGCACCGGGGCGAGGCGCTGATCCTGATCGTCACGGCCGTGTCCATCGTCGCGATCAGCATGTTCGAGGGTGTCCTGATCGGGCTCGCCCTCGCGGTCGCCAAGACGGCCTGGGAGGCCTCACACCTCAAGCTGGAGGTCATCGACAAGGGAGCGGGCCCCGTGCAGGCGTACCTGTCGGGCAACGCCACCTTCCTGCGGCTGCCGAAGATCCTCGACAACCTGGAGGCGCTGCCCCAGGACCGGCCGGTCGAGCTGGACCTGTCGGGGCTGCACCACCTGGACCACGCGTGCCGGACGGCCCTGGAGAACTGGGCCGAGCGACACAGCGCGACGGGCACGGAGCCGGTGAAGGTCACGACGCCGTAGCCCCCTGAGCAGGCAGGATCGGCCCGAGGCTCGACCGAGCCTCGGGCCGTTCCGCTGTCGGAACACGGGCGTATCGTTGAAATAGCCACATAAGCGGCGACTCGATCGGTACGAGGTGCGGAGGGCAGGGGTCGTCATGGTCGAAGAACTCCTGGTCGCGGCGGCGACGGTCGCGTCCGTCGGGGTCGTCTACGTCGCTTCGGCGGCACGGATCGTCAAGCAGTACGAACGCGGAGTGGTCCTCCGGCTCGGGCGCCTGCGCGGACAGCCACGCCCGCCGGGGTTCACGCTGGTGGTCCCCGGGGTCGACCACCTGCACAAGGTGAACATGCAGATCGTGACGATGCCCGTGCCCGCGCAGGAGGGCATCACCCGGGACAACGTCACGGTGCGCGTCGACGCGGTCGTCTACTTCAAGGTGGTCGACGCCTCGAACGCGATCATCAGGGTCGAGGACTACCGGTTCGCGGTCTCACAGATGGCGCAGACGTCACTGCGCTCGATCATCGGCAAGAGCGACCTCGACGACCTCCTGTCGAACCGCGAGAAGCTCAACCAGGGCCTGGAGCTGATGATCGACAGCCCTGCCGTGGACTGGGGCGTCTCCATCGACCGCGTCGAGATCAAGGACGTGTCGCTGCCGGAGACGATGAAGCGGTCGATGGCCCGGCAGGCCGAGGCCGACCGTGAGCGCCGGGCGCGGATCATCAACGCCGACGCGGAACTCCAGGCGTCGAAGAAGCTGGCGGAGGCAGCCGGGGTGATGTCCGAGCAGCCCGCCGCGCTCCAACTCCGGCTGCTGCAGACCGTGGTGGCGGTCGCCGCCGAGAAGAACTCCACGCTCGTGCTGCCCTTCCCCGTGGAGCTGCTGCGGTTCCTGGAACGGGCACAGCAGCCGATCGAGGCGCACGGGACGGACGTTCCGCAGGTGGCGTCGGCGCCCGACGGACCGGCTGGGGGCCGAGGCCCAACTCCCCCGCCATCCGGGTCGTCTGACGCTCCGTGAGAACGCCACGCTACGCGCGTGGTTCACGCGCCCGGTGCCGCGTGATACACACAGGCGGGTCACATTCTCCTGTCCGCCAACAGGAAGGTTGCCCCATGTCCGCAACACGACGCGAGGTGCTCGCCCGCTCCGGTGCCCTGGGAGTGGGCATCGCGTTCACGGGAGCCATGTCGGAGCTCTTCACCGGCACTGCCACCGCACTGGGCCACACCGGATACGGCCCCCTGATCCCCGACCCGGACGGCCTGCTGGATCTGCCGGAAGGTTTCCGCTACCGGGTGCTCTCCCGCGAGGGCGACCAACTCCGCTCCGGCGAGGGCCGGGTGCCGAGCAACCACGACGGCATGGCCGCGTTCGCCGGACGGTCCGGCTCCGGCGACAGACACGGCCGCGTCGTCCACCTGGTCCGCAACCACGAGAACCGCAACACCGGCCGTATCCCGGTCCCGACGATCAAGGGCCTCACCTACGACCCGATGGGCAAGGGCGGCTGTACGTCGCTGACGGTCGACTCGCGCGGGAACGTACTCGACGAGCGGGTCGCGATCGCCGGTACGGCGGTCAACTGCGCGGGCGGGCCCACCCCTTGGGGCACCTGGCTCACCTGCGAGGAGACCGAGGACAAGGCCGGCACGAACGGCTACACCAAGGACCACGGCTTCATCTTCGAGGTCGACCCCGCGCATCCGCACCGCACGGGCGCGGTCCCCCTCACCGCGATGGGCCGCTTCCAGCACGAGGCGATCGCCGTGGACCCGAAGCGCGGCATCGTCTACGAGACCGAGGACGCCTTCGAGAGGCCCTTCGGCCTCTTCTACCGCTTCCTGCCCAACAAGCCCGAGGGCGGCCGCGGTTCGCTCCGCGCGGGCGGCCGGCTCCAGGCCATGCGCGTGCCGGGCGTACCGGACCTCTCCTCGATCCAGGAGACCGGCGCGACCTTCGACCGTGTCGAGTGGGTGGACGTCCCGGACCCGCTCGCAGCCCAAACCGCCATCCGCTTCCAGGACTTCGGTCCCAAGGGCATCACCCACGCCCAGAAGCTGGAGGGCTGCTACTGGGGCGGCAGGTCCGTCTACTTCGTCTCGTCCTTCGCGCACAGCAGCGAGGGTTCGGCCGCCGACCACTTCGGCCAGATCTGGCGGTACGATCCCGACGCCCGCCGGCTCACCCTGGTGATCGTCTTCGGTCCCGACACCGACGTACAGCTGCCCGGCGAGTCCCCCGACAACATCTGCCTCGCCCCCAGCGGCGGCCTCATGGTCTGCGAGGACGGCGGGGGCGTACAGCACGTGTACGGCGTGACGCGACGCGGCGAGGTGTACGCGATGGCCCGCAACCGGCAGAACATCGGCACACCGGAAGAGCCGGAGTGGGGCGAGTTCGCGGGCGTCACCTTCTCGCCCGACGGCGGGACGATGTACGTGAACTGCTACACGCCCGGAACGACGTTCGCGGTGACGGGCCCCTGGCGGAGGTAACTCCGCGCTCGCCGGGCGGGAGCCTCGGCCGACGGGAGGGGTGGGACGCGGGCCACGGGTCCCACCCCGGCGAGTCCAGCACCGGATTCAGCACCGGCACCGCTCAAAGCGATCGGATTCTCTTGTTGGACGGCTAAAAGGTCACGGTGGAGGCTGGGGGCGTACCGAATGAACCCCCAGGAGGAACCTCCATGCAGACACGCACCGTCGGTGACGTCCAGGTCGGAGCGATCGGTCTGGGCGGTATGCCGATGTCCATCGAGGGGCGCCCCGACGAGCAGCGTTCGGTCGCGACCGTCCACGCCGCGCTGGAGGCCGGCGTGACTCTGATCGACACCGCGGACGCCTATCACCGGGACGCCCACGAGGTCGGTCACAACGAGTCCCTGATCGCCCGCGCGGTGGCCGGGTACGGCGGCGACACCTCGGACGTGCTGATCGCGACGAAGGGCGGTCATCTGCGTCCGGGCGACGGCTCGTGGACGCTGAACGGCTCGCCGGAGTACCTGAAGAAGGCCTGCGACGCGTCGCTGGAGCGGCTCGGCGTCGAGGCCATCGGGCTCTACCAGTTCCACCGGCCGGACCCGCGAGTCCCCTACGAGGAGTCGGTCGGGGCGATCCGCGATCTGCTCGACGCGGGCAAGATCCGCTTCGCGGGCATCTCCAACGCCAGTCCCGAGCGGATCCGGCTGGCCAACGAGATCCTCGGCGGCCGACTGGTGAGCGTGCAGAACCAGTTCTCGCCCGCCTTCCGTTCCAGCGAGCCGGAGTTGGAGCTCTGCGCCGAACTGGGCATCGCGTTCCTGCCGTGGAGCCCGCTGGGCGGCATCTCGAACGCCGGCGCGCTGGGTTCGCGGTACGCCGCGTTCGCGGACGTGGCCAGGACACACGGCGTGAGCCCGCAGCAGGTCTGCCTGGCGTGGATGCTCGCGAAGGCACCGGTGGTGATCCCGATCCCGGGTTCCTCCCGCCCCGAGACCATCCGCGACTCGGTCGCTGCCGCGGAACTGAAGCTCTCCACGGAGGAACAGTCACGCCTCGACGCGGCGTGACGGGCCTCCGCCCTACCCTGGGACCAATGAGCAACGACTACGACTCCGAGCACCCCGCGCCCCTTCAGGGGCGCGGGGAACTGCGCGACCAGCCCCCACCGGCCGGCACATCACCCACCGGCCTTCACACGGAGCGCTTCGCCGAGTGCGTCCTCTGCCAGAAGCCCACGGAGTACCCGGAGTCCCACAAGGGCATCACCCTGTGCCCCGTCTGCGAGTGGCAAGAGGCACAGCGCACGGCCTGCTCCGGTTGATCAACCCCGGCGGGTGGTCAGCGCGCATGCCACCGCGACCGCCGCCGCAGCCATCGCGCCGGCGAAGAACAGCGGCAACACCGGCGCCGGTACGACCCCCGCCTGCGACCCCGTCACCAGGTCGGTGACCGCCACGCGGGCCGGCGATCCCGTCACCACCAGTGCGAGCACCGCCGCAAGGAGCATGGCCGGGACCGCCCGGCCGGTCGACCGCAGCAGTGGCCGGGTCGTGAGCGCTCCGACGGCCGTGCCGAGCAGTGCGCAGGCGAGCGCGGCGAGCAGCCCGGCGCCGCCCGCCGGTACGACGGGCACGGGCGTCCGGTGGTCGGTGCTCGCCGGATCGCTGACCACGGTCACGAAGACTGTCGCCACCACCCCGAGCAGCGCCGCCGCCCCGAACGCGACGAGCAGACAGGCGAGATGCGCCCGCGCGGGCCCGGCCGCCGCACCCACACAACTGCGGGCGGCGGGCGGCTCGTTGGTGGCGCAGATCCGTACGAGCCAGGCCGCGACGGGGAGCACCGCGGCGGCCGCGTAACCGAGCGAGTCCAGCACCGGCTGGCCCGTCTGGACGCCGATCCCCAGAACGGCCGCGTACAGGATGACCGGCGGCAGCCAGCGCTGAGAGCGCAGCAGAAGCGCGGCCTGATAGCGGAGGAGCGCGATCATGAGCGGACCTCGGCGTCGGCGTCGACATCGGCATCGGCATCGGCATCGGCATCGGCATCGGCATCGGCATCGGCATCAACAACCGTGACGGCAGAGGCTCTTGGCAGTCCGCCGGTCGCGGATGACTCCTCCCCCACGCTCACCACATGCCACGGCGGGCGGGCCGTCAGCAGGGTTCTGAGCAGGGTGTCCGAATGCGTCGCGGGGACGGTGAGGCGGAGCCTTCCGAGGCCGGGGCCGGGGCCGTGCTCCTCGACGGAGACGGCCAGTCGTGTCGCCTCCGCGGGCGGCTCGGCGCCCGGTGGCCCCTGTACCTCGACAACCACGTACGCCCCCTCCCTCGGCGCCGAACTCCCCATGACCGTACGGACGTTGCCGTCCACGACCGCGTACGTGGCGTCCGGCGCCCCGGCCAGCCGTCGCGGGTCGTGGTCGACGAACACCACCGTGCCGCCCGCGGCCCCGCGCTCCAGCACCGCCCGCTCCAGTTCCGTACGGGCGGCGGTGTCGAGGCCGGTCCAGGCCTCGTCGAGGACGAGGAGTTCCGGTTCGGCGAGCAGGGCCTGGGCGACCGCGACCTTCTGGCTGCTGCCCTTGGAGAGTTCCGACATCGGCGTACGGGCGTACTCGTCGGCGCCCAGGCGTTCCAGCCACTCGACTGCGGCTCGGGCGGCCTCGCCCCGGGACAGCCCGTGGACGCTGCCGAGGTGGATCAGATAGCCGGCCGCGGTGAAGGGGAGGGCGGCCGGGAAGCGCTCGGGGACGTACGCGGTGCGTTGGCGGCCCGTGATACGGCCCTCGGTGGGGGCGTCGATCCCGGCGAGCAGGCGCAACAGGGTCGACTTGCCGGTGCCGTTGGCGCCCTCGATCCGCGTCAGGGTGCCCGGGGCCAGCGTGAGGTCGACGCCGCGCAGCACCCATGGGGTGCCGCCGAGACCGTACCGGCGGCCGACGCCCTCCAGCAGCAACTCGCGATTCATGCGCCCCATCCTCGCGCGGACGTTCGCGCGAGCGCAGAGGAACCGTTCAGAGGAACTGGTCAAAGGAACCGGCCAAAGGAACCGGTCGGCGATCCGTTCCGAGGAACCGTTCCGAGGAACCGATCTTCCGCCTGGCAGACTGGAGGGCGTGAGCAGCGACCAGACGACCACCTCCGGTGCCGACGCCGGGAACATCCCGCGGGACAGCCCCCAGGACAACCCCCAGGACAGCCCCTTCCGGCACGAGCGGACCGCCCGCGACGAGGCACCGCAGTACGTGCTGCCCCTGGTTGTCCGCATCGAGCGGAACGAACCGCCGGGGCGTACGGACGCGCTGGAGACCGCGGCCCGTGCCGTCCTGGTGATGCTCAGCGACGAGCGGTCGCTGGGGGACGGGGAGTGGGCGCAGGCGATGCGGGACTGGCAGGACGCCCGGATCCGCAAGGTCGTCCGGCGGGCGCGCGGCGCCGAGTGGCGGCGGGCCGAGGCGCTGCCCGGCCTCACCGTCACCGGGAAGTCGGCCGAGGTCCGGGTCTTCCCTCCGGTCCCGCTCGACGGTTGGCCCAAGGACCTGGCACGCCTCCAGGTCTCCGGCACGGACCTGGACGACCCGGAGCCGCCGGGGGACGCCGACCCGGCGGCGCCCGTGCTCTGGATGAACCCGGACCTGGACATGTCGGCCGGCAAGTCGATGGCCCAGGCGGGCCACGGCGCCCAACTGGCCTGGTGGGAGCTGTCGGACGAGGACCGCACGGCCTGGCGCGAGGCGGGCTTCCCCCTCACGGTCCGTACCGCCGCCCCCGCCCGCTGGACCGAACTCACCACGAGCGGGCTGCCGCTGGTGCGCGACGCCGGCTTCACGGAGATCGCGCCCGGGACAACTGTCGCCGTCGAGGGGTACGACCGCGTCGGCACCCTGCCGGACCACGTGCGCCGGTCGGCGGACTAGAAGTCTCACGTCCCTGCGCGCGGCCGGCTCCGGGGCGGTGGGGGTCAGGTGCGGCGTGCGGCCCACACCGTGCGCTCGGTGCGCACGCTCAGGTCGCCGCGGCGCAGGATGCTGTGCGGGCCGTCGGTGTCGAGGAGTCGGTCGAGAGCGGTCAGGTCCTCGGCCGTCAGGGCGGATGCGGCGTTGCCGCGCATGCGGCGCAGACCGCTGAGCGCGTAGCGGCCCACTGCCTCGGTGTGCGGTGGCCCGAGGTCGACCGTGATGGTGCGTTCGCCCTCGACCGTGAAGCCGGCTTCCGTCAGCTTGCTTCCCCAGTCGGCGCCGCGGTGGGGTAGTTGCTCGGCGTGGCGTCGGTCGAGTGCGGCATGGCAGCGCTCCTCAAGGCCGGGAGCCTCTTCCGGGGCGTCGGCGGGCAGGAACCGGGGGAAGCCTGCCAGCTCGACGACGGCGAACAGCCCGCCCGGTGCCAGCAGGTCGTGGACCTGGCGCAGGGTGCGGTCGGGGTCGGACATGTGGTGCATGGAGGCCGATGCCCAGACCAGCTCCGGCGTGCCGAGGTCGGGCCACACCTTCGCGTCGAGGTCGGCCTGCACGATGCGCGGGCGGCCGGCCGCTCCGGCCGCCTTTCTCCGAGCCTTCTCCCCGACTTTCTCCTGGACTTTCTCCTGGAGGCGGTGCAGGTGGGCGGCCGAGGAATCGACGGCCGTCAGCTCCGCCCCGGGAAAGCGGTCGAGGAGAGCGAGAGTGCCGGCTCCGGTCCCGCAGCCCAGATCCACGATGTGGCGGGGGCCGGCCCCGACGGGCAGCCAGGCGGTGATGGACGCGATGTGTTCGGCGAGTACTTCCGAGTCCAGGTCGAGGATCTCCGAGTGGTCTCCTGCGTCGTGCTCGTGCTCGTGAACATGGTGCGCTGTGTGCGGGGAGGGGTGGTTCATGCGCCCAAGCTAAGCGGGCCGTTCCCGCGTGACCTGGCGGCTTCCGGAATGCGCAAGACGATGACCGGCTGAGCTGCGGAACGCGCATACGGTCACGGAGACGGGCGGTTCGTCTGTCCCGCGTCCTCGCCGCGCTGGTGACCGCGGCGGGCGTCGCGGTCGAAGATGCCGAGGATCTCGCACGGTCCGCCCTCGGCGCCGATGGCGTGCGGGAGCATCGTGGTGAACTCCGCCGCCTGGTTGGTCTCGATCCGCAGGCGCCGGTTGCCCAGGAGCAGGATCGCGGTGCCGGAGAGGACGACGAGCCATTCGCGGCCCGGGTGGGCGCGCATCCGCGCGGCATTGTCGGGCGGCGGGTCGGTCATTCGCTGGCGTACGACGGTCATGCCGGGGTCCGCCTTGATGGGCCAGCGCATCAGCCCGTGGGCCGCGTCGATCATCGGGCTGGAGATGACGTCGTCCGTGGCGGTCTCGACCAGCTGGTCGAGGGATGTGTCCAGGGCGCGGGCCAGGGTGACGAGCTGGTCCAGGGCCAGGCGGCGCCGGCCGGTCTCGATGCGGCTGAGCGTGGACTGGCTGACCTGGGCACGGGTGGCCAGCTCCTCCAGGGACCAGCCCTGGGCCACGCGCAGGGCACGGATGCGTTTGCGTACCAGGCTGTCCAGCTCACCATTGTCTTGCGTCATAGGCAACATCGTATGCCTCAGCGGCAATGAGCACGTAGCGTCGTCCGTGTTCGGCCCCGCGGCCCGCCGCTCACCGACCGCGTGAGCGAAGACCGGGGCCGGCCCACCCCGGCCATCCGGGGACCGCCCCGCCACCCGTCACCCCTGGCGCTTCGGCTTCCGCTCCGGCGCCGATGTCCGCATGCCCTGCTGAGCCGATGCCCGCATGTCCGCATGCCCTCTTGAGAGGAATCCCGAGGAATCCATGAGTACGAACCAGGCTCCCGAACTGAGCCCCGACCCGAGCGGCGCCAACGCCCCTGGCGAGGGCGTGCCCGACGCGCGTCAACGTCGCACGATCCTGATCGCCGTCTGTGTCGCGTTGATGGCCGTCATCGCGTCGGTGTCCGGGCTCAACGTCGCCCAGCCCGATCTCGCCGTCGCCTTCGACGCCTCGCAGAGCACGGTCCTGTGGATCATCAACCTCTACACGCTGAGCCTGGCCGCGCTCCTGCTGCCGCTCGGCGCGATCGGCGACCGCTTCGGCCGCAAGCCCATGCTGCTCGCCGGCCTGACCGTCTTCGGTGTCGCCAGTGCGGCGGCGGGTCTGGCCCCGTCGACCGAGGTCATGCTCGCCGCTCGTCTGTTCAGCGGCGTGGGCGCGGCGGTGATCATGCCGATCACCCTCGCCGTCATCACCTCGACCTTCCCGAAGGAGGAACGGGGACGGGCGATCGGCGTGTGGACCGGTGTGGCCGGCGGTGGCGGGGTCCTGGGCATGTTCCTCTCGGCCGCCCTGGTCGACGCGGTGAGCTGGCGGTGGCTGTTCGTCCTGCCCATCGCACTCGTCGTGGTCGCCCTCGCCATGACGCTGCGGTCCGTCCCCAACTCCCGCGAGACGTCCGGGCACGCTTTCGACACCGTCGGCGCGCTGACGTCCGTGGTCGCGGTGGTCGGGCTCATCTTCGTCCTCCAGGAAGGTCCCGAGCGGGGCTGGACCGCCCCCGCGGCCCTGATCGCCCTGGTCGTCGGCGTCATCGCCGCCATCGGCTTCGTGACCTGGGAACTGCGCCGCCGGGATGCCGCGCTCCTGGACGTGCGCCTGTTCCGAGAGCGCGGTCTGGCCGGTGGCTCGATCACGCTTCTGGTGGTCTTCGGGGTCCAGGCGGGCATCTTCGTGGTCCTCTTCCCGTTCTTCCAGGCCGTTCTCGGCTGGTCGGGGCTGCTGTCCACCCTGGCACTGATGCCCATGGCCGTGCTGATGATGGCGGCCTCCGGTCTCGCTCCACGGCTGGCGGAGCGTGTCGGCCCCCGGGCGACGATGGCCACGGGCATCCTCCTGGCCGGTGCCGGTCTTGCGCTCATGGCCGCCGTCGTCTCCGTCGACGGCGGCTATCTGTCCGTCCTTCCCGGGATGCTCGCCATGGGGGTCGGCATGGGTCTGTCGATGACGCCCTCCACCGAGGCCATCACCAGCGCCCTTCCGCGGGAGCGCCAGGGCGTCGCGTCGGCGCTCAACGACGTCACCCGCGAGTTCGGCACCGCACTCGGCGTCGCCCTGCTCGGAGCACTCCTGTCCGCCGGATACCGGGGCGCCATCGACTCCCGGCTCGGCGGCGTTCCCGAGGGCCCGGCCGACACCGCGCGCGAAGGCGTCGCCAACGCGCTCGACGCCGCGCCCCAGGCCGGCAATCAGGCGCAGGCGCTGGTCCGCGCCGCCCGGGAGTCGTTCGTCGACGGCTGGCAGAACGCCATGTGGGCAGGGGTCGCCGTCATGGCCGCCCTCTTCGTCTACGTCCTCGCCCGAGGGCCTCAGCAGCCCGCGAGCACACCGGCGAACCGGCCGGAACCGGCGGCCGACGCGATCGCTCCGTAACCCCCGACCACCACGAGAAGCCCGCTCACGGCGCCGACTGGATGTCCCCCCGAGTGGAGGACGCGATGGTGTCGCGATGTGCGAAGTCGCCCGGGGGGATGCCGGGGTGGTGTCCGAGCCGGGCCGGCGGCGCCGTGGCCGAGGGATCGAGGGTGAGCCGGGAGACGATGCGGTAGCGGTCGCCGCGGTAGATCGAGTGGACGTATTCGACGGGCCGCCCCGTGGTGTCGGAGGTGAGCCGCTCGAAGAGGAGCGCCGGGGACAGCTCGGGAACGTCGAGCAGCTCGGCCTCGGCCCGGGTGACGACGGTCGGCTCGATCGCCTGGACGGCCTCCTGGACGTGTACGCCGTGCTGTTCGCGCAGGTGCTCGTAGAGGTCGCCGGCCTCCAGTTCCTGGGCGGACAGGGTGGGGACCAGATCGGCCCTGATGTGCAGATGCTCGATGGCCATCGGGGCGCCGTCGACCAGGCGCAGCCGTGCCACGTACACGATCTCCGCGGCGGGTGAGATACGCAGCTTGCGACCCACGCGCGCACCGGCCGCGAAGGTGGTGAACTCCAGCAGGCGGCTCGACCAGGCCCCGGAGGCCTGAGGCGCCGTCATGGTCTGCTGGCCGGAGACGAGTTCCTGGGTGATCTTCTCGGGCGCCACGAACATGCCGCGGCCGTGTTCCCGCACCAGGAGACCCGCGGCGACGAGTTCGTCGACCGCCGCGCGCAGGGTCGGGCGGGACACGCCCAGCCGGGCGCACAGGGCGCGCTCGGAGGGGATCGCGTCACCCGGGCGGTGCGACTCGACGAGATCGAGGATGAAGTCGCGGACCCGCTCCCGCTTGAGCACCGCACCGGGTGCGTCTTCCTTCATGCTGTGCCCCCTCATGCGCGCCGGCCGGTTTACCAGTTGACCAGTGGTCGCGCGCAACTGCCCTCCTGGTGGGGGGAAGTGTAACCGCTTCCGAACGGTGATCACTCAGCCTCTGACCGGCCAAAGCGTCAAGAACCCAGTGAGCACGGGGGGTTGACGCCACTGATTGGTCTATGCCAGTTTCATCCCCGCATCAAGAGGTGAGCTGACCAGTGGGCTTCACTGGTCAGGTGGTTGGGTCATGTCCTCCAGAGGTGAACCGTGAAGCTCCGCTTGTTTGCCGGTGTGTCCGTGCTTCTGATGACCGCCGGGCTGAGTGCCTGCAGCAGTTCCTCCGACGACTCCGACGGCGGTTCCGGCGGGAGCACCGCCATCGACGTCTGGCTGATGCGCGACAGCGTCTCGGCGCGGTTCCAGAAGGACTTCGTCAAGGGCTTCGAGGCCGCTCACCCGGACATCGACGTCAAGGTGCAGATCCAGGAGTGGGACGGGATCGGCGAGAAGGTCACGGCGGCCCTCGCCAGCAGCGACGCACCGGACGTGATCGAGACGGGCAACACCCAGGTCGCCCAGTTCGCGCAGAGCGGTGGCCTGCTCGACCTCAGCGACAAGGCCGACGAACTCGGGGGCAAGGACTGGCTCAAGGGTCTTGCCGAGCCGGGCGCCTACGAGGGCAAGCAGTACGGCATCCCGTACTACGCCGCCAACCGCGTCGTCATCTACCGCACCGACCTCTTCGAGGAGGCGGGCGTCGACGCGGCCGCGATCAAGACCCGCGACCAGTGGATCGCCGCCACGAAGAAGCTCAACTCCGGCGACACACAAGGCATTTATCTGCCCGGGCAGATGTGGTACGCCCTCGCGGGCTTCGTCTGGGACGAGGGCGGCGACCTCGCCACCGAGTCGGGCGGCAAGTGGCAGGGCAACCTCGACACCCCCGAGGCGATCCGCGGCATGGAGTTCTACGAGAAGCTCCAGGCACTCGGCAAGGGCCCCAAGGACTCCGACGAGGACAGCCCTCCGCAGGCGGACGTCATGGCCAAGGGGAAGGTCGCCCAGGTCATCTCGACTCCCGGCGGCGCCAACGTCGTCATCGAGAACAACCCCGCACTGAAGGGCAAGCTCGGCTTCTTCCCGATCCCGGGCAAGACCGCCGGGACACCGGGTGCAGTCTTCACCGGCGGCTCCGACCTCGTCATCCCCACGGCCTCCGCCAAACAGGACGCGGCCTACACGTTCATCAAGGAACTCACCGGCGACGCCTGGCAGAAGAAGCTCGCGGTCGCCATGAGCTACGTCCCGAACAAGACCACCCTCGCCGGCGCGGTCGCCTCGGACCCGGGCGCCTCGGCCATGGCGGTCGGCGCCGCCGAAGGCCATGCCACGCCCAACACACCGGGCTGGGCCGCCGTCGAGGCCAAGAACCCGATCAAGGACTACATGACGGCCGTTCTCACCGGAGGCGACCCCGAGAAGGCAGCCGCCACCGCGTCCGACGCCATCACCACGGCGATGAACTCCGGCTCCTGACCGACAACTCACCGGAACCGCCAACGCACCGGAGGAAGAGTGCCGTGTCGGCCGTCCGAGAGCAGACCGCGTCCCACCCCCCACCGAGCACCTCCCGACCCCGGCGCGACACCGGCTCGGGACGGCGCCGCCCGTCGAAGGACGGCGGCCGCGGGATCTGGCCGTACGTCCTGATCGCGCCCGCCGTCCTCGGCACGCTCTACCTGCTCGTCTATCCCCTGGTCCGTGCCGTGGTGATCTCGCTTCAGGACTTCGGGCTGCGCCAACTCATCCTGGGCGACGCGTGTTTCGTCGGGCTCAAGAACTACGAGACGCTGCTCGGGGACAGCCGCTTCTGGGAGGTCGTGCGCCGCACGTTCCTCTTCATGGCTGTCAACGTCGTACTGATCATGGTGCTGTCCACGCTGGTGGCGCTGATGATCGAGCGACTCGGCCGGTTCGGCCGGATCGCGGTCCTCAGCGCGCTGGTGCTTACCTGGGCGATGCCCGTCATCGCGGCGACCACCGTCTTCCAGTGGCTGTTCCACTCGGAGTTCGGCATCGTCAACGCGGTCCTGACGGACCTGGGGTTCGAGTCCTTCGACCGCTACCCCTGGTTCGCGCACGGACCGGCCGCCTTCGCCATCCTCATCGCCCTCATCGTGTGGCAGTCCGTGCCGTTCGCGGCGATCACCCTCTACTCGGCCCTCACCACCGTCCCCACCGAGCTGTACGAGTCGGCGCGGCTCGACGGGGCGTCGGGGCCGCGGATATTCCGGTCCATCACCTATCCGATCGTCCGGCCGATCTTCATGCTCGTGCTCTCGCTCGAAGTGATCTGGACCTTCAAGGCGTTCGTCCAGATCTGGGTGATGACCAACGGCGGGCCCGGCGACGCGACCACGATCCTGCCCGTGTACGCGGTGCAGACGGCCCTGTCGAGCCAGCGCTACGACCTCGGCTCGGCGGCCTCCATGGTCACCGTCGTGCTGATGTCGGGCGTGCTCGTCCTCTACTTCCGCCAGATGTTCCGCCAGGAGGACGAGCTCTCATGAGCACCACCACCCGGCCCCGCGTCCGTCGACTGCCCCTGAACGCCGCCGCCGTCGTCACGGTCGTGGTCTGTCTGTTCCCGGTCTACTGGATGGTCGCCACCGCGTTCACCCCGACCCGTGACATCCAGTCCGACAACCCCCGGATCCTCCCGGGGAGTTGGACGCTCGACCACTTCCGCACGGCCGTCGGCGCCGATGGCTTCGGCCTGTTCTGGCGCAACAGCATCCTCGTCACGCTGAGCGCCGTCGTGCTCGCCCTCGTCATCGCGCTCGGCGCCGCCTACGCGGTCGCCCGGATGCGGTGGAAGGGGCGCCGGCAGTTCGTTCTCATGGTCTTCATCGCCCAGATGGCGCCCTGGGAGTCGCTGATCATCCCGGTCTACATCATCTCCCGGGACACCGACATGCTCGACCGGCTGCCGACCCTGACCCTCGTCTACTTCATGATGACGCTGCCCTTCACGCTGATCGTCCTGCGCGGCTTCATCGACACGATCCCCCCGGAACTGGAGGAGTCCGCCCAGGTCGACGGCTGCACCCGGCCCGGCGCGTTCCGGCACATCGCGTTCCCCCTCCTTGCACCGGGCCTGATGGCCACCTCGCTGTTCGGCTACATCACCGCCTGGAACGAGTTCACGTACGCCAACTTCCTGATCATCAAGCAGCAGGACAACCGCACCCTGCCCGTGTGGCTGTCCTCGTTCCAGAACGTGTTCGGCACCGACTGGGGCGCCACCATGGCCGCCTCGACCCTCTTCGCCGCCCCGGCACTCGTCGTGTTCCTGGCGCTCCAGCGCCATGTCACCTCGGGCTTCGCCGCCGGCGCGGTCAAGGGCTGACCCCACGCACCCCCGCGACCCGTTCCGGAGGCGACCCGTGCCCGCACCCCGATCCTTACTCACCCTCGTCCCCCGCCCCACGGAGGCCGCGCTCCGGCCGGGACACTTCACGCTCGACGCCGACACCGCGCTGCACATCGGCGCGGGCGCCGAACCGGCCGCGGAGTTGCTGCGCACCCTGCTCGCCCCCGCCACCGGGCTGTCCCTGCGACCGTCCCCGGACGGACGGTTCGCCCTGGCGCTCGACCCCGGCCTCGGCGACCTGGGTGAGGAGGGGTACCGACTCACCGTCGACCCGCACGCCGTGCTGCTGCGCGCCGCACACCTCACCGGTCTGCTGCGCGGGATCCAGACGATCCGTCAACTCCTGCCGCCTCAGGCCCTGTCGGCGGCTCCGGAGCACGGCACGCCGTGGCTGCTGCCGTGCGCCGACGTCACCGATGTCCCGCGGCACACCTGGCGCGGCGCGATGCTGGACGTGGCACGCCACTTCCAGCCCGTCTCCTATCTGCGCCGGTACGTCGACGTGCTGGCCCTGCACAAGATCAACGTGTTCCATCTACATCTCACCGACGACCAGGGCTGGCGCATGCCGGTCGCCGCCCGTCCCAAGCTCACCGAGATCGGCGGCCATCGCGCCGAGTCCCGGACCGGCCCGGCCGGCAGCGGCACGTACGACGGCGTCCCGCACGGTGGGGCGTACACGCGGGCCGAACTCGCCTCTCTGGTGCGGTACGCGGCCGCTCGCGGCGTGACCGTCATGCCGGAGATCGAGATGCCGGGGCACGTACGCGCCGCTCTCGCCGCCTATCCCTCACTGGGCAACCACCCGGACCGCAGCCTCGACGTCTGGACGCGCTGGGGTGTGTGCGACACCGTCCTCGGTGTCCACGACGAGGTCCTCGACTTCTGCCGCACCGTCCTGGAAGAGGTCATGGACGTCTTCCCGTCGCCGTACATCCACCTCGGCGGCGAGGAGTGCCCCACCACCGAGTGGACGCACAGTGCCCCCGCGCGCGAACGGGCGGCGGCGGAAGGGCTGTCGACCCCCGAAGCGCTGCACGGCTGGTTCCTCGGACAGATCGGCGACTTCCTCGTCCGTCGCGGACGCCGCCCGGTCGGCTGGGCCGAGACCGGGGCCGAACTGCCCCTGGACTTCACCGTGATGACCTGGCGCGACCCGTCCCACACCCTGACGGCGGCCCGCCGCGGCCATCCCGTGATCAACGCGTACCACCGGGCCACGTACCTCGACCACGCCCAGTCCGACGACCCGAACGAGCCGCCGGCCCAGCCCGGCACCGTCGTCGATCTGCGCGCGGTCCACGCCCACGACCCCGTCCCCGAGGACGCCGACGCCGAGACGGCCGGGCGGGTGCTCGGCGCCCAGACCCAGCTGTGGACCGAGTTCGTGACCACGCCCGCCCACATCGAGTACCTCACCTACCCGCGGCTGTGCGCCCTCGCCGACCGTGGCTGGAGCGGCGCGACCGACTGGGCCGACTTCCGTGCCCGGCTCGGCGAGCACACCGCCCGGCTCGACGCGCTCGGCATCCGCCGCCACCCCTGACCCTGTCCGTTCCGGGAATCACCCCCACCTTTCTGGAGAGGAACAACGATGAGACTCGCGAAGAAGAGGCTGCGCGCCACCGCTCACACCGCCGTCGCCGTGGCCATGGGCGCCGCCGCGCTCACGGCACTCCCCACCACCGCGAGCGCGGCCGCCGACGGGCTGAGCGTCCAGTACCGTACGAGCGCCACGGGAGCCGGCGCCGACCAGGCCGAACCCTGGTTCAAGGTGACGAACACCGGCACCACCAGCGTGCAGTTGAGCGGCGTCAAGGTCCGCTACTACTTCAAGGCCGACTCGGCGGGCGCGACCTACCGCTTCGCCTGTTCCTGGGCCGTCAAGGGCTGCGCCAACGTCACCGGCACCTTCGGTACGCTCGCCAACCCGACCGCCACGGCCGACCGTTACCTGGAGGTCGGCTTCACCTCCGGTGCCGGTTCGCTCGCCCCGGGCGCCGACACCGGAGACCTGCAACTGCGCTTCCACCAGGCGAACTGGGCGTCCCTGAACCAGAGCGACGACTACTCGTTCGGCGCCTCCCGGACATCGTACGGAGACTGGACCAAGGTCACGGCCCAGTCGGGCGGCACCCTCCTGTGGGGCCAGGCCCCCGCGGGCAACGGGCCGACGGACCCGCCCACCGACCCGCCGACCGATCCTCCGGCGGAGGGCGCCGCGCTGTTCGACGACTTCAACTACAGCGGCCACACCGACCCGAGGATCTCGGCGCACGGCTGGAGCGTGCGCTCCAACTCCGGTGGCCCCGGCGTGCCCGGCGCCACCTGGGCGCCCGAGAACGTCACCTTCGCCACCACGGGCGGCAACTCCATCATGAACCTGGAGACCTCGACCGCCGGCACCGCGGCGAGCACCGAGCAGACCGAGATCCTCACCAGGGCGACGAAGTTCAAGAACGGCACCTACGCGGCCCGGGTCAGGTTCAACGACGCGCCCAAGTACGGCCCGGACGGCGACCGCCTCGTCCAGACGTTCTTCACCATCAACGACCTCAAGGCACCGATGGCGGACGACTACGCCGAGTACGACTTCGAGTACCTGCCCAACGGCGGCTGGGGCGAGCCGGCCAACATCCTCTACACGACGTCCTGGGAGACCTACCAGCCCGACCCGTGGGTGGCGGTCAACCAGCACACCGAAGCCCGTCGGAGCTTCAGCGGCTGGCACGACCTGGTGCTGACCATCGACAACAGCACCATCAAGTACTACATCGACGGACAGCTCTTCGGCACCCATGACTCCGCGTATCTGCCGGAGCGGCCGATGTCGATCAACTTCAACCAGTGGCTGATCGACCTCGCGGGCCAGACCAGCACCACGGCGCGGGCGTACGACCAGCAGGTCGACTACGTCCTGCACGTCAAGGACCAGGTCCTTTCGCCGGCGCAGGTCACCGCCAGGCTGAACGCGTACCGCGGGGCGGGCACCACGTTCGAGGACACCGTCCCCGGCAGTTGAGCGGCCCCGGGCCGGTCACCCTCCGCTGCCGGGCCGACGGCTCGCGGCCGTCCTGACGATGGTCGTGCACCATTCGAGGTCCGCGGCGTCCACGGGCGCCGCGGACACGGTGTCGAGCCACCGCTGCCAGAGGTCCGCCCTGCTCCACGCGGTGAAGCGGCGGTGCGCGGTGGAGTGCGAGATCCCGAACTGCGCCGGGAGTTGCTGCCAGCTGCAGCCCGAGGTGAGGACGTAGACCACGGCGGTGAGGGCCGCGCGTTCGTTCGCGGATCCTGAGGCAAGCAGCGGTTCGGCGGCGGCCCACAGCGCGTCCGGTACGAGATGCCGTGCCAGGACCGGGCTCAGCGTGGCGGAGCGGTGGTCGCGGATCTCCTCGCCGTCCGTCGGTGCGGGCGTCGGCGACGGTTCCCCGGCCGCCGGGCCGCCCTCCTCCTGGAGCCCGGTGGCCGGGTCCGCGGTCTCGTCCGTCGGCCGGTCAGCTCCCTGGTCGGCGGTCTGGGACCGGTAGGTGCGCCACTGGGTCAGCAGGTCGTGGTGGCTGCCCCGGACCCAGCGCATGTAGTCGCGCATGTTGCCCAGTCGGCGTCGGGGCGCCTCCTCCTCCGGGCCGAGCAGTTCGATGGCCCGCTCGGCGAGCTGCTCCTGCCGGTCCAGATAGCGGCGTTCACCGGCCAGGAAGCTGCCCCACACGTCGTCGTCGACGCGGAAGTAGTGGCTGCGTTCCCCCGGCACCGCGTGCCGCCTGATGAAACCGGCCTCGACCAGGCGACGGGTAGCCAGCGAGACGGAACCGGCGCTGACCCGCAGGGCCCGGGCGAGCGCCGCCGACGAGACGTACGGAACATCCGTGATGAGCAGGTAGGCGATGATGCGGCCGTCCATGCGGCTGCTCCCGGCCGCCTCCCAGACCAGGCCGACCTCCTCCACGAAGGACTCCCGGCTCCAGCCGCCGGCACTGTCCTGATGTCCGGGGCCGTCGTGACGTCCGGAACTGTCGTGCGCGGTACTGGCGGGAGCCTCGCCGGGCATTGATTCCTCCTCGTAAACTTTCATCTCATCTTAAAAGTTTCGCAGCTTTGCATTGACATGGCATCTCAGCGACGCCCAGTATCCCGGTACGCGCCCTGGTGAGCACCCGGTCGCCCAGGTCCTTCACCCGGGGCCGGGCCATGGCGCGCCCCTGCTCTCCCATGGAGTCGTCTTGCCCAGATCACCCATGTTCACAGCCCCGGCGAGCCTATCGTCGGCCCTCGTTCTCGCCCTCGTCTGTTCCGGTTGCTCCGGCGGCTCGAACGACAGCGGCGGTTCGGCGGGGACCGGCGGATTCTCGGTCGCCGTCGCCGAGCCCGACCATCTCACCCCGGGCCGAAGCACCGTCGGCTGGGACCAGCTGCGCGCGCTCTTCGCCCCGCTGGTCAAGGTCGACGCCAAGGGCGGGATCAGCTACGTACAGGCGAAGTCGGTGACCTCCACCGACGCCCGGCACTGGACCATCAAGCTCCGCCCCGGCTGGAAGTTCCACAACGGCGAGGCGGTCACCGCCCAGAGCTACGCCGACGCCTGGAACGCCACCGCCTACGCCCCCAACGGCTGGGCCGGCAACGGCCAGCTCGCCGGCATCGAGGGCTACGCGGCGCTGAACCCGGCCAAGGGCAAGCCGAGGACCAGGACCCTCTCGGGCGTGAAGGCCGTCGACGCCACGACCCTGGACGTCACCCTCACCAGCCCGGACAGCCAGTTCCCGCTCCAGCTCACCCCGAGCCAGCTCGGCTTCTACCCCATGCCGAAGGCCGCGTTCAAGGACCCCAAGGGCTACGACAAGAAGCCGATCGGCAACGGTCCGTTCAGGATGACCTCCGCCTGGAAGGCCGACGAGGGCACCACGGTCAGCGCCTACGCGGCGTACCGGGGGCCGAAGCCGAAGTCGTCCGCGATCACCTTCAAGAGCTACGCCGACCTCAACACCGCGTACACCGACGTGCAGGCGGGCAACATCGACCTGGCCTATGTGCCGGTGAGCAAGTACGGCCAGGCCAAGGCCGACTTCGGGGACCGGCTGCACACCTACGACGCTCCGTCGCTGGAGTTCATGGGCCTGCCGCTGCAGGGCAGGAAGTTCGACGACGTCCGGCTGCGCAGGGCGCTGTCCATGGCGATCGACCGGTCCGCGGTCAACAAGGCCATCTACGGCGGCCTCTACACCCCGGCCACCTCCCTCACCCCGTCCTCCGAGGTCGGCGCCGAGACCGGCATCTGCGACGCCTGCGAGTACGACCCGGCCGCGGCGAAGAAACTGCTCAAGGAGGCGGGCGGCTGGTCCGGTGAGCTGACGATCACCTACCCGGGCGGGCTCGGCCTCGACGAGCTCTACAAGGCGGTCGCCAACCAGCTCAGGCAGAACCTGGACATCGCCGACGTCAGGGCCCAACCGACCGCAGACTGGGCCGAGTTCAGCGAGAAGGCGTTCGGCGGGAAGATCACCGGGCTCAACCACTCGCACTGGGGCGCCCTCTACCCGAGCATGCAGGCGACCCTGCGCGGCATCTTCACCGAGGCCGGCGGCTGCCAGGTGTGCAGCCACTACAGCGACGGCGACGTCGACAAGCTGCTCCAGCGGGCCGACAGCGCGCCCGACACGGCCTCGGCCGCGAAGCTCTACAACGAAGCGCAGAGGCGCATCCTCCAGGACTTCCCGGTGATCCCGCTCTTCTACGGCAGCTACATCTACGCCAGCACCCCCAGGGTGACCGGGGTGACCGTGGGCCCGGCCGACGTCGAGCTCAGCCGGATATCCGTCGTCGGCTGACCGTCCCGCACCGTGCACGTACGCGTCCGCCGGCACCCGCGCCCCCGTACCCCCGACACCCCGGAGATCCGCACCAGCATGACCGCCGCGACATCCGAGCAGTCCGCCCCCGCCATGCCGCCCCCCGGGAACTGGGTACGGCACGCGGCGACCGTCCCCGAGACCCACGCCTACCCGGCCGTGGACGAACTCCTCGCCTCCTTCAGGCAGTTGGCCGCAGCTCATCCCGGCCTGGTGACCGAGAGCCGGATCGGCACCTCCACCCTGGGCGAACCCCTGTACTGCTTCACGGTGGGCGAAGGACCCGCGAGCCTCACGACGGACGGGGACGGCGGATACGTCGTCGTCGGCGGGGTGCACCCCAACGAGCCGGTCGGCGCGGTCACCGCCCTGCACCTGGCCACCGCCCTGTGCGAAGGCCCGGAGCTGCGCGGGCACTTCGGCGGGGCCTGGCACATCGTGCCCTGCATCGACCCGGACGGGGCCCGCCTCAACGAGGGCTGGTTCGCCACCCCGACCGACAAGCGCAACTACGGACGCCACTTCTACCGGCCCGCCGGCAACGAACAGGTCGAGTGGACCTTCCCGTTCGCCTACAAGAAGGCGTGGTTCGACCGCGTACTGCCCGAAACCCTGGCGCTGATGCGGTTGTTGGACGCCACCCGGCCACGCTTTCTCACCACCCTGCACAACTGCGAGGCGGGCGGCGTCTATTACTACATGAACCGTCCGGCTCCGGAGCTGTACGGCGTCCTGACCGAGATCCCGGCCTCCCTCGGCATGCCGCTGGCGACCGGCGAACCCGAGGCCGCCCACGCCCCGGTCTACTCCCCCGCCGTCTACGGCTGCATCGACATGAAGGACGCGTACGACTATCTCGAAGGGCTCGGCGTCGACGCCGCCGCCAAGATCGCGGGCTCGTCGAGCGCCGCGTACGCCGAGCGCTACGGCACCTTCTACTTCGTCACCGAGGTCCCGCACTGGAGCCATCCGGACGCCGACGACAACACGCCGACCGAGCAGCGCCACGCCGACGTGGTCCGGGGCCGGGCGCGGGCGCTGGGCGAGGCCGGGACCTTCCTCGGCGGCATCCTCGACGCGGCGAACCCGCACCTGACCATCCGGTCCCCGTTCCTGCGGGCGGTCCGCGACTTCGTACCGTCGCTGGCCGAACTCGCGACGATGGAGTCGGCCCGCGCCGACGAACTGCCCGACCGGGCCGCCACGGTGTCCGAACGCTTCGACTGCGAAGCCGGTGTGCACAGTCTCCGCGTCCGCTTCGGGGGCATGCTGCTGCGCGCCCTGAACGCGGAGGTGGTCGCGGGCACCGCCACTCCCGAAGTACGACGCTGCCACGGGGAGTTGCTGGAGACGTACGAGACGTGGGAGCGCGAGGCCGGCCCGGTCACGGGCGACCCGATCGCGATCTCCACGCTGGCCGGGATCCAGTACGGGGCGCTGCTGGCCGCCGCGGACCACGCCCGCGCCCGTGACATCTCGGGGGACCCCGGATGACGTACCTCATACGCCGCCTGCTGGAGGCGCTGCTCGTCTTCTTCGGTATCAGCCTGGTCATCTACGCGATGACGTACGTCCTGCCGGGCGACCCCATCGCCGCGCTCGCCGGCGACCGGCCGCTCGCCCCGAGCGTGGCGCGGGCCCTGCGCGAGCAGCACCATCTCGACGATCCGTTGCTGGTCCAGTACGGCCACTACCTGGCCGGGCTCTTCCACGGCGATCTCGGGACCGACTTCAGCGGGCGCCCGGTCGCCGAGCAGATGGCCGACCGCTGGCCGGTCACCCTGAAGCTGGCGCTGACCGCCTGGGGCATCGAGGCGGTCGTCGGCATCGGGCTCGGGGTGATCGCCGCGCTGCGCCAGGGAACGTGGACGGACCGTACGGTGCTCGCGTTCACGATCGGCGCCACCTCCGTGCCGGTGTTCGTGCTCGCGTACACGGCGCAGGTCGTCCTCGGTGTGCAGTTGGGATGGTTCCCGGTCGCCGGGACCACCGACGGCTGGCCGACGAGCTATCTGCTGCCCGCGCTGTGCGTCGCGGCCTTCGGACTGGCGTCGGTGTCCCGGCTGGTCAGGGCCGAGGTGATCGAGAACCTGCGCGCCGACTACGTACGCACCGCCGTCGCCAAGGGCCTCACCCGGCGCCGGGTGGTCGGCGTCCACGTGCTGCGCAACTCCCTCATCCCGGCCGTCACCTACCTCGCCATCGACCTCGGATACCTGCTCGGCGGCACCGTGATCATCGAGGGCGTCTTCAACCTCCCCGGCATCGGCCAGCTGCTCTTCCAGGCCGTCCGCGCCCACGCCGGACCGACGGTGGTGGGGGTGTCGACCGCTCTCATCCTGATCTTCCTGGCCGCGAGCGTCCTGGTCGACCTCCTCAACAGCCTCCTGGACCCGAGGATCCGCCATGACTGACGCCGCTCTCTCCCCTGAAAAGCTTGGGACACACGGGACTTCGCCCGAGGCTTCGTTCGGGGCCCCGGGCGGGACCTGGCACGAGCTGCGCCACAGGCCGGTGTTCCTCCTCACCGGCGGCTGCGCCCTTCTGCTCCTCCTGCTCGCCGCCGCGCCGGGGCTCTTCGCGGGCTGGTTCGGCCACGGCGACCCGACCGTCTGCGACCTCGGCCACAGCGCCGGGGGCCCGGCCCCCGGACACCCCTTCGGATACGACGTCCAGGGCTGCGACCTGTACGCCAACGTCATCCACGGAGCGGGCGCCTCGCTCGGCGTCGGCCTGCTCGCCACCGGCCTCGGGCTCGCCGTCGCACTGGTCCTCGGCTGCCTCGCAGGGATGGCCGGGCGGATCGTCGACAGCGTGATCGCCAGGATCACCGACGTCTTCCTCGGCTTCCCGTTCCTGCTCGGCGCGATCGTCGTCCTCAACAGCTTCACCACCCGGGACGTGCCGACCGTGGCCGGAGTGCTGGCGCTCTTCGGCTGGCCGACCATGACCCGGGTGGTACGGGCGTCGGTACGATCGGTGCGCGAGGCCGACTACGTGGTGATGGCCCGCAGCCTCGGCGCGAGCCAGTGGCACATCGTGCGCAGACACGTCCTGCCGAACGCCCTCACCCCGGTCCTCGTCCTCGCCACCATCACGGTCGGCGGAGTGATCGTCGCCGAAGCCGCGCTGACGTTCCTCGGTGTCGGGCTCCAACCCCCCTCGATCTCCTGGGGACTTCAGCTCGCGGGAGCCCAGAACTCCTTCCGGACCCACCCGCACCTGCTGGTCTTCCCCGGGCTTTTCCTGTCCTTCACCGTCTTCGTGCTCATCACCTTCGGCGACACCGTGCGTGACGCCCTGGATCCGAGAGGCCGGTGACTCCCCCATGGACGACACGACCAGCCACACGACCGTGAAAGCCCCGCTGAACGCGCCACTGTTGGACGTCCAGGACCTCACCGTCGACGTGCTGTCCCGGTCCGGCGCCGCCCAACGGGTCGTCCACGGAGTCTCGTTCACCCTCCACGAGGAGGAGACCCTCGCGCTCATCGGCGAGTCCGGCTCCGGCAAGAGCATCTCCGCGATGGCCGTCATGGGCCTGCTCCCCGCCACCACGGCCCGGGTCGGCGGCACCGCCCGCCACCGGGGCACGGACCTGCTGACGCTGGCCCCGGACCTGCTCCGTGCCCTGCGCGGCAAGCGCATCGCGATGGTCTTCCAGGACTCCCTTTCCGCCCTCAACCCCACCCTCACCGTGGGCTTCCAGATCGCCGAGACGATACGGGCCCACGAGGGCGTCGGCCGCCGCGAGGCCCGCGCCAGGGCCGTCGAGCTGATGGCCCGGGTCCGCATCCCCGACCCGGCCCACCGCTACCGCGACCACCCGCACCAGTTCTCCGGCGGCATGCGGCAACGGATCATGATCGCGATGGCGGTGGCGCTCGGCCCCGACGTCCTCATCGCCGACGAACCCACCACCGCCCTGGACGTCACCGTGCAGGCACAGATCATGGAACTGCTCGCCGAACTCCGCGAGGAGACCGGCTCCGCCCTGCTGCTCATCACCCACGACTTGGGACTCGCCGCGGGCACCGCCGACCGGGTCGCGATCATGTACGCCGGACGCATCCTGGAACAGGCCCCGGTCCAGGAGTTGTACGACCGGCCGGCGCACCCCTACACGCGCGGGCTGCTCGCCGCCGTGCCCCGCCTCGACGGGGACACCGACGACCTCACCCCGATCCCGGGCAGCCCGCCGGGACCCGGCCTGCTGCCCTCCGGCTGCGCCTTCCACCCCCGCTGCCCCAACGCCGGTGAACGCTGCGCGACACAGGAGCCGATGCTGCTCCCGGCCCCGCCCGCACGTCTCGTCGCCTGCCACTACCCGCTGGAGGTCTCAGGTGCCCGATGACGTCCCGACCGGTGCCCCGCTGCTCGAGGCCCGCGGCCTGGTCAAGCACTACCGGTCCGGCGGGCTGCCCCTGGGCGGCGGGCGCCGGGCCACGGTCAAGGCCGTCGACGGCGTCGACCTGACCCTGCGGCGGGGCTCCACCCTCGGTCTGGTGGGCGAGTCCGGATGCGGCAAGTCGACCCTCACCCGCCTGCTGATGGCCCTGGACCGGCCCACCTCCGGCACCGTGCTCGTCGAGGGCCGTGATCTCCTCACTCTGCCGTCGGCCGAGCTGCGGCGCCGCAGGCGCGACATCCAGCTGGTCATGCAGGACCCGTACACCTCCCTCGATCCCCGGATGACGGCGCTGGAGATCGTCCGTGAGCCGCTCGACATCCACCGCGACCTGATGCCGAAGAAGGAACGCGCGTCCTGGGCACACGAGTTGCTGCACATGGTCGGGCTCGACCCCGGGCACGCGCACCGCCACCCCCACCAGTTCTCCGGCGGACAGCGCCAGCGCCTCGGCATCGCACGGGCACTCGCGCTCCGCCCGAAGATCCTGGTCTGCGACGAGCCGGTGTCGGCGCTCGACGTGTCCGTGCAGGCGCAGGTCATCAACCTGTTCAAGGAACTGCAGCGGGAGTTCGGGCTCAGTTACTTGTTCATCGCGCACGATCTGGCCGTGGTCCGGCACGTCGCCGACGAGGTCGCCGTCATGTATCTGGGGCGGATCATCGAGCACGGCGACCGCGACACCGTCTACTCCCGCCCCGCGCATCCGTACACCCGGGCGCTGCTCTCGGCCGTCCCCGATCCGGACCCGCGGAGCCGGGGCGCCACCGGCCGCATCGTGCTGCAGGGCGACCCTCCCAGCCCGACCCGGCCACCCGCCGGGTGCGCCTTCCACACGCGCTGTTGGAAGAGCCAGGACCTCTGCGGCGCGGAGCGGCCGGTGCCGACCGCGCCGGCAGCCGACGGGCGGCGGCAGGTCGCCTGCCACTTCCCCGAGAACTGACGGCCCCACAACCCACGGCTCGGAACTGACAGGACGGAACAGCGCACATGCTGGAGCAGGAGGTCTTCCGGGTCGACGACCCCGGGTGGATCCGTGGTCTCGCACGGGCCCACCCGTGGGCGACCCTGATCAGTCACACCGCCCACCGCGGACTGGTCGTCTCCCATCTGCCGGTGCTGGTGGACGACTCGCGACAGGACTCCGGGGACGCCGGCTGCACGCTGCTCGGCCACCTCGCCGGGACCGACGCCAGGAAGCACGAACTCGGCTCCCACGAGGTCGTCGTCGTGCTCCAGGGACCGCACGGCTACATCTCGCCGAGCTGGTACGGGGAGACACCTCACGTCCCGACCTGGAACTTCACGGTCCTGCATGTCCACGGCCACCCCGAGGTCCTCGACCCGGCAGGCACCTACGACGTACTGTCCGCCACCGTCGACCACTTCGAGGACCGCTTTCCCGAGCCATGGCGGCTGGCCCGGGTGGAGAGTTACGCCCACCGGATCGCCGCCGCCGTCACCGGATTCCGGCTGCCCGCCACGAAGGTGACGGCCAAGGCGAAGCTCAGCCAGGACGAGCGCGAGGAGACCGTCCTCCGTCTTGCCGACGCCCTCGAATCCGGCCGGCCGCACGCCGGCCCCGAACTCGCCCGCGCCATGCGCGACATCCGGAGGAAGCCGTGAGCAACACGAACACCGTGACCGGCCCGAACACCGCAGCGCCCGGCACCCCCTCGGCCACCGCCGAGCCGCTCACCCTGCGCCGCGTCCGCCTCGGCGCGGGCGGACCGCTGAGCGATGTCCGTATCGAGTCAGGCCTCGTCAAGGCCGTCTTCCCCGCGGGTGAATCACCGCGGGCCGACGGCCAGAGCCTCGACCTCGACGGCCGTACGCTGCTGCCGGGGCTGTGGGACTCGCACGTACACATGGTCCAGTGGGCGGGCCTGCGCCGACGGCTCGACGTGTCCGGCGCCCGTTCGGCGCGGGAGGCCGCGGACGCGGCAGGCCGACAGGCCGCCGCCCTCCCGGCCGGTGAGCCGATGATCGGCCACGGCTTCCGCGACGGACTGTGGCCGGACGCGCCCCACAAGGACCTGCTCGACGCCCTCGTCCCGGACCGCCCCACCCTGCTGATCAGCATGGATCTGCACTCCGCCTGGCTCAACTCGGCCGGACTCGCCCTGGTCGGGCGCGGAGACCACCCCACCGGACTGCTGCGCGAGGACGAGTGCATCCAGGCCATGGCCCAACTCCCCACCGCTTCGGTGGAGTTGACGGACCAATGGGTGCAGGAGGCCTGCGTCGCCGCCGCCGCGCGCGGGATCACCGGCATCGTCGACTTCGAGTACGCCGACAACATCGCCGACTGGACCCGCCGGATGAACGGCGCCGCGGTGCCGCTCCGCGTGGCGGCCTCCATCTGGTCCCCTCAGCTCGATGCGGCGATCAGCCGCGGGCTCCGCACCGGCCAGACCCTGGACACCCCCGGCGGGCTGCTGGAGGTCGGGCCGTTCAAGCTGCTGACCGACGGTTCGCTCAACACCCGCACCGCGCTGTGCCACGAGGCGTACCCGGGCGCCGTCCCCGGCGAGCCCGGCTCCCACGGACTGGAGCAGCTGCCCCCGGAGGAACTGGTGTCCCTGCTGCGCCGCGCCTCCTCCCACGGGATCGAACCCGCGATCCACGCGATCGGGGACCGCGCCAACGAGATGACGCTCGACGCCTTCGAGGAGGTGCGCTGCCACGGCCGGATCGAGCACGGCCAGCTGCTCGCCGCCAAGGACATCCCGCGCTTCGCCGAGCTGGGCGTCACCGTGAGCATCCAGCCCACCCACGCGGTGGACGACCGGGACGTCGCCGACCGGCACTGGGCGGGCCGGACCCACCGGGCCTACGCCTTCGCCGACCTGCTCGCCGCCGGGGCCGTCCTGGCGCTGGGTTCCGACGCCCCCGTCGCCACGCTCGACCCCTGGCTGACCATGGCGTCCGCCGTGACGCGCACCGGCGACGAGCGCCCGCCGTGGCACCCGGAGCAGCGGATACCGGTGGCGGACGCCCTCGCCGGCTCGTCCCGGGGGAGGCGGCTGATCCGGGTCGGCGACCGGGCCGACCTGGTGGTGACCGACGCCGACCCGCTCACCGCGGACACCCGGACCCTGCGTGAGATGCCCGTGCACGCCACGCTGCTGGCCGGTGCCTGGACCCACGGCCCGTCGTCGTGACCTGTTCCCGCACGACGGTGTGCGCGGTCCCGGACGTCGATGCCGGCCCGACGATGACCATCTTGGTCTAGACCTTGACGTGTCCCATTCAGAGGGACACTCTGAGAGCGCTCTCAAACGACCGGAAGGGGCCGCGCCTCTTCTTGCCTCCCCATGACGGGACGCGGCCCCAGACCATCCGTCCGTCGCATTTCGACTCCGGTGGGAGAAGCCCACCTGGCAGGAGGACGAGCGTGCTTGCCCTACGGAAAGCGCTGGTGGCTCTGGTCGCCGCGGCAACCGTCACCGCGGGACTCACGACGGTGGGCCCCGCGTCCCACGCCGAAGCCGCGGTGCCCACGACCATCCCGCTGGAGTTCAAGAACAACTCCGGGCGCGGCGACCAGATCTACATCTACAACATCGGGACCCTGCTCTCGACCGGCCAGCAGGGCTGGGCCGACGCGAACGGCACGTTCCACGCCTGGCCCGCCGGCGGCAACCCGCCGACCCCCGCACCCGACGCGTCGATCGCCGGACCGGCCAACGGCCAGAGCAGGACGATCCGCATGCCGAAGTTCTCCGGCCGGGTCTACTTCTCGTACGGCCAGAAGCTCGTCTTCAAGCTGACCACCGGCGGTCTGGTACAGCCCGCGGTGCAGAACCCGACCGACCCGAACGCGAACATCCTCTTCAACTGGACCGAGTACACGCTCAACGACTCCGGACTGTGGATCAACAGCACACAGGTGGACATGTTCTCGGCCCCGTACGCGGTCGGCGTCAAGAACACCGCCGGCACCGTCAAGAACACCGGTCACCTGAAGCCGGGCGGCTACAACGGCTTCTTCAACGCCCTCAGGGGCCAGCCCGGCGGCTGGGCCAACCTCATCAAGACCCGCTCCGACGGAACCGTCCTGCGGGCCCTCGCACCCGGCCACGGCATCGAGTCCGGCGCCCTGCCGAGCACCGTCATGAACGACTACGTCAACCGGGTGTGGAGCAAGTACGCCACCTCCACGCTCACGGTGACACCGTTCGCGAACCAGCCGGCCACCAAGTACTACGGCAGGGTCTCCGGCAACGTCATGAACTTCACCAACAGTTCCGGCGCCGTCGTGACCAGCTTCCAGAAGCCCGACTCGGACAGCATCTTCGGCTGCCACAAGCATCTGGACGCGCCGAACGACCTGGTGCGCGGCCCGATCTCCCGCACCCTGTGCGCGGGCTACAACCGGTCCACGCTCCTGACCAACCCCAACCAGCCCGACACGAGTTCCGCGGGCTTCTACCAGGACACCGTGACCAACCACTACTCCCGGAAGATCCACGCCCAGATGGCCGACGGCAAGGCGTACGGCTTCGCCTTCGACGACGTCGGCAACCACGAGTCGCTGGTCAACGACAGCAACCCGCAGACGGCGTACATCACGCTGGACCCGTTCAGCTGAGCGGGCCCGGCCCGACAGCGTGTCGCGAGGACCGGGCGGACCTGCCCGGTCCTCGCGACACGCCCGAACAACAAAAGTGACTCACCGAACATCGACCGTTGAACACACCGCCCGCCCCGCACGTATCTCCCTGCGCTGGCCAAGTACAGATTCCCAACGACCAGTTGGCATATCCCGGGAGGCACCTTTGCGGCGTATCAACGGCACGGCCCTCGTCATCGTGGCACTCGTCGGCACACTCGGCGCGCTCGCGTTCCCCGTGTGGTCGTACGCCGACCGCGCCGGTACGGGAGAGGCGAACCTCGCCTCCGGAACCGTACCGACGCGTTGGGGGCCGCTGACCGCCAACGACCGCGACCTGATCAACCGCGTGCGGCTGGCAGGTCTGTGGGAGTTGCCGGCGGGCCAGCAGGCTGCCGAGCGCTTCCCGAGCGGTCCGGTGCGGGAGGCGGCCGACCACCTGATCGTCGGCCATACCGACCTCGACAAGCGCGCACGCAGCGTCGCGCGGGATCTCGGTCTCGAACTGCCGAACCAGCCCACCGAGCAGCAGCAGGGCTGGCTGAACCAGATGTCCGCGGCGTCGGACGAGGACTACGTGAAGGTGTGGGCGAACCTCCTCCGGTCCGCGCACGGCAAGATCTTCCCGGTGATCGGCACGGTCCGGAACCAGACGCGCAACACGCTGGTGCGTCAGCTCGCCTCGGACACCAACCAGACCGTGCTCGACCACATCACGGTGCTGGAGAAGACCGGCGCGATCGACTTCGACGCGATCGCCAACGACTCGGTGGCCGGATCGACGGCCAGCCCGAGTGGTCCGCCGCCGCCGGTCTCGGGCGTGGCCCCGCCCGCCGCCCCGCCCGCGGAGGCGTCAGGCGACATCCAGACCACCTCGCGGCCCTCACCGGGTGCGCCGGGCACGGTCAACACGAACCGGCCGGAAGCCGAGGACCCGGACAATCCGGGCGGGGCCTCGCCCACTCCCTCGCCCTAGCGAGGGATGACCTCAGCCCGTCCCGAAGCTCAAATGTTGCTCTGAACGTCCCCGCCGATGGGTTCGGCCCCGCTTCCCGGGGCCATGACCCCGTCACGCCGGAACAACAGGTCCGTCGAAGGAGACGACGCACAGGTCCTGGTGAAGCCGTGGTGAAGGAGGGGGACGCGATGAAGCGCTTGGGTACGGGAATCGGGTGGCGGCCGGAGATCGCGGCGGCCGTGGAGGGCATGCCCGGCATCGACTGGGTCGAGGCCGTCGCGGAGAACGTGTGCCCGGGGCACCTCCCGGAGTCGCTGGTGCGGCTGCGCGAGCGCGGCGTCACGGTCGTTCCGCACGGGGTGTCGCTCGGGCTCGGCGGCGCCGACCGCCCCGACGAGGGAAAGCTCGCCGACCTCGCGGCGGCCGCCGAGGCCCTCGGCTCCCCGCTGGTCACCGAGCACATCGCGTTCGTCCGGGCGGGCGGGGCGCTCACCGCCTCGCCCCGCCTGGAGGCCGGGCACCTGCTGCCCGTCCCCCGCACCCGGGACGCCCTCGACGTCCTCTGCGAGAACATCCGCATCGCCCAGGACGCGCTGCCCGTGCCGCTCGCGGTGGAGAACATCGCGGCGCTGATCTCCTGGCCGGGCGAGGAGATGACCGAGGGACAGTTCCTGTACGACCTCGCGGACCGCACCGGCGTACGCCTCCTCATCGACGTGGCCAACCTCCACACCAACCACGTCAACCGCGGCGAGGACCCCGCCAAGGCCCTGGACGAACTGCCCGTCGAGGCCATCGCGTACGTCCATGTCGCCGGCGGTTTCGAACGCGACGGCGTCTGGCACGACAGCCACGCCCACGCCGTGCCGCCGGCCGTCCTCGCGATCCTCGCCGACCTGTCCTCCCGGGTCCGCCCGCCGGGCGTGCTCCTGGAGCGCGACGAGAACTTCCCCGCACCTGCCGAGCTGGAGCGAGAGCTGACGGCGATACGGGAGACGGTGGAGAAGGGTGCCCTTTCGGTGGTTCCGAAGGCATCGGATTCGGTGGTTCCGAAGGCATCGGAGGCACCGGAGCCGACGGAGGTCCCGGACGACGCTGCCGCGAGCCCCGCCGCCGAGCGGGCATCCGCCGATGGCACCTCCGACACCCCCGGAACCGCCGAGCCGGATTCAGGCGACCACACCGACTCCCCCGATTCCGGTGACGCGTGGAAGGCATCGCCGTCCACCGACCCCTCCCGCCAGCGGCTCGCCCTCGCGCAGGCGGCCCTGTTGTCCGCGCTGGTCGCCGGGACGCCCGTGCCGGAGGGCTTCGACGGGACCCGCCTTTCGGTGCAGGCCCGGGCGCTGGCGGGCAAGCGGGCCGACGTCGTGGCCAAGGTCGCGCCGGAGCTGCCGGAGATTCTGGCGGGGGCGTACCGCAAGGCGTTCCTCGCGTACGCGCACGGCCACCCGATGACCGGCGGCTACCGGCGGGACGCGCTGGACTTCGCCGAGCATCTGCTGCTGGGCGGCCGGCTGGAGGACCCGGACGTACGGCGGCGGGTGAGCGCCTGGTGGCTGGAGCGCTCGGGTCCCGCGCCGCTGTCGCAGCACCCGGCGGCGCGGCTGGCCCGTGCCACGCGACGGGTGCTGCTGAGGCGATGAGGCCCGTCCTGCCGAGGCGATGACGGGTCCCGCCGGGGCGTTGAGACCGAGTCGACGCCGGGCGTAGAGGCCTTCGTCACCGCGTGACATCGCTCACCGGGCGACATGGGCGCCGAATCTGTACAGAACCGCGGGCCCCTTGCCTGCTCAGTGCCCCTGGCTCGGCGTCCGGGCGCGCGGGCTCGCATCCGGCCGACGCCGGGCGCACCCCGCGCGTGCGCGTGGTGCGCGGAAGCCCGCCCGTCGTCGCCCGCGCGCCGCCGCACCGCCTCCACCTGCGAAAACGCCCCGCCTGCGGCCGTCTGTCCGGATTCGTACGGCAACCGTCCGAACCCGTACCTCAGTTGACGTACACCGCGCAGTAATATTCCAGCCCCGACCCGAAGCGCACTAACGTGCGGTGCCGCAACAGGAGGCACCATGCGATCCATCAACAGCCGCAGACTGTTCAGCGGCACCGGGCTCATCGTCACGGGCCTGGCGGCGACCCTCGTGGCGCTGATCTTCCCGATCTGGTCGTACTCGGACCGGTCGGGCACCGGTGTGGACACGCTGAACGCCCAGACCTTGTCGACGAGGTACGGTCCGCTGTCCGCGCTGGACCGCGACTTCGTCACCAAGGTGCGGCTCGCGGGCCTCTGGGAGCTGCCCGCCGGCCAGCAGGCCGAGGAACGCGGTACGACCCAGGCCGTCAGGACGGCGGGCGAGCACCTCGTCGAGGGCCACACGTTCCTGGACGAGCGTGTGCGCGAAGTGGCCTCACAGCTCGGCCTCCAGCTGCCCAACCAGCCCAACGAGCAGCAGCAGGCCTGGCTCGGCACGCTGAGCGCGGCACGGGGCGAGGAATACGACGTGCAGTTCGCGAACATCCTGCGCAAGGCGCACGGCAAGGTCTTCGGCCTCGTCGCCCAGGTCCGCGCGAACACCCGTAACTCGCTCGTCCGCCGCCTCGCCGACGACGCGAACACCACGGTCCTGGACCACATCACGGTCCTGGAGGCCACCGGTCTCGTCGACTTCGACGCCCTGGCCCGGGACGCGGCCACCGCGAACCCGCCGCCGCTCACCAGCTCCCCCGCCCCGCCCGGTCCGACGGACTCCCCGAGCCCGCCCGTCCCGGTCTCCCCGTCCCCGGCCGCCCGCTCCGCCTCGCCGACGTACACCCTGCCGCCGCCCGCGACGAGCCGCCCACCGGAGGACGACGAACCGAAGGATCCCAAGGGGCCCAAGAACTCCGAGGCCTCGAAGGACGGGGACACGGGCGGGGACAAGTCCGGGAACAAGAAGCCCTGAGAACCGGAACGCACCGAAGCGAAACGTCACACTGCGACGACGCTCCGTCCAAATTGTGAACAAGCCGTGGCGCGCCCCGGCCTCCTTCGCATAGAAATCCCGCATGTTCTGGGTCCTCCTCCTGCTCCTGGCCTGGGTCGCGGCCGGCACCACCTGTACGCGTCTGTGCCTGGCCTCCGTCCGCGCCGCCGCCGTCGACGAGACGGACCGGTTCCACGGCCGCGGCCTCACCCTGTACGAGGCCGCGTTCCTGTCGGGCGGCCCCGCGCGGGTCGCCGATCTGACGCTGGTGTCGATGGCCCGCCAGCACCGCCTCCTGCTCGCCCACACGGGCTGGGCGACCGTCGTGGACCCGCGCGGCCGGGACGAGATGGAGCGCTCGGTGCTGGGCGCGATAGGCCCGTACGGACAGTCGCGGATCGCGCCGGTCCGTACGACCGCTGCCGCCGCGGAGTCCGTACGTGTCCTCGCCGACCGCCTCGTCGCGGCGGGCCTCGCCGTGCCGGACGGCGCCCGCACGACCGTCGCGGGCGCCGTCCGCCAGGTGCGGGCCGCCGCGGCGGCGGTGCTCGCGCTGGGAGCGGTCGCCCTGTTGATGCCTTCTCAGGCGCAGGAGAACCGGGCCCTGGTGGCCATCTGGTTCACGCTCCCCCTCATCCTCACGCTGAGCTGCCTCGCCATCGCCCGGATCGAGGTCCACCCCTACACGCGCTGGGCCTCCCCCGCGGGCCAGCACCTGCTCAGCGCCCTGGCCCGCCGCGCCGACACGGGCAGCGACGACCGTACGTACCTGACCACCGTGGCCGTACGCGGCATCCGCGCGATCGGCGAACCGGATCTGCGGGCGGCCTTCGCGCACCGCGAGCCGCACGCCTAGAACGCGCCCTGGACGCACGCCGGGCGCGCATCGGGGTCATTGCGCCGACACCGGCGGGCCGGTGCTTTACTTCGCCAAGTACCAAACGAAATATCCCTTTTGTTGCTGCCGTGCACTGAAGGGAACGCGATGCGAGCTGCCGCCCTCTACGGAACGGCCGGGTCCCTGGTTCTGACCGCCGTCGTCGCCGCCCCCGCGGGCAGCGCCCAGACCCCCCTCGGCTGGACCGAGCTGCACGGCACGGCGGTCGCCGCCCAGCGCGCCGCCGCCGAGGGCATCCGGTTCGGCAACTGCTCTCAGGAGCAGGACACCCCGGGCAGCCTGCAGTGCGGCACGGTGGAGGTGCCGCTCGACTACGCACACCCCGAGGGCAAGAAGATCAAACTGACCGTCAGCCGGGTGAAGGCCACCGGCAAGGACGGCAAACGGCCGGTCCCGCGGCAGGGCTCGCTGGTCTTCAACCCCGGCGGCCCCGGCGCCTCCGGCATGTACTTCCCGCTGATCGGCATGATCCCCGAGTGGAAGCGCATCGCCGGGGCGTACGACCTCGTCGGCTACGCCCCGCGCGGGGTCGGCCGCTCGGCGCCGCTCTCCTGCCAGGACCCGAAGCGGCTCCTGAAGGGCCCCACACAGTCGCCGACGTACCCCTCGGAGTCGTACAAGAAGGAACGCGTCGCGCGGGCCAAGGCGTTCGCGCGGGGCTGCGTCGAGCGGTCGGGGCGCGAGATCCGGCACTTCTCCTCGCTCAACAACGCCCGCGACCTGGACGTCCTGCGCGCCGCCCTCGGCGAACGGAAGCTGACCTTCATGGGGGCCTCGTACGGCACGTACTTCGCCTCGCTGTACGCGACGCTGTTCCCCTCGCACGTACGCCGGATGGTCTTCGACTCGGCCGTGAACCCGGACCCGGAGAAGGTCTGGTACCGGAACAACCTCGACCAGTCGGTCGCCTTCGAGGGCCGCTGGGCCGACTTCCGCACGTGGATGGCCAAGCACCACAAGGTGTACGGGCTGGGCCGCACGCCGGAGGAGGTGCTCCGCAGCTACGAGCGTGCGAAGGCGCGGCTCGCCGCCGAACCCGCGGGCGGCAAGGTCGGTCCGGGTCAGCTCCAGAGCACGTTCCTGCAGGCCGGGTACTACGACGACTACTGGCCGCAGCGCGCGCTGGCGCTCTCCGCCTATCTGAAGGGCGATCCGGAGCCGCTGATCCGGCAGGCGGGGCCGAACCCGGACGCGGTGGAGGAGCAGGAGAACAGCAAGGCGGTCTACATCGCCACCGAGTGCAACGACGCGCCCTGGCCCCGGGCCTGGCACACCTGGGACCGCGACAACACCCGGCTCGCACGCGTGGCCCCGTTCGAGACCTGGGACAACGTCTGGATGAACCTGCCCTGCGCCTACTGGCCCCTGTCCCGGCAGCGTCCGCTCGACGTACGCACATCACCGGGCGAGCTGCCGCCGACGCTGATCCTGGCGGCGGAACGAGACGCGGCGACGCCGTACACCGGTGCCCTGGAGCTGCACCAGCGCCTGTCCGGCTCGGTCCTGGTGACCGAGCGGGCATCGGGCACCCACGGCATCGGCGGCGGCTCCAACGCCTGCGTCAACGCCTATTTGGACGCGTACTTGCTGGAGGGCGAGCTCCCGATGCGCCGCGCAACCTGCGCACCACACAAGGAGCCAACCCCGGTAGCGCCCCTTTAGAGGCGGCGCCCTTCAGGGGCGCGGCGAACTGCGCGACCAGCCCCCACACACCCGCAGCCGACGTACCAGCCCACCCGCGGAGCGACTACGCAAGCCCGGCAACCAGCTCAGCAACAGACTTACGCCGCCCGGTATAGAACGGCACCTCTTCCCGGACATGCATCCGCGCCTCGGACGCACGCAGGTGCCTCATGAGGTCCACGATCCGATACAGCTCATCGGCCTCGAACGCGAGCATCCACTCGTAGTCACCGAGCGAGAACGAGGCAACCGTGTTGGCACGCACGTCCGGGTACCCCCGGGCCATCTTGCCGTGGTCGGCGAGCATCCGGCGACGGTCCTCGTCCGGCAGCAGGTACCAGTCGTAGGAGCGCACGAAGGGGTACACGCTGATGTAGTTGCGCGGCGTCTCGTCGGCGAGGAACGCCGGGATGTGCGAGCGGTTGAACTCCGCCGGCCGGTGCAGCGCCATGTTCGACCAGACCGGCTCCAGCGCGCGGCCCAGCTTCGTACGGCGGAAGAGGTTGTACGCCTCCTGGAGCTGGTCGGCCGTCTCGGCGTGCCACCAGATCATGAGGTCGGCGTCGGCGCGCAGCCCCGACACGTCGTACGTGCCGCGGACCGTGACGTCCTTGGCGTCGAGCTGGTCGAAGAGCTCCTGGACCTCGTCCGCGTACCCGGCGCGGTCCACGGGCAGGACGTCACGCAGCTTGAACACGGACCAGAGGGTGTAGCGGATGACCTCGTTCAGGTCCTTGGCCTTCTTGCCGGCGTTCGGAATCCTGGCCTGGCCGGTGGTGGGGGCGTCGTCACTCATGGGGCTATTCTCCCGCTCCGCCGTGCAGGCTCTGCACCGGGTTCGCGCTCAGCGCGTCCGTCAGTCCTGCGCGGTCGCCGGTCAGCTTGTCCACGGCCGCGTTCGCGCTCGCGACACAGGCCGGGATGCCGACGCCGTCGTACGCCGCTCCGCAGACTGCGAGGCCCGGCAGCTTGCCGACGTGCTCACGGATGCGGGCCACGCGCGCGTGGTGCCCGACCGGGTACTGGGGCAGTCCGTCGGTCCAGCGGGTCACCCGGGTCTCGACGGGCTCGGCGTGCAGGCCGGTGGCCTCGCGCAGGTCGTGCCGCGACACGTCGACGAGGCCGGCGTCGTCCCGGCCGAGGATCTCCGTCTCGCCGTAGCGCCCGACGGACGTGCGCAGGACCACCACGTCCGGGTCCTCCTCCGCGATCCACCCCCACTTCTGGGAGGCGAACGTCGAGGCCTTGATGGTGCGCCCGTCAACAGGCGGCACCAGAAAACCGCTGCCTTCGGGGAGGGCGATCTCGTCGCGGCGGTAGGCGAGGGTGATCAGTGCCATGGAGGCGTACTCGACGGTCGCGAGCTCGGCCGCGGCGGCCGGGGCCTCGGCGCCGAGCAGTCCGGCCGCGGCACCGGCGGGCACCGCCACCACGACGGCGTCGGCATGGAGGACGTCACCACCGGCGACGACACGCCAGCGCCCGCTGCCGTCCGCCTCGCCCTCGACCCTCCGCAGCTCCGTCACCGGTGCTCCCGTGACGATCTCGCCGCCCCGCGCGCGGACCGACTCCGCGACGGCGAGCGGGAGCCCGCCGATGCCGCCCTCGATACCGGTGAAGACCGGCCCTGTCTGTTGGTTCTGTGCCGCTCTCGCCTGGATCTCGCGGACCGCCTCCGTCAACGACGTGTGGGTGCGGGCCGCCTCGAAGAGCTGGGGGACGGCCGAGCGCATCGAGATGCGGTACGCGTCGCCCGCGTAGACACCGCCGAGGAGGGGCTCGATGAGGCGGTCGACAACTTCACGGCCGAGGCGCGCGGCGACGAACTCCCCCACCGCCACGTCGTCGCCGACCTCCGTGCGCGGCAGGTCGCGGTCGCGCTCGATCCGGCGCAGGCCCTCCTCCGAGAGGACTCCGGAGAGGGCCGCCGCGTCGCCGGGGACGCCCATGACGTGCCCCTTGGGCATGGGCCGCAATGCCCCGCGCGTCCAGATCGAGGCGCTCGCCGTCGCGGGCGGCTGGAGCCGGTCGGCGAGGCCCACCTCGCGGGCGAGCGCCACCGCCTCGGGCCGCCGGGCGAGCATCGACTCGGCACCGAGGTCGACCCGCACTCCGGCGATCTCGCCGGGCAGCAGCTTGCCGCCGAGCCGGTCCGAGGCCTCGAACACGGTCACGCGCGCTCCGCCGTCCAGCAGCCGGTGGGCGGCGGCCAGACCGGCGATACCGCCCCCGATGACGACGACATGACCCGTGCCCGTACGTGTGTCTGCGTGCATGTCTCCACTGTCCCAGACCCCACCGACGGTCCCGCGGGCCCCGGTACCCGTGAACGTGCCGGTGAGGGTGTCCATGACGAGTCCCGACCGTGACCTCTTCGGGACCGGATTCGGCCAACGTCTCACAAGGGCTCTGCGTCGTAGGAGCGTCAGTCATCACGACACCCTCGGGGGTAAGCCGATATGCAGACGCGTGGCAGTGGTACGACCAGGCACCGATCCGCACGACCTGTCCAGATCCTTTCGGCGCTCGCGCTCGCCGCCGCCCTCGCGCTGACCGGGTGCACGGGCGCGGCCGACGACGGAGGCGCGAGTTCGAGCGGCGACAAGGCCGCCGCCCCGGGCGCGAACGAGGCGGGCGCGGGCGCGGCCGACAGCGACGCGAGCGGCGGCAAGAGCGAACAGGCCGCCGCGCCACCGAAGCTGACCGCCCACATCATCCACACCGCGTCCCTGACCGTGCAGGTCAAGGATGTGCCGAAGTCCCTCGACGAGACCCGCACGGTGGTCGAGAACGCGGGCGGCATGGTCGGCAACGAGACCACGGACCGCGACTCCGAGGGCCGCGAACGCTCCCGTGTCGTCCTGCGAGTGCCCTCGGACAAGTACGAGGAGGTGCTCACGGAGCTGGAGGGCTCGGGCAAGCTCATCGACCGCAGGGCGAAGGCCGAGGACGTCACGGAGCAGGTCGTCGACGTGGAGAGCCGGATCAAGTCGCAGCGCGCCAGCGTGGTGCGCATCCGCGAGCTGATGGACCAGGCGACCAAGTTGAGCGATGTGGTCACCCTTGAGGGCGAGTTGAGCACCCGTCAGGCCGACCTGGAGTCGCTGCTGGCCCAGCAGGCGTCCCTGAAGGACCGTACGAGCCTGGCCACGATCACCCTGTCGCTGTCCGAGACACCGGTGAAGAAGGTCGTCGAGGACGACGACCCGGGATTCGCGGACGCGCTCGGTGGCGGCTGGGACGCGTTCGTCACCATGTTCCGCTGGATCGCGCTGGCTCTCGGGGCGGTCCTGCCCTTCCTGGTGGGCGCGGCGCTGCTGCTGTTCCTGTGGGTGCGTTTCCTGCGCGGCCGCACGCCGGCCCGCCCGGTCGCGGCGGCGCCGAGCGGCGCGGGTGCGGGCACAGGTTCGCTGCCGGTCGCCCCGCCGATCCGAGGAGAGGGCGACGACAAGGACTGAACGACCCGAACGGCACTGGCGGGACCGAAACAGCGACGCCCCGTAGCGTGTTCGTATGAGCATGAGCCGTGCGAGCCGTTCCCAAGAGCGCCTGGTGGTCGTCGGTGGGGACGCGGCGGGCATGTCCGCCGCGTCCCAGGCGCGCCGTCTGAAGGGCCCCGACGAGCTGGAGATCGTGGCGTTCGAGCGGGGCCACTTCAGCTCCTACTCCGCGTGCGGCATCCCCTACTGGGTGGGCGGTGACGTCACGGACCGGGACCAGTTGATCGCGCGCTCTCCGGAGGAGCACCGGGCGCGCGGGATCGACCTGCGGATGCGTACGGAGGTCACGGAACTCGACGTGGCGGGCGGCCGCGTACGCTTCCGGGATCTGGAGTCCGGGGCCGAGGCGTGGACGTCGTACGACAAGCTCGTGCTCGCGACGGGCGCCCACCCGATGCGGCCGGCGCTCCCCGGCATCGACGCGCCCGGGGTGCACGGCGTGCAGACCCTCGACGACGGGCAGGCACTCCTCGACACGCTCGCCCTCACGGCGGGCCGCCGCGCGGTGGTGATCGGCGCGGGGTACATCGGCGTGGAGATGGCCGAGGCGCTGATCAACCGCGGGTACGAGGTGACGGTCGTCAACCGCGGCCAGGAACCCATGTCGACGCTCGACCCGGACATGGGCCGTCTGGTGCACGAGGCCATGGAGGGTCTCGGCATCACTATGGTGAACGACGCCGAGGTCACCAAGATCCTGACGGGTGAGGACGGCCGGGTCCGCGCGGTGGCGACGGAGGACGACGAGTATCCGGCGGACGTGGTGGTCCTCGGCATCGGCGTACGTCCCGAGACCGCGCTCGCCGAGGCCGCGGGGCTGCCACTCGGTGACCACAAGGGGCTGCTGACCGATCTGGCGATGCGGGTGCGCGGGCACGAGAACATCTGGGCGGGCGGCGACTGCGTCGAGGTCCTCGACCTGGTCTCGGGCCGCGAACGCCACATCGCCCTGGGCACCCACGCCAACAAGCACGGCCAGGTGATCGGCGCGAACGTCGGCGGCGGCTACGCCACGTTCCCCGGCGTCGTCGGCACGGCGGTCAGCAAGGTCTGCGATCTGGAGATCGCCCGTACCGGCCTGCGCGAGAAGGACGCCCGCCGGGCGGGCCTCCAGTTCGAGACGGTCACCATCGAGTCGACGAGCCGCGCGGGCTACTACCCGGGCGCCGACCCCATGACGGTCAAGATGCTCGCCGAACGCCGCACCGGCCGCCTCCTCGGCGTCCAGATCGTCGGCCAGGAAGGCGCCGCCAAACGCGTCGACATCGCCGCGGTGGCCCTCACCGCCCGCATGACGGTCGAACAGATGACAGCCCTGGACCTCGGCTACGCCCCACCGTTCTCCCCGGTCTGGGACCCCATCCTGGTAGCGGCCCGCAAGGCGGTGATCGCGGTACGAGGAAGGACGGCTTGACGCCGGACTTCTTGGCTGCGGGGAGGGCGCCCCACAAGGGGCGCGGGGAACTGCGCGACCAGCCACAACGAACCCGCAGCCGCCACCCCCGCTCAGGCCCCCTGGGCCGACCCGTTCCCGTTGATCTTCTCTATGGCCTGCCGAGCCTGCTCACCCGGCGACCGAGGCAACGACGAGACCGTCGACACCGCAGGCGCAGACACCGCCGACGGCGGCATCGGCGGCGCCTGCTGAGGCCGAGCGTGCGACCCCGCCTGCCGGCTCCGCAGCCGATGGCTCACCGCCTCGTCCAACGTCACGGGCCGCTGCATACTGGCGGACAACCGACCGGCCTCCTGGCCGAGCGCGGCCACGTCCTCCCACGACAGCCTGACCACGAGGGAAAGCTCCGCCTCTCCGTCCGGCGTGGCGATCAGGGGCTGAGTGACTCGGTCGTTCATTGACCTGTTCCTCACGTGTTGCTTGGATCACGACGGTTGCCGAAACATACGCACACGCCCGCGGTCCCGTTCAGAGTCCCCCGAACCCGGGCAGGATTTCCGCGTGGTCATACCCGTCCATGACGTAAACCCGGTCCGTCGCACGCCGTATGTGACGTACGCGCTGATCGCCGCCAACTTCGTGGTGTTCCTGGCCACTCCGGGTGTGGCGAGCTCGATCACCGGCGAGAGCGGCCCTGCCCAGCTGTGCCACCTCCAGGCGTTCCTGGACCACTGGGCGGCGGTGCCCAGGGAGCTGATCCACGGGCAGACCCCGACGACCGTCCCCACCGGTGACGTGGGCGTGGGCCCGCAGGGCGCCGGCTGCGTCGTCGGCCCGCCCGGCTACGACAAGTCGCCCCCGGTGTCGGTGCTCACGGCGATGTTCCTGCACAGCAGCTGGCTGCACCTGCTCGGCAACATGCTGTTCCTGATGATCTTCGGCAACAACATCGAGGACCGCCTCGGCCACATCCGCTACGTGCTGTTCTACGTGGCCTGCGGCTACGCGGCGGCGTACGGCTTCGCCCTCGTCAACGCCGACTCGGGCGACCCGCTGATCGGCGCGTCGGGTGCGATCGCCGGCGTCCTGGGCGCGTATCTGGTGCTCTATCCGAAGGCCAGGGTCTGGGTCCTCGTCCCGTTCCTGATCTTCCTGCCGCTGCGCCTGCCCGCGTGGATCGTCCTGGGCTCCTGGTTCGTCCTGCAGGCGGTCTACTCGTCGGGCACCGGAGTCTCGGCGGCCGGCACCGTGGCGTACGTGGCCCACGTCGTCGGCTTCCTGGCGGGCATGCTCCTCGCCTGGCCCCTGCGCCCCGGTACCCCACCCCCACCCGAGCCCCGAGGCCTCCTGTGGGGCAGAAGAGCACACCCCCGCTGGTGAGCCCGGACTAGCCGGCCGTGCGCGTGTGGACGTACTCGACGAGTCGGGTCAACGCGTCCGGGTCCATCGACGGCAGGACACCGTGCCCGAGATTGAAGACGTGCCCCTCCAGACCGGCCGCCGCGTCGAGGACCTCCTGGGTCTTCTCCTCGACGGCCTCGGTCGGGGCGAAGAGGACCGCGGGGTCGAGGTTGCCCTGGAGCGCCTTGCCGGGGCCGACGCGACGGGCGGCCTCGTCGAGCGGCACCCGCCAGTCGACACCGACGACATCCGCACCGGCCTCGCCCATGAGCCCGAGCAGCTCGCCCGTACCGACACCGAAGTGGATGCGCGGGACGCCGTACTCCTCGACGGCCTTGAACACCTTCGTCGAGGCGGGCATCACGGAGCGCCGGTAGTCGGCGGGCGCGAGCGCGCCGACCCAGGAGTCGAAGAGCTGGACGGCGCTTGCCCCGGCCTCGATCTGCACCCGGAGGAAGGCCGCCGTGATGTCCGCGAGCCGGTCGAGCAGGTCGGCCCACAGCTGCGGGTCGCCGTACATGAGCGCCTTGGTGTGCTCGTGGTTGCGGGACGGGCCGCCCTCCACGAGGTAGCTGGCGAGCGTGAAGGGCGCACCGGCGAAACCGATGAGGGGCGTCGGGCCGAGTTCGCGTGTGAGCATGCCGATCGCCTCGGTGACGTACGAGACGTCGTCGGGCGTCAGGTCGCGCAGTTGGGCGAGGTCGGCGCGGGAGCGGATCGGCTTCTCGACGACCGGACCCACACCGGGCTTGATGTCGAGGTCGATACCGATGGCCTTCAGGGGTACGACGATGTCGCTGAAGTAGATCGCCGCGTCCACGTTGTGCCGCCGTACCGGCTGGAGCGTGATCTCGGTGACCAGCTCGGGCCGCATGCAGGACTCCAGCATGGGGATGCCCTCGCGCACCTTCAGGTACTCGGGCAGTGACCGCCCCGCCTGCCGCATGAACCACACGGGCGTGTGCGGCACGGGCTCGCGTCGGCACGCCTTGAGGAAGGTGGAGTCGTACGTCGCTGTCGGCTGCTGGCCCTTGGGGCGGTCAATGGCGCTCACGCCGAAAAGTCTCCCACGGTCGGCGCGGCCCCCGACCCCGGGTAGGGCCGCGCCCGGGACCCGCACGTGGGCGGAGGAGAGGGGCGCGGCGGTCCGGGTCAGCGGGACTGAGGGCCCCGGCGTTGCGGGAGGCTGACGATGGAGGCGTCGCCCGGGGCGGCCGGGGGAAGGCCGGCGATCTGGGCCAGGAGGTCGCACCAGGACGCCAGATGGGAGGCCGTGTCGGGGACACCGCCCAGGCCTTCGCGGGGTGTCCAGGAGGCGCGGATCTCGATCTGGGAGTTGGCCGGCCGGTCCGCGAGGCCGCCGAAGTAGTGGGAGCCGGCCCGGGTGACCGTGCCGCTGGGTTCGCCGTAGGAGAGGCCGCGGGCCTGGAGCGCGCCGGTCAGCCAGGACCAGCAGACCTCGGGAAGCAGCGGGTCGGTGGCCATCTCGGGCTCCAGCTCCGCGCGGACCAGGGTCACCAGGCGGAACGAGCCCTGCCAGGCGTCGTGTCCCGCCGGGTCGTGGAGCAGGACGAGCCGGCCGTCCGCCAGATCCTCGTCTCCGTCGACGACCGTGGCCTCCAGCGCGTAGGTGAAGGGGGCGAGCCGCTGCGGCGGCTTCGTCGGGTCGATCTCGATCTGCGGCCGCAGCCGCGCGGACCTCAACGCGTCGACAGCGGCCCGGAAAGGCAGCGGAGCCGCCTCCGTCGCATCCCGTTCCCCCTCCTTCGCGTCGTCCATTCCGCCAGCGCCGTCCGACAGTCGTCCCTGAGCCGCAGCCATGCGGGGAAGATTAAGGGGAACAGAGCCTTCGCGCAGGGAGAGACACCCGTGCGTGGGACCACTGTCCGGATCACATCGCGCGAACACGGCACTTCTTCTTGGGGTTTTGGGGGCTCGGGCCGTCTCCGGAGCGCCCGAGCCGGTACGCGAACGACTCTGCCCTTTTGTCGATACGACCACTTTCGGCCGCGTAACGAAGCGGAGCGAACTCGTTTCGATCTTCGGATGATCGATCGCCCGTCCGAATTGCACGCATTGTTACTCACCAAATCGTGATCATTCTCTAAAGGCGGACGGGTTTGGTGCCGAAGACCTCTGTGACCTTGAAAGCACGGTTCGTCCCGGCTTCATCCCCACAGCCGGTCCCCCGTCCCGCACCCCAGGAGGCCTGGTGTCCGTTCTCCTCGAGCAGCCCGCAAGCCTGGTCGCCTACCGCCCGAACAAGCCGACCGCGATGGTGGTCGTGGCCGATCCCCGTGTGCGCTCCACCGTCACCCGCCACCTGTGGGCGCTCGGTGTTCGCGACGTGATCGAGGCCTCGTCCGTCGCGGAGGCTCGTCCCCGCATCGGCAACCCCCGCGACATCTGTGTCGCAGACGTCCATCTCCCCGACGGCTCCGGCCTCACCCTCCTGTCCGAAACCCGGGCCGCCGGCTGGCCGAACGGCCTGGCCCTGTCCGCCGCCGACGACATCGGCGCCGTACGCAACGCCCTCGCGGGCGGCGTCAAGGGCTATGTGGTCACCGGCACCCGCACGAACCTCGGGCTTCCCAGCCGGCCGGGCGCCGCCCCGATCGGCTCGGCGGCCGCCCGTATGCACCGCCGTCCCCCGGGCTCCCCGAGCCACCCGGGCGGTTACCGCGAGTTGTCCGGCCGTGAGGTCGAGGTGCTCCGGCTGGTGGCGGAGGGCCAGTCGAACAAGGCCATCGGCGTCTCGATGGGCCTGTCCGCGCTGACCGTGAAGAGCCACCTCGCCCGTATCGCCCGCAAGCTCGGCACGGGCGACCGCGCCGGAATGGTCGCGGTGGCCCTGCGGACGGGGATCATCCACTGATTCCGGATTCACCGATGATTCAGGATTCACTGACCTGACTGGTTTACGACCCTCAGACGCCCGTCGACGGAACGTTCCGTCGACGGGCGTCGTCGATACACAGATACCCTTGACAGGTGACCGACGCCCAAGAGACCGCAGCAGACAGTTCACTGCGAACCACCGGAGGCGCTCCTCCGGACGACGTCGAACCGGCGCCGATCCCCTTGCTGGAGCCCCGCGACGGAATTCCGCCCGTCATCGCCGACGAGGCCTCGCTCGCCGAGGTGATCGCCGCGTTCGAGGCCGGCAGCGGCCCCGTCGCCGTGGACGCCGAGCGGGCGTCCGGCTATCGCTACGGCCAGCGCGCGTATCTGGTGCAGCTGCGTCGCGAGGGCGCGGGCACCGCACTGATCGATCCCGTCGCCTGCCCCGATCTGTCGGGCCTCGGCGAGGCGCTCTCCGGTGTGGAGTGGGTGCTGCACGCGGCCACCCAGGACCTGCCGTGTCTGCGCGAGATAGGCATGGTCCCCAGCCTCCTGTTCGACACCGAGCTGGCCGGACGGCTCGCCGGGTTCCCGCGGGTCGGCCTCGGCGCGATGGTCGAGGGCGTCCTGGGCTTCGTACTGGAGAAGGGACACTCCGCGGTCGACTGGTCGACGCGTCCGCTGCCCGAGCCGTGGCTGCGCTACGCCGCGCTCGACGTGGAACTGCTCGTAGACCTGCGCGACGCGCTGGAGAAGGAGCTCGACCGGCAGGGCAAGCTGGAGTGGGCCCGCCAGGAGTTCGACGCGATCGCCTCGGCGCCGCCGCCGGAGCCCCGCAAGGACCCGTGGCGCCGTACGTCCGGGATGCACAAGGTGCGCCGCCGCCGGCAGATGGCGGTCGTACGGGAGCTGTGGGAGACCCGGGACCGGGTCGCGCAGCGCCGGGACATCTCGCCGGGCAAGGTGCTCGGGGACGCGGCCATCGTGGAAGCCGCCCTCTCACTTCCGGCCAACGTTCACGCACTCGCCGCGCTCAACGGATTCGGGCATCGGATGGGGCGGCGTCAGCTGGAGCAGTGGCAGGCCGCCGTCGACCGCGCGAAGGAACTGCCGGATGCCGAGCTGCCGCAGCCTGGGCAGCCGCTGACCGGGCCTCCGCCGCCGCGGGCCTGGGCGGAGAAGGACCCGGCGGCCGCGGCTCGGCTGTCCGCGGCGCGGGCCGCTGTCTCCGCGCTGGCGGAGACGCTGAACATGCCTCAGGAGAACCTGATCACTCCGGACACGGTTCGGCGGGTTTGCTGGGAGCCGCCGGCTTCCGCGGACGCCGAGTCCGTGGCGGCCGCGCTCGCCGGGTACGGGGCTCGGCCCTGGCAGGTCGAGCAGGTTACGCCGGTGCTGGTGGTGGCGTTGGCCGCCAAGGCCAAGTCCCAGGAATGAACGAGGGTCGCCCGGTCGCCGTGAGTGGTTGTGACTCATGGCGGCCGCGGGCCGTTCCTACTTCGTCGCGCCCCTCGTGAAGCCGTTGTAGATTTGACTTGCTCCTCGGGCTGAAGCCCGAGGATTCTGGCCTTCTCCGCCGGTTGCTGTGCCGCTACGCGGCACGGTTTCCGGTGGGGAGTCCGTGGCTTCCTGCTTCGTCGCGCCGTGCCAGGACGAGTCCTGGTCTGACCGGCGCTCCACAGGCTGCAACCGCCAGTCCGGCGGCCGTTTTCACGTTCTTCGCGGCATTGTGGTCCCGGTCGTGCACCGCACCGCAGGCGGCACAAGTCCACTCCCGGATGTGCAGGGGCTTGGGGCCGTCCTTGGCCCCGCACCCCGAACACACCTGACTGGTCGGCTCGAACCGGCCGATTTTCACCAGGGTGCGCCTGTACCGGACCGCTTTGTATTCCAGCATGGCCACGAACTGCGCCCAGCCCGCGTCATGCACACTCTTCGCCAGTCCGGCGCGTGCCAGCGCCCTGACCGCCAGGTCCTCCACACCGATCCCTTGGTTCTCGGAGATCAGCTGCGTGGAGAGTTGGTGGTGGAACTCGCGGCGCGCATCGGCCACCCCCGCGTGGGCGCGAGCGACCTTCAAACGGGCCTTCTCCCGGTTGTTCGACCCCTTCTGTTTGCGGGACAGCTCACGCTGGGCCTTCTTCAGCTTCTTCTCCGCCCGGCGCAGGAACCGCGGGGAGTCGATCTTCGTCCCGTCGGAGAGGACGGCGAAGTGGGTCAGGCCCAGGTCGATGCCGACCGTGTGGTCGGTGCCGGGCATCCGGTGGGCGTCGGCGGCCGGGTCGATGTCGATGACGAACGAGGCGAAGTACCGTCCGCCCGCGTCCTTGATCACGGTGACCGAAGAGGGCTGCGCGGGCAGGGTGCGGGACCACTTCACCTTCACCGCCCCGACCTTCGGCAGGTTCAGCCTTCCGGAACCGGTGACCGACCAGGGGGCGTTCGCGGTGAAGCGGATCGACTGACGAGTGTCCTTTCGGGACTTGAACCGGGGCGCACCGCTCTTCGAGCCCCTGCGCTCACCCTTGAGGGAGGCGAAGAAGTTCCTGTAGGCGCTCTCCGCGTCGCGCAGGGACTGCTGGAGCACCACTGCGGAGACCTCGCCCAGCCAGGACCGCTCGGGTGTCTGCCTGGCCTGGGTGATCAGCTTCCGGGAGAGCACACCCGCCGTGGGGAAGGCTTCGCCCGCCCTGCGGGCGTCCTCGCGGGCGCGCACGGCATCGTTGTACACGACGCGGGTGCACCCGAACGCCCTGGCCAGCGCCGTGCGTTGGCCGGTGTTCGGGTACAGCCGGAAGGCGTACCGAAGCTGCATGCGGTGATCGTACGAACGAGCGCCCCCCTGTCACCAGAGGGAACATACGAACGACCGGTACCCCCTGGAACCGGCAGGAGTAGAACAGCCCGGACGGGCCGGGCAGGGGGCCGGCGTTGCCCGACTTCGCCGGATCAGAGTCCCTGACGCTCCGCGTCGGCCATGGATGGACGCCTGGGCTCTCCTGCTCCGCAGGACGGCATCCGTGACGCTCCGCGTCACCATCACGAGATTCGCTTCACCACCGACCTGAAGGCCGATGCACTGCGAATGAATCCCGGTAGCCGTCAGACACCCGTCGCTCACCGGCGGGCTCACCTCCGCGTGGACCGACGACGCGACCGCCGTCACCGAGGCCGTGCGGTATCTCGCGGCGCTCGGGCATCGGCGGGTCGCCCGGGGCGGCGGCGCTGGCGCGGTAGCGGCCCCGTACGGGCCGCGGGCGCGCTGAGAGCCATGTGACCTTCGCCGCTACCCGCTGTGGGACTGGGCAGGTGGGTTACCCGCAAGTAGCATGGGAGGTGAGCGCGCGCTCAGGGCGTGTGTGTCGCGCAGTAGTGCAATCCCGCATCTGGAGGAGAGCCATCGTGCCTCGTACCGTCAGGGACGTCGTCTTCGTCGACGGCGTCCGCACCCCGTTCGGCAAGGCGGGCCCGAAGGGCATCTACCACGAGACCCGTGCCGACGACCTCGTCGTGAAGGCGATCCGGGAGCTGCTGCGCCGCAACCCCGGTCTCGACCCGAAGAAGATCGACGAGGTCGCCATCGCCGCGACCACGCAGATCGGCGACCAGGGTCTGACGCTGGGCCGCACGGCCGGAATCCTGGCCGGGCTGCCGCAGTCCGTGCCCGGTTACTCGATCGACCGTATGTGTGCCGGTGCGCTGACCGCGGTCACCTCGACCGCCGGCTCCATCGCCTTCGGCGCGTACGACGCCGTCATCGCCGGTGGTGTCGAGCACATGGGCCGCCACCCCATGGGCGAGGGCGTGGACCCGAACCCGCGGTTCGTCAGCGAGAAGCTGGTCGACGAGTCCGCCCTGTTCATGGGCATGACCGCCGAGAACCTGCACGACCGCTACCCGCACATCACCAAGCAGCGCACCGACGAGTACGCCGTGCGCTCGCAGGAGAAGGCGGCCAAGGCCTACGCGAACGGCAAGATCCAGGCCGACCTGGTCCCGATCTCCGTACGCCGTACCAACGCCGAGGCGGGCGAGACGGGCTGGGGCCTGGTCACCGCCGACGAGCCGATGCGTCCCGGGACCACGCTGGAGAACCTGGCCGGTCTGAAGACGCCGTTCCGTGTGCACGGCCGGGTCACCGCCGGTAACGCGGCCGGTCTGAACGACGGCGCCACCGCGTCGATCATCGCGTCCGAGGACTTCGCCCGCGAGAACAACCTGCCGGTCAAGATGCGCCTGGTCTCGTACGCCTTCGTGGGTGTCGAGCCCGAGGTGATGGGCTACGGCCCGATCCCGGCCACGGAGAAGGCGCTGGCGAAGGCCGGTCTCTCCATCGAGGACATCAACCTCTTCGAGATCAACGAGGCCTTCGCCATCCAGGTCCTCGCGTTCCTCGACCACTACGGCATCGCCGACGACGACGCGCGCGTCAACCAGTACGGCGGCGCCATCGCGTACGGCCACCCGCTGGCCTCCTCCGGCGTCCGGCTGATGACGCAGCTGGCCCGCCAGTTCGAGGAGCAGCCGGAGGTCCGTTACGGCCTCACCACCATGTGCGTCGGCTTCGGCATGGGCGCCACGGTGATCTGGGAGAACCCGCACCACAAGGACGCCGGAGGCGACAAGTGAGCACCACTGAACTCCTGAAGGGCGCGGCCGAGCTGTTCCCCGACGAGGTCGTGACGTCGGCGCACGTACGCCACCTCGACCTGCCGTTCGGCGCCGGGCGCTTCGCGCTCATCACGCTCGACAACGGCCTCGACCACACCAAGCCGACCACCTTCGGCCCGGCCTCGCTGGCGAACCTCGACGCCGCGATCGACCAGGTCGAGAAGGAGGCCGCGGCCGGCGAGATCATCGGCGTCGGTGTCACCGGCAAGCCGTTCATCTTCGCGGTCGGCGCGGACCTCAAGGGCGTAGAGCTCCTGAAGGACCACAAGGACGCGCTGGCCATCGGCAAGGGCGGCCACGAGGTCTTCAAGCGCCTCGCGGCCCTCGCGGTCCCGACCTTCGCGTACTACAACGGCGCGGCCATGGGCGGCGGCGTCGAGGTCGGTCTGCACTGCACCTACCGCACGGTGTCCGCGGCCCTCCCCGCCTTCTCGCTCCCCGAGGTCTTCCTCGGTCTGGTCCCCGGCTGGGGCGGCTGCACCCTGCTGCCGAACCTGATCGGCGCGGACAAGGCCGTCTCGGTGATCATCGAGAACTCGCTCAACCAGAACAAGCAGCTCAAGGGTGCCCAGGTCTACGAGCTGGGCATCGCCGACGCCCTGTTCGAGGGCGCGGACTTCCTGGAGCAGTCGCTGATCTGGACGGCGTCCGTCCTCAAGGGCGAGATCGTCATCGACCGCCCGGCCGTCGACCGCGGCGAGGCCTGGGACCAGGCCGTCGCCAAGGGCCGCTTCATCGCGGACAGCAAGGTGCACGGGGCGGCCCCGGCCGCGTACCGCGCGCTGGACATCATCGCCGCGGCGAAGAACGGTGACCTGCAGCAGGGTTACGACGCCGAGGACGTGGCCCTCGCCGACCTGATCATGGGTGGCGAACTGCGCGCCGGCATCTACGCGTTCAACCTCGTGCAGAAGCGCGGCAAGCGTCCCGCGGGTGCCCCGGACAAGAACCTGGCCCGTCCGGTCACCAAGGTCGGTGTCGTGGGCGCCGGTCTGATGGCCTCGCAGCTCGCCCTGCTCTTCCTGCGCCGCCTGGAGGTGCCGGTCGTGCTGACCGACATCGACCAGGAGCGCGTCGACAAGGGTGTGGGCTACGTCCACGCCGAGATCGAGAAGCTGCTCGGCAAGGGCCGGATCAACCAGGACAAGGCCAACCGCCTCAAGGCCCTGGTGACCGGTGTGCTGGACAAGGCCGAGGGCTTCTCCGACGCCGACTTCATCATCGAGGCCGTATTCGAGGAGATCGGCGTCAAGCAGCAGGTGTTCGCGGAGGTCGAGGCGGTCGCCCCGGCGCACGCGATCCTCGCCACCAACACCTCCTCGCTGTCGGTCACCGAGATGGCGTCGAAGCTGAAGAACCCCGAGCGGGTCGTCGGCTTCCACTTCTTCAACCCGGTCGCGATCCTGCCGCTCCTTGAGATCGTGCGGGGCGAGGCGACGGACGACGCCTCCCTGGCCACGGCCTTCGCCGTCGCCAAGAAGCTGAAGAAGACCGCGGTTCTGGTGAAGGACGCCCCGGCGTTCGTCGTGAACCGCATCCTCACGCGCTTCATGGGCGAGATCCAGAACGTCATCGACGAGGGCACGTCGGTCGAGGTCGCGGAGAAGGCGGTGGAGCCGCTGGGCCTGCCGATGTCGCCGCTGGTGCTGCTTGAGCTGGTCGGTCCGGCGATCGGCCTGCACGTGTCCGAGACACTGAACCGCGCCTTCCCGGAGCGCTTCACGGTCTCCCCGAACCTCGCGGCCGTCGTCAAGGCGGGCAAGCGCGGCTTCTACGTGTACGACTCCGGGAAGCCGGAGCTGGACCCGGAGGTCGCCGCGCTGCTGCAGCAGGGCGATGCCGTGCTGACCGAGGAGCAGGTGCGGGCGCGGGTGCTCGACGCCGTCGCGCAGGAGATCGGGCTCATGCTCGACGAGGGTGTCGTGGCCGAGGCGCAGGACATCGACCTGTGCCTGATCACTGGTGCGGGGTGGCCCTTCCACCTGGGCGGGATCACGCCCTACCTGGACCGTGAGGGTGTCTCCGAGCGGGTCAACGGCAAGCCGTTCCTGGCGCGGGGTGTGGCCAGCGTCCCGGCGTAGCCGCTGCGCTGTGCTTGTCGGTGCCCCGTACGCCTGCCTGGCGTGCGGGGCACTTGACGTTCGTCCCGGGCCGGAAGTTTTTCGCCCCCGCCGCCCCTACCCATTCCCGTCCCTTTTCAGGGGCTCCGCCCCCGAACCCCCGCTCCTCAAACGCCGGAGGGGCTGAATACTGCGCAGTTCCCCGCACCCCCAGGTTTTTAGGGGCGCGGGGAACTGCGCGGCCAGCCACAGCCGACCTCCACCCGACAACCCACCCCACGGGGTCTGGGGCGAAGCCCCAGGGGACGGGACGGGTAGGGGCGGCGGGGGCGAGCTAAATGGTGTGCCAAGCCTCCAAGGCCAAGCCCGGCTCCTCCTTGCGGCGGGTCAGTAGGAGTTGGCCGGTGGTCGGCTGGAGGGTGGCGGCCGTGACGCGGCCCTCGTGGTCATGGCCCAGCGACAGCTGGACGTCCGTGGGGAGCTGGGGACCCGACTCGGTCCACCAGGCACCCGCCGACTCCTGCTCGGTCGGGTAGGCGGCGAAGGCGATACGGCCGCTCAGCGAACGCTGCGCGAGCAACGTGCAGTCGACACCGTCGAGTGTGCAGCGGATCGCGGACACCGGCCCCGGCCCGGCACAGGTCAGGAGCGCCACGGGCTCACTGCCGGCCCGCCACGCGCAAACGGTGTCCGTCTCGTCCGTGAAGAAGAGCGTCACGTGCTCGTCGGAGGTGCTGAGGGCCCGCAGGGTGCCGGGCCGGGCCGCCACCTTGAGCGGCTCCTCGTCGAGCGCGGGGATGTGGCCGGGGCCCGCCTGGGTCCAGCGCAGGATGCCCGCCGGCGAGGCCGCGTACAGCTCGACGAGCCCGGACTCCCGGGTCACGGCCGCCAGTTCGCCCTCGACCTCACGGCCCTTGAGGTCGCGCCACGGACCCCACCCGCCGCGTTCCTTCTGGCCGCGCATGCTGACGCCGCCGCCCCTGTTGGGTACGAAGACATGGGCGCGGCCCTGCGCGTCGACGGTGACGGCCGGTACTCCGGTCGCCTCGCCCGTCTTGTTGGGATGCCCGAGGGGATTCCAGTCGAGGGCCGCGAGGTGCGGCCGGAAGTGCGTGGCGTGGACGAGCCCCGACTCCTGTCCGCCGGTGGGGCGCCAGGACACCAGATGGGCGTAACCGTCGGTTCCCTGCCCCACGGCGAGCGCGGGGTGCACACGCTGGTCGCCGCCGACCGTACGGGGCGCCGACCAGGCACCGCCCGGGTGCTGCTCGGCCCAGCACCACACCGCTTCGTCCCGCGGGGCGTAGGCGCCGAGTCTGCCGTCCCGGCCGCGTATGAGCCAGTCACCGTTCACTGTGCGGACCATTGACACTCCCCCACTCTAATCGGGTCGTGTGATCCCCCTCCGTGCGACCCTGGCCACATGGACGCCCCGCTGCTCGTGATCGTCGACGCCGCCAATGTGGTCGGGTCCGTGCCCGACGGCTGGTGGCGTGACCGCCGGGGCGCCGCGGAGCGCCTGCGGGACCTGCTCGTCCCGTACGCCACCGACGGGCTTGCGGAGTACCCAGGTCCCCTGGAGCTGATCCTCGTGGTCGAGGGAGGCGCTCGCGGCACCGCCTCCGTCCCGGGCGTACGGGTCGACGAGGCGCCCGGCAGCGGCGACGACCGCATCGTGGAGCTGACCGCCGCGACCGCGGACCGTCGGCGGCTGGTGGTCACGGCCGACCGTGAACTGCGCCGCCGGGTGAGCGAGTTGGGCGCGGAGGTCACGGGTCCGCGCACGGTCCGCCCCTAGCACCGCACACCACGCACACCGCACACCGCACGTGGTCGTCGCCCTCACCCCACGCGCCCACGCACCGCCCCAGCCCCCTGGGAGCCACCTCACACGCACGCACAGCACCGCCCCGCCCGACGATGCCCACCTGCTCGTACCGGGCCGTCAGGAGCCGCCGTGGCGACGGCGGTCGGCGCGCCACCATACGTGGTCCGGCCCCGCAGTCTCCGCCGAGGCGGGACGTACGGGGCCGGTTGATCGCGAGGTCGGTCGATCGCGAGGGTCGGTTACTGGGTGTCTCCGCGCTGCGGCTTGATGACCTCGCCGGCCGTGGCCTCCTCACCGCGTCCGAGACGGCTGTGGGAGCGGCCGTACAGGAAGTACACGAGGAAGCCGAGCGCCATCCAGATGCCGAACCGCAGCCAGGTCTCGGCGGGCAGGTTGAGCATCAGCCAGAGCGAGGCGAGCACGGAGACGATCGGCAGGAACGGCACCAGCGGGGTGCGGAAGGAGCGGGGCAGTTCGGGGCGGGTGCGGCGGAGGATGATCACGCCGATCGCGACGACTACGAACGCGAACAGCGTCCCGATGTTGACCAGTTCGGCGAGCTCGCTGAGGCTGGTGAAGCCCGCGAGGATCGCGATGATCACGCCGAGCAGGATGGTCGGCCGGTGCGGGGTCTTGAAGCGCGGGTGGACGTGCGAGAAGAAGCGCGGCAGCAGTCCGTCGCGGCTCATCGCGAAGAAGACCCGGGTCTGGCCGAGGAGCAGGATCATGCAGACCGTCGTGAGGCCGACGGCGGCGCCGAAGCTGATGAAGCCCGCGAACCAGGGGTGCCCGGTGGCCTTGAACGCGTCGGCCAGCGGTGCGTCCACGGAGAGCTCGGTGTAGTGCTGCATACCGGTCACGACGATCGCCACCGCGACGTACAGCGTGGTGCAGATGATCAGTGAGCCGAGGATGCCGCGCGGCATGTCCCGCTGTGGGTTACGGGTCTCCTCGGCGGCCGTGGCCACGACGTCGAAGCCGATGAAGGCGAAGAAGACGACGGAGGCGGCGGTGAAGATGCCCATCACGCCGAAGTTGGAGGGGGCCCAGCCGAACATCAGCTGGATGAGCGGGGACTGGAGATCGCCGCCGGCCGACACCTCCTGCGCCTTCGGGATGAACGGGTCGTAGTTGTCGCCCACGATGAAGAAGGCGCCGGCGATGATGACGACGAGGACGACGGTGACCTTGATGGCGACGACGACCGCGGTGATCCGGGCGGAGAGCTTCATGCCGATCACGAGGATGCCGGTGAGGACCAGTACGAGGGCGGCGGCGAGGATGTCGAAGCCGAAGCCGTCGGCCCCCTCTCTCCCACTGAGGGAAGCCGGCAGGTGCCAGCCCGCGTTGTCCAGCAGCGAGGCGATGTAGCCCGACCAGCCGACGGCGACCACCGCCGTGCCGAGCGCGAACTCCAGAACGAGGTCCCAGCCGATGATCCAGGCGGGCAGTTCCCCGAGCGAGGCGTACGAGAACGTGTACGCCGAGCCGGCCACCGGGACGGTGGAGGCGAACTCGGCGTAGCAGAGCGCGGCGAGCGCGCAGACGACCCCGGCGACGACGAAGGCCAGGGCTACGGCGGGACCGGCGTTGTTCTTGGCGACCGTGCCGGTCAGGACGAAGATGCCGGTGCCGATGATGACACCGACGCCGAAGACGGTCAGATCCAGCGCGGACAAGGATTTCTTGAGCGCGTGCTCTGGCTCCTCGGTATCGAGGATGGACTGTTCGACCTTCTTCGTCCTGAAGAGGGTGCTGCTCACGGCGTACCTCCCACGCTTGTCGTCCTCGACATGATCGAGAGGGGGCGTGGTCCGTATGCCCCGGCGCGGCAGGTTTCACGCTAATGGGCCGGTTTCACCACCGTAAAGGGTGTGGAAACCGGCCCACTCGGCCGTGTGGGTCGCGTGCGGACCCGACTGTGCCGGTCGCGTGCGACCCGGCGTGTCAGTCGCGGGCGGACTCCACCGTGGCGTGGGCCTGCTCGGTGGGGGTCCCCCCGCTCGAGCGAAGCCGAGAGTGGGGGAGGCCGTCGAGCTTGGAGACGAGGCCGGTGACCTGCCGGGCGATGTCCGGTGCGGTCAGTCCGATCTCGGCCAGCACCTCCTTGCGGGAGGCGTGGTCGAGGAAGCGGGGCGGGATGCCGAAGTCGCGCAGCGGCATGTCCACGCCCGCGTCGCGCAGGGCCTGCGCGACGGCCGAACCGACACCGCCGACACGGGAGTTGTCCTCGACGGTGACGACCACGCGGTGCTGCTCGGCGAGCGGGGCCATGGCCTCGTCGACGGGCTTGACCCAGCGCGGGTCGACGACGGTCGTGGAGATGCCCTGCTTGTCGAGGAGGCCGGCGATCTCCAGGCACATCGGAGCGAGGGCGCCGACGGAGACGAGCAGCACGTCCGGGGCGTCGGTGCCCGGCTCGCGCAGGACGTCCATGCCGCCGATCCGGCCCACGGCGGGTACGGCGGGACCGACCGCACCCTTGGAGAAGCGGACCACGGTCGGCGCGTCGGTGACCTCGACGGCCTCGCGGAGCTGGGCGCGGACCTGGTCGGCGTCGCGCGGGGCGGCCAGCCGCAGCCCGGGGACGACCTGGAGGATCGACATGTCCCACATGCCGTTGTGGGAGGCGCCGTCGGTGCCGGTGATGCCGGCCCGGTCGAGGACGAAGGTGACGCCGCACTTGTGCAGGGCCACGTCCATCAGGACCTGGTCGAAGGCGCGGTTGAGGAAGGTCGCGTACACGGCGAAGACGGGGTGCAGGCCGCCGGTGGCGAGTCCGGCCGCCGAGACGGCCGCGTGCTGCTCGGCGATGCCGACGTCGTACACCCGGTCCGGGAAGGCCTTGGCGAACTTGTCGAGGCCGACCGGCTGGAGCATGGCGGCCGTGATGGCGACGACGTCCTCTCGCTCCTTGCCGAGCTTGACCATCTCCTCGCCGAAGACGGACGTCCAGTCGGCACCGGAGGAGGCGATCGGCAGGCCCGTGTCGGGGTGGATCTTGCCGACGGCGTGGAAGCGGTCCGCCTCGTCCTGGAGGGCGGGCTGGTAGCCACGGCCCTTCTCGGTGAGGCAGTGCACGATGACGGGGCCGCCGAAGCGCTTGGCGCGGACGAGCGCGGACTCCAGGGCCTCGATGTCGTGGCCGTCGATGGGGCCGACGTACTTCAGGCCCAGGTCCTCGAACATGCCCTGCGGGGCGATGAAGTCCTTGAGGCCCTTCTTGGCGCCGTGCAGGGTCTCGTAGAGCGGCTTTCCGACGACGGGCGTGCGCTCCAGGATGTCCTTGCCCCGGGCCAGGAAACGCTCGTAGCCGTCGGTGGTGCGCAGGGTCGCCAGGTGGTTGGCGAGGCCGCCGATGGTGGGGGCGTACGACCGCTCGTTGTCGTTGACGACGATGACGAGGGGGCGGTCCTTGGCGTCGGCGATGTTGTTGAGCGCCTCCCAGGCCATGCCGCCGGTGAGGGCTCCGTCGCCGATGACGGCGACGACGTGGTCCTCTTTTCGGAGGACCTCGTTGGCTTTCGCGAGGCCGTCGGCCCAGCCGAGGACCGTGGAGGCGTGCGAGTTCTCGATGACGTCGTGCTCGGACTCCGCCTGCGAGGGGTAGCCGGACAGGCCGCCCTTCATCTTCAGCTTCGAGAAGTCCTGGCGGCCCGTGAGCAGCTTGTGCACATAGGACTGGTGTCCCGTGTCCCACAGGACTCTGTCCTTCGGGGACTCGAAGACGCGGTGCAACGCGATGGTGAGCTCCACGACACCGAGGTTCGGGCCGAGGTGGCCGCCGGTCTTGGAGACCTCTTCGACGAGGAAGGTCCGGATCTCGCCTGCCAGCTGGTCCAGCTGCTCCAGGCTGAGCCGGTCCAGATCGCGCGGTCCCCTGATGCGGGTCAGCAGCGGCACCCGTGCCTCCTTGCAGTAGAGCTGATCGAGCTTTGCCGGGTCTGTCGAGTCTAATGTTCCGCCTTTCACGGCGGCGGCCGGGCTGTGCGTCGTACGTCACGCGTTCGGCCGTAAAACATCTCGCCCACGGCTCCCGCCACCAAACGCACACGGCCAGACGAAAGTGCCCGACACCGCCATTGGTGTCGGGCACTTGTCCGAAGGGGGCTTCGCCCCTAAGGGGCGCGGGGAACCGCGCGACCAGCCACAGCCGGCCCGCAGCTCTCCACAACCGTCAGGCCATGTACTGCTACGCGCGACCCGCGGTCTTCTGGGTCTTGCGGGTGATGGAGTCGATGACAACCGTGGCCAGAAGCACACCACCAGTGATCATGTATTGAACCGGCGTGGCGATGCCCTCGAGAGCCAGCCCGTACTGGATCGACGTGATCACCATGACACCGAGAAGCGCGTTCCACGTACGCCCGCGCCCACCGAAGAGGCTGGTGCCACCGATGACCGCCGCCGCGATGACGTTCATCAGAAGGTCACCCGCACCGGCGCTCTGGTTGGCCGCCGCGATCTTCGAGGACCAGAACAGACCGCCCACCGCGGCGAAGAAGCCCGCGATGGCGAAGACCGAGACCCGTACCGCCGTGACGTTGATACCGGCACGACGGGACGCCTCGACGCTGCCGCCGAGCGCGAAGATCTTGCGGCCGTAGGTCGTGCGGCGCAGCACGAAGTCCGTGATCACCAGGACCAGGACGAACAGCAGCAGCGCCAGGGGCAGACCCTTGTACTGGTTGAACATGATCGCCGCGGCGAAGGCGACGACCGCGAGGATCGCGGTGCGCACCACGATGTCGATGAGCGGCCGGGCCGGGATGCCCGCCGCCTCACGACGGCGGCTGTCCAGGAACGAGGTGACGAAGAAGAGCGCCACCGCGACCACCGCGAGCCCGTAGGCGGCCGCGACGTCCGAGAAGTAGTACGTGGTCAGCTTGCCGACCACGCCGTCGCCGTCGAGGTTGATCGTGCCGTTCTCGCCCAGGATCTGGAGCATGAAGCCGAGCCAGAACAGCAGGCCGGCCAGCGTGACCGCGAACGCGGGCGCGCCGATCCTGGCGAAGAAGAAGCCGTGGATCGCACCGATGGCCGCACCGCTGGCGAGGGCGATGAGCACCGACAGCCACTCGTTCACGCCGTTCGTGACGCTGAGCACGGCGGTGATGGCGCCCGCCACACCGCTGACCGAGCCGACCGACAGGTCGATCTCGCCGAGCAGCAGCACGAAGATGATGCCGACGGACATCATGCCGGTGGCGACCATCGCGACGGCGATGTTGTTGAGGTTCTCGGCCGAGAGGAAGGCCGAGTTGAGGCTCTGGAAGATGACGCAGATGACGATCAGGCCGACGACGACCGGGATCGAGCCCAGGTCACCGGCCCGCATCTTGCGCTTGAACTCGTCGAGGTAGCCGGCGAAGCCTCGCTCGCGCACCAGCAGCCGGGGGTCGACGGCGACATCGGCGCCCGCGGCGGCCTCGGGGTTCTCGACGACGTGGTCGTCGGGAGTGGCGGAGGTCTTGTCGATGCTCACTTCTGAGCCTCCCCGTTGCTGCGCGCCGCACGACGGGTCACGGCGTTGTCCGTGGCACCGGTGATGGCGGAAATGATCTCTTCCTGCGAGGTGGTCTTGACCTCGAAGACGCCGTTGTTGCGGCCGAGCCGGAGCACGGCCACCTTGTCGGCGACGGCCTTGACGTCGGCCATGTTGTGGCTGATGAGCAGGACCGCGTGGCCGCGCTCGCGCAGCCGCTCGACCAGGTCGAGGACCTGGGCGGTCTGCTCGACACCGAGGGCCGCGGTGGGCTCGTCGAGGATGACCAGCTTGGGCGCGCCGAGCATGGAGCGGGCGATGGCCACCGTCTGGCGCTGACCGCCGGAGAGCGAGGCGATCGGGATGCGCACGCTGGGAATGCGGATCGACAGCGTCTGGAGCAGCTCGCGGGAGCGGCGCTCCATCTCGACCTCGTCCAGGATGCCGCGCTTCTTCAGCTCACGGCCCAGGTAGAGGTTGCCGACGACGTCGATGTTGTCGCACAGCGCGAGGTCCTGGTAGACGGTCGCGATGCCCAGGTGCTGGGCGTCGTGCGGCTTGTTGATCTGGACGGTCTTGCCGTCCCATTCGATGACGCCCTCATCGATGGGGTGCACGCCGGCGATCGTCTTCACCAGCGTGGATTTTCCGGCGCCGTTGTCGCCGACCAGGGCGACCACCTCGCCGGCGTGGACCTCGAGCTCTACGTCGGTGAGCGCCTGGACGGCACCGAACCGCTTCGAGACCCCGCGCAACGCCAGGACAGGCGTAGCGGACACGTTAACCATCTCCTTCGCCGCCTGACCCGGCGGGAGGTTGTGCAGAAGAATTGGGGGAGGGAGGAAGTTTTCCGTCCGGCGCCCCGCCCTAGCTTGCGGGGCTGGTGGTTGCGGGGCGCCGGAGGAGCTTCGAGTACGCGAGCCCCGGACGGGATTCCCTGCGGGAATCAAGCCTCGTACGGGAATCCGATGATGAATTCCCGTACGCGGTAAGGGACTTGCGTTTTGGCTACTTGAGACCGATCTTGTCGCAGGCGGTCTTGAACTTCGCCGTGCAGATCTCGTCGACCGTGTAGATGCCGTCCTTGATGACGGTGTCGTTGATGTTGTCCTTGGTCAGCGACACGACGGGGACGAGCACCGACGGGACGCCCTTGGTGGTCGGGCTGTCGACCGAGTCCTTGGCGATGGAGTCGAGCTTCTCGCCCTTGGCGAGGGCGACGGCCATCTCCGCGGCGACGTCCGCCTCCTGCGGGTAGGGCTTGTAGACGCTCATGTACTGCTCACCCGAGACGATGCGCTGCACACCGGCGAGCTCGGCGTCCTGGCCGGTGACCGGCGGGAGCGGGGAGACGTCCGCGGCCTTCAGGGCCGTGATGATGCCGCCCGCCATGCCGTCGTTGGCGGAGTAGACGCCGACGATGTTGTTCTTGCCGATCGCGGAGATCGCGCCTTCCATGTTGGCGTTGGCGTTCTCCGGCTTCCACTCCTTGGTGTCGTACGACTTCGCGATGGCGACCTTGCCCTCGAGCTCGGACAGCGCGCCCTTCTTGAAGAGGGCGGCGTTCGGGTCGGTGACCGCGCCGTTCATCATGACGATCTTCGCGGAGGGCTTGGCCTTGTCGCCCAGGGCCTCCAGGAGCGCCTTGCCCTGGACGCGGCCGACCTCTTCGTTGTCGAAGGAGGTGTAGGCGTCGATCGGGCCCTCGGCCAGACGGTCGTACGCGACGACGGGGATGCCGGCGTCCTTGGCCTTCTTCACGCCGTTGGCGATGGCCTTGGAGTCCACCGCGTCCACGATCAGCACGTCCACCTTGTTGGTGATCATCGTGTCGACCTGCTGGGACTGCGTGGTGGCGTCCTGCTTGGCGTTGGCGTAGACGATCTCGCCCTTGTTGTTCGTGAGCTCCTTGACCTTCTTCTCGATCAGGGGCTTGTCGAACTTCTCGTACCGAGCGGTCTGGTTCTCCGGAAGGAGGAGGCCGACCTTGATGGCGTCACCCTTGGCCGCGGACTTCGTGCTGTCACCGTCGCCGGCCTCGTCGGCACTGCCACAGGCAGCCAGCGAGACAGCCATCGCACCTGCGGCAACAGCAAAGGCGGCGCGACGCATACGCGTATTCACTTCAGAAACCTCCCTGACGAGGCCGCGACGTTGCGGCCGAGGTGGCTGGAAGTCAACTCGGCCACAAGTGCGACGTCAAGAAGTAAATCCTTAACGAGATGGCAACGGTGCCATCCGTTCTCTAAGTGAAGGCAGGCGTGGCCGTGGTGAGCGAACCGTCCAAAAGGGTTGAATCGCCCATCTCGCTGAGTGCGAGAGCGAGCGCCCCGAGGACCTCCGCCCGGCCGCCAAGTGCCCCTGGCAGAACGGATAGTTGACGTGCCGCACTGGGGATCGCATAGCGGCCGACGGACTCCCTTATGGGCCCGAGCACGAGCTCTCCGGCCTCAGCGAGATCACCGCCGAGAACCACGCGACTCGGGTTGAGCAAGTTGCAGAGATTGGCGACTCCACTGCCGATGTGTCGGCCGACGTCGGCGATCACCCGACGGCAGCCAGGGTCTCCGTCCCTCGCCAGTCGTACGACACCTTCCATGGTCAGGTCCGTGCCGTGGCTGGACTGCAGGAGCGGCAGCACATAGCGTGCCGCCGCGAAGGTCTCCAGGCAGCCCCGGTTGCCGCAGCGACAGACCGGGCCGGACTCGTCAAGAGTAATATGCCCGATTTCTCCCGCTGTGCCACCCGGGCCACGGTAGATCTTGCCGCTGATCACCAGTCCGGCGCCGACACCGCTGGCGACCTTGATGTATGCCAGGTCCCGTACGCCCCGGCCGCTCCCCCAGACGAGTTCGCCGAGGGCTCCCAGGTTGGCGTCGTTGTCGACGTGCACCGGCACACCGAGCCGTCCGCCCATCTCCTCGGCGGGCTTGGTGCCGGTCCAGCCCGGCAGGATGGCGGTGGAGCCGAGCGTCCCGGACTCCACGTCGATCGGCCCCGGCACGCCGAGCCCGACGCCCGCGATCTTCGTACGGTCCACGCCGGTGGCCGCGATCAGGCGGCTGACCAGCTGTTCCGCCCGGTCGAAGCCCTGTGCGGCGGAGGCGTCCACGTCGAGTGGCTCGGACTCCTCGGCGAGGACCTGATGGGCGAGGTTGCCGACCGCGACGCGCAGATGCGTGTGCCCGAAGTCGACGCCGATCACAATGCCGGCATCGCCGCTGAGACTGACGCTGCGCGCCCTCCGGCCGCCCGCCGAGGTGGGCGTGACCTCGACCGTTCCGCCGTCCTTCAGCTCCCGGACGATGTTGGAGACCGTGGCCGCGGACAGGCCCGTGGTCCTCGCGATCTCGGCCTGCGTGAGCGACCCGGCCAGGCGCACCGCGCGTACGACCCGTTCGAGATTGGCTCGGTGCAGCGACGACTGCGACCCCGGAGTCTCCACGACGACCTCCTGCGTACGGGGTCGCCTCAGTGAGACCCCGTCTATGTCCAACTAGTGAACTCTAAGCTGAGCCGTTTGGGTTGCCTCCCGTCAAGAGGTTGAGCAAGAGAGGGGCGCGCCGGCGCCCGCACACACAAGGGTGGCCCCGGCGCCAATCCGGGACCACCCTCGCAAACCGAACCGACGGCCGAACCGTTACTTGAGCGCGCCCGCGGTCAGCCCCTGCACCACCTGGCGCTGGAAGATGATGTACGCGGCCAGCACGGGCAGCATCGCCATCACGAGGCCGGCGAAGAGACCGGACCAGTCACCCTTGTAGCCCTGGCTGACGGCCAGCTGGACGAGGCCCTGGGTGAGAACCTTGTTGTCCGGCTCGGTGTTGAGCACGGTCGGCAGCATGTACTGGTTCCACTGGCCCAGGAAGTTGAAGATGGTGATGCTGATCAGGCCCGGCTTGGCCATCGGCAGCATCACCTGGAAGAACGTCCTGGTGTGCGAGGCGCCGTCCACGAAGGCCGCCTCGGCCACCGAGGTCGGCAGCGTGCGGAAGAAGGCCGTCATGAAGAACACGGTGAACGGCAGTGAGTAGCCGATGTAGACCAGGATCAGTCCGGGCAGCGTGTTCAGCAGCGAGAGGTTCTGCATGACGTAGAACAGCGGGACCAGCGCCAGGATGATCGGGAAGCTCATTCCTCCGATGAAGAGGAAGTAGATGAAGCGGTTCCCGGGGAACTCGAAGCGCGCGAGGACATAGGCCGCCATGGAGCCCAGCAGCATGGTGCCGAGGAGCGAGAACCCCACCACGATGATCGTGTTGAGGAAATAGTCGCTCATGTTCGCTTCGGTCCAGGCGCGCGACCAGTTGTCGAAGTGCAGCGAGTCGGGCAGCGCCCAGGGCGAGCTGAAGATCTCCTTGTCCGTCTTGAACGAGGTCATCACCGCCCAGAGCAGCGGCAGCACGACCATGAACGCCCAGAGGACGAGCATGCCGTGCGAGAAGATGTTGAGGGTCCTGCCCTCGGTGGCCTTCTCCCGCGGCCCGGGCGCCGACGTCGTCTTCATGACGGGCGGCCTCTCCTCGGTGGTGTCGGCGGGAGGCATGTCGGTCGTCTTCACTCGTGGCCTCCTCGCGGCTCGGTCAGCTCGGTCTGCATCAGTACTCCAGCCGCTCGCGCCGGCCCAGCTTCATGACGACGGCCACGAACAGCAGCGTCACGACGAGCAGGGCGACACCGATCGTCGTCGCGTAGGCGGCCTGACCGTCACGGAACGCCTTCTGGTAGACGTACAGCGGCAGGACGGTCGTCGAGTAGTCGGGACCGCCGCCGTTCGGGCCGACGGTCATGATCTGCACGACCGCGAAGGCCTCGGCGCCGAGCGCCAGGATGCCCACATAGGCCCAGCCGGACTGCACGGTGTCCCAGAGAAGCGGCAGGGTGATCTTGAAGAATGTCGTGAGGCGGTTTGCGCCGTCCAGCAGCGCCGCCTCGTAGTAGTCCTTGGGAATGGAGGCCATTCCCGCGGAGAAGAGCACCACGAAGAAACCGACGGTGCACCAGACGAGTACCGCGAAAACGCACCAGAGGGCGAGATCGGGGTCACCGAGCCAGTCGGGCTGGACGCTGTCCAACCCGATCGCCTTCAGGGCGGAGTTGATCGCACCGCTGTTGGGGTTGTAGGCGAACTGGAACAGCAGCGCGACGATGGCGATCGACAGCACCTGCGGAAAGAAGTAGACCACCTTGTAGAAGGCGGAGCCGCGGACACCGGCGATCGCGGCATTCTTTCGGCGCCGTCCGCCGACATTGAGCATGAAGGCGAAGAACAGCGCCATGGTGAGGGTCACCAACGGCAGCAGCACGACCAGCATCACGCTGTGCTGCATCGACTTCCAGAAGACCTCGTCATCGAGCAGTCGCGTGTAGTTCTTGAAGCCCACCATCTTGAACTCGGGGCTCAGACCGCTCCAGTCCGTGAACGAATAGTAGATGGACTGGATGAAGGGCCAGATCACGAAGAGGCCGTAGATGGCCAGGGGGGCCGTCAAGAACCCCACGATGAAACGGTATTTGCCGTGTTGCATTCCTACCGACCCGATCTTCCCGCGGGGGCTGCCGTCGACGCCGCACTTCGAGAGCCGGGGCCCCGGTCACCGCCCGGAGCCCCGGCCTCGCTCACTGGTGCTTGTAGTGCTGGATGTTGTCGTCCTTGGCCGCCTCGTCGGCATAGCCCTGGATCTTCTTGATGGCCTCTGCCGGGGTGAGCCGCCCCGCCATCATCTCGCCGAGGCCGCCGACACCGATCTTCTCCTTCTGCAACGCCACGTACCAGTCTTGGATGCGCGGGTTGACCACGTTGGTGCCCGCCTTCTCCAGGGCCGCGACACCGGACTTCAGACCCGGCGTCAGCTCGATACCGTCGGTGCCGCCGTTGAACGCGGTCAGCGACTTGACGGACGCGGTGAAGTTCTTCGACGAGGCCTCGCTGAGCATGATGCGCAGCTGCTCCATGCCGCCGTCCGTGTTCTTGGCCTTGGCGGGGACGATGAAGGGCTCGCCGCCGGACGCCCAGATGGTGCCGAAGGGCATCTTGTCCGAGCTGTCGATGCCGCTGGGCGCGTTCACCGCGAGGTCGAAGTCCTTCGGCATGGTCTTCGCCGCCTCGTTCTCCACCCAGGAGCCGTTCGGGATGAAGAGCGCCTTGCCCTCGGTCCAGGCCGTCTGGGACTGGATGTGGTCGAGGCCCGGCGTGCCCTTGAGGATGTAGCCCTTCTTGTAGAGCTCGTAGTACGCCTCGAAGCAGGTCTTGACCGCGGGGTGCTTCCAGGCGTTCGGCTCCAGGTTGTCGATGGCGTCGAGGACCTCGACGCCCCCGACCTTGGCGATCATCGGGTAGAGCGAGAAGGGGATGTAGTACGGGTGCTTGCCCGCGTACGTCCAGCCCGCGATGCCCTGCTTCTTCGCCTTGGCACAGACCGCGAGCATGTCGTCCCAGGTCTCCGGGTACGTGGCGTCGAGAGACTCCAGCGCCTTCTGGGAGTACCACACGCCGTAGACGGTGTACGCGTAGTACATGATCCAGACCGGGTCGCCGTCGAACTGGCCCATCTCGACGATGCCGGGGCGCAGGGTGTCCCGTACCTTCTTGGCCGGGTCGTCGACGGACGGCGCGTCCAGCAGCGGGGTGAGGTCCGAGAGCTGCTTCTTGCCCACGAGGACGCCCATGTCCATCTGCTCGGCACCCGAGTTGTCGATCAGGTCCGGCGGAGTTCCCTGGTTGAAGCGCGGCTGCAGGACCGACTGGATCTTCTGCGTCGAGGAGAACTTGACTTTGGCCTTGGGGAAATTCTTCTCGTAGATCGCCTTGGCGTCCTCGGCGTACTTCGTGCCGAAACCACCGTCGAAGATGACGATCTCCAGCGGCGCGCTCTCATTGACGGCGAGGGGGTTCTCCTTGGTCTTCTTGCCCTTGTCGACCTTTTCCTCGCTGCCGCTGTCACCGCTGGCACAGGCCGACAGGAAACTCATCGTGGGTACGGAAATCAGGCCGAGCGCAGCGGTCCGCTTGATCAGATCGCGGCGGCCGACGCCCTCACGGTTGTTGTGGGCGGAAGTGGATCCCATGCTCAAGTCCTCGCCTTCATCAGGACTCAGGCGGTGAACCGGACCCTCCCCGGCACCGCGGTCTGTACTGCATTACCCGGGGGTCAACCCCCGGACCCCCGGCGGGAAAAGCAGGTCGGACGGCTTGCCCGGCGCTTTCCGCGGGGGGACGTAGAGCTGGATCGTGCGTGGAATACCGGGATCGGCGGGAATACGCGGCAGTCGCTGATCGCCACGCCCCCTTCTTCTCCCTGGCCTGTGCCTGTCCGCGGCCCGTCGAACGACTGGGCGGACGCCGACAGGTATAGTCCACTTCCCGCCAGCGGAGCAAGATCGAATGCACAGTTGGCCGACACTCTTTCCCGAAGTGAGACCTCGCGGAAATATCAGCTGCCCGCAGCCTCCGCCGCACAGCGGGTGATCAGGGAACGATCAGCGGTCGAACAGGAAGCCGACAGGTGAGCCCGTGGATGGGCCATCGGGCCGACTGTCGTCATTACCCCCGTACGCCACGTTCAACACCCTTGACATCACTGACCACTTGACTCCCTACTGGACCTGCGCAGCGAATTTGACAACGTTGTCCAGGCGCACGTGACAGGGAGGGTGCTGGCGCATGCACCACAGATCTCGGCAAGGGTCTCCGCACAGATCTCGGATCAGGGCACGGCACGGATGGGGTTCCACGGCGGTGCTCGGAGCGACCGCCTTCGCGCTGGTGGTGGCCTCGCAGGGCGCCGCGGTCGCCCGTCCGGCCGAAGCCGCGGCCGCGGACCGGGAGTTCGGTTCCTCCTTCGAGGCGGGTGAACCAGCACCCGACTGGCTGAATACAGTCGACACCGCGCCCGATGGTTCGAAGCGTTCGTCGGGTGTCGACGGCGGCTTCAGCACCGGCATTCCCGGCAATGTGACCGAGCACGTCACGGACGTCGGCGCGAGCGGCGAGAACGCGGGCTCGGGCGAGGTGAAGGAGAACCTCGTCGACGTCGAGCCCGGCACCAAATGGCTGACCTTCGCGCCCACCGGCTGGGTGGAGTTCGAGCTGGACGCCCCGGTCAAGCTGGTCACGTACGCGCTCACGTCGGCCAACGACCACGACGAGCGCGACCCTGTCGACTGGACCTTCCAGGGGTCCACGGACGGCAAGGACTGGAAGACCCTCGACACCCGCACCGGCGAGTCCTTCGGCGAGCGCTTCCAGACGAAGTCGTACGACCTCGCCGAGCCCGCGGAGTACCAGCACTTCCGGCTCGACATCACCAGGAACAACGGCGCTTCGGACGCCCTGCAACTCGCCGACGTGCAGTTCTCGACGGGCGGCGGCGAGGAGCCGACACCCAAGGACATGCTCTCGCTGGTGGACCGCGGCCCGAGCGGCTCCCCGACCGCGAAGTCCGGCGCGGGCTTCACGGGCAAGAAGGCCCTCCGGTACGCGGGCACGCACAAGGCCGACGGCCGCGCCTATTCGTACAACAAGGTCTTCGACGTGAACGTGGCCGTGGGCCGCGACACCGAGCTGGCCTACCGGGTCTTCCCGTCCATGGCGGACGGCGACCGGGACTACGACGCCACGAACGTCTCGGTGGACCTGGCCTTCACGGACGGCACCCATCTGAGCGACCTGCGCGCCCAGGACCAGCACGGGTTCCCGCTGACGCCTCAGGGACAGGGCGCGTCGAAGGTCCTGTACGTCAACCAGTGGAACAACGTCGTCTCCCGGATCGGCTCGGTCGCGGCCGGCCGTACGGTCGACCGGATCCTGGTCGCGTACGACTCCCCGAAGGGGCCCGCGAAGTTCCGCGGCTGGCTGGACGACGTGAACCTGAGCGTGCAGAAGCCCGAGAAGCCCAAGGCACATCTCTCGGACTACGCGTCCACCACGCGCGGCACCAACTCCAGCGGCGGCTTCTCGCGCGGCAACAACTTCCCGGCGACGGCCGTGCCGCACGGCTTCAACTTCTGGACGCCGGTGACGAACGCCGGTTCACTCAGCTGGCTCTACGACTACGCGCGGGCGAACAACGCGGACAATCTGCCGACGATACAGGCGTTCAGCGCGAGTCATGAGCCGAGCCCCTGGATGGGCGACCGGCAGACCTTCCAGGTGATGCCGTCGGCCGCGTCCGGCACCCCGGAGACGGGCCGCACCGCCCGCGCGCTGCCCTTCAAGCACGAGAACGAGACGGCACGCCCGTACTACTACGGGGTGCGGTTCGAGAACGGGCTGAAGACGGAGATGGCGCCGACTGACCACGCGGCGGCCATGCGCTTCACCTACCCCGGCGACGACACGAGCGTTATCTTCGACAACGTCACCGACCAGGCGGGCCTGACCCTCGACAAGGAGAACGGGACCTTCACGGGCTACTCGGACGTGAAGTCCGGCCTGTCGACGGGCGCGACCCGCCTCTTCGTGTACGGGGTCTTCGACGCGGAGGTCACCGAGGGCGGCTCCTCCGGTGTGAAGGGCCATCTGCGGTTCAAGGCGGGCGAGGACCGCACGGTCACGCTCCGCCTGGCCACCTCCCTGATCAGCATCGACCAGGCCAAGGACAACCTCCGTCAGGAGATCCCCGACGGCACGTCCTTCGACGCGGTCAAGTCGCGCGCCCAGAAGCAGTGGGACAAGATCCTCGGCAAGGTCGAGGTCGAGGGCGCGACACCGGACCAGCTGACGACCCTGTACTCCAGCCTCTACCGGCTGTACCTGTACCCCAACTCCGGCTTCGAGAAGGTCGGTTCGAAGTACCAGTACGCCTCGCCGTTCTCGCCGATGCCCGGCCCGGACACCCCGACGCACACCGGCGCGAAGATCGTCGACGGCAAGGTGTACGTCAACAACGGCTTCTGGGACACGTATCGGACGACCTGGCCGGCCTACTCGCTCCTGACGCCCGGTCAGGCGGGTGAGATGGTCGACGGGTTCGTGCAGCAGTACAAGGACGGCGGCTGGACCTCGCGCTGGTCCTCGCCCGGTTACGCGGACCTGATGACCGGCACCTCGTCGGACGTGGCGTTCGCGGACGCGTACGTGAAGGGGGTCGACTTCGACGCGAAGTCGGCGTACGACGCGGCGGTCAAGAACGCCACCGTCGTGCCGCCCTCCTCGGGCGTGGGCCGCAAGGGCATGGCGACCTCGCCGTTCCTCGGCTACACGAGCACCGACACGCACGAGGGTCTGTCGTGGGCGCTTGAGGGCTACCTCAACGACTACGGCATCTCGAAGATGGGCCAGGCCCTCTACGAGAAGACGGGCGAGAAGCGCTACAAGGAGGAGGCGGAGTACTTCCTCAACCGCGCCCAGGACTACGTCAACCTCTTCGACGACAAGGCCGGCTTCTTCCAGGGCCGTGACCAGAAGGGCGACTGGCGGGTCGAGTCGTCCAAGTTCGACCCGAGGGTGTGGGGTTACGACTACACCGAGACGAACGGCTGGGGTTACGCCTTCACCGCGCCCCAGGACTCCCGCGGCCTCGCCAACCTGTACGGCGGTCGCTCCGGGCTCGCGGAGAAGCTCGACACGTACTTCGCGACACCCGAGACCGCCTCGCCCGAGTTCGTCGGCTCGTACGGGGGCGTCATCCACGAGATGACCGAGGCCCGTGACGTACGGATGGGCATGTACGGGCACTCCAACCAGGTCGCCCACCATGTCAACTACATGTACAACGCGGCGAGCCAGCCCTGGAAGACGCAGAAGAACGTCCGCGAGGTGCTGTCCCGGCTCTACACCGGCAGCGAGATCGGGCAGGGCTACCACGGCGACGAGGACAACGGCGAGCAGTCGGCCTGGTTCCTCTTCTCCTCGCTCGGCTTCTACCCGCTGGTGATGGGCAGCGGCGAATACGCCGTCGGCTCACCGCTGTTCACCAAGACGACCGTGCACCTGGAGAACGGCAAGAAGCTGGTCGTGAAGGCCCCGAAGAACAGCGCGAAGAACGTCTACGTGCAGGGCCTGAAGGTCAACGGCAAGGCGTGGACGAAGACTTCGCTTCCACACTCGATCATCTCCCGTGGTGGCGTGCTGGAGTTCGACATGGGGTCGAAGCCGTCCTCGTGGGGCACCGGGAAGAACGCGGCGCCCGTCTCGATCGCCCAGGACGACAAGGTGCCGTCGCCCCGGAGCGATGTCATCGAGGGCGAGGGCGAGTTGTTCGACAACACCTCGGCGACGAACGCGACCGTCGAGTCGGTGGATCTGCCGACTGCCGACCGGGCCAAGGCCGTTCAGTACACGCTGACCTCGGCCGAGCGCTCCAAGGCTCCGCAGGGCTGGGTCCTCCAGGGCTCGTCCGACGGGACCACGTGGAAGGACCTCGACAAGCGGTCCGGCCAGTCCTTCACCTGGGACCGGCAGACACGGGCGTTCTCGGTCAAGGCGCCCGGGGCGTACACCGAGTACCGCCTGGTCCTCGACGGTGAGGCGACGCTGGCGGAGGTGGAACTGCTGAGCTGACGCACAGCACGGCTCGACAGCACGCGCACGGCGTACGCGGCACCGGTTACGGCAGGACGGTAACCGGTGCCGTGTCGTTGGCGGGGTCGGGGTCCCGGCGGTCGGAGTCGGGGGCGTCAGTCACCCGCACGCTGCCCTCGCCCGGTCCGCCGAGTCGGAGCGTGAAGTCGAAGGTGCGTGTCCTGCCCGCTTCGAGCCCGCTTCCCACGGAGCAGGAGTACGTGCCCTTGTCGAGGTCGCAGTAGGGCTCGTAGACGTCCTCGTCGATGGCCTCCATGGGCTGCTTCACCACGGTGGCACTCTCCGGCGGGGTGAACAGCAGTGTCGTGCTCCCGGGGTTGGCGGGCCCGTTGTTGCGGACCTTCAGGCGCACGGTGTGCTCGCTGCCGCGCTCGCCGCTCACGTCGACGGCGAAGACCTCGAAGTCGGCGTAGGTGTCCACCTGTACCTCGCTCCACACATCACCGCCGGCGAACGTCGCCTTCAGGTCGGCTGCCTTCGCGGTCGCGGTCGTCAGCCGGGCGCCGTCACCGTGGTCGCCGCCCTCGGGCACGACACTGTTCTTCGCGGGGCCCATGTCCAGGGCCCACGCCTGCTGGTGGAACGAGGAGTACATCTCCGTCGTGGCGACGTCCAGCGTCAGGTCCGGACGGAGGGTGATCGCCTGGCCGGGCGGTATGCGCAGGTCGGGGAACTCGCACACGGCGACGGAACCCTTCTGGGGCTCCGGGTAGCGGCAGTTGCCGTACCGGTGCTTGAAACGCAGGCCCGTACCGACGGCGAGTTCGAGGCCGACGCCACGCACGGGCACCTCCCCGGTGTTGCGGACCACGACGGGCGTGCCGAGGACGGAGCCGGGTTCGACGTCCTTGAACACCTTCGTCGTCCGCACCTTCACCACGGGCTCGCCGACGACGACCCGGGTGCGGGCGCTGAGCTTCTTCCCCTTCTGGGTGGTGAAGCTGAAACGGACCGTTCCGCTGTCGCCGGGCCTGCTGCCCGGGGCGGCGTACGGATAGACACGGTCGATGTCGGACCAGCTGTTGTAGGCGCCGCTCACCTTGCAGACGACCCGGGTGTCGGTTCCGGCGCACCTGGGGTTCTTCTTGCGGATGTCCGAGATCTTGAGCCGTACGGCCTGCTCGGACCCGGTGACGTCCACCGTGAGCCGATGGTCCTGCGTTCCGAAGCGGCTCCTGGCCTTCACGTCCTCGGCCTGGACGTGGAAGGGCACCTTGTTCGTCGGACCGGACTTGTCCCCGGGCGGCCGGAGATAGAACTGGTCCGGCACCGCGATCCACGACTTCTTCGCGGCGCCGACACCGGCGCCGCACCCCGCGAGTCCACCCAGCAGCATCACCAGTGCCAGACAGACGGCTGCGGGCCGCAGCACTGTCCCTCGCGCGCGCATGGCTCGTCCCCCGGGGAGATCGTCGGAATCGCACACGCTACCGCCTCCGCCGGTTGGAGCACCGACGGAGGCGGACTGCCTTGCTGGGGAGGACAGTTCAGTTCACCGCGACGGTGAACACATGCAGGTCCGCGTCGCCGCGGGTGTTCTCGGGGCTCCAGGAGAGCATGCCGAAGGGGACGACTGCGCCCGGGAAGACATTGCCGCCGTTCCTGGCGCCGATGAGCGGGTCGACGTACGGGGTGGGGTCCTGGACGGCTCAAGGCCCAACAGGTTTGACAGCGTTGTCTGTTGGAGGAGTAGAGTCTCGGCGAGACCATTCGACAACGTTGTCGCGTCCTCGGGCGCGACAACGTTTGGTCGGCACAAGCCATTTTCCATCCGGGCAGACCTTCCCCCGAACCTGCCCGGCTCGCGGACCCGGTGGATTACGGCCACCGGGTCCGCCCCGAGCAAGTGGTGTCACAGGTTCACCGGCCCGGCTCAGCCCGGCCGACAGGCGAGGGCCGTCGCCGCATCACCCCCGGACCCCTGGACGACGTACCCGAACGAGGCGCTCTCGCCCGGATCGAGCGACCCGTTCCAGTCGGCGTTGTGGACCATCACGTTCTGACCGCTGTACGTGGCGTTGCCGCTCCAGAGGCTGGCGACGGACTGGCCGCCCGGCAGTGACCAGTCGACCATCCAGCCGAGCATCGGCACCTCACCGGTGTTGGTGACGGTGACCTCGGACTGGTAACCGCCGGACCAGTTGCCCGTAGTGCGGCGGGTGGCGGAGCAGGCGCCGGGCGGGGGCTCGGTCGGGTTGCCCGGGTCGTGGACGCCCGTCACCTCTCCGTTTCCGCCGTCGAAGACGACGTCGGAGCAGGAGTAGAAGGTCTCCGCGCTGTCCGAGCGCTGCCAGACCATGTAGATCAGATGGCGGCCCGACTTGCCCGAGGGGAGCTTGCCCGACCAGGAGTAGTTCGCCTCGACCGTGCCCGGAGAGCCGTTGAGCGGCGGGTGGTCGACGCTCAGGAACGGCTGTTCCTCCATGTCGTTCCAGGTGAGCGACTTGGTCGGGTCGAAGCCGTCCTTGGAGATGTAGACGTAGAACCAACCCGGGTGCGCGGCCCAGGCGTTGTAGGAAAAGTCGACGGTCGCGCCCGAGGTCAGATGGGTCAACGGCCAGTCGGCGCTCGGGGAGTTGAAGCCCGTGAAGTTGGTGTTGCCGCCGCTGCAGAGCTCGCCGTCGGGCACGAAGCCGCGGGTGCGGCCCGCGCCGTCCGAGCGGAGCACCGAGAACCAGTTGTAGAACGGGGTCGTGCCGCTGACCTGCTGCGCCTTCTTGCAGGCCGGGTTGATCGGTTTGATCTCACCGGTGTCGGTGAGCCCGTCCTGCCAGCACAGGAAGGTGCGGCTGCCGGGCTTCATGGGGGTGCCGTGGGCTTTCGCCTCGCCGCCGGCCGAGACGACCAGACCGAGCGCCGGGATCGTGACGACCAGGGCCAGCAGGATGAGAAGGAAGGCTCTGCCGCGGGCGGGTAGCGGTAATCGCCGCGGGGGCCGCGGGGTGGGCGAGGAGGTTGTCAGGATCATGACAGATCTGTCCGTCCCTTCGTTCACGGGCCGTGCGATGTCCAGTGATGTCAGTTGACGTCCGTGTGCGGATGCGCGAGATGGGAGCGAGCCCCGGGCGGGTTCCGGTCCACCAGATGTGGGAGCGCTCCCACCACACGTGCTTTTGACGCTAGCGCGGACCTCTACACCTGTAAACGCCTGGCGCACAAGGGCCGCACCCGGACGGGGTGCGGTTCGCGCGACGGTTGGGGAACGGGTCACTGTCCGCTCATGGACGAAGAGGCGATGTCCGGGGCTCGTGTCGGTACCGGGGCGGGGGCGGTGCGGGCGTGGGTGCCGACGTCTGTGCCTGGGCCCGCATCTGTGCCTGTGCCTGGGCCTGGGCCTGGGCCTGGGCCTGGGCCTGGGCCTGCGTCGGCGTCGGCGTCGGCGTCGGCGTCGGCGTCGAGGGAGCCGAGACCGTGTCCACGGGGAGCAGCCGGGGCATCCCGATGGCGGGCAGTTCTATGGTGAACTCCGTGCGTCCCGGCTCGCTCTCGACTCCGATCCGGCCCCCGTGCGCCTGTGTGATCGCCGCCGCGATGGCGAGGCCCAGACCGGCGCCGCCGGACCTGGCGTCCGGGCGGGAGCGCGAGGCGTCGGCGCGGGTGAAGCGTTCGAAGACCCTGGGGAGCAGGGTGGGCGGGATGCCGGGGCCGTTGTCGCGTACCCGGATGACGCGGCGTTCGTCCGTGGCCTCCACCGAGGTGACGACGGTCGTGCCCACAGGTGTGTGCATACGCGCGTTGGCCAACAGATTGGCCACCACCTGGTGGAGTCGGGCCTCGTCGCCGACGACGAGCGCCGGGGTGTCGAGGAGCGGTCCGAGCTGCCAGTCGTGGTCGCTCCCGGTGGCCCGCGCGTCCCATACCGCCTCGGCGACCAGGGCCGCGAGGTCCGCCTCGGCGGAGTGCGGCAGCCGTCCCTCGTCCAGCCGGGCGAGCAGCAGCAGATCCTCCACGAGGCCGGTCATCCGCGCCGACTCGGCGGAGATCCTCCGCCAGGCCAGCGTGGGCTCGATCATGCCCGCGCCGCGGTTCATCAGTTCCGCGTAACCGGCGATGGCCGCGAGCGGCGTACGGAGTTCATGGCTGGCGTCGGCGAGGAGGCGGCGTATGCGTTCCTCGCTGCGGTGCATCTCCTCCTCGCCGCGCTGCCGTTGGTCGAGCGAGGACTCCACGTGGTCGATCAGGCGATTGAGCGCGGCGCCGACCTGGCCCGCCTCGCTGCCGGGGCCTGTGTCCCGTTCGGATACGCGGGTGAGGCCGGACGCGGGGGTGAGGCCCGTGGCCCCAGCCCGGTCCAGCGGTGAGCGGGAGACCTCGACGGCGGTGGCTGCGACCCGCCCCAGCGGCCGCAGCTGACGCCGGATGACGACGGCACAGACGCAGCTCGCGGCGGCGAGACCGACGACGGCGACCACGGCCTCGACGACGATCAGGCTCCGGATCATGTCCCGTACGCCGTCCATCGGCAGGCCGGTGAGGACGGCTTGCCCGCCGTCGGCGAGGGCGGTGACCCGGTAGGTGCCGAGGCCGGGCACGGTTCGGGTGTGCAGGGAGCCGTCGGCCTCGATGCCGTCGAGCGCGGCGCGTTGGGCGGCGCCGAGATTTCGCGGATCGCCGTCCTGGGGGACGACCCGGGCGGCGGAAACGTACCCGTCGGCTTCGAGCGTGCCTGTGATCGTGCCGACGGCCTGACCCCGCTGGTCGAGGAACGTCAGGTCCGTGTCGAAGGCCGGCCCGGCCTCGGTCGTGCCTTGGGTCCTGCCCGAGGTCCTGCCCGGGGTCCCGCCCTGAACGCGCTCGGCGGCGCTGGTGACGCGCTGGTCCAGATCGCCGAGCAGATAGGCGCGTTGGACGAGGAAGACAGTGAGTGCCGTCACCGCGCACACGGCGACGAGGGCGACTCCGACGAACAGCGGAAGGCGGGACCGCAGCGAACGGCCGCGCGGGGAACGGTGGTCCCGCGACGACCGCCCCCACTGCTGCGCCCACAGCCGAACCCGATGCCGCTCCCGGAGTCGCAGTCGCGAACTCATCTCCCGTCCTCCATCGGTCCGGCGGCATACGTGGCACCCCGCCCGGTGTGGATCGTCGGCGCCGAAGTGAGTCCGTCCGTGAGTCCGTCCGTGCGGGGTTCCGGCCCGGCTGTGCGGTGCTCCGGCCCGGCTGTGTCGTGTCGCAATCCGTCGAGCACGACGGCATGCGGAACGACGGCATGCGGGACGCCACCGCGCGCGATGCGGCTGTGCGCAACGCCGCTGTGCCCGACGCGCGGCACGGACGAGCCGTCCGTCCCCCGGCAGGGCCGCCCACCGATGGCGGTGACGCCCTCGGTGACGACCCTGATGCCTACCGCGGGGAGCGGTCCCGTGTGGCCGGTTTCGTCGTCGACGTTCAGCACGCGGACGTGCTCCCTTCGGATACCAGACATGTCTTGATCCTGTCCCGGTTCGCTGGCAGAACCCTGTGTTCCGCCTGAGCCGCAGCCGTGCGACCCGGTGGGCCGGGGCAGACGGCGACCCGTCCCCCGGCGTAGCGCACCCGCCAACTCCCTTGGCCAAAAGGGGCATTGGCATTCCTCGGCCACGCGAATCCCTTGAGCCTCCTGCCGCCCGGCGCCCACTCTGATCACTGGCTTCCGCCCACCAGGCCGGAAGCGTTGTCAGCGTTCAGGGGAGGACGTCCACCCATGCGAAGACTCCACGCCCTCTGGGCCGTGGCCGGAGCGGCCGGACTGCTCACGGGGGCGATCACGCCCGCGACGGCCGGTCCCGGGGCCGCGGTCACCAAGCCCGACGCCACGCGCGTACAGAGCGCCGCCACAAGCGACGCCGCGACCACGAAACCCGACGCCGCGACCGGCGCCGTAACCACTCAGACCGTCACCCTTCTCACCGGCGACACCGTGTCGCTCACCGCGGGAGCGGACGGCAGGAACGCCGTCGACGTCCGGCGCGGCAAGGGGCGTGAGGCCGCCACTTTCCTGTCCAGCGAGCGCAAGGGCGAGATCAGCGTCATCCCCGCGGACGCCGTGCCGCTGCTCCGGGCGGGCCGCCTCGACCCGGCCCTGTTCAACATCACCCAGCTGGTGAAGCAGGGGTACGCCGACACCAAGACCGGCACCACCCCGCTCATCGCCACCTACAGCAAGGGCGGCGCGACGCCCGACGGCGCGCGCCGCACACTCGCGCTGCCCGGGATCGACGGCGCCGCACTCAGCGCGAAGAAGTCCACCGCCTTCTGGGCGGACATCGCCCCCGCGCTCGGCACCGAGGCGACCTCGAAGGCCGCGCGGCAGCTCGGCGACGGCATCGAGAAGATCTGGCTGGACGCCAAGGTGAAGGCGTCCCTCGACGTGAGCGTGCCGCAGATCGGCGCGCCCGAGGTGTGGCGGTCGGGCTACGACGGCAAGGGCGTCAAGGTCGCGGTCCTGGACACGGGCGTGGACACCGGGCACCCGGACCTCGCCGGGAAGGTCGCCGAGTCCCAGAGCTTCGTACCCGACCAGGCGGTGCAGGACGGTCACGGCCACGGCACCCATGTGGCGTCCACGATCGTCGGCTCGGGCGCGGCTTCGGACGGCAAACGCAAGGGAGTCGCGCCGGGCGCCGAGCTGCTGGTCGGCAAGGTTCTGGGCGACGACGGCCGGGGCCAGTCCTCGTGGATCATCGCGGGCATGGAGTGGGCGGCCCGCTCCGGTGCGAAGATCGTGTCGATGTCGCTGGGCGGCACGGCATCGGGCCCCTCCGACGCGCTCAGCCAGAGCGTCGACGAGCTGTCCGCCTCCACGGGCACCCTCTTCGTCGTCGCGGCGGGCAACGCCGGTCCGTACGAGCAGACCATCGGCACCCCGGGAATCGCCGACTCGGCGCTGACGGTGGGCGCGGTCGACAAGTCGGACAAGCTCGCCCCGTTCTCCAGCCGCGGTCCGCGCCTCGGCGACTCCGCGGTCAAGCCGGAGATCACCGCTCCGGGCGCGGCCATCACGGCGGCCCGCGCCTCGGGCACCGCCATGGGCACCCCGGTCGACGCCAACTACACGACGGCGGGCGGCACTTCGATGGCGACGCCGCACGTCTCGGGCGCGGCGGCCCTGGTCGCGCAGGCCCATCCGGACTGGACGGGTCAGCAGATCAAGCAGGCCCTTGCCAGTACCGCGAAGACGAATGCCGACAACTCCGTGTTCGAGCAGGGAGACGGCAGGGTCGACGCCGTACGGGCGGTCCGGCAGGGAGTCTTCGCGACCCCGGCGCTGAGCTTCGGCAAGTTCGAGGACGGCGACGCCGGGGCCGTCACCAAGGAGATCACGTACACCAACACCACTGACACCGCAGTGGAGTTGAAGGTCGCCTCCTCGCTCGCGGCGGCCGTCCCGGGCGACGACACGGTGACGGTTCCGGCCAAGGGCACCGCCACGGTCCCGGTCGGCGTCGACCCCGCGAAGGAGGCCCAGGGCCGGTACACGGGCCATGTCACGGCGGCCGCCGACGGCATCCAGGTCACCACGGCCGTCGGCTTCGAGAAGGCGCCGAAGACGTACGACCTCAAGGTCTCGCTCCTGGGCCGCGACGGCAAGCCGCCCACCGGCGGGTCGATCTACACGCTCATGGAGCTGAACGGCGCCTACCCCGACGAGTACGGCTTCCTCGGCACCGGCTGGACCTGGCAGGTTCCGGCCGGCACCTACTCCATCTCGACCTGGATCCCGGACCGCGACGCGGGTGGGACGGCCGTCGGCACCTCGATCGTCGTCAACCCCGAGATCAAGGTCGGCAAGGACACGGAGGTCGTCCTCGACGCCCGCAAGGCCGTCGAGATCAAGCCGAAGACCAAGCAGGACTCCGAGTTCCAGGGCTTCAGCACCAATGTGCACCGCGAAGGGCCTGGCAGCGCCTGGGGTCTGACGTACAGCCAGGGCTGGTGGACCGACCACCTCTATGTCTCGCCGACCGAGAAGGTCACCGAGGGAAGCTTCGAGTTCTCCGCCAAGTTCCGGTTGTACGCGAAGGAGTTGACGGCGAGCGTCACCAGCCCCGAGAAGGTCGAACTGTCCTCGCTCTACTACTCCCAGACCTACAACGACTTCCCGTTGAAGATCAGCGGTGACCGCAAGGTCCAGGCGGTGGACGCGGGCGGCGGTAGCGAGGCCGACTTCGCGGGTCTCGACGTCAAGGGCAAGGTGGCGGTCGTCGGGCTCGGCGCCACCGAGCGGGCGGACGGCGCTCTGGCCAACGCGACCAGGGCCGGGGCGGGTTACCTCATCGCGTACCGCAAGACACCCGGTTTCTGGATCGAGGCCGTGGACCGCGCGACCACCGTTCCGCTGATGATCGCCACCGGCGAGGAGGGCGCCAGGCTCACCGGCCTGCTGCAGTCCGGCAAGCAGACCGGCAAGAAGGTCACACTGAAGCTGGGCGGCACGCCGGTCAGCCCGTACGTCTACAACCTGCTCGCCGCGCAGAGCGGCGGCGTCTCCAAGAACCAGACGTACGACCTGGACAAGTCCAACACGGTCAAGCGCACGGCCCGTTACCACGGAGCCACGGCCGGCGAGCTCGGCGCGGACACCCTCTACACCTTCCGCCCCTGGCAGCTCTTCGGCATCGAGAACAGCAAGTACCTGGAGCTGGGCACGGAACGCGACGAGTACTACTACGTCGACCCCGACACCCGCACCTGGCACGTCGCCTATCCGAACTGGCAGACGCTCAGGGGCCAGTGGAGCCCGCTGCGAACCTTCAGCAAGCCGGCCACCGAGCCCACCGAGAACTGGCTGCGCCAGGTGGTCCGCCCCGGCACCAGCGAGGAGTACGGCCTCTCCGTGCGCGAGGGTGACGAACTCACCTTCTCGGTGGCGGAGTTGAGCGACTCCACGCCGGGCCACTACGGATACATCGACGGCACCGACAGCACCGCGAAGGGCAAGCTCTACGCGGACGGGCAACTGGTCGGCGACTCGACGCTGGGCGGGTACGGCATCTTCAACGTCCCTGCGGCGAAGGCCTCGTACCGCTTCGAGCTGGACGTGCAGCGGCGGGCGGAGTGGGCGAAGTACTCCACGAACACGCACACCGAATGGACCTTCGCCTCGGCGCACACCGCCGCCGAGACCGCACTGCCGCTGCTGACCGTCGGCATCGCCCCCAAGGGCCTCGACCTCCTCAACCGGGCCAAGAGCGGCCGGGGGTTGGAGATCGGGCTGCCGGTCTCCAACCAGCTGGGAAGCGTCAAGGCAAACGCTCTCAAGGCATGGGCCTCCTACGACGACGGCGCGTCCTGGAAGGAGGTGAAGGTCAAGAACGGCACGGCGCGGTTCAAGCCGGCGAAGGATGCCGAGTCGGTGTCGCTGCGGGTGCGGGCCACCGACCGCGACGGCAACGGGATCGACCAGACCGTACTGCGGGCCTTCGGCCTGAAGTAGCCGCCCGCCGGGCCATTGCGTCGGCCCGAAGCAACCGCCCGCCCGGCACGGTGTATCAGCCTTAACAAAGATCCTCTACCGTGCCGGGCCATGGTGAACACGGCATACGACACGGCACGACAGACCCCCGCCGCGAGCCCCTGGGCCGCGGTGGGGGTCTCCGTCTTCGACGAGCTGGTGTACCAGGCGATCCTCAATCAGCCCGACGCCGGGGCGGCCGGCTGGGCGCTGCTCACCGGTGGTCCGCCGGCACGGGTGCGCGAGTCCTGCAACCGGCTGCTGGCTCTCGGGCTTCTCCAACCCCCGGACTCCATGGGCGGGTTACGCGCGGTCGACCCACGGGTGGGGATCCGTGCGCTCATCCGGCGGCGCGAGACGGAGTCCGAACTGCTGGCCGCCACCGCCGAGGAGATGGCCACCGCGTACGAGGCCGGGCTGTTGCGCGAGGAGCCCGCCCGGCTGGTCGAGGTCGTCTCCGGCGAGGGCGCCAACGCGGCCCGCCTGGAGGAGCTGTACGCACGCGCCGAGCACGAGGTGTGCCTCTTCGACACTCCCCCGTATCTCGCCCCGCGCACCCCGCAGTTGGACCTCCAGGCCGATCTGCTCAGCCGCGGGGTCGTCTATCGCGCGGTGTACGCGGCCACCGCCCTGGAGGACCCGGACGTCCTGACGCACGCCTGGAAGATGGTCGAACTCGGCGAGCAGGCCCGGGTGTTGCCCTCGGTGCCGGTCAAGATGCTGCTGGTCGACGGGCGCCGGGCGATGCTCCCGCTGACCGCCTCCGAGACGGGCGGCTACTGCGCCGTCGTGGTACGGCACTCGGCGGTGACCGAGGCCCTGCAGAAGCTCTTCGACCTGGCCTGGCAGCAGGCGACCCCGCTCGGCCAAACAGCCGCCAACGGTGGACTCCCCGAGGGCGAGCGGGTGTTGATCCGGCTGCTGGCGGCAGGCATGAAGGACGAGGCGGTGGCCCGCCATCTGGGCGTGAGCCTCAGAACCCTGCGACGCCGCGTAAGCGAACTCCAGGAACGGCTGGGCGCGGCAAGCAGGTTCCAGCTGGGCGTACGGGCCGCCCAGCGGGGCTGGGTGTAGCGGCCCGAGCACACGAGCCACCCACCGGACCGTCGGCCGCCACACACGCCGACCGCCCTCCGCACGGCAAAGGGCCGCACCCCCGTCCCCGGGAGTGCGGCCCTCGACTGCCGTACCGGACCGCATAACTTGCGGTGGTGGCTGCCTACTTGCGGATCAGGCTGCGCAGCACGTACTGCAGGATGCCGCCGTTGCGGTAGTAGTCGGCCTCGCCGGGGGTGTCGATGCGGACGACCGCGTCGAACTCCACACCGGTGTCGGTGGTGACCTTGACCGTACGGGGGGTGGTGCCGTCGTTCAGCTCGGTGATGCCGGCGATGGAGAAGGCCTCCTCGCCGGTCAGGCCGAGGCTCTCGGCGGACTGGCCCTCCGGGTACTGCAGCGGGATGACGCCCATGCCGATGAGGTTCGAGCGGTGGATGCGCTCGTAGGACTCGGCGACGACGGCCTTGACGCCCAGGAGCGCGGTGCCCTTGGCCGCCCAGTCGCGGGACGAGCCGGAGCCGTACTCCTTGCCGGCCAGGATGACCAGCGGGGTGCCCTGCTCGATGTAGTTGCGCGAGGCGTCGTAGATGAAGGAGACCGGGCCGCCGTCGACGGTGAAGTCGCGGGTGTAGCCGCCCTCGGTGCCGGGCGCGATCTGGTTGCGCAGGCGGATGTTGGCGAAGGTGCCGCGGATCATGACCTCGTGGTTGCCTCGGCGCGAGCCGTAGGAGTTGAAGTCACGCCGCTCGATGCCGTGCTCGGTGAGGTACTTGCCGGCCGGGGTGTCGGCCTTGATGGCACCGGCGGGCGAGATGTGGTCCGTCGTCACCGAGTCGCCCAGCTTGGCGAGGACACGGGCGCCGGTGATGTCGGAGACCGGGGTGGTCTCCATCGTCATGCCCTCGAAGTACGGGGGCTTGCGCACGTAGGTGGACTGCGGGTCCCACTCGAAGGTGTTGCCGGTCGGGATCGGCAGCGCCTGCCACTGGGCGTCGCCCGCGAAGACGTCCTGGTAGGACTTGTTGAACATGTCCTCGCCGATGGCGTTCGCCACGACGTCGTTGACCTCGGCCTCGGTCGGCCAGATGTCGGTCAGGAAGACCGGCTTGCCCTCCTGGTCGACGCCGAGGGCGTCGCGCGTGATGTCCACCTTCATGGACCCCGCGAGGGCGTACGCGACGACCAGCGGCGGGGAGGCCAGGTAGTTCATCTTGACGTCGGGGTTGATCCGGCCCTCGAAGTTACGGTTGCCGGAGAGCACCGAGGTGACGGCCAGGTCGTGGTCGTTGACGGCCTTGGAGACCTCCTCCGGCAGCGGGCCGGAGTTGCCGATGCAGGTGGTGCAGCCGTAGCCGACGAGGTTGAAGCCGACCTTGTCGAGGTAGGGGGTGAGCCCCGCCTTGTCGAAGTAGTCGGTGACGACCTTGGAGCCGGGCGCGAGAGTGGTCTTCACCCAGGGCTTGCGCGTGAGCCCCTTCTCCACGGCCTTCTTCGCGACGAGCGCGGCGGCGACCATGACGTACGGGTTCGAGGTGTTGGTGCAGGAGGTGATGGCCGCGACCGTCACCGCACCGTGGTCGATCTCGTACGTGGAACCGTCGGCGGCGGTCACGGTGACCGGGTTCGACGGAGCACCGTTGGGGTGGTTGGCCGGGGCGTCGGAGGCCGGGAAGGACTCCTTGCCGGCCTCGTCGGCGGTGTCGACGTAGTTGCGGACGTCGCTCTTGAACTGCTCGGCGGCGTTCGCGAGGACGATCCGGTCCTGCGGGCGCTTCGGACCGGCGATCGACGGGACGACCGTCGCCAGGTCCAGCTCCAGCTTCTCGGAGAAGTCGGGCTCGGCGGCCGGGTCGAGCCAGAGGCCCTGCTCCTTGGCGTACGCCTCGACGAGGGCGACCTGCTGCTCGCTGCGGCCGGTCAGCTTCAGGTACTTCAGCGTCTCGCCGTCGATCGGGAAGATCGCGGCGGTGGAGCCGAACTCCGGCGACATGTTGCCGATGGTGGCGCGGTTGGCGAGGCTCGTGGCCGCCACACCCTCGCCGTAGAACTCGACGAACTTGCCGACGACACCGTGCTTGCGGAGCATCTCGGTGATGGTCAGCACGAGGTCGGTGGCGGTGGTGCCGGGGGTCAGCTCACCGGTGAGCTTGAAGCCGACGACTCGCGGGATGAGCATCGAGACCGGCTGGCCGAGCATCGCGGCCTCGGCCTCGATACCGCCGACGCCCCAGCCCAGTACACCCAGGCCGTTGACCATGGTGGTGTGCGAGTCCGTACCGACGAGGGTGTCGGGGTACGCCTGCCCGTTGCGGACCATGACGGTCCGCGCGAGGTGCTCGATGTTCACCTGGTGGACGATGCCGGTGCCCGGCGGGACGACCTTGAACTCGTCGAAGGCGGTCTGGCCCCAGCGCAGGAACTGGTAGCGCTCGCGGTTGCGGCCGTACTCCAGCTCGACGTTCTGGGCGAACGCCTCGTTGGTGCCGAACTTGTCGGCGATGACGGAGTGGTCGATGACCAGCTCGGCGGGGGCCAGCGGGTTGATCTTCGCCGCGTCGCCGCCCAGCTCCTTCACGGCCTCACGCATGGTCGCGAGGTCCACGACACAGGGCACACCGGTGAAGTCCTGCATGATCACGCGGGCCGGCGTGAACTGGATCTCCTGGCTGGGCTGGGCCTGCGAGTCCCAGTCGCCAAGAGCACGGATGTGGTCGGCGGTGATGTTCGCGCCGTCCTCGGTACGGAGCAGGTTCTCCAGCAGGACCTTGAGGCTGTACGGAAGGCGGGCCGAGCCTTCCACCTTGTCCAGCCGGAAGATCTCGTACGACTCGTCGCCCACGCTGAGCGTGCTACGGGCGTCGAAGCTGTTCGCCGACACGACAGTCTCCTTCATTCATGTGCGCGTACCACCGCATCCTGCCGCCACGCCCTCTTGGCCGATCCGCTAAGGTAAGGCTAAGTTAGGTAACCCTTACCGGTCCGGGCGGCTGCGGCACGCCTCGGCAGATATCTCGATGTCGAGATAACTCTAGTACATGACCGCTGGGCGGTCATGCCCGGAGGGTGTGTCCTGTTGCACGCGAACGCCCGCCGACCTGCTCCGGGAGGCATCTCAAGACGGCCGAAACAGTGCCGCGGGGCAGCCGCGAGAACGGGCCCGGCGCAGCCCAGGACACGGACCCGGACCCGAACCGGGCCTGGGGGCAAGCCCGTTCGGCGTATCGACCGGCATCCGGGGTACCCGGCGACGGACGACAAGGAGGCACGTATGCCCCTCACATTCCGTAAGAGCTTCCGGATCCTGCCGGGAGTACGGCTGAACATCAACCGCCGCTCGTGGTCCATCACCAGCGGCGGCAAGAACGGGCCGCGGCGCACACACAGCAGTACGGGCCGCCGGACCACCTCGATGGATCTGCCGGGCCCCTTCGGCTGGCGGCGCACCACGACCAAGCGCCCCAAGCGCCGCTGAGGGTCCGTCACCCTCTCGGACCCCCCGAGATGCCACATCTCATATGTGAGATAGCCTGCCGCCATGGCAGACGACTACCTCGTACGCATCGGTAAGCTCATCCGTGACGCCCGTCAGCACCGGGGCTGGACACAGACGCAGCTGGCCGAGGCGCTCGGCACCAGTCAGAGTGCGGTGAACCGCATCGAACGCGGCAACCAAAACATCAGCCTTGAGATGATCGCCCGAATCGGTGAAGCGCTGGACAGTGAGATCGTCTCGCTCGGCTACGCGGGTCCGATGCATCTGCGGGTGGTCGGCGGCCGTCGGCTCTCCGGCTCCATCGACGTGAAGACCAGCAAGAACGCGTGCGTGGCGCTGCTCTGCGCGACGCTCCTGAACCGGGGCCGCACAGTGCTGCGCCGCGTCGCGCGCATCGAGGAGGTGTACCGCCTTCTGGAGGTGCTCGGCTCCATCGGCGTACGCACCCGGTGGATCAACGGTGGCGTCGACCTGGAGATCGTGCCGCCGGCCGAGCTGGACATGGGGGCGATGGACGCGGCGGCGGCCCGTCGCACCCGCTCGATCATCATGTTCCTCGGCCCGCTGCTGCACCGCATGGACAGCTTCACGCTGCCGTACGCCGGCGGATGCGACCTGGGGACGCGGACGATCGAGCCGCACATGATCGCGCTGCGCCGGTTCGGTCTGGACATCGCGGCCACCGAGGGCCTCTACCACGCGCAGGTGGACCGCAAGGTGACTCCGGGCCGCCCCATCGTGCTGACCGAGCGCGGCGACACCGTGACCGAGAACGCGCTCCTGGCCGCCGCACGCCACGACGGCACGACCGTCATCCGCAACGCCTCGTCCAACTACATGGTCCAGGACCTCTGCTTCTTCCTGGAGGCACTGGGCGTACGCGTCGAGGGCATCGGCACCACGACACTCACCGTGCACGGCGTGCCGACGATCGATGTGGACGTCGACTACTCCCCCTCCGAGGACCCGGTCGAGGCGATGAGCCTGCTGGCCGCGGCGGTCGTCACGGAGTCCGAGCTGACCGTGCGCCGGGTGCCGATCGAGTTCCTGGAGATCGAGCTGGCGGTCCTGGAGGAGATGGGCCTCGACCACGACCGTACGCCGGAGTACTTCGCGGACAACGGGCGTACGCGCCTGGTGGACCTGACCGTCCGGCCCTCCAAGCTGGAGGCGCCGATCGACAAGATCCACCCGATGCCGTTCCCGGGCCTGAACATCGACAACGTCCCGTTCTTCGCGGCGATCGCGGCCTCGGCGCAGGGCAAGACCCTGATCCACGACTGGGTCTACGACAACCGCGCGATCTACCTCACGGACCTGAACCGCCTCGGCGGCCGCCTCCAACTCCTCGACCCGCACCGGGTACTGGTCGAGGGCCCGACCCGCTGGCGCGCCGCCGAGATGATGTGCCCGCCGGCCCTGCGCCCCGCCGTCGTCGTCCTGCTGGCCATGATGGCGGCCGAGGGCACGTCCGTCCTGCGGAACGTGTACGTCATCAACCGCGGCTACGAGGACCTGGCCGAGCGGCTCAACTCGGTCGGGGCACAGATCGAGACCTTCCGGGACATCTGACCGGACGGCCGGCCAACCTGAGGGCCCTTGCCGACCAGCACAAATACTGGTCGGCAAGGGCCCTCGGCAGCATGCCAACTCCTCCACCTGCGTAACTGTACCTTCCGGATGGTACAGTTACGGCTATGCGACCGAGTTCGAGAACCCAGATCCTGGACGCCGCGATCCGTGTGACGGAGAAAGAGGGGATCACGAGCCTGACCCTGGAGTCCGTGGCCGTGGAGGCCGGACTGACCAAGGGGGGCCTGCTGTACCACTTCCGTACCCGGGAGGAGCTGCTGCTGGCGATCCAGCGGTATCTGACCGAGGGATGGGAGAAGCAGCTGGAGGCGAGGCTCGGGAAAGACTTCGCGGAGGCGACGGCGGCCGAGCGCGCGATCGCCTACACGCTGATGGACATGGAGAGCGCGCCGCGCAAGGCGGACCTGGCGTTCATGGTCGAGTCGGCGTCCGACCCGGAGCTGGCGCAGGTGTGGAACGCCCTGGTGGACCGGTGGGTGCCGGTGCCGTCCGACCCCGATCCGGCGCAACTGGAGCTGTTCCTGGCCCGGATGGCCGCGGACGGTCTGTGGCTCTTCGAGGCGACCACCGGGACGAAACTCACGCCCGCGGTGAAGGATGCCCTGCGGCAGCGGATCGCCGCGCTCACCGAATCGGCCTCCACGCCGTGACCCACAGGCTCAGCGCCCTTCCGGCACACCGTCGAATCCAGAAGATCCGAGGTACGACATGAGCAAGGCACGACGCTGGTGGGTCCTGTTGACCGTCTCGGCGGGGCTGTTGCTGATATCGGTGGACATGACGGTGCTCTACACCGCTCTGCCCACCCTGACCGGTGACCTGCACGCCGACGCCTCGCAGAAGCTCTGGATCATCAACGCCTATCCGCTGGTGTCGGCCGGCCTGCTGCTGGGCACCGGCACGTTGGGCGACCGGGTGGGACACAAGCGGCTCTTCCTGGCCGGCCTGGTCATCTTCGGTGCGGCGTCGACGATGGCCGCCTTCGCCCCCACCCCCGGGATGCTGATCACCGCGCGCGCCTTCCTGGCGGTGGGCGCGGCGACGATGATGCCCTCGACCCTGGCGCTGATCCGGCTCACCTTCGAGGACGAGCGGGAACGCGGGGTGGCGATCGGCATCTGGGGCACGACGTCGGTGGTCGGCACCGCGCTCGGACCGGTCCTCGGCGGCTTCCTGTTGGAGCACTTCTGGTGGGGTTCGGTGTTCCTGGTCAACGTGCCCGTCGTCCTGCTCGCCCTGGTCGCGGCGGTGTTCCTCGCGCCGGGCGGATCCGGCCGCGCGGACCGCCCCTGGGACCCGGTCGCCTCGGTCTACGTGATGGTCGGCCTGGTCGCGCTGGTCTACGCGATCAAGGAGACCACCAGGCCCGACCCCGCACCCCTGCACATAGTCGGGGCGCTACTGGTGTCCTTCCTCGGCTTCCGGGCCTTCCTGCACCGCCAGCGCACTCAGCCCTACCCTCTGATCGACTTCGCGCTCTTCCGCAACCGGCCCCTGCTCGTCGGCGTGCTCGGCGCCGGCCTCGCGATGTTCGCCACCGCGGGCATCCAGCTCGTCCTGGCCCAGCGCCTCCAGCTGGTCATCGGTCACACCCCGCTCAGCGCCGGCCTGCTCGTGGCCGCGTGCGCGCTGGGCGCCCTGGTGGCCGGGGTCGTCGTCGGCGGCCTGGTCCACCGGGTCAGCGTGCGCACGCTGATCGGCGGCGGTCTCGCCACCAGCGCGCTGGGCATCCTGCTCACCCTCCTGCTCACCCCCGGCGCGGTCCCCCTCCTGGACTCCGCGCAGAGCTCCGGCTGGGTCGTCCCCGGCCTGATCCTGGCCGGCGCGGGTCTGGGCACCACGATGACCGCCGCCTCCGCCGCGATCATCGGCGGCGCCCCGCCCCACCGCGCCGGTATGGCCTCCTCGGTGGAGGAGGTCTCGTACGAACTGGGCAGCCTCACCGGTGTCGCAGTGCTCGGCAGCGTGCTGACCGCCGTCTACACCGGCACGGTCACCCTGCCGGCGGGCACCCCCGGCACCGCGGCCGACAGCCTGGACGAGGCCCGCGCCACCGCCGACCACCTGCCCGCGGAACAGGGCCGCCCCCTGCTGGACGCCGCCACATCCGCCTTCGACAACGGCTACAACGCGACCCTGGTCATAGCCACCGCCCTCCTGGCCGCCGGCGCCCTCTTCACCTACCGCTACTTGGGGCGTACTGCCAGCTCGGCGAACACCTCGACGGCGCGGTCGAGTTCGGCCTCGGTGTTGTAGTAGTGCGGCGAGAGCCGCACCAGCGGATGGACATCCCGGTCCTCGGTGTCGAACTGGGTGTGCGCCGCCACGGTGGTGGTGACATTGATGCCGCGGGCCGCCAATGCGGCAGCGACATCCGCGGTGGCCACGGCATCGACCTTGGCGGTCACGATCGCGCACCGCTCCCGACCGAGGTCGTACGTCGTGACACCGGGCACGGCGTCCAAACGCTCACGCAGGCGGGCGCCGAGCTCGAAGGCACGCCGCCCAATGTGCTCCATGCCGATCTCCAGAGCCTGTTCGACGGCGGCGCTCAGGCCGAGCACGTTGGCGTAGCTCACCTCCCAGGTCTCGAAGCGCCGGGCACCGTCGCGCCAGGTGAAACTCCGCTTCCCGTCCCAGGTGGCGGAGGCGATCTCGCTGACGTACGGCTCCAGGTGGTCCAGCGCTTCGGAGCGCACCCACAGAAATCCCGTTCCGCGGGGGCCCCGCAGGAACTTCCTGCCCGTGGCGGTGAGCATGTCGCATCCGAGTTCGGCGACATCGACCGGGAACTGGCCGACGGACTGGGTGGCATCGAGCAGGAAGGGCACACCCGCGGCCCGGCAGACGCGACCGATCTCGGCCGCGGGGTTGACCAGGCCGCCGCTGGTGGGGACGTGGCTGACACCGACCAGCCTGGTCCGGTCGTCGATCAGCTCCGCCAGAGCCGCGGTGTCGAGTTGCCCGGACTCGTCATTGGGGACGACGACGACCTCGGCGCCGGTACGCCGGGCGATCTGCAGATAGGCGAGGACGTTGCTTCCGTACTCCGCGCGGCCGGTGAGGATGCGGTCGCCCGGCGCGAAGGTCATGGAGTAGAACGCGGCGTTCCAGGCGTGCGTGGAGTTGTCGAACAGCGCGACCTCGTCGGGGCGGCCGCCCACGAGCCTTGCGATGTTCGTGTAGGTGGCGTCGATGCGGTCCCGTTCCCGACCGGCGGCCTCATATCCACCGATGGCCGCCTCCAGCTCCAGATGCTCGGTCATGGCCCGAAGGGTCCTCCGCGACAGCAGCCCGGCCCCCGCGTTGTTCAAATGAACGCGGTTCGCGGTACCCGGTGTGTCCCGGCGGATCGCTTCGATGTCCATTCCCTGCCCCATCCCTACGGTCGGCCCCCTCCGCCTTCCTTTCCCAACCACCCCAGCCACCACTCGGGGCTCCGCCCTGGGCTTCTGGGTCCGGCGCGGCTCCGTCGTGGCTGATCGCGCAGTTCCCCGCGCCCCTGAAGGGGCGCCCCCCTCTGGCGGGGGCCGGATGTCCACCGGCCGAAGGGGACGTGGCGGGATGTGTGGCCGCAGCATACGAGGACACCAGTTGTCGGCCACCGTGCGGCAACCGCGCCTTACGTCACCGGCTGCGGACGCACATCCCGCCACGGCCCCGCACCCAGAAGACGAACCGAAACCCCCACCCACCCAAGGGGCGCGGGGAACTGCGCGACCAGCCACAACACACCCGCGGCCGAAAACGAACCTATCCCCCAAACCCCCGAAGCGTCCGAGCCTCACGCACCAGGATCTTCTCGTCGTCGTCGGGAACGAACTCCAGAAGAACATCCAGCGGCCCGCCACCACCCAGCCCCCGCAGCCGATCAAAAACCGCCCCCCACAACTCGGACCGCACGGACAGCGGACGCCGACTCGTCCCCGGCCACCACGAGAACGCATGAACGGCGGCCACCTGGTCGATCACCGCGTCGAGACCAACAAGCGCATCCGAGTCGGCCACATCGAGCGGCGGCTGCCAATACGTGAGCACGTCAGGCCTCCCCACCTCCTCCAGCAACCGCAACGCACGATCAGCCCCATCGGTGAGCGTGTTGCGATGGAACTCGTAAGCGAGATACACGCCCACATCGGCCGCAAGCGCCGCCACCCGCCGAGTGTCCTCGACGACCGCCGCCCGTTCCTCCGCCGACGCCTCCTCCGTACCCGTCGCCCCCGCCCAGATCCGAATACGCGCAGCCCCGAGCAGCACAGCAGAACGAAGGACTCCGTCGAACTCCGCGGGGTCGGTAAGCCCGGCGCGGTAGTACGAGCCGTACGAGGCCACAGCGAGCCCCGCCTCCTCGGTGGCGCCGCGAACCCGGACGGCCGCGGCCCCGTCACCCGCAGGTACGTGGACGTCGGCGCCCCACTCCACACACTCCAGCCCCGCCTCGACCGCGGCCGCGAGAACCCCGGCCACATCGAGGTGCCGCAGGGTGACGGAACACAACCCCAGCCGCAGCGTCACGCCGACTCCTCGGTGACCGAGAGGCCACCCACACCACCCGCACCGAAGTCCACGACCGTACGCCCCCCATCCCCCCAACGAACAGCAACAACAAGCCCACTCACCTCAACCCCGACCCCGACCCCGGCCCCGGCCCCGGCCCCGACCTGCCCGGCAATCGGCGCCGCACCGGCTTCCCCGGTGAGGGACGCCAACGCAACGAACACCGTCCCCTCTCCCCCCTCACCAACAGTTCCGGTGAGCTCGGGAAGGAGCGCCCAGGCTCCATACGCCGTCCCCTGCGGCGCCCGCACCACGCACGGCGTCTCCCAGCCGTACAGCCCGACCAGTTGACTCGTCACCTCCGCCCCGTCGAGCCGTACCTCCGCGCCCTGTTCGACCTCGGGGACGGTGCCCGGCGGCACCGCAACAGCCCAACCGCTGTGATGGACCGGCGTCCCCATCGGCACACCGACCGTGCGATGCACACGCAGTTCGAGCCTGCCGCGGGCCAGCGTCAGGCTCTCGATCCGCGCCGAGGGAAGAACTGGCCCGCCCACCGGGAAGACGGGCCGATGCCACGAGGCGAGCCAGTCACGCCCGGCACCCAGCGGGTGAATGCGTACACGGGCACTCCGCATGCCACGGGCCGACAGGGCGACATGGTTGTCGGAAGCGTTGGCCGCGCTGGTCGGACCGGTGCGCGTGGAGTACGCGAGCCGGGCGTACAACGGGTTGCCCGGGGCCCGCTCCGGCTCCCGCGAGTCGAGCTTGTAACTGCCGTGGTTGTGCAGACGCGCCAGCCCGTCCGCGCCCGTGGTCTGGACGAGCAGCCCGGGCGAGGGGAGGGCGAGCACACGGTCGGCCCCCTCGACCGGCGCTCGCCCCTCCGTGGCCGTCCACACCGGATCCTCGGCCGGGATCAGCAGCGAGAGGAACCCTTTGGAGGCCCAGTACGGGGAGCCGGGCCCCGAGTACCGCTGGAGAGTCGCCTCGTGCGGCCCGTACCAGCCAAGTCCGAGGAGCCCGTCCGCGGTCGGCGCACCCCGGTCGGCAAAATGGCGCAGCCCTCCGCTGAGGATGCGGCGGGTGACGCCCGGGTCGAGCGGTGTCTCACCGGTGAGCGCACCGAGCGCCACGGCGGTGACGGCCGCGAAGCGGTACGTCAGCGAGCGCCCGTGGTGAATGGGCGCGCCGTTCGCGTCGAAGAGCAGCGCGAACCCGTCCAGGAACTCCCGCAGCCGCGGCCCGAGTCGGTCGAGCAGCGCCCGGTCCCCGGTGAGGTGGGCGTGCAGCAGCGGGTAGAAGTGGAGGGCCCAGCCGTTGTAGTGGTCGAAGGAGCGGCCGTCGCCGTCGGAGTACCAGCCCTGGCCCTGGTACCAGCCGTCCAGCAGGCCGAGCCCGCGGTCGATCGCCCCGCGTGTCTCGGCGTCGCCCCGCCCGACGGACTCCAGGAATCCGGCCACGGTCAGCGGGAAGAGGTACCAGTTGTTGGGGGCGGGCGTGTGCCGCAGCGCGCCGCGCAGCCACTGCTCGACGCGGTCCTGGTCGGCAGCGGGGAGGGTGTCCCAGGTCCAGGGCGTGGTCAGCCGCAGGGCGAGCGCCACGGAGGCGGACTCCACCATGGGCTGGCCCTGGATGCCGTGGTGGCCTATCTCCGGCCAGGACTCGGCGTCGTCGCGGCCGGGCGTGCGGGTGCCGCGCGCGACGCCGGCTGTGTAGCGCTCCAGGAATCCGTGCGGGTCCTTGCCGGAGGCCCCGGCGGTGCGGAACGCGGCGAGCAGGAACGTACGGGCGAACCCTTCGAGACCGTCGGAGCGCACGCCCGACTGGGAGGGCGGGCCGGGCAGGTCGATCAGGGCGTGGCCGGGGGTGGCGTAGCGGAGGGCGGCGGTCAGCAGCCGGTCGCCGGTGGCTTCCCAGTGGGCGCGGGTGTAGCCGGTGTACGGGCTGAGAGTGCGGTCTTCCTCGGGGGCCGTGGGCAGCGGGTGTTCAGGCATGGGAGGGGCCATGTCTCCTGTTCGTTCCGTCGGTTTCCGAAGGCGGCTGCGATGGACGGGTGGGGTCAGGCGAGGCGGGCCAGGTGTTCGGGCCGGACGGGGTGGGCGAAGGGCCGTCCGAGGGCGTACGACTCGATCTCGGCGAGGGCCAGGTCGGCGAGGCGGCGCAGTTCTCCGCCCTTCGAGCCGGCGATGTGCGGTGTGATGAGGACGTTCGGGCAGTCCCACAGCGGTGAGTCGGCGGGCAGTACCTCCGGCTCGGTGACGTCGAGGACCGCGTGGAGCCGCCCGGACACCAGTTCGCCGGTGAGAGCGGTCTGGTCGATGACCGCGCCGCGCGCGGTGTTGATCAGCGTGGTGCCCGTACGGAGCCGGCCCAGCAGCTCGCGGCCGACCAGGCCGCGGGTCTCGGGCAGCAGCGGTGTGTGGACGCTGAGGACGTCGCTGACCGCGAACAGATCGGGCAGGGAGACCGGCTCCGCCCCGAGATCGCGTGCCTCGGTGTCCGTGACGAAGGGGTCGTGGAGCAGCACGTTCAGGTCGTGCGGGCGGAGCAGGTCGATGACGCGGCGTCCGATGATCGAGGCGCTGAGGATGCCCACGGTCCTGCGGTAGTTGCCCGCGTCGGGGTGGCGTGCGTTCCAGTCGATGCGCCGGCGCTCGGTGCGGTAGGTCCGGGCGGTGTCGAGGACGCGTTTGTTGGCGAGCAGGATCATGGCGAGGGTGTACTCGGCGACCGGCACGGCGTTGGCCGCGGCGGCGGAGGACACGGTGAGGCCGCGCTCCCAGCAGGCGGCGGTGATGTGGTGGCGTACGGTCCCGGCGGTATGCACGACGGCGCGCAGCCGGGGCGCGGCGTCGAGTACCGCCGCGTCGATGGGCGGGCAGCCCCAGCCGGTGACGAGCAGGTCGGCGTCCGCGAGCGCGTGGTGGGCGGCGGGGGTGGTGAGATCGTCCAGGACGAGCCGCGGGTCGATGTCGGTGAGGGCGGCCAGCCGGGCCCGTACATCCGGGTCGAGGACCTGCTCGGCGGTCCGCTGTGCCATGGCGAGCACGGCACGCGGGCGTGGACGGGGCCGGAGGCCGGGATGGGTCACTTGACGCTCCTACGGGTCAACTGGGGCTCCTTGCACATCACTTGACGCTTCCGGCGGTCAGGCCGGACTTCCAGTAGCGCTGCAGCGTGACGAACGCGACGATCAGCGGCACGACGGCGAGCAGCGAGCCGATGACGACGAGCGGGTAGTACTCGGGCGAGACGGTGGCGGAGCTGTTCCAGGTGTAGAGCCCGAGGCTCAGCGGATACAGGTGCTGGTCGGAGAGCATCACCATCGGCAGGAAGAAGTTGTTCCAGATGGCGGTGAGCTGGAACAGGAAGACGGTGACGAATCCGGGGCCGAGCATGCGCAGACTGACGCGTATGTACGTCTGCAGTTCGCCCGCGCCGTCCACGCGGGACGCCTCCAGCACCTCGTTGGGTACGTAGCCGCTGCTGAGCAGGCGGGCGAGGTAGACGCCGAAGGGGTTGAACAGGACGGGGATGAAGACCGCCCAGAAGGTGTTGACCAGGCCGATCTCGGAGGCCACCAGATAGAGCGGGAGGGCGAGCACGGTCTGCGGGACCATGACGCCGGTGAGGACGAGCCCGAACAGCTTCTCTTTGTGCCGGAACTCGTACTTGTCGAAGGCGTATCCGGCGGAGACGCTGATGAGGGAGCCGACCAGGGCGCCGCCGACCGCGTACAGCAGGCTGTTGAGGTACCACTCGCCGTAGAGTCCGCCGTCCATGGCGAAGAGGTCGGAGAGGTTGCGCGAGAGGGAGAAGTCGCCGAGGGAGAAGATGTCCGAGCCGAAGAGGGCGTCGGCGTTCTTGGTGGACGCGAACAGCAGCCACAGGGCGGGCATCATCGTGTAGAGGGCGGCGATCAGCACGACGGCGTTGGCGACGCCGCGGCTGGTGAGTCCGGATCTGCCGAAGGGGCGGCCGAGTGGCTTGGCGGTCGGCCCGGCGGACGGGGCCGTGGGGGTGACGGGAGTCGTCGTGGTCATTTCGCGCTCCGTTCCCGGTGGCCGGCCCAACGAGTTACCGCGAACGACAGGGCGCAGGTGACGACGAGGAGGATGACGGAGGCCGCGGAGGCGAGTCCGTAGTTGTTGCGGCGGAAGGCCGCGTCGTAGATGTACATGTTCGGTGTGAAGCGGGAGTTGACCATCGGCGTCGCCTGGTTCATCAGCATGGGCTCGGTGAACAGCTGCAGCGCGGCGATGAGGGAGAACATGCACACCATGAGGACGGACCCCCGGATGATGGGGATCTTGACCTGGAACGCGGTGCGCACGCCTCCCGCCCCGTCGATCCTGGCCGCTTCCAGCACCTCGCGCGGCAGCGCCTGGAGCGCTGCGTAGAAGATCACCATGTTGTAGCCGAGGCCGCTCCACAGGGCGATGTTGACGATCGACGGGAGCACGGTGTGCAGGCCCAGGAAGTCGATGGTGATGTCGGCCTCGGCGAAGAGCTTGATGACCGGGCTGAGCCCCGGGGTGTAGAGGTACAGCCAGATGACCGCCGCGATGATGCCGGGCACGGCGTGCGGCAGATAGAGCAGCATCTGCGCGGTGCGCCGCAGCCGGATCAGTCCGGAGTCGAGCAGCAGGGCGAGGCCCAGGGAACCGGCGACCACGAGCGGGACGAAGATCACGCAGTACAGGGCGATGGAGCCGAAGCCGGAGATGAAGCTCGGGTCCTGCAGCACGGCGAGGTAACTGCGCAGCCCGGTGAAGATGGTGCGGCCGCCGCCGAAGCCGAGGCCGTCGTGGTCCTCGGAGAAGAAGCTGAGGTAGACGGCATAGCCGACGGGGACGAGGAACACGGCGACGAGCAGCGCCGTGAACGGGGCGAGGAGCGTGACGTAGGCGAACCTCTGCTGTCGGCGTCCGGCTCTGCGGGTGCGGGCGGGGTCCGCCGGTGGCGGTGTGGTCCCCGTCCGTTTTCTGGAAGTCATCACTGTGCTCACGGATGCACCTCGGATCCAACCTGATGTGCGGCTCTGGAGGGGTGGTGTGCGGCGTGGTGCAGCACGGCTGCCGGTCAGCGGGTGGTGACGGACAGGCCGAGGCTCTTCAGGTCGGGCAGGGTTTTGCTCTGTGCTTCCCGGAGGGCCCCCAGGATGGTTCCGCTGCCGACACCGGCCCGCGCGAGCCCGTCGTCGCCGGAGCTGATCGTCGAGACCATGCGCGGTCCCCACTTCCATCGGGTGGAGATCAGCTCGGCCTCCCTCTGGAAGAGACCGAAGATGTCCTGGCCCGAGTAGTAGCTGGTGTCCATCTCCTTGCGGGCGACCGGGACCAGGTCGGTCACGGTCGGATACGCGCTGCTGACCCCGCTGGAGAGTTTGGCGCGCAGAGCGTCCGGGCTGGTGACCATCCAGGTGATGAAGTCCAGGGCTTCCTCGGGGTGGTTGCTGTCCTTGGTGACCATGAAGGTCGAGCCGCCCTGGGTGCCCAGGGACGGCTTCTCCGGGTCCCACTGCGGGGAGGGGGCGATGGCCCATTTGCCCTTGCCGCCCGGTGTGGAGGCCATCATCGAGCCCGCCGCCCAGGCTCCCGCCAGCCAGCCGGCCGTCTCACCGCTCTGCAGATGCGCCCGCCACTGCTGGCTGGACGAGGGTTCGACACGCACCAGGTCGTCGTCCACCAGGCGCTGCCAGTAGGCGGCGACCTTGCGGGTGGGGGCGTCGTCCATGGAGACGTTCCAGGACGTGGCGGAGGTGTCGTACCACTGCGCGCCCGCCTGCCAGGCGAGGCCGGCCATGGCGAGCGTGCCGCCGGTGGTGAAGAAGCTGGCGATACGGGAGCCGGGCTGTGCCTTCTTCAGCTTGCGGGCCGAACTCTCGAACTGGGCCCAGGTCTTGGGGACCGGGATGTCGTACTTGGTGAACAGGTCCTTGCGGTAGAGGAAGACCATCGGTTCGATGTCGACCGGCAGGGCGTAGGTGCGCCCCTCGAACGTGGTCAGGTCCATCGCCTGCGGGATGATCTTGCGGCGCACCGAGTCGGGCAGCATGTCGGTGATGTCGCGGGGCACACCGTCGATGGCGTAACTGGGCAGCTGGGGATACTCGATGGTGGCGACGTCGGGGGCGTTGCCCGCCCGTGCGGCGTTGCTGAGCTTGGCCCAGCCGCCCTGGTCGCCCGAGGGGACCTGCTCGAAGTCGACCTTGATCCTGGTGTGGGTGCGGTTGTACTCGTCCACGACCTCCTGGCTGCCGCGCAGCGCCGACCAGAAGGTGACGTGCACCGGCCCGTCGCCGACGCTGTCCCCCTTCCCGCCGCCGGAGCAGCCCGCCACCAGCAGCATGGCGAAGATCGTGAGCAGTGCCGTCACGGCCGCACCTGAGCGTCTGACTGCTGGGCGTTGACCAGGCATGGGCCCTCCCGCGTCGTTGCTGGGTCATGGGCATCCTCAGCGCCAGACGAAAAAGGCGTCAATACATCGAACAGAAGAAACTAAAGCGGTCAAACGAACACACCGGGACGCCAGGCGGAGTACCAGCCCGAATACCAGGGGACACCAGGGGGACACCAGGCGGCCTCGACGGGATCACGGACGGGATCAGACCACCGGCGCGGTCGTGGACTCCCTGATCACGAGGCCCGGCAGCAGTTCCATGTGCCGGGTGGCCCCGGGCCGCAGCCCGCCGCCCGCCATGTCGAGCCTTCGCAGCAGCAGCTCGACCCCGGTTCGGCCGAGTTCCGCCTTCGGCGGGGCGACGGCCGTCAGTGGCACCGGTCCCATGTCCGCGACCACGTCGTTGTACGCGACCACCGAACAGCGTCCCGGCACGTCGATTCCCGCCGCCAGCAGCCGTTGCACCAGCATCAGCGCGTCCATGTCGCTGTGGATCAGCACCGCGGTCGCGCCGCTCTCCCCGACCGCCTCGGCCAGGTCGGCAGCCCGCGGGTCGGCGAGGCGCGGGTCGGGACCTGCGGTGCTCGAACTGAGGATCGTGGGGCATCCCTCCGCGAGCCCCCGGGCGGCGGTCTGCTCGGCGAACTCGGCGCGGATGACCCGTGCGGTCGGGCTGTCGTCACGCGCAGCCAGCACGATCCGCCGGTGCCCGAGACCGACCAGGTGCCCGAGCGCCAGGTGCACGCCGTACGCATGGTCCGTGCGCACGCAGTCCAGCGAGTAGATCCCGCCGGCCCGGGCGGGGCGACGCTCCACCAGCACCGCCGGGACGTCCAGGGCGGCCAGCCACGAGTGGTCCGCCTCCGCCTCGGCCCGTGTGCGCCAGTGCGGGGACAGCAGCAGGCCGCGCGCGCCGGCGTCCACCGCCTGGCGCACCGCCTCGCGCTCCGACCCGCCGTCACCTGCGGTGATGTGCAGCGCGAGCCGCAGACCGGCCTTGGCCGCGGCCTCCCGCGCGCCCTGCACGGCCTCGGTGAGATAGGTGTTGCTCTCCGGTACGACCATGGCGACCGCGTCGCCGCCGACGGGGGCCTCCTCGGGCACCGGCCGCAGTGAACGCGCCACCCCGTGCCCGCGGCGCACCTCCCCACGCCGGGCCAGGTCCTCGACGTCCCTGCGCACCGTCACCACGGACACGCCGAGTTCGTCGGCGAGATCGGTGATGCGCGCGACACCCCGGTCCCGCACCGTCTCCGCGATCCGGTCCTGCCGCGTCCGCGCCGACTCCCGCATGTCCCCACCGCTCCCGCCCACGTCGGCCGCGCCGCCCGGCCACCACCGCACGGCGGCTCGCACGATCGAGTTTCGCGCGATGACCCCATCGTAGCGATCAATCGATCAAAACGGAGGTGACTTCGGCGGTATCCGCTGTCGGGGCACCTGCCGCTCCGGTGGTACCGGGCCTCAGCCGGACGGCCGCACGCCACGTGACGGCCGCAGTTGCGGTTCGTTGGACCGGGCACTGGACCGGGCGGGCGGTTTCCGGCGTGCGCCAGAGAGACCGCGCGGGGTCACGGAATGTGGCCTGGCAGGGCTGTTCCTTCTCACCCTCCGTGGGCGTCGAGCAGTGAACGTCACCAGGGAGAATCGCATCTACCTCCGCAGCAGTCCCATCCGTCCCGCCCGCTCTGCCCCAGGAACAGCCTTCATGCGCGTACAGCCGCTCTCCGTGGTCGCCCCCGCACCCTCCGGTCCGGACGGTGTCCTCGACGTCCCCCGGAGGCCCGCGTACCGGCCGCTTCGGTTGTGGGCGGGCCGCGTCCCGGTGCTCGCGGTCCTCGCCGTCCTCCCGCTGTACGGGGTGTGGGCGACGCTTCTCGCGACGGGTGGCGGCGATCTCGCGGCCCAGTACGCCTGGGCGGGATTCTTTGCCCGGAACCCGGACTCGGCCTACGGCCTGTTCTGGTACGGCGGTACCCACACGGCCAACTACAGCGTGCTGTCCCCTCCGTTGATGGCGATGCTGGGTGTACGGACCGCCTCCGTCCTGGCCGGGGTGGCCGCCACCTGGCTGCTGGGCTCGCTGCTGGAGCGGACCGTCGCCAGGGTGCCGCTGTGGCCCGCGCTGCTCGGCGCTCTCGGACTGTGGGCCAACGTCGCCTCGGGGCGCACCACGTTCGCCCTCGGGCTGGCCTTCGGACTCGCCGGCCTCCTGGCCGTGGCGGGCCGTCCGGAGCGGCGGGACCGGCTGACCGCGGGCGCCCTGGGAGCACTGCTGGCCACCCTGGCCAGTCCGGTGGCGGGGCTCTTCCTGCTGGTGGCCGGTGCCGGGTATCTGCTCGACCGGCGGTACGCCAAGTGCCTCGTCCTCTGCGTGCCACCCGTCGTCGTCTGCGCGTCGACGGCACTTCTGTTTCCCTTCCAGGGCGAGCAGCCCATGCCCGCGGTCCGGATGCTGCTGCCCCTGCTGCTGTCCGGCGCCGTGTTGTGGGCGGCTCCCCGCGCGTGGCGGGTGCTACGGGGCGGGGCGGCCGTGTACGCCGTCGGAGTCGTACTGACCTGTCTCGTCCCCTCGCCCATCGGCACCAACGTGGAACGGCTCGCGGCGCTCTTCGCCCCCGCGGTGCTGCTCGCGTGTCTGCGGGGCGCGGCCGGGTCCGGTGACGTCCGGCCCTCCTTGTGGCGGGTCTTCGTGCAACGGGTCTCCGCGCGGCAGACCTCGTGGTGGCAGACCTCCCTGCGGCGGACCGCCGTACGGTGGGCCGCCGCGTACCGGGCCACGGCACGCCGGATCACGGCACGCCGGGCCACCGACCGCCGGGCCGGCGCGCTCGCCCTGGCTCTCGCGCTCGCCGCGTCGGTCGCCTGGACCACCACGACGACCGCCAACGACCTGCGGGTCACCACGTCGGTGCCGGCCTGGGCCACGCACACCGGCGGCGTGCTCGCCGAACTCGAGCGGCTCGACGCGGATCGCGACCGGGTCGAGGTGGTGCCCGCCCGCAACCACCGCGAGGCCGCCCTCTTCGCGCCGCACGCGCAGCTGATGCGGGGCTGGAACCGGCAGTTGGACGTCGAGCGGGGGCGGCTGTTCTACGAGGGCGCGCTCGACGCTCCGCGCTACCACGCCTGGCTGCGCCAGTGGGCCGTGGGATACGTCGTCGTACCCGACGGGACACCCGACGGCCCCGCCGAGCACGAGGCCGCCCTCGTCACCTCCGGGCAGGACTGGCTTGAGCCCGTGTGGCACGACGCGTACTGGAGGATCTACCGCGTCCGGGACGCGGAGCCGCTCGTCTCGGCGCCCGCGCGAGTGGTGCGGGCGGGCGAGGCGGCCGTGGTGCTGAGGGTTCCGGGGCCCGGCACGGTGACGGTCCGGGTCCGGTACTCGCCGTGGCTGCGGGCCGCCGGGGCCTGCGTACGGCCGGCCGGACCCTGGACAGAGCTGACCGTGCGGCGGGCGGGCCTGTACCGGCTGGACTCCAGCTATGTGAGCGGGCCCACCGACGAGGACGGCTGCCTGCCGACCGAGGACGGCTCTCAACAGGACCTGCAGTGAACCGACAGGGGCGACGGTGGCCCGACAGAGGAAGCGGCACAGGCGGCAGACGGTGAACCCGAACCGGGCCCGCCCGCCGGGTCTCCTGGGACTCGGCGGGCGGGCCCGGCCCGGTACGTGCTCGTCGGCGGTCAGTCGACGAGCGTGACGTCCTGCTGCTGACGCGCGTGGAAGTACGGCAGCGGAAGGCCGCCACCCGAACGCAGTTCCATCACCGTGGCCTCGACGCGGGCCGCACCCGGCGTGAACCGTCCCGGCTCGGTGCGGTCGGTGTTCGTCCAGCGGTGCTCGGCGCCGTCGCAGACCGCGCTGGTGCCCCCGACCCCCTTGCGTGACTTGCCCTCGCCCTGGCCCAGCGAGGAGCTCACGAAGACCGGTCCGGTGCCGCCAGTGCAGCGGTAGGTGCCGGAGAGGGTGACCGTGCCGTCCGCGGCGACGCGGCCCGTCGGGTCGACCGTCACCGTCTCGAACGGCCCCGACCGTTCGGACAGTTCGTGCGAGCCGGCGACCGCGTGCGCGGACGACGCGGCAGTGAGCAGCAGCAGCGCGGCACCGGTGGCTGTGCCCATGACCTGGCGCAATGGCATTGGAGTACCTCCTGGGGTGGGGGTCTCCACAGGTACCGGCCCGGTGTGCTCGCGCGCGTGATCATCACCCCTTTGGTGGCGAGTCCGCACCATCCGTCCTGGGCACGTCCGTGTGTTGTCCGCGTGTTGTCACGCTTCCCTTCCCACTGTTCCGATGAGTTCGCGGCAGGAGGATGGTCTATCCACAAGAGGCGGCGACAACGCCGCCGAACCCTTCGCACGTGGAGGTACGCCATGTGTTCCCACCAGTCTTCGTGCCCGTCCGCCGACCGCGCCGAGCGCTCCCACCGCGACGAGGCGCACATCGTCTCCGCGCACCCCGAGCAGGGCTGGTACCTGCTGTGCGACGGCGCGATCGCCTTCGACGACACCGGCGTGCTGCTGCCCGACGGCCGTGTCGTCGCCCCGCACCGGGTACCGGCCGTGCAGCTGACCATCGCGGCCTGACACTCCCCGGATCTCCCGGGTCTCCTCAGATCTCCCCGGATCTCCCGGGATCCCGTCATCTCCGCGGATCCCGTCGGGGACAGGCGGGGCCGCAGGACAGCAAGGACCACCTATCGCGGCCCATTGACTGCCGTCATGAAGACGATACGCTCCAGGTGCGACCCCACCATGACAAGGGGGCGAACCACCATGGAGCCCAGGAACCCCCGGGACGTCGACACCTTCCCGCGCGATCATCCGCCGCCGCCGGACCAGTGGCCCGAGCTCCGCTTCGACCTCCCGGAACTGCGCTTTCCCGAGCGCCTCAGCTGCGCCGCCGAGCTCCTCGCCCACACCGCCCCGGACCGCCCGGTCTTCCGTACCGCCTCCGGTGAGCCCTGGACGTACGGCGACCTCCGCACCCGGGTCGACCGTATCGCACACGTCCTGACCGGCGAACCGGCCGCGCGCGGACGTCAACCCGGCACGTGCGGAAGGCGGTTCCGTACGAACGGAAAGTGATCCCATGCCCCTGGAAGGCGATCAAGCGTGATGGTGACGATCTAGAGTGATCAACGTGTCCGAGCAGCACACTCCCCGGTCCCTCATCGTCACCTTCTACGGCGCGTACGGCCGCTTCGCCCCTGGTCCCGTACCCGTGGCCGAACTGATCCGGCTTCTCGCCGCGGTCGGCGTGGACGCGCCCTCCGTGCGTTCGTCGGTGTCCCGGCTCAAACGCCGCGGGCTGCTCGTGCCTGCGCGCACGGCGTCGGGCGCGGCCGGGTACGTACTGTCGCCGGACGCGCGACAGCTCCTCGACGACGGCGACCGGCGGGTCTACGCGGCCTCGCCCCCCGAGGACGACAGCTGGGTGCTGGCCGTGTTCTCCGTGCCGGAGTCCGAGCGGCAGAAACGTCACGTACTGCGCTCCCGGCTGGCCGGCCTCGGTTTCGGGACGGCCGCCCCCGGGGTGTGGCTCGCGCCCGCCCGCCTCTACGAGGAGACCCGCCACACGCTGGAACGGCTGCGTCTCGACGCGTACGTGGAACTGTTCCGCGGCGAGCATCTGGGCTTCGCGGCGACGGCCGACGCGGTCGCCCGCTGGTGGGACCTGGCCGCGATCGCCAAGCAGCACGAGGCGTTTCTCGACCACCACGCGCGCGTGCTGCACGACTGGGAGGCGCGGGACGACACCCCCGAGGAGGAGGCGTACCGCGACTACCTGCTCGCCCTGGACACCTGGCGCCATCTCCCGTACGCCGATCCCGGGCTGCCTCCCGCGCTGCTGCCCGAGGACTGGCCGGGCGCCCGCTCGGCGGCGGTCTTCCGGGCGCTGCACGAGCGGCTGCGGGACGCGGGGGCGGCCTTCGCGGGCGTACCGGAGAACCACCCCAAACCCGAATCCATGTGACGCCGGCCACACTTCGGACCGCTAAGGGAACGCTCAGGCTGCTCAGTCCCTCTTCTCATAATCCTTACCTAGCGTCGTGACGCATGAGTCTGATGCGCAGTCTGAACCGGGCGCTCTCCGCCACCACCGGCCTCCAGGTGCGTAAGGCCGCTGCCGTCGCGCCGCCCGGTCCGAAGAAAGCGGCGGCGAAACCCGGGAAGAGGCCCACGCCGGTGTACCGATGTCCCGCGCCCGTGGACCTCGCGACGGACCGGCTGCTGCGGGAGCCGGTCTTCATCATGTCCCCCGTGCGCTCCGGCTCGACCCTGCTGCGGATGCTCCTGAACGCGCACTCGCGCTTCCACTCCCCGCACGAGCTGCACATCCGCCGCCTGGAGGTCGACTTCGGCAGCAAGCTGTCGCAGCGTGCGATGAGCGCCCTGGACCTGGAGCGCGGCGATCTGGAGCACCTGCTGTGGGACCGGGTCATGCACCGGGAACTGGTCAGGTCCGGCAAGGACTTCATCGTCGAGAAGACGCCGAGCAACGCGTTCGTGTACCGGCGCATCCGGGACTGCTGGCCCGACGCCCGCTTCGTCTTCCTGCTCCGCCACCCGGTGTCCGTCGCCCGGTCCTGGCACGAGGGCGACCCCGGCAAGCGGACCTTCGACGAGGCCGCCGCCGACGCGCTGCGCTACATGCGGGCCGTCGACAACGCCCGCAAGGGAATCACCGGCGGCCACACCCTGCGCTACGAGGACATCACCGCCGGCCCCGAGAAGGAGATGCGCCGGCTCTGCGCCTTCCTGGACGTGGACTTCGAGCCGTCGATGCTCGACTACGGCAGAAAGGACGACACACAGGTCGTGAAGGGCCTCGGCGACTGGCGGGACAAGATCCGCACCGGCCAGGTGCAGAGCGGCCGGGCACTTCCCGCGGAGGACGAGATACCGGAGATCCTGCGACCGATGTGCGAGGCCTGGGGCTACACCTCGTGAAGCCGCACGCCGAGATAACCGAGGTCTGGCCGCGCGACGGGCGCGTCAGACTCGTCGGACACATCCACGGGCACCCCGCCGAGGGCGAGTGGCGGCTGCTGCTCACCCGCCGGAGCCATGCGGAACAGCGCCTCGACTATCCCGCGCAGGTGAAGGGCGACCGTTTCGAGGGCGAGTTTCCCGTCGCCGACCTGGCGGCCGGCGACACGGCCGAGGCCGAGGAGTGGGACATCCATCTCACCGACGGCGAGGCGGAGTTGCGGGCAGGGCGGCGGCTCGACGACGTCCACGGCAAGAAAAAGATCATGGTCTTTCCCGAGCAACGGGTACACGGCATCGGCGTGCGTCCGTACTACACGGTGAAGGACAACCTTTCGCTGGAGTGCCGTACGGGAGCCACGACATGACGATCCATCAGATCGGAGGGCGGCCGAAGGTCCGCTATCTGCTCCTGCACGCGTACGGACGCGGCGGCACCATCCGCACGGTGATGAACCAGGCCAACTCCCTGGTGCGGGCCGGCTGGCAGGTCGAGCTGGTGAGCGCGCTGCGCCGCCGTGACGACCTCCAGTTCCCGCTCGACCCGCGGGTGACGGTCACGACGGTCGTCGACCTGCGCGAGGAGGCCCACACCCCGCCGTCGGGGGTGGCCGGCCGCTGGCAGGACTGGCGCCGCGGCCGGCTGACCGAGCAGCCCGCGCGGCACATCCCGTGCGGCGAGTTCGGCTACCGCTACTTCAACCGGTACGTGGAGCGGCGGCTGATCGCGTACCTCTCCTCGCTGCGCGACGGGGTGCTGGTGACCACGCGGCCCGCGCTCAACTTCCTCGCGGCGGAGCACGCGACGGGCGGCGTGGTGCGTGTCGCGCAGGAACACATGAACCACGGCACGCACAAGGACGACGTGCGGCAGCGCATCCGGGAGACCTACGCGCGCTTCGACGCGGTCGCCGTACTCACGGAACGGGACCGCGAGGAGTACGAGCGACTGCTGCCCGGCACTCGCGTCGTGCGCATCCCCAACGCCGTGCACTCCCTCGACCAGGTGCCCTCCGACCACCGCTCGAAGATCGCGGTGGCGGCGGGGCGGCTCTTCCCGCAGAAGGGCTTCGACCTGCTGATCCCGGCGTGGGCGAAGCTCGTCGAGACGTACCCCGACTGGCAGTTGAGGATCTACGGCAGTGGCGAGAAGAAGACCGAGCTGCGGGCGCTCATCGAGGAGCACCACCTCTACAACCACGTGTTCCTGATGGGCCACTCGGACCGGCTCGACGACGAACTCGCCAAGGCCTCCTTCTATGTGCTCAGTTCGCGCTTCGAGGGGCTGCCGATGGTGATGATCGAGGCGATGAGCCACTCGCTCCCGGTGGTGAGCTTCGACTGCCCGACCGGGCCCTCGGACGTTCTCACGCACGGAGTCGACGGTCTGCTGGTCGCGCCCGAGGACCCCGACGCGCTCGCCGACGCCATGGCCAAGCTGATGGGCGACCGGGCGCTGCGGGCGGACATGGGGGTCGCCGCAGTGCTGACGGCGGCCTCGTACGGCCCGGACGCCGTGCACCCCCGCTGGGAGGCCCTCTTCCGAGAACTCCACGAGGTTCGCGAACTCCACGACCTCCACGACCTTTCCGATCAACGGCGCGGCGTCACGGGCGCCTCGAAGGGACAGCGCGCATGACCACCACGGCCAGGGGCCGTCAGAAGCCTCCCACGGCTCAGGGAGCCACGATCTGGCTCACCGGGCTGCCGAGCGCGGGCAAGACGACCATCGCCCGTTTCCTCGCCGGCCGGCTGCGGTCCGAGGGACACCGCGTGGAGGTCCTCGACGGCGACGAGATCCGCCGCTTCCTCTCCGCCGGTCTCGGCTTCTCCCGCGAGGACCGCAACACCAACGTGCAGCGCATCGGCCTGGTCGCCGAAGTCCTCGCGCGCAACGGGGTGCTGGCGGTCGTACCGGTCATCGCGCCGTACGCCGACAGCCGCGAGGCGGTGCGCAAACGGCACGAGGCCAGCGGGACGCCGTACATCGAGGTGCACGTGGCCACTCCGGTCGAGGTGTGCAGCGAGCGGGACGTGAAGGGCCTGTACGCGCGGCAGGCGGCGGGGCAGCTGACCGGTCTCACGGGAGTCGACGACCCGTACGAGCCGCCGCTGGACCCTGTCCTCTCCCTGGAGACGCAGTCACAGACGCCCGAGGAGTCGGCGGACTCGGTGCACGCGGTGCTGGCGGCCAGGGGGCTCGCGTGACACCGGGCCCGACGAACGCCGATACGACCACCGACGCGACCGCCGACACGACCGCCGACCGTACGCACGCGCTTCCGCAGCGCACGCTCCCCCGGCACGCGCTCTCGCATCTGGACGCCCTGGAGTCCGAGGCGGTGCACATCTTCCGCGAGGTGGCGGGTGAGTTCGAGCGGCCGGTGATCCTCTTCTCCGGCGGCAAGGACTCCATCGTCATGCTGCATCTCGCGCTGAAGGCGTTCGCGCCCGCTCCGGTGCCGTTCTCGCTGCTGCACGTGGACACAGGACACAACTTTCCGGAAGTCCTTGAGTACCGGGACCGTGTGGTGGCCGCACATGGGCTGCGGCTCCATGTGGCCTCCGTGCAGGACTACATCGACCGGGGTGTGCTGAGGGAACGTCCCGACGGGACGCGGAATCCGCTGCAGACGGTGCCGCTGACGGAGAAGATCCAGGCCGAGCGGTTCGACGCGGTGTTCGGCGGCGGACGCCGGGACGAGGAGAAGGCCCGCGCCAAGGAGCGGGTGTTCTCACTCCGGGACGAGTTCTCCCAGTGGGACCCGCGCCGCCAGCGCCCCGAGCTGTGGAACCTCTACAACGGACGCCACGCCCCCGGCGAGCACGTCCGCGTCTTCCCGCTGTCCAACTGGACCGAGCTGGACGTCTGGCAGTACATCGCCCGCGAAGGCATCGAACTGCCGGAGATCTACTTCGCCCACCATCGCGAGGTGTTCCAGCGGGCCGGCATGTGGCTGACCGCGGGCGAGTGGGGCGGCCCGAAGGACGGCGAGACCGTCGAGAAGCGGCAGGTCCGCTACCGGACCGTGGGCGACATGTCCTGCACCGGCGCCGTCGACTCGGACGCGGTGACCCTCGGCCAGGTCATCGCCGAGATCGCGGCCTCCCGGCTCACGGAGCGGGGCGCGACCCGTGCCGACGACAAGATGTCCGAGGCCGCGATGGAAGACCGCAAGCGCGAGGGGTACTTCTAGAGATGACCGGCACCACCGAACCCACGACCGGCGCCATCGCTGCCATGTCCCGCACCACCGTGGACACACTGCGGTTCGCGACCGCGGGGTCCGTCGACGACGGCAAGTCCACCCTGGTCGGCCGGCTGCTGCACGACTCCAAGTCGGTCCTCACCGACCAGTTGGAGGCCGTGGAGCGCGTCTCCCAGAGCCGTGGCCAGGACGTGCCGGACCTGGCGCTGCTCACCGACGGCCTGCGGGCCGAACGCGAGCAGGGCATCACCATCGACGTGGCGTACCGCTACTTCGCCACGGCCCGGCGCCGGTTCATCCTCGCCGACACCCCCGGACACGTGCAGTACACCCGCAACATGGTCACCGGCGCCTCCACGGCCGAACTGGCGATCATCCTGGTCGACGCCCGCAACGGTGTCGTCGAGCAGACCCGCCGCCACGCGGCGATCGCCGCACTGCTGCGCGTCCCGCACATCGTGCTGGCGGTCAACAAGATGGACCTCGTCGGATACGAGGAGAAGGAGTTCGACCGGATCGTCGAGGACTTCGCGGGCCACGCCGCCGAGCTGGACCTGCCCGGTTTCACACCGGTCCCCGTGTCGGCGCTGGCGGGCGACAACGTGGTGGACCGCTCGACGCGCATGGACTGGTACGAGGGTCCGGCGCTGCTCCGGCATCTGGAGTCCGTCCCGGTCGGCGGCGACCGCTCGGGCGAACCCGCGCGCTTCCCCGTCCAGTACGTGATCCGGCACGCCGGGACCCGTTACTACGCGGGCCAGTTGGTCTCCGGCTCGCTGCGCGTCGGGGACCGGGTGACGGTCCACCCCTCCGGCGAGACCTCCGCGATCACCGGCATCGACGTACTCGGCGAGGACGCGCGGGAGGCGTACGCCCCGCAGTCGCTGACCCTGCGCCTGGCCGACCAGCGCGATGTCTCGCGCGGGGACATGATCACGACCGGGGCGGACGTGCCCGCGCTCACACGGGACGTCCGGGCCGCCGTCTGTCATCTGGCCGACCGTCCGCTGCGGGTCGGCGACCGGGTCCTGGTCAGGCACACGACCCGTACGGTCAAGGCGATGGTGAAGGATCTGGCCGGGGCCGCCGAGTTGGCCGCCAACGACCTGGGCCGGATCACGCTGCGCACCGCCGAGCCGCTCGCGCTCGACGACTACGCGGACTCGCGCCGCACCGGGGCGTTCATCCTGGTCGACCCGGCGGACGGGGCGACGCTGACGGCGGGGATGGTCGACCTGGGGGAGGCCGACCCGCACGCGTGAGCCGAGGTAGGCGGAGGAGTCCAGGGAGACGGGGTAGGCGGGGCATCCGTCCGTACAGCTGATCTGCGGACGTCCGCCAGTCGTCCGAACAGGGCCGTGGGAGGCCAGGCACCGACGTGCCTGGCCTCCCACGGCCCTGTTTTGCCTTGGTGACCGCCGTCATGGTTGCGCGACAACGCGGTCACGGAGTCACGACTCGTCGATAGCCCGGTAACGACGGGCGCAGAACACGGGAGCCGGACCGTTCACCTGGGTAAGCAGCCCGGTACCAGGCCGAACGTCCCGAAAAAAGCCCGACGAGCGCCTCTGCCCGGTTGCGTCGTACCATTCCTAAAGTTGAAAGCAGGACATCCTGCTCCATGAACGGACCCGCCTTGCACGATCCCCACGCCCCGGCCTCCTGGCGCATCGCTCTGCCGCACACCGCTGCGGCCGTGCCCGTCGCCCGTGCCCTGGTCCGTACAGCGCTCGCCGAGCTCGAACACGCCGCCGACAGCGACACCGCCGAACTGCTCACCGCTGAACTGGTGGCGAACGCCGTGGAGCACACCAAGGGCGACCGGCCCATAGAGCTGGTCGTGGAGCTGCTGCCGACCGGCTGCCAGGTCGAGGTGCACGACCCCGATCCGGCCCCGCCGGGCGATCTCACGATTCCCGACCCGTCGGGCGAGCCCGACCCCTGGCAGGAGCACGGCCGCGGGCTGCTCCTGATCCGCGCCCTCAGCTCGTCGTGCGGGCACCGCCCCACGGACTCCGGGAAGGCGGTCTGGTTCAGGCTGCCGGTGGTGCCGCACCAGCGGAACCCGCTGTAGCGACGGCGTCACCCGCCGCACCCCTCTCAGCGCTCACAGCACTCACAGCACTCAGGCGAGGGTCGCCACCAGCATCGCCTTGATCGTGTGCAGCCGGTTCTCCGCCTCGTCGAAGACGACCGAGTGGGCCGACTCGAAGACCTCGTCGGTGACCTCCAGCGAGTCCAGCCCGTGCCGCTCGTGGATGTCGCGGCCGACCTTGGTGCCCAGGTCGTGGAAGGCCGGCAGGCAGTGCAGGAACTTGACGTCCGCGTTGCCGGTGGCCCGCAGGACGTCCATCGTCACGGCGTACGGGCCGAGGGCGACGATTCGCTCGTCCCAGACCTCCTTGGGCTCCCCCATGGACACCCAGACGTCGGTGGCGACGAAGTCGGCGCCCGCGACCCCCTCCGCGACGTCCTCGGTGAGCGTGATCCGCGCCCCGCTGCGCACGGCGAGCTCGCGCGCCCGGTCGACGACCTCCTCGGCGGGCCAGTAGGCCTTCGGCGCGACGATCCGTACGTCCATGCCGAGCAGCGCGCCGGTGACCAGGTAGGAGTTGCCCATGTTGAAGCGCGCGTCGCCGAGGTAGGCGAAGGTGATCCGGTTCAGCGGCTTGGCGGTGTGCTCGGTCATCGTGAGGACGTCGGCGAGCATCTGGGTCGGGTGCCAGGCATCGGTCAGACCGTTGTAGACGGGCACGCCCGCGTGGGCGGCCAGCTCCTCGACACCGTCCTGGCTGTCCCCGCGGTACTGGATCGCGTGGAACATCCGGCCCAGCACCCGTGCGGTGTCCTTCACGGACTCCTTGTGCCCTATCTGCGAGCCCGACGGATCGAGGTAGGTGGTGGAAGCCCCCTGGTCCGCGGCCGCGACCTCGAACGCGCAGCGCGTGCGCGTCGAGGTCTTCTCGAAGATCAGCGCGATGTTCCGGCCCCGCAGGTGCTGGATCTCCGTCCCGGCCTTCTTCGCCGCCTTCAGCTCGGCGGCGAGCCCGATCAGGCCACGGAACTCCTCTTCCGTGAAGTCCAGCTCCTTCAGGAAGTGGCGGCCTGCGAGGGCGTACGGGACTGTCGCCATGGGGGCGCTCCAGGGTTACGTAAACAGGGACTCTTGGAATTCTATACGATGCTCCACATTTCTATACGGACTCATTTTCGAGACGTAGGCCTCACTTTCGAAGCCCCGCACAGGCGCTGACCGCTACCCGACCGGATCCCGTACCACCGGACAGCTCATACACCGAGGACCGCCCCTCCCCCGTCCCAGCTCGCTCCCCGGGATCTCGATCACCTCGATGCCCTGCTTGCGCAGATGCGTGTTCGTGGTCTGGTTCCGCTCGTAGGCGACGACGACGCCCGGCTCGACCGCGAGTACGTTGCAGCCGTCGTCCCACTGCTCGCGCTCGGCAGCGTGGACGTCCTGCGTGGCGGTCAGCACGCGGATCCGGTCGAGCCCCAGCGCGGCGGCGATCGCGCGGTGCATGTGCTCCGGCGGATGGTCGGTGACCTTCAGTTCCTTGTCGCCGACGCCCGGTTCGATGGTGTACGAGCGGAGCATGCCGAGCCCCGCGTACTGGGTGAAGGTGTCGCCGTCGACCATCGTCATCACCGTGTCGAGGTGCATGAGGGCGCGCTTCTTCGGCATGTCGAGCGCCACGATCGTCTGCGCCGAGCCGGTGGCGAACAGCTTGTGCGCGAGCATCTCCACGGCCTGGGGCGTCGTCCGCTCGCTCATCCCGATCAGCACGGCGCCGTTGCCGATCACGAGCACGTCCCCGCCCTCGATGGTGGACGGGTAGTCGGCCTGGCCCTCGGACCACACGTGGAACGTCTCGTCCTGGAACAGCGGATGGTGCCGGTAGATCGCCTCGAAGTGCACGGTCTCGCGCTGTCTCGCGGGCCAGCGCATGGCGTTGATGGAGACGCCGTCGTAGATCCAGGCGGAGGTGTCGCGGGTGAAGAGGTGGTTGGGGAGGGGGCCGAGGAGGAAGTCGTCGAGGTCCATGACATGGAAGCGCACGGAGGTCGGCTCGGGGTGTGCCTCCAGGAACTCCCGCTTGGTCATCCCGCCGACCAGTGCCTCCGCCAGCTCGCCCGCGGGCAGGGCCTCGAAGGAGGCTCTCAGGTGGTCGGTGGCCAGTGGCCCGTACTCCTTCTCGTCGAAGACCCTGTCCAGGACGAGCGATCTGGCCGCCGGGATCGCCAGGGCCTCGGTCAGCAGGTCGCCGAAGAGGTGGACGGTGACTCCGCGGTCGCGGAGCACGTCGGCGAAACCGTCGTGCTCCGCGCGGGCCCTGCGCACCCACAGCACGTCGTCGAAGAGCAGGGCGTCCTTGTTGCTGGGGGTGAGCCTTTTGAGCTCTAGATCCGGCCGGTGCAGGATGACGCGGCGCAGCCGCCCGGCTTCGGAGTCGACGTGGAATCCCATGCCTCCATCCTGACCATTCGGGCGCGTGTTCACCCACCGAAGGCCAGGAGTTTCTCGCCCCCGCCGCCCCTACCCGTCCCCGTCCCTTTTCGGGGGCGCTGCCCCCGAACCCCCGCTCCTCAAACGCCGGAGGGGCTGAATTTCAGCGGGGGTCTGGGAGAAAAAGGGCTACAGCCGCGGATCCACCGGCTCCGACTCCAACGCCAACACCCCGAACACCGCCTCATGCACCCGCCACAACGGCTCCCCCTCCGCGAGCCGGTCCAGGGCCTCCAGGCCCAGGGCGTACTCGCGCAGGGCCAGCGACCGCTTGTGGTTGAGGAAGCGGCCTCGGAGACGGTCGAGGTTCTCGGGACGGGTGTACTCGGGCCCGTAGATGATCCGGAGGTATTCGCGACCGCGGCACTTGATACCGGGCTGGACCAGCCGCCCGTCCCCGCCGCGCACCACAGCCCGGTCCGGCTTGACGACCATGCCCTCGCCACCCCGGCCGGTCATCTCCAGCCACCAGTCGACACCGGCCCGCACCGACTCGGGATCACCCGTGTCGACGAAGAGGCGCCGGGTGGTCTGGAGGAGGCCGGACGGGTCGTCCGCCACCAGCCGGTCGATCAGCGCGAGCTGCTCCTCGTGCGGCAGATCGGCGAGGCTCCGGCCCCGTACGGCGAGGATCTGGAAGGGAGCGAGGCGGACACCGTCGAGACCGGACGTGGTCCAGCAGTAGCGGCGGTACGCGTCGGTGAAGGAGGCGGCGTCGACGGCCCGTTCCCGCTGCTTGGCCAGCAGGTCCTGTACGTCGACACCACGCGCCGCGGCACCTTCGAGGGCGGCCACCGCTCCCGGGAAGACGGCTCCGGCAGCCGCGCCCACCGCGGCGTACTGCGAGCGCAGCAGCCCGGAAGCCTTGAGCGACCAGGGCAGCAGCTCGGCGTCGAGCAGCACCCAGTCCGTCTCCAGCTCCTCCCACAGCCCGGCCTCGGTGACGGCGGCCCGTACCCGGCCGAGGACCTCCTCGGTGACGGCGGAGTCGTCGAAGAAGGGACGCCCGGTACGGGTGTAGAGCGCGCCCGACACCCCGGTCGCGCCGAACCGCTCGCGTGCGGTCTCCTCGTCACGGCACACCAGCGCGACCGCCCGCGACCCCATGTGCTTCTCCTCGCACACGACCCGCGCGACCCCGTCGGCCTTGTACTGCGCGAAGGCCTCGACCGGGTGCTCCAGATAGCCGTCCACCTTGGAGGTGGCGGTGGGCGCCATCGTCGGCGGCAGATACGGCATCAGCCGCGGATCCACGGCGAAGCGGCTCATGACCTCCAGGGCCGCGGCCGCGTTCTCCTCGCGTACGGAGACACGTCCGGCGTGCCGGGTCTCGACGACCCGGCGGCCGTGCACGTCCGCGAGGTCCAGCGGCCGCCCCTCGTGTCCGCCGGGCGCCTCGGAGGCCAGCGGCTTGACCGGCTCGTACCAGACCCGCTCGGCCGGTACGTCGACGAGTTCGCGCTCCGGCCAGCGCAGCGCGGTGAGCTTGCCGCCGAACACGGCACCGGTGTCCAGGCAGATGGTGTTGTTCAGCCAGGTGGCCTCCGGGACGGGGGTGTGCCCGTAGACCACGGCCGCCCGGCCCCGGTAGTCCTCGGCCCACGGGTAGCGCACCGGCAGCCCGAACTCGTCGGTCTCGCCGGTGGTTTCGCCGTACAGCGCGTGCGAGCGGACCCGGCCCGACGTACGCCCGTGGTACTTCTCGGGCAGTCCGGCGTGGCAGACGACGAGCCGGCCGCCGTCGAGGACGTAGTGGCTGATCAGCCCGTCCACGAACTCCCGTACCCGCTGCTTGAACTCGTCGCTCTCGCCCTCCATCTGCTCGATGGTCTCGGCGAGGCCGTGGGTGTGCTGGACCTTGCGGCCCTTGAGGTGACGGCCGTACTTGTTCTCGTGATTGCCCGGTACGCACAGGGCCGCGCCCGAGCCGACCATGGACATCACCCGGCGCAGGACGCCCGGGGTGTCCGGGCCGCGGTCGACGAGGTCGCCGACGAACACGGCCGTACGGCCCTCGGGGTGCACGCCGTCCGCGTAGCCCAACTTGCCGAGCAGCGACTCCAGTTCGGAGGCGCAGCCGTGGATGTCGCCGATGATGTCGAACGGTCCGGTGAGGTGGGTCAGGTCGTTGTACCGCTTCTCGGTGCGGACCTCGGCGCTCTCGATCTCCGCCACGCCCCGAAGGACGTGCACCTTCCTGAACCCCTCACGCTCCAAGTGCCTTAGGGAGCGGCGGAGTTCGCGGGTGTGGCGCTGGATGACGCGGCGCGGCATGTCGGCGCGGTCGATGCGGGAGGCGTTGCGCTCGGCGCACACCTCCTCGGGCACGTCGAGCACGACGGCGATGGGCAGCACGTCGTGCTTCCTGGCGAGGTCGATGAGCTGCTTACGGCTCTCCTGCTGCACGTTGGTCGCGTCGACGACCGTGCGCCGGCCCGCCGCGAGCCGCTTGCCCGCGATGTAGTGGAGGACGTCGAAGGCGTCGCCGCTGGCGCTCTGGTCGTTCTCGTCGTCGGCGACGAGGCCGCGGCAGAAGTCCGACGAGATCACCTCGGTCGGCTTGAAGTGCCTGCGGGCGAAGGTGGACTTGCCCGACCCGGACGCGCCGATCAGCACGACGAGGGACAGGTCGGTGACGGGCAGGGTGCGCACCTTGGTCTCGTTACTGGTCATGCGGCCTTCTCCTCCTTCGTGTTCTGAGTGGTCTTCGCGTCGCCGGTGGTCCTCGCGTCCCGCGTGGTCACGGTGAAAACAGCCATCTGGGTCGGTGGCCCCACCTCGGGGTCGTCGGACCCGACCGCCACGAACTCCACGTCGTATCCGTGCCGTTCGGCCACAGTCCCCGCCCAGCCGCGGAACTCCTCGCGCGTCCACTCGAAGCGGTGGTCGCCGTGCCGCACGTGGCCGGCGGGGAGGGTCTCCCAGCGGACGTTGTACTCGACGTTCGGCGTCGTCACGATCACGGTCCTGGGGCGCGCCGAACCGAACACCGCGTACTCCAGGGCGGGCAGCCGCGGCAGGTCGAGGTGCTCGATGACCTCGCTCAGCACGGCGGCGTCGTACCCCTTGAGCCGCTTGTCGGTGTAGGCGAGCGAACCCTGGACGAGCTTGACGCGCTCGGACTGCCGCTCGCCCATCCGCTCCAGCTTGAGCCGCCGCGAGGCGATGGTGAGCGCCCGCATCGAGACGTCGACCCCGACGATCTCGGTGAACCGCGTGTCCTTGAGCAGCTCCTGCACCAACTGGCCCTGCCCGCAGCCCAGATCGAGGACCCGCGCGGCGTCGGTGGCCTTCAGCGCGGCGACGATCGCATCGCGCCGCCGCACCGCGAGCGGTACCGGCTTCTCCTCCGTGTCCGTCTGCTCGTCGACGGCGTTGTCGATCTCCTCGACCGCGCTGTCGTCGGTCTCGGCGAGCCGTACGAGTTCGAGGCGCTCCATGGCCTGCCGGGTCAGCGACCAACGGCGTGACAGATAGCGGCTGGTGATCAGCTTCTGTTCCGGGTGGTCGGGCAGCCAGCCCTCCCCGGCCCGCAGCAGCTTGTCGACCTCGTCGGACGACACCCAGTAGTGCTTGGCGTCGTCGAGCACCGGCAGCAGGACGTACAGATGCCGCAGCGCGTCGGCGAGCCGCTGCTCACCTTCCAGTACGAGGCTCACGTACCGCGAGTCGCCCCACTCGGGGAACTCGGTGTCCAGCGCCACGGGTTCGGCACCCACCGTCCAGCCGAGCGGCTCGAACAGCGCCCGTACGAGGTCGGCGCCGCCGCGGGCCGGCAGTGCGGGCACCTCGACGCGCAGGGGCAGCGGGCGCGCGGGCAGGTCGGGCTTCGCCTGGCAGGTGCCCTTCATCGCGCTGGAGAACACACTGCTCAGTGCCACGGCGAGCAGGGACGAGGCGGCGTACGGCCGGTCGTTGACGTACTGCGCGAGGGCGGCGTCCGGGGCTCCGCCGCGGCCCTTTCCCTTGCCGCGCCGGACCAGCGCCACCGCGTCGACCTCCAGCAACAGCGCCGCCGTGCAGCGCTCCACGCTCGCCTCGGGGTAGACGACATGCGCCTTGCCGTAGGAGGTGGAGAACGCCTGCGCCTTGTCGGGATGCTTGTGCAGCAGGAAGCCGAGGTCGGTCGCGGGGCGCTCTGGAGTGCCGGTGGTACTGATCGTCAGGAACACGGTGGTCTGCCTCGAAACGTCTTTCAGAACCGCTTCTGAACTGCGGAAATCGGGGATGCCGCCGTCCGGCACCGTGCACAACGTACAGCGAACCTCTCCGGAGGAGTCAGGCATTTTCCATCCTCCGCGTACTGCGGGCGAGCCGCTTCCGGGCTGCACACGGACGGCTTCCGGGCCGTACGAGGAAGGCTTCCGGACCGTACGCGGACAGCGTGCGGGCCGATCGGACCGGACGCTTGGCCGGTCGGACCGGGAGCTTGGCCGGTCGGCCGACGCTGTGGGGTGCGGTGTCCGTCTAGCGTCGGTCATGTCCGGCCACAGCTGCCCGAGGGGAACGTCCGATGCACCAGCGACCGACGACCGGAGCACCCACCGACGCCACCACCAGGGCCGCGTTGGCCGGTGCGTCCACGGAGTTCGAGCTCGATGTCATGGAACTGCTCGTGGAGGCACTGCGCGACGCGGTCAAGTTCGAGTCGCCGGCCGTGGGCACCGAGAACCTGCTGTCCGCGCTCGTGATGGGTGAGACGGACGCCGGTTCGGCGATCGCCCCCGGGATGCGAAAGGCCGGCTCGCTCAGCGGCCTGGTCTCCGGGCGGGCCGGGAGCGGTGGGGCGGCCTGGGCGAACGACGACGGATACGGCAGCACTCCGGTGGACGCCACCGACGAGGACGAGGCCGAGGTCACCGCCGCCTGGCGCGAGGCACAGTGGCGCCTCGGGCTCAAGACCGGCGCATCGCGTGGCTCGCGCAAGGCGAAGGAACCGGCCGCCGAGAGCGACCGGCCGCTGCCCGGGATGACCGACGCGACACGGATGTGCCTGCTGCTCGCGCTCAGGTCGGCCCGCGCCGAAGGGACGGTCGCGGTGCGCTGCCGGCACGTGGCGCGGGCCCTGCTGCACCTGCCTGCGAGCCGCGCCCGGGAAGCACTGGTCGTGGAGAGGCTGGACCTGGCCGCCGCGGCCACGGCGCTCGACGCACTGGACGCGAGGGCCTCGGCGGAGACCGAGGGACCGGAATCCCGTGGCGTCCTGCTCCTCCGCCGGGCCGGCACGCTGGGCAGGAGCGGCAACCGCCTGTCCCGAGCGATCACGTCGTGGACCGCCGGGTCGTCCATCTACGGCTCACCGGTGATGTTCGCGGTGAGCGTCGAGGCCGCACGGCAGGTGGCACGGTACGGGCGCGGCAGGACGGAGCCCGTGGACCTCCTGCTGGGAATCCTGGCCCTGGACCGGGCATTGGCCGTCGCCGGACGGTCGCTGCCCGAGGATCTGGCATCCGTGAGCACGGCCGCCGAACTCCTGCGCAGGCACGGCGTACGGCACGAGTCCCTGGCCCGTTCGGCGACCATCGACGCGCCGGTCGGCGGCCTCGACCAGACGCAGCTCTCCGACTCCGCCCAGCAGGCCAGGTCGACCGCGCAGCTCATCGCCGCCGAGCAGGGTTCACCCACGGTCGGTACGGTCCACCTGCTGGCCGCGCTGCTCGAAGCACCCGCGGTCGACGCGGAGGCGGGGGACGAGGGCCGGACGGTCGGACGGCTGCTGGCCGCCGAGCGCGTGGACACCGCCGCGTTGCGGGCGGAGCTGGGTCCGCGGTCGGGCGCGTGACACCGGGGGACCGCCGGGCAGCGCCCCTGTCCGCCGCGGATACCGTTCCTTCCGGCGGATCCGTGGCACCGGGGACAGAGGCGAACATGAGTCAAGTGACGGAAGAGGAACGGCAGTCGCCCGGACCGCCGACGCGCCGGCCGACCGGTGCGGTACGGCGGCTGCGCCGCGAGGCGGCCGAGAGCCGGGCCGCGATACGCGCCACTCCACGTCGCACGGTCGTCGCCGAGGGACTGGTGTGTGCCCTGGCGGCGGCCTTCGGACTGATCCCGTTGCTGCTGATACCGCCGGACCGGCCGGTCCTCGCGGTACTGGAGGCCTTGTGGGCGGCGCTGCTCGTCGCCGCGCGGCGCGGCCGGCCGGTCGCCGCGGTCCTGGGCGCCTTTCCGCTGCTGGCGGGTGCCAACGTTTGGGTGCTGGCGGTGATACCGCTGATCGTGCTGTCCGCCACCCGTCGTATCGCGCCGCCGCGGCGCGCGTGGCGGGTCGTCGGGGTGGCCTGCGCCGCGCTCGGCGGACTGACCGTCGCCGGGGGCCTGTTCCGGTGGGAGACCCTGCCGCTGAAGCTGGCGGATAACGCCGTCTCCGCCGTACTCCTCCTGCTGCTCCCCGCGCTGGCCGGCACCATGCTGGGCCGGCGACGGCCCCTGGTCGACCTGCTGCGGGAGCGCAACGCCTATCTGGAACAGACCCGTACGCTGACCGCCGCGGCGGCGCGGATGGAGGAACGGACCCGGATCGCGCGGGAGATGCACGACCTCCTCGGCCACCGGCTGAGCCTGATCTCGGTGCACGCCGGGGCGCTGGAACTCGCCGCCGCACGCCAGGCCCCTCCCCTGGCCGGACAGGTCGAGCTGCTGCGCACGACCGCGGGGACGGCCATGGAGGAGCTGCGCGAGATCCTCGGCGTCCTGCGGCACGCGGACCTGTCGGACGAGACCGGCGGCGACCGGGGAACGTACGAGGACATCACCGCTCTGGTGGCCCAGTCCCGGCAGACGGGTGGCGGCCCGGTCGAGCTGGTCTGGTCGGTTCCCGACACGGTCGAGGTGGGCGCCCGTGTCCGGCAGGCGATCCACCGGGTGGTCCGCGAAGGGCTGACGAACGTACTGAAACACGCGTCCGGCGCGCCCACCCTGGTGGAGGTCAAAGGCACCGACGCGGGCATCGAGGTGTACGTCACCAACGGGGCGCCGCGCATGCCGGGCGACTCCCAGGGGGGAACGAGCAGCGGGCTGGCCGGACTTCAGGAGCGGATCTCGTTGCTCGGCGGCACCTTCGGGGCGGGTGCCCTGCCGGACGGCGGCTTCCGCGTGACGGCATGGCTGCCGTCCCACACGACGAACGGGCCTGTGTCCGCGCCCGCGGAGGCCGGCGCCGCCCCCCTTCCGCATGCGCCCGGCCCTCCTTCCGGTGACACCTGGCAGCCGGGGTCCAACTCCCCGCTGTCGGCCCAGACCCTGACCTGGCCGCGTGCCCTCGGCGCCGGCTGCACGGCGGTGCTCGTGGTCCTGCCCACGGCGGGCTTCCTGATCGTCCTGCTGGTGATGGCGGCCCTAGGATGAGCTGATGATCCGAGTCCTGGTCGCCGACGACGAAGCACTGATGCGTGTCGGAATCCGGCTGATCCTGGAGAACGCCGACGACATCGAGGTCGTGGCCGAAGCGGGTGACGGCCTGGAGGCCGCGGCGGCCTGCCGCGCCCAGGACATCGACGTCGCCCTGCTCGACATCCAGATGCCGACCAGGGACGGTATCGCGGCCGCCGAGGACATCACCCGGCTCTCGCCCCGTACCTGTGTGGTGATGCTGACGGCGTTCGGCGAGGAAGCGAGCGTGACGCGGGCCCTGCGGGCCGGGGCGAGCGGATTCCTCCTCAAGGACACGGGCCCCGCCGAACTGATCCGCGCCGTGCAGCTCGCCGCGAAGGGCGAACCGGTCCTGGCACCCCGCATCACACGCCAACTGCTCGAACGGCACGTGCGCTCCGGCCGTGACACCGAGGCCGCTTCGCGCAGGACCGAGGAACTGACCCCGGCCGAACGGGATGTCCTGCGGCTGCTCGGCACGGGCCTGTCCAACGCGGAGATCGCCGACCAGCTGTACATGAGCGCCGGCACGGTCAAGGCCCACATCAGCCGGATCCTGACCCGCACCGGCTGCGCCAACCGCGTCCAGGCGGCCGTCCTGGCCCATGACGCGGGGTTGCTCACCGACCGCTGACGCGGGGGCGAGGGCAGGAGCAGAGGCAGGGAGTACGGCTGACGCTCGCGGCTTCGGTCCGGTCTTCCGTCCGGGACCCGGTCCCCCAATCCCGGTCCCGGTCCCGGCCAAGGAGCTTCCGTCGGCCAGGGACCGGGACGAATCCCGGAACAGTCACCACCGGTCGGTGGATCGCCGGGGCGCGGCGACCGCCCTGCTACTGCAACTGGGACTGCACCTGGGAGGAGATCAGGTCCAGGTGGTCCAGATCGTCGAGGTCGAGGATCTGGAGATAGACCCGCTGGGAGCCGATCTCCGCGTACCGGCCGATCCTTTCGACGACCTCGTCCGGGGTGCCGGCCAGCCCGTTCGCCTTCAGCTCCTCGACCTCGCGGCCGATCGCGGCGGCGCGGCGGGCGACCTCCGCGTCGTCCTTGCCGACGCAGGCGACGAGGGCGTTGGAGTAGACGAGGTCGGTGCCCTTGCGGCCGATCGCCTCCGCCGCCGCCCGCACCCGGCCGAACTGGCGCTCACTGTCCTCGATCGACGCGAACGGCATGTTGAACTCGTCGGCGTAACGGCCCGCGAGGCGCGGGGTACGGGTGGCGCCGTGGCCGCCGATGAGCACCGGCACCTTGGGCTGTGCCGGCTTGGGCAGCGCGGGCGAGTCGGTGAGCTGGTAGTAGGTGCCGTCGAAGCTGAAGGTCTCGCCGACCTTCGTCTCCCACAGCCCGGTGACGATCGCCAGCTGCTCCTCGAGACGGGCGAACTTCTCCTTCGGGAAGGGGATGCCGTACGCCTTGTGCTCCTCCTCGAACCAGCCCGCGCCCAGGCCCAGTTCGACGCGGCCGCCGGACATCTGGTCGACCTGGGCGACCTGGATCGCCAGGACGCCGGGCAGGCGGAACGTACCGGCGGTCATCAGCGTGCCGAGGCGGATGCGCTTGGTCTCGCGGGCCAGTCCGGCGAGGGTGATCCAGGCGTCCGTGGGGCCCGGGAGGCCGTCCGCGGAACCCATGCGGAGGTAGTGGTCGGAGCGGAAGAAGGCGTCGAAGCCGAGGTCTTCGGTGGCCTTGGCAACAGCGAGAAGGGTGTCGTAGGTGGCGCCCTGCTGGGGCTCGGTGAAGATTCGAAGATCCATGCCTCCATCCTGCACGGTCGAACGTCGGTCAACCCCATCGGTCCCGCCGGTCCTCCGCGTCCCCGGTCGGGTGAAAATCCGTCAACCGTGTGCCTGCGGGGAGACCGGGCCAGTGACCCGTCTGTGCGGTGATCGTTGGCTCGGGCGGAGCCGGACCGCCCGGCACCCGTCGCCGGCGGTCGGCCGGTGCGTTGCTGGTTCTCCCCGTGGGGGAGGGCGAAGGCCGAGGAGGCCGTCATGTCCCAGGAAGCCGTTCCCTCGTCGCAGCCGAAGGGTTTGCTGCAGCAGATGGAGGAGCTGATGGCGGCGCTCAACGCGGATCTGTCGCAACTCGACGCGGATTTCCAGCAGTCGGCCGAGCGCCCGGCCCCGGCCGAGGGGCCTGACCGCACCTGATCTTTCGCCCCCGCCGCCCCTGCCCATTCCCGTCACTTGCTCAGGGGCTCCGCCCCCGAACCCCCGCTCCTCAAACGCCGGAGGGGCTGAATTTCAGGGCGTCAGCCCCCAGAGTGAAGGGAATGGGCAGGGGCGGCGGGGGCGAAGAAACCCCCTACCCCGCCGTCGCCCCCTGGTCCCGTGCCGCGAGTCTTCGGAGCATCTCCAGTACCCGGTCCCGGGACTCGTCCGCCGCGTCGATCGCTTCCATGCACTGCCAGTACGTCCCCTCGTCGTTGGCCGCGCAGGCTATCCCGACGAGGGCGATGCCGACCTCGCCGAGCAGCCCGCCGAGGTCGAGAAGAGCGAGGCGCGCATCGCCGAGCTCGGTGAGCTGGGCGGCCCGCAGCCTTCCCACGTCGAGCACCGGCGCGTCCAGCACCCCGCACCCCCGCCCCGCCAACTCGGTCAACCCCAGCGCCTCGCCCCGTAATTCGGGCGGCCCCGACACCGCCAGCCGACTGCCTATCGCCTGGGCGAGGGCCTGCGCCTGCCAGGCCTCCGCCATGATCCCGGGAGCGTCCGCGCTCCCCATCAGGGCACATCTGCTCGCGCCGATGAGCCGCACCGCGTCCATGCGCTGACCCCGTCTGTCCCGACGCGCTCTTCACACGCCTGCCCGAACTCCGCCTGTCCACTACCCAGAGTGAAGTGCTTCGGGACGAAAAGCCAGAGGAAGCCTGAAATCTGTGGACACGGAATTGATTGTGGACAGATCAACGACTCCGGAGAGTGACAAACGGGGTCTTCAAGTCCCTTTCCGGGGGCGCCTCATGGGCAACAAGCGGACGGTCACGACCCCTCCCCCACCGGAAACCTCCGTTCATTCCGGTCGATCTTCGCATCGAGCGCCTCAAGGACATCGATGCCGAGCACCTCGCACACCTGCAGCAAGTACGCGAGCACGTCGGCGACTTCGTCCGTCACACGAGGAGCCCGCTCCGGGTCCTCCATCACCCGGGCCGACTCCTCGGGCGTCAACCACTGGAAGATCTCGACGAGTTCGGACGCCTCCACGCTGAGCGCGGCCACGAGGTTCTTGGGCGTGTGGTACTGCTGCCAGTTCCGCGCCGCCGCGAACTCGGTCAGCCTGCGCTGCAACATCGCCACATCAAGTTCGGTCACGGTTCAAGGTCTACCACCGTCACCCCGCCCACCCCCGCCGCCCAGGACGCGTCGCTCACGGCTCCCACCAGCCGGATGTGCCCGCGCTCACACATCCGCGCCGCCAGCCGTACGAGCCCCTCCCGCTGCCGTACGTCCAGATCGCGGTCGAAGCCGTCGGCGAGGACGGTGAGCGTCTGCAGTGCCGCGGGCACCTCTCCCGCCGTGTCGACCTCCAGCACGCCCGGCCCGGTGAGCAGCACCAGGGACAGCGCTAGGTACCTCAACTCCCCGTCCCCCAGCCGCCCGAGCGGTGTGCGCAGCCCGTCGCCCCGGTCCAGCAGCGCCCGGACCGTCCCGTCGATCCCGTCGATCCTGCCGGGCTGCCGCTCGGCCAACAGGTCACGGACCGGTCCCGCACATCCCGCGCGCACCGCGTCGACCAGCAGCCCGTGCCGGCGCCCGCACTCCGACCTCGTACGCCACAGCACTTCGGCGAGGTTGCCGCAGCCGCGCAGCAGCCGTCCCGCGCCGAGCGGCACCGCCGTGCGCATCGAACGGGGCAGTGGATCGCAGGCGAAGACCGACCGCAGGGCCACCACCATCTGCTCGGCGGCGGCGAGGACCTGGCGCTGGCCGTCCGTCTTTCCGGCGACGCGGAGCGGCAGGAGCGGCGTGCCGAGACGGTCGTCGGGCAGTGGCGCCCGGGTCACCGGGGAGGAGCCCGCGGTGTGCCAGGCCGCCTGCACGGAACGTCGGCTCGGGTCGCGCAGGGCGGTCTCCAGCAGGGTCAGCCCGCCGGCCGTCAACCGCTCGCCCACGATGCGCAGTTCGGGCTCGGCCTGCACTGCGACGTCGAGCCGTACGGGACCCTCGGGGCCGTCCGCCGTGCAGCCGATGCGGAAGCCGCGCCGCCGCTGGGCGTCGGGGCGGGCCCGCTCGGGCACGCACGCGACCGGGTCCGGGAACACCTCGTCCAGTTCGGCGCCGCCGCCGAGCCGGGCGAGTGCCTCGTACGCCCGCAGGGCACTGGATTTGCCGCTGCCGCTGGGGCCGGCGAAGAGGCTGAGCGGTCCGAGCGGGAAACCGGCGCGGCGGTGCGCGGCGAACGCGGTGAGCCGCAGTTCGACGACGCTCGGCCGGTCCGGACGTGCCTCGGCCTTCGCGCGGGACCCGAGAGGTGACACGGTCATATCCGGACGGTAGGGCTCCGCGACCAGGCGGAACCGTTTCGTCCGCGAAACGTTCCTACGAACGGGGGACCGGATCGAGGGTTGACACCCTCGACCGTCAGGAATCGCCTCCGCGGAATCGCACCCCCGGAACCACTCCCCGCACGTCACACTCTGTGCGCCGGACCCCGGGGGTCACCCCCTGCACGTCACACCCCGGGAATCCCCGCCCCCTCCATCAGCCCCCGCACCTCGGTTCCGGGCGGTGTGAGCAGGAAGACGTTCCGGTCGACCCGGTGCATCCCGCTCGCGAGGCCGAAGACGACACCCGTACTGAAGTCGAGTACGCGCTTGGCTACGTCCGTCTCGGCGCTGGTGAGGTCGAGGAGGACCGGGATACCGGCCATCAGGGTCTCGGCCACCTCACGGGCGTCCGCGAAGATGCTGACCCGGAGCACCACGAAACGGCGTCGCGCCTCTGTCTCCGCCTCCGGTATCGCCCGGTGGCCGACTGCCGAGGGCCAGGCGTCGCGACCACGCAGCGGTACGACCTGGGCGAGTCCTTCCCACTGTTCATCGGTGACGTCGTGGCTGTTCACCGGTTCCCCCCGACCTGACTCGCACTGATTGCCTGCACCGGGCAATTCTTGCGCATGATCACCCGTTCGGCCCAATGCGACACGGTCCGCGGCGGACCGGTCCCCTATGCGTCCCCTCACACCCCTGTCGCACCTCCGGGTCCCCTCACACCTCGCCGACGGCGGCTGTGTGGCGCGTGTAACTCCTCATGATCGCGCCATGTGACACAGGCGTAACGGGCAATTCGTACGCTCATGGACCGAGGTTCCCCTCGGAGAGGCCGGAGAAGGGCAGCGTGTGAGCACCACCACCCCCACGTCGCAGGTGCGCACGGTCTGCTCGTACTGCGGTGTGGGCTGCGGCATGGTCCTCGACATCGGGATGGGCCCGGACGGACGGCGTACGGTCCTGAAGGCGTCCGGGGACAAGGCGCACCCCGCGAATTTCGGCCGGCTGTGCACGAAGGGCGCGACCACGGCCGACATGCTCGCCGCGCCGGGACGGCTGTCCACCGCCCTCGTACGGGACGACCGCGGGGCGGAGCCGGTGCCGGCGCCCGTCGACGCGGCGATCGCCGAGACCGCGCGGCGGCTGCGGGCGGTCATCGACGAGCACGGTCCCGACGCCTTCGCCTTCTACGTCTCGGGGCAGATGAGCCTGGAGGCCCAGTACCTGGCGAACAAGCTGGCCAAGGGCTTCGTACGGACGAACCAGATCGAGTCGAACTCGCGGTTGTGCATGGCGAGCGCGGGCGCCGGCTACAAGCTGTCGCTGGGGGCCGACGGGCCGCCCGGCTCGTACCAGGACTTCGAGAAGGCGGACGCCTTCCTCGTCATCGGCTCGAACATGGCGGACTGCCACCCGATTCTGTTCCTGCGGATGATGGAACGGGTGAGGTCGGCGGGGGCGAAGGTGATCGTCGTCGATCCACGGCGCACCGCCACCGCGGACAAGGCCGATCTGTTCCTGCCGATCAAGCCGGGGACGGATCTCGCTCTGCTGAACGGGCTGCTGTACCTGCTCCACGAGAACGGGGACACGGATCCCGACTTCATCGCGGCCCACACGGAGGGCTGGGAGGCCATGCCCGGCTTCCTCGCCGACTACCCGCCCGCCGCCGTCGCCGAGATCACCGGTATCCCGGAGGACGACATCCGTGCGGCCGCGCGGCTGATCGGTGAAGCGGGCGAGTGGATGAGCCTGTGGACCATGGGCCTCAACCAGTCCACACACGGTACCTGGAACACGAACGCCCTGGTCAACCTGCATCTCGCCACCGGCGCGATCTGCCGCCCGGGGTCCGGGCCCTTCTCGCTCACCGGGCAGCCCAATGCCATGGGCGGCCGCGAGATGGGGTACATGGGTCCCGGTCTGCCGGGGCAGCGGTCCGTGCTCGTCGACGACGAACGTGCCTTCGTCGAGGAGCTGTGGGAGCTGCCGCCCGACACCCTCCGCAAGGACGGGGTCGGCAAGGGCACGGTCGAGATGTTCCAGAAGATGGCCGACGGCGAGATCAAGGCCTGCTGGATCATCTGCACCAACCCCGTGGCCTCGGTGGCCAACCGCCGGACCGTCATCGAGGGTCTTGAGGCCGCCGAGTTCGTCGTCACACAGGACGTCTTCGCCGAGACCGAGACCAACGCGTACGCCGATGTCGTGCTCCCCGGCGCGATGTGGACGGAGACCGAGGGCGTCCTCATCAACAGCGAGCGCAACCTCACGCTCGCCCGGGCCGCCGTGGAGCCGCCCGGCGAGGCGCTCGCGGACTGGCAGCTCATCGCGCGGGTCGCCTGCGCGATGGGGTACGAGAAGGGGTTCTCGTACGAGAGCGCGGAGGAGATCTTCGAGGAGATCAAACGCGCCTGGAACCCGAAGACCGGGTGGGATCTGCGGGGTGTGACGTACGAGCGGCTGCGGGAGACGTCCGTGCAGTGGCCGGCGGCGCGGGAGGACGGGGACGACCGGAATCCGATTCGGTACGTCGACTCCGGAGGCCCCGTTTTTCCCACGGCCAGTGGGCGGGCCGTGTTCCATGCTCGGCCGCACATGCCCGCCGCCGAGATGCCGGACGACGACTTTCCCTTCGTGCTGAACACCGGACGGCTTCAGCATCAGTGGCACACGCTGACCAAGACGGGGCGGGTGGCCAAGCTCAACAAGCTCGATCCCGGGCCGTTCGTGGAGGTCCATCCGGAGGACGCCGCGGCGCTCGGCGTGGCCGGGGGTGACCGGGTCGAGGTCGCCTCGCGGCGGGGGCGGGCCGTGCTGCCCGCGGTGGTGACGGACCGGGTTCAGCCGGGGTGTCTGTTCGCGCCGTTCCACTGGAACGATCTGTTCGGGGAGTATCTGAGCGTCAATGCCGTCACCAGTGACGCCGTTGATCCTGTGTCGTTTCAGCCGGAGTTGAAGGTGTGTGCGGTTTCGGTGGTGAGGGTTTCCTCCCCCACCCCGCCCCTTCCCGAAAGCGGGGCGCTGCCCCGGGCCCCGCTGGGGGCGCTGCTCCCAGGCCCCCGCTCCTCAAACGCCGGAAGGGCTGAAGTTTCCGGAGCCGAGACGGTCGGCGCCGGGATTGCAGGCGCCCTCGGCCTCACTCCCGCCCCTCCCCCCGTCCTCACCGCCCAGGAACGCCAGTACCTCACCGGATTCCTCGCCGGGCTTCCCGCGGGCGCCCCCGGTGTGCCCGTGCTGCCGCCGGACGCACCGTTCAGCCCGGACCACGCCCTGTGGGTGAACGGCGTCCTCGCCGGGATGTACTCGCGAGCGGCCCAGACCCCTCGGGCCCCGGCCACTCCCCTGCGCGAGGTCGTCGTCCTCTGGGCCTCGCAGACCGGCAACGCCGAGGAGTTCGCGGTCGCGGCGGCCGAGCGGATCACCGCGACCGGGCACCGGGCGACGCTCCTCGGGATGGACGACGCCGACCCTCGTGCGCTGCCGCCGGGGGCGGATCTGCTGCTGATCACGAGCACGTTCGGCGACGGCGAAGCCCCCGACAACGGCTCCGGTTTCTGGTCGGCGCTGGCCACTTCCGAGTCGCCGCGCATGGACGGCGTGCGCTATGCCGTACTGGCCCTCGGCGACTCCTCGTACGACGACTTCTGCGGGCACGGCCGCCGGCTCGACCGGCGGCTGGACGAGTTGGGAGGGGTCCGGCTCGCTCCGCGTACGGACTGCGAGCCGGACTACGAGCCCTCCGCGCAGGCCTGGCTCGACCAGGTGCTCACCGCGCTCGTGCCCGGCCGGGCGGGACAGGCGCCCTCTCCCGTGCTTGCTCCCGTGCCGGGCCAGGTATCCGCTCCCGCACCGGCCCCGAGTGCGCCTTCGGCGTTGCGGAAGCCCGCCCCCGTCACCGCCCGGCTCACCGGCAACCGGCTGCTCAGCCTGCCCGGTGCGGGCAAGGAGGTCCGCGGGTTCACCTTCGACACGCGGGACAGCGAGACCCCGTTGACGTACGAGGCCGGGGACGCGCTCGGTGTGCGGCCGGTCAACTCCCCTTCCCTGGTGGCGGAATGGCTGGAGGTGTCCGGGCTGGACGCCTCAACCACCGTGGACGTGAACGGAGTCGGCCACACCTCTCTTGCCGACGCACTGGGACGGCATCTCGACATCACCAGGATCACCCCCGACCTGCTGCGCTTCGTGGCCGAACGGACCGGTGACAACCGGGAGTTGAAGAGGCTGCTGCGCCCGGACAACAAGGACGGGCTGGCCAAGTGGAGTTGGGGACGGCAGGCCGTCGACGTCATCGCCGAGCACCCCGTACGGGCGAGCGCCCAGGAGTGGGCCGGGGTTCTGAAACGGCTCCAGCCGCGCCTGTACTCCATATCCTCCAGCCCGCTCGTCGACCCGCACCTCGTGTCGCTGACGGTGTCCGTCGTGCGGTACGAGAACCTCGGCGGACAGGTCCGGGGCGGTGTCTGCTCGCCTTTCCTCGCAGACGCCGAACCGGACACGCCGGTACCGGTGTTCGTGCAGCGCTCGCCCCATTTCAGGCCCCCGGCGGATCCGACGACTCCGATGGTGATGGTCGGGCCCGGCACCGGAGTCGCGCCGTTCGTCGGCTTCCTCCAGGAGCGGCGGGCCCTCGGGCACCGGGCGCCCAACTGGCTGTTCTTCGGCGAGCAGCACCGGGCCACGGACTTCTACTACGAGGACGAGCTGACGGCCTTCGTCGACGACGGCACCCTCACCCGTCTGGACACGGCGTTCTCCCGCGACCAGCGCGCCAAGGTCTACGTCCAGGACCGGATGCGCGAGCACGGACCGGAACTCTGGTCCTGGCTCCAGAGCGGCGCCCGCTTCTACGTCTGCGGTGACGCCTCCCGTATGGCCAAGGACGTCGACCGGGCCCTGCGGGACATCGCCGTCACGCACGGCGGCCTGAGCGAGACCGAGGCCGCCGGGTACGTGAAGCAACTCGCGGCGGACAAGCGGTACGTCCGGGACGTCTACTGACAGTCCTTGGGCCCCCGAAGTCGGGCCGCGGTCACCTCGGTCGCCGCGGTCAGGCCTTGGCCTCGGCCGTCTCGGGGGTGGCGTCCGGTGCCGTACCGGGCTCCGGCTCGGCGACCGCCTTCGGGACCGGGATGAAGAAGGCGACGGCCGCGGCCACGAGGGCCACACCGGAGCCGATCAGCATGGCGACCCGGAACCCGTCCTCGGACGGCAGGGCGAACCCTCCGAAGTCCGTGGTCATCTGGGCCAGGACCACCGCCATCACGGCGGCCGACACGGAGCTGCCGATCGAGCGCATCAGCGTGTTGAAGCTGTTGGCGGAGGCCGTCTCCGACTGGGGCACCGCGCTCATGATGAGGGCCGGCATCGCGCCGTACGCGAAGCCGACGCCCGTGTTGGCGACGATGGTCACGGCGAGCAGGCCCAGGGGCGAGTCGGTGCCGATCATCGGCAGGGAGATGCCGTAGCCGAGGGAGATGATCAGGGCGCCGATGGTCAGGGTGACCTTGGGGCCGCGGGCGGCCGAGACCTTGGCGCCGATCGGCGACATCACCATCATCATCAGGCCGGCGGGTGCCATCCACAGACCCATCGCCAGCATCGACTGGCCGAGGCCGTAGCCGGTGGCCTCGGGCAGCTGGAGCAGTTGGGGCACGACCAGCGACTGGGCGTACATCGAGAAGCCGACCAGGATCGAGGCGACGTTCGTCATCAGCACCTGCGGGCGGGCGGTCACACGGAGGTCGACCAGCGGCTCACGCGTCCGCAGCTCCCACCAGCCCCAGGCCAGCAGGACGACGACCGCGGCACCGAGCAGTCCGAGGGTGGTGCCGCTCCCCCAGCCCCAGTCGGCGCCCTTGGAGACGCCGAGGAGCAGACAGACGAGCGCGACGCCCAGGCCGGCCGCGCCGAGCAGGTCGAAGCTGCTGCCCGCGGCGGTGTTCGCCCGGCCGACGGGCACGACGAACCAGATCAGGGTGCCGACCGCGAGGGCCAGGGCGGCGACGACCCAGAACAGCACGCGCCAGCTGGTGTTCTCGGCGATCGCCGCGGAGAACGGCAGGCCGAGCGCACCGCCCACTCCCATGGACGCGCTCATGATCGCGATGGACGAGCCCAGCTTCTCCGCCGGCACCACGTCGCGCAGGAGGCTGATGCCCAGGGGCACCACGCCCATGCCGAGGCCCTGCAGACCGCGTCCGGTGATCATCGGGATCACGGAGGAGGACAGGGCGCAGACGATCGAGCCCACGACGAGCGGTATCAGCGAGGCCAGAAGCATGCGCCGCTTGCCGTACATATCACCGAGGCGTCCCGCGACGGGCGTCGCCACCGCCGCGGCCAGCAGCGTGGCGGTGATCACCCACGAGGCGTTCGAGGCGCTGGTGTCGAGCAGCTTCGGCAGGTCACCGATCAGCGGCACGACCAGGGTCTGCGTGAGCGCGGCCACGATGCCCGCGAAGGCGAGGATGCCGACGACACCGCCTGAGCGGGACTCGGCCTTGGGACTGTCAGGACTTTCCACGGGGGGACTCTCCCTCTTGCGCTTCCGGATCACGGCGGGCGCGACGCACTGCACGGCAGGAATGCGGCATGCATAGAATGTGCATCGTACATGCCCAGTGCATCATGCATATTCATGACGACGCCCGCGTGATGCGGTCAGGCATCACGCCGTGCCGCACCGCGCCATACCTCGCGGCACCGCACGGACCAGCGCCCCCCAGCAGGACCAGAACGCCGATCCAGGAGTCGAGGAATCCCGCATGGACAAGCCGACACCTCTGATCGAGTTCGAGGCCATGCTGCTCGGGCGCCACATCCACCTGCTCACCCCGCACGCACGGGGTCTGCACGGGCGGCTCGACCGCAGCGCCTATCTCCTGCTCAGCCGCATCCGGGCGGAGGGGCCGATGTCGATCGGCCGGCTCAGCGCCGCCTTCGGCTTGGACGTCTCCACCCTCAACCGGCAGACCGCCGCCATGCTGCGGGCCGGCGTCGTCGAGCGCATCCCCGACCCGGACGGGGGCGTCGCCCGCAAGTTCGCCATCACCGCCGAGGGCGAGCGGCGCCTGACCGCCGACCGCGCCGAGAACATCAGCGGGCTGGAGAAGGTGGTGGCCGACTGGACGCCCGAGGAGGTCGCCGAGTTCGCGACCCTGCTCAGCCGCCTGAACCGCGACGTCGAACGCCACGACGGGCGGCCCTGGCCGCGGAGTTGAGACCAGGGTTCCCGCGAGGGAATCCTGACGCCTCCAGCACCCCGGCGCGGCGACCAGGCACGAGCCCGGTGTGACCCAAAGGCCCTCGCCGACGCCACCACGCGCCCAACTCCGCTTCCGGCGCCATCACTTCGCCCTCACCGACCCTGACCTGGCCCTCCCTCGTTCAGCGCGCCCCAACTCACCCTTCCCCTTTGTTGGTTGATCTTTCACGACTCCGACACCTGTCGACGATCGGACGGCCGGCGAATCCTGGCAAGGTGATCTGGGCATGCCAAAGAGGCCGCCCACCCCCACATCGCGGCCACACAGGAGGACGCTGTGCAGAAGAGCTCGCGCATCCGCAAAGCCTCGCTCACCCTCGGCAGTGCCATAGCGCTGGTCATCGCCCTTCCGGGCAGCGCGCTCGCCGCTCCCCCAACGGCCCTGCCCGCCAACGCGGATGACCTGGAGAAGACGTACCAGCCGACGTACGACTACGACACGGACGGCTGCTACCCCACTCCCGCCATCGGCCCCGACGGAACCGTGAACGGCGGCCTCAACCCGTCCGGCGCCCCGCAGGCCGAGTGCCACGACGCCTCGGACCTCGCCAACACCAACGGGTACGCACGGTCCAAGTGCAACAACGGCTGGTGCGCGATCATGTACGGCCTCTACTTCGAGAAGGACCAGGCGACGGTCGGCGGCCACCGCCACGACTGGGAGCACGCCGTGGTGTGGGTGCAGAACAACCAGGTCCAGTACGTCTCCACCTCCGCGCACGGCGAGTTCACCGTGCACACCCGCGACCAGATCCGGTGGGACGGCACACACGCCAAGATCGTGTACCACAAGGACGGGGTGAGCACGCACGCCTTCCGTGCCGCGAACTCGGCCGACGAGCCGCCGGAGAACGACCACCACACATGGCAGTACCCGGCCCTGGTCGGCTGGAACGGCTACCCGGCGGGCCTGCGCGACAAGTTGAGCGCGTACGACTTCGGCAGCGCCAACTTCGGCCTCAAGGACGCCAACTTCGCCGCCCACCTCACGAAGGCCGAGCCCGCGGGAATCGCGTTCGACCCCAACGCGTAGAGCACCGAGGCGTAAAGCCCGACGCGTCAAGGGGAGGGACCCACACCGGCCGGCACCCGGGGGGGGTAAGGCCGCCTCTCGGTACGGGAGTTGCGAGGCGGCCCCACAACTCCCGTATCCCGTACTGCGACTGCCGGACTCAGCTCCTGGGGACGGCCGCGGGAGGACCGCCCACCGGACCCCGGACAGCAGCGTCCGTCAGCTCCTTCACCCGGGCTGCGGGCACCGGGACGCCAGGGGTCTCGAAGAACCAGCGCCCCGTCTCCTCCTGGCTCAGCCCTTCGGGCCGCTCCGCCATGTACGGCTGGACGTAGACCGGGGTGTTGGGTTCGCTGCGCCAGCTGTCGGCGAGGGTGCCGATGTCGACCGCGTCGTAGCCGAGGACGTCGAGGAGACGGGCCACGTCCGCCTTGGCGGCCGGGTCGTCACCGGCGACGGGCAGGGCGCTGCGGTCGGCGGCACCGGCGGTGCGGGCGCTGGTGAACAGGCGCCGGAAGTCGATGTTGTTGAACGCCTTGACCAGGCGCGCACCCTCAAGATGCCGCTGCACGAGGGCGCTGGAGGTGAGCCCGCCCGAGTCCAGCTCGGCGATGCGGCCGTCGCGGTCCGGGTAGTAGTTCATCGTGTCGATCACCGTCCTGCCCGCCAGGGCCTCCACGGGGAGCCGGTCGTAGGCGTGCAGCGGGACGGTCGCCACCACCAGGTCACCGGCCCGCGCGGCCTCGGCGGGCAGGGCCGCGCGGGCCCGCTCACCGAGTTCGGCGACGAGGTCGCCGAGGGTGTCCGGGCCGCGGGAGTTGCTCACGACGACGTTCAGTCCGGCGGCGACGGCGAGGCGGGCCAGCGCTCCGTCGATCATGCCGCTGCCGATGAATCCAAGAGTCTGGGTCACGGTGTCGAATCTCCCCTTCGATGAGGATCGATGCCAATCTCGATGTCAATCTCGATGTCAAGTGTGAAACTCAGTGTCATGTTAGCCACCAAGACTCTCTCCTGCGATCCGGGGTCGGTCAAGCGGTACGATCACGGGGTGAGTGGAGCGGCGCGTACGAACACACGAGACATCGCCAGGGCGGCCGTGCGGGCCGAACTGGCCCAGGTTGCCTTCGAGTTGTTCCGTCAGGAGGGCTTCGCCAAGGTCACCCTCGACGACCTGGCGGCGGCTGCCGGAGTGTCCCGCAGCACCTTTCTGCGCTACTTCGGCACCAAGGAGGACGCGGTCCTCGGCGCCTTCAACGCCCACGGCGCCCAGGTCGCCGACGCCCTGCGGGCCCGCCCCGCCGACGAGGACGACTGGACGGCTCTGCGCCGGGCACTGGACACCGTCGTCGAGCGCTACCGCCTGGACCCGGCGGGCTCCCTGGCGATGACACGCCTGGTGAAGGACACTCCTGCCCTGTGCGCCCGCCAGCTGGAGAAGCAGCACGGCTGGCGTCCCGCCCTGGTCGAGGCCCTGGCCGAGCGCGACAACGCCGCAGACTCCACAACGCTGGGCCGGTCCGTACGGGCCGCCGCCGCCCTGGACTGCCTGAACGTCGCCATCGACCACTGGACCGCCTCCAACGGCCACCTCGACCTGGTCGACCTCCTGGACGAGGCCTTCGCCGCACTCGCACCACACTGACCACGGCTCACCGGGCGGACGCGCACACGAGAGCGGGTACGGGAGACCCCGGTTCAGCCGCCGACCCGGACACCCTTGAGAAGGGCGCCAGCACCGCCTCCCGCTCCACATCACAATTGGTCGGGAAAATGCGCGACTGAGCAACTGACCCCTGTGCGACAAACCGTGAGGCCAGACCCCGCCTTCGAGCCTTCAGACCAGGCCCTGCAAGTCGGTGGGCGTCACGCACTTCGATCAGGCTCGCTCCCGCACTTCGAGTACCGGCCATTCTTGCCCCGGCCCTCCATCGGCGCCCGGGCCGACATCGCGGCACACACCCGGACCGCGAGGCGGCCGCACCCGCCCGTGGACATGCCGCCGGACACCGGCACGATCAAGTCGTACGCCTCGTCGTCCGGGTCGATCGCCCCGCCCACCTCGGGAACCCCCAACGGCACGCCGTAGTGCAGGAACAGCGGAAGCCGTTGTCGAACCGGGCGCCGGAGAAGGCCCGCCGCGGCTCGCCGATCACCACCGCGCCGAAGCCGCGCCCGGGGTCCGGCGAGCCGCTGGAGCACGCGCCGGCGCCAAGGCCCCGCGGGCGGTCACCAACCAATGCATCCAGCCTCAAAGCTTGACCACAAATTACACACATCCCCTCTACACACAGGTCCTTCATGGTCTAGATTGACCGTGCTTCAGCTGATCGGACACATGGCGACAAATAATGATCAAAAGGTCTGGCGCTATGGACAGTCGGCAATCGCATCCCCAGACGTGGGGATGATCAATTCTTGGAGCCCGAGAGGGGGCCTTGGGTGCGGGGAGCATCCGAGGTTCCGGCGGGTTCCCGCGCACCTCGAGAGCCTGGCGGGACACACGAACTGTCGCCGCCGGGGCGGGTTGTTCAAGTACCTCTGAAGTAGCCGGGATGTCATGCGCGGGGAGCGAGGGCTTCCTGCGGGGAGGAACAGCACGGCTCGGGGGCGGGGGGCCTCCCGAGGGGAGGACAGTGCGGGGGGAGGGGCCCCCGGGGAGCGGAACAGTGTTAGGCGAATACGTCGAACCACTGGGAACCTGGGGGGTTCTGTGCGGCAAGGGGGATCAGTCCGCCCATTTCCGTCGGCGCGCGAGCGTCTGGCGAACGGGGCGATCAGCCGGCCCGCGATCGACTGGGAGCAGCGGTATCGCCGTACCGTGATCACCACCGACACCGTGGTGACCGCCTTCGTGGTGGGGGCGATAGGAAATTTCTTCGGGGCCCGGGACGCGGCCAACTGGCATGAGAAGTGGGGAATTCTCGCATTCGGCACCGAGCTGCTGGTGCTGGGAGCGCTCGCGGTGAGCCGGTCGTGGGCTCCGGCCGTACTCGGCCAGGGCGCCGAGGAATTCCGCCGGCTCGGACGCTCACTGTTCACGGCGACCGTCGTGCTGGCGCTCGGCGGGATCGCACTCACCTCACGCAACATCAAGCTCTGGATCTTCGTCGCGATCCCCGCGATCGCGCTCGTCACCATGACCGCGCGGTATCTGCTCCGCCTACGGCTGCACAAACAGCGGAAGGAAGGACGGTGCCTGAGACCGGTGCTCGCTGCCGGGAGCCCGGACACCGTGCGCGACCTGATCACGCGAACGCGCAAGTTCCCGCACATCGGCTGGCGAGTGGACGCGGTGTGCACGACGGACGGTCGCGGGCTCGACGGTGACCAAGTCGACGGAGTGCCGGTCGTCGGCCGGCTGACGGACGTCGCCAAGCACGTCCGCCACGACGGCTACCGCGTCGTCGCGGTCACACCGGACCCGCACTGGTCACCGGACCGGCTGCAGCGGCTGGCCTGGAACCTCGAAGGCAGCGATACCGAGATGGTCGTGGCCCCCGTGCTGATGGAGGTGGCCGGCCCGCGGCTGCACGTCGACGCGGTGCTCGGGATCCCGCTGCTGCGGGTCAGCATGCCGACCTTCACCGGGGGCCGCCGGGCGGTCAAAGGAGTCGTCGACCGGATGGGCGCGGCGGTCCTGCTGATGCTGTTCGCACCGCTGATGGTGTTCGTCGGGCTGCTCGTGCTGGCGGACAGCCGGGGTGGGGTGCTCTACCGCCAGCGCAGGGTCGGCAAGGACGGCCGCGAGTTCACCATCTTCAAGTTCCGCACCATGGTCGCCGGGGCCGACAGGGCACGTGCCGGGCTGGCCCACCGGAACGAGGGCGCCGGCCTGCTGTTCAAGCTCCGCCGGGACCCGCGCGTGACCCCGTTGGGAGCGGTGCTGCGCCGGTACTCGATCGACGAGCTTCCGCAGCTCTTCAACGTGCTCACCGGATCGATGTCGCTCGTCGGTCCGCGGCCTCCGCTGCCGGAGGAGTCCGCCGCGTACGGCCCGGACATCCGGCGGCGGCTACTGGTCAAGCCCGGGCTCACCGGCCTGTGGCAGATAAGCGGACGCAGCGACCTGTCGTGGGACGAGGCGGTCCGGCTGGACCTTCGGTACGTGGAGGACTGGTCGCTCGCCCTGGACACAGTGATCTTGTGGAAGACGCTGCGTGCGGTGCTCTACGGGCAGGGGGCCTACTGATGCACGGGGGTCTGCAACTCAACGGCCCCGCCGGCACGCGGACCGCAGGCCAAAAGGGCCTGCCTGGGGGGAGGGACGGGTCATGAGGGTCAGCGTTTTCGGGCTCGGCTACGTGGGCTGTGTGTCGGCCGCATGTCTGGCCGACATGGGTCACGAGGTCATCGGGGTGGACGTGAACCAGGTGAAGGTCGACCTGGTCAACGACGGCAAGGCCCCGGTGGTCGAGGAACGGATCGGCGAGCTCATCGCCGACGTCGTACGGACCGGAGCCTTGAGAGCCACCGCCGACGTCCGCGAGGCGATCATGGGAAGCGAGGTGTCGCTGGTCTGCGTGGGCACACCGTCGGAGCCCAACGGCAGCCTGTGCACCACGTACTTGGAGCGGGTCACCGAGCAGATCGGCGCCGTGCTGGCCGAGGGGGCCAAGAAGGAGGGCCGGCACACCGTCGTGTTCCGCAGCACCATGCTCCCCGGCACCTGCCTGAACCTGCTGGTACCGATCCTGGAGAAGTACGTCGGCGGCACGGCCGGGGTGGACATCGGGGTCGCGGTCAACCCGGAGTTCCTGCGCGAGGGCACGAGCGTGCAGGACTTCTTCGACCCGCCCAAGACCGTCATCGGCGAGATCGACCCGGCAAGCGGCGACGCGGTGACGGCGCTGTACGACGGCTTGCCCGGCGAGGTGTTCCGGGTGCCGGTCCCGACGGCCGAGGCGATCAAGTACGCGGACAACGCGTTCCACGGCCTCAAGATCGGCTTCGCGAACGAGCTGGGCGCGGTGTACCAGGCGCTCGGGGTGGACTCGCACCAGGTGATGGATGTCTTCCTGGCCGACCGCAAGCTGAACATCAGCCCCGCCTATCTGCGGCCCGGCTTCGCATTCGGTGGCTCCTGCCTGCCCAAGGACCTGCGCAGCCTGGTCCACGCGGCGCAGCGGGCCGACATCTCGGTGCCCATCCTCGCCCACGTGCTGCCTTCCAACTCCGCGCATCTGCAGCGCGCGGTGGAGCTGGTCGAGCGCACCGGCAAGCGCCGGGTGGGCCTGTTCGGGCTGTCCTTCAAACCCGGCACCGACGACCTCCGCGAGAGCCCGCTCGTCGAGCTGGCGGAGAGACTCTTCGGCAAGGGGTACGACCTGCGGATCTACGACGCCAACGTGAGCCTCTCCCGGCTGATCGGCGCGAACCGCGAGTACATCGAAAGCCGGCTGCCGCATCTCGCGCAGCTGCTCGCGGACTCCGTCGACGAGGTGCTGGAACACGCCGAGGTGTGCCTGGTCGGGACCAGGGACCCGGCCGTGCTGTCGGCGCTGCCCCATGGCGACAGCCCGGTGATCGTCGACCTCATCCACCTACCCGACGCCGAGACGCGCCGGACCGAACCGGGGTACATGGGCCTTGCTTGGTGACAGATCGTTTGAAGACACGGCCGGCGGCGCCGGTTCGAACCGGCGCGCGCTGGTCCTGGTGGAGAACCTGTCGGTGCCGTTCGACCGGCGGGTGTGGCAGGAGTGCACGACGCTGCGCGACGCGGGCTGGGAGGTGCACGTCATCTGTCCCCGGGGGGAGAAGCGGGACACGGAGCCGGAGGCGGAGATCGACGGGGTGCGGATCCACCGCTACCCGTTGCGCGCGGCCACCGGAGGGCCGGCCGGCTATCTGCGGGAGTACGGATCGGCGTTGTGGCACACGGCCCGGCTGGCCCGCAAGGTCGGCCCGGTCGACGTGGTCCACGCCTGCAACCCGCCCGACCTGCTGTTCCTGCCGGCACTGTGGCTGAAGCGGCGCGGGGCGCGGTTCGTCTTCGACCAGCACGACCTGGTACCCGAGCTGTACCTCTCCCGGTTCGACCGCGGCGAGGATCTGCTCTACCGCGCCGTGTGCGCGCTGGAACGGCGGACCTACCGGGCCGCGGACGTCGTACTCGCCACGAACGAGAGCTACCGGGACGTCGCGATCCGCCGTGGCGGTCAACGCGCCGAGGACGTTTTCGTGGTGCGCAGCGCGCCCCAGACCGACCGGTTCCAACCGGTGCCGCCCGAGCCTGAGTTGAAGCGCGGCAAGTCTCATCTGCTGTGCTACCTCGGCGTCATGGGCCCGCAGGACGGCGTCGACTACGCCTTGCGCGCCCTCGCGAAGCTGCGCGACGAGTTCGGGCGGACCGACTGGCACGCGGTGTTCGTCGGCTCCGGCGACGCCTTCGACGCGATGGTGGAGCTGTCCCGGAAGCTCGGTCTCTCCGAACAGGTGCAGTTCACCGGGCGCGTTCCGGACGCCGACCTGGTGCGCTACCTGTCCACCGCGGACGTGTGCCTCTCCCCCGACCCGCGCAATCCGCTCAACGACGTGTCGACCATGAACAAGGTCCTGGAGTACATGGCGATGGGCCGGCCGATCGTCTCGTTCGACCTCCGGGAGGCGCGAGTCTCCGCCGGTGACGCCGCTGTCTACGCGCCCGCCAACGACGAGGCCGAATTCGCCAAGCTCATCACGGTGCTCCTCGACGATCCGGAGAAGCGGGCCCGGATGGGCGGCATCGGCCAGGAGCGGATCAGCGGGCAGCTTTCCTGGCGGAACTCGCAGGCATCGCTGCTCGCCGCCTACGCCGCCGCCTGCCGTGACCACACTCCGGTGTCGTCGCGCGAGCCGGTCCGGGCACGGAGGAGGCAGCGCCCTTGAGCGATGACACGATACGTCTGGTCACGATCGGGCGGATTTTCCGTCGGCGCGGGCGGCTTCTCGCCGTCCTCGCCATGGTGGGCGCGCTCGTCGGCTACGGCGCCTCGGTGGTGTTCCCGCCGCGGTACACGACGTCGGCATCGGTTCTGCTGCCGGGGCAGTGGGAAGAGCGCGCGCTGCTGACCCAGGTGGACATCGCGACCAGTTCGACGGTGGTCGACCGCGCGGCCGCCAGGCTCGACTGGCCGGACGTCAGCGGTGCCGAGCTACGGGATCAGGTGAGCGCCAAGGCCGCCGACGGGAACATCGTCAGGATCTCGGGTACGGCCGACACCCCGGAGCGCGCGCAGCAGCTCTCCGACCAGGTGGCCCGGCAGTTCGTCGGATTCGCCGCGCGGATAGCAGGCGGCAGCACCGACTCCGCAGCGGCCGCAGAGCCCGAGGAGCTGCGGCAGCAGGTGGAGGAGACCAACCGCCGCATCAGCGACCTGGCCGAGGCGGCCGATCCGGGGCAGAGCGTGGAGAGCGTGCAGACCCGCACCGCGCTCGAGAAGCTGCGCACCTCGCTGGAGGAGGCCATGACGAAGCTGGACCAGGCCGACCCGGCAGCCAACATGGCGGGCATGGTCGTCATGGGTCCGGCGGCCCGGCCGACCGGCGAGGCGCCGCCGACGAGGATGCAGCTCATCGTCGCCGGGGCACTGCTGTTCTTCCTGCTCGCGGTCGTCGGCCATCTCACTGCCGCACGGATGAATCGTCGGCTGCGCGGCGAACCGGAGATCGCCGCGGCGCTGGGTTCGGCGCTCCTCGGCACCGTCGACGTGCCTGATGAACGGCGTGCGCACCGGCCGGAAACCCGTGGCCCACGGGTGTCGATCCGCCGACTCCTGCGCATCGACACCCGGTGGGACGTGCCGACGCCGCAGAGGTCCGGCGACGAGGCCGGCAGGCGGATCCGCTACCGGCGGGTGTGCGCTCGCCTCCGGGACCGGCTACCGGTCCCCCGGCGGCTGCTGGCCGTCGTGCCGGACGGCGACGAGATCGCCCGCCGGGCCGCCGAGCAGCTCGTCGCCGAGGCCGAGGGCGATCCGCTGCTGCGGGTGGTGGAGGTTTCGGTGGACCGGCCGATGGTGCCGGACAGCGGCACCGAGTCCGGTGCCCTGGTTGTCCTCAGTGCGGGCAGCTGGACCAAGGAGGAGCTCGCCGGCCTCGCCGAGGCGTGTGCGGACGGCAGGCACGAGGTCGTCGGCATCGTCGTCGCCGGCCCGGTCCTGGCCCGTCCCACACGGTCTGCCGACGGTCCTCCGGACAGCGCCGCCCCGGCGCTCGCGGTTCGCGACCACGCGACGGGAGGTCCGGTGTGACGACGAGCACGACTTCGGAGTCGTCGGCAGCCACTCCGCTCTTCGACCTGCAGGCGCTGGTGGTGTCGGTGCGCAGGCGCCGCCGCCTCTGGAGCTCCATGGCGCTCCTGGGGCTGCTGGCCGGCCTGGCGGTGGCGGTCCTGCTGCCGCCGCGGCCGGCCGCGGTGACCAAGGTGCTGGTCGCGCACAAGGAGGACCAGCCGAACGACACCGGAACGCTGATCCGCACCGACGTCGCGCTGCTGGGGACCACACGGATCGCCGACAAGGCCCTGCAGTCCCTCAACTCCCCGGAAAAACCCGAGGACTTCATGGAGGACTACCGGGGTACCGGCCTGACCAACAACCTGCTGCAGATCGATGTGACGGGTGACAGCGACGCGGAAGCGGTGGCCCGGGCCAAGGCACTGGCCGACGCGTTCGTCGCGGACCATGTGAGGCGGATGCGGGAAACCGCGAAGGCCGAGGCCAAGGCCCTGCTCGACCAGCGTGACCGCATGCGGGACGAACTCGCCCAGGTCAACCGGGAGATCGGAGACCAGTCGCCGGAGAGCGACCCGGAAGCGTCGGCGAGCATCGAGTCCCTCTTCGCCCGCCGGGCCGAGCTCAACTCGCGAATCGCCGACTTCGACCAGCGCGCGGCGGAGGCGCGCACAGGCACGCCCAAGATCATCACAGGCACGCAGATCGTGGACGCCCCCCGCGCGGTGCGGCACTCCCTGCCCAAGGCCGCGGTCACCAACTCCGCGATCGGGCTCGTCCTCGGGCTCGTCCTCGGCCTCGCGCTCGCCGCGGTCGGCACGGTGGTGGCGGACCGCCCCGTGCTGCGCCGGGACATCGCGGCGAACCTGGGCGCCTCGGTCATCGCGGAGCTGCCCCGCCGGCCGGGCAGACTGTGGCAGCGCCGACGGACCCGGACGACACGCGAACGGCTCACCGCGACCCTTGCCCGCACCGTCCGCGGCTCCACGGAACCGGTGTCGCTGCTGGAACTGGGCTGCGCGCGCAGCACGAGCGTGATCGCCCTGGACCTCGCCGGGGCACTGGGGGCGGAGGGGCCAGTGGTCATCATCGATGATCTGCCCGGACCGCAGCTCGCGAAGCGCCGCCAGAAGCCAGGAGACCCCACCGTGGTCAGCGGCGAGCGAGCCGCGGCCGTGTCGCATCAGGAGCGCCGGATCGGCGTCGGCTCGGTGGCGCCCGGCACTGCCTGGACCGACCTGCAGCACCTCGGCAGCCAGACCGTGCTCGTCGTGCGTGCCGGGCACGGCAGCGCCGCGTGGCTGCACACCGTGGCGCGGCAGCTCGCGGACCAGCGGATTCCGGTGATCGGCGTGGTGCTGATCGACCCCGATCCGCGCGACCGGACCGACGGCACGCTGTGGGACGGGCTGCACAACGCGCTGCGCGGCCGGACCGAGCGGCCGGTCCGGCAGAACGGGACGGGCCGGCGGCGCACGGAGCGGCAGCCGATGCCGGCCGCACGGGTCCCGGACGACGACCAGGAGGTGCGGTAGGACATGTGTGGCATCGCAGGCACTTACCGATGGCCGGACGGAAAGGCCGTGACCGACCGGCTCACCGACACCCTCGCCCACCGCGGCCCGGACGGCGCGGGCCGCTACGGCCACCCCCTCGGTGACGGCGAAGTACAGCTCGGGCACCGCCGGCTGGCCATCATCGACCTGTCCGAGACCGGCGCCCAGCCGATGGTCTCGGACGGCCTCGCCCTCACGTACAACGGCGAGCTGTACAACGCGCCCGAGCTGCGCGCCGAGCTGGCGGCCGCCGGGGTGCGCTTCCGCGGCACCTCCGACACCGAGGTGCTCCTTGAGGCCTGGCGGCGCTGGGGAACGGACTGCCTGCCGCGGCTGCGCGGCATGTTCGCGTTCGGGATCTTCGACGAGCGCACCGGCGAACTGGTGCTGGCCCGCGACCAGTTGGGCATCAAGCCGCTGTTCCTGCTCCGGCGCGGCGAGGGCCTGGTGTTCGCCTCCGAGCTCAAGGCGCTGGCGGCCGCCACCGGCGGACCGCTACAGGTGGACCATGGGGCGCTGGTGGCGTCACTGCTGTACTACTGGGTGCCGGACTCACGGTGCGCGTTCCGCGAAGCGGAGAAGCTGCCGCCGGGGAGCTGGCTCCGGTGCCGGCCCGACGGCCGCGTGGAGCGCGGCCGGTACTGGAATCTGAAGGATGTCGCCGCCGAGGGCCAGGAGCGGGCCCGCAGCGGCGAGCAACCGGACCTGGCCGCCATCGTCGAGGAGTCGACTCGACGTCACCTGCTCTCCGACGTACCCGTGGCGACCTTCCTCTCCGGCGGCCTCGACTCCAGCTACCTGACCGCGCTGGCGGCCCGCGACCGGCCCGGGATCTCCGCGTACACGATCGGGTTCCGCGCCGAGGACGCCAAGTTCGAGGCGATGCCGGACGACCTGCGCTATGCCCGGCAGGTGGCCGAGCGGTTCGGCGTCGACCTGCACGAGATCGAGATCGCTCCGAACGTGCTCGACCTGCTGCCGCGGATGACGTACCACCTGGACGAGCCGATCGGCGACCCCGCCGCGATCAACACGTTCCTGATCTGCGAGGCGGCCCGGGAGGCCGGGGTCAAGGTGATGCTCTCGGGGATGGGTGCGGACGAGTTGTTCGCCGGTTACCGCAAGCACCTGGCCAACCTGATCGCGCTGCGCTACCAGCGCGTCCCTCGGCCCCTGCGGCGCGGCCTGTCCAGGGCCGTGGACCGGCTGCCGGTCGCGACGGCCCGCCGGGGGTACCGGTCCGTGCGCTTCGCGAAGCGGTTCCTCTCCTTCGCCGACCTGCCGGAGGAGACCGCGTTCCGGCGCAGCTACACCATGTACGACCAGGAGGAGCTGCTCGCCCTGGTCAACCCCGACTTGGCCGGGACGGTGCAGGACGTACTGACCGAGCACGCGGACATCTACCACGACAACGACCTCGACGACTTCGTCAACCGCATGTGCCTGGGTGACGCCCGGATGTTCCTGCCGGGCCTGAACCTCGCCTACACGGACCGGTCGAGCATGGCCGCGTCGACCGAGGTGCGGGTGCCGTACGTGGACGTCGAGGTGGTCAGGGCGGCGTTCGCCGTGCCCGGCGACCGCAAGATCGTCGGAAGGCAGGGCAAGGCCGTCCTCAAGGAGGCGGCCTCCTCGATCCTGCCCCGGGAGATCGTCTACCGGCCCAAGGGCCTGTTCAGCGCCCCGCTGCGCGCCTGGATGAGCCGGGATCTGGCACCGCTGGTGCGCGAGGTGGTCAACGACGGCGTGCTCGTCGGTTCCGGGATCCTGCGCCGTGACGCGCTGGCGCGCATGGTCGCCGAGGACGCCGCCGGGCAGCGGGACTTCTCCAAGCATCTGTGGCATGTGCTGACGCTCGAGTACTGGTATCGCGACGCGACCTCTGGCTCCGGCCGGAGCCAAGCGGCTTGACGGCGTAGAAACAAGGGGACTTCGGGTGAAACAGGTTGTTCAGAACTACAAGAGCGGCGAGCTGGCGGTGCTCGACGTGCCGGTGCCGGGGTGCAAGCCGGGCGGTGTCCTTGTCCGCACGGCCTACTCGCTCATATCCACCGGGACCGAGCTCATGAAGGTGTCCGAGGCCGGTATGTCGATGCTGGGCAAGGCCCGCTCCCGGCCGGACCAGGTGGCCAAGGTCATGCAGAGCGTGGCCACCAACGGGGTGCCCGCCACCTACCGCAAGGTGATGGGCAAGCTGGACTCCTACACGCCGCTGGGCTACTCGCTGTGCGGTGTGGTCGAGCAGGTCGGCGCCGGGATCGACGACGTGAAGGCCGGCGACCTCGTGGCCTGCGCCGGCAACGAGCACGCGCTGCACGCCGAGCTGAACTGGGTGCCGAAGAACCTCTACACCCCGGTGCCGGACGGCCTCGCGCCGCGGCACGCGGCCTTCGGCACCGTCGGGTCGATCGCGATGCAGGGCGTCCGCCGAGGCGAGCCGCAGCTCGGCGAGGTGGCCCTCGTCATCGGCCTCGGGCTGATCGGGCAGTTGGTGGTGCAGCTCCTCGCCGCCGCGGGGGTCCGCGTCGTCGGCGTCGACCCCGACCCGGTGCGCTGCGAGCTGGCCGAGCGCCTGGGCGCCGACGCCTGCGGTGATCCCGCGTCCACGGCCGTGGAGGCCGCCGTCGCCGAACTCACCGGCGGTCACGGCGTCGACCAGGTGTACCTGGCCGCCGGCGGCGGCAGCAACCAGCCCGTCGAGCTGGCCGCGCGGCTCTGCCGGGACCGCGGCCGGGTCGTCGACATCGGCAAGTGCCGCCTGGACCTGCCGTGGAACGCGTACTACGAGAAGGAGCTCGACGTCCGGTTCTCCCGCTCGTACGGCCCAGGGCGCTACGACCCGGAGTACGAGCTGGAGGGGCGCGACTACCCGATCGGCTATGTGCGCTGGACCGAGCGCCGCAACCTGGCGTGCTTCCTCGATCTCCTCGCCCGCGGCAGGGTCGACGTGGAGCCCCTGGTGTCCCACGTCGCCGACTTCGATGACGCCGTCGAGACGTACCAGCGCCTGAAGGACGGCGACCTGAAGGCCGTGGCCGTGCTGTTCCGGTACCCCGGGCAGAAGGAGGAGGCGGGGGAAGCGGCGGCCCCGACGGTGGCCGTACCCGCGGTGCGACGCAGCGGCACGGCGTCCGCCCCGGCCCGGTCCGCCAAGACGCCGGTGCGCCTCGCGTTCGTCGGCGCGGGAAACTACGCGACGTCGATGCTGCTGCCGCACCTGGCCCAGCGTGACGGCGTCGAGTTGTCGACCGTCGTCACCACCACGGCGCTGTCCGCGGCCAACGCGCAGCGGAAGTTCGGCTTCGCCGAGGCGACCACCGATCTCGACGCCGTGCTCGGCGACAAGTCCATCGACGCGGTGTTCGTGGTCACCCGGCACAGCTCGCACGCCGAACTGACCCGCAGAGCCCTCCTTGCCGGCAAGACGGTGTTCGTGGAGAAGCCCCTGGCCCTCACCGAGGACGAGCTGGCCGGCGTGCTCGCCGCGGTGGAGGAGTCCGGCAACGACCGGCTGCAGGTGGGCTTCAACCGCCGGTTCGCACCGCTGCTGCAGGAGGCCAGGAAGCGGTTCGGCGCCCGGACCGGTCCGGCGAGCCTCCGCTATCTGGTCAACGCGGGCCGGCTGGGGCACGGCAGCTGGTACCTCCAACAGGGCACCGAGGGCTCACGGTTCGCCGGTGAGGGCGGACACTTCATCGACACGGCGAGCTGGCTGCTCGAAGCGGACCCGGTCTCGGTCTACGCGGTCGCCACGTCCGGCAACGAGGACCTGCAGATAGTGCTGGGCTACCCGGACGGGTCCACCGCCACCATCAGTTACGTCACCACAGGCGCGGCCGGCTTCCCCAAGGAGACGCTGGACCTCATCGCGGACGGCAAGGTGCTGCGGCTCGACGACTTCGTCCGTGCCTCCGTGTATTCGGACGGCACAGCCGGCCGCAAGCAGTGGGTCAGCTCGCGGCTGCCCAAGGCCCGGGACAAGGGCCAGAACGCCGAGCTGGCCGCGTTCATCAAGGCCGTGCGGACCGGCGGGCCGATGCCGGTGCCGCTGGAGTCGCTGGTCGCCACCACGTCGGCCACCCTCGCCGTGGGGACCGGCCTGGCCGGCGGCGCGCCGGTGACGTTGGCGAGGGCGCGATGACTGTGAACTCGGGGAGTCCGGGCTGGTACCTGCGGCGCCTGTCCCGGATGGGGCCGCGGGAGGTCGGGGGCCGGGCGGCCGACGCGGTGCGCAGGCGGCGGTGGCGGTCGGAGCCGCCCAACTGCCCGAGCGTGACCGGCGCCCGGTTCACCGCGGTACTGCCCGCCGGGACGATCGCCGCGATACCTTCGGACGCCGCGAAACGCCTCGTCGCCGAGGCGGACCGGCTGATGGACGGCCACGCCGAGTTCTTCGGGGTGGCCCGCCACGACCTGACCGACCCGGACTGGTGGTCCGACCCGAAGACCGGGCGCCGGGCCCCGTGGGGCTACGCCTTCGACGTGCCGTACCGGAACGAGGACGCGGTCGGGGACATCAAGCAGATCTGGGAGCCGTCCCGGCATCAGTACCTCACCCAGCTCGCCGCCGCCTACGCGATCACCGGGAACGAGCGGTACGCCGAGCGCGTGGCCGAGCACCTGCGGTCGTGGTGGACGGCCAACCCACCGCTGCGCGGCGTGCACTGGATCAGCGGCATCGAGCTGGGCATCCGGCTGCTGTCCTGGGTGTGGATCCGCCGGCTGCTCGACGGCTGGCCGGGCGCGGCCGGTCTTTTCGAGGGCAACCCGGTGGCGCTGAACCAGATCTGGCACCACCAGCGCTGGCTGGCCGCCTTCCCCAGCCGGGGGTCTTCGGCGAACAACCACGTCGTCGCCGAGGCCGCCGGGCAGTTCGCGGCGGCTTGCGCGTTCGGGTGGTTCCCCTCCTCGGCGCGCTGGGGAGCCGAGGCGCTGCGATCCCTTGAGCGGCACCTGCGAAGCAACACCTTCCCCTCCGGCCTCAACCGCGAGCTGGCCACCGAGTACCACGGACTCGTGCTGGAACTCGGTCTGGCCGCGGTGGCCGAGGCGGACGCCGCCGACGTGCCGGTCCCCGCGACGGTCCGGCTGGTGCTGCTGCGGATGACCGACGCGCTCGCGGCCGTGGTGGACAACCGGCTACGGCCCCCACGCCAGGGGGACGCGGACGACGGGCACGGTCTGGTCGTGGACGGCGCGGGCACCGACCGCTGGGCCTCGCTGCTGACCACCGGGGACGCCGTGTTCGGCCGGCTCGCGTGGTGGCCGGAGGTGACCGGCACCGATGTGCGCACCCCGCTGCTGGCCGCGCTCATCCGTCCGTACCCGAAAGATGGAACGGCACCGGCCGCGACCCGTCCGGCAAGCCGGCCGGGCCACTTCGCCGACGCGGGCATGACGATCCTGCGCGGTCCGGCGGAGATCTGGTGCCGCTGCGACGGTGGTCCGCACGGCTTCTTGTCCATCGCCGCTCATGCCCACGCGGACGCGCTGTCCGTGGAGGTCCGGCACGACGGGGTCGACGTGCTCGCCGACCCGGGGACGTTCTGCTACCACGGGCAGCCCGAGTGGCGGCAGTACTTCCGCTCGACCCTCGGCCACAACACCCTGCAGCTGGACGGCGATGACCAGTCCGTCTCCGGCGGCCCGTTCCTGTGGACCCGGCAGGCCCGCAGCCGCGTCCTGGTCGCGGACACGTCCGACGCCTCCGACGGGGGGACGGCCCACTGGTGTGCCGAGCACGACGGTTACCGGCGCACCGACGGCGCGGTGCACCGCCGCCGGGTGGAACTGACGGGCGCCAGCCAGGAGTTGAGGGTCGTCGACGAGGTCCGCGGCCGACACGGACCGCGCCGTGCCGTGCGGCTGGCGTTCCACCTCGGCCCCGCGATCGCCGCGGACCTGACGGACGACCGGGCGGTGCTCACCTGGACCCGGGACGGCGAGGACCGTTCCGCGGTGCTCGACCTGCCCGGGCAGCTGAGCTGGCGGTCGCATCGCGGCGAGACCGACCCGCCGCTGGGCTGGTACTCCCCCGGCTTCGGGCGCAAGGAACCCGCCACGACGCTGGTCGGCACCGGCTTCGCCGACGGCTCCGCGCCGTTGGGGGAGTTCACCACTGTGCTCAGGTTCCGCGGCCCGGGGGACGAGTGAGCGTCAAGAGGCGGCACTGGGCGCCGGCGGCGGCACCGCTGGCACTGGCCCTGCTGACGGTGACCGGCTGCGACGGTTCGCAGGGCGCCAAGGCGGAGCCGAAGGCCCCGGCGTCCGCATCCGCCCCGTCCGCGACCCGATCGGTGGCCCGGGTGTGCGCCGAGCCCGCGGCCGGACCGGCGAAGGCGCCGGCGGGCGCGGTGACGGTGGACCCCGCGGTGGTCGGTGACCTGGCCGCGAAGACCAGGAGCAGCCCCCCGAAGACCACGTTCTGGCTTCGGCCGGGCAAGCACAGGCTCGATCCGGACCGCTACGCCCAGGTCATCCCCAAGAAGGGGAACCGCTATCTCGGCGCGCCGGGCGCGGTGCTCGACGGCCGGAAGAAGAACCAGTACGCGTTCGGCGGCAGTGCCGGCAACGTCACCATCCGCTACCTGACCGTGCAGCGTTTCGTCGCGCCGCACGACGAGGGCGTGGTCAACCATGACTCGGCCGACGGGTGGGTGATCGAGCACGCGACGATCCAGTACAACTCCGCCGCCGGGCTGATGGCCGGTGCCCGTCAGCAGGTCCGCGCCAGTTGCCTGCGCGACAACGGCCAGTACGGCATGAACGCGTACAAGGCCGGCGACTCCATCCGCGGCCTGGTGGTCGAGGGCAACGAGATCGTGGGCAACAACACCGGCGACTGGGAGCGGCGGAAGGAGGGCTGCGGCTGCACCGGAGGCATCAAGTTCTGGGCCGTCAACGGCGCCGACGTACGCGGCAACTGGGTGCACGACAACCGCGGAACGGGGTTGTGGGCGGACACGAACAACAACGACTTCCGCATCGAGAACAACGTGATCGAGGCCAACGACGGTGCCGCGCTGATCTACGAGACCAGCTACAACGCGGTGATCCGGAACAACACGATCCGGCGGAACAACTGGGTCGAGGGCCGCAAGGGGGCCGACGGCGGAGACGACTTCCCGTACGCGACCGTCTACCTGTCCGAGTCCGGCGGCGAACCACGGATCCGAGCCCGTACCGACAAGATCGAGGTCCACGGGAACCTGCTGGAGAACAACTGGTCCGGAATCACCCTGTGGGAGAACGCCGACCGGTTCTGCAACAGCCCGGCCAACACCTCGTCCGGTGACTGCACGTTGCTGGTGCGGAACTCCGACCGCTGCGCGCAGCCGGGCATCGCCAAGCCACCGCTCTACGCCGACTGCCGGTGGAAGACCCAGCGGGTGGACATCCACGACAACCGCTTCGTGCTGGACAAGTCCGTCGTCGACTGCACGACGATGTGCGACCGAATGGCGGTGCTGTCCAACTACGGCACCTATCCGGACTGGTCGCCGTACAAGGGCGAGCGGGTGGCCGACGCGATCACCCGCAAACAGCACAACCGCTGGCACGACAACGTCTACCTCGGACCGTGGAAGTTCGTCGCCCACGACCCGGGCCGGGTGCTCGGCTTCGGGGAGTGGCAGGGCAGGACCTACCAGCAGGACACGGGCAGCACCCTCGGCCCACGGGCCGGTGGTTGAGATGGGCGGGGAGCTGCGGCACGGTGGGCCGCCGGGCGGAGCGGACACGGCGGGCACGCGGCCCGGCGCCGAACCGCGCCCCGCCGGCACACCGAGGATCGTCGGGATCGTCTGGGGGCTGCTGATCCTCAACACGCTCGGCTCCGCCGGGGCGAAGACCATCGTTCCGCTGCCCCGCTCCCTCATCCAACTGGTCACCATGGGCGCGCTGGTCGCCGCGTTCACACTGGCACTCGCGGTCAATCTCCGGCTGCGCATACGGGCCAGCTCCTTCGTGCTCCTGCTCACCCTGCTGCTGGTGCCGAGCCTCATCTCCAGCCTGCAGCTGGAGTCCGGGCTGGGCGCGCTGTTCCGCTGCACCCGGCTGGCTCTCTTCATCGGCACGCTGTGGCTGCTCAGCCGCTGGTGGGACGGCGGCCTGACGTTCGTACGGCACCACATCCGGATGTACTTCGCGGTGCTCGGGTCGGTGGCCGCCGGCCTGGTCGTGTCGCCGGGCGCGGCCCTGCCCGAGCTCTACGGCGGGCGCCTGGTCGGCGCGTTGTGGCCGCTCACCCCGCCGCAGATCGGCCAGTACGCCGCGGTGATCATCGGGCTCACCGTGCTGCTCGTACTGGGCCGCCGGACCGACAGGACAGGCGCGGCCGTGGTCATCGTGCCGTCACTCGTCCTGCTCGCGTTGACCCATACCCGGACGGCCACCCTCGGCCTGCTCATCGGGCTGACGCTGGCGATCGGCTCGCTCGTCCTGACCAGCGCCGCCGCCCGCCGGTTCTTCACCTGGACGGTGCTCTGCGCCGCGGTGGCCGCGGTGGGGTTCGGCTCCGCACTGCAGGCGTGGTTCCTGCGCGGACAGAGCCAGGAGAATTTCACCAGCCTCACCGGTCGGGCCAAGGTGTGGGACGCCCTGCTGGCAGCGCCCAGGACGACCTCGGAGCAGTTGTTCGGCGCGGGTCTTGGCGACAAGTCGTTCGGCGGGCTGCCGATCGACAACAGCTGGCTGGCCGTCTACCAGGAGCAGGGTCTGACCGGCGTCGTCCTGGTGGCGGCGATCATCATCGTGCTGGGTGTCGTCGCGTTGCTGCGGCCACCGTCGCTGCAGAGGGCCTGCGCGATCTTCCTGATCAGCTACTGCGCGATCGCGTCGTACACCGAGGCCGGGCTCGGCGACGCCTCGCCGTATCTGCTGCATCTGGCCCTGGCCGCCTCGCTCCTTGCGGTACCTGCCGCGGCCGCTCCCCTCCCGACGCCCGAAGTCCCTCGACGGCCCGTCCCGCGATGGGCCCGGAGATCGGAGGTGACCTGAGCATGCACGTCCTCGTGGTGCACAACCGCTACGCCTCGGCGCAGCCGAGCGGGGAGAACAAGGTCGTCGACCAGGAGGTCGCGCTGCTGCGCGGGGCCGGTCACCGGGTCGAGGTGTTCGAGCGGCGCAGCGACGACATCGCCGCCCGGTCCCTCCTTTCCAAGGCCGCGCTGCCGCTCCTCGTGCCGTGGAACCCGGCGGTCCGCTCGGAGCTCGCGGCCCGGCTTCGCGCGGAGCGACCGGACGTGGTGCACGTCCACAACGTCTTCCCGCTCCTGTCGCCCGCGGTCCTGGCCGCCTGCGCCGACGCCGGTGTGCCCGCCGTCGCCACGCTGCACAACTACACCCAGGTCTGCCCGCCCGGCACGCTGCAACGGGACGGCCGGCCGTGCACCGAGTGCGTCGGGAGGGCGCCGCTGCCCGCCGTCCGGCACGGCTGCTACCGGAGTTCGCGTCTTGCGACGGTGCCGCTCGCGGTCAGTCTGTCGGTCAACCGGCGGCGGTGGTGGTCGGGTGTGGAGCGGTTCTTCTGCATCTCCGCGGCGCAGCGCGACGTCCTGGTGCGGTCCGGCATGCCGGCCGAGCGGCTGGCGGTGAAGCACAACTTCGTGCCGGAGCCGGGCACTTGCCGAACGGGCGACGGCGAGCATCTGCTCTATCTCGGCCGGCTCGCGGAGGCCAAGGGCGTGCGGCTGCTCATGGCCGCGTGGGACGAGCTCGCGGCGAGCGGCGGTGTGGGCGTGCCGCTCGTGATCGCCGGCACGGGGCCGCTGGAGCCGGAGGTGACCGCCTGGGCGGCGGGCCGGGACGACGTGCGGTACGTCGGCCTGTACGACACGGCGGAGTGCCGGGAGGCCGTCGCGCGGTCGGTGGCCGTGGTGGCTCCCTCGACGTGGCTGGAGGCGTTCGGACTGGTGGTCGTGGAGGCGATGGCGGCCGGGGTGCCGACCGTCGCCGCCGGTCACGGCGCCTTCGTCGAACTCGTCGAGGACGGGGTGACCGGCTTCCTTCACCGACCGGGCGAGCCCGCCTCGCTCGCGTCCTGTATACGCCGGATCGCGGCCGAGCCGGCCCGGAACCGGGAGATGGGCCAGGCGGCCCGGCGCCGTTACGAGCAGGGCTTCAGCCCGGCCGTCGGCCTTGAGCGCCTGGTGGAGGGGTACCGCACCGCGATCGCGGGTCGGTCCGGCGGCAGGGACACCCCGCCGCCGGTGGGGACCGAATCAATGGGGGGCAGTAAATGACACGATGCCGACTCTGCGGCTCGGCGGCGCTGGAGAGCGTCGTCGATCTCGGAGCGACCCCGCCGTGCGAGAGTTTTCTCGCCGCGGACCAACTGGACCGGCCGGAGCCGGCGTTCCCGCTGCATCTGCGGGTCTGCACCGACTGCTGGCTCGCGCAGATTCCTCCGCTGATCACGCCGGAGGAGACGTTCAGCGAGTACGCGTACTTCTCCTCCTACTCGACCTCCTGGGTGGAGCACGCGCGTACCTTCGTCGCCGACGCCGTACAACGGCTGGATCTCGGGACGGACGCCTTCGTGGTCGAGGTCGCGAGCAACGACGGGTACCTGCTGAGGCACATGGTGGACCGCGGTATCCGCTGCCTCGGCATCGAGCCGTCGGTGAACGTCGGCGCCGCGGCGCGGGACGCGGGTGTACCCACGCTCACGGAGTTCCTGGACCCGGCCACCGGCACCGACGTCCGCACCGAGCACGGCCCGGCGGACCTGGTCGTGGCCAACAACGTGTACGCGCACATCCCCGACGTGGTCGGGTTCACTCAGGGGCTGCGCGCCCTGGTCGCCGACGACGGCTGGGTCTCCATCGAGGTGCAGCACCTGCTGACCCTGATCGAGGAGAACCAGTACGACACGATCTACCACGAGCACTTCCAGTACTACACGGTCGCGTCCGCGGCCCGGGCGCTGGCGAGCGGCGGACTCTCGCTCGTGGACGTCGAACTGCTGCCCACGCACGGCGGCTCCATCCGGCTGTGGGCCCGGCCGGCCGGGGTGGCCGGCGAGCCGACCCGGCGGGTGGCCGACGTGCTGGCCCGGGAGAAGGCCGCCGGACTGCAGGAGCTGTCCGGGTACACCGAGTTCTCCGCTCAGGTGGCCAAGGTGCGCCGGGACCTGCTGCGGTTCCTCATCGACGCGGCCGAGCGCGGCGAGACGGTCGTCGGCTACGGCGCGCCGGGCAAGGGCAACACCCTGCTCAACCACTGCGGCATCCGGCCCGACCTGCTCGCGTACACGGTCGACCGCAATCCCTACAAGCACGGCAGGTTCACCCCGGGCACCCGCATCCCGATCCTGCCGCCCGAGCAGATAGCCGCCGACGAACCGGACTACGTCCTCGTCCTCCCGTGGAACCTGCGGGCCGAGCTGGTCGAGCAACTGTCCTTCGTGCACGCCTGGGGCGGCCGGCTGGTCTTTCCCATCCCGGAACTGAGCATTGTCGAGGTCAAGCCATGAAGGTCGTACTGTTCTGCGGCGGTTATGGGCTGCGTATGCGCAGCGGAACCTCCGACGACATGCCCAAGCCGATGGCGATGGTCGGCCCGCGGCCACTGATCTGGCACGTCATGCGCTACTACGCGTACTTCGGGCACACGGAGTTCATCCTGTGCCTCGGGTACGGGGCCCACCACATCAAGGACTTCTTCCTCAACTACGAGGAGACGACGTCCAACGACTTCGTGCTGCGCAACGGACAGACCGAGCTGCTGTCCACCGACATCGCCTCCTGGACGATCACGTTCGTGCAGACCGGCATCGAGTCGCCGATCGGGGAGCGGCTGCGCCGGGTGCGGCACCACCTGGACGGCGACGAGATGTTCCTCGCGAACTACGCCGACGTGCTCACCGACGCCCCGCTGCCGGAGATGATCGAAAAGTTCGCCGGGCGCGACGCCGGTGCGTCGATGATGGTGGTGCCGCCACAGTCCTCGTTCCACTGTGTGGACCTGGGCGACGACGGCCTGGTGGGGGGCATCACCGCGGTGAGCGACATGCCGCTGTGGGAGAACGGCGGCTACTTCGTGCTCCGCCAGGAGGTCTTCGACCACATCCCGGAGGGCGGGGACCTGGTCGCCGACGGATGCGCCCAACTGGCCAAGCGCGGACGGTTGGTGGCACACCAGCACCGCGGCTTCTGGAAGCCGACCGACACCGTGAAGGAGCGGGCCGCGCTCGACGACGCGTACGCCCGGGGCGACCGCCCGTGGGCCGTGTGGGAGCGGGACGGCGCGAAGGCGAGCGCCGGAGTGAGGACCGCATGATCCGGCTCGGCGCCGGGGGCCTGGACCGGATCGTCGCGGTGGGCGCGCACTGCGACGACATCGCCATCGGCGCAGGAGGCACGCTGCTCGCGATGTGCCTCGCGCGGCCGGGTGTCCGCGTCGACGCGCTGGTGCTCTCCGGCGGTGGCAGCGAGCGGGAACAGGAGGAGCAGGCCGCGCTCGCCGCCTTCTGCCCCGGAGCCGACCTGCGGTTGACCGTGCACAAGCTGCCGGACGGCCGGCTGCCCGCGCACTGGGAGGAGGCCAAGGCCGCGGTCGAGGAACTGCGGGCGGCAACTGAACCGGATCTCGTCCTTGCCCCGCGCACCGATGACGCGCACCAGGATCACCGCGGCCTGGCGAAGCTGATACCCACCGCGTTCCGTGACCACCTCGTGCTCGGCTACGAGATCGTCAAGTGGGACGGCGATCTCGGCCGCCCCACGGCGTACCAGCCGCTGTCTGAGGAGATCGCCGAACAGAAGGTGCGGCTGCTGCAGGAGCACTACCCCTCGCAGCGGCACCGGCCCTGGTACGACCGGGAGGCCTTCCTCGGTCTGGCCCGGATCCGCGGCATCGAATGCCATGCGCGCTACGCCGAGGCTTTCGCCGTCACCAAACTCACTCTCAATCTGGGCACTTTCAATGTGGGGGAATGAACCTTGCGCGTACTGCTGACCGGACACCAGGGATACCTGGGCACCGTGATGGCCCCGGTACTCACGGCCGCCGGGCACGAGGTCGTCGGTCTTGACGCCGGCCTGTTCGCCGACTGTGTCCTCGGCACGCCGCCCGTGGACCCGCCCGGGCATCGGGTGGACCTGCGCGACGTCACGGCCGAACACGTGGCCGGGGTGGACGCCGTGATCCACCTGGCCGCGCTGTCCAACGACCCGTTGGGATCACTGGCGCCGGACCTCACCTACGACATCAACCACCACGCGTCCGTACGGCTGGCCCGGCTGGCCCGCGAGGCCGGCGTACGGCGCTTCCTGTACGCGTCGACCTGCTCGGTCTACGGCGCCGCCGGCGGGGAGGGCCTGGTGACCGAGGACGCCCCGCTGCGCCCGGTGACGCCGTACGCGGAGTCCAAGGTGCGGGTGGAGGACGACCTGCACGCGCTGGCCGACGGCGACTTCAGCCCGGTGTTCATGCGCAACGCCACCGCATTCGGCTACTCGCCCCGGCTGCGCGCCGACATCGTGCTGAACAACCTGGTGGGGCACGCCCTCTTGTCCGGCGAGGTCCTCGTGCTCTCCGACGGCACCCCCTGGCGCCCGCTGGTCCACGCCGCCGACATCGCACGGGCCTTCGCGGCCGCGCTGACCGCGCCGCGGGAAGCGGTGCACGACCGGGCGTTCAACATCGGCAGCGAGGTCAACAACGTCACGGTCGCAGAGATCGCTGAGCAGGTCGCCGAGGCGGTTTCCGGGGCGAAGGTGGTGATCACCGGGGAGCACGGCGCCGATCCGCGGTCGTACCGGGTGGACTTCTCCCGGTTCCGCGCCGCGATCCCCGGCTTCGACTGCGAGTGGACGGTCAAGCAGGGCGCGCTCGAACTCGCCGACGCCTACCGGGAGTTCGGGCTGACCAAGGAGGACTTCGAGCGGCGCTTCACCCGTCTCGCCGTGCTGCGCGCGGCGTCCGAGGCCGGCACCGTCGACGACACCCTGCGGCGGCGCGGATGACCGCGGCCGGCGAGCAGATGACGACCGGGGCCGGCGATCAGATGCACGCGCTGGTGGAGCGGCTGTACCCGCTGTGCCGGAGCATCACCGGCGACGGTGTGCGCGCCACCCTGGAGATCATCGGCGAGTACGTCCCGCTGCAGGTGCACGAGGTGCCGACCGGGACGCAGGTGCTCGACTGGACGGTGCCGCAGGAGTGGAACATCCGGGACGCGTACATCGCCGACACGGCCGGCCACCGGGTCGTCGACTTCGCCGCGTCCAGCCTGCACGTGCTCGGCTACAGCGTGCCGGTGTCGGCGACCATGCCGCTGGCCGAGCTCCGCGCGCACCTGCACACCCTGCCGGACCACCCGGCATGGGTGCCGTACCGCACCAGCTACTACAAGCCGGAATGGGGATTCTGCCTGGCCCAGGAGACCCTGGACGCGATGCCGGACGGCGACTACGAGGTGCGCGTCGACTCCACACTCGCCGACGGCCACCTCACCTACGCCGAGCACGTGGTCCCCGGGCAGGTCTCCGACGAGGTGATCGTCTCCTGCCACGTCTGCCACCCGTCGCTGGCCAATGACAACCTGGCCGGCATCGCGGTGGCGACTTTCCTGGCCCGGGCGCTGGCCCAGCGGACGCCGTACTACACCTACCGGTTCATCTACGCGCCCGGCACCATCGGGGCGATCACCTGGCTGGCCCGCAACGCGGAGCGGGTGGAACGGGTCAAGCACGGGCTCGTGCTGGCCTGCGCGGGCGACCCGGGCCGGCTGACGTACAAGCAGAGCAGGCGCGGCGACGCGGAGATCGACCGGGTGATGCGGCACGTGCTCAGCGCCTCCGAACGCCCGCACCGCGTCAACGAGTTCACTCCGTACGGCTACGACGAGCGGCAGTACTGCTCGCCCGGATTCGATCTCGGCGTGGGCTCGCTCAGCCGGACCCCGTACGCCGGCTACCCCGAGTACCACACCTCGGCGGACAACCCGGACTTCGTCTCCCCGGACGCGATGGAGGACACGCTCGCCGTCTGCCGCGAGGCGTTCGCCGTCCTCGACGGCAACCGGCGGTACGTCAACCTCAGCCCCTACGGCGAACCACAGCTGGGCCGACGGGGGTTGTACGACTCGCTCGGCGGCCGCAGCGACGCGAAGCAGGCCGAGATGGCCATGCTCTGGGTGCTCAGTCTCTCCGACGGCGAGCACAGTCTGCTGGACGTCGCCGAGCGGTCCGGGCTGCCGTTCGACGCCGTCGCCGCCGCGGCCGACGCCCTGCACGGCGCCGGGCTGATCAAGGCGTGACGCCGATGGCCACCGAGGGAGGGAATCGGACCGCCAAGCGGGCCATGGTCGGCCGTCTGTCCTGGGGACTGGCCGACCAGGCGGCCTCCAGCATGACCAACTTCGCGGTGGGGATCTACGTGGCACGCTCGCTGGGGCTTGCCGCGTTCGGCGTCTTCAGCCTGGCCTGGCTGACCTACGGCGTGGTGCTCAACGTCTCCCGCGGCCTGGCCACCGACCCGCTCGTGGTGCGCTTCAGCGGCGTGCCGACCGCTTCCTGGCGCGCGGCGGCGGCCCGGTCGTCGGGTGCCGCGCTCGGCATCGGTGCCGCTCTCGGCGCAGTGTGTCTGCTGGTCGGTCTTGGCCTGGGCGGCCGTGTGGGGCCCGCGTTCGTCTGCCTCGGCGTCGTACTGCCTGCGCTGCTGCTGCAGGACGCCTGGCGGTTCGCGTTCTTCGCCGCCGGGCACGGGCAGAAGGCGTTCGCCAACGACGTGGTGTGGGGCGTCGCGCTCGTCCCGGCCATGGTGGTGGCGGCCCGCGTGGGAAGCGTGGCCGCTTTCGTACTCGCCTGGGGCGCGTCCGCCACGGTGGCCGCGGTGTACGGCTGCCTCCAGTCGGGCATCCGCCCCCGGACGACCGGGGCGCGCGGGTGGCTTCGCGAGCAGCGCGATCTCGGCTACCGGTACCTGGTCGAGAACGTCAGCCTCAGCGGCGCGAGCCAGCTGAGGGCGTACGGCCTCGGCGCCATCGTCGGGGTCGGCGCGGTCGGCGCGGTCCGGGGCGCCGAGCTCCTGCTCGGCCCGTTCCTCGCTCTGCTGATGGGGCTGTCGCTGGTCACCGTCGCCGAAGCGGCACGGGTCCTGCGGCAGGCCCCGCATCAGCTGAACAGATTCTGCCTTCTCCTCGGCGGCGGGCAGGCCGCCGCCGCGATGCTCTGGGGCGCGGCGCTGCTGCTGATGCCGGACCGGGCCGGCGAGTTCGTGCTCGGCGGCGTCTGGAGCTCTGCCTCGGAGCTGATCGTGCCGGCGACGCTCGGCGTCGCGGGGGCCGGCCTCGGCAGCGGCGCGGCGGCCGGGCTGCGCGCACTCGCCGCGGCCCGGCGCAGCCTGCGAAGCCAGCTGTTCGCCTCCGCCTGTTACGTCATCGGCGGGCTCGGCGGTGCTGCCGTGGCCGGCACGGTCGGCTCGGCCTGGGGCGTCGCCGCCGCGACCGTCTGCGGCTCGGCCGTGTGGTGGCTGCAGCTGCGGTCCGCCCTGCGCGAGCGCCGCCGGAACCCCATCCCCGAAGTGAGGACTCCATGACCGCCCTTCCCCGGCTGAGCATCGGCCTGCCCGTCTACAACGGCGAGGAGTACCTCGCCGAATCGCTCGACGCCCTGCTCGGCCAGACCTACGAGGACTTCGAGCTGGTCATCTCGGACAACGCCTCGACCGACGGGACCGAGGACATCTGCCGCAAGTACGCCGCGCAGGACTCGCGCATCCGGTACATCCGGCTGCCCCGGAACATAGGCGCCGCACCGAACCACAACTACGTGTTCACCGAGTGCCGCGGCGAGCTGTTCAAGTGGGCCTCGCACGACGACCTCTACGCCCGCGACCTGCTGCGGCGCTGCGTCCAGGCGCTGGACGAGCGGCCGGACGTCATCCTCGCGCACAGCGACCAGGCGGTCATCGACGAGGACGGCAAGGTGAAGGTCCCGTACGACTACGGGCTGGCCACCGACTCGCCACACGCGCCGGAGCGCTTCCGCAGTCTGCTGTTCGAGCCCGGTGGCGACGACTTCTACGGTGTGATGCGGGCCGACGTGCTGCGCCGGGTGAAGCCGCACGACAGCTACCACCACGCGGACCGCACGTTCGTCGCCGAGATCACCCTGCACGGGCCCTTCCACCAGGTCCCGGAGCTGCTGTACTTCCGCCGCGACCACCCCACCCGCGCCGAGCGGGCGAACCCTTCCAAGCGCTCCCGGTGCGTCAACCTGGACCCGCGCCGGGCAGGCCCGCTGCACCCGACGCCCCGGCTGCTCGCCGAGTACGTCTGGGGCTTCGTCTCGGCGGTCCGGCGGGCGCCGTTGTCCCCGGCCGACCGGCGCGCGTGCTACCGCCACCTGGCCGCGTGGATGACCAGCCGGGTCCGGCCGGGTGCCGGCGAGCGGGTCGAGGACCGCGCCCCGGTCGACCCGGGCCGGCTCACTGTCTCCGTCGACGCCCTCGTCGCCGGACGTGAGGGGCGGCAGGCATGACACGCGCGGACCGAACCCCGGTGCGCGTCGGGGTGTTCGGCCTGCTCGGCTCCGGCAATCTCGGCAACGACGGGTCGCTGGAGGCCGTCATCGGGTACCTCCGCGCCGAGCACCCGGAGGCGGTCGTGGACGCCCTGTGCGGCGGACCCGAGGTCGTCACGGCCCGGTACGGCATCCCCGCGACGCGGCTGCACTGGTACCGCGGCGAGTACCGGACCGCGTCACGCCTGGCCTCGATCACCGGGAAGGGACTGGGCAAACTCGTCGACGTCTTCCGCACCGCCGCCTGGGTGCGCCGGCACGAGGTGGTGATCGTGCCCGGCATGGGCGTCCTGGAGGCCACGCTGCCGCTGCGGCCGTGGGGCTTCCCGTACTCGCTGTTCCTGCTCTGCGCGAGCGGCCGGCTGTTCGGCACCCGGGTTGCACTGGTCGGCGTCGGCGCCGCCCCGATCGGCAACCGGCCGACCCGGGCCCTGGTGCGCCGGTCGGCGCGGCTGGCCGCCTACCGCTCGTACCGGGACACCCTGTCCCGTGACGCGATGCGGGCGATGGGCGTGGACACCGCGCGCGACGAGGTCTACCCGGACCTCGCGTTCGCCCTGCCGACGCCGCTGGAAGGCGCGGCTTCGGGCCCGCCTGGACCGGTCTGCGTCGGCGTCATGGACTTCCACGGCGGCAACGACGACCGCGCACGGGCCGAGGAGATCCACCGGCGCTACCTCGATGGGACAACTCGCTTCGTCCGCGCGCTGGTCGAGGACGGCAGGCCGGTCCGGCTGCTCACCGGAGACGAGTGCGACCGGCCGGTGGTCGCCGCGATCCTCGACGCGGTGGACTCGCCGCTGGTCACCGCCGCCGAGGCGGCCTCGCTCGCAGACCTGATGAAGGAGACGGCGGCTGCCGACACCGTGGTGGCGACCCGGTACCACAACCTGGTCTGCGCGCTGAAGGTCGGCACGCCGACCCTCGCACTCAGCTATGCGGCGAAGAGCGACGCACTCATGGACCGGATGGGCCTTGCCGCGTACTGCCACCCGGCCCGCGAGGTCGACGCCGACCGGCTGCTCGAACAGTTCCGGGCGCTTGAGGAGCGATCGGCGGAGCTGCGGCGGACCCTCGCCGAGCGGAACCTGGTCGCCGCCCGGCAACTCGAGCACCAGTTCAGCGCATTGACCTCGGCCTTGTTCCCGACGGCCGACCGTAACCGTGCCCACGCCCGGCAGGAGACTCCATGAAAGCGACCGAAGTCCCGGAGATCGCCGGCGCGTACCTCTTCGAGCCGACGCCGTACGCCGACGAACGCGGCTTCTTCTGCCGCACCTTCGACGCCGACGTGGTCCGCTCGGTGGGCCTCGACCCGGACGCCTTCGTCCAGGACAGCCTGTCCCGCTCGGTCCGGGGCGTGCTGCGCGGCCTGCACCTGCGCTCCGGCGCCGGCGAGGCCAAGCTGGTGCGGTGCTCGTACGGGATGGTCTTCGACGTCGTCGTGGACCTGCGGACGGACTCACCGACGTACCGCAACGTGGCAACCTTCGAGCTGTCCGGCGAGACGCAGACGACCCTCTACATCCCGGCGGGCTGCGCCCACGGCTTCCAGGCCCTGACCGAGACCGCCGACACCTCGTACCGGATCGACCGCCCGCACGATCCGGCCGAGGACGTGACGATCGCCTTCGACGACCCGGAGCTCGCCATTCCCTGGCCGCTCCCGCCCGCCTCGATGTCCCAACGGGACCGGGAGGCGCCGAGCCTCGCCGAGGTCCTGAAGCAGAAGGAGAGCTGAAGTCACCGTGGACACCGAAGAGTTCAGCCTTCCCCGATCGCTGGCGGCGAACGAGCGGCTGCACGCCCTGATCCCCGGCGGCGCGCACACCTACGCCAAGGGCGACGACCAGTACCCCGAAGACCTGGCCCCGGTCATCAGCCACGGCCGCGGTGCCCACGTGTGGGACGTCGACGGCAACCGCTACATCGAGTACGGCTCCGGCCTGCGGTCGGTCAGCCTCGGCCACGCCCACCCACGCGTGATCGAGGCGGTGCGACGGGAACTCGACCGCGGCAGCAACTTCGTCCGGCCGTCCATCGTGGAGGTCGAGGCCGCGGAACGCTTCCTGGCCACGGTACCGACCGCCGAGATGGTGAAGTTCACGAAGAACGGCTCCGACGCCACCACTGCCGCCGTGCGCCTCGCCCGCGCCGCCACCGGGCGCCCGCGGGTGGCCATCTGCGGCGACCATCCGTTCTTCTCCACCGATGACTGGTTCATCGGCACCACGCCGATGTCCGCGGGCATTCCGGCGGCGACCACCGACCTCACCGTGGCGTTTCCCTACGGGGACCTGGCCGCCACGGAGGAGCTGCTCACCCGGTACCGGGACGAGGTCGCCTGCCTGATCCTCGAACCCGCCTCCCACACCGAGCCCCCGCCCGGCTACCTCGCGGGCCTGCGCAAGCTGGCCGACCGGCACGGCTGTGTACTGATCTTCGACGAGATGATCACCGGCCTCCGTTGGTCCGAGGCGGGCGCCCAGGGCCTGTACGGCGTCGTCCCCGACCTCTCCACGTTCGGCAAGGCGCTGGGCAACGGGTTCGCCGTCTCCGCGCTGGCCGGCCGTCGCGAGCTGATGGAGCGCGGCGGGCTGCGTCACTCCGGCGACCGGGTGTTCCTGCTGTCCACCACGCACGGTGCGGAAACGCACTCGCTGGCCGCCGCGATGGCCGTGCAGACCACCTATGCCGAGGAGGGCATCACCGCGCGGCTGCACGCCCTCGGCGATCGGTTGGCCGCCGGTGTCCGCGAGGCCGCGGCCGGCATGGGCGTCGGCGACCACGTCGTCGTCCGGGGCCGGGCCAGCAACCTGGTCTTCGCCACGCTCGACGAAAACGGGCAGCCGTCGCAGGAGTACCGCACCCTGTTCCTGCGTCGGCTCCTCGCGGGCGGGGTGCTGGCCCCGTCGTTCGTGGTGAGCAGCGCGCTCGACGACGCCGACATCGACCGCACCGTCGACGTGGTGGCCCAGGCATGCGCGGTGTACCGGAAGGCACTGGACGCCGCCGACCCCACCCCCTGGCTGGGCGGACGACCGGTGAAGCCCGTATTCCGCCGCTTGGCGTGACGTGACGTCAGCGACGCTCCGGCCGACCGGCGTCGGCCGTCCGGTCGACCAGCCGGTCAGCCGTCCGGTCGACCAGCCACGCGGTCGCCGGTGTGACCGCCAGCGCGGTGCACCAGCCGCCGAGGACGTCGGTCGGGTAGTGCGCGCCCAGGGCGACCTGCGCCCAGCCCATGGCGGCGCCGGCGACCAGCGCCGCGGCGAGCACGAGTAGCGTGCCGACCGTCCTGCCGAGGCCGAGCCGACCGGTCGCGAGCAGCGCCACCACGAGGGCGAGCGCGGTGAGGAAGGCGGTGTGGCCGCTCGGATAGGACAGGTTGTCGTCGCCGTGGATGGTGCGGCCCACCAGGGACTTGAGCAGTGTCGTCGTCGCCACGGTCAGGCCGGCACCGGCAACGACGAGCACCGCCGCGCGAGGACGCCGAAGCAGCAGACAGGCCGCCACGGCAACCACGACGAGGATCGCCGCTCCGGCGGGCTCTCCCAAGAAGTCCGTGGCCAGAGCGACGTTCCGCCACGGCGGCCGCACACTGTCCGCCGTCGGCCGGACGAGCCACCTGTCCACCCTGCCGGACTCGCTGTGGCCGGCGTACAGAACCCCGAGCGCGAGGACCACCAGCGCGGCGAGGGCCGCGATCGGCCCGAGCCACGCGCGCAGCGATGGGGGCAGCACCGCGGACGCCGACCGCCCGCTCACCCGCCCACCGTCGCGGACCGTCCGGCAGATGCGATGCACCTCCCCTCCAGGCTGTTCATCACCCTGGCCAAGGGCATCGGAACCAGTCTCTGCTTGCTCCCTTGCCACCCTTGCCAACAATCGATTGCGGCAAACCGCCGTCGGACACCAGCGCGCTCGCGCACCCGCGTCCCTACGACTGACAGCCGCTCAGCCGGGGTTCGCCACATCCACCCGTTGCACCCACCGGAACAGGCCGAACTCATGCCCATCACCGAGAGGTTGCAGGTCAGGCGCCCTTCGCGATCGGTTCGAGGATCGCCACGCACTCCACGTGATGCGTCATCGGAAACAGGTCGAACGCCCGCAGCGTCCGCACCCGGTATCCCCCGTCCCGGAAGTACGCCAGGTCGCGGGCCAGCGCGGCCGGATCGCAGGCGACGTACGCGATCTTGCGGGCGCCGAGTGAGGCGAGGTGCTGGACCGTCTTCTTGCCGGCGCCGGCGCGGGGCGGGTCGAGGACGATGAGGTCGACCTCGGTGATGCCGGTGCGCGGGAGGACCGCCTCGACCTTGCCCTGTTCGATGCGGACGCGGTCGAACGCGGCGAGGTTGTGCTTGGCGTCCTCCACCGCGCGCTTGCCGGACTCGATGCCGAGGACCGCGCCCTTGTCGCCGAGGCGATCGGCCAGCGCGCCGGCGAAGAGGCCGACACCGCAGTAGAGGTCGAGGGCCATGTCGCCCTTGCGCGGGAGCAGGCCCTGCATGACGGCCTTGACCAGGGTGTCGGCCGCCATCGGGTGGACCTGCCAGAAGCCGCCGCTGCCGACCCGGTGCGTACGGCCGTCCGCGCGCTCGCGGACGAAGGCGCGGCCGTGGACCCGGTGGATACCGCCGTCGTGCTCCTCGACGCGCATCACGGAGACGGGCTTGTCGAGTTCGACGAGGGGCAGGCGGGCGCCGGGCCTCGGTTCGAGGATCACCATGCGGTCCTGTGAACCGGTCGCCGCGATCGCCTCGACCGACTCCATGCCGGACCAGTCGCGCTCCTCGATGCCCAGCTCGGAGACCCCGGGCGCGGCGATCATGCAGTGCTCGATCGGCTCGACCTCGTGCGAACGGTGGCGGCGCAGACCGGCGTTGCCGTCCTCGTCGACCGCGTACTGCACGCGCGTACGCCACGCGGGGACCTCACCGGCGGGCAGCTTGTCGCCCTCGGCCGGCATCACCGTGCCGTCCCAGCCGGCCTCCTCCGGGGTGAGGCCCGCGAGCCGCTGGAGCTGCTCGGCGACGACCTCGCCCTTGAGCCGCCGCTGTGCGCCCGGCTTGGCGTGCTGCCAGTCGCAGCCACCGCAGCGGCCCGGACCGGCGTACGGACAGGGCGCCTCGACGCGGTCCTTGGACGGCTCCAGCACGGTCACCGCGTCCGCCCGCAGGAAGCGCGAGTCCTCCTCGCCCTCCGTCACCCGTACGACGACCCGCTCGCCGGGCAGCGCATGCCGTACGAAGAGGACCTGGCCGGCGTCCGAACGGGCGATGCAGTGCCCGCCGTGCGCGACGGGGCCGATCTCGACCTCGTACTCCTGACCCACGAGCGACCCCGCCGGCGATTTCTTCGGTTCTGCCTGCATGGCGGGGTGACTCCAGATGCGAAATGGGGAACGGCCGGACAACAGCCCACCAGTCTACGTGGACACCGCCCGGCCGCTCACCACGAGCCCGTGGGCCCCCTGCTCCTCAGCGCTTCGGGGACGACGGCTCCTTCGGCCGGTCCTCGGCCGGACCGCGCCGCACGGAACCCGGCGCGTTCCAGTCCTGCCGCTTGCGGGCCCGCTTCTTGGCCACCTCGGACGACTCCAGCTGGTACGGCACGGACGTCACCATCACGCCCGGAGTGAACAGCAGCCGCCCCTTGAGCCGCAGCGCGCTCTGGTTGTGCAGCAGCTGCTCGTACCAGTGACCGACCACGTACTCGGGGATGATCACCGACACCACGTCGCGCGGGGACTCACGGCGCAGCCCCTTCACGTACTCGATGACCGGCCGCGTGATCTCGCGGTACGGCGAGTCGAGGACCTTCAGCGGCACGGTGATGCCGCGCCGCTCCCACTCCTCGCGCAGGGCCTTCGTCTCGGCCGGGTCGACGTTGACGCTGAGAGCCTCCAGGGTGTCGGAGCGCATCAGCTTGGCGTACGCGAGGGCCCGCAGCGTCGGCCGGTGGATCTTCGAGATCAGCACGACGGAGTGGACACGGGAGGGGCGCACGCTGTCGTCGGACGGCCCCTCGGGGGCGGCGATCTCCTCGGTGACCCGGTCGTAGTGCTTCCGGATCGCGGACATCGTGGCGTAGAAGATCACCATGCCGAGCAGTGCGACCCAGGCACCGTGCGTGAACTTGGTGACGAGGACGACGACCAGGACCAGGCCGGTGAAGAAGGCTCCGAAGGCGTTGATGGCCCGGGAGCGGACCATGTGGCGGCGCTTGGCCTGGTCCTTCTCGGTGGCCAGGTGGCGGTTCCAGTGCCGGACCATGCCGGTCTGGCTGAGCGTGAAGGACACGAACACGCCGACGATGTAGAGCTGGATGAGCCGCGTGGAGTCGGCGCCGTAGACCCAGACGAGCAGGATGGCCGCGCCGGCGAGCAGCACGATGCCGTTCGAGAAGGCGAGCCGGTCGCCACGGGTGTGCAGCTGGCGCGGCAGGTAGCGGTCCTGCGCGAGGATCGAGCCGAGCAGCGGGAAGCCGTTGTACGCGGTGTTCGCGGCCAGGAAGAGCACGAGCGCGGTGGCCGCGGCGAGCACGATGAACAGGAAGCTGCCGTCACCGAACACGGCCTCGGCGACCTGGGAGATCACCGGGTTCTGTACGTAGTCGGAGCCCACCGCGACCCCGTTGTGGAACAGGTCGCTCGCCGGCCGCTCGGCCATGCGGACCTTCGTCACCATGGCCAGCGCGATGATGCCGCAGAACATGGTGACGGCGAGCAGGCCCATCGCCGCGAGCGTGGTCGCCGCGTTCTTGGACTTGGGCTTGCGGAAGGCGGGGACGCCGTTGCTGATCGCCTCGACGCCGGTGAGCGCCGCACAGCCGGAGGAGAAGGCACGCAGCAGGAGGAAGACGAGGGCGAAGCCCGCGAGCCCCTGGTGCTCGGGCTTGATCTCGTAGTCGGCGGTCGGCGCCTTCATGGTGTCGTCGAGGATGATCCCGCGGAAGGCACCCCACGCGATCATCAGGAAGACGCCCGTGACGAAGACGTACGTCGGGATCGCGAAGAGCTTCCCGGACTCCTTCACGCCGCGCAGGTTCATCAGCGTGAGCAGCACGATGACGGCGACCGCGCAGAGCACCTTGTGCTCGATGACGAACGGGATCGCCGAGCCGAGGTTCTCGATGCCGGACGCGATCGACACGGCGACCGTGAGGACGTAGTCCACGAGCAGCGCGCTGGCGACGGTGAGGCCGGCCTTGGGGCCGAGGTTGGTGTTGGCCACCTCGTAGTCGCCGCCGCCGCTGGGGTAGGCGTGCACGTTCTGCCGGTAGGAGGCCACAACGGTGAACATCAGCACGACGACCGCGACGGCGATCCAGGGGCTGAAGTGATAGGCCGACACGCCCGCGATGGACAGGACGAGCAGCACTTCTCCCGGCGCGTACGCCACGGAGGAGAGCGGGTCGGAAGCGAAGACGGGGAGTGCGATGCGCTTCGGCAGGAGTGTCTCTCCGAGCCGGTCACTGCGCAGTGCGCGCCCGATCAAGATCCGTTTGGGCACGTCGGTCAGTTTGGACACGCAGAGGATCGTAAGCGGTCGAACACGGCCACGCCCACCCTCCCCCGCCCTCGGTGTCGCTCGGAGGACAGCGCGCCCGCCCTTCGTCTGCCCTACGAGTGAAATCCCGTACGGGCCCGGTTGCGGATTCCACGGCTGGGCAAAGCCGCATGCCTATATGAAAAAAGCCAAAACTTTGCCGCCCCTTGCCACTTCATGGAGGTTCCATGCACGCCACCGCGGAACTCATCGGCGCCGCCGCCGGACTCGTAGGCCTCGGGATCCTCACCCTCGTCAGCGTGCGCAGCATCAGCCGCCGCTGATCGTCGGGATCCCGCGGGCGATCGTGCACGGGGGTGCCCCCCGCGGACCGCGCGTGTGTAGCTTGGGCGTCGGTCTGAGACGCTGTCCTAGCGTGTCAGCCTGAGCAGCAACTTTCCACACCGGAAGGACGGTCGTGCACATCGTCATCATGGGCTGCGGAAGAGTGGGTTCCGCTCTTGCCCAGACCCTGGAGCAACAGGGGCATACGGTCGCCGTGATCGACCAGGACCCCACCGCCTTCCGACGGCTGGGCTCCGGGTTCGGCGGCCGTCGTGTCACCGGCATCGGCTTCGACCAGGACACCCTGCGTGAGGCGGGCATCGAGGACGCCGGCGCCTTCGCCGCCGTCTCCAGCGGTGACAACTCGAACATCATCGCCGCCCGGGTGGCCCGCGAGATGTTCGGCATCGAGAACGTCGCGGCGCGTATCTACGACCCCCGCCGTGCCGAGGTCTACCAGCGGCTGGGCATCCCGACCGTCGCCACCGTGCGCTGGACCGCCGACCAGATGCTGCGCCGGCTGCTGCCGTCGGGCGCCGAACCGCTGTGGCGCGACCCCACGGGCGGGGTACAGCTCGCCGAGGTGCACGCGTCGACGGCGTGGGTCGGCCAGCGGATCAGCCGGCTCCAGGAGGAGACCGGTGTGCGCGTGGCCTTCCTCACCCGGCTGGGCGAGGCGGTGCTGCCCACCTCGCAGACGGTGCTGCAGGAGGGCGACCTGGTGCACGTGATGATGCGTACGGACGACGTCGAGAAGGTCGAGGCGTCGTTCGCCGAGGGGCCTGAGGAAGAAGGCGGTCACTGATGAGGGTCGCCATTGCCGGTGCCGGTGCGGTGGGCCGCTCGATCGCGGGCGAGCTCCTGGAGAACGGGCACGAGGTCCTGCTGATCGACAAGGCGCCGACCGCCATCTCGGTCGAGCGCGTCCCGCAGGCGGAGTGGCTGCTCGCCGACGCCTGCGAGATCACTTCGCTGGACGAGGCCGCGTTGCAGCGCTGCAACGTGGTCATCGCGGCGACGGGCGACGACAAGGTGAACCTGGTCGTGTCGCTCCTCGCCAAGACGGAGTACGGGGTTCCGCGGGTCGTCGCCCGTGTCAACAACCCCAAGAACGAATGGCTGTTCAACGAGTCGTGGGGCGTGGACGTGGCCGTCTCGACCCCCCGTCTGATGTCGGCCCTGGTCGAGGAGGCGGTGAGCGTCGGCGACCTGGTCCGCCTGCTCCGCTTCAGCCACGGCGACGCCAACCTCGTCGAGCTGACGCTGCCCCCGGAATCCGCCCTGGCCGGCACCCAGGTCGGCGAAGTGGCATGGCCCGAGGACACGTCCCTCGTCACCATCATCCGCGGCACCCGAGTCCTCACCCCCACCCGGGAGGACTCACTGGAAGCAGGCGACGAACTCCTCTTCGTGGCGGCCCAGGCCCGCGAGGAACAGCTGGAGGACCTGCTGTCGGTGCGTCGCGAGGAGACGACGGGCTGACGACGGGCAACTGACGTACGGAGACAAATTGAGGGGCGCTCGGAGACATCTCCGAGCGCCCCTCAATTTTCAGCTTGGTCCGGCACCATCCAGCCCGTCCGGCGTTTGAGGACGAGGCCGTTCAGGCCGAAGCGGGGGTCTGGGGGCGGCAGCCCCCAGCGGCCCACACAGGCACCGCGTACCTAGTCGGCGGACCGAGCGGCAGCTTCCCGCTCCTTCTCCGCGCGCTCCTCCGCCTCCATCTCGGCGAAGACGTCGATCGGCGGCGGCGCCTTCGCGAGGAAGACCCAAGTGAGCCAGACCGCGAGCAGGAAGGGCGGGATCTTCAGGGCGATCAGGACCCAGCCGAACTGAGTCGTGTCGGCCCACCAGTACAGCGGAAACAGGATCGCGCACTTGGCGAGCAGAATGAGGCCCCAGGCCCAACTGGCCTTCGCGTAAGCCGTCTTGCGCCCCGGATTACGCGTACGCCAGGAGAGGTTCTCCTTGAAGACCGGCCCGAGGATGAGCCCGATCAGCGGAACTCCCGCGAGCGTCGTGATGATGTAGGCGAGGGCGAGTCCGAGCGTGTAGAGCATGCCCGGCAGATAGAAGTCCTTCGCGTTGCCCGTCATCATCGCGAAGACCACGCCGAAGGCCACACCGAAGACACCGCTGAAGGCGTGCTTGACGGTGTCCTTCATGACCAGGCGGACCACGACCAGCAGGATCGAGACACCGAGGGCCGCGATGGCCGCCGAGTGCAGGTCCTTGTTGATCGTGAAGATCGTGACGAAGAGCAGGCCCGGCAGGACCGTCTCGATCATGCCCCGCAGACCGCCGAACGCCTCGAAGAGCGCGGCCTCGGTCACCGCCCGCGAATCCCGCTGGGCGTCTTCGGTCGGCTTGTCGAGCGACGTCACCGGCTACTCCCGTCCGAGGGGTCTGAGTTCGTATTTGGGATTGAACAGCACCCGGCGGCCCCGGCTCATCGAGATCCGGCCCGATGCGATCAGCTTGCGCCCCGGTTCTATCCCCACTATGGAGCGCCTGCCGAGCCACACCACGTCCAGGGCGGCCGAACCGTCGAACAGCTCGGCCTCCAGGGCCGGGACACCGGCCCTCGGGCGCAGAGTGACCGTGCGCAAGGTACCAGTAACCGTGACCACCTGTCGGTCCCGGCAGTCACCGATGCGCGTACAGCCCGCGGTCTCTGTGTCCTCGCGCAGTTCCTCGGACTCCAGGTCCTGCTGGGACGAGGAGAGCCGGTCGATCATCCGCCGGAACCGGCCCGCCGGCTTTTCGGAACGAGGAACAGCACTCATATCTGAAGCGTACCGGGGGGCGCTGACGTCTACGTACCCCTGGTGCCGCCACTCGAACCGGCGTACGACCCGAACCGGCCTCACTTCTCGAACCGGTACCCCATCCCCGGCTCCGTGATGAAGTGCCGGGGATGCGCCGGGTCCGTCTCCAGCTTGCGGCGCAACTGGGCCATGTAGACCCGCAGATAGTTCGTCTCGGTGCCGTAGGAGGGGCCCCAGACCTCCTGGAGCAGCTGTTTCTGGCTGACCAGGCGGCCCGTGCTGCGCACCAGCACCTCCAGGAGGTGCCACTCGGTCGGAGTGAGGCGCACGTCGCGGCCGGCCCGGTTGACCTTCTTGGCGGCCAGATCGACGGTGAAGTCCTCGGTCTCGACGATCACGTCCTCCTCGTCGCCCCCGTTGGGCTCGGCACGGCGGACGGCGGCCCTCAGGCGGGCGAGCAGCTCGTCCATGCCGAAGGGCTTGGTCACGTAGTCGTCGGCGCCCGCGTCGAGGGCCTCGACCTTCTCGTCGGAGGAGTGCCGGGCGGACAGCACCAGGATCGGCACGCGGGTCCAGCCGCGCAGCCCCTTGATCACCTCGACGCCGTCCATGTCGGGCAGACCCAGGTCGAGCACGACGACGTCGGGGTGCCGGGCGGCCGCGAGCCGGAGCGCGGTGGCGCCGTCGGGGGCCGCGTCGACCTCGTAGTTGCGTGCCTTGAGGTTGATCACGAGGGCTCGGGTGATCTGCGGCTCGTCGTCGACCACGAGGACGCGGGTCATGAAGCCTGCCTTTCCGGTTGTACGAGTGCTGCGACGTCCACGAACGGTGTCGGGTGGGCGGGGCCCGCCCGGAGGGTGAGGACCATGGTGAGGCCGCCACCGGGGGTGTCCTCTGCGTCGAGGGTGCCGCCCATGGCCTCGGCGAAGCCCCGGGCGACCGCGAGGCCGAGGCCCACACCGGCGCCGCGCGGGGCGTCCCCGTACCGCTGGAAGGGCGCGAAGATGCGGTCCTTCGCCTCGTCCGGGACACCGCGGCCGCGGTCCACCACCCGTACCTCCACGCGGTCTCCGAGCGCGCTGGCGGCGACCAGGACCCGCTCTCCGTCGGGGCTGTACTTGACGGCGTTCTCGACGATGTTGGCGACCGACCGCTCCAGCAGGCCGGGGTCGACGGCGACCATGGGCAGCGTCTCGGGGATCTCCAGCTCGACGCTGTCCTCCGGTACGCCGCCGAGGGCCATCGGGACGACCTCGTCGAGGTCGATCTCGCGGATCAGCGGGGTGACCGTGCCGGTCTGCAGGCGGGACATGTCGAGGAGGTTGCCGACCAGGTGGTCGAGCCGGTCGGCGCCCGCCTCGATGCCCTCCAGGAGCTCGGCCTCGTCCTCCTCGGACCAGGCCACGTCGTCGGACCTGAGGGACGACACGGCGGCCTTGATGGCGGCAAGCGGGGTGCGCAGGTCATGGCTGACGGCCGCCAGCAGCGCCGTACGGATGCGGTTGCCCTCGGCGAGTGCGCGGGCCTGCTCGGCCTCCTCCTGGAGGCGCTTGCGGTCCAGGACGACGACGGCCTGGGCGGCGAAGGCGGCGAGCACCCGGCGGTCCTCGGCGGGCAGGACCCGGCCGGAGAGGGCGAGCGCGGTGTGGTCGCCGACCGGCATGTCGACGTCCGCGTCCTCGGGCAGCGTCGGCGGGTGCGGGCCGACGCTGCCCGCGCAGGTCCACGGGTCGACGTCGCTCTCCCGCTCCAGCAGGGCCACCGACTCCATGCCGAAGGTCTCGCGGACCCGCTCCAGCAGGGCGTCCAGGCTGGTCTCGCCGCGCAGGACGCTGCCGGCCAGGAAGGAGAGGATCTCGGACTCGGCGCGCAGCCGGGCCGCCTGGTGGGTGCGACGGGCGGCCAGGTCCACCACGGAGGCCACCGACACCGCGACGCCCACGAAGATCACGATGGCGACGATGTTCTTCGGGTCGGCGACGGTCATCCGGTGCAGCGGCGGGGTGAAGTAGTAGTTCAGCAGCAGCGAGCCGAGGGCCGCCGAGGCGAGCGCCGGGAGCAACCCGCCGAGGAGGGCCGCCGCGACGATCAGCGTCAGGAAGAGCAGCATGTCGTTGGCGAGCCCGAGGTTCGAGGCGCCATGGGTCAGCAGCAGGGCGAGGAGGGCCGGGCCGACGACACCGACCAGCCAGCCCGCGATGATCCGAGACCGGCCGAGCCGCGACCCCCGGGCGGCCGGCAGTCCGCGCCCCTTGCCGACCGCGTCGTGCGTGACGATGTGCACGTCCAGGTCGGGCCCCGACTCCCGGGCGACCGTGGCACCGACACCGGGACCGAGCACGTACTGCCAGGCCTTGCGCCGTGAGGAGCCCAGCACGATCTGGGAGGCGTTGACTCCGCGCGCGAACTCCAGCAGCGCGGACGGGATGTCGTCCCCTATGACGTGGTGGAAGGTGCCGCCGAGGTCCTCGGCGAGGGTGCGCTGGACGGCCAGTTCCTTGGGCGAGGCGGAGGTCAGGCCGTCGCTGCGGGCGATGTAGACGGCGAGCACCTCGCCGCCGGCGCCCTTCTCCGCGAGCCGGGCTGCGCGGCGGATGAGCGTACGGCCCTCGGGTCCGCCGGTCAGGCCCACGACGATGCGTTCGCGGGCCTGCCAGGTGGAGCGGATGCCGTGCTCGCCGCGGTACTGCTGGAGGTACTCGTCGACGCGGTCGGCGACCCAGAGGAGGGCCAGTTCGCGCAGGGCGGTGAGGTTGCCGGGGCGGAAGTAGTTGGAGAGGGCCGCGTCGACCTTGTCGGGCTTGTAGATGTTGCCGTGCGCCATCCGGCGGCGCAGTGCCTGGGGCGACATGTCGACCAGCTCGATCTGGTCGGCCCTGCGCACGACCTCGTCCGGGACGGTCTCGCGCTGCCGTACTCCCGTTATCGACTCGACGACGTCACCGAGCGACTCCAGGTGCTGGATGTTGACCGTCGAGACGACGTCGATTCCGGCGGCGAGGAGTTCCTCGACGTCCTGCCAGCGCTTGGCGTTGCGTGAGCCGGGGACATTCGTGTGGGCCAGTTCGTCCACCAGGGCGACGGCCGGGGCGCGCTCCAGGACGGCGTCGACGTCCATCTCGGTGAAGACGGTGTCCCGGTAGGGGATCTCCCGGCGGGGGATCCGCTCCAGACCGTGCAGCATGACCTCGGTGCGCGGCCGGTCGTGGTGCTCGACGAAGGCCACCACGCAGTCCGTACCTCGTTCGACGCGGCGGTGTGCCTCGGACAGCATCGCGTACGTCTTGCCGACGCCCGGTGCCGCACCGAGGTAGATCCGAAGCTTGCCGCGTCCCATGGCCCCATTGTCTTCCCAAAACGCACTGCGTACGCTGCGTCGACCTTACGGCCAACAATCCTGACAAATGGGGTGAGGGGTGGGGTGCGGACCGTCTTTGACGGAACCCTGACGCGCCGCCGAGGGCCCCTCCGGACCTCGGTGCTCGACGGTCTCTCCGTCGCTAGTGCTCCACGATCTCGCCGTCGCTCAGCTCCAGGACCCGGTCGGCGAGGTCCAGGAGGGCCGCGTCATGGGTGGCGACGAGCGCGGTGACGCGCTCACTGCGGACGACCGCCCGCAGCAGCTCCATCACCGCGATACCGGTCTCGGCGTCGAGCTGGCCGGTGGGCTCGTCGGCGATGAGGAGCGCGGGCTCGTTCGCGAGGGCGCGGGCGATCGCCACGCGCTGCTGCTGGCCGCCGGAGAGCTCGCCGGGCCGCTGCGCCGCGTGGTCGGCGAGCCCGACCAGGGAGAGCAGCAGTTCGACGCGCTCCTCGCGCTCGCGGGACTCGGCCCGGCGCAGCCGCATCGGCACGCCCACGTTCTCGGCGGCCGTCAGGATCGGGATGAGACCGAAGGACTGGAAGACGAAGCCGATACGGTCCCGGCGCAGCTCCAGCAGCCCGTTCTCCCCGAGCCCGGAGAGGTCGAGCCCGTCGACGGTGATCCGCCCGTCGTCCGGCTCGTCGAGCCCGCCGACGAGGTTGAGCAGCGTCGTCTTGCCGGACCCCGACCGCCCCTTGAGGGCGACGAGTTCACCGCGCGGTATGTCGAACGAGACCCCGCGCAGGGCGTGTACGGCGGTGGCTCCGCTCCCGTACGAGCGGTGGACGTTCTCGACTCGCACCATCGTTTCGGTGACGACCTGGCTCATGACCCTCCCCCGTGGACCGGGCGCCAGTATCACCGTCCGGCGCCCGGTCGGGCAACGTCTCAGTTCGGGTTGTCGCCGTGCGTGAGCGTCTCCCAGGCGACGAAGAGGTTGTTGCTCCCCGCCGGACGGTTCTGCTGCGTGAGCCGCTCGGTGTTGGTCATGACGTGGCCGAGGCGGTTGCTCAGGGCGTTGTGGCCCACCTCGGTGATGGGCCCGAGCCCGAGGTGCAGCGACCCGCCGCACAGCCAGCTCGGGGGCGCCTCACCCAGCTGGTGCTTGGCCTGGAAGCCGAGCGCGTGCCGCAGCCGCTCGCCGACGTCGGTGCCGTAGAGGTCCTGGCCCTGGATGCGGCTGGTCTCGGCGACGTGCGAGATCGCGGAGATGCCGTATCCGGTGTGCGTGAGGTCGCGGCAGGTCTCCTGGGTGAGCCCGTTGACGAACGTCGACTGCCCGTGCCAGTAGTTGATGATCTTCTGCGTGGTGTCGAGGTTCTGGCTCGGCACGGTCTTCGGCAGCGCGCCGTCGGAGGACAGGTACACGAACGCGGCCGTACGGGTGCGGAACTTCGCCATGGCCTTGTCGTACGACGCCTTGTCCTCCAGGAAGACGGAGATGCCGACGGCGGCCTCCATCATCGACAGCTCCCAGTTGCCGTTGGAGTTCGAGCCGTTGATGATCTCGGGGAGGTACACGGTGCGCAGCATGGTCGCGAAGCGGCCCGAGTTCGCCCAGCCGCCGTCGTACGTGTACTTGATGATCTCGGCGGCCTTGGGCCAGGACGAGCCCGCCCAGCCGGTCTGCAGCGGGGCGTTGCTGTTGGTGTGGTCCCGGATCGTCGCGGACCAGGCGTCCATCAGCTCGATCGCCTTCTTCGCGTACCGCGCGTCCCGTGTGACGTACCAGGCGAGGGCCTGGGTGTACGCGGCGATCGCGTCCTCGCGCTCGTCGGTGCAGCCGTTGTTGGGGTTCGAGTACGAGCCGCACTCGACGACGGCCCGGGGCTTGGGGGTGCGCGAGAGCGAGCCGTACCTGCTCGCCAGCATCTGGTCGTACGCGCCCTTCCAGGGCTGTGCGCCGGCGTTGACCTGTTGCCGCGCGAAGTCCAACTGGCCGCGGGAGACGGTGACTCCGGGGTGCGTGAAGGTGCCGGGAGCCGCTTCGGCACGGTCGGCGGCGGGCCAGGCGAGGGCGCCGGCCAGGAGGGCGGCGACGGTCGCGAGGAGCGCGAGGCGGGATCTGCGGCGATGACGTGGAGGTACCGGGGTGTTCGGCATGGGGGGACATCCGTTCTCGTATGTGATCACGGAATGCCTTTATGAACACAGGCGTTGGCGGTGACCATAGGTACGGACCAATTTCACGTCAAGAGAAAAGGCAGGAGAAAAGAAGCGGGAGAAGGGCCCGGGCAACGACAACGGCCCGTGGGGCTCCGGAAGTCGTCCGGAGCCCCACGGGCCGCGCGCCGGGGTGCTGGAGTTCGCTCAGCCCTTGACCGTGAAGCCGCGCTCCTTGCCGAGCCTCTTCAGCGTCGTCTGGCCCGGGATGCCGTTGGCGTCGGCACCACTGAAGCCGTACCGGCGCTGGAGGGACGCGTACGCCTCGACGGTCCTGCTGCCGAAGGAGCCGTCGGCCCACTGGGCGGGCAGCAACCCCTCGGCGACGAGGGCCTTTTCGACGACGAGGACGTCCGCCTTGTGGGTCTTGCCGCCCTGGGGCAGACCCGGGTCGCGGCGCGCGGCGGCGATGACGTTGCTGAGGTCGACGACCGGCTTCGACGGCGTGGTGCCGCCCGGCGCGGGCTTCCCGACCGGGGCCGCCTCGAAGAGCGCGGACTTGTCGATGTTGCCCGGGTCCCAGTGGTCATTGCCCGGGATGTTGGCGTGGCCGTAGTGGCCGCCCTTGCTCATCCAGATCGTCCGGGGGCGGTTGGTCGCGTCGGCGCCCGAGGTCGCGAGACGGCCGGCCGGGAAGGTGTCCGGGATCTTCCAGGAGCGGATCGCGGCCATCATGGCCCGGTAGTTGGGCCCCGGCTTCCAGGTGGCGGTGAACGGCTTGCCCGCCCGCCCGAGCACCTCGATCTGGATGCAGACCTTCCCGACGCGGTTGGTCCTCGTCGAACCGTCGTTGCGCAGCGCGCGGGCGCTCGCGTTCAGCGGCCCGAACTGGCCGAGCCGGTCGGTCGTCGGGTCGTACAGCAGATGCGGCTCGGCGGAGACGCTGATCAGATGCGCCGTCACGGAACGGAACGCGTCGTCGCCGGCGCCGCTCTCCGTGGTGTGCCAGACGACGCGGCCGGGGATCGATGGACTGTCCATCGCACCTCCGATGCTCCCGTCGCCCAGCCGCTGCGCCTTCTCGATCCAGTTCGTACCCATTCCGGGCTCCCGTGCTCTGTTGCGTAGTTCGGTAAGTCGTCGGTGGTACAGGGGAGTTGACGGTTCAGCGCCGGCTCCGCCCTGGGTGACGCAGCGTAGCCACTCACGGGTTCCGGTTCGGACGTTTCTTTGTTTTTTCAGCGCAACGGGTGGCTCCTGCCCTTGACGGCGGAAAAGTGTGAGTGGTTGAGTACTCACATGCAGACGGGACGACGCCGCCACCTGTCCACCGCCGAGGAGCGCCGCGAGACGGTGCTCCGCACCGCCATCGGCGCCTTCGCCTCGCGGGGGTACTTCGGTACGACGACCACGGAGGTGGCCAAGGCCGCCGGAATCTCCCAGGCGTACGTCTACCGGCTGTTCCCGAACAAGGAGTCCCTGTTCGCCGCGGTCGTCGAGCACTGCTTCGTCAGGGTGCGCGAGAGCCTGGAGGGGGGCGCGGCCGAGGCGAAGGGCAGTTCACCGGAGGCGGTGCTGTCATCGATGGGCGACGCCTACGCCCGCCTGATCAGCGACAACGACCTGCTGCTCGTCCAGCTGCACGCCCAGGCGGCCGCGGTCTCCGTCCCCGCGATCCGGGACGCCGTACGAGCGGGGTACGCCCGCACGGTGGAGTACGTGCGCGGCGCCTCCGGGGGCGACGACCGGCAGGTCCAGGAGTTCTTCGCCGTCGGCATGCTCTGCCATCTCGTGGTGTCGATGGAGGCGCAGGAAGTGGACGCCCCATGGACGCGCACACTCACGGCAGGCATCCGGCACTACTGACGAGCCCGCCACCGGCGGGGCAAGGGGTCGCCTTTTCACACCCCGACAGCCCCGCCTCTTCTTCGAGGCAAAGAGTGAGTGGTTAACCACACATACTCATAGCGTCCAAGAACTCACAGGAACTCACAGGAACCCGCGAGAGAGGGAACCCGATGTCCAGCACGCGAAAGGGAGCAAGGGCGGTCCGCCCCGGCGCCGCCCTCGCGGTCCTCGCCGCCGCCCAGTTCGCTGTCGCGCTCAGTACCTCCGTCGTCAACGTCGCCCTGCCCGCGGTCCGTGACGGCGTCGGACTGTCGGACACCGGCATGTCCTGGGTCGTGAACTCCTACGGGCTCGCCTTCGGAGCGCTGCTCCTGCTGGGCGGACGGGCCGCCGACCTCGTGGGCCGGCGCCGCGTCCTCCTGGGAGGCCTCGCGCTGTTCACCGCGGCCTCGGTCGCCGCGGGCCTCGCCACCGGCCCGTGGACGCTGATCACCGCCCGCACCGCACAGGGCGTGGGAGCCGCCGCCGTGGCAGCCGCCGCGCTCTCCCTGGTCATGCGGCTCTTCCCGCCCGGGCCCGGACGCGCCAGGGCGATCGGGGTCTGGGGCGCGGTGTCCGGCGCCGGCGGAGCCGCCGGAGTCCTGCTCGGCGGGGTGCTCACCGAGGGCCTGGGCTGGCCGTGGGTCTTCCACGTGTCCGGACTCGGCGCGGCCGTCGTGCTCGTCGGCACCCTGGCGCTGGTTCCCGCCTCGGCGCCCGACGACGGCGCTCCCCGGCGGCTCGACCTCGTCGGCGCCCTCACGGTCACGGCCGGACTGGTCGCGCTGGTGTACGGGCTCACATCGGCCGGACGCTCCGGCTGGACCGACCCCTGGGTGCTCGGCTCCCTGAGCGCGGCGGCCGTGCTGCTCGCGCTGTTCCTCCTGGTCGAGCGGCGCCATCCGGCTCCGCTGCTGCCGCCGCGTCTGTGGACGGAGGGGCTGGTCGCGCCCGCCAACCTCGTCATGACGCTGCTCGGCGCCGTCTGGGTGGGCCTGTTCTTCTTCCTGCCGCTCTATCAGCAACAGGTCCTCGGCGCCGGGCCGTTGGAGACGGGGCTCTCCCAACTCCCTCTGGCTGCCGCGAACATGCTCGGATCCTGGTTCGCCCCGCGGCTCGCCCGCCGGCTCGGCCCGCACGTCACGCTCGCCGCGGGCCTGCTCACCCAGACCGCCGGACTGCTGTGGCTGTCCCGGATCACGGCCGACGGCAGCTACCCGACCGACCTGCTCGGCCCGGTCCTCGTGATCGGTCTCGGCCTCGGCACCGCGTTCGTCCAGCTCACCGGGGCCGCCGTGACCGGCGTACGGCCGGCCGACTCGGGTCTGGCCAGCGGCCTGGTCAACACCACCCGGCAGATCGGCGGAGCCGTGGGCCTGGCCGTCCTCGGGACACTCGCCGCCTCCCGTACGGCCGCCGCCGCACACCACCACTCCCCCGCGGTGGCCCTCACCGAGGGCTACCGGCTCGCCTTCCTCATCTCGGCGGCCGTACTCGCCGTCGGCGCCGCACTGACTCCTCTCCTGTCCCGCCGCCTCGCGGCACCACCCCACACCGAGGAGGCCCCGGCCCCCGCTCCCACGCACTGAACGCCCGTCCGACACCCACAGAATCCGACACCCGCAGAAGGAGATCCCGCCATGACCGCCGAGAACACCGGGAACACACCCGGCCACTCCGTCGACGAGGACGCCCCCGTCGTCGTACGCCTCTCGACCACCGTCGACGCACCGCTCGCGACCGTATGGGACCTGCACACGGACATCGGCTCCTGGGCCGACTGGAACACGGACATCGAGAGCGTCGACTTCGGCGGCCCGCTCGCCCCGGGCGCCTCCTTCCGGTGGCTCACCCACGGCCTCGACATCACGTCCACGATCCGCGAGGTCGTGCCGGGCGAGCGGATCGTCTGGGGCGGCCCGGCTCACGGCATCGAGGGCGTCCACGTCTGGACCTTCGAGGAGACGGGCGAGGGGACCGTGACGGTCCGCACCGAGGAGTCCTGGGCCGGAGCCCCGATCGAGGAACGCCCCGAGGAGATGCGCGAGGCGCTGCGGCAGTCCCTGGAGAGCTGGCTGAGCCGCCTGCGGTCCGAGGCAGAGCGCCGCCGCTGACGCCGTACGGCACGCGAGGTGCCCGCGTACGCCGGTTCCGCCCGCCCCCTCTCCCCAACTCCACGAGAAGCCACTCGACAAGCCCCCGTCCACGAGCGAGACCCCACCAGAAAGGTCACCGTCATGAGCGTCGACACGCCCTACCTGACCGGGCACTACACCCCCGTCACCGACGAGATCACCGCCACCGCGCTCACCGTCGAGGGGACACTGCCGCCCGAGCTGTGCGGCCGGCTGATCCGCAACAGCCACAACCCGAAGCCCGGTATCACCCCCACCCACTGGTTCAAGGGCAGCGGCATGGTGCACGGCGTACGGCTGCGTGAGGGGCGCGCGGAGTGGTACCGCAACCGCTGGGTGCACACTCCGGCGCTCGAAGGCGCCCCCTACATGACGGAGCGGGGCCCCGACCTGACCGCCAGCACCGCGGGCACCCACGTCATCGAGCACGCCGGTCGCCTCCTCGCGCTGTGCGAGGCGAACCTCCCCTTCGAACTGACCGCCGACCTGGAGACCGTCGGCGCGTACGACTTCGGCGGCAGGCTGACCTCGGCGATGACCGCGCACCCCAAGGAGGACCCGGCCACCGGCGAACTGCACTTCTTCGCCTCGTCCCCGTTCCCGCCCTGTCTGATCCACCACGTGGCCTCGCCCGACGGCCAGGTCCTCGACAGCCAGGAGGTCCCGGACGCGAGCGCCGCGCTCAAGCACGACTTCGCCGTCACCGAGCACCACGTCGTGTTCCTGGAGGGCTCGGTCACCTTCGACCCGGCCGAGCACTCCGGCATCCCGTACGGCTGGAGCGACGCCCAGCGGTGCCGTATCGGGATCATGCCGCGCGGCGCGGGAGGCGCGGCCCGCATCCGCTGGTTCGAGATCGGCCAGGGGTACGGGATGCACTTCGCCAACGCCTACGAGGACGCGTACGGCCGGATCGTCGTCGAGGGCCCGGCGGTGGGCCGTACCGGCTGGCGGCGCTCCTGGAACTGGTGGGTCGGCGCCCCGGACCGCGGCGCCGAGCCCAACTCCGGCTCCAGGACGAAACGCTGGACCGTCGATCTCGCGGCGGGCCGCGTGAACGAGGAGCAGATCGACGACCTCACAGTCGAGTTCCCCACCATCAACGACACCTTCACCGGCCGCGAGCACCGCTATCAGTACGCGCTCTCGTTCCCGGACGACCTGGGTATCGGCAACCACGCACTGGTCAAGTACGACCGCCGGGACGGCACCCGCCAGTTGCGGCCGTTCGGCAACGGCCAACTGCCCAGCGAGGCCGTGTTCGTACCGGCGGCCGATGCCACCGACTCCTCCGACGAGGACGCCGGGCATCTGCTCACCGTCGTCAGCGACCTGAACGCCGACGCCTCCACGCTGCTCGTCCTGGACGCCTCGGACCTGTCCCTGCCACCGGTCGCGACGGTTCATCTGCCGCGCCGCGTACCGGCGATGATCCACGGCTCGTGGATCCCGGACGCCACCTGACGGGCGGTCCCGGGAAACGGCGTTGGGCCGCACTCCCCCCGGGGGGGGAGTGCGGCCCAACGCCGTACTTCCTTGGCCGTACTTATGTTTATGGGGCTACCGGACCTCGGTGATCTCCGGTCCGCGCTGCAACTGCCCCATGCCGCCGGAGAAGCGGGAACCTGCCTGCTCCTCCTGCTGGACGCCCTCGGCGACCATCTGCGCGTCGTCCGGCAGCTTCAGGACGATCGGGTCGCGCGGGGCCATCGGGCCCTCACCGCGGACCACCACGGTGTCCCGGAAGATCGACTCCAGTACGCCGCCGCTCTGCGGCTGCACGGCGCCCTGGCCGGAGATCACTCCGCGCAGGAACCAACGGGGGCCGTCCACGCCGATGAACCGGACGACCTGGAAGCCGCCCGTCCCGTCCGGCAGCTGCACCGGTACCTGGGCGCGCAGCTCCCAGCCCAGCGGGCCCTCGACCTCGTCGATGACACCGCCCTGCTGGGTGATGCCGGTGGCGATCTCCTCGCGCACCTCGCCCCAGATGCCCTCGCGCTTGGGGGCGGCGAAGGCCTGCAGCTGGACGGCGCTGTCCTTGAGCACCACGGTCGCCGCGACGATGGCATCGCCCGCGACCTCCACCCGGAGCTCCATGCCGTCGACCCCGGGCACGAAGAGACCGCCCAGGTCGACCCGGCCCTCGGCCGGATCCCGGACCTCTGTGCTGTCCCAGGGGCCATCGGGGCGCGGCTCGGGCTCGAGCCTCACGCGCTCGCGCTCCGCGTCGTCCGCCTCAGTGTCGACACTGTCGACGACCTGCTCGGCCTCGCCCGCCGCGTCCTCGGCGGCACTGCCCTTCTTGCGACGTCCGAACACGTCACTGTCCTTCCCGGTCGGATACGACCGAAGCGTATCGATTCCCACCCGTTGTGCCGCCCACGGCGGCATGCCCGCCGGTGGACCCGAAGCCCCCTGCGGCCCGCGCCGAGTCGGGAAGCTCCGCCACCTCCTGGAAGCGCACCTTCTCGACCTGCTGGACGACCAGTTGGGCAATCCGGTCGAAGCGCTCGAACCGCACGGACTCGCGCGGGTCGAGATTCACCACGATCACCTTGATCTCCCCACGGTACCCGGCATCAACCGTCCCCGGGGCATTCACCAGAGCGACACCGCAGCGGGCGGCGAGCCCGGAACGCGGGTGCACGAAGGCCGCGTACCCCTCTGGGAGCGCGATGCACACTCCCGTGGGCAGCACGGCCCTCTCACCGGGTTCCAGCACGCGGCTCTCCGTCGTCCGGAGGTCCGCGCCGGCGTCGCCGGGGTGCGCGTATTCCGGAAGCGGTACGTCCGGATCGACGCGCTTGATCAGCACGCCCACGGGAGTCGGGGCCGGGGTCACGGGTTCACCTCGAAGGCACGGGCACGGCGGACCTGGTCGGGGTCGTCCATGGCCGCACGGATCTCCTCCGGGCGGCCGTTGTCGATGAAGTGCTCCACCTTCACCTCAAGGAACAGGGCGTCCGCACGCACGGCGACGGGCCCGTCCCGGCCGCCGATCCGTCCGGTGGCGGACGAGTAGATCTTGCGCCCCGCCACCGCCGTCACCTCGGCCTCCAGGTACAGCACGGTGCCCACGGGCACGGGCCGTACGAAGTCGGTCTCCAGCCGTCCGGTCACGGCGATGGTGCGCAGCAGCCAGTTCAGCGAGCCGAGGCTCTCGTCGAGGGCGCTCGCGAGGACTCCGCCGTGCGCCAGACCGGGAGCGCCCTGGTGGGCGGCCTTCACGGTGAACTCGGCGGTGATCCTCACCCCCTCGCCCGCGCGGGCCTCCAGGTGCAGTCCGTGCGGCTGCTCTCCGCCGCAGCCGAAACACTGGCCGTAGTGCGCGCCGAGCAGCTCGCCGGGCGCGGGCGCGTCGGGATGCCTCACCGGCGCCACGGCGTCGGCCGGGGGCCGCAGAGCTGAAGATGTACCACTCACAGGCGCAGACCTTACCTCCGCGTCAGGGCCGCGCACGCACCGTGGCAGGCTAGGCCTTATGCAGCTTTCCGCCTCGCCGTACGAAGAACGTCTGACCGCGCCCCGTTCCTGGTGGTTCATCAGCCTGCTGGTGGGTCTCTCGATGGCCCTGATCCTGCTGCCGTTCGGCACGCTTCCCCTGCTGGGGGGCCTTGTCGGCGGCACGGCGGTCGCGGCGGTGGCGGCCAGCTCGTACGGCTCCGTGCGGATCCGTGTGGTGGCCGGCTCCCTGATCGCGGGCGACGCGAAGATCCCGGTCTCGGCCCTCGGCGAGGCCCATGTCCTCGACCCGGAGGAGACGCGCGCCTGGCGCACGTTCAAGGCCGACACACGCGCCTTCATGCTCCTGCGCTCCTACATCCCCACGGCACTCCGCGTGGAGGTCACCGACCCGGCGGACCCGACCCCGTACCTGTACCTGTCGACCCGCGAGCCGGAGCGCCTGGCCGCGGCACTGGAAGCGGCCCGGACGACGACGGCGTAGTTCGGGCCCGGATCCGGGCCCGGTCCCGGCTCCCGGCTCCCGGGCGCCGACCGTGCTCGCACTCTTGTCCCGTACGGAAACTTTCCCTTCCGCGGGTCAGGACTTTGCCTGCCAGGGCCAGGGGTCAGCGCCCCAGCTCCTTGGGGATCTCCCCGACGCGCAGCGGATCGACGGGCTTCTCCAGGGGCGGTAGCGCCGGCAGCGCGTCCCACGACACCTGCGCCTTGCGGAGGTCCTTGCGGATGCGCTCCGCGAGCTTTCTCGTGTCACGGCGGTTCATGACCGCCCCGACGGCGGCGCCGACCATGAACGGCATCAGGTTCGGCAGATTTCTGACCATGCGCTTCATGATCTGCTGGCGCAGCTCGCGCTTCAGCTGGCCTCCGAGGGCCGCGTTGACAGTCGACGGTTTGGTCACGTCGATTCCGCGCTCCTCCGACCACGAACTCAGATACGTGGTGGTGCGCTCTCTCAGACTGCCCGGCGGCCGCAGGCCGTAGACCTCGTACAACTCCGCGATCAGCTTCATCTCGATCGCGGCGACGCCGGTGATCTCGGCGGCCAGTTCCGTGGGCATGGCCGGCGGTACGGGCATCATCGCGGCCGCGCCGATTCCCGCGCCCACCGTGGAGGTCGCGTTGCACGCGCCCGCCACGAGTTTGTCCGCGAGCTGTTCGGGGCCGAGGCCCGGGAACTGCCTGCGGAGGGTCGCGAGGTCGCGTACGGGGATTCGCGGGGCGTTCTCGATGATGCGGTCGGTGAGGTACGCCAGGCCCGCCCTGGCGCGGCTGCCGCCCTTACGGACGCCTTCCCTGACCCCGTGGCCGACGGCGGCTGCCCTGCGTTTGGCGACAGGCGCCTTGGAAACCGGCACCTCCAGGGCACCGGAGGCGCCTGTCGCGTCCACTGCTTCGAGCGAGGCCGGGTGGCCCCGCTCGTCGTCATGCATGCCGTCCGAGGACGGACCGGCCGCTCCCTGGTCACGAAAGCGGCGCTTCCAGGGCGGGGTCGAGCCTGTCACGGCCGACCCTGCCTCAGTCGCAGTCGCGGCAGATCGGCTGGCCGTTCTTCTCGCGGGCCAGCTGGCTGCGGTGGTGGACCAGGAAGCAGCTCATGCAGGTGAACTCGTCCTGCTGCTTCGGCAGGACCCGGACGGCCAACTCCTCGTTCGAGAGGTCCGCGCCGGGCAGTTCCAGGCCTTCTGCGGCCTCGAACTCGTCCACGTCGACCGCCGAAGTCGACTTGTCGTTCCGGCGAGCCTTCAGTTCTTCAAGGCTGTCCGAATCGACGTCGTCGTCGGTCTTGCGTGGGGTGTCGTAATCCGTTGCCATGTCGCTCTCCCCCTCTGGGTGTCTGCGGTGTCTCCAGCGCACGTAACGCGTGAGAGGCCGGACTTGTGCCCGACCCGAGGCGGAGATTTTGCCTCACATCAAGGTCTGTTACTCAATCGACACCCAATCGGACCCCTCAAGAGTGATCGGCTTGGATGGCGAACGGGACCGTACACGGTCCGAATGCCGCACTTCAAAGGCGTCTCACCGTGTACTTCCCGTGATCTCGACCCCCGAAAACCCGGATTATCCCGGCTTTCCGACGGCCTTCTTGATCACGGAGAGTAGATGGCCAGAAATTCGCCCTTGTGATCGATCACACACGAGTCAGCCCACTGCATGCCCAGAAAATTCCGCGCAAAGCGAACATCCTCGCGTGTCGGCGACATGGTCTCAGACAGGCAGGGTTACTCGCATCACCAGCCCACCCCCCTCACGCGGTTCCGCGGCGATATGACCGCCGTGGGCACGGGCCACCGACCTGGCGATCGACAGGCCAAGACCCACGCCCTTGTCACTGCCCGTCCGCTCCGTACGCAGTCGCCGGAAAGGCTCGAAAAGATTGTCGATCTCGTACGCGGGCACCACGGGCCCCGTATTGGACACCACGAGAACCGCCTGGCCGTGCTGCACCTCTGTGGTCACCTCGACCCAGCCTTCCTCCGCCACGTTGTACCGCACGGCGTTCTGGACGAGGTTCAGGGCGATCCGCTCCAGGAGGACGCCGCTGCCCTGGACGACCGCGGCATCGCGCTTCCCGCGGATCGCCACGCCCTTCGCCTCCGCCTCGCCGCGCGCCTGGTCGATGGCCTGCGAGGCGACCTCGGCGAGGTCGACCGGCTTGCGCTCGACGATCTGGTTGTCGCTGCGGGCGAGCAGCAGCAGGCCCTCGACGAGCTGCTCGCTGCGCTCGTTCGTGGCGAGCAGCGTCTTGCCGAGCTGCTGCAGTTCCACGGGCGCTCCCGGATCGGAGAGGTGCACCTCGAGGAGCGTGCGGTTGATCGCGAGCGGCGTCCGCAGTTCGTGCGAGGCGTTCCCGACGAACCGCTGCTGGGCCGTGAAGGCTCTCTGCAGCCGCTCCAGCATGTCGTCGAAGGTGTCCGCCAGCTCCTTGAACTCGTCGTCGGGACCGTCCAGCTCGATCCGCCGCGACAGGTCCGAGCCCGCCACCGCGCGCGCGGTGCGGGTGATCCGGCCGAGCGGCGACAGCACCCGGCCCGCCATCGCGTAGCCGAAGGCGAACGCGATGACTGCGAGGCCCAGCAGGGCGAGGAGCGAGCGGCTGAGGAGGTTGTCCAGGGCGTGCTGGCGCTGCTCGTTGACGCAGGCGTTCATCGCGTCGTTGAGTTCCGTCGCCGACGGCTGGGACGGGAAGTTGCAGGTGGGGCTCGTCACGCCGCCGGAGACGATCCTGAAGGGCAGACCGCTGCCCACGTTCAGGGCCTGGGCGGCGAGCAGGTAGATGATCGACAGCAGGAGGATGCCCGCGATCAGGAACATCCCGCCGTACAGGAGCGTGAGCCGTATCCGGATGGTCGGCCGCAGCCACGGGAACGGGGGCTCCGGCTTCCGCGGGTCCCAGGTGGGCTTCGGAGGCGCCGTCGGGGGCGCGGGCGTCGTGGCCACCACGGATCAGATCCGGTAGCCGGAACCGGGCACCGTGACGATGACCGGGGGCTCACCGAGCTTGCGGCGCAGGGTCATCACCGTGACGCGCACGACGTTGGTGAACGGGTCGGTGTTCTCGTCCCAGGCCTTCTCAAGGAGCTGCTCGGCGGAGACGACGGCGCCCTCGCTGCGCAGCAGCACCTCCAGGACGGCGAACTCCTTGGGCGCGAGCTGGACTTCCTTGCCGTCCCGGAAGACCTCACGGCGGTTGGGGTCGAGCTTGATCCCGGCGCGCTCCAGGACGGGCGGCAGCGGCATGCTCGTACGCCGGCCGAGGGCACGCACGCGTGCCGTCAGCTCGCTGAACGCGAAGGGCTTGGGGAGGTAGTCGTCGGCGCCGATCTCCAGGCCCTCGACACGGTCGCTGACGTCTCCGGAGGCCGTGAGCATCAGCACGCGTGTGGGCATGCCGAGCTCGACGATCTTGCGGCAGACGTCGTCGCCGTGCACGAGGGGGAGGTCACGGTCGAGGACGACCACGTCGTAGTCGTTGACGCCGATGCGCTCCAGGGCGGCCGCGCCGTCGTACACGACGTCGACGGCCATGGCCTCCCGGCGCAGTCCGGTGGCCACCGCATCGGCGAGCAGTTGCTCGTCCTCGACGACGAGTACGCGCACGTCGCTTGTCCTTCCTCTGTCCACCCGCGTAGCGCCTTCTCGGCGCACGCGGGCAGGGCCTGTCTCGGGTTGAGTCTCCATCCTGCCCTTTTCGGCCATAAGTCGGCTGTAAGGCGGGTGCGGGGGCCGGGGAATGCGAGATTTTCTCGCGCGGTTGAGGTTTCCGTGGAAGGGAGCGGGGGGAGGACGGCTTTACACCCCGCGATCACGCTCTGCTTGTGCCGCACCACCATGCGGTACGTCACGGTCCGCTTCCGCAGGGCGGGCGTGGGTGTCCGGCACCGTCGCCGCCCAGTGCGGGCAGCGCTGGGCACCCTGGAGACGTGATCGCCCCTTCCGAACGGCACACCCCCGTGCCACCGACCCACGACCCAGGACGAGGGGGCGCAGCATGGACGCATTCACCGCAGGACTTCTGCAGCGCATAAGGGCGACCGAGTCCGACCTGACGATGGCTCGCGAGACCGGCGACGACTTCCTCGCGGAGGTCGAGCAGGCAGAGCTCGACGATCTGCACCGCCTTGCCGCCGAGCACGGCGTGCAGGTCGGCGTGTCACACGTCTGATCAGCTCGCACGAAAGCAGGCCCCGGCATCGATCCAGTGCCGGGGCCTGCTTCTTTGTCGCCGCTGTTCCACTCGGCGTCAGTCGTGCCAGGCGCCCAGTTCCTCCAGGCGGGCCTGGAGCGGTTCGAAGAGGCCGGGTGGGGCTGCGACGGTCAGGTCTGTCGAGAGGGGCTCTCCGGGGCGTCCGCCGGTCAGTGCGCCCGCCTCACGGGCGATCAGGTCGCCGGCGGCGTAGTCCCAGTGGTTCAGGCCCCGCTCGTAGTACGCGTCCAGGCGGCCCGTCGCCACGTCGCACAGGTCGATCGCCGCCGAGCCGCCGCGGCGGATGTCCCGGACCTGGGGGATCAGTTGTCCGACCACCTCGGCCTGCCGGGCCCTGCGCTCGGCGACGTAGCCGAAGCCGGTGCCCACGAGGGCCAGCCCGAAGGCGGGGGCGGGCCGCACGCGCGCGGGGCGGTCGTTCACGTACGCGCCCTGCCCCACGACGGCCCGGTAGGTCTCCGCGCGCATCGGGGCGTGCACCACTCCGACGACGGCCTCGCCGTCCTTGAGGGCCGCGATGGAGACGGCCCAACTGGGCAGTCCGTACAGGTAGTTGACCGTGCCGTCGATCGGGTCGATCACCCACTGGACGCCGCTGCTGCCCTCGACGCTGGCGCCCTCCTCACCGAGCACGCCGTCGTCCGGCCTGCGGTCGGCCAGCAGACCGGTGATCAGCTTCTCGGACGCGATGTCCATCTCGGTGACGACGTCGACGGCACTGGACTTGGTGGCGGCCACGCCGAGGTCGTCCGGGCGGCCGTCGCGCAGGAAGGCGCCCGCGCGGTGGGCCGCGTCGAGCGCGATCTCCAGTAGCTCGGCCTTCAGCTCGTCGTTCGCTGTGGCGGTCACGGTGCTCCTCATGCGTACGGGCTGTCGGCGCCCGCGGCTGCGGGCTTGGGGGCGCGGGCCGGGCAGCAGCCCACGGGACACAGATTGTGGCTCGGGCCCAGGGCGCCGAGCGCGCAGGGCGTCACGGCACGGCCGCTCTCGGCTGCGGCCCGCTCCAGGACCAGCTCGCGGATGGCGGCGGCGAACCGCGGGTCGGCGCCCACGGTGGCCGAGCGGCGCACCGGCAGCCCCAGCTCTTCGGCCTTGGCCGTGGCCTCCGTGTCGAGGTCGTACAGGACCTCCATGTGGTCCGAGACGAACCCGATGGGAGCCATGACGACGGCCGGGACGCCGACGCCGTGCAGTTCTTCCAGGTGGTCGCAGATGTCCGGCTCCAGCCACGGGATGTGCGGGGCGCCCGAGCGCGACTGGTAGACGAGCCGCCAGGGGTGGTCGACGCCGGTCCGCCCACGCACGGCGTCGGCGACGAGCCGCGCGACGTCCAGATGCTGCTTCACGTACGCCCCGCCGTCGCCGTGGTCCTCGGCCGGGCCCGAGGTGTCCGCCGAGGCGTTCGGGATCGAGTGGGTCGTGAAAGCGATGTGCGCGCCCACGCGGACGTCCTCGGGGAGCTCCGCGAGGGACTTCAGGAGGCCCTCGATCATGGGTTCCAGGAAGCCGGGGTGGTTGAAGTAGTGCCGCAGTTTGTCGATGCGCGGCAGCTCCAGGCCCTCGCCCTCCAGGGTGGCCAGGGCCCCGGCGAGGTCCTCGCGGTACTGCCGGCAGCCCGAGTACGAGGCGTACGCGCTCGTGGCGAGGACCAGGACCCGGCGGCGGCCGTCGGCGACCATCTCACGCAGGGTGTCGGTCAGGTACGGCCCCCAGTTCCGGTTGCCCCAGTACACCGGCAGGTCGAGCCCGTGCTCCACGAAGTCCTTGCGGAGGGCGTCCAGTAGGGCGCGGTTCTGGTCGTTGATGGGGCTGACCCCGCCGAACAGGAAGTAGTGCTGCCCCACTTCCTTGAGGCGTTCCTTGGGGATTCCCCGTCCACGCGTCACGTTCTCCAGGAACGGGACCACGTCGTCGGGGCCCTCGGGGCCGCCGAACGAGAGCAGGAGCAGGGCGTCGTAGGGGGTGGCATCGAGCGCGTCTCGCATGTCTCGATCCTGCCACTCGGCTCCGACAGCCGGACAACGGCGGGGTGCCGGACGGCGGGCGGACGAGGTGAGGCCGGCATCCACGTATGGGTTGGGGTCACCTGACTCGTAAGCTGTATCGGTCACATTCACGCCTTACCGGACCGCTCCCGGAGACCCCCGTGCCCAGCCCCTACCGCGCCCTGTTCGCCGCCTCCGGCTCCAAGGGCTTCACCACCGCGGGCCTCCTCGGCCGGATGCCGCTGTCGATGATGGGCATCGGCGTGGTCACGATGATCTCGCAGCTCACCGGGCGGTACGGGCTCGCGGGTGCGCTCTCGGCGACCATGGCGCTGTCCGCCGCGGTGTTCGGCCCGCAGATATCCCGCCTGGTCGACCGGCACGGGCAGCGGCGGGTGCTGCGCCCCGCCACGCTCTTCGCGCTCGCGTCGGCCGCCGGCCTGCTTCTGGCCGCTCATTTCGACTGGCCGGACTGGGTGCTCTTCCTCTGCTCGGCCGGCATCGGGTGCGTACCGAGCGTCGGCGCGATGACCCGGGCGCGCTGGGCGCACCTGTACCGAGGCAAGCCGCAGCTGCACACCGCGTACGCCTTCGAGTCCGTCGTCGACGAGATCTGCTTCATCTTCGGGCCGATCATCTCGATCGGTCTGTCCACCGTCTGGTTCCCGGAGGCCGGGCCGCTGCTCGCGGCCTGCTTCCTGGCGGCCGGCGTCTTCTGGCTGACCTCCCAGCGCGCCACCGAGCCCCCGCCGCATCCGCACGAGCACCACACGGGCGGCTCGGCCCTGCGCTCGGCCGGGCTGCAGGTCCTGGTGGCCACCTTCGTGGCGACGGGGGCGATCTTCGGGGCGGTCGACGTGGTCACCGTCGCCTTCGCCGACGAGCAGGGCCACAAGGGGGCCGCAAGCGTCGTCCTGGCCGTGTACGCGGCGGGCTCCTGTCTGGCAGGGGCCGTGTTCGGACTGCTGCGCCTCGGCGGAGCGCCCGCCCGCAGGTGGGTGCTGGGCGTATGCACCATGGCCGTGAGTATGATCCCCCTCCTACTGGTCGGAAACTTGCCGTTCCTGGCCGTGGCGCTGTTCGTTGCGGGCCTGTCCATCGCGCCGACGATGATCACGACGATGGCCCTCGTCGAACTGCACGTACCTCGCGCGAAACTGACCGAAGGCATGACGTGGGTGAGCACCGGGCTCGCGGTCGGGGTCGCGCTCGGCTCCTCACTGTCCGGCTGGGTGATCGACACGGCCGGGGCACGGGCCGGGTACGGGGTTCCGGTCGCGGCCGGAGCCGTCGCGGTCGCGGTGGGTTTCCTGGGGTATCGCCGGCTCAGCAGGCCGGTTCCGCAGCGGGGAGGGACCCATGAACAGCACAGTGAGCGGGAAGAGCGGCACCTGGCGTAACTGGGCGGGGAACGTCACCGCCCGGCCGGCCCGGGAGGTCACTCCGGCCTCCGTCGAGGAACTCTCCGCCGCCGTGCGCCAGGCCGCTGAGGACGGGCTCAGGGTGAAGCCCGTCGGTACCGGTCACTCCTTCACCGCGGTCGCCGCCACCGACGGTGTGTTGATCCGGCCTCAACTGTTGACCGGGATCCGCAAGGTTGATCGTGAGGCAGGCACCGTCACCGTCGAGGCGGGCACGCCGCTCAAGCGTCTCAACCTGGCTCTCGCGCGCGAGGGACTGTCGCTCACGAACATGGGCGACATCATGGAGCAGACGGTTTCGGGGGCGGTCAGCACCGGGACGCACGGCACCGGCCGCGACTCCGCCTCGATAGCCGCCCAGATCAAGGGCCTTGAGCTGGTGACGGCCGACGGCTCGGTCCTCAGCTGCTCGGAGAAAGAGAACCCCGAGGTGTTCGCTGCGGCCCGTGTCGGTATCGGCGCCCTGGGGATCATCACCGCGATCACCTTCTCCGTAGAGCCCACTTTTCTTCTCACTGCCCGTGAGGAGCCGATGAGCTTCGACGAGGTGACGGGTTCCTTCGACGAACTGTTCGCGGAGAACGAGCACTTCGAGTTCTACTGGTTCCCGCACACCGGCAACTGCAACACCAAGCGCAACAACCGCAGCGCCGGCCCGGAGCGACCGGTCGGCACCGTGCGCGGCCTCTTCGAGGACGAGTTCCTCTCCAACGGCGTCTTCCAGGTGGCCAATTACGTGGGCCGGGCCGTGCCCGCCACGATCCCCTCGATCGCCAAGATCTCCAGCCGCGCCCTGTCCGCGCGCAGCTACACCGACATTCCCTACAAGGTCTTCACTTCCCCGCGCAGGGTCCGCTTCACGGAGATGGAGTTCGCCGTTCCGCGCGCGGCCCTCGTCGAGACGCTGCGCGAACTGAAGGCCATGGTCGACCGTTCACCCCTGCGCATCAGCTTCCCGGTGGAGGTGCGTACGGCGCCCGCGGACGACATCACGCTCTCCACGGCGTCCGGCCGGGACACCGCGTACATCGCCGTCCACATGTTCCGGGGCACGCCGTACCAGGCCTACTTCAGCGCCGCCGAGCGGATCTTCACCGCGCACGAGGGGCGGCCGCACTGGGGCAAGGTGCACACGCGCGACGCGGAGTACTTCGCCGGTGTCTACCCGCGCTTCGGCGAGTTCACCGAGCTGCGGGACCGGCTCGACCCTGAACGGCGGTTCGGGAACGACTACTTGCGCCGGGTGCTGGGCGAATAGTCGCGCCGATGCGCGAGAAGAGGACGCACAGGCGAAACGATTAGTTCCGTTTGTGGTGATTCCGTGAAGCACCCCGCGCGCCATGGTCACCGGAACGTCGCTCCGGGTGGCCAACTCCCGCCCCCGGACAGAAGTTCGGGGGCGTGCCGATCCACGCAAGTGGCCCGAATGGAGTACTGTTGCGAGCCCTGGGTCCGGACACTCGCCAGGGCGTCCGGGGCCTTCCAGGACCGCCGGGAGGGGGCTCGTTGCACAGGGTGATGGAGTTCGTCACTTAGCGTTGCGAATAGGTAACCGTGCCATAACGGCGATCCCGGGCCACCGCCCGACACGCCGGGCAACTCGGCAAGGTTGTGGCAGGCTGCACCCGGGCAGGCCACACTCGACTAGCGGAAGCAGCGACGCACGTGACGTCGGCAGGCACCACCCGGGAGGTCCCCATGCCCGAACTGCGTGTCGTGGCCGTCTCTAACGACGGCACACGGCTGGTGCTGAAGGCTGCGGACAGCACGGAGTACACGCTTCCGATCGATGAGCGTCTGCGCGCCGCCGTACGCGGCGACCGTCCCCGCCTCGGCCAGATCGAGATCGAGGTGGAGAGCCATCTCCGCCCCCGAGACATCCAGGCACGTATACGTGCGGGAGCGTCCGCCGAAGAGGTCGCCCAGCTCGCCGGTATCCCCGTCGACCGGGTGCGCCGCTTCGAGGGACCGGTACTCGCCGAGCGTGCCTTCATGGCGGAGCGTGCCCGGAAGACCCCTGTCCGCCGTCCAGGCGAAACCACCGGTCCCCAGCTCGGCGAGGCGGTGCAGGAGCGGCTTCTGCTGCGCGGCGCCGACAAGGAGACCGTCCAGTGGGACTCCTGGCGCCGTGACGACGGCACCTGGGAAGTCCTGCTGGTCTACCGGGTGGCGGGCGAACCGCACTCGGCGAGCTGGACGTACGACCCGCCCCGGCGGCTCGTCCAGGCCGTGGACGACGAGGCGCGCTCGCTGATCGGCGAGTCCGACGACCTCGCGGCGGCCGAGCCCAGCTTCCCGTTCGTGCCACGCATCGCCCGGCTGCCGCGCGACCGTCCGATGGACCGTGCCCTGGACCGGCAGACGGAGCGGCCGAGCCTGCCCTCGCCGTCGCCCGAGCCGGACCTGGAGGAGACCGCGAGCGAGCGCGACTCGCTCACCAGTCTCCTGGAGGCGGTGCCCAGCTTCCGCGGCGACATGGTGGTGCCCGAGCGTCCGTCGACCGCTCCCGTTCCCGCTCCGGCCGCCTCGACGACCTCCACCACGGAGCGTCCCGAGGCGGAGGAACCGCTCGACGCGGAGCCCGAGGCGGAGGAGCAGCCGGCTCCCGCGGCCTCGGCCGGTTCCGCTTACGCGGACGTGCTCATGCCGCGCTCGGTGGCCAGTCATCGCGACCGTCTGATCGGTGCGACCGACCGGCAGGCCGAGGCGGACGGGGTCCGTCCCGGACGCAGAGCGGCCGTACCGAGCTGGGACGAGATCGTCTTCGGGACACGCAGGAAGAAGCAGGACTAGGACATGCCGGAAAGGGCTCGCACCACCTTGGTGCGAGCCCTTTCCGCTGCCGTGCGCCGTTCCTCACGGACCGGTGCCGCCACCGCCACTGCTTCTGCTTCCGTCGGGGCGATGCCGGACGCCTCCATGGAGCCGCTGCGGCTACTGCGGGTCCGGCCCAGTCGCCACCGGGCGGTTGTCGTCCTGGGACCACTCCGACCAGGAGCCCACGTACAGCGCGGCCGGGATGCCCGCGACGGCCAGCGCGAGGACCTCGTGCGCGCCGGAGACGCCCGAGCCGCAGTAGACGCCGACCTCGGAAGTACCGGTCACGCCCAGCGACTTGAAGTGGTCGGCGAGGTCCGCGGCGGGGCGGAAACGGCCGGATTCAGCCACGTTCTGCGTGGTGGGAGCGGAGACCGCCCCGGGGATGTGCCCGCCGATCCGGTCGATGGGCTCGACGTCGCCCCGGTAGCGCTCGGCGGCCCGGGCGTCCAGGAGCAGACCGGTGCGGGCCAGCGCCGCGGCGCCGTCGGCGTCGAGGAGGGACAGCGCGCCGGGGGCCGGTACGAAGGTGCCGGCGGAGGGCGACGGGCGGCCGGACTCGACCGGGCCGTTCCATGCCGCGAGGCCGCCGTCAAGCACACGCACCGACGGATGACCCGTCCAGCGCAGCAGCCACCAGGCGCGCGCGGCGGCCCAGCCGAGCCCTCCGTCGTACACGACCACATCGCGGTTCTCGGACACTCCGGCCGCCCGCACGGCAGCTCCGAAGGCCTCCATGTCGGGCAGCGGATGGCGGCCCGCAGCTCCGGCGGGGGCGGCGAGTTCCGAGTCCAGGTCCACGTAGACGGCCCCCGGAACGTGCGCCTCCTCGTAGGCGGAGCGCAGGTTCGGACCGCCCAGCTGCCAGCGGATGTCCAGGACGACCGGCGGATTCGGGCCCGCCAGGTCGCTCGCGAGTTCGGGTGCGGAGATGATGGCGTTCATGGCCACCATCCTCGCGCACGGGGTGGCCGCATCGTCCAGCTCCGGCTACTCTGCTCGGCCGGGCCGCCCCGACCACTCGGAGTGCGGGCTCGGCCACACGCTGTACGGCTGATGGACATCAGCAGGCAATGGCGGGGAAACGGATGGGAACCAGCAATTCGGGCATCCTCCCGCCATGGGCCACCCGGCCGGGGCGCGCCGTGCCCCTGGCGGTGCGACCATCGGCACCGGGCGCGGAACGCGCACGGCGGCGGAACAAGCGGTTCGGTAGTGGAAGTGAAGCGGCCCCACGAGGCGCCGAGGAGAGGGTGACGATGACCGAGGCACGGGGGTCGGCCGGCCTGAACGGCACTGCGCACACGCCCGGCACACCCTGCTGGGTGAGCCTGATGGTGCACGGGATGGCCGCGACCCAGGAGTTCTACGGGGATCTGTTCGGCTGGGAGTTCCAGCCGGGCCCGCAGCACCTCGGCTCGTACGTGCGGGCTCAGCTCGACGGCCAAGAGGTGGCGGGTATCGGCCAGCTCCCGCCCGACCGTCATCTGCCCATCGCCTGGACGCCCTACTTCGCCTCGGACGACGTCGACCTGACGGCGGAGACGGTCCGGCACTGCGGCGGCACGGTCGGCGTCGGCCCGCTCGACGCGGAGGACGCCGGCCGGCTGGCGATCGCCTCGGACCCGGCGGGTGCCGTGTTCGGCGTCTGGCAGGCCGCGGCCCATCTCGGCACGGGCATCACCGGCGTCCCGGGCACCCCCACCTGGAACGAGCTGATGACCCGCGACTCCGCCGGCGTCGCCAAGTTCTACGAGACGGTCTTCGGCTTCGAGGAGGAGCCCGTCGTCTCCGCCGACTTCGACTACATCACCCTGCACATCAAGGGGCGCCCGGTGGCGGGCATCCACGGTGTCGGCAACGCCCTGCCTCGCGACCGGGGACCCCATTGGATGACGTACTTCGAGGTCGCCGACGTGGACGCGTCGCTCGATCACCTGCTCGACCTGGGCGGCCATGTCCTCAAGCCTGCCCGTGACACCCCGCACGGCCGTATCGCCACGGTGGCGGACCCGGAGGGGGCGGTGTTCTCGGTGGTGCGGACGAGTCCCTGAGGGGAGCCCCAGCGCCCCTTCAGGGCCGGGCAGCCCTTCACGGGCAGTCCCCCCTCAGGTCCGGGACACCGCGTCCACCGGCAGCACGTCCGGGGAGAGCACGCCCGCGCGGGCGCTGGCCGCGGTCGTCCGCCGACGGTGATGTCTGCGGCACAGGACCTCGTAGCCGATGTCCTCCGACTGGTCGACGTCACCGACGACGACCTGGGCGCCCTCGACGACCATGTGACCGCCTATGGTGCGGGCGTTGTGGGTGGCGCGGGCGCCGCACCAGCAGAGGGCCTCGACCTGCAGGACCTCGACCCGGTCGGCGAGTTCGACGAGGCGCTGGGAGCCGGGGAAGAGCTTGGAACGGAAGTCCGTCGTGATGCCGAAGGCGAAGACGTCGATGCCCAGGTCGTCGACCACGCGGGCCAGTTGGTCGATCTGCTCGGGGGCGAGGAACTGCGCCTCGTCCGCGATGACGTAGTCCGCGCGGCCACCCTTCGAGAGGTGGTCGACGACGTACGCGTACACGTCCTGGTCGTCCTCGACCTCCACCGCGTCCGTGACCAGGCCGAGGCGGGAGGACAGTTTGCCCTCGCCCGCGCGGTCGTCGCGGGTGAAGATCATGCCCTGAAGCCCGCGGGCCGAGCGGTTGTGCTCGATCTGGAGAGCCAGTGTCGACTTCCCGCAGTCCATGGTTCCGGAGAAGAACACCAGCTCGGGCATGGGGAGTTGAGCACCTTTCGGCATGAGGGTTCGCTGGGCGGACGGGGAGGGTCAGGAACGTACTTCCAGGAGCGGGATGTGCTGCTCGACCGGTGTCATCGAGCCGTGGTTGCCGACCATCGCCGACTCCTTCGGCTCCCGCTCGGACGCGATGATCAGGACGTCGTCGCGGGCGGCCGCGACCACGTCGCCGATGCGCTCGTACACCCGCTCGTCGATGTGCGGGCCGAACCAGCCCGCCGCGATCGCCTCGTCCCGCGAGGCCACCCAGAACTGCTCGCCGAGCACCTCGCGCCAGCAGGTCAGGACGTCCGACTCGGCGCCCGGGACCGCGTAGACGTGCCGGGCGCGGCCCTCGCCGCCGAGGAGGGCGACTCCGGCGCGCAGCTCCCAGTCCTCGTCGAAGTCGATGCGGTGCTGCTCGTCGAAGGGGATGTCGATCATCCCGTGGTCCGCCGTCACGTACAGGGCCGTGCGCGGGGGCAGTTGCTCGGCCAGGCGCTGGACCAGCCGGTCCACGTACATGAGTTGTCCGCGCCAGGGGTCCGAGTCGACGCCGAAGCGGTGGCCCTTGCCGTCCACCTCCGCGTAGTACGTGTAGACCAGCGAGCGGTCACCGGCGGCCAGTTGCTCGGCCGCGAGGTCCATGCGGTCCTCGCCGGTCAGCCGCCCGTGGAACGTGCCGCCGCTGAGGGCGACCTTGGTCAGCGGGGTGTTCTGGAAGTGCGGTGACGACACCTGGGCGGTGTGTACGCCCGCCGCGTCGGCCAGCTGGAACAGGGTGGGGTACGGCTGCCACTTGCCCGGCTGCGTCCACGGCTGCCAGCGGAGCTGGTTCATCAGCTCGCCGGTCTCCGGGTTGCGCGCGGTGTAGCCGGGCAGGCCGTGCGCGCCCGGGGGCAGGCCCGTGCCGACCGAGGCCAGGGAGGTCGCGGTGGTCGCGGGGTAACCCGCTGTGATCGGGCGACCGGTGCCGCCGCGCGAGCTGCCCAGGAGCGAGGTCATGAACGGGGCCTCGTCCGGATGCGTCTTCAGCTGCTCCCAGCCGAGACCGTCGATCAGGAAGACGCAGTTCCGGTCGGCCGGGCTCAGTTCCGTGAGCGAGGCGGTGACGTCCGGGACGTCCATGCCCGCGGCCAGCGTGGGCAGCAGGTCGGCGAGCGAACCGGTCCCGTACTCGGGCACGGGAGCGGAGTCGAGGGAGAGCGGTTCCGGGTGGTCCCAGACTTGCTGGGACATCAGCGGGTGACGTCCGCGGTCGCCTCGGAGAGGGACTGCGCGAAGGCGAGGGTCTGCCGCACGGCGTCCGGGCCGTCTCCGGCCTCGCTGACGCGCAGGCTCAGGTCGTCGGCCGTCGAACTGCCCGTGTACCCGTGGTCCGCCTCGCAGTTGGGGTCGCCGCAGGCGGCCGGCTCCAGGTCGATACGGGCGACAGCGCCCCAGCCGATGGTGAGAACGACCTCGCGGGGCAGCGTCCCCGGAACGTACTTCTCCGGATTGGCGACGACCCGGCTGAGTACCACCGACGAGATCCGGCCAAGCTTCACGGACTCGGTCGACGTGGTCGCGTACGGCGTCGGGGAGGTGCTGTCCGCCGCCTGTTCGTCGGTGTGGCTCACGATGAAGCGGTTTCCCGTGAGGACGAGCACCGTCACGTGCCGACGCACCTCGTTGGCGTCGAACGTCGTCTCCTGATGGACCAGATACGACCGGATGGGCTCGCCGCCCACAGCGGCCTCCACAGCCTCGGCCACGAGGGCCGGGTAGTAGCCGCTGCGCTCGATCGCCGCTCGCAGCCCCTGGGTCGTCGTACTGGTCTTGGCCATGACGTCCATCCTACGGGGGCGCACTGACTGCGAGGCACCGCTCAGTACACAGGAAGCGTGCGCGGACCGAGGTCGTCGCGGGCGGGCGGCGGCGCGAGCCGCACGGAGGCGCCGAGCACGCTCAGCCCTCGCGGGGCGACGACGACGGGCTCCAGGGACACGGAGACGACCTCGGGGTGGTCGTCGACAAGGCGTGACAGGCGCAGCAGCAGTTCCTCCAGGGCCACGACGTCCGCCGGTGCCGAGCCCCGCCAGCCGAAGAGGAGCGGTGCGGTCCGGATCGACCGGACCAGCGAGGACGCGTCCCGGTCGGTGACCGGAATCAGCCGGTGCGCGGTGTCTCCGAGCAGCTCCGACGGGGCTCCGGCGAGCCCGAAGGAGAGCACCGCTCCGGCCGCCGGGTCTATGACCGCCCGTACGACCGTGTCGACCCCGCGCGGTGCCATCGCCTGCACCACCGGGCGCAGCTCCTCCGGCGTCCCGAAGAGGCTGGTCAACTCGGCGTACGCCCGGCGCAGTTGCTCCTCGTCCGCCAGATCCAGCCGTACGCCGCCGAGGTCGGCGCGGTGGCGCAGGTGGGGGGCGGTGGTCTTGAGCGCCACGGGGTAGCCGAGGCGCTCCGCTGCGGCGACGGCCTCGTCGGGCGTGGGCGCGGGCAGGGCACGGCGTACGTCGATGCCGTACCGCCCGAGCAGGGCGCAGGTGTCGTCGGGGCCGAGGGTGAGGCCGCCCATGCCACCGTCGCCGAGCAGTCCGTCGATCTGTTCGGCCGCGCCCTTCTCGTCGATGTCCTCGTACTCGGGGACGCGACCGGGGTCGGCGGCCTCGCGCCGCCACTGGCCGTATCTCACGGCCTCGGCGAGGGCTCGGACGGCTCGCTCGGCGGCGGGGTAGGCGGGGATGAGGCGGGAGTCCACCTCGGCCTCGGGGACTTCCGCCACCGTCGGCGGGCGGTCCGCCGGGCGGATGGGGTGGTTGCTGCCCGAGAACGGGAGCGCGGGGGGAGCGGCCTGGGGCGCGGTACTGGCGGCCGCGGACAGCGCCTCCGCGAGGCCGCCCAGCTCGACGTGGACCACGAGGACCGGCTTGGCGGGAGCCGCGGCTGAGGCCGAGCGCAGCGCCTCCGCCAGGGCGGCGTCGGCCGTGGAGGTCTCCCCCACCGCCGGAATCGCGGTGACCACGACGGCGTCGCAGGCGTCGTCGGCCAGTGCGTGGGTCAGCGCGGCGCGGAAGTCCTCGGCCGAGGCGGCCGTGGTCAGGTCCACCGGGGGCAACGGCCGCAGCCTCTCGGCGAGGCAGGCGTCGTACGTCAGCAGCCCGAGCGACTCGGAGTTCCCGAGGATCGCCACCCGAGGGCCGGTCGGCAGGGGCTGGCGTGCCAGGAGCAGGCCCGCGTCGACCAGCTCGGTGATCGTGTCCACCCTGATGACGCCGGCCTGCCGGAGCAGCGCCGACACCGTCGCGTGCGGCAGCCTGGTGGCCCGCACTGCGTGCCCCTGGGGCGCGGCCCCGCCGTGCCGTGCGCCCTGGACGACGACGAGTGGCTTCGCCGCCGCCGTGCGCCGCGCGAGGCGGGTGAACTTCCTCGGGTTCCCGATGGATTCGAGGTACATGAGGGCGACGTCGGTGTCGGGGTCGTCGTACCAGTACTGAAGGACGTCGTTGCCGGACACGTCCGCGCGGTTGCCCGAGGAGATGAACGTCGACACACCGGTCACACCCGTGACCCCGCCGCCACGCCGGTGCAGCCGGGACAGCAGCGCGATGCCGATGGCGCCGGACTGGGCGAACAGTCCGATCCGCCCGGCGCGCGGCATCTCCGGTGCGAGCGAGGCGTTGAGCCGCACGTCCGGGGAGGTGTTGATGACCCCGAAGGCGTTCGGTCCGATGATCCGCATCCCGTACGTACGCGCCTGGCGCACGAGCTCGCGCTGGCGCTCCCTGCCTTCGGGGCCGCTTTCGGCGTACCCCGCGGAGACCACGACGAGCCCCTGCACTCCGTGTTCACCGCACTCGGCGACGGCTTCGGGGACGCGCTCGGTCCGGACGGCGACGACGGCGAGGTCGACGGGCTCGGGGATGTCGCGGACGGAGCGGTACGCCGGCACTCCGCCGAGCTCCTTCTCCTGAAGGGCCCCGTTCACCGCGTACAGACGCCCGGTGAAGCCCGCTTCGCGGAGGTTCTCCAGGACGCTGCGGCCCACTCCCCCGGGTGTGCGGCCCGCGCCGATGACGGCGACCGAGCCCGGCGCGAGGAGCCGGGCCACGGAGCGTCCCTCCGCCCGCTGCTCCCGCGCGCGCTGCACGGCCAGCGAGCGGTCGGTGGGCTCCAGGTCGAACTCCAGGCGTACGACGCCGTCCTCGAAGTGGCGCTTCTGCTGGTACCCGGCGTCCGTGAACACCTTGATCATCTTATTGTTGGCGGGCAGCACCTCGGCGGCGAACCGGCGGATGCCGCGCTCACGGGCGACGGCCGCGATGTGCTCCAGCAGGGCCGACGCCACACCGCGTCCCTGGTGGGCGTCCTGCACGAGGAAGGCGACCTCGGCCTCGTCCGCCGGGGCAGATGCGGGGAGGCCGTCGGCGTTGATGCGGTCGTAGCGTACGGTGGCGATGAACTCGCCGCCGACCGTGGCCGCGAGTCCCACCCGGTCCACAAAGTCGTGGTGCGTGAAGCGGTGGACGTCCTTGGCGGACAGGCGCGGATACGGCGCGAAGAAGCGGTAGTACTTCGACTCGTCGGACACCTGCTCGTAGAAGCTGACCAGGCGGTCGGCGTCGTCGGCCGTGATGGGCCGGATGCGCGCGGTGCCGCCGTCGCGCAGCACGACGTCGGCCTCCCAGTGAGCGGGGTACTCGTGCCGGTCCGGCGAGGTCTGCATGGGGCCCAGAGTACGGCTCGGGTCCGACAACGGCCGGTCCTGGTCGCGGGGGTTCGTGTCCCTAATACGTGTCCCGGGTCCGTGTTCCCGGAGTCACCACCAGGCGTTCACGTCCCGGCGACGGCGGGCTCGCGTCCGGCAGGGGCGCGAGGCAGTCTTGGGGGACCTGAGCCGCCTCGGGCCCGGAATCCGCACCCGCTCGGGGCACGCTTCACGATATGGAACAATGGTCTAGACAACCGTGAGACACCTGAAGGGCAGCATCACATGGCTGAGCGCCGCGTCAACGTCGGCTGGGCCGAGGGCCTTCACGCCCGTCCCGCCTCCATCTTCGTCCGGGCCGCAACGGCCTCCGGCGTCCCCGTGACGATCGCCAAGGCCGACGGCAACCCCGTCAACGCGGCCTCCATGCTCGCGGTTCTCGGCCTGGGCGCCCAGGGCGGCGAGGAGATCGTCCTGGCCTCCGACGCCGAGGGTGCGGACGCCGCGCTCGACCGCCTGGCGAAGCTGGTCGCCGAGGGCCTCGACGAACTCCCCGAGACCGTCTGATCTCGCGGACCACGTGCGGCGGAGCCGCGTCCACCCGTGCCGGGCGGACGCGGCTCCGCCGTTTTCCGCTTGCGGGGCACGCGCCGTTTCGTCCGTACGTCACGCCACCGCGCGGCCTTTCGCTGCACTCTCGGGCATCGTCCGGGCTTTTTTCACATGCCCGCGCACCGAGTTCCACTCTTCCGGTCCCGCGCATGCGTAAATCACGTGCGCGGGAATTCCAGGCACGTGGGAAAAAGGGGCATCAGAAATAGACCCCGGCGAATAACTCTCTTTGTATACGGCGCCACTGTTAATGCCGCAGGCCCGCCGTGTTTACAGGATGTTGCGAAGTCCTCACACGCTCCACGCGGTCGCCGCCGGGAAAGCGCAGCCGGTGCGCGGCCATCGCCCGCTCGGTGTGCAGCGCCGTGATCGCCCTGGCCCGGTCGTTGTCGCCGCGCGCGACGGCGTCCACGATGGCACCGTGCTCGGCCCAGGACTCGGCGGGGTGGGCGGGCGCCTCGACCGTGTACATCCAGGCGATCTTGTGCCGCAGCTGGGCGAGCGTGGAGGTCAGCGCGGGGCTTCCGGAGGCCTGTGCGAGCGTCTCGTGGAACCAGGCGCCGAGCGAGCGCAGATCCTCGCTGTTGCCCCTCCTGGCCCGCTCCTGGCCCAGCCTGACCAGGCCTCGCAGCACCTTGAGGTGCGCCTCGGTGCGGCGCTGGGCCGCGCGCGCGGCGCCCAGCGGCTCCAGCAGCATGCGCATCTCCAGGAGGTCGGCGGCCTCCTGCTCGGTGGGCTCCGCGACGCACGCGCCCGCGTGCCTGCGCGTGACGACGAAGCCTTCCGCCTCCAGGGTGCGCAGAGCCTCGCGAACGGGGACCCGCGAGACTCCGTACCGGCGTGCGAGCAGTTCTTCGGTGAGCCGGCCGCCGCGCTCGTAGACACCCGCGACGATGTCGTCACGGATCGCCGTGCATACCGAGTGCGCGGGAATACGCATGACCGGACCTCCGCCTTAACCCCCGCGAAACGCGGTCGATTGACGCTTGTTCGGTGACTCTATTGCAGAGAACGGGAAATTCCGATGGCGGACCGGAATCCATGGATATTTTTTGGACACACCTCGCTTCTGAACAGGCAGTCGTCCGGTGCGAAGTCGACCAGAAGTGGTCGAGACGCCATCAGAAAGTGATCAGGAGCGCGCGAAGGCCCCGGCTCGGTGAGCCGGGGCCTTCGGGAGCGGTGTCGCGCGGAGGGCTGTCGCGCGGGAGGGCTGTCGCCCGCCGTCAGACGTTCACGCCGTGCTGGCGGAGGTACGCGAGGGGGTCGATGTCCGAGCCGTACTCCGCGCTCGTCCGTGCCTCGAAGTGCAGGTGCGCCCCCGTGACGTTGCCGGTCGCCCCGGAGAGGCCTATCTGCTGGCCCGGCGTGACCGTCTGGCCGACGGAGACACCGAGGGACGACATGTGCCCGTACTGGGTGAAGGTGCCGTCGTTCATCTTGATGACGACCTCGTTGCCGTACGAGCCGCCCCAGCCGGCCTCGACGACGGTGCCGGCGCCCACCGCGTGCACGGTGGTGCCGCTCGCGGCGTGGAAGTCGATGCCGGTGTGGCTGCCGGAGGACCAGACGGAGCCGCCGGCCTTGTAGCCGGTGGAGACGTACGAGCCGGAGATGGGCGCGGTGTACGACTTCAGCAGGCGCTCGCGCTCGGCCGCACGGGCGGCGCGGGCCTTGACCTCGCGCTCCTTCTTGGCCTTCTCCGCGGCTTCCTTGGCGCGCTCCTTGGCGGCGGCCTCGGCCTTCTCGCGGGCGGCGGTCTCGTCGGCGGCCTGCTGCTGGGCGGCGGCCTGCGCGTCGATCTGGTCGGCGACCGAGTCGCCGATGGTGATCGCCTGGGTCAGGGTCTGCTCTGCCGGGCTCTCGGCGGCGAATGCGGGAGCAGCCAGGGTGCCGACGACACCGGTGGTGGCGAGTGCGGCGACGCCGACGGTCCGGTTGGTCGTGCGCTTCATACGGCTGGGACGACGGTGCTTCCCGGCGGCGCGAGTGAACGCCATGAAGTGGCTGGTCCTTTCCTTCCTTCTCGCCTACCGGGTTAGCTGACGGGTTCGGAGCAGGAAGGTCTCCTACGGACCCCCTTCGGGAAGGGCGTCCGATTCACCCCAGGGACTACGTATGGGTCCCCGGCTCCCCTGGCTCGCGCCGTACGGGGACTCGGCGATGACTGTCCGGTGCCGCGGGCGCGGCGCACTGCCTGACGAACAGCCGGACCGACGCTAAGCGGGGGGTCTTTCAATCAACAAACGGATCACGCGTTTTGTAGCGCATGCCACAGGGCAGACAGGCAACCTCCCTACTAATACGGACAACTCGCCGTTCAGGTGCTGAAGTACGGGCAAAAAGAGAACCCAGGCGACTCTTCGGTCACCTGGGTTCTCCACGGAGGGGCGCTGTTCTACTCCGCTGACACGACGCTGACTTCACCGATTCCGAGGGCCCGGACCGGCTCCTCGATCTGCGCGGCGTCACCGACGAGGACGGTCACCAGACGGTCCACCGGGAAGGCGCTCACGGCGGCCGCGGTGGCCTCCACGGTGCCGGTCGCGGCGAGCTGCTGGTACAGCGTCGCCTGGAAGTCGTCCGGCAGGTACTGCTCGACCTGGTCGGCGAGCGTGCCCGCGACGGCGGCCGCCGTCTCGTACTTCAGGGGCGCCACGCCCACGAGGTTCTGCACGGCGATGTCGCGCTCGGCATCGGTGAGGCCCTCGGCCGCGAGGGTGCGCAGCACCTTCCAGAGGTCGTCGAGCGCCGGGCCGGTGTTCGGGGTGTCCACGGAGCCGCTGATGGCGAGCATCGCGGCACCCGTCCCGTCCGGCGCGGAGCGCAGCACCTGGCCGAACGCCCGCACACCGTAGGTGTATCCCTTTTCCTCGCGCAGGACGCGGTCCAGGCGCGAGGTGAGGGTGCCACCGAGGCAGTACGTGCCGAGCACCTGGGCGGGCCACACGCGGTCGTGCCGGTCGGCGCCCACGCGGCCGATGAGCAGCTGCGTCTGGACGGCTCCGGGACGGTCGACGATGATCACGCGGCCGGCGTCGTCGGCGGTCACCGGCGGAATGGGTCGGGCCTGGGCCTGCGAACCGGTCCAGGTGCCGAGCGTGTCCCCGAGCAGCGCGTCGAGGTCGACGCCGGTGAGGTCACCGACCACCACGGCGGTCGCGGTGGCGGGGCGTACGTGCTTCTCGTAGAAGGCCCGTACGGCCGCCGAGTCGATCGCGGTGACCGTCTCCTCGGTGCCCTGGCGCGGGCGCGACATGCGCGAGGTCGCCGGGAAGAGCTGCCGGGAGAGCTCTTTGGCGGCGCGACGGGCCGGGTTGGCCGTCTCGTGCGGGATCTCGTCGAGCCGGTTGCGCACCAGCCGCTCGATCTCGCTGTCCTCGAACGCGGGCGCCCTGAGGGCGTCGGCGAGCAGGCCGAGCGCCTTGGGGAGCCGGGAGACGGGGACTTCGAGGCTGATCCGTACGCCGGGGTGGTCGGCGTGCGCGTCGAGGGTGGCGCCGCAGCGCTCCAGCTCGGCGGCGAACTCCTCGGCGGAGTGCTTGTCGGTTCCCTCGGTGAAGGCACGCGCCATGATCGTGGCGATGCCGTCCAGGCCCTGCGGCTCGGCCTCCAGCGGGGCCGCCAGGAGGATCTCGACGGCGACGACCTGCTGGCCGGGGCGGTGGCAGCGCAGCAGGGTCAGGCCGTTGTCGAGCGCGCCGCGCTCGGGGGCCGGGAAGGCCCACGGCCTGGCCTCGCCGGCCTGGGGCTGCGGGTGGAATTCCATCGTGGCGAGCTCGGTCACTTGGCCGCCTCCTCGTCGGTGTCGTCAGCGGAGTCGGTCTCTTGGGCCTCTTCGGCGACGGTCGGCTCGTAGACCAGCACGGCGCGGTTGTCGGGGCGCAGGCGGGCCTTGGCGACCTCCTGGACCTCCTCGGCCGTGACGTCGAGAACGCGCTGGACGGCCGTCAGGGCGAGCTGCGGGTCGCCGAACAGCACCGCGTACCGGCACAGTTCGTCGGCGCGGCCCGCGACCGTACCGAGGCGGTCCAGCCACTCGCGCTCCAACTGGGCCTGGGCGCGCTCCATTTCCTCGGCGGTGGGGCCCTCCTCGGCGAACCGGGCGAGCTCCTCGTCGACTGCGGCCTCGATCACCGGCACCTCGACGTCGCCGGACGTCTTCACGTCGAGCCACCCCAGGGAGGGCGCTCCCGCGAGGCGCAGCAGGCCGAACCCGGCCGCGACGGCGGTGCGGTCGCGGCGTACGAGCCGGTTGTAGAGCCGGGACGACTCGCCGCCGCCGAGCACGGTCAGGGCCAGGTCCGCCGCGTCGCACGCGCGCGTGCCGTCCTCCGGCAGCCGGTAGGCGGCCATCAGCGCGCGGGCCGGGACCTCCTCCTCGACGACCTCGCGCAGCTGCTCGCCGATGGTCACCGGCAGCGCACCGTCGCGCGGGGCGGGCTTGCCGTCGTGGCCCGCGATCGAGCCGAAGTACTTCTCGACCCAGGCGAGCGTCTCCTCCGGGTCGATGTCCCCGACGATCGAGAGAACGGCGTTGTTGGGCGCGTAGTAGGTGCGGAAGAACGCGCGCGCGTCCTCCAGGGTGGCCGCGTCCAGGTCCGCCATCGACCCGATGGGGGTGTGGTGGTAAGGGTGGCCCTCCGGGTAGGCGAGGGCGGTCAGCTTCTCGAAAGCGGTGCCATAGGGGACGTTGTCGTAACGCTGCCGGCGCTCGTTCTTGACGACGTCCCGCTGGTTCTCCATGGACTCTTCGTCGAGCGCGGCGAGCAGCGAGCCCATGCGGTCGGCCTCCAGCCAGAGAGCGAGCTCCAGCTGGTGGGTGGGCATGGTCTCGAAGTAGTTGGTGCGCTCGAAACTGGTCGTGCCGTTGAGCGAACCGCCCGCGCCCTGCACCAGTTCGAAGTGACCGTTGCCCTTCACCTGACCCGAGCCCTGGAACATCAGGTGCTCGAAGAGGTGGGCAAGTCCGGTGCGGCCCTTGACCTCGTGGCGCGAACCGACGTCGTACCAGAGGCACACCGCCGCGACCGGGGTCAGGTGGTCCTCGGAGAGCACCACACGCAGGCCGTTGGCCAGGCGGTGCTCGGTCGCTGTCAGGCCGCCGGAACCGGCCTCAGCTGTGGCCGTGTGACCCATGGGCATGTACGTCCCTTCGATCGCGGAAAACTGCTGAATTCCTGCTAGTCGTGCCACTGTATGCAAGCGCGCGGACAGCTGGCGAAGTTCCCGCGGCGCGTACGCCGAGAGCGAGCAGGCGGGCGGCGCCGGGAGCCCGTACGCTCGTGCGGCCGCACGGCCTCCGAAGCCCTGTGCGGGCACGCGGGTTCGCCGCTTCCGAAGCCTGTGGAAAAGGCCGAGGAGGCGGCCCGCGACGCCTGTTGGGGCGGCCGGACACCCGGCTCGGGAGGCCCGTACGGACGGGTCGTGGTCCACGTTGTCAGTGGGCCGGTCCACAATGGAGCCCGTCAGAACCCGTTCATGCCCCGGCAGAGACTGTGAAGGAGTCGCAGCAGCGATGGCCCGCCGCAGCACGAAGACCCCGCCGCCAGACGACTTCGAGGAGCGCATCCTCGACATCGACGTCGTCGACGAGATGCAGGGCTCCTTCCTCGAGTACGCGTACTCGGTCATCTACTCCCGAGCCCTGCCGGACGCCCGCGACGGCCTCAAGCCGGTGCATCGCCGCATCGTGTACCAGATGAACGAGATGGGCCTGCGTCCCGACCGCGGCTATGTGAAGTGCGCCCGCGTCGTCGGCGAGGTCATGGGTAAGCTCCACCCCCACGGCGACGCGTCGATCTACGACGCCCTGGTCCGCCTGGCCCAGCCCTTCTCCATGCGACTGCCCCTGGTCGACGGCCACGGCAACTTCGGTTCGCTGGGCAACGACGACCCGCCGGCCGCCATGCGGTACACCGAGGCGCGCATGGCCGACGCGACGTCCCTGATGACGGAGTCGATCGACGAGAACACGGTCGACTTCTCCCCGAACTACGACGGCCAGGAGCATGAGCCGTCGGTCCTCCCGGCCGCCTACCCGAACCTCCTGGTCAACGGTTCGTCGGGCATCGCGGTCGGCATGGCGACGAACATGGCGCCGCACAACCTCGGCGAGGTCATCGCCGCCGCCCGTCACCTGATCCGCCACCCCGGCGCCGATCTCGAAACGCTCATGAAGCACGTCCCGGGTCCCGACCTGCCCACCGGCGGCCGCATCGTGGGCCTCACCGGCATCAGGGACGCGTACGAGACGGGCCGCGGCACCTTCAAGATCCGCGCGACGGTGGCCGTGGAGAACGTGACGGCGCGCCGCAAGGGCATCGTCGTCACCGAACTGCCCTTCACGGTCGGCCCGGAGAAGGTGATCGCCAAGATCAAGGACCTGGTCGGCTCGAAGAAGCTCCAGGGCATCGCCGACGTCAAGGACCTCACCGACCGCAACCACGGCCTGCGCCTGGTCATCGAGATCAAGAACGGCTTCGTGCCGGAGGCCGTCCTGGAGCAGCTCTACAAGCTGACTCCGATGGAGGAGTCCTTCGGCATCAACAACGTGGCACTGGTCGACGGCCAGCCGCTCACGCTGGGCCTCAAGGAACTCCTGGAGGTGTACCTCGACCACCGCTTCGAGGTCGTGCGCCGCCGCAGCGAGTTCCGCCGCACCAAGAAGCGCGACCGGCTGCACCTGGTCGAGGGCCTGCTGGTGGCCCTGATCGACATCGACGAGGTCATCCGCCTCATCCGCTCCAGTGAGAACTCCGCGCAGGCCAAGCAGCGCCTGATCGAGCACTTCTCGCTGAGCGACGTCCAGACGCAGTACATCCTGGACACGCCGCTGCGCCGGCTCACCAAGTTCGACCGCATCGAGCTGGAGACCGAGCGCGACCGGCTCAACGGCGAGATCGACGAGCTGACCGGCATCCTGGATTCGGACTCCGAGCTGCGCAAGCTGGTGTCGTCCGAACTGGCCGCGGTGGCCAAGAAGTTCGGCACCGAGCGGCGTACGGTCCTGCTGGAGTCCGCCGGTTCCGTCGCCACGACCGTGCCGCTCCAGGTGGCCGACGACCCGTGCCGCGTGCTCCTGTCGTCGACGAAGCTCCTCGCGCGTACGGCCAACGGTGACCCCTTCGGGGAGAGCGACGGCAAGCGCGCCAAGCACGACCTGATCCTCTCCGCCGTCCCGGCGACGGCACAGGGCGAGATCGGCGCGGTCACGTCCGCCGGCCGGCTGCTGCGGATCAACGTCATCGACCTCCCGCAGCTGCCGGACACCACGGCGGCGCCCAACCTCTCGGGAGGCGCGCCGGTCTCGGAGTTCCTGACCCTGGAGGGCGACGAGGACATCGTCTGTCTGATGACACTCGACGAGTCGTCGCCGGGGCTCGCGCTCGGCACGCAGCAGGGTGTCGTCAAGCGCGTGGTGCCCGACTATCCCTCCAACAAGGAGGAGCTGGAGGTCATCACGCTCAAGGACGGTGACCGGATCGTCGGCGCGGCCGAGCTGCGCACCGGCGAGGAGGACCTGGTCTTCATCACCGACGACGCCCAGTTGCTGCGCTACCAGGCCTCCCAGGTCCGCCCCCAGGGCCGGCCCGCGGGCGGTATGACGGGCATCAAGCTCACGGACAACACCAAGGTGATCTCGTTCACGGCGGTGGACCCGGCGGTGGACGCGGTGGTGTTCACTGTGGCCGGCTCACGCGGCACGCTGGACGACTCGGTCCAGACGACGGCCAAACTGACGCCCTTCGACCAGTACCCGCGAAAGGGCCGCGCCACGGGTGGCGTGCGCTGCCAGCGGTTCCTGAAGGGCGAGGACTGCCTGAGCCTCGCGTGGGCAGGTCCCACACCGGCCCGGGCCGCGCAGAAGGACGGCACACCCGCGGAGCTGCCCGAGATGGACCCGCGCCGGGACGGCTCGGGCGTCTCCCTGGCGAAGACGGTCTCGGTGGTGGCGGGCCCGGTCTAGACGTCGTAGGCACCCGGCAGGTCGGCGCCCTGAGCCCGACCGTCCGGGCCCTGCGCCGCCTCTGGCTCCTGTACGTAGCGGAGGACGCCCCACATGCTGTGCTCGTCGGCGTGTGGGGCGTCCTCTTTGCACGCCTCCAGCTCCTTGCCGAGGGCGAGGGCGTCGATGCCCGAGCCGATGAGGACGAGCTGGCTGAGGCGCTCGCCCTGGGCCCAGGGCTCCGGGTAGAAGCGCAGGAAACGGCCGACGGCGTGCACGGCGTACCGGTTGCGGGGGTCGGCTGCACCGAAGTCGACGTACCCCTTGATGCGGTAGAGACCCTCGGGCCTGCTGTCGAGGAAGCCCATCAACCGCCGCGGGCTGAGGGGCACTTCGGAGGTGAAGGCGACGGACTCGTAGGCGGAGTGCAGATGGCCGTGATGGTCGCGGGAGCCGTGATGGTCATGGTGGCCATGAGGCTGGGGAAGGCCATCGTGCTCACCGTCCTCCAGCCGGTGCAGGTCGTCGAAGGAGAGCTGCCCGATGCGCTCCTCCGTGGGCCTGCGGTCGAAGAGGAACCCGGGGTCGATCCGCCCGTACGAGGCGGACACGACGGCGGCGCGATCGGTGAGGGACCGGACGAGGCCGATCACACGGTCGGGATCCGGCGCGCGGTCCGCCTTGTTGACGACGACCAGATCGGCGATGGCGAGGTGCCGGTCGATCTCGGGATGCTTTTGGCGGGTGGCGTCGAACTCCGCGGCGTCGACGACCTCCACGAGCCCGCCGTAGACGATGCGCGGGTTCTCGCTGGCCAGGAGCATCTTCACCAGCTCCTGGGGCTCGGCCAGCCCGCTCGCCTCGATGACGATGACGTCGATCCGGGCGGAGGGCCGAGTGAGCCGGTCCAGGAAGACGTCGAGCTCGCTGGCGTCCACCGCGCAGCACAGGCACCCGTTCCCGAGGGAGACGGTGGAGTCGCCGAGCGCCCCGGCCACGGCCATCGCATCGATCTCGATGGAACCGAAGTCATTGACGATCGCCCCGATACGGCTGCCTCCGCTGCGGTGCAGGAGATGGTTGAGCAGGGTGGTCTTGCCGGAGCCCAGGAAGCCTGCGAGGACGACGACGGGGATCTGCTGGGGGCTCGCCTGACTCAACGCGCGACCTCTCTCACACCATTGCGTGCACCGGCTCGCGGACCGGCTCACGACGAGAAACGAATGCCGACCAGGATACGAGCCGGTCGAAAGCCCTCGAAGTGAACGATTGTTAGCGGCGCTCGCGGGGCACACGTCTGGCATGGCGCCGAGTTGCGCGACCCGCGCTTCCCTCCGTGCGCCTCCTCTCCGCCTCCCTGCCGATCAGAGCCGCTCGGCACCCTGGGAGACGGCAAGCGCGCCGCCCACCGCTCGCCGGTCCGCCCCCTGGCGACCCACACCGACGACCGGCGGACGGTCGCCTGATTCGGGGGTTGACATGGTCACACAATCTGGGAAGCAAAGGCTGAGCTCCGCGGTCACAGCGGGGCTCGCCTTTGCAGCGGGGGCACTCGTAGCGCTGGCCGCCCAACAACGCCGGTACGAGGAACTGCGGCTGCGGGTCGCGGAAGTCGAACGGAGTGACAGGCAGGCCATGCTGACCGAGCAGCAGCGCCTGCAGTTCTACCTGCTGAGCAGGGCCATGGAGGATCCCGATCTGGCCGCCGTCTACAGCAACGTCCAGGTGGACTCACCCACGCAGCGACGTCAGTACCTCTTCGCCAACGCGCTGTACACCAACGCCCTGCTCGCCTACCGCGTCGGTGTCGTCAACTGGGAGGAGCTGCACGGTCACCTTCGCATGATCTGCCTCAACCCCATTTTTCGAAACTACTGGGAGGCGCACCGACCCCATCGGGCCAGCCTCGAGGACAACTCCGAGGAGGCCAGGGTCGGCCGAATGGTGGACATCCTGATCCGCGATTTGGACGAGGCGGACACCGAAGAATGGTGGGTGGTGGGCGAACCGCCGCTGGAATAGAGATAGTTGACGCGGCATCAACGCAGGCGCACCGGGTCGACCACTCGTCAACCCGAACATGTGAATCGGACCCCTCCGCCAAGATCGACTCAATCCTCGTTGTACGATCCCCGCCCGAATCACCTATCACTCCAGAGGACAGGGATCCCTTTGAAGATCGTGCGCCGCATCGGTGCGTCCCCACGCGAACGAGGCAGTCTGTCCGGCGACTCATGTCCGGACATTTTTGAACTCAGCGACGGGAACTTCGCAGTCATCGGAACAGAGGCCACCGCGGCGCTCGACCAAGAACTCCCCCCTGACGCAGCACGCGCGGACTATGAACGCATCGTCATCGTCAGCAGAGAGACGCTGGTCCGTGCCAAGGCGGACATCCCCGACGCCTGACGCGACCGCAGGGCTGTCGTAAGGATGATCCCCGTCAACTGTTGAGGTCCATCCGGTCACCCCGTTGAGATTCGCCTCCGGGAGACGGTGCCGTTCCAGCCCGCCCCACACATCCACCACGCCCCGCGCACCACTCCGTGACGACAGGGGCCCACCGAGAAGGCCGGCGCCTACCTCGCCGTCCACTCGATCCAAGCTTCCCGAGGTCCGGCATCTGAACGGTGCCGGACCTCGCGCGTACGCGTCGCATGCCGTGCCCTACGTCGGATGCGTGACCCTCAGGCCACCGCGGGCACCGCAACCGTCGGAACCGGCCCCACGTACCGTGCCGCCGGGCGGATGATCTTCGGGTCCTCCGCCTGTTCGAGGATGTTGGCGCTCCAGCCGACGACTCGGGCCGCGGCGAAGGTCGGAGTGAACATCTCGCGTGGCAGCCCGCAGAGTTCCATGACGACGCCCGCGTAGAACTCCACGTTCGTGTGGAGTTCCCGGCCGGGCTTGAGCTCGGCGAGGATCGCCTCCACGCGGCGTTCGACCTCGACCGCGAAGTCGACCAGGGGGCCGCCGAATTGCTGGGCGATGCCGCGAAGCATGCGCGAGCGGGGGTCCTCGGTGCGGTAGACGGGGTGACCGAAGCCCATGATGCGCTCGCCGGCGAGGACGCGTTCCCTGATCCAGGAGTCGATGCGGTCGGGAGTCCCGATCGCGTCGAGGGTGTCCAGGGCCCGGCTCGGAGCGCCGCCGTGGAGCGGACCGGAGAGGGCTCCCACCGCGCCGACGAGACAGGCCGCCACATCCGCCCCCGTCGACGCGATCACTCGAGCCGTAAATGTTGATGCATTGAATCCATGATCAATGGTCGAGATCAGATACTGCTCGACGGCCCGCGCCCGCTCCGGATCCGGTTCCGAACCCGTCAGCATGTAGAGGTAGTTGGCGGCGTACGGCAGATCGTCACGGGGCTCGACCGGTTCGAGGCCCCGCCCGAGCCGGTGGAGCGCCGTCAGCAACGTCGGCACGGCCGCCGACGCGGCGAGCGCGTCCGCTCGACGTTGCCCGGCGTCAATGTCGTACACCGGCCGGAACCCCCGCGCCGCACCGAGCAGCGACAACGCGGTCCGCATCCCGGAAAGCGCCCCGGACCTCCCACTGGCCGCGGCGATCGCGGGCAGTACGGCCCGCACCTCCACCGGCAGCTTCCGCAGTTCCGCCGTCCGCGCGGCAAAGGCGGAACGCTGTGCCGCGTCCGGCAGTTCACCGTGCACCAGCAGATGCCACACGTCCTCGAAGCCGCGGGTCCGTGCGAGGTCGACAGCCGAGTACTGGCGGTAGTGGTAGAACCCCTCGATCCCCCTGACGTCACCCAGCACGGTGTCGGTGACGACGACGCCCGCGAGCCCTCGCGGTACGTCGACAGAGGCGGCCGCGGCCCGGTTGATCGACATGTTTCCTCCCTGGACTTGATTTGACTGTCCATGCTTGACTCAATCCCTGTCAATATTGATTGAATCAATATTCAACTGCACAGATACGGTGACGCTCATGACGGATCAAGAACCGGCCCTCGCGTACGAAGCGCGGCGGATCAGTACCAAGGAGGCCGCCGAACTGCTCGGGGTGAAGCCCGAGACGGTGTACGCGTATGTGAGCCGCGGCCAGCTCAGCAGCCGACGCAGCTCAGGCGGCCGCGGCAGCACCTTCGACGCCAAGGAGGTGGAGGCGCTCGCGCGTCGCAACAGGCGTGAACCGGCCGACAGTTCACCGGCCGCCGGCAGGCTCTCCGTACGCACCCGGATCACCTTGATCGACAAGGACCGGTACTACTTCCGGGGGGTCGACGCGACCGAACTGGCCGCGCGCCACTCCTACGAAGAGGTCGCCGAGTGGCTGTGGACAGGCGTCCTGCGCCCGGGCGCCACATTCACGGCACCGGAGGCATCCGTCGCCGTCGCCCGTCGTGCCGTCGACGCGCTGCCCGAGCACACGGCCCCGACCGACCGGCTCCGCGTCGCGGCCATCGCCGCGGCGACCGCCGACCCGCTGCGCTTCGACCTCTCCGAACAGGCCGTGCTCGGCACGGCCCGCACGCTGATCCCCACGCTCGTCGCCGCCCTGCCGCCCAAGAGGCACGACCATCGGGACGGAAACTCGCTCGCGCAACGCCTCTGGGCCCGGCTCAGCGGCCGCGAAGCCGACGAGGCGTCCCTGCGCGCCCTGGACACCGCACTCGTCCTGCTCATCGACCACGACCTGGCCGCCTCGACGCTTGCGGTCCGGGTCGCCGCGTCGGCCCGCGCCCACGCGTACGCCGCCGTCTCTGCGGGCCTCGGCGTCCTCGAAGGCCCGTTGCACGGAGCGGCCAGCGGCCTGGCGCACAGGATGCTGCTCGACGTCCTGGACCGGGGCACGGCGGCCCCGGTGGTCGCGGACGAACTGCGCGCGGGGCGCCGCGTCCCGGGACTGGGCCACCGCGTCTACCCGGGCGAGGACCCACGCGCGCGCGTGCTGTTCGGCCTCCTGGAGGACGTTCCCGGCGCCGGCCCCGCCCTGGCCGCGGCCCGCGACATCGTGGACACCACGGCCCGCCACGCACCCCTGCACGCCAACGTCGACCTGGCCCTCGCCGTCCTCACGGCCACGTCCGGCATGCACGCCTCGGCGGGCGAGACGATCTTCGCCGTGGCCCGCACGGCCGGCTGGATCGCCCACGTACTGGAGGAGTACGACGAGGCCCCCCTGCGCATGCGCCCGAGCGGACACTACGTAGGCGCACGGCCCCCTCAACCACTTCCGGAGCAGTGACACCACCCGCCCCGGGAGTCACCCCCGGTCAAGTCAGGTTAGGCTCACCTCTGTGAGTACGTGCGCGAAGGTCTCACGGGACCTGGAGGAGCCCCTCGCGGGGACCGCCGCCACCGCGAGGACGTGGCTGCTGGTCGAACAGCCCGGCCCCTGGGGCGCCAATGCGCTGACATCGAGCCACCTGGACCCCGCACTCGGCCGGGCGCTGGAGCAGGCCGCCGAGGGCACCGGCGTACGCATCGCGCTGATCCGGCGCCCGGGCCGCCACGCCGACTGCCACACGGCCGCCGAGCGCCAGGTGTACGCGGCCCACACCACCCCGGGAAACGTGTGGCTGCACAAGGCCACCACGTCTGCCCCCGAGCGACTGCTCCAACTTGACTTCACCGAGCTCGGTGAGGGCATGCCCGAGACGTTCGACACGACCCTCGACGGCGCCCCGCACACCGGCGACCCGCTCGCGCTCGTGTGCACGAACGGCAAGCGCGACCGCTGCTGCGCCCTTCTGGGCCGCCCCCTCGCCGCCGAACTCGCCGCCTCCGGAGTGGACGGCATATGGGAGGTCACACACCTCGGGGGCCATCGATTCTCCCCCACCCTCCTCGTACTGCCGTTCGGATACGCGTACGGGCGAGCCGAGGCCCATGCCGTCAAGGAGATCCTCCAGGGCGTCCGGGAAGGCCGCGTCGTGACCGACGGATGCCGTGGGAGCTCAGCCTGGGAGCGTCCCGGGCAGGCCGCCGAACTGGCCGTGCGCACGGCGGCCCACGAGGACGCCGCGGGCGTGCTGAGCGTCGTCCGTACGGAGGGTTCTGCGCCCCGCTGGGAGGTGACGGTCGCCCACACCGACGGCCGCCGCTGGCTCGTCACGGTCGCACAGGGCGCGGCCCTGCCGCCCCGCCCCGAGAGCTGCGGCTCGGCTCTGGGCTCTCCGGCGCGGATGGACGTGATGGCGGTGCGCCGGCTGTCCCGTACGGCTGTCGCGCACCCCGCGGGCCGCTGACCGCCCCTCCGAACGAGATCCACGCCACACCCCGTACGGCACCGCGCGCCCCTCCCCGTACCGTCATAGGCATGAGCCCCACTCCCCCTCGACGACTCCGCCTGGGCATGCCGAAGCGGATGTTCTCGCAGGTGCTGCTGATGCAGGTGGCGATCGCCGCAGGAGTCGCCGTCCTCGCGACCGGTCTGTTCCTGGCTCCGCTGAGCGAACAGCTGGACGACCAGGCGATGCGCCGCGCTCTCGCGATCGCGCAGACCACGGCGGCGCAGCCGAGGCTCGCCGAGGAGCTGAAGTCCACTCCGGCCTCGGCGGACGGGCCCGTGCAGGCCGAGGCGGAGCGGATCCGCAAGGCGAGCGGAGCCGAGTACGTCGTGGTGATGAACGTCGACGGCACACGCTGGTCGCACACGAACCCCGCAGAGATCGGCGGACACGTCTCGACCGATCCCAGGTCTGCTCTGTCCGGCCGGGAGGTCATGGAGATCGACAGCGGCACCCTGGGCCGCTCGGCGCGCGGCAAGGTGCCGTTGCGCGACGCCGACGGCCGCATTGTCGGCGCGGTCTCGGTCGGCATCGAGTACGACAGCGTGCGCGCCCGCCTCATCCACGCGATCCCCGGGCTCTTCGCGTACGCGGGAGGAGCCATGGCCGTCGGCGCGCTGGCCGCCTATCTGATCTCACGGCGGGTGCAACGGCAGACCCGTGACCTGGCCTTCTCGGACATCGCCGGGCTTCTGGCGGAGCGTGAGGCGATGCTGCACGGCATCAGGGAGGGCGTCGTCGCGCTGGACCGCGAGGGCAGGATCCGGCTCCTCAACGACGAGGCCCGGCGCCTGCTGGGGATCGGCGACGAGGCCGTCGGCCAGCCCCTCGACACCGCGCTCGGGGAGGGCCGTACGACCGATGTGCTGGCCGGGACCGTCACCGGAACCGATCTGCTCACCGTCCGCGGTCAGCGTGTGCTGGTCGCCAACCGCATGCCCACCGACGACGGCGGTGCCGTCGCCACGCTGCGCGACCGCACCGAACTGGAGCAGCTGGGCCGCGAACTCGACTCCACCCGCGGCCTGATCGACGCCCTGCGCGCCCAGGACCACGAACACGCCAACCGCATGCACACACTGCTCGGGCTGCTGGAACTGGAGATGTACGACGACGCCGTGGAGTTCGTCGGAGAGGTGGTCGGTGACCACAGGGCGACCGCGGAACAGGTCACGGAGAAGATCCATGACCCGCTGCTCGCCGCCCTCCTGGTGGGCAAGGCCACCGTCGCGGCGGAGCGCGGAGTGGCCCTGTGGATCTCGGACACGACACTGTTCCCGGACCGGTTGATCGACCCGAGGGGGCTGGTCACGATCGTCGGGAACCTCGTCGACAACGCACTCGACGCCGCCGCGGGCACCCTCCACGCGCGCGTGGAGGTCGAATTGCGCGCGGAAGGGCGTACCGCCGTCCTCAGAGTGCGGGACACAGGTCCAGGAATTCCCGCCGAACAGCGCGAGTTGATCTTCACGGACGGATGGTCCACCAAGAAGCCCCCGGCCCACCGAAAGCGCGGGATCGGCCTCTCCCTGGTGCGCAGGCTCGCCGAGCGGCAGGGTGGCAGCGCCCGGGTCTCCGAGGCGGACGGCGGAGGCGCCGAGTTCACCATCGTGCTGCCGGAGGCACTGGCGGAGCCCGGACTCGCACCGGAGCCCGCGCCCGGCCTCATGCTGGAGCGTGCCGCCACGACCGTCAACGAGGAGTCGCGATGATCGAGGTACTGGTCGTGGACGACGACATCCGGGTCGCCCGGGTCAACGCCGCCTACGTCGAGAAGGTCGCGGGCTTCCATGTCGCGGGCGAGGCACACTCGGCGGCGGAGGCGCTGCGGCAGCTGGAGGCTCTGCCCCGGCTGGACCTGGTGCTTCTCGACCACTATCTGCCGGACGAGACGGGCCTCGCGGTCGTCCAGGAGATGCGCAGACGCGGACATCAGGCCGATGTGATCATGGTGACCGCGGCCCGTGACGTCTCCACGGTCCAGGCGGCGATGCGGCAGGGCGCGCTCCAGTACCTGGTGAAACCGTTCGCCTTCGCCGGACTGCGCGCCAAGCTGGAGGCGTACGCGGACCTGCGCCGCACCCTCGACGGCGGCGGCGAGGCCGAACAGGCCGAGGTCGACCGGATCTTCGGTGCCTTGTCCGCCGGCTCGGAGCCGGGTCTGCCCAAAGGGCACTCCCCCACCACCGCGGAGGCCGTACGCCGGGCGCTGGTGACCGCGGAAGGCCCTCTGTCGGCCCAGGAGATCGCCGACCGGACCGGACTCAGCCGCCAGACCGCCCAGCGCTATCTGAAGCTCCTGGAGCGCACGGGACGGGCCACGCTGACCCTGAAATACGGTGACGCGGGCCGCCCGGAGCACCGTTACATCTGGGCGACCCGCGCCTGAGGACACGGCCGCAGTACGGGGGAAGCGACCGCACCCGCCTCTGTACGGCTGTCAGGGGAGTTCAGCCGTACACAGGAGCTCGGCCCGCGGTCGGGGAGACCGCGGTCGGGGGATTCAGTCCACGACCTTGTCCACGAACTCCGTCGTGTACGTCCTGCTGAGGTCCACGTCGGCGTTCTTGATGTCGGGGTTGAACGCCTTGAGGACCTTCTCGACGGTCTTCGGACCGTCCTCGGGCATCACACCGTCCTGGGTGAACATCGGCATGGTGCTCTGGATGGCGCTGGCGTAGAGCGTCCCGTTGCCCTTCGAGTAGTCGTCCGGCATCTCGTCGGCGATCTCGCTGGCGCTGTGCCCGGCCATCCACTTGAGGGTCTTCACCAAGGCGTTGGCCAGCTTCTGGACCGTCTTCTTGTTGTCGTTCACCCAGTCCGTCTGCATGTAGAGGCTGGACGACGGGTACGCGCCGCCGAGTGCCTCGTCGGAGCCCTCCGGGGTGCGCATGTCGAGGAGCACCTTGCCGCTGTTCTCCGCCAGGATCGTGGCGACCGTCGGGTCGGTCGTCATGCCGCCGTCGATGGAACCCTTCTTGAGCGCGGAGATGAAGCTCTCTCCCGCGCCGACCGGGACGGTCTTGAACTCGCTGACGGACACACCGTTCTTGACGGCGAGGTACTTGGTGAGGAAGTCGGTCGAGGAGCCGAGGCCGGTGACGCCGAGCCTCTTGCCCTTGAAGTCCTTCGGTGAGTTGATCTCGCTCGCCGCCTTGTCGGAGACGATCTGGACCTCACCGGGCGCGTGCGAGAACTGCACCACCGACTGGACTTCTTCGCCCTTGACCTGCAGATCGAGGGTGTGGTCGTAGAAGCCGACGGCTCCTTGTACCTCCCCGGAGACGAGCGCGGTCTCGGCCTCCACACCGGCGTGCTCGCCCAGCAGCTCCACGTCGAGGCCCTCGTCATCGAAGTAGCCGAGCCGCTCGGTGAGCATCGCGGGCAGGTAGATCACCTTGTCCAGGCCGCCGACCATGATTTTGACCTTCTCCCCCTTGCCGCCCGCCTCGTCGGCGGCGGCCGATCCGGCCACGTCATTGGCGCACGCGGTGAGCGAGGAGAGGACAAGCAGGCTGGCGGCTGCCAGCGACCCGTGTCTGAGGGTCTTGGGCATGTTCGTTCACGTCCTTGTGAAGAAGGCGGTGCGGGAAAACGAGTGCCTTGGAGCGGCCAGCGACGGGGAACCGACCTCTCCGCCGGGAGACCGGCGCCGAAGGAGAACCGGTGTCCTGGAGAGGGCTGTCTGCGAAATGCGCCTCCTGGGGAGGCGCTCAACAAAACGGGGTCCTAGGAGGGGCATGTGGGCCTGTGCGTGCCCTGAGGAGGGAGTTCAACCCTCGGTCCACGACGACTTCCACCGGGAGGTACTGCGCTCAGCGAACGTGTGCGGCCTCCTCGCAGAGCGTCACCCGGCGGCTGCCCGTTCCCAGGGACCACGTGTCGGCGACCAGGGGCGACACACGGGAGGCGGCGACAACGGCCATGCCTCCGCGGACGGTCCGTGCGCGGGAGGCCGTATCGATCCTTCTGGCGACGCGGGCGGGGGATTCCTCAAGGGCGCGGGCACCGAAGGCGACCGAGTCGCGCGTGCCTTCCCGCAGGTCGAGCGGTTCGTCCGGCACCAGGGCTTCGCACTCCGTAAGTTCTTCGGGACCGCTGACGAGGGTCGGTGTGGTCGATCTGCCTCGGCCTGCGGGGGCCACGACGGCCGTGAACCCGCAGCCTCCCACGGTCGGATCGAGTCCGATGACGGCCGTGTGCAGTTCCCCCGGCGGGGTTGTGAAGACCTTGCGCGCGCCTCGTGGTGCGATGGCGGGGCCGGTGTCTGCGCTCATGCCCCGCGACCGTAGCCGTGGCCTGCGCCACGGCATCAGTCTTGTGTGCGCAAGGCGTTCTTCTGATTACAGAAGGGTGTTGTGCTCTTTCTGCTCACTCCACAACACTGGGGCCGACAGCACGGGCTCACCGCTCGCCCGGCTCGGGGGGAGAGGCCCGATGATTGACGTCCTGGTCGTGGACGACGACTTCCGTGTCGCCGAAATCAACGCCAAGTTCGTGGGGAAGGTTCCCGGTTTCCGGGTGGCCGCCCGTGCGCACAGCGCCGCCCAGGCCCTGGACGCGGCGGGCCGGGAACCCGTCGACCTGATCCTGCTCGACCACTATCTGCCCGACCGGACGGGCCTCGAACTCGTCCAGCAGATGCGGGAACTGGGCATGGGCGCGGACGTCATCATGATCACCGCGGCCGGCGACGTGGAGACCGTACGGGCCGCGATGCGTCTCGGCGCCCTGCACTACCTGGTCAAGCCGTTCACGTTCGCAGCGCTGCGAACGCGGCTCGAGTCGTACGCCGCACTGCGCCGTACCGTCGACAGGGTCAGCGACCAAGGCATGGCAGGGCAGGAACAGGTCGACCGTATTTTCGGCGCCCTGCGTACGACGCCCGCCCCGTCCTCGCCGGGTCTGCCCACCGGTCACTCGGAGCCGACGACGGACCTGATCTGCACCGTCCTCCACCAGGCCGGCCACCCCCTCTCGGCCCACGAGGTCGCCGCCGAGACGGGCCTCAGCCGCTCCACCGCGCAGCGCTACCTCCGCCACCTGGAACAGGCGGGCCGTCTCCGGCTCTCACTCAAGTACGGGGACACAGGGCGTCCGGAACACCGCTATGCGTGGGTGGCACCTTGAGCCGGTGAGCCCTGCCGGACCGCCCCGGGGCTTCGTGGGCCTCGCCTGAGGGTGTCCCGCCGGACCTCCCCTCGCCCGCCCGTCGGTCAGACCGCTCCCGCCCCCGTAAGCGCCCGTACCTCGGTTTCGGCGTGCTTGGCCTCGTCCGGCGGCTCCGCCGAGGTGACCGTGCCCAGCCAGCCCGCCAGGAAGCCGAGCGGGATCGACACCAGGCCCGGGTTCTCCAGCGGGAAGTACTGGAGGTCGATTCCTGGGAACAGCGACGCGGGACTGCCCGTCACCACCGGAGACAGCACGACGAGCACCAGTGCCGGCACCAAGCCGCCGTATACGGACCACACCGCGCCGCGCGTCGTGAAGTTCCGCCAGAACAGCGAGTACAGCAGCACCGGCAGGTTCGCCGACGCGGCGACGGCGAAGGCAAGCCCCACCAGGAAGGCCACATTCAGGTCGCGCGCGAGCAGGCCCAGCGCGATGGCGACAACGCCGATACCGACCGCGGCGGTCCGCGCCACGGCCACCTCGCTGCGCGGCTTTGCACGCCGTCGTCGCAGCGACGCGTACAGGTCGTGGGCCACGGACGCCGAGGAGGCGAGCGTGATTCCGGCTACCACCGCGAGGATCGTGGCGAAGGCGATCGCGGCGACGATCGCGAACAGAACCGTTCCTCCGGTGGAACCGGCGCCGCCGCCCAGATCGAGCGCCAGCAGCGGAACCGCCGTGTTCCCGGCCGCGTTCGACCCGCGTACGGCATCGGGGCCCACGATCGCCGCCGCCCCGAACCCCAGCACGATCGTCATCAGGTAGAAGCCGCCGATCAGACCGATCGCCCAGACGACCGACCGCCGCGCGGCCCGCGCGGTCGGCACGGTGTAGAAGCGCGACAGGATGTGCGGCAGCCCGGCCGTGCCGAGCACCAGCGCGAGTCCCAGGCTGATGAAGTCCATGCGCGCGGTCCAGTCCCCGCCGTACTTCAGCCCCGGCGCGAGGAACGACTTCCCGTGTCCGCTCCGGTCCGCCGCCGTACGCAGCAACTGGTCGAAGTCCCCGTGGAACCGCACCAGGACGAGCACGGTCAACGCGATCGCCCCGCCCATCAGCAGGACCGCCTTGACGATCTGGATCCACGTGGTGGCCCGCATCCCTCCCATCGACACATAGACGACCATGAGCGCCCCGACGCCGATGACCGTCCAGGCTTGCGCCGCCTCGCTCGTACCGCCGAGCAGCAGCGCGACCAGGCTGCCGGCACCCACCATCTGCGCCACCAGGTACAGAACGGACACGGTCACCGAGGAGGTTCCCGCCGCGATCCGTACCGGTCGCTCGCTCATGCGGGACGCGACGACGTCCGCGAGCGTGAACCGCCCGCAGTTGCGCACCAGTTCGGCGACGAGGAACAGCACGACGAGCCAGGCGACGAGGAAGCCCACCGAGTACAGCAGCCCGTCATAGCCGAAGAGCGCGATCAGCCCCGAGATACCGAGGAAGGACGCGGCGGACATGTAGTCGCCCGCGATGGCAAAACCATTCTCCATGGGCGAGAAGAGCCGTCCGCCCGCGTAGAACTCCTCCGCCGAACCATGCCGGTGGCGGCTCACCCAGGTCGTGATCCCCAGGGTGACCGCGACGAACACGCTGAACAGCAGCAGCGCCAGCGTCTGATGGTTCCCGGTCACCGTTCACCACCCGCGACGCTTCGCGTCAGCTCCTGTGTGTCCCAGCGCAGATCGAGCGCGGCCCGGTCTCTGCGCAGCCGAGCGTGCCGTGCGTACGCCCAGGTGAACAGGAACGTCGTGAGGAACTGCCCCAGCCCCGCGAGCATCGCCACGTTCACCGCGCCGGCGACGGGCTGCGCCATGAAATCCGGAGCCGTCGTCGCCGTCACCACATAGGCCACGTACCAGGTGAAGAAGACGGCGACGGCCGGGACCACGAACCTCCGGTACCGACTGCGCACCTCCTGGAAGGCCGCGCTGCGCTGCACCTCCAGATAGACGTCGGCCGCACGGGCGGTCCGGTCCTCCTGCTCCCCGCGCGCGGGCGGCACGGCGGGAGCGGGCGCACCCGTACTGTCCAACTCGCCCCAGCCGGAGGCGAGCGCGTCGTACCAGGGGTCGTCGAACCGGACCTTTCCGGAGTCGGGACCGTCGTACTTCTCCACCGAACTCTCCTTGTCCGCTGCCCGTTTCGGCCGCGTGCCCAAGGATGGACAGATCGGGAAGATCCCAGACTCTTCTCTCCGCGCTCTTCACCCCATCAGGTGACTCACCCCCCTGGTGGCCGCACAAGTCCCTTCCCGAAGGCGTAACGGACCGCCTGCGCACGATCCTTGAGCCCCGTCTTGGCGAACAGGTTGTTGATGTGGGTCTTCACGGTGGCCGTCGAGACATGGAGCCTGCGGGCGATCTCCTGGTTGGTCAGACCGTCGGCGATCAGCACGAGCACCTCCGTCTCCCGCGCGGTGAGCCCGTCCGGCGCCTCGGTGCCCTGCGCGGGAACGGCCGGCTCCGGCTCGGACAGCCGCTCCAGCAAGCGCCGTTGAATGCCCGGGGAGAGCCCTGCGTCCCCGGACAGCACGCTCCGCACGGCCCGTACGATCTCGTCGCCGCCCGCGTCCTTGGTGAGATAGCCACGGGCCCCGGCCCTGAGCGCGGGGAACAGCGAGGCGTCGTCCGCGTACGTGGTGAGCACGACAACCTGCGTCCTGGGGTGTTCGGCCCGGATTCGTCTGGTCGCCTCCACCCCGTCGCAGCGAGGCATGCGCAGGTCCATCAGCACGACGTCCGGGTCGAGTTCGGCCACCAGCCGCACGGCCTCGTGCCCGTCGGCGGCCGCCCCGACGACCTCGATCCCCGACAGCAGCCCGAGCAGCATCACGATGCCCTCGCGCACCACGGTCTGATCGTCCGCCACGACGACACGGGCCGGTGCTCCGCCCTCCTCCTCCGTCATACAGGCACCTTCAGCGTCACCACGAACCCCTCCTCGTACGGCCCGGCCTCCAGCGAGCCGCCCAGCAGCTCGGCCCGCTCCCGCATTCCGATCAGACCGTATCCGGCACCGGAGTGTGTGAATTCACCCGGCGGAGCTCCCGAATCCCTTACGTTCAACATCACTTCGTGCTCGCCGTACTCCAGCCGTATGCGGATCTTGGCCCCGGGCGCGTGCTTCCGGACGTTCGTCAGTGCCTCCTGGGCGACCCTGCGCACCGCCTGCGACGCCTCCGCCGGCAACAGCCGCCGTTCACCCGTGACGGTGACATCGGCGCCGGCGGTGTCGGCGACCAGTTCGCTCAGGAACTCCTCCAGCGGTGACAGCTCTCCGCGCAGCGCGGAGAGTGCCTGCCGGGTCTCGGCGAGGCCTTCGCGGGCCATTCCCCGTGCCGCCACGACCCGATCGAGGATCTGGTCCCTCTCCGCTCCCCTCTCGATCAACAACCGAGCCGCCTCCAGGTGCACGAGCTGGGCCGAGAGGCTGTGTGCCAGCACGTCATGGATCTCCCGTGCGATCCGGGCCCGCTCCGCGAGCGCCGCCGACTCCGCCTCGGCCGCCCGTGCGGCACGCTCCTGGGCAAGGAGCCGCTGGGCGCTGCCCCGGGCCTCCGCGTCCAGCCGCAGCACGTATCCGGCCAGAGCGAGCCCCACGGTCGTGGCCAGGGTGGTCAGCCAGGCGTCGTTGTTCACTGCCGCGTACGTGCCCAGAGCCACGGCGCTCGCGGGCAGGGCCGCCGCGAGCGGCAGTCGTTCCATGGCGCTGACGGCGCAGGCGCACCACACGACGAGGGCAGGAACCCGCAGCCCCGCGCTCTCTGCCACCGTCGCGATGGCGAAGAGCAGCACGAGCAACCCCAATGAGGGAAGCAGGCGATGTTCGAGCGTGACCCTCCAGAAGCCCCAGATCCCGAGTCCACCGACAAGGACTCCCAGAACAGCCCCTGCGACACCCCAGCCGTGCAGGTCGCTGTGGATGAAGGTCGTCGCGAGGAGGATGCCTACGGCGAAGGTGCGCCCGGCCCCGGCGAGAGCACGCCGCGCCCTGTGCACTCCCATTCGGGAGAGTGCCTCGCGGGAAGGCCAGAGCGTCCAGACGTTCTCCGTCATACACGCTCCTTCCGCGTGGGCTGGGGCATGCCGTCACCGTACGCCGCGCTCTGCCCGCTCGCCGAGGGCAGTGTCTGCGCCCTCCGGACCATGATCCCGGAGCGCACCAGCAGCGTCACCGCGAGTGCGAGGAGCAGGGCGGAACTGTCCTGGTGCAGGCCGAGGGCGGCGCCGAGGCCGAACAAGCCGGCCCGCAGGGCTATCCCGACGGTCCAGACGAGGCCGCTGGCCTTGCTGCTCCTGCTCCACACCGTGCCGTCCGGTGCCCTCCAGATCCGGGTGGTCCAGGCCCAGCCGACACCGGTGGCCAGGCCTATGAGGAGTTCGGTGCCGAGCAGGAGGGCCGACAGCGTCCGGTGGTCGGGGTCGAGCAGGCCCGGTTCGCGCAGAGCCAGGAAGATCAGGACCGCGGGCACGGCCCACCAGCTCCTGTCTGTCGCTATCCGACGGGTGCGGAACTGGCGAGCGATCACCAGGACGACAACGGCGAGGATCACCAAGGCATCGACAAGCCCGGACATCGCGGCCTCCGTGTGCGGGGAAGGACGGGTGCCGGCAGCGGGCGCTGTCGACGCCTTCGACGCTACGGAAATAGGCAGATCGGCAGATCGGAGCCAGGGTGGATCATGGGTGGATCCCTCAGGCGCCCCGTCTCCACCCACGGGTGGAGACGCCCTCACGGACGCCCTCACAGATGTCACCGGGCCGGTCTCCCGGCCCGACGCCCGTCGGGACCTCTCGCGGTCCCGACGGGCTCACTCGGCCAAGCCGGCTGCGCGACCCTCTACGCGTCGATGCGCGAGCGGTCCAGCGTCGCCGCGGAGCTGGAGATGAACTCCTTGCGCGGGGCGACGTCGTTGCCCATCAGCAGGTCGAACACCTGCTCCGAGGCCTCCAGGTCGGAGATGTTGATCCGGCGCAGCGTACGGAAGCGCGGGTCCATGGTCGTCTCGGCCAGCTGGTCGGCGTCCATCTCGCCGAGGCCCTTGTAGCGCTGGATCGAGTCCTTGTACCGCACGTTCTTGCGCTGGAGCTCCAGCACTGTCTCTCGCAGCTCGCGGTCCGAGTACGTGTAGATGTACTTGTCCTGGCCCTTCTTGGGCTGGCTGAGCTCGATGCGGTGCAGCGGCGGCACCGCCGCGAACACCCGCCCCGCCTCGACCATCGGCCGCATGTAGCGCTGGAAGAGTGTCAGCAGCAGGATGCGGATGTGCGCGCCGTCGACATCGGCGTCGACGAGAAGAATGATCTTCCCGTAGCGAGCCGCGTCGATGTCGAAGGTCCGGCCTGACCCGGCTCCTATGACCTGGATGATCGCGCCGCACTCGGCGTTCTTCAGCATGTCCGTGACGGACGCCTTCTGGACGTTGAGGATCTTTCCGCGGATCGGCAGCAGCGCCTGGAACTCGGAGTTCCGGGCGAGCTTGGCGGTGCCGAGCGCGGAGTCTCCCTCGACGATGAACAGCTCGCTGCGGTCCACGTCGTCGCTGCGGCAGTCGGCGAGCTTGGCCGGCAGCGAGGAGGACTCCAGGGCCGTCTTCCTGCGCTGCGCGTCCTTGTGCTGACGGGCAGCGATACGCGTACGGGCGGCGGAGACGGCCTTCTCCATGACGACCCGGGCCTGCGCGGCGGCATCCCGCTTCGTGGTGGTCAGGAAGTCCTTGAGCTCCTTGGAGACCACGTTCGTCACGATCCTGCGGGCTGCCGAGGTGCCGAGGACCTCCTTGGTCTGACCCTCGAACTGCGGTTCGGCGAGGCGGACCGTGACAACAGCCGTGAGACCTTCCAGGGCGTCGTCCTTGACGATGTCGTCCTCGGCGACGCGCAGCAGCTTCTTGGTGCGCAGCACCTCGTTCATCGTCTTCGCGACGGCCTGCTCGAAGCCGGCGACATGGGTGCCGCCCTTGGGCGTGGCGATGATGTTCACGAAGGACTTCAGGGTCGTGTCGTAGCCCGTGCCCCACCGCATCGCCACGTCGACGCCCAGTTCCCGGGTGACCTCGGTGGGCGTCATCTGCCCGTGGTCGTCCAGGACCGGGACCGTCTCCTTGAAGGTGCCCTGCCCGGAGAAGCGGAGGACATCGCAGACGGGCTTGTCGCTTGCCAGGTACTCGCAGAACTCGCTGATGCCGCCGTCGAAGCGGAAGGACTCCTCACCCTTGCTGCCGCCGTCGCCGAGCCCGTACTCGTCGCGGACGACGATGGTCAGGCCGGGCACCAGGAAGGCGGTCTGCCGGGCGCGCTGGTGCAGGTGCTCCAGGGAGAGTTTCGCGTCCTTGAGGAAGATCTGCCGGTCGGCCCAGTAGCGCACGCGCGTGCCGGTGCGGGTCTTGGGGATCCGCTTGAGCTTGCGCAGCCCGGCCGACGCGTCGAAAGCGGCGTCGGCCCCGTCCCCCTTGAACGCTCCGGGGGTGCCGCGGCGGAAGCTCACCTCGTGGGTGTGGCCTCCACGGTCCACCTGGACGTCCAGACGGGCCGAGAGCGCGTTCACCACGGAGGCGCCCACGCCGTGCAGGCCGCCGGAGGCCGCGTACGAGCCGCCGCCGAACTTGCCTCCGGCGTGCAGCTTGGTCATCACGACCTCGACGCCGGACATGCCGGTCTTGGGCTCGACGTCCACCGGGATGCCCCGGCCGTTGTCGCGCACCTCGACCGAGCCGTCGTCGTGAAGGGTCACGTCGATGTGGTCGCAGTAGCCTCCGAGGGCCTCGTCCACGGAGTTGTCGATGATCTCCCACAGGCAGTGCATCAGACCGCGGCTGTCGGTCGACCCGATGTACATGCCCGGGCGCTTCCGCACGGCCTCGAGTCCCTCGAGGACGAGCAGGTGCCGCGCGGTGTAGTTGGAACCGTCCCGGTCTGCTCCGGTCAGCAGCGCTGTGGACGGCACGGACGTCTCGGCGGTCACGCGGTTCGCTCCTCGCTGAATTTCAGGTGTGGCCCTTTTGGGTAAGGGCCCGGCTTCGGTCGCCGCTCCGAGGGTACCGAGGCCTGGTAGAGCCGTTGTAACGCCACCCTCGTCCGAAACTCAGACTAGACCAGCGTCGCATGCTTGTTCGATCCCTCGTTGGAGTGAAGTACATATCACGTTCCCTTCCAGGCATGAACCATTTAGGCTCCGGGCACGTCCTCAAGAACAACCGGCAAGCCAGCCGGGAGGACTGAACCTGACAGAGCGCGAACCCGTAAGACACGAAGACACGCAATACGGCTCATTCGCCGCCAACCGGCAGCAGACAGCCGACTCGGAAAGATTTTTTTCGAGGAAGAGCCACGAGCGGGAACGTTTTCGGCCTGGTTGGATGTTGACCCTGGTACGACAGCTCGTCGAGCTAGAGAAGAGGCGACGTGACTACTGTTCTGACCCCCGCGAGCCCGCTGACGGCCGCTGACCGCTGCGACCGTTGCGGCGCCCAGGCATATCTGCGCGTCGTCCTCCTCAGCGGTGGTGAGCTGCTCTTCTGTGCCCACCATGGGCGCAAGTTCGAGCCGGAACTCAAGAAGATCGCCGCTGAGATACAGGACGAGACGGAGCGGTTGACGGCCGCCCCGGCAAGCGCCAACGACGAAGAGCACTGACACTTCGCGCAGACGACGAGCCATCTCCGGCACAGGCCGGTGACCGGGCGGCCGCCCCCATCCAGGGGCGGCCGCCCGTGCTCGTGCTCCCCGCGGCCGTGAGACGGCTCACGCCCCCAAGGGCCGCAGAAGGGCCTTCAGCGGCCCGCTCCGAGCGTCCTGACGACCTCCGAGACCCGCGTGTAGACACCGGGGCTCCCGGCCCGCCCACAGCCGCTCCCCCACGACACGAGGCCGATGAGCCGCCCCTGAGCGACCAGGGGACCGCCGCTGTCCCCCTGACAGGCGTCCCGGCCCCCCTCTTCCTCCCCCGCACACAGCATGGAAGCGGCCACGTACGTTCCGTCCACGCTCCCCGGATAGGCCTCCTCGCAGAGCGCGTCGGACAGCACCTGTACGCGCGCGGCCCGCAGCGCGGTCGTGTAGTCGCCGCTCCCTGTGGTGTCCCCCCAGCCGTAGACCACGGCCCCCGTACCGGGCTGGTACGCGGCGTCACCGGGGCCCGCCATGGGAATGACCGCGCTCGCGGCGAGGGGTTCCGCGAGAGTGAGTACGGCGAAGTCTCCGGCGTTCGTGTAGCTGTCGTAGCGCGGGTTGATCCAGGTGTCGCGTACAGCGATCTCCCTGCCCTCGTCCGACAGAAGATTCCCGCGGCCCGCGATGACCTTCAGATCGCGAACCTGCCGTGGAGGTGCGCCCAGCACCTCCTTGCTCAGACAGTGGGCCGCGGTCAGCACCGTCGAGCGGCCTATCACCACACCCCCGCAGAACTGTCCGGCACGCGTACCCCCGAACCGGTCACGGCTGGACACGGCGACCGTCCAGGGGCTCTCGGAGATCTCGACCGGGTAGCCGCCGATAATGACATCGGCCGCCGCGGGGGCCGGACAGGCCAACGGTATGACGGCCGCCGTGGCCGCGACGGCCAGCGCTCGGGCAAAGGGACGAGGCATGCGCGCTCCTCACTCTGGGGTTGTCATGAGACACCCAGCGTGATCCAGATGGCCGCACTCCGCACTCCGCACAGACCGAGGGCCCGGCTCCCTGAGCGGGAAACCGGGCCCTCCGTGACGTACGGCCGAGACCTAGTCGAGGTAGTCGCGCAGCACCTGCGAGCGCGACGGATGGCGCAGCTTCGACATCGTCTTGGACTCGATCTGGCGGATGCGCTCGCGCGTCACGCCGTAGACCTTGCCGATCTCGTCGAGGGTCTTCGGCTGCCCGTCGGTGAGACCGAAGCGCATCGAGACCACGCCCGCCTCACGCTCGGACAGGGTGTCCAGGACCGAGTGCAGCTGCTCCTGGAGAAGCGTGAAGCTGACCGCGTCGGCCGGGACGACCGCTTCGGAGTCCTCGATGAGGTCACCGAACTCGCTGTCGCCGTCCTCACCCAGGGGGGTGTGCAGGGAGATCGGCTCACGGCCGTACTTCTGGACCTCGATGACCTTCTCCGGGGTCATGTCGAGTTCCTTGGCCAGCTCCTCCGGGGTGGGCTCGCGGCCCAGGTCCTGGAGCATCTGGCGCTGCACGCGCGCGAGCTTGTTGATGACCTCGACCATGTGCACCGGGATACGGATGGTGCGGGCCTGGTCGGCCATGGCGCGGGTGATCGCCTGACGGATCCACCACGTGGCATACGTCGAGAACTTGTAGCCCTTGGTGTAGTCAAACTTTTCCACCGCGCGGATCAGACCGAGGTTGCCCTCCTGGATGAGGTCCAGGAAGAGCATGCCGCGGCCGGTGTAACGCTTGGCCAGGGAGACCACCAGACGGAGGTTGGCCTCCAGGAGGTGGTTCTTGGCGCGGCGGCCGTCCTCGGCGATGATCTCCAGCTCGCGCTTGAGCTTCGGTGCGAGCTTGTCGGCGTTGGCCAGCTTGTCCTCGGCGAACAGACCGGCCTCGATGCGCTTGGCGAGCTCGACCTCCTGCTCGGCGTTGAGCAGCGGGACCTTGCCGATCTGCTTGAGGTAGTCCTTGACGGGGTCGGCCGTGGCACCGGCCGCGGCGACCTGCTGCGCGGGCGCGTCGTCCTCGTCCTCGTCGGACAGGACGAAGCCCTGGGCACCGTCCTCGGCAGGCTCCTCGCCGCCGGCCTTGGCCGCGCCCGGAGTCTCCTCGGCAGCCTCGTCGTCGACGGCCTCGGCGTCGTCCTTCTTGGCGGTGGTCTTCTTCGCCGTCGCCTTCTTGGCGACGGTCTTCTTCGCTACGGCCTTCTTGGCCGTCGCCTTCTTGGCAGCGACCTTCTTCTCGGCTGCGTCCTCGGCGGGAGCGTCTGCGGCAGGCATCGCCGGGGCGGCGGTGGCGGTGGCCTTCTTGGCCGTCGCCGTCTTCGCCGCGACGGTCTTGGTGGCGGTGCGCTTGGCCGGACTCTTCGCTGCGACGCTCTTTCGGGTGCGCTTGGGCTCCGCGGCACTGACCATCAGCGTCACACCCTCTTCCTCGAGGATCTGGTTGAGGCTGCGCAGTACGTTCTTCCACTGAGTGGCCGGAATCTGGTCAGCTTCGAAGGCCCGACGCACGTCATCGCCGGCGATCTGCCCCTCAGCCTTTCCCCGCTCAATGAGCGCCATGACAGAGACGGACTCGGCGATCTCCGGCGGGAGCGTACGGGATGTGCTGGCCGACACGAACAACCTCTCGGAACGTTGGAAAACGGCTTCCGGCCCCGTCCGGTACGGACAGGAGCCGACGACCGCCGACTTGGGGATGGGCCGACGGCGCGGGCGAGGGCCGGGAAGAGTCACAGCGCCTTGAACGGCGTCTGTATTCCCCACTCGGCTGTCACCTCTTAGGTCATCGCGCTGCCCCGTGGAGCGTTACGCCCAATCTGCGTGGCCCGAGTCACACCCCGTAAGTGCTCAAAAGCTCCCAGATGCGGTCAGAGGTGGTCAGCCGATGACCTCAGTACCCCATCGCGCCGCCGGACCCCGCCGGATTCCAGAAGCATCCAGGGGGTCCGGCGGCAGATGGTTCGCCGGCCAAGCGATGCCACGCGGGGCACCCGCCACCGACCGCACCGCCCGCGGTGCGCGGTCAGTGCTCGCGCGGCGCGGGCACGACGCGCTCCACCTCGGGGTGGACGGTGAGCAGTTGGCGCATGGCCGCCTCGGCACCCGATCCGTCGCCGGCGGCGAGGGCGTCGACGATGCGGGCGTGGTGTCCGAGGGACGCCTCGGTCGGCCGGTCACAGCCCGTGACCGGGTTGCCGGACACCTGGAGCGCGGCGGACACGATCCCGGAGAGATGCTCCAGCATGCGGTTGCCGGCGACCTGGATGAGCAGGGAGTGGAACTCCGCGTCGGCGCGCGAGAAAGTGAGCGCGTCACCCTGCGCCATGGAGTGGCCCATGATCTCGACCATGTCGCAGAGCCTCTGCTGCACCTCCTCCCGGCCATGTCCGGCGGCAAGACGGGCAGCGAGCGGTTCGATCGTCCAGCGCAGCTCGCTCAGCTCGCGACGCTGGTCGTCGCGCTGCGGCCCGAAGGCCCGCCACTCGATGATGTCGGGGTCAAGGAGGTTCCAGTCGCTGACCGGGCGTACGCGCGTGCCGACATTGGGGCGGGCGCTGACCAGGCCCTTGGCCTCAAGAACGCGGAGCGACTCACGGACGACGGTACGGGAGACCTCGAACCGCTGGCCGATCTCCTCGGGCACCAGCGGGCGGTCCGCGCCCAGGTCGCCGGAGACGATCATCTGCCCGAGCTGCTGGACCAGTTGGCCATGCAGGCCGCGGCCGCGGCTGCCGGCGGCACGCCGACCCATGCGGCCCAGCTCCGGGTCCGTGCTGTCCCACACGGAGGCGCTGACGCGGTCTGCGCCGGGGACCTCCCCGTAGGGGTAGCGGTCGAGTTCGCCCGGGCCGGCGAGGCCGGAGTCTGCGGAACGGGCGGCGGTCATCATGGTGTGCGCAAGGGTACTCACGGATCCTTTGTCGGCTCCGTCTCCAACTCCCTTGAGGTCTTTGGTGAAAAGCACACGAAAGGGTGATCGCTCACCCCGTCGCAATTGACGCCTTATCGGAAAGAAATGGGCGTTCTGTGTGGAGTTGCGCGCACGAGGGGAACGCGTGTGCACGGACGGTCGTCATCGGACCCTGCTCCGCAGGGTGGTGAGCAGATACGCGCAGAGCAGGGCGCTGAGCGACAACATCAGTGCTCCGCCGACGGGTTGGGCGATCACTCGCGCCACAGCACCGAGATAGCGCTCGCCCCCGAAGGGCCACTGCATCAGCACGAGCTCCCGCAGCCGGGTCGAGAACCCGGCGGCGGTCCGCACGGACGGCCCCTCAAGGACTTTCTGTACGAGCGGTACGACGAGGACCGGTACGGCCAGCACCGCCGCGAGTCCGGCGGTCGTCGACCGGAAGATCCCCGCCGCCAGAACGCCCGCCCAGGCGCAGCCCACCACGAGACCGATCCAACTCACGCTCAGCGAAAGCCAGTCTTCGGGAACTCCGGTGAGTTCCCGTCCGTAGACGAGGTAGAGCAGTTCGGCGTCCACAGCCACCGCGGCGACGGCCAGCAGCAGCGCGGTGGCGGCGGCGACGAGGAGTTTGGCGGCGAGCAGTCCCAGGCGGCGGGGGACGTTCCCGCGATCGGCGGCCAGGGCGGGATGGCGGAACTCGTCACCGAAGGCGATGGCACCGAGCAGCCCCGCGCCGAGCGCCGCGGGCGGCAGAGGGAATTCCCGCGGCCACGCGGCGAGCAGGCGCGGCTGCGGTGTGTGTCCCGCTCTGGCCAGGAGCAAGGAGATCAGGGCGGAGGCGACGAGCACGGCGACCGCGGTGAGGTAGCCGGTGGCGACCCCGGCCGCACGGCGCAGCTCGTAGCGCAGCGGCCGCAAGGGGCTGGAGCCCGGCCTGACACTGATGGGCGGCGGGAGCGGAGACAGTTCGTTCGCGCCTTCCGCCTCCGCGGTGCGCGCGGGCGGCTCGCCCTCCTGGGAGTCACTCACCGACTGCCGCGCGGGGACGGGCCCCATGTCGCCGATCTCATCCGCGAGTTGGTGTACGAGGATGCTGTGGCGGTACGCGGTTTCGCCGACGTCGGCGCAGGTGCTGCCGTACACGGAGAGGCGGTTGCCGTCCTCCCGTACGACCTCCACGGAGCGTCGGGTGGTACGGGCCTCCTTGGTGAGCAGCGCGCCGAGCCGGGCGGCGTGCGGGCTGCGGACGGCTACACGGGGCCTGAGACGGGTGCGGGCGAAGTCCGTGACGTCCTGATCGGCGACGAGCCTGCCCTCCTCCAGCGTGACGACACGGTCGGCGGTCCGCGCGGCCTCCTTCGGGTCGCCCGTGGCGAACAGCACCGTGCCGCCCCCGGCGGCGTGGGCCCGCAGAATCCCGTGCAGCCAGCGGCCCTCGCGGGCGGAGAGCCCGTCGGCGGCGTCGTCGAGCACGAGCGTGTGCGGATCGGACAGCAGTGCGCAGGCCAGACCGAGGCGACGGTCCATGCCGCGCGAGAGCGCGCTCAGACGTTGGTCGCGCAGGCTGACCAGGCCCACCACTTCGAGGACGTCGTCGGCGCGCCGGGCCGGCACACCTGTCGCCGCGCACAGCATGCGGAGTTGGCCACGGACCGTGCGTGCCGGATGGCCGGGGACCTCCCCGAGGAGCACGCCGACCTCGCGCGAGGGATGGGCGATGCGATGCAGCGGACGGCCTCTGAAGTAGGTGATTCCGCGGCCCTGTTGGAGTTCGAGCATGAGCCTGAGAGCCGTCGTCTTGCCCGCGCCCGGGGCCCCGAGGAGCGCCGTGACGCGGCCCGCGGGCACCTCGAAGGACACGTCGTCGACGGCGGGGGGAAGCTCCTTGCGGGCGTTGCTGGTCAGTCCGATGGCCTGGATCACCCGAAGCAAGATAGCGCGATATGTACGGTTTTTCGGGCATCTTGAGCGCGCTGGACGGCACGCCCCGTACCCGTCCGACCACTTGGCCGGACAGAGAATCCCGGGGCGGCCTCAGGTCTCGGCACGGATCTCGGGGCCGTGCCCGGTCCCGGCACGAATCTCGAGGCCATGCCCGTCTTGGCGCGGTTGCGTCTCGGCAGCGCTCCAGGAGCGGCGTCAGACCTCGGGGCGGAGCATCGGCGGGTTGAGCAGCGTGGCACCGCCCGCGCGGAACAGCTGGGCCGGGCGGCCGCCCTGGCGGGTCGTCGTACCGCCCGTGGGGACGAGGAATCCCGGCGTGCCGGTCACCTTGCGGTGGAAGTTGCGGGGGTCGAGCGCCACGCCCCACACCGCCTCGTACACCCGGCGCAGTTCACCGACCGTGAACTCCGTCGGGCAGAAGGCGGTCGCCAGCGACGAGTACTCGATCTTGGAGCGGGCGCGCTCCACACCGTCCGCCACGATCTGCGCGTGGTCGAAGGCGAGCGGCGCGGCCTGTTCGCCGTCACGGCCGTAGCCGCCTCGCTGAAGCAGTTCCTCGACGGGGGCCCAGCGCGCGCTGTTCGCGTCTCCGCCGGCCCTGGGCGCGGGCAGATCGGGGGCGAGGGCGAGATGGGCGACGCTGACGACCCTCATCCGCGGGTCGCGCTTCGGATCGCCGTAGGTCGCGAGCTGCTCCAGGTGCGCGCCGTTGGCCTGCGCGGGCGCGGCAGGATCATGGGCGCACAACCCGGTCTCCTCGCCCAGTTCCCGGGCCGCAGCCTGCGCCAGGTCCTCGTCCGGCCGTACGAAGCCGCCGGGCAGCGCCCACCGCCCCTGGAAGGGCGGCTCACCCCTCCGTACCGCCAGCGCGCACAGGGCATGGCGACGCACGGTCAGCACGACCAGGTCAACGGTGACGGCAAACGGCGGGAAGGCTGACGGGTCGTAGGGCATGTCGAGATCATAGTCGTCTGCCTGACGATAAACAGTCCCTTCGTCGGTCGCTTCAGTGGCTGATCCACTGCTCTCCGGTGCGGGTGCCGGGGACGCCGCCGACCCGCCCCTCGCCGGCTTCCGCCCGCTCACACTCCCAGCTGGAGCCCGTCGGCAGCCTCCTCGACCATGGCGAGGCCGAGCCTGCTGACGCGTACGGAGAAGGGGGCGCCCGCGACGCGCAGGCCGGTCAGCCCGATCTCGCCCAGGGGCGCACCACGGAGCGGCCGCAGCGTCACCGTTCCGGCAGGGGCGTCGGGACGGATGCCGGCGAGTGTGGTGAGCAGAAGGACCCCTGCGGCCGCGGCCGTCGCCGCCGGCCGACAGGCCGCCGGATGCGGCAGCGGGGCACCGCCTTCCGTGCGCTGCTCCCCCGCGTACATCTCCGGCAGCCGGTACCCGAAGGCCTCTGCCGCCGACAGCACGCCCCTCAGTAGTGAGGTCGCCTCCTTTTCGTAGCCCGCGGCGGCCAGTCCCGCGACGGCGACAGCCGTCTCGTGGACCCGCACGGCCCCGCCCCGATGTCCGAACGGGTTGTACGCCGCCTCCTTCGCGCCGAGGCTGCGCAGTCCCCAGCCCGAGTCCATGACGGGCCCGCCGAGCAGCCGCGCCAGCTGTTCCGTCTGCACCTTGTCGAGCAACCCCGGGGCAGGGGCGCCCGCGTCGAGCAGCCCGGTGTCGAGGAGGTGCACACTGGCCGCACCGAGGTGCGGCACGATCCGTCCGTCCGGTAGACGGGCCGCGGCCGGTCTACCGCCTCCCCTGTCCTCGATCCAGAAGTCCTCCTGGAACGCGGCCCTCATCCCACGAGCCCACCCCCGCAACTCGGGGCCGCCTCCCCTGCCGTACGCGTCGAGGAGATCGGCGCCCAGCAGCGCGGCGCGGTGGGCGTGTGCCTGGGTCTCGCAGCGCCACGGTCCGCCGGGGCGTGGGTCGGACAGATACGTACTGTCGCCGACCGCCGTCCGCAGCCACTGCAGGCAGCGCTCGGCCACGGGGAGCAGTTCCTCGGTCTCCTGTTCAGGCAGCCCCCAGCGCCTGGCTTCCGCAAGAACGACGGGGAACAGCAGGGTCGCCTCTTCGCCCGTGCAGCTCGGTGGCAGATGCGTACCGGCATGCCGTCGCGGCCCTGGGAGCAGTCCGGATCGCGGCCCCGCGCCCACCAGTTGGGTGCGCGCGAGGGTGCGCAGGGTCCCCGCGGCGAGCCGGGTGCCCAGCGGCAGGGTCATGCGCGCCGCCGCCAGCGCATCGGCCGGTGCCATGCCGCACCGCCAAGGCGCGCCGGCCGCGAGGTGGGTGTCGGACGGATGCACGGGGTCGCGCAGCAACAGCGCCTGGAGGTCCTCGATGCTCGTGCGCAGGAGTGCCTCGGCCCTTGGGTCGTCGCTCACGGCCCGTGCCGGGGCAAGCGGACTCGTGGCAGCGCGCGCCACGGCCCGGATGGGACCCGCACCGGTCGGCCGTACCCTCAGCTCCACGCTTCGGGTGTCGCCGGGCTGCAGGTCGAGCTCCCATCGGAGCAGCCCCGCGGAGGCCAGTGCGTCCGAGGGCTGCGGGTTGGCCGTGACGACGGAGTGCCCAGTGGCACAGGACCATCGCATGCCCGAGTCGTGAACGCTGGCGGGCAGGTCAGGACCGGCTCGCCCGGAGGCGACCTCGCCCAGTTCCGCCAGGTCCGTGCCGAGCGACACCTCGACGGGCAGGCGCAGATGGCGGTGGGCCGCGCTGCGCAGGGTGATCCGCTCCGTGCCGTCCGCGTATCGCGTCCGTTCGACGATGACATCCGGGTCGGGGCCGCCGTCGGCGGACAGGCTCAGGGTCGCCACGAAACGGGCCTGGTCGGCCGCGATCATCCGGGCCTGGATCGCGAGCGGCTCCCGCCCCGCGACGCGCAGTCGGCATCGGGAGAGCATGCGTCGGCCCGCGCGGTAGAAGCCCTCCAGCCCCTGTCCGGTCAGCTGGCCGTGCTCCGCGGAGATCGCGAGCCCGGGCAGCGCGACACAGATCAGCGCGCCGTGCGCGGGGGGCAGATTCGCTGTGGCGGGCGGCAGGGACAGGGGTGCCTTCGGAGTTGTGGCACCGCCGGGGGTTATGGGGAACTGTGCGGGCCTGCGGGTCAGAGGGTGGTTGTCGTGCGGAGTGGAGGACTGGGTGGGCAGGGGCATGGGGCGGCTTCTTCTGTGCTCCGTGCGCTGAGTGCGCGCTCAGCGGGGTGTGGGGGGCTCCGGAAGGGCGGGGTCGATGCGATGGCACGGCCCGGCCGCGGGCTGCGCCACACAGGTGAACGGAGCGGGCCTGTCCCGGGTCACGCCCCGGTTCACGGAAGCCGACCGATTGGCGGTGAGCCGAGGGCTCCGGAATGCGGTCGCGGCTGCTCCCCGGAGCGGGGTGCGCGTCCGCGGGCTGCCCTGACGTCCCGCTCGGGCATGTGCGGCCGAGAGTCGGGGCCCGCTCCCCTCTGGAGGCAGCACACACGCAGGACGCCGGTCTGGGGGTCGCCGCCACATGCAGCATGCCGGTCTGAAGGCAACACACACGCAGGATGCCGGTCTGGGGTGGTCCACATGCAGCACGCCGGCCGGAGGGTGACCCACATGCAGATCGGCTATCGCATGTGGGCGGCCCCAGTCCCAGTCGAGGGCTCCGCTGTGGAGGGGCCGCAGGCAGAGAACGACGGGGGCGAGTGGCGCAACAACCGCTGCGTCGCCCTCACCGCATCCGGCGGCCAGGAACCGGGCAAGGCGGTCCACCTCGCGGAGCGCCACGCCACTCGCTTCCGATAGACCGCTCGGATCGCATGCGTCTTCCGGCCAACGGTTCGGGTCGGATACACCTTCGGATGGTCGGCTCAGGTCGGACGCACCTTCCGGTGGTCGGCCCGGGTCGGATACACCTTGCGATGTTCGGCCCAGGTCGGATGCATCTCCCGGCAATGTGCCCGGGTCGGATACACGTTCCACCAGCCGGCACAGACCTGATGCTTCTTCCGACAGCCGGCCTAGGCCGCATACCTCCAACGGCCGGCCCCGGCCTGATGCTTCTTCCAGCGACCGGCCCGGGGCGGAGGCCCATTCCTCCCAGCCAGCCCCACCCGGAGCGCCCTCAGCACTCCCACCCTTCCCGGGCAAAACCGCAGCCAGGCCCGGAGCAAGCACCCCACGCCACACCGTCCCGAGTCCGGCAGGCCCCCACGCTGCCTCGAGCCCCGCCAACCCCCACGCCACCACCCGAAGCAACCAGGCCGGCCATCCGAACCGAGTCGACCGGCTCGCTCGACGCCGCTCCCCCGCCCTCATGTCTCGCCTTGCTTCGTCCCGTGCCGGCCGACCCCTCGGCGGGACCGGGTGCCGCCGCCCGTACCGTCACCGGCCCGGGTGGGTGCTTCCGGCGCCGAGGAGCCGTCGGCGGTGGACCGGGGACGGCGCGTGCCCACGGTCCCGGAGGGCCGTGAAGCCGGCCGGCCGGCCACGCTCCCCGTCGACCGCGGCTTGCGTCGGCGACGGGAAGCCACCCGGGTCGACGATGCCGAGGCGGACCCGGACGGTCCGTCGGCGTCGACCGGGGACGTCGAGGACTCCGGGGACGCCGAGGACGCGATCACCTCCGCGTCGGCACGGTCCACACGCTCCTTGCGAAGGCAGCGGCGAATCGACTCCGGGTCTAGGCCCTCGTTGCACGCCTGGTGGAGAAGGCGGGCAAACAGGTATCCCGGATCCGCCCCGAGAGCCATCGCCAGGGCTTCGCGGGCCTCCAGCTCGTCCCCGGAGGACCAGGCGACCCATCCCACGAGTGTGAGCGGCGCCGCGGCATGCTCTCCGTACGGGCCGACACAGCGGCGGGCCAGAGCCCGCCAGAGGCGGAGGGCCGGGCCGGCCTCGTCGCCCTCCATCCACTCCGCCGCCCGGTCGCGCGTCGTGCGGTCCTGGAGGCCGAGGATCAAGGTGGCTGCCTCGTCGTGGCACAGGAGTTCGTCGTCCCGGAGATCCGCCGACAGGGCGCCGGACGCACCGGACACCGCAGGTACACCGGAAACACCCGGTACACCGGCCACAGACGTGGAGTCGGCGAACCGGCGCATGACCCGATGAGCCAGGTCCAAGGTCTCGGTCGCCACGGCTGTGCGGCTCTCGTCGTCCAGGATTCGCGGAATCAACGCCATGCTCACCGCGTTGAGTGCGGACTCCTGCTCCAGTGCGGCCGCGGTCTCCCACGGAACGAGCCTCGCCCTGAACTCCCGCAGGGAGCCCCGAATCTGGAGGCCGGCATAGGTGGCTGCGGCGGCCAGCACGGACGTGCCGGGCAGCCCCATGGGTGTCCCGTCGGACGGGCAGCACTGCTCGCTGGGGCAGCAGTACGACCAGAAGCGGCCGTCCGAGATGCACAGGGCCTCGATCACGGGAACGTCCAGGGCACCGCAGGCCGTGCGCAGCAACTGCGCGAGTGGGCGCAGTCGTTCCATGACGTCCCGGGCCGACTCTCCGTCCTTGGGGTCCTGGCAGAGGAAGGCGACCATGCTCTCGGGCAGCGCGCCCCTGCGTTCGCTGCCCTTCACGAGTCCCTCGGTCAGCTGCCGGGCCACGGACGCCCAGTCGTCCGCGTTGCCCGGGATGCCGAGCCGGGCCCGTCCGCCGAACCTGCCACGCCCGTCCCTGTCGTGCAGGGCGGCGAGCACGATGCTGTCCTCGGGCCGGTATCCGAGCAGGTACGGCAGGGCGTCTGCCAGTTCGGCGGGAGTGCGCAGGGTGACCTGATGCTCGGCGAACGGGACGCCGGACGCGCCGTGTGCGGGGCCGACACGGCTCTCACCTCCACGGCCGTCACCCTGTTCCCCCGGCCCCGAGCCACACCCCCCGCTCCCTGAACCGCGTCCGCCACTACCTGGACCATCTACACGGTGCCCTGCACCATCTCCACCGTGCTCTGAACCGCGTCCGCCACCCCCTGAGCCAGATCCGCCACAGGTTCCACCCTGCCCACCACGCGCTTCACCATGACCTCCACCGACTTGGCCATGCTCACCGCCCGCGCCCCCGCTCCTTCCAAGCCCTCCAGATCCTCCGAATCCGTCGGCTCCCCCGAACCCGTCGAGTCCCCCAAGTCCATCGAGTCCCCCGAGCCCGTCGGGCCCTCCAAACCCGTCGCGCTCGCCCCGCTCGCCGCACCCGCTCATGTCACCGTCGCCGAGATTCCCGGCCGCTTCGCTGTGATTCGTCATGCCGTGACCATCCCGCGGATCCCAGAATTCCGCTTTGGCCTGTGGATAACCACGACCATGATCACGTCAGGATCTGTCCACAGGCTGACCGCCTCATTCGCGTGATGTCCGACCCATCAGGTTGCATGGGGCCATGAGCAACGCAGAGCTGCGCACCGCGGCCGACACCGTCCTCGCCCGCCTCGTCGGCGCCCCGGCGGGTGACGCCCGGCTTCGCGAGGACCAGTGGCGCGCCATCGAGGCGCTGGTGGCCGACAAGCGCAGAGCCCTGGTCGTGCAGCGCACCGGCTGGGGCAAGTCCGCCGTGTACTTCGTGGCGACGGCGCTGCTGAGGGAGCAGGGCGCGGGCCCCACCGTCATCGTCTCCCCGCTCCTCGCCCTCATGCGCAACCAGGTCGAGGCCGCCGCCCGCGCCGGCATCCGGGCGCGGACCATCAACTCGTCCAACACGGAGGAATGGGACACGATCCAGGACGAGGTGGCCGCGGGCGAGGTGGATGTCCTCCTGGTGAGCCCGGAGCGGCTCAACAATCCCGATTTCCGTGATCAGGTGCTGCCCAAGCTCGCCGCCGCGACCGGACTCCTCGTGGTCGACGAAGCACACTGCATCTCCGACTGGGGCCACGACTTCCGGCCGGACTACCGCCGTCTGCGCACGATGCTCGCGGATCTCCCGCCGGGCGTCCCGGTCCTCGCCACCACCGCCACGGCCAACGCGCGCGTGACGGCCGATGTCGCCGAGCAGCTGGGCACCGGCGGCAGCACGGACGCTCTCGTCCTGCGCGGCCCGCTGGACCGGGAGAGCCTGAGCCTCGGCGTGCTGCAGCTGCCCGACGCCGCACACCGGATGGCCTGGCTGGCCGAGCATCTGGGCGAGCTGCCCGGCTCGGGAATCATCTACACGCTCACGGTGGCCGCGGCCGAGGAGGTCACCGCGTTCCTGCGGCAGTGCGGGCACACAGTGGCCTCGTACACCGGGAAGACGGAGAACGCGGACCGTCAGCAGGCCGAGGAGGATCTGCTCGCCAACCGCGTCAAGGCCCTCGTGGCCACGTCGGCGCTGGGCATGGGCTTCGATAAGCCCGACCTCGGGTTCGTGGTGCACCTGGGGTCGCCGTCCTCCCCCATCGCGTACTACCAGCAGGTCGGCCGTGCGGGGCGCGGGGTGGAGCATGCCGAGGTGCTGCTCCTGCCTGGCAAGGAGGACCAGGCGATCTGGCAGTACTTCGCGTCGATCGCCTTCCCTCCGGAGGAGCAGGTCCGGCGCACCCTGGACGTCCTCGGCCAGGCCGGCCGGCCACTGTCGCTGCCCGCGCTCGAACCCTTGGTGGAGCTGCGCAGGTCACGTCTGGAGACAATGCTCAAGGTCCTGGACGTGGATGGTGCGGTGCACCGCGTCAAGGGCGGTTGGATCTCCACGGGCGACCCGTGGACGTACGACACCGAGCGCTATGCCTGGGTCGCCAAGCAGCGCGCGGCCGAGCAACAGGCGATGCGTGACTACGTGACGACCACCGGCTGCCGAATGGAGTTCCTGCGACGCCAGCTGGACGACGAGGGAGCGACTCCGTGCGGTCGCTGCGACATGTGTGCGGGGCCCCGGTTCACCGAATCCGTGTCCTCGTCGTCCCTGGACTCCGCGCGTGGCGAGCTGGTCCGGGCGGGTGTCGAGGTCGAGCCCCGGAAGATGTGGCCGACGGGCCTGCCGGCGGTCGGTGTCGACCTGAAGGGGCGCATTCCGGCCGGTGAACAGGCCGCGTCCGGGCGGGCGTTGGGACGGCTCTCGGACATCGGCTGGGGCAACCGGCTGCGGCCGATGCTCTCGCCCCAGGCTCCTGACGAGCCCGTTCCGGACGATGTGGCGAAGGCCGTGGTCGGTGTGCTGGCCGACTGGGCGAAGGGTCCCGGCGGCTGGGCTTCGGGGAGCCCCGACGCACAGCCGCGCCCGGTCGGTGTCGTCACCATGGCCTCCCACGGCCGGCCACGCCTGATCCAGTCGCTGGGCGCGCGAATCGCGGAGGTCGGACGCCTGCCCCTGCTGGGTTCCATCGAGTACGCCCCCGGAGCCGGGGCGGCGCAGGTCTCCAGGAGCAACAGCGCGCAGCGGTTGAAGGCCCTCGACGGGGCGCTCGTGGTGCCGCCCGATCTGGTCGCCACGCTGGCCCAGGCCCAGGGACCCGTCCTGCTCGTGGACGACTCGACCGAGACCGGCTGGACGCTGGCGGTGGCCGCGCGTCTGCTCCGGCGGGCCGGGGCACAGGGGGTGTTGCCGCTGGTCCTCGCCATGCAAGGGTGATCGAGGCGTGACAGGGAGAGTAACGGGCAGGGATATATGAGGCGGATCACCGGATAACGGTCGGTGGCCCCAATTGCTCGTTGCCGCAACCAAGTTCGACAGGAAGAATTGGCATCGCGCCCCGCGTGGTCCTTTCCTGGGCCGCCCGTTCGGGCTGTGCCGCGGTGCGCTCCCCCAAGTCCGACCCCCGCCCGCTGTATGGGCGCGTAGCCGAAGGGAGGACCGTGACCTTCGGATTCGCTCCGTCCTCGGCGGCGTCGATGTCGACGTCCGCCAATTCCGCCAACTCACTCGCCCGGATGCTCGAACCCGCCGAATGGGCCGCCGCAGGGATTCCGTTGCTGCGCAACCCCCGGGAGGTCGTCAGCGGGCTGCACTCCCGGCATCGGCCCCGGCCCGACACCGCGATCGTCGCCGTCCTCGATCCGGACGAACGGCTCAGGGCCAGCGCGTCCTTCGTCCGGCGGCCGGCCCCGGCGGACGGCTGGATGTTCCGCAACGCGCTGCTCGCGCAGCTGCGCCGGGTGATCCCGCACGACCTGAGGCGCCGCACACCGGTGCGTACGGCCGTCCTGCTCTACTGCCGTGAGGGCGACGGGCGATGGACGGAGGAGGACGGGGCGTGGATGTGGGGGCTGCGGGACGCCTGCACGCTGCACGGGCTGCGATGCGGGGCGTACATCACGCTGACGCGTGAGGGCTGGCAGGTGCTCGGCGAAGGGCGTGGCGGACGTCGGCCCAGTGCGGACTCGAAGCCGGAGTCCCTCGAAGCGCTCGCGGCGGTCGATGCCATTCAGCCACGTACCGGTGGCTCGGCCTCGGAGGTGCTGCGCCGCGCGGCGGCCCGCTGAGGCCGAGCCCGCGCGACCGCCGCACTCGGGCACCGGTCGGCGTTCGTCCGGCCGGTCGCCCCTCAGCGCCGGTCGCACCGGCCGCCGCATGGTCACGGACCACCGGCCTCGCCGAGGCGAGACGGGCACAACACCGGTCGGCCGAGGATCGCGAGGGGGCCAACCGGCGCCCCGAACCCGCACAAGAGCACGCGTACAAGGGCTCGGCAGGTGCAAGAAGCCAGCGGGGGTGCGAGGTCTCAGCGCATGCCGGGACGCACGCCCGTAGCAAGAGCACACGCGGCCTCCACCCCGCACAGCCCTTCAGACATGTGCCACCAGACATGTGCCACGGCAAGGCTGAACGGCCAAACGCCGACCTCGCGGACCCTGACAGCCGCGCCGGCACGTCCCCCCGTACCGGCACACGTCGGACCGTCCACCGTGCTCATGCCACCGCGGCCTGGGCCGCAGTGGCACTCCACCCCCCAAGTACCCCCAGAAGAACGGGGGTCCTCAGACCCCCGCGCCCAGCACCGAGTTGATCTGCTGCGGATCCCCGCAGACGATCAGCAGGGCGCCGGCTCGGCCGAGAGCCAGCGGCAGGGCGGTGGCGGCAGTGGCATCGGGTCCGCCGTTGACGGCGACGACGACCACGGGCCGGGACGTGGCACGACCGAGGGCGGACGCGTCGGCGTAGAAGACGTCGTCTCCCGCGTCGTGCTGAGCCCAGTAGGCGGCCTCGCCGAACGAGAGCTCGTGCGCGGCCCACGGGTGCGGTTCGCCGGTGGTGATCACCAGAACCTCACCGGGGACGCGGCCCGAGTCAAGGAGCAGGTCGACCGCTTCCTCGGCCGCGTCCAGCGCACCCTCGGCCGAGGCCGGGATCAGCTGGATCTGCGGAGTCGAGGGGGCGGTGGGGGCCGCCGGGGCGGTCGGCCCCGGCTTGGCCACGGCCGTGTCGCGCGGTGCGCGTTGCACCGGTGGCACAGGCCGGACAGGACCCGGGCGGCCGGGACGCGGCGGAGCCGCGGGGCGGGGTCCGGGTACGGGACGGGGGGTCGGCGCGGTACGGCCGGCGGCCGGAGTGGCGCGGGGACCCTGGGCACTCTCGTGAATCTGAGGCTCCTCGGGAATGAGAGGCATGAGCTGATTTTTATCAAACGCCGGTGCGAGTCGCGTCGGCGGGTGGCACATGAGTGCGAGCGGAACCGTCAGAAATCGAAGCCGAGCTGCCCTTCGATCTCCGGAACGCTTCCATCCGCCCAACTGCGGACCTTCTTGAGGTGCCGCCACTGGGGCAGCGCATCAAGATACGCCCACGTCATCCGGTGGTACGGGGTGGGGCCCCGCATCTCCAGCGCGGCCTTGTGCACCGGTGACGGATACCCGGCGTTGGCCGCAAAACCGAAGTCTGCATGGTCGATACCCAGTTCGGCCATCATTTTGTCGCGCTGCACCTTGGCGATCACCGAGGCCGCCGCGACGGCGACGCATGACTGGTCGCCCTTGATCACCGTACGGACACGCCAGGGGTCCCCGAGGTAGTCGTGCTTCCCGTCGAGGATGACCGCGTCGGGACGCACGGGCAGGGCTTCGAGGGCACGGCAGGCGGCCAGTCGCAGCGCGGCCGTCATCCCCATGCCGTCGATCTCCTCCGGAGAGGCATGCCCGAGGGCGTACGACGTCACCCACTTCGCCAGTATCTCGGCGAGCGCGGTGCGCCTCTTGACGGTCAGGAGCTTGGAGTCGGTGAGGCCTTCGGGCGGGCGGCGCAGGCCGGTGACCGCCGCGCAGACGGTGACCGGGCCGGCCCACGCACCGCGGCCCACCTCGTCGACACCGGCAATGACCTTCGCTCCGGTCGTGGCGCGCAGGGAGCGCTCGACAGTGTGGGTTGGTGGTTCGTACGGCATGGCGCCCTCAGCCTACGCCGCCCGGAACCCCACGCGACACCCAGGTTTCCCCAGGCAACCTCGGCGCTCCGGCCGCACCGCCCCAGAGGCCGCTCACGCGCCCGTCGGACGTAGCAGCGGAACCATGAGCTGGTCGATCATCTCCTCGATGTCCCGCTCGTTCCATTCACTCGCGCACACCTTGGACCGGTACATCATCATCGCCGGAATGGCGTCGAAGACATACGAGTTCGCCGCGTCGGGCCGCACCTCTCCCCGCTGGATTCCACGCTCGACGACCTCACCGAGCAGCCGGATGGTCGGCTCCACGACACCTCCGAAGATCACCTTCTGGAAGCGCTGAGCCTGCGACGAGTCGCATTCGTGAATCACCGAGCGCAGCGCGAATCCGGGACGCGAGAACATCGCCTCGCGCGCCCGGCGGCACAGCTCCAGCAGGTCTTCTCGCACGCTCCCCATGTCGGGCACGTCGTCGAGCGACGGCAGTCCCGCCTGGAGTGCGTCCGCGACCAGATCCTCCTTCGACGGCCAGCGGCGGTAGACCGCGGCCTTGCCGGTCTGGGCGCCGGCGGCGACGCCCTCCATCGTGAGTCCGTTCCAGCCGACCGTACTGAGCTGTTCCAGCGCGGCTTCGAGGATCGCACGTTCGAGTACGGCACCACGGCGGCGCGGGGAGGCCGCCTGAGCGGAGGCGGCCGTCCAACTCGAAGTAACCATGAGCGTGTCTCCGTCTGAGCGGGCAAGCGGCACGCACGCGCGTGCATACGTGCCGTGCGGACCGGGGTCCGCAAGTGGTCAAGTGACGCGAAGCGGCAGCGACTTCAGTGAACGCTTGCGTTCACTGTCGGGGACTCACTACCGTTTGACGCGGCAGTGAACGCGAGCGTTCACTAACGCACTTGTGGGGGACTTAATAGTGACAACCTCTCCGTTGATCCAGAAACCAAAGCCAGGAGCGGCCCGCCGGGAGGGGCATCCCGGCATCGCGCTCACCGTCATCGCGGCCTGCCAACTCATGGTGGTACTCGACGCGACGATTGTGAACATCGCCCTCCCGCACATTCAGAACGCGCTCGAGTTCTCCACCACCGACCTCACCTGGGTCGTCAGCGCGTACACGCTCACCTTCGGCGGTCTGCTGCTGCTCGGCGGCCGGGCCGGTGACATCCTCGGCCGTCGCCGGGTCTTCATGACCGGCATCCTGCTCTTCACGGTCGCCTCGCTGCTCGGCGGATTCGCCCAGGAGCCCTGGCAGTTGCTGGCCGCACGCGCCCTCCAGGGCGTCGGTGGCGCGATCGCGTCTCCCACCTCGCTGGCACTGATCACCACGACGTTCCCCGAAGGGCCCGAGCGCAACAGGGCGTTCGGAGTCTTCGCCGCGGTCTCGGCCGGCGGCGGCGCGATCGGCCTGCTGGCCGGCGGCATGCTCACGGAGTGGCTCGACTGGCGCTGGGTGCTCTTCGTCAACGTACCCATCGGTGTGCTGATAGCCGTGGTCACACCGCTCTACATCAGCGAGTCCGAGCGGCACCCCGGGCGCTTCGACATCGCGGGCGCGCTGACCTCGACGGCCGGTATGGCGTCGCTCGTCTACGGCTTCATCCGGGCTTCGGAGGAAGGCTGGCGGGACAGTCTCACCATCGGCTCCTTCGGCGCGGCGGTGGTCCTGCTGGTCGCCTTCGCACTGGTCGAGTCCCGCGCGAAGGAACCGATCACACCGCTGCGGATGTTCGCCGACCGCAACCGCTCCGGTACGTACGTGATCATGCTGAGCCTGGCCGCGGCGATGTTCGGCATGTTCTTCTTCATCGTTCTCTTCGTTCAGAACGTGTTGAGCTACACGCCGATCGAGGCGGGCCTGGCCTTCCTCCCTGTGACGGTCGCGATCGTCATCGGCGCGGGTCTGTCGCAGCGGTTCCTGCCGGTGCTCGGCCCGAAGCCGTTCATGATGGTCGGCTCGGCCCTCGTCGCGCTCGGTCTCGGCTGGCTGACCTTCATGGACCCCGGGAGTACGTACGTCGGCGGGGTGCTCGGTCCGATGCTGCTGTTCGCCTTCGGCATGGGGCTGAACTTCGTGACACTGACCCTGACCGCGGTCTCCGGAGTCGCCGTGCACGAGGCGGGCGCGGCGTCCGGCCTCCTCAACGCCACGCAGCAGGTGGGCGGTTCGCTCGGCCTCTCCATCCTGACCACGGTCTTCGGCACGGCCAGCCGCGACGAGGCGGAGAAACAGGTCGCGGACTTCATGGCCACCGCCTCGGCCGAACAGAAGGCGGAGTTCGCCAAAACCCATCAGCTGCCCGCTCCCTGGAGCCACGACGTGCTGTCCCAGGGGATCTCCACGGCCTTCATCCCGGCCGTCGCGATGGCGGTGCTCGCCCTGGCCGTCGCCGCGTTGGTGATCCGGGTCCGCAAGAGCGACCTCGACGCCCTGGCGGGCACGGCCGGACCCGGCGTGGGCTGAACGACACGACGATGCCGGGCCGCCGTACAGGGGACGGCGGCCCGGCATCGTCGTTCGCACGCGTCCGGCAACAACGTTCCTCGCAGGCGCGTACGCGGTCCGTGCGCGCCCCCGCCTCAGCGGTACGCCAGCTCGGTGCCCAGTCGGTTGCACACGTTCCAGTCGGCGTCGGGGGACAGCGGCCGTCCGTCGAGGATGTCCCGGGCGCGCGCCTCGCCCAGACTCGTGGCGTACCAGGACTCGTCCGCCCCCGCCAGGTCCTGCGCGATGGACTGCAGCGCACAGGAACGCAGTGGCTCATCAAGTTTGTCGAGAGCCGGTGCGGCGTCGGCGGACAGCCCGCGCGCGTAGTCGAGGTCGAACGAGCCCTTCGCCTCGTACCGCTGGACGTTGCGCTCGGCGATCAGAGCGTCCGGTGACACCAGCCCGAAGGCGAGCACTCCCGCGGCGGCGCTCGCCAGGACCGCGCGCGGCAGCCAGCGGGCACCCCAGACACCTGCCGCCATGATGAGCACGATGACCAGACCGAGCCAGAGCTCCACGGTCACCACGGAGATCCTCAGTCGCGTCAGCCCGTACGCCTCCACGTACATGTCCATACGCCGCACCGCCGACGCCACGACAACGAGCGCGAGGACGCACAGGGTTCCGAGGACGGCACGTACCAGCGTCCAGTCGCCGGCGCTGTCACGAGGGGCCCAGCGCAGGGCGAAGACGATGACGAGCAGGGTGAGGAGCGTGACCAACAGCAGCTGCCAGAAGCCCTGGCGGGCGTACTCGGCGTACGTCTGGCCGGTCTTCTCCAGTACCGCGTCGTAGCCGCCGAACAGGACGGCGAGCTGGACCGCGTTGAAGACCGCGAAGAGCGTGGCGAGCACGATCAGCGGCAGCGCCCACTCGACGCGTCCGCGAGCGCGGCCCGCCGGCACCTCGACGCGGTCCCACTGAACGGGTGCGGCGGCCGTGTGCGCCACCACGAGCGCTCCGACCACGCCGATCACGAACAGCACGGCATGCCAGGGCCCTCCGGAGACCGATGCGTCCGGCACGAGACGGCCGAGGAGGTCCGCGAAGGCGGCGTCCGCCCCGGCGAAGAGCGTGCCGAAGACCACCAGCAGGACCGCGGCCACCGCGAGCGCGCGCATCACCGGGCCCACGTTGCCCCGGGCGCCGCCGGACCGCTCTCGCAGGCCGCGCCAGCCCCAGAGGGGGCCGGTGACCAGCGAGGTGTAGAGACCGATCGGGCCGAACAGCACACCCGTCCAGGTGCGTCCGCCGTGCAGGGCGAGCGAACCCGCCGCCACGGCGGCCACGACGGCCAGGAACGACGGCCAGTCGGCGTCGCGGAGCGCCGGCACGATCAGCAGGGAAAGCCCTCCGGCACCCCACACCAGCGTCCAGCGGTGCGGGCGCCGGCCCGCTGCCCGAGCCGCGTAGTACGCGCCGACCGCGGCCGGTATCGCCACCAGCAGGAGGTTGAGGGCCAGGCCGTCGCCGAGCAGGAGCATGCTGAGCACGCCGGTGGCCAGGGCGGCCCAGAGCGTGGCGTTGTGGATGGGGGACGGGGGTTCCGCCTGGACGCCGGCGAACCAGGACTCGACGACGGGGCCGTCCCACCCTTCGTCGTCGATGCCCTGCCGGTCGACGTCTCGCGTGGCGACGCTGCGTTTCCTGGAATCGCTCCCGTCCGAAGCGGTCCCACCGGAGTCACCCCGCGCGGAGTCGCCCTTCGAGAGCGCGTCGCCGGTGCGGGCCGCGGGAACCACGTCCTCGGGCACCTCAGGTGCCTCCGGATCCTCGGCGTCGACGCCGGGCTTCACCACTGAATCCTTCGAGGCCGACCCTCTCGGCTCGGCCTCGGACGGTATGTCGGACACGGGACCCCCTCCCGACCGGTCCGGGCAGCGCAGCTCGTGGCTACCGCGGAAGCCCAGGGACCGGTGTCTCGTCGGCGCACGCCCGTGATGATCAACGAGCGGCGTGGCGGAAAGGTTAACCGTGGGACACGCGGCGCACCCGGTCACCGGCTCTCTGTGGCACGGCTGTGACAGTGGCAGACGCCTGGGGCGGGAGGTAACGGGCAGGCACGACGCCCTCGCCGAACAGCCGAACGCAAGCTCCGCCCCGCAGCCCTGTCCCGCAGCCTCAGTCCACAGTCCTCGTCGACAGCCACTCCGGGAACGCCTCGGTCCGCTCCACCCACTCCGCGGGCGGCATCCCTGCCTTCCCCGCGGCCACGACACCTCCGACGATGGCGCAGGTCGTGTCCATGTCGCCGCCGACCTGGGCGGTCGCCCAGAAGCCCTCTTCGTAGTCACCGAGAGCCCGCGCCGCCGACCAGAGGGCGAACGGCACGGTGTCGTGCGCGGTCGTACGCCGCCCGCAGCCGAGGACCGCGGCGACGGTCGTCGTGTCGCCGTAGTCGAGCATGTCCCGGGCGCGCCGCAGACCGGCTTCCACCGCGCTGCGCGGCACCAGGGCGATGACGCCGTCGAGCAGCGCCCCGGGGCTCGGCGGGCCGCCCGGTGCGGCGGTCAGCGCGGCCGCCGCGGCCACGGCCATGGCGCCGACCACGGCCTCGCGGTGCTGGTGCGTGGGGTAGGCCGAGATCTCGGCCTGGTGTGTGGCCTGCTCCGGATCGTCCGCGTACCAGGCGCCCAGGGGGGCGATCCGCATCGCCGCGCCGTTCCCCCACGAGCCCTGTCCCTTGAAGAGGGCCGAGGCCAGCTCTCGCCAGTCGCCGCCCTCCCGGACCTGCCGCAGCAGCCGGTTGACCGCGGGGCCGTAGCCGCGGTCGAAGTCGTGGTGCTCGGCGAAGGAGCGGGCCAGCGCGTCCTGGTCGATGCGGTGGTGGACGGCCAGAGTGGCCACTACGGAGGAGGCCATTTCCGTGTCGTCGGTCCACTGCCAGGGACCTGGCGGCAGCCCGCGGCGCTTGAGCAGCGGATAGTTCGCGGGCACGAAGAACTGCGAGCCCAGCGCGTCCCCGACCGCGAGTCCGCGCAGGCTGGACAGGGCGCGGTCCAGGCGCCCGTCGGGAGAGAAGTCAGCGGTCATCGCCCTGCCACTCTATCCGGTGACTCCGTACGGCTCCGGATCACGCCAGCGTTCGAAGGGACGGTCAAGCGTGTACTTGCCGTCCTCCCCCAGAACAAGCATGCGCACTTCCGCGTTCCCCGGGTTCGCCAGCGACTCGAATTCCGCGACCGTCCAGTGGAACCAGCGCATGCAGAACAGCCGCATGGCGAGGCCGTGGGTCACGAGGAGCACGTTCGGCGGGTGATCGGGGGCCTCGAAACTCCGGAAAAGACTCTCCAGGAAGCCGCCGACCCGGTCGTACACATCGGCACCGGACTCACCCTGCGCGAAGCGGTAGAAGAAATGCCCGTACGCGTCGCGGTACGCCTTCTGCAGCCGTACGTCGTCCCGGTCCTGCCAGTTTCCCCAGTCCTGTTCGCGCAGCCGCGGCTCCTCGCGTACGCGTACCTTTTCGGGGTCGAGGTGGAAGGCCCGGAAGGTCTCGTGCGTGCGGCGGTACGGGGAGACGTAAACGCTTACGCGCTCGTCGCCGAGGACCTCGCGGATCCGTGTGCCCGTCTCCTCCGCCTGCCGCCACCCCTTCTCGGTGAGCGCCAGGGCGTGGTCGGGTTCACGTTCGTACACCGAGTCATCGGCATTGCCCACCGACTCGCCGTGCCGGACAAGGACGATGCGCCGTGGACGTGCCATACCGGAACCCTAGATCGAGTTGCGCCCGATCGAGCACTCGTACGGCCTCCATACGGCACAGGTCACATAAATCGCGGCCGTCTCAGACCGTCCAGGACGGTTCCAACTGGACGATGTCGCCCGTGAGCGCCACGACGTCCGCCTCGAGCTGGGCCCGCAGGGCGAGCCGCTCCACACGCTCGGCCCGGTATTTTCCGTGCTCGGCGGCCGACTGCCACATGGAGAGGACCAGGAACTCGTGGCCGGGCGCCTCGCCGAAGAGGCCCCTCACCATGCCGGGCGAGCCGGCCATCGCCGGGTTCCACACCTTCTCCTGCATCAGCGCGAAGTGCTCGGCGCGCTCCTCGTGGACGCGACAGTGCGCCACCCGGACCAGATCGGTCTCTGTGAAGCGCGGCTCGAAGCCGGTCTTCACGTCGAAGCGGTGATCGAACAGTTTGCTCTGCGCGTCCTTGAAGGTGCCCGACTGGGCTGTTGCCAGCCGGTCATGGGAGCGCGCCATGAAGGAGTCGTAGAAGGCACGGCTCTCCCAGAAGGCGAAGATGTGGGCCACTCCGGGCCTTCCCCGGCTCCAGCCCCCGCCCTGCCCCCGGAAACCCGGCTCCCCCAGAAGTCCCGCCCATTTCCGCTGCCCCCGTTCAAAACCGCGGCGGTCCACCACGGTGCAGCGAATCCACTTGACCAGCACCGCGCCATCGTACGGCCCAGGAACGTGGCGTCGGTCACGCTCGGGTGGACTGCGGCCGCCCGTGCGCCCCCATGCGCGTGGCACGATGGGCAACACGCCTCACCTGCCAGGCAGTTGAGGCGACCGTTGCAGGGGGACCACGAGGGGAGAACCGGTGAACGGCCTCAACAAAGGCATCAACAAGGTCGAGATCTCGGTGAAATGGGATCCCAGTCCCGCCGGCGAACCGGCCACCGATCTCGACATCGTCGCCGCCACCTACCTCGCGACCGACACACACAAAAACCCTGACTACGTAGTGCACTTCGACAGCCGCTCACCGGACGGCACCATCTATCTCAACCGGGACAGCAAGGACGGCAAGGGCTTCGGCTGGGACGAGGTGATGACCCTCGAGCTCACCCGCCTCGACAAGCGGTACGCGCGCGTGGTCGTCGGCGTCGCCATCCAGCAGCGCACCGGGCGGTCCACCTTCGTCAGCGTGCACAACCCGGGCCTGCGGATCCGCGAGGGCTACAACGTCCTGGCCGAGGGCGATTTCGGCAGCGTCCTGGGGTCGACGGCCACCACGGTCGCGGACTTCGTACGCGACGACTCCGGAGAGTGGACGTTCCAGTCGGACATCCGCGGCTTCGACGCCGACCCGGCGACCTTCGCAAGGATCATGGGCAGCCCCCAGGAGTCCTGACCCGCGACGCACTCATGCACGCCGAAGGGGCGGTACGGCCGATGGCCGTACCGCCCCTCACGGTTTGTGGATACTGGCGCAGGCCACTTATTCCTGCGGTGCCGTATTCCTCTCCATCTGAAGGTCCGCAGCGCGGGCGGCGAGGTAGCTGGCCCAGGAGGTCTTGGCGAACCCTGCCCAGCGGACTGCGGTGTTGGGGTGGAGGCCGAGGATGCTCGCGAGGACTGGTGCGGGCAGGTCACCGAAGAGCGCGACCAGGGCCGCGCTTCGGGCCGGCCTGGTGTCGATGCCGTGCGCGAGGAGTTTCGAACTGAGGCCGGTCTGAGAGGTGGGGCGGCCGGGGACGAGGCCGGGGAAGAGCCATGGCTCGCCCCGGGTGGTGCGGGTGAGCGCGGCCCGGGTGTGGGGTGCTTCCGCCAGCTGGTGGAGAATTCTGGCGAGTCGGGGCGGCAGCAGAACCGGGTGCCGGTCGACGGTGAGGTAGCTATTGCCGTCGCGGCTGGTGAGCTGGGTCGCGGTGAGGTGCCGGACGTGGGACGCGTGCAGGCCGAACAGAAGGATCAGTGCGCCTGCGGCCCGCGTATCCAGAGCCATCGTGGAGTCGGTCAAGCACCGTTTCAGCAGCTGCCAGCGACCGTCTTCGTCCATCAGCCGACTGGGCTGCTGACGCGGAATGGAAGGGACCGTGAGTTTGCCGGTGAGGCCGCGGCCAGCGGTCCAGGACAGGAAGTATCGGATCGCGTAGGTGCGTGTGTTGCCTGCGTCCAGCCAGCGGTCGAGGTGGTCATGCCGAAGTCCGCCCAGGTCAAGGCCATGCTCGTCTAGCCAGGCGAGGAACTCCAGGGCCACTAGGACCCGGGTTCGGAGGAAGGAGCCCGGCTCCGCCGGGCGGCGGCGCTGGGCGGCGCGTCGTCGAGCTCGTCGCAGCAGGTGCCAGTGCGCGTAGGGGCGGACCAGCTGGATGTGGCCGGCGGGGCGGTCGGCGAGGACCGTGTCCAGCCAGGCGGGGATGCGGTCGAGTTCCTCGTCTCGCTCTGGGAGGGCGCCGAGGTGCACGAGGGTGTGGCGGACGTAGTGCAGGTGTCGGCTGAGAGGGAGCTGATCGAGCCGTTGGTGGGTGATCGGTTCTCCGGAGGCGGCCAGGGTGGCGAAGAGGGCGGCGTTCGGGCTGTGCTTGAGCCAGTGCAGGATGCCGCGGGGACGCTCGGCCAGGGCGAGCGTGTCTCGCAGCGACTGTAGAGGTGCTGGGATGTTCCCGGCGGGGCCTGCCAGCAGTTGCTGAAGGCGGTCGGTGAGCACACAGCGGGCGCATTGGGCGTCGGCGTAGGTTCTGCCGCCGAGCCCGCAGGTGCGGCAGGTGTAGTCGAAGGCGGTGCCCGAGCAGGCTCCGCAGATGCCGGTGCCGTCCTCAGCGACGCCGATCAGCGGCTGGTGGCGGCCGCAGCCGGTGCAGGTCGCGGGCGCGTCGAGCACGACGGTGTAGCAGGTCGAGCAGACCGGGCCGATCGGCCAACGGGTGTGGACTCGGCGAGTCCGTCCGCAGCGGCAGCACTCCCGGGTGGCCCCCGGGCGGCAGCTCCGGCAGGTCCAGGCGCCGTCCGTCCCGCGGTGGCAGGGGCGGACTCTCACACAGACGGAGCAGGTCATGGCCGGCCCACTGTGGCAGTCCTCGCAGATGTCCGGCCGTGAGCGAGTGGCCCGACGAGCGATGGGTCGGACTTGTCCGCAGCGGCCGCATTCCCGGACCGGCTTCTGCTGGCGGTGGTGGCAGGACGCGCAGAGCGGCCCGCCCGAGCATTTCGACTTGGCTGGTCCAACGGTGCCGCAGCTCACGCAGGTGTGTTGGGGAGCTTCCCAGCAGGAGACGCAGAGCGGGGAGTTGTCCGGCCGACGGGTGACCGGCATGCGGAGTTGGCCGCAGGCGGCGCATTCCTCGATGACGTCCGCGTCGACGCGATAGCAGGAGTAGCAGATGAGGCCCTCAGCCCTGCGGGCGGCGAGCCGGGTGTCGGTTCGACCGCACCGGTCGCAGGTGCCCTTGCTGCTGCGGGCCGAGCAGTTGATGCAGAGGCGCCCGTTGGGGCCGAGCCGGGGGAGCTCCAGGTTGGATCTTCCGCAGTCGGTGCAGGCCGGTCGGACCACGGTTGTGTGTCCCGCAGTGTGCAATACCTTGGCGAGGCGGACGACGACAGGCGGGCAGTGGGCTTCGCCGGAGGTCAGGGCCTTGGGGTGGTCGGCGAGGTGCTGGTCGAGGTCGCGGAGCGGGATGCCCTTTGCGGCGTGTGCCTCGGCGACGGCCTGGCCTGCCTGTGCCCGGTCCAGGTCGGGCAGCGAGGCGGTGAGCGCGGTGATCACGCGATCCAGGGCGGCCTGTCGCTGTTCGGCTCGCCACCGGTCGCGAGCCTTGGTCATAGTCCCTCGGGGCGGCGGATCGTGGTCCGGCGGGCGGCCGGCAGCGGCCGGAGAGGTGCTTCGTCTGCGGTCTTGCGGATCTCCTCGTTGACGACGCGGACTTCGATGAGGTCACCGGGCTGGCAGCCAAGGATGTCGCAGAGCGCCGCGAGGGTGTCCATCGAAAGCCGTTGCGGGGTCTGGGTGACCAGGCGGAATACCTGCTCCCGGGACAGGGCGACGCCTCGCTCTGCGAGCGGGCCGACCAGGTCAGTGGTCTGGAACATTTGCCGGGTGGCCATGATCTGCCGCAGGTGCCACTGGTAGCCCATCTTCTTGATCACGTCTCGTCGTCCTCCCAGAGCTCGGCGTGCCGTTCCTTCAACATCCGCTGGAGCAGCCGGTTGCGGTAGTCGTCCGAGACGCCGGTGTAGATCGCGGTGGTGCTGGCGTAGGCATGGCCGACCTGGTCTTGGACGAACCGCTCGGGGTAGCCGAACTCGACGAGGTGCGTGACGTAGCTGTGCCGGAGTCCGTGCAAGTCAAGTTCTTCGGGCAGGTCCGCCGCCTTGCGGGCGGTCTCGAAGGCTTCGTCCAGGCGGCGGGCGGACATCCGGCCGCGGCGTTCGGTGATCCAGAGCGCGGGGTGTTTTCCCGGGGTGAAGGCCGGGCGGACCTCGTCCAAGTACTGGTCGAGGAGGTCGGCGATCCAGTCCAGTTCGGGGACGGTCAAGACGGTGCGTCGTTTGGGCGGGCCGCCCTTGGACGCCTTCCCATAACGGACGAACAGGCCGCCGAACCGGCCGTACTGCGACATCTTCGGGTTCCGCCGCAGGTCTGCCAGGTCGAGACCGCAAGCTTCCTGGCGGCGCAGTCCGTAGGCGTAGACGGTCTTGAGGAGGATGGCGTCCCGAAGGGCGGCGAGGGATCCCTTGCGGCGCCGGGCCCGGATCTCGTCGACCCGTGCATCGGCCGCATCGAACAGGGCCTGGACCTCGTCGTAGGTCAGTGGGCGTCGGCTGGCATCGCCCTCGTACTCACTGCTGTGGGTAATCGTGTTCCACTCATGCAGGATTTGTGCGGGTGCCTGACCGAACCGGTCCAGGCAGCGCAGCGGCCATCCGTAGCGTGAATCAGTGACGTACTCGCAGAACATCCGCAGGGCGTTCTGGTAGTTCCGGCCGGTGGAGACAGCAAACTTCTTCCGCCGCGACCTCAGGTGGTCGATGAACGCCTCAACCTCGGCGGACTCCCACTGCCAGGGGTACTGGTTGGTGAACTCGGCGAACCTCCGCACCACTGACAGCCGCGGCTTGATCGTCCCGTCTTCGTCCAGGAAACGGGTCCTCTGCTGCCGGGCCCAGCCGTCCAGCATCGCCTCGAAGACGGCCGGCTCCGGTTCCAGATGCACAACCCCGTCGGCCAGCACCAAGTGCGCGGCCCCTGGCAGATCCACCCCTCGACTCACGATGCATCTAACGCAACATCGTTGAATCGGTTACGCCAGAGCCTCCGACCAGGGGAAATGGGCTGGCCGCCCCAGGTGTAGGCCCGGGGCGGCCAGAATCACTTCTTCTTCTTGGTCGACGGCGTCTGGGCCAGCGCGCTGGCCGCCGCCGACTTCTCGGCCTTGGTCGACTTCGGGTCAGCCAGCACCTTGCTGGCGTTGGAAGCCGCCTTCTTGCCTGTCTGCTTCGGGTTCTTAGCCACGATGATCACTCCTTCCTGGTTGCATTTGAAATCGCATCCAGGACGTGATGTCATGCAGGTTCTCACACCGCGCAGGACACAACGTTCCTGTCTGCAACGATCGCCCGGCCTCCTACAAGGCTGGGCTTTCGTCATTCCGGAGGCTTTCACCACCAGAACGTTCTATTGGTGCCTCTCGGGCACCATGCGGGGCTGGTCGTGGTGCACCAACCGTCGGAGGGAGGGGCGTCAGCCAAGGGCTGACGCCCCTCCCTTTCACAGATCACGGCTTCTAGGTGCGGTTACGTCGGGTGTTGCATTCGACGCAATTCCGCCCGGTATCAGCTGCAGCCGCTGGTCGAGCCGCAGCCCTCGCAGATGTAGCAGGAACCGGCCCGCTGCATCTTCGTGCCGCAGGAGAAGCACAGGGGGGCGTCCGCCTGGATGCCCAGCTGCATCTCCACCAGCTCGGCGCTGGTGTGGGCCTGCTGCGGGGCGGGCTTGGCGGCCTCGACCTCGGCCTTCGGCGTGGCGACGGCCTTCAGCTCCTGCGCGCGGGGCGCGGACTGGGCGAGACCCTCGACGTCCAGCTCGTCGTCGGTCGGCTCGTACGAGCCCGTCTCCAGGTGGCGCTGACGCTCGTCGGCGGAGTGGATGCCGAGCGCGGAGCGCGTCTCGAAGGGCAGGAAGTCGAGCGCCAGGCGGCGGAAGATGTAGTCGACGATCGACTGCGCCATCCGCACGTCCGGGTCGTCCGTCATACCGGCCGGCTCGAAGCGCATGTTGGTGAACTTCGAGACGTACGTCTCCAGGGGCACGCCGTACTGCAGGCCCACGGAGACGGCGATCGAGAAGGCGTCCATCATGCCCGCGAGGGTGGAGCCCTGCTTGGACATCTTCAGGAAGACCTCGCCGAGACCGTCGTCCGGGTAGGAGTTGGCGGTCATGTAGCCCTCGGCGCCGCCCACCGTGAAGGAGGTGGTGATGCCGGGACGTCCCTTGGGGAGGCGCTTGCGGACCGGGCGGTACTCGACGACCTTCTCGACCGCGGTACGGATGGTCTCCTCGGCCTTGGCGGTGACCTCGGCCTTCTCCTTGTCCTTGGTCTTCGCCGAGAGGGGCTGGCCGACCTTGCAGTTGTCGCGGTAGATCGCGAGCGCCTTGACGCCCATCTTCCACGCCTCGAAGTAGACCTCTTCGACGTCCTCGACGGTCGCCGTCTCCGGCAGGTTGACCGTCTTGGAGAGCGCGCCGGAGATCCACGGCTGGATCGCGGCCATCATGCGGACGTGGCCCATCGCGGAGATGGAGCGCTCGCCCATGGCGCAGTCGAAGACCTCGTAGTGCTCGTGCTTGAGACCCGGGGCGTCGACGACATTGCCGTGATCGGCGATGTGGGCGACGATCGCCTCGATCTGCTCCTCCTGGTAACCCAGGCGGCGCAGGGCCTGCGGGACGGTGCCGTTGACGATCTGCATCGAGCCGCCGCCGACCAGCTTCTTGAACTTGACCAGCGCGAGGTCGGGCTCAAGACCGGTGGTGTCGCAGGACATCGCGAGACCGATGGTGCCGGTCGGGGCGATGACCGAGGCCTGCGCGTTGCGGAATCCGTTCTTCTCACCGAGGCGCAGCACGTCCTGCCAGGCCTCCGTGGCGGCGGCCCAGACCGGCGAGTCCAGGTCGTCCACGCGCACGGCCACGGCGTTGGCGTCGGAGTGCTGCTTCATGACGCGCTGGTGCGGCTGCGCGTTGCGGGCGTAGCCGTCGTACGGGCCGACGACCGCGGCGAGTTCGGCGGAGCGCTTGTACGAGGTGCCGGTCATCAGCGAGGTGATGGCGCCGGCGAGGGAGCGGCCGCCGTCGGAGTCGTACGCGTGGCCGGTCGCCATCAGGAGGGCGCCGAGGTTGGCGTAGCCGATGCCCAACTGGCGGAAGGCGCGGGTGTTCTCGCCGATCTTCTGCGTCGGGAAGTCAGCGAAGCAGATGGAGATGTCCATCGCGGTGATGACCAGCTCGACGACCTGCGAGAAGCGCTCGACCTCGAAGGACTGGTGGCCGAGGCCGTCGTCCTTCAGGAACTTCATCAGGTTCAGCGAGGCGAGGTTGCAGGACGTGTTGTCCAGGTGCATGTACTCGCTGCACGGGTTCGAGCCGTTGATCCGGCCGGACTCCGGGCACGTGTGCCAGGCGTTGATGGTGTCGTCGTACTGGATGCCGGGGTCGGCACAGGCCCAGGCCGCCTCGGCCATCTTGCGGAAGAGCTCCTTGGCGTCGACCTCCTCGATGACCTCACCGGTCATGCGGGCGCGCAGGCCGAACTTGTCGCCGTTCTCCACGGCCTTCATGAACTCGTCGTTCACGCGGACCGAGTTGTTGGCGTTCTGGTACTGGACGGACGTGATGTCGTCGCCGCCCAGGTCCATGTCGAAGCCCGCGTCACGCAGGGCGCGGATCTTCTCCTCTTCCTTCACCTTGGTCTCGATGAAGCCCTCGATGTCGGGGTGGTCGACGTCGAGGATGACCATCTTGGCCGCGCGGCGGGTGGCGCCGCCCGACTTGATCGTTCCTGCGGAGGCGTCGGCACCGCGCATGAAGGAGACGGGACCCGAGGCGTTGCCGCCCGAGGAGAGCAGTTCCTTGGAGGAACGGATCCGGGAGAGGTTCAGGCCGGCGCCCGAGCCGCCCTTGAAGATCATGCCCTCTTCCTTGTACCAGTCGAGGATCGACTCCATGGAGTCGTCGACGGCCAGGATGAAGCAGGCGGAGACCTGCTGGGGCTGGGGCGTGCCGACGTTGAACCACACCGGGCTGTTGAAGCTGAAGATCTGGTGCAGGAGGGCGTAGGCCAACTCGTGCTCGAAGATCTCGGCGTCGGCGGGCGAGGCGAAGTACTTGTTGTCCTCGCCGGCCTTCCGGTACGTCTTCACGATGCGGTCGATGAGCTGCTTGAGGCTCACCTCACGCTGCGGGGTACCCACAGCGCCGCGGAAGTACTTACTGGTGACGATGTTGACCGCGTTCACCGCCCACTCGGCGGGGAACTCGACGCCACGCTGCTCGAAATTGACCGAGCCGTCGCGCCAGTTGGTCATGACGACGTCACGGCTCGCCCACTCGACCTCGTCGTACGGGTGCACACCCGGGGTCGTGTGGATCCGCTCGATGCGCAGTCCCTTGTTCGCCTTCGTCCCCTTGGCTCGGGAACTCCGTGCCGGACCGCTCGCCGTCTCTGTCATGCCGCCTCCCTGTATCGGGCTAAAACGCCCAGAAGTGCCTCGTTCTTCCCGTGGCACGGTGTGTGTCTGAATGCCGCGAGCCACGCGTACGCGTCCGCTCGCAACAGGTCTGTGGTCGCCGCCGTCCGGGCCGGTCCGGCCCCTCTCGTCAGTCGGCGGCGCTGGCGGGCACGGGGACTTCGACAGTCCCCCCGGACCCGCGGTCGATTCCCTGGCATCCCTCGCCCGCGTCTTCGTCGACCGCGGCGGGGGGCTGCGTCTCTTCCCTGAGTTCAGTGATGGCGGCCTCGAAGTCCTCCAGCGAGTCGAACGCCCGGTACACGGACGCGAAGCGCAGATAGGCGACGAGGTCGAGCTCCTGCAAGGGGCCGAGTATGGCCAGTCCCACGTCGTGGGTGGTCAGTTCGGCGCTTCCGGTGGCACGCACCGCCTCCTCGACCCGCTGGCCGAGCTGAGCGAGCGCGTCCTCCGTGACAGGCCTTCCCTGGCACGCCTTGCGCACGCCGTTGATGACCTTGGTACGACTGAAGGGCTCGGTGACTCCGGACCGCTTGACCACCATGAGCGAGCACGTCTCCACGGTCGTGAAACGACGGGAGCAGTCCGGACACTGGCGGCGCCTGCGGATCGACGTACCGTCGTCCGTCGTACGGCTGTCGACGACACGGCTGTCGGGGTGCCTGCAGAAGGGGCAGTGCATCTGACTCCAACCCTCCTTCACAAGCACGACTCAATAGCCTCGTCAGGGCCCTTGGGCCCCTCGAAGCAGCCCCAGCATAGGCGATGACCATGGGTCCGGAAGACCGGGGGACCACAACTTCTGGGCTGCTGCTGCAATCCAACCACTAGATGTGGTGATTGGCTCGTAAATTCACACCCGGCGCGCGTGTCGCGCCCGTATTGGCATGTGCCGCACGGCCATACCCGTGAGAGGCGTACGGGGATACGGTGGGCGCCACGGGGACAGGGGGCCGGTTCCCGACCGACGGAACACCTGGTGGCAGACTGGCCCTCGCCCCGCTCCGGCCCACAAGGCCATCGCCCCGGCGGTGAAGAGTACAGCAATGAGCGCTTTTGTCCGCCCGGTGCAGCGTTAGCCATACACCCAGATACGTGATCGCGTCAGGCCATCCACACTTTTTCACTCGAACGTGTGTTTGGCGCAACCTTTCGAAAGCAACTACCGTTGTCCAGCAGGGAGACGAACGAGAGGGGCCGACGTGACCACCACCGCAGACAGTGCCACCATCACTGCCCAGGACCGCTCCCAGGGCCGATTTGAGCCGGTGCATGCCATGAATGAAGTGAACCAGGAGGGGCCCAAGCCCACACGCTCCCTGCCGGGCCGACCTCCAGGTATCCGGGCGGACAGCTCCGGACTCACCGACCGGCAGCGCCGGGTGATCGAGGTCATCAGGGACTCCGTGCAACGGCGCGGATACCCGCCGTCGATGCGGGAGATCGGACAGGCCGTCGGCCTGTCCAGCACCTCCTCGGTCGCACACCAGCTGATGGCACTGGAGCGCAAGGGCTTCCTGCGCCGCGACCCGCACCGACCGCGGGCCTACGAGGTCCGGGGGTCCGACCAGTCCACCGCGCAGCCCACCGACACGGCGGGCAAACCGGCCGCGTCGTACGTCCCACTGGTCGGCCGCATCGCCGCCGGTGGCCCGATCCTCGCCGAGGAGTCGGTCGAGGACGTGTTCCCGCTGCCCCGGCAGCTGGTGGGTGACGGCGAGTTGTTCGTCCTGAAGGTCGTCGGAGACTCGATGATCGAGGCCGCGATCTGTGACGGAGACTGGGTGACGGTCCGCCGCCAGCCGGTCGCGGAGAACGGCGACATCGTGGCGGCCATGCTGGACGGCGAGGCCACGGTCAAGCGCTTCAAGCGCGAGGACGGCCACGTGTGGCTGCTCCCGCACAACTCCGCGTACCAGCCGATCCCCGGCGACGAGGCGACCATCCTCGGCAAGGTCGTGGCGGTGCTGCGGCGGATCTGACTCCGCCCCTGACCGGGCCCCGGGACCCCTGCGCCGGTTCCGGGGCCCTGTGCTGTCCCCACTTGCGCATGTTTGTAGCCTGCCCCCGGCTGAGGCCGGGGGCAGGCTACTGACGTCTATGCCTCTTCCGCCGTCGCCTCTTCGGTGTTCTGTTCCGCCTTCTTCGCCACCTCGTCGATGGCGGCCAGCGACCTGCGCACCTGATTACGGTCCGTCGTGAACCAGAAGTCGGGCAGTGACGCCTTCAGATAGCTGCCGTAGCGCGCCGTGGCGAGCCGCTGGTCCAGCACGGCGACCACACCGCGGTCCCCCGTCGCCCGTACGAGACGGCCGGCGCCCTGGGCCATCAACAGGGCCGCGTGGGTGGCCGCGACCGCCATGAAGCCGTTGCCCCCGGCGTCCTCGACCGCCTTCTGGCGGGCGCTCATCAGCGGGTCGTCGGGGCGGGGGAAGGGGATCTTGTCCATGACGACCAGCTGGCAGCTGGCGCCCGGGACGTCCACGCCCTGCCAGAGCGAGAGCGTGCCGAAGAGGCAGGTCTTCGGGTCCGCCGCGAAGTTCTTGATCAGCTCGCCGAGGGTCTCCTCACCCTGGAGCAGGATGGGGAACTCCGGGATGCGGGAGCGCAGTTCCTCCGCGGCGAGCTGGGCTGCCCGCATCGAGGAGAACAGGCCGAGCGTGCGGCCGCCGGCGGCCTGGATCAGCTCGGTGAGTTCGTCGAGCATGTCCCCGCGGTCGCTGTCACGCGCGGGCCGCGCGAGGTGCTTCGCGACGTACAGGATGCCCTGCTTGCCGTAGTCGAAGGGCGAACCGACGTCGATGCCCTTCCAGGGCGGGATGTCCTCGCCCTCGATGCCTTCCGGGGCCAGGCCCAGTGAGGCACCCACGCCGTTGAAGTCGCCGCCGAGCTTGAGCGTGGCCGAGGCCAGGACGACGGAGCGGTCCGTGAAGAGCTTCTCGCGCAGCAGGCCCGACACGGACATCGGGGCGACCCGCAGGGAGGCGCCGAAGCGGTCGTGGCGCTCGTACCAGACGACGTCCCACTCCGAGCCGTTCGTGATCCGCTCCGCCACGTCGTGGACCGACTCCACGGAGGCGAGGGCCTGTTTGCGGACCGCGTCCTCGTCGCCGACGGACTTGTCGCGGGTCGCGCCGATCGCCGAGATGACCGTACGCGCGGCGTCCCGCAGGGCCATCAGCGCGTAGCCGAGATCCTCGGGGACCTCTTCCAGGCGGCCGGGCAGAGCGAGCTCCATCAGGCGCTCGAAGCCCTCGGCGGCTGTCTGGAGCTGGTCGGCCGCCTTCTCGTTCACGAGCTTCGAGACGCGGCGCACGGCGCGGTTGACCTGGCCCGGGGTGAGCTCGCCGGTCGCGACTCCGGTGACGCGGGAGACCAGCTCGTGCGCCTCGTCCACGATCAGCACCTCGTGCTGCGGGAGGACCGGGGCGCCTTCGATGGCATCGATCGCGAGGAGGGCGTGGTTGGTGACGACGACCTCGGCGAGCTTGGCGCGCTCGCGGGCCATCTCGGCGAAGCACTCCGCTCCATAGGCGCACTTGGAGGCGCCGAGGCACTCCCTGGAGGACACCGAGATCTGTGACCAGGCACGGTCCGAGACACCGGGGGTGAGGTCGTCGCGGTCGCCCGTCTCGGTCTCGTCCGCCCAGTCCCGCATCCGCAGCAGGTCCTGGCCCAGCTTGCTGGTGGGCGCGGCCGCCTCGAACTGGTCGAAGAGGCCCTCCTCCTCGTCCTGCGGGACGCCTTCATGGAGGCGGTGCAGGCACATGTAGTTGGATCGGCCCTTGAGCATCGCGAACTCGGGGCGGCGGCGCAGCAGCGGATGCAGCGCGTCCACCGTGCGCGGCAGGTCCCGCTCCACGAGCTGCCGCTGGAGCGCGAGGGTGGCCGTCGCCACGACGACCCGCTCACCGTGCGCGAGCGCGGGCACGAGGTAGCCGAGCGACTTTCCGGTGCCCGTGCCGGCCTGGACCAGCAGATGGGAGCCGTCGTCGATGGCCTGCTCGACGGCTTCGGCCATGGTCACCTGGCCAGGGCGCTCCGTACCGCCGACGGCTGTGACGGCGGCATGCAGGAGTTCGGGGAGTGAGGGCTCTGTCATAGCCCGACCACCCTACGGGGCCGCACTGACAACCGGGCGATCAAGGCCGGGGCGAGGGACGCGATCAAGACGGGTGCACGGCCGGTGACACCGGGGGTGGAGTGATCGGTGAAATGATCATTGCCGCGGTCACTGATCATGGCTGGTGCAGTGGGTTCGGAACGGTGCCGTGCACGGCTGCGTGCGGGCGCTTGGGGCGGTCACGGTAGCCGTCCAGGTGCAGTCGGTTGCGGTTGAGGCACAGCCGCTCGATACGCGGAGTGAGCAGGTCGAACGTTTCGTAGCGCTCCTTGAGCTCCGGGAAGAGCTTGTGGTGACGGAGGATCTCCGCCCGGACGAGCGACCAGAACTCGGCCTCCGGAACACCCAGTTGCGCCTCGCAGAGCGGGGCCAGATAGCGGAAGACACCGACGAAGAGCCCGGAGTGGATGAACTGGGTGAGGAAGGCGGCCGGTTCCGTGAGCAGAACGGCGCGCACGTCGTCCGGCATGGACGCGTGCTCGGGAAACCGCTCGGCGCTGACGTTCACGTCGTCCACGAAGTCCTTCACCGCGAGTCGGACGGGTACGTCGTGGTCGTCGAAGACAACGATCGCGTTCTCGCCGTGTGGGCTGAACACAGTGCCGTAGCGGTAGAGGAAGTGCAGCAGGGGCGGCAGCAGAGCGGCGAAGAGACGGCGCAACCAGATCCGCGGGGCCAGTCCCGAGCGCTCGACGAGCTCCGTCGTGAAGGCTCGGCCTTCGGGGTCGGTGTGCAGGAGAGCGGCGAGGGTGCGGGCGCGTTCGCCGGGCGCCAGATGCCGACAGAGCGGCTCGCGCCAGATCGCGCCCAACAGCTCCTTGTACTGGTACGGGACTTCCGGCAGAGCGTCGTACACGGGGTGCCCGACCGTGACGGACGCGACCTCGCCGAGGAGGATGACCCCGCAGGTGTCCCGCAGGAAGGGGTCCGCGTCGCGCAGGCCGTGCATCCAGGCGGTGACGGCGGGTGCCGCGAGAGTGCGCTCCGTGGGGAGGCCCCGCCACACCAGGGTGTTGAGGACGGACAGCGGCAGTTTGACGGTGTGCCGGTCCGGGCGTGAGGTGTTGAGGAAGGTGCGGACCGACTGCTGGGGCAGGCGTAAATCGGCGTCCGGGGGCAGCGGAACGATGGCGCCTGCGGCGACAGAGGGCGCGAAGAGCGGCAGCACGACGTCGTTCCACTGCCAGGGGTGCACGGGCAGGTAGAGATACGACTCCGGTGAGAGCCCACGCGCGCGTAGGGCGACGTCGTAGGACTCCCTGGTGGCGGGGTCGAGCTCGCGCGCGTAAAGCTGGTCCGCGGTCTCCAGACCTGCGACGCCCCGGTATGTGGCCAGTGAGGTGTGCACCGCGATCCATGGCAGGGCTGTCCCTCTACGGCCCTCGGGTGCCCAGTGGGCGGCGTCCGTGGCGGAGAAGCCGAGGCGCCCCTTGTTGAGGACGATCCAGGGGTGGCCCGTCTGATGGCCTTCCAGCTCGGCGTATCCCAGGTCGGCGAGCCGGGCGGCGGGCAGTGCGGTGTGGTCGAGGCGGGCGTCCGCCGCGAGTGTGGTGGTCAGTTCCCTGATGACGTGCCCGAGAGTGGCGCCGTCGAGTCCGAGGGTGGCGCGGGCGCGGGTGAGGAAGTCGAGGGGGTCGGTGTAGGGGCGTGAGGGTTCCGGTCCCACGGTCTCGCCGGTGGCTCCGGTTGCCTCGGTCAGGGTGAGTGACAACGGATCGACCTGCCAGCTGTCGTACGCGCCGCGGCGGGCGCGGAAGGCGATGATGCCGCCTGCGTCGAGGCGGAGGGTGTACGGACGCTCGTCATCGGCGCCTGCGGCGGGCGGCGAATCGTCTCCTCTGGGGTCCAGGGCGCCGACCGGTGCGGTGGCCTCGGTGGGACAGGGCGCTGCCGCGGTTGCAGCGGCACGGTTCCCGTCCGCCTCGGGTACCAGGATCTCCTCGTGCGCGAACTCCCCGATCATCTTGGCGAGCAGACGGCGCCCCGCTCTTTCCCATCGCTCCGGGCTCAGTTCGGGCGGGTCGTAGAGCCACGACGGCTCTCCGGGAGTCGGGGCGGCGGACGGGTTCGGCACGGGGACTCCTCGACTGGGAACCTGATCGGAGCGAGCGGTGTACTAAAAGTGACGGCGCTACAACAGATCGCGCAGGGCCCGGTCCCGGACCATGAGGGCTGCCTTCTTGTCGGGCAGATCGACCTCGGCGGAGAACCGGAAGCCGGCACTGAGAAAGGCGGACACGGAGGGGATGTTGCGGAGGTCGGGTTCAGCGATGACGCGTGCGCATGAGGGACGACGGTCGAGGACCAGATCGGAGACGGCTCTGAGCAGAGTCGTGCCGAGTCCACGCCCGCGATGGGCGACACCGCCGATGAGGAGGTGGATACCGGTGTCGTGAAGGCGGGCCGGGTAGTGGCGGGCCAGGGGGTCGAGGTCCGCCCGGTAGATCTCCCAGTAGCTCATCGGCGTGCCGTCCAGCACGCCGAGGCAGGGGACGCTGCGTCCGTCGCCGCCGAGTTGGGCGCGCAGGTGGTCCTCGGTCGCCGTCCCGGGTCCCGAGAGCTCCCAGAAGGCGGCCACGGCGGGGTCGTTCATCCAGCGGTTGATGAGCGGGAGGTCTCGGTCGAGGTGTACGGGGACGAGGTGGAAGACGCCCGCGGCGGTGGCGGTCGGCCCCCAGTCACCGACGCGGTCCAGCAGGTCGTCACCGGCCGGGGCGACCGGGGAGGGCCACGCTGTGCCCGGCGCCCAGTCCTGCGCCGAGCCCGCCGTGCTCCGGCCCCCGCCGTTCCGCTCTGCCCGTTCCGCGGCTCCCCCGGCCGCTTCGGCGTTCGCGCCCCCGGCCGCCCTGCCCTTCGCTTCCCCGGCCTTCTCGGCCTTTTCGGCGAAGAACGCGAGAAGTTCTTCGGGCAGGCGCAGATCGAGGGTGTCCTCGGTGTCCGCACCGGGACCCGTGTCGCTGCCGGCGGTGGTGTAGGGGGCGGTACCGGCGTCGGTGCTCGCATCGGTGGGAGGCACGGCGACGCTCCTCTCAGGAGACGGGGTGGGTCATGTTCCTCAGGAATGAAGGGGGTTGGCGATGGTGACGTAGACGGACTGGGTGTCGACCGGACCGACGAGTTCGTCGAGACCGTGCAGCCGGGTCAGCAGGTTGGCCTTGCAGCGCAGAACGGGTGAGTCGAGCAGCTGGGCGGGCAGGGAGGTACGCAGCCGGGCGGGCCCCGAGGCGACGTCGGCGAGGAATCGGCGGAAGGCGGCGAGCAGCAGCCGTTCGTCGGCGAGGCGCTGGGAGCCGAAGGCCCCGATGAGGCCGAGCACGTTGTTGATGCCGAGGTAGTAGGCGAATCGTTCGTCGGTGACCTCGTCGGAGACGAAGGTGTCGCTGTGCTCGCCGATGCCGGGGAGTCGTTCGTTCAGTTCCGCGCGCCGCGACTCGCGGAAGTAGTAGCCCTGGTTGTCGCGGTAGCGGCCGCCCGCGGGCCACCCTTCCTGGTCCAGCAGGAGCAGGGTGTTCTGCTGGTGGGCCTCCAGCGCGATGCCCGCCTCGCTGTCCAGCCAGAGGACAGGGCGGACGACCTGCTCCAGGTAGCGCAGGAACCACTCGGCGGCGACGGCGCCGCGTGGCCGGCCCGTGCGTCCGGCGAGCCGGGTGACGATCTCGGTGAGCCTGGCCCGTGTCGTGGTCCGGCTCTGCTCGGGGTGCTGCTGTCCGATGGGCTGGGCCTGGGGCCTGGGCGAGACGAGTCCGGCGACGCAGGAGACGTCGTCCGTCGGCGTGAACGGATTGTGGCGGATCATCACGTCGAGGCCGGGCACGGGGTTGCCGTCCGGGTCGTTCACCGCGAGCCAGGCCGGGTCGCGCACGATGTCGAAGCCCGGGTGGGCCGCCTGCCACTGTTCGGCGAGGCCGCCGCGCAGCAGACGGTGGACCTCGACACCGCGGTGGAGTTCCTTGCGGAGGTTCTCCCTGCGGGAGTTGGTGATGCGCAGGCCCAGCGAAAGCTTCAGCATCGCAGGGGCGCCGGAGCGGTAGAGGGTGCGTACGGAGGAGGTGGGGTACCACGGAGAGCCATGGGGACCGAGGTCCAGGAGCAGACCGGCGTCCAGAAGTTTCGCCGTATCCGGGCGGTGGCGGATCTCGCGGACCTGCCAGGGGTGCATCGGCAGCGCGGCGTATCCGTCGGGCAACCGCAGTCCGGCACCGGCGAGCCGGGGGGTGAGCTGCTCCGCGGGCACGAGGCGGCCTCGCTCGGTCCAGGCCGAGTCGGTGGCGAGCGCGGAGGGGGCGACAGCCATCCAGTGCAGGGGGAAGGAGCCGCGCAACTCGGGTGAGTAGAGGCGGGTTTCGGTCCCGGAGAGTCCCTCGCGGCTCTTCGGGGTGGGGTGCAGCGGGTGGCCGAGCAACAGCGCCTGCTCGGCCGAGAGGAAGAAGTCGGGGCCGTCGGCGGGATTCTCCCGGCGGTCCGTGATGAAGACGACGGTCCGCCGTACGGAGTCGGCGACGCGGCCGACCAGGTCACCGCCGTCGGCCGAGGCGTGGGGCTGGGCAGGAGCATCCGTCGTAGCGGAAGCCTGGGGCCCAGCGGGAGCGTCTGTCGCGTCGGAGGCGATTGGCTCGGTGGGAGCGTCCGGGGCGGTGAGGGCGGTCAGCTGGGTGGGAGCTCCGGTTGTCGGGGTCTCGCGTCCCAGGAGGGCCGCAAGGGTGACGGCGTCCGTGGGAGGTGCCTGGTCGGGGGCGTCGGAGAGGTAGGGAGGGCCGAGGCGGTGCCAGCCCGTGGGGGACCAGTAGTGGACGGGAACGACGAGGGCTGTGCCACTCGCGGGGAGGGGGATGCGGAGGGTGCCGTCGTCGGGGGCGGCGAGGTCGTGCTCGCGTACCCAGCAGCGCAGCAGGTTCTCGATGGCGGCGGCCTGGGCCGCGGTGTGGGGATCGGGGTGTTCCAGCAGGTCGGTGGTGGCGCCGCGCAGCCCTTCGGACTCCTGGGACCCTGTCTTCTGCCTGGGGACCGATTCGGCCCCCGACCCGAGCGGGGCCTGTGTGCCGCGCCCTCCTCGCTCATGGGTGTAGGGGTGGCCGTCGGGTGCGGGGATGGCGTTCAAGAGGCTTCCTCGGGGGTGGTTCAGGTTCGTGCGGCGACGAACCGGGGCTGTTCCGGCGTGCGTTGGGCCCGTGCGTTTCCTGGTTGATGCGGGTGCGGGGTGTCGTCTGGTTCAGGGGGTGCGGAATGGAGGAGGCAGTTCTGGTGGTGCCCTGCGGGTGTCGCCGGAGGACGACGTCTCCGGGGTCCCACCGCCGGGCCGTCCACCGGGCCGACCGGCTATCCGGAGCGCTCGGCGCGTCGGGTGTGCTCGGCGCCTTGGGCGTGCTCGACCTTTTGGGCCTGGTCGACCTTCTGGGCGTGCCGGGTCGCTGTCCGCCGGGTGTTCTCGGAGGGTGAGCCGGTGTGCGCCTTCGCGACCTCCGCCACGGCGTCGGCAAGACGGTTGAGCACCGCGCTCGCCTGTTCGTCGCTGATCGTGAGCGGTGGCAGCAGGCGCACCACACTGGAGTTCCGTCCGCCGAGTTCCACGATCAGCCCGCGGCGCAGGCACTCCCGCTGGACGGCGGCCGCCAGTTCGGGGGCCGCGGGAGGCGGTCCGCCGGGGGACGACGGAGGCTTCTCGGGGTCCACGAGTTCGACGCCGATCATCAGCCCCCGGCCGCGCACGTCGCCGACACAGCCGAAGTCGTCGGCAAGACTCCGGAGTTGGGCGATCATGCGGGTGCCCAGAACCGCGGCTCGCTCGGTGAGGCCGTTCTCACGGACGTACGCGAGAGTCGCGGCGCCCGCGGCCATGGCGAGCTGGTTGCCGCGGAACGTGCCCGCGTGGGCGCCCGGTTCCCACACGTCGAGGTCCTCGCGGTAGACGACGACCGCCAGCGGCAGGCTGCCCCCGATGGCCTTGGAGAGGACCATCACATCGGGTGTGATGCCGCTGTGCTCCACCGCCCAGAAGGCGCCGGTCCGCCCGACTCCCGTCTGGACCTCGTCGGCGATCAGCGGGATGGAGCGCGCCGAGGTGATCTCGCGCATCCGCCGCATCCAGTCGTCGCGGGCCGGAATCACTCCGCCCTCGCCCTGCACCGGTTCCAGGATCATCCCGGCGGGGCTCGGCACCCCGGACTTGGTGTCGTCGAGGATGGACTCGGTCCAGCGCGCGGCGAGTTCGGCACCCGGTTCGCCGCCGACGCCGAACGGACAGCGGTAGTCCTGCGGATAGGGCAGGCGCGCGACACGTACGTCGGACGCGCCACCGGATGCTGCGAGCGCCCCCGCGGTCATCCCGTGGTAGGCGCCGGCGAAGGCGAGAATCCCGCTGCGCCCGGTCGCGGCGCGCACCAGTTTCAGGGCGGCCTCCACGGCGTCCGTACCGGCGGGCCCGCAGAACTGCACGCGCGCGTGGTCGGCGAGACCGGGCGGCAGCGTGCGGAACAGCTCGGTGGTGAAGGCGTCCTTGACGGGCGTGGCCAGGTCGAGGACCTGCAACGGCGCCCCGGAGTCGAGGACCTTCCTGATGGCTTCCAGTACAACCGGGTGGTTGTGGCCGAGGGCCAGCGTCCCGGCGCCCGAGAGGCAGTCGAGGTAGCGGTTCCCGTCGGCGCCCTCGATCGTCAGGCCGCGCGCGCGGACCGGGACGATCGGAAGGGCGCGTGCGTAGGTGCGCGCCGCGGATTCACGCGCCGCCTGGCGCCGCAGAATCCCCTCGTGCGCCGCGCGCGCCCCGACGTTCTCCTGTGTCGCGCGCGCCCCAGCGACCTCGGGCATCGCGGGCGCCGCCTCGGGCGCAGACTCGGTCACAGCCACGTCTGTCGGTCCTCCCGCTGTCCAGAAGAGGCGAGTTGCTCGGCCGCCCGGTGGGAGGCGACAGGGGAATGAACGCAGCCGGAACGTCCCCCGTACGTACCAACGACGAGGACCGCGAGGGGCAACGGTGGGGCGAAGATCCTTGCCGTGACGGAACCGTTGCGGTTCCGTCGGAAGTCCCCCACAGCAACGGCATAGTCTGTGGTGCCGTTCAGCGGATCCCCGCTGATCAGCACCCACGGTCCACGTCGGACACATCCGGGTCACCGGATCCGTACGAAGTCCCATGTGGCAGCACAGAGTTGTTCGTTCACCTCCAGGGGGAGTCACACCATGCGACCCATACGCCCGCCCTTCGCCGCCCGTCGAGGGAGGAGCTCGCGCCGCAGAACCTCCCCCATGCTGGCCGCGGTCGGACTGGCCACCGCACTGGCGCTCACCGCCACCGCCTGCGGCTCGGAAGAGGACACCAACGCGGGCGCGCAGGCGTCGGCGTCCGCGGCGGGCGACGGCAAGATCAAGATCCCGGACAACATCAGGGACAGGCTCAAAGAGCACGGGATCGACATCGACCAGTGGAAGGGCGGCGCCTGGAAGAACTGGGACAAGGACGACTGGCTGCGCGAGGCCGGGGACTACATCAACCCGATCATCAAGGACCTGTGGGACCCGGACCGTATGCGCGAGGCCGAGGACCCGGACCAGGGCAAGGGCGTCGACGAGAACGACCTCTCGGGTGACCAGGGCGTGACCGACCCGGAGCCGGCGCCCGTGGAGGCGAAGTCCGTCCCTGCGGCGTACCACGAGAACGCGCCCGAGGCGGGCAAGGTGTTCTTCGACTCGCCCGAGGGCACGATGGTCTGCTCGGCGACCGTGGTCGAGGACCCGGCCCACCCGGGCAAGTCCAACCTCGTGTGGACCGCGGGCCACTGCGTGCACGCCGGCAAGAAGGGCGGCTGGTACCGCAACATCGCCTTCGTGCCCTCGTACAACAACGACGCCATGTCGGCGGCGGAGCTCGCGACCGCCACCAAGGAGGAGGTCGCTCCGTACGGTCTCTGGTGGGGTGACTGGGCGCAGACCTCGGACCAGTGGATCGAGCAGGGTGGTGCGACGGGCGGCGACGGTGCCTCGTACGACTTCGCGGTCATTCATGTGACGCCGGAGAAGGGCAGCGGGGGCAAGTCCCTCGAGGAGACCGTCGGTTCGGCGCTCCCGGTGGACTTCAACGCTCCGGCCGTGTCGCAGGTCGGGGACATCACCGCGACCGGCTACCCGGCGGCGAAGCCGTTCGACGGGGAGACCATGTTCCAGTGCGCGGACAAGCCGGGTCGGCTGTCGATCGCCGAGTCCGAGCCGACGATGTACCGCATCGGCTGCACCATGACCGGCGGTTCGTCGGGCGGCGGCTGGGTCGCGGCGGGTTCGGACGGCAAGCCGGCGCTGGTGTCCAACACCTCGATCGGCCCGGTGACCGCGGGCTGGCTCGCGGGCCCGCACCTGGGCACGGAGGCCAAGGGGATCTACGACGCGGTGAGCAAGAAGTTCGCGGCGCAGCAGTAGCGACGCAGCGATAGCGGCGTAGCCGTAGCGGTACCGCAGTAGCGGCACAGGGGCGAACGGCGGCAGGGTGGGGCCTCACGGAAACCTTCACCACCCGGCCGCCGTTCGTCCTCGACTCCCCGGGCATAGTGGGGTGTCGCGGTGACACGGGCTCCGCGGAGAGCCTTCTTCGCGCTCTTCGCGCCTGACCCGCAGACGAAAGCTGCACGTTCTATCGGGGGTAACAACATCATGCGTTCCACACGTCCGTCCTTCTGGGGGATGCGCGGGCGACGCCGCGTCCTCGCCGTCACCGGCCTGGCGGCGGCTCTTGCGCTCACCGCCACCGCCTGCGAGTCGGGCGACGACAACGCCGCCGACAAGCCGGCCGCCACCGGCTCCGGGGCCTCCGGCGGCGACAAGATCGAAATTCCGGCCGACATCGCCGGCAAGCTCAAGGAGCACGGCATCGATGTCGACGACTGGAAGGACGGCGAATGGAAGAACTGGGACAGGGACAAGTGGCTCACTGAGGCCGAGGACTTCGTCAACCCGGTGATCGAGGGCCTCTGGAAGCCCGAGCGGATGAAGTCCGCCAAGGACCCGGACAAGACGATCTCCGCGAAGGACGCCTCGGCCGACCAGGGCGTGAGCGACCCGGCACCGGCCCCGGTCACCGCGACGCGGGAAGAGACCCCGTACCACGACAACGCCGCCCCGGTCGGGAAGGTCTTCTTCGACTCCCCCGAAGGCTCGATGGTCTGCTCCGGCACGGTCGTCAAGGATCCGCGCAACCCGGGGAAGTCCAACCTCGTGTGGACCGCGGGCCACTGTGTCCACGCGGGCGGTGGCGGCGGCTGGTACCGCAACATCGCCTTCGTGCCCGCCTACAACGACCTCGGCAAGTCCGAGGCCGAGCTGGCCAATGCGACACAGCAGGAGATCTCCCCGTACGGCCAGTACTGGGCGGACTGGGCGTCCACGTCGAACGAGTGGATCCAGGGCGGCTCGGAGTCGGGCGGCGCGGGTGCCGCGTACGACTACGCGGTGCTGCACGTGAAGCCGGAGTCGGGCTCCAAGTCCCTTGAGGAGACCGTCGGTACGGCGCTGGACGTGGACTTCTCCACCCCCGCCGCGGCGGACGCGGGATCGATGGGCGCCTGGGGCTACCCGGCGGCGCCGCCGTACAACGGTCTGATCATGCACAAGTGCGTCGACCGGCCGGGCCGGCTCTCGCTCAGCCCGAGCCTGCCGACGATGTACCGCATCGGCTGCACGATGACCGGAGGTTCGTCGGGCGGCGGCTGGTTCCGGGTCGTCGACGGCAAGACCGTGCTCGTCTCGAACACCTCGATCGGCCCGGCCGACAACACCTGGCTCGCGGGACCGCAGCTGGGTCAGGGCGCCGAGACGCTCTTCGACAACATGAGCAAGGAGTACGGCGCCAAGTAGGCGCCCGTACGCCTGCCGGCGCCACGCCCACGGCATCCGCGCCACGCATACGGCGAAGGCCCGCCCCCTGCCAGAGGGGGCGGGCCTTCGCCGTATGCGATCACATCAGAGATCAGGCAGCCGGCACCGGGACGTACGGAGCCAGCTCCGCCGCCAGTTCCTCGTGCACCCGCACCTTCAGCAGGGTGCCCTCCGGGGTGTGCTCCTCGGAGATCACCTCGCCCTCGGAGTGGGCGCGCGCGACCAGCCGGCCGAGCGTGTACGGCACGAGCACCTCGATCTCGACCGAGGGGTGCGGCAGTTCGACGTCGATGAGCGCGAGCAGCTCGGCGATGCCCTGGCCCGTGCGGGCCGAGACGGCGATGGACCGCTTCTCGTTCCGCATGAGCCGCTGGAGCACCAGCGGGTCGGCCGCGTCCGCCTTGTTGATCACCACGATCTCGGGCACCTTGGTCGCGCCCACGTCGCGGACGACCTCGCGCACGGCGGCCAGCTGCTCCTCCGGCGCCGGGTGCGAACCGTCCACCACGTGCAGGATCAGGTCGGAGTCCCCGACCTCTTCCATCGTGGAGCGGAACGCCTCGACGAGGTGGTGCGGCAGGTGCCGGACGAAGCCGACGGTGTCCGCGAGTGTGTAGATCCGCCCGCTGGGCGTCTCGGCACGGCGCACGGTCGGGTCGAGGGTGGCGAACAGCTCGTTCTGCACGAGCACGCCCGCGCCCGTGAGGCGGTTGAGCAGCGAGGACTTGCCGGCGTTGGTGTAGCCGGCGATCGCCACCGAGGGCACCTTGTTGCGACGGCGCTCCTGGCGCTTGATCTCGCGGCCGACCTTCATGTCCGCGATCTCCCGGCGCATCTTCGCCATCTTCTCGCGGATACGACGCCGGTCGGTCTCGATCTTGGTCTCACCGGGACCACGGGTGGCGAGGCCGCCGCCCTTGCCGCCGCCCATCTGACGGGACAGCGACTGGCCCCAGCCTCGCAGCCTCGGCAGCATGTACTGCATCTGCGCGAGCGCGACCTGCGCCTTGCCCTCTCGGGACTTGGCGTGCTGGGCGAAGATGTCGAGGATCAGGGCCGTACGGTCGATGACCTTGACCTTGACGACGTCTTCGAGGTGGATCAGCTGGCCCGGCGAGAGCTCACCGTCACAGATGACGGTGTCCGCGCCGGTCTCCAGCACGATGTCCCGCAGCTCGTTGGCCTTGCCGGAACCGATGTAGGTGGCCGCGTCGGGCTTGTCGCGGCGCTGGATGACGCCGTCGAGCACAAGCGCGCCCGCGGTCTCGGCGAGGGCGGCGAGCTCCGCGAGGGAGTTCTCCGAGTCGGTCGCGGTCCCGGAGGTCCACACACCGACAAGCACCACTCGCTCCAGACGGAGCTGTCGGTACTCGACCTCGGTGACGTCCTCGAGTTCGGTGGAGAGGCCCGCGACACGGCGCAGGGCCGCACGCTCGGAGCGGTCGAACTGGTCGCCGTCCCGGTCTCCGTCGACCTCGTGGCTCCAGGCGACGTCCTCTTCCATCAGGGCATCGGCCCGAAGACCGTCGGGGTAGTTCTGCGCGAGGCTCTGCGTGTCCTGGGAAGGGGAAGAAGAGGAGGTCATTGGGTCCTTACGTCGAGGGGATACCTGTGGGACGACGGACTTCCGTCCGACATACACGACAACGTCCGGGGCCGCCGGGAGATTCCCGTCCGGAGTCCGGGGGGCCGTGCCGCCGACCCGAAGTGGCGTCGACGTGAAGATGTTCGCACGGCACGGCCCGTCTCGTCACCGGATTTTCGGGGCTATCGGGTGGGCTTGGCGGGCTTCTCCGCGGGCTTCTCGCTGCGCCAGTCGGGGTGGCCCGGCATGGGCGGGGTCTTCTCCCCGTAGAGCCATGCCTCGAAGAATCCGCTCAGATCACGGCCCGAGATGCCCGAGGCGAGGTGCGTGAAGTCCGCGGTGTCCGCGACCCCGTCGTGGTGGGTGCTCACCCAGGTCCGCTCCAGTTGCTCGAAGGCGTGGCGGCCGATCTCCTCGCGGAGCGCGTACAGGACCAGGGCGCTGCCGTCGTAGACGTTCGGGCGGAAGATGCTGAGCTTCTCGCCGGGTGCGGCCCCCTTGGGCGCGGCGGGCGGGCCTCCTGCGGCACGCCATGTGTCGGAGGCCCGGTAGGCGGCCCGCATCCGTGCCTCCATGGGCCTGTCGGCCTTCTCCTCGGCGTAGAGGGCCTCGTACCAGGTGGCGTGGCCTTCGTTGAGCCACAGGTCGGACCAGGTGCGCGGGGAGACGCTGTCGCCGAACCACTGGTGCGCCAGTTCGTGCACCATGATCGCCTCGACGTACCACTTCGGGTACTCGGGCCGTGTGAAGAGCTCCTTCTCGAAGAGGGAGAGTGTCTGTGTCTCCAGTTCGAACCCGGTGCGGGCCTCGGCGATCAGCAGCCCGTACGTCTCGAAGGGGTAGTCACCGACCTTCTCCTGCATCCAGGCGATCTGGTCGGGGGTCTTCTTGAGCCACGGTTCCAGGAGCTCGCGGTCCTTGGTGGGAACCACGTCGCGTACGGGCAGACCGTCCGGCCCGCTCCGGTGCAGCACGGAGGAGCGGCCGATGGAGACCTGGGCCAGTTCGGTGGCCATGGGGTGCTCGGTCCGGTACGTCCAGGTGGTGGCCGCGGCGCGCCGGTTCACGCCCAGGGGCAGCCCGTTGGCGACGGCCGTGTAGCCGTTGGGCGCGGTGACCCGGATGGTGAACAGGGCCTTGTCCGAGGGATGGTCGTTGCTCGGGAAGACCCGGTGCCCGGCGTCGGCCTGGTTGGCCATCGCGAGGCCGTCCTCGGTCCGCACCCAGCCGCTGTCCTGGTCCTTGCTCGACACGGGGTTGCTGTCGTGGCGCACGGTGATCCGCATCCGGACGCCGGGCGGCAGCGGCTCCGCGGGTGTGACCACCAGGTCCTCCCCGGCGCTCCGGAACTCTGCGGGCTCGCCGTCGACCTCGACGGATCGCACTGTTCCGTGCGAGTAGTCAAGATTGACCTGCTCCAGCCAGTCTGTCGTCCTGGCCTCGATCGTGGTGACGGCCGGCAGCGGCTTGCTGTTGCTGCCGGGATAGGTGAAGGCCAGGTCGTACGCCGTGACGTCGTACCCGGGGTTGCCCAGGTACGGGAAGAGCCGGTCGCCGATGCCGAGCGGGGCCGGAGCCGGGGCGCTCGCGGCGATGAGGCAGACGGAGGCGGCGGAGGCGAGGAACGCCGTGCGGAGCCGTCGGGGGGCCTTCGGGCGTGGAGTCCCGGCACGGGTGGTGGTCCTGGGGGTGCGCAGCATGGACCACGGCTATCAGCGCCCGCCCGCCTCACGGCGACGACTCGCGCCGAGCCCACTCGAACGGGCGCTTTCCGCCGAGTCGCCGCTCTACGGAGTGGTCGTCTGGTGCTGCGCGCGGCCGACGTCGAAGACACCCGGAACGTTGCGCATCGCCCGCATGAGCACGGGGAGGTGGGCGGCGTCCGGGAGTTGGAGCGTGTAGGTGTGGCGTACCCGCTGCTGGCTGGGCGGTTCGACGGTCGCCGCGACGATGTCGCCGCCTTCCAGGGCGATGGCCTCGGTGAGGTCGGCGAGCAGGTGGGGCCGTCCGAAGGACTCGACGAAGAGTGTGACGCGGCATTCCGATGTGTCGCCCCAGCGCACTCCGACTTCCGTGCGCCCGAGGTCCTTCATGCGGGCCGCCCCCGCGCACTCGACGCGGTGCACGGTCACCACTCCGCCGCGTACGGCGAAGCCGGTGATGTCGTCGGGCGGCACGGGCGTACAACAGCCCGCGAGGCGTACGGTCGCGCCGGGCTGGTCGACCACGACGTCCGCGGCGGCCGGGCGCGCGGCGGGCGCGTCCGCGGACGGACGGCGGGTCGTGGCGGGAGCCTCGGGCGGCGTCGCGGGCGACGGGTGTGCGGCCAGCCAGCGGGTGATGGCGATCCGCGCGACGGGCGTGTGCGCGTGCTCCAGCCACTCCCTGGAGGGCTCGGAGGCCGGGTCCTGGCCCATGAGCAGTTGCACGGTGTCGCCGTCGTTCAGGACCGTACTGAGCCTCACCAGGCGGCCGTTGACGCGCGCGCCGATGCAGGCGTGCGCGTCCTCGCCGTACTGGGCGTACGCGGCGTCGACGCAACTGGCGCCCGCGGGAAGTCCGAGCGTGCCGCCGTCGGGGCGGTAGACGGTGATCTCCCGGTCCTGGGCGAGGTCCTCGCGGAGCGTCGACCAGAACGTGTCGGGGTCCGGGGCCGCCTCCTGCCAGTCGAGGAGGCGGGAGAGCCAACCTGGACGGGTCGGGTCGGCGCGCTCGCCGTCCACCACGTCGGCGGCGCGCGTGCCGTCGCCGTCCGTCTGCTCCTCCGAAGGAGGAGCGTAGGGATTGCCGAGCGCGATGACGCCGGCCTCGGCGACCTTGTGCATCTGGTGCGTACGGATGAGGACTTCGGCGACCTGGCCGTCGGTGCGGGCGACCGCGGTGTGCAGCGACTGGTACAGGTTGAACTTGGGGACGGCGATGAAGTCCTTGAACTCCGAGACCACGGGCGTGAGACAGGTGTGCAGTTCGCCGAGGACCCCGTAGCAGTCGGCGTCCTCGTTCACGAGCACCAGGAGGCGTCCGAAGTCGGAGCCGCGCATCTCGCCGCGCTTGCGAGAGACGCGGTGCACGGAGACGAAGTGCCGTGGCCGGATGAGGACTTCGGCCTGCAGACCGGCCTCGCGCAGGACCACCCGCACCTCTTCGGCGATCTCCTCGAGGGGATCGTCGGCGCGGGAGGCGTTGTCGACGACGAGCTGGCGGGTGTGGGCGTACTCCTCGGGGTGCAGGATCGCGAAGACGAGGTCCTCCAGCTCGGTCTTCAGTGCCTGCACGCCCAGGCGTTCGGCGAGCGGGATCAGCACGTCCCTCGTCACCTTGGCGATGCGTGCCTGTTTCTCGGGGCGCATCACGCCGAGGGTGCGCATGTTGTGCAGCCGGTCGGCGAGCTTGATCGACATCACGCGTACGTCGCTGCCGGTGGCGACGAGCATCTTGCGGAACGTCTCGGGCTCGGCGGCCGCCCCGTAGTCGACCTTCTCCAGCTTCGTCACGCCGTCGACGAGATAGCGGACCTCCTCGCCGAACTCCTCACGCACCTGATCGAGTGTCACTTCCGTGTCCTCGACCGTGTCGTGGAGCAGGGACGCCGTCAAAGTCGTGGTCTCCGCGCCGAGTTCGGCGAGGATCAGCGTCACGGCGAGCGGGTGCGTGATGTACGGCTCGCCGCTCTTGCGCATCTGTCCGCGATGCGAGGACTCGGCGAGGACGTACGCGCGGCGCAGCGGGTCCAGGTCGGCGTCGGGGTAGTGAGCGCGGTGGGCCTCGACCACGTGACCGATCGCGTCGGGCAGCCGGCCGCGGGCGGCGGGCCCCAGGAGGGCGGCCCGGCCGAGGCGCCGCAGATCGATCCGGGGGCGGCTTCTCCTGCGCTGTGCCCCGGGCGGCATGGGGCCGGGCGTCGCGGGGTTCGTGGCCTCCGCACTCATGGGCACCTCCGGCTGCGTGGACCGGCGGACGGGGTGCCCCATGGCGTACTGCGCGGCTCTGGGGATGGCGTCGTTCCCCCGTCCGGGCCGGTGCTTGATGCTACCGAGCCCACCACGCCCGACTGACCGCCTCTCGCCGAGCGTGAAACGGATCACCCATTCGAGCGAAGGATCAGGGGGTCGCCGTTTCGAGCCATCCGGCGTCGATCTCACCCTCTGCGACGATCACCGCGGGCCCGGTCATCTCGATCTCGCCGTCGGCCCGCTCGGTGATGATCAGGCGTCCGCCGGGCACATCGACCGTGTACGTCGCCGGTGCACCGGTCACGGCGGGGTCGGCGCCGTCCCTGCGCGCCGTCGCCACGGCCACGGCGCACGCGCCCGTGCCGCACGAGCGGGTCTCGCCGGAGCCTCGCTCGTGGACACGCAGAGCGACGTGACGAAGACCACGGTCGACGACGAACTCGACGTTCACGCCGTCCGGGTACGCGGAGGCGGGGCTGAACGGCGGCGCGGTGTACAGATCTCCGGCGTGGTCGAGGTCCTCCACGAAGGCGACCGCGTGGGGGTTGCCCATGTTGACGTTGCGCGCGGGCCAGCTGCGCTCGCCGACGCTCACGGTGACGTCCCCTTCGGGGAGGAGCGCCTTGCCCATGCCGACGGTGATGTCGCCCTCCTTGGCGATGTGCACCGTCTTGACGCCTCCGCGCGTGGCGACGGCGATGTCACCTTCGGCCACATGTCCGGCGCGCTGGAGATAGTGGGCGAACACACGCACGCCGTTGCCGCACATCTCCGCGACCGAACCGTCGCCGTTGCGGTAGTCCATGAACCATTCCGCTTCGGCCGCCATCGCCCGGGCCTCGGGGTGCGCCACGGACCGTACGACGTGCAGCAGACCGTCCCCGCCGATACCCGCACGGCGGTCGCACAGGGCGGCGACGGCGGCCGGGGGCAGGTCGATGACGTTCTCGGGGTCGGGGATGATCACGAAGTCGTTCTCGGTCCCGTGTCCCTTGAGGAAGGCGATCCGCGTGCTCATTCCTCGATCGTAAGGGGTCGGTACGACAACCCGGCCGAGCGGTCCGACAGCCGGATCACACCGGATGTCACACGCAGGACCGCGCACGCCGGGGCAGACCGCCCGAGAGGCTCAGCGCAGCCGCGCCACGCGCCACACGGCGAGCACCACGACCGCGGCGACGACGACGGCGTACGCGATGGCGACCCGCCAGTCCGGGCGGCGGCCGGAGCCGCGCTGCGGGAGGCCGGGCCACGTGTAACCCACGCGGCGGGCGGCCATCATGCCCCAGCCGGCGGCGCAGGAGCAGATCAACAGGCCGAGCATGGCGATCATGGCCCCGCTGTCGCCGAAGTCGAAGGCGAGCGGGAAGGCGAACATCAGGGAGCCGAGTGCGGCGAGGCTCACGATGGGTGCGAGCTGCCAGATGCGCATGCGGCGCTGCGGGCGGAGCTCGACCTCGACCTCGGGCCCCGGGAACATCTCGTCGGGCTCGGGACCGTCGGCGGTGACCCCGCCGGTGATCTCGTCGGGCCCGTCCGGGCTCAGTCGGTCCTCATCGGGGTCCTGCTGCTCCTGTGCGGCGTCGTGCACCCCGCCGGTGGCGGTGCTCTGCTCCGCGCCTTGTGCGGTGTTGCGAGGGCCGGCCTCCATCGCCACGCGCCCTCCCAACTCGGACTCCACTTGGTCGATCGAAGCTCGATGATGGCACGGCCTCGGAGACCGGGATGACGGCCGGAGCGTCCCGATGCCATGACGTGATCAGGCTGTGACCGGTCGTTCGACCAACGCCAGCGCGAGCTGCGGAAGTTCTGTGAGATCCGCCGCAGCCCCACTCAGCCAATGCACCCGTGGATCGCGTCTGAACCAGGAATCCTGACGGCGCGCGAAGCGCTTGGTGGCACGCACGGTCTCGGCACGCGCCTCGTCCTCCGTGCACTCCCCCGAGAGCGCCGTGAGCACCTGCTGGTAGCCGAGGGCACGCGACGCCGTACGCCCCTCGCGCAACCCTTGCGCCTCCAGTGCGCGCACTTCGTCGACGAGGCCGGCCGCCCACATGCGGTCCACCCGCAGGGCGATGCGGTCGTCGAGCTCGGGGCGCGCCACGTCGACGCCGATCTGCACGGTGTCGTAGACGGAGTCGTGGCCGGGGAGGTTGGCGGTGAAGGGCTTGCCGGTGATCTCGATGACCTCCAGGGCCCGGACGATCCGGCGGCCGTTGCTGGGCAGGATCGCGTGGGCGGCCTCGGGGTCGGCGACGGCCAGCCGGGCATGCAGGGCGCCGGAGCCACGCAAGGTGAGCTCCTCCTCCAGGCGGGCCCGCACCTCGGGGTCTGTGCCGGGGAACTCCAGGTTGTCGACGGCTCCCCGGACGTACAGCCCGGAGCCGCCGACGAGGATCGGCCAGCGGCCCTCGGTGAGGAGTGCGTCGATGCGGTCGCGCGCGAGGCGCTGGTACTCGGCCACGCTCGCCGTGACCGTCACGTCCCAGATGTCCAGGAGGTGGTGCGGGATGCCGCCCCGTTCCTCGGGCGTCAGCTTGGCGGTACCGACGTCCATCCCCCGGTAGAGCTGCATCGAGTCGGCGTTGACGACCTCGCCGCCCAGGCGCTGGGCCAGATGGACGCCGAGATCGGACTTTCCCGCCGCGGTGGGACCGACGACGGCGATGACCCGCGGGGCGGGGGCAGGACTACTCACCGCAACAGTCTCGCAAACCTCGGGGCCTCTTCTCGAACGAGCTACGTGACGGCGCGGGGCCGGGGTCGTTGCCTGTTGCGAGGTTCCAGCCGCCGGCCGTGAGGGCCGGTGACCCGGGCGACGCAATGGGACGCACCGGGCAACGCGGAATTTCGCCCACATGAGTAGAGTATGGAGATGATATGGGCGTTTTTGCACGGCTTCTTCGTAAAGATGGGCCTAAGTCCAAGGGTTCGGAGGAGGCGTCGCCCGCCGAGGCCGAGGCCGGCACTGTGACGGACGAGTCCGGGGCGGATGCGGAGGACGCGGCGAAGGGGTCGGCGACGGCCGAGCCCGAGACCTCGTCCGGAGCGGCGACGGAGTCGGCGGAGTCCGACGAGTCCGCGGCGGAGGGCGTCGAGATTCCCAAGCAGCAGTCCGTCGAGGAGGCGGCCGACAGCGAGGCCGGCGAGGGCGCCCGCAAGTAGCTGTCCCGCGAGGGAAGGTGAACCATGGGTCTCCTGGACAACTTGAAGGCCAGGCTCGCGCCTGCCAAGGAGAAGGTCTCCGACCTCGCGCAGCAGCACGGGGGAAAGATCGACAAGATCGAACAGGGTCTCGACAAGGCCGCGAAACTGGCCGACGAGAAGACCAAGGGCAAGTACAGCGACAAGATCCAGACGGGCACGGGCAAGGCCAAGGGCGCCCTGGACCGACTCGCGCACAAGGAGAGTGACGGCACGGACGGTGGCGCGACGCCCCCGTCTCCCCCGGCACCACCGCCCTCGGCATCCTGAGCGACACCACATCGACGGACGGCCTCGGAGCACGTTGAGCTCCGGGCCGTCCGCCGTGTCGGCGGCACCCTGACGCCGCGCGCTCGACGCCCGTTCCTGCGCCCCGCACCTGTCGACTTCGCCCCCTGTCCGAATCCCTGGCAGGGGCGCACCCCGCCCGTGCCGCGCACCCGACCGGCGGGCACTGCGACCAGCGCGGGACTACGACCAGTACGGGACCAGGGCAAGCGCGGGACCATGTCGTAGAGCGGGCGCTACGACCGTCCGGAGCGATACGACCGACCGCCCCGGCACCAGGACCAGGCCCAGGACCAGCCAACCCAGGCCCCACACCCGACCCAGGGACTACGACCAAGCCGCCACCACGTATCCCACGCCGTAGGGCGCGTCCTCGTACAGGAGCGCGCCCGCGAGCCCCGCGCCCTCGGCGGCGCCCGCGAGCACCTGCCAGGGTGCGCGGCCGGAGGCCTTCAACTCGTACGCCAGCTCCGCGTCCAGTGTCTTGAGCGCGGCCACGTCGGCCGTTCCGAGCGCATGCGCCACCTCCGCGTCGAAGCCCGCCGCCCGGTCGTCCAGATACCCGGGCGCCTTGAGCGTGCGGCATGCGCTGGCGTCGCCCATCACCAGCAACGCCACCCGCTCGCCCCGCTCGGCGATTTCCCTTCCGCTTTGGATACACCGCTCGGCCGCGAGAGGTTCCCCCACACCGAGACCTTCGACGGGGGCGTCCGACCAGTTCGTACGACCGAGCAGCCAGGCCGCGACCGCGAGCGACGGCGGCAGGGGCCGATCGGCGCCCTCGACGGGGCCGGATCCGGCCGGGCCTTCCAGCGTCCGGGCCCCGTTCCCGCCCAGCCTGACGTCGAGATCCACGCCGAAGCCGTGGAACGTGCCCCGGGCGCCCTCCGGGTGGGGTCCGCGGCCGCTCTGGTCGGCGGGACCCACGACCACCAGCCGGTCGGGCCGCGCGGCGGCCAGGACCCCCAGCGCGTCCGTGCAGGCGGCACGCGCGGTGTCCAGTTCGGGTGCGGCGCCCGCGGCGACGTCGGGCACTAGGAGGGGCGGGCAGGGGCAGACGGCGGCGGCGACAAGCATGATCGGCAGCGTAGCCCCGTGCGGCGGCCGGACGGCACTCCTCCTCGGCGGCCGGATGTCACTCCTCGGTGGAGCTCGTCGCCACACCCCGCCCAACGCAACGCCATACCCAACACCACGCCCCGCCCGCTCCGCCGGACGTCACTCCTCGATCAGCACGTCCGTGAGGTCGATGACCGTGAGGAGGAGCACGACGAGCTTGCCGTCGCTGATGACGTACTCGACGAACAGGTTCCGGGAGAGGGCTATCTCGCGGGTCGACTCGTCGCCGCCCACGGCGTGCGACAGCTTGTGGCGCGGGTCGGCGACCAGTATGGCCAGCCCGCGGTCCAGCACCTCCCGGCGCTCGACGGGAAGGCTGTCCCGGACGCGTGCGGCGCGCTCGGTGAACTCCACGCTGTACGGCATGAGGGACCCCTTCCCGGCCCGTGACGCGGTCAGTCGCAGCCGCACCCGCTGCCCGTGGCGACCGGCAGCGGCTCCGGCGCCCCGATCTTCGGCAGCCCCAGCATGACGCCCACCGGCTTCGCGGCCTCGGTGGCGTTGCGCTTGTCCCAGGCGTCCCCCGCGCGCGTGCGGCGCACATCGAGGACGGCGCCCTCGGCGAGCAGGTGGTGCGGGGCGGCGTACGTGATCTCGACGGTGACGACGTCGCCGGGGCGGACCTCGGTGTCGGGCTTGGTGAAGTGCACCAGGCGGTTGTCGGCGGCGCGGCCGGAGAGGCGGTGGGTGGCGCCGTCCTTGCGCCCCTCGCCCTCGGCGACCATCAGCTCCAGTGTGCGGCCGACCTGCTTCTTGTTCTCGTCCCAGGAGATCTCCTCCTGGAGGGCGACGAGACGCTCGTAGCGCGCCTGCACGACCTTCTTGGGGATCTGACCCTCCATGGTGGCCGCAGGGGTGCCGGGGCGCTTGGAGTACTGGAACGTAAACGCTTGCGCGAATCGGGCCTCGCGGACCGCGTGCAGGGTCTGCTCGAAGTCCTCCTCGGTCTCGCCGGGGAAGCCCACGATGATGTCGGTGGTGATCGCGGCGTGCGGGATCGCGGCGCGGACCTTGTCGATGATCCCGAGGTACCGCTCCTGCCGGTACGAGCGGCGCATCGCCTTCAGGACGGTGTCCGAACCGGACTGCATCGGCATGTGCAGCTGCGGCATGACGTTCGGGGTCTCGGCCATCGCGGCGATGACGTCGTCCGTGAAGTCGCGCGGATGCGGCGAGGTGAAGCGGACGCGCTCCAGGCCCGCGATCTTCCCGCAGGCCCGCAGGAGCTTGCTGAACGCCTCACGGTCGCCGATGTCGGAGCCGTAAGCGTTTACGTTCTGCCCGAGCAGCGTGATCTCGGAGACGCCCTCGCCGACCAGGGCCTCGATCTCGGCGAGGATGTCGCCGGTCCTTCGGTCCTTCTCCTTGCCTCGCAGCGCCGGGACGATGCAGAAGGTGCAGGTGTTGTTGCAACCGACGGAGATGGAGACCCAGGCCGCGTACGCGCTCTCGCGGCGGGTCGGCAGCGTCGAGGGGAACGCTTCGAGCGACTCGGCGATCTCGACCTGTGCCTCTTCCTGTACACGGGCGCGCTCCAGGAGGACGGGCAGCTTGCCGATGTTGTGCGTACCGAAGACGACGTCGACCCAGGGCGCCTTCTTCACGATGGTGTCCCGGTCCTTCTGGGCGAGGCAGCCGCCGACGGCGATCTGCATGCCGGGCCGCTTCGTCTTCATCGGCGCGAGCCTGCCGAGGTTGCCGTAGAGACGGTTGTCGGCGTTCTCCCGCACCGCGCAGGTGTTGAAGACGACGACGTCCGCGTCACCGTCGGAACCCTCGGGCGCACGTACGTATCCGGCGTCCTCGAGCAGCCCGGAGAGCCGTTCCGAGTCGTGGACGTTCATCTGACATCCGTAAGTGCGTACTTCATACGTTCTCGTCAGGTCCACTGCACGGCTCCGGTCGCTGCTGCTCATGCGACAAGGGTAGGCGGTGCCCGGAGTACGTCCGGCCCTGGCGCCTGTCGTGCGGGGGCCGGCGGACCTCGGCGCTCGCGTCCGGAGGCCCGGCCCTGGTCATCGTGGGCGGTGTGCTGGCAGGATCGCGCGCATGTTCCAGGCATTTTCCCGTATCGGCAGACGCCGGGCCCTGCAGGGTTCGGCCGCCGCCTTCGTGGCCTTCGGGCTGCTCCTGTGGTGGCTGCTGCCCCTGGGCAAGAGCTCACCGGACGGGACGGTGTCCTTCAGTACGGGATCGGCGTCCGGCGTGTACCAGCTGTACGGGACGCTGCTGCAGGAGGCGCTCGCGAAGGACATGCCCCGCCTGAAGGTGGAGCTGGAAGGGAGCGAGGGCTCGCAGCAGAACGTGCAGCGGGTCGCCACCGGGCAGGCCGATTTCACCATCGCGGCCGCCGACGCGGTGGCGAAGTACCAGCGGGAGGGCGGCCGGGGCGCGGACCTGCTGCGCGGCTGCGCCCGGCTGTACGACGACTATGTGCACGTGGTCGTCCCCCAGAGTTCCACCGTGGAGACCATCGGGGAGCTGAAGGGCAAGCGGGTCGCGGTGGGGCCGCGCGGCTCCGGGGTGCGGCTGATCGCCGAGCATGTGCTGGCAGCGGCCGGCCTCGACCTGGACAAGGACATCCAGCCGGTGTCCGTCGGCATAGGAGACATGCCGGAGCTGCTCGAATCGAAGAAGATCGACGCCTTCTTCTGGTCCGGCGGGCTCCCGACGAAAGCCGTGAGTGACCTCTCGGACAGGACCGACATCAGGCTGCTCCAGATCACCCCCGACCTCGTGAAGAAGCTGCACGAACAAGGCCAGGAAGCCGAGTACTACCGGTCCGCCGTCATGCCGGCGGATGCCTATCCCCGTGCCCAGTCCGGAGAATCCGTGCAGACGGTGGCGGTGGCGAACCTGCTCGTGACCCGGGCGGGGACGGACGCGGAGCTGACCGAGGGGATGACCCGCACGGTGATCCACAGTCGCGACCGCATCGGCGAGGAGGTGCACGCGGCACAGCGTGTGGACCTGCGGACCGCCATCTACACGGATCCGCTGGACCTGGACGAGGGTGCGAGTCGCTACTACCGCTCGGTCAAGCCGTAGCGGTTCGAACGGCGGCAGGTCAGGGGGCGGCACAGGCGCCGCTCGCGCGGCCGTTCAGGTTCCCGGCACCGTCCGCGGCACGCTCACCGTCACCTTCAGGCCGTGCGGCTCGTGGTGCTCGTACGCGATGGCGCCGCCGCCCGCCGCGAGCAGGGCCCGGGAGATGGACAGGCCGAGGCCGGAGCCCTTGACGTTCTGGTGGCCGGGGCTGCGCCAGAAGCGGTCGCCGACACGGGTGAGCTCCTCGTCGCTGAGTCCGGGACCGAGGTCGGTGACGACGATGGTCGAGACCTCGCCGTTGGAGGCCACCTCGACCTCGACGGACTTTCCCTCGGGGGTGAACTTCAGCGCGTTGTCGATCACGGCGTCCAGGGCGCTGGAGAGGGCGACGGGGTCGGCCCACGCGGTCGTGGCGGGGCAGGTCCCGACGAGTCGTACGCCCTTGTCGTCTGCGACCGGCGACCAGGACGCCACGCGCTCGGCGGTCAGCTCACCGATGTCGGTGAGCCGCAGGTCCGCCTCGGCGTGCTCGGCGAGGGCGAGGTCCAGCAGGTCGTCCAGGACCTGCGCGAGACGCTTGCCCTCGGTGCGGACGGAGGCGATCTCCTCGTTGCCCTCGGGGAGTTCCAGGGCGAGCAGTTCGATGCGCAGCAGCAGGGCGGACAGGGGGTTGCGCAGCTGGTGCGAGGCGTCGGCGACGAAGGCGCGCTGCTGTTCCAGCACGTCCTCGACGTTGTCTGCCATCTCGTTGAACGACCGGGCCAGGCGCCTGAGTTCCGGCGGCCCGCCCGCGGCCGCGACACGGGACTTCAGGCGGCCGGTCGCGATGTCGTGGGTGGTGGCGTCGAGGACGCGTACGGGCCGCAGCACCCAGCCGGTCAGGCGCAGCGCGGCGCTGAGTGCGAGGAGCATCGCGGCGATCTCACCGACGCCGATGACCAGCCAGCCGCGCAGGATCTGCGAGCGCATCTGTCCGGTTGGCGAGTCGGTGACCACGACGGCGATGACGTCACCGTCCCGGATGACGGGGGATGCCACGACGAGACGGTCCCGCTGCCACGGCCAGACCTGTGCGGGGTCGTGGCTGCGGCGGCTCTGGAAGGCCTCGGCGAAGGCGTCGCGGGCCTCGCCCTTCACGGGGATGTACCAGTCCGCGGGCGCCTTGGCCATGATGCTGTCGCGGTAGAACACGCCGACCTTGATGCCGTACAGCCCGTTGTACTTGATGAGTTCCCTGCCGAGCGTGTTGAGGCGCTCGTCCGAGGCGTCGACGCGTGAGCCCTTCGGCGGGTCGGTGACGAACTGTGCGAGGGACGCGAAGCGGGCCGTGTCGTCGATCCGGTCGACGACCACCTTCTGCTGCTGGGCGGCCGCCAGGCTGACGGCGAGGGGGACGCCGAGGGCGAGCAGTACGGCCGCCATCAGGACGATGAGCAGCGGGAGGAGACGTGCGCGCACCTGGCCCCGCTACGCGGCGGGCGCGACGAGCCGGTACCCGACGCCGCGCACGGTCTCGATCAGGGCCGGCATGCGCAGCTTGGAGCGCAGGGACGCGACGTGCACCTCCAGGGTGCGGCCGGTCCCCTCCCAGCTGGTACGCCAGACCTCGCTGATGATCTGTTCCCGCCGGAACACCACGCCAGGACGCTGGGCGAGGAGTGCGAGAAGGTCGAACTCCTTGCGGGTCAGTTGGACAACCGAACCGTCCACGCTGACCTGGCGGGTGGGCAGTTCGATCCGTACGGGGCCCAGGTTCAGTGCGGTCTCGCCGGGGGCCGCGGTCTCGTCGGCGACGTTGCGCCGGCTGACGGCGTGGATACGGGCGAGGAGTTCCCCGGTGTCGTACGGCTTCACCACGTAGTCGTCGGCGCCGAGGTTGAGGCCGTGGATCCGGGAGCGTACGTCGGCGCGCGCGGTGACCATGATCACGGGGATGCTGGTGCGCTTGCGGATCTTGCCGCAGACCTCGTAGCCGTCCTGGTCGGGCAGGCCGAGGTCGAGGAGCACCACTCCGAAGCCGGCGCCTTCGGGAACGAGCGCCTGGAGGGCCTCCTCGCCACTGCGGGCGTGGGTCACGTCGAAGCCGTGACGTGCGAGAACCGCGGACAGAGCGGCGGCCACGTGGTTGTCGTCCTCGACGAGGAGCAGTCTCATCCCGGCCCCCTTCGGTTCATCGGTCGTACGTTTTCGGTGGATAGACGTGGGCACGCGCGCGTGCCCCCTGGAAGTCAGTCCGATGACGCTGCAGGCGTCAAGTGTGTTCGGGGCGCGGCCGACTTCCGTTACGCAGCCGGTACGTGCCCGCCGCGGCCTTCACGAAGAGTGTCCGGTTGCTACCAGATCGTTATGCTCAATTTCCCCTCAGATGTAATGACGCTGGTCGTGCGGCATCACTACTGTCCTCCGCAACCGAGGAGGACGGAGCAAGAGGCCGATGACCGAAGTATCGGTGACCAAGGACGCCGTACCCGCGGCCGACGATCTGGTCGTACTGAAGAACGTCAACAAGCACTTCGGTGCGTTGCACGTGCTCCAGGACATCGACCTGACGATCGCGCGTGGTGAGGTCGTCGTGGTCATCGGGCCCTCCGGGTCCGGAAAGTCCACCCTGTGCCGCGCCATCAATCGCCTGGAGATGATCGACTCGGGAGACATCTCGATCGACGGCAAGCCGCTGCCCGAGGAGGGCAAGGAACTGGCCCGGCTGCGGGCCGATGTCGGCATGGTCTTCCAGTCCTTCAACCTCTTCGCGCACAAGACGGTGCTCGAGAACGTGATGCTGGGCCAGCTCAAGGTCCGTAAGGCGGACAAGAAGGCCGCGGAGGAGAAGGCCCGCGGGCTGCTCGACCGGGTGGGTGTCGCCACGCAGGCGGACAAGTACCCCGCCCAGCTCTCCGGCGGTCAGCAGCAGCGTGTCGCGATCGCGCGGGCGCTGGCGATGGACCCCAAGGTCATGCTCTTCGACGAGCCGACGTCGGCTCTCGACCCGGAGATGATCAACGAGGTCCTGGAAGTCATGCAGCAGCTTGCGCGTGACGGGATGACGATGGTTGTAGTCACACACGAGATGGGTTTCGCCCGTTCGGCCGCCAACCGCGTCGTCTTCATGGCGGACGGGCGCATCGTCGAAGAGGCTGTGCCGGACCAGTTCTTCAGCAACCCCCGCAGCGACCGGGCGAAGGACTTCCTGTCGAAGATCCTGCACCACTGACGGCCTGCGTCACCCGCCACCGACGGATCGCACATCTTCACCACTCAAAGGATGTTCACCATGAAGCTCCGCAAGGTCACCGCCGCCTCGGCCGCCGTCCTCGCACTCGCCCTCACGGCCACCGCCTGCGGTTCGGACGACAAGGACAGCGACAGCGCTGACACCGGCTCCGGCGGCAGCAAGAAGATCACCATCGGCATCAAGTTCGACCAGCCCGGCATCGGCCAGAAAACGCCGCAGGGCTACGAGGGCTTCGACGTCGACGTCGCGACGTACGTCGCCAAGCAGCTCGGTTACAACGCGGACCAGATCCAGTGGAAGGAAGCGAAGAGCGCCGACCGCGAGACCATGCTCCAGCGTGGTGACGTCGACTTCATCGCCGCCTCCTACTCGATCAACGACGAGCGCGCCGCGAAGGTCGACTTCGCCGGTCCGTACCTCCTGGCCCACCAGGACGTCCTGATCCGCGCCGACGACGACTCGATCAAGACGCCGAAGGACCTCAACGACAAGAAGCTGTGTTCGGTGACGGGCTCCACCTCGGCGCAGAACGTCAAGGACAAGCTCGCCCCCAAGGCTCAGCTGCAGGAGTACCCGACGTACTCGGCCTGCCTGACCGGTGTCCAGAGCGGCCAGCTCGACGCGCTGACCACGGACGACTCGATCCTCGCCGGCTACGCCTCGCAGGCGAACTTCAAGGGCAAGTTCAAGCTCGGCGGCTTCAAGATGACCAACGAGAACTACGGCATCGGCGTCAAGAAGGGCAGCGACCTCAAGGCCAAGATCGACACGGCTCTCGAGAAGATGGTCTCCGACGGTGCGTGGGAGAAGGCCGTGACGGCCAACTTCGGCCCGGCGAACTACAAGAACGAGCCCGCCCCGAAGATCGGCAACATCGTCAAGTGAAGCGGGACCTGACCTGACAGGTGCGCCGTCCTCCGGGGCGGCGCACCTGTCAGGACGGCCCCTCCCCACACGCGGAAGCGCGGGAGATCGTGTTCGACTTTCTTGAAGGTTACGACCTGTGGGAAGCCTTCTGGACGACGGTGCAACTGACCGTCCTGTCCGCCGTCGGCTCCCTGATCTGGGGGACCCTGCTGGCCGCCATGCGGGTCGGCCCGGTGCCTCTCATGCGCGGTTTCGGTACCGCCTACGTCAACATCGTGCGGAACATCCCGCTCACCGTGATCATCCTGTTCGCCTCGCTCGGCCTGAACCAGACGCTGGGTATCAGCCTCGGATCGGACCAGGTCGACACCACGAACTTCCGGCTCGCGGTGCTCGGTCTGATCATGTACACCTCGGCGTTCGTGTGTGAGGCACTGCGGTCCGGCATCAACACGGTGCCTGTCGGCCAGGCCGAGGCGGCACGCGCCATCGGCCTGAACTTCACGCAGGTGCTGACGCTGATCGTGCTGCCCCAGGCATTCCGTTCGGTCGTGGGCCCGCTGGCGAACGTCCTGATCGCGTTGACCAAGAACACCACGGTGGCCGCCGCGATCGGTGTCGCCGAGGCGGCGCTGCTGATGAAGGAGATGATCGAGAACGAGGCGCAGCTCATCGCGATCTCCGCGGTCTTCGCATTCGGATTCGTGTGTCTGACGCTGCCGACCGGTCTGATCCTCGGCTGGGTGAGCAAGAAGGTGGCGGTGAAGCGATGAGCTCGGTCCTCTACGACGCCCAGGGCCCGCGGGCCAAGCGGCGGAACATCGTGTTCTCCGTGGTGTTCCTCGCCGCCCTCGCCGCGGTGCTGTGGTGGGTGTACACCATGCTGGACGAGAAGGGCCAGCTCGAGTGGGTGCTGTGGAAGCCCTTCTTCACCGACACCGAAGTCTGGAGCACGTACCTCTGGCCGGGGCTCCAGAACACGCTCAAGGCCGCGGCGCTCTCCATGGTCATCGCACTGCCGCTCGGTGCCGTCCTCGGTATCGCCCGGCTGTCCGAGCACGCCTGGGTACGCGTCCCGGCCGGCGCTGTGGTGGAGTTCTTCCGCGCCATCCCGGTGCTGGTCCTCATGATCTTCGGCCTCGCGCTGTTCTCGGAGTACACGAACGTCAACGCGGACGACCGTCCGCTGTACGCGGTCGTCACCGGCCTGGTGCTCTACAACTCCTCGGTCCTCGCGGAGATCGTCCGGGCAGGCATCCTGTCGCTGCCCAGGGGCCAGGCCGAGGCGGCGTTGGCGGTCGGTCTGCGCAAGAACCAGGTGATGCGGTTCATCCTGCTGCCACAGGCGGTCACGGCGATGCTGCCGGCGATCGTCAGCCAGCTCGTGGTGATCGTGAAGGACACGGCACTCGGTGGCGCCGTCCTCACCTTCTCCGACCTGATGGCGGCCGTCAGCCCGATGAGCGCCTACTACGGCGCGAACACCATCGCCAGCTTCACGATCGTCGCTGTGATCTACATCGTGATCAACTTCGCCCTCACGAGCTTCGCGAGCTGGCTGGAGGGCAGGCTGCGCCGCGGCAAGAAGTCCACCGGCGCGGTCCTCGGAGTGGACGCGGTCGACGAGCTCAGCGCGCCCGGCGACCACGTGGACGTCACCCACGAGGTCGACAAGGGTCCGTGAACGAACCGCGCACACCGAAGAACTGACGAGATGTGAGCAACCGGAGGCAGTGGCATGATCGCCACTGCCTCCGTCACTTGACGCAAGCACCGGCAATGGGTTGCATACGTTCTGTGATCGTGCACCCCGCTCCACCTGCCTCTCCCGGTAAGACACTCGGCACACCTCTCCGGGCAGGGGGCGCCGCGCCGTGGACCCGGTGATCATCGTCGGAGCGGGGCCCGTCGGACTCACGCTCGCCCTGGCGCTGGCCCGCCAGGAGGTCCCGTCCATCGTTCTGGACGAGGGTCCCGGCAAGGACGAACAGAGGCTCGCGCGCACGGTCGTACTGCGTGAGGACACCACCGCGCTGGTCGAGCGGCTGACGGGGTTCCCGCTCGCCGAGGCCGGTTTCCGTTGGGCCGGATGGCGGTCGATGCGGCGCAAGCAGGTGATGCGGCAGATCACGTTCGGCGACGACGAGCCCGCACCCCTGCACGTCCCCCAGCACGTACTGACCGCCGCGCTCAGAGCAGCCATCGCGACCGAGCGCCTGGTCAAGGTCGCCGTGGACAGCCGCCTCGACTCGATCGAGCAGGAGACCTCGGGCGTCACGGCGCACACCCGCGAGCCCAAGGGCACGTGGTGGCGCGGCAGCTATCTGATCGGCTGCGACGGACCGCGTTCGACGGTGCGCAAGCTCCAGGACATCCGCTTCCCAGGTCGCACCGCCGTCGAGCGACACGCCGTCGCCGCGCTGCGTACGGAACTTCCGTGGCCCGGCGAGGCGTTGTTGCACCGGATGCCGCCGTGGCGGACGTCGGGCCCCTCGGCCGGGGAGGTGACCGCGCGTCCGCTCGCCGACGACGTGTGGCGCCTGGACTGGCTGCTGCCGCCGGGCAAGGACCTGGTCACGCCGGACCTGCTGGTGGCCCGCGTGCGCGAGACCCTCGCGGGCTGGAGCGGGGGCACCACACCCCCGTACGAACTGCTGGACACCGGAGTCCACACAGTGCATCACCGGCTGGCGCGCCGGTGGCGGGCCGGCCGTGTCTTCCTGGCCGGGGACGCCGCGCATCTGCTCGGTGCGCTCGGTACGCAGGGTCTCGACGACGGCCTGCGGGACGCCGACAACCTCGCGTGGAAGCTGTCCCTCGCCTGGCACCACGGCCCTCACGAGGCGCTGCTCGACAGTTACCAGGTGGAGCGGCGCGCGGTCGTCGCCGCCCGCCTGCGCGCCGCGGACCAGGCGCTGCCGATACTGCGGGCCGGAGGCCTGCGCTCCGCGGTGCCCGGGTCGGCGCGCGGCCATGACTCGCTGCTCACCGACGGCCATCTGGGGCGCGGCCAGCTGGGCGCGCCGGGGGCGTACGCCGATTCGCCTCTCGCGCCTCCACGCGCCGAGTCGTCGGCCGAGGTCGGCACGGAGGTGGGCGATCAGGTCGCCGATGTACGGGTGACTGCGGAGGACGGTTCCTTCGTACGGCTGCGGGACAGGCTGGGCCACGGGGCGCTGCTGGTCCTGCTGATCGCGCCGGGGACCGGGGTGTGGGAGCGCAAGCACTGGGTGACTGCCGGGATCATGCCGCGTCTCGCGGCCGCCGTGACCGCGCTGCCGCACCATGCCGAGCTGCTGGTCGCGGAGAGCTACCCGGGTGCGGCGGCGCACACGGTGCTGCTGATCCGCCCGGACGGGCACCTGGTCACGGCGCTCAGCGGGGTACGCCCGGCGGATCTGTACGAGGCGGCGGAGGCGGCGCTGGGCGGCCCCCGGGCCACGGCCAAGGCCGCGGCGGGGACGTCCTGAGTGCGCTCTGTCCAGTCGGTGACACTGAGTTGACCGGTCCGGACCGTCATGGTGTACTCCGGATCGTGACCGACACCTGTGTGCGCCTGTGGCGGAGGGTCCATATGGACCTCGTCCGCTATGCGGGCTGCGTGTGTCGCCCGTCCTGCTGAATTCGCATCCTCTCCACCCGCGCGCGTCGCCGACGTCGTTCCCGCGCGCTCCACGCGAACGCTGACCAGGACGGTACCCGTGTCTGTCTCCCCTTCCCTGACGCCCTCTGCCTCCGCCGCCGCGCCGGCTCACGGCCCCACGCAGGCCGAGCTGCTCGACTTCGTCCGGCGCACGGCCGCCGACACCGAGCTGATCGCCTCTCTCCCGCTCGACCCCGAGGGCCGTACGTGGGTACGCCTCGAAGGGCCCGGCGGCAGCGAGGCGTGGCTCATCGGCTGGCCGCCCGGCACGGGCACCGGCTGGCACGACCACGCCGAGTCGGTCGGCGCCTTCCTCACGGCGTCGGGCGAACTCAAGGAGAACTCGCTCACCGCCCGGCTGCCCACGGACGGCTGGAAGACCCTCGAACTGACCGAGGACATCGACCGGGAACGGCGGCTACAGGCAGGCAAGGGCCGTTCCTTCGGTCGTCACCATGTGCACGAGGTGCTCAACGAGTCCACGGAGGAGCACGCGGTCTCCGTCCACGCGTACTACCCGCCGCTGCCGCAGATCCGCCGCTACAGCCGCAGCGGCCAGATCCTGCGCCTTGAGCAGGTCGAGCGCCCGGCGGACTGGCAGTGACCGCCGAGGGTTCCGTACGAGCCGGAAGCCCGGTCGGAATCGACGAGTTGCTGGAGCGGGTCCGTGAGGACCTCGACCGGGTCGAGGCCGACACCGCCCACGACGCCGCGCGGGCGGGCGAGGCCCTGCTGGTGGACATCCGGTACGCGGCACTGCGCGAGCGCGACGGGCTGATCCCCGGCGCCCTCGTCGTCGAACGCAACGAACTGGAGTGGCGCCTCGACCCCCATGGCAGCCATCGTGCTCCCGAAGCCACGAGCCATGACCTACGCGTCGTGATCGTCTGCAACGAGGGCTACGCGTCGAGCCTCGCGGCCGCGTCGCTGCGCCGGTTGGGCCTGCATCGGGCGACAGACCTGGTGGGCGGTTTCCAGGCCTGGCGTGCGGCCGGCCTGCCGGTGACTTCCCGGACTTCCGGTCAGACCTCCTGATCCGGCGCGCGCGGGCCTCTGCCTCAGCCGTCAACTGTCAGCCGTCAAGCCCCTGCCCGAGGAGTGCGGCGGCGGTTCCTGTCGTACACAAAGCCTCCCCTGTCGGCATATTCGGGCGCCTGCTTGGGCATATGTAGCGGTGGGGGCCCCTTCGTGTAAGGGGCCCCCACCATTGCGTATCACCCCTTACTCCCAGACCCCTCAGGTCACTCCCTGGCCGTTGCCACCGTGACCGGCCGCGCCTTGAGTGCCACCCGGCCCGGCAGCGCGGTGCCGACGAGGGCGAGCAGTCCGGCGGCGGCGACCACCGTGACGTACACCAGGGGTGTGACGGCCGGGGCCGCGCTGCCTGTCATCCCGATGCTGAAGGCCGTGAGGACGGCGAGCGCGATGCCGCTGCCGAGGGTCGTGGCCAGGAGCAGCACCGAGAGGGCTTCGGTCCGCAGCATCCGCAGTACTTGGCGACGCGTGGCGCCGGCGAGGCGGAGCAGCGCGAACTCCCGTACACGCTCGGAGACCGACATGGCGAGCGTGTTGACGACCGCGATGGCGGTGAAGGCGAGAACGAGCCCCATGGCGAAGTAGTTGACCTCGGCGTTCGCCTGCAGGCGCTCGGCCTGCAACGAGTCCGCGGTGGCCGGTGAGACGACCCTGACGCCCGGGAACTTCCGGACGGAGGCCGCGAGTTCTTCCTGCGAACGGGCGGTGGAGACGAGGACCGTGGCGGCGAGCGGGTTGTCGACGTGGCGGGCGACCAGGTCGTGGGCCATGGTGAGGTCGCCGAAGCCGAGACCCTTGGCGTAGACGGCGGCGACGGTGAGGGTGGTGGGAGTGCCGTCCCCGAGGGTGAGTTTCAGCGTGCTGCCGGGCTTCAAGTGGAGCTGGTCCGCGGCGAGTTCGCTGACGGCGACGGTGTTGTTCGTGAGGTCGGCGAGGGAGCCCGCGGTGACGTCGGGGTCCCAGGTGCGGCTCAGGCCGGCGGGGCTGACGCCCTGTGCCGCGTACTTGTCGAGGCCGACGCGGACGGTCGTCCGGACGACTTCGGTGGCGACATCGCGGCCCGTACGCAGCTGCCGTGCGGCCTGCGCCGGGACGCCGGGGCCCTCGGCTGCGAGGACCCAGTCCGCGCGGATGCCTTCGCGGGCCTGGGCGCGGGCGGCGTGTCCCAGGGTCGGCTGGACGAAGAGGACGGTGCAGGTCATACCGATGAGGAGCGTGAGCGGGGTGACGACGGAGGCCAGGCGGGCGGCGTTGCCGCGCAGGTTGGCTGTGGCGAGCCTGCCGCCCGGGCCGGTGAGTCCCAGCGGGGTGCCCAGGACCGCCGCGGCCGCCCTCACCAGGAGGGGGCCGAGCAGGGCGACGGACGAGGCGAGGACGACAACGGCAAGGAACGTCACGGGAGTCGACGCCGGCTCGGTGCGCAGGACGCTGAGTACGGCGACGAGGACCGTACCTCCGGCGAGCAGCACGAGCCCCGCGAGGATGCGCCCCCAGGCGGGGCGGCCGCGCTCGGCGGAGGCCTCGGCGAGCGCCTCGGCCGGGCGAATACGGGCGATGCGGCGCGAGGAGACACGGGCGGCGGCCCAGGCACCGATGAGCGTGGCGGCGACGGCGGCGAACAGCGGGAACACACTGACGGTGTGCTGAAGCGTGGCGGGCACGGCACCCAGGGCGACGAACCTGCCGTGCAGCCAGCTGCCGAGCGGCAGCCCCGCGAGCGCTCCGGCGACTCCGGCGGCCGCGCCGATCAGCAGGGCCTCTCGGCCGAGGAGCTTGCGGATCTGTCCTGGTGTGGCGGCGATGGCGCGCAGCAGGGCGAGTTCGCGGTGCCGCTGCTGCACGGAGAGCGCGAAGGTGCCGACGACCACGAGTACGGCGACGAGCAGGGATGTGCCGCCCATCGCTCCGCCCATGCTGACGAGCTTGATCCGGGCGGCGGCCGCGTCCAGGAACTCGACGGGACCTCGCTCGTCTCCCACGCTGACCTGTGCGGTCGTGCCACGCAACGCCTTGGCCACGGCTGTTCGGAGGGCGGTGGTGTCGGTGCCCTCGGCCGGGACGACACCGATCGCCGTGACCTGGCCGGGGTGCGCGGCGAGGCGCCGGGCTTCGGCGGTGGAGAAGAAGAGCGAGGTCTGGTGGCGTATGTCGTTGTCGGCGGGTGCGGCGATGCCGGTGACGCGATACGTGCGCGGGCTCCGGGTGGACTGGACGGTGAGACGGTCGCCCGACTGCAGCCGGGCTCGGTCGGCGAGGTAGCGGTCGACGACCAGATCGTCCCGGGCTCGGGGAGGGGTTCCGGTGGTGAGGGTGTACGGAGTGAGGGCCGCGGAGTCCCAGGCGTGGCCGTAGGCGGTGCGACCGCCGGTGCCGGTGAGCGTCAACGGCTCGGCGAGGAAGGTCAGTTCGGGGATGACGCGATCGGCGCCGGGGACTCGGCTGAGCCTCGTGGTGAGGTTCTCGGGCAGCCAGGCCCGTTCGGCGATGGGCTTGGCCTTGTGCTTGGTCTTCGTCTTGCCCTTCTTGTGCTTGACGGTGGTCTGGTGGACGTTCTGGTCGGCGGAGACCACGACGGGGGTGGCGGCGTAGCGCTCGGTGCCGATGGTGCCGCGCAGTCCCGTTTCGAGGAGGGTGCCGCAGGCCGTGATGAGGGCGGCCGCGCACATCAGGGCGAGGAAGGCACCGAGGAATCCGCCTTTGCGGTGGCGGACGGTCCGCAGGGCGTAGGGCAGCATCATGGGGTCTCGGTCTCTCTTCCGTTGTCTGCCGTGTCGGGAGCGGGGCCGGGCGCCGAGTCGGGCGAGGAATCGAGGGTGGGCGCCTCCACGGAGGCGGCCTGGGCGGGGAAGGCGAGGAACCGGGTGAGTACGGTGCGGGCGTCGGCCGGAGTGTCCGCCTCGGGGCGCTTGTAGCGGTTGAGGAGCGCGATGTACTCCTCGAAGAACTCGCGCAGTTCGGGGAGCGTCAGCCGAATCGTGCCGCGCGAGTACGGGAACGCGTCGGCCCATGGCTCGTCGGCCGCGTCCCGCTGGAGCTGCTCGAAGAGTTCGAGGTCGGCGGCGTACGCGTGGTGGTTCAACTCGTCCATCACGAGCCGCATCTCGGGGCTCTGGCGGCTGCGCGGCGGGAAGCGGCGGTCGCCGGGGACGGCTCGCCACCAGCGCTCCCGGCCGTGCCCGGCGGCGCCCGTCTCCTCGACGAAGCCGTAGCGCGCGAGTTCGCGCAGGTGGTAGCTGGTGGCCCCGGTGTTGAGCCCGAGTGCCCTGGCGAGCGTCGCGGATGTGGCGGGGCCGTGCACGGTGAGGTGCTGCAGCATCCACTGGCGCCGGGGCTGGGCAAGTGCCTTGAGCGCGGCGAGGTCGGAGAGCTCGACGGGGGCCGGGCGGGGGTCGGGGTCGGGAGCTGTGTGCTCCGGATTCGCGGGATCGGGACGTGTGCGTCCCGGTTCAGCGGGGTCGGTGGCGCCGGGTTCCTGTGCCATGCGTACACAGTCGCCCGTGCACAGGTGTCTGTGCACTGCGGTCGGCCAGCGTCTTGGACCGGGGGTTAACCCCACCTTCGCTCATGGCAACGGAGGCTCCCCGACAGGGAGTTGTCACTCGTCGGGTGGGGGCGGGGCTCTCCGGCGCTGGGCGCGGGCTTCCGACGTCGGCGTCGGAAGCCCGCGCCCAGCCCCCTCCGCCCTGCCCGCCCCGGCCCCGGATGCGATGGGCGCCCCCGCGCGTCCACCGTGCCCGGGGCTCGGAACCGGTCGGCCCGGAGGCAGCCCCACGCCTCCTCAAGGGCCCGTCTCAGAACCCCTCGCCGTCATCGAGGAACTCCGTGTCCTCGCCCTCTTCCTCCAACGCCTGCCGGACCACTCGGAGGGCCATGCCTTCGGAGTAGCCCTTGCGGGCGAGCATGCTCGCGAGGCGTCGTATCCGCTTGTCGCGGTCGAGGCCGCGCGTGGAGCGCAGCCTGCGGGCGACGAGCTCGCGTGCGGTCGTCTCCTCCTGCTCGGAGTCGAGCTGGCCGACGGCCTCGTCGATCAGTGCGGAGTCCACACCCTTGGTCCGCAGCTCCCGGGCGAGCGCCCGCCGGGCCAGGCCCCGGCCGTGATGCCGGGACTCCACCCAGGCGTCCGCGAAGGCACTGTCGTTGATCAGCCCGACCTCTTCGAAGCGGGAGAGCACCTCGTCCGCCACGTCGTCCGGGATCTCGCGCTTGCGCAACGCGTCCGCGAGTTGCTTCCGCGTGCGCGGGGTCCCGGTGAGCAGACGCAGGCAGATGCCCCGCGCCCGCTCAGCCGGGTCCCCTGGGGGCTCCCCCTTCTCGGCCCTCGACGAGGAAGAGGGGCCTCCGTCCTGTGGGTCGCCGTCGGCGGACGATTCGCCGAAACCACGCCGCCGACCGCGACCGCGACCACCACGGCCGCCACCGCGCGGGGCTCCAGCGCCCCGCTCCCCCGTACCCTGCGGCCCGTCGCCCCCGTACGACCAGCCGCCGTCACCGCGCCGGCCGGAGCCGCGACGCGAACCGCCGCTCGGCGTGGTGTCACCGTCCCGCGGACCGTCGCCGCGGGACGGACCGTCATCGCGGCGCGGACCATCGTCCGCCCGTCGGTCCCCCTCCGGATCGCCGTACGCAGCCTCGGCGTCCCAGGCCCCGAGACCGTACGGCCCGTCATCGTCGTACGCCCTGTCGCTGTCTCCGGCCGTGCCGCTGTCACCCCCGCGCCTCTTCCCTTCGGAGGCTGCGGGGTGGACGTACTCGGCCCAGTCGGTTCGCCGTGTCACGGACTAGCTCTTGGCCGCCGCGGCCTTGGGCTTGACGGCCTTGGTCGCGGGAGCGGGAACCGTCTTCGCGGCCTCGTCCGAGGCCGCCGACACCGCCGCGTCCGCGCCCGGCTCGGCGGTGGGCTTCTCCGGCTTCACACCGACGCCCAGCTTCTCCAGGATCTTCTTCTCGATCTCGTTGGCGAGGTCGGGGTTGTCCTTCAGGAAGTTGCGCGCGTTCTCCTTGCCCTGGCCGAGCTGGTCGCCCTCGTACGTGTACCAGGCGCCTGCCTTGCGGACGAAGCCGTTCTCCACGCCCATGTCGATCAGGCCGCCCTCGCGGCTGATGCCGTGCCCGTAGAGGATGTCGAACTCGGCCTGCTTGAAGGGCGGGGCGACCTTGTTCTTGACGACCTTGACGCGGGTGCGGTTGCCGACCGCGTCCGTGCCGTCCTTGAGGGTCTCGATACGACGGATGTCGAGTCGCACCGAGGCGTAGAACTTCAGCGCGCGGCCACCGGTCGTGGTCTCCGGGGAGCCGAACATCACGCCGATCTTCTCGCGGAGCTGGTTGATGAAGATCGCGGTGGTCCCGGACTGGTGGAGCGCGCCGGTGATCTTGCGGAGCGCCTGGCTCATCAGACGGGCCTGCAGACCGACGTGGCTGTCTCCCATCTCGCCCTCGATCTCCGCGCGCGGGACGAGTGCCGCGACGGAGTCGATGACGATGAGGTCGAGGGCGCCGGAGCGGACCAGCATGTCCACGATCTCCAGGGCCTGCTCGCCGTTGTCCGGCTGCGACAGGATCAGGTTGTCGATGTCGACGCCGAGCTTCTTCGCGTACTCGGGGTCGAGGGCGTGCTCCGCGTCCACGAAGGCGACCTGGCCACCGGCCCTCTGCGCGTTCGCCACCGCGTGCAGGGTCAGGGTCGTCTTGCCGGAGGACTCCGGGCCGTACACCTCGACCACTCGGCCGCGCGGCAGACCGCCGACGCCGAGGGCGACATCGAGTGCGGTCGACCCGGTGGGGATGACCTCGATGGGCTCGTTCGGCCGCTCACCGAGGCGCATCACCGCGCCCTTCCCGAATTGCCGTTCAATCTGTGCGAGCGCGGTGTCGAGCGCCTTCTCGCGGTCAGTACCTGCTGCCATTGGTTCCACCCGATTTGCTTGAGTCGATCGCTTCACGTCAAAGACGCTAACGCCTGCCACTGACAATGCGCCCCGACGCCCGTCCGGCCTGTGGATAACTCGGGCGCTTCACCACGAAATCCCCGCCGACATCCCGCCCCGGGCTTCACCGGAGCCCCTATTGGAATGGATGTTCGATTTTGGTGTCAAGCGCACCACGCGCTTCGACGAGAGCGTGTCGCGAGCCGTACCGCCCGGCTGCTTCCAGCGTCGTACGGGCACCGTGCCGGTGCGCTACGAGGCGTCGCGGGGTTCGCGCTACGAGGCGTCGCGAGGTTCTTCGTCCTCCGCCGTCCGCACTTCCCGGGGCCCCTTCAGCGCGCGTCGTATGCGTGCGAGGAGAGTGCCCGTGGCCCGCTGTCGGCGCCCGTGGACCCGGGGGTCGTCCGTGACGTCGTACCGCTTCACATAGGCCCCCAGGAAGGCCTGCAGCGTGGCGACCGCCGGGATGGCGATCAGCGCGCCCACGGCGCCGAGGAGTGCGGTGCCCGCGATGACCGACCCGAAGGCGACCGCCGGGTGGATGTCCACGGTCTTCGCGGTCAGCTTGGGCTGCAGCACGTAGTTCTCGAACTGCTGGTAGACCACGACGAAGATCATCACCCACAGCGCGTACCAGGGGTCGACCGTGAAGGCGATCAGCATCGGCAGGGCGCCGGCGAGGTATGTACCGATGGTGGGGATGAACTGCGAGACCAGACCCACCCAGACGGCGAGCACGGGCGCGTAGTTCACGCCGAGGGACTCCAGCAGGATGTAGTGCGCTACGCCGGAGATCAGCGCCATCAGCCCGCGCGAGTACAGATAACCGCCCGTCTTGTTGACGGCGATCTCCCACGCGCGCAGCACCTCGGCCTGTCGGGCGGGCGGCAGTACGGAGCACAGGGCGCGCCGCAGCCGCGGGCCGTCGGCGGCGAAGTAGAAGGCGAACAGTGTGATCGTCAGGAGTTGGAAGAGTCCGCCCAGCACCTGTGTGGACACGTCCAGGACACCGGTCGCGCTGTTCTGCACGTACTTCCGCAGCCAGTCGGAGCGCAGCAGTCCCTCCTGGATGTCGACGCGGCTGAGCTCCGTGTGGAAGGTCGTGTTGACCCAGCTGATCACCGAGTCGACGTACTGCGGGAAGTCCTCGACCATGTCGATGATCTGTCCCGCGAGCATCGAGCCGAGCAGCGTGACGAACCCCGCGCTCGCGATCATCACGAAGAGGAACACGATCCCGGTGGCCAGGCCCCTGCGCATGCCGTACGAGGCCATCCAGCTCACCGCGGGCTCGATGGCGAGCGCCAGGAAGAACGCGATCAGGATGTTGATCAGCAGCCCGGTCAGCTCGTGGAAGGCCCAACTGCCCAGCTGGAAACAGGCGATGAGAGTGAGGGCGAGCACCATGGCCCGCGGCAGCCAGCGCGGCATGCGGGCACCCGTCTCGGCCGCGCTCCCGGCCGGGGGCCTGGGGGGTGTCGTGCCGAGCGGGGAAGCCTGCTGACCGACGTGCGCGGTCTCATCTGTCGATGCCACGGACCAAGTCTCGCCCACACCGCCGACAATCGACCCCTGCCCCCGGATCTTCGTGGCTCATCAGCGGTTTTCGTACGGAACGTTCACCGCCGTACATACCGCGCGCCACACGTCCTTCGCCTCCCAGCCCGCGTCCAGCGCCTGCCGCACCGTACGTCCGCCGAGCTCCGACATCACATGATCGCGCGCGAAGGTGTCGGCGTACCCCGCTCCGAAGTGATCCGCCATCCGCTGCCAGAAGACCGTCAACCGCATGACTCCAGTATCCCGCCCCTGAGAGTGGGCCCGAGCCGGGACCGCTTGCCGAGAACGCTTTCCGTCCTACGGTCTGACTCATGGCCGAAACAGGAGCATCCCCACTCCCCCCGACGCCCCCGGCGCACACCCCCCTCGCCCGCGCCGAGCACTTCGTCTGGCTCACCGCGCGCGTGCTGGAGCAGCGCCGTTTCGCGTACCACTTCCTGGGCGGCGGTGCCGACGCGGTCGAGACCGCGCTGTCCGCCTACCGCAACGAGGACGACGGGTACGGTCACGCGCTGGAACCCGATCTGCGCGGCCCTGTCAGCCAGCCCCTGCACACCGGGCACGCACTGCGCGTCCTGGACTCGATCGGGCGCTGTGGCGGGCAGCGGGTGGAGCGCATGTGCCGCTATCTGACCTCCGTGTCCACGCAGGACGGCGCGCTGCCGGCGATCCATCCCAGCCAGCGTGGCTATCCGGCGGCGCCCTTCCTGCCGATCGTCGACGACCCGCCCAGCGAACTCCTCGCCACCGGCCCCGTGGTGGGCCTGTTGCACCACAACGAGGTCTGGCACGCCTGGCTGTTCAGGGCCACCGACTTCTGCTGGCAGGCGGTGGAGTCCCTGGACAAGTCGCACCCGTACGAGATCGAGGCGGCCGTGGCCTTCCTGGACGCGGCGCCCGACCGCCCGCGCGCCGAGGCGGCCGCCGACCGGCTGGGCCGCCTGGTGCGCGAACACCGGCTCGCGGCGCTGGACCCGAAGCGCCCTGACGCATTCCCCGTGGCCTCCGGTTACGCGCCCGGGGAGCACCACTTCCCGTACGACTACGCGAAGACACCAGGTTCGCTCGCGCGCGCGTGGTTCACCGACGCCGAGATGACGGGTTCCCTGGAGTTCCTGGTGAGCCAACAGCAGGAGGACGGCGGCTGGCCGATCCGCCGGCGCCGGTGGGCAGCGAGTACGGCCCTGGAGACACGACCGATCGTGACGATCGAGGCCCTGCGCACCCTGCGGGCCTATGGTCTGCCCGTCGGCTGACGCTCCCAGGTGCCCCGGAGGAAGGGCGAAGCGCGTCGATCACGCGGATCGCCCCCTGGGGGCAACGACAACTCGACGCCCGTCCACTCGCCGGCCTGGCCATGCCGATCACCGACCGCCAGTTGCCGCTGCCGACCGCCGACGGGACCGTGATCAGGGGGCACACGCACGCGTGCCCCCTCTTCGGCCCAGCCCGACGCCCCCTCCTCGGCCCAACATCATCTGAGCCCGCCCCCTCCTCAGCCGGTCATCGCCCGCACCCCCGCCGTGACGAGTACGGCCGCGGCGACGACCAGCAGGAAGGGGGCGCGCAGCAGCAGCGCCACGGCGGCCGCGGCAAGCCCCGCGGCCTTCGCGTCCAGCACCAGGACGCGTCCGTCGGCGAAGGTCTGCTGGGCCGTGAGGGCGGCCAGGAGGGCGACGGGCAGCAGAGCGGCGAGCCGCTGGACGAGCGGCCGCTCCAGAAGGCCCGCCGGAACCAGCAGCCCGATGAGCTTGACGGCATAGCAACCGACGGCGGTGAGTCCGATCGCGATCCAGATGTTCAACGTCCCTCCCCCACGGTGTCGTCGTCTTCACTCGGCCCGGTACGCGCCCGACGACGCCCTTCCGCCCACAGAACGGCCGGGGCGGCGAGCGCGGCCACCAGGACGGGAACACCGGCAGGCAGGACAGGCAACAGCCCGAGCCCGAGGACGACCGCGAGCCCCGCGACAACCCGCTCCATGGTGGTCTTGAGCATCGGCGCGAGCAGCGCCAGAAAGACGGCGGGCCCGGCCGCGTCCAGGCCCCAGGCGTCGGTGTCGCCGATGGCGTCGGCGCCCAGCGCGCCGAGCAGCGTGGTGAGGTTCCACAGCACGTAGAGGGTGAGCCCGGTGACGGTGAAGCCGATCCGCACGCTGCGCCGCGTGGGCTGGGCGAGCGCCACAGCGGTGGTCTCGTCGATGACCCATTGGGCTGCGAAGGGCCGCACCGCGCGCGGGAGGGCCAGCAGCTGCGACAGACGCAGCCCGTAGAAGGCGTTGCGCACCCCAAGGAAGAACGCGCCCGCCGCGGCCGTGAACGGGTTGCCCCCGCCGGCCAGCGCTCCCACGAGGGCGAACTGGGAAGCACCGGTGAACACCAGGAGGCTCAGTGCACAGGTCTGCAGCAGCGTGAGCCCGCTGCCCGCCGAGGTCACTCCGAAGGCGAAACCGGACAGTCCGACGGCCACCCCGACTCCGAGGGCGTCCCGTACGACGGCGGCGTCGGGTTTTCCGCCGTCTTCACTGCGTATGTCTGCGAGAGCTGCATGTTCTGCCACGCCCCGGACGGTACGAGAATCTCCCGCCGCGATTCTTGTACGTTCTTGCGCTCGCGCTGATACGCGCCCGGCGGCACGCCCACGATCCGCGTGAAGTGCCGATTGAGGTGCGGCTGGTCCGTGAACCCCACCGCGACAGCCGCCTCCGCGGGCGCGACACCCGAGTCCAGCAACCGACGCGCACGCCGTACCCGGACATCGGTCAGCCACGCGTGTGGAGGCATCCCGTAGGCGTCCCGAAAGGCGCGCAACAGCGCGAAGGGACTGGTCCCGAGGTCGACGGCGAGCCGCTCCAGAGTGGGCGGCTCCACGAGCTGTTCCTCGAGAACGGCACGCGCGCGTGCCGCAACCCCGGCTCCCGCAGTCCGCAGGACCCGCTCCGGCAACGGCCCGCCGTTCACCCGCAGCAACCGAGTCACGGCAACGCGCAACAACGTGTCCGCAGCCAGCGCGTTGCCCTCCTCGGCGGCCCGCAACACCTGGTGAACCAGTCTCACGGCGTACGGGTCATCGAGAACCGGGCTCACAAAAGCGGGAGCGCCGCGAAGAGCAGTGGTCTCGGCAGCGATCTCCGCCACCAGCTCCGGCGACGGATAGACGGCCCCGTAGCGCCAGCCCTCGGGAACCCCTGCCCGCCCCGTGTGCGGCGTATCGGGATTGACCAACGCCAGAGACCCGGCCCCCGCGTACTGATCCGCCCCACCGTGATGAAAGACCTCGACACCATCGGCGATGGCGGCGATGACGAAGTTCTCATGCGTATGCCGGACAAAGGTCTTCTGCACATACCGAGCCCGCAGCAGATCGACACCGGGCAACTCCGCGTACTGCCAGTGCCGAGCCCGCTCCTTCCCCGCTCCAGCCATGCCCCCATTCTCCGCCATCACGAGAAACACGGGTTCTCCGCCATCGGGGCAGCCACGAGACGGGCACACCCCACGACCCGCAGCCGCCGGACGACGGAAGGGGCCGGTCCGGGGGTGTCCGCCCGCAGCGGATGGCGCGTCGACTCGAGCTCCTGCGAAGGCAAACCGATTCCGCACCAGACCGAGGACGGACACCCCCGGACCGGCCCCGACTCACCACCACGGCAGTCGCGCGAACCACCGGCCCGCAGCAGATCGATCCCTCCCAGCCGACCTTCACAGCCGATCCCTCGCAGGTCAGCGCCGTTGTCAGTGCCCGGGTGCAGGATGGACGCATGGTCAGCTCCGCGCACCGAGCCCTCGACGGCTTCTCACCAGCGACCCGTGCCTGGTTCACGGGTGCCTTCGACGCGCCCACCGCGGCCCAGGCCGGAGCGTGGCGAGCCATCGGCGAGGGCTCGGACGTGCTGGTCGTGGCCCCCACCGGCTCAGGCAAGACCCTCGCAGCGTTCCTCGCGGCCCTCGACCAGCTGGCCTCGACCCCACCCCCCGCCGACCCGAAGAAGCGCTGCCGGGTCCTGTACGTGTCACCGCTGAAGGCCCTCGCGGTCGACGTGGAGCGAAACCTGCGCAGCCCGCTGACCGGCATCCGGCAGGAGGCGGTGCGCCTGGGCCTGCCCGAGCCCGAGGTGAAGGTCGGCATCCGCTCCGGAGACACCCCGCCGGCCGAGCGCCGCGCACTGTCCACCCGCCCGCCGGACATCCTGATCACGACCCCGGAGTCGCTGTTCCTGATGCTCACGTCGGCCACGCGCGACGCGCTGACGGGCATCGAGACGGTGATCCTGGACGAGGTCCACGCGGTCGCGGGCACGAAACGCGGCGCCCACCTCGCCCTCACCCTGGAGCGCCTGGACGAGCTGCTCCCGAAGCCGGCCCGCCGGATCGGCCTCTCCGCCACCGTCCGCCCGGTGGACGAAGTCGCCCGCTACCTCTCCCCCCAGCGCAAGGTCGAGATCGTCCAGCCCCCGTCGGGCAAGGAATTCGACCTCTCCGTGGTCGTGCCCGTCGAGGACCTGGGCGAGCTCGGCGGCTCCCCCGTCGCGGACTCGGACACGGGAGCCGAGCGCCCCTCGATCTGGCCCCACGTAGAGGAGAGGATCGCCGACCTGGTCCAGTCCCACCGCTCGACGATCGTCTTCGCCAACTCCCGCCGCCTGGCGGAGCGCCTCTGCAACCGGCTCAACGAGATCGCGTACGAGAGGGCGACGGGCGAGCCCCTGGAGGAGCACCACACGCCGGCCGAGCTGATGGGCGGCTCGGGCGCCGCCCAAGGTGCCCCGCCGGTCATCGCCCGCGCCCACCACGGCTCGGTCTCCAAGGAGCAGCGCGCCCTCGTCGAGGAGGACCTGAAGGCGGGCCGCCTGCCCGCGGTGGTCGCCACGTCCAGCCTGGAGCTCGGCATCGACATGGGCGCGGTGGACCTCGTCGTCCAGGTCGAGTCACCACCCTCCGTGGCGTCCGGCCTCCAGCGCGTGGGCCGTGCGGGCCACCAGGTCGGGGCGGTCTCCACGGGCGTGGTCTTCCCCAAGTACCGAGGCGACCTCGTACAGGCCGCCGTGGTCACCGAGCGGATGCGCACCGGCTCCATCGAGTCCCTCCGCATCCCCGCCAACCCCCTGGACGTGCTGGCCCAGCAGCTCGTCGCCATGACCGCGCTGGACACCTGGCAGGTCGACGACCTGCTCACCACGGTCCGCCGCGCGGCGCCCTTCGCGTCGCTCCCGGAGTCGGCGTTCACAGCGGTGCTCGACATGCTCGCGGGCCGCTATCCCTCCGACGCCTTCGCCGAGTTGCGGCCGCGTGTGGTGTGGGACCGCGTCGCCGGTACGGTCACGGGCCGTCCCGGCGCCCAGCGACTCGCCGTCACCTCCGGCGGCACCATCCCCGACCGCGGCCTCTTCGGGGTCTTCCTCGCCGGCGCCGACCCCAAGAAGGGCGGCGGCAGGGTCGGCGAGCTCGACGAGGAGATGGTCTACGAGTCCCGCGTGGGAGACGTCTTCACACTCGGCACCAGCTCCTGGCGCATCGAGGACATCACGCGCGACCGCGTCCTGGTGTCCCCCGCCCCCGGTGTGCCGGGCAGGCTGCCGTTCTGGAAGGGCGACCAGCTCGGGCGCCCGCTCGAACTGGGCCGCGCGGTGGGCGCGTTCCTGCGCGAGGTCGGATCGCTGCCCAAGGACGACGCCCGCCTCCGCCTCCTCGCGGCGGGCCTGGACGCCTGGGCCGCGGACAACGTCCTGTCCTACCTGGCCGAACAACGAGAGGCCTGCGGCCACATCCCGGACGACCGCACCATCGTCGTCGAGCGTTTCCGTGACGAGCTCGGCGACTGGCGGGTCGTCGTGCACTCGCCCTTCGGCGCCCAGGTCCACGCCCCGTGGGCCCTCGCACTGGGCGCCCGCCTCTCCGAGCGGTACGGCATGGACGCCCAGGTCATGCACGCCGACGACGGCATCGTCCTGCGCCTCCCGGACGCCGACCTGATGGGCCTGGAACTGCTCGACCAGGAGCCCATGAAACTGGGCACGGAGTACGACTCCGACCAGGCCCCCGTGGGCGCGGCGGACGTAGCGTTCGACAAGGGCGAGGTCAATCAGATCGTCACCGACCAGGTCGGCGGCTCCGCCCTGTTCGCCTCCCGCTTCCGCGAATGCGCCGCCCGCGCCCTGCTCCTGCCGCGCCGCAGCCCCGGCAAGCGCACCCCCCTGTGGCAGCAGCGCCAGCGCGCCGCCCAACTGCTCCAGGTGGCCAGTGAGTACGGCTCCTTCCCCATCGTCCTGGAGGCGGTCCGCGAATGCCTCCAGGACGTCTTCGACGTACCGGGCCTCACGGAACTGATGGGCGACCTGGAATCCCGCAAGGTGCGGCTCGTCGAGGTCACTACACCGGAGCCGTCCCCCTTCGCCCGGTCACTGCTGTTCGGCTATGTCGCCCAGTTCCTGTACGAGGGCGACTCCCCGCTCGCCGAGCGGCGTGCCGCGGCCCTGTCTCTGGACTCCCGTCTGCTCGCCGAGCTCCTGGGCCAGGCGGAGCTGCGCGAGCTCCTGGACGCCGACGTCCTGACGGAGCTGGAGAGCGAGCTCCAGTGGCTCACGGAGGACCGCCGCACCAAGGACGCCGAAGGCGTCGCGGACCTCCTGCGGATGCTCGGCCCGCTCACCGACGCCGAACTGGCCGAGCGCGGCGCCGAACCGGAGTGGGCCCGGGACCTGGCTTCGGCCCGCCGCGCCATCCGGGTCCGCATCGGCGGGGCCGACCACTGGGCCGCGATCGAGGACGCGGGCCGACTGCGCGACGCCCTCGGCACGGCGCTGCCGGTCGGCGTCCCGGAGGCCTTCACCGAACCGGTCAAGGACCCGCTCGGCGACCTCCTCGCCCGGTACGCGCGCACACACGGCCCGTTCACATCGACCACGGCGGCGGCCCGCTTCGGCCTGGGTCCGGCCGTCACCGAGGGGGCACTGCAGAGGCTCGCCGCGGCCGGTCGCGTCGTACAAGGGGAGTTCCACCCGGCGGGGATCGGCCAGGAGTGGTGCGACGCGACGGTGCTGCGCCGGCTGCGGCGCCGTTCGCTGGCCGCGCTGCGTCATGAGCTGGAGCCCGTGCCGCCCGCCGCGCTGGCACAGTTCCTGCCGCAGTGGCAGCACCTCGGCAGTGGTCACGGCCTGCGCGGTATCGACGGACTCGTGCGCGCCATTGAGCAGTTGCAGGGCGCTTCGGTGCCCGCGTCGGCGCTGGAGAAGCTCGTCCTGCCGTCCCGCGTCGCGCACTACGCCCCCGCGATGCTCGACGAACTGACCGCCGCCGGAGAGGTCGTCTGGGCCGGAGCGGGCGCGCTGCCCGGCAAGGACGGCTGGGTGTCCGTCTACCTGGCGGACACCGCTCCCCTGCTCCTGCCACCCCCGCATCCCCTGGAGCTGACCGCGCTCCACCAGTCGGTCCTGGACGCCCTCGCCGGGGGCTACGGCCTCTTCTTCCGCCAGATCACCGACCAGATCCGTGCCACCACGCACCCCGACGCCACCGATCCCCAACTCGCCGACGCCATCTGGGACCTGGCCTGGTCTGGCCGTCTGACGAACGACACGCTCGGCCCGATGCGCTCCCTCCTCGGCTCGGGCCGTACCGCGGGTTCCACCGCACACCGCGCGAAACGCACGGTGCCCCGCGGACGGTACGGAAGCCTGACGGCCGCCGCACGCCCCCAGTCCCGGACGGGCCCGCCGACCGTCGCGGGCCGCTGGTCGCTGCTCCCCGGTCTCGAACCCGACGCCACGGTCCGAGCCCATGCCCTGGCCCGTACCCTGCTCGACCGGCACGGCGTGGTCACCCGGGGCGCGGTCGCCGCGGAGGGCGTGGAGGGCGGCTTCTCCGCCGTCTACCGCATCCTGACCGCCTTCGAGGACAGCGGCCAGGCCCGCCGCGGCTATGTCGTGGAAGGGCTCGGCGCCGCCCAGTTCGCGATGGACGGCGCGGTGGACCGGCTGCGCGCGGCGGCCAACGCCCGTGAGCGGGGCGAGGCCCTGCCCGAGCCCGGGTTCCCGGGTATGCCCCTGCCCGGCGGCCGCCCGAGCGCACGCACACCGGGCCACGCCGACGGCCCCGCCGAACATCCTGACCCCTTCGACGACTTCGACGACACGGGCCTCCCTGCCTCCGAGGCTCTCCGGTCGGACAACGACCCGTACTCCTTGGGCCACGGTTCCGGAGCGCCCTTCCCCGGCGCCCCGACACCCGGCTCCGACCACCGATATCCGCCCCCTTTCACCGACACCCCGCGTACGGCCCCGCAGGCCTTCCCCGGAGGCCCCGCATCCCGTACCCGTGCGGGCAACGCCAACCGCGCCATCGTGCTGGCCGCCGCCGACCCCGCGAACGCCTACGGCGCGGCCCTCCCCTGGCCCGAGCCCCCCACCGGCGCCGGTCACAAGCCAGGCCGCAAGGCAGGCTCCCTGGTCGTGCTGGTGGACGGCGAGCTGACCCTCTACATGGAGCGCGGCGGCAAGACACTCCTGGCCTGGCCGTCCACCCTTGACGGCTCACCCTCCGACAGTTCACCTGCCGACGACTCGCCCTTGCACGACCCACGCCTGCGCACAGCCGCCGAGGCACTCGTCGCGGCCGCCCGCGCGGGATCCCTCGGCACGGTCACGGTGGAGCGGGTCAACGGCGCCTCCGCGCTGACATCCGCCTTCGGCACCCTCCTGGAAGGAGCCGGATTCCACGCGACCCCACGAGGGCTGCGCCTGCGCGCGTAAAGCAGCCCGCCCAGCGCCGGCCCGTCCCCTCCCCGGCCGCCCCCACCACACAAGACACCCCGCCCGCCCCGTGCCACCCTGGACCCCATGCCCGAAGGAGACACCGTCTGGCAGACCGCCCGGCGCCTGCACACCGCGCTCGCGGGCCACGTGCTCACCCGCTCCGACCTCCGGGTGCCCAAGTACGCCACGGCCGACCTCACCGGACGCACCGTCCTGGACGTCACCCCGCGCGGGAAACACCTGCTCACCCGTATCGAGGGCGGCCTGACGCTGCACTCGCATCTTCGGATGGACGGCTCCTGGAGGGTGTACGCCCCGGGCGAGCGCTGGAGCGGCGGCCCGGGCCACCAGATCAGGGTGATCCTCGGCACCGCCGACCGCACGGCCGTGGGCTACCGGCTCCCCGTACTGGATCTGCTCCGCACCACCGAAGAGGACCGCGCCGTCGGCCATCTCGGCCCCGATCTCCTGGGCCCGGACTGGGACCCCGAAAAGGCCCTGTCGAACCTCCTGCGCGACCCGGCCCGCCCCCTCGGTGAGGCCCTCCTCGACCAGCGCAACCTCGCCGGCATCGGAAACATCTACAAGAGCGAGCTCTGCTTCCTGCTCCGCGCGACCCCCTGGCTCCCCGTCGGCGACCTCCCCGCCGAACACGCCGCCCGTCTGCCCGCCCTCGCCAGGAAGCTCCTCGAAGCCAACCGCGACCGCCCGGCCCGCAGCACCACAGGCCGCCGCGACCAGAACCTGTACGTGTACGGCCGCGCTCCCCGCCCCTGCCTGCGCTGCCGCACCTCGATCCGCGCCGCCAACCAGGGCGACGGCTCCCGGGAGCGCCCCACGTACTGGTGCCCGACCTGCCAGCCGGGCCCTTCCCCACACCCCTGACCAACCCCCCTGGCGCCTGCCGGCTCCGCCCAAGCCGTACGGCGGCACTCAGCCCCACCGCACACAACCCGCCACGCACGACCAATTGACGACCCGTCAGAAACCCTCGTACGGTCCACTCATGCCCGTCACGGCGTACGACCTCACCGGACGCACCGCATTCGTCACCGGCGCGGCAAGCGGTATCGGCCGCGCCAGTGCCGTGCTGCTCGCGGAGGCGGGTGCCACCGTCCACTGCGCCGACCGCGACGCCCAGGGCCTGGACGAGACAGCGGCCCTCATCAAGGACACGGGCGGTACCGCACGCTCACACCCCCTGGACGTCACCGACCGCGCCCAGCTCAAAGAGGCGGTGGCGGCCTGTCAGCGCCTGGACGTCATGGCCGCGGTCGCCGGGATCATGCACAGCAGCCCGGTCCTGGAGACCCGCGACGAGGACCTCGACCGCGTACTCGGCGTCAACTTCAAGGGTGTTCTGTACGCCTGCCAGGAGGCGGCCCTCGCGATGATCGCTTCGGGTACGCGCGGCAGCATCGTCACGATGGCGTCCGGAGCCGTCGACACCGGCGGGCCGGGCCTGCTCTGCTACGGAGCGGCGAAGGCGGCCGTCGTCCAGCTGACGAAGACCCTGGCGACGGAGATGGGCCCGCACGGCATCCGCGTCAACGCGGTGGCGCCGGGCTGGATCCGTACGCCGATGACCGACCGCCACGACGGCGAGACACAGGCGCGGACCGAGGGGTTCATGGCCCGGATGTCACCACTGGGCCGAGTCGGCGAGCCTGAGGACATCGCCCACGCGGTCCTGCACCTCGCCTCCGACGCCTCGTCGTTCACGACGGGCCAGATCCTCCGCCCCAACGGAGGCGTGGCAATGCCCTGGTAGCGAGGCACCGGCGCACGCCCGCCCTTCCCCACCCAGACCTTCCCCGAAGCCTCCATGAAATGGCCCCTGAAGCCCTCAAGGCCCCCAAGGCCCTCTGCAGTGCTTCAGGGAGGGCTTCGGAAGGCGTCTCAGGAAGACCCCCCACGCCCCAGAAGCGGCCCCCGCCTCCTCCGCCAGGCCTCCGAAACGCGCCGCGCCCACTGATCCGACCCGGCCGCCCCCGCGGCTCGCCCCTTCGGCACACAGTGCACCGGAAGCAGACTCAGCCCCCACCCGCCGGCCGCGACCGCCCCCTCAAGCACGCCGGCGTCCGGCGCGAACGCCAGCCGCATCACGGCCCACCACCACAGCCCTCCGACGCAGAGAGCCAGCCCCCACCCGCCTATTCGCCCCATCCGCCCCGTCATGGCACCACCTCCAGCCAGACGCCCGACGCTAGACCGCCGCGTTCACCCATCGACAGGGCGCACCGACAAGAACGGGGCGCCCGGCGCACACCACCGGCGCCCGCCCCACAACCGCACACCCAAATCCGAAGCCGAGCCAATCCCACAGCCACAGCCACAGCCACAGCCACAGCCACAGCCACAGCCACAGCCACAGCCACAACCCGCATAACCCGGCGGAGCCGACGTCACCCGTTCTCCGCCTGGAACATCCAGTGATGCTTCTCAAGATCCGCGGTGATCCCGATGAAGATGTCCTGGCTCACCGGATCCGCCTCCCCTGTTGCCCCGACCCGCTCCCGCATCCGCTCGATGACGGCTGCGAGTGCGTCCACGAGCGCCCCCACCGCGTCGGTGTCCTTCACCCACCCGTCCGGCGTGGCCCCGATACCGCTGCTGGTCGCGACGGTCGCGGCACGTCCGTCCGGCGAGACCCCGAGCGTGGAGGCACGCTCGGCCACGGTGTCGGAGTGCAGCCGGGCGGTGTCCACGACCTCGTCGAGCTGGAGATGGATGGACCGGAAGCGCGGCCCGACCACGTTCCAGTGAATCTGCTTAGCGACGAGCGACAGATCCACCAGATCGACCAGCGCGCCCTGCAGCGCCTCGGCCACGGTCTTCAGATCGGCATCGGTCAACGGGCTCTTCACGACGTACATGGACATCCTCCGGTCGGCAACGACCCCCCGGCTTCCGCCCCCGCTCCTCCACCATGACCGCCCCGCCCATTACCGGCAAACGCTGACAAAAGCCGTCGCACCACCGCCCCGCACCCTCCCCCGACCTCCACTTGGCCTCCACCCGCCCACGCAAAAGCCCCGGCCGCCCCCTCCAGGTCTCCCCGGAGAAGGCCCCGGCCGGGGCTCTCACACAGTTCTTCTCGTCTCAGCTCGCGGGCGCGAGCCCGTGAGCGTCAGGCGGCGACGACGTCGACCGCCTCCGCAGGCGCCTTGATGGTCACCCGTTCCGGCGGCACACCGGTCACCGATACGGAATTGAGCCTCGGGCGCACCGGTGTGGGCACAGGCTCGGTAGCAGCTGCCGACCGGGCCAGCTCGGCGAGTGCGAGCTCGTCGCTCACTTCCCGCATGAGCTCGGACATCCGTACGTCCAGCGCGTCGCAGATCGCGGAAAGCAGCTCAGAGGAAGCCTCTTTCTGCCCCCGCTCCACCTCGGAAAGATAGCCGAGTGAAACTCGGGCGGACGAGGAGACTTCGCGCAGAGTACGGCCCTGGCGCTGGCGCTGCCGACGCAGCACGTCACCAAGCAGGCGACGGAGCAGAATCATCGGTGGCTCCCTCCTCGGACCGCGTAGCCGCATCCTTCACGCCCCACCGTACCGCCTTGCGCCGCGGCCGTGCGGGGAGCGATGTCGTGTTCACTCAGGGCTGCAAACATCAAAACCCCCCGTTCTGTTCCGTATCCTGTGCCCGCTCATTCTCAGTGAGTTCGCCCACAAGCTGCTCCAGAAGCAGTGCGAGCACGCTCCGTACACTCTCCATACGGATTTCCGTCCGGGAGCCGTTCAACCGCAACGCCACCACTTTCCCGCCAAGAACGCCTTCGCCGGACGCGCCGTGCGGCCCGTCCACGGCCACGAAAACCGTGCCGACGGGCTGTCCGTCCTGGGGGTCGGGACCGGCGACACCGGTCGTCGCGATGCCCCAGTCCGCTCCGAGCACCTTGCAGACGCCGGCCGCCATCTGGGCCGCGACCTGCGGATCCACCGCTCCACGCTGATCCAGCAGCGTGGCGTCGACGCCGAGCACATCGCGCTTGAGATCGGTGGCGTACGCGGTCACCGAGCCGCGGAAGGCCTTGGAGGCTCCGGGCACCGCCGCGAGGTCCGCCGCCACCAGACCGCCGGTCAGCGACTCGGCGACAGCGAGCGTCTCGCCCCTCACCGTGAGTAGTCGCAGCACTTCGGCGGCCGTGGAGGTCACGCTTCCGCGTCCTCGGCGGCGGCCTTCCGCTCGGCCAGTCCCTGGCGCCGCAGCACAATGGCCTGTCTCACATAGTCGAGCCCGGTGAGGACGGTCAGGGCGACCGCCACAGCCATCACCCAGAACCTCAGGGTCGCCAGCGGCCCCGTCAGCGCCAGGACGTACATCCCGACGGCCACGCCCTGCGTCAGCGTCTTTATCTTGCCGCCGCGGCTGGCGGGGATCACGCCGTAACGGATCACCACGAAGCGCAGCAGGGTGATCCCGAGCTCACGCCCGAGGATCACGCCCGTCACCCACCACGGCAGATCGCCGAGCGAGGAGAGACAGATCAGCGCCGCTCCCATGATCGCCTTGTCGGCGATCGGGTCGGCGATCTTCCCGAAGTCGGTGACGAGGTTGTACGTACGCGCCAGATGGCCGTCGAAGACGTCCGTGATCATGGCTACGGCGAAGGCGGCCCAGGCCCAGGCCCGCCACACGGGGTCGTATCCGCCGTCGGCCAGCATCAGTGCCACGAAGCCCGGCACGAGCACGAGCCGGAGCATGGTGAGGAGGTTGGCGACGTTCCACAGGCTGGCCTGGTTGACGGCCGCGGCGCTCAGCTTCGCGCCACGCGGTGTCTTCGAGCCCTGGGCGCCGGTGGCACCCGTACCGGAGGTTCCCTTGCCGGAAGCGCTGGAGGCGCCGGCAGCACCACGCGTACCGGGCGCACCGGGGCCGCCCGCCGCGGATGCCGGGGCTCCGGTCATCTGGCCGCCTCCTCTGTACACGCGATCGAGCCCGGGAGCGGCTCGGCCACCAGGTCGACACCTTCCGTACCGACCACCTTCGCCTCGACCATACGGCCGACGGTGAGACCTTCGCCGCTTGTGAACAGCACCTGGCCGTCGGTCTCGGGCGCCTGATGCGCGGCACGGCCGTACGCGGACTCCTCCTCGCCGTCGGAGCCGGAGGAGCCCAGGGACTCGACCAGGACCTGCAGGGTCTCCCCGACACGCTCCTCCGCACGCTGGGAGACCAGCTCCTCGGCGAGCCGGGACACGCGCGCGAGCCGCTCGGCGACGACGTCCTCGTCCAGCTTGTTCTCGTACGTCGCCGCCTCGGTGCCGTCCTCGTCGGAGTATCCGAAGACGCCGATGGCGTCCAGCCGCGCGCCGGTCAGGAAGCGCTCCAGCTCCGCCAGGTCGTCCGCGGTCTCGCCGGGGAAGCCCACGATGAAGTTGGACCGCACACCGGCCTGCGGGGCCTTGGAGCGGATCGTGTCGAGCAGCTGCAGGAACTGGTCGGTGCTCCCGAAGCGCCGCATCGCGCGCAGCACGCCGGGGGCGGAGTGCTGGAAGGACAGGTCGAAGTAGGGCGCGATCTTCGGCGTCGAGGTCAGTACGTCGATGAGCCCGGGCCGCATCTCGGCGGGCTGGAGGTAGCTGACCCGCACCCGCTCGATCCCATCGACGTCGGCGAGCTCGGGCAGCAGCGTCTCCAGGAGGCGGATGTCGCCGAGGTCCTTGCCGTACGAGGTGTTGTTCTCGGAGACCAGCATGATCTCCTTGACGCCCTGCTCGGCCAGCCAGCGCGTCTCGCCCAGGACGTCGGACGGCCGCCGCGAGATGAAGGAGCCGCGGAAGGACGGGATGGCGCAGAAGGAGCAGCGCCGGTCACAGCCGGAGGCCAGCTTCACCGAGGCGACCGGTGAGCCGTCGAGCCGGCGGCGCAGGGGCGCGCGGGGGCCGGACTCCGGAGCGAGTCCCTCCGGAAGATCGACGGGAGCGTGCCCGGGAAGGGCGACCTCCGTGCCGGCGCTCTGCCGCTCGGCCGGGCTGATCGGCAGCAGCTTGCGCCGGTCGCGCGGGGTGTGGGCGGCGTGGATTCCGCCGTTCAGGATGGTCTGGAGCCGGTCGGAGATGTCGGCGTAGTCGTCGAAGCCGAGCACACCGTCGGCCTCGGGCAGGGCCTCGGCGAGCTCCTTGCCGTACCGCTCGGCCATGCAGCCGACGGCCACGACGGCCTGCGTTCTCCCATGGCCCTTGAGGTCGTTGGCCTCCAGGAGGGCGTCGACGGAGTCCTTCTTGGCGGCCTCGACGAATCCACAGGTGTTGACGACCGCGACGTCCGCGTTCTCGGCGTCCTCCACGAGGTGCCAGCCGTCCGCCTCCAAGCGGCCTGCGAGCTCCTCCGAGTCCACCTCGTTACGGGCGCAGCCAAGAGTGACGAGTGCGACGGTACGGCGTTCAGGCATGGGCTCAAGACTACTTCGTCCCACTGACAGCCCACGTCGACGGGGTTGGCCGATCTTGGCCAACCCCGTACCGGCATGCCCCTTGAGGTCGCTTGTCCGACCTCGGGGTCGGTCATCCGACCTCGGGGTCGGTCATCCGACCTCGGGGTCGGTCATCCGACCTCGGGGTCGCCCTTCGTGTAGGTGAGGCGCTCGACCCCACCCGGCTGGAACTCGTCCTCGATCTTCTTACCGTTGACGTAGAGCTGGAGCGCACCCGCGTCACCGAGGACGAGGTCGATCTTCTCCTTGTCCTGGAAGGTCTTGGAGTCGCCCTGCTTCAGGAAGCCGTCGAAGAGCAGCCGGCCGTTGTGGTCCTTGGCGGAGATCCAGCTGCGCCCGTCGGGGGCGGTCACCTGGACGGTCACCTTGTCCTGCGGCGCGGCCGCGATGGCGCTGTCCGACGGGTCGGGCTTGGGGTCGGCGGGCTTGGTCGGCGTCGGCTTGCTCTTGACGGGCTTGCTGGCGGTGGGCGTGGATCCCTCGGCGACCTGCGTCTTCGAGCCGTCCGAGTCGTCCTTGACCAGCGTGAACCCGACGAAGCCGATCACCGCGACGATCGCGGCGACCATGGCGGCGGTCCAGTTGGGACCCCGGCGCTCCGGACGGATCCGCTCGGCCTCGAACATCGGTGCCGCGGGGGTCGGCGCGGGCCGCCCGCCGTGATCACCGTCGTACTGGGCGAGCAGCGGCGCCGGATCGAGGTGGACGGCGCGCGCCAGCGTCTTGAGGTGACCGCGCGCGTACACGTCGCCGCCGCAGGGCGTGAAGTCGTCCTGTTCGATCGCGTGCACGATGGCGATGCGGACCCGGGTGGCGTTACTGACGTCGTCGACGGTCAGCCCCGCCGCGATGCGCGCCTGCTGCAGAGCACGGCCGATCGAAGGGCGATCACCCTTTTCGATGGGAGGCTCGTCCTGAGGGGAGTTGTCGTCAGGGGAGTTGCCGATGGACACGGGGGCGCCTTTCGAGCGTGTAGCCACCTGTGCTGGAGGTTCAGTCTAGGGGGGGTGCGAAAGGGTGGGGCAACCGGGCGGTGGGACTTTGTACGCCATCAGAACGGCCGGTCATCCTGATGGTGGGACACGTGCCTTTCCCTTCCCTCAACTTGACGTGCGACGAAGGGAAACGGTTGCTCACGGTTCCCTTACGGGTGAGTCACGTTCGAATCACCCACGTGGCCCTGACGTGCTCACCCACGTGGCCGTGGCCCATCCGCAAGAGGAAACGGACTTCCCCGTTTCTCTACGGATGAGCCTCCCCACGGATCACCGCGAGCACTCCGTCCAGCTCGTCAGCTTTCACAAGAACATCACGTGCCTTGGAACCCTCACTCGGACCGACGATGTTGCGGGACTCCATGAGGTCCATCAGCCGGCCCGCCTTGGCGAAGCCGACGCGCAGCTTGCGCTGGAGCATCGAGGTCGACCCGAACTGCGTGGAGACGACCAGCTCGGCGGCCTGGCACAGCAGGTCGAGGTCGTCGCCGATGTCCTCGTCGATCTCCTTCTTCTGCTTGGTGCCCACGGTGACGTCGTCCCGGAAGACCGGCGCCATCTGGTCCTTGCAGTGCTGGACGACGACGGCGACCTCTTCCTCGGTGACGAAGGCGCCCTGCATACGGGTCGGCTTGTTCGCCCCCATCGGCAGGAAGAGCCCGTCGCCCTTGCCGATCAGCTTCTCGGCTCCGGGCTGGTCGAGGATGACCCGTGAGTCCGCGAGCGACGACGTGGCGAAGGCGAGCCGCGAAGGCACGTTCGCCTTGATCAGACCGGTGACGACGTCCACGGACGGCCGCTGCGTGGCGAGCACCAGGTGGATGCCTGCCGCGCGCGCGAGCTGCGTGATGCGCACGATCGAGTCCTCGACGTCCCGTGGCGCGACCATCATCAGGTCGGCGAGCTCATCGACGATCACCAGCAGGTACGGATAGGTCTTGAGCTCCCGCTCGCTGCCTTCCGGCGTCTTGAGCTTGCCGTCGCGGATGGCCTGGTTGAAGTCGTCGATGTGCCGGTAGCCGAACGCCGCCAGGTCGTCGTACCGCAGATCCATCTCCCGTACGACCCACTGCAGAGCCTCAGCGGCCCGCTTCGGGTTGGTGATGATCGGCGTGATCAGGTGCGGGATGCCCTCGTAGGCGGTCAGCTCGACGCGCTTGGGGTCGACGAGGACCATGCGCACGTCCTCGGGGGTCGCACGGACCATGACGGACGTGATCAGGCAGTTGATGCATGAGGACTTGCCGGAGCCGGTCGCTCCGGCCACCAGGACGTGCGGCATCTTCGCCAGGTTGGCCATCACGTAGCCGCCCTCGACGTCCTTGCCGAGCGCGACCAGCATCGGGTGGTCGTCCTCGGCGGCGTCCGCGAGGCGCAGCACGTCGCCGAGGTTGACCATCTCGCGGTCGGTGTTGGGGATCTCGATGCCGACCGCGGACTTGCCGGGGATCGGGCTGATGATCCGCACGTCCGGGCTGGCGACGGCGTACGCGATGTTCTTGGCGAGCGCCGTGATCCGCTCGACCTTCACGGCGGGGCCGAGCTCGACCTCGTACCGCGTGACCGTCGGGCCGCGGGTGAAGCCAGTGACGGCGGCGTCGACCTTGAACTCCATGAAGACGTTCGTCAGCGAGGCGACCACCGCGTCGTTGGCGGCGCTGCGCGTCTTGCCCGGGCCGCCGCGCTCCAGGAGGTCGAGCGACGGCAGGGAGTAGGTGATGTCGCCGGAGAGCTGCAGCTGCTCGGCGCGCGGAGGCAGGTCACGCGGAGCCTCGGGGGCGGGTTTGGTCAGGTCGGCGACCTCGGCCTTGAGCATCTCCTGCTTGGGCTTGGCACCCTTGGTCCCCTTGGCACGCGCGGCGGGCACCGGCGTCGGCCCCCCGCGCCCGCCGGTGTCCTGCCGGTCCCCGCGGTCCGCACCGACGCCCTGCGTCAGATCGGCCACCAGCGCGCTGGGAGGCATCCCGTGCATCACGGCACCGTCGAGCGCCGCCGCGGCGGCCGCTGCCACGTCCACGGCGTCCATGGGCCTGTCCAGCGCGGGCTGCTGCACGGCGGGCCGCCTACGGCGGCTCCGGCGCGCGGAGAGCGCCTCCTGCTCGGCACTGTCCGGGTCGTACTCCTCAGGCACCGACCGGCGCCGCCGGGGGCTCGCGGGCAGCGCTTCGCGCCACTGGTCGTCGTAGCGCTCGTCGTCCTCGCCGAAGCCGTCGTCCGTCTCACGAGGGTGTACGAGGCCGAGCCGGGCTCCGAGCATTCGCAGCCGCTGCGGAATGGCGTTGACCGGCGTCGCGGTGACCACGAGCAGGCCGAAGACGGTGACCAGCACCAGGAGCGGTACGGCGAGGACCTCGCCCATCGTGTACGTCAGCGGTGTCGCCGCTCCCCAGCCGATGAGCCCGCCCGCGTCCCTTATCGCCTGCATGCCGTCGCTGCGCGCGGGCGCCCCGCAGGCGATGTGGACCTGACCGAGCACACCGATGGCGAGCGCGGACAGACCGATCACGATGCGGCCGTTGGCCTCGGGCTTCTCGGGATGCCGGATGAGACGCGCGGCGATGACCCCGAGCAGTATCGGCACGAGCAGGTCGAGGCGGCCGAAGGCACCGGTCACCAGCATCTCGACGAGGTCGCCCACCGGACCACGGAGGTTGGACCAGGTCCCGGCCGCGACAATCAGTGCCAGCCCGAGCAGCAGCAGCGCGAGACCGTCCTTTCGATGCGCCGGGTCGAGCCCCTTCGCGCCCCGCCCTATGCCGCGGAACACGGCGCCGACGGCGTGCGCGATCCCCAGCCACAGGGCGCGCACCAGCCTGTACACGCCCCCGGTCGGGTTGGGCGCCGGCTTCGGAGGCGCGGCTTTCTTGGCCGCGGCCTTCTTCGCGGGCGCCTTTTTCGCCGGAGCTTTCTTCGCGGGGGCCTTCTTCGCCGCAGCCTTCCTCGGAGCGGCCGCCTTCTTCGCGGGCGCCTTCTTGGCTGCGGACTGACGTGGGGCCATGAGTGTGAGGTTACCGGTGGAGACCACTGCGGACACGTGTGCCTAGTGCTTCACCCGTTCGTGTCGCCCACACAGGGCGCCGAACTGACGCCGTCTCAACACCAATCCCGGCCGTGGACAACGACGTTCGCCTCACCGGCGCCACGCCAGGGGCGCGGGGAACTGCGCGACCAGCCCCCACGGACCCGTAAGCGGCACACCGGCCCCAAGCCGACGCGGACCCGACTCAGTTCTGAGACGGCAACGAAGCCGCCCCATTCCCCGCCCCCGGTTCCAACGCGTCCAGCGCCCGCCGCAACCCCGTGAGTTTGCGTTCGAGATGGGCCGCGGTCGCCACCGCCGCCGCGTCCGCCGAGTCGTCGTCGAGCTGTTTGGAGAGGGCCTCGGCCTGCTCCTCGACAGCCGCGAGCCGCGCGGAGAGTTCGGCGAGCAGTCCGGCCGGCTCCTTGGTGTCGCCGACCGCCGCCTTGCCGCCACCGCCTTCGAGCTGGAGCCGCAGCAGCGCGGCCTGCTCCCGGAGTTGGCAGTTCTTCATGTAGAGCTCTACGAAGACCGAGACCTTCGCGCGCAGCACCCACGGGTCGAACGGCTTCGAGATGTAGTCCACCGCACCCGCCGCGTATCCCCGGAAGGTGTGGTGCGGGCCGTGGTTGATCGCCGTGAGGAAGATGATCGGGATGTCCCGGGTCCGTTCTCGCCTCTTGATGTGCGCGGCGGTTTCGAAACCGTCCATGCCCGGCATCTGGACATCCAGCAGAATGACCGCGAAGTCGTCCGTGAGCAGTGCTTTGAGCGCTTCCTCCCCGGAAGATGCCCGAACCAGTGTCTGATCGAGCGCGGAGAGAATCGCCTCCAGCGCCAGCAGATTCTCCGGCCGGTCATCGACCAGGAGGATCTTGGCCTTCTGCACCATGGCCCGCCCTCCTCGCCCCGGCAGTGCACCGGGCGCCGCCCCAGGGGACGACTCCCTTGCGTCGCCCGTCCTTGTGCCGGTCATGGTAGCCGCACCCCGCCTGTCGCCACACCCTGTCACCGCGATGTCACTGTGCACGTAGCAGAAACGTAGCGGGAGACCAGAAGGTTCCCCGAATCCCGGGTTTCTACACCGCCTCGGGCACACTCAGTCAACAGCCCGGCGCGCCCGGGCCTCCGCCCGAACGCCCCTGGCCACCCGGCCGTTTCCGGCCTGCCGATCACTCCTGCCACTCTGTCACTGTCCGCTCATCCACTGCTGCATCACCGCGAGCAGATGATCGGGATCGACCGGCTTCGTCACATAGTCGGAAGCGCCGGACTCGATCGCCTTCTCCCGGTCGCCCTTCATCGCCTTCGCGGTGAGCGCGATGATCGGAAGCCCGGCGAACTGAGGCATCCGACGGATCGCCGTCGTGGTCGCGTATCCGTCCATCTCGGGCATCATGATGTCCATCAGGACGACCGTCACGTCGTCGTGCTGCTCCAGCACTTCGATGCCCTCGCGGCCGTTCTCGGCGTACAGCACCGACAGTCCGTGCTGCTCCAGGACGCTGGTGAGCGCGAACACGTTGCGGATGTCGTCGTCGACGATCAGCACCTTCTCGCCCTCGAAACGGATGACGGCGCGCGAGTGCACGGACGTCTCCTCGCCGCCGACGGTCCAGGAATCCCGGGCCTGCGTCTGCGGCCCCGGAAGGGCGGGCCGCTGCTGGGCCGAGGGCATCGCCCTGCGACGCCGCCTGAAGAGCGCGGCGGCCCCGTTCTGGGTCTCCTGGTACGACTTGACCTCCGCGGGGGTCTCCACGTGACCCCCGTTCTCCTCGTCCGAGCCGGCCGGAAGCGCCCCGTTCTCCATGGGCGTACCGAGTTGCGGATAACCCTGGGGAGGCAGTTCGCTCGGGTGCAGCGGCAAATACAGCGTGAAGGTCGAGCCGCGTCCCGGCTCGCTCTGCGCGTGGATCTCGCCGCCCAGCAGTCGCGCGATCTCCCGCGAGATGGACAACCCCAGTCCCGTACCGCCGTACTTGCGGCTCGTCGTGCCGTCCGCCTGCTTGAACGCCTCGAAGATCACCCGCATCTTGCTGGCCGCGATCCCGATCCCCGTGTCCGCCACGGAGAACGCGATCAGATCGGCGTCCGCGTCGCGCAGCGAACCCGCCTCCAGGAGCTGTTCCCGGATGGCGACCGGCACCTCGGCGCCCGCGGGCCTGATGACCAGTTCGACCGCTCCGGAGTCGGTGAACTTCACCGCGTTGGAGAGCAGGTTGCGCAGCACCTGGAGGAGCCGCTGTTCGTCCGTGTGCAGCGTGGCCGGCAGCTCCGGCGACACCCGTACGGAGAAATCGAGGCCCTTCTCCGCCGTCAGCGGACGGAAAGTGGCCTCTACGTAGTCGACGAGTTGGACCAGTGCGATACGCGTCGGCGACACGTCCATCTTGCCCGCCTCGACCTTCGACAGGTCCAGGATGTCGTTGATCAGCTGGAGCAGGTCGGAACCCGCACCGTGGATCGTCTCGGCGAACTCGACCTGCTTCGGGGTGAGGTTGGAGTCCGCGTTGTCGGCGAGCAGCTTGGCCAGGATCAGCAGCGAGTTGAGCGGCGTACGCAGCTCGTGCGACATGTTGGCGAGGAACTCGCTCTTGTAGCGCATGGAGACCGCGAGTTGCTCGGCGCGCTCCTCTAGGACCTGCCGCGCCTCCTCGATCTCGGTGTTCTTCACCTCGATGTCGCGGTTCTGCTGGGCGAGCAGCTCGGCCTTCTCCTCCAGCTCGGCGTTGGACGCCTGGAGGGCCTTCTGCCGGTTCTCCAGCTCGGCCGACCGCTCCCGCAGCTGCTCGGTCAACTCCTGCGACTGCTTGAGCAGTACCTCGGTCTTCGTGTTGACCGCGATCGTGTTGACGCTCGTCGCGATCATCTCGGCGATCTGGCTGAGGAAGTCCTTCTGGATGTGCGTGAACGAGTGGAACGACGCCAGCTCGATCACACCGAGGACGGTCCCTTCGAAGAGCACCGGCAGCACGATGACATGCGCGGGAGGCGCCTCACCGAGCCCGGAGGCGATCTTCAGGTACCCCGGCGGCACGTTCTCCACGAGGATCGTCCGCCTCTCCTTGGCGGCCGTCCCGATCAGCGTCTCCCCGGGCCTGAACGACGTCGGCATGGAGCCCATGGAGTACCCGTACGACCCGAGCATGCGCAGCTCGTACGAGTCGTCGTGCGCGGCGCCCACGTCCTTGCCGTCGTCCAGCGGCATCGCCAGGAAGAACGCGCCGTGCTGCGCCGAAACCACCGGAGTCAGCTCGCTCATGATCAGCGAGGCCACGTCGGCGAGGTCGCGCCGACCCTGCATCAGACCGGAGATCCGGGCGAGGTTGCCCTTCAGCCAGTCCTGCTCCTTGTTGGCGATGGTGGTGTCGCGGAGGTTGGCGATCATCTTGTTGATGTAGTCCTGAAGTTCCTGGATCTCGCCGGAGGCGTCCACGTCGATCTTCAGGTTGAGGTCGCCACGGGTCACCGCGGTCGCCACGCGCGCGATGGCACGCACCTGCCGGGTGAGGTTCCCGGCCATCTCGTTCACCGACTCGGTGAGGTCGCGCCAGGTGCCGTCGACGTCGCGGACGCGCGCCTGGCCGCCCAACTGGCCCTCCGTGCCCACCTCGCGGGCGACTCGGGTGACCTCCTCGGCGAACGACGACAGCTGGTCGACCATCGTGTTGATGGTGGTCTTCAGCTCCAGGATCTCGCCGCGCGCGTCGATGTCGATCTTCTTGGTCAGGTCGCCCTTGGCGATGGCCGTGGTGACCATCGCGATGTTGCGGACCTGGCCGGTCAGGTTGGACGCCATGCCGTTCACGGACTCGGTGAGGTCCTTCCACGTACCGGACACACCCGGTACGCGCGCCTGGCCGCCGAGGATGCCGTCCGTGCCCACCTCGCGGGCCACCTTGGTGACCTGGTCGGCGAACGAACTCAGCGTCTTCACCATGGTGTTGAAGGTGTCGGCGAGCTGCGCGACCTCGCCGCGCGCCTCGATCGTCACGGTCCGCGTCAGGTCGCCGTTGGCGACGGCCGCCGCGACCTGCGAGATGTTCCGCACCTGCATGGTGAGGTTGTAGGCCATCAGGTTGACGTTGTCGCTCAGGTCCTTCCAGATGCCCGTGACCCCGGGCACCCGCGCCTGGCCGCCCAACTGGCCCTCGGTGCCCACCTCGCGGGCCACCCGGGTCACCTGCTCGGCGAACGACGACAGCTGGTCGACCATCGTGTTGACGGTCGTGACCAGTTCGAGGATCTCGCCCTTGGCGTCGACGGTGATCTTCTTGGACAGGTCGCCCATGGCGACGGCGGTCGTGACCTCGGCGATGTTGCGCACCTGGATCGTCAGGTTGTTCGCCATGAAGTTCACGGACTGCGTGAGGTCCTTCCAGGTGCCGGAGACACCCTGCACCTCGGCCTGCCCGCCGAGGATGCCCTCGGTGCCCACCTCGCGGGCGACCCGCGTGACCTGCTCGGCGAAGTTCGAGAGCTGGTCCACCATTGTGTTGAGGGTGTTCTTCAGCTCCAGGATCTCGCCGCGGGCGTCCACGTCGATCTTCTGCGACAGGTCACCCCGGGCCACCGCCGTCGCGACCTGCGCGATGTTGCGCACCTGGGCGGTGAGGTTGCCGGCCATGCCGTTCACGGAGTCGGTCAGGTCGCGCCACACACCGGCGACGCCGGGCACCTGCGCCTGACCGCCGAGCCGGCCGTCCGTACCCACCTCACGGGCCACCCTGGTCACCTGCTCGGCGAACGCGCTGAGCTGGTCGACCATCGTGTTGATGGTGTTCTTCAGCTCCAGGATCTCGCCGCGGGCGTCGACCTCGATCTTCTGCGACAGGTCACCCCGGGCGACCGCCGTCGTCACCTGGGCGATCTGCCGCACCTGGGACGTCAGGTTGCCCGCCATGAAGTTGACGGAGTCGGTGAGGTCCTTCCACGTGCCGGACACTCCGTCCACACGCGCCTGGCCGCCCAGCCGGCCCTCCGTACCCACGTCACGCGCCATCCGCGTCACCTGGTCGGCGAAGGACGACAGCTGGTCCACCATCGTGTTCACGGTGTTCTTCAGCTGGAGCATCTCGCCGGAGACGTCCACGGTGACCTTCTGCGACAGGTCGCCATTGGCCACCGCCGTCGTCACCTGCGCGATGTTCCTCACCTGTCCGGTGAGATTCCGGAACGCCGTGTTGACGGAGTCCGTGAGGTCCTTCCACGTGCCGGCCGCGCCCGGCACCGCCGCCTGGCCGCCCAGCTCACCCTCGACACCGATCTCCCGCGCCACGCGGGTCACCTCGGCGCCGAAGCTCGACAGCTGGTCGACCATCGTGTTGACGGTGTTCTTCAGCTCCAGCATCTCGCCGGCGACCTCGACGCTGACCTTCTGCGACAGGTCACCGTTGGCCACGGCCGTCGTCACCGCGGCGATGTCCCGCACCTGAGTGGTGAGATTCCGGAAGACCGTGTTCACCGAATCGGTGAGGTCCTTCCACGTTCCCGCCGCGCCCGGCACGTTCGCCTGCCCGCCGAGCCGCCCCTCGCCGCCGACCTCGTTGGCCACGCGGGTGACCTCGTCCGCGAACGTACGCAGCGTCTCGGTCATCTGGTTGATCGTCTCGGCGAGCTGCGCGACCTCGCCGCGCGCCGACACGGTCACCTTCTGCGACAGGTCGCCGTTGGCCACCGCCGTCGTCACCTGGGCGATCCCGCGCACCTGCGCGGTCAGATTGCCCGCCATAAGATTCACCGAATCGGTGAGGTCCTTCCACACACCGGCCACACCCGGCACCTGTGCCTGGCCGCCGAGCTCGCCCTCGGTGCCCACCTCGCGCGCGACTCGCGTCACCTCGGAGGAGAAAGAGGACAGCTGGTCGACCATCGTGTTGACGGTGTTCTTGAGCTCCAGCATCTCGCCGGCCACGTGAACCGTGACCTTCCGGGACAAGTCACCCTTGGCGACCGCCGTGGTCACGAGTGCGATGTCCCGCACCTGGGCCGTCAGCCGGTACGCCATGGTGTTGACCGAGTCCGTGAGGTCCTTCCACGAACCGGACATTCCGCGCACCCGCGCCTGTCCGCCCAGCTTGCCCTCGGTGCCCACCTCGCTGGCCACGCGGGTGACCTCGTCGGTGAACGTCGACAGCTGGTCGACCAGGTTGTTGACCGTGCGCCCGACCTTCAGGAACTCCCCGCGCAGCGGATGCCCGTTCCCGTCCGCGGCCTGCGCCCGCAGCTCCATACGCGGCGACAGATCACCCTCCGCCACGGCGGACAGCACCCGCCCGACCTCGGAGACGGGCCGTACGAGGTCGTCGACCAGCGCGTTGGAGTTGTCGATCGCGGTGCCCCAGGAGCCCTCACAGGCGCCGGACTCCAGCCGCTCCGTCAGCTTCCCCTCGCGGCCGACCATGCGGCGCACACGCGCCAGCTCGCCCGTCAGATGCAGATTCCGGTCGGCCACTTCATTGAAAACCGCCGCAATCTCGGACATCACGCCATCGCCCGAGACCGTGAGCCGCTTACGGAAGTTGCCGTCCCGCATCGACACCAGGGCCGCCAGCAGCCTGTTCAGGGCAGCCGTATCCACGGCGGTGGTGCCATTGCGTGGTTTGCGCTGGTTACTCAGGGACTGTCCGCCTTTCGCGCGCGTTTTAGTGCCCCGCGTCGCTGCGCCAGACTCCACTGTGTCCCTCCCGCAAGGGTCGACCATTTACTGCTCGGCGTACTCGGGTACTACTGCTCGGCGTACTGGAAGGCACTCGGCCTGCCCTGACCTTCCCTAGAAGCTTGCCCAGTGTTTCACCATGGCTGAACCAGGCCATAACAGTTCGGCAGCTTCGCACATGGTCCGCACACACGCTCCGGAGTGGAAACAGTGGTGACCGGCATCCGCATGGACGGCGAAGGTAAGTAACCTTGCATGCGGCTGTCCAGCCACGCCGGTCCTTCCGGCCTGGGCGGTGGCACGAGCACGAGCGGGCAGGCATCGGAGGGGCACCGCACCATGACCACCGAACTGCATCCCGGGGGACCACCCCAGGATCCCCGGCCGACGGGGAACCAGCCCCTGCCACGGCAGGAGCGGGTCGGCCACGCAGCGCTGCCCTCCGACAACCGGACAAGGAGTTCTGTGATCACCGCGCGCGCGGCCGCCAGCTTCGATCCTGTCGGGCGGTCCGTCGCGACCGCTCGGTCCTTCGTCCGTGACACCCTCCAGGGTTGGGGCTTCGCCGACATCGTCGACGACGCCGTGGTCCTCACCAGCGAGCTTGTCACCAATGCCGTGGTGCACGCGGGCACGTCCGCCGACGTCCTGTGTCTGCGCAGCGACGAGGGCGTACGGATCGAGGTGGGGGACCGCTACCCGGAACGTGAGATTCCACTCCAGGCGACCGCCATCAACATGGGCAGTCCCGACCGCGAGGGAGGCCGCGGCCTTCAGCTCTGCGCCGCCCTGGCCGGCCGCTGGGGCGTCGAGTACACGCCCACGCACAAGCAGGTCTGGTTCCAGCTGGAACTGCCGGAACGCTCGGTGGGCACCCGCACGGCCGGCCCCGCCCTCCCGGCCAACCTCCTCCCGCTCGCCGACGGCCGCGTACGCGTGGCGGTCGTCCAGATCGACCGCACCGGCGCCATCAACGCCTGGAACGAGGACGCGGAGGAACTCTTCGGGTACGCGGCCGAGCAGGTCATCGGCAAGCCCCTCACCGACCTCGCGGCCTGGCCGCACACGCCCGGCACCAGCACCGGCATCGTCGAGGCGCTCCAACTCTCCCGCTGGGAGGGCAGCTACGGCCTCCGCGCCGCCAACGGCCGTGTGACGCCCGTCTACGCCTCGCATCTGCGCGTCCGGGACACGGGCGGCGAACCCTCGACGGTCTGCCTTCTCGTCCGCGACCACGAGCGCGCCGTCCTGCAGACCCCGTTGCGCGTCAACGCCTCGGACACGACGACCAGTTCGGAGGGCCAGGCGTCGGACCCCTTCGAGGTCTTCATCGGCTCGCCGGCCCCCGACGACCTGGACGGCCTCCTCCAGCGCACGGTGGAGCGCGCCCGCGACATGCTCGACGGCGACTCCGCCTTCCTCCTCCTGGCGACCGACGACGAAACGGAGTTGGAGGTCCGCGCCTCCACCGGGCTCCCCTCCGCCCGCCAGCGCTTCGCCCGCGTCCCCGTGGAAGCGGGCCCCGGCCGCTACGGCTCGGCCCGTATGCCCGCCGTACACGAGGATCTGACGGTCGTTCCGGGTGCCGTGCCGCTGCTCAGCGGCACGGGCATGCGCTCGGTCGTCACGGTCCCCCTCAAGGTCGAGGGCCGCCTGACCGGTTCACTCGGCGTCGCGGCCGAGGCCCAGGGGCGGTATTCGAACGAGGAGGCCCTGCGCCTCCAGTTCGCCGCCGACCGCATCGCGCTCGCCGTGGAGTCGGCGCGTCTGGGCGAACTGGAGCGCCTGCGCCGCGGCTCCCTGTCCTTCCTCGTCGAGGCCTCGGACCTCCTCGCGGGCACGCTGGACCGCGACCAGACACTGGCCCTGATGGCCCAGATGACGGTCCCGACCCTGGCCACCTGGTGCGCCGTCTACACGATCGCCGACCAGGCATCGGATCCATATCTTTCGTACGTCCTGCACGAGGACGAGGAGCGCATCGACGGCCTCAAGGCCCTCCTGTCGAAGATCGCCCCTCCTGACCCCGTCCCGACCCCCGGCGCCCGCGTCTGGGCCGCTCCCGCGGAGGCGGCCCACCAGGCCGCCCTGCGCACCTCCATGCGCAGCCTCGGCCTGGGCGAGCCCGCCACGGTGAGCTCCGGCATCGGCACGACACTGCAGACGGCCGCCGCGGTCGGTGGCGAAACGGTCGTACTCCCCCTGGTGGCCCGCAACCGCGTCATCGGCATGCTGACGCTCGGCAAGCCGTCGGACGAACACTTCCGCCAGGAAATCCTGGAACTCGCCGAGGACTTGAGCCGCAGGGCCGCCCTGGCCCTCGACAACGCCCGCCTGTACTCGGAGCGCACGGCCATCAGCCAGTCCCTCCAGCGCAGCCTCCTGCCCCCGGAACTCCCCCAGGTCCAGGGCGTGGAGGTCGAGGTCATCTACCGCGCGGCGGGCGAGGGCAACGAAGTCGGCGGCGACTTCTACGACCTCTTCCCCATCCGCGACGGCGCCTACGGCTTCGCCATCGGAGACGTCTGCGGTACGGGCCCGGAGGCGGCCGCGGTCACGGGCCTCGCCCGGCACGCGCTGCGCCTGCTCGCCCGCGAGGGCTTCGGCGGCCCGGCGGTCCTGGAGCGCCTGAACTCCGCGATCCTCGACGAGGGCGCCCGCAGCCGCTTCCTGACACTCCTGTACGGGGAGTTGTGGCCCCAGGAGGACGGCTCGGCGCTCCTCAAGGTCGTCTGCGCCGGCCACCCGCTCCCCCTGCGCCTCCGCCAGGACGGCACGGTCGAACCGGCCGCCGAACCTCAGCCGCTCCTCGGCGTGATGGAGGACCTGGAGCTGTACGAGCAGACGATCACGCTCGACCCGGGCGACGTCCTGCTGTGCGTGACGGACGGCGTCACCGAACGCCGCGAAGGCACCCGCATGTTGGGCGACGACGGCCTCACCGACGTCCTCACGACCTGCACGGGCCTGACGGCAGGAGCCGTGGCCGCCCGCATCATGCGCGCGGTGGAACGCTTCGCGTCGGACGCCCCGTCAGATGACATGGCGATCCTCGCGATGCGCGTTCCGGGCCTCCAGAACGACTGAGCCCGGCCCGGAGGGACCAGTCCCGGACACACGAAAGGCCCCCGCCCACAAGGGCGGAGGCCTTTTTGTCTGAGCCCCCCAACGGAATCGAACCGTTGACCTTCTCCTTACCATGGAGACGCTCTGCCGACTGAGCTAGGGGGGCCAGTTACTCTTCGAGGTCTCCCTCGCGGCAACGGAATAGATCATACCCCGAACGGCGGCGTGCTCCCAACCGTGTTCGACGCCTAGAAAGCGGGCTGCAGGAGCCCACCGAGGGCGTTGCACGCGGACACCATCCGCTGCATCTCCCGCTTCGTCAACGACGCGTCGACAGGCAGAGCCAGCGTCTCGTCGGCGGCCCGCTCGGTCTCCGGCAGACAGACGTCCCGCCTGAACACGGGCATCCGGTGCACGGGCGTCTTCACCGGCACCCGGCACTCGACTCCCTTGGCCCGCACGGCCCGAGCGAAGGCGTCCCGGTCCGGCCGCCCGTTCCCCGGCACCCGAACGACGTACTGCTGGTACGTGTGTCCGATGCCGCGCACCGGCGTCCGCACACCCCTCAACCGCCCGTCGAGGTACGCCGCATGCGCCCTGCGCTCCTCGATCTCGTCGTACGGCGCCTCGGACTCGCCCTGCTCCAGCACGAGCAGCCCGTGCCGCTGCCCGACGTTCCGGAGCCGCGCGATGTCAGCCGGCCTACCGAAGCGGTGTACGGCGACGACAGCGACCGTCCGCGGACCGACGGCCGCGTTCACCTCGGCGGCGTCCAGGCAGTACGTGCCCGGGTCTATGTCGGCGAAGACCGGCATCGCACCGGCCTGGATCACGGCCTCGGCGACCTCGACGTTGCCGAACGCCGGCACGATGACCTCGTCACCGATTCCCACGCCCGCGGCCCGGAGCATTGCAGCAGTACCCATGTGACGGATGTTGGTCGCGCAACGTGAACTCCAAGTGACGCACAACAAAAAAGAGCTGGTCCCTGAACCGAAGTTCAGGGACCAGCTCTATTAATAATAGTTCGGCGGTGTCCTACTCTCCCACAGGGTCCCCCCTGCAGTACCATCGGCGCTGTAAGGCTTAGCTTCCGGGTTCGGAATGTTACCGGGCGTTTCCCTCACGCTATGACCACCGAAACACTATGAAACTGTGAATACCGCACCACACCGCGTGGCCACACGGGTATGGGGTTGTTCGTGGTTTCAGAACCAACACAGTGGACGCGAGCAACTGAGGACAAGCCCTCGGCCTATTAGTACCGGTCAGCTTCACCCCTTACGAGGCTTCCACATCCGGCCTATCAACCCAGTCGTCTACTGGGAGCCTTAACCAATCTAGTTGGTGGGAATACTCATCTCGAAGCAGGCTTCCCGCTTAGATGCTTTCAGCGGTTATCCCTCCCGAACGTAGCCAACCAGCCATGCCCTTGGCAGGACAACTGGCACACCAGAGGTTCGTCCGTCCCGGTCCTCTCGTACTAGGGACAGCCCTTCTCAATATTCCTACGCGCACAGCGGATAGGGACCGAACTGTCTCACGACGTTCTAAACCCAGCTCGCGTACCGCTTTAATGGGCGAACAGCCCAACCCTTGGGACCGACTCCAGCCCCAGGATGCGACGAGCCGACATCGAGGTGCCAAACCATCCCGTCGATATGGACTCTTGGGGAAGATCAGCCTGTTATCCCCGGGGTACCTTTTATCCGTTGAGCGACGGCGCTTCCACAAGCCACCGCCGGATCACTAGTCCCGACTTTCGTCCCTGCTCGACCCGTCGGTCTCACAGTCAAGCTCCCTTGTGCACTTACACTCAACACCTGATTGCCAACCAGGCTGAGGGAACCTTTGGGCGCCTCCGTTACTCTTTAGGAGGCAACCGCCCCAGTTAAACTACCCATCAGACACTGTCCCTGATCCGGATCACGGACCCAGGTTAGACATCCAGCACGACCAGACTGGTATTTCAACGACGACTCCACCATGGCTGGCGCCATGACTTCACAGTCTCCCAGCTATCCTACACAAGCCGAACCGAACACCAATATCAAACTGTAGTAAAGGTCCCGGGGTCTTTCCGTCCTGCTGCGCGAAACGAGCATCTTTACTCGTAGTGCAATTTCACCGGGCCTATGGTTGAGACAGTCGAGAAGTCGTTACGCCATTCGTGCAGGTCGGAACTTACCCGACAAGGAATTTCGCTACCTTAGGATGGTTATAGTTACCACCGCCGTTTACTGGCGCTTAAGTTCTCAGCTTCGCACACCCGAAAGTGCACTAACCGGTCCCCTTAACGTTCCAGCACCGGGCAGGCGTCAGTCCGTATACATCGCCTTACGGCTTCGCACGGACCTGTGTTTTTAGTAAACAGTCGCTTCTCGCTGGTCTCTGCGGCCACCCCCAGCTCACCGTGTAAAACGGATCACCAGTGATGGCCCCCCTTCTCCCGAAGTTACGGGGGCATTTTGCCGAGTTCCTTAACCATAGTTCACCCGAACGCCTCGGTATTCTCTACCTGACCACCTGAGTCGGTTTAGGGTACGGGCCGCCATGAAACTCGCTAGAGGCTTTTCTCGACAGCATAGGATCATCCACTTCACCACAATCGGCTCGGCATCAGGTCTCAGACTATTGCCAGGCGGATTTACCTACCTGACGTCCTACACCCTTACCCCGGGACAACCACCGCCCGGGCTGGACTACCTTCCTGCGTCACCCCATCACTCACCTACTACAGGTCTGGTCCGTCGGCTCCACCACTCCCCTTTGCCCGAAGGCTCCAGGGCGGCTTCACGGACTTAGCATCGCCTGGTTCACTGTTTGACGCTTCACAGCGGGTACCGGAATATCAACCGGTTATCCATCGACTACGCCTGTCGGCCTCGCCTTAGGTCCCGACTTACCCTGGGCAGATCAGCTTGACCCAGGAACCCTTAGTCAATCGGCGCACACGTTTCTCACGTGTGTATCGCTACTCATGCCTGCATTCTCACTCGTGAACCGTCCACCACTAGCTTCCGCTGCGGCTTCACCCGGCACACGACGCTCCCCTACCCATCCCAGCGGGCGTTGGCCCTATATGCTGAAATGACACGACTTCGGCGGTACGCTTGAGCCCCGCTACATTGTCGGCGCGGAATCACTAGACCAGTGAGCTATTACGCACTCTTTCAAGGGTGGCTGCTTCTAAGCCAACCTCCTGGTTGTCTCTGCGACTCCACATCCTTTCCCACTTAGCGTACGCTTAGGGGCCTTAGTCGATGCTCTGGGCTGTTTCCCTCTCGACCATGGAGCTTATCCCCCACAGTCTCACTGCCGTGCTCTCACTTACCGGCATTCGGAGTTTGGCTAAGGTCAGTAACCCGGTAGGGCCCATCGCCTATCCAGTGCTCTACCTCCGGCAAGAAACACACGACGCTGCACCTAAATGCATTTCGGGGAGAACCAGCTATCACGGAGTTTGATTGGCCTTTCACCCCTAACCACAGGTCATCCCCCAGGTTTTCAACCCTGGTGGGTTCGGTCCTCCACGACCTCTTACAGCCGCTTCAACCTGCCCATGGCTAGATCACTCCGCTTCGGGTCTTGAGCGCGCTACTATATCGCCCTGTTCGGACTCGCTTTCGCTACGGCTTCCCCACACGGGTTAACCTCGCAACACACCGCAAACTCGCAGGCTCATTCTTCAAAAGGCACGCAGTCACGACTGTATGTGCAAGCACATACAGCGACGCTCCCACGGCTTGTAGGCACACGGTTTCAGGTACTATTTCACTCCGCTCCCGCGGTACTTTTCACCATTCCCTCACGGTACTATCCGCTATCGGTCACCAGGGAATATTTAGGCTTAGCGGGTGGTCCCGCCAGATTCACACGGGATTTCTCGGGCCCCGTGCTACTTGGGTGTCTCTCAAACGAGCCGTTGATGTTTCGACTACGGGGGTCTTACCCTCTACGCCGGACCTTTCGCATGTCCTTCGCCTACACCAACGGTTTCTGACTCGTCTCACAGCCGGCAGACTGTGAAAGAGAGATCCCACAACCCCGTACACGCAACCCCTGCCGGGTCTCACACGTATACGGTTTGGCCTCATCCGGTTTCGCTCGCCACTACTCCCGGAATCACGGTTGTTTTCTCTTCCTGCGGGTACTGAGATGTTTCACTTCCCCGCGTTCCCTCCACACACCCTATGTGTTCAGATGTGGGTGACAGCCCATGACGACTGCCGGGTTTCCCCATTCGGAAACCCCCGGATCAAAGCCTGGTTGACGGCTCCCCGGGGACTATCGTGGCCTCCCACGTCCTTCATCGGTTCCTGGTACCAAGGCATCCACCGTGCGCCCTTAAAAACTTGGCCACAGATGCTCGCGTCCACTGTGCAGTTCTCAAACAACGACCAACCACCCGTCACAACCCGCCGAAGCAGATTTTCACCGGGGCCGGCACTGAAGATCCAGACATAAAGTCCGTACCCTCAGACACCCAACAGCGTGCCCGGCACCCTCGCCACTCGTGATCAGCTTTCCACGCCCCGAAGGACAGTACTTGCAGCCCGAGATGACTGAGAGTGCCGAATAATCAACGTTCCACCCTTGAGCAACCAGCACCGGACGTACGCCGATGTACTGGCCTCTGACCTCGTCCCGAAGGACTCGGTAAGAAGTGCTCCTTAGAAAGGAGGTGATCCAGCCGCACCTTCCGGTACGGCTACCTTGTTACGACTTCGTCCCAATCGCCAGTCCCACCTTCGACAGCTCCCTCCCCACAAGGGGGTTGGGCCACCGGCTTCGGGTGTTACCGACTTTCGTGACGTGACGGGCGGTGTGTACAAGGCCCGGGAACGTATTCACCGCAGCAATGCTGATCTGCGATTACTAGCAACTCCGACTTCATGGGGTCGAGTTGCAGACCCCAATCCGAACTGAGACAGGCTTTTTGAGATTCGCTCCGCCTTGCGACATCGCAGCTCATTGTACCTGCCATTGTAGCACGTGTGCAGCCCAAGACATAAGGGGCATGATGACTTGACGTCGTCCCCACCTTCCTCCGAGTTGACCCCGGCAGTCTCCTGTGAGTCCCCACCATCCCCGAAGGGACGTGCTGGCAACACAGAACAAGGGTTGCGCTCGTTGCGGGACTTAACCCAACATCTCACGACACGAGCTGACGACAGCCATGCACCACCTGTCACCCGACCACAAGGGGGCACCATCTCTGATGCTTTCCGGGCGATGTCAAGCCTTGGTAAGGTTCTTCGCGTTGCGTCGAATTAAGCCACATGCTCCGCTGCTTGTGCGGGCCCCCGTCAATTCCTTTGAGTTTTAGCCTTGCGGCCGTACTCCCCAGGCGGGGAACTTAATGCGTTAGCTGCGGCACCGACGACGTGGAATGTCGCCAACACCTAGTTCCCACCGTTTACGGCGTGGACTACCAGGGTATCTAATCCTGTTCGCTCCCCACGCTTTCGCTCCTCAGCGTCAGTAATGGCCCAGAGATCCGCCTTCGCCACCGGTGTTCCTCCTGATATCTGCGCATTTCACCGCTACACCAGGAATTCCGATCTCCCCTACCACACTCTAGTCTGCCCGTATCGAATGCAGACCCGGGGTTAAGCCCCGGGCTTTCACATCCGACGTGACAGACCGCCTACGAGCTCTTTACGCCCAATAATTCCGGACAACGCTTGCGCCCTACGTATTACCGCGGCTGCTGGCACGTAGTTAGCCGGCGCTTCTTCTGCAGGTACCGTCACTTTCGCTTCTTCCCTGCTGAAAGAGGTTTACAACCCGAAGGCCGTCATCCCTCACGCGGCGTCGCTGCATCAGGCTTTCGCCCATTGTGCAATATTCCCCACTGCTGCCTCCCGTAGGAGTCTGGGCCGTGTCTCAGTCCCAGTGTGGCCGGTCGCCCTCTCAGGCCGGCTACCCGTCGTCGCCTTGGTGAGCTTCTACCTCACCAACAAGCTGATAGGCCGCGGGCTCATCCTTCACCGCCGGAGCTTTCAACCCCCACCCATGCGAGTGGAAGTGTTATCCGGTATTAGACCCCGTTTCCAGGGCTTGTCCCAGAGTGAAGGGCAGATTGCCCACGTGTTACTCACCCGTTCGCCACTAATCCACCTCGAAGGGCTTCATCGTTCGACTTGCATGTGTTAAGCACGCCGCCAGCGTTCGTCCTGAGCCAGGATCAAACTCTCCGTGAATGTATTCCCGTAATCGGGATGACACCATGAGAGCGGAACAACCGGGCGGAATAAGCCCGACTGTTCACAGCGTCCTCGCTGTGCGCCTACCGGAACAATGCCCGGCAGGACTTTTTCAAAGGAACCTCGTCCCGGCCGTGATGGCCGGAGACGGGGTATCAACATATCTGGCGTTGATTTTTGGCACGCTGTTGAGTTCTCAAGGAACGGACGCTTCCTTTGTACTCACCCTCTCGGGCTTTCCTCCGGGCTTCCCTTCGGTCTTGCGTTTCCGACTCTATCAGACCGTTTTCCGATCCGATTTCCTCGGTGCTTTCCAGGTTTTCGCTTTCGCGTTTCCCTTTCCGGCGACTCCGACTTTATCAGAAGTTCTGAGTCGGAATTCCCGCCCCGGTCGGGGTGGTCCGGACGCACAGTTGCGCCGGGTTCCCGTTCAGGCGGAGCCGTAAACGTACTGGAGCGGGGCGCCCCGATGCAAATCGAGGGGCCCCGCTCCGGGTTCACGCGTACGAGATGCTCAAACCTCGACCACGACCGGCAGGATCATCGGCCGGCGGCGGTAGTTGTCGGAGACCCATTTGCCCAGCGTGCGGCGGATGAGCTGCTGCATCTGGTGGGGTTCGACGACGCCGTCCTGGGCCGACCTCTCCAGGACCTCGTTGATCCTCGGGAGGACGTCACTGAAGGCGGAGTCGTCGATGCCCGAGCCACGGGCCTGGATGTGGGGACCGCCGGTGATCTTGCCCGTGCTGGAGTCCATCACCACGAAGACCGAGATGATGCCCTCGTCGCCGAGGATCTTGCGGTCCTTGAGCGCGGGCTCGCCTACGTCACCGACCGAGAGGCCGTCGACGTACACGTATCCCGCCTGGACCTTGCCGGAGATCTTGGCCTTGCCTTCGACGAGATCGACGACGACGCCGTCCTCGGCGATGACGATCCGGTCGTGCGGGACGCCGGTGAGCGCGCCCAGCTCGGCGTTGGCGCGCAGGTGGCGCCATTCACCGTGGACCGGCATCAGGTTGCGCGGCTTGCAGATGTTGTAGAAGTACAGGAGCTCGCCCGCGGACGCGTGGCCCGAGACGTGCACCTTGGCGTTGCCCTTGTGGACGACGTTGGCGCCCCAGCGGGTCAGGCCGTTGATGACGCGGTAGACCGCGTTCTCGTTGCCCGGGATGAGCGACGACGCCAGGATCACCGTGTCGCCCTGGACGATGCGGATCTGGTGGTCGCGGTTCGCCATGCGGGACAGCGCGGCCATCGGCTCGCCCTGTGAGCCCGTGCAGACGAGGACGATCTCGCGCTCCGGGAGATCGTCGAGCGTCTTGACGTCGACGACCAGGCCCGGCGGGACCTTCAGATAGCCCAGGTCTCTCGCGATGCCCATGTTGCGGACCATCGAACGGCCGACGAAGGCGACCCGGCGCCCGTATTCGTGGGCGGCGTCGAGGATCTGCTGGATGCGGTGGACATGGCTGGCGAAGCTGGCCACGATGATCCGCTTGCTGGCGCCGGCGAAGACCTGGCGCAGCACGTTCGAGATCTCGCGCTCGGGCGGGACGAAGCCCGGGACCTCGGCGTTCGTCGAGTCCGAGAGGAGGAGGTCGATGCCCTCCTCGCTCAGACGGGCGAACGCGTGTAGATCTGTGAGACGCCCGTCCAGCGGAAGCTGGTCCATCTTGAAGTCGCCCGTGTGGACGACCATGCCCGCGGGGGTGCGGATGGCGACCGCGAGGGCGTCCGGGATGGAGTGGTTGACCGCGACGAACTCGCAGTCGAAGGGGCCGATGCGCTCTCGGTGGCCCTCCGCGACTTCGAGGGTGTACGGACGGATGCGGTGCTCCTGGAGCTTCGCCTCGATGAGGGCGAGGGTCAGCTTGGAGCCGATGAGCGGGATGTCCGGCTTCTCGCGCAGGAGAAAGGGGACGCCGCCGATGTGGTCCTCATGGCCGTGGGTGAGGACGATGCCCTCGATGTCGTCGAGGCGATCCCTGATGGAACTGAAGTCCGGCAGGATCAGGTCGATTCCGGGCTGCTCCTCCTCCGGGAAGAGCACGCCGCAGTCGACGATCAGAAGGCGGCCTCCGTACTCGAAGACCGTCATGTTTCGGCCGATTTCACCGAGGCCGCCGAGTGGGGTGACCCGCAGGCCATCCTTCGGGAGGACCGGCGGAGCGGCGAGTTCAGGATGCGGATGACTCAAAAGACTCTCCTCACCACACGCGCCACGTACCTGGCAGGGCACGTGGCGCGCGTGACGTTCGTGCAGTAGCAGTTGTCTGGTGGTGCAGGCCCTCCGGCCTGCGGGTCGTGCGTATTCAGTTGTGAAGTCTGTGGTTAGAGCTGTACCCCGCCGGCGGCAAGATCGATCTTGAGCTGGGCGGTCTCCTCGGGTGACAGGCCGACCATGGGCAGACGCAGCGGTCCGGCGGGCAGGCCCTGGAGGGCGAGCGCGGCCTTGGTCGTCATGACGCCCTGGGTGCGGAACATGCCGGTGAAGACCGGGAGCAGCTTCTGGTGGATCTCGGTGGCCTTCTGGACGTCGCCGCTGACGTACGCGTCGATCATGGCCCGCAGCTCGGGGGTGACGACGTGGCCGACGACGGAGACGAAGCCGACCGCGCCCACGGAGAGCAGGGGCAGGTTCAGCATGTCGTCGCCGGAGTACCAGGCGAGGCCGGAGCTGGCGATGGCCCAGCTGGCGCGGCCGAGGTCACCCTTGGCGTCCTTGTTGGCGACGATACGCGGGTGCTCGGCCAGCCGCACCAGCGTTTCCGTGTTGATCGGGACACCGCTGCGGCCGGGGATGTCGTAGAGCATCACCGGAAGTTCCGTCGCGTCGGCGATGACCTTGAAGTGCTGGTACAGGCCCTCCTGCGGGGGCTTGTTGTAGTACGGCGTGACGGTCAGGAGACCGTGCGCGCCGACCTTCTCGGCCGACCGGGCGAGCTCGATGCTGTGGCGCGTGTCGTTCGTGCCGACGCCCGCGACGACGTGGGCGCGGTCGCCGACCGCCTCCAGTACGGCTCGTACGAGATCCGCTTTCTCCGCGTTGCTGGTGGTCGGGGACTCGCCGGTGGTGCCGTTGACGATCAGGCCGTCGTTGCCTGCGTCCACCAGGTGGGTGGCGAGCCGCTGAGCGCCGTCGAGGTCGAGTGCGCCGTCCGCCGCGAAGGGCGTGACCATGGCGGTGAGGACCCGCCCGAAGGGGGTCTGCGGAGTGGAGGTCGGAGCCATGGGTAACACGCTACTCGCTGCTCAACGTGCGGTCTGCCCTCGGGGGCGGCGACAAGTCATGACAAAAGAGGAGCCCGGCACTGCCTGCTCGGGGGTTCAAGCAGTGCCGGGTCCGTTTGATCAGGCTAGATGAACTTCTCGAAATGCCGCAATACGGACACTTCGCATGGTTGACCCGTACACATGTGCCCGACCGGGTGACGGAGGTGCGCTACGGCGCCACGCGCCCGTTGGCATTGAAGGCGGCGTACGTGAGGGGCATGAGCCGGGCCCATTCCGCCTCCATCTTCTCGCCGACCATCTCGATCTCCCGCTGGGGGAAGGACGGGACCTTCGCCAGCTCGTGCTGGGTGCGCAGGCCGAGGAAGTGCATCAGCGAGCGGGCGTTGCACGTCGCGTACATCGACGAGAAGAGACCGACCGGGAGGACCGCACGGGCTACCTCGCGGGCCACGCCTGCGGCGAGCATCTCCTGGTACGCCTCGTACGCCTGGCGGTAGGAGTCCTCCATGACACGGCCAGTCAGCTCCTGCTGGGCCTGGGTGCCCTCCACGAAGACGTACTTGCCGGGGCGGCCCTCCTGGACCAGCTTGCGGGACTCACCCGGGACGTAGAAGACCGGCTGGAGCTCCCTGTACCGGCCCGACTCCTCGTTGTACGACCAGCCGACGCGGTGGCGCATGAACTCGCGGAAGACGAAGATCGGGGCGTTGATGAAGAACGTCATCGAGTTGTGCTCGAAGGGGCTGCCGTGCCGGTCCCGCATCAGGTAGTTGATCAGGCCCTTTGAACGCTCCGGGTCCTTCTTCAGCTCGTCCAGGGACTGCTCCCCGACCGTCGAGACACGGGCGGCGAACAGCACGTCGGAGTCGGAGGCGGTGTGCTTGACCAGCTCGACGGTGACATCGCTGTGGAAGCTGGGCTTGAGGTCGTCGGCGGGTGTGTCGGTCACGGCTTGGAGGGTCCTTCCCATCACTGGCTCGGGCGGCGTCCACTCTACGGCCAGGCACTGACAACGGGGCGTTCGGTGCCGTGCCGCGACATTCTTCGCCGAACTTCTGCGAAGTCGGTGAAACCGGGCACCAATTGGGGCTCTCGCTCGTCTGTATTGGTGACAGCGATTCGTTCGAGTCGCCTGTTCCGTCAGATCCCGTTCGAGCCTCCAGAGGAGAAGCGCACTTCATGTTTCGTCGGCGCGAGCCCGTTCCGTTCGCCTTCATCGCCGAAGCCGACAGGTTCCGCAGCAATGTCACTCCCCCACCGCGCCAGCGGGCCTCCGCCGGTGAGCTGGCGGGCCGATGGCTCATGGGCCTCACCGTGGTCGCGGGCCTCGTGGGCTCCCTGCTCATAGGGACGCCCGCCCTGTCGGCCGGCACCTCACCTGCACATACGCAACAGTCGGACGCGTCGCAGGGCCGTTGACCCTCCCCACTGCCCGGATGGCCTGGGAGCACCCCCATGGACCCCCGAGGGTGGTGACCGGAGATCCCGCTAGGTAGCCTCACCGGGCATAGTCCATGCGTGGATTGAGTGAGGATCAGTCGTGCCCCTGCCCTTTCTGACCGCCGATCGCGCTTTCGACGAGGCGGGCGAGGATCTCGCGCTGCCGTTCGACGACCGCGACCAGTGGCGACGCCCCTACCGGCCCGGACCGTGGCGCGTCGCCGCGGCGGCGCTTCTTCTGCTGCTCGCGTCGTACGTGCTGTTCGCGGCGGTCATCGTCGCGGCGGCCGGCAACCGGTCCGGTGGCGCGGTCTTCCTGGGGCTCGCGGCGCTCGTCATCGTGTGTGCCCTGCGGCTGTTGCGTATGGGCGCGTGGGTGAGCGCGTACGGGCTGCGCCGGGTCCGTTTCCTGCTCACGAGCACGACCCCCTGGGCGAAGGTCCAGGCGGTGCGGACGGTCCAGCAGCCGGTGCGCTGGCTCGGGCTGCCGCGCACGGTGCAGGGGCAGGCGCTCGTCCTCGTCAGCGGTGACCGCTCGGGTGCCGAGCCCACACAGCTGCTGACCACGCACAACGCGGACTTCCTCGGACGCCCCGATGCGTTCGACCGGGCCGCGGACGGCGTCGAGGTGTGGGCGGACGAGTACAGCGGGCACGCCTGACCGTCGACACACACAGACAGTCAGCACGGCGAAGGGGCCGGTCCGCGGGTGCGGACCGGCCCCTTCGCCGTGTCTGTGTACGTCTCCGTGCCTCAGGCCCGTACGGGTTTCCCGTCGTGCAGGGCGATCGCGTGCTGCATCGCCTTGCGGGCCCGGGGGGTGTCACGGGCGTCGTGGTAGGCGATGGCCAGCCGGAACCAGCTGCGCCAGTCGTCGGGGGCGTCCTCGGTCTCGGCCTTGCGCATGGCGAAGACCTCGTCGGCCGAGTCGCGGTCGATCCGGCCGGCCGGGGTGCGCTTCAACTCGTCGACGGGCAGGCCGCCTTCGGCGTCGAGCTCAGCGGCGAGCCGGTTGGCCCTCTGGACGAACTGGGTGTTCTTCCAGAGGAACCAGACGCCGATCACCGGCAGGATGAGGACGGCCACGCCGAAGGTGACGGTGAGCAGGGTGCCGCTCTGTATGAGCATCACTCCGCGGCTGCCGACCAGGACGAAGTAGACGACCAGGACGGCGGCCGTGACGGCGTATGTGATCTTCGCGCCCATGACGGTTACTTCAGATCCAGGAAGTGTTCCAGGCCGAAGGTGAGGCCCGGGGTGTCCACGACGCGGCGCACGCCGAGCAGGATGCCCGGCATGAAGCTGCTGTGGTGGAGGGAGTCGTGGCGGACGGTGAGGGTCTCGCCCTCGGCGCCGAGCAGCACCTCCTGGTGGGCCAGCAGCCCGCGCAGGCGCACCGAGTGCACCGGGACGCCGTCGACGTCCGCGCCGCGGGCACCGTCCAGGGCCGTGACCGTGGCGTCGGGCTGCGCGGCGCTGCCCGAGCGCTGACGGGCGGCTGCGATGAGCTGGGCGGTGCGGTGGGCGGTGCCGCTCGGGGCGTCCACCTTGTTCGGGTGGTGCAGCTCGATGACCTCGACGGACTCGAAGTACGGCGCGGCCACCTCCGCGAACTTCATCGTGAGAACGGCGCCGATGGAGAAGTTCGGGGCGATGAGCACGCCCGTCTCCGGTGAGGCGGCGAGCGAGGTGTTCAGCTGCGCGAGGCGCTCGTCGGTCCAGCCCGTCGTACCGACCACGGCGTGGATGCCGTGGCGGACGCAGAAGTCGAGGTTGCCCATGACCGAGGCGGGTGTGGTCAGTTCGACGACGACCTGGGCGCCGGCGTCCACCAGCGTCTCCAGTTTGTCGTCGCGGCCGAGGGCGGCCACCAGCTCCAGGTCCTCGGCCGCCTCGACGGCTCGTACCGCCTCGGATCCGATGCGGCCCTTGGCACCGAGGACCGCCACGCGCAGCTTGCTCATCTTCTTGCTTCCTTACCGGATTCGGGGGTTACGCGACCGCTTCGTGCAGACGGGAAGCCTGTTTGTCCTTCAGCGGGCCGATGACCGACAGCGAGGGCCGCTGTCCCAGGATCTCGCGGGCCACCTCCCGTACGTCGTCCGGGGTGACCGACGCGATCCGGCCGAGCATGTCGTCGACGGACATCTGCTCGCCCCAGCACAGCTCGCTCTTGCCGATACGGTTCATCAGCGCGCCCGTGTCCTCCAGGCCGAGGACCGTGGAGCCGCGGAGCTGGCCGATGGCGCGGCCGATCTCGTCGTCCGACAAACCGTGCTCGGCGACCTGGTCGAGTTCGTCGCGGCAGATCTTCAGCACGTCGTGGACCTGGCTGGGCCGGCAGCCCGCGTACACGCCGAAGAGGCCGCAGTCGGCGAAGCCCGAGGTGTACGAGTACACGCTGTAGGCGAGGCCGCGCTTCTCGCGGACCTCCTGGAAGAGGCGGGATGACATGCCGCCGCCCAGCGCGGTGTTCAGGACGCCCAGGGCCCAGCGGCGCTCGTCCGTGCGGGCGAGGCCGGGCATGCCGAGGACGACGTGGGCCTGCTCGGTCTTGCGGCCGAGGAGCTCGACGCGGCCCGCCGTACGGATGGAGCGGGAGCCGTCGCGCGGGGCGATCGGGGTCGCGTCCGGCTGCCTGAGGGCGCCCGACTTCTCGAAGGCGGCGCGGACCTGGCGTACGACCTTGTTGTGGTCGACGTTGCCGGCGGCGGCGACCACGAGGTGGGTCGGGTCGTAGTGCTTCTTGTAGAAGCGGCGGATGCGGTCCGCGGTGAGGGCGTTGACGGTGTCGACCGTGCCGAGGACCGGGCGGCCGAGAGGGGTGTCGCCGAGCATGGTGTGCGCGAACAGGTCGTGCACGCAGTCGCCCGGGTCGTCCTCCGTCATGGCGATCTCTTCGAGGATCGCGCCCCGCTCGACGTTCACGTCCTCTTCGAGGATCAGCGAGCCCGTGAGCATGTCGCAGACGACGTCGATGGCGAGCGGGAGGTCGGTGTCGAGCACGCGTGCGTAGTAGCACGTGTACTCCTTCGCCGTGAACGCGTTCATCTCGCCGCCGACCGCGTCGATCGCGGAGGAGATGTCCAGGGCGCTGCGCTTCTGCGTGCCCTTGAAGAGGAGGTGTTCCAGGTAGTGCGTGGCGCCGTTCAGAGCCGGCGTCTCGTCGCGCGAGCCGACGTGCGCCCAGATGCCGAAGGTGGCGGAGCGCACGGAGGGCAGGGTCTCGGTGACTATGCGCAGACCTCCGGGGAGGGTGGTCTTGCGGACCGTACCGATGCCGTTCTCGCCCTTGATCAGGGTTTGGGTACGGGCGACGGCCCGCGCCTCCGAGGAGGTGCGGGCCGTCGCCGTGGAGCTACTCGACGTCACTTGTCGGTGTCGTCCTTCTTCTCATCGTCGCCTTCGCCCTCGATCACGGGGATCAGGGAGAGCTTGCCGCGGGAGTCGATCTCGGCGATCTCGACCTGGACCTTGGAGCCCACGCCGACCACGTCCTCGACGTTCTCCACGCGCTTGCCGCCGGCGAGCTTGCGGATCTGCGAGATGTGCAGCAGACCGTCCTTGCCCGGGAGCAGCGACACGAACGCACCGAAGGTCGTCGTCTTCACGACGGTGCCCAGGTAGCGCTCGCCGACCTCCGGCATGGTCGGGTTCGCGATGCCGTTGATCGTGGCGCGGGCGGCCTCGGCCTGCGAGCCCTGGGCGGCACCGATGTAGATGGTGCCGTCGTCCTCGATCGTGATGTCGGCGCCGGTGTCCTCCTGGATCTGGTTGATCATCTTGCCCTTCGGGCCGATGACCTCACCGATCTTGTCCACGGGGATCTTGACCGTGATGATCCGCGGGGCGTTCGGGGACATCTCGTCCGGCGTGTCGATCGCTTCCATCATCACGTCGAGGATGTGGAGGCGGGCGTCACGGGCCTGCTTGAGGGCCGCGGCCAGGACGGAGGCCGGGATGCCGTCCAGCTTGGTGTCGAGCTGGAGGGCGGTCACGAACTCCTTGGTGCCGGCGACCTTGAAGTCCATGTCGCCGAAGGCGTCCTCCGCACCGAGGATGTCGGTGAGGGCGACGTAGTGCGTCTCGCCGTTGATCTCCTGGGAGATCAGGCCCATGGCGATACCGGCGACGGGGGCCTTCAGCGGCACACCGGCGTTCAGCAGCGACATGGTGGAGGCGCACACCGAGCCCATGGACGTCGAGCCGTTGGAGCCGAGGGCCTCGGACACCTGACGGATCGCGTACGGGAAGTCCTCGCGCGAGGGCAGGACCGGGACGATCGCGCGCTCGGCGAGCGCGCCGTGGCCGATCTCGCGGCGCTTCGGGGAACCGACGCGGCCGGTCTCGCCCACGGAGTAGGGCGGGAAGTTGTAGTTGTGCATGTAGCGCTTGCGGGTCACCGGGGAAAGGGTGTCCAGCTGCTGCTCCATCCGGAGCATGTTGAGGGTGGTGACGCCCAGGATCTGGGTCTCGCCACGCTCGAACAGCGCCGAGCCGTGCACGCGCGGGATGGCCTCGACCTCGGCGGCGAGCGTACGGATGTCCGTGACGCCGCGGCCGTCGATGCGGACCTTGTCCGTGATGACGCGCTCACGGACCAGGGACTTGGTCAGCGAGCGGTACGCGGCGGAGATCTCCTTCTCGCGGCCCTCGAACTGCGGGAGCAGCTTCTCGGCGGCGATCTCCTTGATGCGGTCCAGCTCGGCCTCGCGGTCCTGCTTGCCGGCGATGGTGAGCGCCTGGGAGAGCTCGCTCTTGACCGCGGCGGTCAGGGCCTCCAGGACGTCGTCCTGGTAGTCGAGGAAGACCGGGAACTCGCCGGTGGGCTTGGCGGCCTTGGCGGCGAGGTCGGCCTGGGCCTTGCAGAGCACCTTGATGAAGGGCTTCGCGGCGTCCAGACCGGAGGCGACGATCTCCTCGGTCGGCGCCTCGGCGCCGCCCGCGACCAGCGCGATGGTCTTCTCGGTGGCCTCGGCCTCGACCATCATGATCGCGACGTCGCCGTCCTCCAGGACACGGCCGGCGACGACCATGTCGAAGACGGCGTCCTCGAGCTCGGTGTGCGTCGGGAACGCGACCCACTGGCCGTTGATCAGCGCGACGCGGACGCCGCCGATCGGGCCGGAGAAGGGCAGACCGGCCAGCTGCGTGGACGCGGAGGCGGCGTTGATCGCCACGACGTCGTACAGGTGGTCGGGGTTGAGCGCCATGATCGTGGCGACGACCTGGATCTCGTTGCGCAGGCCCTTCTTGAAGGACGGGCGCAGCGGGCGGTCGATCAGGCGGCAGGTGAGGATCGCGTCCTCGGAGGGCCGGCCCTCACGACGGAAGAAGGAACCGGGGATCTTCCCGGCCGCGTACATACGCTCCTCGACGTCCACCGTGAGGGGGAAGAAGTCGAGATTCTCCTTGGGCTTCTTGGAAGCGGTGGTGGCCGACAGCACCATGGTGTCGTCGTCCAGGTACGCCACGGCGGAGCCGGCGGCCTGCTTGGCCAGACGGCCCGTCTCGAAGCGGATGGTGCGGGTGCCGAAGGATCCGTTGTCGATAACGGCCTCGGCGTAGTGGGTCTCGTTCTCCACTAGCGTTTTCTCCGATACTTTTCGTCTTTCGTCCCGTCCTGCCCGTGTGGCAGGGGGACGCTTCTGCGGAGAAGCGCGCCTTCTGGTGCGGGCCGGTCTTCGATCGAAGCACCCGGGGTTCGCATCGCCCGGGAGCCACTACCGAGGACCGGCGGCGGCGAGGTGCACTTCATCCTCGTGGTATTGCGTTGTGCTACCACACTACAAAGGTGCGGTGACACTCCGCACGTACAGCAAAGGGAGCGGCCCCCTAAGAGTGGGAACCGCTCCCTTCACGGCGTCTTACTTGGCGCCCGCCGCACCGCGGCGGATGCCCAGGCGGTCGACCAGCGCACGGAAGCGCTGGATGTCCTTCTTCGCCAGGTACTGCAGGAGGCGACGGCGCTGACCGACCAGGATGAGCAGACCACGACGGGAGTGGTGGTCGTGCTTGTGGGTCTTGAGGTGCTCGGTCAGGTCCGAGATACGGCGCGAGAGCATCGCGACCTGGACCTCGGGGGAGCCGGTGTCGCCCTCCTTCTGACCGAACTCGGTGATGAGCTGCTTCTTCGTAGCGGCGTCGAGCGACACGCGTACTCCTCGTAGTCTTTGAGTAGCCACCGAGTGCCCCTGGTCCACATCTCAGGGGAGCTTCCGTAACTCGGGAGGCGGGGATCCGCTGGGCGCGTCCTCCAGGGCCCTTGAGGGGCGGTCCGGGGGTGCGTACACATACGGCCGTCACACAGCGTACCAGGGGGTGGGGGTCCCACTTACCGGGGTTCCTGGAGTCCGGGGAGGCCAGGGGCGGTCCCAGTAGGGTGACGCGACAGGTCGTTCGTCCGGTCGGGACCGACGCCGGACGCGTACGCGGGGAAGGGGTCGCTTCGTCATGGCCGAGGCAGAGGACAAGGACGTCAAGGCGCGCAAGGAGCGGGAGAAGGACGAGCTCTACGCCCTCGACATCTCGGACGTCGAATGGCAGAGCGCGCCGGGTACGGAGGAACACGAGGAGCGGGTCGAGATCGCGTACCTGCCCGGGGGCGCGGTGGCCATGCGGTCGTCCCTCGACCCGGACACCGTGCTGCGGTACACGGAGGCGGAGTGGCGGGCCTTCGTGCTGGGGGCTCGGGACGGGGAGTTCGATCTGGAGCCGGCGCCGCACAACGGCGGGGTTTCGGCGGAGTAGCGGAGCGGCTGGGCAGTCGCCTTCGAGCGCGCGAGGGACCGGTGGCTTGTATGCCACCGGTCCCCTTTGTTGTGTCGGGGTGCCGCCCTGTTGTGTCCGAGTGCTGCACGGTGGGGCGCAGGAGCGCTCCTTAAGCGCGATTTTGTCCACTTTGCCGTCCGTACAAGGCCGTTCATACGTCACTTCTGGGCAGGGTGTGACGCAGTGGGTGGGACCGGAGGGGTGGACGGGCCTGCCGTGGGGGTGGTTGTGGTGATTAGGCTGGGGTGGGCGCGGCAGCAGAACCCGGGGACGGGACCGCCGCGTCACACAGGGGGAGCCGGGGCGCGATGGACGGCCTCGGACGATCGGAACGGTCGCCCCAGCTCGGTATGAGGGTGCTCGACCACACCAGGAGGAATTGTGAACAGCGATCGGGACGGGATCCGCGGGGGCTGGGCCACACCCGGCGATGACCAGTCCGACGCGGAGTCCGCCGTCGAGACGACGGGCGAGTTCACCATCGACTACGCCCCTCCCGCCTGGTACACGCAGAACGCGTCGGGGAGTTCGGATGGGGCTTCGTCGGCTCCGGTCGAGGAGGAGTCGGACGAGGCGGAGGCCTCGGACGGGTCCGAGGGATCCGACGGGTCCGGCAGGGCCGGCGCGGCGAACCAGGCGGAGAAGGGGGACGGGACAGCGGCTGCGGCGGCACCCGAGGCGCCCGCGGTTTCGCCGGCTTCCGTGCCCAGTTTCGCTCCTGGGGCTCCTTTCGCTCCGCCTGCCGCTGTGCCACCCTCCGCTCCTGTTTCTCCCATGCCTGTTCCCCCCTCTGCTCCTGACGGTGGTCCGGGTGCCGTTCCGCGGTTGCCTGTGGGGAGTGGGTTCGAGCCTCAGGCCCCGGCTCCTGTCCCGCCCTCTGCGGGTCCGGCCGGTCTGCCGAATCTGCCGAACCTCCAGGGTCCGCCGGTGGCGCCTCCGGACGAGATCGAGCAAGACAGCGGGGACATCGAGAGTGGCGCCACCATGCGGATCTCCGCTGTCGCTGTGAAGCGGGAGGTCTCGGAGCGGGCCGCGGCTTCGGGCGAGGTCGCCGACGCTGACGCCGAGGCCGAGAGCGAGACCGAGACCGAGGCCGACGTCCCGAATTCGGACGAGACCGCCGACGAGACCGCCGACGAAGCCTTCGATGCGGGTGTCGACGCGGAGGTCGTCGAGGTGGCGTTCGGGCGCGAGTCCGAGGACGACGACGGCGTGGACGACGTCGACGACGTGGATGGCGTTGACGAAGGAGCCGAGGTGGCAGCCTCGGAGGGTGTGGCCGCGGCTTCCGGTCCGTCCGACGCGTCGGACGAGATCGAAACGGCTGACGTGACCGCCACGACCGACGAGGACAAGGACGCCGTCGCGGACGATGACGATTCCGCGGGGGTCGTCGAGTTGCATCAGGTTGACGTCGACGCCGAGGACTCCGCTGACGTCAGCGATGCCGTCTCCGTGGCGGACGCCGAGCCCCAGGATGCTGAGCCGAGGGATGCGGCCCCGGAGACGGCCGCGGATTCGGACTCGGACTCGGAGCCTGAGGATGCCCCGCCCGCGAGCCGGGCCGAGCCTCAGGACGCCGAGCCGCAAGACGCCGAACCCCAGGATGCGGAGCCTCAGGACGTAGTGCCCGAGCCCGCCGCGGACGTGGCCGACGCCGTGCAGGACGCGCCTCCCGCGTGGGCTCCGCCGCCGGTGCCGCAGGGCGGGCTTCCGCCGTTGCCGCCCTCGTACCAGCCTGCCGCGCCTGCTTCGGCCGCTCAGTGGCCCGCGTCCGCGGAGAGTGAGGGTGGGCAGCCGTCGGCGGAGGCTCCGGCTCAGCCGTCCGTACCGCCGCAGGGTCAGCCGCCCTTCCAGCCGCAGGCTCCACAGCCTTCCCCGCCCGCCTGGCCCGCGCCTGGTACGCCGGCCGCGGCCGGTACTCCCTCTGCGTCCGCGCCGCCCGCGCCGCCCGCCGCCGACGTACCCCCTCCGGCGCCTGCCTCCGGTACTCCGGCAGCTCCCGGGCAGCCGGGCGGTTACGGATTCCCGCAGTTCAGCGCTCCCGGTACGGCTCCGGGTCCGCAGGACAGCATCCCCCGTACGACTCCGGAGCCCCAGGACAGCGTCCCCGGTACGGCCCCGGCGGCGCAGGCCGTTCCCGGCTTCCCGCAGCCCGGACCCACCACCGCGCCTCCGGCTCAGGATCCCGCACCTGCACCTGCGCCTGCCCAGCAGAATCCGGCCCCGGCGCCCCAAGGCGGCTATGGCTTCCCGCAGTCCGGCCCCGCCGCTGCCCAGCCCACTCCTCCGGCACCCCAGGCGCCCCAGGACGGGTACGGCCTCCCGCAGCCGGGCCTTCCCACACCGCCCCATCAGCCCGCCCCTGCTCAGCCCGCTCCGGCCGAGCCCGCTCCTGTGACACCGAACGCCCCGGCGCAGGCTCCCGGTTACGGGTTCCCGCAGCCTGGCGCTCCGGCTCAGAGCGGGCCCAGCGCGCCTGCGCAGCCGCCCGCCGGCTACGGGTTCCCCCCACCGGGAGCCCCTGCCCCGAGCGCGCCCAACGCGCCCGGTCCGCAGCCCGGATACGGATTCCCGCAGCCCGGCGCCGCGCCCGCCGCGAACCCCGCGCCGCCGCACGTGCCCAACCAGCCGGCCGGAGCCGGATCGGGCTACGGATTCCCGCCGCCCGGAACGCCCAACCCGCCTGCTCAGCCGGGCGGTTACGGGTTCCCGCAGTCGCCCGCCGCCCAGGCCCCGGCTCCTGCACCGCAGGCCCCAGCACCCCAGGCCCAGGCCCCGGCCCCGCAGCCACCCGCGCCTCACCCGCCCGTCGCGCAGCCGCCCGTCGCGCAGCCGCCCGCCGGTCAGCCGCTCCCCCAGCAGGGCCAGCCCCACCAGCAGCCCGTACCGCATCAGCCGAACGCCGGCGCCGGCCAGCCCGGCGTACCTCAGCCGCAGGCCCATCAGCCGCAGCCCCAGGCACACCAGCCGCAGGGTCACCAGCCCCAGGGCCAGCAGCCGCAGCACCAGCCCGGGCAGCAGCCCCCCGTCGACCCCCGTACCGGCACCGCCTGGCCGCAGCCCGTGCAGCACGATCAGCGGCAGCCGACCAATCCGGGGGCGCCGCTCGGCTACACGGCGGCCGTGGAGCTGTCGTCGGACCGGCTGCTCAACAACAAGAAGCAGAAGGCGAAGAGCGGTCGGCCCGCCGCCGGTTCCTCCCGGTTCAAGCTCGGTGGGAAGAAGGAGGAGGCCGAGCGGCAGCGGAAGCTCGAACTGATCCGCACGCCGGTGCTGTCGTGCTACCGGATCGCCGTGATCAGCCTCAAGGGCGGTGTGGGCAAGACGACCACGACCACCGCGCTCGGCGCCACGCTCGCCACGGAGCGGCAGGACAAGATCCTCGCCATCGACGCCAACCCGGACGCCGGTACGCTCGGCCGCCGTGTGCGCCGGGAGACCGGGGCCACGATCCGTGACCTCGTCCAGGCGATCCCGTACCTCAACTCGTACATGGACATCCGGCGGTTCACGTCGCAGGCGCCCTCCGGGCTGGAGATCATCGCCAACGACGTCGACCCGGCCGTGTCCACGACGTTCAACGACGAGGACTACCGACGCGCGATCGACGTGCTCGGCAAGCAGTACCCGATCATCCTCACGGACTCGGGTACGGGTCTGCTCTACAGCGCCATGCGCGGCGTACTCGACCTGGCCGACCAGCTCATCATCATCTCGACGCCGTCGGTCGACGGTGCCAGCAGTGCCAGTACGACGCTGGACTGGCTGTCGGCGCACGGGTACGCGGATCTGGTGTCGCGGTCCCTGACCGTCATCTCCGGGGTGCGTGAGACCGGCAAGATGATCAAGGTGGACGACATCGTCAGCCACTTCGAGACGCGCTGCCGGGGCGTCATCGTCGTGCCGTTCGACGAGCATCTGGCGGCGGGTGCCGAGGTCAATCTCGACATGATGCGGCCGAAGGTGCGCGAGGCGTACTTCAACCTCTCGGCGCTGGTCGCCGAGGACATCGCGCGGCACCAGCAGTCGCAGGGCCTGTGGACGTCGGACGGCAACCCGCCGCCGGTCGCGGCCCCTCCGATGCCGGGCCAGCCCCTGCCCGGCCAGCCCATGCCGGGCCAGCCGTATCCGGGCCAGATCCCCCAGCAGGGCCAGCCGCCCGCGCAGCCGGGTCAGCCCTATCCGCCGCAGCAGCCCCAGCAGCACCCGGGCCAGCCGTACCCTCAGCCCGGGGCCCAGCCCCAGCACGGGCACGGTGCCCCGCCGCAGCCCGGCGGATACCCGCAGCCGCCTCAGCAGCAGCACGCCCAACCCGGGCAGCACGCTCAGCCCGGGCAGCAGGGTCACCCCGGCGCCGCCCCCCAGGGCTGGCAGCCCCAGACCGCCCCCGCCCAGCCGGGCCGGCAACCCGATCAGCACGGTCAGCCCCAGCCGGGCGCCCCCTTCCAGCAGCCCCCGGCCCCGGTCGCCCCCGGCCAGCCCTTCAACCCGAACGCCCCCGCACCGGCTCCGGGCCAGCAGTTCCAGCCGGGGCAGCCCTACCAGCCCCCGCAGGCGGACCAGGGTGCGCAGGACCCCCAGGCCCCCCAGGGTCAGACCCCGCCGCCTCCGCCGCCCCACCAGTAACCGGCGTCACCCGTAACCCATACGGCCGAACTCGCCGCTCCCGTTCCACCCCGAAGGGCCCGCCCCGTATCCCACGGCGCGGGCCCTTCGCGTACCCCCGGACACCTTCCGGAAGCGCCCCGCCCGTCCCGGCCCAAAACGCCTGCACACCAGCCACATTCCCCGCCGCCACGCTCCGACCAGGGCCCCTTCACCGGTCTGAACCAATGGCCGTGAAATCCGCGTCAACTCGTTATTTCCGCAGGCCACACGGGGTTCCCGGGCCGTTGACGCGTGCCGACCAGCGCTGATAGACACTCACATCGGCCCGGCCGCGGTCACCGGTCCGAGCAGTGCAACAGCCCTTCTCCGTGCGAGTGATGACGCGAGGTCAGCGACCCATGGACACACACGACCAGTACGGCGCGAGAGGCACCGTCCTCCGCCTCCTCGCGGCCGCCGGTGCGGCAGCCCTCACCCTCACGGTCGGTCTCGTGACGCCGCTCAATCCGGCGCCCCAGCAGGCCGAGGCGGACGGCAAGAAGGTCCTCACGGTCGCGGTGGCGCAGAGCGTCGACTCGCTGAGCCCGTTCCTGGCTCAGCGGCTGGTCAGTACGAGTATCTTCCGCCTCACGTACGAGTACCTGACCAACTACTCCGCGAAGGACAACCACGCGATCCCGGGCCTCGCCACCAAGTGGGAGCCGTCCGCCGACAAGCTCACCTGGACCTACACCATCCGCGACAACTCCAAGTGGTCCGACGGCAAACAGGCCACCGCCGAGGACGCGGCGTGGACGTTCAACAAGATGATGACCGACGAAGGCGCGGCCACCGCGAACGGCAACTTCGTCTCGAACTTCAGGAGGGTCACCGCCCCCAGCCCCACCAAGCTCGTCGTCGAGCTGAAGAAGCCGCAGGCCACCATGGCCGCGCTGGACGTGCCGATCGTGCCGAAGCACGTCTGGGAGAAGGTCGACGACTTCTCGAAGTTCAACAACGACAAGTCCTTCCCGGTCGTCGGCAACGGCCCGTTCGTCCTCACCGGCTACAAGGCCGACAGTTACGTACGGCTGAAGCCCAACAAGTCGTTCTGGCGCGGGGCCCCGAAGTTCGACGAGCTGGTGTTCAGGTACTACAAGGACCAGGACGCCGCGGTCTCCGCGCTGCGCAAGGGCGAGGTCTCCTTCGTCGCGGGCTCGCCCGCGCTGACGTCGGCCCAGGCCGCGTCTCTCAAGGGTGACAAGAACATCCAGGTCAACGATGCCCCCGGCCGCCGCTTCTACGCGCTCGCGACCAACCCGGGCGCGAAGGCCAAGGACGGCGAGAAGTTCGGTGACGGCCACGAGTCGCTGCTCGACCAGAAGGTCCGTCAGGCCCTGTTCATGGCCGTGGACCGCAAGACCGTCATCGAAAAGGTCTTCCAGGGCCACGCCGTCGAGGGCGAGGGCTACATCCCGCCGCGCTTCTCGACGTACTTCTGGAAGCCGTCGGACGGCCAGAAGCTCGCGTACGACCCCGCGAAGGCGGGCCGGCTCCTGGACGAGGCGGGCTACAAGAAGAACGGTGACGGCAAGCGCGTCGGCAAGGACGGCAAGCCGATCGACTACCGCGTCCTGTGCCACGCCACCGACCCGAACGACAAGGCGGTCGGCAAGTACCTGCAGGAGTGGTGGGGCGAGCTCGGCATCGGGGTCGAGCTCGACTGCCGGGACAACGTGAGCGATCCCTGGCTGGCCGGCGAGTACGACCTCGCCTTCGACGGCTGGTCGGTCAACCCCGACCCCGACTTCGTCCTCTCCATCCACACCTGCTCCGCGCTCCCGGCGACGCCGAAGGACATCGGCGCGACCGACAACTTCATCTGCGACAAGAAGTTCGACGAGCTGTACGCGCAGCAGCTCGCCGAGTACGACCCCGCCAAACGGGCGGAGATCGTCAAGCGGATGGAGTCGCGGCTGTACGACACCGGGTACATGAACGTCATGGCGTACCCGAACGCGGTCGAGGCCTACCGCACCGACCAGATCGCGTCGATCACGAAGATGCCGGAGGCCGCGGGCAACATCTACGGCCAGGACGGCTACTGGAGCTGGTGGTCGGCGACTCCGGCCGCCGTCAGCGAGTCCTCCGACGACTCCAGCCAGACAGGCGTCATCATCGGCATCGTCGCGGGTGTCGTCGTCCTGGCGGGTCTCGGGGTGTTCTTCGCGCGGCGCCACCGCGCCACCGCCGAGGACCGCGAGTAGCGGCCCGGTACCGCGCACAGCCAGCCAGTCGGGAGTGGCCGAGAGTTGAGAACCGTTCATGACCGCTGAAGCGACACCCCCGCTGGTCGGGAAGACCGCCGGTCCGGCCTCCGCCGGACCGGCCTCCGCCGGACCGGGGGCCCGCGGACCGCGGGCGCGCACCACCGCCGGATATCCGCGGTACGTGGCGGGCAAGCTGGGCGGCGCGGCCGTCTCGCTGCTCGCCGTCCTCGTCACTAGCTTCTTCCTCTTCCGGCTGATCCCCGGCGACCCGGTGAAGTTCATGACCGGCGGACGTCAGGTCTCGGCCGAGCAACTCGCCGCGTACCGCCGGGAGTTCGGGCTCGATCTGCCCATGTGGCAGCAGTTCACGGACTACTGCGGCAAGGCGCTGACAGGCGATCTCGGTACGTCGTACCAGTTCCGGGCGCCCGTCATCGACAAGATCACCGAGGCCCTGCCGAACACGCTGCTGCTCACGGGCACCGCGTTCGTGCTCTACACGGCGCTCGGCATCTTCCTCGGCACGCGTGCGGCCTGGCGCAACGGCCGGCTCGGCGACCGGCTCAACACCGGTCTTGCGCTGACCCTCTACTCCATCCCGTCGTTCTGGCTGGGGCTGCTGCTCATCATCGTCTTCGCGGTGGGCATCGGACCGATCCCCGGTCTCTTCCCGACGGGCGGCATGGAGTCCGGCGACGAACAGGGCTTCGCGTACGTCCTCGACGTCGCCCATCACCTGGTCCTGCCCGTCGTGACACTGGTTGCCGTCGACTACGGGCAGACGCTGCTCGTCACGCGCGCGGCGCTGCTCGACGAGATGGGCAGCGACTATCTGACGACCGCGCGGGCCAAGGGCCTGCGGGACGATCTCGTACGCCGCCGCCATGCCGTTCCGAACGCGCTGCTGCCGACGATGACGCTGATCTTCATCAACCTCGGCCGGACCGTCGCGGGTGTGATCCTGGTCGAGACGGTCTTCTCCTGGCCGGGCCTCGGCGGGCTCTTCTACCAGGCGCTGAGCGTGCCCGATCTGCCGCTGGTGCAGGGGCTGTTCTTCGTCTTCGCCGCCGCGGTGATCGTGATGAACACGCTCGCCGACCTGATCTATCCGCTGCTCGACCCCAGGGTGGGCCGATGACGACGACGGACCCGGACGAGCCGATGGCGACCGAGGCGCCTCCCCCGGTGGCTCCCTCCGAAGCTCCCTCGCCACAGAAGGCCGGACCCCGCGCGCTCGCGTGGCAGCGCCGCCGCCGCTCCGCCGCCCGCTTCTGGCAGCGGTACCGCACCCATCGGGCCGGCGTATTCGGTCTGGCCGCCCTCGCTCTCTTCGCGCTGATCGCGCTCACCGCGCCGCTGACCGTCGGCTCGGACGTGCAGAGCGTGACGGACGCGCCGGGGCGGCCCATGGAGAGCCCGAGTGTCGAATTCCCGCTGGGCACCGACCAGTTCGGGCGCAGTCTGCTCGGGCTCTTGGTGTGGGGGGCGCGGGTCTCCCTCCTTGTCGGGCTGCTGGCGGCCGTCCTCTCGGTCGCGATCGGCGCGCTCATCGGCATCACCGCCGGGCACTTCCGCGGCTGGTTCGCGACGGTGATGATGCGGATCACGGACTGGTTCCTGGTCATGCCGACGCTGGTCCTGGCGATCGCGCTCGCGACCGTGATGTCCCGCTCGCTCGGCACGATCATCCTGGCGATCGGTGTCACGACCTGGCCGACGACGGCACGGCTGGTGCGCGCGCAGACCCTCGCCGTGGAGTCCCGGCCGTACATCGAGCGTGCCAAGGCGCTCGGCGGCGGCCACTGGCACGTCATGTCCCGTCACGTCCTGCCCAACGTCATGCCCCTTGTCCTGGCACAGACGACCCTGATCATCTCCTCCGCGATCCTCGCCGAGGCGACGCTCGCCTTCCTCGGCCTCGGCGACCCGACGGTCGTCTCCTGGGGCGGTCTGCTCCAGGACGCGCGCGAGGCGGGCGCGGTCAGCGCCGGGAAGTGGTGGTACCTCGTGCCGCCGGGTATCGCGATCGCCGTCGTGGCCCTCGCCTTCACCCTGTGCGGGCGCGCGGTCGAGTCCATCCTCAACCCCAAGCTGGGGGTGACCCGTTGAAGACGCCGAGCACTCCGGCCGCGCGACCCCTGCTGGACGTACGGGACCTGGAGGTGACGTACGCCGGAGGGGTCGCCGCCGTGCGCGGGGTGAACCTCACCGTGAACGCGGGCCAGAAGCTCGGCATCGCGGGCGAGTCGGGCTGCGGCAAGTCCACTCTGGCGCTCGCGCTGCTGCGGCTGCTGCCGGCCGGGACCCGGGTGACCGGGGAGATCCTCCTAGACGGCGAGGACGTACTGACCATGAAGTGGGGGCGGGTACGGGCGGTCCGCTGGGCCGGTGCCTCGATCGTCTTCCAGGGCGCGATGCACTCCCTCAACGCCGTGCACCGCATCGGCGACCAGATCGCCGAGCCGATCCTGCTGCACAAGCAGGCGACCCCGGCGGGCGCGCGGAAGAAGGCCGGCGAACTCCTGGAGCAGGTGGGGCTTCCGGCGGCGCGGGCGTCCGCGTATCCGCACGAGCTGTCCGGCGGACAGCGCCAGCGCGTGATGATCGCCATGGCCCTGGCCTGCGATCCCCGCCTGGTCATCGCCGACGAACCGACCACCGCGCTCGACGTGATGATCCAGGCCCAGATCCTGCGGCTGATCCAACAGCTGGTCTCCGAGCAGGAGTTGGGGCTCGTCATGATCAGCCACGACCTGGCGGTGCTGTCCGACACCTGCGACCGGCTCGCGGTGATGTACGCCGGGCGGGTGGTGGAGGAGGGTCCGGCCCGGCAGGTCTACGAGGACGCCCGGCACCCGTACGGGCAGGCGCTGTCGGCGGCCTTCCCGCGGATCGGGGACGCCGGATCGCGGTTCGCGCCGCGCGGGCTGCCGGGCGATCCGCCGGATCCCGCGGCCCTCCCGGGCGGCTGTACGTTCCATCCGCGGTGCGCGGTGGCGCTGGACTCGTGTACCGCCGAGGACCAGACGCTGCGGGCGGCGGCACCGGACCGCCGAGCGGCCTGCGTCCACGTGGGGCCCGCGGCCGTGGCCGAAGAAACGAGGATCACCCCATGACGACGACCGCGGCGGTCCCGCCGGTCCCCGAAACCCCCTCCGGTCCCCTGCTGAGCGCCGAGGGCCTGCATGTCACGTTCCCGGCCCGGCGCGGCGACACCGCCCGGGCCCGTGCCGTCGACGGAGTGGACCTCGACGTCCGGGCCGGTGAGATCGTCGCCCTGGTCGGCGAGTCGGGCTGCGGCAAGACGACCCTGGCGCGCTCGCTGCTCGGTCTCGTCCCGCCGACCGCGGGCCGTGTCACCTTCGCGGGCCGCCCACTCGACTACTCCTCGCGGGCCCTCAAGGCGTACCGCAAGCGCGTCCAGCTGGTCCTCCAGGACCCGAGCGGCTCGCTCAACCCCCGGCACACGGTGTACGACGCGGTGGCCGAGGGCCTGCGCATCCACCGTTACGGGGGCGACGAGCGCGAGGCGGTCGGGGTGGCCCTCTCCCGGGCGGGACTTCGCCCACCGGAGCGCTTCTTCCTGCGCTACCCGCACGAGCTCTCGGGCGGCCAGCGCCAGCGTGTCGTCATCGCCGGCGCCCTCGTCCTGGAGCCCGAACTCATCGTCGCCGACGAGCCGGTGGCCTCCCTCGACGCGTCGGTACGCGGCGAGATCCTGGCCCTGCTCCTGCGGCTGCGCTCCGAACTCGGCCTGTCCGCCCTGGTGGTGACGCACGACCTGGGCCTCGCGTGGAACATCGCGGACCGGGTCGCGGTGATGTACCTGGGCCGGATCGTCGAGACGGGGGCGGTGGAGGACGTTCTGACGGACCCTCAACACCCCTACACCCAGGCCCTGTTGTCGGTCCTGCCCGAGGCCCCCGGCGATCCGGTCGTCCTCACCGGCGAGCCCCCGGACCCCTCCCGCATCCCCACCGGCTGCCGCTTCCACGCCCGCTGCCAGATCCTGGCAACCGGCGAGGCAGAACGCGCGGGCGTCGCGGACGCGTGCCGTGGGGAGGACCTACCGGTACTGGACGGAGGAGCCGGGGCACAGGTGGCATGCCACTGGGCGAGGGCATCTGCGGTGCGGTAGGGGCGCCCCTTCAGGGGCGCGGGGAACTGCGCGACAAGCCACGACGGCGCCGCACCCGAACACCCACCGCCTCGGCGAACCAACAACGCGGCGGGGCGAGGCGGGGTAACTACCGCCCGCCGTCGTACGCCTCGATCAACTCCCGCGACCGCTTGACGTCGTCGGAAATCGCTTCAAGCAACGCCTCGATGGACTCGAACTTCGCCTGCCCCCGCACAAAGGCGAGAAAGTCCACGGCCACGTGCAGCCCGTACAGATCGAGCCCCACCCGATCGATGGCGTAAGCCTCCACCGTGCGCTCGGTCCCGTCGAACTGGGGATTCGTGCCGACGGAGATCGCCGCGGGCATCGCCTCGCCCTGCGCGTGCAGCCAGCCGGCGTAGACGCCGTCGGCGGGGATCGCGGTGTGCGGGAGGGTCTCGACGTTCGCCGTGGGGAAGCCCAGCTCGCGGCCGCGCTGGGCGCCGCGCACGACGATGCCCTCGACGCGGTGCGGGCGGCCGAGGATCTCGTGCGCCCCTTCGACATCGCCCTCGGCGACCAGTCGCCGGGTCATCGTGGAGGAGAAGGGTTCGCCGCCGCCGGCTTCACCGGTCACGTAGAGATCCACCACCTCGACCTCGAAGTCGTACGTCTTGCCCTGCTCGGCGAGGAAGGCTACGTTGCCCGCGGCCTTGTGGCCGAAGCGGAAGTTGGGGCCCTCGACGACGGCCTTGGCGTGCAGCTTGTCGTCCAGGACCTTCACCACGAAGTCGGCGGGCGACAGCTTCGAGAACTCGGTGGTGAAGGGCAGGATGAGCAGCGCGTCGACGCCCAGCCCGGCCATCAGCTCGGCCCGGCGGTGGTGCGGGGCGAGCAGGGGCGGATGGCTGCCGGGGCGCACGACCTCGCTCGGGTGCGGGTCGAAGGTGACGACCACGGACGGTACGCCCAGCTCACGCGCCCGTTCCACGGCATGCGTGATGATCAGCTGGTGCCCGCGGTGGACCCCGTCGTACGAGCCGATGGTGACGACGCTGCGCCCCCAGTCCTGGGGGATGTCCTCCAAGCCACGCCAGCGCTGCACTGTGACCGCTCCTCGTCGAACCTGTGTCCGTGTCTGCCTCATTACGCAGCTCTAAGAGTGCCATGCCGGGTCCGCTCGGCCCGCATCGGCATGGGGCGCTGTGACAGGGGGCACGTGACGGCCGCGGAGCGCACGCGGTCACACCGGAACGCGTGCCCCCGTCAGGTTCTCGATCATGCGCCGCGTACTGGGGCCGACCACGGTGGACCAGTCCTCGGGAGCGTCGGTGAGCCAGCCGGCGACCAGGGCGGCGAACCCGGGAATCCGGCGGCTCTGGTCCAGAAGGGCACGGTCGAGGACGGTGGCGCCGTCCGGGGTGCGGACGAGCAGGAGGCCGGCGCTGTGGACCAGTGCGCGGGTGTGGTCCTCACCGCTGCGAAACGCGCCCTCCGCGGCGGCCCGTACGAGCGCGTCGAGGACCACCGGGTCGTGCTCGCGCGTCAGCAGCAGATCCAGGAACTCGCACCGCAGCGGGTGGGCCACGGGCGTGCCGGGTGCCGCGAACACCTTGGCGAGCGCGGCCCGCAGCTGTGGCCTGCCTCCGTCGAGCAGCCCGGTGACCAGGGGATACAGCACGGAACGGGCGGCGGGGCCGTGCTCAAGGCGCCGGTCGACGTACGCCGCCACATGCACGGCCGCCTCCGGACGCAGCTCCACGACATCCCGTACGAGCACGGCGACGCGGCGGGCCAGCGCGGGCGTGGTGACCTCGGCGAGCGTGCGCAGCGCCTCGCCCGTGTCCGGCTCGCGGAGTCGGTCGCCGAACGCGGCGAGAACCGGTTCGGGGTGCGTCGCCAGCGCCGCCACCAGGGCGCTCGCGGGCAGGCGCGGGTCGCCCGCCCTGAAGCGCGCGAGGGCCCCCGGCAGATGGCGGGCCCGGGTGTGCGGATCGCGGACGAGTAGCGCCAGCGCGGCCCCGTGCAGCGTGCAGTCGCCGGGGCGGGCGAGCAGGAAGAGCGCGGCGTAGCGCAGCAGCTCGCGGTCGGCCTCGGTGCGCACGTGCGGCGCGGCCCGCAGCCCGTGGGCCATCGCCGCCGCCCGGCGGGCCGGCCGCTCGTCGTGCGTCCAGCGGTCGACCGCCCGGCACACCGCGGACGGTTCCTCCTCCGCGAGGACGGCCAGCAGCTCGTCGCCGCGCGGGTGCGCGCTCTCGGCCAGGGCCTCCGTGAGGTCGTCCAGGGCGCGGCGCCGATGGGTGTGGAGAAGGGCCTGAGCGGCGGTCGCGACGGTGGCGTCGGGGGTCGCGGGCAGCGGGCGCTCGTCGTCGAACCAGTGGGTCAGGTGGGGCTGAGTGGCGGCCGGGTCGGCGGCGAGCAGCTCGGACACGGCGTCCAGGTAACGGAGTTCGGTGGCGGGCGGTGCCTCGTCCGCGACGACGAGCCGCCTCAGCAGATCGAAGCGGTGTGCCTCGGGCAGCGGCAGACGGGTCCAGAACACGGGACCGAACTCCCCCGGCACGGCCCGCCCTTCGGTCCGCCACGTCACCACCCGCTCGGCGAGGTGCCGCAGCACTCCGACGTACGGCGTCGCGTCGGGGACCCGGAGCAGTACGCCACTGAGGAGACGGGTGGCCCACCAGGACCCGGTGTCCGTCGGATCCAGTTCGTCGACCGCGCGAAGCAGTTCACGGAGCCGGAGGGTGAGATCCGCGTCCCCTTGTTGACGCGGCAGGAGGAGCAGGGCCTGGAGGACGGGGCCGATGCGGTGACGGGGTACGGGGGGAGGCTCGGGCCCGTACTGGGGTTCGGGCCCGCTCTCGGCCCCGGGTTCGTAGCGATGCTCGGCACTCCGGTGGTGCAGCAGCGCCTGGAGTGCCGTGTCGAGGTCGAGGTGCATGCCCTGGATCCAGTCGGCCAGCTCCTCGTGGGCGAAGCGGTAGCCGTCTCCGGCGGGCACGAGGAGGCCCTCCGTGAGGACCGCCGAGGCCCACCCGGTACAGCCGCCGAGCCGTCGGTCGGGAACGGGCCCCCACGGGAACACGGACTCGAACGCCGCCCGGTCCAACTCCCCCTGCCCCGGCCCCAGACAGCGCCGCGCGGCCGCGTGCACCTGCCCGGAGACCCTGGCCGCGAGCCTCCGTACGGCCGTGCCGCGCAGCCCGTTCGCCGCCGCGAGGCGTACGGCCACCCGCAGGCACATCAGATCGAAATACGCGGCGAAGACCTCGTCCCGGCCGACCGGCTCGACCGACTCGACCGACTCGACCCACCCCACCCGCTCGACCGGCTCGACCTGCTCGTCCGAGGCACCGGGCAGCGACATCGCGGCCCGTACCTCCGACAGCAGCCGCAGCATCAGTGGATGGCGCGCGTCGGCCCCGCGCAGGGCCTCCTCCGGCACCCCGTACCGCGCCCGGGCCCGCCGTGCCTCGCCTTCGTCCAGATCCCCCAGCCGTACGCAGGCGGGCAACCGCCCCGGGGCCTCGCCTCCGCCCCGCTCGCACCCGTACAGCAGCTCGCGCGGGAACTCCGCCCCTGCCCGCTCCCAGTACTCGGCCCGGCAGGCCACTACGAGACGTGCCCCGTGCGCCAGCAGCCACTCGGCGGTGTCCTCGGTCCACTCGGGCAGCCTGTGCGCGAGAGCCGACGGCATCTCCTCCGGGCTGTCGAGGAGGAGCAGGAGAGGCCGCCCCGCGTCCCGGGCAAGACGGGCCAGACGCTCGGGACCGATGTCACCGAGTTCGCCGTCCAAGGTGCCGGGCTCCGGCGAAGGTACGTACGCGCTCGCTCCCCCGGCCTCCGCCGCATCGCCTGGGGCCGAGGTCGATGCAGGGGCCGGGGCCGGGGCCGGAGCCGAGGTCGATGGCGAGGCCGCCACGATCCTCCCCGCCCGCTCCAGCGCCCTCCTCGCCGCGTCGGCCACCGACGAGTCGGCGTCCAGCAGATCCGCTCCACGCAGCCACAGCGTCGGAGCCGGTTCCGGGCCCCGGTCGCGCCGGGCGGCGAGGGCCGCCAGTTCCGTCGTACGTCCGCTTCCCGGAGTCCCGACGAGTCCCAGAACGGCGTACGGCCCCTCGTCGAAGGCCCTGAACTCCCGTACCACATAGGCTCGTTCGACAGGATCGACCCCACCGGAGCCCGGCGGAGCCTCGACGGTGGCGGCCAGCTCCAGCACGCCCGCCAGATTGAGGTCGTCCCCGTATGCGGGGACCGTCGCCGCGTTGCGGGCCAGCAGTTCGGCGAGCGGGCCGCCGGAGCCGGAGTCAGAGCCGGAGGCCGCCGGTCCCGTGGACAAGGGCACGGCGAAGCCCCCCACCCGTCGCCCGGAGTGAAGTGCCGTTCCCAGAACGGCGACGACCGCGCCGGTTGCCGCGTCGACCACCGGTCCCCCGGCCGCCCCGCCGCCGAGCCGCAGCGCGTCGCTTCCCGCCGTGCCGATCGCCAACTCCAGGGCACCGTCGAGGAGATGGAAACGGTCGGTCGCCGTGTACGTCACGGCTGACGTGCCCAGCACCCGCGCCTCGCGCCAGCCGCCCGCGGCGATACGGACGTACGTGCCGCTCTCGACGGAGTCCCGGACGGTGATCGGGAGGGGGTCGAGGCCGAGACCGTCCGGGCCGGAACCGTCCGTGTGGAGCCCCTTCGTGTGGATCAGGGCGAGGTCCAGGGACGGAAGGAGGGTGACCGAGTCGGCCGTCACCAGGCAGGTGCGGTCCCCGGGCGCGTGCAGGACGAGGCGGGCGAGCCCGTCGACCGCCTCGTGGCTGGTGATCACCGTGCCCCGGTGGTCGGCGACGAACCCGGTGCCGCGCGGCCGCCCGGCGAGATCGCAGATCCGCACCAGAGCCCGGTCCGCGGCTTCGACCACCGCTTCGGCCAAGGGCGCTGCCTCGACGGCATACGCTGCTTCAGCCGCGTGCGCCGCCTCGGCCGTCTGCGTCGCCTCGGGTGCGAGCCGGGCAGCGTCCGGCATCTGATGACGGCCCCCGGTCCGCGGGCCCCGTCCCGCCATGCTCGAACCTCCCCGCCGCGCGCGTCGCACCCGTGCCACCGACGCCTCGTCTTCGACGGTAGGCGCGAGGTGATCGGGCGCGACAGATCGCCGGCCGAACGAGCCCCCTTCCGCTCCCCCGGTTCACTCCGAGCGCCTGCCCGGACGGGTGAATAGAGGAGGTCGGATGGATACACCCTTGGGTGGGGGAACCGAGGGGGACAGTGGAGCGGCGCACACAGGAATCCCCGTGAACGCCGCTCCACGACGAACCCGGCCAAGCGGGCCGACCCGGCCGACACAGAAGGCAGCCGGGCCGGCCCATGGGCCGACGGCCGAACACGGCAGGCTCTAGCCGAACACCGCCAGGCTCTTCGCCTTGCCCTTCTGCTCCTCCACCAGTGCCAGGAACCGCCCCTCGGGATCGAACACCCCGACGGCCCCTGCCCCTGCGTACTCCTCGGGCATCTCCAGCCGCACACCGTTCGTCAGCAGCTGCCCGCGCTTGGCGTCCACGTTCCACCGGGGGAACGCGGCCGCGGCGGCCTCCGCCATCGGCATCACCGTCAGCTCCTCCTGGAGCTGGTCGAGGGTGCGGGCGGAGTCGAGCTTGTACGGGCCGACGCGGGTGCGCCGCAGCGCCGTCAGATGCCCGCCGACGCCCAGGTCGGCACCCAGGTCACGGGCGAGCGCGCGGATGTACGTACCGGACGAGCACACGACCGAGACGACCAGGTCCATGACGGGCGTACCGTCCTCGGCGACCGCGTCCCGGATGTCGTACACGGCGAACGACGAGATCCGTACCGGACGGGCCGGGATCTCGAAGTCCTCTCCGTCACGTGCCCGCTTGTACGAGCGCACGCCGTTGATCTTGATGGCGCTGACCTTGGACGGCACCTGCATGATGTCGCCGCTGAGCTTGGCGATACCGGCGTCGACGGCGTCCCGGGCGACCTTGGAGGCGTCCGTGGAGGAGGTGATGTCGCCCTCGGCGTCGTCGGTCAGGGTGTTCTGCCCCAGCCGGATGGTGCCGAGGTACTCCTTCTCGGTCAGCGCGAGGTGTCCGAGGAGCTTGGTCGCCTTCTCGACGCCGAGGACGAGCACGCCCGTCGCCATGGGGTCGAGGGTGCCCGCGTGTCCGACGCGGCGGGTCTTCGCGATCCCGCGCATCTTGGCGACCACGTCGTGCGAAGTGAAGCCCGACGGCTTGTCCACGATGACAAGGCCGTCGGGCGTCTTCTGCTTCTGCGTCATTCCGCGGCGTCGCCGTCCGTCTCGTCGTCCTCGCCCGGCTTCTTGTACGGGTCCGCTTCACCGGCGAAGGCTGCGCCGGCCGAGACCTCGCGCACCTTCGCGTCCGAGGCCCGTGCCTTGTCGAGCAGGTCCTCGATGGTCTTGGCGGTGTCCGGCAGGGCGTCCGCCACGAAGGTGAGGGTCGGCGTGAACTTCACACCGGCTGCCGCGCCGACGGCCGAGCGGAGCACGCCCTTGGCGCTCTCCAGGCCCGCGGCGGCCTCCGCACGCTCCTGGTCGTCCCCGTACACCGTGTAGAAGACGGTCGCCTCCCGGAGGTCCCCGGTGACCCGGGTGTCCGTGATGGTCACATGCGAACCGAGCCGCGGGTCCTTGATCCCGCGCTGCAGCTTCTGGGCCACCACCTCTCGGATGAGGTCCGCCAGCTTCTTCGCCCGCGCGTTGTCGGCCACTGGTCCGTCTCCCTCTTTCTTACTGTTCTGTGTACGGCCGATCCTCGTCGCCGCACGCTCCATACGCTCAGTCGTCGTCTTCGCCGTGGAACCGCCGTCTCACGGACAGCAGCTCCACCTCGGGACGGCCGGCGACCAGACGCTCGCAGTGGTCCAGTACGTCGGTCAGGTGCCCCGTATCCGCGGACACCACCGCGAGGCCGATACCGGCCCTCCGGTGGAGGTCCAGGTGGTCGACCTCCGCCGCGCTCACCGCGTACTTCCGCTGGAGTTCGGCCACGATCGGGCGGACGACGGAGCGTTTCTCCTTCAGTGACCGTACGTCGCCGAGGAGCAGATCGAAGGACAGAGTCCCCACGTACATATGTGTATCCGGATGTCCCGCCGGTACGGGGTAGATGGCCCGGCCAAGCTCTTCACCGGAACACCAGAACGGTACAACGAACGACCGCCCCCACTCGACGGAGTTTTGCCCCCGCCGCCCCTAGGGGCTCCGCCCCCGAACCCCCGTATCGCGCTGAACGCGCTCGTCCTCAAACGCCGGACGGGCTGAAGATCAGCCCCTCCGGCGTTTGAGGAGCGGGGGTTCGAGGGCCGGTCCCCGAAAGGACCGCGGGGGCCGGCCGACGAGGACGTGTCCTCGTCGGCCAACCCCACACGGTTCAGACCCGCCGCGGGCTACGACCGCGGCTTCTCGCGCATCTCGTACGTCGCGATGACGTCGTCGATCTTGATGTCGTTGAAGTTTCCGAGGTTGATACCGCCCTCGAAGCCTTCGCGGATCTCGGTGACGTCGTCCTTGAAGCGGCGCAGACCGGAGATGTTGAGGTTCTCGGCGATGACCTTGCCGTCGCGGAGCAGGCGCGCCTTGGTGTTGCGCTTGACCTCTCCGGAGCGGACCAGGACACCGGCGATGTTGCCCAGCTTGGACGAGCGGAAGATCTCGCGGATCTCCGCCGTACCGAGCTCGACCTCTTCGTACTCCGGCTTGAGCATGCCCTTGAGGGCTGCCTCGATCTCCTCGATGGCCTGGTAGATCACCGAGTAGTAGCGGACGTCGACGCCCTCGCGCTCCGCCATCTGCGCCGCGCGGCCCGCAGCGCGGACGTTGAAGCCGATGACGATCGCGTCGGAGCCGGTCGCCAGGTCGATGTCCGACTCGGTGACCGCACCGACACCGCGGTGCAGGACGCGGATGTCGACCTCTTCGCCGACGTCGAGCTGGAGCAGCGAGGACTCGAGAGCCTCCACCGAACCGGACGCGTCGCCCTTGATGATGAGGTTGAGTTCCTGCACCAGACCGGCCTTGAGGGCCTCGTCCAGGTTCTCCAGGGAGAACCGGACTCCGCGCCGGGCGAAGTTGGCGTTGCGCTCACGCGCCGCGCGCTTCTCGGCGATCTGACGTGCCGTGCGGTCCTCGTCGACAACCAGGAAGTTGTCGCCGGCACCCGGGACGTTGGTGAGACCCAGGACCAGGACGGGGGTCGACGGACCCGCTTCCTCGACGTTGTTGCCGTTGTCGTCGAGCATCGCCCGGACACGGCCGTACGCGTCGCCGACCACCATCGTGTCGCCGATGCGCAGCGTGCCGCGCTGGACCAGGACCGTCGAAACGGCACCGCGGCCGCGGTCGAGGTGGGACTCGATCGCAATACCCTGCGCGTCCTGCTCCGGGTTGGCCCGCAGGTCGAGCGAGGCGTCCGCGGTGAGGACCACGGCCTCCAGCAGGCTCTCGATGTTGAGGCCCTGCTTGGCGGAGATGTCGACGAACATCGTGTCGCCGCCGTACTCCTCGGCCACCAGACCGAACTCGGTGAGCTGACCGCGCACCTTGGTCGGGTCGGCACCCTCGACGTCGATCTTGTTGACCGCGACCACGATCGGCACCTCGGCCGCCTTGGCGTGGTTCAGCGCCTCGATCGTCTGGGGCATCACACCGTCGTTGGCCGCCACCACGAGGATCGCGATGTCGGTCGACTTGGCACCACGGGCACGCATGGCGGTGAACGCCTCGTGACCCGGGGTGTCGATGAAAGTGATCCTGCGCTCTTCGCCGTTGACCTCGGTCGCGACCTGGTATGCACCGATGTGCTGCGTGATGCCACCGGCCTCGCCCGCGACGACGTTCGTCTTGCGGATGGTGTCGAGAAGGCGGGTCTTACCGTGGTCGACGTGACCCATGACGGTCACGACCGGCGGACGCGCGACGAGGAACTCCTCGCCACCCTCGTCCTCGCCGAACTCGATGTCGAAGGACTCGAGCAGCTCGCGGTCCTCCTCCTCGGGGCTGACGATCTCGAGGACGAAGTTCATCTCGTCCGCGAGGAGCTTCAGCGTCTCGTCGGAGACGGACTGCGTGGCAGTGACCATCTCGCCGAGGTTCATCATCACGCCGACGAGCGACGCCGGGTTGGCGTTGATCTTCTCGGCGAAGTCGGTGAGGGACGCACCGCGCGACAGGCGGACGGACTGTCCGTTGCCGCGAGGCAGCATCACGCCGCCGACCGACGGGGCCTGCATGGCCTCGTACTCCTGGCGCCTCTGCCGCTTCGACTTGCGGCCACGACGCGCGGGCCCGCCGGGACGGCCGAAGGCGCCCTGCGTGCCACCACGGCCACCCGGACCACCGGGACGACCACCGAAGCCGGGACGACCGCCGCCGCCACCACCGGGACCACCCGGACGGCCGGCGAAACCGCCGCCACCGCCACCGGGACCACCGGGACGACCTGCGAAACCGCCACCGCCGCCACCGGGACCACCGGGACGACCTGCGAAACCGCCGCCACCGGGACGACCGCCGCCACCGCCACCGCCGGGACGACCGCCGCCGCCGGGACCGCGGCCACCGGGGCCACCGCCGCCGGGACGCGGGGTACCGGCAGCGGGACGCTGCGGCATCATGCCGGGGTTCGGACGGTTGCCGCCGGGGCCGCCACCGGGACGCGGAGCGCCACCGGGACCACCCTGCGGACGGGGCATGCCGCCCGGGCTCGGACGGTTGCCGCCGGGGCCGCCACCGGGACGCGGAGCGCCGCCGGGACCGCCCTGCGGACGGGGACCACGGTCCTGGCCCGCGCCCTGGGGACGCGAGCCGCCCGGGGCACCGGCGCCGGCACCGGGGCCGCCGGGACGCGGGGCACCGCCCGGACGGGGCGCCTGCGGGCGCGCCATACCGGTGGAGCCACCAGAGGTGAACGGGTTGTTGCCCGGACGGGGACCGGCGGGACGACCACCGGGACGCGTGCCCTGGCCGCCGGGACGCGGGGCGCCCTGACGGTCGCCACGGTCACCGCGCTCGCCACGGCCCTGACCGGGACCACCCTGACCGCCCTGTGCGGGACCGGCCGGACGGACACCGGGCTTCGGGGCGCCGGGACGGGCACCGCTCGGACGGGGACCCGCGGCCGGAGCCGCGGGGGCCGCCGGAGCGGCGGGAGCCGCCGGGGGTGCCGTGAACTCGGGCGCGACCGGGGCCGGGGACGCCGGAGCGGGCTTCGGCGCCGGCGCCGGGGGCTTGGGACCCGGAGTCGGACGCGGGCCTGCGGCCGGAGCCGCCGGGGACGCGGGCGTCTCCGCAGCGGCCGGCTTCGGGGCCGGCGGGCGCGGCGCTGCCGGACCCGGACGGGCGGCCTGCGCCGGAGAAGGCGCGCCGGGCCTGGCGGGCGCGGCCTTGCGCGGGGCGGGCTTGCCGCCGCCGTTGCCCTGCTGCAGGGCGTCGGTCAGCTTGCGTACTACGGGCGCCTCGATCGTCGAGGACGCCGAACGGACAAATTCACCGAGTTCTTGGAGCTTGGCCATGACGACCTTGCTCTCCACCCCGAACTCCTTGGCGAGTTCGTATACCCGGACCTTAGCCACTTCGCTCCTTTTAGGTCCGGGTTGCGTCCGGACCGTCGCTACTTCATGGGCGTACTCATCGCGTGCTCATCGAGTGCTCATCGCAATCTCGACCTACTTCCAACTCGCGGGGTACCAGGGCCGCACGGGGTTCCGTGCGACACGTTTTACGGTGTTGCCTGCTCAGCAACTGTCTATCTGCTCGACGTACAGGCGCAACGCCTTTGTGTCGAGCGGACCCGGGGCACGCAGCGCCCTCGTGAACGCCCGGCGGCGGACCGCCAGGTCGAGACAGACGAGGGCGGGGTGTACATACGCACCCCGGCCGGGCAGCGTACCGCGAGGATCGGGGGCGCATTCGCCCTCGGCCGCCACGGTGCGCAGCAGATCGATCTTGGCCGCTCGCTCCCGGCACCCCACACAGGTGCGCTCAGGGCATGCGCGGGCATGCGTCCGGCCAGACACTCTTAAGTCTACCTCCCCGCACCGACCTCACCCCTTTGGGGCAAGAATCGAACGGCTGTTGTCGTAATCCAAGCGTCACACGGCGTGATCTATTCCCGATCTTGCCGTTGACGCCCCGGACCAGGCCCTGTTTCGGCCCGGTCCCGCGTCGGACCCTCCCCGGCCCGTCCCCGGACCCGCCTCGGGCCCGTCCGGGTCCCGGCTCAGTCCTGCTTCTCGGCGGGCTGCTCGGTGTCCGGACGGATGTCGATGCGCCAGCCGGTCAGACGGGCGGCGAGCCGGGCGTTCTGCCCTTCCTTGCCGATCGCCAGGGACAGCTGGTAGTCGGGGACCGTCACGCGCGCGGAGCGGGCCGCGAGGTCGACGACCTCGACCTTGGAGACCCGGGCCGGCGACAGCGCGTTCGCCACCATCTCGGCCGGGTCGTCCGACCAGTCGACGATGTCGATCTTCTCGCCGTTCAGCTCGGCCATGACGTTGCGCACGCGGCCGCCCATGGGGCCGATACAGGCGCCCTTGGCGTTCAGACCGGACCGGGTGGACCGGACGGCGATCTTCGTGCGGTGGCCGGCCTCGCGGGCGATCGCGGCGATCTCGACGGAGCCGTCGGCGATCTCCGGCACCTCCAGGGCGAAGAGCTTCTTCACCAGGTTGGGGTGCGTGCGGGAGAGGGTCACGGAGGGACCGCGTACGCCCTTCGCCACCCGCACGACGTACGACCGCAGCCGCACACCGTGCTGGTACGACTCGCCGGGGACCTGCTCCTGCACCGGCAGGATGGCCTCCAGCTTGCCGATGTCGACGAGCACGTTCTTCGGGTCGCGGCCCTGCTGGACGACACCGGTGACGATGTCGCCGTCACGGCCCGCGTACTCGCCGAGCGTCGCGTCGTCCTCCGCGTCCCGCAGGCGCTGCAGGATGACCTGCTTGGCGGTGGTGGCGGCGATCCGGCCGAAGTCGGACGGGGTGTCGTCGAACTCGCGCGCCTCCTGACCCTCCTCCAGGTCCTCGGGGTCCTCCTTCGCCCACACGGTCACATGGCCGGTCTCCCGGTCGAGCTTGACGCGCGCGTGGCGGCGGCTTCCCTCGGTGCGGTGGTAGGCGATGAGGAGGGCCGACTCGATCGCTTCGACCAGCAGGTCGAAGGAGATCTCCTTCTCCCGCACCAAGCCCCGCAGGGCACTCATGTCGATGTCCACGGCTACGCCTCCTCCTCTTCCTTCATGTCTGCGTCGTTCTCGTTGGCCTTGCGGTTGAACTCGACCTGGACGCGCGCCTTGTCGATGTCCGCGAAGGCGAGCCTGCGTGCGGTGGCCTTGCGTCCCTTGACGCCGGGCACCTCCAGATCGATCCCGTCCTCGTCCACCGTCAGGATCCGGGCGACCAGTTCGTCGCCGCTCGTCAGCTGGAATCTCACCAGGCGGTCCGTGGCGCGTACGTAGTGACGGTGTTCCTTGAGTTCGCGCTCGGCACCGGGGGTTCCCACTTCGAGGGTGTACTCGCCCTGGCCCATCGCGTCGGTCTCGTCGAGCTTCGCCGAGAGCGCGCGGCTCACATCGGCGATCGCGTCCAGATCGGCTCCTTCGTCGGAGTCGACGACGACGCGCAGCACACGCTTGCGTCCAACCGAGTCCACTTCGATCTCCTCGAGATCGAGTCCCTGCGAGCTGACGAGCGGTTCCAGGAGCTCTCGAAGCCTCTCGCTCTGGGTGGTGCTCATCCGGGTGACTCCTCGGCCGCGTGTGCTGTTGTGGGTAGGTCGCGTGTCAGGTCAAAGGGTATCCGGTCCCAAGGGGTGTTGCCGTCCACCGTGGCCCGCCGGACGGCGGGACGGCGCCGCTGGTGGGTGCGGAGGCGGTACCCGGGTACCGTGATCACGGGCCTGCCGCCCTTCCGTTCGTACGAGCCCTCCGAGGACGTCTGCCGTGCCGTTCACCCTGCCGTCGCGCATCCCCTCGGGGCCGCGCCGAAGGAGCCTGCTCGCCGGGGCCGCCGGCGTCGGCGCCGCGCTGCTCGCGGGCTGCTCCTCCTCCGACTCCTCCTCCGGGACCACCAACGGCAGCACGTCGGCCGCCGAGCGGGCACGCGCGCGTGCCGCCGGCGACAGCGAGCGGCTCGCGGAGCGGTACGAGGCCGTGCTCGCCGTGCATCCCGCGCTGGCCGAACGCCTGTCACCGCTGCGGGCGGAGGTCGTACGGCACGCGGAAGCGTTCGGCGGAGGCAGGAAGGCCTCCGAGAGTGCGTCGGCGAGTGCTTCCGCCGATCCGTCCCAGGCGCCTTCCCCCGGCCCGTCCGCCGAGGTGCCTGCTGTGGAGAAGGACGCCCTCACCGAACTCGCCGCGGCCGAGCGGACGCTGGCGGACCGGCGGACGAAGGCGCTCCTCGACGTGCCGGGAGAGCTGGCGCGGCTGCTGGCCTCGGTGGCGGCGGCCGGTGCGGTGCACGCGTTTCTGCTGACGGAGGGCGAGAAGTGAGCGGTTCCGGAATGGCCGGAAAAGCGGAGCCGAAGGGCAGGGCCCCGGCGGAGCTGACGGCCGTGCAGGCGGCGCTCGCGGCCGAGCATGCCGCCGTGTACGGATACGGGGTCGTGGGCGGGAAGATCGGCGAGGACCGTCGCAGCGAGGCGCGGGCGGCGTACGACGCGCACCGGGCCCGGCGGGACGAACTGGCGCGGACGGTACGCGACCTGCGCGGGAAGCCCAAGCCCGCGGCGGCCGCGTACGCGCTGCCGTTCCCGGTGACGGACGCGGAGTCGGCCGTGCGGCTCGCCGCCGAGCTGGAGGACCGGGTGGCCGGGGTGTACTCCGACCTGGTCCGTGCCGCGGAGGGCGACCGGCGCCGGGCGGCCGCCGAGGCGCTGCGGGACGCGGCGGTGCGGGCGGTGCGCTGGCGGGGCGAGAGCGTACCCTTCCCTGGTCTCGCCGAGCGGTCGGCCCGGTCCACCGCGTCGGCGGCACCCCCGTCGTAACGCGCACAGGAAGGAATCGACTCGCGTATGGCTTTCGAACCGCCGCGGCGTCTCGTCAAGGCGCTCGGCGAGGCGGCACCCAGCGGTGACGACTGGCTGGAGAAGCTGCCCGAGGCGGCTCAACAGGCCGTCGCGCTACGCGAGTTGACCGTGGAGCGCGTTCAGGTGCCCGGCGGGCGCAGCAGTCTGGTGGTCCTGGTGAGGCTGCCGGACGGCACCCCAGCCGTCCTGAAACTCGCGCCCGGCCGGGCCCGTCCGGAGAGCGAGCGGTCCGCGCTCGCGCACTGGGACGGCCTGGGTGCGGTACGGCTCCTGGAGCCGGCCGGTGCCGAGGGTGTGCTGCTCCTCGAGCGGCTGCACCCCGATGTGTCGGTGCGTTCGCTGGCCGAGGCCAAGTCGATGCTGGAGGCGGCGGGGACGCTGCGCCGCCTGTGGGTCGAGCCACCGGCCGGCACGGTCTTCGAGACGGTGGCCGAGCGCACCGGGCGGCAGGCCGAGGCGATGCGGGCGAGCGCCGACGCGGAGGCCGCCCCGCTGGTCGACGCGGCCCTGGCGGTACGCGACGAACTGCTGGCCTCGGCGCCCGAGGCCCGTCTGCTGCACGGCACCTTCCGGCAGAGCAAGGTGCTGGCCGGCGAGCGCAGCCCCTGGCTGGCCGTGGGGCCCGACCCGGTCGTCGGCGAGTGCGCCTTCGACCTGGCCCGGCTGGTCCGTGACCGGGTCGAGGACCTGATCGCCTCCCCCTCCGGTTCCGCCACCACCCGCCGTCGGGTGAAGCGCCTCGCGGAGTCCCTGGACCTGGACCAGGAGCGGCTGCGCGGCTGGACCCTGTTCCGGGCCGTGGAGTCGGGCGTACGGGCTCGGCGGGTGGGCCGGTCCCAGGACGCGGAGCTGTTGCTGGAGTTCGCGAGCTGGTTGTAGAGGTCGACGGTTCGGCGTGGGCACCTTCAGGCCGCCGCGAGTCTGAGGGCCAGGACCGGGCAGTCCGCCGCCGCTCTGCGGGCGCGTTTCAGGGTCCGGGCGGGGACGGGGCGCGCGTCGACGAGCGGGTAGCCCCACTCGTCGAGGGTGACGTGTTCGGGGAGGAGTTCGGCGCAGAGGCCGTGGGCCCGGCAGGACGTCCAGTCGATGCCCAGCTGCCGGGCCAGCAGCAGGTTGCAGGAGTCCGGCAGGGCCGGGGCCGTCGTGACGAGCCGGACGCTCGTGCCGAGGGCCCGCCAGTTCGCGGCGGCCATGGGGCGAGCGGCCGTGTCGGCCGTGGTGGCGGTCGTCACGACGCCCCCGAGGTGGAGTCGGCGGTCCCACTGTCGTCGGCGGACGTCAGGTCGCCGGACGAGCCCCGCAGCGACGAGGAGGAGTCGCTCTCACTGTCCGAGGCCGAGGAATCCGACGACGAGGAGGACGATGAGGAGGAAGAAGACGAGTCGTCCGACTGCGAGGTCGTCGATGACGATGACGACGAGTCCGTGCTTCCGCTCGCGGTCGTCGTCGCGGCCGACTCCATCGTGCCGATGAGTGCGAAGACGCCCGCCGCGGCCGCCAGTGTCACCGCCGCTGCCGCGGCAGCCGTACGCCGTGCGCCTCTGCGGACCGCCGCGGCGGCCCCCCGTTCGCTGCCTGACATGACTGCTCCCCTCCCGAATGACGCTGTGTCACGTCCTACGGTCGGGGAGCAGCCTGAGAGAAAACTGTGCGGCGCCCATAAGCCCGGCAAGAAGTCTCTGAGAGGCTTCTTAACCGCGCGAAGTCAGTTGCTCGGCGGGCTCAGTTGCTCAGGCGGGTTCAGTTGCTGAGGCGGGCGATCGCCTCGTCCACCGTCAGCTCCTCGCGCTCGCCGGTGCGGCGGTCCTTCAGTTCCAGGACGCCCTCGGCGGAGCGCCGGCCGGCCACCAGGATCTTCGGTACGCCGATGAGCTCGGCGTCGGTGAACTTGACGCCCGGCGAGACACCCGCCCGGTCGTCCACGAGCACACGGACGCCCGCCGCGCCCAGCTTCTCCGAGACGTCGAGCGCCAGCTCGGTCTGCAGTGCCTTGCCCGCGGCGACGACGTGGACGTCGGCCGGGGCGATCTCGGCGGGCCAGACCAGGCCCTGCTCGTCCGCGTGCTGCTCGGCGAGCGCCGCGACCGCACGGGAGACACCGATGCCGTACGAGCCCATGGTGACGCGGACCGGCTTGCCCTGCTGACCGAGCACGTCGAGCTGGAGGGCGTCGGCGTACTTGCGGCCGAGCTGGAAGATGTGGCCGATCTCGATGGCGCGGTCCAGCGTGAGGCCGGTGCCGCAGGAGGGGCAGGGGTCGCCCTCCTGCACGACCACGGCGTCCACGTACTCGTCGACCTCGAAGTCACGGCCCGCGACGACGTTCTTCGCGTGCAGGCCCTCCTTGTTGGCGCCGGTGATCCAGGCGGTGCCGGGGGCGACGCGCGGGTCGGCGAGGTAGCGGACCTTCTCCAGGCCCTGCGGGCCGACGTAGCCGCGTACGAGGTCGTCGCGGCCCGTGAAGTCCTCGGCCGTGACGAGTTCGACCGCGGCGGGGGTGAAGTGCGCCTCGACCTTGTCCATGTCGACCTCGCGGTCGCCGGGCACACCGATGGCCACGATCTCGCCGTCCACCTTGACCAGCAGGTTCTTCAGGGTGGCGGAGGCGGGGACCTCCAGGTACGCGGCGAGCGTCTCGATGGTCGGGGTGTCGGGGGTCGGGATCTCTTCGAGAGCGGGGGCGGCCGACCCGTCCACCGGCTTCAGCGCGTACGTGATCGCCTCGGTGTTGGCCGCGTAGTCGCAGTTCGGGCAGTCGGCGAAGGTGTCCTCGCCGGCCGCGGCCGGGGCGAGGAACTCCTCGGACTTGGAGCCGCCCATGGCGCCGGCGGTGGCCGCGCAGATGCGGTAGTCCAGGCCGAGACGCGCGAAGATCTTCTGGTACGCCTCGCGGTGCAGGGCGTACGACTTGGCCAGGCCCTCGTCCTCCGTGTCGAAGGAGTACGAGTCCTTCATCAGGAACTCGCGGCCGCGCAGGATGCCGGCGCGCGGGCGGGCCTCGTCGCGGTACTTGTTCTGGATCTGGTAGAGGATCACCGGCAGGTCCTTGTAGGACGTGCACTGGTCCTTGACCAGGAGGGTGAAGATCTCCTCGTGGGTCGGGCCGAGGAGGTAGTCGCCGCCCTTGCGGTCGTTCAGGCGGAACAGCTCGGGGCCGTACTCCTCCCAGCGGCCGGTCGCCTCGTAGGGCTCCTTCGGCAGCAGGGCGGGCAGCGTGACCTCCTGGGCGCCGATGGCGTCCATCTCCTCGCGGACGACCCTCTCCACATTGGCCAGGACCTTCTTGCCCAGCGGCAGCCAGGACCACAGGCCGGCGGCGGTACGGCGCACATAGCCGGCGCGCACCAGCAGCTTGTGGCTGAGCACCTCGGCGTCCGCCGGGTCGTCACGCAGTGTCTTGACCATCAAACGGGACATGCGCTGGACCTGGGCCATGGTTCTCGACTCCTGCTGCGTAAGGGTGATGGCTAGGAGGTTAGCCGGGGGGCCGCCGTCGCCGGAAATCCGTTTACGGCGCCGGAGGGATCCGTCGGCGGCGCGGGGAGGACGGGTCAGCGGCGCCGGAGAGGCAGCGGGGCGCCCATCACCGCGTACGGCTTCGGTGCGCTGGGGAACAGGACCTGCCTGGCGAGGTCCTCGTATCCGAGCGAGCGGTACAGGCCGCGGGCCGGGCTCTCCGTGTCGATGGCGGAGAGGATCGAGCGGGGCTGGGCGGCGCTGTCCGTGATGGTGGTGATCAGGGCGCGGCCGACACCCTGGTTCTGGAAACCCGGGTGGACGTGCAGCTCGGTGATCACGAAGGAGTCGTCCAGCCATCCGTCGGATCCCTGGCTCCGCAGGTAGGGCTCGACGACGGTGGACCACCAGTGCGTCCGGTGATTGGGCATGCCGTAGACGAAGCCGACGAGACGTCCGTCGGCGGTGGTCGCGCCGAGCGCGCGGGCACCGGGGTACGTGAGGTGGCGGAGCACGATCTGTCGTCGTACGGCGATCTCGTCCGAGCCGAGTCCGAACGCCAGGGCTTGGACGGCCAGCGCCTCGTCGATCCGGGTGGCCAGGTCCAGGGGGCCGATGACGATGTCGTCGGGCGTGACGGGGCCCTGACCGGGGAAGCGGAGCATGCCCGGAGACTACCCGGGCGATTCGTTGGATTGCGCTGGGGACAGGGGGTTGTCTTGTTGCTGCGGGTACGTTGTGGCTGGTCGCGCAGTTCCCCGCGCCCCTGAGTCGCGCAGTTCCCCGGGCCCCTGAGGGGCTTGCGCCCCTTGCGGGGCTCGGCCCGTCCTCAGAACAGGATGCTCATGAAAGCGCCGACCTCTTGGAAGCCCACTCTGCGGTAGGTCGCTCGGGCCGCTGTGTTGTAGTCGTTGACGTAGAGGCTGACGATGGGGGCCACGTCGGCGAGGGCGTAGCGGAGGACCGCTGCCATGCCGGGGGCCGCGAGGCCCTGGCCCCGGTATTCGGGGGCCACCCAGACGCCCTGGATCTGGCAGGCCTGGGTCGTGGCCGCGCCGATCTCCGCCTTGAAGACGACCCGGCCGTTGTGGTCGAGGCGGGCGAACGAGCGGCCGGAGCCGACGAGTTCGGCGACCCGGGCCTGGTAGAGGAGTCCGCCGTCGCCCGCGAGCGGGGAGACGCCGACCTCCTCGGTGAACATCGCCACGCACGCCGGCATGATCGTCTCCATCTCGTCCTTGCGGATGCGACGGACGTACGGATCCGGGGCCATGTCGGTGGGGAGCCGGTCGGTGACCATCAGGGGCTGGTGCGGACGGACCTCACGGGCCGGGCCCCAGTTCGGTTCCAGGAGGCGCCAGAGCTGGGCGGTGGCGTCGGACGGGCCGACGATGGAGGAGCAGCGGCGGCCTGCCCTGCGGGCGCGGTCCGCGAAGGCGCGTACGGCTCGGGGGGTGGCGCAGATCGGGACCAGGTTGGCGCCCGCGTAGCAGAGGGACGTGAGCATGCCGTCCTCGTACCAGCCCCACATCTCGCCGCCGAGGCGCCAGGGGTCGAGGCCGGCGACCTGTACGCGGGAGGTCACGAAGGCGTTCGCCACCGGCTCGCGGTCGAGGACGGCGAGCGCGGCGTCCAGGTCGCTCGGTTCGAGGACCCTGGTGGTCGTCTGCGTCAACACGTGCGGGGCCTTCACCATCAGGTCTGCTGATCTCCGCACTGTACCTGGCGAAAATGTGCCGCGCCGCCCGATGGGTCCGGGCCGGGTTTCCTCGCCCCCGCCGCCCCTACCCGTCCCATCCCTGGGGGCTGCGCCCCCAGACCCCCGTATCGCGCTGAACGCGCTCGTCCTCAAACGCCGGACGGGCTGGAAGCAGGGGCGCAGCCCCACCATCCAGGGGCGCGGGGAACTGCGCGGCCAGCCGCAGGCAACCCGCACCCGACGTCGTCAGCCTGCCACCGACACCGAAGGCTCGCCGGAGGGGATTCCGTCGGCCTCCATCTGCTCGGCGATCTTCAGCGCCTCCTCGATGAGGGTCTCGACGATCTTCGACTCGGGGACGGTCTTGATGACCTCGCCCTTGACGAAGATCTGGCCCTTGCCGTTGCCGGAGGCGACGCCGAGGTCGGCCTCGCGGGCCTCACCGGGCCCGTTGACGACGCAGCCCATGACGGCGACGCGGAGCGGCACCTCCATGCCCTCGAGACCGGCGGTGACCTCCTCCGCCAGCTTGTACACGTCGACCTGGGCCCGCCCGCAGGACGGGCAGGAGACGATCTCAAGACGGCGCTGCTTGAGGTTCAGCGACTCCAGGATCTGCATGCCGACCTTGATCTCCTCGACCGGCGGAGCCGAGAGGGAGACGCGGATCGTGTCGCCGATGCCCTCGGCGAGCAGCGCGCCGAAGGCCACCGCGGACTTGATCGTGCCCTGGAAGGCGGGACCGGCCTCGGTGACACCCAGGTGCAGCGGGTAGTCGCAGGCGGCGGCCAGCTGCCGGTAGGCGTTGACCATGACCACCGGGTCGTTGTGCTTGACCGAGATCTTGATGTCCCGGAAGTCGTGCTCCTCGAAGAGCGACGCCTCCCACAGGGCCGACTCGACGAGCGCCTCGGGCGTCGCCTTGCCGTACTTCTGGAGCAGCCGCTTGTCGAGCGAGCCGGCGTTGACCCCGATCCGGATCGGCGTGCCGGTGTCCTTGGCGGCCCGCGCGATCTCCTTGACCTGGTCGTCGAACTGCTTGATGTTGCCGGGGTTCACGCGGACCGCGGCACAGCCGGCCTTGATCGCGGCGAACACGTACTTCGGCTGGAAATGGATGTCGGCGATGACCGGGAGCTGCGACTTGCGGGCGATGGTCGCCAGCGCGTCGGCGTCGTCCTGCGTGGGGCACGCGACACGCACGATCTGGCAGCCGGACGCGGTCAGTTCGGCGATCTGCTGGAGCGTGGCGCCGATGTCCGACGTACGCGTCGTCGTCATGGACTGCACCGAGACGGGTGCGTCTCCGCCCACCGCCACGGTTCCGACCTGGATCTGCCGGCTCTTCCGGCGCTCGGCGAGTTTGGTCGGAACGGACGGCATGCCGAGTGAAATCGCAGTCATCTGCTGTGCAACCCCAAGGTAAGGATCGGTCGGTCCCGAAAGCTGACGGGCTCCAGCCATCGAGATTACGGCACCCCCGCAGACGGGAGCACATCCGCTGCTCAGGTCCACCCAATGGAGGGCGGCCGGACACAAATCATGTCCGGCCGCCACAAACTCCGTATGACTAGGAGATTCTCACCGGGTTAACCACGTCCGCGATCAGTACCAGGATCGTGAAGCAGATGAAGATCCCGGCCACCACGTACGCGACGGGCATGAGCTTCGCCACGTCGAACGGACCGGGGTCCGGCCGCCGCAGCACCTTCGCCAGGTTGCGGCGCAGGGCCTCCCACAGGGCGCCCGCGATGTGCCCGCCGTCCAGGGGCAGCAGCGGGAGCATGTTGAACAGGAACAGGGAGAGGTTGAAGCCCGCGACGAGGAACAGCATCATCGCGATCTGGTTCTCCGGCGGGATGTCCAGCGTGAAGACCTCGCCGCCGACCCGGGCCGCGCCGACCACGCCCATCGGGGAGTCCGCCTCGCGCGGGCCGTCGCCGAAGGCCGCGTCCCACAGGGCGGGGACCTTGGACGGCAGGGCGACGAGCGACTCGACGCCGTTCTGCATCATGTCGCCCATGCGGTCCACGGACTGCCCGAACGACTGCTGGACGATGCCGGAGGCGGGCGTGAAGCCGAGGAAGCCGGCGTACACGTACTTGCCCTCGACGTAGCCGCCGTCGCCGTCGGTCTTGCTGACCTGGTTGCGGATGAGGTGGGCGGTCAGGTCGAGCTGCTTGCCGTCGCGCTCGACGGTGAGGGTGACGTCCTTGCCGGGGTTGGCGCGGATGTCGGCCTGGAGGGTGGACCAGTCGGTGATCTTCTCGCCGTTGAACGCGAGGATCTTGTCACCGCCCTGGAGCCCGGCGGCCTTGGCGGGCGCGGCCGTGTCGCTCTTCTGGCACTCGGAGCGGTTCTCGCTCTGCTCGATGACGCAGTCGGAGACCTTGCCGACCGTGGTCGTCTGGGTCTGGATGCCGAAGGTCATCATCACGCCGAGGAAGATCGCGACGGCCAGGATCAGGTTCATGAAGGGGCCGGCGAACATCACGATGACGCGCTTCCACGGCTTGCGCGTGTAGAAGAGGCGGTTCTCGTCGCCGGGCTGGAGTTCCTCGAAGGACTGGGCTCTGGCGTCCTCGACCATGCCGCGCCACGGTGAGGTGGAACGGGCCTCGATACGGCCGTCGGGGCCGGGCGGGAACATCCCGATCATGCGGATGTAGCCGCCGAGCGGAATCGCCTTGACCCCGTACTCCGTGTCGCCCTTCTTGCGCGACCAGATGGTCGGGCCGAAGCCGACCATGTACTGCGGCACGCGGATGCCGAACAGCTTGGCCGTGGAGAGGTGCCCCAGCTCGTGCCAGGCGATCGAGATGAGCAGGCCGACCGCGAAGACGACTATGCCGAGGATCATCATCAGGGTCGTCATGCACGAGCCTCCGCCGCTGTCGTGGCTGTCGCTGTAGCTGTGGTCTGGGCTGTCAGTTCACGGGCCCGGGCGCGCGCCCAGGTCTCCGCATCGAGGACGTCCGGGACGGTGAGCGAGGTTCCCGTACGGGGTGTGCCGTGCTCGGCGACGACCTTCGTGACGGTCTCCATGATTCCGTTGAACGGCAGGGAGCCCTTCAGGAACGCGTCCACGCACTCCTCGTTGGCCGCATTGAACACTGCCGGGGCCGTGCCCGCGAGCTGCCCGACGTGCCGGGCGAGCCCGACCGACGGAAACGCGTCGGTGTCGAGGGGGAAGAACTCCCAGCTCGACGCCTTCGACCAGTCGAAGGCGGGCGCGGCGTCGGGGACCCGCTCGGGCCAGCCGAGGCCGATGGCGATCGGCCCGCGCATGTCGGGGGGCGTCGCCTGGGCCATTGTCGATCCGTCCGTGAACTCCACCATCGAGTGGACATACGACTGCGGATGCACGACCACCTCAATCCGTTCGAAGGGAATGTCGTAGAGGAGGTGCGCCTCGATGACTTCCAGCCCCTTGTTGACCAGGGTCGCGGAGTTGATCGTGATGACGGGGCCCATGGCCCAGGTGGGGTGCGCGAGCGCGTCCTCGGGGGTGACGTCGGCCAGCTCGGCCTTCGTACGTCCTCTGAAGGGGCCGCCGGACGCGGTGACGACGAGCTTGCGTACGTCGGCCCTGGTGCCGGAGGCGAGTGCCTGGAAGAGGGCGGCGTGCTCGGAGTCGACCGGGATGATCTGGCCCGGCTTGGCCAGCGCCTTCACCAGCGGGCCGCCGACGATGAGCGACTCCTTGTTGGCGAGCGCGAGGGTGCGGCCCGCCTCCAGGGCGGCGAGGGTGGGGGCGAGGCCGATCGAGCCGGTGATGCCGTTCAGGACGGTGTGGCACTCGGAGGCGGCGAGGTGGGTGGCGGCGTCCGCTCCCACGAGGATCTCGGGGAGGGTCTCCCCCGCTCCGTACTGCGCGGACAGGGCCTCGCGCAGCGCCGGTACGACGTCCTCGCGCGCGACGGCGACCGTCCGTACGCGGAGCCGGTGCGCCTGCTCGGCGAGCAGTCCGACCCTCCCGCCCGCGGCGGAGAGGCCGGCGACCCGGAACCTGTCGGGGTTGCGCAGCACAAGATCGATTGCCTGGGTCCCGATCGACCCGGTGGATCCGAGGATCACCACATCCCGGACTCCGTCCACAGGATCGAAGACAAGATGCGGATCGGCGAGGGGGGCTGGACTGTCGCTCATCCCCCCATTGTTGCCGCAATGCCGCGCCGACAGGACAGGGGACTCCCACCTGTGCCCCGTTAGGGGCGCGGGGAACTGCGCGACCGGCCCCACACGACCCGCACCCGCCATCGAACCGCGCGGCGCTCCACCTCACGCGCCGCCAGCTACCTCTTGCGCTTCCGACGGCTCCTGGGCCTGGCCGCGCGCCTCTGCTGGGGCTTCGCATCGGCCACGCCCTCCGCCGGAGGCGCCGGCACCGCGTCGGCCGGTTCGAAGTCCCCTTCGACAACGCCCTCCGCCGTGTCCAACGTGGGCGCACTGAAATGCAGCCCGTCCGTACGACGGCCGGACTCCAGCCCTTCCTGGCCTCCGGCAGCCTTTCCGGACGCGTCCAGATTGAAGACGTACCCGACCGACTCCTCCTTGATCGCCTCGGTCATCGCGGCGAACATGTCGTACCCCTCGCGCTCGTACTCGACGATCGGCTCCCGGCCGAGCGTCCACCGCAGCCCGATGCCGTCGCGGAGGTAGTCCATCTCGTACAGGTGCTCGCGCCATTTGCGGTCGAGGACCGAGATCACGACGAGCCGCTCCAGGTCGCGCAGCGCGTCCGCGCCGAGTTCGGTCTCGCGCTCCTCGTAGCGGGCGTGGACGTCGTCGGTGACGGCCTCGATGAGTTCGTCGGCGGTGAGCTCGGCGCGCTGGCCGGCCGCGTCCTCGAGGTCCTCGATGGTGACCCGGACCGGGTAGAGCTGTTTGAAGGCGCCCCACAGCCGCTCCAGGTTCCACTCCTCGGGGAAGCCCTCGGCGGTCTCCTCGGTGATGTACGCGCGGATGGTGTCGTCCATGAAGTGGAGGATCTGTTCGCGCAGGTTCTCGCCGTCGAGGACGCGGCGGCGTTCGGCGTAGATGAGGGTGCGCTGCCGGTTGAGCACCTCGTCGAACTTCAGGACGTCCTTGCGGGACTCGAAGTGCTGCTGCTCCAGCTGGGACTGGGCGGAGGCGATGGCCCGCGTGACCATCTTGTTCTCGATGGGGACGTCGTCGGGGACGTTCGCCATCGACATCACGCGCTCCACGACCTGGGCCCGGAACAGCCGCATCAGGTCGTCTCCGAGGGAGAGGTAGAAGCGGGAGGCGCCGGGGTCGCCCTGGCGGCCGGAGCGGCCGCGCAGCTGGTTGTCGATGCGGCGGGACTCGTGGCGCTCGGTGCCGAGGACGTAGAGACCGCCGAGGTCCTTGACCTCGTCGTGCTCGGCCGCGACCGACTCCTTGATGCGGTCGAGGGCCGCCCGGTGCTCGTCGGGGTTCTCCTCGGGGGTGAGGCCGCGCCGGTCGAGCTCGGCGAGCGCCATCGCCTCGGGGTTGCCGCCGAGCATGATGTCGGTGCCGCGGCCCGCCATGTTGGTGGCGACGGTGACCGCGCCCCTGCGGCCGGCCTGCGCCACGATCTGCGCCTCGCGCTCGTGGTTCTTCGCGTTGAGGACTTCGTGGCGTATCCCCCGCTGCTTCAGCCGGGCGGCGAGGGTCTCCGACTTCTCGACGGAGGTGGTGCCGACGAGGATCGGCTGGCCCTTCTCGTGCTTCTCTGCGATGTCGTCGAGGATCGCCGTGTACTTGGCCTCCACGGTCCGGTAGATCTGGTCGGGGTCGTCCTCGCGGGCGTTCGGCTGGTTGGTGGGGATCGGCACCACATGCAGCTTGTAGATCTGGTGGAACTCGGCGGCCTCCGTCATGGCGGTGCCGGTCATCCCGCCGAGCTTCTCGTAGAGGCGGAAGAAGTTCTGGAGGGTGATCGTGGCGAGGGTCTGGTTCTCGTCCTTGACCGTCACCGCCTCCTTGGCCTCGATGGCCTGGTGCAGGCCCTCGTTGTAGCGGCGGCCGGCGAGGATGCGGCCGGTGTGCTCGTCGACGATGAGGACCTCGCCGTTCACGACGACGTAGTCCTTGTCCTTCTTGAAGTGCTCCTTGGCCTTGAGCGCGTTGTTCAGGTGCCCGATGAGGGGCGTGTGGTCGGACTCGTAGAGGCTCTCGATGCCGAGCTGGTCCTGGAGGAACTCCACTCCGCTGTCCAGGATCGCGACCGTGCGCTTCTTCGGGTCGTACTCGTAGTCGTGGGTGGCCCGCAGTTCGGCGAGGCGCTCCTTGTCCAGCGGCGAGGTGAAGTTCTCGTCCTGGACGGCGACGCCCCGCATCCGCGTGACCATCCTGGAGAACGCCTCGTACCAGTGCGTGGGCTGGTCGGCGGGACCGGAGATGATCAGCGGGGTGCGGGCCTCGTCGATGAGGATCGAGTCGGCCTCGTCGACGATCGCGAAGTGGTGGCCGCGCTGGACGAGTTCGTCCTTCGACCAGGCCATGTTGTCGCGCAGGTAGTCGAAGCCGAACTCCGTGTTGGTGCCGTACGTGATGTCGCAGGCGTACTGCGTGCGCCGCTCGGCCGGGGTCGACTGGGACTTGATGACGCCCACGGTCAGACCCAGGAAGCGGTAGGCGCGGCCCATCCAGTCGGCGTCGCGCTGGGCGAGGTAGTCGTTGACCGTGACGAGGTGAACTCCCTTGCCGGTAAGGGCGTTCAGGTAGACGGGCAGGGTGGCGACCAGGGTCTTGCCCTCACCGGTCTGCATCTCGGCGATGTTGCCGAGGTGGAGGGCCGCGCCGCCCATGACCTGTACGTCGAAGTGGCGCATCCCCAGTGTGCGGCGGGCGGCCTCGCGCATGGCGGCGAAGGCCTCCGGCAGCAGGTCGTCGAGGCTCTCACCGGCCTCGTACCGCTCCTGGAACTCCGGTGTGAGCGCCTGGAGTTCCTCGTCGGTGAGCTGCTCGAAGTCCTCCTCCAGGGAGCCCACCTGTTCCGCGATGCGCTGGAGCTTGCGCAGGATTCTTCCCTCGCCGGCCCGCATGATCCGGCCGGTGATGTTGTCGAGACCGAGAGCCGGCACTGGAATTACCCCCATTAAATCGCGTCCACCAGCATCTGTATTCGGCGATTGGCGCGCTGCGGAATGTGGACGCCTTGTTGGTTCGCTTTGATCACCTCACGCAGTACGGGGTCCTTCGCGTACCCCACCGCACCGCGGAAAAGCTGCTGGACCACGGGCCGTTCGCCCGGTCGCCCCGCGTCGAGCAGTGCGTCGACGTCCCGGAGGTCGACCCTCCGGACGGGCAGCGGGTCGAAAGAGGCCACGGAGGGCCGCGGTTCCCCGTCGACCAGGGCCGGCGCGCAGTCGTTCAGCAGGACCGCGAGCGCGTCCCGATGTGCGCGCATATTTTGTCCCCGTTCGCCATTCTGCTCATTGTTGACGCACACGTTCTGTGCGGCAAGCGGCAGAATGACGACGGGGACGGCAGCGCATTCCTGGGGAAAAGGTCAACGGATGGGGCGGTGGACGTTCTCCCTTTCGGACGGGCCGGGTGTCGCGTCGGCGATCCAGGGGCCTTCGCCGGACGGGTCTACGACTCCCTCCTCCAGCCAGGTGTAGGCGCCGCCGAGGACGCCCTTGACGACCTTGCGGTCGAGGTCGTCGGTGTTGGACCACAGACGGCCGAAGAGTTCCTCGACACGGACCCGGGACTGACTGCAGAAGGCGTCGGCGAGCTGGTACGCCTCGCGGCCGTGTTCCCCGGTGGAGCGCAGGAGTTCGGCGCGGACGCAGGCGGCGCTCATCGCGAAGAGTTCGGCGCCGATGTCGACGATCCGGCCGAGGAAGCCCTGCTTGGTCTCCATCCGGCCCTGCCAGCGGGACATGGCGTAGAAGGTGGACCGGGCGAGCTTGCGGGCCGACCTCTCCACGTACCGCAGGTGGCCGGAGAGGTCGACGTGGCCCGCCGGGTGGAAGTCCCCGTACGAGCGCGGGAGTTGACCGGGACCCGCGACCAGCTTCGGGAGCCACTTGGCGTAGAAGACTCCGGCGTTCGCGCCCGCCTTCGCCTTGTCCGAGAGGGACTTCTCCGGGTCGATCAGGTCGCCGGCCACGGACAGGTGGGCGTCGACCGCCTCGCGGGCGATCAGCAGGTGCATGATCTCGGTCGAGCCCTCGAAGATGCGGTTGATGCGCAGGTCGCGCAGCACCTGTTCGGCGGGGACGGCCCGTTCGCCGCGGGCGGCCAGCGAGTCTGCGGTCTCGAAGCCGCGGCCACCGCGGATCTGGACCAGTTCGTCGGCCATCAGCCAGGCCATCTCGGAGCCGTAGAGCTTGGCGAGGGCCGCCTCGATACGGATGTCGTTGCGGTTCTCGTCGGCCATCTGGGACGACAGGTCGAGGACGGCCTCCAGGGCGAAGGTCGTCGCCGCGATGAAGGAGATCTTCGCGCCCACGGCCTCGTGGAAGGCCACCGGCTTGCCCCACTGCTCGCGCACGGAGGACCACTCGCGGGCGATCTTCAGGCACCACTTGCCCGCGCCGACGCACATGGCGGGCAGCGAGAGCCGTCCGGTGTTGAGCGTGGTCAGGGCGATCTTGAGCCCCGCGCCTTCCGGACCGATCCGGTTCGCCGCCGGGACCCGGACCTGGTGGAGGCGCGTGACACCGTTCTCCAGACCGCGCAGCCCCATGAAGGCGTTGCGGTTCTCGACGGTGACGCCCTCCGAGGCGGTCTCCACGACGAACGCCGTGATGCCGCCCTTGTGGCCCTCGGACTTCGGTACGCGCGCCATCACGACCAGCAGGTCCGCGACGACGCCGTTGGTCGTCCAGAGCTTCACCCCGTCGAGGACGTAGTCGTCGCCGTCCGGCACCGCGCTGGTCGCGAGGCGCGCCGGGTCGGAGCCGACGTCCGGCTCGGTGAGCAGGAAGGCGGAGATGTCGGTACGGGCGCAGCGCGGCAGGAAGATGTCCCGCTGCTCCTGGGTGCCGAAGAGCTTCAGCGGCTGCGGTACGCCGATCGACTGGTGCGCCGAGAGCAGTGCGCCGAGCGCCGGGTTCGCCGAGCCGACCAGGGCGAGCGCCTTGTTGTAGTACACCTGCGTCAGACCGAGGCCGCCGTACTTGGTGTCGATCTTCATGCCGAGGGCGCCGAGCTCCTTGAGCCCGTTGATCACCTCGTCCGGGATCCGCGCCTCCCGCTCGATGAGGGCCGAGTCGACCTTCGTCTCGCAGAAGTCGCGCAGCTTGGTGAGGAACTCCTCGCCGCGCTGCACGTCCTCGTCGGGCGGCATCGGGTGCGGATGGATCAGATCGAGCCGGAAGCGGCCGAGGAACAGCTCCTTGGCGAAGCTGGGCTTGCGCCAGTCCTGCTCCCGTGCCGCCTCGGCGACCTGCCGGGCTTCACGCTCGGTGACAGCGGGCTGGTGGGGTGTTGCGGACAAGAGGCTCACCTCGCCGCGAATAGGGATCTTGGTACCGGTACGGTTACCGACCGGTTCTACTCGATCGTATGTACCCGATTCCGCCCTCCCTCACCAGCCCTCGCGCGCCGTTCGGCCCAACCCGACGCACACAAGAGCGAAACCACCCACTCCGGGGCCCCGGGGGATAGTGGGGGCGAAGCCTCCCACCAAGGGGCGCGGGGAACTGCGCGACAAGCCCCCACTCACCCGCACCCGCCACGCCACCGGACCCCCACCCCCAAAGGCGCCCCAGAAAACCGACGGAGTCGAAGCGCTTCGACAACCTATGGACACCCACCCTCCGTCAAGCTACTGTCGAGCCACCCTCACTCACCCCTTGTCCGCAACGCGCACTGTCGAAGCGCTTCACACAACGCTTGGAGAGCTGGATGGTCACCCTCGCCGAGGTCGCCCAGCACGCCGGAGTCTCGGCGAGCACGGTGAGCTATGTCCTCAGCGGCAAGCGGTCCATCTCCGCGGGCACCCGCGAGCGGGTCGAGCAGAGCATCCAGCAGCTCGGGTACCACCCCAACGCGGGAGCCCGGGCGCTGGCAAGCAGCCGGTCCAACATCATCGCGCTGATGATCCCGCTCCGTACGGACATGTACGTACCCGTGATGATGGAGATCGCCATCGCCGTGGCGACCTCGGCCCGCACCCACGGGTACGACGTGCTGCTGCTCACCGGCGAGGAGGGCCCCGACGCCGTGCGCCGGGTCACCGGCAGCGGGCTCGCCGACGCGATGATCCTGATGGACGTCGAGCTCGACGACGAGCGGCTGCCGCTGCTGCGCGGCACGGACCAGCCGTCCGTCCTCATCGGTCTGCCCGCCGACACCAGCGGCCTGACCTGTGTCGATCTCGACTTCGGTGCGACGGGCGCGCTGTGCGCCGAGCATCTCGCGATGCTCGGTCACCGTGACATCGCTGTCATCGGTGAGGCGCCCGCGGTCTACGAACGGCACACGGGCTTCGCCGAGCGCACGCTCGACGGACTCCGGTCCCGGTCGAGGGAGTTGGGCCTGCGCGTGCTGCACCGCCCGTGCGAGGGCGGCTACGACGCGATGTCGCTGACCCTGGCCCGGATCTTCGACGAGCGCCCGGGCACCACGGGCTTCGTCGTGCAGAACGAGTCCGCGGTCGAGCCGCTGCTCGCGCTGCTGCGCCAGCAGGGCCGGGCCATCCCCGAGGACGTGTCGGTGATCGCGATCTGCCCGGACCAGGTCGCCACCCAGGCCTCGGTGCGGCTGACCTCGGTCGCCATCCCCGCGCAGGAGATGGGTCGGCACGCCGTGGAGCATCTGATCGCCAAGCTCGAAGGGCACGGCAAGGACGAAGTCGTGCTTCTCGCACCCGAGTTGACGGTACGGGCGAGCACGGGCCCGGCCGCTTCCTGAACCACCACGCCCCAACCAGTCCGTTCCTCAAGGACGTTGGGGCATCCCTACCTGTCCCGGTCCGCCGGAGCCGCGTCACCGGGTCCTGTCGCCACTCCTTCCTTCAGGAGCACCCCACGTGAATCAGCCTGCCGAAAACCAGCCCGGACAGTCCGGACAGCCCGGCCATGGGTCCGCGAGCCTGGCCCAGTCCTCCCCCACCGTCGGCACGTTCCGCGAGCGCGACGGCGCCCTTGAGTGGAGCGGCCGACAGGAGACCGTACGCATCGAGCCTTGGGGCCCCGACGCGGTCCGGGTCCGGGCCAGGCTCGGCGGGCCGGTCCTGGAGGGTCTGCCGGGCGCGCTGCTCGACGAGGCGCCCGCGACCGAGGCCTCCGTCAAGATCGAGGACGGGCACGGGCAGTTGACCGTCGGCGCGCTGACCGTCGAGGTCGACGCCGAGGGCCTCGTCCGCTTCGTCCGCACCGACGACTCCGCGGAACTCCTCACCGAGGAGCGCGCCCACTTCTGGTGGCCGGGCCCGCGTCTCTACACCCCGGTCGGCAACGGCCACCACCGTCTGGAACAGCGCTTCGCCGCGTACGAGGGCGAGAAGCTGTACGGCCTGGGCCAGCACCAGCACGGACTGCTCGACCAGAAGGGCGCCGTCCTCGACCTGGTCCAGCGCAACGCCGAGGTGACCATCCCGGTGCTCACCTCCAGCCGCGGCTACACCCTGCTGTGGAACAGCCCGGCCATCGGCCGCGTCGAGCTCGCGGGCAACGGCACACGCTGGGTGGCGGACTCGGCCCGGCAGATCGACTACTGGATCACCGCGGGGCAGCCGGCCGACGCACAGCGCCGCTACAGCGCGGTGACCGGCCGTACGCCGATGCTGCCCGAGTGGGCCGCCGGCTTCTGGCAGTGCAAGCTGCGCTACCGCACCCAGGACGAACTCCTCGGCGTGGCAAGGGAGTACAAGCGTCGCGGCCTGCCCATCGACGCGATCGTCTGCGACTTCTTCCACTGGACGCACCTGGGCGAGTGGAAGTTCGACCCGGCGGAGTGGCCGGACCCGGCGGCGATGCAGCGGGAGCTGGAGGAGCTGGGCATCACGCTCATCGTGTCCGTCTGGCCGTCCGTCTCCCCGCTCTCCGAGAACCATCAGCTCATGGAGCAGCGCGGCTACTTCATCGGCACGCAGTACGGCCCGATGGCTCACGCCGACTGGCCGGACAAGGAGGTCGCCTCCACGGTCCAGGTCGCCTTCTACGACGCGACGAACCCCGAGGCCCGCGAGTTCCTGTGGTCGCGGATCAAGGAGAACTACCTTGACCCGTACGGGATCACGGCCTTCTGGCTCGACGCCTGCGAGCCGGAGCTGAAGCCGGGCTTCCAGGAGAACCTGCGCTACTGGGCGGGCCCGGGCCTCGAAGTCGGCAACATGTACCCGAGCGAGAACGCCCGCACCTTCTACGAGGGGATGGTGGCGGCCGGCGAGACCGAGATAGTCACCCTCAACCGCTCGGCGTGGGCGGGCAGCCAGCGCTACGGCGCCGCCCTGTGGTCCGGTGACATCGGCACGGACTTCGCGACCCTGCGCCGCCAGATCGCGGCGGGTCTCAACACCTCGCTGTCCGGCATCCCCTGGTGGAACACCGACATCGGCGGCTTCCACGGCGGCGACCCGGACGACCCGGCGTACCGCGAGGTGATGATCCGCTGGTTCCAGTTCGGCGCGCTCTCCCCGCTGATGCGCCTGCACGGCTTCCGGGACCCGGGCATGCCGCTCGGCCCGGACATGACCGGCGGCCCGAACGAGGTCTGGTCGTACGGCGAGGAGGCCGCCACGATCATGGAGAAGTACCTCCGGCTGCGTGAGCGCCTGAAGCCGTACGTGCTCGACGTGATGCGGGCCGCGCACGAGGAAGGGCTGCCGGTGATGCGGCCGCTGTTCCTGGAGTTCCCGGACGACCAGGCGACCTGGTCGGTGGCCGACTCCTATCTCTTCGGCCCGGATCTGCTGGTCGCACCCGTCCTGACGGCGGGGGCGAGCGTGCGGACGGCCTATCTCCCGGCCGGGGCCCGGTGGACGGACGCCTGGACGGGAACCTCGTACGAAGGCGGTACGAACGTCACGGTGGACGCCCCGCTGGACCGGATCCCGCTCTTCCTGCGGGACGGGGCGGCTCTCCCGATCGCCGATTAACAGCTCTCTGTCTCACGTCAGTTGAGGCGCGACCTCGGCCGCCAGCAGGTCCAGGTGGTCGAGGTCGGAGAGGTCTCGCAGGCGTACGTACACGCGGGAGGCCCCGAGGCCGGCGTACTGGCCGAGCACGTCGACGATCTTCCCCGGGGAGCCGTGCAGCGGTTCCTCCGGGGGGAGGCGTGACGGCTCGTGCATCAGGGCGAGGCGGGTGTCGATCTCGGCCCCGGTGCGGCCGGAGGCGATGCCGAGGCACACCGAGAGGATCAGGGGAGGTCCGCCGGCCGCCTCCCTGGCGGCCCGCGCGCCAGCGAACAGGCCGGCGCTCTGCTCGGGTGAGGTGAAGGGCAGGTTGAACTCGTCGGCGTACCGGGCGGCCAGCCTCGGTGTGCGGCGGGGGCCGCGGCCGCCCACGATGATGGGCACGCTCGGCCGCTGGACGGGCTTCGGCAGGGCGGGCGAGTCGGTCAGACGGTAGTGGCGGCCCTCGTACGAGAAGCGCTCGCCGGTCGGGGTGGCCCACAGGCCGGTGACGATCCGGAGCTGTTCCTCCATCCGCTCGAAGCGTTCGGCGGGCGCCGGGAACGGGATGCCGTACGCGCTGTGGTCGAGGGCGAACCAACCGGCGCCCAGGCCGAGTTCGACCCTTCCACCGCTCATCGCGTCGACCTGGGCGGCGATGACCGCGAGCGGGCCGGGGTGCCGGAAGGTGGCCGAGGTCATGAGGGTGCCGAGCCGGATCCGCGAGGTCTCGCGGGCCAGACCGGCGAGGGTGGTCCAGGCGTCGGTGGGGCCCGGCAGGGCGTCGGTGTAGTGCATCGGGTGGTAGTGGTCGGCGACGAAGAAGCCCCCGAAGCCGCACTCCTCCGCATGCCGGGCGGCGCGCGCCAGTTCGTCGTACGTGGCCCCGTGGTACGGCTCGGTGAAGAGGCGCAGCTCCATCTCCCCGCTCACACTCCCGTCATGTGGCTGGCCAGCAGCAGGTCGTGCAACTCGGCCCGGCAGCGGGCGAGTTCGGTGGCGTGCGTGTCGTGGCCCAGGGAGCGGGGGCGAGGTACAGGGACGTCGAGGACCGTGCGGACCTGGCCGGGGCGGGGGCTGAGCACCACGACCCGGTCGGCGAGCAGGACCGCCTCCTCGATGGAGTGGGTGACGAGGACGACCGTGGCGGCGTACTCCATGTGCACACGCTGCAGCACCTCGCACAACTCCTCGCGGGTCAGGGCGTCCAGGGCCGAGAAGGGCTCGTCCATCAGCATCACGCGCGGCCGCTGGATCAGTGAGCGGCACAGCGCCACGCGTTGCTGCATGCCACCGGACAGCTCGTGCGGCAGGCGTTTGTGGAAGGGGGAGTCCAGGCCGACGGTGGTCAGCAACTGCCTTGCGGCTTCACGGTGTTCGGGACGCGGCCGGCCGTGCACCTGGATGGGCAGCAGGACGTTGTCGAGCACCGAACGCCAGGGGAGCAGGGCCGGGCGCTGGAAGAGGATGGCGACGTCCCGGCGCGGTTCCCGTACGGGCTCGTCCGCGATCCGTACCTCGCCCGAGGAGGCCGGGAGCAGTCCGGCGATCACCCGCAGCAGGGTGGACTTTCCGCAGCCGGAGCGGCCCAGGACCGCCACGAACTCACCGTCCCCGACGTCCAGTTCGATTCCGCGCAGGGCCTCCACGGTCCCTCTGCGGCCGTTGAAGCTCTTCGACACGCCGCGCACTCGGATCACGGGCCGCCCTCCATCACCGGTTCACCTTGAGCGGTAGCGGTACGGCCGAGGATAGGGCGGCGCAATCCGTGATCAACCACCTCGGTCGATGTTTGTTACATGACAACCAGGTCTGCGGTATCGACAACTTCCGCCTCAACAGCTCCACTTGGGAGCCATGAGACGGAATACGCGGTTACCCGCCGCGCTCCTGGCTGTCCTGCTGACGGCGGCACTCTCCACGGCCTGCGGCTCCGACGACGACAACGATGGCAAGGCCGGGGCCTCCGGCGGTTCCGCGCCCGACAAGGTCACCTACATCACCGGTTTCGGCACCTTCGGGCGCGAGGCGTACGCCTATGTCGCCCAGGACAAGGGCTACTTCAGCGACGCGGGCGTCTCGGTCACCATCCAGCCGGGGCAGGGCAGCGCCATCAGCCTGGCCGCGCTGGCCGGCGGGCGGGCGCAGTTCGCGCCCGTCGACCTCAGCAGCACGATCATGCAGGTCGGCGGCGGCAAGGTGTCCGGCGTGACGGCGGTCGCGGCCGTCCACCAGACCACGGACGCCGCCGTGATGGCGCTGGCGGACAGCGGCATCAGCAAGCCCGCGGACCTGGAGGGCAAGAAGATCGCGGACCCGGCCGGTTCGGTCATCGGGGCCCTCTTCCCGGCGTACGCGAAGCTCGCCGGATTCGACGCCGACAAGGTCGACTTCGTCAATCTCGAACCCCAGCAGCTCGGGGTCAACCTCGCGGCCGGCAAGGTCGACGCGGTCGGCCAGTACCGGGTGGGCCGCCCGAACATCGAGAACGCCGTCAAGGGCAAGGACGTCGTGGTCCTGCCGTTCGGCAAGTTCCTGACCGAGAGCTACGGCTCGGCCATCACGACCACCACGAAGATCGCCGAGGAGGACCCCGACCTGGTCAGGCGCTTCACATCGGCGCTGTTCAAGGGCATGCGCTACGCGATCGACCACCCGGAGGAAGCGGCCGAGCTGTTGGCGAAGAAGCACCCGACCGTGAACGAGAAGGCCGCCACCGCGGAGATCGAGCTGGTCGGCGAGGCAGTACAGCCCAAGGACGACGGGGCGCCGATCGGCACGATGGACCGGGAGCGGGTGGCCGGGGCGATCAAGGCTCTGGTGGACGCCGGGGCGGTCAAGTCCGGTCTGACGCCCGAGCAGCTGGTCTCCTTCGATCTGGTGCCGAAGTCCTGAAGTGCTCAGGCGGGTGATGGAGTTCGGCTGGCCCGTGCTCGGGCTGGCCGCCGCGATCGGGGCCTGGGCGCTCGCCGTGGTCGTGTTCGACGTACCGGAGATCATCCTGCCGTCGCCCGCGGACGTGCTGGACGCCTTCCTCCGTGTGCCCGGCTATCTGCTGGGCGAGGCGGTCACCACGCTCGTCGTCATCGTGCTGGGCTTCGTGCTGGCCGTGGCGGCGGGGCTGGTGATCGGGGTGGCGATCGCGGCGTCGCGGATCGTGGAGCTGATGTTCTCGCCGCTCCTGGTGGCGTTCAACGCGGTGCCCAAGGTGGCGCTGGCCCCGCTGCTGGTGGTGTGGATGGGGTTCGGGCAGCAGCCGAAGGTCGTCATGGCGCTGCTCGTCTGCTTCTTCCCCGTCGTGCTGTCGGTCGCGGGCGGGCTCACCTCGACACCGGTCGAACTCGTGGAGCTGGCACGGTCGTTGCGCGCGTCGCGCACCCAGACGTTCCTCAGGTTCCGGTTCCCGAGCGCGCTGCCGCAGATCTTCGTGGGACTGAAGGTCGCCATGCCGCTGTCGGCCGTCGGCGCGGTCATCGGTGAGTTCAGCGCCGGAGACGAGGGGCTCGGCTTCGTCGTCGTACAGTCCGGGGCGAACTCCGACACCGCGCTGGCGTTCGCCGCGATCGCCCTGCTCGGCGTGATGAGCGTGGCGCTGTTCTATGCCCTGGTGCTCGCGGAGCGGACGCTGCTGCCGTGGGTGAGGGAGACGACGTCGCAGCGGTAGGAGCAGCCCGGGCCGGCTCCGCCTGGGGGACGGCGCCGACCCGGACGTACGGTCACCTGCCGGTGACGGCGGGGCTCAACTGCTGGAAACGGTCAGGTTGTTGGTCGTGAAGTCCAGGCCGCCGGACGACGAGGTGATCTCGAAGCCGAACTGCACGTCGCCGATGGTCTCGTTGCCCATCCAGCCCTTGGTGTCCTTGATCCACTTGAGGATCGGCAGGACGTTGACGGTGCCGGAGTTCGAGTCCGAGGTGCGCAGGAACGAGAAGACCTCGTTGGCACCGTTGTTGCCCTTGTAGACGGTCCAGGTGTGGCCGCCGAGGGTGACGTTGCCCTGGGAGGTGCCGAGCGGACCGACGGCTCCGTTGTAGTTGACCCAGAGCATGATCTCGTAGTCGTAGTCGGTGTCCCAGATGTCGTACGAGGTGTTGTACGCGCCCGAGGACGGGACGGTGACGTTGTAGCTGCTGCTGAGCGAACCGAGCGAGGTGATCGTCTTGTTGACCACCTTCTTCGAGTTCGGGTACGACTTGATGCCGCCGGTGTTGGGGTGGTTGGCCCAGACACCCCAGTTGGTACCGGAGTTGGCCCAGACGCACTGGCTGCCGGCGCCGGAGCCCCAGATGTTGTTGTAGAGCGTGTAGCCGTTGAGGCTGGTGTTGCCCCACTGGTCGCAGGAGTTCCACACGGCCGCCGAGGCGGGGGCGGAGGCGAGGCCGATGGTGGCGCCGAGCGCAAGCGCGGGGGCCAGGAGTGCCTTGGTGATCCGGGTCAGCGTGCGTGTTGCCATGGTGTCCCTTCCATGGGTGGGGGGATGTGGGGGTGGTCGTTCTGCTGTGGATCTACTGCGGCCCCAGGGTGAGGACGCAGTCTTCTCCGGCTCGCAGGTGGAGCGGTCGCGCTCCGGAGGAAGTCCTGAGGTCGACGCGTCGGCTGCGGGTGGGCCGTACCACCGCGCGGGCCCCCGCCGGGCTCCAGCCGAGGTCGACCTCGGCGCCGAACCTCGTCCGTACGCCCCGCAGTTCGCCCTTCGGGAACGCGGCGGGCAGGGCGGGCAGGACGACCAGCCGGTCGGCGGTCGACTGGATCAGCGTCTCGACGATCACGGCGGGGAGGGTGTGGGCGGCGTCCGCGTTGTAGACGTCGCGGCGGGGATAGTGCGCGCTCATGAGGGAGGCGTGGAAGAATTCGCCCTCCAGCACCTGGCCGAGCGCGTGCGCGACCCGCTCGCCGTCGCGCAGCCGGGCCGCGACGAGCGCGTGGTGCAGATGGCCGTGCGCGGAGTCGTTCTCGGCGCCCCTCAGTTCGAGCGCCCGGTGCGCGGCGGCCGCGAGATCCGGGGTGTCGTACGGGTTGATCTCGTCGAGCGGCCACACGCCGTACAGATGGCTGAGGTGCCGGTGGTCGTACGTGTCGTCGAGGCCGGGCCACGCCCATTCGGCGAGCGCTCCGTCGTCGTTGACGCGATGCGGGGGCAGCCGCTCGGCGAGCGCGCGCCAGCGGTCGGCGTCCGGTCCCGGGTGGTACGCGGCCGCCGTGAGCAGGGCGTGCCGGGCCGCCGAGAGGTCCATGGCGGCGTTGACGGCGCCCCAGCTCCCGTTCGCCGGGCGGTTCTCGGGCGAATAGGAGGGGACGACGACGAGTTGGCCGTGCTCGTCGGTACGGGTGAGGAAGTCCTCGTAGAACAGGGCGAGTTCGGCGAGCGCACCCTTCAACCGGGGGTCGTGCTCCCCGCGTGTCTCGTCGTGGTCGACAAGCGGTTCGAGGAGCCAGTCGGCACCCGCGGTCCACAGGTGCAGGGGGTATTCGCGGCTGAAGTGGTACGTGTGCCCGGACTCGCCGTCCGTGTGCGGTGGGGCGACGATGCCTCGGGCGCCGAAGACGGCCCGGGCGTTGTCCCGCCAGTGCGGCAACTGCCCGTGGATCAGGGCCGCGTGGGCCTCGACGACCTCGGGCAGCGCGCACGCGACGGCCGACGCGGTCTGCAGATTGAGGTTGGCGTCCGTGGTGAACGCCCCGGACCACGCCGTGTCCCAGTCGCCGGTCCACAGCCCGGTGAGCCTCGGCGGCAGCATCCCGGCGGCGGACAGCAGATGGTAGCGGCCCGCCGCGAAGAGCCGTTCGAGCAGTGCGGGGCTCTTGGGCCGCTTGAGCAACTCCGAGCCGGGAAGGGCGCGTTCGGCCTCGTCGGCGTCCAGGGCGAGGGAGACGCGGCTGTATGCGGTTCGGTGGAGCTCCAGGTGACTCTCCAGGAGGCTGCCGTACGGTTCCTCGCCGCCGCCGTCCGGCAACAGTTCGCGCAGAGCCTGCGCCTCCGCCACCGTGTCCAGTTCCCCGGTGTGCCGCCGCACCCGGGTCAGCAGCAGGACCGACTCCGCCCCGGCCACGCGGATGCCGGGCGGGGTCAGCGTCGTACGGCCTCCGGTGACCACCGCCAGCGTCACTCCGGTGTACGCGCGGTCGCTGCCGGGATAGCGGGCACGCAGGGTGAGCACGGCGCCCTCGGGGGTGAGGATCACCCCGTCGCTGACCCTCAGACCTGCGGGAGCTCCGGGGAGCCGGTGGTCCAGCGCGATGTCCGCGGTGAGGCCCGGGGAGGTCACGTGCTGGACGATCACGTCGTCCGCGCGTGAGACGAAGACGCGGCTGCTCCAGCCCGTGCAGGCCGCCTCGGCGACGCCCGTGGTGAAGTCGACCGAGCGGCGGTAACCGCGCTCCCCGTCGGCGGGCCGGCGCAGCCGCACCTGGAAGGCGGGATGGAAGGGCTGCACCCACTGCAGCGGGCGCCCGTCCGTGAACTCCTCGGCCGCGGCCAGGTCCCCGGCGAGCAACCTGTCCTGGAGCGCGGCCAGTTGGTCCGCCAGCTCCGGGGGCCTGGCGTGCTCGCCACCGTTGGGGCGGACCAGGGTGTGGTGCGTGACGATGACACGGTCGTCGTCCGGATCGCCGAACACCATGGCGCCATGACGGCCGTTGCCGCTGAGGAAGGCGTCCTCCCAGCGGGCGGCCGGGCGCGGCTCCCAGGTGCCGTGCGGCGAGGAAGAGGTCGAAGCGGAGGGCGAGGCGTCGGCGCTCACGGCGAGAGCACCGCCGCTCCAAGGCGCTCCAACTCCAGCGACCCTGTGACCTGTTGACCGTTCAGCAGGTCCCGGTAAGTCCCCGGCACCTGCACGGTCACCGCCTCGCGCCCGTGGTTGAGCACGAAGAGCACGTCTCCCCGGCGGACGGCCTCGACCTGTGGGGGCAGCCCGTCGAGCACCGGCCGCACGCCGGCGCCGGTCGCCACGCCCGCCAACAGCTCGCGCAGCGCGGCGGGTTCGGGCAGCGTGGAGACGTACCAGACACGCTCCTTGCGCAATACCGCCGGGAGCCCGTCGAGTTCGTCGCCCTTGTAGCGGGCCTCCGCGACCGCACCCTCCTCGGCCTCGATCTCCTCGGACCACAACGTGCCCCGGAATCCCTCGCATTCGGCGGTCTCCCCCGCGTCCAGCGGCCACCACTCGTGCAGGGTGCGGATACCGAAGAGCTCCCGCAGCCGCTCGTCCATTCCGCCGGGCCGCACCCGGTCGTCCTCGTCGGCGACCCCGGTGAGGAAGCCGCTGACGAGGGTGCCGCCGCCGCGGACGTACGCGACGAGGTTGTCGATCGCCGCGTCGGTGAGCAGGTAGAGCTGCGGCACGACGACCAGCCGGTACGCGGACAGGTCGTGCTCCGGGTGCGCGAAGTCCGTGGTGATGTGGGCCTCCCACAGGGCGCGGTGCCAGGCGCGCACGACCTGCGGATGGTCGACCTCGGAGGAGAGACGGCCCTCCTGCGCACCGGCCCACCAGGCGTTCCATTCGTGGAGGATCGCGACGTCCGAGGTCGAGTGACCGCCCGTCACTTCAGCGCCGATTCGGGCGAGTTCGGCTCCGAGCTGCTTGACCTCCTGGTAGATGCGGCCCTGCTCCCCCGCGTGGCTGACCATGCCGGAGTGGAACTTCTCCGCACCCTGGCGGGACTGCCGCCACTGGAAGTAGCAGACGGCGTCGGCGCCCCGGGCGACGGCCTGGAGGGACCACAGGCGGTTGAGGCCGCGCGGCTTGGGGTGGTTGACGCCCCGCCAGTTCACGGGCCCCGCGGCCTGTTCCATCAGCATCCACGGCCCACGGGCCTGGGAGCGGGTCATGTCCTGGATGAGCGCGCCGTTCTGGGCGCCGAAGGGGTCGCGCGGGTCGGGATAGATGTCGACGGAGACGACGTCCTCCTCGTCCGCCCACTTCCAGGCGTCCTGACCGACCCACATCGGCATGAAGTTGGTGGTCACCGGGAGGTGCGGGGAGTGCCGTCGGACGATGTCGCGCTCGGCGACGTAACACTCCAGGAGCATGTCGGAGGTGTAGCGCTTGAAGTCGAGGACCTGGCTGGGGTTCTTCATGTAGTGGGCGTGCCGCGGCGGCAGGATCTCCTCCCAGTCGCCGTAGCCCTGGCTCCAGAAGGCCGTTCCCCAGGCGGTGTTGAGGGAGTCGAGCGTGCCGTACCTGTCCCGGAGCCAGTGGCGGAAGGTGGCGGCGGCCTCGTCGCCCCAGTCGTAGGTGCAGTACTCGTTGTTGATGTGCCACATCGTGAGGGCTGGGTGGCTGCCGTAGCGGGCGGCCAGATCCTCGGTGATCGCGGCGGCGTAGCGGCGGTAGGTGGCGCTGGAGTGCGAGAAGTGCTGGCGGCCGCCCCACCACTCGGTGCGGCCGTCCTCGTCGCGGGGCAGGGTGTCCGGGTGGAGGCGGCCCATCCAGGGCGGGGGCGAGGTGGTCGGCGTGGCGAGGACGGCCCCGATGCCGCTCTCGTGCATGAGGTCCATCAGCCGGTCCAGCCAGCCGAACTCCCTTGCCCCCGGCTGGGGTTCGAGCTTCGCCCACGAGAAGACACCGAGCGTGACGGAGTTGACGCCGGCCGCCTTCATGAGGCGTACGTCCTCGTGCCAGGTCTCCTCGGGCCACTGCTCGGGGTTGTAGTCGCCGCCGAAGAGGATCCGGCCGCGGGTGGCGTCCGCGAGACCGGGGCGCGCGTGCCCTTCGCGCCCGGTCATCGGACGGGCTCCCCGTACTGGATGCCGCGACCGTTCGTCGCCAGATACACCCGGCCGTACACGCGCGGGTCCCCGACGACGACCTCGCCGGTCCAGCCCCACTGATGGGCGTCGTCGTTGATCCGCGTCCAGGTCTTCGCCTCGTCGTCGGAGCGGTAGACGGCGGTGATGGTGTCCGTCGACCCGACCTGGTAGATCGCGGGATAGTCCGCCCCGTCGGCGGCTCTGCCGAAACCGAGGGTGTACGAGGCCCAGCAGCTGGCCACCTTCGAGAAGCTCGCCCCGCCGTCGGTGGACCGGTAGAGCCCGTTCCATTTGGCGGAGAGCCACAGGTCACCGCTCCGCCCGGGCGCGGCGACGAGCTTGAACTGGGCGTCCCCGGAGGGCAGTCCGCCTGCACGCTCGGTGAAGGTTAGGCCACTGTCAGTGCTGGCGAGTAGCGTTCCTGTGTCGGTGTCGTACGCGTAGAAGAGCGTCGGGTCGGCCGGGTCGGCGACCGGCGTGGCGCCCTTCGGGAAGGAGGAGATCTCGGACCAGGTCGCGCCGTTGTCGGTGGACCGGTGGGCTGCGTACTTCGTGCCGTCCCAGTGCACGAAGGACCACAGCAGCGCGCTGCCGTCGGCGTTGGTGGCGATCGGCCCCGGTGCGTCCTTGGCGATGTCGGGCTGGGCCTCGAAGGGCGCCCAGGTCCTGCCTCCGTCGTTCGAGCAGGCGCCGTTGCCGTTGTCGCCCCAGCCCGCCCGGACCACGTACGACGGCCTGGCCGCGGCCTGTGCGAGTCCCGTCGCCGACCCGAACACGGGGTTCGCCGCCATGCCGCGCGCCGGCGACGCCGTGAGCCGCTCGTGGTACATCACGCCGATGTCCCCGAGCCCGCTCAGCAGGTGCGCCTCCCCGACCGGGGGCGAGATCAGCTGGCGCACGGCCGTCTCCTCCAGGCCCCGGATCTGCGGCGCCCACCGCTTCAGGTCACGGGTGCCGTAGAGGGTGGCCCCGGTCCCGTACACGATGTGCTTCGAGTCGTACGGGTCCACGGCGAGCGCCTGGATCCACCAGCCGAACTTCGGCTTGTCGGCACCCCACTTGAGGAAAGGAGTCTCGGACACGTCGAACACGGCAGCGTCCTTGAGGGACGTCCAGGTACGGCCGCCGTTCGTGGTGCGGTACACGGTGTCGACGTCGGCCCAGCGGTTGTTGGTGGAGACGGCGAGGGTGCCCGGGCAGCGGGCGTCCACGGCGACTCCGCCGTAGCCGAAGGTGTCGGCGGATCCGTCGGCCGTCGTTCCGCCCGGCTTCACGGGGGTCACGTCGGCCCACTTGCCGGTCGCGGTGCGCAGCTTGTGCACGCTGCCGTCGGACTGGCCGTTGGGTCCTGGCGCGTTGGCGTACGTCACGTACAGCTCACGCGTGTGCCGGTCGTAGGCGGCCCGGACCGGGACCTTGACGGACGTGCCGGACGGCTGCCCGGGAACGGCCTCCCACGCCGTCCCGTCGGCCGTGCGGTACAGGTTCGCCGTGCCCGAGGTGCCGTCGCCGTCGCCCCAGCCGGCATAGACGGCCCGCCCGACGGCGACGAGGAACATGACGCCCTGCCCGGAAGCGCTCGCCTGCGCCGGGAAGCCGGTCACGGCCGCCCAGGTGGCCCCGCGGTCGGTGGACTTCAACAGTCCGTCGTGCCGCGTGCCCAGCCACAGGGTGTCGCTGTCACGCGGGTCGACCAGCAGGCGCTCCCCCGCACCCCGGCCGTCCTCGTTGGCACCGAGCTTCACACCCAGGTCCGAGCGCTTCCAGGTGGCGCCCCGGTCCTCGGAACGCAGTACCGCGCCGTTGCCGGCCCAGGACTGGGCGTACGTACCGAGGGAGAGGTAGACGCGGTTCGGGTGCGCCGGGTCGACGGCGATCGCCTCCACACCGAGCAGGTTCCAGTCGTCCCACCCGAGGTGGTCGGTGAGCGGGGTCCAACGGGCGGCACGGTCGTCCCAGCGGTAGGCGCCACCGATGTCGGTACGGGCATAGGCGAGACCCCGTACGGACGGATGGAAGAGAACACCGGTGACGAAGCCGGTCCCGCCGATGACGACGTTGCGCCAGCGGTAGGCGGACGCGTCCGTGTCAGCGGCCGGGGCCGCCAGCGCCGGGCTGGAGCCGGCGGAAACAGTGGTGAGGGCAACCGTGGCAGCGGTCCCGGCAAGGACGGCGCGTCTGCTCAGGCGGGACGTGCGCATGACATACCTCGTTCCAGGAAAGGGAGAACTTCGAAATGAGGAGTGGACGGGCGCCTCTCAAGGGGCGCGGAGAACTGCGCGATCAGCCACGGCGGCCCCGCAGCCGACAAACAACCGAACAATTCCCAGACCAAGCCAGAAGGGGGACGCGAGTCACCCCTTGACGGCGCCGGTCAGCATGCCCTTCTTGAAGTGCTTCTGGACGAAGGGCGAGAGGAACGCGACGGGCAGCAGGGCCAGCACCATGACCGCCATCTGGACGGCGAGCGCGGAGAGCTGGCCCGTCTTGATGGCCTGGCTCATACCGACCGGGGGCTCCTGCTTCTGGACGAGCTGGATCATGACGTTCTGCAGCGGCATCATGTCCTGGTCGCTCAGGTAGATCGACGCGTTGAACCAGGCGCTCCAGTAGCCGACGGCGTAGAACAGCGTGATCACCGCGATGACGGCACGGGAGAGCGGCATCACGATCTGCCAGAGGATCCGCCAGTCCCCCGCCCCGTCGATCCGCGCGCTGTCGGTGAGCTCCGGCGAGATGCTCATGAAGAACGCCCGCAGGACCAGGATGTTGAAGACACTGATCGCGCTCGGCAGGATCAGCGCCAGGTACGTGTCCGTCAGCCCCAGGGACTGCACGAGCAGATACGTGGGGATGAGGCCGGCGCCGAAGAACATCGTCGCGAGCAGGATCATCAGGAACCACCGGTGCCCGACCGACCCGACGCGGGAGAGCCCGTACGCGGAGAGGATGGACACCGTCATCGAGAACACCGTGCCGACGAGCGTGACGCCCAGGCTGACGAGGGTGGCGCGGGTGACCTGGCCGCCGCTCAGCAGCTCCTGGTAGGCGATGAAGGTGATGCCCTTGGGGATCACCACCAGGCCGCCGGCCTCACTGATGTCCTGCTTCGAGGACAGACTGGTGACGACGACGATCCACAGCGGGAACAGCACGGCGAAGCATGCGATGGCCAGGACGAGGCCCTTGCTCGCGATCCCGGCCTTGTTGGGCTCCTCCTCCCAGACGGGCCTCGGCGGTGCGGCCCAGCGTCCGGAAGCCTTCGGGCCGGGGGCCTTCGGCCGTTCCTCGGTGACAGCGCTCACTTCTTGTACACCCCCTGCTCGCCCATGAGATGGGCGACCTTGTTCGCGGCGAGGACGAGGCCGAGACTGACCACACCCTTGATCAGGCCCGCCGCCGCCGCGTAACTGAAGTCCTGGTTGCGGACGCCGTTCCACCACACGAAGGTGTCGAGGACCTCCGCCGCCCCCGGCCCCACCGCGTCCCGCTGCAGCAGGATCTGTTCGAAGCCGACCGTGAGCGCGTCACCGACACGCAGCACCAGGAGCAGGGCGATCACCGGACGCAGCGCGGGCAGCGTGACGTGCCACATCCGGCGCCACCGGCCGGCCCCGTCCATCGCCGAGGCCTCGTACAGGTCGGGACTGACGGAGGCCAGCGCCGCGAGGAAGACGATGATTCCCCAGCCGGCGTCCTTCCAGACGCCCTCCGCCGTCACCAGGAACTTGAAGATCCCCGGGTCGGTCATGAGGTCGAAGCCCTCGTAGCCGTGCTGGCGCAGCGTCTGCGCGATGATGCCGGCGCCGCCGAAGATCTGCTGGAAGACGGTGATGACCAGCACCCAGGAGAAGAAGTGCGGCAGGTAGAGGATCGCCTGCGACACCGCCCGCACCCGGGGCCTGATCACGCTGTTGATGAGCAGCGCCAGCACGATCGGGATCGGGAAGAAGAGCAGCAGTTGGAGGGAGAACAGGACGAAGGTGTTCTGGACGGCGTCCCAGAACGCCGAGTCCTCGAAGATCCGCGAGAACTGCTCGAAGCCGACCCAGGGGCTGTGGAAGATGGCGACGAAGCCGTTGTCGCTGATGTACGGGTCGTACTCCTGGAAGGCGACGACGTTGCCCAGGATCGGTATGTAGTTGAAGACCAGCACCAGCAGGACGGCAGGCAGGGTCATCAGGATCAGCGTGCGGTCCCGCTTGAGGCGGGTCCTGAGGGTGCCGCCGTTCGCGGCCTTCCTCAGGGCCTTCTTCTCGGCTCTGGAGACCCCGGAGGGCTTCGCGGGCTTGGCGGCTTTGGTGGATCTGCCCCCTCCGGCGGAGGGTTCGGCGGTGTCGTCCGTCGTCGACGGCGCGGTGCGCGAGGCGGCGCCCGGAGTGGTGCTGTGTGCCACCTCGTCACCCCTGCGCGGATCCGCTGTCGTCCAGCAGCTTCTTGTACCAGTCCCGCAGCTTGTCGCCGCCCTGGCTCTTCCACTCCGACACCGCCTGCTGCATGTCGCTGACCTTCTTGCGGCCGCGGACGACGCTGTCCTCCAGGTCCTCGAAGTCGTTGGAGAGGCTGGTGTAGCGGGCCGGTTCGGTGATCTGGAGCCCGAAGAAGGAGGACTTCTTGGTGAAGGCGCCCATCCGCTGCTGCCACTCCACCTGTTCCTTCGCGATGTCCGGGAAGTCGGGGTGCGCGATGGTCGAGGCGGGGCTCGCCAGCATGACGAAGGCGTTCAGGACCTCCTGGTTGCCCTTGTCGTTCTTGGTGGGAACGCCGTCCTTGACGGTGTAGTGCGTGCCCTCCACCCCGTAGTTGGTGAGCATGTACTCCTTGGTGCCGTACGGGGCGGCGGTGACGTTCGCGGCGGCCAGCACGTCGTGGATCACGGCCTTGGACGCCTTCTTGTTGATGAAGGCAAAGATGCCGGCGGGCGATGCGGCCCACAGCTGGGGGTCGCCCCCGTCATGGCCGAAGATGTCCATGCCGGCGATGCGGAAGCCCTTGTCCTGGGTGGCCTGTTCGGCCATCTTGCCCCACCAGTCCGCGATGTTCTGGTTGTACATCAGGACCTGGCCGTCGCTGAAACGCTGACCCGCGGTGCCCTGGTTCGCCGCCCTGGCATCGGGGTGGACGACACCCGCGGAGTACAGCTTGCGCGTCCACTCCAGCGCTTCGAGGTACTCGTCGGTCTCGACCCGGTAGATCAGCTTGCCGTCGACGAGGTTCCAGCCGAGCGACTTCTCGCTTCCGGACAGCACGCCGAAGAAGTTGAAGGCACTCCACTTCATGTCGTCACAGGCCCACACCTTCGCCTTGGCGTTGGTGATCTCCTTGGCGAGGGCCAGGAACTCGTCGGCGGAGGTGGGGACCTCGTACCCCTCCTTGTCGAAGACGTCCTTGCGGTAGAAGGGCACGATGCCGGGAGGCGTGGCGGCGGGCATGGGCAGGCCGCGCAGCTTGCCGCCGAAGATGGAGAACTGCCAGGCCTCGGTCGGGATGGCCGCGAGGTTCGGATACTCCTTGACCTTGTCGCCCGAGAGGTACGGGCCGAGGTCCGCCATCTTGCTGATGATGGCGCTGGGTATCTTGCCGCCCATGTTCCAGCTGGGGATCACCACGACGTCCGGCATGTCACTGGAGGCGAGAACCGCGCCCAGCTTCTCGTCGTACGTGTTGCCGTCCTGGTTCTGCCAGACGACGTTGGCGCCGATCGTCGTGTTCATCGTCGAGTAGTAGGGATTGCCGCCCTTCGGCGGCGAGCCCCAGAACGGCGACATGATCTTGATGGTGCTGCCCTTGCCGAGCTTCTGCGGCACCGAGGTCTTCAGGTCGCCCAGGACGAGCTTGCCGGTGAAACCGACCGAGGAGCCGTTCTTCGACGCGATGTCCGGAGTCACCACGTTCTGCGCCACGAAGGCGGGAAGGATCTTCTGCGCGTCCTTGCCCGAGGTCGTGCCGTCCTTGGAGCCGCCGCCGGACCCGCCGCACGCGGCGAGAAGCGGCATCCCGCCGGCCACCGCGGCGGCTGCGACCGCCGTGGAGCCGAGGAAACTTCTCCGACTGGGAGCGGAAGTGGCGGAGTTCGGCGTCATTGCGTCAACCCTTCATGGCGCACAGCAGGACACCCGGCGGTGGGGCCGTCGGCTGCGGTGTCTGAGTGGAACTGGCTGAGCCGAAGCGGACCTCGGAGGTATGCGCACCCTCCGGGGGCGACATCTTCGACTATCGACGAGAGTCGAAGCGCTTCGATGTTGCTGCGAGGTTAAGTGAACACCTGGGGGTGCACAAGAGCCGATTCCAACATTCCTCGGAGGTGTAAAGGTCTGAACCGGTCGCTTCCGGCCCTTGGGATGGCGGTGAGGATTCGGAGTTGTTGCGTCGGGGTGTCTTGACACCCGACCCGGAGTCGAATGAGCATCGAAGCGCTTCGAAAGTCCTTCGCCGTTCTCCCGCACCTTCCACAGAGGGATCCTCGCGTGACCGCTCAAACGCCGCCTTTCCGTGACTCGCAGCTGCCGTTCGCGAAGCGCATCGACGATCTTCTGTCGCGGCTCACTCTGGAGGAACGGGTCGCGATGCTGCACCAGTTCGGGCCCGCGGTGGAGCGGCTCGGTGTCGCCGCGTTCCGCACCGGCCAGGAGGCGCTGCACGGGGTCGCCTGGATGGGCCCGGCCACGGTGTTCCCCCAGGCGGTCGGCCTCGGCGCGACCTGGAACGACGAGCTCGTACGCCGGGTCGGCGAGGCGGTCTCCACCGAGACCCGCGCGATGCGCTCGCGCGACGACCGCGTCGGCCTCAACGTCTGGGCGCCCACGGTCAACCTGCTGCGCCACCCCCTGTGGGGCCGCAACGAGGAGGGCTACTCGGAGGACCCGAAGCTGACCTCGGCGATCGCCACCGCGTACACCCGGGGCCTGCGCGGCGACCACCCCGCGTACTGGCGGACGGCCCCGGTCCTCAAGCACTGGCTCGCGCACAACAACGAGACGGACCGGGCGACCGCGTCGAGTTCCGTCCGCCCGCGCGTGCTGCACGAGTACGACCTGCGCGCCTTCCGCGAGACGGTCGAGGCGGGCACGGTGGCCGGCGTGATGCCCGCGTACAACCTGGTCAACGGCCGCCCCAACCATGTCTCGCCGTATCTGCGCGAGCAGCTGCGCACCTGGACGGACCAGGACCTCCTGGTCTGCTCGGACGCCGGCGCGCCCTCGAACCTGGTCGACTCCGAGCACTACTTCGACACGCACGAGGAGGCCACGGCCGCCTCCCTGATCGCCGGCGTCGACAGTTTCACGGACCACGGCACGGACAGCTCGCAGATCGTCGAACGCCTCCAGGGAGCCCTGGACCAGGGCCTGTTGACCGAGGCCGACATCGACGCGGCGGTCCGCCGCCAGCTCGCGGTCCGCTTCCGCCTCGGCGAGTTCGACCCACGCCTGGACCCGTACGCCGGCGCCTTGGACTTCGACACCCCCGCGCACCGGTCCCTCGCGCGGGAAGCCGCTGAACAGGCGATCGTCCTCCTCAAGAACGACGGCCTGCTCCCCCTCACCGGACAGGACACCCGCATCGCGGTGGTGGGCCTCCTCGCCGACGAGTGCAAACTCGACTGGTACAGCGGCACCCTCATCCACCGCTCCACCCCGCTCGAAGGCCTCTACGAGCGCTTCGGCGCCGACCGCGTGGACTTCACCGAGGGCGTGGACCGCGTACGCCTCAAGACCTCCGCCGGTACGTATCTCAGCGTTCCGTCGGCGGACGAAGCGGCCGACGAGGTCCGCGGCGCCGAGGGCGCGCTGGACCCGGCCCTCCTCGCGGGCCGCACGGACCTGCCCCCGCTCACCACCGACACCACGGGCACCGAACTCGCGCTGATCGACTGGGGCGGGGGCGTCCTCACCCTGCGCGCCCCCGACGGCCGCTACCTCTCGGTCGCCGACGACGGCTTCGTACGCGCCTCCGCCGACCAGCCCGGCGGCTGGGTGGTCCAGGAGACCTTCCGCCTGGAGCCTCACGAATCCCACGAGGGCGGTCACCTCCTGAAGCATGTCGGTACGGGTCGCTACGTCTCTGTCACCGCCGACGGCGTGAAGGTTGCCGCTCAGAACCCGGAAATCCTCGAACTGGAGATCACGGAGCGCGGCGAGGACACGGTGGCCCGCACGGCCGCCGCGGCCGACGTGGTCCTCGTGGTCGCGGGCAACGACCCGCACATCAATGGCCGCGAGACGGAGGACCGCACGACCCTCGCCCTCCCCGCCCACCAGCAGCGCCTCCTGGAGGCGGCCCGCGCCGCGAACCCCCGTACGGCCCTGGTGATCACGTCCTCCTACCCGTACGCGACCGACCCCGCGGACCTCCCCGCCGTCCTCTGGACGGCCCACGGCGGCCAGGCAGCCGGCACGGCCCTGGCCCGCGTCCTGGCGGGCGACGTCTCCCCGGCGGGCCGGCTCCCCCAGACCTGGTACGCCTCGGACGCGAACCTCCCCGACCTCCTCGACTACGACGTGATCGGCAGCCGCCAGACGTACCTGTACTTCGAGGGCACCCCGCTCTTCCCCTTCGGCCACGGCCTGTCGTACGCGTCCTTCGAGTACGGGAACCTCGTGGCCCACGCGGGCGAGAACTCCGTGCACGTCACCTTCACGGTCACCAACACGGGCGGCACACCGGCCGACGAGGTGGCCCAGCTCTACTCCCGTGCCGTGGCCCCCTCGGTCTCCCGCCCCCGCCGCGAACTGCTGGCCCACCGCAGGGTCCACGTGCTCCCCGGCGCCTCCACCGAGCTGACCTTCGAACTCCCGCTGTCCGCCTTCGAGTTCTGGGACGTGGCCCGCGGCACCCGACGCCTCGAGCCGGGCTCGTACGAACTGCTCGTGGGCGCGTCCAGCGAGGACATCCGGCTGCGCGGGACGGTCGAGCTGGACGGCACGCCCGCCAACCCGCGCCCGGCCCTCGAACTCGGCCTGAACGCGGCCGACTTCGACGAGCAGCGCGGTGCGGAGATCGTCGACCGTACGAAGCTGTCGGGCGACGCGGTGACACCCGCGAGCGAGAACACCGCCGAACTGGTCTACCGCGGCTGCGACTTCGGCCCGGCAACCAGGACCGTCACCGTCGAGGTGTCCGGCGAGGGCTCAATCGAACTGGCCCTGGACGGCGGCCCGGTGATCGCCCGGCTCGATGTCCCGGCCACGCCGGGACCGTACGACTACACCACCGTCGTCACCCCGTTCGGGGCCACCGAGGTCCACGACCTGCGCATCGGGCTGCGCGGCCCGCTGCGGCTCGCGCACGTCGGCTTCTCCGGTTGAGGGTCCGGACCAGGCCGACGGCACAAGGAAGGGGCCCGGCACCGGAAGGCATCGGTGCCGGGCCCCTTCGTCCGGGAGTGGGTGGGGTCACCCCTCGGGCTTGATGAGCCCGCGCTCGTAGGCACGGATCAGTCGCCGGGGTACGGCGTACTCGCGCCCGTCGGCGAAGAACGGGACGAGATCGGGCGTCGCCGCCTTCCACTGGGACCTGCGGTGACGCGTGTTGGAGCGGGACATCTTGCGCTTCGGGACTGCCATGCCCGGCACTCTACATGAAAACGATTGTCACTAGCTATAGCGGGTCGTGCCCTGCGTCCCAGGTCACACACCCACGCGTCGGACCACTCACGACAGACCGCACACGGCGACGGCCGGAGTCCCCGCACAGCGGACTCCGGCCGTCGCCGTACCTCGCACCTGATCTCAGAGAGCGAGTCCCGTGAGCACGAGCACGCGCTCGTACGTGTAGTCGTCCATCGCGAACTTCACGCCTTCACGCCCGACACCGGACTGCTTCACTCCGCCGTACGGCATCTGGTCGGCGCGGTAGGACGGCACGTCACCGACCACGACGCCGCCCACCTCCAGCGCGCGGTGGGCACGGAAGGCGGTCTGCAGGTCGTGGGTGAACACCCCTGCCTGCAGCCCGTACTTGGACTCGTTGACGGCGGCGAAGGCGGCCGCCTCCCCCTCCACCTTCTGCACGGTGAGGACGGGCCCGAAGACCTCCTCGCAGGAGAGGGTCACATCGGCCGGCACATCGGCCAGCACGGTCGGCGCGTACGAGGCACCGTCACGCTTGCCGCCCGCGAGCAGCGTGGCGCCGGCGTTCACCGCCTCGTCCACCCACGTCTCGACCCGCTTGGCGGCGTCCTCGCTCACCAGCGGCCCGACATCGGTGGCGTCGTCGGCCGGATCGCCGGTGACCTGCGCCTCGACGGCGGCCACCACGCGGGGCAGCAGCCGCTCGTACACGGAGGCGTCCGCGATCACCCGCTGGACGGAGATGCAGGACTGTCCGCCCTGGTAGTTGGAGAAGGTGGCGATCCGCGAGGCCGCCCAGTCCAGGTCCGCATCGCTCGCCCAGTCGGCGAGGACGACGGCCGCGCCGTTGCCGCCCAGTTCGAGGGTGAGGTGCTTGCGCGGCACGGAGTCCATGATCGCGTAGCCGACCTTGTCGGACCCCGTGAACGAGATGACGGGCAGCCGCTCGTCCTGCACCAGGGCGGGCATCTTGTCGTTGGCGACGGGCAGCACGGACCAGGACCCGGCCGGCAGGTCGGTCTCGGCCAGCAGCTCGCCGATGAGCAGCCCGGAGAGGGGAGTCGCGGGAGCGGGCTTGAGGATGATCGGGGCGCCGGCCGCGATGGCGGGGGCGATCTTGTGGGCGCAGAGGTTCAGCGGGAAGTTGAAGGGCGCGATGCCGAGGACGACGCCCTTCGGGAAGCGGCGGGTGAGGGCGAGGCGCCCCTGGCCACCGGCGTCGGTGTCGAGCCGCTGGGCCTCGCCGCCGTTGAACCGGCGGGCCTCCTCGGCCGCGAACCGGAACACGGACACGGCCCGGCCGACCTCGCCGCGGGCCCACTTGACCGGCTTGCCGTTCTCGGCGGAGATGAGCCGGGCGATCTCCTCGGTCCGCTCCACCAGGCGGCGGCTGACGTGGTCGAGGGCGGCTGCGCGTACGTGGGCGGGGGTGGCGGCGAACTCGTCCCGTACGGCGTGTGCGGCGGCCACGGCCTCCTCGACCTGGGCGTCGGTCGGTACGGAGACCTTGCCGACGGGGTGGCCGTCCCACGGGGAGGTGACGTCGAAGGTGGACTCGCCTGTGGCCTGGCGGCCGGCGAGCCAGAAGGCGTGGGTGGAGGTCATGTGCGAGTCCGGGCCCTTCCGCGTTCGGGGGTGTTCTTGGTCTTTCGCGTCCACGGTATGGCCGCGATGCCCTGGCGGCGCCTGTCCGAGTCGTAGCACTCCCCGCCCGGGGTACGCCGCTTTGGCCTAGTCCCCGATTTGTTTCTCGCCCCCGCCGCCCCTACCCGTCCCATCCTTCTGGGGCTCCGCCCCAGACCCCGTGGGGTGCGTTGTCGGGTGCGGGTCGGGTGTGGCTGGTCGCGCAGTTCCCCGCGCCCCTGAAAACCTAGGGGCGCGGGGAACTGCGCAGCGGGGGTTCGGGGGCAGCGCCCCCGAGTAGTGACGGGAACGGGTAGGGGCGGCGGGGGCGAGGAAAGGCCCTTCCTACTCCGCCGACGCCGTCGCCTTCAGGGCCAGCCACAGTTCCATCCGTACGTCCGGATCGTCCAGAGACCGCCCGAGGATCTCCTCGACCCGCCGCATGCGGTACCGCAACGTATGCCGATGCACCCCAAGATCCGCCGCGGCCGCATCCCACTGCCCGTGCCGCGACAACCACGCCCGCAACGAGGCGACCAGATCCCCCCGCCCGGTGGCGTCATGCTCGTACAGGGGCCTGAGCAGCCCGTCCGCGAACGCCCGCACCGCGTCATCCGCGAGCAACGGCACCACGGACCCCGCGGCCAGATCCTCGTGCTCGACGAGCACCCGCCCCCGCCGCCGAGCGACGGACAGCGCCTGCTCGGCCTGCTTGTAGGCGGCCCCCGCGGCGATGGGCCCGGCGGGAGCCGAGATCCCGACCACCAGCTCGTCCTCGTCGCCCGCCTGCTCGCTGCCGCCCCGCGCACCCCCGACGGCCTCGGCGTACTGGGCGCAGGCGGAAACGACCGCACCCCGATCCGCCGCGAGCACCACGAGCCGCTCCCCGTCGGGCACCACGAGCACGGCCTCGCCGGACCGGGCGGCGGCGGACTCAACGACCTCACCGAGCCCGCCCACGAGATCGCCGCCGGCATCGGCAAGTGCGGCAGCGGCCTCGGCGCTCACCGTGCCCCCGCCACCGTCCTCGTCCCCGGCCCGAGCCCGGGCCCGCCCCGCGGAAGCCGACGCGGCCTCGGCCAGGATCATCCGGTAGGGCGCGTCCAACAGCCCCCCGTACAAGTCCCCGGCGACCCCCCGCGCATGATCCGGCTGGCCCGCCAGCAGCATCCGCAGCACGGCCGCCCCGATCCGCTGCTCGGCGGCGTACAGCGACCGGGACCGCTCCGTGGTCAGCGTCAGCAGGGCGATGGCCGAGTGCACGGCGTACCGCTCGGCCGTACCCAGTGCGGCCGCGGTCCCCACGGCCAGCGCGGCCCGGGCCCGCCGGCCCGTCCCGAGCGAGTGCAGTTCGACCCGGTCCTCGCCGCTCCCGTCCACACCGTCACCCTCGGCGTCGCCCGCGCCGCCGACGACGGAACTCGCGGGCGCGGCCCGCTCCCTCAGCCGCTCCACGTCACCGGTGATCCGGGCGGCGCGCCGCCCCGCCCACTCGGGTGCGGTGGCGACGACGGCTCCGGACGCGTCGTACAGGGCGGCCCACCCGTCCACCTGCGAGGCGAGCGCGGTCAGCAGTCCTTCGGGCCCGTCGCTCAGCGCCTGCTTGGTCAGCTCCCGCTGCGCCGCGAAGCCTGCCGTCACCGCCCGGTACTGATCGGCGGCGATGGCGGCGGACACGGCCTTGCTGATGGCGAGGAACGGCGTCCGGCGGGGCACTTCCAGCAGTGGCAGGCCCTCGCCCTCCGCCGCGTCGACGAGCGCCTTGGGCGTCTCTTCGTAGTGCACCCCGACGGCGAAGCCGATCCCGGCCACCCCCGCCCCCACCAGGCGCTTCACATACCGCCGCATGGCGTCGGCGTCCTCCGCGTCCAGCTTGAGCGCGGTGATGAGGAGCAGTTCCCCGCCCTCCATGTACGGCACGGGGTCGGCGAGCTCGCTGGCGTGCACCCAGCGAACGGGGGTGTCCAGACGTTCCCCGCCCGCGCGCACGGTGAGCTTGAGCGCCGAGTGATGGACGAGCGAGGCGAGCGTGGGGGGCATGAGGCCTTCAGGTCTTCACAGGTTCTTCGACGGTCACGGACAATGTGATCTTTGTGATCTTTTGGCCGCAGCGTATGAACGACCTATGTCGATTCTGCCTCACCGTACGGTCGGCCCGTGACCATATGTCCGGACGTCCCGCTCGGCACACCCGTCAAAAGCCCCTCAGGAGCCACCGGCTCCCGCACGCGCCTCAGTTCCGCAGATCCACCAGCAGCGGCGGCGCGTGCTCCCCGCGCACGCTGGTGAGCGAGAGCACCGCGTGCCCCGGCGGCACCCCGTGCGCCAGCTCGGACGCCGACCACCGCTCCCGCTCGACCTGCCGCACGGTCACGGCCCGGGCGGTGGGCGCGTTCCCGGTGATCACCCGTCGCAGCATGTGCACGGCCTTGCCGGCCGGCGTCTCCGCGATGATCTGCCGGTCGGTGACGTCCCGAGCCTCGGTCCACTCCTTGCCCCACACCTCGGCGAAGTCCTGCCCGTCCCACGGTGTGAGCCCGGACAGCGCCATCCGGCACCCGATGGCACCGAGCAGCGGCGACCGCAGCGGCCGGGGTACGTCGTCGAGCGTGCGCAGCGTCATCACGACGCCGGCGTTGGCGGACCGCAGCCGCTGAATGCCCCGTACGGCCTCGGGCGTGATGACTCCCGTCGCGTCGTCGAGGACGAGACAGGCGAACAGCGACCGGTCCTCCCGTACGGCGACGCTCGCGGCGAACTGGGCGAGCACGAGCCGCGCGAGCATCCGGGAGGCGTCGGCGTGCCCGCGCTCGGGCAGGTCGATCCGCACCCGCACAGGGTGGTCGAGGGCGCGCAGGGAGAAGGGACGGGACTGCCCGGACGTGTCGAAGAACCCGGCGAACGCGGGGCGGTCGAGCAGCGCCACCCGATCGGCGAGCACACTCCCCACATCCCCCGGCTGCCCCAACTGCCGCTCCCGCGCGTCGAGTTCGCGCAGCAGGGACTCCTTCCCACCCTCCGTGAGCGCAGTGCGCAGTGCGCCGAGCGGTCCGGGCGTGCCATCGAGCAGCTGCCTCAGCTCGGGCACGGACGGGAATCGGCCGTGCACGCCCCGGAACGGCCCGAGCAGCTGGGCCAGCACGGTGGTGGACCGCCTGCTGTCCGCCCCGGGATGCGGATCGGCGAGGTCCCCGACGAGTGCCTCGGCGAGTACGGCCGCCGCCTCGTCGGGGTCGGTGGTCCCGCCGTACAGATCGAGGTCGTACACGGACTCGGGATTGCCCACCCGCACCACGACGTCGTACGCGTCCACCGGCCCGAGCCCCGCCCCCGCGGCCCCGACGACGACCACGGCGGCCCGCCCCGCGAGCGCGTGCAGGCACAGCGACTCGGCGAGCGGCCAGACGACCCCGCCGGTCTTGCCGGATCCGGCGGGCCCGACCGCGAGCAGCGAGGTGCCCAGCAGGTCCGGTCCGAGCGCGAGGCCGGTCCCGCGGTAGGAGTACGGGTTCCGCGGATCGTCGGCCGTCGTGCCGAGCCGCACCTGCCCGGTGACGAGATCGTGCTTGGCGAGCCGTCCGGGCAGATCCCGCTCCCCGGAAGGGTGCAGACAGGCGGCGGCTCCGTCCTGCAGGACGGCACCGCTGAAGGTGGCGAGACTGTGGCGTCCGCTCCGCACGCCCTGCCAGGCCCGGGCGATCCTGGCCTGGTCGACATCGCGCATGCGGCCGGCCCGGGCCTCGGCGCCGAGCCGCTCGGCGGCGTCGGCGGCACCGGCGGCGCGCAGCTGGTTCCACTGGGCGGGGTCCTCCTCGGGCGCGGGCGGTGCCTGCTGGGGCTGTCGGCGCCGGAGTCTGGGGGCGACGAAGCGGCGCCAGACCTCGCTCCAGCGGCCGACCCGCCCGACCGCGACCATGATGACCAGGGCGACAAGCAGCTCATAACCCCGGTACACGATGAGAATGCCGACGTCACCGAGGTCACTGTCGGCGCCGCGCCAGGAGTCGGGGGTGATCAGGAAGAGGGGCACCCACCACCAGTCACCCAGGTAGCGGTTCTGCAGCAGCGACCAGATCAGCCACCCCACCAGGAAGGCGATCAACGCGCCGCTGAGCAGTTGGCGCGTGGGGATCTCCTCGGGCTCCTCATCCGGCCGCGGCAGATGCCCGAAGCGCCACACGCCCGGCGCGGCCTCGGGCCTGGGGGTCCGCAGCCAGGTGAGAAAGCTGGACCCGTCCGGCGCCGGCGGCATCCCGGGCGCCTGCGCGGGCCGTGGCGGCACCTGGGGCGGTCCCGCCGGCCGCGGCACACGATCGGCGTGCGTGCCCCGTGCGTCCTGCGTGCCGTCGCTGTCCATCGCCTCTGCCACCCCTGACCAGCCGCTCCATACGTGGTTTGCGAGTCAATCTAACGCCCTCACAAGGGGAGTTCACCGCTTACCGGGCCGGGTACGCGGCGATACGGACACCGCGGCCCCTCGTCGCTCCCCGCCCACGCTATGTCCATGACGGACAACCGAATCTCCCGACAACGCCCAGATGGAGCATGCCCACCCCCCATTCCCGGCTCTAGCCTGCGAAGAAGGAAGCGGAGCGTCCGAGGAATCCGTTCGCAAGCCGTCCGCCACGCCCTTGCCGACGTCCTGCCGACGTCTCTCCGGCGTCCTTCCCGAAGACCTTCCCCAAGCCGTTCGCAAGACCCCCCAGGGAGCCCCTCATGAGCACACTTCCGCAGGAGCGCCGCGTCGTCACCGCCATTCCCGGTCCGAAGTCGCAGGAACTGCAGGCCCGCCGGATCGCCGCGGTCGCGGCCGGAGTGGGGTCCGTACTGCCCGTCTTCACCGCGCGCGCGAGCGGCGGGATCATCGAGGACGTCGACGGGAACCGGCTGATCGACTTCGGTTCCGGCATCGCCGTGACGTCCGTCGGCGCGTCCGCCGAGGCCGTCGTACGCCGGGCCTCCGCCCAGCTCCAGGACTTCACCCACACCTGTTTCATGGTCACGCCGTACGAGGGTTACGTGGCCGTCGCCGAGGCGCTGGCCGAGCTGACCCCCGGCGACCACGCCAAGAAGAGCGCCCTCTTCAACTCCGGCGCCGAGGCCGTCGAGAACGCCGTGAAGATCGCCCGGGCACACACCAAGCGGCAGGCCGTCGTCGTCTTCGACCACGGCTACCACGGGCGCACCAACCTCACGATGGCGCTGACCTCGAAGAACATGCCGTACAAGCACGGCTTCGGCCCGTTCGCGCCCGAGGTCTACCGCGTGCCGGTGGCGTACGGCTACCGCTGGCCGACCGGTGCGGACAACGCGGGCCCCGAGGCCGCCGCGCAGGCCATCGACCAGATCAGCAAGCAGGTCGGCGCGGAGAACGTGGCCGCGATCGTCATCGAGCCGCTGCTCGGCGAGGGCGGCTTCATCGAGCCCGCCAAGGGCTTCCTGCCGGCCCTCAGCAGGTTCGCCACCGACAACGGCATCGTCTTCGTCGCGGACGAGATCCAGTCCGGCTTCTGCCGTACGGGTCAGTGGTTCGCGTGCGAGGACGAGGGCGTCGTCCCGGACCTGATCACCACCGCCAAGGGCATCGCGGGCGGTCTGCCGCTCGCCGCCGTCACGGGCCGCGCCGAGATCATGGACGCCGCGCACGCGGGCGGCCTGGGCGGCACCTACGGCGGCAACCCGGTGGCCTGCGCGGGCGCGCTCGGCTCGATCGAGACGATGAAGGAGCTCGACCTCAACGCGAAGGCGAAGAACATCGAGGCCGTCATGAAGGCCCGCCTGGGCGCGATGGCCGAGAAGTTCGACATCATCGGCGACGTCCGGGGCCGCGGCGCGATGATCGCCATCGAGCTGGTCAAGGACCGTACGACGAAGGAGCCGAACGCGGAGGCGACCGCCGCGCTCGCCAAGGCGTGCCACCAGGAGGGCCTGCTGGTCCTTACCTGTGGCACCTACGGCAACGTGCTGCGCTTCCTGCCGCCGCTGGTCATCGGCGAGGACCTGCTGAACGAGGGACTCGACATCATCGAGCAGGCTTTTGCCCGCATCTGAGCGGAGTCTGTCTCATCGGTTCCGGTGTCGCGGTGGTGAGGAGCGGGGCGTGTGAAGAACGTGTGCGAGGTGCATGGCGGGACGCGAATCCACCTGTCGGAGCCCTCACCCCTGACGTAGGTTCTACCCAGATGAGAGATACACCCCGGCCACAGGGGACTGTGGACGGTACCGGGACGGGGCCTCCCCAGCTTCGCCCTGGGCGTGCCTCGCGCACACAACCGGAGCTTCCGGCTTCGGGTCTCCTCACCGATCGGACAGTCGCCCGCCCCAAACCCCCCGGGGCGTGCGACAACCCGATCTGATCGGTTCCACCGAAGGGCTTGCACCTACCCCCCCTGGTGCAAGCCCTTCGGCGCGTCTGCGCTCCGCTGGTGGTGGGGGTGGGCGTCTGCTGGGCTGGTGTTGTGGGGTGGGTGCGGGTCGGTGGGGGCTTGTCGCGCAGTTCCCCGCGCCCCTTGTAGGGGCGCCTCCGTCACCCCAGGCGATCATGGCTGGCAAGGTGTGGGGCATGGCTAGCGTTCCGGATCGGCGTTCATCGCCACATGTGCCTGACAGTCAGGGTCAGGCTGGAGGACACACAGGTTCGGTGCCCCCGGTCTGGGTCCTCGGGCCGCTCCTCCTCCTGTTCGCCCTCCTGACCTGGCAGGCCGCCGTCGACGGCCCCGTGCGCCGGGCGGACGAGCGGCTCGCCGGGGAGGTCAGGGGCAGTCGTCTGCCGAGCGGTGCCGCCGAGTTTCTCGCGGATCTCGGCAACCTCGCGGTGGCCGTTCCCGTGCTGCTCGCGGTCGTCGTCTACGTGTCCTGGCGGGCCCGGCGCGCGGACCTGCCCCGCTGGTGGGTTCCGTCGCTCGCGGCTCTGGTCGCGATGGCCGCCGTACCGGCATTGGTCGTGCCTCTGAAGGAAGCCGTCGGCCGCACCGGCCCGCCCGGCATGGCCGGGGACGGCTACTACCCCTCGGGCCACACGGCCACGGCCGCCGTCGCCTACGGCGCGGCCGTCCTCCTCCTGCTCCCCTGGCTCCACAGCCGCTACCGCCGCCGCGAACTCGTCATCGGCTGCCTGGTCCTGGTGACGGCGGTGAGCTTCGGCCTGATCCGCCGCGGCTACCACTGGCCGCTGGATGTGGCGGGGAGTTGGTGTCTGAGCGCCATGCTGCTGCTGGGGCTCGCGATGGTCACGAGCCGCAGCAGCGACACGGCTCGTCAGCCGAAGTAGCCGTCGAAGTTCCTCGAGAACTCCCACCCCCCGAACCGGTCCCAGTTGATCGACCACGTCATCAGGCCGCGGAGGGCGGGCCAGGTGCCGTGGGTCGTGTATGAGCCGCAGTTGGTCTTCTTGGTGAGGCAGTCGAGGGCCTTGTTGGTCTCGGAGGACGGGACGTGGCCGTTGCCCGCGTTCGTCGTCGCCGGCATTCCGATGGCGATCTGGTCGGGGCGCAGGGGCGGGAAGACGTTGTTCGCGTCGCCCGCGACCGGGAAGCCCGTGAGGAGCATGTCGGTCATGGCTATGTGGAAGTCGGCGCCGCCCATGGAGTGGTACTGGTTGTCGAGGCCCATGATCGGGCCCGAGTTGTAGTCCTGGACGTGCAGGAGCGTCAGGTCGTCGCGCAGGGCGTGGATGACGGGGAGGTAGGCGCCGGCGCGCGGGTCCTGGCCGCCCCACTTGCCGGTTCCGTAGTACTGGTAGCCGAGTTGGACGAAGAACGTCTCCGGCGCCATCGTCAGGACGAAGTCGGCGCCGTACCTGGCCTTGAGGGTCTTCACGGCCGAGACGAGGTTGACGATCACCGGTGTCTTCGGGTTCTTGAAGTCGGTGTCGTCGGCGTTCAGGGAGAGCGAGTGGCCCTCGAAGTCGATGTCCAGGCCGTCGAGTCCGTACTCGTCGATGATCTTCGAGACCGAGGAGACGAACGTGTCGCGGGCCGCCGTGGTCGTCAGTTGCACCTGGCCGTTCTGGCCGCCGATGGATATCAGGACCTTCTTGCCCGCCGCCTGCTTCGCCTTGATCGCCGCCTTGAACTCGGCGTCGCTCTCGACGTTCGGGCACTCGGTGACCGGGCAGCGGTCGAAGCGGATGTCGCCGGAGGTGGTCGAGGTGGGTTCGCCGAAGGCCAGGTCTATGACGTCCCAGCTGTCGGGAACGTCGGCCATGCGCGTGTAGCCGGAGCCGTTGGCGAAGCTCGCGTGGAGGTAGCCGACCAGGGCGTGGGCGGGGAGGTCCGAGGGGTCGCCGCCACCCGGACCGGATGTCGTGGTCGCCGTGACCGCCGGGGACTTCGCGGACTCGCCCGCCTCGTTCACGGCGGTGATCTGGAAGGAGTACGCGGTGGAGGGGGAGAGTCCGGAGACGGTGGTCGACGTGCCGCTCGCCGACTGGACCTTCGTGCCGTTGCGGTGGATCGCGTAGCCCGTCGCGCCGAGGACGGACGGCCAGGACAGGGCCACGCTGGTGGACGTGACCGTGCCGACCGTCGGGGCGGTGGGAGCGGCCGGCGGTTGTCCGGCGTCGACGCCCGGGCCGACCAGCGAGATGTCGTCGGCGTGATACGCGCCGGTGCCGTACCAGCCGTGGGTGTAGATCGTGACCTTGGTGGTGGACGCGCCGGTGCGGAAGGTCGTGGTCAGCCGCTGCCAGTCCGGCGCGGACTGTGTCCAGGCGGAGACGTCGGTGGTACCGGTGCCGCTCGCGCCGAGGTAGGCGTAGTCGCCCCGGACGTATCCGGCGAGCGTGTACTGGGAGCCGGGCTTGACGGTCACGGTCTGCGCGCAGCGCGCGTTGTCACTGCCGGCCGGGGTCGCCTTCAGTGCCGAACCGCCGCTCCGCACGGGTGAGGTGACCACGCTGCCCGCCGTGCAGGTCCAGCCGTCGAGGCCCGCCTCGAACCCGCCGTTCCTGGCGAGGTCCGCGTCGGCCGCACGGGCGGCCGACGAGAGTGCGGTGATGCCTGGTACGGCCAGGACGGTGGCCGCACAGACGGCGAGGACGGATCTGACGCGATCCACAAGTACCTCCTGGCATGGGGGAATTGGAGGGGTGGAGCGCGCTCAATTTGGTCCAGACCAATCCTGTTGTCAAGGTCTCCGACAGCTATCCGCGGTCACCGGTACCGCAGTCACCGGCTGTCGCGATCACCGGTATCGCGCTCATCGGTTGTCGCGGTCATCGGTCGCGAGAGCCGCCGCCGCCTCGTGCATCGCCAGTTCCAGCAGCGTCGGATCGGTGAGTGTGCCGGAGCCGTCCGGTGCGACCAGCCAGCGGACCCCGCCGGTCGACCTCCCCGGATACGGCACCACGATCCACGTACCGTGCCCCGCCGTGCGAACCCCCGTGCCGAGCCACCGGGCCGCCGTGCCCGGGGGCACGAAGAACCCCATCCGGGCGTCGCCGAAGTCGACGAGCACCGGGCCCGGTTGATCGAGCACCCGGGTCAGTACGTCGAGCGTCGGATAGCCGAGTTCACCCGGCAGGATGAGTACGTCCCAGGCCCTGCCCGCCGGCAGCAGCGCGACCCCCAAGGGGTTGCGCTCCCACTCCCAGCGGCAGGCCTCTGGATCCGGAGCGACGGATGCCAGCCACTCGACCGCCGTCTTGGCCCCTGTCATGGCGGAACCTCCCTTTTTCTCGTGTCGACGCTGGTCGCGTCACAGGAGAGAGGGAGGTTCGGGCCGAGCATTACGCGGGTTCTGACAACTTGTTGAGAGTGAAGAGGGTCACACGGTCTCAGCTGTCGAAGCCGAGACCCAGCCGGTCCATCGTCTTCAGCCACAGATTGCGCCGGCCGCCGTGCGCGTCCGCCCGCGCCAGGGACCACTTGGTGAGTGCGATCCCCGTCCACGCGAACGGTTCCGGCGGGAAGGGCAGCGGCTTCTTGCGGACCATCTCCAGCGACGTACGTTCGGTGCGCTCCCCCGACAGCAGGTCGAGCATCACGTCCGCGCCGAAGCGGGTGGCGCCGACGCCGAGGCCCGTATAGCCCGCCGCGTAGGACACGCGGCCCTGGTGCGCCGTACCGAAGAAGGCGGAGAAGCGGGAGCAGGTGTCGATCGCGCCGCCCCACGCGTGGCTGAAGCGAACGCCCTCCAACTGCGGGAAGCAGGTGAAGAAGTGGCCCGCGAGCTTCGCGTACGTCTCCGGCCGGTCGTCGTACTCGGCGCGCACCCGGCCCCCGTACGGGTAGACCGCGTCGTAGCCGCCCCACAGGATCCGGTTGTCGGCGGACAGCCGGAAGTAGTGGAACTGGTTCGCCGAGTCCCCGAGTCCCTGCCGGTTCTTCCAGCCGATCGACGCGAGCTGGTCGGCGGTCAGCGGCTCGGTCATCAGCGCGTAGTCGTAGACCGGGACGGTGTACGAGCGCACACGCTTGACCAGGTTCGGGAAGATGTTCGTGCCCAGGGCGACCCGGCGGGCGCGGATGCTGCCGTACGGAGTGCGTACGGCCATTCCGGCGCCGTACGGCTTGAGGGTGAGGGCGGGCGTGTTCTCGTACACCCGGACGCCCAGCTCGACGCAGGCGCGCTTGAGGCCCCAGGCCAGCTTGGCGGGGTGCAGCATGGCGACGCCGCGGCGGTCGTGCAGGCCCGCGAGGAATGTCGGTGAGTCGACCTGTTCCCGTACGGCCTCGGCGTCCAGGTACTCGACGTCGTTCGCCAGACCGCGGCGCTCCAACTCCTCGTGCCAGTCGCGGAGTTCCGCTGCCTGGTACGGCTCGGTGGCGACGTCGATCTCGCCGGTGCGCTCGAAGTCGCAGTCGAGGGAGTAGCGGGCCACGGTGGCCTCGATGCCGTCGAGGTTGCGGGCTCCCAGTTCCTCCAGCTTGTGGATCTCGTCGGGCCAGCGGGTCAGGCCGTTGGACAGGCCGTGGGTGAGGGAGGCGGCGCAGAAACCGCCGTTGCGGCCCGAGGCGGCCCAGCCCGCCTCGCGGCCCTCGACCAGGACGACCTCGCGCCCGGGGTCGCGCTCCTTGGCGAGGAGCGCGGTCCACAGTCCGCTGTAGCCGCCGCCGACGACGAGCAGGTCGCAGGTCTCGGCGGTGGTGAGCGCGGGCTCGGGGCGGGGCTTGCCGGGGTCGTCCAGCCAGTACGAGACCGGCTGGGCGTCCGAAAGCGACTTCGCCCAGTTCTTGTCACGGCTCATGGCGCTTGGGGCCATGATTTCAACTCCCTACGACTGCTGCTTTCTTGATATTCATTGAAGCGCTATGCCTTTTGGCGGTTCCTGCGGTTGCCGATGACCATTCCGGCCAGCACGAACAGTACGGCGACGATGAACATGGCCGTACCGATGACATTGATCTGAACGGGTGTTCCGCGCTGGGCCGAGCCCCAGACGAACATGGGGAAGGTGACGGTCGAGCCCGCGTTGAAATTGGTGATGATGAAGTCGTCGAAGGAGAGCGCGAAGGCGAGCAGCGCTCCCGCGGCGATTCCGGGGGCGGCGATGGGCAGGGTGACGCGGACGAAGGTCTGCACGGGACCGGCGTACAGGTCCTGGGCGGCCTGCTCCAGCCGCGGATCCATCGACATGACACGGGCCTTGACGGCGGTGACGACGAAGCTCAGACAGAACATGATGTGGGCGATCAGGATCGTCCAGAAGCCCAGCTGCGCGCCCAGGTTGAGGAAGAGCGTGAGCAGCGAGGCGGCCATCACGACCTCGGGCATCGCCATCGGCAGGAAGATCAGCGAGTTCACGGCGCCGCGCGCCCGGAAGCGGTAGCGGACGAGCGCGAAGGCGATCATCGTGCCGAGGACGGTCGCGCCGAGGGTCGCCCAGGCCGCGATCTGCAGGCTCAGCGAGAGCGAGCCGCACAGGTCGGCGACCCCACAGGGATCGGTCCAGGCGTCCGTGGAGAACTGCTGCCATTCGTAGTTGAAGCGCCCCTTCGGATTGTTGAAGGAGAACACCGTGACGACGATGTTCGGCAGCAGCAGATAACCGAGGGTCAGCAGACCCGCGATGACGACGAGACGGCGCTTCAGCCAGCGTACGAGGGCCATTTAAACCAGATCCTCCGTCCCGGACTTGCGAATGTAGAGCGTGACGATGGCGAGGATCCCGGCCATGAGAATGAACGAGAGCGCCGCGGCCGTCGGATAGTCGAGAATCCGCAGGAATTGGGTCTGGATGACGTTTCCGACCATGCGGGTGTCGGTGGAGCCGAGCAGATCGGCGTTCACGTAGTCGCCGCTCGCCGGGATGAAGGTGAGCAGCGTCCCGGAGACGACACCTGGCATCGACAGCGGGAACGTCACTTTGCGGAAGGTGGTGAAGGGCTTCGCGTACAGATCGCCGGCCGCCTCGTGCAGCCGCCCGTCGATCCGCTCAAGCGAGGTGTAGAGCGGCAGGATCATGAACGGCAGGAAGTTGTACGTGAGACCGCAGACCACCGCGAGCGGCGTGGCCAGCACCCGGTCGCCCGCCGTGATGCCGAGCCAGCTGGTGACATCCAGGACGTGCAGCGAGTTGAGGGCGCCGACGACCGGTCCGCCGTCCGCGAGGATCGTCTTCCAGGCGAGCGTACGGATCAGGAAGCTGGTGAAGAACGGCGCGATCACCAGGATCAGGATCAGGTTGCGCCAGCGGCCCGCGCGGAACGCGATCAGGTACGCGAGCGGATAGCCGAGGAGCAGACACAGGATCGTGGCGGTGCCGGCGTACGCGATGGAGCGCAGGAACTGCGGCCAGTAGTCGGCCACCGCGTCCCAGTAGGTCGCGAAGTGCCAGGTGACCTTGTAGCCCTCCTCCAGGGAGCCCGTCTGCACGGACGTGGAGGCCTGGTAGACCATCGGCAGCGCGAAGAAGACGAGCAGCCAGAGGATGCCGGGGAGCAGCAGCCAGTACGGAGTGAGGCGGCCTCTTCTGCGAGGCGGGCGCTCCTCGGGCGCGGGTGTGGGCGCCAGGGGTGGCGCGTCGGTGACGGTCGTCATCAGGCCGCCTCTTCCTCGACCGTTTCGATCCCGGCGTCGATGTCCTGGGCCGCGTCCAGGCCGAAGGTGTGGGCCGGGTTCCAGTGCAGGACGACCTCGGTGCCGGGCACGAGCCGGGAGTCGCGGTCTATGTTCTGGGCGTAGACCTCGAACTCGGGACAGACCGGGCTGTCGATGACGTACTGCGTGGAGACGCCGATGAAGCTGGAGTCGGCGATCGTGCCGGTGATGCGGTTGCGGCCCGCCGGGATCTCGCCGGCGTCGTCGGCGTGCGTGAGCGAGATCTTCTCGGGTCGTACGCCGACGAGGACCTTGCCGCCGGTCGTCGTGGGCGCGGAACATCGCGCGGCGGGCAGCAGGAGCTTGCCGCCGCCCGCCTTGAGGACGATCTCGTCGCCGCTCTTGGAGTCGACCTCGGCCTCGATGAGGTTCGAGGTGCCGAGGAAGTTGGCGACGAACGTGGTGTTCGGGTTCTCGTAGAGGTCGGCGGGCGAGCCGAGCTGCTCGACACGGCCCGCGTTCATCACGGCGACCGTGTCGGCCATGGTCATGGCCTCCTCCTGGTCGTGCGTGACGTGCACGAAGGTGATGCCGACCTCGGTCTGGATGCGCTTGAGCTCCAGCTGCATCTGGCGGCGCAGCTTGAGGTCGAGGGCGCCGAGGGGCTCGTCGAGGAGGAGCACCTTGGGGGTGTTGATCAGCGCGCGGGCCACGGCGACGCGCTGCTGCTGGCCGCCGGAGAGCTGATGCGGCTTCTTGCGGGCCTGCTCGCCGAGCTGGACCAGCTCCAGCATGTCCTCGACCTGCTTCTTCACCGACTTGATGCCGCGCCGGCGCAGACCGAAGGCGACGTTCTCGAATATGTCGAGGTGCGGGAAGAGCGCGTACGACTGGAAGACCGTGTTCACCGGCCGCTTGTACGGCGGCAGGTTCGTCACGTCCTGGTCGCCGAGACGGACGGAGCCGGAGGAAGGTTCCTCCAGACCGGCGATCATGCGCAGGGTGGTGGTCTTGCCGCAGCCCGAGGCGCCCAGGAGCGCGAAGAACGAGCCCTGGGGGACGGTCAGGTCGAGCGGGTGGACGGCGGTGAAGGAGCCGTAGGTCTTGCTGATTCCGGAGAGGCGGACGTCGCCGCCGGTGTCGTTCGTCATGGTGTGGTCCCTGGGTGTCGGGGTCGTCTGTGGTCCGGGGGCGGGACACGGAAGCTGTGCCGCACGGGCAGGTCCGCGGCGGAGCCGGTGTCTGCCGCCCAGGGCGCCGGGCACCCGCCCGGGCTTGCCTGGACCACCGAATCCGCACCCGCCGGAGGCGTTACGCCCCTGTCAGCTTCGCGAACTTCTCTTCGTAGGCCGTCTCTTCCTTCGTGCTCAGGGAGCGGAAGGAGTGGGACTTGGCCGCCATGGCGGCGTCGGGAATGATCAGCGGGTTTTCCGCCGCCGACTCGTCGATCTTCGCCAGCTCGGCCTTCACGCCGTCGACGGGACAGACGTAGTTGATGTACGCGGCGAGCTGCGCGGCCGGACCGGGCTCGTAGTAGTAGTCGATGAGCCGCTCGGCGTTGGTCTTGTGCCGCGCCTTGTTGGGGACCAGCAGATTGTCCGTGGAGGTCAGATAGCCGCTCTCCGGGATGACGAAGTCGACGTCCGGGCTGTCCGCCTTGAGCTGGACGACGTCACCGGCCCAGGCGACACAGGCCGCGAGGTCGCCCTTGGTGAGGTCGGAGGTGTAGTCGTTGCCGGTGAAGCGGCGGATCTGGCCCTTGTCGACGGCCTTCTGGAGGCGGGCGATCGCCGCGTCGAAGTCGTCGTCGGTGAACTTCGCCGGGTCCTTGCCCAGGTCGAGCAGCGTCATCCCTATGCTGTCCCGCATCTCCGACAGGAAGCCGATGCGCCCCTTGAGCTTGGGGTTGTCGAGCATGTCGGAGAGGGACTTCACCTCCACACCGTCCAGCGCCTTCTTGTTGTAGGCGATGACCGTGGAGATACCGGTCCAGGGGTAGGAGTACGCGCGTCCCGGGTCCCAGTCCGGCGTACGGAACTGCTGGGAGAGGTTGGCGTACGCGTGCGGCAGGTTGGAGGCGTTCAGCTTCTGCACCCATCCGAAGCGGATGAGCCGGGCGGCCAGCCAGTCGGTGACGCAGATCAGGTCGCGTCCGGTGTCCTGGCCCGCCGCGAGCTGCGGCTTGAGCTTCCCGAAGAACTCGACGTTGTCGTTGATGTCCTCGGTGTACTTGACCTTGATGCCGGTGCGTTTGGCGAACTCGTCGAGCGTGGGGTGGCGTTTCTCGCTGTCGTCCACGTCCATGTACTCGGTCCAGTTGGAGAAGTTGATCTGCTTCTCCTTGGCCGAGTGGTCCTCGGACGAGACGCCCGCGGTGTTCTTCGCCGCGGGGATCCCGCAGGCGCTCAGCGTCCCGAGTCCGCCCAGCGCGAGCGCGCCGCCGGCGGACGCACGCATCAGTGAACGGCGGGTGAGTGAGGCCCTGCCGTTCCTGAGGCTGCGCCGCATGGCGGCCAGTTGGGCCGAGGACAGGCTTTCGGGCTCGTACTGCTCCATGCTCGTGGTGCCCTTTCGGGAGGGTGCGGCCTGGTCTCGGCCGGTGGTGACTATCGGTCCCCGAAGATCGTGCGGTGCCAGTCCTTCCTGGCCACCGCGGTGTTGTCGAACATGACGTGCTTGATCTGGGTGTACTCCTCGAACGAGTACGAGGACATGTCCTTGCCGAAGCCGGACGCCTTGTAGCCGCCGTGCGGCATCTCGCTGATGATCGGGATGTGGTCGTTGACCCACACACAGCCGGCCTTGATCTCGCGCGTGGCACGGTTCGCGCGGTACACGTCACGACTCCAGGCGGAGGCGGCGAGGCCGTACGGGGTGTCGTTGGCGAGCCGGATGCCTTCGTCGTCGCTGTCGAAGGGCAGGACGACGAGGACGGGACCGAAGAGCTCGGACTGCACGATCTCGCTGTCCTGCGCGGCGTCCGCGACCAGGGTGGGCCGGTAGTACGCGCCGTGCTTGAGGTCCTGCGGGATCTCACCGCCGGTGACCACGCGCGCGTAGGACCGCGCCCGGTCGACGAATCCGGCGACGCGGTCGCGCTGGGCGACCGAGATGAGCGGCCCGAGGTCGGTGTCCGGCGCGAACGGGTCGCCGAGCCGGACGGTCGCCATCAGGCCCGCGGTCTTCGAAACGAACTCTTCGTAGAGGGGCCTTTGCACGTACGCGCGCGTGGCGGCCGTGCAGTCCTGGCCCGTGTTGATGAGGGCGCCCGCCACCGCGCCGTGCACGGCGGCCTCCAGGTCCGCGTCGTCAAAGACCACGAAGGGCGCCTTGCCGCCGAGCTCCAGGTGGAGGCGTGTGACGGTGGCCGTGGCGATCTCGGCGACGCGCTTGCCGACCGCGGTGGAACCGGTGAAGGAGGTCATGGCGACGTCGGGGTGCCCGACGAGATGCTCACCGGCGTCCTTGCCGGCCCCGGTGATGATGTTGACGACACCGTCGGGGATACCCGCCTGGGTGGCCGCCTCGGCGAACAGCAGCGAGGTGAGCGGGGTGAGCTCGGCGGGCTTCAGAACGATGGTGTTGCCCGCGGCGATCGCCGGGAGGACCTTCCAGGCCGCCATCTGGAGGGGGTAGTTCCAGGGGGCGATGGAGCCGACGACACCGATGGGTTCACGGCGTACGTACGAGGTGTGGTCGCCGGAGTACTCGCCGGCGGACTGCCCCTGCAGATGCCGGGCGGCGCCCGCGAAGAAGGCGGTGTTGTCGATCGTGCCCGGGACGTCGAACTCCCGGGTCAGCTTGATCGGCTTGCCGCACTGGAGGGACTCCGCCTGCGCGAACTCCTCCGCGCGGTCGGCCAGTACTGCGGCGAAGCGGTGCATGGCGTCCGAGCGCTCGCCCGGGGTGGTGGCGGCCCAGCCCGGGAACGCCTCGTGGGCGGCGGCGACGGCCGCGTCCACGTCCACGGTGCTCGCCAGCCGGTACGTGTAGACGTCGTCGCCGGTGGCCGGGTCGACGACCGCGTGGGTGCGGCCGGACGTGCCCTTCGTCAGCCGGCCCGCGATGTACTGCGCGCCCGCCTCGAAGCGGTCCTGTGCCTGGAAGCGATGGCCCGGATTGTGCATGTCGCTCTCCTCCGCCGTCCTCCCCGTGCACCGGGGGTCGGCGTAGCTCCAGCTCGATTTGAGTGCCGATCCTGACAGAGCAACGGCCCTCCAACAAGTGATTCCGTTGTTGCCTTTTGGTTACGCGACGGAATCTGTCGACCAGGTGTCGAGTTCCCTTGAAAAAGGAGGGACGAACTGTCAGTGGTGCCTGCCAGACTCGCGTGCATGGGGAAGATCGATTCGCGGGACGCGCTGGTCAGCGCGGTCCGGTCAGGGGAAAAGGTCAAGTACCTCCACTTCTGGGGGCACCGGGCGCGGGCCGACGGGCAGGTGGGGGCCGGCTGTCTGAGTCAATGGTGGCCGTCGCCGTTCACGGTGGACTCGGTGGAGTACCGGACGGCCGAGCACTGGATGATGGCGCGGAAAGCGCGGCTGTTCGGTGACGACCGGGCGGAGCGGCTCGCTCTCGACGCGCCGAATCCCGCGCTCGCGAAGAAGGCGGGGCGGCTGGTGCGGGGGTTCGACGAGGGCGCCTGGGAGCGGGAGCGGTTCGGGATCGTCGTGGAGGGAAGCGTGCGGAAGTTCGCCTCGGACGGCGAGCTCCGGTCGTTTCTGCTGGGCACGGGTGAGCGGGTGCTCGTTGAGGCCAGCCCCGTTGACCGGGTGTGGGGGATCGGGGTGGCGGCGAACGACGACCGTGCGTTCGATCCGGAGCGGTGGAGGGGGCCGAACCTGCTGGGGTTCGCGCTGATGGAGGCGCGGGGGCGGTTGAGGGCTGCGTGATGAGTGCGGGCCAGTGGGGGCTGGTCGCGCAGTTCCCCGCGCCCCTTGGCCCCAGGGGGCGTCGGGTTCATTTGCCGGGTGCGGGTTGTCGTGGGTTGCTCGCGCAGTTCCCCGCGCCCCTGAAAAGCGTGGGACGCCCTACGCCTTCAGGGGCGCGGGGAACTGCGCGCTCGGCCCCGGACGGCTCGCACCCGACGCACACCGTCAAGCCCCACCCACCTCAGGGGCGCGGGGAACTGCGCGACCAGCCCCCACCGGCCCGCAGACAGCCGTAGGCAGATCAGCCGTTGACGGTCAGGGACGTGTTGAAGCCGTCGTCAACGGTTCCCGAGTCGCTTTCGGAGTCGTCGGGGACGATCAGGAACACCACCACGAAGGCGATGGCCAGCGCTATGCCGACGGCACCGCAGATGATCCCGGCCAGCGCCTGGCCGGGATTGGTGGCCTCGCCGCGGCGAGCCTTCCCGCGTCCGATCGCGCCGAAGATCACCGCGAGGATCCCGCAGGCCAGGGCAACCGGCCAGAGGCAGAAGCCCACCGCCGCGATGATGCCGAGTACGAGCCCTGCCGTGCCCAGCCCGTTGCTGGGCGCCATGGGCATCCCCGGCCAGCCGTAGCCGGGCCCCCCGCCGGGGCCACCGTAGGCGGGGTATCCCGGGTAGCCGTATCCGTACGGCATCTGCCCAGGGCCCTCGGGCGCGATGGGAGGCGGGGGCACGGAGGAGCCATGAGTGGGGTGGAGATGCGGGCCGGTCGGGGGCGCGTACGGGTGGGGCGCCCCTCCGGGAGGCCCGAAGGGGTTCGGCGGGGCCGAGGCGGCCGGCGGCGCGAACGGGTTGGCCCAGGGCTGCGGACCTGAGGGAGCCGAGGGGTTCGCAGGGGGCGCGGGGGTCACAGAGCCCGAGCCGGGCGGCACCGGAGCACCCGGCCCCGTACCCGTACCCGTACCCGTACCGGGAGCGTGCGGCGCCCCGCCCGGCAGCGACGTCACCGTCTGCTGGTCGTGAACCGACGGCGGTGTCGGGCCGGCCCTCTCTCCAGGGGGCGCGTCCGTCGGTGGGGCCCAGGGGTTCGGCTCGGCGGAGGACTTGCTCAGCGGGACCTTCGGAGCGGGAGCCGCGTCCTCGGGGCCGGCCCCCGATTCGTCGCCGGCCGCCGCACCCGGTGTCTGCGCGTCGTCGGACATGCGCGGAGTCCCCTCTGTCGTACGTAGCGTCATGCTACGGCCCGTGCCTCCCCCGCACAGACCGCGTCCTACGATGATCCCTGAACCATCGATCAGCCGATCACCCGCGTCCGCCGGACACACGGCCGGACGCCGTTCCCGGGGAGGAACCCTTGACCGACCACCACGACCTGCACGCCTTCATCGCCGGACTGCCCAAGGCCGAACTCCACGTGCACCACGTCGGCTCAGCCTCCCCGCGTATCGTCTCCGAACTGGCCGCCCGCCACCCCGACTCCAAGGTGCCCTCGGACCCCGAGGCCCTGGTCGACTTCTTCACCTTCACGGACTTCGCCCACTTCATCGACGTGTACCTGTCCGTCGTCGACCTCATCCGCACCCCCGAGGACGTACGTCTGTTGACGTACGAGGTCGCCCGGGACATGGCCCGCCAGCAGATCCGCTACGCCGAGCTGACGATCACGCCGTTCTCGTCGACCCGTCGCGGTATCGACGAGGGCGCCTTCATGGAGGCGATCGAGGACGCGCGCACGGCCGCCGAGGCGGACTTCGGGACCGTGCTGCGCTGGTGCTTCGACATTCCGGGCGAGGCGGGACTCGAATCCGCCGAGGAGACGGTCCGGCTCGCCACCACCGACAAGCTCCGCCCGGAGGGCCTGGTCTCCTTCGGGCTCGGCGGGCCGGAGATCGGCGTGCCCCGGCCGCAGTTCAAGCCGTACTTCGACCGTGCGATCGCGGCGGGCCTGCACTCCGTACCGCACGCGGGCGAGACGACGGGACCGGAGACCATCTGGGACGCGCTGACCGACCTGCGCGCCGAGCGCATCGGGCACGGCACCAGCTCCGCCCGGGACCCGAAGCTCCTCGCGCACCTCGCCGAGCACCGGATCCCGCTGGAGGTCTGCCCCACGTCCAACATCGCCACCCGTGCGGTCCGCACCCTCGACGAGCACCCCATAAAGGAATTCGTACGGGCCGGGGTCGTCGTCACCATCAACTCCGACGACCCGCCGATGTTCGGCACCGACCTCAACAACGAGTACGCGGTCGCCGCCCGCCTCCTCGACCTGGACGAGCGGGGTCTCGCCGCGCTCGCCAAGAACGCCGTCGAGGCCTCGTTCCTCGACGACACCGGCAAGGCGAAGCTCGCCGAGGACATCGACACGTACACCTCTGCCTGGCTCGCTCCCTGAGCCGACGCGGACCCAGCACAATGGGCCCATGCGTACCGTGACAGCCGTGGCCCATCGCGGCGACCCCTACCGCGTCCGCGAGAACACGATCGACTCGCTGCGTTCCGCGCTCCAACGGGGCGCGGACGCCGTGGAGATCGACGTCCGGCTCACCCGCGACGGCGTGCCCGTGCTGCTGCACGACAGCACGCTGAAGCGGTTGTGGGAGCAGGACCGGCCACTGCTGTCGCTCTCCTCGGACGAGGTGCGGGGCCTGACCTCCGGCGGTGTTCCCACGCTGGAGGAGGCCCTGAAGGCCACGGACGAGGGCCGGCTCATGGTCGATCTGCCGGGTCCGGCGGACGCGCGTGCCGTCCGCCGGATCGTCGGCGTCATCCGTGACCTCGGCGCCGAGGAGCGCGTGTACTACTGCGCCGGCGCCGACACCATGCTCGCCGTCCGCGCGGCGGACCCCGCCGCGGAGATCGCCCTCACCTGGACGACCCTCGCGCCGCCGCGTCCCGCACTGCTCGACGCGGTGCGGCCCCAGTGGCTCAACTACCGCTTCGGGCTTGCCAATCGGGACGTGATCGCCCGTACGCACCGCGACGGGTACCTGGTGTCGGTGTGGACGCCCGACACCCGCCGCTCCATGCGGCGACTCCTCGACGCGGGCGTCGACTCGATCACCACGAACCGCATCGACACGCTGTGCGCACTGCGCAAGGGCTGATGATCCAAGGGCCCGGGTCCCTGAAGAGTCCAGAGGTCTAGAGGGAGGGCTGCGCGAACTCCAGTGGCGGGGCGATCGCCTGGGCGTCCGCCCCCTCCCCCACCCACAGTCCGATCAGCAGTGCCGCCGTCGCCTCCAGCAGCCCGGCCCGGTCCAGGCCGCCCGCGTTCAACGGCTCGCAGCCCAGGTCGCGCACGAGGCGGCGTACGACGGTCAGCGCCGCCTCGTCGTCGCCGCACAGCGGGACCGCCAGCGGGCGGTCGTCGAAGACCGGCGGGGTCAGCCGCCAGACGTCCACGTGGCAGAGGTTGAAGGCCTTGACCACGGACGCGGCCGGGGCGGCGGAGGCGATCCGCTCGGCCGCCGCGGGCCCGCCCGCCGTGAGCAGGGCGAAGCCCGGGCCCACCGGGTTGGTGCAGTCGATCAGCACCCGCCCACGGAGCACCTCCTCAAGACCGGCGACCACGTCGGCCACCGCCATGTACGGCAGGGCCAGCAGCACCGCGTCCGTCCCGAACCCGGCCGCCTCCCGCAGTCCGCCCGAGCGGCTCCCCGCGAGCACCTCGTGTCCGGCCCGCCGCCACTGCGTGCCGAGCGCGTCCGCCATGCCGCCCGTGCCGAGAATCCCTATCCGCATACGCCTCTGCCTCCGGTCCGTGGGTCGATCTCCTACGACAGTAGGAAGCCGCTCGGGCACCATTCGGTATGTGAGCACCGAACCGTTCTTCCTCGCCGACTGCCGTGCCCGGCTCGCCTTCGACCTGCTCTCCAACACCTGGAACGCCGTGGTCCTCTGGGCGCTGCGGCACGGTCCGCGGCGACCGGGCGAACTGCGTGAACACATCGGCGGGATCAGCCAGAAGGTCCTGACGGAGACGCTGCGGCGGCTGGAGTTCAACGGTCTGGTCGGGCGGCGCGCGTACGCCGGGTCGCCGCCCCGGGTGGAGTACGAACTCACCGCGCTGGGGCGGACGTTGCTCGACCCGATCGAGGCGTTCGGGGCGTGGGCCTTCGACCACGGGGACGAGATCATGGCGGCCCAGGACCGCGCGACCAGCCAGTCAGCAGCGACTTCTGACGGACCGTCGACGCGTCGGCCGGGGTCGAGCGCGTGACGTACTGAGGGATCGGTGCCGTGTCGTCTCCGGTGTCGCGGACGAGGCCGTAGCGGATGGCGCCCTGGGCGGGGCCGGTCATGACGTCCTTGGTCACGGCTTCCCGGTTCGAGGGGAAGACGATGAGTCCGTAGTCGCCGCCCCGCTCGTTCTGGGTGAGGGTGACCGTGCCGTCGACGTAGAAGTACTCGTTCTGCCACATCTGCTGGGTGCCGGTCGGCAGGACGGCGTATCCGACACGCGGTCCGCCCATGCCGGAGGTGTAGCCGTCGGCGTTCTCCGCGAAGGTGTCGTCCATCCGGCGGCCGCCGCCCGAGGCCACGTGGAACAGCTTCCCCTTGAGGCCGGTCCAGGCCGGCATGACCACGGCGCCCGGCCGCGACTTCGGGGAGATCTGCCAGCGCACCAGCACATAGCCCTGGCCGCTGAGCGTCACGCTGTCCCCGCGGTGCTGCATCACGGCCTTGGGTCCGCCGGTGCTGGTGAGCCCGGACTCGGGGCGGCGCGGCAGGTCCACGGGCCGCGCGTTCGGGTCCGGGGCCCTGTCGACGGCGTCGACAACAGTGCCGTACAGGTCCTTGCGGGTCTTGCTGGGGGACGGTGACGGGCTGAGCGCCGCGGTGGGGCTCGGCGCCTTCGGCCGCGAGGTGCTCGACGCGGTGGGCGGCGCGGCCGCCTTGGGCGGCCGGGAGTCCGGCTGGGTGACGACGTACGCGCCGCCCGCGACGATGGTCGCCCCGGCCGTCATGGCGACGGCGGGCTTGGTGAGTGCGGCGACGACCTTGGCGGACCAGCCGACCCCCGTGGCGGCTGTCGTCGCGGCGACCGCCGTCTTGCCGCCGAGGGCGAGCGAGAGCGTGAAGCCGACCGGGATCGGGACGAGCGCGAGCCCGACGAGCAGCCGTTCGGCCGGTACGACCGTCTCGCCGGGCGCCGCGCAGTGACGGCAGCCCCGGATGTGCCGGGCCAGCCGCTTGCGCCACACCGAGTCGGGGCGCCCGTCCCAGCGGGCGGTCAGCTCGCGCAGTTCTGGGCAGGACGAGTCGAGGGCCCGCACGATGCCGCGCGCGGCCTCCAGGCGGGCCTTCATCCGCTGGACGCGTACGGCGGTGTGCTGGCGAGAGATACCGACGGCCGCGGCCAGTTCGCGCCGGGTGAGTTCGCCCGCGACCTCCAGCCACCACAGCGACAGCAGTTGCCTGTCCTCGTCGTCGAGCCAGCGCACCGCCTCCGCGACCTCGCGCCGCTGACCCTCCAACTGGAGCCGCAGCACGGTGAGTTCGGCGAAGTCGGTGGCCTCCTGGGCCGCGTCGTCGGCCAGTGACTCGGAGGTCCGACGTCTGGCCCTGTCGCGTATCTGCCGCATGGCGATGGCGACCAGCCAGGAGCGGAAGCTGTCCGGGTCACGCAGGGTGCCGAGGTTGTCGACGGCCCGCAGCATCGTCTCCTGCACGACGTCGTCGACGTCCGCGTGACCGTTCAGCGCGCGGCCGACGATGTTGTAGACCAGCGGCAGCCAGCCCTCGACGAGTTCGTCGAGCGCGCGCCGGTCACCGGCCTGCGCCGCCGCGATCGTCGTACGCCACTGCCGCCCGTTCACGTCCGTCCCTTCCCGAAGAGGTGTCACTTGGCGTAGAGCAGCGTCCCGAAGCCGAGCTGGTCGAAGCCGCCGCTGTTCGGTCCGTAGTCACCGCCTCCGCCTTCCGCACGCACCTTCTCAGCCATGGCCGTGATGTTCGGAACGGAGAGCCGACGGCGGCGCGCGTAGTGGTAGTGCAGGATCTCCCAAACGGGACGGGTCTCTCCACGCGCTATGCCGGAGATCACAGACTGCTCGTTGTACTTGCCCCTCCCGGTGCCACTGCGCCAGGTGTACTTGGTGAAGGGCACGTCGCCGCCGAGGTTGTACTTGGCGACGTACTCGGCGCCCTTCATGAACCGGCTGTCGTCGTAGCCGTAGAGGTCGACGCCCTGGTTCCAGGCCATCTCGCAGATCGCGCCCATCTGGCCCACGCCCATCGCTGTGTGCCCCTGGTCGCGGCCGGCCTCCTGCCACTGGGCGAGGTCGTCGGACTCGTGGACGAAGGGGACGGCGTTCCCGATCGAGCCGTTGCCCGCCCCCTTCTTGAAGTAGTCCACCGCACGGTCGAACACGGCCCTGTTGTCGCAGAGGATGCCGATCGCCATGACCGAAGCCACGTTGCACAGGTCCCAGTTGGCCCAGTAGTTGGTGATGACGGCGCCGTTGTGGTGGGTGAGGAAGTCGTCGTTCATGGGGTGGAAGACCTTGAGCATCATCTTCTGGAAGCGGGCCAGGTCGAAGCCGTCGTGGTCGCGCACCAGCTCGGCGGCGTTGGCGAACTGGTAGCCGTAGAGCCCGGCCGCCAGGAACCGGTCGGCGTTGCCGGTGACCGTGGTGAGCGTGGCCGACCAGGCGTTGAGAATCGCGACGGCCGCCTCGGCGTTCTCCCTCGTGCCCGCGATCTTCCAGCGCAGGGCGTTCTGGTAGGCGGCGTGGATGTCGTTGTAGAGGGACACGTAGTTCTGGCCGGTGCCGCCGCGGACGACCGTGGCCTGCGGCCTGGGGGCCCAGGTGCTCGCGGAGTGCCGGTTGGCGGTCAGCCGCTGCCAGCCCGCCGTCCAGGGCTCCCGTCCGGCGGCGACGCGCACCCTGGCCCGGTTGAGGTCGCCGGCGTTGTGCAGCATCCCGGGGTGCGCGAAGACCGGCTTCCCGGCGGACTCACCGGGCGACGGGGAGGCACCGGTCTGCGCCGCGTCGGCCGAGTCGCCGCCGCCCAACGAGACCGCGATACCGCCGACGGCTCCCGCGGCGGCGACACCACCGGCGATCTGGAGAGCGCTGCGACGGCTGATGCGGTGCTTGTTGTGCTCTGCCACGAATAGCTCCTGTGCGGATGGAGGGGTGTGCGTTGTGCGTACGTTGCGCGTGCGTGGTGCGTGTGCACAGGAGACGGAGGAGGGGCTTCCGCGATAACAGTTTTTCCCGTACCGCGTGCGTCGCCCTAACTGACCGTTTCAGAATGACATTCGTTGTGGGGCTTGGCAGTTGGGTGTTGTGTCGGCAGGATCGGTTGAGTGGCTGCTGAACTTGTGCCTGATGACCTGTGGGAACGTGTAGCCCCGCTTTTACCTGCTCGGCCGCCTCGGCGGCATCGGTATCCGGGGCGGTTGCCGGCAGATGACCGGGCTGCGCTCAGAGGCATCGTCTACGGGCTGTGCAAAAGCGTGAGCTGGCGGGACGTTCCCGCAGAACAGGTCGGCTGCAGTGGCGTGACGGCCTGGCGGCGACTGCGGGACTGGACCGAGGCCGGTGTCTGGCCGCAACTGCACGAGGTGCTGCTGGCCGAGCTGCGTGCGGCGGGTCTGCTGGACATGGACGACGCCGCGATCGACGGATCGCACGTGAGGGCTCTGAAAGGGGGGCTCACACCGGACCTTCGCCGGTCGACCGGGCCCGGCCCGGCAGCAAGCACCACTTGATCGTCGACCGGCAAGGCACCCCCCTTTGCGTCTCACTGACCAGCGGGAACCGCCACGACATCACCCAGCTGATGCCCCTGCTCGATGCGATACCCCGCATCCGCGGTGTCCGCGGTCGACCCAGGCACCGGCCAAGTCGGCTGTTCGCCGACCGCGGTTACGACTACGACAAGTACCGCCGCCTTCTCCGGGCTCGCGGCATCACACCCAAGTTCGCCCGAAAAGGCATCACGCACGGCTCCGGCCTGGGAAAGACGCGTTGGGTCGTGGAGCGCACATTTGCCTGGCTGCACCAGTTCAAACGGCTGCGGATCCGCTACGAGAAGCGCGCAGATCTCCACCTGGGCTTCCTCCAACTTGCCTGCAGCATCATCTGCTTGAGACGACTCCGAACCTCATTCTGAAACCATCAGTAAGGGGAATCCCTGACAACACCCTTGTTCTGCCCGGCAGTTGATGGGGGCAGCGGCCAGGGTCGGCACCCTCCTCGGAGAGGATCCGCGGCGGCGGCGTACGACCGGAGGATGAAGGTCACCAACCACCCCCGGGAGTCAGCCGATGCATCTCCGTATCCGTACCGCCTGCGCCGCCCTCGTGGTCCTGGGCCTCACCGCGGGGCCCCTGGCCGGGACCGCGCTCGCCGCCCCCACCCCCACGGCGGTCGTACGGGAGACCGTGAGTCCGAAGACAGACAAGGCCTTACGCGAAGCGCTCAAGGGGATTCCGGACAAGGACACGACGGCCGCGCTGGTACGCGTCGGGGGCAAGGCCGGCACCTGGCGGGGCAGCGCCGGCGTGCACGACCTGGCGAGCGGCCGCAAGGCCCTGGAACACGGGCGCTTCAGGGCCGGTTCGACCACCAAGGTGGTCACCGCGGCCGTCGTGCTGCAGCTCGCCGCGGAAGGCACGATCGACCTGGACGGACACGTCCAGACCTACCTCCCCGGCCTCCTCTCGAAGGCGTTCGAACCCATCACCGTACGGCAGTTGCTGACCTTCACCAGCGGGCTGAAGCCGGGAGCGACGCTGGGTGACGTGAACGGTGAGGGGTACGATCGGCGGTTCGAGACGCTGACCCCGGAGGCGGTCGTGGCGTCGTCCGTCGCCGCCGGCCCCGCCTTCTGCCCGGGCAAGCGGCAGCAGTACGCAAACATCGACTACACCGTGCTCGGCCTGCTCATCGAGAAGGTCACCGACGACACGTACGAGCATCAGGCGGCCGTACGGGTCCTGCGGCCGGCCCGGATGCATCACACGTCCTTCCCCGACGGGCCCGACCCCCGTATCCACGGCCCGCACAACCGCGGCTACCAGATCCTGGCGGACGGCAGGCTGGTGGACGCCACCGAGTGGAACATGTCGGACCGGTGGGCAGCGGGCGACATGATCTCCACGACGGAGGACCTGGAACGCCTGCTCTTCGCACTGTTCCGCGGCCAACTGGTCCCCCAGCCCCTCCTGGACAAGGAGATGTTCACACTCCCGGACGTGCCGAACGCCACGATGAGCGCCGGCCTCCAGCGCTTCCAGGTCGACGAAGACACCGTCGTCTGGGCCAAGTCCGGCGCCAGGCCCGGCTACGGCACGGCGATCGCCGCCACCCGCAATCTGTCACGCACCCTCGTGTACTCGGTGAACGCGACCGACGCGAAGAGCGAGGAGATGAATCCGGTGGCGGAGCGGATCGTGGGGGCGGCGTTCGGAACGGAGTGACGCCCGCGCGTCCGTTTCCGTCCCCGTCCCCGTCTCCGTCTCGGTCCCCATCTCCGTCTCTGTCCCCGTCTACAGCCCGGCGATCGCGTTCCATCGCTTCGCGAAGTCCGTGCGTTCCTTCGACGTGATGTCGCGTGCGATCGCGAGCCGCTTGCGCATGGCGGTGTCGGGGAAGATGAGCGGGTCCTCGGCCAGGGCGGCGGTCTCCTCGTCCTTGGCGGAGGCGAGGACGTCCTGGGCGGCCGGGACGGGGCAGACGTAGTTGACCCAGGCGGCGAGTTCGGCGGCGACGGACGGCTCGTAGTAGTGGTCGACGAGCGACTCCGCGTTCGCCTTGTGGCGGGCGAGGTTCGGGATCATCAGGGACTCGGACCAGAGTTCGGCGCCCTCCTCCGGGACGACGAACTCGATGTCGGGGTCGTCGGCCTGGAGCTGGATCACGTCACCGCTGTACGCCTGGCAGGCCAGTACGTCGCCGCTCGACAGGTCCTTGATGTAGTCGTTGCCGGTGAAACGGCGGATGTGGTCCGCGCGGACGAGTTCCTCGACCTGGTCGCACATCGTGTGGAAGTCGTCCGCGGTCCACTTGGTGATGTCGACGCCGTTGCCCTGCATGAGCAGCGCGAACGCCTCGTCCAGACCGGAGAGGAGCGTGACACGGCCCTTGAGGTCGTCCGCCCACAGGTCGGAGACGTGCCGGACCTCGCGGCCGACCCTGCGGCGGTTGTACGCGATGCCGGTGATTCCCGACTGCCACGGCACGGTGTGCCTCCGGCCCGGGTCGAAGGCCGGTGAACGCAGTTGTGGGTCCAGGTACTTGGTGACGTTGGGCTGCCTGGATCGGTCCATCTCCTGGACCCAGCCCAGGCGTACGAACCGCGCGCACATCCAGTCGCTGATCACCATCAGGTCCCGGCCCGTCTCCTGATGATTCATCAGGGAGGGGCTGATCTTCCCGAAGAACTCGTCGTTGTCGTTGATCTCCTCGGTGTACGTGACCTCGATCCCGGTGCGCTTCTCGAAGGCGTCCAGGGTGGGGCGCCTCGACTCGTTCTCGTCGTCCGTGTCGATGTAGAGGGGCCAGTTGGCCCAGGTCAGACGCTTGTCGGTGGCCGACAGGTCGCTTCTCGAACGGTCCGAGGGCGCGACGTACGCCGCGGGTACTCCGCAACCGGCGGCCAGTGCGGTGGCTGCGCCCGTGCCGAGGGTGCGCAGCAGGCTGCGGCGGGAGATTCGCGTTCTCTGGCTCGGGTTCGCTGGCACGTGGGCAGCATCCCGCTTGCCCTGCCGGGCGGGCAATGGACGCTGCGTCGAGCCGTCCGGCTGGGGTGCGACACACTGTCGCCCCCGCCGGACGGGCTAATAGTCAGCCCCTCCGGCGTTTGAGGAGCGGGGGTTCGGGGGCTGGCCCCCGAGTAGTGACGGGAATGGGTAGGGGCGGCGGGGGCGGAAACACCACCTCGACCCACAACCCACCCTCCCCCCGAGCCCGCGCCTCCACCACACCCCCGTGCGCCGCGGCGATCGCCGCCACGATCGACAGCCCCAGCCCGGAACCCTCGCGGGCCCGGGCCCGCACCCGCTCGACCCCCAGCCTCCGAAACGGTTCGAACAGGACGCCCACCTGATCCGACGGCACCACAGGCCCACTGTTCACGACCCGCAGGGAGGCCCGCCCATCGACGACCCCGGTCCAGACGGAGACCCAACCACCCTCCCCCGACGGCACGTTGTGGCGCACGGCGTTCTCGACGAGGTTGCTCACCAGCCGCCCGATCAGCTGCGGGTCCCCGACGAGCGCCGCGGGCGCGAGCTCGGCGGACACCCGGGGCCCGCCGTCGGGCAACAGCTCGGCCGCGACCACGGACAGATCCACGAACTCCCGTTCCGGCACCCCCCGTTGGCTGAGAGCCAACGTCAACAACGCCTCGATCAACCGCTCCTGCTCCTGCCCGGCGGCCCGGACCCGAAGACAGGCGGACCGCAGGGCCTCGACACCGGCCCCGGGATCGGCGAGCGCGACATCGATGACGGCCTGCTGAAGGGTGAGCGGCGTACGCAACTCGTGCGACGCGTTGGCGACGAACCGCCGCTGCGCCTCGAAGGCGCCTTCCAGCCGGGCGAGCAGATCGTCGAACGTGTCGGCGAGGTCCTTGAGTTCGTCGGCCGGCCCGGCCACCGCGAGCCGTCGGTGCAGAGCGTCCGCGGAGATCCGCCGTACCGCCCCGGTCATGCTCCGCAGAGGCGCGAGCACCCGCCCGGCCACCAGCCACCCGAGCAGGAGCGAGGCCAACGCCATGACGCCGAGGGCGACCCCCGACTCGACGAAGAGCTGATGCAGCTGGTCGCTGCGCTGGGCGACCAGCTGCTCACGTACGTACCCCCGGACGTCGGGCACCCCTGCCCCCGGCGCAGGCACATCGGGCCTGGTCACCGACACCTGTCCGCCGCGCTCTGACATGAGGGTGTACGTGAGGGCCAGCAGCACCGCCCCCGCCACCACGAACAGCCCGCTGTAGACCAACGTCAGCCGCCACCGGATGCTCTGCGGTCCCCGGATGCCCCGCAGTCTGCGCATGCTCTTCCGGCCGCGGATCCGCCACACCCCGGGGAGCCCAGGACGCTCACTCATACCCGGTACCCGGCCTGCGCCACCGTCTCGATCAACGGCGGCTCTCCGAGCTTGCGCCGCAGTCGGCTGACCGTCACCTTCACGGTCTGCGTGAACGGATCGGCCGCCTCGTCCCAGGCCCGCTCCAGCAGTTCCTCGGCGGAGACCACGGCCCCACCCGCACCCATCAGCAGCTCCAGGACCGCGAACTCCTTGGGACTGAGCGGGAGTTGGCTGCCGTTGCGGGACGCCACCCGTCGCGCGGGGTCGAGCCGCAGATCGCCGTGGACCAGAACCGGCGGCAGCGCGGGTTGGGCACGGCGCCCCAACGCCCGTATACGCGCGACGAGTTCGGTGAACGCGAACGGCTTCGGCAGATAGTCGTCGGCACCCATCCCGAGCCCCGCGACGCGGTCGGCGACCGTGCCGGACGCGGTCAGCATCAGTACCCGCGCCCGGCTGCCCCCCTCGGCCAGGGCCCGGCAGACCCGGTCTCCGTGCAGCCCGGGCAGGTCACGGTCGAGTACGACGACGTCGTAGCCGTTGACCGTGGCACGCTCCAGCGCCGCATGGCCGTCCAGCGCGATGTCGACGGCCATACCCTCTCTGCGCAGTCCCGCCGCGACGGTCTCGGCGAGCTCCTCGTGGTCCTCGACCACCAATACGCGCATCGGCATCTCCGGCTGCGTCTCCGGCTGCTGCGAACCCTGCGGCCAGCGTGCCCGCCGGGCGGTAACAGGGCGGTAAGAGCACCCGTTCCCGTGCCGTAACCGCCCACGCGCTGAGGTGATTCGAGGAGACGCACTCCCGAGACGTACTCCAGAGACGCACCAGGAGGATCCTCATGCGAAGTACGACGAAGGGGCACCGCCGGCTGGCCGCGGCCTGCGCCCTGATCACCGCCGTCACACTCGGCGGGGTGTACGCGGGCCAGGCCGTCGCGGCCGACCCGTCCGCACCGTCGGGCGGCGGATCGTCGTCGGAACCCCCGAAGGACGACGACCCGAGCGGTTCGACCGACTGGAAACGCCAGGACGAGGCATCCCGCGAGTTCACCGAGTGCGTGCGCGACAACGGTCTGGAGGACTTCCCCGACATCGTCATCCACACGGCGGACGACGGCGACGGCGTACGCGTACGGATCGACGCGGGCGACCGGGCGAGCCGCCCCGACCCGGTCTCCAAGGAGTTCCGGAAGGCCGTGAAGGCCTGCAAGCACATCCTGGAGGACATCGGCGTCGACTTCCCGGTCCCGCCCGACGAGCCGCCCGGCAAGGGCGACCGGCCCTGGCCCCCGGACTGCGGCGGCCGCGAGGAGCACAGGAACGAGAAGGGCGACAAGAGCGAGAAGGGGGCCGACGCAGAGCAGAGCGCCGCCGGACTCGTACTCACGGGGACCGTCTGACTCGTACTCACCCAGGCCGTCCGACACGTACTCGCCCAACCAGCCACCCGACCGAGCGACCGACACGGCACGACACGACACGGCCCCGGGCGGATCAACTCCCGCCCGGGGCCGTGCCGTTCACTCCGTCAGCCGCGAACCGTCGGCCCGCCGGCCCGTCAGCCCTCGATGGACGTCATCACGTGCTTGATCCGCGTGTAGTCGTCGAACCCGTACGCCGACAGGTCCTTGCCGTAGCCGGACTTCTTGAATCCGCCGTGCGGCATCTCCGCGACCAGCGGGATGTGGGTGTTGATCCAGACGCAGCCGAAGTCGAGGACCTTGGCCATGCGCATCGCGCGCGAGTGGTCCTTGGTCCAGACGGAGGAGGCGAGGGCGTACTCGACGCCGTTCGCCCACGCGACGGCCTGTGCCTCGTCCGAGAAGGACTGGACGGTGATGACCGGGCCGAAGACCTCGTTCTGGATGATCTCGTCGTCCTGCTTCAGCCCCGACACCACGGTCGGAGCGTAGAAGTAGCCCTTGTCGCCGACGCGGTGGCCGCCCGCCTCGACCTTGGCGTGGGCGGGCAGTCGCTCGATGAAGCCGGTGACCTGCTTGAGCTGGTTCGGGTTGTTGAGCGGCCCGTACAGCACGTCCTCGTCGTCCGGCATACCGGTCTTCGTGTCGGCGGCGGCCTTGGCGAGCGCGGCCACGAACTCGTCGTGGATGGACTCCTGGACGAGGACGCGGGTGGCGGCCGTACAGTCCTGGCCCGCGTTGAAGAAGCCCGCGACCGAGATGTCCTCGACGGCCTTGGCCATGTCGGTGTCCTCGAAGACGACGACCGGCGCCTTGCCGCCCAGCTCCAGGTGGACCCGCTTGACGTCCTTGGCGGCGGACTCGGCGACGGAGATACCGGCGCGCACGGAGCCGGTGATCGACGCCATGGCGGGCACCGGGTGCTCGACCATCGCGCGGCCGGAGTCACGGTCGCCGCAGATGACGTTGAAGACGCCCTTGGGGACGATCGAGCCGATGATCTCGGCGATCAGGACCGTGGAGGCGGGAGTGGTGTCCGACGGCTTCAGGACGACCGTGTTGCCGGCCGCGAGCGCGGGGGCGAACTTCCACACGGCCATCATCATCGGGTAGTTCCACGGCGCGACCTGCGCGCAGACGCCGACCGGCTCGCGGCGGACGATCGAGGTCAGGCCCTCCATGTACTCACCGGACGCGCGGCCCTCCAGCATGCGCGCCGCGCCCGCGAAGAAGCGGATCTGGTCGACCATGGGCGGGATTTCCTCGGACCGGGTGAGGCCGATGGGCTTGCCGGTGTTCTCCACCTCGGCCGCGATCAGCTCCTCGGCCCGCTCCTCGAAGGCGTCCGCGATCTTGAGCAGGGCCTTCTGACGCTCGGCCGGGGTCTGGTCGCGCCAGGCCGGGAAGGCCGCGGCGGCCGCTGCCATCGCGGCGTCGACGTCGGCCCGACCGGACAGCGGCGCGGTGGCGTAGGCCTCGCCCGTCGCGGGGTTGACCACGTCGGTGGTCCGTCCATCGGCGGCATCGCGGAATTCTCCGTCGATGTAATTGCGCAGACGACGCAGCTCGGTGCTCACTGCCGGCCCTCCAGTCGGATGTCCAATCACTGAGACACCCACCCTAGTCCCGCGCCCCACGTTTTCAACACCCCCGATCGCCTCAGAACTGCGAAATCCGCACATGTAGGCCGCGCAGACAACGAATTTCATCAATCAACTCTTGCGGAACTGCTGATGCCTCATGCACAGTGAGCACGTGTCCAGTCGCAGCGCAGAGCCAAAGGGCTCCCGAGACACCCGGTCGGGGAACACCACTCCCTCACTGGACAGCGTCTCCCTCGCCATCATCGAGCAACTCCAGGAAGACGGCCGGAGGCCCTACGCCGCGATCGGCAAGGCCGTCGGCCTCTCCGAGGCGGCCGTGCGCCAGCGCGTCCAGAAGCTGCTCGACCAGGGCGTGATGCAGATCGTCGCCGTCACGGACCCGCTCACCGTGGGTTTCCGCAGGCAGGCGATGGTGGGCGTCAACGTCGACGGCGACCTTGAGCCCGTGGCGGACGCGCTGACCGCCATGCCGGAAGTCGAGTACGTGGTGATGACCGCGGGCTCGTTCGACATCCTCGCCGAGATCGTCTGCGAGGACGACGACCACCTGCTGGACGTCATCAACAAACGCATACGGGCCCTGCCCGGCGTGCGCTCCACCGAAAGCTTCGTCTACCTCAAGCTCAAGAAGCAGACCTACATGTGGGGAACCCGATAGCCGTGACCACCAAGGACCTCAGCCGAACCGCGTACGACCACCTGTGGATGCACTTCACCCGCATGTCCTCGTACGAGAACGCTCCCGTCCCCACGATCGTCCGTGGCGAGGGCACGTACATCTACGACGACAAGGGCAAGCGCTACCTCGACGGTCTCGCGGGGCTGTTCGTGGTCCAGGCGGGCCACGGCCGCCGGGAGCTGGCCGAGACGGCGTTCAAGCAGGCGCAGGAGCTGGCCTTCTTCCCGATCTGGTCCTACGCCCACCCGAAGGCCGTCGAGCTCGCGGAGCGCCTCGCGAACTACGCGCCGGGCGACCTGAACAAGGTCTTCTTCACCACGGGTGGCGGCGAGGCCGTCGAGACCGCCTGGAAGCTCGCCAAGCAGTACTTCAAGCTGCAGGGCAAGCCGACCAAGTACAAGGTCATCTCCCGCGCGGTCGCCTACCACGGCACCCCGCAGGGCGCCCTGTCGATCACGGGCCTGCCCGCCCTGAAGGCACCGTTCGAGCCGCTGGTCCCCGGCGCCCACAAGGTCCCGAACACCAACATCTACCGTGCCCCCTCGTTCCTCGACCAGGGGTCCGGCGTCTCCCCCGAGGCCTTCGGCCGCTGGGCCGCCGACCAGATCGAGGAGCAGATCCTCTTCGAGGGCCCGGAGACGGTCGCCGCGGTCTTCCTGGAGCCCGTGCAGAACGCCGGCGGCTGCTTCCCGCCGCCGCCCGGCTACTTCCAGCGCGTACGCGAGATCTGCGACCAGTACGACGTACTGCTCGTCTCGGACGAGGTCATCTGCGCCTTCGGCCGCCTCGGCACGATGTTCGCCTGCGACAAGTTCGACTACGTACCGGACATGATCACCTGCGCCAAGGGCATGACCTCGGGCTACTCCCCGATCGGCGCGTGCATCATCTCGGACCGGCTCGCCGAGCCGTTCTACAAGGGCGACAACACCTTCCTGCACGGCTACACCTTCGGCGGCCACCCGGTGTCGGCGGCCGTGGGTCTCGCCAACCTCGACCTGTTCGAGCGGGAGAACCTCACGCAGCACGTGCTGGACAACGAGGGGGCGTTCCTCTCCACCCTCCAGAAGCTGCACGACCTGCCGATCGTCGGCGACGTCCGCGGCAACGGCTTCTTCTACGGCATCGAGCTCGTGAAGGACAAGGCCACCAAGGAGACCTTCACGGACGAGGAGTCGGAGCGCGTGCTCTACGGCTTCGTCTCCAAGAAGCTCTTCGAGTACGGCCTCTACTGCCGCGCCGACGACCGCGGTGACCCGGTCATCCAGCTCTCGCCGCCGCTGATCGCCGACCAGTCGACCTTCGACGAGATCGAGGGGATCGTCCGCCAGGTGCTGACGGAGGCGTGGGCGAAGCTCTGATCGTGACATGGCTCCGATGAGCTGAATCTGTGATCAACACCGGCCCCGGTGGCGCCCGTTCGAGTGAGAATGGGCGGCCCGGGGCCGCGTGCTGTCCGGCCTCCCGGCCCCGACTACCTAGCGTGCCCAGTGACCGATCGGCCCTGCCTTCGTTCCCCCGGAAGGGGGACTCCGCACGGCATTTCTGATCTGAACCGAGGTGTACGCCATGGTGGCTCCGCCGGACAACGACGTGCTGTGGGCACGCGCCCTGCACGTCAACCACAACGGCTCGCCCGCGCTCACCGGCGTCTCGCTCGGGGTTCGCGAGGGCGAGATCCTTGCCGTCGGCGGTCCGCGCGGCAGCGGCAAGACGACCCTCCTCCAGTGCCTGTCCGGGCAGTTGCAGGCGCAACAGGGCGAGGTCTGGTTCAACAGCACGCCGGTGCACACCATGGGTCCGCTGACCCGCGAGCGGCTGCGCCGCGACCGGTTCGCCTGGATCGACCCGGCGCCGGTCCTGGTCCCTGAGCTGAACGCCTGGGAGAACGCGGCCCTGCCCCTGATGCTGCGAGGTGTCTCGCGCCGCCGCGCCAAGACCGCCGCCCTGGAGTGGCTGGACCGCCTCGACATCGGCGGCTGCGCCCGCAAACGCCCGCACGCGCTTCTGCACGCCGAGCGACAGCGTGTGGCCATCGCCCGCGCCCTGGCCCCCGCGCCGACCGTGCTCTTCGCCGACGAGCCCACCGCCCCGCTGCACCGCGCCGACCGGGCCCATGTGCTGCGTACGCTCACGACGGCGGCCCGTTCGCACGGGATCACCGTCGTGCTGGCCACGCACGACGCGGACACCGCGGCCCTCGCCGACCGCACGGTGTCACTGCTCGACGGGCGGCGCGTGAACACCGTCCATCTGCCGCCGGTGTCCGACAGCGCGGAAGGCCGGGCCGCGTGCTCGCTCTCCGTCTAGCGCGCGGGGCCCGCCCCGCCGTCCAGCTCCGCAGGCTCCTGGTCGCGGCGGCGTCGGCGGGCACGGGCTTCCTGCTGCTGTGCACCCTGGGGTACGCGATGGGGCACCCGGACGCGTCCGGCGCGGCCGTGCTGCGGCTGGCCTGGTGTGTCGCGCCGCTCGCCGCGACCGTGCAGTTCGCGGTGGCGGTCGCCCGGACCGACCCGGCCACCCGTCCCCGGCAGGGGCTGTCGGCGCTCGGTCTCGGCCCCGCCCGGCTGACGGCCCTCGCGGCGATCTCGACCGCCGTGTCCTGCACGCTCGGTTCGATGGTCGCCCTGCTCTTCTTCCTGCATCTGCGCGGCGACCTGACCGGCCTCCCCTTCGACGGCGACGCCGCCGACCTCCTCGCCGCGGACGAGCCGCTGCCCCTCCCGGCCGCGCTCACCCTGCTGGCCCTCGTACCGATCATCGCCTCGGCGGCCAGTGCGGCGGTGCTCCGGCCACGGGGCCCGAGGCCGAGCGGCTTCACCACGGGCGGACGGCCGGGACGGCTGAGCGGCTTCGGCGGATACGGACGCTCCGTCGAGCGCGTCGGCTTCGGCGCGTACGGGCGCTTCGGGACGCGTACGGAGGCGAAGGCGGGCCCTCGCTCGGAGAGCCCGGACGGTTCGGGGGGCCCTCGCGGCTCCGGGGGTCGGGAGGGTTCCGAGGGTCAGGGGGGTTCCGAGGGTCGGGGCAGCTCCCGGCAGGACACCACCGGCCGCACCGCGCACACCGGGCACGGCAGCCCGGAGGCGTCCACCAGCGCCGCGGCGCTCGACGTTCCCCGCCGCTCCGGCGCGCGCGCCCGCGCGAGGGTCGAGGGCCGCCCCGGCGGCGAGCAGCTCGCCGCCACCCACGCCACCGCCGACTCACCCGCGCACAACGGTCACGACGCGCCCGACCACCGCACCGCCTCACTGCGTCCCGACAGCCCCGGCAGCCCCGGCAGCAACGACGGCCCCGGGTTCTCCGGCCGCACCCGCCACCCCATGGACCCGCTGGACCCCCAACACCCTCCGGCCCCTCTCCCCGCCCCCTCCGGCCTCCCCTGGGGCGCCGCGGTCCTGGCGGCCGGGCTCGCCGTGGAGACGTACGCCGGCCGTACGTCCCCGGCTCTCGCGGGACCCGAGCTGCCGGGCGGCTTCTCGGTCGGACCCCTCGGTGTGCTGGTGGGCTGGGCGCTCACCGCGTTCGGTCTCGCGCTGGCCGGGCCCGCGATCACGCACCTCTGCGGCAGGCTGCTCCAGGCCGTGCGGCCGGGCGCCCTGCGGCTGCTCGCCGGGCGCGTGCTCATGGAGGAGGCGGCCCGCATCGGGCGCCCGCTCGGCGTGGTGTGCGCGGTGGCGTCGGGGGCGTACGCCATGGCCGTGCTCTATGGCCGCGCGCGCCCCGACGTGGGGCCGCTCACCACCCTGGGCGCGCTGCTCGTCGCGGGGTGCGCCGTCGCGACGCTCCTGACCGCCGCGGTGGAGGCGAGGAACGCGCGCGCCGACACCACGGCCGCCCTGCTGCGGCTCGGGGCGCCCGCCACGGCCCTGCGCAGCGCCGCCGCCCTCCGCACGGGTGCCCTGCTCGCCGTCTTCGGCCCGCTGACCTGGGCGGTCGCCGAGCTGGCCGCGCTGCCACTGACCCGCTGACGGCTCACCCGAAGAACTCGCCCGAAAAAGTTCACGGGACGCCGATGACTTTTCGACGACCCCCCGGTCTACCCCTCCGAACAGCACATCACGCGATGGGAGAGACCTCATATGTACCAGCAGATGATCTTCGTGAACCTGGCCGTGACCGACGTGGACGCCTCCAAGAAGTTCTTCACGGAGCTCGGCTACACGATCAACGAGCAGTTCTCGGACGAGAACTGCGCGTCCGTCGTGATCAGCGACACGATCGTCGCGATGCTGCTGAACAAGCAGCGCTACGCGGACTTCACGAAGAAGGAGATCGCGGACTCGACGAAGACCAGTGAGGTGCTGCTGTGTCTGAGCGCCGAGAGCCGCGAGAAGGTGGACGAGCTGGTCGACAAGGCGGTCGCGGCGGGCGGTTCGGAGACCCGCGATCCCCAGGACTACGGCCAGATGTATGGCCGCGCCTTCGACGACCCGGACGGCCACACCTGGGAGGTCATGTGGATGGACCCGGCGGTCGTCCAGGGCTGAACCGGCCGTGCTTAGCATGGGCGGGTGCAGACGAGCCCCGCCCATGCGGCCCACCACAACGACCGTGAGATCGAGACGCTGGAGGAGTTCGACGCAGTCGTCTCGTCCCGCGGCACCCTCGCCGGCTTCCGTGTCCAGTGCGTCGATCTGACGGACCGTACAAAGGAGTTGCTGGCGAGCGACGCCACCGGCGCCGTATTCCTCGGCTGTCCGATGCGGGAGAACGCCGCGGCGAAGGTCCGTGCCGACGGCGCCCTGGTCTTCCCGCCGCTCCCCGGCCTGCCCTTCGACCCGTACCGCGGTCATCTCTACCGGCCCGACGAGCTGTTCGCCTCGCTCGACAAGGGGTACGAGGAGACGCCGGACGCCCTCGCGTACGCCTGGTTCCAGCAGACGAAGACCGACGGCGACATCTACGCGTCGATGCTGCGCTCCGTCCACGACGACGCGATCTCCGACGCCCTCGACGAACTCCTGCGCGGCACACGGGTGGTGGGCGTGATGGGCGGCCACGCGCTCGGGCGCGGCACGGACGCGTACGACAGCGCCGTCCGGCTCGGCCGTGCGCTCGCGCGCGCCGGGTTCACCGTTGCGACGGGCGGCGGCCCCGGCGCGATGGAGGCGGCGAACCTCGGCGCGTACGCGGCCCCGTACGACGACACCATGCTGCACGAGGCGTGCGAACTCCTCGCGAAGTCACCGTCGTTCGTGCCGTCGGTGACCGACTGGGCGCGCGCCGCCTTCGAGGTGCGCACTCGCTGGCCGAAGGGCAACACCTCCGTGGGGATCCCCACTTGGTTCTACGGGCACGAGCCGCCGAACGCCTTCGCCTCGCACATCGCCAAGTACTTCGCCAACGCCACCCGCGAGGACGGCCTGCTGGCTCGTTCGAACGCGGGTGTGGTGTTCCTGCCCGGCGCCGCCGGAACGGTCCAGGAAATCTTCGACAACGCGACCCCCAACTACTACGAGTCCCGGGGCGAACCCACCCCGATGGTGCTGGTGAACCGGGCGCACTGGACTGAACGGCTGCCCACCTGGCCCCTGCTCCAGGCGCTCGCCCGCGACCGCTCGATGGAGTCCCGGATCGCGCTGGTCGACCGGATCGAGGAGGCACCGGAGGCACTCATCCGGTTGGCTCATGTAAATGAAAGCTAAAGCCGAGGGTCAAGACGGACAGACGGATTGACAACCCGAGACGTGGCCCAATAAACCTGTGAGGCGTCTGGGATTGCTGCTTCTTCGCAGCCACTCCCCCACCCCCCTCGTTTGTGCATCCCGTGAAGGGCAATCGTGTCCATATCTCGCCGTACCGCACGTTCCGTGCGCATTCTCGGAGTTGCCTCCGCCTCGGCCGCGCTCACGCTCGGCCTCGCCGGCAACGCGCTCGCCTGCAACATCAGTGAGTTCTCGGCCGTCGCCAAGTGCGACGGCGCCAAGGGTGTCATCAGCGTCACCGACAAGGACCCGACCGGCGTCGCGGCCACGGTCACTGTCTTCCTGGAGTCCAACGGCGCGGACGAGAAGCTCGTCGGCACCCAGGAGGTCAAGGGCTCCCGCGAGGGCGTGACCATCGACTTCTCAGAGGACTGGAAGCCGAACGCGGAGTACCGGATCCACGTCAAGGCCGGCAAGCAGGTCGACGAGGACATCAAGCCGAACCTCGTCACCCCGTCCGAGGCCTGCAAGTCCGAGGAGCCGTCGACGCCTCCGGCCACCCCGTCCCCGTCCGACGAGCCCTCCTCGCCCGTCACCGCGAAGCCGGAGTCCCCGGCGCCCTCGGAGTCGGAGAGCACCCCGGCCGCGTCGGCCGGCGGCAGCACCCCGTCTCCCGCGGGCGGCGACTCGAACCTCGCCGAGACCGGCTCCAGCTCCAACACCGGTGCCATCGCCGGGATAGCGGCCGCGCTCGTGGCGGCCGGCGCCGGCGTCATGTTCGCCCTGCGTCGCCGCGGCGCAGCGAACGGTCGCTGAGCACCGCCCGGTAGACCCAGTTCCACCAGGCGTGGCCCGCCCCCGTCCGAGGGGGCGGGCCACCGTCTCGTTTCGCGCTCCTGAAAGCGTGGGCGCAGCCCCGCTTTTGAGGGGCGCGGGGAACTGCTCGACCAGCCCCCACCGGGCCCGCACACGAAAACCCGCGCCCGAGCGGAGCGCCACCACTCAACCAAACGTGGCCCGCTCCAACCAGAAGTCCAGCAACTCCCGCTCCCCCAGAACCTCCAGCCCCCCACCGTCCGGCGCCATCCGGCGATAGAAGGCGAGCATCACCTCGGTGAGCGGCCCCCGCAGCGCGACGGTCGCCTTCTCGTGCCCGCGCCGCCAGCCGATGCCCTCGTCCTCGAACTCGATGAGCCACTCGGCGTCCAGGCCGGACTCGGTGTCGGTGGCGTGAAGGTGGATGCTGCGCCCCTCGCCCCGCAGTTCGTTCGCGGCGTCGCTCGGATACTTCTCCTGCGCGAACCGTACGATCTGCAGCCACTCGTCGATCGCGTCGGCGGCGAACTCCGGCGCCACCTCGTACGTCACCCCCGCGGCGATCGCCGCGTCGGCCCGGTGGATCACCGTCTCGTGGGTCATGCGCCGCGCCCAGAAGCCTGCCGTGTGCTCCCAGGCCCAGGACCAGGAGGCGGTGTCGGCCCCGGCGGTGCGAAAGGTCTCCGCGGCCTTCTCGGCGCCCTCGGCGAGCCAGGCGTCCAGGGCGGCGGGGTCGTCGCTCTCCGGTCCTCCGACGTCGGCCACGTGCTCGACCGGCACGTTCTTCGTCGCTCTCGTCCGCACGATGTGCTCGGACCAGCGATGTGCCTCGCCGACATGCACGGCGAGCTGCCGCAGCGTCCAGTCCGGACAGGTCGGTACGGTCGCGTCGAGGTCGGCGCCGGCGAGGTGCGACCTCAGCAGCGCGGTCTGCCCGACGATTTCGCCGCAGTAGCGGTCGTGCCCGAGTAGCGTCATGAGCCGCACCCTAGGCTCCTGGTGGCCCTCCGAGTACGACAATTTCCGCTGCGTCGAACGCCACCCCGACCTCGTCGCCCGTCTCCGGCGCGTCCCGCAGGGCACATGCCGCCTCCAGCCACGGCGCGTCCTCGGGCCGCAGCCGTACGGCGACATGGGTGCCCCGGAACGTCCGCGCGGCCACCGTGCAGCGCAGCCCCTCGGACGCCGGTACGAGGCGTACGCCGGCGGGCCTGACGAGCAGTTCGACCTCGCCCTGCCGGGCGTCCGAGGGCACCGGCAGCTTGCCCCACGGCGTGTCCGCGGCCTCCCCGCTGACGGTCGCCGCGGTCACGTTCTCGAAGCCGAGGAAGCGGGCCACGAACGCGTCGGCCGGGCGCTGCCAGACCTCAAGTGGCGTACCGGACTGAGCGATCCGGCCGTCCCGCATCACGACGACCCGGTCGGCGAGCGCGAACGCCTCCCCCTGGTCATGGGTGACCGCGAGCACGGTGGTGCCCAACTCGCCGAACAGCTGGCGGAGTTCGACCACCAGCCGTTCACGCAGCGAGCGGTCCAGCTGGCCCAGGGGTTCGTCGAGCATCAGCAGCCGGGGGCGGGGCGCGAGGGCCCGGGCGAGCGCGACGCGCTGCTGCTCCCCACCGGAGAGGGAGGCGACGGCCCGCTCACGGGCACCGGGGAGCCCCACGAGATCGAGCAACTCCCTTACACGTACGGCCTGTTGATCCTTCGACTCGCCGTGCATCCGCAGCCCGAAGGCCACGTTGCCGCCCACGTCGCGCTGCGGGAACAGCTGGTGGTCCTGGAACATCAGGCCGACGCCCCGCTTGTGCGCGGGCACGCCGTGGAGGTCGAGGCCGTCCAGGAACACCCGTCCCTCGTCCAGAGGTTGGAGACCCGCGACCGCCCGCAGCAGGGTCGACTTGCCGCTGCCGCTGGGCCCGAGAACGCACACGATCTCGTGCTCGGCGACATCGAGCCCGACGGAGTCGAGCACGGCCCGCCCGCCGAAACGTACGGTCGCGCCAACGAGTTCGAGCTTTGCGTCACGCATGGTCAGAACTCCCCGGTCCGGTCGGTGCGAAGACGTTCGAGAACCAGCAGCGCCACCGCGCACACCATCATCAAGATCGTCGAAAGGGCCATGGCCTGTCCGTAGTTGAGGTCACCGGCCCGCCCGAGCAGCCGTGCCACGGCGACCGGCAGCGTCGGGTTGTCGGGCCGCGCGATGAAGACGGTCGCGCCGAACTCGCCCAGCGACACGGCGAAGGCGAACCCGGCCGCGATCAGCAGCGCCCGCCGCACCATCGGCAGATCGACCTCGCGCCACACCCGCCACGGCGAGGCCCCGAGCACCGCGGCCGCCTCGCGCAGGCGTCCGTCCACCGCCCGCAGTACGGGCAGCATGGTCCGTACGACGAAGGGGACGCCCACCAGCGCCTGTGCGAGGGGCACGAGGATCCAGGTGCTCCGGAGGTCCAGCGGAGGCTTGTCGAGCGCGATGAGGAAGCCGAACCCGACGGTCACGGCGGAGACACCGAGCGGCAGCATCAGCAGGGCGTCGAACCCCCGTACGAGACGGCCTGCGTCCCGGCGGGTGAGGGCGGCGGCCGCGAGTCCGCCGATCAGCAGGGCGATGGCGGTGGCGGCGAGCGCGTACTGCAGCGAGTTGCCGATGGCCTCTATCGGCGGGACGAGGAAAATGCCGCCCTCGTCGCTGGTCAGCGCCTTGTAGTAGCCGAATCCGGGGGCGTCGAGGGACCGCTCGACCAGCACGGCCAGCGGCAGCACCAGCAGGACGGCGATGGTGGCGAGGACACCTGCGAGCAGCGCCCACTGCCCGGCGCCGCGCGGCCGTCGCGCCGTCACGGACGCGTCGACCAGGCGCAGGGCGGTCTCCCGCCGCCGTACCGTCCACGCGTGGACGGCGAGGATCGCGCCGACCGCCACGAACTGGACGAGGGTGAGGACGGCGGCCGTCGAGAGGTCGAAGATCTCCGAGGTCTGCCGGTAGATCTCGACTTCGAGCGTCGAGAAGGTGGGGCCGCCGAGGATCTGCACCACGCCGAACGAGGTGAAGGTGAAGAGGAAGACCATGAGCGCGGCGGCCGCGACGGCCGGCCCGAGCGCCGGAAGCGTCACCCTGCGCCAGGCGGCGAACCGTGAGGCGCCGAGCACGCGCGCGGCCTCCTCCTGACGCGGATCGAGCTGCGACCAGAGGCCGCCGACCGTACGGACGACGACCGCGTAGTTGAAGAAGACGTGCGCCAGCAGGATCGCCCACACGGTCGTGTCGAGCCGTACACCCCACAGCTCGTCCAGAAGCCCACCGCGGCCGAGGAGTGCCAGGAACGCCGTGCCGACGACCACGGTAGGCAGCACGAACGGCACGGTGACGACGGCTCGCAGGACCTGCTTGCCCCTGAAATCAAAGCGCGCGAACACATACGCGCCGGGGAGCGCGATCAGCAGTGTGAGCGCGGTCGAGGCGAGCGCCTGCCAGGTCGTGAACCACAGGACGTGCCGGATGTCGGACTGCGCGAGCACGTCGCCGATCCGCCCGAACCGCCAGACCCCGTCGATCCTGAGCCCGCGGGCCGTGATCGCCGCGACCGGGTAGGCGAAGAAGAGCCCGAAGAACGCGACGGGCAGGGCCATGAGAGCGAGCCGCGCCGCGCTCCCCGTACGCGGGCGCGTGCGGGGGCGCGGACGCCGGCTCGCGGGCGGCTCCGCCTCGGCGCGGGGCTCTACTTCAGTACGAGCGAGGTCCATGACTTGACCCACTCGTCACGGTTGTCGGCGATCTTGGCGGGGTCCAGGGTCTCGGGGTTCTCGACGGCCGGGCCGAACTTCGTGAACTCCGGGGGCACCTGGGCGACCTCACGGACCGGGTACACGAACATGTTGAGCGGCATGTCGTCCTGGAACTTCTTGGTGATCAGGAAGTCGATGAGCGCCTTGCCGCCCTTCGTGTTCTTCGCGTTGCTGAGCAGGCCCGCGTACTCGACCTGGCGGAAGCAGGTGCCGTCCGCGACACCGGTCGGCGCGGTCTTCGGCTTCGGGTCGGCGTAGATGACCTCGGCCGGCGGGGACGAGGCGTACGAGACGACGAGCGGCCGGTCGCCCTTGGCCTTCTTGCCGCCGGCGGAACCGGAGAACTCCACGTTGTAGGCCTGCTCCCAGCCGTCGACGACCTTCACGCCGTTGCTCTTGAGCTTCTTCCAGTAGTCCTGCCAGCCGTCGTCGCCGTACTTGGCGGCAGTCCCGAGCAGGAAACCGAGGCCGGGCGAGGACGTGGAGGCGTTCTCGGTGACCAGCAGGTTCTTGTACTCGGGCTTGATCAGATCGTCGAAGGACGTCGGCGGAGCCAGCTTCCGCTTGTCGAAATACGCCTTGTCGTAGTTGACGCAGATGTCGCCGGAGTCGATGGGCGTGACCCGGTGCTTGTCCTGGTCGACCCGGTACTGCGGCAGGATCAGGTCCGAGCCCTTGGCCTCGTACGACTGGAACAGCCCGTTGTCGAGCGCCCGCGACAGCAGGGTGTTGTCGACGCCGAAGAAGACGTCGCCCTGCGGGTTGTCCTTGGTGAGGATGGCCTTGTTGACGGCCGTACCGGCGTCGCCGTCCTTGAGGACCTTGACCTTGTAACCGGACTCCTTCTCGAAGTCCTTCAGTACGGCCTTGGTGTAGGCGAAGGAGTCATGGCTGACGAGGGTGACGGTCTTGGACCCGGAGCCCTCGTCGCCGGAGTCGGACGACCCGCACGCGGTGAGCGCGGCGAGGCCGAGCCCGGTGACCGCGACCACGGCCGTGAACTTCCCTGTGGTGCTCACTGAATTCCTCCTGGGGGTGACCAGGAAGAGACGCGGCCCTGCCCGGGACCTCGGTCGGGTCCCGGGCAGGGCGCAACAGCTTGAGTAGTGACCGAACTTCCTACCCAGAATGACCTGGGCAAGGTTCAGAGGGTCTGCGGGCTGTCCCGCACTCTCAGCGCTGTGGCGCTCCCCTGTCGGAATATGAAGATGTATGTACGTCCGCCAGACTACCGCTCGGTCGCCGCGAGCTGCCCGCAGGCCCCGTCGATCTCCTGACCACGGGTGTCCCGGACGGTGACGGGCACACCATGGGCGGCGATCGCCTCGACGAACGCCTTCTCGTCCTCGGGCCGCGAGGCGGTCCATTTGGAGCCGGGTGTCGGGTTCAGCGGAATCAGGTTCACATGCACGGGCTTGCCCTTGAGCATGCGCCCGAGCCGGTCACCGCGCCACGCCTGGTCGTTGATGTCCCGGATGAGCGCGTACTCGATGGAGAGCCGGCGCCCCGACTTCGCCGCGTACTCCCAGCCGGCATCCAGCACTTCCCGGACCTTCCACCGCGTGTTCACGGGCACGAGCGTGTCACGCAGCTCGTCGTCCGGTGCGTGCAGGGAGATGGCGAGACGGCACTTGAAGCCCTCGTCGGCGAAGCGGTTGATGGCAGGGACCAGACCCACCGTGGAGACGGTGATCCCCCGCTGCGACAGCCCGAGCCCGTCCGGCTCGGGGTCGGTGAGGGCCCGGATGGACTGGACGACCCGCTTGTAGTTGGCCAGCGGCTCGCCCATGCCCATGAAGACGATGTTGCTGAGCCGAGCCGGCCCGCCGGGAATCTCCCCGTCCCTCAGCGCCCGCATCCCGTCCACGATCTGGTGCACGATCTCTGCGCTGGACAGATTCCGGTCGAGACCGGCCTGCCCGGTGGCACAGAACGGACAGTTCATGCCACAGCCCGCCTGCGAGCTGATGCACATGGTGACCCGGTCCGGGTACCGCATCAGCACGGACTCGACGAGCGTGCCGTCGAAGAGCCGCCAGAGGGTCTTGCGGGTGGTGTCCTCATCGGTGGAAAGGTGCCGCACGACCGTCATCAGCTCGGGCAGCAGCGCTTCCTGCAGCTTGGCGCGCGATCCGGCGGGGATGTCGGTCCACTGCTCCGGGTCGTGCGCGTACCGTGCGAAGTAGTGCTGCGACAGCTGCTTGGCACGAAACGGCTTCTCACCGACCGCGGCAACCGCCTCTTTACGCTCGGCAGGCGTGAGATCGGCAAGGTGCCGCGGCGGCTTCTTGGCTCCGCGGGGGGCAACGAAAGTGAGTTCTCCGGGCTTAGGCATGGCTGTATCAGTGTCGCAGATCGAATCGTGTGACTTGTGCCGCCGGCAGTCTCAGCTGCGGGGCTGGGCATCCAGGAACCGGTGGACCGATTCCGTCATGCTCGCCACGAAGGAGTCGCGGGTCCGGTCGGAGACCAGTTCCAGGGACAGGTACGGGTTGAGGTCCTCCAGTTCGACGAGGAGCAGCGCGCCTTCCCGGGTGCGGCAGGCGTCCACGCGCTGGATGCCGTGGTCGAGGGTGTTCCAGTCGATGAAACGCCGGGCGAAGGCCAGGTCGGCGTCGGTGGGCTCGTAGGGCTCAAGGACCCAGCGGCGCTCGGGATCGGGGGCGTGAAGGGCGTACTGGAAGGCGTCGTCGACGTAGTAGAAGGACACTTCGTAGCGGAAGTCGATGCGCGGCTGGACCAGGATGTCGCCGTAGGCGAGGGCGCCGAGCTGCTCTCGGGGCAGGAAGGCCAGGCCTATGGAGTCCGCGCCCACCTTGGGCTTGACCGCGTACTGGCCGGCCCCGGGGAGCAGGTGCAGGTCCTCGGGCCGGTCGACGGTGGGGATGACCGGGTGTCCTGCGGCGGTCAGATCCAGCAGGTACTGCTTGCCCGCCATGTCGCCGCGTCCGGTCAACGGGTTGTAGACCCGGGTGCCGACGGCCGTCGCCCGCTCCCGGAAGGCGTCGTACTCCTTCTGGTAGTGCAGCACCGGCCCGCTGTTGCGGACCACGACCACGTCGAAGGCGTCCATCAGCGCGGCGGCGTCCAGCGGGTGGCACAGGGCGACATCGAAGGCGTCGCGCAGTCGGGAGGTCAGGAAGATGTCCTCGTCGCAGTAGCGCCGCCCCCGTGCCTGGTAGGCGAGATCGGTCACGTACAGGGCTCTACGGCGTTCCGGCATCGGGCATCTCCTTGAGCGGTGCGACAAACCTACCCATCCCTCGGGTCACGACCTCGGGCAGGCGCGTGGTCGTGAGCTGCCGACGGGCCCAAGTTCGATGCCGCGGGAGGCCTGGCTCTGTCCCAAGGGCCACACCTGGACCTACAATCGAACTCGTGTACGAATACCTGTCTCGCCCGGATCAAGCACGCACGCCTCCCCCACCGACGCCCGGGCGGAAGCTCGCCGCGCGACCAGTGGGCGGCAGACGCGCCCCCACCCCCTATGGCTTCCGCGGTGAGCTGTGAACCGCGAACAGTCACAGCCTGAAGGCGAGGGCACCGCGCCCATCGTCGTGCATCGCGCGGCCGGCACCGGCGGCCGCCGGGTGTCGATCCGCTCCCGGGTCGCCGGCCTCGCCCACAGCGACGCCGACCTGATCGAGTTCCTGCGCCGCGCGGGCCTGCCGGACGCGTGGGAGCTGCTGGAGGATCCGCACTGGGTGGACTGGCAGGGCGGCCGACCGCACGAATACGGCACGGACTGACATCGGCGCAGACCAGGGCCCTCCCGTTCGAGTGGCCCGGACATCCGGCATGCGTACGGCAGACATACGTCAGGGGCTCGCCGTCCACTTGGACGACGAGCCCCTCGTACCGCGAAACCGCAGACCGCGAACCTCGGTGTCAGCTCCCGACGATCAGCTACCGACGAACAGCACGAGCAGCAGCCACACCACCGGAGCCGTGGGCAGCAGCGAGTCCAGGCGGTCCATGATGCCGCCGTGCCCCGGCAGCAAGGTGCCCATGTCCTTGATTCCGAGGTCGCGCTTGATCATCGACTCGCCGAGGTCGCCGAGCGTGGCGCTGGCCGCGACCGCGAGGCCGACGATCAGCCCCTGCCACCAGGTGCCGCCGTCGATGAGGAACTGCATGCACAACGCGCCCGCCACCATGGCGAAGGCGAGCGCGCCCAGCAGGCCCTCGCGGGTCTTGCCGGGGCTGATGCGCGGGGCGAGCTTGTGCTTGCCGAAGCGCCAGCCGACGGCGTACGCGCCCGTGTCACTGACCACGGCCAGCAGCAGGAACGTGAGCACCCGCCGCGCACCGTCGTCCGCGGTGAGCATCATCGCCACGAACGTGGCGAGGAACGGAATGTAGAAGGCGGCGAAGACTCCCGCGGTGACGTCCTTGAGGTACCCCTCGGGCGGTTCGGTCATCCGCCAGACCAGGACCGCGAGCGCGGTGAGCGCCATCGCCACCCAGGCACCCTCGGCACCCCGGACGTATCCGGCGATCACCATCGCGGCACCGCCGACCGCCAGCGGCACGAGCGGCGCCTTGATGCCCTTCTGCTCCGCGAGCCGCGACGTGAGCTCCCACAGGCCGACCACGACGGCGACCGTTATCACCCCGACGAAGGCGGCCTTGACGACGAACAGCGACGCGACGATCACGGCACCGAGCCCGACCCCGACCCCTATGGCAGCGCCCAGGTCGCGGCCCGCGCTCTTCTTCTGCGGCGCGGGTGCGGGTTGTGCGGCGCTGGACATGGGCTCCTGCGGATTCTGCGACTGGTGGGACGGCACCTGAGAGGACGGATCCTGGTGCGGCGGCGTCCGAGGCGCCTCGTCGCGGAACAGGGGGCCGCCCGTCCGAGCAGCCCCCCGGTCGTCATCCTGGTCTCCGCCATGCGCGGGTACGTCGGGCACGATGGGCATGGGGCGAGTCTGCTGCGCGTTGTACGCATCGTAGGCGGGACCCGCCGGGGCAGCCCCCTGGACAGGCCCCTGGTCGGACGGCCCCCAGTACCCGGCTTGTGGCGGCGCCTCCCAGGAAGAGTCGTTCATCAGACCTCGAGCAGCTCTGCTTCCTTGTGCTTGAGCAGCTCGTCCACCTGAGCGACGTACTTCGCCGTGGTGTCGTCGAGCTCCTTCTCCGCACGGCGGCCCTCGTCCTCGCCGACCTCGCCGTCCTTGATCAGCTTGTCGATGGCGTCCTTGGCCTTGCGGCGCACGGAGCGGATCGAGATCTTGGAGTCCTCGGCCTTGGTGCGCGCGACCTTGATGTAGTCCTTGCGGCGCTCCTCCGTCAGCTCGGGGAACACCACCCGGATGATATTGCCGTCGTTGCTCGGGTTGACTCCGAGGTCGGAGTCACGGATCGCCTGCTCGATGTTGCGCAGCGCGCTCTTGTCGAACGGGGTCACCACGGCCATACGCGGCTCGGGCACCGAGAACGAGGCCAGCTGGTTGATCGGCGTCAGCGCGCCGTAGTAGTCCGCCACGATCTTGTTGAACATCGCCGGGTGCGCACGGCCGGTGCGGATCGCGGCGAAGTCCTCCTTGGCGACCACGACGGCCTTCTCCATCTTCTCCTCGGCCTCGAGGAGGGTCTCTTCGATCACCACTTGCTCCTGCGTGTCTTGAGTAGGCCCGGCTGCGGTTCCTTGGCGGGTAGGCGGCCGGCTGCGTCGCGTCTTATTCCTGCACGGTTCCCGACCGGCAGGACATTGTCCATCCCCCGGTCAGGCCCGACTGCCCTGGTCACCCACAAGCGTGCCGATCTTCTCACCCTTGACCGCCCGCGCGATATTGCCCTCGGCCAGAAGCTCGAAGACGAGGATCGGGAGCTTGTTGTCGCGGCACAGGGTGATCGCGGTCATGTCGGCGACCTTGAGGTCGCGGGTGATGACCTCGCCGTAGCTGAGCGAGTCGAACTTGACCGCTTCGGGGTTGGTCTTCGGGTCGGAGTCGTAGACCCCGTCCACACCGTTCTTGCCCATCAGCAGAGCCTCGGCGTCGATCTCCAGGGCGCGCTGGGCGGCGGTGGTGTCGGTGGAGAAGTAGGGCATGCCCATGCCCGCACCGAAGATGACCACACGGCCCTTCTCCAGGTGCCGCACGGCCCGCAGCGGGATGTACGGCTCGGCGACCTGCCCCATGGTGATGGCGGTCTGCACGCGCGAGTCGATGCCCTCCTTCTCCAGGAAGTCCTGGAGGGCCAGGCAGTTCATGACCGTGCCGAGCATGCCCATGTAGTCGGAGCGGGCCCGGTCCATGCCGCGCTGCTGGAGTTCGGCACCGCGGAAGAAGTTGCCGCCGCCGATGACGACGGCGATCTGGGCACCGCCGCGGACCACCGCGGCGATCTCCCGGGCCATTTTGTGCACCACGTCGGGGTCGACGCCGAGTGCCCCGCCACCGGCGAACGCCTCGCCGGAAAGCTTCAGCAGGAAGCGGCCGGCGCCCTTGCCGGTGTCGCTCTTTTCGTCCTTGTCGGCCTTGGTGGTGGTCATGGAGATCTCGCCTCTTCTACGTGTCGCACATACAAAGAAGGCCATTGCCGGTGGGGTGTTGGTGGCAACCCATGCGCGGCAATGGCCTCCTCGTCAGATCTGCTGTCGACCGTCACGCACACGCGTGATGGCGTACGCGGACGACTGCTGTCGACCCTATCGGGGTCGTGCGTCGATCGCGGTACGGACTCAGATGCCGACCTTGATGCGTACGAAACGCTTCAGGGTGACACCGGCCTCGTCCAGGATCTTCTGGACGGACTTCTTCTGGTCGAGCGCGTACGGCTGACCGAGAAGGGTGGCTTCCTTGAAGAAGCCGTTGACGCGACCCTCGACGATCTTCGGGAGGGCGGCCTCGGGCTTGCCCTCGGCGCGGGTGGTCTCCTCGGCGACGCGACGCTCGGACTCGACGACCTCGGCCGGAACGTCCTCACGGGAGAGGTACTTCGGCGCGAAGGCGGCGATGTGCTGCGCGATGCCCTTGGCGAGGTCGGCGTCGGCCTTGTCCAGCTCGACCAGGACACCGATCTGCGGGGGCAGGTCGGGCATGGTGCGGTGCATGTACGAGCCGACGTAGGCGCCGGAGAACTGCGCGAAGCGGTCCAGGACGATCTTCTCGCCCAGGTTCGCGTTGGCCTCGTCGACGTACGCCTGGACCGTCTTGCCGGCCTCGATCTCGGACGCGAGCAGCGCCTCGAGGTCGGCCGGGGAGGTCTTGGTGACGTGCTCGGCGATCGTGTTGGCGACAGCCTGGAACCTCTCGCCCTTGGCGACGAAGTCCGTCTCGCACTTCAGCTCGACCAGGACGCCCGAGGTGTTGTCGTCGGCGATGATGGAAACCACGGCGCCGTTCTCGGCGGAGCGGCCCTCGCGCTTGGCGACGCCCTTCTGGCCCTTGATGCGCAGCGCCTCGACGGCCTTGTCGACGTTGCCGTCGGCCTCGTCCAGCGCCTTCTTGCAGTCCATCATGCCGGCGCCGGTGAGCTCGCGGAGCTTCTTGACGTCAGCGGCGGTGTAGTTCGCCATGATCTGTGAATCTCTTCTCGGAGTTCGAAGTCTCGAAGTCGGCGTCCGCCGCTGATCGGGCGGGCGTCCACCGAAGATCTACGGTCTGGGGGTGAACGGCGGGCGGCGCCCTTGGCACCGCCCGCCGTCACTCAACCGTGACGCTGGTTCGTCAGGCCTGCTCGGCGGCCTCGGCCGGCTTCTCGGCCTCGGCCTCAGCAGCGGCGGGAGCCTCGGCGACGGGAGCCTCGGCAGCGGCCGGAGCCTCCGCCTCGGCGGCCGCGGGGGCCTCCTCGGCGGCAGGGGCCTCAGCAGCAGGCGCCTCGGCGGCGGGAGCCTCGGCGGTGGCCTCGTCGGCCTTCTTCTCGCCACCCTCGAGCAGGTCGCGCTCCCACGCGGCGAGCGGCTCGCCCGCGGCCTTGTCACCCTCGGCGGCCTTGCCGGCACCGGAACGGGAGATGAGGCCCTCGGCGACGGCGTCGGCGATCACGCGGGTGAGCAGGGTGACGGAGCGGATCGCGTCGTCGTTGCCCGGGATCTTGTAGTCGACCTCGTCGGGGTCGCAGTTCGTGTCGAGGATGGCGACGACCGGAATGTTGAGCTTCCGGGCCTCACCGACCGCGATGTGCTCCTTCTTGGTGTCCACGATCCAGACGGCGCTGGGAACCTTGGACATCTCGCGGATACCACCGAGGGTCTTCTCAAGCTTGGCCTTCTCGCGCGAGAGCACGAGAAGCTCCTTCTTGGTCAGACCGGACGCGGCGACGTCCTCGAAGTCGATCTGCTCAAGCTCCTTGAGGCGCTGCAGACGCTTGTAGACGGTGGAGAAGTTGGTGAGCATGCCGCCCAGCCAGCGCTGGTTGACGTAGGGCATGCCGACGCGGGTCGCCTGCTCGGCGATCGCCTCCTGCGCCTGCTTCTTCGTGCCGACGAACATGACCGTGCCGCCGTGGGCGACGGTCTCCTTGACGAACTCGTAGGCGCGGTCGATGTACGACAGCGACTGGAGCAGGTCGATGATGTAGATGCCGTTGCGCTCCGTGAAGATGAATCGCTTCATCTTCGGGTTCCAACGACGGGTCTGGTGACCGAAGTGGACGCCGCTTTCCAGCAGCTCCCGCATCGTGACGACGGCCATGGCCGTTCTCCTTGAGTTTCTCGGTTGTGCCGCGCGTGCCGGACGGCACTCGCGCCTGACGCCCGCGATGCGCCTTGCCGCTAGGGACCGAGAGGCGCTGACACCGGCTGTTTGAGGGCCTGGTGTCGGGGCGTGCGAAGTCGACCCGGTGACCCGGATCGCCACAAGAAGTGTACGGGACCCGCGAGGTGCCGGGTGACGCCGCTGTCCACAACCGACCGGTACTCCACAGATCCTGGCCATGATCCACTTTTTTCCACCGAGCACGGGACCGTTCTCGCATGCGAGAAGACCGATCGACGCGTACGTGGCTGACGCTGCTGCTGGCCCTGATGGTGGCCGCCGTGGGCGCCGGGGGTGCCGCTCTCCCCGCGGCGACCGCCCTCGACGGCGGTCCCGGCGGTGGCCGCGGTGGCGGTCCCGGCAGCGATCCCGACGGCAGTTCGCCCCCGGCGGCTCCACCCGCCGACACACCGGTGCCCGCCATCGGCCGCGCCTGGCCGGTGGGCCTGCGTCCATCGGTGATACGCGGCTGGGAACCCCCGGCCACCACCTACGGCCGTGGCCACCGCGGCGTCGATCTCACCGCGGCCCCCGGCACCCCGGTCCGCGCGGTGGCTCCCGGCCGCGTGTCCTTCGCGGGCCGGGTCGCGGGCCGTGGAGTCGTCTCGGTGGAGCTGAACGGCACGGGAGACCCACCCCTGCGCACGACCTACGAGCCGGTGCGGGCGACGGCGAAAAGGGGCGCGGAGGTGGCGGCGGGCGAGGTGATCGGCGTAGTGGAACCGACGGGTTCCCACTGCCCGGCGTCCTGCCTGCACTGGGGACTGCGCCGGGCCGACACCTACCTGGATCCCCTGTCCCTGCTGCCGCCATGGCTGCTCGGCCGTGGTCCGTCACGGCTGCTGCCGGTCATCGGAGTGCCCGAGTCCGGGGCACGGGCCGTGCCCTAGCTCGGGTCCGGCCGACCGGACGGCGGCACCTCGTGGACCGACCGACGCGACGGGTACCACTCCGCGCCCACCGGACGGCCCGCCATGTTCCAACTCCAGGAGAGGGTCGGCGTGATGCGCACATAGAGCCCCGGGCCGACCATCCCCACACGCTCGACGGGTTCATCGGCGATGCCGTAGACCCGGACGCCTCGTGCGACGAACGGATTGAGGGACACCAGATCGTCGATGACGAGGGCCACCTCGTGGTGGCCGCCCCGGATGTTGCGGAACTTACGGGTCCCGGCGACCGACGAGCCGCTGCCGCCGACCCAGAAATGCGTGCCGTCGTATTCGAAGGCGAGCGGGACCACGTCGGGCTGCCGGCCGTCGGGAGACAGTGTCGCGACGCGCGCGAGCGGCTGTGACCGCATGTAGGCGATCTCTTCGTCGGTGAACGACATGACAACCTCCGGGCCTACGTTTCGAAAGGGGCGCAACCATCCCAGAGGGAAGTGGCCTCCACCCCCATACGAACGGCATCCCGCCAAATCGACACCGACCGACACGCCTGAGAGGCACCCCGGCCGGCAGCGGCCGGAGGGACACCGGCCGTCCGACGCGGGAGGGATCCTGACCGTCCGACGCCGGAGGACTCCCGGCCGTCCGAGGTCGGAGGGACTCAGCCCTGGACGCCCCGCAGGGCCATCGCCACCGCGGCATCGGTGATCACACCGGGATCCTCGGCCGCACCGATCTCGATCCTGCGCACGGCCGCGTCCACGATCCCCTGGAGGAGCATCGCGGCCATCCGCGGCTGTTCGTGCCCGATGTCCCGCAGCGCCTCCACGATCATCGCGACGAGTCCCCCGTGAGCCGCGCGGATCTTCTCGCGCGCACCCGCGTCGAGCTCGCTCGCGGAGATCGCCACGACGGCCCGGTGACGCCGGTCGCCGACGAGACCGAGTTGCCGGCGGACGTACGCCTCGACCTTGCCCTCGGGCGTACCGGCCAGCGCCATCGCCGCCTCGACCTCGGCCGCCCACACCGGGAAGTCGACCTCGCAGAGTTCTTCGACGACGGCCGCCCGCGACCGGAAGTACTCGTACACGGAAGACCGCGCCAGACCCGTCCGCTCGGCGAGTGCCGGGAACGTCAGCGCCTCCGTCCCGCCCTCGGACAGCAGTGACCGTGCCGCGTCCAGCAGGGCGGCTCGCTGCATCGACCGGTGCTCGGCCACGGAGGCCGCTCGAATCCTTGGCACGCTCCCACTTTACGGATGCCCCGCCCAAGACGGGAGGGTCTCGCCCCTCAGGGCTTGATCCCTGGGTCCCCGGCCGAAAGAAGTCCCACTTCAGAGGCGCTACGGCCGGCAGCATCCGGCTTCACCTCACGCGCCCCCGCAGGGCACCGCCCCGCGCCGGAGGCAGGGACGATTCAGCGAGATCAGCATTCGAGGAAACGAGATCAGCGCCCGAAACTCGCCAGCTTGGCCCGCAGCTGGAGGACGGACTTGGTGTGGATCTGGCTGACCCGGCTCTCCGTCACTCCGAGGACATTGCCGATCTCGGCGAGCGTGAGCCCTTCGTAGTAGTAGAGCGTGACGACGGTCTTCTCGCGCTCGGGCAGCGTGTTGATGGCCCGCGCCAGGAAGCGCCGCAGTTCCCGGTCCTCGGCGACCTCCACGGGATTGTCGGCCGCGGTGTCCTCAAGGGTGTCCATCAGGCTCAGCCGGTCGCCGCCCTCGCCGCCGACGTGCAGCAGCTCCTCCAGGGCCACCACGTTCGCCAGCGACAACTGGCTGAACACCGCATGCAGTTCGTCGACCGCGATGCCCATCTCGCCGGCCACCTCGCACTCCGACGGCGTACGCCGCAGCCGTGCCTCCAGCGTCGCGTAGGCCCGCTCGACATTGCGCGCCTTCTGCCGCACGGACCGCGGGATCCAGTCGAGCGCTCTCAGCTCGTCGATCATCGCGCCCCGGATCCGCGTGATCGCGTACGTCTCGAACTTGATCTCACGCTCGATGTCGAACTTCTCGATGGCGTCGATCAGCCCGAACACTCCCGACGAGACGAAGTCCGCCTGCTCCACATTGGGCGGCAGCCCCACACTCACCCGGCCCGCGACGTACTTCACCAGCGGCGAGTAGTGCAGGATCAGCTGCTCGCGCAGTCGCTCGTCGCCCGTGGTCTTGTACGACCTCCACAGCTCGTCGAGCGTCGAGGGGGCGGGCGGCCGCACGCCGCCGCGGGCAGCGGGGGTAACAGCCGCCCGGTCAGACCCGGAGGTGTGCTGGGGCATTCGTCGCCTTGTGCCGTTCTGCCGTGAACTGGGGGTGCCTGAGTGAGCTGTCGGTCTGATGTCGAGTTGCCTGTCTGAGTCGGAATCCTCGTGAGCGTAGCGTGACTGAGGAGTCGCAGTGTGCGAAGGGCGAGGGATCCACCGTGCGCAGATACGTTCCGCTGGGCGCCCCTCAGGGTCACGACCGTCGCCGTGCGTAATCATCGCTGAGCGCCAACTACGGGAATTGCCAAGGGTTTCGGGGGGTCGCCCGGACGGCCGAACACTCTCGGTCAGCATGGCCCCCGATCCTTGTCGACGGAGATAGTGGCCTGGCGTGTCAACTTCCAGCCGTCGCCGTGTCGTTCGACGAACCCAAGTGAGCGGAGTTCGTACAGTCTCGCGACCGCGTCGTCCGCCGTCGTTCCGGCGCCCCTGGCCGTGTCCTGCGGCGACGCGGTCCCGTGGGCCGGCAGCGCGGCCAGCACACGGGCGGCGGCTGGGTCCAGGAGGTCGCGCGGCAGCACCGGCCCACGCCGGTCCGGCGCCAGCTCGCCCATGTCGCCGACCAGCTCCGCCACTTCCGCGGCGTCGGTGACCAGCGCCGCCTCTCCGCGCAGCAGTTCGTGCACCCCCGCCGAGAGCGCGCTGGTGGCCGGGCCGGGCACCCCCATCGCGTACCGGCCCAACCGCTGAGCGGCTCGGGCGGTGACCAGGGCGCCGCTGCGGTACGCCGCCTCGACGACCACCGTGCCGCGGGTCAACGCCGCGATGACTCGGTTGCGCAGGATGAACCTTCTCTGCACTTCACTCTGCGGGGTGATGATCGGGCAGCTAGGGCTGTTCTGGTCGAGGTCGCGGCAGCCCGATATCGACTGGCGCTCGGCGTGTGAGCCGTGCCGCGTCCGCTTGCTTGGTGCGAAGGAAGGTCAGGGTCATGTCGATGCCTTCGATCTCTCCGAGCCAGTCCTCTTGTTCCGCGCGCTTGCGTCGCAGGAGGAGGTCCTTCTCCAACTCGGCCAGCCTGGGCAGCATCTTGGGATTGACCTGGAGCATCGGGCATCGGATGCAAGCGTGCTCATGCTGGCAGGGCGATCCGTAGGGACGAGCGCAGTTCCCCAACTCGACCTTCCGCTTGTCGAAGTGCTCTTCAAATTCAGTCCACTCGTCGGCGGTGACGTCTGCGTACTCGGTCTCGGGCCGCAGAGATCGGCGGTGGTTGAGGAACTTCTGGTAGTGGCTGACGATGTCCTCGGCGAAGACCGCGACGTAACCCTGTGTGGTTTGCAGATTCAGGTGGCCAAGTAGAGCGGCTCCGATGTGGATGGGCAGGCCGCCATTGACGATGTCGGTGGCGAACAGCCGGCGGAAGTCGTGCGGGGTGAACTTCGCGGCGAAGGTCTTGCTGGTCTTGGCGATCTCCTCGCAGGTGCGGCCGAGCATGTTGAGGACAGTGGTGGGTGACATGACGCCGCGACTGGTCCCGATCTGCCGTTGAAAGAGGAACGGCATGGGCTCTGACCAGGTCTTTTCGTGTCCGTCGTAGCGGGTGAGCAAGGGAACCGTGCGGCTGTTGCGGGTGTGGCGGCGCACGACCTGGGCGACCGTGTGGAACAGCTCGGCGGACATCGGGATGACCCGCTCACGTTCACTCTTGGATGGAGCGATCACCAAGAGGGCGATCACCTCGCCGTTCGGCCGCTGGTATTGCCGGATGCTGAGGTGGGTGAGTTCAACGAGCTCCTCGACCCGGATGCCACTGTGCCGCAAGATCTCGACTGCGGCCCACTCCCAGAAGGCAGAGTCCTCGGCCATGGTCACGTTGATCATGTCGCCGGAGGGGGCGAAGACCCGGAGGGGCAGCTCGATACCAAGGTTCAGCAGGCGCCGGTCCTGACGGGAGTCGGTGCGACGGTAGTGGAGTCCGTTGAGGGTGAACTCGCCGCCGAGCGGAACGTCGGCCCCGGCTTCCAGTAGGGATGCCAGGTGCTCGTGCCGTGCCTCGACGTGCTGGACGAGGATCGGCAGAAGGGGCTGGCGGACCCGGGTCCGTTCGGCCATGCGCCGGTTGATCTCGCGGCGGCGTTTGCCGAAGCCCTTGAGGTCCTTGGGCTGGATGGGGCAGGGGGCCACCCATTGCGCCCATCGTTCCGGTTCCTCGATGGCCCAGCTGTGCAGGTCGACGTAGAAGCCGCGGATCGCCAAGAGGATGGAAGCGACGTCCTTGCGGACCCTGTTCTTCTCCTTCCCCCAGAACTGGAGGTCGGCTCGCCACTGGTCGTAGAGATCCGTGCTGAGTACGAGGTCCTGCTGATCGGGGTTGAGTTCTTCGATCTTGGCCCAGAAATGGCTGGCCAGATGGCGGGCGAGGCCTTCGGTGGTGATGTAGTCGGTGTCAGCCCGTCGCCGGACGAGATAGTCGATCAGTAGCTGGCGGATGCCCTGGTGCTTGATCCCGTAGCGGTCGACCATCTCCTCGATCGTGTACTGACCGTTGTAGATGAACGTCCGCAAGGTCGGCGGTGTCCCGTCGGGAAAGTGCCCCATCGCGTGCAGGACTTCCCAAGCTCCGCGAGCCGCGAAGCGGGTCTCCTTGTTGTGGGTGCTGGCGCCGTGCGTGAGTCTCAGGCGGCGGCACTCGAGCGAGTAGTGCAGCAGTGCGGCCGGCGTCAGGTGTTCCAGGTCGATGCCCTGAACGGTCAACGCGCAGGTCAGATCGAACCTCGCGCGGAGCCGATGGTTGTTGTTGAAGTGCTCGGTCGCGTCGACCGCGGCGAAGAAGGCGTCCAGATGAGGGTCATTCTGGAGCTTGCGGAAGGGCTCGGCGAAGTCTAGAAACTTGTTGGCCCGAAACCCGGATAACGAGGGCTGGATCAGCCGGGTGCCGAAGGCCCACTTCGCCGCGGAGATGAGGTCGGAGCCGTCGAAGCGGCTCTCCGGTCGGCCAAGGATGTTGACCGACTGCGCGTTCTCCTCGTTGAACCCGCTTGCCTCCCACCGTTCCTGCCAGGTCTCCCCCGGCAGTGTCTCCAGGTGCCCGAGCAACAGCCGGAGCCCTCGTCGGCGCTTCTCTGCCAAGGAGCTGGTCCGCCCCTTCAAGGTGGAGGTCGCCAGGTAGCAGAGGTCCTCGATGGAGGACCGCGACAAGTCGCCGAACGGGGCCGGCGGGTTCTCCGGCCGCGGCGCCGGGGCCGCCTTGACCTGTGCGCTGGAGAACCGGGTGCCACGAGGCTCCGGCAGTTCGGCGTCACGGTCGCGGTAGTTCGTGCGCCGGTTGCGGACGGTGTAGCTGCCGAAGGTGAGCTCCTGACTAGGCACCGAATACCGCCTTCACGTCCTCGGGGTCGTAGCCGGGTGCGTAACTCCGCTCAACACGGGGCCGGTTGTAGTGCTCCTGGAGGGCGTCGAAGAGATCCTCGACGCGTTGGTGCAGGTAGAGGCCCGTAGTGGCCAGGTCGGAGTGGCGCATGATGGCCCGGACCTGGGCGAGGGTGAGGGCGGGATCGTTGGCCATCCGCTGGGCAGCGGTGTGCCGTAGGTCGTGCAGGGTCCAGTTGGTGCGGAGTCTGTCGTTGACGCGCTGAACGACGCGGCGCATCGCCCAGTAGGTCAGCGGCTTGTCCGGGCCGCGGCGGGTGCGGAACACCGGCTGGTCCGCGGGTGGCAGGCCGGTCTGATCGATGTAGGCGGCGAGCACCACCAGGGCCTGCGGGCTGGCCGGCACGGGTTCCTTCTCGTCCGTCCCCTTGGAAATGACGTAGAAGATCTGCTTGGGCCAGTTGATGTCACCCGGGGTGACCCCGAGCAGTTCACCGGCGCGGGCGCCGCTGGAGACATAGAGCAGGACGGCAGCACGGTCGCGGTCATGGGTCATGGCCTCGAAGAACTCGTCCCACATCGCGTCGGGAATGGCTCGCGGGTCCGTCTTGGGAACCCTCTGGCGCAGGCGTGTGCGGCGGAACTTCGCCGGCGCTTCCATGGGGTTGTGGTGGGCGAGAGCTCGGCGGCGGGCCAGGGACTCGGGGACCGGGTTGATCAGCGGGCCACGGTTGGTGAGGCGATAGAAGTTGTAGAAGCTGCTGACCACCGTCAGGGCATGGTTGATCGTCCTGGGCGAGTACCCCGCCTTGAGGTAGGGCTTGCCGGTCCGGACGTTCACGGACCCGGGCCGAGGAGCCTTCGGGTTGCTGCGGCGGCGCTGTGGGTTCGGGATTACGCGGAGCCAGCCCACCATCGCGGTGACCTCGGCCTCGGTGGCCTTCTCCCAGGAGAGGCCGAGCAGCCACAGGATGCGGAACCAGCGGAGCAAGTCGTAGGCGTAACTCCGGCAGGTCAGCGGCCTGTTGTCATCAAGCGAGAGCTGCCGGAGGTAGGTCATCACGGGCTTGAACGGCTCTCCGGTGGCATCGAGCATGCCGTACGGCGGATGCACAGTACGGAGCTGTACGACCGAGCCGATTCGAGGGACGGATACCCGTCCCTCGATCAGTTCTCGGTATGGATCGTCGGACACGTTGAGCTCCTTGGAAGGGGTACATCACCCCGTCTAACGAGCCAGAGCAGGTGCAGTTAACACACCTGCTCGGAGTCGGATGGTCACCGGGTGGCAACTCACCCACGACCAGTCCCTGTTCGGCGATGCGGGTGATCAGTTGTGTGTGCCCGCGCGGGTAGGGCCGGTCGACCCCGCAGGCGAGGACGGCGACGGTGGCCCCGCCCGCGCCGAGCGCACCGCGGTGTGTCGCGCCGTCCACCCCGTAGGCGCCCCCGGACACCACGACCCACCCCCGCTCGGCGAGCCCCGCGCCGAGTACGGACGCCATGTGCGCGCCGTACTCGGTGCAGGCCCGTGCGCCCACGACCGCGACCGAGCGCAGCGCCCATATCCGCAGGCTGGGCCGCCCTCGCACCCAGAGACCGGTGGGCCGCGCGTCCCCGAGGTCGTCCAGCTGCGCGGGCCATTCGGCGTCCCCCGGGCACACGAACCGCGTCCCGGTGTCCCGTGCCACGGCGAGGTCCCGCTCCGGGTCCGCCCGCTCGGCCCGGGCCCTCAGCCCCGCCCATCGCTTGTCCGTCACGCCCGGCAGCTGCTGACCGCCTCCGGTGAGCCGCCCGACCACCTCCGCCGCGCCGAACTCGCGGAGCCACCGCCCGCAGACCTCGTCCCCCGGTTCGACGACGCGCGCGAGGAAGGCCCGGTGGAGTCGCGCGTCCTCCCTGCTGTCCCTGCTGTCCTTGTCATCCTCTCTGCCCCTGCTGTCCCCGGTCATGACAGCGCTCCGATCGCCATTGGCACCCCCCGAGGGACCCCGGTGCGCAGTTGCAGGGCGAGGGCGACGTCCGTCACGTCGGGCCGGTCGTGCCCCACGAGGTCCGCGACGGTCCAGGCGACGCGCAGGACACGGTCGAGACCGCGCGCGGTGAGCACACCGCGCTCCAGACTGCGCTCGGCGTCGTCCATGGCTCCCGGGGAGGCGTACCAACGGCTGCGCAGCTCCCGCCCCGGCACTTCGCTGTTGGTCCGCCAGGGAGTGTCCGTCAGCCGCGCCGCGGCCCGCTCCCTGGCAGCCCGCACCCGGTCGGCGACCGTCTCGGTGGATTCGCCCCGCGCGCCCCGCTCCGTGAGTTGGGAACGGGTGACGCGGTCCACCTCGACCCTCAGATCGACCCGGTCGAGCAGCGGTCCGGAGAGCCGTGCCTGGTAGCGGCGGATCGCGGAGGACGGGCACTCGCACAGGCTGTCCCGCTGCGAGAAGCGACCACACGGACAGGGGTTCGCCGCGAGCACCATGAGGAACCGGGCGGGGAAGCGCACGACTCCGGCGCTGCGCGCGATCACCACATGCCCCGATTCCAAGGGCTGGCGCAGGGCGTCGAGGGCATGGCTGCTGAACTCGGGTGTCTCGTCGAGGAAGAGCACTCCCCGGTGGGAGAGGGACACCGCGCCCGGCCGTGCGACTCCCTGGCCACCTCCGACGAGCGCCTGCATGGTCGCCGAGTGGTGCGGTGCGCAGTAGGGAGCGACGTCGACCAGGGGTTTTCCCGGTGGCAGCAGGCCGGCGACCGAGTGGACGGCTGTGACCTCCAGGGACTCGCCGCGGCTGAGCCTCGGCAGGATGGCGGGCAGTCGCTCGGCGAGCATCGTCTTGCCCGCCCCCGGTGGGCCTTCCAGGAACAGGTGGTGTCCGCCGGCCGCGGCGACCTCGACCGCGGTCCGTGCCGAGTGCTGGCCGACGACGTCGGCGAGGTCGTGTCCGTGGTCGTGCTGCATGGCGCCCATGCCGTGCATGCCTGTGGCCGCGCCCGTCCCCGGCATGCGCAGGCCCGCGAGCAGCGGATCCGGGCGGCCCTGGTCGTCGGGCTCCTCGTCGGGCACCGGTTCGTCCGTGAGGACGGCGATCAGTTGCCGGAGGCTGCGGACGCCGAGCACGGAGACCCCGGGCACCAGCGAGGCCTCGGCGGCCGCGCATTCCGGCACCACCACCTGCTCGTATCCCGCGTCCGCCGCGGCCAGCACGGCCGGCAGCACACCCCGGACGGGCCGGACCCGCCCGTCCAGGCCCAGCTCGCCGATCATCACGATGTCGGAGAGCACCCGTGGGTCGATGCGCTCGGAGGCCCCCAGAGCCGCACATGCGATAGCGAGATCGAATCCGCTGCCGCTCTTGGGGACCGAGGCCGGGCTGAGGCCCACCGTGAGCTTCTTCTGCGGCCACTCGCCGCCGGAGTTGACCACGGCCGCCCGCACCCGGTCCTTGCTCTCCGTCAGGCTCTTGTCGGGCAGGCCGACCAGGGTGAAGGCCGCGACCCCGGGCTCCAGGTCGGCCTGGACCTCGACGACGACGCCCTCCACACCGACGAGGGCCACCGAGCACGTACGCGCGAATCCCATCAGGCCACCCCCCGCACGTGCTCCACGACGGGGGCGCCGCGGTCGGGCAGCAGGACGCCGACGACGTCGATACGGACGCCGCCCGGTGGGGCTCCTCCGTGTTCTTGCAGCCAGCGCTCGGCGAGGCCGCGCAGCCGCTGCGCCTTGACGGGGGTGACGGCGGCCATCGGGTGCTCGAAGGTTCCCGTGCGGCGGGTCTTGACCTCGCAGACGACCAGCGCGTCGCCGTCACGGGCCACGATGTCGATCTCGCCGGCCCGGCCCGAGCGCCAGTTGCGCTGCAGGACCTTCATTCCCGACTCGGTCAGCCACCGCGCGGCCAGATCCTCGCCGTACTTTCCCAGTGCGTTGCGTGCCTTGGACGTCTTCATGTGGGCACCACCTCCGGCACCCACACTGAGCCCGCCGCGGCCCGCTATTGGATCTTGGTGGACGGCCACTCGGTTGTGGACAACTCAGTCACCCACACGAGCGGCCGTCCCCACCTCCGGCCGGTCGGCGACCGTGATCCCTCAGCTGCTCGGCAGTTCGAGATCGCTCTTGTTGAGCTCCTCGATGTTCACGTCCTTGAATGTAAGGACGCGCACTTGCTTCACGAACCGAGCGGGCCGGTACATGTCCCACACCCAGGCATCCGCCATGGACACCTCGAAAAACACCTCACCCTGGACCGAGTGCACCTGCATCTCGTAGTCGTTGGTGAGGTAGAAGCGCCGTTCGGTCTCGATCACGTATTTGAACAGACCGACGACATCGCGGTACTCCCGGTAGAGCTTCAGCTCCATCTCGGTCTCGTACTTCTCGAGGTCCTCGGCGCTCATGGCATGTTCCCCTTCAGCCGTGCGTCCCCCTATTGTGCGCCAGCCCCGCGAGCCCCTAGACGATTTCCGTGTCGAGGGTCTCGGGACCGGCCGGGGGCCCGTCGTCGAGCAGCCTGCGCAGCAGCTCGGCGAGTCTGGTCGGATACACCGTCTCATGTGCCTGGTTAAGTTCCTGGCACGTCCACCAGCGCGCTCCGGCGACACTGCGCCGTTCCAGCTCGGTCAGTCCCGCGGCCTCGGGCACCACTTCTCGCGTATCCGCCGTCCGGGCCAGGTAGTACCACTCGTCCTGGTCCCAGCGGCGCCCCGCGAACGGGAACGAACAGGTCCGCCGCCACAGCACCGGGCCCAGCTCGACCTCGGTGATGCCGGTCTCCTCCGCGAGTTCCCTTCGGGCCGCCTCTTCCCGCGTCTCGTCGCCCTCGACGCCGCCGCCCGGTGTGAACCACCAGTTGTCCGACGGATCCTCGGGTTCGTGGCCGTGGAGCAGCAGGATGCGGTCCTGCGGGTCCAGCAGCACCACCCGGGCGACCTTCCGCAGCTCCCCGAGTTCGCCGGGCCCGGGGACCGGCCGCTCGCCCGTGCTTCCGGACCGGGGAACCGGCTGGCCACCCTCGTTTGCGGACTCGGCGGCCGACGGCTCGCCCGCTCCCTGCGGCGCCTCAGCCCGCAAGGGCCTGCTCCGTCGTCCCCGTGCGGCTGCGCCGGCGCTCCGCCCGCTTGGCGATCGGACCGTAGGCCCCTCCGCCGAGGACGAGTACCGCGCCCACCACGATCGCCGTGAGGACCAGGCGCAGGGGCCCCGGCTCGGAGATGGCGCCGAAGGGCTCGAAGTTGGTGGGCCGGGCCAGCATGCCGTTCATGGGCCAGGCCACGGCGTCGACGCGGGCGTCCACCGCGCTGCGTGGCACCGTGCCGCTGCCCGCCTCCGTGAGGTGGGCGGTGGAGTCGAGGGAGCCGCTGCGCTCGTCGCCGAGCAGGAAGAGCCTGCCCTCGGGGACCTTGATGGACGGGATCGTGGTCGCCTCGGCCGCGCTGCCCTTGGGGAGATACGGTTCGTCGACCTTCTTGCCGTTGACGGTCAGCTTGTCCTGCGTGCAGCAGGCGACCGTGTCCCCGCCCACGGCGACGACACGCTTGACCATGGGCATGTTGCCCCAGCTGGCCTGCTTGAAGACGACGACGTCACCGCGCTCGACCTCGGAGCCGTCGATCCGCTCGGCGAGCACCCGGTCGCCTGCCGTGATGGTCGGCGACATCGAGTCGGTCGGCACGGTGTAGGGCTGGTAGACGATCGCGCCCCAGGCGAAACCGCCGAGGAAGAGCACACAGCCGAGGGCCATGGCGAGTCCCGACAGCTTGCTGCCGAGCCGTCCGTGGCCCTCGTCCGTACGACTTGTCCCGCTCATCCCAGTGCTCCCCCAACTCGGAGAATCGACCCCGCGGCCCAGGTGCGGGCCGCGGAAGATCGGCGATCTGGGACGGCACCCTACCCGGCGGTACCCGGCCCAGAAACCCTGGTGTTCCCGACGGTGGAACGGCGCCTGCGCCACAGCACCAGCGGTACCGCGCCCGCGAGCCCGAGCACGCCCGGAGCGGCGGCGCTGAGGTTCTGGTCGAAGGTGTCCGGCACCGGCAGCGTGGACCAGCGGGTGGGCGGCCAGGCGACGACGATGGCGCGGCCCACGACGTTGTCCACGGGCACGAAGCCCTTGTGCTTGTCCTGCTGGTGGTAACGGGAGTCCAGCGAGTTCTGCCGGTGGTCACCCATGACCCAGATTTTGCCTTCGGGTACCTTCACCTTGAACTGGCCGCCGAGGTCGTCCACGGTGCACGGCGTGTTCCCCGGGTACACGTAGGAAGTCTCGTTCAGCGCCTTGCCGTTGACCTTCAGCGGGCCGGTGCCCTTGCACTCGACGGTGTCGCCGCCGACGCCGATGACGCGCTTGATGAGGTCCTTCTCCTCGGCGGACGGCATCAGGCCGATCCAACTGAGGCCCTTCTGGATCGCGTTCGGGTTCGGGGTCGGCTCTCCCGCCAGCCACTTGGCGGGGTCGTGGAAGACGACCACCTCGCCGCGCTCGGGCTCCGAGCCGAACCACGGGGTCAACTTGTCGACCAGGACGCGGTCACCCTGCTGGAGGGTGTTCTGCATCGAGTCCGAGGGGATCGAGAACGCCTGCACCAGGAAGGTCTTGATCAGCAGCGCGAGAACCAGCGCGATACCGATGAGCAGCGGGAGTTCTTTCCAGAAGGACCGCGGTTTCTTCGGCTGCGGGGCGGCTCCGTCGCCGTCCCGCTCGTCCCTGCCTCCGTCGCCACCGGAGTCGTCTCCGTTGTCACCTCCGGCGGTCACGTCGTCCTCTGCGGCCGGGGGGACCGAATCTCCGGGTCGTTCCGGTCGCTCCTCGGGGCCCTCGTGTCCGGACCGTGCGCCGACCGCCAAATCCCCCACATCCACTCCTCACTCCGTGCCGCCGCCTGCGACGGATGCGACGCAGGCCCACCACTCCCATAACGAGCGGGAGTTCCGCAGGGGTCGGGAGCGGGATCAATCCGTATCGATCCGCGGTGGCCACCCTATGCGACGCGCCGAGCACAACGCCCGCCCCACCGGGCGCGTCGGGCACGGAGGCATACGTTTCCGGCTCGTTGAGCCGGCTCCAGTGACCGATGGGCCAGGCGATGACCATGGCGCGGCCCACGACGTCCTCGGAGATGGTGCCGTTGTACTTCTCGGTGCGGTGATAGCGGGAGTCGGCGGAGTTGGAGCGGTGGTCGCCCATGACCCACAGGCGCCCCTCGGGCACCTTCACCTCGAAGTTGAGTGACGAGGGTTTGTCGCCGGGGTTGATGTAGGGCTCGTTGAGCGGCATGCCGTTGACGGTCACGCGGCCCTGGGTGTCACAGCACTTGACGGTGTCGCCGCCGACCGCGACGACCCGCTTGATCAAGTCCCGTTCGTTGTCGGAGGGCAGCAGGCCGATGAAGGTCAGCACCTCCTTGACCTGCTTGACGACGATGGGGTCGTCCGCCTTCGCCACCGGCTGTTCGTCCTCCAGCCATCCGCCGGGGTCCTTGAACACGACGACGTCGCCGCGCTCGGGCTTCGAGCCGAACCACGGCGTGAGCTTGTCGACGAGGACGCGGTCACCGATCCGGATCGTCTGCTCCATGGAGCCCGACGGGATCACGAAGGCCTGGACGAGGAACGTCTTCAGGACGAGCGCAATGAGCAGGGCGACCCCTATCAGAAGGGGTATCTCCTTGATGGCCGAGCGCTGTCTGCGCCGCTTGACCCTGCGGGCGAGCTTGCGCCGCTCGGCCCGGCCGGGCAGGACGGGGCCGCCGGTACGTCGGCTACCGGTGGGCAGGAGGTCCTCGGCGGCGCTGCGGGCGCTGCGGGGCTTGCCGCGGTTACCCATGGACACCGTCCGCGGTGCTCGGCCCGCTCGCCGCCGGGGCGCCGCGTCCCGCGGCGGCGGGCACGCGCGCGTAGTCGTCGGCACGCCCCAGGCGGGTCCAGTGGCCGAGGGGCCAGGCGATCCAGTCGGCTCTGCCGATCACGTCGTCGACGGGGATCATGCCGCCGCCCGGGGAGCCCAGGTGGTCGCGGGAGTCGCTGGAGTCACCGCGGTGGTCGCCGAGGACGAACAGAGCGCCGTCGGGCACTGCGACGTCGAAGGACACCTCTGACGGCTTGTCGCCCGGGAACAGAAACGTCGACTCGTCGACCGACCGGCCGTTCACCTCGATCCTCCCCTGCCTGTCGCAGCAGACCACATGGTCTCCCCCCACGCCGACGACACGCTTGATGTAGTCGGCGTCGCCGAAGTAACCGGTGCCGTCGAACACGACGACGTCACCGCGCCTCGGCTCAGCACCGAAACGGTACGCCAACTTATTTACGAGAACGCGGTCCCCGATCCTCAATCCGGGCTCCATCGAGCCACTGGGAATCTGGAACGGCTGGATTACGAAGCGGCTGAGCAGGAGCAGAAAAAAGAGACAGAACAGCACGGTCAGGGTGATCCGGCCACCGGGCAGCCGGTCGGCGGCCCGGGCCACCAACGCGAAACGCGACCGTTCCTCCGTCCCCTCTGTGTCCGAGATCTCCTCGGATCCGGCGGGGTGGGAGGAGCGGTCGCGCTCCGTGTGCTGTGCTTCGGCGTCCATCGGGGCCAGATGCTATCCGGCCCTCATTCGGAGCCCGTCGCGAGTGCTCAGTTGTCGCGCTTCTCCTTGATCTTCGCGGCCTTGCCGCGCAGGTCACGGAGGTAGTACAGCTTGGCGCGACGCACGTCACCGCGGGTGACGAGCTCGATCTTCTCGACGATCGGGGTGTGCACCGGGAAGGTGCGCTCGACGCCGACGGAGAACGAGACCTTGCGGACCGTGAAGGTCTCACGGACACCGGCGCCCTGGCGACGGATGACTACGCCCTTGAACTGCTGCACACGGGAGCGGTTGCCCTCGATGACGCGGACGTGGACGTTGACGGTGTCACCGGGGCGGAAGGCCGGGACGTCGCTGCGCAGCGACGCGGCGTCGACTGTGTCGAGCAGGTGAGACATGATCGTCTGCTTTCTTCGCCGATGCCACAGGTCATCAACGGAAGTCGTTTTTCCAAAAGGGAGGCCGTGCGGGTCGGGGCGGGCGTCGTGTCCCCCTGTGGCAGGGGCGCACGCCGGACGACGTACAGCAGCCGCCTATTCTTCCACGGCCTCTGGCCTGCGCCAAAATCGGCCGTCGGGGCCGGGCTGCCAGCCGAGGATGGAGAGCATTTCGCGGTCCTTCTTGTCGAAGGCGGCGGGGTCGCAACGCTCGATGAGGTCCGGCCTGTTGGCCGTCGTGCGCTTCAGTGCCTCGTCCCGCCGCCAGCGGGCGATCTTCCCGTGGTGGCCGCTGAGCAGCACGTCCGGGATCCCGCGGTCGCGCCACTGGGGCGGCTTCGTGTAGACGGGCCCCTCCAGGAGGTTGGCCATGGCTCCCGGCGCGAAGGAGTCGTCCCGGTGCGACTCCGCGTTGCCGAGGACACCGGGCAGCAGCCGGGCCACGGCCTCGGTGACGACGAGGACGGCCGCCTCGCCGCCGGCCAGCACGTAGTCGCCGATGGACACCTCGTATACGGGCATGCGGGTCGCGTACTCGTCGATGACGCGCCGGTCGATGCCCTCGTAGCGGGCAGGTGTGAAGACCAGCCAGGGTCGCTGCGAGAGCTCGACGGCGAGCTCCTGGTTGAACGGACGTCCGCTCGGTGTGGGGACGACCATGACCGGCCCGTGGGAGCCCGTCTCGTAGCCGTCCGCGAGGACGGAGTCCAGCGCGTCGCCCCAGGGGTCGGTCTTCATGACCATGCCGGGGCCGCCGCCGTACGGGGTGTCGTCGACCGTGTTGTGCCGGTCGTACGTCCACTGCCGAAGATCATGCACGTGCACATTCAGCTGTCCACGCGCGCGTGCCTTGCCGACGAGCGAGACGTTCAGGGGTTCCAGGTACTCGGGGAAGATCGTGAGGACGTCGAGCCGCATTACGCCTCGTCTCCCGCGGAGGCGTCTTCGGCGTCCCTGGAGGAGGCGATCTCCGCCCGGTCGTCGATCAGTCCGGGCGGCGGGTCGATGACCGCCCGCTGCGTCTCCAGGTCGATGTCGACGACGATCTCCTCGACGAACGGGATCAGCACCTCGGTCCCGTCGGCCCGCTCGACCACGAAGAGGTCCTGCGAGGGCAGGTGCGAGATCTCGGTGATCCGTCCGACCTCGGTGCCGTCCTTCAGGACGACGTCCAGGTCCATGAGCTGGTGGTCGTAGTACTCGTCCGGGTCCTCGGGCTTGTCGTCCGGGTCGACCTCGGCGATCAGCAGGGTGTTGCGCAGCGCCTCGGCGCCGTTGCGGTCGCGTACGCCCTCGAAGCGCAGCAGGAGGCGGCCGCTGTGCACCCGCCCCGTCTCGATGGTCAGCGGACCGGCCGAGGCGGGGTCCGTGGCCAGGACGGCGCCGGGCGCGAGCCGCAGCTCCGGCTCGTCGGTACGTACCTCGACGGTGACCTCGCCCTTGATGCCATGGGCGCGGCCCACCCGCGCGACTACCAGCTGCACTTGCCTGATCTCCTGTCGTGTGGCTACGGCATTGCCGCGTAGACGACTACGGGCCGGGGACGGCCCAATGGCCCTCCCCGGCCCGAGCCGGTGCTGCTTTTACGTCAGCGGACGTGGTCCACGTCGACGAGGTCGACACGGACGCCGCGGCCGCCGATGGCGCCCACGACGGTGCGCAGGGCGCGTGCGGTGCGGCCGTTGCGGCCGATCACCTTACCGAGGTCGTCGGGGTGCACCCGGACCTCGAGAACGCGTCCGCGACGCAGGTTGCGCGAGGCGACCTGCACATCGTCCGGGTTGTCGACGATGCCCTTCACGAGGTGCTCGAGAGCCTCCTCGAGCATGCTCAGGCCTCGGTCGACGCGGACTCGGCGGTGGCCTCGTCCTTCTTCTCAGCCTTCTTCTTCTGGGTGATGGCCTCACCCTTGCCCTCGTCGTCGCCGCCCAGGGCGTCGAACGACGGGCGCGCGGCCTTCGGCTCGGCCACGAGCAGCGGCGCCGGGGCGGGCTCGCCCTTGTACTTCTGCCAGTCGCCGGTCAGCTTGAGAATGGCGAGAACGGGCTCGGTCGGCTGCGCGCCGACACCCAGCCAGTACTGCGCACGCTCGGAGTCGACCTCGATGCGCGAGGGGTTCTGCACCGGGTGGTACAGGCCGATCTCCTCGATGGCCCGGCCGTCACGGCGGGTACGGGAGTCGGCGACGACGATGCGGTAGTGAGGCGAACGGATCTTGCCCAGACGCTTCAGCTTGATCTTGACTGCCACTGGAGTGGTGTCTCCTGGTCTTGACGTGGTTGGGCACGACGGAATTGCCGCGTGGGGTTGCGGTACCCGAGTGCCCGATGGACGCGTCAGCCGGAGGAGAGAGGGGTCCTGTGCGGCTGTCGAGTACAGCTGGCCATTCTGCCACACCCTGACCGGCGCCTTGAACCGGGCAGGGCACGACCGGCTCGCGGCACGATCGGGCCCCACGCGGGTGTCGCCGTCGAGGTGGGCCGCTGCGCAACCCGGCACCCACGAGATGCCACTGCGCTCTCCCGCACCACCCCGGCGGCACGACTGCCCGCCGCTACGACTGTCCGCTCAGCCCGCTGCCGCGCCGACCACCTCCGGGATGCGGAACGGCTTCCCGCACCCTCCGCACACGATCGGTGCCTGGGCGAGGACCGACGGGACGACGCGGACGTTGCGCCCGCAGTCGCAGACCGCCTTCACGCGCACGCCTCCTCCGGAGGAGCCGTGCCGGGCGGCCGGGCCCCGGAAGCTGCGGGCCGTGTCCGCGGCGGTCGCGACCGTGTGCGCCTTGAGGGCACGCTGCAGTCGCTCGATCGTCGGGCGATAACGCCGCTTCGCCTCGGGGTTGAGCGTGACCAGCGAGAAGCCACTGCTGGGATGCGGCTCCTCGGGGTGGTCCAGGCCCAGCTCCTCGGCGATCGCGAGGAATCTGCGGTTGTGGTATCTGCCGGCGCGGGAGGTGTCTCGGACACCTCGGGCGGCGGCGATGCCGTGGACTGCTTCGTGAAGCAGTCGTTCGAAGGAGAGCTCGTGCCCGCAGGCGGACGACGATTCTCCGATCAGGGACTCTGGCGCGGCAAGATCGGGCAGCTCGGGGTGGTGCCGCTGAATGTCGGCCCACGCCCCTGCCAGCTCTGCGGCGAGAACAGGTGGTGTCGTGCTCACGTAATGACAACGAGCCGGGGTGCCTCTGTGTTCCTATTCCGGGGCATCCCAAATAATTTGCACGTACCCGTCAGTTGCCGCTGATGCGTCCTGACGAGGGCGGGTGCGCTGATCTGCGGAGAAGCCTCACAGTTCACACCTAGCCGGTACGTAGTGACTCGTACGCCCCGGCCTGTAGACGGTGTCCGCCCGCCGGGGCACCTGCGGTCATCAGATGCGCAAGAGGCGTTTCGGTCCTTCTCGCGGCGGAATGCCGGGGCTCAGTAGGCGCGGGCCACAACGGCGACGTTACCGGGTGCGTCGTCACTCCCGGGCACCGACCCGTCTTCCGCGACCAGACAGCGTACGGTCACCGCGTGCGCCGCGAGCTCGGCCTCGCCCTCTTCGCCGAGGACGGCCCAGGGGATGCGCGCCCAGCCGCCGGCGACGGCGGCCTCGACGGCCTCCCCCATCGTCGACACCTCGGACGTCCGGGACTCCCGCCGCTCGCGCGACTGCGTCAGCAGCAGGGCCTGGTCCTCTTCGAGGACGGCGGGCAGCAGCCGTACGAGGGAGTCGATCGCCACCGGCTCCTTGCCGCCGGGGATTCGGCGGGCCAGCATCGCGGTGCCGTTCTCCAGGTCACGGGGACCGACCTCGATACGCACGGGCACGCCCTTGAGTTCCCAGTCGACGGCGCGGCGGCCGAACGGGGTGTCCGTGCGGTCGTCGACCTGGACGCGTACGCCCGCCGCCTTCAGCCGGTCGCCGATCTCGTGGACCTTGGCCAGAACCGCATCGTCGCCCTTGATCGCGAGGACCACGGCCTGTACGGGGGCGAGGCGCGGTGGCACCCGCAACCCACTGTCATCACCGTGCGACATGATCAGGCCACCCACCATGCGGGTCGAGGACCCCCAGGAGGTCTGCCAGACGAACTCCTCCCGGCCGTCCTTGGACAGGTACCGGGTGTTGAAGGCCTTGGCGAAGTTCTGGCCCAACTCATGGCTGGTGCCCATCTGCAGGGCCTTGCCGTCACCCATCATCGCTTCGAGCGTGAGGGTGTTGACGGCCCCCGCGAACCGCTCGCCCGGCGTCTTCCGCCCCAGCACCACGTCGATGCCCAGGACGTTCACCATGAAGTCGGCGTACACCTTCTCGTGGATGTGCGCGGCGTAGTCCCGGGCATCCTCGTACGTGGCGTGGGCCGTGTGTCCCTCCTGCCACAGGAATTCCGTCGTACGGAGGAACACGCGCGGGCGCATCTCCCAACGGACCACGTTCGCCCACTGGTTGATCAGCAGCGGGAGGTCGCGGTAGCTCTGCACCCACTTGGAGAAGTAGTCGTTGACGATCGTCTCGGAGGTGGGGCGGACGACGACCGGCTCGTCCAGCTCCTTGCCCCCGGCGTGCGTGACGACGGCGAGCTCGGGCGCGAAGCCCTCGACGTGCTCCGCCTCCTTCGTCAGGTACGACTGCGGGATGAACAGCGGGAAGTACGCGTTCTGGGCACCCGCCTCCTTGATCCGGGCGTCCATCTCCTGCTGCATCCGCTCCCACAGCCCGTAGCCGTACGGCCGGATGACCATCGTGCCGCGCACCGGACCGTTGTCGGCCAGTTCGGCCTTGCTGATCAGATCCTGGTACCAGCGTGGGAAGTCGTCCGCCCGAGGCGTAAGAACAGGTGCCTTTGCCATGGCGCGATGGTACGGGCACATGTTGCCGGTATGTGAATTTTTACGGCGCGCGCCGGTGGCACACAAACCGGGCTCCGTAACCCCTGGACGCCACGACGAGCGCGGAGTTTCCTGGCATACGGGGGGAGTGCGCGCGCACTGCACGGGGGCGGAGAAACGGGGCACAAGAAGCAACTCTCGGCGGATTGGGGCGCTTTCGATGACACCTACGCTCGTGCGGCATCACCTACCTCACACGGGGGCTGCGCCCCGGGTGGATCCGTGGGCACGCGCGCGTGACTGGGCCGAGATTCAGGAGCGGATGCTCGTCCCGCTCTACGAGGCCGTGTACCAGCGGCTCGAAGTGGGCTCTGCCACCCGGTTGTTGGGGCTCGGCTGCGGATCCGGTCTCGCGCTGCTCATGGCGGCCTCCCGAGGTGCCGGAGTCACCGGTGTCGATGCCTGCGCGCCGGAGCGGCTGGCGCTCGCGCGGGAGCGGTTACTGCCCGAGGCGTGGGGCACGCGTGCGCGTGCCCGTACTCGGCTGGTCGACGGGGAGCCGGCGGACCTCGCGTCCGACGCGGGTGACTCGGGGACGGCCGCGTACAACCTGGTGACCGCCTTCGAGCCGGTCGGGTGTGTGGCCGGGGACTCCGAAGGGCTGGGTGAGTTGCTGGCGGGGGCGCGTCCGCTTGTGGGGCGGGGGGTTCCTGTGGTGATCGCGGGGTGGGGGCCGCCGGAGCGGTGTGCGACGGCCTCGGTGCTTCGGGTCGCCACCAAGCTGGCGGATCCGCTGCGGGGCGCCGGGAGTTGGCGGCCCGCCCTTCGGGACGATCTGGAGGAGGTCGCTCAGCGTGCCGGGCTTCGGCCCGACGGGTCGGGGCGGGTTGCCTGTCCCTTCGGGTACGCCGATGTGGACAACGCGGTGCGGGGGTTGCTCTCAACGGGGCTGTTCGACGCTGCCGTCGCCGCCACGGATCAGGCCCAGGTCGACAAGGAGCTCCGCGAGGCTCTGCATCCGCATCAACGCCGGGACGGCACGGTGTGGATGCCGAACATCTTCCGCTACCTGATCGCGCGTACGCCCTGACAGGGACTTTCCTCGCCCCGCCGCCCCTACCCATTCCCGTCACTAATCGGGGGCCAGCCCCCGAACCCCCGCTCCTCAAACGCCGGAGAGGCTGGCCAGTAGCCCGTCCGGCGTTTGAGGACGAGGCCGTTCAGGCCGATACGGGGGTCTGGGGGGCGGCAGCCCCCAGGGACGGGAAGGGAAGGGGCAGCGGGGGCGAAGGAAGCCCCTCAGTCGTCCTTCGTCAGACGGGTCACCCCGGCCACCCGGTACGCGTCCGCCTCATCCAAGCTCTCGTTCTCCAGCAGCGCCGCCGCGAGGGCGTCGAGTTGGGCGCGGTGGGCGCGCAGCTTGCCGCACGCTTCCTCGTAGCACTCGTCCACGATCCGCCGCATCTCGTGCTCGATCGTGTCGAGGGTCTCCGGCGCGGCGGAGAGCCCGTATGCCTGCTGGGCATCGCCCGGAAGCGCGGAGAGGCGGCCGACGCGTTCGCTCATGCCCCAGCGCGCGACCATGCCACGGGCGATGTTGGTGACCTGCTCCAGGTCGTTCTCGGCGCCGGTCGTGACCACGTCGAAGACGACGTGTTCCGCCGCCATGCCGCCCAGGGCCCCGATGATCCGCCCGCGCAGGTACTCCTCCGTGTACGCGTACCGATCGGCGTCAGGGGTGGAGAGCGTGACACCCAGCGCCCGCCCGCGCGGCACGATGGTGACCTTGCGGACGGGGTCGGCGCCCGGCTGCAGCATGCCGAGGAGCGCGTGCCCGCTCTCGTGGTAGGCGGTGCGCCTGCGTTCCTCCTCGGGCATGACCAGCGGCCGTTCCGCACCCAGCTGCACCTTCTCCAGCGCCTCGGAGAGGTCGCTCCGGGTGACCTGGGACTGCTTGCGCTTCACCGCAAGCAGCGCCCCCTCGTTCGCCAGGTTGGCCAGCTCCGCACCGGTCATGCCCGGGGTCGTACGGGCGATCTGGCCGAGGTCGACGTCCGGCGCGAGCGGGATCTCCCGGGTGTGGATCTCCAGGATCGCCTCGCGGCCGGCGCGGTCGGGAGGCGAGACGTTGACGACCCGGTCGAAGCGGCCGGGCCGGGTCAGCGCGGGGTCCAGGACGTCGGCCCGGTTGGTCGCCGCGACGACGATCACGCCCTCGGAGCCGGAGAAGCCGTCCATCTCGGTGAGGATCTGGTTCAGCGTCTGCTCGCGCTCGTCGTGGCCGCCCATGCCGGAACCGCCGGCCCGGGCCCGCCCGATGGTGTCGATCTCGTCGATGAAGATGATCGACGGAGCCACCTTGCGGGCCTCCGCGAACAGCTCCCGTACGCGCGAGGCGCCCACGCCCACGATCATCTCGATGAACTCCGACGCGGAGGCCGAGAAGAACGGCACGCCCGCCTCTCCCGCGACCGCCCGCGCGAGCAGCGTCTTGCCGGTACCGGGCGCACCCGCGAGCAGCACCCCGCGCGGCATCTTCGCGCCCATCCTGCGGTAGGCGTCCGGGTTCTTCAGAAAGTCGACCACGTCGTTGAGCTCGCCCTCGACCTCGTCGATACCGGCCACGTCCGCGAACGTCGTGCGCTCGGCGCCGGGCTGCAGTTCGACCGGCTTGGGCGGCGCCTTGCGGCCGAGCATGCCGCCCGCGCCGCCGAGTCCCCCGCGCATACGCCGGGCGATGAAGATCCACAGGACGACCAGCAGCAGCATCGGCGCCAGCGAGATCAGCAGGTTCGCCAGGAGGCTGCGCTGCTGGACCACCGGCACGGCCGTCACGGTGACGTCGTGCTTGTCCAGCTGTTCCCAGAGCTCGTCGTCCGCGAAGACCGGGCGCTGGGTCTTGAACTTGGTGTACTTCCCGTCGTCCCCGGGTTTGTCCTGCGCCTTCTTGAGCTGACCCTGGATCGCGTCGCCCTTGGAGTAGATCTTGGTGACGTTGCCGTCGTCGACCTGCTTGCTGAACTCCGTGTACGAGATCGTCGGCTCGTCGCCCTCGTTGAAGAAGGACAGCCCGAGGTAGGCGATGAGGAAGACGAGCAGGGCGGTGAGGGCCAGGCCCCACCAGCCGCCGCGCATCCGCCTCCCACCACCGGGCGACGGCTTCGGCGGCTCCTCGTCCGGAGTGCCCTCGGAACGCCACGGCCGGTCGGGGGCCTTGCGCGGCGGCACAGGGTTGCTCATATGCGGACGTTACGACATGAAAGCCGCACCAGCATGCGCTCGGAAGGCCGGCACCCGCACCCGCACCCGCACATACGAAGGCTGGGGGCACCCTTCCAAAGAAGGGTGCCCCCAGCCTCGTACCGAAAATTCGTCAGCCCATGAACTTCTTGAACTCGTCCGGCAGCTCGAAGTCCTGCGGCTGCTGGCCGCCAGGCAGACCGAAGGCTCCGCCCGCCTGGCCCGCGGCCTCGCGGCGCGCTGCGGCCTCTTCCTCCTGCTGCTTGCGCTTCATCGGGTTGCCGGAGCGCTGCTTGCCCTTGGCCTTCTTGGGCTGCTTCTTCGCGCGGCCGGCGCCACCACCCGTGCCCGGCATCCCGGGCATTCCCGGCATGCCGCCGCCCTGGGCCATACGGGACATCATCTTGCGGGCCTCGAAGAACCGCTCGACCAGTCCCTTGACCGCGCTGACCTCGACACCGGAACCCTTGGCGATACGGGCACGGCGCGAGCCGTTGATGATCGTCGGTTCCTGGCGCTCGCCCGGGGTCATCGACTTGATGATGGCGGCCGTGCGGTCGACGTCACGCTCGTCGAGGTTGTTGATCTGGTCCTTGATCTGGCCCATGCCAGGGAGCATGCCGAGCAGCTTGGAGATGGATCCCATCTTCCTGACCTGCTCCATCTGGGCCAGGAAGTCGTCGAGCGTGAAGTCCTGGCCCTTCTTGGAGGCCAGCTTCTCGGCCATCTGCTCGGCCTCTTGCTGCGAGAAGGTCTGCTCGGCCTTCTCGATCAGCGTGAGCATGTCGCCCATGCCGAGGATGCGGGACGCCATGCGGTCCGGGTGGAACGCGTCGAAGTCGTCCAGCTTCTCGCCGTTGGAGGCGAACATGACCTGGCGGCCGGTGACGTGCGCGATGGAGAGCGCGGCACCACCACGGGCGTCGCCGTCGAGCTTGGAGAGGACCACGCCGTCGAAGCCGACGCCGTCACGGAAGGCCTCGGCGGTGTTGACCGCGTCCTGACCGACCATCGCGTCGACGACGAAGAGGATCTCGTCGGGCGAGACCGCGTCGCGGATGTCCGCGGCCTGCTGCATCAGCTCCTGGTCGATACCGAGGCGGCCGGCGGTGTCGACGATGACGACGTCGTGCTGCTTCTGCTTCGCGTACTCGATGGAGTCCTTGGCGACCTGGACCGGGTCACCGACGCCGTTGCCCGGCTGGGGGGCGTAGACGCCGACCCCGGCCCGCTCGGCGACGACGCTCAGCTGGGTCACGGCGTTCGGACGCTGGAGGTCGCAGGCGACCAGCAGCGGGGCGTGGCCCTGGCCCTGGAGCCACTTGCCGAGCTTTCCGGCGAGCGTGGTCTTACCGGCACCCTGCAGACCCGCGAGCATGATCACGGTCGGCGGCTGCTTGGCGAAGCGCAGCCGGCGGGTCTCGCCGCCGAGGATGCCGACGAGCTCCTCGTTGACGATCTTGATGACCTGCTGGGCGGGGTTCAGTGCCTGCGACACCTCGGCCCCGAGGGCCCTCTCCTTGACCTGCTTGATGAAGGCCCGCACGACCGGCAGCGCGACATCCGCTTCCAGCAGGGCGATGCGGATCTCGCGCGCGGTGGCGTCGATGTCCGCCTCGGACAGGCGCCCCTTGCCGCGAAGGTTCTTGAATGTCGCTGCGAGGCGATCGGAGAGAGTGTCGAACACGGCGGTCGCGAATCCTCAAGTAGGGGGCAGGGGGGCAGGTCCGCCCTCCAGGGTATCTGCCCGCGCCAGGAAGGGTCTCCACCCCGTCACAGGCTTCCGCCCTCGGGGTCCCGATAGGGGCGCGGGGAACTGCGCGACCAGCCACGGCCGGCCCGCAGCCGTCGAACAACCCGCCAACGGAACACTCACTCCCGCAACGTGTCCTCCAGCGCCCGGGCAACCGAAGCCGCCTGCTCCCCGGGCAACGGCGACCCGTCGGGCCCCGTCACATAAAAGGCGTCCACCGCGTTCGCCCCCAGCGTGGACACGTGCGCGCTGCGGACCCGCACGTGCGCCTCCTCCAGCGCCCGCCCGATCCGGTGCAGCAGCCCAGGCGCGTCATGGGCACGCACCTCGATGACGGTGGCGAGCCGGGAGGCCGCGGAGGCCACGGACACCCGGGCAGGCGGTGCCACGATCCCCCGCCGGCGCGGATACGCGGCGTCCCGCTCGGCGAGGCGTCCGGCGATGTCGAGGGACCCGTCGAGAGCGCGTACGAGATCGGCGCGCAGGCGGGCGGCCTGCGGCAGCGAGCCGTACTCGGCGGCGACCCGCCAGTCGAGGAGCAGGACGGACCCGGGAACGCCGTCGGGCAGGTCCAGCGCACGCAGCTCCGCCGTCCGCACGGTGAGCCGGTGCATGGCGAGGACGCCCGCGACGGCCGGCAGGACGCCTTCCTGGTCCGGTACCGCGATGAGCAGTTCCACACCGAGGGGCTCCGGGTCGCCGGACGGCTCCTCGGTGGGCGGCTCGGTCTGGGCGCGCAGCGCGAGTACGGGACCGCCGGTGCGGAACGCCTCGATGGCGAGCCGCTCCTGCTCGGCGGTGGGCGCCGCGGCCTCGGGCTCCTCGGGGGTGTCCCCGGCGAGCACGGCGGAGACCCGCTTGACCAGGTCGGCGACGAGGGAGGCGCGCCACGAGGACCAGGCGGCGGGCCCGGTGGCCAGCGCGTCCGCCTCGGTCAGCGCGTGCAGCAGTTCCAGCGTGCCCTGCGAGCCGACCGCCTCGGCGACCGAGCGCACGGTGGCCGGGTCCTCCAGGTCGCGCCGGGTCGCCGTCTCGACGAGCAGCAGGTGATGGCGTACGAGCGTGGCGAGCACGGCCACGTCCGAGCGGTCGAAGCCGATCCGGGCGGCCACGTCCCGCGCGATGATCTCGCCGGCCACGGAGTGGTCGCCGGGCCAGCCCTTGCCGATGTCGTGCAGCAGGGCGGAGACCAGCAGCAGGTCGGGGCGGTGGACGCGGCGGGTGAACTCCGCGGCGCGGACGGCCGTCTCGATCAGATGGCGGTCGACGGTCCAGATGTGGACGGCGTTGCGCTGCGGGCGGCAGCGGACGCGCTCCCAGTCGGGCAGCAGCCGGGTGATCAGGCCCTCCGCCTCCAGGGCCTCCCAGACCTCGATGGTCGAAGGGCCCGAGCCGAGCAGCGTGACGAGCTGCTCTCGGGCCTCGGCGGGCCAGGGCGTGGGCAGCGGGCGGACCCCTGCGGCCATGCGGCGGACCGCGTGCAGGGAGAGCGGCAGACCCGCCTGGGCGGCCGCGGCGGCGGCGCGCAGCGGCAGTACGGGGTCGCGGTCGGGGCGGGCGGCGCGGGCGAGGACGACCTCGCCGTCCTGCTCGACGACGCCCTCGGCCAGCGGTGAGCGCTCGGCGGTCGGTTTGCCGCCGCCCAGCATGGCGCGCAGCCGGGGTCGTACGGCGCGCGATCGCAGCACGCGCCCCACCTCGCGCCAGGTGACATCACTGGCGTACGAGACGACGCGGGCGGCCTCGTACACCTGGCGCAGGAGTGTGTCGGCGTCGAGCAGGCCGAGTTCGGCGGCGACCTGGTCCTGCTCCTGGAGGGAGAGGCGGTCGGTGGCACGGCCGGTGGCGAGGTGCAGGGCGTCACGGACGTCGAGAAGGCGCCTGCGGGCGTCGGAGAGGCCCTCGCGCGGGGCGTCGGCGAGCCAGGAGGCGGCGACGGCGCGCAGCGCGGTGGCGTCGCGCAGGCCGCCGCGGGCCTCCTTGAGGTCGGGTTCGAGGAGGAACTGCAACTCGCCCTGGCGCTCGGCGCGCTCGGCGCACAGCTCCTGGAGTTCGGGGAGACGTTTCGGCGCCTGGTTGCGCCAGTCGGCGAGGACGGCCGTGCGCAGTCCTGCGGTGAGGCCGAGGTCGCCGGCGAGGTGCCGGGCGTCCAGCAGCCCGAGCTGGACCTTGAGGTCCTCGCCCGCGGTCTTGCGTGCCTCGGCGGGCGTACGGACGGAGTGGTCGAGGTCGAGGCCGAGGTCCCAGATCGGATACCAGATGCGGTCGGCCAGGGAGGCCACCGCGCCGGGATCGGCGCTGCCGTCGTGCAGGAGCAGCAGGTCGAGGTCGCTGCGCGGGGAGAGCTCGCCGCGGCCGTAGCCGCCGACGGCGACGAGCGAGATGCCGCGCAGCTTGTCGGCGCCCGCGTCGAACAGACCGGACAGCCAGTCGTCGGTCAGTTCGGCGAGGGCCGCACGGCGCGGCGGCCCGGACCGCGCCCCCTCCTGGAGGAGGCGCAGCCGGGCCGCCGCATAGCCGCTGGGTCCCGAGTCCTCTGCATCCGTACGCACGTCCGTGCTCGTCACCCAGTGGCTCCTGTTCTTGTTCTGCCTACAGCGCGTCGGGTCCGCGCTCGCCGGTCCGGACCCGGACCGCCGTGTCGACCGGGACGGACCAGACCTTGCCGTCGCCGATCTTGCCGGTGCGGGCCGCCTTCACGATGACGTCGAGCAGCTGCTCGGCGTCGTCGTCCTCGACCAGCACCTCGATGCGGATCTTGGGGACGAGGTCGACGGTGTACTCGGCACCGCGGTAGACCTCGGTGTGACCCCGCTGACGACCGTAGCCGCTCGCCTCGGTGACCGTCAGACCGTGAACGCCGAAGGCCTGGAGGGCCTCCTTGATCTCGTCGAGCCGGTGGGGCTTCACGACGGCGGTGATGAGCTTCATGCGTCCACCTTCTTGGCCGGGGTGCCCTGGGCCGGGGAGGCTGCGGCACTGAAGGACGCGCCGCCGCCGCCACCGCTGAAGTCGTATGCGGTTTCGGCGTGCTCCGCCTGGTCGATGCCCGCGATCTCGTCGTCCTCGGAGACGCGCATCCCGATCGTCTTGTCGATCAGGAAGGCGAGCACCGCGGAGGCCACGAGGGAGTAGGCCAGGACCGCGAAGACACCGGCACACTGCTTCCAGAACTGGTCGAGGCCGCCGCCGTAGAAGAGGCCCGCGACGTCGGACTGGCCGCCGCCGGTGGCGAAGAAGCCGATCAGCAGGGAGCCGGCGACACCGCCGACGAGGTGGACTCCGACGACGTCGAGCGAGTCGTCGTAGCCGAACTTGTACTTGAGGCCGACGGCCATGGCGCAGAGGATGCCCGCGATGGCGCCGACGGCGATCGCGCCGAGCGGGGAGATCGCACCACCCGACGGGGTGATGGCGACCAGACCGGCGACCGCGCCGGAGGCGGCACCCAGCGTGGTGAACGCGCCGTGGCGGATCTTCTCGTACGCGAGCCAGGCCAGCATGGCCGCGGCGGTGGCGATCTGCGTGTTGATGAACATCAGCGCGCCGACGCCGTCGTCGTTGCCGAGCCAGGAGCCGGCGTTGAATCCGAACCAGCCGAACCACAGCAGACCGGCGCCGAGCATGACCAGCGGCAGGCTGTGCGGGCGCATCGGGTCCCTCTTGAAGCCGACGCGCTTGCCGATCACGAGGATCACACCGAGCGCCGCGGCACCCGCGTTGATGTGGACCGCCGTACCACCGGCGAAGTCGATGACGCCGAGCTCGAAGGCCCAGCCGCCGGCGCCCCAGACCCAGTGCGCGACCGGGAAGTAGACGACCGTGGCCCACAGGGCGACGAACAGCGCCCAGCCCGTGAACTTCACACGGTCCGCGACGGCACCGCTGATCAGGGCGGGCGTGATGATCGCGAACATCAGCTGGAAGACGGCGAAGACGTAGATCGGGATGGTGTAGCCGTCCCAGAGCTGCGTGATGCCGATTCCGCTGAGGCCCACGTAGTCCGAGGACCAGCCGATGATGCTGCCCGAGTCGGTGCCGAAGGCGAGCGAGAAGCCGTAGAGCACCCACAGGATGGTGACGATCCCCATGCTGATGAAGCTCATCATCAACATGTTCAGGGTGCTCTTGACCCGGACCATGCCTCCGTAGAAGAAGGCGAGTCCGGGAGTCATGATCAGCACCAGGGCGGAACAGATGAGCATGAACCCGGTGTTGGCGGCAGACAGCGTGGGAGCGTCTGCGGCAAGCGTGATGGCTGGTGCCATCGGCGTCTCCTCGTCGTTTGGTACGGCCCCGTGCGGGCGAAGCCATGAGCGGTCATGAGGGGTGGGCCGGTTATGCGCCAGAGATTGGCGCAGCGCCGTTTCGACCGGCACCCCTCGATGTTTCGCCGCAGTGACGAAGAGGCTCTGCGTGTTACGCCTCGATGAACTGGCTGATGTCGGTCCGCGCGATCGTTATCGTGGCGCAACCTTCATCGAAGGTATGGAACCGGCCGCGGTCGGCCGTCCGATGACCTGGCATGGGGGAGCCGAGTCGGGCTGTTAAGGACGGCGGCCGCGGCCGGGGTACTGGGGTCAGACCGCCTCGGCGGTCTCGGGCAGATCGATGGCGAGCTGCTCGGTGAGGTCCACCACGGCGGCGAGATCCCCGAAATCGCGTACAGCCGTGTCGACGGTTTTTCGGATACGAGTGTTGACCCGCTCGGAGCGCACCTTCTTGGCGATCCCGAGGGCCTGGCGCACCAGGACCGTGCTCTGCTCGGGCTCCCGCCGGAGCAGGTGCACCGTGCCCATCCCGACGAGGTTGAGTGCGTACGAACGCTGGTGCTCGGTGTCCTTCTCGAAGAGGTCGACGGCCTTCTGCATGACGGGCTCGGCCAGCGAGGCGTACGTGGGGCTGCGGCCCGCGACGTAGGCCAGGTCGCGGAAGGAGTGGGAGTTCTCGCCGTGCAGCTCGGCCTCGGAGAAGAAGCGGATCCAGTCGGGCTCGGGCTCGTCGAACTCGAGCGCGTCACCGAAGGTGTCCTCGGCCATCCGGACGGCTCGCTTGCACTTTCCGGGCTGCCCCATGTTGGCGTAGGCCCGGGCCTCCATCGCATACAGCATGGACTGGGTGCGGGGGCTCGCGCAGTCGCGGCTTCCGTACTGGGCGAGGTGGATCAGTTCCAGAGCGTCGTCGGGCCGGCCGAGGTGGATCATCTGGCGGCTCATGCTGGACAGGACGTACGAGCCGAGCGGCTTGTCGGCGGCTTCCTTGGCGGCGTGCAGGGCGAGGACGAAGTACTTCTGGGCGGTCGGCTGGAGCCCGACGTCGTAGCTCATCCAGCCCGCCAGCTCGGCCAGCTCGGCGGCGACCTTGAACAGACGCCTGGTGGTGGCCTCGGGCTGCGGCTCCTGGAGGAGGTCGGTCACCTCGTGCAGCTGGCCGACGACCGCCTTGCGGCGCAGGCCGCCGCCGCACTGCGCGTCCCACTGGCGGAACATCACCGTGGTGGATTCGAGGAGGTCCAGCTCGGGCTGGGAGAGCCGGCCGGGGCGGCGCAGGGCGGCTGCCGACTCGGGCTGCTCACGGGGGGTGACGGGGCTGGGCACCAGCCAGCGCTGCATGGGCTCGATCAGCGAGGGGCCCGCGGAGAGCACCAGTGACGTGCCGAGGAATCCGCGCCGCGCCAGCATCAGGTCACTGCGCGAGAACTCACCGATCAGGGCGACGGTCTGCGGACCCGTCCAGGGCAGGTCGACACCGGACACGGACGGTGACTGGTGCGCGGCGCGCAGGCCCAGGTCCTCGACGGCGACGACACAGCCGAAGCGCTCGGAGAACAGCTCGGAGAGGATGCGCGGGATGGGCTCGCGGGGGTTCTCGCCGTCCAGCCAGCGGCGGACGCGAGAGGTGTCCGTCGAGATGTGGTTGGCTCCCAACTGGCGTGCCCTGCGGTTCACTTGACGCGCCAGCTCACCCTTGGACCAACCGCTGCGCACGAACCACGAGCCCAACAGCTCATTGGGGCGCTTGTCAGCAGTCGTCCCGCCTCCGCCGTTGCCGCCCACTGGAACGCCCCCATCCCTGAACCCACTTGTGCGCTGTGTGCGCCAAGCCCTACCAGAATGCCGGTACATATGGTCGTCCGTCCGGCGGTTCTCACCCATCGAACGAGAAGCCGAGTTGCCTCCGGCATACCCACGAGTGCATGCGTCCCCAGGACCCGTGCACTCACGGTAATCCTACGATCACCCCTCCAGCCATGGCGATCCCGGAAACGCCACCATTCGCCACCCCTTCGAATGAACTCCCGGCGGCCTGTACGCGATTCACTTGACACATGACGGCCGGGAGTGGGCGGAGCGATGCACATCGGGGCGCGCGAAGCCGGACGCACCACCCGTGACGCCACCGGGCGCCGCATGAACCACACAGCACTGGGAACGGAGAGTTACTGTTCCGTTCCGTCACGTAACCACCGGCGCGCTGGACCCGTTGGAGGGGGCATGGGCTTCACGATCGGCGGCATCCGCGAAATCCGGTCCGGCTCTCGTCGCCGCGGCCGCTCCTCGGAGTGCACGGCCGTGGCCGAGTTCACCGGACTGTGGGGCTGGGACGTGGCGCCCGGCGCCCGTACGGCCGGGGGGACCTGCTCGTGCGGCCGGGCCGACTGCCCGGCACCCGGCGCACATCCCCTGGACTTCGCCCCGGTCGTCCCGGCCGGTGCCACCCTCGACGAAGTGACGCAGGCCTGGGGCGAGTTCCCCGGCGCCGCGGTGATGCTTCCCGTGGGCCGCGCCTTCGACATCATCGACGTCGCCGAGCCGGCCGGCCGCCGAGCCCTGGTCCGGCTCGAACGCATGGGGCTCCCGGTGGGCCCCGTGGCCGCCACCCCGGACGGCCGCGCCCACTTCTTCGTGGCCCCCGGCGCCGCGGCCGAACTGCCCGAGCTGCTCTACCGCATGGGCTGGGACGACGCCGCGCTCGACCTGCACGGCCTGGGCCCCGGCACATACGTCACGGCCCCGCCCTCCGACCGCGCCGGCCTCGGCCCGGTCCACTGGCTCCGCTCCCCCGCCCTCGACTCGGCCACGAAGCCGCCCGCCGCGCGGCTGTTGCTGGGGACACTGGCGTACGTGGCACACCGGTCGCGCGCGTAGCCCCACCTATACAGACCTACCGATACGGAAGGACCCCATCGCATCTGCACCATGCGGTGGGGCCCTTCCTCGCGTACGTACCTCTCGTACGGGACGTCACTCTCCGATAAGGGCATCCACGAACGCTTCCGGCTCGAACGGGGCCAGGTCGTCCGCGCCCTCGCCGAGGCCGACGAGCTTGACGGGGACGCCCAGTTCGCGCTGGACGGCGATGACGATGCCGCCCTTGGCCGTGCCGTCGAGCTTGGTCAGGACGATGCCGGTGATGTCGACGACCTCGGCGAAGACCCGGGCCTGGACCAGGCCGTTCTGACCGGTGGTGGCGTCCAGGACGAGCAGCACCTCGTCCAGCGGGGCGTGCTTCTCGACGACGCGCTTGACCTTGCCGAGCTCGTCCATGAGACCGGTCTTGGTGTGCAGCCGGCCCGCGGTGTCGATGAGCACGACGTCCGCGCCCTCCTGGATGCCTTCCTTGACGGCGTCGAAGGCGATGGACGCGGGGTCGCCGCCCTCGGGGCCGCGCACGGTGCGGGCGCCGACGCGCTCGCCCCAGGTCTGCAGCTGGTCGGCGGCGGCGGCACGGAAGGTGTCGGCCGCGCCGAGCACCACGTGCTTGCCGTCGGCGACGAGCACGCGCGCGAGCTTGCCGGTGGTGGTGGTCTTGCCGGTGCCGTTGACCCCGACGACCATCACGATGCCCGGGGTGTCCAGACCGGACTCGGTGTTCACGGTGCGGTCGAAGTCGGGCACGAGGAGGGTGAGCAGTTCCTCGCGCAGCAGGGACCGCAGCTCGTCCGGAGTGCGCGTACCGAGCACCCGCACGCGCTCGCGCAGCCGCTCGACCAGCTCCTGGGTGGGCTGCACGCCGACATCGGCGGTGAGCAGCGTGTCCTCGATCTCCTCCCAGGTGTCCTCGTCGAGGTGCTCGCGCGAGAGGAGCGTGAGCAGCCCCTTGCCGAGCGCGTTCTGCGAGCGGGAGAGGCGGGCACGCAGCCGCACCAGGCGACCCGCGGTCGGCTCCGGAACCTCGACCGGCGGTGCTTCGACCACCGGCGCGGGCTCGTCGACGGCGACCGGCGCGGCCGCCGAGGCGTCCGGAAGATCCACCTCCTCTATCGTGCGGCGCGGTTCGTCGCGCGGCGTCTCGGCCTCGTCGCCGATATGCGGCTCGGCCGGCGGAGCGGTGATGTCGGGGGCGGACGGGGGCGACGGGGGCAGCTGCTTCCGCTTGCGACTGCCGATGACGAGCCCGCCGAGCGCGCCGATCACGACCACGGCGATGACTACAGCAAGGATGACGATTTCCATAACGCGTCCAGTATCGGCCATAGGCCCCTGACGGCTACTCCTTGTGTTTTCCTCCGAAGGACATAAGCCCCTTAAGGGAGAGCGTCGAACTAAGATTCGACGACCGCTCACCCCGCCGCCGTGTGGAGCCCGCCCTCACCCGCGAACCCTTTCCCACCTGGGCTTCGCCGCCGGCATCGCATGCCGCCGCCGAAGCCCGCGATGACCGGGCCCGCGTCGGGGCAGACTCCGGGCCCGAAGCCGAAGCCGGCCAAGGAGCCCGCCACTCTGGCCGTCTGACGATCCGTCAGCTACCGTCCCCCTGCACCGACATCACACCGGCACCCCGCCCGGCTCGGCGAAGGGGGACTTTCCCATGCCCGCAACGGTCGTACGTTTCAACCTGGTTGAACCCGGCGCCACACCCGCCTCGCTCAGCACCCGCTACAAGGCCGCGCTGGAGATGGCGGCCTACGCCGACGACCGCGGGATGACCACCGTGCAGACCGAGGAGCACCACGGCGTCGCCAACAACTGGCTGCCCTCGCCGTTCACCTTCGCGGGCGCGGTCTTCGGCGCGACCCGGCGCATCGCGGTCACCGTCTCGGCGATCATCGGCCCGCTGCACGATCCACTGCGGCTGGCCGAGGACATCGCCGTACTCGACCTGCTGAGCGGCGGCCGGCTGATCACGGTCGCGGGGATCGGCTACCGGCCCGAGGAGTACGCGATCTTCGACGTGGAGTGGAAGCGTCGCGGCCGTCTCCAGGACGAGCTCCTGGAGACGCTGTTGAAGGCGTGGACCGGCGAGGAGTTCGAGTACCAGGGCCGTACGGTACGGGTCACACCCCGCCCCTTCTCGGATCCGCACCCTCTGCTGCTGGTCGGCGGCTCCTCCAAGGCGGCGGCCCGCCGCGCGGCCCGGCTCGGACTGCCGTTCTTCCCGAGCGCGCATCTTCCGGAGCTGGAGGCCTATTACAAGGAGCGGCTGGTCGAGTACGGCAAGGAGGGCTGGACCATGATGCCCTCGGCGGTCACCCCGCTCCTGCACCTCGCCGAGGACCCGGACCGCGTCTGGGCCGAGCACGGCGAGCACTTCCTGCACGAGGCGCGGACGTACGCCTCCTGGCAGTCGTCGGACATCCGCTCGGCGGTGCGGTCGGCGGCCACGACGGTCGACGAGCTGCGCGCCGAGGGCGTCTACCGGATCCTTACGCCGGACGAGTGCCTGTCACAGGGCCTCGACAGCTACGTGCTGCATCCGCTGTCCGGCGGGATGCCGCTCGACGAGGGCTGGCGCAGCATGCACCTGTTCTGCGAGAACGTACTGCCCCGGCTCAAGGGCCTGTAGATCCTGGGACAGATCTTCGGAGGCGGAGCCGGGGCAGTACGTCTTACGTATACGGGGAGAGGGGCAGCGGGGACTTGGCCCTTCTCCCCGAGTTCGGGGAGCCGGCGAGGACTCGCGGCTCGCGGCTCGCGGAAGCCTCGCCGGACGGACGGGGCTAGCCCATCTCCTCCAGGGTCTTGCCCTTCGTCTCCGTCACGAACTTGAGCACGAACGGGATGGAGAGCGCGGCGAAGACCGTGTAGATCACGTAGGTCAGGGAGAGGTTCCAGTCGGCCAGCGACGGGAAGCTCGCGGTGATGGCCCAGTTGGCGATCCACTGTGCGGAGGCGGCGACACCCAGGGCGGCGGCGCGGATCTTGTTCGGGAACATCTCGCCGAGGAAGACCCAGACGACGACACCCCAGGAAAGGGCGAAGAAGAGCACGAACACATGGGCGGCGATCAGGGCGACCCAGCCCTGGGTGGCCGGCAGCTTGCCGTCGACGAGGTCGAAGGAGAAGGCCCAGGCCTCCAGGCCGAGCCCGATGACCATGCCCACGGAGCCGATGAGCGCGAGCGGCTTGCGGCCGATCCGGTCGACGAAGATCATGGCGATCACGGTGCCGACGATGTTGATGATCGAGGTCGTGAACGAGTAGAAGAACGACTCGGACGGGTCGACGCCGACCGACTGCCACAGCGTCGAGGAGTAGTAGAACGCGACGTTGATGCCGACGAACTGCTGGAAGACCGAGAGGCCGATGCCGATCCAGACGATCGGCTTGAAGAAGAAGCTGCCGCCGAGCAGGTCCTTGAAGACCGACTTGTGCTCGCTCTTCATGGCGTGCTCGATCTCGGCGACGCGGGCGTCCAGGTCGACGCTGTCGCCCTCGACCTCGCGCAGCACCTCGCGGGCGCGCTCGTCCTTGCCCGCGGAGATGAGGAAGCGCGGCGACTCGGGGATCGCGAAGGAGAGCAGCCCGTACAGAACGGCCGGAATGACCATGACGCCGAGCATGACCTGCCAGGCCTCCAGGCCCATGATCTCGCCGCGCTGGTCACCGCCCGCGGCGTTCAGGATGCCCCAGTTGACCAGCTGCGAGATGGCGATGCCGATGACGATCGCGGCCTGCTGGAAGGAGCCGAGCCGTCCGCGGTACGCGGCGGGGGCGACCTCGGCGATGTAGGCCGGGCCGATGACCGAGGCCATACCGATGGCGAAACCGCCGACGACCCGCCAGAAGGCCAGGTCGTACAGGGCGAAGGGCAGCGCGGACCCGACGGCGCTGACGATGAAGAGCGCGGCCGAGATCTGCATGCAGCGGATACGGCCGATGCGGTCGGCGATCCGGCCCGCGGTGGCGGCACCGATCGCACAGCCGATCAGCGCGATGGCGATGACCTGGGCCAGAGCCGCGGAGTCGATGTCGTACCGGTGCCGGATGGCCTCGACTGCACCGTTGATCACGGCACTGTCGTAACCGAAGAGGAAACCGCCCATCGCGGCCGCCGCCGCGATGAAGATGACGTGCCCGAGATGTTCGGGATGAGCCGCTCGGGCCCCTGACGGGGGTGGCTGCGCTGTGCTGGTCACGTGTGACTCCTCGGGCCACCGGCCTCACTGCCGGGGGTGGGGGCGAGCCCTTCGGGACGGTGTTTCCAGTGGCGCACACGTTTACGCCACCCACCACCTGAAGGTAAAAGCAACGCCGTCGACCCTATGCCTTCAAGTTCCGAAGTCAACAGGCGGGTAGCTGTGACTTTCGAGGCACCACGTGGCCATTTTGTGTTCAACTCTTAAAGAAAGAGAAACGGCCTGTTAAAAGTGCCTGGCCAGGGGCGCCCCCCAAGGGGCGCGGGGAACTGCGCGACAAGCCACAACGAACCGCCGGCCGCACGACAACCCGACCGAAGGTCAGCGCAGCCTCTGACTGATCACCTTGGAAACACCGTCCCCCTGCATGGACACGCCATAAAGCGCGTCGGCGACTTCCATCGTCCGCTTCTGATGCGTGATCACGATCAACTGCGAAGCCTCCTGCAGCTCCTGCATGATCCGGATCAGCCGCTGAAGATTCGTGTCGTCCAGCGCCGCCTCGACCTCGTCCATCACATAGAACGGACTGGGCCTGGCCTTGAAGATCGACACGAGCATGGCCACGGCGGTCAGCGACCGCTCGCCGCCGGACAGCAGCGACAGCCGCTTGACCTTCTTCCCCGGCGGCCTTGCCTCCACGTCGACACCCGTGGTGAGCATGTTGTCGGGATCGGTGAGGATGAGCCGCCCGTCCCCACCCGGGAACAGCCGGCTGAAGACCCCTTCGAACTCCCGCGCCGTGTCCCAGAACGCCTGGGTGAAGACCTGCTCGACCCGCTCGTCGACCTCCTTCACCACCTGAAGAAGATCGGCACGCGTCTTCTTCAGGTCCTCCAGCTGCTCACTGAGGAACTTGTGGCGCTCCTCCAGCGCGGAGAACTCCTCCAGGGCGAGCGGGTTGACCTTGCCCAGCTGCTGGTAGGCCCGTTCGGCGGACTTGAGCCGCTTCTCCTGCTCGGCACGGTGGAAGCGCCTGGGCTGGTTGCGCGGATGCTCCGGATCCTCCGGCAGCTCCTCGCCCTCGGCCGGCAGGGAGGGCGGCACGAGCTGGTCGGGGCCGAAGTCCGCGATCAGTCCGGCGGGTTCGACCCCCAGCTCCTCCAGCGCCTTCGCCTCCAGCTGCTCGATCCGCATCCGCTTCTCGGCCCCGAGGACCTCGCCGCGGTGCACCGAGTCCGTGAGCTTGTCGAGCTCGGCCTTGAGGTCGCGGCCCTCGTTGCGGGCGACGACGAGGTCCTGCTCCCGCCGCGCCTTGGCGCGCTCCGCGGCCGTACGCTCCTCGTCGGCCCGGGCGAGCGAGACCTCGACGTGCGCGAGCAGTTGCCGCGCGCCGGAGCCGACGGCCCCGGCGACGGCGGCCTCGTGCCGCAGCCGTGCCCTGCGCTGCTCGGCACGCGCGCGTGCCTCGCGTTCGGCGCGCGCGGCCCGGTCCAGCGAATCGGCCCGCCCGGCAAGCCCCTTGACCCGTTCCTCGTGCGTACGCGTCTGGAGCCGGGCCTCCATCTCGGTCTGCCGAGCGTTGGCCCCGTCGGCCGCGAGCCGGTCCCGTACGGAGGTGTCGGGCTCCTCCTCGAACGGCATCTCCTCGGCGACGGCGAGCCGTTCGGCCAGTTCCTCCGCCTCCTGGACGGCCCGTTCGAGGGCTTCCTGTGCGCGTGCGGCCGCCGCGGTGCTTCGCTCGGCCTCTCCCGCGGCGCCCCGCGCCTGCCCGGCCAACCGCCCGAGCTGCTGGGCGACCTGGGACTTCTCCCGCTCACCGGCCCGCCGCCGCTCGCCCAACTCCTCGACGAGAGCGGTCCGTTCCCTGCGCAGCTCAGCGGCCCGGTGCTGCCCCTCGGTCAACTCCTCGCACAGCACGCCCAGTTCTTCCAGCTCGGCCGCCGCCTCGTCGACGGAGGCCTGTACTTCGAGCAGACTCGGCGCCCCGGCGGAACCGCCCTGGGCGAAGTGCGCCCCGAGCAGGTCGCCCTCCGCGGTCACCGCGGTCAGCTCGGGCCGGGAGTAGACGAGATCCTCGGCGTCCTCCAGCGTCCCGACCACGACGATGCCCCACAGCAGCCGACGTACGGCAGGCATGAGGTCGGAGGGCCCACGGACCAGATCGGCGGCGAACAACGGACCACCGCGCTCCGGATGTCCCACGGAGGACGTCCCGCCGACGCCCGAGCCGGTCTGCCCGGCCTGCCCACTGGGTACGTCGCCGGTGTTGCCGAACGCTCCCCCGGCCGCGGAAGCTTCCGGCGCCCCCGCGAGCAACAGCGCCGCTCGTCCCCCGTCCTGCTTGCGCAGCAGGCGGATGGCGTCCGCCGCCGCTGACGGGCTGGTCACCGCGATCGCGTCCGCCGCCGCGCCGAAGGCGGCCGCGACCGGGACCTCGTGGCCGGGTGTGACGGAGAGCAGTTCGGCCGCCGGGCCGAGCAGACCCGTCAGCCTGTCCTTCGCCACGAGCAGCGCCCCCGTGCCGTCCTTCCGCCGCAGCCCCAGGGACAGGGCCTCGTGGCGGGCCTGCGTGGCGGCGCGCTTGCGTTCGGCCGCGGTGGCCGCCTCGCGGGCCTCGGTCAGGGCGGACTCCGCGTCGGCAAGGGCGCGCTTGGCCGTCTCGTGCCGCTCGGCGAGTTCCTCGTCGCCCGCGTCCAGGCCGTCGACCTCGGCCTTGAGCTGCTCGTACTCCTCCTGGGCGGCGACGGCCCTTTCCTGCGCCTCGTCGCGGGCGGAGGCGAGCCGGTCGATCTCCGCCTGGGCGGAGGCGGCGCGCGAACGGGCCGCGTTGACCTGCCCGTTCAGCCGGGCCAGGCCTTCGCGGCGGTCCGCGATGGCGCGGGCCACGTCCTTCAGGCGCCGCTCCTCCACCGCCAGTTCGCGCTCGAGGTCGGCCCGGTGGGAGACGGTGTCCTCCAGGGCCCGCTCGGCCGCCTCCAGGGCCGCTTCGAGCTCGGCCTCCTGCTCACGGATCCGCGCGGCCTCGCGCTCCATGTCCTCGGGGTCGCGCCCGCGCCGCTCCTCCGGCGGCTGGGCGGTCGCGCTCTTGACCCGCGCGTCCGCCAGGGAGACCGTGCCGCGTACCCGCTCGGCCAGCTGCGACAGCTCGTACCAGGTCTGCTGCGCTCGCTGCAGGCGCGGGGTGAGCCGCCGGACCTCGTCCTCCAGCATCGCCTCCCGCTGGAGCGCCTTCTTCAGCTCGGCCTCCGCGGCCTCCTTGCGTTCCTTCAGCGCGGCCTCGTCGGCGACCTCGGCCTGGAGCGCGCCCCGGAGCCGTACGAGATCGTCGGCGAGCAGCCGGAGGCGGGCGTCGCGGAGGTCGGCCTGGATCACGGCGGCCCGGCGGGCGACGGCGGCCTGCCGGCCCAGCGGCTTCAACTGGCGCCGCAGTTCGTCCGTGAGGTCCTGCACGCGCGCGAGGTTGGCCTGCATCGCGTCCAGCTTCCGCAGCGCCTTCTCCTTGCGCTTGCGGTGCTTGAGAACGCCCGCGGCCTCCTCGATGAAGGCGCGGCGGCCCATCGGATCGGCGTGCAGGACGGAGTCCAGCTGGCCCTGTCCGACGATGACGTGCATCTCGCGGCCGATGCCGGAGTCGGACAACAGCTCCTGGATGTCCAGCAACCGGCAGGTGTCGCCGTTGATCTGGTACTCGCTGCCGCCGTTGCGGAACATGATCCGCGTGATGGTGACCTCGGCGTACTCGATGGGCAGCGCGCCGTCGGAGTTGTCGATGGTCAGGGACACCTCGGCGCGGCCCAGCGGGGGCCGCCCGGTGGTGCCGGCGAAGATGACGTCCTCCATCTTGCCGCCGCGCAGCGACTTGGCGCCCTGCTCGCCCATGACCCAGCTGAGGGCGTCCACGACATTGGACTTGCCCGAGCCGTTGGGGCCCACGACACAGGTGATGCCCGGCTCGAACCGCAGCGTGGTCGCCGAGGCGAACGATTTGAACCCGCGCAGGGTCAGGGCCTTGAGGTGCACGCAGCCGGACTCTACCTTCCGGGTGGGTCTCACTCCATGAACGCGCGGTTTCACCCTTGAACGTGCAGGGCACACCAAACGTTAAAGACAGTGAAAGAGTGCGCGGGGGCAAGAAAGAAGGGACGCCGAAGCGTCCCTTGCAACTCTGTTAGCGGCTGACACGGGCAGCCTGTTCACTGGTGGCGACGATGCGATTCAGTGATCAGGTGAGCGCAGGCTCCGCCTGGGGTACGTCGATGCTTTCGAAGTCGTGAGAAGCGGCAGCCGCGAGCGCGTCGTTCTCGGCCTGGATCCGTACGAGCTCGGATTCCAGGTCCTGGACGCGCTGCTGGAGCCGTCGCATCTCGGCAATGAGTCGCGGGTCGGAACCGCCGACGTAACCGAGAAGCGCCTTTGCCATGATGGATGGTCCTCCACACTGAGTGACCGACCGAAGCGGTGTGGGTCGTGAGGGAATCGCACCCGCGATGCTTGGCACTGACGAGTTTTTACTGCCGCTCTTACATGCCAAACAGCTAAGGTGCGCGGGGACTTTCAGCGTCTCACCAAAAAGTTTGACGGTCAACACGATCACGCCCCGTATTGGGGGCCAACCCGGGGCGCGCGGCTTGAGAACGGGCGGCGCGGCCACTGTTTCGGGGCCCTGGGGGCGTAGAGATCATCCTTACTCGCGGAGCCTGCCACGACAAGCGATTCTTGGCAACCACCAGGCGCTTTCTGCCTGTGGCAGGTGCCCGGCGCACGCCCCGCGCCCGCCGCCTGGGGTGTTGCAACCGGTGGAGCGGAGTGGATCTCACCGGATGACGAAGCCGTCGTAGCCCCCGCGGGGCGTGTCCCAAATCTCAGTGACTCCGTCGACGCGGCCCGGCGTGTCGTCCCCCTGGAGCCAGTCGAGGAGTCGCTGGCATCCGGCCCGAGGGCCCTCGGAGACCACCTGGACCCGTCCGTCCCCCAAATTGAGAGCAAAACCACTCAGGCCGCCGATCTCCAGCGCCTTGGCCCGTGTGTACCAGCGGAAACCCACACCCTGGACCCGTCCGCGTACCCACGCGACCAGCCTTACATCCTCGCTCATGGCTGCACGCTAACCGGCCAAATGCTCTCGGAGCACTTCCTCCCCTTGCGCCATGGGGTACCGTCCCGACCCAATGAGCCTCACTCGTTCGGGTGAGGAACGTTGACCGCAAGGATGAGGAAGGCCAGGAGATGGGACGCCACCGACGCTCCGCCGCCGGCCGCGCCGCCACAGGCCGCGCCACCGGGGTCACACAAACGTACGATACATACGCGGGCGGTTACGCGGCGGCGGACTCCGGTGATTACGCGGGCGCCGGCGACTACGCGACCGCGGGTGACCACCTGACCGCCGGGGACTACCTGAACGGCAGCCCCTACGCGACCGCGGGCATGTACGACTCGCCGGGCGGCATACACGAGACCGGCGACCTCTACTCGAAGAGCGACAGCTACCTCTTCGCTGCGGATCCTGCTACCCACGCCACGACCGGCTATGCGCCCGGCGGCGGTGGCCGCGGCCACCGCCGCCGCAGGAAGAACGTGACGCCCGTACGCACCGGTCTGCTCGGTGTCTCGGCCGCCGTCGCGATGGGTGCCGTCGCGGTCGCCTCCGGGCTGATCCCGGGCAGCGACAGCCTCTCGATCGGCGGCGGCAACGCCGACAAGGTCCGCGCCCAGGACTCGCCGAGCGACGTGCAGACCCAGGGCGGCACGGACGGCACCACGGACGACCGCGAGGACTCGGGCACGAGCCGTGACCTGGAGCGCTCCGCGTCTCCGTCGGTCTCGCCGACGGAGGCCCCGGAGAAGACCGAGAAGAAGACCCCCTCCGCGAAGCCGTCGACGAAGGCTCCGGTCAAGGAGAAGCCGAAGACCGAGCCGACCACGAAGGCTCCGGAGAAGAAGGCACCCGAGACTGCTCCGTCGAAGGCGGTGTCCACCGCGTCCAAGGCCGAGGCCGAGGTGCTGTCGCTGGTCAACGAGGAGCGGGCCAAGGCCGGCTGCAGCCCGGTGACCGCGTCCAGCACGCTTGCGGCGCTGGCCGAGTCCTTCAGCGAGGACATGGCCGCGCGCGGCTTCTTCGACCACACGGACCCGAGCGGGGCCTCCCCCTGGGACCGCGCGGAGAAGCTCGGCATCGCGAACCTCGGCGGGGAGAACATCGCCCGCGGCCAGGCCGACGCAGCCGCGGTGATGGAAGCCTGGATGAACAGCCCCGGCCACCGCGCGAACATCCTGAACTGCGACTTCAAGACCCTGGGCGTCGGCGCGCACTTCGCGTCGGGCGGCCCCTGGTGGACGCAGGACTTCGGCTACTAGCCGCGTGGAACCGAAGAGGGGGCGCTAGCGAAAAGTTAGCGCCCCCTCTTCGGTTTGCGCTGCGGCGAGTATTCTGGGCGCATGGACCTGACGGAGCGACCGGACTTCGAGTTCGACGTGTTCTCCAAGGCGTGCCCGTCCCGGGGCACGCTGGAGCACGTCACGGGGCGCTGGGGCGCGCTCACGCTGGGGGCGCTGTACGAGGGTTCGTTCCGTTTCAACGAACTGCGCCGGCGCGTGGACGGCGTCAGCGAGAAGATGCTGTCCCAGACCCTCCACGCGCTGGAGCGCGACGGCCTGGTGCACCGCGAGGCCCAGCCGACGAACCCGCCCCGGGTGGACTACGAACTGACGCCGCTGGGCCGCGAGATCGCCGAGCGGCTGCTGTCCCTCATCCACTTCGTGGAGGGGCGCATGGACGACGTGCTGGGAGCGCGCGAGCGTTACGACACGGCGCGCGGAGGCCGCTGACAGCGCGGGCAGAAGTAGCTGGACCGGTTCATCCAGGGCCTGCGCCTCATGATGGTGCCGCAGCGCCGGCACGGCTCGCCCTCCCTGCCGTACGCGTCGAGCGAGCGGTCGAAGTAGCCCGACTCCCCGTTCACGTTGACGTAGAGGCTGTCGAAACTGGTGCCGCCGACGGCGAGGGCGGCGTTCATCACATCCCGTACGTGGCCCAGGAGTTCGGCCGTACGCGGGCGCGTGAACCCGGTGGTGGGGCGCTCGTAGTGCAACCGCGCACGCCAAAGCGCCTCGTCCGCATAGATGTTGCCGACGCCGCTGATCAACGACTGGTCCAGCAGGGCACGTTTGACGGTCGTACGCCGACGCCGCAGCGCCTCGTGGAACGCGTCGTCGTCGAACAGCGGGTCCAGCGGGTCGCGGGCGATGTGCGCGATGACGTCGGGCAGCCCGTCGGGCGACGTGTCGTGCAACGACAGTCCGCCGAAGGTCCGTTGGTCGACGAAGCGGAGCTCGGTGTGGAGGTCGTCCTCGAACCGGACGCGGATGCGCAGATGTTTCTCGTCGGCGGCGTCCTGCGACTGGACGAGGAGCTGCCCGCTCATCCCGAGGTGCGCGAGAACGGCACTCGGGGAGTCGGCGAGCGGCAGCCAGAGGTACTTGCCGCGACGCTGGGCCAGCCCGATCCGGTGCCCCTTGAGCCGGGCCCCGAAGTCCTCGCCGCCCGCGATGTGCCGGCGCACCGCGCGCGGGTGTAGCACCTGGACGTCGGCGACGATCCGTCCGCTGACCCAGCGCTCGAGGCCCCGTCGTACGACCTCGACCTCGGGCAGTTCGGGCACGGCTTCTCCTCCGGATGCGTGGGCCGATGACTCGGGCGCCCCGGACCGGGGCCGCGCGCCCGCAGCGTACCGCCGACGCCCCCGAACACGATCGCCCGCCCCCTCGGACGGGGGACGGGCGATCGGTCACAGCGCTGAACTGCGGTTCGGTCAGGCGGAAGCGGTGTCGGATGCCGCTGTCGAGGGGGCCTCGACGGCCTCCTCGGCCGCTGCGGCCTCCTCAACCGCCGCGGACGCTTCGGCCTCCGCGGAGGCTTTGACTGCAGCGGCAGTTTTGGCTGCCGCGGAGGCTTCGGCCTCCGCGGCAGCCTTCGCCACCTTCGCGCGTTCGTCCGCGGCGGAGCGGATCGCACGCCACGCGGACTCCGCGGCCTGCTGCTCCGCCTCCTTCTTGCTGCGGCCGGTGCCGGTGCCGTACGAGACGCCTCCGACGCGGGCAGCAGCAGTAAAGGTCTTCTCGTGGTCCGGGCCGGTCTCGGAGACCAGGTACTCGGGCACGCCGAGCCCCTCGGTCGCCGTGAGCTCCTGGAGACTGGTCTTCCAGTCCAGGCCCGCTCCCAGATTCGAGGATTTCTCGATCAGCGGGTCGAAGAGGCGGTGGACGAGTTCGCCCGCCGCGTCGAGACCCTGGTCGAGATAGACAGCGCCGATCACCGCTTCAAGGGTGTCGGCGAGGATGGACGCCTTGTCCCGGCCGCCCGTGCCCTCTTCGCCCCGGCCGAGCCGGATGAAGGAGCCGAGTTCGAGCCCGCGGCCCACCTCCGCCAGCGCACGCGAGTTGACCACCGCGGCCCGCAGCTTGGCCAGTTGGCCTTCAGGCAGGTCGGGGTGGGTACGGTACAGCGTGTCCGTGACCACCAGGCCGAGCACGGAGTCCCCGAGGAACTCCAGGCGCTCGTTGGTGGGCAGACCGCCGTTCTCGTACGCGTACGAACGGTGGGTCAGTGCACGCACCAGAAGGGCGGACTCGAGCTTGTACCCGAGCCGCCCTTCCAGAAGCGTGTGGGACGAGGCTGTGTTGTCCGCCTTTTTCTTGGCGTTTACGTCCGCCTTGGCGTCAGACATGAAGCCTCTCACCAGCCGCTCAGACCTCGAGGACCTGGCGCTTGTTATAGGTGCCGCAAGCGGGGCACGCGATGTGCTGCAGCTTGGGCTCGTGGCAGCGCTCGCACGCAACCAGGGTGGGGACCGCAGCCTTCCACTGCGACCGGCGGTGGCGCGTGTTGCTGCGCGACATCTTCCGCTTCGGAACAGCCACGGCTACTTCTCCTGCTTCTCGTTGGCGCGCGCCGGTCGAGGCGCTTCGCCACTGATCTCGTCCTTCTCGCCATCTTCGAGTGAACCGGCGAGTCCCTGCAGTGCCGCCCAACGGATGTCGACGGCGTCGTGGTGGTGGTCCGGGTCTTCCGCGAGCCGGGCTCCGCACTGGGAGCACAGGCCGGGGCAGTCGTCCTGGCACACCGGCTGCATCGGCAGTGCGAGCACCACCGCATCACGCAGCACGGGTTCGAGGTCGAACAAGCCGTCCTCGATGAAGAGCGTGTCCTCGTCGTCCTCGGCGTCGTCGGCCGGCTCCGCTTTCACACGGCCCCGGTCGTCGGCGTCAGGGTACGAGAACATCTCCTGGAAATCCGCTTCGAGCTGCTGCTCGACCGGCTCCAGACACCTTACGCACTCCCCCTTGGCCAGTGCACGGGCGGTGCCTGTGACAAGCACACCTTCCATGACCGACTCGAGGCGGAGTTCGAGCTTCACCGGGGCGCCTTCCGGCACTCCGATGACTCCCTGGATACCGAAGTCCTTGGGAGCGTCGATCTCACGGGTCAGGCGCTGCAGCGCGCCAGGACGCCGCCCCAGCTCGTGTGTGTCGAACACGAGAGGGTTGCGGTGGTCGAGGCGGGCGTTCAGGGCCATTCCTGCTTTCGATCTTGAAACTCTGGACGCCGCCCTTCGGTGCTTCCCGGGCAGCGTTGATCGCGGACGTACACGCGACCGAAGAGCCAGGATACTGGACCTTTCGCTCTCGGCCCAATCCGGGCTCAGCGCCCCTGTTCGTAGGCCCTGAGCTGCTCCGCGCTGATCATGGTGGTGTCGAAGAGGCTGGTCTCGTCGAGGGCGTTCGCCTGCGCCTGCTGCGGCTGGGGAGCCTGCGGGGACTGGCCGTACGCCTGCTGCTGCAGGTTCGGGTCGTACGCGGCCTGCTGGTCGTAGCCCTGCTGCTGCGGATAGGCGGCGTACGGATCGGCGGTCTGCTGCTGGTAGCCGTATCCGTCCTGCTGCGCGTACTGCTGCTGGTAGCCGTACGGATCCGCGGTCTGCTGCTGATAGGCGTACGCGTCCTGCTGGGCGTACTGCTGCTGGGCCAGGACCGCCGGAGCCTGTGGCTGGGCTGGCCGCTCGGAGAGGTCCGAGAGGCCGTCCAGGTACTCGGCGTCGGTGGTGTGCTGCGCGTTGCCGTCCTCGGCGAAGCCGCCCAGGTCGCCGAGATCGTCGCTGGCGATCCGGCCGTGCAGCTTCTGGCGGCCGCGGCCGACGGCGTCCAGGGTCTTGGCGAGCACGGCCTCGAAGGCGCCGAGCTTGACGTCGACGTACTGGTCCGCGTTCTGGCGCAGGGTCTCCGGGTCGTGGCTGCGCTCGGGAGCGTCCTCGTCCTCGTAGCCCTGCTCGTCGGTGCCGGGGCCCGTGCCGAGGAGCTTCTCGCGGCCGCGGCCGACGGAGCCGAGGGTCTTGGTGAGGACGACCTCGAAGTTGGCGAGCTTGGAGTCGACGTACTCGTCGGCCTCGGCACGCACGTCCTCGGCCTCCTTGCGGGCCTCGGAGAGGATGCGGTCCGCCTCGTTCTGCGAGCGGCGGGCGACCTCGGTGTCGGAGATCAGGCTGCCGCGCTCGGCGTGCGCGGACTCGATGATCCGCTCGGCCTCCAGGCGGGCCTGCTCGACCATCTGCTCGCGGCCGCCGATCAGCTCCTGGGCCTGGGCGAGGGAGCCGGGCAGCGCCTGGCGCACCTCTTCGAGCAGGGAGAGGAGCTCGGCGCGGTTGACCACGCACGAGGCCGACATGGGCATGGAACGGGCGCTGCCGACCGCCGAGACGATCTCATCGAGCTTCTTCTGCACGTCCACCGTGTGCTCGCCACTCTCTACAGCTGTGATGGAGACGGACGTCTCGACTGTACGACCACACCCGCCCCTCCCGACACCGGGTGACGCACTGTCAGGTGTCCGGGGCTCCGTCAGTCCTTCTTGAGGCGCTCCCTGAGGGCCTCCAGGACCACGGGCGGCACCAGGTGGGCGACGTCGCCGCCCCAGGTCGCGACCTCCTTGACCAGCGAGGAGGACAGGAAGCTGTAGGTGGGGTTGGTCGGGACGAAGAGGGTCTCGACGCCGGAGAGGCCGTTGTTCATCTGGGCCATCTGCAGCTCGTAGTCGAAGTCGCTGACCGCGCGCAGGCCCTTGACGATGGCCGGGATGTCGCGCTCCTTGCAGAAGTCGACGAGGAGGCCGTGGAAGGACTCCACCTCGACGTTGCCGAACTCCGCGGTGACCTGGCGGATCAGGTCGATCCGCTCCTCGATCTCGAACAGGCCCCTCTTGGACTGGTTGATCATCACCGCGACGTGGACGACGTCGTACAGCTTGGAGGCTCTGGCGATGATGTCGAGATGTCCGTTGGTAATCGGGTCGAACGACCCGGGACAGACGGCGCGGCGCACTTGAGATCCCTCGCTCTCCGGTCCGGTCATCGTGCGTCTTCGCACGTAGAGGCGGCGCGACCGTACCAAAACGTTCCCTCGCCGTAACGACGGGACCTCAATGCCTCGAAGCCGTCGGGCCACCGGAATTCGCCGCCTCTAGTACTGCGTTCAACGGTGACGAGCGCTTCGCCCGCGAGCCAGCCCCCGGAGCGGAGTGTGAGCAGGATCTCGCGAAGATCGTCGTCCGTGACGGCGTACGGCGGATCGAGAAAGACGAGGTCGTACGGGGCTGCCGGCGCCGCCGTGCGGATGATCTGTTCCGCTTTGCCGGGCCTGACCTCGGCGCCGGGGAGGCCCAGTGCCTTCACGTTCTCCCGGATGGTTCGGGCCGCGCGGGCGTCGGCCTCCACGAGGAGGGTGTGTCCGGCGCCGCGGCTCAGCGCCTCCAGGCCGACTGCTCCGGAGCCTGCGTACAGGTCGAGGACGCGGTCGCCTTCCAGAGGGCCGCCGAGCAGGGACTGCCAGGTGGAGAAGAGTCCCTCGCGGGCCCGGTCGGAGGTGGGCCTTGTGCCGGTGCCCGGGGGGACTGCCAGGCGTCGTCCGCCGGCCGCGCCGGCGATCACGCGGGTCATCTCGGGTCCTTGCGGGTGGGGATGGTCACGGACCCCAGTCTGGCAGGCAGGGGTGTGCGATGCGTTTTGGGCGGGTGGGGGCTTCGCGTTGTGCACGGCTGCGGGCCCGTCGTGGTTGCTCGCGCAGTTCCCCGCGCCCCTTGCAGGGTGCGCGGTGCTCAGCCCTTTTCCAGGTACTGCTCCCTCTCCTCGTCCAGCAGGGCCTGGAGTGCCGTGCGCAGGCCGGGCAGGTGTTCCAGGTCCGGGTCGGACGCGACCACCGCGGACGCCTCCTCGCGGGCCTCGGCGATGATCTCCTCGTCGTCGATGACGGCGAGCATCCGCAAGGAGGTGCGGGCGCCGGACTGGGCCTGGCCGAGGACATCGCCCTCGCGGCGCTGTTCGAGGTCGATGCGGGAGAGCTCGAAGCCGTCGAGGGTGGAGGCGACCGCGGTAAGCCGCTGGCGGGCCGGGCTGGCCTCGGGCATCTCGGTGACCAGGAGGCAGAGGCCCGCCGCCGAGCCACGGCCGACACGGCCGCGGAGCTGGTGGAGCTGGGAGACGCCGAACCGGTCGGCGTCCATGATCACCATCGCGGTGGCGTTCGGCACGTTCACCCCGACCTCGATGACCGTCGTGGCGACCAGGACGTCCGTCTCACCCGCCGCGAAGCGGCGCATCACGGCGTCCTTGTCGTCCGGCGGCATACGGCCGTGCAGGACCTCGACCTTGAGTCCCTGGAGCGGGCCCTTGCCCAGCTGGCCGGCGATGTCGAGGACCGCGAGGGGCGGGCGCTTCTCGGCCTCGTCCTCGGGGGACGGCTTCTTCTTGGACTTCTTCGGGTCCTCGTCCTCGTCGCCGATGCGCGGGCAGACCACGTACGCCTGATGGCCGTTGGACACCTCCTCGCGCACGCGCTCCCACGCGCGCGAAAGGAAGTGGGGCTTGTCTGCGGCCGGGACGACATGGCTGGCGATGGGCGAGCGCCCGGCGGGGAGCTGGTCCAGGACGGACGTCTCGAGGTCTCCGAAGACCGTCATGGCGACCGTGCGCGGGATCGGCGTGGCGGTCATCACGAGGAGGTGCGGCGGCTGTTTGCCCTTGCCGCGCAGGGCGTCGCGCTGCTCGACCCCGAACCGGTGCTGCTCGTCCACCACGACCAGGCCCAGGTCGTGGAACTGCACCTTGTCCTCGATCAGCGCGTGCGTCCCGATGACGAGGCCTGCCTCGCCGGTGACCAGGTCCAGCAGCGCCTGGCGACGGGTGGCCGTCCCCATGGAGCCGGTGAGGAGCACCACCTTCGTGGAGTCCTCGGCCCCGCCGAGCATGCCGCCCTCGGCCAGCTCCCCCATCATCTCCGTGATCGACCGGTGGTGCTGCTGGGCGAGCACCTCGGTGGGCGCGAGCATCGCCGCCTGACCGCCCGCGTCGACGACGGCGAGCATGGCGCGCAGGGCCACCATCGTCTTCCCGCTTCCGACCTCTCCCTGCAACAGCCGGTGCATCGGATGCTCCGTGGCCAGGTCGTCGAAGATCTCCTTGGAGACCTTCTGCTGGCCCTCGGTGAGGGTGAAGGGGAGCTTGGCGTCGAAGGCGGAGAGCAGGCCGTCCTTCTTGGGCCTGCGGGCCACGGCGGGCAGTTGGGCGTCCGCGTGACGGCGGCGGGCCAGGGCCACTTGGAGGACGAAGGCCTCGTCCCACTTGAGGCGGGAGCGGGCGTCCTCGATGTCCGCCTTGGTGTGCGGGCGGTGGATCTTCAGCAGGGCCTCGGGGAGGGGGACCAGACCGCGGCCGGCCCGCAGGGACTCCGGCAGCGGATCGGTGGCCTCCTGGGCGCTCGGCAGCACCGTCTGGACCGCCTTGGCGATCTTCCAGGACTCCAGCTTGGCGGTGGCGGGGTAGAGCGGGATGAGGGCGCCCGCCCAGGTGTCCACCGTCTCGGTCACGTCGTCGCCGCGCAGCAGCTCGTACGCCGGGTGGGCCAGCTGGAGGCGGCGGTTGAAGACGGAGACCTTGCCCGCGAACAGGGCGCGTGTGCCGGGCAGGAGCTCCTTGTGGGGCTTGTGCACGCCGTTGCCGAAGAAGACCAGCTTCAGCTGGCCGCTGCCGTCCGTGATGGTCACTTCGAGGCGCTGGCCCTTGCCCCGGGGGGCCTTGGGCGAGGAGAAGGTGAGCAGGCGGGCGTCGGCGACCTGGGCGACCACCGTCGCGTGCTCGTCCAGGGGCAGGTCGGCGAGGTGGGTGAGCTGGCCGCGCTCCTCGTACCTGCGGGGATAGTGGTGCAGCAGGTCGCCGACGGTGTGCAGGCCGAGGTGCTCGGCCATCACCTTCGCGGTGGCGGGTCCGAGCACCTTCTTCAGTGGTTCTTCGAGCGCGGGCACGAGATCCATTGCACACCACCGCACTGACAATGCCGTATACGTCCCGGAAATCCGCTGGTCAGACGGCTGGTTCCGGGCCTAGGATGTCCGGCTCCGGCCCTGTTCGCGGTCACCTCGTCTTGGGACCGCCCGACCCCGCGCCGTCGCACGTCCCCCCACCGGCGCAGCGACGATGGACTCCCAGATCTCACAGTCAGCTCAGGCATCCCAGTCACCCCATACGTTCCAGGTCGACCTGCGCGGCCTCGTGGACCTTCTCTCCCATCACCTCTACTCCAGCCCCAAGGTCTATCTGCGCGAGCTGCTGCAGAACGCCGTGGACGCGATCACCGCCCGGCGTGCCGAGCAGCCCGACGCGCCTGCCCTGGTGCGGCTGTTCGTCGAGGGCGGCGGCAGTGCCCTTCGTGTGGAGGACTCCGGGATCGGACTCACCGAGACGGACGTGCACAGCCTCCTGGCGACCATCGGCCGCAGTTCCAAGCGGGCGGAGGGCCTGGAATCGGCGCGCTCCGACTTCCTCGGCCAGTTCGGCATCGGCCTGCTCGCCTGCTTCGTGGTCGCCGAGCGCATCCGGGTGGTCAGCCGCAGCGCCCGTACGCCGGACGCACCGCCCGTGGAGTGGACGGCGGCCGACGACGGCTCGTACACCGTTCGTACGCTGCCTCACGAGGCCCGCCCCGAGCCGGGTACGACCGTGTACCTGGTGGCGCGTCCGGGCGCCGCCGACTGGCTGTCCGAGGAGCGCGTCCTCTCGCTGGCCCGGGACTTCGGATCGCTGCTTCCGTACGACGTACGGGTGGGCGACGAGGCGGTCACGGACCTTCCGGCGCCCTGGGACCGCGCGTACCCGAGCCCCGCCTCCCGAAGGGTGGCCCTCGGGCGGCACTGCCACGAGCTGTTCGGGTTCACGCCGCTGGACTCGATCGACCTGGACGTGCCGCTGGCGGGGATACGCGGGGTGGCGTACGTGCTGCCGTCCGCGGTCAGTCCCGCCCAGCGCGCCGGTCATCGCGTGCACCTGAAGGGCATGCTGCTCACCGAGCGGGCCGAACAGCTGCTGCCCGACTGGGCGTTCTTCGTGCGCTGCGTCCTCGACACGGACAGCCTGCGGCCCACCGCGTCCCGGGAGGCGCTGTACGAGGACGAGGCCCTGGCGGGCGTACGGGAGGCGCTGGGCGAGCGGATCAGGGCCTGGCTGACGGGGCTCGCGGCCGGTGATCCCGAGCGTCTCGCGGCCTTCCTGGCGGTGCACCACCTGGGCGTGAAGTCCCTGGCGCGGCACGACAGCGAGATGCTGCGCACGATGCTGCCGTGGCTGCCCTTCGAGACGACCGACGGGCAGCTGTCCCTGGAGGAGTTCGCCCAGCGGCACCCGGTGGTGCACTTCACGCGGTCCGTGGAGGAGTACCGCCAGGTCGCGCCGATCGCGTCCGCACAGGGCGTGGGGGTCGTGAACGGCGGCTACACGTACGACAGCGAGCTGGTCGAGGCGCTGCCCTCGGTGCGGCCCGGGACGGTCGTGGCGGAGCTGGACGCCGACACGGTGACCGCGCATCTGGACTCGGTCGACCCGGCGGTGGAGCTGGCCCTGTCGGCCTTCCTGGGGGCCGCGCGGGCCAAACTCGACCCCCTGGGGTGCGATGTGGTCCTGCGCGCCTTCCACCCCCTCTCCGTGCCCGCGCTGCACCTGGACGACCGGGCGGCCCGCCACGAGCAGGCGCGCGCGGAGGCCGAGGAGCAGGCCGACGACCTGTGGGCGGGCATCCTCGGCTCGCTGCGGGGCAGCGCCCCGCGCGCGCGGCTGGTGCTCAACCACCTCAACCCGCTGATCCGGAAGATCAGTTCGCTCGACGACCGGGAGCTGATCGGGACGGCGACGGAGTCCCTCTACGGCCAGGCCCTGCTGATGGCGCAGCGTCCGCTGCGACCGGCGGACTCGGCGCTCCTGAACCGGGCGTTCATCGGCCTCCTGGAGTGGGCCACCCACAGCGACTCCCCGGAGGGCCCCCGATGACCCAGAGCACGGACTTCGACGCGCTGCGCCGGGCGATGCAGGAGAACTACGAGCAGCCGGAGGGCCCCGCCCGCAACGCGCGCGCGGAGGTCCTGCTCGCCGAGGCCGAGAAGCTGAACATCCCGCTCGCCGTGATCGAGGCGCTCGGCCACCAGCTGAAGGTCTACAACTACAGCTCCGAGAAGGACAGGATGTTCGTCCCCTTCGCGCGCCTGCTGCGCATGTGGGACGAACGCCCCGAGGACTTCGACGAGTACGAGACCCACTCCCTGCACTGGGTCTTCAAGTGGGTGTCCTCCGGAATGGTCGGCCAGCCGCATGTTCCGCTCGCCTCCATCGAGAAGTGGCTCGGCGAGATGGAGCACCGCTACCGGCTCGCCGGTCACTCCGAACGTGCGGTCCGCAGCACCGAGTTCACGGTGGCGCGGTCCATCGGGGACCTGGCACGGGCGGAGCGGGCGTACACCGCGTGGCTGGCCGCCGACCGGGACAGCATGGCCGACTGCCACGCCTGCGAACTGCACGACCAGGGCTGGTGGCGGGCCGAGCAGGGTGCCGAGGCCGAGGCGCTCGAACTGTGGCGGCCCGTCCTGGAGGGCGAGTACACGTGCGCCCACGAGCCGCACGCGGTCCTCGCGTCCTCGCTGCTGCCGCTGCTGCGGCTCGGCCGCCTGGACGAGGCGCGGGCCCACCATCTGCGTGGCTTCCGGCTGGTACGCCCCATGGAGAGCATGCGTGGCGCGTACGCGGATCATGTGGAGTTCTGCGCGCTCACCGGCAACGAGGCACGGGCCCTGGAGTTGCTGGCGGAACGTCCCGCCTACTTCACGGACGCCGGGGAACCGCGCAGCCGGATGGACTTCCTGGCCGTGGTCGCCCTGCTGACGGACCGGCTGACCTCGCTCGGGCTCGGCGCGCAGACCGTGCCGGGACCGGCCGGCCGCACCTGGACCGCGGCCGAACTCGCCGCCCACGCGCGCGTGGAGGCCCTTTCGCTGGCGGGCCGCTTCGACGAGCGCAACGGCACGGCGTACGTGAGCGGGCGCGTCCGGGAGCGCATGGACCAACCGCCGCTGGTGGAGCGGCTGCCCCTGGGCATGCGCGCGACACCGGCCGTGGCTGCTTCCGTGCGGCCCGCGCCCGCCCCGTCCGCGGATGCCACCGCCGATGCCGAGCCGGATCTGGCCGCGCTGCTCGCCGAGGCCCGTCGGCTCTCGGCCGCCCTGCATCCGGATTCCGTCGCGGCATGGGCCGCGGTCGCCGAGGCGGCCGGTGACGAGGAACTGGCTCCCCGCGACCTCGCGGAGCTGACCGACCACGAGGCGATGGGCCTCGGCCCCGAGGGCGTGGAGCTGTTCGCCCGCGCCGCCGAGCTGTACGAGGCGGCGGGCGACCCGGGCGAGGCCCTGGCGGCACGCGCGCGTGGAGCGTACGTACTGGCCCTCTCCGGCCGGACCCGCGAGGCGCTTGCCGCGGTCTCGGAGCCGTACGAGCGGGTGCTCGCCCTCTTCGCGGAGGGCGGGACCGGTGTCCGGCAGGCCGCCTCGGTGCTGGTGGGACGGGCGCGCATCCTGCTGCAGCGGGTCCACGAGGCGGCGGAGGTGAACGGGGCGGGAGACGACTCGAAGGTCCTGGCCGCCGCGGAGACCGCCGCCCGGGAGTTGCTGGCCCTCGCGGGGCCGGAGGCCGGGAACGACGTCCTGGTCGCCTCACGGGCCGCGGAGGCGCAGGCCACGCTCGGGGAGCTCGCGGCGCACGCCGGGGACGCGGAGAGGGCGGCCGAGCTGCTCACGCGGGCCTCGGAGGCGTTCGTGGCGGCGGGGCTGCCGTGGTTCGCGGTGGAGTACGAGGCCCGGCTCACCGGAATCGCGCGCCATCTGGGCGACGCCGAGGCGGCCGAGCGCGCGGCCCGGGCGGCGCTGGAGCACGGCGCGGATTTCCTTGAGCCGGCCGGCCACGCCCAACTGCACCTGCAGCTGGCCGAGATACTCGGCGCCACCGGACGGTTCGGACCCGCCGCCGACCACGCCCTGGAAGCGTCGCACTGGGCCGACGAGGGCGGCGAGGGGCCCACGCTCGGCGCCTGGGCCAGGCATCAGCTCGGCGGTTTCCTGCTGCGTCAGGGCCGCTGGGCCGAGGCCGCGGAGGTCCTGGAGTCTGCGCTTCCGGAGCTGAGCGCGCAGACGCACGGCGACGGGGCGATCGTGCAGACCCATTGGTGGCTCGGCGACTGTCTCACCGAACTCGGCGAACACCGCGAGGCCGCCGAACACTGGCTCCAGGCCGCCGAGATCGCCCGGCACTGGCCCGAGCAGCGCGACCACGCGATGCTCGCCCATCTCGCCGCGGAGGCCCTCGGCCACGCGGAGTTGCTCCCTCAGGCGGAGCAGGCCTACGCGCGCGCCGGTGACCTCTGGCGGTCCCTCGGCAACGTCCATGGGCTGATCCGCTCCCTGCGGGCGCGCGCGTGGCTCGCGGTGCGCGAGGAGGGCTCCGGGCTCGACACGGCACGTGAGTTGATGGACGAGGCGGTCCGCGCGTGCGAGGACGAGGTGTCCGAGGACGACGAGACGCGCGAGCAGCTCGTCGCCGAACTCGCCCAGACGCACCGGCAGTTCGGCGACCTGGTCGCCCGCTCCGCGCCCGACGACGCCGACGACGAGGCGATCCAGGCCCTGTTCGAGGAGGCCCTGGCCCACGTCACGCTGGCCGTCGCGGGCTTCCTCTCCCTCGGCGAGGACGCCCTGCACAGCCGCACCGGCGCCCAACTCGCCGCCGGCTGGCTGGAAGCCGACCTGGAGCACCCCGACCGGGCGGCTGCACGCGCGCGGGAAGTGCTCGTTGCGTACGCGGAGGGGGACGGCTCGGACGAGACGGTGGTGGCCCGGCGTGGTGAGGCGGAGCGGCTGCTGCGGGCGACGGAGTCGAACGCGTAGCGCTCCGCCTGGGGGCCGGTCCTTGTCTGCGGGCCCGCTGGGCTGGTCGCGCCCACGCGGCGGAGCCGCCTATGTCACAGCCCCCCGCCCCTTCAGGGCGCGCTGTTGTGCACCGGGCTTCACAAGCGCGGGATCGAGTCGGCTACTCCACGCCGATCAGCAGCAGGGCTCCCTGGCGGCCGCCCCGGTACACGACCGTGTCCACGGCGAGGTAGGACTCCCGGACGCGCGCTTCGAGGTGGGCCGCGATCGTGTCGGGGGCGTCGTCGCCGAGGACCAGGGTGACCATCTCGCCGCCCGCCGCGAGCATGCGGTTCAGGACCGCCTCGGCGGTGGCCGTGACGTCGGAGCCGATCACGGCGACGTCGCCCTCGATGAGGCCGAGGATGTCGCCGGCCTGGCAGATGCCGGCCATGGTCCAGGACTGGCGTTCCGCGACCTCGACCTCGGCGTACCGGGTCGCACCGGCGGCCGAGGTCATCGCGACGACGTCCTCGTCGAAGCGCCGCCCTGGCTCGTGCACGGCGAGCGCCGCGATGCCCTGCACCGCGGACCGGGTGGGGATCAGCGCCACCCTGACACCCTCGGTGCGGGCCTGCTCGGCCGCCGCGGCCGCCGTGTGACGCAGCTCGGCGTCGTTCGGCAACAGCACCACCTCGCGCGCGTGCGCCCGCCGTACGGCCTCGACGAGCTCACCGCTGGCGGGCGGCTCCCCGGGACGTGCGAGGACCGTGGTGGCTCCCGCCTCGGTGTAGAGTCCCGCGAGGCCCTCTCCCGGGACGACGGCCACGACCGCCCGCTCGACCCGCTCCCGGACCGGCCGGCTCCCGGCGCCCGTCGTGTGCGCGTCGTCCAGCCCGAAGTGCGTGATCCGGATCCGGTACGGCCGCCCGGCCTCGACGCCCGCCTCCACGGCCGCGCCTGCGTCGTCGACATGTACGTGGACGTTCCAGAGGCCGTCCCCGCCGACCACGACGAGCGAGTCGCCGAGCGCGTCGAGCCGGTCCCGCAGCCGCGTCACCGCCGCGTCCTCCGCCTCCAGGAGGTAGATCACCTCGAAGGCCGGCCCGCCCTCATCGGGAGCGGGGGTTCCGTCCGCGCACTCCCCCGCCTCTCCGAGGGGTTCCGTCACAGTGGCGTCCACGCGCGTGTGGAGACCCGTCGTGTCCGAACCCGCCCCCACGCGCGCGTGGGCCGCGAGAACCGGCACCGCCGCCGCGGCGGGCGCCTCGCCCGTGAACGTCTCCACCAGCGCCCCCAGCACGGCCACGAGCCCGCGTCCGCCCGCGTCGACCACCCCGGCCCGCTCCAGGACCGCCAGCTGCCCGGGAGTCGCCGCGAGCGCCGCCCGCGCGCCCTCGTACGCCGCACGCGCGACCGCCCCGCAGTCGCCCTCGGCGCCGGAGGCCGCGTCGGCGGCGGCCGAGGCGACCGTGAGGACCGTGCCCTCGACCGGGTGCACGACGGCCTGCCGGGCCGAGTCGGCCGCGCGCCGGAGGGCGAGCCGCAGCCCCTGCCCGTCGGTGTGTGTCGCGTCACTGTCGGCGGCGAGCACCTGGGCCATGCCCCTCAGGAGCTGCGCGAGGATCGTCCCGGAGTTCCCGCGGGCCCCTATGAGTGCGCCGTGCGCCATCGCGTGCACCGCGTCGGCGAGGGCGGGACCCTCCGCCGCCCGGCCGAGGGAGACCTCCTGCCCGGCGACCGCTTCGTGCCCTTCGAAGGCTTCCCGGCCGCCCGCAAGTGCGGCATGACCCGCGAAGACGGCCTCGACCGCCGCGGCCGCCGACTCCACGGTCAGATACAGATTGGTGCCGGTGTCACCGTCCGCCACGGGATAGACGTTGATCGCGTCGATCTCCTCGCGCGCACTGCCGAGTGCCCGCAGCGCGAGGCCGCACCATGCACGCACCGCGGACGCGTCCAGTCTCTGCGGCACCTGCGGCACCTGCGCCTCCTTGAGCAGCCGAACGTCCGACGCAGCGTAGACCCCGGTCAGGTCTCCACCGGAAGAGGGCCGGGCCAGGTCCCCGGGCCGGCCATGGTAGTTTCGTTGTACGGACGCAGTCGTTGTATGCTGCTCCGGTTGCCCGATCCCATCGGGCCTTCCTCCTGGCACCGCCACTCAGATCCTAGATCTTGATCCCGGCATGCCGGGATCATCCGTAAGAGCATCTGAAGTCTTTGGAGTGACCCGTGGCTGCCAACTGCGACGTCTGCGGCAAGGGGCCGGGCTTCGGCAACAACATCTCGCACTCTCACCGCCGTACGCCCCGTCGCTGGAACCCGAACATCCAGCGCGTCCGTACCGTGGTGGGCGGGACGCCGAAGCGCGTGAACGCTTGCACCTCGTGCATCAAGGCCGGCAAGGTCTCGCGCTGACGCTCTGCTAGCGCGCGGCCACTGCTGGTTCGCTGCTCAAAGCCGGTCCACTTCACGGTGGACCGGCTTTTTGCTGTGTCCGCAGGTAGACGCGCGACTGCCTGGCCTGCGGACGTAATCGATTGCGCAAGCGTTTACGCGCCGCCCGCCCCGAACCGCCATCCATGATCCACCGGCCCGATCCCGCCCCCGAGCGCGAAGCCGCCCGCGATCGCCCCGGTGACGTACTCCTTCGCCGCCGCGACCGCCTCCGGCACCGCCTGCCCCTTCGCGAGCCCCGAAGCGATGGCGCTGGCGAGGGTGCACCCCGTGCCGTGCGTGTGCCGGTTGTCGAACCGGGGGGCCCGCAGCCAGTGCTCCTCCGAACCGTCCGTCAGGAAATCGACGGCCTGGCCCTCGCCCGCCCTCCCCGCGCCGTCACTCAGGTGACCGCCCTTGATCAGCACCCATGCCGGCCCGTACGCCAGCACGGCCGCCGCAGCGCGCCGCATCCCGTCCTCCGACTCGACCTGCAGGCCCGTCAGCTGGAACACCTCGTCGAGGTTCGGCGTCGCAACCGTCGCGACGGGCAGCAGCTTCGTACGTACGGAATCCAGCGCGGACGCGGCGAGCAGCGAGTCGCCGTGCTTGGAGACGCCGACCGGGTCGACGACGGAGGGCACGGCCGTGCCGCCGATCAACTCGGCGACGGCCTCGACGAGTTCGGCCGAGGAGAGCATGCCGGTCTTCACCGCGTCGACGCCAATGTCGTCGACCACGCTGCGGTACTGCGCGCGCACCGCCTCCACCGGCAGTTCCCAAGCGCCTTGTACGCCGAGGGAGTTCTGCGCGGTGACGGCGGTGAGCACGCTCATGCCGTGCACGCCGAGCGCGAGCATCGTCTTCAGGTCGGCCTGGATCCCGGCGCCGCCACCGGAGTCGGAGCCCGCGACCGTCAGAACCCTGGGCGGGGCACTGAGCGGGGCACTCATGACTCGATGTCCGCGAAGTGGTCCCAGCCGCCCTTGCTGGTCCACGGGGCCCCGTCGACCGTGACCTGCGGCAGCGCCGACGGGTTGAGGACCTCGCCGATCACCTTCCAGCGGGCGGGCAGTTTCACGTCCGGCGGGAAGGTCGCCACGATCGCGTGGTCCTCACCGCCGGTGAGCACCCACTGGAGGGGGTCGACGCCGACGGCCTGACCGATGTCGTTCATCTGCGAGGGGATGTCGACGGCGCCGGAGCGGACGTCGATGCGCACCTTGCTGGCCTCCGCGATGTGTCCGAGGTCGGCGATCAGCCCGTCGCTGACGTCCGTCATCGAGGTCGCGCCGAGCCCGGCGGCCGCGGGACCCGCGTGGTACGGCGGTTCCGGACGCCGGTGGGCCTCGACGAAGGCGCGCGGCGAGCGGAAGCCGCGGGAGAGCACGGCGTGCCCGGCCGCGGACCAGCCCAGCCAGCCCGTCACGGCCACCACGTCACCGGGCTGGGCGCCCGCGCGCGTGACCGGCTCGTGGTTGCGCAGATCTCCGAGCGCGGTGATCGCCACGGTGATCGTGTCGCCGCGTACGACATCGCCGCCGACCACCGCCGCGCCGGCGACCTGGCACTCGTCGCGAATGCCGTCCATCAGCTCGGACGGCCAGGTGGCCGGGAGCTCGGCCGGGACGACCAGGCCGAGCAGCAGCGCGGTCGGCACGGCGCCCATCGCGGCGATGTCCGCGAGGTTCTGTGCGGCCGCCTTGCGACCGACGTCGTACGCCGTGGACCAGTCACGACGGAAGTGCCGACCCTCCAGGAGGATGTCGGTGCTCGCCACGACCCTGCGGTCGGGGGCGGCCACCACGGCGGCGTCGTCGCCCGGCCCGACGCGTACCGCCGGAGTGGTGGTGAGCCGTGAGGTGAGCTCCTTGATGAGCCCGAACTCCCCCAACTCGCCCACGGTGCCCTTCATCGTTGTACGTCTCCTTTTGTTGCTGCGTCCGCCCGGTCGCGGGCCGCCTCCGACCTGGGTACGGTCGATTCGACCGTCAACCTGTGCGGTCCGTGCACCCCTTCGCGGGGGCCCTTGCCCCCGCGGGTCTCCCCGCGGCGCGCGGCGACGCGATACCGTGGCGTTCCTTTTCCCCACATGATCCTCGTGGCCGCCCTGGAGGTTCCGTGGTACAGGCGTACATCCTGATCCAGACGGAGGTCGGCAAAGCGTCGACCGTCGCCGAAATGATCAGCAAGATACAAGGGGTGATCCAGGCCGAGGATGTGACAGGACCGTACGACGTGATCGTGCGGGCCCAAGCCGACACAGTGGACGATCTCGGCCGCATGGTGGTCGCGAAGGTCCAGCAAGTGGACGGCATCACGCGTACCCTGACCTGCCCGGTCGTGCACCTGTAGCCCCCGTCTACCCTTGGCCGGTGGACTTCTTCCGTCACCGGCGCTTCTCTTATCCCGGGCTGCCCGCCCTCGTTCTGCTGATCGCGGCCACAGGCTGCTCCTCAGCAGACGACAACACCCGGACCGCGGTTCCCAGTCCGGGCACGAAGGCCACCGAGCTGTGTCAGAACCTGGACAAGTCGCTGCCACGGAAGGTGGACGGACTCGACCGGGAGGATCCCGAGCCCCGGTCCGCGCTGACCGCGGGCTGGGGAAGCCCGGCGATCATACTGCGCTGTGGTGTACAGCGGCCGCCCAAGATGGTCGACCCCAAGGTCGCCGAGGGCGGTGACCCCGACGCGGTCGGCGGCGGGGTGAACGGGGTGGGCTGGCTGATGGAGAAGCGGGACGACGGGGCGACCCGCTTCACCTCCGCTCAGCGTCTGGCGTATGTCGAGGTGACCGTGCCCGAGGGGCGGGACACGTCCTCTGTGCTTGTCGACTTGGCCGGGGCCATCAAGAAGGCGATCCCCAAGGGGATCGCGGACTGAGGCGACTGGGGTGGTTCGTTGGCTGCGGGCCCGTCGTGGCCGGTCGCGCAGTTCCCCGCGCCCCTAAAAACCAAGACCTCAGCGCAGGCCTGTCGGGCGGCGCAGTGCCGCCTGGATCAGGCGGTCCACCAGTTCCGGATACGGCACTCCCGTCGCCTCCCACATCTGCGGGTACATGGAGATCGGGGTGAAGCCGGGCATGGTGTTGATCTCGTTGATGACGAAGGTGCCGTCCTCGGTGAGGAAGAAGTCCGCACGGACCAGGCCCTCGCAGGAGGCGGCGTCGAAGGCCTCGACGGCCAGGCGCCTGACCTCGGCGGTCTGCTCGGGGGTCAGCGGGGCGGGCACGATGCCGGGCGTCGAGTCGATGTACTTCGCCTCGAAGTCGTAGTAGTCGTGCGACTGCACCGGCGGGATCTCGGCCGGTACGGAGGCCCGCGGACCGTCCTCGAACTCCAGGACCCCGCACTCGATCTCGCGGCCGCGCAGCAGCGCCTCCACGAGGAACTTCGGGTCGTGCTGCCGGGCCGCCGCGATCGCCTCGTCGAGGCCGGACAGGTCGTCGACCTTGGTAATGCCGATCGAGGACCCCGCGCGCGCGGGCTTCACGAAGAGCGGCCAGCCGTGCTCCCCCGCGAAGTCGATGATCTTCTTGCGGGCCGCCGACTCGTCGAGCTCCCACTCGCGGGGCCGGATCACCACGTACGGGCCGACCGGCAGCCCGAAGGAGGTGAACACCCGCTTCATGTACTCCTTGTCCTGGCCGACGGCCGAGGCGAGCACGCCCGAGCCGACGTACGGGACACCGGAGAGCTCCAAGAGGCCCTGGAGTGTGCCGTCCTCGCCGTACGGACCGTGCAGCATCGGGAAGACGACGTCGACCTCACCGAGCGCCTTGGGGACCGATCCGGGCTCGCTGTAGACGACTTCGCGGTTGGCGGGGTCGACGGGCAGGATCACGCCGCCCTCGCTCGACTCGGCGAGTTCCTCGACGTCGGGCGTACGACGCTCGGTGATCGCCATGCGCTCCGGTTCGTCCGCGGTGAGCACCCAGCGGCCTTCCCGGGTGATTCCGATCGGCAGGACGTCGTACTTGGTCCGGTCGATGGCCCGCAGTACGGCTCCGGCGGTGACCATGGAGATCCCGTGTTCGGAGCTGCGCCCGCCGAAGACGACGGCCACGCGCGGCTTGCGAGGTGGCTGCTGCTCAGGGCTCTGGGGAAGGTTCTCAGTGCTCATATCGCGTTGAGAGTACCCGTTGGTAGTGCCCCGAGTCAGCGTGCCCCGGCCCGCGAGTGAGCCGAAGGGGCGCGCCCGTGTCGAGAGATCGAGCGCGCGGAGGCCCGACGGAGGAGGGTCGAGCACGGTCGGTCTCTCGACACCGGCTTTGGCGCCCCGGAGGCGAACCGAGCGCTAAAAGAAGGGGCGGTTGCTCAGCGTCGCTCCGGCTTGGCGCTGCGCGACATCATTTCCTTGAGCGCGACGACCGGGGGCTTGCCGTCGTGGACGATGTCGACGACGGTCTCCGTGATGGGCATGTCGACGTCGTGCCGGCGCGCCAAGTCCAGTACGGATTCACAGGACTTGACGCCCTCGGCGGTCTGCTTGGTGACCGCGATGGTCTCCTGGAGGGTCATGCCCTTGCCGAGGTTGGTGCCGAAGGTGTGGTTGCGCGAGAGCGGCGAGGAGCAGGTCGCCACGAGGTCGCCGAGGCCCGCGAGCCCGGAGAACGTCAGCGGGTCGGCGCCCATGGCGAGTCCGAGCCGGGTCGTCTCCGCCAACCCCCGTGTGATGAGGGACCCCTTGGCGTTGTCGCCGAGCCCCATGCCGTCCGCGATTCCGACGGCGAGACCGATGACGTTCTTGACGGCGCCGCCCAGTTCGCAGCCGACCACGTCGGTGTTGGTGTAGGGGCGGAAGTACGGCGTGTGGCAGGCGGCCTGGAGTCGCTGGGCCACCGCCTCGTCGCTGCACGCGACCACCGCGGCGGCCGGCATGCGGGCGGCGATCTCACGGGCGAGGTTGGGCCCGGTGACCACGGCGATACGGTCGGCGCCGACCTTCGAGACGTCCTCGACGACCTCGCTCATCCGCATGGCGGAGCCGAGTTCGACGCCCTTCATGAGGGAGACGAGGACCGTGCCGGGGGCGAGCAGCGGCGCCCAGTCCGCGAGGTTTCCGCGCAGCGTCTGGGAGGGCACGGCGAGCACCGTGAAGTCGGCGTCACGGGCGGCCTCGGCGGCGTCCGTGGTGGCCCGCAGGTTCTCCGGGAGTTCGATGCCCGGCAGGTAGTCGGGGTTCGTATGTGTGGAGTTGACCGCTTCGGCGAGCTCGGCCCGCCGCCCCCACAGCGTCACGTCGCACCCGGCGTCGGCAAGCACCATGCCGAAGGCCGTGCCCCACGATCCGGTCCCGAAGACGGCCGCCTTGACGGGCTTGCCGGATGTCGTCACTTGCCATGCCCCTTTTCGTGCTCAACCTCGGTCATTTCCCGCACGGCCTTTTCCGGCGCGGTGTTTCCCTGCACCGTCCGCTCCGGCACGGCCGTTTCCTGCTCTTCGTTCCCCCGCGTCCTGCGCCGCTGCTCGATGCGCACCTGGCGCGGGTCGTACCGCGTCGCGGGGGCCTTCTCGCCGCGGATCAACTCCAGCTGTGCGGTGATCGCCGCCATGATGACCTCGGTCGCCTCCTTCAGGAGGTCGGGGGTCATCTCCTCGTCGTAGAAGCGCGAGAGGTCCACGGGCGGGCCCGCGAGCACCTGATGCGTCTTGCGCGGCAGAAGGTCGGGCTTCTTCGCGTACGGGGCCAGCAGGTGGTTGGCGCCCCACTGGGCCACCGGGATCACCGGGCACCTGGTCTGCAGCGCGACCCGCGCGGCACCCGTCTTGCCGGTCATCGGCCACAGGTCGGGGTCGCGGGTCAGGGTGGCCTCGGGATAGAACGCGACGCACTCCCCGCGCTCCACGGCGTCGATCGCGGCGCGGTAGGCGCTCAGCGCGTCGGTGCTCTCGCGGTACACCGGGATCTGCCCGGTCCCGCGCATGGCCGCCCCGACGAAGCCCTTCCTGAAAAGATCGCTCTTGGCGAGGAATCGCGGAACCCGGCCCGTGTTGTACTGAAAGTGCCCGTACGCGAACGGATCCACGTGGGAATTGTGGTTCACCGCGGTGATAAATCCGCCCTCGGCAGGAATGTTCTCCATTCCACGCCAGTCCCGCTTGATCAGAACCATCAGCGGCGGTTTACAGAGAACCGCTGCGAAGCGGTACCAGAAGCTGATTCTGCGGCGGGGCACGCGTGCACCTTCCTTCTAGGGCCTGGGGGGCCGCACAAGTGTCGCCCCAGGCCGCCGGTCTGTCGAGAACACCGTACGCCCCGGCCATCGGCCCGCCAGGGCGCCCGGGTCACAATGGGCGCGACGAGGGAGGGACGGAGCGCGCGTGCAGTGGACCTTGGTCATACCCCTGAAAGCCCTGTCGCGGGCGAAGAGCAGGCTCTCGGACACCGCGGCCGACGGCCTGCGCCCGGGGCTCGCCCTGGCCTTCGCGCAGGACACGGTGGCCGCGGCACTGGCCTGCCCGGTGGTCGGGGGTGTGGCAGTAGTCACGGGTGATGTGCTGGCGGGACGCGAGCTGGCCGCCCTGGGCGCCCGCATCGTCCCGGACGAGCCCGGAGGCGGCCTCAACGCCGCTCTGACCCATGCCGCCTCGGTCGTACGCACCAGAAACCCGCAAAGTCCGCTGGCGGCTCTGAACGCCGATCTGCCCGCCCTGCGCCCTCTTGAATTGGCCCGAGTCCTCGACGCGGCCGCCGAATTCCCCCGCGCTTTCCTCCCGGACGCCGCCGGAATCGGTACCACTCTCCTGGCCGCGTCCCCGAACCGCGAATTGCTCCCCGCATTCGGCCCCGATTCCCGTTCCCGACACCGCGCCTCGGGCGCCGCGGAACTCCTCCTGCCCGACGTACCCTCCGTACGCCAGGACGTGGACACGGGCGCGGACCTGCGAGCGGCATTGACACTGGGGGTGGGCCCGCGCACAGCGGCAGTGGTCGAGCGCCTCAAGGCAGCCTGAACATCTCCGCCCCTTCAGACAGGCGTGCCCCCGGACAAACCGCATACCCTTCCCCCATGCAGGCGACCGCGTACACATACGACCCAGAAACCCGCACAGGCCAGGTACTGCTGGACGACGGCACCCCCGTCCCCTTCGACGCCCCGGCGTTCGACAAGGGCGGTCTCCGACTGCTCCGCCCGGGTCAACGGGTCCGGATCGAGGTCGAGAGCGGGCACGGCGAGGACTCGGCCCGGCACATCACACTCATCACGCTGCAGACGTTCTGAAAACGCCGCGGGCCGGGCTCCCCAGAGGGAGCCCGGCCCGGCGCGTGAGTATCCCAGCGCCCCTGTCTACCTGCGGGCGGTGGCCTTCTTGGCGGTGGTCTTACGGGCCGCCGACTTCTTGGCCGGCGCCTTCTTCGCCGCGGCCTTCTTCGCCGGGGCCTTCTTGGCCGCCGCCTTCTTGGCGGTGGTCTTCTTGGCCGTGGTCTTCTTGGCGGCCGCCGAGGTCTTCTTGGCGGTCGTCTTCTTGGCCGTCGCCGTGGTCTTCTTGGCGGTCGTCTTCCTGGCGGTGGTCTTCTTGGCCGTGGTCTTCTTGGCCGCCGCCTTCTTCGCGGTGGCCTTCTTCGCCGCCGCCTTCTTGACCGTGGCGGAGGCGCCGCCGGACAGGCTGCCCTTCGGGGCCTTCTTGACCGCGACCTCGCCACCGCGCGGCAGCTTCTTCGAGCCGCTCACCAGGTCCTTGAAGCCCTGGCCCGCACGGAAGCGCGGCACGGAGGTCTTCTTGACCCGAACGCGCTCCCCGGTCTGCGGGTTGCGGGCGTAACGGGCCGGACGGTCCACCTTCTCGAAGGAACCGAAGCCGGTGACCGAGACCCGGTCCCCGCTGACAACTGCACGCACGATGGCGTCCAGTACGGCGTCGACCGCTTCCGCGGCCTGCTGACGCCCGCCGACCTTGTCGGCAATCGCTTCTACGAGCTGCGCCTTGTTCACGTCTTCCCCTTCGGAGACATTGCCAGAACGAAAGTGTTCAAGCTTTTTCGCACGTTAGGCAGATATATACCGCAAATCAAACACGAAACGGGCTAATCACCCTTGTGCCGCAACGAACTGGGGCTGTTGCGAAGTTCCTCAGCGTTCCTCTTCGGGGATTCGGCCCTCGTCGAGGTCCGTCGTGAACCGCTCCAGCCGCCTTGTCGCATCGGCGAGATCGTGCTTGGCCACGGCCGTAATGACCAGCAGCTTCCGGGTCAGCGCCATCCGTACGCCCTCCGGGACTTGCAGTGCGCGCACCCTTGTGTGCGCTTCCTTGAGTTGGGACGCGACTGCCGCATAGAGCTCGAGTTGGCCGTCGTGTTCCATGCACAGATTGTGCCATCTGGGGCGAGTTGTCGCCTGCGCAGGGGGTAACTACCGCCTCCCGAGGGCCTCCTGCGCACCTCCCCACAAGGCTCTGCCGAGACTCGGCTACCCCATCAAAGCCCCTTGAAACAAGGGCAGTTGAGGCCAACCACAAAGTCCTGAACAGCCCTTCCGGAAGCAGACACAGATGTACCCCCAACCGTCCACGATTGGGGGTACAGAAGCCTGTTGCGCTGGCTGGAATCAGCCTTGTGGGGTGCGACTCCGATCGGATCCGAAGAGGACCGGGGACCCCGAGGCGATCAGATCTGAACGGTCCGCGGCTTGTGGGAGGGCCGCTTGGACTCGTACGCGGAGATGTCCGCCTCGTTCTGCAGGGTGATGGAGATGTCGTCCAGCCCGTTCAGCAGCCGCCAGCGGGCGTTCTCGTCGAGCTCGAAGGCGGCCGTGATGCCCTCGGCACGCACCTCACGGGCCTCCAGGTCGACCGTGACCTCGGCCTTCGGGTCCTTCTCGGTGAGCTCCTGCAGCGCGTCCACGATCTTCTGCTCCAGAACCACTGTGAGCAGGCCGTTCTTGAGCGAGTTGCCGCGGAAGATGTCCGCGAAGCGGGACGAGATGACGGCCTTGAAGCCGTAGTTCTGGAGCGCCCAGACGGCGTGCTCGCGCGAGGAGCCCGTACCGAAGTCGGGTCCGGCGACCAGGACCGTGGCGCCCGCGCGCTCGGGCTGGTTGAGGACGAAGGACGGGTCCTTGCGCCAGGCCTCGAAGAGCCCGTCCTCAAAACCGTCCCTGGTCACCTTCTTGAGCCAGTGAGCAGGGATGATCTGGTCGGTGTCCACGTTGCTGCGGCGCAGCGGGACGGCCCGGCCGGTGTGCGTGGTGAATGCTTCCATGACTCTCAGACTCCAGCGGGCACAGGGGCGTCGGACAGGTCGGCGGGAGAGGCCAGATGGCCCAGCACGGCGGTGGCGGCGGCGACCTGCGGCGAGACCAGGTGCGTACGGCCGCCCTTGCCCTGCCTGCCCTCGAAGTTGCGGTTCGAGGTGGACGCGGAGCGCTCACCGGGGGCCAGCTGGTCGGGGTTCATGCCCAGACACATCGAGCAGCCCGCGTGCCGCCATTCGGCGCCGGCCTCCTTGAAGACCAGGTCCAGGCCCTCGGAGACGGCCTGCAGACCGACGCGCGCGGAGCCGGGGACCACCAGCATCCGTACGCCGTCGGCGACTTTGCGGCCCTCCACGATCGAGGCGGCCGCGCGCAGGTCCTCGATACGGCCGTTGGTGCACGAACCTACGAAGACGGTGTCCACCTTGATGTCGCGCAGCGGCTGTCCGGCCTCCAACCCCATGTATTCCAGGGCCTTTTCGGCGGCGAAGCGCTCCGAAGCGTCTTCGTACGAAGCCGGGTCGGGGACGGACGCCGAAAGCGGCGCTCCCTGGCCGGGGTTGGTGCCCCAGGTGACGAACGGCGCGAGGGAGGCGCCGTCGATGACGACCTCGGCGTCGAATTCCGCGTCCTCGTCCGTCTTCAGGGTCTTCCAGTACGCGACGGCGGCGTCCCAGTCCTCGCCCTCGGGGGCGTGGGCGCGGCCCTTGATGTACGCGAAGGTGGTCTCGTCGGGGGCGATCATGCCCGCGCGGGCGCCGGCCTCGATCGACATGTTGCAGATGGTCATGCGGGCCTCCATCGAGAGTTTCTCGATGGCGGAGCCGCGGTATTCCAGGATGTAGCCCTGGCCGCCGCCCGTACCGATCTTGGTGATGATCGCCAGGATCAGGTCCTTGGCCGTGACGTCCTCGGGCAGTTCGCCGTCGACCGTGATGGCCATGGTCTTGGGGCGGGCCAGCGGCAGCGTCTGGGTGGCCAGCACGTGCTCGACCTGGGAGGTGCCGATGCCGAACGCGAGCGCGCCGAAGGCGCCGTGCGTGGAGGTGTGGGAGTCACCGCACACGACCGTGGTGCCGGGCTGGGTCAGGCCCAGCTGCGGGCCCACGACGTGCACGACACCCTGCTCGACGTCGCCCAGCGAGTGCAGGCGCACGCCGAACTCGGCGGCGTTCTTGCGCAGCGTCTCCAGCTGGACGCGGGAGACCGGGTCCGCGATGGGCTTGTCGATGTCGAGGGTCGGGGTGTTGTGATCCTCGGTCGCGATGGTGAGGTCGAGACGGCGCACGGGGCGCCCCGCCTGACGGAGACCGTCGAAGGCCTGGGGGCTGGTCACCTCGTGCAGCAGGTGCAGATCGATGAAGAGAAGGTCGGGCTCGCCCTCCGCGCGCCGGACGACGTGGTCGTCCCAGACCTTCTCCGCGAGTGTCCTACCCATCGCTTTCCCTCCGGCCGGCCTGTGTGGCGCCGGCCCAACTAGAGATTTTCGGGGCGGTGGCGTCCGTACCCCTCGTACCGGACGTCTTCCGCCGGGCCCGTCGGTCCACGGGCCGTGTACCTACCAGGGTGGCGCGTTCCACGTAAAATTGAACTTGCGTTTCACAGAGTGAGACGCGAGTATCGTTTCATGGACAACAGTAGCGGCGTCGGCGTTCTGGACAAGGCAGCCCTTGTCCTGAGCGCCCTGGAGTCCGGTCCGGCCACCCTCGCAGGGCTGGTCGCGGCAACCGGGCTGGCACGACCCACGGCACATCGCCTCGCCGTGGCACTTGAACACCACCGGATGGTGGCGCGCGACATGCAGGGCCGCTTCATTCTCGGCCCCCGCCTCGCCGAGCTGGCCGCGGCCGCCGGCGAGGACCGTCTCCTCGCGACGGCGGGCCCGGTGCTCACCCACCTCCGCGATGTCACGGGCGAGAGCGCGCAGCTCTACCGCCGCCAGGGCGACATGCGCATCTGCGTCGCCGCGGCGGAGCGCCTGTCGGGCCTCAGGGACACGGTCCCGGTCGGCTCGACGCTCACCATGAAGGCGGGCTCCTCGGCCCAGATCCTGATGGCCTGGGAGGAGCCGGAGCGTCTGCACCGCGGCCTCCAGGGCGCCCGCTTCACGGCGACGGCCCTGTCGGGTGTACGGCGCCGGGGCTGGGCCCAGTCGATCGGCGAGCGCGAGCCGGGCGTCGCGTCCGTCTCGGCCCCGGTGCGCGGGCCGTCGAACCGCGTGGTCGCCGCCGTCTCGGTCTCCGGACCGATCGAGCGCCTCACACGTCACCCCGGCCGGATGCACGCCCAGGCGATCATCGACGCGGCCGGCCGCCTCTCGGAGGCCCTGCGCCGCACCGGCTGACGTGCATCGCAGACTGACGCCCGATTCGACTTCCTCCCGCCGGTCGCTTCAACGCCGCAGCGACCGACCGGAGTTGACATCGACCCGGCTCTCAACGCGAAGAAGCCCTCCCCTGTTGGGGAGGGCTTCTTCGATGACGTACCCCCGACCGGATTCGAACCGGCGCTACCGCCTTGAGAGGGCGGCGTGCTAGGCCGCTACACAACGGGGGCCAGGATCTTGCGTTTCCGCAGATCCGAGCTGGTCTACCAGGACTCGAACCTAGAATGACGGTACCAGAAACCGTAGTGTTGCCAATTACACCATAGACCAATGTGGTTCATACCAGTTCGTACCCCCGACCGGATTCGAACCGGCGCTACCGCCTTGAGAGGGCGGCGTGCTAGGCCGCTACACAACGGGGGCCCTAGCGATCCTGCATGAGAATCAGTGGGTGCGACCCGGACTGTCTCCCTGGGAAGGATCTGTACCCCCGACCGGATTCGAACCGGCGCTACTGCCTTGAGAGGGCAGCGTGCTAGGCCGCTACACAACGGGGGCTTTGCGGAGTTGATCTCCGCGGTTGCAGATGAGCTCTGCGAGCTGGCCTACCAGGACTCGAACCTAGACTAACGGAACCAGAAACCGTCGTGCTGCCAATTACACCATAGGCCACTGAAACACAAACCCCCGCAGGGATCCTGCTTTAGCGTGCGCCTCCGGTTTCCGGCCTTTCGGCCCGCTCTCCGGCGGCGCAGGAAGAACATTACCTGAAGGTGGACGGCGCTCCAAAACGGGTATCGGGCCCGAGGATCGCAGGGAGTTCGGCCAGCGAGGCGATCCGGCGCAGGCCGGTGAGCTGATCCGGCACCCCGCCCGGTGCGGCGTCGGGCTCCGGGGCCGTGACGGCTCTCACGCCCCCGCGGTCGATCCAGACCGAGAACATTCCCGCGTCGGCCGCGCCCTGCCCGTCGATCTCCGGGTGGTCCCCGACGTACGCGACCTGGTTCGGCGGCAGCTCCAGGGCCTCGCAGGCCGCGTGGAACGCCTCCGCCGCGGGCTTCGAGACACCCAGCTCGGCCGCGCAGAGCACGGACTCGAACCGGTCCCGTACGCCGAGAACGCGCAGCTTGTGGTCCTGGACCCGGATGCTGGAGTTGGACAGCACGGCGTGGCGGTGGCTGCCGGCCAGGGTGTCGAGGACGGGCAGGACGTCGGGGAACAGCGCCCAGGCCGACTCGTAGTGCCCGAGATACCGGAGGAACCAGTCCTCCGCCTCCGGGTCGGTGAGGGGCTTGCCCAGAAAGGCCCGCACCCGGTCCCGGCGGCCCTCCTCCCAGTCCACCTCCCCCGCCGCGTACCTCGCCCACTGCTGGTCGGTGAGGTCGCGCCAGTGGTCGAGGGCCTGCTCGACGGAGGCGTACCCGTCGAGCAGGTTCTCGGCGGCGAGATGTCCGCGCATGCCGGCCCGGTCGGCCGTGGTGTAGTCGAAGATGGTGTCGTCCACATCCCAGACCACAGCCCTGATCGTCATGGTTCGACCGTAACCCTGTGCCGGTGGCCGCGTCTCTCAGTTGACCGTGGTCGTGCCGGTCAGGGCCAGGTCGGGGCCCTGGCCGTCGCGTGCCTCGGCGGTCAGGCGCCAGGTGTATGTGCCGGTGACCCGGTTGCCGTCGCCCCAGCGGCCGTCCCAGGAGGCGCGGACGGCGGCGGCCCTGGAATCGCCGGTGAGGTTGCGTACGACGTTGCCGCTCGCGTTGGTCAGGGTCAGGGTCCACGTCGAGGGCTTGCTCAACTGCCAGACGGGCTGCCAGGGGTTCTGGGTCGTGGGCCCGGCGGCGGCGTCGGTCTGGGCCTCCATCTGCGCGAGCGGCGAGGTGGGGACGCCCGCGGTGACGATCGCCACCTCGCCCTGGGCGGTGAGGTACGCGACGTTGCCGCCGAAGCGGTCGACGGCCCAGCGGCCTGTGTTGCCGCCGGTGTTCTGGTCCGCGGTGGGCAGCACGGCCGCGGTCCGGGTGGTCGCCGTACCGGTGTGGAAGTCCGTGAGCAGCAGCTCGTGGCCGGTGCGGTTCTCACGGACGAGGTAGCCGTCGGCGAGCCGGGACGGGCCGGCCGGGACCGTGATGTTCCGGCCCGTGGCCCGGTCGTGGACACCGGAGGGTCCTGCGCTGCCGCAGCTCCAGTAGAGCCAGGTGTTGACGGCCTGGATCTCGCTGGGGGTGCAGGGGGCGCCGGTGTCCACGGTGGCGACGTTCCGCTTGGCCTTGAGGTCGTACGCGACGACGCTGCCCTGGGTGGTGCCGGGGGTCCACAGGCGCTGGCCCCAGATCGCGGCGGCGCTGCGGGTGCGGTCGAGCGCGGTCTGGCCGTCGGCTCCGCGGGGGAAGTCGGCGATCTTCTGGGTGGCGGGGGTTCCGCCGTTGTAGAGGACGTAGCGACCGGTGCCGGTGCCGATGCGGCCGCCGACGGAGCCGGTGGGTTCGGCGAGGAAGGTGTCGGTGTCCCCGGCGACGTGCACCGACTCCTTGCCGTCCGAGTTGGTGTGGAGGTAGGCGAAGCGGCCGTCGCCGAGGGCCTCCAGCTGGGGGCAGGCGGCGTCGCCGCCGAGGCAGGGCGAGGAGCCGATGAACGGGCTGCGGCGGACCTGGATGCCGGTGGGCTTGCCCGTGGGGTCCAGCGGTACGGCGTACGCGGCGTCCCAGCCGGGGGTGGGAGTGGCGTTGCCGAACATCAGGAGTTCGCCGCCCGCGACCATCAGGCCGTCGACCTTGGCCCGGGTCGGCGGCACCGTGAACACGGGCCGGGCCGAGACGTCCCCGCCCCCTGCGGGCAGGACGCGGTACACGTGGAAGTCGCTGGCCGTGGCACCGGCCGTGGCGAGCAGGCCGCCGTCCGGGGTGGCACGGAAGGCGCCGTCGGCGTCGGCGAGGACCGTGCGCCTGGCGCCGGTGGCGAGCGAAGTGGCGGTGAGTGCCTCGCCGGCGGGCGAGGAGATGAAGTCCGGGTCGCCGCTGAGGAGTTGGTCGCCGACGACCGCGAGGGGCTTGGCGGGGAAGCTCACCGTGGCGGGTGCGGTGCCGGGCTCCGGGTCCACCCGGATCGCCTTGCGGTTCACCACGAGCCAGCTGTCGTTGAAGGTGATCGACGGTTCGGTGCCGACGCCTCCGGCGTACGTACGGAAGGTGCCGTCCGCGAGGTCGACGAGGCCCAGGGAGGAGGTGCCGTCCAGGGTGTAGGTGACGGCGAGGCGGCGGACCGAGCCGCCGGTCGCGTAGGTGCCCGTGGGCCGGGCTCCTGACGGCAGGCCGGTGACCGCGAGGTCGGCGGTCGTGCCGTCGGCGGCGGCCCGCAGCACGTGCAGGGCTCCGTCGGCGTCCTGGGTGAGCACGCTCCAGCCGGACGCCGCCCGGTAGGTCTGGCCGGTCGGGATCGTGACGGTGGCGGTCGTGCCGGTGGAGCGGTGCCTCTGGGTGATGACGGTGCCCGACGTCCCGGTGATCTGGACGTCGGTGCCGGTGGCCAGATCGTCGGGGCCTGCGTGTGCCGGCGGCGTGATGCCGGGGTACTCGGCCCACTGGAAGTTGCCCGCGTTGCCCAGCGCGTACTGGAATCCGGAGGCCCCCACCCAGCCGTATCGGACGTCGACCGGGTTGATGTGGTTCAACTGCGTGGTGGCGACCGGGGTGTCGGCGTTCGGCGCGGCCTCGGCCGGCACGGTCAGCACTGCCCCCGACAACGCCATCGCCCCGCCAAGAGCGAATCCCACAAGTCTTCGTGAACGTCCTCGTGAACGGGTCACGTTCCCCTCCCCTGAAACATGGTGAACACGCGCATCATGTGCGCCCGAAACATCCAATGTCCGTCGGGAGAGCGGGAGTTGGCCGGAGGGGTGAACTCCGGGTGTCGACTCCGTGTACGCGAGAGGGGCGGCGTCCGAACCGGACGCCGCCCCTCTGCGTGCGGACTGAACGACCGCGTGCCTAGGCGGTCAGCTTCGCCAGTGCCGCGTCGATGCGGGCCAGCGTCTTCTCCTTGCCCAGGATCTCCAGGGACTCGAAGAGCGGCAGGCCGATCGTGCGGCCCGTGACGGCGACGCGGACGGGGGCCTGGGCCTTGCCCAGCTTGAGGCCGTGCTCCTCGCCGGCGGCCAGGACGGCCTCCTTGAGGGAGTCGGGCGAAGACCAGTCGGCCGCGTCCAGCTTCTCGCGGGCCGTACGGAGCAGCGCGTCGCTGCCCTCCTTCATGGCCTTCGTCCAGGACACCTCGTCGAAGACCGGCTCCGCCAGGAACAGGAAGTCGACGTTGTCCGTGATCTCGGAGAGGACCTTGAGGCGGGTCTGGGCGTGCGGGGCGATCGCGTCCCACTGGGCCTGGTCGAAGTCCTCCGGCGCCCAGGGCGCGAAGGGGGCCTTCAGCCAGGGGGCGCAGCGCTCGGCGAAGTCCTTCACATCCAGCAGGCGGATGTGGTCGGCGTTGATCGCCTCGGCCTTCTTGAGGTCGAAGCGGGCCGGGTTCGGGTTGACGTCCTTGACGTCGAAGGCCGCGACCATCTCGTCCATCGTGAAGATGTCCTGGTCGGCGGAGAGCGACCAGCCCAGCAGGGAGAGGTAGTTGAGCAGGCCCTCGGGGAGGAAGCCGCGCTCCCTGTAGAGGTTCAGCGACGACTGGGGGTCACGCTTGGAGAGCTTCTTGTTGCCCTCGCCCATCACGTACGGCAGGTGTCCGAAGGCGGGTACCGACTTGGCGATGCCCAGCTCGGTCAGCGCCTTGTAGAGGGCGACCTGGCGCGGGGTGGAGGAGAGCAGGTCCTCGCCGCGCAGGACGTGGGTGATCTCCATCAGGGCGTCGTCGACCGGGTTCACGAGCGTGTAGAGCGGGGCTCCGTTGGCTCGTACGATCCCGTAGTCCGGGACGTTCTCCGGGAGGTACGTGATCTCGCCGCGGACCAGGTCCGTGAAGGTGATCGTCTCGTCGGGCATGCGGAAGCGGACGATGGGGGTGCGGCCCTCGGCCTCGTACGCGGCCTTCTGCTCGGCGGTCAGCTCGCGGCAGTGGCCGTCGTAGCCGGACGGCTTGCCGGCGGCGCGGGCGGCGTCGCGGCGGGCGTCCAGCTCCTCCGTGGAGCAGTAGCAGTGGTAGGCGTGGCCCGCTTCCAGGAGCTTGGCCGCCACGTCGCGGTAGATGTCCATCCGCTGCGACTGGCGGTACGGCTCGTGCGGGCCGCCGACCTCGGGGCCCTCGTCCCAGTCGAAGCCCAGCCAGCGCATCGAGTCGAGCAGCTGGCCGTACGACTCCTCGGAGTCGCGGGCCGCGTCGGTGTCCTCGATGCGGAAGACCAGAGTGCCCTCGTTGTGCCGGGCGAACGCCCAGTTGAACAGAGCGGTGCGGACCAGGCCCACGTGGGGGTTGCCGGTCGGGGACGGACAGAAACGTACGCGGACGGTCGCGTTAGCCACGCTTGATCACCTTGTTGGTGAGAGTGCCGATGCCTTCGATGGTGACGGCGACCTCGTCGCCGACAGTGAGCGGGCCGACCCCCGCGGGGGTGCCCGTGAGGATCACGTCGCCGGGGAGCAGCGTCATGGCCTCGGTGATGTTGACGATCAGATCCTCCACGGAGTGGATCATCTCGCTGGTGCGGCCCAGCTGGCGCTGTTGGCCGTTGACCGTACACATGATGGTCAGGTCGGACGGGTCGAGGTCCGTCTCCACCCAGGGGCCGAGCGGGCAGGAGGAGTCGAAGCCCTTGGCCCGGGCCCACTGCTTCTCGCGCTTCTGGACGTCGCGTGCGGTGACGTCGTTGGCGCAGGTGTAGCCGAGGATGACGTCCTTGACGCGCTCGCGCGGGACCTCCCGGCACATACGGCCGATGACCACGGCCAGCTCGGCCTCGTGGTGCACCTCGTTCGAGAAGGAGGGGTACGCGATCTCGTCGCCGGGGCCGATCACCGAGGTGGACGGCTTGAAGAAGGCGAACGGGGCGTCCGGCACCTCGTTGCCCAGCTCCCTGGCGTGCTCCGCGTAGTTGCGGCCGAAGGCCACGACCTTGTTGGGGAGCATGGGCGGCAGGAGCCGGACCTTGCTCAGCGGGACCTTCGTGCCGGAGAGCTCGAAGTCCGTGAACGGATGGCCCTTGATGATGTCGAGCACGAGCCCGTCGGTCGACCCAGGAGGGCTCTCGCCCTCGACCGCGCCGAACGCGACGTTGCCGTCGATGGAGAACCTGGCGATGCGCACGAGATGCCTGCGCCCCTCACTGAGCTGGCTGGAGTCTGAGGCTCCAGGCTAACGCGGGAGAGGGGCGCGACCTCGCGGAACTGCTCCGGGGTGGGCGTGGGAGGGTTACTCCGCCGCCATGGCCGCGACCGGGGCGTCCATCAGGATCGTGCGCCGGGGGTTGGCGGTCTGCGCGGGGAGCTCGACGGAGTGCTCCTGCTGCTCCGGCGTACGCAGCTCCTCGGCGTCCTCGAGGTGGGCCAGTGTCGTGCGCCGCGGGTTGGCTATGTTGAGGAACATCATCGTCGTCTTCATCTGCGGTTTCGGACCCTGTCGGTACGGGCGCCGGGCGGCTTCAAGAACCGCCGCGCGGGCGCGGGTTGTCGGATTTGCCATCCCTGTAAAGCGCCAGGCTAAACATGCGATTCCCTGTGGAACGCGTGAAGGCGACGTGATCAACGTGTGAGTTTCCTCACTTACCAGCAGGCAATCCGGTCAATTCGGACTCTCAACTCGCCCTACCGAAACGGACATTGCGCCACTGAAGCCCTTATTCCGCTCCTGATCATGGCGACTGGGACACCGCTTACATGCGAATGACTCGTGCACCTGTGTCCGATATAAACAGAATCGCTTTCCACATGCCGTAACACCTCCTTCACTAGGTGTCACGATGGTCACAGCATGACCCATGGGCCTTGTTGGAGATCCGGCACTGTGCTGGAATTCCACGGAACCGCCGCGGGATCGAACCGGCGCGCAAGGGGCGCGAACGCAGCGCCGAGTGGCGGCGGGAAGGGGGGCCTGCGCCGGTCACTCACGACCACACATGGGAGCGCGTTCAGGGCGCTCCCAAGACGCCGACACCGTCTCGCCGTTCACGCGGAGAGGCGCCTGGTCCAGAGGTTGCGACGCTAGTGCAGGGACGTTTCAAGAGGGATGGCAGCGCTTCGGCGGAGCCGGAGCCGCACGGCGGGACCGGCACCGGTTCCTCGCCCCAGCACGCCCAGAACCAAGGACCGGCGCAGGCCGGCGACGGAGGTGAGCGCTCCTCGCGCCCCGGTGCGCCCAAGGGCGCCCAGGGCAAGGGCGGTCCGAACGCGGTGACCGGTGGCCCCGGTACCCCGCCCGCCGCACCGCCCAAAGCGAAGAACCCCAGCGGCCCCGGCTCGCGAATAGCTCTGCGCAACTGGCGCATCTCCACGCGTCTGGTCTCGCTGCTCGCGCTGCCCGTGGTCGCCGCCACCTCGCTGGGCGCCCTGCGCATCAGCGACACGATGGACGAGATCCAGCAGCTCGAGAACATGAAGCTGCTGACCGACATGACGAAGCAGGCGACCGAGCTCGCCGCCGCGCTCCAGGAGGAGCGCGACAAGTCGGCCGGTCCGCTCGCCAACGGCACGAAGGCGTCCGACTTCACCGTCAAGGGCGTCCGCGACAAGACCGACCGTGCGCGTGCCGCCTTCATGGAGGGCACCCACGAGCTCGACGACGCGGGCAACAACGAGAACCTCGACGGCGTCCGGGACAACGTGGTGGCCATCGCCACCCAGCTGAACACCCTGAGCGGCATCCGCAACAACGCCTTCCAGGACGAGAAGAACTCCTCCCAGTCGGTCGAGTCGTACCACCGGCTGATCGAGCAGCTGCTCGGCCTCTCCCAGGACATGGCCGAGGCGACCAGCAACCCGGAGATGATCCAGCGCACGCGCGCCCTGGCGGCCTTCTCCACCGCCAAGGAGTACGCGTCCATCCAGCGTGCGGTCATCGCCGCGGCCCTGCCGGCCACCGATGCCACGTACGGCGATCTCTCCGAGAACGACCGGCAGTACGGCCTCTCCGCCTTCGAGAACCAGAAGGCCGAGCTCACCAGCTTCGCCAGCATCTACGAGGGCAACTCGCGCGAGCTGACGAAGCCGCTCGACGAGCCGAGCCCGACCATCAAGGCGGCCGACACCTACGCGGAGCGTGTGCTCCGGCGTGAGAACGGTCTGCAGCTGCGTGACAAGCGCTCGTACCTGGACTGGGTGGACGCGGACTCCTCCAAGATCCAGGAAATGTCGAAGATCGAGCTCACGCTGCTCAACGAGATGGAGCAGAAGGCCCGCGAGCTGCGCAACGAGGCCGAGCAGGAAGCGATCATCTCCGGTGCGCTGATCCTGCTGGTGCTCGGTGTCTCGCTGGTCGGCGCCTTCGTGGTGGCCCGCTCCATGATCCGCTCGCTGCGCCGCCTCCAGGACACCGCGACGAAGGTCGCCCAGGACCGGCTGCCCGAGCTGGTCAAGCAGCTCTCCGAGTCCGACCCGCAGGACGTCGACACGTCCGTCGAGTCGGTCGGTGTGCACTCCAAGGACGAGATCGGCCAGGTCGCCGCGGCGTTCGACGACGTGCACCGCGAGGCCGTCCGGCTCGCCGCCGAGCAGGCCCTCCTGCGAGGCAACGTCAACGCGATGTTCACCAACCTCTCGCGCCGCTCCCAGGGCCTCATCCAGCGTCAGCTCTCGCTCATCTCCGAACTGGAGTCCCGCGAGGCCGACCCGGACCAGCTGTCCTCGCTGTTCAAGCTCGACCACCTCGCGACCCGCATGCGCCGTAACGGTGAGAACCTCCTGGTTCTCGCCGGTGAAGAGCCCGGCCGTCGCTGGACCCGTCCGGTCCCGCTGGTCGACGTGCTCCGTGCCGCCGCCTCCGAGGTGGAGCAGTACGAGCGCATCGAGCTGTCGGCCGTGCCCACCACCGAGGTCGCAGGCCGCGTGGTCAACGACCTCGTGCACCTGCTCGCCGAGCTGCTGGAGAACGCCACGTCGTTCTCCTCCCCGCAGACCAAGGTCAAGGTCACCGGTCACGCGCTGCCCGACGGCCGCGTACTGATCGAGATCCACGACACCGGTATCGGCCTCTCGCCCGAGGACCTCGCGGCGATCAACGAGCGGCTCGCCTCGCCGCCCACCGTGGACGTCTCGGTCTCCCGCCGCATGGGTCTGTTCGTGGTCGGCCGGCTGTCCCAGCGACACGGCATCCGCATCCAGCTCCGCCCGTCCGACTCCGGTGGTACGACCGCGCTGGTCATGCTGCCCGTCGATGTCGCCCAGGGCGGCAAGAAGGTTCCGGGCAACAAGCAGGGCCAGGGCATTCCCGCCGGCGGCGGCCCCGCCGCCGCGCAGGCCGCGGCCGGTGTCGCGGCAGCCCGTCGGGGCGGCGCAGGAAGCGGTCCCGCCCTCGGCGCGGGTGCTCCCACCGGCGGCAACGGCGGTCGGCTCAACCCCGGTCCGCAGCGCGGCCAGGTCGGCGCCGGAACCGGAGCGCGCGCCGCGCTGCCCAGGCCGGACGCGGGCGGTCGCCCGGGCGGACCTGGACCTGGTGGACCTGGCGGCTCGCGTGGCCCCCAGCCCCCGCAGGGCAGGCCGGCCCCGGCCGGTGCCGGTGCCCCGCAGGCCTTCAACGACTTCGGCAACAACGACTCCGGTCGGCAGGACGCGTTCGGTGGCGGACGTCAGGACACGATGGGCGGCAACAACCGCGGCCCCGTGCCCCCGCAGCCCCAGCAGCGTCCGGCCGGTGGTGACCAGGGCCGTCGTCCTCCGCAGCAGCCGCCGCAGCTGCCGCCGCGCGGTGGTCCGCGTGCCGAGCTGCCCGGCGGCAACCCGCAGCCGCGGGTGCCCAGCTGGAGCGACGACAACGCGCAGCCGCCGGTGCCGCGTTCCCCGATGGACGCCCCGCGCGGCCACGAGGAGCCGGACGCCACTTCGCAGATGCCGCGGATCAACGACCGTCAGGGCCCGGGTTCTCCCGCGTCCACCTCGGAGTTCCCGCGGATCGACGACCGTCAGGGTGCCGGTTCCACGGGCGAGTACCCGCGGCAGGACTACGACGCCCCGCGTTCCGGCGCGGGCGCCCCGCAGAACAACGGGCAGTTCGTCCGCCCGGACGTGTTCGGTACGCCGAATCCTTCCGGCGCGGGCCAGAACCCGTCCGCGGGCGGCCAGTACAACCGCCAGGACCCCGCCGCCACCGGCCAGTTCTCGATGCCCGGCCATGACGGTGGTTCCACCGGTCAGTACGCGGCGCCCGGGCAGGATGTTCAGCAGAACAACACCGGCCAGTTCCCGGCGCCGAACCACGGCGAGCGGCAGGGTGGCGGCACCGGACAGTTCGAGCGTCCCGGTGCCAACGGCACCAACGGCACCCACCCCCAGCGTCCCCCGTCGCGTCGGCGTCCCGCGCTCCCCCCGGAGCCCGAGGCGCTGCCGCCGGCGGGTCCCGGCGACGGGCGTACGCCGCTGTACGACACCCTGGAGACCAACTGGTTCAACCAGGCCCAGGCCGGCAACGGCGAGCAGGCACCGCAGGAGCCCGCACAGGCTCCCGCGGCCCCGCAGCGTCCGGCGCCCGCCGCATCCGGGTCCGCCTCCTGGCGGACCACCCCCAATGACGAACTCGGCCGGCAGGCCGAGCGGGTACGCCAGCCCTCCGCGGGTGGCGTCACCGTCTCGGGTCTGCCGCGCCGGGTCCCCCGCGCGAACCTCGTCGCGGGGACGGCTCAGCAGCAACAGCACCAAACCGGTCCGCAGGTCTCGCGTGCGCCCGATGACGTACGCGGCCGGCTGACCAATCTTCGTAGGGGCATCCAGCAAGGTCGGCAGGCCGGTACCGGCCAGACCGGCAGCTTCCCCAGCCCCACTCACCAGCAGGAGCGTTAGTTGAGCCAGATGAGCCAGGCGGCACAGAACCTCAACTGGTTGATCACCAACTTCGTTGACAACACCCCCGGGGTGTCCCACACCGTCGTCGTTTCCGCCGACGGACTCCTTCTGGCGATGTCCGAGGGCTTTCCGCGCGACCGCGCCGACCAGCTCGCGGCCGTCGCCTCCGGACTCACTTCACTCACGGCCGGCGCCTCCCGGATCTTCGAGGGCGGCACCGTCGCCCAGACGGTCGTCGAGATGGAACGCGGCTTCCTCTTCCTCATGTCCGTCTCGGACGGATCGTCCCTCGCGGTCCTGTCCCACCCGGACTGCGACATCGGCCTTGTCGGATACGAGATGGCCCTGCTCGTCGACCGTGCGGGTGCGGTGCTCACGCCGGATCTGCGGGCCGAGCTCCAGGGCAGCCTGCTTCACTAGCCAGGTTTTAACGTACGTCCGAATTTCACCGAACGTCCGCACAATCCGTCGGCCGCCCTCCCCCCACCGGCCCCGTCAGACGGCACGACTGACCGACCTGCTGTCCCGCCCGGAGGATCAATGACCCCGCCCACCGCCTCTCATGATCCGTACGCACAGCCGTACGAGGATGAGGGCGACCAGCCGCTGGTACGTCCGTACGCGATGACCGGCGGCCGGACCCGGCCGCGCTACCAGCTCGCCATAGAGGCACTGATCAGCACCACGGCCGACCCGGCGCAGCTGATGGGGCTGCTCCCGGAGCACCAGCGGATCTGCCACCTCTGCCGTGAGGTGAAGTCGGTGGCCGAGGTGTCGGCCCTGCTGTCCATGCCCCTGGGTGTGGCACGGATTCTCGTCGCGGACCTCGCGGAGGCCGGACTCGTCGCGATCCACCAGCCGGGTGGCGACGAGAGCAATGGCGGCGCCCCGGACGTGACACTGCTCGAAAGGGTGCTCAGTGGACTTCGCAAGCTCTGACGGAGGTCGGGCGACCACCTCCGCGAAGATCGTGGTGGCGGGTGGCTTCGGCGTCGGCAAGACCACGTTCGTGGGTGCCGTCTCCGAGATCAACCCGCTGCGCACCGAGGCCGTCATGACGTCCGCCTCGGCGGGCATCGACGACCTCACCCACACCGGGGACAAGACGACGACCACCGTCGCCATGGACTTCGGCCGTATCACCCTGGACCAGGACCTGATCCTGTACCTGTTCGGTACGCCCGGCCAGGACCGCTTCTGGTTCATGTGGGACGACCTGGTACGCGGCGCGATCGGCGCCGTCGTGCTCGTGGACACCCGTCGTCTCGCCGACTGCTTCCCCGCGGTCGACTACTTCGAGAACAGCGGCCTGCCGTTCGTCATAGCCCTGAACGGCTTCGACGGGCACCAGCCCTACACGCCCGACGAGGTCCGGGAGGCTCTGCAGATCGGCCCGGACGCCCCGATCATCACGACGGACGCCCGCCATCGCGCGGACGCCAAGAGTGCGCTGATCACTCTGGTCGAGCACGCCCTGATGGCTCGTCTGCGCTAGGGATCGTGCGGAGGACCGTGTTCTCGTCGGCCCGGCAGGCCTGGCACACAAGTTGGCAACGCCGTACGGCAGTTGTCGTAGACGCACTGGAGCCGGCTGTGTCGTTTGACACGGTCGGCCTTGGTGTTCATAACGTTTCGACAGAGATATCGAGTGGTACCGACACGCGTCGCGGTCGTCTGATGCCGCTGTGCTCACAAAAGCCCCGCCTTTTGGCGGGGCTCGCTCTTTATGACCGTTTTATCTAGGGCTTACATCACTCGGAATCCTTGGTTCCGAGTGTTTGGACGAGCACACCCTGACGTGCTGGAATGCCAGAACTGCCCAGTAGTAAGGGCCGGAAGACACACGCGGCACGACGAAGGTGCACACGCCGAGAGGTTGTTGGTCGAGTGAGGCGTAGCAAGAACGGTCCCGAGCCGTCGGCACGGGGCAACTTCACCCCGCCGCCGCGCGGAGCGGCACCCGCACATGTGTCCGGCCCGGAGCCGGCGGCCCCACCCGCGAAGAGCGGCGGTCGTCTGTCCCCGCGCAACTGGCGTGTGCCGACCAGGCTGAACGCGATTCTGCTCATACCCGTGATCGTCGGGCTCGTCATGGGCGGCTTCCAGGTGAAGAGCTCCATAGACACCTGGCAGGAAGCGCAGGACGCGGAGAAGGTCGCCAAGATCGTCGACGCGGCCGGACAGTACGCCGAGGCGCTCCTCAACGAACGTGACATCTCCGCCCAGCCACTGCTGGAGGGCGACCGGAACAACGCCACGGTCAAGCAGGCCCGTGCTCTCACGGACCAGCGGGCCGACGCGTTCCACGAGGAAGTCGTCGGAATGCCGGCCGGGCAGGGCCTCGAGCGCCGGCTGAAGCTGGTGGAGGACGCCGAGCCCACGCTGGGCCAGCTGCGCAAGGCCGCGTACACCACCGCGATGGATCCGACGAAGACCGAAGAGGGCTACGTCACCGTCGAGCACCTCCTGGCGGAGTTCTCCAACGAGCTGGGCCTCGGTACCGGCAACATCACGAGCTACGGCCGTACCGTGTACGCCGTCACGCTGGCCAAGGGCGCCGAGTCCCTGCAGCGCTCGATCGGCATGCACCTCCTGGTGAAGCCCAGCTCGAACGAGAAGATCCGTGAGCAGCAGGTCACCGCGTTCACGTCGTACGCGTACCTGGAGAACATCGCCGTCCAGGAGTACGTCTCCGGTGGCACGGAGGCGGACGCCGCGCGGCTCAAGCAGGTGATGGCGGAGAAGACCGCCCAGGGCGCGAAGCTGGCCGCCGAGGCGAAGAGCAAGACCGAGGCAGCCGGCGGGACCTACAAGGCCCCGCCCTCCATGACCGGCATGATCCAGGCCATCGGCAGCGGTGCCTCACCCACCGACCTGGCCCAGCAGGGCATCACGCCCGAGACCTGGATGGCGGCCTCCACCCTCAAGTTCGACGGCTACGGCGAGGTCGAGGAAGACCTCATCAACCGGGCGGTCGACGAAGCGGGCCAGATCGCCACCGACGCCCAGCGCGACGCCTTCGTCAACGGCGCCATCGTCATCGTGGCCCTGCTCGCCGCCTTCATCATCGCCGGCCTCATGGCCCGCCAGATGAGCCGCTCGATGCGCCAGCTGCGCAACGCGGCCTTCGGTGTCGCCGAGCAGCGCCTGCCGATGCTGGTCGACCAGCTCTCGCGTACCGACCCGGGCCGGGTCGACACCCGGGTCACGCCCATCCCGATCACCACCACGGACGAGATCGGCGAAGTCGCCCGCGCCTTCGACCAGGTCCACCGCGAGGCCGTACGACTGGCCGCCGAGCAGGCCCTGCTCCGTGGAAACATCAACGCGATCTTCACCAACCTGTCGCGCCGCAACCAGTCGCTGATCGAGGGCCAGCTGACCCTCATCACCGACCTGGAGAACAACGAGGCCGACCCGGACCAGCTGGAGAACCTCTTCCGCCTGGACCACCTCGCGACCCGTATGCGCCGCAACGGCGAGAACCTCCTGGTCCTCGCCGGCGAGGAGCCGGGCCGCCGCTGGGACCAGCCGGTCCCGCTGGTCGACGTGCTGCGCGCCGCCTCCTCCGAGGTGGAGCAGTACGAGCGCGTCGAGCTCTCCGGCGTCCCGGAGGCCGAGATCCACGGCCGCGCCGTGACCGACCTCGTGCACCTGCTCGCCGAGCTCCTGGAGAACGCGACCACGTTCTCCTCGCCGCAGACCAAGGTCCGCGTCACCGCGACCCGTCTCCCGGACGGCCGCATCATGGTCGAGATCCACGACAAGGGCATCGGCCTCACCGCCGAGGACTTCGCGGACATCAACCACAAGCTGGCCAACCCGCCGACCGTGGACGCCGCGATCTCGCAGCGCATGGGTCTGTTCGTGGTCGGCCGGCTGTCCGACCGGCACGGCATCCGCGTCCAGCTGCGCCCCTCGGGCGAGCAGGCCGGTACGACCTCGCTCGTCATGCTCCCCGACATCATCACGCACGGTGGTGGCGGCGAGCAGGCACCGCAGCGCGACGAGTTCACCGTCTCGCAGATCATCCCGGAGCAGCAGCCGTTCGGCGGCGAGGAGTTCCAGGGCGGCGGCCAGCAGCCGATGCGTACGGCCGCCGAGCTGGGCTTCGACGACAGCCGCTACGCCGAGGTCCCGGACGACATACGCGAGCTGGACCCCGTGGGCCGTTCGCTGATGCGTGAGGAGCGCCGCGCGGCCCTGGAGGCCCAGACGCACGGCGAGCTGGAGGGCGGGGTCCAGCCGCTCAGCGACGAGTTCGGCCCGCAGCAGGGCTACGACAACGGTCAGCAGGCCTTCGACAACGGTGTGACGGCGTACGACAACGGCGCAGCCGCGTACAACGACGCGCCCGCGTACGACCAGCAGACGCCGTACGAGGAGCCGCAGCAGGCGTCGTACGACGAGACGTACTTCCCGGCCAACGGCGGGTACCCGGAAACCCCCTATGCGGAGCCGGTCCAGGAGGAGCCCCAGCCGGCCCACGCTCCCGCGCGGGACTCCTTCTCGGCCTTCGAGGAGCAGTCCTACCAGGACGACTGGCCGCAGCAGGAGACGTACCAGAACGGCTACCGTTCCGAGTACGCTCCCGAAGCGGAACCCGTACAGGCCGCTGACGTGGCCGAGCAGGACCGCGTAGGCTTCGAGCGTCCGGGAACGGCCTCTCCCGCCGCCCACGCGCTGACCGACGCCGGGCTTCCGCGCCGCGGATCCACCGACGCCGGGCTTCCCCGTCGCGGCTCCACCGCGAGCGCGGGCGGCCAGCAGACCGTGGGCCAGGAATCGCCCGCTCCCTTCGGCGGCGGCAACGACAGCAACTCAAGCGGCGGCAACGGCTCCGGCAAGGGCGACTGGCGGTCGAACAACGACCAGATGTGGCAGCGCGCCGAGCAGCTGAAGAAGCCCAAGGCGGGCGGAGTCACCTCCTCCGGTCTGCCGAGGCGTGTACCCAAGGCCAATCTGGTCGAGGGCACCGCGGAATCGACCCCCCAGGGCGGCCCCTCGGTCTCCCGCGCTCCCGAGGACGTACGGGGCAGGCTGAGCAACCTGCGCCGTGGGGTCCAGAGGGGGCGTAACGCAGGAAGCGAAACGAACGGCCAGGGCTTCGGTCCTGACAGCACCTACAACCAGGAGCGTTAGTGTGAGCCCGATGAGCCAGGCGGCACAGAACCTGAACTGGTTGATCACCAACTTCGTGGACAACACCCCCGGGGTGTCCCACACGGTGGTGGTCTCCGCCGACGGACTCCTTCTGGCGATGTCCGACGGGTTTCCGCGCGACCGTGCCGACCAGCTGGCGGCCGTCGCGTCGGGTCTCACCTCGCTGACCGCGGGCGCGTCCCGCATCTTCGAGGGCGGGAGCGTGAATCAGACGGTTGTGGAGATGGAGCGGGGATTCCTCTTCCTCATGTCCATTTCCGATGGATCGTCGCTCGCAGTACTCGCACATCCGGAAGCGGACATCGGTCTCGTCGGGTACGAGATGGCCCTTCTGGTGGACCGTGCCGGTACGGTTCTGACGCCTGATCTGCGTGCGGAGCTCCAGGGGAGCCTTCTCAACTAGCAGACAAGCGATGCGTTTTGGCGTCCCGTGGCCGTAAGGTTTCGGGACGCGGCTCCACATTGATGGGCCCGGCACAGTCGGAGGAGGAGAAAGTGGCAACACCCCCAGGCGGTTCGTCTTCGGGCAACTGGTCCTATGGCCCTGGCCAGGGCCAGGGCGGGAACGACTCGCCGAACCGGTACAACTTCCCCTCCGCACCGTCCCCGCGGCGCCAGCAGCCCTACGCACCCCAGGGCCCCGGGCCCTCGCCGTACGACCAGCCGCCGGCGCCGCGCATCCAGCCCGTGCAGCCGCAGCGACGCTCTCCCGAACCGTCGCCCGCGGGGGGCGCCAGCAACCCGCTGGTCCGCCCCTACGCCATGACGGGCGGCCGCACCAGGCCTCGGTATCAACTCGCCATCGAGGCACTGGTGCACACCACCGCGCAGCCGCACCAGATGCAGGGCCAGCTGCCCGAGCATCAGCGGATCTGCAACCTCTGCCGGGAGATCAAGTCGGTGGCCGAGATCTCGGCCCTCCTGACGATCCCTCTCGGCGTGGCCAGGATCCTCGTCGCCGACTTGGCGGAGGCGGGCCTGGTCGCCATCCATCAGCCCGGCGGCGACGAGAACGCCGGCGGTCAGCCAGACGTGACTTTGCTCGAAAGGGTGCTCAGTGGACTTCGCAAGCTCTAGCGGAGGGCCTTCCCGCTCCACCACGTCCGCGAAGATCGTGGTGGCGGGCGGCTTCGGCGTGGGCAAGACCACGTTCGTCGGGGCCGTCTCGGAGATCAACCCGCTGCGTACCGAGGCCGTGATGACGTCCGCTTCGGCGGGCATCGACGACCTCACCCACACGGGAGACAAGACCACCACCACGGTGGCGATGGACTTCGGCCGTATCACCCTGGACCAGGACCTGATCCTGTACCTGTTCGGTACGCCCGGCCAGGACCGCTTCTGGTTCATGTGGGACGACCTGGTACGCGGCGCGATCGGTGCGATCGTCCTGGTCGACACCCGCCGTCTCGCCGACTGCTTCCCCGCGGTCGACTACTTCGAGAACAGCGGGCTGCCGTTCGTGATCGCCCTGAACGGCTTCGACGGCAACCAGCCGTACAACCCGGACGAGGTCCGGGAGGCGCTCCAGATCGGGCCCGACACCCCGATCATCACCACGGACGCCCGCCACCGCGCGGACGCCAAGTCGGCGCTCATCACGCTGGTGGAGCACGCCCTGATGGCGCGCCTGCGGTAGGCCTGCGGCGCTCAGCCGAATGCGAAGGGGGCCCTTTCCTTTTGGGAGGGCCCCCTTCGTGTTCGACTGCGGGTGCGTCGTGGTTGCTCGCGCAGTTCCCCGCGCCCCTGAAAGACAAAGGCTCGCGTGCACCCCCTGCTTTTAAGGGGCGCGGGGAACTGCGCGACCAGCCCCCACCGGGCCCGCAGCCGACAACACATACGAATGGGCCCCCTCCGTGTAGGAGGGGGCCCATTCGCAAAGGCTCAGTGCCAGCTGTGCGGGGCGCGGAACCCCGGCTCGCGCTCCAGCCGGCGCCAGCCGGCCTTCGCGCGGCCCCGGTGGGTCGGGGCCGCGGCCGGGGCGGAGGCGGCGCGGGCCAGGAGGATGGCCGTGATGGCGGCGACTTCCTCGGGCTCGGCGTGGCCCTTCTCGACGCGAATATCAGGCATGTCCATGTGGGTGAGTCTCCGTGAGAGAGGGGTCCGCGGGGTTGCCGCGATGGGTCCGCCGAGTTACTACTGCGGCGGGTTTCCGTGCTTGCGGGAGGGCAGGTCCGCGTGCTTCGTACGCAGCATCGCGAGGGAGCGGATGAGTACCTCGCGGGTCTCGGCGGGGTCGATGACGTCGTCGACCAGACCGCGCTCGGCCGCGTAGTAGGGGTGCATCAGCTCGGACTTGTACTCCTTGACCATGCGGACGCGCATCGCCTCGGGGTCCTCGGCGTCGGCGATCTGCCTGCGGAAGATGACGTTGGCGGCGCCCTCGGCGCCCATCACGGCGATCTCGTTGGTGGGCCACGCGTAGGTGAGGTCGGCGCCGATGGACTGGCTGTCCATGACGATGTAGGCGCCGCCGTAGGCCTTCCTGAGGATCAGTGAGATCCGCGGCACGGTCGCGTTGCAGTAGGCGTAGAGGAGCTTCGCGCCGTGGCGGATGATGCCGCCGTGCTCCTGATCGACCCCCGGAAGGAAGCCCGGGACATCCAGCAGAGTGACGATCGGGATGTTAAAAGCGTCGCACATCTGGACGAAACGCGCAGCTTTCTCCGACGCCTCGATGTCCAGCACCCCGGCCAGGCTCTGCGGCTGGTTGGCGACGATGCCCACCACCTGGCCGTCGAGCCGGGCGAGCGCGCAGATGATGTTGCGGGCCCAGCGCTCGTGGATCTCCAGGTAGTCGCCGTCGTCGACGAGCTCCTCGATGACCTTGGTCATGTCGTACGGACGGTTGCCGTCCGCCGGGACCAGGTCGAGGAGCACCTCCGAACGACGCTCGGCGGGGTCCTCGGAGTCCGTGTGGGGCGGGTTCTCGCGGTTGTTCTGCGGAAGCATCGACAGGAGGTAGCGCACCTCGTGGATGCAGGACTCCTCGTCGTCGTACGCGAAGTGCGCGACGCCCGAGGTCTCGGCGTGCACGTCGGCGCCGCCCAGGCCGTTCTGGGTGATCTCCTCGCCGGTGACCGCCTTGACGACGTCCGGTCCGGTGATGAACATCTGCGAGGTCTCGCGGACCATGAAGACGAAGTCCGTCAGGGCGGGGCTGTAGGCCGCGCCGCCCGCGCACGGGCCGAGCATCACGGAGATCTGCGGGATGACGCCCGAGGCGCGGGTGTTGCGCTGGAAGATGCCGCCGTAGCCGGCAAGCGCGGACACGCCCTCCTGGATGCGGGCGCCCGCCCCGTCGTTCAGCGAGACCAGCGGCGCGCCGGCGGCGATGGCCATGTCCATGATCTTGTGGATCTTGGTGGCGTGGGCCTCGCCCAGCGCGCCGCCGAAGATCCGGAAGTCGTGCGCGTACACGAAGACCGTGCGGCCCTCCACCGTTCCCCAGCCGGTGACGACACCGTCCGTGTACGGCTTCTTGGCCTCCAGGCCGAACCCGGTCGCCCGGTGGCGGCGCAGCTGCTCGACCTCGTTGAACGAACCGGCGTCCAGCAGAAGCTCGATCCGCTCCCGGGAGGTCAGCTTGCCCTTGGCGTGCTGCGCCGCGGTCGCCTTGTCACTGGGTCCGCGAAGAGCCTCCGCACGGATCGCGTGCAGTTCGGCCACGCGCCCGCGGGCGTCGGTGGGTTCGCCTGCCGAGGATCCGGTCTCGTCCAAAACGGTCATGTAGCGACCTTACGAAGCCCACCAAGGAAAGCGGGCCGTCGACTCCGTACAGTCTCCGGCCCGTTTTACTGGTACCCCTGAACAGAACCACAACCGCATGCAGGCGATCCGACTGCTCAGAGGGCGTGCGGCTTGTAGGGGTCGCACAAGCCGTCAGCTGAGAGCCACCTCACATTCGTGCGTGGCGCATGCCGTCCCCGGAGTGACACGCACCTTCAGTCGGCGCCCGGTGGCGAGTACCTCGACGGTGGGATCGGCGCGCACGACCCGGCGTACGGGACGGTCCCAGACGACCTCCAGGCCCTCTCCGGTGCGCGGGGGTTCGCTGACGGAGAGGGTAGCGGTGCGGCCGCGGCGGCGTACGAGCACGCTCGCGGGGGCCGAGGCGGTGAGCGGGCCCGCCCTGCCCGCCCGCCAGAAGTTGGCGGCGGTCAGGCCCAGGGAGGGCACGGTCACGGCCTGGCGGCCCGAGTCGTTGGCGAGGACCGACAGCCGGCGGGGGTCGGCCGCGCGGGCGGCGACCGTGCGGCGCGAGGCACCGGGCAGGACGGCGTACGCGTACGTGGCGTCCACCGGGTCCGTGCCGTGGTCGAGCCAGAGGGTCTGCCAGCGGCGGGTCCGGGCTTCGGTGGTGCTGGTGGTGTTGATGTCGGACCAGGCGCCGGTGCGGTCCTCGCGGAGGGTGCGCAGGGCGGACCGGTCCAGGACCACCCAGCCGCCGTGGCCTTCGAGGTGCGCCCACCCGGGACCTCGTACGAGTGTCTGGGTGCCGCCCTCCCCCAGGTTGCGGTTGTCGACGACCGTCTCGACCGGGACGCCGTCGGTGGCCGTGATGCCCGCGCCCAGGCAGACGATCGTGTCGGCGAGGCAGAACCAGGACTTGCGGGCCTCCAGGGTGGACCCGAGGCCCTTCAGGTGCTGTCCGACGGCCGCGAACTCCCCGTCCGTCACGCCGCCGACCCAGCGCACGGCGGGCTTGGGCTCGCCCCACTCGCCGCCCGCCCTGTCGGCGAGCCGCTTGGTGGACACGGTCGTTCCGGGGAGCCGGTACCAGTCGACGGTCGGCCAGTACCAGTCCGTGTACTGATCGGCCCGGCCACTTCGACCACCGGCCCACCAGTAGAGCATTCCGGCGCCCGTGTGCCAGCCTCGCGGGTTCTCGCCGTTGCCGCACTCGTAGTACGCGATCCGGTCGCTCGCCATGGCGATGTTCGCGGTGAAGCCGGGGCGGCGGTGGACGGCCCGGTCCATGGCGGCGAAGAGGCGGTGGCCGACCGGTTCGGGCGCGGCCTCGACCGCCGAGTCGGCGACCGCGTGCAGCCGGGCCAGGTCGCCGACCCCGAACTGAGGTGCCGTCAGGAGCGGGGTGACGGTGTCCCGTTCGATCCAGCCCTTGACGCTCGCGTGCCAGCGCTCACGCTCCGCCGCGCTCGCGCCCTGGGCGAGGAGCGCGATCGCGGCGATCAGTCCCTGACCGTGGAAGTGGTCGCTGCGCATGATGTGGCGGTCGTCGCTCCTGAGGTAACCGCGGCTGATGGCACGCCCGTTGACGCTGTCCATCATCAACCCGTCGTGGATCAGGGGCGCGTAGGCGCCCTCCACGCTGTCGAGGATGATCTGCCTGTTGGCGTCGGTCACCTCCCACGTCGAACCGGCCAGCAGCGCGAAGAGGCGGCCGAGTCCGTCGAGCAGGACCTGTCCGTACGTTCCCGAGTACGCGACCCAGGTGTGCTGGACGAACGACCCGTCGGCGTACAGCCCGTCCCCCTTAGTGACGTACGGGAAGACCGGTGAGAGCGCGTCCCGGGCGAGCGCGATCTTCGCGGGGGTGCGGCCGAGGATGCCGCGCAGGGCGACGGAGCGGCACAGGTCGACGCGGTTGGCGCCGGTCGAGGTGCCCGAGTAGTCGCGGAGCATCGAGTCGGGGATGAAGTGGTCGACGGCGGCGCAGGCGGCGTCGATCCGGTCGGCGGTGAGTTCGCCGTGGAGGGCGGCCACGATGTCCATGAGGAGGCGGGGGCTGCCGATCTGCCACTCCCACCAGTTGCCGTAGCGGGTGGTGGAGGGGTTGTAGACGGTGGCGGAGAGGTGGTCGAGGCCGCGGAGGATGTCCGTGCGGAGGGCCGCGTCGCCGGTGGAGCCGGTGCCCTCCTGGACGTACGCCTGCGTCATCGTCCACAGCCGGCTGTAGCTCTGGGTGATGCCGGTCGGCGGGTCGTACGGGTGGCCGGGCCAGAGTGAGCCGGCGGTCGGGGCCATGGTCCGCCGGAAGCCGCGGGCCAGTTCGCCGGTCTCGGCGAGACGGGCGGCGTACGGCTCGGCGGTCGGGTCGTAGCCGGCGCCGAGGGCGATCTCCAGCCAGCGGAGGCGGAGGGTGTCGTACTCGTCGTCGTCGCGGGCCGCGTGGGCGGATGGGGTGGGCATGAGCGCCGGGCTCGCCGTGAGCGCCGCTGCCAGGAGGAACGTACGGCGGGTGGGGGTCATGTCAGGCGATGGTGCCGGAGGTGCCCGTGTGCCCACCAGAGGGGCAACGGGTGATCTTAGGAGTAGACCAATGACAACCGGGTGTAATCGGCGCAACACGCCACGCATTCAGTTGAAACCCGTAAGGAATAGGTCTATGGTCGATGTCGTTGAACGTTAAACAGCTTCGGCGCAGGGCCGGGCTCGTCCCCACAAGGAGTTAGTCATGGGCCTCTTCGGCAACAAGGACAACACCGCCACCGCGGCGCCCGCCGCCGTGAACCCCGACCTTGCCGCCCTCACCGGCGACTACACGATCGACCCGTCCCACTCGACGATCGGCTTCGTCGCGCGTCACGCCATGGTGACGAACGTCAAGGGCGGCTTCCTGGACTTCTCCGGCAGCCTGCACCTGGACGGCGCCGACCCGTCGCAGTCGACGGCTTCCCTCGACATCACGATGGACAGCATCAACACCGGTTCCGCCGACCGTGACGGTCACCTGAAGAGCGCGGACTTCTTCAAGACCGACGAGTTCCCGACGATGACGTTCCGCTCCACCAAGGCGGAGGCCCTCGGTGGCGACGACTACCGCATCACCGGTGACCTGACGATTCTCGGCACCACCCAGCAGCTCGCCATCGACCTGGAGTTCAACGGCTCCGCGAAGGACCCGTTCGGCAACGAGCGCGTCGGTTTCGAGGGCAAGGCGGAGATCCTGCGCTCCGAGTGGGGCCTCACCTGGAACGCGGCGCTGGAGACCGGTGGCGTGCTCGTCTCCGACAAGATCAAGCTGAACTTCGACATCTCGGCGATCAAGAACGCCGGCTGACCGGGTTCGGGTTTCTTTCACCGCACCCGATCGACCTCTGAGCGCGCCCGTCGTCCGGCTCCTTGTGAGCGGGAGGCGGGCGCTCGGGTGTGTCGGGGGCCTGGATCCCGGCGGGGCGTCACCGCGCCCGTCGGCCCGACTCCAGACCGGCGATCGCCTTCTCCAGCCGGGCCGCCCTGACCTCCGGGGTTCTCGCCTTCAGCAGGGCCAGGACGACCAGGTACTGGTCCGTTCTGCCGAGCCCTTCGAAGAAGGCCTTCGCGCGAGGGCTGCGGTCCAGGGCCGCGGCGAGGTCGTCCGGCACCGTGGCGTTCCGCTGGGACTCGTACGCCGCCTCCCACCGGCCGTCCGCCTTGGCCGCCGCGACCTCCGCGAGCCCCGGGGCCCGCATCCGGCCGGCCGCGGTGAGGGCCTCGACCTTGCGCACGTTGACCATCGACCAGAGGCTGCCTGGCCTGCGCGGGGTGTACCTCTGCAGGTAGTACGACGCGTCGAGACCCCGGCGCTGACCGTCGATCCAGCCGTGACAGAGGGCCACGTCGAGTGCCTCCGCGATGGTGATGGACGGCAGGCCGGACCCCTTCTTGGCGATCTTCAGCCAGACGCCGCCGCGGAGCCCGGCATTGGCCGACATCCAGGCGTCGAGGTCCGCCACGTCCGTGAAGGTCCTGGTCTCCACGCCGTCGAGGGCGTCGGGGGCTTCGGGGGCTTCGCGATTACCGGAGGTCTCGTCCATGGGAAGACACTAGGACGGAACTAGGACAGTTTCCGTCCTACAAGGGCCGGTTGGCCGTACGGGACTCCGACGTTACTGTGCGCCGGTGTCCGCGTTCATACAGCAACTCCCCGCCCTGATAGGCGTGATCGTCGGTGCCCTCGGCTCGTATCTGGCGATCGTGCGCGGGGACCAGGTCCGGTTCCGGCGCGAGCAGACGGCGCGCTGGGAGGAACGGCGCCTCACCGTGTACTCCGACTACGCCCGTGTCCTGAAGAAGAGCGTCACCCTCACCTACCGGGTCTCCGCCCACCTCGGAAACGATCCGCACCCGCATCCCCTCTCCCCCGAGGAGGCGGCGCCCCAGCTGGCCTCGGCCCTCGAAGCCCGGGATCCGGTCGGCGAGGCGCTCCTGATGCTCGGCTCGGCGGACGTGGTGGAACGGGCCCGCGAGTGGGTCGTCCTGGTCATCGAGATGGAACGCTTCCTGGACACCCGCACCCATGATCCCGAGGCCTGGTCGACGCTGCTGGCCCGCCAACGGGCGGGCCGGGAGCGGTACTACTCCGCGGTGCGCAACGATCTGGCCCTTCCGCCGGGGCATTCGGGACGGTGGATCTTCGACGAGTCGGCCTCGGCGGGGTCGTGAGGAGTTCCGGCCCCCTGTCGCTCGGGCAGGAGAAGGACGGTGGAGAGAGGAGGGCACATGGACGAACACGGTCGTGATCCGCACATCCATGTCGAGTCGAAAGTGGCCCGGGGCGACTCCGCTGTCCGCAATGTGCTGGCGTCCACGTTCGGCCTGGCCGGTGACTTGCCGAGTGTTGTCGACACGGGGTGCGGACTGCGGGTGCCGTACGCGATGACCTCTCCTCGTCCGGACAGCGTCACCTGTCTCGCCTGCCGTGAACACGCGGGGCGCGAGCATCTGCGGCTCGCGGAGACCGTCGAACACCTGGGCCTCACGCCGGGATCGGCCATCAGCGGCACTGAGGCGAAGCAGGCCGCGGACTGGCACCGCGACCTCGCGAAGAGGTTCTCCGGCAATTGAGTGGACCGGGCAGGTCGGGCGTCACTAGCCTGCCCCCATGTCCAGCCCCGAGGCGTCAAGACTCCGGCCACCGGCTCTCCGGTGGCTGCTCGGGATGTCCGGCTGAAGCGTCGCGGTCAAGCGCGTACACGCTCCTGCCCTTGTCACTGTCGTCACCGTGCCCGTCACCGGAACGCCGTGCAGCCTGCCATGTTCGTTTTCGGGTGTACGGAGTTCTGTCATGCCTTTCGGGCTGTATCTGTTGGGGCTCGCTGTCTTCGCTCAGGGGACTTCCGAGTTCATGTTGTCCGGGCTGGTGCCGGACATCGCGCGGGAGATGGGGGTTTCGGTACCGGCGGCCGGATCGCTGACCTCCGCGTTCGCCGCCGGGATGGTCGTGGGGGCGCCGCTCATGGCCGTACTGGCGCGGCGCTGGTCCCGGCGTGCGGCGCTGCTGGGGTTCCTGGGCGCCTTCCTGGTGGTCCACGTCGTCGGGGCGGTCACCGACAGCTTCGCCGTGCTGCTGGTCACCCGGGTCGTGGGCGCGCTCGCCAACGCCGGGTTCCTCGCGGTCGCCGTGGTGACCGCCGTGGGGATGGTCGACGCCGATGCCAAGGGGCGGGCCACGTCCGTGCTGCTCGGCGGGGTCACCGTCGCCTGTGTGGCGGGGGTACCGGGAGGTGCCGTCCTCGGGCAGCTGTGGGGGTGGCGGGCCGCCTTCTGGGCCGTGGTCGTCCTCTCCGTGCCGGCTCTCTTCGCGATCGTGCGGTCCGTGCCGGGCGGGGTGCCCGGGGCCGCTCGCGCGAGTGTGCGCGGCGAGGTGCGGGCACTTCGCGCGCCCCGACTCCAAGTGGCCCTGCTTCTCGGGGCGTTGGTGAACGGTGCCACCTTCTGCACCTTCACCTTTCTCGCACCGCTCGTCACCTCCGTCGCCCGGCTGGGAGAGGCCTGGGTGCCCCTCGTGCTCGCGCTCTTCGGGTTCGGCTCGTTCGTCGGGGTCGCCGTCGCCGGGCGGATCGCCGACGCCCGGCCCGGCCGGGTCCTCGTCGGGGGCGGCGTGGCCCTGCTCGTCGGGTGGGGCCTCCTCGGGCTGACCGCCGGGAACCCGGTGGCCGCGGTCGTACTCGCCTTCGTACAGGGCGTGTTGTCGTTCGGCGTCGGGTCCACGCTGATCTCCCGGGTGCTGTACGAGGCCACCGACGCGCCGTCCCTGGCGGGTGGCTTCGCCACGGCCGCGTTCAACGTGGGCGGGGCGCTCGGGCCGTGGCTGGGCGGGCTCGCGATCGGGGCGGGTCTCGGGTACCGCTCGCCGGTGTGGGTGAGTGTCGTGCTGGTGGGGCTCGCCCTCGTGGCGGGAGGGGCCGCGCGGCGAGCGGGGGCCCTCACGGTCCGCGCGAGCACCGGCGCCCATGCGGACGGCGTCCACACCGACGACAGTGGGCGCCCCCTCGGGCAGCCCACGGAATAACCCGGTGCGGGTCGGCGGGCGGGCGGTTAGCCTCCGGGGATGACCTGGCTGCCCGCTGACTTCGTCCATCCGCCGCGCGTCGACGTGCCCGGTGGGCACCATCTGCGGCCGATCACCGGGGGCGACGCCGCGATCGACTACCCGACGGTGATGGGGTCGCGGGAGCGGTTGTGGTCCATCTTCGGGGAGGCCTGGGGATGGCCCGCCGCGACGATCACGTACGAGGCGAACCTTGCGGACCTGGAGCGGCACGAGGCCGAGATCGCCGCTCACGAGTCGTTCAACTACGTGTTGTTCGACGAGTCGGAGAGCGTCGAGTACGGATGCGTCTACATCGATCCGCCGGAGAAGGCCGGTGCCGACGCCGAGATCTCCTGGTGGGTCGTCGACGAGCGGGTGGGCACCGAACTGGAGCGGGATCTCGACGCGTTCGTGCCGCGGTGGATCGGTGAGGCGTGGCCCTTCGAGCGGCCGCGGTTCATCGGACGCGACCTGTCGTGGAAGGAATGGCTGGCCCTGCCGGATCCGGCTCGCTGAGCCGTTGGGGGCCCATTCGTATGGGTGTCGGCTGCGAGTGGGTGGGGGCTGGTCGCGCAGTTCCCCGCGCCCCTCGAAGGCACGGGTGCACGCGAGCTTCTGCCCTTCAGGGGGCTCCTAGGCGTCACGGGCCTTGAAGGCCGCGCCCGCGACCACCAGCAACCCGAGCGCGTACGCCGCCAGTACCCCGAGGCCCGGCCATGGGCCGATCGGGAGGCGGGAGAGGTCCCGGGTCGCCTGGATGGCCAGGCCCGCCGGCATCGGGGCCCAGCGTTCGAGCCGGTCCCTCCAGCTCGGGTCGCCCAGGAGGTCGGCCAGCAGCGGGATGGCGTACAGCAGGCCCAGGCCCATCGTGATGGCGCCCGTGCTGTCCCGGAGCAGGGCCGCGAGGCCGAGGCCGAGAAGGGCTGTCAGGGTCAGGCAGAGGACCGACCCGAAGGCGGCGCGGAGCGTGGGGCCGTCGGCCAGGGACGGGAGCGGGTAGCCGGCCTCCGGAGTGAAGCCGTTGCCGGGGAGGATCAGCCGGCCCGCGTAGAGGGAACCCAGGATCGCCGCCGTTCCCGCCGCCGCCGTCATGGCGGCCAGCACCACAGCCTTCGCGACCAGCAGCGACACCCGGCGCGGTATCGCCGTCAGTGTCGTGCGGATCGTGCCCGTGCCGTACTCCGCCCCCATCGACAGCGCGCCGAGGACGAGGGCCGTCGCCTGGCCCAGCCAGACACCCGTCAGGCTCAGTTTCACGGTGTCCTCGTGGCAGGCGGCCGCCGACGGGCACGCCCCGGTGCCGACGGCGGACACCGTGGCCGCGCCGACCGTGACCGTGAGGACCGCGGTCGCCGCAAGCAGCCACCAACTGCTGTGCAGCGTACGGAGTTTCGTCCACTCGGCGTGCAGCGGTCGCAACGCCCGCGGGCGGCTCACGCGTCCCTCCTGCGCAGGCGCCAGACCGCGAGGGCCAGCGCCACCGCCACGTACGCGACCAGCACCGCCAGGCCGTTCCAGGGAGTCAACGGGTAACAGCCGGTCTCCGGCAGGCAGTGGTGGTCCACCTGCGGGTAGTAGGTGACCCCCTGCTGGATCGCGAAGGCCGCCGCCGGGGTCAGCCGCAGCAGCCACTCGGAGGCCGGCAGCGGGAGGGCGAACGCCAGGATCTGCGGCAGGATCACCAGGACCACCACCACCGTGATCGCGCCCGCGCTGCTGCGGAGCAGCGACCCCACGGCCAGGGCGAGGACCGCGACCAGGGACAGCAGGAGCGCGCTGCCGACGACCGCCCGCGGGGCCGCCCCCTCCAGCATCGACAGCTCCGGGAACGCGGGCGGTCCGAAGCCGTTGGAGCGCAGCGTGTCCTGGGCGAGCGGGAACGCCAGGGCCGCCGCCACGAGCCCCGCGGCGAACGTCACTCCCCCGATCACCAGGACCTTCGCCGCCAGAACCTGTCCTCGGCGCGGACTTGCCGTGAACGTCGTACGGATCATGCCGCGCTTGTACTCGGCGGTGATGAAGAGCGCGCCGAGCGCCACCATGAACAGGACGCCGACCCAGACGCCCTGGAAGCTCATCTGGACGGTGTCGCCGCCGGTCTGGTCCGGGGCGATGTCGCCCTGGCCGGTGAGCGTGAAGGCGCCGTCGCCGGTGACCTGTGTGCTGCCGGGGATCGGCCGGGCCGGGCCCGACTCCGGGAGCCTCGGGTCGTCCGGGTCGGGGGCGCCCACATCGGTGCTGCTCCAGGACGGGCGCGCGCTGTCGCCACGCAGTTCCACGTGGTCGAAGGCCGCCGTCGCGGTCGCGATTCCCGCGGTCGCGGAGGAGCCGCCGAAGGAGCGGCGCAGGATGGTGTGCGCCGGGGAGGCGACGAACAGTCCCGCCCGGGCCGTCCTCGGCAGGTCCGCCGGGCGGACGGTCGCGATCTTCGTCCACTCGCGGCCGTCGGGCGACTCGTAGCCCGTCAGCTCCTGGCCCGAGCGGGTCAGCCGGAGCCAGCGCGCGCCGGCGGACGAGCCCTGCTCGTCGTGGGTGAAGTCCCACTGCATACGGACGCCGTGGTCCGGGGTCACCATCAGGGCCACGTACGAACTGCCGGGCTTCGAGCTCGACTTGACGATGACGCCGGCCTTCGCCCACGGCTCCGGCGACCTGCCCTCGCGTCCCTCGATGCCGGACACGCGGACCGTGACACTGCCGTCCCCGCTGAGCGGCCGGTGGACGAGGCGGAAGGTGTCGTCCACGCGGGTGCCGTCGGGGGCGGAGACGATGCGGACCCGGCTGTTGGAGTCGTTGACGGCGCCGCTCGCGCCGAGTTGCGAGATCACGACCGTGGCGGCGGCCGCCAGCACGAGGACCAGCAGCCAGCTCCGTACGGTCCAGAACTTGCTCCACTCCGCGCGCAGCAGCCGTACGAACCCGTCCCGCCCCGGCTGGAGCCGGGACTTGTACGGGGTTCTCGGCGTGGGTGCCGGAGGTGTCGGGGGAGTGAGTGAGGGCGGTGTCGAGGAGGACGTCATCGCGCGACCTCGCCGTCCACCGCGGAGACGAACTCCGTGGAGTCCCGGGTCAGTTCCATGTACGCCTCTTCCAGGGTGGCCCGGTGGGAGCCCACCTCCGCGAACGCGATTCCGGCCTCGGTGAGGAGCGCCACGATCCGCTCCGGCGGCAGACCGGTGACGGTGAGGGTGTCGCGGCCGGTCACCGCGACCGTGCCGCCCTTGCGGGCGAGCAGTTCCATCGCCTCCGTACGAGCACTCGTGCGCAGGGCCACACGGTCGCCGGACGCCGCGGCCAGCAGGTCGGCGACGGCCGTGTCGGCGATCAGGCGCCCCCGGCCGATGACGACCAAGTGGTCGGCGGTGTCTTCGAGTTCACTCATGAGATGGCTGGACACGAGGACGGCTCGGCCCTCGGCGGCCAGTCGGCGCAGCAGGCCGCGGATCCACTGGATGCCCTCGGGGTCGAGGCCGTTGACCGGTTCGTCGAAGAGGAGCACGGGCGGGTCGCCGAGGAGTGCGGCGGCTATGCCGAGGCGCTGGCGCATGCCGAGCGAGTAGCCGCCGGCCCTGCGGCGGGCCGGCTGTTCCATGCCGACCTGTTCGAGGACCTCGTCGACCCTGCGCATGGGCAGGCCGTGCGAGTGGGCCAGCCAGCGCAGGTGGTCGCGGCCGCGGCGGGCCGGGTGCAGCGCGGCGGCGTCGAGCAGCGCGCCGACCTCCAACAGCGGGGTGCGCAGGGCGTGGTAGGGGCGCCCGCCGATGAGGGCGTGCCCCGTGTCGGGGGCGTCCAGACCGAGCACGGTCCGCATGGTCGTCGACTTGCCCGCCCCGTTGGGGCCGACGAAGCCGGTGACCTGGCCCGGTTCGACCGTGAAGGAGAGCCCGTCCACGGCGACGGTCTGCCCGAACCTCTTGCGGAGGTCCCGGACTTCGATGGTTGCGTCCATGCCGGCGAGGCTAGGGAACCACGGCATGGGGCGTCGTCCCGCCCGGGAGCAGTCTTCGCCGCCCCCGGCCCGGGGGACGGCATCCCCCACGCGAGGGACACGGCACTGCTGACCTGGGGGACGCGGTCCGGCGCGGGCGGCGGCAGAATGGCGGACGTGGACGAGGCCGACGAGGTGACGACAGGGCGGGCGGTCCCTCGACCCGCGGAACTGCCGTGCCCACCTTGGAAGTTGGGGCTGCGTCGGCCCTGGCCGTCGGGGCCGCGCCGGGCCGCCGCCTCCCGCGCGCCGCGGTCGCGCGAGCGCGGCGCGGTCGCCGACGGGCACGGCGTAGGCACCCGCGGCCCTGACGTACGGGCCCCCGGCCGTGGCGCACTCGCTCTCGGCCGAGCGGTTCGCCTCCTCTCCCCCGCGGCACGCCCCGGCTCCTCGGCCCTGTTCTCCGCCGGTGCCGCCGGTGCCGGGTCCCTCTCCCCCGTCGTGCTCTCCGTCGGCCTCGCGGTCCTCGCCTCCGCCGAGATCCTGGTCCGCGCGGCCGGGCTGCGCGGGAATCTGGCGCTGGCCCTGCTGCTCGCGCTGTGCACCACGCTGCCCGTGGGGTTCGTCCTCGCGCCGGAGCGCGGTGCGCCGATCCGCGGCACAGCGGCCGTCGCGCTCACGACCGCCTGTGTCCTGGCCCTGGAACCCTTCCGTGCCCTCACCGTCGCTGGGGTGGCGGCCCAGCTGATCACCGTCCATGCGCTGGGCCGGGCGGGGTCACCACTGCTCAGCGGTCTGCTCGTGCTGCCGTACGTCGGTCTCGCGCTGGCCGCGGCGGGTGACCCCGCCGACTCCACCGTCCGTGTCGTCGCCGTTCTGGTCGCCACGCTCGGCTCCGCCGTGGCGGCCACGGGCATCACCCGGCATGTGCGGACGGCCGCGCAGGCACACAGCGCCACGGAACGGGCCTTCGCCGACACCCTGCTCGAACATGCGGCACGGGGTGAACGGGCCCGTATCGCAAGGGAGTTGCACGATGTCGTCGCCCACCACATCTCGATGATCGCCGTACAGGCCGAGACCGCCCGGCTGACCACCCAGGGGCTGCCCGCCGACGGCGCCACCCGGCTGCTGGCCATCGGGGACACCGCCCGGGCCGCGCTGACGGAGATGCGCCGGCTGCTCGGCGTGCTGCGCGAGGACGCGGACGTGGGGGTCACCCGGCGCCCCCAGCCGGGCCTGCGCCAGCTGATGGAGCTGGTCGACGACTCCCGGGAGGCCGCGGGCTCCCGTACCCGGCTGATCGTCAGTGGCACGGTCGCCCCGCTCGACCCGGGCATCGAGGTCACCGCCTACCGCATCGTCCAGGAGGCCCTGACGAACGCCCGCCGGCACGCTCCGGGCGCCGCCGTCGACGTGGAACTCCGGTACGGCACGGACGACTTGGAACTCCGCGTACGCGACAACGGCCCCGGACCTGGACCCGAACCTGGTTCCGGTTTCGACCCCGCGCACCCGAACGATCCCGCGGCCCCGGCGAACCGTGACCGCGTCGGGCACGGCCTCCTCGGCATGCACGAACGCGCGGCGACCGTGGGCGGCACCCTGCGCACCGGCCTCGCACCGGGCGGGGGCTTCCTGGTCGAGGCACGCCTACCCGTACGGGCGGAGGCCCTCGCATGACAACCCCCGAAGCCACCCCCGAGGCGGTCGCGAGGACGGATGCCGGCGCCGCCCCCGAGACGGCGGCCGATGTGCCGAGCGAGGCCCACCCCGTCCGTATCGTCGTGGCCGACGACCACGAGGTCGTCCGCGCCGGGTACGCCGGACTCCTCGCCACCCAGCCGGACTTCACGGTCGTGGGCACGGCGCGGGACGGCGCGGAGGCGGTCCGGGTGTGCCGGGAGCAGCGGCCCGACGTGGTGCTGATGGACGTACGGATGCCGGTGTCGGACGGCATCCGGGCGACCGCGGAACTCATGGGCGACGCCGCACTCACGCACCCGCCCCGCGTGCTGATCCTCACCACCTTCGACCTCGACGAGCACGTGTACGACGCCCTCATCGCCGGAGCGAGCGGCTTCCTCCTCAAGGACGTCACCGCGGAGCGGCTGTTCGACGCCGTACGCGTGGTCGCCGCCGGGGAGGCCCTTCTGGCGCCCGGGGTCACGCGCCGGCTGATCGCCGAGTTCGCCCGGCTGAAGCCCAGGGCGCCGCGCCGGGACGCGCTCGCGGTTCTGACTCCGCGTGAGTCGGAGGTGCTGCGGCTGCTCGCCGAGGGGCTGTCCAATCCCGAGCTCGCCGGGCGTCTGCACGTGGGCGAGGAGACGGTGAAGACGCATGTCAGCCGGGTGCTCTCGAAGCTCGGGCTGCGCGACCGGACCCAGGCGGTGGTCATGGCGTACGAGACGGGTCTGGTCGTGCCGGGGGCGGGGAGCTCGGCCTGACCGGATAAGGGCGGCCGAATTTCACCCCTTGTGGCGGCACTCACAGCGTTCACATAATCCCTCAACAGAAATTGACCGGCTCATGCCAGCAAACGCGATTATTTGTCGCATTCCTTGGCATGTGCCTGCCATTTCTGCCGCATCCGCATCCGGTTCCACCAGCTCGTATGTCAACCCCCCACGGAAGGCATCACGTTGAAGAACCTCCTCAAGGCCCTCAAGAGATGCGCGGTCGCCGGTGCGGCCGCCCTCGCGGTCGTCAGCCTTCAGCCCGTCTCCAACGCACAGGCCGCCCCGGCGCCCGTGGTCGGCGGAACCCGCGCCGCGCAGGGCGAGTTCCCGTTCATGGTCCGGCTCTCCATGGGCTGTGGCGGCGCGCTCTACACACAGCAGATCGTGCTCACCGCCGCGCACTGTGTGAGCGGCTCCGGCAACAACACCAGCATCACGGCCACCGCCGGAGTCGTGGACCTCCAGAACACCAGCGGCCGGGTCCAGGTCAGGTCCACCAAGGTCCTTCAGGCCCCCGGCTACAACGGCACCGGCAAGGACTGGGCGCTCATCAAGCTCGCCCAGCCGATCAACCTGCCGACCCTGAAGATCGCCACCACCACGCAGTACAACACCGGCAACTTCACCGTCGCCGGATGGGGTGCGGCCTCCGAGGGCGGCGGGCAGCAGCGCTACATGCTCAAGGCCACCGTGCCGTTCGTCAGCGACGCCACCTGCCGTTCCTACAGCGGCTACAGCGGGCTCGTCGCGAGCGAGGAGATCTGCGCCGGCTTCACCGCGGGCGGCGTCGACACCTGCCAGGGCGACTCCGGCGGCCCGATGTTCCGCAGGGACGCGGCCGGCGCCTGGATCCAGGTCGGCATCGTCAGCTGGGGCATAGGCTGCGCCCGGCCCAACGCCCCCGGCGTCTACAGCGAGGTCTCGACGTTCGCGTCGGCCATCGCCTCGGCGGCGTCGACTCTCTGACGTCCGCCTCATTTCTTCGTACGAGGTCCATGGGCCCGGTGCCGCAGAGCGCCGGGCCCATGCCCGTTCCCTGGCCGCTCCAGCGGACGGAAGCCAAGGGTCTCAGCGGAAGCCAACGGGTTCAGAAACCCCCTCCGAAGTCCCCGCCGCCCCCGAAGTCACCGCCTCCGAAGCCGCCGCCGAAGTCACCGGAGTCGAAGTCGGCGCCGGACACGTCCCCGCCCTCGTATCCTCCGCCGCCGAAGTTCCCGTAGCCGGAGCCGTAGTCGGCCGCGTACGACGGACTGGCCATCATGGAGCCGAGCATCGTGCCGACGAGGAGGCCGGGCAGGATGCCGCCGCCGAAGTAGCCGCCCGCCCAGGGGCCGTACGCCGGGCCCGCCTCCCAGTAGGGGCGGCGGCCGGTGTCCGTGTCGACCTCGCGGACGGCGGGGTCGTGGCCGTCGGCGAGACGGACCTGGTCGGCGGCGCAGACGGGCACCTCGCGGGTCGCCCCGCCCGACGGCGTCCAGGTGGCGTCGGCGACCGACGGACCGTGGCGCGGGTCGAAGAAGCAGGGGGCCCGGCGGTCGGGAACGGGCCGGCCCTCGCGGCGCGCGGCGAGCACGGCGAGCGAGAAGCGCCCGTCCTCCAGGGACTGGGTGACGGCCCGTACCTCCTCGGGGCGGGTGGCCGCGGCCATGAAGGACTTCGCCTTGTCGTAGGCGTCGAGGGCGCGCTCGTAGTCGGCGCGCATGGCGTCGTCCGCGCCCGCCTCCGCGGGGTGGAAGTCGAGCCGGTCGAGTTCCTCTCCGAAGGCGGTGATGTCCTCGTCGACGACGACGCGCAGCTTGTCGAGCGCGGCCTGTCGCTCCGCCTCCTTCTTGCGGCGGTTGCGGCGCACGAGGGTGTACGCGCCGGCGCCGCCCGCCACGATCACCGCGCCGACCCCGATCAGGGCGCCCGGGTCCACGCCTCCCCCGCCCTCGCTCCAGCCGCTGGGCGCCGAGCCGCCGACGTTGGCGAGGGCCCGGTCGGTGAAGTCGTCGAGCTGGGTCTTCGTGTCCTCGCCCCGGACGCTGGTGACGAGGTTCTTCACACCGCTCTGCGACAGGACCGAGGCGTCGGCCTTCGCGTCGAACCGGTCGCCGAGCCGGATCGCGTACAAACCGGTGACGCCGGTCGCGGTGCGCAGGTTCTGGAAGACGTCCTGCTTCGGGAAGTCCGCGGGGAGCACGGCGACGAAGACCGGCTTGTCGGCCCTCTCGATCTTCTCGGCGAGGGCGTCGGCGTCCGCCGACGACAGTTGCCCGGACATCGACGGGTCGACGTACACGGGGCTCTTCTTCAGGGCGTCGGCGACCGTCGAGACGTCCGTCGCCGCGTGGGCGCCCGTGGCCCCGACGGAGAGCACCGCCAAGGCCGCGAACGCGATCAGGAGTACGGAGAGTCCTCGGCTGAGGGTCTGTGCGGCCTTCATACCTTCGAAGCTACTCCTGGGCGCCCGAAAACGTACCTCGTGCCGGCCGGGCACCCCGTGCCTGGTGGGCGGTGCGACGCCGCGCGCAGCACCGCCCACCAGGGATCCTTCGGCCGAGGGGCTCATCGGCCGAGGATCCCTCGGCCGACGGGCCCGTCGGCAGTGAACAGGCAGTGATCAGGCGGCCTTGTACGCCGCCGTCAGTTTCGCCACCGCCTGCCCGTACCGGCCGGTCAGCAGCAGGTGATCGGCGTCGGCGAAGGGCTTCGCGCTCGCCGCCGTGATCGTCTGCCCCATCTTCTGCTGGACGAGCAGCCGCGCCTTGGTGACGATCGCGCGCCCGGCCGTCCCGGACCCGGCCTTCTCGGCCACGGCGGCCGCGACGGCGAGAGCCTTCAGGGCACTGGTGCCACCGCCCGGCACGGAGGTCAGCGTGGTCAGCCCCCATCCGTACGGGAACTGCGGATCGTACGAGGAGTCGCCGACGTTGATCGGCAGCTGGGCCTCCGACTTCGGCCAGGTGAGCGGGAGTTGACCGGCGAAGGCCCGCTTCCCGTACAGCACGTCCGCGACGCCGTCGCCCTCGGTGCCCGGCAGCCAGGAAGCGACCAGCGCGTCGATGTCGCCCAGCTGGTCGCCGACGAGCTGGGGCCGCCCGGAGACGATCAGCACCGCGCACTTCATGGCGCCGCACACCTTGTCGACGGCGGCCCGGTCGGCAGCGGAGAGCACCAGGTCGTTGCCGTTGCCGACATCTCCGACGCCCTCGGCGTACGGGGTCTCGCCGACGACCACGACACCCACGTCATGGCCGCCCGTCGGCGCCGACGCGTCCTTGGAGTACGTGACCGCGCTCCCGGTCTTCCGCATGCCCTCCAGGATCGTCGTCCCGTCCGTGATCTTCCCGGAAGAGCCCTGCCAGGTGATGGTCCAGCCGCCGGCCTGGTTGCCGATGTCGTCGGCGTTGGACCCGGCGACGTACACCTTCTGCGACTTCTTCAGCGGCAGCACGCCGCCCGCGTTCTTCAGCAGGACCTGGGACTCGGCGGCCGCCTCGCGGGCCACGGCCCGGTGCTTGGCCGAGCCGATTGCCGAGGCCCCGCTGGTGTCGGCGTACGGCTTCTCGAAGAGGCCCAGCCTGAACTTCTGGGTGAGGATGCGGGACACGGCGTCGTCGATGCGCTTGCCGGAGATCCGGCCGGCGGTCACCTCGTCCGACAGCGTCTTGTGGAAGTCCTTGTACGCGTACGGGACCATGATCATGTCGAGGCCCGCGTTGACGGACGTACGGACGTCGCTCGCGTAGTCGCCGGGGATCTGGTCGATGGCCTGCCAGTCGCTGATCACGAAGCCGTCGAAGCCCATGCGGTCCTTCAGGACGCCGTTGATCATCGCGGCGTCCGCGTGCATCTTCACCGGGCCCTCGGAGTCGCCGAGGACGTCGAGCGAGGAGTACGAGGGCATGACCGTGCCGACGCCCCGGTCCACGGCGTCCTGGTAGGGCGCGAGGTGGACGGCTTCCAGTTCCTGCCGGGTGACCTTGGTGATGCCCTGGTCGATGGTGTACGTGCCGGTCGTGGACGAGCCGTACTCCGTGCCGCCGTCGCCGACGAAGTGCTTGGCGGTGGCGAGGACCTTGTCGTTCCTCTTCAAGTCCTTGCCGCTGGGCGCCCCTTGGAGGCCCTGGACGACGGTCTCCATGGACTCGACGAGCGCCGGGTCCTCACCGAACGACTCGTAGGTCCGCCCCCAGCGCTCGTCGCGCGTCACGCACAGGCAGGGCGCGAAGTCCCACGGGATGCCGGTGGCCCGGACCTCGGCTGCGGTCACCTTCCCTGCCTCGTAGGCGAGTTGGGGATCGCGCGAGGCACCGATGCCGATGTTGTGCGGCATGATCGTGGCGCCGACGAGGTTGTTGTGGCCGTGCACCGCGTCCACGCCGTATATGAGCGGGATCTGGAACCGGGTTGCCTGCGCCCGGAGTTGGAAGCCGTCGATCATCTTCGCCCAGGCCTCGGGCGTGTTCGGTGTCGGTGTGGAGCCGCCGCCGGAGAGCAGCGAGCCGAGGTCGTACGCGGCGATGTCACCCGGCGTGGTGAGCGCGCCGCGCTCGGCCTGGGTCATCTGGCCGGCCTTCTCCGCGAGGGACATCCGGGAGAGCAGATCGACGACCCGCTTCTTCACGGGCAACTTCGGGTCCAGGTACGGGAGTCCGTGGGCGTCGATCACGATCTGCGGGTTCTCGGCGGGCGGCTTCGCGCCGGTGACCGCCAGCTTCAGCGGGACGGTCTCGGCGTTCTCCCCCGCCTTGTCACGGAGGGTCGCCACGGTGACGGTCCGCGAGGCGCCGGAGGCCGTGCCCGCCGGGAAGGTCAGCTCCCCCTTGACCGGGGTGTAGTCCTTGCCGGACTCGCCGGTGCCGCCGGCCGTCTCGTACGCGACGGTGACGGGCTCCTCGATCGGCGCCGAGCCGGTGGTGGCGACCGTGATCCTCACGGCGGCCGAGCGGCCCTCCTTGACGGGGTGGACGGCCGCGTCGGTGACGACGTTGGCGCGCAGGGCCTGGTCGGCCTTGCCGTACAACTCGACGCCGTCCATGGCGAATTGATCCGCGCTCCCGACCGGGAGGGTGAGCGCGTAGCCCCACATCCCGGTGAGGCCGAGGACCTGGTCGATGCCTCCGACGGGCTGGTAGTCCGTGCGGTAGGTGAAGTCGGTGAAGGGGATCTCCAGCTGTTTCCAGCCGGTCCAGTCATCGGTGAAGGACGTGGTCCACAGCTCGGAGGCCTCGCCGTTGGCGCCGCCGTCCTTGAGCTCGAAGTTGACCTTCTTGCCGTTGTTCCGGCCCTCCCACCAGAAGCGGATGCCCCGGTGGGCCGACCAGTCGTGGGCCGGCTTGTCGAAGGCGAAGTCGTGCGTGAAGCCGCCGTAGCCGCTGATGTCGTACGTACCGGAGAGGACCTTCTCGCCCTGCGGCGCGTCGTCCCGGGCGGCGAGCTCCAGCGTGGGCGGGTCGTCCGTGTCGCTGCCCCAGGTGAAGATCCCCTCGGCGGGCGGGTTCGCGAACGGGATCTCGCCCTCGAAGCTGTCGACGGGCACGGGGGCGGGATCGTCCGCTCCGGAGGCGGGGCCCGCCACGGCGAACGGGAGCAGCCCGGTCAGCAGGGTGGCGGAGACGAGCAGGGCGGTTCTTCGCATGGACCTTCCCTCGGCTCTGGTGCGGCTGTTATGACTTGACCTCTCAGGACTTACCTCACGGCGTGAGTTAACTGACGCCCCGCCAAGCCGTCAAGACTTCACGTCAGAAGCGGTACACACCCAACTCCCGGCCGGATCAGGGCCGTTGCTCCTTCAGAAACTGAACGCGCACCCCCTTGACGCCCGTCCGGAGCCGTCATTTACTCACGCCTCGCACGCCCACATCCCCCACCTCCAGAAGGGCGGCGCACCATGAACACCCCCAGAAGACCCCTCCGGGTGGCCCGGCTCCTCCTCGCCGGGCTGCTCACCACCGCCGGGCTGACCGCCGTCGGTGCCACGCCCGCGCAGGCCGCGGGCGAGCAGGTCACGGCCTGGCTCACCACGACGGACGACACCGGCGGCCGGCACGTCGTGCGGGGGTTGCAGGCGCAGGCCCCCTTCGCGTTCCAGGCCGGCAGCGGCGGCAGCGGCGAGAACATCTCCGTGGACGAGAACACGCGCTACCAGTCGTTCTCCGGCGGCGGCGCGTCCTTCACGGACACCGCGGCCTGGCTGATGGACGGCAGCGGTGCCCTGACCCAGGCGACCCGTGACGCGACCATGCGCAAGCTGTTCTCCCCCACCGAGGGCATCGGACTCTCCCTGCTCCGCAACCCGATGGGCGGCTCCGACCTGGCCCGCTTCGGCTACACGTACGACGACGTGCCGGCCGGGCAGACCGACCCGGACCTCTCCGAGTTCTCGATCGCCCACGACCTCCAGGACGTGCTGCCGCTCACCCGGCAGGCCAGGCAGCTCAATCCGTCCCTCACGCTGATGGCGTCGCCGTGGACCGCGCCCGCCTGGATGAAGGACAACGGGCAGCTCAACGGCGGCTGGCTGAAGGCCGAGAACTACGGGGCGTACGCCAACTACTTCGTGAAGTACCTCCAGGCGTGGCGCGACCAGGGCGTCCCGGTCGACTACGTCACGGCCCAGAACGAGCCGACTTGTTGCTCCGGCTACCCCTCCATGAGCTGGAACGGCTCCGGCCTCGCGTACTTCACCAAGAGCGAGCTGCTGCCGGGGCTCCAGGGCGCGGGCCTGGCCACGAAGGTGCTGGCGCACGACTGGAACTGGGACACGTACGACGCGTACGCCGCCCAGACCGTCGACGACGCGGCGGTGCGCTCGCACCCGAACTTCGGCGGGATCGCCTGGCACGGCTACGGCGGCGACGTCGCCAAGCAGACCACCGTGCACAACCGGTATCCGCAGCTGGACGCCTTCGGCACCGAGCACTCGGGCGGCACCTGGATCGCCAACCAGCAGCGCGAGGACATGCTCAACATCATCGACTACACCCGCAACTGGGCGAAGTCGGTGACCAAGTGGTCGCTGGCCGTGGACCAGAACCGCGGCCCGCACAACGGCGGCTGCGGCACCTGCGACGGTCTGATCACCGTGCACAACGGGGACTCCCGGCACGGCCAGGTCGACTACACCGTCGAGTACTACACGATGGGCCACCTGACGAAGTTCGTACGCCCCGGAGCCCAGCGCATCGCCTCCACGGCGAGCTCGTCGGTGCCGAACGTGGCCTGGCGCAACACGGACGGTTCGAAGGCGCTGATCGCGTACAACGACGCGAGCGCGGCGAAGACCGTGACGATCAACTGGGGCTCGCAGCACGCCACTTACTCGCTCCCCGGCAAGACGTCGGCGACCTTCACCTGGTCCGGCACCCAGTCGGGCGGCGGCGAGCGGGCAGGGTCGTTCGTCGGGCTCGCGGGCAAGTGCCTCGACGTGGCGGGCGGTTCGTCGGCCAACGGCACGGCGGTCCAGCTCTACGACTGCAACGGCTCGGGCGCGCAGAACTGGACGGTCGCCGCGGACGGTTCGGTCCGGGCCCTGGGGAAGTGCCTCGACGTCACCGGCGCGTCCGTCTCCGACGGGGCCAAGGTCCAGCTCTACGACTGCAACGGCTCGGGCGCGCAACGCTGGTCGTACAACGCCTCGACCGGTGACGTCGTGAACACGGCCGCGAACAGGTGCCTGGACGTGAGCGACAACTCGTCGGCGAACGGGGCGCGGGGGCAGATCTGGAGCTGCACGGGGGCCGCCAACCAGAAGTGGCAGCTGCGGTAGGGGGCCGCGGGACCTTTTTTCGCCCCCGCCGCCCCTACCCATTCCCGTCACTTACTCAGGGGCTCCGCCCCCGAACCCCCGCTCCTCAAACGCCGGAGAGGCTGAAGATTTCGCAGCCCGGGCCGACACCTTCAGCCCGTCCGGCGTTTGAGGACGAGGCCGTTCAGGCCGATCAGCGGGGGTCTGGGGGCGGCAGCCCCCCAGAAGGGACGGGACGGGTAGGGGCGGCGGGGGCGAGAAAACCCCCGGTCGGCTACTCCGCCGGTTCCACACCCGCGCGCAGCAGTCCGTACGTGTACGCGTCCTCGAGTGCCTGCCACGAGGCCGCGATCACGTTTTCGGCGACCCCCACCGTCGACCACTCCCCCGTGCCGTCGGAGGTGGAGATGAGGACCCGGGTCGTGGACTGGGTGCCGTGCTTGCCCTCCAGGATGCGGACCTTGTAGTCGACGAGCTCCAGCTTGGCGAGCTGGGGATAGATCTTCTCCAGGGCCACGCGCAGGGAGCGGTCGAGGGCGTTGACCGGGCCGTTGCCCTCGGCCGTGGCGACGATGCGCTCGCCCTTGGCGAAGAGCTTGACCGTGGCCTCGTTGGCGTGGCTGCCGTCGGGGCGGTCCTCGACGATGGCGCGCCAGGACTCGACCTCGAAGTACTTGCGGGCCTTGCCCTCGACCTCCTCCCGGAGCATCAGCTCGAAGGAGGCGTCCGCGGCCTCGTACGTGTAGCCCTTGAGTTCGCGCGACTTGACCCGCTCGACGACCCGGCCGATCAGCTCGCGGTCGCCGCCCAGGTCCACCCCGAGCTCCTTGCCCTTGAGCTCGATCGAGGCGCGGCCGGCCATGTCCGACACCAGCATCCGCATGGTGTTGCCGACCTGCTCGGGGTCGATGTGCTGGTACAGGGCCGGGTCGACCTTGATGGCCGACGCGTGCAGGCCGCCCTTGTGGGCGAAGGCCGAGACACCGACGTACGGCTGGTGCGTGGACGGGGTCAGGTTCACGACCTCGGCGATCGCGTGCGAGATACGGGTCATCTCGGACAGCGCGCCCTCGGGGAGGACCTTCATGCCGTACTTGAGCTCCAGTGCGGCGACCACGGGGAAGAGGTTGGAGTTGCCGACGCGCTCGCCGTAGCCGTTCGCCGTGCACTGGACGTGGGTCGCGCCCGCGTCGACGGCGGCGAGGGTGTTGGCGACGGCGCAGCCGGTGTCGTCCTGGGCGTGGATGCCCAGGCGCGCGCCGGTGTCGGCGAGGACGGTGGCGACGACGGCCTGGACCTGGGCGGGCAGCATGCCGCCGTTGGTGTCGCACAGCACGACCACGTCGGCGCCGGCCTCCGAGGCGGCCCGGACGACGGCCTTCGCGTACTGCGGGTTCGCGCGGTAGCCGTCGAAGAAGTGCTCGCAGTCGACGAAGACGCGCCGGTCCTGGGAGCGGAGGTAGGAGACGGTGTCGCGGACCATCTCCAGGTTCTCTTCGAGGGTCGTGCGCAGCGCCAGTTCGACATGCCGGTCGTGGGCCTTGGCGACGAGCGTGACGACGGGCGCGCCGGACTCGACGAGTGCCTTGACCTGCGCGTCCTCACTCGCCTTGCCGCCCGCCCGGCGGGTGGCACCGAAGGCGACGAGCTGGGCGTGCCTGAAGTCGATCTCCTGCTGGGCACGGGCGAAGAACTCGGTGTCGCGCGGGTTCGCCCCCGGCCAGCCACCCTCGATGAAGCCCACGCCGAAGTCGTCCAGGTGCCGTGCGATGGCCAGCTTGTCCGCGACGGTGAGGTTGATGCCCTCTCGCTGCGCACCGTCGCGCAGCGTCGTGTCGAAGACGTGGAAGGCGTCGTCGACTCGGGAGGGGCCGCGACGGGAGGAGTCGCGATTCTCGTCGGTTGCGTCCGTCATCTCTTGAGGCTCCTGTATCGGATTCGGTCTACCGGAATGACCGGCTCCACCGTCCATGATCTCTCGCGCTCCGGTCCCGGCTAAAGGTGGGCCAGGAAACAGAAAAACCTCTCGCGGGTGCGAGAGGTCTGCGCGCGGGTCAGGACGACGGTGGCCGCCCGTACGTGGTCGTACGGTGCGGTCACTGCGGACCGGCGCGCCTGCTGCCAATAATCGTGGCGAACGAGAGCACGGAGGCAGTCTGGCACATACCGCCCCCGCGCTCACCGTCCGTCTCAGGATGCGAGCACTCGGTTGATCACCGCAGGTGGCGGACGAACACGTGCTGGCCGTCCCAGGTGTCTCCCGGCACCAGGTCGGCCGAGGCCGACGCGAGTGCCGTCCGCGCTGATCGACAGGTTGGTGACCGATCGCCACCGCCCGGGATCGGGTGCCTGGCTGAGCCGGACGGCAGTGCCGGTCCTGCGGTCGACGCGATAGACCCGGGCGTGCTGGTCGTGCTCGGAGGAGCCCTCCGAGCGGCTCGCGGCGAAGACGACATAGCGACCGTCCGCGCTGATCGCGGGCTGGCGCCCGGTGTCGTAGCCGGGCGCCTGCTCGTCGTCGAGACGCTCGACGGCGCCGGTGCGGAGGTCCTTCACGTGTCCGAGCGCGCCAGCGACTCGTCCAGGAACTCCCGTACGTGGGCCAGGATCTGCTCCCTGTCCGTCCCCCGCAGCCCGATCGCCACGTGGATGGAGAAGCCGTCGAGGAGGGCTCTCAGCCGGGACGCGAAACGGTCCGGGTCCACCGGGCGGAACTCCCCGCGCGACACCCCCTCCGCCAGCAGTGCCACCAGGTCCCGGTGCCAGGCTCCCTCGATCGCGGCCTGTCGCTCGCGGGCGTCCTCGTCGGCGTTCTGCGAGCGGTTCCAGACCTCCAGCCAGAGGGTCCAGTGCGGGTCGCGGTGACCGTCGGGCACGTACAGGTCCACGTACGCGTCGAGGCGCTCGCGCGCCGGAGCCGCCCGGGTGAGCAGCCGGCCGCGCTCGGCGCCGAGCCGCCCCTCGCTCCACTCCAGGGTGCGCAGCAGCAGCTCGTCCTTGGAGTGGAAGTAGTAGAGGAGGTGACCGCTGCTCATGCCGACCTCGCGGCCGAGCGCCGCCATGGTGAGCTTCTCCAGACCGCTCTCGGCGATCATGTCCATCGCCACGGCGAGGACGTCCTCGCGGGGCGGGGCGGTATTGCGCCGACGGGTCGTCACGCGACGGCCTCCGCACGGACGGCGTCCGGGACGAGCCGGGTCTCGTAGCCGCCCGAGCAGTCACTGGCCTCGACAGCGATCTCGGCGCCGCAGGAGCAGACGCGGTTGACGCCCTCGTAGGGGCTCGCGCCGCAGCAGCCGCCCAGGCGGGACATGTCGGGGTGGAAGTCCAGCTCGACGACGTCGAGCGGGTGCAGGACGTAGGTGCCGCGCGGCCCGGCGGACACGAGCGAGCCCCGCTCGTCGGACATCCACATCCCGCCGGGCACGATCCCGTCGTACGCGTCCTCGTCCCCCTCGTACGGTTCGAAGGGCGCCCCGAACGGCTGCGGATCGACCACATACGTGCCGCGCGGGACGCTCGCCGGACCGTGCCGCCGCCCCTCCGCGTCGGGCTTGCCGTCCCAGCCGGGGTACTCGGGCATCTCGTCGAGCTGCCGGACAGGCTCGGTCAGCCGGCGCCCGCAGGCGGCACAAAACAGTACGTTCACCCGTACGTTCTACCTGACCGCTCCCAGGGAGTCGTGGTGGATGCGGTGGGCCACCGCCCGGTTCGCAGTGATCCGGTCGGTCCGCTCCTGTCGCCATCAGGTCCTCGGCTGCTGTTGCGTGATGCAGTGGATGCCGCCGCCGCCCGCGAAGATCGTGCGGGCGTCGGCCAGCGTGACCGTCCGCTCGGGGAACAGTCGCCGGAAGATCCCGGCCGCGATCTCGTCGCGTGGGTCGTCGAAGCCGCAGAGCACGACTCCGCCGTTGCAGAGGTAGTGGTTGATGTAGGAGTAGTCGGCCCAGTGGCCGTCCGCCTCCAGGACCGTGGGGGCAGGGACCTCGACGACCTCGATCCGGCGGCCGCGCGCGTCGGTCTGCGCCCTGAGCAGCCCGATGACCTCCTTCGACACCTCGTGGTCCGGGTGTGCCGGGTCCGGCTGGGAGTGTGCGACGACGACTCCGGGCCGGGCGAAGGCGGCGACGATGTCGACGTGTCCGAGCGTCCCGTATCCGTGCGGGGGATAGTCGCCGGTCAGTCCGCGCGGCAGCCAGATGGCCCTGCGGGTGCCGAGCTGGGCATGGATCTCCGCCTCCACCTGTTCCCTGGTCCAGCCCGGGTTGCGCTCCGGGCCGAGCTGCACGGTCTCGGTGAGCAGCACCGTGCCCTCGCCGTCCACGTGGATCGCACCGCCCTCGTTGACGAGCTTCGAGGCGTACGTCCGTGCCCCGGCCAGGTCCGACACGTACGCCGCGATCTTGGCGTCGTGTTCCCAGCGGGCCCAGTCCTGGGCGCCCCAGCCGTTGAACGTCCAGTCCACGGCGGCGAGTTCGCCCCTTCCATTGGTGAGGAAGGTGGGGCCGATGTCGCGCATCCAGGCGTCGTCCAGCTCGCGTTCCACGGTGTCGATGTCCGGGCCGAGGAGCTCCCTGGCCGCCGCGGACTGCCCCGGACCGCACACCACGGTCACCGGTTCGAAGCGCCGGACCGTTCGGGCCACCGCCGCCCACGCCGCGCGCGACCCGGCGAGGTCGTCCGGGGTGTCGAAGGTGTGGTTGGGTCCCGGCCACGCCATCCAGGTGCGCTCGTGCGGGGCCCACTCGGCGGGCATGCGGAAACCGTCGGCGGCGGGCTGTTCCATCGGGATCGTCATCGGGTCCTCGTCGGGGTTTCTCACAGGAAGTACAGGCGGTTGAGGGAGACCGAGTCGGCCGGCTCGGAGCGCAGCGGGTCGCCGTCGAGGGTGACCAGGCCGGTGCGCTGATCCACATCGACCGTGCCGGTACGGGAGTTGAGGCGCAGGTCGGCGGGACCGATGCCGCGGGTGCCGCGAACGGCCACGCGGCGGCGGCGTGTTGGCATGCTGTCGTTGCCCTGGTCGAGCGCGGCCCGCGCCACGAAGGCGACGGAGAGGTCCGCGGGTGTGGTGCCGTGCGCCCCGAACTGCGGTCCGAGGACCAGGGGTTCACAGGTGTCGGTCGCCGCGTTCGGATCGCCGACGACTCCGTACGCCGGGAAGCCGGACTTGAGCACGAGCTGCGGTTTCGCGCCGAAGAACTCGGGGCGCCACAGCACGATGTCGGCGAGCTTGCCGGTCTCGATGGAGCCGACCTCGTGGGCGAGGCCGTGCGCGATGGCGGGGTTGATGGTGAGCTTGGCGATGTAGCGCAGGACGCGCGCGTTGTCGTCGCCCGAGTCGCCGGAGCCGCCGAAGCCGGCCGAGCCGCCCGGGCCTCGGGGCTGGTCCCCGTCCAGCGGCCCCAGCTCCGCCTTCATCTTCCCGGCCATCGCGAACGTCCGGCGCACGGTCTCGCCCGCACGCCCCATCCCCTGCGCGTCCGACGAGGTGATGCCGATCGCGCCCAGGTCGTGCAGGACGTCCTCGGCGCCCATCGTCCCGGCCCGTATCCGGTCGCGGGCCATCGCCGCGTCGCCGGGCAGATCGGTCTTGAGGTCGTGGACGGAGACGATCATCCCGTAGTGCTCGGCGACCGCGTCCCGGCCGAAGGGGAGGGTGGGGTTGGTGGAGGAGCCGATGACGTTCGGGACTCCCGCCATTTTCAACACGTTCGGCACGTGACCGCCGCCGCAGCCCTCGATGTGGAAGGCGTGGATGGTGCGGCCTTCGAGGACGCGCAGGGTGTCCTCGACGGACAGGCACTCGTTCAACCCGTCGCTGTGCAGGGCGACTTGGACGTCGTACTCCTCGGCCACCCGAAGGGCCGTGTCGAGCGCGCGGGTGTGGGCGCCCATGTCCTCGTGGACCTTGAAGCCGGACGCCCCGCCCTCGGCCAGCGCCTCGACGAGCGGTGCCTCGTGCGAGGACGAACCCCGCCCAAGGAAGCCGATGTTGACCGGCCAGGCGTCGAACGCGTTGAACGCGTGCCGCAGCGCCCAGGGCGAGTTGACGCCGACGCCCCACACCGGACCGAACTCCTGCCCGACGATCGTCGTCACGCCGGACGCGAGTGAGGCCTCCATGACGCGCGGCGACAGCAGGTGGACGTGTGTGTCGACGGCTCCGGCGGTGGCGATCAGCCCTTCCCCGGAGACGATGGACGTACCCGTGCCGACCACGACGTCGACGCCGTCGAGGGTGTCGGGGTTCCCGGCCCGGCCGATGGAGCAGATCCGCCCCTCGCGGATGCCGATGGAGACCTTCCGGATCCCCTGCGCCGCGTCGATCACCACCACGTTGCTGATGACGACGTCACAGGTCTCACGGACGGCCGCGGCCTTGAGGTGCAGCCCGTCGCGCGCGGTCTTGCCGAACCCGGCGAGGAACTCGTCGCCGTACTTCTGGGCGTCGGACTCGACTCGGATCGTGAGCCCCGAGTCGCCGAGGCGGACGCGGTCGCCGGCCCGGGGGCCGTGGGTGGCGGCGTACTCGTACGGATTCATCGTGTCGCTCCCCGCCGAGACTCGCCCCCTGGAGCCGCGGCTCCCAGATATCCGCAGGCGACGGCCCTGCGCAGGGCCTCTTCCCGCGCGCCCGGCGCGTCCAGCGGGCCGTCCACGAGCCCGGCGAACCCGATCGCGATCCGCTCGCCCCCGACCGGTACGAGCCCGACCTCGACGCGCTCGCCCGGCCCGAACCGCACCGACGACCCCGCGGGCACGGCGAGCCGCATCCCGTAGGCGTCCACGCGTGAGAAGTCGAGCCGCGGGTTGGCCTCGAAGAAGTGGAAGTGGGAGGTGACGGAGACGGGCACGGTGGCGGTGTTGGTGACCGCGAGCCGCACGACCGCCTCGGGCTCGGCGTGCACGGGCCCGGGCAGCAACGCACCGGGGGCCCGCTCCCCCAGTCCGCCGCCGATGGGGTCGGCCACGACCGCGAGCCGCGATCCGTCGTCGAAGACGGCCTCGACATGCACCTCGGTCACGACGTCGGCGACACCCGGCAGCACGTCGTCCGGTCCGAGCACCGCCCTGGCCGCCTCGATGGCCTCGGCGAGCCGTCGCCCGTCGCGCGCGGCCTCGCAGACGGTGTCCGCGATGAGCGCGGTCGCCTCCGGAACGTTGAGCCGAAGGCCGCGTGCCCGGCGGGCACGAGCCAGCTCCGCGGCCCCGAACAGGAGCAGCCGGTCACGTTCCGTGGGGGTCAGTCTCACGCCACGACACCTCCTTGCGTCCACACGATTTAGAGCATCACTCTAACCATGTCATTCCTGGAGTGGAACCATTGACGGGCGAATTCGAACCGGGCACATTGAACGTCGCTCTAAAGTGCGGGACGCAAGTGGCCATCGAAGGAGACCTGCCATGCCGGTGGAACAACACGGAGTCGACACCATCCCGGAGGAGGAGCGGACGAGCGGTCCGCGGGACCTGGTGTCGATCCTGCTCGGCTCGAACCTCTGCCTCGGCGTGATCATCTTCGGCTGGCTGCCGCCGTCGTTCGGCCTTGACTGGTGGTCGTCCGTGACGTCGGTCGTCGTGGGCACGCTGGTCGGCACGGCGCTCACGGCTCCGCTGGCGCTGGTCTCCCTGCGCACGGCGACGAACCTCTCGACGTCGTCCGGCGCCCAGTTCGGCGTCCGGGGCCGGCTCGTCGGCTCGGTCGTCGGGCTCCTGCTCGCCCTCGGCTACACGGCCCTGACCGTGTGGATCGGCGGCGACGTGATGGTGGGCGTGCTCCACCGCCTGTTCGGACTGCCGGCCTCGGACCTCTCGTACGCGCTGGTCTACGCCCTGCTCTCGGCGGCAACCGTGGCGGGCGCGGTGTACGGCTACCGAGTGCTGCTCGGCATGTCCCGGGTCCTGGCCGTGGGCATGACGGCTCTGCTGGTCCTCGGGGTGTTCGCGTACGCGCCGCACTTCACGACCTCCGCGCTGCCGGAGGCGGGCGGCTATCTGCTCGGTGGCTTCTGGCCGACGTGGCTGCTGGCGGCGGTGGCCGCGGGTCTCTCGGGCCCGGTCGCGTTCATCACGCTGCTCGGCGACTACACGCGCTACATCTCACCCGCCCGGCACTCCTCCCGCACGGTCCTGCACGCGACCTGGCTGGGCCTGACCGCCGGGCTCCTGATCCCCCAGCTCTTCGGCACCTTCACGGCGTACGCGGCCCGCGCGGCCCTCGACTACGCGGGCCCGCTGGTCTCCGCCGCCCCGACCTGGTACCTGGTCCCGCTCCTGCTCGCCGCCTCCGCCGGGTCGGTCGGCAACGCCGGTCTGATGCTCTACTCGATGGGCCTCGACCTCGACGCGATCCTCCCGCGCGCCTCCCGCACCCGGGCCACGTACACGGTCGCCGTCGTGGCCACGGCCTGCGTCTTCGTCGGCCACTACGCGTCGAGCGCCCAGGACGCGATGACGTCCTTCGTGCTGCTGCTGACCGCGGTCGGCACGCCATGGGCGGTCATCACACTCATCGGCTTCGTACGCTGCCGCGGCATGTACGACCCGGACGCCCTCCAGGTCTTCAACCGCCGTTCCCGGGGCGGGATCTACTGGTACTCGGCCGGCTGGAACATCCCGGCCACACTGTCGTGGTGCCTGGGCGCCGTCACCGGACTGCTCGCGGTGTCCCTGCCGTCGTACGAGGGGCCGCTGCTGGCCCTGACCGGCGGGGTGGACTGCAGTTTCCTGTTGTCGGGGCTGGTGGGAGGCACCGCGTATCTGACCCTCACGGCACGGTCGCCTCAGGCTCCGGTGCCTTCGGAGGCGTCGGGGACGGAGACCCGGCGGGCCTCGGTCTCCCAGTAGCGCGAAAGGCCCGCCCCCGACACAGGGGGCGGGCCTCACGCAACGTAACTACCGAGCCGGAGCCTCAGCCCAGGTTGTGCATCCAGCCGTGCTGGTCCTTCGTCACGCCCCGCTGGATGTCGAGGAGGGCCTGGCGGAGCTTGAGGGTGACCTCGCCGGGCTCGCCGCCGGACTGCTGCCACTCGGCGCTGGAGCGCTTGACCGTGCCGACGGGGGTGATGACGGCCGCCGTGCCGCAGGCGAAGACCTCGGTCAGGCTGCCGTTCTCGGCGTCGCGCTGCCACTGGTCGATGGAGACGCGGGACTCCTCGGACTCGTAGCCGAGGTCACGGGCGACCGAGAGGAGCGAGTCGCGGGTGACGCCCTCCAGGATGGAGCCCGTCAGCGTGGGCGTGACGATCTTGTCCCCGTACACGAAGTACAGGTTCATGCCGCCCAGTTCCTCGACCCACTTGTGCTCGACGGCGTCGAGGTAGCAGACCTGGTCGCAGCCCTTCGAGGCGGCCTCGGCCTGGGCGAGCAGGGACGCGGCGTAGTTGCCGCCGGTCTTGGCGTCGCCCATGCCGCCGGGGACGGCGCGCACGCGGTCCTCGGAGAGCCAGATCGAGACGGGCTTCACGCCGCCCGGGAAGTACGCGCCGGCGGGGGACGCGATGACCAGGAAGAGGTACTCGTTGGCGGGCTTCACGCCCAGGCCGACCTCGCTCGCGATCATGAACGGGCGCAGGTAGAGCGACTCCTCGCCGCCGTGCGCGGGCACCCATGCCTTGTCCTGCTGGACCAGCGCGTCACACGCCTCGATGAACGTCTCGACGGGCAGCTCGGGCATCGCCAGGCGACGGGCGGAGGACTGGAAGCGCAGGGCGTTGCGGTCCGGGCGGAAGGTGGCGACGGAGCCGTCGGGCTGCCGGTAGGCCTTCAGACCCTCGAAGATCTCCTGCGCGTAGTGCAGGACGTTGGTCGCCGGGTCCAGGGAGAGCGGTCCGTACGGCGTGAGCTGGCCGTCGTGCCAGCCGCGGCCCTCGGTCCACTTGATCGTCACCATGTGGTCGGTGAAGTGGCGGCCGAACCCGGGGTTGGCGAGGATGGCCTCGCGCTCCGCGCCGGAAAGTGGCGAGGCCGAGGGCTTGAGCTCGATCGTGGGCGTCGTCATGAGTGGTTGTCCTTCACCGGTTTCGTGTGTGACGGGCCGCGCTCACGCCTGTACCTGCCAGTGGCCGGTGTTAGGACGTCCGAGCATTCCCTCATTCCGCGGCTCCGCGTTCGATTATCGCGCGTGCGGGGCCATGGACGAAAAGGGCGTGAATGCGACCCAGAGGATGATGGTGACACCCGGCGGGGACATAGAAAAGCCGCCGGGTGTTTGAGAGACCCGGCGGCTTCGAGAGTTTCGAGTGGCGCGGCGGGTCAGCCGGCTACTCGTACGGCGAGCGCGTCGCCGATTTCCTCGGTGCTGCGGGCCGGCTTGCCGACGCGCTCCGCGAGGTCGGCGGAGACGGCGGCCTCGATGCGCGCGGCCTCGGACTCGTGGCCGAGGTGACGCAGCAGGAGGGCGACGGACAGGACGGTGGCGCTGGGGTCGGCCTTGCCCTGGCCTGCGATGTCCGGGGCCGAGCCGTGGACGGGCTCGAACATGGACGGAAACTCGCCGCTCGGGTTGATGTTGCCGGAGGCGGCAACACCGATGCCGCCGGAGACGGCCGCGGCGAGGTCGGTGATGATGTCGCCGAAGAGGTTGTCGGTGACGATCACGTCGAAGCGGGCGGGGTCCGTGACGAGGTAGATCGTCGCGGCGTCCACGTGGATGTAGTCCGTGGTGACCTCGGGGAACTCCTCGGCCACCTTGTTGAAGACGTTCGTCCACAGGTGACCCGCGAAGGTCAGCACGTTGTTCTTGTGGACCAGCGTGAGCTTCTTGCGCGGGCGGGCCTGAGCGCGGGCGAAGGCGTCACGGACGACGCGCTCCACACCGAAGGCCGTGTTCACGGAGACCTCGGTGGCGACCTCGTGCTCGGTGCCCTTGCGGATGGTGCCGCCGTTGCCCGTGTACGGGCCCTCGGTGCCCTCGCGGACCACGACGAAGTCGATCTCCGGCTGGCCGGCGAGCGGGGTGGCGACACCCGGAAGGAGCTTCGACGGACGCAGGTTGACGTGGTGGTCGAAGGCGAAGCGGAGCTTGAGCAGGAAACCACGCTCCAGCACACCGGACGGCACGCTCGGGTCACCGATCGCGCCGAGCAGGATGGCGTCGTGCTTCTTCAGGGCGTCCAGGTCGGCCTCGGTGAGGGTCTCACCGGTCGCGTGGTAACGCTTGGCGCCGAAATCGAACTCCTTGGTCTCCAGCTTCACATCCTGCGGGAGGACGGCCGAGAGGACCTTCAGGCCTTGGGCCACGACTTCCTGGCCGATGCCGTCACCGGGGATCACTGCGAGATTGAGGCTGCGAGACATGTCGGCACCCTACTCCTCGTCCCACGGGATGACATCGGGAGTCCGCGATACGGACACCACCGGATGGCCGCGCATCAATCTGTCGGCTCCCGTTCACCCGTACGTATGGCGGTTGTTGGGACACGCTGGGAAGTTCAGAATCATGGACACTCCCGACGTCGGCATCCCGCCGCAGCTCGCACGCCGGATGAGCATGGCGGAGCAGTACGAGTACCTGCGGACGAAGCACTCGCGGCGCCGCGCCCTGGTGACCGCCGGGGCGGTGGCCGGCGGTCTGCTGACCGGCTGCTCCGGCCCGGGCTCCGGTACGGACACGGCGAGCCGGACGGCCTCGCCCCTGTCCGCGACGTCCACGCCCACCGGCACCGGCCGGGTGAACGGCAAGGTCGTCACCCCTTTCGGCCGCCACCTCGCCTTCGGCGCGGACCCGAAGACCCAGATGCGGATCTCGTGGCAGGTGCCGCTTCCCGTCAAGAAGCCGTACGTGCGCGTGGGGCTGAAGCCGTGGGAGCTGAGCCGGAAGATCGAGGCCGAGGTCCGCGACCTGCACACCCCGGAGGTGGAGGGGCAGCGGCTCGCGGTGGAGCAGTACTACCTGCACGCGGCGCTCGACGGCCTGCGCGCCGGCACGACGTACTACTACGGCGTCGGCCACGAGGGCTTCGACCCGGCGTCCAAGCAGCGGCATTCCACGGTCGGCTCGTTCACCACGGCGCCCGCCCGCCCCGGGACGTTCGTGTTCACCGCGTTCGGCGACCAGGGCGTCACCCCGGACGCGCTCGCCAACGACCGGCTGATCCTCGGCCGGCAGCCGTCCTTCCATCTGCACGCGGGGGACATCTGCTACGCCGACGACACGGGACACGGCAAGAAGTCGGACTACTACTCGCCCACCACCTGGGACCTGTTCCTCAAGCAGACCGAGCCGGTGGCGAAGTCCGTCCCGTGGATGGTGACGACCGGCAACCACGACATGGAGGCGTGGTACTCCCCGAACGGGTACGGCGGGCAGTCCGCGCGCTGGGCCCTCCCGGACAACGGCTTCGACGCGAAGAACTCCCCCGGCGTCTACTCGTTCACGTACGGCAACGTCGGGGTCGTGGCGCTGGACGCGAACGACGTGTCCTACGAGATCCCCGCCAACAAGGGCTACTCGAACGGCCGGCAGACCGCCTGGCTCGACACGCGGCTCGGTGAACTGCGCAAGCAGGTCGACTTCATCGTGGTCTTCTTCCACCACTGCACGTACTCGACGTCGACCCACGCCTCGGACGGCGGTGTGCGCGACGCCTGGCTGCCGCTGTTCACCAAGCACCAGGTGGACCTGGTGATCAACGGGCACAACCACGTCTACGAGCGGACCGACGCCATCAAGGGCGGCAAGGTGGGCAGGCGGGTGCCGGTCGGTGCGTCGACCGATCCGACGCGGGACGGGATCGTGTACGTCACGGCGGGCGGTGCGGGCAAGAGCCTCTACCACTTCCCCGCCGGGGTGAAGGACAGCTACGAGGGGAAGATCGCCGACCGCGAGTCCGTGGAGACGTTCCACTGGACGAAGTCGAAGGACCAGAACCCCGACACCGTGGAGTGGTCGAGGGTGCGGTACACCGGCTACTCCTTCCTCTCCGTGGAGGCGGTGGCGGGAGCGGCCCCGAAGCTCAAGGTGTCGGCGCTGGCGCAGGGCGGCGAGCGCATCGACTACTTCGAGGTGCGGCGCGGGGCGTGAGGCCCCGCGCCGCACCTCGTGCGGGCGCGGCTCCCGGCTTCCATCGGTGAGGCGTGAAAGTGAGGCGTGCAGGTGAGGCAGGACCGGGCTCAGTGCCCGGTCGAGCCGCCGTTGTCCCTGCGGTCGAGGGCGCGCTGGAGCGCGGCGGCGGCGTTCTTGCGGTCGGACTCGCTCGAACGGGAGACGTGACGGACTCGGCGGGCGGTCGTCTCGGCCATGATGAATCGACTCCTTGCCTCCGGCAGCGGCCGCCGGAAGTGCGATGAGGGATTACGAGACGCCGGATGGGGCGGGGAGCGGTGCCGCAGGGGTTGCCTGCCAGGGGCTCCGGCTCACGACCGCCATTCGCTTGGTCTAGCGAGACGTTCGGCTCCTACAAAGCTAGGCGAGGACCGCGCATCTGTCTCCACAGTTAGTCGGACTTCCTACTATCTGAGACGGCGGATTGGGTCACACCGCGCTGACCTGCGCTTTCTGTATTTGCCTCTCTGGAGGGCATCCCCGGAGGACGCCCCTGGAGGTCGTCTCTAGAGGACGTCGCCGTCGCGCCAGTCGAAGGCCAGGTCGTGGGACGGGTCGAGGGGGCCGGATGAGGCGGGGCGGACGAAGGTGGTGCCCTCCTCGTCGGGGAGGCGCACGATGCCGTCCGGGCCGAGGACGGAGATCCGGCCCGGCCAGACCTGCCAGCCGCGGGCCGTGTAGAGGGCGGCGCCCGCCTCGCTCGCGGAGAGCGCGCCGAGGGCGTACGCGCGGTCGACGACCCCTTCCAGGGCGGCCATGATCTGCCCGCCGAGGCCGGTCCGGCGTACGTCCGCGCGGACGGCGACCGCCTCGACGTACCCCGTGCGCAGGGAGCGGCCCCGGTGCAGCACCCTGCGCATGACCACCGAGCCGTGGGCGGCGAGTCCGGCACCGTCGTGCACGAGGGCGTGCACCCCGCCCAGCCCGTGGTCCCAGTCCTCGTCGGAGAAGTCCCCCTCGAACGCGTCGTCCAGGAGGGCGCGGGCGGCGCGGAGTTCGGCCGGAGCGAGGTCCGCCGTGTGGGCGGTGCGCAGTCGGATGGTCATCCCTCAAGTATTCGTCCTGATCCCGCGGGCTGCGGAAGCCTGGCCGTGGGAGCACCATGGGGGCCGAGCGGTCCGTGAAACCGGCTTCGGGAGGGAGACCCGATGACCACCGCACTTCCGCGTACGCGTGTGATCACCCAGCATCGCTTCGGCGGTCCTGAGGTTCTGGAGATCGAGGAACGGGAGCGGCCTGTCGCCGGTCCGGGGGAGATTCTGCTGCGGGTGCGCGCGGTGGGTGTCAACGCCGTCGACCGGCTGGTGCGTTCGGGCGCGGCGCCGCTCTTCGGGGAACCGCCGTTCGTCCTCGGCGGCGACGTCTCCGGTGTGGTGGAGGCGGCCGGGGCGGGCGTCACCAGGTTCCGGCCCGGTGACGAGGTCTTCGGCAAGGTCCTGGGCGGCGGGTACGCGGAGCACGTGGCCGCCCCCGCCGACCAGTTCGCGGCCAAGCCGTCGACCCTGGACCACGTCCACGCGGCGGCCGCCCCCACGGCGACCCTCACCGCCTGGCAGGCGCTGGTCGATCTGGCCCAGGTCGGCCCGGGCACCCGGGTGCTGGTCCACGCGGCAGGGGGCGGCGTCGGTCACGCGGCGGTGCAGATCGCCAAGGCGGAGGGCGCGTACGTCGTCGGTACGGCCCGCGCCGACAAGCACGAGTTCCTGCGCGACCTGGGTGTGGACGAGCCGGTCGACCACACGGACACGGACTTCGCCACGGCCGTACGGGACATGGACGTCGCCCTCGACCTGATCGGCGGCGACTACGGTCCGCGCACCCTCAACACCCTGCATCCAGGAGGCCTGTTGCTGTCCGCCCTGCCCGGAGACACGGGCCTGTCGGCCGAGGACGTCGAGGCGCGCGGGATGCGTTTCGCGGTCGTGCGGGTGGAACCGTCCGGCATGCGTCTGGCGAAGATCGCCTCGCTGCTGGCGGGCGGCCGGGTACGTATCCACGTGGACGCGGTCCTGCCGTTCGCGGAGGCGGCCAAGGCCCATGAACTGGGGGAGGCGGGACACACCAAGGGCAAGATCGTCCTCAGCCTCCCGGAGTGAACCTCGTACCGTCCCGAGTGATCCCCTCTTACTGAATGACTCATCAGCAATCCGATGTCTGATGCTGTCAGATTCCTTGACATGCCCAAAAGCCCCCTCCACTCTCACATTCATCGACCAGTCATCGGATGACTGTGACAGGAGGGGTTCCACATGGCGGTCCAACCCCGGGCCCGCACCATCGTGTTGACGCTCTGTTCCGCACTCCTTGCCACCACCGCGGCGACGCTTCCGGCCCGCGCCGAGGCGCCCGCCCCGCACACGTCCTGGGAGGTGCGCGGCCCCCACGGCTCCCCCACGGCCGTGGTCTCCCTCGACCCGGCCGACGGCAGCCCGTCCCTGGCGATCAGTCGCGCCGGCCGTACGGTCCTCGAACCGTCCCCCGTCGGCCTCGTCACGGAACAGGCCGACTTCTCCCGGAACTTGACCCTCACCCGCCGCTCCGACCGCACGATCTCGGAGCGCTACACCGTCCCGACGGGCAAGTCGCACCAGCGGGCTGTCCGTATGACCGAGTCCCGCTTCCGCTTCCGTACGGCGGACGGCGCGCGCATCGACCTGCTGACCCGCGTCGCCGCCGACGGCGTCGCGTATCGCTACGTCCTGCCGGACGATCACGGCGACGTCGTACGCGAGGCCTCCGCCTTCACCTTCCCGACCACCACCGAGCCCGTCATCAGCGCCTACCGCCGGGACAACGAACTCCCCTTCGTCCGCTACCAGTCGGCGGCCGCGGTACCGGCGGGCACGTACTCGATGCAGGCGCTCTTCAAGACGGACGGCGGCTACGCCCTGGTCGCCGAGTCGGACCTGACCGGCAGCTACGCCGGCTCCCACCTCACGCACGCCGCCGGTTCTCCCACGTTCGGCGTGAGTCCGTGGAACGACGAGCCGATCCAGGTGTCGGGCAAGCTCACCACACCCTGGCGCGCGGTGGTCACCGGCGACCTGTCGACCGTCACCGAGTCGACGTTCACCGACGACCTAGCCCCCAAGTCCCGTGTCCGCGACACCTCCTGGATCAAGCCGGGCCCGGCCCTGTGGACCTGGCTCGCCGGCGGCAAGGAGGCCGGGCAGAGCCTGGAGGCGCAGAAGAAGTACGTCGACTACGCGGCCCAGCGCGACTGGCCGTACGAGGTCGTCGACGCGGGCTGGTACTACAAGCCCGGCGAGTGGGACGTCATCGATCCCGACTGGCAGACGAACAACTGGATGCCGGAGCTGGTGCGTTACGGCAAGGAACGCGGCGTCGAGATCCAGGTCTGGCTCCATTACTCGCTCCTCGTCGACCCCGTCGAACGGGAGAAGTGGCTCTCCACGCTGGAGCGTTGGGGCGTCAGGGGCGTGAAGATCGACTTCATGGACTCGGAGTCCCAGGAGCGGATGGCCTGGTACGACGAGATCCTGCCGGCCACCGCGAAGCACCACCTGATGGTCAACTTCCACGGCTCCACGATCCCCAAGGGCATCCAGCGCACCTGGCCGCACGTCATGACGCTGGAGGGCGTCGGCGGCGAGGAGAAGCGCAACAACACGCCCGAGCAGCTGGCCGCACTCCCCTACACCCGCAACGTCATCGGCTCGATGGACTTCACCCCGGGCGCCTTCCACCGCCCGTTCCGCCCCAACGTCGGCTCCGACGCGGGCGAGTTGGGCCTGACCGTCCTCTACGAGTCCGGCATCCAGAACCTCGCCGGCACCCCGGAGTCGTACGAGGCCCGCCCGGAGGCCCGCCGCTACCTGGAGCAACTGCCCAGCGGCTGGGAGGAGACCAGGCTGCTGACCGGCGATCCCGGCCGCTCGGCCGTCCTGGCCCGCCGCGCGCCCGACGGCCGCTGGTTCATCGGCGGCACGTTCGCGGGGGCGGCCCACAGCGTGGACGTGCCCATGCGTCTCGGCACGGGCAAGTGGCTCGTCGAGACCGTGACCGACGGCCCGTCCGGCCTGGTCCGCGAACCACACGTCGTCCGCGGCGGCACCTCGCTGACGGTGCCCGTCGTGGCGGACGGCGGCTTCGCCGCGCTGGCCTGCCGCTGGCACCCGGGCCGCACGACCTGCGACCGCTGACACGGCACATCCACCGGCACGTCCACCGTGGCCCTGTCTCCACGCGGAGGCAGGGCCACGGTACGTCGGCAAGACGCACGCCGCCCCCGGCCCGGAGGGATGCGTCCGGGGCGGGGGCGGTTCCGTGAGACGTCGGCCCGTGTGCGGGGACGTCTCAGCCCATGTGCGGGTAGGGGTAGTCGGTCGGCGGGACCAGGGTCTCCTTGATGGCGCGGGTCAGGGTCCAGCGCATCAGGTTCTGCGGGGCGCCCGCCTTGTCGTTGGTGCCGGACGCGCGGCCGCCGCCGAAGGGCTGCTGGCCGACGACGGCGCCGGTCGACTTGTCGTTGATGTAGAAGTTGCCCGCGGCGTAGCGGAGCTTCTCCATCGTGTACGCGGCGGCAGCGCGGTCGCCCGCGATGACCGAGCCGGTGAGCGCGTAGTCCGACACCGACTCCATCTGGGCCAGCATCTCGTCGTACTGGTCGTCCTCGTACACGTGCACCGCGAGGAACGGGCCGAAGTACTCCGTCGTGAAGACCTCGTTCGCCGGGTCCGTGCACTCGACGACGGTCGGGCGGACGAAGTAGCCGACCGAGTCGTCGTAGGTGCCGCCCGCGACGACCGTGCAGGACGGGTCGGCGTGCGCCCGGTCGATCGCCGCCTTGTTCTTGGCGAAGGAGCGCTCGTCGATGACGGCGCCGATGAAGTTCGACAGGTCGGTGACGTCACCCATCGTGATGCCGTCGATCTCGGCCGCGAACTCCTCCTTGAAGCCGGAGTTCCAGATGGAGGCCGGGACGTACGCGCGCGAGGTGGCCGAGCACTTCTGGCCCTGGTACTCAAAGGAACCGCGGGTGAGGGCCGTCTTCAGGATCGCCGGGTCGGCGCTCGGGTGCGCGACGACGAAGTCCTTGCCGCCGGTCTCGCCGACCATGCGCGGGTACGTGCGGTACTTCTCGATGTTGTTGCCGACCGTCTTCCACAGGTACTGGAAGGTCCTGGTCGAGCCGGTGAAGTGGATGCCGGCGAGGTCGCGGTGCTCCAGGGCGACCTCGGAGACCTCGATGCCGTCACCGGTGACGAGGTTGATGACGCCCTTGGGAAGACCGGCCTCCTCCAGCAGCTGCATGAGCAGGACGGCCGCGTGGGTCTGCGTCGGGGACGGCTTCCACACGACCACGTTGCCCATCAGCGCGGGCGCGGTCGGCAGGTTGCCCGCGATCGCCGAGAAGTTGAACGGCGTGATCGCGTAGACGAAGCCTTCGAGCGGGCGGTGGTCGAGGCGGTTCCAGACGCCCGGCGAGTTGGCCGGCGGCTGCTCGGCGAGCAGGTCACGGGCGTACTTGACGTTGAAGCGCCAGAAGTCGACCAGCTCACAGGGACAGTCGATCTCGGCCTGCTGGGCGGTCTTCGACTGGCCGAGCATCGTCGAGGCGGCGAGCGTCTCGCGCCACGGTCCTGCCAGCAGCTCGGCGGCGCGCAGGATGATCGCGGCGCGGTCGTCGAAGGACATCGCGCGCCAGGCGGGCGCGGCGGCGAGGGCCGCGTCGATCGCGTCCTGGGCGTCCTGCTGGGTGGCGTTCGCGTACGTGCCGAGGCGGGCCTTGTGGTTGTGCGGCTGCACGACGTCGAAACGGTCGCCGCCGCCCATCCGCTTCTCGCCGCCGATGGTCATCGGCAGGTCGACCGGGTTCTCGGCGAGCTCCTTGAGCTTGGACTCCAGGCGGGCGCGCTCGGGAGAGCCGGGGGCATAGCCGTGCACCGGCTCGTTGACGGGGGTGGGGACCTGGGTCACAGCGTCCATAAGTTCCGTAACTCCTTAGTGAGCGGTGTTCTCGGGGCTCAAGCCCTGGTTCTCGGTTCCGGTTCTCGGTTCCGGTTCTTGTTTCTCAGCTCTTGGTGAGGATCGAGCGGCCGAAGAAGAGGAGGTTGGCCGGCTTCTCGGCGAGGCGCCGCATGAAGTAGCCGTACCAGTCGGTGCCGTACGCGGTGTAGACACGCATCCGGTGGCCTTCGGCGGCGAGCCGCAGATGCTCGTCGCTCCTGATCCCGTACAGCATCTGGAACTCGTACTCGTCGGGCTTGCGGCCGGCGCGCCGGGCCAGCTCCTGGGCGATGGAGATGAGGCGCGGGTCGTGGGACCCGATCATCGGGTACCCCTCGCCCTCCATCAGGATGCGCAGGATGCGCACGTACGCCTTGTCGGTCTCGGCCTTCTGCTGGTACGCGACCTCGGCGGGCTCCTTGTAGGCGCCCTTCACGAGCCGTACGCGGCTGCCGCTGTCGGCGAGGCGGCGGGCGTCGGCCTCGGTGCGGAAGAGGTAGGCCTGGATGACGCAGCCGGTCTCCGGGAAGTCCTTCCGCAGCTCCTCGTGGATGGCGAACATCGAGTCGAGGGTGGTGTGGTCCTCGGCGTCGAGAGTGACCGTCGTACCGATGGCGGCGGCGGCCTCGACGACCGGGCGGACGTTGGCGAGAGCGATCTCGTGGCCACCGGGAAGCGCCTGCCCGAAGAGGGACAGCTTCACCGACATCTCGGCGCGCTCTCCGAGCTCCAGCTGCTTGAGGCGGTCGATCAGCTCCAGGTACGCGTCACGGGCGAGCGTCGCCTGCTCCGGCGTGGTGATGTCCTCGCCGACCACGTCCATGGTGACCTCGAGGCCCTTGGCCGTGAGGTCCTGGATGATCGGTACGACCTGGTCGACGGACTCGCCGGGGATGAAGCGGTCGACGACCGGCCTGGTCACCGGGGCCGCCGAGATCAGACGACGCATCCGGTCGCTGCGCGACGCGGCGAGAATCACGGGACCCAGCACGGGGCACCTCCACAACAAGGCCGGCGGAAGGCCGTACCCACCGTTGTACGGCGTCCCGGTACGGCACGAAGAACCACCGTGAAACCTAAGGATCCCTCCGATCGTCGACCATCGACAGCTGTCACGCATCCGTGCCCTGGATCTCAGACAGATGTATGAAGCCGCGGGGAAATGATGGAGAATGCCCGGGTGACATCGGATCCCAAGGGCGAATACCAGGAGCTGGTGGACGAGATCTCGGAGCTCCTCGGCGCCCCCGCGACGCTGGAGAACCGCGACTTCGAGCTGATCGCCTTCGGCGCGTACGACAGCGAGGGCGAGCTGGACGCCTCCGCGCTGGACCCCGTACGCGCCCGCTCGATCCTCACGCGTCGCTCGACCTCGGCGGTCCGCACCTGGTTCGAGGGCTTCGGCATCGCCCGCGCCACGGCGCCGGTCCGTATCCCGCCCACCCCCGAGGCCGGCGTCTACCGGGGCCGCGTCTGCCTCCCCGTACGCCACCGGGGTGTCGTCCTCGGGTACGTATGGCTGCTGTCGGACGATCCGGGTCCCACCGACCAGCAGCTCTCCGCGGCGATGGAGGTAACCCCGCGCATCGGCGCCCTCCTGGCGGACGAGGCCCAGGCGGGCGCGGACCTCAGCCGGGAGCTGCGCGCGGTCCTCACCGCCGAGAGCGGCTGGCAGCGCGACATGGCACTGGCCGAACTCCACACGGAACTCGGCGCCCGTGGCGAGGGCCTCCACACGATGGTCTGCGTGGCTCCCTGGCCCTCGTCCCACCCCGACGACGCGCCGTCGGTCCGCACCATCCCGTCCGCCACCGCCGTCTGCGCCCTCCCCTGGGGCCCCACCGACCAGAGCCTGGCCCTGCTGGTCCGCCTCCGCTCACCGGAGGTCCTCACCCCGGCGACCACGGCGGCGGCACGCCTGCTGGAGCGGGCGGAGGGGGTACGGGGACCAGCGCGCCCACAGTCCTCCCCGGCCGAGCCCGGCCCTCCTGGGGCTCACCAGCAAACAGGCGCCACCCGGGGCCGGGGCCCGGCGCAGCCACCGAACCAGGGCCGGGACCAGGACGCCGGGGCGGACCGGCCGCCGGATCGGACAGGCGAGGCGGAAGCCGCGCGGGCGGACGAGGGGGAAGGGAGTGCCGGGCGGACAGACCCCGAGACAGGAACGTCCGGCCGGACAGTCAAGGGCACAGGTGCATCCACGCGGACGGCCCGAGCCGCGGAGGCATCCGGGCGGGCGGCTCAGGAGGCGGAGGGATCCCGACGGGCGGCCCAGCCGTCGGACCAGGCGCGGAGCGCCCCGCGTACGCCACCCCCCGGCCGCCCCCGAGCGGTCGGAGCCGGACAGGCCCCGGAACCGCACGCCCCCCGCCCCGCCCGGATCGCGGCCGGGATCGCCGTCCCGCACTCCGGACTCGCCGACCTCGGCACCGCCTGGCAGGAGGCATCGGCCGCCGCCCGCGCGGCGCTGGCCGAGCCCCGGCTGGGCCCGGTCGCGCACTGGTCGTCCATCGGCCCGTACCGCCTGCTGACGTCGCTGCCGCCGACCGCCTCGCACGACCTCGCCGTACGCCCTCTCCTCGCCCCCGCCCACCGCGAACTCGCCCACACCGCCGAGGTGTTCCTCGACTGCGCGGGCCAGGCCGGCCGCACCGCCGCCGAACTGGGCATCCACCGCCAGACCCTCTACTACCGCCTCTCCCGCGTCGAACAGCTCACCGGCCTCGACCTGGACGACGGCGAGGACCGCCTGCTCCTGCACATGGGGCTCAAGGCGCGGCGTCTCTAACCGCCGGGCTCACGAAATCCGTCCGCTCGCGCCACACGGCTCATGCTCTACTCCCGACCATGCCCCTCCTGATGATCGACCTCGACAACACCCTGGTCGACCGCGACTCCGCCTTCCGGGAGGCGTCGTCGGCCTTCCTCGACGAGAACGCGCTCCCTGTCGACGACCTCGCGTGGCTCTTGTCCGTCGACGCCAGTGGCTATACGCCGAGGGAGGACGTTGCCCGGGCCATGGCCGAGCGGTACGGAGGGGCCGTCTCAGGGGCCGCCGTCCGGGACTTCCTCGACCGGGGCGCCGCCGACCGTGTCGTACTGGCCGAGGCCACGCGCGTCGCGCTCGGGGCGGCTGTCGACGCCGGATGGACATGCGTGATCGTCACCAACGGCCGTGTCGTGCAGCAGGAGGCGAAGATCCGGGGCACCGGGCTCGACGGGATCGTCCACGGATGGGTGGTTTCCGAGGCGGTCGGGTGCAAGAAGCCCGCGCCGGAGATCTTCCGTGCGGCGGCGGCCGCCGTGGGGACGTCCCTGCACGGGGCCTGGGTGATCGGGGACTCGGCGCACGCCGACGTCGGCGGCGCGAGGGGACTCGGCCGGGTCCGCAGCGTGTGGGTGTCGGGTGGCCGGCCGTGGACCGACGAGACGTTCCGGCCCACACACATCACCGGCGACGCCGCGTCTGCCCTCACCCACGTCGTCGAGCACGGCGGCGGTGCCCGGGACGATGGGACACCGGACACCCCGGGAGGGGTGTGACAGCCACCGGGCGATGGTCGGGATTCGGACGCCACTACTGAAAACGATTGTCATCATGCTACGGTCGGCGCCACGTCTCCATTGACCATCCCTTTACCCGGAGTGCTCCGTGCGCCTGTCCGCCCGTCTTCTCCCCCTGTCCGCGGTCACCGCGGCCTCCGCCCTGCTGCTCACCGGGTGTTTCTCGGAATCCGCCTCGGACGATTCCGCGGGCGGCGACGGCAAGCGCGTACGCATCGCGATGATGAACCCGCCGCGCTCCGGGCTGTCACCACTGTCCGACGACGCGTTCAAGCTGTCGCGCTGGTCGACCGCCGAGACGCTGGTGACACTCGACGCGGACGGCGACGCCGAGCCCGCTCTCGCCACCAAGTGGCAGCAGAGCGGCCGGACTTGGACGTTCGGGATACGGGAAGGCGTCACCTTCCACGACGGTACGAAGCTCACCGCCGAGTCCGTCGTCAGGTCGCTCACCAAGGCCGCGACCGCCTCCCCCAAGCCGCGCATCCTCGACGGCGTCGACCTGACGGTGAAGGCCGACGGCGACTCGGTCGCCGTCACCACCGGCACCGAGGACCCGCTCGTCCCGCAGCGGCTGAGCTCGCCGCAGCTGTCGATCCTGGCGGCGAAGGCGTACCGCGGGAAGACCGTCAGCCCGGTCGGCGCGGGCACCGGCCCCTTCGAGCTGACGAAGGTGAACGGCACGTCGTCGGCGACCCTCGACCGCTACGACGACTACTGGGGCGACACGGCCAAGTCCCCGGGTATCGACGTGAAGTTCGTGCCGGACGGCACCGCCCGCGCGGCCACCCTGCGCAGCGGCGAGGCCGACGTCGTCGAGGCGGTTCCGGTGTCGCAGGCCGCGCTGCTCGACAAGGAACTGGTCACCGAGGTGCCGATGCCGCGCACCAACACCCTGTACCTGAACACCGGGAGCGGCCCGTTCAAGGACGCCTCCCTCAGGGCCGCCGCCCGCGAGGCCCTCGACGCCGAGTCGATCGTCAAGGGCGTGTACGAGGGCCGCGCGGACGTCGCGAAGGGCCTGCTCGGCCCGGCCCTCCCCTGGGCCGCCGAGCTGCGCAAGCCGGTCTCGCACGCCAAGTCCGGTGATCCGGACGGGAAGACGATCACGATCGGTACGTTCACCGACCGCGCCGAACTGCCGGAGGTGGCCCAGACGCTGCAACAGCAGCTCCAGAAGGCCGGGTTCAAGGTGAAGCTGGACGTCCGCGAGTACGCGAACATCGAATCCGACGCGCTGGCAGGCGAGTTCGACGCCTTCATCCTGTCCCGGGCGACCGTCCTCGACTCGGGCGACCCGGCGGCGTACCTCTACAGCGACTTCGGATCGAAGGGTTCCTTCAACATCTCGCAGCTGTCCGACAAGAAGGTCGACACGGCCCTGGAGAAGGCCGCCGGGACGAAGACCGGTGACGCGCGCCGCCGGGCCGTCGTCGAGGCGGAGGCCGCGGTGCTGGCCACCGACGCCGCGATCCCGATGCTGCACGAGCGTGTGATCCAGGGCGACGCGGCCGGTGTCGTGGACGTCGAGCACGACCCGCGCGAGCGGGCCCTGATCACCGCGGACACGTACGTCAAGTGACGTTCATGGCACGCCTGTTCGCTCCTGGCCGCCGGGCCTCGCTCACGCGGCTCGGCTGCCTCGCCGCGGTTCTCGCCGCCGTCGGACTGCTCCCCTGGCTCTCCGGCCGCGACCCGGCCCTCACCGTCCTGCGCGCCCGCTCGGCCGAACAGGAGGGCACGCCGGAAGCCCTGGCCGCGATCCGCTCCGACCTCGGCCTGGACGCGGGTCCCCTTTCCCTGCTGGGGAGTTGGCTCTCCCGCCTGCCGCGCGGCGACCTCGGCACGTCCTGGGTGTCGGGCACCGACGTCCTGCCGTCGGTCGTCTCCGGACTCCAGGTGTCGCTCGCGCTGATGGGCGCGGCGCTCGGGGTCGCGCTCCTGGTCACCTGCGCGATCGTCGCTCCCGTTCTCGTACGGGGCCGGGGCTCGGCCGGCGCGTTCGCCGCCATGCTCGCCGCACTGCCCGAATTCCTGCTGGCCACGGTCGCGTTGCTGGTGTGCGGGGTGTGGCTGGGCGTCCTGCCGACCTCCGGCTGGCAGGGCCCGCAGTACATGGTGCTGCCCGCCGTCGCACTCGGCGTTCCCGCCGGCGGACTGCTCGGCCGGCTGGTCGCGGACGCGCTGCCGCCCGTGCTCGACGAGCGCTGGGTGGAGCTGTGGCGGGGCGCCGGGGTCATCAGGACACGCATCTCGGCCGCCGCCCTGCGTCGCGTACTGCCGCCCCTGGTACCGCAGTTCGGAATGGTCGCCGTCGGACTGACCGGCGGGGCGGTCGCCGTCGAGACGGTGTTCGCGGTACCGGGCATCGGGCGTACGGCGCTGGGAGCGGCCAAGTCGCAGGACCTGCCGCTGCTTCAGGGGTCGGTTCTCGCGCTGCTCGCCCTCGGTCTCGTCACGGGCGCGGCGGCGGCCGTCGTACGGCGCCGGCTGCTGGGCCCCGCCCTGCGCGACGCGGGGCTGACGCTGCCCGCGGCCCGCCCGGTCCGCGCGCACCCGGCCGTCCCTCTGACGCTCGGGGTCACACTGCTGACCTGCGTCGGCTGGGGGCTGCTGCGCGACCCGTACACGGTGGACACGAGCGCCCGCCTCCAGGCGCCCTCCTGGGCTTATCCCCTCGGCACCGACGGGCTCGGCCGTGACGTGCTGGCGCGGCTCGGGCACGGCGCGGCGTCGACGATCGGCACGGCGACCGCGGTCTGTCTGGCGGGCCTCGTCCTCGCGCTCGTCCTCGGTTTCCTGCCGGCCGTGGCGTCCGGCGCCTCGGACATCGCCAACGCGTTGCCGCCGGTGATCGCGGGCATCCTGGTCGCGGCCGTCGTGGGCCCCGGAACGGGCGGTGCCGCGCTCGCCGTGGCCCTGCTCTCCTGGCCCGCCCTGTCGTCGCACGCGGCGGCACTGGTGCAGGAGGTCCGCGCGTCGACCTTCCTGCTGGCCCAACGGGCCATCGGGGCAAGCCCGTTGTGGATCCTCACCCGTCACGTCCTGCCCTCGGTGGCGGCCCCGGTCACCCGCCACGCCCTCCTGCGCCTCCCCGGCATCGCCCTGGCCCTGGCCTCCCTCGGCTTCCTCGGCCTCGGCGCCCAGCCGCCCGCACCGGAGTGGGGACTCCTCCTGGACGAGTCACGGGCGTACGTGGAACGCGCCCCGTGGGCGGCCCTGGCCCCGGCGGTCGCCCTGGCCCTGCTGGCGGGCCTCGCGGTGTCGTCGGCGGCGTACGCGGAGGCCGGACCAGGCAGAACGGCCGGGCCGCCCCGCTCCGGCCCCCGCTCTCGTTCCCTCTCCCTCTCCCGTGCCGCCTTCTCCACCCTCCGCCCCCGCAAGGAGCCAGCCCGTTGAACCCCGAAGTCCTCCTCTCCGTCCGGGACTTGAACGTCTCCTTCGGCGCGGTCGAAGCCGTACGGGGCCTCTCCTTCGACGTACGCAAGGGCCAAGTCCTCGCCGTGGTGGGCGAGTCGGGCGCGGGCAAGTCCCTGACCGCCCGCACGCTGCTCGGCATGCCACCGCAGGAGGCGACGGTGACGGGCAGCGTGCGGATGGGTCCGTACGAGCTGGTGGGCGCCCCTCGTTCCGTACGCGCCGCCCTCTGGGGCCGCCGTCTCGCCCTCGTTCCGCAGGACGCGCTCTCGGCGCTCTCCCCCGTGCACCGGGTCTCCGACCAACTCGCCGCCGCCGTACGGTCCGTGGACGGGGTCTCCCGCAAGGAGGCGCGGGCCCGGGCGGTGGCCGCGCTGGAGGAGGTCGGCATCCCCGCGGAGCAGACGCGGGCCTACCCGCACGAGTTCTCGGGCGGTATGCGCCAACGGGCCGTCATCGCCATGGCGTTGCTCCACTCCCCCGACCTCGTGATCGCCGACGAACCGACGACGGCCCAGGACCCGGAGACCCAACGCCAGATCCTCGACCTTCTGACCCGCCGCAGCGAGGCCACGGGCACGACGCTGGTCCTGGTGACCCACGACCTCCCCGTGGTCCGCGACCACGCCGACCGAGTACTGGTCATGTACGCGGGCCGCCTGGCCGAGGAGGGCCCGGTGGAGGACGTGTTCACCCGTCCCCGGGCGCCATACACGGCGGGCCTACTGGCATCGGCGCCCCTTCAGGGGCGCGGGGCTGTGACATACCCGGCTCCGCCGCGTGGGCGCGACCAGCCACAACAGACCCGGAGAAGCCGGCTCCCCTCAATCCCCGGCACCCCGCCCAACCCCGCCAGCCTCCCCCGGGGCTGCGCCTTCGCCCCCCGCTGCCCCCTCGCGGACGCACCCCGTTGCCACACGGAGCAGCCGGAGCCGCAATCCCACGACGGCCGAACCGTCGCCTGCCACCGATGGCGCGAACTCCCCGACCACCCCGCCGAGTTGTTCCTGGAGTCGGTGTGAACCCTCTGCTGGACGTACGGGACCTGGTCGTCCGCCACGGGCCCCGTACCACCGTCGACCACGTCTCCTTCGACATCGCCCCCGGCGAAACCCTCGGTCTCATCGGCCCCTCGGGCTGCGGCAAGTCGTCCACGGCCATGGCCGTACTGCAGCTGCGCCGCCCGGACGGCGGTGAAGTATGGTTCGACGACCTTGAGTTGACCTCACTGAACGAGAAGCAGCTGCGCCCGCTCAGACCGGCGATGCAGCCCGTGTTCCAGGACCCGTACGGATCGCTCGGCCCCCGCCACCGCATCCGCGAGGCCATCGCGGAACCCCTGCGCATACAAGGGAGTTGGGACCGGACGACCGGCCCCGAGCGGGTGGCCGAGCTGCTGGAGCAGGTCGGCCTCGACCCGTCACTCGGCGACCGGCGCCCGCACGAACTCTCCGGCGGTCAGTGCCAACGCGCCGGAATCGCCCGCGCGTTGGCCTGCGGGCCGAAGCTCCTGGTGCTCGACGAACCGGTCTCCGCGCTGGACCCGTCCCTGCGCGCGGGCATCCTCAACCTGCTGGCCGAGCTGCAGGATCGCCTCGGCCTCGGCTACCTGTTCATCTGCCACGACATGGCACTCGTACGCCATTTCTGCGACCGTGTCGCGGAGATGCGCCAGGGCAGGATCGTCAGGACGACCCCTCCACCGTAACCGCAGCCGCCGAACCCGCCGCGCCCGCCGGGTCCACGGCCCCCGTCCCCGCCCCCGCCTTCGCGAGGACCTGCCGCAGCCCCTCGGTGAGTTCCTCCGCACTGGCCGCGGTCTCGGGATCGAAGGTCCACTGCGCGATGAGCCCCATCATCAGGGTCATGTAGAACTTGCCCAGCGTGTCGACGTCCCTGTCCGGCACGTCCTCCTCCAGCCCGCCCATCAGCAACGGGACGATGCCCCGCGCCCCTTCGCGCTGGGCCTTGGCGAGGTGGTCGCGCACCCCGGGCACCTTGTCGCCCATGACCACGATCTCCATGCTGAGATGCCACATCGAACCGGGCTTCTGCATGGTCCCGATGACGTTCGACCACACCTCCTGGAACCGCTCCAGGGACCCCGGCTCCGCGCTCGCCGTGGCGGTCCCGCCCGCGTCGAAGTCGTCGGACAGCCCCTCGACGATGGAGACGTAGGCCTCCGCGAGCAGCGCGTCCTTCGAACCGTAGTGGTAGCCGATCGACGCCAGGTTCGTCCCCGACTCCTTGACGATGTCGCGGGCCGTCGTGCGCACGAAGCCCTTCTCCAGCAAGCAGCGCTTGGCGCCTTCGAGCAGATCCTCACGGTGTCCCATGCGACTCAGCGTACCTCCGCGACAGACAATCGTCCCAGACCGACGTCTAATACGAACGTATGGGGCAAATGCTTAATACGCCCGTACATTCCTTCGCATGACGCTGCTCCTGCTGGGCGCGGCGGTACTGGCGGCAGTAACCCTGCGCCAGGTCCGCGTACGCGAATCGGCGTGCGCGGAGCCGGAGAAGGTCCTCGCCTGACGACACGGAGAGGGCCGCCCCTGCCGCCCTTACCCATTCCCGTCCCTGCTCAGGGGCTCCGCCCCCGAACCCCCGCTCCTCAAACGCCGGAGGGGCTGAAACGCGCAGTTCCCCGCGCCCCTTTTAGGGGCGCGGGGAACTGCGCGACCAGCCACGACGCACCCGCAGACGAAAGCCCTTCAGCCCGTCCGGCGTTTGAGGACAAGGCCGTTAGGCCGAAGCGGGGGCCTGGGGGCGGCAGCCCCCAGTGGGTCGGGCAGCCTCAGACCAGGTTGACCGACCGAGCCTGAGTGGCTCCGATCTCCTCGGCCAGCTCAGTAAGCACATTCTGCGGAACCGTGTCGTCCACAGTCAGCACGGCAAGCGCCTCGCCACCCACGTCCGCACGAGCGACCTGCATCCCCGCGATGTTGATGCCCGCCTCGCCGAGGATCCGGCCGAGGGTGCCGACGACACCGGGACGGTCGGTGTAGTTGAGGACGACCATGTGGTCGGCGAGCGCCAGATCCACGTCGTACTCGCCGACCGCGACGATCTTCTGGTGGTGCTTGGGCCCGGCGAGCGTGCCGGAGACCGAGACCTCCTGGCCGTCGCCGAGGGTGCCACGCACGGTCACCACGTTCCGGTGGTCCGAGGACTCCGAGCTCGTGGTCAGCCGCACCTCGACACCGCGCTCCTGCGCGAACAGCGGAGCGTTCACGTACGACACGGTCTCGTCGACGACGTCCTCGAACACGCCCTTGAGCGCGGAGAGTTCGAGAACCTTGACGTCGTGCTGGGTGATCTCGCCGTACACCTCGACGTCGAGACGGACCGCGACCTCGCCCGCGAGGGCGGTGAAGATGCGGCCGAGCTTCTCGGCGAGCGGCAGACCCGGCTTGACGTCCTCGGCGATGACGCCGCCCTGGACGTTCACCGCGTCCGGGACCAGCTCACCGGCGAGCGCGAGGCGCACCGAGCGGGCGACGGAGATACCGGCCTTCTCCTGCGCCTCGTCCGTGGAGGCACCGAGGTGCGGGGTGCAGACGACCTCGTCGAGCTCGAAGAGCGGGGAGTCCGTGCAGGGCTCCTTCGCGTACACGTCGAGGCCGGCGCCGGCGACGCGGCCCTCCTTGAGCGCGGAGTACAGCGCGGCCTCGTCGACGATCCCGCCACGCGCGGCGTTGACGATCCGCACCGACGGCTTGACCTTGTGCAGCGCCTCGTCGCCGATGAGACCGACGGTCTCGGGCGTCTTGGGCAGGTGCACGGTGATGAAGTCGGAGACCTCGAGCAGCTCGTCCAGCGACAGGACCTTGACGCCCATCTGCGCGGCCCGCGCGGGCTGTACGTACGGGTCGTAGGCGACGACCTTCATGCCGAAGGCCGACATGCGCTGGGCGACGAGCGCGCCGATGCGGCCCAGACCCACGACACCGAGGGTCTTCTCCGCGAGCTCGACGCCGGTGTACTTGGAGCGCTTCCACTCACCGTTCTTGAGCGCGGTGTTGGCCTGCGGGATGTGACGCGCGGAGGCCAGGAGCAGACCACAGGCCAGCTCGGCGGCGGTCACGATGTTCGAGGTGGGGGCGTTGACGACCATCACGCCGGCCTTGGTGGCGGCGGAGACGTCGACGTTGTCCAGGCCGACGCCGGCTCGTGCGACGACCTTCAGCTTGCTCGCGGCGGCGATGGCCTCGGCATCGACCTTCGTCGCGGAACGGATCAGGATCGCGTCGACGTCGGCGATGGCGGGCAGCAGTTCGGCGCGGTCCGCGCCGTTCGCGTGCCGGATCTCGAAGTCCGGGCCCAGGGCGTCGACGGTCGCGGGCGACAGCTCTTCAGCGATGAGTACGACAGGTTTCGAGCTCACGTGAGTCCTCACAGGTCCAATGCGGACGGCCGTCCCGACGGCCGCATGCGGTGGAGGGGTTGCCGCGTGGAAGACGCACGACGCTGTGGGCCCGACGCGTATTTAGTGGAGCAGTCTAGTGGCGGCGCGGTGCTGTTCTTACGCCTCCGCAGAAGGATCACCCGCACGTGGATAATCCAGCCCCTGGGGGTCCCCCCACGCCCTTAAGGCAGTGGGGGAGTTTGAGGAGCGGGGTCCGGGGCGGAGCCCCGAGGCGTTGCCCGAGGCAGGCGGTAAGACCGTGGCGCCGGGCAACCCCGACACCACGGCCGAACCGACGGAGTCACTCGTCGTCGTTGACCCACGACATGAGCTTGCGCAGCTCCTTGCCGGTCGTCTCCAGGAGGGACTCGGCATCCTGCTGCTTGTACTCGTTGTACTTCTTCAGACCACCGTGGTACTCGTCCATCCACTGCTGGGCGAACGTGCCGTCCTGGATCTCGCCCAGGACCTTCTTCATCTCGGCCTTGGTGGCGTCCGTGATGATGCGGGGACCGGTGATGTAGTCGCCCCACTCGGCGGTCTCGGAGACCGACCAGCGCATCTTCTCCAGGCCGCCCTCGTACATGAGGTCCACGATCAGCTTCAGCTCGTGGAGGCACTCGAAGTACGCGATCTCCGGCTGGTAGCCGGCCTCGGTCAGCGTCTCGAAACCGGCCTTGACCAGCGCGGCCGTACCACCGCAGAGAACGGCCTGCTCACCGAACAGGTCGGTCTCGGTCTCCTCGGTGAAGGTCGTCTTGATGACGCCCGCACGCGTGCCACCGATGCCCTTGGCGTACGAGAGCGCCAGCGGGAAGCCACTGCCGGTCGCGTCCTGCTCGACGGCCGCGATACACGGAACGCCGCGGCCCTCCTCGTACTGGCGGCGGACCAGGTGGCCCGGGCCCTTCGGGGCGACCATGCAGACGTCGATGCCGGCCGGCGGCTTGATGAAGCCGAAGCGGATGTTCAGGCCGTGCCCGAAGAACAGCGCGTCGCCGTCGTTGAGGTTGTCCTTGATGGACTCCTCGTACACCTGGGCCTGGATCGGGTCCGGGACGAGGATCATGATGACGTCGGCCTCGGCGGCCGCCTCCGACGGGGTCACCACGCGCAGGCCCTGCTCCTCGGCCTTCGCCTTGGACTTGGAGCCCTCGTGCAGACCGACCCGGACGTCGACACCCGAGTCACGGAGCGACAGCGCGTGGGCGTGGCCCTGGCTGCCGTAGCCGATGACCGCGACCTTGCGGCCCTGGATGATGGACAGGTCGGCGTCGTCGTCGTAGAACAGCTCGGCCACTGGGTTCTCTCCTATGTGTGCTGGGTGTTGCGTCCCACCGTACGGCGGGAGGGGGAAGGGAGGTTTCGGGGTCTCGGAATACGGGCGCGTACGACTTCGCGTACGCGCCGCAGGAGCCCTACGCGGACCGGTCGAGGGCGCGCAGCGAACGGTCGGTGATCGACCGGGCGCCGCGGCCGATGGCGATCGTGCCGGACTGGACGAGCTCCTTGATGCCGAACGGCTCCAGCATCTTGAGCATGGCCTCCAGCTTCTCGCTGCCGCCGGTGGCCTCGATGGTGACGGCCTCCGGGGAGACGTCCACGGTCTTGGCGCGGAACAGCTGGACGATCTCGACGATCTGGGAGCGCGTCTCGTTGTCGGCGCGCACCTTCACCAGAACGAGTTCGCGCTGAACCGCGGAACCCGGCTCCAGTTCGACGATCTTCAGCACGTTGACGAGCTTGTTGAGCTGCTTGGTGACCTGTTCGAGGGGGAGTTCCTCAATCACGTTCACCACGATCGTGATGCGGGAGATGTCGGGGTGCTCGGTGACGCCGACGGCGAGCGAGTCGATGTTGAACCCGCGGCGGGAGAACAGGGCCGTGATCCGGGCGAGGACACCGGGCTTGTTCTCCACCAGGACGGAGAGCGTGTGCTTGGACATGATCTGCTTCCTTTACCTACGGCTCTCAGTCGTCTTCGTTGTCGCCGAAGTCGGGGCGGACGTCCCGGGCGAACATGACCTCGTCGTTGGAGGTGCCGGCGGCGACCATCGGCCACACCATGGCGTCCTCGTGCACGATGAAGTCGATCACGACGGGACGGTCGTTGATCGAGTTCGCCTCTTCGATGCACTTGTCGAGGTCGTCCGGCGACTCGCAGCGGATCGCGTAGCAGCCCATGGCCTCCGACAGCTTCACGAAGTCGGGGACGCGGGTGCCGGCACTCGGCTGCTTGCCGTCCGCCTCGGGGCCGGAGTGCAGCACGGTGTTGGAGTACCGCTGGTTGTAGAAGAGGGTCTGCCACTGGCGGACCATCCCGAGGGCGCCGTTGTTGATGATGGCGACCTTGATCGGGATGTTGTTCAGGGCGCAGGTGGTGAGCTCCTGATTGGTCATCTGGAAGCAGCCGTCGCCGTCGATCGCCCAGACCGTACGGTCCGGGGCGCCGGCCTTGGCACCCATCGCGGCCGGGACCGCGTACCCCATCGTCCCGGCGCCGCCCGAGTTCAGCCAGGTCGCGGGCTTCTCGTACTGGATGTAGTGCGCGGCCCACATCTGGTGCTGGCCGACGCCCGCCGCGAAGATCGTGCCCTCCGGGGCGAGCTGTCCGACGCGCTCGATGACCTGCTGGGGCGAGAGCGAGCCGTTGTCCGGCTGGTCGTAGCCCAGGGGGTACGTCTCGCGCCAGCGGTTGAGGTCCTTCCACCAGGCGGTGTAGTCGCCCCGGTGACCCTCGCTGTGCTCCTTCTGCACCGCCTGCACCAGGTCGGCCAGGACCTCGCGGGCGTCTCCGACGATCGGCACGTCGGCGGCGCGGTTCTTGCCGATCTCGGCCGGGTCGATGTCGGCGTGGACGATCTTGGCGTACGGGGCGAAGCTGTCCAGCTTGCCGGTGACGCGGTCGTCGAAGCGGGCTCCGAGGGCGACGATCAGGTCGGCCTTCTGCAGCGCGGTGACGGCGGTGACCGCACCGTGCATGCCCGGCATTCCCACGTGCAGCTCGTGACTGTCGGGGAATGCGCCGAGCGCCATCAGTGTGGTGGTGACGGGCGCTCCGGTGAGTTCTGCGAGGACCTTCAGCTCGGCGGTGGCACCGGCCTTGAGGACTCCGCCGCCGACGTACAGGACGGGCCGCCTGGCCTGGGTGATCAGCCGGGCGGCCTCGCGGATCTGCTTGGCGTGCGGCTTGGTCACCGGTCGGTAGCCGGGCAGGTCCTGGGCGGGCGGCCACTGGAAGGTGGTGCGCGCCTGGAGGGCGTCCTTGGCGATGTCGACCAGGACAGGACCCGGGCGGCCGGTGGAGGCGATGTGGAAGGCCTCCGCGATCGTCCGCGGGATGTCCTCCGCCTTGGTGACGAGGAAGTTGTGCTTGGTGATCGGCATCGTGATGCCGACGATGTCCGCCTCCTGGAAGGCGTCCGTACCGATCGCCTTGGACGCGACCTGGCCGGTGATCGCCACGAGCGGCACCGAGTCCATGTGCGCGTCGGCGATCGGGGTCACCAGGTTGGTGGCGCCCGGGCCGCTGGTCGCCATGCAGACGCCGACCTTGCCGGTGGCCTGCGCGTAACCGGTGGCCGCGTGGCCCGCGCCCTGCTCGTGGCGGACGAGCACGTGGCGCACCCGCCGGGAGTCCATCAGCGGGTCGTAGGCCGGAAGGATCGCACCGCCGGGAATGCCGAATACCGTCTCGGCCCCGACCTCCTCGAGAGAACGGATGAGGGACTGCGCTCCCGTCACCTGCTCGGGGGCGGACTGCTGTCCTCCGGAACGGGGCCGCGGCTGCGGGTGGTGGGCCCCGGTGGCCTGCTCGGTCATCGGCATTCTCTTCTCGATGCTGAGGGTTTTTGCGAGGTTTGTGCGGTGTTCAGTTGCTGCTCGACAGGCACCTGTGCAACAAAAAACCCCTCGTGCCGTGAGGCAAGCGAGGGGAGCGCGCCGGGTGCGGTCGCTGGGAGTTCCGGGTCATCGATCCGGTGCTTCCCAGCTCAGCCGACGCGCTTTCCAAGTACGAGAATTCGGGTGCGCATGGCACAGACCCTCCCCCCGGCACGCAGTGCGTGTCAAGTGGGTGGGACGGGAGTCTCATCATGTGAGCGGAGGGCCGTACCGGTTCCGTACGAGGCCGAGGACACTCCGGCCACGTACGCGCTCGTGCTCCCACCTGCGTAGACACCGCTGCTGCCGCCTCCCACGAAGATCGGTTCGACGGGGCCGTGGGGCACGGGGTAGGCGCCGGCCGCGAGCGCGCGGCGCAGTCGGTACTCGTCCAGCGGTCCGGAGAACGCGTTGCCCTGTCCGTGTGTGCAGCCCATCGAGCGCAGGGCGATCACCTGCTCGGGCAGGTCCACGCCGGCGGCCACGGTCTGCAGGCCCAGGTCGTTCGCGATACGCAGCAGCCCACTGGTGATCTTGTGGAGCCGGGCGGACTCGACGACACCTTCCACCAGACCGCGATCCAGTTTCAGTATGTCGACGGGGAGGCGGCGCAGTGCGGTGATCGTGGCGTAGCCGTTGCCGAAGCCGTCCAGGGCGATCCGGACGCCCAGCCGCCTGAGTGCGTTGAGGCGGCGCTCCAGCTCGTCGAGGGAGATCTTGGGATCGGTTTCGGCCAGTTCGATGATGAGGGCACCGGACGGCAGGCCGTGCCGGGTCAGCAGGGCCTCTACGGAACCCAGGGGCATGGACCGGTCGAGGAGCCGGCGGGCGGTCATCCGGACGGCGACGGGCACGGCGAGCCCCGTGGCGGCACGCTCGGCGGCCTGCTCGACGGCCTCCTCCAGCATCCAGCGGCCCAGCTCGGCGGTGCGGTCGCTGTCCTCGGCGACGCGCAGGAACTCGGCGGGGGTGAACAGCACGCCCTGGGCCGAACGCCAGCGTGCCTGGGCCGCGACCGCCGTGATCCGGCCGGTGTCGAGGGACACCACCGGCTGGTGCAGCAGCGCGAACTCGCCGTCGTGCAGGGCGGCCCGCAGCCGGGTGGCCAGCTGGGCCTTCCGTACGACGTCCTGCTGCATCTGTGGCGCGTACAGCTCGACGCGGCCCTTGCCCGCGGCCTTCGCGCGGTACATCGCGAGGTCGGCGTTGCGCAGCAGCTCGCCCGCGCCGAGGCCGGGTTCGGAGAAGGCGACACCGATGGAGGCGGCGACGCGGACATCGTTGCCGTCGATGGTGTACGGCTGCGAGAGGGTCACGCGCAGCCGGTCGGCGAGTTCGAAGATCTGGTGCTCGCGCGCGGTGCGGTCGCGGCCGCCGTCGCCGACGATCAGGGCCGCGAACTCGTCGCCGCCCAGGCGGGAGGCGGTGTCGCTCTGCCGGACGGCGTCCTGGAGTCTGCGGGCGGCCTGGACGAGCAGTTCGTCGCCGGCCTGGTGCCCGATGGTGTCGTTGACGGCCTTGAAGCCGTCGAGGTCGATGAAGAGGACCGCGGTGCCGCGGTCGGAGGACCGACGGCCGGAAAGCGCCTGTCCGACGCGCTTGGTGAACAGGGCGCGGTTGGGCAGGTCGGTGAGCGGGTCGTGCTCGGCGTTGTGCTGCAACTGGGCCTGGAGGCGGACCCGCTCGGTCACGTCACGGCTGTTGAAGATGAGGCCGCCGTGGTGGCGGTTGACGGTCGACTCGACATTGAGCCAGCCTCCCCCGCCGCCGGACCTGAAGCGGCACTCGATGCGGGTGGTGGGTTCCTCGGCGGGGCTGGCGGCGAGGAAGCGGCGCACCTCGTGCACCACACAGCCCAGGTCCTCCGGGTGGATCAGTGTGGCGAGTTCGGAGCCGACCAGTTCTTCGGCGGGCTGTCCGTAGACCCCGGCCGCGGCCGGGCTGACGTACCGGAGGATGCCGTTCGGAGCGGCGATCATGATGACGTCGCTGGAGCCCTGCACCAGGGAGCGGAAGTGGTTCTCCTGCTGGGCCAGCTCCTGGGTGAGGGTGATGTTGTCGACGAGCATGATGCCCTGGCGCACGACGAGGGCGAGCACGACCGTGCCGCCGGTGACGAGCACCACGCGGTCGACGCTGCGGCCGTTGAGCACGTTGTAGAGAATGCCCAGTGTGCAGACGGCGGCGGCCAGGTAGGGAGTGAGTGCCGCCAGTGAACTGCTGATGGGCCGGCTGGCCGGATACCGACTGTGACCTCCTTCCTGGAGGGGCACGTGTGCCGGTTGTCCCTGCCGGGGCCCGGGCACGTAGCCGTACACCACGCGCGTGTGCCCCTCTTCTTCCGTGTGTCCGTGTCGTTGCCCCACCCAGGGGGCGTATGCGAGTAGTAGTGATCCGGCGAACCAGCCCGCGTCGAGCAGTTGCCCGGAGCGGTAGTCGTTGTGCATCAGGGGCGAGGTGAACAGGGCGTCGCACATGACCGTCAGGGCCAGGGCGCCGATCGCGGTGTTCACCGCCGAGCGGTTCACCGCCGAGCGCCTGAAGTGCAGTGCGAGCACCATGCTCACCAGGGCGATGTCCAGCAGCGGGTACGCGAGCGACAGCGCGGTGTGCGGGACGCTCGGACCCTCCGCCTTCGCCGCCTGGGCGAGCGCGAGGCTCCAGGAGAGCGTGAGCAGCGAGCCGCCGATCAGCCAGGCGTCCAGGGCCAGACAGACCCAGCCGGCCTTGCTCACCGGCCGTTTGGCGAGGACGAGCAGTCCCACGATGGCCGGTGGCGCGAAGCACAGGAAGAACAGGTCGGCGTAGCTCGGGCTGGGCACCGGGGCGTCCAGTACGACCTCGTACCAGCCCCAGACGAGGTTGCCCGCCGCCGCCATGGCGGAGGAGAGCGCGAAGAGCAGCCATGCGGGTCGAAAGCGGCTGCGACGGGTGCGGGCGCAGAGGAAGCAGGAGACGGCCGCGGTGGCGGCCGCCGCGCTGAGCCCGAAGTCGCCCATGATCAGGGCGAGTCGCGGTGAGCCCCAGCCGAGCGCGGAACCGACGGCGTATCCCGCGCACACGAGGGCCAGCACGAGCTGCGGTACGAGACCCGCTCCGCCCCCGGCGACCGGACGACGGGCCGGCAGAACCGCCGGGGAGCTCACTGTGTCTCTCCGGTCCGTGCCGCCCCCGAGTCCCTCTGGTCCCGGCGTGCCGGATGTGCGTGCCTCCTGCGACCGCCGGGCCTTCGGTGGTGATGACCGCTGTGACCGCGTCTGTGCGTCGGTACGCGCCAGGGTCGCCGTCGGCGGCCCCGCCGCGTCGGATCATTGGTCCATAGACCATGCATCGCCCGTCGCCCCCCTCGCTCTTGCTGTCTGTCGATCCCCGGCGCCGAACGTGCGCGGCGCAGCCCCTGTCGGGACGATACACCAGTCTCGTCACTCAGGGACATAGTCTCTCTACGCTCCGTGACGACCAGCGGGAATACGGGCACGGACCGCATTCGGGGAACTGCGGAGGGTGCCCGTCGGGGCGCGGCCGAGGGTGGAGGAGGACTAGGAGCCCGTCGTAAGGACCACGTTCCGCAGCGGCTCCCGGTTCACGAAACGGTTCAACTGGTCGCCCAGGAGCCGCTTGGCACGCGGGAAGAACGCGGAGGTCGGGCCTCCCACGTGGGGGCTGATGAGGACGCCCGGCGCATGCCACAAGGGGTGCCCCGGGGGCAGCGGTTCGGGATCGGTGACATCCAGGGCGGCCATGATCCGGCCGCTCTCCAGCTCGGCGAGGAGCGCCTTGGTGTCGACGACTCCGCCGCGCGCGACGTTCACGAGCAGGGCGCCGTCCTTCATCCGGGCCAGGAAGTCGGCCCCTGCCAGGCCCTTCGTCTGCTCGGTGAGGGGCGTGATGAGCACCACCACATCGGCCTCCGGGAGAAGTTCGGGCAAGGCGGTGATCGGATGCACTGGGCCGCGCGCCGTCTCGCGTGCGGAGCGCGCGACGCGCGCCACCCGCGCGAGTTCGAAGGGAACGAGCCGGTCCTCGATGGCCGAACCGACCGCTCCGTAGCCGACGATCAGTACGGACTTGTCGGCGAGAGCGGGACGGAATCCGGACCGCCACTCCTCGCTGTCCTGCCCACGGACGAAGTCGGGGATGCCTCGCAGCGAGGAGAGGATCAGAGTGAGGGTGAGTTCGGCGGTGCTCGCGTCGTGCACCCCGCGCGCGTTGCACAACTGCACGCCCTCGGGGAGCAGTTGCAGGCCCGGCTGTACGTGGTCGATACCGGCGGACAGGGTCTGCACGACCTGGACGGACGTCATTTCGGCCAGGGGTCGCACCGAGATGTCGCTGCCCTTCATGTAGGGCACGACATAGAAGGCGCAGTCGGCGGGATCGGCGGGAAACTCCTGCTCACCGTTCCAGTAGCGGTAGTTGGGGCCGTCGGGGAGGCCGTCGAGGTCGTCTGCGTGAAAGGGAAGCCACACTTCGTACGTCATGGTCAGGAGGCTATGCGAAGCGCCTGGGGACGCAGAGGTTAGTTTGGGGTGCCAGGAAAGGGAGGGCACGGCCAGGTGGAGCGCAGGACGATCGGGGCGGCGGCGCTCGAGGTGGGGGCTGTCGGCCTCGGGTGCATGCCGATGAGCTGGGCGTACTCGGGTTCGCGGCAGCGGGGCGACGAGTCGCTGCGGACCGTGCACGCGGCCCTCGACCGGGGTGCGACGCTCCTGGACACCGCCGACATGTACGGACCGTTCACCAACGAGCTGCTGGTGGGACGGGCACTGAAGGAGCGGCGTTCCGAGGCCTTCGTGTCGACCAAGGTCGGCCTCCTGGTGGGCGAACAGCACATCGTGGCCAATGGCCGCCCCGGCTATGTGAAGCGGGCGTGCGACGCCTCCCTGCGACGCCTCCAGACGGACGTCATCGACCTGTACCAGCTGCACCGCGCGGACCCGGAGATACCCGTCGAGGAGACATGGGGCGCGATGGCGGAGCTCGTCTCGGCCGGCAAGGTGCGGGCGCTCGGGCTGTGCGCTGTGGGCGCGCGTTCCCACCGCCGTTCGGGAGCCCGGCTGCACGACGGAACGATCCGCCAGCTGGAGCGGGTGCAGCAGGTCTTCCCGGTGAGCACGGTGGAGGCCGAGCTGTCCGTGTGGTCGCCGGAGGCGCTGGAGGGTCTGCTGCCGTGGTGCGAGGCGCGCGGCATCGGCTTCCTGGCGGCGATGCCGCTCGGCAACGGCTTCCTGACCGGGACGCTCACACCCGGCGAGGGCTTCGAACCCGACGACGTACGGGCCCGGCACCCCCGCTTCACCGCCGAGATGATGGCCGCGAACCAGCCGATCGTCGCCGGTCTGCGGCGCATAGCCGCCCGGCACTCGGCGCAGGGAGCGGACGTCACTCCCGCGCAGGTGGCGCTCGCGTGGGTGCTCGCGCGAGGGCGGCACGTGGTGCCGGTGCCGGGGACCAAGCGGGAGTGCTGGGCCGCGGAGAACGCGGGGGCGGCCGGGCTGCGTCTGACCACGGAGGATCTCGCGGAGGTGGCGGGGCTGCCTTCGGCACGGGGATCCTGGGACTGAGCCGTATGGTTCACGGTGCCCGGCGTTTCGAGGTTCGGCGCTTCGTGGTTCGGTGCTTCGGGGTTCGGTGCTTCGGGGTTCGGTGCTTCGGGGTTCGGTGATCGGGAACCCGTGAGGCGCGAGCGGCGACTGCGTTTCCCGGGGGACGACCCCCGGACCTCCGGCCGAGAAGACAGCTTGATCCGTCCAAGTGGGAACCTGCGGAGCACTCGCGGTGTATGAAAAGTAGAACCTGCCGCGTCGAAGGGATCCTGATCGTGCAACGTCGAGCTGTGACGGCCATGTTGGCCGCGGCCACGCTCCTGGTGACGGCCGGGTGCTCCTCGGGGGACGGGGAGGAGTCGGGCGGCGGCGGGAGCACGTCTCCGAGCAGTTCGGAGCCCGGCGCCTCGGCCCCGGCCTCCGGGCAGGCTGCCGAGGAGACCCCGCCCGCCAAGGGCTCCGTGAAGGTCCTGCGGACCGTCACCGAGGGTCTGAAGAGCCCCTGGGGCCTGGCACCGCTGCCCGAGGGCGGCCTCCTGGTGTCCTCGCGGGACGAGGGCACGATCACCCGGGTCGACGAGAAGACGGGCAGGAAGACCGAGCTGGGTTCCGTGCCCGGAGTCGCCCCCGCCGGCGAGGGCGGCCTGATGGGCCTGGCCCTCTCCCCTTCGTACGCGTCGGACCACATGGTCTACGCGTACTTCACCTCGGACTCGGACAACCGCATCGTGCGCATGCTGTACGACGCGAAGAAGCCGTCCGGTGAGCAGTTGGGAGCGCCCGACACGGTGTTCAGGGGCATCCCGAAGGGCACCAACCACAACGGCGGCCGGATCGCCTTCGGCCCGGACAAGATGCTGTACGTGGGCACGGGCGAGACCTACGTCACCGAACTGGCCCAGGACAAGAAGTCCACCGGCGGCAAGATCCTCCGTCTGACCCCGGAGGGCGAGCCGGCCCCGGGCAACCCGTTCAACTCGCCGGTCTACTCGTACGGCCACCGCAATGTGCAGGGCCTCGCCTGGGACTCCAAGCAGCGCCTGTTCGCCTCGGAGTTCGGCCAGGACACGTGGGACGAGCTGAACCACATCAAGCCGGGCGACAACTACGGCTGGCCGGAGGCGGAGGGCCAGTCCGACGACTCCAAGTACCACAACCCGATCGACCAGTGGAGCACCGACGAGGCCTCCCCCAGCGGCATCGCCTACGCGGAGGGCTCCATCTGGATGGCGGGGCTGCGCGGCAAGCGGCTGTGGCGCATCCCGCTCAACGGCACGAAGGAGTCGGCGGACCCCCAGTCCTTCCTGGAGGACGACTACGGCCGCCTGCGCACGGTGGTCTCGGCGGGCGGCAACAAGCTGTGGCTGGTGACGAGCGAGACGGACGGCAGGGGGACCCCGGGGTCGGGGGACGACAAGATTCTGGAACTGGAGGTCACGTAGGGCACCCGAAGCAGGGCGTCTATTCGGGAGCTTCCTCGGGAGTGGGGGCCGGATCCGGAACTGTGGCCCGGGCCTGGTCCGGAGTGGGGACCGGGTCCGAATCGGCCTCAGCCTCGGGCTCGGGCTGCGTCGGCAGGCGGACGATCACCTTGCCGGAGGCAAGGTCTATCGGGCCTCGTCCGGGGTCCCCGTCGTTCAGGTCCACGCGGGTCAGTTCCAGCCGCTTGCGTTCCTCGTCGGTGTGCTTGCGGCCTGGTGCGAAAAGCTCCTCGATCATGTTGAACACGGTGCCTCCCTCGACCCTGGGTCTCTTACAGCGTAGACCTCACGGAGTGGATCCCACTGGGTGGATCCGTCTGCGTACCCCTGTCCGCGTGGATCTCACCCGGCCGTCCGGGCGCCGGCCGGGTGGGGCGGGAACAGCCGCATCCGGTGTGCGAGCGCGGCCGCCTCGCCGCGGCCGGAGACGTTGAGCTTGCCGAGGATGTTGGAGACGTGGACGCTGGCCGTCTTCGGGGAGATGAAGAGCTCCTCGGCGATCTGGCGGTTGCTGCGACCGGCGGCGACCAGTCGGAGGACGTCGCGCTCGCGGCTGGTCAGACCGAGTGCCTCGACCGGGTCGGCGGGAGCGGGGGCGGACCGCTCGGGAGCGCGGGCGAGGGTGAGACGGGCGCGCTGGGCGAGCAGGGCGACGTCATCGGCGAGCGGGCGGGCGCCGAGGTGGTCGGCCACGGCGCGGGCCAGCCGCAGCAGTTCCGTGGCGCGGTCCCGCTCCTCCTCGCCGCCTCCGGAGGCGAGCAGGGACTCCGCGAGCCGGTGCCGCACCCGCGCGAGGTCGTACGGGCGCTCAAGGGGCTCGAAGGCGGTGACCGCCTCGGACCACTCGTCCGGTGTGTCCCGGCCCTCGGCGCGCAGCAGTTCGGCCCGCACCCAGTGCTCGTAGGCCTGCCAGACGGGCACGTTCGTGGCGAGGGACTTGGCTGCCTTGCGCAGGCGCTCCAGGACGTCGGGGCGGCCCTGTTCGGCGACGGGCAGTCCGCGGGCGTCGGCCTCCGCGGTCGCGGCGGTGAGCAGCAGGGGCCAGGCGTAGCGCTGGGTGCCCGGCGGGAAGCCGGTGCTCAGGGCATCGTCCAGTTCGGCACGGGCGTCGAGGAGGCGGCCCTCGGCGGCGGCTATGCCGATCGCGAGGGTGGTCAGCGGCAGCGCGTGCTGGGGCACGGTGTCGTGGGTGCCGAAGTGCTCCCGTGCGGCGGCCAGTTGGCGGCCGGCCTCGGGCAGGTCACCCCTGGCGCGCGCGAGGTGGGCGTGGAGGGTGGTGCGGAAGCCGCGGGGCTTGGCGCTCTGGCCGACGCGGTCCGAGTTGAACCCGGCCGCACCCGCCTCGTCCCAGCGGCCCAGGGAGAAGAGGGACTCGGCGAGATTGCCCCACACCCAGGCCTCGGTGTCCAACAGACCGAGTCTGCGGGCCAGTTGGACCCCTTCCTCAAGGATCCGGACGGCGTCCTGGGAGCGGCCGATGCCTTCCAGGTGGGAGGGGAGGTTCACATGGGCGCGGCCCACCACATAGGCGGCGCCGATCTCCCCGGCCCGCTCCTTGACCTCGTGCACCTCGGCGAGCCCCGCCTCGATGTCGCCCGACTCGACGAGGAGGCCGCCAAGAGTGAGCCGCGCGTTCAGTTCGATGTCGCGGGCGCCCACCATCCGGGCGTACTCCACGGCGCGCTCGGCGGCCTGGAGGGCTGCCGGTCCCGGCCTGTGCATCATCGACCAGTTGGCGACATTGGCGAGGACGTCGGCGTGCACCTCGGACGGCGGCAGCCCTCGCACCAGCTCCTGGGCCGTGGCGAGTTCCTTCCACCCGTCGCCGCGGGCCACCGCCTCGACGAGACGGGAGCGCTGGATCCAGAACCAGGCCGCGCGCAGCGGATCGCCGTCGTCCCCCAGGAGGTGCAGGGCCCGCTTGGTGATCTTGAGGGCGCGCTCGCGCTCCCCGCCGAACCGGCCCGCGACGGCGGCCTCGGCCATCAGGTCGAGGTAACGCAGCGGTGTGGTGGCCGGGTCGCAGCCGCACGGGGGGTAGACCTCGGTGTAGTCGACGGGCCGCAGGTCGGCGCGTACGGAGTCGGGGGCCGTGTCCCAGAGCTCCATCGCCCGCTCCAGGAGCCGTAGTTGCTCCGAGTAGGCGTGCCGGCGGCGGGCCGCGACGGAGGCGTCGAGGACGGCCGGCAGGGCCTTGGCCGCGTCGTGCGCGTGGTACCAGTGGCTGGCCAGACGGGCGGCTCGCTCGTCGGCCGGGACGAGCGTGGGATCGGCCTCCAGCGCTTCCGCGTACCGGCGGTTGAGGCGGGAGCGCTCGCCGGGCAGCAGGTCGTCGCCGACGGCCTCGCGCACCAGGGAGTGGCGGAAGCGGTAGCCGTCCCCGTCGGATGTCGCGAGCAGGATGTTGGCGCCGACGGCGGCCCGCAGCGCCTCGATGAGGTCGTCCTCGGAGAGCCGTGCCACGGCGGCGAGCAGCCGGTACTCCACGGTGGAGCCGCCCTCGGCGACGATCCGGGCGACCCGCTGGGATCCTTCGGGCAGGCTCTCGACGCGGACGAGGAGCAGATCGCGCAGGGAGTCGGTGAGGCCGGTGCGGCAGCCGTCGTGGGCGGCCACGGCCAGCTCCTCGACGAAGAACGCGTTCCCGTCGGAGCGCGTGAAGATCTCGTCGACCCGGGTCTGATCGGGTTCGGAGGCGATGATTCCGGCGATCTGGCGGCCGACCTCGGCGCGGCTGAAACGGCCGAGTTCGATACGGCGGACGGTGCGCAGCCGGTCGAGTTCGGCGAGCAGGGGGCGCAGCGGATGGCGGCGGTGGATGTCGTCGGCGCGGTAGGTGGCGACGACGAGGAGGCGGCCGCTGCGGAGCGTGCGGAAGAGATAGGCGAGGAGGTGGCGGGTCGAGGCGTCGGCCCAGTGCAGGTCCTCCAGGAGGACGACGACCGGGCGGTCGGAGGCGACGCGCTCCAGCAGCCGGACGGTGAGTTCGAAGAGACGGGCCATGCCGTCCTCGTCGTGCCGCCCGCGTGAGGTGTCGCCCAACTCGGGCAGCAGCCGGGCCAGTTCCTCCTCCTGCCCCGCGGCCGCGGCGGCCAGTTCGTCGGGCAGGTGGCGGCGCAGGGCGCGCAGCGCGGTGGAGAAGGGCGCGAAGGGCAGGCCGTCGGCGCCGATCTCGACGCAGCCGCCGAGCGCCACGACGGCCCCCTCGCGACAGGCCGCGTTGGCGAACTCCTCAAGGAGCCGGGTCTTTCCGACACCGGCCTCACCGCCGAGCAGCAACGCCTGCGGCTCGCCCGCGGCGGCGCGGGCGAGCGCGTCGTTCAGCACGCCCAGCTCGTCGGCCCTGCCGACGAAGACCGGACTGACGGACCTGGTCTCCACAGCGCCGAGCATCGCACAGGGTTCTGACACAACGGCACTGGTTATCCCGGTCCTGCCCACACCTCCGGCCCTCCCCGGGCCCTCGGACCTGCGCACTTCCACGAACCCCCCGACGACCTCGGGCCTGCTCACAGCCTCGGACCTGCCCACGGCTACGAGCCTGCTCACGGCCTCGGGCTCACCCGCCGCTCCGAGCGTGCCCAAGGTCTCGGACCCGCCCACGACCTCAGGCTCACGCACGACCTCGGACGTGCCCACGGCCTCAGGCCCGCCCACAGCCGCAGGCTCACCCACGGCCTGGGACCTGCCCGCGACCTCGGACCCACCCACCGCTCCGGCCCTCCCCACAACCTCGGGCCCGCCCACGGCCTCGGACCTGCCCGCAGTCGCAGCCCCGCTCAAGACCTCGGGCCCGTCCGCGGTGGCGGACGGGCCCGAGGTCCCGGGGGGCGTGCTCACGACCGGGAGGGCGGTCACTGTGGCCCCGTCCCGCTGAGGGCGGCCGACCCCCGTACGGCCGCCCTCCCCCGCCCCGGCGCTCACGCGACGCGTGCGGACCGGGGCGTGCGGTGGCGCCGGCTATGCACCCGCCCCTCACTGTCGTCGCGGCCGGATCGCGCGGCCTCGCGGACCAGTCGGTAGTTGTCGGCCTCGCGGATCATCTCCGCGGTGCGGATCTGCTGGAGCTCGTACTCGAACATCTCGTACCCCTCGTGAAGTGTTGTTTCCGGCTTCGCTCTGTTGCGATGCCTCAACCTTCGTCTCCAAGGGGGGTGCGCCACATCGGGAGAGTTCCGCATCTTGAGCGCACGAAGGGCCTTAGTCCCGCCGTAAGTGGCCTACGGCGGGACTAAGGCCCCTCAGACGTGCGGTTCCTCAGCTCGTGGACGGCATGCCGAGCAGGATGTCGGAGTACTTGAGCGCGGCCAGCAGCAGGCCGACGACGCCGAGCGCGACACCCGCCCAGGCGACCGACTTGACCCACGGGGCCTGGGCCGGGATCCGGTCGGGGTTGCCGAACGCGGGCCGGGCCAGCACCACGACGCCGACGATCAGCGCGGTCAGCGCGAAGAACCCGGCGACCAGCGCGTTGGCGTTCCACGAGTCGGCGTACACCTGCTTGATCTGCTCGGCCACACCGGCGCCCTGCGCGGTCTCCAGCTGGCCGTACAGCGAGTCGCGCGCCTGCGCGATGGTGCCGACCCAGCTGCCGGTCAGCGAGACCACGCCCAGTCCGGCGGATACGACGGCGGCGGCACCCAGGCCCACGCCTGAACCGCGCTCGGCCGCGACCAGGGCCTCGTCGTCCTCGTCCTCTCCGAGGACCTCGGAGTCGGCCCGGTCGTCAGCCGCCTCGGCGGCCTCGGCCTCCTCGACCTCTCCGATCGCGGCCGTCTCGTCGCTCTTGCTGAGCTTCACGGCCTCCTCGTCGCGCTGTGCCTCGGTGCCGGTCTTGGCTCCGGCTTCGTCCTCTGTCTTGGTTCCCATGCTCCGCACCGTACGGACGCTGTCTGAGAATTTCTTAAAGATCCCAAGATCCTCACGCGCCGGGCGGCTTTTCGCCTTACTCGGCGCCCGTACGCCAACGTCCCGACCGCCGACATCACTGCCGGGAGGCCACCGGTACGGACGTCACTTCCAGGCACGCGCGCGTGCGGCACGCCACTCGGGCGCGAGCACCGACCACACTTCCAGGTTCTGGCGTACGCCCCGGTACGGGAAGCTCTCCCTGAGCACCCCGTCGCGGTTCATGCCCAGCCGCCGCGCCACGTTGATGCTCGGTTCGTTGGCGGCCGACGCCTGCCACTCCACGCGGTGGATGCCCCGCTCCTCGACCGCCCAGTCGATGAGGATCCGCATGCCACGCGTGACAAGGCCGCGTCCCACGCCGGCCGGCTCCAGCCAGCAGCCGACCTCGCAGGTGCCCCGCTCGGCGTCGAAGTGCAGGAACAGCACACCGCCGACCAGCTTCCCCTCCAGCCACAGCCCGTGCAGGCTGCCGGAGTCGGTGGCGCGCTTGTCGGCGTACGCCTGGAGGAGTTCCCTCGCGGAGTCGACGTCGACGGCCTTGGTCCCGAACGGAATGTGCTGCCCGATGAACTCGCGTCCCCGGTCGAGATGCGCCAGGAACTCCTCCGCGTGCCACGGCTCCAGGGGCCGCAGTTCGGCGCCGTCGTCACCCAGGGATATCGCGTACATCCTGCTGCTGCTCCTTCACGAGAACCTCCACGAGCGCGTCCTCGCGCGCTCCCGGGATCCTCGCACGGCCCTCGGCGTCGAGGGTACGGATTTCCGGCGGCTCGATGCTGATGCGCGGCAGGCGCCGGTCGAGCCAGCGGGGCAGCCACCAGTTGGCGCCGCCCAGCATGTGCATCAGGGCCGGCACCAGGAGCGTACGCAGCACGAAGGCGTCGAGGGCGACGGCCGAGGCGAGCGCTATGCCGAACATCGCGATGACGCGGTCGCCGCTGAGCACGAAGGCCAGGAAGACCGAGATCATGATCACTGCGGCGGAGTTGATCACCCGGCCGGTCTCGGCGAGACCCACGCGGACGGCCCGCCGGTTGTCGCCGGTCTCCAGCCACTCCTCGTACATCCTGCTGACCAGGAACACCTGGTAGTCCATGGAGAGCCCGAAGAGTACGGAGACCATGATCACGGGCAGGAAGGGTTCGATCGGGCCTGCGCGGCCGAGGCCCAGCAGTTCGCTGCCCCAGCCCCACTGGAAGATCGCGACGACGACTCCGAAGGAGGAGGCGACGGCCGCGATGTTCATCGCGGCGGCCTTCAGCGGGATGCCGATGGAGCGGAAGGCGAGCAGCAGCAGGACACAGCCGAGGCCGATGACGACGCCCACGAAGAGGGGCAGTTTGCCGACGATGACATCGGCGAAGTCGTCGTACCCGGCGGTCATGCCGCCGACCTGCAGGTCGAGCGTGGTCCCGGCCTCGGCCCGCGGCAGCACGTCGTCGCGCAGCCGGTCGACGAGATCGCTGGTCCGCTCGGACTGCGGCGAGGACGTCGGTACGACGCTGAGGTAGGCGGTGTCACCGGCGTTGTTGTACGTCACCGGGGTCGCCGTCCGAACACCCTCGGTCGCCCTGAGCGTGGCGTCGAGGTTGTCGAGGGCGACCCGGTCCTGGGCCCCGCCGACGTGTGTGACGAGGGTCAGCGGCCCGTTCAGACCGGGTCCGAAGCCTTCCGCGAGCAGGTCGTACGCCTGTCGCGTGGTGGCCGTCTCCGGATTGTTGCCCTGGTCGGAGGTGCCCAGGTGCAGGGAGAAGGTCGGGAGCGCGAGCAGGGCCATGACGGCCAGGGCCACGCCGCCGAGGATCTTGGGGTGCTTCTCGACGAAGGCGGACCAGCGGGCGGCGAGCCCGGTGGGGATCTCCGGCTGGGGGCCGTGCTCGTCCAGGCGGCGGCGCTCACGGCGGCTGAGGGCGCGCATGCCGATGAAGGAGAGGAGCGCGGGCAGCAGGGTCACGGAGGCCGCGACGGTGAGGACCACGGTGAGGGACGCGGCGATCGCGACGCCGTTGAGGAAGCCCAGCCGCAGTATGAGCATGCCGAGCAGGGCGATACAGACGGTGGCGCCCGCGAAGACGACCGCGCGCCCGGTGGTGGCCACCGCGTTCCGCGCGGCATCCTCGACGGAGAGTCCGCGTTTCAGGCCGCGCCGGTGCCTGGTCACTATGAACAGCGCGTAGTCGATGCCTACGCCGAGTCCGATCAGCATGCCGAGCATCGGCGCGAAGTCGGCGACGGTCATCGCGTGTCCGAGGAGCGCGATCCCCGCGTACGCCGTGCCCACGCTGACCAGGGCCGTGGCGATGGGCAGCAGTGAGGCGGCGAGGGAGCCGAAGGCGAGGAAGAGGACCACGGCGGCGACGATCACGCCGACGACCTCGGCGATGTGGCCGCCCGACGACTCGGTGAGGGCGACGGCCTGCCCGCCCAGCTCCACCTGGAGTCCGTCCGTCCCGGCTGCCTTCGCGGTGTCGACGACGGCCGTGGCCTCGCCCTGGTCGATGTCCTCGGCCGGGTCGTCGAAGGTCACGGTGGCGTAGGCCGTACGTCCGTCGCCGCTGATCTGGTCCGCGCCGTGGCCCTTGTACGGGCTGGCGACGGCGGCCACTCCGGGGAGGTCGGCGATCTTGTCGAGGGTGTGGCTCATGGTCTGCTCGACGTCCGCGGCACGGACCGTGCCGGCGGTGGTGTGCCAGACAACGGTGTCGCTGTCGCCGCCGAGGCCGGGGAAACCGTCCTGGAGGAGCTGGCTGGCGCGGCCCGATTCGGTGCCCGGCGCCTCGTAGTCGTTCGAGTACGCGGTTCCGGTGACGGCAGCGGCGGCGGTGATCCCGCCGAAGGCAAGGAGCCAGAGCAGTACGGCGACGAGGCGGTGCTGGACACACCAACGTGCTAGAGCTGCCACGGACGAGCTCCCTGGGTGTTTTGTGGATCTTTATCGGGAACTGCCCGCAAAGAACGCATGACCAATTCGTTATCACTCTTGCAGCCGAAAGTGATCGTTGGCCGCATTCGTGGGTTTACTCACAAGAGTGCGAGGCAGTTCACACGACAATCCAATGAACTCTGTCGCCCCACACGGCGTCCGCAGGCACACCGTCGGGGGGGTACATCGGTCCCGATGTACCCCCCGACGGACCTACACGCGGTAGGAGTGAGCGGCCTCGGAGACTTGTACGCATGAGACCGCGGCGGCGTTCAGCTCGCCCGCTCAGCAGGCGCCCCTTCAGGGGCGCGGGGAACTGCGCGCCCAGTCACGAACGGCCCGCACAGGACACACTCCCGCGGTGAACCGATTGACGGGGTCTGAGGGCGCAGCCCCCAGGACGAACGCCGAGGGGGCGCGCACCTGAAACTCAGGCGCACGCCCCCTCCGCAAGGCAAAGACCGAGGGCTCAGCCCTCGACCCCCAGCTTCTCCAGGATGAGCTCCTTGACGCGGGCCGCGTCGGCCTGCCCACGCGTGGCCTTCATGACCGCTCCCACAAGGGCGCCGACGGCGGCGACCTTGCCCCCGCGGATCTTGTCCGCGATGGCCGCGTTGCCGGCGATGGCCTCCTCGACGGCCGTCGTCAGGGCGCCCTCGTCAGAGACGACCTTCAGACCGCGCTTCTCGACGACCTCGTCCGGGGTGCCCTCGCCCTTGAGGACGCCCTCGATGACCTGGCGGGCCAGCTTGTCGTTGAGGGAGCCCTCGTTGACCAGGGCGGTCACCCGGGCGACCTGCTCGGGTGTGATGGCCAGCGCGTCCAGGGACACACCCGACTCGTTGGCCGTACGCGCCAGTTCACCCATCCACCACTTACGGGCGGAGGCCGCGTCGGCGCCCGCCGCGATGGTGGCGACGATGGAGTCGATGGCACCGGCGTTGAGGATCGACTGCATGTCGTGGGCGGTGATGCCCCACTCCTCGCGCAGCCGGTTGCGCCGGGCCAGCGGCTGCTCGGGCAGACCCGCGCGCAGCTCCTCGACCCACTCGCGGGACGGTGCGACCGGCACGAGGTCCGGCTCGGGGAAGTAGCGGTAGTCCTCCGCCTCCTCCTTCACCCGGCCCGAGGTCGTGGAGCCCGTGTCCTCGTGGAAGTGGCGGGTCTCCTGGATGATCGTTCCGCCGCCGTCGAGAACCGCGGCGTGCCGCTGGATCTCGAAGCGGGCGGCGCGCTCGACGGACCGCAGCGAGTTGACGTTCTTGGTCTCGCTCCGGGTGCCGAACTTCTCGCGGCCGTGCGGGCGCAGCGACAGGTTCACGTCGCAGCGCATCTGGCCCTGCTCCATGCGGGCTTCCGAGACACCGAGCGCCTTGATGAGCTCGCGCAGCTCGGCGACGTACGCCTTGGCGACCTCGGGAGCGCGCTCGCCGGCGCCCTCGATCGGCTTGGTGACGATCTCGATGAGGGGGATGCCGGCGCGGTTGTAGTCGAGCAGCGAGTGCGAGGCGCCGTGGATACGGCCGGTCGCGCCGCCGACGTGCAGCGACTTGCCGGTGTCCTCCTCCATGTGGGCGCGCTCGATCTCCACGCGGAAGACCTCGCCGTCCTCCAGCTGGACGTCCAGATAGCCGTTGAAGGCGATCGGCTCGTCGTACTGGGAGGTCTGGAAGTTCTTCGGCATGTCCGGATAGAAGTAGTTCTTCCGGGCGAAGCGGCACCACTCGGCGATCTCGCAGTGCAGCGCGAGACCGATCTTGATCGCGGACTCGACACCGACCGCGTTGACGACCGGCAGCGCGCCGGGCATGCCGAGGCAGGTCGGGCAGGCCTGCGAGTTGGGCTCGGCGCCCAGCTCGGTGGAGCAGCCGCAGAACATCTTGGTCTTGGTGCCGAGTTCGACATGGACTTCGAGGCCCATGACGGGGTCGTACGACGCCAGCGCGTCCTCGTACGACACCAGGTCAGTCGTGACAGTCACGGTGAAACATTCCCTCTCAGCCCAGCAGGACGTCGTCGTCACCGAGGCGCTTGAGCTCCCGGTAGATGATCGCAAGGCCGGTGACGATGGCGGCGGCGGAAACGGCGGCGTCGATGAGCCTCAGGGTGTCCCCGTCGCTGCGGGCCAGCTTGGCCTGCTTGGCGACGCTGATCGCGCCGAACGCCGTACTGCCGAGCGACAGGTACAGCCCCTTCTTCGACTTCTTGAAGTTCTTTGCCTTGTTGGCCGTAGCACTCACAACGACGGAGCCTCCTCGATCAGCGGGTGCCCCCAGCGTTCCACGAACGCTGCCTCGACAGCGGCACCGACCTTGTAGAGGCGGTCGTCCTGCATCGCGGGGGCGATGATCTGCAGGCCCACGGGCAGGTTGTCCTCCGGCGCGAGACCGCAGGGCAGCGACATCGCGGCGTTGCCCGCGAGGTTCGTCGGGATGGTGCACAGGTCCGCGAGGTACATCGCCATCGGGTCGTCGGCGCGCTCGCCGATCGGGAAGGCGGTGGTCGGCGTCGTGGGCGACACGATCACGTCCACCTGCTCGAACGCCTTCTCGAAGTCGCGCGTGATGAGTGTACGGACCTTCTGGGCGCTGCCGTAGTACGCGTCGTAGTAGCCGGAGCTGAGCGCGTACGTGCCGAGCATGATGCGGCGCTTGACCTCGTCGCCGAAGCCCGCCTCACGGGTGAGGGCGGTGACCTCCTCGGCGGAGTGCGTGCCGTCGTCGCCGGTGCGCAGGCCGTAGCGCAGGCCGTCGAAGCGGGCGAGGTTGCTCGAACACTCGGACGGGGCGATCAGGTAGTACGCCGAAAGGGCGAGGTCGAAGGACGGGCAGTCCAGCTCGACGATCTCGGCGCCCAGCTCCTTGAGGAGCGAGACGGACTCGTCGAAGCGCTGCACGACACCGGCCTGGTAGCCCTCGCCGCGGAACTGCTTGACGACACCGACGCGCATGCCTTCGACGCTGCCGTTGCGGGCGGCCTCGACGACGGCCGGGACGGGCGCGTCGATGGAGGTGGAGTCGAGAGGGTCGTGCCCGGCGATGACCTCGTGCAGGAGCGCGGCGTCGAGGACCGTACGGGCGCAGGGCCCGCCCTGGTCGAGGGAGGACGAGAACGCGACCATGCCGTACCGCGAGACGGCGCCGTACGTCGGCTTCACGCCGACCGTGCCGGTGACGGAGGCGGGCTGGCGGATGGAGCCGCCGGTGTCCGTGCCGATGGCGAGGGGCGCCTGGTAGGAGGCGAGCGCGGCGGACGAACCGCCGCCGGAGCCGCCGGGGATCCTCGTCAGGTCCCAGGGGTTGCCGGTGGGCCCGTACGCGCTGTTCTCGGTGCTGGACCCCATGGCGAACTCGTCCATGTTGGTCTTGCCGAGAATGACGACGTCGGCGGCCTTGAGCCGCTTGGTGAGCGTGGCGTCGTACGGCGGGATCCAGCCTTCGAGGATCTTCGAGCCGACGGTGGTCGGGATGCCCTCGGTGGTGAAGATGTCCTTGAGCGCGAGCGGGACGCCGGCGAGCGGGCCGAGCTTCTCGCCCTTCGCCCGCTTCTCGTCGACGGCACGGGCCTGGGCGAGCGCTCCGTCCCGGTCGACGTGCAGGAAGGCGTGCACCTTCTCGTCGACGGCCTCGATGCGCTCGAGGTGCGCCTCGGTGACCTCGACGGCGGTGAGTTCGCCGGCGGCGATGCTGGAGGCGATCTCCGCGGCGGTGAGCTTGATGATGTTGACGTTGCTGTCCGTCATGGTGATTAGTCCTCCCCCAGGATCTGCGGCACCTTGAAACGCTGCTGCTCCTGGGCCGGGGCGCCGGAGAGCGCCTGCTCGGGGGTGAGCGACGGACGGACCTCGTCCGCGCGCATGACGTTCGTCAGCGGCAGCGGGTGGGAGGTCGGCGGTACGTCTTGGTCGGCGACCTCGCTGACGCGGGCGACCGCGCCGATGATGTCGTCGAGCTGGCCGGCGAAGTGGTCGAGCTCTTCGCCCTTCAGCTCCAGACGCGCCAGCCGGGCGAGGTGGGCGACCTCCTCGCGCGTGATGCCAGGCATGCAGCGATCCTCAGGGGTGAGTGAGTGTGGTTTGGCCCAATCCTATGGGTCGCACGGGGATCCCCGTACATCGGTTTCCCGGGCACGGGTCGTTGGGGGACGCATGCGGGCGGTATGGGCCGTACGGGTCTCACGCGCCGCAGGACGGCCTGGACCGCCGCAGGACGGCCGGACGGCCGCCGACGGCGAGGACGCCCCACGGGAAACCTTCACCGTCTCAGGTACCAGTAACGGGCGGTGCGGGCGGGAAAGCGACAACCCACCGACCCGCACCCGAAGAACTACTCCTCAGCCGCCGCAGGCAACGCCGCGGGCAACGCAGCCTTGGGCCGCTGCCACCCCCGCGACCCCCGGGCGAGCAGCCACGCGGTGGCCTCCTCCGGAGGCATCGCCGCGGCGACGAGCCACCCCTGGACCGCGTCGCACCCGAGATCCCGGAGCCGCTCCCACGTCTCGTCGTCCTCGACCCCCTCGGCGACGACCACCAGCCCGAGCGAATGGGCGAGATCGATGGTGCACCGGACGATCTCGGCGTCCTCGGTGTCCACGGCGAGCCGGGCCACGAAGGACCGGTCGATCTTCAGCTCGCTCACGGGCAGCCGCCGCAGATGCACCAGCGACGAGTACCCGGTCCCGAAGTCGTCGAGCGACATCTTCACGCCGTGCCCGGTCAGCCCCGCCAGGGTGTCCGCGGCGCGCTGCGGGTCTTCGAGCAGCACGTGTTCCGTTATCTCCAGCTGAAGCGACCCCGCGGGAACCCCGTGCCGGGCGAGCCGCGCGGCGACCGAACCGGCGAACCCGGGCGTGTGCACGTCCCGCGGCGACACGTTGACGGCGACCGGCACCCGCAGCCCCCGGGCCCGCCAGCTCGCCACCTGGGCGAGCGCCGTCTCCAGCACGTACTCCGTCAGATGCGGCATCAGCCCGGACGACTCGGCGATGGCTATGAACTCGTCCGGCGGCACCTTCCCGCGCTCGGGATGCACCCACCGTACGAGCGCCTCGAGACCCGCCACCTGTCCGTCGAAGCGGACCTTCGGCTGGTAGTGCAGCTCGACGTCTCCCGCGTCGAGCGCCCGCCGCAGGTCCCCCAGCAGTCCGAGCCGGTCGGGGGTGTTGGAGTCCCGCTTGGACTCGTACACCTCCACGCCCGTGCGGTCGCGCTTCGCCTGGTACATCGCGACGTCCGCCCGCCGCAGCAGCCCCTCCGCGTCCAGCGCGTGATCGGGGAAGACCGCGAGCCCGGCGCTGGCCTCCAGGACGAGCGTCAGCCCGTCGAGGTCGAGCGGTGACCCGAGCGCGGCCACGAGATTGCGGGCGACCCGCGACGCGGACGTCGTCGAGTCGACGATGGGCAGTAACACGGCGAACTCGTCCCCGCCGAGCCGCGCGGCCTCCGCCCCGCGCGGCAGCGCCACCCGCAGCCGGTCCGCTATCTGCAGCAGCAGCCGGTCTCCGGCGAGGTGACCGAGCGTGTCATTCACGGCCCTGAAGCGATCGAGATCGATCAGCATCAGAGCGGAACGGGCCCCGATTCGTTCGGCGTCGTCCAGCGCCCGCCAGGTCCGTTCGAGCAGCCACTGCCGGTTGGGCAGTCCGGTGAGGGGGTCACGCAGTTGCTCCTCGGCCCGCGCCCGCGCTATCCAGAGCGTGGAGTCGAGAGCGATGAGGGGAACCGAGAAGAGCGGCAGCAGCACAGGGAGCGCGATCGCGACGACGCAGATCAGCGGGGCGATGCCGAGCAGCGCGACGGCGACCAACCCCTGTCTGACCAGGGCCGTACGGGCCACGGTCGGCAGTCCGGCCGTACGCGGCGCGTGGAGGTACCAGAGCAGCGCGCGGGAGACCACGAGATACGCCCCGGCCACCAACACCACCGAAGGTGCCGTGTAAACAGTCCAAGTCTCCGGTTTCCAGGGCGTCTCGACGGACGGCACCCGGCCGAACACCGCGAGCACCAGCGCCCCGGCACCGATGCCGAGGATGTCCACCGCGCCGTGCAGCACGCCCTGCCGCCAGCGATGACGACGGGCTATGCCGACGAGGACGACGACGGTGAGGCTGACCATCCCGGCGGGCACCCAGCCGTACAGCAGCAGCACGGCGAGGGTGAGCGCCGCGCCGGAGCCCGTGCCGCCCCACCAGCGGGAACGGCCGAGCGCGACCAGGTGGCCGACGATGATGCCGACCAGGACCGCGAGCGCCCAGCCGGTGGAACCGGACGGAAAGAGCGCGTGGTTCCCGGTGAACGCCCGGTAGAAGCCGGCGCCCAGGACGAACGCGGCCGACGTGATGACCGCCGTGGGCAGCGCGGGCCAGGACATCTGCTTCTCGGACTCGTGGCCCGGCATGTGGGACGGGGATCCGGGGACGGAGGTGAGGCGGCCCGGGCCGTGCCCGGCCGCCGCGCTGTACTGTCCGGCGGCGCGCACCTGGCCGCCCGGTCGCCCTGTCGGCCGTGCGACCCTGAGGCCCGCTCCGAACTCCCGGCTTCGCTCCAGCAAGGGGTGCCCCCATCGCCGCACGCCGGTCACCCAGCGCGGGCGCAGCCGTGAGTCCGGGGCGGCGCTCTCGGTCGGTTCCATTCCCGTCCCTCTCACAGCCGGCGGTGCCCACGCCACGCGGCCCGATGCCCGACTAACCCTCAACGGCACCGCGTCTGATAACCCTTCCCCAGAGCTCCTGAAGAGCAGGGGATGCCCCAACCGCAGCTGGGCACGGCAGGCGCACACCTCAACAGTAGGCCGCAGAAGGCTTCCACGGGCAGCGGTCGTCGACGGTTGCCCGAATGCGACCCGGCCACCCGTATGCATCTGGTATGCGCCGAACGGGTGGTCTTCAACCGCTACTCCTCGATCGGAAGCGCGACTTCGGCCGCTGCCTCCGGTCCTTGTTCGAGCAGGACGGCGAAGCCCTCCTCGTTCAGAACCGGCACTTTGAGCTGCATTGCCTTGTCGTACTTCGATCCAGGATTGTCACCCACGACAACAAAAGCTGTCTTCTTCGAAACTGAACCGGTCACTTTTGCTCCCCGGCTCTGGAGTGCCTCTTTCGCTCCGTCGCGGGTGTGATGTTCCAGGGTGCCGGTGACGACGACCGTGAGCCCTTCGAGCGGGCGGGGTCCCTCGTCCTCGCCGGAGCCCTCCTCCTCCATGCGGACGCCCGCGGCCTTCCACTTGCGGAGGATCTCCTGGTGCCAGTCCACCATGAACCATTGCTTCAGGGAGGCGGCGATGGTGGGCCCGACGCCCTCCACGGCGGCCAGCTCCTCCTCCGTGGCCTGCTGGATGCGCTCGATCGAGCGGAACTCGCGGGCCAGGGCCTCGGCCGCGACCGGTCCCACGTGCCGGATGGACAGGCCGGTGATGATCCGGGCCAGCGGACGCTCTTTGGCGGCCGCGATGAAGTCCAGCATCGCGAGCGCGTTCTTCTTCGGAGCGCCCTCCTGGTTGGCGAAGACCGTGGCGATCTTCTCCTCGCCGGTCTTCGGGTCCCGCTTGGGCAGTCCGCTGTCCTGGTCGAGGACGTACGCCTTGATGGGCAGCAACTGCTCGATGGTGAGGTCGAAGAGGTCGCCCTCGTCCCTCAGGGGCGGCTCGGCCGGCTCCAGGGGCTTGGTGAGCGCGGCAGCGGCGACGTAACCGAAGTTCTCGATGTCCAGGGACTTGCGGCCGCCGAGGTAGAAGAGGCGCTCGCGCAACTGGGCGGGGCAGGTCTGGCCGTTCGGGCAGCGGAGGTCGATGTCGCCCTCCTTGGCGGGCGCCAGCGGTGTGCCGCACTCGGGGCACTCGGCGGGCATCACGAACTCCCGCTCGCTGCCGTCCCGCAGGTCGACGACCGGGCCGAGGATCTCCGGGATGACGTCACCGGCCTTGCGGAGCACCACGGTGTCGCCGATGAGGACGCCCTTGGCCTTCACCACGTCCTGGTTGTGCAGCGTGGCGAACTCGACCTCGGAGCCGGCCACCGTGACGGGCTCCACCTGCGCGTACGGAGTGACGCGGCCCGTGCGGCCCACGCCCACGCGGATGTTGACCAGCTTGGTGTTGACCTCCTCCGGCGCGTACTTCCAGGCGATCGCCCAGCGCGGCGCGCGGGAGGTCGAGCCGAGGCGGCCCTGGAGGGGGATCTCGTCGAGCTTGACGACCACGCCGTCGATCTCGTGCTCCACGGAGTGGCGGTTCTCTCCGTAGTAGGCGATGAACTCCCTCACGCCGTCGAGGTCGTCGACCACCTTGCCGTAGCGGGTCGTCGGCAGGCCCCATGCGTGCAGCAGTTCATACGCCTGTGAGAGGCGGCTCATGCCGTCGAAGCCCTCAAGGGCGCCGATGCCGTGGACGACCATGTGCAGCGGCCTGGTCGCCGTGATGCGGGGGTCCTTCTGGCGGAGTGAACCCGCCGCCGCGTTGCGCGGGTTGGCGAAGGGCTTGTCACCCGCCTCCACCAGACGGGCGTTGAGCTCCTCGAACTTCTCCATCGGGAAGTAGACCTCGCCGCGGATCTCCACGAGGTCCGGGATGCGGTCGCCGTGGAGGCGGTCGGGGATCTCCGTGATCGTACGGACGTTGGGCGTGATGTCCTCGCCGGTGCGGCCGTCGCCGCGGGTCGCCGCGCGGGTGAGACGGCCGTGCTCGTACGTGAGGTTGACCGCGAGGCCGTCGACCTTCAGCTCGCACAGGAAGTGGTGGTCGGAGGTGCCGACCTCCTTGGCGACGCGGTCCGCCCAGCCGGCCAGCTCCTCGTCGTCGAAGGCGTTGTCGAGGGAGAGCATGCGCGAGCGGTGCTGGACGGCCGTGAACTCCGTCTCGTACGCCCCCGCGACCTTCTGGGTCGGGGAGTCGGGGGTGCGCAGCTCGGGATACTCGTCCTCCAACCCCTCAAGGGCGCGCAGGAGTCTGTCGAAGTCGGCGTCGCTGACGACCGGCGCGTCCTTCACGTAGTACCGGAAGCGGTGCTCCTCGATCTGCTCAGCGAGCTGCGCGTGCTTCTCCCGAGCCTCGGCGGGCACGGGCCCCGCAGCCGAGGCCATCTGTGCGTCCTTGTCGCCGGCCACCGTGTCGTCCTCCCGTTACTCTGGGTTGTCCGCGAGGGATCTCGCCGCCCGGGCGCAGTGGGCCAGTGCCCGGCGTGCGTACTCGGGGGAAGCGCCCGCGAGTCCGCACGACGGGGTGAGTGTGACCGCGTCCGTGAGAAGCCCCGGATTCAGCCCCAGCCTGCGCCACAGCGTCCTGACACCCATGACGCTACCGGCAGGGTCTGACAATGGGGCATCCGTCCCCGGGACGACACCGGCGAAGAGCTTGGTCCCCCCTTCCACTGCTTCCCCGATCGTGTCCTCGTCACGCTCGGTGAGGAGAGCGAAGTCGAAGGAGACGGCGGTCGCTCCGGCTCTGCGCAGCAGCGCGAACGGGACGTCGGGGGCGCACGAGTGCACGACGACCGGGCCGCCGGCCTGTACTTCGACGACGTCCCGCAATGTGGCCTCGACGAGCTGCCGGTCGACGGCCCGGTGGGTGCGGTAGCCGCTCGCGGACCTCACCCGGCCGCTCAGTACGGCGAAGAGGGACGGTTCGTCGAGCTGCAGGACGACGTCGGCGCCGGGCACGCGACGGCGGACCTCGGCGAGGTGTTCGCGCAGTCCCTCGGCGAGCGATCCGGCGAGGTCCCGGCAGGCGCCGGGGTCGGAGAGCGCCACCTCGCCGTTGCGCAGCTCCAGCGCGGCGGCGAGCGTCCAGGGGCCCACCGCCTGGACCTTCAGCGGTCCCTGGTAGCCCTGGGTGAACTCCTCCAGGGCGTCGAGGTCTTCGCCGAGCCAGGACCTGGCCCGCTTGGTGTCCCGCCCCGGCCGGTCCCCGATCCGCCAGCCGCTGGGCTCCACGCGCGCGTACAGCTCGGCGAGCATCCCGGCGGTCCGCCCGATCATGTCGGCACCGGGGCCGCGCGCGGGCAGTTCCGCCAGGAACGGCATGCCCGTCTCGGGGCCCTCGAAGGTCCCGGCCACGGTCTTGGCGGCCTCCCGGGCGTCCCCTCCCGGCATCGACCCGACACCGGTCGCGGGGCCGGGCCTGAACTCGCTGTTTTCGCTCACCCGGGCAGCCTACGGAATGCCCGCAGGACGGGACGCCACAGTCCGTGTCCGGGGACGGATGCGGGTCCGGGTTCGGGTGCTGTGTCCGTGCCCGGTTCGGATCAGCGTCCGGGCTCCGGTCCCGGTCGGGATCCCGGTCAGCGGCCGGGGCGTACCGTCAGGTCGTTGATCTCCGCGTCCCGGGGCAGGTCGAGGGCCATGAGGATGCTCGTCGCGACGGACTCGGGGTCGATCCACTTCGAGGCGTCGTACTCCTTGCCCTCCTGCTGGTGGACCTTGGCCTGCATGGGGCTCGCGGTGCGGCCGGGATAGACGGTCGTGACGCGGACGCCGTTCGCGTGCTCCTCGTTGCGCAGGGAGTCGGCGAGGGCCTTCAGACCGTGCTTGGAGGCGGCGTACGCGGACCAGCCGGCGGAGGCACTGAGGCCGGCCCCGGAGTTGACGAAGATCACATGGCCCTGGGTGACGCGGAGTTGGGGCAGGAAGTGACGGGTCAGCTCGGCGGGCGCGATCAGGTTCACGTCGAGCTGGTGACGCCACGTCTTGGGGGTCAGCTCGCCGACCGGGCCGAGGTCGACGACACCCGCGATGTGCATCAGCGAGTCGATCCGGTCGGGCAGCGTCTGGTGCGAGAACGCCCAGGAGAGCCGGTCCGGGTCCGCGAGGTCGCCGACGAGGGTCCGGGCCCCGGGGAACTCGGCGACCAGCTCCTTCGCGCGGCCCGCGTCGCGCGCGTGCAGGACGAGTTCGTCCCCGCGCGCGTGCAGGCGGCGGGCGACGGCCGCGCCGATGCCGGAACCGGCCCCGGTGATCAGATGAGTAGGCATGCCCGCCATGCTCGCACGCCCGTACTCCTCCCCCGCCGGGCCCTGCAGCCGCTCTGCCCAGGCACCCCTCGGCTCACTGCGTGCCCTGGCTCTCCTCCAGGTAGGCCAGCGCCCCGACGGGCTCCTCGGCGAAGAACACGAGCTCCGTGAGGGGCAGCGGCAGGAAGCCCTCGTCCTCCATGCGGCGGAACTGCTCCTTCAGGCCGTCGTAGAAGCCCGCGGTGTTGAGCAGGACGACCGGCATGTCGGTGTGCCCGTGCTTCTTCAGCTCCAGGATCTCCGTCGCCTCGTCGAGCGTGCCCGTGCCGCCGACCATGATCACGACGGCGTCGGCCTTCTTCAGGAGCAGCGCCTTGCGCTCGGCGAGGTCGCCCGCGACGACCATCTCGTCGGCGCCCGCGCGCGCCTTGGCCGCCAGGAACTCCACGGAGACGCCCAGCAGGCGCCCTCCGGCCTCCTGCACACCGTCGGCGACCACCTTCATGAGCCCGACGTCCGAACCGCCCCACACCAGCGTGTGCCCGCCCTTGCCGAGCAGCTCGGCGAACTCGCGGGCGGGGCGGGTGTAGCGCTCGTCGAGGTCGGCGGCCGAGAGGAAGACGCAGATATTCATGGCTCCACGCTACGGCCCGGCTCTGACATCACGAGCCGGATCCTCGATCAGGGGGCCGGTCCGGAACCACGGGCCGGATCCGGCAGCGCCGTCACCCGCATCCGCGACTGACGGTGCGGCAGTGCCTCCCAGTCGTCCATGAAGCGGGCCGACAGGCCGTGGGTCGCGGCAAGGCCGACGAGGGTCTCCGTGCGGTAGTAGAAGTCCTCGTGCAGGACCTGGTGTTCCCTGCCCTCGGTCCGGTCGAAGGTGAAGTCGAAGAAGCCGCCTGGCGCGAGGATCCGGCCAACGTTCGCGAAGCACTCCTCGATGACGTGCGGCGGCGAGTGCGAGAACACGCTGTGCGCGTGCACCACGTCGAAGTGCGCGTCAGGCAGGAACGCGAACGTCAGGTCGTCGGTGAGCGTCAGATGCGGCAGCCGGTCCTGCAGACCCTCCCGTACGAGGGTGTCCTGGGCCGCGATGAGGATGTCCGGCGAGATGTCGATCCCGTAGTAGTGGCCGCTCTCCAGGTGGTCGATGAACAGCCGCCCGGCGCGCAGGTTGCCGCAGCCGATCTCCAGCATCCGGTGCTCCGGCTTCAGCCCGTGCCGCACCAGGTAGTCGAACTGCATCCGGCCGATCTGCGTCCACCGGTCGCGTGACGGGTTGTGCCCCACCGCCGACTCGGCGCCGCGTGCGGTGTCCGACGCCATCACGGCCCGGTAGTACGCGATGTGGTCGTGGCCGTACCGCAGCCGCAGCCAGGCGTCACGCGTGGCCCTGCGCGCGTGCGCGGGGACCCTCTCGGGATACCGCAGGGCGTATCGCACCTGGTGGGCGAGGGTCTTGCGGTTGCGGGTCAGGCGCGTGGCTCCCATGAGGACCTCCGCCGGAGAGAAACCAAGGAAGGAACGGACGGAATGGAATCAACGAACGGAACAGGACAGCAGAAAGCGAGAAAAGTGGCCGGAAAGCCGGGGAAGAACACGACAGCAGCCTGCGCTGTACAGGGCGAGACCGCTACCCGAGGAGGCCGAAAGCCGTGACCCAGGGCCACCGCATCACCGTCGAGCAGGGCACCGAGCACGTCCGTGTCGTGCGCGCGGGACAGGTGCTCGCGGAGAGCACACGCCCGCTGCTGCTGCGCGAGACGGGCCTGCCCGTGCGCTACTACCTTCCCGCGGAGGACGTACGCCTCGATCTGCTGACCCCGTCGGAGACCCGCACCCACTGCCCCTTCAAGGGAGACGCGTCCTACTGGTCGCTGCCGGACGCCCCCGACCTTGTCTGGACATACCCCGACCCGAAGCCGGAGGTCGCCGAGATCAAGGACCACCTGTGCTTCTACGAAGTAGAAGTCGTCTGACCCCGCCTCTGAACAGATCTGTATCCCACCGATGAGTTCCGGGCCGTCCGGCAGTCCTCACAGGCATGGAGAAGAAGACGATCTCGCGCGACGGCACGCCCATCGCGTACGAAGTCAGTGGTGAGGGCCCGGCGGTCATCTTCGTGACCGGGGCCATGGCCACGGGCGCTTCCGACGCGCCCCTGGCCTCGCTCCTGTCGGACCGGTTCAGCGCGGTCGTGTACGACCGGAGGGGCCGCGGCGAGAGCGGTGACACGCAGCCCTTCGACGTGGCCCGGGAAGTCGAGGACATCGCGGCTCTCATCGAGGCCACGGGCGACGGCAGCGCGGCCCTGTACGGCATGTCGTCGGGCGCCGCGCTGGTCCTGGAGGCGGCGGCGAGCAGGCTGCCGGTCGGCAAGGTGGCCGTCTACGAACCGCCGTTCGCCGTCTACGAAGGGGGCGAAGAACAGCGCGCGGAGTACACCGAGCGCCTCGCCCAGCTACTGGCGCAGGGCAGGCGCGGGGACGCGGTGGAGCTGTTCATCGCCCTGACCGGGGCGCCCCCCGAGGTCATCAGGGGCATGCGGCACTCCGCCGTGTGGCCGGCCCTGGAGGCGGTCGCCCCGACCCTCGCGTACGACAACGCCGTGATGGGTGACGGGCTGGTGCCCCGCAAGCGCCTCGCCGCCGTCCCCGTGCCCGTGCTGGCCCTGGCGGGCGGCGCGAGCCCCGAGTGGATGCGCGACTCCGCCCGGGCCACCGCGGAGGCGGCGCCGGACGGGACGTACCGCGTGCTGGAGGGGCAGACCCACGTGGTGGATCCGGGGGTCCTGGCTCCGGCGCTGGCGGAGTTCTTCGCCGGGTAGCCGTACAACCGCCGTATATCGGTCTTCAGCCATGCCGCCGTGCGGCCGGTGCGGGGCCGTCTCAGGCCAGTGCGGTCGCCGCGCGTGTCGTCGTCGCGATCGTCGCCGAGCCCACCACGCGGGTGTCGTCGTAGAGGACGATCGCCTGGCCGGGGGCGACGCCGCGGACGGGCTCGGTGAAGCGCACCTGGAGCTCGTCGTCGACGAGTTCGGCGGTGACCGTCGTCTCGCCGCCGTGGGCGCGGAGCTGAGCCGTGTACGTGCCCGGGCCGGCCGGAGCGGCGCCGCACCAGCGGGGCTTGATGGCCGTCAGGGCGGAGACGTCCAGGGCGGCCGCCGGGCCGACCGTCACGGTGTTGTCCACGGGCGAGATGTCGAGGACGTACCGCGGCTTGCCGTCGGGGGCCGGCGTGCCGATGCGCAGGCCCTTGCGCTGGCCGATCGTGAAGCCGAACGCGCCCTCGTGGCTGCCGAGGACCGTGCCGGTCTCGTCGACGATGTCGCCCTCCGCCTTGCCCAGGCGGTTCGCGAGGAAGCCCTGGGTGTCGCCGTCGGCGATGAAGCAGATGTCGTGCGAGTCCGGCTTCTTGGCGACGGCGAGGCCACGGTGCTCGGCCTCCGCGCGGATCTCGTCCTTCGTGGTGAGCGTGTCACCGAGCGGGAAGAGCGCGTGCGCGAGCTGACGGTCGTCCAGCACACCGAGGACGTACGACTGGTCCTTGGCCATGTCCGAGGCGCGGTGCAGCTCGCGCGTGCCGTCGTCGTTCACGATCACCTTGGCGTAGTGGCCCGTGCAGACCGCGTCGAAGCCGAGGGCGAGGGCCTTGTCGAGCAGGGCCGCGAACTTGATCTTCTCGTTGCAGCGCAGGCAGGGGTTCGGGGTGCGGCCGGCCTCGTACTCGGCGACGAAGTCCTCGACCACGTCCTCGCGGAAGCGCTCGGCGAGGTCCCACACGTAGAACGGGATGCCGATGACGTCCGCGGCGCGGCGGGCGTCGCGCGAGTCCTCGATGGTGCAACAGCCACGCGCGCCCGTGCGGAACGATTGCGGGTTCGCCGAGAGGGCGAGGTGGACTCCGGTCACGTCATGCCCTGCTTCCGCGGCACGGGCGGCGGCGACGGCGGAGTCCACACCACCGGACATGGCGGCCAGTACGCGAAGGGGGCGCTGCGAGGTCTCAGTCATAACCCTTCCAGGGTACGGGTCCGTGGGAACCGGAGCCCACGAGTATCCGTTCGACTAGACATGCACGATCAGGGTGGGGATACGGCGAAGGACACGGACCGGCACATCGGGCGCCGTGCGCTGCTCATCGGCGGGGCCGTGGCCGCCGTGGGCACGGCCGTGCTGGCCCAGGACGATCTCAGACGTATGTGGTGGCGGTTGCCGAGCGTGGAGAAGCCGCGCGAGGAGGGCGAGGTCGACTACCGGGGCGCGCGCTGGGTGGCGGCGTCCTCGTCGAACTGGCGGATGGCCGACCGGCCCGACGACTTCGGCATAGACCGCGTGATCATCCATGTCACACAGGGCACTTACGCGAGCGCGGTGAAGGTCTTCCAGAATCCCGCGCACGGCGCCGCCACGCACTACATCGTCCGCCAGGACGGCCGTGTCACGCAGATGATCCGCGAGCTGGACGTGGCCTTCCACGCGGGCAACCGTGATTTCAACGAGCGGAGCGTCGGCATCGAGCACGAGGGCTTCGTGGACCGCCCGAAGGACTTCACTGACGCGATGTACGAGGCCTCGGCCCGGCTGACGGCCCGCATCTGCGCCCGGTACGACATCCCGGTCGACCGGAAGCACATCATCGGCCATGTCGAGGTACCGGGCACGGACCACACGGACCCGGGACCGCACTGGGACTGGAAGAGATACATACCCCTGGTGCGCGAGGCAGCCGAGCGGTCGGCCTCCCCGTCGGCGGAGCCGTCCACGCGCGGCGCGTAGACGGGCGCGCCCCGTCAGGGGCGCGGGGAACTGCGCGCTCAGCCACGAACGACCCGCAGCCCACAAACAACCGCAGCCCCGCCTCCGCGTCCAGCGAAGCGAACCGGCGGAGCGTCTAGCTCAGCCCCGCCGTCCGGGCCCTCTCCACCGCCGGCCCGATCGCCTTCGCGACCGCCTCGACGTCCGTCTCCGTCGAGGTGTGGCCGAGGGAGAAGCGGAGGGTGCCGCGGGCCAGGTCGGGGTCGGTGCCCGTGGCGAGGAGGACGTGGCTCGGCTGGGCCACACCCGCCGTGCACGCGGAGCCCGTGGAGCACTCGATGCCCTGCGCGTCGAGCAGCAGGAGCAGCGAGTCCCCCTCGCAGCCGGGGAACGTGAAGTGGGCGTTGGCCGGCAGGCGGCCCCCGCTCGCCGGGTCGCCGCCGAGGATCGCGTCCGGCACTGCCTGAAGGACGGCGTCGACCAGGTCGTCGCGCAGCCCGCCGATCTCGCGGACGAACCACTCGCGCTGCTCGGCGGCGGTCCGGCCCGCCACGGCGAACGCGGCGACGGCGGGCACGTCCAGGGTGCCGGAGCGTACGTGCCGCTCCTGGCCCCCGCCGTGCAGGACCGGTACGGGGCTGTACTCACGGCCCAGGAGCAGCGCCCCGATGCCGTACGGGCCGCCGATCTTGTGGCCCGAGACGGTCATCGCGGCGAGGCCCGAGGCGCCGAAGTCGACGGGGACCTGACCGAAGGCCTGGACGGCGTCGGCATGCAGCGGGATGTCGAACTCCCCTGCCACGTCTGCCAGTTCACGGACCGGCATGACCGTGCCGATCTCGTTGTTCGCCCACATGACGGTCGCGAGGGCGACGTCTTCGGGGCTGCGCGCGATGGCCTCGCGGAGGGCCTCGGGGTGGACGCGGCCGTACCGGTCGACGGGGAGGTACTCGACCGTGGCGCCCTCGTGCTCGCCGAGCCAGTGGACCGCGTCGAGGACGGCGTGGTGCTCCACGGGGCTCGCGAGGACCCGGGTGCGGGCCGGGTCGGCGTCGCGGCGGGACCAGTACAGGCCCTTCACCGCGAGGTTGTCGGCCTCGGTGCCGCCGGAGGTGAAGACCACCTCGCTCGGGCGGGCGCCCAGGGCGTCCGCGAGGGTTTCGCGGCCTTCCTCGACCGTGCGGCGGGCGCGGCGGCCGGCTGCGTGCAGGGAGGATGCGTTGCCGGTGACGGAGAACTGCGCGGTCATTGCCTCGACCGCCTCCGGGAGCATCGGGGTGGTCGCGGCGTGGTCGAGGTATGCCATGGTAGGCCCGATTCTAGGGCCCGCTATGTGATGGGCTGGTCGGGCGGGGGTTGTTTGCACGGGGCCCGGTGCCGGGTGCCCCTACCGGTGCTCTTGCTCAGCCCCTTTTGACCAGGCACCCGGAGCCAAGGGCTGTGCCCACCCGTTCCGCCCGGTGGAACGGGTGCCCACAGAGGTGTGGGCTGCGACCTCAGAAGCTCCAGGACAACGTGCTGTCCGCCGACATGAAGGCCAGTAGGACCAGGAGGTCGGCGATTCCCAGGCCGAGGCCGAGGAAGGCGCGGCCGCGGCGGGTGGTGCCGCGGTAGAGGGCCGCCGAGGCGAGGGCGATGGAGATGGGGCCGAGGAAGATGTTCAGGGCCAGCAGGCCGACGAGACCGAGGATGAACGACGCGACGGCCATGCCGTCGGCGTCACGGACGGTGCTCCGGCGCCGCGGGGCGGCGGTGGTGAGTTCCATGTGTCTGCTCCCAACAGGCAGTCGAACAGTCAGGTGATCGTGGGTGGTTGAGCGTGGGTGGCTGAGGAGTTCGGCCGGTTCAGCTCGACGTCTCGCGGCGCCGGCCGTGGCGCTCGCGGACCGCGAAGACGGCCAGCCACACGCCGATGACGGCGGCGGCGACGAGGGTGAAGGACAGCGGGGCGTGGGCCACGGTGCCGAGCATGAGGCCCAGCAGCAGGAGCGCTGCGACGAGGAAGAGCATGAGATGCCTCTCGTGGAAGTCCGGCGAGCCGCCGTGTCCGCTCCGCACAGCTCCGTACGGTCCGGATGACCCCCGGATGTTTCCGGGACCCGACAACTCGGTGAACGCTTGTGGTTACAGTTGTTCACTGACTCCATAGTCTAGCGCGCCGTACGACTTTCCCATTACAGAGAACAGTTGTTAACTACATGGCATGAGTCACACCCTCGGCATCCGGCAGGCCCAGAAGCAGAAGACCCGACAGGCGTTCCTGGACGCCGCGTTGGGTCTGCTGGAGGAGCAGAGCCTGAGCAGCCTGGGCCTGCGCGAGGTCACCCGGGCCGTCGGCGTCGCCCCGACCGCCTTCTACCGGCACTTCCACTCGACCGCGGATCTCGGAGTCGCCCTGGTCGAGGAGGCGTTGGGCAGCCTGCACCCGATGATCGCCGGAACGGTGTCGGCGTCCGGCGACAGCGACGAACGCATAGACCGTGCCGTCGCCCTGATCGCCCGTCACGTGCGTGAGCACCCCGCGCACATCCGGTTCATCGCCCGCGAGCGCAACGGCGGCGTACAGAAGGTCCGGTCGGCGATCGCGGAGCAGATGGCCCGGTTCGCCGACGAGGTGAAGGCCGAACTGGCCAAACAGCCCGAATCCTCCGGCTGGAGCGACGACGACCTGCTGATGCTCGCCGGCCTGTACGTCGACCAGATGCTGATGACCGCCAGTACGTTCCTGGAGGCGGCCCCCGAGGAACTGGACCAGGTGGCCCGGGTGGCCACCCGCCGGATGCGGCTGATCAGCATCGGCCGCCGCCACTGGCTGGGCTGACGCCCCGCGATACGACTCGGCCCGCACGCGCGAAGGGCGCGTACGACAGTGCCGTACGCGCCCTTCGCGCCGTTCACCACCGGCCGCGAGCGGGTCAGCCCTGGGCCTGCTGCCCCTGCCCCTGCTGGCCGCCGGCCCCGCAGCCTCCGCCCGGGCCGCCGCCCTGCCCGCCACCGGGACCGCCGCTGGGCGCTCCCGACGGCATCCCCGAGGGCGCGCCCGACGGGGCCTTCCCCGTGGCGGCACCGGACGGCGCCCCCGAGGGTGCTCCCGAAGGCGCCCCGGACGGCGCTCCACTCGGCCTCCCCGACGGAGCACCGCTCGGCGCGCCCGACGGCGCCTGGCAACTCTGCTGCCCCGAGCCGCCGTTGCCGTTGCCCGAGGACGAGGAGTCGTCCGAGCCGGATCCACAGGCCGTCAGCAGGAGCGGGGACAGCACCAACAGGGCGACGGCGGGGACATGGCGTACACGCTTCATGAGGACAACTCCCGGATTCTGAGCGGTTTCTGAGAGGTGCATGCAACCAACCGCCCATGTGCCTCGATTGGGTCCGCGCTGTGCCCAGCCTGTGGCTCCGGCGCAAACCGGCTCAATCGCCGCGTTGGTGCGACTCCTGGTACAAGTCCGTGACAGAAGCCGCAGCCCGGGCCAGTTCCTCGCGCACCCCGGGCGGCGAGAGGACCTCCAGCCGGTCGCCGAATGCGAGCAACGGCCGTGCCTCGCCCACGACTTCGTACCCGAGCCGTGCGGTGACCCACGGGCTCGTCCCGTCGTCCTCGGGCGGCTCGGTGAGCGCGCCGCCGTGCAGACGCAGGAACAGGTCGAAGCGGTCGCGCCGCACCCGCACCGTCACGTCGATCCCGCCCGGCCGCTCCTCGACCCGGCGCCGCAACACCTCCCAGACGTCGGCGAGTTCGACGCCGGGCCGACGCCGCACCGGCGCGTCCGTGAGGCGGGCGGAGCGCACCCGGTCGGCGCGGAAGAGCCGCGGCCTGCCGCGCCGGTCGGCGACGAGGTACCAGACGCCCGCCTTGGCGACGAGTCCGTACGGGTCCACGGTGTAGGTACGCGGCTCGGCGTCACCGCTGTGCCGGTAGCGCAGCCGCAGCCTGCGGTCGGCGAACACCGCGTCCTGGAGCGCCGCGAGGTCGGCCGGGCCCTGCGGGCCGCCCTTCCAGCGGGTCGCGTCGACGAGGATGCGGCGGCTGGTCACCTCGGCGGCGGGCCGGTACGGCTCCGGCAGCGCGGCCATCACCTTGCGCAGCGCGGAGCCGAGGGCCGCATCGAGGCCGAGCGCGGCGTGCGCGCCCTGGGCGGCCAGCACGAACAGGGCGCGCGACTCGTCGGCGGTGAGCCCCGTGACGTCCGTACGGAACCCTGCGAGCAGTTCGATCCCGCCGTGCCGCCCACGCTCGGCGTACACCGGGACACCGGAGGCCGACAGCGCCTCGACGTCCCGGTAGATCGTCCGCACCGACACCTCCAGCCGCTCGGCGAGTTCCCGCGCGGGCACCCGGCCGCGGGTCTGCAGCAGCAGGAGGATCGACAGCAGCCGGTCGGACTTCACGCCCTCAGCCTACGAAGTCGCTCCGCTGGGTGCGGTGTTTCGTCTGCGGGTGCGTTGTGGCTGGTCGCGCCCCGCGGCGTAGCCGCAGGTGTCACAGCCCCGCGCCCCTTCGGGGCGCTGCCCGAACCGCAGCCGACTGCGCCGGGCAGCCTAGCCGAGCCGCACCCTCGCCAGCTGACGCGACTGTGCGACGAGCCGGTCCGCGCTGTCCCAGACCTCGGCGTCCTCCTCCAGGAAGCCGCCGGCGAGGTTGCGGGTGGTGATGGAGACGCGGAGGGGACCCGGTGCCGGACGGCTGCGCACGTGCACGGTCAGTTCGACGGTCGGCACCCAGCCGGACAGGCCGAGTTCGAAGGCGGTCGGCGGCAGCGCGTCCACCGCGAGGAGCAGCGAGAGGGGGTCCGGTTCACGCCCGTCGGAGAGGCCGAACCAGGCTCGCATCTCACCCTTGCCGGACGGCGATCCGAGGGCCCAGCCCAGGGTGGCCGGGTCGAGCTTGAGCATCAGCCGCTCGGTGATCGCGGAGCTGCCGGAGACGGGGGCGGGTCCGTCCTCGGGCCCGAAGCACTGGTCCATGGGCGGTATCGCGGGCGGCTTCGCGCTCGTACGGACGTCGTCGGGCAGGCCGTCGAGGTCCCCGTACGAAGCGAGCACGCGGATCCGCTCGACCTCGCGGCCCTGGTCGTCGTACTGGTACAGGGACGCCTGGCCGGTGGAGAGGGTGCGACCGGTGCGTACGACATCGGTGCGGACGACCGCCGGGCCCGGCTGGGACGCGGTGAGGTAGTGCGCGGAGATCGTGAACGGGTCGGCGTGCGGCAGGGCGTCCGCGAGCGCGCGGCCCAGGACTGCGAGCAGGTAGCCGCCGTTGACGGCACTGATGATCGTCCACCCGGCGGACAGGTCGATGTCGTAGACGCCGGGCGCGCGACGGGTGACCGCGGTGTCGCGGTCGAACTCGCTGTCGCCGATCCTGGCCCGTACCGCGTGCACGGAAGCTGCTTCTGACATGCCTGAACGGTACAACAGGTAATTACTAAGCAGTAGCTTTTTCTGTTTCGATCACGTGAAACGCCCCGTGGTCCGCCTCACTCGGGCTTGCTCTGCCTCACTCCGCCACCTCGACCGCCGTCGAGCGCCGGTGCCACGCCCGGGGCGCGCGCCAGTGGTACCGCATCGCGAGGAGCCGCAGCACGAAGGTCGTGACGACGGCGAGCGCGGAGGTGAAGGTGTTCAGGGCGTCGTAGCGGATGCACAGGGCGACCATCGCGCTGCCGACGATGGCGGGCACGGCGTAGAGGTCGCGGTCCCAGCGCAGCAGCGAGGGGACCTCGTTGGCGAGGACGTCCCGCAGCACACCGCCGCCGACCGCGGTCGCGAGACCGAGGGTCGCCGAGGCGGTGAGGCCGAGCCCGTACTCGTACGCCTTCGTCGTGCCCGCGACGCAGAAGAGGCCGAGTCCGGCCGCGTCGAAGATGTTCACCCCGAGCTGGATCCGCTCCACCTCGGGGTGGAGGAAGAACACCAGCAGGGCGGCGAGCAGCGGGGTGAGGAAGTACCCCAGATCCGTGAAGGCCGCGGGCGGTACGGCTCCGATGATCAGGTCCCGGAAAAGCCCGCCGCCCAGCGCGGTGACCTCGGCGAGGACCGCGATGCCGAAGACGTCGAAGTTCTTGCGGACGGCCAGCAGGGCACCGGAGATCGCGAAGACGAAGATGCCGACCAGGTCGAGCGTGTGCTGGACGGACGGGGTGAAGAGTTCCTGGATCACCCGAACATTCTCGCCCAGCACTGAGCCCCTGCCTTCCATTGCAAGGCAGGGGCTCGGTGATACTTACTACTCCTTGGCGGGAGTGTCACCCTCGGAGGCTTCGTCGGCTTCGGGAGCAGCCTCGCCGGCAGCGTCCTTCGCCGGTGCCTCCGTGGCAGCCGGAGCGTCCTTGGAAACCGCCGGGGACTCCTTGGCGACCGACGTCTCCGTGACCGCCGGCGTCTCCGTGACCGCCGGCGTCTCCGTGACCGCCGCCACCTCGGCCGCGACCGCCGCCGACGTGGCCGCCGACTCCGCGAGCACCTCGTCGGCCACCAGCTCCGCCGCCTCCTTCGCGGCGGTCAGCAGCACGGTGTCCTGCGGGGCCTGGTCCTCGAAGTTCTCCGGGTGGTGGCAGGCCACCTGCTGACCGGGCTTCAGCTCCAGGAGCGGCGGCTCGGTGGTCGTGCAGATCTGCGTGGCCTTCCAGCACCGCGTGTGGAAGCGGCACCCGCTCGGCGGCGAGATCGGCGAGGGCACATCGCCCTTGAGCAGGATGCGCTCGCTCTTGGCCGACTTGCGCCGGGGGTCCGGGATCGGCACGGCCGACATCAGCGCCTTGGTGTACGGGTGCATCGGCGCCTTGTACAGCGACTCGCGGTCGGCCAGCTCGACGATCTTGCCGAGGTACATCACGGCGATACGGTCCGAGACATGGCGTACGACGGACAGGTCGTGCGCGATGATCACGTACGTGAGGCCCAGCTCCTGCTGGAGGTCGTCCAGCAGGTTCACCACCTGCGCCTGGATCGACACGTCGAGCGCGGAGACCGGCTCGTCCGCCACGACCATCTTCGGGTTGAGCGCGAGCGCGCGGGCGATGCCGATGCGCTGGCGCTGGCCGCCGGAGAACTCGTGCGGGTAGCGGTTGTAGTGCTCGGGGTTGAGACCGACCACCGACAGCAGCCGCTGGACCTCCTTCTTGATGCCGCCCTCGGGCGAGACGCCCTGGAGCTTGAAGGGGGCGCTGATGATCGTGCCGATCGTGTGGCGCGGGTTCAGCGACGAGTACGGGTCCTGGAAGATCATCTGGACGTCACGGCGCATCGGGCGCATGCCCGCGACGCTGAGGTGCGTGATGTCCTTGCCCTCGAACTCGACCTTGCCCGCCGTCGGTTCGAGCAGCCGCGTGATCAGCCGGCCCATCGTCGACTTGCCGCAGCCCGACTCGCCCACGACGCCGAGCGTCTCGCCGGACCTGACCTCGAAGTCGATGCCGTCGACCGCCCGCACCGCGCCGACCTGCCGCTGGAGCAGGCCCTTGCGGATCGGGAAGTGCTTCTGCAGGCCGGTCACCTTCAGGAGCGTCTCGCCGGGGGCGGCGTCCTTGGTGAGAGTCGCCACGCCGTCGCTCTGCGCGGGGATGACCACGGGTTTGTCCTCTGCTTTGTCACTCACAGCTTCGGCGCAATCTCTTCGGTCCAGATCCGTTCCCGCTGCTCCTGCGTCATGTGGCAGGCGGCCCAGTGCTGGCTGCCGACCTCGGTCAGCTCGGGGCGGACCGTGCGGGTGACGTTGTCCTTGGGGACGTCCGCGTACGAGCAGCGCGGGTTGAAGGCGCAGCCCGACGGGATGTTGATCAGCGAGGGCGGGGAACCCTTGACCGGGATCAGCCGCTCGGTCTGCTCACGGTCCAGGCGAGGCATGGAGCCGAGCAGACCCCAGGTGTACGGGTGCCTGGGCTCGTAGAAGACCTTCTCGGCCGGGCCCCGCTCGATGCAGCGGCCGCCGTACATCACCAGGATGTCGTCGGAGAGCTCGGCGACGACGCCCAGGTCGTGGGTGATGATGATGACCGCGGAGCCGAACTCCTGCTGCAGGTCCCGGATGAGGTCGAGGATCTGCGCCTGGACGGTCACGTCGAGGGCGGTCGTCGGCTCGTCCGCGATCAGCAGCTCGGGGTTGTTGACCAGCGACATCGCGATCATCGCGCGCTGGCGCATACCGCCGGAGAACTCGTGCGGATAGCTGTCGACCCGCTTGTCCGGCTGCGGGATGCCGACCCGGTCGAGCATCTCGATGGCACGCCTGCGCGCCACCTTCTTGTCGACCTTGTGGTGGATCCGGTAGGCCTCCACGATCTGCTGGCCGATCGTGTAGTACGGGTGCAGCGCCGACAGCGGGTCCTGGAAGATCATCGCCATCTCGCGGCCACGCAGCTTGCGCACGTAGTCGGGGTCGGCGGAGAGCAGTTCCGTGCCGTCGAGCCAGATCTCGCCGGAGATCTGCGCCTTGCGCTTGCCGTACTGACCCGCGGTGTGCAGGCCCATGATGCCGAGCGAGGTCACCGACTTGCCGGAGCCCGACTCGCCCACGATGCCGAGGGTCTTGCCCTTCTCCAGCGTGAAGCTGAGCCCGTCGACGGACTTGACCAAGCCGTCGTCGGTCGGGAAGTGCACCTTCAGGTCGCGGACTTCGAGGAAGGCGGAGGGGGCGGGCGAGTCCTTGACGGGCTCGCTCACCGCGGCTCCACTCTTGCTGAGTTCGGTCATGAGAGCCTCACTCGGGGGTCGATCACGGCGTACAGCAGGTCCACCAGGAGGTTCGCGACGATCACCGCGAGCGAGGTGATCAGCGTGACGCCCAGGATGACGGGCAGGTCCTTGTCGCTGATCGCCTTGAGAACCGCCTGCCCGAGGCCGGGAAGGCTGAACGTGGTCTCGGTGAGGATCGCGCCGCCGATCAGGGCGCCGAGGTCCATGCCGAGCATGGTGAGGATCGGCGTCATGGTGGAGCGCATCGCGTGCTTGCCGATGACGACGGGTTCACGCAGGCCCTTGGCGCGGGCCGTGCGGATGTAGTCCTCGCCCAGGACCTCCAGCATGGTGGCTCTGGTGATCCGGGCGTACATCGCCGCATAGAGGAAGGCCAGCGTGACCCAGGGCAGGATCATGCCGCCGAACCAGCCGGTGAAGCTCTCCTCGATGGGCACGTACTGGGCGTCGATCCAGCCCAGTCCGTAGCTGAAGATCGCGAGCGACAGCAGGCCGGTGAAGTAGATGGGGAGCGAGACGCCGCCGAGGGCGACGATCATCGCGCCACGGTCCCAGAGGGAACCGCGCTTGAGCGCGGAGAGCACACCCGCCGCGACACCGAAGATCAGCCACAGGAAGGCGGCACCGAGCGCGAGAGCCAGGGTCACTGGGAAGCGGTCGGTGAGTACCGGCCAGATGGCCTGCTCGTTGCGGAAGGAGTAGCCGAAGCAGGGGGCAGCGCAGTTCGTGACGTCGCCGCCGGCCGCGTAGGTGCGCCCGACGAAGAGGCCTTTGAAGAACTCCCAGACCTGGACGAAGATCGGGTCGGCCAGACCGAGCTTCTGCCGCACGGCCTCGATCGCCGCGGGGTCGGCCTGCTTGCCCACGAACATCGTGGCCGGGTCCACGCCCGCCCAGCGGGGGACGAGGAAGAAGATGCCGAAGACCACCAGAATGATGACCACCAGCATCACTGCGGCGGCGAAGAGCCGCCTGATGAGGTATGCGAGCACTGCTCTCGGCCCGGCGGCGGTGCCGCGGGCCACCGGAGGTCTTCCGGTGGCCCGCGGGTCACGCCGCGCCGGCCTTCACCTGCCTTTCGTGCCGTATGGCGGGTGCGCCGGTCGGTGTTACTTCTTGATGCCGAGGTTCACGAAGTCGTACTGACCGCTGTAGTTGTCGGTCGTGTAGACGTTCGCGAGACGGCTGGAGCGCCAGTTGATGAACTTCTCGAAGACGAAGGGCAGGTAGTACGCGCCCTCCGAGACCTTGTGGTTGATCTCCGTGGAGATCTCGACCTTCTTCGCCTCGTCGAGCTCCTTGACGTAGCTGTCGAAGAGACCGTCGATCGACTTGTCCTTGATCAGGGCGAAGTTGTTGTTGCCGCTCTCGAGGATGTACTTGCTGTCCCACAGCGGCATGCCGTAGCCCTGGACGGTCGGGAAGTCCGGGCCCCAGCCCATGATGATGATGCCGTAGCCCTTCTTCTTCACGTTCTCGGGGCTACCGATGATGCCGGTGGTCTGCGCACCGTCGAACTGGTCGATGTCGACGGTGATGCCGACCTTCTTCAGCGAGGCCTGGAGGGACTCGGCGGTGGCAACCTCGACCGGCTTGTTGTTACGGACCGCGATGGTGGTCTTGAAGCCGTTCGGCTGACCGCAGGCCTTGAGCTCTTCCTTGGCCTTGGCGACGTTGCCGTTCTTGTTCGTCGTGGCCGACTCGTACGGGTCGTACTTCTGGCCCTCGGAACCGGGGACGGACGGCGGCAGCATGTTGGTGCCGATGTCGCCACCGGCGACCGGGCCACCACGAGCGGTCTGCAGCGACTCGTGGTCGGCGCCGTAGATCACGGCCTTGCGGCAGTGCACGTTGTCGAACGGCTTGACGCTCTGCGGGAAGACCGCGTAGCGGATGTAGCCGGAGACCGGGTTGTCCAGGTTGGCCTTGTGCTGCTTCAGGGCGGTGGTGCGGCCCTGCGGCGACAGACCGGTCTGGCCGATGTCCAGGTCGTAGTCGCCGTTGATCAGACGCTGGTCCATGTCATTGGCGTTGGTGAACAGCGTCAGCGAGATCTTGTCCGGGTACGCCTTGCGGATCGGGTCCGAGGACTGCTTCCAGTTCTCGTTGCGGACCAGGATCAGCTTCTTGTTCGGCGTGTACGACTGGAACTTGTACGGGCCGGACGAGAAGGGCTTCAGGCCGTACTTCGACTTGGTGTCCTTGTCCTGGCGGACCGGGGACGCCGAAGCCAGGCCGAGGATGTCCTCGAAGTCCGAGTTGGCCTCGGGCAGCTTGAAGATGACGGTCTTGTCGTCGGGCGTCTCGATCGCCTTCAGACCGAGCTTGTCCTTGGACTTGTCCTTGTACGGGCCCTTGTACTCGCCCTTGGGGTCGAGCACGTCCTTCAGGTAGACCGGACCGCCGGACAGGACGTCCTGCGCCCAGACGCGCTCGATGCCGTACTTGACGTCCTTGGAGGTGATGGGCTTGCCATCCTCCCAGGTGACCCCGTCACGCAGCGTGTACGTGTAGGTCTTGCCGTCGTCGGAGATCTTCGCCGTGCTGGTGGCGAGGTCGGGAGTGACCTCGGCGCCCTTGGCTCCGGGCTCCGCCTTGCCGGTCACGAGCGTGCGGCTGTAGTACCGCATGAAGTTCCAGGCGAAGCCGTAGTAGCCGCGCGTGGTGTCCCACGAGTCGGCGTCCTGGGCGCCTGCGAACTTCAGCTCGCCGCCCTTCTTGGCGAGGGAGGCCTGGGCGACCTTGTTGTTGGCTGCGTTGAAGCCGGCCGCGCCGTTCTTCGAGCCGCCGTCGTCGTCGTTGCCGCCGCCGCCGCACGCCGCCGTGGACAGCAGCGCAGCGACCACGGCTGCGGCGGCCGCGGCCTGCTTGCGCCGCCCTGTGGTGCGTTGGGTACTCACTCGGATCCTCCGATATGTAGCGGCCCGTCGACAGATGACGGGGCCCTGGGGGTACGGCAGTTCAGCGGGAACCCTTCGGGTCGAGCGCATCGCGTACGCCGTCGCCGAAAAGGTTGAAGGAGAGCACGGTGATGAAGATCGCCACACCCGGGATCACCATGTACATGGGGTCCGAGTCGTAGTAGTCGATCGCGGAGGAGAGCATCTGTCCCCAGGAGGCGGTGGGCGGCTTGACGCCCACTCCCAGGAAGCTGAGCGCCGCCTCGGTGAGGATGTTGGTGGGGATCATCATCGTCGTGTACACGATGATGGGCGCGACGAGGTTGGGCAGCAGCTCCTTGAACAGGATGTAGAACCGCCCGGCCCCGAGGCTGCGCGCGGCCTCCACGTACTCGCGCTCACGCAGGGACAGCGTCTGACCGCGCACCACGCGTCCCACATAGGGCCAGCCGAAGAAGCCGATCACCAGGATCATGACGAACAGGCGCACGCCCGTACCCGTCAGGCCCAGCATCTCGTTCGGCATGACCGAGACCAGCGCGATGATGAAGAGCAGCTGCGGGAAGGCCAGCAGGCCGTCCATCACGCGGCTGATGAACGCGTCGACCCAGCCGCCGAAGTAGCCGGCGAGAACGCCGAGCACGGTGCCGAGCACCACGGCCACCAGGGCCGACAGGAAGCCGACGAGCAGCGAGATGCGGGCGCCGTAGACGATCCGGGCGAAGATGTCGCGGCCGCTGACCGGTTCGACGCCGAGAAGGTGGTCTCCGCTGATTCCACCGAAGGACCCGGTGGGGGTCGAGAAGAGCGGATCGATCAGGTCCTCGTGGTGTGACTCGGGGTCCTGCCCGACCAGGTTCGTGATCACGGGAGCGAGCAGCGCGATCGCGATCAGCACGAGAACGATGACGCCGCCCGTCAGGGCGAGCTTGTCCCGCTTCAGGCGCTCCCAGGCGATGCGGCCGAGGGAACGACCCTGTACCGCCTTCGCCTCGGCGGAGCCGGCTACGAACGCCGCCTCCTCGGCCGCGCTCGGGGCGGCTTCGGCCGTCGGCTCGTGCAATGGTGCCGTCATCGTGGCAGGGACCCCTCTCAACCGGCGGTAGCCGGCCCACACTTGCCGCTGTAGCGGCGTGATCAGTCCGTCGTACACGAGGGATAAACCCCCTGGACCGGGAGTCTTCAACGCCTCGGCGATCTGTTGCCAGACCTGACGGTGAATGGATGCGCAAACGTGATGCTGTCTGGGGGGTTCCGTTATCCGAACGCCGGGTAACGGGGGTCGGACGCGGGAGTTTTGGTACGAAAGGGGCCTCGCAGCCCATTTACCCGCGTAGATCGGGACATACCGCCCACGGATGATGCGGGAGAGGAAGCCGATGCTCCACAGGTTGGACTCGACCGGACCCGGATCGACCCAGGCACTTCGACCGGATCCTCTCAGACCCTTCGAATCGTCTCAGTAGGTGCCCGGGAATCCGTATCCGCCGGCCGCCGGCGCCTGGGCGGGCGCCGCATGGGCCTCACGATCGTAGAACGGCCGCGCGTTGATCCGCAGCCACAGGGCCACCGGGTCGTACTCGTCGGACATCGCGACCGTCGACACCGGCAGACCGTCCGGCACCGCTCGGATGGACTGCTGCATCATCGCCCGCACCGAGTCCACGGCGGGCGGGCTGGTGTCGTACACGTCGAGCCCGATGGCGAGATACGGCGCCCCGAGCGCGGGCTGCACCCAGGCGCGGCGCAGCGATCTGACGGCGGTGGTCCGGTGCGCGTTCTGCGTGAGCAGGGCGTAGAACTGCGGGATCTCGATGCCCGGCTCGGACAGCCGCAGCGGACCCGCGGGCTGCCGCTCCAGGCCGGTGGCGATGCGCCGCAGATCCAGCCAGGGGATGCCGACGCCGCCGCCCGGCGCGTGCGGGTTCAGCCACAGGCCGTAGTGGTCGGGGTAGAGGGTGCGGGCCACGTCGAGCCCGTCGACCACCTCGTACGAACGGTTCCAGCCGCTCGCCGAGAGCTCCTGGGCGGAGGTCACACAGGGGGCGTAGCCGAAGCCGTCGACCTCCATGTTCCCGTACTGGGCGTCGGGCGAGCCCGACTGGCCGTGCCAGAGCAGCATCCAGACCTGGCCGGACGACGGGGTCGCGAGGGCGCGCAGAAGCGCCTCGTAGGCGTCGTAACGCCCGGGCGTCACTTGGCGCAGCATGTGCTCGACCTGCCCGGCCGCGGCCGTGCCCGACGCGCTCACCTTCTACCGCCCCTTCGTGACATCCCTGACATACAGGTCCTATTCGACGGGGCGCTGTGCTCGCTTGAACATGGCACCACCCCGACCGAGCCATGAAACCAGCTTAAGTGTCGATCCCGACAGCACCGTTGCGCTCCGCTGGGATTGGTGTTGAGAGCTCGGGACTTTCTGTTGTTCGCCGCCTGCGGGTCGTGTGTGGCTGGGCGCGCCGTTCCCCGCGCCCCTCCGGGGCGCGCCTCAGTGGGCCCGCGTGTAGAACGGGCGCACCTGGGCCCGTAGCCAGTCGCCCACCGGGTCCTGGGCCACGTCCAGGAAGACGAGGTTCACCGGGTGCGGCACGGGTACCTGGCCGAGGGCCCGGCCCACGGCGTCCAGCGGGAGGGTGCGGGCCTCGTCGTGCCAGTGGGCAAGCTCGACACCGATGAACATCACGGGATCGCCACCCTCGATGCTCGCCAGACAGCGGCGGGCGCTCAGGACGACACCGGTCGCGGCGAACTCCGCGGACGCGGCGGACAGGAAGTCCACCGGGTCGTGCTGCCAGTCCGGCTGGAACAGCCGCACCCGGCCGCCGCCCGCCGACCCGTCCAGCTCCGTACGCCCGGCCCGGCACAGCTCGGCCACGGCGGGCGGCGGCAGCGGCACCCCGACCGTGCCGTCCGGGTTCACCACGATGCCCACCTGGGGCGGAAGACCGCGCGCGAACTCGACGGCGGGCGCCACCGTGTACGACATGTGGTCGCCGACGACCTGGCGGAACTGCTGCTCCGAGGAGAAGACCGGCACGTACGCCTGTCCGCCGAACTCCATCGTGGGCAGGTCGAGCGGGCCGCTGTGCGGGCCGCCGCCCTCGGGCAGCGGCACCCACAGGAAGCTGCGGCCCATGACCTCCACGATCCGGGCGCCCGCCGAAGGCGACGCCGCACCGAGGGAGGCGGCCAGTACCGCCTCCAACTCGTTGCCGGGCCAGCCGACATGGGGGTGTGGGTGTGCTTGCACCGGAATGTCCTGTGCCGGGAAGTCCATCTCTCTACCGCCTGCTCGAACCGCCGTCTGCGGCTGTCGAGATTACGCGCACGCGCCCTCCCCCGCCGCAGTCCGTCCGGTCACCGGGACCTCGGTCCGTCCGGCTCACCGGAACCTCAGTCGCCGAAGTCGACCCGCCGCAGCACGTCCGCCGCCGCCCGGTCGATGAGCACCGCCGAACCGCAGCCCTCCGGCATCTCGCCCTTCTCCACGGACCGCAGCAGCCGGCCGAACGCGCCGCGGTGCCGCGCGAACGCGTACCGCGAGACGCCGCGGCCCCGCTCGCGCTGGCCGTCCAGGGCCGTGCCGGGGTCCACGTCGAGCAGCAGCAGGTGCAGGGTGCCGCCGCGCCGCCGGGCGTCCCGGGCCAGCCAGCTGCGCACCCAGGCCTGCGTCCCGCAGTCGTGCACCACGACCCCCTCGCCGGACCGCAGGGCCCGGCGCAGGCCCGCGTAGTGCGCGGCGCGGACCAGGGGCCGGTAGACCGCGTACGGCAGGAAGCGGGCCAGCCGGCCGTCCCAGCGGTCGCGGGTGTCCTGGGAGTCGATGCGGCGGCCCGTCACCGCCCGGCGCATCAGGGTCGACTTGCCGCTGCCGGGCAGGCCCGTGACCACCACCAGGTCGGCCGTGCCGAAGCGGAGGCCGTGCGGACTGTGTCCCGCACGCTCCCGCAGATCGCGGACGACGGGCGCCGGAAGCGGGCCGCACGCCTCCCCGGCCGGGGCAGTGGGCTGCTTGGGCAGCGCGATGGCCGCGCTCGTGGCGTACGCCGTGGTCCTGTTCACCCTGATCGTCCTCCCCATGGGGTCGGGAGACCCATCCCCGTCGAGTGTAAAGAGAAGGTAATGCGCTGGTCCCCTCATTTCTGTTCTCGTCCTGCCACAGCCCCGTCACAGATCACTGTGGATGTCTGTGGACCCGGTGCGGACGCCGTGCGGCCGGGCCGCGACGCCGTGCACCGCCCCCTCGCGAAGAGTCCCCTGCCGCGCCGCTCCGATGCGTGCAATGATGTGCCCGCCAACTGCATACCGGCCGCTTGAATCCGCGCGGGAGAGTTCCGGACACGTTTTTGCGTACGTGGTCCGGGCGCCGAAGGAGCAAGTCCCTCCCTTGAATCTCTCAGGCACCGTTACCGCGCGGGCGAGGCACATCTGAAAAGCGGGCCGTCCCCCTGTCACCAGGGCTTCGGCTCCACCCAAGGTGCAAGTCAGTGACCGTCCCTTTCGAGCGGTGGTCACGGCGAACCTCTCAGGTTCCGATGACAGATGGGGAGGAACGACCTCGCCGTCATGCCTTGGGAGCCCCACCGTGAGCAGTAACGCCCCCGTCGAACCGCGTCATACCGCGCTCGACTCCCTCCATCGTTCGCTCGGCGCGACGATGACCGATTTCGCCGGCTGGGACATGCCCCTGCGGTACGGCTCCGAGCGCGACGAGCACCTCGCCGTACGGACGAAGGCCGGGCTCTTCGACCTCTCCCACATGGGCGAGATCACCGTGACCGGGCCCCAGGCCGCCGCGCTGCTCGACTTCGCACTGGTCGGCAACATCGGGGGCGTGAAGCCCGGCCGGGCCCGCTACACCATGATCTGCCGGGCCGACGGCGGCATCCTCGACGACCTGATCGTCTACCGGCTCGCGGAGACCACGTACATGGTCGTGGCCAACGCCTCCAACGCCCAGGTCGTCCTGGACGCGCTCGTGGAACGGTCCGCGGGCTTCGACGCCGAGGTCCGCGACGACCGTGACGCGTACGCCCTGCTCGCGATCCAGGGACCCGAGTCCCCCGGCATCCTCAAGTCCCTCACCGACGCCGATCTGGACGGCCTGAAGTACTACGCCGGCCTGCCCGGCACGGTCGCCGGCGTCCCTGCGCTGATCGCGCGCACCGGCTACACCGGCGAGGACGGCTTCGAGCTGTTCGTGGCCCCGGCCGACGCCGAGAAGCTGTGGCAGGCGCTCACCGACGGGGGCGCCCCGGTCGGGCTCGTCCCGTGCGGCCTCTCCTGCCGGGACACCCTGCGCCTGGAGGCGGGCATGCCGCTGTACGGGCATGAGCTGAGCACCGCGCTCACCCCGTTCGACGCGGGGCTCGGCCGGGTCGTGAAGTTCGAGAAGGAGGGCGACTTCGTGGGGCGCGAGGCGCTGACCGAGGCCGCCGCCCGTGCCGAGTCGCAGCCCCCGCGCGTCCTCGTCGGCCTGATCGCCGAGGGCCGCCGCGTGCCGCGCGCCGGGTACCCGGTCGTCGCAGACGGCAAGGTCGTCGGTGAGGTCACCTCCGGCGCGCCCTCGCCCACTCTGGGAAAGCCGATCGCGATGGCGTACGTCGACGCCGCGCACTCCGCACCCGGAACGCCCGGTGTCGGCGTGGACATCCGGGGCAGCCACGAGCCGTACGAGGTCGTGGCGCTGCCGTTCTACAAGCGCCAGAAGTGACACTGGTCCGCGAGCGTCGGAAAGTGACACCGGTCGCGAGCGTCGGAAGTGACACCGGTTCACAGGCCCTGCGCGACACCGGTCGACAGCGTCAGAAGTGACCCAGGGCACATCCGCCCAGGTCACCCCCAGTCCCCCTGCATCAGCACTCCCCCGCGTACAGGAGAATTCAGGCCATGAGCAACCCCCAGCAGCTGCGCTACAGCAAGGAGCACGAGTGGCTGTCGGGCGCCGAGGACGGCGTCTCGACGGTCGGCATCACGGAGCACGCGGCCAACGCGCTCGGCGATGTGGTGTACGTCCAGCTCCCGGAGGTCGGTGACACGGTGACCGCGGGCGAGACCTGCGGCGAGCTGGAGTCGACCAAGTCGGTGAGCGATCTGTACTCGCCCGTCTCCGGTGAGATCACCGAGATCAACCAGGACGTCGTGGACGACCCCGCGCTGGTGAACACCGCCCCGTTCGAGGGCGGCTGGCTGTTCAAGGTACGGGTCGCGGAGGAGCCGAAGGACCTGCTCTCCGCGGACGAGTACACCGAATTCTCCGGCAGCTAAGGACTCCTGACCGATGTCGCTTCTGAACCAGTCCCTCCACGAGCTCGACCCGGACGTCGCCGCCGCCGTCGACGCCGAGCTGAACCGTCAGCAGTCCACCCTTGAAATGATCGCCTCGGAGAACTTCGCTCCGGTCGCCGTCATGGAGGCCCAGGGCTCGGTCCTCACCAACAAGTACGCCGAGGGCTACCCGGGCCGCCGCTACTACGGCGGCTGCGAGCACGTCGACGTGGCCGAGCAGATCGCCATCGACCGGGTCAAGGAGCTGTTCGGCGCCGAGTACGCCAACGTGCAGCCGCACTCGGGCGCCTCCGCCAACCAGGCCGCGCTCTTCGCGCTGGCCCAGCCCGGCGACACCATCCTCGGACTCGACCTGGCCCACGGCGGCCACCTGACCCACGGGATGCGGCTCAACTTCTCCGGCAAGCAGTTCAACGTGGTCGCCTACCACGTGGACGAGGCCGGACTGGTCGACATGGCCGAGGTCGAGCGGCTCGCCAAGGAGCACCGCCCGAAGGTGATCATCGCGGGCTGGTCGGCGTACCCGCGGCAGCTCGACTTCGCCGAGTTCCGCCGGATCGCGGACGAGGTCGAGGCCTACCTGTGGGTCGACATGGCGCACTTCGCGGGTCTGGTCGCGGCCGGTCTCCACCCGAACCCGGTGGAGCACGCGGACGTGGTCACCTCCACCACCCACAAGACGCTGGGCGGGCCCCGCGGCGGGATCATCCTCGCCAAGAAGGCCTTCGCGAAGAAGCTGAACTCGTCCGTCTTCCCGGGCTTCCAGGGCGGCCCCCTGGAGCACGTGATCGCGGCCAAGGCCGTCTCCTTCAAGGTCGCCGCCTCGGAGGACTTCAAGGAGCGCCAGCGCCGTACGGTCGAGGGCGCGCGGATCCTCGCCGAGCGGCTCACCGCGCCGGACACCCGCGCGGCCGGCGTGAACGTGCTGTCCGGCGGCACGGACGTCCACCTGATCCTGGTCGACCTGCGCGACTCGGAGCTGGACGGCCAGCAGGCCGAGGACCGCCTCCACGAGGTCGGCATCACGGTCAACCGCAACGCCGTCCCGAACGACCCACGCCCGCCGATGGTCACCTCGGGCCTGCGGATCGGCACGCCCGCCCTCGCCACCCGCGGCTTCACCGCCGAGGACTTCGCCGAGGTCGCGGACGTCATCGCCGAGGCACTGAAGGCCCCCGCGTCCTTCGGGGAGGCCGACGCCCAGGCGTTGAAGGCCCGGGTGTCCGCACTGGCGGAGAAGCACCCGCTGTACCCCGGTCTGGGCCAGTAGTCCCGTTTCACGGGGGCACCGCGCACACTGGGAGGTGTGGGCGGTGCCCCGCCCGCCCGTCACCCCACACCACCGCCCTGGTCGAAGCGCTTCGCGCCTTTCGTTTTTCTGCACCACCCCCGCTTTGAGGAGTTCCCGTGGCCATCTCGGTCTTCGACCTGTTCTCGATCGGCATCGGCCCGTCCAGCTCCCACACGGTCGGCCCGATGCGTGCCGCGCGGATGTTCGCCCGCCGGCTGCGCACCGAGGACGTCCTGTCCTCGGTGGCCTCGGTCCGCGCCGAGCTGTACGGCTCACTGGGCGCGACCGGCCACGGCCACGGCACCCCCAAGGCGGTGCTGCTCGGCCTGGAGGGCGCCTCGCCGCGCACGGTGGACGTGGAGGGGGCCGACGAACGGGTCGAGCACATCAAGTCGTCGGGCCGCATCGCCCTGCTCGGCGACCAGGAGATCGGCTTCTCCTTCGACGACGACCTGGTGCTGCACCGCCGCAAGACGCTGCCGTACCACGCGAACGGCATGACGCTGTGGGCGTACGACGCCTCGGGCGCCGAACTGCTGTCGAAGACGTACTACTCGGTCGGCGGCGGGTTCGTCGTCGACGAGGACGCGGTGGGCGCGGACCGCATCAAGCTGGACGACACGGTCCTCAAGTACCCCTTCCGCACGGGCGACGAGCTGCTGCGCCTCACCCGCGAGACGGGCCTGTCGATCTCGGCCCTGATGCTGGAGAACGAGCGGGCCTGGCGCACCGAGGACGAGATCCGCGAAGGACTGCTCGCCATCTGGCGGGTCATGCAGGCGTGCGTCTCGCGGGGCATGTCCCGCGAGGGCATCCTGCCGGGCGGCCTCAGGGTCCGCCGCCGCGCGGCCATGTCGGCCCGCCAACTGCGCGCAGAGGGCGACCCGTTGGCCCACGCCATGGAGTGGATCACGCTGTACGCGATGGCGGTGAACGAGGAGAACGCGGCGGGCGGCCGTGTCGTGACCGCCCCGACGAACGGCGCGGCCGGCATCATCCCGGCGGTCCTGCACTACTACATCAACTTCGTGCCCGGCGCGGACGAGGAGGGTGTGGTCCGCTTCATGCTGGCTGCCGGCGCCATCGGCATGCTCTTCAAGGAGAACGCCTCCATCTCGGGCGCCGAGGTCGGTTGCCAGGGCGAGGTCGGCTCGGCCTGCTCGATGGCGGCGGGCGCGCTGGCCGAGGTCCTCGGCGGCTCTCCCGAACAGGTCGAGAACGCCGCGGAGATCGGCATGGAACACAACCTCGGCCTCACCTGCGACCCGGTCGGCGGCCTCGTCCAGATCCCCTGCATCGAACGCAACGGCATGGCCGCGGTCAAGGCCGTCACGGCGGCCAGGATGGCCATGCGCGGCGACGGCTCGCACAAGGTGTCCCTCGACAAGGTCATCAAGACGATGAAGGAAACGGGCGCGGACATGAGCGTCAAGTACAAGGAGACGGCACGGGGCGGGCTGGCTGTGAACATCATCGAGTGCTGAGCGCCAGGGGAACAGGCTCTGCCCGGCACGGTGACGGACGCCCGTACCCCGTGCCGCACCTCGCCTCGGTTCCGGAGCTGGAGCCTGCCGAAGCGGGTCCACCGTCTCGACGGACGGATCAGCGCTCGTGGTTGTGCATGACGTGCTTGGTGCGCGAGTAGTCGTCCAGGGCGTAGACCGACAGGTCACGGCCGTAACCGGATCCCTTGAAGCCGCCCCAGGGGACTTCGCCGGCCAGCACGAGATGTGAGTTGACCCAGACGGTTCCGAAGTCCAGGCGCGCTGCGATGTCGTGGCTGCGGCGGGCGTTCTCGACCTCTACGCTCTGCGCGCCGGCCTCGGTGCGCTGCTCATCCGCCGCGTCGCCATGCTCGGTCGCGGGAACCTCGCCCCCGCCTCGGCCGCCCTGGCAGAGGCCCGCGCCGCCGCCCGGGACAACGACCACCGCGCATACGTGAGGTCGACCTGTGGTTCCAGGACGCCCTGGCCCGTATCGCGGACCTTCCGCAGGCCGCCCGCACCTTCGAACATCTGACGGCCCGCCTGCACATGTTCGTCACGGTGCTGGAGATGGACTACAGCCAGGCCCGCGACACCATCGCCGACGAGGACGCCGCCGTACACGACGCCTTGCTCGACGCGGACGGTCTTCTCAGATGGCGTCGCGAATGGCCCGCTCGAAGCCCTCGACGTGACTACGGGCGAGGCGTGCCGCCCTGTCGGGTTCACCGGCGATGATCGCCTCGATCAACGGCCCGTGCTCCTCGACGTGACCGGCCATGTCGGACAGACGGTCGACGAACAGGCACCAGATCCGGGTGGCCAGGTTGTCGTGGCGGACGAGGGTGTCCTCCAGGTACGGGTTGTGCGTGGCGGCGTAGATGGCGCGGTGGACCCGAAGGTCCAGGTGCATGAACTCGGTGGCGTCGTGCCGACCGGAATCCGCGCTCTCCAGCTCCTGCCGCAGAGCCGTCAGGGTCGCCCGGTCCGCGGCCGTGGCCCGCCGTGCGGCCTGGCCCGCGGCCAGGGGCTCCAGTTCCTGGCGCACCTCGGAGATGTGGGCCAGGTCGGTGATGTTGACGTCGGTGGCGAAGGTGCCGCGTCGGGGATAGGTCGTGATGAGGCGCTCGTACTGGAGGCGCTTGAGGGCCTCGCGCACCGGTGTCCGGCCGACGCCCAGGGACTGTGCCAGCTGTTCCTCGTTGATCGGTGCGCCCGGGCGGATCTCGAGCATGACGAGCCGGTCGCGGATGACGCGGTATGCGCGCTCGGCGAGAGACAGCTCCTCGCCTCCGGGCTCCCCGCCTCCGGGCTTCCCGCTTCTCGGCTCTGTCGCCAGCTGCTGCATCAATGCCCCCTTGACCTGTCTCGCGAGCTCCCATACCGTACCGCAGAGATTGATATATCAGTTGCGTACTAGTTGGCCTCCAGGATGGTGCACAGATGGCAACCAGCCCGTCGACCAGCACATTCACCCCTCCCCTCGCCCTTCCGCTCAGCGAGCTCGACCCGGAGGTCGCCGCCGCGGTGGACGCCGAGCTGAACCGTCAGCAGTCGACCCTCGAAATGATCGCCTCGGAGAACTTCGCCCCGGCCGCCGTCATGGAGGCCCAGGGGTCGGTGCTGACCAACAAGTACGCCGAGGGCTACCCGGGCCGCCGCTACTACGGCGGCTGCGAGCACGTCGACGTCATCGAGCGGCTGGCCATCGGCCGGGTCAGGGAACTGTTCGGCGCCGAGGCCGCGAACGTGCAGCCGCACTCGGGCGCCCAGGCCAACGCGGCCGCGATGTCCGCGCTGCTCCAGCCCGGCGACACGATCCTCGGCCTCGACCTGGCCCACGGCGGGCACCTGACCCACGGCATGCGCCTCAACTACTCCGGCAAGCTCTACAACGCCGTCCCGTACCACGTGGGCGAGTCCGACCTGCGTATCGACATGGACGAGGTGGAGCAACTCGCCCTCGCGCACCGGCCGAAGATGATCGTCGCCGGCTGGTCGGCCTATCCCCGCCGGCTGGACTTCGCCGCGTTCCGGCGGATCGCCGACGCGGTGGGCGCGTATCTGCTGGTGGACATGGCGCACTTCGCCGGTCTCGTGGCCGCGGGCCTGCACCCGAACCCGGTGCCGTACGCCGATGTCGTGACGACCACGACGCACAAGACCCTCGGCGGTCCGCGCGGCGGTGTGATCCTCAGCCGGGCCGGACTGGCCAAGAAGATCAACTCGGCGGTCTTCCCGGGTCAGCAGGGCGGTCCGCTGGAGCACGTCATCGCGGCGAAGGCGGTGGCCTTCAAGGTGGCGGCGAGCGAGGAGTTCAAGGAGCGCCAGCGGCGCACCCTGGACGGCGCCCGCATCCTGGACGGCCGGCTGCTGGCCGACGATGTGGCCGAGGCCGGCATCACCGTACTGACCGGCGGCACCGAAGTGCACCTGGTCCTCGTCGACCTGCGGAACTCCGCGCTCGACGGGAAGCAGGCCGAGGACCGGCTGCACCGCGTCGGCATCACCGTCAACCGCAACGCGGTGCCGTTCGACCCGCGCCCGCCGATGGTCTCCTCGGGGCTGCGGATCGGCACCCCGGCCCTGGCCACCAGGGGCTTCGGCGAGGCGGAGTTCCGGGAGACCGCCGACATCATCGCCCAGGCCCTGAAGGACGAGCGGTTCGGCGACGAGCACGCGGGCCTGCTGCGTGCCCGGGTCGAGAAGCTCGCCTCCGCCTTCCCTCTCTATCCCCACCTGCCCCACGTGAACGGAGACGCGGCATGACCAGCACGCCGCTGCCGGAGCATCCGGACTTCCTCTGGCGCAACCCGGAGCCGCGCTCCTCGTACGACGTCGTCATCGTCGGCGCGGGAGGCCACGGCCTGGCCACCGCCTACTACCTGGCCAAGAACCACGGCATCACCAACGTCGCCGTCCTGGAGAAGGGCTGGCTGGCCGGCGGCAACATGGCCCGCAACACCACGATCATCCGCTCGAACTACCTGTGGGACGAGAGCGCGGCGATCTACGAGTACGCGCTGGGGCTGTGGGAACGGCTCCCGGAGGAACTGGACTACGACTTCCTGTTCAGCCAGCGCGGTGTCCTCAACCTCGCGCACACCCTGCAGGACGTCCGCGAGGGCATGCGCCGCGTCAACGCCAACCGGCTCAACGGAGTCGACGCCGAGTGGCTCGACCCGGACCAGGTCGGCGAGGTCTGCCCGATCGTCAACCTCTCGCCGCGCACCCGGTATCCGGTCCTCGGCGGCACCTTCCAGCCGCGGGCCGGCATCGCCAAGCACGACCACGTCGCCTGGGCGCTGGCCCGCCGGGCCGACGAGATGGGCGTGGATCTCATCCAGGGCTGCGAGGTCACCGGCTTCCTCAAGGACGGCGACCGGGTCGTCGGCGTCGAGACCAACCGCGGCCGTATCCACACCGGCCGGGTCGGCCTCGCGGCCGCCGGGCACAGCAGCGTGCTGGCCGAGCGGGCGGGCGTACGGCTGCCGGTGCAGTCGCACCCCCTGCAGGCCCTGGTCTCCGAGCTGCACGAGCCGGTGCACCCGACGGTCGTCATGTCGAACCACGTGCACGTCTACGTCTCCCAGGCCCACAAGGGCGAGTTGGTGATGGGCGCGGGCGTCGACTCGTACAACGGCTACGGACAGCGCGGTTCCTTCCATGTCATCGAGCAGCAGATGGCCGCCGCCGTCGAGCTCTTCCCCGTCTTCGCCCGCGCGCACGTGCTGCGGACCTGGGGCGGCATCGTCGACGTCACCCCGGACGCCTCCCCGATCATCGGCACCACCCCCGTCGAGAACCTCTACGTCAACTGCGGCTGGGGCACCGGCGGGTTCAAGGCCACCCCCGCCGCCGGCTGGACCTTCGCCCACACCATCGCCACGGGCGAACCGCATCCCCTGAACGCCCCCTTCGCCCTCGAACGCTTCACGACGGGCGCACTGATCGACGAGCACGGCGCCGCCGCCGTGGCCCACTGAAAGCCCGCTGAGAGAAGGACACCGTGCTGCTGATCAGCTGCCCATGGTGCGGCCCCCGCGACGAGACCGAGTACCACTACGGCGGACAGGCCCACGTCCCCTACCCCGAGACCACGGCCGACCTCACCGACGAACAGTGGGGCCAGTACGTCTTCTACCGCGACAACCCCAAGGGCCCCTTCGCCGAGCGGTGGATGCACAGCGTCGGCTGCCGCCGCTGGTTCAACGTCCTGCGCGACACCGCCACCTACGAAGTGCTGACCTCCTACCGGCTCGACGAGCCCCGCCCCGAACTGCCCCAGGCCGGAGGGAACCGATGACCGACCAGCACTTCCGGCTCGGGCAGGGCGGCCGTGTCGACCGCGGCACCGTGCTGCGGTTCACCGTCGACGGCCGGGAGCTGACCGGCCACCCCGGAGACACGGTCGCCTCGGCGATGCTGGCGAACGGACTCGTCGAGGTCGCCCCGTCGATCTACCGCGGCCGCCCGCGCGGCATCGTCTCCGCGGGCGTCGAGGAACCCAACGCCCTGCTGCAGATCGGCGGTTCGTACTCGGAGGGCATGCTGCCCGCGACGACGGCGGAGCTGTACGACGGCCTGTCCGCCGCGACACTGTCCGGGATGGGCCGGCTCGACCCGGGCTCCGACCCCGCCGTCTACGACAAGAAGTACGTCCACACCGACGTCCTGGTCGTCGGCGCCGGACCGGCCGGGCTGGCGGCCGCCGCCGCTGCCGCGGGTTCCGGCGCCCGCGTGATCCTCGTCGACGACCAGCCCGAGCCCGGCGGTTCGCTGCTCTCCGGGCGTACCGAGAAGGCCGGCGGGCGGAGCGCCCTGGAGTGGGTCGCCGAGGCCGGCGCGGCACTCCTCGCCGCCCCCGAGGTCGTCGTACTGCACCGCACCACGGCCTTCGGCTCGTACGACGACAACTACGTTCTGGCCCTCCAGCGGCGAACCGACCACCTCGGAGCCGATGCCCCCGAACCGTCCACGGGTGTCTCGCGCCAGCGGCTGTGGCACATCCGCGCTCGCCAGGTGATCCTGGCGACCGGCGCTCACGAGCGCCCGCTGGTCTTCGCCGGCAACGACCGCCCCGGCGTGATGCTCGCGGCGGCCGTGCGCTCGTACGTCAACAGGTACGCCGTGGCCCCGGGCTCGCGGGCCGTGGTGAGCACGACCAACGACAGTGCGTACGACACGGTCGCCGACCTGCACGCCGCGGGCATCGACATCGCAGTCGTCGTGGACGCACGCCCCGAGATGTCCCACCGGGCCGCCGAGGTGGCGGTCGCGACCGGGGTCCGGGTGCTGACGGGCAGCGCGGTGACCGGCACGGCGGGCGAGAGCCGGCTGACCGGCGTCACCGTCCAGACCCTCGACGCCGACGGCCGGCTCACCGGAGCCGCCGAGCCGTTCGACTGCGACCTGCTCGCCGTCTCGGGCGGCTGGAGCCCGGTGGTGCACCTGCACAGCCAGCGCCAGGGCCGGCTGCGCTGGGACGAGGACCTGGTCGCCTTCGTCCCCGACGGCACCGTCCGGGACCAGCAGGTCGTCGGTGCGGCCCACGGGACGTACGGCCTCGACGGCTGTCTGGCCGAAGGGGCACGGGCCGGTGCGCGGGCCGCGACGGACGCGGGGTTCCCGGTGCCGGTGCCCACGGCTTCGCACAAGGAGGTACGTGCCGATGTGCGCGCCCTCTGGCTGGTGCCCGCCCCCGACGGCGAACCCATCGGCTGGGACACCCACCTGGTCGACCTGCAACGCGACGTCACCGTCGCCGACGTCTGGCGCTCGACCGGCGCCGGCATGCGCGGTGTCGAGCACGTCAAGCGCTACACCTCGCTCGGCACGGCGGGCGACCAGGGCAAGACGTCCGGCGTCAACGCGATCGGTGTGATCGCCGAGGCCCTCGGCGCGGGCGCGTCTCCCGGGGAGATCGGCACCACGGCCTACCGGGCGCCCTACACGCCGGTGGGCTTCGCAGCCCTCGCCGGTCGTGAGCGCGGTGACCTGCTCGACCCCGAACGCACCACCTCCATCCACAGCTGGCATGTGGCGCACGGGGCGGAGTTCGAGGACGTCGGGCAGTGGAAACGCCCCCGGTACTACCCCCGGCCCGGTGAGGACATGGACGCGGCCGTGGCCCGCGAGTGCCGTGCGGCCCGTGAGGGGGTGGCGTTCATGGACGCATCCACCCTCGGCAAGATCGAGCTCCGGGGTGCGGACGCGGGCGAGTTCCTGAACCGCGTCTACACGAACGCCTTCAAGAAGCTCAAGCCCGGCATGGCCCGTTACGGCGTCATGTGCAAGCCCGACGGCATGATCTTCGACGACGGTGTGACCCTGCGCCTCGACGAGAACCGCTACTTCATGACCACCACGACCGGCGGCGCGGCCGGAGTCCTGGACTGGCTGGAGGAGTGGCTGCAGACCGAGTGGCCCGAACTCGACGTCCACTGCACCTCGGTGACGGAGCAGTGGTCGACGATCGCTGTCGTCGGCCCGCGGTCGCGCCAGGTCGTGGCCCAACTCGCGCCCGACGTCGATCTGTCCGCCGAGGCGTTCCCCTTCATGGCCTTCCGCGAGACCACCCTGGCCTCCGGGATCCCGGCCCGTATCTGCCGGATCTCCTTCTCCGGCGAACTCGCCTACGAGATCAACGTCTCCGCCTGGTACGGCCTGGCCGTCTGGGAGCAGGTGCACGCGGCCGGGCAGCCGTACGGCATCACCCCGTACGGCACCGAGACCATGCACGTGCTGCGGGCCGAGAAGGGGTACATCATCGTCGGACAGGACACCGACGGCACCGTCACCCCGCAGGACGCCGGCATGTCCTGGGTGGTCTCGAAGCAGAAGGACTTCATCGGGAAGCGGTCCCACTCCCGCGCCGACACCGCCCGCACCGACCGCAAGCAGCTGGTCGGCCTGCTGCCGGCCGACCGCACGACCCGGCTGCCCGAGGGCACCCAGCTCGTCGCGCCGGACGTACCCATCACCCCCGAGACCGGGCCGGTGCCGATGCTCGGCCACGTCACCTCCAGCTACCACAGCCCGGCCCTGGGCCGCCCCTTCGCCCTCGCCCTCGTCGCCGACGGGCGGGCCAGGATCGGCGAGACCCTGCTCGCCCCGGTGGGCGAGGACCTGGTGCCCGTCGAGGTGACCGACTTCGTCCTCTACGACCCCGAAGGGACCAAGCGCGATGGCTGAGCCGACGATCGAAGCAGGCGCGGGCCCGGTGGCCCTGCGCACCAGCCCCCTGGCACATCTGCAGGATCGGATGCGTGCCGCCGCCGTCACCGGTGCCCGCGGGGTCACGCTGACCGAGCGGCCGTTCGTCACCATGGTGAACCTGCGCGTCGACCCCGCGTCCGAAGCGGCCGACCGCGTCGAGAAGAGCCTGGGGGCATCGCTCCCGCGGCAGTGCGGCCACACCACCGCGTCCGGCCCCCACACGGTCCTCTGGCTCGGCCCCGACGAATGGCTCGTGCTGTCCCGGACGGACGGGGCCACCGAGACGTACGAGACCGACGTGGCCGCCGAGTTGCGGGCGGCACTCGGAGGGGACCCGGGCTCGGTCGTGGACGTCTCGGCGAACCGCACAACCGTGGAGCTGAGCGGCCCGTCCGCTCGGCAGGTGCTGGAGAAGGGCTGCCCGCTCGACCTGCATCCTCGGGCCTTCGGCCCCGGCCGGGCGGTGTCGACCACGGTGGGACCTGTCCCGCTGCTGCTCTGGCAGGTCGACGACGCGCCCACCTACCGGCTCCTCCCGCGATCCTCGTTCGCCGACCACCTGGCGCGCCGGCTCATCGACGCCATGAGTGAGTACCGCGGGTCGGAGGTGCCCTGACGGCGCCGGCCGGGACACGAGAGTCACCTACAAGGAATCCGCCCTCGGCGGCCTCGCCGTCGACGTCATCGATTGCTGGCACCATGACTGATCTCCCGGCTTCCGCCGCGTCCCCCGCCCACCCGCCGGCCGGCCCCGCCACGGCACCGGCCGAGCACCTACTCACCCTCGACTGCCCAGAGGCTCCCGGCATCGTCCTTGCCGTCTCGCGGTTCCTGGTCGAGCACGGCAGCGACATCATCGACAACCAGCAGTTCGGCGACCGCCGCGACGGCCACTTCTACATGCGGGTGCGCTTCGCCGCCTCGGCCGGCGAGAGCGTCACGGAGACCCTGCGCCGCGACTTCGCCGCCGTGGCGGCCCCCTTCACCATGCGTTGGCACCTCGAACCGGTCAGCACCCGGCGCCGCGTGCTGGTCATGGTGTCCCGCTACGGCCACTGCCTCAACGACCTGCTCTACCGCGCCCGCAGCGGTGACCTGCCCGTCGACGTGGTCGCGGTGGTCTCCAACCACCGTGACCACGAGTCACTCGTCGCCTGGCACGGCATCCCGTTCTTCCACGTGCCGGTCACCACGACGACCAAACCCGAGGCCGAGACCCGGCTCATGGAGATCGTCGACTCGTTCGACGTCGAGCTGGTCGTGCTGGCGCGCTACATGCAGGTGCTCTCCGACGGCCTGTGCACCCGGCTGGCCGGCCGGATGATCAACATCCACCATTCGTTCCTGCCCAGCTTCAAGGGCGCCAAGCCCTACCACCAGGCACACGACCGCGGAGTCAAGCTCGTCGGCGCGACGGCCCACTACGTCACCGCCGACCTCGACGAAGGCCCGATCATCGCCCAGGAGGTCATCGACGTCGACCACAGCCACACCCCCGACGGCCTGGCCGCCATCGGCCGCGACGCGGAGTCGGCAGCCCTGGCCCGAGCGGTCCGATGGCACTGCGAAGGCCGGGTGTTCGTCCAGGGCAGGCGCACGGTGGTCCTCCGCTGACGGCCGGACGCCATGACCGGAACCGGCCGATACACAGGTGAAGCACAGGGGGACCGCGCGGGGCGGGCCGACGGTGGACATCACCGACTGCTGAGGGTGGGACGGGCGAAGTGGGGGAAGAGCAAAGGAAGTTGCCCCCCACAGGCACCAACAGCACCCGTCCCCCCACCGCACGGAGGAACCACATGCTGCGCGGCATCGATGTCAGCGCCTACCAGTCGTCCTCGTACAGCACCGAAGGCCTGTCGTTCGTCTTCGTCAAGGCCACTGAGGGCCGCACGTACGTCAACCCGAAGCTGAGCGCGCAGACGAAGCGGGCCCGCGACGCCGGCTGCGTCGTCGGCTTCTATCACTTCCTCTGGCCGGGCAACCTCACGGCCCAGGCCGAGTACTTCGTCGGCAAGGCCCCCGAAAAGGCAGGCGACATCCTCGCCGTCGACTGGGAGACAACGGGCGACGGCACCCACGCGACCAACGCCGAGAAGGACCGCTTCATCCGCAAGGTGAAGGAACTCCGGCCGAACAACCGGGTGGTCCTCTACTGCAATCGGAACTACTGGCTGAACGTCGACACCACCTCGTATGCCGGCGACGGCCTCTGGATCGCCGACTACGTGACCGCGGGCAAACCGCGGATCCAGGCGAAGTGGCGCTTCCACCAGTACACGGACGACCCGCTGGACAAGAACATGGCGCGGTTCGACACCATCGCCGACCTGCGGGAATGGGCTACCCCGTAGGCTGTCGCGCATGGGCGGGACAGTGACTGCGGTCAGCAGCAGCGGCAAGTATTCGTTCTCCAAGCCGAATCGGGACGGCATCACGTTGCTTGCCGGGCTCGGGGTGGAGGGGGACGTGCACGCCGGAGTGACGGTGAAGCATCGGTTCCGGATGGAGAAGGATCCTTCGCAGGTGAATCTGCGGCAGGTGCACCTCATTCACGAGGAGTTGTTCGACGAGGTGCGGGAGGCCGGGTTCGAGGTCGCGGCCGGGGAGCTCGGGGAGAACGTCACCACCCGGGGGATCGATCTGCTCGGGCTGCCGACGGGAACACTGCTGCGCGTCGGGGGCGAGGCCGTGGTGGAGGTCACCGGGCTGCGGAATCCCTGTGCGCAGATCGACGGCTTCCAGAAGGGGCTGATGAAGCAGGTCGTCGGGCGGGACGAGGACGGGACCGTCCGGTTCCGGGCCGGGATCATGAGTGTCGTCGTCACGGGTGGCGTGGTGCGGCCCGGTGACCCGGTCGAGGTCGAGTTGCCGGACGGGCCGCACCTGCCCCTGGAGATCGTCTGAGAGATCGTCCCGGCGGGCGCCGGAGCCCTACGCCCTGAAGTCCGCCGAGCGCTCCCGCGGCGCCTCCGACAGGGCCTTCGTCACCGCGTCCACGCCTTCCTGGAGGCCGTAGACCGGGGTGCCGGGCTGCTGGCGCCAGGAGTCGTCGAGGGAGCCCGCGTCGACCGTGTCGAAGCCGAGTTCGTCGATGAGGTCGCGGACGACCTGCTTGGCGGACGCGTCGTCGGCGGCGACCGGGAGGGCGATGCGGTCCGGGGCGCCGGCCGGGCGGTGGCGGTCGAGGATGTCCTGGGCGTACGTACCGTTGAAGGCCTTGACGACCGTGTGGCCGAGTTGCCGGGCCGTCCAGCGGCTCTCCGTCAGGCCCTCGTCCTCGATCGCGGCGATCTTTCCGTCCCGCTGCCGGGGGTAGTAGTTGCCGGTGTCGATGACGACGGCCCCGTCGGCGGCCTCGTCGAAGAGCCCGGACGGCAGGTTCGGGACCGCCTTCAGGGGGATGGTGACCACGACGAGCTCGGCGCCGCGTGCCGCCTCCCCGACCGGGACGGGTGTCGCGCCGGTCTCCTCGGCCAGTGCGGTGAGGGTCCCCGGACCTCGGGAGTTGGCGACGGACACCTCGTGACCGAGGGCGGTGAGCCGCCGGGTGAGGTTGCCGCCGATGTTGCCCGCTCCGATGATGCCGATCTTCATGGCTCGCGCGCCCTTCCGGGGGTCGATGACTCCGATGTGGAACACCAACCTCCGGGGCAAGCGGGCTATTCCGGGCCATCACCCGAAAGGCCGCACAGCGTTTCGAACGTCCGGAAACCGCTGTCCCGGCCGTCGCGTGACCGGTCGCGCGCCCGCACGGCAAAGGGCGCCCCCGCCCGTCCGGCAGGAGCGCCCCTCGCGTTCGGCTACTTGTTCAGGTGGGACCAGAACTCGTCGAACGACAGCAGCTTGTCGCTGTTGAGGTCCCGGGCGGCGATCACGGCCTCGGCCACCGACTCGGTGACGTTCCAGTCGCCGCCCTGAGCCAGGGCCTTCTTGAACTCGGCGGCGGTGATGTAGCCGTCCCCGTCCACGTCGATGCGCTCGAACGCCTTGCGTGCTTCCTCGATGTCCGCCACCGGACCCGCCCCTTCTGATGTGCCGTACTTGCCGAGGTCAGATTAGCTGCCGAGCTCGGCGCTCAGCGCGGCGACCACCCACGCGGACTCCTCCCGGTGCGTGCGCAGCGGCTCGGCCCCCGTACGAGCGCCGGCAGTTCCCGGAAGCGGGCGAGCTCGGCCCGGCTCGCCGACACCATGCGTTCCAGTACGGCGGCCCTGTCGGCGTCGCCGAGCAGCTCGGCCAGGACCGTGGCGGCCTCCGGGGCGTACGTCGTCCAGGCCGAGGCCCAGCTCCGGGAGAGCCGCCCGATGGTGAGCAGCCCGGTGCCGTCGTCGATCATGGGGTGGAGTCTGGAGCCTTCCAGTGGGTGGAGACTCAAGTGGCGGGCGAGGGAAGGGGCGGCGCGGTGGCCGGCACTCTGCGGGACATTCTCGACGCGGCGGCGCGAGGAGTCTTCCCGCCGCCGGACGGCGGTACGACGGTCGTGCCTCAGCACGCTCACCGGGACGCCGGGGTCATCGCCTTCACCGCGCACTCCGTCGTGTTCACCGACGAGGGGGAGGGCTGGGTGCGCGAAACGCTGGCCGCCGCCGACTGCGATCCGCTCGCCGCGACGATGAACCCGCGGTTCCTCGCGGCGTTCATGGAGCGTACGGGGCGTACGACGGACACGATCGACCTGCTGACGGTCGCCGCGCCACTGTCCGGCCCGCCTCCGCTGCGGCTGACGGAACTCGACGATCCCGGCCATCCCCGGGTCGCCCGGGCCCGCAAGCGGCGGGACGACGTGCGGGTGTGGGCCGCCGACGGCGGCGTACTCGTCCTGGGGCGCGGGGTCGCGGGGCGGCTGGAGGCCGCGATCGAGGTGGCCGAGGGGGTACGGCACCGGGGGCTGGGGCGGGCGCTCGCCGTGGCCGCCCGGCATCTGGGCGGGGGCGAGCCGGTCTGGGCGCAGCAGGCCGCCGGGAACGCCCGCAGCGTACGGGCCTTCCAGGCGGCCGGGTTCCGCCCGGTCGGGGCGGAGGCACTGCTGATCGCCCGCTAGGGAGCGAGCGACGGGCCGGCGTCGGGTCGGGGGCCGGGGCTCAGTGCCAGGGCTCGTAGTGCGGGTTGCTCTCGCAGTCGCTCATGATCTCGGTCTTGGTCTTCTTGTCGACCGGGCAGACGCCGATGATGTACTTCCGCTCGATACCGCCGGGAAAGGCGACCTCGACCTGGTCGGCCCACTTGTGGGTGTCGCCGATGGTCTTGTTGACGTCCACGCCGCCGGGGGCGTCGATGTAGTAGTTGTAGCCGCTCTTCCACCACGTCTTGTAGAGGTCGTGGTCGTAGGTCGTGGAGACGTACGGGGAGGGCTGGTTGACCAGGACGTACTGCTCGATGTCGTACTGGCCGTTGATGACGTCCCGCGGGTGGAGGCCCTGCTCGAAGACGATCGAGGGGCCGCGGCCGTCGCTGCGGTAGAGCGTGCCGCAGGTCTTGCGCCAGACGGGCTCGGGCGTGATGCGGTCGACCTCCACGCGGTGGTCCGCGGCGGCATGGACCGGGTCGGCGAACTGGGGACAGGTGGGGGCGGCGGCCTTCGCGGCGAAAGCCGTGGGTGCCTTCGTCGTGGTGTCGGCGGGGAGCGTCGCCGCGGACGTCGCGAAGACGGCCGAGAGGGACAGGACGACGGCAGCGGCCCACCGCCGCAGGCGAGTTGTGATCATGAACAGCACGATCTCGGTTCCGCGGGGGCGGGCCGTGGATCCTCACTCGTTCGGCGGCGCGCCGCCGACGGACGTTGCCTCGGCCGTCTCAGCGGAGGATGCCCGTGTGGCCGAGGGAGTAGCGGCCCGGCCGGGGATGGGCCGCGAGGCCGTGCGGGCCGTTGCCGACCGGGATGCGGGCGAGCTGGGCACCGGTCCCGGTGTCGATGGCGTACACCTCGGAGTTGCAACGGCCCGACAGCCACAGGACCTTGCCGTCGGCCGAGACGCCGCCCGTGTCGGGGCTGCCGCCGTCCGGGAGGTGCCACTTCTTGGTGAGCCGGTCCTGGGTGAAGTCGACGGGTGGGGCGGATCGCCTGCTTACGGATTTCGCCCCGCCGGGCGAATAGCCCTAACGGTCCGCCACCCTCATTTCGAACCACGTCGTCTTGCCGCGAGGCAGGAGATCCACGCCCCAGCGGTCGGAGAGTTTGTCGACGAGGAAGAGGCCTCGGCCGCTGACGTCCATCTCCTGGACCGGCATGAGGCAGGGAAGGCCACGGGAGGGGTCACGGACCTCGACGCGGATCCAGCCCCGACGGCGGCGCATCCGGAGCCCGAACACCCGCGCACCCGTGTGCCGCACGGCGTTGCCCACCAACTCCGAGACGAGCAGGACCGCGTCCTCGGTCATCTTCGGCGAGAGCCCCCAGTGGCGCAGAACCACGACCTGGGTGAGCCGACGCGCGGTGGCCGCGGACTCGGGCCGGGAGGGCAACGGCACCTCCCCCTCGGTCGGATTGCCGAACAACTCCAGCGCCTTGAGCGCGTGTTCGTCCTCGACCGCGGGCGACCAGCGCGCCGCGGTCGCACTCCCGTGCCGCCGCGGCTGTTCGATACCCTCCAGCCCCGCCATGCCCCCATCATGGCCGCCCAGAGGCCTCGTTGGGGGCGTTCCGGAGGAATACGCCCCCCGGAACCCCCCATTCCGCACGATTCGATCGGCATATGCCAACGGCAGTTCGGGGGCGACCACAGCCTGCCTGGCCTGCGGGAAAAGGCCTCGTCGGGGCAATCGCCCGCCGCCCTCGACAAGGAAGTCTTAAGGTTGCCTTAACCCTCGGATAAACCGCCCCTTCGAGGGACGCGGGTAAGACATCGCGTCAACTGCAAGTGGATCAGCGGAATTCGACGGGTGACTTTCCCGGCACCCGCAATCCCTTGCCACGGACACCCGCAACCCCTGCCGCAGACACCCACGACTTCCTGCCGCGGCCCCTGTCAGAGGAACTTCGCCTTGCCCGGGCCCTCCTCCACGAAGCTCTTCATCCCCCGCTCCCGGTCCTCGGTGGCGAACAGCCCCGCGAACCAGTTGCGTTCGATGGCGAGCCCGGTCTCGATGTCCGTCTCCAGGCCCGCGTCGACGGACTCCTTGGCGGCGCGCAGCGCGAGCGCCGGCCCCTGGGCCAGTTTCGCGGCCCACGCGTGCGCCTCGGTGTACACCTCGCCGGCCGGTACGACCCGGTCCACCAGGCCGAGCGACAAGGCCTCGTCGGCCTTGACCATGCGGCCGGTGAAGATGAGGTCCTTGGCCTTGGAGGGGCCGATCAGGCGGGACAGGCGCTGGGTGCCGCCGGCGCCCGGGATCAGCCCGAGCAGGATCTCCGGCTGGCCCAGCTTGGCGTTGTCCGCGGCGATGCGGAAGTCGGCGCAGAGCGCCAACTCGCAGCCCCCGCCCAGTGCGTAACCCGTGACCGCGGCGACGACCGGCTTGGGGATGCGGGTCACTGCGGTGAAGGAGTCCTGCAGGGCCCGGGAGCGTACGACCATCGCCGTATGGTCCATGGCCTGCATCTCCTTGATGTCCGCGCCCGCCGCGAACACCTTCTCGCCGCCGTAGAGGATCACCGCGCGCACGTCCTCGCGGCGCGCGGCCTCCTCGGCGAGCTCCTTGAGGCGGTCCTGTGTGGCGACGTCCAGCGCGTTCATGGGCGGGCGGTCGAGACGGATCGTGCCGACACCTTCGGCGACTTCGAGATGCACAGTCATGAAGGCAGGTTAACGAAGGCTAACGACAACGGCCCCGGTGTGCTGCGTCACAGAGGAGCAGCACACCGGGGCCGTACGAGCCGCGACAACGCGGGCCGGGAGAAGCGTGGTCAGTGCCGCCCCCGTCCGCGGACCGTCACGCCTTCCACTTCTCCCACGACATGTTCCAGCCGTTGAGCCCGTTGTCCGGGTCCACGATCCGGTCGTTGGAGTTCTTCACGACCACCACGTCACCGACGATCGAGCGGTCGAAGAACCAGGCGGCCGGTGCGCCGCGGTCGCCGCCGCCGCGCTGGTCGCGCAGGCCGATGCAGCCGTGGCTGGCGTTGTAGTTGCCGAAGGCGTCGCCGCCCCAGTAGTTGCCGTGGATGAAGGTGCCCGACGTGGTCAGCCGCATCGCGTCCGGCACGTCCTTGATGTCGTACTCGCCGCCGTAGCCGACCGTCTCACCGTTCATCCGGGTCACCCGGAGGCGCTCGGTGATGACCATCTGGCCGTTCCAGGTCTCGTAGCCGGGCTTGCCCGTCGTGACCGGGATGGTCTTGATGACCTTGCCGTCGCGCTTGACGGTCATCTTCTTGGTCTTGACGTCGACGGTGGAGACCTGGCTGCGGCCTATCGTGAACTTCACGGTCTTGGCCTGCTCGCCGTAGACACCGGGCCGGCCCTCGACGCCGTCGAGGTTGAGCTTCACGGTGACCTTCGTACCGGGCTTCCAGTACTTCTCGGGGCGGAAGTCGAGGCGGTCGTTGCCGAACCAGTGGCCCTCGACGTCGACCGCCGGCTCGGTCTTGATGTCTATCGCCTTCTCGACGTCCTCGGGGTGCGTGATCCCCCGTGTGAAGTTGACCGAGAAGGACATCCCGACGCCGACCTTCGAGCCGTCCTCCGGCGTGAAGATGCCGACGAACGTGTTCTTCGGGGTCAGCGTGGTGAACGCCGACTCCTCCGCCGACTCACGGCCCTCGGAGTCCTTGGCCACCGCGTGGACCTTGTACTTGGTGGACGCGGCGAGATGCGTGGCGGGCGTCCAGGTCGCGCCCCCGTCGGTGATCTTCCCCTCGACCGGGTTGCCCTTGGTGTCCTCGACCTCGACCTCGGTCAGCTTGCCCTTGGCCGCCGTCACCTTGAGCGCGCCGCTGGTCTTCACACCGTTGGCGCCGTCCTTCGGGGCCACGGTCACGACCGCCTGCGAGACCTTGGTGTCCGCCTGGCCCGAATCCTTGCCCCCGCCCTTCCCCGAGCCGGACCCGGAATCCGAGTCCCCTCCCCCGCCGCATGCGGTCACGACGAGCATCAGGGTCCCCAGCGCCAGCGCCAGGGCCCCCTTTCCACGCCGTGTCCGCGCGCCAACCGACGCCCCCGATATCGGTCGCCCGTTCAAGTTCGTTCTCCCCTCGCACGGCCTGATCAAGGCCCGCACTACCCATCGATGGTCGCCCCGTGACGCCTGGGCCCATGGCGGGAGCCCGCAGCTCACAGCCGCGTCCCACGCGTGTATCGCGCTAATTAATCACACCGCCAGGAGCGTTGGCCTCCTGGGATTGTCACCGTTCAGTCCCAACTTCAACAGCCCGTGGTGCCACCGGCGTACGTCTTGTCCGTACCCCTATGTCCGGCTACTTCACCGCGGAGCCCGCTTTCCAGGCCTTCCATCCCATGTTCCACCCGCCGAGGCCGTTGTCAGGAGCGACCTTCTTGTCATTGCTGTTGACGACTTCGACGACGTCACCGATGAGGCTGCGGTCGAAGAACCAGCCCGCCGGGGTCGCGGAGCTGCCGCCCTTCACATCGCGCAGGCCCACGCAGCCGTGGCTGACATTGGCGGTGCCGAAGACGCCCTGCGCCCAGTAGTTGCCGTGCAGGAAGGTCCCGGAGGTGGTGAGGCGCAGCGCGTGCGGCACGTCGGGGATGTCGTACTCGCCCTTGCCGTCGGCGTCGGTGAAGCCGACCGTCGCGCCGTTCATCCGGGTCACCTCCAGCATCTCGGTGACCACCATCTTCCCGTTGTACGTCGTGCTCTTGGGGGCGCCCGCGGTGATCGGCACGGTGGAGAGGACCTCGCCGTCGCGGCGTACCTCCATGGTGTGGGCGGCGGCGTCGACGAGGCTGACCTGGCTGCGGCCGACCGTGAACGAGAAGGTCTTGTACTGCAGTCCGTACACGCCGGGGGCCGCCTCGACGTCGCGCAGCCGCAGCGCGACGGTGACCTTCGTGCCCGGCTTCCAGTACTCCTCGGGCCGGAAGTCCAGACGCTTCTCGCCGAACCAGTGCGGGGCGATCTCCACCTCCGGCACGGAGGTCACACGGACGGCGCGCTCGACGGCCGCGCGGTTCTCGATCACCCGGTTGAAGTCCAGCGAAACGATCATTCCGGTGCCGACCGTGGAGCGGTTCTCGGGCATCACGTAGCCGATGAAGCGCTCGTCGGGGACGGACGTCGTGAACGTCGCGTGCCTGGCCACCCGGCGGCCGTGGCCGTCCAGCGCGACCACGTCGACGGAGTACTTGGCGGCCAGGGCAAGTCGGGGCTCGTCCGGCCGCCAGGTCATGCCGTCCTCGGCGATCCGGCCGGGCACCGGGAAGTCCTGCGCGTCCTGGGACCTGACGACCTTCACCGACTCCAGGCGCCCGGCCGGCACCCGTACCCGCAGGCTCTCCTCGGGGCGTACGGCCTTGCTGCCGTCGTCCGGTGAGACACGGATCGTGTTCTCGGGCGAACGGGGCTTGCCGAGCACCTTGTCCACGCCGTGCGAGGTGCATCCCGCGGCTCCGGCCAGCAGTCCGGCCCATGTCAGTACGGCGGCCAGCGTGGCCCCTGCGCGCGCCGCGCGCGTCTGTGCGTGCATCACGTGGGGCCCAACGAGGAAGCGGCCCCGGGGAAGTGGGGCGGGCCTCATCCGCACGAGGCCGCGCAGCCCCCTCCTGGGGAAACGTGAGTGCGAGCCCGGCGCTGGGCAGAACAGTGGGAAGGACGACGCGACGGGGAGCCGTGGCCGGGACGCCATGGGCATCCCCGCGCGTCGCTCCCATCGAGCCGCAGGAGGCCGTGAGGTGTCGAGCGCAGCCGAGCAGGAGGCAGTGCAGGAGGGGCGCGCCCCGGGCGCCGGGCTGCCCGCGCAGCCCGCCCCCGTGCTGAACGGCAGTCCGCGCGTCGCGCCGGCCGTCCCCGTGTGGCCCGGTGCGCCGACCCCGCTCGGGGCGCGTTTCCGGACCGGTCCCGACGGTGTCTCGGGCACCAACTTCGCGCTGTGGGCGGGCGGCGCCGAGTCCGTCGAGCTGTGCCTCTTCGACTACGACGGCGTCTCCGGAGGCGCGGACGGCGCGAGCACCGAGATCCGGGTGCCCCTCACCGAGCTGACCCACGAGATCTGGCACGGTTTCGTGCCCGGCGTGCGGCCCGGGCAGCGGTACGGCTTCCGGGTGCACGGCCGCTGGGACCCGTGGACCGGCGCCCGCTGGAACCCCGCGAAGCTGCTCCTCGATCCGTACGCCCGTGCCGTGGACGGCGACTTCACGCTGCCGCCGGAGGTGTACGGGCATGTGCGCGACTGGCCCCAGCAGCAGGTCGCGGACACTGTGCGCGACGACCGGGACTCCGCTCCGTACGTCCCCAAGGGTGTCGTCGTCCACGACGACGCGCCCGACGACGAATGGACGGACGACCGCCGCCCGAAGACGCCCTGGGCGGACTCGGTCATCTACGAACTGCACGTGCGCGGCTTCACGAAGCTGCACCCGGACATCCCGGAGGAACTGCGGGGCACGTACGCGGGGCTGGCGCACCCGGCGGCCATCGAGCACCTGGTGAAGCTGGGCGTGACGGCGGTGGAACTGCTGCCGGTGCACCAGTTCGCGCACGAGGACCATCTGCTGCGCCGGGGCATGAAGAACTACTGGGGCTACAACTCGATCGGCTACTTCGCACCGCACGCCGGGTACGCGGCCTCGGGGACGACCGGCCAGCAGGTCGGCGAGTTCAAGAGCATGGTGCGGTCGCTGCACGCCGCCGGTATCGAGGTCATCCTCGACGTGGTCTACAACCACACGGCCGAGGCGGGCGAGCTGGGCCCCACGCTGTCGCTGCGCGGCATCGACAACCGCGGCTACTACCGGCTGCAGAGCGACGCCCGGCGGTACACGGACTACACGGGCTGCGGCAACACCCTGCACGTCGTTCAGCCGCATGTCCTGCGCCTGATCACGGACTCGCTGCGGTACTGGGTGACGGAGATGGGGGTGGACGGCTTCCGGTTCGACCTGGCGGCCGCGCTGGCCCGCTCCATGCACGACGTCGACATGCTGTCCCCGTTCCTGGCCGTCATCGCCCAGGACCCGGTGCTGCGCCGGGTGAAGCTGATCGCCGAGCCGTGGGACGTCGGCTCCGGCGGCTATCAGGTCGGGGCCTTCCCTCCCCTGTGGACCGAGTGGAACGACCGCTACCGCAACGCCGTACGGGACTTCTGGCGGGGCGCGCTGCCGGACGTACGGGATCTCGGGTACCGGCTGTCGGGGTCGAGCGACCTGTACGCGTGGGGCGGGCGGCGGCCGTACGCCTCGGTGAACTTCGTGACGGCCCACGACGGTTTCACCCTGCGGGACCTGGTGTCGTACGAGCGCAAGCACAACGAGGCCAACGGCGAGGGCAACCGGGACGGCACCGACGACAACCGCGCCTGGAACTGCGGGACGGAGGGCGAGACGGAGGACGCCCGCGTACAGGGTCTGCGGCGCCGTCAGTTGCGCAACCTCCTGACCACCCTGCTGCTGTCCACGGGTGTGCCGATGCTGGTCGCGGGGGACGAGCTGGGGCGGACCCAGGGGGGCAACAACAACGCGTACTGCCAGGACAACGAGATCAGCTGGATCGACTGGACCCTGCTCGACGATCCCGACTGGCGGGCCCTCTTCGACCTGACCGCCCGTCTGATCGCCCTCCGCCACGCCCATCCCGTGCTGCGGCGGCGTGCCTTCTTCTCCGGCCGGGCCCACTCGGCCGACGGGCTGCGCGACCTGGCGTGGTTCACGGCCCGCGGAGCGGAGATGACGGAACGGGACTGGTACGCGCCCGCGGCGACGCTCGGTATGTACCTGTCCGGACGGGACATCCCCGGCCGGGACGCGCGGGGCGTGCCGGTCACGGACGACAGCTTCCTGGCCGTCCTGCACGCGGGCGACCGGCCCGCGAGCTTCGTCCTGCCCGGACCGCCGTGGGCGGAGCAGTACGAGGTCGTCGTCGACACGTCGCGGGAGGAGCAGGGGGAGACGCCCGGGGTGGTGCACCGGGCGGGGGCGGCGATCACTGTGCCGGCGCGGGCGGTGATGTTGCTGAAGGTGGCGAGTTGAGGGTGGCCGGGTGAAGGAGGCCGACCGAGACAACGTTTCAGGACCGTGAACTCCGCGCGGGATTCCTGGCCATGAGGGTGACCGGCTGATCACACTGATGCCACTCCCTCTCTCCCCGCAAGGATTCCGCATGCCTGAAATATCCCGCCGCGCCTTCGCTGGTCTCGTCGGTGGCGGTGCCGTGACCGCCGTCGCCAGTACGGCCACCGCCGCCGGGGCCGCGCCCGCCGAACGCCCCTTCAAGGCGCGCCCCGCCGCCGCCGGCAAACGCCCCAACCTCCTGGTCATCCTCGGCGACGACCTCGGCTGGGCCGACCTCTCCTCCTACGGCGCCCCGCACATCAAGACGCCGAACCTGGACCGGCTGGCCCGGCAGGGGGTGCGGTTCACCGACGCGTACTCCGGGTCCGCGACCTGCTCTCCGACCCGGTTCAGCCTCTACACGGGGCGCTACCCGGGCCGGACGCCGGGCGGTCTTGCCGAGCCGATCGCGAACAAGGCCCAGGGGCTCGACCCGAACCACCCCACGCTCGCCTCCCAGTTGAAGAAGGCGGGCTACTCGACCGCTCTGATCGGCAAGTGGCACTGCGGCTGGCTGCCCGACTACAGCCCCACCAAGTCCGGCTGGGACGAGTTCTTCGGCAACTTCGGCGGCGTACTGGAGTACTTCTCCAAGCTCGGCCAGCTGGGCACCTACGACCTCTACGAGGGTGACGCCGAGTACCAGGACCTGCGCTACTACACCGAGGTCCTCACCGAACGGGCCGTGGAGTACGTCGGCCGGGACCACGACAAGCCGTGGCTGCTGAACCTCAACTTCACGACCCCGCACTGGCCCTGGCTCGCGGAGGACGACGCGGAGACCGGTGCCGAGATCGCCGCGAAGATCCGGGCCGCGAAGAGCCAGGCGGAGGTCTCCAGGGCTCTCAACCACTACGACGGCGGCTCGGTCGAGAAGTACACGCAGATGGTGGAGAGCCTGGACGCGGCCGTCGGCGAGGTGCTCGCGGCGCTGCGCAGGTCCGGGCAGGAGGAGAACACGCTGGTGCTGTTCGCCAGCGACAACGGCGGGGAGCGCTACTCGTACAACTGGCCGCTCAGCGGAGAGAAGTTCGTGCTCCTGGAGGGCGGTATCCGGGTGCCGGCCATCGTGCGCTGGCCCACCCGGATCGACGGCCGCCAGGTCAGCCACGAGCCGAACTTCTCCCCCGACTGGACAGCCACGCTCCTGGAACTGGGCGGCGCCCGGCCCGACCCGGCCTACCCGCTGGACGGCAGGAGCCTCGCCGGATACCTGCTGCGGGGCGAGGACGTGCCCGAGCGGGACCTGTTCTGGCGGGTCCGGGCCAACCGGGCCCTGCGGCGCGGCGACTGGAAGTACTACCGGGACGAGACCGGCGAGGACCACCTCTACAACCTCGCCGCCGACTCCCGCGAGCAGGCCGACCTCGCCCCGGACAGGCCGGAGTTGCTGGCCGAGCTGAAGGCGTCGTGGGAGAAGGTCGCGGACGGCCTGCTCCCGTACCCGACCGCGTAGTCGGGCGATGCAGTCGGGCGGATCAGCCCAGGATTCCCCGGTCGTAGGCCGTCGCCACCGCCGCCGCCCGGTCCTTGACGCCCAGCTTGGCGTACAGGTGGGTGAGGTGGGTCTTCACCGTCGCCTCGCTGATGAAGAGTTCGCGGGCGATCTCGCGGTTGGACGTGCCCTTGGCGACCAGGGTCAGGACCTCGCGTTCGCGGGCGGAGAGCGGCTCGTTGCCGGGGGCCCTGGGCGTACGGACCGCGGAGACCAGCCGGGAGGCCACGGCCGGGGAGAGGACCGTACGGCCCTGGGCGGCCGCCCGTACGGCGGTGAAGAGCTCGTCGCGGGGCGCGTCCTTGAGGAGGTAACCCGTCGCGCCCGCCTCGATCGCGGGGATCGTGTCGGAGTCGGTGTCGTACGTCGTCAGGACGAGGATCTTGGCGCGGGCGCCCGCGCGGGTGAGGTGCGCGATCGCCTCGACACCCCCGCCGCCCGGCATGCGCAGGTCCATGAGGATCACGTCGGGGTCGAGCGCGGCGGCCTTCCCGACCGCCTCGACGCCGTTCGACGCCTCTCCCAGTACGCGGAATCCGGGCGCGGACTCGAACATGCCGCGCAGACCGTCCCGTACGACGGGATGGTCGTCCACGACGAGGAGGGAGATCGTCCCCTCTTCCGTGCCGTCGTCTGTCGCGTCATCTGTCATGGCGTACCAACGGTACGCGAGCGGAGAGGGCCGTGCCGAGGCCCGGCTCGGACTCGACGGCGAGGGAGCCGGCGACGCGTTCGGCGCGGGCGCGCATGCCGTCGAGGCCGAAACCGGCGGCGGTGGAGCGGGCGGGGACGGCGAGCGGGTCGAAGCCGCGGCCGTCGTCGCGGATGTCCAGGATCACCTCCTCGCCGAGGAAGGTCAGGGTGAGGCCGAGGCGGGTGGCGTGGGCGTGCCGGGAGGCGTTGGACAGGGCCTCCTGGGCGATGCGCAGGAGGGTCGCCGAGATCTCCTCGTGGAGTTGCTCGGTGGTGCCGGTGACGGTGAACTCGGCGCGTACGCCCGTCCGTTCGCCCCATTCGGCGACCGTCTTCTTCAGGGCTTCGGGCAGTCCGTCGTTCTCCAGGGCCACGGGGGCGAGGTTCTGCACGGAGCGGCGGGCCTCGCCGAGGCTGTGGCGCGCGAGGGTGGAGGCGCGGTCGAGATGGGTGCGGGCGGTGGGCAGGTCGGGGGCGCTCGCGACGACCTGGAGCTGGGCGATGATGCCGGTCAGGCCCTGGGCAATGGTGTCGTGGATCTCGGCGGCGAGGCGCCGGCGTTCGTCGGCGACCCCTGCCTCCCTTGCCTGGACGAGGAGTTGGGCGTGCAGGGCGGCGTTCTCGTCGAGGGCCTGTTGCAGGGCGGTGTTGGTGCGTTCGAGTTCGGCGATGGTCCCGGCCCGCTCGCGGGAGCGCTGCTCCTCCTGCTGGTTGAGGTGGCCGACCACCATCATCAGGGCGTTGTTCGCGACGATCATCACGCCGAACAGCACCCACTGGACCGGGCTGCGGAACGGCAGCCCGCCGGCCTGCGCGCCCGCCACCACGACGACGGTGGCGAAGAGGCCGAGCCGCTGCCGGCGCGTTCCGGACATCAGTTCGTCGGTGTCGAAGTAGCCGGTGGACGCGTAGAAGGCGAAGAACGGGTTCAGCCAGGTGAGGGGGAAGGAGATCACCCACCGCAGAACGTAGTAGACGGTCCCGCTGCGGGACGGGGTCCGGCGGCCACGGCGGGGCCCGTGCCACAGCTGGAGCACCACCGCGGCGACCACCAGCGCCCCGGCCGTGTACCACTCGGCGGGACTCTCCATGAGCTCGCCGGCGAGGACCGAAAGGACGGTGGAGACAAGGAGCAGCCCGTAGGGACCCCAGGTGTGGAGCTGGTCCCAACGGTGCTCGATCCGCCGATCCGCCTCGGTCATCTCCCCAGTCTGCACGGGCCCTCCCCTACTCCCACCGGAACCAGCGTGACGCCGCGGCCGTCAGCAGCACCGTCCAGGCCACGAGCACACCCAGGTGGCCCCAGCCGGGCCAGTCGCCCGCCGCCGCCTGGTTCAGGGCCTCTGCCGCGGCGCCGAACGGCGTGTAGCCGACGACCCGGGCCAGTACGTCGGGCATGGTCTGCACCGGCATCCACACACCCGCGCAGAACATCGCCGGGAAGAACACGGCCGACCCGATGGCGCCCGCGATCTTCGTCGTCCGGGACAGGGCCGAGATCACCGCGCCCAGGGCGAGGGCCGCCAGCACGGCGAGGAGCAGCGCCAGCGCGTATCCGAAGGGCTGCTCGGGCAGTCGTACGTCGAAGGCGAGGCGGCCGACCGCGAGGGCGAGCAGGGACGACGTCAGGGCGGCCCCGCCGTACATCAGCATCTGCGCTGACAGCAGGGCCGCGGGCCGGACCGGGGTGGTGGACATCCGGCGCAGGATGCCGCGCTCGCGGTAGCCGGTGAGGGTCTGCGGCATCGCCTGCAGACCGCCGACGGTCAGGCCAAGCAGCACGCTCACCGGGACGTAGGCGTCGACCGGGCGCAGCCCGCCGAAGTCCGGGTCGGCGTCGCGGAAGGCGGGGATCGAGCCGAGGATCACCAGCAGCAGGGTCGGGAATCCGAGGATCCAGAAGAGGCTGCCGGGCTCCCGGCGGAAGAGGCGGACCTCGCTCCTCAGTACGGCGGGGTTGACGAGAGCGGTGTCGCCGAGGGCCGTGCTCATGCTGCTTCCTCCTTCGTGGCGTCGTTCATGGCGTCCTTCGCGGCGTCCTTGGTGAGGTCGAGGAACGCGTCGTCCAGCGTGGCGTCGGTGACGCGGAGTTGGTGGGCCGTGACGTGGGTGCGGGCGAGAAGGGTGATGACGGCGTTGACGGTCTCGTCGGTGCCGGACAGGGTGACGCGGCCGTCCCTGTACTCGACCGACGCGAGCGCCGGGAGCGAGTTCAGGTCACGGTCGTCCAGCGGGGCGGACGGGGTGAAGCTGATGACGGTGGCGCCCGCCGAGCGGCGGATCAGACCGGCCGGGGTGTCGAGTGCGGCCACCCGGCCCTTGTCGATCACGGCGATCCGGTCGCAGAGCCGTTGCGCCTCCTCCATGAAGTGCGTGACGAGCAGGACGGTGACGCCGTTCGCGCGGATGTCCTCGATGAGCTCCCAGGTGTCGCGGCGGGCCCGCGGGTCGAGGCCGGTGGTCAGCTCGTCGAGGACGACGATCCGGGGGTTGCCGATGAGGGCGAGCGCGATGAACAGGCGCTGCTTCTGGCCGCCGGAGAGCTTGGCGAAGCGGGTGGTGAGCTTGTCGGTGAGGCCCAGGCGTTCGGCGAGAGGACGCCAGTCGAGCGGCCTGGGGTAGAAGGCGGCGTACAGCTCCAGCGCCTCGCGGACGGTGAGTTTGGCCTGCAGCTCGCTCTCCTGGAGCTGCGCGCCGAGCACTCGGCGGGTGGCCGCGTGCTCGGTGACGGGGTCGAGGCCGGTCACCCGGACGCGGCCCGCGTCGGGCACGCGCAGGCCCTCGACGCATTCGACGGTGGTGGTCTTGCCGGCGCCGTTCGGGCCGAGGACGCCGAAGATCTCGCCCTCCTCGACCGTGAAGGAGACACGGTCGACGGCGGGCCTGCCGCCGTAGGACTTGCGCAGATCGGTGACTTCGATCATGGATGTGGATGACATGTTCCGAGCGTCCCGCCGGGGCCGGGTGCGCCACATCGGCCGTCGCGCTCGAACGCGCATCAACCGATCGGTTGATGCCGTCGTACGACCCGGCCGCACCGAGCGGACGGCCCTCCCGCCCTGCGCGTACGACCCGCTCGCTCATGCGTACGACCCGTCGAACACGCAGGTCGTAGGACCAGCGGCGGATCCGGGACCGGCCAAAACTCGGTGGGCGTTGTCAGTGCCGATCCGTAGGCTCGCGTTGATGCCCACTACACCCGCACCCGCCGACACCCCCGCCGAGGAAGCCCCGGAAACCGAACCGGCCAGGAGCCGTTCCGCCGTACGAAGCCTGCTGCGCCTGTGGCCGTATGTGCGGCCCGTGCGCGTCCGGCTCTTCACGGCGGCAGTCGTCGCGGTCGCCGCCTCGTGTACGGGGCTGGTGATCCCGCTCGTACTGAAGTGGATCGTGGACGGTCCGGTGGCCGACCGGGACACGGGCGGGGTGTGGCTCGGGGCGCTGTGTCTGCTGCTGCTCGGGCTCGCCGAGGCGGTGCTCTTCGGACTGCGGCGGTGGCTGGTGGCCCGGCCGCTCGCCGGGGTCGAGGCGTCGATGCGGGCGGATCTGTACCGGCATCTGCAGCGGCTGCCCGTGGCGTTCCACGACCGTTGGCCCTCGGGGCAGTTGCTGTCGCGCGGCACGACGGATCTGATGCTGCTGCGGATGTTCCTCGCCTTCCCGCTGACGTTCCTGCTGGTCAACGGCGTGACGATTCTGGTGGGCTTCGTCATCATGCTGGCCCAGGAGTGGACGCTCGGGCTGGTGCTGCTCGCGCCCGCCGTGCCCGTGATGATCGTCTGCTGGCTCTTCGAGAAGCGGTACTCGAAAGTGGCGCGGCGGGCACAGGACCAGGTCGGCGATCTGACGACACTCGTCGAGGAGAGCGTGCTCGGCATCCGGATCATCAAGGGCTTCGGGCGCCACCGCAGTCAGGCCCTCGCCTTCCGGGACCTCTCCCGCACCCTGCGCGGCACGGAGCTGGCCAAGGCGCGTCTGCTCGCCTGGATCTTCGCCGCGATCACGATCCTGCCCGAACTCGCCATCGGCGCGGCGCTCGTGCTCGGGACGGTGCAGGTGGCCGACGGCGAGCTGTCCACCGGCACACTGGTCGCCTTCCTCTCCACGGCTCTCGCGCTGCGCTGGCCCATCGAGTCGATCGGCTTCCTGCTGGCGATGAGCCAGGAGGCGGCGACGGCGACGGAGCGGTACTTCGAGGTGATGGACGCGGAACCGGAGTCCGGGGCCGGCGGCACCGGCACCTCCTCCGCCCTCCTCCCCTCTCCGGCCCCCGGCTCCAGCCCCGATCCGAAGCCCAGTGGACTCCGTTTCGACGCCGTCCGGTTCCGTTACCCGGACGCCCCGGCGGACTCCGCTCCCGTTCTCGACCGCATCGACCTCCACATCCGCCCCGGCGAGACCATGGCTCTCGTGGGAGGCACGGGCACCGGGAAGACGACACTCACCGCGCTCGTCCCCCGGCTGCACGAGGTCACGGCGGGCCGGATCACCCTTGACGGCGTGGACATCACCGAGATGCCCCGGGAAACACTGCGCGCACTCGTGGCGGTCGCCTTCGAGGAGCCGACCCTCTTCTCCGCGAGCGTGGGGGAGAACGTCCTCATGGGCGCCGGGGCCCACGCCGGCGAGACCGAGCTGAACCGTGCCCTGGCCGTGGCGCAGGCGGACTTCGTCCACGCGCTGCCCCATGACACGGACACACAGGTCGGCGAGCAGGGCCTCAGCCTCTCCGGCGGCCAGCGCCAGCGCCTCGCCCTGGCGCGGGCCGTGGTCGGCAGACCCCGCTTCCTCGTCCTGGACGACCCCCTGTCGGCCCTGGACGTGCACACGGAGGCCCTGGTCGAGGCGGCCCTGCGCCGCGTCCTCGCCGATACGACCGCCCTCGTCGTGGCCCACCGCCCGTCCACGGTCATGCTCGCCGACCGGGTGGCGCTGCTCTCCAAAGGGCGTATCACCGCCGTCGGCACCCACCACGAACTGCTGCGTACGAGCGCCGAGTACGCCTGGCTGATGTCCGGGACGGCAGAGACAGCGACAGCGACAGCGACGAGCGAGGGGGACGGCCGATGACGGCGCCCACGACCACCGCGCCGACCGACGAAGAGGACCGGCCGGCACCTCCGCCCAAGGGCGGCGGCGACCCCTTCGACCGCGACTCCCTCCCCGCTCCCCCGCGCGCGACGGCCACCCTCCTGCGCTCCCTGCTCGCACCGATGAAGGCCCGCGTCGTCCTCGCCGCGGTCCTGCTGCTCCTCCAGCAGGCGGCCGTGCAGGCGGGCCCGCTCCTCGTGGCGTACGCGATCGACCGTGCCGTACCGGCCTTCCGCGGCGACGACCACGGTCCGCTGATCGCCGTGGCGGTCGCCTACGTCCTGGCGTCGGTGGCGGCCGGCACGCTCCAGTACGGCTTCGTCCTCACCTCCGCCCGCGTCAACCAGGACGTCCTGCTCGACCTGCGCGGCAGGATCTTCCGGCACGCGCAGGCGCTCAGCGTCGACTTCCACGAGCGCTACACCTCGGGCCGGCTCATCTCGCGCTCCACGACGGACGTCGAGTCGCTGCGCGAACTGCTCAGCGAGGGCCTCCAGGAGCTCATCACCGTCATCCTGTCGTTCGTCTACATCTCGGCGCTGCTGCTCTGGCTCGACCTGGGCCTCGGCGCGGTCGCCGTGGCCTCGTTCGTGCCGCTGTACCTCCTCATCCGGCTCTACCGGCGCCGCGCCGGACGGATCTACAGCGTCCGCTCGACCGCCATCGCCGCCGTCATCGTGAAGTTCGCGGAGACGATGAACGGCATCCGGCCGGTGCGCGCGTTCCGCCGCGAGGCCGTCAACGACGCGGACTTCCACGTACTGAACAGCCGACACGAGCGCGTCAACGGCGACGCCATCCTGGAGATGGCCCGCTATGTCATCGGCTCCCGGCTCGTGGCCAACACCGCGGTCGCGGGGATCGTGCTGTGGGGTGCCTACCGGGTGGCCTCGGGTTCGCTGGCGCTGGGCGTGCTGGCGGCCGCGGTGCTGTACCTGCGCCGGCTGTACGACCCGATCGACCGGCTCGGCATGTTCCTCAACTCGTACCAGTCGGCGGCCGCGTCCCTGGAGAAGATCGCGGGTCTGCTGGCCCAGGTCCCCTCGGTGCCGGAGCCGACGCGGGCGCGTGCGCTGCCGGAGCTCGTCTCCGAACACCCGGGCCGCGAGGTCGAGTTCGTCGACGTGCGCTTCACGTACCGCACCGGCGGCGAGGTGCTCCCGCCCTTCTCGCTGACCCTTCCGGCGGGCCAGACCGTCGCCGTGGTCGGCTCCACGGGCGCGGGCAAGTCGACGCTCGCCAAGCTCCTGGCCCGCTTCTACGACCCCACCGACGGCCGGGTCCTCCTCGACGGCGTCGACCTGCGCGAGCTCTCGGTGCCCGAACTGCGCCGCGGGGTGGTGATGGTGACGCAGGAGGCCTTCCTGTTCTCCGGCACGGTCGCGGAGAACATCGCCATCGGCCGCCCCGACGCCTCCCGCGAGGACATCGAGCGGGCCGCGAAGGCCATCGGCGCCCACGACTTCATCAGCGCCCTGCCGGAGGGCTACGACACGGACGTACGCAAGAGGGGCGGCCGCATCTCGGCCGGTCAGCGTCAACTCGTGGCGTTCGCCCGGGCGTTGCTCGCCGATCCGGCGGTGCTGATCCTGGACGAGGCCACCAGTTCGCTGGACGTGCCGGGCGAGCGGGCCGTCCAGCGTGCCATGGACACGGTCCTGCGCGGCCGGACGGCGGTCGTCATCGCCCACCGTCTGTCGACCGTCGAGATCGCCGACCGGGTGCTGGTCATGGAGCACGGCCACATCGTCGAGGACGGCAGCCCCGCCCAACTCGTCGCGGACACGGGCAGATTCGCGGACCTTCACCAGGCGTGGCGGGACAGCCTGGTCTAGCGGCACAGCGAGTGAGCCGAAGGGGCGCGCCTGTGTCGAGGGGCCGAGTGCGCGGAGGCCCGACGGAGGAGGGTCGAGCACGGTCGGTCCCTCGACACAGGCTTTGGCGCCCCGGAGGCGAACCGAGCGAAAAAAGAGGGGTCAATGGTCGACGCGTACGAGGATCCGGGGACACCCGACTGTCGTGGTGGAGCGCGGTACCTCTGGTGGCTGGTCGCCAGACAGCCGGGCCGGGCCACCGCGGGGGCGCTGCTGGGCACCGTCTGGATGGTGCTCATGGCGCTGACGCCGTATCTGCTGTCCCGGGCGATCGACGACGGCCTCGAACCGGGTGACCAGGCGGTGCTGGCGGGCTGGTCCGCCGCGCTGCTGGGCGTCGGGCTGTTCAACTCCTGGGTGAGCATCATGCGGCACCGCACGATGACCAGGCTCCGGATGGACGCCAACTTCCGGTCGGTCAAGCTCGTGGTGGGGCAGGCGACCCGGCTGGGTGCGACGCTGTCGCGCCGGACCGGAGCCGGGGAGGTCGTGACCATCGGTGTCGGTGACGTGCAGACGATCAGCCAGTCCCTGACCGTCGTCGGCCCGGGCGTGGGCTCGGCCGTTGCCTACGCCGTGGTGGCCGGACTGCTGCTTTCGGTCTCCCTGCCGCTGGCCGCGGTGGTGTTGCTCGGGGTGCCGGTGATAGTCGTACTCGTCGGTCCGCTGATGGGGCGGCTGCGGGGCGCGGAGACGGAGTACCGCGAGCGGCAGGGCGTGCTGACCGCGCGGATCGGCGACCTCGCGGGCGGGCTGCGCGTCCTCAACGGCCTTGGCGGCAAAGGGCTGTTCGCCGACGCCTTCCGCCGTGACTCGCAGCGGCTGCGGATGCAGGGGTACCGGGTCGGGTCGGTGACCAGCTGGATCCAGGCGCTCGGCATCGGGCTGCCGACGGTGTTCCTGGCCGTCGTGACATGGCTGGCGGCCCGGCTCGCCGCTCAAGGGGCCATCACGATCGGCGAGTTGGTGTCCGTGTACGGCTATGTCGCGGTCCTCGTGGCGCCGGTGGCCTTCTTCGTCGAGTGCGGTTACCAGCTCAGCCGGGGTGTGGTGGCCGCCCGGCGCGTCGTACGGTTCCTGTCCCTGGAGCCGATGGAGACGGGCCGCACCTCCGTGGACGCGCCGGCCGAACCCTCCGTGCTGCACGATCCGCGGTCCGGCGTGCGGGTGGCGCCCGGCAGGCTGACCGCGCTGGTCGGCGCCCGTCCGGCGGAGTCCGCCGCCGTGGTCGACCGGCTCGGCCGGTACACCGCGTCGGCGGCGACCTGGGGCGGCGTACGCCTCGACGCGATCGCCCTGCCGCAGGTCCGGGCACGCATCCTGGTCGCGGACAACGAGGCCGACCTGTTCGCGGGCACCCTGCGCGACCTGGTCTCGGGCCGCGGGGACCCCGACGAGGAGACCGTCGCGGCGGCGGTTCGCGCGGCCGTGGCGGACGACGTCGTGCTCGGGCTGCCGGACGGGCTCGACTCGGGCGTCGACGCACAGGGCCGCAGTCTCTCCGGGGGCCAGCGGCAGCGCGTACGCCTGGTGCGGGCGCTGCTCGCCGACGCCGAGGTGCTGCTCGCGGTCGAGCCCACGTCGGCGCTGGACGCGCACACCGAGGCCGCCGTCGCCGCCCGGCTGCGCGCGGCGCGCTCGGGCCGTACGACCGTCGTGACCAGCACTTCTCCGCTCGTCCTCGACCAGGTGGACACCGTGTACTACCTGGTCGACGGCAAGGTCGCGGCCTTCGGCAGCCATCAGGAACTCCTCGACGGGGAGCCGGAATACCGCGCGCTGGTGGCCCGAGACGCGGACATGGACGACACGGACGACGTGGACGACGTGGACGACGTGGACGGCACGAACATCGATGAGCCGGATCCGGACGCGTCGTCGCGCCCGGCCGCGGCATCGGATCTGGACGCAGAGGAGGCCGTGCGATGACCGCTCAGCTGCCGGTCGCCGAGCCGGCCGACGTACGCAGGGCCGCGGGCCGGCTGATCCGCGCGGACGGCCGCGCCTTCGCCGTCGTGCTCGTCCTGAACGCGCTGGCCGCCGCTGCCGGTCTGGTAGGTCCATGGCTGCTCGGCCGCATCATCGACGAGGTCCGGGCCGGTGGCGGCGTGGCCGTCGTGGACCGTCTGGCGCTGGTCATCCTGGTGTGCGCGCTGGCGCAGCTGGTGCTGGCGCGCGGCGCCCGGTACGTGGGGTACCGGTTCGGGGAGCGGACGCTGGCGCGGGTGCGCGAGGAGTTCGTCGAGCGGACGCTGACGCTGCCCGCCTCGGTCGTGGAGCGGGCGGGCACGGGCGATCTGACGGCCCGGGGCACCGCGGACGTCTCGGCGGTGGGTACGACCCTGCGCGACGCCGGTCCCGAGCTGCTGATCTCCTCGGTCCAGTGTCTGTTCCTCCTCGGCGCGGTCTTCGCGCTCGACCCGCTGCTCGGCGGCTGCGCGGTGCTCGCCCAGGCAGGTATCTGGCTCGCGCTGCGCTGGTATCTGCGCCGGGCGCGCACCGGCTATCTCGCCGAGGGAGCCGCCACGTCGGAGGTCGCCGAGATCCTCACGGCCACCGCGTCCGGCGGGCGCACGGTCGAGGCGTTCGGACTCCAGCGGCGGCGGATCGCCGCGAGCCGGGACGCCCTGGAGACGTCCAGGCGTACCCGGCTGTACACGCTGTACCTGCGGACCGTGTTCTTCGTGACCGTGGAGATCTCGTTCGTACTCCCCGTGGCCGTCGTGCTGCTGGTCGGCGGTGCCCTGCACGAGCGGGGCACGGTGAGCCTGGGCGCGGTGATCGCGGCGGCCCTGTATCTGCGGCAGCTGGAATCGCCGCTGGACCAGGTCCTGATGCGGGTGGAGCAACTGCAGAGCAGCAGCGCCTCGTTCGCCCGGGTGGAGGGCCTCGGCCGGGCGCCGCGGGCCGTCCCGTCCGGCTCTCCGGCCCCGGCGGACGACCGGATCGACGTGACGGACGTGCGCTACTCGTACGATCGCGGGGGCGAGGTCCTGCGCGGGGTGGACCTGACCGTGCGGCCCGGGGAGCGGCTGGCCGTGGTCGGACCCTCCGGCGCCGGGAAGACCACCCTGAGCCGGCTGCTGGCGGGCATCGACGCGCCGCGCTCGGGCTCGGTGACGGTGGGCGGGGTGCCGATCGTCGACCTTGACCCGGAGCAGCTGCGGCGGCAGGTCGTGCTCGTCACCCAGGAACACCACGTGTTCCTCGGCACGGTCCGCGACAACCTGCTCATCGCCGAACCGTCCGCCGGTGACGCCGAGTTGTGGGCGGCCCTCGCGGCTGTCGGCGCCGACGACTGGGTCCGGGAGCTGCCGGACGGCCTCGACACCGGGCTCGGGCCCGACAGCCCCCATCGCGCGGACGGCTCCCGGGCGCAGCAACTCGCCCTGGCCCGGGTCGTGTTGGCAGACCCCCACACCCTGATCCTCGACGAGGCCACGGCACTGCTGGACCCGGCGACCGCACGCCACACGGAGCGCGCGCTCGCCGCCGTCCTCGAAGGCCGCACGGTCATCGCCATCGCCCACCGCCTGCACACCGCCCACGACGCGGACCGGGTCGCCGTGATGGAGGACGGCCTGCTGACCGAACTGGGCACCCACGACAGTCTGGTGGCCGCCGACGGCGCGTACGCGGCCCTGTGGCACTCGTGGCACGGCGAGCGGCCGGGGCTTCCCGACCAACGGCCTTCATGAGCCCGGTCCTTCATGAGCCCGGTCCTTCGCGGGCCTCAGCCATCACGGGCCTGAGCCATCACGGGCCTGAGCCATCACGGGCCAGGCGCCCGGCAACGCACCCGTCGGCAACGAGTCCGTATACCGAACATGACCACCCGGACAACGAACCGTTTCCAGCCAACTTCTTGATGCGCACCTGACAGAGAGCGCAATCTCCTGCCACTCTTCCCACGACCACTCCACAGCAACCCCACAAGAACTGCTGTGCCGTGGTGGACCCCCACGCACGCCCGCACGTGCCCCATGCAAGTGGTTCCGCGTTCTGCCTTGTTCTGCCCGGACGGATCCCAACCGTCCGGTCCCCCCTGGCCGCGCGATCCGCGATCCGCGGCCACGCAGAAGGAGTCCGTGTTGAGACGCACCTCCCACAGACGCACCTCCCACACCGCAGGCACTTCTCAGACCGTGGGTAACTCCCGTTCCGCGTTCGCCTCCCGTTCCACCCGGCGCAAGGCCGCCGCCGGCGCGCTCGTCGCCGTCGCCGCCCTGCTCGCCGCGGCCGTCCAGACGGGCGCCGCCACCGCCGACACCAAACCCGCCCCGGGCAAGCTCGACAAGGGCTCGCTGGCCGTCAAACTCTCCCCCGCCCAGCGCGCGGCGCTGATCCGCGACGCCGACTCGGCGAAGGCGGACACGGCGAAGGAACTCGGCCTGGGCGCCCAGGAGAAGCTCGTCGTCCGCGACGTCGTCAAGGACGCCGACGGTACGGTCCACACGCGCTACGAGCGTACGTACGCCGGACTCCCGGTCCTCGGCGGCGACCTGGTCGTCGACACCGCCAAGTCGGGGAAGACGGAGGCCGTTACGCGCGCGGTGAAGGCCCAGCTCAAGGGCATCACCACCAGCGCGGCGGTAAAGCCCGCCGTCGCCGAGAAGCAGGCCCTGAAGGCCGCCTCGGCGGAGGGCTCGAAGAAGACCGAGGCGGACGGCGCGCGCAAGGTGATCTGGGCGGCCGACGGCACGCCGAGCCTCGCGTACGAGACGGTCGTCGGGGGCCTGCAGCACGACGGCACCCCGAACGAGCTGCACGTCATCACGGACGCGGCCACCGGCAAGAAGCTCTACGAGTACCAGGCCGTCGAGACCGGCACCGGCAACACCCAGTACAGCGGCTCGGTGACCCTCGGCAGCGCCCAGTCCGGGTCGACGTACAACCTCACGGACACGACCCGCGGCAACCACAGGACGAACAACCTGAACCGCGGTACGTCGGGCACCGGCACGCTCTTCTCCGGCGCCGACGACGTCTGGGGCAACGGGGCCGCGTCGAACCTGGAGACGGCGGGCGCGGACGCCCACTACGGGGCCGCGCTGACCTGGGACTACTACAAGAACGTGCAGGGCCGCAGCGGCATCCGCGGTGACGGGGTCGGCGCGTACTCCCGCGTCCACTACGGCAACAACTACGTCAACGCCTTCTGGCAGGACTCCTGCTTCTGCATGACGTACGGCGACGGCTCGGGCAACGCCAAGCCGCTCACGTCGATCGACGTGGCCGCGCACGAGATGACGCACGGCGTCACCTCCAACACCGCGGGCCTGGTCTACAGCGGTGAGTCGGGCGGCCTGAACGAGGCCACCTCCGACATCTTCGCGGCGGCCGTCGAGTTCTACGCCGGCAACTCGCAGGACGTCGGCGACTACCTGGTCGGCGAGAAGATCGACATCAACGGCAACGGGACGCCGCTGCGTTACATGGACAAGCCGAGCAAGGACGGCTCGTCCAAGGACAGTTGGTACTCGGGCATCGGCTCGATCGACGTCCACTACTCCTCGGGCCCGGCGAACCACTTCTTCTACCTCCTCTCGGAGGGCAGTGGCGCCAAGACCGTCAACGGCGTCTCGTACGACTCGCCGACCTCCGACGGACTGCCGGTGACCGGCATCGGCCGCGAGAAGGCCGCGCTGATCTGGTTCAAGGCGCTCACCACGAAGTTCACGTCGACGACGAACTACGCGGCGGCCCGCACCGGCACGCTCGCGGTCGCGGGTGAGCTGTACGGCACCACGAGCGCCGAGTACACGGCGGTGCAGAACGCGTGGGCCGGTATCAACGTCGGCACCCGGCCCGGCGGCGGGGGCGGCGGCACGTCGTTCGAGAGCACGACGGCCGTATCGATTCCGGACAACGGAGCGGCGGTGACGTCGTCGATCACCGTCTCCGGCCAGGCCGGCAACGCTCCCACGAACCTGGTCGTCACCCCGAACATCACACACACGTGGCGCGGTGACCTGGTCGTCGACCTGGTGGCACCGGACGGCACGAGCTACCGCCTCAAGCCCTTCAGCTCCTCGGACTCGGCGGACAACGTGACCGAGCCGTACACGGTGAACGCGTCCTCCGAAGTCGCCAACGGCACCTGGCAGTTGAAGGTCCAGGACCAGGCGGCGCAGGACACCGGCAGGATCAATGGCTGGAAGATCACCTTCCCGCAGGCGTAACCGGTCCGGGTGAGCCCCGACCACGCGGGCTCGCTCAGGTTCACACGCACAGGGCGCCGTCCCGGGGATCCAACTCCCCGGGACGGCGCCTTTTTGCCACGCCATTGCCGCCGCCTTACGACAGCCTTCCCCACCCTTTACCAGGCCTTTGCGGGCGATCAAGTCCGCAATCCGTACGCGGATCTTCGGGCAGCGGACGATTTCCGGCCAACCTTTATTCGCCCCGCTGACATGTACAGGACTCAACTGGCAACGTTCACCTCGCATCACTGCTTACGCCACACCCGCACCGCAACTTCACAACCGCCCGACCGGTCCCCCATGCCGGCCGGACACCCCCCACGAAGGAGCTTGCGTGACCCCCCTCTACGCGCGTCACAAGCGCACCACTCTGGCCATCGCCACCGCAGTCGCGGCCGGAGCCCTGCTCACCACCGGTCTGACCACCGGCGCCTCCGCCCAGTCCCCTGCCGAGCAGTCCGGTGGGACGACCCTCGCCGCGGCGCCGGTCCAGCTGACCGCGGCAGCCCGCACGAGCCTCATCCAGAAGGCCCACGCCGCCACGGCGGACACGGCCGACGAGATAGGTCTCGGCGCCAAGGAGAAGCTGGTCGTCAGAGACGTCGTCAAGGACGCCGACGGCACGACGCACACCAGGTACGAGCGCACGTACGACGGACTCCCCGTCCTCGGCGGCGACCTGGTGATCCACGAGACCAAGGCCGGCGAGACCGAGGGCGTGACCAAGGCGACCAAGGCCGCCATCAAGGTCTCCGACGTCACCCCGGACATCGCCAAGTCCACTGCCGAGAAGCAGGCGTTGAAGGCGGCGAAGGCCGAGGGCAGCAAGAAGTCGGCGGCCGACAAGGCGCCCCGCAAGGTCGTCTGGGCGGCCGACGGCAAGCCGGCCCTGGCCTACGAGACGGTCGTCGGCGGCTTCCAGCACGACGGCACCCCGCAGCAGCTGCACGTCGTCACCGACGCGCAGACGGGCAAGAAGCTGTACGAGTGGGAGGCGATCCAGACCGGCACCGGCAACAGCCAGTACTCCGGCAAGGTCACCATCGGCACCTCGCTGTCGGGCTCGACGTACCAGCTGAACGACACCGGCCGCGGCGCCCACAAGACGTACAACCTCAACCGGGGTACGTCCGGCACCGGCACCCTCTTCACCGACGCGGACGACACCTGGGGCACGGGCGCGGCCTCCAACACCCAGACCGCCGCGGTCGACGCGCACTTCGGCGCCCAGGCCACCTGGGACTTCTACAAGAACGTACTCGGCCGCAGCGGCATCAAGAACGACGGCAAGGCCGCCTACTCCCGCGTCCACTACGGCAACGCGTACGTGAACGCCTTCTGGGACGACAGCTGCTTCTGCATGACGTACGGCGACGGCTCGGGCAACTCCAAGCCGCTGACGTCCCTCGACGTGGCGGGCCACGAGATGACGCACGGCGTCACGTCGAACACCGCGGGCCTCAACTACAGCGGTGAGTCCGGCGGGCTGAACGAGGCGACCTCCGACATCTTCGGCACGGCGGTGGAGTTCTACGCCGCCAGCGCGTCCGACGTCGGCGACTACCTCATCGGCGAGAAGATCGACATCAACGGCAACGGCACCCCGCTGCGCTACATGGACAAGCCGAGCAAGGACGGCGCGTCCAAGGACAGCTGGTCGTCCAGCCTGGGCGGCATCGACGTCCACTACTCCTCGGGCCCGGCGAACCACTTCTTCTACCTCCTCTCGGAGGGCAGCGGCGCCAAGACGATCAACGGCGTCAGCTACAACTCCCCGACCTCCAACGGCTCCACGGTCACCGGCATCGGCCGCGACAAGGCGGTCAAGATCTGGTACAAGGCGCTCACCGAGTACATGACGTCCACGACGAAGTACGCGGGCGCCCGTACGGCGACACTGAACGCGGCGTCGGCACTGTACGGCGGCACGGCGAGCACGGAGTACAAGGCGGTCCAGGCCGCCTGGGCAGGAGTCAACGTCAACTGACACCCGCGTAGTTGGCTGTAGTCGATCGGGGCGGTACCCGGAACGAAGGCATTCCCGGGTACCGCCCTACTCTTGGTTCCCATGCCCTACACGTACGAGGACGTGGGTGCGACCCGCGACGGCCGGTGCCCACCCGGCTTCCATCCCCTGCACGTCCGCAGCCGCATCGGCGAGGGCCAGGAGGTCTTCAAATCCGCGTCCCAGGCGGTCCTGACCTGGGACCTCCACAGAGCGGTGGGCGTCAAGATCACCACGGACGCCCCGCAGGCCGCCCCCGGCGTGGACGTCACGGTCGGCCTGGGCCTGCTCCAGGCCCCCTGCCGCATCGTCTGGACGGTGGACGAACCCCGCCGGGCCGGCTGGGCCTACGGCACCCTCCCCGGCCACCCCGAATCCGGCGAGGAAGCCTTCATCGTCGACCGCACGGGCGACGGCACGGTCTGGCTGACCATAACCGCCTTCAGCCGCCCGGCGAAGTGGTACGCCAAGGCGGGCGGAGCGGCGACCCGTGGCTTGCAGCACGCGTACGCACGGCGGTGCGGGGTGGTGCTGCGGAAGATGTGCGAGGACCCCAAGGGCGATTTCCTGGCGTAGCCGAGCGCGACCGACTCTGCCTAAGCGGGCATTGGCAGCGGCGTTCACCTAGTCCGCCGCGGCCCGGATTCTCTTCTCCTGCCCGGTGGCGACGGATTCCGGCACGGGCCGCGGCTTGCCGTTCTTCGACGGCGGCAGGAGATACGTGGCCAGCGTCGTGCCGGTGCGGACGACGGACATGACATTGCCACCACCGCTCGGGTCGAGCACATTGGTGATCCGATAGCCGACCGTGTCGTCTCCCATCCGCTCCAGGGGAACGGGGGCGACAGTGAACTCGTACGTCCAGCCACGCTTCGACGTGGCGGTGAACCGGGGGCAGTCGGCAACCGCTCTCTTCAGCCCCGTCATCCACTCCGCGGCGGTGTCACCACCGTGGCTCGTCAGGGTCAGGCTGCCGGGCGGGGCCGACTCCGGAGCACCGTCCGCCTCGATCGTCGCCCAGACCATGGCCCGCCGGGGAAGCCGGGGACGCACGCTCATCATGTCCGCGATCGGACGACAGCCCGCCTGACCCGTCGTCACGACATCCTTGGCCTCCAGCAGTGGAAGGCTCTGCGGTTCCGCACTGAAACCGGGCAGGTCGGACCCCTCGGGCAGCGCGTCGGTCAACTGGGCCTTGGTGAGCGGCCCTTGACCACCGGCGGAGGACTTCGACTCCCCGTCCCCCGACCCACCGCACGCCGACAGCACAACTGTCGTGCCGATCACCAGCACAACAGCCTTCATGGCACGCCACGCACCGCTCACCACTGACCCAACCCCCACCGGTCGCCGACCGGGTCCGCGACACCCCTGCCCCTGGCTCGGCGGACCCGAGCGACAACCCTAGACCAGCTCCGATCAACGAGGCGCGGGGGCGTCCCCACCCCTCTTCCGCGCGTCAAGCGACCCTGGGTGCAGGCGACCTCACCGCATCAAAACCCCCGCCCCCTCCCCCAACTCCTCAGAAGGCACCGCCACCAACCCCAACTCCGCGCTCGACGCCAGCAGTCGGTGGGTGGGCAGGATTCGGACCGTGTAGCCGAAGGGGCCCGTGCGGTCCAGGGACAGGGGGCCCTCGTACAGCCAGCGGCCCTCCAGGTCGGGGCCGCCCGCCGGTTTCAGGGGGGCTGCCGTGCCGTCCGTGATGCCGTCCTCCGAGTCCACTCGGCCCGAGACGGCCTGGACCTCGACGTCGTCCGGGGCCAGGTCGCCCAGGCCGACACGGACGCGCAGGGAGAGCGTCGTGCCGAGTTCGGCCGTCGGAGTCCCCGCCGAGGTCTCCACGTGGTCGACCGTGACGTGTGGCCAGGCCGCGCGGACGCGGGACTTCCACACCGCCAACTCCCTTGCCGAGGAAGGGGACATGGCACGGTGGGCGTGGGCCGCCGGGGTGTAGAGGCGTTCCACGTACTCGCGGACCATGCGGCCGGCCAGCACCTTCGGGCCCAGGTGGGTCAGGGTCTGGCGGACCATCTCGATCCAGCGGTCGGGCAGGCCGGCCTGGCCGCGTTCGTAGAAGCGCGGGGCCACCCGCTGTTCCAGGAGCTCGTAGAGCGCCGACGCCTCCAGCTCGTCCCGGCGGTCGTCGTCCACCGCCGTGCCGTCCGCCGTGGGGATCGCCCAGCCGAAGTCCGGCTGGAACCACTCGTCCCACCAGCCGTCCAGGACCGAGAGGTTGAGGCAGCCGTTCAGCGCCGCCTTCATCCCCGATGTACCGCACGCCTCCAGGGGGCGGAGCGGGTTGTTGAGCCAGATGTCGCAGCCGGGATACAGCTTCTGCGCCATCGCCATGCCGTAGTCGGGGAGGAAGACGATCCGGTGGCGTACGCGTGGGTCGTCGGCGAAGCGGACCAGTTCCTGGACCAGGCGTTTGCCGCCGTCGTCCGCCGGGTGCGCCTTGCCCGCCACCACGATCTGGATCGGCCGCTCGGGGTGCAGGAGCAGGTCCATCAGCCGGTCCCGGTCCCTCAGCATCAGCGTCAGGCGCTTGTAGGAGGGGACTCTGCGCGCGAAGCCGATCGTCAGGACGTCCGGGTCCAGCACGCCGTCGATCCAGCCCAGTTCGGCCGTGCCCGCGCCGCGCTGACGCCAGGACGCGTGCAGCCGCTCCCGTACCTCCGTCACCAGCTGCTCGCGCAGCACGCGGCGCAGGTCATAGATGTCCTGGTCGGGGATCTCGGCCACGGCGTCCCAGCGTTCGGAACCACCGACCGTCATCGCGTCCTCCGTGCGCTGCGCACCGATCTGGCGGGCGCCGAGGCGGAAGACCTCGGGGGCCACCCAGGTCGGCGCGTGCACACCGTTCGTGACGGAGGTGATCGGGACCTCGTCCGGGTCGAAGCCCGGCCAGAGCCCGGAGAACATCTCCCGGCTGACCTGTCCGTGCAGCAGTGACACCCCGTTGGCGCGTTGGCCCAGCCTCAGGCCCATCACGGCCATGTTGAAGAGGTTCGGTTCGCCGCCCGGATAGGTCTCCATTCCCAATTGCAGAATGCGTTCGACGTCGATGCGCGGGAGTTCCGCGTCGGGGCCGAAGTGCCGGGCCACCAGTTCCCGGTCGAAGCGGTCGATTCCGGCGGGCACGGGGGTGTGGGTCGTGAAGACCGTGCCGGCCCGGACCGCTTCGAGCGCGGCGTCGAAGTCCAGGTCCTCATAAGACAGTTCGTGAATTCGTTCCAGGCCAAGAAATCCCGCGTGTCCCTCGTTCGTATGGAACACCTCGGGCCGCGCGTGCCCCGTCAGCCGGCAGTACGTACGCACGGCACGCACCCCGCCGATGCCGAGCAGCATCTCCTGGAGCAGCCGGTGCTCGCTGCCGCCGCCGTAGAGCCGGTCCGTCACGCCCCGCTCACCGAGGTCGTTCTCCTCTATGTCCGAGTCCAGCATCAGCAACGGGACCCGGCCGACCTGGGCCAGCCAGACACGGGCATGGAGGGACTTCCCGCCGGGGAGGGCCAGGGACACCTGCGAGGGGGTGCCGTCGGGCTCGCGCAGCAGGGAGACGGGCAGTTCGTTCGGGTCCAGGACCGGATAGTGCTCCTGCTGCCAGCCGTCCCGGGACAGCGACTGCCGGAAGTAGCCGTGCCGGTAGAGGAGCCCGACGCCGATCAGGGGTACGCCGAGGTCGCTGGCCGCCTTGAGATGGTCCCCGGCGAGGATGCCGAGGCCGCCGGAGTACTGCGGCAGCGCGGCCGTGATGCCGAACTCGGGTGAGAAGTAGGCGATGGCGGCGGGCAGTCCGGAGGGCTGGGACTGGTACCAGCGGTCCCCGCCCACATAGTCCTTGAGGTCGTCGGCTGCCGCGGCGAGCCTCCGCAGGAAGCGCCGGTCCTCGGCCAGTTCGGCCAGCCGTCCGGGCGGAACGCTCCCGAGGAGGCGTACGGGATCGCATTCGGAGGCGGCCCAGTGCTCGGGGTCCACGGACTGGAAGAGGTCACGGGTCTCGGCGTGCCAGGACCAGCGCAGATTGCGCGCCAGATCGATGAGGGGGTGAAGGGCTTCGGGGAGTACGGGACGCACGGTGAATCTGCGGATGGCCTTCACGAGCTTCCACCTTCACGGAGGACGTACCAGGACGGCGTATCGGCGTTGCGATGGGTAGACGGATCGGGGCGACCCACGGGACGCACGTCGCTGTGCGCACTTTGTCACCCATGACGGTAGCGGCGAGGCGCCTCCGTAACCACGGCGCGAAGTGCTCCGCGGGATGTGCCGTACTGCGACCGGAGGACGATCGTCACTGGTCGCGCCCGCGCGGTGGAGCCTCCGGCACCAGAGCCCCGCGCCCCCTGCGAAAGGGCCGAAAATCGGCGCAACCTTTACATGTCCGCCACAGGCGATATGGCCGATTCCGCACCGTCGTACGACCTTGTGGCGCTTCACACCGCACGAGAGGCTGCCAAGTGGCGATCCGGCCAAGGCCTCGCAGGACCCGTACCGGGATTTGCCAGGCCTGCCAGAGCCCCCGTCGGGGCCCGCGCGCACCGGCCGGAGCACGCCGAGTTGAGGAGGGGAACTCACACCATGGCAGTGACGCGCAAGCGGCGGCTGCACTGGGCGGGAGGCCTGACCGCGGTCATGACGGCCACGGTGCTTTCGGCCATCACCCTGCCCGCACACGCCGCCCCCGAGGGGCAGATATCCGGCGCGGACGGAGCGGGTTCCGTCAGCGGCAGCTACATAGTGACGCTCAAGGGGGGAACGAAGGCTCCGTCGCAGGCGGGCAAGGCCCTCGCCATCGAGTACGGGGCGAGAATCAGCCACACCTACAGCACGGCGCTCAACGGCTATGCGGTGAAGGCCGACGAGGGGCAGGCCAAGCGCCTGGCCGCCGACTCCCGTGTGGCCTCGGTCTCGCGGGACGCCACCGTGGCCGTCGAGCACCGGCAGGCGGACCCGCCGTGGGGCCTCGACCGCGTCGACCAGCAGGACCTGCCGCTGGACAGCGGCTACACCTGGCCGGAGTCCGCGGGCCAGGGCGTGACGGCGTACGTCATCGACACCGGCGTACGCATCACCCACAAGGACTTCGGCGGCCGGGCGAGCCACGGCTGGGACTTCGTCGACAACGACGCCACCGCCCAGGACGGCCAGGGCCACGGCACGCACGTGGCGGGCACGATCGCGGGCACGACGTACGGCGTCGCCAAGCAGGCGAAGGTCGTCGCCGTCCGCGTGCTCGACGACAACGGGGCCGGCACGCTCTCGCAGGTCATCGCGGGCATCGACTGGGTGACCAAGAACGCCCGGAAGCCGGCGGTCGCCAACATGAGCCTCGGCGGGCTCGCCGACCCGCAACTGGACTCCGCGGTCCGCAACTCCATCGCCTCCGGCGTCACCTACACGGTCGCGGCGGGCAACGACGGCCTCCCAGCGAGCCTCTACTCACCGGCCCGTGTCAAGGAGGCGATCACGGTCGGCGCGAGCGACAAGAAGGACGCGAGGGCGGACTTCTCCAACTGGGGCGCGCGGCTCGATCTGTTCGCCCCCGGCGTGGACGTCACCTCGGCCTCCAACGCGAGCGACACGGGCAGGGCGACCTTCTCCGGTACGTCGATGGCGTCGCCCCACGCGGCAGGTGCGGCCGCGCTGTATCTGGCCGACCACGCCTGGGCGACACCCGCCGATGTCAGCAAGGCTCTTGTCGAGCGGGCCGCTTCCGGGAAGATGTCCAACGCCGGGCTCGGCTCACCGAACAAGCTCCTGCAAGTCAACAACCCCTAAGTATTTGCGCATTCACCGACCGGCCTCGTCCCGGGAAACGCCAACCGAACCTTTACGGATCCTTGGCGGATTCTCATCGGACGAGGCCGGTCTTGTGTGTAGACATACGCGCGAGTAGTTAACAAAGTGCCGGATTGCCCACCCGAAAAGAGTGGGAAGGCTCCACCGGTACGCCCAGCAGGACCAACCTCCCCACACCCTCATCCGCCCACCCACGTTGACGCGGACAGGAGCGGTCATGCCCGCCATGCACCACCAGCCGTCACCACCCCCGACGCCCAGCACCACCGCACCCCCCGACCAGGGAGAGAAGGCCGACCGGCCACAGCCGCCGACGGCGAGGACCGTCGAGCCGGCCGCCAAGCCGGCCAAGACTCCCAAGCCGGCACAGTCGGCGAAACCCGCCGAGTCGGCGAACCAGGAGGAGTCGGCGAAACCGGCAGAATCAGTGCACCCGGCCGAGTCGGCGAAACCGTCGGAGTCGATGAAACCGTCCAAGCCGTCCAAGCAGTCACGGCCGTCGACGACCACCCGGAAGAGCACCACCCGCCTCGCCCCCGCCCCCACGCCCGTCCCGGGAAGCGGCCCTCTGATCGGGCGCATCCCCGTCCTGGACGTGCGCCCCCTCGTGCAGGGCGGGCGCCGCCCCGCCAAGGCCGTGGTGGGCGAACCCTTCGAGATCTCCGCGACGGTCTTCCGCGAGGGCCACGACGCGGTCGCGGCGAACGTCGTCCTGCGCGATCAGGACGGCCGCTCGGGCCCCTGGACCCCGATGCGCGAACTGGCCCCCGGCACCGACCGCTGGGGCGCCACCGTCTCCGTACCGAGAACGGGCCGCTGGACCTACACCGTGGAGGCCTGGGGCGACCCGATCACCACCTGGCGCCACCACGCACAGATCAAGATCCCGGCGGGCATGGACACCGAGCTGGTCCTGGAGGAGGGCGCGCTGCTGTACGAACGCGCCGCGACCGGCGTGCCGAAGAGCAAGGGACGCCGTGACGCGATCCTCGCGGCCGCGGAGGCCCTGCGCGACACCGACCGTCCCGCCGCGGCCCGCCTCGCCGCCGCGCTCACGCCCGACGTGGACCACGTCCTCGCACGCCACCCCCTGCGCGAACTGGTCTCGTCGGCCGAGCGGCTGACCCTGCTGGTGGAGCGGGAGCGGGCGCTGTACGGCTCCTGGTACGAGTTCTTCCCGCGCTCGGAGGGCGCGGTGGTGGAGCCCGACAGCCCGCCGGTCACCGGCACCTTCCGGACCGCCGCGCGGCGGCTGCCGGCGATCGCGGAGATGGGCTTCGACGTGGTGTACCTGCCACCGATCCACCCCATCGGCACGACCTTCCGCAAGGGCCCCAACAACACGCTCGACGCGGCCCCGCACGACGTCGGGGTCCCCTGGGCGATCGGCTCACCGGAGGGCGGGCACGACGCCGTCCACCCCGACCTCGGCACGATCGACGACTTCGACGCCTTCGTACGCCGGGCCGAGAGCCTGGGCATGGAAATCGCCCTGGACTTCGCGCTCCAGTGTTCGCCGGACCACCCGTGGGTGGAGAAGCATCCGGAGTGGTTCCATCACCGCCCCGACGGCACGATCGCGTACGCGGAGAACCCGCCGAAGAAGTACCAGGACATCTATCCGATCGCCTTCGACAAGGACATGCCTGGTCTGGTCCAGGAGACGCTCAGGGTTCTGAGGTTCTGGATGAGTCACGGGGTGCGGATCTTCCGTGTGGACAACCCCCATACAAAACCGGTCATCTTCTGGGAGCAGGTGATCGACGACATCAACCGCACCGACCCCGATGTCATCTTCCTGGCCGAGGCGTTCACGCGCCCGGCGATGATGCACACGCTCGGCGCGATCGGTTTCCAGCAGTCGTACACGTATTTCACCTGGCGCAACACCAAGGAAGAACTCACCGAGTACCTCACCGAGCTCTCGGGCGAGGCTGCCGCCTATATGCGGCCCAACTTCTTCGCCAACACCCCCGACATCCTGCACGAGTTCCTCCAGGAGGGCGGTCGGCCGGCCTTCGAACTGCGGGCCGTGCTCGCCGCGACACTGTCGCCGGCCTGGGGTGTCTACAGCGGATTCGAGCTGTGCGAGAACGTCCCGGTGCGGGACGGGAGCGAAGAATACCTGGACTCGGAGAAGTACCAACTACGTCCGCGAGACTGGGAGTCGGCCGAGCGCGAGGGTCGTAGCATCGCCCCTCTGATTGCCGAACTCAACGCGGTCAGGCGCCGCAACCCGGCCCTGAGGCAACTGCGCGACCTGCACTTCCACCAGGCGGACAAAGAGGCGGTGATCGCGTACTCGAAACGCAGCGGATCGAACACGGTTCTGGTGGTCGTGAACCTCGACCCTCACCACACCCAGGAGGCCACGGTCTCGTTGGACATGCCACGACTCGGCCTCGACTGGCACGAGTCGATGCCGGTGCGCGACGAGCTCACCGGCGAGACCTACCACTGGGGCAGGACCAACTACGTACGCCTTGAGCCCGGGCACCGGCCCGCGCACGTACTGACCGTCCTGCGACCGTCCTCACCGCCAACCGGAGGGTCACCCACACCATGATCGTCAACGAGCCCGTCCCGGACACCTTCGAGGACACCCCGCAAAAAGACCGGGACCCCGAATGGTTCAAACGCGCCGTCTTCTACGAAGTCCTCGTCCGCTCCTTCCAGGACAGCAACGGCGACGGCATCGGCGACCTCAAAGGCCTCACCGCCAAACTCGACTACCTGCAATGGCTCGGCGTCGACTGCCTCTGGCTCCCCCCCTTCTTCAAATCACCCCTCAAAGACGGCGGCTACGACGTCTCCGACTACACCGCGGTACTGCCGGAATTCGGTGACCTCGCCGACTTCGTCGAATTCGTCGACGCCGCCCACCAACGCGGCATGCGCGTCATCATCGACTTCGTCATGAACCACACCAGCGACCAGCACCCCTGGTTCCAGCAGTCCCGCAACGACCCGGACGGGCCCTACGGCGACTACTACATGTGGGCCGACGACGACAAGCAATACCCCGACGCCCGCATCATCTTCGTCGACACCGAAGCCTCCAACTGGACCTTCGACCCCGTCCGCAAGCAGTACTACTGGCACCGCTTCTTCTCCCACCAGCCGGACCTGAACTTCGAGAACCCGGCCGTCGAGGAGGAGATCGTCTCCGCCCTGCGGTTCTGGCTCGACCTGGGCATCGACGGCTTCCGCCTCGACGCCGTCCCCTACCTCTTCGCGGAGGAGGGCACCGACTGCGAGAACCTGCCCGCCACCCACAAAGTCCTGAAGCGGGTGCGGGCGGAGATCGACGCCCACTACCCCGACACCGTCCTGCTCGCCGAGGCCAACCAATGGCCCGAGGACGTCGTCGACTACTTCGGCGACTACAGCGCCGGCGGCGACGAATGCCACATGGCCTTCCACTTCCCCGTCATGCCCCGCATCTTCATGGCCGTGCGGCGCGAATCCCGCTACCCCGTCTCGGAAATCCTCGCGAAGACGCCGGCGATCCCCTCCGGCTGCCAGTGGGGCATCTTCCTGCGCAACCACGACGAGCTCACCCTCGAAATGGTCACCGACGAAGAACGCGACTACATGTACGCGGAATACGCCAAGGACCCGCGGATGCGCGCCAACATCGGCATCAGGCGGCGGCTGGCCACCCTCCTGGACAACGACCGCAACCAGATCGAACTGTTCACCGCGCTGCTGCTGTCGCTGCCCGGCTCGCCGATCCTGTATTACGGCGACGAGATCGGCATGGGCGACAACATCTGGCTCGGCGACCGCGACGCGGTCCGCACCCCCATGCAGTGGACCCCGGACCGCAACGCCGGCTTCTCCTCCTGCGACCCCGGACGCCTGTATCTGCCCACGATCATGGACCCGGTCTACGGCTACCAGGTCACCAACGTCGAGGCGTCGATGTCCTCGCCCTCGTCGCTGCTGCACTGGACCCGGCGCATGATCGAGATCCGCAAACAGAACCCCGCCTTCGGCCTGGGCTCCTACACCGAACTGCCCTCCACCAACCCCGCCGTCATCGCCTTCCTGCGCGAACACGGCGACGACCTCGTCCTGTGCGTCCACAACTTCTCCCGCTTCGCCCAGCCCACCGAACTCGACCTGCAAGCCTTCAACGGACGCCACCCCGTCGAACTCATCGGCGGCGTCCGCTTCCCCGCCATCGGCGAACTCCCCTACCTCCTCACCCTCGCCGGACACGGCTTCTACTGGTTCCGACTCCGCAAGGACATGGCCTAGAAACAGGGAGAAGAAGCAGGTAGGAGTAGAACAGGGGCGGGGCGGTTTCCCCCGCCCCGCCTTGGGCACGCATCAGTAACACCCCGACTCACCCGGTTTCCGGGTCCCTGGGGAAAGGACGCGACGCCATGTCGGAAGCCGTCACCCGTTCCGTGCACTCCGCTTCGACGAGTCCAGGCCTCCTTGCGTCCCTCGATCCACTGCTTCGCGAGTGGCTGCCACGGCAGCGGTGGTTCGCGGGTAAGGGCCGTCCCGTCACCGGGTTCTCGCTGGTGGCGGCGGTAGAGGTGCTGCCGTGGGACGCGAAGCTGGGGTTGCTGCATCTGCTCGTGCGGGCACATCAGCCGCTCGTACCGACGCAGAGTGCCGCCACGCATCCGGCCGACTGCTACCAGCTCCTGATCGGTGTGCGCGAGACGCTGCCGCCACGGCTGGCGCCCGCGCTGATCGGCCGTCCGACCGAGGGGCCGCTGGCCGGACGGACCGTGTACGAGGCTCTGCACGACGCACGGCCCGCCGATGTGCTCCTGGAGGCGCTGCGGTCGCGGGCACGCGTCGGTGACCTGCGCTTCGAGCGGGACATGCGGCAGGAGATCCGGGACGGCCTGGTGCCGCGGCTGGTGACGGCCGAGCAGTCGAACTCCTCGATCGTCTACGGAGATACGTTCATCCTGAAGCTGTTGCGGCGGATCGTGCCGGGGGACAACCCCGACCTGGAGCTGCCGCTGGTGCTGTCCCGCGAGGGCTGCCCCCGGGTTCCGGCGCCCGCCGGGTGGCTGCTCGCGGACCTGGCCGACGAGACGTACGTACTGGGTGTGCTGCAGCCCTTCGTCCAGGGTGCGGCGGACGGCTGGGAGCTCGCGCTGCGCGAGCTCGCCAAGGGCGAGGACTTCAGCGGTGAGGCTCGGGCGCTGGGGCGGGCCACGGCCGAGGTGCACACGGCGCTGGCGCGGGCGCTGCCCACGGTGACCATGGGACGCGGGCAGATGGAACTCCTCGTGGACGGTATGACCGAGCGGCTGGAGGCGGCCGCCCAGGCGGTGCCCGCACTGCGGCCGTACGCGCCGGGGCTGCACACCGCCTTCGAGGCGCTCGCCGATCTGGCGAGCGAGGGCGAGACGTGGACGGCCCAGCGGATCCACGGGGATCTGCACCTCGGGCAGTGTCTGCGGTCGCCGTCCGGTGAATGGTCGCTGATCGACTTCGAGGGCGAACCCTCCAAACCGCTCGCCGAGCGGCGGATGCCGCAGCCGACCGCGCGGGACGTGGCCGGGATGCTCCGCTCCTTCGACTACGCGGCGCACTCGCACTCGCCCGTCGTGCCCGGCTGGGCCGATGCCTGCCGGGCGGCCTACTGCTCCGGGTACGCGGAGGGCGGCGGACGTGATCCGCGTACGGATCCGGTGCTGCTGCGCGCGTACGAGACCGACAAGGCGATCTACGAGGTCGTGTACGAGGCGCGGCACCGCCCCGACTGGCTGCCCGTGCCGATGGAGGCGGTCCGCCGCCTGGCCCTCTCCGGATCGTCGTAGGCGTCCCGCACGACCTGCCCTCCCCCTCCCCCTCATCACCGTCGACTCCGCCGAGGAGGCCCCACCCGTGACGCCCCGCCCGAACCCGCCCGCCAAGAAGCCGAAGAGCGCGAAGGCCAAGGCCAGTAACGGCAAGGCCGCCGCCAAGGCGAAGGCCGAGCCCGCGGTCGCGGATCCCGCGGAGCCCGTACGCGATGTGGAACCGCCCGCACGGGATGCGGAGCCCGTGCCCGATGTGGAACCCGTAGGGGCTACCGCGCCCGTGCGCGATGTCGAGCCGCCCGTGCAGGATGTGCGGCCGTTGGCCGTGCTGGACCGTGGTGACCGGGAGCGGCTGCTCGGGGGCGCGCATCACGAGCCGCACTCCGTGCTCGGGGCCCATCCCGTGCCCGGCGGTGTGGTCTTCCGGGTGCTGCGGCCGTACGCGCTGTCCGTGACGGTCGTGACCGGGGAGCTGCGGGCCGAACTGCAGGACGACGGCGAGGGGTTCTTCTCGGCCGTGCTGCCGTTGCGGGAGGTGCCCGCGTACCGGTTGCTCGTGGAGTACGAGGGGACGGTTCAGGACACCGAGGACGCGTACCGGTTCCTGCCCACGATCGGTGAGTTCGATCTGCATCTGTTCGGCGAGGGGCGGCACGAACAGCTGTGGACGGCGCTCGGTGCCGAGCCGATGGTCCACCAGGGTGTGGCGGGCACCCGGTTCACCGTCTGGGCGCCCAACGCCCGTGGGGTGCGGGTCGCCGGGACCTTCAACTTCTGGGACGCCACGGCCTTTCCGATGCGGTCGCTCGGCTCCTCCGGGGTGTGGGAGCTGTTCATTCCCGGGATCGGCGAGGGCGAGCTGTACAAGTTCGAGATCACCCGGCCCGACGGTTCCAAGACGATGCGGGCCGACCCGATGGCGCGGCGTACGGAGATCCCGCCCGCCACCTCCTCCATCGTGCACGCCTCACGTCACGAGTGGCAGGACGGGGAGTGGATGGCGCGGCGGGCCTCCGACCCGCCGGCCCATGAGGCGCCGTTCTCGGTGTACGAGGTCCATCTTGCGTCCTGGCGACCGGGGTTGACGTACCGTCAGCTGGCCGAGCAACTCCCGGTCTACGTGTCGGACCTGGGCTTCACGCATGTGGAGCTGATGCCCGTGGCGGAGCATCCCTTCGGCGGTTCGTGGGGCTACCAGGTCACCGGCTTCTACGCGCCCACGGCGAGGCTGGGTACGCCGGACGACTTCAAGTACCTCGTCGACGCGCTGCACCGGGCCGGGATCGGCGTGATCATGGACTGGGTGCCCGCCCACTTCCCGAAGGACGACTGGGCGCTGGCCGAGTTCGACGGCAGGCCGCTGTACGAGCACGAGGATCCGCTGCGGGCCGAGCACCCCGACTGGGGAACCCTGGAGTTCGACTACGGGCGCCGGGAGGTACGCAACTTCCTCGTCGCCAACGCGGTGTACTGGTGCGAGGAGTTCCACATCGACGGCCTCCGGGTCGACGCCGTCGCCTCCATGCTCTACCTCGACTACTCCCGCGAGGCCGGGCAGTGGACGCCGAACGTCCACGGCGGGCGGGAGAACCTCGACGCGGTGGCCTTCCTCCAGGAGATGAACGCGACCCTGTACCGGCGCGAGCCGGGAGTCGTCACGATCGCCGAGGAGTCGACGGCGTGGGACGGGGTCACGCGGGCCACCCACCACATCGGGCCGGGCGGCTTCGGGGGTCTCGGCTTCGGGCTGAAGTGGAACATGGGCTGGATGCACGACTCGCTCGGCTATGTCGCGCACGAACCGGTCCACCGCAAGTACCACCACCACGAGATGACGTTCTCGATGGTGTACGCGTACAGCGAGAACTACGTCCTGCCGATCTCGCACGACGAAGTCGTCCACGGGAAGCGGTCGTTGGTGTCCAAGATGCCCGGCGACTGGTGGCAGCAGCGGGCCACTCTGCGGGCGTATCTGGCCTTCATGTGGGCGCATCCCGGCAAGCAGCTCCTCTTCATGGGGCAGGAGTTCGCGCAGGGCGCGGAGTGGTCCGAAGCGCACGGGCCCGACTGGTGGCTGCTCGATCCGTCGTACGGGGCCGCCGCCGACCACCAGGGTGTGCGAGACCTCGTCCGGGACCTCAACACCGTGTACCGGCATGCTCCCGCGCTCTGGGAGCGGGACACCGATCCCTCCGGGTTCGCCTGGATCGCGGGGGACGCGGTCGAGGACAACGTCTTCGCGTTCCTGCGGTTCGACGCGGCCGGCTCGCCGTTGCTGGCCGTGTCCAACTTCTCGCCCGTGGTGCGGCACGAGTACCGGCTCGGGGTTCCTGATGACGTGCCCGCCTGGCACGAGGTCCTCAACACGGACGTCGGCCGCTACGGCGGCACCGACGTCACGAACCCCGACCCCGTCAAGCCGGACGCCCAGCCCTGGCACGGCCGCCCGGCCAGCATCCGCCTCACCTTGCCACCCCTGGCAACGGTGTGGCTCCGCCCGGCATAGCGGCATGGCTTTTCTCGCCCCCGCCGCCCCTACCCATTCCCGTCCCTTTTCTGGGGCTCCGCCCCAGGCCCCGTGGGGTGCGTTGTCGGGTGCGGGTCCGGCTGTGGCTTGTCGCGCAGTTCCCCGCGCCCCTTTTAGGGGCGCGGGGAACTGCGCACGGGGGTTCGGGGGCGGAGCCCCCGAGTAGTGACGGGAATGGGTAGGGGCGGCGGGGGCGAAACCAGGCTTAGCGGGCCAGCGCCTTCGCCAGGGGCAGCGGCAGCTCCCCCGTGTGGACGATCCCCAACGCCTGCGTGGCCCGCGTCAGGGCCACGTACAGATCACTCGTGCCGTAGCGGGCCGGCTCGACAACGAGCACCGCGTCGAATTCCAGCCCCTTCGACTGACGGGGGTCAAGGAGCACGACCGCACGGGTCAGATCGGGTTCCGCCCCGGCCGTGACCCCGTCCAGCCGCGCGGCCAGCGCCGCGTGCAGGTCGCGCGGCGCGATCACCGCGAGGCGCCCCTCGGCGGGGGCCAGCTCCGCGACGGCCTTCTCCACGGCGCCGGGCAGCTCGGCGGCGTCGGCGGCCTCGCGCACCAACGGGCGTACGCCCGTCGAGCGGACCGAACTCGGCGGCTCGAAGTCCGGGTGCTCGGCACGCGGGACGGCCGCCGCCACGTCCATGATCTCGGACGGTGTGCGGTAGTTGACCGCGAGGCGGGTGTGCTCCCAGCGGTCCTCGACGTAGGGGTGGAGGATGTCCGACCAGGAGCCGACGCCGGCCGCGTCGGCCGTCTGCGCGGGGTCGCCGACGAGCGTCATGGACCGGGTGGGGCTGCGGCGCATCAGCAGGCGCCACGCCATCGGCGACAGCTCCTGCGCCTCGTCGACGATGATGTGCCCGAACGCCCAGGTCCGGTCGGCCGCGGCCCGTTCGGCGGCACTGCGGTGGTCGTCCTCCTCGTGGCGCTCGGCCATCCGCTCGGCGTCGATGATGTCGTGCGCGGAGAGAACCTCGGCGTCCTCGTCGTCCTTGTCCTCGAACTCGTACGTCCTGGAGGCGTAGGAGACGTCCAGCACGCCCTGGGCGTAAGCGACTTGCTGGTTGCGTTCCCTCTCCGCGGCCGCCCTCGCCAACCGGTCGTCCTCGCCCAGGAGTTCGGCGGCCTCGTCGAGGAGGGGAACGTCGGCGGTGGTCCAGGCCCGCGTCACCGTACGGCGAATGGCGTTCGCGTCGGACTCGCAGAGGTACGCGTCGGGTTCGGCGAGGAAGTCCGCGATCAGCCGCCGCGGGGTGACGCGCGGCCACAACTGGTCGATGGCGGCCCAGACTTCGCGGTTCTCGGCCAGCTCGTCGCGGATCTGGGTGACGTCGCTCGGATCGAGCAGATTCGTGCCGTCGAAGGGGTCCGTACCGATCCGCTCGGCGAGCATGTCGGTGAGGGTGTTGAGGATGTGGCCCTCGAAGTGCTCACGGGCCGCGTTGTGCGGCAGGTCCACCTCGCGGGTGCGGTCACGCGCGACGCGGACGAGACCGGCGTCGAGCATCAGGATGTCCCGGTCGTGCTCGATGGCGATCACCGGGTCGGGCAGCGCCTGGCGGTCTCGTACGACGGCGGCCAGGACGTCGGCCATCTCGGCCCGGCCCTTCACGGCGGCGGCCTCGGGGGTGTCGGACGCGGTCGCCTTCACCCCGGGGTACAGCTCGCCGACGGTCGCGAGCAGCACACCCGTCTCGCCGAGCGAGGGCAGGACCTCGCCGATGTAGCCGAGGAAGGCGGGGTTCGGGCCGACGATCAGGACGGCGCGCTTGGCGAGCAGCTCCCGGTGTTCGTAGAGGAGATAGGCCGCCCGGTGGAGCGCCACGGCGGTCTTGCCGGTGCCCGGGCCGCCCTCCACCACCATCACGCCGCGGTGCGGGGCGCGGATGATGCGGTCCTGCTCGGCCTGGATGGTCTGCACGATGTCGCTCATGCGGCCGGTGCGCGCGGAGTTGAGGGCGGAGAGCAGCACGGCGTCGCCGGTCGGGTCCTCGTGCCCGGTGCGCTGCTGGTCTCCAAGGTCGAGGATCTCGTCGTGCAGGGCGGCGACCGAGCGGCCGTCGGTGGTGATGTGCCGACGGCGGCGCAGGCCCATCGGGGTGTGGCCGGTGGCGAGGTAGAAGGGGCGGGCGACCGGGGCCCGCCAGTCGATCAGGATCGGGGTGTGCTCGGTGTCGTCGGCGCGGACGCCGATGCGGCCGATGTGGTGGGTGAGGCCCGTGGTCAGGTCGATACGGCCGAAGCAGAGCGAGCCGTCCACCGCGTTGAGCGCGGCGAGGAGGCCCGAGCGCTCGGCGACGAGGACGTCCCGCTCCAGGCGGGCCTGCATCGGCGTGCTGCCCTGCGCGAGCGCGTCCTCCACCGAGGCCTCGGTGCCGCCGCGCAGGGCGTCCACGCGCGCGTACAGACCGTCGATGAATTCCTGCTCGTGCCTCAATTCATCGTCGGTGAATTCTGTGTGTGATCCCCTGTTTGACAATTCCGCTCCCGGCCGGATATACTGCGCCTAGTGAACTTCATCGCGACCAAGTTCCTTGAAGTCGCGAACCATTCAATATACGCAAGGAAATCCCCCGCAGGCAATTGGCCGCGGGGGATTTCTTGTTCGGCCCGTCTACAGCACGTCGGCCAGTTCCTCCAGCAGCCGTCGCTTGGGCCGGGCGCCCACCATCGACTTCACCGGCTGTCCGTCGCGGAACACGATGAGCGTGGGCATCGACAGCACCCCGTACGCGTTCGTGGTCTCCGGGTTCGTGTCCACGTCCAGCTGCACCACCTTGAGCCGGTCGCCCTCCTCGACGGCGACGGCGCTCAGCACCGGCGCGATCTGCCGGCACGGCGGGCACCAGTCGGCGGTGAACTCCACCAGCACGGGCAGATCCGCCCCGATCACCTCCGCCTCGAAGTCCGCGTCCGTCACTTCGGCCACACCCGCTGCCCTGATCACCTGAAGGTCCCTCCCAGCTCGCACACCGGCTCCGGACCGCCCGGAACCTCCGCCCCGGCGGCCAGCTCGTCCCTCGACGCCTCGGCCCGCGCCAACTGCTCGCCGACGTGCGCGCGTACGGCCTGCAACTCACCGATCAGCGCGTCGAGTTCGCCCAGTTTGCGCCGGTACACGGCGAGCGACGCCGGGCAGGAGTCGCCCTCCGGGTGCCCGGCCCGCAGACACTCCACGAAGGGCCGCGTCTCCTCCAGGTCGAACCCGAAGTCCTGCAGCGTCCTGATCTGCCGCAGAAGCCTCAGGTCGTCCTCGTCGTAGGTGCGGTACCCGTTGCTCCCCCGCCGCGCGGGCAGCAGCCCCCGCGACTCGTAGTACCTGAGGGTCCGCGTGGTGGTCCCGGCCCGCGCCGCCAGCTCGCCGATTCGCATGCCCACGAACGTAATCCTTGACCCTGGCGTCAAGGCAACGCCGGCGGCAGCAGCGGCTTCCGCTCCACCGGGGACGACAGGAGGATCGACGTCGTCGTACGGCCGAGCGCCGAGGTCTGTTCCAGGACCTCCTCCAGGTGGAGGGTGCCCTCGACCGCGACCTTGAGGATCCAGCAGTCCTCGCCGACGACGTGGTGGGCCTCGGTGATCTCGGGACGGGCCAGGAGTTCCAGGGTCCTGGGGTGCTTCAGCGTGTAGCCGCCGTGCGGGTTGACGCGGATGTAGGCCTGCATGCCATAACCGAGGCGGGACGGCGAGACATGGGCGCCGTAACCCGTGACGGCACCGACGGACTCCAGCCGGCGCACGCGTTCGGCGACGGCCGCCGGGGACAGCCGGACCCGGCGGCCCAGCTCGCTGAGCTTGATCCGGCCGTCGCTCTGGAGCAGTTCCAGGATCTGCCGGTCCAGCGCGTCGAAGGCCACCGACGTTTCGTTGGCGGCGGCTCGCAGATGCCGTGGTTCTTTCGGTACCGCGACCGGATCTCCCATGACTCCCCCTTCAGACCTCATTCGTACGCCGGGAGAATTATGACCACAGGGTCCACGGATCGGGACCACGGTGAAGTGCATTACGGAAGGGGCGCCGTGCGCGAGGTGTGTGTCATTGGCGGAAACCGGTATTTCGGCAAGCGGCTGATAGCCAGGCTGACGGCCGCGGGAGACAGGGTCACCGTCATCAATCGCGGCTCGTCGGCGCCTCCCGCGGGGACCATTCATCTCGTCGCCGATCGCAATGACGAGAATTCCCTTGAGAAAGCGCTCGGTTCACGGACCTTCGACGTCGTCGTCGACCAGGTCTGCTACACACCGAGGCAGGCGGAGATCGCCCGCCGGGTCTTCGCCGGCCGCACGCGCCGCTATGTGATGACCTCGACGGTCGAGGTGTACGAGTACGAGGACTCGGCCGAGCTCGTACGCGAGGACGCCGTGAACCCGCGTACGGTCGCCGTCGATCTCGAACTCCCCTGGAACGACCCGGAGTTCCTCGACACCCACTACGGCGAGGGCAAGCGGCAGGCGGAGGCGGTCTTCGCTGCCGATCCCGGATTTCCGTACGTGACCGTGCGGGTGGCCCATGTGCTGGGCGGGGGCGACGACTTCACGGGACGGCTCGACCACTACGCCGAGCGGATCCGCGCGGGCGAGGCGATCGCCGTGCCCGCCACGAACCACCCGGCGACGTACATCCACGTGGAGGAGATCGCCGACCTCCTGTCGTGGGCGGCGGGCGAGGAGTTCACCGGGCCGGTGAACGCCGCGTCCCACGGGGTGCTCACCACCGGGGAGTTGTGCGAGGCGCTGGCCGAACACCTCCCCGGCGGGAGGACCGTGTTCCAGGCCGTCGAGGTCGGGGAGTTCTCACCGTTCTCCTTCGCGCGCTCGTACGGGATGGACAACACGCGGGCCACACGGCTCGGGTTCGCCTTCGGTGAGGCGCGGGAATGGCTGCCGCGTGCCGTGGCGGAGACACTCGGGAAGGTGAACTGACATGCGCTACCGCACAGTCGGCGAGCTGCGGGTGAGTGCCGTCGGGCTCGGTGCGATGCCGTTGTCCATCGAGGGCCGGCCCGACGAGGGGCGGGCCATGGCCACGGTGCACGCCGCCCTGGACGCGGGCGTCACGCTCCTGGACACGGCCGACTCCTACCACCTGCCCGGCGACGAGCCCGGGCACAACGAGCGACTCGTGGCCCGCGCCCTCGCGACGTACGGCGGCGACACGGCCGACGTCCTGGTGACCACCAAGGGCGGACGCGGCAGGCCGGCCGACGGGAGCTGGACGGTGACCGGATCTCCCCGGCATCTGAAGTCGGCGGCGGAGGCCTCGCTCAAGCGGCTGGGCGTGGAGGCGATCGGCCTCTACCAGCTCCACAAGCCCGACCCCGCCGTCCCCTTCGAGGACTCGGTGGGTGCCCTGCGCGACCTGCTCGACGAGGGCAAGATCCGTTACGCCGGCGTCTCCAACACGGACACCGGCCGGATCCGCCTGGCCCACGCCGTCCTCGGCGACCGGCTGGTCTCGGTCCAGAACCAGTACTCCCCCGCCGTCCGGGACAGCGAACCCGAACTGCGGCTCTGCGCCGAGCTGGGCCTCGCCTTCCTGCCGTGGAGTCCGCTGGGCGGGATATCGCGGAGCTCGCTGGACGGGCCGTCGCGGCTGCCGTCCGACGACTCCGGCGACTCCGGCCGCTCCACCCGGCCCGACCACGCCACCGGCCCCGGCCCCGGCCACGCCACCAGCTTCGACGCCTTCCACGCGGTGGCCCGTGAGAGGGGCGTCAGCCCTCAACAGGTCTGTCTGGCCTGGCTGTTGGCGCGCTCACCTGTGGTCGTGCCCATCCCGGGCGCCAGCCGGCCCGGGACGATACGGGACTCCGCGGGCGCGGCGGAGCTGGAGCTGACTCCGGAGGAGGTGGCGCGGCTGGACGCGGCGGTGGGCTCCTGAGCGTGTGCCGAGCCGCGCCCCGTCCCGGAGGCCCGAACTCACGGACGCGTCAAAGGGATTGGCCCACTCGGTCGCCGCGTGCCGTGCCGGCGTCGCCTCGTACGACGTCGATCGTGCGTGTCCAGCTGTCGGCGGCGTGGCCGAGGGCGACGGCCTTGTCGTAGACCGCCTTGATCGAGCGAAGGGTGCTCACGTCGAGGCCGCGGTGTTCGGCCCACTCCAGGATGTGGCCCACGCCGGACGCCATCATGCCGAGGTTGGCGGCCTCGCCCGGGTGGCTGCCCGCGTCGACATGCTGAGCGGCCTCGGCGACGCCGGACGGCATGATGGCGGTGATGGTGTCGAGGTAGGGGGCGAGATCCGCCGCGCGCACGCCGTCGGCACCGGCGAGCGCGTACGCGTGCAGCAGGCCGGAGATCGAGCCGTAGAAGTAGTCGAGCAGCGCAAGGTCGTAGACGGCGGCCAGTCCCTGGTCCTCGCCGAGGTGGGCGGGTTTGCCGCCCAGCGCCTTCAGTGCCGCCTCGCGCTTGTCGTACGCGGCCCGGGGACCGCTGTAGAAGATCAGCGCGGGTGGCTGTCCGATCAGGTCGACCGGCACCATGATCGAGCCGTCGAGGTAGTCGATGCCGCGTTCCTGCGCCCAGGCGCCGGTCTTGCGGGCGCGCTCCGGGGTGTCCGAGGTGAGGTTGACCAGTACCCGGCCGGGCAGCTCGTCGGCGACGGAGTCGAGGACGGCCTCGACCGCGTCGTGGTCGAGCACGCAGACGACGACCAGCTCGGCGGCGCGTACGGCTTCGCCGGCACCGGTCGCGCGGACCGCGCCCCTGGCGACCAGCTCGTCGCCCTTGCCGGGGGAACGGTTCCAGACGGTGGTGGGGTGGCCCGCCTCCAGGAACGCGGTGGCCAGGGCCTGGCCCATGGCGCCCAGGCCGAGGACGGTGACGGGGGTCTTTTCAAGGTCATTTGTCATGCGGACCATGCTGGTCGCGGGCCCAACTCCCCACAAGTACGCACTATTTGGTCAGGTACTGAGCGGGAGGTAAGTGGGTGACCCCGCGGGAACCGGCTTGCGCCGCCGGGGAGTCGATCCGGGGGTGCGGGAGCCGGTGGGCATGGCCGGGGCCGCGGTGGGCCGGTCGCGCAGTTCCCCGCGCCCCTGGGGGTGCGTCGAGGCCGGTGCGTACGTCTCGGTCCATCGTGGTTGCTCGCGCAGTTCCCCGCGCCCCTGACGGGGCGCCCAGGCCCGTACGTACGTCTCGGACGTCGTGGGCTGAGCACGGCGTTCCTCGCGCCCCTGGCGGGGCACGCCCCGGCCATCGGTGTCTTTAGGGGCGCGGGGAACTGCGCGCTCGGCCACAACGCACCCGCACCCTGCCGACCACTCCCGCCCACCCAAAAGCCACCGGCCGGTGAGCCCGGTCGGGGAGAACCGGGGCCACCGGCCGGTGGCCGGGGAAGTCTGAGCGTGTGGTGCGGAGTGACCGGGCGGCTGAGCGACGGGGGATGCACCCAGCCGCCCGGAGTTCTGGGACGGGGCCCAGGCTCGGGGCTAGGCCTTCGCCAGGGTCTTGTCCTCCGGCTGGTCCGGGACCTCCGCCGCGGCGGGAGCGGAACCGTGGCCGTCGTCCAGGAGGGTCATCTCGTCGAAGGGCAGCTCCCCCGCGAGGACCTGGTCGACGCGGCCCTTGTCGATCTCCTTGGTCCACGTACCGATCAGAACCGTGGCGACGGCGTTGCCGGCGAAGTTCGTCAGGGCGCGCGCCTCGCTCATGAAGCGGTCGATGCCGACGATCAGGCCGATGCCGTCCACCAGCGCGGGCTTGTGGGACGCGAGGCCGCCCGCCAGGGTGGCCAGACCCGCTCCGGTGACACCCGCCGCGCCCTTGGAGGCGACCAGCAGGAAGAGGAGCAGCGGAATCTGCTCGCTCACCGACATCGGCGTACCCATGGCGTCGGCGATGAACAGCGAGGCCATGGTCATGTAGATCATGGTGCCGTCGAGGTTGAAGGAGTAACCGGTCGGGACGGTGATGCCGACGACGGGCTTGCTGACACCCAGGTGTTCCATCTTCGCGATGAGCCGCGGCAGGGCGGACTCGGAGGAGGAGGTCGACAGGATCAGCAGGAACTCACGGCCCAGGTACTTGAAGAACGTGAGGATGTTGAGACCCGCGACGACCCGCAGCATCGTGCCGAGCACGATGAAGACGAAGAGGAAGCAGGTGACGTAGAAGCCGAGCATCAGGACGGCGAGGCTCTTGAGTGCGTCCAGACCCGCCGAGCCGGTGACCGCCGCCATCGCGCCGAACGCGCCGATGGGCGCCGCCCACATCACCATGGCGAGGATGCGGAAGACGAGACGCTGAATGTGCTCGATGCCGCGCAGGATCGGGGCGCCGGACGAGCCCATGGCCTGCAGCGCGAACCCGGCGAGCAGCGCGACGAGCAGGGTCTGCAGGACCTCGCCGCCGGTGAAGGCGGAGACGATCGTCGTCGGGATGATCCCGAGCAGGAACTCCTCGGTGTTCTTGGCCTCGGTGACCTGGCCCTGACCGGCGTCCTTGATCGCGTCGGTCACCGCGAGGCCCGTGCCGGGCTCCAGGATGTTGCCGACGACCAGGCCGATGGCGAGGGCGACGAACGACATGACCACGAAGTAGCCGAGCGCGATGCCGCCCACCGCGCCGACCTTGGCGGCCTTCCGTACCGAGCCGATGCCCAGCACGATCGTGCAGAAGATGATCGGCGAGATCATCATCTTGATCAGGTTCACGAAGCCGGTACCGATGGGCTTCAGTTCGACCGCGAAGTCGGGAGCGATCAGGCCCACGGCGATGCCGGCGGCCACGGCGGCGATCACCGCGATGTACAGGTAGTGGGTGCGGTCCCGCTTGGCAGCGGGAGCGGCAGGTGCCGTATTCGATGTACTGGTCACGGCTGCCCTCCTTGACGACGTCGTCGGCATCATCCGGCGTGCGGCTCACGTCCGGGGGTTGTCGGTGACTATCTCCCGCCTTGTGAGGCCGGTCACCCTTCCGTTCATTTAGTTCATGCTTATCCGGAGGGGCAGACTGTTTCCATGCGCCTCCCCCGTGCTCCACGACCCCGCAGCCTGGCTGGTCAGCTCTTTGCCATGCAGGCCGTGCTCGTCGCGGTCGTGGTCGCGGGCTGTGCGCTCTTCACCTACATCAGTGACCGCAGCCAGGCCGAGGACGCGGCGGGCCGCCAGGCCATGGCGGTGGCCCGCTCGGTCGCGGACTCCCCGTCCGTACGGGAGGCCATCCGTACGGACGACCCGACGAAGACGCTCCAGCCGTACGCGACGTCGGTGCAGCGCGACGCCCAGGTCGACTTCGTCACGATCATGAACCCCGAGGGCATCCGCTGGACGCACCCCAACAAGGACCTGATCGGCAAGCACTTCCTCGGCAACACGCAGTCCGCGCTCCTCGGCCATCCCTTCACCGAGACGTACACCGGCACCCTCGGCGAGTCCGTGCGGGCCGTCACGCCGATCTACGACGACGGCCGCATCGTCGGCCTCGTCAGTGCGGGCATCAAGGTCGACGAGATCAGCCAGCGGGTCGAGGGCCAGGTGCAGGCCCTGATCGGCGTCGCGGCCGCCGCCCTGGCCCTGGGCGCCGTCGGTACGTACGTCATAAACGCCAGGCTGCGCCGCTCCACCCACGGGATGAACGCGGCCGAGCTCAGCCGGATGCACGACTACCACGAGGCCGCGCTGCACGCCGTGCGCGAGGGGCTGCTGATGCTGGACGGGCAGTTCCGGGTGGCGCTGATCAACGACGGCGGGCGCGAGCTGCTCGATGTGACCGACGACGTGGTGGGCCGCTCGGTGGCGGACATCGGCCTGCCCACGCCACTGACGGGGGCGCTGCTGTCCGGGGAACCGCGCGTGGACGAGGTGCATCTGACCGAGTCGCGGGTGCTCGTCGTGAACACCTCGCCGGTGTCGGGCGGTGAGCGCCGGGGCACGGTCGTGACCCTGCGCGATGTGACCGAACTGCAGTCCCTGATGGGCGAGTTGGACTCCGAGCGGGGCTTCACCACCGCCCTGCGCTCGCAGGCGCACGAGGCCGCGAACCGCCTCCACACCGTCGTCTCCCTGATCGAGCTGGACCGGGCCGAGGAGGCCGTCGACTTCGCCACGGCCGAGCTGGAACTGGCCCAGGCGCTGACCGACCAGGTCGTCGCGGCGGTCAGCGAGCCGGTGCTGGCCGCCCTGCTCCTGGGCAAGACGGCCCAGGCGAACGAGCGTGGCGTGGAACTGGTGGTCTCCGAGGACAGCAGCATCGACGACGGCCTGCTCCCCGAGTCCCTGCCCTCCCGTGACCTGGTGACGGTCCTCGGCAACCTGATCGACAACGCCGTGGACGCGGCGCAGGGCACGGTCGGCGCCCGTGTCACGGTGACGGCGATCGCGGACGCCGAGGGGCTGGTCCTGCGGGTCGTCGACACCGGTACGGGTGTGGACCCGGCCCACGCGGAGGCTGTCTTCCAGCGCGGGTGGTCCACCAAGCCCGCGGGGCCCGGCGGGCGGGGGCTGGGCCTGGCCCTCGTACGGCAGGCGGTGGCCCGGCACGACGGGACACTGACCGTGACGGAGGCCCCGGGCGGCGGAGCGTCCTTCGAGGTACGGCTGCCGCTGCCGACGTCGGGGCGGGAGAGGACTAAGGTCCACGCCGGGCCCGAGTCCGGGTCAGGGGCCGGGGACGGGTCCGGGGACGGGTCCGGCGGCGGTCCTGGGCCCACGCATGAGCCCGCGCCCGAGCCGACGCCGCACGGAGGCACCGTATGAGCACGCCTTCCCCCTCGCGGGACATCCGCGTCCTGGTCGTCGAGGACGATCCCGTCGCGGCGGACGCGCATGTCCTGTACGTGGGGCGGGTGCCCGGTTTCACGGCCGTCGGCAAGGCCCACACGGGCGCGGAGGCCCGGCGGGCGCTGGACCGCATGCCCGTGGACCTGCTCCTCCTGGACCTCCACCTGCCGGACGTGCACGGCCTGCAGCTGGCTCGCTCGCTGCGCGCCGCCGGCCACCACGCGGACGTCATCGCGGTGACCTCGGCGCGCGACCTGACGGTGGTGCGGGAGGGCGTGTCACTGGGAGTGGTGCAGTACGTACTGAAGCCGTTCACCTTCGCCACTCTCCGTGACCGCCTGGTGCGCTATGCCGAGTTCCACGCGGCGGCCGGCGAGGCCAGCGGCCAGGACGAGGTCGACCGCGCCCTCGCCACCCTCCGGGCCCCCGGTCCTGCGGCCCTGCCCAAAGGGCTGAGCGCACCCACTCTGGAGCGGGTGACCCGGGCCCTGCGCGACTCCGAGGAGGGGCTGACCGCGACGGGCGTCGCGGAGGCCGTCGGGATCTCCCGGATCACGGCCCGGCGTTATCTGGAGCACCTGGTGGACGCGGGGAGAGCGGGACGCAGTCCTCAGTACGGACAGGTGGGGAGACCGGAGCTGCAGTACCGGTGGGTGAAGGGCTAGCCGAACGGGTGCCTCACCACCTCCCCGAGCCGAACACCCCTGCGTACAGCGCGACTTGAACCGTCGGTCCCACCACGTCCGACGGGCGCCGCCGCGGTGGGCGGTCTCCCGGCCGAAGCCGAAGGCCGCCGACCGCTCGATCTGCGCGAGATCGGCCGGCCGAGGCCCCAAGTCGCCCCGCGCATACGCCCCGACCGCCGGGATGTCCTCGTCGTTCACGAGGCAGATCCGGCCGAGCACTACGCCCACGGGCGGCGGCGCCGGCAGCAACTGCCGTGCGGCCGCGTCCTGTTCCGGCACGTCACGCTCCTCTTCCGGTCGCCCGACACCCCGCCAGGGCGGGCGACTGGGCAGTACCTTGAGTGTCCGCGACCACACGCACTGTGGCGGACTGCTCATGCAAAGTCATTGACCTGGCTGGACCAGCCCTCTTAGGTTCTCGTGCAGCCCAACCCGGCCACAAAGACGTCGGCCAGCAGGAGGTTGTACCCGTGCGCCCCACAGCCGTTCCACTTCTCCTCGCCACCCTGCTCACCGCCACCGCGCTCAGTGCCTGCGGAAGCGACTCCGGAAGTGATCCGGACACGGTGAAGATCTCCTTCAAACAGTCGACGGACAACTCCATCAAGGTGATGGACACGTACCTTGCCGACATCAAGGAGCAGTTCGAGAAGGCCAACCCCGGCAAGAGGGTGGATCTCGTCCCGATCAAGGCCCCGGACTCGGAGTACTACACGAAGCTCCAGCAGATGCTCCGCTCGCCCAAGACGGCCCCGGACCTGGTCTACGAGGACACGTTCCTGATCAACTCCGACATCACGAGCGGCTATCTCAAGCCCCTGGACCCGTATCTGAGCAAGTGGGAGGACTGGGACCAGTTCATCGACACGGCGAAGGAGGCGGCGCAGGGGCGGGACGGGAAGACGTACGGCGTCCCGGACGGCACCGACACCCGGGGCCTCTGGTTCGACAAGGCCATCTTCAAGAAGGCCGGACTCCCCGCCGACTGGCAGCCGAAGACCTGGGACGACATCCTCGAAGCGGCCCGCAGGATCAAGACGACGGTCCCCGGCGTCATCCCCCTGAACGTCTACACGGGCAAGCCCGCGGGCGAGGCGGCCACCATGCAGGGCTTCGAGATGCTCCTGTACGGAACGGCCACCGGGGCCACCGAGAGCCCCCTCTACGACCCGGCGTCCGAGAAGTGGATCACGGGAAGCCAGGGGTTCAGGGACTCTCTGGAGTTCGTCGAGACGGTGTTCAAGGAGAAGCTCGGCCCGGACGTCTCGGACGCGCTCGACCCCAACATCGCGACGAGGGTCCGCGGCGAGTTCCTCCCCGAGGGCAAGCTCGGCATCAACCTCGACGGCTCCTGGCTCCCCCAGGACTGGCTGGAGGGCAGCGGCCACGAGTGGCCCGAGTGGTCCGAGAAGCTGGGCCTCGCGTACATGCCGACGCAGACCGGCCAGTCCCCCGGCAAGGTGAGCATGTCGGGCGGCTGGACCTGGGCGATCCCGAGCAAGGCGGGCAACCCCGACCTGGCCTTCGAATTCATCAAGACGATGCAGACGAAGGAGAACGCCCAGAAGTGGTACGTCGCCAACTCCGGCATCTCGGTGCGCACGGACGTGGCCGAGGACCCGGCGTACGTGAAGGCGCAGCCCGGCATCAAGTTCTTCACGGACCTGGTGGCCAGCACGCACTACCGCCCCGCGTATCCCGCGTACCCGAAGGTCTCGACGGCCATCCAGGAGGCGATGGAGGGCGTGACGACGGGCGACAGTTCGGTCGAGGAGGCGGCGAAGAGCTACGACGAGGAACTGAAGACGGCCACGGACAACCAGGTCATCAAGAAATGACCGGGGCCCGGAAGCACCGGAGCCGGGGCCCGGCCCTGCCGCACCGGAAGACGACCGGCCGTACCAGGGGATGAGTGAGAAATGATCAGCCGCTCATGACCTCCGCACCTCCGGCGGGCCCCGGCGTGGTGAAGACCGCGCCGGGCCCGGCCGTCCCTCCGCGCCCGTCGGGCGGCCGCCGCGATGTCCGCCGTGCCCTGACGCGCGCGCTGCCCGTCTCCCCCGCCGTCGTCCTTCTGCTCCTCTTCCTCGCCGGCCCCATCGCGTACTGCGCGTACATCGCCTTCACGGATCTCCAGCTCACCGGCCAGGCCGAGTCGTCGTTCGTCGGCTTCGACAACTTCCGGGCCGCGTTCAAGGACGACGCGTTCCTCAACGCCGTATGGCTGACGCTGGTGTTCACGGTGCTGAGTTCCCTGATCGGCCAGAACACGCTGGGCCTGACCCTGGCGGTACTGATGCAGCGCGCGTCGAAGCCGGTCCGAACGGTCACCGGCGGCATCGTCGTCGCCGCCTGGGTGCTGCCGGAGGTGGTGGCGGGATTCCTGCTCTACGCCTTCTTCCGCCGCGAGGGCACGTTGAACGCCGTTCTGGACTGGCTCCATCTCCCGTCCCAGAACTGGCTGTTCACGCTTCCGATCCTCGCGGTGTCCTTCGCGAACGTCTGGCGGGGAACGGCCTTCTCGATGCTGGTCTATTCGGCGGCCCTGAACGAGATCCCGAAGGAGATCACGGAGGCGGCGGAGGTGGACGGCGCGGGCGGCTGGCGGCGGATGTGGCACATCACGCTGCCGATGATCCGCCGTTCCATCGGTACGAACCTGATGCTGAACACCCTCCAGACGCTCTCGGTCTTCGGTCTGATCTGGGTGATGACGAGAGGCGGCCCGGGAAACCGCAGCCAGACGCTCCCGCTCTTCATGTACGAACAGGCCTTCCAGAAGAGCATGATCGGATACGGAACGGCCGTGGCCCTGCTCCTTCTGGTGGTCGGCTCGCTCTTCTCCCTGGTCTATATGCGCCTGCTGCGGACGGAGGTCTGACATGCCCGGCAGTACGACCCTCGTGTCCCGCCGCAGCAGCCGCCGTTACGCCGCCGACGCGGGCCTTCTCTTCCTGGCGGCCACGTTCGTCCTCCCCCTCGTCTGGGTCCTCCTCTCGTCGGTGGACCCGAAGGCCGACCTGAAGGTGAAGGTCCCGGACGGCGTCACCCTCGACAACTTCGACGCGGTCCTGACGCCGGAGGTCACGTTCACGCCTCTCCTCAACAGCCTGATCCTGTGCGGCGGGGCGACGCTGCTGACGGTGGTGTGCGCGGCCCTGGCCGCCTACCCGCTGTCCCGCTTCCGCTCCCGCCTGAACCGCCCCTTCCTCCTGACGATCCTCTTCGCGACGTGCCTGCCGATCACGGCGATCATGGTTCCCGTGTACGCCCTGTTCGTTCAGGTGGACCTGATCGACACGATGCAGGGCACGATCTTCTTCTTCGCCGCGTCCCAACTGCCCTTCGCCATCTGGCTGATGAAGAACTTCATGGACGGCGTACCGAAGGAGCTGGAGGAGGCGGCCTGGACGGACGGCGCGTCCTCGTTCCAGTCCCTCCTGCGGATCGTGCTGCCGCTGATGGGCCCCGGAGTGGCCGTGGTCACCGTCTTCTCGTTCGTGATGATGTGGGGCAACTTCTTCGTCCCCTTCATGCTGCTGCTGACCCCGGACCAGATGCCGGCGTCGGTGAGCATCAACGACTTCTTCGGAAACCGCGGGACGGTGGTGTACGGGCAGCTGGCCGCGTTCTCGATCATCTACTCGACACCGGTGATCCTGCTGTACGTGCTGGTGGCAAGGCGGTTGGGCGGGGGGTTTGCCCTGGGTGGGGCGGTCAAGGGGTGACAGGGCCCGACAACGGGAGAGCCGACCACCCTTGCCCGGGACCAGGTGAACGTCAGGGCGTCAGGGCGTCAGTACTGGGAGAAGACAGGCCGGCGTCACTCGGCGGGTTCGGAAACCTCGGGAAGCACCCCGGGCCGGAACTTCTCCACGCCCACCACATGCCGCACCCGCGTCGGCTCGATCAGGATCATCACGCGCCGCTCGCCCGGCAGCAGCCACGGATACCGGTCCTCACCGATGTACTTCTGAGTGAGCCGGTCCATGGCCCGCTCGGCCACCTCGCCCTCGACGAAGCGGACGACCTGCCCCCGGATCTCCACCCGGTCGTAGGGGTTCTCGACGTCGTGATGGGACAGGGAAACGAACGGATTGCGCCGAAGATTCTCCTCCTTCACGCGGCCCATCGACGTGTTGACCATGACGTACTCGTCTTCGAGGTCCGCCCACATGGGCGAGATCTGCGGCGACCCGTCCGCGCCCACGGTCGCCAGATGCCAGAAGTTCGGCGCCAGCAGTCGCTCGCGAATATGCCCTTCGATCCTGCTCACGGCGCTTGCCACCTTCGATCCGCCCTTCCGACTCGTCCGCACGAGCCCCTGCCCGCCATCCTGATCTCCACACCACCCCGCCACCAGCTGATCTTCGGCCACCCCGAACAAGCCTCGGTCAGACATCCGAAACCGTAGGTTCGCACGATCCGTGATCCTGGCCGAACAGACCGTAGTCATCGCAGCCCCGCACCCATACGTTGTGCGCGTGCACCAACCGTCGGCCCAACAGCCCACCCCGCCCTTCGACGCCCCGGCCGCCCGCAAGCTGCGGCTGGCCCTGCGCATGGGGCCCGAGCATGTCGCGTACGGCATGCAGGCCTCGTTCGGGCTGCCCTATGTGACCCCGGACCTGGTCGTCGCCTGGGAGCGGGGCATAGCCGCGCCGAGCAGTACCGAACTCATCGCGCTCGCGGGTGTGTTGTGGTGCTCGCCGGGCGATCTCATCGGCGCGCCGCGGACGTTGCGCGAGCACCGGATCGCGCGCGGTCTCGCGGCCGAGGACGTCGCGCGCGCCGTGGGGCTCGAACTCCTCGTGTACGTACGGATGGAGGAGGCGGACGAGTGGCGCGGCAACGAGCGTCAGTCCTCGGCGCTCGCCGAGGTGCTCGACCTCTCCCTGGCGGACCTCGTCACGGTCACCGGCCACGAGACGAAGCTGGCGGAGATGCTGCGCAACGCGGTGACGACCCGCTGGCAGGCGTACGTACGGCCGGTGGGCAAGCTGCTGCCGCTGGACCGGCGGCTCGTGGGTGATGTGCTGCGGGCGCTGCACACCGAGTACCAGGGGCAGATGGTGGCCACGCTGAGCTGGAGCGGCGGCGCGGCCGCCGGTGAGGCCGACGACGCGGGCCGGGACTTCCTGGACCGGATCGTCGACCGCTTCTGGTCGGTGGTCCAGCGCAACAGCGCCTGACCGCGGTTGACGGGGATGCCAGGGGCCGCTGGGAAGCCCCGGACCGGGCAGGCCCGCAACGACCGCCCGGGCCGCCCGCGATGCCCCCTCACCAACAGGTCTTCCGGAAGCCGGCCTTCTAGAAGACCGACTCCGCCTCGTCCATGCGGTCCTTCGGGACCGTCTTCAGTTCGGTGGTCGCCTCCGCCAGCGGCACCATCACCACGTCCGTGCCGCGCAGCGCGGTCATCCGGCCGAAGTCGGACCGGTGCGCGGCCTCGACCGCGTGCCATCCGAAGCGCGTCGCCAGCACCCGGTCGTACGCGGTCGGTGTGCCGCCGCGCTGGATGTGGCCGAGGATGACCGGCTTGGCCTCCTTGCCGAGGCGGCGCTCCAGTTCGTACGCGAGCGCCGTGCCGATGCCCTGGAAGCGCTCGTGGCCGAACTGGTCGATCGCTCCGTGGCCGTAGTCCATGGTGCCCTCAGCGGGGTGGGCGCCCTCGGCGACGCAGACGACGGCGAACTTCTTGCCCCGCGCGAAGCGTTCCTCGACCATCTTGACCAGGTCGGCCGGGTCGAAGGCCCGCTCGGGCAGGCAGATGCCGTGGGCGCCGGCCGCCATGCCGGACTCCAGGGCGATCCAGCCTGCGTGCCGGCCCATGACCTCGACGACCATCACCCGCTGGTGGGACTCGGCGGTCGTCTTGAGGCGGTCCATCGCCTCCGTGGCGACACCGACCGCCGTGTCGAATCCGAACGTACGGTCCGTCGACGAGATGTCGTTGTCGATCGTCTTGGGGACGCCGACCACCGGCAGGCCCGCGTCCGACAGCATGCGCGCCGCCGTCAGGGTGCCCTCGCCGCCGATCGGGATCAGCACGTCGATGCCGAACTCACGGGCCATGTCCTGCGCGTTCTCGCAGGCCTCGCGGAGGCGGTCGCGCTGGAGGCGGGAGGAGCCGAGGATGGTGCCGCCGCGGGCGAGGATGCCACTGACGGCGTCGAGGTCGAGGCTGCGGTAGTGGCCTTCGAGCAGCCCCGCGTAGCCGTCCTCGAAGCCGATGACCTCATCGCCGTAGTTCGTGACGGCTCGGTGCACGACCGACCGGATCACTGCGTTCAGCCCCGGGCAGTCGCCGCCTGCGGTGAGAACTCCGATGCGCATCGTGCTGTGTCTCCTGCTCGCTGTTGGGCTGTTTCTCCTGTGGTACCTGAGAGCCAGTCCGATTGTTTCATGGGCGGCAGGGGGGCGCTGTCCGCGCCTGCGCACGCCCTCGGCGCGCCCCTCAAGCCCCCGCTCCCCCTCGGCGGAGCCGCCGTCCGCCCCCTGCCGTGACGGGCGCTCTAACCATGCCCGGAGGTATTGTCAAGAGGGCACAGCCGATGATAACGGCTGCCTTTTTACCGCTATCGGAGGAAACGGAGAGCACGCGTGACGCGCAGCGTGTACGTGACCGGGATCGACCGAGGAGACGGCCGCCAGGTCATCGAGCTGGGAGTCATGGAGCTCCTGACCCGCCAGGTCGACCGGGTGGGGGTGTTCCGCCCGCTCGTCCACGACGGGCCCGACCGTCTCTTCGAGCTGCTGCGGGCCCGCTACCGGCTGGCCCAGGACCCGACGACGGTCTACGGAATGGACTACCACGAGGCGTCCGCGCTCCAGGCCGAGCAGGGCGCCGACGAACTGGTCTCCCAGCTCGTCGACCGCTTCCACCGGGTGGCCCGCGACTACGACGTCGTCCTCGTGCTCGGTACGGACTACGCGGACACGCAGTTCCCCGACGAGCTCGCGCTCAACGCCCGGCTGGCGAACGAGTTCGGCGCCGCCGTCATCCCGGTCGTGGGCGGCCGCAAGCAGACCTCGGAGTCGGTGCTCGCGGAGACCCGCAACGCGTTCCGCGCCTACGACGGGCTCGGCTGCGATGTGCTCGCGATGGTGGTGAACAGGGTCGCCCCGGCCGACCGTGCGGAGATATTCGAGCGGCTCGACAACCGGCTCCCCGTGCCGTGTTACGTGCTGCCGGACGAGCCCGCGCTCTCCGCGCCGACGGTCGCCCAGATCGCGCACACCCTCGGTGGCAAGGTGCTCCTCGGTGACGACTCGGGGCTCGCGCGCGACGCGCTGAACTTCGTCTTCGGCGGCGCCATGCTGCCGAACTTCCTGGGCGCGCTGACCCCGGGCTGCATGGTCGTCACGCCCGGCGACCGCGCGGACCTCGTGGTGGGCGCCCTCGCCGCGCACAGCGCCGGCACCCCGCCCATCGCGGGCGTCCTGCTCACCCTGAACGAGCGGCCGAGCGACCTGGTCCTCACCCTCGCCGCCCGCCTCGCCCCCGGCACGCCGGTGGTCGCGGTCGAGACCGGCTCCTTCCTCACGGCGTCCGAACTCTTCGGCATGGAAGGGAAGTTGAACGCCGCGACGCCCCGCAAGGCGGAGACGGCCCTCGGTCTCTTCGAGCGGTACGTGGACAGCGGCGGCCTGCTGAAGCGGGTCTCGGCACCCAGCAGCGGCCGGGTCACGCCGATGATGTTCGAGCACAAGCTGCTGGAGCAGGCCCGCTCCGACAAGCGGCGCGTCGTGCTGCCCGAGGGCACCGAGGCCCGCGTCCTGCACGCCGCCGAGGTGCTCCTGCGCCGCGGTGTCTGCGACCTCACGCTGCTCGGCCCGGTCGACCAGATCCGCAAGAAGGCCGCCGACCTGGGCATCGACCTCGGCGGCGCCCAGCTGATCGACCCGCACACCTCCGAGCTGCGCGACCGGTTCGCCGAGAAGTACGCCCAGCTCCGTTCCCACAAGGGGGTGTCCGTCGAGCTCGCGTACGACGTCGTCTCGGACGTGAACTACTTCGGCACGCTGATGGTCGAGGAGGGGCTCGCCGACGGCATGGTGTCCGGGTCGGTCCACTCCACGGCGGCCACCATCCGGCCCGCCTTCGAGATCATCAAGACCAAGCCGGAGGCGTCGATCGTCTCCTCGGTCTTCTTCATGTGCCTCGCCGACAAGGTCCTCGTGTACGGGGACTGCGCGGTCAACCCCGACCCGAACGCGGAGCAGTTGGCCGACATCGCCATCCAGTCGGCCGCCACCGCCGAGCAGTTCGGCGTCGAACCGCGGATCGCGATGCTCTCGTACTCGACCGGCACGTCGGGCTCGGGCGCGGACGTCGACAAGGTGCGCACGGCCACCGAGCTGGTCCGCTCACGCCGCGACGACCTGAAGATCGAGGGGCCGATCCAGTACGACGCCGCCGTCGAGCCGACCGTCGCGGCCACCAAGCTGCCGGGGTCGGAGGTCGCCGGGCAGGCGTCCGTGCTGATCTTCCCGGACCTCAACACCGGCAACAACACGTACAAGGCCGTGCAGCGTTCCGCCGGCGCGATCGCCGTCGGGCCGGTCCTTCAGGGCCTGCGCAAGCCGGTCAACGACCTGTCCCGCGGCGCCCTGGTCGGAGACATCGTGAACACCGTCGCCATCACGGCGATCCAGGCCCAAGCCGCCCAGCAGGGTCCCTCGGCCACCTCCCCGTCCGCGTCCCCGACCCAGAAGGCCTCCGCCCAGTGACCGCCACCCGCGTCCTCGTCCTCAACTCCGGCTCCTCGTCGGTGAAGTACCAGCTGCTCGACATGAGCGACAGCAGCCGGCTGGCGGTGGGGCTCGTCGAGCGCATCGGCGAGGAGACCTCCCGGCTGAAGCACACGCCCCTCGCCACCGGCGAGTCCCGCGAGACGACCGGGCCGATCGCCGACCACGACGCCGCCCTGAAGGCCGTCGCCGAGGAGCTGGCCAAGGACGGGCTCGGCCTCGACTCCCCCGAGCTGGCCGCGATCGGCCACCGGGTCGTGCACGGCGGCAAGACCTTCACCGAGCCGACCGTCGTCGACGACGCCGTCCTCGCCGAGATCGAGCGCCTCATCCCGGTGGCGCCCCTGCACAACCCGGCCAACCTCACCGGAATCCGTACCGCCCAGGCGCTGCGCCCGGACCTCCCGCAGGTCGCCGTCTTCGACACCGCGTTCCACACGACGATGCCGGAGGCCGCGGCCCGCTACGCGATCGACGTGAAGACCGCCGACGAGCACCGCATCCGCCGGTACGGCTTCCACGGCACCTCGCACGCGTACGTGTCCCGCGCGACCGCCGAGCTGCTGGGCAAGGCGCCGGAGGAGGTGAACGTCATCGTGCTGCACCTCGGCAACGGCGCCTCCGCGTCGGCGGTCGAGAAGGGCCGGTGCGTGGACACCTCCATGGGACTGACGCCCTTGGAGGGGCTCGTGATGGGTACACGCTCCGGTGACATGGATCCCGCGGTCATCTTCCATTTGATGCGTGTTGGCGGGATGTCCACGGACGAGATCGACACTCTTCTCAACAAGAAGAGCGGTCTGATCGGCCTGTGCGGCGACAACGACATGCGTGAGATCCGCCGCCGCATCGACGAGGGTGCCGAGGACGCCGCACAGGCCCAGCTCGCCTTCGACATCTACATACACAGACTGAAGAAGTACATCGGCGCGTACTACGCGGTGCTCGGCCGGGTCGACGCGGTCGCCTTCACGGCGGGCGTCGGCGAGAACGCCGCCCCCGTGCGCGAGGCCGCGATCGCGGGCCTTCAGGCGCTGGGCCTGGCGGTCGACGGCGGGCTGAACGCCGTACGGTCCGGCGAGCCGCGCCTGATCTCGCCCGAGGGCGCGCGGGTCGCGGTGGCCGTCGTACCGACCGACGAGGAACTGGAGATCGCCGACCAGACCTACGCACTCGTGAGGAACGGGAACGCCTGAGGAACCGCCGGGAAGCTGCCGACGAGCCGCTCGGAGAGAGCACCGAGGAAGCCGGCCAGGCCCACGCCTGAGCGCGTACCCGCCCATTTGTATCTTCCACCAGACGGAATATTCCGTAGCGAAACAAACCGATAGGATCGCCCCCATGCGCCGTTCCAAAATCGTCTGCACACTGGGCCCCGCCGTCGACTCCCACGAACAGCTCGTCTCGCTGATCGAGGCCGGCATGAACGTGGCCCGTTTCAACTTCAGCCACGGCTCCCACGCCGAGCACCAGGGCCGTTACGACCGGGTCCGGGCCGCCGCCCAGGAGACGGGCCGCGCCATCGGCGTGCTCGCCGACCTGCAGGGCCCCAAGATCCGGCTGGAGACCTTCGCCGAGGGCCCCGTGGAGCTGGAGCGGGGTGACGAGTTCACCATCACGACCGAGGACGTCCCGGGCGACAAGTCGATCTGCGGCACCACCTACAAGGGTCTGCCGGGCGATGTCTCCAAGGGCGACCAGGTCCTGATCAACGACGGCAACGTCGAGCTGCGGGTCGTCGAGGTCGAGGGCGCCCAGGTCAGGACGATCGTCATCGAGGGCGGTGTCATCTCGGACCACAAGGGCATCAACCTGCCCGGCACGGCCGTGAACGTGCCTGCGCTGTCCGAGAAGGACGTCGAGGACCTGCGCTTCGCCCTGCGGATGGGCTGCGACCTGGTGGCGCTGTCCTTCGTGCGCGACGCCCACGACGTGAACGACGTGCACAAGATCATGGACGAGGAGGGCCGCCGGGTCCCCGTCATCGCCAAGGTGGAGAAGCCGCAGGCGGTGGAGAACATGGAGGCCGTCGTCGCGGCCTTCGACGGTGTGATGGTGGCCCGTGGCGACCTCGCCGTCGAGTACCCCCTCGAAAAGGTCCCGATGGTGCAGAAGCGCCTCGTGGAGCTGTGCCGACGCAACGCCAAGCCGGTGATCGTGGCGACCCAGATGATGGAGTCGATGATCACCAACTCCCGCCCCACGCGCGCCGAGGCGTCCGACGTCGCCAACGCGATCCTGGACGGCGCGGACGCGGTCATGCTGTCGGCCGAGTCCAGCGTGGGCGCGTATCCGATCGAGACCGTGAAGACGATGTCGAAGATCGTCGTCGCGGCCGAGCAGGAGCTGCTCTCCAAGGGCCTGCAGCCGCTGGTGCCCGGCAAGAAGCCGCGTACGCAGGGTGGTTCGGTGGCCCGTGCCGCGTGCGAGATCGCGGACTTCCTGGGCGGCAAGGGCCTGGTGGCCTTCACCAACTCCGGTGACACGGCCCGCCGGCTCTCCCGCTACCGCGCCGAGCAGCCGATCGTGGCCTTCACCACGGAGGAGGGCACCCGCAACCAGCTCGCGCTGAGCTGGGGCGTCGAGTCCTACGTCGTGCCGTTCGTGAACAGCACCGACGAGATGGTCGACCTGGTCGACCAGGAGCTGCGCAAGCTCAACCGCTTCAGCGAGGGCGACATCGTCGTGATGACCGCCGGCTCGCCCCCCGGCGTCCCCGGCACCACCAACATGGTCCGCGTGCACCACCTGGGCGGCTGATCCGCCCGTACGGCCGCCTGTCGGCGGTACGGCCGCTGTACGCCGCTGAGGGCGCCCCCTGCCGCGCAGGGGGCGCCCTCAGCGTGTTTTGCGGCTCCCGGAGGTCGTTTTCTCCGGTGGGCGCCCGGACGGCCGCGTACGGCCCGTCCATGGCGTCCGGGTCAGTCGCTCGTGAACTGGTGCATCCCGGGGACGGTCAGCGTCCCGCCGAACTGGGCGGCCTGTACGACCTTCACCTTCGTGAAGTAGATCAGCGGGATGTTCAGCGGCGGCGGGTGCTCCGGGTCGAACGTGATCGGGATCAGACCGAGCAGGTTGCCGGAGATGCTCTCCGTGTACATGACCGTCTTACCGTCGCGGATGGTGGACGTGGTGCCCTTGCCCGCCTGCACGTGGTAGGTCTTGCCGGCCTGCTTGTCGGTGACGGTCTGGTGCAGATCACCGATGTCGGTCCCGTCGGAGATCACGTACTTGAGGACCTTCTTGACCTTGCCGCTGGCGGTCTTCACCTTGACGATGCCCTGGTAGTCCGCGCCCTTGAGCAGCAGCGAACTGGCCTCCAGCTGCCAGGGGTCGTCGGCCAGGGCGGGAATGCCCTGCTCGACACCGCTCTCGTCGTCCGTGGCGGTCGGGCAGTCGTCCGGGTCCGTGGTGGAGCTCGCGGACGGGCTGGGAGTCGGGGACGCGGTGGCGTCGTCGGCCGCCTCCTCCGCCTTCTCCGCGGTGTCCTCGGCCGCGTCCGTCGCCGCGTCGGTGACGTCCTTGACCGTGTCCTCGGCCTTCTCCACCGTGTCCTTGACCGGGTCCTCGGCCTTGTCCGCCGGCTTCTCGGCGGGCTTCTCGGCCGCGGGGGTCGACGCGGAGGGGGTCGGCGTCGGGGTCGCCGTCTTCTCCTCGTCGGGGGTGAAGATGTCCTTGATCGCCTCGCCGAGACCCAGGGGGTCGAGCGGGTTCTTCGACTCGGACGCCGAGGGGGAGGGCGTCGGTGTCGGCTCGGTCTTCTCGGCGGGCGCCTTGGACTCCGAGGCGGACGGCGTCGGTTCGGGCTTGTCGTCGGAACCTGAATCCGACGAAGAGCCCGAGCCCGACGTGTCCGAACCCGAGGGGTCCGAGGCACTCGGCTCCTTCTCGTCGTCCGCGGGGGTGCTCGTCGAGGCGGAGGGCGACGGCGTGGGGGACGCGTCGTCCTTGGCCTCTTCGGTCTCCTCCTCCAGCGCGTCGACGCAGTCCTTGTACTCGTCGATCGTCAGGTTCTTGGCCGACGGCTTGTCCTCGGCCCGGGCGAGCGTCGGTGTGAAGCCCATCCCCATGAGGATGGCCGTCGGCATCGACGCGATGGCTATCGCCTTGCCCGCGGGCACGTGCAACCTGGTGAACAACGGCTTCTTGGGGGCTGCGTGCCGCGGCCCGGTTCTCTCACGGGACTCCCCCGCGGGGCCCGCGTATTGGACCTCGTCAGCCGGCACTGTGCCTCCCGTTCGCCCCGTTCGTCGGGCTCGTTCCTGACAGATCGTTCGGCTCGCTCGCGCCGTTGGCCAGTGCGGCCTCCGGAGCGTCTCCCTTGTCCGTACGGTCCGTCTCGGCCGGGCGCGCGGCGGGCTCCTCGCCCGGGGCCCAGGCCACGGCCATTCCGCCGCCCACCAGGGACAGCAGGAAGCCGACGAAGAAGCCTCCGAAGTTGGACACCGGCAGCGACACCAGGCCCAGCAGGATGGCCGCGACACCGGCGAAGGTCCGGATGTGCTTCTGGTACCAGAGGCTGATTCCGAGAACGCCCAGGAGTACGCCGATGATGAGGGATCCCGCACCCGCGGTCGTCGCCATGGCCAGCGTGAGATGCCCGATCTGCAGATTCGCGTACGGAAGGTATGCGATCGGGAATCCGGCGATCAGGATGAACAGGCCCGCCCAGAACGGCCGGCCGCCCCGCCAGGCACGGAACCGCAGCCGCCAGATGTGGAATTGACCGCGCGCGGCAGGAGTCTCGGCGCTCATGGAAAACAGCTCCCTGGAACGGCGTTGCTGAGGGTTTCACGTACTACGAAAAGGGACGGGCGGGCGAGGCAGCGAGGCTCCCTCACCCGCCCACGGAGTGCCTAGTAGCACTCCTTGACACCCTTGGACAGCGACATCTTCAGGCCGCTGAGCTTGAAGGTGCCGGCGGTGGTCGCCCACGCCGTCTGCTTCACGTCGGTCAGCGTGGCCGAGTCGGCCTGCTGGGCGAAACCGTAGGGGTTCGCCTGCTCCTTGCCGCCCTTCATGCCGGGGCCCTTGTCGGCGTTCCCGGCGGCAACACCGATGTCGATGTTGCGGAAGGTCGCGTTGGCCTGCAGATCCTCGACGTCGATGTAGAGGTTCTCGGCCTCGACCGGCGTGCTGCCGCCGCCGGCCTTCAGCGTGAGGCTGACGGAACCGATCAACGGGATGTCCGGGGTGACCACGGACTGGCACATGTTGGTGATCTTGGCGCTCTTGAACGCCGACACCGCAACCGGGTGCGCCGTCTTCTCACCCTTGAGCGTGTAGCCCTGGTCGATGGCCCCGTACTGCGAGAAGCCAACACCGTCGAGCCGGTCCGCCGTCACCTTGAACGACTGACCCGACACGCTGAACGACGCGGCGAGAGCACCCTGAGCCAGGGCGACACCTATCGCGGCGGTCGCGGCCACACTGGGCACCATGACTACCGCGAACCGCTTCCATCTGGTCCCGCCACGCACCTGGGACTCCATATTTCCTCCTTCTCGGACGTACATCTCCGGCCCTGGCTGCCCCCAGACGGCGGCTCAGCCGGGCAGGGATGGGAGAAGTGCTACGTCCTCGGGAAGGAGAGCGCCCCAACCCGGAGGCGCGGAACGCACCCGAATCACCGGCGATCACCCCCGAGCGACAACCACTGGTCGCGCCTGAACACTTCACGCACAACCTGCCGGACAGGCTCCACCGAACGGCGAAGACCCCCCTGCCCAAGGGCCGGCTCCACTGCCGCCGTCCCTACTCGGTGGGGACCCAAGGAAACCCGCTGACCCGATTGGCTGTCGGAGAAGGGGAATGGACCGAGCGTCGCCGATCGTGGTGCATTCTCGCCGCCCGCACAAGGGGGTTCGTTACTGGCTAGTAACGGCCGGATAACCGAACAACGACCCGTCGGTATCGGCCGACAACTCTGGGTGGCACCAAGGGCGGTGACAAAGTGATCGAACCTTGGACGGAATCCGACAGATCACCGCCTCTGACTTACTCGCAGTAACAGCGGCCACGTTTACCAAGTTTTGGTAAAACGCGGCCGCAGTGTCGCTCTGTCGCCAAATCCTTCACTCGGGCACCACGGGTCCCGACGTTTAGCGACTGGTCAGAACAGGGCCCGGGCCAGCGCCCGGCGCGCCGCGGCGACACGGGGGTCGTCGGGTCCCACGACCTCGAAGAGCTCAAGAAGCCGTACGCGCGCCGCGTCCCGGTCGTCACCCGCTGTACGCGCCACCGCGTCGACGAGCCGCCCGAAGGCGTCCTCGACATGGCCGCCCACCAGATCCAGGTCGGCGGCGGCGATCTGCGCCGCTACGTCACCGGGATTGTCGGCGGCCTCCTTGCGCACCTGCTGCGGGTCGGCGGCCTGCACCCGCTGGAGCAACTCGGCCTGGGCCAGGCCGAGCTTGGCCTCCGTGTTGCCCGGGTCGTCACTCAGCACGTTCTTGTACGCCTGCACCGCGCCGCCGAAGTCGCCCGCGTCCAGGGCCTGTACGGCGGCTTCGAGCAGCGCGTCGTACGGACCGGCCGGGACCTGGGGCTCCGCGGGCTGCTCGCCCTGCTCGCCGTCCGGGTCGACGGTCAGGCCCGTCAGACCGAAGCGCTCCTCGGCGACCTGTACGAGCTGGTCGAGGGTGCCCCGGATCTGGGCCTCGGGGGCGGCGCCCTGGAAGAGCGGCAGGGCCTGCCCGGCCACCACCGCGAACACCGCCGGGATCCCCTGGATCCCGAACTGCTGCATCAACATCTGATTCGCGTCGACGTCGATCTTGGCGAGGACGAACCGGCCGTTGTACTCGGCGGTGAGCCGCTCCAGGAGCGGGCTGAGCTGCTTGCACGGCTCGCACCACTCGGCCCAGAAGTCGATGACGACCGGCACCTCGGTGGAGCGCTGCAGGACGTCCCGCTCAAAACCCGCCTCGTCGACGTCGATGACGAGACTCGACGGCGACACCGCGGAGACGGCTCCGCCGCCCTGCCGCGCCGCTTCCGCACGCGCCTGCTCCGCCTTCGCCTTGGCCTCTTGGGCCGCCTTCACCGCGGCGAGGTCGACGACTCCGCTCATGGACATGTTCCGTGGCTGCATGCGTCTATCCTCCCCCCTCCGCGCGCCTGTGTGAAAAGCGTTGTGAAAGCTGGTCGCTCACGTGGTCCAGTACTGGTCAACGTCGGTCCTGGCGCCGGGTCCCCACCTGGCGCCGCGCGGTTGTCGCTCACGCACGAGCTTTCGCTACGGGTCGTAGCGTAACTGTCCCGGGGGAATCACGGCAGGCACCTTTCGGTGATCTCCCTCACGACTCCACCGAATCCCCTTACTCAGCAGTCCCCGGATATGGTCACCGGCATGCAGAGCCGCACCTCCGCCCCCCGCACCGGGCGTCCCCGCAGCGCCGCCGCGGACACCGCGATCCTGGCGGCGACACGTGCGGCTCTCGTCGAACTGGGCTGGTCCAAGCTGACGCTGGGGGACGTGGCGACGCGTGCCGGGGTCGCGAAGACAACCCTCTACCGCCGGTGGGCGGGCAAGAACGAACTCGTGGTCGACGCGGTGGCGGCGCTCTTCGACGAGCTGGAGCTGCCCGACCGGGGGAGCCTCGCGGCGGACATCGAGGGCGTGGTGCTCCAGTTCGCGGCGATCCTCGCCCGTCCCGAGGCGAAGAGCGGGCTCATGGCGGTGCTGGCCGAGTCGACGCGGGACGACGCGTTGCGGGAGCGGATCCGGGCGTCGGTCGTCGACCGGCAGAAACGGCTGGTCCTGGAAGGGCGTCGGCGGGCCCAGGTCCGGGGCGAACTCCCTCCGGAGTCCGACCCCTCGGCCGCCGGCCGCACGGTCGATCTCATCTTCGACATGGTCGCCGGTGCGGTGGTCCACCGAACCCTCGTCAGCGCCGAACCGGTCGACCCGACCTGGGTCCACGACTTCACCCGGGTCCTGCTGCTGGGCCTCGCGGGCGCGGCCACGACCGAGACTTGACCTTTTTTCGCCCCCGCCGCCCCTACCCGTTCCCTTCCCCTGGGGGCTGGCGCCCCCGGACCCCCACTGAAGTTCAGCCCCTCCGGCGTTTGAGGAGCGGGGGTTCGGGGGCGGAGCCCCCGAGTAAGTGACGGGAATGGGTAGGGGCGGCGGGGGCGAGGAAGAGGCTAGAACCCCGCCGGTTCCGTGTACTCGCCCCACTCGTCCCGGAGGGCGTCGCAGATTTCGCCGAGGGTCGCCTCGGCCCGCACCGCGTCGAGCATCGGCACGATCATGTTGGACCCGTCCCGCGCGGCACCGAGCATCGCGCGAAGGGCGGCATCCACAGCCGACTCGGAGCGAGAAGCCCGACGCCCCGAGAGCACCCGAACCTGCTCCCGCTCCACCTCATGACCGACCCGCAGAATCTCCAAGTCACCAGTGACAGAGCCGTGGTGGACGTTGACACCCACAACCCGCTTCTCCCCCTTCTCCACGGCCCGCTGGTACCGGAACGCCGACTCCGCGATCTCCCCGGTGAACCACCCGTCCTCGATCCCCCGCAGAATCCCGGACGTGACGGGCCCGATCGGATGCACCCCGTCGGGATGCGCCCGCACCCCCCGCTCCCTGATCTGCTCGAAGATCCGCTCCGCGTCCGCCTCGATCCGGTCCGTCAGCTGCTCGACGTACCAGGAACCGCCCAGCGGATCAGCGACGTTGGCGACACCGGTCTCCTCCATCAATACCTGCTGCGTACGCAGAGCGATCTCCGCCGCCTGCTCGGACGGCAGGGCGAGCGTCTCGTCAAGCGCGTTCGTGTGCAGCGAGTTGGTGCCGCCCAGCACCGCCGCGAGCGCCTCCACGGCCGTACGCACCACGTTGTTGTACGGCTGCTGCGCGGTGAGCGAGACGCCCGCCGTCTGCGTGTGGAAGCGCAGCCACTGCGCCTTCTCGGACCGCGCCCCGTACACGTCCCGCATCCACCGCGCCCAGATCCGCCGCGCGGCCCGGAACTTGGCGATCTCCTCGAAGAAGTCGACGTGCGCGTCGAAGAAGAAGGACAGCCCCGGCGCGAAGACGTCGACGTCGAGCCCGCGCGACAGCCCCAGCTCCACGTACCCGAACCCGTCCGCCAGCGTGTAGGCCAGTTCCTGCGCGGCCGTGGAGCCGGCCTCACGGATGTGGTAGCCGGAGACGGACAGCGGCTTGTACGCGGGGATCCTCGCCGCGCAGTGCTCCATCAGGTCGCCGATGAGGCGCAGATGCGGCTCGGGCTGGAAGAGCCACTCCTTCTGCGCGATGTACTCCTTGAAGATGTCGGTCTGGAGCGTGCCGTTGAGCACCCCCGGGTCCACGCCCTGCCGCTCGGCGGCCACCAGGTACATGCAGAAGACCGGGACGGCCGGCCCGCTGATCGTCATCGACGTCGTCACGTCGCCCAGCGGGATGTCCTTGAACAGGACCTCCATGTCGGCCGCGGAGTCGATCGCGACCCCGCAGTGACCGACTTCCCCGAGCGAGCGCGGATCGTCGGAGTCGCGCCCCATGAGCGTGGGCATGTCGAAGGCCACGGAGAGCCCGCCCCCGCCGTTGGCGAGGATCTTCTTGTACCGCTCGTTGGTCTGCTCGGCGTTCCCGAACCCGGCGAACTGCCGGATGGTCCACGTCCGCCCCCGGTAGCCGGTCGCGTAGAGCCCTCGCGTGAAGGGGTACTCCCCGGGCCAGCCGATCCGCTCGAACCCGTCGTAGTCGCCCCCGGGCCGAGGCCCGTACACGGGCTCCACCGCGTCACCGGAAAGCGTGGTGAAGTCGGCCTCCCGCTTGTGCGAGGCGTCGTACCGGGCCTGCCAGCGACGGCGGCCCTCCTCGATGGCGTCAGCGTCCATACCATCAAAGTTACTAGGACGTCCTAGTAATGGTCGATGGCAAACCGCCACAGATCACACCCGTGGCGGTGAGGGCGGGGCGAGGGCCGGAGCGGTGATGGCACCCGGCCCGTCAGTCCGTCACGCCTTGGCGACCGCGCCCGCGTCCTCCGTGACCTTGGCCTCCAGCTCGCGGCTGACCTTGCGCTCCACGAAGAAGGCGGCGGTGGGGACGGTGCCCGCGAGCAGCACCCACAGCAGCTTCGGGACCGGCCACTTGGCCTTGGAGCCCAGGTCGAAGGCGAAGACCAGGTAGACGACGTACAGCCAGCCGTGCGCGACGCTGACGACACGCGTGAAGTCCGCGGCACCGTCCAGGTCGAGCACGTACTTGCCGATCATCCCGAGGACCAACAGGACCAGCAGGACACCGGTGACGTAGGCCATGACGCGGTAGCGGGTCAGCACGCTCTTTTTCATGGCTACGAGCGTAACGACCGGTTCCGCACGATCTTCCGCCACCCCCGCCCGTCGTCGGGGCCCGGCAACGGGCCCCGCTAGGGGCGCTGGGCGGGACATCATGCGGCTCCGCCGCGTGGGCGCGACCGGCCCCCCACCGATCCGCAGTCGACGAACCGCGCCCGGCGGAGCTACTCGTCGAAGTCGTTCGCCGCCACTCTCAGCGGCCGCAGCATCGCGAAGATCTCCCGGCACTCCTCGGCGTCGTACACGCCGAGGCCGAAGTCCATCGCCATCAGGTCGCGAGTGGCGGCGTCACAGACCTCGCGGCCCTTGTCGGTGATGGAGGCGAGGGTGCCGCGGCCGTCGTTGGGGTTGGGGCGCTTGTCGACGAGACCGGACCGGGCGAGCCGGTCCACGGTGTTGGTCACCGACGTCGGATGCACCATCAGCCGTTCGCCGATCTTGGACATCGGCAGCTCGCCGGCCTTGGAGAAGGTGAGCAGCACCAGGGCCTCGTAGCGCGCGAACGTCAGCTCGTACGGCTTGACGACCGCGTCGACCTCGGCGAGGAGGATCTGGTGGGCGCGCATGATGGAGGTGATCGCGCCCATGGACGGCACGGATCCCCAGCGTTGCTTCCAGTGCTCGTCGGCACGGGCGATGGGATCGAAGGCAAGACTGAGCGGCTTCGGCACGGCAAGGACCCTACCGGCCGGTCATATCGTGGTCAGCCCCGTCTCGCGTATCGATATCCGCCCCCTTTTCCGCCTTCTCTCCCCGCCCCTTCACCGGCGCCTTCCCCTCGTCTCCCCGAACCCTTCCCGTACGCCGTACCTCCATCGCCAGGAGCACACAGCACACGGTCCCCAGCACGCCGACGCCGCCCACGACCGTGCTGACCGCCCAGATCTCGGCGGCCGCCCCGGCGAGCGCCATGCCGACGCCCTGGATCGTCATCAGTCCTGCCGTGTGCACGGTCATGGCCCGCCCGCGCAGTTCCTCGGGCACGGCGTCCACGAACCAGCGGTCGAGCCCGAGGGTGTACGCGCCCGCCGACCCGGCGAGCACCAGCACGAGCAGGATCCAGCCGAGGCCCGGGTGGAGGGGATAGAGGAGGAGCGGCAGGAGTCCGCCGCCCGCCAGGGGCAGGACGATCCGGGAGCGGGCCGCGGGCGACAGGGCGGCGCCGGCGTACAGCTCCCCCGCGATCGTCCCGACCGGCATCGCGCACATCAGCAGCCCGATCCAGGCCGTGCCGACCCCGGCCTCGTCCGCGTACGCGGCAGCCAGCGCCTCCGGCGCCACGACGAACATCGGCGGCACCCACAGGAGCAGCAGCAGCGCCCGGATCCGGCGGTCGCCCAGGACCTGCCGGGCGCCGGAGAGCGAGTACCGCACCAACGCCCCGCCCCCGGCCCGGGCCGGCCGGCGCCGCGTGCCCAGCCGCAGGAGCAGCGCCGAGGCGAGGAAGGTGCCCAGCGTGACGGCCAGTGCCCCGCGCGGTGACACGACGGTGAGCAGGACACCGCCGAGGCCGAAGCCCACGAGTACCGCGCTCTGCGACACGATCCGCAGCAGGGAGCGGCCGAGCACGAACAGGTCGCCGTCCCCGAGGATGTCGGTCAGCGTGGCCATCCGTGTCCCGCTGAACACCGGTGACACGGCCGCGATGACGCACCGCAGCACGAGCAGCGCGGCGACGGGTGTGGACGGCAGGGCCATCAGTGCCGCGCACCCGGCACACACCAGGTCGCAGACGACGAGCACCCGACGCGGCGGGAACCGGTCGGCCACGCCGGACAGCAGCGTGCCGCCCACCAGGTAGGGCAGGAAGCCCAGCGCGAACACCAGCGCGCTGAGCAGCGGCGACCCCGTCAGCTCGTACACGAGCACGGTCAGCGCGATCTCACTGACGACGACGCCGAGCAGCGAGAGCGCGTGTGCGAGGAACACGGCACGGAACTCGCGTACGGCGAAGACGGGACCGTAACCCGTCTTCTCGGGTGCGGGCAGCGTCGTGGTGCCCCTGTTCTCTTCCGGCATGTCCCGCAGCGTGCATGCGCGCGGGCCGCCCGCCGTAGAGTTTCGGTGTCAGCCGAATCTTCGCGATCGACCACGGCGGGAGGGCACGTGCCGTTCCATCTGCGCTTCGGCGAGGACGACCTCCTCAGGTGCCGCTTCGCGGTGTCCCCGCTGTGGGAGACCCAGGAGGCCGTCCGCACCCTCAACCGCCCCGAGCGGCACGGGTATCACGCGCACTGGCTCCGTCGTACGCGTTCGGCCGCCGCGGAGCTCGACCTCACACCGCTGTGGCTGCTGATGCCCCAGCGCGGGCACACTCCGGACTGGCTGGGACCTCCGCCGCTCGGCCCCTCGGCCACGTTCGACGAGGAGATCGCGGCGGTTCGCGGTGCCGACCCCGAGGCGGCCCGCGAGGACACCGCACTGGCGCTCGCGGACACCCCGGGCGCCCTCGAATCCCCGCGCGGGCGCTCCCTGCTGGCCGACCCGGTCCGCATGATCCAGGAGCTGACCGATCTGCTGGCCGCGGCCTGGCGCGCCCTGGTCGAGCCCGACTGGCCGCGGCTGCGCGCCCTCCTGGAGGCCGACGTGGTCTTCCACTCGCGCCGCCTGGCCGAGGTGGGCCTGGGCGGGCTGCTGTCCGAGCTGGACCGGCGGCTCGCCTGGGACGCCGGCACGCTCACGATCGACGTGAAGGGCGAGCACGTCCGCGAACTCGGCGGCCAGGGCCTGGTGTTGATGCCCAGCGTCTTCTCCTGGCCGAACGTGGTGAGCGGCTTCGAACCGCCCTGGCAGCCGACGCTGGTCTACCCGGCGCGCGGCATCGGGGGCCTGTGGGCCGAGCCGTCCGACCGCATGCCCGAGGCGCTCGCAGCGATCCTCGGCCGCGGCCGGGCCGCCGTCCTGACCGCGCTCGACGACCCCGCCACCACGACGGGCCTCGCGCACCGCCTCGGCCTCGCGCCCTCATCGGTGTCGGCGCATCTGTCGGCGCTGCGCGACGCGGGCCTGCTCGTCTCGCGCCGGTACGGACACCAGGTGCTGTACGAGAGGACGCCGCTGGGCATCGCGCTGGCGTCAGGCGGCGCCTGACGCCCCGACAAAAGCCCGGCAGGAGCCCGAGAGGAGGCGGCGGCCCACGGTGTCGCACCCCTGCCGGTCAAGTCCGTTATGTCACGATAGTCGGACATCGTCACTGACCGTCACCTTCGCCCAAGGGGGCAGGATGTTCCGGCAGACCCGTACCCGTACCCTCGCGGCGCTCGCCGTGCTCGGACTCGCGGCGGGCTGCTCGTCCGCACCCGAGGCCGACACCACCGCCGCCCGTGAGACGTCCGCACCGGCGAGCCCCGCCGCCGGTTCCCCGTTCTGGGTCGACCCCGCGAGCCCCGCGGCCCAGCAGGTACAGCGGTGGGAGCGGCAGGGGCGCGAGCGCGACGCCCGTCTCCTGAAGCTCATCGCGGACCGGCCCGCCGCGATCTGGCCCTCCGCCGAGCGCCCCGAGCCGAAGATCAGGGAGGCGACCGCGGCGGCGGCCCGGGAGGGGCGCACCGCGGTCTTCGTCGCGTACGACATCCCGCACCGCGACTGCGGACAGCACTCGGCGGGCGGGGCGTACGGCGCGGACGCCTACCAGGACTGGATCGACCGGTTCGCGCGGGCCATCGGCGACAGCGAGGCCCTGGTGGTGCTGGAGCCCGACGCGGTCGCGCACATCGTGGACGGCTGCACCCCGGGCGAGTACCACGCCGAGCGCGAACAGATGCTCTCCGAGGCGATCGTGCGGCTGAAGCGGCAGCCGCACACGAAGGTGTACCTCGACGCGGGCAACCCGGCCTGGATCCGGGAGTCGTGGAAGCTGGTCGAGCCTCTCAAGCGCGCGGGCGTCGCGAACGCCGACGGCTTCGCCCTGAACGTCTCCAACTTCCAGACGGACGAGACGACGAAGGAGTACGGCCGCCGGCTCTCGCAGGACCTCGGCGGCAAGCACTTCGTCGTGGACACCAGCCGCAACGGCAACGGCCCGCTGGACGGCGACCCCTCCCAGGCCTGGTGCAACCCGCCGGGCCGGGCGCTCGGCACCCCGCCCACCAAGGACACCGGCGACCCGCTCGTGGACGCCTACCTGTGGATCAAGCGCCCCGGGGAGTCGGACGGACAGTGCCGCGGGGGCCCGTCGGCGGGCCAGTGGTGGGCGGACTACGCGCTGAGCCTGGCCCGCAACTCCAAGGCGTAGCAGGCGACTTCACCTCTCGGTCGGTTTCACCTGACCTGGACCCACTTCGCCTCGGACGGTGTGCCGTCCGTGTCCGTCACGAACAGCATGTACCAGCCGGGCGGCACCAGCGTCCGGTCCTTCGGTACGTCCACGGTGACCGAGTCCTTCGTCTTGGTGAGCCCCAGCTCGATGGACCGCTGCTCGACGTCCGTGGTGTGGGTGACCGCGCTGGGCCGCATCAGACGGGCGTTCACGATCCGGTCCGGATACCGGGTGGCGAAGGTCGCACGGCCCTCGCCGTCGACCTCCTGCGGACCGTCGCCGAGTACGGGACGGGTCTTGGCGTTCTTGTGCAGGGTGGGCGGGGTGTAGATCTCCATGCGCTGCTCGAAGTGGCCGAGCTTGGTGTTCTGCTGGTCGTCGAAGAGCGGGTCGGAGCCGAACGTGGCGACCCGGCCGTCGGGCAGCAGCAGCGCCTCGGAGTGGTAGTTGCGGCCGACCCTGGGCGAGGCCGCCGAACGGAAGGAGTTGGACCGGGGGTCGTAGAACTGCGCCTTGAGGATGTTGCTGGCGCTGCGCCCGCGGTAGTCCGAGGAGCCGTTCGAGGTGAACACCGAGTCGTCCGGCATGATCACGCTGTTCAGGTAGCGGGTGCCCTGCGGAAGGTCGGGGCCGTCCTCGAAGACGGGGTTGTCCTTCTTGAGGTCGATGACCGCCGTGCGCGAGGTCGCCTTCTTGGACTCGCCGACGCCTCCGCCGCCGAGGATCATCACCTTCTGGTCCTGGGCCGGGGGCAGCAGCAGGGACGCCGACGTCTCCGTCTGGTCGGTGTCGCTCAGCCCCGGCACCTTCTCGAACTTGTTGGTCTTCAGATCCCACAGCCCGGGTTCGCGCCCCATGGTGGCGGGCCCGTAACCGGCGTTCGAGGCCGGGTAGAAGAGCTTGCCGCCCTTGGTGAGGAAGAGGGCGGGGTAGGTCGGGAAGTAGTGCTTGGGGCCCGGGGTCCACTTCTTGGTCTTCGGGTCGTAGATCTCGTTGTCGCCCGGGTCGATCACCCCGACGTCGTCGAGCCCGGAGACCGCGAGCACCCGCCCGTCCTCCAGACCGACCAGCGTCGGATACCAGCGGGCCTTGGCCATCGGCGCGACGGGTACGTACTTCTCCGCCGTCGGGTCGAACTCGTACGCGGCCTTGATCCCCTGGAAGTCCTGCTTGTCCATGGTGATCTTCTCGGAGAGGCCGTACGTGTTGGCCGCCTCCTTCCCCTTCAGGCCGACGATCTCGTACTGGGCCTGCTTGCCCGTGACCGCCCGCTGCCCCACCTCGGTGGCCTCGACGAAGACCCGGGCCTCGCTCGCCGTGACCTTCGTCTTCCAGGGCTGCATCACACCGGCCCTGTTGTACTTGATCTCCTGCGTGCGCTTGGCCTTGGGGACGGTGACGTCGAACCTGCTGACGTACTCCACCCCGGTCGGCGAGCGGAAGCGGGTGCCCTTCTTGAGGACGACCGGCTTGTCCGGGTTCTCGTTCTTCACGCGCATACCGCCGCCGGCCCGGTCGACCTCGCCGTCGAGCAGCTCGTAGCGGGCCGTGCCGCCGGCCACCAGCATTCTGCCGCTGGGGAGTTGGGCGTGGCCGGCGCAGAAGAAGTCGTCCGGGGTGGGGATCTTCTTGAAGGTGTCGGTCCTCGGGTCCCACAGGACGGTGTCGAAGGAGCCCTTGTCGAACTTCTTCTGCTCGTTTCCGGAGCCCGCGACGATCAGCACCTTGCCGGTGTGCAGGAGCGCCGCGTGGATGGCGTTGGTGCGGAACTCCCTGGGAATGTCCAGGTGCTTCCAGGAGCCGTACTTCGCCTTGTAGCCGGGCTGGGCGATCTTGTACTCGTAGTACTGCTCCGAGGCGAAACCGATCGCGGCCGGGGCGTTGAGTCCGGCGAGCAGTGCGACGCCGCCTATGCCGAGCAGCCTCTTCTGGGCCTTCTTCGAAGGGCGGTAGGCCATGGGCTAGTTACCTCCTGTCGTACCGCTGGAGACCGTCCCGCTGGGGATCGAGCCACTGGGAAGCGTGCCGCCGGCGCTGAAGGCCGGCGCGGGTGCCTGCTCTCCTTCCGTGACCCGGGCGACGGCGGGGGCGACGCGCTGCCGGGCCCGGCGTTCCTGGAACCGGGTGCCGAGCCACACGCCGACCGGGGCGAGGGAGATGGCCAGGGCGAGGACGGACCAGGTGCGCATGGCCGCGTGCGTGTGCCCGAGGACGAACGACGCCACCAGCGAGGCCGTCAGGACGGCCGCCCAGAACAGGTGGATCCGGAAGGTCAGCACCCGGTCCGGGCTGGCGCCGCCGCCCTTCGGGGTGACCACGAACCGGCTGGGGCGGCGGACCACGGCCGCGCCGAGCGACTTGAGGTAGATCGGCGCGGAGAGGGCCGACATCGCCATGCCGGCGAGGCCGCCCGAACCTTCCGGTTCGTGCGGGGAGACGTTGTGCCGCCGGTTCCAGAGGTAGAGGCCGATCTGGAGGGCGGCGGCGTCGCTGTAGAGCATCAGCCACATCGAGGCGGCGACCTGGGTGCCGGACGCGCCGAACCACAGGAACAGGACGCAACTGAGGATGCCCAGCAGCCAGTTGACGGCCGTCATCGGGTAGTAGACGAGCATCATCGTGTACGAGAACAGCCGGCCGGGCGGCATCGTGAAGGGCGCCTTCCAGTACTGCTTGAACAGCGTCTCGTACGTGCCGCGCGACCAGCGCATCTGCTGGGTGAAGAAGTCCGTCCAGGAGGCGGGGCCCTCGCCCACGGCCAGCACGTCGGGTGTGTAGACGGACTGCCAGTGGTGGCCGGTCCTCGGGTTCTTGCGCCGGTGCAGTTCGAACCCGGTGGCCATGTCCTCGGTGATGGAGTCGTACAGCCCGCCCACCTGCCGGACGGCCGCCATCCGTACGACGTTGTTGGTGCCCACGAACATGGGGGCGCGGTAGCGGTTGCCGGCGCGCTGGATCAGCGCGTGGAACAGGAACTGCTGGGACTCGGCCGCCTTGGTGACCGGAGTGGTGTAGTTGCCGTACACCTGCGGGCCGACGACGAACGCGACGTCCGGGTCGCGGAAGTAGCCCATCATCCGCTCCAGGTACTCGGGGAGCGGGACGTGGTCGGTGTCGACGGAGGCGAAGTAGTCGTACTCGCCGCCGTGCATCGCGATCCACGCGTTGTAGTTGCCGTGCTTCGTACGGGCCTTGTGGACGCCCTTGGCCCTGTTCCACTCGGGGACGCCGTGGCGGGTGAAGTGGCGTACGCCCAGCTCGACGCAGAGGGCCTTGGCCTGTTCGTCGTCGCCCTCGTCGAGGAGCCAGACGTCGAGGAGGCCGGGGTGGGTGACGCGGACGGCGCCTTCGAGGGTGGCGCGGACCATGGAGAGGGGCTCTTTGCCCGGGACGTACGTGGTGAGGAAGGCGACCCTGGTTCCGCGCTCGGGGGTCACGGGGACCGGGTCCCTGGCGACCATGGTCGCGTGGGCGATGGACACCACGTTGACGACCATGAACAGCTCGATCAGGCCGATGGATATGAGCATCGTGATGTCGAGACCGACGAGCCAGCGGGTGCCGCCTTCTCTGGCGACCCAGTGGGTCGGCCAGACCAGGTAGACGAGGAGCAGCCCCGTGAGCAGCGGGGCGAGCGTCATGAGCAGGACGGCTCGTATTCGGTGGGGCTCGCGCGACAGGAGCTTGGTGTACTGCACCCGGTACGCGGTGCCGGACGGCTCCGTGAGCGGTCCGGCCAGTTGGCTGTGGGTGTCGTAGTCGTAGCCCTCCGGCCGCACAGCGCCCTCCAGTGATCGAACGAGCCGATACCCACACAAAAGTGGCATTTGGTCGGCGTGTCGAACGGAGAGGGTCCAGTTGGGGGTAGGGGGCGAGGCGTTGTCGATTCACCTGCGGGCGGGCGGAGCTTGCTCGCGCAGTTCCTCGTGCCCCTAAAAGATTGCGCAGTTCCCCGGCGCCCCTCAGGCGGTTGGGGGCGCGGGGAACCGCGCGAGCAACTCAAGACGGCCGGCACGCGACGGAGCGGCCTCAGCCACCGTCCTCAGGGGCGCGGGGAACTGCGCGACAAGCCCCCACCGGCCCGCACCCACCACACAACCCCCCGTGGAAGCGGCAAGGCAGGGCGGCTACACCGACAGGTGGCGCTCCACCGTGTCGACCTTGGACGTCAGTCCGTCCGTGACCCCGGGCCGGATGTCCGCCTTGAGGACGAGCGAGACCCGCGGCGCCCGCTCCTCCACCACAGCGACGGCACGCTTCACGACGGCCATCACCTCATCCCACTCCCCCTCGATCGAGGTAAACATCGCGTCGGTACGGTTCGGCAGCCCCGACTCCCGCACGACCCGCACGGCGTCGGCGACGTACTCACCCACGTCCTCGCCGACACCCAGCGGCGTCACGGAGAAGGCGACGATCATGCGCTGACGATCCCCTCGTTGCGGGCGCGGGACGCGATGAGCGCGCTCTCCGCCTCACGCTTGAGCTTGCGCTCGGCGAAGAAGCCGCCGGTCGGCAGCACGGAGAGGACGAAGTAGAGGGCCGCGGTCTTCAGGTCCCACTTGGCGCGGTTCCAGGCGTCGGCCCAGAAGATCAGGTACAGGATGAAGAGGACGCCGTGGACCATGCCCATCACGGGTACCGCGTTGAAGTCCGTCGTCCGCTTCAGCACCGAGCAGACCAGCAGGAGAAGGAAGGAAACGGCCTCGGGGGCCGAGACCAGACGGAGACGACGGAGGGCGGAGGCGGTCTTGATGTCCACGAGTCACCTTCGGTGGGAGGAGTCTGGGGTGGATTCGGAAGGGGTGCCGGTGCCGCGCCGACGCTTTGTGAACGCACGCACAAGCTTTCCCATTGAAGCATCCGGGCCGCTGTCCTCCGGCCGCGGGGTCCGGGCCGCCGGGACCTGACCGACCGGACTCAGGGGTGTTTTCAGGGACGGATCATCCCGAAGGATCTGTTCGGCGACCAGGCCCGACGGCTACCGTCGTCATCGTGGCGATGTTCCGACTGCAAGGCAGCAAGGTGCTGGCCGTCGACATGACCGGCGACGCCGTGAAGGCGAAGAACGGCTCGATGGTGGCGTACGACGGTCAGATGGCCTTCAAGAAGCTCAGCGGCGGTGGCGAGGGGATCCGCGGCATGGTGACGCGCCGGATCACCGGTGAGCAGATGACCCTCATGGAGGTGAAGGGGCAGGGGACCTGCTGGTTCGCCGACCGGGCCAGCGAGATCAATCTCGTGGACCTGCGCGGCGACAAGCTGTTCGTCGAGTCGAGCAATCTGCTCGCGACCGACTCCGGCCTGCGTACGGGCACGTCCTTCACAGGACTCAGGGGTGCCTCGCAGGGCAACGGGCTCTTCACGACGACCATCGAGGGGAACGGCCAGGCGGCGATCATGTCGGACGGACCGGCCGTGGTGCTGCGGGTCAGCTCGCAGTATCCGCTGACCGTCGACCCGGGGGCGTACATCGCCCATCAGGGCAATCTGCGGCAGTCCTTCCAGTCCGGTGTGACGTTCCGCACGTTCATGGGCGAGGGCGGCGGCGAGGCCTTCCAGATCCGCTTCGAGGGCGACGGCGTCGTGTACGTACAGCCCAGTGAGCGCAACTCGATCGCGGGAGATGTGTGACATGCCCTTCCGTGAGATCAACTCGAAGATGATCGAGGCCACGGTCATGCCGGGGCAGCGGCTGTTCAGCCAACGCGGCGCGATGCTCGCCTACAAGGGCGAGGTGTCCTTCACCCCCAACATGCAGGGCGGCCAGGGCGGCCTCATGTCGATGATCGGACGGCGGGTGGCCGACGAGGCGACTCCGCTGATGACCGTCGAGGGCTCCGGCACGGTCCTGTTCGGGCACGGCGGCCACCACATCCAGGTGATCAGCCTGACCGGCGAGACCCTGTACGTGGAGGCGGACCGGCTGCTCGCCTTCGACGGCACCCTGGAGCAGGGCACGATGTTCATGGGCTCGCAGGGCGGGGTCATGGGCATGGTGCGCGGCCAGGTGACGGGGCAGGGGCTGTTCACCACGACCCTCAAGGGACACGGCAGCGTCGCCGTCATGGCGCACGGCGGGGTCATCGAGGTGCCGATCAGCCCGCAGCGCCCGGTCCATGTCGACCCGCAGGCGTACGTCGCCCACCACGGGGACGTGCGCAACAAGCTGTCCAGCGCGCTCGGTCTGCGCGATCTGGTGGGCCGCGGCTCGGGCGAGGCGTTCCAGTTGGAGCTGACCGGGAGTGGTGCGGTGTACGTGCAGGCGTCGGAGGAGAAGCTGTGACCACCTACCCGGGCGCGGGCCCCGTGATCCACGACCCGTCGACGCTGCCGGTCGACGACAACGTGAACGCGTACACCTTCTGCGTGGAGCTCAAGGGGAGCGAGTGGTTCCTGCAGAAGGGCAAGATGATCGCGTACTACGGCTCGATGGAGTTCAACGGCATCGGGCACGGTCGTCTCGACCGGCTGGTGCGGACGAGTTTTCATTCGCCGTTGCACGCGAGCGACTGGGTCGTGGCCTCCGGCTCGGGCAAGATGCTCCTCGCCGACCGGGCCTTCGACGTGAACTCCTTCGACCTGGAGGAGGGCAACCTGACCATTCGCTCGGGCAACCTCCTCGCTTTTCAGCCAAGTCTCGCGCTCAAGCAGTCGATCGTGCCGGGCTTCCTCACGCTGATCGGGACGGGCAAGTTCGTGGCCGCGTCGAACGGTCCCGTGGTGTTCATGGAACCGCCGATCCGGGTCGACCCGCAGGCGCTGGTCGGCTGGGCCGACTGCCCCTCGCCGTGCCACCACTACGACCACGGGTACATGACAGGCCTGATGGGCGGTCTACGTGCGCTGACGGGCGTCGGCGGGGCCTCCGGGGAGGAGCACCAGTTCGAGTTCGTGGGTGCCGGCACGGTCCTGCTCCAGTCCAGTGAGGCCCTGATGGCGGAGCAGGCCGCGGGTGCGGTGCCGAACCAGGCCGGAGTGCCGGGCGGTGGCGGGGTACCCGGCCACCAGGGACAGCAAGCCGGCGCACCGCGTCTTCCCGGACAGCTGGGAGACCTCCAGCGTCGCTTCGGGCTGTGAGCGGTAGTCTGCGGAGTGTGACGTCGAACGTGTGCGCGCCGTCATGCAACCCTCACTAGTTCCCTTTTCAACATCTTAGGTAGAATTCATACATGGAGACCGAGACGGCCACTCGCTGGCTGACCGATGCGGAGCAGTGCGCCTGGCGCACCCACCTGGAGGTCAACAGGCTGTTGACGTACCAGCTCGAGAGGGACCTCCAACCGTTCGGCCTGACGATGAACGACTACGAGATCCTGGTGAACCTCTCCGAGTCGGAGGGCGTACGAATGCGGATGAGCGACCTCGCGTCCGCCACCCTCCAGTCCAAGAGCCGCCTCTCCCACCAGATCACCCGCATGGAGAACGCGGACCTGGTCAGGCGCGAGAACTGCGAGTCCGACCGCCGTGGGCTGTACGCCGTGCTCACGGACCACGGCATGGAGACGATGAAGAAGGTCGCGCCTCATCATGTGGCGTCCGTGCGGCGGCACTTCATCGACCTCCTCTCGCCGGAGGCCCTGGAAGAGCTCCACAAGTCCCTGACCCCGATCGCGGAGCACCTGCGGGGGCAACGGGGACGTTCGTAGCGCGGAAAGCGGCCGGCCAGGCAGGTCTGGCGAAGTCCACCGCGGTTCGGCAGCGCCCCGAAGGGGCGCGGGGAACTGCGCGACCTGGGGGCACCTCCCGGCCGAAGGCTGGGGGACCATGACGGCGCCGCAGACGAACGACGGCACATCGCGGCACTTCCGGCGAAGCGCTCAGCGCAGTGGCAGGCGGAGTTCGAACAGGGCTCCGCCTGTCGGTGCGTCCCGGACGGTGAGTGATCCGCCGTGCCGGACGGCGACACCGCGGGCGATGGCGAGGCCGAGACCGGCTCCGCCGTCGTCGCGGGTACGTGCCTCGTCGAGCCGTACGAACCGCTCGAAGATCCGCTCGCGCTCGGCGGCGGGCACGCCCGCGCCGTCGTCGGCGACCCCTACGACCGCCCACTCCCCCGAGCGCCGCACGGTCACGGTGACCGAGGTCCGCGTGTGCCGCTGGGCGTTGTCCAGCAGATTGCCGAGCACGCGCGTCAGCTGACCGCGGGATCCGCTCACTTCCACGGCGTCCGCGTCCACGGACACCTCGACCCCGTCCCCGACCCGCTGGCTCGCCTCCTCGCGGACGAACGCCGCCAGGTCCAGGGGCGCGTCCGCCGACCGCTCCCCCGCGTCCAGCCGGGCGAGCAGCAACAGGTCGGCGGCGAGCCGCTGCAGTCGTACGGTGTCCTCGACGGCGCCCTCGACATCGAGCAGCTCCGGGTGCGCGGCGCCCACTTCGAGCTGGGTGCGCAGTGAGGCGATGGGGCTGCGCAGCTCGTGCGAGGCGTCGGCGACGAACGCGCGCTGCCGTTCCACCGAGGCCTCCAGCGCGGCGAGCGTCTCGTTCGTCGTACGGGCGAGGCGGGCGACCTCGTCGTGGGTGGCGGGCTCGGGGACGCGTCGCGAGAGGTCCTCGGAGGCCGTGATGGCGGCCATCTCGGCCCGGATCCCCTCCACGGGTTGCAGAGCCCGCCTGGTGACGACGTACGTCACCCCGCTGACCGTCACCAGCAGCAGGGGCAGGCCGATCAGCATGGCCGTCAACGCCGTACCGACAGCGCTCTGTTCGGCGGAGAGCGGAGCGCCCGCGTAGACGGTGAGCGGGACACCCCCCTTCGTGACCACGTCGACCCCGGCGAACCGGTAGTCGTCGGTCTCCCCTTCGACGGTCGCGGTGCCCTCGCCGTACCAGGTCTCGTCGGCGATTTCGCCGGCTTTGAGAGCGTCCTCCTCGTCGGCCAGTCCCTCGTCCTTGTCGCCGGCGTCGTCATTGGCGACGGAGTTCAGCCGGTCCGAGGCCCTGGCGGCCACGCTCATGCCCTCGACGTCCTCGCCGAAGACGACGGCCTTCCCCTTCCGGTCCAGGACCTCGACGGGGTTCTCGTCGCCGTCCGGCAGGTCGAGATCGTTGTACGCGAGCCCGTTCGACAGCGCCGAGGCGGCGTTGCGGGCCACCGAGTCGGCCTCGGTGTCCGCCTGGCCGATGAGGCTGGCCCGCAGCGCGAACAGCACGGCGGCGCCCGCGGCGACCAGGGCTATGGCGACGACGAGGGTCGCGGCGAGCGTGGCGCGGGCCCGTACCGATCTCATTCGCCGCCTCATGCCCGTACCTCCAGTCTGTATCCGGCCCCGCGGACGGTCTTGATGAGCTCCGGGCCGAGCTTGCGGCGCAGGGTGCTGATGTAGACCTCGACGATGTTCGGGTCTCCCTCGTACGCGAAGTCCCAGACGTGCTCCAGGATGTCGGCCTTCGACACGACCTCCCCGGCCCGCACGACGAGCTGCTCGAGGACGGAGAACTCCTTGGTGGTCAGGGTGATCTCGTCGTCCGCGAGGAACACGCGCCGGGCGGCGGTGTCGACCTTCAGGTTCCCGATCTCGTACACGGGCGAGGCTCCGCCCGACGGGCCGCGCCGCCGCAGCAGCGCCTTCACCCGGGCGACGAGGACGACGTACGAGAAGGGCTTGGTCAGATAGTCGTCGGCGCCCGTGTCGAGGCCCTCGGCCTCGTCGTACTCGCCGTCCTTGGCGGTGAGCATCAGGATCGGCACGTCGTGTCCCGCGGCGCGCAGGGCGCCGCACACGCGGTAGCCGTTCATCCCGGGCAGCATGATGTCGAGGATGACGAGGTCGTACGAGCCCTCGCCGGCCATGTGCAGCCCCTCCAGGCCGTCGTGGACCACGTCCACGGCGTATCCCTCGGCCGTCAGGCCCTTGGCAAGCGACAGGGCGAGCCGCTTTTCGTCCTCCACGATCAACAGGCGCATGCGCCCAGCTTGGCAAACCGAACCTGAAGACACCTTCAGGAGGCTTCAGGTCGGCTTCAGCGTCGGTCGGCCAGATTGGTTCCTGTCGAACAGCAGACGAGGCAAACAAGCCAGCTGCAACCGGCGACAACATCCGTTACTGGTTGCAACCAGTCGCATTCTGGAGGAATCACCATGAAGCGCAACGTCGTCATCGCCACCATCGCGGCCGCAGCCCTGATCGGCGGCGGCACCGCGACCGCCCTCGCGGTCTCGGGTGACGAGGAGGCGCCGGCAAAGAAGTCGAACGTGCAGGTGTCGAACGACGACACCGGCCGTGACGACGACACCGATGTGAACGACACGGACGACAACGACGCGGACGACAAGGCTGAGGACAAGGCCGACGCGGCCGAGGACAGGGCCGCGAAGGACAACGGCGAGGACGCCGAGGACAAGGCCGAGAACGCCGCCGACGCCAAGGTCGCGCAGGTCGATGCCGCCGACGCGATCAAGGCGGCGCTGAAGAACACGAAGGGCACGGCCGTCTCGGCCGACCTGGACGACGAGGGCACGAAGCACGTGTGGGACGTGGACATCCTCACCAACGGCGGCGCCTGGCACAGCGTCCAGGTCGACCCCGCCACCGGCAAGGTCGTCGGCTCCCACGTCGACCGGGACGAAGACGGTGACGACGCCGCCGAGACCGCTCAGATCCGTGCCGCTCTGAAGGGCAGCTCCGTCACCGCCGCCGAGGCCGCGGAGGCCGGCGCCGCCAAGGGCACGGTGACCTCCGTCGACCTCGACGAGGAGAGCACGGACAAGGCCTGGGAGGTCGACACCACCGCCGCCAACGGCACCGGCAGCGACTGGAGGGTCAACCCCGACTCCGGCAAGATCACGGCGGACCGCTCGAACGACTGACGTCTCCCCCTCTCTCCAGGTAAGGGCACCCGGCACCGGGTGCCCTTACCGGCGTCAGCGGGCTTGTTCCACCGAGCCGGCCTCCTGCTCCTGCTCCTGCTCCTGGGGCCGTGCGCGCGGATACCGGGTCCCCACTCCGACGGCTGCGGCCGCGAGGAGCGCCGCCCCGCCGGCCAGGGCGAACCCCGCTTCCACGGGCAGTCGGCCCACCAGCAGTCCCGCGGCCGCCGCACCCGTCGAGATACCCGCGTTCACCGCGGTGTTGACCCAGGCGCCGGCCTGGACCCGGGCGCCCGGCGCGGCGGACTCGTCGGCCACCAGATACGCGGTGGTCAGCGCCGGGGCGACGAAGAACCCGGCACACACGACGGCGCCGGTGAGCGTGGCCAGGCTCGGAGAGAGCCCGGCGACGGCCAGGGAGAGGCCGAGGCCCGCCGTCAGCGCGGGCAGTCGCACCCGGGCTCCGGCGCGCCACTCGACCGCGCCGTACAGCAGCCCGCCCGCGGCGCTTCCGGCCGACAGCGCGGCGAAGATCCACGCCACGGTGTCGTCCCCGTGGCCCCGCTCCTCGGCGAAGGCCAGCACCAGCAGGTCGACGGCGCCGAGTGAGAGCCCGACGCCCGCGGCCACGACGACGGGCTGGACGAGTCCGCGCTCGATCCGCATCCGCATCCGCGCCCGTACGCGTGAGGCCTGTACGGCGACGCTCCTCACCACGGGTGAGGTGACGAACGCCAGGGTGCCGATGGCCACCAGCAGGGCGCTTATGGCGACTCCCGCGGCCGGGGGCGCGAACTGTACGACCACTCCCATCAGCAGTGGCCCCGAGACGAACAGCAGTTCCTCGGCGACGCCGTCCAGGCTGTACGCGCGCTGCAACAGCCGTCGGTCGGTGACGAGTTCGCCCCACACGGCCCGCATGGTGGGGCCGAGAGGCGGGGTGCACGCGCCCGCCGCGACAGCGGCCGTTCCCAGGACGGCCGCGGGTGCCCCGGGGCGCCAGGTCGCCGCGGCGAGTACGCCGAGCAGGCCCGCGTACAGCGCGGCCATCGGCAGCAGTGCGCGGCGCGGGCCGTGCCGGTCGACCAGGGCGGCCCTCAGGGGCGACAGAAACACGCTCGCGGCGCCGAAGAGCGCCATGATGACACCGGCCACGGCGTACGAGCCGGTGGCACGGCTCACCGCGAGCAGCACGGCCAGCGAGACCATGCCGTACGACAGCCTGCCCACGAGGGCGGCTGTGAAGGTTCGGGTGGCGTGGGGCATGCGCAGTACCGCGGCATACGAAGGCCGCGTCGAAGACGCCGACATGCGAAGGGTTCCTCAGAAAGAGGGCGCCGCCGGGGGCGTGCGCCCGGGCAATGGGGACGCCTGTGCTCCGCGACGGCTGCGCCTACCGCGCTGCCGATCGCGGGCCGGGACGGGCCCTATGCCAAGAGGAGGAACACGCCGATCAACGTACCAGCGCCCCCGGGCAGCCGACAGGACTTTTCTCGCCCCCGCCGCCCCTACCCATTCCCGTCACTACTCGGGGGCTCCGCCCCCGAACCCCCGCTCCTCAAACGCCGGAGGGGCTGGATTTTCAGCCCGTCCGGCGTTTGAGGACGAGGCCGTTCAGGCCGATGAGCGGGGGTCTGGGGGCGCAGCCCCCAGGGGCGGGACGGGAAGGGGCGGCGGGGGCGAGGAAACCCCGGGGTCAGGCCTCCGTCAGGCCTTCCACCAGTGAGTCCGCCGCCCGGTAGGGGTCCAGGTCGCCCGCGACGATGCGCTCGGCGAGGGCGCTGAGGCGCCGGTCGCCGTGAAGGTCGGCGATCCGTTCGCGCAGGGCCGTGACGGCGATCGTCTCGACCTCGCGAGAGGCCCGAGCGAGCCGCCGCTCGACGAGCACCCCCCGCTCCTCCATCCAGGCCCGATGCTTCTCCAGCGCTTCGACGACCTCGTCGATGCCTTCCTCCCGCGCAGCGACCGTCTTCACGATCGGCGGCCGCCAGTCCCCGGGCCCCCGGGACTCACCGAGCCCCAGCATGTGGTTCAGCTCACGGGCGGTGGCGTCCGCCCCGTCCCGGTCGGCCTTGTTGACCACGTACACGTCACCGATCTCCAGGATCCCCGCCTTGGCGGCCTGGATGCCGTCACCCATGCCGGGAGCCAGCAGCACCACACTCGTGTCGGCCTGCGACGCGATCTCGACCTCGGACTGCCCGACGCCCACGGTCTCCACGAGGACCACGTCGCACCCCGCCGCGTCCAGCACGCGGATCGCCTGCGGGGCCGCCCAGGCGAGCCCGCCGAGGTGCCCCCGCGTCGCCATGGAGCGGATGTAGACACCGGGATCCGACGCGTGGTCCGACATCCGCACCCGGTCCCCCAGGAGCGCACCGCCGGAGAAGGGCGAGGACGGGTCGACGGCGAGGACACCGACCCGCTTGCCCTGCCGCCGGTAGGCGGTCACGAGCGCCGACGTGCACGTCGACTTGCCGACACCGGGCGAGCCCGTGAGCCCCACGACGTACGCGTTGCCCGCGAGCGGCGCCAGTGCGGCCATCACCTCACGGAGCTGCGGGGACGCCCCCTCCACCAGGGAGATCAGCCGGGCCACGGCCCGCGGCCGGCCTTCCCTGGCCTGGGTCACCAGCGAGGCGACGTCCTGCATCACAGCTCCGTTCACGAGACGGGAAAACGCGTCAGACCTTGGGTACCCGCACGATCAGCGCGTCACCCTGCCCGCCGCCACCGCACAGCGCGGCCGCGCCCACTCCGCCGCCCCGCCGCTTCAGTTCGAGGGCGAGGTGCAGTACGAGCCGGGCGCCGGACATGCCGATCGGGTGACCGAGGGCGATGGCGCCGCCGTTGACGTTCACCTTTTCCGTGGACACGCCGAGGTCCTTCATTGACTGGACCGCGACGGCGGCGAAGGCTTCGTTGATCTCGATCAGGTCAAGATCCTCGACGCCGATGCCCTCCTTCTTGAGCGCGTGCTGGATCGCGTTCGACGGCTGCGACTGCAAAGAGTTGTCGGGTCCCGCGACGTTTCCGTGGGCGCCGATCTCCGCGATCCAGTCCAGTCCGAGCTCCAGCGCCCTGGCCTTGCTCATGACGACGACCGCGGCCGCCCCGTCGGAGATCTGCGAGGCCGAGCCTGCGGTGATCGTCCCGTCCTTCGCGAACGCGGGCCGCAGCTTGCCGAGCGACTCGGCGGTCGTCTCGGCACGGATGCCCTCGTCCTCGCTGAAGACGACGGGCTCGCCCTTGCGCTGCGGAATCCCGACCGGAGTGATCTCCGCCTCGAAGAGGCCGTTCTTCTGCGCGGCGGCGGCCCGCTGGTGCGAGAGGGCCGAGAAGTCGTCCTGCTCGGGCCGCAGAATGCCCAGGCGCGTGTTGTGCTTCTCGGTCGACTCGCCCATGGCGATGTTCTCGAAGGCGTCGGTCAGCCCGTCGTACGCCATCGCGTCGAGCATCTCGATCGCGCCGTACTTGTAGCCCTCCCGGGACTTCGGGAGCAGGTGGGGAGCGTTGGTCATCGACTCCTGGCCGCCCGCCACCACCACGTCGAACTCACCGGCGCGGATCAGCTGGTCGGCGAGCGCGATGGCGTCGAGCCCCGACAGACAGACCTTGTTGATCGTGAGCGCCGGGACGCTCATCGGGATGCCCGCCTTGACCGCGGCCTGGCGTGCCGGGATCTGCCCCGCCCCGGCCTGGAGCACCTGGCCCATGATCACGTACTGCACCTGGTCGCCGCCGATGCCCGCACGGTCGAGGGCGGCCTTGATCGCGAAACCACCGAGGTCGGCTCCGGAGAAGGACTTGAGAGAGCCGAGCAGCCGTCCCATCGGGGTGCGGGCACCCGCGACGATGACGGAGGTGGTGCTGTTCGTTCCAGACATGAGGAGCGATCCCCTTCCAGCTTGCACAGCTGAGGAGTGAACGAGGGTTTACTTGAAATGTACTGACCGGTACGCCACGCGTCATCCGGCGCGGTGTGTGATCGCGCGCACGTTGCGTAACCGCCTCAGGAGCGCTGCACTGACACCATGCTGACGCGAATCGACCACATCGGGATCGCCTGTTTCGACCTCGACAGGACTGTCGAGTTCTACCGTGCGACATACGGCTTCGAGGTCTTCCACTCCGAGGTCAACGAGGAGCAGGGCGTGCGCGAGGCCATGCTCAAGATCAACGAGACGTCCGACGGGGGCGCCTCCTACCTCCAGCTCCTGGAACCCACCCGCGAGGACTCCGCCGTCGGAAAGTGGCTGGCCAAGAACGGTGAGGGCGTGCACCACATCGCTTTCGGTACGGCGGATGTGGACGCGGACGCGGCTGCCATCGGCGACAAGGGCGTACGCGTGCTGTACGACGAGCCGCGCAGGGGTTCGATGGGGTCGCGCATCACCTTCCTGCACCCGAAGGATTGCCATGGCGTCCTGACAGAACTGGTCACATCGGCGCCTGTTGAGTCACCTGAGCACTGACCCGCGTACATAAGGGCCGGTAGGGTTGGGCACGGCCGCCGCCTCTTCGGGGTGGTCCGGGTCCTCATCGTCAGGATCCGAGGGCCGGGGTCCAGGTTTCGGGGGCGAGTGGCGGGGCAGCAGCGTGTGCTCCGCCGTTGATCTGACACCATTCCCCGGGGGCCCCGTTCGGCGGATGGACGGTGCTCGTTTGGAGAGACTTGCGACCAGGGGACGGATGGGACCGCGCAGTGCGGGGCTACGAACGCCAGGAGCGAGAGCCGGCGGCTGACGTCGACCACCTCTCTCGGTTCGAGGCCGAGATGGAGCGGCTGAAGACCGAGCGGGAGAAGGCCGTCCAGCACGCCGAGGACCTCGGCTATCAGGTCGAGGTGCTGCGCGCCAAGCTGCACGAGGCGCGCCGCAGTCTGGCGACCCGGCCTGCCTACGACAGCGCCGACATCGGCTATCAGGCCGAGCAGATGCTCCGTAACGCGCAGATCCAGGCCGACCAGCTGCGGCAGGACGCCGAGCGGGAGCTGAGCCAGGCCCGTGCGCAGACTCAGCGGATCCTCCAGGAGCACGCCGAGCAGGCCGCCCGTCTCCAGGCGGAGCTGCACCAGGAGGCGGTCACCCGTCGCCAGCAGCTCGACCAGGAGCTCTCGGAGCGCCGGCAGAGCGTCGAGTCGCACGTCAACGAGAACGTGGCGTGGGCCGAGCAGCTGCGTGCCCGCAGCGAGCAGCAGGCCCGCCGGCTGGTCGACGAGTCCCGTGGCGAGGCCGAGCAGGCCCTGGCCGCCGCCCGCGCGGAGGCCGAGCGGGTCGCCGCGGAGGCCCGTCAGCGGCTGCAGAGCGACGCGGAGCAGGCGCGCGCCGAGGCCGAGGCGCTGCTGCGCCGGGCCCGCACGGACGCCGAGCGGCTGCTGAACGCGGCGTCGACGCAGGCCCAGGAGGCCACGGACCACGCCGAGCAGCTGCGCAGTTCGACCGCGACCGAGTCGGACAGCGCGCGCCGCCAGGCGGGCGAGCTGAGCCGGGCCGCCGAGCAGCGCGCCAGCGAGGCCGAGGCGGCGCTGCGCGAGGCGCGGGCCGAGGCGGAGAAGGTCCTCGCCGAGGCGAAGGAGGCCGCGGCCAAGGCGCTCACCGGCGCGGAGTCGGCGAACGAGCAGCGCACGCGTACGGCGAAGGAGCAGGTCGCCCGGCTGGTCAGCGAAGCCACCAAGGAGGCCGAGGCCACCAAGGCGGAGGCCGAGCAGGTCGTCGCGGACGCCAAGACCGCCGCCGAGAAGATCGTCGCGGAGGCCGAGGAGAACGCGCGCAGTCTCACCGCCGAGGAGACCGCCTCCCAGCTCTCCAAGGCGGCCCGTACGGCCGAGGACGTCCTGAACAAGGCGTCCGAGGAAGCCAAGTCGACCACCAAGGCCGCGTCCGAGGAGGCCGAGCGGATCCGCGCCGAGGCCGAGGCCGAGGCGGACCGGCTGCGTGCCGAGGCGCACGACATCGCCGAGCAGCTCAAGGGCACGGCGAAGGACGACACCAAGGAGTACCGCGCCAAGACGGTCGAGCTGCAGGAGGAGGCGCGCCGGCTGCGCGGCGACGCCGAGCAGCTGCGTGCGGACGCCAATGCCGAGGGCGAGCGGATCCGTTCCGAGGCCCGGCGTGAGGCCGTCCAGCAGATCGAGGAGGCGGCCAAGACCGCCGAGGAGCTGCTCGCCAAGGCGAAGGCCGACGCGGACGAGCAGCGGTCGAACGCGACGACGGACAGCCAGCGGGTCCGTACGGAGGCCATCGAGCGCGCCACGACGCTGCGCCGGCAGGCCGAGGAGACGCTGGAGCGCACCCGCGCGGAGGCCGAGCGGCACCGGGCGGAGGCCGTCGAGCAGGCCGAGGCCATCACGGCGGAGGCCGAGCGCGCCGCCCGTGAACTGCACGAGGACACCGAGCGGGCCATAGCGGCCCGCCAGGACGAGGCCGCCGAGGGGCTGACCCGGCTGCACACGGAGGCCGAGGAGCGCCTCGCCTCCGCCGAGGAGGCGCTGACCGACGCGCGCGCCGAGGGCGAGCGGATCCGTCGTGAGGCATCCGAGGAGATCGACCGGCTGCGCGGCGAGGCCGCCGAGCGGATCCGTACGCTCCAGGCGCAGGCCGAGGCGGAGGCCGAGCGGCTGCGCGACGAGGCCGCTTCCGACGCGTCCGCGTCGCGTGCCGAGGGCGAGTCCATCGCCGTACGGCTGCGTTCGGAGGCCGCGGCGGAGGCCGAGCGGCTGAAGTCGGAGGCACAGGACACCGCGGACCGCGTACGGACGGAGGCGCAGGCCGCCGCCGAGCGGCTCGCCACGGAGGCGGCCGAGGCGCTGTCCGCCGCCCAGGAGGAGGCCGCCAGGCGCCGCCGCGAGGCCGAGGAACTCCTCGGCGCCGCCCGGCAGGAGGCCGACCAGGAGCGGGAGCGGGCTCGCGAGCAGAGCGAGGAGCTGCTGGCCTCGGCGCGCAACCGCGTGGAGGAGGCCCAGACCGAGGCCGTACGGCTGGTCGAGGAGGCGGACCGCCGGGCGACCGAGATGGTGTCGGCCGCCGAGCAGACCGCGCAGCAGGTACGGGACTCCGTCGCCGGGCTGCACGAGCAGGCCCAGGAGGAGATCACCGGCCTGCGCAGCGCCGCCGAGCACGTGGCGGAGCGCATGCGCACGGAGGCCCAGCAGGAGGCCGACCGGGTCCGCGCAGACGCCTACGCGGAGCGGGAGCGGGCCACCGAGGACGGCAACCGTGTCCGGCGCGAGGCGCGGGACGAGGCGGAGGCCGCCAAGTCCCTTGCGGAGCGCACGGTTTCGGAGGCGATCACCGAGTCCGAGCGGCTGCGCTCGGATGCCTCGGAGTTCGTCCAGCGGGCCCGTACGGAGGCGTCGGACACCGTCGCGTCGGCCGAGCAGGACGCCTCACGGGCGCGGGCCGAGGCACGCGAGGACGCCAACCGCATCCGGTCGGACGCGGCGACACAGGCCGACACCCTCATCACCGAGGTGACGTCGGAGGCGGAGCGGCTCACGGCGGAGACCAACGCGGAGGCGGAGCGGGTCCGTTCCGAGTCCGTGGCGAAGGCCGAGAAGCTGATCTCGGACGCGACGGGCGACGCGGAGCGGCTGCGCGCCGAGGCGGCCGAGACGGTCGGTTCCGCGCAGCAGCACGCCGAGCGGGTCCGGTCGGAGGCGGAGCGCGTCAGGAACGAGGCCGCCGCCGAGGCCGACCGGCTCATGTCGAACGCACGCGACGAGGCCGACGACACGCTGGACAAGGCGCGCAAGGAAGCCAACAAGCGGCGCTCCGAGGCGGCCGAGCAGGTCGACACGCTGATCACGGAGACGACCGCCGAGGCCGACAAGCTGATCACGGAGGCCCAGCAGGCGGCGCACAAGACCACCGCGGACGCGGAGACGCAGTCCGACACGATGGTCGGCGCCGCCCGCAACGAAGCCGAGCGGCTGGTCTCCGAGGCGACCGTCGAGGGCAACTCGCTGGTGGAGCGGGCCCGGACGGACGCGGACGAGCTGCTCGTCGGCGCGCGCCGGGACGCCACGGCCATAAGGGAGCGGGCGGAGGAGCTGCGTGACCGGATCACCGGCGAGATCGAGGATCTGCACGACCGGGCCCGCCGGGAGTCCGCCGAGACGATGAAGGCGGCGGGCGACCGCTGCGACGCGCTCATCAAGGCCGCCGAGGACCAGCTGAGAGAAGCCGAGTCGAAGGCCAAGGACCTGGTGTCGGAGGCCAACTCCGAGGCGGGCAAGGTCCGGATCGCCGCCGTGAAGAAGGCGGAGGGGCTTCTCAAGGAGGCCGAGCAGAAGAAGGCCGCGCTCATCTCCGAGGCCGAGGCGATCAGATCCGAGGCGGTGCGCGAGGCGCGGGCCGCGGTCGAGGAGGGCAAGCGCGAGCTGGAGGTGCTGGTCCGGCGCCGCGAGGACATCAATGCCGAGATCTCCCGTGTCCAGGACGTCCTTGAGGCGTTGGAGTCGTTTGAGGCCCCGTCGAGTGGCAAGGACGGTGGCGTCAAGGCTGCCGCTGCGGCCGGTGCGACTCGTTCGGGTGGCAAGCCGTCGGAGGGCTAGCCAAATGGCCAACTTCCGTGCTTGCCAGACGCCTTCGGCATCGTCTCTGGCAAGCGGTCCGGCAGTTAGCCACCAAAAAGGGTGTCATTCTCCATATCAATCGGGCTACTGCTCGATGACACACCGTCTTGACCCCTAGGATTCCACCTATCACCTCACCGGTCTCATTCGACAGGAACCCCATGAGCGACACTTCCCCCTACGGCTTCGAGCTTGTGCGGCGTGGGTACGACCGCGCTCAGGTGGACGAACGCATTTCGAAGCTCGTCTCCGACCGTGACAGCGCTCTGGCCCGTATCACTGCTCTGGAAAAGCGCATCGAGGAGCTCCATCTCGAAACGCAGAACGCCCAGGCCCAGGTCAGCGACGCAGAGCCGTCGTACGCGGGTCTCGGCGCGCGCGTCGAGAAGATCCTCCGCCTCGCCGAGGAGGAGGCGAAGGACCTGCGCGAAGAGGCCCGTCGCGCGGCGGAACAGCACCGTGAGCTCGCCGAGTCGGCGGCCCAGCAGGTGCGTAACGACGCAGAATCGTTCGCTGCGGACCGCAAGGCCAAGGCGGAGGACGAGGGCGTCCGGATCGTCGAGAAGGCCAAGTCCGACGCTTCTCAGCTGCGTACCGAGGCTCAGAAGGACGCGCAGTCCAAGCGTGAGGAGGCGGACGCCCTCTTCGAGGAGACCCGTGCGAAGGCCGCTCAGGCCGCCGCCGACTTCGAGACGAACCTCGCCAAGCGCCGCGAGCAGTCCGAGCGCGACCTGGCTTCGCGTCAGGCCAAGGCCGAGAAGCGTCTCGCGGAGATCGAGCACCGCGCGGAGCAGCTCCGCCTGGAGGCCGAGAAGCTGCGCACGGACGCCGAGCGCCGCGCCCGTCAGACGGTGGAGACGGCTCAGCGCCAGGCCGAGGACATCGTGGCCGACGCGAACGCCAAGGCTGACCGGATCCGTTCGGAATCCGAGCGGGAGCTGGCGGCTCTCACGAACCGTCGCGACTCGATCAACGCTCAGCTGACGAATGTCCGCGAGATGCTCGCGACGCTCACCGGTGCGGCGGTCGCTGCCGCGGGCTCTCCGGCCGAGGACGAGCCGATCTCTCGTGGGGTGCCGGCGCAGCAGACCCGCTAATCCGGGTTGTAGGGGATCTGCGGGTCCGTTCGGGCTGGTCGCGCAGTTCCTCGCTCCCCCAAAGGGGAGCGGGACCCGCAAAGGCAAAGAGCCCCCTGCCACTGAAGTGGCAGGGGGCTTTGTCGCGTTTTAGCGTGGGCCCATGATCGAGCTTGAGGGGCTTACCAAGCGGTACGGCGAGAAAATGGCGGTGAATCATCTGACGTTCACCGTGCGGCCGGGGATCGTGACCGGGTTTCTGGGGCCGAACGGGGCCGGAAAGTCCACGACGATGCGGATGCTGCTCGGGCTCGACCGGCCGACCGCGGGCGATGTGCGGATCGACGGGCAGCACTACGACCGTCTCAAGGATCCGCTGAAGTACATCGGGGCCCTGCTCGACGCCAAGGCCATGCACGGCGGCCGCAGCGCCTTCAACCACCTCCTGTGCCTCGCGCAGAGCAACGGGATTCCGAGGGCGCGGGTGCACGAGGTCCTCGACACGGTGGGCCTCACGGCGGTGGCGAAGAAGAAGGCGAAGGGCTTCTCGCTCGGCATGGGGCAGCGGCTCGGTATCGCGGGCGCGCTGCTCGGCGACCCCCGGATCCTGATGTTCGACGAGCCGGTCAACGGGCTCGACCCCGAGGGCATCCACTGGATCCGCAACCTGATGAAGTCCCTGGCCGCCCAGGGGCGTACGGTCTTCGTCTCCTCGCATCTGATGAGCGAGATGGCGCTGACCGCGGACCACCTCGTCGTGATCGGCCAGGGCCGACTGCTCGCAGACACCTCCATGGCCGACTTCATCCGGCAGAACTCACGGTCGTACGTACGGATCCGGTCGCCCCAGCGGGAGCGGCTGCTCGACGTGCTGCACGGGGCCGGGGTCACCGTCGTCGAGGCGGGCGGCGAGGCGCTCGAAGTGGACGGCGCGAAGTCGGAGCACATCGGGGAGCTCGCGGCCCAGCACCAGATCGTGCTGCATGAGCTGAGCCCTCAACAGGCCTCGCTGGAAGAGGCGTTCATGCAGCTGACGGCGGAGTCGGTGGAGTACCACGCGCACGCGGACCCGGGACTCACCGGGACCGTGCCACCCGCCGTTCCATCTGCCGCGCCGCCCGCCGGGCAGCGGCAGGCGCCCCAGTGGGGCAACGACTGGAAGAAGGGCTGAATCCATGGCCGCGACCCAGGTCGTCCGGTCCGAGTGGACCAAGATCCGGTCGGTGGCGTCCACGGTGTGGACGCTCAGTCTCGCCGCGGTGGTCACCGTCGCGCTCGGCGTGCTCATCTCGCTGCTGTCCAAGAACGAGTTCGACGACCTGAGCACGAAGGACCGGCTCTCCTTCGACCCGACGTTCATCAGCTTCGCGGGGATGAGCCTCGGTCAGCTGGCGATGATCGTGTTCGGCGTGCTGGTGGTGTCCAACGAGTACAGCACCGGCATGATCCGCACCTCCCTCGCCGCGGTGCCGCAGCGCGGCACCTTCCTCTTCAGCAAGATCGCGGTGGCGACCGGACTCGCCTTCCTCGTCGCCCTCGCCACCAGCTTCGTCGCCTTCTTCCTCGGCCAGGCGATGCTGGGCTCGCACCGGGCCTCGATCGGCGACCCGGGTGTCCTGCGCGCGGTCATCGGCGGCGGCCTCTACATGACCCTCATCGCCCTCTTCTCGATGGGCGTCGCCACGATGCTGCGCAGCCCGATGCTCTCCCTCGGCATCCTGATGCCCTTCTTCTTCCTGATCTCCGCGATCCTCGGCAACGTCGACGCCACCAAGAAGGTCGGCCAGTACCTCCCGGACCAGGCGGGCAGCAAGATCATGCAGGTCGTCACCCCGATCGACGACGATGTGCCGTACGGCCCCTGGGGCGGCCTGGGAATCATGGTCCTGTGGGTGCTGGTGGCGGTGGCCGGCGGATACGTGCTGCTCAAGAAGCGGGATGCGTAGGGTCCTCCGGTGAGCCGGCGGGCTGGAGTTCGTCGAACTCCTTCCACCCCTTCCACTTGCCGACGGGGATACTGAGATCCGGCTCCACGGACGCAAACTTGCCCAGTTCGATGTCCTCGTCGTCCAGCCTGAACCAGCGTTCGTCACTCAGTGCCGCTCCGGTCCCCACCACCTTGGCGGTGAAGCGCACCATGATGCGCACACCCTCGAGCCCGCGCAGATCCTTGCCCTGGAGTGAGGAGAGCGGAAGCTCGGACACCTTGGCGTCGACGGGTATCCACACGGTGAACGGAGCCGCGCGCTCCACGACGGACCACACACGCTCGTCGCACGGCTTGCCGTCCTCGCCGAGGATCTTCAGCCGCTGCTTGTACATCACCAGTGTGCCGTCGCGCGGTGACTCCTGGAGATAGCGCAGATGGGCCTCGGCCCGCGCCTCCATCATGACCACATTCAGGATGTGGTTGTAGAAGCGCACGGCGATCACCGCCTTGTCGCTGCTCTCGTGGGCCCTCGCGTAGTCCGGAGCATCCGACATGGCGGCGCGCGAGATGCTCGCCTTCCTCCGCCAGACGACCGGCCGGACCGTGAACATCTTGATGAAGAGGACACCGATGAGAGACGCCGGGGCCAGCGCGCCGGTCACCGACGCGACCGTCGCCAGCACTTCCTGCGCGGTGTTCCCGTCCCGCACGGAGAGGCTGTCCGTGCCGACGCAGGCGCGCAGCGCCTCCAGGGTCACGTCCAGCAGCCGAAGGGACCACAGCCGCTCCGCCGGTGCCTGCGGCGAGTCCTCGGCCAGCACATACCCCACGGCGATCAGCAGGGAAAGCGCCAGGAGCGCCAGGAGCGCCAGGATCAGCAGCGCGGGCAGCGTACGGTCCGCTATCCACCACCGAACTGACTTACGGAATCTGGGATGCTGCCCGTGGACACGCCTTGACAGACGCATGTGTCTCCCCCACTCGTCACCAGCAACGTAGCGCCAACAGTCTGGCGTCCAGGCGTTGTTGCGACCAATTCACATCCGGAGGGTCCCCTCGCAGGTGTCGCGGGTACGCGTGCTTATGGCAGGCTCGGACCGTCCCCGCCTCCCCGGCCGGCTCACAGAAGGACTGACCATGACCCACCGCAGCATCGAAGCGCTCGGCTTCACCGACGTCCCGGCGCTGCAGCCGCTGACCTACCCGGGGCGCATCATCGACGAACCCGTCCTGCTCTCCGGCAAGGAACTGCTGGCTCTTCGGGTACGGCGGCAGCGCCTGGGCAACTGGCTGGTGGACTGCGGCGGCGTGCCCGAGAAGGAAACCCTGGACTCGGTATTGGACCGGCTCGGCCAGGCATCGACCGGTAGCCGCTACCCGGTGATCTCGGTGGGGTCGAACGCGGCACCGGGTCAGGTGAGCCACAAATTCGGACGCATCGGAATCGCCGACGAGATGCCCATGATCCCGGTCAAGGTACGGGGAGTAAGCATCGGGCTCTCCGCCCACATCAGCCCTGCCGGATACGTCGCCTCCGCACCGTACCTGGACCCGGAGGCCGAAACACCGCTGGTCGTCACCTGGCTGGACGCGGCCCAGCTGAAGGTGGTCGACGACACCGAGTTCCCCGGCTATCGGCGGGCGCTCCTTCCCGGCGACGCGTTCCCGATGACGATGCCCTCGGGCGAGCGGCTGGGCGGCGCGTACATCTACTTCAGCGCGTATGGAATGCTGGCCGACCGGAACGGCGCTCCTCGCCCCGGCGGCGGGGACCAGGCGGCGCTGCTGCGGGAACTGCTCACCGAGTCCCGCGCCCTGCGCGAGCTGCTGGGCCCGGATCCCGAGTCCTGGGTGCGTCGGGCGGGCGCCGACGAGGCGGTGCGGGACAACGGCACCAGCGTCTTCCGGGAGGAGGGCTGGCTCACTTTGCAGCCCGAGTTCCTGCCGTACGAGTCCGACGACTCGGAACTGCGGCTCTACGACCACCTCCCCGCGCTGGACGGCTCGCTTCCGGAATCCTGACCGGCCAGGCACGGCACATACCTGACAAGTCGCCCATGTGACCTGCGCTGTTTTACTTCCTCTTGAGTGGAACCGTCAGCACCCCGATATCCTCCTAACCCTTACGGGGGCGTGTGCCCCGACGTCCTGAACCATTCGATGGGTGCGGAGAATGATCGAGGCAGTCGGCCTGACGAAGCGCTACGGCGACAAGACAGCCGTGTACAACCTTTCCTTCCAGGTAAGGCCGGGTTCCGTCACCGGCTTCCTCGGGCCCAACGGGTCGGGCAAGTCGACGACCATGCGCATGATCCTCGGGCTCGACAACCCCAGCTCCGGTCAGGTCACGATCGGCGGCTACCCCTACCGCAAGCTGCCCAACGCCCCCCGCCAGGTCGGCGCGCTCCTCGACGCCAAGGCCGTGCACGGTGGCCGGCACGCCCGCAACCACCTCCTGTGCCTCGCCCAGCTGTCCGGCATCCCGGCCCGGCGCGTGGACGAGGTGCTGGGTGTCGTCGGCCTCCAGGACGTGGCGAAAAAGCGCTCCAAGGGCTTCTCGCTCGGCATGGGCCAGCGGCTCGGCATCGCCGCCGCGCTCCTCGGCGACCCCCAAGTGCTGCTCTTCGACGAGCCGGTCAACGGCCTCGACCCCGAGGGCATCCTCTGGGTGCGGAACCTGATGAAGTCGCTGGCCGCGGAGGGCCGGACCGTCTTCGTCTCCTCCCACCTCATGAGCGAGATGGCGGTCACCGCCGACCACCTCATCGTGATCGGCCGCGGCCAGCTGCTCGCCGACATGAGCGTCCGTGACTTCATCTCGCACAACTCGGCCGACTTCGCCCGCGTACGCACGCCCGACTCCGAGCCCCAGCAGCGCGAGAAGCTGACGGCGGCGCTGACCGAGGCGGGCGGCCAGGTGCTGCCCGAGCAGGACGGCGCGTTGCGTGTCATGGGCCTGCCGCTCCCCCAGATCAGCGACCTCGCGCACAGCTCCGACGTACGCCTGTGGGAGCTCTCCCCGCACCAGGCCTCGCTGGAGGAGGCGTACATGCGGATGACGCAGGGCGCCGTCGACTACCGCTCCACCATCGACCAGCGCGCGGGGCTGCAGCAGGAGCTGCCGCCTGGCGCGATGCCGCCGCAGCAGATGCCGGTGCCGGGTCAGGGCCAGCCGGGCTGGTACGCCCCGCCGCCGCCCCAGCAGGGCGGCCAGCCGTTCGCGATGCCCCAGGCGCAGCCGCCCGCCGGCCCGCCCGCGGGTCCGTACGGTGCCCCGGCCGCTCCCGGTGCCGGAGAGCCCAACCCGTACGCCCAGCCCGCCGGCACCGCGCCCGCGCCCACCGCCCCCGCGCAGCCCTCCTCCGCCGCGCCCGACCTGACCAAGCCCGAGGACGCCCGATGAGCACGCCCCAGCACCAGATGCAGCAGCAGGCCGCCCCTGCCACCGACTGGCAGGGCACGTCCGGGACTTCGTACACCTCGCCGATTCCGATCACGCGCACGCACCTCGGTCACGCGCTCGCCTCCGAGTGGACGAAGATCAAGTCGGTGCGCTCCACGATGTGGACGCTCGGTGTCTTCGTGCTGCTGGTCGTCGGCATCGGTTTCCTCGTCGCCGCCCAGACCACCAACGAGGACTTCACGGACGTCCCGTACACGGTCCCCGCCTTCTTCGGCCTGATCCTCGGGCAGATCTGCCTGATCACGCTGGGCGTGCTGGTGGTCTCGTCGGAGTACGGCACGGGCATGATCCGTACGACGTTCACGGCGTCGCCGCAGCGCTACCGGGTGCTCACGGCCAAGCTGATGATCTTCTTCGTCGTCGCGTTCGTCGTGTCGGCCCTCTCCATCGGCGTGGTCGGCATGATCACGTCGGGCATGCACGGCGGGGCGTCGGACAACGAGTGGGGCGGGACCGTCCTGATGGGCGCGCTGTACGTGTCGCTGCTCGGCGTCCTCGCGCTCGCGGTGGGCTCGATGCTGCGGCACTCCGCCGGCGCGATCACCACGATGCTCGGCGTGGTGCTGGTGCCCGCGATCCTGCCCGCGTTCCTGTTGATGTCCGAGAGCATGCGCACGATCGGCGAGAAGATGATGGAGTACAACGCTCCGAACGCGCTCGCCCGGATCTTCCAGCTCGACACCGAGAACGGGAACGGCAGTTCCCAGCTCGCCCTCCTCGCGGGTGTGACCGTGGCGGCGATCGCCGGGGCCTACGCACTGCTGGAGAAGCGGGATGTCTAGGGCGTAGGGAACGTACGCAAAATCGTTCGAAGGTCTAGAACCGTGGAGCGTTCCGGGACCGCTGCACCCTCGTGGTGCGGCGGTCCTTCGCGTTCCAGCACGCCTTGTGCCAGTGCCGTCGCTCGTCCACGCCGGAGTGCTCGGGCCAGGCCACCACGTGCGGGACTCCGGAGGGAATCTGCTGGTCGCAGCCGGGGCAGCGATACGTCTTGCCCTGGGCACTCGCGCCCGCCACGTGCCGCACGCTCCACGCGTCACCCTGCCAGCTCTCCGTCGACTGCCAGCCCCCGTAACGGTCGGAGGGATCTCCGTCCGGGCTCCGGCCGGAGTCACCGGCACCCTTGGGACGGTTGCGACGCGGGGACACAGGACACCTCACGGAGCTATACAGGGAGCACGGGCTGTGTCCAGCCTACGCGGAGCACCCAGGGGTACGCGTACGTCACCAATCCCCACAGATCCCCCGCACGGCCGGCTCATTCTGCAGACAATCCGCCAATCTCCCCGCCAAGCCGTGTCCTTGGCACGTGTCAGACGGTTATGCGCTGTGGGGGAGCCGCGTCGGCACAAGGAGGCAGGAGTGCGATGCGCGTAGGAAGTTTTGTACTGGCGGCCCAGTTCCCGGGCCAGGGCCAGGGGGAGGCACTGCACCGCGCGGTGCGGTCCGCCGAGGTCGCCGAGGAGGCCGGGCTCGACGCAGTATGGCTGGCCGAGCACCACTTCGTGCCGTACGGGACGTGCCCGTCGGCCATCACGCTCGCGGCGTTACTGCTCGGCCGCACGCGTCGGATCCGGGTCGGCACGGCGGTCAGCGTGCTGCCCACCGTGCACCCCGTGGCGCTCGGCGAGCAGGCCGCGCTGCTGCACGTGACGTCCGGCGGGCGCTTCTCGCTCGGGCTGGGGCGCGGCGGGCCGTGGGTGGACCTGGAGGTCTTCGGGACGGGCCTCGATGCGTACGAGAAGGGGTTCCCGGAATCACTCGATCTGCTGGTGCGGTGGCTGCGTGAGCCGTCCGTCGCGGGCGGTTCGGAGCGCTTCGGTTTCCGTGAAGTCCCCGTCGTACCAAGGCCGTCGGAGGCCCTGACGGGCGGCGAGAGCCCCGAGGTCGTCGTCGCCTGCACCTCACCGGCGAGTGTCCGGCTGGCCGCCGGGCACGGGCTGCCGATGCTTCTCGGGATGCATGTCGGGGACGAGGAGAAGGCGGAGATGGTCTCGCTGTGGCGTACGTGCGCGCGCGACGCGGGGTACTCGCCCGACGTGATCGCGGACGCGGCCCATGTCTCGGCCGGTATCGCCCAGGTCGCCGACCGACGCACGGACGCCGTCGAGATGCTCCTGAAGGCCATGCCGGGCTGGCTGAAGCAGGGTCTCGACGCCCATGTGACCGTGGACGGCCGGGCCCGCTCGATGCGGGACCCGCTGGCGTACACCGAACTGCTCTGCGGTCTGCACCCGGTGGGCACGCCCCGCCTGTGCGCCGACCGCCTCGCGGCGACCTCCGAGCGCACGGGGATCACGCGCTTCGCGCTTCTGGTGGAGGGCTCGGGCGACCTCGCGGCGACCGAGGAGAACGTACGGCGACTGGGGGGCGAGGTGCTGCCGCGGCTGCGGTGAGCGGGGCCCCGCCCGGGCCGAGCCGAAGGGAACCGCGTCCCGGCCGAGCCGGGATGCGACCGGGCCGAACCGGGGTGCGCCCGGACCACCGAACCAGGGTGCGCCCGGACCGAGTCCGAGTGCGTCGGGAGCGAACTGGCGTGCGCCTTCCGGTGGTTGGGCCCTGTCCGGTCGCAACGGGCCCGTATCCGACCGGAACAGACCGCTGTCCGGCCCCAACCGGTGTGCGCCGCGGGGAGCTTGCCGCCCCAGTACAAAAGCACCTCCCGCGTACGGAGCGGCAAGCCGTGCAGCATCACTGCCTCAGCAGTCCCGGAACTCCGGCGACTGGTTCAGCAGCTGGCTGCGCACCGAGGTGAAACGGGTCAAGGTGTCGTCCACCGAGCCGTCCAGCGGGAACACCGCCACGCGGTGGCAGTTCTGGAAGGCCAGGCGCACCCCGAAGTGCCGCTGCAGCGCACCGCGTATCGCGTCACTCGCGAGCGCACGCAGCAGCTGGCCACGCGCCTGCTCGTCCGGCGGAGGCGTCTGGTTGTCGGCGAAGTTGCCGCCGTCCACCTTCAGCTGAGCCACCAGGGAGCTGATCATCTCCCATGCGTAGGGCAGGGAAATCCGGACGCAGTCGACGAATTCCGCTTCGTCGACCTCGCCTCGCTCGGCCTTTTCGAGTAGGGCCGGTGAGACGTCCAGCGACATGGGTTCTCCTCTCGCACCCCCTCGGCAGAGGGGGTTGACGGACAGGTAAGGAGACCGCGACGCCGAACACGCTGAGTACACGCGTCGCGACCTCCCGTTTACACGGTAGGCAACTGTTCGTGGCCGCACCAGGACATTGAGAAACCGGGGGAGACTCAACCTGCTCACAACCAGCCACTTTCGAACAGGGCTTATCCGGGGAAACAGGGGCGACAGTAAAGGCTCCGGTCAAGCGGACCCATGGGCGGATCGCGCCGACCCGTGCCGGTCGAGTAGCGTTGCGGACCATGCGTCTCGTCATTGCCCGCTGCTCCGTTGACTACGCGGGCCGGCTCACCGCCCATCTCCCGTCGGCCCCCCGCCTGATCCTTGTGAAGGCCGACGGCAGTGTCTCGATCCATGCGGACGACCGGGCCTACAAGCCCCTCAACTGGATGTCGCCGCCCTGCACCCTGAAGGAGGGTTCGGGGGACGACGAGGGTGTCTGGACCGTCATCAACAAGGCGGGCGAGAAGCTCATCATCACGATGGAGGAGATCCTCCACGACTCCTCGCACGAACTCGGCGTGGACCCCGGCCTGATCAAGGACGGCGTGGAGGCACACCTCCAGGAACTCCTCGCCGACCGCATCGACACCCTCGGCGAGGGTTACTCGCTGATCCGCCGCGAGTACATGACGGCCATCGGCCCGGTCGACATCCTGTGCCGTGACGGCGAGGGCCAGACCGTCGCCGTGGAGATCAAGCGACGCGGTGAGATCGACGGCGTGGAGCAACTCACGCGCTATCTGGAGCTGTTGAACCGCGACCCGCACCTCGCGCCGGTCCGCGGCATCTTCGCGGCCCAGGAGATCAAGCCCCAGGCCCGCGTCCTCGCCACCGACCGGGGCATCGGCTGCGCGGTCCTCGACTACAACGCGCTGCGCGGCATCGAGGACGACAAGCTGCGGCTGTTCTGACGGCCACGGAATCACTCGTACAACTGGTGTGTACGGCATGACGGTGGGCCGGGTCCCGTGTGGAGGACCCGGCCCACCGTCATGTCGTGCCGTGCGCGGGTGTCGTACCCCGGGTGTCAGATCGTCGGCGAGTCGCCGTCCGCCGGGCTGCTCGCGGCACTGCTGCTCTCGGCCGGGCTGGAGGCCGGGCCGCTGGCCGAGTCCGAGGTCTCCGGTGTGGTCGGCGGAGTCTCGCTCGGCTCACCGGTCGGCTCGGTCGGAGTCGGGGTCGGAGTCGGCGTGGGCGTCGGCTTCGGACTGGTCGGCGGCTTCGGTGAAGTCGGCGGCTTGGTCGAGGACGGCGGCTTCGTCGTGGGCTTGTTCGTGCTCGGGTCCTTCGTCCCGGTCGGATCGTCCGAAGGCTTCGTGCTCGAAGAAGGCGCCGGGTCGTCCGAGGTCCCGATGACCCCGTCGTCGCCCGGGTCGGTGGGACGGCTCGTCGAGTCGGCGTTGCCGCTGTCCTTCTGCGGCCGGTCCGCGCCGAGTCCGTCGCCCTCGTCGCCGGCGCTGGCCGACGGGTTGGGGCCGACCTGCTCCGACGGGATGTTGTCGTCGGGGTTGGAGGTCGCGCCGAGTGTCACCACCGTGCCGAGCACGGCGGCGAGGAGCGCGCCCGCGCCCGCCGCCGCGAGGTTGCGCCGGGTGCCGTTGACCAGGCCCTTGACTCGGCCCGGCTTCGTCGCGGAGGCGGCACCGCCACGGGTGATCACCGTCGCGGACTCGCCCGGCTGCTGGAGCGAGGGGACCGGAGTGAATCCGGCCGGTACGCCACCGGGCGGCGACGCCGACTCCTCGTACCGAGCGTCGGGGACCTCCTCGCCCACCGTCGAACCGATCCCGGCCGGCGGTGTGGTGCCGGTGCGGTCCGCGACCAGCGCCAGTGCGCGCCGGCCGGCGACGGTGCCGCGCTTCTCGGCGAGGGCGCCGCGCAGCCCGATGGACGCCTCCAGTTCGGCGCGGGCCCGGTCGTACTGATCACCGCAGAGCGCGAGGATGCCCAGCTCGTGGTGGAAATAGGCTTGATCCGAGACCTCGCCGGACAGCCGGGCCGCCTCGGCGCCCGAGCGCAGCGCACGCTCCCAGGCGCTCCAGTGCAGCCCCGCGGCGAACGCGGGCGCGGCCGTGCGCGCCAGCCGTACGGCGGTGGCGCTCTCCTCGTCCTCGGCCCGCGGCGCCGTGAGAGGCGCCAGGGCGGTCAGCGCGGCGAGCACCGCGTCCGCCTCGGCTGCGACCCGCTCCGGGGTCACCGACGGATGCCCCGCCCACCAGGCGTAGTGCTCGGCGGCGGCGTGTGCCTTCTCCTCGGCGTCGGAGGCGTACCCGACGGCCTCCAACTGGGTCTGCACGCCTGCCGCGAGCCGGTAGTGCGAGCCGACCGGTGTGACCAGCGCGCAGCCGACGAGCTCGGCGAGCGCGGCGTCCGCGTGCGTGTCCCCCACCAGGGCGGGCAGATGCGCCTGGTGCGGCACCTCGCCGCCCAGCGCGACGGCGAAGCGCAGCGTGGCGCGCGCCGACTCGCTGAGCCGGGTCGCGAGCAGCGCGGCCGGAGCGGCGCCCTCGGCGAGCGACGGCAGTGGTACGTCGTGGCCGTCCTCGGCGTCGAAGGGCGCGTCCACGGGCGCGTCCTCGTAGTAGCCGAACTCGTCGAAGGCGTTCGGGTCGGCGCGCAGTTGGTCGCGCTGCCGCAGCAGCGCACCGGCCTGCACGAAGCGCAGCGGCAGCCCTTCGGACTCGAACCAGAGGTCGCCCGCCCAGTTCGCCTCGTCCTCGGTCAGGACGCGGCCTACGGCGCGCTCCAGCAGTTCGAGACCGCCGCCGCGGCCGAGGCCGCCGAGGAAGACCTCTTCGAGGAGCGAGTCGGTCGACGGCGCGGGAACGTCGGGTGTCGCGGAGATCAGGAAGGCGCACTCGGGGGTCGCGTCGAGCAGTTCGTCGAGCGCGCCGGCGCCGAACTCCACGTCGTCCAGGACGACGACCGCGCCGATCTCGTGGACGAGTGCAAGCAGTTCCTCACGCTCCGGCCGGTGCAGCGGAGCGTTGAAGACGGCGGCGAAGAGGTCGTGCAGGAGATCGTCCGGGGTACGGCGGTGGCCGCTGAGGCGCACCACGCCGTCCGGGGCGAGGTCCGCGCAGTCGTCGGCGACGGCGTCCAGGAGCACGGTGCGGCCCGAACCCGAGGGTCCGGTGAGCCGTACGGAGCGCCCGCGCGCGAGCAGGCGCACAAGCCGCTCACGATCCTCCTGCCGCTCCAGGAGCGGCAGCCTGGGCAGTGAGGCCCCGGGCGGTACGGGAGGTCGTGTCGCGCGAGCCAGCTCGGCCCGCTCGGCTGCGCTGAACTTCGTGGGCCGCGGCGGTCGCTCGCCCGGTGGGCAGAGCTCGATCTCGCTGCCGTCGACGGGATTGACGGTGAGCAGATGGTCGCCCGACACGAGTTGGACGGTGCGGGCCAATGCTGGCGTGTGCTGACCGAAGTCGGACGTCAGAGGATCGCGCGGCGGCCGCTGTCGTGGCGCCGAGCCGTCGTCGTCGTGGCCGTACTCTTCGGGTCCCCGGTTCATCGGGTCCATAGGTCCAAGCCCCCCAAAAGCGTGGTGTGCCGAGCCCCTCCCGGCCTTGCTGCACACTGCGCTGTCGCTTCTGGTCCGGTGCCCGCTCACGGGTTCGTCAAGACGCGGGCAGCCGAACCCTAAACCTTCGCACAGTATCTACGAACACACGGGGTACCGCGCCGTCCGAGACGTCACAGCTTCGTGAGGATTGTTCGCGACGTACGTTTCGTACGAACGCTTCTTACCGGATCTTCGCCGTTTGCGACAGTGACGCCGGGTCACATCCAGGGGCGGTGCGGGATCACGTCCGGGAGCGGCGCGGGGTCACACCCGGGGCAGCGACTCGACGCCGATGCCGCCTTCGATCGCCAGGATCCGGTGGAGCCGGGTGGCCACCAGCAGTCGCTGCATCTGCGGCGGGACGCCGCGCAGCACAAGCCTCCGGCCGCACCGCCCCGCCCGCCGGTGGGCCCCCATGATGACACCGAGTCCGGTGGCGTCCCAGGAGTCCAGCTCTGACAGGTCGAGCACCAGGTCGCCGACGCCGTCGTCGACTGCCGAGTGCAGGACCGTACGGGCGTCCGCCGCGCTGCGGACGTCGAGGCGGCCCCCGACGACCAGCTCGGCGTGGTCGCCCCTGATGTACATATGCGCTCCCCGAGAGTGCGTTTCGTACGCTGCGTCTTCGTCGTGTCCTGTGTTGCCAGGACTGACTGCCGTACCGGGGCAGAAGTTGCCCTCTGTAAGCGAACCGATACCGAATTCACCCCGAGGAGTGACCGGTCGAAGATCGCCACAGAGTCAGTACGTGTATCAGTACGTGTAGAAGCCTTGCCCGCTCTTACGGCCGATGTCACCGGCGTCAACCATCCGGCGCATCAGCTCCGGCGGGGCGAACTTCTCGTCCTGGGACTCGGTGTAGATGTTGCTGGTCGCGTGCAGAAGGATGTCGACGCCCGTGAGGTCGGCGGTGGCGAGAGGACCCATCGCGTGACCGAAGCCCAGCTTGCAGGCGAGGTCGATGTCCTCGGCGGTCGCCACGCCCGACTCGTACAGCTTGGCCGCCTCGACGACGAGCGCCGAGATGAGACGGGTGGTCACGAAGCCGGCCACGTCACGGTTGACGACGATGCAGGTCTTGCCTACCGACTCGGCGAACTCCCGCGCGGTGGCGAGCGTTTCGTCGCTCGTCTTGTAGCCGCGGACGAGTTCGCAGAGCTGCATCATCGGGACCGGCGAGAAGAAGTGGACGCCGACGACCCGCTCCGGGCGCTCGGTGGCCGCCGCGATCTTGGTGATCGGGATGGCGGAGGTGTTGGAGGCCAGTACGGTCTCGTCCTTCACCAGCTTGTCGAGCGTACGGAAGATCTCGTGCTTGACTTCCAGCTTCTCGAAGACGGCCTCGACGACGATGTCGGCGTCGGCGGCCGCGTCCAGGTCGGTCGTCGTGGTGATGCGGCCCAGCGCCTGCTCGGCCGCGCCGGCGTCCAGCCTGCCCTTGCTCACGAACCTGTCGTACGAGGCCTTGATGCCGTCGGTGCCACGGGTCAACGCCTCGTCGGTGACATCGCGCAGGACGACGTCCCAGCCGGCCTGTGCGGAGACCTGGGCGATACCTGAACCCATGAGTCCGGCCCCGATGACGGCGAGCTTCCGTGCCACTGTCCGACTCCCCTACTGCGTTTTCCCGGCGGCGTTGACCATCGCGAGACACCCCGGGTAACACGCTGTTGGGTTGCCTCTTCGGCGGACCCTAGCGGTCGTGAGGCGCTGTGTGACCGGTAAGTAACGCGCGTCACGTCTCATAGGACGGACATCACACCGAGCGGCTCATTCCGCCGCCCGTACGGCGTAGTTGAGGACCTTCTCGCTCAAAAGGTCCTCCATGCCGTCGAGCAGCGCCAGCACCTCTCGGGACACTTCGGCCGGATCGCGGCACGCCATCATCTCGCGGCTGATGTTGCTCATGACCGTCTGGTGGAGCCAGCCGATCTGCCCGGCCATCAGGCCCGGCGTCGGATCGTCGGGATCCGCGCCCGTCTCCTCACGCAGCGCCGCCTCCAGGTCGTCGTGGACCTCCTGCTGAAGGCTCCACAGGCGGGACCTGAGGGCGGGCGCGTCATGGATGACGCGCATGAAGCGGTCGTACCCCTCCATCAGCCCGACCCGGGGCGAGACCGCCTCGACCTCCTCGCGCAGCTCGCGCAGGACGGCGACGGCGGCCGACTCGCCGACGCGGCGGCCGCGGACCCAGCGCGAGAGCCGGTCGACGACACCCCTGCTGCGGTCGAAGAAGAGGTCCTCCTTGGCCGGGAAGTAGTTGTAGACGGTGTTCACGGAGACGTCGGCCGCGTCCGCGACCTCGGCCATGGTCACCGTCACGAAGCCGTGCTCCAGGAACAGTCCCGTGGCGATGTCCGAGATGCGCTGCCTGGTCTCGCGCTTCTTCCGCTCCCTGAGCCCCTCTGCCATGGCTTCATCGTAGGCCGGACCGATGATTTCTGGTCTCTCTCAAATTTTGGTGGCATTGCAAAATTTAAGTCCCTCTGTTTTTCTTGGCGCATGCCCATCATCAGCACGGCCGGCCTCGCCCGGACCTTCCAGACCAGACGCGGCCCCGTCGAGGCGGTCCGCGGCATCGACCTCACCGTCGCGGCGGGCGAGATCCTCGGCTTCCTCGGCCCGAACGGAGCCGGCAAGACGACCACACTCCGGATGCTCACGACCCTGCTGGCCCCGACAGGCGGCGCGGCCACGGTCGCGGGCCACGACCTGGCCACCGACCCGGAGGGCGTCCGCCTCGCGTGCGGGTACGTGGCGCAGTCGGGCGGCGTCGACCCCCAGATCTCCGTACGCGAGGAACTCGTAACGCAGGGACGGCTCTACCGTCTGACCAAGGATCAGGCGGTCGATCGCGCCGAGGAGCTGGCCCGCGATCTGGACCTCACCGACCTCCTCGACCGGAAGACGTCGGCGCTCTCCGGCGGCCAGCGCCGGCGTCTCGACATCGCGCTCGGCCTCACCCACCGCCCGAAGGTGCTGTTCCTCGACGAGCCGACCACGGGCCTCGACCCGGCGAGCCGGGCGGACCTCTGGGACCTCGTACGACGACTGCGCGACGACCACGGCACGACCGTCTTCCTCACCACCCACTACCTCGACGAGGCGGACGCGCTCGCCGACCGGCTCGTGATCGTCGACCAGGGCGTCGTGGTGGCGGAGGGCACGCCGAGCGCGCTCAAGCTCCAGTACGGAGGGTCGATCGACGCGACGCTCCAGGACACGTTCCTCGCCATCACCGGCCGCGCCCCCGCACCGGCGGACGCCACCCCCGTAGCCGTCTGACCCTCCAGGAAGTGACCGACATGCTTCTCCAGGACACCGCGCTGATCTTCGGGCGCTACCTCCGCCAGACCCTGCGCTCCAAGTTCGCGATGCTCTTCGGCGTACTGATGCCGCTGCTGTACCTGCTCTTCTTCGGCCCGCTGCTCACCGATCTGCCGCTGGGCGGCGGCGGGAGTTCCTGGCAGGTCCTGGTCCCCGGACTGCTGCTCCAACTCGGCCTGTTCGGCGCCGCGTTCGCCGGATTCATGATCATCGTCGAGAAGAGCCACGGGGTCGTGGAGCGGATGCGCGTCACCCCGGTCAGCCGGCTCGCGCTCCTGCTCGGCCGGGTGCTGCGCGACACGGCGGTCTTCGTCTTCCAGGCGGTCCTGCTGGTCCTGGCCGCCCTGGTGATGGGCCTGCGCGCACCGGTCACGGGCATCCTGATCGGCTTCGCGTTCGTCGCGCTGCTGACCGTCTCACTGGCCTCGCTGTCGTACGCGCTGGCCATGAAGACCGCGTCACCCCATGCCTTCGGCCCGACGATCAACGCCCTGACCATGCCGTCCATGCTCCTGTCCGGCCTCATGCTCCCCATGTCACTGGCACCCGGCTGGCTGGACGCCCTCTCGCACGTCATGCCGTTCCGCTATCTGGTGGACGCGATGCGGGACGCGTACGTCGGCTCGTACGCGACCGCCTCCATGGCGTACGGCGTCCTGGTGGCCGTCGGCCTCACCGGAATCGCCGTGACGGTGGGCACACGAGTGTTCCGGGAGGCCGGGGCGTAACTACGCTGGCCGCATGGTCAATCTGACGCGCATCTACACCAGGACCGGCGACCGGGGCACGACGAACCTGGGCGACATGAGCCGGGTCGCCAAGACCGACCCGCGGATCTCGGCGTACGCCGACGCCAACGAGGCGAACGCGGCCATCGGCGCGGCGATCGCCCTCGGCGGCCTCGACGAGGAGATCGTCAAGGTCCTCACCCGCGTCCAGAACGACCTCTTCGACGTGGGCGCGGACCTCTCCACGCCGGTCGCCGAGAACCCCGAGTTCCCTCCCCTGCGGGTCGAGCAGTTCTACATCGACAAGCTGGAGGCGGACTGCGACCACTTCAACGAACAGCTGGAGAAGCTCCGCTCCTTCATCCTCCCCGGCGGCACCCCGGGCGCGGCCCTACTCCACCAGGCATGCACGGTGGTACGGAGGGCGGAGCGCTCGACCTGGGCGGCCCTGGAGGTGCACGAAGAGGTGATGAACCCGCTCACAGCGACCTACCTGAACCGCCTCTCCGACCTGCTCTTCATCCTGGCAAGGGCGGCCAACAAGGAGACGGGCGACGTCCTCTGGGTCCCGGGCGGCGAACGCTGAGGACGGCGCCGGGGACACCTCAGGGCAGGGGGAACGGCGCGGCCTTCGTCTTGGGGGCGCGGGGAACTGCGCAGTCTATTGGCTTTTGGCTTCTCGGGGGCGCGGGGAACTGTGCGACCAGCCACGACGCACCCGCAGCGAACGAATCACCTTCTCCCCCACCCCCGGCGGAGCCTCACCTCTTGGTGAGGCTCCGCCCCTCCGACGCCCCTTCCCCAGCGGAGCGCTCCGGGGCCTTCTTGGGCCAGATCAGGTAAGTCAACGCGATCACCCCATGAATCCCGACCGCCCGCCAAGCCACAAACCGCCAGCTCTCCAACGACCCCGTACGCCCCGAATCCCCGACGTACCAGATCGCGACCTGCAACAACACGGTCGCGACCGCCGCGCCGACCACGGACCCCAGCCACACCTTGCCCTCGTGCCGCGCACGAGCCATCCCGTACCGCGGCGGCCCGACGGGCCGGGCCGCACCCGCGAGCCGGTGGGCCGCATGCCCGTCGAGCCACTTCACCGTCCGGTGGCCATGCCCCACGGTGTAGCCGATGTAGAGCGCGGCCAGCCCGTGCTTCCAGCTCGGCTCCGCCCCGTCCTTCAGGTCCAGCGCGGTGACCACCAGCAGCACGACCTCCAGCAGCGGCTCGCACAACAGCAGGGCCAGCCCCGTGCGGGGCATCTTGAACAGGTAGCGGAAGGCGAGGCCCGCGGCCAGCAGCACCCAGAAGCCGACCTCGCATACGACGATCAGCGTGACGATCACGGCTCGCTCCTCTCGGTCACCCTTCCAGGCTCCCGGCGCCCCGCGCCCCGATCGTCGTCACCAGTGACGAAACGGCACTGCATCCTTCGATGTAGCCGAGGACCGTCCCCGGGGATCAGGCGCCGGTCGCACACTCCGTGTTGGATGGAGTCATGGCCGTACGACTCCCCCGCCCCCACCGAGACGACGTGCGGATCGCGGCCGCGGGACTCCTCGGCGGGCTCTTCCTGTACATCGTCGGTCTTGGCACCCGGCCGGCCGACGAGCCGATCGTCCTGTGGTCCGACAGCCGGGCACTGCTGATCCCGCTCGGCGTGATAGCGGGCTGCGAGCTGCTGCGCCGGACCATGCCGCGCACGGCCCTGCTCGTCGGCACGGTCGCGTTGGTCGCGGACCTGTTCACACGAGGCAGCCTGGCCACCGTCGTGATGTTCACCGACCTCATGTACGCGGCGGTGCTGTACGGGCCACCGGCCTCCGCCCGGCGCATCCCGTGGATCACCGGGCTGCTCACGGTGGCCGGGACCATCGCGCCCGTGGCGATCTGGCGTGAGCCGGAGGCCCTGCTGATCGGTGTGGCAGTCGGCATCGTGGCACTGGCACCCGCCGCCACCGGCTGGATCGTCCGCAACCACCGCGACGCCGCCGAAGCGGCCCGCCTGCGTGCCGAACAGACCGCCCTGCTCGCGGAGATGGACCGCAGCCAGGCCATCACCGCCGAACGCGCCCGCATGGCACGGGAGTTGCACGACATGGTCGCCAACCACCTCTCCGCGATCGCCATCCACTCCACGGCCGCGCTCTCGCTCGACGACCCCGACACCTCGAAACAGGCCCTCGGCGTCATCCGCGAGAACAGCGTCGAGGGGCTCGCCGAAATGCGCCGTCTCATCGGCATCCTGCGCGACAGCAGCGGCGACACGAAGGCGGTCGCCGCGCCCACCCTCGACGGACTCGGCACGCTGGTGGACCACGCCCGCGCCAACGGCCTCGACGTGGACCTGGACTGCACGCACACGACGCTCCCCACCCCGGTCGAGCTGGCCGCCTACCGCATCGTGCAGGAGTGCCTGACCAACGCCCTCAAGCACGCCTCCCCCGGCCTGGTCACCGTCGTCCTCGCCCAGCGCGACCGCTCCCTCGACGTGCGGGTGACCAGCCCGTACGGCGGTGCCCGGGACGACGGCCCGCGCGCGCCCGGCTCGGGCGCCGGCCTGATAGGGATGCGCGAGCGGGTCGCCCTGCTGCACGGCACGTTCGAGGCGGGACCCGTCGGGGATCCGGCCTCCGCCGACGGCAAGACCTGGACCGTACGCGCCACCCTCCCGATCACCGAAGGAGAATCCGAATGATCCGTGTGCTCGTCGCCGAGGACCAGTCCGCCGTACGCGCCGGTCTCGTCCTCATCCTGCGCAGCGCCCCCGACATCGAGGTGGTCGGCGAGGCCGCGGACGGCGAGCAGGCGGTGGCCCTGGCCCGGGAACTGAGGCCCGACCTCGTTCTGATGGACGTTCAGATGCCGCGGCTCGACGGCGTTTCCGCCACCCGTCAGGTCGTCGCCGAGCGCCTCGCGGACGTGCTCGTACTGACCACGTTCGACCTGGACGAGTACGTCTTCGGCGCGCTGCGCGCGGGCGCCGCCGGCTTCCTGCTGAAGAACACCGAGGCACGTCAACTCCTCGACGCGGTGCGGACGGTGGCGCGCGGCGAGGGTCTGATCGCGCCCGCGGTGACCCGACGGCTGATCTCCGAGTTCGCGGCGAAGCCCGTACGCGAACCGTCGGCCGACCCGTCCGTCCTCGAATCGTTGACACGACGGGAGCGGGAGGTGCTGTCCTGTCTCGGGGAGGGCCTGTCCAACGCGGAGATCGGCGTACGACTCGACATGGCGGAGGCGACCGTGAAGACGCACGTCAGCCGCCTGCTGGGCAAGCTCGAACTGCGCAGCCGGGTCCAAGCGGCGGTCCTGGCACAGGAGTTGGGCGTGTAGCGGGCAGTCGCTGCGAGCGGCGGCGCGGGTCGGGCGGCGCGTGTAACAACTAGCCGCCCGGCATGCCCGCACTGGTCTGGACCTATTGACCTATGGTCCAGACCTTTCTATTGTCCTGCGCACCTCATCAAACTCCCCATAGGAGACGCGGATGCGCCTCAGACACAGACTCGGACAGAGAACCGTGGCAGGGCTCACCACCCTGTTGTTGCCGTTCGCCGCCCTGGTCGGGCTCGCGAGCCCCGCCTCCGCCGCCACATCGGCGACCGCCACCTACGCCAAGACCCAGGACTGGGGATCCGGCTTCGAGGGCAAGTGGACCGTCAAGAACACCGGCACCACGGCCATCAGTTCCTGGAACGTCCAGTGGGACTTCCCCTCGGGCACCTCGGTCACCTCCGCCTGGGACGCCGACGTCACCAACTCCGGCACCCACTGGACCGCCAAGAACAAGTCCTGGAACGGCAGCCTCGCCCCCGGCGCCTCCGTCTCCTTCGGCTTCAACGGCTCCGGCACCGGCTCCCCCGCCAACTGCACTCTGAACGGCGGCAGTTGTGACGGCGGCAGTGTCCCCGGCGACTCCGCCCCCTCGGCCCCCGGCACCCCCACGGCCTCCGACATCACCAACACCTCGGTGAAGCTGTCCTGGAGCGCGGCCACCGACGACAAGGGCATCAAGAACTACGACGTCCTGCGCGACGGCACGAAGGTCGCCACCGTCACGACCACCTCGTACACGAACACCGGCCTGACCGCCGGCACCGACTACTCGTACACCGTCCAGGCCCGTGACACCGCCGACCAGACCGGTCCGGCCGGTGGAGCGGTCGCCGTGCGCACCACCGGCGGCACCACCGAGCCGCCCACCGGCGACAAGGTCAAGCTCGGCTACTTCACCGAGTGGGGCGTCTACGGCCGCAACTACCACGTCAAGAACCTGGTGACCTCCGGCTCCGCGTCGAAGATCACGCACATCAACTACGCGTTCGGCAACGTCAAGGACGGCAAGTGCGTCGTCGACGACACCTACGCCGCCTACGACAAGGCGTACACCGCCGACCAGTCCGTCAGCGGCACCGCCGACACCTGGGACCAGCCGCTGCGCGGCAACTTCAACCAGCTCCGCCAGCTGAAGGCCAAGTACCCGCACATCAAGGTGCTGTACTCCTTCGGCGGCTGGACCTACTCCGGCGGCTTCACACAGGCCGCCGCCAACCCGGCCGCGTTCGCCGCCTCCTGCAAGGCGGTTGTCGAGGACCCGCGCTGGGCCGACGTCTTCGACGGCATCGACATCGACTGGGAGTACCCGAACGCCTGCGGCCTGACCTGCGACACGTCCGGCTTCAGCTCGTTCAAGACGCTCAGCCAGGCGCTGCGCACCGAGTTCGGCTCCAACTACCTGGTCACCGCGGCCATCACCGCCGACGGCTCCTCCGGCGGCAAGATCGACGCGGCCGACTACGGCGGCGCCTCCGCGTCCCTCGACTGGTACAACGTGATGACGTACGACTACTTCGGCGCCTTCGACGCGGACGGTCCGACCGCTCCGCACTCCCCGCTGACCTCGTACCCGGGCATCCCGGCGGCCGGCTTCAACTCGGCCGACGCGATCGCCAAGCTCAAGAGCAAGGGCGTACCGGCGAAGAAGCTGCTGCTCGGTATCGGCTTCTACGGGCGCGGCTGGACCGGCGTGACCCAGTCCACTCCCGGCGGCTCGGCGACCGGCGCGGCACCCGGCACGTACGAGGCGGGGATCGAGGACTACAAGGTCCTCAAGAACTCCTGCCCGGCCACCGGCACCATCGCCGGCACGGCCTACGCCTACTGCGGCAACAACTGGTGGAGCTACGACACCCCGGCCACCATCGGCTCGAAGATGACCTGGGCCAAGAACCAGGGCCTGGGCGGCGCGTTCTTCTGGGAGTTCAGCGGCGACACCAGCAACGGCGAGCTGGTGAGCGCGATCAACGGCGGCCTGAACTAGCGACCGTCAGCACCAACGGATGAGATCAAGCGACATTGACGCTCCCCCAGACTTCGTCCGGGGGGACCCCCAACCAACGAGTGAACGTGGCTACGCCACGTTCACTCGTTGTCCGGGCGGGGCTGCTTCGAGCCACGCGAGAAACCCGGTCAGCGCGTCCTCGCTCATGGCCAGCTCAAGGCGCGTACCGCGATGGACGCAGGCGAGGATGATCTGGTCGGCGAGCAGCGCCAGCTCCTCCTCGCCGTCCGGGGTGCGGCGGCCGGCCACCTCGATCGCCGAGCGCTCCAGGACACGGCGCGGGCGGGGAGCGTACGAGAAGATGCGGAACCACTCGATGCGGTCGCCGTTGTAGCGGGCGATGCCGTAGCCCCAGCCTTTGCCGCTGGTGTCGCTCTTCTCCGGAGCGTCCCAGCGGAGGCTGCAGTCGAAGGTGCCACCGGAGCGCTGGATCAGTCGGCGGCGCAGATGGAACACGAAGAGTGCCACCGCCACCAGCACGACTACCAACCCGCACACAGTCAGAGCGAGGACCATCGACACCGACCTCCTCGTCTCCTAGGTAACGGAAAGGAAAAAAGCACCCGCATCGCCTCAGCCGCGACCCGGTCCGGAGCAAGCTCCGGTCCTGGCCGCGGCTGAGTCACATCTCGTCGCGCGCTGGTTTCAGTGCGTCGACGCCGCTCGCAGTCGGACGTCCGCGCGACGCTCGGCGGAGGCATCGCCCTCCGCCTTCGCGCGCTCGAGCTCCCGCTCCACGCGCTGGACATCGATCTCGTCCGACAGCTCGGCGATCTCGGCCAGCAGCGACAGCTTGTTGTCCGCGAACGAGATGAAACCGCCGTGCACCGCGGCGACGACCGTTCCACCATCACTCGTACGGATGGTCACCGGGCCCGACTCCAGCACACCGAGCAGCGGCTGGTGGCCGGGCATGACGCCGATGTCGCCGGACGCGGTACGCGCGACGACCAGGGTGGCCTCGCCGGACCAGACACTGCGGTCCGCGGCGACGAGCTCGACGTGCAGCTCAGCAGCCAAGGTGGGCTCCTCGGGTCACCACCCGGCTTTTGCCGCCGGGTGTTGGGTCTAAGTCTAGTAGGGCGCCGAGTACGGAAGTGCCGGGCCCCGCCCCGCCTCTCGGCCGGGGGTCCGGGGGTTGGCCCCGGGAGGTGCTGCGTGGGCGTACGAAGAGGGGCGGGACGCACCCGCCCCTCTTCGTGAAGCAGTGCTCGATCAGAAGCGCCGGTTCAGGAGACGCCGAGCTCCTTGGCCTTGGCCTTGAGGTCCTCCAGGCCACCGCACATGAAGAACGCCTGCTCCGGGAAGTGGTCGTACTCGCCGTCGCAGATCGAGTTGAAGGCCGCGATCGACTCCTCCAGCGGAACGTCCGACCCGTCCACGCCGGTGAACTGCTTGGCGGCGTGGGTGTTCTGGGACAGGAAGCGCTCCACGCGACGGGCACGGTGGACGACGAGCTTGTCCTCCTCGCCGAGCTCGTCGATACCGAGGATCGCGATGATGTCCTGGAGGTCCTTGTTCTTCTGCAGGATCGTCTTGACGCGCATGGCGGCGTCGTAGTGGTCCTGCGCGATGTACCGCGGGTCCAGGATGCGGGACGTGGAGTCCAGCGGGTCCACGGCCGGGTAGATGCCCTTCTCGGAGATCGGACGGGAGAGAACCGTCGTCGCGTCGAGGTGGGCGAACGTGGTGGCCGGGGCCGGGTCGGTCAGGTCGTCCGCGGGGACGTAGATCGCCTGCATCGAGGTGATCGAGTGACCACGGGTCGAGGTGATGCGCTCCTGGAGGAGACCCATCTCGTCGGCCAGGGTCGGCTGGTAACCCACCGCGGAGGGCATGCGGCCGAGCAGGGTCGAGACCTCGGAACCGGCCTGGGTGAAGCGGAAGATGTTGTCGATGAAGAACAGCACGTCCTGCTTCTGCACATCGCGGAAGTACTCCGCCATGGTCAGACCGGCGAGGGCCACGCGCAGACGGGTGCCCGGGGGCTCGTCCATCTGACCGAAGACAAGAGCGGTCTTGTCGAGAACACCGCTCTCCTCCATCTCCGCGATGAGGTCGTTGCCCTCACGGGTGCGCTCACCGACGCCCGCGAAGACGGAGACGCCCTCGTGGAGGTTGGCGACACGCATGATCATTTCCTGGATCAGCACGGTCTTGCCGACACCGGCACCACCGAACAGACCGATCTTGCCGCCCTTGACGTACGGGGTGAGAAGGTCGACGACCTTCAAGCCCGTCTCGAACATCTCGGTCTTCGACTCGAGCTGGTCGAACGCGGGGGCCTTGCGGTGGATGGTCCAGCGCTCGCCCTCGTACTTCTCGTCGGTGTTCAGTACCTCACCGAGGGTGTTGAACACCTTGCCCTTGGTGAAGTCACCGACCGGGACGCTGATGCCCGAGCCCGTGTCTGTCACCGCGGCCTGGCGGACCAGACCGTCGGTGGGCTGCATCGAGATCGTGCGGACCAGGCCGTCACCCAGGTGCTGGGCGACCTCCAGGGTCAGGATCTTCTTCTCGCCGGCGTTGGCCGGGTCGGCCACCTCGACGTGAAGGGCGTTGTAGATCTCCGGCATGGCGTCGACGGGGAATTCCACGTCGACGACCGGGCCGATGACCCGGGCGACGCGGCCCGTGGCAACGGCCGTCTCAACTGTCGTCGTCATTTACCTGTCACTCCCCGCGGTCGCGTCGGCCAGGGCTGCGGTGCCACCGACGATCTCGCTGATTTCCTGGGTGATTTCGGCCTGGCGGGCCGCGTTGGCAAGTCGGGAGAGTGAAGTGATCAGGTCTCCCGCGTTGTCGGTCGCCGACTTCATCGCGCGGCGGGTGGCCGCGTGCTTGGAGGCGGCCGACTGGAGCAGCGCGTTGTAGATACGGCTCTCGACGTACCGCGGCAGAAGGGCGTCGAGGACGTCCTCCGCCGACGGCTCGAAGTCGTACAGCGGAAGGATCTCGCCCTTGGACGTGGACTCCTCCGCGACCTCTTCGAGGCTGAGCGGCAGCAGTCGGCTGTCGACCGCCGTCTGCGTCATCATCGAGACGAACTCGGTGTAGACGATGTGGAGTTCGTCCACGCCGCCGTCCGCCGTCTCCTTCTCGATGGCCTCGATGAGCGGAACGGCCACCTTCTTGGCGTCCGCGTACGTGGGCTCGTCGGTGAAGCCCGACCACGACTCCGAGACCTTGCGCTCACGGAAGTTGTAGTGGGCCAGACCGCGGCGGCCGACGATGTACGTGTCGACCTCCTTGCCCTCGGCCTCGAGACGGGCGGTCAGCTGCTCCGCCGCCTTGATGGCGTTGGAGTTGAACGCGCCGGCGAGGCCGCGGTCGCTCGACAGGAGCAGCACAGCGGAACGCGTCGGCGTCTCGGCCTCGGTGGTCAGCGGGTGCTGGGTGTTCGAGCCCGTGCCGACCGCCGTGACCGCCCGGGTGAGCTCGGTCGCGTACGGCGTGGAGGCCGCCACCTTGCGCTGCGCCTTGACGACACGCGAGGCGGCGATCATCTCCATCGCCTTGGTGATCTTCTTGGTCGCGGTGACGGATTTGATGCGACGCTTGTAGACCCGGAGCTGGGCTCCCATGAGTCAGGTCCCTTCCGTCGTCACTTGCCCGCAGCGGCAGGGGTGTCCTCGCCGAGCAGCTTGCCGTCCGACGTCTCGAACTGCTTCTTGAACTCCGCGATCGCGTCGGCGATGGCCTGCAGGGTGTCGTCCGACATCTTGCCGCCCTCCTTGATGGAGGTCATGAGGCCCTGCTCCTTGCGGTGCAGGTACTCCAGGAGCTCCTTCTCGAAGCGGCGGACGTCGTTCACCGGCACCTCGTCCATCTTGCCGGTGGTGCCGGCCCAGATGGAGACGACCTGGTCCTCGGTGGCCATCGGCTGGTACTGAGCCTGCTTGAGCAGCTCGACCATCCGCTGACCGCGCTCCAGCTGCGACTTCGACGCGGCGTCCAGGTCGGAACCGAAGGCGGCGAACGCCTCGAGCTCACGGAACTGGGCGAGGTCCACACGCAGTCGGCCGGACACCTGGCGCATCGCCTTGTGCTGTGCGGAACCACCGACTCGGGAGACGGAGATACCGACGTTCAGCGCGGGGCGCTGACCGGCGTTGAACAGGTCCGACTCCAGGAAGCACTGGCCGTCGGTGATGGAGATGACGTTGGTCGGGATGAACGCCGAGACGTCGTTGGCCTTCGTCTCGACGATCGGCAGACCGGTCATCGAGCCCGCGCCCATCTCGTCGGAGAGCTTCGCGCAGCGCTCCAGCAGACGGGAGTGCAGGTAGAAGACGTCACCGGGGTAGGCCTCGCGCCCCGGCGGACGGCGGAGCAGCAGGGACACGGCGCGGTAGGCGTCGGCCTGCTTCGAGAGGTCGTCGAAGATGATGAGGACGTGCTTGCCCTCGTACATCCACTGCTGGCCGATGGCCGAACCGGTGTACGGCGCAAGGTACTTGAAGCCGGCCGGGTCGGACGCCGGGGCGGCGACGATGGTCGTGTACTCCAGCGCGCCGGCCTCTTCGAGGGCGCCACGCACGGAGGCGATGGTCGAGCCCTTCTGGCCGATGGCGACGTACACGCAGCGGACCTGCTTGTTCGGGTCGCCGGTGCGCCAGTTGTCGCGCTGGTTGATGATCGTGTCGACGGCCAGGGCGGTCTTGCCGGTCTGGCGGTCACCGATGACCAGCTGACGCTGGCCACGGCCGATCGGGGTCATCGCGTCGACGGCCTTGTAGCCGGTCTCCATCGGCTCGTGCACCGACTTACGGGCCATGACGCCCGGGGCCTGCAGCTCGAGGGCGCGGCGGCCGGACGTCTCGATCTCGCCGAGACCGTCGATCGGGGTGCCGAGCGGGTCGACAACGCGGCCGAGGTAGCCCTCGCCGACGGCCACGGAGAGGACCTCGCCGGTACGGGTGACCGGCTGTCCCTCCTCGATGCCGCTGAACTCACCGAGGACGATGGCGCCGATCTCGCGCTCTTCCAGGTTGAGCGCGAGGCCGAGGGTGCCGTCCTCGAACTTCAGCAGTTCGTTGGCCATGGCCGAGGGCAGGCCCTCGACCTTCGCGATGCCGTCGCCGGCAAGGGTGACCGTACCGACCTCCTCGCGCGAGGCCGCGTCCGGCTTGTACGACTGGACAAAGTTCTCCAGCGCATCCCGGATCTCCTCCGGCCGGATCGTGAGCTCCGCCATCTGGGTTCCCTGCTCTCCTTGTTGGGCCCGAAGTTTTCTTGGGGGGTCTGGGGTCAGCCCCCAGGAATCCTCTGCACGGCCCAACCAGGGCCGTATTACTGCGTGTAACTGTTTACGTACGTCTATTGAGTTGCTGTCGCTAGCTCGCCATGCGGCGGCCGACGTCTTCGAGCCGGTCCGCGATGGAGCCGTTGATGACCTCGTCGCCGACCTGCACCCGGATCCCGCCGAGGACCTCGGGGTCCACGTCGAGGTTGAGGTGCATCTGGCGGCCGTAGAGCTTCGCGAGGGCGGCACCCAGGCGCTGCTTCTGCGGGTCGCTCAGCGGAACCGCCGAGGTGACGACGGCGACCATGCGGCTGCGACGCTCGGCGGCGAGCTTGGACAGGGACTCGAGTCCCGACTCCAGGCTACGTCCCCGGGGCGCGGTCACAAGGCGCGTGACCAGACGCTCGGTCGTCGCCTTGGCCCGGCCGCCGAGCAGGCTGCGCAGCAGCTCGCTCTTGGCCGCGGTCGTGGCGCCGCGGTCGGTCAGTGCGGCACGCAGCCCGGTGTTCGAAGAGACGATCCGGCCGAACCGGAACAGCTCGTCCTCGACCTCGTCGAGCGTGCCCGCCTGCTGCGCCGCCGTGAGGTCGGCGGTGTCGGCCAGCTCCTCGATGGAGTCGACCAGGTCACGCGACCGCGACCAGCGGGAGCGCACCAGACCGGCCACCAGATCGGCGGTCGGACCGCCGACCTGGCTGCCGAGCAGACGCCCGGCCAGTTCGGCCTTCGCCTCTCCGGCCTGCGCCGGGTCGGTGAGGACCCGACGCAGTGACACCTCGCGGTCGAGCAGCGCGGTGACGGCGGCCAGCTCGTCGGCGAGCAGCGTCGCGTCCACGGACGTGTTGTCCGTCAGCGCGTCGAGACGCTCCCGTGCGGCGGCCAGGGCCTCGCGGCTCGCTCCGTTCATCGCGACGCCTCGGCCTTCGAAGCGGACTCGTCGAGACCGTCGAGGAACCGGTCGATCGTGCGGCTCTGCCGGGCGTGGTCCTCAAGGGACTCGCCGACGAGCTTGCCGGCCAGTTCGGTGGCCAGCTGGCCCACGTCCTGGCGCAGCGCCGACGACGCGGCCTTGCGGTCGGCCGCGATCTGCGAGTGACCGGCGGCGATGATCTCCTCGCGCTGCCGCTGGCCTTCCGCACGCATCTCGGCGATGAGCGTGGCGCCCTGCTCCTGCGCCTCCTGGCGCAGACGCGCGGCCTCGTGCCGAGCCTCGGCGAGCTGAGCCTTGTACTGCTCGAGCACGCTCTGGGCCTCGACCTTCATGGCGTCGGCCTCTTCGATACCGCCTTCGATCGCCGCGCGGCGCTCTTCCAGAACCTTGTTGATGTTCGGGAGGAGCTTCTTCCAGAAGAAGAAGAACACGATGGCGAAGGCGATGGTGCCGACGAGCAGCTCGGGGCCCGGCGGGACGAGCGGGTTCTGCTCCTCCTCGGCCGCCAGCTGTACCAGGTTGGCGATCACATCAGTGCCTTCCGTTGAAAGGTTCGCTCGTCAGGGTTCGTCAGTTGTAGACGAACGGCATGACGATGCCGATGAGGGCGAGGGCCTCACAGAAGGCGAAGCCGAGGATCTGGTTGGCGCGGATCAGGCCGGCCGCCTCGGGCTGACGGGCGAGGGCCTGGGTGCCGTTACCGAAGATGATGCCGACGCCGACGCCGGGGCCGATGGCGGCGAGGCCGTAGCCGATGGAACCGATGTTGCCTTCGACAGCGGCGAGGGTCTCAAGGGCAGCCATGCTGTTTCTTCCTTCTCTTTCATGGACCGGCGGGGGTTGGCCACCGGACGTTCTGGGGGTTTGCGGAGCGTCGCGGCTCAGTGGTTCTCGGCCAGGGCGCCCTGGATGTACGAGCAGGCGAGGAGCACGAACACGTACGCCTGGACGGCCTGCACGAAGAGCTCGAAGAGGATCATGACGATGGTCATCACGAACGAGATGCCGGCCGCCGGGATCATCCAGCTGTTCAGCAGGTACCAGGAGGCGACGGTGAACATCACCAGCATCAGGTGACCGGCGAACATGTTGGCGAACAGTCGCACGGCGTGCGTGAACGGCCGGACCAGCAGGTTCGAGAAGAACTCGATCACCATGACGAGCGGCAGCACCGGGCCGAGCGACTTGTCATAACCGGTGACGTTCTTGAAGAAGCCGACGAAGCCGTGCTTCTTGAACGTCAGCGAGACCCAGACGACGTAGACGATGCCGGCGAGCACCATCGGGAAGGCGATGATCGACGAGACCGGGAACTGGGCCAGCGGGATCACGGACCAGATGTTCATGATCCAGATGAAGAAGAAGAGCGAGACCATCAGGGGGACGTACTTCTCGCCCTCCCGCTTGCCGAGGGTCTCGTAGACGATGCCGCGGCGAACGAAGTCGTAACCGGCCTCGCCGACCATCTGCAGCTTGCCCGGGACCACCTTCGCCTTGCCGAAGGCAAGAGTGAAGAAGGTGATGACCAGGAGGGTGGTGATGAGCGCGAGCAGCATCACCTTGTTGAACTCGAACCCACCGACCGTGACGATCGGCTTGAACAGGAACGAGTGCAGGCCCGGTGCCGGGAAGCCGCAGCCGTTGTCGGACATGATCCGACAGTTCCACTCAAAGGCGAGCTGGGTCTGGTCAGCACTCACCACGGGCTCCTTCGGCGTGACGCATGGGTACGGCAACCTCGTTGTGTCGGCGCGGCGCGCAGCCGCGGTTCGGCACTGGACTGGTGTTACGGATGTGGGGGCGGCTGGAGGGCATCGAGCCTCGCGCTAGAGCAGGCGTCAGCTCATATGCCCGCGCCCGCGATGCCGCAGTTGGCACCGGACGATAGCAGGATCTCCCACCCGCGCTTATCCCGGCCCTACCCCTCACGACGAGTGCCCCGTCTTTTCGGGCTTGTCGCCCTTCGAGGAGTCGGGTTCGACATAGAGGATCTTGGCCTTCATATGGGCACGCGCCTGGGCGCCGATCCATGCGAGCGTGGCGGCGACCAGCGTGATCGCGAAAGCCTTGGGGTTGAACAGCGTCGTGTTCTTGAAGGCGGCGACGAAGATGAACAGCAGCAGAATCTGTGCCGTATAGAGCATCAGACCCATCGCCTGGAAAAGGTGCGGAAGCGATTTGGCGGTGCGCTGCAGGACGTACAGCCCGATGCCCATGAAGAGGATCACGACCAGCGTCGCGAAGCCCGCCCCGATCGCTCCCTTGCCACCGGCGACCACGGCACTGACGACGGCTGCGATCGCGCCGACGGCAGCTGTGGGCACAGCGGCCTGGAGAAGGATCCGGACGTCATTGGACGGCATGGCGGCAACTCCGCTTGCTCAAGGGGGCAGGTGTCGTCATGGACGAGCGTAGTCCCGGACAGAGAGAGAACCTCACCGCCAATGGACCGTCGCACTGCGGTCCTTCGGCTCTGTCCCGGGTTCTCGTGAACCGTATCACAAACTATTTGATGAGGTCTTTACCTGGTTGGTGTGCTCGGCGTCACACATGAGAGTGAAACTGCACGTCTGTGCACTCAGGCGACCAACTTGTCTGGTATTGGGGCGGTTTACGGACGCCGTCATCTCGGTGGTTCTTGCACGATTCTTACCTCGCGTCAGCGCGACGTTCCGGCTTTGCGCCCATCCAGGAGGCGCGAACGGGGGCCAACAGCCGTCGCCCCGTTGACTCCTGAGACACCGGCAACAACCGGAGTGCGGCGTTCCTCACGCTCGCCGTCGACGCCGTCGCCGTCGTCGGCGCCTTCGCCGACCCCATCGCCGGCCCCGACGGGTGCCCCGTCGTGCGTCCCGTCACCCGTGGCGTACGCGACCGCCGTCGAGGCCTCCGCCGACACCTCCGCGGCCCTGCGGCGGCGGTAGCGCGGCGGCACGAAGTGCTCGGCCCAGCGCGGGGCGCGCGGTGTGAAGCGCGGCAGCAGGAGCAGGACCAGGCCCACCGCGCTGAGCGCCATGATGCCGAGCACGATCCACATGGCCCCGGAGTTCACCGAGTAGGCCAGGGCTCCGAAGGCGATCAGCGCCGACCAGAAGTACATGATGAGCACGGCCCGGCTGTGCGAGTGCCCGATCTCAAGGAGACGGTGGTGCAGGTGGCCGCGGTCGGCGGCGAACGGGGACTGACCGCGCCAGGTGCGCCGCACGATGGCGAGCACCAGGTCGGCCGCCGGCACGGCGATGATCGTCAGCGGCAGCAGCAGCGGGATGTAGACCGGCACCGTCTGGTGCACGGCCTCCTTCTCCGACCCGGCGAAGAGGTTCATCGCGTCCGGGTCGACCTGCCCGGTGATGGAGATGGCACCGGCCGCCAGCACCAGGCCGATGAGCATCGAGCCCGAGTCACCCATGAAGATCCGCGCGGGGTGCATGTTGTGCGGCAGGAAGCCGAGACACATGCCCATGAGGAGCGCGGAGAAGAGGGTGGCGGGGGCGGCGGACTCAAGACCGTAGCCGTACCAGATGCGGTATCCGTACATGAAGAACGCCGCGGACGCGATGCACACCATGCCGGCGGCGAGGCCGTCGAGGCCGTCGGCGAAGTTCACGGCGTTGATGGTGATCACGACGAGCGCGACGGTCAGCAGCGTGCCCTGCCACTGGGTCAGGGAGACCGAGCCGACGCCGGGGATCGGCAGCCACAGGATCGTCAGACCCTGCATGACCATGACGCCCGCGGCGATCATCTGGCCGCCGAGCTTGATGAGGGCGTCGATCTCGAACTTGTCGTCCAGGACGCCGATCAACCAGATCAGGGCGGCGCCGGACAGCAGGGCCCGCGGCTCGTTGGAGTTCTCGAACACCACGCTGAGGTTCGTCAGGTGGTCGGCGACCAGCAGGCCGGCGCACAGTCCGAAGAACATCGCGATCCCGCCGAGGCGCGGTGTGGGTTCCCGGTGCACGTCACGTGCCCGGATCTCCGGCATCGCTCCGGCCACGATCGCGAACTTCCGCACCGGCCCGGTCAGCAGGTACGTCACCGCGGCCGTGATGCAGAGCGTCAGGAGGTATTCACGCACGGGCTTCCCCACAGGTCTCGCTGGCCATCTCAGCCTCACACCCTAGCTTCGTGCGCATACGGTTGGGGACTTCCGGGTAGGGCCGATGGTTGCACGAGTGGCTGTGCACGAATGGTCGTCTACCCCTCAGTGGGCGGGATAGGGCGGAAATCTTCCGGTCAGATCCCGCACTTCTTCACGCACTCCACGCCCTGCGGACTCGTCCCGCAGGGCCGTCGCGAACAGCACCGCGATGCGTGCCGTCTCGGCCTCGCCCATCCCCTGGGTGGTGAGGGCGGCCGTGCCCAGACGCAGTCCTCGCACGTCGGGATGGGGAAGGGCACAGGTGTCGAGGACCATTCCGGCGGCGGCGAGACGCCCGCGGGCGGTGCGGCCGTCCACCCCGAGCGGTGCCGGGTCGACGGTGAGCAGGTGGGTGTCGGTGCCGCCGGTGGTGACCGCGAGCCCCTCGGCGGCCAGGCCCTGCGCGAGCACCCGCGCATTCGCCACCACCTGATGGGCGTACGCGGTGAACGCCGGTGTTGCCGCCTCGCCGAACGCGACGGCCTTGGCGGCGATGGTGTGCATCTGCGCGCCGCCCTGTGTGAAGGGGAACACCGCCCGGTCCACCCGCTCGGCCAGTTCGCTCCCGCACAGCAGCATGCCGCCGCGCGGGCCCCGCAGCACCTTGTGCGTGGTGGCGCACACCACATCGGCGTACGGGACCGGACTGGGCGCCGCTCCCCCGGCGACGAGCCCGATGGGATGGGCGGCGTCCGCGATGAGATAGGCGCCGACCTCGTCCGCGACCTCGCGGAACGCGGCGTAGTCGATGTGCCGGGGATACGAGATCGACCCGCACACGATGGCCTTCGGCCGGTGCGTGCGGGCCAGGCTGCGCACCTGCTCGTGGTCGATGAGCCCGCTCTCGGGGTCGACGCCGTACCCGACGAAGTCGAACCAGCGGCCGGAGAAGTTCGCGGGCGACCCGTGCGTGAGGTGGCCGCCGTGCGGCAGACCCATCGCGAGGACGGTGTCTCCCGGACGCAGCAGGGCGGCGTACGCGGCCAGGACGGCCGAACTCCCGGAGTGGGACTGCACGTTGGCGTGATCGGCGCCGAACAGGGCCTTGGCGCGCTCCACGGCGATGCGCTCGGCCACGTCGACGATCTCGCAGCCGCCGTGGTGCCGGGCACCGGGATATCCCTCGGCGTACTTGTTCGCGAGCGGCGAGCCCAGCGCCGCCAGCACGACCGGCGACGTGAAGTTCTCGGCGGCGATGAGCTGCAGCGTCGTCGACTGCCGCTCCAGCTCCCCGAGCAGGATCTCGGCCAGCTCCGGATCCTGCCGGCCGAGCACGTCGACCGACAGCGGACCTTCAAGCGTGTGTGTGACCGGCATGGCGGACTCCGGACCTCGGCAGGGGAACGCTAAGTCCAATGTAGAACCGTGTCCCCTGCCGCGCCCGGTGTTACGTCCGAGCGGGGCCCCTCCTTGACACCCCGCTCACACCGCCCGGGCCGGTCGGGCGCGGGCCGGCACACCCGTCAACGCCGTCACCACGGGATCCAGTGCCTGGTTGATCTCGACCCATCCCCGACGCGCCCCTCGCACCGCTCGGCCCCGGCGGGCCTCCCCGGCTTCGAACCGCTGCGCCGGACTCCGTCCGCCGGAGACCGCCCCGGCCCCGGTCAGGCGCGAGCCGGCACACCCGTCAGGGCCGTGACCACGGGGTCCAGCGCCTGGTTGATCTCGACCCATCCCCGACGCGCCCCTCGCACCGCTCGGCCCCGGCGGGCCTCCCCGGCTTCGAGCCGCTGCGCCGGACTCCGTCCGCCGGAGACCGCCCCGGCCCCGGTCAGGCGCGAGCCGGCACACCTGTCAGTGCCGTGACCACGGGATCCAGTGCCTGGTTGATCTCGTCGCCCACCGAGCGGAAGAACGGCAGCGGGGCGCCGTACGGGTCGTACACCTCGTCCGCCTCTGCTGTCGGGGCCAGGAGCCACCCGCGTAGAGCCGCTGCCGCGCGGACCAGGGCGCGGGCGCGTTCGACCATGCCGTCGTCCAGGGGAGGGAGGGTGGCGGGGTCTATGGCGCGGACCAGGCGGGTGAACTCCTTCAGGGTGAAGGTGCGCAGGCCCGCCGAGTGGCCCATGGAGATGACCTGGGCGCGGTGGTCGCGGGTGGCCGTGAGGACGAGGTCCGCCCTGATGACGTGCTCGTCCAGCAGCTCACGGCCGACGAAGCCGGAGGCGTCCGCGCCGAAGTCCGCGAGGACCGCCTCCGCGTTGGCCTCCATGGGCGCGCCCTCGTGGCCCCAGGTGCCGGCGCTCTCCACGATCAGGCCGCCCCACAGGGGGTCGCCGAGCCGGTCCGCCAGGGCATGACGGGTCAGCCGCTCGGTGATCGGCGAGCGGCACACGTTGCCGGTGCTGACGTGGAGGATGCGAAAAGAGGAGTCCCCCGAGGCCCCGTCGCCGTAAGCCCCCGTGTACCCCGTCCCCGTACCTATGCCACGCCCCGCGTCAGGGGCTGTCAATTCGCCACCTCGAGGTCGGGGACGACCTTTCGCAGCTCCTCCGCGGACAGGGCTCCCGCCCGCAGGAGCACCGGCACCTTGCCCGTGACGTCCACGATCGACGACGGGACGTTGCCGGGGGTCGGCCCGCCGTCCAGGTACACGGAGACGGAGTCGCCGAGCATCTCCTGCGCGGCGTCACAGTCCTCGGGGGCCGGATGGCCGGTCAGGTTCGCCGAGGAGACGGCCATCGGGCCGACCTCGGTCAGCAGCTCGATGGCGACCGGGTGCAGCGGCATACGGACGGCGACGGTCCCGCGGGTGTCCCCCAGGTCCCACTGGAGGGACGGCTGGTGCTTGGCGACGAGCGTGAGCGCGCCCGGCCAGAACGCGTCGACGAGCTCCCACGCCATCTCGGAGAAGTCGGTGACCAGGCCGTGCAGCGTGTTCGGGGAGCCGATGAGGACGGGCGTGGGCATGTTCCGGCCGCGGCCCTTGGCCTCCAGCAGGTCGGTCACGGCCTCCGAGCTGAACGCGTCGGCGCCGACCCCGTACACGGTGTCGGTCGGCAGCACCACGAGCTCGCCGCGGCGGACGGCGGACGCGGCCTCGCGCAGACCGGTCGTGCGATCGGTCGCGTCGTTGGTGTCGTATCGCCGTGCCATATCAGCAAGCCTCCTCGAACACGCGGGCCCCGTTGGCCGCGCATCTAACGATTTCCACGTCGTCCACACAAGAAGTCGCCGCTGTCATGGCGTCGCCCTGCGGGCGGTCGCGAACCGCGGCCGGTTGTTGAGGTCGGGGTGGTCCGCGGCATCGGCCCAGCCCCGCTCCTCGGTGAAGATCCACGGCACCTGCCCGCCCTGAGTGTCGGCGTGCTCGATGACGACGACACCGCCGGGCCGCAGCAGCCGGTGCGCGGTGCGCTCCAGACCGCGGATGAGGTCGAGGCCGTCCTCCCCCGAGAACAGGGCGAGTTCGGGATCGTAGTCCCGGGCCTCCGGAGCGACGTACTCCCATTCGGTCAGGGGGATGTACGGCGGGTTGGAGATGACGAGGTCGACCTGGCCGTCGAGGTCGCGGAACGCGTCCAGGGCGTTGCCCTGCCGCAGGTCGACCCTGGATCCCTCGACGTTCTTACGGGTCCATCGCAGGGCGTCCTCGGACAGTTCGACGGCGTGGACGCGCGAGCGCGGCACCTCCTGCGCGAGGGCGAGCGCGATCGCGCCCGAGCCGGTGCACAGGTCGACGATCAGCGGCTCGACGACGTCCATCGCTCGGACGGCGTCTATGGCCCAGCCGACCACGGACTCCGTCTCGGGCCGGGGCACGAACACGCCTGGCCCGACCTGGAGTTCCAGGTAGCGGAAGTAGGCCCGCCCGGTGATGTGCTGGAGCGGCTCGCGGGCCTCGCGGCGCGCGGTCACCTCCCAGTACCGGGCGTCGAAGTCCGCGTCCTTGACGGTGTGCAGCTCGCCCCGCTTCACGCCGTGCACGAACGCGGCGAGTTCCTCGGCGTCGTTGCGCGGCGAGGGCACGCCGGCGTCGGCCAGCCGCTGGGTGGCCTGGGCCACTTCCGCGAGCAGCAGGTTCACGCTGGTCCTCCGGGAGCTGTGCTGTTGTCCGTCGAGCGGATGTGTACTGCGCTGTGTACTTGTACGTGCCTTACGCCGCGGCGAGCTTGGCTGCCGAGTCCGCGTCGACGCACGCCTGGATCACCGCGTCCAGATCACCGTCGAGCACCTGGTCCAAGTTGTACGCCTTGAAGCCGACCCGGTGGTCCGAGATGCGGTTCTCCGGGAAGTTGTACGTACGGATCTTCTCGGAGCGGTCGACGGTGCGGACCTGGCTGCGGCGGGCGTCCGCGGCCTTGCTCTCCGCCTCCTCCTGCGCCGCGGCCAGCAGCCTGGAGCGCAGGATACGCATCGCCTGCTCCTTGTTCTGCAGCTGGCTCTTCTCGTTCTGGCAGGAGGCGACGACTCCGGTGGGAATGTGCGTGATGCGCACGGCGGAGTCAGTCGTGTTGACGGACTGGCCGCCGGGCCCGGAGGAGCGGTAGACGTCGATCCGCAGGTCGTTCGCGAGGATCTCGACGTCGACCTCCTCGGCCTCGGGCGTGACCAGGACACCGGCGGCCGAGGTGTGGATACGGCCCTGCGACTCGGTCGAGGGCACCCGCTGCACGCGGTGCACCCCGCCCTCGTACTTCATCCGGGCCCAGACACCCTGGCCGGGCTCGGTCGCGCCCTGGCCGCCCTTGGTCTTCACGGCGACCTGGACGTCCTTGTAGCCGCCCAGCTCGGACTCGGTGGAGTCGATGATCTCGGTCTTCCAGCCGACGCGCTCCGCGTACCGCAGGTACATGCGCAGCAGGTCGCCGGCGAACAGGGCCGACTCGTCGCCGCCCGCGCCCGCCTTGATCTCCAGGATGACGTCCTTGTCGTCGCTGGGGTCGCGCGGGACGAGGAGCAGCCGGAGCTTCTCCGTCAGTTCCTCGCGCTGCTTCTCCAGCTCCTTGACCTCGGCCGCGAAGTCCGGATCGTCGGCGACGAACTCCTTCGCCGTCTCGATGTCGTCCCCGGTCTGCTTCCAGGAGCGGTACGTCGCGACGATCGGGGTGAGCTCGGCGTAGCGCTTGTTGAGCTTGCGCGCGTTGGCCTGGTCGGCGTGGACCGACGGGTCAGCGAGCTTCTTCTCCAGATCGGCGTGCTCGCCGATCAGTTCCTCGACCGCCTCGAACATCTCCGGCTCCAATGGGCTGTCCCCCGCTCCGTGTCGGGCGTGGGGACGTAGGTAAGACGAATGGGGGCTGCACCGCAAAGCGCCGGTCCCAGCGCCCCCTGGACGGAGGCTCCGGAGACCGGCGCTGTGGGCTCGCTACTTGTTGTCAGCGGCAGCCTTGGCCTTGCCGAAGCGGGCCTCGAAGCGGGCCACGCGGCCACCGGTGTCGAGGATCTTCTGCTTGCCCGTGTAGAACGGGTGGCACTCGGAGCAGACCTCGGCGCGGACGGTGCCGCTGGAGATCGTGCTGCGGGTGGTGAACGACGCGCCACAGGTGCAGCTGACCTGCGTCTCGACGTACTCGGGGTGGATTTCGCGCTTCAAGGTGTCTCCTAGATTCGGGAGGGCGCCGGGTCGCTGCCGCGGGATGCGGAGCGTGAACCGGGGCCGACGTACCAGTCTGCCAGCACTGGCGCCATCCCCCAAAACCGGGGGTTCGCGTTGTGTATTCCCCGCGGGCCCGGTGGGGCTTGTCGCGCAGTTCCCCGCGCCCCTAAAAGCGGGGCTGCGCCCCTGGCTTTTGTCTTTTAAGGGGCGCGGGGAACTGCGCGAGCAACCCCCACCGGGCCCGCAGACAACAATCCACCCCCAGCGGAGCGCTCAGCTCACAACACCCTTCGCCGCACCCGTAGCCGCACCCTTGGTCGCGGACTTCGGGATCGGGCGGTCGTTCTTCAGCGCGTCCCAGACCTGCTGGGACTTGGCCTTGAGGACGAGTACGCGGTTGCCGTCGGCCGGGTCGTACTGCACCGGCATCGTCACCATGTTCATCTTCGACGGGCCGATGCCCTTGAGGCCGTTGGCGAACGAGGCCAGGTCCTTGACCGAGTCGAGGTCGGTATCGGTGGTGACGGTCTTGGTCGCGGTGTCGGCGAGGTCGAACAGCTTCTTCGGGCTGGTCAGTACGCCGATGTCCTTGACCTGCTCGACCAGGGCCTTGATGAACGCCTGCTGGAGCTGGATCCGGCCGAGGTCGGAGCCGTCGCCGACGCCGTGCCGGGTGCGGACCAGACCGAGTGCCTGCTTGCCGGTGAGCTGATGCGTGCCGGCCTCGAGGTCGAGGTGGCTCTCCTTGTCCCGGATGCTCTTGGTCGTGGTGACCTCGACTCCGCCGAGCTCGTCGATGAGCTTCTGGAAACCGCTGAAGTCGACCTCGACGTAGTGGTCCATGCGGATACCGGTCATCGACTCGACGGTCTTCACGGCACAGGCGGCGCCGCCCGTCGAGTACGCGGAGTTGAACATCACCTCGGACCCGGCATCGTGCTCGACGCCCTTGCTGTCGGTGCACTCGGGGCGGTCCACGAGGGTGTCGCGGGGTATGGAGACCACGCTGGCCTTCTTGTGGCCCTCGTAGACGTGCACGATCATCGCGGTGTCCGAGCGGGCACTGCCGTCGTCGACGCCGCCGCCGAGCTCCTTGTTGCCGCCGGAGCGGGTGTCGGAGCCGAGCACGAGGATGTCCTGCGAGCCGTTGTCGACGTCCAGGGGCCGGTCGGTGCCGAGTGCCTGGTTGATGTCGACGCTCTTGATGTTGTCGTTGAGCTTGAAGTACATGAACCCGAGGCCGGTACCGCCCAGCACGACGACGCCTGCCGCGGCCCAGGCCGTGATGACGAGCGCCTTGTGGCGCGTGCTCCGCGGCTTGCGGCGGCGCCCCTTGGCGCGGCGGCCCGGGGCGCTGGAACCGGAATCCTCCGGTGTGCCGGGTTCCGGCATGCTCTCGGCAGACATGTGCTCCTCAGTCCTCGTACGTTCGGTTACCCCCTGCAGTCAGGGTCAGGCCTGGTCATCTGCCCGCGACGTCTCTGTCAGGACCCGTCAGGTCAGACGTTGAAACCGAAAAAAGGGTTGCACGACGTGCTGTGACCGCACTGTGGACCAACGGACACGCTGTGTGAGGGGCGAGGCGGACCGTCGAGCGCTCACCTGGGCTTTCGATGGCGGACGGCGTGCTTCCGCGAGCACGTGGCGCTCTTCACATCTGTGGCGAAGGTCTCTCCACCACCCATTTCACCGGGGCTCAAAGCAACGCGAAGGGCCGCTCCCGTACGTGTACGGGAGCGGCCCTTCGCGGTACCGGTCCGGCCGGCTGTGGATCCGTCAGTCGTTGCCGTTGCCCGGCATCGGCGTCGTCTTCTGGATCTGCAGCAGGAACTCGGCGTTCGACTTCGTCTGCTTCATCTTGTCGAGAAGCAGCTCGATCGCCTGCTGCTGGTCGAGCGCGTGCAGCACCCGGCGCAGCTTCCAGGTGATCGCCAACTCGTCGCTGCCGAGCAGGATCTCTTCCTTACGGGTACCGGACGCGTCGACGTCCACCGCCGGGAAGATGCGCTTGTCGGCGAGCTTCCGGTCGAGCTTGAGCTCGGCGTTGCCGGTGCCCTTGAACTCCTCGAAGATGACCTCGTCCATGCGCGAGCCGGTGTCGACGAGCGCGGTGGCCAGGATGGTCAGCGAGCCGCCGTCCTCGATGTTGCGCGCGGCACCGAAGAAGCGCTTCGGCGGGTACAGCGCGGTCGAGTCGACACCACCGGACAGGATGCGGCCGGAGGCCGGGGCGGCGAGGTTGTACGCACGGCCCAGACGCGTGATCGAGTCGAGCAGCACGACGACGTCGTGACCCAGCTCCACCAGGCGCTTGGCGCGCTCGATGGCGAGCTCGGCGACCGTGGTGTGGTCCTCGGCCGGACGGTCGAAGGTCGAGGAGATGACCTCGCCCTTCACCGACCGCTGCATGTCGGTGACCTCTTCCGGACGCTCGTCGACCAGGACGACCATCAGGTGGCACTCGGGGTTGTTGTGCGTGATCGCGTTGGCGATCGCCTGCATGATCATGGTCTTGCCGGTCTTCGGCGGGGCCACGATCAGACCGCGCTGGCCCTTACCGATCGGCGCGACGAGGTCGATGATGCGGGTGGTCAGCACGCCCGGGTCGGTCTCCAGACGGAGCCGGTCCTGGGGGTAAAGGGGCGTCAGCTTGTTGAACTCCGGGCGGCCACGGCCTGATTCGGCGGCCATGCCGTTCGCGGAGTCGAGGCGGACCAGCGCGTTGAACTTCTCGCGGCGCTCGCCGTCCTTGGGCTGACGGACCGCACCGGTGACGTGGTCACCCTTGCGCAGACCGTTCTTGCGGACCTGGGCCAGGGAGACGTACACGTCGTTCGGGCCGGGCAGGTAGCCCGACGTACGAATGAACGCGTAGTTGTCGAGGATGTCCAGGATTCCCGCGACGGGGATCAGGACGTCGTCGTCGGCGACCTGCGGCTCGTTGGGGCCGAACTCGTCGCGGCCGCGCCGGCCACGGCGGTCCCGGTAACGACCGCGGCGGCCGCGGCGGCCACCCTCGAAGTCGTCGTCGTCCTGGGGCCCGTTGTCGCGCTGGCGGTCCTGGCGGTCCTGACGCCCGCCGCCCTGCTGCTGGCCGCCCTGACGGTCCTGGCGCTGCTGGTTGCCACCGCCCTGACCACCCTGGCCGCCGCCCTGCTGCTCGTCGCCCTTGCCACGGCGGTCGCGGTCGCCGCGGCCTCCGCGGTCACGGTCGCCGCGCTCGCCACGGTCACGGCGGTCGCGGCGGCCCTGACGGCCCTCGCCACCGTCACCGGCGTCGCCCTTGGCCTCGCCCTGGGACTGGGCGGGCGTCTCGGCCTTCGGCTCGCTCTTCGCCTCGGCGGTGACCGTCTCGGGGCTGCCGGCATCGGCGGTCGCGCGGCGCCGGCGGCGCTCGGCCGGGGCGTCGTCACTCGCGGGCTGGCCGGGGATCTCGATCTGCTGCTGTGCCACGGCCTTCTCGGCCTTGGCCTCCGCCTTCTTGTCGGCGGGAGCGGCGTCGTCGCCCGTACGAGCCTTGGAGGTGGCCCGGCGCTTCGGCTTGGTCTCAGTGGCGTCCGCGGCGGCGGAGGACGCGGCCTTGGCCGGGGCTCCCCCGCCCGCCTGCGCCTCCTTGATGACCTCGATCAGCTGGCTCTTGCGCATCCGCGCGGTGCCCCTGATGCCGAGGCCGGATGCGACCTGCTGCAGCTCGGCCAGCACCATGCCCTCGAGGCCGGTACCGCGGCGCCGACGGGAGCCGGCACCGGTGGCAGGCGCGGAGGCGTCCGTGGCGGGCGCGGCAGCGGTCTCCTCGACACGTGCGCCCATCAGATCGGTGGTGTCGCTCACGAAGGGTCCTTCCCTGGAGCGGACGTCGGCCTGTCTGGCTCGGCGACCGGTTGTGCTGTCCGACAGTGGTCCTTGCTGTGTGGACCGTGCCGGGGCGGTGGTCCGCCAAAAGGCGGAGGGAATTTCTGGGATGGCGATTCCCGGGGCCGTGGACTTGAGGTTCTGTGTCCATCGGCTCGGTCACGCCGGTTCCGGAGCGTGCTCAGCACCGCTCAGCGCGTAGCACCCAATGCATGGCACAAAGCGATTTGGGGGGCTCCCGGAAGAATGGTTGTCCCGGACGGGGACGTGAAGCACCTCGCCATGGTGGGGTCGGGTGCAGACTTGAGGTTAACACTACCGGATCCAACAAACATTCCCCCTCTCGAAATCCGGCGACCGTGTGTCACGGGGCAAGCGGCAGCACGCTCGCTCCGGTGGCGTCGAGGCCCAGCCGGTTGGCCGCCCAGCCCTCGCCCGCCAGTCGTGCGACCTTGTCGGCCGCGGTGTCGGCGACGAGCGCGAGCACGGTGGGCCCGGCGCCGGAGATCACCGCGGGAATTCCGTCGGCCCGCAGCCGCTCCACCAGCGCCGCGCTCTCCGGCATGGCCGGAGCGCGGTACTCCTGGTGCAGTCGGTCCTCGGTGGCGGGCAGCAGCAGCTCGGGGCGCCTGGTCAGGGCCTCGACAAGCAGTGCGGCGCGGCCCGCGTTGGCGGCTGCGTCGACGTGCGGAACGGAGCGCGGGAGCAGTCCTCGCGCGGTCTCGGTGAGGACCGGCTTCGCCGGTACGAAAACCACCGGAACGATGGAATCGGCGGGTTCCATCCTGATGGCGCGCGCGGATCCGCCCTCCATCCAGGACAGCGTGAAACCGCCGAGCAGACAGGCCGCGACGTTGTCGGGGTGGCCCTCGATCTCCGTTGCGAGCTCAAGGAGCGCCTCGTCGTCGAGCTTGCTGTCGCCGCCTATGGTCACAGCGCGTGCGGCCACGATGCCGGCGCAGATGGCCGCCGACGAGGATCCGAGGCCCCGGCCGTGCGGGATGCGGTTGGCGCAGACGATCTCAAGACCGCGCGGCTGTCCGCCGAGCAGATCGAAGGCGGTGCGCAGGGAGCGTACGAGCAGGTGGCTCTCGTCGCGTGGGAGCGTCTCGCTGCCCTCGCCTGCGATGTCGATGTTCAGTCCGGAGTCGGCCACCCGGACGACCACGTCGTCGTACAACCCCAGTGACAGACCGAAGGCGTCGAAGCCCGGGCCGAGGTTGGCACTGGTGGCGGGGACGCGCACCCGGACGGCGGCGGCGCGGAACGCTGGACCGGCCATCGCTCGATGACTCTCCTTGAGCTTGAGCTGCGAGATTGTCGAAATCCTGCGAGACATACGGAAAATGCGGAAGACCCGGAGGCCGCAGGGACGGCGCGGCACCGCGGCATATGCGGCGGGCGGGTTCGGTACAGCCTATCGAAGGAAGGTTCCGTGGCGACATAGGGCGCACAGGAGGCGCACGATGCGTGTCGTAAGCCCCTTGTGCACCCCCCATTTTTTTAGAGCTCGGTTCGCCTCCGGGGCGCTACAGCCTGTGTCGAGACGGCGATCGTGCTCGACCCTCCTTCGTCGGGCGCTCCGCGCGTTCGCCGTCTCGACACAGGCGCGCCCCTTCGGCTCACTCGCTGTTGGTGGCCCGGCGTTGGTGTCGGGCTACGACAGGCCGAGGTCCCGTGTTACGCCAGGCCGAGGCGCTCGGCTGCCGTTGCCGCGTCCACAGGGACCGTGACCGGCTGGGGTGCGCCCGCGACGGCCCAGTCGGGGTCCTTGAGGCCGTTTCCGGTCACCGTGCAGACGATGCGCTGGCCCGGGTCGACCTTGCCCTGCTCCGCGGCCTTGAGCAGACCGGCGACCGAAGCCGCGGAGGCGGGCTCGACGAAGACGCCCTCCTGAGCGGCCAACAGGCGGTAGGCGCGCAGGATCTCACGGTCCGTCACCTCGTCGATGAAGCCGCCCGACTCGTCCCGCGCGGCCAGCGCGAACTTCCACGAGGCCGGGTTGCCGATGCGGATCGCGGTGGCGATCGTCGAGGGGTCCTTGACGACCTCGCCCCGCACGATGGGCGCGGAACCGGAGGCCTGGAATCCCCACATGCGCGGGGTCTGCCCGGCGATCCCGTCGGCGGCGTACTCGGTGTACCCCTTCCAGTACGCGGTGATGTTGCCCGCGTTGCCCACCGGAAGGACGTGGATGTCGGGTGCGTCACCCAGCATGTCCACGATCTCGAAGGCGGCGGTCTTCTGCCCCTCGATACGCACCGGGTTCACCGAATTGACCAGCGCCACCGGGTAGTTGTCGGAGAGGCTGCGCGCCAGCGTGAGGCAGTCGTCGAAGTTGCCGTCGACCTGGAGGATCTTCGCGCCGTGCACGAGGGCCTGGCCCATCTTGCCGAGCGCGATCTTGCCCTGCGGTACAAGAACGGCACAGACCATTCCGGCGCGTACGGCATACGCGGCGGCGGACGCCGACGTGTTGCCCGTCGAGGCACAGATGACTGCCTTCGCGCCCTCCTCCTTGGCCCTCGTGATGGCCATGGTCATGCCGCGGTCCTTGAAGGACCCGGTGGGGTTCGCACCCTCGACCTTGAGGTGGACCTCGCAGCCCGTGCGCTCGGAGAGCACCTGCGCCGGCACGAGCGGCGTACCGCCCTCGCGCAGCGTCACGACCGGCGTGGTGTCGGATACCGGCAGCCGGTCCCGGTACTCCTCGATGATTCCGCGCCACTGGTGGGTCATTGCTCGTTACTCTCCTTCAACCCGCATGATGCTGGCGACACCCCGCACGGTGTCGAGGTTGCGCAACGCCTCGACGGTCCCGTTGAGGGACGCGTCGGACGCGCGGTGCGTGACGACGACGAGAGAGGCCTCGCCGCCTCCGTCCTGTCGGCCTTGCTGCCGAACGGTATCGATCGAGACACCGTGCTCGGCGAAAACGGTCGCAACCTGGGCGAGAACACCCGGTTTGTCCGCCACGTCGAGGCTGATGTGATAGCGGGTCACGACCTCACCCATGGGGCTCACGGGCAGCTGGGTGTACGCCGAGTCGCCGGGCCCGGTCGCGCCGCTGAGCTTGTTGCGACAGACGGCGACGAGGTCACCGAGCACGGCGGAGGCGGTGGGCGCACCCCCGGCGCCCGGCCCGTAGAACATGAGCTGCCCGGCGGCGTCCGACTCGACGAACACGGCGTTGTACGCGCCGCGCACGGAGGCGAGCGGGTGGCTCAGCGGAATCATGGCGGGGTGCACGCGCGCGGTGACCGATCCCCCGTCGGCGGCCCGCTCGCAGATGGCGAGCAGCTTGATGGTGCAGCCCATCCGCGTCGCCGAGGCGAAGTCGGCGGCGGTGACCTCGGTCATGCCCTCGCGGTAGACGTCGTCGAGACGCACGCGCGTGTGGAAGGCGATCCCGGCGAGGATGGCGGCCTTGGCGGCGGCGTCGAACCCCTCGACGTCGGCGGTCGGGTCGGCTTCGGCGTACCCCAGGGCGGTGGCCTCGTCGAGGGCCTCCTGGTAGCCGGCCCCCGTGGAGTCCATCTTGTCGAGGATGAAGTTGGTGGTGCCGTTGACGATGCCCAGCACCCGGTTGACCTTGTCGCCGGCGAGGGACTCGCGCAGCGGGCGGATCAGCGGGATGGCACCGGCGACGGCGGCCTCGTAATAGAGGTCCCTGCCCTGCTCCTCGGCGAGGGCGTGCAGCGCGGCACCGTCCTGGGCGAGGAGCGCCTTGTTCGCGGAGACGACGGACGCGCCGTGCTCGAAGGCGGTGGTGATGAGCGTACGGGCGGGCTCGATACCGCCGATGACCTCGACGACGACGTCGATGTCCCCGCTCTTGACGAGCGCGGTGGCGTCGGTGGTGACGAGGGCGGGGTCGATCCCTTCACGCACCTTGGAAGGTCGCCGCACGGCGACACCGGCGAGCTCGACGGGAGCACCGATCCTGGCGGCGAGATCGTCGGCGTGCGTCGTCATGATGCGCGCCACCTCTGAGCCGACAACCCCACAGCCCAGCAGCGCCACCTTCAGCGGACGCGTACGCATCATCCGACCTCGTTTCCTCATACCGTCACGGTGGGACCAGTCTCACTCACCGGACGGGGGTTTCTATCCCTCGTCCGGATCGTGAGATGTCTATTTCATTTGCGCGAGGGCGGCAGACAGGAGATCTTCCGCCCCGCTCAGCATTGTGCCGTCATTCCTGTCAGCCGACGTCGAGACGCAGGAGGTCCTCCTCCGTCTCACGGCGGACGATCACGCGCGCCTCGCCGTCGCGGACCGCGACGACCGGCGGGCGCAGGGCGTGGTTGTAGTTGCTCGCCATCGAGCGGCAGTACGCGCCGGTGGCCGGCACCGCGATGAGGTCGCCGGGCGCGAGGTCGGAGGGCAGGAAGGCGTCCTTCACGACGATGTCGCCGCTCTCGCAGTGCTTGCCGACGACGCGTACGAGCATGGGCTCGGCCTCGCTCGTACGGGAGACGAGAGCGACGCTGTACTCGGCGTCGTACAGCGCGGTGCGGATGTTGTCGGACATGCCGCCGTCGACGGAGACGTACGTACGCAGTCCTTCGAGGGGCTTGATGGTGCCGACCTCGTAGAGGGTGAAGGCGGTCGGGCCCACGATGGCGCGTCCGGGCTCGACCGAGATCCGGGGCGTCCGCAGCTTGGCGGCCTCGCACTCGCGCGTGACGATCTCGCCGAGGGCCTTGGCGATCTCGTGGGGCTCGCGCGGGTCGTCGTCGCTGGTGTAGGCGATGCCGAGGCCACCACCGAGGTCGATCTCGGGAAGCTCGACACCGTGCTCGTCACGGACGGCGGCAAGCAGGGCCACGACACGACGGGCGGCGACTTCGAAGCCCGCCATGTCGAAGATCTGCGATCCGATGTGGGAGTGGATGCCGATCAGTTCGAGACCGTCGAGGGTCAGCGCGCGACGTACGGCTTCGGCGGCCTGGCCGTCCGCGAGCGCGATGCCGAACTTCTGGTCCTCGTGCGCCGTGGCGATGAACTCGTGCGTGTGGGCCTCGACGCCGACGGTGACACGGATCTGCACGCGCTGCCGCTTGCCGAGGCTCTGCGCGATGTGCGCGACGCGCACGATCTCCTGGAAGGAGTCGAGAACGATCCGTCCGACGCCGCTCTCGATGGCCTGGGTGATCTCGTCCGTCGACTTGTTGTTGCCGTGGAAGGCGATGCGGTCGGCGGGCATCCCGGCGGAGAGGGCGGTGGTGAGTTCACCGCCGGAGCACACGTCGAGGTTGAGCCCTTCCTCGTGCAGCCAGCGCACGATGGCGCGGGAGAGGAAGGCCTTGCCGGCATAGAACACGTCGGCGTCATGCCCGAAAGCGGTACGCCAGGCGCGCGCCCGCGCCCTGAAGTCGGTCTCGTCGACGAAGTAGGCGGGGGTGCCGAACTCCTCGGCGAGCGCGGCGACGCCGATCCCCCCGACGCTGACCTCACCGGTGCCCGTACGCGTGACGGTCTGGGCCCAGACCTTCGGGTCGAGGGCGTTCAGGTCGGCGGGAGGGGCGGAGTAGTGACCCTCGGGCCAGACATCGGCGTGACGGGGCCCGGCGGGGTGTGCGGAACGGCTCATGTCTGTTGGGCTTCCTCAGAGATGTTCTAGAGATGTTCTGGGGCGTCGATGCCGAGGAGGGACAGGCCGCCGGCCAGCACCGTCCCGGCGGCTTCGGCGAGCGCGAGCCGGGCACGGTGGGCGGCCGAGGGTTTCTCGTCACCCAGCGGAAGCACGGTGTGCTGGAAGGCGAGCAGCGCGTCGGCGGTGATGACGAGGTGCCGGGCGAGACGGTCGGGGGCACGGTGGCGGGCGGCGGTGGCGAGGGTGGGGGGGTGGGCGGCGAGGGCGTCGACCAGGGCATCGGCCTCGTGCTGCACGTCGCCGGGGGCGCCGGCGAAGCCGAGGGCGGCGGCGTTGCGGGTGAGGGCCCGGGTGCGGGCGTGGGCGTACCGGACCCTGAAGAGCGGGTTGGTCTCCCGCTGAACGAGGTGGTCCGCGGTGATGCGGGGGTGGTCGTGCGACGCGGGGTGCAGCAGCGCCCAGCGGGCGGCGTCACGGCCGAGGGGGGTGGGGTCCTCGACGGCCGGCACGGGCCGGACGTTGACCTTGAGAGGCGCCGGCGCGCCGGGCCTGCCGTGGGCGTCGACCCTGACACCGAGGACGGCGGCCCAGGCCGGGTCGGGCTCGTCCTCGCAGGACGTACGGACGAGGGCGCCCTGGGAACGGAGGATCCGGGCGACGGCCTGAGCGGTGACGGCGGCGCGTACTTCGCGTGGGTGGTGGAGCTGCACGAGGTCCCCGGTGGGTTCGTCGACGAACCCGTACCGTCCACCACGCCGCAGGACCTCGGCGACGAGGGCCTGCTCCCTGCTGCCACCGAGGGTGATGTTGAGGAAACCGGGCCCGGTGATGTCGACACCGGCCACGCCTTCCGCGTCCGTGAGGTGCGACCGCAGGATCTCGGCGACCTCGCGCGGCGGGCGGCCTGCGGGGCGGGCCAGCCGCAGAGCGACGTTCGTGGCGTAGTCCCCGCGGCCGCCGGGCCCCGGGCTCGCGACCTGGGCACACTCCGGAACGGGCGCGACAAGCTCACCCGCGTCCACTGCGCGACGCACTGCACGCAGGACGGTACGGGAGAGCTCGACGGGGGTCACGGGACAAGCGTAGGGGAGGAGGGGGGTGGGTAGGCGAACTGGTTTGGGGGAGGGTCCGGGATGTGGACGGTGGGGTGGGGGTAGGGCGGGCGCGGGGGTAGGTCGGGCGGCACGGTGGGGCCGGGGGTGGGGGGGGTTGTTCAGGTGGTGGGCTGGTGCGGGGCTGTGGGTTGGTATGGGTCGGTGGGCTGGCGCGCGCTGGTGGGCTGGTACGGGCCGGTGGGGGTTGCTGCGCCGTCGCCGGGGTGGGGTCGGGGTCGCGGCGACATGTCCGTCCTCGGTCTGGCGCGATGAACTGGTATCGCATCGCGGGGAGCCCGGCGGGGACGCGCCATCCGCTGCGGGCGGACACATCGCCACGACCCCTTCGGCCGTCGGGCGACCGCGGGCGGATGGTGGTGCCGCGGATGGCGGACGGTGGTGCCGGTCTCGGGTCGTTGCCGTCGACTCAGCTGCCGGTGCGGCCGGCGCGTTCGGTCTCGCCGGAGCCGTAGACGCTCTCGGCACCCTCAAAAGACGCGCCGGTGGGCGGAGTCTCCCGCCGCTCCAGCAACTGGCGTACGAGCCTGACCAGTTCGGCGGGTTCGAAGGGCTTGGCCAGGAAGGCGTCGACGCCGACGTCGAGGCCGTTCTCGACCTCGTACTGGTTGCAGGCGCTCACGATGGCGAGGGGGAGGTTACGGGTCCGCGGATCGGCCCGGAGCCGAGCGGCGGTACGCAGTCCGTCGAGCCGGGGCATGACCACATCGAGGGTGACCACATCGGGCCGGACCTGGTGGATGACGTCCAGACACTCGACACCGTCGGCCGCGGTCACGACCTCGAGACCCTCCAGCTCGAGATTGACCCTGATCAGTTGCCGGATGACCTTGTTGTCGTCCACAACAAGCACCCGACCCGACGCGCCTGGCACAAGTCGAGAGTAGGTCGGCACGTGGGGCCGCGTCCGGCTTTTCCCCACTTCCACCCCGCGCGGGCGACCCCGAACCCACCCGAAACCCACCCGTCGCCCAAGATCGGAACGGCCCCCGACACCCCCTCCCCCGCCCCCAAAACCCGTTCATGACGACCCCGAAAGAGCTGGTAGGGTTCTACCCGTCGCCGCAAACACCGCGCCCGACACGCCCCCGTAGCTCAGGGGATAGAGCAACGGCCTCCGGAGCCGTGTGCGCAGGTTCGAATCCTGCCGGGGGCACCCTGTATGAGGTGCCCGAAGACCCCGCCATCAGCGCTTTAGCTGAGGACGGGGTCTTGGCGTATGCGCAGGCGGATGCCGCCGAATGCGGCTCCATGACAGTGATCACGTTGTAATAGCGTGTTGATCTTGAGGGGCATATCAGCAGGTCAGCATTGCTCCTCAGACCCAAGGAACCCACCAGAAGCCAGCTTGCTGCACGGCCCGCTGCGACGGCCAGGCCCGGAACCGGGACGCCAACGGCACCGAGAGATCAGCCCGCCATAAATCTGCTGCGCGAGGCTCCCGACCTCCGTACCGTCGACTCATGCAAGGCCGTCAAAAGATCGATGCCGCCGCGCACCTGGCGGGCAAATGCGTCAGTAGCACGCTGGGCGTGGAGGTCATCACAAACGATGCCGATGGCCGACAAGGTGCGTACGACTTGGCGCTAAAACACGAAGAACGCACCATCGCGCTTGAGGTCAAACTCGTGGTTGACCCGCGCCACAGAGCCGCCGGCACCAAGTCCAATCAGCTCGGCTACATACGCCAGTCAGGCCTTACCTACACATGGCTCGTGTACCTCTCTCCAGACAAGAGCTGGAAGCGCGCACTGGCACGCATCCCGAACCTTCTGTCCGAGTTGGAAGAGCGCGGAGTTCTCCCCGAAACCGCGCCCTACTTTTGGCAGCACGACTTCAACCTGTACATCGAGTTCGAACGCCTTGGCATCGACTCGTTGTCCTGCATACCCTCCACAGAGAAGCATCCGCCTGGCTACTACGTGATGCAGGCGTCATGGGGCGGGATCGTTCCGGAGTTGGAACGCGTTGTCGCGTCCGCCTGCGAGCTAGTGAGCAGCCCGAGCATGTCCAAGCTGCGAAGGCAACTGGCCGCAGCAGAGACCGACGAGCGGCACGCCTTCCTGATCTACGGCTGGGAGTATATGGAGGCCGTCCCCCTGAGCCACGAAGGGCCACTCCCAAGTGATCCCCCTGAGTTGCCAGAAGGGATCGATGGAGTATGGCTGTCCACCACGGCCAGCCGCAGCCCGGCCATCGCCTGGATACCCAGGCGCGGTTGGATCAGAGCTGCTCCCATGGCTTAACCCGCGACTCGCGTACGTGAAGGAGGGCGCCCTCAAGAGCCTTGAGGGCGCCCTCCTTCACGAGCGGACATGCTCGCTTTCACTAATCCGCCTCACCGAGTCCTTGCATGATGCGGTCATTCATTTCAGCTTCCTGCCCGTCGATGCACTTCGCATAGATCTTGAGCAGCACGTCGACCGAGTGACCCGCGCGAGCGGCCACGTCCGGTGCCGGAACTCCGGAGTTGAGCCACTGCGAGACGCCCGCATGCCGGAGGTCGTACGGCCGGGAGGCGAGCACGGATGAGACCTGTTCCGGCAGGAGTGCCAGCTCTCGTGTCTGCTTCCATACCCGCGAATACGACGATGCGGCAACGACGTTGCCTCGCTCACTGGCGAAGAGCCGGCCATCCTTCGCCGTGCCGAACTCCTTCAGATGCTCCCGAAGCAACCGCACCAGTGGTGGCGGTATCGGCACGATGCGCACCTCACCTTCCGCCCGCTGCTTTAGGCCCCTTCGGTCGTGCGCCTCACCTGAGTCCGTCCATGCCTTGCCTGCCGTCGGGCGCGTCTCGGCCAGTTCGATACGACCCCAGCCTTTCGCCGGGAGTGTGCAGTCCGAGCGCCGAAGGCCCAGCGCTTCGCCAGGCCTCATGGCCGCGTAGTACAAGCAGCCGAAGAACGCCCTCAGCCGTCGACCGCTGGCCCTCTCGTAGCCACCCACGTACGTCACCGACGCCAGCAGCTCCCGTGCCTGCCGGGGATTGACCACCACTCGGCGGTCAACCTCCTGCACAGGCCGCTTCCCGCGCTTGCGCCTCACCCTGCTCAGCGGGTTGGACGATAGAAGCTCCAACTCCACAGCAAACTCAAGGGCGTTGAAGACCACCGCGCGCCGCCGCCGATACGTCTGCGTAGCCGCAGGCTTGCCGTCCAGCTTTCGCCCGAGACCGTCGATCAGCTCATGAACCCGAGCGATCTCCAGCAACTCCGCCACCGGTAGCGAGGCCCGCTCGATCCATCGCACTGCGGCCGCGATCTCCTCGGTCCGTTCCCTGTCCCTCCGGGGCACAGGCAGGACGTACGAGCGCAGTGCGCGGCGCACGAGTTCCGGCGTTGGCCTCCCCCGTACCGGCTTGACCAGTACAGGCACAGCCGTCGCCAGAGAGTCGGTCATGCTGTCCCGCTGTTTCGCCGACGCTTCCGCCCACCGGGCATCGACGTACTTGAGCGCCAACTCCAGGAACGAAAGCGCCGCCTTGCCTCCACGCAGCGAGTCAGGCAGTCCAGACACCGTGTCGAAGGGCTCTCCCTTGTCCACAGCTCGGAGCAGCTTCGCGCGGAAGCGGTCAGCCAGTGCCTTTGTCTTGTACGACTCACTGAACGGCTGGCCGTCGACTACCCAGCGAACGAGGTAGGTCGCTTTCTTGGTCGTCCGATTGACCGAGAGCTTCCATACGGAGACCTTGTACGACTTCACGACGCCGCCCCCTCCGCACGCTTCTCCAACCAGTCGTTGAGAACGTCCCGGCGGACGCGTAGCTCACCGTTCGGTAACCGGATGCAGCGCGGGGCGATGCGCAACTCCCGCCACCGGTAGAAGGTGCGCCGGGAGATCCCGCCCAGTTCCTCGATTACCTGCCGCACGGTGAGCAGTTCGGCCGCTTTCTCACGCGCCATGAGGACCCCCGCCCTCTCGCACCGACGCGGCCAGGAGCGCTGCCTCCGGTGAGTAGCCGCGCCCGGCGTAGCGCCATTGGCCGACCGTGACGGTTGGCCGCGCGCCGATGCCGAGGGCTGTCCGTTGTTCGTCGGCACGGTGATCTGCACGGGCCTGACGAAGTGCCGTCAGGGTGGTGGAGTAGCGGCGTGACTTGGTGGAGAAGTGACCGCCGTAGCCGAGCATGTGCGCCCAGCGTCGCAACCCAAGAGGTTCGAACGGAGGCAGGCCGCCGAGCCACCAGCAGGTACCAATCAGGCGGAGTACGTGAGCCCGTACAGGCAGCATGACCAGGTCACGTGCGTGGTGAACCCGGCCGTCCACCGCGCCGGCGGACTCCGCTCCCTTGGCCGCGTACTTGGCGATGTAGCCCGCGACGGCAGCCGAGGTCAGCCGCTCCCCCGCGCCGAAAGCCGCGATGGGCCGCGCGTCGACCTGTTCGCCGAACCTCAGCACGCGAGGACCGACGACCTCCGCGCCGGGAGCAACGAGCCGCACCCGCACGACGACCGCGCGCACCGCCTCCACCAGGAGAACCGTTGTCGCCCAGCCAGGCGGGACCGAGGTCGGTCCGTCCGGCCCGTCGAGGCGGATCACGGCATGGAAGTGGACCAGGCCACGCCGCTGATACTCGGCAACCTTCGCGTACGACAGCCGCACAGCCTCGCTGATCTCAGTGCGGGACAGCCCAACCCTCCGGGCGATCTCGCGGCGCAGCTCCAGCCCGAAGCGGTGCCAGAGTTGCCCGGCGTGCGCCTGCCAGAGCACGGCCCCGGCGTAGTCGTAGCAGCGCGGGCACAACGGTTCGCCGAGTCGGAGATCGTCCGCCGTATGCCGCTCATGGCAGCCGGCGGGCGATCCATGTCGACAGCACTCCCCCGCCTTCCGGGGACGGCAGGCTCGTACCCGTCCATCTCGTTCACGGCGAGTGTGGACCGGGCCGAAGCCGGGAGCGGTCAGGGTGGCGAACACCCGAGGATGCCCGCTCACCTCCTCCGTGACGTTCTTGCCGCCGACGAGCCCGGCCCGGATCAGCTGGTACGTGTCTGCCCGATAGAGCCGGGAACAGGTCGGGCAGACAGTCGCCCGTCGGTTGCCGCACGCTGTCAGCAGCCGACCACCGTAGACGTCCGACTCGTACGAGAACAGTGCCTCGCCCGTAGTCATGTCGAAGACGGTTGCCCCGCCGACCAGGTGAATCGGGTTGGTACAGCCGCCCAGGCGGAGGATGTTACGTCGCCAGGCCGCGAACTCGGGCTCCGACGCCCTTGCGACCAGGGCAGCAACGTTCTTCGGGAGAGGTGCGGTCATCGCCGACCACCGCCCCCGAACGCCTGCCACATCACGGCGGTGATCCCTTGCGGTCGGGTCTTGGCGCTGAACCGGAGTGTCGGATCGGTGAGCCAGAGTGCGGCGGCATGCGCCGGGCACAGGTGTTGTTCGAAGCCGTCGAGCCCGACGAGGACGACCTGTTCCCGTCCGACACAGGTCGGCCGTTCCTTCTCCCTCAACTCGCAGTCCGGCTGAGGAGATTTGCGCGAACGATGCGCGGTGGACAAAGTGTGAGTACTCCTTTCACTGCTCATGTGGCGGATGGAGTGGGTTCCTGACGGGGTCGGGTTTGGCGACTTCGCGCCCCGTCGGGAGCCCGTCGTACGGGCGATCACTGCCGCTCCTCGGGCGGGATCGCGATGAAGCTGTACGCGATCGGTCCGAAGCTGCGGCGTGCGTCGTAGTAGCCCTCGCCGAGGTCCTCCACCGGGACGCCGAGCGGTGCCGCGGCGTATTCCAGGCCCTCTCTGCGAGCAGCAGGGTCGGAGGCATCGATGAGGACGCCGAATGACGGATTGCGCGGCACGAGGACACCGGGATTGGTGGTGAGGAAGTCCGCCAGCTCCCGGAGGCCGGCGATGAACGCGGCACGGTCGCCGGAGCGGATGACATACGCGGACATGGCTCTCCCCTCCTTTCTGTGGTCGGGTTGTTCAGAAGCGGAGTTGGCCGAGGAAGCCGCTCACGCCGTCGAGGAGCGTCTGAACGACAGGCGCGGCCACCGTCTTGGCGAGCAGGAAGCCGAAGGTTCCGCTGAGCAACACGTCGGCCAAGCGCAGATAGCGGATGCGCAGCAGGAACCAGATGAGGAGGCCGAGCAACAGCACAGCCGACATGGACACCAGCACGGCAGCCTCCGGTCACTTCTCGGAGTCGAGCAGTTCGGGCAGGACCGGGGTCAGGTGTGCGTACTCCGCCGCGATGGCTTCCGCGTCCGCCTCGGTGGTCAGGTGGGAACGGGCGCGCTCCCAGCCGTCGCCGGAGGCCAGAACTGCCGTGCCGGCCTGTTCCGGAGTGATGGCTTGAGCCGCCTTGAGCGCATCGGGGTTGAGGTCGCCGAGCGCCATCTCTGCCGTACCGGGATCGGCTACCCGGTGGCAGACCCGGCCGCCGAGTTGGGCCCGTAGAGCAGTGACACCCGGCCCCAGGTCGGAGCCGACGCGCTGGCCAGCCACGACAAGGAACACGCCGAGAGCCGCACCGAGTTGGGCTAGCCTGATCAACGCCGTCCCGGCCGCGTGTGCTTCGTCTTTCTCGTTCCGGCTCGCGATGAGGAACAGTTCCGCGATCTCGTCAACGATCACGACCACGGGGACCGGGCGTTCCTTCTCCGGCAGGCCCCAGATGTTCCGTACGCGAGCCGTCCGGCAGACGGTCATGCGGTCGAGCGTCAGGTCTACCAGCTCCGCCAGGAGCTTGACCGCCTGCCCGCGGTTGGTCGCCAGCGCCGACAACCGGGGTTCGTAGAGCGACAGTTCCATGCCGCCCTTGCAATCGATACCGACCAGCGCGACCGGCTGCGGAGCCAAGCCAGCAACGAGTGCGTTGATCAGCGTCGACTTACCGGAGCGCGTAGCCCCGACGATCAGCCAGTGCGGTACGCGACGCAGGTCCATCACCCACGCAGCGCCGGTCTCCAGCGTGCCCACGACCACCCGGAGTAGATGACCAGGCCCGCGCTGCTTCGGCAGCCGAGGCGAGGCCAGCGGGTCCGCCATCGAGGCAGCGATCCGTACAAGTCCCGGCTTCCAGGAAGTCACTCGCACCGCGTGGACCTGCCAGTCCTCAGCCATCGCGGGTGCCGCCTTGATGAAGTCTTCCGGCACCTGCCCAGGTAACAGCCGGACGAGAAGCCAGAATCCGCCAGCGGTCGGTCGTATGAGCCCGCGTCGAGGCACACGCGGCTGGGGCGGCGGAGCCCCGTTGCCGACGAGCCCGGACACCACGGTCAGCGCCGGTCGACGACTTACGGCAAGGCCGCACCCCGCCATCAACGGCCGCCAGGTGTACGTCACCCGGAAGGCCACGACCGGGAAGCCGAGTAGCAGCCACCAAGCAACGGGGTAGTGGCGGCGCAGGGCCGGGCCCGCAATAAGCAGGCCCGCCACCAGCACTGTGGCCACCAGCAGAACCCAACTCGGCCAAGTCGCGCCGACCGAAGGGGTGGAGGCCAAGGTCATCACTGCCCGGTCCCCTTCCCTGCCGGAGCGTTCAGGGGCCGAATCTCCGCCGCGCGGAAGGCAATCCCGTGCCGCCCGTCGTTCTCCCAAGGAGTGGCGATCAGGTCCCGCACGGCCACGGGCATACCGAGCTGCACGCCGGCCGGTTCCCCGGCCACACTCACGTTCACCACGTCCGCCGATGTCCCAGCCATCATGCAGAGGCCGACTTGGTACATGGTCTTGCCTGTCTCACGGTCAACGCGGAGCTGACCGGTCTCTCGGTTGGCAACGCGCGGAGCCGGGGGAACCGCACAGATGATCCCCGTGAACTTCGCTGTGTCGATCGGAAGGCTTGCCACTGTTCTGAACTCCTCTTCTCTGGCACCCGAAGGCGGATCCTTCGGGTTGCTAGACCACCCGTAGTACGGGTTGAGACTCCAGAGTGCGACCCGTAGTACGGGTTGTCAACCGTCTTGTGATGGGAGAGGCTGTCCAAGCACTGCAATGAACCATCCATCCCGATGGACAGCCGATCAGGGATCACGGCCACGGAGGGCCCGCATGCCGCCGAAAAACACGCAGCCGAAGTACCGGCAAATCGCCGACTACCTGCGCGAAGGCATCCTGAACGGCACCTTCCCCGCCGGCCAACCACTCCCCTCCGAGGAGGCGTTGGCAAAGCAGTTCGGCGTGACGCGCCCCACAGTCCGTCAGGGACTCACGGAGCTACGGGCATCCGGTCTCGTCGAGGCGATCATGGGCAGGGGCACATTTGCCCGCTCACCCCATGGCCGCCCGAGCCTCACGCGCCCGCGCGGCGTACGCCTGACTCCCGACGGCCGATACGTGGAGGCCGACGGCATCCGATGGGAAAACGCCGAGCCGCCGGTAGCCACTCGCACGGATGCCCCTATGGCCCTGGCGGACCTACTCCGCATCCCACCGGGCGAGCCGATGTTCACGTACGACGCCTTGCAGACCGCGGACCACGGCCACCTCCGCCAACTCCACCGCACGTACGTGCCGTTCTCGGTACTGGTCGACACCAAGTACGAGGAGGAGGCACCGCCCCCGGCACCGGAGCTCTACGGGGCGCTCGCCAAGCTGGACCACGAACTCCACTTCACGGAGTACGTCCGCACCCGCATGCCCATGCCCGACCAGGCCCAGGCGCTCCGACTCCCGGACGGAGTTCCGCTTCTGCATGTCCTCCGCGTAACGCTCAACGCGGCGGACAAGCCGCTGGCCCTTGAGGAGTTCCACCTCCCTGGCGACGACTTGGAACTCTCGTTCAGGCTGTAGCCGGACACCCGAGTTGAACCCCGGTTGGCTCAGACTTTCTCTACGTCATCAAGGCGGCTCGCTCCGCTCCCCGCGCGGCCCGGGCGCACAGCAATCAGCCGCCTAATGCCAGAGAACGGGTACATCGTGGCTGAGGCGGCCGGCTACACGGCTTTACGGAGCCACTTTGGCGCGAGCCTCGAAGATCATGGCCCCAACGTCGTGCTTAGCGGGCAGGTCCACAGACTGCCCGACACGCCGGAAGCTTACGGGGCCATGATCACTCGCGCCAAAGCAGCGCCACCCCAAAGCCGCTCCGTCGGCCTGGATTTTGCGCCGATCGTCGAGTGGGCATGCACGTTTCCTGCAATTCGCCTCTTTCGATCAGTATCTTCCCAGACTTACCTCAACCCGCTTCTCCGCGCATCGCGAGTTACGCGCTCCGCCTGAGCCTTAGAGAAGATGGCATCCCGCATCAGATTTCTTTGAAGTGTCGAGCGGACGCCATCAACGTCCTGGCGCTTTTTGCGACCCGCCAGTACTGCTTCACAGTATTCCTGGCCATGCACCTCGCACCAGCCGACCTTGAGCTTTCTTCCTGACGCTTCAGGGTCGCTATCAGGAAGTCGATCGATGTTAAGGGTCTCCCAAATGTCAGCGCTTGGCCCGGAGTTACAGGAGCAGCTGATAGAGAGGTAATCGTTCTTCTCTACGCGATCCCAAACGGAGCCGGTTACGATCATCTCGTGTCGGTCTGCCGACTGAGCACATTTAGCCGCGTAATTGACGGCTTTTCCCGCCCACACCGGTTCTTGTTCTGCAGGATTCTTTGGAGTTCCAATGCGCTTTACAAGAATTGGACTACAGGCAACGCCAACCTTGAATCCTGTAGTCGGCATGTTGGGCCATCGAGCTTCGAGCTGGTCGCCCAGGTCCACACTAAAGGTCTTCACGGTCACTCCGGCGCAGAGGGCCCTTTCAAACCTCCGCTCTCCCCAGAAAAGCCCGAAAGCACCATCGCCTTGAATCTGAATAAAGTCCGCATCGAAATTATTTAGGACTTTCACTACTCCACCAGTCGATGCTTCGTAAATGCTGGCTGTCGATGCCGCCCATTTACCAGTCCCCAGTTTTGTAGAACTCTTCAGATCAATCATCACCGCGACGATGCTTGGTAGCTTGATCCACTTTCTGGCTCTGATCGGCAACGAGGCTACATCGACCTCGTTTTGAGTAACTACCTCAGGAGTACTGGAGATCTCCTCCTTCGTTTTCGTGCTCAACTCGGCGAGTAGCTCGTTGACATTCACATCACTGGCCACACTTCCCCCTTCTAACGCCCTGTGCCTGTCGTGTTTTCGCCACGCTTAGTGAGCGAAGTAACCGCTGTTCCACACGGCACGGGCAGCGACTGCCATCGACGCTGATGCTCAGATCCCTGCGATCTTTGCACAGCCGCTGACCGAGGCTCTATCGAGCTGTCTTCCCGCCCGCCTGTCCCTTCGCTGGGATCTACAGATAGCTATGCCAGCTTCTCCTTATACGCCGAAGATTCCTGCCAGCACTACCAAGAATGCACCCAAAACGGCAAATGCAAAAGACTTCTTCACTCTCTCGTGTTTCTTCCATGCGATTTCACTCATAACTACCAATTGCCTGGTGAGCACGGGTAGGATATCCCGCTCACGAAGTGCCGTCTCCAAGTCGGCAGGATCCCAATGTCGAACATGCCCGAAGAATACAAAGTTATCGCGGCTCTCGAAGGATACTTTCCCCTTTCGCAAATTGGGAGAAACTACAGAAATGGCAAACAAGGCACCGATGGCTAGTGCCGCAACCCCAAAATAGAAGCTCCAAATTGCGCACCCGTCAATTCTTCCCAACCTTCGCCCGCTGTTGGATAGTGCAGTAATTGCTACGAGGACAGCGGATTCCACAGTCAAGGCGAAGGAAGCCTTGGTGTCCACCTTTCCTGTCCAATCGACCAGAGCTGAATGGATCTTCCATGCTGTTTCCTCTGGATTTCCTCGGCGCTCAGACGACCCACCCCCAGAACGACCGGTAGACAGCGAGTTGTTCGCCTCCGACTTCACGCGTCTCCACACTCCACATATCCCTTCCGTCGTCGTCTAGTTTCCCATCATCGGCCATCTTCTTATAGACGTCCTCGGTCATATAAGTCCGATAGGGTGGCCGCTTAATATCACTCAGTTTTGCTGCTACATTCGGGGCACGCCCGATAGAGACCAGGTCATTATTGTCTCGGACGCCAGCTCGCGCAAGAAATGCCTTCCCTGACGCGATGCCGGTACCATGACTCAATACGAAGTCGTTTTCTGCCAGTTGTGGGAACCTTTGCTCGAGTACGGGGCGGGCGCAGTTATCCACTGCCCATTTGAGCTTAAGAGCGGAGGTAGCCGCACGAGTGCGCGCCCGCTCGCCGATATAGATAGCCATAACTCGGTCACCGTCGAAGCTTCGAACGTGACCATCATAATGCCTAATTACACGAACAGCACAATTCAAGAATGCTCGCACTACTTTGGCCGCAACGGTTGGGTGAAAATCTCTAGCCAGGCGGGTCGAATCTCTCATGTCTGAGTAGAGGTATACGGCTTCTAGATTCACGGCTCCGTCGCGCAAGACAATATCTTTAGTCTCCGGGACCGATCGCCCATCGCGTTGTTTCCATGTATGCCCAACAACTTCAGTCAGTGCTGCGTCAATGTCACTCCTGAGTCCCATGGCTCCCTCTAGCGCACTCTCGACTTCTAGGCATCATTGGGTGGTATACCAGCAGATGGGGGTGACTGTCCGGCAAACGAGGGGTTTGACTAACAGTCCCGACCTCAAACGCCCATGTTCCTCTGGTCGGCATCCCAGGCAGACGTGCCAGATTCGTGCCAGGTCGTGCGGGAAACCACGGGGAACACCGGGGAACGCAGACTGTGGGCTTCAGACGCCGACAGCGTTCCGCCGCAGGTCAGCAAGCTTCCCACCCGCGAGGCACGCGAGCTTCCCAAGCTGAGGGTTCTGCGCGGCTGGACGGCATCTGCTGGCACCAACCTGAACCTTCTCGATCATGAAAGGAGAGGCCTTGGTCTGGGTTCCAAGGCCTCTCCCCCGGGTCCGCCAACGTCCTGTCACGGGGTTGCCGTGAAGACCTGGGTTCCGGTATCCCCGATGGATGGAGGGTGACTGCCGGAAATCGGGTTGACCTGTGTGATCAGGACCAGATATAAGTCAAGATCACGAAGATGACGATCAGAAGACCGAGGGTCGTCCCTCCAGCGGTCTTCATGGCCTCGTAGTACGAGACCCCCTCCATGGCCCGATGGAGGACACCCGCGAAGCCGCCGACGATGATCGCGGCCAGGATCGCGATGACCGCGTCGGTCTTCTTGTTCCTCGGGGGCTGCGGAGCCCCTGGGAGCTGCGGGCTGTTCTGCGTTGCCGTCATGGCTCGCTGCACCTTCGTCAACCGCCTGTGAAGGATGACCTGTCGGATTCGGGCTGGCGAAGTTGCCCGGCCGCTGACGCGGCTTCACCCCAAGGGCTGCTCGGCCCGGTCATGGCGTGACCGTCCCGGCGACCCGTCGTGCCTGGGTCCTCCACTCCTGCCGATCCCATGAAGAGACCGGTCATCCGGACGGCGGCAGGACTCGGCGTCCGCCCGGACCGCCCCACCTCCGTCGGTGAGGACTTGTGACGAGGATCATCTACGGCTACTTGGGAGTAACGCGAACTCGGAACCGTATTTGTGGGGTTACTCACCACTCACCCGATCGGGTGGACATGATGGCCAATCACCCAAGGTCAAAAGGACTTTGACGTTGTATCAGGTCAGCACGTTGCAGGAGTCCACGTGTGCCGTCGACGTGGTTCCGGACGGAGCTATGCGGCCCCGTGCTCGATGGCCTCCAGAGAGTTCCGACGGATCCCCTCCCGCTGGCCTCCGTATCAATTTCCGTCTCATTCAGTCCCGTTCACGGTCGTTCAGACCAGACCCAAAGCCTTCCGGCATCAACGCCCCCCATGAACGCAGATGAACGCCCCTGCACCCGCCCCAACACCTAACCAACACAGTTGGAAAGCGTGTTGCTGTCTGCCAAGGGGCGGGCAGTTACGAGTGAGTCACGAGAGGATGCATGCGGTCCGCTAGCCGCCATGATCTCCGATTATGGAATGGCTCTCCCTTGTGATCACCCTGCTGACAGCGTTGGCTGCCTCAGGCGTCGCGATCTGGCAGGTGCGCACGCAGCGAGTCCGACAGGTCGAGGACTTCTACATTGCGCGCTACTGGTCGTTGCTGGACCGGTTGTCGACCCGCACTCTTCGAGGCGTAGACGCTGGCGCCTTGGACGAGGAAGAGGAGGTACCGATACGGCTCTACTTTCGCCTGAGCGAGGACGAGGCCGACCTGCGGGCTCAAGGCTGGGTCTCGGACGACACTTGGCGTGACTGGGGCGGCGCCATCCACGCACAGATGCATCGTCCGGCGTTCGACCGTCTCTGGGCCGAGACCCTCCGGGATTCGGATGCTGGGCGCGACTACGAGTTCAGGCATCTGCGCCAACTTTGGCTCGACGCCGCCTATGACCCGGCGCCAACTCGCACCAGCCGCCAGTGGTTGCGCCGAACTCCGTGGCGAAGGCCCCCGACAGGACACCGACCACCGGCGCCGTGAGGTCGACCGCACCCAAGCGCACCAGATCGGGCGGGGAACAGCGGGGAACCACGGTGAAAGCGACCGAGCCCAAAGAGGCCATAACCCGACCATTCGCCCAGGTCAGCACCCGAGCCAACCGCAGATGATCGCAGCTTCCCAAGCTGAGAGCGCGAGTGCGGCCCTCACCCGGAGGGCACAGCCCCTGCGCCGCTGATCCTTCGTAGCCTGCCAGTTTTGTTGTGGTTGGTGGTGTAGTCAGAACCCGGGCGGCACGGCAGCATGGGCCACCCAGCGGCCAAGGGGGGTCGCGCGAGGGACAGGGGTAAGCGCGAGCCATGGGATTAGGCAGAGAGCTCGGCAAAGACGCGGACAGCTCTGTGACCGTTGGTATCTCATTGATCAGCGCGCCCGCCGTGCCACTGGGGGACGCCGCCGGCGCACACGGCCAGGGTGAGCAGACAGAGACGACGCGATTATTGGGTGCGGCGGCGTACCTACGGCCTGATTCTCCAGCGGAGCTTCGCACGTGGCGAAAGAACGAGTGGGCCAAGTTCAAGAAGAAACTGACGCCCGTCTTCGTCGCGAAGTGGCGGGACAAGAAGCAGGAAGCGCAGGCTGACACTGGCGCGGACGAGATGCCCGAGAAACCTCAGCCGAAGGTGATCATCGGGCCCGACTATGTTCGCTGGGTACGCGACCGCGTCGCCACCACCCGTCCCATCCCATCCTTCGGTTTCGAGCTCACCCCGGTCATAGAGCGCTGCGCCGCCGCCGAGCATCTGCTGTACCTCCGGCGAGCCCTCATCACTCTCGCGGTACTGGCGGGACTCGCCTGCCTGTACACCGCAGCTACCGAGTGGGCGCTAGCTGTCGCGGTCGTGGGCTTGTGGAGCGCCTTCTACCTCGACCGGCTCCTCGCACAACGCCGCCTGGTGCGGGTGACCGCAGAATCCGGTGAAACGGGCACCCAAACGCGCGGCCTCCCCCGGAAAAGCCGTCGCGCCCTGGAAGCCATCAGGCGGCTCAAGTTCGGCACGGTGATTCCGTACGTCACCGAAATCCGTGCGGGCGGCCCCAAGTACCACTTCGTCGGTGCAGGCAAAGTTTGGTACGAGGCCCAGATCGGCATCGACGTCCTGCCTGCTCAGCCAACGCCCAAGAACGATGGCGCACCTGGCCCCGGCATCCCGAACCCCCGCGTCGAAAACCTCCTTGGCACGGCCGGGCCAGAGCCAACCGGTGTCAAACACTTCACCCCGGACAATCTGCTCACCCATGTCGTTCGCGAGCTCGAACGCGGAACCGCGCCCAGCCCCGACTTCCACCCAGATAACCGACTCGAAGCGTACGGCGTCGCCGCAATCTCTGCGGAGCGATGGAAGAGCATCACTCCCGAGCAATGGACGTCACTGAGTGTCCTGGCCGAACATGGCCCCCGGGCCGTCGGTGCGGGACGGACTCCGAAGGTAGCCCGCCGGTTCCTGTGCGCCCGCGTCATCTCCTGGGACGGTGAATTGGTAGCTTCAGTCTTCGTTGGCTTCGCCTATGAGGACCACTACCTGCGGGTCACCATCCGCCCTCACGTGATCAACCCACTCCACCCGACTCTCCGCACCGCTGACAGTGAGGCCGCCCGCTCCGGTTGGTCCTGGCACCGCCGGGCCTGGCTAGCCTCGGCGGTGGACGTGGTGCTGATGCTCATTCGGCTGTTCAACCCCGGCAAGGATCGCCGGCGCCCCGAACTCGATAAGCAGAAAGGTCCTGTGAGCCTGCGCGAGGCATACTCGACCCGGTACATGGACGACATGCTCCAGTACGACGACGCGCGCCGCTACATCGAGATGATGCAACGGCGCATCTTCGACTCGGTCAAGAAATTCCTCGTCGATCACAACGTCGACATCGGCTCCTACGTGGATCAGACCACGGTCATTCTCCAGAACTCTGGCGTCATCAACTACGGCGAAATGGGCTCCGTACAGAACCAGCCCGGCGCCGTGAACTCCCAGATGAACACCCGGCCCCCGACGACAGGAGGTACAGCGTGATCCGCAGGAATAGCCAGCCCCCGGGCGATAACTCCGGCATCGTGAACTACGGGGCTATGGGCAACGTCCAGAACCAGCCGGGCGCCACTAATTCCCACCAGAATCAGACCAACACCGGCACCGGCCCGGATCAGCTGAAAGAATTCACCACCTTACTCGACCGCATCCGACAGCAGTTGGCGGCCGATCAGGACCGCGTCAACGACTATCAGCAGTGCGTCATCCTCCTCGACCTCACCGCGCAGCAACGCCTCGACGACACAGGCGGCCGCTCCACGGCCAGGACCATGCTGGAACAGATCCTGGCCAAATGCGACGGCGTACCCGGACTCGTATCCCTACTCAGCTCCGCTCTCTCCTTGATCGCCACCTTCGCCTGACGTATAACGACCCAACACCGGAACATCCTTCGACGTACGCCCGTCAGCCGAGGACCAAACGAGGTCGCGCTTGCCGTCGTCCGTCGTAAGGGTGCGGGGACGGGAGACGCCCATTTGGCCACAAGTCACATCACTCCCATCCCGCGCTTGGCGAGTCGCCGAAATTCTCGCGTGTACGTGTCGATGATTTCCCTGGCGTCTTGGTAGAGCTCGCGGACGGCCATGTGCACATCGAAAACGAGCAGTTGATCCTCACGTGTCTGGTGGGACCGTATTTCGCCGTCAACGTACGAGGCCTTACGACGTACGACCCCGGGCATCTCCCACAGGGTTAGGGGGTTCGCAGCCATGGACGTCCAGCGCGGCGCTGCCCTGGACATTTGAGGAGCTATCGCCAACCACGGGTCGGAAGGCGTATGCCCGGTGAGAGCGGGAAGCAATTGAATCCTCGCTTCGACGAACGGAGCGCAGAATTTCGTCAGTTCGTCCTGCAAGGTGTCCACCTTGGCTACGGTCGCTGCCTTAACGCTCGCGCGCCCTGTGAAGCGACCTACCACAGCGGTGGCCGCCGCTCCAGCGACTGCGCCTCCCAGGCCGATCAGCGCCACAGGGATCTCAGACTGAGCCACCCGCCCCCCTCTGCGCGTGCTACCGCAATCAGCACGATTGTGGCAGCGGTTCAGTCCCGATGAAACCTCCAGGAAGTCGGAGTAGGGCGTCTCTTACTCCGATGACGGGCTACCTCACACCGGTGTCGATACCCGGGCCCACTCAGTGGACATGTTGGCGCCGCGGACAGAGTAGGAGCCAGGTCTCGCACGGGTGCCGCCTACCGGAGCAACTCACTCGACGGATCAGCCTCTTACACAGTGACATCAACGACGGCAGACGACCGTGGATGAGGAGGTCCTTCAGCGCTCACTCCCCCGCCTGTCGAGGGCTGTCCTCTCTCGGACACCCGGGCAAGGATCGAACTCCTGAAGCGGATGTCAAGGCAGTTGTCGTTGAGGAAACCACATACGCATGGGGCGGTCGCCCCTGCCGTCCCGTCCGGGCTGCGGCGCTGGGGCGCCGGTCCCGGTCGGGCGGACAGGGGCGGCCGCAGTGCACGAAACGTGCACCGTCATGCCAAAGCCCTGCGTGCCGGTTGCTGCGACGGAGGCATTCGGCGCACAGGGCCGGGGTCCGGTTCGCGTGAGGGGGAGTTTCAACCGACCACAGCGGACCGGAGTCATGGGCGGCAGCAGTTCTCAGGTCACTGGAGTATCCCGGTGGTCACGCTCGCTGGGTGTAGGCGCCGCACGGTCAGTCATCTCCGCAGCTAAACCGGAGGCGATCAACTCAGCCAGGAGTGCTGCCGCTTCCGGTCGGATCGAGCCCAGGCTTACCATGCCGTCGCCGAAGACGTTCACGTCGGCGCTGAGGCCGGGGAAGTCTGACTCCAAGCCGAGCGCGGCCAGTTGTAGTGCCAGCGTTTCGGCACCGCGCCGAGCGCGAACCCATCCGCGCACATAAGGCACACCGGGCATCAGGTTCTCGGCCCGCTTCGCCACCACTCCTCGCCGGTCCGTCATGACTTCCCCGCTCCTTTAGTTCTCTCGTAAGTTCGTCGGGCCGCTACACACGCCGTCCGCACTCTGCGGGCAGGACAGCGCACGTTTCAGGAGCTCTGCCAACCGCTCCGCCGTCTCCGGCGATACGCGCCCGAGTTCGATCAGCCCATGGCCGAACGCGTTCAAGTCCGCCCGCAGGTACGGGAAGTCCTTCTCCAGGCCCGCCGCCACAAGGACGTCGCGCAGCGCGCTCGTGGCACCCCGCGCGGCGTACCACCCTTCGCTTTCGAGCGGAGACCAACGGGCGATGCCGTCGCGCTCCTCGCCCTCACTGTTCATTGGCCGCCGCCTCCAGGACTTCGGCCGTCGCAGCCTCAGGGTTCGGGTATTGCTCGCTGTAGTGATCGACCCGCGCGAGGAGGTCAGCAGCGGCCACGAACATGAAGGCCAGCGCAACTGCACGTAGTGGGTCGGCCTCTGGCCGGCGGACCGGAGCTCGGAGCCATTGGTAGCGGTCGCCCGACATGGGCATGGGGCCAGGCACCACGACGAACGAGTTGTCGCCCAGGTACCTGTACGGCGGTGGGTTGTCGGTCGCCCTGGCCAGGAAGCGGACAAAGCGTCCCTGCCAACGGGAGTTGAGGAAGAACCCGACCCGTCGGGCCGCGTGGTCGATCATGACCGGGCCGAGCGGCATTTGCCGGCGTACGAGCAGATCGAAGGTTTCCAAGCCGATGCGCTGGTCGATCGCCACGACATCGAAGAGACGGCCCGTCGGCAGCATTCGCGGCCCACGCGGATCGTCCGCCCACCGCGCCCTGCACATCTCCGGATCGTCAGCGGCAGCAGACAGCCACTCGACGCCTCTTCTGGTCATCCTCTGCACGCCATCTCACCTCTGTCGGGCTGCGCCGACGGCCGCTCTGCCGCCGCAGATCCAGACTGGTCCCAGGGCTCCTGAACTGGGCAGATGACGAGAGGTGATGGGAGGTGACGCGGCACCTCCCCGTACGTCATCCCCCGTCACCCCACACTCGGCAAAGGCAACTTCGGCTACAGCGCGTGCATGAGGACTGGCGGCGCGTACATTCGACTGTGGGACTGGCTTGTTGTACGGCACACGAGAGGGAAAGAAGGGGCGCGTTTCCGATGCAGCCGATCGGTGTCCGCTTACGTGAAGCCCGTACCAACCGAGGCTGGAGTCAACCGCGTCTCGTACGTGAGTTGCGTCAGGTCGCCGCGCGACGTGGGCACCAACTCCCGGCGGACGCCAGCGTGAAGCGACGTATCGCCAGTTGGGAGAACGGCCACAGCGTCCCTGACGAGTTCTATGGGCCGTTCCTCAGCGTTGCGTTCGGCACAAGCGCCGCGGAACTCGGGCTGAACCATGCCGATGGAGCGGACTCGGCCTTCTTGGAGGCCGGCTACCCGGACAGTCCCGATGCCGCCATTGAGTCGGTCGGGTGGCTATGGCGTGCTGATCTCAACGGCTATGAGCCGTTGTTCGAGGCCCCGGCGTCCGAACCTGCGTGGAATGAAGCGTCCCTCCGGTGGCTTGTGGCGCCCGAGCCGTCGTTCCCCGCCGCGCCGCGGAACAGTGTGGTGAGTGTCGGCCTCGCCGATGTGGCAACGGTCAAGACGACCGCCGATATGTTCGCCCAGCTCGATGACCGGTTCGGAGGCGACCACGCGCGGCATTCCGTGATCCAGTTCCTGAGTCGCGATGTCACTCCGCTGCTGAGCGGCCAGTACACCGAGCCCGTCGGCCGCGCACTCTTCTCCACCGTCGCCGAGGCGACTCTCCTCGCGGGTTGGATGTCGTACGACGCCTGCCATCACGGCCTCGCTCAGCGGTACTTCCTACAGGCATTGCGGCTCGCCCAGGACGCCAACGATCGCCGCCTCGCCGGGAGCATCCTCTCCGCGATGAGCCACCAGGCCACGTTCCTGGGCCGCTATACGCAGGCCGCAACGCTCGCCCGAGCGGCGCTCATGGGGATCTCGCCCGTGGCGACGCCGACGCTTCGCGCGCAGTTCCACGCGATGGAGGCCCGCGCTCTGGCCCGTACCGGCGACGCTCGGGCATGCGAACTCGCCTTGGCAGCAGCGACGAAGACCCTGGAGAGTCGGAACAGCGACGACGAGCCCGAGTGGATCAGCTATTTCGACGAAGCGGAACTCGCCGCCGAGGCCGCCCACTGCTTCCGGGACGTCAACAGCGCCCGCCAAGCCGTTGCCCACGCGTCGAACGCGATGAGCGGCAGCCACGTCCGGAGTGATTTCTTCGCAACGATGGTTCTCGCCGACGCACACCTACGCGCCGGCGATCTCGAAGAGGCGTGCCGGGTGGCCCTGGACGCGCTGGACCTCGGCGAGCAGCTGAAGTCCGCTCGCTGCGTCAGCTACCTCGCCGAGTTCCAGCAGCACTTGGCGACCATCGGCCCTACGGCCGTCCTCCGGGACTTCTACGAACAGGCAGCGGACCAGCGACTGTGGTACGCCGCCGCCGCCGGGCTCTCCACTGCATAGAGCTTGCACGTGGTGGGGCCGCCACTTCGAGTTGCTGCGACCCCACGGGAGGCGAGAACAGTCGTCACTTCTTGCACTGATGGCAAGCCTTGAGGTCTTGCTTCTCCGCTTCCTCCCTGGAGATCTCCGTCATCCCCTTGAAGGTCTCCGGCTTGCCGTTCAGTGCAGGGCAGTCAGGGTCGGTGTGATACGCGTAGCGGTACTCCCCGATACGGACATGAACGTTACTCATGGTCGATCCCTTCTGCGTGCTGGCCTTGCCGTGCTGCCGTCGCGCCAGGGTCGAGTCAGTTCCGCGAGCCGCACCGTCATGGGGGACGGCTCGCGCAATGGCAAAGTCACCCACGCGCCGGATTGGACACTCTCGTCAACGAGCACGGTCAGCCAAAGAGGCGGCCCTTCAGAACGGCTGCCAGTCCTTCCGACTGCCGCCCGTGCGCAGGGCGCGAACGCGGCGGGCGAACTCGTCGGCGGACCGCTCGCTCGTGGCGACCTGGTGCCCGACCCAGACGACCATCATCAACTCGCGCAGATCAGCGAGTACTTCGTAGCCCGGCCAGTTCATCAGGTCGAAGCCGTACCGGTGGACGAACTCCTCGTACTGTGCCCGCGTGTGCCAGCCGTACCGCTCGTAGTAGATCGCGGTGAGGATCAGATCCCACTCGCGAGGAGCCAGCGCGAAGCCGTCGAGGTCGATGAGGACCGCTTGGCCGTCTCGGTGGCGGAGTACGTTGCCTATGTTGGCGTCCCCGTGGATCATCCCGAACGGGAGCACGAAGTCCAGCCGGTCGTAGTCCTTGTTCAGCTTTCCGGCTCGTTCCTCCAGGAACGCGCGGTCGTCCGCCGTTACGCCGTCCATCTGCCGGAGCGACCCCCAGAGCTTCGCGAAGGGGTCGAAGTACGGGAGCCTCAGGGACTCCGGCTCTTCGAGCCAGTGCAAGCGGCGGAGCAGGTCGGCCAGCTCACCCACCGTGGCGTACTCCTCGTGCTCCTGCACGCTCTCCCAGAACGTCACGACCCGGCCGCCGACCACCAAGGGTTGCGTCACCCTGGCCGGCACCCGAGTTGCTGGAAGGTCCTCCGCCTCCAGCCATCGGGCAACCCGTACGGCCCGCTCCATCTCCTCCAGGACATCGGGGTCGCGAGCAACGCGGACGATGACCGGCGACGCCGATAAGCGGTATACGGCGTTGGAGCCGAGCCGCAGCAACTCAGCGCCGTCGGGGTCCAGTCCTGCCGTCCCGCACGCCTCTCGCAGGACCACCTCAAGGCCGTCTGCCGTGAACTCCGTACCGCCGTCCTGGCCCCCGCCGCTGCCCGAGATCATGCCTTCGACCATACGGCGCTGCCCCGCCGCTCGACAGGCCGCCCACGTAATAGGGGCGTGATGACCTTGCTCAGCAGGCCCCGTGCCGACCGCTCCCTCGCAGGCCAGAGCGTCAATGGCCTCACGACCTCACCCGGGCTCCGGAGCCGTGTGCGCAGGTTCGAATCCTGCCGGGGGCACCCTTTATGAGGTGCCCGAAGACCCCGCCATCAGCGATTCAGCTGAGGACGGGGTCTTGGCGTATGTGCGGGCGGATGCGGCCGGATGCGGCTCCATGACTGTGGTCACGTAACGACAGCTTAATGATCTTGATGTGCCTCGCCGCAGGTCAGGCCGACTCTCGGAGAGGTCCCGGGGAACTCCGCAAAGTACCTGAGCGGGTAGACGATCTTGTGATGTTCTGCTTTCCGTGGACGGTGTTCTCTCGACCCTCATCGCAGTCATCGGAACGCTACTGGGCGTCGGTGTGACGCACCTGTTTCAACGCAGAGCGTCTGCGCGCGACAAGGTGTTCGCAGCTCAGCAACAACTCCGCTCAGATCGGATGGCTGTCTACAGCGACTTCGCCGGAGCGCTGACCGAGTACAGGCGAGGCCAACTGGATCGCTGGCACCGCAAGAGCGAAGATCCAGACAGCTCTGCATGCTTCGAGGCTCGAACCGAGGCCTACCGGCTCCGCGGGGTCGCCCTCCACGCGATGTTCCGAGTTCAGCTCATAGCAAGCGGGCAGACGTTGATCGACGCCGCGCGAGATGCCTACGCACACGCATCCAACCTCCACAAAGCATCCGACAAGACAGAACTGAGCACTCTCGGTACACAGGCACGAGAAGCTCTGGAGCACTTCATCACGCTCGCCTCGTCCGACGTGCAATGAGACGAGCCGAATACCGTGGAAGCCCCGGGTCCCTCCACGGGTTCCACGGTTGGCTGAGCAACTCTGATCAGTAGTCATGCATCCCTCAACTACACGCCCACCTCTTCTCCCAAGCCCTTCAGGATGCTGTCCTTCATCTCTTGCTCCTGGCCGTCGACTTACTTTGCGTAGACCTTCAGCACGACGTCGACCTAGGGGGCCCGCGCGAGCAGCCACTCCACGGCGCAGGCACTCCCCACAACCCCCTGCGTCGATGGCCAGTGGACGCCGCGTTCGCCGTCCTCTGGCCCGCAGGCGCATCGAGTCCGCCCGCCACCTGGGCCGTCACCGTTGGATCGTTGAGCGCACCATCGGCCGGCTGTCGGGGACGCGGCGTCCTCACCGACGGTATGAACGAAAGCCGGAAGATTTCCTTTCCTTCCCCGCCATATCCTGAACTCTCATGAGATCAACCGGATTTCGGCTCAGGAGAGTGCCGCCGAGGTGGCAGGCCGGGGTGGCGTCACTCCGTGTTGGCGGCGAACCGGTCGGTGCCCAGCACCGTGAGCAGGGTTAGTTTCTCGTGGCTTTCCGTGCCCGGGGTGGCGGTGAATATGAGGAGGGACTGGCCCTGGTCCGGCTCCAGGAGGAGTTGGCAGTAGAGGTCCAGTCGGCCGACCTGGGGGTGGATGAAGCGTTTGGTGTCGCTCCGGCGCAGGCCCACCTCGTGACGCTCCCACAAGCGGGCGAACTCGTCGCTGGTGCGCAGCAGGATGTCCGCCAGCTCCGCCGCGGGGGAGCCGGGGCCGTCCCGGGTGGCAGCCGCGCGCAGAAGGGCGGCATTGGTCCGGCTGTTGTTGTCGTGCTGCTCGGGGTGGTACCGCTCGCGGGCGGCCGGATCGGTAAACCAGCGGTACGTCGCGCTGCGGGCGTTGCCGGTGTACTGGGTCTGCTCGCCGAGCAATGCCACCGCGGACGGCGTCTGCAGCAACGTCTCGCCCATCGGGCCCATGACCTGTGCTGTCGTGCCGGCCAAGCCGTCCATCACTCGCATCAGGCCGGGGCTCACGTGCTGAAGCCGCAGGTCACGTCGTGCGGTGCGGTAGCCGGCGAGCAGGAACAGGTGATCACGTTCGTCCGGGGTCAGCCGCAGGCCGCGGGCGATGGCCGCGACCATCTGCTCCGACGGCTGCGGCCCGTCACCGCGTTCCAGCCGGGCGAAGTAGTCGGCGGACATGGTGCACAGCTCCGCCACCTCCTCGCGGCGCAGGCCCGGAGCGCGTCGGCGTTCCCCGCGTCGCAGGCCGACGTCCTCCGGTTGCAGCGCCGTGCGCCGGGTGCGCAGAAAGGCGCCGAGGGACGAGCGGTCGAACGTATGGTCCATGTTCCCCATCGTTGGCCATCCGGCGCGGCTTAGCCACGACCTCCCATTCAGTGGTTCCGCATGTCCTTCCACCGCCCGTGGCGCGGCGAGTTCACTGGCTTTGCGATCACCGGTCGCCGCGGATTCCGGACTGCGGATCCCGAAACGCGAATCCTGACCCACGGAGCCAAGATCCATGACCAGCATGAGCAGTTGGACAGCGAACGACCTCCCCGATCTGACCGGCCGTACGGTGGTGATCACCGGCGCCGGCCGCGGCCTCGGCCTGATCACGGCACGCGAGCTCGCCCGTGCCGGTGCCCGCGTCGTGCTGGGGGTACGCGACACCGGCAAGGCCCGCCGCGCCGTCGACGGCCTGCCCGGCATCTTCGACGTCAGACCACTCGACGTATCGGATCTGACCTCGGTGCGAGCCTTCGCCGCCGCCTGGTCCGGTGACATCGACATCCTGATCAACAACGCCGGTGTGATGGACATCCCCGCCGCGCGTACCGCCGACGGCCTCGATCTGCAGACCACCACCAACTACACCGGTCCCTTTCTGCTGACCAACCGGCTGCTCGAGCGCGTCTCCGACCGCGTGGTGCACGTCACCAGCGAGCTGCACAAGCAGGGCTGGATCGACCTGGACGACCTCGACTGGCGGACGCGCAAGCACAACGGGATGCAGGCCTACCAGGCGTCGAAGCTCGCTGTCGTCCTGTTCTCTCTGGAGCTGCAGCGTCGGCTGACCGCCGCCGGTAGTGCCGTGCGCTCGGTGCTTGCCAGCCCCGGCATCGCCCGTACCTCGCTGGCGGCCCAGTCCCGGTCGAACGTCATCAACCGGTTCACGTTCCTCACCAACGCCCCTGAGCGCGGAGCGCTGTCGCTGCTCTTCGCCGCGACGCAGGACGTCCCCGGCAACTCCTACGTCGGACCGGACGGTCTGGGCGGCTTCCGGGGCTCCCCGGCCATCCGCAGACAGGGCAAGGCCGGTCTCGACTCCGCCATGGCCGGCCGGCTGTGGGACGCGACCACCGACCTCGTCGGTGCGGTTGTCCGATGAGCGGCCCAATGAACTACCTGGAGGCCGCCCCACGCCGAGATCTACGTACCGCACGGCTTTCCGGAACAGACCGTCGACCTGGGCGTAGATCTCGCCCGGCTCCCTCGGTGGCACCTTGAAAGATCATCAGCGATCCCCCTACAACGACCTGGTGGAGACATGACTTTGCAGACACACGACATCGGCGGCGGCGGCCTGGTCGCCTCCGTCGAGGGCCTCGGCACCATGGGCATGACCGCGATGTACGGCACCCCGGACGAGGCCGAGGCGATCAGAACTGTTCACCGGGCGGTAGAGCTGGGCGTCACGATGTTCGACACCGCGGACATGTACGGGCCCTTCAGCGGCGAGGAACTGCTCGGCCGGGCGCTGAAGGGCCGCCGTGGCGAACTGACCGTCGCGACGAAGGGTGGTGGCGTCACTCTCGACGGGACCGGGAAGATCGTCGGCGGTCCCAACGGGCGACCCGACTACCTACGAGCGGGTGTGGAAGGCTCGTTGGGCCGGCTGGGCACGGATCACATCGACCTGTACTATCTGCACCGGGTCGACCCGGGCGTGCCTGTCGAGGAGACATTCGGCGCCCTCGCCGATCTGGTGGCGGAGGGGAAGCTGCGGTACCTCGGTATCAGCGAGGCGTCCCCGGCGAGTATCCGGGCAGCGCACGCGGTGGCCCCGCTGTCGGCGGTGCAGACCGAGTACTCGTTGTTCAGCCGCACCGTCGAAGTCAACGGCGTGCTCGACACGGTCCGTGAACTGGGCATCGGATTCGTCGCGTACGCCCCGCTCGGCCGCGGCTTCCTCACCGGAGCCGTGCGATCGGTGCACGACCTGCCGGCCCACGACTTCCGTCGCACGTCGCCGCGCTTCGCCGACACGAACCTGGAACAGAACCTGTCACTTCTCGACCGGATCGTCGCGACGGCGGACAGCCTCGGCGTGACGACCGGTCAACTCGCCCTCGCCTGGGTGCTCGCCCAGGACGGAGTCACTGCCCTCCCCGGAACCAAGCGGCGCACGTGGCTCGAGCAGAACGTCGCAGCCGCCGCCGTCGAACTCGACCCCGCAACCGTCGCCGGGCTGAGCGCCGCGATCCCGGTCGGAGCCGTGGCGGGAGACCGCTACGCGCCGATGGGCATGGCCTCCATCCAGGAGTGATCCCGGTACCCGTCCGAAGCGACCGGCGTCGTTGGTTCGAGGTGAGTGCGCCGGCTCAGCACTGCTGGTCGTACTGGAGGCTGGAATACCGTCGGGCGGCGATGTCCTCCCGTGTGCCCACGATCAGGTTCATGGTGAATACGTTGTAGTCGATCGCCTGCCCGGCCATTTGCGCGAAGAGCACGAGATCGCCCTCGTCCGGTGCCATGTCCCACGGGTCGGAGTGCCCGCCGATCTGTACGCAGACTCCGGGGCGATGTCCACCGAAGGCCATGTCGAGGACGGCTTCCTCGAAACCGTCCAGCGTGTCCTCCGCTCCGTCCTCGGCCAGGAACGCGCGGGTCTGTGGGCCCTCTTCCCAGTCACTGTCGAGGGTCAGCCCGGGCATGGGATACAGGGTGCGTGGTTCGTAGACCCTGACCTGCTCGGCCTCACCGTTGAATTCATATGTCGCGGAGCGTTCCGTGGTGCGTGCTCCGGCAGGGATGTGGAGCACCACGGACGAGTCCGGCGGGTACTCGATCTCTGTGAACAACAACAGGTGCCCATCGGCGGGCAGTTCGATGTCCAGGACGTCGTGAGGCAGGGCCGCGCAGTCGACGCTCAGCACGAGCGGATTTCTCGGTTCGGGCCAGTCCACCCCGTCCGGCAGTGCGGGGAGCCCGCCCGTTCGTGCGGCGGGGCGGGCGTTTCCCCGCCGGGACGCAGGCACTTCCTCGTGCGGCACCAGATACAGGCACGGCCGCGTCCGGGCCATCAACTCCTGTGCGACGGGGCCGGGAACGCCGTACTCGGCGGCCGTCCTGAGAAGGAGCTGTTCCTCGATCGATGTCATGGCCGCGATCGTGCCATGGGCCACTGACAGGTCGTCGATCGTCGAATTGCCGCGGCTGAAGGTCCTCAGTGGTGGTTCTTCCGGACCACGTTGATGACGGGAGCCCATACGTGCGGCTCCGAGCCGTCGAAGTAGGTTGCTTGTGAGTTGAGGACGTGTCGGCCTGGTGCGAGGTCTGTCAGCCATGCCACCCACCCGCAGGCGGTGAAGGTCGCGGGCTGTGCGGGTACGTTCAGGAAGTTGTCCGGCCTCAGCTGAACCGCCTGCTGCGGTGCGCAGATTGCGAAGCGTCGCTTTTGGAGATCGATGGGCCTGCCGCCGTCGACGGTGAGCCGCACCGACTCGGTGTTGGTCCGGAGGTCCGTCCAGGCGCATTTGCGTTGGGCGGCTTCGCCGACCGCGTAGTACGGGGGCTCCTCGACGTCGTCGCAGACAGTCATGAGTCCGAGGACGAACACCGCCGTTCCTTCTTTCACGGTGCAGTTCTGCGGGGGTCCGTTTCCAATGGCCAGGAGAACCTTGCCGGTTCGTCCGAGCTTCACGCACCGTTCGCCGTTTTCGAACCATGGATTCTCCGCCGCCGGCAGGGTGAACGTCCGATGCCAGCCCTCTCCCATGGCATCTCGCCCGGTCAGTCCGTCCAACTTCTTGCGCGGCTCGACGATGCGGCCTTCACCGCCGTGGTCACCGTGACCGGAAGCGGTGGGCATGGCCCCCGCTTGAAGCGCGGCGACCAACGTCATGATCAATAAAACTGACCACCTGGCACGGCGCGGACGTGGCATGGCGCCCTCCCCCAAGCAGAAATGGTGTGGGCCGTTCCCATGCCCGAACACCCTAGGGGCGTACTGAAGGGTATGACCCGTGGCCGCGAAGACGGCGAGCCGAGGAGGCCGCAGAGGCAGGTTGCACGGTAGGCGGGACGGCCGTCGGTCCCCTTACGGCACCCTCTGGATCAGCGGAGTGCAAAATTTACCCTGCGCAATGATTGCATTGTGCTTCTCATCCGTACCCCCTGAGGACCGAGCCGTTCACCCAGGAGGCACCATGCGCGTAACGCAACGCACGGCAGGAACCGTATTCGTGATCGGCGGGCTGGCCGTGACGCTCACCGCGCTCGCCTACCCCGCCCTCGTCGGGATCGAGAAGACGGCGACCAACCAGGAGCGGATCATCGCCAACACCCGGTACGGGCCGGTGACGGAGGCCGACCGGGACTTCGTCATCAAGGTTCGGGCGGCGGGGTTGTGGGAGCACCCGCTGGGGCTGATGGCCATGGAGCGGGGGACGACCCCGGAGATGAAGGAGGCCGGCGAGCATCTGGTCGCGGGGCACTCCGGGCTCGACGAGCTGTGCCGGAAGATCGCTCCCGAGTTGGGCATCACCCTGCCCAACCAGGCCAGCCCGCAACAGCAGCAGTTCGTGGCGACCGTGGACGGGAACACCGGCAAGCAGTTCGACACGACCGCGGTGAACATCATGCGGGTGACGCACGGGCAGATCTTCCCGACCATCGCCAAGATCCGGGCCAGTACCCAGAACACCATGATCCGGCAGCTGGCCGACCTGGCCAACGACACCGTCCTCGACCACATCACCGTGTTGGAGAAGACCGACCTCGTCAACTACGACCAGGTCAACTTCCAGCAGACCACCCCGCCGAAGCTCCCCAAGGACGAGATGACGCCGCCGGCGCCGCAGCCGGGCTCGCCCGTTCTCGTCCTCAACGAGCCTCCGGGGCTGGATGTGAACACGAGTTCCCCGACGCCGGCTCCCAGCCCGAGCGCCGGTTGAACCGGGCCGGAGGGAAAGAAGGTTTCAGGCCTCGTGTGTGGCCGGCACGTCCACCCAGCCCAGGGGGTACGGCTCGGCGTCGTCCAGTGCCGGGGCCAGGGGCTCTCCGCCCGCCTCGTTGAACGCCGTCAGCGCGTCGACCAGTGCCTCGCGCTGTTTCGGGGTGAGCCGTTCGACGATCGCGGAGATCTCGGCGCGCCGACGGGCGGTCACGTTCGCGACGGTGCGCCGCCCCTCCTCCGTGAGCTGCAGCAGGGTCTCTCGGCGGTTGGTGGGGTTGGTCTGGCGGTCGGCCAGCCCGGCGGCGATGAGCCGGTCGATCATGCGCATGGCGGTGGACGGCGCGACCTGGAGGAGATCGGCGAGCGTGACCAGTTTGGTGGCGCCGCGTGTGGCGAGCACCACCAGCATCCGGACCTGCGGCAGCGTCACGCGCTCCTCGACCTCGGCGAGCGAACGCGCCGAGACCGCGACGAGAAGGCGGGAGGCGGTCATCACCGCATGGGTCACCGCGTCGACATCGTCCTTGGCCCCGGCGGGGGTCTCGTGCTCCGGCATGTGTCCTTTCTATCCCGCCGAGGTACCCGACCACTCACCTGATCCGCACAGATTTTCCTTCTCCATGACCTGCGTACGGGGAAGACGGCCCGCCGGTCAGGCCGTGCCCGGGTAGAGGTCAACGGCCCGGGGCCGGGCCCGTACTCCTCCGGACGATCAGTTCGACCGGTACGACGCGGCCGACGGCCGGCTCGGGCGGGCCGTCCAGCTGGGACAGGAGCAGGCGCAGGGAACGGGTGCCGATCTCGGGGAAGTCGGTGCGGACCGTGGTCAGCGGGGGCAGCAGGTGCGCGGCCTCGGGGATGTCGTCGTAGCCGACGACGCTGACGTCGTCGGGGACGTGGCGGCCCGCCTCGTACAGGGCCCGCAGCAGGCCCAGGGCCATCTGGTCGTTGGAGGCGAAGATCGCGGTGACGTCGGGCCGGCCGGCCAGTTGGCGGCCAAGTTCGTAGCCCGAGTCTGCACTCCAGTCGCCGATGAGAGGTTCGGGGATCTCGGCCCCGGCCGCCTCCAGCGTGGCCCTCCAGGCCTCCACCCTTCGGTCCGCCGACAGCCAGCCCGTGGGGCCCGCGATGTGCCAGACCGTCGCGTGGCCCAGCGCCAGCAGATGTTCCGTGGCCTTGCGCGCGCCCGCGCGGTTGTCCGCCGTGACGAAGGACGCGTCCTTGCCCAGGTCGTTCTCCAGCACCATCAGCGGGGTGTCCAACTGCGCCTCCGCCAGCGCCCTGCCCACCCAGCGCTGCGGGGCGATGGCGATCACACCGTCCGCGCCCTCGGCCGACAGCGTGTCCACGGCCCGTACGACGGTGGCCCGGTCCGCCGTGTCCAGCGCGATGGAACTCACCAGGTAACCGGCTTCCTGGGCCGCCGTGTTGATCGCGGTCAGGATCGAGGCCGGGCCGAACCGCGCCGCGTCGAAGGAGATCACGCCCAGCATGCGCGTTCTTCCGCTGGCCAGAGAGCGGGCGCTGCGGCTCGGGCGGTAGCCGAGCGTGCGCATGGCCGTCAGGACCGACTCACGGGTCTCGGGGCGGACGGACGGGTTGTCGTTCAGCACGCGGGACACGGTCTGCTTGGAGACACCGGCCAGGCGCGCCACGTCGTCCATCACCGGCCGCGCTCCCGCGAAGTTGCGGCGGCTGCGGCCCTTGGGGAGGTCCTTGGGAGGGCCTTGGGGCGGCGCGCCGTCACCGGCACTTCGGGTCATGACGGGTGATGTCCTTCGGGTTCGTGCCGGCGGTCGTGCCCCGCCCGGCTGGCCCACAGGATAGGCCGCCCGGCGGGAGAGGGGCCCCGGGGGCTCAGCCCGCCCTCGTCACCCATGTGCGGGCCGTCACCCACTCGACGCGCCCGATGCTCGCCGCCACCGCTCTCCCGTCTCCGTTCGTCCGTCCGGCCACCGCTCCTCCCACGTCCCCACCCGTGTCCGCCGCCACCGCTCCCCCGGTGTCGCCCGCCTCCGCCGCCACGTACACCCGGGCGTCCGGGTGGCGAGGCAGCACCCGCAGCCGCAGGCCCTCCTCCCTGAGGGCCTCCGCGGGGAGCCGGTCCAGGGCGATGTCCCAGACCCGCCCCGAGGCGAACTGGTCCGCCACGAGCGTGTCCCCCACGTACGCCCGCGCCACGTCCCCGCTCCAGTGGACGCGCAGGAGGGTGCCCTCGCGCGGAAGGCCGTCCGGCACGGCGATTTCGTACTCGGCGGCCGCCGGGGTGTCGAAGTGCTTGTCCGCCGGGGCGCTCGCCCGGCCCAGCACACCCGTCACCGGCTCGGGCGCCGGTGCCGCCGAAGCCCGAATCAGCGTGGCCGACGCCTCCGCGACAGCCTGGCCGCCGCCACCCTGCACCGTGTAGCGCGTGAGCACCCCGTCCGCCGCCTCCCGAACGACCGCCCCGGTCACCCCGGCTGCCGCTGGCCCCGCCCACGTCACCACCGGCGCCCGCTCCGGCGCCGGCAGCACCGCGAACGACACCTCCCCGGCCCGTCGACCGTGCACCCGCACCTCGCCCTGTCCACCCCGACCGTCCCCCGCGTGCTCGTCGAAGACGACACCGTCGGCGCAGAGCACCAGCCGCTCGGTTCCCCACGCGACACCCCGGTAGGCGGTGCGGGCCGTCGCCGCGTCCAGGACCAGCAGGCCGACCTGGTTGCCGTCCGTCGTGATGACCTCGACGAGTGCGTCGGTGCCGGGCCGCAGCCCGGTGACCAGGACGCGCCCGCCGACGGAGGAGACCTGCCGCGTCGGAGCGTAGACCGACTTCAACGTGCTGGTGTCCAGGGCGAGTTCGGGGGCGATCCCGTCGACGGCGGCCAGCACCAGGACCGTACGACCGTCCGCGTCGACCGTGCAGACGGGCTGGGCGGTGGCCCAGTCGAGCCGCAGTCCGGCCACGTCGAGCCGTAACGGCCAGCAGAAGTAGGCCCCCTGAGGAACCGTCACCGGTGTGCTGGGAAACGTCAGTTCGCCGGCGTCCGGGAATTCGACCGTGAACGACGTGTCCGGATGGTCCGGCAGCGGCTCGTGCGGCTGATGGTTGTTGACGAAGAGGAACCCGGACCGCCCGTCCGCGCGGACCGCCCACCTGAGTGTCTCCCGGTCGTACTGTCCGGCCGGCTGCCGCTCGGGAAGCACGGACTCCATGGGCGCGATCAGATGACCGAAGTCGGCCAGCATCAGGTGGTGGAGCCGCAGTTCGTCGTACGTGGGCCGGTACTGGCCGTACTCGCCGAGCGGTGCCTGGAAGTCGTACGTCAGGACGGGGAGGTCGTTCGGATATCCGGTGGCGTGGGACTCCTGAAGAGTCGTCGACTCGCCCTGCGGGTTGGTGCCGCCGTGGAACATGTAGTAGCCCTGCCACACCGAACCGCAGCCGATCTTGGTGAGGCCGAGGGCGCCGATGTCGGCGGCGTCGACGCGCGGGCGGCGGTGATAGGCGACCGCCATGCCGCCGCCCAACTCGCAGGTGGCCCAGGGGAATCGGTCCTCCAGGGCCGTCGGGTCGCTGCCGCGAACCGTCGTCGGGCGCAGATCGGCGCCGATGCCCTCGTCGTCGCGCTGGTGGGTGAAGAAGAAGTGCTTGCGGCAGGTGTCGGGCCAGCCGCCGTCCGCCTCCGTCCAGAAGGTCTCGGGGTAGCCGCCGTAGAGCGGAAGCAGTTCGTCGGGCGGGAGCTGGACGCCGCCCCACGCCGTCGACGTCCAGAGCGGGGCGCTCAGTCCGGCCTCCTGTGCCATGCGCTTCAGCGTCAGCAGATGGCCCGGCCGGTCGTAGAGCTCGTTCTCGATCTGGATCGCGACGATCGGGCCGCCGTGCGCACGGTCGAGCCCGCGCAGCTGCCCGGCGATCGCCTCGAACCAGGTGCGTACGGGTGCCAGATAGGCCGGATCGTCCGTGCGCGGGGTGCAGGCGCGGGCGAGCAGCCAGTCGGGGAGGCCGCCGTTGCGCACCTCCGCGTGGGACCAGGGACCGATACGCGGGATGAAGTCCAGGCCGTGGCGGCCACAGAGTTCGGCGAAACGCCGCAGGTCCCTGTCGCCGTCGAAGCGGATGCGGCCCTCGGCCTCCTCGTGGTGGATCCAGATGACGTAGCTGGCGACGGCGGTCACCCCGCCCGCCTTCATCTTCAGGAGTTCCTCCTCCCAGTCCCGGGCCGGGTAGCGGGTGTAGTGGAACTCGCCGGAGACCGGGAACCAGGGACGGCCGCCGCGTGTGAGGTACCGGCTGGTGACCTCGATCGGGTCGGGGACGCCGGGGGCGTCGCCGAAGGGGAGATGGCCGGTCAGCGGGGTCCCGGTGGGCGCGGGAACACGCAAGTGGTGGGGCATCAGGGCTTCACCGGGCCGAGGTCGGGCGTGTCGGTGAGCAGCGCGCGCGGGCCGGTCGTGGCCTGGAGCTCCAGCAGGACCAGTTCGTTGGTGCCGCGACGCAGTACGGGTGCCGGCACGTACAGCGTGCGCTGCGGGCCGCGGTTCCAGTAGCGGCCGAGGTGGAAGCCGTTGACCCAGGCCTGTCCCTTGGTCCAGCCGGGCAGGGAGAGGAACGTGTCGGCGGGCGCGTGGACCTCGAAGGTGCCGTGGTGGAAGGCGGGACCGGCGTCCGCGGGTGCTTCGGACGCCGGGGCGAAGGGCACGGATCCCAGGTTGTCGAGTGTCAGTGGATGGCAGTCCCAGCCCTGCAGGACCGTGCCCTTGAAGGTGACGGGGCCGAGCAGCCCCTTCGGCGCGCCGATGCGCGGGCCGTAGTTGACGCCGCCCATGTTCTCCACGAGCACGTCGAGCGAGGCACCGGCCCGCGGAACGCGCACGGGCAGGGCCTCCTCATGGCGTTCACGTTCGAGTACGCCGACGGGGGCGCCGTCCACGAAGACCTGCGCGCGGTCGCCGACACCGCCCGAGAAATGCAGGAGTCCGTCGCCGTGGAGCGGGACCGTGGTGCGGTACAGGACGTACCCCGACCGCAGGCCCAGCTCCTCCGCGGTCACCGGGTCGGCGTCGACGCGTACGGGCTTGGCCAGGGCGGTCGCGTGCGGAAGCAGTGCGGCCCGGCGGTCCAACTCCACTGTGGTGAGCGGGAGTTTGCGGGCCGGTGCCGGGACCGGCTCGTCGGGGACGGGGGCGTGGCGGGCGATCACCTCGCGGAAGGCGTGGTACTTGGGGCCGGGGTCGCCGGACTCGGTGAGGGCGGCGTCGTAGTCGTACGACGTCACGATCGGCTCGTACGCGTGGTCGTGGTTGGCGCCGTTGGTGAAGGCGAAGTTGGTGCCGCCGTGGAACATGTAGATGTTCACGGACGCGCCGGCCGAGAGCAGCCGGTCGAGATCGGCAGCGGCATCATCGGCATCCCGCACATGATGCGGCTCGCCCCAGTGGTCGAACCAGCCGATCCAGAACTCCGCGCACATCAGGGGCCCTTCGGGCTGGTGGGCGCGCAACTGCTCCAGGGAGGACTCGATCCTGCTGCCGAAGGTGCCGGTGCTGAGGACGCCGGGCAGGCTGCCGGCCGCCAGGTGTTCGGGGTTGGCCTGGTCGCAGGTGAAGAGGAGTTCCTCGATGCCGCGCGAGCGCAGGGACCGGGCGAGGTGTTCGAGGTACGCGGTGTCGGTGCCGTACGCCCCGTACTCGTTCTCCACCTGTACGGCGATCACCGGGCCGCCGTTCGCGGCCAGTTGGGGCACGATCGGGGGCAGCAGCAGGTCGAGATAGCGGTCGAGCGCGTCCGTGAAGCGGGGATCGCTGGAGCGCAGCCGGATGTCGGGGTCGGTGGTCAGCCAGGAGGGCAGACCACCGCCGTCCCACTCGGCGCAGATGTACGGGCCGGGGCGCAGCAGGACGTGCAGTCCCTCGGAGCGGGCGAGGCGCAGAAAGCGCGGCAGGTCGAGGAACCCGTCGAGGACGAGGGTGCCGGGCTCCGGCTGGTGGAGGTTCCACGGCACGTACGTCTCCACCGTGTTGAGGCCCATCAGACGGGCCTTGCGGAGCCGGTCGGTCCACTGGTCGGGGTGGATGCGGAAGTAGTGCATCGCGCCGGAGATGATGCGGAACGGCTCACCGTGGAGGAGGAAACCGTCGGACGACGTCGTCAGAGCGGACATGAGGGGAACTTCCTTTCGGTTCAACCGAGTTCAGCCGGGGCCCCGGTCGTGCCGGGCCGGGGACGGGAGTGTTCTTCAGCGGACGCAGGCGTCGGCATCGGCATGGGCGTCGGTGTGGGCATCGGGATCGGCGTGGGCGTCGGCACCGGCGGTTCGCGTCGCGCGGATCAGCCACACCGTGGCCGCCAGACACAGCGCCGAGACCGCGCCCAGCAGGAGGGGCACCGCGCGGACGCCGGACCACTCGATGGCCTTGCCGAGCGCGGGCCCGGCCGCGACCCCGCCGACCATGGACGCGGCGATGACCACCGCTCCGGCCCTACGGGCCCGCGGGGCGGCCCTGTTGAGCCAGGGCAGCCCGGTGGGGAAGATCGGCGCGATGAACAGCCCGACACCGGCGTACGCGTAGGGGGCGAGCCCCGGTACGGCGGCCAGCAGCAGGCAGACCGTCATGCCGGCGCACGAGACGGTGATGATGGCTTGGGCGGAGTACCGCAGCGCGATCGGTGCCACGAGAAAGCGGCCGACGGTCATCATCAGCCAGTACACGGAGGTGGCGGTGGCGGCGACCCCGGCGCCATAACCGACCGTCTCCAGATGGGTGGGCTCCCAGCCGCCGACACCCGCCTCGATACCCACGTGCAGGACATAGAGGGTGACGAAGACGGCGAGTACGGACCCGAGGCTGCGGCCGAGCACCTGCCCGCCACGACCGGCCTCCGTACTGCCGGTGGCGGGATGCGGCACATGGTCGCGTACGCCCTTGAGGCAGAGCAGCAGCGGCAGGTTGGCGGCGGCGAAGACGAGGAAGACCGCCGGATAGTGCTCGGAGCCGACCAGACCGATCAGGGCCGGGCCGAGGATCGCGCCGATGCCGAAGTGTGCGTTGAGGATGTTGAGCATGGCGGTCGAGCGATGGCCGAAGCCGACGGCGAACAGCTGGTTGAGCCCGTAGTCGATGCCGCCGAAGCCCAGCCCGGCGAGCAGGGCCGCGGCCAGGGCCGGCGGCCAGCGCGAAGCCGGCCGCGCCGACGGCCATCAGCAGGTACGAGGCACCGAGGATCTGCCGGTTGCCGAGCCGCCCGTACAGCCGGTCGAAGAGAAGGACCCCCGCGACGCCACCGACGAAGTGTGCGCTCAGCCCCAGCCCGGCCGCCGAGGGCGAGAGCCCGAACTCCTCGCGGAAGGCGGGGATCGCGGGACCGTACAGCGCCTGGAGCGCACCGATGAGGACGAAGCCCACACAGGAGGCGACGACGGCCGCCCTGCTGAACACGGGTTTGTCCGGGGCCACTTGGGCATGCCTCGGGACGCTCGCGACCGGCGACGCGGTCGTCGGGCCTGTCACGTGGTCACTCACGCGGGACTCCAGTCGACGGCCCACGCTCCCGTGGGCGACGAGCCGCCCCGGACGCCGGCGGCAGCGCTACGAGAACCATGATGTTACCGGTAACTCAAAGCCGTCAAGATCCCCGCAGCAGGACAGTGCGGGGTGGGGTCGCGACCCGGGAGGGAGTCCGGCCGCGGAGGCCCGGAGTCGGTCAGGACAGGGTGGCGCGCAGGGCGGCGTGGAGGCCGGCCGGGTCGGTCCAGTGCCGGGTCCTGGTCGGCGGCACCCGCCAGTGCAGGCCGGGGGCGTACGTGCGGTGCCGCGGCGGGATGGCCACATGAGACCCCGGGCCGAGGATCTGGGCCGGAGGGAGGTGCCAGTCGACGGCCTCGCCGGGCGGGACGAGCCAGTACAGAATGCCGTTGCCGCCGTAGCCGTCCTCGATGACGGCTCCCGTGCGCGGTCCGAGATGTTCGAGGATGCTCAGGCCCGTGGCGAGGGGAACCCGCACCGCGTCCCACCACTCGCCGGCCGGCAGTGTCCGCACGCCGGGGCCGAGGGGCCGCAGCCACCTGGGGGCATCGCTGCTCGGCATGGTCCGGCTCTCACCGCCTCTCGCCCGGGGAAGACGACCCTAGGGCGGACGCGATTCACCAACTTGCCAGTACGCGTAGGGAACTTGTCGACATGCGCAGCACGTCCCACGCGCTCTCGTTCGCGAACCCTACGGCCGCGTAACGTCACCCGCCGTATTGGGTTCGAGCGGTTCGCGTTTCGGAAACTGGGAGGCTCCCATGTCAGAGCAGGGCTCCATCGTCATCGACCCGTCCGGTCGCGACATCCACGGCGAGGCGGCACGGATACGCGAGCGCGGTCCGGTGACACGAGTTGAGCTCCCCGACGGTGTGGAGGCCTGGGCGGTCAGCAGTACGGACCTCCTCAAGAAGCTGCTCACCGACCCACGGGTGTCGAAGGACCCGCGGCAGCACTGGCCGGTGTGGATCAACGGGGAGATCTCCCCGGAGTGGCCGCTGTTCACCTGGGTCGCCGTGCAGAACATGTTCACGGCGTACGGCGGGGAGCACAAACGCCTGCGGACCCTGGTGGCGAAGGCGTTCACCGGCCGCCGGACGGCCGCGCTCCAGCCGCGTGTCGAGGAGATCACCAAGACCCTGCTCGACCGTATCGACGAGGCCGGGCGGCGGGGCGAGGTCGTCGACCTTCGCGAGGAGTTCTGCTACCCGCTGCCGATCCAGGTGATCAGCGAGCTGTTCGGACTGCCCGAGGAGAAGGGCGCGGAGTTGCGGGCCGTCGTGGACGGCATCTTCAACACCGCCGCCACCCCGGAGGAGGTCACGGACATCTACACGCGGCTGTACGCGGCCCTGGGTGAACTCGTCGCCGCCAAGCGGGAGTCGCCCGGCGACGATCTCACCTCCGGGCTCATCGCCGCGCGCGACGACGAGGGCGACACGCGGCTCAGCGAGCAGGAGCTGCTCGACACGCTGGTGCTGATGATCAGCGCGGGGCATGAGACCACGGTCAACCTCATCGACAACGCGATTCACGCGCTGCTGACCCACCCCGAGCAGTTGGCACACGTCCGGGCGGGGCGGGCCACCTGGGACGACGTGATCGAGGAGACCCTGCGGGTGCAGGCGCCGGTGGCCAGCCTGCCGTTGCGGTACGCCGTGGAGGACCTGGCGCTCGGTGAACTGGGCGGGCCCGAGGGTGTGGTGATCGCCAAGGGTGAGGCGATCCTCGCGGCGTACGCCGCCGCCGGGCGTAATCCCGTGGACCACGGGGCGGACGCCGACCGGTTCGACGTCACGCGCCTCGGCAAGGAGCACCTGGCCTTCGGCCACGGGGTCCACTTCTGCCTCGGCGCTCCGCTGGGCCGCATGGAGGCCCGCATCGCGCTGCCTGCCCTCTTCGAGCGCTACCCCGACCTCGAACTCGCCGTTCCTGACCAGGAGTTGGACCCGGTGGCATCCTTCATCTCCAACGGCCACCGGTACCTGCCGGTAAGGCTCAGCGGCTGACCTCCGGTCGGGTGAACGGGCTTCGGGTGGGTGGGGGTCGGGGTGCTCCGTCGGCCGCGGACCGTCGTGGTTGCTCGCGCCGTTCCCCGCGCCCCTGAAAGCCGGTGCCTGGGGCCGGTTCATCACGTGCCGGCCGTCCTGGGTTGCTCGCGCCGTTCCCCGCGCCCCTAAAAGCCGGTGCCTGGGGCCGGTTCATCACGTGCCGGCCGTCCTGGGTTGCTCGCGCCGTTCCCCGCGCCCCTGAAGGGGCGCCGCCCGCCGATCGCCGCGCCTCTGGCGGGGGCCGGATGGTCCACCGGCCGGAGGGGACGTGGCGGGATGTGTGTCCGCAGCATACGAGGACGCCAGTTGTCGGTCACCGGGCGGCAACCGCGCTTTACGTCACCGGCTGCGGACGCACATCCCGCCACGGCCCCGCACCCAGAAGACGAACCGGCACCCACCCAGGGGGCGCGGGGAACTGCGCGACCAGCCACAACACACCCGCAGCCGACAACGAAGACGAACCCGTACCTACTCCCCCCGCCACCACCCCCGCAGCCGCGCCCACACCCCCGCAGGCCGACCGACCTCGGCGACCGCCGTCTCCGGCGGCCCGGCGAACGCGGGCAGTGCGGGCCGCCGCACACCCTCCCGCCCAACGACCGTCTCCCGACTGACCGGCGCCACAGGAAACCGCACCGGCAGGGAAGCCAACGCCCGGTGGAACGGCCCCGGCCGCCACTCCAGTTCACCCACCGGCACCGCAAGCTCCACATCGGGCAACCGGTCGAGCAGCTTCTCGACCGCCACGGCGGCGATCAACCGCGCCGGGCTCTGTGCCGGACAGTTGTGCGGACCCGCGCTCCACGCCAAGTGGGCGCGATTCCCCGCCCGCTGATCATTCGTCAGCGCCGGATCCGTGTTCGCGGCGGCGAGGCTGATGACGACCGGATCACCGGCACGCAACAGCGTCCCCTCGTACACGACGTCCCGAACCGGATAGTGCACCGCGTAGTTGGCCATCGGCGGATCGGTCCACAGGACCTCGTCGAGCGCGTCCTCCACCGGCAGGCTGCCCCCGCCCAGGCTGCCCGCGAACCGGTCGTCGGACAGCAGCAGCCGCAGCCCGTTGGAGATCAGGTTCTGCTGGGGCTCGGTGCCCGCGCCCATGAGGACGACGAGCTCGTGGATCATCTCCTCGTCGGTGAGGGCGGCCGGGTGGGCCATCATCCAGGACGTCATGTCCTGCCCCGGCCGCGCCCGCTTGAGCGCGATGAGGTCGAGCAGGGTCACGGTGAGCAGCTCGTTGGCCTTCTCCGCGTCCACGCCGTCGAAGATCCCGGACATGCCCTCGACCAGCCGCTCACCGAGGTCGGGCGGGCACCCGAAGAGCCGGTTGAAGACGAGCAGCGGCAGGACCTGCGCGTACTCCCCCAGCAAGTCGGCCTCGCCGCGCGGCGCGATCAGGTCGATCAGCGTGTCGGCGCTGCGCTCGACGTACCCGCGCAGGGTGTTGGGCTCGACGCGCGCCAGGCTGTCGGTGATGGCGCCGCGGAGCCTGCGGTGCTCCTCGCCGTCGGTGAACAGCGCGTTCGGCCGGTACATCATCATCGGCACGACCGGGCTGTCCGGCGCGACGGTGCCGTCGGCCAGGTCGCGCCAGCGGCGGGGGTCCTTGGAGAACGTCTCCGGGCTGCGCAGGACGTGCAGCGCGGCCTCGTACCCGGTGACGAGGGTGGCGCGCACGCCGGGCGCGAGTTCGACGGGCGCGGTGTTGCCGTGCGCGCGCAGCTTGCCGTACGTGGCGGCCGGGTCGGCGGCGAACTCGGGGCCGTACATGGGGTGGTGGAAGGGGCAGCCCTCTGGTGGCGCGGAGACGGGGCCGGGGGCTTCGGGGGAGGTCACGCGTGCTCCAGTTCACTGTCGCCGGCACTGCCGGCACTGTCGTCGGCGCTGTGGGCATTGCGGGTGAGGAGGTACTCGACGAGGGCGATCAGCGCGTGCGTGGAGGAGATCCGGTCGCGGGCGTCGCACCGTACGAGGGGTGTCTCGGGGAGCAGGTCGAGGGCCTCGCGGACCTCCTCCAGGTCGTGCTCGGCACAGGCGTCGTCGAAGTCGTTGAGGGCGACGGCGTACGGCAGGCCCAGTTCCTCCAGTACGCCCATGACGTCGAAGGACTGGCCGAGGCGGCGTGTGTCGGCGAGGACGAGCGCGCCGAGCGCGCCGCGGGTCATGTCCTGCCACAGCTCGGTGAAGCGCTGCTGCCCGGGGGTGCCGAAGAGGTACAGCACGAGGGAGTCGTTGAGGGTGAGGCGGCCGAAGTCGAGGGCGACGGTGGTGGTCGTCTTGTCCTTCGTGCCCGCGAGGTCGTCGACGAGGGCACCGGCCTGGGTCATGACCTCCTCCGTGCGCAGCGGCCGGATCTCGGACAGCGCGCCGACGAAGGTGGTCTTGCCGACCGCGAAGTGCCCCACGATCAGGACCTTGACGGCGGTCTGCACACCGCTCGGCAGATAGACGCCCGCGGCGGGGCGGTCTTCAGAGGCGGGCGCGGAGCCCATCGAGGACCTCCTGGAGGATGCGGGTCTCGGACGGCCGGGCGGACGGGATGGGGGAGCGGGTGACGACGTGGCCGCTGTCCATGAGGTCGGCGATCAGCACCTTGGTGACGCTGACCGGCAGCGCCAGATGTCCGGCCACCTCGGCGACCGACAGCGCGCCGGGCCGGCACAGCTCCATCAACGCCCGCTTCTCCGGGCTCAGTCCGGTCAGTGGCAGGTCGTCGGCGGCGATCAGCAGGGTGACCAGGTCCAGGGTGTTGCGGGTCGGGTGGGAGCGGCCGTCCGTCACGACGTACGGCCGCACCAGCTTCCCTCCGGGACGCCTGGGCGGTGTCATGCCGGGCTGCCGGCGTCCCGACGCGCCGGGCTGGTCAGTTCCTTGCCGAGCCGGTCGACGAGCTTGTGCATGCGGTACGTGACGGCCTCCATGTCCACGTGCTCGGTGGTGGACACCGCGAGGTAGGCGCCCTCGCCGGCGGCCACGAGGAAGACGTAGCCGTGCGCGAACTCGATCAGGGTCTGCCGCCAGGGGGTGTGCGGGCTGCCGCAGAACTCGGCGGTGCTGCGGCTGATCGACTGGACGCCGGAGAGCCCCGCGGCGAGCCGTTCGGCGTCGTCCCTGCCGATGTCCGCGGAGTGGGCGCGGAGCATGCCGTCGGCCGAGAGCAGGATCGCGTGGCGCGCCTCGGGGACCTTCAGGACCTCATCGAGCATCCAGCCCAACTCGTTGTTCGTAGTGGGCTCGATCATCCTTGGATGTTCCCTTCGTCTTCGTGGGAGGTGGTGTCCTGGGCGGCACGGCCGTGCAGCGTGCCGCGGGCGAACGCGCCCATGCGACGGGCGGTCTCCTCGGCCGAGCGCTCGCCGGGATCGTCCAGGGGCGCGGGCGGCTCCTGCGCTCCGGCGGCGGGCTCCGCCTGCGCCTGGGCCCGCCTGCGCCGCTTGGGCAGTCCACCGGCCGTGGTCGCCGTGGCGGCCGTGGCCGCCGGCTCGTCGGCGGAGGAGGCGGAGGACGGCGCGAGCGCCGCTTCGGACGTACCGCCGGATTCGCGCGTACGGGCGGACGCGGGCGCGGTCTCGGACGTACCGGCGGACGCGGGCGTACGACCGTGCTCGGTGGTACGAGCGGACTCCGTCGTACGGGCCGACGCGGCCGGCGTACGGGAGGAGGCGCGGGCGGGCGGTGCGGTCACGGGCGGCAGCTCCTCCGCAGTGTCCCGGTGCGTGAGCAGGGCGGACGGCACGAACACGACGGCACGGACGCCTCCGTACGGGGAGCGGGTGTCGGCGGAGACGCTGAACCCGTAGCGCGCGGCGAGCACGCCGATGACCGCGAAGCCGAACTGAGGCGGGTCGTCGAGCCGGGTGACGTCCACCGCGTGCCGGCCGGACAGCAGGGCGGCGGCCCGCTCGGTCGCGTGGGCGTCCATGCCGACACCGGCGTCGTCGATGATCACGCAGGCGCCGTTGTGCACGGACTGGACGTTGACCTCGACCTTGGTGTTGGGCTGCGAGTGGCGGGCCGCGTTGTCGAGCAGCTCGGCGATGGTGAGCACGACCGGCTCGACGGCCCGGCTCTCGACGGCGATGTCGGCCTGGCCGTGGATCTGTACGCGCCGGTAGTCACGGATGCGGGAGGTGGCACCGCGGACGACCTCGATCAGCGCGGAGGTGGAGCGCTGGCGGCCCGGCCAGGATCCGCACAGTACGGCGATGGCCTGGGCTCGGCGGCCGAACTGGGCGTTGGCGTGGTCGATCTCCAGCAGGTCGCGCAGCACGTCGGGGCGGTCGTGGCGGTCCTGCATGTCGGAGATGGCGACCTGCTGCTCGTTGGCCAGCGCCTGGATCGAGCGCATCGACGACTTCAGGGCGGCCTTCGCGGACTGGTCTGCGCGGGCCTGGGCGTGCTCCACGGCGGTGGCGAACCGCTCCAGGACGTGGTCGAGGGACTTCGCGAAGCCGCTGCCGGAGAGTCTCGAGTCGAGCAGGCCCACGCCGGCGAGCGGCTGCTGGGGGCCGTGGTCCTCCAGCGCGGGGAGCCGTACGGCGGCCAGGTGCCGGACCTCGTCCTCGCGGGTGCGCACGTCCTCGGCCAGCTCGGTGATGCGTCGGCGCAGCCGCGCGGTGATCCCGCGCTGGCGCACCAGCAGCACGGTGACGGCGAGCAGGCCGACGGCCACGCACCAGAACACCGCCTCCGGTATCTGTTCCTTCATGAAGTCCTCGAAGTTCTCAAAGGCGGGGAGGGTGGTGATTGAGGGGTGGGTGTGGTGAGTGCGGTGGGAGCAAGGGATGGGGGGCGTGGGGAGGTGGGGGACGCGGCGCCCGACGATAGTCGCGAGCGGGCGCGCGCGCTTTTCCGCGCGCGCAAGGAAGTTGCCGTGAGGCGCACTGTCGGGCGCGTCTTCGGGCGCGGGGCGCGCGGTGGGCTCAGAGCGCCGGTTGGCGTGCGTGCGTCGTGCGTGCGCGCGTCTGTCGTGCGGGTGCCGTCGGCCACTCGTTTGTCGCGCTCCGACTACGTAAACGGAATGTGTGCACTACGCTTACGAGCCGTAACTGCCGTGGCCAGAACTCCAGTTGATCAGGCATGTCGGCCGCGGCCGGGCACACTCTGGGCGGAGGAAGCGCATTGCCCGCGGGAACCTACATCGTGGAGTCGCAGACGACCGGTGAGGTGGATCCGCGTGAGCGGACCGACTTCTGGAGCGAGCATGTCGGGTCGTACCAGACCCGGATGGACTTCAGATACGCGAGCCCCGAGACGTTCCGCGGCGAGATGATCCGGCAGGGCACCGACACGTACCAGATCGTCGACTGGAGCTGCGACAAGATCGAGTACGTCCGTACGCCGCGGCTTGTGCGGCAGGAGCCTGATCCCGACTACCGGTTCCTGCTTCCGCTCTCCGGGGAGCTGGTGCTGCGGCAGGACGACCAGGAGGCGCGGCTCACTCCGGGTGCGGGGAGTCTGATGACGCTGGGGGCGCCGTTCCAGTTGCTGCACGACGCGTCGTTGCGGGGGATCATCTTCTCGATACCGGCCCGTGAGATCGACGGGCCGCTGAACCGGAAGTCGCCGTTGGCGACCCGTATCGATCTGACGACCGGGCTGGGGCGGGTCGTCGGCTCCATGTTCGAGGGTCTGTCCGGAGAACGGGACAGTCTGACGACGACCGAGTTCAACGCCGTGTCCGACCGGATCGTCGAGCTGCTGTGCATGATCACTGTCGGGGACGACCGGCCCGACTCGTCCGGGCATCTGACGGAGGTCGAGGCGGTGGTACGCCGTCATGTGCGGGAGCATGCGGCGGATCCCGGGCTCACCGGGACGTCGATGGCGCGGGCGCTCGGGTGGTCGTTGCGGCAGATTCAGCTGGCGTTGCAGCGGGTGGGGACCACGCCGAGGGAGCTGATCCGTGAGGAGCGGTTGCGGCTTGTGCGGGATCGGCTGCAGTGCGGGGAGTGTGAGCACATGACGATCACCGACCTGGCGTATGCGTCGGGGTTCTCGTCGGCGAGTGCGTTGAGTACGGCGTTCAGGCAGCGGTTCGGGGTCAGTCCGCGGGAGATGCGGTACGGGGTGCGCTGAGGGGTTTGTGTTCGTGTTCGGCTGCGGGTGTGTTTGTGGCTGGTCGCGCAGTTCCCCGCGCCCCTTGGGTGGGTGGGGGGTTCGGCTCGTCCGTCTGGTGCGGGGCCGTGGCGGGATGTGCGTCCGCAGCCGGTGACGTAAAGCGCGGTTGCCGCCCGGTGACCGACAACTGGCGTCCTCGTAAGCTGCGGCCACACATCCCGCCACGTCCCCTCCGACCGGTGGACCATCCGGCCCCCGCCAGAGGGGGGCGCCCCTTCAGGGGCGCGAGGAACGGCGCGAGCAACCGACGCATACCTGCACGTGACGGCGGCGGGTACCGCCCCTTTTGAGGGGCGCGGGGAACGGCGCGAGCAACCCAGGACGGCCGGCACGTGGTGAACCGGCCTCGACCAGCGGCTTTTAGGGGCGCGGGGAACTGCGCGAGCAACCACGACGGTCCGCGGTCGACGAAGCACCTCGACCCCCACCCGCCCCCAGGGGCGCGGGGAACTGCGCACACCAGCCTCAGAGGGCCCGCACCGATGTCACCGTCAACCCCCGGAGGGCCCCCGTGAGTGTCAGGCCGAGGCTCGCTTCCTGGGGGGCGACTTCTTGGCCGGGGTCTTCTTCGCGGCTGTCTTCTTCGTGGAGTCGGCTGTCGTCTTCTTTGTTGCCGCTGTCTTCTTGGCGGCCGCCTTCTTCGCTGTCGGCTTCTTGCCCGAGGCCGGCTTGGGGGAGGACTTGCGGGCGGGACCCTTGCGGAGGGGCTTCACGTCGGCGTCGGAGTCGGCGGCCTCCTCGCCTCGGGCGGCCTTGGCCTCGCGGACGCTGTTCTCCAGCGCGGCCATGAGGTCGATGACCTTCCCGCCGCCCTTCTCCGCGGAGGGAGCGGCGGGCACCTTCTCGCCGGAGGCCTTGGCCGCGATGAGTTCCTCGACGGCCTCGCGATAGTCGTCGTGGAGATCGTTGAGGTCGACCTCCCCGAGGGTGTCCATCAGCGCGTCCGCGAGATCGAGTTCCTTGTCCCGGACGGTGACACTGGAGTCGGGGGCGACACTCTCGGGCGTACGGATCTCGTCCGGCCAGAGAAGCCCGTGCATCGCGATGACGTCGTCGACGACCCGCAGCATCCCGAGCCGCTCACGCCCCCGCAGGGCGAACTTCGCGATGGCGACCTTCTGGCTGCGCTTCAGCGCTTCCCGCAGCAACGTGTACGGCTTCGCCGCCGGCACCCCGTTCGCCGCCAGGTAGTACGCCGTGTCCATCTGGAGCGGATCGATCCGGTCGGCCGGCACGAAGGCCACGATCTCGATCGTCCTGGCGGTCGGGATGGGCAGGGACGCCAGGTCCTCGTCCGTGATCGGGATGATCGACCCGTCCGCGTCCTCGTACCCCTTGCCGATCTCCGGCGCCGACACCTCGCGCTCCTCCAGCTCGCACACCTTGCGGTAGCGAATGCGGCCGCCGTCCTCCAGATGGATCTGACGGAAGGAGATCGAGTGGCTCTCGGTGGCGTTCACGAGCTTGATCGGGATGCTGACCAGGCCGAAGGAGATGGCGCCGTTCCATATGGATCGCACGTTCAGCACCTTTCCGATCGGTTGAGGATGAGATTTGACGTTTCAGGGCGAAATCATGCGATTGTCATCCTATGACGCCGATCACGGAGGTGGAGGGGCGACGGCTTGCGCTGAGCAATCTGGAGAAGGTCCTCCATCCGGCGACCGGCTTCACCAAGGGCGAGCTGCTGCACTACTACGCGACGACCGCCGAGGTTCTGCTGCCCCACCTGCGCGACCGGCCGCTGTCCTTCCTGCGCTATCCCGACGGGCCCGACGGCCAGGTCTTCTTCGCCAAGAACGTGCCGCCCGGTACGCCCGAGTGGGTCACCACCGCCGAGGTGCCGCGGTCGGAGGGACCGGCCCGTATGGTCCTGGTCCAGGACCTCGCGAGCCTCGTGTGGGCGGCGAACCTCGTGACCGAGTTCCACACCCCCCAGTGGCTGATCGCCGCGCCGGGCGAGGCCGACCGGCTCGTCTTCGACCTCGACCCGGGGGCGCCCGCGACCGTCGTCGAGTGCTGCGAGGTCGCGCTGTGGCTGCGGGAGCGGCTCGCGGCGGACGGGATCGAGGCCTACGCCAAGACGTCGGGGTCGAAGGGGCTGCACCTGCTGGCGGCGCTGCGGCCGACACCCTCCGGCCGGACGACGGAGTACGCAAAGGAGCTCGCGATGGAGGCGGAGAAGGCGCTGCCGCGGCTCGTCGTGCACCGGATGACGCGCAGCCTGCGGCCCGGCAAGGTCTTCGTCGACTGGAGCCAGAACGCGGCGCGGAAGACGACGGCGACCCCCTACACCCTGCGGGCCCGTGCGGAGCCGACGGTGTCGGCGCCGGTGACGTGGGCCGAGGTCGAGGAGTGCCGGTCCGCCCGCGGGCTCACCTTCGTGGCCCCGGACATCGCTCCGCGGCTGCGGGACCACGGCGACCTGCTGGCCCCGCTGCTCGATCCGGAGTCCGCCGGCCCACTGCCCTGAGCACGGCGGGCCGGGGGCGGGGCTCACACCGAAGACGAGGGGGGACCTCACAACAAAGGAGCACCATGCAAGCACCACCGCCCTCTCGTACCGTCCGCCGCTCACTCGTCGTCGGGCTGACGGCTCTCGCCCTCGGCGCCCTGCCCTGGGCACCCACGGCCTCCACGGCCTCCACGGACCGGGCCCCGACGCGGGCCCCGGGCGCCGAGGTGATCACCGACTGGAGCGAGACCGCCGCTGCCGTGGTCAGCGTGGACGCCGGGCGCCCGACGGCCGAACCGTTCCTCTGGTACGGGTTCGTCTCAGCCGCCGTCTACAACGCGGTCGTGGGCATCGAAGGCCGCTACACCCCGTACAAGTGGCATGTGCGCGGTCCTCGCGGCGCCTCCTCCGAGGCGGCCGCGGCGGCTGCCGCCCGCCGGGTCCTGCTGACGTACTTCCCCGCCTCGAAGGCCCGGATCGACACCGCCTACACCGCATCGCTCGCAAGGGTCCCCGACGGAAAGGCCGAGGACCGGGGCGTCCGCTTCGGGGAGCGCGCCGCCGCACGGATCGTCGAGCTGCGTGAGAACGACGGGCGCGACACCCCGGTGACGTACGACAAGGAGCCCGCCCCCGGCGTCTGGCGCCCGACCCCGCCCGGCTTCAGGCCCTTCGCCAACCCGTGGCTCGGGAAGCTGCGGCCGATGCTCTTCGACTCGCCGGACCGGTTCATGCCCGGCCCGCCGCCCGCGCTGACGTCGAAGAGGTACGCCCGGGACTTCGCCGAGGTGAAGTCGATGGGCGCGAAGAACAGCCCCGGACGGACGGCCCGGCAGACGGAGACCGCGCGCTTCTTCTCCGACCCACTGCCGCAGCAGCTCCAGGCCGCCTACCGCGACCACACGGCACGGCACGGCCTGGACATCGTCGAGGCGGCCCGGTTGTTCGCCGCCGCCAACACGGCCAGTGCCGACGCGACGATCACCACATGGAACTCCAAGTTCACCCACGCCCTGTGGCGTCCGATCAGCGCGATCCGGCTGGCCGACACCGACGGCAACCCCGCCACCGAGGCCGACCCGTCCTGGGAGCCGCTGCTCACCACACCCCCGTATCCGGAGTACATCGGCGGCCACTGCGCCAACGACGGGGCCGTCATGGCCGTACTGGACCGGCTGACCGGCGGTGACATCGACCTCCGCGTCTCGTCGGCGGTGACGGGCACCACCCGTACGTACACGAGGTCCGCCGACTACAACCGTGATGTGATCAACGCCCGGATCTGGAGCGGGATCCACTTCCGCACCGCCGACGTCGTCGGCAACCGGATCGGCCGGCACATCGGCAACTGGGCACTCGACCACTACTTCGCGCCGCTGCCCTGATCACGTGATGCGAGCCGCCGCGCCGAACGCGTGCCTCGATTCGCCTCGTCCGTCGCGCACGTCGATGCGCCGCACCGGTCGCGGGGCCCTCACACCCGCGTCCACGTGTGCCGGTCGCGGGCCATCGCGTGCAGTGCCTCGACGTCCGCCGGCTTGAGGGTTCCGCCGAGGCGGGTCAGCGTCGGGAGGTCCGTGTCGGTGAGCACACGGGCCTCCCGCAGGGGGGCGGTGATGTCGAGGGAGGACGGGGCGAAGACGGCCAGGACCGGGCGGACCTCCGCGGTCAGGGCGTACGAGGCGCGATCGGCGTCGGCTCGTACGGCGCGGAGCAGTGGGCGCGGCTCGCGGCGGCCCACCGTGACCATCGGATCGGCCACCAGGACCCGCTGTTTGCGGGCGTAGAGGGCGCGGACGGCGAAGAGGCCGCCGGGGCCGACGACGAGATGGTGGATGCGGTCGCCGCCCGGGAGCGGGACCGAGTGCAGGGTGTGCCAGCCCGCCCCGTCCAGGCGGTCCAGGGCCTCCCCCACCGCCTGCTCCGCCGCGAGCGCGCGCCTTCGTGGATCGGGGCGCATGCGGCGCGGGGCGGCCGGTTCGCGGTCGAGGGCGATCTGGAGCGCCTCTCCGGGCCGGTTCGGCGCGAGGTCGTCGTCGGGGTGGAGGGACAGCCGCGCCAGCTCCACGGGCGTGGGCACCGGTGGCGGACCCACCGTCACCGCGCCGGTCAGGAACGGCCCGAGCACGTCGAGCACGTCCTCGCGCCGCTCCTCGCTGAGCAGGTTGACCCTGGCCGCCTCCCTGTCGTACCAGGCGACGTTCCTGCCGTCCGTGAGACAGACGTAAAGCCGCTCCTGGCCGTGGCGCCAGGTCGGTATGACGCGCAGTCCGCTCATGCACCATCACCCCACGACCATGGGAACAGGCGGGGTGCTCCAGGGGCAAGAACCCGGTTACCTTTGGGACCAGTGGAGGGGGAGGCGCCGTTGCCGGATCGCGGGAAGCAATCCAATGCGCCGGCCCCGGACAGCCCGTGGAGCGAGATCGTGCCAGGCCTCTGGATGGGCGGGCACGAGTACACGGGCCGGTCGGGACAACCGGAGTTCGCCGTCGTACGAGACGAGTTCGACCTGGTACTGACCCTGCTGCGACTACCCGGCCACGGCCCCGACCCGGGCGTGGAACACCATGTGTGGCCGATTCCCGACGGACCACTGGACGGCACCCAACTGGCCGGTGTGATGCGGCTCGCACGGACCGCGGACGAGGCGCGGGACGCCGGCCGACGCGTCCTGGTGCGCTGCTACCACGGCTACAACCGCTCGGGGCTGGTCGTCGCCCACGCCCTGATCCGCGCGGGCGGCACCGCCGAGGACACCATCCGTCTGATCCGCTCGCGCCGCTCCCCGTGGGCGCTGCACAACGAGTTGTTCGTGGAGTACCTGCACACCGGGCTCGACACGGTCCGGTTCCTCGAAGAGCTCGCCGAGTAGCTTGTTCCGTCCGGCGAACAAAAAGGACTTCCGTACGAATAGGGTGTACGGGCGGCGGCAGTCGGCCACGGCCGGTGACCGCGGCACCATCCCGGTCCACGCCGATCTCGCACCGGGCGAGCGGCCCTGACGCAGGAGCGCAGTGATCCACAACCGCCCCGCGGGCTCCCGCCGCCTCGCGCGCGCGGCGCTCGCGCTGCCCGTCGCCGCCCTGCTCCTCGCAGGGTGCGGCGATCCGGGCGATCTGCGCGGGTCGGGCCCGACGTCCACCGCCGTGGGCCCGACCCTGCTGTGGCCGGAGGTCCCGCCCGCCGCCTCGCCCGCCCTCGACTACGGCGAGGCGGACACCGAGACGGTCCAGGGCGTCACCGCGCCGGGCGACGACATCCGCGAGGTCGACCCGGTCACCGTCTTCCGCGCGGAGATCGCCCGCCATCCGGACCTCTACACCGACGACGGAGCCTCCTACGCGGAGACCGCCAAGCGGACGAAGGAGTGCGGCAAGAAGGGCGAACGTGGCCGGAAGTGCCCGGTCCTGCGCCCGTACTACCGCGACATCACCGGCGACGGCCGGGACGACATGGTGCTCGGCGTGCGGATGCCCGAGAACCAGCTGGGCGTACGCGCGTACACCTTCATCGGCCACCGGCTGGTCGAGGTCATGGCCACGACGGACAGCACGCTCAGCGTCCAGGTCGCGGACCATGACGTGATCATCCGTTCGCCGTCCACGCTGGCGGGCTACGAGTACCGCACGGTGTGGTCCTGGGACCGCCGCCAGAAGGCGATGCTCGCGGCGAAGGACGAGATCCTGCGGGTGGGGGCGACCGCCACGCCCGGCGGCCCCACCCCGACGCGTTCCCCGGCCGCGGACTCCCGGTGAGGAGCCCGCGGCCGGCCGGGCCGCCCACCTGGATGCGGCGCCTGCGCCACTGGACCGCCACCCTCACCTGGAAGGCCGCCGCCTTCATCACCGTGATGTGCTGCGGCCTGGCCGCGCTCCTCGGCACCCTCGTGCACGTCTCGGTGACCAACCAGACCGTCGGCGAGGCCCGCGACCGCGCGCTCGACCGGCTCACCGAGGCGACGGAGGCGTTCGAGGCGGGCGACCGGCTGCCGCCCGGCGCGGGCGTCGACCTGGCGGGCCTGCCCGTCGAACTGCGTACGCTCGCCGAGGCCGGGGACCGCGGCACGATGGTCGGCGGCGACGACCCGCACCCCACGATGTGGGCGGCCGGCCCTGCGAGCGGCGGGCGCGCGCTGGCCGTGCGGGTCGACTACTCGCAGGGCGTCCGTACGATCGACGGCCTCGACCGGGCGATCCTCGGCTCCTCGGCGCTGGCGATCGGCGTGACGCTGCTCGGGGGCGCGTTCGCGGTGACGCGCGTGACGCGGCGGCTGCACGGGACGGCCCAGGTGGCGCGGCGGATCAGCGCGGGTGATCTGGACGCGCGGGTGAACGATCCGCGGGCCGAGGACCCGACGCGCCCCCAGGACGAGGTGGCCGCGGTCGCGGGCGCGCTGGACACGATGGCGTCCTCGCTGCAGGGCAAGCTGCTGAGCGAGCAGCGCTTCACCGCGGACGTCGCCCACGAGCTGCGGACCCCGCTGACGGGGCTGCACGCGGCGGCCGAGCTGCTGCCGCCCGGCCGCCCGACCGAACTGGTCCGCGACCGGGTCGCCGCGCTGCGCACGCTCACCGAGGACCTGTTGGAGATCTCCCGGCTCGACGCGCGCAGCGAGCGGCTGGACGTGGACGCGGTGCGGCTCGCGGAAGTGGCCGAGCGGGTGGTCCGGGCGTCCGGCACGGAGACGGAGGTCCTGGTCGTACGGGACGTGGTCGTGGAGACCGACCGGCGGCGTCTGGAGCGGGTGTTGGGCAATCTCGTGGCCAACGCGCACAAGCACGGGCGGGCGCCCGTGTCGCTGACGGTGGACGGGCCCGTCGTCACCGTGCGGGACCACGGTGACGGCTTTCCGGCGTATCTCGTCGAGCACGGGCCGCAGCGGTTCCGGACGGAGGGGGGCTCCAAGGGGCACGGGCTGGGTCTGACCATCGCGCTGGGGCAGGCGGGGGTGTTGGGGGCGCGGCTCGGGTTCGCGAACTCCGTGGACGGTGGGGCTGTCGCGTCGCTGACGCTCCGCTGAGCCCCGGGGGACGGGGGCGACAGAGCTCGGGGATGCGGATGGTGTTGGCCGCTGCGGGTGCATCGTGGCTGGTCACGCCGTTCCCCGTGCCTCTTTGGGGCGCCTTGCTGAGCGGTTGCTTGTCTCTGATGGCTCAGTGTGACGGGCGCGTCGCACGGGGCGCTCATAATGTGGCGATTAGTCAGCTCTGCCCCCTTCTGGAGGAGCCAGCAATGTCACTGCGTACCGCTCTCACCCGCATCGGCATAGCCGCCGCCGGCGGCGCCCTCGTCGTCGGAGCCGCGAGCCCCGCTCTCGCGAACGACGACTGGGGCCACCACAACAACGGCAGTCACCACAAGCTCTACAAGGGCGTCGTCACCGCGCCCGGCGGACTGAACCTCCGCGACAGGCCGACCCGCGGCAGCGCCATCGTCGGCTTCGTGGGCCACGGCCAGAAGGTCTCCATCTTCTGCAAGACGAGCGGCGAGAACGTCAAGGGCAACCACCTCTGGTACCTCCTCGCGGACGGCACCTGGGCCTGGGCGACGGCCCGCTTCATCGACAACATCGGTCCGGCGCCCCGCTGGTGCTGAACACCCCGCGCCCCTGAGGGGGCGGCAGAGGTCCACCCAAGAAGCCCGTTTGACCCTCTATAGCGGGACATGGACTGTTTCGCTTGCTACGTTCCGGACATGCTCTCGCCCGGAACGACAGCGCAGGCGGACCCGCCGGCTCCCGTCGTCCCCCTCCCCCGGCGCCGTGGCATCGAGTTCACCCTCATCGTCGTGGCCGTCCTGCTCTCCGTGTACGGCTACTGCGACGTGGGCATCGCCCGGACCGGATCGGTCCCGCCCGGCGCCGTCGGCTACGGCGCCGGGCTCGGTGTACTCGCGCTCCTCGCGCATCTCGCGGTGCGTCTGCGGGCCCCGTACGCCGATCCGCTGCTGCTGCCGATCGGCGTCCTGCTCAACGGACTGGGCCTGGTGCTCATCTACCGGCTCGACCTGGAGACCCCGGACGACCCGGCGGCCCCGACACAGCTCGTCTGGTCGACGCTGGGCATGGGCCTGTTCATCGCGGTCGTGGTGCTGCTGCGCGACCACCGCGTGCTCCAGCGCTACACGTACGTGTCCGTCGTCAGCGCGCTCGTCCTGCTCGTCCTGCCGATCTTCTTCCCCTCCGTGAACGGCGCCCGTATCTGGGTCAGGGTCGCCGGATTCTCCATCCAGCCGGGCGAGTTCGCGAAGGTCCTGCTCGCGGTGTTCTTCGCCGGCTACCTCGCGGCGAACCGCAACGCCCTCGCGTACACCGGCCGTCGCGTCTGGCGGCTCCAACTGCCCACCGGACGTGTCCTCGGCCCGATCCTCGCGATCTGGCTGCTGAGCGTCGGGGTACTGGTCCTCGAACGTGACCTCGGCACCTCGCTGCTCTTCTTCGGCCTGTTCGTGATCCTGCTGTACGTCGCCACGGGCCGCACCGGCTGGATCGCGGTGGGCCTGCTGCTCGCGGCGTGCGGGGCCGTCGCCGTCGGCTGGCTCGAACCGCATGTGCACAGCAGGGTCGAGGACTGGCTGCACCCGTTCGCGTCGATCGAGGCGGGCCGGGGTCCCAACCAACTCGCCCAGTCGCTCTTCTCGTTCGCCGCCGGCGGGATGCTGGGCACGGGACTCGGCCTCGGCCACTCCGTCCTCATCGGCTTCGCCGCCAAGTCGGACTTCGTCCTGGCCACTGCGGGCGAGGAGCTGGGCCTGGCCGGCCTCTCCGCGATCTTCCTGCTGTACGGGCTGCTGGTCGAGCGCGGCTACCGGGCGGGCCTCGCCCTGCGCGACCCCTTCGGCCGGCTGCTCGCGGTCGGGCTCGCCTCGATCGTGGCCCTCCAGGTCTTCGTGATCGCGGGTGGCGTGACCGGGCTGATCCCCCTGACCGGTATGGCGATGCCCTTCCTGGCGCAGGGCGGTTCGTCGGTCGTCACCAACTGGATCATCGTGGCCCTCCTGATGCGCCTCAGCGACTCGGCACGCGGCCGGCCCGGGACGGCACAGGCCGAGGGAATCGAGGGAATCGAGGGAATCAAAGGAGGAGCCACGCCATGACCGGGAACGGCCGCCCCATGACCCGGTACATCCGGCACGCCGCCGCCTTCTGCGCCCTGCTCCTGATCGCCCTCCTCGTCAACGCCACCCGCATCCAGCTCGTCCAGGCCCGCTCGTACGACGAGAACCCGGCCAACCGCCGTCACACCATCGCCCGTTACGGCCAGCCGCGCGGCGACATCCTCGTCGGCGGCAGGCCGGTCACCGGCTCCAAGGACTCCGGGGAGCAGTTCCGCTACGAACGGACGTACAGGAACGGCCCGTTGTACGCGCCCGTCACCGGCTTCGCCTCTCAGGTGTACGGGACGAATCTGCTGGAAGGCGCCGAGGACGACGTCCTTGCGGGCACCGATCCGCTGCTGTCGCCGCTCCCCCTGTGGAACGACCTCACCCGGGCCCGCAACCCCGGCGGTCACGTCGTCACCACCCTCGACCCGGCCGCGCAGCAGGCGGCGTACGCGGGACTCGGCGACCGGCGGGGCGCGGTGGCGGCTCTGGAACCGTCCACGGGACGGATCCTGGCGCTGGTCTCCACCCCGTCCTACAACCCCGAGGAACTCTCCGGGACGGACTCGGCGGTGGCCCGGGCGTGGACGCGGCTGAACCAGGCGGCCAACAAGCCGATGCTCAACCGGGCCGTGCGGCAGACGTATCCGCCCGGCTCCACCTTCAAGGTGGTCACCGCGGCGGCGGCCCTCGACGCGGGCGTGGTGGAGGACGTCGACGAGCCCACGAAGTCCCCCGACCCCTACCGGCTGCCGGGCAGCTCGGTCCGGCTGACGAACGAGGTCGAGGGCTGCCGGGACGCGTCCCTGCGGTACGCCTTCACCTGGTCGTGCAACACCGTCTTCGCCCGGCTGGGCGTGGACGTGGGGGTGGCCGGCATGCGGGCCGGGGCGGCCGGATTCGGCTTCAACGACCGGCAGTTGAGGATCCCCTTCCGAGTCTCCCCCAGCACCTTCGACACCCGGGTGGACCAGGCGCAGCTCGCGCTCTCCTCCATCGGCCAGTACAACACCCGGGCGACGCCGCTGCAGATGGCGATGGTCGCCGGGGCCGTCGCGAACAACGGCTCGGTGCGTGCGCCCCACCTGGTGGAACGGACGACCACGGACGACGGCGACACGGTGTCGGCCACCGGGCAGCGCACCCTCCGCCAGGCCATGAACCCCGCCACCGCCGTACAGCTGCGCGAGCTGATGACGGACGTGGTGGAGCGGGGCACCGGCAAGAACGCCGCCATCCCCGGCGCCACGGTCGGCGGCAAGTCCGGCACCGCCCAGCACGGCATCCACAACTCCGGTACGCCGTATGCCTGGTTCATCTCCTGGGCCAAGGCGGACGACGCGATGGAGCCGGCCGTGGCCGTCGCGGTCGTCGTCGAGGACGCGGAGGCCGACAGGGGCGACATCAGCGGGGGCGGGGACGCGGCGCCGATCGCACGGGCCGTGATGGAGGCGGCGCTCGCGGATTGATGCCCGGCTTTGTGGGGCGTGCGTTGTGGGGCGTGCGCTGCCGGGCAGGCGTTGTCTGGCGTGCGTTGTCCGGCGGGCGTTGCCGGGCGGGCGCTGCCGGGCGTGCGCTGTCCGGCCTGCGTTGTCGGCTCGCTTTGTGAGACGGGGGTGTTGCCCGTGCGTCCACCGACCTAACGTTCGGTTCATGACTCAGTCCGCAGCCGCGTACGAACTCGCCCAGGTGAACATCTCCCGGCTCAAAGCCCCGCTGGATTCCCCTCAGTTGAAGGACTTCGTCGACGCCCTCGACCCGGTGAACGCGGTCGCCGACGCCTCGGACGGTTTCGTCTGGCGTCTGCAGAGCGACTCCGGCAACGCGACGGACACGTCCGTCTTCGGCGACGACTGGCTGATCATCAACCTGACGGTGTGGCGGGACACCAACGCCCTGACCGCGTTCATGTACCAGGGGCAGCACCGTGAGCTGCTCACCCGCCGCAATGAATGGTTCGCGCGGATCCAGGAGGCGATGACGGCTCTGTGGTGGGTGCCTGCCGGGCACCGGCCGACGGTGGCCGAGGCCGAGGAGCGGCTGCTGCATCTGCGGGCGCACGGGGCCACGGAGTACGCGTTCACGCTGCGGACGTCGTTCCCGGCCGGGGAGGCGGCGCCTGTCGTCGGGGCGGGGACGACGGACCGGGTCCTGCCGGATGTGGAGTGCCCGGTCTAGAACTGCCGGTCCGGGGCTGGAGGAGTGCTGCTCGCCCGGTCTAGGACTTCGCGCCGGCCTCGATGGCCTGCTTCACCTCCGCGACCCGTGCCTTCTCCTCCGCGGCGAAGCGTTCCGCGTCCAGCTGTTCCGCCAGTTCCTCGTCCTGGGCCATGAGGAGGTCGAGGTTGGAGTTGCCCATGTCGAAGACGCCCATGTCGACGTAGGCCTGCTGGAGGCGTTTGCCCCACAGGCCGATGTCCTTGACGCAGGGGACGATGCGGGAGAACAGCAACTGCCGGAAGAGGGCGAGGAATTCGGAGCGCTCGCTGTACTCCTCGGCCTCCGCCTTGGGGATGCCGAAGTTCTCCAGGACCTCGACGCCGCGCAGCCGGTCGCGCATCAGGTAGCAGCCCTCGATGACGAACTCCTCGCGTTCGCGGAGCTCGGCGTCGGTGAGCTGCTTGTAGTAGTCACGCAGGGCCATGCGGCCGAAGGCCACGTGGCGGGCCTCGTCCTGCATGACGTACGCGAGGATCTGCTTGGGCAGCGGCTTGTCCGTGGTGTCCCTGATCATGCCGAACGCGGCGAGGGCCAGGCCCTCGATGAGGACCTGCATGCCGAGGTAGGGCATGTCCCAGCGGGAGTCGCGGAGGGTGTCGCCGAGCAGCGACTGAAGGTTGTCATTGACCGGGTAGAGCATCCCGATCTTCTCGTGGAGGAAGCGGGCGTAGATCTCCGCGTGGCGGGCCTCGTCCATGGTCTGTGTGGCGGAGTAGAGCTTTGCGTCCAGGTCGGGGACGGATTCGACGATGCGGGCCGCGCAGACCATGGCTCCCTGCTCGCCGTGCAGGAACTGGCTGAACTGCCATGAGGCGAAGTGCTTGCGGAGTTCCCCCTTGTCGCGGTCGTTCATCCTCGCCCAGTAGGGCGTGCCGTAGATCGAGATGGCCTCGTCGGGGGTGCCGAGCGGATCGTACGGGTCCACCTCCAAGGCCCAGTCGATCCGTTTCTGGCCGTCCCACTGCTTGTCCTTGCCCTTCTGGTAGAGGGCGAGCAGACGGGCGCGCCCTTCGTCGTACTCCCAGCTGAACCGCGCCGCGCCGGTCGCGGGCACCTGCCAGAGGGGGGCTCCGGGGTCCTTGGCGTACAGGTCGTAGGTGGGCATGTCTCGCAGGCTCCTACGTAGTAGACGACGGGTCAACAAGTTGCGCGCGAGGGATTGACGGGCTTGCTGACAAGCAGTCTCATAAGAAGTGACCGGCGGTAACCCAGAGGGTTCTTCCCGTACGACGAGGTGGGCACAGCCATGACGACCGTGACGGAGGCCGAGGTGCTGCGCGATGCGCTCGGTCTGCTCAAGGACCGGGAGCAGGTGGCCGAGCGGCTGCTCGACTCCTCCGCGAAGCACTCCTTCGACCCGGACAAGGAGTTGGACTGGGACGCGCCCTTCGAGGAGGGGAAGTGGTTCTGGCCGCCGGAGTTGGTGTCGTTGTACGACACGCCGCTGTGGAAGCGGATGAGTGAGGAGCAGCGGATTCTGCTGTCGCGGCACGAGGCCGCTGCGCTGGCCTCGCTGGGGATCTGGTTCGAGATCATCCTGATGCAGCTGCTGGTGCGGCACATCTACGACAAGGCGGCGACGAGTGCGCATGTGCGCTACGCGCTGACCGAGATCGAGGACGAGTGCCGGCACTCGAAGATGTTCGCGCGGCTGATCGCTTCGGGCGGGACGCCTTGGTATCCGGTGAGCCGGGCCCATCAGAACCTCGGGCGCTTCTTCAAGACGGTGTCGACGACGCCGGGGTCGTTCACGGCGACGTTGCTGGGCGAGGAGGTGCTCGACTGGATGCAGCGGCTGACGTTTCCGGACGAGCGGGTGCAGACGTTGGTCCGGGGGGTGACTCGGATCCACGTGGTGGAGGAGGCGCGGCATGTCCGGTACGCGCGGGAGGAACTGCGTCGGCAGATGGTGACCGCGCCCCGGTGGTCGCAGGAGTTCACGCGGGTCACGTCCGGGGAGTTCGCGCGGGTGTTCTCTGTGGCCTTCGTCAATCCGGACGTGTACGAGAACGTGGGGCTCGACCGGCGTGAGGCGATGGCTCAGGTGAAGGCGAGTGGGCATCGGCGGGAGGTCATGCAGACGGGTGCGAAGCGGTTGACCGACTTCCTTGACGACATCGGGGTGTTGCGGGGGGCCGGGCGGCGGCTCTGGCGGTCGTCTGGGTTGCTGGCCTGAGGGGTCGGGCTGTCGGGGGTCGGGTGCGGGTTGTGTGTGGCTGATCGCGCAGTTCCCCGCGCCCCTGGGTGGGTGGGGGTGTGGTCCGGTCGTCTGCTGCGGGTTGTGGTCTGGCGTCCGTTGTCGTGGGGGCGGGGACGGGCCGGGGGTGTCCGTCCTCGGTCTGGCGCGAAATCGGTCGCCTTCCAAGGCACCCGAGTCGACACGCCATCCGCTGCGGGCGGACACCCCCGCCCCGTCCCCTCCGGCACGACGCCGACCGCGAGCACGACCATCCTCGCGCCACCGCCTCCCCGTCACGACCCCTCCCCTTCGCGACTTCACGACTTCACGACTTCACAACTGACCCAGGCACACCCAGCCCGTCCGGCGTTTGAGGACAAGGCCGTTCAGGCCGGTCCCACTCACCCAGCCCGTCCGGCGATTGAGGACGAGGTCGTTCGGGCCGATGGCGGGGGGCTGGGGGCGGCAGACCTCGGGGATGGGACGGGTAGGGGCGGCGGGGGCGGGAAAGGTTACGCTGCGGGGCATGAGCTCGGAGGTTCCTACACGCGCGTATCGGCGGCTCGGTGTCGAGGAGCGGCGGAGCCAGTTGCTCGACGCGGCACTGTCGTTGTTCGCGGCGCGGGCCCCCGAGGACGTCTCCCTGGACGATGTCGCGGAAGCGGCGGGCGTCTCGCGGCCCCTGGTGTACCGGTACTTCCCCGGCGGCAAGCAGCAGTTGTACGAAGCCGCACTGAGGTCCGCCGCGGAAGAGCTTGAGCACTGCTTCGCGGAACCCCCGGAAGGCCCGCTCACCCAGCGGCTCTCCAACGCTCTCGACCGCTATCTCGCCTTCGTGGACGAGCACGACGCCGGCTTCAGCGCGCTGTTGCAGGGCGGAAGCGTCGTCGAGACGTCACGGACCACGGCCATCGTGGACGGGGTGCGGCGGGCGGCCGCCGAGCACATCCTGGTTCATCTGGAGGTCGAGGAGCCGGCGCCCCGGCTGCGGATGACCGTCCGGATGTGGATCACGGCGGTCGAGGCAGCCTCCCTGATCTGGCTGGACGAGGAGAAGGAACCCCCGCTGGACGAGTTGCGGGACTGGCTGGTCGAGCAGTTCGTCGCGTGTCTCGTGGCGACCGCGGGACGCGACCCCCAGACGGCCGGTGCCGTACGGGCCGCGCTGGCGACGGAGCACGCGGACGGCCCGATGGGCACGTTCGCACGGGCGGTGCTGCCCGTGGTGGGCGACGCGGCCCACCTGCTGTGACACTGGCTCCGTGAAGAGCGAAGACACCCCCTTCGAAGGCGGCCCCCTGGACGGCCGGGTGCTGCCGGTCCTGCTCGGTGCGACCGGACACCCGCCGAAGGTGTACCGGGTTCCGGTGCCGGACAACGCCGGTGGTCCGCCGACCGTGCTCGTCTACCGGCGGGTGCAGGCTGGGACCAGCAGGCGGCTCGCGCTGCATCAGGGGTGGAAGTACCAGTACGACCCGGACGATACGAGCGGCGGCAGGCTCCGGTGGCCGTGGTCGAAGCCGACCATCAAGCCAGACGCCACGCCGGACGGCAAGTCGGACGACACCGACGAGTGACGTTGTTGGGCCGGATCGCCCACGCTCGCCGCGCGGGGTTCGCGCGCGCGTCTGATGCTCGCGGTGCGGAGGAGCGGAAGGGCCGCGCCCCGCACCGGAGGTGATGACGTGTCAGGAAGGCTTCTGCGGCTGGTCTGTACGGCGGCGATCGCGGCCGGTGCCGTCCTCGCACCCGGCCCGGCGGCGGCGGTGCCCGAGCCCGGCGAGAGCCCCGTGGCCGAGCCCGGCGAGAGCTCGGCACCGGATTCCGTACCGGAGGGCGAGCCGTCCGTCGCCGAGTTGCTGACCGACCTCCAGCGGCTGTACCGGGAGGCCGAGGAGGCGACGGAGACGTACAACGCGACCGAGGAGAAGCTGAAGCGGCAGCGGACCGAGGTCGCGAGGCTCAACGGGCGCCTCTCCGCGGCCCGGCTCTCGCTCCAGGGCAGTCGCGGCGCCGCGGGACGGCTCGCCAGGCAGCAGTACCAGGGCACGAGTGAGATCTCCTCGTACGTCCGGCTGCTGCTCGCCCGCGATCCCCAACACGCGCTCGACCAGGGCCAGGTGATCCGGCAGGTCTCGCTGGAGCGCGCCGGAACGGTCGACCGGCTGACGGTGGACGAGAAGAGGGCAGACGGGCTGGCGCGGGAGGCCCGGCGCGCACTCGACGAGCAACTCACCCTCGCCGAACGGCAGAAGAAGGACCGCGACCTCGTGGGGAAGCGGCTGAAGGACGTCGAGGAGCTGCTCGTCTCACTGACCGCCGAACAGCTTGCCCAGGTGGCCGAGTTGGAGAAGTCGGGGGTGGCCGAGGCGCAGGACGAACTCGTGGCCTCGGGTGCGCTGAGCAGTGCGCGGCCGCCCTCCGGTGAAGGGGACCGGGCGCTGCGCCATGCCGTGGACCAGATCGGCAAGCCGTACGAGTGGGGCGCCGAGGGACCGGACACGTACGACTGCTCCGGTCTCACGTCGGAGGCCTGGGGCAGCGCGGGCCGCTCCATCCCCCGTACCAGCCAGGAGCAGTGGGCCCGACTGCCTCGTGTGGAGCTGAGCGAGCTGCGGCCCGGTGACCTGGTCGTCTACTTCCCCGAGGCCACCCATGTCGCCATGTACCTGGGGGACGGCATGGTCGTCCAGGCTCCGAGACCGGGGGCGACGGTCAAGGTCTCCCCCATCGCGGCCAACCCGATCCTGGGCGCGGTCCGCCCGGACACCGACGAGGAGCCGCTGCCGAGCTACACCCCGCCGAAGCTCCCCGAGGGCGCGACGGACGGCTCGGACGAGGGCTACGGCGCCACTTCCCACCCGGAGGTGCCGGGAACTGCGCGATCAGCCACAGCCGGCCCGCAGCCGAGGTGAGAGACCGGGCGCCGCTCTCAGGAGAGCGGCCAGTTGCGCAGGGCCGCGTCGGCCATCTCCTGGAGTTCATCGCGGCCCACACCGCTCCCGGCCTGCACGGCGATGCCGTACGCCAGGGCGGTGAGGTAGCGGGCCAGTAGCCCCGGATCGGTCTCCGGGGGCAGGTCGCCGTCGTCGACGGCTCGCTGGAACCGCTCCCGGACGAGGGAGTAGCCGTTGTCACGCCAGGCGACGAGGAGGTCGCGGACTCCCCTGCCTGAGTCGCTGACGGTCAGGGCGCCCTGGACGCCCAGGCAGCCGTTGGGATGGGCCGGGCGGGTGGTGGTTCGAACGGTGCCGGCCAGGATCGCGGTGGCGACGCCGTGGGCGGTCGGCTCCTCCAGGGCCCGGGGCAGGTAGGCGCTCGGGCCTTCGGTGTAGCGCTCCAGGACCTTGCGGAACAGCTCCTCCTTGTTGCCGAAGGCCGCGTACATGCTGGTGGTGGAGATGCCCATCGCCTTCGTCAGACAGGTCAGGCTCGCTCCCTCGTAGCCGTGCTCCCAGAAGGCCACCATGGCGCGCTCGAGAGCCTCGTCGGCGTCGAACCCTCGCGGTCGGCCGATCGGGCCGCTCTGTTTCGTCTCCACCCCCGCAGTCTACCTCTTCCGTATCGATCGATGCGGAAGTGCTATCGTTCGACTTCTGCGGCGATCGCTGCAGAAGTCGAAGGAGGCTGTTCACGTGGGATTACTTGAGGGAAAGACCGCTCTCGTCACCGGAGGCAGCAGCGGAATCGGCCTGGCCAGCGCCGTGCGACTGGCGGCCGAGGGCGCACACGTGTTCATCACCGGCCGGCGCAGCACCGAACTCGACGAGGCCGTCGAAGCGATCGGCTCAGCGGCTGCCGCGGTGACCGGCGACATCTCGAACCCGGCCGACCTGGACCGGCTCTACGAGACGATCCGCAGCCGGGGACAGGGCCTGGACGTACTGTTCGCGAATGCCTCCGTCGCCGAACTCGGGACGCTCGAGGAGGTCACCGAGGAGCACTTCGACACCCTCTTCGGCATCAACGTCCGGGGCACGGTGTTCACCGTCAAGAAGGCGCTGCCACTGCTCAACGACGGCGCCTCGGTGATCCTGAACGGCTCCACCAACGTGGACGTCGGCGATGAGGCGCTCGGTGTGTACGCGGCGACGAAGGCCGCCACCCGGTCGTTCGCCCGGACCTGGGCCAACGAGCTCAAGGGACGCGGTATCCGGGTCAACACCGTCACGCCCGGCCCGACCGATACCCCTGTGCTGTCGGCGCTCACTCCCGACCCGGAGCGGTTCCAGCGGCAACTGGCGGCACGTGTGCCGCTGGGCCGGCTCGGGCGCCCGGAGGAGGTCGCCGCCGCCGTGGCCTTCCTCGCCTCCGAGCAGAGCAGCTTCATCACCGGTTCGAGCCTGTACGTCGACGGCGGCCTGAACCAGATCTGATTTCCGTGACCGCACATCCGGCGAGGACGGCGGCTCACGGCTGCCGCACAGAAAGGTCATCCGATGTCCGACAGTGATCTGCGCGCTTTCTATCTCCGCTATATCGAGCAGCTCAACGCCCACAAGTTAGACGGTATGGACGAGTTCATCAACGACCGGACCACGTTGAACGGTGAGCCGGCCACCCGGGACGACCTTCTCGCGGTTCAGAGGAAGACCGTGGACGCGGTTCCGGACCTCCACTGGGAGCTCAGGGAACTGCTCTTCGACGGCGACCGTCTGGCCGCGCGCCTGGTCAACACCGGTACCCCGGTGAAGGAATGGCTCGGCGTGGCTCCCACCGGCGCCTCGTTCGAGATCGTCGAGTACGCCATCTATCAGGTCCGCGACGGACGGTTCGTGCATATGACGGCCCTGCACGACGCCGGCGAACTGCGCCGGCAGCTGACCCGCTGACCTCCCGGATCGGCAACAGCAATCCATAGAAGAAGCAGTCCGGACACCGACAACCGCCCACTCGGGCCACTTGATTCTGGAGTAGAGGCATGACCGTCACACTGATCACCGGAGCCAACAAGGGCATCGGTTTCGAGACAGCCAGACAACTTCTGGAGCTGGGCCACGTCGTCTACATCGGCGCGCGTGACGTCGAGCGAGGTGAGAAGGCCGCGGCAACGCTCGGCGCACGATTCGTACAGCTCGACGTGACCGACGACGCATCGGTGAGCAACGCGCTGGCGACGATCGGTTCGGCCGAGGGCCGGCTCGACGTTCTCGTGCACAACGCGGGCATCCTCGGGACCGAAGCCAGCGACGGTCCCACGGCTCTGCGAATGTTCGACACCAACGCGGTGGGAATCGTGCGCGTCACGGAGGCGGCACTTCCCCTGCTGCGCAAATCCTCGAACCCCAACGTGGTCACGGTTTCGAGCAGCCTCGGATCATTCTGGGCGGTGAACAACCCGGACCGGCCGGAGTTCAACGTGCCGTTCGCTCTCTACGCCGCGTCCAAGTCGGCGGCGACCATGCTCACGGTCCAGTACGCCAAGTCCCAGCCGGGCATCAAGTTCAACGCACTTGAGCCCGGCACCACCGCCACCGACATGACCGCGGCCCTCGGAGTCGGACGTCCGGTGGAGGAGAGCGCCAGAACTGTCGTGCGCCTGGCAACCCTCGACACGGACGGCCCCACAGGAACCCTCCAGGACGAAAACGGGGAGTTGCGCTGGTAGCCGCGCGGGCACAAGCACGACCGAAGGCAACGCGACTGCCCCGTCAGACTCCGGCGACCGAAGCCAGATACGCGCCCGTCTTCTCCGGCTCGTAGAAGAAGTTCTCGAAGTCCGACGGGTCGTTGAAGCCGTTTGCGAAGCGGTCGGCGACCGGGGGGAGTTGGCCCGCCGCGCCGATCAGGTTGAGGACGTGCTCCGGCGGGGCGCCGAGCATCGCGTTCGTCCACTTGGTCACGTGCTGGGCCGTCTCCCAGTACCGCTCGAACGTGTCTCGCATCCACGTCTCGTCGAACTCCTTCTCGCCGTGCGAGAGGATCGAGTCGAGGTACGAAGCGGCGCACTTCGAGGCCGAGTTGGAGCCCTGGCCGGTGATGGGGTCGTTCGCCACGACCACGTCGGCGACGCCGAGGACCAGTCCGCCGCCGGGCAGCCGGCCGATCGGGTTGCGGACCGTGGGCGCGTAGCGTCCGGACAACGTGCCGCCGGCGTCGGTGAGTTCGACCTTGGTGGCCCGCGCGTACTCCCACGGCGTGAACCGCTCCATGAGTTCCAGGGTCAGGGAGAGGTGTTCGGCCGGGTCCTTGACGCCCTGGAAGACGTCCAGCGGGCCGCCGGGTATGCCCTCCCAGAAGAGGATGTCCGCCCGGCCGGAGGTGGTGAGGGTGGGCATGACGAAGAGTTCACCGACGCCGGGGACGAGGTTGCAGCGGACCGCGTCGTAGTCCGGGTGCTCCGGGCGCGGGCCGAGGCCGTGGACGTACGCGACGGCCAGCGCGCGCTGCGGCTCCGTGTACGGGGAGCGGGAGGCGTCGCGGCCGAACATCGACACCAGTTCGCCCTTGCCTGCCGAGACGAGGACCAGGTCGTACGTACGGGAGAAGTAGTCGAGGTCGCCGACCGCCGCGCCGTGGATGACCAGTTGGCCGCCGCGCTGGGCGAACGTCTCCATCCAGCCGGCCATCTTGACGCGCTGGTCGACGGACTGGGCGTACCCGTCGAGCCGGCCGACCCAGTCGATCGCGCGCTGGGTCGGCCCCGGGTCGTGCGAGCCGGGGGCGGCGACCGAGACGCCGAGTCCTTCGATCTTCGGGGCCTGGGACTCCCAGAAGTTCACCTGGAGATCGCGCTCGTGCTGCAACGCCGTGTGGAACATGCACTGCGTCGACATGACGCGGCCGGTACGGATCTCGTCCGCCGTGCGGTTGGACATCAGAGTGACCTCGTACCCGTTCGACTGGAGTCCGAGGGCGAGTTGGAGTCCGGACTGGCCGGCTCCGACGACGAGTATCTTCCGCATGCCTGTCCTTCTCTGCGTACGACGTGTTCCGGTGTCTTGATCCGGCTGTTCCGGCGTCTTATTCCGGGCTGACTTCGAGCGCGTGGCCGACGAGGGCCAGCAGGGTCTCGATCACCGAGAACCTGTGCCGCGCGTCCATGATCATGACAGGTATGTGCGGCGGGATCGTGAGGGCCTCGCGTACGTCCTCCGGCTCGTACTTCTCGCTGCCGTCGAAGTGGTTGACGGCGACGACGTACGGCAGCCCGCAGCTCTCGAAGTAGTCGAGCGCCGGGAAGCAGTCCTTGAGGCGGCGCGTGTCGGCGAGGACCACCGCGCCGATCGCCCCGCGCACCAGGTCGTCCCACATGAACCAGAACCGCTGCTGCCCCGGCGTGCCGAACAGGTACAGGACCAGGTCGTCGTCGAGCGTGATGCGGCCGAAGTCCATGGCCACGGTCGTGGTCAGCTTCTCCGGGGTCGAGCTGAGGTCGTCGGTGTCCTCGCTCGCCTCGGTCATCAGTGCCTCCGTCTGGAGCGGCGTGATCTCCGAGACGGCGGTGACGAGGGTGGTCTTGCCGACGCCGAAGCCGCCGGCCACCACTATCTTCGTGGCGATCGGGGCGCGCGTACGGTCCTTCTGCCATGCCTTCAACTCTTCGTCGGGCTCGATGAGTTGAGAGTCCTTCGAGAATTGCCCGAATCGGGCGGCATCCGAGACGCGGGAGGCGTCAGAGACGACGGAGTCCACTCAGCACCCTTTCCAGCAGAGCGCGGTCCGGCTGTCCCGGGCCGTGACCTGTTCCGTACACACGGATCTTTCCCTGGTCCGCCAGGTCGCTGAGGAGCACCCGGACCACACCGAGCGGCATCTTCAGCAGGGCGGCGACCTCGGCCACCGTACGCATCCGGCGGCAGAGTTCGACGATGGCCCGCATCTCCGGCATCACCCGGGTGGAGAGTGAACCATTCTCCAGTTCCGGGCGCTCCGGCGGGGCTTCGAGCGCCGCCACGAACGTCTCGACGAGCAGGACGTGCCCGAAGCGCGTACGGCCGCCGGTGAGCGAGTACGGGCGTACGCGGGCGGGTTTGCGGTCGCCGCCGCGGACCGGGAGCCTGGGCGTGCCGCTCAGGTCGCTCACTTGGCCGCCTCCATCGTCGTGGCCTCGATCGACTGCCGCAGCTCGCTGCGGAGTTCGGGGGTCAGGACATGTCCGGCGCGGCCCACGAAGAGCGCCATGTGGTACGCGACGACGCTCATGTCGCAGTCCGGCGCGCCGTGCACACCGAGCAGCGAGCCGTCGCTGATCGACATGATGAACAGGCCGCCGTCCTCCATCGCGACCATCGTCTGCTTGACGCCGCCGCCGTCCATCAGCTTGGCGGCGCCGATGGCGAGGCTGCCGATGCCGGACACGATGGTCGCCAGGTCCGCCGCGGAGCCCCTGGGGCTCGTGCGCCTGTCCGTGGTGCGACGTGCCTGGGCGTTTCTCCCGGGGTCGGAGGAGAGCAGCAGCAGGCCGTCGGAGGAGACCACCGCGACCGACAGGAGCCCCGGCACCTCCTCGACGAGGTTCGTCAGCAGCCAGTGCAGATTGCGGGCTTCACTGCTCAGTCCGAAGGTACTGGGCGCGGTCAACTGCTTGCCTCCTCGACTGTGTCCCCCTTGGTTTCTACGGCATGTGCGGCGGGCTGCTGCAGCCCCGACGTCTGTTCGGCGATCTCCGCTTCGACGTCACGGCGGCCGTGGTTCGCGCCCTGGTGGAATCCGCCGAGCCTGCGGCGCAGGGCCTCGGCGTCCACGGAAGCGTTGCGCGGCCTCGCCGCCGGGGCGGGCGCGGAGATCCTGGGGGTCCGCTTGGGCAGCCCCTTGTCGGTGACCGGCTCGTCCGGTTCCTGCGGTGCGTGTGATTCCTGCGGTGCCTGTGGTTCGTACGCCGGCTGCGGCTGGTGCGGCGCGTCGGGGACGCGCTCGTGGGCGTCCGGGCCGATGGCGTACGGGTCGGTGCTCGTCTGGGCGGGGAGCGTGACGGGCGGGGTGGCGGCTTCGGGGCCGGGGGCCTCGGGGCCGCGGGCTTCGGCGGGCTCGGAGAGGTCCTCGGCCGGGGGGACCGGTGCCATGAGCACCATGGTCGTCTCGGGGCCGGTGGCGGCGGGCTCCATCGTGTCCGCGGACCCGGCCGGCTGGGAGGACTGCTCGTCCTCGGTGCCGCCCTGCGGGCTCGCGTCCTCGTGGGCTTCGCGGTCTTCGTCGTCCTCGTGTGCGGGACTGTCGGCGAGGGGCACCTCGCCGGTGTCCCGCAGGGACTCCTCCGCCGCCGCGATCAGCGGGTCGCGGTCCGAACGGGCGTACAGGACGTTGGAGTTGACCTCGGCGTCCGCGCCCGGGAGGGAGAGCGCTGGAGCGCCGCCCGCCGTGCGGGCGGTGGTCGCCGAGGGGACGGCGACCGCGGGCGCGGCTGCGAGCAGCGACTTGGGCAGGACGACGACCGCCGTGATGCCGCCCTGCTTCTGCTCGCGCAACTGCACCCGTACGCCGTGCCGGTGGGCGAGCCGGGCCACCACGTACAGGCCGAGCCCGAGGCCCTCGCCGCTCTCCTGGTCGTACGCGTCCTCGGGATCGAAGTCCGAGAGGCGGGCGTTGAGCTGGGTGAGCCGGTCGCCTGTCATGCCGATGCCCTCGTCCTGGACGGAGAGCATGACCTCGCCGCTCTCCAGGAGCCAGCCGGACACCTCGACGGGCATGTCGGGCGGGGAGAACGACGAGGCGTTCTCCAGGAGTTCGGCCACCAGGTGGCTGATGTCGTCCGCGGCGAACCCGGCGAGGTGCGCGTGCGGCGGCAGCGCGGCGATCCGTACCCGCTCGTACCGCTCGATCTCGCTGACGGCGGCGCGTACGACGTCGACGAGCGGGACCGGGCCGGGGTGCTGGTGGCCGTGGTCGGCGCCCGCGAGGACCAGCAGGTTCTCGCTGTGGCGGCGCATGACGGTGGCGAAGTGGTCGAGCCGGAAGAGGGTGGCGAGGCGGTCCGGGTCCTGCTCGCGCTCCTCCAGGCCCTCGATGACGCCGAGTTGACGCTCGACGAGGCCGAGGGTGCGCAGGGCGAGGTTGACGAAGGTGCCGTGGATGCTGCTGCGGACCTGCTCCAAGTGGGCGACGGCGTCCGCGAGTTCGGAGCGCAGCCGGTCGCGCTCGTCGGCCATCTTCTGGCGCTTGCCGATGAGGTGCTTGCGGTCGCTCTCCAGGGTCGCCAGTCGCTCGTGGGCCGCGAGGGCGTGTGCGTGGAGCGCGTTGACCGAGCGAACGACCTGCGCGAACTCGTCGTTGCGGCCGGTGAACTTGACCGGTTCCTCGGTGGCAGGTTCGGCGGCGAGGCGGGCCGAGCCGAGGCGCAGGACGGCCAGCGGGCGGGTGAGCGAGCGGGCCATGCCCGTGGCGACACCGACGGCGAGCAGCATCAGGGCGCCGAGGATCGCGATCCGGATCTCCAGCGCGGTGACGTCGTCGTCCCTCAACTGGGCGAGTTGCTTGGCCCGTTGGGTGTTGAGGGAGGCCTCGACGCCACGCATCTGCTCGACACGGGCGGAGAGCGCGGCGTCCAGCTTCTTGGTGTCGGTGCCGAGTTGGGAGTCGGAGAGGGTGGGCCGGGTCGCCAGGCTCGCGAGGTACTTGTCGGCGGTGTTGACCTCGGCGCCGGTCACCGTGGAGTCGTACGAGGCACGGTCGGTCTTCGGCGCGGTCTCGCGGAAGCCGGTGATCGCCGCCTGCTCGCGGACGTTGGACTGCATGGCCGCGGCCGTGAGCGCGTTGCGCTGCTTGGTGTCGGCGGCCGTCGACGTGGTGCTCGTCGTGGGCAGGCCCGTGATCGGGTCGGTGTCGGTCCGGGTGGAGGTGGGGACGTTCAGGGCCGCGAGGAGGAGGCCGCGGGTCGCGGCGGCCTGCTGGACCGCGGTGTCGAGGCCTGCGAGGGCGTGCGCGCCGGCGCCCGCGCGGGGCGGGAGCTGCTCGGCCAGTTCCTCGGCGAGGCCGTGGAGTTCGGTGAGGACGGCGGAGTACGCCTGATGCGCTTCGAGAGCGGTGTCCTTCCCGGTGAGCGCCGCCCGGCGCACGGTGGCGATGTCGTCGAGGGTCTTGCGGAACGCCGCGGGGGCGTCGGCCTCGACGGCTTCCGCGCGGAGTTCGTCGACCTGCCGGTCGACGCGGGCGCTGCGGCGCTCGGAGGGGCCCTTGCCGTCGGGGCGGCCGGCCGCGATGTAGGAGGTGACTTCGTCGCGTTCGTCGGAGAGCGAGTGGGCGAGGGCCAGCGCGTCCTGGGTGCGCCCGGCGAGCGTCACCAGGTTCTGTGAGTCGTTCAGCTCGCTCGACGCGGTGATCACGGACGGGGCACCGGCTCCGGCGATCGCGGCGGCCACGACGGCGACGGCGATGATCAGCCGACTGCGTACGTGCGCCGGGCGACCGCGGCCCGCGGGGTCCTGGGTGTTCTGTGCGGTCGGCGAGTTCGGCGTGTGCCCGGAGGCTTCACCCGAGGCCGACTGCCTGCCTTTGCGCCGAGGCCGCATTTTCTGCACCGGTGCTCGCATTCTTGACTCGTGTCCCCATGGGCCCGGGTGACTGTCCGTCAACTCGCGTGTCGTCCCGGTACGGCTCCCGACCCTCCCAGTGCCGGTGGGCAGTGGTCGCGCATCGCCTGACCCGCCACACGAAGGAGTGAACATCCCCGAGGAGCGGACCGGCAAGTTCCCGTGGCGCGTGCCACACCCTTGCGCGGCAGGCCGGTTGGACGTCCACGGCGACCGGTGGCAAGATGCGCCGCCACGCTCCACCGGAGTCGGTGATTCCACCTCAAAACAGGCGCCTGACCTGCCCGTCAGGGTCAATTCGGCGACGGTTGCCAGCCTTTGGCGAAGCTTGTGAAGGGCTCGTGCAGACTGGCCGAATGCGCTCGGAACTGATCTCGGTCCCCGGTGACCCTGCCCGCCCCGACGAGGACTACGCGTCGCTCGGACTTCCCGCCTCCGGACAGGGCGGTTCGCTAGTCGTCCTGGACGGCGTCACGCCACCGTCCACCGACTACGCCTGTCTGCATTCCGTCCCCTGGTTCACGGCCCACCTGGGCGGCTCCCTGCACGAACTGTCCGTTTCACGCCGAGATCTGACGCTGCCTGAGGTGCTCGCGCACGCCATCGCGCGTACCGCCGACGCCCATCGAGCCACCTGTGACCTTTCTCACCCACGCACCCCACAGGCAACAGTCGTCCTGGCCCGCTGGTCCCGGGAATCCGTCGAGTACCTGATCCTCTCGGACTCGGCCCTCCTCGTGGAATCCCCCGCGGGCGTGGTCACCCCGCTCCTCGACGACCGTCTCTCCCGAGTCCCCCGAGCCACCCTGACCTCCCACACCGCCACGGACGCCACCCTCCGCAACAAGGAGGGCGGCTTCTTCACGGCAGCGGCGGATCCCTCGGTGGCGTCGCGAGCGGTGACGGGCACCCTTCCCCGCTCCGAGGTCCGCGCCCTCGCCGCCCTCACGGACGGCGCGACCCGCTGGACGGACAAGTTCCACGAGGGCGACTGGACGGACTTGTTCGCCCTGGTCCGCAAGGAGGGCGGCCAGGCGTTGATCGACCGCGTACGAGCCCTGGAACTGGCGGATGTGGAGCGCGCGTTCCTGGGCCGCTCAAAGCAACATGACGACGCGACGGTGGCGTACGTGGAGTTGTAGGCCGATCGACGGTGGTCTGCGCGGAGTGTCGGTCAATCGGCGGTGGTCTGCGCGGAGTGTCGGTCGATCGACGGTGGTCTGCGCGGGGCTGTGAGCCGGTCGGGGCTGCCCATTCAGGCTCGCGACGACCAGGGCGCCCCTTCAGGGGCGCGGGGAACTGCGCGACCAGCCACACCCGGCCGGCAGCCGACGAACAACCCCCGGGAGGGAACCCATTCAGCCCTCAACACCGCGATTCAGCCGATGCAACAACCGAGCCAGCTCAGCCACTTCCTTCCGGTCCCAGCTGGCGAGCTCCCGCACGTACCGCGCCCGCCGGGCATCCCGCACGGCACGAAACCGCACCCGCCCCTCCTCCGTGAGATGAACGAGCCAGGCCCGCCCGTCCGCGGGATCCGGCTCGCGGGCGACGACGCCCATCTCCTCCAGCGCCCGCAGCTGCCGCGACATCGTGGCCTTGCCGACGCCGATGTAGGCGGCAAGCTCCGTGGCCCGCTGCCGCCCGAGTTCCTCCAGCCGCACGAGCAGGCCGTACGCGGAGGACTCCAGGTCGGGATGGACCTCCCGGACCATCTCACCGGAGGAGGCGCGGGCACGCCGCAGCAGGACGGTCAGCTCACGTTCCAGGGCAAGGAACTCCTGGTCCACCCCGCCCCGGTCCACGCCACTCGCCGGGGCGCCGGATTTCGTCCGGTGCCCTTCGCCGTTTCCGCCCTCGTGCACGTCAGCACCCATGACCCGGTTTCCCGATCGTGAAAGTTTCTACCAAAGACCGCCATTGCCGCAGCTGGGCCAGTATTTCGCAGGAATAGACCAACGGCAGCCTCCGGCCCCTCTTTCCGCCCGGTCGTAGCGGCGCGTAGCTTCATGACAGGCACTCCATGGCATGCCCACGCCACTACCCGCATCGAGCAATCTTCCAGCACGTTCCGGCACCTTCGAGCACTTCGAGCCTTCGGAGGCACGCAATGCCCGTGCACAGATCCCGATTACCGCTCGCGGCCCTCATCTCCCTCGTCTCTCTCCTCCTCGCCCTCCCGCTCCCGGCCCGGGCGGCCGACGTCCCGCCCCGTGGCTCCGCCCACATGGGGATGGGCGTCATCCCGCACGACGGCCAGGGCGGTCTGCCCACCCCCGGTGACGCCACGCAGACGGAGGGCGTGGACGTCAGCAGCCACCAGGGCAACGTCGCCTGGTCGACCCTGTGGACGAGCGGGGTCAGGTGGGCCTACGTCAAGGCCACCGAGGGGACGTACTACACGAACCCCTACTTCACCCAGCAGTACAACGGCTCGTACAACGTCGGCATGATCCGCGGCGCGTACCACTTCGCGACCCCCGACACGACGGGCGGAGCCGCCCAGGCCAACTACTTCGTCGACCACGGCGGCGGCTGGTCCAAGGACGGCAGGACCCTGCCGGGCGCCCTCGACATCGAGTGGAACCCGTACGGCGCGGCCTGTTACGGCAAGACGCAGAGCGCGATGGTCACCTGGATCCGCGACTTCCTGAACCAGTACAGGGCCCGCACCGGCCGCGACGCCGTCATCTACACGGCCACCAGCTGGTGGACCGAGTGCACCGGCAACTACGCCGGCTTCGCCTCCGCCAACCCGCTCTGGATCGCGCGCTACGCCTCGGCGGTGGGCACACTCCCGGCGGGCTGGAGCTACTACACGATGTGGCAGTACACCTCCTCGGGCCCGACGGTCGGCGACCACAACAAGTTCAATGGGGCCCTGGACCGAGTGGTGGCCCTGGCCAACGGCTGACCCGCGCACAGCCATGACCGCGTCCACCGCCGACCCGCGTGTACGTACGCGGAAGGCCCGAGCCCCTCGTGAAGAGGGACCCGGGCCTTGCGTTACCGGTGGACGTCCGTCACGCCGCCACCGGAACCTCCGTCGCCGCGCCGCTCGTCGCCGGGGCGAGGGCCAGTTCGAGGACCTGGCGGACGTCCGTGACCGCGTGGACGTCGAGCTTTTCCAGGACCTCGGCCGGGACGTCGTCCAGGTCGGGCTCGTTGCGCTTGGGGATCACGACCGTGGTGACCCCGGCGCGGTGCGCGGCGAGCAGCTTCTGCTTCACGCCGCCGATCGGGAGCACCCGGCCGGTGAGCGAGACCTCACCCGTCATGGCCACGTCCGTGCGGACCAGGCGGCCCGACAGGAGCGAGGCGAGGGCCGTCGTCATCGTGACGCCGGCGCTCGGGCCGTCCTTCGGGACCGCGCCGGCCGGGAAGTGGATGTGCACACCCCGGTCCTTCAGGTCGCCCACCGGCAGCTCCAGTTCGGCTCCGTGGCTCCTCAGGAAGGAGAGCGCGATCTGCGCCGACTCCTTCATGACGTCACCGAGCTGACCGGTCAGGGTCAGACCCGACGCGCCCGTCTCCGGGTCGGCCAGCGACGCCTCCACGAAGAGGACGTCACCGCCCGCGCCCGTGACCGCGAGGCCCGTCGCCACGCCCGGCACCGCCGTGCGGCGCTCGGCCGGGTCCGTGGCGGACTCGGGCACGTGGTGCGGCCGTCCGATCAGCGCGCGCAGATCGTCGGCGCCGACCGTGAACGGCAGTTCCCGCTCGCCGAGTTCGTGCTGCGCCGCCACCTTGCGGAGCAGCCGTGCGACGGACCGCTCCAGGTTGCGTACGCCCGCCTCCCGCGTGTACTCGCCGGCCAGCCTGCGCAACGCGCTCTCGTCCAGGGTGACTTCGGCCTTCTCCAGACCGGCCCGCTCCAGCTGACGCGGCAGCAGGTGGTCCCGGGCGATGACGACCTTCTCGTCCTCGGTGTAGCCGTCCAGACGCACCAGCTCCATACGGTCGAGCAGCGCCTCGGGGATGGCTTCGAGCACATTCGCCGTGGCGAGGAACACCACGTCGCTCAGGTCGAGTTCGACCTCCAGGTAGTGGTCCCGGAAGGTGTGGTTCTGTGCCGGGTCCAGGACTTCGAGCAGGGCCGCGGCCGGGTCGCCGCGGAAGTCGGAGCCCACCTTGTCGATCTCGTCCAGCAGGACCACCGGGTTCATGGACCCGGCCTCCTTGATGGCCCGCACGACACGGCCGGGCAGCGCGCCGACGTACGTACGCCGGTGGCCGCGGATCTCCGCCTCGTCCCGTACGCCGCCCAGGGCGACCCGGACGAACTTGCGGCCCATGGCGTGCGCGACGGACTCGCCGAGGCTGGTCTTGCCGACGCCGGGAGGCCCGACGAGCGCGAGCACGGCACCGCCGCGGCGGCCGCCCACGACACCCAGACCACGGTCGTTGCGCCGCTTGCGCACGGCCAGGTACTCGGTGATCCGCTCCTTCACGTCATCGAGGCCGGCGTGCTCGGCGTCCAGGATCGCCTTGGCGCCCTGGATGTCGTACTCGTCCTCGGTGCGCTCGTTCCACGGGAGCTCCAGGACGGTGTCGAGCCAGGTGCGGATCCAGGAGCCCTCGGGCGACTGGTCGCTGGAGCGCTCCAGCTTCTCGACCTCCTTGAGCGCGGCCTCGCGGACCTTCTCGGGGAGGTCGGCGGCCTCGACGCGGGTCCGGTAGTCGTCCGACTCCTCGCCCTCCGCCTCGCCGTTCAGCTCGCGCAGCTCCTTACGGACGGCCTCCAGCTGGCGCCGCAGCAGGAACTCCCGCTGCTGCTTGTCCACACCTTCCTGTACGTCCTTGGCGATGGACTCGGCCACGTCCTGCTCGGCGAGGTGCTCGCGCAGCTGCTCGGTGGCGAGCTTCAGCCGGGCCACCGGGTCGGCGGTCTCCAGGAGCTCGACCTTCTGGGCGGTCGTGAGGAACGGTGAGTAGCCGGAGTTGTCGGCGAGCGCGGACACGTCGTCAATGGCCTGGACGCGGTCCACGACCTGCCAGGCGGCACGCTTCTTCAGCCAGTTGGTGGCCAGCGCCTTGTACTCCTTGACCAGCTCGGTCACGGCGCCGGGCAGCGGGTCGGGCACGGTCTCCTCGACCTGGACGCCCTCCACCCACAGCGCGGCTCCGGGGCCGGTCGTACCGGCGCCGACGCGCACCCGGCCGCGGCCGCGGATCAGGGCGCCGGGGTCGCCGTCGGCGAGGCGCCCGACCTGCTCGACCGTGCCGAGCACCCCCGTGTTCGCGTACGTCCCGTCGATCCGCGGAACAAGCAGCACCCTCGGCTTGCTTCCTCCACTGGAGCGTGCGGCGGCCTGTGCGGCCTCCACCGCGGCGCGTACGTCGGCGTCGTTGAGGTCCAGGGGCACCACCATGCCGGGCAGCACGACCTCGTCGTCGAGCGGCAGCACGGGCAGAGTGAGCGGTTCGGACGTCAAAGTCATGATCTCCCCTTCGGCATTCAAGTTGAGCTATGCCGACTCAATGCATGTGAGCCTCTGATTGTTCCCCAGGCGCTGTTCGCTGTGAGCGATCGGGCCGGTGAACCCCGGTGAACGTCTCGCCCGGCCGGTGCGTCACAGGTGCAGCGATCGGGTTTCCTTCCGTTCCAACCGTCTGCCTCGGGGGCATCATGCGGACCGCACAACTGCGTCGGTGGCTCGTCGGCCTAGGCCTGTTCGCCACCGCGGCCGTCGGAGTCACCGCCTGCGGAGACAAGTACGGCGATGCCGGTACACACGACCCGGCCCGTACCGCGGAACGCGCGCGTCAGGTCTCCGACGCCTGGGAGGGCTCGGCGGCGGCGCGGGTGTGGCGTGAAGGCTATTTCCCGCTGGGGGACCCGGTCCGACTGCCCGACGGGGCGTTCCACAGCGACGCCGACAAGCAGGCGTACCAGCGTCAGAACTTCGAGCTGCGCGGCTCACTCCCCGGGGCCCCACCGAAGAAGGGGGAGGTCCGCTGGCGCGGCGGCGGCTCGCTGGCCGTTCCGGTCGTCTCCGCGCGGGCGGCGTACGAGCAGATCGGCGGGGGTTCCGGTCCCGGGCCCGGGCCCCGGCTCACCGTGACCGGTGCGCGGCTCGGGGAGATGACGATCCACACCAGCCGGGGATCGGCGACGGTCCCCGCCTGGCACTTCACGGTCAAGGGCTACGACACGCCGCTCAAGCGCGTCGCGGTCGTCGCCTCGAAGCTTCCGAAGCCCCCGGTGAAGCCCGTACCGGACCTGACGGAGGACCTGTGGGAGCTGGCCGGACTGGACACGGTGTCGCGGGACGGCCGGACCGTCGTGCTGCGCGCCCACCACGGGTCCTGCGACGACGGCCCCGGCGTCGACGTGCTGGAGAGCGCGGACAACGTGGTGTTCTCCGCCTGGATCCGCAACCCCTCCGACGGTCCCTGCACGAAGGAGCTGCGCGCGAAGAAGGTGACGGTGAAGCTGGACCGGCCCGTGGGCGACCGCATGCTCCTGGACGCGTTCACGGGCAGGCCCGTGCCGTACGAGGACTCTCCGTGGTCCCGGTCGTCGTCCTGGAGCTGACCCGTCGCAGCAGTGGCCAGGTGGCGACCCCTATGGCCAGTGCCATCACGTGTCCCCAGTTCGTCATCGGATCCGTGAAGGCGATCAGGTCGCCGACGACCATCCAGCCGAACACCGCGAGCACGGTCCAGCGCAGCCAGGGCCTCAGCAGCCCGGCCAGCGCGCCCACGCTCGCGGCGACGCCGAAGCTGATGCCGTAGTCGTAGCGGTGGAGCGAGCTCTCGGGAAGGTGCCCGGCGAGGACGGAGAGGCCGACGGGTATCTCGGTGGCCAGCGTCGCCAGGCCGTGCCCCAGCAGGAAGACGCCCGCCGTACGCCACCCGCCGATCCGCCGCTCCAACGCGGTGAGCACCAGCAGAAGGGCGATCACGTACGCCGACGTGAGGCCGCCCGCGATCCACAGCGCGCTGGCGACCAGCACGCGCACCGGCGACTGAGCCAGATGCGCCACATCGGTACTGGACGCCTGGAGCACCCGGTCCACCATGTCCGGGTCCGCGTACTCGGCGATGAGAGAGGTCACCGCGAGAACGACGGCGTACCCGAAGGTGAAGGGGGTTCCGGTGGGCGTGGGGAACAGCCGCCAGGGCCGGACGCGGCGAAGGCGGGCGGGCAGGGGCCGGGCGCTCCCGGTGGTGGCGGGCGCGTTCTCGGCAGCCGCGGACGCGCTCTCGGCGGAGGCGACGGCGACGTGCACGCGCTCGACGACAAGAGGCCGCTGCCGCGGGATGCCGTCGAGCCCGACGGCCGGATCGGCGGTGGAGGCGGAAGTGGCGGAGGGTGCAGCGGGGGTCGTCGTCTCCGCGCCGCTCGTCACAGGCCTTTTCACCGGGAAGGCTCCTTCCGTCACCCCCACCCTCAGCTTCGCACGGCCGGGCTGTCTGTGACGGGCACCACGGAAGGGCCGATTCACAGCCATCTCTCATGGTCAGGTGCGACCCCGGCGCAATTCGGCGGCCCGGCGCAATTCAGCTGCTCGTACCGGGGGAACTTGCCAGGATGGCCGCATGACCACCTCGCACGACGCCCCCTACAACACCACTTACGACGCCTCCCACGGCACTCCTGAAGTCATCGACCGTCGCGAGGGGCCGTACGGCGAGGTCGTGCTCCGCCGCCACGGCGGGCTGCTGCAGATCATCGCCAACGGCTGTTTCCTCATGGACACCTCCGACGGCCGCTCGGAGAGACGGCTGGTCGAGGCCGCGCTCGGCGCGCTGGACGGCCGGCCGGGGCCCGACGTCCTGATCGGCGGCCTGGGCGTCGGCTTCTCGCTCGCACACGCTGCCGCCGAGCCGCGCTGGGGCCGGATCGCCGTCGTCGAGCGGGAGCCGGCGATCATCGGCTGGCACCGGTCCGGGCCGCTGGCCGCCCTGTCGTCGCGGGCGCTGACGGATTCGCGTACGGAGATCATCGAGGCGGATCTCGTCGCATACGTCAATGAGACGTCCGACACGTACGACGCGCTGTGCCTGGACATCGACAACGGACCCGAGTGGACCGTCACAGAGGGCAACGAAAACCTCTATTCGGCGGCCGGACTCGCCGCGTGCGCAAGGGTGTTGAGGCCCGGCGGGGTACTGGCCGTGTGGTCGGCCAGGCCCTCGCCTGATTTCTCAAGAACCTTGGGGAATGCCGGGTTCCGACAGGTGCGTACCGAAGAGATCCCGGTTGCCCGGGGCGTTCCGGACGTCGTACATCTCGCGATCGGGCCTGGATAGCCGAGCGGCGGTCACTGCCCGTACTCTGCTGACCTGACGCCGATCATTCAAGCGTCAAGCGCAGTCATGGAATCACCCCACTGGTTCCGGAAAGCACACTCAGGGGCGGGCGATGGAGCAGACACACACCTCCCAGAACGGCACGGCGGCCACGCCGGGCGCTCAGCGCCGGGTGCTGGTGGTCGAGGACGATCCCACGATCGTGGACGCCATCGCCGCCCGCCTGCGTGCCGAGGGATTCCTCGTGCAAACGGCGGGTGACGGGCCGGCCGCCGTGGACACGGCCGAGGCATGGCAGCCCGACCTGCTGATTCTCGACATCATGCTGCCCGGCTTCGACGGCCTGGAGGTCTGCCGCCGGGTGCAGGCGGCCCGTCCGGTGCCGGTGCTGATGCTCACCGCGCGCGACGACGAGACGGACATGCTGGTCGGGCTCGGCGTGGGCGCCGACGACTACATGACGAAGCCGTTCTCGATGCGCGAGCTGGCCGCGCGCGTGCACGTACTGCTACGACGCGTGGAGCGCGCCGCGCTGGCCGCGTCGACACCGCGGTCCGGCATCCTGCGGCTCGGCGAGCTGGAGATCGACCACGCGCAGCGCCGGGTCCGGGTGCGCTCCGAGGACGTGCATCTCACGCCCACGGAGTTCGACCTGCTGGTCTGCCTCGCGAACACGCCGCGCGCGGTCCTCTCGCGCGAGCAGCTGCTGGCCGAGGTGTGGGACTGGGCCGACGCGTCCGGCACCCGCACCGTGGACAGCCACATCAAGGCGCTGCGCCGGAAGATCGGCGCCGAGCGCATCCGTACGGTTCATGGCGTGGGCTACGCGCTGGAGACCCCGACGCCCTAGAGTCGGGCACCCTGGTTGAGGGGGCGCAAGTGATGAGCAGTCTCGGTGCGTGGCGCAGGAGCGTGCTGGCGGGTGCGGGATCCCGTTCGCCGTTCGGCAGGCGCCCGGGCTCGGGCAGGCACTCAGGTCCGGGGCCGCATGCCGGCCCGGACGCGGGGCCGCACGCCGGCTCGGGTACGGGTGCGTTCGTCGGCCCCGGTTCGGATTCACCGCCCCCTACCGGTAGCGGTACCGATATCGGCGTCGGCACCGGTTCGGGCTCCGTGTCCGGATTGAGCCCGGTGCCCGATTCGAGTGTGGCTTCCGGAACGGCCCCCGCGTCCGCGGCGACGTCGGCCGCCACCGGTACCGCTTCCGCGGTGGGCTCGGCGACGGGCTCCTGGGGCGAGGTGCGGCCCTTCTCGATCAAGACGAAGCTCGGCACGCTGGTCGTCGTCTCGGTCTTCATCACCACCGGTCTGCTGATGATCGCGGTGCGCACCGAGACGGAGCTGCGCTTCATCACGGTCTTCTCGGTGATCGCGACTCTGCTGATCACACAGTTCGTGGCGCACTCGCTGACCTCCCCGCTGGACGAGATGAACACCGTGGCGCGCGGTATCTCGCACGGCGACTACACCCGCCGGGTCAGGGGCGCCGACCGCCGCGACGAGCTGGGCGACCTGGCCCAGACGATCAACCGCATGGCCGACGACCTGGAGGCCCAGGAGCGCCAGCGCAAGGAACTCGTGGCGAACGTCTCCCACGAGCTGCGCACCCCCATCGCCGGCCTGCGCGCGGTCCTGGAGAACGTGGTGGACGGTGTCTCCGCCGCCGACCCCGAGACGATGCGTACGGCCCTGAAGCAGACGGAGCGGCTGGGGCGGCTCGTGGAGACGCTCCTCGACCTCTCCCGCCTGGACAACGGCGTCGTACCGCTGCGCAAGCGCCGCTTCGAGGTGTGGCCGTACCTGTCCGGCGTACTGAAGGAGGCCAACATGGTGGCCTCCGCGCGTGCGGGCATCGCCTCGGGCTCCGGCAGCCACACGCGTACGGACGTCCATCTGCACCTGGACGTGTCGCCGCCCGAGCTGACCGCGCACGCGGACCCGGAGCGGATACACCAGGTCGTCGCCAACCTCATCGACAACGCGGTCAAGCACAGCCCGCCGCACGGCCGCGTCACGGTGAAGGCCCGGCGCGGCGAGGGACACGAGTCGCTGGACCTGGAGGTCCTGGACGAGGGTCCGGGCATCCCGCGCTCGGAGTGGCACCGGGTCTTCGAGCGGTTCAACCGCGGCGGCGTGGTCGCCCCGCACGGTCCCGGCAGCGACGGCGGTACGGGCCTCGGGCTCGCGATCGCCCGCTGGGCGGTGGATCTGCACGGCGGCCGGATCGGTGTGGCCGAATCCCCCCGTGGCTGCCGGATCCAGGTCACTCTTCCGGGCGTGCCTTCGCTTGACAGGTTGACGTAGGGTTCAAATCGAGAGCCCAAGATCCATGTGTGAAACGTGTGATCGGGCAGCAGGACACGTGTCATCGCGCGGTCCTCGTACGGAGGCTCGGCCTTTCGGGGTCGCAGTCCTGACCCGACGTGTCGGTTCCGCATCGGAACCTCGCTTGTTTCCCGCCATTTCCACCACCGAAACACGCTTTTCGATGTGACTTACGCGACGATGACCAGGCCCGGCCTGACCTACGCGGTCCGGGAGGCGTAGCCTTTATTCCCGCTGTCCATCACCTTGTGAAGCGGAAGAGGGCGGTTGCCGCCGTGTCGCCACAGTCCCCCAGTAACTCGAGCACCTCGACCGAGGACCAAGCCGGGAAGAACCCCGCTGCTGCGTTCGGTCCCAATGAGTGGCTCGTCGACGAGATCTATCAGCAGTACCTCCAGGACCCGAATTCGGTAGACCGAGCCTGGTGGGACTTCTTCGCCGACTACAAGCCGGGCGGCGTCGCCGCCTCGGCTCCGTCGGGTACCGCGGCCGCGGGGGCCGCGGGGACCACCACGGTCGCTCCGGCTGCGCCCGCGGCTCCGGCTCAGGCCGCTCCGGCCCCGGCCGCACCAGCGGCGCCGAAGCCCGCGGCCGCAGCGCCGGCGAAGCCCGCCGCCGCTGCTCCTGCCGCGGCCCCGGCCAAGCCCGCAGCGGCCAAGCCGGCCGCGGCGAAGGCCGCGCCCGCGGCGGAGTCCACCGCGGGTCCGGAGTACGTGACGCTGCGCGGACCGAGCGCCGCGGTCGCGAAGAACATGAACGCCTCGCTGGAACTGCCCACGGCCACGTCCGTGCGCGCCGTCCCGGTGAAGCTGCTCTTCGACAACCGCATCGTCATCAACAACCACCTGAAGCGTGCCCGGGGCGGGAAGATCTCCTTCACCCACCTCATCGGCTACGCGATGGTGCAGGCCATCAAGGCCATGCCGTCGATGAACTACTCCTTCGTGGAGAAGGACGGCAAGCCGACGCTGGTCAAGCCGGAGCACATCAACTTCGGCCTCGCCATCGACCTGGTGAAGCCCAACGGCGACCGCCAGCTGGTCGTCGCGGGCATCAAGAAGGCCGAGACGCTGAACTTCTTCGAGTTCTGGCAGGCCTACGAGGACATCGTCCGCCGCGCCCGTGACGGCAAGCTGACGATGGACGACTTCACCGGTGTCACAGTCTCCCTGACCAACCCCGGCGGCCTCGGCACCGTCCACTCGGTCCCGCGTCTGATGCCCGGTCAGTCGGTCATCATGGGCGTCGGCTCGATGGACTACCCGGCGGAGTTCCAGGGCACGTCCCAGGACACCCTGAACAAGCTCGGCATCTCGAAGGTCATGACGCTCACGTCGACCTACGACCACCGGGTGATCCAGGGCGCCGCGTCGGGCGAGTTCCTCCGCATCGTCGCGAACTACCTCCTCGGCGAGAACGGCTTCTACGACGAGATCTTCGAGGCCCTGCGCATTCCGTACGAGCCGGTCCGCTGGCTCAAGGACATCGACGCCTCGCACGACGACGACGTCACGAAGGCCGCCCGCGTCTTCGAGCTGATCCACTCCTACCGGGTCCGCGGCCACGTCATGGCCGACACCGACCCGCTGGAGTACAAGCAGCGCAAGCACCCCGACCTGGACATCACCGAGCACGGGCTCACCCTGTGGGACCTGGAGCGCGAGTTCGCGGTCGGCGGCTTCGCCGGCAAGTCGATGATGAAGCTGCGCTCCATCCTCGGTGTCCTGCGCGACTCGTACTGCCGCACCACCGGCGTCGAGTTCATGCACATCCAGGACCCGAAGCAGCGCAAGTGGATCCAGGACCGCATCGAGCGCTCGAACACCAAGCCCGAGCGTGAGGAGCAGCTGCGCATCCTGCGCCGGCTGAACGCGGCGGAGGCCTTCGAGACCTTCCTGCAGACGAAGTACGTCGGCCAGAAGCGCTTCTCCCTGGAGGGCGGCGAGTCCGTCATCCCGCTGCTCGACGCGGTTCTCGACAGCGCGGCGGAGTCCCGTCTCGACGAGGTCGTCATCGGCATGGCCCACCGCGGCCGCCTGAACGTCCTGGCGAACATCGTCGGCAAGTCGTACGCGCAGATCTTCCGCGAGTTCGAGGGCAACCTCGACCCGAAGTCGATGCACGGCTCCGGCGACGTGAAGTACCACCTGGGCGCCGAGGGCGTGTTCACCGGTCTGGACGGCGAGCAGATCAAGGTCTCGCTGGCCGCCAACCCCTCGCACCTGGAGGCGGTCGACCCGGTCCTGGAGGGTGTCGTCCGCGCCAAGCAGGACGTCATCAACAAGGGCGGCACGGACTTCACGGTCCTGCCGGTCGCCCTGCACGGCGACGCGGCCTTCGCGGGCCAGGGCGTGGTCGCGGAGACCCTGAACATGTCGCAGCTGCGGGGCTACCGCACCGGCGGCACGGTCCACGTGGTCATCAACAACCAGGTCGGCTTCACGGCGGCGCCCGAGTCCTCGCGCTCCTCCATGTACTCGACCGACGTGGCCCGCATGATCGAGGCCCCGATCTTCCACGTGAACGGCGACGACCCGGAGGCCGTGGTCCGCGTCGCGCGCCTGGCCTTCGAGTTCCGCCAGGCGTTCAACAAGGACGTGGTGATCGACCTCATCTGCTACCGCCGCCGCGGTCACAACGAGTCGGACAACCCGGCCTTCACCCAGCCGCTGATGTACGACCTGATCGACAAGAAGCGCTCGGTGCGCAAGCTCTACACCGAGTCCCTCATCGGTCGCGGCGACATCACGCTGGAAGAGGCCGAGCAGGCCCTGCAGGACTACCAGGGTCAGTTGGAGAAGGTCTTCACGGAGGTCCGCGAGGCGGCGAACGCGCCGGCCGAGACCCATGTCCCGGACGCGCAGCCCGAGTTCCCGGTGACCGTCACCACGGCGGTCTCCCAGGAGGTCGTCAAGCGGATCGCCGAGTCCCAGGTCAACATCCCCGAGCGCGTCACCGTCCACCCGCGTCTGCTGCCCCAGCTGCAGCGCCGCGCGGCCATGGTCGAGGACGGCACGATCGACTGGGGCATGGGCGAGACGCTGGCCATCGGCTCCCTGCTCCTGGAGGGCACCCCGGTGCGCCTCTCGGGCCAGGACTCCCGCCGCGGCACGTTCGGCCAGCGCCACGCGGTGCTGATCGACCGGGAGACGGGCGAGGACTTCACCCCGCTCCAGTACATGTCCGAGGACCAGGCCCGTTACAACATCTACGACTCGCTGCTCAGCGAGTACGCGGCGATGGGCTTCGAGTACGGCTACTCGCTCGCGAGGCCGGAGTCCCTGGTCATGTGGGAGGCGCAGTTCGGCGACTTCGTCAACGGCGCCCAGACGGTCGTGGACGAGTTCATCTCGTCGGCGGAGCAGAAGTGGGGCCAGACGTCGGGTGTGACGTTGTTGCTGCCCCACGGCTACGAGGGCCAGGGCCCGGACCACTCGTCCGCGCGTCCGGAGCGCTTCCTCCAGATCTGCGCGCAGAACAACATGACGGTCGCCATGCCGACCCTGCCGTCGAACTACTTCCACCTCCTGCGGTGGCAGGTGCACAACCCGCACCACAAGCCGCTGGTGGTCTTCACCCCGAAGTCGATGCTGCGCCTCAAGGCGGCCGCGTCGAAGGCGGAGGAGTTCACGACGGGCGGTTTCCGTCCGGTCATCGGCGACGCGTCCGTGGACCCGTCCGCGGTCCGCAAGGTCGTCTTCACCGCGGGCAAGGTCTACTACGACCTCGACGCGGAGCGCACCAAGCGCGGCTCGACGGACACGGCCATCATCCGCATCGAGCGCCTGTACCCGCTGCCGGGTGCCGAGCTGCAGGCGGAGATCGCCAAGTACCCGAACGCCGAGAAGTACCTGTGGGCCCAGGAGGAGCCGGCGAACCAGGGTGCCTGGCCGTTCATCGCCCTCAACCTGATCGACCACCTGGACCTGGCGGTCGGCGCGGACGTTCCTCACGGGGAGCGGCTGCGGCGGATCTCCCGCCCGGCGTCCTCCTCCCCGGCGGTCGGCTCGGCGAAGCGGCACCAGGCCGAGCAGGAGCAGCTGGTGCGTGAGGTGTTCGAGGCCTGACGGCTTGGAACGCGTCGTTCGGTACGTACGCGAACAAGGGCCCGGCCCCGAGTCTCAGCACTCGGGGCCGGGCCTTTTCGCTGTCCGGCGCGTCAGGGTGACACCGGCCGGGTGCTCATCAGCCCAGATACGGTTCGAAGTCCCAGTAGGGCCGCGTGCGCTGGCGGGCCGAGATGGTGTGCGGGTGCTGGGCGCCCAGGGTGCGGGTGAGGGAGAGAAGGCCGTCCTCCTCCAGCTTCCCCGCCTCCTCCTGCTCCCGCGCCGCACGCAGGTCCGCGGAGAGGGCCACCTGGCAGGACAGCGTGAGCGGGTGCTCCTCCCCCAGCGAGTGCCGGGCGCGGCGCAGTGTGTCGCGGCTCAGCTCGACCGCGTCGGAGATACGGCCGTTGAAGTTGCGCGCGCTCGCGGCGTTCAGCGCACAGCCCAGCACCCAGGGGTGGTCGGGGCCGAGCGTGGCGGTGAGACCGGCCATCGCCGACTCGAACATCGACATGGCCTCGGCTCGTTCGCCCGCTGCCTGCATGACCAGGCCGGTGTTGGTGAGCATGCCGGTCGCGACGGGGTGTGCGGGGCCGAGGAGGGCCCGGTAGCCGGCCTCCGCCTCCGCGATCAGATCGCGTGCCTGGCTCAGGTCGCCGTGCTCCCGCAGGAAGTTGCCGTAGTTCGTCAGGAAGGACAGAGTGCGGTGGTGCTCCCGGCCGTTCAACTGCACCATCTGTTCCAGGAGGCTGGTCATCGAAGGCCCGACGTCCTGCGTGTGACCGCCCTCGCGGCGGCGGCACATGGTCAGTTGGGCTCGTGCCTCCAGGGTCTGCGGATGCTGTGCACCGAGCACCTGCACGTGGAGCCTGACGACCGGCTCCTGGCGCGCGAGCGCGTCACGGTAGCGGCCGAGGAGACGCAGACTGTGGGTGACCGCGTTGCCCGAGCTGAGGGTGTTGATGTGCCGGGCGCGCAGGACGCTCTCACGCCTGGCGAGGGTCTCCAGGTCGAGTTCGTACGCGTCCGTGTACTTGCCGAGGAGCCGGAGCCCGACGCCGAGGTTGTGCCGGGCGACGAGGGTGGGCAGCTCGTCCTGGCCGAGCAGTCGGCCGATGCCGTCAAGGACCTCGCGCTGCAACTCGTACGCCTCCTCGTACCGGCCGAGGTGACGCAGACTCGTGGCCACAGCGCCCTTCGTGGTCAGCTCGCCGAGTTCATTGCGCTGCGGCGCGGTCTGCAGCTTCTCCAGGACGCCACGGTCCAGTTCGTACGCATCGCGGAACCTGCCGCTGGCCCGCAGGATGTGGCCCTCTTGGTTGATCAGGTCGAGCATGGGCTGCGCCAGCCGATCCATGGAACGGTCCCAGCGGTCGTGGATCCGCTGAGCCAGATCCAGTCCGGCCTTGAACTCCCCGCTGCGCAGGCAGTAGCGCAGGCAGTTGAGGACGGCCTCCTGGACCCGGGGCGCGGTGCTGCCCAGCGCGCCGGACGGTTCCAGGTGCGGAAGCAACTCCGCGTATCGAGGCCAGTTCCTGCTGTCCACGGGGTTGCCCGGGTCGGCCTCCGCGAGGAGGGTACGGACGGCCCTCCGGTGGATGGCGCGGCTGTCTTCACTGGCCAGTTTGGAAACGATGTCGTGGACCAGACGGTGCATGTGCACGGACTCCTGGTGCGGGCCCATCTCCGCACCCGCGGGGCCGCGGGTCTCGCGGGTGAGCACCGAGTAGTTGACCAGTGTGTCCAGGGCCCGGGTCCAGGCGGGCAGGTCGGTGGCCATCCAACGCAGTTCCTCAGGGAGATCGGCCTGCGGGTAGGCGCGAATGAGGCCGAGCGGGATGCGTCCGGGTGCGAACGACGTACACAGGCTCAGCACGTCGATGGCCTGTGGCTGCGAACGACGCAGCCGGTTGAGCAGTATCGACCAGGAAGTCATGGACGACTGCGGGAAACCCTCGCCAGTGGCGGGTTCGTCGACGGTCGACAGCTTGCGTTCGCGGACCATCCGCAGATACTCGGGCACTTCCATGCCGGACTCGCCGAGCCAGGAGGCGGCCTGTACGAGCGGCAGCGGTACGTCGCCGAATTCGACGGCCACCTCGTCGGCCTCGTCCGCGGTGATGTGCGGGGCGCGGCGCATGAGGTAGCCGGTGGACTCCGCGCGCAGGAAGGCGGGGATCTCGAGGATCTCCGTGTGCTCGCTCCAGCCGCGGTTGCGGGAGGTGACCAGTACGTGCCCGGGTCCCTGCGGGAGCAGCGCGTCGATGTCGTCGGTGTCGTCCCAGCCGTCGAAGATCAGAAGCCAGCGGGAGTGCGGCTCCCCGCGCCGCAGGGCGTCCCGCACGGCACGAATGCGCTCGCCCGGCTCACTGCCGCTGCGCAGACCGAGTTCCACGGCGAGTTCGCCGAAGCGGTCACGCTGAATGTTGCGGTCGTCGGAGTTGATCCACCACACCATGTCGTAGTCAGGGCTGAAGCGGTGGGCGTACTCGGCGGCCAGCTGGGTCTTGCCGATCCCGGACATGCCGAGCAGTGTGCAGGCGGCAGCGCCGCGCTCGGCGTCGGCGAGACGTTGGTGGAGGTTCGTGAGGAGATCGTCGCGGCCCGTGAACCGCGGGTTGCGACGCGGGACCTCTCCCCAGATCTCGGCGCGTGTCTCCGGGTAGCGGAGCCGGGTGGGTGCCGCCCTCGTGGTACGACGCCGCTGCAGGCCGAGGCGGCTCAGCAGACGTTCCTCGGCCGCCTCCTCGCTCAGACCCCACATGCTGGCCGGTTCGAGGACCGCGGTGGCCGGAAGCAGCGGCCGGTTCGTGAGATTGACGGCGGCGAAGCGGTCCGCGTGCGCGGCGACGAAGCCGCGCAGGACATCGTTCCACTCGCCCGCGGGGCGCGGGCCGAGCTCGAAGAACCAGTCGTTGAGGACGAGGAGTACGCGTCCGCTGGACAGCAACAGGTCACCGAGCGAGTCCTCGAGCGGGACCTCACGAGGCGGGTCCCAGCGCTGCTGGGTGGCCCGGTTGCCGTGCCGTTCCAGGCACTGCGCGATCCACGCCGCCCACGAGCGGTGGTAGCCCGGGAAGACCACCAGGAAGTGCTCCGGTGCCGCTGAGCCGCGGTCTGCCGCGCTCTCCCCGCCCGACCGCCGCTGTTCCGCCATCCCAAGCTCCCTGCTCCCGCTGTGTCGCGCCCGTTCACGTACCGAACGCGACCGATCTTGCACCCAGTGTCACCTGCGGATCCGGGCCGCCACGCCGAGACTCGCATGATGCCTGCCCATCTCCCGGGCGAACTCCCCTCCCGCAAAGGTCAGTTCATCGGATTCAAGCAGGATGGACAAGGCCTCGCTGACTCTCCCGCGATACGACCCGAACTGCTCCGCGGCCCGCTGCCGCCACTCTCCGGGAGTAGCGGGCCCATTCCATGCCCGCCACCAGAGATCGGTGAGAGCAAGATGCGCGTACGCCCCCTGAAGAACCCCCGGGATGGGGCGCGGGTCCGGCCGCCATCCCACGCGGTGCAGGGTGCCCCCGTCCGGACGGAACAGGGGTATGAGCTCATGGAGGGAAGCCAGCTTGTTGTGATGGGCCTCGTGCACCAGGACCTCCGTCAACTGCGGTGCATCAGCGGGCAATTGAGCGAGTACGGCGCCTGGAGCGGCCCGGAGTGTGGCGCTCATCGCGGCACCGCCGGCGCTTTCCGACAGTGCCAGAGGCACCACGGCGCGCAGCACCGCCATTGTCTCGGCAGCACGCCCGGGATGGGTCGCCGAGAGCAGCTCATGAGCCTCGCGCCAGCGCTGCGCCCAGAGCCTGTGGGCGGAGAGCGGCCGCTCGGCCGCGGGTAACGCCGCAGGGCCGATCCCCCGCGGCAGCACCCGGTAGGGGTCCAAGTCGTCGAGTACGACCGCGCTGCCGGGCAGGACGCGCAACGCGGACCAGCCCGGCCCGCCACCGAGCGGGCGCGGTGCACCCAGCCGGTGCCGGGCTGCGGGGCTCGGCAGTTCCACTCCATCGCCGGTGCCGTCCGTGATCCGCACCAGCCCGGCGTGGCTGCTCAGGCTGACGCTGCCCGACAGGCAGCGGAGCACGCCGAGGCCAGGCAGTGTCAAGGTGCCTGTCGGCAGTGTCAGCGTGCCACTGACCCGGCAACCCGCGCGGACGGCGGCGGCGACAGCGACACCGCCCAGGTGGGCCAGATGCCTTTCGAAGGCGGGGCCGTCGGGCGAGGCGAGCGCTGCGGAAAGCCATGCCCCGATCATCGGGTAGTCGACGACGTCACGGACCGCTGTGGCATCGGTGCGCTCCGCACGTTCGAGCAGCGTCCAGTCGCTCTTGAAACGTTGGCGCACGCCAGGGGACAGCAGGGTGCTTCGCCGTTCGACCAGGACGAGTAGCGACTTGAGAAGCAACAGTCGACGCGCGTGGAGTCCGGCACGCAGTGCCGCTGTGCCGGCCGGCGAGGGCTGGGTCCTCGCCAACTCCGCGAAGACCTCGGAGGTGACGGACGACGGAGTCATCCCAGCCTTGCCCCACTCCGTGCGGACTCCGCGCATCCGACCGAAAACGAACGCACAGCAGGCTCTCTTCGCACATGGGCCGGATCGCTGGTGGTGTGCCAGACCTCCCCGAACTCACGGGAGTTGTCGAGCACCTGATCAACCGCCGCCGCAAGCCCCGGATCATCCATGGCACGCAATGTCCGCAGGTCGACGTCGGTGAGGTCGGGCAGGGCCACCGTCCGTCCGGTGTCCCGGCCAGGGTCGGCCGCCCGATTCCTCTGCTCCCCCACCCTCGGCTCCTCCCTGCCGACGCCCGCCCCGCACGGCCGCAACGGCTGCCCAGTTCTTCCCGACGCGTGGGAATCAGAAACCCTTGCCGATCAACTCCGGTCATGCGCCGCGTGGTTGAGCCGCCCCTCGGACCAGGGGTACCAGGGCGGCGAGGCACGGCTCCACTCGTCGTCCGGCAGCGGCCGGCGGCCGGCGGACGACGCCGGTCGCGCGGCCAGTTCCTCGGCGGCGCGGCGAGTCGACTCGACGTCGTCCCAGTCGACTTCGGTGAGCACTCCGACGAGCCGCTGCCACTGGTCGCGGGCCGCCCGGTAGGTCTCGCCGGCCGCGGCGGGTCGCCCCATGAGGGCGAGGGCCGCGGCGCGGCCGTGCAGCGCGCGGGCGGCCGTCACCGAGCCGGGGTCGTCGCCGTGGGCCCGGCGGGCCTCGCGCTCCGCGGCCTCGTACGCCTGGAGCGCGTCGGCCAGGACGGGCGCCCCGGCGCGGTGCCACAGTTCCAGGCGCACCCGCCCCAACTGGAGCCAGGACTCGGCCTGTACGGCGTCGTCGGCGGCAGCCCGGGCCGCCTGCCCCAGCAGATGCCGGCTCTCGTAGAGGTCCGGCAGGAAGCCCAGATGCCGGAACCGCTGTGCCAGCGCGCTCCCGATGAGCCCCTGGAGTCTGCCGCGCTGGGCGGACCGGGCGGGCAGGGCCTTGAGCGCCTCGCGCAGGACGTTCTCGGCCCGGTCGACGATGCCGGCGCCGTCCGGCCGGGAGGCGCGCCGGAGCAGTGACTCGCCCCAGACGGTGAGGAGTTCGCAGCGCCGGACGCTGTCCGGCGGAGCGAGCATGGCTGCCGTCTCGTACGCCTCGTCGGCCGCCGGGTGGTCGCCCGCGGCGTCGTGGAAGGCGGCCCGGGCGGCCAGGCAGGACAGACGGAGGGCCGGGTCGTCGGCCGCGGCGCGTTCGGCGCGTACGAGGGCGTCGTGGGCCTCGGCCCCGTCGGCCCCGGAGGCGTGCAGGGCTCGGGCGAGGTCCAGCAGGGCCGGGCCGCGTACCGCGTCGGGGGCGCCCTCGCTGTCCAACAGTGCGCATCCTTCGCGGAGTTCGGGAACAGCTTCCCCGGGCCGGCCCAGGTCGAGCAGCAGTCGTCCGCGGCGCAGCAGCCGCGCCCGGCGCAGGGGGGCGGGCCAGTGGCCGTCCGGGTCCAACGGGACGCCGAGGACGTCGAGTGCGGCGGTGAGGTGTGCGGTGTCCGCGGTGAGGCGCCACAACTCGTGCCGGGACGCGGCGAGTTCGAGTGCGGCCTCGCTCCGGCCGGGGCTGCCGGCCGGTGCGGCGCGGTGTGCGCGGGTGAACTCGGCGACGGCGGCGTTCAGGAGCTGCGCGCGGCGGTCGCCGGTGCGCGCGGCCGCGGTGCCGGCCTCCGCCCGCAGGACCCGGCCGAGGAGCACATGGGCGCGTACGGCGTCGGGGAGGCCGGTGCCGCCCTGGCGTACGGCTGCTTCGGCCTGTTCCTTCGCGCGGCGCAGGACGGTCGGGTCGGCCAGGGCCTGCCACTGGCCGAGGAGCCGCTCGGCCTCGGCGAGAGGGACGGGCGTCTCCAGGTCGGGGAGGTAGAAGCGCAGGACCCGGGCGGGGATGCGGGCGAACAGTTCTGCCTCGACATCGCCGCGGTCGTCCCGCTGTCCCTCGCCGTCGGTGACGCCGGTCGCGGTGACGGTCGTGTCGTGGTCGGCGAGTCGGGCGGAGGCGAACGCGGCGAAGTTGCGGGTGCCCTTGCCGAAGTGGCGTTCCACGTAGGCGGAGCAGTGTTTGAGGACCAGTCCGGCGGTGTCCTGGTCGAGTGAGCTGAGCAGCAGGTCCTGGACTCGGCCCGGGTAGACGAAGCAGGGCTGCCGTTCGGTGCCGGGCAGTTGCCTGAGCAGGCCGCCCAGGAGGACTTCGGCCAGTTCCATGGGCCCGGTGTCCGGGAGCATGGCCCGCTGGACGAGTTGCATGACGGGCAGGGTGAGCGGGGCCGCGGCGAGGTACACGGCGAGGCGGACCGCGCCGGGCGAGGCGCCGGCGCGGAAGGCGCGCAGGAGTTCGTCGTCGCCGCGTGGGGCGGGGGGCTGTGCGGGCACGTTCTGCGCCGGCGCGGGGGCGGGGGTGGTCCAGGCGGCCCAGGCCCGTTCGCTGGTGGGGCCGGTGCCGGACAGGAGGCGGGAGAAGGCCTCGAAGGCCTCGGGGGTCGGCTGGAGCACCGGCACGGGGCGGGCTCCGGCGGCCGGTTCCTCCCAGGGTTCCTCGTCGGGCAGGAAGGTGGTGCGTCCGCCGGTCTCCGCCTGCCTGACCAGCAGGCCCGGTTCGGCGGGCAGTGCGGTGCGGCCCCAGAGCCGGGGTGGCAGCGGCTGGACGACGGCGAGCGGCGAGGTGCGGGGCCAGCCGTGCAGGAGCCGCTGTGCGCTGCCGTTCTGCCACAGGGGGCCCACGCAGTCGCTGATCACGAGGGTGAGCCAGCGGCCCGTGGGGTCGTGGAACTCGTCGGCCGAGCGCAGCCGGGTGTGGTGACCGGGTCCGGCCGTGGTGCCGATGAGCGGGATGCCGCCCTCGCCCGCGTACAGATGGTGGACCCGGACGCTGCCGAAGGCCCCGGACTGCTGGCAGGCCTGGCGCAGTTCCTCGACCAGTTGCCCCCAGACGGCCATCGCGGGGCCGGTGTCCATCAGGAGCTGGATGTCGCAGCGCCGGCGGCGGCCCGGGCGGCGGACGGGCACCAGGACTCCGCTGGCGGCCGCATGGTCGGCGGTCGCCTCCTCGTCGATCGCCCCGTCCCGGGGCGGGGCGGCGGGTCCCCGGTAGCGGCCCAGGGCGCGCAGCGCCTGTTCGAGACCCAGCAGGCCCGGCAGCGCGGTGGCCGCCGGGGCGCGCACCGGGAAGACCTGCCGGGCGCCGTCGGCCCGCGGACCGGCACCGCCGCCGGCCGTGTGCAGGGGGACGGCGCCGAGCGAGGTGTCCGTGCCGGGTTCCCGGCCGGGCCCGGGGGTGTGGTCCGCCGGTGAGCGGATCGTCGGCCCCGTCCCGTCGGTCCCGTTCTCCGGCGCGGCGGGCGGGTCGGCCTGTCCGTGGTCCCGCTCGGCGCGGGGCGGCGCCGCGTCGAGCCACCGGGACAGCCAGACGGCGTCGGCCACCTCTTCGGCGGTGGGGTCGAGACCGCCCCGGCGCAGCCTGCCGATCAGTTCCTCCAGATGCATCCCGTGCATCCGGCTCACCGCGAGCGGTCGAGTGGGTGCATGAGCAGGTCCGCGATCCGCTCGCGGGTGAGGCGCTCCGCGTGGGGGGTGTGCTGGGTGAGGAAGAGGGCGTTGAGCAGTTGGTCCGCGGCGACGACCTCGCCGGGCTCCCGGTCGAGGAAGCGGTCGATGAGATCGCGGCCCGCCTCGACGCTCTCGCCGCCGAGGTGCGCCTCGACCATGGCGGTGAGCTGTTCCTCACCTGGCGGTTCGAGCTCCAGCTGGATGCAGCGCCGCAGGAGGGGCGCGGGGAAGTCCCTCTCCCCGTTGGACGTCAGGATGATGAGCGGGAAGGCGGTGCAGGCGACGCGTCCACCGTGCACGGGTACGCGGCGGCCGTCGTGGGTGAGCACCTCCACGACGGGTTCGCGGTCGGCCACGCGCTCCAGCTCGGGGATGGCGAACTCGCCCTCCTCCAGCGTGTTCAGAAGGTCGTTGGGCAGATCGAGGTCGCTCTTGTCGAGCTCGTCGATCAGCAGGACGCGGGGCACCTCGGCGGGCAGCAGCGCGGTGCCGAGGGGGCCGAGTCGTACGTACGATCCGATGCCGGACGGGGCGGCCGCCGGCGCGGCGGTGGCGCCCTGGGCCCGCTCCAGCTGGACGTCCTGGAGGCGGCCGATGGCGTCGTAGCGGTACAGGCCGTCCTGGAGCGTGGTGCGGCTGACGACGGGCCAGCGCAGAACCCGGCCGAGGCCCAGCTCGTGGGCCACCGCGTAGGCGAGGGTGGACTTGCCCGTGCCCGGGTTGCCGGTGACGAGGAGGGGGCGGCGCAGATAGAGGGCCGCGTTGACGGCGTCGACCTCGGCGGGCCGGGGCGCGTAGTTCTCGACGAGGCGCCGCCGTACGCCGAGCCGGCGGGCGCTGCTGGGGTCGTCCGGTCCGGACTCGGGTCGGTCGGGTGCCGCCGCGAAGTCCCGCCAAGGGGGCGGCGGGGGTAACTGCCGCACACCGTCGTGCGGCTGACCCACCCCTCGGTAGATCCGCCAGTCGTTCACCATGGGCTCCTCCCGGCTCTGGTGATCATGCAGCGGGTCCCGGCTGTTCGATGTACGACGTTACCGCCGGTGCGCCGGGCCTGCCGAGCTTCCTGTTCGTCCGGTATCGAATCCGGTCAGCGAACATCCGTGCGAGGCAAGGGAGTTGGGAGTCGATTCACGTGTCGGGGGCTGCCATGAGGGGCGGTTGCATGGGTTCCGTTCCGTGTGGCGGACGATCCGGCGGATCGAACAGTACAGCGATGTCGCCCACGAGACCCTCCGCCGTGTCGGGATCCGACACCCGGATCCTGAGCTCGCGCACCTGCCGGTGCAGGCCTTCGGCCCCGCCCGACAGACCCAGCAACTGCCCGGCCCGCAGATGGAACTCCCGGCACTCGTCGTGGTCGTGGCCGTCCCTGCGCCACAGCACCAGGGGATGCCCGGCGGCGAGCGCGGCCGCCATCGCGTCGAGGCCGGGACCGCTCCCGACGGGACCGCAGTGGACGGGCACGCACGCGTCGTCCATGCCCGAGAGCCGGCCGTACGCCGCCATCCTGCCCTCCGGGCGTCCCGTCTCCGGGTGCCCCTGTGCCGTCGCCTCGCCCCTCAGCGGCCCGGCGGACAGCGGCCGGCCCGTCACGCCCGCCCATCTGCGGCGCCATTCGGGGCTGGGCGGCCGGGTGCCCCGCCGGCGGTCGCGGATGACGACGACCCTGCGCAGCCCGAGCGGCATCGACTGCTCGTCGAAGAGGTCCGCGTCGTCCCAGGCGTCATCGGCGCCGAGCCGCCAGTCGTCGAGCGGTACGTCGAACAGCCGGCGCGGCAGGAAGGCCTCGACCGCGGCCAGGTGTTCGCCGCGGTCGCCCAGGCGCAGGGCCTCCGCGAGCGGTTCCCTCAGGTACTGGTGCAGTTCGTCGCGGCGCACGCCGTGGTCGTTGCTGTAGAGCGGGGTGACGTCCTGGCCGTCGTAGAGGAGCTTGACGCTCAGGGGATACCGCTCTCCGTAGACGGGCTCCCCGACGTCGACGAGGACGTCGGCCCGGGCCCGGGACGGTGTCCCGGCCGGCGTCGGCCCGGCCACCGTGACGACGGTCGCCGGCGTCCGGAGGGTCTCCTCGGGCAGACGGTCCAGGAGGGCGTCGATGTCCTCGCGGATGGCCTGCCGTGCGTAGAGGGTCGCCTGCTCGGTGATCCAGACGGTGAAGGCGCGCAGCCGGTCCCGGTCCAGGCCGGCGGGGTGGTCGAGAGCGGACTGCCTGGCCACCTTCGCCGCGTACAACAGGACGGCGTCGAGGGCGAGTTCGGGTCTGCCGCCGTGGTCGCCGGGGTCCCGCAGGCCGTGCAGCAGTCCGGCGCCCTCGCGCCAGGTGCGCGGGTCGTGCTCGATGGGCGAGCGGTAGTCCTCCTGCACCACACGGGACTTGACCTCGTGGACGAGGTGCATGACCTCCCCCGGTCCGCCGGGCGGCGGGAGATGGGCGAAGTGGCCGTAGAGGCGGACGCGCAGTCCGGGATCGAGCCCCTGGGCACCGGGACCGCGCAGCCGTGTCTGGGCCCTGGTCCAGTCCGCGCCCGCCGCCGGGTCGTTGAAGCGGTCGAGGTGGTGGAGGTCGTGCTCCCCCATGACGGTGTGCAGGATCTCGCCGCCCCGCACGTCGTACAGCTCGCGCAGCGCGGTGATGGGGACGGCCGCTCCCTCGTGCCGGCCGCGCCCCTTGTTCATGCCGATGACGGCGCCGTGCCGCAGATCGACGACGGGCCCGCCCGAGACTCCCTCGACCGGCGTCTGGCCGGTGAGGAGCAGCGCCTTGCCGTCCAGGGCCGACGCCTCTCCGATGCCGTGCCGCATACCGAGGTCGCCGGTCTGGCGTGACCAGCCGTGCAGGCTGACCTGAGCGGGGATGGTCGGCGCCCGGTCGCTGAGCCAGACGCACGGCGCGTCGTCCGCGCCCCGCACCCTGACGAGCGCGATGTCCGGGAACCGCCAGCTGCCGCGGGCCCCGTCGGGCTCTTCGGGCCGCGGTTTGGCGAGCACCACCTCGCCGGTGGTCTTGCCGCCCTGCCAGGTCACGCCGACGGCGTTGCCACTTCGCCACACGGCCGCTCCCCCCTTTCCCACGACATGGGCGCAGGTCAGCAGCCAGCCGGGTGCTATGAAGAAACCGCTGCCCCAGTACTCCTCACGGTCCGGTGCATACCCGTCGCCCGGGGCCACGATGCGCGCGAGCGAGGGGCGCACCATCTCCTCAAGGGCGCTCATCCGGTGCCGGAGGACGAGGGTCCGGGCTGCCCGTCGCCGCCGTCTCCCCGCCCCGCACCCGCCGTGCCCGCCTGCCCCGCGGGCTCGGTCCAGGTCAGGGACACGGAAAGGGAAGCCTGGCCACCGCCTCCCGCGATGGCTCCTACGATCCTGCCTGCCTGCGCCGACAGTTCGATGCCGAAGCTCACGGCCACCTCGACCGGTGCCGGGGTGTGCAGACCGGCGCGCAGGGAGCGCACGACGCCACCGACCGCGTCGGCCAGTCCGCCCGCCATGTCGATGATCCGGTCCCCGACCCCGGTGTCCTGATATCCGTCCCGCTCCAGCTCGGCCTCGTCCGCCGCACTGACCCTGGCCCATACGACGGTCCCGTCGTCGAGCCGTATCCGTTCGATCCCTCCACCCACGGCGCCCCCGTCCGTTCGCTGCCGGTTTCCCTTTGCCAACTGTGAAGCTCCCCTACCGCAGGGAAGGAGAAGGCTAACTCCGGACCTGGGACATGTGCGAGGGGCACCTATCGGTGACGGCTCCCGGCGACCGGATCCGGCGGGCAGTACATAGGCTGTGACCGGAAACCGGTCCACGGACTGTGAACTGTGACCGGAAGCGGAACACGGACGCACGCAGGAGAACACCCCATGTACTTCACCGACCGCGGCATCGAGGAACTGGAGAAGCGGCGCGGCCAGGAAGAGGTCACCTTCGAGTGGCTCGCCGAGCAGCTGCGTACGTTCGTCGATCTCAACCCGGACTTCGAGGTTCCGGTGGAGCGGCTGGCGACCTGGCTGGCACGGCTGGACGACGACGAGGACGACGAGTAGGGCCTGTTCAGGGTTGGAGCCAGGCCCGCTCGGGGCTGACAGCAAGGTCTGGTCGGGGTTCGAGCAGGGTCCGTCCGGGGTTCGAGCAGGGTCCGTCCGGGGTTCGAGCCGGGCGCTTCCGGCGCCCGCCGGGGTCAGTCGCGCGGGCGCATGAGGTCGTACGCCAGTCCGAGCGCCCCGTGCGCCACCAGGAGCGCCCCCGCCGCGATCCAGCCGCCGCCGCGTCGGCGTACGCCCCAGACGGTGAGCGGCAGGCCGGCCGTCACCTGGGCGAGTGCCAGGGCACGGGCACCGGGAGTGCCGGCCCAGGGCAGCCAGGGACCGAGTGAACCCCGCTCGACGACGTCGAGTTCCGCGCGGACGGCGTGGCGCCAGCCCGTCCATTCGAGGGGCCGCGCGTCGGGCTGGGCACGGGCCGCCTCGCGGAGGCGGCCGGCGGGTTCGCCCGGGATGAGCCCGGCGGGCAGGGCGACACCCGCGCGCGTGAGGACGGCGAGCAGGCCGCGCAGGCGGGCGCGGGCGTCGGCATCGGGGTCGGGTTCCGTGAGGCCGTCGAGGGACTGCAGGACCGGGTCGAGGCCGAGGCGGGCGGCGAGGGCACTCATGGCCTCGCCCTCGCCCACGGGTGTGCCGTTGGCGAGCCACTCGTAGCCGACCGGGCGGCGGAAGCCGGCGGCGAGGATGCAGCCGCTGTGGCCGGCGTCCCACCACAGGGCGAGTACGGGCCAGGGGGCGCCGACGGCCAGAGCGGTGGCCCAGCCGGTGAGGACGCGGCCGACCGGTTCGCCGCCGTGCAGCCAGGGCTTTCCCTCGGGGACCAGCACGCTCCACTGCGGCCCGGCCCGGGCGAGCAGCATGCGTTCGCGCAGCAGTCGGGCGACAGGGCCGACGGCCTCGGGGTCCGCGCGGCAGAGCAGCAGGGCACCGGCCGCCCGGTCGGGCGGCGCGGGCGCCTGCGGAGTCTCCGGCTCATGGGGCGACATGCGCCCAGATTATTGGGTTTTGTGGTGACTAATGCCCCCTGGATCACCAGAACGAGTGTCTTGACTTCGCGAATCCGCGATATATCGTGTCTATTGGAAGACGCGATATGGCGTGTCGTGTCCCGCCCCGGCCGAGGAGGTCAGCACCATGTCCGAGTGGTCCGTCACAGAGCCCGGCAAGCTCACGTTCGACGAACCGGTGTCGGCCCTCCATGTGCGCATCGCCAATGGAACGGTGAACGTCGTGGGGGTCGACGAGGGTTCCACCCGGCTCGAAGTGTCCTCGATAGAGGGACCACCTCTGGTGGTGACCCAGGAGAACGGCACACTCACGGTCGCCTACGAGGACCTGCCCTGGAAGGGCTTCCTCAAATGGCTCGACCGCAAGGGCTGGCGCCGCAGCGCGGTGGTCTCCCTGGCCGTTCCGGCACGCACGCGCGTCGAGGTCGGCGTGGTCAGCGCCACCGCCGTGATCTCCGGCGTCGACGGGCGCGCGGTGGTGAAGGGCATCTCCGGTGACACGACACTCGTGGGACTCTCCGGCCCGGTGCGCGCGGACACGGTGTCGGGGAACGTGGAGGCACAGGCGCTCACCGGCGACCTCCGGCTCAACTCCGTCTCGGGCGACCTGACCGTCATCGAGGGCTCCAGCCCCTCCGTGCGGGCCGAGTCGGTCAGCGGTTCCGTGATCGTCGACCTCGACCCGGCGGGACGGCCCAGCGACATCAGCCTGACCAGCATCTCGGGCGAGATCGCCATCCGCCTGCCGCATCCGGCCGACGCGGAGGTCCAGGTGGACACGGCGAGCGGCACGGTCTCCAGCGCCTTCGAGGACCTCAGGGTCGGCGGCCAGTGGGGCGCCAAGAAGATCACGGGCAGGCTGGGCGCGGGGAACGGCCGGTTGAAGGCGACCACAGTCTCGGGCTCCATCGCCCTGCTGCGGCGGCCTCCCTCGGAGGACGAACCATGGGACGAGGGAGTGGATTTCAAGAAGGGGACGGACTTCGGGGAGGATGAGCCGGAGGACGCGGTTCCTGTTGGAGCCGGGTCCGAGCACGGCAAGGGGCACAGCGCGGTGCCCGAGGACACGGTGCCCGGCACTCACGTCGGTGCCGGACCGGGCGCCTCGGCTACGGACGGTCCCGCCAAGTCCCCCACTTCCGGCGCGACCCCCGCCGCGGCCCCCGACTCCGGCCCCACCGAGCATTCCGACGCCGGCGTCACCGACGACCCGACCCACGAGAAGGGGCTCTGACATGGCTCCCGTCTTTGCCCATGGCCGCCTGCGGCTCTACCTGCTGAAGCTCCTGGACGAGGCACCGCGCCACGGTTACGAGGTGATCCGTCTCCTGGAGGAGCGCTTCCAGGGGCTGTACGCGCCGTCGGCCGGCACCGTGTACCCCCGGCTGTCCAAGCTGGAGGCCGAGGGACTGGTCACCCACACCACCGAGGGCGGCCGGAAGGTGTACGCGATCACGGACGCGGGCCGGGCCGAGCTGGCCGACCGCAGTGGCGAACTGGCCGATCTGGAGCTGGAGATCCGCGAGTCGGTCGCCGAGCTCGCCGCGGAGATCCGTGCCGATGTGCGCGGCGCGGCGGGCGATCTGCGCCGGGAGATGCGGGCGGCGGCGAGCGAGGCGCGTCGGAGTTCCACGGGAGCGAGCGCCAAGGGGGAGCGCGGCGAGCACGAGGGCGCCCACGGGGACTTCACGGACTACGGCGACAAGGAGGCGTGGCGCATCGCGAAGGAGGAGATGCGCCGCGTCAAGCAGGAGTGGAAGGAGCAGGCCCGGCGCGCCAAGGACGAGAGCCGGCGGGCCCGCGAGGAGGCCCAGCGGGCGCGCCACCAGGCCAAGGAGGCCCAGGAGCGGGCCCGGGCACAGGCCCAGGAGGAGCTCCAGCGCATCGCCAAGCGCGTCCAGGACCAGGTGCAGGACCACTTCACCCGGGGCGACTGGCCGACGGGCGTGCGCGAGGGCATCACCGAACTGGCCAAGGAATTCGGCGAGTTCGGAAAGGACTTCGGCAAGGAGTTCGGGAAGGACTTCGGCTTCGGCCGACCAGGGACAGGGACCGGGGGCGGGACGGAGGCACGGGCCGGTGCCGGTGCTGGGGCCGGCACGAGGGAGCCCGACTACACGGTCACCCCCGAGGACTTCCCCGCCGACTACGAACCCTCCTGGGCCCACGAGGACTCCACGGGCGACCCCGCCCGCGACCTCGACCGGCTCCTGGACCGCTTCCGTGACGACATCCGCGACGCGGCCCGCGACCACGGGGTGACGGAGGAGCAACTGCGCGACGCCCGACGCCACCTGTCGACGGCGGCGGCGCACATAGGGGCAGCACTGCGGACGCCCAGGGGCTGAGCGGAGGCCGCCCGTGGTGGGTCTGCCCCACCACGGCCGGCCGACGCGAGGGCCCTTCAGCCCGCCTTGGCCTCTCCCCCGCCGTACAGGACCCGCCGCAGCGACGCGTACGTCACCCCGTGGTCGGCCAGGACCTCCGCGGGGACGCCCGGGCGGGCGGCGAGGGCGAGGAGGAGGTGCTCGTCGCCGATGTACCGGTCCCGCTGGGCGAGAGCCATCCGCAGGGACTCCGTGAGAAGGTCCTTGGCCCCCTGAGCGAAGGGACGATGCCCTCCGACGAGCCCGGACCACCAACCCCTGCCCCGCCCGGCGCGCGTCCCGCCGGACCGCAGCGCGCCCTCGCCATGGGCCTCTTCGACCCGGGAGACGATCTCCGAGACGTTGATGCCCAGCCCGGAGAGCGCGTCCGCGTCGGCGCGGGAGAGCCCGCCGCGACGCCGTGCATCGGCCAGTGCCTGTTCGACGGACTCCTTGCGCTCCGCGAGCCCCAGCGACATGAGGGCGAACGACGCGCGGCTGGCCTCACGGTCGAGCAGGGCCAGCAGTACGTGCTGCTCCTCGACCGTCTCCGCGTGCAGCCGCTCGGCGTGATCGACCGCACCGAGCACCACCGCCCGGGCGTCCTTGGTGAACCGTTCGAACATCAATGCCTCCCGTACTTCTTGTGCACGGCCTGCCTGCTGACACCCAGTTCCGCGGCGATCTCCTGCCACGACCAACCCTGATTGCGCGCACTGCGCACCTGAACCGCTTCGAGCTGCTCCAGCAGCCGCCGCAACGCGGAGACGGCCCGCAGCCCGATCCGCGGATCGCGGTCGCCCGCGCGCTCGGCGAGATCCGTTGCTTCGGTCATGATGTCAACTTAGATTGACACACCCTCGGATGTCAACCACAGTTGACATCCGAGGGTGTGCAGGACCCGCACCAAGGCCCGGAACGGCATCAGGGGGTGTTCAGAACGACCTTGCCGAAGAGTTCGCCGGACTCCATCCGCTCGAAGCCCTCGCGGGCCCGGTCCAGCGGCAGGACCTCGTCGATGACGGGACGGACACCGGTGGCGGCGCAGAAGGACAGCAGGTCCTCCAGCTCGTCCTTCGTGCCCATCGTGGAGCCGACGACCTTGAGTTCGAGGAAGAAGATGCGGGTCAGTTCGGCGTGCGAGGGGCGGTCGCCGCTCGTGGCGCCCGAGATGACCAGGGTGCCGCCGGGCTTCAGGGACTTGACCGAGTGCGACCAGGTGGCGGCGCCGACCGTCTCGATGACGGCGTCCACGCGCTGCGGCAGCCGCGCGCCCGACTCCACGGCCTCCACGGCGCCCAGTTCGAGGGCCCGCTTGCGCTTCGCCTCGTCACGGCTGGTCGCGAAGACCCGCAGCCCCGCCGCCTTCCCGAGCGCGATCGCGGCGGTGGCGACACCGCCTCCGGCGCCCTGGACGAGAACCGAGTCACCGGGACGTACACCGGCGTTGGTGAAGAGCATGCGGTACGCCGTCAGCCACGCGGTGGGCAGACAGGCGGCCTCTGCGAAGGAGAGCTCCTCGGGCTTGGGCAGCACGTTCCACGCGGGCACGGAGACCTGCTCGGCGAAGGTGCCCTGGTACCGCTCGGTGAGGATGGAGCGGGGCTCCTTGGGGCCGACGCCGTGTCCCGTCTGCCCGATCACGGAGTGCAGTACGACCTCGTTACCGTCCTCGTCGACGCCGGCGGCATCGCATCCGAGGATCATCGGCAGCTTGTCCTCGGCGAGGCCCACGCCACGCAGCGACCAGAGGTCGTGGTGGTTCAGTGAGGCGGCCTTGACGTTCACGGTCGTCCAGCCGGCGCGGGCCTCGGGAGCGGGCCGCTCCCCCAACTCAAGGCCGTTCAAGGGCTGGTCCCGGTCAATACGAGCAGCGTAGGCAGCGAACATGCCCTCGACCCTAGGCTCCACCGGCCTCCCGACGGAACCACGTCCCCCTGTGACGCGTGTCCCGCCGGGCGGGCGGGGTTCGTCCGCGTGCGCAAGTGCGGGCCGGTGGGGTTTGAGCGCGCAGTCTCCCGCGCCCGTGGGTGGGTGAGGATTGGCGTGACCGGTCAAGTGCGGGTCCGGTGGGAGTTGAGCGCGCAGTTCCCCGCGCCCCTAAAGACAAAAGACCGGGCGCAACCCCCTGCTTTCAGGGGCGCGGGGAACCGCTCGACCAGCCCCCACCGGGCCCGCACCCACCCACAGCCCTCCAGCCCCTCCCCACACGCACCACCCACCCAGCCGAACCTCCGGGCAAAAAATCTCCAGGCACAAAAAATTCGGGCCCCGCCCACCAGGACAGGACCCGAACCTCACGCACAAACAACAAACAACAAACAACAAACGGCAAACGACCTACCGCCGGGCCACACCCTCGGCCCGAGCCGCCGCCGCGACCGCCGCGGTGACGGCGGGAGCAACCCGCTCGTCGAACGGCGACGGAATCACGTAGTCCGCGGCAAGGTCGTCGCCGACGACCGAAGCCAACGCCTCAGCCGCAGCGATCTTCATCCCCTCGGTGATCCGAGAGGCCCGCACCTGAAGCGCCCCCGCGAAGATCCCGGGGAACGCCAGCACGTTGTTGATCTGGTTCGGGAAGTCCGACCGCCCGGTGGCGACGACCGCCGCGTACTTGTGGGCGACATCGGGATGCACCTCGGGATTCGGGTTCGCCATGGCGAAAACGAACGCACCCTCGGCCATGGACGCGACGGCCGGCTCCGGCACCGTACCGCCGGACACGCCGATGAAGACGTCGGCCCCGGCGAGCGCGGACTCCAGCGAGCCCGACAGTCCCGCCTTGTTGGTCATGGCGGCGAGTTCCCGCTTGACCGGCGTCAGGTCGTCCCGGTCCGTCGACACGATGCCCCTGCGGTCGGCGACCGCGACGTCCCCGAGCCCCGCCTCCAGCAGGAACTTGGCGATGGCGACCCCGGCCGCACCCGCACCCGAGATGACGGCCCGCAGCTGCCCGAGGCTCCGCCCGGTCAGCCGCGCGGCGTTCCGCAGGGCCGCCAGCGTGACGACGGCCGTGCCGTGCTGGTCGTCGTGGAAGACGGGAATGTCGAGCCGCTCCTGCAGCTTCCGCTCGATCTCGAAGCACCGGGGCGCCGAGATGTCCTCCAGGTTCACGCCGCCGAAGGACGGCGCGAGCCGCACCACGGTCTCGACGATCTCGTCGACGCCGGTGCAGGCGAGCGCGATCGGCACGGCATCGACCCCGCCGAACTGCTTGAACAGGATCGCCTTGCCCTCCATCACGGGGAGGGAGGCCTCGGGCCCGATGTCACCGAGCCCGAGCACGGCGGTGCCGTCGGTCACGACGGCGACCACGGACGACTTCCACGTGTAGTCGTGGACGAGCTCCGGCTGCTCCGCGATGGCCATGCAGACCTTCGCGACGCCGGGCGTGTACGCCAGGGACAGGTCGTCCTTGTCACGGACGGGCACCGTGGCCTGCACGGCCATCTTGCCGCCGCGGTGCAGCGCGAATGCCGGGTCGAAGGAATCGAGGGGCTCGGCCCCGCCTTCCTGATCCGTACTGCTGTCGCTGCGAGGATTGACGATCTCCGCTGCCACTTTGTTTTACCCCTTAAGTCTTAACGGTTGAGGGTCTCCGCTCCGGGTGAGGAGCAGGCGGGCACCGCGTATGTCCCAGATGACGGTTACGTACGTGTACGTACGGGTCATACGCGACGGGCGCGCCGCACACGCGCCCTGAGCCCCGGATGAGGGGTGTAAGGAACCTTCTTACCCGACGGACCGCATCGCAGACGAGTCCATGGCGCGAAGGTCACACGTCGACGGCGGAAGGTCACATACCGGAGGACCGCGAGCCGGATACAGGCCGAATACCGGCCGTATACCGGAGAACGAAGGTCACATACCGGTGACGGGACTCATGACTGAATATGCCGAACGCGCCCATTTTGCGAACCATCCACCGATGCGCACCGAAGCACCGCGTACGCGGAGAAGCGGTCGCCCGTTTCGCCCAGTACACCGAAGATCTTCCGGCCGTGACGGGGGGTTTTCCGCACAAGATCCGGCTTCGACGGACCGACTCGGTCCGGTTCGGGGGTCACCCGTTATCCGATTTTGACATGGCAGGCACCCTGAAGGCGCGAGTCCGAATGGCAAGATGCCGTAATCACACGAGGTCGCGACACCCGAAGGTGTGTGTTCTCGTCGACCCATCGGCTACTGCCGACCCATCGGCAACTCCACCCACCCGCCGGAGGAACCCACCATGACCGCAAGCTCCACCCGTCGTACGACCGCAGCGCAGTCCCGGATAGCCGCGGTCGGTGCGATCGCGGTCGCAGGCGCCCTGCTGCTCACCGGCTGCGGTGACCAGACCAAGGACAAGGACAGCGGCAGCTCGGACACCGCTGACTCCAGCGCGGCGCCGCTCGCCGACCAGCTGCCCAAGGCCATCCGCGACAAGGGCGTCATCAAGGTCGGCTCGGACATCGCGTACGCGCCCGTCGAGTTCAAGGACGACTCCGGCAAGACCGTCGGTATCGACCCCGACCTCGCCGACGCCATGGGCAAGCAGCTCGGCGTGAAGTTCGAGTTCGAGAACGGCACGTTCGACACCCTGCTCACCGGCCTGCGCTCCAAGCGGTACGACATCGCGATGTCGGCGATGACGGACACCAAGGACCGCCAGGAGGGCATCGACGCCGACACCGGCAAGAAGGTCGGCGAGGGCGTCGACTTCCTCGACTACTTCACCGCGGGCGTCTCGATCTACACCAAGCAGGGCGACGACCAGGGCATCAAGACCTGGGACGACCTCTGCGGCAAGAAGATCGTGGTGCAGCGCAACACCGTCTCGAACGACCTGGCCAAGGCTCAGGCCAAGGAGTGCCCGGCCGGCAAGAAGCTCTCCATCGAGGCCTTCGACAACGACCAGCAGGCCCAGACCCGGCTGCGCGCCGGCGGCGCCGACGCCGGCTCCTCGGACTTCCCCGTCGCGGCGTACGCGGCGAAGACCTCCGGCGGCGGCAAGGACTTCGTGGTCGTCGGCGAGCAGGTCGAGGCCGCTCCGTACGGCATCGCGATCGCCAAGTCGAACACCGAGCTGCGGGACGCCCTGAAGGCCGCGCTCGACGCGATCATCAAGAACGGCGAGTACGACAAGATCATCGCGAAGTGGGGCGTCGAGGCGGGCGCCGTCAAGGAAGCCACCCTCAACGGCGGCAAGTGACCGCGTTCCCAGCGGCACTGAAAGGCAACATCCGTGACTGTTGACATCGACAAGACGGCCGGCCCCCAGGACACTCCCCCGGGCGGACCGGAGGCCATCAAGGCCATTCCGGTCCGTCACTACGGGCGGTACGTCTCGGCCGTCATCGCGATCGCGATCTTCGTCTCGATCATCTACGCGTTCGCCCAGGGCAAGATCAACTGGGGTGCCGTACCGGACTACTTCCTCGACGACCGCATCCTCAAGGGCGTCGGCCAGACGATGCTCCTCACCGTCCTCTCGATGGTGATCGGCATCGCGGGCGGCATCCTGCTCGCGGTGATGCGTCTGTCGAGGAACCCGGTGACCTCGTCGATCGCGTGGTTCTACATCTGGTTCTTCCGTGGCACCCCGGTCCTGGTGCAGCTCGTGGTCTGGTTCAACCTGGGCCTGGTCTTCCAGTACATCAACCTCGGTCCGATCTACAAGGACTACTGGTCGAGCTTCATGACGCCGCTGTTGACGGCGCTCCTGGGACTCGGCCTGAACGAGGCCGCGTACATGGCGGAGATCTGCCGCGCGGGTCTCCTGTCGGTCGACGAGGGCCAGACCGAGGCCTCGCACGCCCTGGGCATGAGCCACAGCAAGACCCTGCGGCGGATCGTGATCCCGCAGGCGATGCGCGTGATCGTGCCCCCCACGGGCAACGAGGTCATCAACATGCTGAAGACGACCTCGCTGGTGTCGGTGGTCCAGTTCGCCGAACTGTTCCGGTACGCCCAGGACATCGGCCAGTCCTCGGGCGCACCGGTGGAGATGTACTTCCTGGCCGCCGCCTGGTACCTGGTCCTGACCTCGGTGCTCAGCGTCGGGCAGTACTACATCGAGCGGTACTACGCCCGCGGTTCGAGCCGCTCGCTGCCGGCCACGCCGTTCCAGAAGATCAAGGCGAACATGCTGTCACTGTCCAACCGCTCGGGGGGAGGGGCCAACGCATGAGCACCGACATGATCAAGGACTCGACCGCGGCGGGCTCCGGTACGCCCATGGTGAAGGCCGAAGGCGTCCACAAGTCGTTCGGCCCGGTCGAGGTCCTCAAGGGCATCGACCTCGAGGTCAAGCCCAGCGAGGTCTTCTGCCTCATCGGCCCCTCCGGCTCCGGCAAGTCGACGTTCCTGCGGTGCATCAACCACCTGGAGAAGGTCAACGCCGGGCGCCTGTACGTGGACGGGGAGCTGGTCGGCTACCGCCAGCGGGGCGACAAGCTGTACGAGCTCAAGGACAGCGAGGTCGCGCGCAAGCGGCGGGACATCGGCATGGTCTTCCAGCGCTTCAACCTGTTCCCGCACATGACGGCGATGGAGAACGTCATGGAGGCGCCGATCCAGGTCAAGGGCGTCACCAAGGCGCAGGCCCGGGAGCGTGCGGCGCAGCTCCTTGAGCGGGTCGGTCTCGCCGACAAGGCGGGCAACTACCCCTCGCAGCTCTCCGGTGGCCAGCAGCAGCGGGTCGCCATCGCCCGGGCCCTCGCCATGGACCCGAAGCTGATGCTGTTCGACGAGCCGACCTCGGCCCTCGACCCGGAGCTCGTCGGCGACGTCCTCGACGTGATGCGCGACCTCGCCGAGTCCGGTATGACGATGATCGTCGTCACCCACGAGATGGGCTTCGCCCGGGAGGTCGGCGACTCGCTGGTCTTCATGGACGAGGGCGTGGTGGTCGAGGCCGGCAACCCGCGGGACGTGTTGACGAATCCGCAGCAGGAGCGGACGCAGTCGTTCCTGTCGAAGGTGCTTTAGCCGTCCGGCGGTTCAGCAGGCGTTCGAAGGGGCGGTACGGATCATCCGTACCGCCCCTTCGCGTGCCGCGGTCGTGTGGCCGACGCCGGGCCGGTTCGACGCCTGCGGGCCGGTGGGGGCTTGTCGCGCAGTTCCCCGCGCCCCTGAAAAGCAGGCCTACGCCCCGACCTTTCAGCCCATCCGGCACTCGAGCACAAGGCCGTTCAGACCGACTCTCCACCCACCCAGCCCGTCCAGCGTTCGAGGACGAGGCCGTTCAGGCCGACAGTGGGGGTCTGGGGGCGGCAGCCCCCAGGGATGGGACGGGTAGGGGCGGCGGGGGCGAGGAAAACCCGCTACTTGAGGGCCAGCACCAGTGCGTCCGACGGCGAGCGCCAGACCGCGCGGGCCTCCGCGAAGCCCCTTTCGCGCAGCACACGCGCGTGCCACTCCACGGACGGAGTGTCCCCCTCCGCATGCTCGCCGTAGATCTCGAACCGGCGGGCAGTCGGCTCGGCGAGGACGGGATCCTGGGCAGCGAGCTGCCACCACTCGGCCCAGTCGAGGACACCGGCCGCCTTGGCCTCGTCCATGCGCGCGTGCCGCTGGGCCCGGTCCGCCGCGTTGATCCGCGGAGTCGTCTCGTCGATCATGTGGTCCGCGTTCATGAACACACCGCCGTCACGGACGAGTTCCGCGACCTGACCGTAGAGGACCGCGAGGGGCTCGCTGTGCAGCCAGTGGAGAGCGGTGGCCGTGAGGACGGCGTCGTACGAGTCGTACGGCAGCCGCGTCGGCCAGTCGGGGTCCTTGAGGTCGGCCGTGACGAAGGTGACCCGGTCGTCGCCCCGGAAGGTGCCCTCGGCGATGGCGAGGAGCGCGGGGTCGAGGTCGACGCCGGTACTGACCGCCTTCGGGAACCTTTCGAAGAGGCGAGCCGTGATACTTCCCGTACCGCACGCGAGGTCCAGGACGCGCGGCTCGGGGCCCACGAGGGCCTCGACCATGTCGAGCATGACCCGGAAGCGCTCCTCACGGTCCGGCATGTACCACTCCTGCTGCCGGTCCCAGCTCTCCTGCCAGGCAGCCCAGTCGGCTCCGATGTCGGTCGTCATGGATACCCCTCTCCCCTCCAGCGTGTAATACCCTGAAAGTGCAATTAGCCATTACCTGTCCGCACCACGACGATAGAGTGCCTCCGTAAGGACTACAAGTGGAACTGGCCTATTACTCGGATTACGCCGTACGACTCGTCAACAGCGAGGAACCGGCCCGGGGCAAGGACGCGCTCACCTCGGTCGAGGCCGTCCGCGACCTCTTCGGCGGCAACTCGTCGGCGGCCCGCCGCGCCACGGACGCGGACGTGACCCGCTTCCGCGGCGTACGGGCCCGGCTGCGCGCGGTCTTCGAGGCGGCCGACGGCGGCGACGAGACCCTCGCCGTGGACCTGTTGAACTCACTGCTGCTGGAGTTCCCGGTGAGCCCGCAGATCTCCGGCCACGACTTCCGGGACGACGACGGCCGCCCGCTGTGGCACATGCACCTGGCGGACCACCCGTCGAACGCGACCGCGGGGTACGCCGCGACCGCCGCGATGGGCCTGGCCTTCCACCTCACCGAGTACGGCGTGGACCGCCTGGGCCTGTGCGAGGCAGCACCGTGCCGCAACGCCTACCTCGACACCTCGACGAACCGCTCCCGGCGCTACTGCTCGGACCGCTGCGCGACCCGGGCGAACGTCGCCGCCTACCGGGCCCGCAAACGCCTGGAGGCGGACCGGTCGGAGAGCACCGGCCTCGCGGCCGACAGCACCCAGCGCGCGACCGCGAACGGCGAGCGCTGACCCTTCTTCGGCGGCCGGTACCGGAACCGGACCTTCCCGAGGACCAGTTCCTCGGGCACGGTCCCGTAGTCGGTACTGTCCCCACCCGCGTACGCGTTGTCGCCGAGCACCCACCAGCCTCCCTCGCGCCGCTCGGCCGCGCGCTTGACGACCAGCAGGTCCTGCTGGAACGGATGACGCAGTACGACCACGTCACCGGGCCTGATCCGGGCCCCGTACTGCACGACGAGGAGGTCCCCGTGCTGCAGTGTGGGCACCATGGACGGCCCCGTCACCTCGGCCGTACCGAAGGGCAGGGCGGCCCTTCCACGCTCGGTCTCCTGCGACAGCTCCGGCATCACCGGCACCTCCCCGGTCCTATCCTCCACGAGTCCCAGTCTCACCCTGGACTTTTGTCCTAAGCCCATGGGGGCACTCGCGAAAACCCGTCCCTCACGGAGTAATGTCCCACCTGAGAAGACGATCACGAGGAAGGACAGCTCAATGCTCTCCCGCCTGTTTGCCCCCAAGGTCAAGGTCAGCGCACACTGCGACCTGCCCTGCGGTGTGTACGACCCGGCCCAGGCCCGCATCGAGGCGGAGTCGGTGAAGGCCGTGCAGGAAAAGATGGCCGCCAACGACGACCCGCACTTCCAGGCTCGCGCCACCGTCATCAAGGAGCAGCGCGCCGAGCTCGCCAAGCACCACGTCTCGGTGCTCTGGAGCGACTACTTCAAGCCCCCGCACTTCGAGAAGTACCCGGAGCTGCACCAGCTGGTCAACGACGCCCTCAAGGCCCTCTCGGCCGCCAAGGGTTCGACCGACCCGGCCACGGGCCAGAAGGCGCTGGACTACATCGCCCAGATCGACAAGATCTTCTGGGAGACCAAGAAGGCGTGACCCAACGCCTTCCGTTTTCGCGGTGGAGGGGCCCGGCCAGTACCTTGGCCGGGCCCCTTCCGCGTTGCCCTGTCGGTGGGCCGTGGCATGCTGAGGGGCATGAACACGGAAGATCTGGTCCGGCTGCGCAGGGCGCGCGACCGGATGGACCGTGAGTACGCGGAGCCGCTGGACGTGCCCGCGCTCGCACGCACGGCGCTGATGTCGGCGGGCCACTTCCAGCGCAGCTTCCGGGCGGCCTTCGGCGAGACTCCGTACAGCTATCTCATGACGCGGCGCATCGAGCGCGCGAAGGCGCTGCTGCGGCGCGGCGACCTGAGTGTCACGGAGGTCTGCATCGCGGTCGGGTGTACGTCACTGGGGTCGTTCAGCTCCCGCTTCACCGAGCTGGTGGGCGAGTCCCCGAGCGCGTACCGGGCCCGGCCGCACGACGAGGGGGCGGCGATCCCGGCCTGCGTGGCGAAGATGTACACGCGGCCCACGCGCGTCCGGGCGTTCGAGCCCCCGTCCTGACGGCCGGGGTGGTCTCGGGGCCGGGGTGCTTCGAAGACAGCGGCTCGCTTCAGGTCTGCAGGCGGGACGCGCGCGCCCGGAGGTAGCGCTGTTCCGGGCGGCTGAGGGTCTTTGCGGCGGCCGACTCGTAGGCGGTGCGGGCGGCCTCGGCGTCACCGGACCGTTCCAGGAGGTGGGCGCGGACCGCGTCGAGGCGGTGGCCCGTCGACAGCTCCCCTTCCAGGGAGTCGAGTTCGGCGAGACCGGCCTCCGGACCGTGGGCCATCGCGACGGCCACCGCGCGGTTGAGCCGTTCCACGGGACCGGGGACCAGCCGGACGAGGATGTCGTAGAGGCCGAGGATCTCCTGCCAGTCGGTGTCGTCGGGCGAGGCCGCCTCGTCGTGGACGGCGGCGATCGCGGCCCTCAACTGGTAGGGCCCCAGCCGCGGTCGGGTCAGAGCCCGCGTCACAAGGGCCACGCCCTCTTCGATCGCCGCCTTGTCCCACAGCGCGCGGTCCTGCTCGTCGAGCGGCACCAGTTCGCCGTGCGGCCCGGTGCGCGCGGCACGGCGGGCGTCGGTGAGCAGCATGAGCGCCAGCAGACCCGTCACCTCGCAGTGGCCGGGCAGCAGCGCGTGCACCGTACGGGTCAACCGGATGGCCTCGCCCGAGAGTTCGGCCCGCTGGAGCGCCGCCCCCGACGTGGCCGTGTACCCCTCGTTGAAGATGAGGTACAGAACGTGCAGGACGGCCGGCAGCCGCTCCTCCCAGTTCTCGGGGCGGCCGAAGCTCGTGCCCTTCACCTTCTGCTTGGCCCGGCTGATCCGCTGTGCCATGGACGCCTCGGGCATCAGATGCGCACGGGCGATCTCGGCCGTCGTCAGACCGCCGACCGCGCGCAGCGTGAGCGCGATCCGCGCGGGCTGCGTCAGTTCGGGGTGGCAGCAGAGGAAGAGCAGGGTGAGGGTGTCGTCCTCCGACGGCGCACGGTCTGCGCCGGGTGGCGGCGCGGTGAACGCGTCGCGCGGAGTGAGCGCCGCCGCCCGCTCCTCGCGCAGTCGGCGGGCCTCCTCACTGCGCAGAACGTCCGTGAGCCGCCGCGAGGCGACCTTGATCAGCCAGCCGCGCGGATTGTCGGGCACCCCGGCCTCGGGCCACTGCCCGGCCGCCGCGAGGAGCGCCTCCTGTACGGCGTCCTCGGCGGCGTCGAAGTGCCCGTACCGGCGCACGAGCGCGCCGAGGACCTGCGGCGCGTGGCGGCGCAGCAGGTCCTCGATCTCGGTCGTACGCCCCGACGGACGTCTCGGGGGACCGCTCACACGTCCCCGCTGCCGTCGGGGATCGGGCGGATGACCAACGGGTACTGCTTCGTGCCCTCGGGGACGGGGCACTCGAGGACCCGCGCGGCGATCTCCGTGACCCGCTCCAGGCTGGCGCAGTCCAGGACCCAGTAGCCGGCGAGCACTTCCTTGGTCTCGCTGTACGGTCCGTCGGTGATCACGGGCTTCCCGTCCGGGCCCCGCTCGACGAACCGGGCCTTCGCGGGCTCCGACAGACCGTTGGCGTCGACGATCTCCCCGGTCTCGGCGAGGTCGTTGTTGATCGCGCCCATGTGCGCGTACATGGTCTGGATGTCCTGCTCGGTCCAGGTGGGCGCGTCGGCGGAGCCCTTGCCGCTCTGCGCCGCGTAGTCCGCCTGCGTGCCCTGGATCATCACGAGGTACTTCATGAGTCCGCTCCTTCGGTTCGGGCCACCCGCACTGGGCGGCTCTCACAGGGGACGTCGGAGCCGGGCCGCGGTTCTCTACAAGCGCGCGGAAAAAAACTTTCCCGCGGCTTCTCGCGGGCCTCCGCACTCAGGAATCGCGCTCCGCGGACGCCTGGTCCGCGGGCGCCTGGCCGGCGGCCGCCTGGGGTGCCTCGGGCTCGCTCGCCAGGACGCGCTCCGACTCGGCCTCGGCCTTCTCGGCCTCCCCCTCCTCGTACTCCGCGCACTGGGGGTTCTGGCAGGGGCCCGCCCCCCACAGGGGCACGAAGACCCCGAGGGTCTTGTGCCGACGCACGACCGTGTCCACGGCCTGCTTGCAGACCGGACAGACATACTCATCGCTGGTCATGTCCCCAGGGTATTGCGGGAGGGGGCGCGCCGACAGGCGGGCGACGGCTCTGCCCCAGGAATCAGTGCTTCCTGCTGTACGTCCGCACGACCGCTCCGTTCTTGAACGTGCGCACCTCGCCGAGCGTGAACTCACCGATGGCGAACCCGGAGCCGAACATCGGCATGCCGGAGCCCAGCACGATCGGGTAGGTCTTGACGACGAGCTCGTCGATCTCGTCGACCAGCTCGCCCGCGAGCCGCGAGCCGCCGCACAGGTAGATACCGAGATCGCCGTCCTCCGCCTTGAGCTCGCGGACCTTGCCGACCAGGTCGTCGGAGATGATCTCGACGTTCGGGTCGGGCGACTCCTTCAGGCTGCGCGAGGCGACGTACTCGCGCATGTGGGCGTACGGGCTGGTGACGCCGATCTCCAGCGCGATGTCGTAGCTGGCACGGCCCTGGATGATCGTGTCGTACTTCTGGTTCGCCAGGTGGTCCGTGCCCGTCGCCCGACGGCCGTGGGTCGGCAGCGTCTCCGGGTATTCGGTCTTGAGGAAGTCGAAGAACTCCTCGTCGACCATCTCCACCATCATCTGTGCGTCGCCGCTCGGGTCGCCGATGAAGCCGTCGATCGAGCAGGCGATGAAATACGTGAGCTTTCGCAAGCCGGCCTCTTTCCGTAGGATGCGTGAACCACTCCATTCATAGTGCTTCATCTGTAGTGGTTGCAAGGGGATTTCCCAGGATCTCCCGTACGGAAGACAAGTAGGAGAAGGGATTCCGCATGGCGAGCAACCCGGAGCGCCGGGCGGCCCTGGTCGATGCCGGCGTGGAGGTGCTGGCGCGCGAGGGGGCACGCGGGCTGACGTTCCGCGCGGTGGACGGCGAGGCCGGGGTGCCGGTGGGCACGGCATCGAACTACTTCGGCGGCCGCGACGACCTGCTCCGTCAGATCGACGCCCGCCTCCACCAACGCCTCGCCCCGGATCCGAAGGTCCTGGCCGAACTCATGAAGGCCCCCAAGGACCGCGCCCTGGTCACGGCGTTCATGCACGACCTCATGGCCCGCGCCCAACGGGACCGCACGGGCTATCTGGCCCTGCTGGAGATGCGTCTGGAGGCCACGCGACGCCCCGAACTCCGCGCCTCCTACACGAAGACGATCCGCGCCGACCTCGAATACGGCATGGAGTTCCACCGCGGGGCAGGCCTCCCCGGCGGCGACGAGACGGTCACGGTCCTGTACCTCGCCATGCTCGGCCTGATCCTTGAGCACCTGACCCTGCCGGGCGTCCTGGAGGGCGTACTGCCGGGCGTGACCGTCCCGGACGGTCTGGTGGAGCGGATCGTCGCGACGATCGTGCCGGAACGGGGCGACCAGGGCCCGTCCGACGGCTGAGCGGACCGGGGCGCCCCGTCAGGGACGCGGGGAAGCGCGCGGCCGGCCCCCACCGGCCCGCGGACTACGAACCGGCCGCCCCGCCAAGCGATTCACTCGACGGGTCACGCCACATGGGCCACATCGACGGCCCGTCCGGAAGCTCGAGCGCGCTCCCCGTGAAGGCGAACCCGAGCCGCTCGTAGAGCCCTCGGCTGCGCGCACTGCTCGCCTCCAGATACGCGGCCACACCTTCGCCGTCACACCGGTCCAGCACATGCTGGACAAGCGCCGAACCGAGCCCCTCCCCCTGCCTGCCCGGCGCGACGGCGATCATCCAGAGGTACTCGTGGGCCTGCCCCTCCGGGTGGATCCCTGCGGTCAACCGGCCTATCAGCTCGACCCGTTCGTTCTCGGGATCGACCTCCTCGCGCATTTGGGCGGGCCCGTCCTCGTCGTCCTCACCGGTGGGCTCCGCGGGCATCGACAGCCACAGCGCACAGGCCGAGCCGTCCTCCGTGACGTCCACGTACCCCTCGGCGAGCACGGCGTCGACGAAAGCCCCCATCAGCAACGGATGCCTGCGCCGCCGGTGTTCCGCGTCGGGAAAGACCCAACTGCTCACCGGGTCGTTCTGGAAGGCCTCGTCGAGGAGCCGTGTCACGGCCTCCCGGTCGCCCTCGCCCGCTCTGCGGATCGCCACGCCCATAGCCCGCCCCTTTGGCTCAACTGCCCATGCCCACTCGGCCGTTGCAGCCTAGGCGATCACTTCGGCAGAAGACGGCGGGCCCCGCGCACCGTGGGGATGCGCGGGGCCCGCCGGAACCGGAACCCCTCCGCCTCACCGCGTTGTCAGGCACCGCGCGGCGAAGAGGGCCCCGGAGTCTCGTACCCATTACGGCCGACGGACGCCGTACCGCTCAGGGTGGAGTGGCAGAAGTGAAGTGAGGATGGGGGAGGGCCGGACGCGGGGCGGCCGGCAGGGGGCGGGCCGGACGCAAGGCGGACCGGACGCACGGCGGACCGGATACTGGGCGGACCGGATACTGGGCGCCTACCGCCCGGCCCGGCCTACCGCACCGAGCCGGGCCTGACCGAGCCGAGACAAGCCGGGCCGAGCCGAGCAAGGCAGCACCACACCCCGCCGCACCAAGCCAGGATCGGGCCGGATCGAACCGGGTCAGGACCCCACCCACCCCCAGGCACCGACAACTCACCCGCCGCGCGGCCTCATCCACCGCGCCCGGCCAAGCCATCCACCCGGGCAGCGCCTTCCCGCCCAAAGTTCCCCCGGCCCTCGCCCCCCGCGCCCCGACCCCTAGGCCTCTCGGCCCGCCTCGCCCCCGGTCCCCTCTGCCCCTGCCCCTCCTCTGCCTCCCTGCCCCCGCTTCCGACGCCGTACGGCTTCGGCTGCCGCGTCCCCGCGGGCACCGCACGGCATCGGCCACCCGATCTCTACATAGGCGCCGCCCTTCGATCACCCCTCACTCGTCGCACTCGTCCTACCTGTCTCACCCGTCTCACCTGCCGCTCCCTTCGGCGGCCCGACCTCACGCGCTCCGCCGCGTCACGAACTCCGCCAGCGACAGAAGTCCTCCCGCCGCCTCCGGATCCGGGACGGCCCGGGACAGGTGCTGCAGGGACCTGGCCATCCGGTCGGCGGCCTGGACCTGGGCCCAGTCACGCCCACCCGCCCGCTCGACGGCGAGGACCGTACGCTCCAGATCGCCGTCGCGGTACGGAACCCGGTACAGCTCGGCCAGTTCGGCCGCGGCCGGTGTGCCGGAGGCGAGCGCGGCGACCACGGGGAGGGACTTCTTGCGGGCGATGAGGTCCGCCCCGGCCGGCTTGCCGGTGCGGCTCGGGTCCCCCCAGATGCCGATCACGTCGTCGATGAGCTGGAAGGCGAGCCCGGCCTCCCGCCCGAACGCGTCGAGGGCGTCGACGTCCTCCTCTCCGGCTCCCGCGTACAGCGCCCCGAGCGCGCACGCGCAGCCGAGCAGCGCCCCCGTCTTGGCCTCGGCCATGGCGAGCACCTCGTCGAGCGTGACGTCGTCGGGACCGCGGCGCTCCATCGCGGTGTCCGTGTGCTGGCCCGCGCACAGTTCGACGACACAGCTCGCGAGCCGCGCGGCCGCCGCCGAGGACGCCGGATGCGGATCCTCGGCGAGCAACTGGTGGGCCAGCGCCTGCAGGGAGTCCCCTGCGAGGACCGCGTCGGCGTCCCCGAACACCGCCCACGCGGTGGGCCGGTGCCTGCGGGTGGTGTCCCGGTCCATCACGTCGTCGTGCAGCAGGGTGAAGTTGTGCACCAGCTCCACCGCGGCGGCCGCCCGCACGGCCGCCTCCTGCTGTCCGCCGAGCGCCCGCACCGCGGCCAGCACGAGCGCGGGCCGGATCGCCTTGCCCGCGTTCCCCGCCGCCGGGCTGCCGTCCGCGTGCTCCCACCCGAAGTGGTAGAGCGCGATCCGGCGCAACGGGCCGGGCAACGACTCGACGGCCCGGCGCAGTTCGGGGTCGACCGACGCCCGGGACCGCTCCAGGATCCCGGCGGCCTCCTGCCCGTCGGGCGAACCCCGCCGCCCGCCAGGCACGCCACCAGGCACCGGCCCTCCCCGCGCTTCCGGTCCATCCACGGCCGGTAGCGGGCTCTGTTGTGTCTCCGTCATGAGCTCACCCATGGATCCGCTTCGCGGAGTGCTCGGACGGCGGCGGTTCCGCCGGCGACGGGTGCGTACCCCTGCGGTCCGTCCGCACCGGCGGACGGGGACGCGGCCCGCGCCGTACGGGACGTCACCTCCAGCGGCCGATCTCGACGTTCTCCAGGACCCCGAGCGCGTCGGGCACCAGGACCGCGGCCGAGTAGTACGTCGTCACCAGGTACGACATGATCGCCTGCTCGCTGATGCCCATGAACCGCACGGACAGGCTCGGCTCGATCTCGTCCGGGATGCCGGCCTGCTGGAGCCCGATGACGCCCTGGTCCGCCTCGCCCGTACGCATGGCGATGATCGAGGTCGTGCGGGCCTCGGTGACCGGGATCTTGTTGCACGGGAACATCGGCACGCCGCGCCAGGTGGGGATGCGGTTGCCGCCCATGTCGATGGTCTCCGGGACGAGCCCCCTCTTGTTGAGCTCGCGGCCGAACGCGGAGATCGCGCGCGGGTGGGCGAGCAGCAGCTTGGTGCCGCGCCGCCTGGTGAGCAGCTCGTCCAGGTCGTCCGGGCTGGGTACGCCGTCGTGCGGCTGCAGCCGCTGGTCGTACTCGCAGTTGTTGAGCAGCCCGAACTCCCGGTTGTTGATGAGCTCGTGCTCCTGGCGCTCCTTCAACGCCTCGACCGTGAGCCGCAACTGCTGCTCGGTCTGGTTCATCGGCTGGTTGTAGAGGTCGGCCACGCGCGTGTGGATGCGCAACACGGTCTGCGCGACGCTGAGTTCGTACTCGCGCGGTGCCGCGTCGTAGTCGACGTACGTCCCCGGGATGGCCTGCTCTCCGGTGTGGCCGGCGGCGAGGTCGATCTCCTTCTCGCCGTAGTTGTTGGCGCGCTGCGTGGGAATCGCGCGCAGTTGCTGAAGGTGCTCGCGCAGGGATTCGGAGCGCTCGGCGATCTGGTCGAGGTCCTGGCGGGGCAGCGCGAGCACCGTGCAGGCCGTGACCGCGCGGGCCGTGTACTCCCAGATCGCCTCCGGATCGGTGATCGCCTGCTCGCCGAAGTAGGCACCGTCGGCCAGTACACCGAGGACCGCGTCGTCCCCGTACGGACCCGTGCCGATCTTCTCGACCTTGCCGTGTGCGAGCAGGAACACCTCGTCGGCCTGGCTGCCGAAGGAGGCGAGCACGTCGCCCGGGTCGAACTCCCGCTGCTGGCAGCGCAGTGCGAGCTCGGCGAGCACCTCCGGGTCCTCGTATGTGCGCAGTGCCGGCAGTTCGCCGAGCTCCGCGGGGATGACCTGGACCCGGTCACCCGTCTTCACGAACGTCACGCGACCGTCGCCCACCGAGTAGCTGAGCCTGCGGTTCACGCGGTATGTGCCGCCCTGCACGTTCACCCACGGCAGCATGCGCAGCAGCCATCGTGAGCTGATCTCCTGCATCTGCGGTGCGGACTTGGTCGTGGTGGCCAGGTTCCGCGCCGCGGATGTGCCGAGACTCTTCTGCGGCTGATCCTGGTCCGCGCGGATCTCTTCGCCTACCGACATGAAATTGCCCTCCCCATCGTGCAATGAGCTGCGCCGAGAACACTTCCATCACGGACCGTGCTGGTGCTATTACACGAAAGAGGGGGAATGGATCTTCGAAAGCGGGGCATAACGGAGGGCCCCGCCCGGGCCGACAGGCCCTGGCGACCGGCCTGCCCGACGACGTGGATCTTCCCGAACGGGAACTTCAAGATCGGGCCGCCCGTTCAACCGACAACACGGACGAATGACGAGGAGACGGCAATGGCAGGCTTTCTGGACCGCGCCAAGGAACAAGCGCAGCGCGGCCTCACGCAGGGCAAGCAGAAGCTCGACGACGTCCAGGCACAGCGGGCGGGCGCCGATCTGCTGAAGAGCCTGGGCGCGGCCTACCTGGCGGAGCGGCGCGGCAGCGGCTCTCCGGAGGCCACGCAGCAGGCCCTCCAGGCCGTGGAGAGCCACATCGCGACGCACGGGGACGGCTTTCTGCGCGTCTGAGGTCCGCCCGTACCGCTGACCGGATCGGCTCGCACGCCGTGCGAAGAAGTGGCTCCGACCGAGGAGATCCGGGTACAAGCAGCGGTACGAGACGGCCGCGCCGGGTGGCCGTCGCGGCCTGTGAGGAGGCGGTCATGGCCCCACCCATGTCCGCGGGCAGCTTTCTGAGCCGGCTCAAGGCGGAAGGGCTCACCGTCGTCGAGGTCGGCGACTGGGAGCATCACAACCGCAACCACAAGGGCCCGTGGGGCCCGGTCCACGGCGTGATGATCCACCACACGGTGACATCGGGAAGTCAGCGCACGGTGGAGATCTGCCGTGACGGCTACAGCGGCCTGCCCGGCCCGCTGTGCCACGGTGTCATCACGAAGGACGGCAGAGTCCACCTCGTCGGCTACGGCCGTTCCAACCACGCGGGCCTGGGCGACGACGACGTCCTGCGCGCGGTCATCGCGGAGAAGGCCCTCCCGCCGGACAACGAGGCGAACACCGACGGCAACCGCCACTTCTACGGCTTCGAGTGCGAGAACCTCGGCGACGGCGAGGACCCCTGGCCCGAAGCCCAGCTCGACGCCATCGAGCGCGCCGCGGCAGCGGTCTGCCGCCACCACGGCTGGACGGCACGCTCGGTCATCGGCCACCTCGAATGGCAGCCGGGCAAGATCGACCCCCGCGGCTTCACGATGGCGGCCATGCGGGATCGCATCCACGAACGACTGAAGTAGCGCCCTCGTGGCGGGCCCGTGCCGCCGCTCCCCCATTCGGACGCATGTCCGACAATGGGTGGGTGATCAGCCCCGAGACCCCCGAAGCGCTCGGCCCGGGCACCCTGCGGCCACGGCTGCCGTCCCCGGTGCGGGAGGCCGTGGACGAGCGGTTCGCGCGGCATGGTGTCCGGCTGCTGCTCAAGCGGGACGATCTGATCCACCCGGAGCTGGTCGGCAACAAGTGGCGCAAGCTCGCCCCGAACCTGCGGGCGGCGGCGGGCCGCACGGTCCTCACCTTCGGCGGCGCGTACTCCAACCATCTGCGGGCCACCGCCGCCGCGGGCCGCCTCCTGGGCCTGCCCACCGTCGGCGTGGTCCGCGGCCAGGAGCTCGCCGACCGGCCGCTCAACCCGTCCCTGGCCCGTTGCGCGGCCGACGGCATGCGATTCCACTTCGTCGACAGATCGACGTACCGCCGCAAGAGCGAGCCTCGGACGCTGGCCGCCCTCCTTCGCGCGTGCGCCGCCGAGGACGCGTACGTGATCCCGGAGGGAGGCAGCAACTCCCTTGCCGTCGTCGGCTGCAAGGCTCTCGGCGAGGAGCTGCGCGACCACGGCGGTGTCGACGTGGCCACGGTCGCCTGCGGCACCGGCGGCACCTTCGCGGGCCTGGCCGCCGGCCTGGGTCCTGGCCGGCGCGCCCTCGGCATACCCGTCCTCAGAGGCGGCTTCCTCGACGCGGAGATACGTGCGCTCCAGGACGACGCCTTCGGCGGCCCGCGCGGCGACTGGTCGCTCGACGACCGCTTCCACTTCGGCGGTTACGCCCGTACGCCACCCGAACTCGAAGCGTTCGCCGCCGACTTCGAGCAGCGCCACGACCTGCCCGTGGAGCGTCTCTATGTCGCCAAGTTGCTGTACGGACTTGTCGCCCTTGCCGGGGAGGGTGCGTTCCCGCGCGGGACGACGATCGCGGCGGTCGTCACCGGCAGCCCATTCCCCCGGGCCGCCGACAGGGTCTAGGCCGCCCAGGCCCTACGTCGCCTCGCGGAACGCCGCCGCCTCCTCCAGGTCCAGGCGCCGCAGCAGCGTCCGGAGCATCTCGTCGTCGATGTAGCGGCCGTCCCGGAGTCTCACGAACATCTCCCGCTCGGCGCCGATCATCTCGCGCGACAGCCGCCGGTAGGTGTCGTCGACGGTCTCCCCGGTCACGGGGTTCACCGTCCCGAGCCGCTCCCACACGGCGTTGCGGCGACGCTCCAGGACCGTGCGGAGCCGGTCGGCGAGCGGGGGCGGCAGCGCATTGCGCTCGTCGGCGAGGAGTTCGTCCAGACGGCGCTCCGCGGTCCGGGACGCCTGCGCCTGGGCGTTCGCCTCCGCGAGCGTCTCGGCCTGCCGGTCCCTCTCGGGCAGCTTCAGCGCGCGGACCAGCGGCGGCAGCGTCAGCCCCTGCACGACCAGCGTGCCGATCACCGTCGTGAAGGTCAGGAAGAGGATCAGGTTGCGGCCCGGGAACTCCTCGCCGCCCTCTGCGGTGAGCGGGATCGAGAAGGCGATGGCGAGCGAGACCACGCCTCTCATCCCGGCCCAGCTGATGATGAAGGGCGCCTTCCAGGTGGGGTCGTCCTCCCGTTCCCGGATCCGCTTGGACAGGATGCGTGGCAGGAAGGTCGCCGGATACACCCACACGAAGCGGGACACGACGACGACCAGGAAGACGGCCACCGCGTACCAGGCGGCACTCACTCCCTCGTACTCGTCGAGACCCCTGAGGACGATCGGGAGCTGCAGGCCGATCAGTGCGAAGACCGCCGACTCCAGGATGAACGCGACCATCTTCCACACCGCCTCCTCCTGGAGCCGCGTCGCGAAGTCGACCTCCCAGTTGCGGTGCCCCAGGTAGAGCGCGACGACCACCACGGCGAGCACCCCGGAGGCGTGCACCTGCTCGGCGACCGCGTACGCGAAGAACGGGATCAGCAGCGACAGGGAGTTCTGGAGCAGCGCCTCCGTCAGGTGTGTGCGCAGCCAGTGGAGCGGCACCATCAGGACGACTCCGATCCCGACGCCGCCGATCGCCGCGAGCAGGAACTCGCCGATGCCGCCCGCCCAGGTCGCGCCCTCGCCGACAACGGCGGCGACGGCCACCCTGTAGGCGGTGATCGCGGTCGCGTCGTTCACCAGGGACTCGCCCTGCAGGATCGTGGTGACCCTGGAGGGCAGCCCGACCCGGCGCGCCACCGCCGTGGCCGCCACCGCGTCCGGCGGCGCCACGACCGCGCCGAGCACCAGCGCCGCCGTCAGCGACAGGTCCGGCACGATCATGTACGCGGCCCAGCCGACGACGAGCGTCGCGAAGAGCACGTACCCGACCGACAACAGCGCGACCGGCCTGAGCTGCGCCCGCAGATCGAGGTACGAGCTGTCCGTGGCCGCCGTGTAGAGCAGCGGGGGCAGTACCAGCGGGAGCACCACGTGGGGGTCGAGGGTGTATTCGGGGACGCCGGGCAGGTACGAGACGATCAGACCGGCGGTGACCAGCAGCAGCGGCGCGGGCACCGGGGTACGGCGGGCCGCGCCTGCGACCACGGCGCTGCCCGCGACCAGCAGCAGGAGGGGCATCACATGCATCGACTTCGGCCCACCTTCGTTTCCGCGCGGATTCCCGCACGCCCGACGTAATCTGGCAATCATGAAACAGTGCACGCACGCCCACGCGCTGCCGCATCCGGAACCCGAGCCGCTGAGCGAGACCTGCCTGGGGTGTCTGGCGGCCGGCTCGCACCCCGTGCAGTTGCGACTGTGTCTCATCTGCGGAGACGTGGGCTGCTGCGACTCGTCGCCTCTGCGGCACGCGACGGAGCACTTCAAGGAGACGGGACACCCGATCATGCGCACGTTCGAGCCCGGAGAGAACTGGCGCTGGTGCTTCGTCGACCACGTACTCGTGTGACGAGGGATCCGGACGGTTCGACCCTCTGACCGTTGGGTACGTCAACCCGGCGCGCGCTCTTCCCAATTGGGCCCGCAGACCCCTAGCCACTGTGCGTATCCATAGGTTTACTATGAGTGACAGCAAGGGGTTGGGGTCCCGGGGACAGGAAACCTGAGAGCGCGATAGCGTCACCGCTGAACCACGTTGCGCGTTACCCCGGGGGGCGACCCTCGGCCCCCGAAAGAGCTTGTACCACCTTGGAGGTGAGGGTGTCCCAGATCGCAGGCGAGCCCGCGACCCAGGACTTCGTCGAAGTCCGGCTGCCGGCTGCGGGTGCCTACCTGTCGGTGCTGCGCACGGCCACAGCCGGCCTCGCGGCGCGTTTGGACTTCACCCTCGACGAGATCGAGGACTTGCGCATCGCCGTGGACGAGGCATGCGCGATCCTGTTGCAACAGGCGGTGCCGGGCTCCGTGCTCAGCTGTGTCTTCCGCCTGATCGACGACTCGCTCGAGGTGACCGTCTCGGCCCCGACCACCGACGGCCACGCCCCCGCGCGGGACACCTTCGCCTGGACCGTGCTGTCGGCCCTCGCGGGCAAGGTGTCCTCCTCGGTGGCCGATGACAAAACCGTTTCGATCAGCCTCTACAAACAGCGCGGCGCGGGACCCGGGCCGGCGTGAGGAACGGGGACGGGCCGGTGCAGGACGAAGAGCGCGGCACACGGGAACTTCCCGGCAACGGCGAGGACGGCCCGACCGGGCCACGGCGTCCGGCGGAAGGTGTCGACGGCATCCCCGAGCAGCAGGCCCGGCCGCATCCGGAGGACGACGCCTCCTCGGCGGCCGAAGCACCTCGGCGGGAAGAGCCGATCGACAAGGACGGGCGCGAGGCGCTCTCCGGCAGTGACGGGCGACAGGATCCAGACGTTGCCGCGCAGTGGGGGTCCCCCCGGACGGAGTCTGGGGGAACGTCCTCGGAAGGGCGGCGGCGGGTGACGGGCGGGATCATGAGCGAGCAGCACGAGCACGAACGAAATGCCGACAGCGGCGCGTCGGGTACGCAGCACGACCCCCACGACCGCGCCGGGGCGCGGGCCAGGTTCATCGAGCTGCGCAAGCTGGACCCCGCCGGCCCGGAGTACGCGGAGCTGCGCAACCGGCTGGTCCGGATGCATCTGCCGCTCGTGGAGCACCTCGCGCGCCGCTTCCGCAACCGCGGCGAGCCGCTGGACGACCTCACACAGGTCGCCACGATCGGTCTGATCAAGTCGGTCGACCGCTTCGACCCGGAGCGCGGCGTCGAGTTCTCGACGTACGCGACTCCGACGGTGGTCGGTGAGATCAAGCGGCACTTCCGCGACAAGGGCTGGGCGGTGCGTGTGCCGCGCCGGCTGCAGGAGCTGCGGCTCGCTCTCACCACGGCGACCGCGGAGCTCTCGCAGCGGCACGGCCGCTCGCCCACCGTGCACGAGCTGGCCGAGAAGCTGGGCATCTCGGAGGAGGAGGTCCTGGAGGGCCTGGAGTCGGCCAACGCGTACTCCACGCTGTCCCTGGACGTCCCCGACACGGACGACGAGTCCCCGGCGGTCGCGGACACCCTGGGCGCGTACGACGAGGCCCTGGAAGGCGTCGAGTACCGCGAGTCCCTCAAGCCCCTTCTTGAGGACCTTCCACCGCGCGAGAAGCGGATCCTCCTCCTTCGCTTCTTCGCCAACATGACCCAGTCCCAGATCGCCCAGGAGGTGGGCATCTCCCAGATGCACGTCTCCCGCCTGCTGGCCCGCACCCTGGCCCAGCTCCGCGAAAAGCTCCTGGTGGAGGAGTAACGGACCGCGCCCCTGTCACAGGGGCGCGGGCAACTACCGGCTCTTCGGGGCGCGGGGAACTGCGCGATCAGCCACAACGGGCCCGCAGACTCGGTGCGCCCTCGGCCCACCCCGGCAGTACGCCGTCGGCCCACCCCGGACTACTTCGTTTCCCGTACGCCACCCGGCCCGGTGATCCCCAGGGCCCTGGTCGTCTCCGGATTCACGATCAGCACCAGCGCCGCAACAGCCACCACCGCCAGGGCGATCCCCCCGGGAATGGCGAGACTGTCGGCCTGAAGCAGGTTGTACGCGACGGGCAGCGCCATGATCTGCGTGATGATCGCCGGCCCCCGGCTCCACCCGCGCCGCAGCAACAGCCCACGCGCGGCCAGCAGCGGAAGCAGCGCGAGCACGATCAGCGTCACGCCTCCCGTGACGGCCTGGCTGCGGTCGTCCGGGTGCCCCGTGAGACCCATCACAAGCATGTAGCCGCCGCCGGCCACAAGAGCGAGCCCCTCCAGCGCGGCGAGCGCCGCCGCGACGGTCAGCCGCGTGGGACGGGGTTCGGCGTCGGGGGCGTCCGGGGTCGTCTTCTGCTCAGAACTCACCCCTGAAGGGTAGCCCTCACCCCGTACCCGCCAACGGCCCCGGGGCGCCCTCGGAAACCCGCTGTGTGCTCCCCCTCACACCTGATCCTTACCTCGGTATGGGCCGAGTACCACGCGGTAGGTACGCTGCATCGCATGCGTGCACTTCTCGTGGTCAATCCGGCAGCAACCACCACAAGCGCGCGCACGCGTGACGTCTTGATCCACGCCCTGGCGAGCGAGATGAAGCTCGAAGCGGTCACCACCGAGTACCGCGGGCACGCCAGAGACCTCGGCCGGCAGGCCGCGGAGAGCAAGGACATAGAACTGGTCGTGGCCCTCGGCGGCGACGGCACGGTCAACGAGGTCGTGAACGGTCTGCTGCACGGCGGCCCCGACCCCGACCGGCTGCCCGGCCTCGCCGTCGTCCCCGGCGGCTCCACCAATGTCTTCGCGCGAGCCCTCGGCCTGCCGAACGAGCCCGTGGAGGCCACCGGTGCCCTCCTCGACGCGTTGCGCGAGGGCCGGCAGCGCACGGTGGGCCTCGGCCTCGCCGCGGGCACCCCGGGCAGTGAGGACGAAGGAGTCCCCGCCCGCTGGTTCACCTTCAACGCGGGTCTCGGCTTCGACGCCGGCGTGGTCGGCCGCGTCGAACAGCACCGCGAGCGCGGCAAGCGTTCCACGCACTCCCTCTACCTGCGCCAGGCGATGCGCCAGTTCTTCGGGGAGACCCACCGCCGCCACGGCACGATCACCCTGGAGCGGCCCGGCGCGGACCCGGTGGCCGATTTGGTGCTGTCGATAGTCTGCAACACCTCTCCGTGGACGTATCTGGGCAATCGCCCGGTGTACGCGTCACCTAAGGCCTCGTTCGATACCGGGCTCGACGTACTCGGTCTCAGCCGCATGTCGACGGCCGCGGTTGCCCGGTATGGCACCCAGTTGCTCACTTCGTCCCCCGAGCGCGGACCCCATGGGAAGCATGCGGTGTCCCTGCACGACCTGACCGACTTCACCTTGCATTCGAAGGTCCCACTCCCCCTGCAGATGGACGGCGACCACCTCGGACTGCGTACGAGCGTGACGTTCACAGGCGTTCGTCGTGCACTGCGTGTGATTGTGTGAGCGGAACGGGCTAAAGTCCTTCCACTCGAACGTTTAGGCCAGGATCCACCCCATGGAAGTACGGCTGTGACCTAGTCGACACCGAGGAATCAAAAAAAACTTTCCGGTAGGGGTTGTATCCGCCGCTGAGGTTTGCGAGTCTCTTTGTGGCGCTCGGGACGGGCCGCAACATCGCCCCCACAGAGCGCCGGAACCCCTCCTCAATTCACAGGACCACGCCAGCCCGTCTGGTAGTCGGCCCTTCACTTGTTGAGGGATTCGTGAAAGCGTTCACATTCACAAGCAACGTGCATGTAATACCAAGGAGAGGTAGCAGCCATGGACTGGCGTCACAACGCCGTTTGCCGCGAGGAAGACCCCGAGCTCTTCTTCCCCATCGGCAACACCGGTCCTGCGCTGCTGCAGATCGAGGAAGCCAAGGCCGTCTGCCGTCGCTGCCCCGTCATGGAGCAGTGCCTGCAGTGGGCGCTCGAGTCCGGCCAGGACTCCGGCGTCTGGGGTGGTCTCAGCGAGGACGAGCGCCGCGCCATGAAGCGCCGCGCCGCCCGCAACCGGGCCCGCCAGGCATCCGCCTGACAACCCACCCCACACGGCCTGAGCTTGGCGGCGCGTACAGCGAGTACGCTTCTCCCGCCCCCGAGCCGCAGCGCGCAGTACCCCCGATGCGCAGATAGCAACGAACACGATGAGCCCCGGACCGGAAAACGGTCCGGGGCTCATTGCTGTTTGCGGCTGCGTCTTCGTGGGGTACCCGACGACCGCCGGCCACCGCCGGCAACTCGTGACGATTACGCAGAGTGTGCGTGGAGTAATGGTGCGGATTGCCTGTGTCTCACTTGTGGGGCACCACCGGAATGTCCAGGACGACCTGTGTCCCGCGCTCGGGGGCGCGGACCATGTCGAAGGTGCCGCCCAACTCCCCCTCCACCAGGGTCCGTACGATCTGCAGGCCCAGATTGCCCGAGCGGTGCGGGTCGAAGCCCTCGGGCAGACCGATGCCGTCGTCCTGGACGGTGACCAGGAGGCGGGCCTCCTTCGTGGTGCCGCCGCGGACCGCGGACACCTCGACCGTGCCGCGGTCGCCTTCCCGGAAGCCGTGTTCCAGCGCGTTCTGCAGAATCTCCGTGAGGACCATGGAGAGCGGGGTCGCGACCTCGGCGTCGAGTATGCCGAAGCGCCCGGTGCGCCGGCCGACCACCTTGCCCGGGGAGATCTCGGCGACCATGGCGAGCACCCGGTCGGCGATCTCGTCGAACTCCACGCGCTCGTCCAGGTTCTGGGAGAGCGTCTCGTGCACGATGGCGATCGACCCGACTCGGCGCACGGCCTCTTCGAGCGCCTCGCGGCCCCGGTCGGACTCGATACGGCGGGCCTGGAGACGGAGCAGGGCCGCGACCGTCTGGAGGTTGTTCTTCACCCGGTGGTGGATCTCCCGGATGGTCGCGTCCTTGGTGATCAACTCGCGCTCGCGGCGCCGCAGTTCGGTCACATCACGCAGGAGTACGAGCGAACCCACCCGCGTGCCCTTGGGTTTGAGCGGGATGGCGCGCAGCTGGATCACGCCGTCGTTGCTCTCGATCTCGAACTCGCGGGGCGCCCAGCCGCTGGCGACCTTGGCCAGCGCCTCGTCCACCGGGCCGCGGGACGGGGCGAGTTCGGAAGTGGTTTTGCCCAGGTGGTGGCCGACCAGGTCGGCGGCGAGGCCGAGACGGTGGTACGCCGACAGCGCGTTCGGCGACGCGTACTGGACGATGCCCTCGGCGTCCAGCCGGATCAGGCCGTCACCCACCCGCGGCGAGGCGTCCATGTCGACCTGCTGGTCGGGGAACGGGAAGGAGCCTGCCGCGATCATCTGTGCGAGGTCGGACGCGCTCTGCAGATAGGTGAGTTCGAGCCGCGAGGGCGTGCGCACGGTGAGGAGATTGGTGTTGCGGGCGATGACGCCCAGGACGCGGCCCTCCCTGCGCACGGGGATCGACTCGACCCGTACGGGAACTTCTTCGCGCCACTCCGGGTCGCCCTCGCGCACGATCCGGCCCTCGTCCAGGGCCGCGTCCAGCATGGGGCGGCGGCCGCGCGGGACGAGGTGGCCGACCATGTCGTCCTGGTACGAGGTGGGGCCGGTGTTGGGCCTCATCTGGGCGACCGACACATAGCGGGTGCCGTCGCGGGTGGGAACCCACAGGACGAGGTCCGCGAAGGAGAGGTCGGAGAGCAGCTGCCACTCCGAGACCAGCAGGTGCAGCCACTCGAGGTCGGAGTCACCGAGGGCTGTGTGCTGGCGGACGAGTTCGTTCATGGAGGGCACGTGTGCGAGCGTACCCGCCGGGTACGACATGCTCCGAAATCGGCCATCCGTACGGGCCCGGAAACACCCGCGGGCCGCGGCGCCTGAGAGGGACCCTCAACCCTCCCGGCACCGCAGCCCGGAGCAACATCGGCCGCGGGCTGTGCGGTCCCGTTCGGCCGAAGGATGAGGATCCGGTGCAGTCAGGGCAGAGAGCGCCGGCTCCTCGGTCCGTCTTCCTGTGCGGGGAAGACGGAGGCTTGGTCATTCGGACGGCTTGATCATCCAGTTGCATTCTCAAGCTTTGTACGATTGTGGACTAGACCACTCTCGACTGTCCATGCGTTGGCGGATGTTTGTTGTTGTCTCTTTATCCAACAACTCACGTCCTACATCCACCACGCAGCCTATCCCCGAGCGGTTCACGAGCGGGGCCAGATTCTCATGGCGAGTTCGGCGAGCGCCTCCAGCTCTTCCTTGGTGGCGCCGTCACGGGCCTGCTGGGACATGCCCTGGATCATGGCTCCGGTGTGCCGGGCCAGGGCTGCCGCGTCGATGTCCGCGGGCAGCTCACCTGCGGCGACGCCGGACCTTACACGGCCCTCGATGGCGGCGATGTTCGCGTTGCGCCGCTCGCGGAGGGACTCCTCCACCTCCGGGGTGGTGCAGTTGGTGGCCGCGTGGACGATCAGGCAGCCGTGCGGACGGCCCGGCTCGGTGTACTCGGCCGCGGCCTCGTGCAGCATCCGCTCGACCGCGGCTCGGGCCGTCGACTCCTCGGCGAGGGCGCGATCGCCGAACGAGCCGTACCTCGCGCCGTACTCGCGCACGACCTCGTCGAAGAGCGAGCGCTTGTCGCCGAAGGCCGCGTAGAGGCTGGGGGCGCCGATGCCCATGACCTGGGTGAGGTCCGAGACGGAGGTCGCCTCGTACCCGTGCTCCCAGAAGGCGAGGATCGCCTTCTCCAGCGCGGTCTCACGGTCGAAGGAGCGGGGGCGACCGCGAGGCTTCGAGCCCGGACCGGCGGCGTCCTTGATGTCGTGGCTGCTCACCATGGAGTGAATTGTATAGCGGGTACTAGAGAAATGTCCGCGGCGCGTTGTACGGTCTTTCTGTAGCGACCACTAGACAAATGAGAAGGGGGCGCCGGCATGGGCGTGCTCACGGGCAGGACGGCACTCGTCACCGGGGCGAGCAGGGGCATCGGACGCGGCATCGCCGAGCGGCTCGGCCGCGACGGGGCGCGGGTCGGGGTGCACTACGGCAGGAGCGAGACGGCCGCGAAGGAGACGGTGGCGACGATCGAGGCGGCCGGCGGCTCGGCGTTCGCGATCCGCGCGGAGCTCGGGCTGCCGGGAGACGCTGCGGCCCTGTGGGAGGAGTTCGACCGGCACGCGGACGGGGTGGACATCCTGGTGAACAACGCCGGGATCGGTTCGACACCGCCGATCGAGGAGATCGACGAGGGGACGTACGACCAGGTCTTCGCGGTGAACGTGAAGGCGCCGTTCTTCATCGTCAGACACGGTCTGGCGCGCCTTCGCGACGGCGGCCGGGTCGTCAACATCTCCTCGGGGCTGGCACGGACCGCGGTCTTCCCCCACTTGATCGCCTACGCGATGACGAAGGGCGCCCTGGACGTCTTCTCCCGAGACCTGTCCAAGGTGCTGGGCGCCCGCGGCATCACCGTGAACTCGCTGGCGCCGGGCATCGTCGACACCGACAACACGGCCGAGCTGCTGCACGGCAGTTCCGACGGGTGGGCGAAGGCCGCGGCGGTATCGGCGCTCGGCCGGGTGGGCGAGGCAGCCGACATCGCCGACGTGGTGGCGTTCCTCGCCTCGGACGAGGGGCGGTGGGTGACCGGGCACTGGATGGACGCGACAGGGGGTTCGCTGACCTGAGTCCTCGGACGCCCGGGCGCGCCGAGTCCGGCGGGACGCCGTCGGATCGGCGGAACCGCGCGGCTCCCGCGGGACGGCTGGGGGTCAGCGGGACGGCTCGGGATCAGCGGGTTTCGGTGACCTTCGCGAGGGCGCGGGGTGCGTCCGGGTCCTGGCCGCGGGCGATGGTGACCTCGTAGGCGAGGAGTTGGAGCGGGAGGATCTCCAGGATCGGCTGGACCTCTTCGGCCACGCCCTCGGTGGGCAGGACGAAGCCGGCGGAGGCCTGTTCGACCTGGGGCCGGGGACCGATGACGACGAGGTCGGCGCCGCGTCCTCGGAGCCGGTCGAGCACGGGCTGGAGTGCCGCGCCGCCCCTGCCGTCGGTGACGACCGCGATGACCGGGGAGATGTTGTCGACCATGGCGAGCGGGCCGTGCAGCAGGTCCGCGCCGGAGTAGGAGAGGGCGGGGATGTAGCTGGTCTCCATGAGCTTGAGGGCGGCTTCCTTGGCGGTGGGGTAGCCGTAGCCGCGGGAGGTGATCACCATGCGCTCGGCGAAGCGGTAGCGCGAGGCGAGGGTGCGGATCTCGTCCTGGCGGGCGAGGAGATGCTCGGCGAGGTCGGGGAGCACCTTGGCCTGGGAGCCGTCGCCGCCGCGCAGTCCTTCGACGAAGAGATAGAGGGCGAGGAGGGAGGCGGTGTAGGTCTTGGTCGCGGGGAGTGCCTTCTCCGGTCCGGCCATGATGTCGATGTGGTACTCGGAGACGGCTGCCAGCGGTGAGTCCGGGTTGTTGGTCACCGCGACCGTGATGGCGCCGGCCTCGCGGGCGGCCCGGGTCGAGGCCACCAGGTCCGGGGAGCCGCCGGACTGGCTGACCGTGATCACCAGGACGTCGGTGAGGTCGGGGCGGGCGCCGTAGGCCGTCGTGGTCGACATGGAGGCGAGGCCGCACGGCAGGCCGAGGCGGATCTCCAGGAGGTACTTGGCGTAGAGGGCGGCGTTGTCGGAGGTCCCTCGGGCGGTGAGCAGTACGAAGCGGGGCTTGCGGGCGGCGACCTGCCGGGCCACGTCCTGGATGCGCGGGGCGCCCTCCTCCAGGATCCGCCGCAGGACGGCGGGCTGCTCGGCCATCTCGCGGGCCATGATCCGGCCCGGGCGGTCGGACTCGGCAGGCGCCGGCTGCGCGTCGGGCTGGGGGTCCGGCGGGGTGGCGGTCATGGCGTGTCCTCCTGGGGCTGTTGCGTCGTGGGCGGAGCTGCGTCTGAGGGAGGGGCGGCGGGGCTTGGTTGCGCGTGCGCAGGTTCCATTCCACTCCCCCGGGGCGCGCGGCGCCCGCTCGGGGTGGGGTGACGGTCGGGTGCCGTGGGTCGGAGTGCCGGCCGCCTGCCGTGGGTCGGGGTGCCGGTCGGATGTGGTCGGTCGAGGTGCCGCTCCGCACCATCGGTCGAGGTGGCCTGGGCCGGGGGTGGCCTGGGCCGGGGGTGGCCTGGGTCGAGGTGGCCGAGGGCTGCTGAGGGGCGACCTTGGAGAGCCATTCTGCTAGATTGGTCTATACCACATGTTCGGTTGTGTCCCCTTCACCTTTCAGAACGGCAGGCCCAGCGTGGAAGTTGTCATCGTTTCGGACGCCAAGGCGGGTGGCGAGCTCATTGCCGAGGCCATGGCGGAGCTGCTCCGGCACAAGCCCGACGCGCTGCTCGGGGTGGCCACCGGCTCGACGCCGCTGCCCATCTACGAGGCGCTGGCGGCGAAGGTGGTTTCCGGGGCCGTGGACGCCTCGCGGGCGCGGGTCGCGCAGCTCGACGAGTACGTGGGACTGCCGGCCGAGCATCCCGAGTCGTACCGGTCGGTGCTGCGGCGCGAGGTGCTGGAGCCGTTGGGGCTGGACGTCGACGCGTTCATAGGACCCGACGGGACCGCCGAGGACGTGCGGGCCGCGTGCGAGGCGTACGACAAGGCGCTCGCCGAGGCCGGCGGGGTCGATCTCCAGCTCCTCGGGATCGGGACCGACGGGCACATCGGGTTCAACGAGCCGTGCTCGTCGCTCGCCTCGCGTACGCGGATCAAGACCCTGACCGAGCAGACGCGGGTGGACAACGCCCGGTTCTTCGAGGGCGACATCGAGCAGGTGCCGCATCACGTGATCACCCAGGGGATCGGGACGATTCTGGAGGCACGACATCTGGTGCTGCTCGCCACGGGCGAGGGCAAGGCCGATGCCGTGGCGGCGACGGTCGAGGGGCCCATCGCCGCGGTGTGCCCCGCGTCGGCGCTGCAGTTGCATCCGCATGCCACGGTCGTCGTGGACGAGGCGGCCGCTTCCAAGCTGAAACTCGCGGACTACTTCCGGCACACCTACGCCAACAAGCCGGACTGGCAGGGCATTTAGGCGACTCGCTCCACGAGACGAATGCGTACGAACACGAAGGTGCCGGGTCCCCCGTGGTGAACCCGGCATCTTCATCCGTGCGGTGACCCGCGCTTTCGTTCTGCCGACTCACGCCCTGCCGGCTCATGCCCTGTCGGCTCACGCTCCCGCGATGGCCTCCGCCGCCGCGAGGCCGCAGACGCGGGCCGCGCCGTGCGTGGCGATGTGGAGGGCGCCCCGGGGCGGTGACTGCGGCACGCCCATCTCGACCACGACGGTGTCGGGGCGGGCGGCGAGCAGGGTGTCGAGTGCCTCGGCCATCCAGGTGTGGCGGTGGGCGTCGCGGACCACCGCGATCACGCGGCGGGAGCCGGCTGCCGCGAGGGCCTCGGCCCCGGCCCGCTCCCCCGTGAAGCTTCCGGTCTCCGTGCCCGGCAGCATGCGCCGCAGTTCGGCGGCGACGCCCCAGGGGGTCTCGTCACCGACGGCGATGTTGGCGACGGGGGTGAGGGCGGCGACGTACGGAGCCTCGGTGACCGGCGTGAAGTGCGCTCCGCGCGTGACCGTCAGCGCCCGCCGGGCCGCCACCAGCCCGACGTCGGAACCCGCCTCGGACCCCGCCGCGGAACCTGCCGACGAAGGTGTCGAAGGCTTCGACCGTGTCGATGCCGTCCAGGCGGCCAGTGCCCTGACCCGGGCCGCCGCGTCCGCCAGGCGTTCTTCGGGGAGTTCACCCGAGCGGACCGCCGCGACCAGGGCGTCCCGCAGTCGCAGGACCGTCGGTTCGTCGGAGAGTCCTCCGCCCACGCAGATGGCGTCGGCGCCGGCGGCGATCGCGAGGACGCTGCCCCGTTCGATGCCGTAGGTCGCCGAGATGGCCTGCATCTCCATGCCGTCGGTGACGATCAGGCCGTCGTAGCCCAGTTCCTCGCGGAGCAGGCCGGTGAGGATGCGGCGCGAGAGGGTCGCGGGGTGGACGGGGTCCAGGGCCGGCACCAGGATGTGCGCGCTCATCACGGCACGCGTGCCGGCCTCGATGGCCGCGCGGAACGGCACCAGTTCGCGGGACTCCAGGACCGGGAGATCCGCGTCGATGCGCGGCATCGCGTGGTGCGAGTCGACCGCCGTGTCGCCGTGGCCCGGGAAGTGCTTGGTGCAGGCGGCGACCCCGGCGGACTGCAGCCCTGAGACGTACGCGGCCGTGTGCCGGGCCACCAGTGAGGTGTCGGCGCCGAAGGACCGTACGCCGATGACGGGGTTGTCGAAGTTGGAGTTGATGTCGGCGGACGGCGCCCAGTTGAGGTTCACGCCGCAGGCGGCCAATCGGCGGCCGAGCTCGTGGGCGACCGCCTCGGTCAGTGCGGTGTCGTCGACCGCGCCCAGCGCGTGGTTGCCGGGGAAGGAGGATCCCGTACGCACTTCGAGGCGGGTCACGTCACCGCCCTCCTCGTCGATGGCGACCAGCACGTCGTCGCGCTCCGCGCGCAACTGGGCCGTCAGGGCGGCCACTTGGGCGGACGTGGCGACGTTGCGGCCGAACAGGCCGACGGAGGCGAGGCCTTCGCCCAGCCGTCGCAGCAGCCAGGAGGGGGCCGAGGTCCCGGTGAAACCGGGCTGCAGGACGGCAAGGGCGTCACGGGTCAGCGTGTCGGTGCCGGAGGCGATGGTGGTCATCGGGGGGCGTTATCCCTTCACCGCGCCGGAGGTCAGTCCGCTGACGGCCTTGCGCTGGAGGAAGACGAAGAGAACGAGGATCGGGATGGCGAAGAGCGAGGCCGCCGCCATCGTGGCACCCCAGTCGTCGCCGAACGTCGACTGGAAGCTGGAGAGCCACAGCGGGAGCGTCTGCTTCTCGGCGTCCTTGTTGAGGATCAGGACCAGCGGGAACTCGTTCCACGCCGTGATGAAGCCGAAGAGCGAGGTCGCCATCAGGCCCGGGGCGAGGAGCGGGAAGATGACCTTCACGAAGGCCTGCGGACGGGTGCAGCCGTCGACCATCGCCGACTCCTCCAGCTCCTTGGGCACGGCGGCGACGTATCCGCGCAGCGTCAGGATGGTGAAGGGCAGCACCATGATCATGTAGAAGACGGTGAGCGGGACGAGGCTGTTGAGCAGGTTGGCGTCACGCACGATGATGTAGATCGCGATGACCATGACCTCCCAGGGCGCCATCTGCGCGATCATGAAGGTCAGGAGGAAGCCACGCCTGCCCTTGAACCGCATACGGGCCAGCGCGAAGGACGCGAGCAGCGCGATTATGAGGGAGAAGACCACCGCGAGGACGGTCACCGTCAGGGAGTTGCCGACCAGCGTCCAGAAGTGGTCGGCGTCGAGGGCCCGTCGGAAGTGGTCGAAGGTGATGTCGGTCGGCAGGAAGACCGGGTCGTCCGCGATGATGTCGCCGGTCGGCTTCAGCGAGGTCGCGAACATCCAGTAGACGGGGAACGCGAAGACGACGAAGAGGACGGCGGCCGTCGCGTTGGGCCACAGCCGGGCCATCAGGGAGCGCTTCACAGCTCGTCCTCCTCTTGCTTGAGAACGGTACGCAGGTAGTAGGCGGTCAGGCCGAGCAGGATGAGGATCGTCAGGAACGAGATCGCCGCGCCCATGCCGTAGTGCTGGTTGCCGGGGCCCTCGACGAACGCGTAGATCGGCAGGGTCTCGGTGAGCCGGTCGGGTCCGCCGGCGTTCATCGCGAGGATCTGCGGGAACGCCTTGAAGACCCAGATGACCTCGAGGAAGGTCGTCGCCCACAGGAACGGCCGCATGAACGGGAAGGTCACGTGGGTGAAGCTCTTCCACACCCCGGCCCCGTCGATGGAGGCGGCCTCGTACAGCTCTTTCGGGATGGTGGTCGTGGCGGCGTAGAGGTTGATCGCGACGAACGGGATGGACTGCCAGACGATCAGCAGGGTGATCACGGAGAAGGTGGAGAACTGGCTGCCGAACCAGTTGTAGTCCGCCATCGACGACCAGCCCGCCTTGGCGAGCAGCCAGTTGACGACGCCGAAGCGCTGGGCGAACAGCCACTGGTAGACCGTGGTCGCGGCGATCACCGGCATCGCCCAGGCGAGCACCAGGCCGAGCAGCAGGACCAGCCGCATGCGCTTGCCGAGCCGCGCGAGGAGCAGTCCGACGAGGGTGCCGAGCAGCATGATGAGGACGACGTTGGCGGTGGTGAAGACGACCGTCCGCTGGACGACCTTCCAGAAGTCCGAACTGCCTAGGACTTCCTTGTAGTTGTCGCCGCCGTTCCACTCGGTGAGGTGCAGGATCAGCTGGCGCGGATTGAGGTTCTGGAACGACAGCATGCCGTTCTTGACCAGCGGCCAGCCGAGCAGCACCACGGTGACGAGCAGTGCGGGCACCAGGAGCAGATAGGGGGCGGCCGCACCGCCGCGCCGTCTGGCCTGCCCCGGATCGCCGGGCGGGGTTACGTCGGTCTTACGGACACCGGGCGCCGCGGCCGTGCCTGTGTCCGTGCGTTCGGTCTGCACTGACATGCTCGCCATCTCTTCCAGGTTCAGGAGTCGCAGATCGTTCGATGCGCCGGCGCGCCGGGGACGGAAGGGGCCGCCCCCGGCGCGCAGGTGATCAGCTGCTCTGTGCGAGCCGCTTGTTGATCTCCGCCTCGACCTGCTTGGCGGCCTCGGCGGGCGACTTGCCCTTCAGAACCGCGGTCATGTACGCCTTGATCGGGTTCGGGTCGTTCTCCACGGCGGCCCACTCGGGGATCAGCGGCGTGGTGCCACCGCCGGCCGCGGCCGGGGCGGCGGCTTCGGCGGCGCCGTTGCCCGCGAGGTTGGTCTGCAGCGACTCCTTGTTCGGGATGACGCCGTTCTCCTTGGCGAGCGCGCCCTCGAACTTGTCGGACAGCGCCACCTTCAGGAACTCCTTGGCGAGCTCCTGCTTCTTGCTGCCCGCCGCGACCGCGAAGTTGGAGCCACCGAGGAAGACGCCCTCGGGCTCGGCGGCCGACTCACCGGGAATGGTGAAGTAGCCGATGTCCTTCTCGATCTTCTTGTTGGCGGCGATGGCCGTGCCGGCCTCCCAGCCCATGCCGATGAAGGCGCCGACGTTGCCCTTGGCGAAGACCTCGGCCTGCTGCGGGGTCGCCTCGTCCTTGTCCTTGGGCGCCTTGGAGAAGGCCTGGTACTCCTTGTAGATCTCCATGGCCTTGCCGACCTTCGGGTCCGCGAGGTTGGAGACGTACTTGTCGCCGTCCTTCTTCACCAGGTCGGCGCCCTGGCCGATGGTCAGACCGTCGAAGAAGTACCAGTTCTGGCCGGGCAGGTAGATCGGCTCGGCGTCGGTCTTCTTGTCTATGGTCTTCAGGGCGTCGAAGAACTCGTCCCGCGTCTTCGGGGTGTCCTTGATGCCCGCGTCGGCCCAGACCTTCTTGTTGTAGATGACGACACGGTTGGCGAAGTACCACGGGGCCGCGTACTGCTTGCCGTCGAAGACCGAGGACTCGTTGAGGGCCTTGGTCCAGTCGGCGCCGATCTCCGACTTGAGGTCCGACAGGTCGGCGAGACCGCCGGTGGCCGCGTACGCCGGGGTCTGGGTGTTGCCGACCTCCAGGACGTCCGGCGGGTTCTCCTCGGAGAGCGAGGTGGTGATCTTCTGCTGAATGCCGTTCCACTGCTGCGTCTCGAACTTCAGCTTGGCCTTCGTCTTCTTCTCGAAGGCGGCCGTGACGTCCTTGGTCCAGCCGGGCGGCGTGGAGCCGTCCATGGCCCAGACGGTCAGGGTCTGCCCCTTGAAGCCGTCGGCCCCCGTCTTCCCGCCACTGTCACCGTCGTCGCCGCCACATGCCGCGACAGACATCAACATGCCCGCGACACCGACAGCCGCAATGAGCTTGCGCTTCACGTCACCCTCCTCAGGGATGCCAGCAACCCCCCTGCCCACCGCGTGACTTACGACGAGTACTGCCCGTGGGGCTGGGACCTGGTCCTCAATGGTTTAGACCAGTAGGGGGGAGCTTGGCCTAGACCTAGAGGGGTGTCAAGGGCCGAAAAGCCGCTCCCGGCCGTCCGTTACGCGACCTACATATGCAGGGACCTTTCACTACACGGGTAACAGAACGGGCATGCCTCGACGGGCACCCCGACAGCCCCTGCGGAGCACCCGCAGCAACCGCTCTCTGGCCCTGTGGACTAGACCAAAAGAGACCCCGACGGTATATAGAGGGGATCACGCAGCGTGCGGGGGGACACTCGCACGGCAAGCCGTGCCACGATGTGAGCCGCGGCCGACGCGCACGTCGGCCCATCGGCACCTGGAGCCGGGAAGGCAGAGTATGAGCACCGACGTCAGCAGTGCGGAGAACGAGGGTGGGGCACCCATCCGTACCGCGCGCGTGCCCAAGTACTACCGCCTCAAGAAGCATCTGCTCGACATGACGGAGACCCTGCCGCCCGGCACGCCGGTACCGCCCGAGCGCACCCTCGCCGCCGAGTTCGACACCTCGCGCACGACCGTGCGGCAGGCCCTCCAGGAGCTGGTCGTCGAGGGCCGGCTGGAGCGCATCCAGGGCAAGGGCACGTTCGTCGCCAAGCCGAAGGTCTCGCAGGCACTCCAACTCACCTCGTACACCGAGGACATGAGGGCCCAGGGCCTCGAACCCACCTCGCAGCTCCTGGACATCGGCTACATCACCGCCGACGAGACGCTCGCCGGGCTGCTCGACATCACCGCCGGGGGGCGGGTGCTGCGCATCGAGCGGCTGCGGCTCGCGAGCGGGGAGCCGATGGCGATCGAGACGACGCATCTGTCCGCGAAGCGGTTTCCCGCGTTGCGGCGGTCGCTCGTCAAGTACACCTCGCTGTACACGGCGTTGGCGGAGGTGTACGACGTTCATCTCGCCGAGGCCGAGGAGACGATCGAGACGTCGCTGGCCACTCCTCGGGAGGCGGGCCTTCTCGGTACGGATGTGGGGCTGCCGATGCTGATGCTGTCCCGGCACTCGCTCGACAGGGGTGGGTTGCCGGTGGAGTGGGTGCGGTCGGTGTACCGGGGGGACCGGTACAAGTTCGTTGCGCGGTTGAAGAGGCCTGTGGAGTAGGGGTGCGGGGGTGGGCGGCTGCGGGTGCGTCGTGGCTTGTCGCACAGTTCCCCGCGCCCCTGAAGACAAAAGGCCGGGCGTAACCCCCTGCTTTCAGGGGCGCGGGAAACTGCGCGATCAGCCCCCACCGGGCCCGCACGATGTCCACCGGCCCAAGCGCCCGTCAGGGCAAGGGAGTTCGCGGAACGCACACCCACTGGTGCACGTGGTGTAGCGCTGGTCCTCTTCCTGTTCTACGGTCCTCCCGTCACCCATGGACGGGAGGACGACCCGTGCGCACCGACAGCCCACAGACGGCATCCCCTCAAGGCCCTCGCAAGGCAAGTCCGCAAACCATCGTCATCTGGACCGTCGTCGCGCTGGTGTGCGCGGCCGGTTGGTCCGTCCTCGCGCTGTCCCGGGGCGAGGAGGTGTCGGCCGTCTGGATGGTGGCCGCCGCCCTCGGCTCGTACGCCATCGCCTATCGCTTCTACTCGAAGTTCATCGCCTACAAGGTCCTGAAGGTCGACAAGACCCGGGCCACGCCCGCCGAGCGGCTCAACAACGGCATCGACTTCCACCCCACCGACCGGCGGGTGCTGCTCGGCCACCACTTCGCGGCGATCGCGGGGGCGGGCCCTCTGGTCGGCCCCGTACTGGCCGCGCAGATGGGATATCTGCCGGGCACCATCTGGATCATCGTCGGCGTGATCCTCGCGGGGGCGGTCCAGGACATGGTCGTCCTGTTCTTCTCCACCCGCCGGGACGGCAGGTCCCTCGGGCAGATGGCACGCGAGGAGATCGGCCCGTTCGGCGGCGCGGCCGCCCTGCTCGCCGCCTTCGCCATCATGATCATCCTGCTCGGTGTGCTCGCGCTGGTCATCGTGAACGCGCTCGCCCAGTCGCCGTGGGGCACCTTCTCCATCGCGATGACGATCCCGATCGCCCTGCTGATGGGCTTCTACCTGCGGGTCCTGCGGCCCGGCCGGGTCAGCGAGGTCTCGCTGATCGGTGTCGCCCTGCTGCTGCTCGCGCTGATCGCGGGCCGCTGGGTCGCCGAGTCGTCGTGGGCCAGCGCGTTCACGCTCGCGCCCTCGACGCTGGTGATCTGGCTGGTGGCGTACGGCTTCGTCGCGTCGATCCTGCCCGTGTGGATGCTGCTCGCGCCCCGCGACTACCTCTCCACCTTCATGAAGATCGGCACCATCGCGCTGCTCGCGATCGGCGTCGTCGTCGCGATGCCGACGCTGAAGATGGACCCGGTCACGGACTTCGCCACACGCGGCGACGGACCGGTGTTCGCCGGCTCGCTCTTCCCGTTCGTCTTCATCACCATCGCGTGCGGGGCCCTGTCCGGCTTCCACGCCCTCATCTCCTCCGGTACGACGCCGAAGATGATCCAGAAGGAGACGCAGGTCCGGATGATCGGGTACGGCTCCATGCTCATGGAGTCGTCCGTGGCCGTGATGGCGCTGATCGCGGCGTCCATCATCGACCCGGGTCTGTACTTCGCGATGAACGCGCCGGCCGGTGTCATCGGGGACACGGTCCAGAACGCCTCGCAGGTGGTGGGGAGCTGGGGGTATCAGATCTCCCCCGAGGACCTGGCGGCCGCGGCGAAGAACGTCGAGGAGGCGTCCCTGCTGTCGCGGACCGGTGGCGCGCCCACCCTCGCGGTCGGCGTCTCGGAGATCTTCTCCGAGGTCACCGGGGGAAGTCTGCGCGCGTTCTGGTATCACTTCGCGATCATGTTCGAGGCGCTGTTCATCCTGACCGCGCTCGACGCCGGCACCCGTGTGGGCCGCTTCATGCTCCAGGACACGCTGGGCAATCTCTACAAACCCTTCAAGAATGTGAGCTGGAAGCCCGGACTGGTCATCACGAGTGGCATCGTCTGCGGTCTCTGGGGCTACTTCCTGTGGGTCGGCGTCCATGAACCGCTCGGCGGAATCAACCAGCTGTTCCCGATCTTCGGCATCTCCAACCAGCTCCTCGCGGCGGTCGCCCTGGCCGTCTGCACGACCCTGCTGGTGAAGTCCGGGCGCCTCAAGTGGGCCTGGATCACGGGGATTCCGCTCGTCTGGGATGCCACGGTGACGCTGACCGCGAGCTGGCAGAAGGTGTTCTCCAGCGACCCGCGCGTCGGCTTCTTCAAGCAGCGCTCGGTGTACCAGGACGGCATCGACCGGGGTGAACTCGTCGCACCCGCCAAGAGCATGGACGACATGCACACGATCGTCACGAACTCCACAGTCGACGGTGTCCTCACGGCGGTCCTCGCCCTGCTCATCGTGATCGTGATCGCGGACGCCACGAGGGTGTGCATCCGGCACGTACGCCGTCCCGCACTCTCCACGCTCAGCGAGTCGCCGTACGTCGAGTCGAAGATCGTCGCTCCGGCCGGGCTGATCCCGACCAAGGAGGAGAAGGAGGAGGAACGCGATGCGGTCGGCGCTGCACCGGGCAGCTAGCCGGGCGCTCAGAGGTGTGCGCTGGTACGTACGGGAGCTCACCGACGAATCGGCGTACGACCGCTATGTCGCGCATATACGTCAGGGCCACCCCGACGCGGCCGTGCCGTCGCGGCGGGAGTTCGAGCGGATGCGCACGGACCGTCAGGAGGAGGACCCCCGGCAGGGCTTCCGCTGCTGCTGAGCAGCATGTCCGCTCACTGTCGGGCTTCGAACTCGGCAGTGAGCGGCAGTCGGCGACAGTGAGCGGAACGCCGTATCCGTTATGCGGACAGGGGTTCCATAAAGCGGAACCGTCCCTTAGATTTCCTGCGCGTTGCACAGGTGATCAGTGAGGGGACGGAGCCGCCGTATGTCTGAAGCGCCGGATGCGCCAAGAGCGCCCGAAGGGAAACCGCCGGTGGAGACCCCGCCGGTCGTGACACCGCCTGTCGTCACACCGGTCCGTGTGGTGATCGCCGTCTGTCTGATCGCGCCGTTCGTGGCGATGCTCTGGGTGGGCTCGTACGCGAAGGTCGACCCGGCCTTCATCGGCATCCCGTTCTTCTACTGGTACCAGATGCTGTGGGTGTTCATCTCGACCGCGCTCACGATGGTCGCGTACAAGCTCTGGAACCGTGACCAGCGCGCCCGCAAGTCCCAGAAGGAGGGCGCGTCCGCATGAACGACGGCGTGAACGGCGTGGCACTCGCCGTCTTCATCTTCTTCTTCGTGGCCGTCACGGCCATGGGCTTCCTGGCCGCGCGCTGGCGCAGGGCCGAGACCGAGAGCCTCGACGAATGGGGCCTGGGCGGACGGTCGTTCGGCACCTGGGTCACCTGGTTCCTGCTCGGCGGCGACCTCTACACGGCGTACACGTTCGTGGCGGTCCCGGCGGCGATCTACGCGGCGGGCGCGGCCGGCTTCTTCGCCGTGCCGTACACGATCCTCGTCTACCCGCTGATCTTCACGTTCCTGCCCCGCCTGTGGTCGGTCTCGCACAAGCACGGGTACGTGACGACGTCGGACTTCGTGCGCGGACGCTTCGGCTCGAAGGGCCTGTCGCTGGCCGTCGCGGTGACGGGCATCCTCGCGACGATGCCGTACATCGCGCTCCAACTGGTCGGTATCCAGGCCGTCCTGGACGTGATGGGCGTCGGCGGCGGCGAGGACACCAACTGGTTCGTCAAGGACCTGCCACTGCTCATCGCCTTCGGTGTGCTGGCCGCGTACACGTACTCGTCCGGTCTGCGCGCGCCCGCCCTGATCGCGTTCGTGAAGGACACGCTGATCTACATCGTCATCGCGGTGGCGATCATCTACATCCCGATCAAGCTGGGCGGCTTCGACGAGATCTTCGCCAAGGCGGGCGAGGCGTACAGCCAGACCAACCCGGCGACGGGCGCGCCGCGTGGTGCGCTGGCACCGGGCGAGGCGGGCCAATGGACTTACGCCACGCTGGCGTTGGGCTCCGCCCTGGCCCTGTTCATGTACCCGCACTCGATCACGGCCACGCTGTCGTCCCGCAGCCGTGAGGTGATCCGGCGCAACACCACGATCCTGCCGCTGTACTCGCTGATGCTGGGCCTGCTCGCGCTGCTCGGGTTCATGGCGATCGCGGCCGGAGTCAAGGTCAGCAACGGGCAGTTGGCGATCCCGCAGCTCTTCGAGGACATGTTCCCGGCGTGGTTCGCGGGGGTGGCCTTCGCGGCGATCGGGATCGGTGCGCTCGTGCCCGCGGCGATCATGTCCATCGCGGCGGCGAACCTCTTCACCCGCAACATCTACAAGGACTTCATCCGGCCCGACGCGACGCCGGCCCAGGAGACCAAGGTCTCCAAGCTGGTCTCGCTCCTCGTGAAGGTGGGTGCGCTGGTCTTCGTCCTGACCATGGACAAGACCGTGGCCATCAACTTCCAGCTGCTGGGCGGGATCTGGATCCTGCAGACCTTCCCGGCGCTGGTCGGTGGGCTGTTCACCCGGTGGTTCCACCGGTGGGCGCTGCTCGCCGGGTGGGCGGTCGGCATGCTGTACGGCACTGTCGCGGCCTACGGTGTGGCCTCGCCCACGCAGAAGCACTTCGGTGGTTCCTCGAAGGAGATTCCCGGCATCGGGGAGATCGGGTACATCGGTCTGACGGCGTTCGTCCTGAACGTGGTCGTGACGGTCGTCCTGACCTTCGCCCTGCGGGCCCTCAAGGCACCCGACGGCATCGACGAGACGTCCCCCGAGGACTACACGGCGGACGCGGGCGACAAGGGCGTCCAGGTTGAGCTGCCGCCGGCGACGGCGGGGGCTGGTCACTAGCCCTTTTTCGCCCCCGCCGCCCCTACCCATTCCCGTCACTACTCGGGGGCTCCGCCCCCGAACCCCCGCTCCTCAAACGCCGGAGGGGCTGATCTTCAGCCCGTCCGGCGTTTGAGGACAAGCGCGTTCAGCGCGATACGGGGGTCTGGGGGCGGAGCCCCCAGGGACGGGACGGGTAGGGGCGGCGGGGGCGACAACTCCCCCTGGCGGCAAGGGAGCCCGCGGTTACGCTGGTCGGTGTGACCGCCAGCGCGCCGATCGTCCTCGACAGTGATCCCGGCATAGACGACGCCGTAGCTCTCCAGTACCTGCTCGGCACAGGCAGATGGGACCTCAGGGCCTACACCTCCGTGGGCGGCAACCTCCCGGCCGAGGAGACCTACCGCAACGCCCGCGCCCTGGCGAGAGCCCTCCGCATCGACACCGCCGTCCCGGTCCACCGCGGAGCGGCCCGCCCCCTCACCCGCCTCCCGTACGCGGCCGCCGCCCACTTCCACGGCCCCGCGGGCCTCGGCCACGAGACGCTGCCCGACTCGACCGCCGCACACCTGACGGAGTCCTCCGCACAGGCACTGCTGCGGCTCTCCCGGGAGCACGAGGGCGAGCTGACCGTGTGCGCCACCGGCCCGCTCACCAACGTGGCCATCGCGCTCCTGGAGGACCCGGCCTTCGCCCGCCGCGTGAAGAAGTTCGTGTTCATGGGCGGCAACGCGCAGGTGCCGGGCAACATCACCCCGGTCGCCGAGTTCAACATGTGGGCGGACCCGGACGCCGCCGAGGTGGTGCTCTCCTCCGGCATCCCGTTCACCATGGTCGACCTGGACGCCTCGCACCGCTGGCTGTTCGGCCCCGCCGACCTCGCCGCGCTGGAGGCGGCGGGGGCGGGCGCGGCGCTCGCGGCCCGGCTGCTGCGGGTCTACACCGACTCCTACCGCCGCCACGGCGGAGGCGACTCCTGCCCGCTGCACGACCCGCTCGCCGTGGGCGTGTGCGCGGACGAGTCGTTCGTGACGCTCGCGGAGGGAGCGGTCGTCGTCGAGTGCGCCAGCGAACTCACCCGCGGCCAGACCGTGTTCGTCCCCGCGGCCGCCCAGCGGAACTACTACACCGAGTCGCCCGCCCTGACCGCCCGCACCCGCCACACGGGCCGGGTGGCCCTCGGCCCGGGCCCACGCGACTTCACGAAGGACTTCGTCACGACCCTCCCGCAGTGGCCGGCCGTGGCCTGAGCCCGCCGCCTCGGACGTCCCTGGCACCGGCGCGACGCCCCCGACGCCGGTACCGGTACCGGTACGCGAGAAACTCGGCAGCCCCTCGTCGTACCCCTCGGGCACACTGCCAGGCATGGACATCGTGATCAGGCGGGCGAGGCCCGAGGAGTACGAGGCTGTGGGCGAGATCACCGCGCAGGCCTATCTCGGGGACGGGCTCCTCGACTTCGGCGAGAGCGACGAGTATCTGGGCGAGCTGCGGGACGTCGCGAAGCGGGCCGCGGCCGCCGACGTGCTGGTGGCCGTGCTGGGGGCAGGGGCGGGCGAGCGGGTCGTCGGCGGCGTGACCTTCGTCCCGTCCGGCGGGCCGATGGCCGACATCGCGCGCGAGGGCGAGGCCGAGATACGGATGCTGGCGGTCGCCACGGAGGCCCGCGGGCACGGAGCGGGCGAGGCCCTCGTACGCGCCTGCGTCGACCGCGCCCGGGCCACGCACGGCTGCGTACGCGTCGTGCTGTCCACCCAGCGCACCATGCACAGCGCCCACCGCATCTACGGACGCCTCGGCTTCACCCGCGCCCCCGACCGCGACTGGAACCCGGTCCCGGACCTCGACGACATCATGCTGCTCACCTACGAGTTGACACTCTGACACCCTCCGAAGCCGACACGACACAACATGTGGGGGTGCTTCCCGAGCCCGGCACAAGATGTATGCTCATGCTCGCTGTCGCCGCAGGGGAATCCGGTGCAAATCCGGAACTGTCCCGCAACGGTGTACTTGTGCATGTCTGTCCCTGGAGGAGAGCCGTGCGCCTGGTCAGTCCGAGGACCTGCCGACAGCGTGCCCAGGCCATCCGGCCCGGGTGCCATGACGTCCGGGCCTCGCGGAGTGGGCCGGTGGACGCGGCGTACCGCTGCGCAGAGCGTGTACCCCCGTGTGCCCCGAACCCCTCTCCCCGCAGGCTCCGTGCCGAGCGAGGGAGAGCCCCACGTGACCATCGCGCCAGCCGATCCGGTCTCAGCGAAAGCGCCCCAGTACCAGCAGGACAGGGCCGAGGCCGACGGACCGGGAACCGTGTTGCTGCGGACCCTGGCCGACCTCACCGCCGACCTTCCCGACGCCGATCCCGGCAGGGTCGCCGCCGCCGCGCTGCGCGGCCGGTCCTCCGTCGGGGCCGACGGGATCACCGCGGAGCTGCGCGAGCTGGCCACGGAGGCGGCCGCGGGCCTCATCTCCGAGGACCCCGTGTACTCGAAGCTGGCCGCCCGCCTGCTGACGATCGGCATCGCCGAGGAGGCCGCCTCGCAGGGGGTCCGCTCCTTCTCCGAGTCCGTCGCGGTCGGCCACCGCGAGGGCCTGATCGCCGACCGCACCGCCGAGTTCGTACGGACCCACGCGGCCCGTCTGGACGCGCTGATCGACCTCGAAGGCGACGACCGCTTCGGCTACTTCGGCCTGCGCACGCTGCACAGCCGGTATCTGCTGCGGCACCCGATCACGCGGTCCGTCATCGAGACGCCCCAGCACTTCATGCTGCGCGTGGCGAGCGGCCTCGCCGAGGACGACACGTCCCGCTCGGTCGACGAAGTGGCCGCCCTGTACCGGCTGATGAGCCGCCTCGACTACCTGCCGTCCTCCCCCACGCTCTTCAACTCCGGTACGCGGCACCCCCAGATGTCGTCCTGCTACCTCCTCGACTCCCCGCTGGACGAGCTGGACTCCATCTACGACCGCTACCACCAGGTGGCCCGCCTCTCGAAGCACGCGGGCGGCATCGGCATCGCGTACTCCCGTGTCCGCTCGCGCGGTTCCCTGATCCGGGGGACGAACGGGCACTCCAACGGCATCGTCCCGTTCCTGAAGACACTCGACGCCTCGGTCGCCGCCGTGAACCAGGGCGGCCGGCGCAAGGGCGCGGCCGCGGTCTACCTGGAGACCTGGCACTCCGACATCGAGGAGTTCCTGGAGCTGCGCGACAACACCGGTGAGGACGCCCGGCGTACGCACAACCTGAACCTCGCGCACTGGATCCCGGACGAGTTCATGCGCCGGGTGAACGAGGACCGCGTCTGGTCGCTGTTCTCGCCGGCCGACGTGCCCGAGCTGGTCGACCTGTGGGGCGAGGAATTCGACGCTGCCTACCGCAAGGCTGAGGACCGGGGGCTCGCCAAGAAGACCATCCCGGCCCGCGATCTGTACGGCCGCATGATGCGCACCCTCGCGCAGACCGGCAACGGCTGGATGACCTTCAAGGACGCCGCCAACCGCACCGCCAACCAGACCGCGCTGCCCGGCCACACGGTCCACTCCTCCAACCTCTGCACGGAGATCCTGGAGGTCACGGACGACGGCGAGACGGCGGTCTGCAACCTCGGGTCGGTCAATCTCGGCGCGTTCGTGGACACGGCGACGGGCGACATCGACTGGGAGCGGCTGGACTCGACCGTCCGTACCGCCGTCACCTTCCTCGACCGGGTCGTCGACATCAACTTCTACCCGACCGAGCAGGCGGGCCGGTCCAACGCCAAGTGGCGGCCGGTGGGCCTGGGCGCGATGGGTCTGCAGGACGTCTTCTTCAAGCTGCGGATGCCCTTCGACTCCGCCGAGGCCAAGGCGCTCTCCACCCGTATCGCCGAGCGCGTCATGCTCGCCGCGTACGAGGCGTCCGCCGATCTCGCCGAGCGCAACGGCCCGCTGCCCGCCTGGGAGAAGACCCGTACGGCGCAGGGCGTGCTGCACCCCGACCACTACGACGTGGAGCTGAACTGGCCGGAGCGCTGGGCCGCGCTGCGGGAGCGGATCACCTCGGTCGGCATGCGGAACTCGCTGCTGCTCGCGATCGCGCCCACCGCGACGATCGCGTCCATCGCGGGCGTCTACGAGTGCATCGAGCCGCAGGTCTCCAACCTCTTCAAGCGCGAGACCCTCTCCGGCGAGTTCCTCCAGGTCAACTCCTACCTGGTGGCGGAGCTGAAGAAGCTCGGCGTGTGGGACGCGCAGACCCGGGAGGCGCTGCGCGAGTCCAACGGCTCGGTGCAGGGCTTCACCTGGGTGCCGCAGGACGTGCGCGATCTGTACCGCACTGCGTGGGAGATCCCGCAGCGCGACCTGATCGACATGGCCGCCGCCCGGACCCCGTTCCTGGACCAGTCCCAGTCGCTGAACCTGTTCCTGGAGACGCCGACCATCGGCAAGCTCTCCTCGATGTACGCGTACGCCTGGAAGTCGGGGCTCAAGACGACGTACTACCTGCGCTCGCGCCCGGCGACGCGCATCGCCCGTGCCGCGGGTTCCTCCGCGGCCGCGGCCGCCCCCATTCCCGTACAGGCGACTCCCGACGAGGACGCCGTCGCCTGCTCCCTTGAGAACCCCGAGTCCTGCGAGGCCTGCCAGTAATGACCACCGCTCCCGAGAACACAGAGAACGCCGAGAAGGTCCAGAAGAACCTGCTCGACCCGGGCTTCGAGCTGACCCTGCGTCCCATGCGCTACCCGGACTTCTACGAGCGCTACCGGGACGCGATCAAGAACACCTGGACCGTCGAGGAGGTCGACCTCCACTCGGACGTCACCGACCTGGCGAAGCTGTCACCGGGCGAGCAGCACATGATCGGCCGGCTGGTCGCGTTCTTCGCGACGGGCGACTCGATCGTGTCGAACAACCTGGTGCTGACGCTCTACAAGCACATCAACTCCCCCGAGGCGCGGCTGTATCTGAGCCGTCAGCTCTTCGAGGAGGCCGTGCACGTCCAGTTCTATCTGACGCTGCTCGACACGTATCTGCCCGACCCTCAGGACAGGGCCGCGGCCTTCGACGCGGTGGAGAGCATCCCGTCCATCCGCGAGAAGGCCGAGTTCTGCTTCAGGTGGATGGACTCGGTGGAGAAGCTGGACCGGCTGGAGACGAAGGCCGACCGCCGGCGCTTCCTGCTCAACCTCATCTGCTTCGCCGCGTGCATCGAGGGGCTGTTCTTCTACGGTGCCTTCGCGTACGTCTACTGGTTCCGCAGCCGGGGTCTGCTGCACGGTCTGGCGACGGGCACCAACTGGGTGTTCCGCGACGAGTCGATGCACATGAGCTTCGCCTTCGAGGTCGTGGACACCGTCCGCAAGGAGGAGCCGGAGCTCTTCGACGACCGGCTTCAGGAGCAGGTCACCGACATGCTCCGGGAGGCCGTCGAGGCCGAGCTGCAGTTCGCGCGCGACCTGTGCGGTGACGGCCTTCCGGGCATGAACACCGACTCGATGAGGCAGTACCTGGAGTGTGTCGCCGACCAGCGCCTGGCGCGCCTCGGCTTCGCTCCGGTGTACGGCTCCGAGAACCCCTTCTCCTTCATGGAGCTGCAGGGCGTTCAGGAGCTGACCAACTTCTTCGAGCGCCGGCCTTCGGCGTACCAGGTGGCGGTGGAGGGTTCCGTCGGCTTCGACGAGGACTTCTGATCCTTGCGGTGTCCCTGCTCGGCCTCCCTGAGCTGACGGTCGATGCGCCGGTCGCGCACGATGCCGATCACCGACGGGAGGACGAGCAGGACCAGGATTCCGAGGACGAAGAGCATTGAGACCAGGCCTTCCAGCTGTGTCGTTTCCATGGACACCACTGTCGCGCCGAATGCTCCTTACCGTGAGTGGCAGTACTGCCGCACACCCTCGATTTCCTGCCAGATCGGGTGCACACTGGGCAGCATGCTGAACAACGTGGCCGTCGTCCTGCTCGACGGCGTGCATCCTTTCGAACTCGGTGTGGTCTGCGAGGTGTTCGGCCTCGACCGCAGCGACGAGGGGCTGCCGGTGTACGACTTCGCGGTGGTCTCCGCGGAGACTCCGGGCGCGAGCCTCAGCACCCACGTCCCCGGGTTCACGGTCGCCACTCCGTACGGCCTCGACCGGCTGGAGGAGGCCGACCTGGTCGTCGTACCCGCCGGGAGCACCTATGCCGTGCGCGAGTATCCGCCCGAGATGCTCGACGCGCTGCGCCGGGCCGTGGACCGCGGGGCCCGGATCCTGAGCGTCTGCTCCGGGGTCTTCGTGCTGGGCGCCGCCGGACTCCTGGACGGGCGGCGCTGCGCCGTGCACTGGCAGCACGTGGACACGCTGGCCCGGCAGTACCCGCGGGCGAGGGTCGAGCCGGACGTGCTGTACGTGGACGACGACCCGGTGGTCACCTCCGCGGGCACCGCGGCCGGCATCGACGCCTGTCTGCACATCGTCCGCAAGGAGCAGGGCCCCGAGATCGCCAACGCCATCGCCCGCCGCATGGTGGTACCCCCGCACCGGGACGGCGGCCAGGCCCAGTACGTCGAGCGGCCGCTGCCGCGCTCGCAGTGCGACACGGTCGGCGAGGTGCTCGCCTGGATGGAGCACCACCTCGACGAGGAGGTGACCGTCGAACAGCTCGCCGCTCGCGCACTCATGTCCCCGCGCACCTTCGCCCGCCGCTTCCAGCAGGAGACGGGCACGACCCCGTACCGCTGGCTGCTGCGTCAACGGGTGCTGCTGGCACAGGAGTTGCTGGAGGCCACGGACGAGACCATGGACTTCATCGCGGACCGCACGGGGTTCGGGACCGCGGCCGCGCTGCGCCACCAGTTCGTCCGCTCGCTCGGGACGACCCCGAACGCGTACCGGCGCACGTTCAGAGGCACCGAGGCCGCCTGAACGTGCGCCGCGCACTCAGCGGGCCACCGCCCTCAGCAGCAGCCGATGCGGCCGCAGGGTGATGCCGACGCGGGTCGTGTCGTTGGAGTCGGACACCTGCTCCAGGCGCCACCGTGACGCCACCGCCGCCGTGATGAGGCTGAGCTGGGCCATCGAGAAGTGGTCGCTCGGGCACTTCCGGTTGCCCACGCTGAACGGGCTCATCGCGTACTTCGGCACGTCCTTGGCGCGCTCGGGAAGCCAGCGGTCGGGGTCGAACTCCAGGTTGCCGTCGTACGACCGCGGATCGCGCTGGATCGCGTACGGGCTGTAGACGATGTCCGCCCCGGCCGGAATGCGATACCCGCCCAGTTCGGTTTCGGTCACGGCCCGGCGCGTCAATATCCATACGGCGGGACGCAGCCGCATGGCCTCGACGACGACATTGTTCGTGTGGGACAGCTTCCGCACATCCGCGAATGCGACCGGACGGTCCCCCGCGACGGATTCGACCTCTTCGCGTACGCGGTCCGCGTGTTCCGGATGTTCCGTGAGGACTTGCAGCAGCCACATGATCGTCGACGCGACGGTTTCGCTGCCGGGGGTGAGTATCGCGACGACCTGATCGTGGATCTCCTGTTCGCCGATCGGGTCGCCATTCTCGTCCTTCGCCTCCAGCAATGCCGTCAGCAAATCGTCCGGCTTTTGACCAGACGCCCGGCGTTCGGCGACGATCTCGTCGACCAGGAGGTGCAAATCGGCCAAGGCGCGGTCGAATTTGCGATTGGCCGGAATCGGCAGCCGATAGAGCGGCCCCGCCGGGATCACCATCCGCCGGTACATACCGCGGAACACCGTGGCGAGCGCGACGCTCAGCCGCTCGGCGCGCTCGTCCATGAAGTCGCCGCGCAGCAGACAGCGGGCGGCGATACGGACGGCGACCCGGAACGACTCCGAGGTGCAGTCGATCGTCTCGCCGGACCCCATGCGCTCGGCGAGGGCGTGCGCCTCCTCCTCCATGATCGGCCCGTACTCGGGGATGATGTCGAGCCGGAACGCGGGCTGGATGGTCCGCCGCTGGCGCCGGTGCCGCGGCCCGTTGGCGGTCGCCACTCCCTCCTTGCCGAGCAGGCCTTCGAGGGACTCCCACAGGGGTCCGTCGATCTTGAAGTCGGGGTTCAGCGCCAGCGCCCCGGTGAGGGCCGGCGTGGTGACCGCGTACACCGTCTTCGGGCCGAGCTTCAGCCGGACGACGTCGCCCTGGTCGCGCAGCCGGGCCAGGAAGCCCAGCGGGTCACGGACCAGTTTCAGGCCGTGACCGAGGCCGGGGACCCCGCCCCCCGCGAGGGGCGGGGTGGACAGTTCTGCCGCCTGAGGTGCAGCGGGCCGCACGGACTCGACGGTCATTTCTCACCTGCCGCTTCGTTGTTGACGTACGGGGGTGTTGAGCGGTCGTCCCAGCTGTCGACCATGTACCGGCCGGACTCGTGGTGGAACCAGTACACGGAACTGAACCAGTTCCGCATATTGAACAGACACGCGCGCACGGCATCCGCCAATTCGGCGCCCCGCGCGGAGCCGCCGTCGATCCGGTCGGCGTACCGCAATACCTCCTTCTCGACGTCGAGGAATTCTGCGATGCATTCCTCGACCCGACGCCTCACTTCCTTCACCGCTTCTTCGAGTCGCATTCCCTCGTGGTGAATGAGACTGATTCCGAGATTGTGGACCTCGTCGCCCGCTATTTCTTTCGGGAGCGAACAGAGATCGTTGTACCAGGCGGCGAAATCCTGGCACAGCAACGAAGCCCGACGATATGCGGAGTTCTCCCGTACGGCGGCGGGCAGTTCGCACTCCGCGCTCGGCTCCAGCAGGTCGAGCCAGATCCAGTGCGCGAAAGTCATCCGCCGCAGTTCGAGATATTCGTCGACGGTCGGGACAATTCCTTCCGTGCGGTTGCGGAACTCCTGGTCGTACGCCTCGATGACGGCGTGGAAGTGGTCGGCGAACCGGATGTTCCACCCCTCGCCCAGGAACGAGTACAGCCGCACCATGCTGTCGGCGAACCCCGCTACCAGGGGGTCCTGGTGGTGCAGGTGGTCCCACGGGGAGTCGAGAGCCGTGTGCAGCCGTCGCCGGAGCCGGCGCCAGGCCTCCGGCCGGCCGTGTATGACGTCGCGGTCGTGTCGGTCGTCCCAGACGAAGAACCACGCGCTGTAGTCCGCAATCGCCTGGAGGACCTGATCGGGCGCGCCAATGTAGTAGCCCGCCATCAGGTCCGTGTAGCAAAGCCCGTCGGCATATGCCTCGACCTTGTCCGGGGGCATGAGGCGTTTTTCCAGGAGCCAGGCCCTGGTCTTCTCCTGAAGCCTCGGCCAATACGGATGGAGTTGACGGGGAAACTCGCTCTCGATCACCGGGAGAGAGAGCGCCGGTGGAACCGAGATCGCGGTGTGCGTCGTTGTGGTGCTCTGTGGGAAAGCAGGCACGAACAAACCCCTCTCAGCCGCCTGTTGGCGACACGCCCCTCCCGCTGTGCCGGGCGTGCGCCGTTGCGTATCCCCGCACTTCCCATTCAGCACCACAACTGACCGTTCTGGGAACGGATTTGCTTCACTCACTACCCCACCGTGCCGAGAATCTCCCCTCCCGTGACTGAATATGGATCATTGCGAGCACACAAGGGATCGAACGTGCGACGCACAGACGAACGACGCCTGGTCGGAGGGTGATCCGACCAGGCGTCGTGGATGCGGGACGCTCACGCCCCGGCTGTCGTTCTCTGTCTCATCCGTCCACAGCCGTTCACAGCCGTCCGGAGTCCGTCACGGCCGCTCGCAGCCGTCCCGGCTGTTCTCGGCCGTTCCCCGTGGCGTCGGCAGCGGTGGTTCAGTCGTTCGCGACGACGGGATACCGCGGCTCGTTCTCGGCCATCTGCCGCAGCGCGTCCTTGCGCTCGCGCTTGGAGAGCCGGTCGATGTAGAGGTACCCGTACAGGTGGTCCGTCTCGTGCTGCAGGCAGCGCGCGAAGTAGCCGGTGCCGCGCACCTTGATCGGGTTGCCCTTCTCGTCCTGCCCGCTGACCTCGGCGTAGTCGGGGCGGGCCAGCGGCGCGTACGCCGTCGGCACCGACAGGCAGCCCTCGTTGCTCTCGTCCAGCTGGCGCCGCTCGGCGGGCAGCTCGACGAGCACGGGGTTGCAGACCACGCCCACGTGCCGCTTGCCCTCGTCGTCCGGGCAGTCGTAGACGAAGACCTTCAGGTCGACGCCGACCTGGTTGGCGGCCAGGCCCACACCCTCGGCGGTGTGCTGGCTGGCGAACATGTCGTCGACCAGCTTGGCGAGGTCGTCGCCGAACTCCGTGACGTCCTTGCACTCCTTGTGCAGTACGGGGTTCCCGACGACCGTGATGGGCCGCGAGCTGCCGCGCCCGCGATAGGCCGCCTCACGCTCCCCCGCGTCGTCCTCGCTGTCGATGACGAAGCCCTCGTCGTCCACGGGGAGCACGCCCACGTGCTGCTGATCGGTGTCCTGCTGCGCCATGACCGACGTAAGCCTTCCTCGGAAAACAGGGTTGTGATGCTGAACAGGGTACGGGGGGCACGCCCCTGAAAGGGGCGTGGGGAACCGCGCGACAAGCCACGGACGGCCTGCAGGTCAAGAACCGGGCTCGCAGCCCCTAACAGACTTCTTCAAGATCGCGCCAGTCCCTGGAATCCGGACTGTCGGCAACCCACCCGTCCAGCAACCCCCGCACCAACGAGGCGGGGGCGGCAAGCCCGCACTCCCGCTCGGGCACCCACAGCTGCCCGTCGGTCCGGTGCCCGAGGGGCCCCGGATGCCCCGGCTCACTGTGATCGTGCGGATCGAGATGCTCCCCGTCCCCCTCGTCGGACGGCATCCGGGACTCGGAACACATCCGGCAGAGCAGCCGGACCGACGAGGACCAGTCCTCCGCGGCGAACCCGGCATCGGCCGCCAGCCGCTCCAGGGCGTTGCGGTCGTCCTCGGTCTCCGCCTCCAGGAGCACCACCCAGGTCGGCACGGGAGAGGGCGCCCACAGCTCGATCTCGTCGAACACGGGATAGGAGTGGCCCGCGGCGGTCGTCCGCTCGCCGTGCGGAACCCCGTCGTGCAGTACGACCTCGCCCCAGCGCCGCCCGGAGGACGGCAGCGGAATGGAGAGGACCTCGATGCGGGCGGGGTCGAGCCGCCGCCCCCACACGACCTCGGCCTCGCCCTCGGGCGACAGCCGTACGGCCGCGCTGCCGAGGTCCATGCCCACCGGTTCGCCCGAGGCGGTGGCACCGCCGGGCACCCGCAGTCCGTAGGCCTGCCAGGCCCGCCGCGCGAGCGGCCAGTCCTGCAGGGCGGTGGCCGCGATCCCGACGTTCCACCAATCAGGGGCCCCGGTCTCCCGGTCGAGCAGTGCCACGGCCCTCAGACCGGCCGCCCGCGCCTGCTCCCAGTCGTGCCGGAACTTGTGCAGCAGCGCGAGGTTGAACCAGGACTCGGACAGCCAGGGTTCCAGGTCCGCGGCGCGCGTGAGCAGCGCCCCCGCGTCCTCGTACCGGCCGTCGCCGATCAGCGTGAACGCACGGTCGGTGGCCTGCCGCCATGAGGCGGAGGGCCGGTGCCGTCCCTTGCCGAAGATCCTCACGATTCCCGCCTGCCAGTTCGTTGAAGAGCGTGCAGCCTCGGGCTGGACTGTGCCCCCTGATGTCCTCTTCCTCGCATCCAACCACGGACGGTCGGACGGGCGCTCATTACCCATGGGTTACCCAGCCAGGGGCAGCATAAGACTGCCCCTCGCCAGCACCCTGGCCAGCGACTCCACCACCTCGGGCTGATAGTCCCGGGCAGTGCCGAGCCTCAGCTCCTCCAACGCCTTGAGGGGCCCGCCGGGACCTGCTTCCCGGGCTTTCTCCTCGTACGCGTTGACCGCCCGTACGATTCTGGCGCTGACCGGCTGTTCGCGGTACGGGTCCGCCTGGCGCTCCACCACCACGGCGACCTCGGCGTCCACCCCGGTCTGGCGCACCACGGCGCCGCCGAGCAGGGCGATGCGCCGCTGGTCGTCCGGGGCGAGGGAGGCCGTGGCCCCCGCGGGAACGGGATCGACGAGGGACAGCTGGCCGATGTCGTGCATCAGGGCCGCGTACTCCAGAACGGTCAGTTCGGGCTCGGAAAGACCCAGCTCGCGGCCGACGGCCCGGCTGAGCGCGGCCACGCGTCTGGCATGCCCGGCCGGGGTGTAGCCGGCGATCTCGGTGGCCCGGGCGAGTGAGGCGATGGTCTGGCGGTAGGTGGTCCGCACGGCCGCGTACCGCCGGAAGGACAGCTGGGTGAGCAGCAGCGGCAGGGAGAACACGGGCAGCGCCCACAGGCCGGCGACGGCGACCGCGAGCGCCATCACGGCACCGGTCGCGCAGACCGCCGACCCGATGCCGAGCGTGCCCCGCAGCTCGTCCCGCAGCAGTGGCCCGAACGGCCAGCGGGTCCGCGCGTGCGCCATGGCCGCGGCCAGGACGGCGTCCCACAGCGCGGACAGCACGAGCAGCGCGACGACGAGGGCCGCGTACGTGGGTCCGTCCTCGGCCCACTCCCTCAACCTGCCCTGGTTGTAGAGGGGTTGGAAGCAGGCGGCGGCGAAGGCGACGGTCAGGACGCGCCGCGTGAGGTGATCGGCGGTGGGCCCGTTTCCCTTGGCCACATGGGGCACGCATCCCAGCAGCGAGGCCGCCACGACGACGGCGACGGTCTGCAGCACCCCGTGGTGGGTGCTCTGCCCGCCGTTCTCCCCGAGCAGCGCGTACGCGAGCGCCCCGGCCGCCCCGAGCGGCGCCGACTCCCGCTGCTCCGCCCCGCCCCACCGGGCCAGCTCCCCAACGGCGATCAGCACCCCGAAGGCAAGCGCGACACCACGTTCGTCGAGGCCGTGCCAGAGGGTGGCGACCAGGGCGACGGCCGCGAGGAGGGCGGCGGTGACGCGGGCGAGGGTGAGCACGGGCAGGGGGCGCGACGGGTTCACGGGGACCTCCGACGGCCCGTGCGGGCGATGGATCGGCCGTGCGGGGTGGCGTGGGGTTCGGTGGCTTGCGAGGGTGAGGTGTTGCCGGGGGCCCTCATGGTCTGGTTCCGTCGAGGCTTTTACGTTGACCTGGTGGCTCGCTGGAAACGGGCGAAGCGGGTGGGCAGGGCTCGCCGCGCAGCGGCGTCTCGTCAGCGGTGACCGCGGGATGCCACCCCCGCCGGCCAAGCCCCCGCACCAACGCCTCCACCATCCGCGGATCGAACTGCGCCCCCGCACACCGCTCCAACTCCTCGAGCGCGGCCGCAACAGGCCGCGCCCGCCGGTAGGACCGGGTGGACGTCATCGCGTCGAAGGCGTCCGCGACGGCCACCACCCGCGCGAACTCCGGAATCTGGCCCCCCTTGAGCCCGTACGGATACCCGCTCCCGTCCAGCCGCTCGTGGTGATGCAGGATCGCCGACCTGGCCTCCCCCAGAAATCCGATCCCGCGCACCATCTCGTGCCCGTACTCGGGATGCAGTTCGATCACCCGCCGCTCCTCGGGCGTCAGCGGCCCGTCCTTGCGCAACAGCCGCGTGGGGACCCCGAGTTTGCCCACGTCGTGCAGGATCCCGGCGAACCTGAGCACCTCGGCCCGCTCGTCGTCCATGCCCAGTTCGCGCGCGATCACCATCGACGCCTGTCCCACCCGCTCGCTGTGCCCGCGCGTGTACCCGTCCTTGATGTCGACGGCCTGCACGAGTGCCCGGATGGTCGCCTGGTGGGCGGCCCGTTCCCGGCTGTACTGCGCGAACACCCACCACGACACGTACATCGGCAACAGCACGAGCAGCGCGGCGACCGGACCGTACGGACTGCGCCAGAGCACCGCCATCATCAGCCCGGCGAGCCCGTGCACGGCGACGGGCGCTAGTGAGCGGAGGAAGAGGCCGCGCCAGGCGGCCCGTACCGGCACCCGCTCGGCGAGCACCAGGATCCCCCCGTCGAGCACGGTCAGCACCAGGCAGAACGCCACGACGGCCGCACCGGCGGTCACGAGGACGTACGGGAAGTCGGACGAGAGGACCGCGTCCCGCCCGCCCAGCGCCCAGTGCACCCATGAGGCGGCCCACGCCGCGATCGCGAGCTGCCCGGCCCGCCACACCCGGCGCAGCCACCGCGGCCGCTGCTCGACCCGGGTCAGCAGCGCCCCGGGCAGGGCCACGAGCGCCGCGGCCGGAGGCGGCAGCAGAAAGGCCGCGGCGAGGAGCACGGGCGTGTGCCATCTGGGGGAACCGCCCGGGTCCCCGGCCACCCCCGCGCCCTCGGGTGTGCGGCCCGCCGCGAACCGGCTCCCGGCGAGCCGTTCGCACCCCGCGCAGAGCGCCGCGAAGAGCAGCACCGCACCCCACGGGGCGTGCGTGGCCCACAGCGGGAGGGCGCAGCACGCCGCTCCGAGCGCGGTGCAGACGACGTAGACACGCGCCCACGGCGAAACCGGCCGCATGGCGCTCCCTTCCCTGTGGCCCGGCCCCTGTCGGCCGACCGGGCGGGACGGCTCCGGCACGAGCCCCGTACAGGCCTTGGGACATGGACGATAGGGCGGCCGGGCACGGCTCGGGGGAGGCATGGAACGATTCGCCGGGCCCAGGAGGCAGATTCGCCCGTTCGAGTGAGCCGGGTACGCACGGGGTGCTGCGTCGTCAGAGCGCCGTCAGAGCCTCATCGAAGCCGTCAGTGCGCCACGTCGGCCGCGAGCGCCCGGGTCAGCTGCTCCACCGTCGCCGGTGACTCGCGCTGGAACGCGGGGATGTCGAGGCCGTCGTCGCCCATGACGGTCAGCAGTGCCCGGTCGCCGACCGCCATCACGATGACGTGCCCGGAGCCGCACCTCGCCACCACCTCGCGGAGCGCGCCGACGCCTGCCTGGTCCGCCATCCGCCGCCCCACGCCGAGCGTCGCGGCGGCCAGCGCGGCCACGGACTCGGGATGGACGGAGTCCGAGTCGTGGACGACGAGGAGGCCGTCCGCCGTGGACAGAACGCTCTGGGATATCCCCATCACCCGATCGCGCAGCGAGGTCAGGATCTCCGTCAGGGGACTGGGCGGCGGCTGTTCACTCATGACGAGCTCCTTGCTAAAGGCATATGCAATCCTGGTACGGTCCAACTGGCACGTTTCCAAGGGGGTCAGTCGGATTCCGGCAGTCCCGTCAGGCCCCGGCGGACACGGCGCAGCATGTCGACGGAGGGTTGGTCGGCGGCCAGGTCCTCCGGCGAGAGCATGGGGAGGACGAACGGCTGCGCCCCCGGAGATTCACCGGTGGCGTCCGGGTCGTCCCCGGACGACGCGGCCGCGCCCCGCACGGGCAGCGGCGGTCTGCCGGCCGGCGGTACCGGCCGGGACGGCGGTGCTGCCTGATGTTCCTGTGGGACCTGTTGCGCCGGCGGCGCTTGTGGGACCTGCGCCGCCTGCGGTGAAGTGCCTGATTCGGCGGAGCGCCCGAGCCGCGCCTGTGGGGCGTCCGCGTCCGGTCCTCGTGTCCGCCGTTTCGCGGCCCGCCTCGCTTCGGCCTCCGTGCTCCGTCGGCGCATCGCTGCCCGACGTCTGCGTGAACTCACTACCCCCCCGTCCCCCCGTCCTTCCCTGCGGCAAAAGCGTTGCTTCCCTCCGCGGGCCGTTCGCCCGCCGGGCCCTCCCGTGCCGGGCCTTCACCCACCCTCGACGCACCGCCGGGCCTGCGCCTCGGCAGTGGTTCGGCCTTGGACTGTGACCCGAGCCCGAGCCCGGACCCGGACCCGGCGCCCGACCTCGACGGCTGCGGTGTCGCGGAGCGCCGTTCGGGCAGTACGCGCGGCGCGGTGCTCGGCCTGACGCCGGGTTCCCTGCCCGCGTCCCACCGGACGAGTTCCAGCCCCTCCAGGCGGGTCAGGTCGAGCATGACCGCGTACAGCCCGCGCCCGAGCGTGAAGGCGATGTCCCGGGCCGTGCGCCGCCCGTTGACGGTGTTCAGCACGGACTGATGGCGGTGCGGCAGCCAGCGGCCCGGCCCGGGGCCCGGAACCGGTGTGGGCCGCACCCGCGCGAGTTCTCCCGGTGCCCCCCACGGACCGGACAACTGCACCATCCGCCGCGTGGTCTCCTCGGTCAGCCGCCGCGGTTCCACACCCGGCGTGGCGAGGAGAGTGGGCTCCGGGTCGCTCAGCGTCCAACTGCCGGGCGGGCCGAGCGCCATGGCGAAGGCCGCGTCGAACACGGCCGCGGTGCACACGATCTCGAGTTCGGCGGCGCCGATCAGGCCGGCGGCCACCAACTGCCCGCCCAGCCGGTCCACATCACGTTCCGCAGCACACGCGGCCAGCCAGGCCTCGTCGTCGATGCGGCCCGGTGTGAGCAGGACCGACGTGGCGGTCGGTGCGCCCGGTGTCTCGACCGCGCCGATCAGACCGTCCCTCAGATGGATCGTTCCGCCCGGGGCGCCGGAGACCCGCACCGTGCCGGTGAAGCCCTCCTCGTGCAGCCCCTGCAGAAGCGCGGGCAGATTGCGCGCCGGGGCTCCCGTCATGCGAGCACCTCTGCGACACGGTCGCCCAGACTCCGCGTGGCGAGCGCCAGGTTGGCCCGCTCCCGGTCCATGCCCGCCGCCAGCAGCAGGGGGTCGCCGGCCGGCCGTGTCACCGCGAGCAGCACCTGATGGCGCCGCGCGCTGGTCGTGATCACGCTCTCCAACTCCCCCTCGGCGCCCGCCTGTCCGAGCCGTTCGACGATGAGCGCGGCGAGTTCGGCACACTCCGCGCCGCCCGCGGCCTCCTCGGAGTCCCCGGCCACCCCGTAGGTGAGGCCCGTGACCGCGTCGACCAGGGCGACACCGGTGACCCCGGGGGAGTCGAGGAGCCGGGCCAGGGAGGCATCAACGGCCGTCGTCATTTCCCCGTTTCCCCCTTCACGTCCGAACGTCGCACAGTACTTTGAACATCAACTACCGCAACAGGTAACAAATTTGATGTTTTGTGACGCACAAGCCACTTGTGTTCGATCGTAGTTGTACGAGCAACGACCGTCAGCGTCACTGAGGAATTGGGGCAACGTGAACATCGAGACCGCACTCAAGGAAGCCATGAGCGTGGACGGGGCCATCGGCATCGCCCTCGTCGACTACGAAAGCGGAATGTCGCTCGGCACGCTCGGCGGCGGGCCGTCGCTCGACCTGGAACTCGCCGCGGCGGGCAACACCGAGGTGGTGCGCTCGAAGATGCGCACGCTGGCGTCGCTGGCCATGGACGACACCATCGAGGACATCCTGATCACGCTGGGCAAGCAGTACCACCTGATCCGCCCGCTCGGCAGCAGCAGCGGCACGCTGTTCCTCTACCTCGCGCTCGACCGCGCCCGCAGCAACCTGGCACTGGCCCGGCACAGCCTGAAGCGGATCGAGAACGGCCTGGAGATCTGAAAAAGGCCCCGGACGTCCAACGCCGCTGCCTGCGGCCGGACCGGTCAGCCCGGTCCGGCCGCAGGCAGCGTGGCGACCGGGGCCGGTTCAGGACCGGCAGTGCGGAGACAGAGACAGCGACCGAGGCGGTGTCAGCCCTCGGTGGCCGCGCCGCGGATGTCGGCGGCGGTGACGTCGTGCTCGGGCACGGTCTCGCCGGAGCGGATCAGCTCGATACGGCCCATGACCTTGGCCCGCAGGTCGGTCGGCACGTCGTCATGGCCGCAGCACCGCTTGACCAGCTTCTTCACGGCCTGCTCGAGGCCGTACTTCTCCAGGCACGGGGAGCACTCCTCGAAGTGCACCTCGAACTTGGTGCAGTCGGCATCGGGCATCTCCCGGTCGAGGAACTCGTAGAGATGATCGAGTACTTCACTGCAGTCCGTCTCGTGCGGCTCTCCGCAGCTCATGAGCCCGAGCCTTTCGTTCCGTCCGACTCCCCGGCGCCCGCCGGGACCAGGCCACGGTCCTTCGCGTAGTCCTCGAGCATGCCGCGCAGCTGGCGGCGACCCCGGTGCAGCCGGGACATCACCGTACCGATGGGTGTCCCCATGATGTCCGCGATCTCCTTGTACGCAAAGCCCTCTACGTCAGCGAGATAGACGGCGATGCGGAATTCCTCGGGGATCGCCTGCAGCGCGGACTTGACGTCCGAGTCGGGCAGGTGGTCGAGCGCCTGCGACTCGGCGGAGCGCAGACCGGTCGACATGTGCGACTCGGCACGCGCCAGCTGCCAGTCCTCGATCTCCTCGGCGGCGGACCGCTGGGGCTCGCGCTGCTTCTTGCGGTACGAGTTGATGAAGGTGTTGGTGAGGATCCTGTACAGCCACGCCTTGAGGTTGGTGCCCTCACGGAACTGGTGGAAGGACGCGTACGCCTTCGCGTACGTCTCCTGCACCAGGTCCTCGGCGTCGGCCGGGTTCCGCGTCATGCGCAGCGCGGCCGAGTACATCTGGTCGAGGAACTCCAGCGCGTCCCGCTCGAAGCGCGCACTGCGCTCGGCGGCCGACTCGCCGCTGCCCGGGCCCTCGGGCTGCTCCGCCTGGCCGTTTTCGGTCCCTGCGTCGGTCCCTGTGACCGGACCCACCTCCTCCAGAGTCTGGGCAGGCCCGAAACCGGACCCACCAGAATCGGAGGATAGACGACGATCCGGCCCGGCCGCCGCCCGAATAGGGGTGGTCTTTGCCGCATGCAGAACCGACCACTCCAGGTCAGCGCTGCTGCTACGGCTCGGGCAGATGGTCGAACCCATGCGGCGGACTTCCTCTCATGCGACTTCTCACAGCACATGCCGTGCTGTCTGATCCGCACAACAGTGGCCCGGGGCTCAGCATTCCCGGGGGTCACCCGAGTGATGAGGTCCACTTCAGTACGCCATCGGTGATGACCTTCAGGACCTGGTCCTGGTCGACCGGGGCGCGCTTCGGCACCGCGAAGCCATGATCGCCGTACGGCACCTCGACGAGTTCGTACGCGCCCTCCGGGAACTCCTCCGGTCTGCCGAACGGGTCGTTGCCGCCCTGGACGACCAGCGTGGGCACTCCGGCTCCGAGCAGTTCGCCGGCGCGGGACTTCTCCGGCCTGCCCGGCGGGTGGAGGGGGAAGCTGAGCGCGAGTACGGCGTGGGCGCCGAGTTCGGTGGCCGTGCGGCAGGCGACGCGGGCTCCGGCGCTGCGACCGCCCGCGATCACGGGCAGCCCGGGCTTCGCCAGGACGGGCCAGATGCCCCGCCATCCCACGTCCAGCGTCTTCGGCGCGGGCGCCAGCTTCCTGCCCGCCACCCGCCAGGGCTGCTCGACGAGGGCCACGCTCACGCCGTGCGCGGGCAGCCCGGCGGCGAGCGCCCGGAGGTCCCGCGCCTCGATCCCACCGCCGGCGCCGTGGCTGACGGCCAGCACCAGCCGCGCCCTGCTCGCCCGGTGCCAGGTGACGCGGGCCGTACCCGCGTCGGTGTCGATGGTCTCGATGATCTCCGTCACATGATCCGTCACGTCAGAAGAGTGTGCCCTCTTCGGGCCCCTCCAGCTCCTTCAGCAGCTCCGGCCCGTTGTTGCGGACGTTGCTCACCGCCGTGGAGACGGGGTACGCCCGCATCAGCCCCTCCGGCGGCGGCGCGAGCAGGGAGCGCAGGTCCTCGACGTCCGTACGGGACGGGTCGAGCCAGGAGTCCCAGCGGTCCGGGGTGAGCATGAGCGGCATGCGCGGGTGGATGTCGGCCAGCGCGCGCGGCCCGTCCTCCGGGCCGGCCGCCAGCGCCGCGGTCTCCGCCTCGGTGGTGATGACGGAGCACGTCACCCACCAGGCCCGCGGATGGTCGTCGGGCAGCGTCTTGTCCCGCCAGAACTCGTAGAGCCCGGCCATCGCGAAGACGGACCCGTCGGCGGGGAGCACGAAGTACGGCTGCTTGCGCGGCCGCTTCTTCTTGCCCTCGACCTCCAGTTCGCGCTCGCCGGAACCGGTCACCCACTCGTAATAGCCGTCGGCGGGGATGATGCAGCGCCGGGTGGCGAAGGCCCGCCGGTACGAGGGCTTCTCGTGGACGGTCTCGGCCCGGGCGTTGATCATCCGGGCGCCGCCCTCGGGGGTCTTCGACCAGGACGGGACGAGGCCCCACTTGAGCGTGCGCAACTGCCGAACCGGCTTGGGGTCCTCCGCGTCCTTAAGGGGACGGTCCAGGATCGCGTAGACCTCTTTGGTGGGAGCCACGTTGTAGTCGGGGGCCAGAGCCTCCTCCGGCTCCCACTTCTCGATCTCAAAGATTCCTGCGAGATCCTCGGGCCTACGACTCGCTGCATACCGTCCGCACATACGTGCAACACTGCCAGATTCCGAGCCAGCCAGAGGAGCCCTCACCCACAATGGACAGCATCGCCGCCACCTCGCTGGCCACCCTCTGGGACGAGGTCTTCGGGAGCCAGCCCGACCCGGACACCTGGGTGGTCATAGCCACGTTGGTCGCGGCGCTCGCCGTGATCGTCCCGCACAACGTCTGGCGGCTCTCGCGCAACGCCATCACCATCGCCCACGAGGGCGGCCACGGTCTCGTCGCCCTTCTCACCGGTCGCAGCCTCAGCGGTATCCGGCTGCACTCGGACACCAGCGGCCTCACCGTCAGCCGGGGCAAGCCGACCGGTCTCGGCATGATCCTCACGGCGGCCTCGGGCTACACCGCTCCCCCGCTGCTCGGCCTCGGCGGCGCCGCGCTCCTGGCCGCGGGCCACATCACGGCCCTGCTGTGGCTGGCCACACTGCTGCTCGTGGCGATGCTGGTGATGATCCGCAACGCGTACGGCGCCCTCACGGTCCTGGTCACCGGCGGCACGTTCGTGGTGGTCTCCTGGCTGGCCGGCCCCCAGGTCCAGGCCGCCTTCGCCTACGCCGTGGTCTGGTTCCTCCTCCTCGGCGGCGTCCGCCCGGCCTTCGAACTCCAGATGAAGCGCAGCCGCGGCGGAGCCGGCGACTCGGACGCCGACCAGCTCTCCCGCCTGACCCACGTCCCGGCAGGCCTGTGGCTGTTCCTGTTCCACACGGTGTCCCTGTGCTCACTGATGGGCGGGGGCAGGTGGCTGCTGGGGCTGTGAGGCACCCGATGGGGCTGCGCCCCGCAAGGGGCGCGGGGAACTGCGCGACCAGCCACACACGACCCGCAGCCGCCCATCCACACGAACCCCCGAGCTCTCAGGCGCACCCCCACGGAGTGGTTTCGCCCCTTTCGATCAAGATCTCCGCAAGTGGCAAACCATTAAAGTGAGGGCATGCCCGTTAACGCCGCACACACCGCCCTCTGGCCCGCCCCGCACGCGAGCGGAGCCGTCGACGCGACGGTCCACGTGCCCGGGTCCAAGTCGGTCACCAACCGCGCCCTCGTCCTGGCCGCCCTCGCCGCGGAGCCGGGCTGGCTGCGCCGCCCCCTCCGCTCCCGCGACACCCTCCTGATGGCCGGCGCCCTGCGGGCGATGGGCGTGGGCATCGAGGAGGGCGTGGGCCCCGACGGCTCCGGCGAGGCCTGGCGTGTCATCCCCTCGGGCCTGCACGGCCCGGCCACGGTCGACGTCGGCAACGCCGGCACGGTGATGCGCTTCCTGCCCCCGGTCGCCGCCCTCGCCGACGGCCCCATCCGGTTCGACGGCGACCCGCGTTCGTACGAGCGCCCCCTGCACGGTGTGATCGACGCGCTGCGTGCCCTCGGCGCCCGTATCGACGACGACAGCCGCGGCGCGCTGCCGCTGACCGTGCACGGCTCCGGGGCGCTGGAGGGCGGCCCGGTGGAGATCGACGCGTCCTCGTCGTCCCAGTTCGTGTCGGCGCTGCTGCTGTCCGGCCCGCGCTTCAACCAGGGCGTGGAAGTACGGCACACCGGCTCCAGGCTCCCCTCCATGCCGCACATCCGGATGACCGTCGACATGCTGCGCTCGATCGGCGCCCAGGTGGACACCCCGGAGTCGGGCGGCGAGCCGAACGTCTGGCGGGTCACGCCGGGCGCGCTCCTGGGCCGGGACCTGACGGTCGAGCCGGACCTGTCGAACGCCCAGCCGTTCCTGGCGTCCGCCCTGGTCACCGGCGGCAGGGTCGTCATCCCCGACTGGCCGCTGCGCACCACCCAGCCCGGCGACAAGCTGCGTGACATCTTCACCGAGATGGGCGGTTCCTGCGAACTGACCGACCGGGGGCTGGAGTTCACCGGATCCGGCTCGATCCACGGCATCGACGTGGACCTGGGCGAGGTCGGCGAGCTGACCCCGGGCATCGCGGCGGTGGCGGCCCTCGCCGACTCCCCCTCCACCCTCCGTGGCGTGGCCCATCTGCGTCTGCACGAGACGGACCGGCTGGCCGCGCTCACCAAGGAGATCAACGAACTGGGCGGCGACGTCACCGAGACCGCCGACGGCCTGCACATCCGGCCGCGCCCGCTGCACGGCGGGGTGTTCCACACCTACGACGACCACCGCATGGCCACCGCGGGCGCGATCATCGGCCTCGCGGTCGACGACGTACGGATCGAGAACGTGGCGACGACGGCGAAGACCCTTCCGGACTTCCCCGATCTGTGGACCGGAATGCTCGGGAACTGACGGGCGGACCGGGATCATGCGCCGTTACGGCAAGCACACCGACGAGGACGACATCCGCCAGCGCCCGAACCGCAAGGGCAACCGGCCTCGTACGAACATCCGCCCCAAGCACGAGGAGGCGGTCGAGGGCATGGTCCTCACCGTCGACCGGGGCCGCCTGACCTGCCTGGTGGACGACCGGGTCGTCATGGCGATGAAGGCCCGCGAACTGGGCCGCAAGGCCGCGGTCGTCGGCGACCGGGTGGCCATCGTCGGCGACCTGTCCGGTGAGAAGGACACCCTGGCCCGCATCGTCCGCATCGAGCCGCGCACCTCCGTGCTGCGCCGCACGGCCGACGACGACGATCCGTACGAGCGCGTGGTCGTCGCCAACGCCGACCAGCTGGCCATCGTGACGGCCCTGGCCGACCCCGAGCCCCGCCCGCGTCTCATCGACCGCTGCCTGGTGGCGGCGTATGACGGCGGCCTGGACCCCCTGCTGGTCCTGACGAAGTCGGACCTGGCCCCGCCCGACGAACTCCTGGAGATGTACGGGGCGTTGGGCGTCCCGTACGTCGTGACGAGCCGTCAGGAGCTGGAGAGCGGCGAGGCGCTGGACCGCGTGCACAAGCAGCTGGACGGCAAGATCACGGCCTTCGTCGGGCACTCGGGCGTCGGCAAGACGACGCTGGTCAACGCGCTCGTGTCGCGGGAGCGGCGGCGCTCGACGGGCGTGGTCAACGCGGTCACCGGCCGCGGCCGGCACACCACGACGTCGGCGCGCGCGATCCCCCTTCCCGACAACGACGGCTGGGTCGTCGACACGCCGGGCGTACGGTCCTTCGGCCTGCACCACGTGGACCCGTCCCGGGTCATCAAGGCCTTCCCGGATCTGGAGCCCGGCACCGAGGGCTGTCCGCGCGCGTGCAGCCACGACGAACCGGACTGCGCGCTGGACGCGTGGGTGGCCGAGGGTCACGCGGATCCGGCCCGCCTCTACTCGCTGCGCCGGCTGCTCTCCACGCGCGAACGGCGCGAGGGGGACTGATCTGCGGCCGATCTCCGTTTGACCTCAGTGTTGTTTGCATCCCCGCCGCGACGGTAAAGGCATAATCGCACCAAGCGGGATGCAAGCGAGACGAAGCGGTCACGGAGCGTGGGAGGGCATCACATGGCGTGGCTGCTGGTTGTCGTGGCGGGGCTGCTGGAGACGGGTTTCGCCGTCTGCCTCAAGCTCTCCCACGGCTTCACGAGACTCTGGCCCACGGTGGCCTTCTGTATCTTCGCCCTGGGCAGCTTCGGCCTGCTCACGCTGTCCCTCAAGAAGCTCGACGTGGGCCCCGCGTACGCGGTCTGGACCGGCATCGGCGCCGCCGGCACCGCCATCTACGGCATGATCTTCCTCGACGACCTGGTCTCCGTCCTGAAGATCATCTCGATCTCCCTGGTGATCATAGGAGTCATCGGCCTGCAGCTGTCGGGCTCGTCCCACTAGGACTGCTCCCCATAGGACTGCTCCCGCCCGGACCGTCCCGTCAGGACCACAGGTCACCGGTCCGTGCCCGCCCGCGGTCGCGCTCAACTCACGGACCGCACAGTCGTCAGAGCGTCCCGGACCATCCCGGCCGTGCCGCCCTCCCCGGCGGGGGCCAGCACGCACGACACCCCCAGCCGCACCACGAGTTCACAGGCCCGGGCCAGCTCCGCGGCCTCGGACTTCGACGCACCCTGCACGGCCAGCGACGCGACGGCCCGGTCCCGCACCAGCCCCACGAAGTCCCCCGGCGACGGCAACGGCCCGTCGGCCCTGCGCTGAGCGGGCACGGCCGACGAGGACGGCACCGCGGACAGGGTGGGCGAGGGCAGCCGCTCCGCCCAGCACCCCGTGAGCATCGCCCGCACCAGCGCGTTGCCCCGGGCCGCCGACACCGTCCACTCCGCCGCAGCGGCCAACCGCTCCCGAGGCTCCGAACGGCTCACCAGAGCCCGCTCGACCCCCGCGAGATACGCGTCGGCCTCCCGCCGTACGAGCGCACGCGCAAGCCCTTCCTTGCTCCCGAACTCGTTGTAGAGGGTCTGCCGGGAAACCCCGGCCGCGGCGGCCACGTCGACCATCCGCACGGCGGACCACGGACGGCGTCCGAGCGCCGTGTGGGCGGCGTCCAGCAGGGATTCCCGCGCTGCAGGCATCGTCGCCTCCCGGGGGCGATCGGCTCTGCGCTTCAGAGTTGACGCGCACGGAGGCACTGTCAAGGGTTCGCGGCATGACCAGGGGGCGCCAAGTGCCCCGAAGAGGCGTGCGGCTGTGCCGGCCCGCGGCTCGCCGCGGGGCGCGACCGGCCGCGTCCGACCCGCACCTGTAACACAACCCCCGGTCTCCCCCCGTTCCCCGCGGAGCGACCCGGAAGATACGGTTCGCTCATGCCCGACTATCGCGATGACCTGCGCCTCGCCCATGTCCTGGCGGACGCCGCCGACGCCGCGACGATGGACCGGTTCAAGGCGCTCGACCTCAAGGTCGAGACCAAGCCGGACATGACCCCGGTGAGCGAGGCCGACAAGGCCGCCGAGGAGCTGATCCGCGGCCACCTCCAACGGGCACGGCCGCGGGACGCGATCCTCGGCGAGGAGTACGGCGTCGAGGGCACGGGCCCCCGCCGCTGGGTGATCGACCCGATCGACGGCACCAAGAACTACGTACGCGGCGTACCCGTCTGGGCCACGCTCATCGCGCTGATGGAGGCGGTCGAGGGCGGCTACCAGCCGGTCGTCGGCGTGGTCTCCGCGCCCGCGCTGAGCCGCCGCTGGTGGGCGGCGAAGAGCCACGGCGCGTTCACCGGCCGCAGCCTGTCGTCGGCGTCCCGGCTCAAGGTCTCGCAGGTCTCGCGCATGAAGGACGCGTCCTTCGCGTACTCCTCCCTGGCGGGCTGGGAGGAGCGCAGCCTGCTCGACGGCTTCCTCGACCTGACCCGCGAGGTGTGGCGCACGCGCGCGTACGGCGACTTCTGGCCGTACATGATGGTCGCCGAGGGCGCGGTCGACATCTGCGCGGAGCCCGAACTGTCGCTGTGGGACATGGCGGCGACCGCGATCATCGTGACCGAGGCGGGCGGCTCCTTCACGGGCCTCGACGGCCGCCCGGGCCCGCACAGCGGCAACGCGGCCGCGTCGAACGGCATCCTCCACGACGAGCTGTTGGGTTATCTGAACCAGCGCTACTGAGGCGCCCGGGGGCAGTTGAGGCACTGACGGGCGGGAAAGCGCCCCAAATATCGTCTGCACGCGCCCTCTTGTTGACCGTCTCTTCAACTGCGACTCTGAGAGTCCCCCCACTTGTGAACTTGTGAATCCGTTAACTAACGGATTCGTAGGAGGTGGCTCCGTCCATGCTCGTCCGCGACGCCATGAGCACGGTGGTCCTCACCATCGGACCCGCTCACACCCTCCGGCAGGCCGCCGCGCTGATGTCCGCACGCCGCGTGGGCGCGGCCGTGGTCCTCGACCCCGACGAAGGCGGGCTCGGCATCCTCACCGAGCGCGACATCCTCAACTCCGTAGGCCTGGGCCAGAGCCCGGACACCGAGCGGGCCCACGCCCACACGACCACCGACGTCGTCTTCGCCGCCCCGACCTGGACGCTGGAGGAGGCGTCGCTGGCCATGACCCACGGCGGCTTCCGCCACCTCGTCGTCCTCGACCACGGCGAGCCGGTCGGCATCGTCTCGGTCCGCGACATCATCCGCTGCTGGGCACCGCTGCGACAGCACGCCCCGGCCTGAGCACGTAAGGACCCGCCGGGCGGCTGCCGGCCCCGGGCACACAGCAACTCAGGAGAAGGCGAACGGGCCGGATCTCCGGTACGGGAGATCCGGCCCGCTCTTCGACGACAAGCGTTCCAGTGCTGGCGTCAGCCGCGCAGGGCCTGGACCGCGGCTTCCAGCCGCTTGCCGAAGTCTCCGTCGGCCTGACGGAAGTTGTCGATCGCGCGCTCGGCGATGTCGTCGCGCGAGACCTTGGCGATGAAGCCGGCGAGGTTGTCGATCAGACGGCCCTTCTCGTCCTCGGACATCAGGCGGTAGAGGTTGCCCGCCTGCACGAAGTCGTCGTCCTCGGAGTGGACCGGGGCCTCATGACTGCCGGTGCCGGCCGTGAAGTTCGCGGTCGCCTGCCAGAGCGGCCGGTCCGTCTGGAACGGGCCGCCGAAGCTGTTCGGCTCGTAGTTCCTGGCACCCTTGTGGCGGCCGTCGTACAGAAGGCCGTCACGGGAGTGCGTACGCGCCTCGGTGGCGTGCGGACGGTTCACCGGCAGGTGGTCGGCGTTGACGCCGACGCGGTAGCGGTGGGCGTCGCCGTACGCGAACAGGCGGCCCTGGAGCATCTTGTCGGGCGAGGGTCCGATGCCCGGCACGAAGTGCGCGGGGCTGAAGACGGACTGCTCGACCTCGGCGAAGACGTTCTCCGGGTTGCGGTTGAGCTCCAGCCTGCCGACCTCGATCGGCGGGTAGTCCTCGTGCGGCCACACCTTGGTGAGGTCGAACGGATTGAAGCGGTACGTCGCCGCGTCGGCCGCCGGCATGATCTGCACCTGCACGGTCCAGGTCGGGAAGTCGCCGCGCTCGATCGACTCGCGCAGATCGCGCTGGTGCGAGTCGGGGTCGAGACCGGAGACGTTCACGGCCTCCTCGGTCGTCAGGTTCTTGATGCCCTGGTCGGTCTTGAAGTGGTACTTGACCCAGAAGACCTCGCCGGCCTCGTTGTTCCACTGGTAGGTGTGCGAGCCGTACCCGTTCATGTGGCGGTACGAGGCGGGGATGCCGCGGTCGCCGAAGAGCCAGGTCACCTGGTGGGTGCTCTCCGGGCTGAGCCCCCAGAAGTCCCAGACGTTGTCGGCCTCCTGGGAGCCCGTGTACGGGTCGCGCTTCTGCGTGTGGATGAAGTCGGGGAACTTGATGGCGTCCTTGATGAAGAACACCGGGGTGTTGTTGCCGACGAGGTCGTAGTTGCCTTCTTCGGTGTAGAACTTCAGCGCCCAGCCGCGCGGGTCACGGACGGCGTCGGCCGAGCCGAGGTTGCCCGCGACGGTGGAGAAGCGCAGGAAGGTCTCGGTCTGCCTGCCGACCTCGGAGAGGAAGTGGGCGCGCGTGTACCGGCTGACATCGGCGGTGACCGTGAAGGTGCCGTAGGCGCCTGCGCCACGGGCGTGCACCACACGCTCCGGGATGCGCTCACGGTTGAAGTGGGCGAGCTTCTCCAGGAGGAGCTGGTCCTGGACGAGAACAGGGCCGCCGATGCCCGCGGTCTCGCTGTTCTGGTTGTCGGCCACCGGCGCGCCGGCCTCCGTCGTAAGCGGTCCCTGCGTCACGTGCGCCTCCTGCGTCATTCCTTGCTGATCCTGGCTGTTCCTGTCCCTCAGCCAAAGCCGAACTCGATCCTACAATGGACAATGTCTAAGTCAAGGAATGCTCCAAAGTCACACCTGTTCGGAAACTGGGCCTCCTTGCTGTTAGGGTTGGTGGTATGAGCGACCTGTTGGAACGACTGCGCGGACGCGGCTGGCGCATGACCGCGCAACGGCGCGTCGTGGCCGAGGTCCTCGACGGCGATCACGTCCATCTGACGGCCGACGAGGTCCATGCGAGGGCCGTGGCCAAGCTGCCCGAGATCTCCCGGGCGACCGTCTACAACACGCTGGGTGAGCTGGTCTCGCTCGGCGAGGTGCTGGAAGTCGCCACGGACAAGCGCGCGAAGCGGTACGACCCGAACGCGCACAGTCCGCACCACCACCTGGTCTGCGCCCAGTGCGGTGCGATCAAGGACGTCCACCCGGGCGGCAATCCGCTGGCGGACCTCCCCGACTCCGAGCGCTTCGGCTTCGCGGTCTCGGGCGTCGAGGTGACGTACCGCGGCGTGTGCCCGAACTGCGCGGCAGCCTGACCGCCCGACTCGGCACTCCCCGAAGCCCCGGCCACAAGAAGGCCGGGGCTTTCGACATCCCGCGCCCCTACCTCTTGCTCCCGAACACACCGAAGGCCCGGAACCATTGGTTCCGGGCCTTCGGTCTTCAGTAGCGGGGACAGGATTTGAACCTGCGACCTCTGGGTTATGAGCCCAGCGAGCTACCGAGCTGCTCCACCCCGCGGCGATGTCTGAACAGTACGTCACCGGCGCCGACCAGTGCAAATCAGTTCCCGCGCCCCCCGAATCCCTGCCCGCCAAACGCCGGGCGGGCTGCTCTTCAGCCCGTCCGGCGTTTGAGGACGAGGCCGTTCAGGCCGACAGCGGGGGCCTGGGGGCGCAACCCCAGAAGGGACGGGAACGGGTAGGGGCGGCGGGGCGAAAACTCACCCCCGCCACCCCCTCACGCCGACAACTCCTGCCGCAACGCATCCCGCAACCGAGCCGCCCGCTCGGAAACCTCACCGGGCCCGAGCGACACGGCCCGATCGGCCCACCGCTGCCCCTCCGCCAGCTCCCCACGACGCGCGTAGACGAGGGCGAGCCGCAACGCCGCCCGCCCATGCCCCGCGTCAGCGGCCCGAGTCCACCACAGGGCAGCCTCCGGCTCACTCCCCTCCCGGGCGAGCAACAGCCCAAGATTGAACGCCCCGTTCCGGGACCCCGCCTCCGCGGCCTCCCGGTACCACCGAGCCGCATCCACGACATCCCCGCGCGCGGAGGCCAGCATCCCCACCCGCACCTGGGCCCGCCGATGCCCCTGGGAGGCGGCCCGCTCGTACCACTCCTCGCACTCGCTCTTCTCGGTGGCCGGCTCCCCCAGCTCGTGCGCGGGCGCAGGCGGCCGCCGGGCGTCGAGCACGGTGGCCAGCCGGTAGGCCGCTTCCGCGCTCCCCCCACCCGCGGCACACCGGAGGTGCCGCTCGGCAGCCCGCTCGTCCCCGTCCCGCAGACACGCGATCCCCACCTGCAGCGCGGCCTCGGAGTGCCCGGCGGCAGCGGCCCGCTCGTACCACCGAAGGGCTGTCTTGTCCGCCCCCCGCCCGGCGTGCAGGATCCCGAGGTTGAAGGCGGCGTCCACGCTCCCGGCCTCGGCGGCCTTGGAGAACCACGGCTCGGCCCCGGACGCGTCACCGACCTGCAGCAGCAGAATGGCCAGTGCGTTCGCGGCCTCACGGTGCCCCGCGTACGCCGCGCGCCGGTACCACTGCTCGGCCTGCGCGGTCCGTGCCTGCTCGGCGCAGAGCAGCCCGAGGTTGTACGCGCCGTTCACATCGCCGGCGTCCATCGCGGCCCGGTACCACCGCTCGGCGGTCTGGGTCTCGCCCCGCTCCGCGTGCAGCGCGCCCAGCGCGTTGGCGGCGTTCCCGTTGCCGTCCTGGGCGGCCCGCAGCCACCACACGGCCGCACTCTCGGTGTCGCCCGCGTCCCGCAGCAGGAACCCCAGCGCGCAGGCGGCCCGCGCCTCACCGTCCTTGGCGGAGGTCAGATACCAGCGCCCGGCCTCCTTGAGCTCCCCGCGCCTCTCCAGGATCGCTCCGAGGTGCAGCGCGGCCCGCCGGTGACCGCGCGCGGCGGCCTGCCGGTACCACTGCTCGGCCTGTGCGGCGATCGTCGCCGCGACACCGTTGTCGCCCTCGTCCTCGCCCGCCTGCACGGCCTTGCGGTCCAGCGTCCGCGCGAGCCGGTACGCCGCCTCACGATGGCCCCGCTCGGCGGCAGCCCGCATCCAGTCCCCGGTACCGGCGTCGCCGCGGTGCTCCAGAAGGTCGGCGAGCGCGTACGCGCCGAGGGCGTGGCCCTGCTCGGCGGACTGGCGCAGCCAGTACTCGGCGGCGGGCTCGTCCCCGCGCTCGCGGTGGTGGCGGCCCAGCGCGTGCGCGGCGGCCGCGGATCCGGCGACGGCGGCGATCCGCCACCAGCCGGCCGCCTCCTCGGCGTATCCGCGCTGGTGCAGGAGGACACCCAGGTTGTTGGCGGCGGCCCGGTCACCGGCCGCCGTGGCAGCGCGCAGCTGAGGCTCGGCCCCGTCGAGATCACCGCGGCGGAGCAGCATGGCTCCGAGAACGCTCATCGCCTCGACGTCGCCCGCCTCCGCGGCGAGTCGTCGGCGCGCCTCCTCAGCAGCCTCGCCGGTCTCGTCCCGGTCGGAAGGCTGCACAAACCGCCCTGTCTCCAACAGAGTTGCCTTGTCCCCCATAACGTCCATCGTCGCACCACCTGCAACCTGGGTACACCTGGTATACCGCAGCCAGTGAGGTCACTTCAGCGTTTTGTCGACATGCCCACAGAGAGACAAGTGAAACACAGATTCCTCAACTCCAGGCGGATGGCGCAGCCTTCACCGCGGCAGCACTGATGAGCGATGGGCACACGCACGCGATCCCCGCGCGGCCGCACACATAGAAGGACCCGGATCCTTGGAGGATCCGGGTCCTTCTACTTCAGTAGCGGGGACAGGATTTGAACCTGCGACCTCTGGGTTATGAGCCCAGCGAGCTACCGAGCTGCTCCACCCCGCGCCGTTGTGTTGCAACCGTACCACGGCGCGGGGTGGGACTGCTCAACTGCCCTGGTCACCGTCCTGTTGACCGCTTGCTTCCTTGTCGGCGTCGCTGTTGGCGCCACTGGCCGAGCTGGCCTTCTGCTCGGCCTCGGCGGCGCGCTGGAGCGCGTCCTGAAGGTCCTCCTGGGCCTTGCCGTACGCCTCCCAGTCACCCTTCTTGAGCGCTTCCTCGCCGGCCGTGTAGGCGTCCTCGGCGTCGGCGATGGCCTTCGCCAGGTCGGTGTCGCCCGTCGTCGGTGGCTTCGGGGTCTCACCGTCCTTGGGTGGTGGCTCGGTGGTTTCCTCGCCGTCCACTCCGAAGACCGTGTTCAGCCCTTCGGCGAGGGTGTCCTTGAAGACGGTCTGGTCGCCGTAGGCGACGCCCACCTTTCTCAGCAGCGGGTAGTTGGACGTGCCGCCTCGTGCGTACACCGGCTCGATGTACAGGAACCCGCCGTTGAGTGGCACGGTCAGCAGGTTTCCGTACTCGATGTCGGAGTCCGTGCCTCTGAGGTTGCGGACGAACTCGGCGACGTCTGCATTGCTGTTGAGCTCGCTCTGCACCTGTTGTGGACCTCTCACCGTGGAGGTCACTCTCAACAGCCTTATCGTGCCGTAGTCCTTACTGGCCGCGTCGGCGTCCACGGCCATGAACGCCCCGAGGTTCGGGCGCCCGTTGGGCGTGAAGGTCGTGGTCAGTGAGAACTGCTGTGCGTTCTGCCCCGGCATCTTCAGGCTCAGGTAATACGGCGGGACCGCACTGCTGTCCTTGTTGGTCGGGTCGTCCGGCACCTGCCAGGCGTCACTGCCGCTGTAGAACTGGGCGGCGTCGGTGACGTGGTAGCGGGTGAGCAGCTCGCGCTGGACCTTGAAGAGGTCCTGCGGGTAGCGCAGGTGCTCCATCAGCGACTCGCTGATGTCGGTCTTCGGCTTCACCGTGTCGGGGAACGCCTTCATCCAGGTCTTGAGGACCGGGTCCTTGGTGTCCCACTGGTAGAGCTTGACCGAGCCGTCGTACGCGTCGACGGTCGCCTTCACCGAGTTGCGGATGTAGTTGACGCGGTTCTGCTGCGCCACCACCGCCCGCTGGTTGTCGGTCAGCGAGTCCGCCGTGGTGTCCCCCAGCGTCGTACGGGAGGCGTAGGGGTACCCGTTGGTCGTCGTGTAGGCGTCGACGATCCACTGGATCTTGCCGTCCACGATCGCCGGATAGGCGTCGCCGTCGATGGTCAGCCACGGGGCCACGGCCTCGACGCGCTCCTTGGGCGTGCGGTTGTAGAGGATCCGGGAACCCTCGCCGATCGCGCCCGAGTAGAACATCTGCGGCTCGCCGAACGCCACCGCGTACGCGGCGCGGTTGATCGGGTTGGCGAGGTTGACGCCGCTCTTGCCCTTGTAGCTGGTGGTCTTCTCGCCGTTCTCCTCGTAGTCGAGCTCCTTCTGCGGGCCGCCCACGATGGAGTACTGCTCGGTCTTCTCCCCGTAGTAGATCCGCTGCTCGTACTTGCCGAGGTCACCTGTGGTCGGCAGCCCCGACTCGGAGAAGTCCGGCGAACCCGGCGGATCGGAACCCGTCGCCGTACCCCTGGCCGCGACCGCGCCGTAGCCGTGGGTGTACGTGAAGTGGTCGTTGATCCAGTTGCTCTTCGGGATGCCGTTCAGGTTCAGCTCGCGCAGACCGATGACGGTGTCCTGCTCCTTGCCGTCGGCGTCCGTGTACCGGTCGACGTCGAGCGTGGAGGGGAACTGGTAGTACTTGCGCTCCTGCTGGAGCTGCTGGAAGGCCGGCGAGACGACGTTCGGGTCGATCAGCCGGTAACTGGCCGCCGAGTCGGCGTCCTTGCGGATCTGCTCCGCGTTCTCCGTGCCGCCCTTGCCGGAGTAGTCCGTCACCTTGGCGTCGTCGATGCCGTAGGCCTCGCGCGTCGCCTTGATGTTCTTGTCGACGTACGGCGCTTCCTTGGCCTGCTCGTTCGGCTGGACCTGGAACTTCTGGACGATCGCCGGGTACAGACCGCCGATCAGGATCGCCGAGAGCACCATCAGGCCGAAGCCGATGACCGGCAGCTGCCAGGTGCGCCGCCACAGGGTGGCGAAGAACAGCAGGGCGCAGATGACGGCGATGCAGAACAGAATCGTCTTGGCGGGCAGATACGCGTTCGCGTCGACGTACCTGAGGCCCGTCCAGTTGTCCGTCGCCTTGAAGTCACTGGACTTCACCGCGAGGCCGTACCGGTCGAGCCAGTACGCGACCGCCTTCAGTGCGACGAAGAGACCGAGCAGCACCGAGAGATGCCCGGTGGCCGCGGCCGTGGCGCGCGCTCCGGGGCTGGTGATGCGCAGCCCGCCGTACAGGTAGTGGGTCAGCGCGGCGGCGATCACCGAAAGGATCGCGGCAGCGAATCCGAAGCCCAGCAGGAAGCGGTACCAGGGCAGATCGAAGGCGTAGAAGGCGATGTCCAGGTGGAACTGGGGGTCCTTCTGGTTGAAGGGCACTCCGTTCACCCACAGCAGCCACGTACGCCACTGTCCCGCCGCGGAGGCGCCCGCGATCAGCCCGACCAGGGCGGTGATCCCGAGAAGAATCCACTTCTTGTACGGGGCCACGCCCATCCGGTAGCGGTCGAGGCTCTGCTGCTCCATCGACATGGCGCTCAGTGGCGGCCTCAGCCGGTGGGCCAGCCAGATGTTCACGCCGACGGCCGTGGCCATCAGCAGTCCGAAGACGAAGAACAGGCCGATCTTGGTCCACAGGGTGGTCGTGAAGACGGACGAATACTTGACCGATCGATACCAGAGCCAGTCCGTCCAGAACCCCGCGAACATGACGAAGGCCATGGCCAGCACGGCCAGTACGCCCAGTGTCATGAGCAGGGTCCGGACGCGCCGGGACGGTCGGCCCACTCTGATCCGTGGCCCCGTCGGGCCTCCGCCGCGGTCCGGCATCTGGAAAGCCAAGGTGCGCACCTCGAAGTTCGCTGTTGGTATCTGGGGGCCCCGCAAATGCCGGGCCACATCTATGCAACTTACTGATGCTTTACTCGGTTCCCGCTTCGGGGGCCGAACGAGGCAGGATTGTGACCATGTCCAACACCACCTCCTCAGGCACCCCCATGGCGGCCGGGCCCCTCACCCGTGCCGTCCTCGAGATCGACGAGTACGTATCGGGGCTCGGCTGGGACCAGCCCGCCCGCCTCTTCGCCCTGGTCGACACCGGCCAACTGCGCTCCCAGGAACCGGGTCTCGCCGAGCGCCTCGGTCTGACCGAGGACGCCCCAGAGGGCACCCTTACCCCAATTGAGCAGGACGAACTCCCCGCGGGCAGCCCGCTGGACGAGTTCCTCGGCACCATCGCCTGGCCGGACTCGGTGGTCGGCTGCGCCCTCTCCGTGGAGCGGCTGATGCTCCCGCCGTCCGCGGAGGCGTCCGTACCGGACGGCCTCGACGAGAAGCGGCTGGCGAAGTGGGTCGCCGAGCACCCGGAGCGCCAGGAGGTCCGGATGACCGTCGCGGTGCTGCGCGGCGGAAAGCGCGAGTCGGCGCTGCGGCTGCGCGAGAAGGACGCGGCGACGGACGTGCTCACCGGATCGGACCTCGTGCCGGGCCTGGCCGAGGCCCTGACGGCGACGTTCGCGGAGTAGCGCGGAGCGGGCCGGCCCGCCGTGGGCGGTAGGGCCTGTCTGGCAGTTCCCGTCGTCGCCCGGAGAGCGGCCCGGCGCCGTCAGGAGCGTGCTCTGGGGGTCCCCCCGGCCGGAGGCTGGGGAGGGAATTGCCGGACAGGCCCTAGCTCCTGGTGCACTTCGGCAGGTCGGCCGTGTTGCCGCCGCGGATGTCCTTGAGCGCGCTCATCGCGTCGTCGATGGTGTCGACCTTGACGAGTGTGAGCCCCTCGGGGATGTCACGGGCGGCGGCCGTGCAGTTGTCCTTGGGCGTCAGGAAGTACTGGGCGCCCTTGTCGCGGGCGCCGACCGTCTTCATCTCGATGCCGCCGATCGGGCCGACCTTGCCGTCGTCGGTGATGGTGCCGGTGCCGGCCACGAACTTGCCGCCGGTGAGGTTGCCCGGCGTCAGCTTGTCGACGATGCCGAGGGCGAACATCAGGCCGGCGCTCGGGCCGCCGACGTCGGCGAGCTTGATGTCGATGGTGAACGGCAGCGTGTGGTCGGTCCCGGCCGAGATTCCGACGATCGCGCGCTGCTCTCCGGTGTCGTCGGACTTGGCGGTGGTGATCGTGATCTCCTCGGTCCTGGTCGCCGTCCTGTTCTCCTTCTCGGCGGCGGCCTGTTCCTTGGCGGGCACGATCGTGAAGACGACCTTCTCACCAGGCTTGTGCTTGGTGACCAGCTTCGCGACGTCGTCGGGTGCCTTCACCGTCGTACCGTCGACGGCCTTGATGACGTCACCGGCGTGCAGCCTGCCCTCGGCGGGGGTGTCCTTGACGACGGTGGAGACGATCACCCAGGACTTCACCGGGATGTCCAGTTCCTTGAGGGCCGCGACCTTGGCGCTCTCCTGGGACTGGCTGAACTCCTCGGCGTTCTCCTGCGTCGACTGCTCCTCCGTCTTGCCGTCCGGATAGAGCGTGTCGTGCGGAACGACCTTGTTGTCGTGGGCCAGCCACCCGTACACGGCCTCGACGAGGTTCATCTTGTAGTCGGCGCTGGTGACCCGGACGGTGGTCATGTTCAGATGCCCGGTCGTCGCGTAGGTCTTGCGACCGGAGATCTGGAGCACCGGCTCGCCGTCGTGCTCCCCGAGTGTGTTCACCGTCGGCCCCGGTGACATCTCCGAATACGGCACATTGATGAAGACTCCCGCACACAGGAGCGCGATCAGCATCAGGGTGGAGGCGAGCATCGTCGCGGTGCGGCGTGGCATGGAACGACAGTACGGGACCGGTCTGTCAGCGCACCGTCAGGGCCGTCCGTCCGGGGAATCCGGGCCGGTCAGGCGTCCGTGTGCAATTGCTCCGACTTCTCCGACTTCTCCATGGCCTCGCGGAAACGTGTGTAGCCCGCGAGCTCGGTGCCGTCCCCGAGGGTCTTTCGGTTCCGTCCGGCCCAACTGCCCCAAAGTCCTGCGCCGATCGCGGCCAAAAGCGGAATCAGCAACCAGGCGAGCGCCGCCATGCCGACCTCCCAACCCCATGAGCGACCGCAACTGACTGATCAGCAGATTAACCATCCGCATGTTCAACGCTCACGGCAGGGGTCCGGTTACGCAACCGGAACGGCGGACAGGAGTGCCACTGGGACCGAAGTGACCCGTGGGACTTCAACAGGCCCCGACCCACTCCTCCGTACCGTCGGAAAACGTCTGGTGCTTCCAGATCGGGACCTCGTGCTTGAGATCGTCGATCAGTTTGCGGCAGGCCTCGAAGGCCTCGCCCCGATGCGGACAGGAAACGGCGACGACCACCGCGAGGTCACCCACCCGAAGGTCACCGATCCGGTGCACCGCGGCGAGCGCCCGCACCGGATACTCGGCGACGACCTTCTCGGCGACCCGCCGCATCTCCGCCTCGGCACTCGGATGGCAGGAGTACCCGAGCGCGTCGACATCGGCTCCCCCGTCATGATTCCGCACGGTCCCGACGAACAGCGCGGTCCCCCCGGAGGCATCGTCCCCGACAGCCCGGAAGACCTCGTCCAAGGACAGTGCGGTGTCCCGAATGGCCAGCAGCTTGATGGGCTCCTGAGCGGCCTGCTCACCGGGATGATCATTCATGGGTGCCATACCCCCATCGTGCCCCACCCCGCCAACCCCACGGAATACGGATTTCCTCCCGCACACGCGCGTGCACGATTGGAGCCTTCTACAGGACGCACCCTTCGGCTCAGTCCCGCACCTCTCAACCCGGCCCAGGCAGACCCGGTCCGTCCGGCGTTTGAGGACGAGGCCGTTCAGGCCGACAGCGGGGGTCTGGGGGCGGAGCCCCCAGAAGGGGACGGGAACGGGAAGGGGCGGCGGGGGCGAAAACCCCACGCCGCCAACCCCGCCGTCTCAGATCCGCCGCCGAGCCTTCCGAGCCCGCCGCACCAACGCGGCCGTACCCAACAGCGCAACCGTCGCCCCCGCGGCCCCCGCGGCGGTGGCGTCCTTCCGCCCAAGCCGCCGCCCGGCCAGCGTGTGCCGCCCGGCAACCTCCTCCAGAAGCTCCGCGAGAACCTCCTCATTGGTCCACTGCGGCCGCCACCCGGCGTCGTGCAGCCGGCTCCCGCTCACCACCCAGGGGTACATCGTGTAGGCGAGGTCCCCCGCCGGAGACGGCGTGAGCCCGATCCGGTGCAGCCGGGCCGCGGCCCCCAGCGCTACGGCGGACGGCAGCTCCATGCGCCGAATCCCGCTGAGCTCCTCGACCTCCTCCTGCTCCAGCCACCCGTCGCACCCGACGGCCAGCTCTCCTTCGACCTTCTCCAGAACGGCGTACTCCAGGGCCGCGCACAGATCCTCGACATGACAGAACTGCCAGGCGGGCCGGGACCCGGCGACGACCAGCAGCCGGGGCGACTCGAAGTACCGGGTGAGCGCCGTGTCGGTCCCTCCGACCAGCACGGCAGGCCGTACGACGGTGACGTTGAGCCCGGGATGCGCGCGTGGCGCCCGCCGCGCGAGCCGCTCGACCTCCAGGAGGTCCCCCACCCCTGTGGCCTCCGCGGTCGCCTGCAGTTCGGCGTCTTCGGAGAGGGGCAGTTCGTTGTCGGGCAGGGCTCCGTAGACCATCGCGGAGGTGCACAGCACGACCCGGTGCACCCCGGCCGCGGCGGCGGCCGTCAGCACGGTCTGTGTCCCCCGCACGTTGTAGGCCGTACGTGCGGCCGGATCCGTCTCCAGGTCGAGATCGAGCGCGAGGTGCACCACGACGTCCGCGCCGCGCAGCTTCTCGGCGATCGCCGGATCCCGGACGTCCAGGATGTGCCACTGCGCGGCCGCGCACTCACCGCGCCGCTCGTCGATGGCGATGACCTGCTTGATCTCGTCGCTGGCGGCGAGCCGCTCGGTGAGCATCGCGCCGATTCCGGCCGCGGCGCCGGTGATCGCGACTACGGGGCCGCGTACGGCCGGATTGGTTGAAGGGTTTCGCGCTGCGCGAACCTGTGGATCTGGGGAACTCACCGGGCGTCTCCAGCGGTTGTCTTCAGTAAGAACGCGCGTGACGCGTACGTACCAGGTGGCATCCATCCTGCCGCAGCCGCCGAGTCGGCGAAGCACCGAGGCCCGAACCGGTTGTGGTGTCTACGCTGGGTGGTGATGTAGGGCAGCCGCCGTCGGAGCGAACCGGCGGCCTTAACAGCCGAGGAATCCCGTGAGTGACACCCCATTCGGATTCGGCCTTCCGCCGGAGGAGCCGGACGACGGCGACGAGGGCAAGAAGAAGGACCAGCAGAGCGGTGGTGGTCAGGGACCTGCCAACCCGTTCGGTTTCGGGCCCGGCGGACCGGGGGGCGACAACCCGCTCGCAGCCATGTTCGGTTCGCTGAACCCCAACGACCTGGGCGCCGCGTTCCAGCAGCTCGGCCAGATGCTCTCGTACGAGGGCGGGCCGGTGAACTGGGACATGGCCAAGCAGATCGCCCGCCAGACGGTGTCCCAGGGCACTCCCGACGGCACCAAGGACGCGAGCATCGGCCCCGCCGAGCGCACCCAGGTCGACGAGGCGGTGCGCCTGGCCGACCTGTGGCTGGACGACGCGACGTCGCTGCCGTCCGGCGCCGGTTCCGCGGTGGCCTGGAGCCGCGCGGAGTGGGTCGAGGCGACCCTTCCGGTGTGGAAGGAGCTCGTCGACCCGGTCGCCGAGCGGGTCGGCGCGGCCATGGGCGACGTACTGCCCGAGGAGATGCAGGCCATGGCGGGCCCGCTCCTGGGGATGATGCGTTCCATGGGCGGCGCCATGTTCGGCACGCAGATCGGGCAGGCCGTCGGCGTGCTCGCGGGCGAGGTCGTCGGCTCGACCGACATCGGCCTGCCGCTCGGCCCGGCCGGCAAGGCCGCGCTGCTGCCGCTGAACATCGAGTCGTTCGGCAAGGACCTGAGCGTCCCGCAGGAGGAGGTGCGGCTCTACCTCGCCCTGCGCGAGGCCGCCCACCAGCGGCTCTTCGCCCACGTGCCGTGGCTGCGCTCGCACCTGTTCGGCGCGGTCGAGGGGTACGCGCGCGGGATCAAGGTCGACACGGCGAAGCTGGAGGACGTGGTCGGCCAGTTCGACCCGCAGAACCCGGAGGAGCTGCAGCAGGCACTCCAGCAGGGCATGTTCCAGCCGGAGGACACGCCCGAGCAGAAGGCCGCCCTGGCCCGCCTGGAAACCGCGCTCGCGCTCGTCGAGGGCTGGGTGGACGCGGTGGTCCACTCTGCCGCGAAGCCGCGTCTGTCGTCCGCCGACGCGCTGCGGGAGACGCTGCGCCGCCGCCGTGCGACGGGCGGCCCCGCCGAGCAGACCTTCGCCACGCTGATCGGCCTGGAGCTGCGCCCGCGCCGCCTGCGGGACGCCTCGCGCCTGTGGGCCTCGCTCACGGACGCGCGCGGTGTCGACGGCCGTGACGGCCTGTGGGCGCACCCGGACATGCTGCCGACCGCCTCCGACCTGGACGACCCGGACGGCTTCGTGCACCGCGAGCAGCTGGACTTCTCCGAGCTCGACAAGATGCTCGGCGAGGCCGCGAGCGGTCCCTCCGAGAAGCCGAACCTCACGAAGGACGCGCCCAAGGACGACGAAAAGGGCGAGGAAAAGGGCGACGACGACAAGTGAGCCTGTACGACGACGCCGTCCTGGTCCTCAAGGGCATCGAGGGCCAGGAGGAACTGCGCCAGGCCTATCTCGACCATCTGGAGGCGCATCCGGACGGCATGTGGAAGGCCTGCACGGCCGGGCATGTCACGGCGAGTGCCCTGGTGATCGATCCCGGGCACGGCAGGGTGCTGCTGACGCTTCACAAAAAGCTGCGGATGTGGCTCCAGATGGGTGGTCACTGCGAGCCCGGGGACGCCACGCTGGAGGCCGCGGCCCTGCGCGAGGCCACGGAGGAGTCGGGTATCGCGGGCCTGACCCTGCTCCCGGGCGGGCCCGTACGCCTGGACCGGCATCCCATCCCGCCGCCCTGCCACTGCCACTTCGACGTGCAGTACGCGGTCGTGGCCGAGCCGGGCGCGGTCCAGGAGATCAGCGACGAATCCCTCGACCTGCGCTGGTTCCCGTACGACGAGGTGGCGACGGTGGCGGACGACTCGGTCGTACGCCTGCTGAATGCAACACGAGCAAGGCTCTGAAGGGGCACGTGTAAGGGGCGGCCGCAATAGCGGCCGCCCCTTACACACGCCGACAAGAGCGCCCCGTCAGGGGCGCGGGGAACCGCGCGCCCAGCCACGGCGGACCCGCAGCCAACCACCGGCCCCGGACCTTTCGCGGCGCACTCTTCGGAGTGCCCCGCGAAAGGTCCTAACTCCAGGCGTTGCCCTGGTTCTGCCCCCGGGCCCCCTGCTGTCCCATCCCGTACTGCGCGGCGACACCCGACCCGATCGCCGCGTTCTGCGGCGGCAGCATCTCGCTGGGCTGAACGAGCGCGTACCCCTGGCCCATGAAGCTGAGTTCCCAGCCCTCACCGGTGTTGCCGCGGCGCCGGAACACGCCGGAGGAGTGGGTCTGGGCCTGCATCTGTACGCGCAGACTCGTGGACCAGGCCACGATCGCGTCGGCGTCGCAGTTGACGTACCGGTCCGGCGTGACCTGAAGCATCAGCGGCATGCCCGACGTCATCAGGGCGACCTTGCCGCGCCCGGTGATGTTGAGCTGGTACTTGCCGGAGCCGGAGATCCCGTACTGGCTGTCCACGGCGATCACGTCGTGGTGCAGCGAGGAGTCCATCGCGAGGACGTAGCTGCTGTCGACGGTGAGGCCGTCCTGGTCCACGTCCACCACATGGATGTGCTGGGCGAGGTTGGCCAGGTAGACGGTGCCCTGCCCGTGGCAGCGCATCAGGTCGAGGCCCTCTCCGGTGTGCGCGCGCGAACGCTGCTGACCGGAGTTCTGGTACTCGGCGTCGAACTCCACAAGACCCTGGTACGCGACCATGGTGCCCTTGCGGGCCAGCATGTCGTCGTGGCCCTCCAGGACCACGCGCAGCATCTGCTTGTTCTGCAGGCTGTAGCGCTCCTGGGACTGCTGGTCGTTGTAGGCGAAAAGCGGGCTCTGCATGGTGTGTGTGCTCCCCCTCAGCCCCGTACCCGGAGGCGGTCGGTGCTGTCCTCGCTGGGCTGGACGACGACGATGCCCTGTCCGGAGAAGGCCATCTGGAAGGCTTCGCCGCTGCCCCGCCCGATCAGGGACTGCGCCTTGAAGCTGCGCTTGCCCTTCACCTTGAGGTTCGGGGACCAGGCGACGAGCGCGTCCGGGTCGACGTACGTCTCGTCCTCGCCGCCGCCGCAGTCGACGACGATGGGCTTGCCCCGGGAGGTCAGGGCGACCCAGCCCTGCCCGGAGATCTTGGTGTTCCACAGTCCCTGTCCGGCGAACTTCGCCAGCCCCTTGACGCGCTCGACGCCCCAGGTGAGGTGCGCGTCGAAGGCGAGCAGGTTGGTGGCGTTGACGGAGATCGCGTCGCCGTTGAGGTTGATGACGACGACGTTCGCCCCGTAGTCGGAGAGGTACAGCAGACCGTCTCCGGAGCACTTCATCAGGGGTGCGCCCTCGCCGGTCATCCAGTCCTTGGCGATCTGGCGCACGGCCGGCGGATTCGGCTCGTACTGGACGAAGCCTTCGTAGGCGACCATCGACCCCACGCGCGCGAGGAGGTCGTTTCCGGTCTGCATGGCGACCTTGAGCATGTGGTTGCCGTGGTTCTCCATGCGTGCGGCAACGGGTGCCGGGGCGAAGCCCGCTAGCTGCTGGTTCATAGGACGGGCTCCCTCAGACCTCGTACGGCTGGACGACGATGAAATTGCCGGGCGCGCCGCGGAACTGGAGGTTCACGCTCTCTCCGGTGTCGCCCGGGTAGGCGTTGCGGCGCATCCGCACCTGGCTGGAAACGATCACCTGCGAGGCGGCGGACCAGGCGACGACGGCGTTGCAGTCGGCGAACGTCGTCGGCGTCACGGGCAGGACGACGGGCACCCCGCGCGTCTTCACGACGACCGTGCCGGTCCCCTGGAACTGCATCGTGAACAGCGCTCCGCCGGGGATGCCGTGTCCTTCGACGCGGCGCACCTCGTACTGGAGCGTCTCGTCGAAGGCGAGGACGTTCTCCGCGGAGACGCAGACAGCGTCACCCTGCAGCTCGATGGGGTGCAGCATGGCGCCGCTCTCCGCGAGGAAGACCTGACCGCGGCCCGAACAGCGCATGAGCTGCATCTCCTGGCCGGTCGCGTTGCCCACGATCCGCCCGGAGAACCCGGCGCCCTTGTAGCTGAAGTCGACCTTGCCCTGGTAGAGCACCATGCTGCCCTGGCGGGCCAGTACGGCCTGGTCGCCGCCCATGCCGAGGTCGACACGGACCATCTTCTTGTTCTGCTGCGTCCAGCGCTGCCCGGTGGGCGTCTCCTTGTACACCTGCAGCGCCGCGGTGACACCGGCGCCTCCCTGGGGAGCGCCCTGCGGCACTCCGTAGGAGGCGGGCGCACCCGGCGCGCCGGGCTGACCGGGCACCTGACCGAACGGCGGCTGCTGACCGTAGCCGGGAGGCGGGGTCGGCTGGCCGTAGCCCGGGGGCGGAGCGGGCGCCTGGGGCGCCTGAGGTGCCTGGGGCTGTCCGTAGCCGGGTGGCAGGGGTGCGGTCTGGCCGGGGGCCTGGCCGTACGGAGGCTGCTGCTGGCCCGGCTGCCCGTAGGGCGCCGGGGCGGGAGCCGGAGGCGGTACCGGGGCGCCGCCGGGCGGGGTCATAGGCGCGATGATGGTCGGCGCCGCGTGCACTGAAGGCGCGGGGGCCGGCGGTGGCGTGGCTCCCTGGGGCGGTGCGAAACCCTGGGCGGCAGGCTGCGGAGCCGGCGCTGGAGCCGGCACGGCGGGGCCCGCCGGGGCGCCGAACGCGGGCGGTGCGGCGGACTGGGCCGGCGGCGCGAACGACGGCGTGGCGGCCTGCGGTGCCGGGGCTGCTGGCTCTTCCTCGGCGACCTCGCCGCCGAAGTTCTTCAGCAGCGCGTCGAGCCCGCCGTCGAAGCCCTGTCCGACCGCGGCGAACCGCCATACGTCCTTGAGATAGAAGTCGCCCAGCATCACGGCGCGCTCGGTGGAGAACTCGCCACCGTTGAACGAGTAGCGGGCCACCTCCTCGCCGCCCGCGACGATGCGGAGGTACCCGGGGGCGACCTGCGACATCTGTCCGGCGCCGTCGATCGTCGCCGTGAAGGACAGCTTCTGGATCTGCGGCGGGATCCTGTCGAGCGTGACGCGGAAGGACTCCGTGTCGCCCGCCTGCGCGCCGAGAAGCTGGATGGACTCTTCGGGAGTCTTCGGCTGGTTGAAGAAGACGAAGAACCGGTCGTCCGAAAGCTGTTCGTTGGCGTCCAGACCGAAGCAGCTGATGTCGAAGGAAAGTCCGGGGCCGGTGATCTGCACACCTACGTACAGATCGGTGCCCGCGGTGAGGTCACTGATCTTGGCCTTGTGGCCGCTTTGGAATTCCCTGGCCATGCGTAACGACCGTCCCCCATCCCGAATACGAGTGCGTCGCGTCAGGCTAACGGCAAAATCCAGCCGCGGACGAAGCCGGTACAGACCCGGTACAGAAACCCTGCTTCCAGCAGTCCGGGCAGGTACGACGCCGGACGGGCGTCAGACCGACGTCACTCGCCGCGAGCGACGGGCAGGTGCGGCAGCCGGTCGGCGGCGACCACTCCTTCGAGGTAGCCGCGGGCCCGCTCGGTCCGCGGATAGGCCTCCAGAAGCCGCCAGAAGTCGGGGCCGTGGCCGGGCACAAGCAGATGCGCGAGTTCATGGACGAGGACGTAGTCGACGACGTACTCGGGCATGCCCTGCAGCCGGTGCGAAAGACGGATACTGCCCTCGGCAGGGGTGCACGAACCCCAGCGGGTGTTCTGATTGGTGACCCAGCGGACCGAAGTGGGCCTGGCCCGGCCGTCGAAGTACAGATCGGAGAGCCGCGCGGCCCGCTCGGACAGCTCCGTGTCGCCGAGCACCCGCTTGTTCTCCTGGGCGGCCAGCTTGTCGAGCATGACGCTCACCCAGCGCTGCTCCTCCGCCTCGGACATCCGGGCGGGAATGAGCACGACGGTGCGATCGCCTTCACGGTACGCGGAGACCGTTCTGCGCCGTCGCGCGCTCCTGCGGACCTCGATCGCGCTCGCCCCCGAGCCGCTTGGCGGCTGGCTCGTCGTGCTGCGCTGTGGGTTTCCGGCGCGGTGCAGTGGGTCGGCGGGCACGCCCCGACGTTACCCGTTGCACACGGGGGAAGTCCCGCCTCCGGGACGCATCGATGCCGAACCGCACCCCACGCGCTCGATTTGTACGACGAATATCCACTACCTGTGGACAACTTTCGGCACGCGCCGGGCAATGCGGGCATGCTGACATTCGACCGGCGGAACAGGACGAACACCCGCCGGCACAACGGGGACGTACGGGGGTCGGTCATGCATCCGATGGTGAAACCCGCGCTGCGGCGCGGCTGGCGGGATCTCAACACCGTGCAGTTCGGGATGGCACCCGCACACGCGATGGTGCTCGGCCCGATGGACACGGCGACGGGCAGTCTCCTGACCTTGTTCGACGGCACACGCGGACTGCCTCTGCTACGCGACGAGGGGCGCCGCATGGGTCTGCCCGACGGCCATGTCGACGGTCTCGTGGAGCGGCTCACCCAGGCCGGACTGCTCGACGACGCGACGGGCGGCGGCCCGGCCGCCGATGCTTTGCGCAAGAAACCGGCGGTCCTGGACCGACTGAGGCCCGACGTCGCATCGCTCTCCCTGGTCACTCCCGAACCGGGCGAGGCCATGCGCCGGCTGGCGGCCCGCCGCTCACTGCGCGTACAGGTGCGGGGCGCGGGCCGGGTCGGAGTCGCATTGGCCGCGGCGCTGGCGGGAGCGGGCGTGGGCAAGGTCGACGTGCACGACGGCGGCTGCGTCGAGCCGTGGGACGTGGCTCCGGGCGGGCTGCCCGCCGAATCCATCGGCGAGCGCAGGGACGAGGCCGCACGCCGTGCGGTGCGCCGTGCGGCACCGAACCGCCCGCCCCGGCGCGGCAGCACACGCCCGGCTACCGAGCAAGAAGATCCGGGCCTCTCCCTCGTGATCATCACGCCCCGGGACGGTCTCGCGGTCCACGCACCCGACCCGTCGGCCGCCGAGCCGCTGATCGACTCCGGAACACCCCATCTGTACGCCGGAGTGGTCGAAGGCACAGGAGTCGTCGGCCCGCTGGTCCTGCCCGGCGACACGGCCTGCGCGGGCTGCCTGGATCAGGGACGCACCGACCGGGACCCGACCTGGCCACGCCTGCTGGCACAGTGGCGTTCCGCCCAGTCCCGTCACGTACCGGCTTGTGATCTGGCGCTGACCACCGCGGTCGCAGGCCTGGCCGCGGGGCATGCGCTCGCCTTTCTGGACGGGAAACTGCCGTCGAGTGCGGGGGCCCGCTGGGAGGTCTCGGTGCCTGGTTTCGACTGGCACGCGAGGCCGGTGTGGGAGCATCCCGCATGCCGCTGCGGGGCCGCGGAGAAAGGTAAGGGGGAGCAGACCTCGGACGACGAAGGGCCGCACGAGACAATGGCCGGGCAACAGCCGCACGCGGCACGGCTGTCCGGTACTTGGAGGGCGCATGTCTGATCTTCCCCGGAAGGCGGTCACCCGAACCGCCAAGCTCGCCGCACTACCGCTCGGCTTCGCCGGGCGGGCGACCTGGGGACTCGGCAAACGAATCGGCGGCAAATCCGCCGAACTCGTGGGTCGCGAGCTGCAACAGCGCACGGCGGAGCAGCTTTTCAAGGTGCTCGGCGAGCTCAAGGGCGGAGCCATGAAGTTCGGACAGGCCATGTCCGTCTTCGAATCGGCGCTGCCCGAGGAGGTCGCGGGCCCCTACCGAGCGGCGCTGACGAAACTCCAGGAAGCGGCCCCGCCGATGCCGACCCGCACGGTGCACTCCGTGCTGGCGGAGCGGCTCGGCGAGGACTGGCACGACCTGTTCCTGGAGTTCGAGGACAAGCCCGCCGCGGCGGCCTCGATCGGCCAGGTGCACCGGGCGGTGTGGCACGACGGCCGGGAGGTCGCGGTCAAGGTGCAGTACCCCGGAGCCGGCGAAGCCCTGCTGTCCGACCTGAACCAACTGAGCCGTTTTGCCCGCCTCCTGGGACCGTTGATACCCGGCATGGACATCAAGCCGCTCATCGCGGAGCTGCGCGACCGGGTGTCCGAAGAGCTCGACTACGCCTTGGAGGCACAGGCACAGCGGGCGCACGCGGAGGAGTTCGCGGACGACCCGGATGTGCTGGTGCCGGCCGTGGTCCACCAGTGCGAGCAGGTCCTGGTGACGGAGTGGATCGACGGGATCCCCCTGTCCGAGGTGATCACCGACGGTACGCAGGAGCAGCGCGACCGGGCAGGCCAGCTCCTTGCCCGCTTCCTCTTCTCCGGCCCGTCCCGCACCGGCCTGCTCCACGCCGACCCGCACCCGGGCAATTTCCGTCTCCTGCCGAACGACCCCGAAGAGGCCGAAGACACCGAGAGCTCCGGCGGCAAGAGCGGCTGGCGCCTCGGCGTCCTGGACTTCGGCACGGTGGACCGTCTGCCGGGCGGCCTGCCCCCGACGATCGGCGACTCGCTCCGTATGACCCTCGACGGCGATGCCGAGGCGGTCTACGACCTGCTCCGCGAGGAGGGCTTCGTCAAGGAGTCCATAGAACTCGACCCGGATGCCGTACTGGACTACCTGCTCCCCATCATCGAGCCGGCCCAGGCCGACGAGTTCACCTTCACCCGCGGCTGGATGCGCAGCCAGGCGGCCCGCATCGCCGACCCTCGCTCCCCCGCACACCAACTCGGCAAAAAGCTCAACCTGCCCCCGGCGTACCTGCTGATACACCGGGTGACTTTGAGCACCATCGGTGTGCTGTGCCAACTCGGAGCGACGGTACGACTGCGGGACGAACTGGAGGAGTGGCTGCCAGGGTTCGTGCTGGACGACGACCAGACACTGGCGGAGGGGGAATCAGCGGCTGAGGCGTGAGCTTGGGCTGCCGTTCTTTGGGCGGGAGGGGTGGGGAGGGGGCCGGGGGGGAGGGGCCCCAAGAGGACTCCGAAGCTCACCACCAAGCCGAGTCCAGCCGCCCCTCGATCGCCCTGAGATTGGCCCGGGCGCAGGCGTCGCAGATGTAGTGGCGGATGCCGTTCTCGACGGAGAAGGTCCAGGTGAGGGGCGGGTCCTCTGCCGTGGCGCCGCAGCGGGCGCACACGATGGGCCTGGGCTCCTCGGTGGAGCCGCCGCTGTCACTGTCCCCGGGAAGACTCGTCACCTGGTGACGATAACTCCGGGATCCGTGGTTGGAGAGGTACAACGCACTGCGGGGGCCGGTCCGTTCGGACCGGCCCCCGCATCAGCTGTTGCTTCTGTTGCCGTTGCGAAAACGGCTCTACTGCATGACCGCCATGGCCAGTGCGCGGCGGGCGCGACGTGAGGCGCGCTCGGCACGGCGCTGCATGCGGCGGGCCGCCACCAGGCGAATCGCCCGGCGTTCCTGCTCCGCCTCATGCAGCCGGTCGTGCATATGCGCACGAGCCAGGGCTTCTGGGATGAGTTGCATCTCTCGGGTCCTGTTCTGGCGCGTGTCGTTCGCGCCGGTGGAGGTGAAGTCTGGGATCGCGGAGCCGGCGGGCTCGCTGGTGGACGGCTTCATCGGGACCTGCTTCTTGGGGTCGTGCGTCAGGGGGCGATCGATCGTTCCTAGGGTGTTCATGCCGCAACCGGGTTCTTGCGCGGGCGGCCACGCGGCCGCTTCCGGGCGACAACGACACCCTGGACGAAGAGCTCGCCGCCCCAGACGCCCCAGGGCTCACGCCGCTCCTTGGCGCCGGCGAGGCAGGCCTCGATCAGCGGGCAGGTGCGGCAGAGGGACTTGGCGTACTCGACATCGGCCGGCGACTCGGCGAAGAAGACCTCCGGGTCGTAGGAGCGGCAGGGGACGGGTACGCCGAGGTTCTCGATGGCGTCGTCGAGCGCGGTGAGCGCAGTGAGCGGGGTCAAGGTGGAGTCCTCCGTGAGGCCGGGCGGGGAGATCGTTTCGGAAGGCGGTACGGACGGGGCGTGCGCTTCGAGTTGCACGGTTGGTCTTCCTCGTCTGGTCGTGCCGGCCGGTTGGCCGGTTGGCGGCTGGTACCGGGTTCTTTTCTTGTCCCGAGGCCCCTTCGCTCTGTCGTCCCTGGTCGGGGGCAAACAGAAGGGCCGCGGATCCCGGGTGGGGTTCCGCGGCCCTGAAGGCGCCGGCCTGATCGTCGATCAGGCTGGATCACTCCAGGGTTCAGGCCCACGGAAGGCCCACATCGTGTGATGCGTGTGCTTGGCGGCTCCGGCACCGGTGGCTGCAAAGGCATAGGCCTGCGCCTGTGCCTCTACTGCTTCCAGTGCCTTCATCGGTCGCTCATTGCGCTCGCGGACAGGGAGTCCCGCGAGAGACACGGAGGACGCCGGACGGACGGCAGAGATGCCGGACAGACCGGTGCCCAGGTTCGAGAAGCCGAGCAGGCACGTGGAGACGACCGAGCGATCGGTCAATTTGGCGGTGCTGACGGAGCTGCTGTTGATGCTGATCACTGGAATCGCCTCCTCTCGGCGTCTCTGGGACCGGGCGAGCCGGTCCGACGGTTATTAAGTACAGCACGGAACCAGGGCCTTCGAGAAGGCCGCCGTTTCCGTGCTTTAGAACCTATGGGGATTGCTGGGGCATGCGCAAACTATTTTCTCGACGAGTTTGAATCAGTCGTCGTCTGCGTCGTCCTCGAGTTCCTGACCTGCGCAGATGGCGAGTACGTCGGCCCCGTAGCGGTTGAGCTTGCGGGCGCGGACCCCTGGGATGCGGGACAGCTCGACCGGAGTGGACGGCACCGCTTCTGCGATGGCCATCAGGGTCTTGTCCGTGAAGACGCAGAAGTCCGGCTGTCCGCTGCGCTGTGCCTGGACAGCCCGCCAGTCGCGCAACCGCTCGTAGAGGCCTTCGTCCATGTCGGAGGGGCAGTCCTCGCAGCGCATCAGTTTCATCTCGCCGGCGTCGTTGAGGGTGCGGCCGCAGACCCGGCAGCGGGCCGGGGTGCGGTTCGCCCGTCGTGTGACGCCGGGGGCGCTGCCGGCAGCGCCGCGCTCGATGCCGCCCGAGCCGAGGGGGCCTGCCGCGCTGCCGCGGTTGGCCGTGGTGACGGAGCCGGGGCGCAGTCCGTCGAGGAAGCGGCTGGGTCGCCGGTTGGGCCGGCCGCCGGGTGAGCGGGACAGGGCCCAGGAGACGGAGAGGTGTTCTCTGGCCCGGGTGACGCCGACGTAGAGGAGGCGGCGTTCCTCCTCGATCTGTTCGTCGGTCTTCGCGTAGGTGATCGGCATCATGCCTTCGGCTACGCCGACGAGGAACACGACGTCCCACTCCAGGCCCTTGGCGGAGTGGAGGGAGGCGAGGGTGACGCCCTGGACGGTGGGGGCGTGCTGGGCGCCGGCGCGTTCGTCGAGTTCGGCCACGAGGTCGCCGAGGGTGGCGTCGGGTTTGGCGGCGGCGAAGTCCTGGGCGAGGTGGGCGAGGGCGGCTAGGGATTCCCAGCGCTCTCTGACGGCGCCGGAGCCCGCGGGGGGCTGGTGGGTCCAGCCGTCTCCCGACAGGACGGCTCGCACCTGGGAGGGCAGGTCGGGGGCGTCGTCGAGGAGTGAGTCGTTGCCTCCGAAGCGGGCTGCTCCGCGCAGGGCGTGGATGGCTCTCTTCACCTCGGGTCGGTCGAAGAAGCGCTCGGCTCCGCGTAGTTGGTAGGGCACTGCGACGTCGGCGAGGGCCTGTTCGTAGATCTCGGACTGCGAGTTCGTACGGAAGAGGATCGCGATCTCGCTCGCGGGGATGCCGGAGGCGATGAGGTCGCGGATGCGGCGGGCGGCGCCTTCGGCCTCGGCGGGCTCGTCGGTGTACTCGGTGTAGCCGGGTTCGGGGCCCGCGGTGCGCTGGGAGATGAGCTCCAGGCGGTGGTCGGCGGCGCGGCCGCGGGCCTGGGCGAGCAGGCCGTTGGCGAGGTGGACGACCTGGGGGGTGGAGCGGTAGTCCCTGACGAGTTTGACGACCGTGGCTCCGGGGTGGCGGGTGCGGAAGTCGAGGAGGTGGTCGGGGGTCGCGCCGGTGAAGGAGTAGATGGTCTGGCTGGCGTCGCCGACGACGCAGAGGCTGTCGCGTTCGCCGAGCCACAGTTCGAGGAGGCGCTGCTGGAGGGGGCTGACGTCCTGGTACTCGTCGACGACGAAGTGCTGGTACTGGGCGCGGACCGCTTCGGCGATGTCGTGCTGGTCCTGGAGGATGGCGACGGTGAGCAGCAGGACGTCTTCGAAGTCGATGACGCTGCGGTCGCGTTTGAGGTCTTCGTACGCGGCGTAGAGCTGGGCGATCTCGGCGCGGTCGCGGGGGGCTTCGCGGCCGGCCTTGGCCGCGGCGGCGGCGTAGTCGGAGGGGACGGTCTGGGTGACCTTGGACCATTCGATCTCGGCGGTGACGTCTCGCAGCTCGCCGCGGTCGAGGCGGACGCGGCAGGTGGCCGCGGCGTCGGCGACGAGTTGGATCTTGCGGTCGACGATCCGCGGCAGGCTGCCTCCGACTGCTTTCGGCCAGAAGTACTGGAGCTGGCGCAGGGCGGCGGAGTGGAAGGTGCGGGCCTGGACTCCGGAGGCGCCGAGCTGGCGGAGGCGGCCGCGCATCTCTCCGGCGGCGCGGTTGGTGAAGGTGACGGCGAGCACGCTGGAGGGCTGGAGGATCCCGGCGCGTACTCCGTAGGCGATGCGGTGGGTGATGGCGCGGGTCTTGCCCGTACCGGCTCCCGCCAGCACGCACACCGGGCCGTGCAGGGCGGTGGCGACCTCGCGCTGCTCGGGGTCGAGCCCTTCCAGTACCGCGTCGGCCGTGTCGGGGGCCTGCGGGAAGAGGGTGGAATGCGTTGCTGCTGTCACCCCGCCATGCTGCCAGGTCGGCGGAGACGGGTGCGCTGGTTGTCCACAGGGAGGCGCTTGCAGTCGTACTAATGCGGCAGGCGCCCGGTTCGGTGGCGACGGCACCGCCTGTTTCGCCGGGGCCGTCCTGCGCCGTGTGTACCGGCTCTCTCCCCTGCCGCGTACGGGAATGGCGGCCAGGTCGCGTACGTTCCATCACTGCGAACACGCACTCCCCTGCAGCGAAGGAGCATGAGAGACATGCCGGGCACTGTGACGATGTACAGCACGACGTGGTGTGGCTACTGCCGCCGGTTGAAGGGCCAGATGGACCGCGAGGGCATCACGTACAACGAGATCAACATCGAGCAGGACCCGGCGTCGGCGGCCTTCGTGGAGAAGGCGAACGGCGGGAACCAGACGGTTCCCACCGTCCTCTTCCCGGACGGTTCGACGCTGACGAACCCTTCGCTGGCGCAGGTCAAGCAGAAGATCGGCGCGTAGTCGGTACGTGCCTCAGGCGGCCGCTCCGCGCGTCGGCAGGGGCTTGCCGTACCAGAGCTCGATCAGGCGGGCCGCAATCGAGATGCCGTAGGGAGGCAGGACCTCCCCGGACTCGAAGGCGGCCCGCAGGTCTTCGCGGGAGAACCAGCGGGCTTCCTGGATCTCCTCGCCGTCGACGTTGATCTCCGCCGAGGTGGCGCGGGCCATGAAGCCCAGCATGAGGCTGGAGGGGAAGGGCCAGGGCTGGCTGGCGATGTACTCGACGTCGCCGACGGTGACGCCGGCCTCTTCGAAGACCTCGCGGCGGACCGACTGCTCGATGGACTCGCCGGGCTCGACGAATCCGGCGAGGGTGGAGAAGCGGCCTTCGGGCCAGTGGACCTGGCGGCCGAGGAGGATGCGGTCCTCGTGGTCGGTGACGGCCATGATCACGGCGGGGTCGGTGCGGGGGTAGTGCTCGGCGCCGCAGGCGGGGCAGCGGCGGATGTGGCCGGCCGCTGCGATCACGGTGCGTTCGCCGCAGCGGGAGCAGAAGCGGTGCAGGCGCTGCCAGTTCTCCAGGGCGACCGCGTGCACCATCAGGCCTGCGTCGCGCTGTGAGAGGAGCAGGCCTGCTTCGCGCAGGCCGGCGGCGCGTGCGGACTGGTCCATGCGGCCCGGAAGGGCGTCCTTCTGGAGTGCGAAGTAGCTGACGCCGTCGTCGTCGGTGCCCAGGAAGTAGCGGTGTGCTTCGGTGAGGGGTGCTTCGAAGGACGGGGTCATGACGAGTTCGGTGGTGCCGTCCGCCGTCTCGTCGATGAGGACCTGGCCGCCGGAGACCACGAAGGCGCGGGTGGTGGGGTGGCTCCACGCCGCGGCGAGCCAGGCCTCGTCGAGCCGGTGGTGGGCGGCCCGGTCGATGCCGCTCGGGGCGGTGAGCGAGATGGGACGGTCGGCGGTGTGGTCGGTCCAGGTGGTCACGGGTGCTTCCAACTCCCCCGGTGGAACGGTTGTTTCGGCGGGTGGTTCAGCGGCTGTACGGCAGGACGTGTGCGACGGGGTTTCTTCAGTGTGCATCGCGCCAGTTCTCGGCCAGGTCGCCCCACAGGTAGGCGGTGGTTTCGACGCCCTTGAGGAGCAGGTCGAGTTCGACCTTCTCGTTGGGGGCGTGCCAGCCGTCGGAGGGGACCGAGATGCCGAGGAACAGTACGGGTGCGGCGAGGACGTCCTGGAGGTCCGCGGCGGGCCCTGATCCTCCCTCGCGGGTGAAGCGGATCTCCTGCTCGAAGGCTCGGCCCATGGCGCGTGCGACGGACTGCAGTGCCGGGTGGTCGAGCGGTGTCAGGCAGGGGCGGGTGGCGGCGGCGAAGGTGATCTCGTGGCGGATTCCGGCGGGCAGCCGCTCGGCGGTCCAGGCGCGGACGATCTTCTCGATGTGGTCGGGGTCCTGTCCGGCGACGAGGCGGAAGGACAGCTTCACCATCGCCGAGGAGGGGATGATCGTCTTGCTGCCGGGGCCCTGGTAGCCGCCGCCGATGCCGTTGACCTCGGCGGTGGGGCGGGCCCAGACCCGCTCCAGAGTGGTGTGTCCGGCTTCTCCGTGGGTGGCCGTCGACCTGGCGATGCGCAGCCACTGCTCCTCGTCGAAGGGCAGTTCGGCGAAGAGTTCCCGCTCGTGGTCGGTGAGTTCGGCGATGCCTTCGTAGAAGCCGGGGATCGCCACGCGCGCGTGCTCGTCGTGCAGGGCGGCGACGAGGCGGGCGACGGCGGTGGCCGGATTGGGTACGGCACCGCCGAAGGCGCCGGAGTGTATGTCCTGGTCGGGCCCGTACAGCGTGATCTCGCACTCGGCGAGGCCGCGCATGCCGGTGCAGACGGTGGGGGTGTCCTCGGACCACATGCTGGTGTCGGAGACGATCACGGCGTCGGCGGTGAGGCGGTCCTTCCGCTCTTCGACGAGTGCGCGGAAGTGCGGGGAGCCGGACTCCTCCTCGCCCTCGATGAGCAGCTTCAGGTGGACGGCGGGGGCGGTGCGGCCGGTGGCGGCGAGGTGGGCGCGGACGCCGAGTGTGTGGAAGAACACCTGGCCCTTGTCGTCCGCGGCCCCGCGTGCGTGGAGGCGGTTTCCGCGGACGACGGGCTCGAAGGGGTCGCTGTCCCAGCCGTCCACGAGGGCTGCGGGCTGCACGTCGTGGTGTCCGTAGACGAGGACCGTGGGTGCCTGCGGGTCGTCGGAGGGCCATTCTGCGAAGACGGCGGGGGCGCCGGGTGTCGCCCAGACCTCGCAGGTCGGGAAGCCGGTCTCCTGGAGTTTGGCGGCGAGCCAGTCGGCGCTGCGCCGTACGTCCGCTGCGTGTTCGGGCTGGGCCGACACGGACGGGATGCGCAGCCACTCGGCGAGGTCGTCGAGGAAGGCGGCGCGGTGCTGCTCGATGTACGCGCGGACGGCGCTGTCCGGAGTCTTGCTCATGGTCACGAGCCTAGCCGTCCACGCGTGCGTGCTGGTCCGGCGGTTCCTCGGGGACCCCATCGGGTGGTTCTTCGAGGAGGAGCCGCTCCAGTGCGGCCCGGTCGGGCAGGCTCCCGGGGCGCACGACCTCGCCGCTGCGCACGTACAGGAAGGCGGCCTGTACGGATTCCAGGGGTACGCCGTGCTGCTCGGCCCAGGCGAGCCGGTAGACGGCGAGCTGGAGGGGGTCGGCGTTGCGGGTGCGGTTGGTCTTCCAGTCGACGATCTCGTACGTCGTCCCGTCGGCGTCGTCTTCTTTGTAGACGGCGTCGATGCGGCCCCGTACGACCCGTCCGGCGATCGCGAGTTGGAAGGGTGCCTCGACGCGGTAGGGGGTGCGGTGGGCGTACGGGGTGCGTTCGAAGGCGTCCTTGAGGGCTTCCAGGTCGCGTTCGTCGGCGATCTCGGCTTCGCTGCCGGGCAGTTCCTCCGGTTCCAGCATCGGCAGTCGCAGCTCTTCGAAGCGGGCCTCGACCCAGGCGTGGAAGCGGGTGCCGCGGCGGGCGGCCGGCTGGGGCGGGCGGGGCATGGGGCGCGCCAGTTCCTGTGCGAAGGCGTCCGGGTCGGCGGCCAGGCGCAGCAGCTGGGAGGCGGTCAGGGAGGCCGGAAGGGTGACGTCCGTGACGCTTTCGCGGGCGCGCAGGAGCTCTCCGGTGAGGGCGTCCAGGTCACGGTCCCAGGAGGCGACGGTGCGGGCTTCCTCCGGGGTGAGGCGCCTGGTCCCGGACGTGGGGCGCGGCGCCTGCGGAGGGTGCGGGCGCGCGTCCGGGGACGGGGTGGGGCGCGGAACCCTGGGACGGTTCGTGGTCCAGGAGTCCCGGTCCCCGCGGTCTGCCTCGTCTGTGAAATCGGTCTCTTCGTGGAGGTCCTCCCCGCGGGGCGTCTTCCTGTGTGACGCCTCTCCGTAGGGCGCGTCCGCGAAATCGCCGTCCCCGTAGGGAGGACCGTCCGGGAAGTCGTCCTCCCCGTAAGGGGGCTCGTCGTAAGGGGGCTCGTCCTCCTCGGGCGGAGGCGGCCAGTCCGGGTCGTCGTAGGAGTCCCGGTCGTCGTACGAGTCCGATGCGTCGTGGGACGAGGGGTGGGCCGTCTCGTGGGAGTGGCCGGACTCCAGGTGGGCCAGGACCGTCTGTGCGGCCGCGCGTCGGCGGGCCATCGCCGCGTCGTCGAGCGGGAGCGGCCAGGCGTGGTCGCCGCCTGCCTCGTGCAGCGCGGGGTTCTCCTCGGTCTCCTCGGGTTCGTCCGCCCAGGCCTCGATCTCGCCGTGCCCGGTCTCGCAGTGCTCGTACAGGGACTGCAGGAAGTCGGAGGGGCCGCGGGGCTTCTTCTGGGAGGGGCCCCACCAGTGTCCGGAGCCGAGCAGGAGGGAGCGGGGGCGGGTGAACGTGACGTAGCCGAGGCGGAGTTCCTCGGTGTGCTGGTGCTCCTTCATGGCCTCGTGGAAGGCCTTCATGCTGCGGGAGTCCCAGGCGCCGATGTCCGGCAGGGTGTCGGCGTCGCCGCGGAGTTCGTGCGGCAGGACCTTGCCCTGGGCGGTCCATTTCTCGCGGCCCTGGCTGCTGGGGAAGGTGCCGGTGACGAGGCCCGGGACCGCTACGACGTCCCACTCCAGGCCCTTGGACTTGTGCGCGGTGAGCACCTTGACGGTGTTCTCGCCGCCGGGCAGGGCGTTGTCGAGGCCCTTCTCGTACTGGGCGGCGGTACGCAGGAAGCCGAGGAAGGCGAGGAGGGTGGCCTCGCCTTCGTTGGCGGCGAAGGACGCGGCGATGTCGAGGAAGTTGGAGAGGGTCTCGCGGCGGCGGGCGGCCAGGGCGTGCGGGGACGCGGAGAGTTCCACCTCCAGACCGGTGGTGGCGAGGACCCGGTGCAGGACGTCCATGAGCGGGTCGGAGAGCGAGCGGCGCAGGTCGCGCAGTTCGGTGGCGAGCCGCGCGAACCGTACGCGGGCGTCGGCGGAGAAGGGCAGTCCGTCGTCGTCCCCATGGCCTCCGAGGGGTGTCTCCAGGAACGTGTCGAGGGCGTCCGCGAGCGAGATGATCTCGGCCGGGTCGATGCCCTCGACGGCGGCGGCGAGCCGCCGGTCGGGGTCGTCGTCGGCCCCCACGCGTGCGTGCGACACGAGTAGGCGGGCCCGGCGCCCCAGGAGAGCGAGGTCGCGGGCGCCGATGCGCCAGCGCGGGCCGGTGAGCAGGCGGACCAGCGAGGCATTGGCACCCGGGTCCTGGAGGACCTCGCAGACGGCGACCAGGTCGGCGACCTCGGGCAGATGCAGCAGCCCGGAGAGGCCGACGACCTCCACGGGGATGTCGCGGGCGACGAGGGCGCCCTGGATCTCGGCGAAGTCGGTCGCCGTGCGGCACAGGACGGCGATCTCGCCGGGCGCCTTTCCGGTGCGCACGAGATGGGCGATGGAGTCGGCGAGCCAGTCCATCTCCTCGGCGTGGGTGCGCAGCAGGGCGCAGCGCACCATGCCGTCCCGCTCGGCGCCCGGGGCCGGGCGGAGGGCCTCCACGCCCGCGTGCAGGGCGCGCAGGGGCTCGGCGAGGCCGTTGGCGAGGTCGAGGAGACGGCCGCCGCTGCGCCGGTTCTCGCTGAGCGACTGGCGGGTCGCGGGGCGGCCGTCGGCGTGGGCGAAGTGCTCGGGGAAGTCGTCGAGGTTGGCGACGGAGGCGCCGCGCCAGCCGTAGATCGCCTGGCAGGGGTCGCCGACGGCGGTCACCGGGTGGCCCGTGCCGCTGCCGAACAGGCCTGCCAGGAGGATGCGCTGGGCCACGGAGGTGTCCTGGTACTCGTCGAGGAGGACCACCCGGAACTCGTCGCGCAGGATGCCGCCGACCTCGGGGCGCGTGCTGGCGAGGGTCGCGGAGAGGGCGATCTGGTCGCCGAAGTCGAGGAGGTCGCGCTCGCGTTTGGCGGCCCTGTAGCGGCCCACCAGTTCGGTCAGTTCACGCCGGGCGGCGGCCGTCTCGGGGACCTTGCGCAGCTCGGCGTTGGTGAGTTTGACGCTCTCCAGGTCGCGCAGCAGTGCGGCGTCGTAGGCCCGCAGGTCCTGGGGGTGTACGAGGTGTTCGGCGAGCTCGGCGTCGAGCGTGAGGAGGTCGCTGACCAGGTCGGGGAAGGATCGGGTGAGCGACGGGTAGGGCCCCGGTGCCTCGCGCAGGACGCGCGCGGCGAGCTGGTAGCGGGTCGCGTCGGCGAGGAGACGCGCGGTGGGTTCGAGCCCGATGCGCAGTCCGTGGTCGGTCAGCAGGCGGCCCGCGAAGGCGTGGTAGGTGGAGATGACCGGCTCACCGGGCGGGTTGTCCGGATCGATCACGTCCGGGTCGGTGACGCCCGCCCTGATGAGGGCTTTCCGTACGCGCTCGGCGAGTTCGCCCGCCGCTTTGTTGGTGAAGGTCAGGCCGAGGACCTGCTCGGGGGCGACCTGTCCGGTGCCGACCAGCCACACCACGCGCGCGGCCATCACCGTCGTCTTGCCGGATCCGGCGCCGGCCACGATCACCTGCGGGGCGGGCGGTGCGGTGATGCAGGCCGTCTGCTCCGGGGTGAACGGGATGCCGAGGAGCTCCTTGAGCTGCTCGGGGTCAGAGATACGGGCTGGCACGTCAGAGAGGCTAGCCGCGCCCACTGACAGCCGGTGCCGAATCGGTGGCCGGGCCGGAGGATGCGCTGGTCAGCACGCGTGGTGCCGTACGTCACTTCGCGTACGGCAGGAGCCCTCCGAACGGCGGATCCCCGCTGCGGCGGTTGTCCGCTCGCTCTCCGGGACCCGCGCCCTGTCACTCGGCCGTGGCCGTCACTCGGCCATTCCCGTCACTCGACCGCGCCCATCACTCGACCATTCCCGCATTCCCGTCACTCGACGGCACCCATCACTCGACCACGTGCCGCCCTTCCGGTCGTGCGCTGCACGAGGCACGGAACGCGCAGTGGGTGCACTGCTGGCCGGTCGTCGGCGTGAAGCGTTCGTCGAGGACCTTGCCCGCCGCGGTGGCGAGGAGGTCGCCGACCCACTCCCCCTCCAGTGGCTCCTGGGCCTGCACCTTGGGCAGGGTCTCGCCGCCGTCCTTCTTGGGGGCGCCCTGACGGAGTTGGACGAGTTCGGCGCCGCCCGGGTCGGGGCGTTCGCCCTCGAAGGCCTCGTCGACCGCGCCTTCACGGACGGCGAGCTGGTAGACGGCGAGCTGCGGGTGATGGGCGACATCGGCCGCGCTCGGTGCCTGTTTGCCGGTCTTGAAGTCGACTACGTAGGCGCGGCCGTCGGCGTCCTGCTCGACGCGGTCCATGGAGCCGCGGATGCGCACTTCGTAGGAGCCCGCTTCGAGGGTGACGTCGAAGTCGTGCTCGCTCGCCACCGGTGTGCGGCCCGTGCGGTCCATGACATGCCACTTCAGGAAGCGTTCGAGCGCCACGCGCGCGTGCTCCTTCTCCTGCGCCGACTTCCAGGGCGCGTCGAAGGCGAGCGCGTTCCACACGGAGTCGAGGCGCTCCATGAGGACGGCGAGGTCCGCGGGGGTGCGGCCGGAGGCGACCTCGTCGGCCAGGACGTGCACCACGTTGCCGAAGCCCTGGGCGACGGTCGCGGGGGCGTCGGCCTTCACCTCGCGGCCCAGGAACCACTGCAGGGCGCAGGTGTTGGCGAGCTGGTCGAGGGCGCTTCCGGACAGCACCACGGGATGGTCGCGGTCGCGCAGCGGCACCTTGCTCTCGGTCGGCTCGTACATGCCCCACCAGCGGTAGGGGTGGGCGGACGGCACGAAGGGGCGGCCGTCCTCGTCACCGAGCGCGGCGAGCCTGGCCAGCCGGCGGGCGGCGGCCTCCCTGAGCCGGTCCGAGACGCGTGGGTCGACCGTCGTGGCGCGCAGTTCGGCGACGAGCGCGGCGACGGACAGGGGGCGGCGGGGACGGCCCGTCGTGTCCTTGGGCTCCACGCCGAGTTCGGTGATGAAGCGCGAGGGCTGGTCGCCGTCGTCGGCCGGGGCCTTCACGGCGGTGACGACGAGGCGCTCACGCGCGCGCGTGGCGGCCACGTAGAACAGACGGCGTTCTTCGGAGAGGAGCGCTCCGGGGGTGAGCGGCTCCGCGAGGCCGTCGCGTCCGATGCGGTCGGCCTCCAGGAGGGAACCGCGGCGGCGCAGGTCGGGCCACAGACCCTCCTGGACGCCCGCGACGACCACGAGGCGCCACTCCAGGCCCTTGGAGCGGTGTGCGGTCATCAGCCGTACGGCGTCGGGGCGTACGGCCCTGCGGGTGAGCGTGTCGGCCGCGATGTCCTCGGCGTCGATCTCCTCCAGGAAGTTGAGGGCGCCGCGGCCTCCGGTGCGTTCCTCCGCGCGGGACGCGGTGGCGAACAGCGCGCACACGGCGTCGAGGTCGCGGTCCGCGTTGCGGCCGGCCGCGCCGCCGCGCCGGGCGGCCCGCTCCAGGCGCTGCGGCCAGGGCGTGCCGTCCCACAGCTCCCAGAGCGCCTCCTCGGCCGTACCGCCGCCCGCGAGGCGCTCCCGTGCCTTCCGCAGCAGGGCACCCAGCCTCTGGGCTCCGCGCGCGTACGACGGGTCGTGGGCGACCAGCCGCTCGGGCTCGGCCAGTGCTCGCGCCAGCAACTCGTCGGAGGGCGGCGGCACATGGTTGCCCGCGGCGCGCTCCTCCTCGCGCAGGGCACGGCCCAGGCGGCGCAGATCGGCGGCGTCCATGCCGGCCAGCGGGGACGCGAGGAGGCTGAGCGCGGTCTCGGTGTCGAGCCAGGGCCTGTCGGGTGAGGGCGCTTCCGGGGCGGGTTCCTCGGAGGGGCCGCGGTCCTGGGAGGAGTCGGGGTCCTGAGAGGGGTCGAGGTCCTGGGAGGGATCGGGCTCCTCGTGGGGCGCGTCGGCTTCTTCGGCCCGCTCGCCGACTTCCCCGACGCGTGCGTCGTCCTGGAGGCCTGTCTCCGCGTGTTCGTCCACACCGCCGGTCGTGTGTTCGTCCACCCCGGCCGCGAGTTCATCCGCCCCGGTCCGTACGCCCTCATCGGCCCGTACGCTCTCGTCCGCTCGCACGCCCTCATCGGGATGCCTGTCCTCGTCGGGACGTACGCCCGCCGCCGCGCCCGTCGGGCCCGAGGTCTCCGCCGCGGCCACCGCCCTGAGTGCCGTCAGGAGGGGCGACACGGCCGGTTCGTGCCGCAACGCCAGGTCGTCGCCGTCGATGTCGAGGGGGACACCGGCCGCGGTGAGGGTGCGGCGGATCGTCGGGATGGTGCGGGAGCCCGCGCGCACCAGGACGGCCATCTCGCTCCAGGGGACGCCGTCCTCCAGGTGGGCGCGGCGCAGGATGTCCGCGATGTTGTCCAGCTCCGTGCCGGGCGTCGGGTACGTGTGGACCTCGACGCTGCCGCCGTCCCGTACGGGGGCCAGCTCCCTGTGGGCGCGTACCTTCTCCGCGGGAAGGCGGGTCAGGGGCATGCGCTGGGTCAGCAGCCGGGTAGCCGCCAGGAGGCCGGCGCCTGACCGGCGTGAAGTCCTCAGGACCTCCATCGGCGCCGATGTACCGTCCACGCGCGGGAAGGCCTCCGGGAACTGGAGGATGCCGTTCACATCGGCGCCCCGGAACGTGTAGATCGACTGGTCGGGGTCGCCGAAGGCCACGAGGGTGCGGCCGCCGCCCGCGAGCGCGTGCAGCAGCCGTACCTGTGCGGGATCGGTGTCCTGGTACTCGTCCACGAAGACGGCGTCGTACTGGGCGGCGAGGCGCTCGGCGACCTCGGGGCGCCGGGCGAGGAGCACCGCGCGGTGGACCAGTTCCGCGTAGTCGAGGACTCCTTGCATGTCGAGGACGTCGAGGTACTCGGCGAGGAAGGCGGAGGCGGCGAGCCAGTCGGGGCGGCCGATGCGCCGTGCGAAGGCCTGGAGGGCGTCGGGGCCGAGGCCCAGTTCGCGGCTGCGGGCGAGGACCGCGCGGACCTCGTCGGCGAAGCCGCGCGTGGTCAGACAGGCGCGGAGTTCGTCCGGCCAGCGCACATGGGCGAGGCCGAGCCGCTCCAGGCCGGGCTGGCCCGCGAGCAGTTCCCGTACCGCCACGTCCTGTTCGGGGCCCGAGAGCAGCCGCAGCGGCTCGACGAACAGGTCGCTGTCCTGGTGGGCGCGGACAAGGGCGTAGCAGAAGGAGTGGAAGGTCGTCGCCTGGGGCGCGCGGGCCGCTCCTATGCGCAGCGCCATGCGGTCACGCAGTTCCACGGCGGCCTTGCGGCTGAATGTGAGCACCAGGATCCGCTCGGGGTCCGTGCCTCGTGCGATCCGCGCCGCGACGGACTCCACGAGTGTGGTCGTCTTGCCGGTGCCCGGACCTGCGAGGACGAGCAGGGGGCCGTGCTCGTGGTCAACCGCCGCGCGCTGCCCTGCGTCCAGCAGAGGGGGAGCCACCCTGGCCGGCGGGGTACGCACCAGTCGGTAAGCGCCACGGGTCCCCTGTCGCCCCTGGGGGTGCGACAGGCGCCTGGTGGAGAAAGAGGAGCTCACGTGGTTCGCCGGTCCTGGTGGGTGTGCTTGGGTCTGTCTCTGTCGACGCGGAACGCCGTCATTCAGGGGTGGTGGTGGGGCATCGGATGGAGGGCCCCTCGCGCGTTGAGGGCGGTGGCCGCGGGATGAACGGGATGCGCGCCGTCGACGCTACGCCGGTGGATGTGGTGGAAGCAGCGCTTCCTCTTGTTCCCACCAGGCACACGCGTCTCCCGCCCCACGAACGTACGGCATGTCACGGACGTGCCCCGCTTCCCCCGTACGGGCCACCGGTACCCCTCCCGACCATCCAATGCCGGAAGCTGTCAGGTGTGACTCTCCGTGCGCCCGCCGCCGTCCCACCGGGCCCGTTTCATGTCGACCCGCGGGAGATGGCCCTCGGATGCTCTGCTCGCCTCCTTCAGCGGCGTGCCCTCCGCGCGGTAGTGGCCGAGCGCCTCCAGCTCGTGGCCGGGGAGCAGCTTGCCGTCCGCGCGTATGACCCGCCACCAGGGAACGGCTCCTCCGTAGAGGGCCATGACGCGGCCGACCTGTCGGGGCCCGCCCTCCTCCAGCCATTCGGCGACATCTCCGTACGTCATGACACGCCCGGGCGGGATCAACTCGGCGACGTCGAGGACCCGCTCCGCGTACTCCGGCAGGGCGTCCGCCGGAAGGCTCTGCTCGCTCATCCGGCCCATCCTGCCCCAGAGCACCGACATTGTGACGCGGTGGCGACTGTGCGTATCCCTCGCCCCGGAGCAGCGCTTGAGGCAGACTGTGCGACCCCGCATTGCACCCTGATGCCCCCCTGTGTCGGCGGGGCATGCCACCATCGTGCGGGCGGTTACTGGTGATACGAGATCAAGAAGAGACGATGAAACAGCAGGGCGTGCACCCCGAAGACGCGGAGGGCACCTCTGAGGTTTCGTCGCGCCCGGACACCGGCGACGACACGGACGAGCGCACCGCGAACGCGTCCGAGAAGGCCGATCTGACCAAGAAGACGGACCCCGACGGACGAGCCGACGGGCAGGCGGACGCGCACGAGGAGAGGGGCGACGAGGCGGCGGACTGCGCCGACGACGCCCACAGCGAAGAGGTCGAGGGCGACGAACCGCTGCTCCCCGCGCGCGTGCACCGCCCTTCCGACCTGATGCGTCTCCTGGTGGGCGTGCTCGCGATCGCCCTGTTGCTGGCGATCGCCGCGTTCGCGCACGGCACGACGTCGGGGCTGGCACAGGACATCAACAAGGGCACCGACGAGGCACCCGACCTGCTGATCAAGATCGCGGGGCTCGCGTCGAGCATCGCGATCCTGCTGGTGCCGGTCGCGTTCGCCATCGAGCGGCTGATCAAGCGCGACGGGCTGCGCATCGCCGACGGTGTGCTGGCCGCGGTCCTCGCACACGGAGTGACACTCGCCACCGACCTGTGGGTCGCCAAGGCGGCACCGGGCTCGATCCAGAAGGCGCTCACACAGCCCTCCCCCGGCGACATCCACGCCCTCACCGACCCGGTGCACGGCTATCTCGCGCCGGTCATCGCGTACATGACGGCCGTCGGCATGTCGCGCCGGCCACGCTGGCGCGCGGTGCTGTGGGTCGTGCTGATGCTCGACGCCTTCTCCATGCTGGTCACCGGCTACACGACCCCGTTCTCGATCATCCTGACCGTGCTGATCGGCTGGAGCGTGGCGTACGGGACGCTGTACGCGGTCGGCTCGCCGAACGTGCGGCCCACGGGGCGGACCCTGATGGCGGGCCTGCGGCACGTCGGCTTCCACCCGGTGAGCGCGGCCAGGGACGAGACTCCGGAGGCCCTGGACGGCGACCGTGGCCGCCGGTACTTCGTGACGCTCCAGGACGGTCCACCGCTGGACGTCACAGTGGTCGACCGCGAGCAGCAGGCACAGGGCTTCTTCTACCGCGTGTGGCGCCGTCTGACGCTGCGGGGCATCACCACGCGGCGCAGCCTCCAGTCACTGCGCCAGGCTCTGGAGCAGGAGGCCCTCCTCGCGTACGCGGCCATCGCGGCCGGAGCCAACGCGCCCAAGCTGATCGCGACCTCCGAACTGGGCCCCGACGCCGTGATGCTGGTCTACGAGCACACCGGTGGTCGCACGCTCGACTCGCTGCCGGACGAGGACATCACCGACGAGCTGCTCCGGGACACCTGGCACCAGGTACAGGCGCTGCAGTCCCGGCGCATCGCGCACCGCAGGCTCGCCGGCGACGCGATCCTGGTGGATCGTTCCGGCACGGTGATCCTCACGGATCTGCGCAACGGCGAGATCGCCGCCGGTGAGCTGCTGCTGCGCATGGACGTCGCCCAGCTGGTGACCACGCTCGGCCTGCGGATCGGCGCGGAGCGCGCGGTGGCGTCGGCCGTCGGGGTCCTCGGCCCGGACGCGGTCGCGGACTGTCTGCCCATGCTGCAGCCCATCGCGCTCACGCGCTCCCACCGCGCGACGCTGCGGAAGCTGGCCAGGGAGCGGTCGGAGCGCGAGCGCGAGGCCGTTCTGGAAGCCTCCCGGCAGGCCAAGCTGGCCCGCGCCGAGGAGCACGAGCACACCTCCGAGGCGACCAGGCCCGTCCTGGAGAAGCCCGACAAGAAGGCCGCACGCGCGGAACAGCGGGCCGAGAAGCGCGCCATCGACGACGCTCTGGAGGAGGCGCGCGAGGAGGATCTGCTCACCCAGATCCGCCACCAGGTGCTCCTGATCAGGCCGCAGGCGCCGGTCGAACCGGCCCGTCTGGAGCGCATCCGGCCTCGCACCCTGATCAGTTTCATCGCGGGCGCGTTCGGCGCGTACTTCCTGCTGACGCAGCTCACGCACATCGAGTTCGGCACGCTCTTCGACGAAGCCGAGTGGGGCTGGGTCGCCGCGGCCGTGCTCTTCTCGATGCTGAGCTACTTCGCGGCGGCCATGAGCCTGCTGGGCTTCGTGCCCGAGCGGGTGCCGTTCATGCGGACCGTGGCCGCGCAGGTAGCCGGGTCCTTCGTGAAGATCGTCGCGCCCGCGGCAGTGGGCGGTGTCGCCCTCAACACGCGGTTCCTCCAGCGCTCGGGGGTACGGCCCGGGCTCGCGGTGGCGAGTGTCGGCGCGTCGCAGCTGTTCGGGCTCGGCTGCCACATCCTGATGCTGCTCTCCTTCGGCTATCTGACGGGTACCGAAAAGACACCCTCCTTGTCGCCGTCCAGGACCGTCATCGCGGGTCTGCTGACCGTCGCGGTCCTCGTCCTCGTGGTGACCTCGGTGCCGTTCCTGCGCAAATTCGTCGTCACGCGCGTGAGGTCGCTTTTCGCGGGAGTCGTGCCGCGCATGCTGGATGTGCTGCAGCGGCCTCAGAAGCTCCTCACCGGCATCGGCGGCATGCTCCTGCTGACGGCCTGCTTCGTGATGTGCCTCGACGCGTCGGTCCGGGCGTTCGGGACCGAGGGCATGCCCTCGCTGAGCATCGCCAGCGTCGCCGTGGTCTTCCTCGCCGGAAACGCGCTCGGCTCCGCGGCGCCCACCCCGGGTGGCGTGGGCGCTGTCGAGGCGACCCTGACGGTCGGTCTGATCGCCGTCGGACTCCCCAGCGAGGTCGCGGCGCCCGCCGTCCTCCTCTACCGCCTGCTCACACTGTGGCTGCCCGTGCTGCCGGGGTGGCTGTTCTTCAACCACCTGACGCGCAAGGGCGCGCTCTGACCCCTGGGGACGGCCCCTGGGCTGGCCGCTGGGACACCAGAGCACGCTCCGCAGACGGACGTCGGGGCTCTCACCCGCACGGCCCGTGCCCCGAGCGCCCCGCCCTGGGCGACCTCAGGATGGGAGCATGCCGAACCCTTCCCCGCTGCGGGCCGCCGCCCTGACCGCCACCGCCGTTCTGCTGTCGGCGGCCCTCGCCGGCTGCGGCGGCGACGGTGACTCCAAGGACGAGGACCTGTCGGCGCAGAAGCTGAGCTGGAAGGACTGCCCGGAGCCCTCCGAGGCCGAGGGCGGCGGAGACGCCCCGTCGCCCCTTCCGGACGGTGACACGTGGAAATGCGCGACCCTGAAGGCGCCCCTCGACTGGGACAAGCCCAAAGGGGACACGATCGGGCTGGCACTGATCCGCGCGGAGGCCAGCGGCGCCAAGGACAAGCGCATCGGCTCACTGGTCTTCAACTTCGGCGGCCCGGGCGGCTCGGGCGTGACCACGCTCCCCGCGTTCGGCCAGGACTACGAGCAACTGCGCACCCGCTACGACCTGGTCAGCTTCGACCCCCGGGGCGTCGGCCGCAGCGCGGGCGTGAAGTGCGAGAGCAACGAACAGCTCGACGAGTACTTCCAGCAGGACGCCACCCCCGACGACACCGCCGAGCAGAAGACGCTCCTGGACAACACCCAGGAGTTCAACGCGGCTTGCGAGAAGAACTCCGGCAAGACCCTCCCGTACGTACGCACCACCGACGCGGCCCGCGACATGGACCTGATGCGGCAGGTTCTCGGCGACGACAAGCTGCACTACTTCGGCATCTCGTACGGCACGGAACTGGGCGGCGTGTACGCCCACTTGTTCCCCAAGAAGGTGGGGCGGGCTGTCTTCGACGCGGTCGTGGACCCGACTCAGAACTCGGAGCAGGGGTCCCTCGGGCAGGCCAAGGGCTTCCAGCTCGCGCTCGACAACTTCGCCGAGGACTGCACGTCGAAGACGGAGGACTGCCCGCTCGGCGACAGCGCCCAGGACGTCAAGGACCGGATCGCCGAACTGCTCAAGGACCTCGACAGCAAGCCCATCCCGGGCGTCTTCCCCCGTCAGCTGACCCAGACCGCCGCCACCAGCGGCATCGCGCAGTCCCTGTACTCGAAGGACTTCTGGGAGTACCTCACCGAGGGACTCCAGCAGGCGTACGACGGTGACGGCAGGGTGCTGATGCTGCTGGCCGACTCGATGAACGGCCGCAACCAGGACGGCGAGTACAGCAACATCGCCGCCGCCAACGTCTCCATCAACTGCGCCGACGACAAGCCCCGCTACACCACCGCCGACGTGCAGGCGAAGCTCCCGGAGTTCCGCGAGGCCTCTCCGCTCTTCGGCGACTACCTGGCGTGGGGCCTGGTCGGCTGCACCGACTGGGCGGTGGCGGGCGCCGCCGACCACCCGGACGTGAGCGCGCCGGGCTCGGCGCCGATCCTCGTGGTCGGCAACACCGGCGACCCGGCGACGCCCTACGAGGGCGCCCGCAGGATGGTGGACTCGCTCGGCAAGGGCGTCGGCGTGGAGCTGACGTACAAGGGCCAGGGGCACGGGTCGTACGACAGCGGGAACAAGTGCGTGCGCGACGCCGTGAACGGCTACCTGCTGAACGGCAAGGTCCCGCCGACCGGCAAGATCTGCTCGTGAAGTAGCAGGTCAGACGGTTATCCACAGGGCATCACGGCGCTCGCGGCCATCTGCCTACTATTGCCTGACTGTCATCCGCGACATCCGGCGGACGACGCCCGCGAGGGGGGAAGTGTTCATGGCGCGTATCGCACGGTGGACGGCTGTGGCCGCCGCCGCGTTGCTGGTGGCCGGCTGCAGCGGCTCGTCCGGGAGCGATGAGGACGAGAGCAAGGACGACGGAAGGCCGCCTGCCGCGGCGCCCTCCGACACCACCGGGCTGCCCGCTTCCCTCACTTCGCAGAAGCTCGACTGGGAAGGCTGCAAGGCCACGGAGACCGGCGCCGCGCCGGGCGGCGACTGGCGGTGTGCGACGCTCAAGGTGCCGCTGGACTGGTCGAAGCCGAAGGGCGAGACCATCGGCATAGCGCTGATCCGCAGCGAGTCGAGCGGCTCCTCGGACGAGCGCCTCGGCTCGCTGCTGTTCAACTTCGGCGGCCCGGGCGGCTCGGGCGTCGACTACCTGCCGCCGTACGGGCCCACGTTCGCCGAGCTCCACAAGCGGTACGACCTGGTGAGCTGGGACCCGCGCGGCGTCGCGGCCAGCGAGGGTGTGCGCTGCCGCGACAACAAGGAGATCGAGACGGCCGAGTCGGTCGACACCACTCCGGACACCTCCGCCGAGGAGACCACGTTCCTCAACGACGCGGCCGACTTCGGCAAGGGCTGTGAGGAGTCGGCGGGCAAGCTCATGGAGCACGTCTCGACGACCGACACGGCCCGGGACATGGACCTGATGCGCCATGTCCTCGGCGACCAGAAGCTGCACTACTTCGGCATCTCGTACGGCACGGAACTGGGCGGCGTGTACGCCCACTTGTTCCCCAAGAACGTGGGGCGCCTGCTCCTCGACGCGGTCGTCGACCCGAGCGCGGGCACGGTGGGCCACGCCAAGAACCAGGCCAAGGGTTTCCAGCGCGCCCTGGAGGACTACCTCAAGTCGACGGGCCAGGACCCGCAGGAGGGCTCCCAGAAGATCGTGGATCTGCTGAAGCGGATCGACTCCGAGCCGCTGCCGACGGCGAGCGGCCGCGACCTCACCCAGCAGCTGGCCCTCACGGGCGTCATCTACCCGCTCTACAGCAAGTCGTCCTGGCCCGCGCTCACCAGCGCACTCGAAGCGGCCGAGGACGGCGACGGTACGGAACTGCTCGCACAGGCCGACGGCTACAACGACCGTGACGCGTCGGGGCGCTACGGCACGACGACGCATTCACAACGGGTCATATCGTGCTTGGACGACAAGGAGCGGCCGACGCCCGAGGAGGCGAAGGCGCTGCTCCCCGAGTTCCGGAAGATCTCGCCGGTCTTCGGCGATTCGATGGGCTGGGACACGGCGGGCTGGTGTCACGACTGGCCGGTGGCCGGCCAGCACGAGACGGCGGAGGTGAGCGCCCCCGGCGCGGAGCCCGTCCTGGTGGTGGGCAACACCGGCGACCCGGCGACGCCGTACGAGGGTGCCCGCAAGATGGCCGACGAGTTGGGCAAGGGCGTCGGTGTGCAGCTCACCTGGAAGGGCGAGGGACACGGGGCGTACGGGAGCGGCAGCGACTGTGTCGACAGCACGGTGAACGACTACCTGCTGGACGGGAAGGTGCCGCAGGACGGCAAGGTCTGCGAGTAGAGATCCGGGCGGCCCCGACGGGAGCGATCCCGACCCGGGCCGTCCTGACCACCGAAGTCCCGACCACCGCAGTCCCGACCGGGGCAACGGAAAGGGGCCCGGCACACCCGGTGCCGAGCCCCTCGCCGCAAGGACTGTGCCTGCGAAGCCTGTCCCTAGTAGATGGGCTTCTCCGGCTCGATCTGGTTGACCCAGCCGATCACGCCGCCGCCCACGTGCACGGCGTCCGCGAAACCGGCCGACTTGAGGACCGCGAGGACCTCCGCGCTGCGGACACCCGTCTTGCAGTGCAGGACGATCTTCTTGTCCTGCGGGAGGGTCTCCAGGGCGGTGCCCATGAGGAACTCGTTCTTCGGGATCAGCTTGGCGCCGGGGATCGAGACGATCTCGTACTCGTTGATCTCGCGGACGTCGATGATCTCGATGTTCTCGCCGTCGTCGATCCACTCCTTGAGCTGCTTGGGAGTGATCGTCGAGCCGGCGGCCGCCTCCTGGGCCTCCTCGGAGACGACGCCGCAGAAGGCCTCGTAGTCGATGAGCTCGGTGACGGTGGGGTTCTCGCCGCAGACCGCGCAGTTCGGGTCCTTGCGGACCTTGACCTGGCGGTACTGCATTTCCAGGGCGTCGTAGATCATCAGGCGGCCGAGGAGCGGCTCGCCGATGCCCGCGAGGAGCTTGATGGCCTCGTTGACCTGGATGGAACCGATGGACGCGCACAGCACACCGAGGACGCCGCCCTCGGCGCAGGAGGGGACCATGCCCGGGGGCGGGGGCTCCGGGTAGAGGCAGCGGTAGCAGGGGCCGTGCTCGGACCAGAAGACGGAGGCCTGGCCGTCGAAGCGGTAGATGGAGCCCCACACGTACGGCTTGTTGAGCAGCACGCACGCGTCGTTGACCAGGTAGCGGGTCGCGAAGTTGTCCGTGCCGTCGACGATCAGGTCGTACTGGCTGAAGATGTCCATCACGTTCTCGGCCTCGAGCCGCTCTTCGTGAAGGACGACGTTCACGTACGGGTTGATGCCCAGCACGCTGTCGCGGGCCGACTCGGCCTTGGAGCGGCCGATGTCCGCCTGGCTGTGGATGATCTGGCGCTGCAGGTTCGACTCGTCGACCTCGTCGAACTCCACGATGCCGAGCGTGCCCACGCCGGCGGCGGCCAGGTACATCAGCGCCGGCGAGCCCAGGCCGCCGGCGCCCACACAGAGCACCTTGGCGTTCTTCAGCCGCTTCTGCCCGTCCATGCCCACGTCGGGGATGATCAGGTGGCGGGAGTACCTGCGGACCTCGTCTACGGTGAGCTCAGCAGCTGGCTCGACCAGGGGTGGCAGCGACACGGGGACTCCGTTGGTCGGTCAATCACTACAGTTGTTCTCCCCGTAACACTGCCACGCCCTTCTTCATTCCGAGACACCCGTTCCGATCCGCGAGACGATTTCGTCCCAGTAGCCGGGCATGCTCTCCCAGGGGTCGGCCGAACCCCCGCGATCCGTGCGGTCGGTGAAGTAGATCGTCGAGGCGCCCTGCCATCGGGCGATGCGCAGCGCCTCGTCGAGATGGCCCCGGGGCACGCTGTGCACGAAGTGGCAGAAGCGCTCGGGTGGGTACTCGGCGGTCCACTCGGCCACCTGCGACCAGCGGTAATCGCTCCAGGGGCCGGCGAAGGTCACCAACTGGTCGGCGGCCTCGGCATATCCGGGATACGGGTGGGTGCCGTGTCCGAGCACGATGTGGCCCTCGTGGCCCTCGCCGAAGAGCGCGCGCAGGGTGGTGGCCTTACGACGGACCTCGGGCAGTGCTGTCCGCTCCGTGGGACAGCGGTCCAGGAGGAAGCCGTCGACCTGGTACCAGTCGAGATAGCGGTGCGCGTCGGAGACGAGCTCACCGAAGGCTCGTGCGCCGTACGTCATGTCCAGGTGGCCGAGGACCCGGACACCCGCGTTGCGCAGACGTCCGGCCGCTTCCAGGCAGCGGGGGTCGGGGCGGGTGCCGGGGCCGTCGGCGACGTTCAGGACGACCCAGTGCAAGGGGGTTCCGGGGCGGGTGAGTTCGCCCCACTCGACCGGGGCGACAAGGGGGTGCGCATAGCCGGGGATACCGAAGCCGACCCGTAAGTCGGTGCTCGCGGTGCCCGTTGCGGTGCTGGTCAGATGCGGCATGCCGCCTCCATCCAGATGTCGGCGAGGGATTCCTCGAGGTTGATCCGGGGGCGCCAGCCGAGCCGGTCGCGTGCGGTGCGCACGTCGGCCTGCTGCCAGCTGCCGCAGCCGTCCGGGTAGGGGTAGGCGGCCGGGGCCGTGTGCTCCGCTTCGGAGCGGGGGTGGCCGATGGACGGCCTGACCGGGACGGGTGGTCCGTCGAGTTCGTGCAGGGCACCGCCGTAGCCGGCGACGCGTGCGAGGACGGAGGCGGCGTCGCGGAGGCGTACGGCACGACCGGATCCGATGTTGATGACGCCCTGCGCGGCGGAGAGGGAGGCGGCATGGACGGCACGGGCGACGTCGCGTACGTCGATGAAGTCGCGTTGGACACCCAGGCCACCGAGTTTGAGTTCGCCGTCGCCGGACTGCATGGCGCGGCGCATGGCCTCGGCGAGGCGGCCGAGGGGCGATCCTGCCGGGGTGCCGGGTCCGGCGGGCGAGAACACCCGCAGGACGACGGCGTCGAGGCCGGACCCGAGGACGAGTTCGGTGGCGGCGAGCTTGCTGACGCCGTACGGGCCGCCGGGGCGGGGCACGGCGTCCTCGGCCGTGGAGGAGCCGGGCTGGCTGGGGCCGTACTCCGCGCCGCAGCCGATCTGCACGAGGCGTGCGCCGCAGCCGCTGCGGCGCAGGGCTTCGCAGACGGTGGCGACGGCGACGGTGTTGTGCCGGGTCAGCTCGCGGGCGCCGCCGCGGGTGGCTCCGGCGCAGTTGACGACTACGCCGGGGTGCACCGCGTCCAGGAAGCGGGTGAGCGCTCCCGGGCTGCCGCTGGCGAGGTCGAAGCGTACGTCCGCGTCGTCGCCCCGGCCGAGCGCGGTGAGCTGCACGGCGGGGTCGGCGAGGAGACGGTCGGCGACGAAGCGGCCCAGGTATCCGTTGGCTCCGATCAGCAGCACCCTCATCGGGCGGCTCCCGGGGCGGATTCTCCGATGCGGAGGGTGATCATCTGGCGTTCTCCTTCAGGGTGTTGCCGTGGGTCGTGCGGAAGGCCCGCGGTGTCGGCCCCGCGGGAAGGGCGCTCGGCGCGGAGGCCTGGCGCCGGGGGCGGTTCACGGCGTGTCGCCGTGTGCCGCGTGGGCCGAGGCCCGGGTGAGGGTCCTGGTCGCGTGGATCAGGAGGACGAGTGCCGCGCCCCCGCACACGAGGGCGGGGACGGATCCCGGCCCCCAGGCGGCGGCCACGGTCTCGACGGGCCGGCCCAGGAGCGCGCAGCCGGGCAGACGGCCCGCGAAGACGCTCACCAGTGCCAGCGCCTCGGCCGTGCCCGCGGCAGCGAGGATGACGGCGGGAGCGTGGGTGAAGCCGTGCACCGTGAGGAGCCGGGCGAGCAGCAGAAGGGCGCCGAGGGCACCGGCCGCGGCGTATGCGGGAGGCTCGCCCAGCCATGCCCCGCTGCCGGCGAGCAGCCCGCCCAGGGCACAGAGGAACAGTCCGAACACGCCCAGGAGCAGGGGCCTCACGGAGGAGGCGAACTCCTCCAGGCCCCGGCTGGTGGCGAGTCGGCGCCGGGCGCGTACGGCGAAGAGGTGGGCGCACCAGGCCGCCGGGACGACGGCCGAAGTGAGGGCGACGACGGACGCGAGGGCGATCGGCCAGGGGCTGTCGGAGCCGCCGGTGGGCGGTCCGTCGGGGCCGCCCTCGATGCCCGCGGCGAGCAGACCGTCGCCGAGGAGTACGTAGGCGAGGAGCCCGCAGGTCCACGCACGCGTGGACGTGGTCGGATGCCACGCGCGTGCGGCGCGCAGCGGGCCGTGGCGTACGGCCGCGCGCAGGCCCATGGAGATGGCGAACACGCCCACGACGGCCACCGCGAGACGCGGCCGTCCCTCCGTGAACCGGAGCCCGGTCACGGTCGCCGCGCAGAGGGCGCCCGGCAGCAGGGTGAGCAGCGCCCAGTCGGCGCGCACCCTGGGGGTGTCGGGCGCCTCGGTCCGCTGTTCCGTGTCACCGGCGCGGGGCACGCGCGCGTACATCTCCTCGGCGAGCGAGAACACGTCCCGGTGCCGGAAGCGCGTGGCCGTCCGGTCGGTCACACCGTGCGCCTCCAGGCCCGCGGCGATCTCCAGTGGGTCCACCGCGCGCTCGCACAGTTCGCGGTGGCGGTGCATCAGGGCCTTCACGGGGTCGACGGCACCGCGCCGGGCGGAGGGTTTGCGGTCTGCGGCAGCACCTCCCCTGGCGTAGGCGGATGCCTCGCGGTCGAAGCCGGCCGGTTCGCTCCCGTGGGAGGGAGCCCCGCGGACGGCGGACGCGGCCTCGCCCACGCGAGCCGATGGCTTCCGGCCGGAGGCCGAAGCCACACCCACACCCGAGTCCGAGCCGGCACCCGCAGCCGCAGCCGCAGCCGAAACGGCATCCCACCCGAGCCGGGCATCCGCCACCCTCGGCTGTCCGGGCCGGGCGTCCGCGGCTGCGGAGTCGTCGGCCCGCTCCGGGCCCCCGGAATCGACCGGCCGGGCATCCGTGGCCCGCGGCGCCGCACGCCGGGCATCCGTCACTCTCGACGCCCCGCGCCGGGCATCAGCCACCCTCGACTCCCCCAATTGCACGTCCACCACGCGGACTTCTCCCGGCTGGACGTCGACGACCCTCGTCTCGCCCACCTCGGCGTCCGGGGTGCCCGACTCCTCGACGCCGGTCAGCCACTGTTCGGACCTCGCGTCCCATGCCTCGGGGCTTCCCGGAGCCTGGGTGGCGTCCGCGCGCCCGGTCCGTCGCCGTCCGTTCACCACGCCCCCTCCCCCGCGGGCACGGGCTCGCCGGAGGAAGCGGCTCCCGAGGCGGACCCGAGTGGGAGGCCCCGGACCGGCGGTCCCGCCGCCCATCCGGGCCCGGGTCTGCCCGCGACCAGCCGTGTGCCGGCCTCGGCCCACCGCCCCGGCACATGGACCTCGGCCGGTATGGCGAACGGCAGGGGTTCGCCCGAGGCGTCGACGACGACCCGCCGGACCGGACAGCGCGAGACGATCTCCAGGTAAATGCCGTGAAATGCCGTGATGTTCTGCTCGACGGTGAACAGTTCGAGCGCACGCGCGCGTGCCGCCGCGCCGAGGCGCGCACGGCGCTCCGGGTCGCGCAGCAGGGAGACGCACGCCTCGGCGAGCGCCCGCGGATTGCGCGGCGGCACCACGAGACCCGTACCGCCGATGACCTCCACGACCGCGCCGACGTCGGTGGACACGGTGGCGCGTCCGCAGAACATCGCCTCGACGAGGCTGATCGGGAAGCCCTCGACGACGCTGGACAGGACGACGACGGCGCCCGCCTCGTACGCCTCCGGGAGGGTCGGCACCTCCGGTCCGCCGATCTCCTCGAAGGAGACGGGGTTGTCGCCGACGGTGTGCACGCCGTCGGCCTCGTCGGGGAAGAGCTGCGCGGCCAGTGCCTTGCAGTGCGCCAGATAGGTCGCGCCCTCCAGCCCCTCGGCCGGTGCGCCGACGATGCGCAACCGCGTCTTCGGCTCGTCCTTGCGGATCTCCGCGAAGGCGTGCAGCAGCGAGATCAGGTCCTTGGCAGGCTCGATGCGCCCGACCCACACCAGGGTGTACGCGTCGGCGGCCTCGGCACTCTCGCCCACGTCCGAGAAGCGGGACGCCTCCATGCCGGGATAGACCGTACGGATCTTGGCACGGTCGGCGCCGCAGCGCTCCTGCCAGCGGCGGGCGTGCGTGTTGCCGGGCGTGACGATCTCGGCCTGCCGGTACGCCTCGGCGGCGAGCCGGCCGTGGAACGCGGCGAGCAGCGCCCGCGCGGAGGACGAGGCCGCACGGCCCTCCAGATCCTCCCGCGCGCCCAGATAGTGCGCCCGCAGCTGCACGCCGTACTCGGTGACGAGCAGGGGCACGCCCGTGAAGTGCCTCGCCAGGAGACCGGGCAGGGCCGCCGCGCCGCCGGACGTGGCGTGGCACAGGTCGACCGAGCCGAGCCCGTCGTCCTCGTACCAGTCGAGGGACAGCGGTCTCAGCGTGCGCTCCACCTGGGCGGCGACGGTGAGCAGATCCGGAACGCGTGCGCCCCGTGCGGCACGAAGTGCGCCGGGCGCGCGGCAGGCGCGCTCCAGGGCGCGCACAGCGGTCTCGGAGCGCAGGGCGCCGACCAGTCCGCCCTCGTCCCGGGCGAGTTCCGCAAGCCCGTACAGCGCACTGCCGAAACGGTCCGCCACACCCGCGGAAGCGCCCTCGGAAGCACCCCCGACTGCTCCTCCGCCCTCAGCCGTTCCAACGGATCCGGCTGTCGCCGCAGTCCCGGCCGACGCGACAGATCCCCCGAACGCGGCGGATCCCACAGGCGCGTCCCCGGCGCACACGGCCGCCGCCAGCTCTTCGTAGCACTCGGCGAACCGCCGCCGCGCCCGTCGCCCGTATCCGACACCGTCGTCGTCGGCGGTCCACACCGGGGCGGTGCGTACGCGGCTGACCTGGGGCGGGAGCTCGATCCAGCCCTCGTCCTCCTGTTGCTCGCTGCGGCTGAGCGCGTAGATGTCGAACTCGTGCTGCCCGAGCCCGCGCACGAGCCGGTCGCACCAGAGCCTGGCGTCACCGCTCACATACGGATAGCCACCCTCCGTAAGCAGTCCGATGCGCACGAGCGCACCCCCGATCTCCCGTATGGGGAGCCGCCGTTGACCCGGCGGCTCGCAGCGGGACGAACGTATGCGGACATGACGGTGGCGCGATGGACGGTTGTCCATCGCGCCACCAAAAGGGGTGAACGGTCGTAACTTTCCCGTGCGGGTCGCGTTCTGTCGCGCTAAGAGATCAACCGAACACGTTTCGTCATGTCACAGCCCGCCGGTTCCCGACGAAGGGCCGCCAGCTCCAAGCGCCGCCAGTTCCGTCGGTTCCGCCGGTTCCGTCGGTTCCAAGGCCATCAGTTCCCGGGGAAGGCCCACGGGTTGGGCCGGCAGCGGATTCCGTCGTGGTCGAGGAACTTGGTCTGCTGCTGCATGACGGGTGCGAGCGCTCCGTCCACGCTGCAGCTCACATGGCCGAAGCCGAGCCGGTGGCCGATCTCGTGGTTGATCAGCATCTGGCGGTACGCGTACATCTTGTCGCCGTACGTCTCGGAACCCTGGGCCCAGCGGTACGCGTTGATCATCACGCGGTCGGTGGCGGCCGAGTCGCAGGAGACGTTGTCCTCGGTGGTGTCGAGGCCGGACTTGGCGCACCAGAACGCCGTGGTCCCGGGACTCGCCAGGGTGATGACGAAGTCGGGCTTCCCGGAGGAGACCCGCTCGAAGGTACGGCCGCCGTCGTGGGCCCAACTCCGGTCGTCGTTCAGGGTTTTCTGCACGGCCTGCGCGAAGAGCCCACCGTCGAGGCCGAGGTCCTTCTCGACGTCGACGCGGTAGGTGTACTTCCGCCCGGTTCCCGGCGCCTTGTCGAACCCGGGGATCACGTCGAATTCCCCGGAGCCCTTGAGATCGGCCGCCAGGGGATATTTCTTCGCCATCTGCTGGGAGTACGACAACGTGACCGCATCCGCGTCCCCACCCGCCGAAGCGGACGGGACCGGCCGGCTGTCGGTGCGCGACGCCGAGTCCTTGGCCTCCCGGTCGGCGCCCTTCGCGGACTGCGAGCGTACGGAGTCGTCGTCGCGCCCGCCGGTGACCTGCCCGGCCACGACGACGGCAAGGACGGTGGTGACGGCTGCCGCCGCGATGCCGGTGAAGGCCCGGCCCTTGCCTCCCCTGGCCTTCTCGGGCCGCGCATCCGGGGGCTCCTCATCGCCCGGGGGCCTCCTGGGCCCGCCCGGGGCCACCTTGTGCTCGACCTCGTCGTCCCAGACGGTGACGGAGGCGTAAGGGTCCGCGCGAAGCGTCGCCGCGGCGGCCGAACGGGGCGCGAAGGGGTCGTCGCCCTGTTCGAAGGCGTCGACGTAGGCCTGCCGGGGGCCACCGGCTCCGGACCGGGGCGGGGCGAAGCGCTGCCGGGGAACCGTCGGGCCGGACCGGCCCTGCGGCAGCCCTTGACCTTGCCCGGGCCCGGGCCGCACCGCCCCGGGAGGCCCTTGCGGGGATGCCTGTGGCCCTCCGTACCCGGCGCCCGCCGGCGGCCCACCCCTCAAATCGCCCCAGGCACCGCCGGTTTCGCGCTGCTCGGGATGCCCACCGCGGACCCGGGGTACGCCGTGAGCGGGAGTGCCGTCGGGATTACGCGGCATGCCACGGACCGGAGTCCCGTCGGGCAGCCGGGGAAAGCCGTAGGCAGGGGTGCCGTCCTGCATACGCGGAAAACCGTGGGCGGGCGTTCCGTCCTGCATCCGCGGGAATCCGTGCGCCGGAGTCCCGTCGGGGAGGCGCGGAAACCCGTGGGCGGGCGTGCCGTCGGGAAGCCGAGGCCCTCCACCGGCGGGCGCTCCCGCCGACGGGCCGCCGGAGAACCGCGAAGGTCCCCCCGTCGGCGCGCCACCCGCGAATCCCGAGGTCCCACCCGGGGCTCGACGCGGTGCTCCGCCCGGAGGCATCCCACCCCCTGACCGCGGAACTCCCTGCCCCGGCACGCCCTCGGACCCTCGGGGTGCCCACCCCTCGGGCAGCCGGGGCACGCCCTGGTCCGGCGTCCCGCCGGTCTGCGGCTGAGGAGGTTGCTGTCCGTCGGTCCCCCGTCGGCGCCCGGTCCGTTTTCTCTTCTCCGGCTCCGGTTCCGGCCGGGCAGCGGGAACCACGTGTATGTCGGCGGTGTCGCCCTTGGGGGCCGGCCCGCGGCGGCTGTGACGTCCCACGTCCCGCCTCAGCTCCTCGCGCTGGTAGGGCCGGTTTCGGCCAACTCGCCGGTGTCCGCGAGGAGTTCGCGGAAGGCCGTGGCCACGGTCTCCGGGTACTCCATCATCGCCACATGTCCCGCGTCAGGCAACGTCAGCAGCCGCGAGTCGCGAAAGGCGCGTGCCGCCCGCTGGGCCATACGGTACGAGACGAGCTGGTCGCGACCCCCGTAGACGAGGAGCGTCGGCGCGAGCACCCGCTCGGCCTGGCGCCACAGTCCGTGCTGGCCACCCAGCGTGTACGCGTTCACGATGCCGCGTGCCGAGCGCGCCATGGCGTCCCAGAAGTAGGGGAGGGCGAGCCGCCGCTCCATCTCCTCGACCGCGTTGCGGAATCCCTCGGGCGTGACCATGCCGGGGTCGCCGTAACAGAGCGCGGTGACGCCGCGTACGCGCTGTTCGGCCGACCAGTCCTTGGTGAACCTGGTGAACAGGCCCGCCACGCCGGGCAGGGCGAGCAGCGCCGTCGGTACGGCCGTGCGCTGCACCCGGATCTCCGGGAGCGCCGGCGAGACGAGGGTGAGCGTGCGGACGAGATCGGGCCGTACGGCCGCGACGCGTGTCGTGACGGCGCCGCCCATCGAGTTCGCGAAGAGGTGCACGGGACCGCGCTCGGCCGCGTCGAGGTAGCGGATGACCGCGCGTGCGTGCCCGGTCACCGAGTAGTCGCCGTCGTCCGGCGGCGGTGAGTCGCCGAAGCCCGGCAGATCGACGGCCTCGCTGTCCACGAGGCCGTCCAGGAGTGGCATCAGCGCCGACCAGTTCTGCGAGGAACCGCCCAGCCCGTGCACGTACAGCGCGGGCGGCAGCCCCTCCCGCACCGGCGGTCTCGACCGGACCGTCAGCGTGATCCCGGGAAGCCCGACCGTGCGCAGCCGCTCCCCCGCGGCCACCCTGACGGTCCCGACCTTCGGAGCGACGGAAGTGGCCAGCACGGACGGCAGTTCGGTCGAAGACATGCGGCAATGTTACGAGACGATCACGCGCTGGATCGTGTGTTCGCAGTCACAGGGTCCGGTGTCGCACGACGGGCCGGCCGACGCCCGGCCGACGCCCGAGCGGCGGCCGTGCGGCGGCGGGACCGCGACCGGACGGCAGCCGGACCACGGCCGGACTGCGACCGGAGCGCGACCGGACCTCGGCGCGATCGCATAGCGTCCGGATCTCGACTCTCATACGCTTCATAGACGAGGGCACTCGTTACTGGCACAAGAGCGCACTCGCACCCACTCGGGAAGAGGACACATGACCGTCGACCCCACCGACCCCGAGACCATCGAGGAATCCGACGACACCGAGATCGGTGTCGAGGCCCCCGAAGCCGACGCGGCCGAACAGCACGCGGACCTGACACCCCACCGCGACGAATCACTGACCGACGCGGACACGGACAGTGCCAACGAGGCGGACCTCGCGGAACAGGCGAGAGTCGTCGAACTCGACGAGGACGACTACCGCTGAGCCGAGGTGAGGCGAACCGGGACGGAGTCGGAGAAGGAGCGACCGCCCGGTATGCCCCTTCATGAAGGGTTATGCAGGGTTATCACCGGCGTCCGGTCCGTGAAATTCTGCGCTCGCACCGCGCACACCACGGTTACCGAAAAGTACGATGGCCGCGCGGCGCTCACCGCAATGTGGACGATTTTGGGAGGCGGCGTGACAGCCATCGAGCAGACAGAGGCGGCGCGCCCGCGGGGCACACGCCTGCCGCGCCGTGCCCGACGCAACCAGCTCCTCGGCGCTGCCCAGGAAGTGTTTGTCGCGCAGGGATATCACGCGGCCGCGATGGACGACATCGCCGAACGCGCGGGCGTCAGCAAGCCGGTGCTCTACCAGCACTTTCCCGGCAAGCTCGACCTGTACCTCGCCCTGCTGGACCAGCACTGCGAGTCACTGCTGCAGGCCGTACGGGCCGCCCTGGCGTCCACGACGGACAACAAGCTGCGGGTGCGGGCGACCATGGACGCGTACTTCGCGTACGTGGAGGACGACGGCGGCGCGTTCCGCCTGGTCTTCGAGTCGGACCTGACGAACGAACCCGCGGTGCGCGAGCGGGTCGACAAGGTCACGTTCGAGTGTGCGGAGGCGATCTGCGAGGTCATCGCGGAGGACACCGGCCTGTCCAAGGCCGAGTCGATGCTGCTGGCCTCGGGTCTCGGCGGACTCGCCCAGGTGGTGGCCCGCTCCTGGCTGCACAGCGACCGCAGCGTGCCGCGCGACCAGGCGGTGCAGCTGCTGACCTCGCTGGCATGGCGGGGCATCGCCGGTTTCCCGCTGCACGGCAGCGAGCACCACTGACCGCGGAGCACGGAGCACGGAGCACCACGGGACCGGGGCATCACCACTGATCACGGGGGATCACCGCTGACCGCCACTTTGTTCCCACGGGATGTTCGCTCCTGGCGTTCTCGGGCGGAGCATGTACGTCCCCTCACCGGGCTAATGTGTGCTGCGTACGGCGCGGACGAACGCGCACATCAGTGACCGTCGGAGGGACATAGCCGTGGAGGTCAAGATCGGCGTGCAGCACGCGCCCCGCGAGATCGTTCTGGAGAGCGGTCAGACCCCGGAAGAGGTCGAGCGCGCGGTGTCCGAGGCGCTGGCCGGCAAGTCGCAGCTGCTCAGCCTCGTGGACGACCACGGCCGCAAGGTCCTGGTCCCGGCGGACCGCCTCGCCTACGTGGAGCTCGGCGAGCCGACGACGCGCAAGGTGGGCTTCAGCGCGCTGTAAGGCGATGAGAAGGGGCTCGGCGGCAGTTTGCCGCCGAGCCCCTTTTCCATGCTCTCGCCCCTGGTGTCCGTGCTTCACGGATGGAGCACAACTTGCTCACAGAGGAGGATTGCATTCCGCAGGTCACGGGTATGACGGGCTACGACCGAAGTGCACACGGCCGTGCGGGAGGGACCCTTTGATGTTCTTGGAAGCGCTCGGCTCCGCGATCCTCGGTCTGGCACTGGCCTGGGCTGCCGCGTATCGCCTGCCTCACCGCCTGCCCGCTCGCAGCCTCGTCCTCGGGACAGGTGTCGCGGGAGGCCTCTTCGGCGCCTTCCTGACCCACACCGCCCTGGGATCCGTCGGCTTCCTGCCCGTGATGCTCGGCGCGGTGGCGGTCTCGGCGGCGTCCGTCTCCCTGCTCCTACGCCCCGCGGGAAGACTCAGCCGCCACTCGGCGACGGTGTGAGGGACGACGATTGAGGCGCGCCCCTTCTTAGGGGCGCGGGGCTGTGACATATGCGGCTCCGCCGCGTGGGCGCGACCAGTCCCCACGCACCCGCAGAAAACGAACGACCCAAGGAAAACGAACCGGCGCCAAAAAGCTAGGCGGCCAGCCCCAGCGCGGCCATCCGCTTGGTGTGCGCCTCGGTGATCCGCGAGAACATCCGCCCCACCTCGGCGAGATCGAACCCGTCGGCCACCCCACCGACGAGCATCGTCGACAGGGCGTCCCGGTCGGCGACCACCCGCTGGGACTGCGACAGCGCCTCGCCCATCAACCGCCGCGCCCACAGGGCGAGTCGCCCGCCCACCCGCGGATCCGCGTCGATGGCGGCCCGCACCTTCTCGACGGCGAACGACGCGTGCCCGGTGTCGTCGAGCACGGCCAGCACGAGCCCCCGAGTGTCGGAGTCGAGCCGCGCCGCGACCTCCCGGTAGAAGTCACTGGCGATCGAGTCGCCGACGTACGCCTTGACGAGCCCCTCCAGCCAGTCCGAGGGCGCGGTCTGCTTGTGGAAACCGTCGAGCGCGGCGACGAACGGCTCCATGGCCTGCGTCGGCTCCGCCCCGATCTCCGTGAGCCGGGCCCGCAGCTGCTCGAAGTGGTGGAACTCCGCCGACGCCATCTTCGCCAGCTCCGCCTTGTCCGCGAGCGTCGGCGCCAGCTTCGCGTCCTCCGCGAGGCGCTCGAACGCCGCCAGCTCCCCGTACGCCAGCGCTCCGATCAGGTCCACGACCGCGGCGCGGTACTGGGGGTCGACGGAGGCCTTGGCCCAGTCCTGGGCGGCGACTCCGGTGTGAGCGGCAGATGCGTCGGAAGCGTTGTCAGGCGTCGTCATGAAGCGCACAATAGCCCGCCCACCGTACGACGGAAGGCCCTGGTCAATCAGTGTGACGACGGCTACGTGACCAAATCGGCCATCGCATATGCGCGATTCCGGGGTATGGTGGTAATGCGCTCGGTGAGTTGATCTACGTAACTCGACGGGCCGCACGAATGAGGATGCCCGGTCGGTGGCCCGATCGGCTCCGACCAGACAGCCCTCCACGTCGGTACGGCACATTGCGTACGACACCCGGAGGGAACCCTCAGCGGTACGAGAGCTCGAGCGTCGGCAGTGGTCCCATGCCACCCGGCCCGCTGGTCAAGAGCGGCCGACGTCCCCGGCACGGTCCCGACACGACCCCCGCGCTCGCCTCGCACCGCGTACACAGAAGAGGCAGCACCCTGACTACTTTCCGAGACCTCGGGATCCTTCCCGAGACAGCCGAAGCCCTTGAGGCCGTCGGCATCACCAGTCCCTTCCCGATCCAGGAGATGACGCTCCCCGTTGCCCTGACCGGCACCGACGTCATCGGCCAGGCCAAGACCGGCACCGGCAAGACGCTGGGCTTCGGTCTTCCGCTCCTGGAGCGCGTGACCGTTCCCGCGGACGTCGAGGCGGGCCGGGCCAAGCCCGAGCAGCTCACCGAGGCCCCGCAGGCCCTCGTCGTCGTCCCGACGCGCGAGCTGTGCACCCAGGTCACGAACGACCTGCTGACGGCCGGCAAGGTCCGTAACGTACGCGTTCTGGCCATCTACGGCGGCCGGGCGTACGAGCCGCAGGTCGAGGCCCTCAAGAAGGGCGTCGACGTGATCGTCGGCACCCCGGGCCGCCTGCTGGACCTCGCGGGCCAGAAGAAGCTGAACCTGAAGCACATCAAGTCCCTCGTCCTCGACGAGGCCGACGAGATGCTCGACCTGGGCTTCCTGCCCGACGTCGAGAAGATCATCAACATGCTGCCGGCCCGCCGTCAGACGATGCTGTTCTCGGCGACCATGCCGGGCGCGGTCATCGGCCTCGCGCGCCGCTACATGTCGCAGCCCACGCACATCCGCGCCACGGCGCCGGACGACGAGGGCCAGACGGTCCGCAACACCAAGCAGTTCGTCTACCGCGCGCACAACATGGACAAGCCGGAGATGGTCTCGCGGATACTGCAGGCCGACGGCCGCGGTCTCGTGATGGTCTTCTGCCGCACCAAGCGGACGGCGGCGGACCTCGCCGACCAGCTGCAGCAGCGCGGTTTCGCCTCCGGCGCGGTCCACGGCGACCTCGGCCAGGGCGCCCGCGAGCAGGCGCTGCGCGCCTTCCGCAACGGCAAGGTGGACGTGCTCGTCTGCACCGACGTGGCCGCGCGCGGCATCGACGTCGAGGGCGTCACGCACGTCATCAACTACCAGTCCCCCGAGGACGAGAAGACGTACCTGCACCGCATCGGCCGTACGGGCCGCGCGGGTGCCAAGGGCATCGCGATCACCCTCGTCGACTGGGACGACATCCCGCGCTGGCAGCTCATCAACAAGGCGCTGGACCTCGGTCTGAGCGACCCGCCGGAGACGTACTCCACGTCCCCGCGCCTCTACGAAGAGCTGAACATCCCGGCGGGCACCAAGGGTGTCCTGCCGCGTGGCGAGCGCACCCGCGCGGGTCTCTCGGCCGAGGCGGTCGAGGATCTCGGCGAGACCGGCGGGCGTGGTGGCCCGCGCGGCCGCGGTGGCCGTCCCGGCGGCGCCCCGGCCTCGGCCCCGGTCGCCGAGCGCGACCGCGAGCGCCCGGCTCGTACGCCGCGTCGCCGTCGCCGCACCCGCAACGGCACGCCGCTCGACGCCACGGAGCAGCAGACCACGCAGGAGACCGCGGAGTCGGCGCCGGCCGCCGCGGTCACGGAGCCGCGCACGCCGCGTCGCCGTCGTCGTACGCGTGCCGGTGGCGCGTCGGAGGCTGCCGAGACGGCCGTCGCCACGGCCGAGGGCACGGTGGCGGAGGCCGCCGAGCCGACCCCGCCGGCCGAGCCGGTCGCCGGAGAGGCCAAGTCGCGTCGCCGCCGTTCGCGCCGGACCGCGGAAGCCGCTCAGCCCGAGGCCGCCGTCGTCGAGGAGGCCCCCGCGGCCCCCGTCGCCGAGTCGGTCGAGGTGTCCGAGCCGGCGTCCGGGACCAGGCCGCGCCGCCGGACCCGCAAGTCCGCCACGGCCACCACGGCTGCCGAGACCGCTGTGGACACCGCCGAAGGCCCGGTCGTCGAGACGGCGGAGGCCGCCGAGACGAAGCCGCGCCGCCGTACGCGGAAGACCACCGAGGCCCCCGTGGCCGCGGTGGAAGCCACTGTCGAGCCGGTGGAGGCCGTCGAGGCCAAGCCGCGCCGCACCCGCAAGGCGACGACCACGGCAGCCGCTGAGGCCGCCCTGGACACCGCCGAGGCCGCGGAGGCCAAGCCACGCCGCCGTACTCGTAAGGCCGCCGCGTCCGCCGAGGTCGCCGCAGCCGTCGAGGCCGTCGAAGCCGCCATCCCGGCCCAGGTGGCCGAGGAGGCCGAGGCCAAGCCGCGCCGCCGCACCCGCAAGGCCGTCACCGCCGCCACGGTCGCGGAGACCGCTCCGGTGGACGAGGCGCCCGTCGCGGAGGCCAAGCCGCGTCGGCGTACACGCAAGGCCGCCGAGGCCGCGGTGGACACCGCCGAGGGCACGACGGTCGACGCGCCGGCGGCCACGGCGACGAAGCCGCGCCGCACCCGCAAGACCGCGGCAGCCGCAGAGGCCGCCGTGGACACCGCGGAGGCAGCCGAGACGAAGCCCCGCCGCCGCACCACCCGCAAGGTCGCGGTCGCCGAGGCCGACATCCCGGCCCAGGCCACCGAGGCCGCCCCGGCCGAGGCCCCGGTCAAGCCGCGCCGCACCCGCAAGACGGCAGCCACGGCCGCCGTCGCGGACGCGGTCGAGGCCGCCCCCGAGGCCACTCCCCGCCGCCGTGCGCGGAAGACGGCAGCGGCCGCCGAGACGACGGAGAGCTGACGCTCACACCTGACGGCCCGGTCCCCCTTCGGTGGGGCCGGGCCGTCGGCGTTCCCGCACGCGATTGCCGGCCCGTCACCGGCGTTCCCGCACACGATCGCGGGCCTGTCGCCTGCATTCCCGCACACGGTCGCGGGCCCGTCGCCATTCCCGCACACCATCGCGGGCCCGCACCCCCGGCCCGTCGTCCCTCGGCCGTCGCCGCCCGGCATGCCGCTCGAAAGGTTCCCCGGATAGCCTCCTCCTCATGAGCAGGCCCGCCACCTTCGTCCCGCCCCCCGGAACCCGCGCGTATCGGCTCGCCACCGCGCGCGGGGAGTTCGCCGTGATCGAGGCGGGCAGCCCCGAGAGGGGAACCGCACTCCTGCTGCCGGGGTTCACCGGCAGCAAGGAGGACTTCATCTCGCTGCACGAACCGCTGGCCGCGGCCGGGTACCGGACCATCGCCGTGGACGGGCGGGGCCAGTACGAGACGCCGGGGCCGTCGGACGACGAAACGCCTTACGCTCAGGCCGAGTTGGCGCAGGACGTCCTCGCACAGGTCGACGCCCTGACCGACGGCTCGCAGGAGCGCGTCCACCTCGTGGGCCACTCCTTCGGCGGCCAGGTCGCCCGGGCGGCCGTGCTGCTGGACCCGCCCCGTTTCCGCTCGCTCACCCTGATGGCGTCGGGGCCCGCCGAGATCTCCCCCTCCCAGCAGCAGCGCGTGAAGCTCCTGCGGGACGCGCTCGCCGTGATGGACATGGGTCAGGTGTGGGAAGCCATCCAGGCCCTTGAGCCGCCGGAGGACGCCGAGGACGACCTGGACGCCGGTCTGGACGACCAGGACGACCTCAAGCACCGCTGGCTCGGCAACAGCCCGGCCCAACTCATCGCCGCGGGGCGGCAGTTGTGCGAGGAGCCCGACCGGGTGGCCGAGCTGGCCGCCGTCGGGCTGCCCGTCCATGTCCTGTCGGGCGAACGCGACGACACGTGGCCTGTGCCGCTCCTCGACGACATGGCCGTACGCCTCGACGCACACCGCACGATCGTCCACGGGGCCGAGCACTCGCCGAACTCGGACCGGCCGCGGGAGACGGCCGAGGCGCTCGCCGCGTTCTGGGATGGGATGGGCTGACGCTCTGCCGGTGGGTTCTATGACTGCGGGTCGTTCGTGGCTGGTCGCGCAGTTCCCCGCACCCCTGGACGGGGCGCCCCCAGTTCGGCCGGAAGCAGGTGACGGGCTAGTACTGCCCCTGCAAGTGCTCCCAGAAGCCGTCCCGCAGTGACCGTCGCAGGTCCGCCTGGCCCCGCAGCGAGTACTGCAGCAGCCCCTCCGCCTCCACGAGCAGGTCCTGGTCGACGGGACCGGGCAGGTAGGGATGCCCGGGCAGCAGCTCCGCCAGCGCCTCGCGCCCCCGCGCGGCCAGCCACTTCGCGGCGATCTGCGCGCCCACGAACCGCACGTCCTCGCGCGTGGGCCGGCCCGCCGCCGACGTGTCGTACGACGCGGCGGTCCGCCGGGCGACGTACGGCTTGAAGAACTCCAGGTCGAAGGTGCGCTGGCTGTCGACCTCCCAGAGCAGCGGCTCCGCCTGGTTGCGCCCCTCCGGCGCCTCGATGCCCCACAGGTGCACACGGGCCCCGTACCCCTGCGCCGCCTCGACCGCCGAGACCAGGTCCTCGTCGCCGCCGATGAGCGCCGCGTCGCTGATGGCGCGGTGCCGGGCCAGTGACTCCAGGTCGGTACGGATCAGGGAGTCGACGCCCTTCTGCTGGTTGTTGGCGTTGAGGTTGCCGAGCCGGACCTTCACGTCGGGCAGCTCGGCGATGGACTGCTGCTCCGCGGTGTGGATGCGGCGCCGCGCCCCGTCGTACCAGTAGACGCGCAGCAGCCTGCTGTCCGCGAAGATCGTGCGGGCCCGGTCGATGAGCGCCTCGATGAGTCCCTCGGCGTCCAGTTCGAAGGCCCGGCGGTCCTCCGTCCCGGCGACGAGCCGGCCCGCGGCCGCGTAGAGATACCCCGCGTCGACGAAGATCGCATGAGTCGACGGCGTCTTCGCCACCTCGGCGAGCATGCGCTGGAGCAGCTCGTTCGTGCGGTCGATACGCGCACCGAGCACCGCTGGATCGAGGTCGTCATTCATATACGCCTCATTGTCGCAGGCGGTCACGGGACGAACACAACCGGTCCGGAAAACGGTCCAGAAAACGGTTCGGACGCCGATCAGGACACCGGTCGGATACCAGTCAGTAGTTAGCCGTTCGAAAAATTTCTTTAGCGTAGGGAATGTTTGTAACACGCATGCCGTTGGATCCATGTGTAACCAAGTAGTTCTCCTCAGGAGGATGACCAGACGAAGGGAGAAGCCTGTGCGCTTCGAAATCATGCGCCTTGACGACGTCGACGGAACCCCCGTGGACAGCACCGTCGTGGACGCCGCCTCCGTCAACCGGATCGTTCAGCAGGCCGCCGCCATCGGGCAGCGCCTCTGGATCCGACCGGCCAACACCCCGGCGTCATAACGCCGGACGCTCGGCAGACCAGGAATGGCTGACCGACAGACTTCAGAACCCCCGTACGGCACCGATGCCGTACGGGGGTTCTGCGCGTACGAGGGCCTTCAGCTGTTCTGGATGACCTGCGTGACGCCGTTGATGATCTGCTGCACGGCGATCGCGGAGAGCATCATGCCCGCGAGCCGGGTCACGAGCACGACGCCACCGTCCTTGATGACCCGGATGATCAGCAGCGAGTACCGCATCACGACCCACAGCACGACATGGATGGCGACGATCGCGGCCCACACCGACACCTGAGACGCCACGCCGTCGGCCTTCTGCACGGCCAGGATGACGGACACGATCGCACCCGGCCCGGCGAGCAACGGCATGCCCAGCGGTACGAGCGCGACGTTGACGTCCTTCGTCTGCTTGGGCTCGTCCGTCTTGCCCGTGAGCAGGTCGAGCGCGATGAGCAGAAGCAGCAGCCCGCCCGCGATCATCAGCGCGGGGACGGACACATGCAGGTAGTTCAGGATCTGGTGACCGAGCAGCCCGAAGACCGTGATGACTCCGCCGGCCACACAGACGGCCTGGAACGCCATCCGCTTCTGCACCTTGGCCGGCCGTCCGGCCGTCAGCGCAAGGAAGATCGGGGTGATCCCGGGGGGATCCATGATGACGAAGAGGGTGAGGAAGAGAGAGCCGAAAACGGCGAGGTCGAACACGGTGAGCCTTGCGAGAAGAGGGACGGGACGAGGGAGTGGAACAACGAGGACGGGCCGTACGGCCTGACGTCCATCGCTGCGGGCAGGCTCCACGCGGCCCGGGAAGGGTGGCCGCAGCCGGGAACCGGTGGGCACAGCCCGGGGTGCAGGCGCCTTCGGAAGCGACCGAGCGGGAACCCGGCAGGAACCGAGCGGGACCGCTCGGGGTTCAGCGCCCGGCGCCCCCGCCGGCCCCCGGCACGGGAAACGCGCCGGTCGCCCGCCGGGTGATCTCCCCGTAGATCTCGGGATCCGTCGTGAACTCCCCGAGCACGCACGTCTTCCGGCTGCCGTGGTAGTCGCTGGAGCCGGTGGGCAGCAGCCCCAACTCTCCCGCGAGGCCCCGCAGCCGGGCCCGGGTGGCCGGTTCGTGGTCCATGTGGTCGACCTCGATCCCGTCGAGCCCGGCCGCCGCGAGCTCCGCGATCGCGGACTCCGGCACGGTCAGCCCGCGCTTGGAAGCGGCGGGGTGCGCGAAGACGGTCACCCCGCCCGCGGCCTTGACGAGCCGGATCATCTCGAAGGGGTCCGACTCGTGCTTCGCGACGTAGGCGCGCCCGCCGTCGGCGAGCCACTCGGTCGTGAACGCGTCGGAGACGCTGCGCACGACTCCCAGCTCGACCAGCGCGGTGGCGATGTGCGGCCGCCCCACGGAACCGCCGGCCGCGATCCGCTCCACCTGCCCCCAGGTCACCGGCACGCCCAGTTCCTGGAGGTTGCCGATCATCGCCTGGGCCCGCGGCACGCGGTCGTCGCGCACGAGCTCGCGCTCGCTCAGCAGCTCGGGCTCCTCGGGATCGAAGAGGTACGCCAGCATGTGCAGCCCCACTCCGTCGAGACGGCAGGAGAGCTCGGCCCCGGTCACCAGCGTCAGCCCCGCGGGCAGGGCCGCGACGGCCTCCGAGTATCCGCGGGTGGTGTCGTGGTCGGTCAGCGCGACGACGTCGAGCCCGGCGGCACCGGCGTTGCGCACCAGCTCGGCGGGGGTGTCCGTACCGTCCGAGGCCGTGGAGTGGCAGTGCAGATCGATGCGCACGACACGAACTCCAGACACGGAAGGAACAGCAGGGACCGCTCAAGGATAACGGCAGCAGGGACGCCCACTGTCACACCCGCAGAAGGGGTTCACCCCCTACGGATACCCACACAGGAGCACGCCCGCTCTTCAGGGGCGCGGGGAACTGCGCGACCAGCCACACCCAACCCGCACCCGGCAGACCACAGGCACCCCACCCTCATAGCCGCCCAAAAACCTACGGCTCAAGAATCCGCGGCGACAACGCCCCACAGGGCAACAGATCCACTTCCGCCCCCGCATCCCGCAGATCCGTGAGCACCAGCTCGTCATACATCAGCAACCCCGACTGCTCGGGCCACACGACGGCCCACAGCCACAACCCCCGGGCCTCCCCCGCGAAGACGGCCCGGTCGTCGGGCGTCCCGGCGACATGCCACAGCGGTGTCGGCCGCCCCGCGGCGAGCAGCTTCGCCTGGGCGGGCTTCTCGACGCTCATGTACGGCCCCGGATCGGGCCCGTCGATCCCCGCGTACCGCGCGCCGAGCCCGACCCCGAGCTCCTCGGCGATGAGCACCAGTTCCCCTATGCCACCGAGCGGCCCCGGCCCGGAGCACGCCACGGCCGTGGCGCGACCGCCGCTGCGGTCGTCACCGGCGAACGCCGCACCCGTGAAGAGCCAGCCGACAGGCAGCGGCCACGGCATCCACACCGGTACGCGCGCACGGTGCACGACCACGCCGAGGGCTTCGACGCTGGGCGGGATCACGGGCTGCAGCGGATGCACGATGCCGTGCACATCGCACTGCCAGGAGTCGGCAAAGAGGCCGGGAGCCCTGACCCGGCCACCACACTTCGGGCAACTGGGTTCGCCCCTCATAGGGCCCAACGGTCCTCCCCGTATTTGGTTGCGTCAAGGACGATCACCCGTCCGGCGTGTGCCTGTCACCTTCCCCTCACCCCGGAAAACTAGATGCAGCTTGCATTCATTAGCCGACCTAACTTATTATGTGCATACGCCAACGATCTCGATGCGAGGAGCGAAGGAGCCGGCATGAACAGCGGTACGGCAGATCACACAGGAGGTCCCGCCGAAGGGGACACGTTCGACGCGGGCGCCGGCGGCCTCCTGCGTCAGCCGAAGGCGGTCTGGGCGACCGCCGGGGCATCCGTCGTCGCCTTCATGGGCATCGGGCTCGTCGACCCGATCCTGCCCTCCATCGCCAAGGGTCTGGACGCCACCGCCGGCCAGGTCTCACTGCTCTTCACCTCGTACTTCCTCATCACGGCCATCGCGATGCTGGTCACGGGCTTCGTCTCCAGCCGCATCGGCGGCCGCAGGACCCTGCTCCTCGGCCTCGCCCTGGTCGTGGTCTTCGCGGGCCTGTCCGGCACCTCCGGCTCGGTCGGCGAACTCGTCGGATTCCGCGCGGGCTGGGGGCTCGGCAACGCACTGTTCGTCTCGACGGCCCTCGCCGTCATCGTCGGCGCGGCGGCCGGCGGCAGCGCCGCGGCGATCCTGCTGTACGAGTCCGCCCTGGGCCTCGGCATGGCCTGCGGACCCCTGCTGGGCGCACTGCTCGGGGACGCCAGCTGGCGCTACCCGTTCTTCGGCACCGCGGTCCTGATGGCGATCGGATTCCTGTGCATCACGGCGTTCCTGAAGGAGCAGCCGAAGCCCGCGCGCAAGACGGGCCTGCTCGACCCGATCAAGGCGCTCGGCCACGGCGGGCTCGCGTCGGCGGCGGCCTCCGCTTTCTTCTACAACTACACGTTCTTCACCGTGCTGGCCTTCACGCCGTTCGTGCTGAACATGAGCCCGTACAGGTCCGGCGCGGTCTTCTTCGCCTGGGGGCTGCTGCTCGCGGTGTTCTCGGTGCTCGTGGCGCCGCGCCTGCAGGCACGGTTCGGGTCGCTGAAGGTGCTCGGCGGATCGCTGATGCTGCTCGCGGCCGACGTACTCGTCCTCGGCTACGGCAGCCACACCACGGCCGTCGTCTGCACGATCCTCTCCGGCGCCTTCATCGGCGTGAACAACACGGTCTACACAGAGCTCGCGCTCGGTGTCTCGGACGCCCCGCGCCCGGTGGCGAGCGCCGGCTACAACTTCGTCCGCTGGTTCGCGGCCGCCGCCGCTCCCTTCTTCGCGCCGAAGATCGAGGAGTGGACCGACATCCACATCCCCTTCGTGGTCGCGGCGGTCACCGCGGTACTGGGCGCGCTCGTCGTCCTCGTACGCCGGAAGTCCCTCGCGCACGAGGCCGAGGAGCTGGAGACGCGGCACGCGACCGAGGACAGTGTCGCCGTGTTTGCCAACTGACGGATTCCGGCCACGGGTTGGTGACGTTACTCACCCCCGGGCCGCCCGGATCAGTCCAGCGGGACGGACTTGCGTGAGGGATCGCGCAGGTCCGTTCCGCTCGTGAGCCAGCGCTCCTGGAGGGCCCCCGCGCCGTGCACCCGCTTCCACGCGGCCTCGTTCGGCGTCATGGGGAGCAGCGGCAGGAAACGTACGGGGTCCAGGGGTGCGTCGAGTTCCAGGTCCTCGATCAGGCCGCCCGCCTCGGCGACCAGTACGGAGGTGAAGGGGGAGCCCGGCCACAGGGGCTCGCCCACGTCGAGCGAGGCGCCCGGGGCCACGACCAGGCCCTCGACCTGCGGGGAAGCGGCCAGCACGGCGAGTGGGCGGAGGACCTTGTCGGTGTCGGCGGCGCCGGCCCGTACGGAGAGGACCAGCTCGGCGCGTGGGCCCGCGACCGGGTCGGCGACGACCGCCGTGGGGTCGGCCATCGGCTGGGCGGACATGCCGAGCGTGGCGTAGCGGACGATCCCCTTGCCGGCTTCCGCGTCGCTGAAGCGGAGCACCTCGATGCGGTCCGTGCCGAGGAAGGTCACCGCGGCGCGCGCGTCCGGTTCGCCCAGCGCGGTACGCAACCGGGCCTCGACCAGAGGAAGAACATCAGCCATGCGCCGAGCATAGAACTCGTCAGTGACGGGCAAAGCGACGGCTTGACACTTCAGTCGGCTGATAGTCTTGGCCGCTGGTCGGGGCAGCACGCAGAAGCGTCGCTCTCGAGTCCCGACCCAAGTCTCGACACATGAGACTCCCCTACGGGGGATGGACCTCCCCTACGGGGGACCGGCCGGAGGAGGTGGGGCTCCATGGATCGAAGTCGACCGTGCAGTACCACCCGCTCTTCCGGCTGCTGAGTCCCTCTCAGCTCCAGAGCTCAGGCTCTACTGGCTGCCACCTCTCGCATTCGCGTCCTGGCCTCCGGTGCACAACGGAAGAGCACTTCGTTTTTCCTGATCTGTCTGAATTTTTCTGATCTGTATCAGTAGCGAAGCTGCCACCGCGACGGTGCGGTGCTCCCCGCTTTGTGGACGTGCCAAACATCCGCAGTCAGGACGTCCCCATTCCGGGCAGTCTCAACCGTTGCCGGCGGCTCTCGTTCCGCGAAGGAGCCAGCCATGTCGATGATTCGTGACCTGCGTGCCGCGGTCCGTCCCTCGCTGCGCAAGGACGGCGGCGCGTACGACACCACCCGCGCGGCCGGGGCCAGTTCGGCCGTCGTGGACTGCGCGGTCTACCGCGACGGCGTCCGCCTCCCGTCCGACGAAGGCCTCACGCCGCGTGCGGCGATCCGTCAGGCGCGGCGGGACGGCGGGTTCGCCTGGATCGGCCTGCACGAGCCGACCGAGGCCGAATTCGCCGGTGTGGCCGCCGAGTTCGGGCTGCACCCGCTGGCCGTCGAGGACGCCGTCCACGCCCACCAGCGGCCCAAGCTGGAGCGGTACGACGACACACTGTTCGCCGTCTTCAAGACCATCCACTACGTCGAGCACGACGAGCTCACCGCCACCAGCGAGGTCGTCGAGACCGGCGAGGTGATGTGCTTCACCGGACGGGACTTCTTCATCACCGTGCGGCACGGCGGCCAGGGTTCGCTGCGGGCGCTGCGGCACCGGCTGCAGGACGACCCCGAGCTGCTCACCAAGGGCCCCTCGGCCGTGCTGCACGCCATCGCCGACCACGTCGTCGACGGGTACGTGGCGGTCGCGGACGCGCTGCAGGACGACGTCGACGAGGTCGAGACCGAGGTGTTCTCGCCCGGGCCTCGCGGCGGGGTGTCGCGCGGTGTCGACTCTGCGCGGATCTACCAGCTCAAGCGTGAGGTGCTGGAGTTCAAGCGCGCGGTGTCGCCGCTGATGCGGCCCATGCAGCTGCTGAGCGAGCGGCCGATGCGGCTGGTCGACCCCGACATCCAGAAGTACTTCCGCGATGTCGCCGACCATCTCGCGCGGGTGCAGGAGCAGGTCGTGGGCTTCGACGAACTGCTCAACTCGATCCTCCAGGCCAACCTCGCGCAGGCCTCCGTCGCGCAGAACGAGGACATGCGCAAGATCACGTCCTGGGCGGCGATCATCGCCGTGCCGACGATGGTGTGCGGGGTGTACGGCATGAACTTCGACCACATGCCGGAGCTGCACTGGAAGTACGGCTACCCGGTGATCATGGGCATCACCGTGGTGCTCTGCCTGGGCATCCACCGGACCCTGAAGCGCAACGGCTGGCTCTGAGGGCCCGGCAACTAGGCTGACCCTCATGACGGATCAGCTGCTCGACCAGGCCCTCGTCGAGGAGGCCACCAAGAAGTCCGGGCTCGTCTGGGTGCGGGGGCTTCCCGTCCAGGGGGACGGGGTCACCGTCCAGGGGGACGGGGCGGCCTCCCGGGCCCTGTGGCACGTGTGGCACGACGGCGCGGTGTGTCTGGTCGGGGACGGGCCCGGTGAGCAGCCGTTGCCCGGACTCGTGGACGGGGGCGAGGCCGTCGTCACCGTCCGAAGCAAGGACAAGGGCGGTCGTCTCGTCTCCTGGTCCGCGAAGGTGGTGGAGCTCCCTCCCGGGTCCGAGGAGTGGGACACGGCCGTCGGCGAGCTGAAGGGCAAGCGGCTGAACGCGCCGGACGGGGAGGCCATGACCGGGCGGTGGGCGCGGGAGTGCCGGGTGGTTCGGCTCGCCCCGACGGGGTCGACTGCGTCGCTGCCGGACGGGTCGCTCGCCGCGGCGCCGTTGCCTACGTCTGCGACTACGCGTCTGCCGATTCCGGCGGGGTTGCCGCGGCTGCTTTTCAAGAAGCGCAGGCGCGGCTGAACGGAAGCGGTTCGCGGGGTGCGTTGTCGGCTGCGGGTGCGTGGGGGCTGGTCGCGCAGTCCCCCGCGCCCCTAAAAGAAGCCGGGCTGCACCGACCGCATTTTTAGGGGCGCGGGGGACTGCGCGACCAGCCACCGACAACCCGCAGCCGCCCGACAACACGCCCCGTCGAGCTGTTGGGCGGATACGGAAGGTTCCCTAGGACGACGGGAGCTGCTGTCCATAGTCGACCGTGTCGTCCTTGTCCGGGGCCTCCAGGGCAAACCCCTTGCCCCAGTCCGTCAAGCGGAGCGTCCCCGCCCCGCCGGCGCGGACGAGGAGGAGAGGGTACGGCTTGCCCTCCAGGGAGACGTCCAGCTCGCCGCCGGAGCCCTTGTCACCGGTGATCCGGATCGTGCGGAGCCCGCGCTGCTCGTGGTGGCCGTCGGTGGCGAGCTCGCCCTGGAGGGCGAGGAGGCCGTCGAGGAGCACGTCCTTGTCGGTGAAGACGCTGAGCTGCTTGTAAGCGGGGTCGCCCTTGGGGACCTTCACGTACTTGCCCTCGAGCTTGCCCGCGGCCGTCGCGTCCGACGTACCGTCGTCGCTCTTGCCGTCCTGGTGGTCCCAGAAGTCCGCGTCGGCCTTGATGAAGAGGTGCTCGTCGACCCGCAGCAGCTGGAACGTCACGCCCTTCGAGGTGACCGAGCCGGTGCCGCCGTCACCCTTCAGCTGCATGTCCAGCTTGTAGGTGCGCTTGCCGCTGATCACGGCACCGGACAGCCGTACCGTCTCCGCGGCCCGGGCGGCCGACTGCGTTCTGCTCTGGATCTTGGCCGGGGGCAGTTTCCCGACCCCGTTCGTGCCCGCGTCCGGGTCGTCACCGCCGCACCCCGTCACCCCTGTCCCCGTCACGACCAGCGCACACACGGCGCTCGCCAACGCGGCCCTACGGGTACGTCCCTGGGGAATCGCAGTCACAGGTGGCGCTGCCTCTCATACGGGTGACCTCAACGGCGTACCGCAGCGTACCGGGGCCCTCTACGCCACTCGGAGTCAGTCCGTCCGCACCGCTCACCAGGGCGTATCCGACCGGGACGGGCTAGCCTGAAGCCCACCCGAGCGGACATGACACATCAAAACGCCCGTAGTGGAAGCCCGTACGAAGAAGGAGGCGCGGGCATGGCGGCAGGCGCCCCCAGGATCTTCGTCTCGCATCTCTCCGGCATCGCCGTCTTCGACCCGAACGGCGACCAGGTGGGCCGGGTGCGCGACCTGGTCGCCATGCTGCGTGTCGGGCGGAAGCCCCCTCGGCTGCTCGGCCTCGTCGTCGAACTGTCCACCCGCCGCCGCATCTTCCTGCCCATGACCCGCGTGACCGGCATCGAGTCCGGTCAGGTCATCACGACCGGTGTCCTAAACGTCCGCCGCTTCGAGCAGCGGCCCACCGAGCGGCTGGTCATCGGGGAACTGCTCGACCGGCGGGTCACACTCGTCGAGACCGACGAGGAGGTCACCGTCCTCGACATCTCCATCCAGCAGCTGCCCGCCCGTCGCGACTGGGAGATCGACCGGGTCTTCGTACGGAAGGGGCGCACGGGCAGTGCGTTCCGGCGGGCCAAGGGCGAGACGCTGACCGTCGAGTGGTCGGCCGTCACCGGGTTCTCGCTGGAGGAGCACGGGCAGGGCGCCGAGAACCTCCTTGCCACCTTCGAGCAGCTGCGCCCGGCCGACCTGGCGAACGTGCTGCACCATCTGTCCCCCAAGCGGCGCGCGGAGGTCGCGGCCGCCCTGGACGACGACCGGCTCGCTGACGTCCTGGAGGAGCTCCCCGAGGACGACCAGATCGAGATCCTCGGCAAGCTCAAGGAGGAGCGCGCAGCCGACGTCCTGGAGGCGATGGACCCCGACGACGCGGCCGACCTGCTCGGCGAGCTGCCGGAGGAGGACAAGGAGCGGCTGCTGGCGCTGATGCGTCCGGACGACGCGGCGGACGTACGGCGGCTGATGGCGTACGAGGAGCGCACGGCGGGCGGTCTGATGACGACCGAGCCGATCGTGCTGCGTCCCGACGCGACGGTCGCGGACGCGCTCGCGCGGGTGCGCAACCCGGACCTCTCCCCCGCGCTGGCCGCCCAGGTGTACGTGTGCCGCCCGCCGGACGAGACACCGACCGGCAAGTACCTGGGCACGGTCCACTTCCAGCGGCTGCTGCGCGATCCGCCGTACACGCTCGTCGGCTCGATGATCGACGACGATCTGCAGCCGCTGGACCCGGAGGCCGTACTGCCCGTCGTGGCGGGCTTCTTCGCGGCGTACGACATGGTCGCGGCGCCCGTCGTCGACGAGAGCGGCTCGCTGCTGGGTGCGGTCACCGTGGACGACGTACTCGACCACATGCTGCCCGAGGACTGGCGCGAGACGGAGTTCCACCTGGACGAGGAGACACACGCGGAGGCGTCCGGCGAGGGGGCTTCTGATGGCTCCTGAGCGCGAGGCCGGCCGCGAGCGTGCCGCCACCGGGGCTACGGCCGCCCCCCGGCCGCGAACGCGGCTCGACCAGCCGCAGCCGCCGCGGCGCCGGTTCCTGCCCGAGTACGACCCGGAGGCCTTCGGCCGGCTGTCCGAGCGGATCGCCCGCTTCCTCGGCACCGGGCGGTTCATCGTCTGGATGACGGTCGTCATCATCCTGTGGGTGGTGTGGAACGTGTCCGCGCCGCGTGACCTGCGCTTCGACAACTACCCGTTCATCTTCCTGACCCTGATGCTCTCGCTCCAGGCCTCGTACGCCGCCCCGCTGATCCTCCTCGCGCAGAACCGGCAGGACGACCGCGACAAGGTCAACCTCGAACAGGACCGCAAGCAGAACGAGCGGTCGATCGCGGACACCGAGTACCTGACGCGGGAGATCGCCGCGCTGCGCGTGGGCCTCGGCGAGGTCGCCACCCGGGACTGGATCCGCTCGGAGCTGGAGGACCTGGTCAAGGAGCTGGACGAGCGGCGTCCCGGGGCGCGCGGCGACGCTCGTGTCGTATTCCCGGCAGAACACCCTCGGGGACGTGACGTAGACGACCGGTGACAGGCTTTCCTGGGTCGGTGGGAAGCGCCGTACCATCGACCCATGGCTACGGAAGACGCGGTGCGTGAAGCACTGGCGACAGTGAACGACCCCGAGATCCATCGCCCGATCACCGAGCTCGGAATGGTCAAGTCGGTGGAGATCGGTGCGGACGGTGCTGTCGCGGTCACCGTCTACCTCACGGTCTCCGGCTGCCCGATGCGCGAGACCATCACGAAGAACGTCACGGACGCCGTCGCGGCGGTCGAGGGCGTCACCCGTGTCGACGTGACGCTGGACGTGATGGGCGACGAACAGCGCAAGGAGCTGGCGGCCGCGCTGCGCGGCGGCCAGGGAGAGCGGGAGGTCCCGTTCGCCAAGCCGGGTTCGCTGACGCGTGTGTACGCGGTCGCCTCCGGCAAGGGCGGCGTCGGCAAGTCGTCCGTGACGGTCAACCTCGCGGCGGCGATGGCCGCGGACGGCCTCAAGGTCGGTGTCGTGGACGCCGACATCTACGGCCACTCCGTGCCCCGCATGCTCGGCGCCGACGGCCACCCGACCCAGGTCGAGAACATGATCATGCCGCCGTCGGCGAACGGCGTGAAGGTCATCTCGATCGGCATGTTCACCCCCGGCAACGCGCCCGTCGTGTGGCGCGGCCCGATGCTCCACCGCGCCCTCCAGCAGTTCCTCGCGGACGTCTACTGGGGCGACCTGGACGTGCTGCTCCTGGACCTCCCCCCGGGTACGGGCGACATCGCGATCTCGGTCGCGCAGCTCGTCCCGAACGCGGAGATCCTGGTCGTGACGACCCCTCAGCAGGCCGCCGCCGAGGTCGCCGAGCGAGCCGGCTCGATCGCCGTCCAGACCCACCAGAAGATCGTCGGCGTCGTCGAGAACATGTCGGGCATGCCCTGCCCCCACTGCGACGAGATGGTCGACATCTTCGGCACGGGGGGTGGCCAGTCGGTCGCCGACGGCCTGACCCGCACAACTGGTGCCACCGTCCCGGTGCTCGGCTCCATCCCCATCGACCTCCGCCTCCGCGAAGGCGGCGACGAGGGCAAGCCGGTGGTGCTGACGGACCCCGACTCCCCTGCGGGCTCGGCCCTGCGAGCCATCGCAGGCAAGCTGGGCGGCCGCCAGCGGGGTCTGTCGGGCATGTCCCTGGGAATCACCCCGCGGAACAAGTTCTAGGACTTTCACCCAATGCCCTGCGGCCGCTTCTTGTGGGGCGGCTGCGGGTGAGTGGGGGTTGTTCGCGCAGTTCCCCGCGCCCCTAAAAAGCGCGGGGCTGCGCCCCTGGCTTTTGTCTTCAGGGGCGCGGGGAACTGCGCGCTCAGCCACGAACAACCCGCACGTGTACCAACCGGCCCGAGCCACCCCCTCCAGGGGCGCGGGGAACTGCGCGACAAGCCCCCACCGGCCCGCAGCCGACGAACAGCACACGCCGAAGGGGGCACCGTCAGAAGACGGTGCCCCCTTCGGCTAAGCCCGCCGCCTAGGCGTACGTGGCGATGTCCTTGATCACGGCGAAGCCCAACCCGTACGCGCTCATACCCCGCCCGTACGCCCCCAGGTGAACCCCCTCCTGCGTGGACCCCGCAAGAACCCACCCGAACTCGGACTCCCGGTAGTGGAACGGCGTCGGCACCCCGTCCACGGGAAGGGACAGCGTCGACCAGTCGGCGCCGTCCAGATCGTCCGCGAGGACCCACGCCGTCTCGGTCTGCTGGTCCAGCCAGTCGTCCCGCAGCGTGTGGTCCATCTGCCCGGGCCAGGTGAAGGACAGCAGCCCCACCCCCGCGAGCCAGGCCGCGGAGGACACGGAGGTGGCCTCCAACAGCCCCGTGCCGTCGGCACTGCGCCGCACCGGACTGGCCGCCACGGTGACCACGACCGCGAACCGCTCCTTGTCCTCCGTGGTCTCGCCGCGTACCGAGGGCTCGTCGCCGTGCCCGATCGAGCCGTGCTCGATGGCTCCGTCGGCCGAGGCACCGACCTGCATCAGCCAGCGCGGTCCCGTGAAGGCCTCGTCGAGGCCGTACCACGGGAAGGGCGCCAGCAGGTAGCCGTCGACCGTGCGCCGGGCGGAGGGGACCTGTTGTCCGCCCTCCGCAGCCGGCGCCTGCGCGCCTACCCGACTTGTCGTCTCCATCGCCCGGACGCCTCCTCGCTCTAGTCGAACCGGGCGGCCCGCCCCCCTTCGGGCGTCCATCCGGTCCGCACAACAACTAGGCAGGATAGCCACAGGTCCGTGACGACCCGGGAAACCAGTCGGCTCGTGGGTCGCGTACGCGTCAGATCCGGCCCCCTTTGAGCAGGCAGAACGCAGGCGACGTACGGGAAAAAGGAGTGCGGGCGACCCGGCCGAAGCGCGTTCCGGACGGCGGGCGTGCCGCACGGCGACGGCCCGCGGGCGTACGCCTCGGACCACGGGCCGGTTCGGACCGGGCCGAGTCGGCCCAGGTCAGGGGCGGTCGGCCGAGCGGCCGAGACCGGCTCAGGTCGCGTCGGCGTCGAACGGCGGGCGCTCGTCCTGATCGAGCTTCTCGCGCTTCTTCGTCATGTCGACGGTGCCGCCGGTGGAACCGGTCGAGGAGGACGACGACGAGGAGGCGGAGGACTCGGACTCGCGTCCGTGCACCGCGTCCGTGACGTCGGCCATCTCCTTCTTCAGGTCGAAGCCGTTGCGGATCTCCTTGAGCCCCAGCTCGTCGTTGTCCAGCTGCTTGCGGATGAACGTCTTGGGGTTGAGGTCCTCGAACTCGAAGTCCTTGAACTCCGGGCCGAGTTCGTCGCGGATGTCCGCCTTGGCGCTCTCCGAGAAGTCACGGATCTTGCGGATGGTGCGCGTGACGTCCTGGATCATCTTCGGGAGCTTCTCCGGGCCGAAGACGAGCACGGCAAGGACAACGAGCGTCACGAGCTCGAGCGGTCCTATGTCATTGAACACCTTCAGCTCCTTGCGATGTCCTCGGCCCTCGGCAGGTCGTTCCGTGGTCCGGGCCGGGTCCACGGTACCCGGCGATCCTGTCTGTCCGGTACTGTCCGGGGCCCTCCGACCGCGTGTACACGCCGGGTTTTCCAGGATGTTTGCCTGATGGGGCCCGGGTTCGGCCCGCTTCCTGTGAAGTTCCTGTCGGCTGCCCCGCGCGATCGAGTCGCGGGCGCGGCCCACTCGTTCGATCCACTCGTCCGATCCGCCCTCCGCCCCGCGCGATCGTTCCGTCAGTCACCGTCGGCGGAACCGAGCACGAGAGTGACCTTCCTCTCCTTGCCGTCGCGCTCCAGCGTCAGCTCCAGACGGTCGCCGGGGCGGTGGGCCCGGGTCTTGACGATGAGCTCCTCGCCGGAGTGCACGCGCTGCCCGTCGACCTCGGTGATCACATCGCCGGGCTTGATGCCGGCCCGGTCACCCGGACCGTCCTGGTTGACCGGGGGACTGCCGTCGTTGCCCTTGGTGCCGACGCGGGCGCCGTCGCCGCTGTAGTCCATGTCGAGCGTCACGCCGATCACCGGGTGCGTGGCCTTGCCGGTGTTGATGAGCTCCTCGGCGACGCGCTTGCCCTGGTTGATGGGGATGGCGAACCCGAGGCCGATCGAGCCGGACTGGCCGCCCTCCAGGTCCGAGCCGCTGTCGGCGGAGCGGATGGCGCTGTTGATGCCGATGACCCGGCCCTTGGAGTCGACCAGCGGGCCGCCGGAGTTGCCGGGGTTTATCGGGGCGTCCGTCTGCAGCGCGTCCACGTACGAGATGTCGCTGCCGTCGCCCTCCTCGCCGCCGGCCGTGATGGGACGCTCCTTGGCGCTGATGATGCCCGCGGTGACGGTGTTCTCCAGGTCGAAGGGGGCGCCGATGGCCACGACCGGGTCGCCGACCTGGACGTTGTCGGAGTTGCCGAGGGCCAGGGGCTTGAGGCCTCTGACACCGCTCACCTTCACGACGGCGAGGTCGTAGCCACTGTCATGACCGACGACCTTGGCCTTGGCGGTCTGCCCGCCGCTGAAGGTCACGGTTATCTCGCCACTGCCGTCCGCGGGGTCGACGACGTGGTTGTTGGTGAGGATGTGGCCGCGCTGGTCGAGCACGAACCCGGTGCCGGTGCCCTGCGCCTCCGACCCGCTCACGTGCAGGGTCACCACACTGGGCAGCGCGCTGGCAGCGATCCCGGCCACGCTGTCCGCGGCCCGTCCCTTGGCCTCGGTCCCGGCCTGCGGCAGCTCGATGTCGTCGATCCCGCCGTTGCGCTCCAGATACGCCCCTACGGCCCCGCCGACGCCGCCGGACACGAGGGCGAGGAGCGCGGCCCCGAGGACCAGCCCTCGCCTGGTACGCCGACGCCGTCCGGTCGTGGTCTCGACGGCCGCCCCGTTCTGCTGGAGGGGGGCGGCGGCCCAGGGGTCGTAGTTCTGCCAGGGGGCGAGGGCCGCCGGGGGGTGGGTCTGGGGGTGTGCCTGAGCGTCGGCCTGGGGCACGGGTACGGGGGCTGCCGGGACGTGCGGGGCCGAAGCGTGCGGTCCAGGGGCGTGCGGTCCAGGGGCGTGCGGGGCCTGGGGGTGGGGAGCCGGGGCCGGCGCGGGGGCGCCCTGGTCGGCGGGGCTGTGGTCGGGAGCGCCGTGGAGGGGGGCCGCCGCCTGCCGGTAGCCGGAAGGCAGCCCGGGTCCGAGGATGCCCTGCGTGGCGGCCGGCCGCGGGGCGGAGTCCTCGGGCCCGGCTCCTGCCGGAGTGCCCTGGGGCGGAGTCGCGGCCTGGACGGCCGTCCCGTGCGCGGGAGTCGTCGCCGGGTGCTGGACCGGGGGCGCGGGCGCCCAGGGGCCGGGCCCGCCGTAGGGCGGCGTGCTGTAGGGGTCCGGGTCGTGCAGCGGCTTGGGACGCTCCCCGAGAGGCTCGGGCCGCTCACCGGGCACGTCGGCGCCACCGCTCGCGGCAACAGGCGCCTGGATCGGTGCCCGGCTCGATGTCTGGCCCGACACCTGGCTCGGCACCACGGTGGAACCGGTCGAGGCCTCGCCGTCTACGGCGTCCGCGACGCCGGTTGCGCCCGCGCCGTCCGAGGCACCGGCAGCACCGGAGCCAGCTGAGGCACCAGCACCGGCACCGGTGCTGGCACCCACAGGCTTCTCCAGCTCGAAGTCACCGTCCATGTCGCCCCCGTGGAACCCACTCGTGCCGTCCCCCGCGGAAACCGGGTCCACCGGAGCGGATTCCGGCACGTGGGTCCGGGGCCGGCTCCACCACTTCGGCTTCGTGGGCTTCCCCTCGTCCATGCTCTCCCCACACCTGAACCCGCGGCTCGACGCGTCGGCGGTCACCACGGTTTGTCCACTCCGAGCCCGGGTTACTACCGCGGGCGCGGCCCATCCCTGGATTCAACCAGGTTCACGGGCCGCCGCGCAGAGAGCCGGTTCAGCCGGGGGAGGAAGGCGAGGGTGAGGCGGACGGGTCGGACGGTGGCACCAGCGGCAGCAGGGACGTCTCCAGCTCCGACGCCGTCGAGAACGCGGTCAGCGCCACCGGTGGGGCGGGGCTGAAGGGACGTATGAGCGGGGACATGGCGGCGGCACCGGCCACCACGGGGGTGGTCAGCGCGTGCAGCGTGCGCGTGCCCTGCTCGACCGGCGAGGACACGCCGGGCGCGGGCACCCCGGGCAGCAGCGGCGCGGACAGCTCGGTCTGCGCGCCTCCCTCCCCGGTGAAGGTGCGCTGTCCCTGCGCGAGCAGCGGCGTGAGGGACCGGCGGCGCTGTGAGTCGGGGTTGGTCACCCCGCCCGCGTTCGACGTCCGCATCGGGGTCACATTGCTTCCGGAGCCCGACCCGCCGCGCGCGTCCGTGGTGTCCGTCGGCATGCCGGTCGACACCCCGCCGAGCGCGATCGCTGCGAGCGAAACGGCACCGGCAGCGGCGGCCGCGAAGCGCAGGCCCCGTGAGGCCGAACGCTCGGCCTCACGCCGGCTTATGTCATGGATGCGGAACCCGCGCTGCTCGGAGGGCAGCACGGCGGCGTGGGGGCCGGACGGCACGTAGCCGAAGGAGTCCGGCTTCATGCCGAAGACTCCGGAGGTTCCGAACCCTCCCCCGCCCAGCGGCGATCCGTCGCCGTCCGAGTCGCCTCCTCCGGGGAGCCCCTGCAGACGGGCCAGGAAACTCTCCGAGGGGGGTGGCGGAGCGACCTCCGCGAACACGTTCTTCAGTCGTCGCTGCTCGTCGGCCTCGGCTTTGCACTTCGCGCACGTGGCGAGGTGCGAGAGGACACGCTCGCGCGCCTCGTGACCGAGCTCGCCGTCCACGAGGGCGGAGAGCCGGTCTCCGAGGTGCTGCTCGGTAAGGGGCCGGTCGGCAGGATTAAGCCGTGATCCACTCACGTGCTCGCGCCCCCTCCTCCCAGAGCGGGCACTCCGGTGACCGCGAAACCGCGGCGCTCGGCACGGGCCTCGGGCGAGCGGTGGGCGAGCGCCTTGCGCAGCTGGGAGCGGCCGCGGTGGATGCGGCTGCGGACCGTACCGAGCTTGACGCCCAGGGTCGCGGCGATCTCCTCGTACGAAAGCCCTTCGATGTCGCACAGGACGACCGCGGCGCGGAACTCCGGGGCGAGCGTGTCGAGGGCCTGCTGGACGTCCGCGTCGAAGTGCGTGTCGTTGAAGACCTGCTGCGGGGAGGGCTCGCGGCTGGGCAGGCGCTCGGCCGCGTCGTCGCCGAGGGCGTCGAAGCGGATGCGCTGCTTGCGGCGGACCATGTCCAGGAAGAGGTTGGTGGTGATGCGGTGGAGCCAGCCCTCGAAGGTGCCCGGCGTGTACGTCGACAGGGATCGGAAGACCCGGACGAAGACTTCCTGGGTCAGGTCCTCGGCGTCGTGCTGGTTGCCCGTCAGGCGGTAGGCGAGACGGTAGACCCTGGCGCTGTGCGTGCTGACGATCTCCTCCCAGGTGGGCGGAGTCCACGCCTGCGAGTCCGCGTCGGACGTGAAGGTCGCGGTCTGAGCGGAGTCAGCGGTGCGGAAACGGTCAGCGGTGTCGTTCACAGATTTCGGCTCACCCGCCGATCTGAGCAGGCGCCTCAGCACCCCTCCCCGATCCACAGGCGCAGCCGCACCTCCCCTGTCGGCTCTGGTGGTGTCCGGTGGAGCCCCTACCATAGCCACCTCGCCCGTTAGCTCCGGATAAGCGGTTTTACGAGAATTTGATACGCGCTCATATGGCTGCGTCAGCACTTGCTCGGTGTCCTGATCCATCTGCTACCCCCGCGTAGTTCCCCACCCCCTCTAAACGCCCGGTCCCATCTGCGGGTTCCCGGCGGCAACGGATACAGTCACGCCCAGGCAACCACGGGGACAGGAGAGGGCCATTACCGGCAACCGGCTGACGAGCTGGGCGTTCGCCGACGCCTTTGTCGCCGAGGACGAAGCACTGCACTGGGCCCGGGACCGGGCCCGGGACGCAGGGCTGCGCTCTGTGTCGCCCGGCACGGGCGCCGCACTGCGACTGCTCGCCGCCACCGTGGACGCCAAGGCGGTCGCGGAGATCGGGACCGGGACCGGAGTCTCCGGAATGCATCTTCTGCACGGCATGCGGCCGGACGGTGTACTGACGACCGTGGATCCGGAGCCGGAGCACCAGCAGTTCGCCCGCCAGGCCTTCCGCGCGTGCGGCTTCGCGAGCAACCGGGCCCGCTTCATCCCGGGCCGCGCGCTGGACGTCCTGCCCCGGCTCGCGGACGCCGGCTACGACCTCGTTTTCTGCGACGGCGACCGTCTGGAGAGCCTCGACTACCTCGCTGAATCGTTGCGCCTGCTCAGGCCCGGTGGCCTGGTCGTCTTCGAGGGTGTCTTCGCGAACGGCCGGACCGTGGAGTCGGGCCCGCAGCCCACGGAGGTCCTTCGGCTGCGCGAACTGCTGCGCACGGTCCGTGAGAGCCAGGAGCTGATTCCCTCGCTCCTGCCGGTCGGCGACGGCCTGCTGTGCGCGGTAAAACGCTGATCCGGCCTCTCCCCCGACCGCCCCTGAACCTTTGCTGACCTGCGTGAACACGCATGGCACACGTCGCTGACGTACTCCTGGAAACCCACTGCCCCGGCATCACTTTGATGCCGGGGCAGTGGACAGGTATGGTCGCGTTCCGCGTCAGCCGACGACCTTCTTGAGGGCGTCGCCGAGCGCGTCGGCCTCGTCAGGGGTCAGCTCGACGACGAGCCGACCGCCGCCTTCGAGCGGAACGCGCATGACGATGCCCCGCCCCTCCTTGGTCACCTCGAGCGGGCCATCGCCCGTCCGCGGCTTCATGGCCGCCATGCTCGTTCCCCTTCCTGAAACCAGCTCATCGTCGCCGACGGCCCCACTGAAGGGCACGCATCCTCTCGTCGGACACGCGTCACCGGCATCGAACACATTGCTTCCAGGCCATTATCCCGCATCTCAGGACCCGATGACCAACATCAGTCGGCATCGCTTGCGCAACGCGCTTGAGCAAAACCACTCAATTCGCCGAAGTGGCTGCGATACTGCGCCGCTGCCGCACCGCTGCATGGACTTTCGGACGCCGGAATTCTTTGACGCAGGTCACATGTCCGAACCCCGCCGCCGCTCATGATCTCCGCCATGCTGTCCTCAGACCAGAACGTACCGATGGGTACGACGGAGCCGCGAACCGGAGGGGACCGCCATGGCCGACACCGTGCTCTACGAGGTGAGCGACGGACTCGCGACGATCACGCTCAACCGCCCCGAGGCGATGAACGCGATGAACATCGAGACCAAGGTCGCCTTCCGGGAGGCGGCGCAGGCGGCCGCGGCGGACGACTCCGTACGGGCCGTGCTGCTCACCGCCGCCGGAGACCGGGCCTTCTGTGTGGGCCAGGACCTCAAGGAGCACATCGGCGGACTGATGGCGGCGCGCGAGTCCGGCTCGGGCGGGGGTGTCATGAGCACCGTCCAGGAGCACTACAACCCGATCGTGCGGGCCCTGACCGGGGCCGCGAAGCCGGTCGTGGCCGCGGTCAACGGGGTCGCGGCCGGTGCCGGCTTCGGTTTCGCGCTCGCGGCGGACTATCGCATCGTTGCCGACACTGCTGCCTTCAACACGTCGTTCGCCGGGGTCGCGTTGACCGCCGACTCCGGGATCTCGTGGACGTTGCCCCGGGTCGTCGGGCCTTCGCGGGCCGCGGATCTGCTGCTCTTTCCGCGCAGCATCACCGCGCAGGAGGCGTACGAGCTGGGGATCGCCAATCGGGTTGTGCCGGGTGCCGAGCTGGCGGCCGAGGCGGTGAAGGTGGCCCGGGGGTTGGCCGAGGGGCCGACCTTGGCGTACGCCGCGCTCAAGGAGTCCCTTGCCTACGGGCTGACCCACTCGCTGCAGGAGACCCTGGAGAAGGAGGACGAGTTGCAGACTCGGGCCGGGTCTTCCGAGGATCATGTGATCGCCGTGCAGGCGTTCGTCAACAAGGAGAAGCCGAAGTACTTGGGGCGGTGACCGATTGTGGGGAGCTGCGGGCCGGTGAGGGCTGGTCGCGCAGTTCCCCGCGCCCCTAAAAGGCGGCGCCTCTGGCCACGCAGTCTGCCAGGTGGTCGTTGACCAGGCCGCAGGCCTGCATCAAGGCGTAGGCCGTTGTGGGGCCCACGAAGCGGATGCCCTGCTTCTTGAGGGCCTTGGAGAGGGCTGTTGACTCGTCGGTGACCGCGGGGACGTCGGCGAGGGTCTTCGGGGCCGGGCGGGTCGTGGGGTCGGGGGCGAAGGACCAGATCAGTTCGTCCAGCTCACTCGGTGCCCATTCCGTGAGTACGCGCGCGTTGGCCACCGTCGCCTCGATCTTGGCGCGGTTGCGGATGATGCCGGGGTCGGCGAGGAGGCGCTCCTTGTCGGCGTCCGTGAACGTGGCGACCTCGGAGATCTTGAAGCCGGCGAAGGCGGTGCGGAAGCCCTCGCGGCGGCGCAGGATCGTGATCCAGGAGAGACCCGACTGGAAGGCCTCCAGGCACAGCCTCTCGTACAGCGCGTCGTCGCCGTGGACCGGGCGGCCCCACTCCTCGTCGTGGTACGCCACGTAGTCGTCGGTGGACAGGGCCCAGGGGCAGCGCAGGGCGCCGTCGGGGCCCTTCAGGGCGTCGCTCACCGGTGGTCCTCCTCGGCGGGCTTCTCCAGGGAGGTGGACCGGGCCTCGTGGGCCGCTCCGGCCAGCGCGGCCTCCAGGTCGGAGATCCGGGCGTCCCGCTCGGCCAGCTCGGCACCGAGGCGGCCCAGGGCGTCGTCCACGTCCGCCATGCGGTAGCCGCGCATCGTGAGCGGGAAGCGCAGGGCCTCCACGTCACCGCGGTGCAGGGGGCGGTCCAGGGGCAGCGGGTCCTGCAGACGCTCCGGCGGGCTCTCGGGGAGGGCGCCGCTCTCACCGCCGCCCACCACGGAGAGAGTCACCGCGCCCACCACGACGACGAGGGCGACGACCAGGAACAAGAACATGAACATCGCTGAGGTCCCCACGCTCTGGTGCCGACGCGGACGCGTCGGCGCGGAAAGTGTCAGGCTCCGATCGTGCCATGCGACTCCGACAGTTAGGGTCGCAGGCGGCGGAACGGCGACATCCGCTGCCGACTACCGGGAGAGGCCACAGGGGATGCTCAGGCTGGGCAGGCGCGAGTTCGAGGCGCACGAGCCGGTGATCATGGCGATCGTGAACCGGACCCCGGACTCTTTCTACGACCAGGGCGCCACCTTCCGCGACGAGCCCGCGCTCGCGCGCGTGGAGCAGGCGGTGTCCGAGGGCGCCGCCATCATCGACATCGGCGGGGTCAAGGCCGGTCCCGGCGAGGAGGTCACGGCCGAGGAGGAGGCGCGGCGGACGGTCGGCTTCGTCGCCGAGGTGCGGCGCCGGTTCCCCGACGTGATCATCAGCGTCGACACCTGGCGGCACGAGGTGGGCGAGGCCGTGTGCGAGGTGGGTGCGGACCTGCTCAACGACGCGTGGGGCGGGGTCGATCCGCGGCTCGCGGAGGTCGCCGGGCGGTACGGGGTGGGGCTGGTGTGCACGCACGCCGGTGAGACGCAGCCTCGGACCCGTCCGCACCGCATCGCCTACGACGACGTCATGGCCGACATCCTGCGGGTGACGTCGGCGCTGGCCGAGCGGGCCGTGGAGGCGGGGGTGGCGCGGGAGTCCGTGCTCATCGATCCCGGGCACGACTTCGGGAAGAACACGCGGCACAGTCTTGAGGCGACGCGGCGGCTCGGGGAGATGGTGGACACGGGGTGGCCCGTGCTGGTGTCCCTGTCCAACAAGGACTTTGTGGGTGAGACGCTCGACCGGCCGGTGAAGGAGCGGGTGGTCGGGACGCTCGCGACCACCGCCGTTTCGGCTTGGCTGGGGGCTCAGGTGTACCGGGTGCACGAGGTTGCCGAGACTCGGCAGGTGCTGGACATGGTGGCGTCGATCGCCGGCCATCGTCCGCCTGCCGTCGCCCGGCGGGGGCTGGCCTAGGGGCATTTTTCGCCCCCGCCGCCCCTACCCATTCCCGTCACTACTCGGGGGCCGGCCCCCGAACCCCCGCTCCTCAAACGCCGGAGAGGCTGAATTTCAGCCCGTCCGGCGTTTGAGGACGAGGCCGTTCAGGCCGATAACGGGGGGTCTGGGGGCGCAGCCCCCAGGGACGGGACGGGTAGGGGCGGCGGGGGCGAGGAAAAAGGCCCCTACCTCCCCGCCTCCTTCGACACCAATGCCACCGCCTCGTCCACGTCGTCCGTGAGGTGGAAGAGGAGGAGGTCCTTCTCCGAGGCCTTGCCCTGGGCGATCAGGGTGTTCTTGAGCCAGTCGACGAGGCCGCCCCAGTACTCCGTACCGAAGAGGACGATCGGGAAGCGGGTCACCTTCTGGGTCTGGACGAGGGTGAGCGCCTCGAAGAGTTCGTCGAGGGTGCCGAGGCCGCCGGGCAGGACCACGAACCCCTGGGCGTACTTCACGAACATCATCTTCCGCACGAAGAAGTAGCGGAAGTTGAGGCCGATGTCGACGTACTGGTTGAGCCCCTGCTCGAAGGGCAGCTCGATGCCGAGCCCGACGGAGATGCCCTTCGCCTCGCAGGCACCCTTGTTGGCGGCCTCCATGGCACCGGGACCGCCGCCCGTGATCACCGCGAAGCCCGCCTCGACCAGCCCGCGCCCGAGCGCGACCCCCGCCTCGTACTCCGGAGAGTCCGCCTTCGTCCGCGCCGAGCCGAACACACTGATCGCGGGCGGCAGTTCGGCCAGCGTGCCGAAGCCCTCGATGAACTCCGACTGGATGCGCAGCACCCGCCAGGGATCGGTGTGGACCCAGTCCGAGGGCCCGCCGGCGTCCAGCAGCCGCTGGTCCGTCGTGCTGGCCTGCACCTGCTCCCGCCTGCGCAGCACGGGGCCCAGCCGCTGCTCCTCCGGTGGCCGCTTCTTGCCCTCCGGGTTGCCAGTAGCCATGTCCGCTCCCTTCACGCGTGCGGGTCGTTCCACCCCAGCGTAGATCTACGCGGGTTACGGAGGGGGGACGCCGACATGTCCGCCATGAACCGCCGTCAGGTACGGGTCAGGCGGTGAGCCATGCCCTCAGCCGCTCCTCGCCCGCGAGGATCTTCGCAGTTTCGACCCTTTCGTCCCGCTTGTGTGCCAGATGCGGGTTTCCGGGGCCGTAGTTGACGGCCGGGACGCCGAGCGCGCTGAAGCGGGAGACGTCCGTCCAGCCGTACTTGGGCTGGGGGGTGCCCCCGACGGCCTCGATGAAGGCGGCGGCCGCGGGGTGGGAGAGGCCCGGCAGCGCCGCGCCGCTGTGGTCGTCGACCACGAACTCCTCGACGCCGCAGTCGGCGAAGACCTCGTGGACGTGGGCCAGGGCCTCGGCCTCCGTGCGGTCCGGCGCGTAACGGAAGTTGACGGACACCACGCACTCGTCGGGGATGACGTTGCCCGCCACCCCGCCCGAGATGCCGACGGCGTTGAGGCCCTCGCGGTACTCCAGGCCGTCGATGACCGGGTAGCGCGGCTCGTAGGCGGCGAGGCGCGCGAGGATCGGGGCGGCGGCGTGGATGGCGTTGGAGCCCATCCAGCTGCGCGCGGAGTGTGCGCGCTCGCCCTTCGTCCTGAGCAGCACGCGCAGGGTTCCCTGGCAGCCGCCCTCGACCTGGCCGTCGGAAGGCTCCAGGAGGACCGCGAAGTCGCCCTCCAGCCACTCCGGGTGCGCCTCGGCCACATGCTTCAGCCCGTTGAGGTGTGCGGCGACCTCTTCGTTGTCGTAGAAGACGAGGGTGAGGTCGCGGTTGGGGGCCGGGACCGTGGCCGCGATCCGCAGCTGGACGGCGACGCCCGACTTCATGTCGCAGGTGCCGCAGCCCCACAGCACGCCGTCCTCGTCCAGCCGCGAGGGCACGTTGTCGGCGATCGGGACCGTGTCGATGTGGCCGGCCAGGATCACGCGCTCGGCCCGGCCCAGGTTCGTCCGCGCGACGACGTTGTTGCCGTACCGGTCGACCGTCAGGTGCGGCAGGGCTCGCAGGGCGGTCTCGACGGCGTCCGCGAGGGGCTTCTCGGTGCCGCTCTCCGAGGGGAAGTCGACGAGCTGCGCGGTGAGCCGGGCGGCGTCCAGGGCGAGGTCAAGCTGGGTGTCGGCCATGCCGTCGACCCTAACGCGGCGCGCGTCCCGGCCCCGTAGGTGGCCTGATTCCTCCGACGTCACCGGCTTCTCCACAGTCACACAGATGGCGGACAGTACTCTCCAGTACCTTGTACGCGTGCCAGAGCCGTCCCCCACCTCCGCAAGGTCCGTACGCCGTGGCCGTCTCCTCCGTTCCGGAGCCGCCTTCGCCGTGCTGCTCGCCCTCGCCGGCTATCTCGCCGTGCAGTACCTGACAGGGAGCACGGGCGAACCGAAGTGCACGGTCGTCTCCGGCAACGGCGACGGAGCGTCGTACGAGTTCACGGCGGAACAGGCGGTGAACGCGGCGACGATCACGGCCGTCGGCACCAACCGCGGTGTGCCCGAGCGTGCCGTCACCATCGCTCTCGCGACGGCCCTCCAGGAGTCCGCCCTGCGCAACATCAGCCACGGCGACCGGGATTCACTGGGCCTGTTCCAGCAGCGGCCGTCTCAGGGCTGGGGCACCGAGAAGGAGATCCTGGACCCGACGTACGCGGCGGGCGAGTTCTACGAGCACCTGGAGAAGGTGCCGGACTACACGAAACTGCCGCTCACCGTCGCCGCGCAGCGCGTCCAGCGCAGCGGCTACCCGGAGGCGTACGCGAAGCACGAGCCGGACGCCACGCTCCTCGCCGCGGCCCTGACCGGGCGCGCGGCCGCCACCTTCACCTGCGAGGGGCGTCCGAGCACACCGGCCGAGGGCCCGGACGCGGTGCGTGCCGCGCTCGTACGGGACTTCGGGCGCGACGCGTTCCAGGAAGCGGGTGCCGAGGTGGCTGCCACGCCCTCGGCCTCTCCGTCGGCCTCGACGGCCGTACCGTCGACCTCGTCCACCGCCGCGAACGGCCCCGACGGCACGCGCACCGTGACCGTGACCGTCCCGAAGACCCCGGCGGCGCAGGGCGGGGAGCGGCGGCGTGGCTGGGCCCTGGCGCACTGGGCCGTGGCCAACTCCTCGGCGCTGCACGTCGAGCGCGTCTCGTACGCGGGCCGGGCATGGACGGCCGGGAACACCCGGAGCGAGTGGCGCGACGACTCGGGTACGCGGAACTCCACGGGCGAGGTCCGAATCGTCACCGGGCAGTAGTACGGGCCGTCACCCGTTGGAGGTACGCCCGGCGCGGCATGTCGACGGCTCGCCGGGTATTTCCCCCGGCCCTTCCCGCACCTCTCACGAATCCGCCGAACCCCTTGGGAACAAAGGGCCGTAGCGATTCGGCAGACTTTCTCACCGGACGTTCTTTGCCCGGGTTTCTCCACAGCCGATAATGCGACGCATTACCAACTCTTTACGTTGGATCACCGCAACCTTCGCGGACTTCGAGCGGTAGTCACTGCGTCCGAGCCCGGAACGATCAACAGCCGGTCGATCGACGGCAGACCGACAGCCAGTCGGTCAACTGCCGGGCGCGGCACGACACTTCACCGTTCTCTTCCGTCAAAGGAGCATCATGTCCCTCCCCCTGACCCGCCGGATCGCCCGTGCCGCGCTGCTCGTCGCAGCGGGAGCGGCAGCCGGGGTCGGTGCGGCCGGCTCCGCGAGCGCGGCCGAACTGCCTGCCACCCCCGACCTCGGCGGGCTGACCGCGCTGGACAACGCGGGCACCACCGTCGACGGCGCCGCGCAGAACGCCACCGGGCTCGCGGGTGACGCGGGCAGCAAGGCCGTCAAGAAGGCCGTGCCAACCGCGGGCAAGACCAGCGGCAAGGCCGTCAAGACCACGACTCCCGCGGCGCAGAAGACCGCCGGGGATGTCGCCGGGACCGCGGGTGACGTGCTCGGTGACGCCGCGGGGGCCACCGGTGGTGGGTTGCCGACCGATTCCGTTGCCAAGGGTGGGCTGCCCGGGGCTGAGCAGCTGCCGCTTCAGGGGCTGCCTCTCGGCTAAGCCCTCCGGGGGCTGTACGGCGAAGGGGTCCAGGGAGTTTCCCTGGACCCCTTCGCTTTTGCCCGGTGGGCGGGTGCGGGTGCGCCGTGGCTGGTCGCGCAGTTCCCCGCGCCCCTCAAAACGTGCCCGGTGGGCGAGTGCCGGTGCGCCGTGGCTGATCGCGCAGTTCCCCGCGCCCCTAATGGGGCGCCAGGCGGTCTACCGCCGCCTGAACCCGTTCGTCCGTTGCCGTCAGTGCCACGCGGACGAACTTGTCGCCCGCCGGGCCGTAGAAGTCGCCCGGGGCCACGAGGATGCCGAGGTCGGCGAGGTGGGCGACCGTGTCCCAGCAGGGTTCGTCCCTGGTGGCCCAGAGGTAGAGGCTGGCCTCGCTGTGTTCGATGCGGAAGCCGTGGGTCAGGAGGGCGTCGCGCAGGGCGGTGCGGCGGGCCGTGTAGCGGGCGCGCTGTTCGTGGACGTGGGTGTCGTCGGAGAGGGCGGCGACCGCCGCGGCCTGGGTGGGCGCGGAGGTCATCATGCCGCCGTGCTTGCGGATCTGGAGCAGGTCACCGAGGACCGCGGAGTCACCGGCCAGGAACGCCGAGCGGTAGCCCGCCAGATTGGACCGCTTCGAGAGCGAGTGGACCGACACGATCCCCTCGTACGAGCCGCCGCACACGTCGGGGTGCAGGACCGAGACGGGGTCGGCCTCCCAGCCCAGCTCGATGTAGCACTCGTCGGAGAAGACGAGGATGCCGTGCTCGCGCGCCCAGGCCACGATCCGGGTGAGTTCCTGGAGGGAGAGCACCCGGCCGGTCGGGTTCGACGGGGAGTTGAGCCACAGCAGCTTGAGGCCGGTCGGGTCCAGGTCCGTCGGGTCCTCGTACGAGACGTGGTCCGCGCGGGCCAGGCGGGCGCCGACCTCGTACGTCGGGTACGCGAGGCGCGGGTAGGCGACCCTGTCGCCGGGGCCGAGTCCCAGCTGTGTGGGCAGCCAGGCCACCAGCTCCTTGGAGCCGACCACCGGCAGTACGTTGCGGTGGGTGAAGTCCCGTGCGCCCAGCCGTCGCTCGCACCAGCCCACCAGGGCGTCCCGCAGCTCCGGCGTGCCCCACACCGTGGGATAGCCGGGCGAGTCGGCGGCCGCGACCAGGGCTTTCTGGATCAGGTCGGGCACCGGGTCGACCGGGGTGCCGACGGACAGGTCGACGATGCCGCCCGGGTGAGCGGCGGCCGTCGCCTTGAAGGGCTCCAGCTTGTCCCAGGGGAAGGTGGGAAGCCGGTCGGAGACTGCGGACACGGTTTCTGGCTCACTTTCTCGTACGGACGCGGGCGTCCGCACGGACAGGCGGCACGCACGGCAAACGCCTCGGTCCCGTACGGCGGCAGGCCGTACGGGACCGAGGCGGCGTTCTGCCGCCGGCGCGGGGCCACAGCGTCGCTGGGCGTGGCCCCGGCGTACGTACCGCTTACTGGTTCTGCGGCGGCAGCGCTGCGACGAAGGGGTGGTCGCGCTCGATGAGCCCCAGCTTGCTGGCACCGCCGGGCGAGCCGAGCTCGTCGAAGAACTCGACGTTCGCCTTGTAGTAGTCCTTCCACTCCTCGGGAGTGTCGTCCTCGTAGAAGATCGCCTCGACCGGGCAGACCGGCTCACAGGCACCACAGTCGACGCATTCGTCCGGGTGGATGTACAAGGACCGGGAGCCCTCGTAGATGCAGTCGACCGGGCACTCCTCGATGCACGCCTTGTCCTTGACGTCGACACAAGGCTGCGCGATGACGTAGGTCACGCTGTCGTTCCTCCTCGATAGGGCGCTGGCGAGCCGTCTTCAGGCCCCGCCACCTGGCGCGCGGGAGCGCGGCGTCGTCGATGCCCGCACCTAGTATCTCCGTTCTTGGGCATGATCCGAACAGGAGGGTTGGACTGAGCTGTGGAATTCTCCGCACACTTCCGTCTCGATGTCCGTGTTACCCCCGCTGACGTGGGGAAACGCATCTCGGTGCGACGGTTGCGCGAAGACGCTCCTGAGGGTGAGAAGTTCACCGACACGGTTGGCGTTCTCACATCATGGGACGACGGTGTGCTGCTGATCACACGACGGTCCGGGGAGAGCGTCCGTATTCCGGAATCGGCGCTGGTGGCGGGCAAGGTCGTGCCGGCCGCGCCGGCCCGGCGGAGAGGCCCGGCGGCCTCGTACGAGGAGCTGGCGCGGGTCGCCGCCCGGGCCTGGCAGCCGGTCGAGCGGGAGCGGCTCGGCGAGTGGGAGCTGCGGGCCGCCGCGGGGTTCACCCGGCGGGCCAACTCGGTGCTGCCGCTCGGCGACCCCGGCGTCCCGCTCGACGACGCGCTCTCCCTCGTGCGGGAGTGGTACGCGGCCCGGGAGCTGCCCGCGTACGTGCAGACCGCGACCGGTGCCGAAGGCACGCAGGAGCTGCTGTGCGCCGAGTTGGAGGCGCGGGGGTGGGCGCGCGAGGTGACCGCGGAGATGTGGATCGGCGGGCTGGCGCCGATCGGTGACCTCCCGGACCCCGATCCGGACCGGCCAGTCGTGCTTGCGCGCGAGGCGGACGAGGCGTGGCTCGGCCGCTACCAGCGCAAGGGCGTGAGCGGGGTGGCCCTGGAGGTGCTGGGCAGCGGACCCGCCGTGTGGTTCGCGACCGTGCCCGGCGCCGAACCGGGCATACCGGCGGCGATCGGCCGCTGTGTGATCGACGGGCGCTGGGCCGGTTTCGCGGCGGTGGAGGTCGACCCGTCCCTGCGCCGTCAGGGTCTGGCCACCACGGTCATGGCCGCCCTGGCCCGCCGGGCGCTGTCCGAGGGTGCCTCGGCGGCATGGCTCCAGGTCGAGGCCGACAACGCGGGCGCCCGGGCCCTGTACGCGGGCATGGGCTTCGCGGCGCATCACGCGTACCACCACTATCGCGAGCCCCGGGCAACGGGCGGCGGGAGCTCCGCCGGTGCCGACGAACAGGTGGGCGACCGCCCGGGCGGCGAAATCCGTGGCGGAGCCACAGAGCGGTATCGATCGGCGTGAAAGGGCACGAGGCAGCTATGCGTCCTCTTCATCCTCCCGGGCCCGAGCGGAGCGCCGAGTGGCGGCGGCGGTTCGGCGACGAGGCGCGGGCCGAGCGGCCCGACCTGTCGGCGTTGTGTCTGCTGTTGGGCGCCCAGGCGGACGGGGAGCTGGACGAGGCCGGGCTGGACGCGGCGCAGATCGAGCTGGACCGGCTGGCCGGGGAGCTGCCGTTCCGGCCCGGCGGGCCGCGGTCCTGGGCCACGGCGCTCGCCGAGCACCTCGGCGGCCGTTGCGGGTTCCGGGGTACGCCCGGTGACTATCAGCGGCTGGACTCCTCACTGCTGCACGAGGTGCTGCGGCGGCGCCGCGGGCTGCCGATCCTGCTGTCGGTGGTGTGGATGGAGGTCGCGCGGCGGGCGGGGGCCCCGGTGTACGGGGTTGCTCTGCCCGGGCACTTCGTCGTCGGGTTCGGGCCGCCGGAGCAGCAGGTTCTCGCCGATCCCTTCGACGGGGGCCGGGTGCTGACCGGGACCGATGCCGAGTTGCTGGTGGCCGGTGCGACGGGGGCGCCGCTGGATCCTTCGATGCTGTCGCCCGCCGATCCGCTGGACGTCGTGCTGCGGATCCTGAACAACATCCGTGCGTGGGCCGCGGCTCGGCCCGAGCGGTCCGACGTGGCCCTCTGGGCCGTCGACTTCTCCCTGCTGCTGCCGTCCCATCCTGCTCGTCTTCGGTACGACCGGGCGCAGTTGCTCGTGGAGCGGGGGGACTTCCTCGTGGGGGCGACGGAACTCGATGCGTACGCGGAGGTTGTGGCCGCCGTTGATGAGCCTGCCGCCGATCGGGTTCGGCGGCAGGCTCGGGCTGCGCGAGCCATGCTGAACTGAGCCTGGCCCTCGCGCCCGCCGGTTGTTCGCCCGGGCGCCGTAGGGCTGTCGTCGTCGTGCGAGTGCGGGTGCGTTGTGGCTTGTCGCGCAGTTCCCCGCGCCCCTTCGGGGGGCGCCCTGAAGGGGCTTCTACAGCCAGCCCTTCTCCCTCGCGATCCTGACCGCCTCCGCTCTGTTGCGTGCCGCCAGTTTTTGGATTGCGGTGGAGAGGTAGTTGCGGACCGTGCCGTGGGACAGGTGGAGGGCCGTTGCCAGGTCGGCGTTGGTGGAGCCGTCGGCCGCCGCGCGGAGTACCTCGCGTTCGCGGTCGGTCAGGGGGTTGGCGCCCTCGGCCAGGGCCGCCGCGGCGAGCGCGGGGTCGATGACACGTTCGCCGGTGAGGACCTTGCGTATCGCCTCGGCGAGTTGGGCGGCGGGCGCGTCCTTCACCAGGAAGGCGTCGGCGCCCGCCTCCATGGCGCTGCGGAGGTAGCCGGGGCGGCCGAAGGTCGTGAGGATGACCAGCTTGAGCGCGGGGAACTCCCGGTGGAGCTCGGCAGCCGCCTCGATGCCGGTGGCGCCCGGCATCTCGATGTCCAGGAGCGCCACGTCCACGTCGTGACCGCGTACGGCGGTCAGTACCTCGTCGCCGCGGGCCACCTGCGCCACCACGTCGATGTCCGGTTCGAGGCCGAGCAGGGCGGCCAGGGCCTCGCGGACCATCGACTGGTCCTCGGCGAGCAGGACCTTGATCGTTCGGCTCATGCCCCGGATCCTACGGCGGCCGTGGCCGCCGGGACGCGGGCCACCAGCCGGAATCCGTGCCGCGCGCTCCCTGCCTGCAGTTCCCCGCCCACCTTGTCCAGCCGCTCCCGCAGTCCGGTCAGCCCGTTGCCCGGACCGCTGTCCGCGCCGCCCCCGTCGTCCTCCACGCTCAGCTCCAGCACAGGGCCCTCCAGCGTCTGGCGCCGCACCAGCTCGACCGTGCAGCGCCGGGCCCCGCTGTGGCGTACGACGTTGGTGACCGCCTCGCGCAGTGCCCAGGCCAGCGCGGACTCGGTCTCCGAGGCGACGCCCATGAGGTCCGGTTCGGCCGGCAGTTCGGCCGTGATGCCCGCCGCCGTGAGGGCGACCCGCGCGCCCGCGAGTTCGCCGGGCAGCCGGGGCCGCCGGTAGCCGGTGACCGCCTCCCGGACGTCGACCATGGCCTGCCGGCTGACGTTCTCGATGTCGGCGACCTGCTGGGCCGCCTTGTCGGGGTGCTCGGGCAGCATCCGGCCCGCGAGCTCGCTCTTCAGCGTGATCAGCGAGAGCGAGTGGCCGAGCAGGTCGTGCAGGTCGCGGGCGAGCCGCAGCCGTTCCTCGTTGGCGGCGAGCTGGGCGACGGTGGCGCGGGCCTCGCGCAGCTCGATCGTCGTACGGATCAGGGTGCGGACGCCGACCATGGAGAACCCGCCGAGGAGCGCCGGGAGGAGCAGCGAGGCCAGGTACTCGTTCCCCTCCGGCACGGAGAAGGCGATCACCGTCATCAGGGCGGACACGGCCGGGATGGTCAGCCGTGCGAACCGCGGCGGCAGTGCCGCGCCGGACGCGACCGACACGTACACGAACAGGACGAGCCACTCGCGGCCGAGGGCGAGGGAGAGGATCGACGACTGGGCCGCGAGCACGGCCAGCGAACCGAGTACGACCCCGTTGGCCGCTCCGCGTCCGGCACGGAAGACCAGGGCGAAGTACCAGGCGACGAAGGCGACCAGGCCGACGGCGCCCAGGACGCGGACTCCGTCGCTGTGCCCGCCGTGCAGCAGGTCGTGCACGGGTGCACTGAGATAGGCGAGCCAGATGCCGGTCCAGAGGAACTTGACCGCTCTCTGCCTGCTGTTCTGCGGGCGCTGCCCGATACCGATCTCCACGCCGCTCACGCCTTCAGCGTGTCCTTCCTGTACAGCCAGGCCGCGCCGCCCGCGAACAGGACGAAGGAGACGGCGAGGATGGCGAGGTCCGTCGCGTGCGGGGCCCGGCTCTGCTCGATGGCCTGACCGAGGGCAGCGTACGCGTGCGTGGGCAGCCACTTCGCGATGTCCTGCAGCCAGTCGGGGAAGGTCGTCGTGGGCATCCACAGTCCGCCCAGCATGGACAGGCCGAAGTACACGATCATCGTGATCGGGCGGACCGCGTCACCGCTCGCCATGTAGCCGATGGCGACGCCGAGCGCGGCGAAGACGAGGCTGCCGGCCCAGATCGCGCCGGTGAGCGCGAGCCACTGCCAGGCGTCCAGGCGTACGTCCTTCACGGCTGCCGCGACCACGAAGACGACGACGATCGACGGCAGGCTGATCACGGCCGCGCTCGCGGTCTTCGCGAAGACATAGCCGCGTCCCGGCAGCGTGGTGAGCCGCAGCTGCCGTACCCAGCCGCTCGCGCGCTCCTTGGCGATCTGCTCGCTGTTGCCCATGAGGACGGCGGTCAGGGCGCCGAAGGACGCCATGGAGACCATGAAGAAGGTCGGCAGGGTGAGCCCGGTGTCGTCGACCTTGGTGGTGCTGTCGGCGCTGCCGGCGATCAGCAGGAACAGGGCCGAGGGGTAGATCACCGAGAAGAACAGGAACTTGCGGTTGCGCAGGGCGCGGATGACCTCCAGCTTGATCAGACCGCGTACACCGGACATGCCACTCATGGCCTTCATGGGGTTCGTGGACTTGATGCCGTTCATGGCGTTCATGAGGTGCGCGCCTCCTCGGCGGCGGTGATGGCGACGAAGGCCTGCTCCAGACCGAGCCCGGCCACTTCGAGGTTGCGGAGGTAGACGCCGAGCCCGTACAGGGCGTGGACGGTCGCGTCGGCGTCGGAGGACTGGATGCGGACCGTGTGGCCCGACACGTCGAGCGAGGTGAGGAAGGGCAGGGCGTGCAGCGCGGGAGCGTCGATCGGCTCCTCCAGGTCGAACGCGATCCGCCGGGCGCCCGCCTTCGCCTTGATCTCGGCGGCGGTGCCGTCCGCGAGCAGCCTCCCCCGGTGCAGGACGAGCACGCGGTCGGCGATGGCGTCGGCCTCCTCCAGGTAGTGCGTGGCGAACAGGACCGTCCGTCCCTGGTCGGCCTGCTCGCGCATGGTGGCCCAGAAGGCCTGGCGCGCGGAGACGTCCATGCCGGTCGTCGGCTCGTCGAGCACGATGAGGTCGCTGTCGCCGGCGGTGGCGAGCGCGAAGCGCACGCGCTGCTGCTGGCCGCCCGAGAGCTTGTTGACCTTGCGGTCCGCCATCTGTGTGAGGCTCGCGCGGGCGAGTACGTCTGCCACGGGGAACGGCTTCGGGTGCAGGTCGCAGGCCAGCCGCACCAGTTCGCCGACCGTGACCTCGTCCATCAGCCCGCCGCTCTGCAGCATCGCTCCGACGCGGCCGGCGACGATGGCGTCCCTCGGGCTGCCGCCGAACACCCGCACCGAGCCGCTGTCCGGGTGCTTCAGGCCGAGCAGCAGGTCGAGCGTGGTCGACTTGCCCGCGCCGTTCGGCCCCAGCAGGGCCACCGTCTCGCCCGGGTGCAGCGCGAGCGTGAGCCCGTCCACGGCTCGTACGCTTCCGTAGGTCTTCGTCACCTGATCGAATCCGACCACCGAGCCGGTGGCCTCCGCTGTCGCAGTCGCTGTCATGTGACCCAGCGTGGCGGGAGGCGGGCCCCGCCCGGCAGTGTCGGCCGTCGTCACTCCCGGATGACAGATGTCATGTGGGGGTACGCGGAGGCGGTCGGCAGGGGTGATCGGCCGAGGCGGGGTCAGGGGTCAGGGGTCATACGAAGCTCACCTCTTGGCCCCCAGGACCTCGAGCGCGTCCGCCACCGAGCGGAGGAAAGCGGCGTACGCGTGGGCGCTGCACGGCAGTTCAGGGTTCCAGGGCTCCACGGCCGCGGTCGAGGTGAGGGCGCGCCAGGCGGGCACGGACTCCAGCTCCCCCGCCGGCACGGCGTTCGCGCGGGCGTCCACGAGGACAAGGTCGGGGGCGAGGTCGACGGCGTGCTCCCACGTGGTCGTGGACCAGTTCGCGCCACCGGCGCCGGGCTCGGTCAACTCCACGCCCAGCTCGGCCAGATGACGCAGTTCGGGCCAGGTCCCGGGCCGCGCGAGATGCACCTGGCGGGCTCCGGCGGCCGACAGCGCGAGCACCTTCAGCGGAGCGGAGGCGGCGGACCATACGGCGTCCTCCGCGGCGGACCGTACCGCGTCCTCCGCGGCGGCCAACTCGCCGTCCCCGCTCGCAGGTTCGCCGCCGAGGGCCACCGCCAGCTGGGCGAAGCGCGCCAGGATGCCGGGCAGCGAGGTGTCGCCGCCGACCGCGAGGGCGAGGACGGGCGCGCCGGCCCGTTTCGCCGCCGCCTCCGTGACGGCGTACGGCTTCTCCCGGTCGTACGTGACGTCGACGACCAGGTCGGGCCGTACGGACCGGATGGCCCCGTCGTCCAGGCCCTTGCCCGCGCCCAGGTACGGGACGTCGGCCAGGGCACCGGACTTGGCGCGGTCGGGCTCGTCACCGTCGTGGCCTGATCCGTACACCCCGACGGGCCGCACCCCCAGATCCCACAGTGCCGCGCCCGCGCGGACGTACGCGGCCACTCTCTCGGGCCGCCCCATGCGCCGTAACGTGATCCCCCGGTCGTCCGTGAACTCCCAGCCCATACGGCACCCGCCCCTTCGGCACCCGCCCGGCGCGGGCCACTCGGGCCACGATGAGCCGGACGCCGGAACGAGACAAGGGGACACCCGGCCATCGCCGGGTGCCCCCTTCAACCAGTCCGCGACTAGCTGGGGTCGGTCTCGATCACTCCCACCCGGTCCGCCGCCGTCTTGCCGAGGAGCGCCGGGCGCATCGCGCCGACCACGTCCTGGGGTGTCACGGGGGTCTTCTTGCCGTTGCCCCGGGTGATCAGTACGCCGTCGAACGCGCCGCCGTACAACTCCTTCAGCGCTTCCAGGTCGTAGTACTCGACCAGCTTGCCCTGGGCGTTGGCCTTGACGCCGAGGAACTTCCACAGGGAGTTCTCCGGGCTGAACGGGAGCTCCACCCCGCCGGCCCTGATCGTCACGTTGGCCGACATCGCCGGCTGCGCGAAGGCCTTCATCATGCGGTCGACCTCGGCCTTGGTGACCTTGGGTTCCTTCGTCGTGGTGGGGACCTTGACGGTCGCCGCCTTGCCGGTCTCCACCTGCGCGCGGTAGGCCTCCTCGACGGCCTCCGTCGACTGCCCGGTGTCGATGCCCTTGCCCGCCTTGCCGTAGACGGCGACGGCCTTGCCGGACTGGAACTTGATCGTGCCCTCGGTCGCCGATCCTGAGCCGCCCGCGGCGCGCTCCAGGGCGGCCGTCAGCTTCTCCTCGTCGACAGGCATCGCGGGGTCGACCACGCGATGGTTGCCGAACAGCGAGCCGATCACCGAGACGGGGTTGTAGTCGCTGCCCGCCGCGGACCGTACCGTCGCCTGGCTGTCGAGCTGGAGACCGGCCTGGTCCGGCCTGAGCGCGACGGTGTCGCCCTCGACCGAGAGCTGCAGCGGCTTGGCCGCCCGCGTCTTGAAGGCGTCGTCGAGCTTCTTGACGGCCTCGTCACGGGTGCCGCCGCCGATGTCGACGCCGAGCACGGTGGTGCCCTTGGGCACGTCGGAGTGGTTCATGAGCAGTCCGGCGCCGTACGCGATGCCGCCCAGGGTCACCACGCCGGTGACCAGAAGCACCAGCTTGTTGCGGCCCTTCTTCTTCTTGGGCCGCGAGGCCGCGGGCGCCGCCGGCGAGACCGGGTCGGGCAGCTTCGGGGGCTGGTGCGGCAGCGGTCCGTCGGTGTGCGCGCCCGGTCCGAACGGCGAGTTCGGGGCGGGCGGCACGACGGGGATGCCGCTGGTCAGCGTGTGTCCGGAGACGTTCTCACCGGCGCCGCCGTAGCCCGGCGTACCGGGTTCGGGGGCGGGCTTCTGCGGGGTGAGGATCGCGGTGTCGTCGCTCATCCCGCCACCGGGTCCGCCGGTGAAGGACGAGCCGTTCTGGGCGCCCTTGCCACCGGGGAAGCCGGGACCACCGGGGCCGCCGCCCGGACTGCCGGGGCCACCGGGACCGGCTTGTCCGCCGGGGAAGCCGGAGCCGTTCTGGGCGCCGTTGGGTCCGGGGAAGCCCGAGCCGTCCGGAGCTCCGGGGCCGCCGGGTCCACCCGGTCCTCCGGAAGCGCCGTGGAACGCGGCTGCACCCTGACCGTTCTGGTCACCCATGCCACCACGGACTCGCGGACCACCGGGAGCGCCCTGGCCGCCGGGACCGCCAGGTCCGCCCGGGACTCCGCCGCGCACGGTGCCGGGCGGTGCCAGCTGACCGTCGCCGGTGGCAGGCCCGCCGGTCGGGCCCGAAGGTCCGCCCTGGCCGCCCTGGCCGCCGCCGGAGAAATACGGAAGGCCGTCGCGCCGCGGCTCACCGCCGCCGTCGCCCGTGCCGTCCGTCGGATACGGCGAGTTGCCGGGGCCGCTGCCCAGCGGCCCCGCCGCCAGTGCCGCGGACACGTCGAAGGAACCGGTACCGCCGCCGTGGCCGGGAGCCACGGGCCCGGTACCGCCCGCGCCGGGCAGCCCCGCGCCGTTGGTGCCGCCGGGCCGGGAGCCACCGGGCCTGGCCGCACCACCGGCACCGGCGCCCGTGGGCGCACCTGAGCCGGAGGGACGCGTGCCGGGTGCACCGGAGGCGCCAACTCCCGCTCCGGCACCCGTACCGGGGCCCGGCGCACCCGAAGCGCCGGGCGTCCCGGCGCCGTTGGTGCCGCCACCGCCCGGACCGCCCTTGGGCGCACCGGACTTGCGTGGCGCGAACCAGTCGCTGGTCTTGTCCTCGGCGGAGGCCGTGGGCATGGGGTGGGACCCGGTGTCGGAGTCCACGGGCCCGCCCGGACCGGTGCTCGGCCCGGTGTCCACGGGGGCCGGTCCGGGCACACTCGTGCTGTCGGAGGACTCGCCGCCCCCGACGGGCGTGCGCACGACGACCGGCGGAATCGGCCGGGATCCGGGGATGTTGATGCGGATCCGCGTCGTCAGCGTGGTCTCGGTCTTGGGCTGCTCCGGCCGGTCACCGGTGGAACGCCCATTGTCGGCGGCGCCGTCGGAAGCCTTGGGCGTTCCGTACGGCGGAGTCCCCGACGGGTATGCGGTTCCGCCGCGCCCGTTGGGCCCGGAGGACGAACTGTCAGTTTCACGACTCAAGGCAGGTTCTCCTGGTTGGCTCCACCGCCCGTGTACTCGACCTCGATTCGGGCGGCTCGGCGGCGCGCACCACCATACTGGCCACTTGTCGCCCGCATCCTGCGGCCGTCGGGGAAACCCACACCGGACTTGCACCTGCGCGCTGTGGCGAAGTGGTACGTCACTTGCCAAGTCGGGCGGCGGGCCCGCCTGGTTGCCGCCCCGGGCCAAGGGTGGCGCACATCACAGCCACGGCCATTCCGCCGAGCAGGAAGAGGTAGGAGCCCGCTCCCGCGGCGAAGAGGAAGTCTCCCTCCGGCCGGCTCGCGGTGAGCAGGACGACGGCGATCATCCAGCCGGCGGCGGGCGCGACGGCCCCGCCCCGGCCACCGGTCGCCCGTCCCCCGCCGACGAAGAGCCCCGCCGCGCCCGCCAGCGCGAGCAGCAGTCCGCCCGGGAACAGGCCCGACTGGACCAGTCCGCCGGCCGCCCCGACCACGGCACCCAGCACGAAGAGCCCCAGGTGGACGAGGATCCGTCCGGCCGAGGGCGCTCGCGGGGGCTCGGCGAGCATGCTGCCCGCACCCGGCCTGTTCGCCGTACTCATCAGCCACTCACTTCATTACGTGTCGGACATCCACGACGACTCATCGGACACCCTCATCCTTTTGGACCGTCCCGGCGAACAGGTCCGTCTCCCGCGCCAGTCCTTCGCGCTCGCCACGCACCAACTCGTAGTACTCCATGACGAACAGCGGCTGCGCGAGCTGGTTGGAGAGCGCGAACCACGGCTCGACGACCTCGATCTGGGTGGCGTGCGCCCGCATCGCGGCGGCCTTGGCCGCGGCGAAGGGGGTGCCGTCGATCTCCGTGGTGATCAGGGAGTCGTCCGCCACGCCCGGCACGTCGTCGACGGCGGCGGATGCGGGGAACGGCAGTTCGTCGAGCACGTCCTTCAAGCGGGCGAAGCCCTCCTCGGCGACCTGACGCGGTACGCGGTTCCAGTAGATCTTTGCGATCGTCCACGGTTCGCCGAGCTCCGGACGGAAGCCGGACTCCGCGGCCAGGTCGGCGGCGCGCATGGCGACGCGGTGGGCCTGGATGTGGTCCGGGTGGCCGTAGCCGCCGTTCGTGTCATACGTCACGAGCACCTGGGGGCGCACCTCGCGGATCACCTGGACGAGATCCACGGCCGCCTCGTCGACGTCGGCCTGCCAGAAGCAGCGCGGGTCGTCGTTGTCGGGCAGGCCCATCATTCCGGAGTCCCGGTAGCGGCCGGGGCCGCCGAGGGGGCGGAAGTCGCTCACCCCGAGCTCGCGCATCGCCGCGCCGAGCTCGGCGCGGCGGTGATCGCCGAGGGCCTCGCCCGACAGGTGGGCGAGGCCGGGCGGGATGACCTCGCCCAGCTGGCCCAGGGTGCAGGTCACGAGCGTGACGTGGGCGCCCTCGGCCGCGTACCTGGCCATGGTCGCGCCGTTGTTGATCGCCTCGTCGTCCGGGTGCGCGTGCACCAGGAGAAGACGCCGGGAGGGCAGTTCGGTCATGGACCCCACCCTACGAGGCGGGTCAGAACTTGATGTCTCCGATCATGCCCGCGATGTTCGTGGTCAGGTCGTTGATCGTGGGCGCGATCGTCGAGCTGGCCAGGTAGAAGCCGAACAGGACACACACGATGGCGTGAGGCGCCTTCAGTCCTGATTTCTTGATCAGGATGAAGACGATGATCGCCAGCAGCACCACCGCCGAAATCGAGAGTGCCACGGCGGCTCACCTCCAAGGATCCCAGGGACGCGGGGGGTCGGACGATGGGGGCAGTAAATCCGTACAACGGCCAGCAGGTTGATACCCACGCAGCAGTAGTGATCATAACTATTCGTACGTGCGCATTGATCGGCGCACGGCCGCACAAGGGGGCGCATGGCCAATATGGTCGGAGCATGACGACCGAGCCTCTCTCCTTTCCGCGCCGGCAGGCGCGCACCCTGCGCTTCACGCTCGGCGCGCCCCGTGCGTTCACCGTGGCGCCCGACGGTTCCCGTGTCGTGTACCTGCGGTCCGCGTCCGGTACCGACCGGGCGAACCAGCTGTGGGTCCTCGACGTGGCGGACGGCGAGGAGCGTCCCGCCGCGGATCCGGGGGCGCTGCTCGGAGGCCGCTCGGAGCGCTTGTCGGCGGCGGAACGGGCCCGGCGCGAGCGCAGCCGTGAGGGCGGGGCGGGCATCGTCGGCTATGCCACCGACACGGCCGTGGAGTTGGCGTCGTTCGCCCTGTCGGGGCGGCTCTTCACCGCGGAGCTGCGGGCGGGCACGGCACGCGAACTGCGGGTCCCCGGGCCGGTGCTTGACCCCCGCCCGTCCCCCGACGGACGGCTCGTCGCGTACGTCTCCGGTGGCGCCCTCAGGGTCGTCGGCGCCGAGGGGGAGGACGACAGGGCGCTCGTGGAGCCCGAGTCCGACACGGTCACCTACGGTCTCGCCGAGTTCATCGCGGCCGAGGAGATGGGCCGCTCGCGCGGTTTCTGGTGGTCGCCGGAGTCGGACCGGCTGCTGGTCGCACGGGCCGACGACGCCCCCGTACGCCGCTGGTGGATCTCCGATCCGGCGCATCCCGAGCGGGATCCGCAGCAGGTCGCCTATCCGGCGGCCGGGACGGACAACGCGGAGGTGCGGCTCTTCGTGGTCGGACTCGAAGGGGCGCGCACCGAGGTCGCGTGGGACCGGGCGCGCTACCCCTATCTGGCGCGGGTGCACTGGTCGGCGGCCGGAGCACCGCTGCTGCTCGTCCAGGCGCGCGACCAGGCGAGCCAGCTCTATCTGGCCGTCGACCCGGACACCGGGGCGACCCGGATGGTGCACGCGGACGAAGATCCACAATGGCTTGATCTTTTCCCCGGGGTACCGAGCTGGAGCCCGAGCGGACAGCTCGTGCGGATCGCGGACGAGGGCGGGGCGCGCGTACTCGCGGTGGGTGAACGCCCTCTGACGGGCCCGCAGTTGCATGTGCGAGCGGTGCTGGACGTGTCGGACGACGACGTACTGGTCTCCGCGTCGGCCGGTACGGCGGCGGCCGCCCCGGAGATCGGCGAGGTGCACGTCTACCGGGTCAACGACCTTGGTGTGGAACGCATTTCACAGGAGCCGGGCGTCCACTCGGCGGTGCGCGCGGGCGGTGTGACGGTGCTGGTGTCGGCCGTGCCGGACCGGCCGGGCGCCCAGGTGCACGTGCTGCGCGAGGGCAAGCGCGCGGCGATCGTGGCCTCGTACGCCGAGGACCCCGGACTGAGCCCGCACGTGACGCTTACGGAGGCGGGCGAGCGCCGTGTGCCGTGCGCCGTTCTGCTCCCCACCGACTACACCGACGGTCCGCTGCCGGTGCTGATGGACCCGTACGGCGGACCGCACGGGCAGCGTGTGCTGGCCGTGCACAACCCGTATCTGACCTCGCAGTGGTTCGCCGACCAGGGGTTCGCCGTGATCGTCGCGGACGGGCGGGGCATGCCGGGCCGCTCGCCCGCCTGGGAGAAGTCGGTCAAGGACGATCTCGCGGCGGTCGTCCTCGACGACCAGATCCACGCGCTCCGGGCGCTCGCCGAACGCTTCCCGCTGGACCTGGACCGGGTGGCGATCCGCGGCTGGTCGTTCGGCGGCTATCTCGCGGGGCTCGCGGTGCTGCGCCGCCCCGACGTCTTCCACGCGGGCGTGGTGGGCGCGCCGGTGACGGACCAGCGGCTGTACGACACCCACTACACGGAGCGGTATCTGGGTGACCCGAACACGCAGCCGGAGGTCTACGCGGCGAACTCGCTGATCGACGACAACGGTCTGGTGGGGGCCGCCGAGCCGGCCCGGCCGATGATGATCGTGCACGGCCTCGCCGACGACAACGTGGTGGTGGCGCACTCCCTGCGGCTGTCCTCCGCGCTGCTGGCCGCGGGCCGCCCGCACGAGGTGCTGCCGCTGTCGGGGGTCACGCACATGACCCCGCAGGAGCAGGTCGCGGAGAATCTGCTGCTGCTCCAGGTGGACTTCCTGAAGCGGTCCCTGAACCTGGTGTAGAGATGCGACCGGCCGGGGAGACATGGCGCGCCCCGGCCGGTCTACGGCACCCGCACGGCCGTACGCTGTTCAGACTGACGCGTCCGTATATCGGTATCGGGTCGGTGAAGTTGCCTGCGTGTTAACGAAGTTGATGCGTGTTTGTCGTGTTATTTCACGTCGTCCGTGGGCTCGTCCTGGATCTTGTCCACGGGACCGTCGGGGGCCTTGTCCGTGGGTCCGCCAGGGCTCTCGTCCGTCGGCTCCTCCGGCGGGACCACCTGCTTCTCCTCCGCGAAGTGGCACGCCGAGTCATGTGCCGCGGGACCGGCCGCCTCGTACCGGAACTCCGCGGGCACCGCGAGCAGCGGGACCTCCAGGGCGCAGCGCTCCTCGGCCTTCCAGCAGCGGGTGCGGAAGCGGCAGCCGGAGGGGATGTTCGCCGGTGAGGGCACGTCGCCGAAGAGGATGATCCGCTCCCGGTGCTCGCGGGCCTCGGGGTCCGGGACGGGCACGGCGGACAGCAGGGCCTGTGTATAGGGATGCGTCGGGTGGTCGTAGATCTCGGCGTCCTTGCCGATCTCCACGATCCGCCCGAGGTACATCACCCCGACCCGGTCGGAGATGTGCCGCACGATCGAGAGGTCGTGCGCGATGAACACGTACGACAGGTCGAACTCGCTCTGGAGCCGGTCCATCAGGTTGATGACCTGGGCCTGCACCGACACGTCGAGGGCGGACACCGGCTCGTCCGCGACGATGATCTCGGGGCGCAGGGCCAGACCGCGGGCGATGCCGATGCGCTGGCGCTGGCCGCCGGAGAACTGGTGGGGATAGCGGTTGATGTACTCCGGGTTGAGCCCGACCACGTCCAGCAGGTCCTGGACCTTACGGCGCCGGTCGCCCTTCGGCGCGACCTCGGGGTGGATCTCGTACGGCTCCCCGATGATGTCGCCGACGGTCATGCGCGGGTTGAGCGAGGTGTACGGGTCCTGGAAGACCATCTGGATGTTGCGGCGCACGGCCTTCAGTGCGCGGCCGGAGAGCCTGGTGACGTCCTCGCCCTTGTACGCGATCTCGCCGGCCGTCGGCTTCTCCAGGTTGACCAGCATCTTGGCGACCGTGGACTTGCCGCAGCCGGACTCGCCGACGATGCCGAGGGTCTCGCCCGCGGCGAGTTCGAAGTCGACGCCGTCGACGGCCTTCACCGCGCCGATCTGTTTCCTGAAGACGATGCCCTGGGTGAGCGGGTAGTGCTTGACCAGGCCCCGCACCTGGAGGATCGGCTCAGCCATGGAGGCACTCCCTCCAGAAGTGGCAGGCGCTCACGCGGTCCGTGCCCGCCTCGGTCACCTCGTACAGCGGTGGCACGTCGGTCCGGCAGACGTCCTGGGCCAGGGGGCAGCGCGGGTTGAAGGCGCAGCCGGGCGGGATGTGCATGAGGTTCGGCGGCAGGCCCTTGATGGCGTACAGCTCCTTGCCCTTCTGGTCGAGCCGCGGGATCGACTCCAGGAGGCCCTTCGTGTAGGGGTGCGCGGGGGCCTTGTAGATGTCGTGGACCGGGGCGGACTCGACGATCCGGCCCGCGTACATCACGGCGATCCGGTCGGCGACGTCCGCGACCACGCCGAGGTCGTGGGTGATGAGGATGAGCCCCATGTTGAGCTCGCGCTGGAGCTCGGCGAGGAGGTCCATGACCTGGGCCTGGACGGTGACGTCGAGGGCGGTGGTGGGTTCGTCGGCGATGATCAGGTCCGGTTCGAGGGCCAGCGCCATGGCGATCATGATGCGCTGGCGCATTCCGCCGGAGAACTGGTGCGGGTAGTCGCCGACGCGGGCCGCCGCGGCCGGGATGCGCACCCGTTCCATCAGCTCGATCGCCTTGGCCTTGGCGGCCTTCCGGGACATGCCCTGGTGGACGGTGAACATCTCGCCGAGCTGGGCGCCGACGCTGAGCACCGGGTTCAGGGACGACAGGGCGTCCTGGAAGATCATCGCCATTTGGGCGCCGCGGACCTTGCGCCGCTCCTCCTCCTTGAACTTCAGGAGGTCCTCGCCCTGGAAGAGGATCTCGCCCGCGGTGATCTTCCCGGGCGGTGTGTCGAGGATGCCCATGATGGCCTGGGCGGTCACGGACTTGCCGGAGCCGGACTCGCCGAGCACGGCGAGCGTCTCGCCCTCGTCCACGCTGTAGGAGACGCCGTTGACGGCCTTGGCCACCCCGTCCCTGGTCCTGAACTCCACGTGCAGATCGCGCACTTCGAGCAGCACGGCGGTCACCTCAGCTTCGGGTCGAGGGCGTCGCGCACCGCGTCGCCGAGCATGATGAACGCGAGGACGGTGACGGCGAGGGCCCCGGCCGGCCACAGGAGCGCGTGCGGGGCCGTGCGGATGTACTGGGACGCCGAGGAGATGTCGATGCCCCAGCTCACGGTGGGCGGCTTCAGCCCGACCCCGAGATACGAGAGGGTCGCCTCCAGCGAGATGTACGTACCGAGCGCGATGGTCGCCACGACGATGACCGGGGCGATGGCGTTGGGCGTGATGTGCCGCAGCAGCATCCGCGAGTTGGAGGCGCCCAGCGCCCGGGCCGCCTGGACGTAGTCGTTCTGCTTGGTGGTGATGACGGATCCCCTGGCGATACGGGAGATCTGCGGCCAGCCGAGCAGCACCATGAACCCGATCACCGGCCAGACCGTGGAGCTGGTGACGACGGACAGCAGCACCAGGCCGCCGAGGACGACGGGGATGGCGAAGAAGATGTCGGTGATCCGGGACAAGACCGCGTCCCCCGCCCCGCCGAAGAACCCGGCGAGCCCGCCGAGCACCGAGCCGAGGATGGCGACCCCGAGCGTGGCGCACACGCCGACGGTGACGGAGACCCGGGCCCCGTACACCGTGCGGGTGTAGACGTCGCAGCCCTGGCCGTTGAAGCCGAAGGGGTGTCCCGGCTGGGAGCCCTCCTGGGCCTTGGCGAGGTCGCACTTGAGCGGGTTCTGGGTGGCGATCACCCCCGGCCACAGGGAGATGAAGAGCAGGAACAGGATGATGAGCGCCGAGATGATGAAGACGGGGTTGCGGCGCAGGTCCCGCCAGGCGTCGGACCAGAGGGAGCGCGGCTTCTCCCCGGGGCCCGTGCCGTCCGGTCCGTTCGGTCGCTTCTCCAGGGTCTCGGCCTCCGCCGTGGCCAGGTCCATCGCGCCGCCCATGCCCGTCGCGGCGATGGCGCCGTCCTCCGGGGCGCGGCCCCCGCCCGACAGGTGCGGCTCACGCGGCATCGGTTCAGGCATAGCGGATCCTCGGGTCGAGTACGGCGTACAGGAGGTCGACCAGCAGGTTGGCCACCAGGAAGACGAGGACCAGGACGGTCACGAAGCCGACGACGGTCTGGGTGTTCTGGCGCAGGATGCCCTGGTAGAGCTGGAAGCCGACGCCGTGGATGTTGAAGATGCGCTCGGTGACGATCGCGCCGCCCATCAGCGCGCCGATGTCGGTGCCGATGAAGGTGACCACCGGGATCAGCGAGTTGCGCAGCAGATGCCGGGTGATGACCCGGTGCCGGGGCAGCCCCTTGGCGACGGCCGTACGGACGTAGTCGGCGCGCCGGTTCTCCGCGATGGAGGTCCGGGTCAGCCGGGTCACGTACGCCAGGGAGACGGACGCGAGCACCAGGCCCGGCACGATCAGCTCGTCGAAGGGGGCCTCCGGGGAGACGGACGGACTGATCCAGCCCCATTCGACGCCGAGCAGCAGCTGGAGCAGCAGACCGGTGACGAAGGTCGGCACGGAGATGACGACGAGGGTGACCAGCAGGACGCCGGTGTCGACGGGACGGCCCCGGCGCAGTCCGGTGACGACGCCGAGCGTGATGCCGATGACGATCTCGAAGAGGATCGCCACGATCGTGAGCCGGATGGTGACCGGGAAGGCGCTCGCCATCAGCTCGGTGACCTCCTGGCCGTTGAAGGCCGTGCCGAAGTCGCCGGTGAAGACGTTGCCCATGTACGTCACGTATTGCTGCCACAGGGGCTTGTCGAGGCCGAACTCCTTGCGCAGCTGGGTGGCCGTGGCGGGGTCGCACTGCCGGTCGCCGCACAGGCCCGCGATGGGGTCGCCCATCACGTTCACCATCAGGAAGATCAACAGGGTGGCGCCGAAGAAGACCGGGATCATCTGCAGCAGGCGCCGGATCACATACCGTCCCATGAGGGCTCCGGAGGTAGGCGGGGGCACCCGTGTGTCGACGGGTGCCCCCGCGGCTCAGCTGACCTTGATCTCGTTGTAGACGGGGACGCTGAACTGGTTGAGCGCCACATCGGAGACCCGCTCCGAGTAGCCGGCGCTGCCGTTCTGGTACCAGAGCGGGATGGCACCCATGTCGTCCCGCAGGACCTCCTCGGCCTGCTGGAAGAGGTCCACGGCCTTGGCCTGGTCGGTCTCCGCGTTGGCCTCGTTCACGAGCTTGTCGAACTCGGCGCTGGTCCACTTGCCGTCGTTGGACGAGGCGTTGGTGTAGTACAGCGGCTGCAGGAAGTTCTGGATCAGCGGGTAGTCCATCTGCCAGCCGGCCCGGAAGGGGCCGGACATCTTGGACTGGGTGATCTGGTTGCGGAAGTCGGCGAAGGTTCCGATGGGGTTGCCGACGCAGGCCTTGTCGTTGTCCAGCGCGTTGTTGACGGAGTTGCAGACGGCGTCCACCCACTCCTTGTGGGAGCCGGTGTCCGCGTTGTACGAGATCTTGACCTGGCCGCCGGGCAGCCCGCCGCCCTCCTCGATCAGCTTCTTGGCCTCGTCGGGGTCGTACTCGCAGGCGTCACCGCACAGCCCCTCCTTGAAGCCGCCGGCCTCGCCGAGGACGGGCGAGGTCCAGTCGGTGGCGGGTGTGCGCGTCTTCTGGAAGATGGTCTCGGTGATCTGTTCGCGGTCGATGGCCCGGGACAGGCCCGTGCGGACCTTCTCCATGCCGTCCTTGTCCCAGGCCTTGTCGTAGAACGGGAAGGCGAGGGTCTGGATGATGCCGGCGGGCGTGTTGATGTACCGGTCGCCGAGGTCGCTCTTGGCGTTCTTGAGCTGGGAGGCGGGCACGTCGTCGACGAGGTCGAGGTTGCCGGCCATGAGGTCCGTGTAGGCGGTGTTGTTGTCGGTGTAGACCTTGAGGTCCACACCGCCGTTCCGCGCCTTGTCCTCGCCCGGGTACTGCACCCACTGGCGCATCTTCATCACCGAGCCCTTGGCGTACGAGTCGATGGTGTACGGGCCGTTGCCGACCGGCTTGCTCAGCCAGCCCGCGTGGTCGTCGAAGAACGACTGCGGCAGCGGGGAGAAGGCCGCGTAGCCCAGGGTGTCGGGGAAGGTCGAGAACTTCTGGTTGAGCTTGACCGTGAAGGTGTTGGGCCCGGTGACCTTGAGGCCGGAGAGGGTGTCGGCCGTCTGCTTGCTGCCGTCCTCCGGGTGCGTCTTGTCGTAGCCGTCGATGTACCCGAAGAAGTACGCGTTCTTCTGGTTGTTCTTGAGGCTGGCGCCGTAGTTCCAGGCGTCCACGAACGACTTGGCGTCGACGGCCTCGCCGTTGCTGAACTTCCAGCCGCTCTTGACGGTGACGGTGAAGTTCTGCGAGTCCGAGGTCTCGATCTTCTCGGCGAGCATGTCGTTCGCCTTGCCGGTCTTGGCGTCGTAGCGCTTGAGACCGCGGAAGAGCATGTCGAGGACCTTGCCGCCCTGCACCTCGTTGGTGTTGGCCGGCTCCAGGGGGTTCTGCGGGTCACCCCACGAGGAGCTCACGATCCCGGAGCCGTCGCCGTCGCCGCCGCCGCTGTCGCCGCCCCCGTCGTCCCCGCAGGCCGTCGCGGCGAGAGCTACCGCCGCCGCGCATGCGGCCCATCTGGCGTGCGTGGCTCCACGCATGGAGTGCCTCCTCTTCAGTGCGCTGTGGCCCCGGCGCGGGAGCGCTGTGCCTTCAGCGCCCAATATCGGGGCATAAAGGACGTGACGCCCATTCATCCCACTCTTACGAGTGGGAACACCCTCCGAATGCACGTATGCCGAAACATGGCGAACCGCATATCGGACCTCACTTTGGTCATGGCAGTACCAAGCCACGCCAAGCGGGCGGCCAGCCCCAGGTCAAACGGCAAAAGACCAGATCAAAGCCGTCAACGTTTCATTGACGCTGCCTGAACGGCGTTGAAATGGTCGCGCTAGCCGGTGGGTCGCATCCTGCAGACCCGCATGACAGTTCGGGCCAGGAGCACGATGACCTCGCCTACACCCTCTGCCACCACCGCACCCATGGTGGTGGCCGAAGACGCCGTACCGACGGCGCCGAAGACCCCACCTCGTGGCGGTGACAGCCGCTCCCCCGGCAGGCTCGCCTGGCTGCGCTTCAAGCGCGACCGCACGGGTGTGGTCTCGGCCTGTGTGGTGCTGGTCTTCTTCGTCGCCGGAATCGGCGCCCCGCTGATCGCCAGGCTGTACGGCAAGGATCCGTACACGACCTACGGTCAGAACACGGCGGGTCTGCTCAACGACTTCGGTTTCCCCGTCCGGCCCAACGGCGGCATCAGCGGCGGCTTCTGGTTCGGCGTCGAACCGCAGCTCGGACGGGACGTCTTCACGCTGCTGCTCTACGGCATCCGCAACTCCCTGCTGATCGCCACGGTGACGACCCTGCTCGTCACCCTGCTGGGCATCGTCGTCGGGCTCACGGCCGGCTATCTCGGCGGCCGGACCGACTACCTGGTCGGCCGGGTCATCGACATCCTGCTGGCCTTCCCCTCCACGCTCTTCTTCATCGCCTTCTGGCCCGTGATGATCTCGATCCTCGTCTCGCCGGAGGACGCCACCCCGACCTGGCTCACGGTGGTCAGCCTGATCTCGGTGATGACCGCGTTCGGCTGGGCGCCCATCGCCCGGCTGCTGCGCGGCGAGGTACTGGCCCTGCGCGAGCGGGAGTTCGTGGAGGCGTCCAAAGTGACCGGTGCGTCGCCGGCCCGGATCATCTTCAAGGAGCTGCTGCCGAACCTGTGGACGCCGATCCTCATCCAGGCGACTCTCGCGCTGCCGATGTACGTCACCACGGAGGCCGCGCTCGCCTTCCTCGGGGTGGGGCTCAGCGACCCGACGCCCGACTGGGGCGTGATGATCCAGCGCGGGGCGCAGGTCTATCAGAACGACATCACCTACATGCTCTTCCCCGGCTTGACGATGGTGATCTTTGTGATCGCCTTCAACCTTCTTGGGGATTCCGTACGGGACGCTCTGGATCCGAAAACTCGGCGTTGACGCTCCGCTGGATGCCGTCATGGATCTGCGGGCTCGTCGTGGCTGATCGCGCAGTTCCCCGCGCCCCTGAAGGGGCGCCCCCCTCTTCTCCCCTCATCCCTGAATTCAGGCAGGACACCCATGTCTATTTCGCGCAGAAACTTTGTCATCGCCACCTCCGTCGCGGCTGGCGGCTCCATGGTGCTCTCGGCCTGCAGCAGTGGTGGGGGCGGCGGCGGTACGGGCGGCGGCGGCTCGACGAGCACCGCCAAGTACTCCGCGGTCAGCATCGGCACCGCGGACGACTCCACCGGACCCGCGCCCGCGGTCGCCGGGGCACGCAAGGGCGGGACGATCCACCCGATAGGGCCGGACGACTTCTCGCACCTCGACCCGCAGCGCATCTACTACTCGTGGAACTCCACGGTCGGCAACCTCTACATCCGCTGTCTGACCGGCTACAAGATCGCCTCCGGCGGCGCCATGAAGCTCGTCGGCGACCTCGCCACCGACACCGGCACCATGTCCGACGACGGCAGGACCTGGACCTTCACCCTGAAGGACGGGCTGAAGTGGGAGGACGGCAGCGAGCTGACCGTGGAGGACGTACGCCACGGCATCGAGCGCGGCTTCGCGAGCTTCACCACCGAGGGGGCCACCTACCTCCAGTCCGCGCTGACCGGCACGAACGACTTCCGCTCGGTCTACAAGGGCCCGTACGGCGGCAAGCACCTCAGCTCGGTCGTCACGGACACCGCGAAGAAGACCATCACCTTCCACCTGAAGACGGCCCGCCCGGACCTCAACTGGACGCTGGCGATGCACTCCTACGGAGCCGTGCCCGTCAAGCACGACACCAAGGAGAAGTACGACAAGGACCCGGTCTCCTGCGGTCCGTACCGGATCAAGCAGCACTCGGTCGACAAGTCCCTGACGCTGGTGCGCAACACGCACTGGGACCCGGCGACGGACCCGATCCGCAACGCCTACCCGGACTCCTTCGTCTTCGAGTTCGGCCCGGAGGGGCTCCAGGCAACGGACCGGCTGATCGCCGACTCCGGGGACGACCAGTACGCGGTCATGGCGTACAGCGGGGTGCCGGCCGAGCGCATCCAGAAGGTGCTCGGCACGGCCGACCTGAAGGCCCGGAGCGTCGACGGCCTGCTGACCGGCCTCTACTACTACGCCATCAACTGCAAGCGGATCACCGATGTGAAGGTGCGCCAGGCGCTCAACTACGCCTGGCCGCTGGAGCAGATCCGCCGGATCTACGGCGGCCCGTCCGCCGGCGAGTACGCGACCACCGTCCTCTCCCCCGACATCGCGGGCCGCGTGAAGTTCGACGTCTACGGCAAGCTGACCAAGCCGCAGGGCGACACGGCGAAGGCGAAGGCCCTGCTCAAGGAGGCCGGGAAGCTCGGCCAGAAGATCGTCTACACCTACCCGCAGGGCGCGAGCGACGCGTACGACAAGACCAAGGTCGTCATCGCCGCCGCTCTGAAGGAGGCCGGCTTCGACCCGGTCGTGAAGCCCGTCGAGTCGACCAGCTATTACGACCAAGTGCAGCAGATCGACAACCAGTTCGACGTCATGTGGTTCGGCTGGGCCCCCGACTGGCCCACCGGCTACACCCTCCTCCAGCCCCTCTTCGACGGCACCACGATCGCCAACGGCGCCAACAACGTCTCCCAGCTGAACGTGCCCTGGGTGAACGCGGCCATCAAGAAGAACGCCGTCATCCCTGACGCGACCAAGGCCAACGCCGCCTGGGCCGCGCTGGACCGGCAGATCATGGAGAAGGAGGCGCCGATCATCCCCGAGACGTACCAGCGCCGCTACTACCTGTACGGGGACAAGGTGGGCGGGGGCGAGTTCGACCCGCTGTTCTCGGCGTTCATCCTCTACAAGCTGTACGCCAAGGCCTGAGGCCACCAGGGAATCGCATCGCCATGTTCCGCTTCCTCGTCCGTCGGACGCTCGGCGCGCTGCTGATCCTGCTGATCATCAGCGCCCTCACCTTCGTGCTCTTCTACGTCGCCCCGCGGGATCCGGCCCGGGCCGCCTGCGGCAAGCTCTGCACGCCCCAGACGCTCGCGCTGGTCCGGCACAACCTCGGGATCTCGGACCCGCTGCCGGTCCAGTACTGGCACTGGCTCGTGGGCGTGTTCGCCGGCCGTGACTACACGGGGCTCGGGCACTGCCCCGCCCCGTGTCTCGGCTACTCGTTCACCAACCACGAGCCGGTGCTCGGCCTGATCACCGACCGCTTCCCGACGACGCTCTCGCTCTCCATCGGCAGCGCGGTGGTGTTCGTGGTCTTCGGCGTCGGTACGGGCATGATCGCGGCGGTCAAGCAGGGCAAGGCGCTGGACAAGATCGCGTCCTCCGCCTCACTGGTCGGCTCGTCGCTGCAGATCTACATCGTCGGTGTGGTCGCGATGTACTACCTCTCCGACGAGTGGCATCTGCTCCCCCGGCCACAGGACAGCACCGGGTTCACCCAGGATCCGGGCGCGTGGTTCAAGGGGCTGCTGCTGCCGTGGCTGGTCCTCGCGCTGATCTTCACGGCCAACTACACGCGGATGACCCGCTCCCAGCTCGTGGAGAGCCTCAGCGAGGACTACGTACGCACGGCCCGTGCCAAGGGCCTGTCCCGCCGGACGGTCTTCTTCCGGTTCGCCTGGCGGGGCGCGATGGGCCCGATCGTCACGATCCTCGGCCTCGACATCGGCTATCTCCTCGGCGGCGCGATCATCACCGAGGAGACGTTCGGACTGCACGGCATCGGCGCGCTGTCCATCAAGGCCGTACGGGACAACGACCTGCCGCTGCTGCTCGGCGTCGTCCTCACCGCGGCCGCCGCGATCGTCGTCGCCAACATCGTCGTCGACGCCGTCTACGCCCTCATCGACCCGCGGATCCGGCTCGCCTAGGAGAGGACGACCTCATGAGCACCCCCTTCCTCTCCGTACGCGACCTGCGTGTCGCCTTCTCCACCGAGGACGGCCTCGTCAGGGCCGTCGACGGACTCTCCTTCGACCTCGCCCAGGGCAGGACGCTCGGCATCGTGGGAGAGTCCGGCTCGGGCAAGTCCGTCACCAGCATGGCGGTCCTCGGCCTGCACGACCGCGAACACACCGACGTGGACGGCGAGATCCTCCTCGACGGCAAGGATCTGCTGGCCGCGACCGAGCGGGAACTGGAGCGGCTGCGCGGCAACACGATGTCCATGATCTTCCAGGACGCGCTGGCCTCGCTCTCGCCCTTCCACACGGTCGGCAAGCAGATCGGCGAGACGTATCGCAAGCACACCGGGGCCTCCCGGCACGAGGCCCGGGCGCGGTCGGTCGAGATGCTCCGACGGGTCGGCATCCCGCAGCCAGACCTGCGCGTGGACGACTATCCGCACCAGTTCTCGGGCGGTATGCGCCAGCGCGCGATGATCGCCATGGCGTTGGTCTGCGACCCGCAACTGCTGATCGCCGACGAACCGACCACGGCCCTGGACGTGACGGTCCAGGCCCAGATCATGGACCTCCTCAAGGACCTCCAGCAGGAGTTCGGCACGGCGATCGTCTTCATCACCCACGACCTGGGTGTCATCGCCAACATCGCGGACGACGTGCTGGTGATGTACGGCGGCCGGTGTGTGGAGCGGGGCACGCGGAACCAGGTGCTGCGGACACCCCAACACCCGTACACCTGGGGCCTGCTGGGCTCGATGCCGAGCCTCGACGGACCGGTCGACGTGCCGCTGTCGCCGATCCCGGGTCTGCCGCCCTCGCTGCTCAACCCGCCCTCCGGCTGCCGCTTCCACCCGCGGTGCGCGTTCGCGGAGAAGGTCCACGGCGGGCTGTGCGCCACGGACAGCCCGCCGCTGGAGATCAACGGCGGCGGCCGCGGCACGGCCTGCCACCTCACCGCCGAGCAGCGCCGCGAGTTCTTCGTCGACTACGCGACGCCGCAGCCCGGCTGACGCATCGGTCCAACTGACGATCAGTCCAACCGGCTTACGAGAGAAGGAAATTCACGATCATGAGCGGCACGGACACCCTCCTGAGCGTCGCCGGGCTCACCAAGCACTTCCCGGTACGGGGCGGCTTCCCCGTCCGCCGCACGGTGGGCGCGGTGCAGGCGGTCGACGGTGTCGACCTCACCGTCGGCGAGGGCGAGAGCCTGGGCCTGGTCGGCGAGTCCGGCTGCGGCAAGTCGACGACCGGGCGGCTCATCACCCGCCTCCTGGAGCCGACCGCCGGGAAGATCACGTACGCGGGCCAGGACATCACCCACGCCGGCCGCAGGGAGCTGGCGCCGTTCCGCTCAGAGATCCAGATGATCTTCCAGGACCCCTACGCCTCGCTGAACCCGCGGCACACGGTCGGGAAGATCGTCTCCGGCCCCATGGAGATCAACGACATCAATCCGACGGGCGGCCGCGAGACGCGCGCACGCGAACTCCTGGAGATCGTCGGCCTCAACCCGGAGCACTACAACCGCTTCCCGCACGAGTTCTCCGGCGGCCAGCGCCAACGGATCGGCGTGGCAAGGGCATTGGCTCTGAACCCGAGGCTCATCGTGGCGGACGAGCCGGTCTCCGCCCTGGACGTGTCGATCCAGGCCCAGGTGGTGAACCTCCTCCAGACCCTGCAGAGGGACCTGGGCATCGCGTTCGTCTTCATCGCCCACGACCTGGCGATCGTCCGCCACTTCTCGCAGCGCGTCGCCGTGATGTACCTCGGCCGCATCGTCGAGACCGCCGGCCGCGACGACCTGTACGAGAATCCGCGGCACCCCTACACGCGGGCGCTCCTGTCCGCGGTCCCGGAGGCGACGGCATCGAACGTCCCGGCCGCCCGGACACGCATCCGCCTGACCGGAGACGTCCCTTCCCCCCTCAACCCCCCGTCCGGCTGCCGCTTCCGCACCCGCTGCTGGAAGGCGACGGAGAGGTGCGCGGCGGAGACGCCTGCGCTGGTGCGGGTAGAGGGGAACGGGGTGGGGCATCTGACGGCTTGCCATTACCCGGAGGCCAGGGACACGGTCCCTGGGCCCCGGCCCTCCGAGGGCCCCGGGATCGCGGCCTGACACCTACCCTGAAGTCATGGACTACGCGAAGATGCGCGCGATCGCCGAGGAGCTCACGGAGTTCGCCGAGCACCTTGAGGGAGCGTGGAACGTCGAAATCGGGCCCTCCGGGCCGTTCCTTGCCATGATGAGCCCCTCGAAGCGCCACGAGGGCGCGGTCCGACGCATCCGGAACCAGCTCAACGAGCAGCTCCCCGCCACCCACCCCGGCTACGTCTGCGAGAACGGTCCCGAGATCGAGCACCCGTCGATCGGCCGCATGCGGCGCCCCGACGCGGTCGTCATCCCCGAGGACGTGCTCGACGAGGAGGGCCTCGCCGTCGACGCGAGTCAGGTGCTGGCGGTCGTCGAGATCGTCTCGCCTTCCAATCCGGACAACGACTACGGTGCGAAGCTCACCGAGTACCCGGCCATGGGTATCGCCCACTACCTGATCGTGGATCCGCGCACGGGCACGATCGAGGCGCACTCCGACCCGTGCGGGGACCGGTACCAGCACAAGAACCCGTACATCTTCGGAGACACCGTGCCGTTCGGCCCGTGGACCGTGGAGACGGCTGCCTTCCGTCGCTACGGGAAGGCGGGAGGCACGCAGCCGTAGCCGGTGTCGGGCTCAGCCCGGCTCCCCCCGCTCCACGCAGAATTCGTTCCCCTCGGGGTCCTCCATGGTGACCCAGCCGCCGCCGTCGGGGCGCCTGCGGTCCTCGATCACCCGGGCGCCGAGGGTGATCGCGCGCTCGACCTCCTCCTCGCGGGTGCGGCCCTTGGGCTTGAGGTCGAAGTGGATGCGGTTCTTGGCCGTCTTGCCTTCCGGGACGCGGACGAAGAGCAGCCTCGGGCCGCCGTCGGGGTCCGCGATCAGTGCCTCCGGGTCACCGGGCTTGTCGTCGTCGGCCAGTGGCCGGCCGAGCAGCTCGCTCCAGAACAGCCCGAGGTCGTACGGGTCTCCTGTGCAGTCGAAGGTGATGCTGTGGATCCCCGGCGCCAACTGCTTCTCCCGACTCAACTGTCTCCTCCCGAACGAGTCTTCGCCCCCGCCGCCCCTACCCATTCCCGTCCCTTTCGGGGGCCAGCCCCCGAACCCCCGCTCCTCAAACGCCGGAGAGGCTGAATTTCAGCCCGTCCGGCGTTTGAGGACGAGGCCGTTCAGGCCGACAAGGGGGGTCTGGGGGCGCAGCCCCCAGGGACGGGACGGGTAGGGGCGGCGGGGGCGAGGAAGGTCAGTCCTTCGTGACGTCCTGCTCAAGCGCCGCCAGGGCCGGGTCCAGGACGATGTCCTCGTCGCGGGCCTCCGTCGTCGGGTCCTCCGGAAAGTGGCAGGCCGTCAGGTGACCGGACCGGTTGCCGGAGATCTGAACCAGCGGAGGCTCCTCCGTGGCGCACTTGTCCTGCGCCTTCCAGCAACGCGTGCGGAACCGGCAACCGCTCGGCGGATGGATCGGCGACGGCACGTCACCGGAGAGCCGAATCCGCTCCCGGTCCTCGACCTCGTCGTCGAGCGCGACCTCCGGAACCGCGGACAGCAGAGCGTGCGTGTAGGGATGCCGCGGCCGGTTGTAGATGGAGTCCCGGTCCCCGACCTCCACCACCTTGCCGAGGTACATCACCGCGAGCCGCTGCGAGAAGTGCCGCACGATCGCCAGGTCGTGGGCGATGAAGAGGAAGGCGATGCCCATCTCCTCCTGGACCTTCTGGAGGAGGTTCACCACCTGGGCCTGGATCGACACGTCCAGGGCGGAGACCGGCTCGTCCGCGACGATCAGCTTCGGGTTCAGCGCCAGGGCCCGGGCCACACCGATGCGCTGGCGCTGACCGCCGGAGAACTCGTGCGGGAAGCGGTTGTAGTGCTCCGGGTTGAGACCGACCAGTTCCAGGAGTTCGCGTACACGCGTCTCGCGGCCGCCCGTCGGATTGATCCCGTTGACCTCCATCGGCGACTTGATGATCGTGCCGACGGTCTGCCGCGGGTTCAGCGAGGAGTACGGGTCCTGGAAGATCATCTGGATCTCGGACCGTACGGGCGCTATCTGCTTGCGCGAGGCGTGGGTGATGTCCTGGCCCGCGTACGTGATCTTCCCGGCGGTCGGCTCCAGGAGGCGGGTGATGAGCCGGCCCGTCGTCGACTTGCCGCAGCCGGACTCGCCGACCAGGCCGACGCTCTCGCCGACGCCGACGGTGAGGTCGACACCGTCGACCGCCTGCACGGCTCCGACCTTGCGCTTGATCGGGAATCCGCCGTAGATCGGGAAGTGCTTGGTCAGGCCCTCGACGGAGAGCAGCGGTTCGCCGACTCCGTCGACGGGGCCCTGCGGCTTAGGCAGGGTGAGTTTGTCGCTCATGTCTCGTTCTCCCTAGCCCAGCCGGGGTTTGATCTGTTCGATGAAAAAGGTCGACTTCTGCGCCGCGTCGAGATGACAGGCGGCGGCCCGGCCATCGGGCAGCTGCGGCCGCTCGTCCGAGCAGCGGGTTCCGCCGACCTCGGCGGTGAAGCCGCAGCGCGGGTGGAAGGGGCAGCCCGTCGGCGGGTTCAGCAGGCTGGGCGGGGACCCGGGGATCGGGGTGAGCGCCTGTGCCGTGTCACCGCCGAGGCGCGGCATCGAACTCAGCAGGCCCCAGGTGTAGGGGTGCTGGGGGTTGCGCAGCACCTCGCGGACGCTGCCGCGTTCCACGGCCCGGCCCGAGTACATCACCAGCAGGTCGTCGGCCATCTTGGAGATGACGCCGAGGTCGTGCGTGATGAAGATGATCGCCGAGCCGAACTCCTGCTGGAGGTCCTTGAGAAGGTCGAGGATCTGCGCCTGGACGGTCACGTCCAGGGCCGTGGTCGGCTCGTCCGCGATCAGCAGGTCGGGGTCGCAGATCAGCGCCATGGCGATCATCGCGCGCTGGCGCATACCGCCGGAGAACTGGTGCGGATAGTCGTTGAAGCGCATGGCGGGCTGCGGGATGCCGACCTTGTCGAGCATCTCGATGGCCCGCGCCTTCGCCTCCTTCTTGGAGGCGCCGGTGTGCTTCATGAACGGTTCCGCGATCTGCCGGCCCACCGTGTAGTACGGCGAGAGCGCGGTCAGCGGGTCCTGGAAGATCATCGCGACCTTGTTGCCGCGGAGCTTCTCCATCTCCTTCTCGGTCGCCGTGACCAGTTCCTTGCCGTCGAGGACGATCTCGCCCTCGACGGTGGAGGTCTTGGGGTTGTGCAGGCCGAGGACGGTCAGGTTGGTGACGGACTTGCCGGAGCCCGACTCACCCACGATGCCGAGCGTCTTGCCTCGTTCGACGTCGAAGGAGAGCCCGTCGACCGCCTTCACAATGCCGTCCTCGGTGGAGAACCGCACCCGCAGGTCGCGGACCGAGAGGAAGGACTCCGGCCCGCTCGGGGCCTTCGCGCCTTCGGTCTTGGTCAGTGTGGTCACGGTATTTCTCCTAGGCGAGGCGCACGCGCGGGTCGATGTAGGCGTAGGCGAGGTCCACGATGATGTTCAGGATCAGGATGAAGAAGGCCCCGAACAGCATGACGCCCATCGTCAGCGGAAGGTCCTTGGTCAGCGAGCCCTCGACCGCGAGACGCCCGATACCGGCCAGGTCGAAGGTGAACTCCGTGACCACCGCGCCCGAGAGCAGCGCGCTGAGGTCCATGCCGATGATCGTGACGATGGGGATGAGTGAACCACGCCAGGCGTAGCGGAAGAAGACGTACCGCTGTCGCATGCCCTTGGCGCGGGCGGTGCGGACGTGCTCCTCCTGCAGCTGCTCGATCATGGTCGAGCGCGCCATACGCGTGTACTGGGCGGTGAAGATCGTGGCCATCACGGCCCAGGGGATCAGCATGCCCATGAACCAGCCGCCCGGGTCGTCCGTGAACGACACGTACTTGGGGTTCTCCAGCCAGCCGGTGTTGTAGACGAGGAGGCTGAGGACGATGGGACCCAGGAAGTAGATCTGGAACGAGCTGAGCACCATCGAGGAACCGCTGACCACCTTGTCGACGGCGGTACCGCGCTTCCAGGCGGCGAGCAGACCCGTGCCGAGACCGAACAGCAGGAAGATCACCAGGCCGCCGAGGGTCAGCGAGAGCGTCAGCGGGAAGCGGTCCATGATGGAGTCCCAGACGAAGTCGCCGCTGTCGAAGGAGACACCCAGGCACGGGGCGGAGCAGTGTCCCTGCGGGAAGTCCCGGCCGGACACGATGCCCATCATGAATTCCCAGAACTGGGTGGTGATGGGCTTGTCGAGGCCGAGGTTCTCACGGATGACCGCGATGTTCTCGGGGGAACAGTTCTTGCCGCAGGACAGCTGCGCGAAGTCCTGGGGGATTGTGTAGAACAGGAAGAACGTGAAGGCGCCGATCAGGAACATGATCACGACGGCGCCGCTCAGCCTGCGGATGAGGAACTGAAGCATGGCGGGTGGGTGCTCTCTTCGGAACGCGGCGGCAGGAGGGGGATACCGTCCGCGGGGGTGCGCTCCGCCTGGCGCACACCCCCACGGATCAGCCGAGCTGAGGGATTACGGCTTCTTCAGGTACAGGTCGTTGATGTCGATGTAGCTCGACTCCGTGCTGTACCGGGCACCGCCGATGTTCGAACCGTAGAGCTGGATCTGCTTCGAGTAGTACACCGGGGCACCGGGGTTGATCTCCTCCACGATGCGGTGGTGAGCCTGCTCCCAGGTCTTGGCGGCTTCCTCGGGCTCCTGCGTCACGGCCTTCTGGATGAGGGCGTTGACCTGCTTGTCGTTGATGTGCGAGTAGTTCGGCGAACCGTCGGCGACCTGCGTGCCGTCGTAGACCGGCGTGATGACCGTGCCCGGCGACGGCCAGTCCTGGCCCCAGCCGGTCATGTACAGGTCGTACGGGTTCTTCAGCTTGCCGACCTGCTCGTAGAAGGTCGCGCGGTCGATCTCCTTGGCCTGGACGTCGAAGCCGAGCTTGTTCAGCGCGTCCTTGATGATGAGCATCTGGGCCTGGCCACGCGGGGTGTTGGAGTAGGCGTAGCTGAGCTTGGTGCCCTGCTTGACCCCCGCCTCCTTCAGCAGCGCCTTGGCCTTCGCCGGGTCACCGTTGGGCTTCTTCAGCTTGCCGAACGGGTCGTACGTCGGGTCGAAGCCCGGGAGGGTCGGCGCCATCAGACCGCCGGCCACCTCGCCGCCGTAACGGCCGCCGTCCGCCTGGACCATGGACTGGTTCGGGATCGCGTAGGTGATCGCGTCGCGGACCTTCTTGTCCTTCATCTTGGCGCTGTCGAGGTTGTAGGAGAGCTGCCACACGTAGGGCTGGTAGCCCTGGATGGTGCGCTTCTTCGCGGCCGCGTTGCCGATGACCGTCGACAGCTGGGCCGGGTCCACCGAGTCCGTGAACTGGATGGCGTTCTTGGCCTCGCCCTGGTCGGCGAGCAGACGCTTGGTCTGGCTGGCCTGGTCGATGGTGTTGCTGAAGTTGTAGCCGTCGACGTACTGGTGGCGCACCGAGTCCGTCTTCGGGTCCCACTGGGTGTTCTTGACCAGCGTCACCGACTTGCCGGCCTTGTACTCGGCGACCTTGTACGGGCCGAGGGCGGCCGGGGCCTTGTCGTACTTCTCCTTCGTGTCCTGCTTCTCGGGCACGATGGCGTAGCCGGCCATGGCCAGGGCCTGCGGGAGGTCCGGCTGGGCCGTCTTGAAGTGGAAGACGACGGTCTTGGCGTCCGGGGTCTCCAGGACGGAGTCCGGCAGGTGCTTGCCCTTGTACGGGCCGTCCGGCAGCGCCTTGCGGTACTCGGCGCCCGAGAGCCAGTTCTGGACGTAGGTCGGGCCGTCGAAGATGAACTTGGCGTACTGCCGCTCGATGGTGTGGCGGACGTCGGCGGACGTGATGGCGTTGCCGTCCTCGTCCTTGATGCCGTCCTTGAGGGTGTACGTCCAGGTCTTGCCGCCTTCGGACGACTTGCCGGAGTCGGTGGCGACGTCACCGACGACCGTCAGGTTGCCCTTGTCGTCCTCCTGGAAGTTCGTCAGACCGCGGTGGACCAGGTTGGCGAACTGGCCGGCGTCGCTGACGTAGATCTGGCCCGGGTCCATGTGGGTCAGGTCGGACTGCTGGTAGACGTTGATGGTGCCGCCGGTCTTGGCCCCCGCCACCGCTTCGGCCGGGCCGTTCGACGCCTGGGCATCACCGTAGGCGACAGGCGTCGACTGCGAGGCGGCATCTTCCTTGGACTTGGAGTTGTCCTTGGAGTTGTCCTTGCCGCTGTCACTGGAGCAGCCGGTCAGCGCCAGCGACCCCGCTGTGATGGCGACGGCTATAGCGCGCACGGTGCGCGTTCTGATGGGCTTCATGATGCCGATGCACCTACCTGTCGATAGTTGTCCACGAGTACTGCCTGACGGTCCGGTCTCCCGGAACGGGGGTGGCAGTCCCCCCACCACCAATGGACGGTTAGCGTCCGGTCTTGGGGTCGAAAGCGTCCCGGACGGAGTCGCCGAGAAGATTGAAGGCGAGCACGAAGACCACCATCGCCACGCCCGGGAAGAACATGAACATCGGGTCCTGCTCGTAGATCTCGGAGCCGATGGCGAACATCCGGCCCCAGTCCGGCGTCGGCTCGACGAAGCCCACACCGACGTACGAGAGGAAGGCGATGGAGAGGATCGAGCTGGGCAGCATGTAGGTGCCCTGCACGAGGATCGGCGTGACGATGTTCGGCAGGATCTCCTTGCGCACGATGCGCGTCGGAGAGGCTCCCGAGACCTTGGCCGCCTCGACGAACTCCCGCTCCCGCAGGGAGAGTACGGAGCTGCGTACCAGACGGGCCATGCCCATCCAGCCGAGGAACCACATCACGAGGATGATCGCGACGGCGCGCAGATAGACCGGGGTCTCGTCCGTCGGGGAGACGAACAGCGCCGTGACGACGGGCATGAAGGCGATGAAGAACAGCTGCTGCGGGAACGCCAGGAAGAAGTCGGTGACCCGGCCCAGCCAGTAGTCGACCTTGCCGCCGAAGTACCCGCTGATCATGCCGATGACGACGCCCGTCAGGACGCTGAACACCGTGACCAGGACGGCCATGTAGAGCGATGTCCGCATGCCGTACAGCAGCATCGTGAACACGTCGCGCCCGAGCTTGGGCTCGACGCCGAACCAGAAGTCACCGGACATTCCCCCGAAGGAGCCGGTGGGCATGGCGAAGTCGTCGAGCAGGAAGGGGTAGTCGGGCTCCTGCGCGTAGAGCGTGTACGGATCCTTCCCGTACAGGCTCGAGATGACCGGGGCCAGTGCGGCGATCGCGAAGAAAAAAATCACCACGCACGCGGAGATGACTCCGGTACGGTCTCGCTTGAAGCGATGCCACATCAACTGCCCGGGGGAACGGCCCTCGAGCTTCTCCGCCTCGACCGGCTCGGTTTTCGACGCGAGCTCGGGGTCCAAGGCCGCCGACGGCCCGGAGCCCTCGGCCTTGGTTGGACTGGTCATCTTTGTTCTTCCCCCGGGGGATGGAGAGTTGAGCGCAGCACAGATACCGGCAGGTTCTGTGGTTTCAGGGAACTTTCACCAAGTGGGTCAACGCGCGTCAAGGGCGGAAGACATAGGGATCTCCCTACCGTCGAAATTTTGAGCAAAAATTGCAAAGATTGACACCTGGGCGCGCTTGACAAGTGAAACCGGAATCCGGCAAATCAGACATGGTTGACGAAAATTTCGTTTACGTGTCCGAAACTTGATTGGGCAATGCCCGATATGCGAACGCCGCTACTTCCATTGCGCCGTTGTCCGAACTGACACGGTTTCGCCGTCCGGGCACGCCGAAGGCCCGGCCCTCCGACGTCGTGCGGAGAACCGGGCGTTCAGAAACCCTCACAGATCCCGGGAGCATACTCCCGGCGCCCCGCAGGGCACCGTGGGGAGCCGCTGCGGAGCAGTTGAGGAGGCGTCAGCCGTGCTTGGCGCGGCTCGCGGAACGGGCGCGCTCGCGGGCGTCCAGGTTCACCTTCCGGATGCGAACCGACTCCGGGGTGACCTCGACGCACTCGTCGTCGCGGCAGAACTCCAGGGACTGCTCCAGGGAGAGCTTGCGCGGCGGGACGATCGCCTCGAACGAGTCGGCGGCGGCCGAGCGCATGTTGGTGAGCTTCTTCTCCTTGGTGATGTTCACGTCCATGTCGTCGGAGCGCGAGTTCTCGCCGACGATCATGCCCTCGTACACCTCGGTGCCGGGGTCGGTGAACAGCACGCCGCGCTCCTGGAGGTTCGTCATCGCGAAGGCGGTGACGGCGCCGGCGCGGTCGGCTACCAGGGAGCCGTTGTTACGGGTCGTCAGCACGCCGAACCAGGGCTCGTGGCCCTCGTGGATCGAGTGCGCGATGCCGGTGCCGCGGGTGCCGGTGAGGAACTCGGTCCGGAACCCGATGAGACCGCGGGACGGCACCACGAACTCCAGCCGCACCCACCCCGAACCGTGGTTGGACATGTTGTCCATCCGGCCCTTGCGGACGCCCATGAGCTGCGTGACCGCGCCCATGTGCTCCTCGGGCACGTCGATCGTCATGCGCTCGACCGGCTCGTGCACCTTGCCGTCGATGACCTGGGTGACCACCTGCGGCTTGCCGATGGTCAGCTCGAAGCCCTCGCGGCGCATCTGCTCGACCAGGATGGCGAGCGCCAGCTCACCACGGCCCTGCACCTCCCAGGCGTCGGGGCGCTCGGTGTCCAGGACCCGCAGCGAGACGTTACCGATCAGCTCGCGGTCCAGGCGGTCCTTGACCTGGCGGGCGGTGACCTTGCGGTCCTTGACGGCGGCCTTCGCGGAGGCGCCCTTGCCGGTGCCGCCACGGCCGACCAGCGGCGAGGTGTTCGTACCGATGGTCATCGAGATCGCCGGCTCGTCCACCGTGATCAGCGGCAGCGCGATCGGGTTCTCGGGGTCGGCGAGGGTCTCACCGATCATGATGTCCGGGATACCGGCCACGGCACAGATGTCACCGGGGCCCGCCATCTCGGCCGGCTTGCGGGTGAGCGCCTCGGTCATCAGCAGCTCGGTGATGCGGACGTTGGACATCGTGCCGTCGCGCTTGATCCACGTGACGGTCTGGCCCTTGCGCAGCTCGCCCTGCTCGACACGGAGCAGCGCGATACGGCCGAGGAAGTTGTCCGCGTCCAGGTTGGTGACGTGCGCCTGGAGGGGGGCCTCCTCGTCGTACGACGGGGCCGGGACGTGCGACAGGATCGTCGAGAAGAACGGCTCCAGGCTGTTGCTGTCGGCCGGGACGGTGCCGTCCTCCGGCTTGGTCAGCGAGGCCACACCGTCGCGTGCACACGCGTAGACGATGGGGAACTCGATCTGCTCCTCGTCCGCCTCAAGGTCCAGGAAGAGGTCGTAGGTCTCGTTGACGACCTCGTCGATCCGGGAGTCCGGGCGGTCCGTCTTGTTGATGCACAGGATGACCGGCAGACGCTGCTGGAGCGCCTTGCGCAGCACGAAGCGGGTCTGGGGCAGCGGGCCCTCGGACGCGTCGACGAGCAGCACGACCGCGTCGACCATCGACAGACCGCGCTCGACCTCGCCGCCGAAGTCGGCGTGGCCCGGGGTGTCGATGATGTTGATCGTGATGACGTCGCCGCCATCCTTGGGGTGGTACTTCACGGCCGTGTTCTTGGCCAGGATCGTGATGCCCTTCTCACGCTCCAGGTCGTTGCTGTCCATCATGCGGTCGTCGAGCGACTCGGCGGCGTGCGCGGCGAAGGCACCGGCCTGCTTGAGCATGGCGTCGACCAGGGTGGTCTTGCCATGGTCGACGTGGGCGACGATGGCGACGTTGCGGATGTCGTGGCGCGTGGCCATATTGAGGCGCTTCTCCCGGAGTGAGTGAACGGCCTCCGCTGCGCGGGGCCCTGCCGGGCTGAAACGTGCCACGGCCTTACCCCATCGTACGGGGCCGCTGCCGCTTGGGCTCGACGGGGCTCTGGCCGGTGGTCACAGTGCCGGCCGGTGGGGGCTGGTCGCGCAGTTCCCCGCGCCCCTTACGGGGCGCTGCTGGTCTGCGGTTTTGTGCCCTTCTTCAGGAAGCCCATGTCCTCGTAGACAGGAGTTTGGAAGCCGAAGGCGCCCGCGTTGGCGAGGTTGGTCCGGGCCGCTGTGAGCTGGGGGCGCTGGTAGAGGGGGATCGAACCGGCGGCGGCCCAGATGCGGGCGTCCGCCTTGCGGACCAGGGAGCGGGACTCGCCCGGGTCGAGTTCGGCGATGGCCTGGTCGAAGAGCTGGTCGACCTGGTCGGTGCCGACCCGGGTGTAGTTCTGCTCGACGTTCAGGGAGCCGTCGGCGGCCGGGACCGGCTTGGAGTAGATCGGGCGGGCGTCGGTCGCGGGGAACGCGGACGCGGGCCAGGAGTACAGCGCCAGGTCGTACTGCCCCGAGGCGATGTGGTCCTTGAAGTAGCTCTCGTCGGCGACCTTGGAGATCTCCGTACGGATGCCGATACGTTCCAGCATCCGCGAGATCCGTTCGCCGACCGCCCGCAGCGACTGGGAGCCGGGGCCGGACGGGAGCACGAAGCGCAGCGACAGCGGTTTGCCGTTCTTGGCCAGCGGTCCGGCCGCGGCACCTCCCGGGGCGGCCGTGCCCTTGGGCGCGTACGCCCCGGGGGCACCGCCGTGCTGGAACTGCGACTTGCCTTCGCGGGCGAGATTCTTCTCCACCTTGCCGGACGTGCCCGGCCCGTCCTTCTTCTGCTTCTTCTCCGTCTCGGCCTGCTGCTTCTTGCCGATCCGCTGCTTCTTCCCCGCCTTCTGCTTCTGCTCCTTCTTCGCCTTCTCGTCCTGGCCGCGTACGCCCAGGACGTAGGCCTGGTCGAGGAGCGCGACCCGCTGCAGTTCGGCCAGGGGCGCGGGCACGAGCAGGGCCGGGGCGCGGTTCTCGCCGGGCTTGTCGTCGCCCGGCTTCCCGTCCTCACCGACGATGTACGTACCGTCGTCCCCGGAGCTGTCGGAACTCTCCGAGCTGCCGGAACCGTCGGAGCTGCCGGAACTCGTGGAGCTGCCGGAGCTGCCAGAGCTTTCGGAGCTGTCAGAAGTACTGGAGCTGCCCGAGCTGCCCGCATCCTCGGAGCTGCCCGAGCCTTCGTCAGTGTCCGGGCCTTCGGCGGCATCCGAGTCCGTGGGGGTTCCCGACGCCTCGGAGTCGGCCGACTCCTTCGAGGCCCCGGCGCCGGCCGCCTTCTTCTCCTTCTGCTCCTCCTTGACGGGACCGCCGGACACCCATCCGGCGTCGGCCAGCAGGGCCTGCGCCTCCTTGGTGTCCTGGCCGCCGAGCGCTCCGCTGTTGTCGGCGTACGCGTGCTGTCCGGAGAGCGCGAGATGGCTGCCGACCGGTTCGGCGGGCAGGCCGAGCGGCCGCAGGACGACCCGGGCGAGCTCGTCCCGGTCCAGGGCGCGGGCCACGGCCCGGCGGACCCGCTCGTCGGCGAGCGGCCCCTCCTCGCCGTTCAACGCGAGCTGGGTGAAGGCGGGTTCGAGGGACTTGCGGACCTCGAAGCCGCGCAGGGACGACTGCTCGTCCGCGTACTTCGCGACGGCCTTGCCCCGCTTCTTGCGGGCCAGGATCTCCTCGTCGGCCGCCTCCTCGTCGGAGCCGTGTGCGATCGCCCAGGAGCGCAGCGACTTGCCGGGGGTGAGGGCGGCGCCGGGGCCGTGGGCGAGCGGTGCCCCGTTGCCCTTGCCCTTGTCGCGGGCGGCGAGCGTGATGCGGTGGGCCTCGGAGGAGTCGATCTCGGCCCGGTCGACCTTGCCTTCGGCGAGCGCGGCGGTGCGCTTGTCCCGCGGTACGGCTCGCAGGACCAGCTCGGAGAGCTTGGCCGGGCGTCCCCACCAGCGCTGATTGCGCTTCAGCCTGACCTCGCCGGCGTCCTTGTCGACGGCGTCGAGGGCGAAGGGCCCGGCGGTGACCTTCAGCTTGCGGCGGGCACCGTCGTTGAAGGCGTCCGGGGTGCCCGTGACGTCCTTCGGGTACAGCGGCGAGAAGAGCGACTGCCAGTCGGCGTACGGCTTGCTGAAGGTGACCCGCACCTCCAGGTCGTCGGCGCCGCGTTCGATCTTCTCGATGCGGTCGTAGCCGGCGTTGCGTGCGGTCCAGTACGCGGTGTCCTTGCCGGACAGGGCGCGCCACTGGGCGGCGAAGTCGGCGGCGCCGATCTCCCGGCCGTCGCTCCAGACGGCCTGCTGGTTGAGCTTGTAGAGCACGACCTGTCTGGGCTCGCGGTCGACGACCTTCGCGGACTCCAGGTAGTCGGGGTTGCGCTGCGGCCGGCCGTTCGCGTCGAGCCGGTACATGGAGGGCAGCACGGCGCCCGCGACCTTGGAGGTGGCGGCGTCCGCGTCGGCCTGGAAGGCGTTGAGGGTCTCCGGGAGGGCGTCCACGGCCCAGCGCAGGGTGCCGCCGTCCGCGATCAGACCGCGCTCCGCGGGGGCGATCTCCTGACCCGCGGTGGGCTTGCCCGCCGGGTCGTTCTCGCTGCATCCGGCCAGGGCGGGCACCGCGAGCACGCCCGCCGTGAGGAACGCGACCGAGCGCATCACCGCGCGGGGTCCGACGCCGTCGTGGGACATGACTGGTACCTCCGGGGCGGTGCTGATCACGATGAGCAGTACGGACAGGACGGGGCAGGTCAGACACTGTGATGTAGATCACTTTTGGCGGTATAATGGAGTTGATCTGATCTATCGCCCCACTGAAGGGGAGAGTCGCCGCCTCCGGGCGGCGACACGGCGACCGGCCCACGGAAGCCCACCCGTGCGGCCCAACGGCTCCGCGCCACCGGGCGCGCCCCCTCCCGGCCGGGGGCGTGCGCAGGGCGCGCGGGGAGCGACACGATCCGGTAATCCATGCAGATCCCTTCACAGGGGCCGATGTGACGCGCGACACTCGCAGGCGCATGAACGTTGCCGCCTTGGGCCGGAGGTCCGCGGAAGTGAGGGCACGCCATGTCCGTGCACGATGACCTGACGTCAGTCCAGCGCTGTCTCGACGACCTGGTGAGGTCCGTGAAGCGTCTGGAACAGCAGATGGGTGGCGGCGGCCTGGAGATGCGCAGGGTGCGCACCGACGCCGACCACCTCCGCGAGAGCGTTGCGCTGCTCCGCGAGGCCGCACCCGGCCTCGGCAAACCGCGGCGCCCCGACCTCGTGTCCATCCCCGACACCCCGTACGACAACACCCTGTGGACGGACTCCGACGACGAGGGTCTCGGCGCCCGCGACCGCCACGCACCCTGAACCCGACCGGAGCTTTCCTTGGCCACTGGTACGGAACCCCAAATGAACAGCGGCGGCGTACGGACCCGTACGCGCGCCGCGATCGCCGCCCCGCATCTGCGGACCGACCGCTGGTGGCTGGCGCCCGCCGCCACCGCGGCCGGGCTGCTGGCCTTCGTCGTCTACTCGACCTGGCGGGCGTTCGCGAACAGCGACTACTACGCGGCCCCGTACGTCTCGCCGTTCTACTCGCCCTGTCTGGCGGAGAACTGCGAGCCGATGCGCGGCGGCCCGAACTGGGAGATCTTCGGCAGCTGGTGGGGGCTGTCCCCCGCCCTGCTCATCCTGATCTTCCCGCTCGGCTTCCGGCTGACCTGCTACTACTACCGGAAGGCCTACTACCGCGGCTTCTGGGCCTCGCCGCCGGCCTGCGCGGTCGCCGAGCCGCACAAGAAGTACACCGGCGAGACCCGCTTCCCGCTGGTCTTCCAGAACATCCACCGCTACTTCTTCTACGCGGCGGTTCCGGTGGCCGGGATCCTCACGTACGACACCGTGCTCGCCTTCCGTGACGAGCACTACGAGTGGGGCCACATGGGGCTCGGCACGCTCGTGTTCCTGGTCAACATCGCGCTGATCTGGGCGTACACGCTGTCCTGCCACTCCTGCCGGCACATCGTCGGCGGCAAGCTCAAGCACTTCTCCAAGCACCCAGTGCGCTACAGGACCTGGCAGCTGGTCGGGAAGCTGAACGCCCGTCACATGCAGCTGGCCTGGGCGTCGTTGGTGAGCGTGGCACTCGCCGACTTCTACGTGTACCTGGTCGCCTCCGGCGCTTTCGACGATCCGAGGTTCTTCTGATGTCCGTGGTCGACCGACAGGAGTGGGACGTCGTCGTGGTCGGTGCCGGGGGCGCCGGCCTCCGTGCCGCCATCGAGGCCCGCGAGCGCGGCGCCCGTACGGCCGTGATCTGCAAGTCGCTGTTCGGCAAGGCGCACACGGTGATGGCCGAGGGCGGCATCGCGGCGGCCATGGGCAACGTGAACTCCGGCGACAACTGGCAGGTCCACTTCCGCGACACCATGCGCGGCGGCAAGTTCCTCAACCAGTGGCGGATGGCCGAACTGCACGCGCAGGAAGCCCCCGACCGCGTATGGGAGCTGGAGACCTGGGGCGCCCTCTTCGACCGCACGAAGGACGGGCGCATCTCGCAGCGCAACTTCGGCGGGCACGAGTACCCACGGCTCGCGCACGTCGGCGACCGTACGGGCCTCGAGCTGATCCGCACGCTCCAGCAGAAGATCGTGTCGCTGCAGCAGGAGGACTTCAAGGAGACCGGGGACTACGAGTCCCGTCTGAAGGTCTATCAGGAGTGCACGGTCACCCGGATCCTCAAGGACGGCAGCCGGGTTTCCGGGGCCTTCTGCTACGAGCGCGAGTCCGGCCGTTTCTTCGTCCTCGAGGCCCCTTCGGTGGTCGTCTCCACCGGTGGCATCGGCAAGTCCTTCAAGGTGACGTCGAACTCGTGGGAGTACACGGGCGACGGGCACGCGCTGGCGCTGCTCGCGGGTGCGCCGCTGCTGAACATGGAGTTCGTGCAGTTCCACCCGACGGGCATGGTCTGGCCTCCGTCCGTGAAGGGCATCCTCGTCACGGAGTCCGTGCGCGGGGACGGCGGGGTCCTCAGGAACTCCGAGGGCAAGCGGTTCATGTTCGACTACATCCCCGACGTCTTCAAGGAGAAGTACGCGCAGTCGGAGGAGGAGGGCGACCGGTGGTACGAGGACCCGGACCACAACCGCCGGCCCCCTGAGCTGCTCCCCCGGGACGAGGTGGCACGGGCCATCAACTCCGAGGTGAAGGCCGGCCGCGGCTCCCCGCACGGTGGCGTCTTCCTGGACGTGTCGACCCGTATGCCCGCCGAGGTCATCAGACGCCGACTGCCGTCCATGTACCACCAGTTCAAGGAACTCGCGGACGTCGACATCACCGCCGAGGCGATGGAGGTCGGGCCCACCTGTCACTACGTGATGGGCGGGATCGCGGTCGAGTCGGACAGCGCGTCGGCACGTGGAGTGCCCGGTCTCTTCGCGGCCGGAGAGGTCGCCGGCGGGATGCACGGCTCCAACCGGCTCGGCGGCAACTCCCTCTCCGACCTGCTGGTGTTCGGGCGGCGGGCCGGTCTGCACGCGGCTCAGTACGCCACGGGACTCACCGGGGCACGGCCCCTCGTGGACGAGGTCCAGGTGGACACGGCGGCCGCGGAGGCGCTGCGGCCCTTCTCCGCCGAGGGGCCCGAGCCCGGCGCGGAGGACGGACGGCCGCCGGAGAACCCGTACACCCTCCACCAGGAGCTCCAGCAGACGATGAACGACCTCGTCGGCATCATCCGTCGTGAGGCGGAGATGGGGGCGGCCCTGGAGAAACTCGCCGACCTGCGCGTACGGGCCCGGCGGGCCGGGGTCGAGGGACACCGGCAGTTCAACCCCGGCTGGCACCTCGCGCTGGACCTGCGGAACATGCTGCTCGTCAGCGAGTGCGTGGCACGGGCCGCGCTGGAGCGGACGGAGTCGCGGGGCGGCCACACGCGGGAGGACCATCCGACGATGGACCGGGCATGGCGGCGCGTGAACCTGCTCTGCCAACTGGTCGACCCCACCGGCGGGTTGGCGGCGACCGACCCCGTGCGCGGCCAGATCGACCTGGTCCGCGAGACCACCGAACCCATCCGCCCCGACCTGCTCGCCCTCTTCGACAAGGAGGAGCTGGTCAAGTACCTCGCCGAAGAGGAGCTCTACGAGTGAGCAGCTATGAGGCCCGCTTCAAGGTATGGCGCGGAGATGCCGAGGGCGGCGGCCTGGAGGACTTCGGGATCGAGGTCAACGACGGCGAGGTGGTGCTCGACATCATCCACCGCATCCAGGCGACCCAGGCGCCCGATCTGGCCGTGCGCTGGAACTGCAAGGCGGGCAAGTGCGGTTCGTGTTCGGCGGAGATCAACGGACGCCCGCGGCTGTTGTGCATGACGCGGATGTCGGTGTTCACCCGCGAGGAGACGATCACCGTGACACCGCTGCGGGCGTTCCCGGTCGTACGGGACCTGGTGACGGACGTCGGCTTCAACTACATGAAGGCGCGGGAGGTGCCCGCGTTCGTGCCGCCGGAGGATCTCGGTCCCGGTGAGTACCGGATGATGCAGGAGGACGTGGACCGGTCGCAGGAGTTCCGCAAGTGCATCGAGTGCTTCCTGTGCCAGGACACCTGCCATGTGGTGCGCGACCACGAGGAGAACAAGACCGCGTTCGCCGGCCCGCGCTTCCTGATGCGGGTGGCCGAACTGGACATGCATCCCCTGGACGCGGCGTCCGAGTCCGGCCTTGACCGCAAGCGCACCGCCCAGGACGAGCACGGCCTCGGCTACTGCAACATCACCAAGTGCTGCACGGAGGTCTGCCCGGAGGGCATCAAGATCACGGACAACGCGCTGATCCCCTTGAAGGAACGGGCGGTCGACCGCAAGTACGACCCGCTGGTGTGGCTGGGAGACAAGATCCGCAGGAGGCCGTCCGGGTCGGTGTAGGGCCGCGGGACCCGGCAAGCGTCAGAACAGGCTCAGTAGCGCCTCTGCCGGGTCCGCGAGACCCGTCCCGCCGTTGGGCAGGGGCAGTTCGAACCACACCGTCTTGCCGCGGGGTGTGCGGCGCGAGCCCCAGGCCGCGCTCAGGAGGCCGACGAGCTGGAGGCCGCGGCCGCCCTCGTCCGTGTCGCGGGCGCGGCGGCGGCGGGGCTGCACCAGGCCGGCGTCCCAGACCTCGCAGACCAGGGTGCGGTCGAGGAGGAGGCGCAGCCGGATCTCGCCCTCGCCGTAGCGCAGGGCGTTGGTGACGAGTTCGCTGACGAGGAGTTCGGCCGTGTCCACGAGGGGTTCGAGGTCCCAGCTCAGGAGCTGACCCCGGGCGTACTCCCGTGCGCGGCCCACGCTGCGCGGCTCGCGCGGCAGCGTCCAGTCGCCGACGGAATCGGCCGGCAGACCCTGTACACGTGCCATCAGCAACGCGATGTCGTCCTCGCCGTGGTGCGTGTCGAGGGTGTTGAGGACGTGGTCGCAGACGTCCTCCAAGGGGCTGGAGGGGTCCGTGAGTGCGCCCACGAAGGCTTGTAGTCCCTCGTCGAGGGGGTGGTCGCGGGATTCGACCAGTCCGTCCGTGTAGAGCGCCAGAAGGGCACCTTCCGGCAACTCCACCTCCACCTCCTCGAACGGCTCTCCGCCGACGCCCAGCGGCATCCCCGGCGGTACGTCGAGCATGAGCGCGCTCTCGCCGGGCTCGACGATGACCGGCGGAAGATGGCCCGCGTTGGCGAAGGTGCAGCGGCGTGTGACGGAGTCGTAGACCGCGTACACACAGGTGGCGAGGTAGACCTCGGAGAGGTCGGCGTCCCGGGACTGGCGCGCACCGCGCGTAGACTGCTGGACCCCGCCGGGCGTTCCCAGGCCGCGGGCGATCTCGTCCAACGCGGAGAGGACCTCGGCGGGTTCGAGGTCGAGCAGCGCCAAGGTGCGTACGGCCGTGCGGAGTTCGCCCATCGCGACGGCGGCGCGCAGACCGCGGCCCATCACGTCGCCGATGACCAACGCCGTGCGGTGGCCGGGGAGTTCGATGACGTCGAACCAGTCGCCGCCGACCTCCGTGGCCGCGTTTCCGGGAAGGTAGCGGCAGGCGATGTCCAGGCCGGAGGCCTCCGGGTCGCCCGGGGGGAGCAGGGAGCGCTGCAGTATCAGCGCGCGCTCGTGCTCCCGCCGGTAGAGGCGGGCGTTGTCGATACAGACCGCGGCACGCGAGGCCAGTTCGACCGCGAGGGAGCTGTCACGTTCCCCGAACGGCTCGCTCCCCTTCGTACGCGAGAACTGGACCAGGCCCACGACCGTGTCGTGGGCGACCATCGGCACCGCGAGCGTGGACTGGATCAGGCCGCCCTCCTCGGCGGCGACGCTCTGCGGGCGGGCGGTGCGCAGGGCGTCCGCGAAGGGCGAGTTGAAGGCGTAGTGGTGGACCGCGCCGACGTTCACGGGCTCCGGGCCGCCGATGTAGGGCGCGTCGGACACGGCGCTGGCGTAGGCGACGCGGCGCAGCTCGGCGCTGCCGTCGGCGAGGCCCGGCGGGGTCTCGTCGCCGGCCAGGAGGCCTTGGTAGAGGTCGACGGAGGCGAGGTCGCAGAAGCCCGGGACGGCCACGTCGAGGAGTTCGCGGGCCGTGGTCTCCAGGTCGAGCGAGTTGCCGATGCGCGCGCCCGCCTCGTTCAGAAGGGCGAGATTGCGCCGTGCCTGGGCTGCCTCGCGGGCGGCGGCGCGGCGCGAGGTGATGTCGGTGCCCAGCCAGGCGATGCCTATCGGACGGCCCGAACCGCTGTGCACGCGATAGAGGTTGATGGACCAGTGGCGACGCTCGCTGGAACCGGGCACGGTGCCGCTGACCAGCAGCTCGTTGACCATGTCGCCGGTCTCCAGGACACGGCGCAGAATCGCGGAGACACGCTCGGCCTCGCCCGGTGACAGATAGTCCTTGACGGTGCGTCCGCGATGGTCGTCGACGGTGCCGCCGAAGACCGAGGCGAACCGCTCGTTGGCACGGCGGATGCGCAGGTCCGGGTCGATCAGCAGGAAACCGAAAGGAGATTGGCCGAAAATGGCCTGCGACGCGGCAAGATCGGTCTCGATCCTGCGCAGAATGCGTACGTCCACGACTATGCACACGGCGGCCCGCTCGCCCTCCTCGGTCCGCGTCGGCATGACGTAGACCTCGGCGAGTCCTTCGGCGGCCAGGCCGGTGCCTTCGGGGTCGGGCAGCCGGAAGGGGACCACACCGGTCCACTCGCGGCCGTCGAGGACTTCGGCCATCTTCCGCTGGCCCAGCTCTCGCTTGTCCTCGGCGACGAAGGCCTCGATGGGGTCCATGCCGACCGCACGCTCGGTCGAGATGCCGAAGAGCTGCTCGGCGCGCAGACTCCACTGGTCGACGAGGCCGTCGGGGCCGATGGAGAACGAGGCGACCTTTATGTAGTCGTAGATCGATCCGGGCGGACTGCTCTGCCACACGACCTCACCGGGCACCTCGCCCGGCGCCTCGACGGGCACGCCGGATATTCCGCCGCGCCCCGCGCCCCGGGCCTCGTCCGGCACCGGCAAAGCGCCATCGCCTGTCGTCGCATCAGCCATCGCGCCGCCCGACGGGTCCTCGGACTCCGTGGCCTTCGCTGGTATCTCGCTCACGCGAACCGTCCCCTCCAGCTCACCGCGTCCGGCACCGGTCACCGGAGGCGGCTGCCCGCAGTATCCAGCACTACGGTGCCGCACAACACGGTGTTCACGATCACAGCACGGTCCCGATGCTTTTAGGACCGGCCACGACAAACACTCCCAGTCTTCTAACCATGTGGGACCCGGTCGAACCACGGACTTGGGGGTGGCTCGTGTGTCCGAGGTGACGGGGGTGGTCCCGGGGGTCACTCGGGGTCGGTTGAGGACCGGTTCAGGAGTGGCTGCGGAATGGCTTGGGACTGACCGGGGGGCGGCGGTTGGTCGGCTGCTGGCTGACTGCAGGTGGAGCTGGGAGAGGGCCGCTGGTCGGCTGCGAGGGCTTCCCGACCGCCTACAGATCGGCCGGGAAGCCGCTGCTGATTGGCTGGGGTCAGCTGATAGCCGATGGGGGGCGGCTACCGATCGGCTTGGGGGCGGCCGTTCGTCGGCTGCGGGGTGACTCGCGGTTGGCCAGGGATCGGGTGCGGAGCGGCCGCCCGTCAGGACGGGAGTGCCAGTTCGAACCACACCGTCTTGCCCTTTCCGCCTGGCCTGGTGCCCCAGCGGCGGGAGGAGTTCGCCACCAGCTGAAGACCCCGGCCGCTTTCGTCCTCGGGCTCCGCGTCGCGTTCCTGCGGTGGATCCGGGAGGGGGTCGGAGACCTCGACGAGCAGGACGTCCATCGGTTCCGAGGGGCGCACGAGGCGCACCCCGATGGGACCCGTGGCGTGCCGCAGGGAGTTGGTGACCAGCTCGCTGACCAACAGCGCGGTCACGTCTCCGAGGGAGTCCAGGTCCCAGGCATGGAGCTGGCCCCGGACGACGGTTCGGGCGGTCCGGACGGCGCCTGGATCCGCGGGAAAGGTCCACTCGGCGATATCGCCCTCGGTGTGGATCACGCAGATCACTCCCAGGCCAGAAGCGGACCATGTCCGTTTTCATGGGGTTAATGGGCACATACCCGATATCCCGGGCGGAGTACCGTGCGCGAGGGCGCACTGTGGCGCGAACGGCGTACTCGGCGCTCGTCTCGGCCGCCACATGCGCCTCGCGAGCCCGAGCGTCCCACGTACGGTGTGCGTCCCGCACCCCGCAGACTCGAGTGCGCGAAGTTGTGATGGTCACACCTTTTTCTTCGCCCCCGCCGCCCCTACCCGTCCCGTCCCCAGGGGGCTGCGCCCCCAGACCCCCCTTATCGGCCTGAACGGCCTCGGCCTCAAACGCCGGACGGGCTGAAGATGTCGGCCCGGGCCGCGAAGTCTTCAGCCCCTCCGGCGTTTGAGGAGCGGGGGTTCGGGGGCTGGCCCCCGAGTAGTGACGGGAATGGGTAGGGGCGGCGGGGGCGAAAGAAGGTCACTACCCCGCAGCCGCCCCACTCCCCCAAGCCCCGCGCGCAACCTCCAACACGGCAGCCACGTCCTGGTCCAGCCACTCCACGTCCCAGAGCTCGTCGGCGGTCAGCCAGCGCAGCTCGTCGTGGTCCTGGAGCGGCTTGGGCGCAGGCGAGTCGGACAGAAGGCGCACGGTCCAGACCCGGAGGACATACGGCGACCGCAAAGGCCACTCCCCCGGAACACGCGCAAGCACCTCGGACTCGATCCCGAGCTCCTCACGAAGCTCCCGCACAAGGGCCCCCTCGGGAGTCTCCCCGGACTCCACCTTCCCCCCGGGCAGCTCCCACCGCCCGGCCAACTCCGCGGGCGCACTACGACGCGCGGCAAGGAGACACCCGTCGCTCAGCACGGCGGCTCCCACCACCACGATCCGTTCGGTCATGCGCCGGAGCCTACGGGAGCCTCACCGACACGCTCACACGCGTCACTTCGAGCCGTTCTGCCCGATCCGCTCGACCCAGTAGAGCTGCTTGTGCCCACGGTCGTCGAGGCTGTCCGCGATCTTCTGGGCCTCGGCCCTCGTCGCGTACCTGCCGACGCGGTAGCGATTGCCGTTGTCGTCCTGTCGTATGACGAGCCAGGGAAGTGTGATGGTGCCGTCGTTCATCGCGCCCCTCCGCTCCCCGCCCCCGGCTCGCGTCCTGCCCCGCCACATAAGGAAACCGCAATCCGCATATGCCCGAGCCTACGCCTAACCTTCACGCAGCGAATACGGCTTTTCACAAAGAGGTATGCGCGAGATGCCCGAGAGGTACGCAATCGGCCAGCACTGAGGGGGCGCATCCTCACGGACACGCCCCCTCATCCCCCTCAGGCTCCCGCAGACAGCGAAGAGACCGCGCCGAACACCCCCCACGAGAACGACCGGATTCCACCGGCACCGACCGCCAACCAGCAGCCGTCAGCCGTCAGCCGTCAGCCGTCAGCCGTCAGCCGTCAGCCGTCAGCCGTCAGCCAATGGTCGGCCCAAGTCATGGACAGTTACAGCGGTTGCGGCAGTTGCGTCCGCTACGGCCTATTTCACCGGCAAGTGGTAGGCGATCCGGTACCGGTCCGCCGGCACCACCACGTCCGCCGTCTCCACCGGTCGGCCCGACGCGTAGTACGTCCGCTGGATGACGACCACCACATGCCCGGGCACGCCCCCCAGTGCCGACAGTTCCTCGGCGAGGCCGGGCCGGGCGCCCACCTCCTCCGTGACGTTGTCCACGATCACGTCGATGGCGGCCATGCGCTCGACGACACCCATGCCGCCCAGGGGGCCCTCCTCGGGAAGCATCACCGGTGTGCGGCCCGTGACGGCGAGGGGCTCCCAGGAGGTGGAGAGCATCATCGCCTCGCCCGCGTCCCGGAAGACGTACTTCGTGCACATCACACGGTCGCCGGCCTGGAGGCCGAGCCGCTCGGCGATGGCACCGCTCGCCTCGGCCTGCGCGCTGTGCGACTCCCACGTACCGCGCGCGGAGACGTCGGCCTGCTCCTGGCGGAACGGCGTCGCACCACTGTCCGGCCGGTACCCGGAGCGGGCGACGCGGCGCGGCACCGGCCGCTCGCGCACATACGTCCCGGACCCGGAACGGCCCTCGACCAGCCCCTCGGCCATCAGGACCTTGCGGGCCTCAAGGGCGACCGTGTCGGAGACGCCGTACTCCTCGCGGATTCTCGCCTGCGACGGGAGCCGTGTGTGCGGTGGCAGCGATCCGTCGACGATCTTCTTGCGAAGATCGCCTGCGACGCGCAGATACGCCGGCTGCTCACCGAATGTCACTGGCCACTCCCGTCAGGTTGTACAGACAGCTACAGGGTGGCAACCGTGGGTTGTGCCAGGCAAGCGAAGGCCAGAGAATCACTCGATGTGATGACTTGAGGTTGCTCAAGGCTTTACGCAGGCACTTTCTCCCCGCTATCGCCGCCGTCACACCTCTGCGCCGCTGCCTCCTGTGCCGCCTCCCGTACCGGCCTCCTCACCGCCGTCGCCCTCGTACGACTCCGGCGGCGTCGAGGCGAGGCCCAGAGCCTTGCGCGTGGTGACCGTCTTCTCGGCGCCGGTGAGTTCCAGCGCCTTGTCGAAGTGCTCGTAGAAGGCGTCCGCGTCGGCGGCCTTCGCCGCTGCCGACCACTCCCCCTGAGCCTTGTCCAGGTCCTTGACCAGCGCGGCGACCGGATCCTTCGCGTCGGCGGGCCAGTCGTGGCCGCGCAGCATTCCGAGCTGCTCGGTGATTGCGGCCGAGACCCTGGTCGCCCACTCCTTGTGGCCGGGCAGGTCGTCCTCGACGTACTCCTCCTCGGGCGCCGACTCCATGGCCTCGTTGAGGACCTGGGCCGCCTTGAGGTAGGTGAGCTGGTCGGCGTCGAGGGTCGTCTCGTCCTGGCGCAGCGAGCCGGTCAGGCTGCCCTTCTCGTCCACGTTGCCGAACAGGCAGCTGATCTCGCGGTCGCCGAGGCTCCAGCTGTCCCGGGTCGGCGTGAAGTAGTAGATGTCGACGTTCTCCGGGATGGCCCAGGTGTCCATGGCGTAGGCGTACTGGAGTGTGTAGCACTTGTCGTCGGCGGCCTCGGTGATCTCGCTGTCACCGGGGTAACTGCCGCTCGCCATCTTGAAGTTCGCGAAGACCTCGCCGTCGTGCTCCTCCTCGCAGGACACCGTGTCGACGTCGTACGCCATGCCTTCCAGCGAGCCGCCCGGCGTGTCGAAGCACTCGCCCTCGTCCACGGAGAAGATGGCGCCGTTCTCGCTCGCCTCGCGCGCCCCCTCCTGGAAGCCGTCCCAGAACTCGGCCGCTCCGCCGGTGGCGAGTGCGAGCGCGAGGATCGCGGCGCCGATGCCGGACAGGATCATCCCGGCGATCGCCATGCCCTTGCCGCGCTCGCCCTTCTTCCTGATCTGCGCCAGCGCGAAGAATCCGAGGACCAGTCCGACCAGGGGCAGGAAGCACAGGATGCCGAGCACCAGGGCGGCGATGGCGAGGCCGTTGACCGGGGCCGGGGTGTTGTACGGGGAGTAGCCGTGCCCCCAGGGCTGATAGCCGTACGGGCCCGGCCCCGGTCCCGGCCCCTGCGGCTGGCCCGGGTACGCGCCGTACGGGCCTTGCGGCTGGCCCGGCGGCGGGTACGGCCCCTGGGGTTGCCCCTGCGGGTGCTGGGGCCCGGAGGGCGGGGGTATCTCCACTAGTACCGTGCTCCTCGTCCGAGTGCTGTGTCCGGGTGATGTGTCCGGGGGTGCGGAACTGACGTACGACAGGGCGCATCGTAAGCGCGGCCCGGACAGCGGCGGAACACAGGGAACGATCCCGACGATTCGGTCGGCGGCTGCATTTGTTCGCCCCCGCCGCCCCTACCCATTCCCGTCCCTTTCGGGGGCGCTGCCCCCGAACCCCCGCTCCTCAAACGCCGGAGAGGCTGAGTTTCAGCCCGTCCGGCGTTTGAGGACGAGGCCGTTCAGGCCGACAAGGGGGGTCTGGGGGCGCAGCCCCCAGGGACGGGACGGGTAAGGGCGGCGGGGGCGAGAACCCAACGCGCCTCGCCCCCGCGGCAGCCCAGGGCGAGGACCCGAAGCCGTGCCACGAGGGCGAGGAGAAGGACTGCCTACGAGCCGCTACCGCCAGGGCCGACGCCCCGTAGGCGTCAGTCGGATCAGAACTGAAGCCCCCAGGAGTTGATGTACCCGGTGTCGAGCGAAGCGTTGTCGCTCACCCGCAGCGTCCACGTCCCGTTGGCGGCCTCGGACGAGGCGTTCACCGTGTACGTGGTGTTGATGTTGTCCGTCGAGCCACCGGTCCCGTACGCCTTCAGCGTGTAGGCCGTCCCGTCGGGAGCGATCAACTGGACCCGGAGGTCACCGATGTAGGTGTGGACGATGTTCACCGGCACGCTCAGCGCGGCGGGCGCGTTGCCGGTGACGCCGCTCACCGTGACCGGCGAGTTCACGGTGGAGTTGTCAGCGATCGCGTAGTCCGCGGTGTTCTCGAAGAGGTCACCCGTCGGAGGCGGAGTCGTACCGCCGCCGACGTTCAGCAGACGGTTGGGCGAGCCCGTACCGGGACTGGTCACGACCCCGGTGGTGGCGGAGTTGACCAGCGCGGTCTGGACGGCGGCCGGCGTCGCGGTCGGGTTGTCGGCCAGATGGAGCGCGGCGGCTCCGGCGACGTGCGGGGTCGCCATCGACGTACCGGAGATGGTGTTGGTCGCGGAGTCGCCCGTGCCCCAGGCGGAGGTGATGGAGGAGCCGGGGGCGAAGAGGTCGAGGACCGTGCCGTAGTTGGAGTAACTGGCCTTGGCGTCGGTGCTGGTGGTGGCGCCCACGGTGATGGCCTCGGTGACGCGGGCGGGCGAGCGGGTCGAGGCGTTGGTCGTCTCGTTGCCGGCCGCGACGGCGTAGGTGACACCGGAGGCGATGGAGTTGCGTACGGCGGTGTCGATCGCGGTGTCGACGGTCCCGCCCAGGCTCATGTTGGCTACGGCCGGCTTGACGGCGTTGGTCGTCACCCAGTCGATGCCCGCGACGACCTGGGCGGTGGTGCCGGAGCCCGAGTTGTTGAGGACGCGGACGCCGACGACCTTCGCCTTCTTGGCGACGCCGTAGGCCGTGCCGGCGACCGTGCCCGCGACGTGCGTGCCGTGGCCGTGGCCGTCCTGGGCGGTGTTGTCGTTGTCGACGGCGTCGTAGCCGTAGGAGGCCCGGCCGCCGAAGTCGGTGTGTGTGATGCGGACACCGGTGTCGATGACGTAGGCGGTGACGCCCTCACCGGCGGTGTCGTCGTAGGTGTAGCTCTGGTTGAGCGGGAGGGCCGCCTGGTCGATGCGGTCGAGGCCCCAGGAGGGCGGGTTGGGCTGGGTCGTCTCGATGGAGAAGAGGCGGTTCTGGACGACGGAGGCGACGGCCGGGTCGGCGGCGAACCTCTTCGCCTCTGCCTCGGTGGCCTCTACGGCGTAACCGTTCAGCGCCTTCTTGTACGTACGCTCGATCGTGGCGCCGTACTCCTTCGCGAGGGCCCTGCCCTCGGCCGAGCCGGACTTCGCGGCGTCCGGGTGGAGCGTCACGATGTAGCTGTTCGCGATCGTGCCGGGCGCGCCGGCGTACTGGATCCGGCCTTCGGGGCCCGCGGCGGCCTGCGCCGGGAGGGCGGAGACGAGACCGGCGACGAGGGCCGCCGTACCGATGCCCGCGATACCGGAGATACGGGTGATTCCGGCGAGTCTTCGCCGGGCATGACGCATCACTGCCATCTGAGGATCCTCCTCAATCGGTGGTGCGCTGGTGGTGGGGGGTGGTGCGGTCGTACGCACACGAAGACGACAGGGGCATGTCAAGAACTGGCCACTTCGTCCCTGCGCTCAGCCGAAAGATTGAGGCTTCCCCAGGAATTGCACAAGAGCCCTGCACGGACGTAACGCAGGTGCCATATGCCAGTCATGACACTCCGTCACCAATCGGTGCATCTAACCTGCCGACATGACTCCCTTGCCGGATTGTTTCTGCCCGGTGGACGGCACGCGCGTCCCCATGGACTCGCTCGCGTGGTGCTGTCCGGTCTGCCGCGGCCCCCTCGACCTGGACTTCGCGCCCACGCCCGCCTCCCTCAAGTCCCTTGCGGGCAGGGTGAATTCCCTCTGGCGTTACGCGGAGTGCCTGCCCCTGTCGTCCCCCTCGGTGTCGCTCGGCGAGGGCCGCACCCCGCTGGTCCCGCTCAAGGACGGCGTTTCGGCCAAGCTGGACTTCCTGATGCCGACGCTCTCCTTCAAGGACCGCGGGGCCGTCCTGCTCGCCGAACTGGCCCTGCGGCTGCGACCGGGCCGGGTCGTCGCGGACAGCAGCGGCAACGCGGGCACGGCGGTCGCCGCGTACTGCGCCAGGGCCCAGCTGCCCTGCACGGTCTACGTCCCCGACGGCACGTCCGCGAAGAAGCTGGAGCAGATCGGGGCGCACGGGGCCCGCCTCGAAGTCGTCCCGGGCGACCGGGAGGCGGCCGCGCGTGCGGCCCGGGAGGCCGCGGACGAGGAGGGCACGTTCTACGCCTCGCACGTCTTCAACCCCTACTTCCTGCACGGCACGAAGACGTACGTCCATGAGCTGTGGGAGGACCTCGGCGGCCGGCTCCCCGAGGTGATCGTCGTCCCCGTCGGCAACGGCACGCTCCTGCTCGGCGCGTCCCTCGCGATCGCCGAGCTGCACGCGGCGGGAATGATCGACCGCCGGCCCGCCCTGTACGCGGTCCAGTCCGCCGCCGTCGCCCCGCTCGCCCACGCCTGGCACGAGGGCGCCGACGACCTGGTCGGAGTCACCCCGGCGGCCCCCACGTTCGCCGAGGGCATCGCGATCCCCCGCCCGCCCCGGGCCCGCCAGATCCTGCGCGCGGTCCGGGAGTCCGGCGGCACCTTCCTCACCGTGACGGAGGACCAACTCCGCCACGCCCAGAGCGACCTGGCCTCGCAGGGTCTGTACGTCGAGTCGACGGGGGTGGCGTGCTGGGCGGCGGTACGGGAGGGGGCGCTGGGGGCGCGCACTGCTGTCGTGCCCCTGTGCGGGGCGGGCCTGAAAACGGGGCTCGCGCATTTGTAGGGCTTCGGGTTGCGGCTCGGGTGCGGGTGGATGGGGGCTGGTCGCGCAGTTCCCCGCGCCCCTGTCTTTCGTCTTTAGGGGGGCGGTAGCCCCTGCTTTTTAGGGGCGCGGGGAACTGCGCGACCAGCCCCCACCGGCCCGCACCCGAAGCACAACCTCCACCGGCCCCCTCCTCACCCCGCAGCCAGCCTCTGCTGTTCCTCCTCCACAATCCGCCGAGCAATCGTGCCGTCCGACACATCGACCGCATCCGGCGTCGCCTCGGCGACGTCACTGCGGCGGGCGTACGCGTCGAAGAGGCGGGTCTTGCTCTCCAGGATCCGCAGCAGCCGGTCGTCCACGCTGTCCGTGGCGAGGAGCCGGTGCACCTGGACCGAGCGGACCTGCCCCATGCGGTGGGCGCGGGCGACGGCCTGGTGCTCCAGGGTCGGCTTGACCTGCGGCTCGCAGAGGATCACGACGGAAGCGGCCTGGAGGTTGAGGCCGACACCGCCGGCCTCGATCTGGCAGAGCAGCACGGCGTGCCCGGACGCCGCCGTGAACTCGTCGACGAGCTGCTGTCGCCGGCCGGCGGGCACACCGCCCGCCAGCGGCCCCAACGCGCCTTCGCCGACGGCCTGTTGGACGGTGGCGAGGACGTCCCGGAAGTAGGAGAAGACGACCACCTTCAGGTCGTTCACGGCGGCTTCCGCGACGAGTTCGCGCAGCCGCTGGAGCTTCGCCGACTTCTCGGCGTGCGCGTACGCGGCTCTGCGCATCGCCATGAAGTTCCCGGCGGCGACCGCCTCGCGGTAGGCGTCCTGGTCGGCGGCGCTGAGCTCCTCCCACTCGTCGACCTGGACGAGCGCGGGCAGTTCGGTGAGCACGTCCTGCTGGTTGCGCCGCAGATAGGCGGGGGCGACGGACCTGCGGAACGTGTGCGGGCCCGCGACCGCGTCGCTGCCCTGGATCTTCGGCACCAGCTCGGGCTGGAGGTAGCGGACGAGGGTGCGGAACTCCTCGACGCGGTTCTCCATCGGCGTGCCCGTGAGGAACAGGACGCGCTCGCACCGGTCGGTCCATCGCGCGACGGCCCGGGATCGACGGGCGTCGGGGTTCTTGACGTAGTGGGCCTCGTCGACGACGAGCGCGGCGGGGGCGTCGGCCGGTCCCTTCGAACCCTTAGCGGCCTTCGCCGGGTCAGGCAGGCTGTGCAGCACGTCGAAGGTGGTGACCGCGACGCCGCCACGCTCACGCCACTCGGCGTACGCGTCCTGCCGGCCGGGTCCGTGCACGGGCACCGCACGCAGGGTGCTGCGGGAGCGGATCTCGCGCGTCCAGTTGATCAGTACGCTCGCCGGGCACACCACCAGGAAGTGTCTGTGTCCGTCGGCGGCGAGATGCGCGAGCACGGCGATGGCCTGGACGGTCTTGCCGAGCCCCATCTCGTCGCCGAGGACCACCCGGCGCTGGGCGAGCGCGAACCGCGCGCCGAAGGACTGGTACCCGCGGAGCGAGACCCGTCGGTGCGTGTCGTCGAGCCCCTGCGCGTGCACCCGGTCCGCGACCTCGGCCGGCAGGAACCCCTCGGCGGCCTCGACGTCGGGCGCGCTCCCGGCGATCTCGGCGAGCTGGCTGTAGTACTCCGGGGACCTCAGCTCGAAGTCCACCCACGCCTCGGCGTCGGACGCGGACTCCCGCAGCAGGTCGGTGGACGCCTGCGTGAGCAGCATCGGTACGCCCTTGGCGACGGCGTCGCCCGTCAGCGCGCGGAGTTCCGCGACGGCGGCGAGGGCGCTCTCACGTCTGGCCCTGCCCGTGAGGGCCATGCGCAGCCGCCCGGTGGCGGGACGGGCCGCCGGGAGAAGCGTCTTGAACCTGCGGTCGAGCTCTGTGGCGGCGTCCACGGCCCGGCGCAGCTCGGGTCCGGCCTCGACCAGCCGGCGCAGCGCGATGACGAGGGCGGTGGTCCGCGGTTCGGGGTGGTCGACGTCGATCCGTACGGACACGGTCTCCTCGACCGCGCGGGCGATCTGCCGGGCGGCGGCGAGCGCCTGGTCGGCGGTCTGTGCTCCGACCCCCGGTATCTGCCGCAGCTCGTACCGGCTCGCGTCAAACACTGCGCGCACCGATCCGAGCCCCGCCGCCTCGAGGGCCCCGAGCCTGAGCCGTCCCTCGGTGACGTCCTTCAGGCGTGAGACCGGGATGCCCTCCAGCTCCTGGGCGACCAGTTCGGCGAGGACCGGCGCGAGGGCCGTACGCACCTGGTCGACGGCCCGCGCGTGATCGTCGAGCACTCCTCGCGCGAGCCCGCGCAGCCGCTCGCCCCGCCCGACGACCGTACGGGTCTTCCGCCCCACCGGTACGGGGCTGTCGACCGCCCCCTCGCCCTCCGCCATGACGCCCCTCGTGTGCCGTACGCCCGATGAGCGGACATCCTTCCACGGGGGACCGACAGTCGCGCCGGACGCCGGACGGGCCGACCGGCGGGTCCGCCGAAGCACGTCGGCTAGAGGCGCGCCTCGCGTGGCCGTCGGAACACGAACGCCGAGGCCACCCCGCCGATGAGGCCGAAGAGATGCCCCTGCCAGCTGACTCCGGCCGTCGTCGGCAGTACGCCCCACAGGATCGAGCCGTAGACCGCGCCGACGATGAGCCCTATGACCACGTCACCGATCCGGCGGTCCACGAAGCCGCGGACCAGCAGATAGCCGAAGAGACCGAAGACGACACCGGACGCGCCCGCGGTTATGGAGTGTTCGGACGCGGTGAGCCAGACGCCCAGGCCGCTGACGAGGATCGTCACGGTGACGACGGCGAGGAAGCGGCGGATCCCGGACAGCGCGGCGAGGAAGCCGAGGAGCAGCAGCGGCACGCTGTTCGCCACGAGATGGTCCCAGCCGAAGTGCACGAAGGCGGCGGGCACGATGTCCCGCAGCTCGCCGAACTCGCGCGGGGTGATGCCGAACGTGTCCAGGGCGTGGCCGGTCGCCACGTCGATGGCTTCCAGCACCCACAGCAGGGCGACCCAGCCGCCCGTCAGCAGGGCCGCGTACTTGACCCGCTCACCGCGCGACGCCGGCGCGGGAACAGCCACGCCGTACGGCCCGTACGCCATGAGAACCTCCTGGCTTGCCTCGTGTACTCCTCAACGTACGGAAGGCTCGGCGCGGTTCCCACCCCATGGCCGGGCGAAGCAGGGGGACGGGCCGCCGCCGATCGCTTCCCGGCGGGCCGCAAAGCGGAATCACGGTGACCACTCTCGGTCTCGAACTTTTTACGCATTGTGATCGGGCACCCATGGCCCTCACTGTGATCTGCCATGGACAACGGATCACAGGCCGGGGAGACCCGCCTGGTCGAGCTGGTCGTGCCCGGCATCGGTCCGGTGGACCGCGCGGAGGCGCTGGAGCCGCCGGTCGTCCACCGGATCAGCGGGGACGAGGCCGCCGGCTGGTACGGAGCGATGGAAGAGGACGACACCGAGCCGCTCGTCGAACGGCAGGTCTACGACTGGAACCGGCTCACGATCGGCGGCGCGGGCCGGGCGATGTGGTTGCTCCTCCTGCCCTTTCTGCTGATCAACCTGGTGACGTGGATGCAGCCCAGGCTTCCGCGGCACAGCAGGGTGTCGGGCTGGCTGTACGACTTCGGGGCCCGGCTGCTCGGACTGTCGCTGACGGTGATGCTGGTGGGCGTGTTCGGGCAGGCCGCCATGGACCAGGTCGTGTGGCAGTGCGGGGCACCCGCGCACTCCGCCTGCGGCGCGGAGAACCCGTTGGTCGGGGCCGCACGCGACGTGGGCACCGGACTCGGGCTGACACTCGCGGCCGTGGTGCCGCTGCTCGTCGGAGCGGTGATGGCGTTCAGCGCGCGGGACGCCAAGAAGGAGTACCGGCCGGTCCTGAAGACCGTGGAGGACGGGGAGTACCGGCGCCTGGAACAGGAGGACAAGCGGCAGGCCCGGGGGTCCGGCAAGGTGCGGCGGCCGCTGGAGGTGCGCGGTTTCTGGGAGTACAACTGGCGTGCCGAGGGTCTCACTTCACAGCATCGGTGTGCGGGACTGCTCACCGTCGCGATGCTGGTGATCGTGCCGGGGCTCCAGTACGACCTGCGCCGGGACGGCACGGTCGTCGGCCTGGTGCTGTTCGTGCTGATTCTGGTGCTGGCGGCGCTGATGGTCGCCGACGGGCCCTGGTTCAGAAGTGTGGCGTGGTCGAGGCGGTGGCTGCCCAATCACCGGCGCACCACCCTCGGCGTGTGTCTCGGGGTGACGGCCTCCGCCATGCTCTACTGCGCGCTCCCCGAGCGGGACTGGCTCGCGGCGCGCGGAAGTTCCCGGATGCTGCCGGGAATGGGCGAGGAGGCCAACGACGTCGTGATCGCCCAGGGCGTCGGCGTGCTGCTGATGATCGTCGCCTGTCTCGTGATGTGCCTCAGGAACCGCGACCGCGCCGGAAGGACGTCCCTGTACGGACTGCTGGGGCCCGTGGTCGCCGTGATTGCCTGCTTCATCGGGTGGCTCTACACGGCGGCGTTCTCCCTGTGGGCGCAGGGCTGGCTCACCCCGGACGGCGACCTGTACGCCACCGAACTCCCCAGGGCGGTGCGGGTGATCGCCGCGGCCTTCCCGCTGGTGGTGGTGCTGGGCGGGCTCGCGGCCGGGGCCAACGCCCTGTGGAAACTGTGGAAGCGCAGGACGGCGGCCGCCGCACATCCGGGGGAGGAGAAGGAGGACAGGAGACACCGCAGTGAGATCAACTGGGCGCGGAACGTGGGAGAGGACGGCCTGAACTGGTACGACCAGGGCCTCGCAGCGCTGGCCTCCCTCATCGTGGCCCTGGTCCTCACCCTGTACCTGGCGAACTGGGTGGGCGACGGTTCCCTGACGACGAGCGTCCGCCGGACCACGAACGACACGGTCAAGCAGCTGACCACCCTCGGCGCCCTCGCCCTGATCGCCCTCGTGGCGGTCGCGGTGCTCGCGGTACGGGCCGTCGCGCTCCGTCCCGAGATGCGCAGGAACACGGGCATCGCCTGGGCCTTCGGCGTGTTCTGGCCGCGCGCCGCGCACCCTTTCGCCCCGGCGGCCTGGACCGTACGGACCGTGCCCGAACTCGTGCACCGCATCGAGCATCTGCTCGACTCCGACAGCCGTACACGGATACTGCTGCACGCGCAGTCCATGGGGTCGGTGATCGCCGTGGCCGCGTTGTGGCAGATTCCGCCCGAACTGCGTCCGCGTATCGGCCTGTTGACGACGGGAAGCCCGATCGGCGCGGTGTTCGCACGCCACTACCCCGGCTATGTCACGGCCGAATCCCTCGACGCCCTGGTCCGCGACGTGGACGACAGCGCCCCGGACAGGACTCGCCTGCTCAGGACGTGGGTCAACATCCACCGCGAGACCGACCTGCTGGCCGGCCCGACCGGCGTCGGCGGCGTGGACCAGGAGTGGAAGGACGGGGTGGCGCCGATGGACCCCGACACCGGGCGGTCGCATGCCCGCACCCGTGCCCAGCCCGTCTTCTGGCCCCTGGAGCGGCACAACGGATACCGCCGCGACCCCAGGATCGCGGCGGTCCGAAGAGCCATCCTCCACATTCTCGCCGAGTCGGCCCCTCCGCCGTCCACTCCCCCGGTGACACCTGCTCCACGCCGGCCCACACCCTCTCCCGCACCCTCGCCCTCACCGTCACGAAGGGGGCCGGCCCCTGATCCGACCGGCCCCGTCTGAGGCCCGCAGGACGCCGTGCCGGGGCTCATCGGAAACCGGGGTGGCTCCGAACGAGTGGACTCGCCGGAACGATTACCGGACGGGGACCTCCGCCCGGGGTCCGGATGGTGACGTTGCCGTCCGAGCCCCTGACCTGGAAGAGGCGCCCCGACATGCGACGTACCCCCTCCCGACGGCTGTTCACCGCAGCGCTCCTCGTGGCGTCGGTGCTGGCGCCGATGACAGCGATTCCCGCCACGACGGTCCACGCCGCGGGCGTCGGCCGGCACGACGGCAACCGCCACTGCGTGGACCCGCACGGCGTCGGCCGGCACGACAAGCACGAGTGTCCGCCGGACGGACTCGGTCGCAAGTTGACCGCCCGGCTGGACAAGGCCATCGCGGACGTCCGCCGGGAGGCCGACATCCCCGGCGTCATCGTCGGACTGTGGATGCCGGGCAAGGGAAGCTACGTACGCGCGACCGGGGTCGCCGACACCGCCACCGGCAGGCCGATGACCACCGACCCGTTCATGCGGATCGGCAGCGAGACCAAGACCTTCACCGTCACCGCGCTGCTCAAGCTCGTCGACGACGGACGGATCCGCCTGGACGACCCGATCTCCAAGTACATCCATGGCGTGCCGGGCGGCAAGCGGATCACACTGCGTCATCTCGCCGAGATGCGCAGCGGCCTGTTCCCGTACAGCGCCGACGCGGACTTCGAGCACGATCTGCTGAGCGACCCGACTCGCTCGTTCACCCCGCGTGAGGTGCTCGCGTACGGCTTCAAGCACAAGAACACCTTCAAGCCGGGGAAGCAGTTCCAGTACTCCAACAGCAACCTCGTCCTCCTCGGCCTGGTGATCGAGAAGGTCAGCGGGCACAACCTCGTCGACTTCATCGACAAGCGGGTGCTCCGCCCGGCCCACCTGCGCCACACGCTGTTCCCCCTGGACGCCGAGTTCCCCGAGCCGCACCCGCGCGGCTACACCAACCAGACGCTCAGCGGCGACGTCGAGGACGCCACGGACTGGAACCCCAGCTGGGGCTGGGCGGCCGGGGCGATGATCTCGAACCTGCACGACCTGCGCCGCTGGGCCAAGATCGTCGCCACCGGGACACTGCTCAGCCCGCAGACCCAGCGGGAACGGCTCAAGACGCTGCCGACCGGCTACCCCGGCACGAACTACGGCCTCGGCATCTTCGAGTCCGACGGCTGGATCGGCCACAACGGCTCCATCCCCGGCTACGAGAGCGTGACCGTCTACCTCCCGTCGAAGAAGGCCACCCTGGTGGTCCTCCTCAACACCGACATCTCCTACGAGGGCAAGGAGCCGTCCTCGGTCCTCGCCCAGAAGATCACCGAAATCGTGACCCCGAAGAACATCTACGACCGGCCGGTCCCGCCGCGCTAGTACTCCACGTCCTGCGCACCGGAGGCCTCGGCCTCCGCAACTACCGGGGCCGCCACGCCCGTACGAGGTCCTCCGGCCCCAGTGCGCAGTGAGCGGCAGACCATCGGACACCTCACAGCGGGAGACCGCGACCAGTGGGGTGTCCGAGGTGGTTCCGGGGACGGCGAGCATGTCGCGTACCAGGGCGTCGTGGTCATGGCGGCCGAAGGGCTGGGTCTCCAGCCACTCGACCGACCCGCCGAATCATCCGCTCACACGTTGAACCGGAATATTGACCGCAGTGCAATCACCTGCGAAAACCGCTGCGCTCATTACCCCATCCAGCGGGGATCCAGCAACGGGACCGAGACAGCTGGCCAGGCGGCCATGCGCGGGCTCTGGAGACCTGTGCCAGGGCCCGTCGCGCGGCGCGGGTTCGTCGAGTCCGAGCAGGGCGACGTCCCCGCGTCGTGTGCCGTTCGGGTAAACCCACGAACCTGTTCGGGCCGTGCTCTGATGTCCCACTCCGAGCACCGGGCCGTCGGTGCCCCAGCACTGTCGTAGCTGCATTCCGCCCGTGCCCCGCGCACTCTTGACATCGCAGCGCATGAGGGGGCGCATTCGACAACTCGTCCCTGCTGGGCGTGGTTCCCGGCATAGCATCGGCTCATGCCGTCGACTGCAGGCCCTCGTATCCGACTGCGCGAACTTGGCCTCGAACTTCCCGATGTCAGCCCGCCCAAAGGTGCGTACATCCCCGCACTTCGCAGCGGGAGCCATGTGTTTGTCGCGGGCCAGGTCCCCATGGAAAACGGCGAACTCGTCACCACCGGCAGAGTGGGTGTCGATGTCACACCGGAGTACGCGAAGGAACTGAGCAGGCTGTGCGCTCTTGCCGCGCTCGCCGCCGTCGACTCGGTCGTGGATCTGGACTGCGTCGTACGGGTGGTGAAGGTGACAGGTTACGTCGCTTCCGCCGCGGGCTTCACAGGCCAGCCGGGGGTGGTCGACGGAGCGAGCGACCTCTTGCTCTCCGTCTTCGGGGACGCCGGACGGCATGCGCGGAGCGCCCTCGGGGCCGCCGAACTGCCGCTCGGCTCGCCTGTCGAAATCGAGATCATCGTCGAGGTGACCGCCTGACGGCGGCAGCACCCGCCTAGAGTTGCACGGCGCTTCCCGAGACCGCGATACCGCTGCCCGGCTCCTCCGGCACCGATACCGTGATGCTGCTGGGCCGTCCCATGTCTCGCCCCTGATGAACCGTCAAGCTGGTCGGTGGGGTTACCAGACCTAGCTCCCGCAGGTATCCGCCGAAGGCGGCGGCCGCCGCTCCTGTTGCGGGGTCCTCGACGACTCCGCCAGGCGGGAAGGGGTTGCGCGCGTGATACACGGTCGGGGACTCCCGGTGGACAAGGTCAACGGTGGCCCAGCCCTCGCGGGCCATCAGGTCGGCGAGGGCCGTGAAGTCGTAGTCCAGATCGGCGAGCCGTTCGCGGCTGGCAGCGGCGATGACCGGGTGCCAGGCGCCGGCATACGCGGCGCGCGGGGGCAGCGTGGAAGCGAGTTCGCCGCCCGACCAGCGGAGAGCGGCGAGCAACTCGGCCAGTACAAGGTCGGGAATCGGCACCGAACTCGGTGCGACGCTCACCAAGGTGGCGACGACCGGACCGTCCTCGCTGGTCCTGGTGGTGACGGTGACCGGGCCGGCTTGGGTAAGCAGCCGCAACGCTCCGACACCGTGGCGTTCGGCGTGGGCAACAGCCGTGGCGATCGTGGCATGTCCGCAGAACGACACCTCCGCGCGCGGGCTGAAGTAGCGGATGGCGAAAGCGCCCGTGCCCTGCTCCTCCAACGGCACCAGAAACGCGGTCTCGGAGTAGCCGATCTCCGCGGCCGTCGCCTGCATGGTCACGTCGTCGACGCCAGTGGCGTCGAGCACCACCCCCGCGGGATTGCCGCCGACCGGGTCGGCTGTGAACGCTGCGTATCGCAATACCTGCATCGGGTGACCGTAGCGAGAGCCGAACAGCTCGTCAAAGCGTCCGTTGCGCCCGGTTTTCCGCAGCCACCCTCCTATTGCGCTCTGTTCGGCTCACCCCCAGGTGAGCAGCTCACCGGTCGCGGTGAGCCCCATCGAAAACCCCAGTGCAATGCGCCGCGCGCCCTGGCCCGCTCGCACTGCGTGGAAGTTGCGCGGGTCGAGCAGCAACGCATCTGCGACGCGGGGCTGGATCTCGACCGACTCGGCGTCTCCCACCACTTCCTCGGCATAGCCATAGGACTGCGGCAGTCGGAACGTCTCGTCACGTGGATGCCAGCGGTGCCGCCAGATGACGGTCTCTCCCCCGGTGTCTGGCACGCTGAGGTAGAGATTGAACGCGAACTGCGCCACCAGTGGGGCGTCCAGCAGATCGCCCTCGAACTCACGCAAGGAGTCGTCGAAGTGGATCCGGAAACCGTAGTTGGGCTCGCGGGCCACTCCGGGCGCCATCTCCCGGCCGCCGCGGCGCCCCACCGAAACCCTCCCCGGCCAGTCCACGGCCAACGACTCACGGCACTTCGCGAAAGGGTCGTACGGGAGTCCGAGGCCCTGCCAGGCATGGCCTCCGGCCTCGACGGCAGACCAGTAGCCGTCAGAGACCCCGCCTTCCTTCGTGCGGTGGTCGCTGACGCCGACACCGAACCGCATCACAGGAGGCTGAACCCGTTGCCTGCCGTATGCATCGAACGGGGCGCGCTCCAGGGCATGCAAGACCTCCGCGCACGCTTCCCCCGGCACGAAATCCGGCACGCGAACGGCCGCGCACCGTCCGGCAGCGAGATCAACGATGCCCTTGCGAGTGAAAGAAGCCGCGGTGACAACGCGGAAGAAGGAGTCATGCGGTACGGCATGTGAAGCAACAGGTAAGTCGACAGGACGCATTGTGGCCCCCGTATCTCCGAGACCTTGACCGCTGGGCCGTTGCACCACCGGGGAGAACCGCCAGGATCGCGCGATCCGTCAGACGGGCCGGACGTGGCCGAAGTCCCGGAACGCCGTCGCCGCGCTGAGCTCCAGCACGTGACGTTCAGCGTCCAGGGCTTCCTGCGCGATTCTCCGCGCGATCTCCAACCGTGACGTTCGGTCGCTCTCCCCAGCCTCCGGCTCGTCCCACTGCCGTAACAGTTCGTCCTCTTGTTCATCCGGGAATGGCATGGTCTGATCCCCCCAAGCGGTCAGGTACAGATCCGCATCGGTGCCTCTGTGTAACCTTCTCCACTCAGAGAGTGGAGGTAGTCGATGCTACGCGCAAGACCTCAACCGGCTCTGTCTTTCGGTGAGTTCGAGCCGGATTTCACAAGTCCTTTAATGTTTTGTTCAGCAGATCGCTGGTCAGTCGAACTTCTGGATGACCCTCGCCCAACACTCTGCGTTGATCGTCAAGTAGCTCCCTGAACAACACCAGAGTCTCTGGTACACGCACCTGCATCAGCAGTGCGATGCCGAGTTGGTAGCGCAGCCGTAGCGCCGGGTGGGAGTCGGCTGACCTCTGGGCACACTCCAGCGCGCTTCGGATCTCCCTCTCCGCCTCCACAGGCCTTTCCTGTTCCCGCAAGCAGCGGGCCAGTGTCTCTCGCACGTGCAGGGTCTCCGGTGTACCGGGCTCTCCCGTGGCCAGTCGGATGCGCAGGATCTCCCGAAGATCCGCCCCCGCCTCCCTGATACGCCCCTGCAACATGACTGCTCGTGCCAGGCTGTGCCAGACGACGAGAGTGTCCGAGTGTTCCGGCCCCCGCTCGGGATTCTGCCGCTCGTCCTCCACCACTGCGCTCAGTACTTGCTCCGCCTCGGCCCACCTGTTCTGTTCCAGGATGGCCCGGGCTAGTTTGTGACGGCTGGCGAGCGTGTCGGAGTGCTTCTCACCGAGGGCTGCCGTACGTCCGGCGACGACCTCCCGCAGTTCCTCCTCCGCCTCCCGGTGCTCGCCGTACTCCAGCGAGATGCGGCCCTTCTCGTGGCGCAGAGCAAGGATCTCCCGGTCATCACAGTGATATCCCAGCGACTCGCAGTTGGCGACAATCGGCAGCAGCAGCTCACGGGCCTCCCTGAGCAGGCTCGCCACCAAGAGATACCGGGTGGTGAGCCGGGCGAGTTCCAGAGCATGTGCGATCAAGTCCTGGTCCCCCGTGGGCACAGTCCCGTTTCCTCCTGTGCGGAGGTGAAGAAGGGCACGCGTCACTTCGATGGAGTGCGGTGCGACAGTGACCCAGGTCTGCCAACTGCCCGGCTGGTCCGGGTCCCGGTCCCGCACCGCGTCCAGCAGCATCCGGACGTTGAGCCCGTAGTACGCGGCACGTCGGTGCCTGACATCCTCGTCGTCGCGAAAGATGCCCCGTACGACCGGATGGAGCGACAGCACCTGCAACAGGTTCTCGTCGCTTTTCTCGCTCAGCGGGGCCACCTCAACGAGACCGAGGGTATTCAACCCTGAGAGCGCTCGACGGCGCTGTTCGGGCGTCGACCCGGCAAAGAGCGGGGATCGCGCCAGGGCGTCGCCGCCGACCATGATGCGGAAGGGGATCGGAGTGTTGCTCAGGCACGCGAACGCCTTCAGCAGGGGTACGGCCTGGGGAAGTCCACGCTGTGCCAGAAGCCGGAGGGACATGCGATAGACGTGCCCGACCTTCTCCAGCCCGAGCGACTCACCGGTCTGTTCGCTCCGGATACCCGCCGGAAAGTCGAAGCGGCGCCGCAAGGCCTCACCGTAGCTCGCGAAATCCCTGGCCTCCGAACCGTCGAGCGACACTCCCGATTCGGCCACCTCTCTGATGTAGTCGGCAGCAGCCACCAGCGCAAGGGGGATACCACCCAGTTGGCGTGCCAACAACCGTGCCTGCTCCATCGTTCCGCACAGTCGTCCGGCACGTTCCATGAGCATCGACGCGCTGTCCTGTTCGTCCAGTAGCGGTACATCGTGGACACGACTCCAGCGGCCCCAGGCCTGTTCCCTTCGATCCCGGCTGGTGACGACCACCAGCCCGTCCAGGGCGGTGGGCGCTCGCAACCAGCCGGTACCTTCCGAGACCGCTCCGCCGCCCGGCCCAAGTTGCGGAGGCTCATCGACGTCGTCGAAGACCAGCAGCCAGGGTTCCTCCAGCTTGTTGAGATAGCTCCAAATCAGATCGGTCTGGCTGCCGTTGCCCCGCCAGGTGGCGTCGGTGATGCTGACCGGTATGCCGAGGAGTCGAGCGACCTCCAGCATGCTCTGGCTCAGCCGGTCGGCCCTGACCCACCACACGCGTCGTCCCTGTTCTCTCGCGAGATACGCGATTTCCAGGGCCATCCGGCTCTTTCCGCGGCCTCCGGGTGCCGCCAGCACATGGACTCGCTCAGCGTGCGCGGCTGACAGAATCGAGCCGACGATGCCCTTCCGGTTCTGGCCGTGGAGCGTACCCTCCTTGAATGGCAGGGTGACGGAGTAGGGGCCCTGCTCATCGCTGGCCAATTCAACGAGTTTCGGTGACTCCTGGGGTAAAAGAGGCTCCTGGGGAGGCTCAGCGACTCCTTCAATCGCGGCTCTCAGTACCTGATATGACTGTGCCTTCCTGTTGGCGGGCTGGACAATGGTGAAATGGTCTCCGTCAACGACGCCACCATCGGTGAATCCCGTTTTTGCGTCGACGGCCAGTACGACGTTGTCGGTCGCCCCTCCGTACGCGGATATGGGAATTTTACATTCCGTCTCACTGACGGTTCGAGCATGCACCACAGACCTGATGACTCGAGACCGCGCTTCCTGAACGTGTCGATTGCCGATCGGGCGCAGCTCTCGTTCCTGGGGATGGTTCCAGAACCAGAGAAGCTTCCTGAAGAAGAGAAAGAACCCCGAGCCGCTGTTGGGGCACCCATACATAACGATGTGCTTGATCTGCGCCAGCTCACGCCCTAGAGCGTTGGCGAGCTTCCGGGCGAGGAACCGCTGCACCACCAGGCCACCCTGGCTGTGCGTTGCCAGTACGATCGGCGCACCGTCGGCGCAGCGCGTACTAAGCCATGTCCCCAACTGGTCCGCGATGTCATCGATTTCGGCGATTCGACGGTCCGGCCGCAGACGGATCTTGGGCGAGTTGTACTCGAAACAGTGCACAGTGACCCGCCCCTTCACCGCCGGATCCGCGGTGACACGCTTCTTGAAGATGTCCCAGGTGCCGGCACCCCCGAAAAGTCCGTGCACAAAGACCAGATGAACAGGTCCAGGTATCCCCATTGGGTACCTCCGCAGCCATCAAGGCCAGTTGTTGGTGAGCGGGGAAGTGCGCCGCACCAATCATGCATGAGCGGCCACCCAAGGGCCAAGGCTGTGCCCTGCGTCATCGCAGCCACGTTTGAGTGCGCCCTCTTGCGCCCTCTCATGCGCTCCTGCGCCCCACTGTGACCGGAGGCCCGCTAACCGAAATCACTGAGACCCATTCGCCAACCTGAGAGGCAACTTTCTTTCACATCGGTTGCGGCCCAAGAAGTGGTGTACGGGTTCGATCCGGTCCGGAGGTTTGCTCCGGCATCTGGATGGCGCCCGCACAGACGAACGGCCGCTGATCTTCGAGACAAGCAGCGAGGCAGTACCGCCCAGTCGTCCTGCGCAAGTTGGACCCACTTGCGGGCTGCGGTGGCGGCGGCCCCGGCCCATCCTGGCCTTCCAACTACGCCGACCGAACCAGCAAAGATCCAGCAACCGGAAACCCGGCCCGGATTCAACTACCAGACAGCAACGTCCTCACCTGCGCAAAAACTCTTTCGCAACTCGCGAACCCGGCCCTTGAACGTTCCGGCGCAACGCACGGACCCGGACAGAAAATAGCCCCTGCCCTGCAGAGACGCAGACCAAGGGGCGATTCGAGGCGACGCCAGACGTTGAAGCGGAATATCGATGACTCTGCCACTACCTGCGAAATCCGCCTTTTTCGGGACACGATCCAGCTAGGATCCGGCGATGGGACAGGGACGACTGACTACGTGGCCCACGCCCGCGGGCTGAACTGCCTGCGCCACGGCTCCGCCGGCCTTGGTACTGATGAGGTCGCGTATCCAACTGTCACCAGAGGTTCACCTGCGATCTGGTAATTGCCCGTCCCACACCGAGACAGCGCCATGCCCGTCACGAATGGCGTCGGAACCGACCGACAGCATCCCCACCATCCGACCCGGCACCGCCTGTGAATCGCGCAGCATCGTCTTCTGCACCAGGTCCTCGGCCTCGTGGAACAAGCCCAGCATCCAGTAGCAGTAGGCCACCAACTCGCCGGCGCTGGGCTCGGGCCAACTTCGGCAGAGCTAGGCAGAGCATTGAGCACGTTGGCCGTGGGCGAACCGAGCACCTCTGGTGCCGGGACACAGGGAAGACCTCGGCCGGCCAAGAGCCCTGAGCATTGCCCGGATCGGTCAGAACCCCGTATTCCGGAGTGGTTGTCGTGGTCGGCGAGCCCGACCCGAGTCCGGCCATGCTGCCGTGCCGCGGCGAGCACCACTTACCGGTACTGCTCCGTCGGCGAGACGGACAACACGTCCTTGAATCGGCGGAACGGCCCCGGGCTGCCGTCGAGAGGGGTCATGGAAACTGACCCGGTCCGAACAGCTTGGCCACGACATGCACGCTGCTGCCGCCGTCAGCTCAGACGCACCCACTCGGCGATGGAGGGCACACCCTCCTCGTTGACGAGGAAGAGCATGTACCAACCCGGCGGCGCGATGTCACGGTTCTCCGTCACTCGCACGTCAAGCGTCCCACCACCCTGTCGCGCCATCACCAGATCGACAAGCCGTTGGTTGCTGTCGAAGGAGTGCGTCGTGACCCCGTTCCGCACCAGCGAGGCCCATCGGATGGCATCCGCGTCCGGAGTCACGACCGTCACCGTCTCGCCGTACTGCCACTTTTCGGGAACCGAGCCGATGGTCGGGCGCCCTCCTCGGAAGAGGTAAGGCGGGCTGAAGATCTCCAGCCGCATCTCCTCGTTCTCGTCCGGCGGCTCGAAGGTGACCGATTGGCCACCCTCTGGGTTACCGCCCGCCGCGACAACCCGACCGTCCGGCAGCAGCACAGCCGTGGAGTGGTACAGGCGTGGCACGGTGGCAGCCGCCATCAGGCTCCAGCTGTCCGAGGCAGGGTCGTAGATTTCCGCCTCGTGCCGGGCCAGGGGCCCGTCCTCCTGCTTCAGCGAACCTCCGCCGACGAAAACCGTGCGGTCGGGCAGCAGCACGGCGTTCAGGTGCAGCCGCGGCAGGCCCAGCGGCGCGGCCGCCGAGTAGCGGGGCTCGCCGGCGGTGAGATCGACGACGCTGACCGCGTCCGTCGCGTCCGTCCGGTCGGGCTTGCCGACCGGACCACCGCCGATGACCATCACCCGCTGATCCTGGGCCGGGGGAAGGATCACGCTGGCGGACTGGTTGCGCATGTCGGGCATGAGCAGGTCCGGAACCGCGACCACCTGAACGGGGTCGTGAGCGAGGTCGAGGATGCCGGGCTCGACGTCGAGCGGGTCGTCCATCCGCCCGCCGGAGAAAAAGACCCGGCCGTCGGCCATCAGAAACAGGTGGGCGTACAGCGGCAGTCCGGGGAAGCCGGGCTCCAGGTCCGTCTCTCGCCAGTCGTCCGTCTCAGGCGAGTAGGTCTCCAGCGTCTGGTTGTGACCCACGCCGGACTCGTCGAGTCCGGTCGTGGCCAGCACCGTCCCGTCGCCGAGCGCGATCAGCGTCGGGTACCAACGCCCGTGCGCCATCGAAGCAGCGAACGACCACTTCCCGCTGCCCGGGTCGAAGACCGCGACGTCCTTGCGGCCCTTGAACGGGTTGTAGGCGAGAGTGCCCCCGGCGGACAGCATCCGGCCGTCCGGGAGGAAGACGTCGCCGCCGCAGAACATGTCGAAGGGTCGGCCGTCTGCCGTACGCAGGGTCCCCGGGTGAGTGAAGGCGTTGCCCGGCGGGTCCCAGACGACGCTGGTGAAGACTCCCTCGTCCTCGTCGCCGAAGAGCGGGCTGTCGAACCGCACCACGCTGCTGCCCGACCCGGCGAAGAACAGCACGTCGCCCTTTGGCAGCAGCGCGGCGTGCACCGCCAGGACGCCCGAGTGGAACGGCAACAGCTCCCAGCGCCCCTCTCGCGTGGGATCCGGTTCCAGCTCCAGCACCTGATACAGGCCCTGGTTCTGCTGCGGTGGGGCGTCGGCCATCGACGCGATCAGCGTCAGCCGCCCGTCGACTTCCGCGACGGCGATCCCGCCGCCCTGGTTCTGCCAGGAGAACCAGTTCGGCACGCCGCGCCACGCTCCCCACCCATCGCCGGGCAGTCCGTCCGCGCCGAGGTCCCGGGCGATCCGGTAGAAGGCCTGGTTCTGGTCGAGGGCGTCGTCGACATGGAAGACGATCAGGTCGCGGCCGCCGTCCCGGTCGAGGTCGGCGACCGCGACGCCGCAGGCAGCGTTCTCCCACGAGAACCAGTCGGGGACGTCCTGCCACGGCGTCCAGCCGCCGGTCACGGCACCGTCCGCCCCGAGTCCATGGCCGATCCGATACAGCCCCCGGTTCTGCTGCAGCCCGTTGTCAATCATGAAAACGAGCAGGTCGCGGACGCCCTGCGGGTCAGGCGGCGTCACGGCAACGGACACCCCCTGGTTCTCCCAGGAGAACCAGTCAGGGATGTCGGTCCAGGGCGTCCAGCCGCCGGTCACGGTCCCGTCGGCGGACAAGCCACGGCCGATCCGGAACAGCCCGCGGTTCTGCCCCGCTGCGCCATCCACCATGGCGACGACCAGGTCCTGGCGGCCGTCGGCGTCGAGGTCGGCGAGGGTGACTCCGGCACCCTGGTTCTCGTGGGAGAACCAGCCGGGGACATCGGCCCACGGCGTCCAGGGGCCCATGACGGTCCCGTCGGCGGACAGACCCCGGCCTATTCGGAACAGCCCACGGTTCTGCCCCGGCGGGTTGTCGACCATGAACACGAGCAGGTCCTTGCGGCCATCGCCGTCGAGATCGGCCACCGCGACCCCGGCACCCTGGTTCTCGTGGGAGAACCAGCCGGGCACGGGTCGGAACACGTTCGGCATCGCACATCCCTTTCAGATCGGCATTCGGCCGGCATGGGTCCGCCAGTCAGATTCCTGTATCTGTGCCTGTAGCTGTGCCTGGACTGAGGCTGCGCAGGAAGGGAAGAGACGGCATGAAGAAGTACTCGCCGCCCTTCATGGTCACGGCCTGCGGGACGGCCGGTATGCCCAGTTCCTTGCTCGTCCCGCCCCAGACCGACGGCCATGCCGCCGTCGGGCGGGCGCCCTGGCCGATGACGGGGTCGAGACCGGGCTGCGAGTCACCCGCGGGGGCCCTCGGGAAGCCGGCGTTGTTCGCCCAGGTCCGCTGCGTGAACTCGAACTGGTTGCCCAGCTCGGAGTTGAAGGCCATGAACAGCAGGCCGACGCCGCCAGTGGGCCGGTATTGCGGCAGCGTGTCGTCGTTCGGGTCGTCCTTCCTTTCCCCGTACGTCTGGCCGCGCCGCGCCATCAGATGCCTGCGCTCGTCCTCCGCCTCTTCGAAACCGCCGGAACCTCGCGGGTTGGTCTTGCGGATGTGGCCCTGGAACGGGCATTTCATGCCGTGCTCGTCGTTCGCGTAGTCGAAGTTGTTCATCACCGGGCTGTGCGGCCCGGCCGCGCTCTGTGTGGTCAGCGGTGTGCCGTCCTCGAAGCGGCCGACGATCATCGCGCCCGCGCGCTCGCGGTCCTCGCCAACCAGTTTCAGCTGGTCGGCCAAGGCCTCCTCCGCCTGCTTGAACATCTGCACGTTCTGCTCCAGCTTGCGCAACACGAAGTAGCTGCCGAAGTCCAGTTCCGGATCGGGTGCCGCCGGGTCGGGGACCAGAACGCGGTCCAGTGGGGTGGCGGGATTCCACACCGAGGTCCCGTCAGTACCGCGCCGCTCGTCGTCGACGTCTTGACTCCAGAACAGCGGCTGGCTGCGCCCGTCGACGTATCCGAAGTGTTCGATCCCGTCTCCGTTCGCGTTGCGCAAGCCGAGGCCGGTCTCCTGGCCGATGAGATGGACCGAGGCGGGCCGCACGGCCTGGACCTGGGCAAGCCTGGCTGCAACCGTCACGGCAGAGGCGTCGCCGACGAGCACAACCGCGTGTATCTCCTCCCGGTACGGCTCCTCCCGCAGTGATAGAACCGGGTCCGAGAGTTTCTGCCGGGTCTGCTCGTCCCGCATGCCCAGCCGGAACGAAGGGTCGGTGGGCGCCTGGGCCGACAGCCCCAGCTTGTCGTAGCCCGCCTTCGCCAATCCCACACCGACGTACGGCGTCCCTGGCGCGCCCCCAGCCTTGAACGCCGCCACCTCGCGGAGGTGCTCCCGCGCCGACTTCATCAGGGATGCGACCGCGGTCAGGAAGGCCCGGGCGTCCACGGCGCCCTCCGGGCTGTCAGTGAAACCCAACAGCAGTACCGACAGGTAGTCCCGGACGTGAGGCTTCACGATGTTCGGCTGCAGGCGGTCGAGCATGGCGTCGGCGTCAGTACCGACGTCGGCCGGAACATCTGCCCACGTCAGCAAAGCATTGCGATCGATCGACACGGCAATCCTCCCTTTCGCCAAGCCGGATTCCCCCGGCCTGCCGCCCAGGCAACCGGGGACGGCCGACGGGCGCATCGGGGAAAACCCTCGGACCCGGCGTAGCGGTCCAGGCTGTGTCCACCCGGTCATGGGCGCCGACTGCGGCGCCCAGTGCTGGAGGGGCCGGAAACGATCCAGCTTGCCCGGCTAGCCGGGCGGGGCAGGGACCAGGCCGTGGGACATCAGGATGCGGGTGAGTTCGGTGCGGGAGCGGACGCCCAGTTTGCGATAGACGCGGGTCAGGTGGGCCTCGACCGTCTTGTGCGAGATGAACAGCGCGGCCGCCGTCTCGACGTTGTTCATCCCGTCGGCGATGGTCCGCGCGACCTGTAATTCCTGCGGCGTGAGCCGGTCGAACGCGGGGGCCGAAGTACCGGGCGCCGGACGCTCACCCGCGGCGGCCAGTTCCACCGCGGCTCTGGCCGTCCACGGGCGGGCACCCAGCGACTGGAACGTTGCGTGAGCCGCCAGCAAGGGCAACCGGGCCGCCGCCGGGCGGCGACAGCGGCGCAACACCTCGCCGAGGCACAACCGGGTGCGGGCGGCCTCGAACGGCATCTCCCTACGCCGGTGCGCGACTTCGGCCACCGCGTAGCAAGCCTCGGCCTCGTCACCGTCGCCGGCGAGCAGCACTCGGCCACGCGCGGCGGCTGCGGCCGGCCAGGCCAGACCGGTGGACCGGGCTTGCTCCTCCAACCACGCCAGGACGGTCTCGGCCCGGTCGCGGTCGCCGGTGCGCAGGTGGGCCTCGACGAGGTCGGCGGCGAACGGCACGATGACGGGATTGCCGAGGCCGCCGTCGGCGGCCAGCGCGCGGGCGTGTTCGAGATACGCGACGGCGACGCTGTGTTCGCCGTGGCCCAGCGCGACCAGACCGAGGGTGCCGGATCCGTAGACCTCCAGTGAACCGATGCCCAGCGGTCCGACCTCACGCCGGGTCCGTTCGATGCGTTCCTCACACAGCGCCCGTTCGCCCCGGGCCGCGTCGAGGCGGGCCAGGCTCAGCAGGCTGTAGCCGATCGCGCCCATCTGGCGCAACTCCTCCGCCCAGTGCAGCGCCTCGGTCGCGTCGGCGTAGGCGGCGGACCACAGCCCGGCCCAGCGGTCCAGTTCGCTGCGTGCGCCGAGTGCGTAAGCGAGAGTGGCCGGGGCCCCGGACCGGCGCGCTGCGTTGATCGCGGAGGTGAGCACCCGGCGGGCGGTGTCGTCGTCCTCCAGCCATCCGCACACCCTGCCGATCAGTGCGAGTGTTTGCTGCGTGTCCACGGCGTCCACCGGTTCCAGAGCCGTACGTGCCGCCCCCAGCCACCGACGGGCGGCTGTCACCTGCCCGGTGAGAGCCAGAGCGAACGAAGCGCAGGCGGAGATCTCTGCGGGCAACACGGCGCCTTCGCCCGGACCCGCCAACGCTGCCGGTACGTCCTCCGAGCCATGCCCGTCCGCCACCGCCGGCCCCGCAGGTGCCGCGGGCGCGGCGGGGTGTCGGCCGTCAGCGGAGGAGGCAGGGGCTCGCATCGGCGGTGGCGCTGCCGCCAGCCTGGCCGCCTCATCCGCATCCCTCAGAGCCAGGCTGCCCTTCCCCGCCATGGCCGCGGACAAGGCCGCCTCGGCAAGGAGTGTGCCTGCCCGGGCCGGATCGATGGCGCGGACGGCATCGGCAGCGTCGAGCAGTTGATCGTGGGCACGCGCAACCTGTCCGATCCAGATCAGCACACGACCGCGGACCAACGCTATGTCCGCGCGCAGCAGCGGATCGGCGGTCTCCGCAGCGGCGGCGTCGCACCACGCCGCGGCATCGTGCGGCAGTCCACCCAGGTGCGCGTCCACGGCGGCCCGCAGCAACCGCTCCGCCCGCAGCCGGCGGTCCGAGGTCAGCTCCGCCGCCCGCCGCAACGCCCGCGCCGCAACGCCGAATCCGCTGCGCTCCCGCGCCCGGCCGGCTGCCGCGTCCAGTGCCGCGGCGACCTCCTCGTCCGGCCCGGAGGCCGCCACAGCCCGGTACCAGACCCGCACCTCGCCGGTGGACGCCCCGGCCAGTGCCCGGTAGACATCGAGTCGGGCCGACGGAGTGAGGCGTTCCAGCACCACCAGACGCAGCAACGGGTGGCGCAGGTCCAGGTCCTGGCCCGTCGCCGTCACCAGGCCCGCGGCGTGCGCCGGGTCGACATCCACCGGAAACAGGCCGACCGAGGCGAAGGCCCGGGCCAGTACGTCGGGGGCTGCGGAGTGACCTGCCGCGATCAGGGCCAGAGCCCGTCGGGTGCGCTCCGGCAGCTTGTCCAGCCGGGCCGTCCACGCGCGGTGGAGCTGCTGTCCCACGGGAAGAAGCTCCGGCATAGGCCGCATCCCTGATAATTGACCCGAGTTCAGGCCCGCCACCGTCTCCAGCAGCGCGAGCGGGTTGCCCCCGGTGGCACGCACCAGGCCGGCCAGCACCTGGGGCGACGGAGCGACTCCCCGGCCGGCCAACAGCTCGGCACACACGTCGGCGGGGAGGCCGGCCAAGTCGACGCCCGGCAGCCCCGAGGCGGATGGCTCAGGGGCGTCGGACCGAACGGCCAGCACCATGACCACCCGTTCGCTGGACAGCCGCCGCGCCACGAAGAGCAGCACCTGCCGCGACGAGGGGTCCACCCACTGCAAGTCGTCCACGAGCACGACCAGAGGGGTAGCATCCGCGGCCGCCGCGAGTACGTTCAGCGTTCCCGCGCAGACGGCGAGGGACTTCGGTGGCGGGCCGGCCGCCAAGGCCAGGCACACGTCCAGCGCGGACCGCTGGGCCTCCGGCAGGTCCGCCAGCCCCGCGCGGAAGGGGGTCATCAGATCGGCGAGCGCCGCAAAGGGCAGCACCGACTCCGACTCGACGCCGCACAGCCGCACCACGCGTGCACCGCGGGCCGAGGCGCCGACGCTTGCGTAGTTCAGCAGCGCGGTCTTGCCCATTCCCGGCTCACCCCGCAGCACGAGCGCGGCACCGCACTCGGCGACCGCGGTGAGCACTCCGTCCACCAGCAGACGCTCCCGCTCCCGCCCCACCATCACCTGCTGATCCGCCACCTGAGCCGCCGCCCCGTCCCCACGCCCCCGTGCGCTCGCGCTCCCTGGACTCACTGAAGCACAGACGGCAGTTCGCCACAATTGTCTGCAACAAACCCCTATCAGACCAACGTTCGCGGAACGGCAGACAACGAGCCCAGCCGCCGTCCTCGTCCGCTCCCGCGTGAATCCCGCCGCTGTACGTCGGGTCGCACACCTACTGGTACGCAACCTGGCTTACGCAAGCCAACCGCGCCGTCTTCGCGAGCGCTCTACGCTGACTGTCCCTCGGTTTCGCCATAGAGGGCGGATTATGTCTGTGCCGTCGTAGTGGACGTTGTTCACTTCCCGGAGCATGCTTCAGGAAGCGTGATGGAGCGGGACGTATCAACGGACTCGCCCATCGGCTACGGGGGCGATCATCATGGACGGCAATGCTGTAACCGGCGCTTCGGCCAGGACGAACGTGGACGTGGTTCTGGAGGGGGGCGGCGTCAAAGGCATCGCCCTCGTCGGTGCGCTGAGGGGCACATACCGTGCAGCGTGTGGCTGGTACGTCGGCGGGAGCCATCGTCGCGGCACTGCTGGCGGCCGGGTACACCGTCCCGGAGTTGGAGCAGGAGATGCGGAGCCTGGACTTCGCCTCGTTCCAGGACGGTCCGGCGCGTCATTTCGGGAAGGTCGGGGCGGCATTGGCCGTCCTGCTGCACAACGGTGTCTTCAAGGGCGATGCTCTGCATGCCTGGATCGAAGAGCGACTGGCGGACAAGAACGTCATCACCTTCCAGCAACTGCGCCGCCAGGAGGAAGGAGACGATACGGGCACGCCGCCCTACAAGCTGGCCGTCGTCGTGAGCGACATAAGCCGGGGGCGTGAGCTGCACCTGCCCGAGGACTACCAGGCGCTGTGCGGGGTGGATCCCGACACGGCGAAGGTCGCCGACGCAGTACGTGCCTCCGCCTCGATCCCCTTCTACTTCCGGCCGGTGAGGTTCCGTACCGGCCCGTCACAGGAGTCGCAACGACTGATGCTCGTCGACGGCGGCCTGCTGTCCAACTTCCCCGTCGACCTGTTCGACCGGCGGGACTCGACACCGCCCCGCTGGCCGACCATCGGCATCAAACTCTCGATGCGGCGGACTCCCAGTCAGGGATGGCAACCGGCCCGAAATCCCGTGGAGTTGGCGAGGCGGCTGGTCTCCACCATGACCAGCGCCCACGACAGGATCCACGTGGATCGGAGCCACGTGCAGGACCGCACCATCTTCGTCGACACCAACAGGGTCCGGTCGACCGACTTCCGCATTACCCAGGAGCAGGTCGAGACGCTGTACACCAACGGCCGCAGCGCCGCACAGCAGTTCCTGGCGACATGGGACTTCCAGCAGTGGCTGAACCGCTATCACCCGTCGCAGGGCGGGGCGGGCACTCCGTCCTGACCCCGCGAACGGAACGGGGGACACCATGAACGCACACGGCCGCCAAGACTGGTTGCGCAGAACCCGCGCCCGCCGAGTAACAACACAGCCTGGCGCACAGGACGCCTCAACGGCGCCCGCTGCCGCAGGACCTCCTCACCTCAGGTCCAATACGTGGCTGCATCGTGCGCAAACACGTTTATGTGTACTGCGATACGAACTCAAGGCCACGTGCGGGCAACCGGATCACCTGTGTCACAACGGGGTCCGGCAAGGGGAGCTGCAGGCAGGAGTGAAGTGTCTCCTCGACGCGGCCGAGCATCACATGCAGCAGGCCGCCGAGAGCCAGAAAATGACGTGGAGGCTCGGCAGTTGGTGGAACGGCCAGGCATACGAAGGCACCCTTGCATGCCTGCACGCCGCCGAGGTCGCGATCCTCGCGCTGGCCCAACCCGTCCGGGCGTGGACCCGCATCGACGCCGTGCTCGCCCTGGCAGGCCCGCTCTGCCAGAAGGATCCCCGCCTCGCCCTCGTCGAGCAGCTGAAACAGAAGAACAAGCCGCAGGACAATCGTGTGCCTTGGGCTGTCGCGGCCCTCCTGGAGGCGGCCTACGCGGTCCAGGAGGAACGAGCCGTACGTAGCCGCAACTTCCGTAATCGACTCATCCGAGCAGGCAGCGTGCTGACGCTACTGCTTGTGGTGACCGTCGTGGTGGCCTGGCGCAATGCGGGAGCGATCCCCGTCTGCACGAGCGGCTGCCCCGGCCGGGCAGACTCCGGCCTCCGTGAAGTCGGGTTGGTCATGCTTCTGGGCATGCTCGGTGCGGCCACCCACGTGGTAGGGCGGCTGCAGAAGATGGGCGGCAGTTGGAACCCTTACAACCTTCCCTTCTACCAAGAACTCATCAAGCTCCCCATCGGGGCACTCACTGCCGTGATCGGGCTGCTTCTGGTGGACACCGAATGGCTGCCGATGATCGAGGCTCCTGAATCCTGGCGCGACGTCATGGCCTGTGCCGTGGTCTTCGGACTGGCCCAGATCGCCCTCACCCGCACCATCGACCAGCGCGCGGAGAAGATACTCGCGTCGGAGCCGGATCCAGAAGAGGCCAAGCAGTTGGAGAAGGTCCCCGACAACAGGGTCCAAAGGGCGCCGGAGTTCGGGACATAGGTTCGAGTCGCCCGGCATGGAGGCTGGGCAATCGGGTCGTGCTTCCAGAGCACGATGAACAAGTGCGGCCTGGACGAGTACGAGCCCTCTTCCTCTCGGCCACGGCCGCCCACGAAGCCATCGCAACGGGACGGCGAAAACGGGTCTGTCCTCGCGCCACACCGACCGAACCAGCAAGAATCCAGCGACCGGAAACCCCGCCCGGATTCAACTAGCGGACGGCAACACCCTGACCTGCACAAACACCTTGCTGCATCTCGTGAACCCAGACCTTGAACGTTCCGCCACAACGTACGAATCCAAGCAACAAATCGCCCCCTGACCTGCACAAACACAGACCAGAGGGCGATTCGAGGCGAAGCTAAACGTTGAAGCGGAATATTGGCGCCGGTTCAATGACCTGGGGATATCGCTGTTCTCGGGACGCGATCCAGCAGGGATCCAGCGACGGGACCGGAACGTCCGGCAAGGGAGCCACGCGTGCCTGCGATACACCGGTCGCGTCGTCCGGACGAACGACGCGGCTGGTCGCTAGTCGTTCCTGGTGTAGGTCAGGCGCTCGACCTGGCCGGGCGGGGAATCGTTTCGGACCTTCTTTCCGTTGACGATGAGGGCGACCGCGGCCGCATCGCCGAGTACGAGGTCGATGCGTTCCTTGTTCGTGAAGGTCTTGGTCTCGCCCTTGTTGAGCACTCCGTCGAACAGGAGTTGGCCATCGGCGTCCTTGGCCGAGACCCAGCTCCGCCCGCCCTCGCCGCTGATCAGCACCGTGACCTCGTCCTTGGGCACGTCGGTGACCCCGCTGTTCGCGGGGGTGGGTTCCGGCGAGGGTGAAGGTCCTTGCCGGGATCCTGACGGGGAGGCAGAAGGAGCGTCGGTGTGGTCGCCCTGGTGTGTGAGGTAGACGGCACCGCCGACGAGCGCGCCCGTCGCGGCCGTGGCCACGAGCACCATGATCAGGATGTGCCTACGCGAACGCTTCCCTCCGGTGGGCCGACGGGGGCCGGCGGTGCGGATCTCATCCCCGGCAGGCCGGATGTCCTGGCTGCCGGAGCCGAGGGTGAGTGCGTCGCCGTGCGTCCCGCCATCACTCGGGCCGGCCCCAGCGATGAGGACGGCTTCAGGACTGTCCGTACCGCTTTCCTCCCCGGCCTGAGGCCGGGAACCCACGGGCAGGGTCGGTGCCTCCTTCCCTGGGGGGACCAGAGTGGGCGTGTACGCGGCCGGGCCAGGCACGAAAAGCTCCAGGAGCCTCCCAGGTGTGGGCCGGTGGGCCGGGTCCTTGGACAGACAGTCGGCGGCCAGGGAGCGCAAGTCCTCCGGCACGGCGGACAGGTCCGCGGGCTCGTGCACGGAGCGGTACATCAGCCCCATGGGCGTGCCCGTGCCGAACGCGCTGCCGCCCGCCGCCGCAACCAGTACCGCGCCGAGTGCGAACACATCGGCGGCGCCGCTGACTTCAAGGCCCTGCGCCTGCTCGGGGGCCAGGAAGCCGGGCGTGCCGAAGGCCGCTCCGATGGCGGTGAGCCGGGTGGACTCCAGCGCCCGTGCGATGCCGAAGTCGAGGACCCGGGGACCGTCCTCGGCCATGACGATGTTTCCGGGCTTCAGGTCGCGGTGCACGAGGCCGCAACCGTGGATGGCCTGCAGCGCCTCCGCCAGGGCGGCGCCCAACAGCCTCAGACGGTGTTCGCCCATCGGCCCTTGGTCCGCGAGCAGCCCGGACAGAGTGGGACCCGGGATGTACGCCGTAGCCAGCCACGGGGTCTCCGCGTCCGGGTCGGCGCCCACGACCGGGGCTGTGTGGAAACCGCCGACTCTGCGGGCGGCATCCACCTCGGCACGGAACCGTTCACGAAATTGCCGGTCAGCGGCCAACTCTGGGCGTACCACCTTGACGGCCACAGCACGGCCACCACGCGATCGGGCCAGGTAGACCGTGCCCATGCCACCCGCACCCAACCGCCGTCCCACGGTGTATACGCCGAACGCTCCGGCAGGTCTGTCCCGGACCCCATGTGCTGCACGCCTCCCCCGCTGCGACAGGTCCACCAGTATGACCGCGACGGCCGACGCCACGCCGCTGTTCGGTCACCGGCGGGCGGCACCCGCGCCCAGGAAGGCCGTTCGTAGAAGCGGTGAGCTGTGTCCTCTTGCCCGCCGTGACCCGGAGTACTGTCGCCGGGCCGAGCAGACCAGTGGTTGATCGCTGATGGACCACTGGCTTTCGCCTGCGTCAGATCCACGACCTCCCGGGCCCCGCCGACCGGATCTTGCAGGTGCCGAACGGGTCGCGAGCTCGGCGTGTCGCTCGCTACGCTTCCGACGGGACTGAGAACCAGTGCCACCCACGCCTCACCAACAGGGAGACACATGGCCGAAGTTCGGGTCGAGACCGTGCCTCTGGACGCAATGGGCAGTCGCCAGATCTCCAGTCGTACGCGGTCCAGTTCCTCCCTTGGCGACCGTGCCGCCGAGCTGGAGGAAGCCATCGTCCAGGCCTCGGCCATCGCTCAGCAGTCCCTCTCCCAGGTACCGCGCCGGGACGGCTGGCAGGTATCGAGCATGGAGGTCACCTTCGGGCTCACCTTGGCGGCAGAGGCAGGAGTCATCCTGTCCAAGGCGTCAGCAGAGGCGTCGTTCGAGGTCACTCTCACCGTGGAGCGGGCTCCGGAGACACCGTGACCAGCGCAAGCTACTGGGTCGAGCTCTTCCAGTCCGAACAGCGCCTCGGAGGTGGTTTCCTGCTGACGCGCCGATATGTGGTGACGGCACTGCATTGTCTACGGGGCCTCACGTCACTGGACGAGCACGTGGACATCATCCTGGCGGACGGCAGCCGACTCGCAGGCCAGGTGTGCCGCCGCGAAAAGGACGCCGACCTGGCCCTGATCATGATCTCCACCGAGTGCGAAGTGCTGCTGCCGATACCCCAGGCCGGCGTCGCTCACGGCGGGGACGACTGGCACAGCCCATACCGTCCCGCAGCGTCCGAAGTGCATCTCAGAGGCCAGGTGGACAGCGGTACGGCGGAATACCTCTGCGAGGGGGGCGCGGTCATCCAGGCGCTGCAACTGACAGCGCACCAACACCTGGGCGACTACTCGGGATACTCCGGCGGGCCGGTGGTCAAGGGCGTTCCGGAGGAGCATGAACCCGTGATCGTGGGAATCCTTCTGGAACAGGCCCCGGACCGGGCCGCCGCCGATCGCGCTGCCAACGTTCTCTTCGCCGCCACCATCGGTGAGGCAATGCGCCGCTTCGACCAGTTCGATGTGGGGCATCTGATGGATGTGCTCCACCCGGCGACCTCGGTGCCCCAGCAGACCGCGACCACTGAGAAGTTGGCCGTGGATTCAGCCGCCGCAGCAGCAGAGTCGTGGTTCGGTCTCATCGACGAGTGGGCGAAGCGCCGGGTTCTCGATCCGTCACAGGTTGCCGAACTCAAGTTCATGGCCGCGAAAGCAGTCATGGAGCGTCAACTGCGTGGTGACGGGGCATGACCGATCTCTGGCAGCAAGCCGTCGTCAGCGCCGAACGTGCCCTCCGCGGGGACGATGCGGCCCGTCTGAGTGCGTCAGAGGCCGCGGTGGCACTGCGCGGCGACCCTGATCCGCTCCGGCGGCCAGCTCTCGGCAGGGATCTCGCCTACTTGACGTCGCTGCTCGAAGCACTCCGTCTGAACGAGGAATCACGCGCGCTCCTGGAGAATGTGGTCTCACGCCTCCACTGGGACCCGAAGTCCCTCTCGCTGCCTGGCGACGTCAGGAACGAGTTGGCAGTCATCCTGGCGGACCGCGGCTTCGTCACTGCTGCCGTCACTGTCTTGTCGCCGGCCGTCACCTTGAGGGCGAAGGACGAGGACCAGGATGGAACCGCCACCCGGAACCTGGCCAACCTGGCAGCTGTCAAGCTCCGTCTGGGCGATCTCGCCGGAGCCACGAGCGCGGCCGAACAGGTCCTGGACAGCAGTACCCGGGACGACTCCCTCCAAGAGCAACTGGAAGTCCAGCTGCTGGCGAAGTCGGTGCTGGCGGAGACCGCCCGCCGACAGGGCAGTCATGCCGAAGCGGACGAACTGGTGCACGGCGTCGCCCGCACGGCCCGGCAGCTGGTAGGGCATCTCGGCAGCGATCATCCACAGTCCCTCTCGGCGCTGATCGCCCTGGCCCGCGCCGAGTTCAGGTCGGCGATGGCAGCAGACGACCGCGAACGATGGGAGCGGGCAGCCGACGTACTCGCCGTCGCCGCGCAGAAGGCGTCCGCGATGCTCGGGCCACGCCATCCGCTGTCCCTCTCCGCTCTGGAGAACCTCGCGACCACGGAGTGGGAGGCGGCTCAGGCCCTGGGCGACGAGCGGCGCCTTGCCGGAGCCCGGGCCATGGTCGTCGCGGCGGCGCAACGTCCCCGAAGCGAACGACGAGCGGCTGCGGTGCGGACGCCTCTGCCGCCGACGCCATCTCCTTCGGTCCGATCCCGGACAACCGCGGTATCGGCCGCTCAGCCGATTCCGAGAGTGCCGGAGAACCGGTCACCTCTGCCACCTGCGTCGCAGTGGCGGGTGGCAGAAGAATCCGGGGACCTGCGCTTCAGTGTGCTCGGGCCGATGCGCGCCTGGCGCGGCGCTGACTCGCTGCCCACCGGCTCGCCACAGCAAAGGGCCCTGCTGGCCGCACTGCTGCTCCGCGAGGGCCGTACGGCCACGGCGAGCGAGCTGATCGACGCGCTGTGGGGCGACGAGCCGCCCTCCCAGGCGCTGGCGGCTGTGCGGACGTACGGGTCCCGGCTGCGCAAAATCCTGTCCTCCGAGGTATTGGTCAGTGAGTCGGGCGGTTACGCGATCCGGCTCTCCGCAGAGCGCGACTCCCTGGACCTGGCGATGGCCCAGGAGTTGGCCGCGGACGCGGAGAGGGCGAAGGAAGCCGGGGATCTGCTCCACGCGCGTGATCTACTCAACACGGCACTGAGCCTGTGGGACGGGGAGGTCTTGGCAGGCGTTCCGGGTCCGTACGCGGAGGCGCAGCGACAGCGGCTGAACGAGTGGCGCCTCCAACTCGTCGAGTCCCGCCTGGACATGGACCTGGAACAGGGCTCCCACGCGGAGGCGGTGTCGGAGCTGACGGCGCTCACGGCAGCCCACCCCGTGCGGGAACGCCTCCGCGAACTGCTCATGCTCGCCCTGTACCGCAGCGGACGCCAGGCCGAGGCGCTCGCCGTGTACGCGGACACGCGGCGCCTGCTGGCGGACGAGCTGGGCGTGGACCCGCGCCCCGGCCTGAAGGAACTCCAGCAGCGGATTCTGCAGGCGGACCCGGGCCTGGCGGAACCGTCGGCACCGGTGGCGGAGCCGACGGCCGCGCCCGTGCGCCCGACCCAACTCCCGGCCACGGTCCCCGACTTCACGGGTCGGACACGCCTCGTGGCCGAGCTGAGCGAGGTGCTGCCCTCCGCCGCCGAGGGGCGGGTGATGGCGGTGTCGGCGCTGGCCGGGATCGGGGGCGTGGGGAAGACGACGCTGGCGGTCCATGTCGCACATCAGGTGCGAGGGGTGTTCCCGGACGGGCAGTTGTACGTGGACCTGCAGGGCTCCGGGACGCGGCCGGCCGAGCCGGAGACGGTGCTGGGCTCGTTCTTGAGAGCCCTCGGAACCGTCGATTCGGCGATCCCGGACTCTCTGGAGGAGCGGGCAGCGCTGTACCGTGCCGCGCTGGACGGCCGCCGGGTGCTGGTACTGCTGGACAACGCCCGTGACGCGGCCCAGGTACGGCCTCTGCTGCCCGGGACTGAGGGGTGCGCGGCCCTGGTGACCTCCCGGGCGCGGATGGTGGACCTGGCGGGGGCGCATCTGGTCGACCTGGACGTGATGTCGCCCGAGGAGGCCCGCCAACTGTTCACGAAGATCGTGGGCGAGGAGCGGGTGGCCTCTGAGAGGCGGTCAGCGCTGGATGTGGTGGCGGCGTGCGGTTTCCTGCCGCTGGCGATCAGAATCGCCGCGTCGAGGCTGGCGGCCCGTCGTACGTGGACGGTCTCGGTCCTGGCGGCGAAGCTCGCGGACGAGCGCCGTCGTCTGGACGAACTCCAGGCCGGGGACCTTGCCGTGAAGGCCACCTTCGAGCTGGGCTACGGACGGATGGAGCCGGCACAGGCACGGGCTTTCCGGCTGCTGGGCCTGGCCGACGGCCCGGACATCTCTCTGGCCGCCGCTGCGGCCGTACTGGACCTCCCAGGTGACGACACCGAGGACCTGCTGGAGGCATTGGTCGACACGTCCCTGCTGGAATCGGCGGCGCCCGGCCGCTACCGCTTCCACGACCTCGTACGCCTCTACGCGCGCGCCTGCGCCGAACGGGACGAACAGCCGCCGAGCGAGCGTGAGGCAGCGATGTCCCGGCTGCTCGACTTCTACCTGGCCACAGCGGCCGGGGTGTACGCAATCGAGCGGCCCGGAGACCGGCTGGTGGACGATCTGGAGGAGACGGACCACGCGGGGCTGCGGTTCGCTGAGGGGACCGCGGCCCTGGACTGGCTGTACTCGGAGGCAGCTCCACTGCTGGCCTGCGTACGGCAGGCCGCGGGGACGGACCGGCTGCGGCGGGCGGTGGATCTGCTGTGGGCGGCCAAGGACCTCACCGAGTCGGGGGCCATCTCCCACCAGTACGAGACGACGGCCAGGGCCATGTGCGACGCCACCCGGGCCGCCTTAGACATCCGTGCGGAGGGCAGAGCTCGTACGATCCTCACCGCTGTCCTCCTGGACTCCGGCCAAATTCAGCAGGCGGAGGAGCAAGCGCAGCACGCCATGGACCTCGCGGGCTCCGCGCAGGATGCCACCGCCATCAGCTGGGTGGCCAACATCCGGGGCCTCATCTGCCTGCACCAGGGCCGGTACACGGAGGGCAAGACCTTCTTCGACCAGGCCATCGAAGGGTTCCGTGCACTCGGTAACCGCCCCTTCGAAGCGACCAGCCTGTGCAACCTCTCAGAGGCCCATCTGGGCATGGGCGACATCGCCAAGGCCGTCGAGATCGCAGAGCGCGGCCATGCGACACATGCCGAATTCGGTCGGACGGTGCGCGTCGCCAATGGCCACTACGCCGTGGGCATCGCATTGAACAGGGCCGGCCGTCACGCCGAGGCTCTCGGCCAGTTCTCCGAGGCCCTGGGCATTTTCGTCGAACACCGGCAACGGCTCTGGGAGGGAACGACGCGCTTCCGCATCGCCGAAGTCCACCTGGCCGCGCGACGCCCCACCGAGGCGGCGCAGCACGCCGAACAGGCCCTCGCCCTGCGATGCATCGGGGGCGACCGGATGCGGGGCCAAGTTCTGACACTCCTGGGGCGGGCCTTGTCCGCACTGGGACAGGACGACCGGGCCAGAGCCTGCTGGCGTGAGGCTCTCTTCATCCTTGAGCAGACAGGAAGCACGGAAGCAGCTGAACTACGCGCCCTCATCGCACCGGCACAGAGCGCCTGACAACCCCGCTGATCCTGGCAAGAGAACCAGCCATCCCGGGATACGCACGGTGCGGATACCCAGGAATGACGACAGGTGACGACGTATCAGTTGATCCAGCACGGATCCAGCACCGGGAGCGGAGGTGACTCCGAGGGCGGGCAGGCCGTATCCCTGCACGGCGATGAGGGCGAGCGGGGTCGAGCCTACGGAGTGGTCAGCCGGTATCGCAGCCGATGCCGTCGCCGTCGCGGTCGAGCCGGTGCGGATCATCGGGGCCCACCCACACCGGGCCGGGCAGATCGGCGCAGTCCACGTCGGGGACACCGGCGGGAGGTCCCTCGGGCAGGTTGGGCCGGGTGGGTGTGTCCGGGGGTGCGGGTTCGGGCGTATCGGTGCAGGCGGTCCACAGGCCGGCCCCGGCCTGCCGGGCGGCGTCCTCGGCGCGGGAGATCCCCGGCCAGTGCTTGTCGTTGGGCGGGAACAGGACCGCCGTGGCGTGGCCGGAGCGGACGAGGGATTCGTTGACGAAGACGCCCTGGTCGTTCCAGACGTACAGCAGGTAGCGGTCGTAGCGGTCGGTCAGCTCGACATCGCGTTCGGCTCGTGCGCTGCTGCCTGCCGGTAGCAGCGCGCTGGTGCGGGCGGTGGCGGTGTCGGCGAAGCAGGCACCGCGCTCCGGTGTGTCGATCTCCAGGAGCCGGACGCGGGTCACGGTGTCCTTCGGCACGATGCGACCGTCGCCGCGCACGTCGATGGTGTCGCCGTCGATGACGCGCAGCACCACCACACCCGGCGGTCTCGTGGTCGGTGGCTTGGTGGTCGGCTGCGCGGGGGCGTCACGGGGTTCGGACGGCGTTGGTGTCCGCGGGGGTGAGCGGGTCGGCGGGACGTCGGCGGGCGCCGTCTCGGATGTGGTGGGTGTGCGGTCATCTTCCAGGAGCGCTCCGAGACCCCCGAAAGCCAGCAGGAGGCCGACCAGGACCAGCACCGCAGTGATCCAGGGGTGCTTCAGGCGCCTGGGGCGCCCTGGGCGCGGCTGCTGCGACCGGCGGCGCCAGGCGTCCGGATCAGGGGGAGGCGACGGGCACATGGCGCCCTCCCAGGGTGGAGAGATTCTGCCTTCTCAGTACAGCACCGTCCCTGATCGGCTGCCCGCCGGCAGCCGCCCCGTGCTCCGTCCCGGGCGCACGCCGATCCGTGCCCGTTCGGCTTAACAGCACGCGCCGGGCCCGGGTCATCTCCATAGAGTCGCGGTGACGATCGTGCAGGCCAACGGCCCGAAAGGAATGACCCATGCGGATACGCTCCGCGTTCACCGCCGCAGTGGCGTTTGCCCTCACCGCCGGCCCATTGGCCGGCCTGGCACATGCCCAACCCGATCTGGACTGCCGCGACTTCGCCTTCCAGGAAGACGCCCAGGCGGAGCTGAACCGAAACCCCAGCGACCCCCACCGGCTGGACGAGGACCAAGGGCCGGACGACGGCATCGCCTGCGAGGTCCTGCCCCGCAGAAGCACCACCAGCACGACGACGGCCACCCCTCTCCCCACCCAGCCCACCCCTCTTCCCACCCGCGGCGTCCAGGGTGGCATCGGCGGCAGCACCGGCCCCGCCAATTTCGAATGGGCTCTGGGCGCGGCTCTGGCCTGCACCTCCCTCGCTGCGGCAGCTGCCTATGCTGCTCGGCGACGCCGAGGCGCCAGCCCGCGAAGGCACTGACCGGCCACCGCAGAGGCTCACCCCTGGCCCGCGCCCACGACATGCGGAACATCTCGTCCACCGCCACCCTCGTCGGCGAAGTGGCCCACCCCGGATCATCCGCCCGGCACTGCCCCGCCTCATCGTCGAACCAGCCACCGAACCCATCTCCCGCCCCCTCCGCCGCCCTCCTCGTTGGCGTCGGCCGACACGGCCGCAAGTACGCCATCGACGCTCTGCTCAGCGACACCGTCTTGCGTGAAGGAGACGCCGCCGTCGTTGTCCTGCACCGCCTGGGCTGGATGCCATGGGCACGGTGATCTCGGTGTGCCCGAGGTCGAGGGTCGCTTCGGTGGGGGTGCGGGCGATCAGCCGGTTGCCGTCGGCGTCGTAGAGGCACTCAGTGCTCTTGTCGCCCCTGTCGCTCGGCGGTGTGGCCTTGGCGAGGTGGCCTCCGGCGTCCCAGGTGAGGGTCTGGGTGTCGCCTCCCAGGACGCGGGGGCGGGAGTTTCCGGCCTCGTCGACCGAAAGCAGGCTTGGGCATCGGCGGGGCTCCAACCGCCGCCCACCCAGCCCATCCTGGCCTTCCAGCCACGCCGACCCAACCAGCAAAAATCCAGCAACCGGAAACCCCGCCCGGATTCAACTACCGGACGGCAACGCCCTGACTTGCACAAACACCTTGCCGCATCTCGCGAACCCAGACCTTGAACGTTCCACCGCAACGCATGGACCCGGGCAGCAAATCGCCCCCTGACCTGCACAAACGCAGACCAGGGGGCGATTCGAGATGAAACTAAACGTTGAACCTGAACGTTTAGCGCAGGGCTCCCACCTGGGAAAACGTCCATTTCAAGGGGGCCATCCCAGCACCATCCCAGCACGGGAGGAAGATCCCAGCACGAGCTCCGCTCAGGCCGCCGCCGCGAAGGCTGTCTGCATGATCTCACGGCATCGGTCCCACGACTCCGGAACCAAATGCCCGTAGATGTCGACCGTGGTCTTGATCGACTTGTGGCCGAGCCAGCGCGAGACCTCGTGGATCGGTATGCCGGACGCCAGTGCGGTCGAGGCAAAGAAGTGCCGCAGCGAGTGTGGGTGGTACTTCGGCTTCCCCTCAGCGTCCACAAGCCCAGCCGCCACGCACGCCTTCCTGAAGTGGTACGAGTAGGTGTTGGCCGTGGGCATGATCCCCTTCCCTCGCTCGCGGGGCGCGAAAAATACCTCGACCTGCCGCGTCTTGCCCGCCGCGTTCCGGAAGCTGAGCGGGATCGGCTCCCACAACTCCACGTGGGCGTCGATCTCGGCGCAGAGGAAGCGAGCGGCCGGCACGTCGCGGTACTCGCCCTCCTCTCTGTGCTTAAGGGGAACGAGGCGCGTCTTGCAGTCCTCGCGGTGCGCCTTCGAGCTGATCTGCCAGCGAACACGGATCACGTCGCTGCGGAGACACCCGAGGTGAAAGGCCAACGCCTCACTGACGCGCAGCCCAGCTCCAGCCTGGAGCCAGACGGTCAGCTTGTACTGCGGCGACATGTGCTTATGCAGGAGGCGAACCTCGGGGAGGGTGGGAATCTCGTCCTCGTCCACCGCATGGCTTCCGGGGGCGTTCTTCACATCCTTGGTCGGATCCTCCCGAATCCGCTTCTCCTCCTTCGCGGACCAGAAGATGTGCTTCACCATCTTCATCCGGTCGTAGACCGTGCTCGCCGCTAGCTCCTTGGCGAGGGCCGCCTTGAAGTGCTCGATGTCGCTCTTCGACACCCCGGCGATCGTCTTCCGGCCGAGCCTCGGTATGAGGTGATTGTCGATGAAACCCTTGTAATTCGAGTACGTGGACTCCCCGATAATTCGGCGAGCGAGCCAGTCCTCGGCGTAGGCGCGAACCGTGATCTTGCCCGCGTTGGGGTCAATATAGAGGCCCTCATCCTTGTCAGTCTCGACCCTCGCGGCAAAGGCATCGGCTCCGTTGGGACCAGTCTTCTTCTCGAAAGTCTTTTCCCGCTGGCGCGCTGTCCTGCCACCCGGCTCACGATACCGAACGGTCCACGAGTGGCCGCACCGCGGCTTCGTGCACGGGTACGTGGCGACCTTGGGGTCAGTTTTGCATCGCTGAAAAACGGTGGCCAATTGGCACCCTTCACTTACTGGGCACGACTGAGCAGCCATTACCCGTAATTGTCTTCGAGATAGGCGACGATGTCGCGCTCGCGAAATCGCAGGAGGCGACCGACCTTCTGGGCCTTAATCCCCCATGTCCGATACTTGTTCTTTACGGTGATCTCGCTGACCTTGAGCCAGGCGGCTACCTCTTCCGGGGTCAGCAGCCGATTACTCCCCCCGGCGCTCAATACGCTGCCCGCACGCATACCTCGGCACCCTGAAGCCGAGCAGAAGAGCGAAAAAGGGCAGGGGGAATTACGGATCGACACATGACGTGATGTTCCTTGCGGGAAGGGCGCAGGCGATAGCGCAGGACCAGCAACGCCCGACCTCAACACCATCTCGATGAGGGCCGCTCTGCATTTGATGCAATGGGCGTCGCAATTTACAGGTATCAGCAGGCTGAACCGATGCAGCCCTCCTTTCCCCTATTGAGGCCCGTCCCACTGGTCCGCTACGGCTCCACCGCCAAGCACAGCCGCGCACGAACAGCATCAATGGTCTGCACGATCCCCGGTTTCGGTAACCGGGGATCGTGGCCTATATTGCGCCCCCCAGGAGGCCAGCCGATAAGACCTGATGGCGGGAGTCACACCGTCTGCGACAAGCGCCAAGAGGCCATCGGACGTGAGTCGGTTGAGGCTGCGGGCCACTACGCGCTCGGGCGCGCCGACCGCTCGGGCAACGCTGCGAGTCGCGGCGCCTGGGTGAACAGCAATGCGCGCAAGAACTACGCGATCACGGCAGTTGCCACTTTGGAGGAGGTCCTCGCCAAACAGACCGGCAGCGCAGGTGCAGAGACACAGGGCCGTGGACAGGGAGCCGTAGTCGCCGGTCTCCTGAGTGGTCCAGGCGTTGATAGCGCCGAGCGCGAGGAGGATCGGGGCAGTAGCGTGGCTGGATCAAAGTGCGGGCTTCGGCAGGGTGAGCCTCCTTGGTGGGGAGCATGTGGCCCGAGGACAGAGGTAACCGGGAAAGCGGGTTCCGGAACGGCCTGGCGTCGAGTCGCCCCGAGCGTGCATTACCTATCTGACCTGGCACTTTCGGGGACGTTGTACGTTGACATGGATCTAGGGGAGGGTTCCAGTCCTGTGGGGCTCTTTCTCCTCTGCCGTGAGCTGAAGGCTCCAGCTGGCACTCGGTCAGTGCTCAGCGCTGCCCGCTGTTTTTGATGTAGGACAGGCTCGGGGCAAGACGCTCATCGGGAAAGAAGCCACTGCCGACAGCTGCCGGGGACGCCTGCGAGACGTCCCGGGACGTCCAGCCGAGTCGAGCCGCCCACCGGGCGTTCCGGCTTAGTCTTCCAGCATGGATCTCACCGTCTGGGCCCACGACCTGGCCAAGTCTCTCCTCGCGGAACCCCTGCCGCGCCGCTGGTCGCACTCCCAGGGCGTCGCCGCCAAGGCGGGGGTTCTAACAGAGATCCTGGGCTCCGATGCAGAACTTCTGTGGACTGCGGCGATGCTGCACGACATCGGCTACGCGCCGGCACTGGCCGTGACAGGGTTCCATCCGCTTGACGGGGCCCGCTACCTACGGGACCAAACGGCTGCGGACGAGAGGTTGGTGCGGTTGGTGGCCAACCATTCGTGTGCCGTGCTGGAGGCGGAGGAGCGGGGGTTGAGGGAGCAGCTTGTGGACGAGTTTCCCCTCCTCGATCGTCCCGCGGTGGTCGACGCACTGGCCTACTGCGACATGACTACGACGCCGGACGGTGAACCGACCACGGTCGATGCCCGCTTGGCGGAGATACTCGGTCGGTACGGTATCGACAGCGTCGTCGGTCGGTTCATCCGTCGAGCGGAGCCCGAGCTGTGCGCGGCTGTGCACAGGGTCGAAGTCCGGCTCGCTACTGTCGGCAAATAGGGGGTGCGCGGACTTCAGTCCACGTGCGGATACGTCCCGTTGAGGAAGTGGGCGATCTGCTTCCTCATGGAGGGGTGGATGTTGTAGGACTCCAGTTCGCTGGGTACGACCCATCGGACGCCATCGGCCTCGTCGTTGATGGTGGGCTCGCCGCCGACCGGCCGGCCGATCACGGTCACTTCGTACGCCTGGCGGATCTCCCCGTCCGTGTAGGCCACGACATGTTCAGGGGGCGAGTACACGCCGAGGAGCCCGGTGGGTTCGGCGTCGATTCCGGTCTCCTCCTTGCATTCCCGGACCGCGCACTGCGACGGGGATTCCCCGATGTCCATGGCTCCCCCGGGCAGAGCCCACTGCCCCGTGTCCCGGCGTCGCTGTAGGAGGATCGCCCCGTCGGTCTCTCGGGCGACGAGCATGTTGCACGCCGGGATCAGGGTGTTGGGTTTTGGTGCGCTCTCGTCGTACCAGTACTCCGTACGTCCCATCGCAGGCCGTGCTCCTTACATGGACTCGGGTGACCAGGGCTTTGCAGTCTCCCAGACCGCGTCGAAGCTGCCGGCGTAGTGGTCGAACCAGCCGTCGTCCCCCAGGCGTCGCAGTTCGAACAGGGGGTTGGCGCTGGCGGGTTGCCCCCAGACGTGCGGGTTGACGAGCAGCGCATCGTCGAAGCGGAAGAGACTGTTGTACAGAGTTGTGTCGTGCAGGCGTACTTCGCAGCCGGGAGTGCCGATCAGCTTGCGGTAGTAGGTGAGCGATGCCCTGATCTTCGCGGAGAGGGTTCCGCCGATCCCTTCCTCCTCGTCCCGGACGGCGACCGCTTTGCCGGATGGGTCGCCGAAACACAGGCGGACCCGGACACCGGCATCGGCGCGCTCGGCAAGCATCGCCGCCACACGCGGGTTGGTCTGGGCGAAGAATGTCCCGCTGAACACCAGGACGTCGATGTGCTCCTGCGCGGACTTGAGAAGGCGGACCCAGGTCTTCTGCGGGACGCTCGCGCGGTTGGGAAAGGCGGCGACCAGTTCCGTCTGCTCGGTCGGCTGTCCCGGGGTGTCGTCCTCGTCCGGCGGCCACAGATACGATTCGTCCACGCCGAGACTCTGCGCAACCGCCCACCGATGCCTGCGGAGTGGCTGCCGACCCAGGCTGATCCAGCGCTCCACCGTCTTGACGTCGACTTCGCAGGAGGCCGCAAGGCCCTCCGGGGTCACCTTCCGCTGGATCATCACCGTACGCAGCCGCTCGTTCACATTCGCATCTTCCCAGGACGTCCTGGGACGCGGCAAGATCTTGCGGGACGCCAGGACGTCCCAAGAGGGCACTATTAACAGCCAGTTCACGCTGCATACCCTGGGCACGTGCAGCTCATCGTGCTCTGGGACGTGGACCACACCCTCGTAGACAACGCCGGCGTCAGCAAAGAGATCTACGCCAGCGCCTTCAAGGCCCTCGCGGGGCGGGACGCCGAGCTGCCCGCGCCGACGGAAGGGCGCACGGACCGAGCGATCATGCGTGAGATGTTCGTCCGGCACGATCTGCCAGTTCCTGCATGGGCCTCGGCGCAACGGGCGCTGGAAGAAGCCGGGCGGGGCCGCGAGGAAGATCTGCGACGACGGGGTCGGGTTCTGCCCGGGGTCCAGGAGGCGTTGAAGGCACTCGCTGCAGACTCCGAGATCTGCTCGTCAGTCCTCACGGGCAACATCGCGGCGAACGCGCGCGTCAAGCTGGGGGCTTTCGGTCTCGACGGCCTGCTCGACATGTCGGTGGGTGGGTACGGCGAGGACAGCGAGGACCGGGCCCGTCTCGTCGATGCCGCCCGGGCCCGGATTCACGCCGCCTATGGCACGGCAATGATGACGCCGACCGTGCTGATCGGTGACACGCCTCGTGACGTGCAGGCAGCGCATGACACGGGGGCACGCTGTATTGCTGTCGCCTCGGGCATCCACTCGGTGGCAGAACTCCGTGCCGCTGGCGCCGACTTCGTCGTTCCGGATCTGACGGATAGGGATGGCCTGTTGGACCACCTGCGCGCAGCAGCGGCCTGAGCCGGCCTGTACCTGCCACCGGAGGGCCTCGTAGAGGTCAGGATTTGGATCGTGCCGGATCAGGGGCGCAGGGCGTAGCAGCGCATCGAGTCCAGGTCTTCGCTTCGTACCGATGACCAGGGCGCGGTCAGCAATTCCGCCTGCTGCACGGTGATTCCGATCGATTTCCGTTCCTCCGGGAGGCGTTCAGCAAGAGGGGTCACCAGCCAGAAGGTTCCGCCGGGCGGGAGGAGGCATCGAACGCGGTCGAGGAACGCGGGCTTGTCCTTGATGAAGGCGAACACCAGGCGGCAGGTGACGACGGCGTAGCCGGCGTCCGGGAGCACGCTGGTGTCGCGGTCTCGATGTCCAGCTGCTGGAAGACCGGGCCGTCGTTCGCGTCCTGCTCGGCCTGCGCGATCTTCAGAGCAGCGGAGGAGCAGTCGATCGCCGTGGTGCGGTATCCCAGGTCGGCATGCAGGTACCGGGCGACAGCCCCGTCGCCGCAGCCGATGTCGAGCGCGGGCCGACTGCGGCCGGCGCCGAGGAAGCGGCGGGTCAGCTGCTGTTCCTCGGGGCCGAGGCTGCGGTAGCGGCGTCCCGATGCCCACAGCGGGCCCCAGTAATCGGCCGGGTTAGTGATCGTCATGGGTTGACGGGCTCCTCGGTCGGGGTCAGGGAGATGGGGGCAGCGGGGCCGAGTGCGCGGACGGGCGAGTTCCACAACACGAGGAACGGGACGACCAGGGCCGCGGTGATGAGCGTGAGGGTGGGGCGCAGGCCGAGCAGGGTGCCCAGCGCGCCGGCGGCGAGGGCGGCGAACGGGCGCAGGCTGAAGGCGAGCCAGGCTCCGGTGGCCTGGGCCCGTCCTTGGAGATGGTCGGGGGCGAGTTCCTGGCGGACGGCGCGCTGGAGTCCGCCGTGGCAGACGGCGGCACCGGTTTGGATGACCATGCCAGCGCCGATGGCGAACTGCCCGCCGAGCCCGGGGTCGGCAAGGACCAGCGGAATCTGGGCGAGTGGGTTGAGGGCGAGCGCGCCGAGCATCACCCGGCCCAGGCCCCAGCATCGTTCCAGGGACTGCCATACGAGGGCTCCGAGGATGCCGCCGATTCCACCGGCGCCCATGACGATCCCGAGGGCGCTCGGGCTCCAGTGCAGTTCGCGCAGCAGGTACACCGACCACAGGGCGCTGCTGGCGGCCAGCACGAAGGAGGTGGCCGTATTCGACAGCACGATCGAGCGCACGACGGGGGTGTGCAGGGTGTAGGTGAGGCCCTCGCGGATCTCCACCCAGTGGCTCGTGCCCGCCGTGCGGGCGGGCGGCGGGTCCTCACGGTTCTTGATGCGCCACAGGAGCAGGGCGCTGGCCAGGTAGGAGGCGGCATCGACGGTGACGGCGCGGGCCGCGCCGAGCACCGTGACGAGGACGCCGCCGGAGTTGGTGCCGATCAGATCGGCCAAGGAGTTGTTGGCGCCCATCTTGGAGTTGCCGTCCTTGATCCGGCCTGGGCCGAGGAGGGAGGGCAGGTAGCTGATGGACGCGTTACTGCCGATGACCTGCAGGGCGGCCACCGTGAAGGCGACCGCGTAGAGATGGATCAGGGTGATGCGGGCGAGGAGCTGTGCGATGGGGAGGGTGAGCAGGACGGCGGCGCAGAGCAGGTCGCAGGTGATGATCAGCGGGCGTTTGCGCCGTCGGTCGGCCAGGACGCCAGCGTGGAGGGACAGCAGCAAGGGTGGGAGTTTGGAGGCAAAGGCGATCAGCGCGACGTTGAAGGTGGAGGCGTGCAGATCGACGACGGCCAGGACGGACAGCGCGATCGTGGTCACACCGCTCCCGGTAACGCTGATGCCCTGGGCGACGGCGTAGTGCCGGAAGTCTCTGTCTCGCCACAGGTTTCCTGGGGTGTCAGGTTCGGATCGGTGCGGCACGTCAGCGAACTCCCCTCATAGGTATGGCTGTTACGGCCCCGCCGTGCGGTGTCTCGTCCCGTGTTGGGCTGCCGTTGCCGACCGGGGGGCACGTGGTCAGCGCGGCAGGAGTCGTTCGACTCCTTCGCCATGGAGCAGCTGGGTGATGTTCTCCACGAGGCCGCCGAGGTCGTCGGCCGGTCCAGTGGCTGCGACGTGGATCGCGTCGCAGCCGGAAGGGTGGAAGACGGCGGCGTCGACTCTGATCCGGTGGGGTTTGTCGGTGTAGTGCGCGTGGACTGAGCAGGCGGTCTGGCAGTTGCCTTTGAGCTGGGCAAGGACGCCGCGCTCGACGGCCAGCAGCCGTGCGGTGGTGGGGTCGTTGATGGCGTAGAGGAGGTGGGCGGCGATGGTGTCGCCGCTGCGCTGCTCGACGACGAGCATGCCCGCACCGGTGGCCGGGGCCAGCACCAAGGGCGGGATGAGCTGTGTGGCACGGTCCGCCTGGGACACCCGGCACAGTCCGGCATAAGAGACCACGAGGGCGTCGAGGGGCTCGTCGCCTTCGCCGGCGTCGAGGCGGGCGAGTCTGGGGATCAGATTGCCGCGCACCGGCTGGATGGTGATGTGGGGGTAGCGGGCGCGGAGTTGGGCGATGCGGCGCGGCGCACTGGTGCCGAGGACGCTTCCGGCGGGGAGGTCGTCCAAGGTGGCGTCGGGCTGTCCGGCAGGGAGGACGAGGGCGTCCCGGGCGTCTTCGCGGGGCAGGACGGCGCCGATGATGGTGTCGGTGCCGCGCTCGTGGGGGCCTGGGAGGTCTTTGGCGCACGAGACGGTGATATCGACGCGTGCGGCGGCCAGCGCCCGGTCCAGCTCGCGTACCCAGGCGGCCTTGCCGCCGATCTGCGCGAGAGGTCCCCGGTGCAGGTCGCCGGCAGCTTTCATCGGGGTCACGTGGACGGCGACTTGGGGGAAGGCGTGTTCGAGTAGTCCGGCGACGTGGGTTGCTTGGGCCAGGGCCAGGTCGGAGTCGCGGGTTCCGAGGACGAGTCGGGGCGGGAGGTGGGTCACGGACGGATCCTGGGGTTGGGGAAGTGGGAGATCAGGAGGGTGACGATCGTGGTGATGGCGAGGCCGGCCGCGATCACGCCGAGGCAGCCCAGCAGGTCGCGCAGCGTGCTCCACAGCGGGTCGGCGGCCCACTTGCTGGGCCGCCGCGCACCGGGCCGGGCGGTGCGCGGCGGGTGGTGGGTGTCAGTCGGGGGTGCTGGCGGCATGTGATTCGCCGTTGGCCGAGGGAGTCGGCAGCACCAAAGGTGCGGCGGCGCCGCCGTACTGGTTGGCCTGCATGAGGTACATGCGCTGGTACTGGGAATCAGGCCGCGCCATGAGTTCCTGGTGGGAACCGCTCTCCACGAGGTGTCCCTCGTCCAGGACATAGATGATGTCGGCGTGCTGGACGCCGGCCATGCGGTGGCTGACCAGCACGACGGTCTTGCCTTCGTCGGCCAGGCGGCGGATGCGTTCGAAGGACTCGATCTCGGCCTCGGGGTCGAGGGCGGAGGTGGGCTCATCGGCGATGACGAGGCTCGCCTGCCGATGGCGCAGCCGGGCTTGTCCGACCGTCTGCCACTGTCCCCCGGACAGTTCCTGACCGCCGCGGAACTGCCGGGCCAGCAGGGTGCCGAGACCGCGGGGAAGAACGTCGGCGAGCTTGTCGGCGCCCGAGTAGGCGGCAGCGCGGGCGATGTCGTCGTCCGCGTTGCGTTCCGGCTGGCCGATCTGGATATTGGTTCGCAGGGTGAAGGGCCACCGTTGAAAGCCCTGATCGAGAGCGGCCACGTGCCGGAAGATGTCCACCCGGTCGGCCTCGACAAGGTCGGTCTGCCCCCACAGGACGCGGCCGGCCGTGGGCCGGTGCAGGCCGGCGAGGAGCTTCACCGCGGTGGACTTTCCGCTGCCGTTCGCGCCGACCAAGGCGATGACGGCACCGCGCGGGAAGGTCAGGGTCACCTCCTGCAGAGCGGGAGTGTCGCGGTCGGGGTAGGTGAACGACACGTTCTCGAAGGTGACCTGGTCGGGAAAGTCGTTCACGGGCTGGCCGCCTGTGGGGATGGCCCGGCGTTCGGCTTCGTCACGGAAGCGGTCGAGGTCGCGCACGTAGAGGGACTCCTCGTGCAGCCGCAGGACGTTGTCGACGAGGGCGCCAAGGCTTGCTGAGCCGGTGCGGATCGCGAGCGCGGCGGTGGCAACGGTGGCGGCGCTCATGTGGCCGGTCAGCCACAGCGCGCCCAGGCCCGCAAACGTGGCCGCCGATGCGAGGCCAGCCATGGCGGCAGCAATCAGTTCGGTGACCGCGCGGCCGTCGGCGAGGCGGGTCTGTTCGGCCTCGGCGGTCTGGCCCATCTCGTGGAAGTGATCGAGCAGGAAGGGGCCGACCTGGTGAACGCGGATCTCCGTAGCGGATTCCCGGGCGGTGATGAGGTTGTTGACCAGACGCTTGGCCCGCTCGTGCTCGATCCACTGCATCCGGGAGGCGTAGCGGCGCCGGGCCACGTGCATGGCGCCCCAGCCACGGGGCAGCGCGATGAGCAGCAGCAGGGGCAGCAGGAAGGGGCTGAGGACCGTGACCACGCCAGCCGCGGCGACGAGGGAGAACACGCCGTTCACCACGGCCACGCAGACGCCGATCATGGTGCGGGAGGACTGGGCGCCGAAGTACGCCGAGTCCAGGAGCGTGCGGAACTCGCCGTCTTCGATGGCCTCGAGTTCCGCGCGGGCGGCGCCCTCCAGGAACTGCTCGGTGGCCAGCCTCTCGACTTTCGGTTCCAGCCGCCCGGTGCCCGCCGTCGAAAGGCAGGCCAGGACGGTGCCGACCACGGCGATGATGCAGCCGGCGATCAGGGCCGGCAGTGCGGTGTGCAGCCGGGAGACGTTGTCCCCGTCCATGAGCAGGGCTTGGATCACCTGGTTGGTGACCAGCAGCCCGGCGGCTTGGGTGATGCTCTGGCCCACCTCGGCGATCCCGATGGTCAACAGGGCACGGCGGTCCGCCTGCCAGGCCAGGCGCAGGGTGCTGCCCACCAGCGCTGGCACCATCCGGGCGGCCTGCCCGAATTTGGTGTCCAGTCGCGCGTACTCGTGGCGCACCCAGCCGAAGTCGTAGCGCAGCGCCCCGCCGAAGAGCGCGACCTCGGACTCGGAGACGGTCGGTTCCGTCTTCCAGACCCGTTTCAGGAGCCGCTTCATCGCGCCTCCGACACGGCTGGGCCGGACAGGGCGTGGGACTTGCCGTCGATCAGAACGGCCGGCACACCAGCCAGGAGCGCGGCGTGCGCCGCCTGGATGCGGCGGGCAAGTCGGCGCGGCAGCCGAGCGAGGGCCTCCTCGAGGGGGAGGAACTCGGCGGCGCCGATCTCCCCGTCCGCGAAGCGCAGGGACTGTGTCTGCTGGTCGGTGAGGGGACCCACGTGGAACACCGTGACAACCATGGCCCGCCCGTACCGGGCAGCGGGGACCTGGTCCAGGACGAGGAACCGGCCGATCGGGACGCCGGTCAGGTCGAGTTCCTCGGCCAGTTCACGTTCCAGGCCCTCGATCTGCGTTTCGCCGGCCTCCACCATGCCGCCGGGCATGTCGAAGCCGTCCTTGTAGGTCGGGTCGACCACGAGAATGCGGCCGTCAGCATCAGTGATCAGGGCAGTGCAAGAGGCCATGGGCGCCTCAAGCTGGGCCCAGTACGCCCGTTGCTCGTCGGTGACCACACGGTCAGGGCCGCCGACAGCCTGTGCAGTGGTGTCAGGTTCGCCGGACATGAGAGTCCTCCTCCAGGGCCGGAAAGGCAGTGCAGGACGTCGCGCCGGTAGGACTCCGGCACGAAGGTGCGCGTAACGTGCGGACGTCAGGGCAGGAGGGCCGCCATGACCGTGTGGGGGATCTCGATCGCGGCCTGCGGCGGACACAAAGGAATTCCCCAGCGGGCTGCCGCCCTTCGGGCCGCGTACTCGGCCTGTTCGGCCCCGGCGCGTCCAAGACCGAGCAGCTCGCTCGCCTGCACCGGGCTGACCAGCAGCCGGCCGTAGGTGATACCGGTCGCGACATCCGGTGCCGCCGGCCCCAGGGAGTCGATGCGTGCGATGTAACGTGCCCGGGCGTTCGCCCCGGTACCTGGGCCGTAGACCGCACCGTCCGGATCAAGGAGGTAGCCGAGATAGGCAGCATCGTGCAGGCGCAGAGCCGCCTCTTCGGCGGCTTCACGCAGTGCCGCCGCCTTCGGCCCGTCGTCGTCCATTTCGACCGTTCCGCCCGGCAGGACGACATGGCCGTCGCGCGGATCCACGAGGACGACGACCCGGCCGAGCGGGTCGAAGGCCCACACCCACGCTTGCTTCACGGGAAGGCCGGCGGCGGGCTCCATGGCCGGGTGCCAGCCGATGTCCTGGTAGCCGATCGCAATACGCGGGACGACGTCCAATCGCTGCAGTGCCTGTCCGAGCCCGATCGTCTCACCGTCCTCCAGCACGGCGGGTCCGGCACGGTCGATCCGGGCACGCAAGGCAGCGAGCATCCGTCGCCTCTCGATCGGGCGCATCCGGCGTGCGGCCTGCGCCGGCGGAAGGAAGTGGAACGAGGTGATCTCGTTCTCGGGCAAGCTAATGCGGGCGATGTCGCTCTCCTCCAGGACGCCACCGTCCCAGATGGAGATGGTTTCACCGGGAAAGCCGTACACCCTCCCGAACTCCGGATTGCCCTTGCTGACCCAGTCCACCGCCAGGAGCTGGCCTACGGCGACGGACAGCCCGAGTTCCTCGGCCACCTCCCGCACCGCCGCGGCCGAGGGCCGCTCGGCCTGGTCCACTCCCCCGCCGGGCAAGAGCAGCCTTCCAGGCCGGTACGCGGGATCCAGGGCCAGAACCCTGCCCTCTTCATCGGTGAACAGCACCGCGGCCCCGCCCCAGAAGACCGCACGTGAGCGCGCATAGTCCTCCGGCGCCATCAAACCCACAGGCTCGCGCACGTCGTCAGCAGGCATCGGGCCACCCCACCGTGCTCGCGCTCCGGCCCCGCTGAATACAGATCAGGGCCTGGCGGGTGTAGCGCACGAGGTTCTCCGGCAGAGCCGAGAGCGGCCACCACCGCAGCTCCGCACACTTGTCCGGTTCTGCGACATGAGGTCGCCCGGCGTACTGATTGGCGGTGAAGAAGACCTGGAGCCGACTCTCGCGAGTCTTGGGGTCGTAGTCGTGAACCGTGTGCGCGACCGCCAAGTCCGCCTCTTCGAGAGCGACGTCCAGCTCCTCCCGAGCCTCACGGACCACGCCGGCGAGGAAGGACTCCCCCTCCTCAAGATGGCCGGCCGGAACATCCCACCATCCATCACACCAGGCAGTGCCCGCACGGAGACCGAGCAGCACCCGGTCACCCTGAACCAGGACTAAGTGAAGTCCGATCACAGAACGGCGTGGCAACACCTTCTCCTTCTCCACATGCCGGTGACGAAGGGCAGTTGACCGCGCGGGCCGCAAGGCAGGCCCCCGAGTGCAGGACGCTCCGTTCTGGGAACGCGGCACATGCGCACGCCGCCTCGTACCAGGCAATGGCATGGGATCGGTCAACGCCTCGGCGAGAGCGTCAGGGTGATATCGGTGGCGCCTAACAGGCAGTACACACGGCACAGCGGGGCCTCCCGAGCATGAGGAAAACAATGCGTACACCGCCTGTGACCGCAGCGACTCGGGTGCCCGTTGCCGGACTCCCCCGAGTCTATCTAGCCTGAGCCGTCAGGTCGTTGGGCAAATCGGCGTTCGCGACGCTTCAACTCGTTGCGGTACTTCTCCGGAGTATTGGGCGCGTCGCGGCGTACGACGACCGGGATGCCGAGCCGCAGCTAAGGGCTGTCGCCTGCGCGTCCTCGCGTGTCGATACCAGCGTTTAGGGGCAACGGCTGCCGGGGGCCACCGGCGACCCATCGCCGCCCCGAGTCTCCAACTCCGCGCACAGCCTCTCGACGCAAGAACCTGTGCCCCGGGCAACGGCAGCAGCACCCCGAGTGGATGAGTCGTTGACACGAAAATGCCTAACACCCCTGCGTCACAGCACAGATAGACTCGTCAGCGTCCGGCAACGGGCACCCGGGCGTCGCGGTCACAGACGGCTTTGGACAGGATTCTTCGTCCCCGGGAGCGCCGTCTCGTGACACCACGTTCATGCCAGAGCCGACTCGCCAACGAGTTCACCGTTGCCGACGTCGACGACCACCTCGCTCAGCGCGGATCCGGCCCGGCTGGAGGCCGCCGAACGCACGCTGCTGGACCGCGCCTCTTCCCCCTCGCTGAGCGCCTTGCTGCCTGGCCCGACAGGTCGCGACCCTCGATCGGCTCCCGCCTCCCTGAACCCTTGCCTCTAGGTGGGCAGCGGTCCTACTCGCCGCACGCCTGAGACGAGTCACCGCCGTCGCAACGCCGCCCAACCCGTGGGCTGGGCGTTTCCACGTCGTCTGCCGATCGAAGGAGGGCGTCATGCCCCACCCCACGCACACGCCAGACACCGGCCGGATCGTCATACTCGGGGCCGGACCATGCGGTCTGGCCTGCGCCGACGAGCTGACCCGCCTCGGCCACCACGACTTCCTGCTGCTGGAGTCCGCGTCCGCCCCAGGCGGGCTCGCCTCATCCGTAGTGGACGCGGCCGGCTTCACGTGGGACCTGGGCGGCCACGTGGTCTTCTCTCACTTCGGCGAGTTTGACCGGCTGCTGGCCGATCTGTTCACCGCTGAGGAGCTGCTGTACCACGACCGCTCCTCCTACATCCGCTACGGCGACGGATGGATGCCCTACCCCTTCCAGCACCACCTCCATCACCTCCCGCCGAAGGACGCTACGGCCTGCCTTCGCGATCTCCTGGCCGCACGCCCCGACAACAGTGTGGAATCCGCGGCACCGGCGGACTTCGCGACGTGGCTGGGCACCATGTATGGGCAGGCCCTGGTGGACCGCTTCTTCGCCCCGTACAACACCAAGATCTGGGCGACGCCGCTTGAAGACATGGGTTCGGCGTGGGTGGCCGAGCGGGTGGCCCCTGTAGATGTCGAGGAGATTCTGGCCGCGTTCGTCGGTACCGCATCACCCGCGCGCCGGTGGGGTCCGAACGCCACCTTCGCCTTCCCCGCGTCCGGCGGCACCGGCGAGATCTGGCACCGGCTCGCCGCCCGCATCGACGCCGGCCACCTGCGCACCCAGGCTCACGTGGTCGCCGTCGATCCCGGCACCCGCACCGCCATCCTCGCCGACGGCGAGAAAGTCGGCTACGACCACCTAGTGGCCACCGGCCCGCTCGACCAGCTCGCCGCCATGACCGCCACCTGCCCGTCCTCGCTCCGGACGGCCGCCCGGAGCCTGCGGCACACCACCGTGGCCATGGTCGGCCTGGGCTACAAGACACCGACCGCCGACAGCCGGTCCTGGCTCTACTTCCCACAGCCCGACATCCCCTTCTACCGGGCCACGAATTTCAGCAAGTACGCGCCCGCCAACGTCCCCGGCGCCGACACCGGCGCCTACAGCGCCTGGATGACAGAGACCTCCCTCATCCCCGGCCAGAGCCTCGACCGCCATGCTCTGGTCCGCTCCTGCGACCAGTCGCTTCGCCGTCAGGGCCTGGTGCCCGAGCACACGCCGCTCGCCAGCACCCATGTCGAGGTGATCCCGTACGCCTACCCAGTCCCCACCCTGAGGCGGGACGAAGTCTTGGCGCAGGTAGTGCCGTGGATGGAAGCCCACGGTATCTACCCCCGGGGCCGGTTCGGGACCTGGCGCTACGAGATCGGCAATATGGACCACGCGGTCAAGATGGGCATCGACATCGCCCGCCGCCTGCTGAACGGAACGCGAGAGGAACTCCTCGCCTCCGCACCCGACCTTTCCGCGGTCCGGGTGGAGTGCCGATCGTGACCGGTGCGAAGACGGCCACGGTGATGTTCGCCGGACACCGCTTCCGCGCCGTCACCGACGTCGCCTTCTACGCCACCCAAGAGCGGTACCTTCGGGCCTTCGTCCCCGAGCACCAGCTCGCCCCACCGTGCGGGGAGAAGACGACAGTCCGGATCCGCCACGACGCGGACTCCTTCCAGAACCGGATGGCCCGCGCCGCGGGCGCCCCGTCACTGACCGTGGTGCCGTTCCGCGGCGAGCCGTACCGTTCCTGCCAGCTCGAACAGATCACCTGGTGGCGGCCCGGCCCCGACACGCACCTGCCCCAGGACCACCTCTACGCTCGGGATGCGGCAGGTCGGCTATCCGTGCTCCTGAACCCTGGAGCCGTGCGCGGCGAGCGGTACCTGATGCGCGTCGTCCGCGAGGTCGTCATGCGCTGCGCCGAGAATCGCGGCTTGACCTCCTTTCACGCCGCAGCCGCCGCCATCGACGACCACGGTGTGCTAATCGCCGCTCCCTCCGGGGCAGGCAAGACCACCGTTCTGACCGCGCTGGCCGCCCACCACAGGGCCGACCTGATCGCCTCCGACCGTGCGCTGATCACCGCCGACGCCAGCGCGGTGGCTGGAGTGCCGATCTCCGTCCGGATCGGCGGCGGCACCCTGTCCGCAGTCGCCCGGCGCGAGGGCCTGCCGAACCCGCACACGCTGCCCGATGCCTTCGGCAGCACCCGCAAAGCGGCTCTGACCCCACGCGAGTTCGCCCGCGCCTTCTCCTCCCGTGTACAGGAGACGGCGCCACTGCGGCTCGTCGTCATCCCACAGCTCCGCGAGGAAGACCACAGGCTGCGCAGCCGCGTCCTCGGCGCGGCGCAGGCCCGCACCACTCTCTCCACCGCGTGCTGCACCCCATACGACGAGGACTGGCGCGAGCCCTGGTTCGCCGTCCGGACCCGGCCGGTCGACGACCTGGCCCGCCGAGCCGCCGCCGTCATCGAGAGCCTCATCGCCACGGTGCCAGTCCTGGCGATCACGGCTGGCGTGCACAGCCCTGACCTGCTGGAGCGGATCGCCGACACCGTGACGGGGAGGCTCCTGTGACACCCAGCCGCATAGCCCTGGTCGGACCGGTCGCCTCGGGCAAGTCGACGCTGTCCGCAGCGATCTCCGCCCACACCGGTTTGCCCGGCATCGACCTCGACGAGCTGTTCTGGGGACCCCACTGGACACCCCTGGACACGCCTGTCTTCCACAAGGGCGTCCGTGACCGGCTCGCCGGACCGGCGTGGATTGCGGACGGCAACTACAGCGGCGAGGTCGCCGAGATGCTCTTGGCCCGCGCCGAGCTGGTCCTGTGGCTCGATTTGCCGCTGCGTGTCTGCCTGCCCCGGCTGGTCAACCGCTCGCTACGGCGGGCCGCCACCGGCGAGGAACTGTTCGCTGGAAACCGGGAGACCTTCCGCCACCTGCTGGCCCCGGACTCCATCCTGCGCTGGGGACCTCTGCACCACCACCGACACCGCCGCCGCTGGTCCGAGCGACTCCACCCCGACCGCACGGCAGACCTGAGTGTCGTGCACCTCGACCGGCCCTCCGCCATCACCACGCAGCTGCGCCCGCTCAACCTGCTGCCCGCAACAGCGAGGTGACGCGCGTGATCGCCTCCGTCGTCCGCGTGCCCTGGCACACCACCCACGGCGGCTACGACCGCCTACTGGACCACCTGCCCGAAGTCCGCCGCATTACCCCGCCCCGACACCCAGGCGCACGGCTGGCCTTCACAGCCGCCCACCGCGTGCTCGGCCCCCAGTGCCCTCTGCCGTTCTACCCGGCCGAACACTTCGCCACCGACCTGCGCGTCCTTGCCTCCAACCAGCCGGCGCACGTCCTGTACGGGGACGAACAGTTCTGGTTCTCCCGCCACCGCACCGGCCCGACCGCCGTCACCTACCACCAGCCGCCCGACCAACTCGCACGACTGCTGCCCATGCGGGTATGGCGGCGCCTGGCCGCGCGGGCCGAGCAGATCATCGTCCTCGACCCCCAGCAACAGGCATTCTTCTGCAACCTGCTCCCTAACGAGCGCGTGCACCTGGTGCCGCACGGCATCGACACCACCGCATTCACCCCCGCCACCGCGCCACCGGAGCCCGGCCGGCCTCTGGTGCTGACCGTCGGCTGGTGGCTGCGCGACTTCGACACCCTCGACGCCGTCCACAACCTCCTGCACCGCCGCCACGGCGAGGAGATCGAGCTGACCGTCGTCACCCGGCGGGCCGCCTCCCGCCTCTGGCACCCGGCCGCCCGCATCCTCGAAGGGATCAGCGAGCAAGAACTGATCGGCCTGTACAAGCGGGCGGCGTTCTTACTGCTGCCCCTGACCGGGGCGAGCGCCAACAACGCGCTGCTGGAAGCACTCGCCTGCGGTACCCCAGCCGTCGTCACAGACATCGGAGGCATCCGGCACTACACCGGAAACGGCCCGGCAGCCGTCCTCATCCCATCCGGCAACGTCCCGGCCGCAGCCGAAGCAGCCGACAAGCTCCTTGCCGAGCTGGGCACCGCCGACCACACCGCACGGCGCGTGGCCGCCCGGGAGCAGGCCGAGTCCTTCGCCTGGCCGCTGGTCGCTGACCAAATGCGCACCGTCTACCGGCTGCTGGGGGAAAAATGAGCGCCGCCGACGTGTGGTTGGACGTTGTGGTGCCGGTCCTCGTGACCGGGCTGCTGGCCCGCGCGGTTTGGGCCGCTCTCGCGGTCGAGGCGAGTGCGCGGTGGTTGCTGTCCGCCCCCGCCCGCCGCCGCCCCGCCGACGAGAATAGGGAGGCCCCGTGGCTGGTGGTGCTGCTGCCGATGCTGCGCGAACAGGCCGTCGCCGCCCAGTCGATCGCCGCGTTCACCGGGCTCGACTACCCCACCGGCCGGGCAACCGTCGCGGTCATCACCACCGAACGCGAGCACACCGCCCGCGCCCAGCACCGCAAGCGCCTGCCGGAGCTCGCCGCGCTGCCCACGCTGACGGCATCCCAGCTGCGGGGCCTCTTCCCCGCCGCCCGCTGCCCCGCCATTGCCGACACCGTCAATACCACCCCGCCCGACGAACGCCTGGCGGTGCTGGCTAAGCGGTTCGACGCCGAGCCGACCACCGCCGACATCGTGACCGCCCTGACCACCGGCCCCACGAGCGGGCTGCCGCTTATGCACCTGCACCAGCCCGACATCGGCGGCCGAAAGCCCGGCCAGCTCAACTTCGCCCTCGACCGCCTCCCCGACGTGCTCGGGCCACTCGGCTGGCGCGAGGACGCCCACGCGCATGAGACTTTCATCCTGGTCTACGACGCCGACGCCATCCCCGACGCAGCCACCCTCACCGCCTTCGCCGACGCCGCCACAGTCCACCGGACACGCACCGGCCGGACGCCAGCACTGATCCAGCAACAGCGGCTCCCTCTGCTCACCCGCCGCCCCTTCCCGCGCGGCATGGCCGGCCTGCTGCTGACCGAGGAGTGGGTCTACCAGCTGCGGCGCTCCCTCGGCATCGAACTCGCCCGCATACGCCTCCACCAGTGGCTCACCCGCTCCCGGCTTCCGGAGCCGGTCCGGATGTGGCTGCGGCCGATGGTGTACGCCGTCGGGTGCGGCATGGCCGTCCACCTCCCGGCCCTGCGCCAGCTCGGCGGCTTCCCCGAACCGATGGAAGACCTCGGCACCGGGCACCGCCTCTCCCTCCTCGGTGCCGACTTCGCACCGTCCACCGCCCTGGTCCTCGACGAGCCCTACACCGACACGGCCGGACTGACCAACCTCCACGCGCTCGCCTTCACCGCCTCCGCCCGTCCCGACCGCCACGCCCAAAAGGTCGCCCACCTAGCCAGCGCCCTGCCCCAGCCTGCCAGGGCCGCCCTCATCCTGCGGGAGTGGGCGGACGAAGCCGCTTGGCTCCTCGGCGCACCGCTGCTGACCGCCGCCGTGGCCAGCGCCTGGTGGGCAAGCCCTCTCTGGGCCGGGCTCGCCACAGCCGGCATCCTGCTCCACGGCCCCATCACCACCGCCCGGCTGCTCGCCCTGGCACCGGCTCTGCACCACAGCGTTATCCCGCCCGCCACCACCGAGCTACCGCCGCGCGCTACCCCAGCGCGTCCGATCGCGCTCGCCGCGGGCAGCCCCTTCCAGCCCTTCATCCGGCTGGCCGGACCCTGGCGGCTGATCTGGACCAAGGCCACCGGACGCCACCTCGGTTTCGGTAAGACTGAACGCTGAACACCTCAACCCCCGAGCAAGAGTGGGAGCCCCAGTGGCTGAACCCGTTATCGCGACTGTCCGCAACGCGGCCAAGGCCGTCGTCCTCCATGACGGCCGTGTCCTGCTTCAGCGCGCCCACTGGGAGGGCCAGGACTGCTACTTCCTTCCCGGCGGAGGCCAGCACCCCGGCGAGTCCCTCGGCACCACGGTCCGCCGCGAGGTCCACGAGGAGACCGGACTGGTTGTCACGCTCGAGCGCCTGCTGTGGCTGCGCGAGTACATCGGCGCCCACCACGGCGGCGCCCCGGAGGACCACCGAGTTGAAGCGATCTTCCTGTGCCGACCCGAAGGCATCCCGGGCCAGCTAGGCGGGCATGCCGAAGACGACGTACAGACCGGGCTGGAATGGGTGGAGCTGGAGAAGGTGCCCGGCCTCAACCTGCTGCCCCAGGGCCTGCGGGGTCCGATCGCCGACCTCGCCCACGGCGAGCCTCCCACCCGCTACCTCGGCGACATCGCCTGACCGTGAGGATCGACGGCCGCGTCCCCGACGGCGCAACTGAAATCACCACCGGCCAGGCCAACCGCGTCTGGCACATCGGCGGACGCGAGCCGTACATCCTCAAGCACTACAGCGACCCGGCCCGTGCCACCAACGAGGCCGCCGCCCTCGCCCTCCTCACCCACCACCGGGCCCCCAGCCCCCGCCTGCTGCACGCTGACGTCGATAGGCAGCCGGCCTGGACCGCCCAGAGCGTCACCCAGGCCGAGCCCGTCCCCGCCGGCCAGTTCCTGGATGAACTCGTCGGCCCCCTCGCCGCAGTCCATGCCATCCCCGGAACACACTTCGGGCGCCTCGCCGGAGCCGCCCGCCACCCCACCTGGCGCGACTACCTCCACGACCGCCTGAACCTCTACACAGCCACGGCACCCGGTCTCGTCACCGTCGCAGCAGCCCTCCGCCAAGACCTCGACCGAGTGAATCTCGACATCGAGCCCCGGCTGCTCCACCATGACCTCCAGCCCGGACACCTCTTCCGCGTCCCGGATGGCCCACGGTTACTACTGGACTGGGAACTCGCCGCTTTCGGCGATCCGTTGTCCGACCTCGCCCGCCTCGCCGTACGTCTGCGCCTGCTCTCACCTCAGTCCGTACTCACCCATGGGCTCACTCCAGCCGGCCAGCGGCGCCTGGGGTTGTACTGGCGTCTCCACCTCATCGCCGATGCGGCTCTGGCCACCGACCTCAGAGTTCAGGCACACGCCCTGGCCCTCACCGCTGGCACCATCACATGATGTTGAGCTGCGGGCCCGTCACCGGCCGTCGGAACCGCAACGAGCCGCCTTGATGCGTCCCGTGGGGCAGAATCCCGATGACCGTCAATGAAGGGGGAGTTGATCCGAGTGCGACCCAGCCAGCAGATGCGTAACCTCGGCATCGTCCAGTACGGTGCCCCGATCTTGACCGGGACCGCCCGCCCCCTTGGACTCCCTGATGAGCGGGAGACCGCCGACACCGTCATCAGCCAACTCCTCGACGCCATGGAACGGATCCGCCACGCGCACGACTTCTCCGGCAAGGGCCTGGGCCTGGCCGCCCCACAGATCGGCATCGGCCGGGCCGCAGCCGTCGTCCAACCGCCCCACGCGGACCCGATCGTGCTCCTCAACCCACGTATCACTGCCGCCTCCGACGAGATGGACGAGAAGTTCGAAGGGTGTCTGTCGTTCTTCGACGTACGGGCCCCGGTCCCCAGGCCCCTGCAGATCACCGTCGAGACGGTCACGCCGGACGGCAGCACCGCGACCACGGTCTATGAACGGGGCGAAGCCCGGCTCATCGCGCACGAGATCGATCACCTCGGCGGTCTTCTACTGCTGAATCGGATACGGCCTGGCGTGGCCCCAATTCCCGTCGAGGAGTACCGCGGGACGGCCGAAGCCACCGGCCGGGCCTGGTCATACGAGTAGAAGACGCAGGGTATGACCGTGGGCACGCACGTCTCGGACCGCCGGAAGGCATGTGAATCGCGTCGGTTCAGCGGAGATCGGGTCCGCCCGCCTCGGCGAGCTGGCCAAGCACACTGATCGCCTCGTCGGCGTCGTCTGGGACGTCCGGGCCGACATCAGGAAACGAACCGGATGCCTCCTCGTCGGCGAGATGCGGGTACTTCTCAAGGAGGAACCGCCGCCGGTAGGCCACCTCGGCGGCGTCGACGATCCCCTCCAGAGTGGTCCAGTTGAGGGTGCCCCCGACGAGGATCCCGACTGCGGGGACGGCCTTGCCGAGTCCCTCCTTGGTGAGCCGAAAGCCGAACGCCTTCGCGAACTGCGTGGAGACCCTGGCGACAACTGCCTCGTTCAGGGTCTTCCACGTCTTGCCGCGGAAGAGTGCTTGGGTGAGCCGCGAGATGTCGGCCATCGCGGCGTTCTTGGCGGTGGCCGAGCTCGCCGTCCCGGCGTTGACGACAGACATCACGAAGAGCTTCTCGGCAGGCTCTTCGGGGTCGTAGCCGTAGAACAGCGAGACCTGGCCAACAGCGCGGGACGCGAGTCCGAGGACGACTGCGGTATCAGCAGTAAAAGCACCGACGATCGCACCTCCCGAAGGCGCTGCCGCGGCGCCAGCGGAGGCGGCGATGACGAGCTGTCCTCCGGAGATCACCAGTCCCGCGCCCGCTCCCGAGAGTGCTGCGCCGGCCGGGTAGTACCAGCTCGCTGCTCGTCCACGGACAGCGTCGATCTGCTGGAGGTCGAGGCGGCGCAGGTCGGCCAGTGATGCAACGTCGTGTCCGCGCTTCTTGTGGCGCGCCACCACCCGCTGAGAGGAGAGTCCCGCTCGCGAGACCCGTCCCACCGTCTTCCGTATGGACTGAGAAGCCGCGCCGCTCCAGTCCGGGAGGGCGTCGGCGGCTCCGCGAGCTCCGGCGCTGACCTTGTGAGCGCCCTTGGCAGCGATTTCCTGTCCACGCGAAACGGCCGATTGGGCCCGTGGGTGGTTCTCCAGATACTTCGTGGCACGCTTGCCGAGTTCCGCAGCGCCGGCGGCCACTTGCTCGCCGGCGCTTCTCATCACTCGTGACAGTGGGCGGCCCTTGAAACGTTGGATGTCACGCCAGGCCGCGAGCTCGTATTCCGAGGGGTCTCCCATGCCGCGATGGTAGTGGCCAAGACCTCCGCGCAGTTTCGTACTAGTGCACACCGGTTCACGCGCACAACGGAGCTGCTGCACGGTGGGGCGTGTGGTCGCGGACGCCATCCCCCGCGGCACCACCTGCGCCTACTTCGTCTGCTTCGGCAGGGTGCAGGGGCGAACCGATTTGCAACTATTGGCAATTGCTCCTCGCCTGCGCCGGCGAGGATTACAGCACCTGCCCAGTCTGGCGCCGGACTGCCTACTCGCCCTTGGGCTCGCCTGCGGCCAGCCTCGGGCCGATCCGGGCGCACCGAGCGGTGTAAGCCTGAAGATGCAGACTCTCGAATTCGGCTCGGTCCCAGTCCTCTGGCCGGACCTCCCCGTCCGGCCAGAGGTACGCCAACCCGTAGTCGCCGCCCGAGAGGGCCACCTTCCGCAGGTCGTATCGGTCGTCCTCGAACGCGTCGAGCAATCTCCATTCCTGGTCGGTGAGGTCAGTGAGTAGGAGGCCGGCCGCGGCGTTTCCGGGCGCGGCAACGAGTCCGGGATAGACCCGGCCTTCGAGCGCGGCGGCGCGCCACCCTGGTGCGGAAGCAAGAGTGTGAGCCGGTAGTCGCCCCAACAGAGCTTCGAGGACGACAGCGAACTGGAGCGTGCCGTAAACAAAGAGTTCACCGGGAGCATCGGGGAGGCGAGCTCGAGAGCTGGAAGGCTGGACCAGGGTCATTCCTGCAAGGTAATCGTGATCCCTCGGCGAGGGTATGCCGCCTCCTCCAAGTCCGATGCTGAGGCTGGGGCGGCACTTCCCTGCTTCCCCAAATGAGGGCAGGATTGGGGACGCGCTCATTCTGGTCATCTCGTGATCTGGTACCCGGGCACACCGGGAAGCCGCTGCATAGGGTCGGGTACTCCCTGCTTGAGAGGCACTGGCGTGACCGACATCGTGATTGCGCAGACGACCATCGACGACGAGGACCAGGCGAAGGCACTGGCTCGGTGCGCGGTTGAGAGCAAGCTGGCAGCGGGCGCTCACATCGACGCGCCGTTCACCGCCGTCTACTGGTGGAAGAGCGAGATCGAAACGGCGCGGGAGTGGCGAATCTCGTACATGACGACCGCTAGCCGGCTGCCGGAACTGGAGGCGTGGGTGTCCGAGAGGCACTCGTACGAGGTACCGCAGTGGGTCACTCTTCCAGTGACAGACGGATCGGGTTCTTACCTGTCCTGGGTCGTCGAGGAGACGACCATGGGTTGACGTGCTGCGCGGCGCGTTCGCGTCTTGGGCGAGTTCTGCCCTGGTGTGACACAAATCTGAGGACGCGAACAGACGGCACACCCACAGGAAGCTTATGCGGCATTCCACCGAGCTTGGCTGTCTTCGTTCATGAGCGTTGCAATGCGATGATTCAGCTGCTCTGCGGCAGCTTCATCGCCGTGGTCAGCCCTGCGAATGAACGAGCCGAGCGTATGCAGGTCCCTAATTCCGCAAAGGACAGGGAGCCCTGACCAATTCCGAATGTCGTACCCATAACGAAGGCTGAAGTCATCCAGTTCCCTGGCGCTCCGCCCGAAACGAACACCCTGGAAAGTGTTGGCCAAGTCGATTTCCCGCGGGCCGATCGCGGCCTCGTCCCAGTCGCCGAGCCTAACGCTTGGGGCGTCCCACAGCGTGTTTCCCGGGTACGCGTCGGCGTGTATATGGCCATAACCGAGCGGGAAGTCCAAACCCCGGTAAGCCTCCAAAAGTAGCGCCTGCCGAGCCGACAACCACTCTCGTTGTGAAACTGTAAGGTAAGTACTGAAACCGAGGGTCAACTTCAGTGAGGAAAGGGGCTGAAATTCCGGCAGCTCGAAAGGCGGGACCGGCAGATCGTGTAGCGACCTCAGCAGACTTCCTAGGTGGTGGGCTGCTGGCGCGCCCGACGCTGTCTGCGGGTAGTGCCGCCAGAAGGTGACGGCGTAGGGACCACAGACTACTGGCTGGCGAACATCCGCAGGCTCCGTGGCTGGGAAGCCGTTCGCAACAAGCCACCGGGTGAGCAACACAGAGGTTTCAAGACGTCCGTGCTGCGCAGCGGGGCTGACGCGTACCACCACATCCTCAGCATCCAGTAGGAACACGGAGGTAGCGTGGTGATGAAGTGGCGTGAGGGACTTGTCTGGCAAGCCCGATGCTCGACAGGCGATACGGGCGGCGGACTCAGGAGAGACCGTCGTTGTCATGAGGCGATGACCTTCGCTCGGGTGTCGATGACCTGATAGCCGCGGGCCTCGTCTGCCAGCTCGCGGGCCCGTCGGCTGCGGGCGAATCGTGGATCCTCAAGAAGCCTAGCCACCCCATGCATGGCATCGCCAAGTTGACGGATACGCCGGTCTTCGGGAAGTTCGAGGATGGGTTGGAGCTGCTCGCCGGCACCCTCGACTTCGCCCGCGGCAATGCGTGCTGTCACGATATCGAGGCGCGCCAGCGCCTCATCGCCGTAGGACCGCAGCTCCTGCGGCCCGCTCTCATAGAGCCGGATCGCTGCGGTGGCATGTTCTTCTGCCAATCGGTGCTTGCCGAGCAGGGCGTATGTGCCACCTATGTAGTACTCCTGCTTGGCCACCGGAAAGGTGAGCAGCCCACCAAATCGAGTCAGGCCGCTGGGCTCGGTCCGAAGCTCGCGGGCTCGCTTGAGCTCATCGAGCGCGGCGATTGCTCTGTCTGAGTCTTTGACGCGAGCAGCGGTTCTGGCTTCGATCGCGGCGATCCTGGCCCGTGTCTCACCTCCAGGCGCAAGCAGCATGGCCTGCTGTGCGTAGTCCAGCGCAGCTTGTTGCCGCGGCGACCACTCCGCGAACAGGGCAGCTGTGCCTTTGACCCACGCCCGCAGATCATCGCGATCGGCGTGCTCCGCCAGAGTCCAGGCTGTCTGGAGTTGAGCGATTGCGGAACCTTCGTCTCCCAGGTTCTGGGATGCGTGCGCGATGAGAAGGCAACTCGTACCGGCGAGGAGGAACAGCTCACGCGCCTGCCGAGGCGGCTGTCGACCTTTGAGTAGGGAGAAAATGCTGTCTCGTGTCGACAAGAGATCTTCGAATAGGGAGTGCAATGGAGCATGCACGTACTCGGTCGCAAGCCGGGTGACTTCGGCTTCCAGCTTTACGAGCTCAACATCACTCACATTGCTATTCGTGATTTCCTCAACGAACTGCAACGACTGCGCCGCAGCCCGCACTGCCAGGTTGCGAGCATCCGATGCCTGCCGCCCGCCTCCAGAATTGCCCTCGTTCAGGGAGGTACGTTCCGGCGTGAGAGGCGTCGGCGCCGCCTGTTGGACGCCGCCTAGTGGCGCTGGAAGAAACGAGTCAGGGGCACCAATGCCATTGAGGAACTGCGCGACCTTTTCAAGGCTTGTTAAGCGCCGACTCCCAGCTTCGAGCATTGACACGTACCCCTGGCTCAGTCCAGTCATGAACGCAATATCATCCTGGCGCAGGCCAGCCGCTTTGCGAACGAGTCGGCTTACTCGACCGAATTCCCAAGCCGCGATTGCGGCCTGGACTTCGGTCTCTCGCCAGACTGCATCCGGAACGCGAGGGGTTGAGCAGGCAACGAGGCGCTGGCCGCGTGCACAGGTGGCGCATAGGGGCTCTTGGTTGTACTGGCTGAGACGGCAGCCACAGCCACTGCATACACGGCCGTGCTTCTGCATCGCGCCCCCGTTCCTCTTCCTGCACGTGACAGCGTATGTTCCACACGACAGCACTGATATCACTCCAGTGATATCAGCAGTCAGGGACCGTCCAGGCCAGACCTGTCACGCATCATCGGTGGTCAGCATCGCGATGGCATCCAGAAGTTGAGCAGGGTCTTCAAGGCTGTCGAGGACGACGTGAGCTCCGGCGGCTGCCAGTTCGTCAACGCTGGTCTTGCCTGACGCGATACCAATCACGGCCGCTCCGCCCTCGAGTCCCGTACGGACGTCCTCAAGTGAGTCTCCGATGACGACGGTATTGCAGCGCGTGAACGAAGTGCCGTATCTGCCTTGAGCACGGCGCTGAGCCACCGAGACGAGAGCGGGGCGGTGATCGTCATCAGAGGAGTACCCGCCGATCTCGGTGTCGAGGAACCCTTCGAGTTGGAAGGCTCTCAGCTTCAGAAGCGCGTTGGGCTTGAGGTTCCCCGTGACAACGGTCGGCACGAGGCTCGCCTGCCCATGCACTGCCTTGAGGGCGGATACTGCACCGGGCAGAAGGACCCCGAGGCGCCGAAGATCTTGAGCGTGCGCCGCGAGTCGGTGCGGCAGGAGGTCCACCATGCGCGGTAGCAGCCGGGGGACATCCGGCTCAGGGACACCGTTTTCGAGGAGCAGCGACCGGATTGCGAGGGGCATGGTTACCCCTGTGCCTCTGGCGGGAAGCCGGTCCGCCGGCCGCCCAACGATCTCGGAAAAAGTCTCGCGGTAGACCTGCCGGTCGATATCGCCGACGTACAACAGCGTGCGGTCGATGTCCCACAGCACGAGGATGCGATGGGCCATGGTCAACTCCTGCTCCGTTTTCCCCGCATGGCGGTGGCTCGTTCCAGGACGCCTTGAGCGTAGGGGCTTTGGTCCGCCGAGCTGAGTTGGTCGAGCATGGTTTGAACGTGCTCGTTGAAGCGGGCGGACTGTAGGTGCTCGGCGAGGTCGAGAGCCTCGTGTGCCACGGCACAGCCGGCTTCGAGATCGCCTTGTGCAGTGTGGGCTGTAGCAGCGCGCGACAGGAAGAGCCCCTTGGTTCGCTGGTCTCCAGGGTTGAGCGCCTTCATTGCCTCGGTGAAGCTTTCGGCAGCCCGCCGTGGATCACCTAGGTCGAGGTAGCAGCTGGCAGCCTGGCCGTGGATCTCGCCTTCGTTGATCCAGTAGAGCCAGTGCGGATCACGATCTGAGCGCCCTTGAGCACAGAGTTCGGCCGCGCGTCCAAGCGCAGCCAGTGCTGATTGACGTTCGCCGAGCTTCGCGTGTCCACGGGCCTGCCGCGTCAGCAACATGGCTTCGAGCGCCGGAGTGCCGAGATTCCCGACTGCCTCCCGAGCTCGCTGCGCTGCCGTGACGGCACGGGATGGCGACCCTGTGGAGTATCCGTAGATGGCGATGTAGGAGAGGGCGCCGGCACCGAGCCGGACGTCCCCCGACGCCTTGGCTGCGCGCAGGGCTGCGTACAGGTACCCCAGAGTTCCGTCGCGGTCACCGGAGTCGAAGGCGAACCATCCTGTCTGCGTAGCAGTGTCGGCAATGATGGCCGCGAGCTGCCGGCCTGTTGCCTCGTCGTACGACGTGTCTTGCGCGAGGTGCTTGAGGAACGACAAATGCTTGTCGCCGAGTGTCTTGAGAGTGCCGCTGCCGGCGGTCGCGTCCATCGTGCGCAGATGGTCCGTGGTGTGCTGGAGACTGCCGAGCAGTACTTGAGAGAGGCGGCTTCCCTCGGCCGCACGATGGAGTGGCTCCGCTTCGGCTGCACCCCACTGATTCACGAAGGCCGTCAGTGCCACGCCACCAGCGGCGAGGAATCCTCGGCGGTGCATCGCGCTGCCCTCCATCGCTATATCCAATGCCGCCACCATACGGGCCGTGGTCCAAGGCAGGCTCGGGTCGGCATCACTGGAGACCGGGACGGAACCGTGCACGGAGGACGTGAGCGTGGAGCGCGGCAGGGGAAGTGGGACAAGCTCGGCTGGGACAGAGAGACCCGACAGGAATTGCACAATTCTGTCGATATTTGTGAGTCGGCGACTGCCTGCCTCCAGCATGGACAGGAACGCCTGGCTCAGGCCCGTGAGTTGGGCCAAGTCGTCCTGCCGTAGGGAACCGCGCAGCCGGATCAAAGTGCTGACTCGCCCGAAGTCCCATGCAATGAGCGCGCTGCGCACATCTGGATCGAACCAGACGTGCTCCGGGACTGTAGGCAGGTGCGGTTCCACAGGCCGAGACCGGGTGCATGTGAAGCACAGCGGGCCAGTGTTGTAGTTGCTCAGCTGGTTGCCGCATCGGCCGCAACTTCGCTGTGACTGCTCCTGCATCTCCCGCCTCCCCCGCGTGAGCGCAACGTCAATTACTCCAGGTGGAGCCTGGATCACACAAGTGATATCACCCCCGGAATGTGCAGGCGGCACCTTTCGCCGCCAGTCTTGGCAGCCCCCAGTGGGGGGTGATCCCCCAGTAGGGCGTGAGTGGAGCAACCGACCAAGGCCCACGACAAGGACTGGCGATGCACTTCACAGCGCAGCAGACCAACACCGCTTCTTCCATGCCGGGCAGCCGGTTGCACGTGCTGTCCGGCCCTGCGACGAGGCTGACAGCAGGCGCTCGGAGTGCGGTCGGGCTGAACGTCGTGACCGACTGGCCGGCCCGGCTCGAAGCCGAAGGATGCTCCCACCTGCCGCCTCGAAGTCGTGACCACGAACTCGAAGGGCACAGGGAGGTCGGCATGAGAATCGGCACTGAGGAACACGTCTCCCCCACCGTTCAGGTGGAGTTCCCTGCGTCGGACCGGCATGCCGCTGACGTCCGGTCACTGGTCAAGGACCACCTCATGGAGTTGGGCCTGGTGGACGCGATCAACGACACGGTGCTGGCCGCCAGCGAAGTCTTCGCCAACGCCGTGAAGCACGGCAGCTCTCATGAGACCGACACCGTCTTGGTGGAGGTCGAGTGCGCGACGGACGTGCTTCGGGTCGCCATCACCGACTCGTCGTGCGCGTTGCCGGTCCGCCGGGCTGCTGCGGGCTGGGAGGTCAGCGGACGTGGCCTAGCACTAGTCGAAGCGGTCAGCGACCGATGGGGCGCAGATCTCGCTCAGGACGGCAGCGGCAAACAGGTGTGGTTCACCCTGGCGCACTCTGCCCCCGCGTGATCCACGACTAGCCCGCCCCCCCACTCAACTACACGATCGAGATCACAATGCCCCGTCCGTCACCTTCTTCCCCGACTTCTTCCCAGACTGCAGATTCCTCCAGCGTGCTCGACTGGGTAAGCCAGCCTCAACAGCACTGCGTTGTTGGGACGTTCGGCTCCCATCTCTATCCGGCCAGCGGGACGTCCCAGGACGTCCTGGCCGGGTCCTACGGGGCGGTACCGGTGTCTCCGCGTTCCCTGAACGATTCCCGTGTAGCCCGCGGCGCTGTGTCTCCCCTGAACGAACCGCCCTTGTCGGCGAGTGGCGGCTCGAAATGCCTCGGCGGCTCCTCTTGGGGGCCGTCGAGGCGACGCCCCGATCGCCAACTTCAAACCCCGCCAATGGAGTTGCCCCTATGCCTCGCACCATGACCTCGGCCCCCACGGCCAGCGGTGGGCAAGTGGACAGCGCGTCCTGGCCGGAGGGCCCATTCCAGGAACTGGGCCGTGACCTGAGGGCCGTTCTGTCGACGCTGACCCCCGGACCGTCGCCTCTCGCGGCGCAGGAGACCCTTCACCGCGAAGTAACCAGACTGGTCTTCGCCGAGACTGCCTCCATCAGTGAAGACCCGGACGAGCGACACGTCCAACTGCTGCTCATGCGCGGCCACTTGATGCAACTGCTCGGAGCAGTCCTTCCCGTCGATGCCAACGAGCCTCCCCTGGAAGATGATCGACTGGTCGTACGCGTGCGTGCCCTACTCGACGAAGAGATTCCCGGCGACGCCATGCATGCGGCGTCCTTGCACCAGCGGATGTCCGAGGTCGGGCGGGAGCTGCTCGCCGTCCTTCCTCCTGCCGGCGCCTCTGACGACGTTGTCGATGGCTGGGGCAGGACTGTGTGCACCGGGTTCGATTCGACGCGTATCCGCGAAGCCATTCGTGCGGCGAAGTCCTGGGAGCAGGCGGGGGTGTACCCGCATCCGCACACCCTCGCGGCGGTCACGCAAGCGCTCAGCGGCTACGTCACGACGCTCGTCCCCTACGTCTCGATCCACTTGGAATCGCTCTCCGCCGGGAGTCGCGGGTGGTCCGCATGCGGTGAGGCGATCGAACGCTCGCAGGAGGCCCGCGACGTCGCTCCGGGCGAGGGGCTCAAGGCGGCTAGGAAGCACGCATACCGTCTCGCGGTCCACACCGAGACCCTGCTGCGCTACGCCGAACAGGACTGCGAGCGGGACGGTGAGTGACATGACCAGGTCCTATCGCGCGGCGCATCCTCAGCGGATTCACCGTGCTCCCGCCGCCCCACCGAATTCGGGCTCACCCCGCAAAGACGAGCCGGCCCCAGGGCGCGTTCGACGTGGCTGGCAACAGGCTCGCGAGCACCGCGGCGCCGTCCTCCTCGCTACCGCCATCAGCCTGCCCACCGTCTACGTCCTCGCCGAACTCGCCCTGCAGCTCTACGGCGGTTCGTAGCTCACGCCCCAACCAGCCGACCAGCAAAGTGGGCCGGCCCCGATAAGACGACGACTGTGCCAGAACACCGAAGGAGTACGACCATGCCGGCCCCGGACGAGACCATCTCGCCGCCGCTTTCCTCTCAGGAGCGGGAGGCTCTGCTGGGCATCTCTCAGGGAAGGACGACCGCAGAGACGGCCTGGGACATGGGAGTGTCCGACAGCACGGTCAAGACGTACATCCTCCGGATCGGCGGAAAGCTGGGAACTTCCGAGCGCGCGGGCATGGTGAACCTCGCCTACCATCACGGGCACTTGGCCGTCCCCGGGCCTGTGGACTACGTCGTCGAGCTGCCCAAGGAGCAGCGCACAGTCCTGGCAGGGCTCGCCGGCGGACAGACCGTCGAGGAGATCGCGGCCGACGAGAAGCGTCCGCTGGACGACGTGCGCAAGGACGCTCGACGCCTGCTGCGGGCGCTGGGTGCTTCCTCAGCCGCACACGCGGTCACGCGAGGATGGCAGTTCCGTCTCCTGGGCCCCGCGACCGGCCGTGACAACTCCGGAGACGTCGTCGCCATGGCAGGACAGGCATGAACGCCCGCGTCGAGGCCGGCAGCCAGCGACCGGGCAGTGGCCACGTTCACCAGCAGGCCGGGGACGTGTTCACCTGCGATCGGCGACAGGACTTCGTGCCCAACGTGATCCGGACGCACCGAGGTGGTCGCTGGCGCAGGGTAGACCGGAGTAAGAACGCCGGGGAGTGGGCGAAGTTCGTCCATCGCTCCGAGATGCTCGTGTTCGACGTGGACGATGGTGGGGAGGGCGGCCCCGGCATCGTCACGGGAGTGATCCCGTCCAAGGAAGACGCCACGGCGCGCCTGGCCGCGTTCGCTCCAGTGCCGGGGACGGCCGTTGCCGAGATCGGCACGGACTGCGGCTGGACGGCAGCCGCCCTGGAGCACCTTCTCCAGGGCGGCCAGGTGGTGACGGTCGCGGACACGGAGCGTCTCGCCGAGATCGCCCGGCAGCGCCTACGCCCCTACCCGCGGGTTCGGGTGGTCAGCGGGTCTGAGGCCGGGGTCTTGGGACCGGCGGGTGCGTTCCACGGGCTGCTGTCCCATCGTGCGGTACGCCGTGTGCCGTGGGAGTGGGTCACCCGGGTTCGTCCGGGTGGCCGGCTGTGCTTGCCCGTCCGTACCGCTCTGGGCGGATCCAGCACGCTGCTCGTCCTGACCGTGGCGCGGGACGGGGCGTCGGCCAGTGGACGTTTCCACGCCGGACCGGCTCCGCAGACCATGTGGTTTCGCGAGCACCGCCCTGGTGAGGGCACCTCCGTCGAGTCGCAGGGCAGCCCGAGGGCGTCGGAAACCCTGGACGCGAGGGGGGCGCACGTACGGCCCGCGGCCCGGTTGTTCGCCGGCCTGCTCCGCCCTGACCTTCGGATGCAGGTCGTGCGCGGCGTTGCGCAGCTCGAAGGCGACGTTGCCGACCGCCTGCGTATTCATGACCACCAGGCGTCGCGGGCAGTGGTCTTCCTCCACTCCCCCCGCATCTACGAGTGGGGGCCGCGCGATCTCGGCTCCGATCTGTTCGACGCGCTCGGTCAGTGGCACGCGGTCGGAGAACCAGAGGTTGAGCAGCTGGGCGTGACGATCACGGAGACCGAACACACTCTGTGGCTCGGTGCACCGGACGGTCCGTCGTGGCGTCTGCCCGAACTCCACACGATCACCGGCGAGGTGGAGCGGCATGCGACCTGACCATCCGATGCTCCTCCACCCCTCCGCAGCGATCGCCGAGTTGCAGGCACGGCCGTCGAGCGCCCGGATGCAGAACTACCTGCTCGGCGGGCGAGACCACTACATCGTCGACCGGGACGGGGCCCTTCGGGCGGCCGACCGCATGCCGTTCCTGGAGAGCGCCGTGCGCCACGAGCGCATGTACGTGCTCCTGATGGTGCAGGCCCTGGCCATCGCGGGCATCCGGCAGCTGGTCGACTTCGGCTGCGGCCTTCCCCACGGCCCAACGCCGGTGGATGTCCTGACCCGCATTCATCCCGACGCCCGCGCCGTGTGCATCGACAACGACGTGCTGGTCCACACCCACGCCGACGCAATGATGACGGGCAAGGCGCCCGCTGTCGTCGAGAGCCTGTGCGCCGACGTACGCGACCCCGAGTCGATCTTCGCTTCCAGAGAAATCCTGGAGACGATCAACTGGCGAAAACCGGTCATCCTTCTCCTCGGTAGCGTGCTCCACCACATCGAGGACACCGCGGCACAGCCCCTGACCGTCCTCGTTGACCAGTACAAACACGTCGCCGCCCCCGGCAGCGCTCTCGTCATCACGCACGCCACCGCCGACGTCTCGGGCAAGCCCGTGCGCCGATTCGCCAAGACCATGACGTCGGCCGGCTGCCCCGTACACCTGCGGACGAAGGAACAGATCGCCCGGCTGTTCGACGGCTGGCAACTGACCTCCCCGGGCCTGACCGCGCCACAGACACTGGCATTCGAATACCCGGTCCTGCCCCAGGCCGCGTCATACGCCGGCACGGCCCGAAAGGAGCCCGCGCATGGCCGAGCTGCGTGATCAGCAGACCGGCGGAATCAAGCCGGTGACCAGCCGACTCTCAATGGACTCCCGGATAGAATCCGTGACGTCCGGAAGCGGGCACCCGGGCGTCGCGGTCACTGACGCTGGACGTCACGTCTGCACCCCGGAGATCCGCATGCCCCACACCCGCGCGTTCGCGCGCGTTCCCGTAAACCCCTTTGCGGGGCGGTTCGCCGACGCCACCCCGCGGTGCCCAGACACGAATCGGCGTCGGCCGCTCCCCCGTCTGGCAGGCCAGCGGTGAACGGGCAGGCAGCCTCGCATCGGGGCGGGGACGACAACGTGCAGCGCCACCGGGAACCGGTCGACGTCCATCTCGTCCTGCGGCGTGGCGGCGAGGTGCTGCTGAGCCGGCGGGCGGGCGACACCTACGCCTCGGGCCTGCTGCACATGCCCTCCGGGCACCTCGACGGAGACTTCGAGGACGTGGTCACCGGGCTGGTCCGGGAAGCCGAGGAGGAACTGGGCATCATCATCCGGCCGACCGATGTCCGCGTCGCGCTGGTGATGCAGCACCGCAGCCCCAATGGTCACAACCGCACCGGCTGGTTCTTCGAGGTCACCCGGTGGTTCGGCGTCCCGCGCATCGCCGAACCGGACCGCTGCTCACAGCTGGACTGGTTTGCCCTCCATGACCTGCCCGCCGACATGGTGGCGTACTGCCGGGCCGGCCTGGAGGCGTACCGGGACGGGCGCTCCTTCGCGCTGCACCTCCAGGAACCCGACGACCCGATCGCCTACGACGCGAACGGGCCAAACCGTCTGCACCCCTTGCCCACGCGGGCGCCGGACCCCTACGCCGTCCTGGGCGAGCAACTCGGCACGTTCGCTGAACAGACCATCGGCCCACTGAAGGAGATCACGGACGCCTCCTGGGCGCGGGAAGCGTCCCGCGTGTGGCGGCTTACCGGACGCGACAGCGGGAGCTGGTTCCTGAAGGTTCACCAGGGGCCCAAGTTCCACCAGCGTGAGGCGGGCGCCCTGAGAGAGTGGGCCCCGGCCCTCGGAGCCGGCCACGCCCCACAGCTCGTCGCCGCCGACCCCGAACAACTCGCCGTGATCGTCAGCGCGCTTCCCGGCCGCGTACTCCACGGCGCCGACCTGAGCATGGCCGCCTGGCAGTCCGTCTACCGCCAGCTCGGGCAGCTCCTGCGGGCCCTCCACCTCGGCGAGCCCCCGATGATGGCGCAGGCCCTGGGCGGGCTGGCCAAGCTGGATCGGCACCTAGCCGCAGCCGACGGGCTCCTCGAGCCCGGGGAGGAGACGCTGGTGCGGTCCCTCGCCCTTCACCTGCCCCGTGTCCCGCCCGTCCCCCATGGCCGTCGCCACGGTGATGTACAGCGGCGCAACCTGCTGCTCGACGACCACGGGACCCTGGCCCTCATCGACTGGGAACGCGCTGAAATCGGGCCCCTCGTCAGCGACTTCGTACGCATCGCCGACACCTGGATTGACGCGCCCGAGCTCGAAGCCGCCCTGTTCGACGGCTACGGCCGCACGCTGTCCCCGGACGAGGCCCAAGCGCTCAAGGGCCTGTCGGCCCTCGACGCGCTCAGCGGCATCCAGTACGGCGCCGCGCACGGCGACCCCGAACTCGTCGAGCGCGGGCATCGCACCCTGCACCGGCTCCGGAAGGAGGCGGCATGACGACATCCGATCCCACGGCAGCGGAGCGGGTCAATGAGGATGCCTGGCGTGAGTACGGGCGCAGGCAGCTCGACCGCGGCTACCAGCCCCCGGAGGTCACCGAGATCGACTGGGGGTTCTGGGGCACCGGCCCCGGCACCCGCGTCCTCGGCGACGTCGCCGGCTACCGCGTGCTGGACCTCGGCTCCGGGGCCGGAGTCCACGCCGCGCATCTCGCCCGCGACCACGCGGCCTTCGTCGACGCCATCGACATCTCCCCCACCCAGCAGCAGCGTGCCCGGAACCGGTTCGCCTCCCTGCCAGGCGCGCGGTTCCTGACCGGTGACACCGTGTCCCACCTGCGCGAGAGTGAACCCTACGACCTCGTCTACTCCGTGCACGGCCTGTCCTACATCGACCCGCACCGGCTGCTGCCCGTGCTGCGCGACGGGATTCGGCCTCACGGCGGACGACTGGTTTTCTCCACCCTGCACACCAACCTGAACGGGCTGGGCCCTTCCCCCGCTGTCACCGCCCGCCAGGAGGAAGTGCGGCTGGCGAAGACCGCCCCGATCCCGGTGCAGATGTGGATTCTCGCCCCCGAAGTCTGGGAGCGGCTGCTGGCCGAGCACGGTTTCGCCGTCGAGTCCATCGACCTCTTGCACGCCCCGGGTGCCGACAACCCGGTGGTATGCCAGCTCATCCAGGCCCGCCGCCTTTCGCACGCCGACGCGCCCAGGGTGGTGGCTCAGGAGCGAAGCCTTCGGCCACCGGTCGCCCAGGCGGCCCTGGGGGTCGGCATCATCGTCTCCACCCCGGACGGCCGCGTGCTGATGGGGCAACACCGCCTGGGTACCTACGAGTTGCCCGGCGGCAAGGTGGACGCATGCGACGGTGCCGGCGAGTCCATCGAGACCGCTGCGATCCGTGAACTCGCCGAGGAGACCGGCCTCGTGGCACACCCCGAGGACGTCCGGGTGCTCGCCGTGCTTCTGGACGCGAGGCACAACCTCAACCGCCTTACCGCCGCGGTCCTCATCCACCGCTTCCAGGGCACACCAACCGCCAAGGAACCGAAGGTGGTCGCGCAGTGGCAGTGGCGCCGCCTGGACGATCTACCCAGCCCGCTGTTCGTGCCCTCCGCCCAAGTCCTCAGCTTCTGGCGCCCCGACCTGCCCATCGACCATGCGCCCGCCCACCGCTATCCCGTGCGTTTGTCCCCGTCCGCCTCGGCCGCGCACTGACCACGACGCAGAAGGAGTCCCGCCGTGACACCGGCGCTGTTCCGATTCGGCACGTACAACCTGTTCAACCTGCAGATACCGACCACACCTGACGCGAAGCAGCGCTACGAGCTGATCGTGGGAAACATCCGTTCCACCTTCCAGAACCGCACGGGCGTCCTCGGCGTCCAGGAACTCCTCGGCCCCACCAAGAGCGATGCCCAACAGTTGCTGCGTTACCTCGCCGAGGACACCGGCCTCATGTGTGAGGTGATGCCGGTCCGCGGGAGGAGAGCGATCCCCGCTCTGGCCAGCCAGGCACCCGGGGCGAGTGCCCACCGCTTCCACGTCGGCCTGCTGTGGACCTCCGACATCGAGCCGGTCCCTGGTACCTTCCGCGCCTACGAGGGCGGCAGCGACTTCTGGCACGGCCTGGCCATGGCCGACTTCCAGGCCGGCGGCCCGGTGCCCACCCGCTGGTGCTCGTACCACGCCGACCCCTTCCGCCCGGAGCGGCGCCTCCAGGAGGCCCACCGCGTGCTCGCGGTGTTCCAGGAGCCCGACGTGGCCGGCGGCGTCGCAGCCGACTGGAACTCGATCAGCGCCGACCGCCGCCCGGACGGCTCGTACTACGACCCCGAGCCCTACCTGGAGCAGAACCACCGCAAGCTGCGATACCAGGTCACCTTCGACCCCAACAACCCCAACGCTCCCAAGCGAGCGAACCGCGAGGCCGGGGAGTTCCTGCGGCGCGACCCGGGAGGGCTGCGGGACAGCGCCGCCGTCTTGGACGTGCCGTGGCAGTGGTCTTGCGGGCACTGGATCGACGCCAAGGGGCGAGCCGACGACTTCGGCCGCCGGCGCATCGACACCCTGCGCGTCACGGAGAACGTCGCCGCCACCGCTCGCGCGCACCGCACCCACTACGGGCCTGACGCCGAGGCCGCCTCGGACCACCTGCTGGTCACCGCCGACTTCGCCCTGCACGAGCTGGGGGTGACAGCAGCATGAAGGCTTTCATGAGTGCCGGCCGACGATGGCGTGCTGAAGGCGCTCCTGCCGAGGACAGCGTCCGCCCGCATGTGCTGTGGCTGCCGCCGGCCGAGGTGATCGACTACTTCCGGGAGGTACGAGAAGTCCTCGCCCCGTACGAGGACATCGTGGCCCCGATCGCCGACGACGACCTGCACTGGACCATCCAGGGCGCCCTTTCGCACGACTACGCAGACGAGCGCGTCGGTCCCCGGCAGCTCAAAGACGCCGCCGAAGCCGTCCGGATCGATCTGGCCGAACAGAAGCCGTTCACGATCGACATCGGCCCGGTCGCGCTCAGCCGCAGCGCGATCCTCGCCCGCGTCTGGCCCCATGACGCCTCCTCGAACCCGCCGCTGCACCTGAATCTGCGAGTCCGAGCCGGTCTGACGAACGCCGGCCTGGTCCTGCCCGAGGCCACCGAGACGTACTTCCCGCACATGTCGGCCGCCTACGGGAAGGTCGACACCCACTACCTCAACCAAATGGACCGGGCAGACGACCTCGCCTCCTCCCTGCTACGCCGCGCTCGTCATCACGTGACCGTGCGCGTCAAATCCGTGTGGCTGGTGATGGAAACCCAGCATCCCGACCGCCACGCCTACACCTTCGAACGTATCCAGGAGCTGCCCCTGGGGCGTTGAACAACAGCCGGCTTCCGCCAGCCGGCATCCATCGCCGAACCACCCTGCAGTTGGCGCCGACGCCGGAGGCGAAGGCGCACGAGGCCCCGTAAGGAATCCCTCTATGACCGATGTGACCGTGTCCCCCGACGAGGCCACCCGGCTCCGCAACAAGGTCGTCGACCAGCTCAAGGAGGACGGCACGATCGTGTCGCCCGCGGTCGAGGCCGCCATGCGCAAGGTGCCCCGGCACCTAGCCGTGCCCGAGGCGCCGCTCAGCGACGCATACAGCACGTACAACGCCGTGATCACCAAGGAGGACGAGCACGGCAATCACACCAGCTCGGTGTCCGCTCCGCAGATCCAGGCGATCCAGCTGGAGCAGGCCGGCATCCGCCCGGGCGACAACGTGCTGGAGATCGGCACCAACGGGCCGAACGCCGCGTACCTCGCAGAGCTGGTCGGGCCCACCGGTCAGGTCACCACCGTCGACATCGACCCCGCGCCCGCCGACCGAGCCAGGCGGTTCCTCACCGAGACCGGCTACACGAGCGTCAACGTCGTCGTCGCCGACGCCGAGAACGGCCTTCCCGAGAACGCCCCCTACGACGCGATCGTGGTGACGGTCGGCGCCTGGGATATCCCGCCTGCCTGGATCGACCAGCTCAAGGACGATGGTCGGCTCGTCGTGCCGCTGCGCATCAACGGCCTGACCCGCACCTACGGGTTCGTCCGGCAGTCTGACCACCTCGTCGCCACCAGCGCCCACGTGTGCGGTTTCGTGGCGGCACAGGGCGCCGGCTCCCACACGCAGCAGGTCATGCAGCTGCCCGGAGAGGAGGGCGTCACGCTGCGTTTCGACGAGGGCTTGCCCGCCAACCCCTCTCTGCTGGACGGCGTCCTGAACAGCGCCCGCGCGGAGACGTGGACCGGGGTGACCGTCGCCAGCCAGGAGCCCATCGGCACCCTGCAGATGTACCTGTCCACACAGGTCCCCAAGTTCTGCTTCATGTCCACCAACCCCGAGTTGGCTACCGGCAAGATCGGCCCCACGGGCAACAGCTGGTCCATGGTCGCCATCGACGGGCCGCACTTCGCCTACACCGTCGTGCGCCGCGACACCGAGAAGAAGACCGCAGAGTACGGCGTCCACGCCTTCGGGCCCGACGCGGCCGAGTTCGCTGAGCGAATCGCCGACCTCTTCCGCACCTGGGGCGAGAAGGTCCGCGGCGCTGACGGCCCGCGCATCGCCGTCTACGCGGCGGGCACGCCCGATGACCGGATCACCGGCGACCGGATCATCGACAAGAGGCACAGCCGGATTTCGATCTCCTGGCCGACCGTCTGAACCACGGTGCTGAGCCAGGGCGTTCTGCACCATCCCATCGGACAAAGAGAGTGATCGCATGACCACTGCCGTACTCGACCACCCCACCGCCCCGGCCGTGCTGCCGGTCGACGGCCTCGCCGACGACGACTTCGAGCTGGACATCAAGGTCGTCATCTCCGAGAGCCCCCTCACCGTCTTCATGTGCCCCACCAGTGACGGCTGCGGCAACACCTGCGTGAACGGGGCCAGCGCCTGCCAGTCCTCCATCGAGGACGCCGCCTAATACGTGGCGTCCGCTGGGGCGGCAGCCGATCATCGCTGCCGCCCCGGCACCACCCGTCCGCGCACCCCACAACAGGAAGGGACACTGGTGGCCCACGGAGTACCCCTCACGTATCAGTGGCAGCCAGGAATGCTGCTGCGCGCCTCCACCGCTTCCCGGCCGATCCCCGTGCCGGACTTTGACCTGCACGGCGACGACGCCACGATCCGCGGTCGGCAGTGGCTGGAGGAGGTATGGCGCGCTCCAGTGCCGACGGCGCTGTCCGCAGCCAGCCCCGTTCTGTGTCAGCGCGTCGCCGAGATCCTGAACGGCACCGTCACCGACGGCCGCCGTATCAGGCGGGCCGTCCGGTCTGTTGCCGCGTACCTCCTGCGGTGGAACCACCGGCCCACGCCGTTCGGGGTATTCGCCGGCGTCGCCCCCGCTGAGCCCGCTCAAGCCGCCCACATTCTGTGGGGTGAGGGGTACCGGACTGTTCTGCGGCCTGATTCCGACTGGCTGACGGACGTCATTATCCGCCTGGAGAGCCACCCCGCTCTGCTGGCCCGGCTGACGGTCGTGGCCAACAACACCGGCCGCTCCCGCGGCACCCGGCACGTGGTGGACGGGATGCCGACTGACGCGCACACCTCTGGTTACGCCCCCATCGAGCTGTCGGTCCGCCTGACCCGGCCCGTGGCTGCCGTGCTGGAGGCTGCCCGTACCCCGATCCCGTACGAGCTGCTCGTGCACCGTCTGTCCGGGCAGTTCCCCACCGCACGCCCCGAGCAGCTCGTCGGCCTGATCTCCGACCTATTGAGCAAGCACATCCTGATGAGCAGCCTGTGGCCCCCGATGACGTCCGTCGACACGCTCGCCCACATATGCGATGAGCTGGAGAAAGCAGACGCCACCGGCATACCCGACATCGCAGAGCTGGCCTCCCAGCTCGCTTCGATCCGGGGTGGCTTGAATGACCCGGACACCGTCGCCCCTTGGACGCTCGGAGACCCGCTGACGCAGAGCATGCAGCACGTGAGTACCACCGGCCGCGTCCCGCTGCTGGTCGACGCCGCACTGGACTGCACCGCCCACATCCCCGAAGCCCTCCTGGCCGAAGCCGCCGAGGCAGCCCAGGTCATGCACCACCTGTCGCCTCATCCGTACGGGTATCCGCAATGGCGCGACTACCACCAGCGGTTCCTCGACCGATACGGCAACGAGGCCCTCGTGCCCGTACTGGATTTGGTCGCGGACAGCGGTCTCGGCCTGCCCGCGGGCTTCCTGGGCTCCGAGCGCGCCCGCCCGCCCTATGAGGTGACCGACCGGGACGAGAAGATCCTGCGCCTGCTCCAGGAGGCGATGCTCGAAGGGAGGCGTGAGCTGGTCCTCACCCGGGCGACGATCGCCGACCTGACCGCCCACCACACCGAACCGCTGCTGCCCCTGCCCCGGGCCGAGATCGCCGTGGAGATCCACGCCCCCACTCTGGAGGCCGTGCAGGGCGGCGACTACCGGCTGCTGGTCACCGGCGCCCCCCGCCCCGGCAGCAGCATGCTCGGCCGGTTCGCACACCTGCTCCCGCCGTCCGCTCAGACCGCGCTCACCGACTCGTACGCGACCGCTGGCCCCGGCGCCATCGCGGCGCAGCTGTCGTTCACCCCTCGCCGGCGCCGCAACGAGAACATCGCCCGCACCGTGCAGGTCCTGCCCTTCACCATCCCTCTCGGCCAGCACCACGAGTCCGGCCCCGGCGTGATCCCGCTCGACGACCTGGCGGTGACTGCGGATACCCGCCGGTTCTATCTGGTGCGCAGGTCAACGGGGCAGCACGTCGAGCCTCGCGTCACCCATGCGCTGGAAGCGTCCGTCCACACACCGCCGCTCGCCCGGTTCCTGGCAGAGATCACCACCGCCCGCAGCGCCGCCTACCGGGCGTTCACGTTTGGCGTTGCCGCCACCCTGCCCTACCTGCCACGCGTGCGGTACAAGCGGACGGTCCTCGCGCCTGCCCGTTGGTTGCTGTCCGCCGAGGAACTGCCCGGCCGGTCCGCCCCCATGGCCGACTGGGACAAGGCACTGGCCCGATGGCGCGAACGGCTCTGCGTCCCCGATCGCCTTGCTCTGGTCGAAGACGGCCAGCAGCTGCCCCTCGGCCTCGACCAGCGCATCCACCGGGCGTTGCTGCGCGCCGGCGTCGACCGCAACCGCGTTGTCGAACTGCGCGAAAGCACCACTGCGCGGGACTGGGCATGGATCGGCCGCCCCCACGAGCTCCTGATCCCTCTGGCGAACTCCACCCCCGCCGACCCGCCCCGCCTGCCGGAGGCCGCTGCCGCCGCCCCTGGGACGCCCAGCCAGCCCACCGTCCTGTATGCCCGACTCTTCGCGCACCCCCAGCGCTACGACGAGATCCTGTCCGGCCACCTGCCCACGCTGCTCGACCAGTTCACCACCATGCCGCTCTGGTGGTTCAGGCGCCATCGCAACACAACCCGACCGGACGCCGACCAGTATCTGGATCTGTACCTGCGCCTTCCCGATTCAGCCGCCTTCGGTCCGGCCGCCCAACTGGTCACCGGCTGGGCAGACGCCCTCAGCAGCCAACATCTGGCGTCCCGCCTGGAGTTGGCTACCTATCCGCCTCAGACCGGCCCGTACGGGCACGGCCCCGCTCTGGACGCCGCGCACCTGGTGTTCGCTGCGGACTCGGCCGCCAGCGTGGCGCAGATCCGTGCCGCTGCGGATGACGCCGCCACCGGGCAGGCCCTGACCGCTGCGAGCATGTTCGACCTGACGGTGCGGTTCACCGGCGACGCAGATCAGGCGTCGGACTGGCTGACCCGCACGCTCCCTCGAGAACGCGGCCCCATACCCCGGGATCGAATCGTCCTGGCCCAGGCTCTGGCTGATCCCGAGCGCACCGCTCTCCAGGCCCTGCCGGGCGGCCCCGCGGTCGCTGCCGCCTGGCGGCAGCGCGCTGCCGCCCTGACCGCCTACCGGCAGCAGCTGGCCACCGGGCACAACGCCGACAGCGTGCTGCGGTCGCTGCTCCAAGAGCACTGCGTGCGGGCGCTGCCCGTCGACCCCGATCACGAACGCGCCACCGGCCGGCTCGCCCGGGCCTGCGCCTTGCGACACCGGGAGCGGCAGCCGTGACCACCGCAACAACCAGCCCAGCCGTGCTGGCGGACGCCTTCGCCCGCCACCTGGCCACCCCCGTCCCGCCGCCCGAAGACCAGCCCTGGGCAGCGCAGGACCTGGCCGCCGGCGCCGCAGGATCCGCGCTCCTGCACATCGAGCGAGCGCGTACCGGAGACGGCACCTGGCAGCAGGCACACCCCTGGATCAAGACCGCCGTCGCCACCCCCGTCAGCGCCGCCGACACCAGCGGCCTGTACCTGGGGGCCCCTGCGGCAGCGTTCATGCTCGGCTGCGCCGTCACGGACGAGGCACCCAGGTATCAGGACGCGCTGGCAGCCCTGGACCACCACGTGGCTCAACTCGCCCACCGCAGATGCGACGCAGCGCAGACTCGCATCCGCCAAGGCCGTCCAGCCGGCTTCCACGAGTACGACATCTTCTACGGGCTCACCGGCATCGGCGCCTATCTGCTGCGCCGGTCCCCGTCCGGCACCGCGATGGCACGCGTCCTGGCCTACCTCGTACAACTGACCCGCCCCATCCGGCATGGTGACCAGGGCGTGCTGCCGGGCTGGTGGGTCGATCACCAGCCCGACCTCACCCCGTCCACCGTCCCCGCCGGCCACGCCAACTTCGGCGCCGCCCACGGTATTGCCGGCCCGCTGCTGCTCCTTTCCCGCGCCCTGCGCCAAGGCGTGAGGGTCGACGGCCAGGAAGACGCCATCGACACCATCCTTCACTGGCTCGATACGTGGCGGCAGGACGGCCCCGCCGGATTCTGGTGGCCCGAGCACCTCCGCCTCGGTGAATTCCGCGCCGCCCGACCCGCCCAGCGCGGCCCGGCACGGCCCAGCTGGTGCTACGGCACCCCCGGCATCGCCCGCGCCGGACAGCTCGCCGCCCTGGCGCGCCGCGACCCGGCTCGCCAGCGCCTGTACGAGGACGCCCTGGTCCGCTGCCTGACCGATCCCGATCAGCTGTCCAAGATCACCGACGCCGGTCTGTGCCACGGCTGGGCGGGCGTCTACCAGACCGCCTTCCGCGCCGCCCACGACGCCTCCGCCCCGGCCCTGCGCGCCACCCCGCCCGACCTGGCCGCCGCCCTGACCCGGCACGCCCAACCCGGCCGCGACCCCGGCCTCCTGCAAGGCGCCGCGGGCACTGCCCTCGCCCTGACCACCGCAGCCCAGGACGCTGCGCCGACCTCGGGATGGGACGCATGCCTACTGATCGACTGATCCAGCCCGTCCTCCTGGAAGCGACCCTGCAAGCCGTGCTGGACGTCCTGGCCGGCACCGGCACGGACACCGCCGCAGCCCGCGCCGGACTTGAGCCCGCCGACCTGGACGCCGCCGTCGCCGTCTACCAGCAGGCCGGGCACCAGGCCCTCGCCCAGCAGGCGGGACCTCCGGCATGGCGTCAGCTGTACATCCAGTTCACCGACTGGGCCAAGGCCGAGCAGATCGCCGTCGACCACTTCGCCCCCGTCCTGGACCAGGCCCAACAGGACGGTCTGATCAGCGGGTGGTGGTTCATCCGTAAGCACCCGTGCTGGCGGATGCGGCTGCTCCCGGCCTTCGGAACGCAACTCCCCCTGGCACTGACCGACATGCTCGACAAACTCACGGCTGCAGGGCGAGTCCACCGCTGGTGGCCCGGCATCTACGAACCCGAAACCGCAGCGTTCGGCGGCGACACCAGCATGACCATCGCCCATACCCTGTTCCACGCCGACAGCCACGCCATCCTCACCACAGCTCATGGCGAGCTGGGCCGCCGGGAGTTGTCACTGCTGCTATGCGCGACTCTGATGCGCGCCGCCGGACTGGAGTGGTACGAGCAAGGAGACGTCTGGCACCGCGTCACCCGGGAACGGCCCCTCCCCTCAGACGTACCGGCCGCCAAAATTCACGCCATGGCCGACAGCCTCCGACAACTGCTCATCGCCGACACCAGCCCCGCTGGCCCCATGCTCCAGTCGGACCGCACCCTCAAGTCCGCCGCCGACTGGGTGAGCGCGTTTCGGCAGGCCGGAGGAGACCTCGGCACAGCCGCCCGGGACGGAGCCCTCGACCGCGGCCTGCGCGACGTCATCTCCTACCACGTGATCTTCCACTGGAACCGGATCGGCCTGCCCGCCCGCACCCAGAGCGTTCTCGCTCACGCGGCACATACCGCGATCCTGCATCCCGCTGACCCCACGGAAAGGCCGATGCCGTGACCGCGCCACCACAGCACCCACAGGCAAGGCTCCGTCGGCTCTCCAGGCGGTTTCCGCTGGTCATCCGGTCCCATCTCGTCTACCCCAGCTTCGCCGCCCGGCTCGACGAAGTCCGCACCTGCGGGGAGAAGTCGGCGCAGGACGGACCCCTCCGCGACCGGATCAACCTCGCATGTGCCACCTGGAACCTGTCCGCGCTGATCGCCTCCGACTGCGGGCTGACCGACCTGGCGACGGACCTCTGCCTGCGTCAGCTCCGTCTCTTCCAGGCCGCATGGCCTGTCACCGGGGACACTGCCATCGCCAGCCTCCAACCCATCGTCAACCTCGTACGACTGACCGCCCGAACGGGCGATCCACAGGCCGCCTTTCAGCAGCTCATGAGCGTGCACCGCGCCGCCCGTGACGGCGGCAGCGTGACCGTCCACGGACAGGCCATCGACCTCACGGGCTTCACCACCGACGCCGTCCTGGACTACATCCAGCCCTGGCTACATGACCTCTTGCTCGACGACGGCACCCGGCTCCTGGTCGCCGCCGGCCAATGGCATGAGGCGGCAGAACACGCGATCGCCTACGACGAGCAGCCCGAGCGGCTGTACGGCAGCAGGCAAGCACGCATCGTGGCGAACCTGCATATGGACGCTCTGGACACGGCCAACTCCCTGATCGACAAGGCCAAGATCACGGAGCCGTGGGAGGAAGCCGTCGCGCAGATCCTCCGTCACTACGGCGACCACCTTGCGGGCCGCGCCACAGCAAGAGGGTTCGCCGCTACGGCACTCGCCGTGCGGGATGCGCTGGAGCCGGACCCGCCACACCTGCGCATGTTCCGGGTGCGGCTGGCCCTGGCGGCGATCGACCTGGCGCCGGAAGGCGCTGAAACCCTGGCGCGCCCCCTGTACGACGCGATCGTCAGCGACACCACACAGGCGCGGGACGCGTACGCAGCACGCGAAATCCTCCGCCACCCCGCCCCACCGGCTGACAAGTGGTCACGCCACGAGCTGGAGGCGATCGTCCACGACGGCGGCCTCGGCCGGGGCACCCTGCCGGAATCGGTTCTGTCCACGTTGATGCGGGCTGTCAGCACGGCTGGGACGAGCCTCGCTCAGTGCCTCACTGAGGAGGGAGGTGTAGCGCCGCATGCGAGACAGCCAGGTGTCAGCTGATGCAACTACCGCCGATGCTCTGGGGGCGTGGGACGCGGGCCGCTCTCACCCGCCACGCAATCGCCGCCTTCGACCACACCTGAGTGCTACCGACCAGCAGGAGGCTGGGGCATCGGCTGCGCCACCAAGTCGTTTGTGTAGAGGCGCAAGCCACCGACGCGCCTCCCCGTCGTTCCACCCCGCCAGCCCCTAACCTCGCGCGAATGGAGACCACCGTGACGCCCGTCACCGATCCCGCCGTATGGCGCGACGAGCTCGTGAGCCGCCTCGTCGACAGCGGCCACCTGCGCACCCCGGAAGTCATCGCCGCGTTCCGGGGTACCGATCGCCACCGGTTCCTCCCCGGCGTCGACCTTCAGAGCGCCTGCGTCGACGACGCCGTGGCGATCAAGCACGACGCGACGGGCGCGATGCTTTCCTGTATCTCCGCCCCCTCCATCGTCGCCACCCAGCTCGAACAACTGGGCGCCCAGCCCGGCCACAAGATCCTCGAAGCAGGGGCCGGCACCGGTTACAACGCCCGGTTGCTGTCAGAACTCGTCGCTCTCGAAGGCCATGTGTGGACCGTGGATGTCGACGAGGACCTCGTCGACGGCGCGCGGAAGAACCTCGCTCAGGCCGGGGCCGCAAACGTCACCGTCGCACTGGGCGACGGCGCCGCCGGTCTGCCCGAAAATACGCCCTTCGACCGCATCCAGTTCACGGTCGGCGCTGGCGACATCCCCGTGCGGATTCTCGACCAGCTCGCCCCCGATGGACGCCTCGTCATCCCGATGCGGATTCGCGGCAGCATCTCCCGCAGCTTCGCGTTTGAACGCGACGGCCAGACCTGGCGGACGGTCTCCACCGAGATGATGACGTTCGTCCCCCTGCGCAAGGGCGTCTGCAACGACGTCCGAACCATGGTCGACATGGCAGGTGACGGCGACGTGCGCTTGGAGACCTACAGCGAGCAGAACGTCGACCGCGAGGCGATCCGCACCGTCCTGGACCAGCCCCCAGCCGAGATCTGCACCAACGTGAAGTTCCGCAAGGGCGACTCCTACGAGTGGCTCTACCTGTATTTGGCATACGTGCTGCCGAACGGCCTGTCCCGGATGCCGGGGTCCCGCTCCGGCCTCATCCCGAACTTCGGCTGGGGCTCGATGACCGCACTCGACAATGACTCCTTGGCCTACCTCACGAAGCGGGAAGGCGAGGACGAGCACGGCACGTTCTGGCAGATCGGCGTCATGGGCCACGGCCCGCGCGCCTCGGAAGTAGCCGACCAGGTCGTCACCGAAATCAGCGAGTGGAACCAAAGCTGGGGCAACGGCTCACCCGAACCCAGCTTCCGCATGGCCGTTGGTGACGCCCGCAACCAACTGACAGCCTCCGAACCGCGCTTCGTCGTGGACAAGCCCTGCAGCCGCCTCGTCGTCGACTGGCCCCGCAGGAGTTGAGCCGACGATGTCACCACAGCAATGGAGAGAATTCAGTCCGATTGACCAGCATCACCGAACATGCAGCGCAGCGGTATTTCCCGTTCTGAGTGCCAACACCCTTGTGCACCATGCATTTTTCACAGGCTTCTGACCTGAGAGCATCGATTACTTCCCTGGTTTACCTGTAAAATCAACGAAGGCCGGAAACGGTCACCCGGGCGTCGCGGACATGACGCGAGACGACAAGTCTGCGCCCCCCGGAGGACATCGTGCCTGCCCCGTTTCCCGCCTTAGCCGGTATGACGGCCCATCTCGGCCGCGCACGGACCAATGCGGTCACCAGCTGCGCAGGTGCGCCATCCTTCAGGCGCGCCGACGCTTCAAGTCCCGCAGCCACGCGGGTCATTGCCGCCGACCCGATTGGCAACGCGGGGCCCCCCGGACGCACTCGCCCAGCAGAAACCCAATTCCGTGAGCATCACTGTCTCCCTGGTTGTTGTGCTGGCCGTCATGGTGTGGCTGCTGATCCGAAAAGGCGGCCTCAAGACCGGCCACGCAATAGCGGCCGTGCTCCTCGGCTTCTATCTCCACGACAGCTCGCTCGCTCCGTCCATCAGCCACGTCGTACAGAGTGCGGTCGAGACGATCAGCGAGATCCGCATATAGACCGGCCGCCGGGGCACCCCCGTGGACCCGGGCCGTACGCCGCCTCCCCCGTCGACTGCGGTCTGGTGCGCGTGCCTCGGCGGCCACTCCCGCCCGAGTCCCGGCCTGGCCGCCGCTGGTGCCGCGCGCGAAGCCGGTGCGCTGCCAGCCCGTTCCAGGCCGGCTGTCCCGTCCTCCCTGTCAGGACCACGTTCCGCGAGGTCACCCATGTCTAATCTGTCATGCCCGCGCCCAAACGGTCGCCGACGTGGCCAGCGACGGCGCGCGCACGGTGCCGAGCCGCTGCGCACCGAGAAGGGGCTGCGCCTGCGGCTGCGGCTTCTGGTGCTCATGCCCGCCCTCTTGGCCTCGGCGATCTTGTGCATGGCGGCTGCCGTCGGCACGGCGGCCCGCTTCCATGTGGACGGCTGGATCCTCGGGGCGGTGGCAGCAGCCGCGGCTCTGACGGTGCTGGTCTCTGCAGACTGGCTGGCGGTTCGCACCGCGGCTGACCTGCACCGGCAGCGCAGCGAGTACAGCGAATCGGTGCACGGCTGGCTGCGGCACTTCCAATCCGGCGTGGACGAAGGGCGCAAGAGCATCAGCGATGCTCTGGAGCAGCTCGACCGGGGCGAGCGGCCATCCGCCCCCGACTTCAGCGCGGCACAGGCGAACTCCGACAGCAACCCGTGGAACGACACTGAGGTCGCTCTGCTCCAACTGCACTCAGAAGCCTGGCGGGCGGTGGTGAACGGGCGGCAGACGGAACTGACCCAAGCGCTCGTCTATCTCGCCGGGGGCTTGACCCTGCTGCTCGTACGGGCGCTCGGCATCGTCACAGAGCTGACGAAGCAGGTCCAGGACCCGGACGTGCTGTACAGCGTGTTCGACGTCAACAATCTACTCAAGCGCATGCGGCGGTCAGCTGGACGGCTGGCGGTTCTGGGCGGGGTGAAGGCGCGCACGCTGAACCAGCCGATCGGGCTGGTGGACCTGCTGCGCGGCGCGTCGGGGGAAATCGAGAAATACGCTCGGGTCCGCATGCACACATCCACCCTGGATGTGCAGGTACCGGGCTTCGCCGGTCCCGATCTGATCCACCTGCTGGCCGAGTTGGAGGAGAACGCCACTCTCTGCTCGCCGCCGGACAGCAAGGTCGCCGTGCGCGCGACGAGGGTCACCGCAGGTCTGGCCGTGGAGATCGAGGACCGGGGCATAGGCATGGCCCAGGGCGAACTCGACCGCTACAACCGGATGTTGGCCGATCCCCAGGACACGGACCTGGCCGAGCAACTGGCCCATCGCCAGACCGGCCTGCTAGTGGTGGCCAAACTCGCCCGCCGGTACGGCATCCACGTGCGACTGCAGCAGAATCTCATGCACGGCATCACGGCACTCGTGGTGGTGCCGGACAAACTCCTGCTCTGGCAGGACGAGCCGGCGGCACCGTCGCAGGCTCACGCATACGTTCCCGCCGTACCGGGCCCAGCGGCGCAATTCGCGGGGCACCCCGGTCCCCGACCGGCCGGCGGTCCCAGGCCCAGCCCCCCTGCCGCGCCCCCCGTTCCCGCCCCGGCGGCGGGGACGGCGCCATTGCCCTACCGTGACGCGCGGCGTACCCAGGAGCAACAACCCGTCGCCCCGGCAGCGACCATGACAACGCCTGCGCTCGGGGTAGCACCCGACACTCGTCCCCAGTTGCCTCGGCGGACACCACAGGCGACGGTCCGCGAGGATGCGGCCCCTTCGGAGCCAGCGGGCGCCCCCGTCTCGTTCGCGCCGCCGGATCCGGGCTTCGTCAGCAACTTCGCCCAGGGCGTGCATCGCGCGGAGCAAGCCAGCGTGGACAGCGAGGCGCGACCGCCCGAGGGGGACGCACGCTAACCCCGCAGCGCGCCCCACACATCCTTCGTGCCTGGCTTCGCGCCTGCGCACCAGCCCGTACAGCGTACGGAGATACGGAGAATTGCGATGACCACCGATTCCACGGCAGTCCAGCCGGAAGTGGTTGTGGACGAGCTCCTCAACGACTTGGCTCAACTGCCCGACGTGACCGGCGTCCTGCTCGGCTCGCAGGACGGCCTACGACTGGCTCACGCGGGACCGAGCATGGACGGCAAAATGGCGGACCGCCTGGCCGCAGTGATCAACGGCGCCTATTCGCTCGCTCACGGTGTCGACGACGGCAAGGGCCGTGTCGAACAGATCCTTATCAGGAAGACCAGCTTCCTGCTGTTCATCATGAGCGCCGGGAGCCCGCCGGCCGTGGTGGCACGGAACGCGGGACGCGACCCGGACAAGGTCGAAAGCGTGCTGGGCGTGCTCACCAACACCCGGGCGGACGAGGGAGCCATCGGTTTCGCGATGGTCAACCTGATCAAGCGGATGGGCGAGCTGCTGGCCACACAGGCCCGCGTGGGCGGGACCCCTTCCGGTGACGGCCAGTGAGATGGCGTCCGCAAGCACCCCGGCCTGGACCGTCGAGGACACCGAAACCCCCAGCCTCTACGTCCTGACCGGCGGCCAGACCAAGCCCACACACGACTTACAGATCGAGACGCTGCTGTGGGCCGAGAGAGAACCGCCTGCCGGCCAGCCGCCGGAAGCCGAACAGGCTGTGGCGTTGTGCCGGGAGCAGCCCCTGGCCGTCGCTGAGATCGGCGCCCTGATCGGGTTGCCCTTCCAGATCACCAGGATCCTCATGTCCCGGCTGATCGACTTCGGTGCGCTGAATGCCATGACCGCCACACACTCCGCTGACCTTCCCGACGTTGCTCTCCTGAAGGCCCTTCGCAATGGACTCCAAAAGCTCTGACCTCGGGCTGCCACGCCGGCTCGGCGGCGCGAATGCCACCTCCGTCAAGATCGTCGTCGCCGGCGGGTTCGGCGTCGGCAAGACCACGTTCGTGGGCGCCGTCTCCGAGATCACCCCGCTGCGTACCGAGGCCGTGATGACGGCCGCCTCCGAGGGCGTGGACGACCTCACGCTGCTGTTCGACAAGAAGGCGACCACCGTTGGCATGGACTTCGGCCGGATCACCTTCCCGCAGCTGAACACCGTTCTGATGCTGTTCGGCACGCCAGGGCAGACCCGGTTCTGGTTCATGTGGGACGAGCTCACGCGAGGAGCCCTCGCTGCGGTTGTCCTCGTCGACACTCGCCGCCTCGACGAAAGCTTTCCCGCGGTCGACTACTTCGAGCGGCGCGGCCTGCCCATCATCGTCGCCGTGAACGAGTTCGACGACGCCTGCCGCTACGACCCCGCCGAAGTCGCGTCCGCTCTTGCCCTGCCGTCCACGGTTCCGGTCGTGCTGTGCGACGCCCGCAAGAGGTCGGACGCGGCTGGCGTACTCGCCCATCTCGTCGACCACGCACTCACCCGCTCATATGCCCCTGCCACCGTTCTTCAAGGAGCACAGCTGTGAACACCCACGCTCCGTCCGGTCTCCTGTCCGCCACCGGCCACGACGTCGACTGGCAGAGCCACCTGCCCGAATTCTTCGACCCCACGGCTCCGCCCGTTGGCGCGTTCGACGCCTTCGCCCAACAGGTCGCCAACGCGGCCGGCACTCCGTACGCCATGCTCAACTGGGTCGGCAGCGAGCAGTTCTTCCTCGGTCTCGCCAACCCCTCCGGAGGCGAACTGCCCGTGGTGGGCCGCGCCATGCCGCTGACGCACGGCTTTTGCCCGCACGTCGTCCAGCGCCGGGGCTCGCTGGTCCTGACCGATGTCCTCGACTTCGACGAGTTCGCCGGCAACCCGGTCGTCGACGAGATCGGGGTCCGCGTGTACGGGGGAGCCCCTCTCATCGACGAGCGCACGAACCATGTCTGGGGCACGGTCTGCGTGGTCGGCACCGAGCCGCGAGACCGCTCGGAAGGTCGCCCGCTGTGGACGCTCATCGACCACTACCGCGACCTCTTCATGACCGAGTTCTACCGGCGTACCAGCTCGTAGCAGCACCCGCGCGCCCGGCCGCACCACCCGCGACCACCACCCCGAGGGGGAGACAACGATGCCCACGATGTCGTCCACGACTCCGGATCTCACGCCCGGCTACGAAGCCCTGGTCCAGCACTTCGACGAGTTCGCTGCTGCCGAAGTCACCCCCCGAGTCCAGCGCATGGAGTCGTCCCCTCACGCCGTGGAACGCGACCTGGCCCTGCTCATGGCCGAGCAGGGATGGTTCGGCGCCACGATTCCCCGTCGTCCGTACGGCGGCATGCACGCGGGACATCTCGCGAAAACCCTCATGATCCAGAGGATGGCGCGGGCCTCGGGCGCGGCCGGCGCCATCCTGCAGGCGAGCCAGCTGCCCGTATCGATGATCATCCACTTCGGAAGCGACGAGCAGAAGGCCCTGCTGCTGCCCCAGGTCGCCTCCGGGGACATACTGCTGTCGATCGCGGTGACTGAAGAGGAGACCGGCAGCCATGTGCTCGGCATGGAGACCACGGCCCGCCGCGACGGCAGCGACTGGATCCTCGACGGCAGCAAGGTCCACATCGGCAACAGCCACATCGCGCACGTCCACTGCGTCGTGGCCCGCACCGACTCCGCCGAGAAGGCCGGCTCCCGCGCACTGACCGCCTTCCTCGTCGAACACGACCGCGACGGACTGACCGTCGAACCGCACCGACCCTCCCTCGGCCTGCACGGCTTCAGCTTCGGCAAGCTCACCTTCGACGGCGTCCGAATACCCGAGGCCAACGTGATCGGCGAAGTAGGCGATGGCAAAGACATCGCCTACAGCAGCAGCATCCTCTACGGCCGTCCCAACCTCGCCGCGGTGTCCCTCGGAATCCACGAAGCGATCATGGAATGCGCGACCGGCTTCCTTGAGGGCCGCCGCCGCTACGACGGAACCCTCGCCGACCTCGCCGTCCTGCGCGACCGGGTCGGTGACATGAAGTCCCGGCTGATGGCCAGCCGCGAGCTCGCCTACCTCGCCGTACGCATGCTCGACTCCGGCCGCACCTGCGACGACCGACTCATCAACTCCAAGTACCTCAACCATAAATGGGCCGTTCAATCGGGCCAGGACGCCATGGAACTGCACGGCGCCCACGCCCTACGCACGGACTATCCCCTCCAGCGGCTATGGCGGGACGTCCAGCACACGTACTCGCCTGCCGGAACTGGTGAGGTTCAGCGCCAGCGTCTGGCCGAAACCGAGCTCGGCGCCCCTCCCGTTCAGTGGTCCGAACGGCTCGCCGCCAAAACCTCGCTCTTCATCCCCACCAGCACAGCCACCTGACTCCAGGCTCCCGCGCCCTCAGACACGACGACCGGCTGCGGGGACCCCTCGACTCCCCTGTCTGCCTCCAGTACCTGCCGCCCCGTACAGGCTCCACCCGTCGCATGGGGCCTGCCGACAGCACGGCCGGCCATGGAACAGCTCAGCGGCCCTCTGTTTTCCGCCTCCTACTCAACCGACACGGAGCACCTCCATGACGATCACAACTCCCGTCGTTCCTACGGCCGACACGGATGTGTCCGCGCTGTTGGTCGAGGCGCGGCGGGAGCTGGACAGCATCGCAAACCGGGGCATCGTCTCCGCCCCACGTGCCGTCGCCGACTCGCTCACCACACTGGAGGAGCTCGCCCCCACCCTGATCCCGCACGCCCGCACCCTCACCGCACGGCTCGGCGACAGGGAACGCTCCGAACTCCACGAGCTGATTGAGCGGACCGAGGCCCGTGCCAACTCCCGGCCGCGGGCGGACCTCGCGTACGAACACCTGCTGGTGCTGGTCAGCCAGTTGCAGGAGCTGCTGCGCTGGCTGGAGCGAGCGCACGGCATCTCGTGTCGACGCACACAGGCAGCCGCCACCAGGCGCCGCAGCAGCAAAGAACCTCACCCCGACCAACCGGGGTAGCGGTCTGCACGCCGTGCCAATCGGCGCACCTACGCCAGCCTCCGCGTCCTGGCCCAGGCCCGGTACCGCATGCCAGCGCCGGACATCGCCGTAGCTCTGTCCATCGGTGCCCCTGCTGGGCTCTGCCCCGCAGGGCGCAGAGCCCATACCAGCCACACCAACACAGAAGGATCATTAGTGACCCGGTTGACCGACTCTGACACGCCCCGTCGTGCCGCCCCGCGGCACCTTCCCTCGATGCGTCCGTATCAGGAAGAGGTGCACGCCGCGATTGTCACCGGGCTGACGAACGGGAACCGGGGACAGTTGCACGCGGCGTGTGGGTCCGGCAAGACATTCATGGCGCTGCGTGCGGTGGAGGAACTGGTCCCGGGAGACGGGATGATCGTGGTCCTGGCCCCGTCACTGGCCCTGGTCGCTCAGATTCTGCGTGAGTGGCAGGACGCCAGCATGGTCGAGTTCCGTGCGATGGCGGTCTGCTCGGACGAGAAGGTCTCCGATGTCCCGGTACGGACCGAGGATTTTGAGGTGCCGGTCAGTACTGATCCGGACGTGATCACATCCTGGCTGAGCGGTGGGGGACGCCGGGTGATCTTCGGTACCTACATGTCGGCCGCCCGGGTCGGTGAAGGTCTGCGGCAGGCCAGCCTCGAAGTCGACGTGCTGGTGTGTGACGAGGGGCACCACCTGTTCGGCAAGCGAGATGCCACCCGTCGTCGGATCGTCACCGACTCGACGTTCCTGCCCCACCGCCGCCGACTGGTGATGACGGCAACGCCGGACGTGACAGTCGGCCAGGCTGAGGATGCGTTGACCTGGCGGAACGAGGAACTGTTCGGGCCGGTGCTGTTCCGGTACCCGTTCGCCCGCGGGATCGCCGAAGGGTACCTGAAGGACTACCGGCTGGTGGTGCTGGGCGTCAGCGACGCCGAGGCTCGTGCCTTGCTCGCCAACACCGCATCCGACTACGTCGACGGCGAGATCGCTCTGAGGACCGTCGTCGCACAGGCCGCGCTGGCCCACGCCCGAAACACCTACGGCACCGAGCGCGCCATCACCTTCCACCCCCGGGTGCAGCAGGCCACCGACTTCGCACGCACCCTTCCCGCCACCGTCGCTCGCCTACCTGCTGCCAAGCAGCCGGCGGGCAGGGTGCATGCCACCCACATCAGCGGCGTGATGGACACCGCCGAGCGGGAGGGAATCATGGCGCTGCTGGCGCAGCCGCCCGCCGGCGGATGGACGGTTGTCTCCAACGCGCAGTGCCTGACCGAAGGCGTTGATGTTCCGGCGGTGGACACCATCGTGTTCACCCATCCGTCCCGGTCCGCGGCCAGAGTGGCCCAAGCCGTGGGCCGGGCCATGCGCCGAAGCCGCCACACTGCCTCCATAGCCACGATCATCGTGCCGGTCATCGTTCCGGACGACACCGCCGAGGTCGACGGCGAACTCGACGCCGGGGACTTCGAGGTTCTCTTCGAAGTCGTACGTGCCCTCAGGGCCCACGACGACGTCTTCGCCGCCGACCTGGACCGGGAGCGCGCGAACCGGTCTCTGCGTGCCGCCCGAGGGAAGGACGCCGAGGAACCGGGCGAGTGGGAACCCGAGGAACCCGGCTTGCCGAAGAGGATCACCTTCCATCTGCCGGAGGGCACATCCGACCGAATCCTTGATCAGCTGCGGCTGCTGACGGTACGCAACTCCACCTCCTCCTGGTGGGAGGGATACGCGGACGCGGTCGCCTTCCACCAGGAGCACGGCCACCTGAACGTGCCGGAGAAGTACCTCGGCGCCAGTGGCCGCAGGCTGGATGCATGGCTGGGTACCTTGCGCAAGCATCGGCGCAAGGGCTGGGTTCCCCAGGACCGTATCGACGCCATGGACCGCATCGGCGTTGAGTGGGAACCGTTGGATGCCCGTCGGCAGCAGCTGCTCAGCGATGCCCGCTCGTATCACGAGGAAAACGGCAACCTCGATGTGCCGAACGACCATGTCACGGCAGAGGGGCGGCTGCTGGGCTCGCAGTTCAAGGCGCTGCGTGCCGCCTACCGTGAAGGCCGCCTCCACCAGCCCCTGATCGACGCGCTGGACGAAATGGGGATGCGCTGGGACCCGCAAGCCGCCAAAAGGCAGGAACTGCTGGACGCCTGCGACCGCTACCGCCAGCGCTTCGGAAACCTCGATGTACCGGTCAAGTACGCCGACGACGAGGGCTACCGCCTCGGACCAGCCCTCTCCTACACGCGCTCCGTTGCCCAGGGCGCCATCAAAGACCGGGCCGGAATGCCGCGGACGCTGGATGCAGACCACCGTGCCGAACTGGAGCGACGCGGAGTTGTCCTGGACCTTCGGTTCACTGCCATGGACAAGGACCTCAAGGCAGCCCTGGTCGAGAAGGTCCAAGCCGGCACGCAACTCCAGGAAGCCCGTGAAGCGCTCGGCCTCAGCGATTCTGCTGTCACGACGGCACGGCAGAAGGACACCGAGTTCGACGCTCTCCTGAGAGCCGCACGCCAGGCGCGCTACCGGCTCCTGGACGCATCGGAGAAGCAGGCCCTGGTTGACAAAGTCGCCTCCGGGACCTCAATGCGACAAGCCCGCAAACTCCTTGGTCTCTCCGCTTCCTCCATTGTGACGGCACGACAGAAGGATGCCGAGTTCGACGCCCTCCTGAAAGCTGCGCTTCAGGAACAGAGCCGTCCCTTGTCCGCGTCGGAAAAGAGAGCCCTGATCGACGAAGTCGCATCCGGAACCTCACTTCGACAAGCCTGCGAAACCCTCGGGATCCGGCGTAGCCCCTTGACCACCGCACGACGCGACGACTGCGACTTCGAAAGAGATCTGGTCAGCGCATCGGACGGCCGCATACGCCCCGCCAAGGGGCAGCTCACCGGATCCGACAGCTCGCGCCCCGAAGAGCCTCAGTAAGAAACGGAGCCATCCGGAGTGCCCGAAATACCGCAAGTCCCCTCCACACAGAGGTTGTTCATACCGCTGCCGGTGCAGCGTGAAGCCGACATCATGGCCCGTGAAACCGGGATTGAGCCGGTGATCGCCTACGAGGGCGCAGTCGCCATCCATCTCACACACGTCAACGGTCGCCTGCGCATCGAGACCGTTTTCCGACGCAGCAGCAGAGGATGGAAACGCTCCGACTACCAGTTGTTCCATGACGGCGAGCGACGCCTGACACCGCAGTCATGGCCGGAGTACCACGCGTTGGTGGAACGTATGTCCGCCGACGTTGACGCTCCAGTAACCCTCCCTGCTCTCATTCCCGTCGGTGATCCTGAGACGCTTCCGGTGGAGATCCGCAAAGAACTCCGCCAGTGCGAGACACGCCTGAACGGCCGGGACGACATCTCCGTCTGCGTCGGCCGCGACGGCAAGGGGCGGTATGTGATTGCCGTTACGTCCTCGAACGCGACCCTGCACGTGGCCTTCGAAACCCGATACCGCAGCGGCCGGAAAGGGGCCACCAGCGCGAGCACCAACTCCGTGCGAGTGGTCACTACGGACGGGAAGGACCTCACCGACGAGGTCGAGGGCAAGCTCAACAAGGCACTCGCCCGGCTCCTGGGTGGGCATCCCGGCGCCCCTGCGATGGACGTCGGCGCGGGCCGCGTGCGGGAAGCGCAGGGCGGTGGGCCAGCGGACCGTAAAGGCACGGTCCTGCGGGAGTAGCGCCACTGAACCCCCACCGCTCACTCCCCGAAGGCACCGAGGGCCTCCATCCGATAGATACGGACCAACTGGGGTAACGGTCTGCACGTGGTGCCAATCGGCGCTTTCGTCCTGTGCAGCCGCACTGACGGCGCTCAGTTCACCGATGAATGGCGGGGCTCGAGCCGGGGCTCGCTGAGACCTCTCTCTGCCACACCGGCCACGACCCAAGCTGCGGAGATCTCCGCAGCGTTCGCGGCCCCACCGTGAAGCCCTGGCCTGCCGCAGGACCGCTCTCACGCCGTACCGACGAGTGCCAGGGCGGTACCCAAACGCACTGCACAACATCATCAGCACCCTCTGGGAAGGTCATGACACCACCTCGACACATCAAGATCGCCAGCTGCAACTTCGAGCGCAACGGCGGTGGCGAAAAAAAGAAATGGTTGGCCATGCACCAGCGGCTGGCCGATCTCAAGCCGACGATCCTGTGCCGCCAGGAGAATCCCGGGCATGCCCGTACCGGAAGCGGAAGAACGCTGTTCAACGCCTCCCAACGCATCCTGGGCCTTTCCGGGGAGCTCGGCCCGGGGATGGGCGCCACGTCCCTGTACTACGACCCGGAGGTTTTCGAGCAGGTCACCCTGTGGGACACCGACTGGCCGAACTGGCTGCTACCGCCCACCGCGATGACCCTCCGGGTGCGCGGCACCGACGACGTCGACCTGGTGGCGGCCTGTGCACACCTGTCCTACAACTCGCCCTCCCTCCGACCGATTCAGACCGAGGACGTCACCCGGTTCGCCGACAAGGTCGAGACGTACCTGACCCCCGACGGCGAGGTGGAGCGGAAGCTGCCCGTCCTCGCCGTCGGCATGGACGGCAACAGCTACATCGACCCCGACAGGCTCGTTCCCGGGGAACTGCCCATCCCGACCCTGGCGGAGATCAAGGATCCGCAGCACCGCGCGCACCGCAGCTACGAGATCGCCCCCGGCCAGCGGGTGATGGACTCCCGCCCGGACCGGATCCTGCTGACCGCCGGTCTGGAGGACGCGGCACGGCACGCCGCTCTCCAGCCCGACGGCCCCGGTCTGGCCGCCGTCGCGCCCACCGTGGACTCATCGGACACCCATGGCCCGGCCCACCGGGTCGACCGCGTCTACACCACCGACTTTCTCCTGCCCGCCGTCGTGCATGCCGAGGTCGTCGACATGAAGGACCTGAGTGATCACCACACCGTGGTGGTGACGTACGACCTCGATGCCGTCATCGAGATCTACCTCGACCGCTTCGGCCCTGCGGCCTGACACACCGGCCCACCCGGGCCGTCCGGCTTCCCACGCGGACCAGTTCGCGGTGTCCTGCTCGAACCCGAAGAAGGAGACCTGTTGACCTGCGACGGCACTGAACTGCGCGTTGCCTGCTGGAACCTTGAGCACGTGCGCCACGAGGCGCTGCATAACCGAGTGGGGGTGTAAGACCCCCGCCTTCCGGCGGTCGCAGCCGACCGGAAGAAGCTGAGGACAGTCCGAACCGGGGAACGCCGACAAGGGCAGGAGCAGTCCTGACAAAGCCTGGACGCGCCAGAACTACCAGATGGTGTGGGTCGGGCAAGCGAGGTCAGAAGGTGTAACGAGAGTGAACCGGCATTCGAAGCCCCGTAACAGTTCCAGCGGCTCAAATCTGGTGGATATGGGCCGTGATGCAGTGCGTGCTCCCTCTCTGTTTACTAGGGGGGCAACTCCGAAGCCGACTGTGTTTATCGGCGAGGAGGCCGTGCCGAATGTCTGCGGCGTAGGTACGGAGATGCTGCCGGGGTATAGCCGGACGCCTAACTGGCCAATCGGTTATGTGGTGAACGTGGGAACCGCCTGCGGTTCCCCTCTGCTCCGGGCATCCAGTCCGGAAAGTGGGAAGGTCCGTTGCCGACTGACGGCCGCAGTGTGGGACGGAGGCCCCGTAGTAGTCCGAGCGTGCGAGAGGCACGTACATGGCGAAGGGGGCCAGCAAGTCAGCAGTAAGGATGCTGGAATGCCAGGAGGACGATGGTGAATACCGACGAACTGGAGTGGGCGGTCGCTAAGGCCGAACGCCGGGTACTGGAGATCCAGACCAAGCTGCACCGTTGGGCAAACGACGATCAACATCGCAGGTTCAATGACCTGTTCAACCTCGTGGCCGATCCCGCCTTCCTCTTGGTGGCGTGGTACCGGGTACGAGGGAACAAGGGGGCGCGCACGGCCGGAGTGGACGGCAAGACGGTCCACTCCATCGAGGCCGGACAGGGCGTCGAGGGGTTCCTCGACAAACTGCGCTCTCAGCTCAGAGAGCTGACGTTCCGGCCGGTACCGGTGCGGGAAAGGATGATCCCCAAGGCGGGCGGAAAGCTGCGCCGTCTGGGCATCCCTACCGTGGCGGACCGGGTGGTCCAGGCTTCTCTGAAGCTGGTGCTGGAGCCGATCTTCGAGGCGGATTTCCTCCCGTGTTCCTACGGGTTCCGCCCCAATCGCCGGGCCCACGATGCAATCGCTGAGACTCGCATGATGGCATCCAAGAGCTATGAGTGGGTGGTAGAGGGCGATATCAAGGCGTGCTTTGACGAGATCTCGCACCCGGCCCTGATGGACCGAGTGCGGGGCAGGATCAAGGACAGACGCGTCCTGGACCTGGTGAAGGCATTCCTCAAGTCAGGCATTCTTTCCAAGGACGGCCAGGCACGGGAAACCCGCACCGGCACCCCGCAAGGAGGCATCCTCTCACCGTTGTTGGCGAACATCGCCCTTTCCGTGCTGGACGAGTACGTGGCCGGTATGGACGGGGGGCCGAACTCGACCTCCTACGAGCGCAGGAAGCGCAGGCGCCAGGGACTCGGAAACTATCGGCTGGTCCGGTACGCGGACGATTTCCTGATTCTTGTGTGGGGCACCCGCGAAGACGCGGAGGCCGTGCGCGACGAGGTCGCTTCGGTTCTCGTACCGATGGGGCTCACCCTGTCGGAGGAGAAGACGTTCATCACGCACATCGACGAGGGGTTTGACTTCCTCGGGTGGCACATCCAGCGCCATCTCAAGCGGGGCACGGACAGGCGGTATGTCTACAACTACCCCTCCAAGAAGGCGCTCAACGCCGTCAAGGAGAAGGTCAAGAAGATGTGCCGGAGCAGTACGAACCTTCCCTTCACCGCCCTGTTGCACCAGCTCAATCCGGTGCTCTTCGGGTGGTGTAACTACTTCCGCCCCGGAGTGTCGAAGGTTACGTTCCAGTACCTCAACCACTACACGTGGAAGAGGGTGTTCATCTGGGCGTGCCGTAAACACAAAGGAATGCGGTTGAGTGGGTTCCGCCGAGTCTATTGCGACGGCGGTTGGGAGCCCGTTACGGAGAGCGGGAAGCTGTTCCAGCCTGGCCGGATGGCTACCACGCGATACCGGTTCCGCGGATACAGCATCCCGACACCCTGGACGGTGACAGCGTGAGATCACAGAATGCCCGAGCGGGACTTGTGGAGAGCCCGGTGCCCGGAGACGGGCACGCCGGGTTCGGAAGGCGGTCCGGGGAAACCCACCAGCGGCAACGCTGGCAGGGCGCCCCGGGCCGACCTTACAACGGAGGTGGCGCCCAGACGCGTCATCTGGCGCATCGCATCCTCGCCTCGTACCGGCCGCACATCGTCTTCCGGCAGGAACTGACCGGTGCCTGGGACCACGGCAAACGCGCCCTGTTCGAGGAGGCGACCGCGCTCGGCGGACTGTTCCCGTTCATGGCGTCTCCGCGCGAAGGCCGCAGCCGGAACCCGACGGGCGTGATGGTTGATCCTCAGCTGTTCGAGATCGTCGCGCATACCGATCACGATCTGCCGTGGAAGGCGATCTGCCACGTCCAGGTGCGCTTTAAGGGTTGCCCCAAGACGCTTCATCTGGCGTCTGGCCACCTGTGCCATTTCGATCCCGACATGCGGGCCACCGAAGCCCGGCGGTTCACCACCCTGGCCGACCACCGCCGCACCGCCCTGACGGGCATGGACGGCAACAGCTACCCCCACCGCAGTGCCGACGAGGTCTCCGAAATGCTCGTCTGGGCAGGGGTTGAAGACCCCGTCCATTTCCAGCACCGCACCATCGAGCGCAACGGCGTACGCGTCAGCGACACGCGCCCGAGTGAGATCCTCACCGGCGGTCCGAAGGCCGTCTTCGCCGACCTCGCGCACCATGCCGGCACTGTTCTCGGGCAGCCCGGGGCGCTGGCTCCGACCGCCAGCCTGAAGCGCACGGACCAGGGCCCACCGCAACGCATCGACTGGATCCTCGGCACCCCCGACTGGGCGCCGGCCCTTCGGCGCGTCGAGGTCATCGACACCGAGGACGTCCGACGGGTGACCGACCACGCGCTCGTCATCGCCACCTTCGAGCTGCACGCCGTGCAACAGATCCTCAGCACCGCCGTGTAACCGGGCCGACGTGGCACGAAGACGCCCCAGCCGTGCTCCGAAGTCCCTGCTGGTTGCCCGTCTGACGCGTCGGGGCGGCGAGACGACACGCCCTACCCGCTGAACGAGTGCCTTCCGATCCTTCTTCGACGACATCGAGGAACTGACCGACCGTGAATCAGCTCCAGAAATGAAATTCCCCGACTTGCAGGGGGAGACGGTGCCCAGTGAGAACTCCGCCGCGGGCGCGCCAATGCGTAACCGGTCGGCCCGCCAGGCTGATCAAGCCGCTCCGCGCCCCGAACATGCCGTCATCCCACCCACCTCATCGGCCTCATCCGTTTCGGCCGTCGGTGTTTCGGCCACCGCCGCCATGTGGTGGACCCGCCTGAATCAACGGCCACGAGCGTGCGGACCGCGAGATTGGGCGGCTGAGGATACGACCCAAACACGTGCGTTCGAAGACGGACGTCGCGTCGTTGTTCCGGTCGTCATCAGCCATCCCCCCAAGTTGGTGCTGGAGGTGCCCAGTTGCCTGCCGTTCAGGCTGCCCCGAATGAGCTCCCGACGGCCTCATGGCCGTTTGCGTCTGCCTCCCCGTTTACGGACAGGGCGAGGGGAGGTGGCCGGTGAGCGTCGAGCCCGCCTCTCCGGCGCCTGATACGGCGGCGCCGCTCCGGTTGCCGCCTCCACCGCCTGCCGAGCTGCGCTACGGCGGCCGGCACGCCAAGAATCCCCTGACGGACGCATCGTTTGCGCAGATGTGCCGGCGGCTTCCGTCGGTGCTGGCGCAGACCGCGCGGATGGCGTGGGTGATCGACCGGCGAGCCGTGCTTCTGCTGGCGAGCTGCCAGCTGGCCATCGGCATCAGTGCCGCTGTTCTGCTCACCGCCACATCCCGTGCGATGCGCTGGATCCTGGCCGACGGTGAGGTGGACGACCGGCTCCACCAGGCGCTGCCGGCCCTGCTGGTCATCACCTGTGCGTCAGCGGCAGGGCGGGTGGCGACCGCGCTGTCCTCATACGCGGACGGCCGGATCACCCCGCGGTTGACGACCGAGTCCGACTGCGCCCTGGTGGCGGCGGTGTGCCGCATGGAGGCCGCCGCGCGGGCGGAGGACGGCTGCGCGGACCGGCAAGAGGCGGCGGAGATGGGGGTGGTCCGCAGCCACGTGATGGTGCAGGACGCCACCCGGTTCACCGCCGCTGTCGTACGTATGGTCAGCGCGAGCGGGGTGCTGTCGGTGCTGCACCCGCTGTTGCTGCCGCTGTTGCTGCTCGCCGTCGTCCCCGCCGGCGTGGGCGCGGTCCTGCACGCCCGCGTCAACTACGAGACCCACTACGCCAACGTGGGCGACCGCAATGTTCGACAGAACCTGCGCGGCTGGGCGACCAGCGTGAAGTTCACCGACGAGATCCGCGCCAACGGCATGACCTCGTATCTGGTGTTCTGGTACCGGTCGATCTCGGAGCGGATCGACGCGCGCACCCTCGCCGCGGCGCCGAAGATGTTGCGGATCGTGCTGGTCAGTTCGGCGATCGGTGGCCTCTTCCTCGTCGCGACTTGGGCGGGGCTGGCCTGGCTGGCGGCCAGCGGACGGATCGAGCCGTCGATCGCCGCGACCGCGGTCGTCGCGGTGCAGACCGCGCTCGCCGCCCTCAGTCAGCTCGTCATCTACGGCGCAGCCATGTTCCACACCTCCCTCTACCTCGCGGACATGGGTGGCTTTCTCGACTACGCCGCCGAACGCGCCCCAGACCGAGGCGAGTTCACGCCGAGCCGGCCGGTGGAAGAGATCCGGCTCGACGAGGTCGAGTACCGGTATCCGGGCAAGGACAACCCGGCCGTGGCGGGAGTGTCGCTGGCGGTGCGCAGCGGCGAGATCCTCGCCGTGGTCGGCGAGAACGGCTCGGGGAAGTCCACCCTCACCCGACTGCTCGCCGCCATCTTCCTGGCCGACAAGGGCAGCGTCTCCTGGAACGGCCGCGACGTCGCCGACCTCGACCCCGACAGCCTGTGGGACCTGTCCGGGCTGGTGCCGCAGAACTTCGCGCAGTGGCCGCTGTCCGTCCGCGACAACGTCACCCTCGGCCAGCCCCGCGAGGCGGGCGATGACCTGGTGTGGCGGGCACTGGAGGAGGTCGGGCTGCGGGACGCCGTCGAGGAACTCCCCGACGGCCTGGACACGCTGCTGGCCCGGGAGCTGTGGGGCGGGACGGAACTGTCCGGCGGGCAGTGGCAGCGCCTGGCATGTGCGAGGGCCCTGTATCGCAGGTCAAGCCTGCTGATCCTGGACGAGCCGACCAGCCAGATGGACGCCCGCGGCGAGCACGCCATCCTCGAAGAGATCAAGACCATCGCGGCCGGCCGGATCACGATCGTGGTGACCCACCAGCTGGTCAATACCAAGATCGCCGACCGGATCATCGTGATGGAACACGGCCGGATCGCCGAACACGGGCCGTACGACGAACTCGCCCACGGCGGTGGCCTGTTCGCCGAACTTCTGGCCCTGTCCACAGACCGCTGACCCAACTACGTCGCGCCCCGGCCCTGGGGCGCGACGACCCCACCACTTGCCCGCCGTACCGATGGAGGATTCCGTGACCGCACCAGTGCTAACTACGACCACGGCGGCGCTGCTCGTCAGCGCGGACGGCCGCTACCTGCTGCATCTGCGGGACGCCAACAAGAACATCTGCAGCGCCGGACAGTGGTCCCTGCCCGGAGGCCATCCCGAACCCGGCGAAAGCCTCGACGACACCATCGCCCGCGAACTGATGGAAGAGGCCGGCCTGCACATCCCCGACCTCGTCCCGCTCGCCGTCGTCGAGGACACCAACGCCGACGACCGGACCACCAGCCGGGTCCAGGTGTACACCGGGACGTGGGACGGCGACCCCGCTCTGCTGCCCCTCACCGAGGGGATCATGCTGCGCTTCACCGATGCCGAGCAGATCCCGTATCTGACCATGGACCCCGGCACCACGGCCGTCATCCGCCACCACCAGAAGGGCCCACGCCCGGACGGTGGTGCCGCCGACGCGTTGCCGGTGCTGCGCCTACGCGATGCCGGCACGAAGACGGTGCCGAACGTTATCGGCGTCCATCTGTACCTGGAACGGGACGGCGAGATCCTGCTCGGGTTGCGGCATCCCGACTCCGCCTACGCGCCCCTGGAGCACCACTTTCTGGCCGGTCACTGCGAACGGGAATCCGCCATCGCCTGCCTGATCCGGGAGGCTTGGGAGGAGGCCGGGTTGGTGATCAAGGCTGAGGACGTCGACCTCGTGCACGCCGTCCACCTCGTCGACTCCCCCGGCGCTCAGCCGCGCCTCCAGCTGGTCTTCCGGGCCCGAACGTGGCAGGGCGAACCCCAAGTCCTGGAGCCGGACAAATGCGTCAGCTGGAGCTGGTGGCCCGCCGGCACCCTCCCCGAGCCCACCGTCGCGTACACCCGGGCCGCCATCGACGGTATCCGGCACGGACGCCCCTACACGGAACTCGGCTGGGCCTGATCCCTACCCACTAATTCCCTCACCGCCCCAGGGCATGAAGACCACCTCGATGCCCGCCCCACCCGCATCCCTCACCAACGCAGCCGTGGACAAGACCTCGGCCACTGCCTGAGACACAGCACTTCACGGCCAACACCTCCCCCTGCGCCACGTCCACAAAATCCGTCGCCGCACTGCCGGATAAGGAGCACACCGTTGCAGCCCTTCACCCCCTCCTTCAGGCAACAGGACTGGGAATCTGGCGTTAGAGCCCTTCACCTCTACGTCCTTCCCGACCCTGCCGTCGACTCCGACCTCTTCACCCTTATCTCGGAGTGCCGTACCGTCCTGCACGACTATCCCGTCTGGTGCCTGCCCGACGACCTGGTGCACATCACCGTCGAGATGGACGCCTACGCGCCCAGCACCGGCATCAGCACCGACGAGCGGGCTCGCCTCATCGCCGCACTGAAAGCCCGGCTGACCGGCGTCGAACCGTTCACCGTCCTATGCGGCTCCCCGATCGCCAATCGCACCGGAGCCATCCTCGACACCTATCCCGACCTGGGCCTTAGCGCGTTGCGCAACCTGGTGCGCAACGCCCTGTGGGAGGTACACGACAGGCCCGCCATCACCGACAGCGGTGGCCGCGGGCACGCGTCACTCGGCTACGCCTACGGCAACGCCGACTCTGACCCACTCCAGAGCGCCCTACGCAAGATCACCCCCAGCCATGCCCCGCTGACCGTGTCGCACCTTGACCTTCTCGACGTGCGCTGGACAGCCCACCCGACACCGGACGACAACGTCCGCTGGAAGATGAGCTGGGACCCCATCGCGCGCCTTCCTCTGGGAACCGCTTGATCTCATCTCGCTCTCACAACCTCAACGCCCAATGACCACAAGTTCACGCCCGCCCTCCCCGGCGAGCCCTCGGTCCTGGCCTACCAGGTTGTCTGCAGCGGGAACGCCAGCCGGCGGCGTGGGGCGGGCGATGACATGTCAGAAGCCCAACTCCGTGTCAGAACGGCGGAATCCGCACGGTTCCACGTGGCTCTGCAGGGCCTCCACCACCTGCTCCTTACTCGCCGGATGACATCGCCCGCTCTTCGCCGCTGCCCAGCAGTCCCCTCGGTGAACCTTGACCATTCGCCACTGAAGTTTGACCGGTGCTCGATTACGACGGGCCAAGCCGGCTAGTCGTGCGGATGCTGCTGGCCTGCCGTTCCTTGGGGTATCGCCGCGATACGGGTCTAGGGGCAATGATGCGATCTTGAAGCCACGAGTACGTTCGGTGGCCTGCTGAACGCACGAGGGGTGTGGCTCGTTTTGAGGGACGTGCACGGGTGGCGGAAGAGGGAAGATCACGAACGCCTCGTCACATCGATCCGCGCGGCCCTGTTGATCTCGGCACTCGCGCAGGCCGGCCGTCCGTGTAGATCGAAGTGCTCGCCAGCCCAACCGAAGCTCCTTCCTGTGGCAGTTGATGGGTGACGACGTCGTCCATGTTGTTGCCGACCTGGAAGGAGGAGCTCCGTGGGGAGCAGCCCGATCACCTTGGCCGTCGCTCTTACGGTGCTCGGTGTCAGCCGGATCACCGCACGGGCGGTCGCGAAGGTGCTGTACGAGCGCGCTCGTCGCGCCACACTGGTCGCTGTGCTCGACACAGACCGCCACAACGTCGCGGAGCTTCGAATCCACCACGATCCCAATGCCTGCGATCTTCACCTGCGGAGGCGTGACCCGCAGGACGACGACCTTGGACCTACGGGTGCGCCACGGCGGTGCGGGTGACGACGGCGGCGGATTTTGACGAACTGTTCGTGGCGCGGTTCGCCGCGGTGGTGCGCGCCTTGGTGGTGCTGGGAGCCGACCGATCCACGGCCGAGGACCTGGCGCAGGAGGCGTTCCTGGTCGCCCTGGGCGACTGGGAGAAGGTCGGACGCCTGGACAGACCAGAGGCTTGGGTAGCGAAGATCGCGGTCTACAAGTGGCGCCAGCTGCGCAGAACGGTGGTCCGGCGACAGGAGCTGTCCCGGCGGGCGTGGCCGTTCCCCAACGCGTGTGAACCGCAGCCCGCCGAGGATGTCGAGAGGCGGTCCGACGTGGTGAACGGCTTGCTCGGTCTGACCGAGCGGCAGCGCGAGGTGCTGGTGCTGCACTACTTCCTCGACCAAACTGTTGACGAGGTAGCGCAGACGTTGGGAATTGCGCCGGGCACGGTCAAATCCACACTGCACGATGGTCGTGCTGCGTTGGCCAAGAGCTTGGAGCCGAGTTACGCGGATGAGTTCAGGAAAGGGGGGCAGAGCTGATGGCTGAGGAATCCGACGACTTCAAGCGGCTGCTGCACGAGGCGACACAAGACGTCGAATACTCCCCCGAGGACCTGGCGGCCCGCTTGGACAACCTCAAGCGGCGTGCTGCGGCCCACGCCGCGAGGACTCCCACGCCCTCGGATCCACCAGACACCGTCCGGCCGGACCGCGTCCCGTCGTTTCGACCGTCGGGCGTTCTCGGCGAGATCATCGACGCAGTCCGTGCCGACCTCGCGGAGCGGCAGGCGCGTGTCAGCCTCGACGAGCTCAAGGAGCGCGCGGCCAAGGCTCCCGCGGCCAAGGACGGTCTCGCCGCCCTGCGCGGGGACAGCGTCAAGGTCATCTGTGAGGTCAAACGCTCCAGCGCCTCCAAGGGCGCGCTGGCCGCGATCGCCGACCCGGCGGCGCTCGCCGCCGACTACGAGGCGGGCGGCGCGGCCGTCATCTCCGTCCTCACCGAACAGAGCCGCTTCGGCGGCTCGCCGGCCGACCTGGAGGCGGTCCGCGCCCGCGTGGACATCCCGGTCCTCCGCAAGGACTTCATCGTCACCTCGTACCAGCTGTGGGAGACCCGGGCCTACGGCGCCGATCTCGTGCTGCTGATCGTGGCAGCCCTCGACCAGCCCGCCCTGGAGTCGCTCATCGAGCGCGCCGAGTCCATCGGGCTCACGCCGATCGTCGAGGTCCACGACGAGGACGAGGTCGACTGTGCCGTCGCCGCGGGCGCCAAGGTCATCGGCGTCAACACCCGGAACCTCAAGACCCTCGACGTCGACCGCGGCACCTTCGAGCGGCTCGCGCCGAGGATCCCCGACCACATCGTCAAGGTCTCCGAGGGGGGCGTGCGCGGGCCGCACGACCTGATCGCGTACGCCAACGCGGGCGCCAACGCGGTACTCGCGGGCGAGTCACTGGTCACGGGTCGCGACCCGCGGTCGGCTGTCTCCGACCTTGTCGCTGCCGGTGCCCAGGAGGCCGCCAGGCGCAGTAACTGAGGAACCGTGTCTCTCGTACCCGGCCAAGCTGCGCCTTGTGCAGTAGGCGGTCCACACCATGGCACCCTCCCTCAGAACGAGCTACACCCACGCACGAGGGAGTTCTCGACTCGCCGTACGCCCTACTCCTCGTCGTCCTCGTACGGGATAGGCACCAGAGGGAACCGGTCCTTGACGGTCGCCCATACCTGGCTGCTCATCTCGGCCTTGAGTACGTCAGCGTCACGGGGAAAGTCGTCGAGGTGCGGGCAGTTGATGAGCCGGTACTGCTGGGAGAAGTGCTGCCAGCAGTAGGCCGCTCCGGCAGCGAAGATGTGCTTGCCGAGGGGTTGCATGCAGTCTGGGCAGATGGCGACAGGACCGAGGTACTCGTGGATGTCGAGGGCAATGTCCCCACAGCCGGTGTACTCCATGAGCCCATCGGGCATGGCCATGGTTTGCCCCGTCTCCCGCAGTTCCAGCGTCCGCAGGGTCTCGGTTGCCTTCACAGACTCGCTGGCTGCCGTGGGCGCGAAATTTTCAAGAGCCGCAAGCCACTCCTCGCGGTTCGCATACGGCTCACGGTTGCGGACGTCGAACCAGAGATGAGCGAAACACCCGACGACAGCTTCGGGCCGATCGAGCAGCGGCGTGAGCGTGATGCAGGAGCCATCGGTCTCGCCGCAGCTCGGGCAAGTGTCAGGTATCGCCACAACGGTGCAGTGTACGTTGGAGCTCCGTGCCGCCCGTTGCCGTCGCATTCCGGCGGCAAGCACCGACACTGAGGGCTGGGGCTGTAGGCCCGTCCCAGTGTCGCCGCGGTCGCCGAGCGCGACCCCGCCGCCCGCCGCCGAAGTAAACCGGGCACTCAAGGCTTCAGGACGTCCCGTGGCCCCTTTGCGCTTATCTCGGCGATCTCCCCTCCAAGCCGCCGAGTCCCACGCGGTCAAACTTCAGTGGCAAGCGGTCAAGGTTCAGTGTCACCGGACACCAAGCGGCCACGAGGAGACCATGCGTGCTCCTTTCCACTGGGCGTCCGACGAGGACCTCGACTTGTGCAACTCTGCCTCCTGCCGTTTGTGATGGCCGGATGAAGGGGCGACGATGCCACGGGGACCTCTGTCGACGGACTTCACGCGCCTGCGCGCCGTGACGAACGCGCACCAGCGGGGCCGGAAGTTCGAGCAGCTCCTGGAGCGGCTCTTCCAGCAGGCGCACTTCCGTGTCGACCGTGATGCGGGGATCGCAGCGCCACGGCAGACAGACCTCGTGGCCCGTTACGGCGACGTGTGGTACCTGATCGAGGCGAAGTGGCAGAACGCCCCGGCCGACGTGGACGTTTTCGACGCCGTCCTCCGGCGGTTGCAGCGGGCGGCATCGTCCCAGGTCATCGGTGTGATCGTGAGCGTGTCGGGGTTCACCGACACCGTGATCGAAGAGGCGGCGAAGTGCCGCGGGCAAGAACTGGTGCTCCTTCTCGGCGAGGAGGAATTGGCCGAGGTGCTTGCCGCGCCCGCGTCCGTGGCGGGGCTGCTGCACCGCAAGCGGGAGCAGCTCGTCACCCACGGCCGCGTGCATCTGGCCGCCGGTGCCAAGCCCCGGCGGCGCAGGCGGCGCCCCTCTACCGACCTGCCCGCCTCCGATCTCAGGCTGCTCGGCACTGACCTCGCCCCGCTCACGTACGTGGCGGGCGACGGAGGCTTCACCGACCTGGTGTTCGTCCAGGAGCTCCCGGACGTGGACTGGGTGCCGGCCGACGGGAGCGGAGTGTGTCTCGATCTGCCGATCGGCGCCTTCGACGAGAACGGGCTCGCCGACCTCCTGTCCGCCCTGGCGTCGCTGGGCTGGACGACCTCCCAGCCCCAGTGGGCGATCCAGCAGGCCACCCGCAACTGGCACGGCGTGGGCGCCCGCGAATTCCTCGACACGCTGCGAGCCTGGAAGGAGCGCTACGACGGCCTGGACGAGGGCGATGTGCACCACACCGAAAAGGTGACCTACGTCGACACGTTCCAAGACGGAGGTTTTTACACACTGGCCGCAGACGTCGCCAGCCACCCCTCACGCATGGTCCAGCACTGCAACGTGTCGTTCCAGCTCACCGGCATCCCACTGGACACCCAACCGCTCCGTCACGTCTTCGAGCAGTTCGACGCCGTCGGCACCGGCTACTTCCGGCCTATGACGGCCAAGGCCGTCACGCGGGACTGGCTCCCGGAGCCGCTACCGCTGGAAGTCATCGGCTACCTCGTCTCCCACGACCCGTTCCCATTCGACGAGCTGGACCTGGCCGACGACGAAGCCGCTGACCTGCCCAAGCCTCCCGACGAATGGGTGATCGGAATCGTGGCCAAGAACCCCTTGCGGGATACGGACGTGGCGTCCGCCCCGGACGGCTGGCCGGGCGAGCTCGAGTCCAGCAGCATCATCGTGTGCAGCCTGCGCAGTCACCACCCGCTAAACGACATCCCCGACGGCTACCGCCTGTACACGTGGGAGCAGGCCCGCACGACGGACGCGCGCGTCCTCCGCCCCGTCGCCGACTGGTGATCGATCGCACAGACCAACCCGAGGGAGCACCACAAGAGCCAGCCGGCCGGGGGCCGTGGGACGTGGGCCAGATACGGTCTCTTGCTTCTTTCCCACTGGCAGAGTTCGGGTGCGTCCGTCGGCGGAGACTACGGCGTGGTGCGGTTCGTTGGCCGGGTGCAGTCCACCTGTCAGGGGCAGTCCGGGCGGATCACTTCGCAGGTGGGCGAGGGTCTACGGTGGCCGTGGTGACGCGAACGTCGATACCGTTCGGTGGGGTTGTCGCATCAACTGCGCGCAGGAGAAGGGGAATACGGGTGGAGAGCACTTTCACGTCGCAGCAGAGTCACGTGCGGGGGCACCGGTGACGATGTCCCCGGCTCAGTGGGCGGCCGCTTTCGACTACCTCGAAGCCGTACTCCTGCAGGACGCGTCGAAAGCCGCGTCAAGTGCGCGGATCCTGGCCGCGCCTGGACAGATCGCCTCCACGATCGCAGGTATGGCAGACGAGCTGATTCCGGCCCTCTTGAACCAGGCATTCCAGATCAGCGACACCACGAGCGAGGCCGAGCTCCACACGGCTCACGAGACGATGGCCACCGACCGCGGAGCGCAGGCGTCGGCGCTGATCCATATGGCTCTGTGTGCATGGGCCGACGACAACCCCACCGATACCGAGGCCCAGGACCTGGCCCTGGTCCTTCTGGGCTGGCTGCAGCTGATGGCCGGAGCGCCTCCCGGCGACCACGAGGAGACCCTGCTGGTGCTCGGCTCGGCCCGGCACATCATCCGGGGAGGAACACCGTGAACCGCGACGAACTGCTGCAGGCCGTCGACTACCTGGAGGCCGTCGTCCGCCAGGACATGGCTCGGCTGGCGCAGATCCGGGCGAGCGTGCCGCCGCCGGTCACCCTCGACTGGGTCGCGGCCGGCTTCGCACTGCACTGGATCGCGTCCGTCGGCCAGGTCCCCGACGCCACCGTGTCCGTACTCACTGATCTGCGCCGTCCCGCCCCGATCGCAGGCACACTCGACGATCGGTTGATGACGCTGTACGGGCAGACGCTGCTCCACTGGGCCCGTCACCGCGGCAACCGGGACGACGACGCCGTCGCCCGACAGGTCCTCGGACTGATCCGCGCCACCCAGAACACCGACGATGCCGGAGTCCTCGCCCTGCTCGCCGCTATCCGCAACGTCCCGCAGGCCACGACCCCGTAAGCCCCGGACCCTAGATGCCACAAGCACCGTCAAGCGCGTGCTGTCGCACCGAGACGGGTTCAGTCATCACCAGGGAGCCACTGCGGTGATGTCGCCTCTCGCAGGGGTCAGGTGGGAACCACAGCCCGCATGATCACGCCAAGGGTGGCCCAGTCGACCAGTGCATCACCTGGCAGACGGGAGGAGAGCAGGTCCGCGACACGGTGGACCTCCATTGCTCCCGCCGCGGCGGTGCCATCGCACGTCTCGTGCCGGGCCTTGAGGTCCTCGCACTCGTCGTCGGTCAACTCCAGGTAGCAGGTGCGGCGCTGGGCGGCCAGGAGAGCGGACTCCGGCCGGTTGTCCAGAGAACGCAGCCGGGCTCGGTCGACAACCAGGCCGAGTTCGTTGGCCAGCGCCGGCACGCCTTGGTCTTGGTGCTCTCCTCGGAGATGGCGTGGACTGTCGAAGTCTGCGGTCGGCAGGCGCAGGGGGAACCTGGTCGGCCCGGCGATCGGCGGAGGGGCACCGAGGCTGATGGGGTGGCGCAGGAGGACGACCTCACTGTCGGTCCATACCGGGTGCCGCCGAAAGGCGATGAGGCTGAGCACGTCGCCCCGGCCGACGACCAATTCCTCGGTGACGAGATCGTCGGGGTGCCTCACCTGTGCGGTGATCGCCCACCAGGAAGCTTCTCCCGGATGGCGGGGATTCGCGTGCGTCCAGTCGATCGTTGCGGCATCGAGCAGCCGGCCGGCCTGGCGCACGGCATCCCGCCATTGGTGGTAGCCGTAGTTGCGTACAACGGGGAGCCGTACCTGGCGCTCCCCGCCCTGGCGGCGCCAGCCGCGGTCAAGGCGCTTGAGCACGGCGGCGGCAGCATCGGCCGGAGTCTGTGCCACGGGGACGGCACGCTGCCCCGCCCACCGGCGGGTCGCCTCGTCGGGCGTGGCCACCTGCAGGATCAGACGGTCACTGGCCCCTTCAAGATCAAATACAGGTCCAGGCGTGTGGAGCGCGCCGGGAGCGGGGGCCGGTGCGCGCGTGCTGATGATCTCATCGGCCCATGCGTAGGCGCCGCGAAGCCACTGCCCCTGTTCATCGGAGAGCATCTGGCCGTCGGACCGGTGGGGGACGAGCACAACGAGGCGGTCCACTTGCTGCCAGCCGTCCTCCAGCTCCGCGATCAGGCTGTGCTGCCAGGACGCATCGAGTTCCGGGCTGGCCAGCAGCACGCAGGCGCCCCACTCCATGGGCATGGGCTGGCCTGCGTGCACCACGGCGAAGCGCCGGTCCCACTGCGGCAAGGGCATCACATCGGCCGGGGCGATGTCCGCCCTGCCGTGACGGTCATCGAAGCTGATCGTGAACGAGGCCGGCGGCTCACAGCACGCCCGCTGCTCGTCATCGACGCTCCAGGTAACCGCGTTCAGCCGACCGCTGCGCCCCTCGTGCACACCGCCGGTCACCAGCACCTCGCCGTACAGGGGCGGCGCACCGCTGGCCGGCAGGAGCAGTCTGTCGAGGAACTGGATAAGGCGCTGCACGCTGTGCTCGAACACGGTCTTGCCCGACGCCTCATAGCCGCCGTCTCGGCCCATCGCGTCGTGGGCCGTGAGTTCCTCCGACGTGAGGGTGTCCTCAAAGGGGATGCCGTGGGGTGCCTGCAGAGCGGCCCACCGGCGCCAGATCCGGCCTTCCAGCGGGGCGGGTGCTGCAAAGGCGCCACGGTCACGGACGACGGCCTCGATCTCCTGCGCGAAGAGGTCTTCCAGGTCCGCGCGGCCGATGAAGTTCCCGTGCTCATCGACGAGTTCGTCGATCCGGATTCGGGTCGACTCTTTCCTCGCGTCCGCCACCGTGGTGGCGACGTGGTTCAGGGGGCCGGGTAGCAGGGCGGTCAGTTTCTGGTGCAACTGCTTTGGATCGCCGAGCCGGTAGCGCACGGACCACAGGGAGATGTCCTCGATCGCGGTGCCGTCCTCAACGGCTACCAGCGCAAGGATCAACGCGAGGACGTCCCGCTCGCTGCCGTCCAGCACGTGCTGCTGCAGGGCTCGCGCATACGCCGCTTTCCAGTGCGGTACAAGGCGGTTCGGCATGCCGAGATCCTATCCAGCAGGCAACTGCCCATCCTCATGGCTGTGATGAACCTGCGAGCCCATGATGCCCGGAGGACGCGCCCCGGCGGCCAACGCACCCTGCCGCTGAGCGGGTGCGTCTTACGGCACCGCTACAGAAGGGGACGGCACCCCTCCACCGGCTGCGCCGAATGGACTTGGATGTGGGGTGAGTTCGCTTCAGTACTCGACGTCCCCGCTCACCGCGGCCATCATCGTGGACCGCACCGCCCCCAGATAGTTCCAGGCCGGCCCCATCTCCTCCCACAGCGAGCGGCGAGCAGGCTCATCCTCCCAGGTGGCAGCGATGTCGTACCGCAGCCGGGCCGCCACGTCCTTGGCTGCCGCACCTGAGTGCCGGGTGCGGTAGCCGATCTCCTCCGCGGTCGGCTCCGGCAGGGTGGTGTGCTCCCAGGCAGCCAGGACCGCGTCCGCGTGCCGCACGATTGGCTGCGCGCCCCGGACGTGCAGGTCAACCAACTCGGTCATCGGTGAGTCGGCGGCTAGGCGTTCACGCCAGGGGGGCAGGAATTCCTCCTGCAGCAGGGTGATCTCCTCGGCCAGGACGGCGACATTCTCCGTGTGCAGGCGCAGCGTCCACGGCTTCGCGCTCGTATCCCGGGGAAAACGCGGGTGCTCCGCCTCCTCCAGGCGCTGAACCAGCTGGAAGAACTCCGCACCGCACTTGACTTCCTCAGCGGTGGGCCGCCATTCGTACCGGTTGAGCGAACGCGCGATCTCGCTCACCCTGCGCTGGTCGGGGGTCTGGGTCATGGCCGCCACCGTATGAGCGACGCCGTCATGCTGCCAACACCGGCCCGAGCCCCCAGCCCCGGCCGCGCGGATGCGCTGCATGGGCCGACGCAGACTCGGTACTCTCCCCGACCGTCCTCCCGGGCGTCGTCGGTGAGCCCGGGCAGCGTCCAACTTAGGACCGACGGCTGCGTCCTCACGCAGAGGCACGAAGCAAGGATGCCAGTCCGTCCGCCACCGCAAGCAGAACGCGGTCCGCGTACGGCCGACCGATGATCTGGACGCCAATGGGCAGTCCCTGGGCGGTCGTGGTCACTGGTACGACCAGGCTGGGGAGGCCGATGTGGCTGGTGAGGTTGGCCCAGCCGGTCTGGTCGAAGAAGTTCCGCTCCTGGCCGTCGACCGTCAGGGTGCGGCTGCCTGCCGGGATCGCGGGTGTTGGTGCGGCCGGTGTGACGAGGACGTCGTGTTCCGTGAAGAACCGCTGCCAGTCCGATCGAAGTCGTGCGCGTTCTTCGTTCGCGCGCAGCCAGCTGCGGTGAGTTTGGGTCCGGTGACGGAGGAAGATCGCGCGGGGGCTGGTGTCGTCGTCGTGCAGTTGTCGTGTGGCAGCGAGTTCAGCGGCAGCGGTTTCGTCGTTGGTGGTGGCCGTCGCGGTGGCATGCAGGAGCTGTTCGAACAGGCGTGTGGAGTCGGTGAAGCCAACAGGTCCGGGCACGTGTCGGACCAGGGCTCCGGCTGCGGTCAGAGTCTCCTCAAGGGTGACTAGGGCCTGTGCGGTCTCGTGGTCGACGGGGCAGTTCGGGTCATCGGCCCAGATCGCAATGCTCAAACGCTCGACGCTCTTGCCGACCGTCGGCAGATCTACGCGCCAGGGCGTGTCCTCAGCCGGTGCCGGTGTGGTGAGCGCGGCGAGCAGAAGGTCGAGGTCCCGGGGGTGGCGAGCCAGGGGGCCCGGCGTGACCATGTCGCTGCTGGTGAGCCAGCCCGGCGGCCGGGGAACATGGCCGCGGGCCGGAACGAGTCCGTGTGTCGGCCGCAGTCCGTACACCCCGCAGTAGTGGGCCGGCAGGCGCAGCGAGCCGGCAAGGTCGCTGCCGAGGTCGGCGGGGGTGAGGTGGGCGGCGACCGCCGCGGCAGGTCCTCCCGAGGAGCCACCGGCTGTCCGCGTTGGGTCGTGCGGGTTGAGCGTGGAGCCGAAGAGGGCGTTGTCGGTGTGGAGATCCTGGCAGTAAGCGGGGATGTTGGTCTTGCCCATGATCACCGCGCCCTGGTGGCGAAGCCGCGCGACTGCGTCGGCGTCCTGGTCAGGAATGTGGTCCGCCAGCTCCTCGGCTCCGCTGGTGGTGCGCAGGCCGGCCGTTTCGAAGCTGTCCTTGATGGTGATCGAAAGGCCGTCGAGGACCCCAACGGCCTCGCCGCGGGCTCGGCGTTCGTCGGCGGAGTGAGCAGCTTGCCGGGCCGCGTCGTCGTCGCGGGTGATGACGGCATTGAGCGTGGCAGCGTCGATTCGGTCGAGGTGGAGGTCGAGGAGCTCGCGGCTGGAAATCTCGCGGCGGTCCAGGGCGCGCAGTTGGACGTGGGCGGGCTGGCGGGTCAGGTCGGTCATGCGGAGGCTCGCTCGGAGTGAGGGGTGCGGGCGCGTTGGTGGGGGAGGTGGCGGGCGACGGCGAGGAGGGCATCGATGTCGTCCATGGGCTGGGTGGTCTCGGGGTCGGAATCGGCGAAGTCGGTGAGCCAGTCGGGATGGGGACGCTCGCCTGTCTTGCGGGCGGCGATGCCGGCGAGTATCTGGTCGGCCGTGACAGCGGCGTTCAGCTCTTCGCCAGAGAGCCCTCGCGCACTGTGGCGAGCTTCGCTGCTCTCGCGGACGCCTGCGTCGAGGTACTGGCGGATCACGAAGCGGCCGTCGCGGATCTCGACCGCCCGCCGGTAGAGCTTGAACCCGATGCTGCGGAAGCGGCGGCTCCGAGCGGGATCGCCCCGGTCGATTGGCAGACGGATCTCGGGCGCCTCGCTGTAGCAGGCCAGCCACAGGCGGCGCAGGCGGTAGTAGCTGAGGTGCTGCTTGAACCGGTACTGGACGTTCTTGGCCTGGTCGGTGATCGTGGGCACCAGCCAGCCGATGAGGGTGAGCATGGCGCCGACGTCGCCGCACGTCCAGGCGAAGTTCTCCCAGCCCGCGAGGGAAGTGCCGAAGGCGCCGGCGATCACGTTGCCGGTCCGGACGCCGCTGTATCCGAAGGTGACGACGGCACCCAGAGCGACAAGCCGCAGGCCGACGCGGACAGAGGTACGGCTGCTGCGCCCGGCAAGGCGCCAGCAGCCACGGGCGAGGAACACCTCACCGATCGTGTACGCGGTGACGTACAGGGTGAGATACGCGTCGTACATGTTGTCGTGCGCGTAGTACAGCGTGAAGTCGATCGGCCTGGGCGCGCTGGGCGTCAGCAGGGCGAAGAGCACCAGCAGCCCCGCGATCACTGCCAGGCCGGCGCCGAGCCAGGCCCGCGCTCTCCTGCGGGCGATGTCCGGGGGTGATCCCCAGTAGGTGAGAACCACCTGCTGGCAGGCGATCAGCGCGATCACGCAGCCCTGGGCCAGGGGAACGGAGATGTTCACGGTGCCCAGGACGCGGTCGAGGTAGTTCCACATCGGGGTGATGGAGAACAGGAACGATAGGCCCGACAGCAGGAAGACGGCGGCCAGGGCCGTGGTGGCGGGGTCGCGGCGCCGGGCGGGGATATCCCTCAGAAGGCAGAGGAACCCCAGGACGGCGACCACGAGGCTGATGGGGTGAAGCAAGTCCTTCACCGTCGAGCCTCCCGCCTGCGCAGCAGGGTGTGCGCGACCCGGTCCTGCACCTCGTCGCCGGAGGACTCGTCGCTGCGCAGCCACCGGTCGATGATCCCGCGCTGCAGGAGCGAGGCGAGGAGTTCGGTCTCGCGCTCCTCCGCCTCGTCGTACTTGGTCCGCCCAAGCATCATCTGCACGATGGCCGGGTCCATGGTGGTGATGAGCGCCGGCGCCAAGGCGGACATCGGGCGGGCCTCGTGGTGCCCAAGAAAGAGGTGCATGAACTCGTGAGCGATGATCTGATCTTGATGCAGGGGGCTGGTCCGCGGGTCGTAGAACACGTAGATGACGGCCTCAAGGACGGCACACGCCCCGCAGACCGACGGCGCCTGCTCTTGCGCCTGCAGGATCACTTCGCGCCCCGTACGACGAGAGACCTCGTCGCGTAGGTCGCGGATGTTCGTGACGTCGGGGAGCTTCAGCTCGGCCAGGGGGTCATCCTGGCGCCACCTACCCGTGGACCACATTTTCATTCCTTGATCATTTTCTGAACTATAGCCAGAATTCGGCTAGTTGGAGGGCGGCAGCCCCTCCATCTTTCGCACGCCGTCCACGAGACCGAGAACCGCTTCCTTTCCGTCCGCCGAGACGTCGGACAGGCGAAGGAGCACGTTTTTGATCTTGGAATCACGGAGCAATTCCAGCAACTTCAGTTCCTCTGCGGTCTTTTCGGCGACCTCATCGTCAAACCAATAGGCGGCCGGAACACCGAAAAAGCTTGCCAGGGCTTCAAGATGACGCTTCGTCGGATTGTCGCGGCGACCGGTGCGCAGCATCCACAGATAGGTGGACGTCACCGTCTCAAGCCCTCGCTCAGCCATCAGCTCAGCCACTTCAGCGTTGCTGTACGGGCCACGATCGGGCGGGTGGACCGCTTCAAACAGGCGATTGAGCCGGTCGCTGAGCTTCTTCGCATGAAGCCCCATCGGCTCCTCGGGTGGCTCTTCCATGATCCTTCCAGGGTGCGGGTTAACAATGGTTCAGCCACTGTACTCCGCGATTAACGCCAGTTGACGCACCGATCTTGCGTATGGAAAGTTCTACCTTGCAAACGCGCTCCGCGTTCGCCCGTCCATCCTTCGGGATGGTCTGCCCGTTTTTACCGATAGGTGCGCACGGTATGCGTGACACGTGTCACTTTTGCCTGGCGGGATTAGTCGCGTCCGTGATTACAGAACAAATTTGATCTTCGAATAGAAGGTACCGAGGCAATAGTGGGAACGCTCGATCCCCTTCGCGATGCCCGTGCGGGTAATTCCGTGAGGTCATTCGGGCACCGCGGCGCGCTGCCAGCCCTCGCCATACTCGTGGGCCGATGGGCGGCTCTGCGCCGCCGCGACTGCACCGGAGCGGCGCGGCCGTCTGCGCCCGCGGTGTGGGGCACTTCCCTCACCGCCATCGCCCGGACCGCCAACACCAGCCAGCGGTTCGCCGCCGACTTGCTCGACATGGCGGGTGCCGCCGAGCCCGCTGCCATGTTCGGCGACGCTGGACTCGCGCTGTTCGCCACTGCGCTGCGCTGTGGCATGAGACACGAGGGGGCGCAGTGAAGGTCATCTCCGAGTACGTCGGGGCGATCCGCCTGCTGCCCGTTTCGCGGCCCGCTGCCTCCACCCGTAGGCACAGGTGCCGCCGCCCTCCGTTGCGACTTGTAGAGAGTCCTTTAGCAAGGTCTGGATCTTGCCGCAGGGTCTGCATATGTTCGTCGTCCCCCGCCGGGCACCCCGCTCGGCGGCCAACGACGCTAGGAGCCACATGCGGAACGCGCGATCTAGCCGGGTGAGATAGCCCCGAGCACAGCGACGGCGTCCAAGGAGCGGTAACTCCCGGACGCCGAACGCCAAATGGTACTCCTGCCCCGGCAAGGGCGGAGATTTACCCACCTTCACCGCACCGGTCCTTTCCTACGAGGCACACCGGCGCGGGTTTCACTACGGAGGAGAGTCTTACATGCCGCCTGCCCTGCGCAAAGGGCCGGTGTCCCCGGCTCGCGCGGCAGCCGTCCTCGCTTCGCCGCCTGGCTCCCTGGACGCGTACCGGTTGCCCGGCGCCCTCGCGCCGGAGCCGGCCCCCAGCGCCCGGCCCGTTTGGGCGGTGACCCGATGAGCCGGGACACCCGCGAATGGGCGTGGGAGCACAGCGCCAGCCGCGGAAACGCGCGACTGGTTCTGCTGTCGATCGCCGACCGGATCCCCGACGAGCAGTGCGTCGCTTGGGCGTCCCTCACCTCGCTGATGAAGCGTACGAACGCGAGCCGCAACGCCGTGCGCGGCGCCCTGGTCGCGCTGGCCGAGAGCGGCGAACTCGAGGTGCTCGACGATCTCGGCGGACCGCAGCACAGCACGGTCTATCGGCTCCCCCGCGCCGCTGCATGGCTGGCCAAGGTCGCGGCGGCCCGGGAAAACGACCCCGGCGCGTACGTCGAGCCCCTGACGGACACCGACCCGGTACCCGAGCTGGACGACGAGCGGCTACGCAAGCACGGCATCTGGCCCAAGACCGGGTCCGAATCCGACCCCCGTCGTCAGGATCTGACCGGGTCGGAATCTGCACCCCCTCGTCAGAACCTGACCCCTCCCCGGGTCAGAATCCAACCCCCCTCCGGGTCTGAACCTGACCCCCAGAACCGTAGTGAACCGAAGGTGAACCGTAGGTACAGCAGCAGTGGTGCTGCTGACCTCACCTCCGCCGCGGACTGGCAGGCCGACGACGCGAGCCTGTCCTGGGCTCAGCAGCAGGGGCATCTCGCCCGCCTCGGCGAGCACGGCGTCCAGGCCGCCGACGCGAAGTGGCGCCACCACCGCAGCACCTGGAGCGCTCGCTCCGCCGCCGCCTGGGCTGCCGACTGGCGGGCCTGGATCGCCCGCGAGCACAGCCCCACCCCCCAGCGCCCGAACCTCTATGCCCTGCCCGGCGGCATCCCCGCGCCGCAGGCCGGCATGACCCGCGCCGACGCGCACATGGCCGCCCTGCTCGCTGCCGTCGATGAACCGACTGGAACGGAGTAACTACCTTGGACCGCCGCGAAGTTGCTGCCGTGCTCACCTATGTCGGCCGCCTGGACCCGCGCACCATCCGCACCGACGCGGGCGAGGCACGCGACCAGCTCGCCATGTGGCACGAGCTGCTCGGCGACGTCCCGATGGCCACCGGCCAGGGCTGGGACGTCCGCGAGATCGTCCGCAAGCGCATCGTGAGTTCGCCATACCCGATCCTGCCGGCCGATGTGGCCCGCGAATGGCAGGCGCACCGCCGCGACCGTCTGGCCCGGCACACCGACCCGACCCCGGCAGCCGACCCGGACAATCCGGAAGCCTGGCGGGCGGAGCTGCTGGCGGCGCGAGATGCCGTGGCTGCCGGAGTGGCCGCACCCTCGGCTCACCGCGGGATCACCGCGGGGCGACACCGGCCGGGACTCAAGGACCAGCTTGCCGCCGTCGGCTCCTACATCCCGCCGGCCGTGCGTGCCGAGCTGGCCCCGTACCGCCCGGCCCGCGCCGCCCGCGAAGCCGCCATCGCCGCCGGAGGACCCGACGTCTTGAGCGTGCCGTGCGACTGGTGTCACGCCGACAAGGGCGAGCCCTGCCGCCGCCGTCGCATCAGCCTCGACGGAAGTGCCCGGGGCAACGCACCGCGCGTCACAGCCCACCCCGGCCGCATCGACCGCGCCCTGGCTGCGCAGGCCCAGCAGGCATCCGCCGCCTGACAGCAGCCCCCTTCTCCACCAAAACGTTCCGACTCCGGTACGGCCCCACGCCGTACCCCGAGCCCGCCTCGAAGCGCCCGCCGCACCCCTGTCCACCCCCGGTGCCGAGCGACCCGCACCCACCGAGGCGACTTCCGGAGACCGTCATGCGCCACATCACCACCAACGACACCCCGCCCCCGACGATCCGGGGCATCGCCGACCACAGCTGGCAGGAACGGGGCTTGTGCCACGGCCTGCCGGCCAAGGAGATCGACGAGCTGTTCTTCCACGCGGCCCGCGACCGCACGGCCATCGACGCGGCCAAGGCGATCTGCGGCAACTGCCCGGTGAAGAAGGCGTGCTTCGACTACGCCCTCGACAACGAGATCCGCCAGGGCATGTGGGGCGGGCTCACCGAGGACGAGCGCCGCCCCTGGCACGCCCGAGTCAACAAGCGCCTGGACTACAGCCGCGTCAAGGCCGCGTTCGAAGGCCGCGACGTCCACCTCAGCGACGCCGAGCGCGACGCCGTCACCCGCCACGCCTACGTCCGCGGCTGGAGCCCCGAGCGCCTCGCCTACGCACTGCGGCTCGACCTCGACTGGGCGCGCGACCTGATGCGCAACGCCGCCCACGCCGTCGCCGACCGCGACCGTTACTGGGGGCAAGTCGACCCGGCCGAGGCAGCCGACGACGAGTACGTCGAGGACGAAGCCGCCGAGGACGCCGCCTCCCCGGTGCAGGTGCCCCGCCAGGCGCAGACCCACGCCCTGATCGCCGCTCTCCGAAAGGCCGCATGACTCACCTCCTCGCCATGCCCTCCCTCCTCTCTGGCATCGAGCCCGTCCACCTCGTCGCAGCCGTCGGAGTGCTCGCCCTGGTGCTCGGCGGATGGTCGATCCGGCGTAACCGGACCCCGGCGAGCGGCCCGCGCGCCGGCACGCCCGCGGTCTGGGTCGCGGCCCTCGCCGCCCTCAACTGCACCGCCTACAGCGCCGACACCAGCTGGCGGTTCGCCGCCGATTACCTCGACATGGCCGGCACGGTAGAGCGGGCCATGATGTTCAGCGCGGCCGAGCTGGCGCTGTTCGCGACGGCGCTGATGGCCCGGCAGAACCTGAAGACCCAAGGAGCACCCGGCCTGCCGGGTGGCCTGGTCTGGGTGATTACCGGGGTGCAGGTCATCCCGGCGTACGCCGAGTCAGGCACGGTGGGCGGCACCGTGCGGGCCTTCGTCGGCCCGGTCATGGCGGCCGTGCTCTGGCACCTGGCCATGGGCATCGAGCTGCGACTGCACAAGCCGGACGCCGCCTCCCAAGGGCTCCTGGCCACGCTCGGACGTGAAGTGCGGGAGCGTCTCCTCTCGCGCCTGGGCGTCGCCACCCGCAACCGCGATGCCGCGCAGATCACCAAGGACCGCGCGACCCAGCGGGCCGTGGCCCTGGCCTCCCGGCTGGCCGGGATACCAGAGAAGGAGCGTGAGAACGGCCGTGGCAGCCGGATCACGCGGCGGCTCCAGTCGGCTCTCGCACGATCCGGTGTCGGCACCGACCCGCAGCAGCGTCGCGCGCTTCTGGAGCAGCTGGCCGCCCGTCGGCACGCCACGGAGCTCGCCACCGTGGTCCTGCCGTCGCCCTGGATTCAGCCCGCGCGGGACCAGGACGCCGATCGCGGGGACCGGTCCCCTGTCCCCAGCGACGGTCCCCGAAGCACCGCATCGATCGGGGACCGTACAGAGGGGGACCGTCCGGAGCCGGGGACGGGACGTGAGCCCGACGGGGACCGTCCCCACCCGGACTCCGTCGGCAACGGGGACCGAGTCGCCGAGTCCGGCTCAAGCCTGCTGCGCGAGGGCCAAGAGGCGGCAGTTGGGGACCAGGACACCGTGCCCGCCGGGACCGAGGAACCCGACGACGGCGCGAGCGACAGTGCCGCAAATGTGCGCGAAGCCGCTGCTCAGGAGGGCACAGGCCCGTCCCCGGCGGCCATCACCATCGGGGACGAGGGCCGGGAGCACCCGGACGCCGAAACGGGGACCGAGCCCAACGGGGACCGTCCCCACACCGTCCCCAACGACGACGGGGACCGCGAACACCCCGACACCGAAACGGGGACCGACCCCAACGGGGACCGTCCCCACACCGTCCCAGTACGGCGGACGCCGAAGGCGAGGGCGTCCCGGAACCGGCCGCGCGGCGGTCAATCCCAACGGTCCCGGAAGCAGCCGAAGCTGAGCGTGGAGGAGATGGTCGAGCGGGTCCGTCCCCATGTGCCCGCGCTGCTGAAGCGGGACGGCAACGAGTCGCTGACCCGGGTTCAGCTGCGGGAGATCCTCCGTGCCCAGCAGATCCGGGGAGGGCGGAACGAGCGTCTGACGCCGGTTCTGCAGCGGCTCCGCGACGAGGCGGGCATCACCACGGCACGGAGTACGGCCCGATGAAGACCTGCCAGCGTTTCGCACACATCAAGTCCGGCTTCGAGCAGGACATCCGCTTCCTGCACGCTCACGCCGAGCGTCACCGGGGATCCGCGCCGGCGAAGACTAGCGCGAAGAACGCCATCTCGGTGAAACGGAACATGGCGCGGGCCTTGAACCGGCACCTCGACCGCTGCCCCGAGTGCGGCTGACGCTCGCAACCAAGCAGGTCAGGTGCCTGCTTCCGTCTTCCCGTCCGGTGGCCCGACCTCGGCCGGGCCACCGCCCTAGCACTGAAGGGACCCGCTATTACTGCCCGTCACCACCCGCGTATGCACCCACCGTCCACCGCCGAGGCCGCCGCCTGGGCGGAGGTGCTCGTAGGCCACCAGCTCCTGTACGCAGCCGTGCTGACCCCGGGCGGCCAGTGGCTCGTCCAGCACCACGCCGAATCCCTTGTCCACGTCCTCCACGGCCCCAGAGCCATGGTCGATCTGGCCGCCGAAATCCAGCACCGCATCCGCACCACGAGGAACCGCACTCGATGACGAACCCGACGACAACCCCCACTCCCGCGCCAGGCGAGCCGGAAACCAACTCGACCTCGTCGCGAGCAAGTTGGTGCAAGAGCATTGCTCCCGGTGGGAGCAATGCTCTTGCATCTCCCGCCCCGGGGGTGGCGGGAGCGGATCGGCACCAGGGGGCGCCGATCCGTCAGGATGCGACCGAGGGCGGCTCGCATCCTGAAGAAGGGGAGAACCACTCCTGCCACAGCACCGACTGCGCCCACACCATGCCGCCGAAACCCCACGTTCAGCAGCGTGAGCGCCTGCGCGACGAGAAGAAGCGCATGCACCAGCCGAGCTGCCGCATGAACGACGACGAGTACCAGCTCCTCGTCCGTGCTGCTGCCGCCTGCAACATGAGTATCGCCAGCTACCTTGCCCGCGCCGCGCTCAAAGCCGCCCGCAACCTCGACCGCACCGCCGCGGAAATCGCCGGCGAACGCGAGATGCTGAAGGAGCTGTTCGACCTGCGAACCGCACTGAACCGGATCGGCAACAACCTCAACCAGGTTGCGGCAGCCCTGAATTCGGACGAGCCCGCGCCGCAGGCCACGGCGGTCCTCTCTGCCGTCGACCGCATCTCCCTGCGTGTGGACGCCTTCCTCCGGCGCTACCTGGACGGCGAGCGTCCGGCTGCATGATCCCCAAAGTCCACGACATGGGCACGGATACCCGCGGCCTGGTGGCCTACCTGTACGGCCCTGGCAAGGCCGAGGAGCACATCGACCCCCACCTCGTCGCGGCGTGGGATCGCCTGGCCCCCGACCCCGGCCGCGACCCCGAGGCGACGTACGGCGACCTCCAGCGTCTGCTCGACCAGCCCGTCATAGCACTGCCCGAAAGCGCCAGGCCCGCCGAGCATGTGTGGCACCTGTCCGTACGCGCCGCCCCCGAAGACCCGATCCTCACAGACGAGCAGTGGGCGGACATCGCCCGCCGCATGGTCGCCGCCACCGGCATCGCCCCTGAAGGCGACGATGCCGCCTGCCGCTGGGCGGCTGTCCGCCACGCCGACGACCACATCCACATCATCGCCACCGTCGTCCGCCATGACGGCCGCCAAGCCCGCATCCGCCAGGATGGCGCCCGCTCCCAGGCGGAAGCCCGGAAGATCGAAGTGGACTACGGGCTACGCCGATTGAACGCCGGCGACGGAACCGCCGCCAAACGCCCCACCAGCGCCGAACGCCACAAGGCGAACCGCCAGGGCAAGGAACGAACGCCACGCGAGGAACTGCGAGAGACGGTGCGCCGCGCCGCCGCCGGCGTCGCCAGCGAGCAGGAGTTCTTCGACCGCCTGGCCGCCGCCGGCCTCTTGGTCCGCCAGCGCGTCGCACCCTCCGGCGATCTGCTCGGCTACAAGGTCGCGCTGCCCGACGACCGCAACGAGGACCAGGAGCCGATCTACTATTCGGGCTCCACCCTCGCACCCGACCTCTCCCTACCGCGCATCCGCGAGCGGTGGGCCGGCAACGGCTACGGCTCCGGACCCGGCCCCGAAGCCGCTGCGGACCGCTCCTCCGGCTCGGCGCGTGTCAACCCGTCGACCGCGCGGCGCCAGGCGACGACGGCGGTCTGGCAGGCCGTACTCGTCGTCGACCAGAGCGACGACGGGCAGATCGCCGCGCAGCTCGCCGCGGCTGGCGAGGTCCTCGACGCGCTCGCCAAGACCTCGGCCGCGCACACCCGGCGCGAACTGCGAGACGCCGCCTTCGCGTTCGAGCGGGCCACCCGCTCCCACATCCGGGCCGAACGGGGCCACGACCGTGGTCTGCGGCAGGCTGCCCGTGACCTCGTCTACGGCGGGCCGGCGCTCGGTCGTGGGGAGGACGGCGCCACCACCGCCATGTTGATCGACATGGTGTTCTTCCTGGTCACCGCCGCCGCCCACTGGCACAGGAAGAAGGAGCACGCCCAGCAGGCGGCTGCCGCCCGCCAGGCCGCCGAGCACCTACGCGCCGCTTACCAAGCCGCCGCGCCGATGTACCTGGGCGTCATGCACCAGCGCGGTCGGCGTCTGTCCCAGCCCCTGCAGCGCAAGCAGGCCGCCTACCTGCGCCAGGCCGTCCCGGAGCTGGCCGAGCAGGTCCTCACCGAGCAGGGCTGGTACGCCCTGGCCGCCACGCTCACCGATGTTGAGCACGCTGGGCACGACCCGGCCGTGCTCCTGGCCGAGGCCGCCGAGCGACGGGAGTTGGACACCGCAGACTCGATCAGCGACGTGCTCGTGTGGCGGCTGCGGCGCATGGCCGATCTCCCCGCCGACCCTTCCGCCATGCCCGAGCACACGGCCACCGCGCCCGCCACCGCCCGCGGTGCTGCGCAGCGTCCGACGCACCGCACCGACCGTCCCGCCAAGTCCCGCTGAATTCAACATTCTTAGAGTTGCAGCAGGTCAGGGACTTGCGGCACTCTCCTCGTGCAGGCGAGACGACAGAGATGGAGACGGCGTGTTCCGACGCAATCGTGCGGACCGAGAGTTCCGTGAAGCCCAGCGTGCCGGCCAGGCGGTGCTGGCGATGCACACCGAGCTGCCGCTGCCGGACGCACCCTGCCCTGTCGCTGCCTCGGCTGCGCTGGCGGCCACGGTGGTGCCCGACTTCCTGCCGCCGGACTTCCGGGCGCCGTCCCGCCAGGACGTCTCGGGATTCATGATGCGCTGGGACCTGCCGCTCGTCATCGACGGCGAGGTTCACGCGTGCCACTGCGGTGCGTACCGAAACTGGATCGTCTTCAACATGCGCGACGACTCGGTGTGGCTGCGCTGCCCGGCTGGCCACGAGACGGAGGAGACCCGACTGGACACCGCCTGGTACAACCGCAACTCCGGTCCGATCGACCACTTCCACCCCACCCTCGAAGACGGACTGCACCACCTCGGCCACTAAAGCCCCGAAACCCCTTCCCTCACCCCTGCGTTCGTCGGCGCCCAGAGGGCCGACCCGGTCAGACCATCCGTCTCGCATCACCAAGGGGTTTCCGCATGCGCCGTTCCACCACGACCGCCCTCGGCCTCGGCACCGTCTTCACCGTCCTCGCCCAGACCGGCTGCTCCAGCCACACCGAGCCCGCCGACGTCTCGGCCGCATCCTCCGCACCCGCACACCGAGGCGGCAGCTCGGCATCCGCGCCGCTGTCCTCGACCCAGCTGAACCAGCGGCTGCTGAACGAGAGCGACCTGGGCGAGGGCTACACCCGCAAGCCCGAGCCCGCTCGCAGCAACGACGACGTCACCGTCATCGGCTGCCCGGCGCTGGAGAAGCTCGGCAGCGACGCGGCCACCGGCTCCGGCCTCGACTTCAGCCGCAAGGCAAAGGCGTCCTTCACCTACACCGGCAGCAGCAGCTCCGAGGTCAGCGAGGAGCTGTACAGCGACAGCGCCGCGAAGTTGTCCAAGAGCATCGGGAAGATCTTCGACGCGATGCTCTCCTGCCCCACCTACCAGGTGACGTCGGGCAGCACCGTCGTCGACATGGGCACCGCGAAGACGTCCGCGCCGGACCTCGGCGACGAGCAGTGGAGCCAGCTGCTCACCTACTCCGCCAGCGGGCAGCGCAGCGTCGTCAAGCAGACGGCGATCCGCACCGGCAGCATCCTGCTGATCGTCTCCGGCTCGCCGGGCCTCGTGGACGCCCACCTGGGCGAGGCGGTCGCCAAGGCTCGCATCGCACGCTGACCCGCTCCTCCACCTGACCCGGTGTCCGGGCCTGTCCTCCCGACAGGCCCGGACACCGGGGTTTCGGCGCATGGGGCGATCAGCCGTCGAGACGGAGTTCGCCCGGCTCGTAGCGGAGTTGGAAGGTCTGCGCGTGCTCCCCGTGCATCCAGTACAGGGTCATGGTCGACAGCATGCTGCGCTTGATATACCGGGTTCGCGAAGGCATTCCTTCGTCCTGTTCGACGATCCAGGCTTCCACCCGCTCTGGCAGACCGAACCGCAACGCGTATGCCTCTGGGTGCTCCGCGGAGCGCAGTTCCCAAACCGGATGTGACGCTGCCTGATTGATGCGACGCAGGCGCACCGCGTGCGTGGGGTGCGCTCTCGCGTAATCCACGAAGGCGTACAGATCATCCGATGCCAGTCCCAAGACGAACGGCGCGGCAGGGAAGGCCAAGACAAGACCCAGTTGCGACCGGCTGTGCAGGGCCTGCGCCAGGTAATCGAGTGGGCCTCGAATCGCATCGGGCAGGTCCACGTCGCCCGCGTCCATTTCCAACAGCGGGCCACGAAGATACGTCCGTATCTCGTGCACCTTCGGCCGCTCGGCCGCGGGGGTCACTTCGAGCGCTGCGTGAATGGTGTCGGCCGTGGTCTTGACGAGATTCCGCAGGACGGCGAAGTCCGGTGCGGAGAGGTCGATCAGGGATATCTGGTGGGCCAGCGCGTAATCCTGCGCCTCCGGGCTGAAGCCGGACGTAGAGAAGATCGCGTAGCTATAGCGGTATCGCGTCCGCGGCCGGCCTGTCCCCGGAGCGGTGAGCGTGGTGGTCTCGCCCTCGTTCACATCGTGGATCACACCGTGGCCGTTGCGCACAGTGGGCAGACCAACTGGAGCTGTGGTCAGGTACTTTGCCTCGACGAACAAGCGGACCGGCAGTGAGAACGGCGGAACGTACCGGAACTGTCCGAGCGCGTCGACCTGGTGCCACGCCCCGCGTCCACGGACCAGCAGACCGTTCTTGTCCTTCTTCAGCACCTTCCACGGCTCTTTGTCCTTGTCGTCGTCGGCAGTGAGGACTTCGAAGCCGCTGGAGCGCAACAGCCAGGCCAGCACCTCCTCCAGGAGGTAGCCGCGCAAGGGTCCTTTGCCGATCACTTTGCCTGCCACGACGGGGATCCTATGCGCGGTCTGGATCTTCGTTCCAGGGTCCCCTCAGGCGCGCGGCTGCCGGGGTACGGCGAAGGCCCGGCGGTTCTCCTCCCGCGAAGAGAGTGGAACCACCGGGCCTGGAAAAGGGGCATCACCCCGCCGATCCCCCGCCTCGGCCACCGGCTCTGAGCTGCCCGTCAGCCGCGGCGGACGACGGTGAGACGGTCCTTCGCGCCTTCGGGGAGCGTGCGGCGCGGTACCGGGCCGGGTGCGGCGAGCGAGGAAGCGAAGGCGGCGACGAGCTCGTGTGGGGCGCTCGCGCTGAAGCTCGCACACCACAGATACGGCGCCCCGAGCACGGGCTCCGCCCACGCCTGCCAGCCCAGCAGGTCATCGCGGGGGTCGGCGTCGTGGATGAGCGGCGGCAGCATCTCCAGCGAGACGTTCGTGGAGAAGCCCGGGTCGGTGGCGGTCGTACGCGGGCGGTCCATGTCGCGCAGCCAGCCCCGGGTGCCGAGTGCGGTGAGGACCGACTCGGCGTTTTCGAGCCCGGCGTCGGGGGTCTCGCTGGCGTCGAGCGCGAGCAGGAAATCGGTGAGCGCCTCGTGCGGTACGCCGGCGGTGAAGTACGCGTTCCACTCGGTCAGGGCCGAGGCAGGGTATGGACGGGCCGACAGCTGCCAGGCCACCGGGAGGCCGCCCAGCTCGAACGGGTAGGCGGCGAGGATCCACTCGGCGCCGCGCAGGCCGTCGGGGCTCACATAGAGCAGGGTGCTGCGGGAGGTCGGCCACATGCGCCAGCCGAGGTCGGTCAGGGTGTCGCCGATCCGCTCGGCGAGGACGCCGTCATCACCGGCCAGGTGGCGGGGTGTGACCCAGTACATCGAGTCCGGCGAGTGGGGGTGGGAGGGATCGATGGGGTGGTGCGGGTGCAGGGGCGCCTCCGTCAGTTCGAGGTTGGATCACTGGCTGGTGTTCGGCCCGGTTGCGCCGCGTCGGCGGCGCGAGGGTCCCTCGGCCGGTGGTTGCCAGGTCAGAGCGACAGCCACGGCGGGCGGCAGAGGGCCGAACTGCTCGGCCTCCGGGGACTCGGCGATGTAGACCATCGGCCGGCCGTGCTCGTCCACCGCTTTCTCCACGCCGCCCAGACGGTGGGCCATGGGAAAGAAGGGGTTGACGGCGAGACGGACGGGCGTGTTGCGGTCGCAGACGGACAGCAGGTCGAGAATGTCACCGACGGTCATCTCGGGCGAGTGCGGGTCCAAGGCGTTCTCCTAGCGGTAGCGGACGGGGCCACGAGAGCTGGGGCAGGGTACGCGGCGCGTACGAGGGGAAGCGGACGTGCCGGTCACAGGGGCTGGGAGGTGGCCAGGATCTGGGCCACGACAACAGCGATGATCTCCGCCGGGGTCTCCGTACCGAAGGACATCCGGTAGCCGGGAACGTTCGCGGTGCCGGTGACCGCGATCACCCAGCCCTCGCCCGTCACCCAGTCCTCGTCCGCGCCGCCGGGCCGGCCGTTCGGGAAGTAGCCGAGGTAGAACCGGCCGTCGTGCGAGCTGACGTGCACGTCGGCGCGGTCGTCGACGATGTGGGTGAAATCGGCCTCCGAGAACTGGTCGACCACCTCCATCGCCTGACCGGCACCGAGCTTCCAGGAGCGGAGCCGCAGGGCCGCGACCGTGGTGGCGAATCCGGGTTGCGCCGCATCCAATGCCACAGCATCACCTCTCTGACCTGGGGTTTTTCGGAAGGTCGTTCAGGTTGACATGCCGTTGCAGCGTCCACCAGTCCTTTGGGTGATCTTCTTGTCTGCCACCGGCGAACTTGTCCTTGGACAGTGAAGCCAGTCGTCTGCCGCGCCCTGACCCGCGACGACTAATTTGATTGGCAAGGAGCTCGACATGATCGCCCCGCCGCCACCGGGCACCGGGCACCGGACACCGGGCACCGGGCACCGGGCACCGGGCACCGGGCACCGGGCCAGGATGGCGCGCCAGCCCGCCGTAGTGGCTGGCGGTTTCCTTGGCGCGCCCGGTGACGCTCAGCCGCACCCCGTCACGAACGATGGTTCTCGTCTCGGCAGCGGCGTCCGTCAGGAGATCGTGGTCCGCCAGGACGCGCCGAGTTCCGCGAGCTGCCCACGAAGTACGCCGCGCTGCTCCTCCAGGTCCTGCGAGGCCGGCGACAGGAGATAGACGTTGTCGCGGTACAGGCGGAACCCGATGCGCTCCCACCCCTGGGCGATCTTGGCGTTCACGCGGTCCCACTCCGATCTGTCCGTCAGACGCTGACTGCTGAGGTCCGTGATGCCGGGTGAGCAGGCGATGGCCCGGCATCCGGGCATGAGCCGGTGGATCGCCTCGATGCCGAGTACGGCCGCTAGGCCGTGCCCGCGCCACTGCGGATCCAGCGTCACTCGATCCATGACGAGCAGTGCGGAACCGACGTACTCCAGCAGCTCGCCGACCTCGCTGGTGAAGGAACCCGTCTGCGGGTCGAGGAGGACCTGGGCGGTCTCGTACAGCTCCTCGGACTCCTCTTCCATGGCCCAGTAGGCGTTGCGGCCGCGGTCAAGATGCACCCGGTAGAAGGTCATCTCCCCGACGGCGACATCCTCCGTCGTGCACGACGGGCAGTCCACGGTCTGGTAGGCGGCGCCCGCCGCCGGGCCTTGAGCTCCGTCATGTGTACGTCGGCGGTGCAGGATGGCGACGTTCCACCGCTCCAGCGTGTCGGCCTGCGGGGTATCCCACAGTTCGTCATCGAAGGAGATCCGTAGGTGGAGCTCGGTGGGATCGCCCGGCAGCGAGGAGGACTCGATCACTGCGGCAGCGTAGCGAGGCACGTGCGGCACGCCTGTCCCTCGGCAAGACCGCAGGAGCTGCCGCCGCCGGCGGGCATACGCCGGGCGACTTCGGGCGGGGCGAGGCGAACGGGCTTACGCGGCATGGTCGTTCACGACCGCCACTCCTTTCGCCGGACCTGTCGACCGCAGTCGGTCGCGAGGCTCGTGCGAGTGGTGTGGCGTTCGTCCGCTTGCATTTCTCGCACAAGGAATCGAACATGTGTTCATGCACGTCGTTTCGCCTGGTGAGCGAGGGACTCCGGAGGCGACCGGAGCCAAGTCCGGCACGCTCTCCAGCCTGCTCCTGGGTGGGAAGCTGCCCCGCGGCGCGGTGGTGAGCGCTGGGGGCGACCTGCCCCTGCTGATCGCGTTGGCCGCGGAGGCCGCCACCGACGGCGGCGCCTGGGCAGCGGTCGGTCTGCCGCAGCTCGGCGGGCTGGCTGCGGCGGATGCCGGTTTGGACCTGGCGTGCGGGCTGGCCGTACCCGAGCCGGGAGAGCGGTGGCCCGAGGTGCTGGCGACGGTGTGCGAGGCGGCGCCGGTGGTCTTGCTCGGCCCCGTGGGGCAGGTGGCCTTGCGTACGAGCCGTCGCATTGCGGCCCGCCTGCGGCGCTCCGGCACGACGCTGCTGACCTGGCAGGACTGGCCGGAGGCGCAGCTGCGGCTACGGGTGGCCGAGGCACGCTGGGACGGGCTCGGGGACGGCTTTGGTCTGCTCGCCGGCCGGCGTGCCCGTCTGGTGGTGGCTGGTCGGGGTGCTGCGACGCAGCCGCGGCATGCCGAGGTGTGGCTGCCGGGGCCGGACGGCTCGGTGCAGCTGATCGCCGAGCCCGCGGCCATCGCCAGCGCGGATGTGGTGCCGCTGCGGCCCGTCACCGCGGGGTGAGCCGGAGTTGCGTGCACTTGCGATCTGGATGATGGACTGGCCCGTGGTGGCCGCGGGCGCGGATCACGACGAGCCCGTGGCGATCATCGCGCGGGAGCGGGTGTTGGCCTGTTCCAGGGAGGCCCGCCGACAGGGCGTAAGGCGCGGGATGCGGGTACGCCAGGCATCCGGACGCTGTCCGCAGCTCAGGCTGCTCGATCGGGACCCCGAGGCGGAGGTGCGGGCGTTCGAGCCGGTGCTGCGTCTGCTGGAGAAGCGCGTCGCTCCGCACATGGAAGTCCTGCGGCCCGGCCTGATCGCCGTGCCCGCGCGCGGACCCGCCCGCTATTTCGGCGGCGAGCAGGCCCTGGTGGAGCACATCACATGCGTCCTCACCGGTGCCGGGGTCGAATCACGTACCGGCGCGGCGGACACCGTGTTCGCCGCCGCCCTGGCGGTGCGGGCCGGGCAGGCCGGGGTCCTGGTGCCGGCCGGGCAGACCGCGGACTTTCTGGCCCCGTATCCGGTGGGGGTGCTGGGCCGCCCGCGGCTGTCTCAGCTGCTGCCCCGCCTGGGCATCACCACCTTGGGGGCGTTCGCGGCGCTGCCGGGTGACCGGGTGCTGGCCCGGTTCGGACACGACGGCGCCGCGGCCCAACGCACCGCCCGCGGCCAGGAGGCCCGGCCGCTCAACACATCCGGGGCGGATAGTGACTACAGCGTGGCCGAGGCGTTCGAGCCGCCCGAGGACAATCTCGAGCCGGTCACGTTCATTGCCAAAGCCCTCGCCGAACAGCTTCACGCCCGCCTCGCGCGGGCCGGCGCGGTGTGTGCCCGGCTGCAGGTCGAAGTGGGCCTCACGAGCGGGCTGCGCCTGTCGCGGCTGTGGCGACACGAGGGTCGGCTCTCGGCGCTGGCGGTGGCCGAACGGGTGCGCTGGCAGATCGCCGCCTGGGCCGAGACCGGGCAGCTAGACGCCGCCGCGGCGGGGATCACCACACTGCGGCTGGTCCCGGAGGAGCTGTCGGCGGCGACCGGGCGGCAGTCGTTGTTGTTCGGGCCGCGGATCGCGCCGGAGGAACTGGAGCACGCCGCGGGGCAACTGCAGGCGATGCTCGGACACCGCGCGGTGGTACGTCAGGAACTCGCCGGAGGCCGCGGGCCGGGCGAGCGGATCGTGGACATCCCGTACGGCGATGCGCGCTCACGCCCGTTGGTCGAGGGGACGTGGCCGGGGCGGCTGCCGGCCCCGCACCCGGCCGTCGTCTACCCCACCGCGCGCCCCGCCCAGGTGCTCGGGGCAGATGGCAGCCCGGTCGGGGTGAGCGGACGCACCCTGCTCACCCAGGCCCCGGCCGCGCTCTCCATCGACGGCGCCGCGCCGGTGGCGGTGACCGGGTGGACCGGACCGTGGCCGGTGCTGGAGGACTGGTGGATCCCCGCCCAAGCCCGCCGCCTTGCGCGTCTTCAGGTCGCCTGCGCGGACGGCCGCGCCTGGCTGCTGCACATCCAAGACGGCCGGTGGGCGGTGGAGGCGCTCTATGGCTGACCCTCGCGGGAAGGTGCTGCACTTCCCCGGCAGGCGCGCCGCGCCGACGCCTGTGGGCGGCGGCTGGGCGGAGTTGCACGTGCACTCCGCCGGCTCGTTCCTGTTCGGCGCCAACCACGTGGAGGAGTTGGTCGCCGAGGCCGTCTGCCTCGGTATCGAGGCCCTGGCGATCACCGACACCAACGGGCTCTACGGCGCGAGACGTCTGGCGGAGGCCGCGGGCGAGTACGGCATCGGCACCATCTACGGCGCCGAACTCACCTTGGACCAGGGCCTCGGGTCGATCGTGGTGATCGCCCGCAGCCTGCTGGGCTTCACTCGGCTGTCCGCGGCGATCAGCGCCGGGCAGCTGGCCGGTGCCAAGGGAGCCCCGGTCTACGACCTCGACGCGCTGTCGGCTGCCGCGCACGAGGGCCAGTGGGCGATCCTCACCGGCTGCCCCGTCATCGGCGAGGCCGCGTACGACACCGACGCCATCCACGCCCGGATGGACCGGCTGGTGGACCTCTTCGGCCGCACCCACCTGCACGCCGAACTCGTCGATCACCGGCTGCCCGAAGACGGTCCACGCAACGCCGCAATGCACGCGGCGGCGCAGCGATGGCGACTGCCGGTGGTGGCCACGAACGCGGTCCGGTACGCGGCCCCGCGTTCTGCGCGGCTGGCGGCGGCGCTGACCGCGCTGCACCGCCGAGAGAACCTCGACACCGCGATCGGGGAGTTGCCGCCGGCCCCGACGGCGCATCTGCGCACCGCCGAGGAGATGCGCATCCTCATGGCCCGCTACCCGCAGGCCATCGCATCCGCCGTCGACCTCGCCCGCAGCAGCGTCATCGACCTGAGCAAACTGCGCCCACAGCTGCCGGACTTCGAGGTGCCCGCCGGGCACACCCCCGGCAGCTATCTGCGCCACCTCGCGGAAGAAGGCTGCGCCCGCCGCTACGGGCCGCGCACCGACCCGGCAGCTGGGACGGCGTGGAAACAGCTCGGCTATGAGCTGTCCGTGATCAACGACATGGGCATGCCAGGCTATTTCTTGATCTGCTGGGACATCACGCGGTTCGCGGTCGAGCAGGGGATCTGGTGCCAGGGGCGCGGCAGCGCCGCCTCCTCGGTGGTCTGCTACGCGCTGGGCATCACCTCCGTCGACGCGCTCAAGCACGGCCTGCTCTTTGAGAGATTTCTGCACGCCGAGAAGACTGACCCGGACATCGACATCGATTTCGAGAACGACCGCCGGGAGGAGGTGATCCAGTACCTGTATGCCAAATACGGCCGGTCTCACTGCGCGCAGGTGGCGAACCTCATCACCTACCAACCCCGCCTGAGTGTGCGGGATTCAGCACGCGCCCTCGGTTATCCCATGGCACGGACCAATGAGATGACCCGCCATATTCACCACGAGCCGCCCGGGCCCGAGGCCGACATCCCCGCCGATGTACGCTCCCTCGCAGAACAACTGCACACCCTGCCACGGCATTTGGGTATCCATGTGGGAGGGATGGTACTAACCCGCCAGCCCATCGGGGAAATCATGCCGGTGGAATGGGCCACCCGAGAAGGGCGCTCGGTACTACAAGGCGATAAAGACGATGTGGCCGCCGCCCATCTTCTGAAAATTGACATCCTGGGATTGGGCATGTTGGCCGCCTTGCACACCGCGTGCGACCTCATTGCCGAACACCACGGAATCAGCGTGGATATGGCCTCAATTCCGCAGGACGACCCGGACGTGTACGCCATGATTGCCGCAGGTCAGACCATAGGAGTTTTCCAGGCCGAGTCAAGGGCGCAGGTCTCGACACTGCCGCAGCTGCAGCCACGGTGTTTCGAGGACCTCGCGGTGGCCGCCTCGATCATCAGGCCGGGCCCAATTCAGGCCGGATCAAAACATCCTTATTTGCGGCGACGGGCCGGCCTGGAGCCCGTAACCTACCCGCATCCGCTCGCCGAACCAGCGCTTTCCAAAACTCTCGGGGTTGCTTTGTGGCAAGAGCAGGCCATGGCCCTGGCCATCGACTGTGCAGGTTTCACCCCGGGCGAGGCGGACCGTCTACGTAAGGCGATGGCCGCCAAGCACTCTCCCGAAAAGGTGGCACAGCTGCGTGGACGACTGCTTGCCGGGATGGCCGCCAAGGGCATCGACCAAGCCGCCTCCGAACGTATTGTGGGCATGATAGAAGCGTTTTCGGATTATGGATTCCCGCAGTCTCACGCCCAATCGATGGCGGGCATCATTTATGCCAGCGCCTGGGTGAAGTACCACTTTCCGCACGCCATGCTTGCGGGGATTATGGCGCATCTCCCTATGGGTTTCTACGACTCGCAGACGCTCATCCAAGACGCGAAGCAACACGGCATCGAGGTCCGCAGTGTCGACATCCAGCGCTCCGGTGCGCACGCCACGCTCGAGCCTCACACCGATCAGCCGGAGCGGCGGCCGGCGATCCGCCGAGGACTGACCTCCGTGACCGGCATCAGCGAGGAGATCGCCAAGCGGATCCTGACCGCGCGCGGCACCGTGGCCTTCCGCTCGGTGGCCGATGCCGCCCGCCGCACGCGGCTGTCGGCGAAGCTGATGGAACAGCTGGCCACCGCTGGGGCGTTCGATGGCCTCGGCGTGGACCGGCGCACCGCCCTGTGGTCGGCTGGCGTCTATACCGGCGAGATCCAGGACGTCCTTCCGGGGTTGGACGACCTGGCGCCCGCACCGGAGTTGCCGGTCATGACCGCGGCCGAGGCCACCGCCGCCGACCTCGACGCCTCCGGCGCAAGCGCCACCACTCACCCCGTACAGCACCTCCGTGCTCTGCTGGCCTCACACGGGGCGCAGCCTGCGCGCGATGCCCGTGACCTGGCCGACCAGACCCGGGTGCGGGTCGGCGGACTGGCCAAGTACATCCAACGGCCCCCAACGGCCAGGGGAGTTGCGTTCGGCGCCCTGGAAGATGAGACCGGCATGATCAACCTGGTCTTCTCTCCTCCGGTCTGGGAACGCACGCGAGAGGTAGTCCTCGGTGCCCCTGCGGTGCTGCTGGAGGGACACATCGAACGTGACCGCGGCTCGGTCAACATGATCGTGCACCGCGCGCACGCACTCGCGGGCCCCGCTCGGGCCCATCAGCCGGGGCGATTCAGGTGACGATCTGCGGGAAGCGGAGGTTCGGCCGCTGCGCCCGCGGCAGGGTCATCGTGATGCCTGCCGGGCGTCACGTGCGGCGCTGCGGGTCGGGCGCGAGCGTGATGGACATCCAGTGCGCCGCCGCTTCGCGATAGCTGTGTCCGACCGGGGCCAGTTCGCCGCTGCGGGTGAGGCTGAACATTGTCACCATGATCATGTCCGAGCCGTCCGCGACGGAGGTGAGCTGGGTGCGGCAACGGCTGCAGGATCCTCGATGCAGCGTCGGCCAGGTGGAGAAGTACGTCGGCTCGCCTGCGGGGCCCGTCCACTTCAGGGCGTCCCTGCGGAACCCGACCCATGCCATCGCCGGCGCCCCGGACAGACGCGTGCAGTGCTCGCACGAGCACAAGTGGGGGTCGTCCGGGATGCCGGACGCCTCATACGTGTGATCGCCGCACTGGCAGCGCCCACTCCACAGGTCAGGGACGACAATCGGCTCGGCCACGGGGACGGCTCCTCTGGTGCGGGAAAGCTGATTCCGGCGGCAGTGTGCCGTACCGCCGCGACATCGCGCTGATGTTCGGCACCGCTCGACCCGAACGGGACGGCGAGTCCACCCTTGAAGGCGAATATCAGTACGAGCCTTTACGACCACGGCGGCTATCGGCGGTCCCAGTCGGCGGTCGGCATGGGCGCGGCCTCCAGCGCCTTCATCAGCTGGCCCCACGTAAGCGCCCACGACGAAGCCCCCGGAATCGAACGATCCGATTCCGGGGGCTTTGCGGAGTGAAGCGGGTGAGGTCAGCTCGTGGTGGAGCCGTCGTCGGTGGAGTTGTCCGCGCGTCGGCGACGGGCCACGAAGAGGGCGCCTCCGCCAGCAGCGATCAGGACTGCCGCGCCGCCGATCAGCCACGGGGTGGCGTCGGCGCCCGTGTGCGCGAGCGAGCCCGCGGGGGCGGGGGCAACGGTGCTGCTCGACGCGGTCTCGTCGGAGGTCGGTGTGCCCGAGGCTGACGGCGTCGAGGTGTCCTCTTCCTGCCCGGGCTTGTCCGGGGTGGGCCGGTCGCTCGGTTTGTCGGTGGGCTCGTCGGTCGGCTTCCCCGTGGGCGGCGGGGTGGTGGCGCTCTTGGCGTTGGTGACGGTCACGGTCACGGGGGCGCCCGGCTTGGCCTTGAACGCCTTCGAGGGCTTGTAGATCTCGTAGCCAGCGGGCGCCTTCACTTGCTTCACCCAGAAGTCGCTGCCAGTGCGGGAGTTTATGGGCAGCTTGCCGCTAGCCGTTCCGTCGGAGCTGGTCGTCAGCGTCAGGATGGTCTTGTCGCCGCTGCCGATGTTGACCGTGGATCCGGCCAGCAGCTTGCCGGTCTTGTCGTCCTTGGCCTTCAGCAGAACTGAGGCGGGCTTGAACGGGTCAATGATGGTCAGCGGAGTGTCGGCACCGGGGGTGACGATGACGTCCTGGTCGTCGACGACCTCGTGCAGCGGGCTACCGCTGGAGACTTCCTTGAGCCGGTAGACACCGGGCGCGAGGTCCTGGAAGGTCAGCTGGCCCTCGGCGTTGGTGGTGCCGCTGGCGGCCTGCTTGCCGATGGAGTCGAGCAGGGTGAACGTGGCTCCGGCGAGAACATCGCCGCCCGAGTCCTTCTTCAGGATGGTGACGCCGCCGTTCCCGGCCGCGCTCAGCGGAGTGATGGACGTGGACGGGGTCGGCTCGGGGGTCTTCGCGGAGGCGGCTGGGGCCAAGGCCACCACGCCGGTCACCGTGGCAACGGTGACGGCCACAGCGGACAGGCGACGGGCGGAACGGATACGCAAGAAGGAACTCTCCTGGAGGGGACGCGGGCAGGGCTGCCCGTCGGTGCAAGCGGGATAATGCTGGTCAGCGGGTACGGGCCGACGACGGCTGGGGCGGCGGGGACGGACGGGTTCGCCCTGGAAGGTGCGCGGGGGCGTCGATCGTGCTTCCGCGGGCGGCGGCCCGGACGAGGTGGTGTTGGTCCTCGATGGGCAACGTCGCGATGTGCGATAGGCCCTGCGCGACGGAGGCACCGCGCAGTGTGCCCGCCGGTAGGCCGGCGGCATGCACGATCCGGGCCGCAGCCTCGGCTTCGATCAGGAGGCCGAACGCCGGTGGAATGTCGAGCAGTTGGGCAGCGTTCTCGCGGCTGCCGGTCAGTGCTTGAGTGAGGGGAAGTCCGTCGTCGAGGACGCTGTCGACGATGTCCAGCCAGAGGGGCGTGGCCTGGTGGAGGCGGGTGAGGAAGTCGGCGTCTGTGAGCCAGCATCCCCGGGACGGCTCAGGATCCGTATCGAGCTGAGCCGGTCGCCGCCGTGCGCTGTCGGCGCTGCTGGGCGGCGGGGACGGTTCGGGCGTCCAGACCTTCAGGTAGTCCTGGATGGCATGGCTCAGGGGTATGACGGCGGCGCCGATCCAGGGTGAGGTGTCGTCGTGGTGCCAGTCCCGTACGACGCCGTAGCCGTCATGTCCGGGCTGATTGCCGAGGCGGGCGTCCCGGACGGCGAACGTGCCGTGGTCGGCGAAGGACAGGTACGCGTGGTCGAGGGCGCCGCAGTCCGGGTGGAGGATGCTCAGGCGCAGTCCGCCGTACTCACGTTCTCGGATGGTCTGGGCGAACTCGATGCGCAGCCGCAGCGGGGAGTCGGGCGAGACGACGGCGTAGCAGGCGTCGCCGATCACTCGTCGTTCGTGGACGGGCAGGTCGAGCAGGTCGGTGAAGAAGTGCTGGGCGTGCAGGGACAACGGTGGTGGTGCTCCTCGGCAGCGGACGGTTCTGCGGGGCGGCTACCTGCGTCGGCCGGCCGACAGGGCGGGACGGACGGTCGGCGCGGGACCGGTGCCCGGGGCGCTGACGCCGGCGTGCGCGGACAGCAGGGTCGGCGACGAGGGTGCCGGCGCTCGGCTCTGTGCCGAGGCGCCCTGGCGCGCGGCGGCATCGGTCAGAGCGGCTGGGAGGGTGAGATGGAGGCGGGTGTCGGCCGGAATGTTCCACACGGCGCGGGCGAGCGGCACGGGTGAGGCCAGGGAGGAGGCGAACGCCGCGACCAGGGAGGCGGGCGCGGCGGAGGAGAACGTGGCCTTCCACAGCGGGTCGTCCGGTGGCCCGCCCCACGCGGACCAGACGGGTGCGGCCATGTTCTTGCGCACGTAGGCGTGTTGCAGCACGCCGTAACCGTCCGGGCTGCGGAAGTACTGGACTCCGTCCGTCTTGACCGTGTGTTGCCAGCCGGCGGTGAGCAGCGGCAGGTATACGTCTTGGGGGCGGACGTCGTCTGGGCGCAGCAGGTTGCGTTCGCCCCGTCTGTCCGCCTCGCACAGCGCGAGCACTTCGGCATACAGGTCGCGAACGAGTTCGACGGGGGTGCTGGCGTCGAGCGTGGCCGTCCAGGTGGCCGGCCGGAAGGGGTCCTTGTGTGCGGCGATCAGCCACTCGCCGCCGCGCACGTGGTCCTCGGACGGTACGTGCCCGGCGAGCAGCTGCATGCCGGGACTGATCACGATGGCCGGGCCGTCTCCGGAGTGGTGGAGGGTCCAGCCCTGATCGAATGGGAAGGGCCATACGTCGATGAGGTCGTGGATGCCGGGGCCGGCGAGGTGGCGGGGCAGGACCTCGACCACGTCGTGGTCGTCGAGATCGTCCAGAGGGCTGAGTGCCACAAGGTCCTTTCGTCGGGCGGGAGTTGCTGGTCGTGGGAGGGGGCGGATCAGCGGCGCGCTGCCGTGCGTGGGGCGGCGGGCGCCGGAGGAAGGGTGGCCGTGCTCCAGCGCGGGACGCTGCGGGTGCCGAGCGCCGGCGGTCGGCGGGTGAGGGCGCGCTGGACGTCGAGCGGGGTCGGAACCGGGGGCGCGGGCGGTGTGACGGGAGTGAGCTGTGCGGCCTCGCGCAGCCCAGGGAGCATCGAGTCCCTCCAGCGTGGCAGGGGCGCCGGGTCGGACACGCTCTGGGTGATGGCCTTCACTAGAGCGGTGGGGGTGTTGGTGGTGGCGGTGGCGTACCAGCGGGCGTACCCGTTCTTCGGTCCGCCCCACAGGTGCCAGCGGGCCTCCAGGGTGGTGAGTTCCTTCTCCGGGTCGAGGCGGCCGGTGGTGTACTCACAGGTGGCCATCCCGTCCGGGGACTGCAGTTCCATCACGCCCCAGCGCGGGTGCTGAAACTGCCAGCCGTTTTTGATGAGCGGGACGACGGCGTCGAAGGCGCCGAGCTCGGGGTCCTTGAGGTCGGGCTCGGCAAGGTAGATGTCGGGGCCGGCGGTGTACGCCTGAGCAAGGGCGGTGGTGAAGGCGGTGACGAACTCCGTGGGTGCGGTGTCGTTGAAACTGACGCCCCACGCGGGCGGGGCGAAGCGGTCGCGGTAGGCGCTGATCCGCCACAGTCCGTCGTCGTCGCCCTCGGGCAGGAATCCGAGTCGGACGCGGTGGTCGGGCGCAGTGACGTAGGCGTTGGCGAGGTTGTCGTGATGGAGGTCGAAGCCAAGCGCGAGGAGCGGCTCCAGCGCGGGGTCTGCGTCGCAAGTGCTGCCTGCGAGGTAGCGCGGGGATACGTAGTTGTCGCCGTCGATCTCTTCGGTGTCGGGCACGAAAGTCCTGAGGTTGAGGCTGGGGGGAGGAGCACGCGGTTCTGGTCAGGTACGCGTGCTGTTCGCAAGTGCGGGCAGCAGCTGGTGTTCCAGGTCTGCGGGTTGGCCGGCGTAGTGCAGGGCGCGCAGGCCCAGCTCGGCGGCGGCCCTGCAGTTGTCCTCGCGGTCGTCGACGAACAGCACGCGTCCCGGGTCGGCGACGCCGGTGGCCGCCAGGGCGTGCTCGTAAACGGCCGAATCGGGCTTGCACCGGCCCAGGCGGGCGGAGTACAGGGCGTCACTCATCAGATCGCGCCGCCAGTCGGTGGCGTCCAGGACGTCGCTGAGATGGGCCGGGGCGTTGGAGAGCAGCACCAGAGGCAGCCCCGCGGCCCGGGCTCGGTACAGGACGTCGAGGACTCTGGGGTCGGTACGGGTCCACATGGCGGTATCGGCGGCCCGCAGCGTGCGCAGCCACCGCGCGCCGGGACGGTGCCCGAGCACCTTCGCCCAGTAGGCGAGATCGCTCAGTTCGCCTGCGTCGTACGCGATCCGGGGTGCCCAGAAGGCTTCTTGGAAGGAGGGGAGGTGTCGGTCGGGCCACTCGGCGAGGTCGGCGAGGCGGGTCCACATGCCGGGGCTGGGCTGGAGTCCGAGGACTCCGTTGTAGTCGAGGAGTAGGGCGTCCACGCCGTTCGGGGAGACGGAGGTGTGGGTCAAGGGCTGGGTTTCTCCAGGGCTTTGGGAGCGAGGGCGGCGACGGCAGCGGCGAGGAGGGCGGGCAGCAGCAGCGCGTGCGGCAGAGCGGTGACGGTGGCGAGGGCGCCGATGAGGGCGGGGCCGGCGAGCAGGCCGACGTAGCCGGTGACCGCGACGGTGGCGACCGCGCGGGGGCCGCCGATGCCTGCGGCGGTGATCAGGCTGGGGATGGTGACGGACAACCCCAGGCCGAAGGCTGCCCACCCCAGGAGGGCAAAGACGACGGTGGAGCCAGCAAGCCCGGTTGCAAGGCCGAGCGCGGCCAGGGCGGCGCCGGCCCGGACAACAGCGGGAGCGCCGAAGCGGGCGGTGAGCCGGTCTCCGGCGAGGCGACCGGCGGCCATGGCGGCGCTGTAGACGCCGTACGCCACGGCGCTGGTCGCCGCGGTCGCACCGAGGTCGTGCAGGTGGACGGCAGCCCAGTCGGCAGCGGCCCCCTCGCCCAGCAGGGTTCCGGCCCCCAGTGCGCCCAGCAGCCACAACCGGGGCCGCGACAGACCCCCGCGTTCGTCCAAGCCCGGTGCCACACGGTCGTGGACGGGCTCGAGTCCAGGGCTGGCAAGACAGCGGGTAAGGCGCGTCGCTGCACCTGCTGCCGTGGCGGCGATGGCTGCGACGCCGGCGAACAGGACGGTGTGCGGGGTGTGGGCGGTGGCTGAGGCCAGCACAGCGCCTGTGAGGCCGCCGAGGCTGAAACTCGCGTGCAACCGGCCCATGATCGGGCGGCCGTGAGCGTCCTGGCAGCGGACCGCAGCGGCATTGACTGCGACGTCGAGGACACCGTGCGCGGCGCCGAAGACGAACGCCGCCACCAGGAGGCTCTCCAGGCTGCGGCATACCCCGAGGACGGCAAGGCAGACGGCGAGAGCGATGGCACCGCCGGTCAGCAGTGCGGGCAGGCGGGCCGGGTGGGCGAGGCGTCCGCCGGTCTGGAGTCCAGCGACCATGCCGAGGGCAGCGGCCAGCAGGACCAGGGCGAGCCCGGCGGTGCTCACCTCGGCGGTCTTCTGAACGGCCGGCATGCGTGCGCCCCAGACAGCCATCACCACACCCAAGCCGGCAAAGTACCCGGTCAGCAGACGGCGGCTGCGCGCCAGCTCGGGCCCCGCGGTCTGGTTCACGCGGCGTACTCCCCTGTGGCCGAGGCCGTCTGCGCGGCAGCGGCCACCTGGACGTCGAGGTTGCGGTACGCCTCCTGGGCGCGGGCTTGGGCGACGGTGGCGGTCGGCCCGGTGGTGATCAGGTAGCCGATGCGAGCGGTGAACAGATCGCCCCCGTCCTGCGGCAGCACGAGCTGGTCGCCGACCTGTCGCTGGAAGCGCACGCGCTCCACTCCCCCGGTGGGTTCCGTGACACAGCGGGCGGTGAGGGTGCCGGAGTAGGCCGGGTAGATGAAGCGGATCGCCGCGGCCTGGTGGCGAGTCGGCGTCAGGTCGGGAGTATGTCCGCAGGCGATGTCTGCGGCAGCACGGGCGAGGTCGACGCCGGTGGCCAGGTGGACGAGGTGGCTGATCATGTCGCCGGCGATCCGGGCGTTGACCTCGATGAGGCGGGGGCGGCCGTCGACCACGCGGAGCTCGACGTGGCTGACGCCGTCGGTGACACCGAGGGCGTCGATGGCCGCGACGGCGGCCTGGGCCACGGAGGGAAGGAGCGGGTCGTTCGCATCGACCATGTGCGCCAGCTCCTCGAAATGGGGCGGCATGCCGACGCTCTTGCGGGTGACAGCGGCGACAGTGGTCTGTCCCTGGTGGGTGACGCACTCGACACTCACCTCCGGGCCGTCGAGGTATTCCTCGACCAGGACCTGGGTGCTCTCCACTCCGTGGCTGGCGGTCTTGGCGGCGAAGGCGTACGCGGCCTGCAGCTGGTCGGCGGTGTCGACGCGGATAACGCCCATGCTCGCTGCGTGCGCGGCGGGTTTGAGGACGACGGGGAAGCCGATGCGCCGGGCGGCATCTGTCGCCTCGTGCTCGGTGCGCACACTGACGGAGGCGGCGGAGGGCACCCCGTGGCGGGCGAACAGGCTGCGGCTCGTGTGCTTGTTGCGGCAGCCCTGGAGGGCCTCCGGAGCGGTGGTGGGCAGGCCGAGCCGGCGGGCCAGGCGCGCGACGGGGATGAGATACCACTCGGTCCACGTCATCACGCCAGCCAGCGCGTGCCGATCGGCGAGCGCATGCCCGGCCGCGGTCAACGCCGCCTGATCGGCGGGGTCGGCGACCTCGTAGTCGAGGAGGAACTCCTTCTCCCAGGTCGGCGCGGCGCCGGAGATCAGGACGACCTCGAAGTGGGTGGCGACGTTCTGAAGGCAAGTGCCGCGATACGCCTGGGCCTCCATGTCGGAGGCGGCAACGACCAGGACGACGGGGCGAGAGGACAACAAGGCTCCAAACAGTGCGGGGGAACGGAGAGCTGAGGCAGGGCGCCTGGGTCAGGGGGTGCGGCGGCGCCGCAGCTCGAAGGCAGACGCCCACTGGGGGTGGTCCTCGATCAGCTTGCGGGCGTACAGGGCGGTGAAGGAGTTGTTCAGTCCGCGCACGCCCGCAGGCAGCTGCCAGCGCAGGTCCTCGAACAACGCCTTGAGCCCGACCCGGGTGGCGCCGGCGGCGAGTCGGTCGGCCGTCAGGCGCTCCAGGGCGCTGTAGACGTACGGATGCTCAGCATCGAAGGCCAAGAACCGGTCGGTCAGCGTCGGGCGCGAGCCCGCTCGAAACGACGCTCGGGCTACCGGCAGGGCGTAAGGGTCGGCAAGGGTGTAGGACGTGGGCATTGGCAGCGGTCTCCGGTGGTGAGCGGGAGGGTGACCGGGCGGGTCAGGCGCAGGAGGTACGCAGGGAAGGGGCGGTGCGCAGCCGGGCGAAGGCGGCGAAGAGGACCAGGGCCTGCAGTGCGGCGCAGAGGGTGAGCACGTGGCCGAGCTGGGCGGGCGGCACGGTGGCAACGAGGACACCGGCGAGGGGGAAGGGCAGCAGGAGCAGCAGGATGGTCAGCGACAGGGTGGCGCCGAACACCGGAGCGGGGATGAGGCGGGAGCGCAGGGTGCGCAGTACGACGCTCAAGCCGCCCTCGCCGGCCATAAGGACGGCGATCAGGATGAGGTAGCTGCCGTAGGTGTAGGTGAAGGAGACGGCCAGGCACGCCAAGGCGGCGATCGTGGCGGACACGGCGCCGATGGGCCACAGGCCGAAGCGGTCAATCGCCCGGCGGCACAGGGCGACCGCGATCAGAGAGGCGACGGCGGCTGCCGACCAGATGAGCCCGACGTCGGCCGTGGAGTGTCCGAGCTGTTTGACGACGATCACCGGGGTGGCGGCCTGCAGCAGGCCAACGGTCAAGTTGGACACGGTCAGTCCGGTCACCAGCCAACCCAGGGCTGGCAGGGACCGCAGGGTCGACCAACCGGTGTGCAGCCCCTTAAGGACCGGCTGCGGCTCGGCGGGCTTGGTCCGGCGGTACTGGCGCGGAGCCAGCACGCTGGTGAGCAGCGAGAAGCCGGCGATCACCATCAGCATCCCGGCGGCGCCCGTCCACTGCAGCAGTAGCCCGGCGAGTGCGGGGCCCAACAGGGTGGCGACCTGGTCGATGCCGAGCAGCACCGACTGAACGCGGTGGGCGCGCTCACCGGCTTCACGGCCGGCGACGCCGCCGGCGGTCTCGGCCGCGATGTAGGAGCATTCGGTGAGGATCCCGGTGGAGGCGGCGAGCAGCATGACGGTGACCGTCGCGCCGAGGCCCGCTGCCTGCGTGGGCAAGATGAACGCGGCGGCCAGGACGACCAGGGCCCGGCCGGCGGAGGCGGCGCGGAGCACGGCGGTGGTTCCGTGTCGGTCGACCAGGGTCCCGGCGAAGGCGAACGCGCCCAGTCGCGGAATCCATTCCAGTGCGAAGGCAAGGCCGGTCAGGGCGGCGGAGTCGGTGGTGGCCAGCACCAGCAGCGGGATGCCGTAGGTGGCCATGGCGAACGCTGCGGCGTCCGTGCTGCGCGGCAGGTAGATGCCGCGCAGCAGGGTCGGGACCGGCCGGAGGGCATGCCGGGGTCCGACACGGGATCTCACGCAGCGCGCCCCGATTCCTGCGCCGCGTGGGAGGAGCGGGTGACGTCCTGGTGCAGGACGCGGGGGTGCGTCTTGAGCCACTCGGACAGCGCCTCGTGCGGAGCCGACGGTTCGGTCGCTGCGCCGGATTGCCCCGGGCCGCCGTCCTGCATCTGAAGGGCGTACTGGACGCGCGCGACGAAGTCGCTGGTGCGGCTGGGGAGTTGATGGGTACGGGCCCAGCCTGCTGCGGTGTCGTACACCTCGGCCAGGTCCTTGCCGCTCGCGGTGAGCTGGTAGCGGGCCAAGGCGTGTCCGCGGGCGTGGATGAGGCCGAGGTCGCGTGCAGTGTCGATGGCGTGGCGCAGTTGTCCGGTGGTGAGGTCGCCGAGGGCGCCCTGCAGGCTGCCGCGTTGGCGACTGATAGGGCCGTTGTCGTCGATCTCGGTGATCAGGCGTATCAGGCCAGGCAGGGACAGGGTCCGGATCGCGCGGCGTTCGCGCACGACGCTGGTGGGCAGGGCGGCTGTCATCGGCGCGGGCCTCCTGCCGGGGTGATGGGGCGGGCGGGTATCTGGTGGGAGAAGAGGTCGCTGGACTTCCACGCCGGCCCGTCCTGCGGCGGGGTGGTGGCCAGGGCAGGGCCGGCAGACGATGCGGCCGGAATGGCGGGTGCCGGAAGGCGCGTCGGGGTGGTCGCCCACGTGCCAGAGCGGGTCTGGGACGGGGCGGTCCCCGGTCGGCGAAGCGGATCGGCCCCGGCGGACGGGAGGACAGCCCACGTAGTGATGGCCTGAAAGACGGGGGCGAGTGCCTGGCCGCTGGCAGACAGCTGGAAGTCGCCGCTGCCTGTGACCATGACGAGGCCGTCGGCCACCAGTCGGTCCAGGGGCTTGTAGACAGCAGTCAGCCCATATCCAGGCATAGCCTCGGTGGCCAGGGCCTTCGCGCTCGCACGGCCCCGGGCCTGCAGGGTCATAAGGATCGGGGTGGCGTGCCGCGGGGCGATCAGAGTGATCGTGTCGTCGATGTTCTGGGCCGGGGGGATCCGCTCGGGCTCCAGCTCACCGGTGGCCTTGCTGGTGACGAGCTGCTTCTCCAGGTAGGTGTCGCCCCAAGAGGCGATCACGGCCAGGACGGGCAACAGCTCGGCACCGCGGCCAGTGAGGCCGTAAGTGACGTGGCGCGGGGCGTACTCCGTGCGTTCGACCACGCCGGCGTTGGTGAGGTGGCGCAGCCGGGGGTGGAGCTGGCCGTCGGCGAGCCACGGCAGCCGGGGCTTGATCTCGGCGTAGCGCAGCGGCTGGGAGGAGAGGGTCATCAGCACCCACACGCTCCAGCGCGGGGCCAGCAGATCCAGCGTCTTGGTGACGCTGGAGTAGTCGTTCGGGGTGGTTGGGGGCTGAGCGGTGGTGGCCAAGGATGGGGCTCCTCAAGCAGTGCGGGCAGATCAGCGGGTGCGGGAGGCGGCGGTCGCCGGGGCGGCGGGTACGGGCACAGCCGGCGGTGGGGTGTCGGGGGCCGGTACACGGCGCAGTCCCGCCAGGACCGCGCCGGTGTTCTTGGCGTAGGCGTCACGGGCGGCGACGGACTCGGCGATGCGGCGGGCGCAGTCGACGATGTGACCGGCGGCAAAACGGCCGATCTCCCGCTCAGGGGCGATGAGTTCGCGCAGCCTCTCCAGCTGGAAGGCGATGTTGCGCTCAGCGAGCGCCAGATCGCTGTGACTGCCGGTGAGCGCGGCGAGCAGGGTGGCATCGGGGGTGCTGTCGGCGAGCGCTTCGAGCTCACCGAGCGGCTGTCCGAACAGCGCCTCGATGCGCTGGGCGATGATCTCGGAGATGGCGTGGGCGGTGGCGTCAGGCTGGGGCAATCGGCGGGCTTTCAGGGACGGTGGGTCCGCACCGCCCCGGCACGGCCGGTTGCCGGGGCGGGCGGAGCAGTAACGGTGACCTTCGGTTGGGCGAACTGCACCCGCTGCGCGGGGCGTTGATCGGGAGCGGGCATGGTCCGCAGGAGGTCGTCGAGGGCGGCGACGTAGCCCTCACGGCTGGCCAGAGCCGCCTCCAGCCACTGGGCGTCCCAGCGCAGGTCCTCAGCGGACAGCTCGCCCAGGTCGCGGTCGCAGGACATCGAGGCGTGGACGCGATCACGTACGCGGACGACCTGTTCCTCGGCGACCGCGAGAAAGCTGCGCAGTTCCAGGGCACGGTGGAGGGCGGCGCAGACCTCAAGATGGGCTGCCTGCGCATACAGCTCGGCGACGGAGGCACCGAACGCCTCCTCCAGCGCGGTGTCGCGGCTGGTGGACTTGTCGATGACGCTCATCGCGTCACCCCGCGCGTCGGGATACCCCGCTCGCCGGGCAGTGCGGGCGCCGCGGTGGGCAGCGCCGGAGCGCGGCGCGCGGCGGGGCCGGCACCACGCCAGGCGCCAGGCCCGCGCTTGCCAGGGGCGAGGGGGTCGAGGAGGTAGTTCACGACCATCACGCGACCGTCACGTGCAGTGACAGCGGCGTTGACCTGGTGCGCCAACTCCATGACAGCGTCGTCGAGTTCGCCCGGGTGCGAGCCGAGCGCCTCGACGAGCGCGTCCTCCGCGGTGTCGAGTGCGTCCTGGGTTTCGGCGAGCAGGCCGTACCAGTGCACGACACTGGTGGCATCGGGGTTGGCCTGTGGTGCCGCCTGAACCGCGCGGCGCAGATCGGCGAGAGGCATCTGGAAGCGGTCCTCGATCCGCTCAGTGACGACGCCCATCACGTCCTCGCTGAACTCGGGCACGGAGAGGCTCCTTTCATTCGCTTTTCGGGGGCGGGAAAATGCACTGCAAATCCGGTCCGTGCGGGAGCAGTCCGCGAACCTGGATGCCGGAGAGGGGAATTGCGGGCCGTTCTGTTAGTCCAGGCACATGGCGGTGTCGCGGTAGACGTACGTTCCGGACACCCACCCCTTTACGCCGGTGGCCTTGTCCGTGATGTAGCGCCAGTTCCCGCTGCTCTTGTGGACGGTGAACTTGTGGCTGCGGTAGAGCACGCCGAGCGCCGTGGACTTGGAGGACGCCTTGGAGCGGATCGTTACAGCCTTCGTGTGCACCTTGTACGGGAGCGGCTTTGCCGAGCAGCTGCTGACGCTGGTTGCGGCACTGGCGGTGGGGATGGAGACGAGCGGGAGAGCGAGCGCGCCGAGAACGGCGGCGGAGACGGCTATGCGGCTGGTGCGCATGGGGAATTGACCTCCACGAAAACAAGGAAGGGAATGCGGAAACGGACCCGGGCTGATGCCGTGCGGGCCGAGAGCAAGAGTCCGGAGAATCCCCGGTTTCGGTAACCGGGGATTGCGTGTTATGTTTCGCGCCACCTAGCTCAGGGCAGCCGGCATTTCAGTGGGCGGGGAAGGGGAAAGCCGGTGGGTAGCCGCGAATTCAGCGGCTCGGGCCGCGCGGTGGAGCGGGGTGCGCGGGCAGAGCGGCGACGCCCGGAGCGGTGGTGTGGCGGGCTGGCGGTGACGCGGCCGGCAGCGGGATCGCCTCGCCATCCCAGTGCGCTTCCCACCATTGGGTGGCTGCCTCGAAGGTGGCGAAGGCGCCCTCGCGCAGGGTGTGCGTCCACGCGTCGGTGTCGACCTCTTCGAGCAGTACCCGGAACGGCAGTGGCGCCTTCTCGTCGATGGCGCGCAGCAGCACGGTGGTCTCGATCGGCTCGGCGTCGTGCGTGTAGCTGGTCAGCAGGGCGAAATGGTCGCCGTCGCTGCGCAGTCGCTTCTCCAGGGCGCGGGTGGCCTGGTTGGCGGGTGTGGTGCCCATGCCGTCGGGCAGGAGGATCTTGTCCTCGGGGCAGCCGCGGGCGATCAGCCAGGACTGAGCCATGGACGGCAGCGGCAGTTCCTTGTGCGTGAAGCGGAAGGTGCGCGCCGCCGAGTCGCGTTTGAGGTGCAGGGCGACGATCTGAGGTTCGCCGGGGATGCCCCAGGTGACGGCGCGGTTGTGCATCACGTAGAAGCTGTGCTCGCCGTCCTCGGTGTGGTGCTCGGCCAGCAGGGTGAGCATGTCCTGCTCGATGGTGATGTGCTGCCAGAACTGGTCGGCGACTTGGTCGTTGACGGCCTCATATCCGTCGAGGCGGAAATCCGGTTCGTAGGTGGGCATCGGTGCTTTCGGTGCAACGACGCCATGGGCGTCGTGGGCAGGGCGTGTTGAGCTGTTCAGCGACGCAGGTGTGCGGGAGCGCGTGATGACGCTGGCCGGAGCGACGGCGTGGTGCCGGGCGGGCCTGCGGGGCGCGGGGCGGCAAGGACGGCCCGGCCGGCGTCGGTGAGGGTGACGGGCTGGCCGGCGTGCACTGGGTGGGAGGTGTCGCGGTCGACGAGGCCGCTCGCCTGTAGGCGCTGCAGCTGGGCGTAGGAGATGCGGGTACGGGAGGGGGTGACCACGGCGAGCCGGTGGGTGAGGAGGTTCTCGTGGAGCTTGGCGCCCTGGGCGATGGCGAGCAGGGCCGCGAAGTCTTTCGTCGGCACCTGCTGTGGCGCCTGCGGCGGAGCGGCGGCTTCGATCGGCTCCAGCGCGGCGGCGGCCTTGGCCTGCTCGGTGTCGCGCTCGTCGATGGCGTGCGCCAGCTGGTCGACCGTGCGCTCGATCCGGGCCAACAGCGCCTGATCGACGGGGAGCTCTCCGGACACCAGGCGGGCGAGACGGGCGCGGTGGAAGGTGACGTCCCGCTCGGCCCGGACGAGGTCGCGGTGGGCGTCCGCCAGGGCCGAGTGGGGTGCGTCGAGGAGACCGGCCTCGCGGTGCCGCCGCAGCGTCTCGATGCTGCACCCTGCGGCCGTCTCGATCCTGTGGTCGAGCACGGTGCGCGGGTGGCGGTTGGGCGAGGGTGCGGGCGGTGAGCTCATGTCGGAGCGGTTCTTGTGTACGGGAGAGCGTCGGAGGCGCACGCGTCCAGGGCGATGCGGACCTCGACGTAGGGGCCCTCGCGGGTGCGCCGGGTGGGCCCCAGACGCTCCAGGAGCCGGAGCATCGGCTCATTGGACGCCTGCGTGAATGCGGTGAGGGTGTGTGCCCCGCGCGTGCGGGCCATCCGGGCCGCCTGCCGGGCCAGGGCTGTTCCGATGCCGCGGCGGTGGTGGTCGTCGGCGACTTGCAGTCCGAGGTCGACGACGCCCGGCTCCCGGCTGACGGGCCCGAGGCAGACGAGGGCCAGTGGCCGCTCGTCCGCGTCGAGTCCGATCCAGCACTGCGCCTGGGCGAGCAGCCGTGTCAGGTCGCGGGGCGTGAGGCGGGTGCGGCCCCAGCGGCGCAGCAGGTTCTGTTCGGAACACTGCGCGTGGAAGGCGGCGACCAGGTCCCAATCCGCCGCCGTCACCGGGCGCGCACGCGCGAGGGCGGGGTGGGTCAGCAGGAGCAGTCCGGGCGGGCGGCCTGCAGGTCGCCGCGCCGGTAGGCCCGGTAGCGGCTGCCGTCGACGTTGCGCGGCTTGCGGGACTGGACTCCGTAGGGGCGCAGGAGCAGAGCGAGGCGGACCGGGGTGAGGTCGGCGTAGCGCCAGCGTCCATCGGCCTCGCCGGGCAGCTCGCGCAGGCGCGTGACCAGCTCCGCGGTGCTCAGATACTCCGCTGCATCCAGGACGTCGAAGATGTCAAGGCAGGCGTGGACAATCGTCCTCGGCCGGCTCGGGCAGGTCAGGAACTCCTCGCATGTGGCCTCGTGGAGGTCATCGAAGCCGTCGAGGTCGTCGGGACCCTCCAGATCCTCGAAGTCGTCGAAGCCCTCGAAGTCGGGATCGAGGTCCGGATCGAAGTCGGGCTCTTCGTCCTCCACCGGCTCGTACTCGCTGGGCGGTTCGGGCTCGTACGCAGCCGCGCAGCAGCAGGAGGTGGACAGCAGCGCGCTCAACTCGGCTCCGGCTGCCATGCGTTCGATCAGCAGGTCGGTGAGTGTGTCGAGCTGCTCGGTGGCACTGACGTCGGCGTGACGTTCGGCGCCGGACAGGGCGGCGAGCTGCCGGTCGAGGTCCTGGATCTCGACGAACACATCGACGATGGCGCGGTGGTGCGGGTTTTCGGTGACCTCGGTCGGCGCCAGTACGGCGGCGGCGACCTGGTCGATCAGAGTGGGGAACTGCGTCAACGAATGGGGCCCTTCACGGTCGGGGGCAGTGCGGGTCGGGGAAGGCCGGGCATCGCGTAGGGCGGTGGTCCTGGCTTGGGGATGGGCTGGCGCGCTCCCAGCTGCGGCGAGCGGGTGCGGGCCGCGTGGGTGCGCTCGCCCAGGGGCCGTCGGGTGAGGCCGAGGCGGGCGCGGGCGGTGTCGTACACGTCGTGGGCTTCCCGCGGGCGTACGGCCACGACGTGGATCTCGGTGGTGTGCATGGAGTTGGCAGGCGCTGGCCGCTGGGCGTAGACGATGCGCCACGCATTGCGGTGATCGACGTAGACCTTGCGGCATCCGGCGAGATCACGGGTGAGTTTGGCGCCGAACAGGCGGGCGTTGACGACGTCCTGGAGCTGGGCGAGCGCTAGGTCGCGGATGTCGCTGGGGGCCTGGAGAAGGTCGGTCAGGGCGCGCGGGTCGAAGGAGAGACCGAAGGCGGGCCGGTCGTGGCCGCTCATCCGGCCCCCTGGCCGGGTGCGCCGTTCTCCTCGGACTCTGCGGTTTCGGCGGTGGTCCGGCTCGAGGGCGGCGGTCCGGGCAGCAGGCGGTGGGCGGGGCGGTCCGGATCGGTCATGCACGCGGAGAGCGGCCCGCCGGCAGCCCTGACGGTGGCCATGGCGTGGGTGAGGAAGTCCCGGTGCCAGACGAACAGGCCGGACAGACCGGCCTCGGGATCCTTGTGCTGCTGGTAGGCCAGCCACAGGGCGTGGAGCCAGGCGACGACGTCGGCGTGTTCCTGCCACTGCTCGCACCACGGGGCGGCGGTGGTGACCTCCGCCCCGTAGACCCGGACGAGGAAGTCATCCACCCAGTCGGACAGCGCGTCGAGTTCGTCTTCGTACTCCTCGCCCTCCAGTTCCAGGATCGGGCGGGGCTCCGGCGGGGCGGGCTGCGGCGGCAGGGCCGCGAACCCCGGCATGCCGAAGGCGCCGAACGGTGAGTCCGTGGGCGGCGGTGCGGAGGCGAGGCTGTCGAGCTGGCGGGCCTGCTCGGCAGATTGGTCCAGCAGTTTGCGGACGCTCGCCTCAATGCTCTCCAGATCGGACTCCGGCAGCCGGACCGGTTCCGTCTCCCCGCCCTCGGGGGGGTCTATGGATTCAGGCACGAAAAGGGGCCTCCTTGAGCCGCGGCCGTTGGGCGTGAATTGCGGCTCAAACCATCCGGAGAATCCCCGGTTTCGGTAACCGGGATTTTGCTGCTATAACGCCCCGAGCGGCACGGCCATGGCATGACGGGCCACGCACCACAGGCCGTACTGCGCTGTACAACAGGGCTCAGGATGTGAGGGTCAAGTCGTCCTGGGAAAAAGTCTGTTGCAGCGTTTCGGTGAGCCGGTCGGCGGCTATCTCGGCGTAGTGCTTGGTCTTCTCGACGCCGATGAAATCACGGCCCTCCAGCAGGGCCGCGACTCCCGTCGAGCCCGAGCCGCAGGTGAAGTCGAGCACCGTGCCGCCGGGCGGGGAGATCTGGACCAGCTCCCGCATGACGGAGACGGGCTTCTGCGTGATGTGGTGTCGGCTCTTGCCCGACGGCTGCGAGGCGCTGTACAGGCCGGGCAGGTAGACCGGGTTCCTGGAGGCGTCGATCGGTCCGTTGCTGGCCCAGACGACGAATTCACAGTTCTGGGTGAAACGTCCCTTCTGGGGGCGAGCCTGCGGCTTGTGCCAGGCCAGCACGCCCCGCCAGAGCCAGCCGGCGGCCTGGATGGCATCCGTGGTGATCGGCAGCTGCCGCCAGTCGGTGAACAGCAGCGCCGTGCCGCCGACCTTGGTGAGCCGGTGTGCCTCGGTCATGATCTGGGTCAGCCAGAAGCCGTACGACCGCTGATCCATGTTCTCGCCGGTGAAGTCCGGCAGTTCGTGACCTGCGTCGGCGGAGGTGTACTTCTGCTTCGCGCTGCGGGAGGTGCGTTCCTTGGCCGTCCGCCCGCCTGAGTTGTACGGCGGGTCGGTGATGACGGAGTCGACGCAGTTGTCCGGCAGTTCGGCGAGGACGCCGAGCGCGTCGCCCTGGTGCAGGGAAAAAGGCAAAGAGATACCCCAATTCGGGTCGGGTGAGGTGAGGGAGAGACGCTCCGGCCCGCCTGGATAACCCGCGGGACCGCATGCGGGCAGGAAGGCGCTGCGGGCCGCGCAGCGGCGGGGGCGAGGGGAGGAGACAAAACTGTAGGGCACGATCCCCGGTTGAGCGCTATCGCCGCCGAGAACCCCGAAATAGAGCCTTGATCAGAGACGATTTCGGCAACCGGGGATCCGCCCTTAGTGTTTTGGAACTGCCCGGCGGACCACGCCGATGGCGCATCCCCGCCCCTGCCTTTGTGGAGGTATCCCCATGTCCTGGCACACCTGACCCGACGCCTCTGCGCCAGCGCGAGCGGCAACTCGCGCACGTGCACCTGGGCCCTCGATCTACCCACCACCCCGGCCGTCGCGCCCTTTCCTCAACGACGCACGCGCCGCCGGGACTTCACCAAGGACCTCGTTGTGACATCGCTCTGCCCTCCCCTGCCCGCGCACCGGTCTCCGGCCCGTGACGGCCGCCCGGGAGGCGTCCCCGATTGAAGGGCGTGGCCGCCGGCATCGGCGTCTTCGTCCTCTCTCCTCTCCTCCTCGCCGGCACGGCCATGTTGATGGCCACCAGCAGCGAGGCCGCCCAGACCACCTACTCGTCCTTCAGCTGCGTGGGCGACGTCGACACCGACACGGTCGTCGAGCAGGTCACCAAGATCCTCAACGGTGCGACCGCCAAGGACGTGCACGTCGAGGGCCTGCCCCTGCCCGAGGAACAGATCCCCAACGCCCGCACGATCGTGGCCACCGGGATCGGCCTCAACGTGCCGAAGAAGGGCCAGATCATCGCGCTCGCCACCGCGATGCAGGAATCCCGGCTGCGCAACCTGAACTCTGGCGACCGCGACTCGCTGGGTCTGTTCCAGCAGCGGCCGAGCCAGGGATGGGGCACCGCTACGGAGATCCACGACCCCGTCTACGCGAGCGAGCAGTTCTACAAGCACCTGCTCGCGGTGGATGGTTGGCAGCAGCTGACCGTCGCCCAGGCCGCGCAGAAGGTCCAGCGCTCCGGCTACCCGGACGCCTACGCCGACTGGGAGGAGCTGGCGACCGCATTGCAGAAGGCGATCGCCGCGACGTTCCCCGACGCCGACCAGGACACCAGCGAGACGAACACCGCCTCAAGTTCCGCGTCCTGTGCGGCGGCCGAGGACGGCTCCGGGTACGGCACCATCCCGGAAGGGTCGGTACCGAAGGGCTACTCGATCCCGAAGGACGCCGATCCGAAGGCGCGCAAGGCGATCGCCTGGGCGATGGCGCAGCTCGGCACGATGTACCAGTGGGGCGGCACCTGCACTGCGCCGCACGGCCCCGACCCGATGGGCCGCTGCGACTGCAGCTCGCTGACCCAGCAGGCGTACAAGCACGCCGGCATCCAGCTCACCCGCACCACGTATACGCAGGTCGACGAGGGCAAGGCTGTGTCCCCCAAGGCGCTCAAGCCCGGTGACCTGATCTTCTCCCGCGGCAGCGCCGCCCGCCCCGAACACGTCGGCATGTACATCGGCTCGGGACTCGCGATCGAGGCCCCCCGTACCAGAAAGCCTGTGCGGATCACGCCGCTCGCGGACTGGGACATCCTCGCCGCCCGCCGCGTCATCTGACCCCCGGTCGGGGCGCGGCAGCCCCGGCCCACCGCCCCTGACCGGGATACCCCCCCGGGCCTCTTCCGCACTCACCTCGGACGGGCCCCGCAGGACCCGCCGGCCTGCCCACCCTCATTCCCCTGACATCACGGAGCACCTACTTGATAACCCGCCACAGCACCCAGCGCGCCCTCGCGGCAGCTTCCCTGGGCCTGGCCGTCGCCGCCGGCGGCCTGGCCACCGCCAGCACGGCACAGGCGTACGACACCGGCACCACCACGATCAGCTGCAGTGCGGTCAAGATCCGCAAGGCCCCGTCGAAGACGTCCACCGTCGTGGGCATCGGCTACCGGCGCGACAAGGTCGTCTACGACCAGTGGGCCTACAAGAAGGCCGAGAAGACCTGGTACACCCGCGGCACCGTCACCCGGAAGTCCGACGGCAAGAAGATCCGCGGCTACATGATCTACAACTGCGCGAACCCGTACAAGACCAACCCGGCACCGAAGCCGTCGATCCCGAAGTAGTGCACCCCGGCAGCCGGTTCGGAGCCTGAGCGGAAGCGCCATCGACAGCAGCCCCGGCCCGACCTGTGGCCTCGTCCAGCCTCGGCGCGAAACCTGCGTGACCTCGTGCACGCCACGCCGCCCCAACGCGGGCGCCGACCGGGCCAGCCGTCTCCCGCACCGCTGCCGGCCTTCCTTCGAGGCAGTTGCCTCGCCCTCTCGTCCTTTCTGTGATTCCCGCGCGCCGGGCTTCGGCGTGCCCAAGGAGCCTCATTGCACCTGCTCGAAACCGTGCAGTATCTGGCCTACGACCCCGGCATCACGCCCTCGGGCGGTGGCCTGCCCGGCCTCGCCGTGCTCAAGAACGTCGTCAACTCGATCAACCTGTTCGCGATCGTCGCCGTGGTCGGCGCGCTCGCCGTCTCCCTCGGCGTGTGGGCGTGGGGCCACCACACCGGCGGCCACCAGGCCGAGGCCAACGGCAAGAAGGGCGCGGTCGTCGCGGCGGGCGCCGCCCTTGGTCTCGGCGCCGCGAACGGGGTCGTGGCGTTCTTCTCCGCCCTGGGGTCGCAGGTCCACTGATGACGAAACGATTCCCCTCCCTGTCCGGGTACGGCCTCGGCTGGTCGACCCGCCAGCGCATCACGGTCCTCGCGACCGGCCTCGCCGTCCTGCTGGCCCTCGCCGTCGTCGTCGCCCTGCTCACCGGCCGCACCACAGCCGGCGACAGCCAGTCTGCCGCTCCGTCCTCCGGGCCGAGCAGCAGTACCTCCGCGTCCGCCGGTCCGACGGCGTCGGCCGGGGCCGGTTCGGTGGCCAAGCCCCCGCAGCTGGCGGACCCGGTCGCCTTCGCCAAGGCCGCCGCGGCAACGCTGTGGTCGTACGACGCCCGCACCACCAGCCGTGACCAGCAGCTCGCCGGAATGAGGGCGTGGCTGACGTCGGAGACGAAGTACGCCGACTGGTCCTCGATCGCCGCGCAGGTGCCGGATCCGGTGCTGTGGTCGCGGATGGCCGACCAGGACCAGTACGCCACCGCCACCGTCACGGAGGCCCACTACCCCTCGGCGTTCAAGCAGGCCCTGGCGGACGATCCGTCGGCGATCACCGAGGCGTACATCTACGCCGTCACCGTCACCGGCAAGCAGCAAATCGCCTGGAAGAGGGGCGGGGCCGGCGCCGAGGACCGCTCCATCACCCTCGCCGTGCAGTGCCGCCCCAACGCGAACTGCTCGCTGGTCTCCATCGCCCCCCGCGTCGTGCCCTGACATGCCCCCAGCCCACCTGAGAAAGGAGGGGATTCCCCCTTGGGCTTCTGTGACCTCCCCCTCGCGGACAAACTCTGCGCCGTCGGTGACGCCGTGGATTTCGCCTCCGACCCAGGCACGGCCATCGGCAACTGGATGGCCAAGAGCGCGGGCGAACTCGCCGCAGCCGCAGCTGACTTGGCCGCCGAGGCAGTCAACACCACCACCAAGGTCGACCTCAACGCCGGGTGGTTCCGCGACAACTACGAGATGATCCTGCCGATCGGCCTGGTCGTCCTCGTCGCCACATTTTGCGCCCAGCTCGTACGCGCCGCGATCCGCCGCGACGGCCAGGCGCTCACCCAGGCATTCACCGGCACCGCCACCGGCGTGCTGTTCGCGTTCACCGCGATCGCCTTCACCACCGTCGCCATCGAAGTCGTCGACGCATTGAGCGACGGACTCTTCAAGGCCGCCAACCTCGACATCGCCACCGCGGTGCGGCGCATCGTCAAGGTGGGACAGATCGCCGAACTGTCTGGCCTGGGCTGGCTCGTCACCGTCTTCGTCGGCATCGGCGCCGCGATCGGCGCCTTCCTCTACTGGTGCGTGATGATGGTCCGTAAGGTCGGCATCCTCGTCATGGTCACCCTCGCCGTCTTCGCCGGAGCCGGCGGCGGCTGGGAGGTCGCACGCCGCTGGCGCAAGGGCTGGATCGAAGCCACCGCCACCCTCGTGGTCAGCAAGTTGCTGATGACTGTGATCTTCGTCCTGGGGATCGCCGCGATGGGCAAGACCGAGGCGAAGGACGGCATCGCCGCCCTTGCCGACGTGATGGCCGGCATCGTCATCCTGGCGCTAGTCCTGCTGTGCCCGTACGCCACGTTCAAGTTCGTGCACTGGGCCGCCTCCGAGGGCTCCGACGCCGAGACCCTGCACCGCTCCGGCGGAGCCGGTGCGCAGATGGCCCGTCAGCACGCCGAACGCGCCGGGCGCAAGGCCGCCGCCGCGGTCGCCACTGCCGGAAGTGGCGGTGCCGCGGCCGGAGTCGGCGCCGCTCCCCAGGGCCCGGACTCCGTGCCGGGCGGCTTCCCCGGCGACATCGCCGCCAACCCCACGCCGGACACCAGCAAGGAAGGCGGCAGCTCAAGCACGCCGTCGTCCGGGGGCGAGGGGATCACGAGCGGTCTGGACAAGGCCGTCCAGCCCCCGCCGACCAGCCCCCGTGACGACACCAGTGGTCAGTTCGGAGGTGCACCCGGACCGGGTGGCGGTTCCGGATCGCCCCCCAGCGGCAGCAGCGGATTCATGTCGCAGCCCGGCGCAGGCACCTCAACACCACCGCCGCAGGGCGCCCCGCCTGCACCGAACTCGGCCGGCACCTCCAGCGGAACCGGGGCACCGCCACCTCCGCCCACCGGCCTGTGACCTTGCCCGACTCCGGGGCGGCACGCGCTGCGCATTCCTCGCCGCGTGCCGCCCCGGCCACCGCCCCGCGCACCATCGGAACGGCCCTTGTCTGATCTCACCGTCCAACCGCTCACCGTCAAATTCCCCCACCGGTCCAGGCGCGGCATCCTGCTCGGCCTCTCCCTGCCCCAACTCGTCCTCGTATCAAGCGCATCGGCACTCTTGCTGGTAACGGTGGTATCCACCGGGCTGCTCGGTGCCCTCGCCCTAACCCCGCTGTGGGCCGCGGTCACCGCCCTGGTCGTCGTCCGCAGGCACGGCCGCTCGCTGATCGACTGGGCGCCGATCGTCCTGCGCTTCGCCCGGCGGCGGCGTACCGGCCAGAGCCTGTGGCTCGCCCGGCCCGTCACCCGTCCCCGCCAGGACGGCATCCTGCACCTGCCCGGCACCGCCGCCTCACTGCGCGTGGTCACGCCCGGCGATTCCGCCAACCAGGCCGCCGCTGTGCACGACCCGCACGGCCAGACCCTGACCGCCGTCGCCCGCGTCTCCAGCAGGGCCTTCGCGCTCCTCGACCCGGCGAGTCAGAACCACAACGTCAGCAGCTGGGGCCGGGCCCTGGCGGGCATCGCCCGCACCGGACACGTCGCCACTGTGCAGGTCCTGGAGCGCACCGTGCCCGACAGCGGCGACACCCTCACCCGCCACTGGGCCCAGCAGGGCCACCCCGAAACCCCGGTCGCCGGACAGGTCTACAGCGAACTTGTCGCCTCCGCCGGCCCGGCCGCCGCCCCGCACGAGGCGTACCTGGCGATCTCCCTCGACCTCAAGGCCGCCAAGCGCCTCATCAGTCAGGCCGGCGGCGGACTGCCCGGCGCCTTCACTGTGATGGAACAGACCACGTCCTCCATCGCCCAGGCCGCGCGCAGCGCCGGACTGATGGTGACGGGCTGGCTCAACGCCCGCGAGATCGCCGCCGTCATCCGCACCGCCTACGACCCCAGGGCGCTGTCCGCGCTGCAGCAGTGGTCCCACTCCGGCCGGGCCGAAGCCGACCCGGCAGCCGCCGGGCCCGTGGTTCAGGTCGAGGAGTACGACCGGCTCGCCACCGACTCCGCCCGGCACGCCACCTACTGGGTCGAGGACTGGCCCCGCACCGAAACGAGCGCAGGCTTCCTGCACGGCCTGATGTTCACCGCCGGGGTCCGGCGCACCCTCTCCCTTATATACGTGCCGCAGGGGCTCGAGTCCGCGATGCGCGACGTGCAGCGCAAGAAGGCGGCGATCATCGCCGACGCCAACGAACGCTCGCGTCGCGGGCAGGTCGACTCCGAAGCCGACTCCGTCGAATACGCGGACGTCAAGGTCCGGGAGCGCCAGTTGATCGCCGGACACGCCGACGTGTCGCTGACCGGGTTTCTCACCGTCTCCGCGGAGACCGACGCCCTGCTCGACGCCGCGTGCGCGCAGATCGAGACCGCCGCCGTCACCGCCCAGGTGGATCTGCGACGGCTCAACTTCCAGCAGCCCGACGCCTTCACGCTCGGTGCCCTCCCCCTCGCCCGCGCGGCCCTGTAGCCCCACTCCGGCACCAGCCGACGTCCTGCCCCCATGGCAGGAAGGAACTCTCCCCTTTGACCTCTGCCATCCCCGTCGGCGACGCGTACCCGTACCTGCGGGCCGCCAGCGCCGGTATCCGCCACCACGCCCGCGCCCTCACCCCACGCACCCAGCACATCGCTTCGCCCGCGGACCGCGTGCACCTCGACGTGCTGCACGCCCATCTGACCGCGCTGCACCGCCTGCTCGACCAGCTCGCCGAATCCACCCGTCCGCCGCATCCCGCCGCCGGCCGCCATCTCGCCACCGCGCACACCCGGCTGTGGCAGTCCGCCGCCGCGGTGCACGACGCCTTCCACCTCCTGCCTGTCGCGGGCGATACCCCGACGGACACGGAATGCCGCCCCGAGCGGCTGCCCGAGGGGCCACCCGTCCTGACCATCTGCCAGCGCCACCTCGCCGCAGGTCACGTCGTCCGCCGCAAGACCACCCCCAGCGACCTGAACACCCCGCTGCACGGCCACACCACCACCTGCAGCCAGTAACCCCCGCACCCCCGAAAGGCCCTGAATGCGCAACCTGAAGCGCTCCACCTCCGCCGCCGTCGCCCTCGCCGCGCTCGCCGGCACCGCCGCCCTGGCCACCGCCACTCCGGCATCCGCCGCCAGCTACCACTGCAAGACCAGCAGCCACAGCGTCGACGACCCGAGCTATAACGGCCCCGACTCCGACAACTGGGACTTCGACGTGACGCTGTGCGCCATGCGATCCGGCGGCTACATCTACACCACCGCCACCGTGTACTGGGACGGCCCGTACACGGCCAAGAACCGCAGCACCCTGACCTTCAACAACGCCAAGTTCCAGCTCCAGACCAAGCGGAGCGTCAGCGGCACTGACCCGGTCGTGAAGTCCGGCGCCTACACCGGCCTGGAGCACGCGCTCGAACACAGTAGCGGCAACGGCAACGGCTCCTACTCGACCGGAACCCTCAAGTCCAAGGCGGGCTCCGGCCGTTACCTCGCCGACGGCTACATCCAGCTGGACTGGTCGGGAGACGGCAAGAGCTATCGCAGCCCGATTCTGTTCACCGCTTCGCCGGTCGTCTGACCCCGCGCCGCGTCCAGACCGCCGTCACGTGAAAGCCGCCCATCATGAGCCACCGGCCTGCGCGCCGCGCCCGCCGCGCCAGCGCCAGCCCCCTGTTCACCCCGCACGGCACCGATCGTGCGTCCCGTAAGGCTGCCCGCCGGCGGCTCGCCGAGGCCGCCGCGAAGGCCCGCCTCGAAGCAGCCGCCCACACCAGCGGCGCTGGCGTAGCAGAACAGGAGATGCCGGCGCCCCTCTTCCCACCCGCCGGGCGACCCGGCCCCGCGTCCTCCCGCAACAACAGGCTCAAGCTGCCCGCCCACCGCATGACCACCGCTACCGCGAGCGGGGCGTACCCGTTTCTCGCCGAAGGCGGCCTCGGCGCCGAGGGCATCTACATCGGCCGCGACGTCCACGCCGAAGCCAGTTTCTGCTTCGACCCGTTCGCGCTGTACGGCAAGGTCGAGGGGTTCACCAACCCCAACGTGCTCCTTGCCGGGGTGATCGGGCAGGGCAAGTCGGCGCTGGCCAAGTCCTTCGCGTTGAGGTCGATCGCCTTCGGGTACCGGGTCTACGTCCCGTGTGATCCGAAGGGGGAATGGACGCCCGTGGCGCAGGCGCTGGGCGGTACCTCCATCGCGCTCGGGCCGGGCCTGCCCGGAAAGCTGAACCCTCTGGACGCGGCGCCGCGGCCCAACAGCGTCTCCGAGGCCGACTGGGCGGGCGAGATCCGCAAGCGCCGCCTGCTGCTGCTCGGCTCGCTGGCCCGCACCGTGCTCGGGCGGGACCTGCTGCCGATGGAGCACACCGGCCTCGACGTCGCGCTGGATGCCGTCGTCACCCGCGCCGCCGCGACCGGTCGCACCCCGCTGCTCGGCGACATCGCCGCCACCCTCAACAACCCAGACGAACTCGACGTGGCCGGCGGCATCATGTCCGGCCGCCTCGGCGACGCCTCCCGCGACCTGGCCCACGCCATGCGCAGGTTGGTCCACGGCGACCTCGCCGGGATGTTCGACGCCCCGAGCACGGTGGCCTTCGATCCCAACTCGCCGATGCTCACTATCGACCTGTCCCGCCTGGGCGGATCCGGCGACGACACCGCCTTGGTCTTGGCGATGACCTGTGCGTCCGCGTGGATGGAATCCGCACTGTCCGACCCGAACGGCGGCCGGCGCTGGATCGTCTACGACGAAGCCTGGCGCCTGATGCGCCACCCCGGCCTCCTGCAGCGCATGCAGTCCCAGTGGAAGCTGAGCCGCGGACTCGGCATCGCGAACCTGATGGTGATCCACCGGCTGTCCGACCTGCTCACCGCGGGCGACGCCGGATCCCGCGGCCGGGCCCTGGCCGAAGGTCTGCTCGCCGACTGCTCCACCCGCATCGTCTACCGGCAGGAGACTGACCAACTCCATGCCGCAGCAGCCCTGCTGGGCCTGACCTCGGTGGAGACCGACGCGATCTCCCACCTCAACCGGGGTCGCGGCTTGTGGAAGGTCGCGGGGCGCAGCTTCATCGTGCAGCACCTCCTGCACCCCCATGAGCTGGCGCTCTTCGACACCGACGCCCGCATGCACTGAAACCCCGCTCACCTCGCGTTTCGACGACCGACAGGAGCCTTCCCATGTCCGCCTTCACCCCACGCCGACGTCACCGGGCGGCGGTTTCCGGCTCCGCCCTCCTGGCAGCCACCGCCCTGGTAGCCGGATGCGGCACCACCACCGAGGCCACTGACACCACCTCCGTCAGCGTCTCCCCGGCACCTCGCACCCCTACGCCGGCCGCCACGCACGCGGTTCACGGGCTGGACGGCACGTGGCGGCCGATCAACTCCGACAGCCCCATCGCCTCGCTGACCATTTCCGGAACCGCCGTCACCACGACCGGCACCCTTGCCTGCCCCGGCACTCTCGCCCAGACCACCACGGAACCACCCGTGCTCACCCTGCACTGCACGACACCGGACTCGGACCGCGCCCGGGGCACACTCAAGCTCAAGCCGGACGGATCCGCGCTGGTCATCAACTGGGACGGCCCCCAGTGGGGCGGCGTACTCGACAGCCTGCGCCGCGTCTGACCACATACCCGCCGCACAGAACCCCCAGGAGCCCATGCCCCCGACTCGCACCGACCTGTCCGCCTTCGCCGCCGCGCTCGCCGAACGCCTGCCCGGCGCCTGGACGAGCGAGTACCACCGCCACCCCACCTACCAGGACCAGTTCCCCACCGTCGAACGGCTCTGGGACGCCGGCCACGTCGACTACATCGTCAGCCAGTACGTCCTCGGCCACTACGCCGTCCTGAACGGCCCCGATGGAGAGCAGCTCTACGTCACCGACCGGCCCCTGTACCGCCACCAGTTCGTGGTGGCCCCACTGGAGCCCGATGGCTTCAAGACCCACCAGATCTCCCCGGTACGTGAGCCGAACGGCATCGCCGTCCCCAACGATCCGGTCCGCGCCGCCGCCGCAGTCACCCGACGCGTGCTGCCCCGCTACCGGGCGGCCCTGGACGCGGTCCGTCACAACGCCTTTAGCCAGCCCGAGCCGCCGCACCGACAGCCCGCGCCCGAGGTCGCCCAGACTCTCACGCTGGTCTGGTACCCGGACGGTGTGGTGGGAGCACCATACGACTCGGTTCCCGAAGAGGCACGCATGACGCTGTTCGGCTGCAACTTCCAGTACAGGCCGAATGAGTTCGCCTTCGTGCTGCCAGCCTCCTACAGCTCCAAGGAGCGCGCCCTGCTGGTCCAACTCGCCGCCCAGCGGCTCACACTCCAGGGCATCGGGGTCAACTTCCGCCGCGCCGCTCCCCTCCCGCCTCCCACTGCGGCATCAGCACCCGCGAGCAAGATGCTGCCAATGGTGTCCTCCTCCCCGAAATCCACTTCTCGCCGGTAGAACCCGGCTTCCGCATCAAGGAGTTGCCGCTGTCCGACCCCGACCAGCGGATGCTGCTGCACGACGTGGCCGACCGACTCAACACCGTTGCCGACCACCTTCCGCTCCCCGACCAGGTCCGCCCGGATCCGGCACTGAGCGAGATCCTGGACGACGAAATCCGTCACCTGGCCCGCGTGCTGGGATTCCTGGCCGGCGAGAGCGCCTTCCGCCATCGCGCCGCCGCCCGCTCCCCGGCCCGGCCCACGACGACGGTGCGCCGCACGACCCTCGCGCTCGCGAGCGCCGCCGAACCCACCGGGCTCGCGCTCGCCGCCCTCAGCGCCGCAGTTCATCACCTCGGCCATCTCGCCGACCTCGCTCACCAGGCCCCTGGCCCCGCCCGCGACCGGGCGATCACCACCGAGCACCAACGGCTCGAAGACCGCCTCGGCGACAGCCGCATCTCCCTCGCCCGCGCCGCGAAGCACCTGCGCGCCGCCGCCGACACCCGCACACCACCGGCCGCGACCGCCGTACCCTCCCCGTCGACCACCACAACCCCATCCCGATCCCGCTGATCCCCTCCCCGGAGCGCCCTCATCCCCTCGCACGCCCCCGCCCGCCGCGCCGCCCTGCTGCTCACCACGCTCGCGACCGTCACCCTCACCGCGTCCGCCTGCACAACCTCCGACACCAGCAGCCACGACGCCACGACGAAGGCCACCCGCACCGCCTCCCCCGCACCGGCCGCCGTACCAGCGCTGACGAAGCAGGAGGCCCTCGCCCAGATCACCCACTACTCGAAGATCAACAACGAGGCCAACGCCGACAACGACCGCACGCTCCTCGACAGCATCGAGGACGGCCCGCTGTACGCCATGTCCGTGGCGGACTACAAGGAGGACGAGGGCCTGCCCAAGGCCGACCGCAAGCCGTACAAGCCGTGGTCGTACGACATTGCCAACGCCAAGCTGTACATCCCGCGCTTCACCGCTGGCCAGGAACGCTGGTTCGCCGCCGCGCTCTCCGGCCGGAAGGGCAAGGCTCCGAGCCGACTTGCGGTCTTCGCCGAGCAGCCGGAGCAAAAGCGGTGGGAGATGGTCTCCGTCGTCGACCTCGACGACAAGACACTGCCGGGCATCGCCCTCGACCAGCACGGCTACGCCACCGCAGTCGCCGCCGACGGCAACAGGCAGCTCGCCGCCGATGCCGACCTGCTGCGCACCGCGGTGATCGACAACTTCGCGACCGGCGGGGTGAACACCGGCACCAAGGTCTTCACCCCGACCACGGCGAGCAAGCAGCAGATCAAGGTCCACGACAAGACGAGCAAGAAGTACGGGAAGTTGGGCACCACCGTCTTCGCCGGGGCAGCCAACCGCTACCAGGACGCCTACGCGCTCAAGACCACCGACGGTGGGGCGCTGATCCTGTTCGCCCACACCCACACGCAGACCGACGCCGTCGCGCACTCCGGGCTGCAGATCAACCCCGGCAAGGACGACCGCGCCTGGCTCCATGACGTCCCGCGCACCTCGGTCACGTACACGTTCGTCTGCTCCGACGCTGCCACCGTGCCGGCCAAGGCAGCACCGTCCCGCCTCATCGGCTACACGTGCGCCCGCACCGACGCCTCCGGGCCGCCCGTCGCCTCCGCACTGACGACCCGCTCGTAACCGCGGCACGGCTCCACGCCCCGAGGAGTTCCTTGTCCCTGCCCCACCCCGACTTCGACCCATACGACAACGTCGGTCGTACCGGCGAGCAGATTAAGGGCCGCTGCGGCAGCCGGCCCACCACCGACGACCTGCACCGCTGGGCCGCCCACGACGCCAAGCAGTTCACCGACGGCCTCACGATCGAGGACGCCGGGCAGAGCGTCATCGCCTGGACCCGCCGGCTGTACCAAGTGCGCACGACCGCCGAGTTCCAGGCCGTCGCCACCGCCGTCCTCGGCGACGGACACAGCGCTCTGAGCGAGTTGCACCAGTTCCTGGAGTCGGCCGCCGAGTGGTGCGAGCGCAACTACGAGCCGAAGATCGCCGAACGGTACCGCCGGCACGCCGAGCAGCTGTCCGAACTCGGAGACGAACTCAGCTACTTGACCGACGACCACCTCGCTGACACCTACCGGCGCACGCACCCGTCAGCCCCGGCACAGCCCACGAGCGGCCCCGTGGCGGCACCCGCGCCACCGGCCGCGCCCGCACGCCGCTTCTCCCGCTGACCCGTCCCGTCGACAGGAAGACTCTCTGTCCACTCGTTCTGTCATCGCCCGCCCCACCGTCACCGGCTACGCCGGGACGTACGTCCACTGGGACGGCTACCCCAGCCATCACCTGCCGCTGCTGCTCACCGCGCACCAGCACCGGTTCGCCGGCGACACCGAGGCCCTGGCCGCGTACCTCATCGACGACGCGCCGGAAGGCTGGTCCTCGCTAGGCGCCGACCTCCTCGACGGAGCGCCCGGCGCCCTGCGCGACCGCCTCGCCGCCGGCCGCGACCGGCCCGGCAAGCGATACCCGGCCCGGCCGACCGTGCCGCCTCTGATCTACACGGAGCGGACGGCGTCCCGCCTGAACTGGGGATACGTCCTCCACCCGCACGGCATCGAAGTGATCAGCGCGCCCGGCGTGGAACGCGGTCCCCTCGTCGGGTGGAGCACCGACCCCCGCGTCCGGCTCCGCGACACCCCCGGCCTGTGGAGGCCCGACCAGCCGATCCCGGCCACTACACCGCCCCAGACCACCGCGCGGACCAGCACACCTGCTCCCGCCGCAGCCCGGCCGGCCCCCACCTCGGCTCCGGCGCTGCGCGCCCGCTCGCACTGACCCGCCCCATCCCCCAGGAGACTTGTCTGTCCACCCGTGCGGTCATCGCCCGCCCTACCGCCGACGGCTATGCCGGCATGTACGTCCACTTCGACGGCTACCCCGACAGCAAACTCCCGCTGCTCCTGACCGCCTACCAGCACCGGTTCGCCGGTGACGTGGAGGCGATGGCCCGGCACCTGATCGACGAGGTCCACCACGGCTGGGAGGAACTGGGCACGGACCTCCTCGACGGTGCTCCCGCCGGCCTGCGCCGCTCCCTGACCGGGGGCGAGGAGTACCCCAGCCGCCAGCTCACCAACGTGTACAACACGGACGGCACCCCGGCCGAGCGTGAACTGATCACGCAGGACGGCACCGAGGACCTGGAGTGGGCCTATGTCCTGCACGAGTCCGGCATCGAAGTGATCGGCCTGCTGGCGTACGACCGCGGACCCGTCGTCGGGTGGGACACCAACCCGCGCAGCCGCATCGTCGCCGATCCCGGTGCATGGAACCCGAATTCTCCGGCGCCGGTCGTGCCGCCGCGTACCGCCCCGCGCCTGTCCGCCACTGCTCCTGCATCGGCGCCGACGCCCCGCAAGGCCGCCCGCCGATAGCCCCGGCAGCCCGCACCGTCCCTACCGAAGCCCGCCCGGAGAAGCCCCTGTCGCCGCACCCTCACTCGAAGATCACCGTGGTCATCGCCACCCAACTCCGCCCGGAGCGGCTGGCGTTTCTCGCCGCCATGCACGCGAGCCTGTGCCGCCAGAGCGTCCCGTGGGAGGCCGTCATCGCCCTCGACGGCGCCGACCCCACCCGGCTGCCCGCCGCGCTCGCCGCCGACCCGCGCATCCGCACCCTCGCCCTGCCGCGCCCGGTCGGCGCGGCCTGCGCCCGCAACTTCGCCCTCAACGAAGTGCGCACCAAGTACGTCCAATGGGCTGACGACGATGACGAGTTCACCGACTGGGCCATGGCGCTGCGGCTGCGCACACTGGAGGAGACCGGGGTGGGCTGGTGTGCCGGATACAGTCAGGACCTGCACGCGGACGGGTCCACGACCCTGTGGCGGTGCCCGACGCCGCCCGGCCGGCATGAGGCCGGGGACGTATGGCGGTACTGGAAGGACCCGGCCGACACCATCCCGCTCGGCCCGACCACCCTCCTGGCCCGAACCGACCTGGTGCGCGCGGCCCCCATGGGCGGTCTCGTACAGGGCGAGGATTACTGCGCTCTCGCGATCACCTGCCTCGCCCCGGGAATCCTGCTGCCCGTTCCGGTCTACCGGTACCGCAAGCACGCCGCCCAGATGACCGCGCAGGACTCCTACGACGAGTTGGAGGGAAAGGCGCGGGTCTTCGCCCACCGGTTCGGTGCCAGCCTGCACGCCGCAGCGCGCGCTCTCCGCGATTCCGCCTCCTCCGCCGCGTAGTTGAGGCGCCCCGTTTCATCGCCCGCTCCCCGATCCCACCGGAAGAACCATGCCCAACGACCCCGACCAGGACAGTCCCCGAGAGAAGATCCTCATCTCTCCCCGCTACCTGGCCGCCAGCCTCCCCAATGACCATCAACAGCTCCTGGACATCTTCGCCGAGGAAACCGCGTGGAGCGCACACGCCGACGCGTCGTCGTTGACCGTGACCAGCCCATGCCGACGCATCACGATCCGCCACGACCAAGCAGTGGTGGGCCGAGGCCCTCATATGGTGATCTCAGCCCGCACCGACGAAGAAGCTGCTGAGCGCTGGCGTGCGGATATCGCGGGCAATGTGCCGATCGAGTTCGTCGCCAGGCTCATTGGCACCCTGGCAGGCGAACTGGCCGCCGATCCGGATCACGTCGTCTACGGCATCGGCGTCGAGCCCGGCCTGCTGGAACTCTACGTCGACGTCGGCTCTTGGACCCACTTCGACGACTTCGGGCTCTCCGGATTCATCTCGCATGACGGACACGCCGCCGTGGTGGGCCGCCCCGTGGACTCGCCAGCGCCGCCCATCCACGGAGACTCATCCATCACCTGGCACCTGGCCGCTTCCCCGGAAGACCTCGGCCATTTGTGGGACATCTCGTTCACGGAGAAGACGCCGCCCTTCCTCATGCACGCGGTCGTCGCCGAGACACTCGATCCCCGACCCACCCTGCGCTCCACGTCCTTCCCTTTCCCCGCCGCCGTCGCCCCGCTGGTGACCATCGAACGGGTCTCATCGCCATCCCGCCGCCCCTCGGCGCAGCTTCCGCACGCCGAATCACCGCGCACCCCCGAGCCCAAGCGCGCCCCGAAGACCCGCTGAGCCCCGTCCGTCTGGACGAACTCGCCCGCGGTCTCGCCCCACCAGGACCTTGATGCCCATCCCCTCCGCCGAGATCACCCTCACCACCAGCCGCTCCCTGGGGCTCGTCGCCATCGCCTCCGGCAAGAAGTACCCGCAGGCCCATCAAGCGCTGGAAGACGCCGGATTCAGGCGTCTGCCCAACGGTGTGTTCACCGCTCCGCTGGCCGACGCGCAGGCTGCCCGGGCCACCGCCAGCGCCCTGGTGCATCACGCCCACGAACACGGCGCCACCATCATCACCAGCAGCCGGCCCTACCTCGGCGACATCGGCACCGAGATCGCCGCCCGGCTGCCCGGCACCTGGAGCGCCGAGCTGGAGATCTACAGCCACCCGCTGTGGCAGGAAGACCTCTGGCCCATGCTGTGGGAAGCCGGGGAGATATACCGGGCCCTCGAAGACCACCGCATCCCCTTCGCGTCCGTCCTGAAGAACGGCACCGGCACCGAGCTGCTGCTGATCGAGCGGCCCGGTCACCGCAGCGGATACCTTCTCGGCGCTCTCACCGACCGGGAGCAAGAGGACCCTCACGACGATCCCACCACGCCTCACAGCATCGTGCTGCCCGCCGATCCCGGCCTCGCCGCCCACGCCGTCACGCACACGTTCCTGCCCGCCTACCGTCGCGCCCTGCACAACCAGGACCTGAACAACGTCCTGCGCGCCCTGGAGCGCATCCGGGAAGAGCACCAGACTCTCCAGGTGATCAAGGAATCCGGCCGGTACAGCGACGGCGTTCCGCTCGGCAACTCCCGCCTGATCTCAGGACTGGAACGGGACTTCGCCGACCACGCCTGGCTGTCCTACCGCGACGTGCTCGAACATGCGCCGGTCCTGCTTACCCGCTGCCGTCCCGCCGCCACCCCCTGGCCCGATGACGCCGCGGCCCTGACCCGCCTTCGCGAGGCACTCGACCACAGCCAGGACGCCTGGAGCGAATGGAACGACCTGCGCCACGACCTGTACTCGATCCCCCGCACACTGCCGGCCCACGAATGGAGCCAGGTCCGCGGGCAGCTCGGCCTCGCCGTCCTGCCCGCGATCGAAACGTGGCTCGCCGACAGCGAAGCGTTCGAGCGCCAGGCCCGCGCCGCCGTACCGGGCGGGCCGGCCGCGCTGTCCGCGCCCAGCCCGCGACTGCTCACCGCCCGCCCCGCGCCGCTGCCCGCCCCGCGCTCCGCGGCAGCGCATCGCTGACCGCTCAAAGTAAGGATTCGCCTCTGTCTGAACACTTCCGCTTCGGCGCCCATCCCGACCACGGCTTCGTGGCCGCCGCCACCGCGAACATCCCCGCGCACCTGGCCGACTGGTTCCTGGTCCGTGAACAGTTCGAGCCGGTCCCCGAGACCCCGGGTCTGTACCGGCTCACCCACCCCCAGCAGGACGGGGTCCGCCGTACCCGCCAGGCCGTCCTCGACCTTCGCCGACACGGCTACGAGGTGCAGGCCGACTACCCCCTCGACCCCGCCCTCACCGCCGGCCCACCGCAACCGGCCGTGCGCAACAAGCTGATGGAGCGACGCAACCCCATCGCGCAGGCAGCGGCCACCCGCTCCCCGCAAAGGCTCACCGCCCCGACAGTCACCCTCCCTGAGTTTGTGCCGCAGACCGCCGCTGTGCCCGTGGGCGACCGAGCACAGACAGCCGGAAAGGGGCGGAGCCGATGAGCGACGAAGCGATCCGCATCACCCGCGGCCTGGGCGGCGAAGTCGAAGTCGGTGGCCCGGTCGATGCCTTCGCCGCGAGCGTCCTGGCCCGTGCCGGATTCGACACCTATCCCACGCTGCGCGGCGTGTGGATCCGGTTGCCGTTCGACCTGGGCCGTACCTGGGAGAACGAACACGCCACCTGGGCTGCGGAGATACTCACCGCCGCCCGCTACAGCGTCGACCTCGATCCTGACCTGTGCCCCACTCCGGCCGCAGCCTCCGCACCGCCGACGCTGCGCCGCACGGAGACCGCGATGACCGCGCAGCCCTCGCCCGCCGGCACCCCGCGGCGGCCACGGCGCTGACCCGGCGTCCCAAGACGAAAGCCCGCTGCCCTGACTTCCTCCGCCGAGATCACCCTGCACCTCGCCGCCGGCAACACGATCGTCGCGCTCCCTAGCGGGGAGCGGCACCGGTGGGCCACCACCGCCCTGGAACTGGCGGGATTCACCCGGCACCAGGACGAGGTCTACCGGCTGTCCCTCGACAACCACGCCCAAGCACGCGAGGCGCTCACACAGCTCCACCAGACGGCCCGCGACTGCCAGGCCAAGGTCATCGCCAGTGAGCGTCCTTATCTCGGCGACATCGCGCACGACGTCGCCGAGGGCCTTCCCGGCCAGTGGGAGGTGGACATCGAGCACTACCCGGACGGCTCCATCCCCTCCCACCTGCTGGACTGGGTGTGGGAGGCCGGTCCCGTGCTGTCCGTGCTGGTGAAGTACCGCAACTCCGGTGCGGCGATCCTGCGCGACGGCGGCGGCACCGAACTCCTCCTGGCCGAACGCCCGTGGGACGGCCAGTACCTGGTCGCTACTCTGCTTCCCTCCCCGGACCACCTCCACGTGATCGGCGCAGGGCCACGCACTGTCGCCGCCCCCACCGCCCGTGCAGTCGCTGCAGAGGTGCGCTCACGCCTCCTGCCGGAATTCGAGCAGCTGGTGAACCTTGCGCGGCTGCGCGAAGTGCAGGAAGACCTGGACTGGTTGCGGGACGACGTCGAGCCCGGCACCGTGCCTTACCCGTACCCCGCGGACCTAGAGGCCGCATTGGAGCGTTTCCTCACCCACGCGCCCTACCTGATCGCGGCCAGTCGCTGCGCCGGTGCCAAGCCCCTGGCCGAGCAGGATGCGAAGGTTCTCGACCGCTTCGAGACCCTCCTCGCCTCCCTGACGCAGTCCAGCGACGACGCCGGAAGCGGGCTCGAACCGGGCGGCACCGATGAGGCCATGGCGGTGTGGCTCGAGTCCGGCGAGGCCCTGGTCGCGGTGGTCCGCAGCGCCACCGTCGCTTCGTCCCAGGGACCCTCCCGCCCCACCGTCTCGACCAGCACGCCGCCGAAACCGCCGGCGGCTGCTGCCGCCACCGGGCGGACCCGCTGACCGTCCACCACTGCCGCCTTGCCGAGGCCACTGCCCGGGGCGCTAGCACCCCGCCCAGGTCGCGCAGAACGCCCGGAACACACCGAAACACTCCTGACAATAAGGAGATTCGCCCTCATATGGCCGTCCGAACGACGTGGAACATCGTCCACAGCTGTGGACACGAAATCTCGCATGATCTTTCCAACCGCCCCGCCGACCGGCGGGCCGGATTCGCCCGCTGGCTGGAGGGGCGCGACTGCACCGACTGCTGGAAGGCCGCCCGCGACGAGGACAGCGCCGGCAAGGAGGAGTGGCTGGCCGCCAGGCGGGCGGAGGAACAGCAGGCCGCCACCGAGTGGGCCGAGAGGTTCGACATGCCGCCGCTCGAAGGACCCGAGAAGGCTCTCGCCTGGGGTGAGCGCGCCCGCCACCAGCTCGTCACGACTGCGTACAGCGCGCTGGTGACCGAAGGCAGCTGGGACGAGGCCGACTGGGCTGCCCTGGAGGACACGATCCGCACCGTCACCCGCGTTGGGTGGTGGATCGATCAGCGCGACGCCGAGGGCACTGACCTGCCCGAACTCCTGGATGCCGCCACCAGCGACGACACCGGAACCGAGAATCCGTTCCGGTAGACACAGCGTCTTATACCCGACGATCACCGGTTACCGAAACCGGGGATCGTCCGGATCCTTGTTCCTCCCACCGCCTCCCCTGCGCGTGATAGTGGAAGGAACCCCCTGCTGTGCCCGACGCCATCTCCCGCCATCCGCATGCCCCAGGTGACGTCGTCACCCCCGAACGGGACATCACCCACCAGCACTTCCGGCCCGGCGACCAGGTCGTCATCCTCAAGGGCACCTCCGGCAGCGAGCTGTGGGGAGACGCCTACAAGGTCGTCACGCCCTCGTGGCACACGCCGACCGACGAGGACGGGTGGCGGCTGTACGACCCGGCCGGCGGCGAGCGCACGTACCTCACCGCTCACCCGCGCTACCTCGTCCATCTCTCCAACCGCTGCCCGGACTGCCTCATCTACCAGCAGGCGCTGCGTACTTACCTCGTCCCACGCCTGGCCGGCGCCGAACAGGACGTCGACTGCGGCTGGTACTCGGTCAACCACCTCAATCAGGTGGTGCACGTCGCCGACGCCCGAGGCGGGCGATGACCCCCAGCCCCGAGCGCAACGCGGCCCTGGCCCGCGCGGCTTCGATCGCCATCGAGACGGTCGCCGGTACCCAGTGGCCCATGCGCCTGGCCGAGGCCCTGCGTGATCTGGACGCGACGTGGCAGGAGTCAGCCGAGGTGTGCGCCGACGTCGCCTGGCAAGCCCGCGCCGCCGGGAACAGTGCGCTGGTACTTCTCGACCCCGAGCACGTCACCGACCCCGGCCCCGGCCCCGGCCCGGTGATCTGGCGGACGTACCGGCACCTCTACCTGAGTGCCCTGCGCTACGACTTCCGGTGCCGCTCCATCGAATCCCTCCTGAACCAGGTGCCGTTGAGCGTGCTGAATGCGGACCCGTACAGCTGGGCGCTGTACGCCTTCGCGCGCCTGGGCCAGTCCCGCTCGGATGGCCTGGCCGTGATGGAACAGGTCCTCGCCACCGCATCGGATCACCCCAAGACGCTGCACGTCCTGCTGCACGGAGTGTGGCTGGGCGGTCTGCTTCCCGGCCGCGCGGACGCGCTGCTCGCCCTCGTGGACCGGCTGCCCGAGGGCGGTGGAGACGATCCGATCGCGCAGTTCCGCAAGGCTTCGGCGCTGCGCGCGCTGGGCCAGTACCGCCAGGCGCGCACGGCCATCGAGCGCGCCCTGGAACTCCTGCCGCCGGGCAACCTGGCCGTCCACTCCGACCTGGTGCGCGAACACACCCTGATCACCGCCGCGCACGACCTGACCCAACTCGCCCGTAGGCGCCGGAAGCCCACCTCACAATGATCATCCGTATCCGTCCACGCGACACCAGCCCCAGCGAGCCTCTCGCCGAAGCCCTCGGCCGCCCGGTCAGCGACCAAGAGGGCCTGACCGAGCACACGGTGGTCGCCCACTGGCCGGGGCTGGACTATTACACGCTCGACGACGAGCAGAAGTCCTGGACCTCCGCCGAGTGGGCCGAGCTCCTGGACGACCCCAGCTGGCAGCACCCCTTCGCGGCCAGTGCGCAGGACGACCGACGCGCCATCTGGCACGCGGATGTGCGCCTGCACGCCTGCGACCGCGACCTCACCGGCCCCGAGTGGTCCGAGATCGCCCACCGGATCGCCCGCATCGCGGGCATCCAGCGGCCGGGGGACGACCACGGCTGCCGCTGGATCGCCGTCCAGGCACAGCCCGGCCGCCTCGACCTTCTCGCCAACCTCATCCGCCCGGACGACACATGGACCACGCAGCCCCACCGGCTGCTTCCGCTCCTGGCAGCCGAGTGCCGACGTATCGAGGCCGAGCTGGACCTCCGTTCTCCCCTCCTCGGCCCTGATCCAGGACAGACCGCCCGCTTCGCGGAGCGCTCCACCGCAGCGGGCAACGGCGCTTCACCAGGCGCTGCCGACGCCACCACTCAACTCGCCGGACTGCTCCGCCAGCTCGCCGACGAGAACACCGGCCCGCTCGCGACCGTGCGCGGCCTCGTCGAGCACGCAGCCCACCGTCTCGATCGCCTCCCGCACGCCTACGGCCCGGCCGCAGGACACCAACTGGAGCTGATCGCCCGCCGCTTGCACGGCGTCCAGCAGGACCTCGACGCGACCGCCGCCGCCCTGCCCGCTACCGCACGGCCGGTGCCCCTCTCGACCCGGATGACCGCCTCACCTCCCACGCCCGGCACCCGGCTGACCCACTGACCCGACAGAAAGCACAGCTTCTTGGCCTTTGCCGATCGCTTCCTGACCCTGGGGCGCGACACGCACTCCGGAGAAGTCCTCGCCCACGGCGGCGATCCGGAAGCCCACAGCATCCTTCAACGCACCGGCTTCGTCCCCGTCGTCCGCCTCCACGAGACCTATCACCGCCTGCCCATCGGTCTCGACATGGCCGAGGAGGAACGTCTCGCCACTCGCGCCGTGGCCCGGCTGCGCGCTGTGCGCTACAACGTCGACGCCGATGACGCCTTCGACACCGAGACGCGCGAGGCGCACTACCAGCCACTCGGCTCGCTGGTCGCCGACCTCGCCGAGCGGATCCGTGAAGCCACCACGAGCGGCGAGGTCGCCGACGCGCTGACCGAACTGACCGCCTCCCACGACGGAGTGCTCATCGCACTGGGCGAAGTCCTCACCGCGACCGCCGCCTTCTACCAGGGCCTGGGCCAGTCCCCGGATCCGCACACCGCAAAGCGGCTGCAGTACCTCGGCGAGCACCGGCTCGGCGTCATCCGGTCCAACCTCACCCACATGCGCAACGACCTCGCCGACCGGCACCAGAACCACCCCCAGCGCCGCGCGTGCACCGCCGACGTCGGGCCGGACGAGCACGAAGCCTCCGCCGTCTGCGCCTGTCCTGCACCCCCGCCGCGCCTGGCCACCAGCCCCGCCGCCGCACCCACCGCAGCAACCCCGGCAAACAGGCGGCGCTGACCCCCGCCCCCTTCCTTTCTGAGGAGACCATGCACGACCCCACCCCCGACACCACTCTCGGATCATTCGCTGCCGTCCTCGCCGGCGAACTGCCCGGCGCCTGGACCAGCACGTACCACCCGGACCGCGGCGGCAACAACGACCACGACGCCCTCACCGACCACGTGTGGGACATGAACGATGTCGCCGACACCCTGGCCAAGCACACCGTGGACCACTGCGCCGTGCTGACCCGCGACGACGGCAGCCGACTGTTCGTCGCGGACCCGCTCGGGCACGGAGAGGGCTACCTGATCGCCGCTATGGCCCCCACCGACGCCCCGGCCGAAGCGTTCCGTGGCGTCCGCGAGCCCGACGGAATCGCGGTGGACGCCGATCCGTTCAGCGCCGCCGAGGACATCCATTACGACCTGCTGCCCCGGTACGACAAGGCCCTCGCCCAGGTCCGCACCAACGCCGCCCGCCTCACGGCGCCACCGGACGTCGAGCCGGAACACGTGGTGATGACCTGGTCCGGCGACGCCCTCGTCGTCGACAAGCCCGACCGCGACGACATCGTCCAGGCCCTGACCGACTACGGCTTCGCCCTCGACGCGGAAAACGACGTCTTCGTCCTGCCCGGTGACGACTCCGCGCACCAGGCCGCGTCCGTACGAGCCGCCGGCCACCGCTTGTCCGACCTGGGCGTCGGCGTCGTCCTACGTAATCCACCCGCCCGGCCCGCCCTAGGCACCACCGCGGTAGCGCCTCCGAGCCCGCCGGTCACCTCTCCGCACCGGGGCCGGTGACTCTCCCCCACGAGGACGAGCCGACATTCCTCGTCCTGGATTACGTGACCATCACCCGGGACCCGAAGACCGCGCTGGTCGTTGCCATCGGGGGCGACCAGCGCGCGGCCGGCCTCCTGCAGACCGACGGCGGCTTCCATTCCGCCCCAAGCCCACTCGGCGACTACCACCGCCTGCCGCACGCCCTGCCCGTCGAGGAGCAGCGTCAGGGTGCCACCGCCGCAGCCCATGCCCTGCTTCTGGCTGGTGGGTACAGCGTCCATCTCGACCCCACGCTCAACACCCTGGCCACCCAGGGCAGCGACCGGCAAGCCGCCCACCGCCATCTCGAACAGCTCACCTCACTCGGCAGCGATGCCGACAATGACCGGCAGGTCGCGGCGGTCCTGACCGAGATCGCGGCACCCGACGACGGCCTGCTACCCCGCCTGACGCAGTCGCTGCTTGCGACCTGGGCATCGTGGGGCCGGCGTCTCAAGGACACCGGCCGTGACCCGCAGGTGGCGATGCAGCTAGGGGTCATCGTCAACAAACTGTCCACCCTCACCTGGCAGATCGAGCAAGTCCGCAACGACGTCGACCGGACCGGCCCCGCACCACAGACCCACCCCCGCCCAGTGTCCACAGCGCCCTCGCCACTGGCTGCGCCCGCCGTTCGACAGCGCTGACCCGATCCCAGAACAGGAGCATGCCGTACGTGGGAAACCGCGCCGACGACGAAGGCACCGACGTCGAGATCTACATCAAACCGCTGACCGACACGGTCCACGCCGACACCCCCACCGATGCGCCCGAGGAACTCCTGGCCCTGCTCGACAGCCTCGGCTTCGAACGCAAGACGGCGGCGACGGCCGGGCCCGTCTATGTCTGGCACGAGGTCCCCAACCGCCTCACCGAGGCCGAGAAGAAGAGGCTCGCCACCAGCGCCGTTCCCTCGCTGCTCGTGGCCGGATACCTGGTCAACATCACCAACGCCGTCTGGGACGCCGCCGCCTATCAGGAGGCCGCAGAGGCAGAGCGCCACCAGCCCGTCGCCGCAGCCGCGCCGCACACCGCGACCGCCTCCGTCATCCGAGCCCACGGCACTCCGGCGACACCTCGTCGGCGGTGAGCCACAATCGAAAGGATTCCGCTCGTGAGCCTGGCGGACGAGCACGAGGTCGACGTCGAGTTCTATCACCGCGACGGAACGATCTACGTCGATACCCGCACCAGCGCCCCGGAGCAGCTGCTCGTCCTGCTCGACAGCCTCGGGCTCGAACGCCACGGCGGCGAGGGCGAGATCTGGCATCAAGTCCCCGACCACATGGACGAGATCGCCATGAAGGACATGGCCGATCGGGCTGCGTGGCTGCTGACCCGCCACGGCTTCCAGGTCTCCATCGATGCGGGCCTCTTCGGCGGCACCGCCTACCGCGCCGCCCTCGCCGCATCCCCAGCACACCGGCCGGCACCCGCGCCCGCAGCGCCTGCCCCGAGCGCGTCGCGCCCTCGCCGTACGCGCTGACCACCCACCGCGCCGACCCCGCACGGGGGGCGGCCCAGCCCTCACCTGGAGGACCTGTCACCCGCGAAACCGACCGCACCCCACCGCCCATCACAGCCGACCGCAAGCCGCGCCTGGTCACCGCCCTCTTCCGCCGCTACCTGCGTGCCGTCACCGCCGGCAGCAGCACACGGACCAACCTGCTGGCCGGCGGGCACCCCGAAGCGGCCCTCGACGAAGCCCGTCGCCGGGACATGTTCCCTCTCGTCGACAGCCACCACATCCGCCACCACAACTAGCAGCCCGACCTGGCCCGTTCAGGAGGCCCATGACCAACCCCCCGCCCCTCACCTCGGTACGGCTCGCTGACGACATCGCACGCCAGCTCAGCCAGCTCACACAGCTCTTGGCCCAGTCGCCGCCGCACGAGGCCGCCCAGATTCTCGGCAAGGTCCTCGACTACGACGAGGGCCTGCTCGGACGAGTCACCGACCTGGTCGCCACCGGATCACGCTTCGCCCAGGACCACTCCCAGCGCGGCATCCTGCACCCCGAGGTGTGGCTGGCCCTGGGCCGCGCCGCCAACGAACTCGACAGCGTGGGCGAGGACCTCAACGAGCACACCGGCACAATCAAACAGCTCGCCACGCCCGCCACCCCGTCCACCAGTCCGGCTGCGCAGCCCGCCGGATCGGCGATGGTCGTCAGGCGGCACCGGTGAGACAGAACAAGCAGTGGACCGGCTGGGGCGCCGCCGGTCAGCACGCCCAGCAGCACTACCTCGTCGAGCCCCGCCATCTCGCCGGCGGCGGCGACCTGCGCCACGTCACCGAGTACCTGCGCGCCTCCGGCTGGAAGGACAAGTCCAAGACCGGCGGCCCCATCGTCTTCGACAGCCCGGACAAGTCCGTGCGCATCGGATACGACCCGCTCACCCAGCCCGGCGGCTGGACCATCAGCGGGAAGCAGACCACGCACCAGGAGGCATGGCACGCCACCCTCGGCCGGCAGACACCCGTCGAAATCGTCGCCGGCATCACCGACGCCCTGTTCACGGAGCGCAAGGCGCACGCCCCCAACGTGTGGGAGCCCCTGCAGCAACAGGGCTGGGAGACCGAGCGAGGCCAGCACTTCACCGCCCGCAGCCCGGACGGCGACGCCTTCGTCCGCTTCCACCAGTCCAGCCCCGGGCAGGCGCACTGGTGGGCCGGCGCCCGCAACGAACACGGCCGGGTGTGGGAGGCGATGTTCACGCCGACCACGCCCATGCATCTGGTGCAGGCATTCAGCACGGCGCTCGCGGATCCACAGCCCGTGCTGCGGCCCCTCGGCCGCGTCCCGCCCTCCCAGCGGATCCGCACCACCTCCGTGTCCGTCCTACCGTCCCAGCTCGGCGCGTGGCAGCAGGCCCGGATCACCGCCGCCAGAGCGGCCACATGGGCCCGTAGCTCCTTCGCCACCAACCGGGCTCGCTCCAGCCCCGGCGCTCGCCCGTACGCGACGTCCGCCGGCCGACGCCGCTGACCGGCCACGGGTGGACACGCCCGCCACCCTGTCCCCAACTTTCCTCGATGACAAGGAGATTCATCACCGATCTGAACTGCGACGACACCCTCGCCACAGGAGATATCCACAGGGCTGTCCACAGCCTGGCCCCGCTCACCACCACGTTTCACTCAAGGACGCTGATGCCCAACCCCTCACACCCCAGCTCCGACCAGATCGCGCAGGCGACCGCAACCCTGACCCAGCTCAAGGACTATCTACGCACCAACCCGCCCGTCACCGACGTGCTGCCGCTGCTGGCTCGCCTCCTCGACGAGGACACCGGCGTCCCCATCCTGCTCGGCGACGTCCTGCGCAACGCCGCGCACCTCGTCTCCCAGCAGGCCGCCAGCCCCCAGACCGACGAGATCCACCTGATCATCGACGGGCTCCGGGACGCCGCCCAGGAAGCCACGGACTGGCACGTCCTGCACTGGGACATCCAGCGCGCGGGCGGCCAGGCGTTCGCGCCCGCAGGTCCGCCGACGACTTCGTGACCCGCCCCTACATCGCCAGCAAAGCCGACGCCCCCTGGTCTCGTATCTGGTTCGACACCAGTCCCCGTCATCTCGCCGGGCCCGGCGACCCGCGCCATGTCACCCAGGCGCTGCGGGCCGGCGGCTGGAAGAACTACGCCGACCCCGACTTTCCCCATGTCGTCCTGGCCAGCCCCGACTTCCGCCACACGCTCGTACTCGAACCCGCTGCGGACACATACTCCGCCTGGTGGCGGATCTCCTCACAGCGCTGGCACGCGTCGTTCGGCGGCAACACACCCGCCGAGATCATCGCCGGATTCACCGACGCCCTCCTGCACCCCGCCCCGGCCACGGAGCCAGACGTGTGGCCGACCCTGCAAGCAGCGGACTGGACCTACGAGCGCGACGAGCGGGGCAATGAGAGTGCGCGCCATCCGGACGGCATCACCACCATGGAGCGGCGGGCGACGCTGACGAGCGACTACTTCAGCTGGAGCGCCGACGTCGCGATCCCCACCGGTCTCGGCGGCCACCAGCGGCTGTGGCACGCGTACTTCGACGACCGCACACCCCGCCACCTGCTCGCCGCCTTCGCCACCGCCCTCACCGACCCCGCGCCCGTGCCGCGCGGCCACTACGACGTCCCGCACTCCCACCTGGTCACCCAGGTGGAACGCGGCGCCCAGGGCGAGCAACTGGCCGCCGCCCACGAGGCGCGCCTGAAGGCCATCCGGGCCGCCGCCCGCAAGGCCCGCCGCAGTGGCGCGCCGACCACGCACCCCGCCCCGGCACCCGCCGCCGAGTTGGCCGCTGCTGCGTCCCGGGGCCGCTGAACCACGCGGCGCGGCCCTGGCCGCGCCGCACTCCGTCGCCGTCACACCTGTATGCCCGAAGGCCCTTCTTGACCATTCCACTGGGACCCGCGAGCCCAGAGCACCGCCTCCATCTGAGCCAACTCGCCATCTACCTGCGGGAAAGCAGGCAGATCCTCGCCGCCTGGGACGCCTACTCCGACCAGCACTCCGACCCCGACACGCACCAGCCCTACGACGAGGACGCCTACGGCCTGCGCCAGCGCCAGCGTGACTCCGACACTTTGGTCTCCTTCGGCCGGGTATATGACCACGCCGACGAACTGGTGCACGTCGCCGAACAGCAGCTCGCCCAGCTACCCGCCTCCGCCGGGACCCGGCGCTACGCCTGGCAGGTGCGAGAACTGCGCGACAGCACCAAGGGGCTGTACGCCGTCCACGACGACTGGCTCGCCGTGCGCCGCGCACTGCCCGCGCGTGCCCGGCCCGGGACCGAGGCGTTCGATGAACCGCTCGCCGAAAGCTACGCGGAAGCCTGGCACTACCTCGACCAGTGGGCGATCCACGGCCAGGCGCTCTTCGCCATCAACGCGCTGGCGCAGAAGCGACCGAAGGCATCCGCGCCAGCACTGGTCGCGGCGCCGCCCGTGCCCAAGGCCGCCGCAGCGTCGTCTGCGGCCCGGCGGTGGTGCGCGTGAGCGACACCGTCGAGCAGGCGCTCATCACCCCGCGCTATCTCGCGGGCGGCGGAGACCCGGGGTGGATCACCGTGCCGCTGCATCGCGCCGCCGGCTGGAGCTACGGACACGACCCGCTGATGCCGCGCGTCCTGCTCACCAGCCCGGACCAACTCATCCAGCTGCATCTGGACCCCGACCCGGACGATCCGGGCTGGTGGACCATCCGGCACGCGCGTACCGCGGATCACCCCGGCTGGACGGCCACCTTCGAAGCCCGCACCCCCGTCGAGATCATCGCCGCCTTCACCGACGCCCTGACCGATCCATCCGGCCCGCCCACCGCAGCGCCCGATCCCTGCGCCCCGCTGCGCGACGCAGGCTGGCACACGCCGCCCCACCTCGGCAGCCTCGCCTCCCCCGACAACATCGCGCACGTCTGGCGGATCGGCGCCCCCGGCCGGGATCTGTGGAGCATCGAGACCGCGGTGATCCAGGACCCGACGATCTGGCGGGCCGTGTTCACCGGCACCACCCCGCTGCACCTGATCGCCGCCGTGACGCAGTCGCTCGCCGACCGCACCCCCATCCCCCGCGATCCGAGCCGGATCCCGGGCCTGGCCCGCGACCGCATGACCGTGCACACCCATCACCTCCCCGCGCCGGACATCGCCTTCGCCCTGGATCGACGCGTCAGCACCCTCGCCGCCCGGCGCCGCCCAGCGACCACTGCCACACCCCCGCCACACGGCCCTTCGCCGCGCCGCACCCGCTGACCGGCCCCGCCCGCGCCGCGCTCCTCACCCACGTACCTGGAACAGCCCTTGCCCCAGCCCTCCTCCACCTCGTCCACCGACGGCTACGACATAGCCTTCCGCGTCCTGGGCGTCGTCCTCGCCATCGCCGTCCCCCTGTCCAATCTGGCGTGGCTGGGCGGCAACCTCACCGCCTGGGCCACCGACACCGGTCCCCGCGCGCCTTACCAGCCCGTCCAGGCCCTGCTCCATCCCGATCAGCTGTGGCCCCGCCTCGGCGACACGTCCCTGCTGCTGGGCGCCCGCATCCTGCCCGGCACCGTGCTACTCGCACTCGGGATCACGGCCGCCGTGCTGTACAAGCGGCACAAGGACGGCAACGGCGGACGCAGGAAGCGCGTCGCCGGGATGGCCAAGCAGCGGGACATCGAGCCACTGCTGTCCAAGGCCATCACCGCCAAGGCAAGATCATTGCGCCCGAGTCTGAAGGACGCCAAGCGCCTCGAGCCGGCCGACACCGGCATCCTGCTCGGCAACCTCCAGGGCACGAAGCACGAAGTGCGCATGGGGTACGAGGACGTCGCCGTCGCGATCATGGCGCCGCGGTCCGGCAAGACCACGTCGCTGGCGATCCCCTCCATCCTCAACGCGCCCGGCCCGGTCCTGCTCACCTCCAACAAGGCGGCGGGCGACGCCTACACGGCCACGCTCGACGCGCGGGCGGCCGTCGGCCGGACCTGGTCGATGGACCCGCAGCAGATCGCCCACGCCGAACGGGCCATGTGGTGGAACCCCTTGTCCGACGCCAAGACCCTCGACGGCGCCGGCCGCCTCGCCGGCCACTTCCTCGCGGCCTCGGTGGACGCCTCCCAGCAGGGCGACTTCTGGTCCAAGGCGGGCTCCAACATCCTCTCGCAGCTGTTCCTTGCCGCGGCTCTCGACGAGCGGCCGATCACCGACGTGATGCAGTGGCTGGCCTTCCCCGCCGACCGGACCCCGCTGGACATCCTGCGCGACCACGGGTTCGCCGCCGTCGCCGCGCAGTTGAAGGGCACCGTGGAGGGCCCGCCTGAGACCCGCGACGGGATCTACGAGACCGCCCGCCAGTACGCCGCCGCCCTGCTCAACAGCGAGATCGCCGCATGGGTGACCCCGCAGAAGGACGTGGCGGAGTTCAAGCCGAGCGAGTTCGTCACCTCGAAGGACACGCTCTATCTGCTGTCGAAGGACGGCGGTGGCGGCGCCTCGGCCCTCATCGCCGCGTGCGCGGACTCGGTCATGCGGGCCGCGACCGCCCAGGCCGAACGCGCCGGCGGACGCCTCGACCCGCCCATGCTGGCGATCCTCGACGAGGCCGCCAACGTCTGCAAGATCTCGGACCTGCCGGACCTTTACTCCCACCTGGGCAGCCGCGGGATCATTCCCATCACGATCCTGCAGAGCTACCGGCAGGGCCAGAAAGTCTGGGGCGACGCCGGCATGGACGCCATGTGGAGCGCCTCCACGATCAAGGTCATCGGGTCCGGCATCGACGACCCGGACTTCGCCGACAAGCTGTCCCGCCTGATCGGCGATCACGACGTGGAGACCACCTCCACCTCGACCTCCGAGTCCGGTAAGTCCACGTCCGTCAGCATGCGGCAGGAACGCATCCTGGCCGCTGACGCCATCCGCGCCCTGCCCAAGGGCACCGCGCTCGCATTCGCCACCGGCATGCGCGCGGCCATGCTCGACCTGCGCCCCTGGTATCTCGAACCCGGCGCAGGCGAACTGGCCGCCGCCTCCGCCCGGGCGTCCAAGGACATCACCGAACGTGCCGTCGCCAAGGCCGCCCCGAAACAGTCCGACTTCGGCAAGGCCGCATGAGTGCGACACCACACCACGCTCACCCGTGAGCCCGCCGACAGTGCCGAGCCTGGTCCGGCGGTGCTGAGGGCACGGCGAGCCTCGAACGCCGCGTTGATCGGCCGTGCCTGGCGAAGCCGCGCAAGATCCACGACGTCCCCGACGACTGGAACCCCGCTCACCGTTGCTGCCTGGAATGCGGCAACAGCAACCCCGGCGTCACGCTGCGGGCCATCACCCCCCCGCAACGAACCAACAGGCTCTCGCCTGCACCCGGCATATCCCGAAGGTGTCCGCCGTCCTCGACGCTTTCGCATCCGCGCGAGGAGCACCGGCCGAGCAAGCGACGGCGCCACTGCCCTCGCCGCCGGGTTCGCCCGGCCAGTCAAGACATCACTGACCGCCCCGCCCCTGGGAGACGCACTGCACACATACGAACCCATCGATCTACACGACATGGCACCGCACGAAGCCGTGGACGCGGTCACCGCCGACCTGCGCGACCACCCGATCCCCGGCGACCGGCACAGCCTGTTCACCGCGAGCCGCCACATCGAGCTGCTGTGCGCCCTAGCCGGCCGACTGGCAGGCGACGCCGAGTACCTCCACAACCACGACAGCGCAGGCGGGCCGGCCACGCCATCGGCCGAGAACCTGAGCCAGACGGCGGCGCACGTGGGGCGCGCCATCGCCCACTACACCCAGACCCTCGCCCCGCTCGTCGCGCTCGCGCAGCCCGGGTCACAGGCCACGCTCCAACAGCAGCTCGACGCGATCGACCTGCACAGCCGCCTGCGTGTCCACCTCGACGACGCCGGTCGGGCCCTGGCCGAAGCCCGCGTCTGCCTTCGCCCGCGCCGTTCCACGACACCCGCCGCGACCGCCACCGTGCCCGTGCCAGCCCCGACCGCACGGCGCCGCTCATGAGCACGCTGACCGCCGAATCCCTGCTGTTCGACGTGCCCACGCCCGTCGAACGGCTACTCCACCTCGCTGGCCAGTACACCCGGCACAACGACGCGCTCGACCTCCACCTTCGCGCCGCCACCGAGCCCGAGCCGCAGGCCCATACCGCCTCCGCTCACCGGCTGGCGGCCGACACCCGCATGGCCATCCGAGCCATCCGCGGTCAACGGCTATACGAAAGCACCGAGTTGGCGGAGACAGTTCTGCGGCTGAAGCAGCTCGCCTTCCTCAGCGCCGCATCAGCGGACCACGGCGTACAGGTGGCGCGTGAACTGACCGCCCTGGCTCCCGAGACCACGGTGGGCTGCGCAGTGAGTCTCGCCGCAGAGACGCGGCGCCGTCGCGGGGCGAGCGCCATCGCGCCAGATGTGCGGCTCACTTCCGACCAGCGCTCCGCCCTGGCACAGATCGCCTCCGGCCACGTCGTGGCCAGCAGCTCCCTGGGACGGGAGTTCACGCGCTCCCGCGATCCCAAGATCTTGATGAGCACCCTGCGGACGCTGGAGTCGAAGGGCTTGGCCGAACGCACTCCGAACTCCGCGCTGCCCGCCTACCGCGGTGGCCCGCCCCAGGACCGCGTACGCCTCACACCCGCCGGCATCACCGTCCTCGCCTCCGGCATCGGCCTACCTGCGGCCGGGCCAGACACCGCTCTGGGCGCGACGCCCCGCCCGATACCCGCCACCTCACAGGCCGCCACCCGAAGCCGCTGAACCGCCGCCCACAGGAGTCACCCATCCCCACGCCCCAACTCGACCTGCCCGAACAAGTCCGCCAGCTTCGCCAGTTGGCCCGGGACTTCGAAGCCCTCCGCACCCGCGTACGCGACGTCTCCTACACGCCCGGCGCAGACGCGCTGCGCCGCATCAGCCCGCTCCTGCTCACGGCACAGGACCTCACGGCCACCGCCCTGGTGCGTCTGACCGCGCTCGACAACAGCGCGTACACCAACATCGCCGGCAGCCGCGCCAGCCTGGAGTTGCTGGCCTCGGTCGTGTCCTCTTCGTCGCTAGCCGGCACCGACCTCGCCCACGCGCTGCTCGCCAACCCCTACGAGGGCCTGCAGTTCGCCGGATATCCGGCCGACGACGAGGCGGTGCGTACCGCGCGGCACGCCGAGGCCATTCCGCAGATGACCGGCCACCTCGATGACGCCGCCCACCAGCTCGACCTGAGCGCGATCGGATGCCACTACCTGGCCCACGGCATCACCGAAGACCTGTCATCCGAACAGGAGCACCAGGCGGCGCCTGCTCAGCAGACAACCGTGCCAGACCTCACCCGCCCCCAGTACGACGCTCTCACGTCCTTCCTGGGCGGCGCACGGTTGTATGAGAGTTCCCAACGCGGACTGGGCGTCACACGCGTAGCCACCGACGACGGCGCCCGCGTGTCCATCGCCACCTATCGGGCCCTGGCCAAGCACCGGATGGTCACCGCCGACACCAGCACCTCGCTGTACCACGGCCAGAAGATCACCGTCACCGAGCAGGGCCTGCGAGCCCTGGCCAAACCTCGCCCGCACGCCGCGCTGACCGCCGCCGCGCCAGCCCCGCCCAAGATTGCGGCGAGGCAGGGGGTACGCCGGTGAACCCGTACACGCACGACGACCGGGTCATGGTCTCGCCTCGGTACATGGCAGGCGCCGGAGACCGGATCGCCGATGTGATCGGCCCCCTCATCCACCTCTTCGGCTGGCGCCACGAGCACGACGCCGCCTCCGGGCACATCAGGATCGACAGCCCCGACGGCAGCATGTTCCTCGACTTCAACCCGCTGCACCCGCTCGGCCGATGGGTCACCGTTGCCCACCATGAGCCGTTCTGGGAAGTGATGTTCAGCAGGCAGACGCCCCTGGAGGCAGTCGCCGCCGTCACCCAGGCACTGCCTCAGCTGCTCGGCGATGCCCGGCACGCCGAGCGCATCCCGATCACAGACATGCCCCTGGAGCAGCTCGCCGAGCTGAACGACTGGTCCGCCGACGGCGGCACTCTCACCTCACCCGACCTGTACTGCAGCCTGCGGCACACGCCCGGCGAGGACGTCTCCTGGCAGGTCGAGCACCTCTACTACGAAAACGAGCCGCTGGCCACGTTCACGCAGGACACCCCTGAGGCGCTCGTCGGCAACTTCTTCGCCCACCTGGCCACGCCCTTGGCCGTGGAGCGGGCCTACGCCGATGTCCCCCTCAGCACACGGCACGCGGACAGCGCCCTGATCACCCCCGTCCGCGGCGCCTCGGTGAACCCGCACGTCTACCACGCCCTCACCCAGCTCGACCGCGCCACTGCACGCCGCCGCTGACGCCGCCCCCGAAACGGAACCCCCCTGCCCCAGAACATCGCGTCCACCGCCCCTGCCGAACAACTCCTGCTCCTGGGTGCCGACTTCACCCGGCACAGCGACGCCCTTCTGCGACACCGGATCAACGGTCCCAGCCCCTCGGCCTTCCTCACCGCCCAGGCCGCCGCCGCCCAGCACCTGGCCCGAGCGGCGCTGGAGATCGTGGACACCCTCAACGCCCAGCGGATGTACCACAGCCCCGTGATCCGCTCCGTGTACGCACGCGTGCGTCAGCTCGCTCACCTGGCCACGGACACCGCCGATCACCTCCTGGACGCCGCCGAAATCCTCGACAACACGCGCGCCGGACTCCCCGTCGAGCTCGACGACTCGCTCCTGGTCACGCTGACCGGCCAGCAGGCCCTCGGAGAGGCCGGCAGCCGCCTCACGCTCGTCAGAGATCTGACCGTGCTTGGGGCCGACGACGCCCTCACGGCCGCCGAGGCGTACGTCGCCGAGCGGCTTCGCCGGGGCTTTTCGCTCCCGCGCCAGCCACCCGCCCTCACCGTGGCCCAGGACGCCGCGCTGCGCGCCGTCGCACGCGGCGAGGTGACGATCGCCGACAACAAGCCCTACGTCCGCGCCGACGACGTGCGCGTGACGATCAGCACCGTGCGCGCCCTGGAGGCCCGCGGCCTCGTGGCCCGCGAGGAGTGCCCGCTGTGGCTCACCGACGAGCGGGTCCACCTCACCCCCGACGGGTGCCGTGATCTCGCCGCCGCCTTCGGCCGCCCCAAGCGCCTCGCACCCACCACGGCGCGGCCCGCAGCGGCCCTGCCCCAGGCCACCGCCGGCCGCACCCGCTGACCCCCGCACCCGATCCTCGGCAGACCCCACGCCCACCGACGCCTCACCCCGCACGACATCGCCCTCGCGCTGCCCGCCCAGGTCCAACGGACGCCACGCCCCGTGACGTCGTCGTCCACTTCACCCTGCACCGTCTGGCCGCCCCGCGCTACGACCACCGGTCTTCCGGCGGCCCCGCGAACGGCATCGCCCAGTCACTGTGCGCCCGCCTCTACGGGCTGCCGGACGATCCCGGCCCCGTAGCGACCTCGCTCGACGAACTCTTCCAGTGGGGGACCACCACACGCGACGGCGGACAGGACCCGCGAACTCGCCGACGGCCTGGACGACATCCACCCCGTCTTCGGCAACCGCCCCTCCTCTTCAGCAGAACCCCAGTCACACGTCGCAGCGCGCGCCCGCGAGCCCGGCTTCAGCGGCCGAGCGCCACCGCTGACCTGAAACGACAGCACACCTACCGAGAAAGACACCATCCTGGTGACCGCCGCCCCCCTCAACACGCTCCTCACCCAACAACGGTGCTCGCTGGGCGTGTTCATCCCTGCTGGCCTGCACCGGTCGGACACCCAACGCCGACAACTCGGCCGTCTCGCGGAAGCCGGGGCTGACCTGTTCGAGGTCGGTCTGGCCACCGCGGACGCGGTACTCGATGGTCCCGTCATCCAGGCCGCCTACCACCGCGCCCTGTCACACGGGAACGTCCTGGACCGCACCCTCCGCGCCATCGAGCACGCCGCGTCTCTGCGGCCGACCGTGGTCATGACCTACTGGGACCCCGTCCGTCGCCACGGCCCCGAACGCCTGGCCCGCCGGGTCACCGACGCAGGCGCCACGGGAATCATGGTCGTCGACCTGCCCGGTAACGAGACACTCCGGTGGCACGACACTGCGCGGGACGCGGGCCTGGACACCCCGCACCTCATCTCGCGCACCACACCCGACGCCAGCCTTCCGGCCGCGGTCGAGCGTGCGTCCGGCTGGCTCTACGTACCCGCCAGCACGACCCTCACCGGCTACCAGGGCCCCCTCGACATCCCCGGGCTCGCCGACTTCGCCCAGCGCCTGCGCGGGACGAGCCCGCTGCCCGTGGTCTCGGGGGTGGGGATCTCCACCCCCGCCCTCGCAGCCCGTGTCGCCCCGCTGGTGGACGCCGTCGTCATCGGTACCCCCATCGTCCGCGCACTGATGGCCGGCCCCGGTCTGGCCTCCGATGTGACGGCCGCGTTCGCTCAGACCCTGCACGCAAGCTCGCTCGGGCAACACCATGGCTGACCGCCGCGGCCTGCCCGAGATCCTCGACCTGATCGAGGCCGACGCCCGCGACCTGCACCGGGCCCTGCGCACCAACACCATCGGTCACGTGCAGGCGCTGACGGCCAGGATCACTGAGGCCCAGACGCTCTCCCGCACTGCTCTACAGCTGTTCGTCAACCTCACACAGCAGCCTCTGCGCTCCGCGCCCGCACACCTGCTGCTCCTCGACCGCGTCGCGCACATCGCCAAAGCCGCCCAGGACGCGGGCGCCGAACTCAGCGCGGCGCTTACCCGCGCCGTGGAGAACCAGCACCGTCGAGCCCACGCCACACACGAGCCTCTCGTCCTCCTCCGTCCGTCGCCCCAGCAGTACGTCGCGTCGGCCACCGATCTGCTCGATGCCATCCCCGCTCTGTGTCAGGCCATCCAGCGCGACTCGCTCACGACGTTCAACCTGCCTGCGAGCGAGTCCCGTTGAGGTCCGACATTCGTACCCGTCACACCCAGGACTGCCCATTTCCAATCAGCCTCATTTCCGCGCCCTCTCCCTGGGCGCGGGAGTCCAATCCAGCACCCTCCTCGCCCTGTCCGCCGCAGGAGTCCTTCCCAAGGTCGACTACGCGATATTCGCCGACACCGGCTGGGAACCATCAGCCGTCTACACCCACCTGAACCGCCTCGAACGAGAAATCGCCGCACCCGCAGCCGAACCGGTGCAAGACGACTTCGGGCTGGCTTCTTGAGGCGGATCATCCTCGACCTGTTCGCCGGCCCCGGCGGCTGGAGCCACGCCCTCACCGTCCTCGGCGAGCGGGACATCGGCCTGGAGTGGGACGAGTGGGCCTGCAAAACCCGGGCCAGGGCCGGGCAGTTGACGATCCGGACCGATGTTGCCCGCTATCCGGCGTGGATTTTCTCCGGCCGGATCCTCGGGCTGATCGCCTCCCCTCCCTGTCAGGCATGGAGCATGGCAGGCAAGCGCCTCGGTCTGGTCGACCAGCCGCTCGTCCACCAGGCCGTCGCCGACCTCGCCGCCGGCCGCGACACCCGTGAGCAGCTGCTCGGCGCGTGCGCGGACGAACGGTCTCTTCTCGCGGCCGAGCCCATGCGCTACCTGCACGCGCTGAACCTGGCGGGCGAGCCCGAGTGGGTGCTCATGGAGGAAGTCCCCGACGTCCTGCCGCTGTGGCGGCAATACGCGGCCATCCTGCGGACCTGGGGATTCTCCGTCTGGACTGGCATCCTCAATGCCGCCGACTACGGCGTCCCCCAGACCCGGAAGCGAGCGATCCTGCTCGCCTCCCGCGTACGCACCGCCGAGCCCTCGCCGCCCACCCACGCACAGTCCGCCGAGCCGGAATCACTCTTCGGCCCCGGCCGCGCCCGCTGGGTGTCCATGGCCCAGGCCCTGGGCTGGGGCGCCACCGACCGCCCCGTGCCCACCGTGTGCGCCGGCGGCGGCCCAGGAGGCGGCCCTGAACCCTTCCCCTCCGGCTCCCGTAAGACCCTGACCGACGCCCGCGACCGCGGCACCTGGACACCCCACCCCGACTCCGAGATCGTCCTGGCCTCCCGCAGGGAGGGCTCCGGCTGGGCCGCCCGGCCCGGTGAGAACCGCCCCGCAGACGCTCCGGCACCCACCTTCACCGCCGAGGCACACCGCTGGTCATGGTCACTGCGCAGCAACAACCAGACCAACGCCACCGTGCGCCGGGCCGACGAGCCCGCCGGCACCCTGTTCTTCGGCCACCGGGTCAACGAGTGCGCCTGGGTCGCCGACACCGCCTCCGGCCTTCCGGACGACGAGCAGCGATCGGCACCGGCCCCGATCAAGATCACCGCGCGGGAAGCGGGCGTACTGCAGAGCTTCCCCGCCGACTATCCATGGCAGGGCAACAAGGGCCAGACCTTCTCGCAGATCGGCAACGCCGTCCCCCCGCGCCTGGCCGCCCACCTGCTCGCCCCGCACCTCAACACGTCCTTCAACCCCGACGACTTCACCCTCGCCGCCTGATGCCCCATACCCCTGAACCCCACGAGGACCACGACCTCGACCTCATGCCGGCGCCGAAGCCGGTCCACTACGCCGAGCAGGCCCTGCTCGGCGCCCTCCTCCTCGAACCGACGCGTCTGGCCGACACCGAGCCGCTGCTCGCCCATGACTTCGACAGTCACACCCATGCCGCGCTGTTCACCGCGATCCGCACGCTCCCGGCGCCCGACCCCGACGACCACGCAAAGGACACCGCCTGGCTCAACGCCGTACTGGACCACGCGCGTCCGCATGCTCCCGGCCTGAGCGCCTCCTACATTCACGCCCTCATTCAGTTCTGCCCGCAGCCGAAGCACGCGGCGGCGTACGCCAGGATGATCCGCGCCGACAACGCCCGCCGGGTCCTGCGCGCTCACGCCGAGCGCCTCGCTTCTACCGCAACTGACGCGGGCCTGCCCAACCCGGCTGCCTCGACGCTCGGGCTGGCCGACGACATCGGCCGCGTCCTGGACGCCCTCGCCGAACAGTTCGCCCCGCACCCCGGCTCCTTCCCCCGCACAGCACTCCCCTCCGCGATCCCACGGCAGGCCAGCGAGGAGGACCTCGACGAAGAACGCCTTCTCCTGGCGACCGCCACCGCCTATCCGGCGGAGGTCCGGCAGATGCGGTGGCTGGCCGAGGCGGACTTCATTCTGCCGCTGCACGCCGCACTGTGGCAGTCCATCACGGCGCTGGTCCACCGCGGCGACATGGTCGATCCGGTCACCGTCCTCGGTGAGGCCCAGCACCGCGGTCTGCTCACCGGCTCCCTCTCCCCCAAGAACGTGATGGCTTTGGTCTCCACGCCCGCCGGCTCCCCCGAGTACTGGGGCGAGAAGATCGTCAAACGCGCCCTCCTCGCCCGCGCCCAGACAGTCGCCGCACGGATCAACGCCTACACCGACGACCCCGCCAACACCCCCCACCAGCTCATCACGGGCAGCCGCCGCGCCCTCGCAGACCTCAACGCCCTGCGCACCCGCTGGAACCGCGCCACCGCACCCCCGCCCGCGTCGCGCCACAAGCCCCCTCGTGCCGCGCCACCGCCCCGGGCGACCAGTCCGCCGCTCCGGCCCACACCGCCGACCTCACGAGCCCACCGATGACCCCCGCGTCCGGGCTCGGTTCCCAAGCATGGCCCTCCCCGAACCTGGAACTAGCCGACCCTTCATGCCCAACAGCCCCCTCGCCGTCCATGCCCACCTCGACGTCCACGCCGCCTATACCCCCGCTGGCCTTCTCGCCGATCTCGCGGAGGAAATCTCGCACGGCGCCGGGTCCCGCCAGCCACGCTCCGGTCAGCCTCGGCGCGTGAAGCAGATCGCCGGCAGCGCGCCCGCTGCGCCGCTTCCGCCACTTTCCACGCGTCTTCGACGCTGACCACTGTGCATTGGCGTTGCGGGTCTTCTCGCGGGTCCGACGCTTTTCCTGAAGGTTCACGCCGGACGTGCATAGGGGCGCAGCGTTGAAGAGGAACCCTTCCGCAAGGTACCGATGGAGTGACGGCGCTCCGGCTGCGCTCGCGGTGTTTGACACCGAGGCCCCACATGAGCTGGAGTGGGGCCACCTGGCCCCTGGAAGCGGCCAGCTCCGAGTGCCGTTGAACCGACCCTGGCACTGCCGGACAACCCTCTCCGACGATCTCAAGATCAACCACTACATCGAACGGTTTCATGAGCCTTCTGTGCCAGGTCGGGGCACGCACCAGAAGGAGCATGATGTTGATCGAGGAACAAGTCGCCGCCGCCAGGCAACAGATGACGGGGGAATCCCTGCGTGCCGTACGGCTACGCATCAAGGAACTGCCGAGCTGGAGGTCGCTCGTGCCGAGCGGCACGGACATCCAACTGCTCCTGGAATCGATCCTGTTGCAGTACATCGGCAACGCGCAGCTCTCCAGCCGCTTCCCTCTCGGGATCGCCGAAGTCGTTCCCTCATCAAGCCGCCTGGACATCCGCTTCGAGCACTCCGACTTGGTACGCCCCGCCCTGGAGATGCTCCCCCACCGTGAGCGGGGCCAGCGGACGGTTCACGGCACTCCCGAGCTGTGGGCCCGTGTGGTCGGCAACAGCATCGAGATCGCGTTCGCTCGTCACCCTGCCGCAGGTGTCATCGCTCTCACCACACTGGACCGGTCCGACGATGTCGAAGGACTCCTCTCCGCATACGAAGCGTCCCTTGCCGCGCAGCGGCGTGTGCCCCTGTGGACCGTTGACCCCGGCACCCTTCCGCCCGAGAAGCTCCGCACCGGCGGCCGACGCCGCAAGCCCCAGCCCCGTACGATCATCGACGACCACCGCCCGGCGGCTGCGCTGCCCAGCGCCCTCCTACGCCGGATCCGGCTATGGGACCGACTGTCCGGACACGCAGGTCTGAAGGTGTCGGCCGCAACCGCGAACTATGGCCTGGACTGGCACATCGTGCGCGAGATCCACCAAGGCGTACCCCTCCATGACGACCGGCTCGCCGCGATTCTCAGCGACCCCGTGGCCGGGCCGGGCCTGGTCACCGATGGGGAAGGCCATCACTGTGACGACGACCGCTGTGTCATGGAATTCACCGCGCCGGCCGACCGCATGAGCGGCTGGCGCGGCATCCTGCGAGTGGAAACCGCTGCAGCGAGCGTCCCGGTACCACCTGTGCCGCAGAGGCCACGTCATTTCACCGCACTCGACGAGACTGCGTTCCCCAGCCACGGCGGCCTTCCTCACAACACACCCGCCGCCCGCCACCGTTCTCAACGCTCCCGGGTCGCCGACGGCAACGAGCCGACGGTCGGCCGGTCCACGCAGCTGCTCGCCCCTCGACTCAGCAGATGCCAGTGGGATCTGAGGGGGATTGCGATGCAAATTGGTGCGGCGTGGGCCTTGGACGGCTGCGCGGTCCTCGTCGTGACCCACTCCTTCGACGCCGACCGTGAGGTGCGCCGCCTCTACGAGCATGACGTGTTCGGATGGTCCATCCCGGACCGCCCCAACATTGTTCCATCCTTGCCCTGGAGCAGGGGCAGGCTCGTTCCTGGCAGCGGTGCACTCTTCACCCATACGACGTCCGGTTCCCGTGCGGACGTGGGCGCCCTGCTCCAGCAGGCACGCGCTCATTTCGACTGGGCCATCTTTGTGGACTGCAACGACGACCTCGGTATGGGCCCCTACATCGAACGATCAGTGGACAGCCACTTCGTCGTGGTCGATTCCTCCGGATACCCCGAGAGCTTCGTGACCGCGCAGGCGCGCAATGGCGTCGCCGAGCACCGCGAAGTAGCTGTGACCCCCGCCGCATCGGCCATGGCCTGGCGCCAGCAACACCTCACAGGGATTCCTCTGGACCGTGTCCCCATTTCCGGCCTCGTCCTGCGGCAGTCCTCCCCCCGCGCCGACAGCACCCCGTCACCGGACTTCACCGAACAGGTGGATGCCGAACTCGCACGGTTCGGCATCCCGGTTCTATCCCGCCTGCCCGAAGATCCCGCCGTTGCCCTAGGACACCCGACACCCACCGTGCTGGACGCCGTCGACGACGCCTCTCGGGCGGCGTACGTGAAAGCGTGCACCACTATTCGCCTCGCCCTGTGGGAAGCTGAACAGTGCCTGATCTCGCCAGCGGACCCCTGGGCCTAGAGGCCACCCATCCCAAGCTGTCATGCAGGCGCTGGGTGAGTTGCCTGCACGTACCGGCGCGCCCCGCTCTTTGCACAGAGCAGCCAGAGGCCCGACCGATGAGCGCAGATCGGCCGCCTTCGCGTACTGGCTCATCAGAGTTGGCAGATGGAGCAGCCACCCTGGTCATCGTCGGATTCGAGTGGGTCTGAGAGAGCGTCTAGTCACACCCAAGTGGCTCACGGGCCCACCCCGGGGAGGCAACCCGCGTGCGGCATAAACCGACGCACGAGGGTAACCAGGAACTGCGCACTGGCGTGCTCACGATGGTGGCAATGGGGCGTGCGGGACGCCCCATAACGATGCTCAGCGCGGCCACTCACGGGCCGACTAGAGAGGGGTTCACACAGATGCCTGCGCGATCTGGGCCAAGCGGCGGGCGCCGAGGACTAGAACCCCTTGCAGTACGACCTCTTCGTCTGCCGGCACGCCCGATGCACGGAGCTCGCTCTGGACATACGCTTTGGCCGCATTTCGATATTCGATGCACGCCTGTCGGGTAACGCCAGTCACAACGCTCGTTGCCCGTCCGCGACCGATTGTTGCGAATTGCCGTGCAAGCCAGCGATACGCCGCAAACTGAAGACTAGGCTCTGCGGCGCCTGCCATCACTCGATCGTCTCGCAAGTAAGGACTGTCAGGATCTGAGATCATCTTCCAGGCCAGCTGTTCAGATCCTGTCAGGGCCTCTGAAGAGATGCCCCCCTCGGCGAGCGCCGCCGCATCCCCTCTCAGCTCAGCAATCGGGCACATGGTCGCAAGGGACACCAATCCCTTGACCCCGTTGGCACCCACCTTAGTGTAGTTGACATTGCGGTCACCCTTAATTCCGGCCCCTAGCCAGAAATCAGGGTTGGCGAGATAGGGAACAACACGTGCGTTCATTCGTTCGATCCAGCGGTCAAGGACAGCGAATCGATCCGATGAACATTCCCACTCGCCAGCAAAGTCAGACCGGGCGATATCAAACCTGACCGCCGAAAGGAGGATGCCGCGCTGAAAGATCACAGCAAATGCATTATCGCCAGATTTTACATTCTCGGCGATACCGCGGGCGAGATCACTCGGATCATTCCCCGTGCGGGTCTGAAATGCCTGCTTTCCGTATTTATCGAAACCAAGCCAGAGCTCCAAGGGGCCGCCAATCAGCCCTGCCGCCTGATACCCCTCCCTCAGCTGCTTGTAGGGCTCCAGCTGCAGGAGGGGGCGCACGATCGCCTGCCCAACGCCGCTCGCGAAGACATCCGCAACTGCAGAGACTTCCTCAGCAGAAAATATGAAAGGCAATGCGTCGTCTTCGTACTTACTCACCCTATTACGCAGGGCGAGCTCCGACCAGCGCGAATCACCTGTAGGGCCGATGAGCGCACTCACCTTGGTGATATATTCGCGCAGTCCCTCATAGTCCGACTCGTCGCAACGATTCGGGTAGATCTGTCGGATGGTTTCATGCAATCCGAGGACACTCGTAAGATGAAGACCCCGATCGAATTTCGCCTGATCCGAGTGCCAATCGACGAGCGCCAGTGGGATTCGATCAATCGAATCTTGGCCATTGCGACCGTCTCCGACTTCCGACGTCAAGAGACGGCGCATACTTACGGACACGATGTCCTGATCGTCGAGCAGATACGTGCGCGTCTTTGAGACCGCCACGGCATGCTTGTTCAGGGCGACAAAAATGCTCCTGCAGGCATGAAGTAGCCTATCCTGATCTCGAGCAGGAACGAATCCAGCTCTCTCGTCAAGAACCAAGAGAAGTACAGGAATCTTCGTGGTATCCGGCTTAAGCAGATTGGTCTGCGGTGAGTCTAGGATCCTTTTCAGGGCCAGGAAGCGGTGTTGGCCATCGAGAATCACGGCACGAGCACGCTTAGTGCTCCACCGGATGAACCCGATATCCGTTCCGGGCAAGTTGTCGATTTGAACGGGGCCGATCGACGTACGCTCAAGATCGCCATCCGGGGTTTCGGCCGGGGCGGCTGAGTCTTCAATGTAACTTTCAGCGACCGTGTCAGCCTTATCGGGATCGACTGGTAGAAGAACAACGGTGAAGGCGTTGAAAAACTTGAGTGAGCCGGGTTGCCTCAAGTAAGTAGCGATCGGGCCGGCGGCACGGTCCTCGTCAACCGTTCGCTGAAACAGTTCCTCGAGGTTCACGGGCTCGTCGTCACTAAAAGCTAGCTCCCGAGCCAGGCGCAGGTACTGATCTGCTTCCCTGATGGTCATCGAGATGGAGAAATAGGGGACCTTCTCATCACCGATGGCATATTCGCCCCGGACGTAGGAGTATTGGTCGGTATAGGCTGGGCGACGACGGCTCAGTGACGAAAGGCTCATGGGTTAGTCCATCTTCATATTCAGCAAAGGGTGGGCGGCGCGAATGGTCAGCGACTCAGCAAAACGCACGAGCTGATCAACTTGTCTCAACTCAGGGGCTGCCGCGGCGTCAAGTTCGGAGTCCGAGAAGAGAGCGTCATCGTCTTCAGCGTCCAAATCGTTACCCCCGTCATCGTCGTCGTCTGCGCCGTCATCCTCTCCTGCGCTGAGGATATTTCTTGCGGTCGGTTCGGCCGCGCCGGCCGCCCGCAAGGCACGAGCACGTTCTTCTTCAGCGGCCACAAGCTCCGCGATATTGTCGGGTGATGCAACAGGGAGCATGAGTACCGCACAGTCGTTTACCGTCAGCCCCAGGCGTTCAAGCTCGCCACTGAGATGAGAGTCCGATTTCATGTGCGCCTTAAGGCGTACCGACAAGTTGACGGCCTTACCTACGTACAGTGGCCTCTGAAACAGCGTGGCACACAGAAAAGCCCATTCGAGATGCAGGTTGCGAGCCTTTATCATCTCTTCCACCCGGACAGCTGAAGCACGCGTCAGCTCAGGCGGGACATCCTGAATCAGAACATTTCTATATCGCCCAACCATTCCAACTTCGAGCGGCTCACCACGGGGCGCACTGATTCTTGCCTGGACGACAGAAAACACGTCTTCCGGTTCCCGCTCGAGTGCTGTCTTTCCGATATCAGTGAAGTCAAGCGTCCAGATATATATGCCAGGCACTCTTGGTATCAGCTCGGAACGTTCCCGTCCCATCGCCAAGTACTCGCGAACGTTCAGCACGCGCGTTTCAAACGCAGTGAACACCCATCCCCCCATGGTGCACGGACGCGCGGATCCGCTCGCTCTGCCGGAAGTCGAGCCCATACCCTAGCAGTGGGCCTCTTCAACCTGCGTGGGAACTTGCCGACTTGGCGGCGGATGAGGGTCGGAAAAGGGATGACGCGCCAAAGACTCCATCCTAGACACCTGTTCCGGGATCCACATGGGCCGGCCATTGACGTTCACCTCGCCCAGTTCGGCGCTTCGGTACCAGCCTCCCTACGGCCCGACTAGCGCCCACAACCTGCCTCATCGCGCAGAGCGACATCCAGTTGAGCAGTGGTCCTGCCACTGGTTCCGCCGCCCTCTGACTGACCGCTCGCGGCCCGGGGCACAAGCGGCGTCGCGGGCGCTACTCCGGAAATAGCAGTGGCCCGGCTCGGTCTGCCCGAGCCGGGCCACTTACCTGCTTCTACGCCTCAGAGGTGGCAGACGGAGCAGCCGGCCTCGTCGTCGTCGGAGTCGAGCGCATCCGAAAGCACTTCCAGGAGGGGCCGGTTGGGCTTGACGCGCTTGGCCGCGCGGTCCAAGGCTGCCTGGTGCTTGGCCTCGATCTCGTCCTTGCGCTCTATGAGCTCCGGGAGCGACTCACCCTGTGACCACGTGTAGTTGCGGCCCTTCATGGCCGTGTGGCGGAACCGGACCTTGTCCTCGTACTCCACGGCCTTGTCGTACAGGTCGGGGTGGCGCTCCTTCAGGCCGACCCATTCGTGCTTGCGCTGGAAGAAGCAGAAGTAGCAGCCCGAACGCGTGCGCCACTCGTAGTAGCCGGGGAGTCCAATGCCAGCTTCGTCGAGGATGCGCATCACGCCGTCCTTGTCAACGCCATCCTCGCGGAAGGGGAAGACGGCATCGATGTTCGGCTTGGTGCTGACGTAGCCGAGGCGGTTCTCGTCGGCTCGGATGGCCACATAGGAGATGACCTTGTCGTCGCCGACCCACTCCTCCAGCGGCTTGATCTTCAGATTTTTGGTGCACCAGCGCATCTGCGGGCTGGGCAGGGTGCCCTGGTAGACCTCCATCCAGTGATCGAAGTTCCGGTCGGCGTTGAGTCGCTCGATGGGCTTACCGAGGGCCGCTTCCAGCCGGTTGAGGTACTCGTACGTCTCTGGGAGTTCAGCACCGGTGTCGCAGAAGAAGTACTCCATCTCCGGCACGCGATCGCGCATGTAGATGGCAAGCGCCGAGGAGTCCTTGCCGCCTGAGATACCCAGGACGTGGCGAACCTTTTCCTGGGTGACTGGATCCGTCATGCCCCCTCCTTCGTTTCAGTTGCTGTGACAGCCGGCCCGTCGGCAACGCGTTGTGCAAGAGCGGCGAGCAAGATCCGTGCGCCGTCGGGTCCGAGGGCCTGCTCAGCCTGCTGCAGTACGTCGGCCGCGAGCTGGTCGGCCTGGCCTCGGGACTGCTCCGGCACGTAGATCAGCGTCCGCCGTTCCGCTCCTGTCTTGTCCGTCAAGGTCAACAGCCGCGTCTCCAGATTTACTTCCTGCTCACGGGTCTCGCTGCTGTCCTGGTAGAGGTGGGCAACGCGGTCGAGGGATGCGGACATCTCGCGTGCAAGGCGAGGGAACATGCCTGCGTCCCGGTCGTCCCAGTCTCCGAGTGCCTTGTTGGTGAGGCGGACGACGATCGGGTCGAGCCAGTCCTCGTCAGCGAGGCTTTCGCTGAGCACGAAGTCGACGAAGCCCCGCAGCTCCGGGTTCAGTGACACCGTGGCGAAGCCATTCAGCCGCGCGGCGAGTGTCGACCGCAGCTCGGGAAGCGTCGCGGGCAGACGGAACTCTTCTGCGAGAACCGCGACCACTTCTTCCCGCAGCGTGCGTTCGATTCCGGTGATCTCGTCTGCCGCTGCGGTCAGCCTGTCGACATACTCCGTGGCGGCTGCCGCGTCGGCGCGGGTGCCGGCTTCGATGGGGGCAAGGCTCAGCGCCTTGGGCAGAGCCCGGAAGAGAAGGTCGTCCGGATCCTGGGAGTTTGCCAGGGCGTTGCGCACGGCGAGCGCATCCGGAGAGATGCGCTTGGTCTTGCGAGCGTAGCTGTTCAAGACCATGACGCGTTCGAGCAGCGCCCTGGCTACGGACAGCAGATCGGGGTTGCGCAGCGCCTGTGACCGTGGTGGTTCGACCTTCAGGGACACCAGGAGCTTCTTGATCACACTGGCGCGCTGGCCCTGCCCGACTGGCGTGTATTTCACGTCGAAACGGGCGGGGGCGGCGAGGACGCGGTCGACGACGTCCGGCGTCAGCCGGGGCAGGTAGGAGCCTTCTTCGAAGAGGGCGACATCGTGTCGGCGGATCACCAGGGCGGTGACGACTAGCAGAGGCCAGACACCGGCCTTCACCCCGTAGGGCGGGCTCATCAGGACCCGGATGATGTGGTCGAGGCTGGTACGCCGGGTTGCTGCGTCCAGCGCCTCCTGCAGCGCCTCCCAGACGGGCTGGGCGTGCTCGTGGCCCTCGCCTGGAGCGGAGAAGCCGTACGGCAGCAGGCTGTTGGGGGAATTCTCTGCCTGGATTGGGCCGTTGGCCCGGTGCAGGCCGAGGAAGGCCAGCGCGCCGCTGTAGATGGCTCGCTCCGGACCGTATCTTCCGGCCGTCGCGTCGAAGCCCAGGTACTGCTCGCCGGAGCGGGTGAGCATCGCGTCCAGCACATCGCTGCGGGCACGGGCGGCGTTGCTGGTGAGTGAGTGCCGTCCGAGCATCTCGTTGCGAATGTGCGGGGTGTGCGGGTAGACGCTCTCGCAGGCGAGGGAGACGAGGCCGCTGAGGCTGCGGGCCGGCAGGCTCGAGCTGTCGGGGGCCGTCCCCGGGGCGAGTCCGGCGTTCCACAGGTCCCAGGTGGCGTCCTGGGTCGGCGGGTAGAAGGCCGCCTGGATGACCTCCCGCAGCTCGGCCTCCGCCTGGACGGCGCGGTCGGTGACCTCGCGCCGAGCGACGTGATCGAGTTCCTTGTCTTCGAGCAGCTCTTTTAGGGCGATGAGGTGCGTGGCGGAGTTGAGTACCACATCGGGGTGGGTGGTTGTTCCGAGGATCACCGGCAGCGTCGAGTTGACGGTGGGCAACTGGTCCCGGGGGCCGAGGTGGAAGACGAGGAGGCCGTCGGCCGGGTCCTTCAGCTCGTCCGGCGCCTGGATTTCGCGGGTCTCTGGGCCGCTGACGGCGGTGAGGAACACCCGCATCATCCCGGTGACCTGGCTGTGGCGGCCGGCGACCACGGCGCTGGGAAGGTGTGCGCCAAGGCGCTGGACGATGGAGGCATCGTCGAGGTGACTGATGATCTCCTTCAGGCGGGCGTCGATGTCGAAGTCTGTGCCCTGCCAGACACGATACTCACCGCTGAACTCCCGGTGGACGAGGAAGCCGCGGCGGACGAGGTCGGCGAGCTGCTCCTCAAGGCGGGCGAAAGCGCCCGCGTCGGTCAGATCGGTGGGGTCGTGGAGCGCGAGGTGGATCATCTCGCTGGTAGCGCTGAGCGCGCCGTCGGCGTCAATGAGGTTCAGAACGCCGATGGTCTTCAGCAGCGCCTGGTCGGCGTCGGGCAGTCCGTTGGCTTCCTTGATGCGCGCGTCGACTTCGATCCAGCGGCCGGCGTTGGAAGCCGCGAGCAGCGAGGTCCGGCCGGAGTTGAGGAAGTAGTCGTACAGCTGTGGCAGCTGCACTGTGCTGGCGAGTTCGGCATCCGGCCGGGAGTGTGCGACCAGCGAGTCGCGGACGGTGTTGGGCTCTCCGCTGTTGAGGAAGCCCGACAGGCTGCGGTCGTGCTGGCCGATTTGCGCCGCCAGGATCGGCGCAGCGATCGCCGTCAGTGGGTGCAACGGGTAGAGGCCGGCGAAGTCGTCGCTGGCCAGCTCGGTAAGGACGTTCAGACCGTGGTTCTTCCACGCGAGGGCTGATGCCTGGGCCGAGGCGCGGATGAGGTCCTGGCCCGCTGCGTCGACCGCGGAGTGGTCGAGACGCCGGCGCAGGAGCTGCAGGGAGTCGCCGTGGTGCGGGACGAAGGTGACGTCCTCGAAGCGGCCCTGGATCTTTGCCCATTCGCGGATCTTGAGCTCACTGGACCGTGACGCGTAGTCCATGAACGACAGGTGCTGCAGGGTGACCAGGAAGACGGGCAGGCCGTTGGGCCCGGCGCTGTGCTCGGCGAGCTCCTGCAGGAGGAAGAGATCGTGCTCGGCGCCGGAGAATTCGTTGTGTCCGGCAAGGTGTTCCAGGGTCTTGCCGAACTCGTCGATGATCAGCAAGAGCGGCTGCTGATTGTCGGTCAGGGCCTTGATGGCGGCCATGACCTGCTTCGTCTTCGGCCCGGTCGTCGTCGGGTCTTCGCAGGCCGCGAGTGCTGCGGCGATGTTCTTCGGGATGCGCTTGCCCCAGCGGCGCTTTGCCGCGGTCTCCAGCGCACGGGTCACAGTGGCGACCAGCGGTTCACGCCGCGCGGTGGCCACGGCTCCGAGGAACCCGGTTCCTGTCCGCTCAGCCCGAGCCGTGGCGAGACGCTCGGCGAGGGCTGGGCTGGTGTCCGCAAGGATCCGGTGAGCCTCCTCGCGGCGGTCCTCGTCGCGGCCGAGAAGCGCTTCGATCAGGTTAGCCAGCGTGGACTTCCCGGAGCCGTAGGGTCCGGTGAAGGACCACGCGCGGGGACGCCGCAGGTCGCCGACAGCGTTGGCGATGCGCTCCAGTACATCAACTGCCCTCGCGCCGACATACGGTCCGTGCAGTTCGTCCTCGACGTCGCGTTCGAGGTTGGTCGACCGCATCTGGGAGCCGACCAGCTCGATACCGGCCGGGAACTGAGTGGTTACCTCGTCCTGCGGGGTGCGGGAGGTCCGCGTGGGAGCTGCGGTGGTCACGCGTTCTCCTGAGTCGTGAACTGCTGCTGGTGGTCCTGGATCTTGCGTTCGGCCTTCTCGGCCTTCTCGGCCTCCTCTGCTTCGGCCAACTGCGGGTACTGCGCGCTCCATTCGTCCCGGGTGGGAAAGCCGGGGCGCCGGGTGACGTGGTCGTACTGCTCGTCGAGGATGTCCCAGGCGAGCGCCATCGGATCGCTGGAGAAGGACATGGTCCGCTGGCCGACGGCGTCCACCCGGTTGAGTTCCGGACGGCCCACGGCGACCTTGTCGAGGGCGGCGACGATCTCAGGCTCCCGGACCCGGAAGGCCCGGCCGGGCGCTCCGGGCTCGTTGGCAAGTCGCGCCAGAGAGATGGAGCCGGAACCCTGGGTGTCGCGGGCGGCGTAGTCGAGGCAGGCGTAGACCAGGACGTGGGCCGGGAGAGAGGTGCGCGTGCCAGTGGTGAACTGCCACTCCTGCTTTCCCCGGGTGCCCACGGAGGTCAGCAAGTCCAGCTCACGGAAAGGACAGGCCAAGAGGTCTTCATAGGTGGCGCGGGAACCGCTCTGTTCGACCGGCGTGCGCGCGTACATCTTGGTCAGACACTCGACGTCCCGGGTGATCGACGCCTCAACTGGTCCATCACTGAAGGAGAAGTTGACATGCCGCGTCACGACCTGCGTCATATCCGCGACGGTGAAGCGAGAGAACGGAGCAAGGTGAAACGCTGTGTACCAAGCGGGGGCCCAGCATTTGGCGCCCGGCCGCGACGACACGAGCCACCAGTGCAACAGCCACAAGCTGCCGGGTTCCTCAAGGTAGGGATCGGCGCCATCCTTCTCGTCGAGCAGCCACCGCGCTTCCCAAGTCGGGGACGCGTACTGGGCCTTCGTCTTACCCGCCGGGTCGGCGTGCTCGCGGGTCAGCTTGAACGCCTTTGACCAGTACCGCATGGCATGGACCATGTTCTTACCCACGCCGAGCAGGACCGGAGCATCTTCGGCAAGGAAAGCAGCCGGATTGTCCTTGACCTGCATGTACGCCTTATGCAGCCAGCCGAAGCGGGGGGCGAAGGTCTCATGGCGCGCGAAGCTGGAATGTGCGGCTTCCGCGAGCCTGCTGTCTGCCATACGAGGGCCTCTCAATACAAGAAGAGATAAAGGGAACTGCTGAAGTCAGTGAGCAGCGGCGCCGGCTGTCGTTGCCATAGCGGCGCGCACCTGGTGGACCGCACGCACCACCGCCTCGGCAGCTGCGGCGGTCTCGTCTGCGGTTGTGGCGTAGCCGAGGGAGAAGCGCACAGTGCACTCTGCTTCCTCCCGGCTCAGCCCCATAGCGAGCAAGACGTGGCTGGGAGTTGGGGCTCCCGAGGCGCAGGCGCTTCCGTCGGACGCGGCTATGTGCGGCATGGCGGCCATGACTGCGTCAGCCGGGGCACCCGCAAAGGTGATGCTCGCCACACCGGGCAGGCGGGGGGCTTGTTGCCCGTTGATACGGCATCCACCCACAGCCGTGGTCACCATGTGTTCGAGCTGATCGCGCAGTTGGGTCACGCGGGCGACGTCGTCGGCAAGGTCACGGCTGACGGCCTCAGCGGCAGCTCCGGCACCGGCGATCCCGGGCACGTTGAGGGTGCCGGCCCTCCACCCCTTCTCCTGCCCGCCACCGGTGATCAGCGGCCTGAACGGCAACGGTGTGCCGCGTCGTACGAACAGTGCGCCAACGCCTTGAGGGCCGCCGAACTTGTGGGCCGACAGGGACAGAAGATCGACGTCCACTTCGGAAAGGTCCAGGGACAGCCGGCCGATCATCTGTGTGGCGTCCGTGTGGACTAGCGCGCCTGCGGCATGCGCCGCCTTGACGACCGGCGTGAGGTCGGTGAGAACCCCGGTTTCATTATTGGCTGCCATCAGGGAGACGAGACCGACGTCGCCCCGGCCGAGCTCTTCCTCCAGGGCCACGGTTTCCACCAGGCCGTCCGCCCGCATCGGCAAGACGGTCAGCGATCCCGGCTCGTTTTGGGCCAGATCCCGGGCTGTCTCCAGCACCGCAGGGTGCTCCGCACCACTCGTCACAATCCGGGCCCCGCGGCGGTGAGCCGCGCGCAGCGCGAGATTGTTCGCTTCGGTTGCCCCCGACGTGAAGATGATCTCCCCGGGTGAGCAGTTCAGCAGGTCAGCAAGGTGCCGACGAGCGACCTCTACGCGATAGGCGGCGTCCCGGCCGGGGTGATGCACACTCGATGCGTTACCGACGGCCTGCAGGGCGTCCACAACGGCCGCCAACGCCTCGGGCCGAATCGGCGCCGTCGCGTTGTAGTCGAGGTACGCCGAAACCGGCCCATCAGACTCATCCCTCATGCCCCACCTCGTCTCGCTCAGCACCGCACACAATCTACTCCTGGTGGAACCCGGACGTGCGCACCGGGGGCAGCACCAGGAGTGAGTCGTGATCGTAGCGATCGAGATCGATCAGTCCGCGAAACCGACACTCAGCCCGGAGCGCAAACTGTAACTCGAACTAATGTTCCCTATTGCTTGGGTGCCTGCAACCGATATCGGGAAAGGGCATCGGCGCAGAGGCGGCACGGGATCCTCTATGGGGCCGTCCGCACCTCATCAGCGGCCCTGAGCTGCGAATATCAATCGCTGAGATCCGAGTGTCAGTGCGTGGGTTTATGGTGATCGGGCACTGTAACTCTGGGGCGACTCAGAGTTGCGGGCAGCTCTGCATGCACAGAACTGAGGTGGGGGCTCCGCAAGTTGACGGTCATTCAGACATTGGGGGAAATCTCCCCTGTTCCGCAGGGGTGGTGAATCGATGACAGCGTGGTCGCCCGGCCTGTCCTTCCAAGCCGTGCTGGACAGCGCTCCCATGCCGTACATCCGCGAGCGGCTCGGCAAGCACATGTGCGCTCTGCTCGACCTCATCGACGGCGGAAGCGCCGGCGATGAGCGGCTCCGAGCAGTCGCTGTCGTGGCGGTGGACGCCGAGAAGCTCGTGTCCAATCAGACGGACCGCGAGGAGCTGCTGCGGCTCCTGCCCGCCGACAAGCAGACAGAGCTTGCCCAACGTCTTGGGACGGACGGCGCGGGCACCGATGCCCTGGTCTACCTGAACGGCCTGAAGTGGGCGAGTGAGCAACAGCGGGAGCTGCTGGAGTTCTTCGGCTTCAGCGTCGACAGGGCACCCGCGCTGCCCCCGCTCTTTCGGCAGGACTCCGAACCCGAGTACGGGTTGTTCCCCCACCAACGGCGCGCAGCCGCACGCGTAAAGGAGTTGCTGTACGACGGGCCGCGGCGGGTTGTCCTTCACCTGCCGACAGGCGTGGGCAAGACCCGCACCGGAATGAACCTGATCGCCGACCATCTGCGGCAGCACGAGCCCACGCTTGTGGTCTGGCTGGCGCGTGGGCAGGAACTGCTGGAGCAGGCGGCTGTGGAGTTCGAGCGCGCGTGGTCCAAGCTCGGCGACCGTCCGATTGCGGTCGTCCGGATGTGGGGTGAGGCGCCCACCGACGTGGAGGCGCTGACGGACGGCCTTGTCATCCTGGGGCTGGAGAAGGCCGTCTCCGCGGACAAGAGCGATCCGGAGCTTCTCCGCAAACTCGCATCGCGCAGCACCCTCACAGTCTTCGACGAGGCTCATCAGATCATCGCGCCGACCTACCAGCGAGTGGTGGACGCCCTCACCATCCGCCCCGATGCCAGCTTGCTGGGCCTGACGGCCACCCCCGGCCGGACCTGGGCGGACGTCACGCAAGATGAGCGGCTGTCGGACTTCTTCGCCCGCCAGAAGGTCATGTTGCAGATCGACGGATACAGCAACCCGGTAACCGCCCTCATCGAACAGGGCTACCTGGCCAAGCCCATCATGAAGACCGTCGCCTCCGAAGCCGGCCTGCATCTGTCCGCGCGCGATCAGCAGCTACTCGCGAAGTCCTTCGACATCCCGTCGGAAATCATCGCGTCGCTGGCCAGCGACGAGCAGTGGAACCTCAAGGTCGTTCAGACCGTGCTGGAGCTACTGGAACGCCAGCACCGCAGGATCCTGGTATTCGCGGCCTCCGTTGACCATTGCCGCCTGATCGCTGCCGTCCTGTCAGCGCTCGGCCTCGATGCCGACTTCATCACCGGCGAGTCCTCTGCCCGGCACCGGAACGATGCCATCAGACGCTTCAAGGGCGCCGGCCGACGCCCCATGATTCTGTGCAACTTCGGGGTCCTGACCACAGGCTTCGATGCCCCGGCGGCCAGTGCTGCCATCATCGCCCGACCGACCAAGTCGCTGGTCCTGTACAGCCAGATGGTCGGCCGGGTCATCCGCGGCCCCAAGGCCGGCGGAACCGCCACCTGCGAGATCGTCACCGTCGTCGACCCGGAGCTTCCCGGGTTCGGAGACGTGGCCGAGGCATTCACCAACTGGGAAGACGTATGGGAGACCGCGTGACCGGCGAGGGAAGCAAATACCGGATCGTCAGCCCTTCGCTGACCGTCAAGGCCATGCGCGACAGCGGCTACAAGAACACCGCCTACGCGCTCGCCGAGCTGATCGACAACAGCATCGACGCGGAAGCCACACTGGTTCAGGTCTTCGCCTGTGAGAGCCCGGTGCAGGGCGCCACCCAGACGAGGCACCGGGTGGACACCATAGCCGTCCTCGACAACGGCAAGGGCATGGACACCGAACGCCTGCGGCGCGCCCTGAAGTACGGCGACGGCCTCGGGGGCGACCGCAACCGCATCGGGCGATTCGGCATGGGGCTGCCCAACTCCAGCATGTCCCAGTGCACCAAGGTCGAGGTCTGGTCCTGGACCAATGGGTCCCCGAACGCCATGTACACCTACCTCGATCTTGAGGAGATCAACGGCGGACTCGACGACGTCCCCAATCCCGAACACCGCCCCGTGCCGGAGTCCTGGAGCGACCTCAGCGAGGCGCCCCTGGGCACCACCGGCACCCTCGTGGTCTGGTCGGACCTCGACCGGGTCAAATGGCACGGCGCCGGCGCCACCCTGCGGAACACTGCCGAGCTGATCGGCCGTGTGTACCGGCACTACCTCCACGACGGCAGGGTGGAGATCAAGATGGCGCCGGTCCGCGAGGGAAAGGTCCTCGAAGGGGACAACGGGGCCTACTTCGCCGAGCCCAACGATCCCCTGTACCTCATGGACTCAACCGGGACGCCGCCGCCGTTCGGGAACAAGCCCATGTTCGAGCCCTTCGACATGGGCAACGAGAAGGAACCCGGGGTCGCTTACTTCCCGATCACGGTCGACGGGACGAAGCACAATGTGAAGGTGCGGGCATCCATCGCCCGGCCCGAGGCCCGCCGCGCCGACGTCGAAGGTCACCCGTGGCCCGACAACGCGAGCCCCAACCGCGACGCCGGTTTCCATCCGTGGGGTCAGCATGCTCGACGGAACATCGGGATTTCCCTTGTCCGGCAGGGACGCGAACTTGACCTCGATTCCAAATGGGCCATCGGGTACGACCCCGTCGAGCGTTGGTGGGGCATCGAGGTGGAATTCCCCCCGGAGCTCGACGACATCTTCGGCGTCACGAACAACAAGCAGACCGCCACGGTCTTCTCGTCGCTCGCTCACTTCGACTGGACGGCCGAGGCCGAAGGGGACGAGACGCCCAAGGCGTTCAAGGACCGCATCGCCGAATTCGGTGACCCTCGCCTGCCCCTGATCGATCTCGCGCTCTACCTGGAGAAAAACCTCCTGCCCAAAATGCGGCGGAAGCTGAAGCAGCACACGCTGGGCAAGCGGGGAGGCAAGAAGCGCCACGACGACGTCGTCACGTCCAAGGCCACGGACGCGGTGAAGCGTCGGCAGGAGGACGGCCACACGGGAACGACCGACCGCCTGGCAGAAGAGGCCACCGAGAACGACAAGCGCCAGGAGCAGTTCGCGGCGCTCACCGAGCGGCATCACCTCGACGAGGACACCGCCCAGTCCATGGTCGACGAGGCGCTCGAGAAAGACTGGCGTGTCCGCTGGATCTCCAGCCCGCAGGACTCCACGGCGTTCTTCAACATCGACCTCATGGCCGGCATGCTTCAGGTGATCTTCAACACCGAACACCCGCTGCACAGCGAGCTGATGACCGTCCTTGAAGACGTGCCCGAAGACGCGAACGAGGCCGAACTCCGTCGACGCCTGGCCCGCGCCTCCGACACCTTCAAACTCCTCGTCTTCTCCTGGGCCCGCATGGAGGACGAGATCCCCAACAAGCGGGACCGCGCCAGGATCTCGGACGCCCGGCGCGACTGGGGCCGCTACGCCCGTGACTTCATCGAAGACGGGAGCGATGACGAGTGACGCAGCCGGACCACGTCTGGCAGCAGATAGCCGACCTGATGAAGGGCGCCACCGCGCGAGTGATCCTCGTGGCGCCCTTCATCAAGAAGGCGATCTTCGAGGAGACCCTCGCCTCAGTGCCAGCCTCGGTGGAGAACATCGAATGCGTCACGCGCTGGACTCCGGCGGAGGTAGCCGCCGGAGTCTCCGACCCCGAGATCATCGAGGCGGCAGAGAGAGACGAACGCGTGCAGATCACTCTCTGCCCGTCGCTGCATGCCAAAATCTACGTCGCCGACGACCGATGCCTGGTCGGATCCGCGAACCTGACCGGCAAGGCCACCGGCCGAGTCCCCAACGCCAACGTGGAGCTCTTGCTGGATGCGCCCGTCACGCATCCCGAAGTGCAGCGCGCTCTCAGCCTGATCGAGTCCCGCTCGACAGCGGCCACACCCTTGGTGGCCGCCCTTGTCCGGCAGCAGGCAGAACTTCTGAAGGAGGAACGCATCGCGCCCCCGGCCGAGGGGGAACCCGCCCCCCTCTGGTACCCGGAGACGAGGCGCCCGGAGAACGTGTTCGCGCTCTACAGCGGGCGAACGCGATTCACCTCGCCGGTTGAGGCCGGCATCATCCAGGACCTTGCCATGCTCGATATCCCGGCAGGTTTGGCGGAGCACGACTTCAACGCGGCGGTCGAAGCTCGGCTGCACGCCATCCCAGAACTCCACAAGCTGCTCGTCGGCGAGCGCCTCAGCAACATCGAGCTCCAGAAGGCCATCGTGGAACGGACAGGAGACCCAGAAGACCAGGCACGGAGGACGACCGAGACCCTCGCGGCCTGGCTGCAGCACTTCGGCCGCTATTACACCGAGGTGGGCTCGTGGGAGCTGCGGGCAGGACGGGAGCACACCTAAGATCTGCGTGCACGGCGTAGAGCGGCGGAGCAACTCCCCCGCTCATCGCCACCCCACGGAGACGAAGGTGATGGGAAGGCCCCCTCATGGCACAGGTGCGGGTCCCGTTCCTGCTGGGCCATGCCGAAATCGCCTCCCTCTATCGAGTGGAGCGCCAAACATCGCAGAAATGGCGGACAGAGGGCGCCCTCGCCGCACCTGACCTGGTCGCGTCCGGCAACCCGTACTGGCTGCTGGCGACGGTAATGCGGCTAGACGGCGTCGGCGACCGCCACGTGGCGCGAGACCGGCTGGCCTCCTACAAGACCAGCATCCCCCGCGGCTACGAGGTCCAGGACGAGGAGGACCTGCCCGTCATCCTCGGCATCCAGGAGGCCGCCCGCGTCCTCGCGCGGGACGCGCAGGCGATCTCCCGATGGCGTAACCGGCGACAAATCGCCGAGGCTGACCTGACCCTCTCCGGGTCCCCTCTCTGGCTCCTGGACACCATCGTGGATGATGCGCAACAGCGGCAGCGCACCATCCTCCCGTCCGAAGTCGAGCTGCTGCGTACAGGTCACCGCGCCCCGCAGAAACCACGTGGGCGCAGGCACAGAGAGCCCCTCTCCCAGCCGCCACGCAAGGCCCCGCCCGCAGCACGAACATTCACTGGTGCCGACCAAGTGGCCGCGGCCGAGTTCCTGGCAGCAGTCCTGGCGGAGGGACACTCAGTGGTCATCGAGCCGCGACCTTAGTCGGCCTCCCCTACCTGACTGGGACCCCCAGGACGCTAGGCCGCATAGCTAAGCGTGTTCGCCGACAGCTGTGAGAGAAACACTTGATACCTCGATACTTCATCCATACTGTCTCTCACATGCCGATCTTGTCACGCACCCCCGGAGCCCACCACGACAACCCGACGGAATCGGGCCCACGGGCCGTCCTCGACCTGGCGGCTCACCAGCCAAGTGAATCCCCGATGAGGGTTATCTCCTACGGAGGCGGCGTCCAGTCGACCGCGCTGCTGGTGCTAGCCGCCCAGCGCGAGATCGACTTCTCCACCTTCCTCTTCGCCAATGTCGGGGATGACAGCGAGCACCCGGCGACTCTCGCGTACGTTCGCGAGATCGCCATCCCTTACGCCGAGCGTGCGGGACTGCACATCTACGAGCTCAAGCGACGCCGCCGTGACGGGGCCACGGAAACCCTTATGCAGCGGCTGAACCGGCCGGATACCCGGTCGATCCCCATCCCGGTCCGTATGGCCAACGGCGCTCCTGGCCGCCGCAACTGCACCGCAGACTTCAAGATCAAGGTGGTCGGGCGGTGGCTTCGGGAGCATGGCGCCACCGCGAAGGCACCGGCGGCGGTCGGCATCGGCATTTCGCTCGACGAAATCCATCGCGCCAACCGTCGGCGGAGGGAAGCCCACGAGGTCATCGAGTACCCCCTCCTCGACCTCGGGCTGCGCCGAGACGACTGCGAGCGCATCATCACCGAGGCCGGCCTGCCGGTACCGCCCAAGAGCTCCTGCTTCTTCTGCCCCTTCCGTACCGTCGACGCCTGGCGTCACCAGCGTCGCCACGAGCCCGAATTGTTCGCACAGTCGGTCCGGCTGGAGGAGACGATCAACCTCCGACGGGCCGCGCTCGGCCGGGATGATGTCTATCTCACGAGGTACGGCATCCCGCTCACGCAGGCCATCCCTGATGAGAGCCCGGGGGAAATTGACCTCGATGAGGATGAGGGAGCGTGCGACTCCGGCTGGTGCATGACCTGATACGTGCCTAGCAGGCCGCGACGGGCGGGGCCCGAAGCCTTGGCTTCGGGCCCCGCAACGTTCCCACTGCATACAGCCTCATCGCCGCTGAGGAAGGTCACACGTTTGGAGCAATCCAAAAGGAAACGCGACAGGCCAGGCTGGATTCAATTCTTCATCCTACCAATCCTCTAGCGGAGGAGCTGGTTTCTCGCTACGGGACATTCCTAAAGAGAGGATGCTAACTGACCTTGGGGTGGTTGATCTTGCTTATCCAGCCCATGCATCTGGACTCGGTCCAGGGAGGACCTGCCGGATACCCCCACGAGGATCGACAACATCACCATCATGTCGCGGAACTAGATGGATATGCAGGTGATCAATAGTGCGCCCAGCGGCTCTGCCTTCGTTAACGCCAATCGTGTAGCCGTCTGGCTGATACATCGACTTTTGTTCCGCTTGACTCTCAACTAGCAGAGCGTAGGCATCCAGGACTTCACGAGGGGTTAGCTCAAAGAAGGAAACAATATGACGCTTCGGCACAACTTCAACGTGCCCGTCTGCCGCTGGATAGTTATCAAGTCTCACATAACAGGTGCCGTTCTCCCTCAGAACTGTATTGAGAGACGCGTCCTCACGCATGCAGAATAGGCACCCGGGCTCAGCCACTACCCGACGCTGCGATCTCGAAGCCCGGGAGGTCAGATTGCCAAGTCGAGCCCACCAGGTGAGGCTCCTTGCAGGCATACCCTCGATGCGAGCCACGCTCTGCACCCTTCCGTAAGGTCAATGCCAGCATCACGGACGGCACAGACACTGGAGACAACTACTGAGCCATATAAATACTCCCCCCTCAACACCGGAGCCACTCCCCCAGTCCATGCCGATTGCGCCCTTGTGGAGTAGCACAACCGAGGGCTGAGGGCGGCCCCTACCCATACGCACCGCGAGAAGAGCGAGCGACCGCATGTAACGGGGTTGCAAAGCGCCCCGCCCAGCAAGGCCCACCCGATCCGCTAGCGGGCAGAGACGGCTGCGAGAGAACCACTCGATCACTGCCGACCATCCATGCTGCCTCTCACATGCCGATCTCGTCGTATGCCCCCCCGGAGACCACCACACCAACTCAACTGACTCCGCATTCAGCCGGGAGGCCGAGATCTCACGAGGTACGGAATCCCGCTCACTCAGGCCATCCCCGATGAGAGCCCGGAGGAAAGTGACCTCCATGAGGATGAGGGAGCGCGTGACTCCAGCTGGACCATGACCTGGTGCGTGCCGAGTAGAGGCCACAGCACGTGGTGGGATTAGAACTCGGGCGGCTCGCCAGGCTGAAGGTGGAGAACAGCGAGATACTCGCCGTAGGGCATCTCTTCATCCACCCACCGGCTGCCGCCTGCGGAGTCGGGAATCCACATGCCGTCGAAAAGATACTTGTCGTCGAAGACAGCGACGCGGTTTTCCTTCACCGCCGCGGTCATCAGCAGCTGGATCCCCAGCAGCAGTACCGTGGAGGCTTCCTTGGCCGCACAGACCTCGGCGTGTCCCGTGGGAAAGACCCTTCCGTCATCGTCGCTTCCCGGCTCGGGGATGGCGGCGCGGCCCCGGACGGCCACCTCGTGCAGGACAATCGCCTGGGTCACCGCCGCCGCCAGCGAGGGGCCAGCGCCCGGCACGCCGTCCGAGGCATGCGTCCGCAAATGGTCTGCGACCGCATGCGCGTGCACCGGCCACGCGTCGGCGTGGTGTTGCAACTGCTGCTCAGCGGCCTCCACCGCCAGACCAGGCTTCGCGGTGTCCGGGTACAGCAGCCGGACGAATGCTTCGAGTGCTGCGCGCAGGTAGCCGAGACGGACCTGGTGCTGCTGCCACTCCTCCATCATCTCGGTCCAGACGGCGTCGAAGTCGAGGCCCGCTGAGCACATGCCGCCGTCGTCGTAGGACATGTCGAACGTCACCGTGCGCAGGCCCTGGGCGAGACGCAGCCACTTGTAGGCCGTGTCCCATCCGTTCTGCGCGCCGGGGGCTCCGGCGACGGCGGAGGCATGCTCCACCCAGTCGGTGAGTTCACGGACATGGTCCTCGGGCTCGGACAGCGCGAGGGTAGACAGCGTTCGGTATGAGGGCAGGCAGGAGCCCTCCATCCGGGTGGTGGTCATGGGTGGAGCGTGGCACACAGCACTGACAATCACTGCGGTGCCGAGAGCCGGAGCGAGGCTCACGTGCTGGTGGTGCGCCGTACGAGCCTGTGGCCTCGCAACTCCCGCTCGCAGCGAACGAGTTCGCGCTCCCATCCCTCTTCTGTGCCGATCAGGTGCGGGCTCTCGTAAAGACCGGCGCGGACCTCGGCGTCCGTGAGCCTCCGGTACTTGGGTGCGTCGGGATCATCCTCGGCAAGGAACTCGTGCTTGCGGTGCAGCAGGGGACGGTTGGTGGAGTCCGCGTACGAGGTGAAGGAGGACTTGAGGGTCTTCAGGTCGACGGCGTACGAGGCCGCGATTCGCGGGTGGGGATCCGCGTCGAACTCGGGATAGTCGAGCCAGCTGACCCCGCGGCCCTGATGGCGGAGCTTGACGACAGACCACTCGCCAGGACGGCCGGCGGCAATGCTCGCGCACTGCTCGTACAGGCGCAGCACGGCCGGGATCCGATGGAGTGCGCGGCGGTGAACGTACAGGGCGGTCGCGGTGAACTTGCCGGCGATCGATCCGTTCATCGCCCGGCGGACGTAGGCGTCGTCGCGCAGTTTGAACAGCAGCCGATCCGCTCGGTGGCACGCCTCGGTGTACGACGGGAAGAAGGCACGGATGTCCAGTTGAACTGGCAGGGGCAGACTGCTGACCGGGCCCCGGCCGTGAAACAGCTCCAGCGCGAGGAACTGCAGTGTGTCGAGGGCTCCGCGCTCGGCGCTTCGTTCTACCTTCGCGGGGTCGGCTTCCTGCTCGGCAAGGCGCTTGAGTTCAGCGGGGCGCAGGTGGCCAAGGAGGCTGATGATGGGCTGCGGCATTTCCTCCAGCTGAGGCATCCGGCCACGCTGTTCGAGATGATCGACGACCGAGGTGATCGCCGAGGCGGTGTCCTCGGACGCCAGCCACCCACCGTCAGGAGCGACCTGTCGGGCGAGGTAACTCAGGCGGGCCGCATCGTCCTTGAACGCGTAAACGATGCCGGGCGCCGCCGACACGCAGCGGACGCCGGTGGCCTCCTCGACGTAATCGCGCAGCTCGCCAGCGGCGTAGAGGCGCTGGAAGGTGCGGCGCTGGGTGAGAATGCCGTCGCCGTATTCCGCGCCTTTGATCTGGTTGCGCTCCCACCTCAGCCGCGCGGACACGACCAGCACCGATTTAGCGAGGTCCCAGGCTCGTAGGAGCGTCTCGCGCCGTTCGGCGGGATTCTCAATGACGTTCAGGACATAGGTGAGAAGGACCACCTCGGCCGGCTCACGCCGCCCGTCCGGGAAGTGGACCGGGTCCCACCCTGCGGCATCGAGGCCGAGGTGCTGCAGTGCCCGTACATCGCCGCCACGTCCGCACCCGTAGTCCAGTACTCCCGTGTCGGGATCCAGCTGGAGGTCGCCGACGGCCCGACGAGCCGGCAGCGAGAGGCCGACTCGGCCGATCGCGGTCTGATGCCTCTGGCTGCTCCAAAGCTGCTGTGTCATCGGCATCCCCTGATTCCACGGACAGGCCAACATGCGACAGCACCGAACCATAACTGACACCCGATCCGGCGACCCGGCTTACGCGGAGTCGCACCTCCCAGCTGACCTCGGGTGACGCTGCTCTCGTAACGACTGCGGGCGTGGCGGGTCGTCCACGTGACGACGCCGAGGGGTCTGCCCGGATTACGCCTGAAGCCGACAGGAGGGCGCGACTGCCGCGCAGGCGACCCGGATCTCCAAAGAGGTGTGCCGCTCGCTTCAGCGCAAGGTGATGGGGCACCTGGGCACGCCGTTGGCGAGTAGCCCGGCAATCAGGCCGAGGAGGCCGTCGGGATAGATCGTCTCCGGCGTCTCCCGCAGTTCTTGCAGCGTCCACCAGCGGTGGGCCTGGATGTTGTCGGGCTGAGTGGCTCGGGCAGGGTCGGCATCCGCGGGCTCAAGGTGGGCTAGAAAGTACCGCTCAACCTGCCGGACTGCCCGCCCGCCGACGGTTTGCTCCTGGCTGCGCTGGGCCAGCTGCGTGCCTAGCGCGACGTTCTTTTCATCGACGCCGAGTTCTTCGCGCAGTTCTCGGAGCGCGGCAGCAGCGTGGTCCTCCCCTGCCTCCAGGGCGCCGCCGGGGGTGGCCCAGTAGCTTCCACCCTCGTCGTGGTGGTGCAGCAGCAGGACCCGCTGGGCATCGTCGAGGGCGACGACGCGAGCGGCTTCCCGCAAGGGTGGGCTGATCATGCCGCCCATTGTGGCGTTGAGACCCTCCCTCGACGAGACGGTCCCCCACTCACACGGTGTTCTGATCTCTTGCCGGGAAGGGCGCGAGTGCGTGGGCAGGTGCGTGCAGCCCGGCCGCACAGACGACGTCAACACCTGGCGCAGCCGGACAGAGCGAGGTGCCCGAATATCTCGGGAGCCGGCCCCGTGTGGTTGCTACGGTCCCGTATATGACGCTGCCTGTGACTCGTGCTGTTGATCTGCGCAGGGAATCGCTCGATGGAGTGCTGGACCGTGTGGAGCGGTCGCTGCAGGTGCGTCTCGATCGGGAGTCGGTCGTGTGCAAGCGCCGTACGGTCGGAGCTCGGACGGACCGCGACAGCTGGGTGCGCGTCGAGCGGCGGGGGTTCGACCGGATCGGGGCCCAGGGGTGGAATGGCCCTGAATCCGCTGCTGTCCTGAGCGGGGTCGGCATGCCCTCGTGGTACGCAGGGTTCTCGTGGCGCGAGCCGGGTGAACCGGTGATGTGGCGGGCGGATGAGATGGAACTGGTCAACGCCGCGCCTGTCGGGCAAGCCGCTCTTGTGATCGAAGATCCTCGTCTCCAGGATGCGTGGTGGTCCGCGCTGAGCGCTTCCCTAGACGCGCTCGCTACCCAGTCCGCACCCCGTGTCGCCACGCCGGACACCGAAACCATCACGCAGGAGCTGGTGACAAGAACTCTCGGGGAGGTCTTTCCCGAGGTGACCGACACCACGCTGAAGGAGTGGCGGCCGGCCCATGCCGACCTGACGTGGGCGAACGTGACCGGCCCGGAGTTCTGCATGATCGACTGGGAGGACTGGGGCATGGCGCCACGCGGACTGGACGCGGCAACGCTATGGGGCCATTCTCTCGTCGTCCCGGCCCTGGCGGAGCGTGTGTGGAGCGAGCGTCGGCCGGACTTGGAGAGCAGGTCCGGCCTGCTGATGGCTCTGTTCTTCTGCGCGAAGGTCGCAGGGCCGCACGCGCATCCCGAGGATCCCCGGCTGGAGCCGGCCAGGAAGGAAGCTGCGCGGCTCATTGCTGAGCTTGGCGACGCCGGGCAACGCCCCCGCGGCAGCCGCCCGCACTGACCGTCATCCGGCCTCTGGCCAACCGTCGAACGAAAGGATCGGGCCCCCGTCCAGGTACCGCTGCACGGCGACCAGGGTCGTGTGCGTGAAGGGCTGGGGAAGGTCGTCCGGAGGCACCCAGGCGATGGTGTCGTGCTTGTGCGGTTCCGCATTGTGGGGAGTTCCGCTCCACCGGTCGGTATGGAAGATCAGGGCCATGAACATCCCCGGGACCTCCGCTCCCCAGGAGCCATGGACCACGTGGACGAGGCGCAGGTCCGCCTCGGCAACCACGACGCCAGTCTCCTCCTTCAGTTCCCGTACCGCCGTCGCGGTGATCGGCTCCCGGGGCTCGCCCTTGCCGCTGGGAACATCCCACTCGCCAGGCGCGAAATCCAGGTGACTGCTCCGACGCAAGATGAGGAGTCTGCCGTTGTCGGGATCCGAGACGAGTACAGCGGCGATGAGCCGCGTCGTCATCGGTTCGCTCTTCCACCGGGCCGCTGGCTGATCGAACTCAGTCAATCGCCTTCCTCCAAACGATCTCGACGGCGTGGCAGCGATACCCCCAGGGCAGGGCGGGCCAGTCTGCCGCAGAAGGCGTGCGGTCCGCCTCATCTTTTCGCGGCACGAACTCCCGCTGGGCCCCTCGACATGACCAGCCCTCGCCCTTTGGCTGAGCCTCTGGACGAACTGGCACGCCGTCTCCAGCACTTGGGAGACCTCAGCCGTTGGGGCACTGGTCCGGCACGCGTACGCCATACCTGGCCAGGGTCTGCTTCATGCTGAGTCCGTCGGGCTGGAGATCCGGTCGCCGCCAGGCGGCACTCCGACCCGGTGCTTGCCGTACCGCGACCAGAAGGAACCCACGCCATGTCCGACGTCGTAAGGCGCAGCGCCCGCGCCATCCTCCTCGACGGCGAGGAACTTGTCCTGATCAAGCGCACGAAGCCGGGCCGGGAACCGTACTGGGTGACGGTCGGCGGCGGCGTAGAGGCCGACGACGACACCATCGAAGCGGCCCTTCACCGCGAGGTGTTCGAGGAACTCGGCGGCACAGTGGACCGCGCTGAACTCGTCTACCTGATCACCGACCAACTCAACGGCGGCATCGGCGTCCAGCACATCTTCGCTGCCCGCCTCGTGGCGATGGACCTGACCGCGCGGACCGGCACGGAATTTAGCAAACCGGAAAGAGGCGACTACGAGGTCGTCCGGGTCCCGTTCACTTGCGGCACCCTCCGCGAACTGAATCTGATGCCATCGCAGTTGGCCGATTTCATCGCCAGCAACACCCAGGCGATTGCCTCCATCCTGGATACGCCGGTACGAAAGGCGTGAGGTCGGCGTACACCGTTGCCAGTCTCAGCGGCCCTGCGAATAGGCAAGACGCCGCCAGTCGTAACGTCGCCACCGGCATGGGCTGTCCGCGGAAGCCGCTGGCCATGACGTGATCAGTGAGCGAAGTATTTGGTCGAAGCGGGAAGCGTCCAGACCATGGGGACGGTGAAGGGTTCTCCGCCGTTCTCCAACGGCATTGAGGAGAAGGATCCCTAAGGCGCACCGCACGCAGATCCAGCTCATCCGGCCAGCCTCGTTGGAACCCAGAGTCCGCACCCCCATCACGCCGGACTACCGTGCCGGGCGAGCAATATAGCGGCGGAGTCCCGGTTACCGAAACCGGGACTCCGCCGCACCATTAGTAGTCCACCGCCACGTCCATAGCCGTCACTGCGAAAGGACAGCAGACAACGACCATTCACAACCGAATAGCTGGCTCTGCCGTCTTTCCCGCCATGAAGCCGCTACGCCGCGGCGTAGCTGAGCCTGAACAGGTCCAGGGCGCGCTCCAGGTCACGCTCGGTGCGCAGCTGCACCTCCAGGTCGCCCGTGCCGTGGTGGCCGAGCCCCTTCACGTCCCGTGTGAACCCGGGCACGAGATCCACCCCTTTGGGGTCCGCCTTCAGGTAGACCAGCACCTTGGCCTGCTGGGGCGGTATGACGCAGGCGAAGTTCCGCAGCCGCTGATAGGCCGCGTACTGCTTGCGCTGGACACGGGTGATGCCGTCCCCAAGGCCGAGGAGAACCTCGTCGACAGCCTCGGCCAGCTCTGTCATGGCCCCTGTGCTCTTCGGGGTTGCCGGGAGCACGCCGGTGCGCCGACGAGTCCGTCGGCTCGCACCCGGCTGCCCGGTAACCGAAGCCACGGTCTCAAGCCCGATGAGGTCGTTGCCGAAGTACCGGTAGCGGACCAGGTCGATGCTGCGCCGGTGCTCGCGTACGGCGTGGGCGTCATAGCGGGTGAAGTCCCCGGCAATGCAGATCAGCCTAGGTGCGCTCCACAGGACCTGGGCCGCGGCTGGTACCCCGAGCCGGTCGCGGACCAGGCTGTCGAAGGCGCTCCTGTGCGCGGTGAGCCAGGCCATGTAGTACAGGCCCTGATTGATCACGCCGGCGTCCGTGCCGCGCTTGTACTCGACGATCACTGGTGCCCCGTTCTCGTCGATCCCCAGCGAGTCGATCCGTCCTCCGTCGACGCAATCGATGACGTACTCGCTCGCGAGAAACGTGACGCCCAGCATCGTCTCCATGTGCGTCTCGACGAAGCTCTGCACGTCCGCCTCGACCTCAGCAAGGCGCGGCATGACCTCGGTCACGCCGCATTTCGTCGTGTGGAACAGCTTCAGGCCCGACACCTTCCCCTCCTCGGTTAGGAGATCGACAACGTCGAGGAGGGGAAGGTTTGTTTCCTCCAGGGCTTCGAAAACAGTGAAGAAAGTGCGAGGACGAGTCCCCCGGCCAACCAGCAGTGGTGCTACGACCCACGCCTCAGCACGGCAGCCTCACTGGCATCCCAGCACGATCCCAGCACGGTAGGGATGAGCAGGGGTGATGACAGGTGACGAGGGGTCAGCTTTCCCAGCACCATCCCAGCACGGGAAAAAACCAGGGGCCCGACTCCGAAGAGTCGGACCCCTTCTGACCTGGACATTTGCCAGATCAGTCACGTGGTGGTATGTCACCCGCTACACATTGAAGCGGAACTCCACCACATCCCCGTCCTGCATCACATAGTCCTTGCCCTCCATGCGGGCCTTGCCCTTGGAGCGGGCCTCGGCCACTGAGCCTGTTTCGACGAGGTCCTCGAAGGAGATGACCTCCGCCTTGATGAAGCCCTTCTGGAAGTCGGTGTGGATGACTCCGGCGGCCTCGGGGGCGGTGGCGCCCTTCTTGATGGTCCAGGCCCGGGATTCCTTGGGGCCGGCGGTGAGGTACGTCTGCAGGCCGAGGGTGTTGAAGCCGACGTGGGCGAGCGTGGCGAGGCCGGGCTCCTCGACTCCGACGGACTGGAGGAGCTCCAGGGCCTCCTCGTCGTCGAGCTCGGCGAGGTCCGCCTCCAGCTTGGCGTTGAGGAAGATCGCCTCGGCGGGGGCGACCAGGGCGCTCTGCTCGGCCTTGAAGGCGTCGTCGGTCAGCTCGTCCTCGTCGACGTTGAAGACGTACAGGAACGGCTTGACCGTGAGCAGGTGCAGGTCGTGGAGGAGGGCCTCCTGGTCCGAGTCCTGCTTGATGCCCGCGGCGAAGAGGGTCTGGCCGCCGTCCAGGATCTCCTTGGCCGCCTCGACCGCCGCCACCTTCGCCACGACGTCCTTCTTGATCCGCGACTCCTTCTGGAGGCGCGGCAGGACCTTCTCGATGGTCTGCAGGTCGGCGAGGATCAGCTCGGTGTTGATCGTCTCGATGTCGTCCTTCGGCGAGACCTTGCCGTCCACGTGCACGACGTTCTCGTCCTTGAAGGCACGGATGACCTGGCAGATCGCGTCGGACTCACGGATGTTCGCGAGGAACTTGTTGCCGAGGCCCTCGCCCTCGCTCGCGCCGCGCACGATGCCCGCGATGTCGACGAAGTCGACCGTGGCCGGGAGGATCTTCTGCGAACCGAAGATCTCGGCCAGCTTGGTCAGCCGGGTGTCGGGGACGCCGACCACGCCGACGTTCGGCTCGATCGTGGCGAACGGGTAGTTGGCCGCCAGCACGTCGTTCTTGGTCAGGGCGTTGAACAGGGTCGACTTGCCGACATTCGGCAGACCGACGATTCCGATCGTGAGCGACACGTTGCGACTTCCCGTACGTAAGGGTGGAGGACGATCCAGACGATCCACCAGTCTACGGCGTTCCGCGCCCCGCACCGGCGACGTATCGAACGCTTGCTCAAGGTCGGCCAAAGCGCGTGTCCCAGGGCCCATTCCACACATAACCCGACCTAAGTTGGACCTGTGGAGCAACACAGAACTCGTCCCCCTCAGTCACCGCCGCTGCGTCGCGGCGCGCCCCTTCCCCCGCAGGCCGGACGGGGCGGGACCCGTACACCCCGGCAGGACGGGGCCGGTGTCCCGAGGACCGCGACGGCCGCGTCACCGCTGGTGCAGGCCGTACGCCGGTTCCCCAACCCCCGGCTCACCGGGCTGGGCAGCGGGCTGTTCTGTGCCGCGTCGATGTTCGCGCTGGCCTGTCTCGACGCGCTGCTGTTCGGGTCTTCGCTCGTCGTCTACGGGGTGCTGTTCCTGCCGGTGTGCGCGTTGACGGCGGTGTGGGTGCGGCGGGCCGACCTCGTCACGGCGGTCGTCGCCGTGCCGATCGCCTTCGCCGTCGGACTGCTGCCGATCGCCGACAGCAGTGGGGGATTCTTCGGACGGCTGATGGGGCTGGTCACCGCTCTCGCACTGCACGCGGGATGGCTGTACGGGGGCACGCTGGTCGCCGGCCTCATCGTCACCGTGCGCAAGGTACGGATGATGAGCCGCCGTGCCGCGCAGCGGCGCCGGGCAGCCGCCTGAGACTCGGGCCCGCCCGGCCACGCGCCCGTCGCAACGGGCTCCGGCCGGGCAGGTCGTCGGCCGGCTAACCCGCCTTCGCCGCCCGCATCGCCGCGCCCACGATCCCCGCGTTGTTCTGCAGCTGGGCCGGGACGATCTCCGCCTTGATGCCCTCGATCAGGGGCAGGAACTTGTGGGACTTGCGGCTGACGCCGCCGCCGATGATGAAGAGCTCGGGCGAGAAGAGCATCTCCACATGGGCGAGGTATTTCTGGACGCGGTGGGCCCAGTGCTCCCAGGAGAGGTCGTGGTCCTCCTTGGCCTTCGTGGAGGCGTGCTTCTCCGCGTCGTGGCCGTTCAGCTCCAGGTGGCCCAGCTCCGTGTTCGGCACCAGGACGCCGTCCACGAAGACGGCGCTGCCGATACCCGTACCGAACGTGAGCAGGATGACCGTGCCCTGGCGGCCCTGGCCCGCGCCGAACTGCATCTCGGCGACGCCCGCCGCGTCCGCGTCGTTCAGCACCGTCACCGGCATTCCGCCCAGGCGGTCGCCGAGGAGGGCTCGGGCGTCCGTGTCGATCCAGTCCTTGTCCACGTTGGCAGCCGTGCGGATGGTGGCGCCGCCGGTGACCACGCCGGGGAAGGTGATCCCGACCGGGCCCGTCCAGCCGAAGTGGCCGACGACCTCCTTCACGCCGTCCGCCACCGCGTCGGGGGTCGCGGGGTGCGGCGTGAGCACCTTGTAGCGCTCCTCCGCCAGGTCGCCCACGTCCAGGTCCACGGGAGCGCCCTTGATCCCTGAGCCGCCGATGTCCACACCGAAGATCTGCATGGCTCTACGTTACGTCGTACGACGGACAGTCACTCCGCCGAGGGGGTGCCGGCGGTGCGCTCCGCCACCAGGGCGGCCGCCTCCGCGCGCAGGTCACGGCGCAGTTCCTTGGGGAGGGAGAACGTGATGGACTCGTCGGCCGTCTTGACCGTCTCCACGTCCCCGTAGCCGCGCTCGGCCAGCCACTCCAGCACGCCGTCCACCAGTACGTCCGGGACCGAGGCGCCGGAGGTCAGGCCGACCGTGGTGACGCCCTCCAGCCAGGCCTCGTCGATCTCGGCGGCGAAGTCCACCAGGTGTGCGGCGGAGGCGCCCGCGTCCAGGGCCACCTCGACCATCCGGATCGAGTTCGAGGAGTTCTTCGAACCCACCACGATCACCAGCTGAGCGTCCTCGGCGAGCTTCTTCACCGCGATCTGGCGGTTCTGCGTGGCGTAGCAGATGTCGTCGCTGGGCGGGGAGATGAGCTGCGGGAACTTGTCCTTGAGGGCGTCGACCGTCTCCATGGTCTCGTCGACCGACAGCGTGGTCTGGGAGAGCCAGACCACCTTGGAGGGGTCGCGCACCTCGACCTTGGCGACGTCCTCGGGGCCGTCGACGAGCGTGATGTGCTCGGGCGCCTCGCCGGACGTGCCGATGACCTCCTCGTGGCCCTCGTGCCCGATCAGGAGGATGTCGTAGTCCTCCTTGGCGAAGCGGACGGCCTCCTTGTGGACCTTGGTGACCAGCGGGCAGGTCGCGTCGATGGTCGCGAGCTTTCCGGCCGCGGCCTCGTCGTGGACGACCGGGGCGACGCCGTGCGCCGAGAACATGACGATGGACCCCTCGGGGACCTCCGCCGTCCGCTCGACGAAGATCGCGCCCTTCTTCTCCAGGGTCTGCACGACGTACTTGTTGTGGACGATTTCGTGGCGGACATAGATCGGGGCCCCGTACTGCTCCAGGGCCTTCTCGACGGCGATCACGGCACGGTCGACTCCCGCGCAGTAGCCACGGGGGGCGGCGAGGAGGACACGGCGGCCAGTCGAAGCAGTCATGCATCCCATCGTAAGGCCGCGCCCGGCGCGTCAAAGATCGCCGCCTTGGGGAGACTGGTCGGGAGCTGGGGAGCTGGGAGGGGTGGGGCCAGGCGTGACTCTCGGGAGGTACGGATGTCCGGCACGGAGACCTCGGCCCGCGCGGCCGACGACGAACAGGGTCTGCGGCGGAGTCTCGGCTTCCGCGATCTGGTCGTCTACGGGCTGCTGTTCATCGCCCCCATGGCGCCGGTCGGCATTTTCGGAACCCTCGACGCCAAGTCGCACGGGGCGGTCGCACTCGTCTACGTCGTCGCCACGGTCGCGATGGCGTTCACCGCTTTCAGCTACGCCCAGATGGTGCGTGTGGTCCCCCAGGCGGGTTCGGTGTTCGCCTACGCGCGCGCGGCGCTCGGAAAGGAGGCGGGGTTCGTCGCCGGCTGGATGGCGATGCTGGACTACCTCCTCATCCCCGCGGTGGCGTACCTCTTCTCCGGGATCGCGATGAACTCCCTGGTCCCGGAGGTCTCGCGGTGGGTGTGGACCGCACTCGCCGTCGTCGTCACGACACTGCTCAACCTGTGGGGCGTACGGGCCGCCGCGCGCGTCGGTTTCCTGGTGCTCGCGATGGAGATCGTGGTCCTCCTCGTCTTCGTCGTGTCGGCGGTCGTCGTCCTCGCGCGCGACGGGGCCGAGCGGGGGTGGCTGTCGCCGCTGTCGGGTGACGGCTCCCAAGGGGCGTTCGCGCTGTCCGCGGTCGTCGGGGCCGTGTCGATCGCCGTGCTCTCCTATCTCGGCTTCGACGCGATCGCCTCCTTCGCCGAGGAGGTGACGGGGAGTTCGGAGAAGGTGGCCAGGGCGGTGCTGTTCTGTCTCGCACTCGCCGGTGTGTTGTTCATCGCGCAGACGTATCTCATCGCCCTGCTCGAACCGCTGTCGTCCGCGCAGCTCGCCGCCGACCCGGGCAAGCAGGGGTCTGCCTTCTACGACGCCGTGGACGCCTCCGTCGGGACGTGGCTGCACGATCTGGTGGCGGTGAGCAAGGCGATCGGGGCGGCGTTCGCGGCGCTGGCCGGGCAGGCGGCGGCCGGTCGGCTGCTGTTCGCGATGTCCCGGGACCGGCGGCTGCCGCGGGTTCTGTCCCGGACGGACTCCGGGGTGCCGCGGGTGGCTCTGCTCTGCGCGGCCGTCATCACGATGGTGGCCGCGGTGTGGGCCGCTCGGCGTGACGACGGGATGGACCATCTGGTGTCGGTGGTCGACATCGGTGCGCTGACCGCGTTCACGCTGCTGCACGCGAGTGTCGTGGGCTGGTTCGCCGTGCGGCGGCGGGGTGGGGCGGTGGTGTGGTGGCGGCATGTGCTGATGCCGGTTGTGGGGGCGGCGATCACTGTTGCCGTGATCGTCGAGGCGTCGGGGACTGCGCAGGTGGTGGGGGCGGTGTGGCTGGTTGTCGGGCTGGCAGTGTTGGTGGGGCAGCGGGGGCGGGTGCCTGCGGGGGGCTGACCTGGGGTTTTCGCCCCTCCGCCCCTACCCATTCCCGTCCCTTTTCAGGGGCTTCGCCCCCGAACCCCCAAAAGACTGCGCAGTTCCCCGCGCCCCTAAAGACCTAGGGGCGCGGGGAACTGCGCGGTCAGCCCCGTCCGACCCGCGCCCGCCCAACCCGCCCCAACGCACGACCGCTCTGTCACAGTCTGCGGCTACGCTCGCCGCATGGCTCTCAACACGTCCTCGGACGCACCCATCCCCGTCGGCGAGGTGTCGCGGCTCATCGGGGGGTGGATCGACCGGCTCGGGGCGGTGTGGGTGGAGGGCCAGATCACCCAGTTGTCGCGGCGGCCGGGCGCGGGTGTCGTGTTCCTGACGCTGCGCGACCCGTCGTACGACATCTCGGTGAGCGTCACCTGCTACCGCCAGGTGTTCGACGCGGTCGCCGACGTGGTGAGCGAGGGCGCCCGTGTCGTCGTACTCGCGAAGCCCGAGTGGTACGCGCCGCGTGGGCAGCTGTCGTTGCGGGCCGCCGAGATAAAGCCCGTGGGTGTGGGTGAACTGCTCGCCCGGCTTGAGCAGTTGAAGAAGTCCCTCGCCGCCGAAGGACTGTTCGCCGCCGAGCGCAAGAAGCCACTGCCCTTCCTGCCCCAGCTCATCGGGCTCGTCTGCGGCCGCGCCTCCGCCGCCGAGCGGGATGTACTGGAGAACGCGCGCCACCGCTGGCCCGCCGTCCGCTTCGAGGTGCGCAACGTCGCCGTGCAGGGCGTCCACGCGGTCCCCCAGGTCGTCCAGGCCGTGAAGGAACTGGACGGGCTCGACGACGTCGACGTGATCATCGTGGCGCGCGGCGGCGGCAGCGTGGAGGACCTGCTCCCGTTCTCGGACGAGCAGCTCGTACGGGCGGTCGCGTCCTGCCGTACACCGGTCGTCTCGGCCATCGGGCACGAACCCGACAACCCGCTGCTCGACCACGTGGCCGATCTGCGTGCCTCCACCCCCACCGACGCGGCGAAGAAGGTCGTCCCGGACGTCGGCGAGGAGTACGAGCGTGTGCAGTTCCTGCGGGACCGCGCCCGCCGCAGCGTCCAGTCCTTCATCGACCGGGAGGAGAGAGGCCTCGCTCACGCGCTGGCCCGCCCCTCGATAGAGGATCCGCACCGGATGGTCGACGAGCGCGCGGACCATGTCGCCTCGCTGCTCGACCGCGGCCGCCGCACGCTCGGGCACCTCCTCGACCGTGCCGACTCCGAGCTGACGCACACGCACGCTCGCGTGGTGGCCCTCTCCCCGGCCGCGACCCTCAAGCGGGGTTACGCGGTGCTGCAGAAGTCCGACGGCCACGCGGTCCGGTCCCCGGACGAGGTGACGGCGGACGAACCCCTGCGGGCGCGGGTCGCCGAGGGCGAGTTCACGGTACGAGTCGATGTCCGAGACGGACCCTAGGGTGGGCGCATGACCAGCAGGACGGACGAGGCGCTCGGGTACGAGCAGGCACGGGACGAGCTCATCGAGGTCGTACGACGCCTGGAGGCGGGCGGTACGACACTTGAGGAGTCGCTCGCCCTGTGGGAGCGGGGCGAGGAGTTGGCGAAGGTGTGCCGGCGGTGGCTGGACGGCGCCCGCGCCCGCCTCGACGCCGCTCTGGCGGGGGCGGAGGAGGAAGCCGAGGAGGAAGCCGGCAGCCCCAACTCCGGCTCCGGCTCCGGCTCCGGCTCCGGCTCCGAGTAGCTCGGGGTCCTGTACCTGACGGGCGCCAGCCGCGGCCGTCAGGCAGGGCCGTCAGGCAGGGGAAACCCCTCCCGAAACACCCTCCGCCCTCACGTTCACAGCGGCTTCGCCGACCCTCGCGGCCTGTGAACCGGATCACCATGCTCCAGTTTTGGTTGAATACTAAACTTCATCGACGTACCTTCGGAAGTGCAAGGCGATCCCCACAGGGTTCGACGCACTCCCCGAAAAGGTTGATTCATGTCCCTCGTCCTTGACCCCACCGCTCAGGACCTGCTCTTCCGCGAAGCCCGTACCGCGAACGCCTTCACCGACGAGCCGGTCTCCGAGGAGCAGGTGCAGGCGATCTACGACCTGGTCAAGTTCGGCCCGACCGCCTTCAACCAGTCCCCGCTGCGCATCACCCTGGTCCGCTCCGCCGAGGCCCGTGAGCGCCTCGTGCAGCACATGGCCGAGGGCAACCAGCCGAAGACGGCCACCGCCCCGCTCGTCGCGATCCTCTCCGCGGACAACGAGTTCCACGAGGAACTCCCGCACCTCTTCCCGCACTTCCCGCAGGCCAAGGACGTCTTCTTCGCCGAGCGCCCGGCCCGTGAGGGTGCTGCCTCCCTCAACGCCGCGCTGCAGGCCGCGTACTTCATCATCGGCGTCCGCGCGGCCGGTCTGGCCGCCGGTCCGATGACGGGCTTCGACTTCGCGGGCGTCCAGAAGGAGTTCCTCGACGGCGACCACACCCCGCTGATGGTGGTCAACATCGGCAGGCCGGCCGAGGACGCCTGGTTCCCGCGTTCCCCGCGCCTCGAGGCCGACCAGGTCATCACGACCGTCTGACCCTCGCCGTACGCATGACGACGGCCCCCGGCATTCGTACCGGGGGCCGCCGTCATGCGTGCGTGCCTTACTCCGTCTTCAGGGCCTTGGCCATCTTCGTCAGTTGCGCGAAGGACGCCGTACCGGTCACGACCGTCGTGGAGCCCTTCTCCTGGAGGACGAGAGCGTCGTACTTCGCACCCTCGTACCGCTCCCAGGAGCGCTCGCCGATGCGCTGCGTCGTGTTCGTCTCCTCGGCACCCTGGCTCGCGTCGTCGATGAACGCGGCGGGCTTCTGAGTCGACTGCTCGATCGCCACGTACTCACCGTCGGGGTCGTGGAAGCCCAGGTGCCACGCGTCGAAGTCGGCGCCCTGGAACCGCACCGACGTCGCCTTCCACTCCTTGGACAGCCCCTCGGGCGCCGCCACCGGATAGGCGGCCGCGCGGCGTGCCGTGAGGAGCTCCACGCGGTAGTCGACCCGCTTGAGAGGGGGCTCCGAGTCGTCATTGGGAATGAAGACGTAGATGAAGCCCGCGACTATGCCGATCAGGCCCAGGGACAACACCATGTCCCGGACCGACTGCTTGCCTTTCATACCTGCCACGCCCCCATCGTCGCAGGTGTACTGGTCTGCTCATCCGTGGGCCCCCCTGCTCATTTTGTCGGACTGAGGATAGAGTCGGCCCGAACCCTCATCCGGCCGTCGTCGTATCAGAAAGGTGCGCTCCGATGACCGAGCATCACTTGCCGTCCGAACTCGAGGTCCCGTCCGAGGCCCCCGACCGCAACCTCGCCCTTGAGCTCGTCCGGGTCACCGAAGCCGCCGCCATGGCCGCGGGCCGCTGGGTCGGCCGCGGCGACAAGAACGGCGCCGACGGCGCGGCCGTACGGGCCATGCGCACCCTCGTCTCCACCGTCTCGATGAACGGCGTCGTCGTCATCGGCGAGGGCGAGAAGGACGAGGCCCCGATGCTCTTCAACGGGGAGCGCGTCGGAGACGGGACGGGCCCCGAGTGCGACATCGCCGTCGACCCGATCGACGGCACCACGCTCACCGCGAAGGGCATGACGAACGCGATCGCGGTGCTGGCCGCCGCCGACCGCGGCACCATGTTCGACCCGTCCGCGGTCTTCTACATGGACAAGCTGGTCACCGGCCCCGAGGCCGCCGACTTCGTCGACATCAACGCGCCCGTGTCCGTGAACATCCGACGGGTCGCCAAGGCCAAGCGCGTCACGCCCGAGGACGTCACGGTCGTCATCCTCGACCGGCCGCGCCACGACGGCATCATCAAGGAGATCCGGGAGACCGGCGCCCGTATCAAGCTCATCTCCGACGGCGATGTCGCGGGCTCGATCCTGGCGCTGCGCGAGGGCACCGGCATCGACCTGCTGCTCGGCATCGGCGGTACGCCCGAGGGCATCATCTCCGCCTGTGCGGTGAAGTGCCTCGGCGGCACGATCCAGGGCAAGTTGTGGCCCAAGGACGACGAGGAGCGCGCCCGGGCCGTCGACGCGGGCCACGACCTCGACCGGGTCCTGTTCACCGACGACCTGGTCTCCGGCGAGAACGTCTTCTTCGTCGCGACCGGGATCACCGACGGTGAGCTGCTGCGGGGGGTTCGCTATCGCCCCGAGACCGCGACGACCGACTCGATCGTGATGCGGTCCAAGTCGGGGACGGTGCGGCAGATCAACTCGGAGCACCGGCTGGCGAAGCTGCGGGCCTACAGCGCGATCGACTTCGATCGCGCCAAGTAGGTTCGCCGGCCGCGCCGTTCACTGCGGGCCGTCGGTAGCTGCGGGCTCGTCCGAGCTGGTCGCGGCCCGCGGCGGAGCCGCAAAGTGTCACAGCCCCGCGCCCCTGAAGGGGCGCACCCGGCCGGCGCTGTACGGGCAACGGCTGATTCTTGTACGACGATGGGGCGCCCCTTGTGCGGAGGGGCGCCCCATCGGCGTGAGAGTCAGCCGGCCGCGGCTATCGGTCCTGTGGCGCGGGCCGCCTTCTGCAGTTCGAGGTCGCGGCGGCGGCGCCGGGCCAGGACGACGCGGCGCTCGGCGGCGGTGAGGCCGCCCCATACCCCGTACGGCTCGGGTTGCAGCAGTGCGTGCTCGCGGCATTCGACCATTACCGGACAGCGTGCGCAGACCCGCTTTGCCGCCTCCTCCCGGGACAGCCGGGCCGCGGTGGGTTCTTTCGAGGGCGCGAAGAACAGCCCGGCCTCGTCGCGGCGGCACACGGCCTCCGTGTGCCAAGGGGCGTCCTGGTCCCTGTCGCGCACCGGTGCCGGCTGGGGCGGAACGGCGGCGACCTGCAGGGACTGATGCGGCGGATGCAGCACGGTCTACTCCTGACGACGGCTTCGCGAGCGAGAGACGATGCAGCAAGGCCTACCCGCTGTACGCGCGCCTATGCACTCAGTTCCGAAGCGCGGGAGATCCCGACCGGCACTGGACCGTCACTACTGGACCAATACCCTCCGCTCGCCGCGAAATTCGCGACCGTCAATGCCCGAGGTGTTTGCGCAACTTGGCGTTGAGCCGGTCCCCGACGCGGTCGAGGATGTCCTCGATCAGCTTGCCCCGCTTGGGTTTTGCCTCGATATTTCCCAGAACGGCCAGTCCGTCCACGTACACCACGGGTGCGTCGTGGTCGACCGAATCCAGCGTGTCCACCTCGAAGTTGCCGAGGACCCCGCCGCCGTTGCCTCGCAACGACACGTTCTCCGGGACACGGATCTCGACGTTGCCGAAGACCGCTATCGCCTTGATCACGACCTGCTGGTGCTCGAAGACCGCCTCGCTGAGGTCTATCTCCACGCTGCCGAAGATCGCGTACGCGTGCGTGCGGCGGCCGATTCGCCAGCGGCCCTTGCGGACCGCGGCGCTGAACACCGCCACCACGTTCTCCTCGGCGACCGGGGGGACCTTGCCCGGGGTGGGGCGGTTCGGCGCCGGGGCGAACGTCGCCGCCGAGTGGGACCGATGGGCCACCGGCAGGTCCGCCACGAGTGGTTCCAGTTCGCCGACGGTCTTCGCGCGGAAGACGTCCTCGACCCGCTCGGAGTGCTCCTCCGCGGTGAGGCGGCCCTCGGCGAGGGCCTCGCGCAGGATGTCCGCCGTCCGGTCGCGGTCGGCGTCGGACGCCCGGAGGTCGGTCTGCTTCCGAAGGTCGGGTGCGGGTGCGGTGCGCTTCTCTAGGTCCACGGCAGCAGCGTACCCAAACGCGATAGATCGCGACTAGGGGGTGTGGACGGCGAACTGAGCCTTACCTCACAAGCCTGGTGTCGGTAGCAGGTTCTACGCTGGTGTGCGCCCGCCAACGGAGGCCGGCCGCTGTCTGTCGATGAAGGATTTGGCGAGATGCCTGAGTTCGCGTACACCGATCTGCTCCCCCAGGGAGAGGACACCACCCCGTATCGGCTGGTGACCTCCGAGGGTGTCTCCACCTTCGAGGCCGACGGGCGCACGTTCCTCAAGGTGGAGCCGGAGGCTCTGCGCAAGCTCGCCGCCGAGGCCATCCACGACATCCAGCACTACCTCCGGCCGGCGCACCTCGCCCAGCTGCGGCGCATCATCGACGACCCCGAGGCGTCGGGCAACGACAAGTTCGTCGCGCTGGACCTCCTGAAGAACGCGAACATCGCGGCCGCGGGTGTCCTCCCCATGTGCCAGGACACCGGCACGGCGATCGTCATGGGCAAACGCGGGCAGAACGTGCTCACCGAGGGCGGCGACGAGGCCGCGCTGAGCCGCGGCATCTACGACGCCTACCTGAACCTCAACCTGCGGTACTCGCAGATGGCCCCGCTCACCATGTGGGACGAGAAGAACACCGGCTCGAATCTGCCCGCCCAGATCGAGCTGTACGCGGCCGACGGCGGCGCCTACAAGTTCCTCTTCATGGCCAAGGGCGGCGGCTCGGCCAACAAGTCGTTCCTGTACCAGGAGACGAAGGCCGTCCTGAACGAGTCCTCCATGATGAAGTTCCTGGAGGAGAAGATCCGCTCCCTGGGAACCGCGGCCTGCCCGCCGTACCACCTGGCGATCGTCGTCGGCGGTACGAGCGCGGAGTACGCCCTCAAGACCGCGAAGTACGCCTCCGCGCACTACCTGGACGAGATCCCGGCCGAGGGCTCCGAGCTCGGGCACGGCTTCCGGGACAAGGAGCTGGAGGAGAAGGTCTTCGAGCTGACGCAGCGGATCGGGATCGGCGCGCAGTTCGGCGGCAAGTACTTCTGCCACGACGTGCGCGTGGTGCGGCTGCCGCGGCACGGGGCGTCCTGCCCGGTCGCCATCGCCGTCTCCTGCTCCGCCGACCGGCAGGCCGTCGCGAAGATCACCGCGGAGGGTGTGTTCCTGGAGCAGCTGGAGACCGATCCCGCGCGGTTCCTGCCGGAGACGACCGAGGAGCACCTCGACGAGTCGTCCGACGTGGTGAAGATCGACCTGAACCAGCCGATGGACGACGTCCTCGCCGAGCTCACCAAGTTCCCGGTGAAGACCCGGCTGTCCCTCTCCGGGCCGCTCGTCGTGGCGCGCGACATCGCGCACGCCAAGATCAAGGAGCGGCTGGACGCGGGCGAGGAGATGCCGCAGTACCTGAAGGACCACCCCGTGTACTACGCGGGGCCGGCCAAGACCCCCGAGGGGTACGCGTCCGGGTCGTTCGGGCCCACCACGGCCGGGCGGATGGACTCGTACGTGGCGCAGTTCCAGGCGGCCGGCGGGTCCAAGGTGATGCTGGCGAAAGGGAATCGGTCGCAGCAGGTCACCGACGCGTGTGATGCCCACGGGGGGTTCTATCTCGGGTCCATCGGTGGGCCCGCGGCGCGGCTCGCGCAGGACTGCATCAAGAAGGTCGAGGTCGTCGAGTACGAGGAGCTCGGGATGGAGGCCGTGTGGAAGATCGAGGTGGAGGACTTCCCGGCGTTCATCGTGGTCGACGACAAGGGCAACGACTTCTTCAAGGACCCGGCGCCGGAGCCGACGTTCACGTCGATTCCCGTGCGGGGGCCGGGACTGGGTTAGCCGGTGGGCGCTGCGGGGTTTTCTTCGCCCCCGCCGCCCCTACCCGTCCCGTCCCTGGGGGCTGCGCCCCCAGACCCCCCTATCGGCCTGAACGGCCTCGTCCTCAAACGCCGGACGGGCTAATAGTTAGCCCCTCCGGCGTTTGAGGAGCGGGGGTTCGGGGGCTGGCCCCCGAAAGGGACGGGAATGGGTAGGGGCGGCGGGGGCGATGTACCTGTTATGAGCGACTACCGCATCGAACACGACTCCATGGGCGAGATCCGCGTCCCCGCCGACGCCAAGTGGCGGGCCCAGACCCAGCGGGCAGTGGAGAACTTCCCCATCTCCGGGCAGCGGATCGAGCGCGCGCACATCGAGGCCCTCGCCAGGATCAAGGCGGCCGCGGCCAAGGTGAACGCCGGGCTCGGAGTGCTGGACAAGGACGTCTCGGAGGCCATCCAGGAGGCGGCCGCGGAGGTCGTGGACGGTAAGTGGGACGACCACTTCCCCGTGGACGTTTTTCAGACAGGCTCCGGGACCTCGTCCAACATGAACACGAACGAGGTCATCGCCACGCTGGCGACGGAACGGCTCGGCAGGGACGTACATCCGAACGACCATGTGAACGCCTCGCAGTCCAGCAACGACGTGTTCCCCTCGTCGATCCACATCGCCGCGACGGCCGCCGTCACCCGCGATCTCGTACCCGCCCTCGATCACCTCGCGGACGCGCTCACCCGCAAGTCCGAGGAGTTCGCGGACGTCGTGAAGTCCGGGCGTACGCATCTGATGGACGCGACGCCCGTGACGCTCGGGCAGGAGTTCGGCGGGTATGCCGCCCAGGTGCGGTACGGGGTCGAACGGCTGCAGGCCTCCCTGCCGCGGCTCGCCGAGCTGCCGCTCGGGGGGACCGCCGTGGGGACCGGGATCAACACCCCGCCCGGCTTCTCCGCCGCCGTGATCGCGGAGGTCGCGCGGGCCACCGGGCTGCCGCTCACCGAGGCGCGCGACCACTTCGAGGCGCAGGGGGCCAGGGACGGGATCGTCGAGACCAGTGGGCAGCTGCGGACCATCGCGGTCGGGCTGACGAAGATCGCGAACGACCTTCGGTGGATGGCCTCCGGGCCCCGCACCGGTCTGGCCGAGATCAGCCTTCCCGACCTCCAGCCCGGTTCGTCGATCATGCCCGGCAAGGTGAATCCGGTCATTCCCGAGGCCGTACTGATGGTCGCCGCGCAGGTGACCGGGAACGACGCGACGATCGCCACCGCCGGCGCCTCCGGGAACTTCGAGCTCAACGTGATGCTGCCGGTCATCGCCAGGAACGTACTGGAGTCGGTCCGGCTCCTCGCGAACGTCTCACGGCTGCTCGCCGACCGGACCGTCGACGGGATCACCGCCGACCGCGAGCGCGCCCGGGAGTACGCCGAGTCGTCGCCGTCCGTCGTGACGCCGCTGAACAAGTACATCGGGTACGAGGAGGCCGCGAAGGTCGCCAAGAAGGCGCTCGCCGAGCGGAGGACCATCCGTGAGGTCGTCCTGGAGTCCGGTTACGTCGAGCGTGGTGATCTCACCCGGGAGCAGCTGGACGAGGCCCTGGATGTCCTGCGGATGACGCGCCCGTAACGGCATTCGGCCCGGCGCGCGAACCGTGACGCGCGCCGCAGCGTCGTATGCCATGGGCACCTAATATCTGTTCATGGCAGAGGGTGGAGCGGTGGCAGACGTGGAAGCGGGCGGGTCGGCGGCGTACTGGAACCCCGGGAGTCGGATCCTGTGGCGTTACCGGGAGAACGCCGGCGAGCGCTTCCACATCGTGCGCCCCGTGACCGTCGTGCGGGACGACGAGGAGCTGCTCGCCGTGTGGCTGGCCCCGGGAACCGAGTGCGTGAAGCCCGTCCTCGCCGACGGTACGCCCGTGCACGTGGAGCCGCTGGAGTCCCGTTACACCAAGCCGCGGACCGTGCAGCGCGGCCACTGGTTCGGCACCGGTGTGCTCAAGCTGGCGCGGCCCGGTGAGCCGTGGTCGGTGTGGCTGTTCTGGGAGCCCGGCTGGCAGTTCAAGAACTGGTACGTCAACTTGGAGGAACCGCTGGCCAGATGGGCCGGAGGCGTGGACTCCGAGGACCACTTCCTCGACATCTCGGTGAACCCGGACCGGACTTGGGACTGGCGCGACGAGGACGAGTTCGCGCAGGCCCAGCGGGACGGCCTGATGGACGACCGACTGGCCGCCCGGGTGCGGGAGGCCGGCCGGGCCGCGGTGGAGGTGATCCGCGCCTGGGGCCCGCCGTTGTCGGACGGCTGGCAGCACTGGCGCCCGGATCCGTCCTGGTCCGTACCGTCGTTGCCGGACGACTGGGATCGTACGCCCGCGCACGTGTCCACGTGAGACCCTTGATGTGCCCCCGTGGTAGAACCGTAGGATCGTCCTCCGCAACGAACAGTCACGGTCGGTGCGCAGCACCGTCGTTGAGGAGTGGTGGTCGGGTGGCGGGCGGGCGCGAGGCGACAACTCCCGGAGCACACGCTGGGCTTGACCGAACGTCACCGAGGGGCGGCAGGACGTGAGCGAGGGGTACGAGGGCCACAGCGGTACGGTCGGGAGACGGCCGGACGGGCTGTTCCCGCCGGTGCCCGACGGTCTCTCTTCTGAGAGGCTGTCTGACCACGCGGGGATTCCGTTCCTGGGGCACGCATTCCGGGTATCGGGATTTCTGCGGGACGAACTGCACGCACGGCGCGCAGCACCGGACGGATGGATTCGACACGCGTGACGGAGCACCCCACCTCCCACGAGCGCCGCCAGCCAAGCGCTGCCCGGCCCACCGCCCCCGCGGACCCACGCGGGGCGCTTCTGCGTACCCCGGAGCCGCCGGCGCAGGGTTCCACCGGTTTACCCGCACAGGGACGGCCGGCCGAGGCCCCCACCCCGCCCGGGACCCCGGGTGCGCCCGCTTCCGAAGGCCAGGACCCCACCGGCGCCCCCACGCCCTCGGGCACCCTCGCCGCCGCCACGGGCACGCCCGCCGCGTCCGGGACCCCGGCGGGCAGCCAGGGCCCGCCCGCGCCCTCCGGCGGTCACGGCCCGACCGACGCTCCCACCGGCGCGGGATCCGAGCATTCCCAGCCGTCCGTCACCGAGCCCGATCCGCACCGCCCGCGGCCCGCGCCCGAGACCATCCCGGCCCAGTCGGGTGCCGAGGCGGCCGCGGTCCTGAGCGGCAAGGAGCGGCGTACGGGACAGGGGCCCGCGCCGGGCACCCCCATGCCCATGCGCCGGGACGGCGACCGGCTGCGCTTCGTGGGAGCCGCCACCCGGCGGATCGCCCGCGGCATCGACCTCGACGAGATCGTGATGGGCCTGTGCCGGGCCACCGTGCCGACCTTCTCGGACGCGATCCTCGTCTATCTGCGCGACCCGCTGCCGGTCGGCGACGAGCGGCCCACCGGGCCCGTCGTGCTGCGGCTGCGGCGCACGGACCGGATCCCGGAGGACCGGGACACCGAGGGCTTCCTGCTGCCCGCGCTGCAGCCCGAGCCCGATCTCGGGATCACCGCCGAGCTGTGCACCGTACGGCCCGGTGGCGCGCTGAACGAGGTGCTGCGCGGTGTCCGGCCCGTCTTCGCGGACGCGCCGGCCGCACGGGCCGCGCTGCCCGAGCTGATCGGCGAGGACCTGACCGTGCCCGGCGGCCAGCGGGCGATCCTCGCCCCGCTGCGCGGACGCCGCCGCGTGATCGGTGCCGCGCTGTTCCTGCGCCGCCCGGACCGGCCCGCCTTCGAGACCGACGACCTGCTCGTCGCGGCCCAGCTCGCCACGCACAGCGCCCTCGGCATCGACAAGGCCGTGCTGTACGGGCGCGAGGCGTACATCGCGGACGAGCTCCAGCGCACGATGCTGCCCGAGACGCTGCCCCGGCCGACCGGCGTGCGGCTGGCGTCCCGGTATCTCCCGGCCGCGGAGACCGCGCGGGTCGGCGGCGACTGGTACGACGCGATCCCGCTGCCCGGCAGCCGGGTCGCCCTCGTCGTCGGTGACGTCATGGGCCACTCCATGACCTCGGCCGCGATCATGGGCCAGCTGCGCACGACCGCGCAGACCCTCGCCGGGCTCGACCTTCCCCCGCAGGAGGTCCTGCACCACCTGGACGAGCAGGCCCAGCGGCTCGGCACCGACCGCATGGCGACCTGCCTGTACGCGGTGTACGACCCGGTCGCGCACCGCATCACCATCGCCAACGCCGGCCATCCGCCGCCCGTCCTGCTCCACCTGGGCGGCCGGGCCGAGGTCCTGCGCGTACCGCCGGGCGCCCCCATCGGCGTGGGCGGCGTGGACTTCGAGGCGGTCGAGCTGGACGCGCCCGCCGGCGCCACCCTGCTGCTCTACACCGACGGTCTGGTCGAGTCGCGGCTGCGTGACGTGTGGACCGGTATAGAACAGCTGCGCGAGAAGCTCGCCGCCACCGCGCAGCTGACCGGCGCCGACCATCCGCCGCCCCTCGAGGCGCTGTGCGACGAGGTGCTCGACATGCTCGGCCCGGGCGACCGGGACGACGACATCGCGCTGCTCGCCGCCCGCTTCGACGGCATCGCGCCCAGCGACGTCGCCTTCTGGCATCTGGACCCCGAGGACGCGGCACCGGGCCGGGCCCGCCGGCTGGCCCGCAAGGCGCTCTCCCGCTGGGGTCTGGAGGAGCTCACGGACTCCCTGGAGCTGCTCGTCAGCGAGGTCGTGACGAACGCCGTGCGCTACACGTCACGGCCGGTCACGCTGCGTCTGCTCCGTACGGACGTGCTGCGCTGCGAGGTCGGTGACGACGTGCCGCAGTTGCCGCGGCTGCGGCAGGCGCGGGCCACGGACGAGGGCGGCCGCGGTCTCTACCTGGTGAACAAGCTGGCCAGGCGGTGGGGCGCGACCCGGCTCAGCACGGGAAAGGTGGTCTGGTTCGAGTTGAACCACGGCTGAGTCGATCCCTGATCGAGGGGTACCCACGGAGGACGCCCCCCGGCAGCCGGGTGAGAATCGAACCGGAATTGGACCGCGTCCAAATGTTGCCGACATCCCGTCGGCGGAGTTGACTGCTGGGGTGGCCGAAGCGACCTGACGACTCTCTTCTTGACGGGAGGACGCTCGTGACGCAGACACCCCAGAAGGCTCCGTACACCACGAACAACGTCGGAATTCCGGTGGAGAGCGACGAACACTCGCTCACCGTCGGTCCCGACGGCCCGATCCTGCTCCAGGACCACTACCTCATCGAGAAGATGGCCCAGTTCAACCGGGAGCGGGTCCCCGAGCGGGTGGTGCACGCCAAGGGCAGTGGCGCGTACGGATTCTTCGAAGTCACCAATGACGTCAGCCAGTTCACCAAGGCGGACCTTTTCCAGCCCGGGAAGCGCACGGAGATGCTGGCGCGCTTCTCGACCGTCGCAGGTGAGCAGGGCTCGCCCGACACCTGGCGGGACCCCCGCGGTTTCGCGCTCAAGTTCTATACCGAGCACGGCAATTACGACCTGGTGGGCAACAACACCCCGGTCTTCTTCGTCCGTGACACGATCAAGTTCCAGGACTTCATCCGCTCGCAGAAGCGCCACCCGGCGACCGGGCTGCGCAACAACGACATGCAGTGGGACTTCTGGACGCTCTCGCCCGAGTCTGCACACCAGGTGACCTGGCTGATGGGCGACCGCGGCATTCCGAAGACGTACCGCCACATGAACGGCTACTCGTCCCACACCTACATGTGGATCAACGGCGCGGGTGAACGGTTCTGGGTGAAGTACCACTTCAAGACCGACCAGGGCATCGACTTCCTCACGCAGGACGAGGCCGACGAGCTGGCCGGTTCGGACGCGGACAAGCACCGCCGTGACCTGTACGAGTCGATCGAGTCCGGGAACGCGCCGAGTTGGACGCTCAAGGTCCAGATCATGCCGTTCGAGGACGCGGCGGACTACCGCTTCAACCCGTTCGACCTGACGAAGGTCTGGCCGCACGGCGACTATCCGCTGATCGACGTCGGCCGGATGACCCTCGACAGGAACCCCGAGGACTACTTCATCCACATCGAGCAGGCCGCCTTCGAGCCGTCCAACCTGGTGCCGGGCATCGGTCCCTCGCCGGACAAGATGCTCCTTGGCCGGCTGTTCTCGTACCCGGACACCCATCGGTACCGGATCGGCCCCAACTACGCGCAGCTGCCGCCCAACCGGCCGCACGCTCCGGTCAACTCGTACGCCAAGGACGGCCCGATGCGGTACGAGGCGTCCAACGCGGCCCGCCCGTACGCGCCCAACTCCTACGGGGGGCCCGCGGCCGACTACGGGCAGTTCGGCGACCCGGCGAGCTGGCAGACCGCCGGGGAGCTGGTGCGCGAGGCGTACAAGCTGCACCGGGAGGACGACGACTGGGGGCAGGCGGGGACGATGGTCCGGCAGGTCCTCGACGACGCCCAGCGTGAGCGGCTGGTGTCCAACGTCAGCGGGCATCTGCAGGCCGATGTGTCCCGGCCCGTGCTGGAGCGTGCGCTGCAGTACTGGCGGAACATCGACAAGGAGATCGGCGACCGGATCGCCCACTCGGTCAACGGGGACTGAGGCAACGGGGACTGAGGTCCGTCACCGCGAGGCCGGTGCGGAACTGCGGGCCGTTCGTGGCCGGTCGCACGGTTCGCGAGGAAGGCGCGCCCCTTGACGGGGGCGCGCCTTCCTCGTTGCCGCCGGTTACGGATCCGACTGCGGGTCGTCCGGGTCCGTCGGTAGTTCTATGCCGTCGTCCGGCGGTGGCGGTGGGCTGGTCGTCGGAGTCGGCGGATCCTCGCTCTCCGTCGGGGTGCCCTCGGGACTGCTCTCCGGCGGCGGACTGCTGGTCGACGGCTTCGTCGGCGGGTCCTCGCTGCTCGGCTCGTCGGACGGGGTCGGCGGCGGCTGGGAGGCCGTGGGCGTGATCGTCGGCTGGACGGCCGCACCCTGGTCGGTGTCCAGGTCGAACTTGGAGACGCTGCCCATCGCGCCGAAGGTGTACGCCGCCCATATCTGGGCCGGGAAGCCACCGCCGTTGACCCGGCCGCCGCCGGCCGCGCCCTGCAGCGTGACCTGGCTGAACGCCTTGACCTTCACCGGCTTGTCCTTGCCGCAGCGGGTGGTGCCCGCCTTGGCCGCCTCGCCGAAGACGCCCACCGAGGTGACGAGCTTGGGCGTGTACCCGGTGAACCAGGCCGACTTGTTGCAGTCGGACGTACCGGTCTTGCCCGCGACCTGCTGGCCGTCACGGGCCGGGTTGTCGCGTACGGACGTCTTGGCCGTACCGTCGTCGACCACGCCGGTCAGCACCGAGGTGACCGTGTCGGCGGCCTCCCGGCTGATGACCCGGTCGCCGATCGGATCCGGGAACTTGACCACGCGGTCCTTGTGCTCGACCGACTTCACGAGGGCCGGGGTGACCTTCTTGCCGTGGTTGTCGAGCGTCGCGTAGACGCCGGCCATCTCCAGCGGGCTCGCGCCCATCGTGCCGAGGGTCTGGGCGGGCACAGACTTGGCGCCCTCGACGTCCATGCCGAGCTCGCCCGCGGTCTTCATGACCTGGTCCATGCCGACGTCGACGCCCAGCTGGGCGAAGACGGAGTTGATGGACTTGTTCATCGCGGTCTGGACGGTGACGTCTCCGTAGTCGACGTCGTCCTCGTTCGGCGGCGCGAAGCCGACCTTCTTGCCGTCGTCGACGACAGGACGCTTGCTGGTGCCGTCGTAGATCGTCTTCGCCGTGACCGGTGTGCCGTCCTGCGTCTCGGCGTCCTTGTCGACGGCCGCGGCCAGGATCAGCGGCTTGAAGGTGGAGGCGGGCTGGTAGTCGCGGCGCGTCGCGTTGTTCGTGTAGTGCTTCACGTAGTCCACGCCGCCGTACATCGCGACGACCTTGCCGGTCTTCGGATCGACGGAGGCGGCACCGGCCTGGACGTCGGCGTCGATCTTCCGCTTCTTGGCGTCCAGCTTGCCGGTCAGCTGGCTCTTGACGGACTTCTCCAGCTGGGCCTGCTTCTTCTTGTCTATGTTCAGGGTGATCGTCCAGCCGCCGGCCTTGACCATGGTCTCGGCCTCGTCCATGTCGGCGGCCGTGCCCTGCGAGACGAGCTGCTTCTTCAGCGCGGTGTCGGCGGCCTCCACCAGGTAGCCGGCCTGGCCCTGCAGACCGGGTGCGCCCTGGGGGTCCCTCGGCACGGGGAACTTCATGCCGTCGCGCTTGGCGGAGCTGAGCCAGCCCTCCTCGACCATGTTGTCCAGGACGTAGTTCCAGCGGGCGGTGACCAGCTTCTGGCTGGTCTTGCTCGCGACCGCCCAGTCGTACTGGCTCGGCGCCTGGAGCAGTGCGGCGAGGTACGCGCCCTGCGCGACCGTGAGCTCGTCCGCGTCGACGCGGTAGTACGCCTGCGCGGCGGCCTGGATGCCCCATGAGTTGCGGCCGTAGTAGCTGGTGTTGATGTAGCCCGCGAGGATGTCGTCCTTGGACTCCTGGCGGTCCACCTTCAGGGAGATGACCAGTTCCTTCAGCTTGCGCGTGACGGTCTGGTCCTGCGTCAGGTAGTAGTTCTTGACGTACTGCTGGGTGATCGTCGAGCCACCCTGCTTGCCCTTGCCGGAGAGGGTGTTGAGCAGACCGCGGGCCGTGCCCTTGAGGTCGACGCCGGCGTCCTCGTAGAAGGACTTGTTCTCGGCGGCGACGAAGGTCATCCGGACGCCCTTGGAGACCTGGTCCAGGTCGACGAGCTCGCGGTTGACGGCGCCGTCGCGGGCGAGCGTCTTGCCGTCGCTGTACTTGTAGATGTTGCTCTGCTGGACCGCGGCGGCGTTGCCCTTGGGAACGTCGATCATCAGGTACAGAGCGACGAAGGCCGCCATCCCGAGGAGACAGAGGCCGAAGAACGTACCGAGGAGCTTCTTCCAGGTGAAGAGGCGACGTATGCCACTCTTCGCACCGGCCTTGGCACCGGCCGTGGCACCACCCTTGGCGCCGGCTCTGGACGAGCGCTTCGGCGCGGCGCGGTGGCCACCGCGCTGCCGCGCTCGTCTCTCTTCCGCTCGTCCCATGGGTCCGATCCGCTCCGCTTCCGTCTCTCGTGTCTCACAGGTTCACCGCTCAGGTCAGCTCAGCAAACTAACACCGCGCGTGGCGACATAGGACGGTCGATCCCGCCTTTTGCGGACGTGACAATCAGCACCTGTCCCGACCTGTCCCTATGGAACCGACGATTCGGATGCGTAGAAGGTTGCCGTGACGGGTAAAGTGATATCACTTAGATAGTACGAAGCCAGGTGCTCGCACGAGAGCCGCGGCACCAGGAAACGCAGCACCACGAAACGGGGGATCACCCATGTCCACGCACGACACTCCACACACCGCCGACGTACCCGAGATGCCCGCACCGCGCGTCCGGGAGTCCGTCGCGCACAGCATCGGCGGCGGGCTCGCGCTGCTGCTCGGGCTGGTCGGACTGCTCGCGGGCGCCGGAATGATCGTCAGCGCCACCGCGGTGGACTCCACCGGCGGCAAGGCCGCGCTGATCGTGTCCGGCATCCTGATCGGCCTCGCGGCCTTCGTCGCCATGTGCGGCCTGAACATGGTGGCGCCGGGCGAGGCCCGCGTCGTCCAGCTCTTCGGCCGCTATCGCGGGACGATCCGCGAGGACGGCCTGCGCTGGGTGAACCCACTGACGTCCCGTACGAAGATCTCGACGCGGGTACGCAACCACGAGACGGCCGTCCTCAAGGTCAACGACGCCTACGGCAACCCGATCGAGCTCGCCGCGGTGGTGGTGTGGAAGGTCGAGGACACCGCACAGGCGAGCTTCGAGGTGGACGACTTCCTGGAGTTCGTCGCCACCCAGACCGAGGCGGCGGTGCGGCACATCGCCATCGAGTACCCGTACGACGCCCATGACGAGGACGGTCTGTCGCTGCGGGGCAACGCGGAGGAGATCACCGAGAAGCTCGCCGTCGAACTGCACGCGCGCGTGGAGGCCGCGGGCGTCCAGATCATCGAGTCCCGCTTCACGCATCTCGCGTACGCTCCCGAGATCGCCTCGGCGATGCTCCAGCGACAGCAGGCGGGCGCGGTCGTCGCCGCGCGGCGACAGATCGTGGACGGCGCGGTCGGCATGGTCGAGGACGCGCTCGCCCGGATCACCGAGCGGGACATCGTCGAGCTGGACTCCGAGCGGAAGGCGGCGATGGTGTCGAACCTGTTGGTGGTCCTGTGCGGCGACCGCGCCCCGCAGCCCGTCCTCAACACGGGGTCCCTCTACCAGTGACGTCACCTCCAGAGGGGGATTCCCCCAAGCGGCGGCCGCAGCAGCAGCGCAAGCAGGTGCTGTTGCGGCTGGATCCGCTCGTGTACGAGGCGCTTGCGCGGTGGGCCGGCGACGAGCTTCGCTCCGCCAACGCGCAGATCGAGTTCCTCCTGCGGAGGGCCCTGGCGGAGACGGGTCGCCTGCCGGGCGGGGCTGGTCCGATCCCCCGCCGGGGTCGGCCTCCCGTTTCCGGGGAGGCCGAGGAGTAGGCACGCACCGGGGGCGGCGGGCTCGTGGCGAAAGGCGCGGGTCCGCTGTGGCTGATCGCGCAGTTCCCCGCGCCCCTTTTAGGGGCGCGGGGAACTGCGCAGTCTTTGGGGGTTCGGGGGCGGAGCCCCTGAAAAGGGATGGGAATGGGTAAGGGCGGCGGGGGCGAAAAAGGCGCCGACGCCCCACCCGCCACCCCAGTAACAGAACCGTGACAATCGAGCCTGACCTGCGGACCCGTACGCCTCGGATGCGGCTGTCCACGGTGCGTATACACGCGGTGTATACGCCCTGTGTACAGTGCTCCGCATGTCCATCGGTCACACGCTCCTAGGGCTCCTGGAGTCCGGGCCCCGCCACGGTTACGACCTGAAGCGGGCCTTCGACGAGAAGTTCGGTCACGACCGGCCGCTCCACTACGGCCAGGTCTATTCGACGATGTCCCGGCTGCTGAAGAACGGCCTCGTGGAGGTCGACGGGATAGAGGCGGGCGACGGCCCGGAGCGGAAGCGGTACGCGATCACCGAAGCAGGCGTCACCGACGTCCAGCGCTGGCTCGCCACCCCGGAGAAGCCCGAGCCCTACCTCCAGTCGACCCTCTACACCAAGGTCGTCCTCGCCCTCCTCACCCACCGCGACGCGTCCGGGATCCTCGACACCCAGCGCGCCGAGCACCTGCGCATGATGCGGATGCTCACCGACCGCAAGCGCAAGGGCGACCTCGCCGACCAGCTGATCTGCGACCACGCACTCTTCCATCTCGAAGCCGACCTGCGGTGGCTGGAACTGACCGCCGCGCGCCTCGGCAAGCTCGCAGAGGCGGTGACTCGATGACCCCCGCAGGCTCCCTGCTCGTGGCCCACGACCTGCGCAAGGCCTACGGCCCCACCAACGCCCTGGACGGCGCCGAGTTCTCCATCCACCCGGGCGAGGTCGTCGCCGTGATGGGCCCCTCCGGCTCCGGCAAGTCGACCCTCCTGCACTGCCTGGCCGGCATCGTCACCCCCGACTCCGGCTCGATCATGTACGGCGGCCAGGACATGGCCACCATGAACGACGCCCAGCGCAGCGCCCTGCGCCGCTCCCAGTTCGGCTTCGTCTTCCAGTTCGGCCAGCTCGTACCGGAACTGACCTGCGTCGAGAACGTGGCACTGCCCCTGCGCCTCAACGGCGCCTCCCGCAAGGACGCCGAACGCACCGCCCTGGCCCGGATGGAACAGCTGGAGGTCGACGACCTCAAGGCCAAACGGCCCGGCGAGGTCTCCGGCGGCCAGGGGCAACGCGTCGCCGTCGCCCGCGCCCTGGTCACCGACCCCCGCGTGCTCTTCGCCGACGAACCCACCGGCGCCCTGGACTCCCTCAACGGCGAACGCGTGATGGAACTGCTCACCGACGCCGCCCGCTCCGCCAACGCCGCCGTCGTCCTCGTCACCCACGAAGCACGCGTCGCCGCCTACTCGGACCGCGAGATCGTCGTACGCGACGGCAAGTCCCGGGACATGGAGCGCGTCGTATGAGCGCACGCCAGTGGTCGAAGGACCTGGCCATGGGCGCCAAGTTCGCGTTCACCGGGGGCCGCGAGGGCTGGGTGCGCGTGCTGCTCACGGGCGTGGGCGTGGGTCTCGGCGTGGCGCTGCTGCTGCTCACCACCGCGATACCGAACGCGATGCAGGCCCGGTCCGACCGCGAGTACGCGCGCATGGACGTCACGATCGGCGAGGAGGATCCGCCCAAGGCCGACAACACGGTGCTCGTCGCGAATGTCGGCACCGAGTTCCGCGGCCGGGACGTCCGCGGCCGCCAGCTGGAGCCCGAGGGCTCGCGGGCACCTCTGCCGCCGGGGTTGAAGAAGTTCCCCGCGCCGGGCGAGATGGTCGTGTCGCCCGCGCTCAAGGAGCTGCTGAAGTCCAAGGACGCCAAGCTGCTGCGCGAGCGGCTGCCGGACCGGATCACCGGCACGATCAGTGAGGCGGGTCTCATCGGTTCGGCCGAACTCGCCTTCTACTCGGGTGGCGAGAACCTGGCCCGGTACGGCGACGGCCCCGGCGTCACGCGCATCAACACCTTCCAGGGGCAGAAGGCGCCCTCGGAGGAGATGGACCCGGTCCTGCTCCTGCTCGTTCTCACGGTCTTCGTGGTGCTGCTGATGCCTGTCGGCGTCTTCATCGCCGCGGCCGTACGCTTCGGCGGCGAGCGGCGCGACCGCAGGCTCGCGGCGCTGCGGCTGGTCGGCGCCGACAGCCGGATGACCCGCCGGATCGCCGCGGGCGAGGCCCTCGCCGGCGCGGTGCTCGGGCTGCTCTTCGGTACCGGCTTCTTCCTGATCGGCCGTCAGATCGCGGGCTCCGTCGAGGTCTTCGGGTTCAGCGTCTTCCCGAGCTACCTCAACCCGACGCCCGTACTCGCCGTACTGATCGCCGTCGCGGTCCCGGCGGCCGCGGTCGCGGTGACGCTGCTCGCCCTGCGCGGTGTGGTCATCGAACCGCTCGGCGTGGTGCGCACGGCCAGGCCCGCTCGACGCCGACTGTGGTGGCGGCTGCTCCTGCCGCTCGGCGGTATCGGGCTGCTCGTCCCGATGATCGGGAAGGGCACCGAGAACGGGAACTTCAACGAGTACATGGTGACCGGCGGCGTCATCCTGCTCCTCGTCGGCATCACCGCGCTGCTGCCGTGGATCGTGGAAGCCGTCGTGGCCCGGCTGAACTCGGGCCCGGTCTCCTGGCAACTGGCGGTCCGCAGGCTCCAGTTGAGCAGCGGTACGGCGGCCCGCATGGTGAACGGCATCGCGGTGGCGGTGGCCGGCGCGATCGCCCTGCAGATGCTCTTCGCCGGCGTCCAGAGCGGCTACACGGAACCCACCGGCCAGGACCTCTCGCGCGCCCAGATGCAGATGTCCGTACCGAGGACCGCCCCACTCGCCGAGGCCCGGCAGGCCCTCGCCGAGACCAGCGGTGTGCGCCAGGCCATGGCGCTCTCCGACGGCTGGCTGGGCTCGGGCAGGAAGGACCCCGAGACGTCCACGCCGCTGACCGTCGGCGACTGCGCCGCCCTGCGCGAGGTGGCGAAGCTGCCCTCGTGCCGCGAGGGTGACGTCTTCGCGGTGCACGGCGCCGACTACGACACGGACACCCCGAAGCTCGCCGCACCCGGCGGGAAGCTCTACATCGACCCCTCCTACAGCGGGGAGGAGAAGGCCAAGGAGATCGCCTGGACGGTGCCGCGGGGCATCATGAAGGCCGCCCCGGGCAATGACCCGAAGGGCTGGGAGCGGGGCGGTTTCCTGTTCACCCCGAGCGCGCTGCCCACCGCGGCGGCCTCGACCCTCGACGGGCAGATCTATCTGCAGCTCGACATGACGGTCCCGGACGTGCAGGAACTCGTACGCAACGCTGCGGCGAAGGTGGATCCGCTCACGGACCCCTGGACGTACACGTCGAGCGAGGAGTCCCAGACGTTCGGCTCCATCCGCACCGGGCTGTTCGTCGGCGCGGCCTGTGTTCTCGCGCTGATCGGGGCGAGCCTGCTCGTCTCGCAGCTGGAGCAGTTGCGGGAGCGCAAGAAGCTCCTGTCGGTCCTCGTCGCCTTCGGCACCCGGCGCCGCACACTGAGCCTGTCGGTGCTGTGGCAGACCGCGATCCCGGTCGCCCTCGGCCTGGCCCTCGCCTCGGTGGTGGGCCTCACCCTGGGCGCGGTCCTGCTGAAGATGACGGACACCAAGGTGACCGTGGACTGGCTGAGCGTCCTGGCCATGACGGGTATCGGCTCAGCGGTCGTCCTCGTGGTGACGGCCCTCAGCGTGCCGCCACTGCTGCGGTTGATGCGCCCGGACGGGCTGCGCACGGAGTAGCGCGCCTCAGGGGGCGCGGGGCCGTTGCCGGTGCGGGTCACACCACCCGTACCGGCAACGGCCCCAGCGCTTCCCGAAGAGCCCCGGCCAACTCCTCGTACTCCGCCCCCCGGGCCGCACCCGTCCGCATGGCGAGGGCGATGCGCCGGGTCGGGGCGGGCTCCGCGAAGCAGCCGGTGAGCAGCTGATCGCTGCGGGTCGTCTCGACCCTGACGGCCGTACGCGGCAACAGGGTCACCCCGAGACCACCCGCGACCAGCTGTACGAGGGTGGAGAGCCCGGCGGCGGTCGTGGTGACCGGGGCGTCCTCGCGACCGGCCTCCCGGCAGATGTCCAGGGCCTGGTCGCGCAGGCAGTGCCCTTCGTCCAACAGCAGCAGATTGAGCTCGCGCAGAGCTTCCCTCGGGATCCCCTCCCGGCCGCCGAGCCAGTGATCCATCGGCGTGACGAGCACGAAGTCCTCGTCGAACAGCGGCAGTTCGACGACACCGGGCACGCCCAGCGGCACGGCGAGCAGCAGCAGATCGAGCCGCCCCGTGGTGAGCCCCTCCAGCAGGTTGGCGGTCTGCTCCTCGTGGACCTGGAGGTCGAGGGCCGGGTAGCGGTCGTGGGCCAGCTTCAGAACGGTTGGCAGCAGATACGGCGCCACGGTCGGGATCACTCCGAGCCGCAGCACCCCGGTGAACGGCGCCGACACCGCCTCCGCCTCCTCCATCAGCGCCCCCACCTCGTCGAGCACCGCCTTCGCCCGCACGGCCAGCCGCTCACCGGCAGCCGAGAGAAGCACCTTGCGCGTCGTACGCTCCAACAGGGTCACCCCCAGCGTCTCCTCCAGCGCCGAAACGGCCCCCGACAGCGCGGGCTGACTCATACCGATCGCCGCGGCGGCGTCACGGAAGTGCAGATGCTCGGCCACCGCGACGAAGGCTCGCAGCTGGGAGAGGCTCGGCTGCCTCTTCTTACTGGGGGCCACTGATAACCACCTCCGATCAGGAAGACCGAGTGTAGCTATTTCACTAATCAATGCACTCTGTGCCACGATCAAGAACGTCCAACCCAAGGGAAAACCCCACATAAGGGGCTTTCTTCGCTTCAAGGAGAGCGTGTGCTCACTGTCGGTGACAAGTTCCCCGAGTTCGACCTGACTGCCTGTGTCTCGCTGGAGAAGGGCAAGGAGTTCGAGCAGATCAACCACAAGACGTACGAGGGTCAGTGGAAGATCGTCTTCGCGTGGCCCAAGGACTTCACCTTCGTGTGCCCCACCGAGATCGCGGCCTTCGGCAAGCTCAACGACGAGTTCGCCGACCGTGACGCGCAGGTCCTCGGTTTCTCCGGCGACTCCGAGTTCGTGCACCACGCCTGGCGCAAGGACCACGACGATCTGCGGGACCTGCCCTTCCCGATGCTGGCCGACTCGAAGCACGAGCTGATGCGGGACCTCGGCATCGAGGGCGAGGACGGCTTCGCCAAGCGTGCCGTCTTCATCGTCGACCAGAACAACGAGATCCAGTTCTCCATGGTGACCGCCGGTTCCGTCGGGCGTAACCCCAAGGAGGTTCTGCGGGTTCTCGACGCGCTGCAGACCGACGAGCTGTGCCCGTGCAACTGGAGCAAGGGCGAGGACACCCTTGACCCGGTCAAGCTGCTGGCCGGTGAGTGACCGATGTCGCTCGACGCGCTGAAGTCCGCGATTCCGGACTACGCCAAGGACCTTCGGCTGAACCTCGGTTCGGTGATCGGCAACTCCGAGCTTCCGCAGCAGCAGCTGTGGGGGACGGTGCTCGCCTGCGCCATCGCCTCGCGGTCTCCTCGTGTGCTGCGTGAGCTGGAGGAGGAGGCGAACGCGAAGCTCTCTCCTGAGGCGTACACGGCTGCCAAGTCCGCCGCGGCGGTCATGGCGATGAACAACGTCTTCTACCGCACGCGGCACCTGCTCTCCGATCCGGAGTACGGGAACCTGCGGGCCGGTCTGCGGATGAACGTGATCGGCAACCCCGGTGTGGAGAAGGTCGACTTCGAGCTGTGGTCGCTTGCCGTGTCCGCGATCAATGGGTGTGGGCAGTGTCTCGACTCCCACGAGCAGGTGCTCCGCAAGGCCGGTGTCGACCGGGAGACCATCCAGGAAGCGTTCAAGATCGCTTCGGTCGTCCAGGCCGTGGGTGTCACCCTCGACGCGGAGGCGGTCCTCGCGGAGTAGCTCCGCCGGTTTTGCCCCTCGTGGCCCCGTTCACCTTCGCGGTGGGCGGGGCTTCGGAGTTTCCTCGCCCCCGCCGCCCCTACCCGTCCCGTCCCTGGGGGCTGCCGCCCCCAGACCCCCGCATCGGCCTGAACGGCCTCGTCCTCAAACGCCGGACGGGCTGGAAGTGTCGGCCCGGGCCGCGAAGTATTCAGCCCCTCCGGCGTTTGAGGAGCGGGGGTTCGGGGGCGGAGCCCCTGAGTAAGCGACGGGAATGGGTAGGGGCGGCGGGGGCGGAAGAAGTCCCCTAAGACGGCGGCCCCTCCGTCGGGCGGTGTTCCACCGGGGCCACCCTCGTCGCCGTCGCCCCCCGCGGCACAGGCGACGTGCGCAGCGCCGGCTCCTGGGAGTACGAGCGGAGGTAGCCGACCACCGTGTTGGTGACGGCGACGAGCGGGACGGCGACGACCGCGCCGCCGATGCCCGCGACCATCCCGCCCGCGGCGACGGAGAGAACGACCGCGAGCGGATGAACCCGCACGGCCCGGCCGAGGATGAACGGCTGGAGGATGTGCCCCTCGATCTGCTGGACGGCGAGCACGACGAGCAGCGCCATGACCGCGGTGAAGACCCCCTGCGTCACGAGAGCCACCACGACCGCCAGTGCGCCCGAGACGACGGCACCGACCAGCGGGATGAAGGCGAACAGGAAGATGAAGACGGCCAGCGGGACAGCCATCGGTACATCCAGGAAGAAGATGCCCAGGCCGATGAAGATGGCGTCGATCAACGCCACTATCACCGTCCCGCGGACGTAGGCCGTGAGCGTGCGCCAGGCACGCGGGCCCGCCCCGGCCACCCCGGGCCGCGCAGCCGCCGGCACGAGCTTGAGCGTCCACTGCCAGATGCGCTTGCCGTCGTAGAGAAGGAAGAGCGTCGAGAACATCGTGAGGAGGATGCCGGTGAGGGCCTCGACGATGACGGTGACGCCTTCCAGGCCCGCCGACGTGATCTCGTCCGTGTTGGCGCCGACGGCCTCGCGCAGGCTCTTGGCGATGTCCTTGATCTGGTCCTCGGTGACGTGGAACGGGCTGTTGAGCAGCCAGCGCTGCAACTCGTCGATGCCGTCCTGGATCTGGTCGGAGAGGTTGTCGATGTTCTCCATGACCTGCCAGACCACGAACCATCCGACGAGCCCCATGACCACGAAGCCGAGGGTCGCGGTGAGCGCGGTGGCGAGCCCGCGCGGCACCCCGTACCGCCGCAGCCGCGCCACGGTGGGCTGCAGCAGCGCGGTGATGAGCAGCGCGGCGACGAAGGCGAGGACGACGAGCTGAACGGCGCTGATGACGCGCATCAACACCCAGACGGTTCCCGCGAGTACGAGCAGCCGCCAGCCGGCCTCCGCGGCGACCCGCATGCCCCAGGGAACGGCCGCCGCGGGATCGGGACGGGTGGCGACTGCCACGGGAGCGTCCGAGGGAGGGGAGGGAGGCCGGGTCGGTGTGCCGTTCCCGGTGGCGGTGGACGCGGCCGAGGCGTCGATGCCGTCCTTGTCGCCCCGATCGATGCCGTCGTTCCGGGCGAAGTCGTCGCGCCCGCCGAAGTCGTCGTCCTCGTCGGCCTGCGCGCGGCGTGCGCTCAACCGGTCTCCCATTTCGGTGAGTCCGGCGCCGACTCTGCTGAGCCACCCTGGCACTCGCGACATGATCCGTTCCTTTTCCCCGTTGTGCCCCACCACTCCCCCCTGGAGTCGTCGGCATCGACCGTACATGGCAGAAGCCCCTCACCGTAGGACGGTGAGGGGCTCTGAAAAGGTTGAGAGGACCGAGTGGCTGTCGGCCTAGTAGTAGTTGTTGGACTGCCAGAAGTCCCAGGCTCCGCACGGGCTGCCGTACCGGTCGTTCATGTAGCCGAGGCCCCATTTGATCTGGGTGGCCGGGTTGGTCGCCCAGTCCGCGCCGGCGGAGGACATCTTGGAGCCGGGCAGCGCCTGCATCAGACCGTAGGCGTCCGAGGTGGGGTTGTCCGCCCGGTAGTTCCAGCTGGACTCGTGGTCCACGATGGTGCTGAAGCACTGGAACTGGTCCGCCGGGACGATCTGGCGCGCCATGGCCTGGATCTCCGCGACGCTGTACGAGGACTGCGTCGGGAAGCTGGACGCGTCACGCGTGGCGGAACGGCTGGCAACCTTCTCGGCTTCCTTCCGCTCCTTCGCTTCCTTCTCGGCCTTCTCCGCGGCCTTCTGCTTGGCGACGGCGTCCTTGGCAGCCTGCTTGCGCGCAGACTCCTCGGCGTCCTTCTTGGCGGTCGCGTCGGCCGCGATGGCCTGCGAGTCGGCCTGCTGAGTCAGGGATGCGGTCTGCACCTGCGCCTGCGCACCCGCGGGTATGTCCGCGAGAAGCGTCGCGCCGGCTGCCGTTGCCTCCGCGTCGTCGCTCGAGGACGCGGTGTTGCCCGAGGCAACACCGGTGACAGCGCCGACAGCGGTGACCGCGGTGGCCGAGACCACTGCGAATCCCCGGACCGAAATCCGGCTCACACGGTTTCCTTCCAGCATCGCCCGCTACAGGTGACCCTCGCGGACGCAATCGTGCCCCTTGGCGCTGGCCTCCCAACTGCGGGGTCACGGGAGGCACGGGCCCGATGGGCAACTCCCATGACGGGAGCGCCACGTGGTGCTCGGGCGGCATACGACGGCTTTATGGAGTTCTGGTTGCTGCTGTGGTGCCGTACCGCTGGGGGCACAGATGTGTCGTATGCGGGGCCTGACAGGAGTGAGACTCTGCCGCACCCCGACACCGGAGGGCAATTCTGTGCCGGGTGTGAAAGCTCACACCTCGTTTGGCCCAGGAGTTTTTCGGAAACGAGCACGCGCCAAGACGCCGCCCGGCTAGGCTCTTCAGCCTTTGCCGGACGGCGTCAATTACCGTGTAGCCGCCACCCGTTGGACAGACCGGACGGGTGGGGTGATCTTGATCAGATGTGCCCGTCCTCCAGCATTTCGGTCACAAGCGCCGCAATCTGGGAGCGCTCGGACCTGGTGAGTGTGACGTGCGCGAAGAGCGGATGGCCCTTCAGCTTCTCCACGACGGCCACGACACCGTCGTACCGGCCGACCCTGAGGTTGTCCCGCTGGGCCACGTCATGGGTCAGGATCACCCGTGAATTCGCGCCGATTCGGGACAGAACGGTCAACAGGACGTTCCGTTCCAGAGATTGGGCCTCGTCCACGATCACGAACGCGTCGTGGAGGGAGCGGCCGCGGATGTGCGTGAGCGGCAGGACCTCCAGCATGCCGCGTGCGGTGACCTCCTCGATGACCTCGCGGCTGGTGACCGCGGAGAGCGTGTCGAAGACCGCCTGCGCCCAGGGGCCCATCTTCTCGGACTCGGAGCCCGGCAGATAGCCGAGTTCCTGCCCGCCGACCGCGTAGAGCGGACGGAAGACCATCACCTTCTGATGCTGGCGCCGTTCGAGCACGGCCTCCAGGCCCGCGCACAGGGCGAGCGCCGACTTTCCGGTGCCGGCCCGGCCGCCCATCGAGACGATCCCGACGTCCGGGTCGAGCAGCAGATCCAGCGCGATGCGCTGCTCGGCGCTGCGGCCCTTGATGCCGAAGGCCTCCCGATCACCCCGTACGAGCCGGACGTTGCCCTCGGACGTCACGCGTCCCAGGGCCTTGCCGCGCTCGGACTGGATCATCAGGCCCGTGTGGACCGGGAAGTCGGACGCCTCGGGGACGTACAGGGTCTCCTGGTCGAAGAGGAGGTCCACCTGCTCGCCGGAGAGCGTCAGTTCGGACATTCCGGTCCAGCCGGAGGAGCCCGTGATGGCGAGCTCCGCGCGGTACTCCTCGGCGAGGAGCCCGACCGAGGAGGCCTTGATCCTGAGCGGCAGGTCCTTCGACACGACTGTGACGTCGAACCCCTCGGCCTGCAGATTGCGGGCGACCGCGAGGATGCGGGAGTCGTTGTCCCCCAGGCGATAGCCGCTGGGCAGCACGCTGGGGTCCGAGTGATTGAGCTCGACACGTACGGTCCCGCCCAGTTCCCCGGTGGGGATGGGGGCATCGAGACGGCCGTACTTCACTCGGTAGTCGTCGAGCAGGCGCAGGGCCTGCCGGGCGAAGTAGCCGAGTTCGGGATGGTGCCGCTTGGCCTCCAATTCCGTGACCACGACGATCGGAAGCACTACTTCGTGCTCGTCGAAGCGGTTCATGGCGTGCGGGTCGGCCAGCAGGACGCTGGTGTCGAGAACATAGGTGCGCCGGTCTGGCATACGGCGCTTTGTGCTGGTCACCACGGAAGGACGTACCCCCTCGGATGAGGTCGGGGAGCGACGGAGGAGAGCTGGACCGGTGTGCGGCCGCGATGCACGGGCCGACTACCGGCCCTCTCCGCTTCGTCCGTACTGACCGCACGGTCGGGCTGGTGCAAAGGGCCTCCCGGGCGGACGGCCCCGTGCCGTCCGCTGAGATACGACACCCGTGGTTCGGGTGTCGACCTGCAAGGCTTATGCCCTCGAACGCGCGATGCCATGCCAAGGGCGATGACGGCGCGTTCGTTAACACCAGATGACGTACGTCCCTGATGGCGCCCCCTGCCAGAAGGGCGAACCCGGAAGCTCAGCCTCCGTAGCGCCTGTGTCGCGCCGCGTAGTCACGCATCGCGCGCAGGAAGTCGACCTTGCGGAAGGCCGGCCAGAAGACCTCACAGAAGTAGTACTCGGAGTGGGCCGTCTGCCAGAGCATGAACCCGGACAGCCGCTGCTCGCCGCTCGTACGGATCACGAGGTCGGGGTCGGGCTGGGCGCTGGTGTAGAGGTGCTTGCCGATCATGTCGGTGTCGACGATGTCGGCGAGCTCCTCCATCGAGGTGCCCTTCTCGGCGTGGTCGAGGATCATCGAGCGCACGGCGTCGGCGATCTCCTGGCGGCCGCCGTAGCCGATGGCGACGTTCACGACTATTCCGTCGACGCGCGCGGTGGACTCCTCGGCCTCCTTCAGGACGGTCTGCATCCGGGAAGGCAGGATGTCCGGCGTGCCGACGTGATGCACACGCCAGCGGCCGTCGGCGGCGAGCGAGCTCACGACGTTCTCGATGATGCCGAGGAGCGGTACGAGCTCTTCCTCAGGGCGGTCGAAGTTGTCCGTGGACAACAGCCAGAGGGTGACGACCTCGACGTCGGTCTCGGAGCACCAGCCGAGGAATTCCTCGATCTTGTCGGCCCCGGCCCGGTGTCCCTGGGCGGCGGTGCTGCCCGCCGCCTTCGCCCAGCGCCGGTTGCCGTCCATGATGACCCCGATGTGCTTGGGCACCTGGTCGTGGTCAAGGTGGCCTTCCACCCTGCGTGCATAGAACCTGACCAGCAAGCGGCGCAGGTTGTCGCGCAGGTTCACGTTTTCGTCAGCCCCTCCGTGCAGATAACGGTCCCCCGAGGGCGACACCCTACCGCTGCTGGAGCCCCGCTCCCCCTTGGGGTGCAAGGCCTCCTGCTCGCCGGGCGGCACCGGGCGAGGGCGGGCCGTGCGGGGCGCCGACGCCTCGCCGCATGGGACGACGGCACGTCAGGGGCGTACGCCGGGCGCGTGTGAGCGCACAAAAAACGGGCCGGTCCGTGGGGGGGAGACGGACCGGCCCGAGGGGGGGTTTCCACCATAACCCTTCGTAAGTGATGCTGCGTGCATCGGCGTGCCACAACTACTCTCCGGAGTCGCCCGACAACGCCCGAGTGAGTGCGGAAGCGTTCATTCAAGGGAAGAACGTGGCCGAATCACAGCGGATTCCAAGGCAGCGGAGGCGAATCCGGAGGGAACCAGGGGGTTTGCGAGCGGTTGTGGGGCACTGGGCCATCCGCCTCGGACGTACGCCCCAAGGGTGACGCACTCGGGAACGTCCACTTGACGCCAAGGTGGTTTCGCGGCCTCGGCCACTTCACGACTCCGACCGAACCGGAACCCCGGTGCGGGAACCCTGAACGCGCCCCCCGGCGCTGCCGGCAGGGCACCGCGCGGCCCCCTCCTCCGCGCGGTACCGCTCCGCGCAGCTTTGCTCACGCGAATTACCTTGCTTCGAATTTACGTGAGGCGGAGAGGTGCAACGGACCATCCGGGATAACGATGTGGAAACCCTGTGCACGTTTCCTGGATTTTCGTGAGGGGCCTCACCCGGTCCGGGTGGCGACCGGCGGCTCTTTGCTCAAGTCTGAGTGTTTACGGGAGATAATTTCCTTCATGTGCAGATCACCCCATTCGCCCAGCGGCAGGAGCGCGGTGTTCAGCGCCTTGCCCAGCTCGGTGAGCGAGTACTCCACGCGGGGCGGCACCTCGCCGTACACCTCCCGGTGCACCACTCCGTCCGCCTCCAGCTCGCGCAGCTGCTGACTGAGCACCTTCTCGCTGATTCCGGGAGAGTGCCCGCCGCCGATGTCCCGGCGCAGCTCCCCGAAGCGCATCGTGCCGCCCACGTGCAGCGCCCAAAGGATCATCGGCTTCCACTTGCCGCCCACGACGTCCACGGCCGCGTCCAGGCCACAGCTGTAGGGCCCCTTGTCCTTCGACATGGTCGACTCCTCCCAAGACCGGGGCAGCGGACAGGATCTGACCTCAATGACGTCTAGCGTCGCTGCCATGACATCGAGGATCACATGGGACGAGGCGAGCGCGCGGCGCTACGAGCGGCAACTGCTGCGGGCGCCCGCGCCGGCCGGCACCCCCGTCGCCGAGGTCGTTTCCACGCTGCTCGCCACGCACGCGCAGGTCCTGTCCGCCGCCGAGCTCTCCGTGGGCCTGCGGCTCGACGGCGCGACCCGCCAGGACGTCCGCTCGGCGCTGTGGGACAACCGGAGCCTGGTGAAGACGTACGGGCCGCGCGGCACGATCCATCTCCTCGCCGCCGCCGAACTCCCCTTCTGGAGCGCCGCGCTGACCGCCGTGCCGAGCGGCGCGAGCGCCCCGCCGGGCGTGCGGATGACGCCCGGGCAGGAGGAGCAGGTCGTCGCCGCGATCGGTGAGGCCCTCGACGGACGGCAGCTGACCATCGACGAGCTGTCCGAGGAGGTCGTGGCCCGCACGGGCCCCTGGGCCGGGGACCTCGTGATGGAGGCCTTCCAGGGCAAGTGGCCGCGCTGGCGTCAGGTCATGCATCGCGCGGGCCAGTCCGGCGCGCTGTGCTTCGCCCCCAACCGCGGCCGCAAGGCCGCCTACACCCGCCCGCCGCACTTCGACCCGCTCCCCGCGGACGAGGCGCTCGCCACGCTCGTGGGCCACTATTTGCACGCGTACGGTCCCGCGACGCCGCAGCACTTCGCCAAGTGGGCCGCCGCGCCCCGGGGTTGGGCCGCCGGCCTCTTCGCGACGCTGGCCTCCTCGGGCGGGATCGAGGAGGTCGACTTCGAGGGGGCGCCGGCCTGGGTGGTGGCGGGCGACACGGAGTTCACGGCTGAGGCCGTACGCGGGGTGCGGCTGCTCCCCTACTTCGACGCGTACGCCATCGCCGCGCAGCCCCGCGAGCGGATGTTCCCCGGCTCGGCGTACGAGCGGGCCCTGGCGGGCGGGCAGGCGGGGAACTATCCGGTGCTGCTCGTCGACGGCGTGGTCGCCGGGGTCTGGCACCAGCGGCGGCAGGGGAAGCGGACGACGGTGACGGTGGAGCCGCTTGCCCGGCTGACCAAGGCGCAGGAGCGGGAACTGCGGGAACAGGTGGAGCGGGTCGGTGAAGTGCTGGAGGCCGGGCCCGAGTTGGTGGTGGGGAAGGTGACGGCGGGCCCGCACGCGTAACCCGCGGACGTCAACTCCGCCCGGCCCTCGGGGGCTTGTTCGCGCCACGTGCTCTACGGCCGGCGAGCCTCGATGAGGTGGCGGGAGCTGTGGGCCACGAACGGGCCCTCGGCCACGATCCGCTCGTGCAGCTCCAGGAGCCGGGTCCGGTACTGGTCCACGGTGAAGCCGGGCACCATCCACACCACCTTCCGCAGGAAGTGCACGACGGCCCCGATGTCGTGGAACTCCATCCGCAGCCGCTCCGCACGCAGATCGACGATCTCAAGACCGGCCGCCTCGGCTCCGGCACGCTCACGGCCGGGGTGACGGGCGTTGCGGTTGGCCTCAGGCTGGGGGCCGAGGAAGTACTCGACGAGTTCGTAGACGCTGCTGGGTCCCACGTGCTGGGCGAAGTAGGTGCCGCCGGGCGCGAGGACACGGGCGATCTCCGTCCAGTGCGCCGTCACCGGGTGCCTGCTCACGACGAGGTCGAACGCCGCGTCGCCGAACGGCAGCGGGGCGTCCTCCGGTGAGGCGACGACCACCGCGCCGCGCGGGTGGAGCAGGGCGGTGGCCTTGGCGACGTTCGGCGGCCAGCCCTCGGTGGCGACCGTCAGGCGCGGCAACTCCCGTGCCGACGCAAGGACTTCGCCGCCGCCGGTCTGGATGTCGAGAGCGGCCTCCGCCGTGGCCAGACGCTCGGCCATGGCCCGCGCGTATCCCCAGGAGGGGCGCTCCTCGGTGGCCCGCCCCTCGAACCACGAGAAGTCCCAGCCCTCGGTGGGGGCGGCTTCGCCTTCGGCGACGAGTTCTTCGAAGGAGAGGGCGGAGGGGGTGGAGGACGCGGCCGGGTTCATCGGGCGATGGTGACAGGCGGGGTCGGAGTGCCGCGACCGAATTCCCGGGGGCCGGCCGCCGGGCGCTGTCACGTTCGCGGGTTCCCGTCGAGTACGGAGTCGAGTACGGAGTCGAGTACGAGGAGGACGTACGCATCCTCTCCACGGCGGACCCGAGCCGTCGTCGCTCATGCCGAGGGCGTCGGGCACCGGGCGCCGACACTCGGCCCCGGCATGAGCGACGACGGCTCGGGCCCCCTAGGGAACGAGGGGGCGTACGTCCTCGGCGGTGAAGCGCACGAAGGCCTCGGGGTCCGGTTCGTCGGCGGTCGGCTGGAGGATCACGGTGTCGGCGCCGGCGTCCGTGAGACGGCGGACGGCCTCGGCGACCGCCTCCGCGTCCCCGGCGACCCCGAGGTCCGGGACCGACGCCGCGCCCTCCGCCTCCAACTCGGCGCGGAGACGGGCGGCGGCGTCGGGGCCGGTGGCGGTGAGGAGGTAGACGACGACGGAGTGCGGGGCGTCGGTACGGGAGGCCGACTTCCGCCCCTCGTCGATCAGCTGGCGCGCCTTGCGCACGCCTTCCGGGGGCGTGCCGGCGGTGAGGATGGTGCCGTCCGCGAACTCGCCCGAGAGCCGGAGCGTACGCGGTCCTGTGGCTCCCGCGAGGATCGCCACCGGTGCCTGCGGGGGCCAGTCGAGGGCGACGTCGTCCAGCTTCACGTACCGGCCGTCCGTGGTCACCCGCTCGCCCCGCAGCAGCGCGCGCAACGCCACGAGGTACTCACGCAGCAGCGTCACGGGCGACTCGGCCCGCGCTCCGACCTGCCCCATCCAGTCCTGTACGCCGTGGCCGACGCCGACGATCGCCCGCCCCGGGAAGAGCCGGTCCAGGGTGGCGGTCTCCATCGCCGTCACGGCGACGTTCCGCAGCGGCACGGGAAGCAGACCCACTCCCACCCGCAGCCGTTCCGACCAGGCCAGCGCTGCCGCCGCCGCGGAGATCCCCCCTTCCAGAAAGCAGTCCTCCCACAACCACAGCTCCTCCAGCCCCGCGTCCTCCGCCGTACGGACCATCGCGCGCAGACGTTCTGGGGGCAGCTGAGGCCGGAACACGGCACCTAGTGCAGTCATGCCGCCTTCCTACCCGGTCCCGGGGGCTAACTCTCCCCCTTCGGGAACGTCACCTCCACGCGGCGGTTCTTGCGGCGGCCCTGTTCCGAGGTGTTGTCGGCGATCGGGTAGTCCTCGCTGTAGCCGCGTACCGCGAAGGTGACGTTCGTGCCGCCGAGGGCGGCGGCGAGTTCCTCGTGGACGACTTCGGCGCGGTTCTTGGAGAGGGTCAGGCCGTGTGCGTACGAGCCCAGGTTGTCGGTGAAGCCGAAGACGCGGACGTTCGTGGCGTTCTGGGCCTTGATCTCGTCCGCGATCGCCTTGATGCGGGAACGTGCCTCGGGGTTGAGTTTCGAGCTGTCCTTCGGGAACAGCACCTCCGCCTGGAGCGCGAACGTCACGTCCTCGTTGGTGTCCACGCGGCGTTCCTCGCCGCCGAGGTCCTCGACGACCGACTTGATGTCCAGCACCCGCGCGGGCGCGAGCGTGGCGCCGTCGGCGAGCTTCAGCCCCGGGCTGTTCGCGTCCACTTCAGGGGGTGGCGAACTGCTGACACTGCCCGGCGGAGCACTCGGGTCCTCGTCGTCCGCCTGGGCCGGGGTGAGGGGCGTCAGGAAGACGAGCGTGGTGAGGGCGGTGAAGGTGATCGCGGTGGTGCGGAGGGTGAGGGACATGGTCACTCGCCCTCGGAGAGTTCGACGGACGCGGGGGGCATGGAGCCGACCTGGAAGGAGACCTTGGTGGTGTCCTCGGGCGGGGCGGGGAACTGGGCGAACCACTCCGCGGTGTCACCCGACAGCACGCCCCCGGTGAACCGGGTGCACAGGCAGCGCCCTTCCGTGTCACGCAGGACGAGGTACTTCTTCTTGCCCTTCTGATCGACCACGCTCGCGCCGGCGATCGACCCGCCGTTCTTGGCCAGTTCGCTCTCGTCGCCCCGCCAGTCCGCGGCGACCCACGGCTTGCCGCTGCTGTTCGTCACCCTTCCTTCGACAGTGACGAAGCCACCGTCGTCCCGGGTGGCCGACGTGACAGCCAGGGTCAGACCGCCGGCCTTGACTTCCGCCAACGTCTGCTCGGCGGGCGGTGCTTGGGATTCCTGCTTGTCGTCGTCCCCGTCGTCGTTCTTTGCAGGCGACGAGGACGACGTCTTCTTGTCCGAACCGCCGTCGTCTCCCCCGCCGCAGCCGGCCACCGTGAGGACCAGCCCAGTCGTGATCGCCACCGCGGTCAGTACCGTGCGGCCCTTCTTGGTGCGCCGAATGTTCATCGGTACGGCTTCCTTTCACTCGGCCAGTTGCACAGAGAACAGCACGGACGCGTCCGGAAGGTCGTCCAAATCGAAATCTTCGGGGTCGATGTTCACCGGTTCGCCGTCGCAGTCGAGTTCGACGACGTCCTTGGGGTCCTCGGGTATGTCGAAGTCGCAGCGGGGCTCGATGACAGCCACGGCATCGGCCGTCGCCTGCATGTTCTCCGTGCCCGGGATGATGGAGTCTCCGACCGTGTAGTTGGTCTGGATCTCCACGTCGTAGCCGGGAAACTCGGCCACGGTCGCGCCCGCGAACCCCGTGACGGACGCGTTGTTCTCGGCGGCCAACGCGTCGGCCGCCGCGGCGGCTTCGCCGCCTTCGAGGTCTTCGGGATCGAGCCAGTCCCACCAGCCGGCGTCCCCTCCGACGACGGCGTCCCCCAGGCCCTTCACCAGTTCGTCCCGAGCGCTCTGTGCCGCGGCCAACGCAGCGGCGTCCGCCGCGGATTGAGCTCCGTTACGGGCGGACGCCGCTTGAGCGAATGCGAAGAACGCGAACCCGGCGAAGAGTAGAATCCCCGTCAGCCAGATGGCGATGGGGAGAGTCGACCCCCGGTCGCCGCGCGGACGTGCGGAGATCAGCCTCCGACGACGCTGGTGACCGCTGCCAGGATCGCACCCGAGATCAGGCCGTCCAGCCCCAGCCCGTCGATCAGCGTGAAGATTCCCGCGATCAGGATCATCAGGCCCGCGTACTCCACGAAGCCCGCTCCCGCGTCCCGGTCCCGTCCTCGCATTCGGGAGGCCACGGTGCGGGCCCACCCTCGGACCGCTTGCTTCGTCCCCATGGACGTCTCCGGCTGCAGGCTCTTGGTCACAGTGATCCCTTCCCTCCCACCCAAAACCACTACCGTCCCGCGCACCGTACGTGAGAACCCGCCTACTCCGGGTGGGTCCAGGGGCCCAACTTCCCGAGTTCGGAGTCACCGGTTCCACCCCTCGTGGGCCGTGCCCAGCCAGTGGGCGATCGCTTCGCTGCGGGTTGAACTGTGCAGCTTTGCGAAGATGCGATTGATGTGGTTCTTGACGGTCTTCTCGCTGATGAAGCACGTGGCGGCGATCTGCCGGTTGTTCATGCCGGCCGCGATGAGATCCATGACCTCCACCTCCCGTGAACTCAGCCCGAATTCCAGTGGGTTAGGGCCGCGGCGGTGGAGCCCCGCCGCGGAGGCGGGTCGAGCCTTCGACGACTGTGCCACAACCGATTGCAGATGCGAAGAGTTTTCGTTCGGTTCGTACGAAACACCGAGCGAATCCGACACAGCGGCGGCCTCGGCGGCGGAGGCCGTGAAGGTGGCCCTTCCGTCACTCAAGTTGCGGACGGCGGTGATGAGTTCGTCCGCCGTGAACTCGCCGTGCACGAGGTAACCGGCGGCTCCCAGGCGCAACGCCCGGGCCACCACCTCGGGTTCACGGCTGTACGTCAGCATCATCACGGGAGCCAGCCCGGCCAGCGAAGGCAGTGCCGTGAGGCCGTCCGTGCCGGGCATGCGGACGTCCAGCAGGATCACGTCGGGGCGGTGTCGGGTCGCGGCCGTGAGTGCCTCCGCACCGTTCGACGCCCGGGCCGTGACCCGGATGTCGGGGTGGGCGTCGAGCAGGGCCGCCAGGCCCGCCCGGACGACGGGGTTGTCGTCGGCCACGAGCACTCGTAGGGGCGGGCCGGGATGTGCCTGGTCAGGCATGTGCGGCCTCCTCTTGAGGAGTGTGTGAGGGGGACACCGGCAGGGCGGCGGCCAGCGGAAGGTCGACCTTGACCTCCGTGCCGCCCTGCTCGGCTCGGTGCAGCTGGAGGCCCGCGCCCATCGAGGTCGCGCGCTCCAGCATGCCCAGCAGACCGAAGTGGCCGGATTTCGCCAGGTGTTGTACGTCATTGAGGGATACGGCCGTGCCGGTTCCGTCGTCCAGCACGGTCAGGTGGAGCGAGGAGGGCGAGGCGTCGAGGGTCACGTCCACCCGCGTCGCCCCCGTCGCGTGGCGGTGCGTGTTCTCCAGCGCCTCCGAGACGATCGCCAGGAGGTGGTGGGAGGCCTCGGGCGGGAGTACGAGTGTGGGGGGCGCCTGGTAGTCGACGCTCGCCGTGATGCCCGTACGGCCGGTGAAGTCCGTTGCCCTCGACGTCAGTTCCGTCCTGAGGTCCGTGGGCGGGGCCGACAGCGCCGTGTGGTGGCGGAGGTCCGTCAGGAGGTCGCGGGACTCCGCCGCCGCGCGACGGGCCGCGCCTGCCACCGCGGTGGCCTGGGACTTGAGGGCGCGGGGGTCCGTGTCGTGGTCGGCGGCGACCGCGAGGGCCTCGGCGGACAGGGCCAGGCCGTGCAGCGTCTTCGCCACGGAGTCGTGCATCTCGCGGGCGAGGCGGGCCCGTTCGGACTCGACGGCCTCCGCGACGGCCAGGCGGGAGTTGGCCTCGGCGAGGGCCTGGCTGGCCGTGCCGAAGTGGAACATCAGATTGCGGAGGGTGACGCCGATGATGCCCGCGGCGATGCAGAAGCCGGCGACCAGGAGGGTGCTGGCGCCGGCGCCCGGACGGTGTTCCCAGGCTCTGAACACCGTGAGCAGCACGACGAGTTGGAGACCCGTGAAGACTCCGGAGCCGCGCCAGCCGTACAGCAGGCCCGCCAGGAGCGGGGTGCAGACGGCCGCGTACGCGAGAGGGGAGGCGGGGGACGCCGTCAGCAGGAGTACCGCGCCGAAGACCAGGTCCACCGCCATGAGGGTGGGGTGGGCGAGGAGGCGGGGGGCGAAGCGGTCCCAGTCCCTGAGCATGGCGTACGAGCCCATGACGCCGAGGACCGCCGCGGCGAGGACGCCGTAACGGGGCGGGCCGTCCGTCGCGTTGGCCGTCGCGAAGGGGGCTCCGATCGCGATCAGGGTGAGCCGGACCGCGAACGCCTGGCGGCACAGGGCCTGGAGGGCGTTGAGCTGGAGGCGGACGCTGCCGGGCGCTGCCGCGTCGTCTGCGAAGTAGCCTGTGGCCCACTTGGCGGAGCCGCCCGGAGGGAGGGCCGTTCGGAGGCCGCGGGTCCGTTGTGGCTGGTCGCGCAGTTCCCCGCGCCCCTTATCGGGGCGCCATGACCACCGGTGCTTCCAGGTCCCGGGCATCTCAGCGTCCCAGGATCGAGCCGAAGTTCGAGCCGGAGCCCAGGAACATGCCTGTGGCGATGAGGATCATCGTGGCCGGGAGCATGAAGACCAGGGTGACCATGGTCGCCTTGGGAATCGTCTTGGCGGCGCGGCGGCGGGAGTTCTGGGCGTCGGTGCGGCGCATGTCCGTGGCGAGCTGGATGAGGGTGTCCGCGATCGGGGAGCCCAGCTCCTCGCCCTGCTGGAGCGCCGAGACGAACTGGGCGACCTGTTCGGAGGAGTTGCGCTTGCGCAGTTCGTCGAAGGCCTGGCGGCGGCTGACGCCCATGTCCATCTGGCGCAGCGTGATGCGCAGTTCGTCCGCCCACGGGCCCTCGTAGTGGTCCGCGACCCGGTCGAGGGCCTGGCGGAAGCCGAGGCCCGCGGACACCACGACCGCCAGGACGTCCAGGAAGTCCGGGAGGGTGCGGTCGATGACCTCCTTGCGTTCGCGGATGGCCTGCCAGATGAGGGCGTCGGCGGCGAGCAGTCCGAAGGCGAGGGCCATCAGGGCGAAGAGGAGCTGCCCGTTGGTGAGGAAGATCAGGAAGAGCAGGACGCCGAAGACCCCGTACACGGCGCGGCGGGCCGCGTAGCGGTTCAGGGTCAGGCCGCCGGGGTTGCCCGCCATGTCGATGCGGCGGCGTTTGGCGTCGACGCGGCGGGGGCCCATCAGCCGCAGGACGAGCGGGGCGAACCGCATGCCGAGGCGGTCGACGGCCGAGTCGGACTTCGAGACGCGGGTGGCGCCGACCTCCAGGGCGAGCGCCATGTCGCCGGGGAGCTTGGCCTCCGCGCGGTACATGCGGATGCCGAGGAGCATGCCCCCGACGGCGAGGCCGGTCAGTGCGGCAAGGAGCAAGGCAAGCAACGTGATCCCCTCCTCCTCATACTTCGATCTTGCCGAGGCGGCGGATGACGAAGAAGCCGATGGTGTAGAGGCCCATCGCGATGAGCACCAGGGTCTGGCCGAGCGGGGAGCCGGTCACCTTGGCCAGGGCGCCCTCGTTCGAGGAGTTGATGAGGAGGAGGGAGCCGACGCCGAGGAGGGGGACCGTGAAGGCGGTCGCGTTGACCTCGGAGAGCATGGTGCGAACCTCGCGACGGGTCTCCTTGCGGTCCTCCAGGGTCTGGGTGAGGTTCCGCAGGGAGTTGACGACGGAGCCGCCCGCCTTGTTGGACAGGACGAGGGTCGTCACGAGGACGACCAGTTCGCGGGACGGGAGGCGTTCGGCCAGTTCGCCGAGCGCGTCGTCGACCGAGCGGCCCAGGGTCAACTGGTCGGCCACTCGCGCCAGTTCCTCGCCCGCCGGGGCCTCCAGCTCCTCCGCCGCCATCGCCAGGGCCGTGCGCAGGGCGAGGCCGGCCGCCGCCGCGTTGGCCAGCAGGCGGGCCACGTCGGGGAGTTGGTTGATGAAGGCCTCGATGCGCTTCTGGCGCTGCCAGTTGAGGAAGATCGCGGCGCTCCAGACGCCCGCCAGGCCCGCGATGGGGCCGAAGAACGGGGCCAGGGCGGCGGCCGCGGTCAGCCAGAGGCCGACGACCACGGCGGCGACGTACGTGAAGAACTCGCCCGCGGTCAGGTCGAGTCCCGTCGCCGAGAGGCGCAGCTGGATGGTGCGGCCGAGGCGGGTGCGGCGCAGCCGGCGGTCGACGGCGGCGAAGCGGCGGGCGCGGCCGGCGGCGGTGCGCAGGGGGCCGCCGCCGGAGAGGCGGTCGACGAGGGCCTGGCGCTGGGCGCGTCCCACCGCGTACGTGTGCACGCCCGCGACGGCGAGTGTGCCGCACAGGACGGTGCCGCCGAGGGCGAGCAGGGCCTGGTTGTTCACGGCTCGCTCCTCTCATCAGTCTTGTCGGTCTCGGTGGTGGGGGTCGTCCCGAGGAGTGCCCGGCCGGTCATCCGATGGCCTGCCTCGTGTTGAGGACGTCGATGGCCTCCGCGACCCCGAAGGCGGGCGGCAGGGGCTCGTTGGCGACATACAGCTTCTCGGCGACCGAGCGGGGCAGCGGCAGGTGTTCGAAGTGGCCGTGGACGACGCGGTCGGGGCCTGTCGGGCGGGGCACGAAACGGGTGACCGGGACGACGCGGAACTGTTCGCGGCCGTGCGAGACGAGCAGGGCGATCTCGGTGACCTTGCGGGAGCCGTCGGCGTGGCGGGTGAGCTGGACGACGACGTCGACCGCGGAGTTGATCTGGTCCTTGAGCGCCTCGAAGGGGATCTGGACCTCGGACATCGAGCCGAGGGTCTGGAGCCTCATCAGGGCGTCCTCGGCGGAGTTCGAGTGGACGGTCGCGAGCGAACCGTCGTGGCCCGTCGACATGGCCTGGAGCATGTCGAGGGTCTCGCCGCCGCGGACCTCACCGACGATGATGCGGTCGGGGCGCATACGCAGGGAGTTGCGGACCAGGTCGCGGATGGTGATCTGGCCCTTGCCCTCCACGTTCGGGGGGCGGGATTCGAGGCGGATCACATGCTCCTGCTGGAGCTGGAGTTCGGCGGAGTCCTCGATGGTGATGATGCGCTCGTGGGACGGGACGAGGCCGGAGAGCGCGTTGAGGAGCGTGGTCTTGCCGGAGCCCGTACCGCCGCTGACGATGACATTGAAGCGGGCCCGGACGAACGCGGCGAGCAACATGAGCATCTGCTCGTCGAGCGAGCCGAGGCCGATCAGCTCCGGCAGCGTGTACGCGCGCGGGAAGCGGCGGATCGTGAGGGTCGGGCCGGTGAGGGCGAGCGGCGGGATGATGACGTTGACGCGCTCGCCGGTGGGGAGGCGGGCGTCGACCATCGGATTCGACTCGTCCACGCGGCGGTTGACCGTGGAGACTATGCGCTCGATGGTCTGCATCAGCTGCTCGTTCGAGGCGAACCTGAGCGGGAGCTGTTCCACCCGTCCGGCCCGCTCCACGAAGATCGAGTCCGGTCCGTTGACCATGATCTCGGTGATGGACGCGTCGGCGAGGAGGGGTTCGAGGACGCCGAGGCCGAGTGCCTCGTCGACGACCCTTCTGATCAGCTGGGAGCGCTCGGCGGACGACAGGACCGGGCCCTCGCGGCTGATGATGTGCCCGAGCACGCGCTCCAGGCGCATCCGCCGCTCGGCCGCCGCGAGGCTCGACATCTCGGCGAGGTCGATCTCTTCGAGCAGCTTGGCACGGTAGACGGCGACGAGGTGGCCGTCCTCGCGGCCTGATCCGCCCTCTTCGGGGGCGGCGATACGGGCTCGCAGGCTCATGCGGGTCGCCTCCTCTCGGTTCTCGGTTTCTCGGTCGGTCAGTCGTCGGTGGGCATGGTGGCGTGGCGTTCCACGGTCACGGCGGGCAGGAGGGGGATGACGGCAGGGACTTGGAGCGTGACCGTCGCGGTGGTGAGGTCGGGGCCCTCATTGGGCGACACGGCCGGGTTGAGCCAGCCGCTTACCGCGGCCTGGCCCGCCGCGGCGCCGTCCTCGCCCTGCGAGGCGGCGCGGGCCGCGGCCCGCGCCGCCGAACCGGCCTGGTTGATCCCGTAGCCGATCAGGCCGAGCTGGATGGCCGCCATGCCCACGAGGAGAAGGATGGGGAGGAAACCGGCGAACTCCAGCATGGATACGCCCCGGTCGTCGCCCCGGAGACGTTTCACGAGACGCCTCAGGAGGCGGGTCGGGCGGCGTGCCGGGAGACGCTTCATTCGTCGTCCCCTTCCAGCGCGGCCCCCGCCTCTGCGTCGACCGTCCAGTTCACGTCGAAGCCCGGGAAGAACAGGGGTACTTGGGCGGTGACCGTGGCTTTCATGACCGGCCCGTCGGGGGCACAGCCGATCGCGGTGTCGTCCCAGGCGCCCGGTAGGTTCTCGCTGCCCGCGTCCTGACAGGCACCGCCGTACGCCCCCGGCGTCACCGCGTTCGCCGCCGTCGCGGCCCTCGCCGCCTCGTCCGCCGCGTTCCCCGCGAGGGAGTACGTGTAGCCGTACAGCACGCACTGCCACAGGATCGTCATCACGACCAGCAGGATGGGGAACATCCCGGCGAATTCGAGGGTGACCGCTCCTCGGTCGCCGCCCTTGCGGCGCAGGGCCAGCGCCCCCCGGTCCGACGAGGCCTTACGACGCCGGCCGCCGCCACCGCCCTCCTGCTTGACCACCAGGTCCAGCTCGCCCGCCAGGGCCCACAGCGCCTGCTTGACCGTGGAGCGGGCGTCCAGGTCCTGCATGCGGCCGGCGTCCACCACCGACTGGAGCTCCTTGAAGGCGGCGGGCACGGTGGAGCGGGCGACCTTCGTGCCGGTGACGCGTTCGACGAGGGACGGCTGTATCTCCGTACCGCGGGAGAAGCGGTTGACGACGGTCAGGGTCTCCTCGGCCTTGCGGATCTGGAGGCGGTCCCACATGCGGACCATGCGTTTGGCGGCGCGGACGGCGACCACGTCGGGGGTCACCAACAGCAGGGCCTGGTCGGCCAGTTCGACGGCCGCCGCGTTCGCGGCGTTCAGCTGGGCGCCGCAGTCGACGACGACGACCTCGTAGCGGGAGCGCAGGGCGGCGAGGACCTGGCGGGCCACCCGGTCGGTGATCTCCTCGCCGCGTTCGCCCTCGGCGGGGGCGAGGAGGAGGCCGAGTCCGGTGTCGTGGGTGTAGACGGCGTCCTGGAGCACGCGCGGGTTGATGTCGCTGATCCCGGCGAGGTCGGCGATGGAGCGGCGGAACTGCACGTCGAGGTACGAGGCCACGTCCCCCGACTGGAGGTCCAGGTCGAGCAGGGCCACGGAGCGGCCCGACGCCTGGGCGGCCAGGGCGAGCTGGACCGCGGCGACGGTCGCGCCGACGCCGCCCTTCGCCCCGGTCACTGTGACGACCCGGCCGCCCGGTCCCGCGTACAACTCGGGTGTGCCGCTGCCGAGATGGCGTCGCATGCCCATGGACCAGGCGGCGGCCGCGTGGACGCGTTCGGCGAGGGCGTCGTAGCCGAGGGGCAGGCCGATGATGCCGCGGGCGCCGGAGTCCATGGCGGCTGTGAGCACGTTGGTGCTGGTGTCGGCGGTGATGAGGACGACGCCGACGGCCGGGAAGCTCAGCACCAGGTCGCGGATGACGTCGAGCGCCGGGACCGGGCCGATCCGCTCGTGGACGAGGACGACCTCGGGCAGTTCGTCGAGGGACTCGGCGGCGAGGCGGGCCAGGGTGTCCAGCAGGGCCGTGGTGTCCGCGACGGGCGGCGCGGGTTCGGCGTCGGCGAGCTGGCTCAGCAGCGTGGTAAGCGCGCGGGCCGAGTCGATGTCGCCGACGGCGGGGAGGATGCGGATGGTCATCGGCCGGTCCCTCGGCCTCGGCCTGGCACGCCGTTCCCTCGGCCTGGCCACGTGGGGGCTGAGCGCATCACGGCCTCCTACTTGTCCTCGTCGAGGGTGTACGTGCGGTCGCCGGGGGCGACGGTCGGGTCGGTGCCGCCCGCGACCAGGGCGAGGCGGACGTGTTCGGCGAACGACTCGGCGTACGCGACGCGTTGGGCGTCGGCGGTGTCGAGGGCGAAGGTGATCGGGACCGCCTCGTTCGCGGTGCGACGGCGGTCGTTGCTGGACTGGCCCGGGTCCAGGGCGGTCAGCTTGCCGACGTCGATGACGCGGGCGTTCTCGACGATGACCTTCGACTGGTCCTTGCCGTTGTCGGTCTCGTCCTTGAACGTGGCGTAGATGTTGACCCGCGAGCCCGGGTTGATCTTGCCCGCCACACCGGTCGCCGCGTCGATCATGATCGCGATCTCCTGCTGGCCGGCCTCCAGCTCGGGCCGGTCCACGATCATGTCCCTCTGGAGCAGCGAGCCCTTCTCCAGCCGGGTGACCGCGATCTTGCCGCGGATCTGGGAGAGGTCGGTGACGGCGGTGGACGACAGCCACCGCTCGGGCATGGAGACCTTCTCGAACTGGTCGGACGACAGCTCCCGGTAGGGCGCGACGTCGTCCTTCAGTCGGTACGCCGCGACCTCGGGGCCGACCTTCGAGTTCACGTCGCGGATCACCGAGAGCACTCCGGCGAAGGCGCCCAGGGCGCACAGGGCCGAGAGGACCAGCAGGATGACGCCGCGGCGCTGGCGTGAATTCATGACGCGGACAACCTCGATCGGGGGGCGGGGACAGCGGGGTCGAGCGGTCGTGCCTGGTAATTCGTTCTACGTGCTCGTTCAACGTGCCTGTTGTGCACCGTTATTCAGGTGTACGTACATGACTTACGTGGTTCACGAAGCCCCTCGGGGCAGGGCACGTACCGAAGAAGCTGCCCGCACCGTGGCCCTCGGAAGCTCCTGGGGCGGTGGCAAAGGCGCCGCACAGAATCCGCAGCGGTCGCCGATGAGCTCGAGGCCGCACCAGTGACACTCCTCGCGCCGCACGGACGAGACGAGTTGGTACAGCACGGACACGTCGTAGAGCCCGGTGGCGAACTCGGCGACCTTGCCCGTGCCCCACCAGCGCGTGGACTCCGCGGGCAGGGGCACGGTCGTGACGCCCTGGACGCGCCAGGCGGGCGCGAGCGTCCCGGTGAGCCACTCGGCGGGCAGCTGTCCGGGCGCGACGAGCATCCGTGTCCCGAACTCGGGCCCGGTGAGCTCCTCGTGGCCGACGCGGACCAGTTGCGGCCGAGGATTGGCCAGTACGGCGAACTGGGCGCCCGGTACCCATGACTTGGCGTGCGACTTCAGGGTCACGGGGATGCGGTCCAGCTTGGCGACCGAGCCGAGCAGGGCGCCCGCGTAGATGTAGTGGGCGAGCAGCCGCGCGGAGGACGCGAGCACGCCGGGGCTGAAGTCGCAGACGGAGAGCTGCCGCAACTGCTGGGCGAGCAGGGCGAGTCCGAGCGGCGGAAGGTCCAGGCCGAGCAGCGCGATGCGGTCGCTCTCCAGGACGGAGCGCACGGCGTGCAGCCGCCGGGTGATGTCACCCGGTGTGGAGGCCGGGTACAGCGCGATCACATATCCGTGCTGTTCGATGAGCGCGTGCATCCCGGTGAGGGAGCTTTCGAGGCTTTCGAGTGGCTGGACAGCGGCGGGCGGGGTCTGCCGGTCGTGCGGTGGGAGCACCAGATCGGAACTGGTGACGGCTATCGCGGTCGGCACGCTGCACACCACCCCGTTCACTGCGGCGGGGTGGTCAACCACCGCCTCAGATCGCCCCTGATTCCACCATCAAACCTTCACGGAAGAACGCGAATTTGTCACTGTGGCGCCCTTCCGCAACTGCACCTTATCCACGGCATGGGCCGCTCAACACCGGATCAGCGAGATCACCTCACACAAGGTGCGCGGGTGATCCACACAGAGTGAGGCGCATATGCCTCAACTCGACGGTACGGCAAGGGCGTTGACCTCCGTCAGAGGTCTTGACAACCGGATTGGTCTGGACCACCTTGGTCCTCCAGCGGTGGCCACCGTAGTCGTCCCCCACTTTTGACTCCCACTCCCCCACCGGAGGCCCCAGTGGACCGCGTACCAGGCATGCCCAGACGCAGACGGACCTGGGCGGCAGCCCTCGCCACCGCACTCGCCGCGTCCGTCCTCTCCCTTGCCGGAGCCGGCCAGGCTTCGGCCGCCGACGTCAACAACACCAAGAACGCCGGCTACGAGTCGGGGCTCTCCAACTGGACCTGCTCGGCGGGCAGCGGCGCCGCCGTCTCCTCCCCCGTGCACGGCGGTGCGTCCGCCCTGAAGGCCACGCCCGCCGGGCAGGACAACGCCAGGTGCAGCCAGACCGTGGCGGTGAAGCCCAACTCGACGTACACGCTGAGCGCGTGGGTGCAGGGCGGGTACGCGTACCTCGGGGCGAGCGGTACGGGGACGACGGACGTGTCGACCTGGACCCCGGACTCCTCATCCTGGAAGCAACTGACGACGTCGTTCACGACGGGCTCGTCCACGACGTCCGTGACCGTCTACACGCACGGCTGGTACGGACAGGCGGCCTACTTCGCCGACGACGTGTCCGTGTTCGGGCCCGACGGGGGCGGAGGCGGCGACCCCGATCCGGTCGTCCCCTCGACGCCCGCCGGTCTGAACGTGGCGTCCACGAGCTCCTCCTCCGTCTCCCTCGCCTGGAACACGGTGTCGGGCGCGACCGGCTACAACGTCTACCGCGCCGGTACGAAGGTCCTCGCGGTGACCGGCACATCGGCGACGGTCACCGGCCTCGCCGCCTCCACCTCGTACTCCTTCCAGGTCACCGCGACGAACGCGGCCGGTGAGTCGGTGAAGTCGACGGCGGTCACCGGGACGACCAAGGCGGACTCGGGCGGCGGGACCGCGCTGCCCAAGCACGCGGTGACCGGCTACTGGCAGAACTTCAACAACGGCGCGGCCGTCCAGAAGATCTCCGACGTCCAGTCCCAGTACGACATCATCGCGGTGGCCTTCGCCGACGCCACGGGCACTCCCGGCGCGGTGGCCTTCAACCTCGACTCGGCAGGCCTCGGCGGCTACACCGTCGACCAGTTCAAGGCGGACGTCCGGGCCAAGCAGGCCGCGGGCAAGAAGGTGATCATCTCGATCGGCGGCGAGCGCGGCACGGTCGCCGTGAACGACTCCGCCTCGGCGACGAACTTCGCCAACTCCGTCTACACGCTGATGCAGACGTACGGCTTCGACGGCGTCGACATCGACCTGGAGAACGGCATCAACGCCACGTACATGACGCAGGCGCTGCGGTCCCTGTCCTCGAAGGCGGGCTCCTCGCTGATCATCACGATGGCTCCGCAGACGATCGACATGCAGTCGACGTCCAACGGCTACTTCCAGACGGCCCTGAACGTCAAGGACATCCTCACGGTCGTCAACATGCAGTACTACAACAGCGGTTCGATGCTCGGCTGCGACGGCAAGGTGTACTCCCAGGGATCGGTGGACTTCCTCACCGCCCTCGCCTGCATCCAGCTGGAGGGCGGCCTCGCCCCGTCCCAGGTGGGCCTCGGCCTGCCGGCCTCGACGAGGGGCGCGGGCAGCGGCTACGTCTCCCCCAGCATCGTCAACAACGCCCTCGACTGCCTCACCAGGGGCACCAACTGCGGCTCCTTCAAGCCCTCCAGGACCTACCCGGACCTGCGCGGCGCGATGACCTGGTCGACGAACTGGGACGCGACGGCCGGCAACGCCTGGTCGAACGCGGTGGGACCGCACGTGCACGGGCTCCCGTAGGGACGGCTCGTCAACGGGCCGGCGCCGCCGCCGATCCGGCGGCGGCGCTTCCGTGTGTCCGCGTGTCAGCCCGGATCACGGCCGCGGCTAGAAGAACTCCGACCACGGCTGGTCCCAGATCTGCTTGACGCACAGGACGATGAAGAGCAGGCCCGCGATCGTCAGCATGGAGTTGCTCAGGATTCCGTTGCGCCATTCCGCGGGGGTGCGGGAGGAGTTGAGGAGCCAGACCAGGGTGAGGGCGAGGAAGGGGAGGAAGGCCGCGCCCAGGACTCCGTACAGGATGATCAGGCGGAAGGGCTCGCCCTGGAAGAGCAGGACGATGGGCGGGAAGGTCAGCCAGAGGAGGTAGGCGCGGAAGGGCCAGGAGCGCTCACGGGCGCCGGAGGCCACCTCGTCGACCGACGTCGTCTTCCCGGCCGGGGTCTCCCCTTCGACGGTCGCGCGGTCGGCGCGGTCCTTGCGGTAGCGCTCCACGAAGTCCGCGAACATCAGGCTCACGCCGTGCCAGACGCCGATCAGGGATGTGAAGGACGTGGCGAAGAAGCCGATGAGGAAGAACTTGGCGGTCGCCGTGCCGTACTCGTCCTCCAGGATGTCGCCGAGCTGGATGAGGCCCTTGTCGCCGCTCGCGATGGCGACGTTGGAGGAGTGGAGGAGTTCCGCGCCGACGAAGAGCATCGAGATGACGAAGATGCCGGTGGTGATGTACGCGACGCGGTTGTCCAGGCGCATCACCTTCATCCAGCCGGTGTTCGTCCAGCCCTTCGCGTTGACCCAGTAGCCGTACGCGGCGAGCGTGATCGTGCCGCCCACACCGCCGATCAGGCCGAGCGTGTTGAGGATCGAGTCCTTCTCGTCGGGGAGGACCGGGAGCAGGCCCGCGAAGGCGTCGCCGAGGTTCGGGGTGACGCGGATCGCCAGGTAGACCGTGACGACGAACATCACGCCGACCAGGACGGTCATGACCTTCTCGAAGACCTCGTACTTGTTGAACCAGACGAAGACCAGGCCGACCAGACCGGTCAGGACGGCCCACCATTCGAGGTCCATGACGTCCGGGAAGAGCGCCTGGAGCGGCAGGCCCGACGAGGACATGGCCGCGGCGCCGTAGACGAAGCCCCAGATCACGACGTACACGACGAAGAACCACGACGTCCAGCGGCCCAGGCTCGCCCAGCCGTCGAAGAGCGTGCGGCCGGTGGACAGATGCCAGCGGCCCGCCGCCTCGGCCAGCGAGATCTTGACGAGACAGCCGATGACGGCGGCCCAGAGGAGCGTGTAGCCGAAGTTCGAGCCCGCGATGAGCGTGGCGACGAGGTCTCCGGCGCCGACGCCCGTCGCGGCCACCACGATGCCGGGGCCGATGTATTTCCAACTGGACTTGCGGGGACCGGGGAGGGACTCCCCCGTCGCTCCCGTGGCCGTGCTTCCAGTGGTGTCCGCGTTCCCAGAGGTGTCAGCCATGCGGATCAAGAAAGCGTAAAGAGAACGGGCGCACAAGAGGGCGTGCGGCGATCACCACCCGATGTCCACAGGTGAGGAGCGTGCCGGGCGAGGAGAAGGCGTTCGGGCGGGCCCCGGCGGCAGGGCGCGCCACCGGGGCCCGGGCTGTGGTTCCGGAGGTGGACAACGGTTCGTCCGGAACTCGCGGGGCACTACGGCTGTCGCCGACCACAGCCGTCGGACCCGCACGTGCCGAGCTCGAACCAGAGGGTCCGGCCCGGCCCGTCCTGGTGGCAGCCCCAGCGCCACGCGAGCGCATCCACCAGGAACATCCCGCAGCCGCCCACCGCGGTGCCCGCCCGGGACACCTCCGGAGGGCGGCGGCCTGCCTCGGAGACCTCGCAGCGCAGGACTCCGTGCGCGGCCGAGAGGGTGAGGCGGAGGCGACTCGCCGCGTGTATCAGGGCGTTGGTGACGAGTTCGCTGACGAGGAGCTCCGCCGTGTCGCTCTGTTCCGCGAGCCCCCAGACCTCCAGCTGCCGCCTGACCTCCGCGCGGGCCTCGGCCGCCGCGACAGGGCGGGGGTCGTACACGACGCTCAAGTGGCCTGCTCCCAATGGTGGTTGGGGGTACCAGCCGTACGCGGCGTCGGGATCCGGAGGATGTCCTCCGGAGAGTTCCAGCATGCGTAAAGGTTCGGCTCCCCGTGGCTCGTGGACACGGGGAGTACTACCTGAATGCCTACCTGAAAACGTGCGTTCGCACCGGTTATTGGGCGTGCGGGTGCCTTCGCCGTACGGAGGTGTACGGGACCGGGTGTGCCGCGCTCCTACGCGTACTGGACACGGATCAGCGAGCCGTCGCCCGGCTCCGCGTCCCGGATGTCCACGTACGCGCAGACCTGGCGGGTGAACCACAGTCCCTGGCCGGGCTCCGGGCCCTCGGCGGGCGGCGGGACGAAGCCGGCGAGCGGATCGGTGATCCGCTCGGGCACACGCAGCTCACAGACACAGGCGGGTGCCTCGCCCCACAGCAGGACCTCGGGGAGCGGGGGTGTGGGGAGCGGGGGTACGTACGGGGTCGCCGCCTCGGTGACCGCCGTCGCGAAGAGGTCGGCGTCCGCGGGGGCGAGTCCGCGCGCCCGGGCCCGTTCGCGCAGGGTGTCGCGGTCCGGTGCGGTGAGGCGCTCGGCGTCCGGTGGCGGCGGGGGCAGGGGGATCGAGTCCAACTCGTGGACCAGGCGGGCCGGTTGCTCGTACACCGGCGTGCCGGGGTGCGCCCGGCGGGCGGCGTCGACGATGGCGGGGCCCGCGGTGCGGGTGTCGTACGCGCACAGGGCGGTCGTCGCGAACGGAGCGAAGAGGAGGTTGGCGAGCGACTCGTAGCGGATCCACTCGGTGGTCTCGCGTGCCGAGCGTCCGGCACGGCCGGCCCAGTGCGGCTCCATGAGGAGGTGGACACGGCCGCCGGGTCCCGCGTTCGCGGCGAGGTAACCGGCGCTCTGTGCCACGGCGTTGGCCGCCGAGCCCGTGTACCACTCGGTGTGCGGCACGAAGGCGACGCCCTTGGCGTCCGTGCCCAGCGCGTCGCGCAGGAAATCCAGTCTGCCGGGGTCGGCGATGGCGACGGGCGGTGGTTCGTCCGGTGCGGCCAGGCCCTCCACGAGGAAGGGGAGCGCGGCCGCGACGAACGCGTCGTCGGAGCCGAAGACGGCCATACGGTGGTCGAACGCCCCTTGGGGCGGGGCTGGTTGAGCCGGTCGGGACGGCTCGGCCGATTCGGCAGTCACGAGGATTTCCCTTCTGTCGTATCCACCTGGTTGTGGCGGCGGGCTGCCTGGTTGAGCGGGCTGCCTGGCTGTCGGCGAGCCAACAGGCCGCGCATGGGGCGTTGTGGCACCTCGGCCCCCAGGACCGGGGGCTCAGCGGCGTGCGGAGACCCATGCCGCGATCTGGCTGCGGTTGCTGAAGCCGAGCTTGCCGAGGATGCGTTCCACATGGCCCTCGGCGGTGCGGCGGGCGATCACCAGGCGGTCGGCGATCTGCTGGTTGGCGAGCCCCTCGGCGACCAGTTCGGCGACCTCCCTCTCGCGCCGGGTGAGCGACGCGAGACGGGGGTCTCCCCGGCCGGAGTCCGGGTGCGGGTTCCCGTCGGCCCTGCGGGGGCCGGGGACGACCGGTCTCCCGGCTTCCTGGAGGGCGTACGAGACGATCGCGGTGAGCCCTAGCCCGCCGCCGCGCCGGTACGCCCGGTCGAAGACGCCCGGCCCGACGGCCGCCCGTACCCGCGTCTCGCTCTCCTTGCGCGCGGAGTTGTACGTCGTGGAGCCGAAGCGGTTGCCGTCGATGCCGGCCCAGACGCGGTCGGCGCCGCCGAGCAGGACGGCCGCACGTTCGTGGGCGCCGCGGGCGGCGGTGATGACCACCAGCAGGTCGAGGGTGAGACCGATGCCGATGACGTCGTGCACGGCGAGCTTGCGGCGCAGGGCGTCCCGGGCGTGCGGCTCCGCGCGGTCCCATTCCTTCCGCTCCGTGTACGCGAGGGCCAGGACACGCAGGACGTACGAGCGGACCCACTCCTCACCGTGCTCCTCGCAGAGGCGGTGGGCGTCCTCGCAGACCTGGACCGCGCGGTCGGTGTGGCCCAGGAAGGCGAGGCTGGCGGCGAGTTCGACCTGGTCGAGGACGGCGAGGCTGGGGAGCTGGCCGTCGACGGGGTTGCGGGCGACGGCGGCCTCGTAGTGGTCGAGGGCGGCGGGCAGGTCGTCGCCGAACAGGGCCATCAGGCCGAGCAGGTACTCCGCGTGCGCGACCTCGGCCGGGTCGCCGAGGCGGCGGGCGAGCGCGCGGGCGTCCTCGGCGCGGTGGCGGCCCCGGGTGAGGTCCTCGGGACAGCCGGCGAGCAGGCCCGCGACCCAGAGTGCCCTGGCGCGCTCCCGGGTGGGCTCGGGGTGCGCGTCGAGCGCGCGGTCCAGCCAGTACCGGCCCTCGCGGGGCGCTCCGCAGGCGTGCCAGTAGAACCACAGGGTCCCGGCCAGCCCGAGTCCGGCCCGGGCCTCGCCGGGCACGGTGAGGCTGAACTCCAGGGCGGCCCGCAGGTTGTCCTGGTCGGCCCGCAGCCGGGCCACGATCTCCCGCTGCCCCGGCCCGAACCACCTCCGCTCGCACTCCGCGGCCACCTCCTGGGCCCAGTCCCGCTGCCGCCGCCGGGCGGCCGACTCCTCCCCGGGCCGCTGCCGCAGCTTGTCGAGCCCGTAGTGCCGCAGCGTGTCGAGCAGGCGGTACCTGGCCGTGCCCGGGCCGCCCTCCCTGGACAGCACGGACTTGTCCACGAGACCGGCCACGGCTTCGAGGACGTCCTGGGGGTGTACGCCGATGCTCTTGCCGTCGCCGATGCTCGTACCGTCGTCCGTGCCGGCGCCCTTGCCCTCACCCTTGCCGCCGCCCGTGCCGTCGCCCGTGCCGTGGCGTTCGTCTGCGCGCCCGGCTGTGTCCGGGGCCGAGTCCGCTTCGGTGTCCGCGCACACCGCCTCCGCCGCCTCCAGGTCGAAACTGCCCGCGAAGACCGAGGCCCGCGCCCACACCAACTGCTCCGCCTCCGTGCAGAGTTCGTGGCTCCAGTCGACCGCCGCACGCAGTGTCTGGTGGCGGGGCAGGACGGCCGGGCTGCCGGTGGTGAGGAGGCGGTAGCGGTCGTCGAGCCGGGCGACGAGCTGATCGACGCCGAGGACGCGCATCCGGACGGCCGCGAGCTCGATGGCGAGCGGCAGGCCGTCGAGGCGGCGGCAGAGGCGGGCCACGGCGGCCCGGTTGTCGGGGGTGAGTTCGAAACCGGGGGCGACGGCCGCGGCCCGGTCGGCGAAGAGCGCCAGGGCCGGGTAGGTCGCGGCGGCCGAGAGATCCGAGTCCGGGTCGGGCACCGGCAGGGGCCGTACGTCCAGGAGGTGCTCCTCCGTGAGGGCCAGGCGGTGGCGGCTCGTCGCGAGGATCCGGACGCCGCTCGTGCCGTGCAGCAGCGCTGCCGCCAACTCCGCGCAGGCGGACAGCAGATGCTCGCAGTTGTCGAGGACGAGGAGCAGCCGACGGTCCCGCAGCCGCTCGACCAGCGTGTCCAGGGGCGGCTGTTCGGAGTGGTCGTGCAGACCGAGGGCGTCGGCCGCGGCGAGCGGGACGAGTGCCGGGTCGTGCAGACCGGCGAGGTGCGCGAAGCGCACGCCGTCCGGGAACGCCCGCTCGACCCGGGCGGCGATCCGCCCGGCCAGCCGCGTCTTGCCGACGCCGCCGGGTCCGGTCAGCGTGACCAGTCGTGCGGTGGCCAACAGCCGCCGCCCCTCGGCCAGTTCGTCCCGCCGGTCGACGAAGCTGGTCGTCTCGACCGGTGGCTGATGGACCCTTCGCGGCGCTGATCCGCCCATGATCAGCCAGCCCTCTGGGTGTGAGACGGGAGCCGGAGTGGGTGGCTCCCCTTGCGCTGGTTCCCCACTCTCGCGGCTGCGCCTTGGCTTCGCACGTGGGCGTCACACCGGCGGGTGCACTTTGCGTGGGTCCGCGACGTGTGGTGTGTGGCCGCGTACACTGCCGGGCCGCATATATGCATTGCGCCCGGCGTGTGCGCCCTGTGCCGCACCGCGTGCGCCCGGCACTCCGCGGGTAGGCCGCCTGATGCCTGCGGGCCGGCGGGGGCTTGTCGCGCCCACGCGGCGGAGCCGCACATCGATACAGCCCCGCGCCCCTGAAGGGGCGCGGGGCGGGGGTCGGAGGTCGACCCGTCTCGTTTCGGCCGGTTCGTGGTGGCGGGTTTCGGTCTGGTCTTGACCCGGACATGCCATAGCCCCACGATGAGCGCCACACCCGCACACGGGGTCCTGCCGGCTCATTCGGCGGACAGCCCCGGCACGTCGCACCGATCCACCCCCCGCTCCACTCCCCACACTTCCGGTGATCCCGGAATTTCTGGAGAATCTAGGAGAATCAATGCGACTTCGCATCAAGGGCGGCGGAACACCCGCCGCACCCCCCTCACCCGGCAGACGCGGCCGACGCACCGCCGCCCTCGCCACGCTGCTCGCCCTGGCTCTCGCGGCCCCCGTCGCCGCCACGACCAGCGCGAACGGCGCCTCCGGGGCGGCTCCCGCCTCCGACACGGAGGAGATCCGTCAGTACGAGGTCCATGTCCACGGAAGCACCTCGGCCACCCGTACGGCGATCTCCCAGGCGGGCGTGTCGATCGACGAGGCCGACGAGGAGACCGTCGTCGTCTCGGGACGCGCGGCCCAGGCGAAGAAGCTGCGGCAGCTCGGCTACGAGGTCACGGCCCTCGGCTCCGCCCCCGACCGGTCGAGCGCCGCGGACGTGGGCATCCTCGACTTCCCCTCCGCCGACTCGCGCTATCACAACTACGCCGAGATGAACACGGAGATCAACCAGCGCCTGGCCGCCTACCCGAGCATCATGAGCAAGCGCGTGATCGGGAAGTCGTACCAGGGCCGGGACATCGTCGCCATCAAGATCAGCGACAACGTGGCGACCGACGAGTCCGAGCCCGAGGTCCTGTTCACCCACCACCAGCACGCGCGCGAGCACCTCACCGTGGAGATGGCTCTCTATCTGCTGCGTGAGCTGGGCGCCGGGTACGGCTCCGACTCCCGCGTCACGAACATGGTGAACAACCGGGAGATCTGGATCGTCCCGGACCTCAACCCGGACGGCGGCGAGTACGACATCGCGTCCGGCGCCTACCGCTCGTGGCGCAAGAACCGCCAGCCCAACAGCGGCAGTTCGTACGTCGGCACCGATATGAACCGCAACTGGAACTACCGCTGGGGCTGCTGCGGCGGCTCCTCGGGCTCGACGTCCTCCGAGACCTACCGGGGCACGGCGCCCGAGTCCGCGCCCGAGGTCAAGGTCGTCGCCGACTTCGTGCGCAGCCGGGTCGTGGGCGGCAAGCAGCAGATCAGGGCGGGCGTGGACTTCCACACGTACAGCGAGCTGGTGCTGTGGCCCTTCGGCTACACCAACGCGGACACCACGACCGGGATGACGGTCGACGACCGCAACGCCTTCGCCACGGTCGGTCAGAAGATGGCCGCGAGCAACGGCTACACGCCCGAGCAGTCCAGCGACCTCTACATCACCGACGGGTCGATCGACGACTACCTGTGGGGCAGTCAGAAGATCTTCGCCTACACCTTCGAGATGTATCCGGGGTCCAGCGGCGGGGGCGGGTTCTACCCGCCCGACGAGGTGATCGAGCGGGAGACCGCGCGGAACCGGGACGCCGTGCTGCAGCTGTTGGAGAACTCCGACTGCATGTACCGGTCCATCGGGAAGGAAGCGCAGTACTGCAGTTGAGTCAGGTCGGTTGAGGTGCGTGGGGAACTGCGGGTCCGTCGTGGCTTGTCGCGCAGTTCCCCGCGCCCCCTACGGGGCGCTCTCCTCGACCTCTTCCGCTTCGGACGCCTCCTCGGCGTCCTCGAAGTACGTGTCCAGGACCTCGTCCAGCTGGGTCTCCCACTCCTTGAAGCGGGACCTGGCCGACGCCTCGATCTCGATCGGGTACCAGCGGCGGTCGGGGGTGTGCACCGTGATGGTGAACCGCTTCCCGAAGCGCGGTGACTCGGTCTCGACCGCGCCGATCTCCTCCCAGCGGAACTCGGCCTCCTGGTCGTCCAGGCGCAGCCGTACGCCAATGTGGTCGGCGACGATCTTCGCGCGGCGGTCGGAGGCCTCGAAGACGGGGCCGCCCTCGGGAGCCTCCTCGGGCTCCTCCGGGTCCTCGCCGGAAGGCTCCTCGCCGGAGGGCTCGTCGTTGGAGGGTTCCTCCTCTGCGGCTTCCTTCCTGAGGTCCGTCTGCTTGGCAGGCGTCCGCTTCTCGGGGGCCGTCTCCTCCTTCGAGGCCGCCTCGACGGCCTCCGTCGGTTCGGCGTCCTTCGGCTCGGCGGGGCGCGGGCCCGTGATGCCGGGCACGAACGCCGGATCGACCGCGGCGCCTTGCAGGGGCTGGATGTTGGGTCCTATGCGCTGCTCCACAGCGGGCAGTATGGTCGACGATCCTGTGCCAGGAACAGCCGGGCTCCGCTTCGTCCCGCTATATGAAGACGCTCAGCAGCGCCGCCATCGCGAAGCCCGCCACCGAGAGCACCGTTTCCAGGACGGTCCAGGACTTGAGGGTGTCGCGTTCCGAGATGCCGAAGTACTTGGCGACGATCCAGAAGCCACCGTCGTTGACGTGCGAGGCGAAGATCGAACCGGCCGAGATCGCCATGATGATCAGCGCCAGGTGGGCCTGGGAGAGGTCCTGTCCCTCGACCAGCGGGACGACGATGCCGGCCGTGGTGACGATGGCGACCGTCGCCGAACCCTGGGCGACCCGCAGCACGACGGAGATCAGCCAGGCCAGCACGATGATGGGCAGGCCCACGTCGTTGAACGTGTCGGCCAGCGCGTCCGCGATGCCCGAGCCCTTCAGTACGGCACCGAAGACGCCGCCCGCGCCGACGACCAGCAGGATGTTGCCGACCGGCTTCAGGGACGCCGTGGACACCGTCTCCAGCGACTTGCGGGACCAGCCTCGCCGGATGCCCAGCAGGTAGTACGCCATGAGGAGCGCGATCGTCAGCGCCACGAAGGGGTGCCCGAAGAACTCGACGACCGAGCGGAACGTCGACGGGTCCAGGGCGATGGAGGAGAACGTCGCGGCGAGGATCAGCAGCAGCGGCGTACCGATGATGAGGAAGACCGTGGAGAGGGAGGGCGGCTGCTCGGCGGGGTCCCCGCCCGGGCCTTCGGCGACGGCGACCGAACCGGAGCCCGCGCCTGTGCTCTTGCCCGTGCCTGTGCCCGTGCCCGTGCCTGCGCCCGTGCCTGCGCCCGTGGCCGTGCCTGCGCCGTCGGTGGGTCCCCCGACTGCCGCGCGGCGCGCCGCGCGCTCCGCGGCGACCGCCGCCTTCGCCTCTTCCGCGGCCTCGACCATGTCCTGCGGTACGGGGACGAAGAGGCGCTTGCCGATCCAGGCGGCGTACGCCCACGCGGCGAGCACGGCGGGGATGCCGACGACGACGCCCATCAGGATGACCCAGCCCAGGTCCACCTTGAACAGACCTGCGGCGGCGACCGGGCCGGGGTGCGGCGGCAGGAACGCGTGGGTCATCGACAGGCCCGCGAGGAGCGGCATGCAGTAGAGCAGGATCGACTTGCCGGAGCGCTTGGCGGCCGCGTACACGATCGGCGCGAGGACGAAGATGCCTACGTCGAAGAAGACCGGGATACCGAAGATGAGGCCGGTGAGGCCCATGGCGAGCGGGGCGCGCTTCTCGCCGAACAGGTTGAGCAGGCGGGCCGAGAGCGCCTCCGCGCCGCCCGACACCTCCAGGATCGCGCCGAGCATCGTGCCGAGGCCGATGATGATCGCGACGTGGCCGAGGATGCCGCCCATGCCCGACTCGATCATCGAGACGGAGGTCGACCGCTGGACCGTGCCGAAGAGTTCGGTGACGGAGAGGCCGGCCGAGAGGCCGACGGCTATGGACACCGCGAGCAGCGCGACGAACGGCTGCAGTCTGACTTTGATGATCAGGACGAGGAGCAGGACTATGCCGAGGGCCGCGACCGTCAGCAGGCCTGCGGTGCCGTCGATGAGGAGGAGCAGGCCGCCTGTGTGGGGTGGCGCTTCCGGGGTGGGTGTGGCTGCGAGCAGGGACGACATGGGGGGCCTCTTCTTAAGGGCATGGAGCTTTCGGGCAGGGCGGATCGCGGTGCGGCGCCCTGGGGGTGGGCGCCGCACCGTGATGACTTACGGGGTGCGGGTGTTGTGGGGGGTGGGGAGTGTGGGGCGCGTTGGGGGGAGGCGCGTTGTGGGGCCGCGTTGTTAGCCCAGTACTGCGAGTGTGTCGATTTCGATCAGCAGGCCCGCCGGGAGGCCCACGTACACCGTGGTGCGGGCCGCGGGGGGTGCTGTCAGGCCCTGCTCCTCGAAGTACGCGTTGTAGATCGCGTTCATCTCCGCGAAGTGGTCCACGTCCGTGAGGTAGACGCGGATCATCATCGCGTCGTCCCAGGAGGCCCCGCCCTCTTCGAGGATGGCCTTGACGTTGGCGAGGGTCTGGAGGGTCTGCTCGCGCAGGGTCGGGCCGGCCGGCGTCGGGGGCTGCCCCTCCACCGCGGGCAGGAAGCCGACCTGGCCCGCGACCTGGAGGATGTTCCCCTTCCTGACGCCGTGCGAGAACTTGGCGGGCGGGGTGGTGTGGGTCTTGGGGGTGAGGGCGATCTTGTCGGTCATGAGCTGGTTTCCTTCGTCGGGGTCTTGCCTGAGTACTCGCCGCTGATGGCCGCCGCGGTACGGCGCACCAGTGGGAGCAGTGTGAGGAGTTCGTCGGCGGTGACGACGACGTTCGGGGCGGAGACGGACATGGCGGCGACGACTCGGCCGTCGGTGCCGCGGATGGGGGCGGCCACGCAGTTGATGGACTCCTCGTGGCCGCCGAGGTCGGTGGCCCAGCCCTGGTCCCGTACCTTCTCCAACTCCCTGAGGAACGCCGGGGCGTTGGGGGTCGAGCGGGATGTGTACATGGGGTAGTCGAGCTTGTCCGCCAGGGTGTGGCGCTCGGGTTCCGGGAGGTCGGCGAGGAGCAGTTTCGCGACCGCGGCGACCGTGATGGCGACCGGTTTGCCGATGCGGGAGTACATCCGGACGGGGTAGCGGCTCTCCACCTTGTCGATGTAGAGGACCTCGCCCTCCTCGTGCACGGCGAGGTGGACGGTGTGGCCGCACTGCTCGTTGAGGCGTACGAGGTGGGGGTGGGCGATCTCCCGGACGTCGAGGTTCTCGACGGCCTCCTGGGCCAGGGCGAAGAGGCGGGCGCCGAGGCGGTAGCGCTGGTCGGACTGGCGGTAGACGAGGCCGTGTTCGTGGAGCGTGCGCAGGAGCCGCAGGGCGGTCGACTTGTGGACGCCCAGGCGGTCGGCGACCTGGCCCAGGTCGGCGGGGCCTTCGGCTAGGAGCGGCAGGATGGACAGCGCTCTGTCGACGGTCTGGCTCATGGGGTGGGTACCTCCTCCTGGGCCCGGTCTGCGGTGTGCGTCCAGCCGGGGCCGAGTCGAAGTGTCCCCCACGCGTCGTCGTCCAGGGCGGCGAGGCGGTCGGCGTGGTCGCGGGAGGGGGGTGCGCCCAGGTCTCCGGGGTCGGTGAGCGCGGCGGCGGCCATGAGGTGGCCGTGGCGGAGGCGGGCCCGTGGAGGGAGTCCACGGAGGGTCGCCGACAGGAAGCCGGCCGCGAAGGCGTCGCCCGCGCCGACCGGGGCGACTACGTCCACCTGGAGGGCGGGGACGAATGTGACGGTGTCGTTCGGGTGGCTCGCCGTGGTTTGGTCGCCCTCGCGTGTGGTGTGCGAGTACCGCGCCGTGGTTTGGTCGCCCTCGCGTGTGGTGGGGGGCGGGTGCGCGCCGGGGGGTGTCCGTCCTCGGTCTGGCGTGGAATCGGTTGCCTGAGAAGGGCTACGAGTTGACACGCCATCCGCTGCGGGCGGACACCCCCCGACACGCCCCCTTCCGTCCGTGGGCGGGTGCGGGTGCGTGGGGGGCGCTGTCTCGAAGGCCGTGGCTCCTTGGCTGCCGGCCTTGACCACCAGTACCCGGGGCTCCGGGAGTGCGGCGCGGATCGCGGTGGGGCCGCCCGTGATGCCCCAGGCCGCCTCCGCCTCGTCCTCGCCCACGAAGACGAGGTCGGCGCCGCGGGCGAGTGTGAGGAGGGTGGCTCCTGCTTTGGACGGGGTTGGCCAGAGGCCTGCTCGGTAGTTGACGTCGAACGAGATCAGGGGGCGGTCGGGGTGTGGGGCCGTCAGGGCTGTCAGGAGGGAACGGCAGTCGGGGGAGAGTGCTGCTGTGATGCCGGAGAGGTGGAGGATTCGGCCTGCGTTGACGGCCGCCATGTCGAGGGTGGCCTTGGACATGGCCGAAGCCGCGGAGCCCGTGCGGTAGTACGCCACCTCGTGGGCGTCGGTGGAGCGGTCGCTCGCCGTGCGGAAGTAGATGCCGGTGGGGCGGGTGGGGTCGCGTTGTACGGCGGACGTGTCGACGCCGTACGCGCCGATCGCCTCGGTCAGGTGGTCGCCGAAACCGTCGGCACCCACCCGGCTGACCCACCTGGCGGTGTGGCCCGCGGCGGCCAGTACGCAGGCCACGTTGGACTCCGCGCCGCCGATCGCCCGGTCGAAGGACGGCACGTCGGCGAGGCGGCCCGGGCGGGAGGGGAGGAACGTGACCATGGACTCGCCGAGGGTGACGACATCCACGGCGGGCGCGGGGTGCGCGGCGGCCGTGGGGGCGGGTCCGGTGGGGGTCACGATGGCTTGGGCTCCTCGGCCTTTGCGGGTCTCGGCGGCTCCGTTGACCCGGCGTTGGCCGAGATGTTAGACAGCAGTAAGCGCGATACGCAATGACTGTTGCAAGGAGTGCAACGGCGAATATTGGGGAGGCTTCATGGCCGCCGATTCCGTCTCCGGCACCGGTGCGGAGCGTCTTGCCGCGCTGGCGGACGAACGTGTCGACCACCGCTTCAAGGGGCTCCCGCCCGATGCCGACGGGCTCACGGTCGGTGAGCTGGCCGCTCAGCGCCGCAACCTGTTCAGCGGTGGGTTCACCACTCCGGTGCTCGCCCTGTCCGCCGAGCGTCTTGAGCACAATCTGCGGCTCATGGAGACGTACTCGGTCCGGCACGGGCTCGCCTTCGCCCCGCACGGCAAGACCTCCATGGCTCCCCGGCTTTTTCAGCGGCAGATCGAGCGTGGCGCCTGGGGGATCACTCTGGCCGTGCCTCATCAGGTGCGGGTCGCGCGGGCGTTCGGGGTCCAGCGGGTCTTCCTGGCGAATGAAGTGGTGGACGCCGCCGCCCTGAAGTGGGTTTCCTCGCAGCTCGACGCCGATCCCGGGTTTCGTTTCGTCTGTTACGTCGACTCCGTGCGCGGGGTGGAGTTGATGGACTCCGCGTTGCGGGGTGCCGTTCGGCCCGTGGACGTCGTCGTCGAGTTGGCTGCCGGTGAGGGTGCTCGGACCGGTGTGCGGACGGAGGAGGAGTGCTCCGCCGTCGCGGATGCGGTCGCCGGTGTGGACACCTTGCGGCTGGTGGGTGTCGCCGGGTACGAGGGTGAGGTGCCGGACGCCGATTCGGAGCGGGTGCGTGGCTGGCTTCGGCGGCTTGTCACGCTGGCCGTCGACTTCGACAAGGACGGTCGCTTCGAGGGGCTGGACGAGATCGTGGTGAGCGCGGGGGGCAGCGCCTGGTTCGACGCCGTGGCCGATGTCTTCGCCGGGATTCCCGAACTCTCCCTGCCCGTACTGAAGTTGCTGCGGTCCGGTGCATATGTCTCGCACGATGACGGGCACTACCGGAAGATCACCCCGTTCAACCGGGTTCCCGATGAGGGTGCCCTCCAGCCCGCCTTCCGGCTCTGGGCACAGGTCGTTTCCCGCCCCTCGGCCGAGCAGGCCTTCGTCAACGCGGGCAAGCGGGACGCCGCCTACGACCTTGATCTGCCCGAGGTGCAGGTGGTCCGCTCGGATGAGGGCGAGCGGTCCGCCGACGGTGTCGCGGTCACTGGTCTGTCCGATCAGCACGCCTGGATTCGTACGGACGAAGGAGCCGAACTCCGGGTCGGTGACTGGGTGGGCATGGGGCTCTCCCATCCCTGTACGTCCTTCGACAAATGGGAGCTGATTCCGGTGGTGGAGCAGGACGGCACGGTCGTCGACTACATCCGCACCTACTTCTAGGAGCCCGCCATGATGGACCTCGTAGTGCGTGACGTGGACGTTGTCGACGGGAGCGGAGGCCCCTCCTACCGGGCCGACGTGGGTATCGAGGGCGGCAGGATCACGGCCGTGGTCCAGGAGGCCGCTGCTGCTGGGTGCCTGCGGCCCGTGGCCCGCCGCGTTCTGGACGCCGAGGGGCTCGTCCTCTCCCCCGGCTTCATCGACATGCACGCTCACAGCGACCTCGCCCTGCTCAGGGACCCCGACCACAGCGCGAAGGTCGCCCAGGGCGTGACGCTGGAGGTCATCGGGCAGGACGGGCTGTCGTACGCGCCCGTCGACGACCGGACCCTCGCCGAGGTGCGCAGGGCCATCACCGGGTGGAACGGCAACGGGGACGACATCGACTTCACCTGGCGGTCCGTGGGCGAGTATCTGGACCGGCTGGATCATGGATTTGACGGTGAGGGCATCGCCGTCAATGCCGCCTATCTGATTCCTCAGGGCTCGGTGCGGATGCTCGCCGTCGGCTGGGACGATCGTGAAGCAACGCCACGGGAACTGGACCGGATGCGGCAGTTGGTCGCCGACGGTATGCGGGAGGGCGCGGTCGGCATGTCGTCCGGGCTCACCTACACCCCGGGCATGTACGCCAAGGACGCCGAACTCACCGAACTGTGCCGGGTGGTGGCGGAGTACGGCGGCTACTACTGCCCGCACCACCGGTCGTACGGAGCCGGCGCCCTGGACGCGTACCGGGAGATGGTGGAGCTGACGCGCGAGGCGGGCTGCTCCCTTCATCTGGCCCACGCCACCATGAACTTCGGCGTGAACAAGGGCAGAGGGCCAGAGCTGCTGGCGCTCGTCGACCGTGCGCTCGCCGGTGGGGCCGACATCAGTCTCGACACGTATCCGTACACGCCCGGCTGTACGACTCTCGTGGCCATGCTGCCCAGTTGGGCCAGTGAGGGTGGTCCCGAGGCGGTTCTCGCCCGGTTGAAGGACGACGAGACCGCGGAGCGGATCCGCCATCACATGGAGGTGGTGGGCGCGGACGGGTGCCACGGCGTTCCCATCGAGTGGGACACCATCGAGATCTCGGGGGTTGCCGATCCGGCGCTCGCGGAGTACGTGGGCCGGACGGTTCAGGAGTCGGCCGACGCGCGGGGCGAGGCCCCGTGGGTCACCGCGCGGCGGCTGCTTCTCGACGACGGGCTCGGCTCGACGATCCTCCAGCACGTCGGGCACGAGGAGAACGTGCAGGCGATCATGCGGCACCGGGTCCACACCGGCGGCTCGGACGGCATCCTTCGCGGCGACAAGCCGCACCCGCGCGCGTACGGCACGTTCCCGCAGTATCTCGGCCGGTACGTACGGGAGTTGGGCGTTCTCGGTCTGGAGGAGTGCGTGGCCCATCTGACGTCGCGGCCCGCGGCCCGGCTCCGGCTGCCCGACCGGGGGCTGGTCCGTGAGGGGTACCGGGCGGATCTGGTGCTCTTCGATCCGGCCACGGTGGCGGCGGGGTCGACCTTCGAGAATCCTCGTACGCTGCCGACCGGCATCCCGCACGTCCTGATCGACGGGCGTTTCGTCGTGGAGGACGGGCGCAGGACGGATGTGCTCGCGGGGCGGGCGGTGCGCGGAACTGCTCCGTGACCGCCCGCCGCGGGATCACGGTTTGGGCAGGGTGCACCCGCTCGCGCTCAGGTCGAGCTTGTTGTCGATGCCGAAGCACGCAGGGATCTGGTAGGTCTCCTGGGCGTAGTTGATGCCCGCGCGGACGGTCACGTTGCCGCTCTCGTCGACCTCACAGGGGTTGTTGTCGGTGCAGCGGCCGCCGTCCTCGTTGCCGGTGTTGTTGACGGCGACGACGTTGCCGGTGGCGTTGTCGACGACGGGCGAGCCCGAGGTGCCGCCGATCGTCTGGCAGGCCGAGGTGTAGCGGACCGAGTCCTTCCAGGTCCAGGCGCCTTCCTTGAGGCGGTAGGCGAAGCCGTCGACGTTGCAGGCGTAGGTCCGCTTCCAGTAGCCCGAGACGACCGTGATGGCGGTCCCGGCGACCGGGTGCGTGTCGTTCAGCGTCAACGGGCTGATGTTGTACGAGCTCTTGATCTGCGCGTACGTGGTGGTGAGCTGGTACAGCGAGACGTCCGTGTCGGTCATCGTCGCGTACGCGATCTTGCTGGCCCGCAGCGTGGCGACTCGTCCGCCGGAGGCGTTGAGCAGGCCGAATGTGCGGCTGGAGGCCCGGTCGACGATGACCTCACCGGCCGCGGGGAAGCCGGTCTCCAGACAGTGGCCGTTGGACATGACCATCGCCGGGTCGTTGTCCTCCGAGTCCGGGAAGCGGACGACGGAGCCCGAGCAGTTGCTGAGCGAGACGGTGCCGGCGAAGTTGACGGCCTGGACCGTCGGCGCGGTGATCCTGGACACGGCCGCCGTCGTGGACGTGACGGCGTCTCTGACCACCGACGTGGTGGTGTCCGTGTCCACGGCGTCCACGGTCACAGGATTGGGCGCCGCGACCGCGGGTGCCGCGCCCGCCCCGGCTATCACCAGGGCGAGGAGCGCGGCGCCGAGAGGCTTTCTCATGTGGGGGTCCCCTCATTGAGACTCGGGCGGCCGGAGAATCTCCGGCCGCCCACGGGTCTGTCATGCACATTGTGAAGCGAGAGGGGGGTGTGGGCAAGGAGTTGCCTCGGGCGCGATCAACCTGACCAGGGCGACTGCCACTTGGGCGCTTGCCCGGCGGCCGCCCGGTTCATGTCCGGCGGCCCCCGGTTCATTCGGTGCATGTCCCGCGGCTGGGGCGGCTCGTTCCGCGGGTGGTACACGATCGGCGGAGCCACGGGCCCGTCGTCCTGCCGGTGCGCACCGGGACGTCGCGTGCACCGACCGCGGCGTTCGTGGCGTACGTCCTTTTTCGCACTCGTACGGCCTCGGCGTGGCGGCTGATCGCAGGGGCGGGAGGGGCCGGTGGGACCGCCGGTGGCGATATCCACCCAAACCGCCGTGTCTCACGTGGTGGAAAACACGGCCCGAGGGGCGTTACCGGGCCGTAAGCTCACGGACATGCAGGTGATCCAGTCGACCAAGCTCGCCAACGTCTGTTACGAGATCCGGGGCCCGGTGCTCGAGGAGGCGATGCGGCTCGAAGCGGCTGGGCATCGCATTCTCAAGCTGAACACGGGGAATCCGGCCGCGTTCGGGTTCGAGTGCCCGCCCGAGATCCTGGAGGACATCCTCCGCAACGTCTCGTCCGCGCACGGGTACGGCGACGCGAAGGGCCTGCTGGCGGCGCGCCGGGCCGTGGTCATGCACAACCAGACCCTCGGCATCGAGACGGACGTCGAGCACGTCTTCATCGGCAACGGCGTCTCCGAGCTGATCGTGATGGCGATGCAGGGGCTGCTGGACGACGGCGACGAGGTGCTCGTACCGGCGCCCGACTACCCCCTGTGGACCGCCGCCGTGTCACTGTCCGGCGGCACGGCCGTGCACTACCGGTGCGACGAGCAGTCCGACTGGATGCCCGATCTCGCCGACGTGGAACGGAAGGTCACCGACCGCACCAAGGCGCTCGTGATCATCAACCCGAACAACCCGACGGGCGCGGTCTACGACGAGGCGATGCTGCGAGGGCTGACCGACATCGCCCGCCGCCACAACCTGCTGGTCTGCTCGGACGAGATCTACGACAAGATCCTCTACGACGAGGCCACGCACACGCCGACCGCCAAGGTCGCCCCGGACCTGCTGACGCTCACCTTCAACGGCATGTCGAAGGCGTACCGGGTGGCCGGGTACCGGGTCGGGTGGATGTCGATCTCGGGGCCGCGGGCGCACGCCGACTCGTACATCGAGGGGCTGACCATCCTCGCGAACATGCGGCTGTGCGCGAACATGCCGGGCCAGCACGGCGTGGTCGCCGCGCTGAGCGGGCGGCAGACGATCAACGAGCTCGTGCTTCCCGGCGGGCGGCTGCGGGAGCAGCGGGACGTGGCGCACGCGCTGCTGACGCAGATCCCCGGCGTGACGTGCGTGAAGCCGAAGGGTGCCCTCTACCTCTTCCCGCGCCTCGACCCGAAGGTCTTCAAGATCAAGGACGACCGGCAGATGGTGCTGGACCTGCTGCGGACCGAGAAGATCATGGTGGTGCAGGGGACGGGCTTCAACTGGCCGGAGCCCGACCACTTCCGGGTCGTCACCCTGCCCACCGCCCGGGACCTGACGGACGCCGTGACCAGGATCGGGAACTTCCTGGACGGATACGGCCAGCCCTGACGCCCACTCAGTCACGCTCCGTGGTCGACCGGCCCGCTTTTATGAACAAGCTCAACTTTAGACGAAATCCAAGCTAGGATGGTTTCCTGTCAGAGCACAGGAGGCCATCTCCCATGTACGAACCGATCCGCACCAAGTCGGTCCACACGATGGCCGGCACCGCCGACTTTCCCCACCGGTCGCGCGAAGAGGAGCTGGACATCCAGCTCGCCGGCCACCTCGCGGCACTGCTGGCCGTGACCGACGAGCTGCGCGGGATCGAACCGTCCGCCGAGCTCGATGTCGCCGCCGAGCGGCTGACCGGGCAGGTCGCACGTCTTCGCGGGGGCCGTCCGCCGGTCCGCGCGTCGGCGACCGGTGCCGGTACCGCCGCCGAGTCCGCCCAGGTCGTGGCGCTTCATGAGCGGGCGCACGCCCTCGCGGGCCGCGCCCTCGTCGTCGCGGCGTCCCGCGCGGACACCGCGGCCGCGATCCTGGCCGCCGAGCGCATGGACGCGCACACGGCGGCCACCGAGGCGCGCCGCACCCTCACCACCCACTGAGCCCTCAGGGCTCCCCCGGTCGGCCCCGGCCCGCGTGCGCCCGCAGTGACGCGCGGGCCGGGTGCCATTGCGCTCCGCTTGGCGCCGGTACGAATCTGCGGGTCGGTGGGGGTTGATCGCGCAGTTCCCGCACCCCTGAAGGGGCGCCCGGAACGGGCTGATCCGGTTGCGTACTGGGATGGGGTCGTCACCCCGCGTTCACCCGGAACCGTGCGGAATGTTGGGTTCCGGGAGCAGGCTCCGAGTGTGAGACGAATAGTCGCCATCGTCCTGGCGGTGTTCCTGATCGGCGGAGTGGCAGCAGCCGTCGTCGCGGGCCGCGAGAAGCAGGACAAGGGCACGGCAACGAAGACCGTGCTGGGAGTGATCGGATCGGAGAAGGCGGAGTTCTTCGCCGATCCGGATGTGGTGAAGGCCCTCGCTGCCAAGGGCTACACCCTGAAGACGGAGACCTCCGGGTCCTGGGCCATGGAGGGACTCGACCTCAAGGGGTACGACTTCGCCTTCCCGTCCAGCCAGGCCCCCGCCGACGAACTGGCCGCGAAGTACGACGTACGGCAGCCTCTGCCGCGTCCCTTCTACTCGCCCCTCGTGGTCGTGGCGCACCGAAGCGCCGCCGCGGTGCTGGCCGACAACGGGCTCGCGACTCTGCCTGCCAAGGGCAACGGCACGTTCAGGATGTCCGCCTACCTCAAGGCCGCCGGCGCCGACCGGACCTGGCAACAGCTCAAGGGGGCCGAACGGCACGGTGAGTTGAGCGGCACGCTCTTCATCTCCACCACTGATCCGACCAGTTCGAACTCCGGCGCGCTCTACCTCGCCGCCGCCTCGTACGTCGCCGACGGCGGCCGGGTCGCCGACGGCACCGCGGCCGTGAACCGCACGGCACCGCTGATGCGCAAGCTGATCAGCGTCCAGGGCGCCCAGCAGACCAGTTCGGACGCGGCGTTCAGGGACTTCATCAGCGGCGTCGGCAACCCGCTGGTCCTCGTGTACGAGTCGCAGGTCGCCTCGCTGCTCGCGCAGGGCCAGGACGTCGGTGACCTGACCGTCCTCTACCCCGACACCACCGCGAACAGCGACCACACCGTCGTCCCCCTCACGGACGAGGGCCGGGCGCTCGGTGAACTCCTCGGCACGGACAAGGAGTTGCGGAAGCTCGCGGTGCGGCACGGGTTCCGGCCGCAGGGCACGAGCGCGGAGTTCACGGCGGCCACCGCCGCCCACACCACGTATCTCAACCAGAAGCTGACCGGTGTCCGGCAGTCGCCCGTGCCCGCCTCCAAGGTGCTGCACGAGATGGCGCGCCGGGCGCGGGGCTAGGGGGAACCGCAAGTGAGCAACACCGAAGACACCTTTGTCCTGACACCACCTCAGGCCGTCGCGGCCGTACCGAGGGAGAAGGCCGGCGGACTCGTGCCGGTCGACGAGTCCGTCCGCACCGACATGGCGCGCAAGGCCGCCGAGTACGTCGACGGACTGGCCGCGCTCGACGCCCGCTCCCCCGAGTTCGCGGGGAAGATCGGGGAGATCGTCGGCCTCGGCTCCGGTGAGATGCGCGGCGCGGCCGCCCAGTCGAACCGCATGCTGGAGCGCACGATCCGCAGCCTGCCCGCCAACGGCGAGGACGCCCAGTCCCGCGTCTCGTCCTCGCTGGTCGAACTGCGGCGTACGGTCGAGGACCTGGACCCGCGCGACCTGCCCGGCGGCAAGGGGCGCAAGCTGCTGTCCCGGCTTCCCGGTGGCAACAAGCTCCGCGACCACGTCGCCAAGTACGCGTCCGCGCAGGGCACGTTGAACAAGATCGTCGGCTCGCTCCGCGGCGGCCAGGACGAACTGCGCCGCGACAACGCCGCGTTGCAGACCGAACGCGTCCGCCTCTGGGACTCGATGGGCAAGCTCCAGGAGTACGTCGTCCTGACGGAGGCCCTGGACGCGGCGGTCGAGGGGCACATCGCCGGCGTGGAGGCTCAGGACCCGGCCCAGGCGGACAACCTGCGCGCCGACGTCCTCTTCCCGGTCCGGCAGAAGCACCAGGACCTGCTCACCCAGCTCGCGGTGTGCGCCCAGGGCTATCTGGCGATGGACGTGGTCCGGCGCAACAACGACGAGCTGATCAAGGGCGTCGACCGCGCGGCCACCACGACCGTCTCCGCGCTGCGCATCTCCGTGATGCTCGCCTCCGCCCTCGACAACCAGCGCAAGGTCGTCGAGCAGGTCAACGCGCTGCGCGGCACGACGGAGGACCTCATCCGCGGCAACGCGGAGATGCTCGCCACGCAGTCCGGCGAGATCCAGCGCATCGCCGCCGACCCGGCCGTCGGCGCGGAGACGCTCCGCGCGGCCTTCCAGCAGATCTACCGGACCCTCGACACCATCGACACCTACAAGGCCCAGGCCACGGAGTCCATGGCGGCGACGGTCGAGTCCCTGACCTCGGAACTCCAGCACGCCAGCGCGTACTTGGACCGTTCGAGGTCGAGGGGCGCACTGGAAGGCGGGCTCGCGTGACGAGATACTCCGCCGCACGGTCTGTGGCCACTCACCGGGCGGCAGCCGCCGTCGCACTGGTCCTGGTGACGGCAGGATGCACGTCGGCAACGGAAGAGCCGGCCCCCTCCAGCAAGCCGGACCCCGGCACCCTCCGCATCCTCGCCTCCAGCGAACTGGCGGACATGAAGAGCGTGCTGGAGCAGATCCAGCAGGACACCGGCATCAAGGTCCGCCCCACCTACATGGGCACCCTCGACGCGGTGAACCTTCTGGCGAAGGACAAGGCCAAGGGCACGTACGACGCGATCTGGCTCTCCTCCAACGACTACCTGCGCCTCAACCCCACCGCCGCGAAGCAGATCGTGTCGGAGACCCCGGTCATGTCCAGCCCGGTGGCCATCGGCGTGAAGGACGCCACCGTACGGGAGCTGGGCTGGAAGCCGGAGAACGTCACCTGGGCGGACGTCGAGGAGGCGGTGGCGGACGGCGACCTGACGTACGGCATGACCGACCCGTCCCGCTCCAACTCCGGCTTCTCCACCCTCGTTTCGGTGGCGTCGGGCCTGTCCGACGCCCAGTCCGCGCTGACGGACAAGGACGTGAAGCAGGCGACGCCCAGACTGGCGGAGTTCTTCAAGGGGCAGAAGCTGACGTCCGGTTCGTCGGGCTGGCTGGCGGAGGCGTACGACCGGCGCGGTGACGTCGACGCGCTGCTCAACTACGAGTCGGTGCTGAAGGCGCGCAAGGACCTCACGGTGATCCGGCCGCGCGACGGCGTGGTCACCGCCGACTATCCGCTCTCCTCGCTCGCGTCCACGAGCCGGCAGGTCCGCGACGACGTCCGCCGCCTCACCGAGGCGCTGCGCGCGCCGGCGGCCCAGCGGCTGATCACCGACCGCACCCTGCGCCGCCCGGTCGTCGCCTCCGTGCCGCCCGCGACCGGCCTGGACACCACCCGACGGCGCGAACTCCCCTTCCCGGGCAGCCGTTCCGTGGCCGACGGACTCCTGGACTCGTACGAGAACAAGCTGCGCCGGCCCTCGCGCACGGTGTACGTCCTGGACACCTCGGGCTCGATGGGCGAGGACGGGCGGCTCGACCGGCTGAAGAAGGCGCTCACCGATCTGACGGGCGACTTCCGTGACCGGGAGGAGGTGACCCTGATGCCGTTCGGCTCGGAGGTCAAGAGCGTACGGACGCATGTGGTGCGGCCCGAGAACCCGCGGTCGGGGCTCGACGGGATCCGCCGCGACACCGAGGCGCTCACCGCCGACGGGGACACCGCGATCTACACCTCGCTGGAGAAGGCGTACGAGCATCTGGGCGCCGACGACGACACGTTCACGTCGATCGTGCTGATGACGGACGGCGAGAACACGGCGGGGGCGAGCCCGGCGAGGTTCGACGGCTTCTACGGCGGACTGCCGGAAGCCGAACGGGAGATCCCGGTCTTCCCGATCCTCTTCGGCGACTCCGACCGGGGCGAACTGGAGCACATCGCCGAGCTGACCGGCGGCCGGCTCTTCGACGCCCAGAAGGGTTCGCTCGACGGCGCCTTCGAGGAGATCCGTGGCTACCAATAGGCTCCTGGGCTACCTGGAGTCCCGCAAGAACCTCGCCGGCAGTGCCGGGGGAATCGTCGGCCTGGCGCTGACCTTCGCGGGTGTGGCGGGCCCGTACTGGCCGGTGGTGGTCGCGGGCCTGTACGGCGCGGGGGCGCTGGTCGCGCCCCCGGAACGGCCGCCGGTGCCGGACTTCCCGGACCCGTCCGCGCAACTGGACGAACTTCGGGGCGACTTCGGCAAGCTGCGCGCATATCTGGCCGACGTCGAGCTGCCGCCCGCCGCGGCCGGCCACCTCACCGAACTGACGGAGCTGCTGGCCGCGCTGCTGGACCCCGGCTGGGTCGCCGAGGTCCTGGCCCAGGACCCGGAGGGGGTTCACGCCCTGTCCCGGGCCGTGCGACAGGATGTGCCCGAGGCCGTCGACACGTTCGTACGGACCCGGTGGTGGACTCGGCTCGCGCCCGGCGTCGAGCCGCCCGAGCGGCACCTGGAGCGGCAGCTCGCTGTGCTCCACGACGAGGCACAGACCCTGGCCACCAGCCTCCACGAGGTGGAAGCCCGCCGCCAGGAGTCCCACACCCGCTATTTGGAGGACCGCTCGTAGGGTCTTTTTCGCCCCCGCCGCCCCTACCCGTTCCCGTCACTACTCGGGGGCGCTGCCCCCGAACCCCCGCTCCTCAAACGCCGGAGGGGCTGACTACCAGTGGGGGTCTGGGGGCGTCAGCCCTCAGGTGAAGGGAATGGGTAGGGGCGGCGGAGGCGAGGAAATACCACCGCGGCCGGCCCCGACGACGTCGCAGGTCAGGGCAACTCGGGGCCGGCCACGGAGTTTGTGCGGGGGTGGGCGTCAGCCCAGGCGCTTCACCAGGGCCCGGTACTCGTCCCACAGCTCCGTCGGCGTGTGGTCGCCGAAGGTGTTGAGGTGCTCGGGGACCAGCGCGGCCTCCTCGCGCCAGACCTCCTTGTCGACCGTCAGGAGGAAGTCGAGGTCGGAGTCCGAGAGTTCCAGGCCCTTCGTGTCCAGGGCCTCCTTCGTCGGCAGGATGCCGATAGGCGTCTCGACACCCTCCGCCCTGCCGTCGAGGCGGTCGACGATCCACTTCAGGACACGGCTGTTCTCACCGAAGCCGGGCCAGACGAACTTGCCCTCGTCGTTCTTGCGGAACCAGTTGACGTAGTAGATCTTCGGGAGCTTGGACGCGTCCTTGTCCTTGGCGACGTCGATCCAGTGGCCCATGTAGTCGCCCATGTTGTAGCCGCAGAAGGGGAGCATCGCGAAGGGGTCGCGGCGCAGCTCGCCGACCTTGCCCTCGGCCGCAGCCGTCTTCTCCGACGCCACGTTCGCACCGAGGAAGACGCCGTGGTTCCAGTCGAAGGACTCCGTCACCAGCGGCACCGCCGTGGCACGACGGCCACCGAAGAGAATCGCCGAGATCGGCACGCCCTTCGGGTCCTCCCACTCCGGCGCGATGATCGGGCACTGCGCGGCCGGCACGGTGAAGCGGGCGTTGGGGTGGGCCGCCGGGGTCCCCGACTCCGGGGTCCAGTCGTTGCCCTTCCAGTCCGTCAGGTGGGCCGGAGTCTCCTCCGTCATGCCCTCCCACCAGATGTCGTTGTCGTCGGTCAGCGCGACGTTCGTGAAGACGGAGTTGCCCCACAGCGTCTTCATCGCGTTGGCGTTGGTGTGCTCACCGGTGCCGGGCGCGACGCCGAAGAAACCGGCCTCGGGGTTGATGGCGTACAGACGGCCGTCCTCGCCGAACCGCATCCACGCGATGTCGTCGCCGATCGTCTCGACGGTCCAGCCGCCGACCGTCGGCTCCAGCATCGCGAGGTTGGTCTTGCCGCAGGCCGACGGGAAGGCCGCCGCCACGTACTTCGACTCGCCCTGCGGCGGAGTGAGTTTGAGGATCAGCATGTGCTCGGCGAGCCAGCCCTCGTCCCGCGCCATCACGGACGCGATGCGCAGGGCGTAGCACTTCTTGCCGAGCAGCGCGTTGCCGCCGTAGCCGGAGCCGTACGACCAGATCTCGCGGGTCTCCGGGAAGTGCGAGATGTACTTCGTGGAGTTGCACGGCCACGGCACGTCCGCCTCGCCCGCCTCCAGCGGCGCTCCGAGCGTGTGCACAGCACGCACGAAGAATCCGTCGGAGCCGAGCTCGTCCAGGACCGGCTGCCCCATGCGGGTCATGGTGCGCATGGACACGGCGACGTACGCCGAGTCGGTGATCTCGACGCCGATGGCGGAGAGGTCGGAGCCGAGCGGGCCCATGCAGAACGGGACGACGTACATCGTCCGGCCCTTCATCGAGCCGCGGAAGACGCCGCCCTGCCCTTCCGTGCCCTGGAAGATCTCCCGCATCTCGCCGGGGGCCTTCCAGTGGTTCGTCGGGCCCGCGTCCTGCTCCTTCTCGGAGCAGATGAACGTCCGGTCCTCGACCCGGGCGACATCGGTCGGGTCCGAGGCGGCGTAGTAGGAGTTGGGGCGCTTGATCGGGTCGAGCTTCTTGAAGGTGCCCTTGCGGACGAGCTCCTCGCTCAGTCGCTCGTATTCGGCCTCTGAGCCGTCACACCAGACCACGCTGTCCGGCTGCGTCAGTTCGGTGATCTCGTTGACCCACGAGATCAGTTCCTGGTGATTGGTGGGAACGGTTGAGGGAGCCGCGATGTCGCGCGCCACGATTGCTCCTAGATGAGGGGTTTTGGTTGTTTATGCCCCGTGGGGGCTGCGACCCGGATGCTTCACGTGGTGACGCTTAGGCGCTCATCCGGTGCCGACCGCACTCATTTGATCATCCGACGGGTCCGCGCATATGTCCAGAGGGCCTCACACGTGAGCAGCGTGAGCATCACCACTTATTGCCGGTCATTTACCCGGGCCCCTTCCCCGCCCACCGGTCGCCCGGCCCGTACGCCGACCAGGCCTCACCTCGTACGCCGATGAGACCCCCACCTCGTACGCCGGTGAGACCATGGCCACTTGACGCCCTTCATGCGGTCGGACTGATGTGTAACTTACGGTTCCGTAGGTACGATGCCCTTCATGACTGCGTCCGTCCCCGACGCGCCCTCGGACACGCCGGTCGTAGACCGCGTCGCCGAAGCGCTCTCCCTGCCGCATCCGGTGAAGCCGAAGCTTCGCGGCTGGCTGCACGCCGGGATGTTCCCGGCCGTACTCGTCTCCGGCCTCGTCCTGACGGCACTCGCCGGCTCGACCCGCGCCCGTATCGCCTGCGCGATCTTCGCGCTCACGGCCTGCCTGCTGTTCGGCGTCAGCGCGATCTACCACCGGGGCACCTGGACACCACGCATGGACGGCGTGCTCCGCAGACTCGACCACGCGAACATCTTCCTGATCATCGCGGGCTCGTACACACCGCTCACGATGCTGCTGCTGCCCGAGGCCAAGGGACAGTGGCTGCTGTGGGGCATCTGGGGCGCGGCCGTCGCGGGCATCGCCTTCCGCGTGTTCTGGATCGGCGCCCCGCGCTGGCTCTACACCCCGTGCTACATCGCGATGGGCTGGGCGGCCGTCTTCTTCCTGCCCGACTTCATGCGGGCGGGCGGGATCGCCGTACTGGTCCTGGTGATCGTGGGCGGACTCCTCTACAGCGCGGGCGGCGTGATCTACGCACTCAAGCGCCCCGACCCGTCACCGCGCTGGTTCGGCTTCCACGAGGTCTTCCACTCCCTCACACTCGCGGCGTTCGCCACGCACTACATCGGCATCTCGATGGTGGCCTACCAGCACGGATAGCCCCCACCGCCCCTCACCCCCTTACCCGAAGGGCCTCGTCGCATCGCGCGACGGGGCCCTTTCGCATTGCCCGGCACGGCACGTCCGGCGCGTCCAGCCACCGACCCGTGGATTGACAGTAACCATCTTTTGAGAGTTACTCTCATTTCATGGCTACTGTCACTCCGCATCCCGAGACGCACCTCGACCCCCGTCGCTGGTGGGCCCTCGGCGCCCTGGTCGCGAGCATGCTCGTACTCGGCTTCGACATGACGATCCTCAACGTGGCACTGCCGACGATGGCCGGAGAGCTCGGCGCGAGCACCGGTGAGCAGCAGTGGATGGCGGACGCCTACGTCGTCGTCTTCGCGGCGCTGATGCTCCCGGCCGGGCTGCTCGGCGACCGGTTCGGGCGGCGCCGGATGCTGATGGTCGGGCTCGGCGTCTTCCTCGCCGGTTCGCTCGTCGGCGCGCTGGCGGGCGATGTGACCTGGGTCGTCGTCGCCCGTGCCGTGATGGGCGTGGGCGGCGCGCTGGTGATGCCGCTCGCCCTGTCCGTCCTGCCCTCGCTCTTCCCGCCCACCGAGCGCACCAAGGCGGTCGGCGTCATCTCGGCCGCGTCCGCGCTCGGCATGCCGCTCGGCCCGATCATCGGCGGCTGGCTGCTCGACCACTTCTGGTGGGGCTCGGTCTTCCTGATCAACGTCCCGATGGCCGCGATCGGCATCGCCGCCTGTCTCTTCCTGCTGCCGGAGACCCGCGACCCGGCCTCCCCCAAGGTCGACGTCGTCTCCACCGCGCTCACCGCGGCCGGGCTCGGCGCGCTGATCTACGCGATCATCGAGGCGCCGAACCGCGGCTGGGGCGACCCTCTCGTGCTCGCCCTGATCGCCGGGTCCGTCATCCTGCTGGCCGCGCTCGTGGTGCGCGAGCGCCGGTCCGTACGCCCCATGCTCGACATGTCGCTGCTCGGCCACCGCGGCTTCCTGCTCAACGCGGTCGCGGCGACGCTCGTGATGTTCGTCCTGTCCGGCCTGATGTTCGTGCTCCCGCCGTATCTGCAGGCCGTCCTCGGCAACGACGCCCTCGGTACGGGGGTACGGATGCTGCCGATGATGGGCGGGCTGATGGTCGCGGCGAGGGCGGCCCAGCCGGTCGTCGAACGGTTCGGGTCGCGTGGTGTGGTGAGCGCCGGTCTGGTGGTGCTGGCCTTCGCCGCGCTCCTCGGCAGTCGTACGACGGTCGAGTCCGGGTACGGCTTCACCGCGCTGTGGCTGTCGATCGCGGGCCTCGGTTTCGGCTTCGCCGTCGTCCCTGCGATGGACGGGGCGCTCGCCACACTCCCCGCCGACCGGGCCGGCAGCGGCTCGGGGCTGCTCATGACGCTGCGCCAGGTCGGCGGGGCGATCGGGATCGCGCTGCTCGGCAGTCTGCTGGCCGGCGCGTTCCGGGACCGGCTCGACGTGACCGGGCTGCCCGAGCGGGCGGCGGACACGGCCCGGGAGTCCGTGGTCGCGTCCCACCTCGTCGGCGACCGCGTGGGCGCCGCCGACCTGGTGACCTCCGCGGACGCGGCGTACGTGCACGGCATGGGCCTGGTCCTGCTGGTGTGCGGGATCGCCTCGCTCGTGGCGGCGCTGCTCGCGGGCGCGTTCCTGCCGAACACCGGATCGCGGGACGCCACGGGGTCCGAGGAGGGGAAGCCGGCCCCGGACATGGCCCCCGCCCCGGCCGATGGCCGACAATGACCCCCATGACGGCCGCACGTACCTCCATCCCCGCCGACCGCCCCCAGCTGGGACTTCGTGAGCGGAAGAAGATCAAGACCCGGACGGCGATCCGTGACGCGACCTACCGGCTGATCGAGGAGCAGGGGTACGACGCCACGACGATCGAGCAGATCGCCGAGCTCGCCGAGGTGTCGCCGTCCACGGTCTTCCGTTACTTCCCGACCAAGGAGGACATCGTCCTCACGGACGAGTACGACCCGCTGCTGGAGTCGGAGCTGCGGGCACGGCCGGCGGACGAGCCTCCGATGGACTCCCTGAGGTACGTGCTGAAGAAGGCCGTGGCCACCGGGATGGCCGATGACCCCGAGGTCACCCGGGTGCGGACCAGGCTGATGGCCGAGGTGCCCGCCGTGCGCTCGCGGATGATGGAGAGCATGTCGGTCACGAGCCACCTGCTCTGCCAGGTCGTCGGCGAGCGCACCAACCGGGACCCCGACAGCTTCGAGGTGCGCGTCTTCGCGATGTCCCTCGTCGGCGGCCTGATGGAGGTGTCCCTCTACTGGGCCGAACACCACCACGAGGACGACTTCGCCGATCTCGTCGACCGCGCCCTGGACGTCCTGGAGCACGGGCTCGCGCCGCGGACGGAGTAGCGGAGGAAGGCGGTTGCCCCGCGCCCCTCGAAAGGGGCGCGGGGCAACCGCGTCTCACGAACTCACGAGGGCGCACTCAGCGCCTCGTCACATCACCCTTTCCGCACGCCAGCCCGTCCTTGTCGCGGTCCAGACGCAGTGGGTCGTCCTTGCCGTTGATCTTGAGGCGGCCGTAGTCGTTCTCCTTCAGCCAGGCGCAGCGGGCCGCCGTCGTCTTCTTGACCTCGTCGGGGAAGACCGTCGGGACACAGACGTTGGCGGAGCCGTAGTGGCGGTCGCAGCCGGCGACGGTCGTGCTGACCTTGGCCGAGGCGCGCTTCTTGCCGGGCTTCTTGACCTTGCCCTCGAGCGAGTCCGCGAAGGAGTGCTCGTGCGCCGAGGGGGTGTCCTCGGCCGCCGCCGCCATGGCGGACGGGCCCTGGAGGTGGACCCACTTCGCCACCGAGGGCACGCCGTTTGCGTCGACCGCGAAGAGCATGTACCAGCCGGGCGGGGCCAGGTTGGGGTTGCTCGTCACGTTCAGGTCGACGTTGTTGCCGTCGACGGAGAGCGGCAGGTCCACGAAGCGCTGGTTCGGGTCGGACGAGTGCGTCACCGCGGCCGGGCGGATCAGCTCCGCCTTGGCGATGGGCCGGTCGACCGTGATGCGCTGCGTGTCGCCGTACGTCCACTCGTTGTCGATCACCGAAGTGATCGTCGGGCGGGCGCCCTTGAGCAGATACGGCGGGGTGTAGACCGACACGTTGTGGTTCCAGGAGCCGTTGCCCGGGTTGTCGCCGGTCGCCATCACACGGCCGTCGGGGAGCAGGAACGCGGAGGAGTGGTAGCCGCGTGCCTCGGGGTCGGCGGCCACCGGGTCGAAGGTCTCCGTCGCCGGGTCGAAGATCGACGACTCGTAGACCGGGTTGGCGCGGTTGTGCAGGGCGCCGCCGGTCTCCAGGACCTTCCCGTCGGGCAGCAGCACGGTGGAGACGTACATCTTGCCCTGGTTGCCGGTCTGCGGGATCCTGCCGTTGCCCAGGTCGACGGTGCCCTGCGGGAGCGGCGGCCCGGCGACGTACGCGGGGTTGGCGGACTTGAGGTCGATGATGTCCGTGAGCCGGTTCGCGTCGGGGTTCGAGTCGATGTTGCCGCCGCCGACGGTGAGGACCTTCTGGTCCTGGGCCGGGGGCAGCAGGACGCTCGCCGACTGGTCGCGCTCGTCCTTGCGCTGCAGGCCGGGCACCTCGGTCGTGGTGTTGGCGTCGTAGTCGTAGATCGCCGAACCCGTGCCGGGGATGTTGTTGCCGAAGGTGTGGCTGCCCGTGTAGAAGAGGCGGCCGTCCTGCATCAGGACCATCGTCGGGTACAGACCCCAGTACGACCAGGTCTGGTTGACCTGCCACAGCGGCAGCCACTTGTTCTCGGCGGCCGACCAGCGCTCGGCCGTCACGGACCCCGTGGAGTCCTCCTTCAGCCCGCCGAAGGAGATCACGTCACCGTTGCCGAGGATCGTCGCCGACGGGTACCAGTGCCCGTCGTTCATGTCGTTCGTCTTGCTGTACGTCTCGGTCACCGGGTCGAAGGTGTACGAGTCCTTGTAGCCCTGGTAGCCGATCGTGCCGTCGGCGGACGGGTAGCCCTTGTTGCCGCTCATCACGAGGACCCGGCCGTCCTGCAACTGCACATGCCCGGCGCAGAACATGTCCTTGGGCGTGGGGATCTGCTTGTACGTGCCGTTCACCGGGTCGTAGACCGCGCTGGTGAACGTGCCCGCCTTGAACATCTCCTCGCTGTTGCCGGAGCCCGCGATCAGCAGCACCTTGCCGTTGTTGAGGACGACGGAGTGCATGGAGCGGACCGGGTTCTGCGTGGGCAGCACGTCCCACTTGCCGTTGGCGCACTCCTCGGCCGTGCCGGTGCACACGGGGTCCGGGACCGGGTCGGCGACCTGGTCCATCGTGTAGTCGTCGGTGGTCACGGCTCCGGTGCCGTAGACGGAGACGCCCCAGGTGATGCGGTCGGTGCCCGCGGGGACCTCGGGCGTACGGACCGTGGCCTCGGCCCAGCCGCCGCTGATCGGCAGGGTCTTGAGGTCGGTCCAGTACTGCCAGCCGGCGGTCGCGTCGTGCCGGAAGAGCGTGAGCGAGGTGTCCGGGGTCGTCGACTTGTACCAGAGCCCGAGGTCGTACTGCTTGCCGACGCTGACGACCGGCGCACACTCGGCGGACTCGGTGATCAGCGCCTTCCGGTCGCCCTCGGCGCGGCGGGTCAGCTCGACCTTCATGGCCTTGGAGCCTGAGTGGGCGTCGGCCACGGTGGAGAAGGTGAAGTCGTTGTCGCCCCAGCCGGACTTCTCCCAGCAGTACGGCATGTCGCCCGTGCCGGCGGTCTCGAAGCCGGGGTTCTTCACGAGGTTGGCGGCGGAGGCGGGCTGCGGGGCGATGAGGAGCAGCCCCGAGGTGAGGGCTCCCACGGCCAGCAGCGCGGTGCGGCGTCTGGGCCGGACGGGTCTTCTGAACTTCGGAACGGGTCTACTGAACATCAGCTGGTTCTCCCCCTTGTTGCGCGGTCGCGGCTCCCTGCGTGACGGCCGGTCTCGACGGCCGTCGTGTTCCCTGCGCGCCCTCCCTTCCGCGGCAGATAGACCAGGGCCTCCGTGCCCGCGAACCGCAGGACGAAGGTGGTCACCAGGGCGAGTGCGGTGGCGCCGAGCACGGACATCCCGAACTGCCCCACGAACAGCGCGATGAGCGGGATGCGCAGCACCAGGTCGGCGTTGGCCAGCAGCGCGAACCGGCCCGAGCGGTCCCACCAGCGCCGGTGCTGCCGGCGGTCCCGGAAGCAGAGGTGCTCGATGAGCAGGAAGTTCCAGGCGACGCCGAACTGGTTGGCGACGATCTCGGCGGGCAGGTAGTGCATCCCGGCGGCCGTCAGGGCCCAGAGCGCGGCGAGGTTCGGCAGGAACCCGGTCGCGCCGATCAGCCCGAACACCACCATGCGGGCGACCGGCGAGGCGGTGCGCAGCCCGGCGAGGTGGCGCAGGAAGCGGAAGCCCTCCTGCGCGGTCGACTTGGACTCGCCCGCGAACCGGTCCTGGAAGACGAACGGAACCTCGGTGACCTGGCGCGGGCGGGCGCGTACGGCCATTTCGAGGAGGATCTTGTAGCCGAGCGGCCTGAGGACGTCGGCGGTGACCGCGCTGCGGCGGATCGCGAAGAAGCCGCTCATCGGGTCGCTGATGCCGCGCAGTCTCCGCGGGAACAGCGTCTTCGTCAGCCAGGTCGCGCCGCGTGAGACGGCGATGCGGTAGCCGCCCGCGAGGCCCGCGCGGCTGCCGCCCTTGATGTAGCGGGAGGCGACGACGAGTCCGGCGTGCTCGCGCTCGCCCGCGGCCACCAACTCCGGTACGAGGGACGGCGGGTGCTGGAGGTCGCCGTCCATGACGACGATCCAGTCGGAGGTCGCGGCCCGGATCCCCTCGACGACCGCGCCGCCGAGCCCGCCGGCCGGTGTGTCGCGGTGCAGCACGGTCACCGGGTACGGGCAGTCCCGCGCGGCGTCCCGGATCACCTCGGGGGTGTCGTCGGTGGAGTCGTCCACGAACACGACCTCGCAGGGCAGCCGCGAGGGCACCGACTCGGTGATCCGGTGCAGCAACTCCCGGATGTTCGCGGACTCGTTGAAGGTCGGCACGACGATGGTGACGGCGCCGGGTTCGGGAACGGCGGAGGCCGCGTTCAGGGCGGGGTCGTGCAACTCCCCCGGGACGGTGGACTCGTACGTCATCGGTCGCCTCCGGTGGTCGTCGCACCGGCGGTGTCGGCCGTGCTCGTCGTGCCTGCCGTGGATCCGCCCTCGACCTGCCGGATCTCGATCCGGTCCGGGCCCTTGCCGAAGGTGGCGACAGGGGTCGAATGCCTCATCGCCTGCCTGACGTTGGGCAGGTCGGCCGCGTCGCGCCGCACGGTCGGGGAGGCGACGACGTAGTCGATGTCGCGCCAGCCGCGCGGCATCGTCCTGGTCACCGCGGGGTCGAGGTCGGCCTTGTAGAACCAGATGACGCCGAGGCCCGGCTCGTAGCCGGCGTGCACCAGGTCGAGCCAGAGAGCGTCGTCGACGAGTACGCGGGTGTCCTCGGGGTTGTCGACCTCGGTGGCCAGCCACTTGGAAGCCGCCCGGTAGGGGGCGTTGGCGTCGGCGGTGACTGCGGTGCGGTCGCCGTCGTACCAGCGCGGCACGACGTACGCCGCCGAGGCCGCTACGAGCAGAGCCGCGACCGCGTACCGGGCGCGGGTGACGTACTCCTTCTCGTCGGTGCTCCGCCACCTGCGCAGCACCCCGTGCGCGACGCTCGCGGCGCCTCCGGCGAGGACGAGCGCGAGGAACGGCAGTGCCTGGATGACGTACATCGCGGGCAGGTAGCCGGTCGGGCGCAGGGCGACCAGCGCGAGGATCGCGACGGTGAACGCGGGTCCGGCGAGGGCCCGCGCGGTCACCGACCAGCGCCAGGTGACCAGGAGGAGCAGCGCGCCCGCGAGGCCGCCGAGGGGCAGCACGCGGTCGTAGTAGAGCCAGGACTGCAGGACCCCGTACGAGCCGGAGCCCTGGTCGAGGATGAATCCCGAACCGGGCCTGGTCAGCTGGTATTCGAGGCCGTCCCACAGCGACACGTGTCCGTCACCGGGGAGGAGTTCGCCCTTGAGGAGGGCGAAGAGCGGGTACGACATGCCGATCAGCACGCAGGCCGTGATGGCTCCGGTGAGCGCGAACTTGCGGGTGTCCCGGTGACTGTGGCGCCACATCGTGATCATCACCGCGGGCAGCACGAAGATCATGGTCTCTTTGGTGAGGACGGCCGCGGCGGCCGCGAGACCCGCCCCGAAGTGGTGCCAGAGGTGGCGGCTCGGGGAGGCGGCGAGGCAGAACGCGACCAGCGTCCACATCACGGCGATGTTGTCGAGGAAGATCTCCCGCTGGAGGACCACCGACAGCGGCGAGAGCCCGAAGAGCAGCATCGCGAGTCCGGCCGCCCAGCGGGGCAGCCACAGGCGGCGGGCCACCACGTAGACGAGGACCGCGCTGATGGCGCTGACCAGGAGCATCACGATCCGCATCGAGCCGACCGTCATCGACTCGGGGCTGATCAGGGACGGTATCCAGGTCAGCAGGGCTATCTGTATCCAGCCGAGCGGCGGGTGGTCGTACCAGTAGGTGTAGTGGGCGAGCCCGTTGCCCTGCTGCACGGACCAGGCCTGGGCGAGGTAGGTGCCCTCGTCGTCGCTGAGCGCCGGGTAGTCGGCGATGTTCCAGCCCTGCACGGTCATGACGACCACGAGGAGTACGCCGCACAGGACCAGGTCGGCGCGCGAGGTGCGCAGGCGGGACGGGAGCGGGGTCGTTCGAGGAGTCGAACCGGTCTTGGGGACAGGTGTCCGCTGCGCGGGGACCTTTGGGGTGGTCACCGCGGGAAGGGTGGAGGTCACGCAGGAACGTCCTCTCGGGACCCGCGGGACGCTACGGCCGCGGCTTCGGTTGCTTCAGTGGCTTCGAGGGCGCGGGCGGCCCCGACATCGGTGAGATGTGCGCCGACATGGCTGGTCAGCTCCCAGTCGTTCCGGCCCCGTTGCTCACGCCACACGGCACGGACGGCCGCTCCGGCGAGGAGCACCTGATAGAAGGGGCCGCCGACGATGAGCTTGAGGTAGTGGACGAATCGGACGCGAAGCCCGTACTGCTTGCCGAAGTCGTGCAGTCCGACAAGCTCGAAGACGAAGGTGACGAAGGCGGTGACGGCCGGCAGGAAGGTGATGAAGGCGATGCCGACCGGGACGTCGAGGAAGAGCGCGACGGCCACGTTGAGCGGGATGATCACGCCGGAGATCGCCTGGAGATACGGCGTCATCAGCGTGTAGCGGGCGAGTAGCCGCTGGCCGAAGCCGGGCAGCTGCTTCCAGTCCTTCTTCCGGTAGACCTGCAGGAAGCCCTGGTTCCACCGGGTGCGCTGCTTGAGCAGCGACATCAGGCTGCCGGGCGTCTCCTCCTTGGTCACCATGTCGGAGTCGTACGCGACGACGACCTTCTTGCCGATGCTGGACAGCCGCACGCCCAGGTCGCAGTCCTCGGCGAGGCAGTCGGGGTCCCAGCCGTCGGCGGCCCGCAGGACGTCCGTGCGGACGAAGACGGTGTTGCCGCCGAGCGGAATGAAACCTTTCTGCGCATGCAGGTGGAGCCGCGAGCGGAACCAGAAGAAGTACTCCAGGCAGTTGCGCAGGCTGTACCAGCTGGAGTTGAAGTTGATGAGCTGGACGCCGCCCTGGACGACGTCGGCGTCGGTCGACCTGAAGGCGTGGTCGACGTGCGCGAGGAGCTCCGGGTGGACCTGGTCCTCGGCGTCGAAGACTCCGACGACGTCACCGCGACAGTGCGGCAACGCCGTGTTCATGGCCTTCGGTTTGTTCTTCTTCTCGTGCGTGTCGACGACGACGCGTACGCGCGGGTCGCGCGCCTCGGCCTTCCGGGCCACCTCGGTGGTGTCCGGGTCGTCGTGGCCGACGATCACGATGATCTCGAAGTCGGTGTGGCTGGATTCCAGCAGTCGCTGGATGGTGTGGTCGAGCACGGCCTGCTCGTGTCTCGCCGGCAGCAGCAGCGAGAACGACAGGTGTTCACCCCCGTCGGGACTGCTGAACCGGGTGGAGGCGAGCACTTCGGGCGTACGCCACGCGTGCATCTGCCACCACAGAGTGAAGGCAGCCATCCCGAAAAGGGCAAGCGAAACGGCAGCAATGAGCACAGACGTAAGCAACAGATCCCCCCAGGATCCCCATAACCCCCTGTCACGACAGCGAGTCACTCCTGTCGTGTCCGGGACAGAGACTATGGGGGTTCTGTGAAGCCCGGGAGGTGTTCTGATAAATAACGTGTTTCGGAATGGTCGGTCGACTTGTTGGGCGTATCCGAACACATGCCCACATAATCCCCCGTGAGCAGGCGTTCTCGCCGCTCAGCGCCCCAGGGCCTCCCGGAGACGATCGACATCGGTCGTCGGAGCGTCACATGTGAAGTTACGGCAGACATACGCGGTTGGTTCACCGCTCACAAGCAATCGTTCCGCGAGCAAAGGCAGTTCGTCACTGTCCGGAGCACCCACGGCGACAACCGCTCCGGGGGCGGTGGCGAGGAGGGCCGCGCGATGGAGCTCCTTGGTCGCGGGATCGTCGACCGGCCCGACCACAGCCACCTCGCGCGGCCCGTCGAGCAGGGCCTCTGCCGTGGCGAGCCCCCAGCCGATGAAACGCGGGGCGCGCGGGCCGAGGGCCTTGACGACGCCCAACGCCCGCTCGGCGGCGGCCCGGTGGGGCTCGGCACCGGTCTGGGCGGCATAGCTCAGCAAAGCACCGGCGGCCGCGCTCCAGCCGGAGGGCGTGGCGTTGTCGGTCGGATCCTGCGGGCGGCGGATGAGCTTCTCGGCGTCGGCGGCGGTGTCGTAGAGCGTCCCTGACTCCTCGTCGGTGAACTGCACGAGCACGTGGTCGAGCAGGAAACCGGCGAATTCCAGCCAGACGCCCTCGCCGGTCACCGAGGCGAGCGCGAGGAAGCCCTCCGAGACGTCCGCGTAGTCCTCCAGCACACCCGCGTTGGCGCCGACGCGACCGTCCTTGCTGGTACGGGCGAGGCGGGCGTGCTCGTCCAGGTGGAGCCGTACGAGGAGGTCGGCGGCGCCGAGTGCCGCCTCGACCAGGTCGGGACGGTCGAAGTACGCGCCGGTCTCGGCGAGGGCCGCGACCGCGAGACCGTTCCAGGCGGCGACGACCTTGTCGTCCCGGCCGGGGGCGGGGCGTTCGCCGCGCGCTTCGAGGAGCCGCGCACGGATGGAGGCGATCCTCTCCGCGTCGAACACGCCCTCGCTCTGCGGGAGCTGGAGGACCGAGGCCCCCTCCTCGAAGGTGCCCTCCGCGGTCACACCGAAGTAGTCGGCGGCGAGTTCGGCGTCCTGCTCGCCGAGAACCTCGCGCAGCTGCGCGGGCGTCCAGACGTAGTACGCGCCCTCGACGTGCTTCCCGTTCCCGTCGTCGCTGTCGGCGTCGAGCGCGGAGGCGAACCCGCCCTCGTTCGTACGGAGTTCGCGGACCATGAAGTCGGCGGTCTCCAGGGCGACACGGCGCGCAAGGTCGGACCCGGTGGCCCGCCACAGATGCGCGTACACCCGGCACAGCAGGGCGTTGTCGTACAGCATCTTCTCGAAGTGCGGCACGACCCACTCGCGGTCGACGGAGTAGCGGGCGAAGCCGCCGCCGAGCTGATCGTAGATTCCGCCGCGGGCCATCCGCTCACAGGTGTCGGCGGCCATCTGCAGCGCGCCCTCGGCGCCGGTGCGGGCGTGGTGCCGCAGCAGGAACTCGACCGCCATGGACGGCGGGAACTTGGGCGCGCCGCCGAAGCCGCCGTGAACGGAGTCGTAGTCCCGGGTGAGGCCGAGCAGCGCCTGCGCGAGCTCCTCCTCGCCGGGCACCTGGGTGTCGCCGAACGCGATCTCCCGGCCCGCCAGGTCCCGCACGATCTTCTCGGCGACCTCCGCGACCTCGTCCCGCCGGTCGGTCCACGCGCTGTGCACGCCTTCGAGGACCTGCCGGAAGGACGGCATGCCCTGCCGGGGCGCGGGCGGGAAGTAGGTGCCGAAGTAGAACGGTTCGGCGTCGGGCGTGAGGAAGACCGTCATGGGCCAGCCGCCCTGGCCGGTCGCCGCCTGCACGGCCTCCATGTAGACGGCGTCGACGTCGGGCCGCTCCTCCCGGTCGACCTTGACGCTCACGAAGTGCGCGTTGAGGTAGTCGGCGGTCTCTTGGTCCTCGAACGACTCGTGCGCCATGACGTGGCACCAGTGACAACTCGAATACCCGACGCTGAGCAGCACGGGTTTGCCGCTCCTGCGTGCCTCCTCGAAGGCGTCGGCCGACCAGGGCCACCAGTCGACGGGGTTGTCGGCGTGCTGGAGGAGGTAGGGAGACGTCTCATGGGCCAGTCGGTTCGGCATGGGGTCCATCCTGCCGCAGTACCCGGTGGGCAATGCGGATCACCCGTGCGCGCCGGGGGTAGGTGATGGGTCCGACGCATTCCGGTTGGGCGTGGTCATGACAGAGGCTGGCTCTCTCGCCTTCCCCGCCCATCCGCAGGACACTTGACCAAGAAAGCCGTTACCGGCGGAGGGGGACGCGATATGCGGGACAGCCATCGGGCGGAGGCCGAACGGCTGTTGGTGCGGGCCGTGGAGGAGGAGGTCCGGCGCTCGGGCGGGCGGGCCGACGGGGGCGCGCTGCTGTCGCGGGCAAGGGCGTCTCTGGACACGATGGCCCAGACCTCCACGGAGGAGTACGAGGCGTTCACCTCGGCGCTGGACGAGGCGGAGGTGGGCCGGCTCACCTTCGGCCAGCGGTACGCCCGCGAGGGCGCCGGAACTCCCCTGCTGGTGGCCGCCGTTGCCGCACTCGCGGCCGTCGTCGCGGACCTGGCTCTCGGCATCGGCACGGGCACGGCGGTGGCCGCCGGCGCGGTCGTCGGCGTCGCGGGCGCCGCGGCCACGGTGGTGAAGGTGACGGCCTCCCATCTGCCGGCCGCGAGCCGCCGGGCGGGGGCCCTCGGCCAGCCCGGCGGCCCGGAACAGCTGCGCCTGGCGTGGCTGACCGCCCTGGAGGTGCGCGGCATCCGCCCGTTCTTCGACCAGCAGCGCGTCCTCATCGCCTCCACCGGCGCGAAGAAGGGGGCGCCCCAGCTGCGGCGTACGGACAAGAGCGCGGCGGCCCGCAGACGAAGTGTCCTGGAGCAGTCGTTCGGCCAGCTTCCCGAGCCGGTCGGTCCGTTCGCGGGCCGTCGGCAGGAGCTGCTGCGCGTCGCACAGTGGGTGCACGCGGCCCGTGCGAGCACGGAGACCAGGCCGACGGTGGTCGTGCTGTACGGCGCGCCCGGCTCCGGCCGCAGCACCCTCGCCGTCCGGGCGGCGCACGAACTGAAGGACCAGTTCCGCGGCGCGTGCGTGGTGGACCTGCGCGGCGACAGCCCGGAGGAGTCGCCGCTGACGACGCGCGACGCGCTGCTGCACCTGCTCAACAGGCTGGGCGCGCCCCGCGAGCAGCTGCTGTTCCGTGAGCGTTCCTCGCAGGACCAGCAGGTCAGGCGGCTCGCCGAGCTCTACCACCAGCATCTGACCGGCCTGCCGGTGACGATCATCCTCGACGACGCGAACGATGTGGAGCAGGTGCGCACGCTCGTGCCCGAGCGCTCCGACAGCCTCGTCGTGGTCACCGCCCGCAAACCCCTCGACCTGCCCGCCGACCTCCCCGCCTGGGTGCACCAGCTGGCCGTGGAGCCGCTGACCGCGCCCGGCGCCGAGGAGCTCCTGAAGGCTGCGGCACAGGACGACTCGTCCCCGTACGACGCCGAATCCACCGACCAGGTGAGGGAGTTGTGCGGCGGCCTCCCGCTGGCGCTGCGCATCGCGGGCTCGTCCCTCGGCCCGCGCACACCCAGCCGGCTCGCCGCCGACCTGGCGGCGTACGGCCCGGTCGAGCCCGTCGAGCGGGTGCTGTGGCTGCGTTACACGGACCAGTCGGACACGGCCCGGCGGCTGTTGCGACGGCTCGCGCTGGCGGGCCGCGCCTCGCTGGGCGCGGCCGCGGCGGCCGCCCTGCTCGCGACGGACGAGCCGGAGGCGACCCGCCACCTGGAGGCCCTCTCCCGCGCGGGCCTCATCGACCATGTGCGCGGGAGCCGCTACCGCCTGCACGACCTCGTACGCGCCTTCGCGCAGGCCCGCCTCCTCGACGAGGAGGAGCCGTCCGAGCGCACGGCCGCGCAGGAACGTCTCATCGCGAACTACGCCGAGCTCGCGGACTCGGTGATCCGCCTGGTGGACGGCAAGACGTCCACGCGCGCCGACCAGTTCGGCCCGCACGGCTTCACCTCGCTGGACGCGGCCCTTCGCTGGCTGGACGACGAGTCGAGCTTCATCACGGCGGCCCTGCGGCACGCGGAGGGCGTCAACCAGGCGACGGTGCTCAACCTCCTGGGCGCGCTGTGCGACTACTGCCTCCTGCGCGGCGACCTCTACCGCCTGGGCGAGATCAGCGAGTTGACGCAGGCCGTCGACCAGGGGCTGCTGGTGCGCTCGGTCCAGTGGCGTACGGGCATCGCGGCCCGCCAGCTCGGCGAGCTGGACAAGGCGCGTACACAACTGGCCTCCGTGGTGGACCTCTACTTCGAGGCGCACCACGACGCGGGCGCGGCCCGGGCGCTCTGCTCGCTCGGGATCACCCTCCACCACCAGGGCAATCTCACGGAGGCGGCGGCGAAGCTCCAGGAGGCCATGGACCTCCAGGCCTCCCCCGGCCTCTCGGCGGACCGCGCCTGGACGATGCACGCGCTGGCGGCGGTGGAGCGGGACCGGGCACGGCTGCGCGAGGCGCTCGACCTGCTGACGAACGCCCTGGTCCTGCACCGCGAGGGCGAGTCCGTGCACGGCGAGGCGTGGGCCCACTTCCAGCTCGGCCAGCTGGGTCTGCGCATGGGCGACGTACCGCGCGCCGAGTCCGAGCTCCGCGAGGCCCTCGATCTGTACGGCCGCACGCGCGACGCCCGCGGCGAGGCCTGGGCCCTCACCCAGCTGGCCCGGGCCCGCCTGGTGGACGGCGACCCGTCCTCCGCGGTGGACGGCCTGCGCCAGGCGGCCTCCCGTCACCGCGACAACGAGGACTCGCGGGGCGAGGCCTGGACGGTCTACTACCTCGGCCAGGCCCTGGAGGAGACCGGCAACCTCGACCAGGCGGTCCGTGAGCTGGAGCGGTCACGGACGATGTTCTCCCGCATCCGTGACGTGTACGGCCTGGCGTGCGCCCGCCACCACTCGGCCCGGGTGACCCGCGACCAGCGTGCCGCCCAGACCGGCTCACTGCGGAACTCGGGCTTCGCCCGCCAGCTCCTGGTGGACGCACGGGCCGACTTCCAGCGGATCGGCGTCGCCCACGGCGAGGCCTGGACCTGCCTGGAACTGGCGGTGGTCGACGCCGGCAACGCCCGTACCCAGCCGGCCCTCGGCCTCTGCGACGAGGCCGCGTCCCTCTTCGCCTCCTACGGCGACCGCCGCGGCGAGGACTGGGCCCGCTTCCTGCGCTGCACGCTCCTCCCCTACGCCTCCCCGGGCGGTGTGGAGGTCGGCACGGCGGTGGCCCAGGAGGAGCTGACCCAGCTCTCCCGCACGGGCCACGGCTCCCGCGACGGCAAGCTGGACGACTACATCGAGGCGTACCAGCTGCTCCTGGAACGGGGAGCCGACCTGGAGGCCGGGTGGCAGGCATGGCGGCTGGGCATGGTGCCGAACCGGCATGCGCGGGAGGTCATGGGGGTGGCGGTGTCGGCCCGGCGGGTGTGAGGCGCCCGGGCCGGGTGCGAGGCACGCGGGCGCACGCAGGCCTGACGCGGTGACGCCTGTGGCGTGTCACCGCATCAGGGCCGCTGCCCGATCGGGCCCCGGTCGGCCTCAGCCCTTCGCGGGCGAGGCCTTCCCTCCGGAACCGGCCGGACCGGTCGTCTGCTCGGAGGCGGCCGCCTTCGGGTCGGCCTCCTCCGTGAAGTCGACCCTTCCCAGCTGCCGGTTCATGCTCTTCATCAGACCCCACACGGCCAGGGCCATCACCGCGAAGACGATGAAGCCGAGGACACCGGGGGTGACCTTGTTCTCGTCGACCTCCTTGGCGAGGGGGACGAGATGTGTCAGTGCCAGGCTTGCGCTCATGTCAGGCATTGTCGCGGATGCCCGCGAAGAGGTCGTCCTCGGGGAGGGACGTATCGACGAGCGACTTCGCCAGCTCGTACTCCTCGGTCGGCCAGACCTCCCGCTGGAGGTCCATCGGGATCCGGAACCAGCCGCCGTCGGGGTCGATCTGCGTGGCGTGGGCGATGAGGGCCTTGTCGCGGATCTCGTAGAAGTCGGCGCACGGGACGTGCGTCGTCAGGATCCGCTCGGTGCGCTCGAACTCGTCCCAGCGCTTCAGCCAGTCCCCGTACGGCGACTCCAGGCCGCGCTCCAGCATCGCGTTGTGCAGCGCCTCGGTGCGCGGGCGGTTGAAGCCCTGGTTGTAGTAGAGCTTCTGCGGCTGGAAGACCGGGCCGAACTCCGACTCCGGGTACTTCTCGGTGTCCGCCGCGTCCTCGAACGCCACCATCGAGATCTTGTGGGTCATGATGTGGTCCGGGTGCGGATACCCGCCGTTCTCGTCGTAGGTGGTGATCACCTGCGGACGGAAGGCGCGGATCTTGCGGACCAGCTCACCGGCCGCCTTGTCGACGTCCTCCAGGGCGAAGCAGCCCTCGGGCAGCGGCGGCAGCGGGTCGCCCTCGGGCAGACCCGAGTCCACGAAACCGAGCCACTCCTGCTTGACGCCGAGGATCTCGCGGGCCTCGTCCATCTCCTTCTTGCGTACCTCGTGGATGTGCTCCTCGACGTACTTGTCCCCCTGAAGCTTCGGATTGAGGATGGAGCCGCGCTCCCCGCCCGTGCAGGTCACGACCAGCACGTCCACCCCCTCGGAAACGTACTTCGCCATGGTGGCCGCGCCCTTCGACGACTCGTCGTCGGGGTGGGCGTGGACGGCCATCAGTCGCAGCTGGTCAGTCAAGACTCAATCCTCGTAAGTCGGCGCCCGGTGGGAAACGGCGCGATCGGCGCTTCTATAGTGACCGAATCGGGGGGCGAATAATTCCGGGCCCCGAACCCCGCCCGCCCGCCGCGGAGAGGACGATCATGAGTACGGTGCAGCTGCCCGAGGGCCGGTACGGCCGCTCCACGGACGGGCGCGCCGACCGCAGGCTCAGGATCATCGGTGCGGTGCTGGGGGCGGCCCTGCTCGCCCTGGTCGGTTACTTCGCCTACTACTACGTCGGCGGCAACAAGATCAGCGCCGAGATCATCACCTTCGACCTCTCGGACACCTCGGTGAAGGTGCACCTGGAGGTCCGCAAGGACGCGGACGCGAGCGGCTACTGCACGATCCGCTCACAGGCCGAGAGCGGTGCCGAGGTGGGCCGCGCGGACTTCCGCTTCGACCAGGACTCCACCCGCATCGACAAGGTCGTCACCCTCCGCACCACGGCCCCTGGCACGACCGCGGAACTCCTCGGCTGCCACGCGGACTGAGTCCCGTCGCGCGGCTGACGGATGTCACCCTGGACAACTGGCCGCTGACCTGCGTTGACGTATTACTGATGGCTTATGTCCTCCCCCTTTGGGCCGTGAATTGTTAGGCTCGTGGTTTCGCCCACCCGTGAAGGAACATTCTTCTGGGTAGGGCGATGCTTTGTATTCCCAGTACCTACGAGGAGCACCTGTGACCCAGACCAGCGAGAACGTCACCTGGCTGACCCAGGAGGCGTACAACCAGCTCAAGGCCGAGCTGGATCACCTGTCTGGTCCTGCGCGCACGGAGATCGCCGCCAAGATCGCGGCTGCGCGCGAGGAGGGCGATCTGCGCGAGAACGGCGGGTACCACGCGGCCAAGGAGGAGCAGGGCAAGCAGGAGCTCCGCGTGCGCCAGCTGACCCAGCTCCTGGAGAACGCCAAGGTGGGCGAGGCCCCGGCGGCCGACGGCGCGGTCGCGCCCGGCATGGTCGTGACCATCGCCTTCGACGGCGACAAGGACGACACGCTCACGTTCCTGCTCGCCTCGCGTGAGTACGCGAGCACGGACATCGAGACGTACTCGCCGCAGTCCCCGCTGGGCTCCGGCGTGAACGGCAAGAAGATCGGCCAGGACGCCGAGTACGAACTGCCGAACGGCAAGCTGGCCTCGGTGAAGATCCTGGAGGCCAAGCCGTACGCCGCGTAGTTCCTCCCGCGTCGCGTCGCGCGCTCCCCGCGCCTCGCGACCCGTCCAGCGCATCGCCCCTGGTGAGCCCCCGGCGCCCACGCTCCGGGGGCTTCACCATGTCCTGGCGGGCCCGCCATGTCCTGGCCGGCCCGTCACGTCCGGGGCGGCCACCGCGCCTCGGGCCGTCGCCCTGCCTCAGGCCGCCGCCGAGCGGTACTTCCGCACGGCCAGCGTCCGGAAGATGACGACGATCAGGACCGAGTAGATCAGCGAGGCCCAGACCGGGTGCTGCATGGGCCAGGCGCCGGACGTGGACAGGCCGGGGTCACCGAAGAGCTTGCGGCAGGCCTGAACGGTCGCGCTGAACGGGTTCCAGTCGGCGATGTGACGCAGCCAGGGCGTCATCTTGCTGGAGTCCACGAACGCGTTGGACAGGAACGTCACCGGAAAGAGCCAGATCAGACCGCCCGAGGTAGCCGCTTCCGGGGTGCGCACGGACAGTCCGATCAGCGCGCCGATCCAGGTGAAGGCATAGCCGAGCAGCAGGAGCAGGCCGAAGCCGCCCATGATCTTCCCGAAGTTGGTCGGCTCCATGGAGCCGGGACGCCAGCCCACGAGCAGCGCGACCATCGCGAGGACGAGCAGCGTCAGGGCCGTCTGGACGAGGTCCGCGACGGTGCGTCCGGTCAGTACCGCGCCACGCGCCATGGGCAGCGAGCGGAACCGGTCGATGAGGCCCTTGTGCATGTCGTCCGCGATGCCCGCCCCGGCCCCCGCGGTGGCGAAGGTGACGGTCTGCGCGAAGATGCCGGCCATCAGGAAGTTCTTGTAGACGTCCGGATTGGTGGTGTCCCCGATCTGCATCGAGCCGCCGAAGACGTACGTGAACAGCACCACGAACATCACTGGCTGAATCAGACCGAAAAGGATCATTTCGGGAATTCTGGTCATGCGGATCAGGTTCCGCTTGGCCACGACCAGGGAGTCCCGGACGGACTGGCCGAACGAGCCTCCCGGGGCAGCGGTCCGCACGGCGTCGGTGACGGCGCTCACTTGGCGGCCTCCTTGTCGTCCTTCTTGTCCTTGCGGCCCTTGGCGTCCTCGGCCGTGCCGTTCTCCTGGTCCTCCGCCTCGGCGTGGTGCCCCGTCAGCGAGAGGAAGACGTCGTCGAGGGTGGGGCGGCGCAGACCGATGTCGTCGATCTCAATGCCACGGGTGTCCAGCTCGCGGATGACCTCCGCGAGGAGTTTCGCGCCACCGGTGACGGGGACGGTCAGCTTGCGGGTGTGCTGCTCGACGGTGGTGTCGCCCTTGCCGAAGCCGCGCAGCACCTCGGACGCCGTCTCGATGTGCTCGCGCTCGTGCACGACGACCTCGACGCGCTCGCCGCCGGTGCGGGCCTTGAGCTGGTCGGCGGTTCCCCGGGCGATGACGCGGCCGTGGTCGACCACGGCGATCTCGTGCGCAAGGTGGTCGGCCTCTTCGAGGTACTGGGTGGTGAGCAGCAGCGTCGTGCCGCCGGAGACCAGGTCCTTGATGACCTCCCACAGCTGCTGGCGGTTGCGCGGGTCGAGGCCGGTCGTCGGCTCGTCCATGAACATGACGGGCGGCGAGACGACGAGCGCCGCCGCGAGGTCGAGCCGGCGGCGCATCCCGCCGGAGTACGTCTTGGCGGGGCGGTCGGCGGCGTCGGTGAGGTGGAACTGCTCGAGCAGCTCGACCGCGCGGACCTTGGCCTGCTTCGCCCGCATCTGGTAGAGCTGGCCGACCATGTGGAGGTTCTCGCGGCCCGTCAGGTATTCGTCGACCGCGGCGAACTGACCGGACAGGCCGATCGAGCGCCGCACCTCGTTCGGCTGCTTCAGCACGTCGATGCCCGCGACGACGGCCTTGCCGCTGTCGGGCCGGAGCAGGGTGGTGAGACAGCGGACCGTGGTGGTCTTTCCCGCGCCGTTCGGCCCGAGCAGGCCGAGGACGGTGCCCTCCGGGACATCGAGATCGACGCCGTCCAGAGCCCTTACGTCGCCGAAGGTCTTCACCAGGCCTTCGGCGTAGATGGCGCCTGGCATATGAGTCTCCGAAAAGTGGTTGGGGATCCTGCGGAAAGAAGCTAGTTTTCTCAGGTTTACGCCGCCCGACGAGCCGGTTCGGCGGCAAGGCGGACCTGTGACCAGAGACACACCATAACGCGATGTATCGCGTTTCTCAACGGATTATTCCAACCGGGGCGACAGCCGATCCGACCTCAGTCGATGATCGTGTAACCCGCCTTCCGCAGCGCGGAGTTCACCTCGGCACAGTGCTCCGGTCCCTTGGTCTCCAGGTGCAGCTCGACCTCCACCTCCGTGAGCCCGAGCCGTGGGTCGGTCCGTACGTGGCTCACATCGAGGACGTTAGCGTCCACCACTGACAACACCCCGAGAAGCGTTGCCAGGGCGCCGGGGCGGTCCGTCAGCCGCAGCGTGACCGCCAGGTAGCGGCCGCCCGCGGCCATGCCGTGGCGCAGGATGCGCTGCATCAGCAGCGGGTCCACGTTCCCGCCGGACAGCAGTGCCACGACCGGGCCCTCGAAGGCCTCCGGCTCGCTCAGCAGCGCGGCGACGGGACTCGCGCCGGCCGGCTCGACGACCAGCTTGGCCCGCTCCAGGCAGAGCAGCAGCGCGCTGGACAGATCGTTCTCCGAGACCGTACGGACCTCGTCCACCAGGTCACCGATGATCCCGAACGGCACGTCGCCCGGCCGCCCGACCTTGATGCCGTCGGCCATCGTCGCGGGGTTCTCGATGGACAGCGGGCGCCCGGCCGCCAGCGAGGGCGGGTACGCGGCCGCGCCCGCCGCCTGCACCCCCACGATCCGTACGTCCGGCCGCAGCGCCTTCACGGCGACCGCGATGCCCGCGGCGAGACCGCCGCCGCCGATCCCGACGACGATCGTGCGCACCTCGGGGCACTGCTCCAGGATCTCCAGGCCGACCGTGCCCTGCCCCGCGATGATGTCGGGATGGTCGAAGGGGTGGATGAAGACGGCGCCCGTCTCGGCCGCGTACTCCTGCGCGGCGGCCAGCGTCTCGTCCACCACCGTGCCGTGCGCGCGCACCTCGGCGCCGTAGTGCCGGGTCGCCGCGACCTTCGGCAGCGGGGCGCCCTTGGGCATGAACACCGTGGAACGCACACCCAGCAGAGAAGAGGCGAGAGCGACGCCCTGCGCGTGGTTCCCCGCGCTCGCCGCGACCACGCCGGCGGCCCGCTCCTCGGGAAGCAGCCCGGCGATCCGCACGTACGCGCCGCGCAGCTTGAACGAACCCGTCCGCTGGAGGTTCTCGCATTTGAAGTGGACCGGCGCGCCCACCAGCCGGGACAGGTGCCTGCTGCCCTCCATGGCGGTCATCCGCGCCACGCCCGCGAGCATCTTCTGGGCGCCGCGTACATCGTCGAGGGTCACCAGCGGCAAGGAGTCAGCCGTGCGGTAGCTCATGACCACCAGTCTCGCAGTTCACGCGGCGCCACACCGGCTGTGACCAACGTCCGAGACTGGTTTGCTCAGCGCAGGTACGGCCCGCCCCCCGTCCGCGTACTCTGTCCCCCAACCCAGCCCCACGCATGAATAGAGCCTCCGGCCATGCCCACAACACCTGAAATGTCGATGGACATGACGACCGTCGGTGACACCGGTCTTCTCGAATCGCTGCAGCACGAGGTGGCGGTGTTCGCCCGCCGTGCCGAACAGACCCGGCTCGGCGGGGTCGGCCAGGTGCGCAACTCCATGGACCGTGCCGCATACCTGCTGCTCAACCGCCTCGACAAGGAGGGGCCGATGGGCGTCAAGGCACTCGCCGCGAGCATGGGCATCGACTCGTCGACGGTCACCCGGCAGGTCGCCCCGCTCGTCGACACCGGGCTCGTCAAGCGCACCTCCCACCCGGAGGACGGACGTGCCGTGGTGCTCCAGCTGTCCCCGCGCGGGCTCTCCCGCCTGGAGGAAGTGCGGTCCTCAAGGCGCCAGTTGATGGCAGAGCTGACCCAGGAGTGGGCCCCCGAGGAGCGCGAGGCCTTCTGCACGCTGCTCACCCGGTTCAACCTCGCGCTCTCCGCCCGCATGGCCGCGTCGCCCTCCGCGGAGGTACCGGAGCCCTCCTGAAACACCCCGCGCGCACCACATCGGCGCCCGCCTCTTGACCAGGGACCCGCGCCTGGCCTCATATGAGACCGGGTCCTGTCGTACGCGGCTGTCCTCGGCGTACGTCTCAAGGACCCGGTTTCCCTCAGCCGGGAGGCGCGGTGCGAGAGCGGCAGGCGTCCCAGAACGCCCGCCGGGCCCGGGAGTTCGAGGCGTTCGTCGCGGGCGCGGCAGGGCGGCTGCTGCATGCCGCCACGCTGCTCACGGCGGAGCCCCCGGACGACAACCCGCGCGCGCGGCGCCTGCTCACCGCGGCCCTCGCCCATACGTACGCCTCCTGGGACCGGCTGCGCGGCGAGGACCCGTACGACCGGACCCGGCAGCAGGTGGCCGTGCGCTTCGCGCGCGGGGCATGGCATCAGTACGGCAGCCTGGGCTGGGCACACCCCCGGAGCCGCCCGAAAACCGACAGCGTCCTGTACTGCCTCACGCCCCAGGAGCGGCTGATCCTCGTGCTGCGCATGTACGAGGGTGTCGCCGAGGAACAGGCCGCGGCGCTGCTCGGGCTGCCCACCGAGCGCGTACGGGCCATCTGCGCGCGTGCCATGGCGACGCTGCTGCACCCGCCGCGGGAGGCCGCTCCGGTGATCGCGAAGGTGGCCCCGTCATGAGCTCGATGAGCCGCAGGGAGGCGGACGTCCGCCGGATCCTGGAGGAGCCGCAGCCGCCCGTACCGCCCGATCTGTACGGGGAGGCGCTGCGCCGGGGCGGACGGATGCTGCGCCGCAGGACGGCGGCGAGGCGGCTGTTCTGGCTGCTGCTGTTCGCGGCGGCCGTGGCCTTCGTGGTGTGGGCTTCGCTGACTCAGCCGTGGGTGGAGCCGCCGTCGGAGACGACTCCACCGCTGACCGGCTGGTGAGCCCCTCGGTGAGTCCGTCGACTCGCCGAGGAGCCCGTCGGTGACTAGCCCAGGGCCTGCTTGAGGTCCTGGAGGAGGTCGTCGATGTTCTCGATGCCTACGGAGAGGCGTACCAGATCGGCGGGGACCTCCAGGAGGGACCCGGCAACGGACGCGTGCGTCATGCGCCCCGGGTGCTCGATCAGGGATTCGACGCCGCCCAGGGACTCGCCCAGCGTGAACACCTTGGCGCGGTTGCAGACCTCGACGGCCGCCTCCTCTCCGCCCTCGACCTGGAAGGAGACCATGCCGCCGAACGCCTTCATCTGCTTGGCGGCGATCTCGTGACCGGGGTGCTCCGGGAGGCCCGGGTACAGAACGCGCGTCACGCGCGCGTGCCGGGTGAGCATCTCCGCGACCTGGGTGGCGTTCTCGCTGTGCCGGTCCATGCGGACGGCGAGCGTCTTGATGCCGCGCAGTACCAGCCAGGCGTCCATGGGCCCGGCGACCGCGCCCATCGCGTTCTGGTGGTAGGCGAGCTCCTCGCCGAGCGCCTGGTCGGCAACCACTAGTGCGCCGCCGACGACGTCCGAGTGGCCGCCCATGTACTTGGTCAGCGAGTGCACGACGACGTCCGCGCCGAGCGCGATCGGCTGCTGCAGGTAGGGGCTGGCGAAGGTGTTGTCGACGACCAGCTTTGCGCCGGCCTCGCGTGCGATCTGCGAGAGCGCGGCGATGTCGGTGATGCCGAGGAGGGGGTTGGAGGGGGTCTCCACCCAGACGGCCTTGGTCTTGGGGGTGATGGCGGCCCGTACGGCCGCGGGGTCGCTGGTGTCGGCGACCGACCACTCCACGCCCCACCGGGAGACGACCTTCGCGAAGAGGCGGAACGTACCGCCGTACGCGTCATTGGGGATGACCACGTGGTCGCCCGGGCTGAGCAGCGTACGCAACAGGCAGTCCTCGGCCGCCAGTCCGGACGCGAACGCGAGCCCGCGGCGGCCGCCCTCCAGGGCGGCGAGGTTCTCCTCCAGGGCGGTCCTGGTGGGGTTGGCGCTGCGGCTGTACTCGTAGCCGCCGCGCAGACCGCCGACGCCGTCCTGCTTGTAGGTCGAAACCTGGTAGATCGGCGGGACGACCGCGCCGGTGAGGGGATCGGCGGTGTTGCCCGCGTGGATCGCCACGGTTTCGAAGTGCTGGCTGATGTGCCTGTCGCTCATGGGCACCGAGGGTAATGCGCTCGCGGGGAAAGTGACGGCACGGGGCGGGGGTGCGGGGCGGGGAGCCGAAGGTACGGGGCTGGGGCACGGGGCATGGAGCGAGGCATGGGGACGGGGCACGGGGTTGGGCGGGCCCGGAGAGAGCCTGGAGCGGGCCGGGCCCGGCTGCCCCGAGGCGGGCCTGGTGCGGGCCTGGTGCGGGCCTGGTGCGGGCCTCGGACCAGGGTGCATCCGGCCGTCGGTCCGGCGGTTTTCCACAGGATCCGCCGAGCAGTTTCCACAGGAGCGGTGACCAGGTTCGCCAATTGTCGGACCAGTCTGGTTCGCTTGAGGCATGGAGATTCTCTGGGTCCTGATGGCGCTGCTCATGATGAGCTTCGTCCTCTGGCCGATCCTTCTGCGCAGGCGTGCCGGTGGTATCCAGCAGGTCGCCCCGGGCGACCCCGACGCGGCCGACCCGGCGAACTACGGCTTCCTGCGCCAGGAGGAGCTGGACATCCGCATGCCCGGCCCCGACCAGGACCTGCTGGAGGTCCTGGACCTCGTGCAGCGCACCCAGGATTACCGGGCGGCGTCGCAGCTCCTCGCCGGCACCGAGATCGAGGGCGAGCGGCGCTGGCAGCGCGTGCAGGCCTTCGCGGGTGCCGCGTCGCTGGAGCTGCAGCAGCGCCCCGGCGGGGTGAGCGACTCCCCCGGCGGGCAGTGGCTGCGGGTGTGGCGGGCCGAGCAGCCCAAGGACGCGGGCGGCGCCGCCGTGCACGCGGAGTTCCTGGTGCAGCAGGCGTGGCGTACGTCGTCGCCGGGTACGGACGAGTTCCGGATCATCATGGAGGAGGCGAGGGCGGCCTGCGGCGAGGCCGCGCTGCTGTCTCCGGGCGACCCGATCCCGTACATCATCGAGCTCTCCGTGGGCCGCGGACTCGCCTACCCCCAGGCGGAGTTCGAGAAGGTCTGGCTGAAGATCCTGGACCGCGCGCCCGCGCACATGGGGGCGCATCTGGCGGCGCTCCACTACTGGTGCGAGAAGTGGCACGGCTCGCGCGAGGTGGCGTACTCCTTCGCGGAGGCGGCGGCGGCCCGGGCACCCCAGGGTTCCCTCTTGGCCGCGATGCCCCTCTTCGCCGTCTTCGAGCACCTCCCCGAGGTGAACCTGGTCAGTGGCTTCTACCAGAGCGAGGTCGTGACCAAGGCGGTCCACGGCGCGCTCTTCGCGGTCCACTCGGCCCGCCCCGACGACCCGATGCTCGCCCACGTCCGCCACCTGCTGGTCTTCTTCCTGGTCCGCGGCGAACGCTGGTCGGAGGCGATGACCCAGCTGATCCACGTCGACGGCCACGTGGGAGCCCTCCCCTGGACCCTGACGTCGGACCCGGCGGCGGACTACGCGGTGTACCGCGCACTGGCGGTGGGCGGCTACGAGGCGAACGGCGGGAGCCCGGCGACGCTGCCGCACTGAGCGCGCCCACGGTCTCGCGGCGGAACGCTCGGGGGGGGGCCGTCCGTCAGAAGGCCGGAGCCGAGCGGGACGACGGTGGCGGCACCGGCGTACGACGTCGGCGGTACCGGCGGAACGATCGGGGCGGGCCCGCCGGCCAGGTGGTGGGCCGGTACCGGATCGCACGGTGATGGGGACGCGGCACGGTGGACGGCGGGGCTTGATCGTCTCGCCGGGCCCCTGTTTCGCCCTCCGCCTCGCGCCCACCGAGGCTCCGCAACCGGGCCCGCACACGCATGCGCGGCCCGGTTGCGGAGCCTCGACCGAGTCGGCCTCCGCCTTTCGCCGGGCCGCTTCGCGGTCAGCCCTCCGCGCGGGCGGGCAGCCGCCATCCCGGGCGCGGGAAGTGGCAGGTGTAACCGTCCGGGTAACGCTGCAGGTAGTCCTGGTGCTCGGGCTCGGCCTCCCAGAAGGGGCCGACCGGCTCCACCTCGGTGACGACCTTGCCCGGCCACAGCCCGGAGGCGTCCACATCCGCGATCGTGTCCTCGGCGATCCGCTTCTGCTCGTCGTCCACGTAGTAGATCGCCGAGCGGTAGCTGAGGCCGATGTCGTTGCCCTGGCGGTTCTTGGTGCTCGGGTCGTGGATCTGGAAGAAGAACTCCAGGAGCGCGCGGAAATCGGTGCCCGCGGGGTCGAAAAGGATCTCGATGGCCTCCGCGTGCGTGCCGTGGTTACGGTACGTCGCGTTCGGCACGTCACCCCCGGTGTAGCCCACCCGGGTCGCCGTCACGCCCGGGAGCCGGCGGATCAGGTCCTCCATCCCCCAGAAGCATCCGCCCGCCAGTACGGCCCTCTGCGTCTGCGCAGCCATTGCGGCCCTCCAATATCTGTGTCTGTCAGCTCGGTCACTCGGGCTCATCGGCTCGCACACCACCGGCATCCCATTCCCACTGTGCTCAACGCGCGAGGGTTCCGGGCGATTCCGTGCCCGTCCAACCGGCCTTGCGGCCGCCGACTGCCACGACGAGCGCACCGACCCCGCCGCAGACGAACTGCTGGCCAACCTGAGCCCGCCATCGCGCGAGACCAGACATCCAGCCATCGCTGCCTGGATGCGTCACATGGCAGCGCAGGCGCATGGGGAAAGGTGTCGAACTGGGTGACCCGTCCCGCACTTCAAGTGAAGGGGGAGGCCGCGGCACCAGCAACCGACGCGGTGCTGCGGCCCGCTCCCCAAGCATGAGGGCAGTCGAAATTCGATGGCCGCCCATCCCAGGCGGGCGCCACGCTGCACTCATGGAAGAACCGCAACGCAGGATCCGCGCGGCCTACACGGCATCCACGATCACCGTCTACCAGGCGTACTCCCCGGAAATCGGCCGGCCCGCCGCCCGAGAGGGCCGATTCCCCAACGCGTGGAAGCAGGGCAGGATGACTTGGATCATCAAGCCGCTTTGACAGACCCTTGTGCGTTGCCGACGACGAAGGCTGAGGACTGGTGGCGCGTGGGCGGAGCCTGCCTTGATCACGGCGCCGATCTTGCCTGGTGATCGTGGAACTCTCGAGGAGCTGGGACCACCCCGAGGTCGATGGCGCCCCTTGGACCGTCAGCCCTGTCGGTAGCTGTCTCAGAGCAGGCACTAGCCTCTCGGGCTATGTCCGACCTACCCGATCTTCATAGTGCGACCATCGACGCGATAGTCGATCACGTCGGCCGATCGACGCTTCCCTTCCAGCGAGCCCACCGGGAGGAACAACACGCCACGGCCTTCTGGTTCAACGAACTCGTGGAGACGACCGCCGAAGACGAGGTCATCCGCCAGTACCTGGTGACCGCCAGCGAGCCGGCGAGAGTCGAGTTGGCCGAATTCACCCTGCGTCCGGACTTGTGCACACCCGCGATGAGCGCAGAGAAGCTGATGATGATCGACTTCGCGGAGGGGTGGACTCATCTCGGCGACCTGGGAGTGGCGGTCATGCCCACCACCGGATTGCACGCGCACGGCGCTCGCAAGGGGTGGAGTTGGACGACCGACGAGATCACCGAAGGCATCGCCGCCACGGAGGAGGACATCGCCGGCCTCGGTGAGCACCCGATCGCGGCCTACGTACTGGGGCACATCATCGAGGACGGTGCCCGAGAGCAGGCTGTGGTGGTCGGCCAGGTCACGCGCACCAGCGGCGACAGCATCCGTTGGAACGGAGACCTGCCGCCGGGGTGCGTAGGGGCACCGGTGTTCATCAGCACTCGCCTCAGCGGGGACAGTTTCAAATTGGTCTGCCTGGGGGTGACACTGCCCGCCGAAGGTCACCACGCGATTGCTTCCTTCGACCGCATCCGCGCCGCCCTGAACTCCCTCCCCTCGGATACCCCACCAGCCTTTGGTGAGACCGCAGACCATCCTCGGCAGGTCGAGCCGAAGCGGCGCTGGTGGCAGCAACGCGGCTGACGCTGCCCAGCACCGTCAGAGGTACGACCATGGACGACCAGCCCGAACACCTTTGACGGAAAGGGCTGTGAACACAGCTTGACCTGGGTCTCCCGGCCGGATGCTCAGCTCGGGGCAGCGCAGCAGTGAGCACAAGTTGAGGGGCGCTGGCGTTGTCAGTGGGCCGCCATAGGCTCGGTCCCGTTCGAAGGCAGGTATCGGCGGATGGGACGACGTGGGCTTTGATCTTGCGGTGTGGTTCGAACCCGAGCGGGTGTCGGCCTCTGATGCCGCCGGGAAGTATGAGCGGTTGTGTGGCAGCGACCTCGCAGGGGCGGGAGTTGTCGCGAGCGAGGCCGTGTCTGCGTTCCATCAGGCGCTGATCGCGGATTTCCCCGAGCTCTCGTCTGCCGGAGACGACTGTCAGCAGGTGACGGTGTCGCCGTGGATGGCAGGCCTCGATGTCTCTGCCGCTCACGTGCTCATGCCCATGTCGTGGAGTCGGGCCAGTGAGACGGCGCCCGAGGTAGTGGCCCTCGCCGGCCGTCATGGACTGGTCTGTTTCGACCCGCAGGCGGAGGTGCTTCACCTTCCGCCCGCGCTGCGCGGGACAGATGGACTGAGTCTTCAGCCATGCGTTGGGCTGAAGGTCGAGGACCCGGACCGTGATGTGATCGAACGTGCCGTACGTCGTTTGTCCGCGGAGAACTGGTTCTTGATTCTGGAGAAGCGGCTGGGCCGCTACCTCCAAGTCGGTCAAGGGCCGAACGCAGGCCTGTCCGCAGGCGGATTTGCTGTCGAACACCGGGATGGTTCGCCGGACCGGCACTACCGGTGTGTGCTGAGCGAGAAGAATCAAGTAGCAACGATCTTCGCCGACTTCGCTTCAGGTGAGGCCGCATGGAGCGTGGACGCGCGATGGGACAAGGTGTCGATGTAACCGGTGTGGGGCCCGCTACGTCCGAAGCCAACTGCCCCGGATACGGTCGCTGAGCGTGGCTTTACATGGCCCATCAAGCCGCTTTGACGGCCACTTTGTTGACTGGGACCGCGGGGACACCGCGAGTCAGTCCCGGAGAACCCTGTGCTCAGCGCTGTCGGATCCGGTCGCGAAGAACGCCTACTGACCGTGGGTCTCGGATCCCTTGAGGTAGGTCAGCCGCCCTCGGTCGCGTTCAGTCGTCAAGTCGAGAGTGGTCACGGGGTGGCGGGTCCACACAGGCGAGCCGTCGATCCACGGCACGAGCACGGTGACGGAATTGAGCAGGCCGTGGACGTCTGCAACTCCCGACGGGGGGAGACGTCGTGCCTGGCTCTTCTTCGCGAGCCGCAGAAGCATCGGCGGAGCTTCGTCCGGATCGTCGTCGGCAAGGTACAGCACCAAGTAGGCGTCACCCGCGTCCGGTTCGCGCAGCAGCAGCCAGCACATCTGGTGTAAATCCTTGCTGGTGGCCAGGCGGGCGAGACGGCGGACGATCCGCACATCGGACACGAGCACCGCCAAGCAGCCGACCGAGGCCACGAGGAAAAACCAACCACGGCCGGCCCCTCCGAAGATGTGCAGCACACCGCCGAACCCGACAAACGCCCCGACGACGGTCCCGGCCGCGATGTAGGGAAGATCGAAAGCAGTGAGCAGTTCGCGGTTGCGCTACCAGACCAGTCGCCCCCGGCTGCCGGCCACGGGCGCGGCCAGCCTCGACTGCAGGGGTACAGCCGTGGAGCGCACGGCCGCTGCGAGGAGGGTCTCACGGGTGAGCTCCGCTGCAGTCAGGGGCATTTGCCGGGAACCTCGGGCGGCGGTCCTGCGGCGACGCTCCCTCCTCGACTCAGGATCCAGCCTGCGCACCACACCGGCCAATGCCGTGACACCCATCAGCAGACCGCCGAGAAAGGTCATGACCCAGGCGAAGCCACCGGCCTCCGTGCCGTCCTGAAACCCCTCGAAGTAGCCCACCGCCACACCCGGGGCCGCAATGAGGAGGCCCACGACACCGACCCGCAGCAGCCACTTCTCGGGAGCAGTGACCGGGCCCACGGGTGGCACGCCCCGGCGATCGGCCATGTCTCTCCTGATCTCATGCGTTGTGCATCAGACATCAGACACGTGAGTCCACCGGACAGTTGTACAGCCTCTCGTGCGTTCCCTGCCCGGGCGGCGCGGGGTGACATATCTGTGGATGCCAGAAGGGCACGGAGGTTTGTGGACCCGGCTTGACATGGGTCTCACTGTCCTGCCCCGTCTACTCCTGAGGCCTCGCCAGGCCCTGGCCGCTCGGTCCGGTACCGCTGGTGGTCCTGACTATCCTCAAGTGCTACGTGCCCAATGCTGACAGGACTTGATCTTCTCCGGAGGGCGGCCAGGCGCGTTCGTCGTGCTCCGTGCTCTCGTTACCCGACCGGAAAGCTCAACTGTTGCTCTGAAGTGGCAGGGGACAGGGTTGTGCGATCTTCTGCCCGGTGACACTGCAGGCAGGCGAGGTGTCCGAAGGGGGATCGGTATGGGAATTGGGTTTCGGCGGTCCGCTTCGGCGATGGAGGAGCCCTGGGTCCTGGACGCCTACGACGTCGCCTTCCTGGCAGGCGGGGCACAGAGGGTGGTGGAGAGCGCGATGATCGCGCTGTCCGATTGCGGCCTGCTGAAGCTCAGCGGTCCACGAGTGCGGGCCGTGGGTGCCGTGGGTGAGGCGCTGCCTCAGCACCCGGTCGAGTGTGCCCTGATCGCCTCGTGCCCGCGCAGCAGGAGCGCCGCCTCTGTACTCGCAGTTTTGCAACGCTCTCCAGAGGTGCAGGAGATCGCCCGCCGACTTGCTGCGCGGAGCCTGGTGACGGGGTCTCGGCGCCGGCTGACGCGGCTGGGCAGACGGCAACTGCGGGCGGCCGAACGAGGCGAGGGGCTGCCGGACTACGTCTTCGGTGGTCCCGCTGTCCTCCCGGACGGCCTGGTCAGGCGCGGCGTCGTCAGCGCGCGGCCGGTCCCGTCCGGTCTGGGCCGGGCGCTGATCCGCATGGGCAAGGCCCTGGATCACGACTCCGACTCCGGTTCCGGTTCCGGTTCCGGTTCCGACTCGGACGCCGGCTCGGGCGGCGCCTTCAGCTGTGGTGGTGGGAGCGGCAGTCACTGAGGCCTCACACGCCGGGCCTGGGGCGAGGTGCTGCCACACGGGCGACGCATCGAGGAGATGGGACTGCAGCGTATGAGGCTGTGAACGCGGCTTGACCTGGATCAAGCCGTCCTTCCTGTGGATGATGTACCGCTGTGGCTGGGGCACGAAAGCAGGGCAGGAAACCGTTCTGGCAGTCGAGATCACACGCGACGGCTTCGAGTGGGCGCTGCGCAACGCGTGCCTGTCGAGCTACGTGCGTGGGGTGCACCCCGACCGTGCCGCCTGGCAGCGTCAGCTGAAGCACGCACCCACTCGCATCCAGTGGGACCCGGAGCGCGACCTCTGTCTGCACGCCCTGCCGTACCGCTCCCTGCAACTCGGTCTCTCCGGTGAAGCCGTACGACGCTACGCGGACGATTGGACGGTCAGCATCAGCGATGTGACGCCGCTCGCCCACGAGATCCACGCGCTCGTCGGCAACGGCGACCTCGAATCGGCGGCACGGCTGCTGCCCGAGGAACGTCCCTACCCTGCCCCGGAAGAACTGCCGGCCCACGTACGTCCGTGACCACGACCAGCGGTCACCCAAGGGCCGTTGGGCCCTCGCCCCGATGAGCGACCAGCTGATGCCACGCATGGCTGCATCCGCCGACGCAGTAACGATCGCGTCGACGCGTGTCGGCAATGGCGAACAGGGCAACCAGCAGGGGAAACGCCCGGGCTCGGTCGTAGGGCGGCAGTTGCGACATGTTCAACCGCCAGCGGGTCAGCATCACGGCCGGTGTGTAGGTCGGGCGTATCCCGGAGCGCGCGATCGCCTCTTCGGCATCCGTCTCCACGGCACGTGCCTGGACGCAGAACTGCACCAACTCCGTCAGGACAAGACGCTGTTCGTCCTCCGCTAGAGCGGCAAACCATGAGGCGCCTTCGGCCATGGGCCGAATCCCCTGCGCAAGCTCGTTGAGAACGACCTGACGCTCATGCACTCTCTCCGCCCCCTCCGGCAGGACAACGCGTAAGCCCTCGCCCTCCCCGATCGAACCAGGACGCACCTCTTGAGCCGAGGAATATCGCAGACGAGCCTGGAACCGGCCACTCACGCCATGCTGCGACCACCCCTCCCGCAAAGGGACCGGCAGGCGCAATCGACCGACCCGCAGCCCGAGAGGGGTCCGTCCGCGTCAGCGGGGGATGCCGGCCTCGTCCAGGTGTTGGTGCATGGCTTCCGCGGGAAGGCTCGGGTTGCTGAGGGCCTGGGAAGAGGTCTTCGGGTTTCCGCAGCTTTCGAGGATGAGATCGACCGGCAGTGCGGGGTGCCCGGCTGCCATGGTGCGTACAAGATCGTCGGAGTCTGTGAGCAACCGGACCAAGACGTCGACGGGCGCTTCGGGGTCCAGACCGACCAGCCGTCGTTTCGCCGGATCCGGGTCGTCGGCGAAGCGTTGCCCGTTGCCCGCGCGCGGGAAGTTCGGGTGGCCCTGCAGAGCGCCCTTGGTGATGACCTTGCAGTCCAGATAGGTCTGGAGCACCACCTCGCCGTCGACGGTCGGCTGGTTCTCGCACAGCAGGAGTCGTACGGGGTGGTCGTCGTCCTTCGAGAGCAGGTCGATGGCGTCGGCAGGCAGGTGCGGGCTGTAGGTGGCGCTGCGCCGTAGGAGCGTGTTGGCCGACTTGGCGCATTGACGCAGGACGTCGGGATCGGAGCAGAGGCGAACCCATTCGACGGGGTGGAGCCGGTCGGACGGGCCGATGGTGACGCCGATGGCTGCGCGTTCCGTCTCCGTCAGCTCGGGGCGTACCGATACCGCGAGCCGGACGCCGTGCGCGTCGTCGTCCGCCAACGACCGGACGATGTCGATGGGGACGTGGAGGTTGGCCGCCAGCTCCCGCCGGTCCGCCTCATCGGTGCTTGCCGCGAGCTGTTCGGCGGTCGCTGTGCTCATGGCGCCGCAACGGATCACCTTCCGTCTGTCGAGGCTGTCCAGGCTGCCGGATTCCGCGGCGAGAAGAAGGTCCGTGCAGGCCGCGTCTTCACGGGAGGCCTCGATCATGGCCGCCTGGCGGACCTTGTCCTCGGCGTCGTTGAGCAGACGGCTCCGGGTGTACTCGGACAGCAGGGCCCACTCACGGCAGGCCGCCTGTCGAAGGGCCGCGTCCTGGTGGTCGGCGAGCCCGGCGACCAGGCTCGGAGCCGTGTCGTGGCAGAAGGCCGCGCTTCGGCGGACCTTCGGTTCCGGATCGGCGAGCAGACGCTGCTGAGTGGACAGGGGCAGTGGTGGCGTGGGGATGCGGAACCAGTTGGGTCCGATGGCCAGCCCGAGGCGGACGTATGGATCGGGATCGTCCACGAGCCTGGCGCGTTGTTCCGCCGGTACCGAGATGTTCTCAGTGAGCAGAGCCCGCACTCTGCGGTCGGGGTGCGCGACGATGGCGTCGACCACCTCGTCCGGCAGAGCGCGCCAGGCGAACGCGTTCCGGGCCGCTTTGGCTTCCTCGCACAGCAGCCTGGTCAGGACGTCGGCCGGCGCCGCAGGATTTCGCGAGATCGCCGCGATCGCCGCGATCGTCTCGCGGTGACCGCAGTCTTCACACACGGTGGGCCTCCCTGTTCGCCAACGGCCGTCGCGGGCCCGCAGATTGTGCGCACGGCACGTGTACGAGGTCAACGTCGGTGATCATGCCCTGCCGCGCATCCGGAGACTGGCGAGCGGCTTTCCGGGGCGGTCCGAGGTCCGGATCGGTGCGGCTTTCGACGGTGCTGCACCGTCGGCGATCGAAGCACGGTGGAGCTGCCGGGCAGCTCGCTGAAGGCTGCCCCGCGTATCGTCGCCGGGCCCAGAGCCAGGCACCCCGCCCTGCCCCGTAGTTGACCCGGCAGGTGACCCGTTGGTGACCAGACAGGTCACCCGACCGTGCGCCGGCCCTTCGAACGTCCGCCGACGACCAACTGGGCAACCTGCCTCTGTGACTGGGCAGTTCGCCGAAGACGCGGCTGGATCAGTCGGGGCACATGTCAGCAGACCGTCACGCTGAGCAGTACGAAGGCCGAGGCCTGCCTCTGCAGCGGGGGACGGACTACGATCCCGCCATGCCGATCACGGGTGGGAATCTGGCGCGCGCCTACCGGGCTTTCGACCGCGCTCTCGGAGGGCAACAACCTCCGACTGGACCGCAGATGTCCGTAGCGAGGCGGCCACTCGTCGTCGGGCTTGCGGCAGGGGTCGTCCTGTGGGGGCTCTTCATCCCCGTCTTCGAGGGCGCCGTACTGCCGGCGTTGGGAGTGGGTGTACTGCTCGGCGGATTCTTCGGGCTGCTCGCACTGATCGAGAGAGGCCGCCAGCGCCGTCTCGTACGCCGGGGAGTCTGGGACGGTGTCCATGCCCACCCGCTGGGCTGGACGCGAGCCATGGCCAAGCGGCGGATCCACGGCGAGAACCTACGGCCCCTGTGTCAGGTTCTGGCGCACTTCGCCGAGCACGACTTCGGGGACTCCGAATGGGAGGTCGTCGAGGCCGCCGTGCCGGGAACGGACATCGAGCACGATGCTTGGTACAGCCACCGGCTGGTCGGCCGACGCACGTTCACCGTGCGGATCGCGGCAATCCCGGATTCGAGAGACGTCTTCGTCGAGATCTACGGGGTGCTGGGGGGCCGCGGAAAGTTCCTGATCGCGGGGGTGCTGCATGTATTCGGCAAGTACCGGGTGAGCTGATCTTCTGACGGGCCCGCACTACGGCGTGGTCGAAGACCGGCCCCGCCCGTGGGTCCCATGGCAGCACAGGTTCGGCGGGACAGGCGCTTCCCGCCCGCACGGATGACACGGGTCGTGGACCGGCCACCGCGTCTACGGCCGGGAGGCCAGGGGCCAGGGGCCAGGGGCCAGGGGCGATGGTCAGGGGCCAGGAGGCGATGGTCGGAGCGCCTCATGGCGACCCCCGTTTCGTCCATCGGGTGCCATGACCCGATGCCAGGAAAGCAGCGCGGTCGCCACAGGTCACGCTTCAGTCAATTCGGCCTCGTTCGAAATGAACAGCGCCCGCGTACTCCCCGACCTACGATCCCTCGCATGCTGATTCGCCGGACATTACGGATGATCATCGTGCTCGCTGTCGCCCTCGCCGGTGCGGTCGGGGGTGGTGTGGGGACGGCGCAAGCGGAGGGGAGCCCGTCGTCGCACGATCGGCAGTTGCTGTTCTACAACCACTCCTACGGTGTCCTCGACCGGGAGACAGCCGACGCCATCGAGCACTCCGACTACCTGCGGGACTTCGCCAACTTCCAGGTCCGTACGACGACCGGTACCGGCGGAGAGACCTGGACCGGCCGCTATCTGATGGGCCGCGAGACCTACGTCGAACTGTTCGGAGTCGGCGACATCGCCGGTCAGGACGGCACCCTCGGCTCCGCCGGTCTCGGCCTCTCGACCGAGCGTGCGGGCGACCTGGCGACGGTCACCGAGCGGCTGAAGGACGAGGGCGTCGCCGACCCCGTCGAGTTCCTCCAGACGCGCGACTTCGGTGACGGTGTCCCCGTGCCGTGGTTCGACGCCATCCTCACCACCACCGAGTACGACGCCTTCGGGGCCTGGGCGATGGAGTACCGCCCGGAGTACTTCGCCGACCCACGCGGCAAGACCGAGCCGGCGAGCTTCCCCGGTGACGTCGGCCGGGAGCGCTACCTGTCCGACGACTACCGCACCCACCTGATGCGTGACGTGACCTCCGTCCACCTCGCGGTCACCGAGGGCGACCTCGCCGACAACGTACCGCTGCTGCGGGTCGGCGGGTTCGCCGTCCGGACCGTGGCGGACGGTGGCGTCGTCGCGTCGCGTGGCGGCACCACGATCCGGTTCGACGCCGTCCCGCGCGACCAGGCAGGGCTGCAGCGGGTCGAGTTCTCGCTCAACCGGCCCGTGAAGGACCGGCACGTGGAGCAGATCGGCCTCTCGACCCTCGCCGTCGGCCCGGGCAGCCGCGCCGTCTGGACGTTCGCCGCCAACGGCACCAAGTAGCCGGCAGGCGGTGGGCAGGGGGCGCCCTTGACCAGGGCGCCCCCGCTCCCGCCCGGAACTCGCCCCAGGCCGCTTCGGACAGAACTTGAATCTCACGTTCCCCTCAGCGTTTTCGCTGCGATCTTGATTGCCGACGTGACGCGCTGCAAGATCAGGTGATCGCGAGCGGGGCCACCGCAACCGTTCCCCCCGCTCGCCCGGCCAGGGGGACTGCTATACGAATTTCAAGAACGGCATCGCTGCTGATTGCACCAGGTCTCGCAATGGCAGTGTTGGCGCTTGCAGTTGCCTGCGGGTCCGATCGGACGGACGTCGCAAGTCCTCCGGCACCCGCTACGCCCAGCACGACGGCGCCCGCCGCTTCTCCCAGCTCCGAACAGGACTCAGCCCCGCATTCAGACTCGGACCCGCACTCGGACCTGCACTCGGACTCCAACCCCGTGAAGTCCCCACCCGAGTTGGACGACTCCGAGACCGTCGCCGGCCGTCAGGGTGAGACCCGTGGGAGCGGCACATTCGAGTTCGGTGAAGGTGAGAAAGGTGATGCCCTGATCATCGCCGTCCGGTGCCGGGGCAAAGGGGAGATCAAGGTCTCCGTGAAGCCGGTGAACGTCGGCTTCCCGCTGGAGTGCGTCGATGGCGAAGCAAGCACCACCACAAGCACCACCTACAACCGGATCGGCGTCGCGGGAGTGGAGAAGAAGGGCACCGTCTCGGTTCTGGCGCCCTCGTCGGTGTGGTGGTCCATGACGATCGGACGCGGCGAGCCCGCACAAGCCCCTGAGTCCGGGCCTGAGTCTGAGTCTGAGTCTGAGTCTTCAGGCGGAACGGAGTAATACCGCACTCGCCACTCCAACCGACCACCCGCGGTATCCGACCCGCGGTTTCTGGCCAGCAGCACCGGCCGACCCCGCCCGGGGTCTCCGCCACGCCCGATCCGCCGTACGCGCAAAGGGAATTGGCGACTGCGGACGATTTCTATACTGACCGAATGATCACCGTTCCGCTCAGCGCGCTCGAAGTGGCCATGGTCCAGACGGGCACTCCGGCCGAGGACACGTTGGGAGACACCACCGAGTTCGCCCGACACGTCGACGACCTCGGCTATCTGCGGCTCTGGTACGCCGAGCATCACCATTCCCCGGCCATCGGAGCGTTCCCGCCCGTCGTACTGGCCGCCCACGCGGCCGCGTTGACGGCGTCCATCCGTCTCGGCTCCGGCGGCGTTCTCGCTCCGAACCACGCCCCGATCATGCTGGCGGAGCAGTTCGGCACGCTGGCCGCGCTGCACGGGGGCCGGATCGACCTGGGCATCGGCCGTGGCCCGGGTACCTTCGACGAGGCCACGGCGCGGGCCCTGCGCCGCGGGGCCGGTCCGACGACGGACGACGAATATCGCGACGACGTGTCATCGACCCTGCGCTTCCTGGTGGACGAGGTCGGGCTGGACCCGCTCCCGGAGCCATGGCTGCTGTCCTCCAGCACGGCCGGTGCCGCGCTCGCCGCGGAACTCGGACTGCCGATCGCCTTCGCCCATCACATCCGTCCCGACAACACCCTGGCCGCGCTCGCCCACTACCGCGAGCACTTCACCCCCTCCCGCTGGTGCGCGAGCCCGCGCGTGCTGGTCTGCGTGGAAACGGTGTGCGCCGAGACTGACGAGGAGGCGGCCCGACTCGTCGGCCCGATGGACGTCATCAAGGTCGGACTCCTCAAGGGACAAGGCGGCATCCCCTTCCCCACGCCCGAGGCGGCAGCGGCCCACTCGTTCACCGCGGAAGAGTCGAAGGCCCTGGCAGGCTTCCGCGCCCACCAGGCACAGGGCTCGCCAGAGACCGTTGCGAAGCAGCTGACGGAGGTGGTGGACCTGACCGGCGCGGACGAACTCATGCTCGTAACGCCCGTCTACGCGCTGGCCGACCGGCTGCGGTCGTACGAACTCGTCAAGGAGCACGTCGTGATGCCGCCGACGACGACGGCCTAGCCCCGCGACGGCGCCCGTTCTTCAAGGACGTCGGTCGTCAAGGACGTCCACCGCCCATCCCGTCGCCTGGGGCAGGAAGACGTGCTCGTCCGCGTACGCCGACATGCGGGCGTTCCGTGCCTGGGCCTCGGGACCGTCCGGCAGGTGGAAGTCGTCGCCCGCCCGCGCGGAGGCGGCCTGCATGCACGTGGCGGTGGCCAGGCGCCGGCGTACGTACCGGTCGAGCGCGTCGGGGACCTCGGCCGGCGTCGCATCCGCGAGGGCGTCGCCGAGTACGGCCGCGTCCATGATCGCCTGAGCCGCCCCCTGGGCCTGGAACGGCACCATCGCGTGGGCGCTGTCGCCCAACAGGGTCACCCGGCCGACGTTCCACCGCGCGAGCGGCACCCGCGTATGGATGCCGTAGCGGAACATCTGCCCGGCGCGTTCGAGGACGCTCAGCACCCGGGAGTCCCACCCGTCGAACTCGCGCAGTTGCTCTCCCGGTTCCGCCCGAGCGGTCCACGACTCCGTCGCCGCGTGCGCCTCCGCCTCCGCCTCCGCCGTGAAGACGGCCACGACGTTGAGCAGTTCCCCTCGACGCACCCAGTAGTGGACGAAGTGACGGCCCGGACCGAGCCAGAGGCCGAGGTCGGGCAGGCCCAGATCGGCCACCTCGTCGGCCGGGAGCAGCGCCCGGTAGGCGATGGTCCTCGAGAAGACCGCCTCGTCCGGGCCGAACAGCCACCGGCGGGCCGCCGACCGTATCCCGTCGGCGGCCACGACCAGGTCCGCCCGCAGGCGCTCGCCGCTCGCCGTGGTCACACGGGCGGACTCCTCGTCCTGGTCGATGCCCACGACCACGGTGTTCAGACGCACCGACGAGGGCGGCACCGCGGCGACCAGGGCCTGATGCAGATCGGCCCGGTGGAGCAGCAGATAGGGCGCCCCGAAGGCGTCCTCGGCCGCACGTCCCAGCGCGTAACGGCAGATCTCGGCCCCGTCGGACCAGGTGCGGAAGCTCACGTGGGAGGGGCGGGCGGCCTGCGCGGCGACCGCGTCGAGGAGGCCCAGCCGGCGCAGCAGGCGCGTGGCGTTGGGCGCGAGCTGGATCCCGGCACCGATCTCGGTGAACCGGGCCGCCTGCTCGACCAGCGTGACCTCATGACCGGCCCGGCGCAGGCTCAGCGTCGCCGCCAGTCCCCCGACACCCGCTCCCACGACGATCGCTCGCATGCCACGCCCCCATGACGATCGCTCAACTGCCACGACCTCGCTTCGGCACGATCGCGCACCCAAGTACCCGGCCGTCGGCCCGGGCAGGCTACCGAACACAACTCCCCGGCCGTACGGGGCATTTCGGCCCACATTCCGCGCTGCGGGCAGCGGGCAGCGAGCGGATCAGGAGATCGCCGAGGTGACCGAGAAGGCCGAGGCGGCCACCCCGGCATCGTGGGCCGCCCCTAGGCCGCACCGGACGGCAGACCTGCCACTCCACGCCACGGCACTCCACGCCACAGACTCGGCACAATCGCGGCACAGACCCGGCCCAAGACGTGTGCCCGGTCACCTCCGCGCGCCCCGCCAACTACGCTGCTCCTCGATTCAACTACCAGACCGCTACGCGTTGTTGGAGCGGCGAGGCCGATTCCCGGGGTGCAGCTTTCATGAAGAACCTTCAGCCTTCGGATCCGTCGTCCATCGGCGGCTACCCGTTGTTGAGCCGCCTCGGAGCGGGAGGCATGGGGCAGGTGTTCCTGTCCCGTACGCCGTCCGGGCGTCTGCTGGCGCTGAAGACGATCCGTGAGGACCTCAGCAGTGATCCGGGGTTCGAGGAGCGGTTCGCGCGCGAGATACGCAACAGCGACCGGGTGCGCTCGCCGTGGACCGTGACCGTCGTGGACTACAGCCCTGCGGGTCAGCGTCCGCAGTGGCTGGCCACCGAGTACGTACCGGCGCCGTCGCTCGACGAATGGGTCGCGCGCCACGGCCCGCTGCCGGAGGCCGCGGTCCTCTCGCTCGCCGCCGAACTGTGCGGCGCGCTGCAGTCGGTGCACCAGGCCGACCTCACGCACCGGGACGTGAAACCGGGCAACGTCCTGCTGGCACGCGACCGCCCGCGGCTGATCGACTTCGGCATCGCGCGGGCCGCCGACGACCCCCGGCACACCCAGGTCGGCGGAGTTCTCGGTTCGCCCGGATTCCTCGCACCGGACCAGGCCGTCGGTGGCGTACCGGCCGAGCCCGCCGACGTGTTCTCGCTGGCCGCGGTCCTGGTGTACGCGGCCACCGGCCACGGGCCGTTCGCGCGCCCGCAGGAGAACGTGGCCATGGCCGCCCTGGTCTACCGGGCCGTCCACGAGGCGCCCGACCTCCAGGGCGTTCCGCCGACCCTGGTCCCCGTACTCGCCTCATGTCTGGCCAAGGCCCCGGCCGACCGCCCGACCGCGGCCGAGCTGGGCAAACGCCTGGAGCAGATCGGCGCCCGTACCGGCCACTGGCCGGACGTCCGTCCTCCGGCCCTCGCCACGGAACTGGCGGCGCACGAGCAGCCGACGCACACCCTCGTCGACCCGCGGCCCGACCTCCCGCCCGATCTGCGACCCGACCTTCGGCCCGGCTCGCAGCCCGACCCGCGGCACCAACAGCGGACCCGGCCCTTCATGGCTCCCGGCCCCGAGCACCCGGTCGCCGGGCAGACGCAGGACAGCACCGTCCTGGCTGTCCCGGGCACGCCCGAAGGACGCCGTCGCCCCCTCTGGCTGGTCGTCGCCGTCACCGCGGCGGCCGCCGTCGCCGTGACTGCCGTCTCGGTCGCCGCGTACGCCGGTATGCGCGGCTCCGGTTCCGATGCGTCGGACGGCTCCTCCGGCGGCACGAAGACACGGCCCTCGGCGTCGGCGTCGGCGTCGGCCACGAAGCCGGCGAACCCGGTACGCAGGATCCTCCAGGCCGTGTACGACCTGGGCGTCGGAGAGTCCGTGCAGACCAACAAGACGAAGCTGGTCATGCAGCGGGACGGCAACCTCGTGATCACCGACAAGAAGGACCGCCCGCTCTGGGCCGCCATGACGTCCGGCACCGGCAACACCGCCCGCTTCCAGGACGACGGCAATCTGGTCGTCCACAACAGCGCCGGAAAACCCGTGTGGGCCTCGCAGACGTTCGGCCACCCGGGAGCGGTCCTGGTCCTCCAGGCCGACGGCAACGTCGTGATCAAGTCCGGCGACGCGGTGCTGTGGGCGGCGAGGACCGTCCACTAGCCAGTGGTCCAACAGCCGACGGTTCGACAGTCGACGGCCGACAGCCGTCCGGCCCACCGGTGCGGTCGGCCGGCCGATCCGCCGCCGATGTCGCCTACTCCTGGCTCCCGCTCCCATAAGGCCGGGTGAGAATCTCCAGGTTGTGGCCGTTCGGGTCGTCGAAGTACGTGCCGCGACCGCCGTCGTTCGTGTTGATCTCTTCGACGTGGCGGTGGAAGGGGTCCGCCCAGTAGGTCAGACCCGCGTCCCGGATGCGGGCGAAGATCGTGTCGAAGTCGGCCTCCGAGACCAGGAACGCGTAGTGCTGGGGCGGGATGGGCCCGGTCGCGTCCATGTAGTCGAGGGTCACGCCGTTGGGGATCCTGACCGGGATGAACGGGCCGTACTGCGGGCTCACCTCCAGGCCCAGGATGCCGGCGAGGAACCGGGCCGAGGTCTTCTTGTCGTGGGCGGCGACGATCGTGTGGTTCAGCTCGACGGTCATCGTGCGTACCTCCTTGGCGCGTTGCTCGTCGTCGGTCCTGCTGGATCACTCATCACCGGCGACCGTTTCCTGCCCTTTTCCGCGTATCCCTTCCACGCTAGGCGCCCCCGCGGCAGGTGCGCAGCCCCGGAAGTGGCCACTCCGGAACGCGGGATAAGGTAAGCCTTGCCTTATAGATCGAAAAATCGGAGCGAGTCGTGCGCACATCGGGATTGAAAGCCGTCATGGCCGTGTCCGTGGTCGGCGGGCTGATGGCCGGATGCGCGTCGTCGGAGAGCGGCAGGAGCGGCGAGGGCGGCGGCAAGAGCGACCGCAACCTCGTCGCCGGCGCCTCCAAGGGCCCCTCCGCCGCCCCGAGCGCCCTCGCCGACGGCATGGGTACGAAGGCGGCTGACGGCGAGTTCCCCCGTACCGTCGGCCACTTCAAGGGCAGGACGGAGATCGGGGCCGCGCCGAAGCGGATAGCCGTGCTCAGCACCGGGCAGCTGGACGACCTGCTCACCCTGGGAGTCGTGCCGGCCGCCACGACCCGCGCCGACAACGCCGGACTCGTACCCGGCTACCTCGCCGACGCCTTCCCCCGGTACAAGAAGCAGCTCGCGAAGATGACCGACGCGGGGACCAGGGCCGCGCCCAACCTCGAAACGCTGGCCACCGCCAAGCCAGACCTCATCCTCGCCAACGACTCGCTCGGCGACCTCTACCCCAAGCTTTCGAAGATCGCCCCGACCGTGATCACCGCGGGCAACGGCATCAACTGGAAGCGGGACCTGCTGCTCGTCGGCGACGCCGTCGGCAAGGGCGAGCAGGCGCAGAAGCTCCTCGACGAGCACGCGGACGAGGCAGCCGCGGCGGGCACGAAGGCCGACGGGCAGAACACCAGCGTGTCCATGGTGCGGTTCACGCCGGACCGGACCCGGATGTTCGGGATCTCCTCCTTCACCGGGTCGATCGCCGTCGACATGGGGCTCGGACGGCCCAAGTCCCAGCAGTTCAACGCCATTTCGGAGGACATCGGCGCCGAGAGCATCGATGTCGCGGACGGCGACTGGATCTTCTACTCCGTGCAGGGTGCCCAGGACAGGACCGACGCCGGGAGCGTCCTCGCCGGACCGCTCTGGAAGTCGATGAAGGCCGTCGAGGCCGGGCACGCCGTCGAGGTCGACGACGACCCCTGGTACCTCAACGCGGGTCCCACGGCGGCCGGCCTGGTCGTGAAGCAGCTCACCGCGTCACTCGCCAAGTAGGTCCGCGAGCACGTGACCACGCGCACCGCGACCGTACGCACCTCCTGGCTGGCGGTCGCCCTCCTCCTCACCCTCGTCGCGGTGGCCCTCAGCCTTGCCGTCGGCACCCGGCCGGTGCCGCTGTCCGCCGTGCTCGACGCTCTGCTGCACGGCGGCGGCTCGCGGGACGCTCTGGTCGTACGGTCGCTGCGGCTGCCCCGGACCGCCGTCGGGCTCACCGCGGGGGCCGCGCTCGGTGTCGCGGGGGCGGCGTTGCAGGCCGTCACCCGCAATCCGCTGGCCGACCCGGGGATCCTCGGGCTGAGCCAGGGGGCCGCGGCCGGCGTGGTGTTCGCGATCGCGGGCGGGCTGGCGAACGGCTTCGGCGGCTACGTCTGGTTCGCCTTCGTGGGCGCCGTCGTCGCCGCCTGTCTGGTGTACGCCGTCGCCTCGCGCGGCCGGGGCGGCGCCTCGCCGGTCAAGCTCGCGCTCGCCGGGACCGCGCTGTCCGCGATGGTCGGCGGGGCCACCACCGTGGTCCTGACGTCGAGTTCGGCGACGCTGGACCAGTTCAGGTTCTGGCAGGTGGGCGCGCTCAGCGGGCGCGACACGGGGACGGTCGGGCAGATGCTGCCCTTCCTCGTCGCGGGCGCGCTGCTGGTGCTCGGCTGCGCACGCGGTCTGGACGCGCTCGCCCTCGGCGACGACACCGCGCGTGCGCTGGGGCACAAGGTCCAGCTCGTACGGGTCTGCGCGGCACTCGGCGCGACCGTCCTGACCGCCGCCGCGGTGGCCGCCGCCGGGCCGATCGCCTTCATAGGGCTCGCCGTACCGCACCTCGCCCGCCGCCTCGTCTCGGGCGGCCACCGTTGGACCCTGCCGCTCTCCGCCCTGCTCGGGGCGGCCCTGCTGCTCGCGGCGGACGTGGCGGGCCGGGTGGTCCGCGCGCCCGCGGAGGTACCGGCGGGAGTGATGACGGCCCTCGTGGGCGTGCCGGTCCTGGTCGTGCTCGTACGCCGGAAGGGAGCAGCTTCATGACGACGGCATCCCCGCGCCCGTCCGAGCAGGCGACACCCCCAAGGCCGTCCCCGGACCCCGGCTACCCCCACTCGGCGGGCCTCTCCGTACTCCGCCGCCGCTCCTTCTCACTGCTCCTGCACCGCCGCTCGGCGGTGGTCGTCGCCGTACTGCTGCTGCTCCTGGCCGGCGTCATGGTGCTCTCGGCGTGCGTCGGGCAGGCGTACGTGTCGCCGGGCGAGGTCTGGCGGGTCCTGCGCGGCCACGGCGGCCCGTACGACCTGATCGTCGGGGAGCTGCGGGTCCCGCGGATCGTGCTCGGCGCGCTGGTCGGCGCCGCGTACGGGCTCTCCGGGGCACTCGTGCAGACCGTGACCCGCAATCCGCTGGCCAGCCCGGACGTCATCGGCGTCGGCCACGGGGCGGCCGCCGCCACGGTCCTGGCGCTCGCCACCGGTACGGTCGCCTCCCCCGGCGCGCTCCCGGCGGTCTCCGTCGCGGGCGGGCTCGGTGCCGCTGCGCTCGTGTACGTACTGGCCTGGCGGCACGGTATGCAGCCCAGCCGGTTCGTGCTGACCGGGGTCGGCATCGGCGTGGCCCTCTCCGCGATCGTCCAGCTGTACCTCACGGAGAGCGAGCTTGCCGCGGCCGAGCAGGTCAAGCTGTGGCTGACCGGCAGCCTCAACGGTCGCGGCTGGGAACAGGCGGGCCCTCTCGCCTGGGTACTTCTCCTCTCCCTGCCCGCCCTGGTGTGGGCGAACCGGGCCCTGCGACCGCTCGGCCTGGACCCCGACACGGCCGCCGCGCTGGGTGTACGCGTACACCGGACCCAGCTCGCCCTGACGGTCCTGGGCGTAGTCCTCGCGGCAACGGCCACAGGAGCGGCGGGCCCGATCGGCTTCATCGCCCTCACGGCCCCCCAACTGGCCCGCCGCCTGACTCGCACCCCCCAACTCCCCCTGGCGACCTCGGCATTGACGGGTGCGGTCGTCCTGATCACGGCCGACCTGGCGGCCCGCACGCTGATGCCCCCACTGGAAATCCCAGTGGGGGCACTGACGGCGCTGGTGGGCGGCCCGTACTTGCTATGGCTGCTGGCGGGCGGAAAGGGCCGAGGGCAGGGGCGCAGCCCCGCCCTTTAGGGGCGCGGGGAACTGCGCGACAAGCCACAACGAACCCGCAGCCGAACCCCGCCCCCAGTGGAACTAAATGGTCGCGGCGTCGATCACGAACCGGTACCGCACATCGCTGTTCAGCACCCGCTCGTACGCCTCGTTGATCTCACTCGCACTGATCAGCTCGATCTCCGCGCCGAACCCGTGCTCGGCACAGAAGTCCAGCATCTCCTGGGTCTCCTGAATGCCACCGATCCCGGACCCGGCAAGGGTCTTACGGCCACCGATCACCGAGAAGAGGTTCAGGGAGACCGGCTCCTCGGGAGCGCCCACGTTCACGAAGGCGCCGTCCGTCTTGAGGAGGGACAGGAAGGTGTCCAGGTCCAGCGGGGCGGACACCGTCGAAAGGATCAGGTCGAAGGAACCGCGCAGCTCCTCGAAGGTCTTCGGGTCGCTGGTCGCGTAGTAGTGGTCGGCGCCCAGCTTCAGCCCGTCGTCCTTCTTGCGCAGGGACTGCGAGAGAACGGTCACCTCGGCACCGAGGGCGTGCGCGATCTTGACGCCCATGTGGCCGAGACCGCCCATGCCGAGGACGGCGACCTTCTTGCCGGGGCCGGCGTTCCAGTGCTTGAGCGGGGAGTACGTGGTGATGCCGGCGCACAGCAGCGGCGCGGCCTCGTCGAGGGCCAGGCCCTCGGGGATACGGACGGTGAAGGCCTCGTCGACGACGATGTGCGTCGAGTAGCCGCCGTAGGTGACCTCGCCGTCCTTGCCGACGGCGTTGTACGTGCCGACGTTGCCCTGGGTGCAGTACTGCTCCAGGCCCGCCTTGCAGTTCTCGCACTCGCGGCAGGAGTCGACCATGCAGCCCACGCCCACGCGGTCGCCGACGGCGAACTTGGTGACGCCCGGGCCGACCTCGGTGACGATTCCGGCGATCTCGTGGCCGGGGACCATCGGGAAGATGGCCTCGCCCCAGCCCTCGCGGGCCTGGTGGATGTCGGAGTGACAGATGCCGGCGAACTTGATGTCGATCAGAACGTCGTGCTCGCCGACCGGGCGACGCTCGATGGTGGTGCGCTCCAGCGGAGCCTTGGCGGCGGGAGCGGCGTATGCGGCGACAGTGGTCATGCCGGGGGTTCTCCTAAGGAGGGGTTCTGCGCCCGGCCTGCCTTCCGGCCGGGCACGGCCTCCAGCCTGCTCCTCGTCCGGGAAGTCACCCAGACCACGGCTTTGCGTACGTTCGCTGGTCCTACTACTGATGGGGGCAGGTTCGTATGCGTACGACCGTGAATACTGGACGTATGGATGAACAGCCCTCTCAGGAGTCCGCGGGGCGGTCGGGACAGGCGGGGCAGGGGCCCGGGCGGCCGCTGGACCGGCGTGCCGAGCTCAGCGAGTTCCTGCGCACGCGCCGTGCCCGGCTGAAGCCGGAGGACGTGGGGCTCCCGGACTTCGGGCGGCATCGCCGGGTGCCCGGGCTGCGCCGCGAGGAGCTGGCGCAGCTGGCCGGGGTGTCCGTGGCGTACTACACACGCCTTGAGCAGGGCAATGGGCGGAACGTGTCCGCGGAGGTGCTCGACTCGATCGCGCGCGCTCTGCGGCTGACGGGGGCCGAGCACGCGCATCTCACGCATCTCGCGAAGCCGAAGCAGCACAAGAAGAAGCCGTCGGTCCGGCCGCAGCAGGTGCGGGTCGCTCTGCGGGAGCTGATCGACACCCTCGACGGTGTGCCCGCGTATGTCGTGGGTCGGCGGTCGGAGATCCTCGTCTGGAACCGGATGGCCGCGGCCGTCTTCGGGGACTGGTCGGAGGTGCCGCCGCAGGAGCGGAACTGGGCGCGGATGGTGTTTCTCAAGCCCGAGTATCGCGAGCTGTTCGTGGAGTGGGATCAGAAGGCGTCCGACATGGTGAGTTTTCTGCGGATGGACGCGGGGTGCCACCCCGACGATCCGCGTCTGTCCGCCCTCGTGGGCGAGCTCTCCGTGAAGAGCGAGGAGTTCCGTCGGCTCTGGGCGACGCACGACGTCAAGGAGAAGAGCCATGGCGTCAAGCGGCTGCACCATCCGCTCGTCGGTGAGCTGACCCTCTCCTTCGAGTCCTTCCGGCTCGTCGACGACGACGAACAGTCGATGATCACCTACCACGCCGAGCCCGGTTCCCCCTCCGCCGAAGCCCTCCGCCTCCTGGCCAGCTGGGGCACGGACGCGACCCGCGCGGGCACGTCGACGCCGCAGGCGTAATCCCCTGGGGGCCGACGCCCCCGGACCCCCACTGCAACTCAGCCTCTCCGGCGTTTGAGGAGCGGGGGTTCGGGGGCGGAGCCCCTGAGTCAGGGACGGGAATGGGTAGGGGCGGCGGGGGCGAAGAAAACCCCGGACTGCCCCGGACTGAACGACGTCAGCCCTGGTACGGCGGAGCCGAACCCCACGTCCACTTGGGAACCGGCTGCTCCGCCGGAGGCACCGCGTCGGGCCCGGAGAAGTACACGGCAAGCCGAGTCCCCCACTCCGCGTACGCCACGAACGCGGAACGGAACTCGGCGTCGGAGGGGAGCCCGGCGTCGTCCGCCGCGTCCTGAAGCAGGTTCACCCACCTCCGCCGCTGCACCTCCGTGATCCCCTTCCCGAGATGCTTCGCGACCATGTGCCCGTGCCCGCCCTGCGTCTCGGAGTAACCGGCCGGCCCCCCGAACACCTCCCCGAGCCACAGCGCGACATGCGACGCGTGCTCCGGAGCGAGGCCCTCGAAGACGGGCGCCAGGACGTCGTCCTTGAGGACCTTGTCGTAGAAGACCTCGGTGAGCCGGTCGAAGGCCTCGGCACCCCCCGCCCAGACGTACAGCGTCGGCACGGACGCCCCCGTACCCCGTACCGTCGTCGGTTTGTAGTGCCGCATCTCCTCGATGGAGCTGATGTACGGCCGGATCTCGGCCAGGAATTCCTCGAAGAGCTCCGACTTGCGGAAGCCCTCGATGTGGTCCTCGGTGGAGGTCCAGGTGATGCGGAGCACGAAGTGCTCGAAGTCCTCCTCGCAGCGCGCCAGTTCGTAGTCGACACACTGCGGGGCCGCGGCGAGCTGGGCGGCGGCCCGGGTGTAGGCGGCGAGGAACTCCGCCGACTGCTGCTCGGGAATGCGGTACCGGATGTACTCAACGGTGTGCGCTGTCATGCCTCCACACAAACACGGACGGCCCGCGGAAGCTGTACTTCCGACGGGCCGTTCGCATCAGTCAGCGTTCAGCGAACCACAGGACCGACCACGAGAATCGGCCCGAAGGCCGATCCCCACGGCTCACTTCCCGTAGTACGCGTTGTAGATCGAGATCGTCGACTTGTTGTTCTTCTTGTCGGTGATCTTCGCGTGGAACGAGATGCCCTTGCCCTTGGCCGGGTTCGTCACGCCGATCTTGCCGTTCTTGACGGTGACCTTCTTCCAGGTCTGGCCGTAGTCGTACGACACGTACACCGACAGCGACTTGAGGTTCTTGCCGGCGGCCGAGCCCTGGACGGTCACCGGGACGGAGGCCTTCTTGCCTGCCGGGACCTTGCTGTCCAGTCCGACGGCCGCGTTGAAGCGGACCGAGGAGGTGGGCAGCGCGGCGCTGGAGACCTTCTTGGAGCGGAAGGTCCAGCTGGCGTCGATGCGGGTGGAGGCCGCCGCGACCTTGACGCTCCGCTTGACCGAGGTGGTCAGCTTGTACGAGGCCTCACCGGCCGGGACCTTGAAGACTCCCTCGCCGAACAGCGGGTCCGCGTTCGAGCCGACCTTGGTGCCGTTGCGGTAGAGCGTCGTGGTGACCGCCGAGAAGAGCGAGGAGCCGGCGTGCGTCTTGCCGTCGGCGAACAGCGGCACGTAGCCGTAGATCTCGTTGCCCTCGCGCTGGATGCCGAAGCCGGAGCCGACGCGCGGACCGAAGACCGCCGTGTTGTAGATCTTCTCGTAGCTCTTGCCCGCCTTGAAGGTCTGGGCGCTGCCGAGCGTGTAGTAGGCCTCGGTGATCGGGAAGCCGTCGGGGTCGATCCCGCCGTGCTGCTCGAAGTCCTGCTCCCACTTCACGCCGTTCGCGGTGGTGACATGCACCTTCCGCGTGCTGGGCAGGGTCTGCGGGAAACCGATCGAGGAGGCGCTGAAGCTTCCGGGCAGCCAGCCGGTGGTGTTGACCGCGCCCTTCTTGCCGCTCGTCGAGGCACCCAGGCCGACCTTCAGGGTGGCCAGTTCGCTCGCCTTGTAGTGCTTGGTGTAGCCGGTGGCGAGCTTCTTCACCTTGCCGCCCGCGACGGTGTTGTACTCCTCAGCGTCCTTGGCCCAGTGACCGCCCCACTGCTGGAACAGCGAACCGTCGGTGATCTCCGGACCGGCGTGCGCGGTACGGAAGTTGGCGTACGTGTCCAGCCACCAGCCGAACCCGTAGGCGTTGTTGCCCACCTCCACCATGTAGTCCGGCGACGCGAACTCCGACTTGACGGCCGTGTCGGGCACGGTGACGTCCACCGGCTTCGCGGTCCGCGCGTCGACCGTGATCGTGGCGTTCTTGGTGATGCTCAGCTTCGGCTGGGCCACCCAGTCGGCACCCTTGGTGAAGTCCTCCGGGTCGACGAAGAACGCCGAGTTGAGGATGAATCCGCCCTTGGGCACCCGGACCTTGACCGTGCCGGACTCGTCGTACGGCGAGAACCACTTCTCCGCGGCCATGCCGGAGACACCGGTCAGGCTGGCGTCGTAGTACTTCGCCGGGTTGCCGTCACGGTCGATCATCTTGAGCGTGACGTCGTACGACTCCACCTCGCGCTGCACCGCCGCCGCCGTGCGCACGCTCTGGCCGCCGCCGGTCGCCGTCACGTAAGCGGAGTAGCCGCCGTCGAGCGTGCCGCCCAGCTTGGTGTTGACCGTGAGGTCGGCGGAGGCCGTGCCGCCCGCCGGGACGGTCAGCGTCTTGGCGCCGAGCGTGAAGAAGCCGGCCGGAGCGGCCTGGCCCTTCGGGTTGGTGGCCGTCGCGGAGAGGCTCAGCGTGACGTCGGCCGTGCCGAGGTTCTTGTACGTGATCTTCTCGGTGACCGGGGTGTCGTCGGTGTGCGGCCACTGCTGGAGGCCGAAGCTCACGGACGACGGGTCGGCGATCACGGTCTGCTTGATGGCCTTGTCGACCTGGATACGGCCCGAACCCTGCTGGAACGGCGTGTACTTGCCGCCCTTGGTGGAGCCGGTCAGCGCGGCCTTGAGCTCGGTGTACTTCCAGTCCGGGTGCTGCTGCTTGAGGATCGCGGCGGCGCCCGCCACATGCGGGGTCGCCATCGACGTACCCGAGATGGTGACGTAGCCGGCGGGGTTCTCGCCGACCTCCTGGGCGATGATGCTGCCCTTGGCCGAGGCTGCGGTGGTGTCCACGCCGGGTGCGGTCACGTCGGGCTTGATGGCGCCGTCGAGGCCGGGTCCGGTGCTGGAGAACTCGGCCAGCTTGTCGCTGTCGTCGACGGCACCGACGGTGAGCGCGGCGGCCGCGCTGCCCGGGGAGCCGACCGTCTGCTCGCCGAACTCGCCGGAGTTGCCGGCGGCTATCGCGAACAGGATGCCCTTCTCCTTGGACAGCTTGTTGACCTGGGCCTCCAGCGGGTCCACCTCGGGGGTGTCGCCGCCGCCCAGACTGAGGTTCACGACGTCGGCGCCCTGCTCGGCCGCCCAGTCCATGCCGGCGAGGATGCCGGAGTCGTCGCCGTAACCGTTGTCGTCGAGCACCTTGCCGTTGAGCACCTGGGCACCCGGTGCGACGCCCTTGTACTTGCCCGCGGACTTGGCGCCCGTACCTGCCGCGATGGACGCGACGTGCGTGCCGTGGCCGTACTTGTCGGTCGCGTCGGGAGCGGTGGAGAAGTTCTTCTCGGCGACGACCTGGTCCTTGAGGTCCGGGTGGGTCGTGTCCACACCGGTGTCAAGGACGGCGATCTTGACGCCCTTGCCGTCGAACCCGGCGGCCCAGGCCTTGTCGGCGCCGATCTGCTTGACGGACTTGTCGAGGCTGGCCTTGCGGACGCCGTCGAGCCACACGTGGGCGATGCCGGACGCGGTCCGAGCGTTGCCGCCCTGCGCGTCGGTGACCGCGGACCAGAGGTCGGTCGCGTCGGCCTTCGGCGTCAGTACCGCGTCCGCGTTCAGCGACTTGAGGGTCCGGCGGACCTTGGTGTCGCCGGCGTCCCGGACGTCGGCCTTCGCCGCCGCGGCCGCGCCGCGGTAGCCGACGATCAGCTTGAGGCCCTGCTTCTGGGCCTTGCGGTTGGCCGACTTGTTGAGCTCGGTGACGTCGAAGAGCCGCTGGTCGAGCTTGCCGGAGGCGATCAGCCGCGCGGCGTCGGCCGGCACGACGAGTGTGTGCCCGCCGGCCGTGCGGATCTGGACGGGTATCCCCTCGCGGCCCTTGGCGCGCTCCAGGCCGACGACGCGGCCCTTGGCGTCGACGACCACACGGTCGCCGGTGATCAGGGTGATGCGGTGCTTGGGCGTGGTCGGCATTGCCGAGTCGGCGGCCGTGGGCCTGGCCTCCGCCGACGCCGGGCTGGTCATGCCCGCCGCCAGTGCCACGGCTGCCGCCGCGGCGATCGTGGCCACGCACGCTCTCTTCACTTGTCTGCGCAAGTCTCCCCCTGGAGATGCAGGTCCGGGATGAATCCCCGTTCATCCGGCCGGGGGACGTCCCGCACGCATGCTCGCGCGTAACCCCCCGGAATACTCAGTATGCCGGGGGGTGAACAGGCGCTCAATAGTGAGACAGCTGTTAAGAGTTCGCGTTTTCCTTCACGGTGATCCTCCCCTTGCGGATCGTGGCGAGCCGGGGGGCCTTCTTCGCGATCGCCGAATCGTGCGTGACCATGATGAAAGTGAGCCCGTGCTCCTTCCACATGGTTTCGAGTACGTCCATGATCTCGTCGCGCATGGACTCGTCGAGGTTTCCGGTCGGTTCGTCGGCGAGGAGCACCTTCGGCTGCTTGACCAGGGCACGGGCGATCGCGACGCGCTGCTGCTGACCGCCGGACAGCTCGGCCGGCAGGTGCCCGAGCCGCTCGGCGAGCCCCACGGAATCCAGTGCCGCCGCGGCCCGTTCGCGCCGGTCCTTGACCTTCAGCTTCAGGGGTACGAGGGCGGTTTCCACGTTCTCCTGGGCGGTGAGCGTGGGAATGAGGTTGAAGCTCTGGAAGACGAAGCCGATGTTCTCGCTGCGCACCTTGGTGAGTTTGGTCTCGGACAGTCTGGCGAGATCCGTACCGTCGAGTTCGACGCTTCCGGCGGTGGGCCGGTCGAGTCCGCCGAGCATCTGCAGAAGGGTGGACTTGCCGCCGCCGGTGGGGCCCTGGATGACCAGCCGGTCACCGTCCCCGATGGTCAGGTCGACCCCGTCGAGCGCGTCGACGGACTCCTTTCCCCGCTTGTAGCGCTTGGTGACGCCTCTGAGTTCGTACATGGTGCAACTCCTGGGATGCGTAAGGGGGTTGGCGCCCGCCGCGACGCGCGGCCGGGCAGGCGCCCGAGGCGGCCGGCTATTCGACGCGGCGCAGGGCGTCCGCCGGTCGCAGCCGGGAGGCGCGCCAGCCGCCGAAGGCGCCCGCGATCAGGCCGCCGGTGACGGCGAGGCCGACCGCGAGGGCGATCGTGCTGAGGGCGACGGGCGCGGTCAGCGCCACGTCGAGGGCCTTGGACGCCGTCTCGCGGGCGGGTCCGCCCATGCCACCGCCGGGGCCACCACCGCCGCCGGGTCCGCCGAGCGACCCGCCCGTGGAGCCGACTTCGGCCTGGAGCGTCGGACTGATCGCGGTGACGACGTAGGCGCCGCCGAGACCGAGCGCGATACCGAGGGCGCCGCCCACCAGACCGTTGACGACGGCCTCGCCGACGACCTGCCGGGTGACGCGGCCGGACTTCCAGCCGAGCGCCTTGAGGGTGCCGAACTCCCTCACTCGGCGGGATACGGCCGAGGAGGTGAGCAGGCCCGCGACCAGGAACGCGGCCACGAGCACCGCGATCGACAGCCACTTGCCGACGTTCGAGGCGAGGTCGGAAGCGGTCGACAGGGAGCCGGAGACCGTGTCGGCGAGATCGGCGGAGGTCGTGACCGTCGTACCCGAGATGTTCTTCTGGATGGTCGACTTGACCGCGCTGATCTGCTGCGAGTCGGACGCCTTGACGTAGATCGTGGTGACCTTGTTCTTGGAGTCGCTGAGCGTCTGCGCCTGCTTGAGCGGGATGTATAGGTTGGCCGCCGCGTCCCCGCTGTCGGGCGTCGCGATGCCGATGACCTTGTACTTGACGCTCTTGATGGTGACCGTGTCACCGAGGGCGAGCTTCTTCTCCTTGGCGTACGACTTGTCGGCGACGACGACCTTGGCGTCGGTCTCGGAGGACTTGAAGGTCCGGCCGCTGGTGATCTTCGAGGAGGTCAGCGGGCCGAGCGCGGGCTTGGTGACGTCCGTGCCGTAGACGGAGTAGTTGTTGACGTCGAAGTCGGCGCCGCCGCCCTCGACACGGCCCTCCGGGGACTGCTGGGCGCCGGGCCCGCCGCCCTGCTGGTTGCCGCCGCCGTTCTGCTGGTCCTGCTGGAACTGGCCCTGGCGGAACTGACCGCTGACCTTGACGACTTGGAGGCTGAGCCCCCCGACGACGTCCGAGACACCCTTCTGCGCGCCGACCTTGGAGACCGTGCTCGTGGCCAGGGTCTGGAAGCCCTGCACCATGACGCGGTCACTGCTCTGTTCTTCGTCGGAGTCGCTGCCCCGGGCGTCGAACTGGAAGCGCGGGCGCTCGCCCGTGCTCGACTGTGCCTGGGCCGCCTTGGTGACCGTCATGTCCGTGCCCAGTCCGTACAGCGACTGGAGGACCTTGCCCTGCGCCTTCTCCATGCCGGACGACACGGAACTGACCACGATGACCAGGGCGATGCCCAGGGCGAGTCCGGAGGCGACGACGAGCGCCGCCTTTCTGCGGCGGCGCAGTTCGCGCCTCAGATAGGTGAAGAACATGGCCGAAAGCTAGGGACACCGCGTGATGGCGGGATAAGGCCCGCATAAGAGAAGGATGAGAACACTGTGCGCCGCCGCGGAACCCTGTGAGAACGCCGAGGGCGGTTGCCCGTACGAGTAGTACGGGCAACCGCCCTCGGGACGGGAAACGCGTTCGGGTCAGACGGCCGAACCGGCCTTCCACGCCGCCCAGTCCAGGTTCCAGCCGTTGAGGCCGTTGTCCGGGGCGATGGTCTTGTCACCGGTGTTCCGCACGTCCACGACGTCGCCGACGATCGAGTGGCTGAAGAACCAGCCGCCCGGCGTGTTCGGGTCGTTGGCGCCCTTCGTGTCCGACAGGCCGACACAGCCGTGGCTGGTGTTGACGCTGCCGAAGATGGACTTGGCGCCCCAGTAGTTGCCGTGGATGAAGGTGCCGGAGTTCGACAGACGCATCGCGTTCGGTACGTCCTTGATGTCGTACTCGCCCTTGCCGTCGTCGTCCGTGAAGCCCACGGTCGCGCCGTTCATCCGGGTCTCCTTGAACTTCTCGGAGATCACCATCTGGCCCTGGTACGTCTTGTTCTCGGGCGAGCCCGCGGAGATCGGGATCGTCCGGATGGTCTTGCCGTCCTGCGTGACCTTCATCGTCTTGGTCTGCGCGTCGACGATCGAGACCTGGTTGCGGCCGATCTTGAAGGTGACCGTCTTCTGCTGCACGCCGTAGACACCGTCGGCGCCCTCGACACCGTCGAGGTTCAGCTTCAGGGTGACGGTCGAGTTGCCCTTCCAGTACTCCTCGGGGCGGAAGTCGAGCCGGTTGGCGTTGAACCAGTGGCCGACGACCTCCTGGCCGCTGCTGGAGGAGACGGTGATCCCCTTCTGCACGTCGGCCTTGTTCGTGATCGCCTTGTCGAAGTTGATCGAGACCGGCATGCCGACGCCGACGGTGGAACCGTCCTCGGGCGTGAAGTTGCCGATGAAGCTGTTGGCCGGCGAGACCGTCGTGAACGACGCGTTCTCGTGGGCGGCGCGGCCGTCCGAGTCCTTGGCCGTCGCGGCGATCTTGTAGGCGGTGGCGCGCTCCAGCTGGGCGCTGGGCTTCCAGCTCTTCTTGTCCGCGGATATCTCACCCGCGACAGCCGTGCCGGCCGCCGTCTTCATGGTCACGTCGGTCAGCGTGCCCTTGGTCACAGTCACGGCCGCGGCACTGTTGATGGAGGCGTTGTCGGAGCCGTCCTTGGGTGTGATCTTGATCTGGGCCTCGGAGGACTTCTCGGCCGCCGCCTCGTCGACCTTGGACTGCGACGAGCCGTCACCCCCACTCTCGCCCTTGGGGTCGTCGCCGCCGCCTCCGCTGCACGCAGAGAGCACCAGCACCCCGCCGAGCAGTGCGGACGCGGCCGCGAGGCCCTTGCGCCGCTTACTGTCCGTCATCACACGCTTCTCCATCGTTGCCGAATCCCCAAAACCCCGAGAGTCCCCGTAACACCTGTAAACGCTACGACCGGTTCGTCCCTTTCCACACCCTTCCCAGGTGTGGGGCACACCACGTCGATCCATTTCAGCCCACGTCGGATCGTCCTCGATTCGACCGGTGCGGCTGTTACGACTGGTGCGGGTGTCGGTCACTGCGCCCCTTGAGACGACAGAACCCCGGGTGGCGGTTGCCGCCCGGGGTCACGATTCTCCCAAGCCGCCTCAGCCGACCACTTCTTCCTCGTCTCCGGCCTCATCATCCTCGTCGAGGTCCCAGTCCGGCGAATCGGGGTCGTAGTCGATCCGCTCACTGCTCCAGGAGGCCTGTGCGAGTTCGACCCCGGCCACCTCGCTGACCAGGTCGAACGGGTCGACGAGGTACGCGAGGGCCTCGGCAGTGTCTTCCGTCACTGCGTTCTCGGCGTGCGCCCGCTCGTCGCCCGGGAGCTCGGGATCCTCGGCGATGCGCCCCAGCGCCGCCTTGGTGAGCGCGCCCTCGTCGTCGACCTCGACGACCAATTCGACGCGCAACCGTACAAAACGTGATGTCTCAGGAGTGCTCATAGGTCGGAGCGTACGACTCATCACCACCGTGACTTTCCCGTGACCCGCACCTTTCACTAACATCGCCCCACACGGCCAATTCGCCAGCGTCACAAGGGGATCGATATTCCGTGTCCGCACGTCGATCGTTGCTGACCGCCACCGCCGCGGGGACTCTTCTGGGCGCCCTGTGGTTCGTCCCGTCCGCCAATGCGACCGGGGACGGGGCGGCAGAACACAGAACACAGACAACGACGACCACGACCCTGCAGACCAAGGCAGGGGACGAGACCGGGCCGTCCGGCGAGGAGGACTCGGAGGGCGCCGCCACGACCTCCGTCCGCACACAACTGGCCGACACGGGAAGCTTCGACACGACCCCGTACGTCGTCGGCGGCACCCTGCTCCTCGGCCTGGGCGCCGGCTTCGTGGTGTATTCGGTACGCCGGGAACGTACGACCGTGTACTGAGGATCTCCCTGCCGCCCGGGCGCCCGCACGGCCCGGCACGGAGATATCCGCCCCCTTTTCAGCCATTTCGCGTCATCCTCGAAGGAAGACCGGCGAGAGAGGGGCGGACCCGTTTACAGTCCGTGGGGTTCACGCACGCACTCCCTGTCGCTTCTCCATACCGCGTGAACAGGGAGTTGCCCACGTGAAGATCGTCTTCCTGCTGCACAACGCCTATGCCATCGGTGGCACGGTGCGCTCGACGCTCAACCTCGCCGGTGCCCTGGCCGCGCGGCACGAGGTGGAGATCGTCTCGGTCTTCCGCAGCGAGGAGAGACCCCTGCTCGGGGTGAACCGCAAGGTCCGTCTCGTCCCGCTCGTCGACGAGCGCCCCGACGCGCCGACGTACGACGGCGGGAACCCGCTCATGGCGCGCCCCTCCACCGTCGTACCTCCCGCCGAGGTCCTCGCGCACCGCTACACCGAGCTCACGGACGAGCGGCTGCGCGACTTCCTCAACGGGACGGACGCGGACGTCGTGGTCGCGACCCGCCCGGCGCTGGTGGTCTTCCTGGCCCGGCACGGCTCGCGCCGCTATCTGCGCGTCGGACAGGAGCACCTGTCGTACGACAACCACGTCCCGGACGTACGCACCGCGCAGAACGAGGCCCTCCGGCACCTGGACGCCTTCGTCACCGTCTCCGCCCAGGACGCGGCCGACCACCGCGACCACCTGCCGGGGCTGCGGACGCGGATCACCGACATCCCGAACGCCGCGCCCCGGCCGAAGGCCGAACGCTCCGACGTACAGGCCCCGTTGGTGGTCGCCGCGGGCCGGCTGATGCCGGTGAAGCGCTACGACCTGCTCATCGAGGCCTTCGCCCGGGTCGTCGCCGTACGCCCGGAGTGGCGGCTGCGGATCTACGGCCAGGGCCCCGAGCGCGCGGCCCTGCGCGCCGCCGTGGACGCACACCGCCTGAACGACCACGTCTTCCTCATGGGAGCCCACCCGACGATGGAGACCGAGTGGGCCAAGGCCTCCGTCGCCGCCGTGAGTTCGGACTGGGAGTCCTTCGGCATGACGATCCTGGAGGCCATGCACGCCGGCGTCCCGGTGGTGGCCACCGACTGTCCGCACGGCCCCGGCGAGATCATCACCGACGGCTCCGACGGACTCCTCGTACCGCCGGGAGACGCGGACGCGTTCGCGGCCGGGCTGCTGAAGCTGATCGAGGACACGGACCAGCGCCGGCTGATGGGCGAGGCCGCCAGGGAGACCGTCCAGCGGTTCGCCCCCCGCCGGATCGCGGACCAGTACGAGCGGCTGTTCGGCGAACTGCGCGAGGCCCGGACCTCGACGACGACGAAGGTCACGCGCCGGGTGCGCCGCGCACTCGCGACGCTGCTGCCCCAGGGCTCACGCCCGGGCCCCGAGGAGGCGCCACCGGCCGCCCCACCGCTCGCGGACGACCGCCCGCGCGCCCTGCGCCCGAAGGGCGGCTGCACGACCGACTCCACCGGTGGCGTACGGATCACGGTGAACGCGGCGGGAGTGTCCGGCAAGGACCTGACGCTGGTACTGCGTCACCGGCACGGCGACGACGAGACCCGCGTTCCGCTGGAGCGCCCGGACGACCCGAAGTCGCCCTGGACGGCGAACCTGTCCCATCACCGGCTCACCCTGGCGGAAGGCCGTTGGGACCTGTATGTCGAACGCGCGGAGGACGGCACACGCCGTCGCCTGAAGGCAGGGCTGGTCGAGCAGCGCGGTCTGCTGAGCGCGAGACCGGTTCCGGGGAAGGCCTTCGCCTGGTGGATCCCGTACGCGACCAAGGACGGCTACCTGGCGCTACGGACCTTCCACCGCCCGGCCCACGCGGAAGCCACCGCCCTGCGCACCGACGACGACTCACTGTCCGTCGAGGGCACGCTCCATGGGGCCGTCCTGGGCGAGGGCGCGGCACTGCTCGGCGTCTCCCGCGACGGGAGACCTCACGACTTCGAAACCCCGGCGACACCCACGGGGGAACGGACGTTCCGGGCCCGCATCACGACCCTGCCCCGCCCCACCGACGCGGACAAGCCCCTGTGGGACCTCTTCCTACGCCCCTCCGAAGCCGCCGCCCCCGTACGAGTGGGCCGCATCACCGACGACATCGTCGACCGCAAGCCCACAGCGAAACACCCGAGCACGACGCTGACCACCCCGACTGGCAGGTCGGTGCAGGCCCACTACTTCTTCACGATCACGAACGACGTGGCGATCAGCGCCCCCTGAGGGGCGCGGGGAGCTGGGCCCCGTAAGGGGCGCGGGGAGCTGCGCGACCAGCCGCACTCGACCCGCAGCCGCCGACCCACGTCCCCCGCCGAGCTGTCAGGCGGACCGACGCCCGCCCCCCTGGCCTCCACGCGCACGCGAAGAACCCGCACCACCACGCCCCCGCGAACCCCCGCCGGTACCGGCACCGGTGCGCGCCCCGGCGGCAGCGCCCCCGCGCCCACCACCACCGCGTCGAGCCCGCGCCTGCGACTTCGGCTGAGCCTGCGCGGCAACCGGCTCCGGCACAGGAATGACGACAGGAACCCCGGACGGCTCCCGAGCCCCCGTGATCCGTACGAGTTCCTCGTCGCTCGACTTGACCCGGGCCGTCCGCGGGCTGATCCCGGCGTCGGCCATCAGCCGGGTCATCTCCCGCTTCTGCTCGGGCAGGACGAGCGTGACGACGCTCCCGGACTCCCCCGCGCGTGCGGTACGCCCGCCCCGGTGGAGATAGTCCTTGTGGTCGACCGGCGGATCGACGTTCACGACGAGATCCAGGTCGTCGACATGGATTCCGCGGGCCGCGACGTTCGTGGCGACGAGCGCGGTCACCAGCCCGGTCTTGAACTGGTCGAGCGTCCGGTTCCGCTGCGGCTGCGAGCGCCCGCCGTGCAGCGCGGAGGCCTTCACACCGTTCGCGAGCAGCCGCTTGGCGAAGCGGTCGGCCGAGCGCTTGGTGTCGACGAAGAGGATCACGCGCCCGTCGCGCGCGGCGATCCGCATCGCGACGGCCTTCTTGTCGGTCTCGTCGGCGACGTGCAGCACGTGGTGCTCCATGGTCGTCACCGCGCCCGCGGAGGGGTCGACGGAGTGCACGACGGGGTCCGTGAGGAACATCCGTACGAGCTTGTCGATGTTCTTGTCCAGCGTCGCCGAGAACAGCATGCGCTGTCCGTCCGGCTCGACCTGGTTGAGCAGCGCCGTGACCTGGGGCATGAACCCCATGTCGGCCATCTGGTCGGCCTCGTCGAGGACGGTGATCCCCACCTGGGCGAGAGTGCAGTCGCCCCGGTCTATCAGGTCCTTGAGCCGCCCGGGTGTGGCCACGAGCACCTCGGCACCGCGCCTCAGCAGACCGGACTGCTTGCCGATGGAGAGCCCGCCGACGACGGTCGCGAGCCGCAGGTTCACGGCCGTGGCGTACGGCGTGAGCGCGTCGGTGACCTGCTGCGCGAGCTCGCGCGTGGGCACGAGGACGAGCGCGAGCGGCGCCTTCGGCTCGGCACGCCGGCCGGCCGTACGGGCGAGCAGCGCGAGGCCGAAGGCGAGGGTCTTGCCCGAGCCGGTCCGGCCGCGGCCGAGGATGTCGCGCCCGGCGAGGGAGTTGGGGAGCGTCGCGCCCTGGATCGGGAACGGCTCGATGACCCCCTGGGCGGCGAGGGTCTTGGTCAGTGCGGCCGGCATGTCCAGCGCGTCGAAGGACTCGACGGCGGGCAGCGCGGGCGTCAGCGTCTGCGGCAGGGTGAACTCCCGCGGCGCCGTCGACTGCGGGGACGGCTTCTTGCGTACGTTCCTTGCGCCGCCGTTCGCGGCGGCCGCAGGGGCTCCGCCGCGCGTGCCACGAGAGCCACGGGAACCCCGGGAATTCGCCGGGCGTTTGCCGGCGGGTCGTTCAGGACGTTCGGATCGAGTCATGCTGGATCTGGAATTCCTTCCTGGGCCTCACGGTTATCCCGTGCTCAAGGACACACGGACAGCACAAGCCGGGACCCGCACCCGAAGGTGCGGGCCCCGGCTCGCGTGATGCGCGTCCCGGAATTAGGCGGGGACGATGTTCTCCGCCTGCGGGCCCTTCTGACCCTGCGTGACGTCGAAGGAGACCTTCTGGCCCTCCTGCAGCTCACGGAAGCCCGAGGTGGCGATGTTCGAGTAGTGGGCGAAGACGTCGGCGCCGCCGCCGTCCTGCTCGATGAAGCCGAAGCCCTTTTCCGCGTTGAACCACTTCACGGTGCCAGTAGCCATGTCATTTCTCCAAGATAGGTGGCTCCCATCCGGAAATGACCGGAAAAACAAAACGCGCCTGAGAGAGGATTCCTTTCAGGCGCACAAAGTTAATGGGTACCAAAAACGTTTCGTTAGGAACCCTAGCACAGATTTCGGTGGGGGCGTCGCGACGCCCCGGCGCCCCCACCTCGTACACCTGAAGGAACCCCGGAAATCCCTATGCCAGCGGGCCCGTTACGGGTTCCACGGCCTCGACCAGGTGGCCGCCGCGCACGAACGCATCCGCGGCCGCCAGGTCCGGCGAGAGGAAGCGGTCGGGGCCCGGGCCGGCGACCCCGGCGGCGCGGGCGGCGGAGATCGCGGCCTGCGAGGCGGGGGCGGGGGTGAGGCCGGTGCGCAGCTCGATGGCGCGCGTGGCGGCGTACAGCTCGATGGCGACGATCCGGGTCAGGTTGTCGACGGCCGTACGGAGCTTGCGGGCGGCCGACCAGCCCATCGAGACGTGGTCCTCCTGCATGGCGGAGGACGGGATGGAGTCGGCCGAGGCCGGGACGGCGAGCCGCTTCATCTCGCTGACCAGGGCGGCCTGCGTGTACTGGGCGATCATCAGGCCGGAGTCGACACCGGCGTCGTCCGCGAGGAACGGCGGCAGGCCGTGCGAGCGGTTCTTGTCGAGGAGCCGGTCCGTGCGGCGCTCGGTGATCGAGCCGAGGTCGGCGGCGGCGATGGCGAGGAAGTCCAGTACGTAGGCGACCGGGGCGCCGTGGAAGTTGCCGTTCGACTCGACGCGGCCGTCGGGCAGGACGACGGGGTTGTCGACGGCGGAGGCGAGTTCGCGGTCGGCGACCAGGCGGGCGTGGGTCATGGTGTCGCGGCCGGCGCCCGCGACCTGCGGGGCGCAGCGCACGGAGTAGGCGTCCTGGACGCGGGGGGCGTCGTCCTGGTGGTGGCCGGTCAGCTCCGAACCCTTCAGCACGGCCAGCATGTTGGCGGCGCTGGCGCCCTGGCCCGGGTGGGGGCGGATGGCGTGCAGTTCGGGGGCGAGGACCCGGTCGGTGCCGAGGAGCGCTTCGAGGGAGAGGGCCGCGGTGATGTCGGCGGACTTGTAGAGGGTGTCGAGGTCGGCGAGGGCCATGACCAGCATGCCGAGCATGCCGTCGGTGCCGTTGAGGAGGGCCAGGCCCTCCTTCTCGCGCAGTTCGACGGGCTCGATACCGTGCTCGGCGAGGAGTTCACCGGCGGGGCGAATCGTTCCGTCCGGGCCCTCCGCATCCCCCTCGCCCATGAGCGTCAGGGCGCAGTGGGAGAGCGGCGCCAGGTCGCCGGAGCAGCCGAGGGAGCCGAACTCGTGGACGACCGGGGTGATGCCGGCGTTCAGGATGTCGGCCATGGTCTGGGCGACGGACGGGCGGACGCCGGTGCGGCCCGAACAGACGGTCTTGAGCCGCAGGAACATCAGGGCGCGGACGACCTCGCGCTCCACGTGCGGGCCCATTCCGGCGGCGTGCGACCGCACGATGTTGCGCTGCAGCTGGGCCCGCAGCTCCGGGCTGATGTGCCGGGTCGCGAGGGCTCCGAAGCCGGTGGAGACCCCGTACACGGGCTCCGGCTTGGCTGCCAGCGCTTCCACGATCTCGCGGGCCGCGGCGAGCGCCGACACCGCCTCGTCGGAGAGTTCGACCCGGGCGCCGCCGCGCGCCACGGCGAGAACGTCGGACGCGGTGACACCCGTCGTCCCCACCACCACAGTGTGCATATCCATATTCAGGAGCGTACGCAGTGAATGCCTTGGTGTCACTAGTGGGTGGCGGGTTGGGTCCTTACACACAGAAGCCCGCAGGGGCGGACGGACAGGGGCGGCCCTACCGCCGGCCGCGGAACCGCCGGCGCTCGGCCGCCGCGGGCGGGGGTGCGTCGGCGAGGCGTACGACGGGGTCGTCCGGCCCCTCGCGGCCCGCGACGACGGGCTTCGCGGAGCGTACGGCCTTGGCGCGGTACTGGGCCGCGTCGGCGAGCCGGAAGAGCCGCCGGGCCGAGCGGACGGGGCCGAGCGGATCCTCGGTGGAGGCGACCCCGCACGCCACACCCTCGCCGAGCTCCAACTCGGCGGCGCGGCGGCACAGTTCGTCGGCGACGCGGACGACCTCGTCGGCGGCCGGACCCACGGCCAGCAGGCAGAACTCGTCGCCGCCGAGGCGGGCGGCGAGCGTGCCGGGCAGCATCGCGCCGCACAGCGAGAGGACGGACCCGAAACGCTCCAGGAGCCGGTCGCCGACGGCGTGGCCCCGGGTGTCGTTGACGCGCTTGAGGCCGTTGAGGTCGCACACGACGAGGCTCACGACCACGCCCTCGGCGCGGTGGCGTTCGATGGCCTCGTCCAGTCGCATGTCCACGGCACGGCGGTTCGCGAGGCCGGTGAGGGCGTCGGTGAAGGCGAGACGTCTGGCCTCCTCCAGGCGTTCGGTCTGCGCGATCCCGGCGGCGACCACGGAGGCGAGGACGGTCGCGAAGTCGGCGTCGGCGCGGTCGAAGACGGGGGCTCCGGCCGGGCGGGCGACGTACAACTCGCCCCAGGCGCGTCCGTGCATGACGATCGGCGCGACGACACAGCACCCGCGGCCGCGTCTGCGCAGGGCGGCGACGCGCTGATGGCAGTACCCGGCGTGCCCCGTGGCCGGCCCGTCGGCCGTCTCCACCCAGGCGTTGGGTCCGCCGCCGCCGACCCAGCGTTCATGCAGGAACTCCGTGATCTCCGGGAACTGGTGCACGGGATAGGCCTCGTCCTCCGGGAACTCCTCCTCGTCCCGGGCCCGGTCCCCCACGTTCGCCAGGACCCTGAGCCGCCCGAGCTCCCGCTCCCACACGGACAGCGCGGCGAAGCTCCCGCCCAGCGCCCGGCAGGCTCCGGCAGCCGCAGCCCGCCACGACTCCCGCGGGGCGTGCGCGGCGGCCATGCCCTGCGCCAGCGCCACCACCGCCCTCAACCGCACATCGTCACCGCCCATCACTCCAGGTTAGGTACGTTTGTAATGATTTGGGACATTGATGCGGCGAACAGGGGTCCGGGGCGGGCCTTTCCCTCGGGGCGGGCGGCTGGAATGATCGGGCCGCAGAGAAGTTAACCGCCGTTAACGTGAACCGTGAACCGGGAGAGTCTCATGTCCGAGCAAGGCGCGGAGCAGCGGTTCGGGGAGTACGTCGTGGTGCGGCGCGATGCGTCGTCGCACGTCGCCGAGCTCGTCCTGGACCGGCCCAAGGCCATGAACGCCGTGTCGACGGAGATGGCCCGCTCGATCTCCGCCGCGTGCGAAACGCTGGCCGCGGACCGGGACGTCCGGGCGGTCGTCCTCACCTCCACCCACGAGCGGGCCTTCTGCGTCGGCGCCGACCTCAAGGAGCGCAACTCCCTCACGGACGCCGAGCTGGTCCGTCAGCGTCCGCTCGCGCGTGCCGCGTACACCGGCGTACTCGATCTGCCGATGCCCACCGTCGCCGCCGTGCACGGGTTCGCGCTGGGCGGCGGTTTCGAGCTCGCCCTGGCCTGCGATCTGATCGTGGCGGACGGTACGGCCGTGGTGGGGCTGCCCGAGGTGTCGGTCGGCGTCATTCCCGGGGGCGGGGGTACGCAGTTGCTGCCGCGGCGGGTGGGTGCGGCGCGGGCGGCCGAGCTGATCTTCTCGGCGCGGCGGGTGGAGGCCGACGAGGCACGGGACCTCGGGCTGGTCGATGTCCTGGTCCCCGCGGGCGAGGCCCGTGCGGAGGGGCTGGCCCTGGCGGGCCGTATCGCCGTCAACTCGCCCGTCGGGCTGCGGGCCGCCAAGCGGGCGCTTCGGCTCGGGCACGGGCTCGATCTCCGCGCGGGTCTGGAGATCGAGGATGCCGCGTGGCGCTCGGTCGCATTCTCTGGCGACCGGGCGGAGGGGGTAGCGGCCTTCAACGAGAAGCGCCGGCCGGAGTGGCCCGGGGAGTAGTTTCTCGCCCCCGCCGCCCCTACCCATTCCCGTCACTTACTCGGGGGCCAGCCCCCGAACCCCCGCTCCTCAAACGCCGGAGAGGCTGAATTTCAGCCCGTCCGGCGTTTGAGGACGAGGCCGTTCAGGCCGATAACGGGGGGTCTGGGGGCGCAGCCCCCAGGGACGGGAAGGGGCGGCGGGGGCGAAAGAAACCCCAAGCCGTCGGAGACTCCCCGTTCGGGTGATGGGAGACCCGAGTCGCCCCGAACCACACCACAGCGCGCATAACCTGCGCACCGCGACAGCGCGCCGGGGGGGCGCCCTCGCATCGGGGAGGGGAACTGCATGCCGCACACGGCAACGAAGCCAGGAACGGTCACACCGGAGACGACACCACCGGAACCGGTCCTCACCCGCCCCCGAGGACGCCACCGCAAACCCCGCCCCCGCCGCATCCTGTTCGCGGTGGGCGGCCTGGCCCTGGCCGCAGGAGCCCTGAGCCTCCTCCGTATGGCACCCGCCCCCACCGGCGGGGGCACCGGCGTGGAGGCCACGGACATCGACCCCAGCGCGGCCGGCTCGACGGAGAACCCGGCTCAGGACGACGCGGGGGCGGTGCCTGTGGGCGCACCACCCACGGCCGCCATGGGCCCCTCGGGAGCCACATCGAAACCGAACGAACCGAACCGGCTGGACGGGCAGAACAAGCCGGGCGAGACGAGGGATTCGAAGGGGCCGATCGGACCGTCCGCCCCGGGAGCGCAGAGCGGAGCCGCAGGACCAGCCGGATTCCCAGGACCCGCAGGCCCTCTCAATCCCGCCCCCGACCCCTCCGCCGCCCTCCAGGACACCCGCCGCCCCATCACCGCAACCCCGCCCGCCCGAGCAGGACAGCAACCGGCAGCGCCCCGGCCCCCCGCCGCCACACCCTCAGCCCCCGCGCCGGCCCCGACGCCCCCCGGCACACCACAGGATCCCGCCCGCCCGGGCACGGGCCTGTGCGTCCCGATCGTGGGCCTGTGCTTCGACGGAAACGACAGGTAGGAAAGGACCGAGGAAGGGCGGACCGACGCGGACCGACAACGGCTAGTTGCTGCGCCGCCTGAGCTGCCACGGCTCGACCACGCCCAGCCCCCGCACGGCCCGCTGCCACATCGGCTGAAGCGCGAAGCGGTACGCCGGCGGCTCCTCGCCCTCCTTCTCCGCGGCGGCGGCCTCGTCGGCGGCAGCGGCCTCTGAGGCGGGTGCGTCGCCGGTCCGGGTGAGTTCCTCGGCGAACGCCCCGTCGACCAGGACGGCGTCCTTCGGAGCTATCGAGGTCAGCCGGGACGCGAGGTTGACGGTCGTACCGAAGACATCTCCCATACGGGTGGTCACCGTGCCGAAGGCGATACCGACGCGCAGCTCGGGCATCGTCTCGTCGCCGGCCATGGTCTCGATCAGCCGCAGCGCGATCTCGGCGGCGACGCCCGCGTCGTCGGCCGCGTACAGCACCTCGTCGCCCAGCGTCTTGATGAGTCGCCCGCCGTGCGCGGCCACCAGGTCGGCCGCGGTGGTCTCGAAGGCCTCGACGAGTTCGCCGAGTTCCTCCTCCTCCATGCGCCGGGTCAGACGCGTGAAGCCGACGAGGTCGGCGAAGCCGACGGCGAGCCGGCGGTCGACCATCTCCTCGTCGTCCGCGGCCTGCACGACGCGGCCGGTCGCGGCGGCGAGCTGGCGCCGCCAGACGTAGACGAGGAACTCCTCCAGCTCGGGCAGGAGCAGTTCGACGAGGGGGTACGTGACCTCGGTGCGTGTCATGCCCGGTTCCGGGGGCTCGGTGAGGCCCTCCAGGAAGGAGTCGATCTGCCACTCGGCCAGCCGCGCGGTGGTCTGGCCGGTCGAACGGGCGACCTGGACCGCCATCGCCTCGCTGAGCAGCCCTGCCTCCACCAGACCGGAGAGCCGGCGCAGCGCGAGTACGTCGGCCTCCGTGAGCGCCTTGGCCTGGCCGATGTCCGCGAAGCCCATGGCCCGCCAGAAACGGGTGGCCAGCTCCACGGAGACGCCCGCGCTGCGGGCGGCCTGGAAGGGGGTGTAGCGGCGCTCGGCACCGAGGATGAGCTGTTCGAGACGCAGGGCCAGCGGATCCTCCTCGGAGGCGGCGGCCTGCGCCTCCGCACGGTCGGCCCCCTCACCCCGGCCCGCAACCTCACCGCGGCCCGCGGCCTCCGCCCGGCCCGAGGTCCCCATTCGGCCCGAGCTCTCCGCCCGGCCCGCGGTCGGCGACCCGCCCGACGCATCCACCTGATCCGTCAGATCCGTCTGATCCGACAGATCCGTCTGTTCCACCTGATCCGACGCCTCGGGCGCGCTGGGCGGTCCGTCCGGCGTCTCCGTCCGGTCCGGCGTTTCCGCCCGGTCCGTCCGGCCGTCCTGCGCGTCCACTCGGTTCTGTTCCTCCACCCGCGCGTGCGCCTCGGCCCGATCGATCCGTGCGGCCGCCGTGTCGGCGACAGACCCGGTGGTACGCCCCGGCTCACCGTCGGAGGCGGTGTCACCCGTGCCGGAGCCCGTGTCGTCGACGGTCACGCCTGCTGCCCTTCCGATCTGCCGCGGTCAGGTATCGACCGGCCTCAACTCTACGGCAGGTGTGCTCTGGCTCACTCCCGACCGCCGAGGCCGGACGGCCCGTGGCCCACTCCTCCCGCGTAGGTCCGCGGCCCACTCCCACTCGTACGGCTCGTACGCGCTCCTTGCTCACCACCAGGCACGAAGCGTCCCGCGCACCCCTGCCGGCATGTCCGTCACTGGTCCCCCGGGTCCCCCGCCGGCCGCAGATGCACGATGTCCCCCGCTCCCACGGGGTGCTGCACGCCCTCCGCCGTGGCCAGGACCAGCCGTCCGTCGCCGTCCACGGCCACCGCCTCCCCGGTGATCGACTTCCCGCCGGGCAGTTCGGCCCGTACGACCCGCCCGAGCGTGGCGCATCCGGCGGCGTACGTGTCCTGAAGGCCGGACCTGGCCGGATCGCCGCCCACGCTGCGCCACTTCTCGTACCACTGGCCGAGGGACCGGAGCACGGCCCGCAGGATCGTGTCACGGTCCGTGGTCGACGCTCCCGCGAGGACGAGCGAACCCGCGCCCGGCACGGGCAGCTCGTCCTCGCGGAGCGTGACGTTGATGCCGATGCCTACGACGACCGCGTCGGGCCCGGCACGCTCGGCGAGGATGCCGCCGGTCTTGCGTTCCTGGCCGTCCACGGTGACGAGCAGGTCGTTGGGCCACTTGAGTGCCGTGTCGACCCCGGCGGCGCGGGACAGCGCGGTGACCGTCGCGACCCCGGCGAGCAGCGGCAGCCAGCCCCAGCGCTCGACCGGCACCTCGGTCGGTTTCAGCAGGACGGAGAAGAAGAGGCCCGAGCGGGCGGGTGCCGTCCACCGGCGGTCGAGGCGCCCGCGCCCGGCGTCCTGCTCCTCGGCGACGAGGACCGTGCCCTCCTCCGCCTTGCCCTCCGTGGCGAGGGCGACGAGGTCGGAGTTGGTGGAGCCGGTGTGCTGCACGACGTCGACAGCGCGCCAGAGCCCCTCGTGGCCCCCGTTGCGCACGAGCGCGCGGCGCAGGGCCACGGCGTTGAGCGGGGGACGGTCCAGGTCGGACCACCGATTGCTGTTCGCGTCTGAGTCGTCTCGCGGCGTCATGCAACCCACCCTAGGTGTGGTAAACGCCGCACTGCCGAACGGTAGGCACGCCACTACGCTACGGATGAGTAGCCAACCCCCCTTCTGAGCACCGCCAGCACCGTTCAGCAGGTCCGAAACACCTCGTGTCACCTCACCCTCACGTCCCCACTGAGCAGGCAGGGAGCCGCATCCCGATGTCCGAGCCGGAACAGCAGCACGAGATCGACATCCACACCACCGCGGGCAAGCTCGCGGATCTGCGGCGCCGCATCGACGAGGCGACGCACGCCGGCTCGGCGCGTGCCGTCGAAAAGCAGCACGCCAAGGGCAAGTTGACGGCTCGTGAGCGGATCGAGCTGCTGCTGGACGAGGGCTCCTTCGTGGAGTTCGACGAGTTCGCGCAGCACCGCTCGACGGACTTCGGCCTGGAGAACAACCGCCCGTACGGTGACGGGGTCGTGACCGGCTACGGCACGGTGGACGGGCGCCCGGTCGCCGTGTTCTCCCAGGACTTCACGGTCTTCGGCGGCGCGCTCGGCGAGGTCTACGGCCAGAAGATCATGAAGGTGATGGACTTCGCGCTGAAGACCGGCTGTCCGGTCATCGGCATCAACGACTCGGGCGGCGCCCGCATCCAGGAGGGCGTCGCGGCGCTCGGCATGTACGGCGAGATCTTCCGCCGCAACACCCACGCCTCGGGTGTCATCCCGCAGATCAGCCTGGTCGTCGGCCCGTGCGCGGGCGGCGCGGTCTACTCCCCCGCGATCACCGACTTCACGGTGATGGTCGACCAGACCTCGCACATGTTCATCACCGGCCCGGACGTCATCAAGACGGTGACCGGCGAGGACGTCGGCTTCGAGGAGCTGGGCGGCGCGCGCACGCACAACGCGGTGTCGGGCGTGGCCCATCACATGGCGGGCGACGAGAAGGACGCGATCGAGTACGTCAAGTCGCTGCTGTCCTACCTCCCGTCGAACAACCTCAGTGAGCCGCCCGCCTTCCCGGAGGAGGCCGACCTGGCCCCGACCGACGAGGACCGCGAGCTCGACACGCTGATCCCGGACAGCGCGAACCAGCCGTACGACATGCACACGGTGATCGAACACGTCCTGGACGACGCCGAGTTCTTCGAGACCCAGCCGCTGTTCGCGCCGAACATCCTCACCGGCTTCGGCCGGGTCGAGGGTCACCCGGTGGGCATCGTCGCCAACCAGCCGATGCAGTTCGCGGGCTGCCTCGACATCGACGCGAGCGAGAAGGCGGCCCGCTTCGTCCGCACCTGCGACGCCTTCAACGTCCCCGTCATCACGTTCGTGGACGTCCCCGGCTTCCTCCCCGGTGTCGACCAGGAGCACACGGGCATCATCCGCAGAGGCGCGAAGCTGATCTACGCGTACGCGGAGGCCACCGTCCCGCTGATCACGGTCATCACCCGCAAGGCCTTCGGCGGCGCGTACGACGTCATGGGCTCCAAGCACCTGGGTGCCGACCTCAACCTCGCCTGGCCGACCGCCCAGATCGCCGTGATGGGCGCGCAGGGCGCGGTGAACATCCTGCACCGCCGCACCATCGCCGCGGCCCCCGCCGACGAGCAGGAGGCCACCCGGGCCCGCCTGATCCAGGAGTACGAGGACACGCTCCTCAACCCCTACACGGCCGCCGAGCGCGGGTACATCGACGGTGTGATCCTGCCGTCCGACACCCGTTCCCACGTCGTACGCGGCCTGCGGTCGCTGCGTTCGAAGCGGGAGTCCCTGCCGCCGAAGAAGCACGGCAACATCCCCCTGTAGGACGCCGGTCGAGAGCAGACGATTCGAGAGCGGGAACGGTCATGATCAAGGTCGTAAGGGGCAACCCGACCCCCGAGGAGCTGGCAGCCGCACTGGCGGTGGTCCAGGCCCGCGCCGCGGCGGCGGCAACCACTCCGCCCGGCGCGACACAGGAACGCCCGGCATGGTCCGACCCGTCCCGAGTGGCCCAGAGGCGCCTGCCGCCCCCGGGTCCGAGGTCTTGGGCCCGCACCTTCTGGCCCGGTTAGAGGGCAGCGCCCCTTTTAGGGGCGCGGGGAACTGCGCGACAAGCCACAACGCACCCGCAGTCAAAGAACACGAGCGACGGCTTCGGCCATCACCTCGTACCCGACATCATTCGGGTGCAGGTGATCGCCGAAGTCGTACGCACCACACAGCACATCCGGCGCGCCGGGATCGCCCATGACCCGGTGGAGATCGACAACCGCGTCGTACTCCCCCGAGCAACGAATCCACTCGTTCAGCTCGTGACTCACCTTCGCCGCCCGCTCCCCCCAGTGATCGGACCCGCCGAAGGGCAGCAGCGTCGCACCAACCGCGCGCACGCCGCGAGCCCGTGCCAGCCGTATCAACTCCCGGTGCCCCGCGACGAGTTCACTCACCTCGACCCGAGGCGCGGGCCGATACGTCGGCTGCTCGTCGGTCTCGCTGAACCCGATGTCGTTGAGCCCCAGCAGAACGACGACCGTGTCGACGCCCGCGAGCGCGAACACGTCCCGCTCCACCCGCCGGACGCCCTTCTCCCCGTACCAGGCCGAGTCGTTGAGCAGCAGGTTCCCCCCGATGCCCGCGTTGAGCACGGGCCGCCCCGTGCGCTCGGCGAGGGCGTCGGACCAGCGTCGGTTCGCGCCGGGCGTGGACCCGAACCCGTCGGTGATCGAGTCGCCGAAGAGGGCCACGGCGTCCGTTCGCCCCGCGGAGACATCGACGCCGGACAGGAAGTACCAGGACTCACTGACCTCGTCGAAGGCCTCGCCCCCGGTGTCCGCCAGGAGATCTCCCGCGCCCCGGTAGCTGGCGGCGAAGGCCTGCGCGTGGAAGGTGGCGGGCCCGGTGACGGCGTCCAGATGAAGGGTGACCGTCACCGATTCGCCTGATTCCAGGGCGAGTTCGGCCGCGTCGCCGATGATCTCCCCGCGCGCGGGGACTTCGGCGGACGCGGACCCCGCGAAGGTGAGCCGCCGGACCGAGTCCGGCCGCACGGCGGCTCCACGGGCCGTACGGGCGACCGTCGCGCCCGCGACCCGCAGCGGCGAGGTCCCGTACGCGTTCGACAGACGGATACGGACCCGGTCGCCGCCCGCGCCGACGCGGACGACCTGGCGCAGGGACTGCCGCCAGAAGCCCTCCTGCGACCAGTTGGGCGTGAAGCCCGTGCTGGGCAGCTGGGGTGAGGCGGTCCAGGCGGTGGTGAACACGGCGCATCCCTCCCTGAGAGGATCAGCAGACTTACCTAACGGGACAGGAGTCCCGTTAGTGACACCCGGAACGGTAGCAGGGGAACAAGAGCTAATGGAACCCCAGACCCTTTTACTCAAAATGAGTACGCGTACTCAGGCGCCCGCGCCCGCGGCGGAGTCACGATCGTTGACATGCTGTGGTCCGACCCGGAGAACGAGCCGCCCAAGGAACTGCGCGACATGCAGGACATGTTGCGGCGACTGGGCGTTCTCCTGGCACTGGCCGCGGTGCTCGCGATGATCGTGCTCGGCGTGATGTGAGCCGCCGCGGCCCCGCCGATACCCTGGCCGCATGACTGATCAGCCACGCCGCCGACTCGTCCTCGCCTCCCAGTCCCCCGCCCGGCTCGGGCTGCTGCGCCAGGCCGGACTCGCCCCCGAGGTCATCGTCAGCGGGGTCGACGAGGACGCCGTGACCGCCCCGACCCCCGCCGAACTGGCGCTCGCGCTGGCCGAGGCGAAGGCGTCCGTGGTGGCGGCGAGGCCGGAGGTCAAGGGTGCCCTGGTGATCGGCTGCGACTCGGTGCTCGACCTGGACGGCGAGGCGCTCGGCAAGCCCGCCGACGCCGAGGAGGCGACCGCGCGCTGGAAGTCGATGCGCGGCCGTGCGGGCACGCTCCAGACCGGGCACTGCGTATGGGACACGACGGCCGGGCGCCACACCTCGGGGGTCGCCTCCACCGTGGTCCGCTTCGGCGAGCCGAGCGACGCGGAGATCGCCGCGTACGTCGCCTCGGGCGAGCCCCTGCATGTCGCGGGGGCGTTCACGCTCGACGGCCGCTCGGCCCCGTTCATCGACGGCATCGACGGCGACCACGGCAACGTCATCGGGATCTCGCTGCCGTTGGTGCGCCGTCTGCTGGCCGAACTGGGTGTCGGCATCACGGAGTTGTGGACGCCGCGCGAGAAGTGACGCGCGGCGCGGGACGGGCGGTCAGGTAGTCGAGGGCGCCGGAGGCGGGATGACCGGCGTCCCGCCGCTGCCGCCACCCGCGGCGCCACCACCTGCCACGCCACCGTCCGGCTTGGCGTCGTCCGGCCCGGCGTCGGAGACGGTGCCCTCGCGACGGTCGTACGTCATGAAGATGAGCACGATCAGCCCGAGCACCACCATCATGAAGGCGAACGCGCCCCAGCCCACCAGGCCCACCGTGAACGCGCCGAGCAGGGCGTGCACCACCGCGGCGCTGAACAGCAGGATGCGGCCGACCCCGGCCGGGGCGCGGTCGCGCAGGGCCACGCGCAGCGCGACTACACCACAGAGCGCGAAGTAGAGGCCGAAGAGCAGGCCGGCGACCTTCGAGGACGTGGACATCACGTCCGAGTCGAGCCCCGCCAGGGACATGTCCTGCCGGTCGACGACTATCCCCATGAACCAGTTGACCAACGCGATGCCTATCGCCTCCGCGAAGAGCACGATCGCGGTCACCCATGCCACCGGTCTGCGCACCACCGGTCCCCACCCACTTCCGACTGCCGCTCGACCAAAACTGTTGTTACCTCAAGTACGTTCGGGACAGCCTGCACGCTACTAACGGGTAAACCGCGGGACAAGGGATCTACGGAGGGCAAAGATTCGTTGGGCCATTCGTAGGGACTCCACAAAGAAACGGAGTGGGGCGCAGCACGCTCTCACAGAGACCTTGGCCACATCGGAGGGCTAGGGTTCTTGGGAAGCCCCCTGCGTACCGCGGTGCGACAAGGGATTTCGCGGACGAGCGGGCCTCGTATCACGCTCCGTGTGGGCAAGCTCACCACCGGGGACGGGTCGATACGTCGTGTCGGCAGTCCCTAAACTCGGCTTGTTTCAAGGAGAGGGAGCCAACGTGCGCAAGGTGTTGATCGCCAACCGTGGCGAAATCGCTGTTCGTGTCGCCCGGGCGTGCCGAGACGCCGGTATCGCGAGCGTGGCGGTGTACGCCGAGCCGGACCGGGACGCGCTGCATGTGCGGGCCGCGGACGAGGCGTTCGCGCTGGGCGGTGACACCCCCGCGACCAGTTACCTCGACATCACCAAGGTGCTGCAGGCGGCCAAGGACTCCGGCGCGGACGCCATCCACCCCGGCTACGGCTTCCTTTCCGAGAACGCCGACTTCGCCCAGGCCGTCCTGGACGCCCAGCTGATCTGGATCGGCCCGCCCCCGCAGGCCATTCGCGACCTGGGCGACAAGGTCGCCGCCCGCCACATCGCCCAGCGCGCCGGCGCCCCCCTGGTGGCCGGCACCCCCGACCCGGTCTCCGGCGCGGAGGAGGTCGTGGCCTTCGCCGAACAGCACGGCCTGCCCATCGCCATCAAGGCCGCCTTCGGCGGCGGCGGCCGCGGCCTCAAAGTCGCCCGCACCCTGCAAGAAGTCCCCGAACTCTACGACTCGGCGGTCCGCGAGGCGGTCGCCGCGTTCGGCCGCGGCGAGTGCTTCGTCGAGCGCTACCTCGACAAGCCGCGGCACGTGGAGACCCAGTGCCTGGCCGACTCCCACGGCAACGTGGTCGTCGTCTCCACCCGCGACTGCTCCCTGCAGCGCCGCCACCAGAAACTGGTCGAGGAAGCCCCCGCCCCGTTCCTGTCCCAGGCGCAGGTCGCCGAGCTGTACTCGTCCTCCAAGGCCATCCTCAAGGAGGCCGGCTACATCGGCGCCGGCACCGTGGAGTTCCTCGTCGGCACCGACGGCACGATCTCCTTCCTGGAGGTCAACACCCGCCTGCAGGTCGAGCACCCGGTGACCGAGGAAGTCGCCGGCATCGACCTGGTCCGCGAAATGTTCCGCATCGCCGACGGCGAAGCACTCGGCTACGACGACCCGGAACTGCGCGGCCACTCCCTGGAGTTCCGCATCAACGGCGAGGACCCCGGCCGGGGCTTTCTGCCCGCCCCCGGCACCGTCACCACCTTCGCCCCGCCCTCGGGCCCGGGAGTGCGGCTGGACGCCGGCGTGGAGAGCGGCAGCGTGATCGGCCCCGCCTGGGACTCCCTGCTCGCCAAACTGATCGTCACCGGCGCCACCCGCGAACAGGCCCTGCAACGCGCCGCCCGCGCACTGGCCGAATTCCAGGTCGAGGGCATGGCCACCGCCATCCCCTTCCACCGCGCGGTCGTGCAGGACCCGGCGTTCGCCCCCGAACTGACCGGCTCCACCGACCCCTTCACCGTCCACACCCGCTGGATCGAAACCGAGTTCGTCAACGACATCAAGCCCTTCGCCGCCCCCACCGACACCGAGGTGGAGGACGAGCCCGGCCGCGAGACCGTCGTCGTCGAGGTCGGCGGCAAACGCCTGGAAGTCTCCCTGCCCGTCTCCCTGGGCATGTCCCTGGCCCGCACCGGCCTCGCCGCCGGCGCCAAACCCAAACGCCGCGCCGCCAAGAAGTCCGGCCCCGCCGCCTCCGGCGACACCCTCGCCTCCCCCATGCAGGGCACCATCGTCAAGGTCGCCGTCGAGGAAGGCCAGGAAGTCAAGGAAGGCGACCTCGTCGTCGTCCTGGAAGCCATGAAGATGGAACAACCCCTCAACGCCCACCGCTCCGGCACCGTCAAAGCCCTCTCCGCCGAAGTCGGCGCCTCCATCACCTCCGGCGCCCCCATCTGCGAAATCAAGGACTGACCCGCACACACCGCCCCGAGGCGCCCGACGAACAGGATTAGCCTGTCCGTCGGGCGCCTCGGGTTCAAAGCCCGGTCAGCGACGCGCCCCGCCAGGGGCGCGGGGAACTGCACGACCAGCCACAATCGGCCCGCAGCCCCCGGACGACAACAATGGGGCAGACGAGATGGGCATCGGGCAACCACAACCCGACCCGGCACGCAGAAGAGGCTAGGTGAATCACATGGCCAAGCCGCCGGCAGGCACACGCATGCGAGCCGATGCGCGCCGCAACCACGAGCGACTGGTCTCCGAGGCACGAACGGCATTCGCCGAGTTCGGCGCGGACGCCTCCCTGGAGGACGTGGCCAGACGGGCCGGAGTGGGCATCGGCACGCTGTACCGGCACTTCCCGAACCGCCACGCCCTGCTGAGCTCGGTCTTCTCGGACGCGGTGAGCGATCTCCTGGACCTCTCGGGCGAACTACTGGACGACCCGCAGCCGTGCACGGCGCTCGTGACGTGGCTGCGCGCCATCATCACTCATGCGAGTGAGTACCGCGGTCTGGCGCGTGCGCTCATGGCGGCCTCGCACGACGACGATTCGGAACTCGCCCGGTGCAGCGGTCCGATGCGTGAGGCGGGCAGCGCCCTGCTCGCCCGTGCGCAGCGGGCGGGCGCCGTGCGATCCGATGTCTCCATCGGCGACCTGCTCCAGCTGACCAACGCCATCGCGCTGGCGGCCGAGGAGACCCCGGACGATCCGGAGTTGGCCGACCGCCTGCTGACACTGACCCTGCGGGGCCTCAAGGCCTGACGCCCCGCACAACTAGCGCCCGTTACTGCCGACACGCGCACCGACAACGTACGTACTGCCGGAACCGCACTTCGTGACGTACGAACTGGACCGTCGTCCGTCAGGATCGGGCAGGTCGGGCAGGATCGGAGCCGGCCGCCCGTCAGCGTCGGCGCAGGTCCGCGACCCGCGCCCGCTCGCTCTGGGGCTGTTCCCCCAGAACCGCGGCCGCGCTGCGCAACTGCGGGCCTCCACCCGGGACCTGGCCACGCCTGGGGCCGGGGAGCGGCACGTCCCGGCGTGGCGGCTGACGCCCCGCCGGGACCGTATCCCCTCCCGCACCGCCCGCTCCGGCCACCGTGATCTGTACGCCCTGATCCGCCAGGGCCTGCAGTTCGGTGCCCGCGCGGTCGTCGTGGGCGGGCGGCTCGTCGGTGACGAGCCGGGTGATCACATCGGTCGGCACGGTCTGGAACATCGTGTCGGTGCCGAGCTTGGTGTGGTCGGCGAGGACGACGACCTCGGCGGCCGCCTGCACCAGCGCGCGGTCGACGGACGCCGACAGCATGTTGGAGGTGGACAGGCCGCGCTCGGCGGTCAGTCCGCTCCCCGACAGGAAGGCCCGGGAGACCCGCAGCCCCTGGAGGGACTGCTCGGCCCCGCTGCCGACCAGGGCGTAGTTGGAACCGCGCAGGGTGCCGCCGGTCATCACGACCTCCACGCGGTTGGCGTGGGCCAGCGCCTGGGCCACCAGCAGGGAGTTGGTGACGACGGTCAGGCCGGGGACCCGCGCGAGCCGGCGGGCCAGCTCCTGTGTCGTGGTTCCCGCCCCCACCACGATGGCCTCGCCCTCTTCGACGAGACTTGCGGCGAGATCGGCGATGGCCGTCTTCTCGGCGGTCGCGAGATGAGACTTCTGCGGAAAGCCGGACTCCCGCGTGAACCCGCCCGGCAATACCGCACCGCCATGCCGGCGGTCGAGGAGTCCTTCTGCCTCCAGTGCGCGCACGTCCCGCCGTACGGTCACTTCGGAGGTCTGGACGACGCGGGCGAGCTCACGGAGCGACACGGCCCCATTCGCTCGCACCATTTCGAGGATCAATTGGCGACGTTCTGCAGCGAACACGAAACTGACAGTAACCCCAACGACCGTCTGCTTTCAGCAGTTTGCGCCGAATAACAGAAGTTGTTCGCACGGCAGGGCACGGAGTGGTATACGCGCCTAATCGCGGCGCCTATGCCGTACGAATGGGCCGCGACTCACCGTCACCGAAGGGCCGATGATCCCCGTGACCAGCGGGGAACCGTCTTTCACCGTCAGGATTCGCCCTCGGTCTTCCGGGTGTGCAGCTGCCGGGCCACCTCGGCGATCGAGCCCGACAGGGACGGGTACACGGTGAAGGCGTTCGCGATCTGTTCGACGGTCAGGTTGTTGTCGACCGCGAGCGAGATCGGATGGATGAGTTCCGAGGCGCGCGGCGAGACGACCACACCGCCGACGACGATCCCGGTGCCCGGACGGCAGAAGATCTTGACGAAGCCGTCGCGGATGCCCTGCATCTTGGCGCGCGGGTTGCGCAGCAGGGGCAGCTTGACGACCCGGGCGTCGATGACGCCGCCGTCGACGTCCGCCTGGGAGTAGCCGACGGTGGCGATCTCGGGGTCGGTGAAGACGTTCGACGAGACCGTCTTGAGGTTCAGCGGGGCGACCGCGTCGCCGAGGAAGTGGTACATGGCGATACGGCCCTGCATGGCGGCCACGGAGGCGAGCGCGAAGACGCCGGTCACGTCACCGGCGGCGTACACGCCCGGGGCGGAGGTCCTGGAGACCTTGTCGGTCCAGATGTGGCCGGACTCCCGGACCTTGACCCCGGCCTCCTCGAGGCCCATGCCGTGGCTGTTCGGGATGGCGCCGACGGCCATCAGACAGTGCGAGCCGGTGATGACCCGGCCGTCGGCGAGCGTCACCTCGACACGGTCGCCGACGCGCTTGGCGGACGCGGCACGCGAGCGGGCCATGACGTTCATGCCGCGCCGCCGGAACACGTCCTCCAGGACGGCGGCCGCGTCCGGGTCCTCGCCCGGCAGCACGCGGTCGCGGCTGGAGACGAGCGTGACGCGCGAGCCGAGGGCCTGGTAGGCGCCGGCGAACTCGGCACCGGTGACACCGGACCCGACGACGATGAGTTCCTCGGGCAGCTCGTCGAGGTCGTAGACCTGCGTCCAGTTGAGGATCCGCTCCCCGTCCGGCTGCGCGTCGGGCAGCTCGCGGGGGTGCCCGCCGGTGGCGATGAGCACGGCGTCGGCGACGAGGGTCTCCTCGCTGCCGTCGGCGGCCCGTACGACGACCTTGCGCGACCCGTCCAGCGCCTGCATGCCTTCGAGCCGCCCGCGGCCCCGCAGCACCCGGGCACCCGCACGCGTCACGGAGGCGGTGATGTCGTGCGACTGGGCGAGCGCGAGCCGCTTCACACGGCGGTTGACCTTCCCGAGGTCGACACCGACGACCCGCGCGGGCGTGTCGATGTGAGGAGTGTCATCGGCGACGATGATCCCCAGCTCCTCGTACGACGAGTCGAAGGTGGTCATCACCTCCGCCGTCGCGATCAGGGTCTTCGACGGGACGCAGTCGGTGAGCACCGACGCCCCGCCCAGACCGTCGCAGTCGACGACGGTCACCTCCGCGCCGAGCTGGGCGGCCACCAGGGCCGCCTCGTATCCGCCGGGTCCGCCACCAATGATCACGATCCGAGTCACGTACTCCATTGTCCCGCACGCTTCAAGGTGCTTCCGCCCGGGGGCTGTTTTTTCCGCCTGAACCGGCGCCGCTCTCCCGGACCGGATTGCTCACCGTCGTGGTTGCTCGATCGGTGGCTGCGGTGCGCGAGGGGTCTTTGTCATCGGGCGAGGCCGGCGTGCCGCCTGCCGTACTCTCGATCCATGTCGCTCTACGCCGCGTACGCCGGCAATCTCGACCCGCGGCTCATGACGCGCCGCGCTCCGCACTCGCCGCTGCGCGCCACGGGGTGGCTGAACGGCTGGCGGCTGACGTTCGGCGGCGAGCACATGGGCTGGGAGGGCGCACTGGCCACCATCGTCGAGGCCCCGCGCTCGCAGGTCTTCGTCGCCCTGTACGACATCGCGCCCCCGGACGAGGAGTCCATGGACCGCTGGGAGGGCGTCGGCCTGGACGTCTACCGGCGGATGCGGGTACGGATCCACACGCTGGAGGGCGAGGAGGCCGCATGGGTCTACGTCCTCAACGGCTACGAGGGAGGGCTCCCCTCGGCCCGGTACCTCGGCGAGATCGCGGACGCGGCGGAATCGGCGGGCGCCCCGCACGACTACGTGATGGAACTGCGCAAGCGCCCCTGCTGACCGCCCCGGCGGCCTTCGGCGGAAACAACAAGACAACGATCGCAATCCCGTGACCATCACCATCTACGCGCGTAGGCCCAGACCGGCTACCCTCGTGCGCGTGAACGCATCTCTTCTTCCGGACGACATCCAGGGCGACCCGTACGCCGCCGCCGACGTCGCCGCCGTGCGCGTACGGGAACTGACGGGCGCCGAGACCCACGACGTCGCCCTCGTGATGGGCTCCGGCTGGGCACCTGCCGTGGACGCCCTGGGCGACCCCGCGGCCGAGTTCCAGGTCACCGAGCTGCCCGGTTTCCCGCCGCCGGCGGTCGAGGGCCACGGCGGCAAGGTCCGCTCGTACCAGATCGGCGACAAGCGCGCGCTCGTGTTCCTGGGCCGCACCCACTTCTACGAGGGCCGCGGTGTCGCCGCCGTCGCGCACGGCGTCCGTACCGCCGTGGCCGCCGGCTGCAAGACGATCGTGCTGACCAACGGCTGCGGGGGGCTGCGCGAGGGCATGCGGCCCGGGCAGCCGGTCCTCATCAGCGACCACATCAACCTCACGGCGGCGTCGCCGATCGTCGGCGCGAACTTCGTCGACCTGACGGATCTGTACTCGCCGCGGCTGCGTGCGCTGTGCAAGGAGATCGACGGGACCCTCGAAGAGGGGGTGTACGCGCAGTTCCCCGGGCCGCACTATGAGACGCCTGCGGAGATTCGGATGGCGCGGGTGATCGGGGCGGACCTCGTCGGGATGTCGACCACGCTCGAGGCGATCGCCGCGCGCGAGGCGGGTGCGGAGGTGCTCGGGATCTCCCTCGTCACCAACCTCGCCGCCGGTATGACCGGTGAGCCCCTCAACCACGAGGAGGTCCTCCAGGCGGGCCGCGACTCGGCCACCCACATGGGTGCCCTCCTGACCCAGGTCCTGGACCGGCTGTAGTTTCCTCGCCCCCGCCGCCCCTACCCATTCCCGTCCCTTTTCGGGGGCGCTGCCCCCGAACCCCCGCTCCTCAAACGCCGGAGAGGCTGAATACTTCGCGGCCCGGGCCGACACTTCCAGCCCGTCCGGCGTTTGAGGACGAGGCCGTTCAGGCCGATATGGGGGGTCTGGGGGCGCAGCCCCCAGGGACGGGACGGGTACGCGGCACCACAGGACGACAGGACAAAGAGAGAGGTTGACCCGACGTGCAGGACGAACTCACCGCACGGGCCAAGGCATGGCTGGCCGAGGACCCCGACGCGGAAACCCGTGAGGAACTCGCCAAGCTGATCGACGCCGAGGACACGGCGGAGCTCACCGCACGCTTCAGCGGCACCCTCCAGTTCGGCACGGCCGGCCTGCGCGGCGAACTCGGCGCGGGCCCGATGCGCATGAACCGCTCGGTCGTCATCCGCGCCGCCGCCGGCCTCGCCGCGTACCTCAAGGCGAAGGGCCGGACCGACGGCCTCGTCGTCATCGGCTACGACGCCCGACACAAGTCCGCCGACTTCGCCCGCGACACGGCGGCGGTCATGACGGGCGCGGGCCTGCGCGCCGCCGTGCTCCCCCGCCCCCTTCCGACGCCGGTACTCGCATACGCCATAAGGCACCTGGGCGCGGTGGCGGGCGTGGAGGTCACGGCCAGCCACAACCCCCCGCGCGACAACGGCTACAAGGTCTACCTCGGCGACGGCTCCCAGATCGTGCCCCCGGCGGACGCCGAGATCGCCGCGGAGATCGCCGCGATCACGAGCCTGGCCGACGTCCCCCGCCCGGACAGCGGCTGGGAGACCCTGGACGACGGCGTCCTGGACGCCTATCTGGCCCGTACGGACGCGGTCCTGGCGGCCGGCTCCCCGCGTACGGCCCGCACGGTCTACACGGCGATGCACGGCGTCGGCAAGGAGACGCTCCTGGCGGCGTTCGCGCGGGCCGGCTTCCCGGAACCGGTCCTCGTCTCCGAACAGGCCGACCCCGACCCGGACTTCCCCACCGTCGCCTTCCCCAACCCGGAAGAGCCCGGCGCGATGGACCTGGCCTTCGCGAAGGCCCACGAGACGGACCCGGACCTGATCATCGCGAACGACCCGGACGCGGACCGCTGCGCGGCGGCCGTCAAGGACGGCGGGGACTGGCGCATGCTGCGCGGCGACGAGGTGGGCGCGCTCCTCGCCGAGCACCTCGTCCGCCGGGGCGCGCGGGGCACGTTCGCGGAGTCGATCGTCTCGTCCTCCCTCCTCGGCCGGATCGCCGAGAAAGCGGGCCTTCCGTACGAGGAGACGCTGACGGGCTTCAAGTGGATCGCCCGGGTGGAGGACCTGCGGTACGGCTACGAGGAGGCGCTGGGCTACTGCGTGGACCCCGAGGGCGTACGGGACAAGGACGGCATCACGGCGGCCCTTTTGATCACGGAACTGGCCTCGGAGCTCAAGTCCGGGGGCCGTACCCTCCTCGACCTCCTCGACGACCTCGCGGTCGAGCACGGCCTGCACGCCACGGACCAGCTCTCGGTCCGCGTGGACGACCTGTCCCTCATCTCGGACGCGATGCGCCGTCTGCGCGAGCAGCCGCCCACGCGGCTCGCGGGCCTGCCCGTCACGAAGGCCGAGGACCTGACGAAGGGCACGGACACGCTCCCGCCCACGGACGGCCTGCGCTACACGCTGGACGGCGCCCGCGTCATCGTCCGCCCCAGCGGTACGGAGCCGAAGCTGAAGTGCTACCTGGAGGTCGTGGTCCCGGTGGGCACCCACGACAACCTCCCGGCGGCCCGTGCGAAGGCGACGGAGCTGCTGTCGACGATCAAGCGGGACCTGTCGGCGGCCGCGGGCATCTGAGGACGCTGCGATCCTGACGGACACCCGGCGGGGGCCGGGTCCTACCACCGCGGCCCCCGCCGGACACCCCTGTCAGCGGCCGGGCGTCACAAGCCGTACCGGCTCTTCAGATGGCGCCAGAAGTCCCGGAACATCCACTTGTCGAACTCCGTGATCTGCGCGGCGCTGCCGGCCTTCATGAGGAAGCAGCACTGGCCGGTCGGGGTCCAGTCGTAGAAGTCGTCGAGGCCGAAGGTGTGGCCGACCTCGTGCAGGTAGATGTGGATGTTCTCCTGCGACAGTGCGCCCGTGAAGTATTCCTGGCCGACGCGCTGGCCCCAGTCGCCGCCGGCACCGCCCTGGAAGCCCTTGGTGAGCCAGAGGGACTGGTCGTAGTGGCGGGCCGCGCCGCCCGGGCAGCGGGAGTAGTTGCCGTCCTGGTGGAAGAAGCGGCCGCAGTCGGGCGCGCACTGCGGGGAGCCGCCGCCGTCGAGGCCGGTGTAGATGTCGACGGAGTTGTCGGTCCACTGGAGTGTCGAGCGGTTCTTCACCGCCCAGCCGACGATGTTGACCGGCACGCTGGTGTACGGCCAGGCGTTGTGGCCCGTGCCGTTGTCCACCATGGCCGCCGTCCACTTGCCGAACTGCTTCTTCAGGGCGGCGTGGATCCGGTCGCGCAGATCGGTGCTGACCGGGGCGTCGGACTCCCAGCGGACGCAGTAGTTGATGCTTCCCCGGTTGGCCATGACCTGGTCCCAGCCGTAGTTGCGGAAGCCGTAGAGGTCGGGGTAGGTGGTCGAGACGTGGTTCCACACCTCGCCCAGCGGCTGTACGAGGTTCGCGGGCGGGTTCCACACGTCGGCGGCCTTCGCCGGGGACGCCGACGTGAGGGGCGAGGCGACCAGCGCGACCAGCGCGGCGAGAACGGTGACCAGACGCGCCAAGTGTCTGTGCACGGTGAACTCCCTTGGTGGGGGACGGGATTTCACCCTCAGGTCGCCGCCGACTCCCGCGAAGGTTGCCGGTCGGGCACGACCGACGTGGGCCGCGCCGCGCGCTCGCTCACCTCGGTCTCAGCCCCACACCACCAGTACCGCCGCCCACACCAGCCCCAGCACCAGGGCCAACGGCCAGAGCGGGCGCCCCCGTTCGGGTGCGGTGCTCTCTCCGGTGGGCCGCAGCGCGGGATCCGTACGCATGGCCGTGAGTTCGGCCGCCAGGGCGTCGTAGGGATGGACCAGGCCCTGGCGTCGCTCGAACCACGCCCAGCGCGGCGCCGCGACCGACCAGTTGTCGCCGCGCCAGCGGAGCTTCAGTTCGAAGGACTGACGGCGTACGGAGCGGATGTCGTCCCAGGGGACGTGCCGGGGGCCGCGCAGTCCGGTGACCCACAGGCCCGAGCGGTCGGCGGTGATGCGCCAGGCGAGCTTCACGGGGACGCGTACGACTCCGTAGAGACCGAGTACGCCGAGGAGTGCCAGCTTCCAGAGGGGCGCTCCGGACTCGGAGAACCACATCGCGACGAACCAGGCACCCCAGAGCACGAGCAGCGCCGCGGCCACCCAGTCGAGCCAGCCCGCACGCCAGCGGCGGACCGGGACGGGCGGCCGGTCGACGACCAACTCCCTCGCCTGTTCCTCCAGTTGGCGGTTCTGCTCCTCGCGGGCCTTCTCCTTGGCGACCCGTCTCATGCCCGCGCTCGGCGACAGCGGCCGGACCGGTCCCGTCGACCATTCCGTCAGCGGCGGCTGGTCCGGGTCCTCGTCCGCGCTGACGACCACGACTTCGGCGCCGTCGAAGGGAGCGCCGTAGAGGACGGCCTCGCGGACCGGCCCGGGGGTGTCGTCGTCCACCGCGTCGAGGAGCCGCTCCAGTTCCTCGTCGTCCGCTTCGCCGTCCTCGTCGTCCTCGTCCTCGTCGTCGTCCGGCTCCTCACCGTCGTACGACGTCAGGTCCACCGTGAAGAGCGGGCGCACCGCCGCGAGGTCGTCCGCCGCGTACACCTCCGTGGTGCCCTGCGCGTCGTCGCGTACCAGGACGCGCAGTACGGGCGCGGGGACCCGGCGCAGGGCGAGGGCCCGGTGGCGGCCCAGCCACGCCGAGGCCAGGGCGGTCACGGCGAGCCCGGCCAGGTAGATGGCCATGACCCAGGAGCCCCGCTGGTCGTCGGCCGTGCCCCAGAGGCCCGCGGTGGCGCCGGTGAGCACGCCGAGCCCGAGCACCGTGAGGCCGAGCGGGAACAGGAAACGGCCGCGCTGGAGCACGGCGTCCGCGTCCGGTGTCCGTGCCGTGGTGTCCCCGGCGGCCTCCAGCGCCCGTTCGAGCTGGCCGCTCCGGGCCCGCAGGCGTACGGCGACCGCGGCCCAGGTGACCACCACGGCGAACGCCACGACGGCGGTCACGACCCACGGCAGCGAAGGCGCCTCCAAGGCGAGCACCAGCAGCAGGACGGGCGCCCCGGCCCAGACCAGCTCGGGCCGTGCGAGCACCCACAGGACGTACACCGCGAACCCCGCCGCGACGAACGGCCACAGTCCGCCGAGCATCGCCGCCCAGGCGCCCGCGCACAGCGCGAAGGTGGACACGGCTCCCGCGATCGACCTGCGCACCCGCAGGAACGACCAGCGCGGAGGCAGCGCGGCCGACCAGACGCCCGCCCGCCCGGCCGTCCAGTCCCGGCAGCCGTCGGGTATCGCGGCAACGGGCAGTCGCAGCGGCTCGTCGTACGACACATGCACTCCTGGATCGCGTGGGAACGCCGGTGATGACACCGGCGCCGGCACAGGTGGTGACAGTAGCGACCGGACGCCCCTGCCCGGGCCACCGGACCGCTTCCGCCCCCACCGAGGTGCCGCCCTCTCGTACGGCCGGACGCGCCCATCGCCTCAAACGGGCGGGGACGTCAGGCCACGAAATGCCATGAGAAGGCTCAAGAAATCACAAGAGGTAGGAGCGGGCCCCGACGGCTCGCCCCAGGCAGCGTCAGCCCACAGCCAGCAGGATCGCCAGCAGCACGGCACCGGCCACAGCCGGGGCCACGATCTCGTACGCCCACCGCACGGACACCTCGCCCTGCGCCCGCGGATCCTTGCCCCGGGCCTCCAGCAGCTCGCGCAGCTCCTCCATGATCTGGTCGCCCGCGGACCGCACCGGTCCGGTGGCCACCGCCGCGGCATGGTGCTGCTGACCGCCCCGAGCGGCCGCCGCGGCGCCGCGGGCCTCCCCGCGCGCCTCCCGCCGCGCCGCCCTCTTGCGGCCCCGCAGCGAGACGGGCACGGCCCACACCTGGTACTTGGCGCCGGCCTTGTCGAGGACCTCGTTCGAGTAGCCCGACCTGAACCCCTCGACCGTCCCCCAGGGCAGCACGATCACCCGGAAGGGGTTACGGACACGCAGCCGCTGCTCATTGGCGTACACGGCCGGACGCACGGTGAACGCGAGCACCAGCGGAACCAGGAGAAGCAGCGCGGCCAGCGCCACCCACGGCGCCCGCCCCTCCCCGGTGACCAGCGCGTCGATCCCGAGCCACCCCGCGATCGCGAGCAACAGCACCCCACCCGCGATACCGGAGGGCGACCGATAGACCCGATCCTTGAACTGAGGATCCGGTGTCTCCGGTGCGGTCGGCTGCTGGTCGGGCGTCGTCATACCCCGATTCTGCCCGACGCCCCGCGCAATCGATTTCCAGCCCCGGCAAATCCAGCCCCTCCGGCGTTTGAGGAGCGGGGGTTCGGGGGCGGAGCCCCTGAGCAAGTGACGGGAATGGGTAGGGGCGGCGGGGGCGAAATCTCCACGCCCCGCCCACCCCCACCCTCACCCACCCCCGGGGCTGTACAGCCGCTACGCGCGTAGATATGCTCGTCTGGTGACCATGCCCACCACTGCACCCGCAGCACACGCACTCACAGACGTGACCGCGTCCGACAGCACACTGCGCCGCTTCCTCCACGGGCTCCCCGGCGTGGACGCGGTCGGCCTGGAGGCACGCGCAGCCTCCCTCGGCACCCGTTCCATCAAGACCACCGCGAAGGCGTACGCCATCGACCTCGCCATCTCGATGGTCGACCTGACGACGCTGGAAGGCGCGGACACCCCGGGCAAGGTCCGGGCGCTCGGCGCCAAGGCGGTCCGCCCCGACCCCACGGACCGCACGGCCCCGTCGACCGCCGCAGTCTGCGTCTATCCCGACATGGTGGCCACCGCCAAGGAGGCCGTCGCCGGCTCCGGCGTGAAGGTCGCCTCCGTCGCCACCGCCTTCCCGGCCGGCCGCGCCGCGCTCGACGTGAAGCTGGCCGACGTGCGGGACGCCGTCGCCGCGGGCGCCGACGAGATCGACATGGTCATCGACCGCGGAGCGTTCCTCTCGGGCAACTACGCGAAGGTGTACGAGGAGATCGTCGCCGTGAAGGAGGCCTCCGGGGCGGCCCGCCTCAAGGTCATCTTCGAGACGGGCGAGCTGTCGACGTACGACAACATCCGCCGCGCGAGCTGGCTCGGCATGCTGGCGGGGGCGGACTTCATCAAGACCTCGACGGGCAAGGTCGCCGTCAACGCGACGCCCTCGAACACTCTCCTCATGCTGGAGGCGGTCCGCGACTTCCGCGCGCAGACCGGCGTACAGGTCGGCGTGAAGCCCGCCGGCGGCATCCGTACCAGCAAGGACGCCATCAAGTTCCTGGTCGTGGTCAACGAGACCGCGGGCGAGGACTGGCTGGACAACCACTGGTTCCGCTTCGGCGCGTCCTCGCTCCTGAACGATCTGCTGATGCAGCGGCAGAAGCTGGCCACCGGCCGTTACTCCGGCCCCGACTACGTGACGGTGGACTGATCACCATGACCACGGAAAACACCGAGAAGCGGTCGTCCGCTTTCGTGTACGCACCCGCGCCCGAGTCCCGCTCCGTCGTCGACATCGCGCCCTCGTACGGCCTGTTCATCGACGGCGAGTTCGTGGAGGCGGCGGACGGCAGGGTCTTCAAGACCGTCTCCCCCTCCACCGAAGAGGTCCTCTCCGAGATCGCCCAGGCGGGCGAGGCGGACGTCGACCGCGCGGTGAAGGCGGCACGCAGGGCCTTCGGGAAGTGGTCCGCGCTCCCCGGCTCCGAGCGCGCCAAGTACCTCTTCCGCATCGCCCGCATCATCCAGGAGCGCAGCCGCGAACTGGCCGTCCTGGAGACGCTGGACAACGGCAAGCCGATCAAGGAGACCCGCGACGCGGACCTCCCCCTGGTGGCCGCGCACTTCTTCTACTACGCGGGCTGGGCCGACAAGCTCGACCACGCGGGCTTCGGCGCCAACCCGCAGCCCCTCGGCGTCGCGGGCCAGGTCATCCCCTGGAACTTCCCGCTCCTGATGCTGGCGTGGAAGATCGCCCCGGCGCTGGCCACGGGCAACACGGTCGTGCTCAAGCCGGCCGAGACGACCCCCCTCTCGGCGCTCTTCTTCGCGGACATCTGCCGCCAGGCGGGCCTCCCCAAGGGCGTCGTCAACATCCTTCCGGGGTACGGCGACACGGGCGCGGCCCTGGTCGAGCACCCGGACGTGAACAAGGTGGCCTTCACCGGTTCGACGGCCGTCGGCAAGGCGATCGCCCGCCAGGTGGCGGGCACCAGGAAGAAGGTCACGCTCGAACTGGGCGGCAAGGGCGCGAACATCGTCTTCGACGACGCACCCATCGACCAGGCCGTCGAGGGCATCGTCTCCGGCATCTTCTTCAACCAGGGCCAGGTCTGCTGCGCGGGCTCCCGGCTCCTGGTCCAGGAGTCGATCCAGGACGAGCTGCTGGACTCCCTGAAGCGGCGCCTGTCGACCCTGCGGCTCGGCGACCCGCTCGACAAGAACACGGACATCGGCGCGATCAACTCCGCTGAGCAGCTCTCGCGCATCACCACGCTCGTCGAGCAGGGCGAGGCCGAGGGCGCCGAGCGCTGGTCCCCGGCCTGCGAACTCCCCTCCTCCGGCTACTGGTTCGCCCCGACGCTCTTCACGAACGTCACCCAGGCGCACACCGTCGCCCGCGACGAGATCTTCGGCCCGGTCCTGTCCGTCCTCTCCTTCCGCACGCCGGACGAGGCGGTCGCCAAGGCCAACAACAGCCAGTACGGCCTCTCCGCGGGGATCTGGACGGAGAAGGGCTCCCGGATCCTGGCCGTCGCGAGCAAGCTGCGCGCGGGCGTGATCTGGTCCAACACGTTCAACAAGTTCGACCCCACGTCACCGTTCGGCGGTTACAAGGAGTCGGGCTTCGGCCGCGAGGGCGGTCGCCACGGCCTGGAGGCGTACCTCGATGTCCGATAAGCCCAAGAACACCGCAAAGCCCAAGAACACCGAGACGGCGGAGCGGCAGCGCCTGAGCGTCTTCAAGACCTACAAGCTGTACGTCGGGGGCAAGTTCCCCCGCAGCGAGAGCGGCCGGGTGTACGAGGTGACGGACTCGAAGGGCAAGTGGCTGGCGAACGCGCCCCTCTCCTCCCGCAAGGACGCCCGTGACGCGGTGGTCGCCGCCCGCAAGGCCTTCGGCGGCTGGTCCGGAGCGACCGCGTACAACCGCGGCCAGGTCCTCTACCGCGTCGCGGAGATGCTGGAGGGCCGCAGGGACCAGTTCGTACGGGAGGTCGCGGACTCGGAAGGACTCTCCAGGTCCAAGGCCGCGGCGGTCGTCGACGCGGCGATCGACCGCTGGGTCTGGTACGCGGGCTGGACCGACAAGATCGCCCAGGTCGTGGGCGGCGGCAACCCGGTCGCGGGCCCGTACTTCAACCTCTCCACCCCCGAGCCGACGGGTGTGGTGACGGTCCTGGCCCCCCAGGAGTCGTCCTTCCTCGGGCTGGTCTCGGTGATCGCCCCGGTGATCGCGACCGGCAACACGGTGATCGTGATCGCGAGCGAGAAGTACCCGCTCCCCGCGCTGTCGCTGGGCGAGGTGCTGGCCACCTCCGACGTTCCGGGCGGGGTCGTCAACGTCCTCTCCGGAAAGACGGCGGAGATCGCGGCCCCGCTGGCCGCGCACCAGGACGTCAACGCGATCGACCTCGCGGGCGCGGACGACGTACTCGCGAAGGAACTGGAGGTCGCGGCCGCGGACAACCTCAAGCGGGTCGTCCGTCCACAGGCTGTGGATTACTTTGCGGCACCGGGCATCGAGCGCCTCACCGCCTTCCTCGAAACGAAGACGGTCTGGCACCCGACGGGCGCACTGGGCGCCTCCGGCTCGTCGTACTGACGGCCACCGCGTTCGTCGTACCGACGGCGCCGAAGACGGGAGAGCCGCGCTTCCCCACCGTCCGGGGGAGGCGCGGCTCTCTCTTCGGCCGTGGCGCGACTCCCGTCGCGCCACGGGCGGTTGTACGGCTCAGTGCAGCAGGCCCGTCACCTGTCCCAGTACCGGAACGGCACCCAGCGACTGGGCCTGGGCGACCGGGGCCGTGAGCATGGTCGTCGCCAGCGGCGGGAAGTCGGCGACCTGGGTGGCGAGCCCGTTGTCGAGGGGGTCGACACCCGTGCCGGCCAGCGGGTTGGGCTTCAGACCCGCGACCGGGCCGGTCACGTAACCCACGGTCCGGGTCAGCGCCTGGACACCCGCCTGCGGGTCGATGTTGCCCAGCGAGGTGGGCCGGGTGCGGACCACGTCCACGACGGGTTCGGTGTCCGCGGCCGCCGAGGTCGCTCCCACGCCCACCGCGATGCCCGCGGTCGTGAGGGCCAGCAACGCGCGCCGGGCGGTCGGGTTCTGGGAGGCCGAGAATCGTGCCATGGCTGCTGCCACCTTCTGCTGCGCAAAGTAATCGGGTCGATACGAAGGGTAGTTGAGGTGTGATGCCCGCTCCAAAGGCGACCCGCGGGGTCGGCGGGGGGCGCTCGATGCGTCAGACTGGTGTCTCGTGAGTTCACATCTCCCGAATTCCGCGACAACCGCCCGCGTCGTGCTGCTGTGCGGCCCCTCGGGCTCCGGCAAGTCCCTGGTCGCGGCCCGCGCCGGCCTTCCGGTACTGCGGCTCGACGACTTCTACAAAGAGGGCGACGACCCGACGCTGCCGCAGGTGGCGGGGAGTTCGGACATCGACTGGGACCACCCGCTGTCCTGGGACGCGGACGCCGCGGTCGCGGCGATATCCGAGCTGTGCCGGACGGGACGTACGAGCGTTCCGATGTACGACATCTCCCTCAGCGCGCGTACGGGCGAGGAGACCGTGGACATCGAGGGGGCACCCACCTTCATCGCGGAAGGCATCTTCGCCGCGGAGATCGTGGCGCGGTGCCGTGAGGCCGGCGTGCTGGCCGACGCGCTGTGCCTGAACCGGGGTGCGGTGGCCACGTTCCGGCGGCGGTTCCTGCGGGATCTGCGGGAGGGGCGGAAGTCCGTGCCGTTCCTGCTGCGTCGCGGCTGGCGGCTGATGCGGGCCGAGCGGTCGATCGTGGCCCGGCAGACCGCGCTGGGCGCGCACCCCTGCGACAAGGACGAGGCCCTGGACCGGCTGGCCGCCGCGACCGCCGGGCACTGCGCGGCACCACGCCCGACGACGGCGTAGCGGCACCTCCCCCGGCGGCGCGGCTCGGCGTCAGCCCGCGGGACAGCCCGCGGTCGCGCCGCTCCAGCAGTGCGAGGACGGCGTGTTCTCGAACGAACTGGAGAAGTTCGTGTTGGAGCCGGCCGGCAGACCCCAGGAGTCGCCGGTCCAGTTGGTGCCCGAGTAGAACCACAGGTTGCTGTCGGGGTCACGGTTCTTGGCCGAGCTCACCGTGTTGTCGACGGCGGTCGAGGTGCCGTAGTAGGTCATCCCGCTGTAGGTCTTCTTGCTGTTCAGCGTGTCGTAGACACCGCCCGCGTAGTCCAGGTTGCGGTAGAGGCACGCCTCGTCCACGTTGCAGCTGCCGTCGTAGCTGGCCGCCTGCGCGGGCGTGATCGCGGCGAAGACCGCCGCGACGGACATCGCCGACGCCGCCAGAAGACCTCGTGCTCTTGTCATTTCCTGCCCTTCGTTCCGGAGCGATTGCGCAGGTGATCTTGGCGCATGGGCCGACACGCCAAACGATCACTCCGGACAATGGCCGAAATCTCGGTGATCATGACCAGAACACATACGTTCGAACCGCCCGGCCCCTTGAGCCACTTGACCGGTTCGCATCACGAATGATCATCTGAAACATGCGTAACAGGACGAGCCCGGTGACCGGGGCCCGCGCGATGATCCCCCTGGCGGCAGCCACCGCACTCCTCGCCACCGGCTGCGGCAGCGGCGACACCGCCCGGGACGAGCGGAACGGCAAGGACACCGAACCGGTCGTCGCCACCTCGTTCGCCAACGCGCCCAAGGCCTACCCGCTGGACGCCTACCGCCCGACCGCCGCGGAGACCTCGACGGTCGACCACGCGGTCCGCGTCCTGGCCGGTCCCTGCTTGAAGAAGTTCGGCGTGACCTGGCCCGCGTACGAGGCGTCCGGGGCCGGCATTCCGCTCAACGCCCGCAAGTACGGGCCCACGGACCTGGATTCGGTCCGCGTGTACGGCTACAAGCCGCCGCTGCCCGACGGCGTCACCCGGCAGGAGGCCGTGACGGCTCAGCGGAAGGCGCAGGCCCGGGACAGAACGATCACTCCCGTCGCGGCCGCCGTCTACACCGGGACGGCTCAGGAGGCACAGAAGAAGGGCGGCGCCTCCACCGAGGTCCCGGCCGGCGTGCCCGAGGGCGGCTGCCACGGACAGGCGCGGCGTGCGGCCCTGGCCGACCGGGCCGCCGACGATCTGACGAAGGTCCAGACGCTGTTCTTCGAGGCGTCCGCCACCACGAAGAAGGATCCCGGCACGGTCGCCCTCGACAAGCGGTGGAGCGCCTGTATGCGGAAGGCCGGACTGACGTATCCGGACCCGCTCGCGGCGGCCGACGACGAGACCTGGCGCACCCGGCGGACCAGCCCGGACGGCCCGCACCCGAGCTTCCCCGCGCCCTCCGCCAAGGAGATCGCCACGGCGGAGGCCGATGTCCGCTGCAAGGCCACGACCGGCTACGTGGCGAAGCGGCACGCAATCGAGTCCGGCCACCAGAAGCGGCTCATCGAGAAGAACGAGGCCACGCTCACCGCGGTGAACGACCGCAAGCGGCGCATGGTCGAGCGCGCGGAAACCGTCGTGGCGAAGGACAAGAAGTAGGGGCGGCACAAACGAAAGGAGGCCCAGTCAGACCCCCCGGTCTGCCTGGACCCACTCCCGTTTTCCCCCGTGGTCCCCCGTGACCCCGTTGGTTCCCCCCGGTACTGCTCCCCCGTGCTGTCCGTCGCCTCCCCCCGGAGTGACGAACACCCTGCCCGCTACCTCCCCCCGGAGTGACGGGCATCCCCCCACACCCTTCAGGCGACAAGCTCCCCGAAGGACTCTTCCTCGTCACGGCCGAAGCTGAGGACCTGGTCCTCGCGCAGCCGGCGGAGTGACCGCCAGATGCTGGACTTCACCGTGCCGACACTGATGTCGAGGATCTCCGCGATCTCCGGGTCCGTGCGGCCCTCGTAGTAACGGAGGACCAGCATGGTGCGCTGGAGTTCGGGCAGCCGGGCGAGCGCCTGCCACAGGACGGCGCGCAGCTCGGTGCCGCGCATCGCGTCCGTGTCGCCGGCCGTCTCCGGCAGCTCCTCGGTCGGGTACTCGTTCAGCTTGCGGCGGCGCCACGCGCTGATGTGCAGATTGGTCATCGTGCGGCGGAGGTAGCCCCCGACCGCGGCCTTGTCGCTGATCCGGTCCCATGCCCGGTAGGTCGAGAACAGTGCGCTCTGCAGCAGGTCCTCGGCCTCGAAGCGGTCACCGGTCAGGTGGTAGGCGGTTGCGTACAGGGAGGCGCGGCGCTCCTGGACGTAGGCGGTGAACTCCGCCTCCGACACCGAACGACGCTCCCCCGTGACCTCCCCGTACGCTGCCCCCGTTCCCCCGTGGGCAACCCCCGTGCTGCTTCCCCCCGTGTGTGCGTCAACCACCGTCATGTACCCGGTGTGCTGACGCCCGGTGCCGCGAGCGCACCCCCGCCCGCTCACGGCACCGGACTTCTCCGTGCTCCTCGTGACGTCGTGGAGCCGCGTGACAACTGCGCCAGTACTGGTGCTGTGCAGCGTGTTCATCTCGCGCCCCCCGTCGTGGAGTTCCGGTTCTTCGGTACTTCGCTGTGGTGCTTCCTTGCCTGTGACCAAAAGCTTGCCGGGGTCACTTCATGACGGTGTCCGCCGACTGTCACAGACCTGTCACAGGGGCTCGGCCCAGTCGGCCCACAGACCGATCACAGAGAAGCGTCGTACGGCTACTCATCCGACACACGGCCACCCACTCGTACGCGGGACATGTGTGGGAGCGCTCCAACAGTCGATACACGTCCATGTCATGGGACAGAATGACGTCCGTGCCTTCCCTGTTGCTGATCGAGGACGACGACGCCATCCGGACGGCCCTGGAGCTCTCTCTGACGCGCCAGGGACACCGGGTGGCCACCGCTGCCACCGGCGAGGACGGTCTGAAGCTGTTGCGCGAGCAACGGCCCGATCTGATCGTCCTCGATGTGATGCTGCCGGGCATCGACGGATTCGAGGTGTGCCGCCGCATCCGGCGTACGGACCAGCTGCCGATCATTCTGCTGACCGCGCGCAGTGACGACATCGACGTCGTGGTCGGGCTGGAGTCCGGCGCCGACGACTATGTGGTGAAACCCGTGCAGGGGCGTGTGCTCGACGCCCGTATCCGTGCCGTGCTGCGCCGCGGCGAGCGCGAGGCGAACGACGCGGCGACCTTCGGTTCGCTGGTCATCGACCGTGCGGCGATGACCGTGACGAAGAACGGCGAGGATCTGCAGCTGACGCCCACCGAGCTGCGGCTGCTCCTCGAACTGAGCCGCCGGCCCGGGCAGGCGCTGTCCCGCCAGCAGTTGCTGCGGCTGGTGTGGGAGCACGACTACCTCGGCGACTCACGGCTCGTCGACGCGTGTGTGCAGCGGCTGCGCGCGAAGGTGGAGGACGTGCCGTCCTCCCCCACCCTGATCCGTACGGTTCGGGGAGTCGGCTACCGGCTGGACAGTCCTCAGTGACAAAACCGCAGGACAAGCTCCGCGGCTGGGCCGCGGCGCGCAAGACGATACTGGCGGGTCTGCGCTTCACCAGCCTGCGGCTGCGTCTGGTCGTGGTGTTCGGGCTCGTGGCGCTCACCGCCGCCGTGTCGGCGTCCGGGATCGCGTACTGGCTCAACCGCGAGGCGGTGCTCACCCGTACGCAGGACGCGGTGCTCGGCGACTTCCAGCAGGCGATGCAGACCCGCGCCAGCACGCTGCGGCCGCATCCCACGCAGGAGGAACTGCAGCGCGCCGCCGGGCAGATGGCGAACAGCAGCCAGCGCTTCAGCGTGCTGCTGATCGCCGAGGACGAGAGCGGCAACCCGGTCCGCGGGAACTCCGACCTGGACACCTTCACGCTGGAGGACGTACCGAAGTCCCTCCAGAAGGCGGTGAACAAGGAGCAGGAGATCTCCTCGAACAACAAGTACACGTACCACCTGTACTGGCAGCGGATAGTCCAGGGCGACAAGCCGTATCTCGTGGGCGGCGCGAAGGTCATCGGCGGCGGGCCCACCGGATACATGCTCAAGTCGCTGGAGCCCGAGGCCAAGGACCTCAACTCCCTGGCCTGGTCGCTGGGGATCGCGACCGGGCTCGCGCTGATCGGCTCGGCGCTGCTCGCGCAGGCCGCCGCGACGACCGTACTGAAGCCGGTGCACCGGCTGGGCACGGCGGCCCGGCGGCTCGGCGAGGGCAAGCTGGACACCCGGCTGCGGGTGTCGGGCACGGACGAACTCGCGGATCTGTCACGGACGTTCAACCGCACGGCGGAGTCGCTGGAGAAACGGGTCGAGGACATGAGCGCCCGTGAGCAGGCGTCCCGGCGGTTCGTGGCGGACATGTCGCACGAGCTGCGGACGCCGCTGACCGCCATCACCGCCGTGACCGAGGTGCTGGAGGAGGAGCTCGACGCGGAGACCGGCAGCGTCGACCCGATGATCGAGCCCGCCGTCCGGCTCGTCGTCAGCGAGACCCGGCGGCTGAACAACCTCGTGGAGAACCTCATGGAGGTCACCCGCTTCGACGCGGGCACGGCCCGGCTCGTCGTCGACAACGTCGACATCGTCGACCAGATCACCGCGTGCATCGACGCGCGGGCCTGGCTGGACGCGGTGGACCTGGACGCCGAGCGCGGCCTCATGGCGCGGGTCGACCCGCGCCGCCTGGACGTGATCATGGCGAACCTCATCGGCAACGCCCTCAAGCACGGCGGCTCCCCGGTGCGCGTGAGCGTGCGGGACGAGGGCAACGACCTGGTCATCGAGGTCCAGGACCACGGTCCCGGCATCCCCGAGGACGTCCTGCCGCACGTCTTCGACCGCTTCTACAAGGCGAGCGCCTCCCGGCCGCGTTCGGAGGGCAGCGGCCTCGGTCTGTCGATCGCCGTGGAGAACGCCCATATCCACGGTGGCGAGATCACCGCGGCGAACTCGCCCAAGGGCGGCGCGGTCTTCACGCTGCGTCTGCCGCGCGACGCCTCGGAGTTGGAAGACCCCGACAACCCCGGGGGCCCGGGCGCGGCCGTCGCCGACGACCGCACCGAGGGGGGCGCGTGATGTCCGAACGCCACGCATGGGGCGTACGCCGGACGCGTGCGGCCTACGCATCGGGCGGACGCCGGACGCGTGCGGCTCGTCTCGCGCTCGCCGTGCCGTTGCTCGCGGTGACGCTCGCCGGGTGCGGGATCCGGGCGACGGAGGTGCCGACCGACTTCGGTCCCGCGCCCTCCCGGGTGCCGTGCACGCTGACCGAGCCCGACATCGGTACGCAGTCCTCGCGCGGGATCCTCGTCCAGGTCTTCCTGCTCTGCTCCTCGCAGCTGGCTCCGGTGGACCGGACCGTGCGCATCGGGGCCGGACCCGCGGCGACGGACCGGGTACGGGCCGCACAGGCGCTTCTGGACGAGCTGTCCGAGTCCCCGTCGGACGCCGAGAAGCAGGCGAACTACACGACGGACGTGCCGCGGGGCCTGACGGTGAGCGGCCCGGGCCGCGGTGAACCGGAGGACACGCTGCGTCTGAGCACGGCGCCCGCGGACCTGACGCCGTTCGCGCTGGCCCAGATCATCTGCACGTTCAGCGACTCGGCGGCCGCCTCGGACGGCGACACGGTGACGCTCGGCGGGCCCGGCACGGACGCCCCGCGCCGCTACGAGTGCACGGAGGCGGTGCGCTCCCGGCCCGGCTCGGAGACCCCGCCGCAGTCGGAGGCGGAGGGGACCTGAGCCCTCCGGACGGGCCCCGGCCGGACCCCGTCTGTGGCGCACGCCTCACCCGTGCGGGCCAAGCGCCGCCGTCACACGGAACCGATCCTGCCGGTGGCCGCGTCTTGGGGTGCGTGCAGCGTCAAGGCTCGAACGGCAGCAGCGCCGTGATCCGCTTTCGTGCGGCGGGGGGTGTCCTCCTCGTCGCGCATCTCGCGCTTGTTGCCTGGGTCACGCTGCGGCCCCTGGACGTGCCGTGGGTGAGCGCCGCGAATCTGCGTCCCTTCGCGAGCATCCGGGCCGATCTGGCGCTGGGCCCCGAGGCGGCCGCCAGGAACATCGGCAAGGGCCTGCTGCTGCTCGCCCCGCTCGGTGTGCTGCTGCCGATGGCGGGCGGCAGGCTCGCCGTCTCCCCACTGCTGTCCCTGATGCGTACGGTCGCCGCCGGCGCCCTGCTCTCACTCGGCATCGAACTCCTGCAGACCGGCGTGCCCGGGCAGGTCGTGGACGTCGACTCGCTGCTCCTGAACACCGTGGGCGTGGCGCTGGCCCATGTAGCCGTGGTGCCCGCCGCCCGTGCCCTGCTGCGCCGCCGGGCCGAGACCCGGCGGCGGGTCGCCGCCGCCCTCCGCCGCAAGCAGGCGGCCGAGGAGACGACTCAGGGTCGGACCCCGACGATTCCCAGGGTCGGGATCGCCCCCTAGAGCGACGCTTTGCCCCCTTCGTCTCCGTAGCGTTGACGACAGATGAGGCAGCCACACGGGAGGCCTCGGACCGACGCTCACGAAGGAGCCGTTCATGAACCGCCTTGCCCGCCCCACCAACGGCCGGATGATCGGCGGAGTGTGCGCAGCGCTGGCTCGGCGCTTCGGCACCTCCGCGACCACGATGCGGGTGATCTTCCTGGTGTCCTGCCTGCTGCCGGGCCCGCAGTTCCTGCTCTACATAGCGCTGTGGATCCTGTTCCCCTCCGAGGGCAAGGCGGCGCGTACGGCCTGGTGACGCACCAGAGCGAACGCCGATGGGGCGCACCCGGTACCGGGTGCGCCCCATCGGCGCGAAAGGGGTGGTGCTCAGGTGCCGGACTCAGCCCAGCGGAATCCCGTTCACCGGCAGGCCGTGCGTGGGCAGGCCCTGGACCGGCAGGCCCCCGAGCAGACCGGCGACCGGCGCGGCCGGACCCTCGGCGAGGAGGTTCGCGACGGCCGGCTGGGCGGCGGCGAGGCCACTGCCGAGCGCGTTCTCACCCTGGGCGAGCGACTCGCCCGCGCCGGGCAGGGTCTTGGTGACCCCGTCCACCGGCAGCGCGCTGGTGGCGGTGGAGAGCGCCGAGGAGGCGTCCGGGACCGCCGGGGCCGCGTTGGCAGCACCCGCGCCGGCGGCGGCGAAGGCGGCACCGAGAGCGGCGACACCGAGGGTCTTGGCAGCAGACTGCTTCATCTTCGTCCTTGCATGCTGTGACGGGGATTTGAGCGGTCCGAAACGGTAATCACGTGCGAGCTCGCCCCGCAAACATCGAAAAGCGGCCGAGTCGTCATCGCCCGGCCGCTTCCCGTCCTTCTTCTTCAGCCCTCTTCGCTCACAGAACCGCTGGTGGAAGCGGTCTGCTGGAACAGCCATTCGGACTTCAGCTCGGCATAACCGGGCTTGATGACGTCATTGATCATGGCCAGTCGTTCATCGAAAGGAATGAATGCTGATTTCATCGCATTGACTGTGAACCACTGCATGTCGTCGAGCGAATAGCCGAAGGCGTCGACAAGGTGCTCGAATTCCCGGGTCATGCTGGTGCCGGACATCAGACGGTTGTCGGTGTTCACCGTCGCCCGGAAATGCAGCCGCCGCAGCAGCCCGATGGGGTGCTCGGCATACGAGTCGGCGGCGCCCGTCTGCAGGTTGGAACTGGGGCACAGCTCCAGGGGGATGCGCTTGTCGCGTACGTACGAGGCGAGGCGGCCGAGCTTCACCGAGCCGTCCTCGTGGACCTGGATGTCGTCGATGATGCGCACGCCGTGGCCGAGCCGGTCGGCGCCACACCACTGGAGGGCCTGCCAGATGGACGGGAGCCCGAAGGCCTCGCCCGCGTGGATCGTGAAGTGGTTGTTCTCCCGCTTCAGATACTCGAAGGCGTCCAGATGACGGGTGGGCGGGAAGCCGGCCTCGGCACCCGCGATGTCGAAGCCGACGACACCGAGATCGCGGTAGCGGTTGGCGAGTTCGGCGATCTCCAGGGCACGGGCCGCGTGCCGCATGGCGGTCAGCAGTGCGCCGACGCGGATCCGGTGGCCGTTCTCGCGGGCGAGCCGCTCGCCCTCCCGGAAGCCCTCGTTGACCGCCTCGACGACCTCTTCGAGGGTGAGCCCGGCCTCCAGGTGCTGCTCGGGCGCGTACCGCACCTCGGCGTAGACGACACCGTCCTCGGCGAGGTCCTCGGCGCACTCGGCGGCCACGCGGACGAGCGCCTCGCGGGTCTGCATGACGGCGCAGGTGTGCGCGAAGGTCTCCAAGTACCGCTCCAGGGAACCGGAGTCGGCGGCCTCACGGAACCAGATGCCGAGCTTGTCGGGATCCGTCTCGGGGAGGTTCTCGTAGCCCGACGCGCGGGCCAGGTCGACGATCGTCCCGGGGCGCAGGCCCCCGTCGAGGTGATCGTGCAGCAGGACCTTCGGCGCCCGGCGGATCTGCTCCGAGCTCGGGGTGTTCTTGATCTGGCTCGTCATCTCCGCACTCTACCGCCTACGCGCGTAGATCTCCTGTTGTACGGAACCGTCGATACGTAACGGTGACCGTGCGGACGGATGGCGTACACCATCGCTTCTGACACTGTTCTGTCATGGCACAGCAAGCGACGCCGGTTCGCACGGCCCGGCTCGGGCGGGCACTCGGAACGGAACCGACGGCGGTGAGCGGCGTGGTGCTGCTGCTGCCGGGCGGCGAGGAGACCTCGGCCCGCAGACCCTCACCGATGCTGGCGACCGCGTCCGTACGGGCGTTGGGGCGCCGGCTGACCCGCGCGGGACGGGACGACGGCCTGGTCGTGCACGTGGTGCACTACCGGTTCCGGGGCTGGAACGGCACGCAGGCGGATCAGGCCCGGGACGCCTCGTGGGCCGCGGACGAGGTCGTACGGCGGTACGGGGACGTTCCCGTGTGTCTCGCGGGCGTGGACATGGGCGGGCGGGCCGCTCTGCACTCGGGCGGGCACACCGCCGTCAACTCCGTGCTGGCGCTGTCCCCTTGGCTCCCCGAGGAGGATGTCGCCGCGCCGCCCGAACCGGTGAAACAGCTTGTGGGGCGGCGGGTGTTGATGGTGCACGGCACGAACGACGAGCGGACCGATCCCGAGTTGTCGTTCCGGCTGGCGGCCCGGGCGAAGAAGGCGAACCGGGATGTCTGTCGGTTCGAGGTGCATTCCGACGGGCATGCGTTGCACGCGTTTCGCGACGAGGTGTACTCGTTGGCGGAGGACTTTGTGATGGGGGCGTTGTTCGGGCGGGCCTTTGCCCGGCCCGTGGAGGATGCGCTTGCGGCCCCGCCGCCTTTGGGGTTGCGGATGCCGCTTGCCTCCGGGTTTGGGCGGTCCCTTCGCCGTTAGTTGCCCGGGCTGTGGTGGAGTGCGGGTTCGGTGGGGGCTGGTCGCGCCCACGCGGCGGAGCCGCATATGGATACAGCCCCGCGCCCCTAAAAAGACATGCCATCGTGCGACTCAGTTGATGAAGAGACCCTAGTCGGGGAGCAGATTTCCCCTCTTTGACAGTAGGAATTTCTTGAACGCCGCCACCGGGGGCGTATCGGGATGCCCGTCCAGCCAAGCCACGCCGATCTCCCGGGCCGCCCTTGGAGCCGTGACCGTCAGTTCGACAACTCCCGGGCGGGCCACGGCCGGTGGGGGCAGGAGGGCTACGCCCAGGCCCGCGGCCACCAAGCCGCGCAGGGTCTCCGCCTCCTCGCCCTCGAAGGCGACCCGGGGGCGGAAGCCCGCCTGTTGGCAGAGGTCGTCGGTGATGCGGCGGAGGCCGTAGCCGGGTTCCAGGGTGACGAACGTTTCGTCGGCGGCCTCGGCCAGGCGGATGCGGCGGCGGGAGGCGAGGCGGTGGTCCGCGGGGACGACCAGGCGGAGTTTCTGTTCGTCGAGGCGGCGGGCGACGAGGTCGGGGGCGTCCGGGACGGGGGACGTGAGGCAGAGGTCCAGCTCGCCGGAGCGCAGGCGTTCGATCATGGCCTCGCCGTAGTTCTGGACGAGGCTGAAGCGGACGCGGGGATGGTCGGCGCGGAAGGCGCGGATCAGGCCGGGGACCGTCTCGGAGCCCATGGTGTGCAGGAAGCCGAAGGCGACCTTGCCGGTGGCCGGGTCGGCGTCGGCGCGCACCTCGTCGGCGGCCCGCTCGATCTCGGCGAGGGCCCGCTCGACGGAGGCCAGGAAGGTGCGTCCGGCAGGGGTGAGGGAGACCGTGCGGCCTCTGCGGGCGAACAGGTCCACGCCCAGGTCGTGTTCGAGGCGGACCATCGCGCGGGACAGGGTCGACTGCGGGACCTGCATCTCCTGCGCGGCCCGTGTGACGTGCTCGGTGCGGGCGACCCCGGCGAAGTACGCGAGGCGCGGGGCGAGGATCGCGACGATGTCTTCTGTGTCACTGGACGGTGACAGGTGAGGCTCTGACCTCTGCTGATGCATCACAGGAACGATTATGACGATTCCATGCATTGGACGGATGAGCGGGACGGTTTTAGGTTCGAAGCATGCCTTCCGCAAGTACCGGGGCGTCCACCATCGTGGGCGCCTCCGCAGCCAGCACCGTTCGCACCGAAGCCGCTCCCGTCGAAGTCGTTCCCGTCGATTCCCGTATGGCCCCGGGCGGGCCCGGCTATCGCCGGATGAGCTTCGCCCTCTTCCTCGCGGGTGTCGCGACCTTCGCGCTTCTCTACTCCACCCAGGCCCTTCTGCCGCTGATCTCCGGCGACTTCGGGGTCACGGCGAGCACGGCGAGCTGGACGGTGTCGGCGGCGACCGGTGCGCTGGCGCTGTTCGTCCTGCCGCTGAGCGCGCTCTCGGAGCGGTTCGGCCGGCGTACGTTGATGACGGCGTCCCTGGCGATCGCGGTGGCCGTCGGACTGCTGGTGCCCTTCGCCCCGTCGGTCGGCTGGCTGGTCGCGCTGCGGGCCGTGCAGGGTGCGGCGCTGGCCGGGCTGCCGGTCTCGGCGATGGCCTATCTGGCGGAGGAGGTACGGCCGAAGGCGCTGATCACCGCGATCGGTCTGTTCGTCGCGGGCAACAGCGTCGGCGGCATGAGCGGCCGGGTCATCACCGGCTGGGTCGCTCAGGAGTGGGGCTGGCGGGTCGCCCTCGGGACCATCGGGCTGATCGCGGTGGGCTGCGCGGTGGCCTTCCGGCTGCTGCTCCCGGCGCCGAAGCACTTCAAGGCCGGTTCGCTGCGGCCCGCGGTGCTGGTCCGCACGGTCCGCGGCCATCTCGCGAACCCGCTGCTGTGCAGGCTGTACGTGATCGGCGCGCTGTTCATGACGGTGTTCGGCGCCGTCTACACGGTGATCGGCTACCGCCTCACGGAGGCCCCGTTCTCGCTGCCGCAGGGCATCATCGGCTCGATCTTCCTCGTCTACCTGGTCGGCACGGTCTCGGCGTCGACGGCCGGGAAGCTGGTGGGGCGGCTCGGCCGGCGCGGCGCGCTGTATCTGGCGGGCGGTACGACGACCGCGGGGCTGCTGGTCTCGCTGGCCGACTCCCTGCCGCTGATCCTGCTCGGCCTGGTCCTGATCACCGCGGGCTTCTTCGCGGGCCACGCGGTCGCCTCCTCCTCGGTCAGCCACACCGCCAAGGAGGGCCGCGCGCAGGCCTCCGCCCTCTACCAGTCCGCCTACTACCTGGGCTCCAGCGCGGGCGGCACGCTCGGCGCGGTCGCCTTCCACTCGGGCGGCTGGGCCGGGACGGTGGCGCTCGGCCTGCTGGCGGTGATCGGGGTCGTGACGATCACGGTGGTCGGGTCGCACGCGGCCAGGACGCAGCGGCGGCTGGTGGCCGTGCACCGCTGAGACACGGCGGCACAGCGGGTCGGCTTTCGAACGTACGGGTGCAGGTCAGGACAATAACTGTCCTGACCTGCACCTTTTGTATCTCGGGGGGCCATTGTCAGTGGGCTGCGGTAGCTTCCGAAGTGCCGGCATCGCAAAGAGGCGGTGAAGGTGACGACGAACATGCCACAGGGGTGGGTTGGCTATGAGCGACGGAACGGCGACGGTGGAGGACCTCGACGTCCGGCTTGAGAAGCACCGGGTCGAGCTGACGGGGTACTGCTACCGCATGCTCGGCTCGTCCTTCGAGGCGGAGGACGCGGTCCAGGACACGCTCGTGCGGGCCTGGAGAAGCTACGACAAGTTCGAGGGCCGTTCCTCGATGCGCTCGTGGCTGTACCGGATCGCGACGAACGTGTGCCTGGACATGCTGTCGGCGGGGAACAAGCGGGCCCGCCCCATGGACCTGACGGAATCGACACCGCTCACACAGGCGGCGCTGAATCCGCGCCCCGACCACACCTGGCTGGAGCCGATGCCGGACGCGCGTGTGCTGCCCGTCGTCGAGGACCCGGCCGAGGCCGCCGTCGCCAAGGAGTCGGTGCGCCTCGCGTTCATGGCCACCCTGCAGCAACTGCCGCCCAAGCAGCGGGCCGTGCTCATCCTGCGCGAGGTGCTGGCCTGGAAGGCGAGCGAGGTCGCCGAGCTGCTCGGCACGACGGTCGCCTCGGTCAACAGCGCGCTCCAGCGGGCCCGTGCGACGCTCGCCGAGAGCGACGGCGCCGCGGCCCGGGCCGCCACGTCCGACCCGCTCGACGAGGCGCAGCAGAAGCTCCTGGAGCGCTATGTGGCGGCCTTCGAGGGGTACGACATGACGGCCCTCACGGCACTCCTGCACGAGGACGCCGTGATGACGATGCCGCCGTTCGACCTGTGGCTGTCCGGCCCCGAGGACATCACGGGCTTCATGACGACACTCGGCGCGCCCTGTGCGAACTCGCACCTGGTCCCGGTCGCCGTGAACGGCCTGCCGGGCTTCGCCCAGTACAAGCCGGACCCGGAGACGGGCGGCTACACGGCGTGGGCCGTGCAGGTCCTGGAGACGTCAGAGGGCCGGATCACCGGGTTCCACTGCTTCCTCGACACGAAGAGGTGGTTCCCGCTGTTCGGGCTGCCCCTCGATCTCGAAGGGGATGCCGACAAGACCGAGTAGCGCACGCAGGGCGGGGTCCGGGTCGCGCAGTCTGATCCGTCCCCCGGCGCGACGGGCGGCGAGCTGCATCCTGGCGAGCGCGTCGACGGTGGTCAGACCTGGTGGTCCGAGACCGGCGACGTCGCAGACCAAGACGCCGGCTCTGCTGCTCATCAGCCGTGCGCGCACGTCCTGGCAGAGCCTCGGCACCTCGTCTCGGGTGACGGGGCCGGGCAGTACGAGTACAGCAGGTGTCATGGCGTCCACGTGCGGTAGACCGGGCGGAGGCGCGGAACTCATCGCTGCGTGCTCACCGAGCACGAAGTTCAGGTAGCGCAAGGTCACATTGACCTGGGCATGGCCTACCCCAGAGGGTTCGGTGTATGCCCCACGAATCACCGCCCGTCCGCCTGCCCGCACTCCGCCCCGACCGAATACGCGACCGCCTCCGCGCCGCAGCTCCCGGCCACCCCCGGGAGCTCCGCGGGCTCCGGGAGGTGCCGTGCAGGGGGTGCTGAACGGCTTCGCGGTGATCGCCGTCGTCATCGGCGTCGGCTATCTGATCGGACGCCGCGGCTATCTCGGGGACAACGGCCGGGAGGTGCTGACCAAGCTCGCGTTCCACGTGGCCACCCCCGCGCTCCTCTTCACCACGCTCGCGCAGGCCGACCTGTCGGTGATCCTCTCCAACCGGCTGCTGGTGACGGCGATCAGCACGTTCGCGATGGCCGGCGTGTTCGTCGCGGTCGGTGCCGTACGCCGCTGGGGCGTGGGCCGGACGACGATCGGCGCGCTGTGCTCCAGTTACGTCAACGCGGGCAACCTCGGCATCCCGATCGCGGTGTACGTGCTGGGCGACGCCTCACTCGTGGCCCCGGTCCTGCTGTTCCAGCAGATCGTGATGACCCCGGTGGCCCTGACGGTCCTCGACCTCTCCGGCCCGGGCGAGAAGACCTCCCTGTGGCGGCGGGTGACCACTCCCGTCCGCAACCCCGTCGGCATCGGCTCCCTGTCCGGGGTCGCCGTCTCCGCGTCCGGCCTGACGGTCCCGGGCCCGGTCCTCGACCCGCTCACCCTGATCGGGAACATGTCGGTCCCGGCCGTTCTCCTGGCCTTCGGCATCTCCCTGTGCGGCAGCACGATGCCGGGCCGCGGCCCCGACCGGACCCCTGTCCTTCTCTCCGTCGCCCTGAAGTCGGTGGGCCAGCCCCTGACGGCCTGGGCCCTGGCGGCGGGAGTCTTCGGCCTGCGAGGCGCCCCACTCCTCGACGTGGTGGTCACCTCGGCCCTGCCCGCCGCCCAGAACCTCTTCACGTACGCGTCCCGGTACCGCGTCGGCGAGGTCCTGGCGCGGGAGTCGATCCTGCTGTCGACGATGCTGGCGGTGCCGGTCCTGGTGGTGGTCGCGGCGACCCTCGGTTGAGGCCGGGCCCGGCCGCCCGGACAGCCGAAGGGGACCGGCGACGGACGCCGGTCCCCTTCACCTGCCAGTCGGGTCGGTTCGGCTCAGGCGATACGTTCCAGCACGACCGGCGCCGCCGTGAAGTCCGTGCCCGGTGCTGCCACGTCGTACGAGCCCTCGACGGCCGCCAGCGCGTACTCGAAGCGTTCCGGGGTGTCCGTGTGCAGCGTCAGCAGGGGCTGGCCCTCGGTCACCGTGTCGCCCGGCTTGGCGTGCATCTCGACGCCCGCCGCGGCCTGGACCGGGTCCTCCTTGCGGGCGCGGCCCGCACCGAGGCGCCAGGCGGCGATGCCGATGTCGTACGCGTCCAGGCGGGTCAGTACGCCCGAGGAGGGGGCCTTGACCACGTGCTGCTCGCGGGAGGTGGGGAGCGGGGCGTCCGGGTCGCCGCCCTGTGCGGCGATCATGCGGCGCCAGGCGTCCATCGCCGAGCCGTCGGCCAGTGCCTTCGCGGGGTCGGCGTCCTTCACGCCCGCCGCGTCGAGCATCTCGCGGGCCAGGGCGAGGGTCAGTTCGACGACGTCCGCGGGGCCTCCGCCGGCCAGCACCTCGACCGACTCGCGGACTTCGAGGGCGTTGCCCGCCGTCAGGCCCAGCGGGGTCGACATGTCCGTCAGCAGGGCCACCGTCTTAACGCCGTGGTCCGTGCCCAGCCCGACCATCGTGGAGGCCAGTTCGCGCGCGTCCTCGATCGTCTTCATGAAGGCGCCCGTGCCCACCTTCACGTCCAGGACGAGGGAGCCCGTGCCCTCCGCGATCTTCTTCGACATGATCGAGGAGGCGATGAGGGGGATCGCCTCGACCGTTCCCGTCACGTCCCGCAGCGCGTACAGCTTCTTGTCCGCCGGGGCCAGGCCGTCGCCCGCCGCGCAGATCACCGCGCCGACCTCGTCCAGTACGGAGAGCATCTCCTCGTTCGAGAGCAGGGCGCGCCAGCCCGGGATCGACTCCAGCTTGTCGAGGGTGCCGCCGGTGTGGCCGAGGCCCCGGCCCGAGAGCTGCGGGACGGCCGCGCCGCAGGCCGCCACGAGCGGGGCCAGCGGAAGGGTGATCTTGTCGCCGACGCCGCCCGTGGAGTGCTTGTCGGCGGTCGGGCGGGACAAGGACGAGAAGTCCATGCGCTCGCCGGAGGCGATCATCGCGGCCGTCCAGCGGGCGATCTCGCCGCGGTTCATGCCGTTGAGCAGGATCGCCATGTTCAGGGCGGCCATCTGGTAGTCGGCGACCTCGCCGCGCGTGTACGCGTCGATGACCCAGTCGATCTGCTCGTCGCTCAGCTCGCCGCGGTCGCGCTTGGTGCGGATGACGGAGATGGCATCCATCGACAACAAAGCCATGGCCTTTCCTTCCGAAGTGCAGCGGCCCCTCCCGGTGTCCTGGAGGCACAGGGACTCCGAACACCGGGGGGCCGACAGTGAATTACTTGCGGAGGTGCCCCGGCCCGAAGGCCTGCGGAAGCATCTCCGAGAGCGGCAGGATCCCGGCCGGCGTCTCCATGATCAGATCGGGGCCGCCGAACTCGTACAGCAGCTGGCGGCAGCGGCCGCACGGGACCAGGATCTCGCCGCGGCCGTCCACGCAGGTGAAGTGCGTGAGCCGGCCGCCCCCGGTGTTGTGGAGCTGCGCGACCAGTCCGCACTCGGCGCACAGCCCGAGCCCGTACGAGGCGTTCTCGACGTTGCACCCGGAGATCACCCGGCCGTCGTCGACCAGGGCCGCGACACCGACCGGGAAGCCCGAGTACGGGGCGTACGCACGGGACATGGCCTCGCGGGCCACCTCCCGCAGGGACTCCCAGTCGACCTCGGGCCCGGACCCGGTTTCGGCGGACGTCACTTGCCCTGCCCCCGCCGGTACGGCATGCCGTCCGCCTTCGGCATCCGCAGCCGCTGTGCGGACAGGGAGAGGACGAGCAGCGTGATGACGTACGGCGTGGCGGAGACGACCTGGTTCGGCACCACGTCGGTGAGCGAGTACCAGGTGAACACCAGGACGCCGACAGCCAGGGTGATCACGCCGGGCACGTACCTCTTCCTGACCAGCAGCCAGATCGCGCCGATGGCCAGCAGTATGGCGCCGAGCAGCAGCAGCGCGTGGACGTTCTCGGCGCCGCCGCGCAGGTTGAGGCTGTCGGTGTAGCCGAACAGGCCCGCGCCGAGGGCGAGTCCGCCCGGCATCCAGTTGCCGAAGATCATCGCCGCGAGACCGATGTAGCCGCGGCCACTGGTCTGCCCCTCCAGGTAGAAGGGGTTGGCGACGATGGAGAGGAAGACACCGCCGAGGCCCGCCAGGCCGCCGGAGATGATCACGGCCAGGTACTTGTACTTGTAGACGTTGACGCCGAGCGACTCCGCCGCGACCGGGTTCTCGCCGCAGGACCGCAGGCGCAGGCCGAAGGCGGTGCGCCACAGGATCCACCAGGTGGCCGGGATGAGCGCGATCGCGATCAGGGTCAGCCAGGACACGTTGGTGACCAGACCGCCGAGCAGACCGGCGAGGTCCGAGATGAAGAACCAGCCCTTGTCGTTGAGGTCGACGAGCGCGTCGGACAGCCCCGGCACCGTGAAGTTGCCGATCGACTCGACCGGCGGGGACTGCTTGGCCGAGCCGCCCTGCACGCCCTCGAAGGCGAGCGGGGCGAGGTAGCGGGTGGCGCCGAGGGCCAGGATGTTGATGGCCACACCGGAGACGATGTGGTTGACGTTGAAGGTGACCGTGACGATGGCGTGCAGCAGGCCGCCGACGCAGCCGCCGATGATGCCGATGAGGATGCCGTTCCACGGTCCCCACTGGTAGCCGGCCCAGGCGCCGAACCAGGTGCCGAGGATCATCATGCCTTCGAGGCCGATGTTGACGACGCCCGCGCGCTCGGCCCACAGTCCGCCGAGACCGGCCAGGCCGATCGGGACGGCCAGTTCGAGCGCGGTCGACATCTGGCTGACGTTGGTGATGCCGTCGGCGCCGGTGATGATGCGGACGATCGAGGTCAGCGCGAGGCCGCCCGCGATGACCAGCAGAAGGACGGGGAGCGTGAGCCGGCGGCCCTTGGGCGCCGTGGGCTGCAGCGAGGGCTGGTTGAGGTCGGTCACGGTGGTCATCGTCCGGCCACCTCCTTCTGGGTCGAGTTGTCGGAGGTGGCGCCGAGCACGTGGCCCGCCGCGAGTTCGGCGCCGACGCGGCGCTGCTGGCGGCGCAGGCCCCACTCGCGCACGGCCTCGTACGAGACGACGACCGCGATCACGATCAGGCCCTGCATGATGACCGCGATCTCCTTGTCGTACCCGTGGAAGTCGAGCTCGGGCGAGGCCTTGTCCAGCCAGGCCCAGAGGAGGGCCGCGAAGGCGATGCCCGTCGGGTTGTTGCGGCCGAGCAGGGCGATACCGATTCCGAGGAAGCCGATGCCGGTCGGGAAGTTCAGGCTGTACGTGTGCGAGTCGCCGAGCAGGATCGGCAGGCCCGCGAGACCGGCCAGGCCGCCGGAGATCAGCATGGCGGTGAGGACCATGCGCTTGGGGTTCACACCGCTGGCCGCGGCGGCGGTCTCCGAGGCGCCGGAGGCGCGCAGGTCGAAGCCGAAGCGGGTGCGGTTGAGGACGACCCAGTAGCCGATGCCGAGCAGGGCCGCGAGGACGACGAGGCCGTAGATCTCGCCGGCGTCGCCCATGTCGAAGCCGGGGATCCAGCCGGACTCGTGCATCTCGCCGGTGGTGTTGTTGTTGCCGACCTTGACGCCGAAGACGTTGGGCAGCCAGAAGTAGGCGATGACGGAGGTCGCGATCGCGTTCAGCATGATCGTCGCGACGACCTCACTGACCCCTCGGGTGACCTTGAGGACACCGGCGATGCCGGACCAGAAGGCGCCGGTGAGCACGGCGGTGAGGAGCAGCAGCGGGACCTGGAGGACCGCCGGCAGGCTGGCGTGGGCACCGACCACCGCGGCCATCATGGCGGCGAGCTGGTACTGGCCGTCCACGCCGATGTTGAACAGGTTCATCCGGAAGCCGATGGCCACCGCGAGCGCCGCGATGTAGTACAGCGAGGCCTGGTTGATGATCAGGACCTGGATGTCGGAGAACGTGGCCTGCTCGAACATGATCGAGTACGGCTCGAACGGGTTCTTCCCCGAGGCGATCAGCACGACCGAGGTCAGCGCCACGGCCACGACGAGCGCGATGACCGGTCCGGCCACCGCGAGGAGCAGTCGCTCCTTGTCGAACTTCTTCATCAGCGGGCCTCGTCTTCCGGGGCGTCTGCCGGGCCGTCGGCCGGCGTCTCGGCATGCTCTTCGAGCTCTGCCTGCTCTTCGAGCTGTTCCACGAGCTCTTCGTTCTCGAGGTGTCCGGAGGCGGCGCCGGTCATGGCCGAGCCGAGCTCCTCCGGGGTGATGGTCGCCGGATCGGCGTCCGCGACCAGCTTGCCGTTGTAGATCACCCGGAGGGTGTCGGAGAGGCCGATGAGCTCGTCCAGGTCGGCGGAGATCAGCAGGACGGCCAGGCCCTCGCGGCGGGCCTCGCGGATGTGGTCCCAGATCGCGGCCTGTGCGCCGACGTCCACACCCCGGGTGGGGTGGGCGGCGATCAGGAACCGCGGCTTGTGGGTCATCTCCCGGCCGACGATCAGCTTCTGCTGGTTGCCGCCGGACAGCGAGGCGGCGGTGACGTCGATGCCGGGCGTGCGGACGTCGTACGCCTCGACGATGCGGCGCGTGTCGTCCTGGGCGCCCTTGATGTCGAGCCAGACGCCCTTCGCGTTGGGCTTCTCGGTGACGTGGCCGAGGATGCGGTTCTCCCAGAGCGGGGCCTCCAGGAGCAGGCCGTGGCGGTGGCGGTCCTCGGGGATGTAGCCGATGCCCTGCTCGCGGCGCCTGCGGGTGGCCCAGGAGGTGATCTCCTCGGCGGCCAGCGTGATGGTGCCGGAGTCGGCCGCCTTGAGGCCGATGAGGGCCTCGATCAGCTCGGTCTGGCCGTTGCCCTCGACACCGGCGAGGCCGAGGATCTCGCCCTCGTGGATGGTGAAGCTGATGTCGTCGAGCAGTGCCTTGCCGCCCGGGGCGACCAGGCGCAGGTCCTCGACGGTGAGCACCGGCCGGTCGGTGACCGTGGACTCGGCGGTCTCCGGGGTGGGCAGTTCGCTGCCGACCATCAGCTCGGCGAGCTGGCGCGAGGTGGTCTCGGACGGGACGGCCGTGCCGACCGTCGTGCCCCGGCGGATCACCGTGATGTCGTCGGCGACCGCCAGGACCTCGCCCAGCTTGTGCGAGATGAAGATGACCGACAGGCCCTCGGACTTGAGCTCACGCAGGTTGGCGAAGAGCGCGTCGACCTCCTGCGGCACGAGGACCGCGGTGGGCTCGTCGAGGATGAGGATCCGGGCGCCGCGGTAGAGGACCTTGAGGATCTCCACGCGCTGGCGGTCGGCGACGCCGAGCTCCTCGACGAGGGCGTCGGGCCGCGCGCCGAGGCCGTAGCGCTCGGAGAGCTCGACGATCCTGCGACGGGCCTTGGCGCCGATGCCGTACGACTTCTCGCTGCCCAGGACGACGTTCTCCAGGACGGTGAGGTTGTCGGCGAGCATGAAGTGCTGGTGGACCATGCCGATGCCGCGGGCGATGGCGTCGGCGGGCGACGAGAAGGTGGCCTGGTCCCCGTCGACGGCGATGGTCCCCTCGTCCGGCTTCTGCATGCCGTAGAGGATCTTCATCAGCGTCGACTTGCCGGCGCCGTTCTCGCCGACGAGCGCGTGGACCGTGCCCTTGCGGACGCTGAGGTGGATGTCGTGGTTGGCCACGACGCCGGGGAACCGCTTGGTGATCCCGGCGAGTTCGACTGCGGTCACCGATCCGTTGACCGCGCCGGCCGGAGGACTGCTGGACGCGTTGATGGCGCACTCTCCTGAAGGGAAAGGGGGTCGTCTACGCGCGTAGCGCCCCTACGGCAACATGAGGGGCCGACGCGCCGCGAGAACGGGGTACGGGGAGCCAGGCTCCCCGTACCCCGTTGAGCGGACGTAACCCCGCGGTTACGAGCGATTCCGGGGAAGACCGATGTCCGGACTTCCCGGATCGCCGAGCTGCTCCTGAGGTACTGCTTGTCAGCTGGACTTGACCTTGATCTCGCCGCCGATGATCTTCTCCTTGGCCGCCTGAACGGCTTCCTGGACCGCGGTGTCGCTCTTGAACTTCGGGTTGGAGTCCGCGAGGCCGACCTCACCGGACTTCAAGTCGCCCCTGACGATACCGGTCTCGGGCTTGCCGTCCTCGACCGACTTCGCGAGGTTGTACACCGCCTTGGCGACATCCTTCGTCGCGGAGGTGAGGATGGCGTCCTTGTACTTGCCCAGAGCTTCCTGCTTGTACTGGTCGGAGTCGACACCGATCGCCCACACCTTGTCGGCGGAGGCGGCCTCGATGACACCCTGACCCGACAGACCGGCCGCCGCGTAGACGACGTCGGCCTTCTTCTCGATCTGGCCCTCGGCGGCCGTCTTGCCCTTGTCGGGGCTGGAGAAGCCGCCCTCCTCGGCGGTCTGCGTCAGGTACTGCGAGAGGACCTTCACGCCGGGCTTGGTGTCCTTGACGCCCTGCGCGAAGCCCGCCCCGAACTTGTGGATCAGCGGGATGTCCACGCCGCCGACGAAGCCGACCGTGTTGGTCTTGGTCGCCTTGGCGGCCGCGACACCGGCGAGGTAGGAGGCCTCCTGCTCGGAGAAGACCAGGTCCGCGACGTTCTCCGCCTCGATGGTGGAGTCGTCGACGATGCCGAAGGTGGTGTCGGGGTACTTCTCCGCGGCCGCCTTGACGGCCGGCGCGTAGGCGTAGCCGATGCCGATGACCGGGTTGTGGCCCTGCTTGGCCAGCGAGACGAGCCGCTGCTCCTTGTCGGCGTCCGTCTCACCGTCGGTGGGCTCGATGTCGGCGGTCTCGTAGCCGAACTCGCCCTTCGCCTTCTTCAGGCCCTCGTACGCGGCGTCGTTGAAGGACTGGTCGCCCCTGCCGCCGACGTCGTACGCGATGGCGAGGCCCTTGTCGCCCTTCGACTCCGACGAACCGGAGGAGGTCGACGTACCGCCACAGGCGGAGAGGACGAGGGCGAAAGAGGCGGCCGCTGCGCCTGCGAGCGCGATGCGGGGAACCCGGCGCATGTGTTGTGCTCCTGTCGTACAAGCTTGTACAAGCGCCGGGCGGAACACCTTCGGCGCTGGCTTCGCCGCAGATTAACGCGCGTAGACCCGCGAGAGAACCCCCTCTGTCCACCTTGTTATGCGGCTGTGCCCGAGGGCTCCCGCGGACCGGCTGCGGGCTTGCCGACCGCAAAGGTCCGCCCATGGCGGATGACCTGCGAGGGGAACACCAGAGCGGGCGGGCATCGAGGATGCCCGCCCGCTCTGTGTGAGTTCGACTGCTTCGCCCGTTCGGGCGGTGACGGGCCCGGGGGCCCGCCCTCAGGACTACTCGGTCTTCACCTTGATGGTGCCGTCGATGATGCTCGCCTTGGCCTTGGCCACCGCGTCCGTGAGACCGGCGATCTCGCCCATCTTCGGGTTGCTGTCGGCGAGGCCGACGCCGTCCACCTTCAGGTCGAAGGTCTGGACACCGGTCAGCGGCTTGCCGTCCTCGACCGACTTGGCGAGGGAGTACACCGCGCCGCCGACGTCCTTGAGCGCCGACGTCAGGATGTAGTCCTTGTACGCGGCCAGCGCCTCCTGCTTGTACTGGTCGGAGTCGACACCGATCGCCCAGACCTTCTTCTTGGCCGCGGCCTCGATGACACCCTGGCCGGACAGGCCGGCGGCCTGGTAGATGACGTCCGCGTTCTTCTCCAGCTGGCCCTCGGCCGCGGCCTTGCCCTTGTCGGGGCTGGAGAAGCCGCCCTCCTCGGCGGTCTGCGTCAGGTACTGCGAGAGGACCTTCACGCTGGGCTTGGTGTCCTTGACGCCCTGCGTGTAGCCGGCCTCGAACTTGTGGATCAGCGGGATGTCCACACCGCCGACGAAGCCGACCGTGTTGGTCTTGGTGGCCTTGGCGGCCGCGACACCGGCGAGGTACGAGGCCTCCTGCTCGGCGAAGACGAGCGACGCGACGTTGTCGCCCTCGACCACGGAGTCCACGATGCCGAAGCTGGTCTTCGGGTACTTCTTGGCGGCGGCCTCCAGCGCGGGGCCGTAGGCGAAGCCGACGCCGACGACCGGGTTGTAGCCCTGCTTGGCCAGCGAGACCAGGCGCTGCTCCTTGTCGGCGTCCGTCTCGCCGTCGGTGGGCTCGATGTCGGCGGTCTGGTAGCCGAACTCCTTCTTCGCCTTCTCCAGACCGGCGTACGCGGCATCGTTGAAGGACTGGTCGCCCTTGCCGCCGACGTCGTACGCGATGGCAAGGCCCTTGCCACCCTTGCTCTCGCTGCTGTCGCTACTGCTGCTGTCGCTGCTGGTGCCGCCACAGGCGGTCGCCGCCAGTGCCAGCGACGCGACCCCCACCGCGACGCGGGTCAGGCTGGATATCCGACGCATCTGAAGTTCCCCATTCTCCAAGCCCCGCAGTGGGTGCTGAGTTCGGCGCACATTAACGCGCGTAGACCCTTGAGGGAACGGGGTAGCGCTTGGCCGTTATCCATTCGTGCCGATGGCCGGTTACGTCCTTGTGAACCCCGGGATCGAAAGGCGCACATAGGGACGCAACACCCACCACGGCAGTCACGCTCCGCAACCGGCACGGTGGAGTCCGCGTGACGACACGAGTGGTTCTTGACAGTGCACCACGCTACTGCGACGGGGTACGCGGCGCGACCGGAAGGACCGGCCGCGCCCGCCGGTCAGGCCCCGGCGTCGAGGAGGGCTGCCGCGGTGAAGAGCTCCACTCCCGCGGTGATCGCCGACTCGTCGGCGTCGAAGTCGCCCTGGTGCAGATCCCGCACGGTCCGCTCCCCCGGTGTGCGCACTCCGAGCCTGGCCATGGCCCCGGGCACGTGCTCCAGGTACCAGGAGAAGTCCTCGCCGCCGAGGCTCTGCTCGGTGTCCTCCACGGAGTGGAGTCCGCGCCGCGCGGCCATGGCGTCCCGCAGCAGGTCGGTGGTGTCCGGGTCGTTGACGACCGGCGGCACCCCTCGGATGTAGTTGATCTCCGACTTGGCCCGGTACAGGTTCGCGATCTCGTCGATGGCGGCGTGCACCAGATCGGGTGCGGCCCGCCAGGAGGCGAGATCCAGACACCGTACGGTCCCGGAGAGCTCGGCGTGCTGCGGGATGACGTTGCAGGCGTGGCCCGACTCGATCCGTCCCCAGGTGACGGCGAGGCCGGCCCGCGCGTCGACCCGGCGGGCGACCAGGGCGGGCACGTCCGTGACGACGCGGGCGGCGGCGGTCACGAGGTCGGTGGTGAGGTGCGGCCGTGCGGTGTGCCCGCCGGCCCCGTCCAGCGACACCTCCAGCCGGTCACAGGCGGAGGTGATGGGGCCGTGCCGCAGTCCGATCCGGCCCGCGTCGACCTTCGGGTCGCAGTGCACCCCGACGATCCGGCCGACGCCGTCCAGTACCCCGCACTCGATGACGTCCGGAGCACCGCCGGGCAGTACTTCCTCGGCGGGCTGGAAGATCAGGCGCACGGCCCTGTTGAGCAGGCCCTGCTCGTGCAGTTGGGCGAGGACGAGGCCGGCCCCGAGCACCACGGTCGTGTGGATGTCGTGGCCGCAGGCGTGGGCCCGGTCGGGCACGGTCGAGCGGTACGCGCACTCGGTCTTCGTGTCCGGGATGGGCAGGGCGTCGATGTCGGCACGCAGGGCGAGCATCGGACGCGCGGGGTCCGGGTCGCCGATGTCACAGATGAGTCCGGTCCCGATGGCGAGCACGCGGGGGTGAAGGCCGGCCCGCTCCAGTCGCGCCTTGATGGCGGCGGTGGTGCGGAACTCCTGGTTGCCGAGCTCCGGGTGCATGTGCAGGTCGCGGCGGAACGCCACGAGCTCCGTGCGGAGTGCCTCGGGCAGCGTGCCGGGGAGTGCGCCCGGCAGGGCGCCTGCGAGCGCACCAGGGAGCGTGCCGGGGAGCGTGGCTTCCCCGGGCTGGTCGGCCTCGGAATCTCGGGACATCAGTTGGTTCACCCTCTGAAGGGTAGGGCGACGCGACGGCCAACTGACCCACGATCAACAAAACTTCAACCCGATTGGGGAAGAAAACCTGGCCGCGTGGCGCATAGATATTGACTGGGCTGGGTACACTCGCCCGGCTTTTCGGCCGTGTGGATCTTGTGTGGCCGGATGGATCGTGATCCAGGTCTCCTGATGGGAGAACCCCCGGGCGGCGACGCCCATTCCCGGGTCTCCGGGAACAGCTTCTCTACGCATACCACGCATACGTGGCCGTGGCCGGTTCTGTTCACCTGACGGACGGCAAGGCGGCTCTGGGTTGTGTGTCGGGTGCGGGTGAGTGGGAACTGCGCGATCGGCCACAGGCGGCCCGCACCCTGCGTCCAACCAGGTACCCCTCGGGGTACCTCAGGTGGCCGTCGAGACGGCCGACAGCCGGTGGACGTCGCGGGCCGTGCCGGTGACGCCCGAGAGGAAGCCCTGGGCCCGGGGAGAGGCGCTCTCCGTGAGCCAGGCCGGGTCGATGTCGCACACCGCGACCTTGACCTCCGTGCCGACCAGCGCGAGGGGCAGCGTGTGCACCACGGTCGACGGGAAGCTCAGGATCGTACGGCCGATGGGGCCGCGGCGGGCGATCAGTTCGAGGGGGAGGTCCGGGCGGACGATCTCCAGGCCGGTCTCGACCGCCAGCCGGTGCAGCTTGTCCGGGCTCTCCCGGCGGTGGGCGAAGTAACGGGTCGCGCCATAGGTCGTGGCGAGCCCCTTCACCGCTTCCAGGTAGCGGTCGGGGTCCACGACTCCCGTCTCCACCAGGGACGTTCCGACCAGGTCGGCGCCCTTCGTGATCCGGGGCGGGCCGAACCTGGACCGGGTCCAGGAGAAGTCGTTGGCCGTGATGGTGACGCCCTCGGGCGTCTCGGTGATCGGCATGGAGGAGAAGACCTCCACCCGCCGTCCGTTCCCCGGCGTGAGCCGGCGGCGGGCCCGGGCCGAGACCGGTGCGAAGACCAGGTCGCGGGCCCCGGGACGACCGCCGCGCCGGTGCCAGCGCACCAGCCGTTCGCCCTTGGCGAGCTGGGAGACGAACTCCATCGTCGCGGTCCCGTCGTCGACGACGACGAGGTCACGGGCCCGGGTGATGCTGAGCAGCAGTTGTACGTAGCGGGAGAACGGGTCGCCCATGACGATCCGCTCGGCGCGTCGCAGGAGCGGGGCGAGCCCCCCTACCGTGTGGAAGGGGGCCGTCGCACCGCCCCGCGCCTCCTCCCAGCGCACGTCGTACCCCTCGTCGCGCGCCAGCTCGGCCATGCGCCGGAGCTGTCCGCGGGTCATCGGGTCGGTGGGCGAGAGGACGACGAGGCTGAGCCCCGCCCCGGCCCCGTCGGGCCTGCTGACCCCGCGGGTGCCGCCGGTCCTGCCGGCGCCGCCGGGCCGGCCCGACCGGCCGAACCTGCCGTTCCCGCCGGGCCTGCCGGCTCCCAGCTCCGGACCCGGGGGTCCGGAGGGCTCGCCCGTGATCCTGAGGGCAGCCGCCCTCAGGGCATGCGCATGCGCCCACTCCAGGACGTTCAGGAGCTGCACCGGGCTCTCCACGAAAGCCAGGGTGGCGGGTGACTGGGGGCCGGTGGACCCGGCGCGGGGACTCATCGACGTAGGACCGTCGCTTTCCCTTGATCCTGATCGGGATTCGGAGGTGACTCAGACCGCGACCGGCTCGCCCGCCGCCGCCGCGATCTCGGCCTCGGCGACGACGCCCGGGACGCGGCGCAGCTTCTTCATCGGGCCGAGCTCGGACTCGTAGACCTTCTTGACACCGTCGCCGAGGGAGGCCTCGATGGTGCGGATGTCGCGGACGAGGCGGGTCAGGCCCTGCGGCTCGACGGAGGCGGCCTGGTCGGAGCCCCACATCGCGCGGTCGAGGGTGATGTGACGCTCGACGAAGGTGGCGCCCAGGGCGACCGCGGCGAGGGTGGTCTGCAGGCCCGTCTCGTGGCCGGAGTAGCCGATCGGGACGTTCGGGAACTCCGCCTGGAGGGTGTTGATGACGCGGAGGTTGAGCTCCTCGGCCTGCGCCGGGTAGGTCGACGTGGCGTGGCACATCAGGATGTTGTCGCTGCCGAGGACCTCGACCGCGTGGCGGATCTGCTTCGGCGTCGACATGCCGGTGGAGAGGATGACCGTGCGGTTGGTGGAGCGCAGGGCGCGCAGCAGCTCGTCGTCCGTGAGGGAGGCGGAGGCGACCTTGTGGGCGGGGACGTCGAACTTCTCCAGGAAGGCGACGGCCTCGGTGTCCCACGGGGAGGCGAACCAGGCGATGTTCTTCGACTTGGAGTACTCGTCGATCTGGCGGTACTCGTCCTCGCCGAACTCCACGCGGTGGCGGTAGTCGATGTAGGTCATGCGGCCCCAGGGGGTGTCGCGCTCGATGTCCCACTGGTCGCGCGGGGTGCAGATCTCCGGGGTGCGCTTCTGGAACTTCACGGCGTCGCAGCCGGCCTCGGCGGCGGCGTCGATCAGCTTGAAGGCGTTCTCGAGGGAGCCGTTGTGGTTGATGCCGATCTCGCCGACGACGTAGACGGGGTGACCCGGGCCGGCGGTCTTCGAACCGAACTGGCGCAGACGGGAGTTGGTGCTCATGGTGGAGAAGTTCCTTACTTGTCGAGGGAGTCGAGAGAAGGGCCGAGGATCCAGCTGGCGATCTCTCGGATCGCGCCGTCGCCGCCGGGAACGGTGGTGACCGCGCGTGCGGCGCCGCGTACGACGTCGTGGGCGCTCGCGACCGCCACGGGCCAGCCCACGAGGGCGAAGCACGGGAGGTCGTTGACGTCGTTGCCGACGTAGAGCACGCGCTCTGGCGCGATGCCCTGCTCCTCGCACCACTGCTTCAGTGCGAGGTCTTTCCGGTCGATGCCGTGGAGCACCGGGATCTGCAGCTTCCGGGCTCGGGCGGCGACGACCGGGTTCTTCTCCGAGGACAGGATCAGCATCGTCCGGCCGCTCTTGCGGAGGGCCGCGATGCCGAGTCCGTCTCCGCGGTGCACGGAGACGAACTCCCGTCCGTCGGAGTCGATCAGCACCCTGTCGTCGGTCTGGGTGCCGTCGAAGTCGAGGACGACCGCGTCGATGTCTTCTGCGGTCGGGAGGGTGCCGGGCCGGTTCGCGTCGAAGAGCGGCGCGAGGGCCCGGGCACGGGCGAGGTCGTGCGGGTCGTCGATCTCCAGGACCCGGGCGGGGTCGGTGCGGACGAGTTCCGTACGGCCGAAGAAGCGGTGCTTGTGCTCGCGCAGCCCCGCCGCGTTCATGGCGTAGGCGGCGCCGGTCTCCAGGAGGTCCTGGGGGCGGTCCTGGCGGCGCGGGCGGAAGGACTTGTCGTGGTTGACGCCGTAACCGCCGTCCGTGGCCGTGGCGTTGGCGACTGCCGTGCCGCCGCCGACGGCCCGGGTGCGCTCGGTGTCGACGGCGGTCGGGTCGTCGTCCGCGTCCCGCCAGATGAACCCGTGGAAGGGCGCCACGGTCAGCGCGGTGTCCGCGCCGTTCTCGACGACCGCGCCGGCCACCCCGTCGATGTCCTCGCGGATGATGAAGGGGCTGGTGCACTGCACGAGGAGTACGGCGTCGACGGCGGAGCCGTGCAGCGCCTCGTGGGCGTCCATGGCGTGCAGGACGGCGGCCTCGGAGGTGGCGGTGTCGCCGGCGATGGCGGCGGGGCGGAGCACGACCTCCGCGCCGGCCTCGCGGGCGGCGGCGGCGATCGCCTGGTCGTCGGTGGAGACCACGACGTCCGTCACGAGCCGGGACGCGACGCACTCGCGCACCGCGCGGGCCACCAGCGGTACGCCCCCGACGGGGAGGAGGTTCTTGGCGGGGACGCCCTTGGAGCCGCCCCGCGCGGGGATCACCGCGAGCACCCGGCGCACCGGCTTCGCCCGGCCCGCTGTCGCCTGGCCCGCTTGCGAGTTGGTCATTGGCTGTACTCCTTGAGGAGGGTTCTGGACGCCCGCGGCTCGCGGATCCGTAGGGAGGGCGGTCACAGCTCGCCCATTCGCCGGATGACGGGCGCCACGCGCTGCACGCCGTGCCGGTAGGCACCCCGGGCCGCCCGGCGAACGATCTGCCGCACGGGGCCCGGTTCCTTGTCGGCGTCGGGGGCGCCGGGCAGCGGGCTGCCGTCCGGGCCGAGGTGGTGGCGGGCGAGGATGCCGGGCAGATAGCCGGGCGCGGTGGCGGGGGTGTAGTAGGGGGCGAGGGCGGTGAGTCCGCCCTGGCCGAGCAGCTTCGCGATGCGCTCGCGTGCCGCGTCGAAGGCCGTCTCGTACGATCCGTCGGCGGCCACTCCTTGCCGGCCCACCCACTGCTCGTCGGGCGACGGCTCGTGCCCGGCGTCCAGCTGGTCCCAGGAGGCGAGGCACCCGGAGCCCACGAAGTGGTGGTTGCCGAGCGACTCGCGCACTCCGAGGTCGGTGAGAACGACGGTGGGGATCCGGCGGTGCAGGGACTCCAGGGCCGCCGTGGAGCTGATGGTGACCAGCAGGTCCGTACGGTCGAGGACCTCGCCCATGTGCCCGTACACGAGGCGGAAGTTGGCGGGCGGGCCGCCCGGGATCCGCTCCGCGAGGCGCTGGTAGGGCTGCTCCTCGATGTGCGTGGTGTGCTCGCCCGGCTTGGAGCGCAGCTTCAGCAGGACCTCGCGGTCCGGGTGCAGCCGGGCGTGCTTCACCAGCCGGTTCAGCAGGTACGTACGGTCCTTGCGGCTCTCCGGGACGGAGGGCTGCGCGGCGAAGACGACCGTGTACGGGTCGTGCTTCTCGTAGGCGGCGCCGCCGAGGAACGGCAGCGCGACCTCGGTCACGGAGGAGGCGTCGGCGCCCACTCCCTCGTACACGCTGGTGAAACGGTCCGCGTCCTGGCGGGAGTTGGCGAGGACGAGGTCCGCGCCGTGCCGCAGCAGCAGACCGTCGGCGAGCTTCTCGTAGACGACCCCGACGTAGCCGGTGACGACGACGGGCCGCTTCACGCGCCCCGGTCCGAAGCGCTCCCGCCACTGGTACGAGAGTCCGTGCAGCATGGCCTGGACGGCGCCGCCGACGAGGGAGAGCACGACGAGGTCGTACGCGGGCGCTCCCTCGGCCCCCTCGGAGGGGCGGGCCATCTCCCGCAGGAACTCCACGGCGGTGACCTCCCGGAGGGAGTCCGCGCGCACGCCGACCTCTTCGAGCTGTCGGGCGGTGGGGGTCGCACGGCCACGCAGGAGGTAGCCGTCGAGCCTGATGTCCGAATCGGCCGGTGCGATGCGGTTCGCGGTGAGCGAGCCCCATTTCCACCGGGTGTCGGAATCGGCGAGGACGGCGACTCGCAGGGACTTCGGGGTACTTGCTGGCACGTCCAAGACGCTAGGAAGCGATTCCGATGTGCGGCCCAACCAGAATGCAACAAAGGGTTAACAGCACAGAGCCGAATGGCGAATCGGCCTCGGATCGGCAGCGGAAAAGACCCGATTCACCAATCCGCCACGCGTCGTTCACCTTGCATCTCACCGGCGGTCAAGACGAATGCCGGGCCGCCGCCTAACGTCACTCGGGTGGTCAAGCTCTCCGTCATCGTGCCGTTCTACAACGTGCAGCAATACGCACCCGACACCCTGAGGAGTCTGCGTGCGAACGCACGCGAGGACTTCGAATTCATTCTCGTCGACGACTGTTCGCGCGACGAGACCCCGGACATTCTCGCGCGCGCGGAGCGCGAGCTCCCGGGCGCGGTGCATGTCAGACACGAGCAGAACGGAGGGCTGGCGACCGCGCGCAACACGGGCATCGACGCGGCACGCGGCGAATATCTCACGTTCCTCGACGGGGACGACTGGCTGGCCCCCGGCTACTACGAGCAACTCCTGGCCTCCATCGAGGACTTGGGGTGCGACTTCGTCCGTACCGACCATGTCCAGTGCACCGCGCGGGCCCGCGCCATCCACCGGGTGCCGCACGGCAGGCGCGGTGTCGTGCTGAATCCGCGCGAGGCGATCCTGCCCGCCGACCGGTCCACCTCCGTCGACTACGCGTACGCGTGGGCGGGCATCTACCACCGCCGGCTGGTCGACCGGGGCCTGCTGCACTTCACCGACGGGCTGCGCACGGCCGAGGACCGGCCGTGGATCTGGAAGCTCCACCGGGAGGCCGAGTCGTTCGCCACGGTGGGGCTGCTCGGGGTGTTCTACCGGCGGGGCGTCGCGTCCTCGCTGACCCAGATCGGCGATGTGCGCCAGCTCGATTTCATTCGCGCGTTCGACCAGGTCGTCGTGGAAACCGCGCAGGACCCGGACGCGGACAAACTGCTTCCCAAGGCCGTGCGCACATATTGCGCGATTATTTCCCATCATCTGGGATCCATCGAAAGGTTCGAGCCACAGGTGGCACGGAAACTGAAGTCGATGAGCGCCGCGGCACTGCGCCGTATGCCGCAGAACGTCCTCGACGAGGCCCTCGACTCCATGGACATCCAGCGGGCCACCAGGCTGCGCCGGCTGCGCCGCCGCCCGGCCGCCGCGGGGGTCGCCGCGTGACCACGCAGATCTTCCTGGCGTCGACGCTGTACGGCACGGCCACGCTCGCCGCCGCCCTCGACTCCGACTGTTTCGCGCCGGCGGACCGCCGCATCCTGCTCGTCTGCAACAACACGACGACGCCCGAGACGACACCCGGTGTCGACGAGATGCCCGGGTTCGAGCGGCTGCGCGAGCGGTTCGACGACGTGGTGTCGTGGAACGAGACCATCTCGCCCTTCCATCCGGGCGGCTGGGCCCCCCGGCTCGACGACGTCCCGATCTGGGAGCGGCACCTGCGCCTCGCGTGGGGGCTGGGCGACGACCCCGTGGAACTCGCCGTCGAGTCGATCCAGGTCAATCCGGCGCTCGGCGTCACGCAGATCTTCACCGGCGCGCCCGTCACCGTGTACGCGGACGGGCTGATGAGCTACGGCCCCACGCGCAACAAGATCGACCCGCTGGTCGGCACCCGCGTGGACCGGCTGCTCCACCTCGACCTGGTCCCGGGGCTGCGGCCACTCCTGCTCACGGAGTTCGGTGTGGACTCGGAGATCGTGCCGACGGACGCCTTCGTGAAGGTGCTCGCCGAACTGGTCGACACGGGTGACGCGTTGCCGGTGGTCGACGAACCGGCCCTGCTCCTCGGCCAGTACCTCTCCGCGCTCGGCATCCTCACGCCCGAGCAGGAGGAGGACCTCCATGTACGGATGCTGAAGGGTGCCGTCGAACTCGGCCACACCCGCGTGGTGTTCAAGCCGCACCCCTCCGCGCCGGCCCGCTGGACCCGCGGCCTGGAGAAGGAGGCCGAGAAGCTGGGCGCCGACCTGACGGTGCTCGACACCCCGGTCCTCGCCGAGGTCCTCTACCAGCGGATGCGTCCCGCCCTGGTCGTCGGATGCTTCTCCACGGCACTGCTCACGGCCTACGCGCTGTACGGCCTGCCGGTCGCCCGCGTCGGCACCGCCACCCTCCTCGACCGTCTGACGCCGTACGAGAACAGCAACCGCGTGCCGGTGACGGTCGTCGACGCGCTGCTGCCGGACCTGACCGACCGCAAGGCGGTCACCGAGCAGCGCCGGGGCACGGACGAGCAGGGCCTGACCGACCTCGTGCGGGCCGTCGGCTACGCGATGCAGCCGAAGATCTACCCGGACCTGCGCCCGGCCGCCGAGACCTATCTGACGAAGCATCTGAACACGCACACCTGGCGGTACTTCAAGCGCAAGCGCCTCACCTCGCTGGCGCTGCCGGGCGCGGTCCCGGCGCAGCTGGCGTTCCTTCCGCGCAACGCGGCGGTGCGCCGGGTGGCCCGCCGCGCGCGCTCGCTGAAGAAAGCAGTACGCCGCTGAGTTCCTCCGGGAAATGAGAACAAACAGACGGTGAATTCCTGGGGTCCGGTCAGGGAATGATCAGTTCTTCAACCGGGCCCCACCTGTGAGTCGGACTAATGTGCTGTGAATTAGCTGAGGCCCTCGGAGGCCCCGGGTCACGGAATCCACGGCCCGCAGTACGCACGACTTCACAGAACGGCCGTTGAGGGGACCCGTGACCGACATTCCCGAGGACACACGTACGACGTCCGTGGGCACGGTGGTCCGTGCCGTCCTCCCGGCAGCCGACAGGCCCAGCCCGCCACAGGTGAAAAGGCCGCGGGAGAACCGGCTGCGGGCCCTCGACGGGCTGCGGCTGATCGCCGCGCTGATGGTGGCGGCGTACCACTACGGCGGTCGCGGCGGCGAGGTCACACAGGCCTGGGGAACCTCCGCGAAGGCCCAGTTCCCGACGCTGCACTCGTGGTTCGCGTACGGCTGTCTGGGTGTGCAGGTCTTCTTCGTCATCAGCGGCTTCGTGATCTGCATGAGCGGCTGGGGAAGGCCGCTGCGCTCGTTCTTCGCCTCCAGGGCGTCCCGGCTGCTGCCGTCGTACTGGGCGGCGATCGTCATCGTGACGCTGGTGTTCGCACTGCCCGTGGTGGCGTACAAGACGGTCTCACCGAGCGACACGCTGGTGAACCTGACCATGATGCAGCAGCCGCTCGGGGCGGACCGGGTGCTCGGGGTCTGCTGGACGCTCTGGGCGGAGGTCCGCTTCTACGCGCTGTTCGCGCTGTGCGTCGTGATGCCGGGCGCGACCCGGCAGCGCGTGATCATGTTCTGCGCGGTCTGGACCCTGGCCGCGGCGCTCACCCAGGCCGCGGACGAGCCGCTGCTCGACCTGGTCCTGATGCCGGAGTACGCGCCGTTCTTCATCGGCGGGATCGGCCTCTACCTGGTCCACCGCGACCGGCACGACGCGTACGCCTGGGGCATCGTGATCGTGAGCTGGCTGATCGGCCAGCACCAGGCGGTGCGCGGGCTGTGGCACGCGCCGAACCCGGACTTCTTCTCCTACCGCACCTCGTTCGGAATCGTCCTCGTCGTCACGTTCGGCTTCGTCGCCGTCGCCGTGATCGCCCTGGGATGGCTGAACTGGGCGAACTGGCGCTGGCTGACGGTCGCGGGCGCCCTGACATACCCCTTCTACCTGGTGCACGAGCACCTGGGCTGGGTCGCCATCGAGGCGTACCACCAGAAGCTGGACATCCCGGCGTACGCGACCCTGCCCCTGACGGTTCTGTCGATGCTCACCCTGGCCTGGCTCCTCAACCGGTTCGTCGAGGACCCGCTGACACCCCGCATGCGCACGATGCTCTCCAAGCCGCGCTGACGCCGCGTTCCCCAGCGACGACACGCGCTCTGTTCACCGGACATTCAGGTCCTCGAAAGTTCGCCACGTACCGAGGGAGAAGACTCATCACATGGCCAACTCACAGCAGACCCCCAGTCACCCCGGCGAGCTCAAGGACGTCCCGGGCTGGTTCCCGCCGCTGGACCAGGTGCTCTTCACCTGGCTGCTCGAACAGCAGGAGACGGAGGGGATACAAGGCGATCTGCTGGAACTCGGCGTCTACATGGGCAAGAGCGCGATCCTCCTCGGCCACCACCTGAGGGACGACGAGAAGTTCACGGTGTGCGACCTGTTCGAGGGGGACGCGCCGGACGAGTCCAACCGTGCCGAGGCGACGAAGTCGTACGCGTCGCTGACGAGGCAGATCTTCGAGCGGAACTATCTCTCGTTCCACGACACGCTGCCGACGGTCATCCAGGGACCGAGCTCCGTGATCTCCAAGGAGGTCTCCCCCACGACCTGTCGCTTCGTCCACATCGACGCCTCGCACCTGTACGAGCACGTCCACGGCGACATCGGCGCGGCCCACGACATCCTGCTGCCCGGCGGCATCGTCGTCCTCGACGACTTCCGCTCCGAGCACACCCCCGGGGTCTCGGTCGCCGCGTGGGAGGCCGTGCTCAACCGAGGCCTGCGGCCCATCTGCCTGAGCACCCAGAAGCTGTACGGGACCTGGGGCGACCCCGAGCCGCTCCAGGAGAAGCTCCTCGCCATGATCAAGGAGCGGGACGACTTCGGTCTGAGTGTGCAGATGGCCGCGGGGCATCGGCTGATCCGGACCAGGTCACAGGGCATGAAGCCGCCGCCCTTCCCGCGTTCGCGCCATTTCGTGGAGCCCGTCCCGGAGCCCGTCCGGCAGTCCACTCCGGCCGCCGCGCAGGCCCCGGCCCGGACCGCGGTCCGTGGCGCCGGGCGGTCCCGTACCCGGCGTCTCGCCCTCGACCTGCTGCCGCCGGTCGTCACGCGGGCTGTGCGGCGGAGCCGGGCCGCCAAGCGCGCGGAGCGCGGCTAGGCGCTTCGCGCGCTTGAAGGGTGGTTCGTCGGCCGCGGGTTCGTCGTGGCCGGTCGCGCAGTTCCCCGCGCCCCCTTCGGGGCGCTGCCCCTCACGGGGCCCGGTAGCGCGCCTCGATGCCCGTGATCACCAGGTCCAGGCCCTCCTCGAAGTGCTGGTCGTAGTTCTCGAAGATTTCCGCGCCCGCCTGCGCCGACAAGGGATAGTCGGCCATCAGGCGGGCGCGTTCGTGTACGTCGTAGCCCTCTCGGCGTTCGCCGGGCAGTGGCTCGACGCCCTGTTCCTCGGTGACGAAACCGAGGGTGTAGAGGTACGTCGTCGAGGTCGCGCGGACCGCCTGGGCGAGGGTGAAACCGGCGGCCGTGAACAGGCGCAGGCTCTCCTCCATCTGCCCGGCGTGCTCGATGCCGGTGAAGCGTGAGCCGCTGAACACCTTCGCGCCGTCGCGGTAGCCGAGCAGCGAGGTCCGCAGCCCCCTGTTGGACTTGCGCAGCCGCTCCTGCCAGGTGTCGTCCGGGTCGAGGGCGGTGCCGGCGATCATCCGGCGGTACATCTCGGTCGCCATCTCGTCGAGCAGCGCCTGCTTGTCCTTGAAATGCCAGTACAGAGCGGGCGCCTTGACGTCCAGCTCCTTCGCGATGGCCCGCAGGCTGAGGCCGTCCAGGCCCACCTCGTTCAGCAGCTTCAGGGCGGTGTCCGCGACGCGTTTGCGGTCGAGGGGCGCTCGGCGTTCCGTATTCACACTTGACAGCTTAACGGCGTTAAGGCCACTCTCGAAGAGCAGCGAACTTAACAGCGTTAAGGAGTGCGGCTATGGCCACGCATACGCAGGAACACAAGGACACAGCAGACACGGACGTGCTGATCGTCGGCGCGGGCCCCACCGGGCTCGCCCTCGCGGTCGACCTCGCCCGGCGGGGGGTGCGCGCCCTCGTCGTCGAGCGGGCCGGCGAGCTCTTCCCCGGCTCGCGCGGCAAGGGCATCCAGCCTCGGACCCTGGAGGTGTTCGAGGACCTCGGCGTGCTGGACGCGATCTGGGCTGGGGGCGGCCTGTATCCCGTTGGGATGATCTGGCAGGACGGGACCCGGCAGGGCGAGCACCGGATGTTCGACGAGACGGAGACGACGGAGGCCGAGCCCTACGCGGGCGTCCCGTGGATGGTTCCGCAGTGGCGCACGCAGGAGATCCTGTTCGCGCGTCTGGAGGAGCTGGGCGGGAGCGTGGCCTTCGGCCGGGAGCTGACCGGCCTCTCCCAGGACGCGGACGGCGTGACCGCGGCCTTCGCCTCCGGCGCCCCGGTCCGGGCCCGCTACGCCGTCGCCGCGGACGGCGGCCGCTCGGCCGTGCGCCGCGCGCTCGGCATCGGCATGACCGGGGAGACCGTGGACCCGGGTCCGGCGCTGGTGGCGGACCTGCGGATCCGCGGACTCGACCGCGACAACTGGCATGTGTTCCCGCCCGCCGACGGCGAGGGCTTCCTGGCGATCTGCCCGCTGCCGCACACGGAGGACTTCCAGCTGGCGGGCGGCTTCGAGGACCCGGCCGCCGAACCGGACCTGTCCCTCGACGGCATGCGGAAGCTGGTCGCCACGCGGACGCACCTCGCGGCCGACGACGTGACCGAGGTGCGCTGGGCCTCCGACTTCCGGCCGCGGGCCGCGATGGCGGACCGTTTCCGACAGGGGCGGGTGTTCCTCGCGGGCGACGCGGCGCACGTCCACTCACCGGCGGGCGGACAGGGCCTGAACACCAGCGTCCAGGACGCCTACAACCTCGGCTGGAAGCTCGCGGCCGTCCTGCGGGGCGAGGCTCCCGAGTCCCTCCTCGGCTCGTACGAGGAGGAGCGGCTGCCGATCGCCGCGCACATGCTCGGTCTCTCCACCGGCGTCCACCGGGGCGAGGTCCGACGCGGCGCGGCCACACAGCAGCTCGGCCTCGGCTACCGGGGCTCCTCCCTCGCGAGGGAGACCCGGGAGGGCCTGTCCGAGGACGCCCTCCACGCGGGCGACCGCGCACCGGACGGCACCCGCGGCGGCGTACGCCTCTTCGACGCGTTCCGGGGTCCGCACTGGACGCTGCTCGCGGTGGGCACGGACACCGAGCTGCCCGGACTCGCGGCCCGCACGGTCCGGATCCCGGCCTACGAGGCATACGGAACCGGGGTGTTCCTCGTCCGGCCCGACGGTTACGTGGGCTGGGCGGGCGCGACCGCGGAGGGGCTGGCGGAGTACGCGGCGGGTGTGGGCGTGGGTCCGGGCGCCGATGACCGGGCCGGGTCGGCGGCCGTCGGCTAGACGGTGCTGGCGAGGGAGAGCTTCACGGCGAAGCCGAGGAAGAGGGCGCCGGCCGCGGAGGTGGCACCGGCGGAGAGCCGCCTGCGCCGACGGAAGGCCGCCGCCAGCTTCGTACCGCCGAATATCAGCGCGCTGAGGTAGAGGACGCTCGCCAGCTGGGCGAAGGCGCCGAGCACCACGAAGGACAGGGCGGGGTAGGCGTACGCCGGGTCGACGAACTGCACGAAGAAGGCGACGAAGAACAGGATCGCCTTCGGGTTGAACAGGCTGATGACGAGTGCCCGCCGGAAGGGCCGCTCCTCGGCGGCCGGGGCGGCGGCCTCCTGCGACTCGGTCCGCTCCTTCCGGGTCCGCCACATGCCCCACGCGGCCCGCAGCATGCCGACCGCCAGCCAGGTCAGATATCCGGCGCCCGCGTACTTCACGATCCCGAACAGCAGTGCGTTGGCCTGCAGCAGCGACGCGACTCCGGCCGCCGACAGCGTCATCAGCACGGCGTCCCCGCACCAGACGCCCGCGGCGGCCCGGTATCCGGTCCTGATGCCCCGCCGCGCGGCGACGGACAGCACATAGAGGGAGTTGGGCCCGGGCAGCAGGACGATCAGCACGAGGCCCGCGAGGTACGTGGGGAGGTCGATTACGCCAAGCATGGTCGGAGTGTCGCACGCGGGTACGACACTCCGCCCCGGGGTTTCACCTTGCGGGACGGCCGTCGTGCGCGCCGCGCGAACCGCCCCGCCGAGACGCCGTGAACGGTGTCCGGGAGCGGTGTCCGGCAGCGGTGTCAGAACGCGTCGCTCGGCACGTAGGTCCCCCACACCTCGCGCAGGGCGTTGCACACCTCGCCGACCGTCGCCCGGGCCCGCAGCGCGTCCTTCATCGGATACAGGACGTTGTCCTGGCCCTCGGCGGCCTTCTTCAGGGCGGCCAGGGCCGCGTCCACCGCCGGCTGATCACGCTCGGCACGCAGCCTGGCCAGCCGTTCGGCCTGCTGGGCCTCGATCGCCGGATCCACCCGCAACGGCTCGTACGGCTCCTCGACGTCGAGCTGGTACCGGTTGACACCGACCACGACCCGCTCACCCGAATCGGTCTCCTGGGCGATCCGATACGCGTTGCGCTCGATCTCCCCCTTCTGGAAACCCTGCTCGATGGCCTCGACCGCACCCCCCAGCTCCTCGACCCGGCCCATCAGGTCGAGCGCGGCCGCCTCGACGTCGTCGGTCATCCTCTCGATCACATACGAGCCCGCGAACGGATCGACCGTCGCGGTCACGTCCGTCTCATGGGCGAGGACCTGCTGAGTGCGCAACGCCAGACGCGCGCTCTTGTCCGTCGGCAGCGCGATCGCCTCATCGAAGGAGTTCGTGTGCAGCGACTGGGTACCGCCCAAAACCGCGGCCAGACCCTGCACCGCCACCCTCACCAGGTTCACCTCCGGCTGCTGCGCCGTCAGCTGCACCCCGGCCGTCTGCGTATGGAAGCGCAGCATCAGCGACTTGGGACTCTGCGCCCCGAACTCCTCACGCATCACCCGCGCCCAGATCCGGCGCGCCGCCCGGAACTTGGCGACCTCCTCCAGCAGCGTCGTACGGGCCACGAAGAAGAACGACAGCCGGGGCGCGAAATCGTCCACGTCCATCCCGGCCGCCACCGCCGTACGCACGTACTCGATACCGTCGGCCAGAGTGAACGCGACCTCCTGCACGGGCGAGGCACCCGCCTCCGCCATGTGGTAACCGGAGATCGAGATGGTGTTCCACCGCGGGATCTCGGCCCGGCAGTACCGGAAGATGTCCGCGATCAGCCGCAACGACGGCTTCGGCGGGAAAATGTACGTACCGCGCGCGATGTACTCCTTCAGCACATCGTTCTGGACCGTGCCGGTCAGCCGGCCGGCCGGCACACCCTGCTCCTCACCGACCAGCTGGTACATCAACAAAAGCAGCGCGGCGGGCGCGTTGATCGTCATCGACGTCGACACCCGGTCCAGCGCAATCCCGTCGAACAGCACCCGCATGTCCTCGACCGAGTCGACCGCCACCCCCACCTTGCCGACCTCACCCGACGCGATCGGGGCATCCGAGTCATGGCCCATCTGCGTGGGCAGGTCGAAAGCCACCGACAGACCCGCCGTGCCGTGCGCGATCAGCTGCCGGTAACGGGCATTGGACTCGACGGCCGTACCGAACCCGGCGTACTGCCGCATGGTCCACGGCCGACCGGTGTACATCGACGGATAGACACCCCGCGTGAAGGGATACCCACCCGGTTCGCCCAGCCTCTCCCCCGGATCCCAGCCCTCCAGGGCATCCGGCCCGTACACCGGCTCGATGGGCAGCCCGGACTCCGACTCACGCGCCATGATGTCTGCCTCCCACTGGACCGGGACGGGCCTCCGCCCTCAACAATGCCGCGTAGTTCGCAACCGGGCACGCGCGGGAAACATCTCAGGGGGCACGACGCACCACCGGGGGTCGGTGAGCAACGGGGGGTTCGGATGCGTATACCGGTCATGTGGCGAACAGGCGCGGTGGCGACGACGATGGCGGCGCTCGTCGCGGTGAGCGGATGCACCGTCCAGACCGTTGGCACGCCCGCCGAAGGGACGTCCGGCGGACAGACCCCCGCCGGGAAGACACCGGCCGGGAAGACACCGGCCGGTACGTCTCCCACACCCGGCGCTTCCCCGGACGACGCCAAGCCCTCGAAGCCGAAGCCCGCCGCGCCGCCGACGCCCGCCCCCAGGACCCTGTGGTCGAAGGGCGATCAGGGCAGGGACGTACGGGAACTGCAGGCCCGGCTGCGTCAGGTCCTCTGGCTCTTCGAGGGTCCGACAGGGACGTACGACGGCTCGACGGTCACCGCGGTGAAGGGCTTCCAGGGCAAGCGGGGCCTGCCGAAGACCGGGAAGACGGACACCGTGACATGGCAGCGGCTGCTGAAGATGACGCGCGAGCCCGGCAAGTGGGAGCTGTACGCGTCGGGCGGTCAGCCGGCCGCGACGCCCGACCCGCGCTGTATGACGGGCCGGGTGCTGTGCGTCAGCAAGACGAGCCGCACCCTGCGCTGGATGATCGACGGCCGCACGGTCTCGACGATGGACGTGCGCTTCGGCTCGCAGTACACGCCGACCCGGGAAGGTGTCTTCAACGTCTACTTCAAGTCGCGCCACCATGTGTCGACGATCTACGACTCACCCATGCCGTACGCGATGTTCTTCAGCGGTGGACAGGCGGTCCACTACTCCTCGGACTTCGCGGCGACGGGCTACTACGGAGCCTCGCACGGCTGCGTGAACGTACGGGACGAAGGGAAGATCGCGGCGCTGTTCTCCCAGGTGAGGAACGGCGACAAGGTCGTCGTCTACTGGTGAGGAACCCGCGGCGGGAAGAGTGCGTGGGCGCGGGCGGGACCGGGGGAACGTGTCCCGCCCGCGCCACTGTGCACTGAGCCGTGGGTACGGGGGGAACCCCGGCTCGTGCGACAGCCGATGACCAGTCGGCTCGCTTACTACTGCGTCAGGGCGGCTGAAAACGTCACACCCGGGCTATGGCAGCCGGGCAGTGGTGGGAAACCGCAGGTCGGGCGGCGGTCAGGAGGGTGACGAGAGCGCGGGGAGCGCCCGCGGGCTACGCGGGGCGGACTCCCTGGGATCCGCGGACCGGGGCTCGGGTCCCGCGGACCGGCCCTGGGCGGAGAGCGGGGAGGGGACGGCGGCCATGGGCCGAGTCGGGGTACCGGCATCGGGGGCGAGTGCCCGCGTCGATGCCTGAACGGGCGCCTTGGCCGGCGCCTCTGTGGGTGTCTTGGCCGGTGCCTGAAGCAGCGTCCGTACGGGGGTCGGAGTCCGCGTCGCCGAGGGCCGGACGGGGGCGAAGGCCGTGGGTTCGGCCGAGCCGGCGGCGAGGCTGACCGTGCCGCTGCCGCCCCGGAACACGCCCGCGCCTATGTGCGAGCCCTCGCCGTCCCCGTCGCCGTCGTCGTCGTTGTCCCTGCCGTCCCTGCCCTCGCGGTCGTTGTTCCAGCCCGAGCCGCCCCGGCCCGACTCACCCCTGCCCGACCCGTAGCCGCGCCGGCCGTCACCGGAGTCGCGGTCGTCCCAGTTCTTCAGGACGCCCTCGCAGTACTTCTTCACCTGCTCGGCGCCGCTCGCCGCGTCCTCCAGGCCGCGTCTGCGCTCCGAGTCGAGGTTCCTGCCGTCGCGGAAGTCGCGGCAGGCCGAGGCGAGCCAGCGCCACCCCCGGCCGGGCCGCCCCTCACGCCGGTCGTCGCCGGGATCGGGCCGTACGCCCGGGTCCGTACCGCCGCGCGCCTCTCCGGGCGGGACCGGACCCTTGCCGGTCGGGCCGCCCGCGCTGCCGTCGGGCCGCGGCTCGTCGGCCCCGCCGCCCGGCTTCTTCTCGGGGGACGGCGAGACGAGTGGGCGGTCCGGGGTGACGTCGACCGTCGCGGACGAGCCGGGTTCCGGTTCCTCTCCGCCGAACTGCAGGACACCGGAGGTCGCTGCCATGGCGGCCCCGCCGATCATCCCCGCGGCCAGCGCGGCGGCGAGTCCGTATCGCACCGGGCGGCCCCAGCGGGAGGGGACGCGCCGATGCGCGGCGGGGCGGCCGAGGTGGATCAGGCCCGCGTCGGAGGAGATCTGGGAAGCAGCGGAGGAAGCGGCGGAGGCCGAGGCCGCCGAGCGGGTACGTGTGCGCGGACCGAGGCTCGCCTGTTCGCCGTTCTTGCCGGTGCGTGCTTTGCGGAAGGCGGCCAACGCGGCGGCCTCACCGGGCAGTTCGGAGTCGGCAGGCGTGGCGTCGGCGGTCTGCATGCCCAGGGCATCGAGGGCGTCGAGCGCCTCGGTGAGCCGATCGGCCTGGTCGCGGTTGTCGGCGTCGACGGAGTCCAACGGCTCGCCGCGCAGCAGCCGCTCCGCCATATCGCGGTCCAGCCACCTGTACTGCTCGTCGGCCATCACATGTCCTTCTGCGTCCGCGAACGCGTATGCGTCACACCGGCGGACGTCACCGCGCGGGTACGCGGTTCTGCGTGTGGGGGTCTTTGTGGGGGTACGGAACTCAGGGATCCGGCCGATTCCGGATCCGCGCCGATCAGCTCCGCGAGCCGCTTCAGACCGCGGTGCGCGGCCGTGCGGACGGCGCCGGGCCGTTTGCCCAGGGTCTCGGCGGCGGTCTTCGCGTCGAGACCGACGACGACGCGCAGCACGACGGCCTCGGCCTGGTCCTGCGGGAGCTGGGCTATGAGGGAGAGCGCGCTGCCGGTGGCGAGGGCCTCGATGGCCTCACCGGCGGTGTCGGACTCGGCCGCCCTGCCGGTGAGCTCGGTCTCGTCGCCGCCTATCGCGGGGCGGCGGCCTCGCATGCGTATGTGGTCGAGGGCGCGGTTGCGGGCGATCCGGGCCGCCCAGCCGCGGAAGCGGTCGGCGTCGCCACTGAACCGTTCGAGGTCACGGGCGATCTGCAGCCAGGCCTCGGACGTGACGTCCTCCGCGTCCGGGTCACCGACCAGCGTCCGTACGTACCCCAGGAGCCGTGGATGCACGGCTCGGTACACAGTCCGGAACGCGGTCTCGTCTCCGTCCTGTGCCGCAAGCACCGCGGCGGTCAGCTCCGCGTCGTCCCCCAGCACCGCACTCCCTCATGCGCCTAAACCGGCGCCGCTCTCGCGGACGTGGTTGCTCACCATCGTGCTTGCTCAATTGATGGTTGCGGTCGTGGATCCTCTGTGGATTCAGGTCTGCCGCAGTCCGGCGCGAAAGGCACGTTACGGCGTGAAACCGTTCCCCGTCCATGTCCGTACAACATGCAACTATCGCGTTCCGGCGTGGGGTGTGACACAAAACGCACCTCCGACGCTGAAGCAAGTACGGGCCGCCGCGCGGCCCGTGCCGCGCGACGGCCGGGGCCTCTCCTGTGGGGGGTGGCGGCCCCGGTCGTTGCCATCGGCATGGTGAGGCTGGGCATTTATACCGCTTTTCACCCTTTTACGGGTCGCTTCTCGGTCAGCCGGCCTGACCCTTCGAGTTCTCCGTGCTCTCTGCGCTCTTCGCGTTCTTCGTGGCGCCCTTGCCGGGAGTCCTGGACGCCTTGGGCGATTTGCTCGGCCCGCCCTTGTCGGCGTTCCCCTTCTCCTTCTTCTTCTCCTTCTTCTCAGCCAGCTGCTCGGCGCAGTACGCCTCGACGTTCTCCTCACCGCCCGCGGCTTGTATCAGCCGCTGCCAGGCGGTCGAGTCGAGGGCCTTGCCGCGCTTCTTGACGGAGTCGTACGCGCGACAGCGGGCCTCGGTGTCCTGGGCGGCCGACGGACGGCCCGCACCACGGTCGGCCTGCGCGGGCGCGGACGGATTCGGCCCGGCGGTCGCCGAGCCGGTCGGAGCACTGCTCGCGGGCAGGGGCCCGCCCCGCTCGGCGCCCTCGTCCCGCGTTCCGCCGCCCACCGAGCCGATGGCCGCGACCGCCACCCCGCCGAGCGCCACGCTCGCCACCAACGCGACCAGGGTTGCCCGCACCGGCCGGCCGCCCCGCCGCTCTCGCTCCGGCCGCCAGTCGTCCCGCCGCCGGTTGCGCCCCGCCGCCCGGTGCGCCCCCTCGTCCCGCGCGGCCCGGAACGCGGCGAGCACCCGCCTCTCGGCTTCGGCATCGACCGCGTCGCCGCGCACGGCGGCGGCGAGCGACGCGCCGAGGTCGGGCGGGTTCCCGGCAGGGGGGTTCGGGGGGCCGTCGGGGTCGTGCTGTTCAGCCATGTCCGTATCCACCCTCGCCGGCCAAGGACTGCTTGCCGTTCATCTCGACTCCCCCAGCGTGCTGGGCCCGTCATCCGTCACACCCTCCGCGCCGAGCCGGCTCGCGAGGCGCTTCAGGCCCCGGTGCGCGGCGGTGCGTACCGCGCCGGGGCGTTTGCCGAGGACGCGCGCGGCGGCGGGGCCGTCGAGGCCGACGACGACTCGCAGCAGTACGGCCTCGGCCTGGTCACGCGGGAGACTCGAGACGAGTTCGAGCGCGTACTCCGTGGAGAGGGACTCCAGGGCCTGGTCGTGCGTGCTGTGCGGGCCGGGCAGGTCGAGCATGTCGTGTTCCAGCGCGGACGCCCGCGGCCGCACCTTCAGCCGCCGCAGATGGTCGAGGGCCCGGTGCCGGGCGATGGTCGCGGTCCAGCCTCGGAACCCCGCCCCGTCCCCGCGGAACCGCCCCAGGTCCCGGGCGATCTCCAGCCAGGCGTCCGACGCCACGTCCTCCGCCTCGTCGCCGACCAGCCCCCGCAGATACCCGAGCAGTCCGGGCTGCACGATCCGGTACGCGACGGCGAAGGCCGCCTCGTCCCCCTCCTGCGCCCGTTCGACGGCCGTGCCCAGCTCACCGTCGGACGTCCGCCCGCGGTGGGGTTCCCCTCCCTGGCCCAACAGTGTCCTCGTTCACGCCGAGTTCGTACCGGATCCGCACCGCCCGGCGCGGGTCGCCATGCCCGCGCGCCTCCAAGGTCATCAGCGTCGGACGGCACGGAAATGTCACAGCCCGTCAGACGGCCCGGCGGGCCCACGAGCGCCCCCACGACCGGCACCATGGCCGGCCCGATCACCGGCCCCGCCCGTCCCACCCGTCTCAGCGGGCCCGGGCTGTCCGGGCAACCCCGTCCGCGCCGCCCGCCCGTGCAGTTGCAGATAGAACGTCCGCAGCGACTCCCGCTCCCCCGCCTCGAACCGCTTCACGACCTTGCCCAGCGGATTCCAGAGCCGCCCGTCCGGCATCCGTACGCCCACCGGCTGGCCGAACAACTCCCGTCGGCCCTCGTCGAATTCGACCCACACCGCACCGGCCCGGCGGACGAGCACCTCTCCCGCGTACACCCCGAGCCCGAACAGCACGTGCCCCACGGCCGTGCGGTCCCGCCCGCTCTTGCGCAGCCCGTCGACGATGAAGTCGACCACCCGCAGGCTCGCGACCGAGTAGTCCAGCGGCAGCCGGCTGCGGGCCGTGACGTCCCGTACGAACTCCGCCGCGTGCCGCCGCATCCGCAGGTCGGCCGACAGCCTTGTCCTTTCCACCGTTTCCGCCCCCCTGGTTCACACATCTGCGCTCACACGTCCGCACTCACGCATCAGCGGTCGCGCATCCGCCTCTGGCAGACCAAGCGGGGCGGGCTCCCCGAACATCACACGTCACCACAGTGACAAGGGTCACGTGACAAGTCGGCGATACCCGTACAACCATCCGCCACTCTCGGACGTCTGCGCGAACATGAAGTGACGTACCCCACACCCTTGTTGGGTGATGTTTAACCTCGTCTTACCGCTGAATTAGAAAGCCACCCCAGTGACGGGTGGGTTTTTTGTGAGGATTTCCTAGGGGTGGGGTATTTGAGTCGCCGGACGACCCATGCGTACAAGCCGCTGAGTCTGAAGCGGAGGGCGTGGCTGACGATAGGGGCCGTGGTGCTGGGCGGGGCGGGCGCCGTGACGTACGCCGTCGCGAACCCGAGCACGGACCCGGCCGTGGACGCCGCGCGCAGCAAGCGGCCCGTGAAGGTGCACGAGCTCACGATGACGAGCGACGGCTCGGACCGGCGCGAGGTCGAGCGGACGAGCACCGAGCAGTTCTCGCTGCTCGGCGTCACCTGGACCGGCGCGAAGACCGAGCTGGACGGCACCGCCCAGGTACGCACCCGCGACCTGGCGACGGGCGAGTGGACCGGCTGGCAGAACCTGGATCTGGAGCCGCACCCGGTCGACAAGGCCGAGCCGGGCGCCAAGGATGCCCGTGGCGCCTCCGATCCGCTGTGGGTCGGCCCGAGCGACGGTGTCGAGGCGCGGGTCGTGGCGGCCGACGGTTCGTCGAGTTCGCCGCTGCCCAAGGGCCTTGAGGTCAGCCTGGTCGACCCGGGTGTGACCTCGGCCGAGGCGAAGAACAAGGCACTGGGCACGACGACCGGCACCTCCCTGGAGAACGCCGCCTTCGTCGCCGAGGACCCGACCGACTCCCCGACGCCGACCGACCCGGCCTCGGGCTCCCCGTCGCCGACGGACTCCACCGGCACGGAGCCCACGACCAGCGCCCCTGCGTCGCCCACCGAGAGCACGTCGGAGAGCCCGTCGGAGTCCGCTTCCCCGACCCCCGACCCGGTGCCGTCCCCGCCGCCGTCCACCGTGGCGCAGCCGACGATCGTCTCCCGTGCCCAGTGGGGCGCCGACGAGTCGACGGTCAAGGACCCGCCGGAGTACATCGACAAGGTCAGCGCGGTCTTCGTGCACCACACGGTCGGCACGAACGACTACAGCTGCGCGGAGTCCCCGGCGCTGGTGCGCGGCATCATGGCGTACCACGTGCAGAGCGAGGGGTGGAACGACCTCGGCTACAACTTCCTGGTCGACAAGTGCGGCCGGATCTTCGAGGGCCGCGGCGGCGGCATCGACCTGCCGGTGCGCGGCGCGCACACGTACGGCTTCAACGGCGACTCGGCGGGCGTCGCCGTCCTCGGTGACTTCGAGGGCGCTGCCGCCACCTCCACCACTCCGGCGAAGGCCGCGGGCAGGCCGAGCCGCGCCGCCCTGGAGTCCGTGGCGCGCGTCGCCGCGTGGAAGCTGGGCCAGTACGGGGGCAACCCGAGCGGCCAGGTCACACTGACCGCCGCCGCCGACACGGGTGTGTGGAAGGCGGGCGAGCAGGCCACGCTGAACACGATCTCCGGCCACCGCGACGGCTTCGCCACGGCGTGCCCCGGCAAGAACCTGTACTCGAAGCTGAGCGAGATCCGCCGGTACGCCTCCAGCCCCGGCAAGAACGCCGCGATCCCCACGGCCGACTTCAACCGGGACGGCATCAGCGACGCCGTCGCCGCCACGCCCAAGCAGGGCAGCGGCTGGCTCACGCTCGTGCCGGGCGGTGTCAACGGCCCCGTCTCCGCCTCGAAGGTGAAGCTCAACCAGGGCAGCGCCGGTGTTCCGGGTGCCGCCGAGTCCGGCGACCAGTGGGGCACGGCCACGGCCTGGGGCGACATCAACGCCGACGGCTACGCGGACCTCGCGATCGGCGCGCCCGGCGAGGACGACACGACCGGCCACGCGGACCGCGGCGCGGTGACGATCCTGTACGGCCCGAAGTTCGACACCGGTGCCGACACCATGGCGCTGGGCGACGACTACGAGCCGGCCGGCGCACGGTTCGGTGCGACGGTCGCGGTCGGCGACTTCAACGCCGACGGCAAGGCCGACGTCTTCACGGCGGCCACCGGCACGGGCGGCAACTGGGCGGCCCGCTTCAACGACGGCCACGAGGTCGCGGGCGACCTCACCACCGTCTCCGGCGCCCTCTCGTACGCGGATGCCGCGACCGGTGACTTCAACCGGGACGGCTACGCGGACGTGGCGCTCAACTACCGCGACGCGTCCGGAGTCGGCAAGGTCACCTGGTTCAAGGGCTCGAAGTCACTGGGCCTGTCGAAGGTTTCGACACTCTCCGTGAAGGGCGGGCGCTCCATCGCCGCGGGCGACGTGAACGGCAACGGCTACGACGACATCGTCATCGGCCAGCCGTACGCCACCGAGTCCGGAGCGATCTCCGGCGGCCAGGTCACCATGGTTCCGGGCACGTCGACCGGCTTCACCACGACCGGGATGACGAAGATCACCCAGGACACCGCGGGGGTCGCGGGCGCCAACGAGTCCGGCGACGCGCTGGGCACGTCGGTCTCCGTGGGCGACTTCAACGCCGACGGTTACGCGGACGTCCTGACCGGCGCCCCGAACGAGGACATCACCCGCACCACCAACCGCGCCAACGCGGGTGCGGTCTGGCTCTTCAAGGGTGCCTCCTCGGGCCTCACCGGCACCGGTTCGCTGTCCTACTCCCAGGACACGACGGGCATCCCCGGCTCCACGGAGAAGGACGACAAGCTGGGTTCGTCCGTCTCGCTGACGGACTTCTCCGGCCATGGCCGCGCCCATCTGCTGATCGGCGCGGAGGGCGAGGACGCGGGCAACGGCACGCTCCTGTACCTCCCGACCACGGCCTCGGGCGTCTCCGTCGCCAAGTCGGCCTACTACGGCGTAACCCAACTGACCACGCCAACAGCCGCCCGCCTGGGCCAGTTCCTGACCCCGTAGCCCCATCAACCGAGAGCCGGGGCCCACGTGTGTGGGTCCCGGCTTTTTTCGCCCCCGCCGCCCCTACCCATTCCCGTCACTACTCGGGGGCCAGCCCCCGAACCCCCGCTCCTCAAACGCCGGAGGGGCTAATTACTAGCCCGTCCGGCGTTTGAGGACGAGGCCGTTCAGGCCGATCCCCACCCACCCACGGTCAACCCACCCAGCCCGTCCGGCGTTTGAGTACGAGCGCGGCAGCGCGATGCGGGGGTCCGGGGGCGGCAGCCCCCAGGGACGGGACGGGTAGGGGCGGCGGGGGCGAGAAACTCTCAGACCCGCCCACGCGCCCGGCGCGAGACGACCGCGCGGAGCACGCGGCGGCCCTCCGTCGACAGGTCGAGCGCCTGACGCAGCCCGGCAGGACCATGGGCGGACAGCAACTCCAGGATGGCGACTTGGCGCCGCAGTTCGGCCGCGACGAGGGGCGACATGTCCTGCGTACGCCCCTCCCGCCGAGCCGTCACCGAGGACGCACCGTCGCTCGCGGCATCGAGGAGCCGGTGGATCTGAAGCGCCGCGACGGAACAGGCGTCCGCCCACTCACGAAGGTCCCCGGGATCGCGGTCCACCGGAACGGCACCGAGCATCCGGTGCGCGAGCACAACGGCCTCGCCCTCGGCGAACACCCCACCGCCCGGGACACCGGCACCGACACCGGGCATGTCGAGCTTGGCGCGCGCCTGCTCGACCCGCTCTCCCCAGTCCTCGCCCCACCCCTCGCTCTCGGCAAGGCTCGCCCACAACGGCCGCAGAATCTCGTCGTCACCGCCCAACAGCGGCACGCACCGGTCGAGACACGCCAGACCGCTCGCCGCAAGACCACGCTCGTCGGCCTGAGCGATCAGTTCCACCAGGCTCATCACGCCTCCCTCGGTGGGGCCGCCTCTGGTAACGGAGCCCGCACTTCCCCTTACTGCGTGCACTGTGGCCGGAACGTCACACTGCGAGTTGGCCGAAATCTACATGGGGACGACGCCCAGCCGGTCCAGAAATCGGAAGAAAAGCATCTCGGCCGACGGGTCGGCGTCGGCGGTGAGCACGTCGAGGAGGGGTTCCTCGGGCACGGGACGCCCGGACTCGGCGGCCCAGGCGACGGCCCGTCCGACGGCGTCGTGCGGTTCGAGGAAGAAGTCGTCGACGGCCAGCCCGTCCTCGTTGCCGCCGAGATACCCGGCCATCGCGTCCCTGTCCAGGCAGGTCGTCCAGGCACCGCTCTCGGGCGCGGCCGCCTCGACGACCACGCACTCACTGTCCATCACGTACCCAAAGAGCGCGGGCGCGCCCGTCTCCCCGGCCAGGTCGTTCATGTTGCCGACGTCACCCTTGGAGGGGTCGTCGGGAGCGTTCGGGTACTCCCACACCTGCCAGCCGTCGTCCGCCGTCTGGTGCAGTGTCAAGCCCGTCGCGCCCGACAGCGCCTCCAGTTCCGCGAGCGGCTGCTCGCTCCTGCCTACGACGAAATATCCCCAGTAGCCCATCCCGCTCCCCCGGTGTATCGGTTCGGCCAGCGTGAATACACCACACACGCACGGCAGTTCGCCACCGAAACGGGCAAGCCGCCGCAACTGCGCCACACCGGTGCGTGATCCAGGCCAGGCCTTTTCGTCCTGCATACCGCCACCTGGGTGTTGACGTCCACGCGACACGGCCGTCTCGTACGACTCACCCGTATCGTCAGCCCAGCTTCCCGGCGAGCCCCTTGAAGTCGGCCCACGACAACGCAGGCTTCCGCGGATCCCACAGCTTCTGTGTCAGCGCCCGCAGCGGCATCCGGATCCCCGCCGCCACCTGGTCCTGCGTCTGCGAGCCGGAGAGGTCGCACCAGACGGCGAAGTAGCCGCCGAGGATCTGGTCGTCGTACTCCCGCGGCACCGGCGTCGTCCCGCGCACGACGAGCGGGGTCCACTGCTCGTAGATGCGCTGCCCGGTCGGGTAGACGAAGGCGTTGGGCTGCCCGAGCACGTAGTACAGGTACTCGTCGTTGTAGTTGATGACCTCGCGCCCGGCCCGCAGATACTCGGCCGGCTGCCGCGCGCCGATCTCCTTGCCCGTCCAGTACGCGACCTGGATGTCGTCGTCGGCCTGCACGGCGCCCCCGGGGAAGAACCCGTCGTTCCAGGCCCGCGGGGTCCGGTCGTGCCCGCGCACCACCTTGGCCCGGTCGTTGAGCCACCCGGTCGCGAGGTCCGCGATCCCGGCGCCCGAGCCGTACTTGTCCTTCGCTGCGGCGGCCAGCTGCGGATACGAGGCCGCCGGGTTGGACACCGTCAGCGCCCGGTACTCGTCGGCGCCGAGATGCCAGTAGCGCCCGGGGAAGAGGCCCGCGTACTCGTTCAGCAGGTCGTCCACGATCTTCGCGGACGCGGGCTTGGAGATGTCGAGCGAGCCCCGCGAGACGACGCCCTGCGCGTTGCGGAGCTGGAGGTCCGGGTGAGCGTCGAGCACCGCGCCCAGGTGGCCGGGCGAGTCGATCTCCGGCACGACGGTGATGTGCCGGCTCGCCGCGAGGTCGAGGATGCGCCGCACCTCCGCCTTCGACAGATGCTGCTTCGACACGACCTCGGGATGCGAGTCGGAGGCGATCCGGAAGCCCTGGTCGTCGGAGAAGTGCAGCCCGAGCTGGTTGTACTTCAGGTCCCCCAGCTCACGGATCCGGTCCTCGATCCATCCGGCCGTGAAGTGCTTGCGCGCGATGTCCAGCATGAACCCGCGCTGCGGCTTGGCCGGCGAGTCCCGTACGACTCCCTCGGGTGCCGTGCCGCCCGCGCGCACCTCCTGCTTGAGCGTGCGCGTCCCGTAGAAGACGCCCGCCTCGGCCGTCCCGCTGATCCGCACCCGCCCGTCCTTCACGGTCAGCGTGTACGACTCGGCGTTCGCGTCCTCGTCGGTGAGGCCCAGCTCCACGTCGCCGGCCCGCGCTCCGCCGGAGCCCGCGTAGGCCAGGCCCAGTTCCCCGGCGAGCAGCCGCCCCTCGTCCGCGAGCGCGTCGTCGCCCACGACGACCCGCCCGCCCTTCCCGGGACGCCAGCCGGGCCCGCGCGCCGGGGTGTGCTCCCTCACGGCCGGAATGGTCCGAGGAGTCTTCGACAGCGGATACGTCCGACTGGGTGACGGAGTGGGCGAATGGGACGGTGTCGGCGCCAGGGCGGTTCTCCCGCCGGAGGGCCGCTGGGACGAGGGAGCGCCGGAGTCACCGCTCGGCCAGAGCCCGACGGTCAGCGCGGCACCCGCCGCGACCGCCACACCCGCACCGACCAGCAGAGTCCTCCTGCCGCCCGGCACGGACCGCGAAGCCCTGCGCCCACGCCCGTTCACCACAGACCACTCACCCTCCTGCGATCACTCCCGTACCTGTACCTTCACTGTGAACCTAGGCCCCGTCACCCGGGGCCGCCGTCCACCGCCCGTTCTTAAACTCTCTCTTACGGGTGATATTCGGGCATCCGTCGGACAGGTCGCGTCACACCTCGATAGCGTGATGACACATCTCTCACTTGACCCCCTGCCGAACCACGCGTGGCGCACATCCGAGCGTCACCGAACCGCCGAGGAACCCACGCTGCCCGCGCACCGTCCTTCCCGCCTCCCCGGCCAGGCCGTCGCCATTCCGGAACCCTCCGAACCGACCGACCCGTCGGGGCCCTCGGAGCCTTCGGGGCCTTCGGAACTGCCGGGGCAGACCCGCTCGGCGCCGGATCCCGCCGGACCCCGTCCCACCGGCCTGGACGGGTTCAACGCCATGCCCGCCGACGAGGCCGAGCGCGCCCTCCTCGTCTGCTGCGGCAGCCACCACTGGGCCCGCCGTGTCGCCGCCCACCGCCCGTACCCCGACCTGGACGCCCTGCTGGCCGCGGCCGACGAGGCGGCGTACGACCTGACACCCGGCGATCTCGCCGAGGCCCTGGCCTGCGAATCCCTCACGCTCCTGCCGGAAGGCGCGTACTCCGCGGCCCACACCGCCCTGAGCGCCGCCCACGCCGCCTACGAGAGCCGTTTCGGCCACGTCTTCGTCATCTGCCTCGACGACACGACCCCCGAGGAGTCCCTCGACCAGGTCCTGGCCGGAATCCGATCACGATTGACAAACGATCCCGACGAGGAACGAATCCAGACGGCAGAAGAACTACGCCGCCTGGCAAGAGGCCGCCTCACGAGGTCCTTCAGACCCGCGGGAAACTGCGCCGTCTCCTAGGCCCGGGCACCGCCACAACCCCTTAGGGGCGCGGGGACTGCGCAGTCTCTGGGGCAGGAGAACGGCGCAGTCCTTTTTGGGGGCGCGGGGAACGGCGCAGTCTTCAGGGGCGCGGGGAACGGCGCGACAAGCCAAAACGCACCCGCACCCGGCAAACCGCACAAACCCCCACCCCCGTAGCCGCCCCCGCACCACCTACGGAGTAGCCCGTCCGTGTCCCATATGACTGCCGGTTCGATCACATCGGTAGGCCCGCCGTAATCGTTCCGACAACACGTCGCTACGATGGCCAGGGCCGGTGGACCGTACCCGGCCGGGCCCGTCCGACACAGAAGCCGGCGCGGCCCCAATCCCCGCTCCCGGAGGGTTCTTCCGTGCCGGCTGGAACGCTGTACCGCGGCCGGGAAGGAATGTGGTCATGGGTGGCTCATCGAGTCACCGGCGTCCTCATCTTCTTCTTCCTGTTCGTACACGTGCTGGACACCGCTCTTGTCCGTGTCTCCCCCGAGGACTACGACAAGGTCGTAGCCACCTACAAGACGCCCATCGTCGCGCTGCTGGAGTACGGCCTCGTCGCCGCCATCCTCTTCCACGCGCTCAACGGCCTGCGTGTGATCGCCGTCGACTTCTGGTCGAAGGGCCCGCGCTACCAGAAGCAGATGCTCTGGACCGTGGTCGGCATCTGGGTCGTGCTGATGGTCGGGGCTCTGTACCCCGTACTCGGCCACGCCGCTCGTGAAGTCTTCGGGAGCTGACGCCAACAATGTCCACCACTGAGAAGACCGCCGCCGGCATCGGCCCCGTCGAGGGCGCGTCCCTCTACAGCGTCGACAACCCGGCGCCCCTGATCGAGGCCCCGCGCAAGCGGACGAAGAAGACCCCGAAGTCCACCCGTGGCAACTTCGAGATGGCCGCATGGCTCTTCATGCGTCTGTCCGGCATCGTCCTCGTCGTCCTCGTCATCGGCCACCTGCTGATCCAGCTCGTCCTCGACGGCGGCGTATCCAAGATCGGCTTCGCCTTCGTGGCGGGCCGCTGGGCGTCCCCGTTCTGGCAGACGTGGGACCTGCTGATGCTGTGGCTGGCGATGCTGCACGGCACCAACGGCCTGCGCACGGTCATCAACGACTACGCGGAGCGCGCGAACACCCGGCTGTGGCTCAAGGGCCTGCTCTACACGGCCACGGTGTTCACCATCCTGCTGGGCACGCTGGTGATCTTCACCTTCGACCCGAACATCCGCTAGATCCGGGGCTACGAGACTCATGAAGATCCACAAGTACGACACAGTCATCGTCGGCGCAGGCGGCGCCGGCATGCGCGCCGCGATCGAAGCGACGAAGCGCAGCCGTACCGCCGTGCTCACGAAGCTCTACCCCACCCGCTCCCACACGGGCGCCGCGCAGGGCGGCATGGCCGCCGCGCTGGCCAACGTGGAGGAGGACAACTGGGAGTGGCACACCTTCGACACGGTCAAGGGCGGTGACTACCTGGTCGACCAGGACGCCGCCGAGATCCTGGCGAAGGAGGCCATCGACGCGGTCCTCGACCTGGAGAAGATGGGCCTGCCGTTCAACCGCACCCCGAACGGCACCATCGACCAGCGCCGCTTCGGCGGTCACAGCCGCAACCACGGCGAGGCCCCGGTCCGCCGGTCCTGCTACGCGGCCGACCGCACCGGCCACATGATCCTCCAGACGCTGTACCAGAACTGCGTGAAGGAGGGCGTGGAGTTCTTCAACGAGTTCTACGTCCTCGACCAGCTCATCACCGAGATCGACGGCGTCAAGCACTCGGCCGGTGTCGTCGCGTACGAACTGGCGACCGGTGAGATCCACGTCTTCCAGGCGAAGGCCGTGATCTACGCGTCCGGCGGCACCGGCAAGTTCTTCAAGGTGACGTCGAACGCGCACACGCTGACGGGTGACGGCCAGGCGGCGGTCTACCGTCGCGGCCTGCCGCTGGAGGACATGGAGTTCTTCCAGTTCCACCCGACCGGCATCTGGCGCATGGGCATCCTGCTGACGGAGGGCGCCCGCGGTGAGGGCGGCATCCTCCGCAACAAGGACGGCGAGCGCTTCATGGAGAAGTACGCGCCGGTGATGAAGGACCTCGCGTCCCGCGACGTCGTGTCCCGCTCCATCTACACGGAGATCCGTGAGGGCCGCGGCTGCGGTCCCGAGGCCGACCACGTCTACCTCGACCTCACGCACCTCCCGCCGGAGCAGCTGGACGCCAAGCTGCCCGACATCACGGAGTTCGCGCGTACGTACCTGGGCATCGAGCCGTACACGGACCCGATCCCGATCCAGCCCACCGCGCACTACGCGATGGGCGGCATCCCGACGAACGTCGAGGGTGAGGTCCTGTCGGACAACACCACGGTCGTCCCGGGCCTGTACGCGGCCGGCGAGGTCGCCTGCGTGTCCGTCCACGGCGCGAACCGCCTGGGCACGAACTCCCTCCTGGACATCAACGTGTTCGGGCGCCGCTCGGGCATCGCCGCGGCGGAGTACTCCTCGAAGGTGGCCTCGCACGTCGAGCTGCCCGAGGACCCGGCCTCGCAGGTCGTCGAGCAGATCGAGCGGCTGCGGTCGTCCACGGGCAACGAGCGCGTGGCGGACATCCGCCGCGAGCTGCAGGAGTGCATGGACGCCAACGTCATGGTGTTCCGCACCGAGCAGACGATCAAGACGGCCGTGGAGAAGATCGCGGAGCTGCGCGAGCGCTACCGGAACGTCTCGATCCAGGACAAGGGCAAGCGGTTCAACACCGACCTGCTGGAGGCCGTCGAGCTCGGCAACCTCCTGGACCTGGCCGAGGTCATGGCGGTCTCCGCCCTCGCCCGCAAGGAGTCCCGCGGCGGTCACTACCGCGAGGACTACCCGAACCGCGACGACGTCAACTTCATGCGCCACACCATGGCGTACCGCGAGGTCGGCGACGACGGCACCGAGTCCATCCGTCTCGACTACAAGCCGGTCGTCCAGACCCGCTACCAGCCGATGGAGCGTAAGTACTGATGGCTACCCCCACCCTGGACAAGGCGGACAGCGCCGGCGCGCCGGAGGCCGGCTTCGCCGACACCCCGTACATCACCGCCACGTTCCGCATCCGCCGCTTCAACCCCGAGGTCTCGGCGGAGGCGGTCTGGGAAGACTTCCAGCTGGAGATCGACCCGAAGGAGCGTGTCCTCGACGCGCTGCACAAGATCAAGTGGGACATGGACGGCACGCTGACGTTCCGCCGGTCCTGCGCGCACGGCATCTGCGGCTCGGACGCGATGCGGATCAACGGCAGGAACCGCCTCGCCTGCAAGACGCTGATCAAGGACCTCAGCCCCGAGAAGCCGATCACGGTCGAGCCCATCAAGGGCCTGACGGTCCTGAAGGACCTGGTCGTGGACATGGAGCCGTTCTTCCAGGCGTACCGCGACGTCATGCCCTTCCTCATCACGAAGGACACGAACGAGCCGACCCGGGAACGCCTCCAGACGGCGGAGGACCGCGAGCGCTTCGACGACACGACGAAGTGCATCCTCTGCGCGGCCTGCACCTCCTCGTGCCCGGTCTTCTGGAACGACGGCCAGTACTTCGGCCCGGCCGCGATCGTCAACGCGCACCGTTTCATCTTCGATTCGCGTGACGAGGCGGGCGAGCAGCGCCTGGAGATCCTGAACGACAAGGACGGCGTCTGGCGCTGCCGCACCACGTTCAACTGCACGGACGCCTGCCCCCGAGGCATCGAGGTAACCAAGGCGATCCAGGAAGTGAAGAGGGCGCTGATCACGCGCCGCTTCTGACCTCCACGGTCGTACGTTGACGAAGGCCCTGCCACTCCGGAGTTCCGGGGGCGGGGCCTTCGTCGTGGACAGGCGTGCGCGTCCTGTGGCCGGCAGAAGCCGGGGGGCGGCTCAGGGTGAGGTCAGGGGCGTGTCCGGGATCTTCCCGATGGAAGCGGGGGAAGGGCGGCGCAAAGCTGGTGTGCATGGCGAACTTACGTGGACACAAGAGGCGTTGGAGGGCGGTGGCGGCCGCCGGAGTGGTGGCGGCCGTGCTGGTGGTGGGGACCGTGCCTGCGGTGGCCGCGGGGCCCGGGCACGGTGTGGACCGCAGTGATCGGGGGCTCGGCGAGAGTGACCGGGGGCTCGACAAGGAGGCGCTGCGGGCCTCCCTCGCCGGGCTGCCCGATGAGAACGTGACGGGTGGGCTGATCCGGATGTCCGGGACGGACGGCCGCTGGACGGGTACGGCCGGTCCGTCCGTGCCATCCTCCGACGCGCACTTCAGGATCGGCAGTGTCACGAAGATCTTCACGTCGACCGTGCTGCTGCAACTGGCCGCCGAGGGACGGCTGACTCTGGACGACACGGTGCAGGAGTTGATGCCGGGTCTTCTGCCGGCCGGCTACTACCCCGTCGCCGTGGGCCAGTTGCTCAGCCACACCAGCGGCCTGCAGATCATGACCTGTGCCACGGAGGACATGTCACCGCGCGAGGCCGTGGACGCGTCCCTGGCCTGCGGAGAACCGACGGAACCGGGCAAGGTCACGCGGTACAACGGCATCAACTACTTCATCGCGGGCCTCATCATCGAGCAGGTGACAGGTCACACGTACGGCTCCGAAGTCCGTGCGCGGATACTGAAGCCGCTCCGGCTTCGCGACACGTACGTCCCCGCCCTGGACGACTGGTCGATCCCGGCCCCCTACACACGCGGCCTGGTGGCGGTGCCGGGCTCCGGCGGGCTCAAGGACGTGAGCGTCCAGAATCCGTTCGGCTGGGCGGAAGGGGGCATGATCTCCAACGCACCCGATCTGGCCCGCTTCTTCACGGCCCTGTACCGCGGCCGCCTCCTCCCGCCTGCCCAGCAGAAAGATCTGTTCCGGATGCCCGCTGCGGCGTCCGGTGACACGCAGTTCAGCTACGGCGGGCTCCAGCGCACCGAGTTCCCCGACGGCACGGTCGTCTGGGGCAAGAGCGGGCACGTACCCGGCTACACGAGCGGCACCTTCGCCACCCGCGACCTCCGCCGTCTCCTCGTCTACGCCCTCAACCCGACGGACCGGACCCCGGAACTGCCGTACGTCATGCGGATAGCGGGGGCGGCGTTCGACGTCCCAGTACCGGCTACAGCTGGCTGAGGATCGTCGGGTCCGTGATCTCCGTGTCCTTGGCCAGCATCATCGCCTTGCTGAGGATGACAGCGAGGGTTCGGTCTCCCTCGTACGGCAAGTAGCCGGTCTGGGGAGACGCCGGCGCGGACTTCGGGACTATGCACAGGTACTGGTCGTTCGGGGTCATCAGGATGTTGCCCGAGCCGAGGTGGATCTTGTACGTGTGGCGCTCGCCCTTCACGTGCAGGAAGCGGCCCTCCAGGGTGCAGCGGTCGGCTATCGCGAGCCGGGGGATCAGGCGGTCGAGGAGGGCCCGGCGGGTCTCGGCACTCTGGCTCAGCTCGCCGAAGCTGTACCCCGACCAGTACTCCTGGAAGCGGCCGCCGGGGCCGCCGTCCTGCCAGGTCGGGTCGTTGCCGACGCTCGCGACGCCCACGAACAGGTCGACGTCGCGCAGGACTTCGGAGAGGACCAGGGGTGGAATGTCGGCGAGGGCCAACGGCTCGACCGGGTCCTGCCCGTCCCGCAGCCACATGCTGTACTCGCCGCCGTAGCAGTGCGCCGAGTTCTCCGGGGCGTCCATCGGGTAGAAGCGGACCTGGTCGGTGCGCAGTCGCAGGTAACTGCCGGATTCCGTGGTGTCCTCGCCGTACTCCTCGCCGTCGCCCTCGATCCAGTACTCGGCGCGCAGGCCCCACTGGGACAGCTCCCGGCTGGCCGGCGGAGCCGAGTCGTCGACGCACAGCCGGAGCTTGTTGCGCCACCCCCTGATCGCGGCCAGCGAGTTGAACTGGTGCTGCCGCAGCACGTGCGCCGCGAAACGGTTCGAGTACGTGCCCGTGGCGCGCTCGGCGTCGGTGAGCAGGTACACCTCGCGGTGGGCCTGCTTGAACGGCTGGGTGATCTCGTGCCGCTCCAGCCAGTCGCGCCAGGCGACGACCTCGGCGGGTTCGCGTCCCACCGGGTGCCAGAGCCCGACCTCCGAACCTGTGGCCACCGGGTCGTCGGTGAGCGTACGCAGCTCGCCGTCGGCGAAACCGACCGGTCTGCCGTCGACCGTCCACACGAGGCGCCGGGCGAGGGTGCCGACCAGTGGGTGGTCGACGTAGCGCTCGCGCCAGGCGTCGTACGCCCAGGTTCGCCGAGCCAGGAACTGGCGGTCGAGCCGCTCCGCCTGCGCCGAGAGCATCTTGTCGATGTCCTTGGCGGCGGCCTTGAGCTCCTTGAGGTCGTCGGCGTGATCCCGCTTCACCGCGGCGGGCACGCTCTTGACCTCCTTGCCGGCCGCGTTGCGCCAGCTGAGCACGGACTTGGAGCCATGGACCTCGATGAGGGCGGTGACGTCCCCGAACCGGTGCAGGGCACGCCCCACCTCGGTGAGCCCGTACGCCGGGACGGCGAGCTCCTCGATCTCCTCGCGGCTCAGGCCGAGAGCGGTGGCCCGCGCCTCCAACGCGCCGTCGAGCAGCTTCGCCGTGTTCTTGTACGTCACCCGCGTGGCCAGGCGGGCCAGTTCGGCGAGGGCTGCCTCGCTGTCGACGCGGGAGAGCGCGATGACGCCCGCGTTGGCGACCTTCGGGTTGCGCGGGCCGATCCCGGCGACCTTCTTGAGGGAGGTCTCGACGAGCGCGCCCAGCGCCCGGGCCGTGTCCGGGTGCGGCGGAAGGAGGGACAGGAGCCAGGCGAGTCCGCGCAGGGCGTTGGCGTTGTAGGGGTCGTAGGCGTTGTTGATGTCCGGGTCGTACGTCTGGCGTTCCAGCGGGATGGTCCGCGGGCGGCCGACGAGGGCGAGCCAGGACAGGGCGGTCTCCCTGACCCGGTCCGGGCCGATGGTGTCGATGAGGGCCTGCGCCTGCTTGTCCCACTTGGCGCTGGGCTTGGAGGCGGTGGCCGTGAGCGCGTGGACGAGCAGGTCGTGCCAGGGGTCGTCGTCCGAGCCGGTGAGCTGTTCCATGGCGTGATCGGCCCACGCCTCGCCGACGTTGAGGACAGGGGTGGTGAGCTTCTTGACCAACTCCACGAGGTGCTCCGCGCGGTAGGCGACCAGGGCCGTACGACGGAGGACGGCCACGACGGGGGGTGCGAGCTGTCTGCCGGTCGCGAGCTCCGCCTCCGCCAGGAGGTCGAGACGCGTGGCGTGCCAGAAGGAGTGCCGGGCACCGAGCGATTCGAGCTCCGCCAGCCGCTCGGTGGGGAGGAAGAAGTCGTCGGGCAGGTCACGGGCGATGATGCCGAGCAGCGTCAGCACCCTCTGCCGGGCCTCCGGCTCCGAGCCGAGCGAGTCGAAGCGTTCGACGAGCGCGTGGGCGAGCCGGCGACGCTCCTCCATGGGCAGGCTGCGCAGGATGTCGAAGATCTCGGCCCAGTCTCCGCCCCAGAAGCCGTGGTTGGCGACGGCGGCCTTCAGCGTCTCGTCGGCGAGTCTGCCCATGTTCCCCGCGGCGATCTGGTTGCTGATCTTCTGCCTGTGCGATCGCATCGACGTCATCAGCCACCCACCAGCGCGACGAGCTTCAGGAACGTGACCTCGGTGCCGAGCGCCAGCTCGATCTCCTCGTCGAGGTCGGTGACCTGCCGGTCCCCCACCAGCACCAGGAAGCCGTTCCCCGCGAAGGCCCTGAGCGCCAGGGCCGTCTGGGCCTCGGGGTCTATCCGCCGGGGCGTCCGCAACGCGTACCCGTTCAGCACGCGCTCGGTGTCCTTGGGCTGCACCAGTCCCTGGAACACCTCCGGCGTACGCGCGTTGAACTCGGCGACCTCCTGAAAGACCCGCCGACGGATCAACTCGCGCAGCGCGAGCCGCTCCTCGGCGATCTCCAGACCCCAGCCCGCACCGCGGTCCCCGCTTGTCGTCTCGTCGACGAACGTCACCATTCCCATGCCGTCGACAGTACGAGGCACCACTGACAATCAGTCACCGCGGGGGAGAAACAGGCGGCGGGGCCCCGGTTCCGGAGCCCCGCCGCAGTGGGGGCCGTACCGTCCGCGCTATGCGCTACCGTCCGCGCTACCTGCGGCGGCGCAGCGACGGGTCCGTCAACGCCGGCTGCTCGACGAAGTAGTTGTCGGCCCGGTTCAGGTCCGTGCCGGGCGGAACGATCTCGTCGATGCGGTCCAGGATCGCGTCGTCGAGGGTGACGTCGGCGCCCGCCAGCAGGTCGGTGAGCTGGTCCATCGTGCGCGGGCCGATGATGGCCGAGGTGACGCCCGGGTGGGCGCGTACGAAGGCCAGGGCCATGTGCGGGAGCGGGAGACCGGCGTCGGCGGCGACCTTCTTGAGGTCCGCGACCGCGGCGAGCTTGGCCGCGTTGCCGGGCAGGGCCGGGTCGAACTTGAAGCCCTCCAGCTTGGCGCGCCCGCTGGCCGCGAGGTCACGGCCGGAGAGCCAGCCGGCGCTGAGCGGTCCCCAGGTCAGCGTGCCCATGCCGTAGCGCTGGGCCGCCGGAAGGATGCTGCCCTCCGCCCCGCGGGCCAGGATCGAGTAGGGCGGCTGCTCGGTACGGAACCGGACGTGGCCGCGCCGCTCGGCCGTCCACTGTGCCTCCACGATCTGGTCGGCCGGGAAGGAGGAGGAGCCCACGACCCGTACCTTTCCGGACCGTACGAGGTCGGACAGGGCGGACAGGGTCTCGTCGATGTCCGTGAGCGGGTCGGGGCGGTGCATCTGGTAGAGGTCGATGTAGTCGGTGTCCAGGCGCCGCAGGCTGTCCTCGACCGCGCGCATGATGTAGCGGCGCGAGCCTCCCGCCAGGTTGGGCTCGTCGCCCATGGGCAGCCGGAACTTGGTGGCGAGGACGACCTCCTCGCGGCGCCCCTTGAGGGCCTTGCCGACGATCTCCTCGGACTCGCCGGTGCTGTAGATGTCTGCGGTGTCCACGAAGTTGATGCCCGCTTCCAGGGCCGCGTGGATGATCCGTACGGAATCGTCGTGGTCGGGGTTGCCGATCTCCCCGAACATCATCGCGCCGAGCGCGTACTCGCTGACCGAGATGCCGGTGCCGCCCAGAATCCTGCGCTGCATGAGTGTCGAGCCTCCTTGGGCTTCACGTGGCTGTGGGTTTCACGTGGCTGTGGGTTTCATGTGGCTGTGTGGATACCTTTCGACCCTCCCTCCCGCCACGGGTCCGGACCAGGCCCGGTCCAGCCTGGGTCTGGCAGTACCAGGAACCGGCGACGGATCCGGCTGGGCGATACTCGAAGCATGGTCACGCGTCCCGAACCCGACATCAGCGCGTTCCTCAAGGCCCGCCGTGCCGCTCTCGACCCGGGTGAGCTGGGGCTCCCCGCCGGGGTCAACCGCAGACGGGTGCCGGGTCTGCGGCGCGAGGAGGCCGCCCAACTGGCGGGGATCAGCGTCGACTACTACACGCGCATCGAGCAGGGCCGTACGCCCAACATCTCGGACTCCGTCCTGGACGCCGTCGCCCGCGCGCTGCGGCTGACCGACTCCGAGTACGCCTATCTGCGGGACCTCACCCTTCCCGGACGCAGGACACTGCCGACGGCGACGACGGCGTCACAGCAGGTGCGGCAGGGCATCCGGCTGCTGATGGACGCCATGGAGGACGTGCCCGCGTACGTGTGCAGCGTGGCCATGAACGTCCTGGCCTGGAACACGCTCGGCGGGCGGGTCACCTACGACTTCGCCGCGCTGGAGCCGCGGGAGCGGAACCTGGCCCGGCTGTACTTCCTGCACGAGGAGCAGTCCAGGTCGCTGTATCCGGAGTGGGAGGCGGGCGGCGAGTACATGGCCGCGACGCTCCGCGCCGATGTGGGCCGGCACCCCGACGACCCCGCCCTCGGCGCGCTGATCGCGGACCTGCTGGAGCACAGCGCGCAGTTCCGCCGCTGCTGGGACCAGCAGCACGTACGGGGCCTGTGCTACGGCGTGAAGCACGTCACCCACCCGGTCGTGGGCGAGCTGTGGCTGCACTACGAGTCGCTGCCGCTGCCCTCCGATCCCGGCCAGACCCTGGTCACGTTCACGGCGGAGCCCGGCTCCGCGACGGACAAGTCGCTGCGGCTGCTCGCCACGCGCGCGACGCCGCAGCCGGTTCCCTCGCCCTGAGCGGACGGCGACCTATTCTGACGGTATGTCAGATGACGAGTCGTACGAACTGCTCGGTTTCGACAACGTGCTGCTGCCCGTCGGGAATCTCGACGAGGCGCTGGGCTTCTACGGGCGGGCCGGGTTTCCGGTGGCCTTCCGCCTGGACGAGGCCGGGATCGCCCTGCTGAAGGTGGGGAACGAGACTCCGGGCGTACTGCTGCGCGTGGACGAGGAACTCGGACAACGGCAGCCGTCCTGGCCGGCGTGCCGCGTGTGGCTGGAGGTGCGGGACGCCCGGGTGACGGCACGGGCGCTGACCGCGGCCGGGATCCCGCCCCTCGACGAGCCCTTCCCGGTGGCCACCGGCTGGACCGTCGAGATCGCCGACCCCTGGGGCAACGTCATCGGCTTCACGGACTACGGCAAGCGGCCGGAGCTGGCGCGCAACGGCTGAGCCCCGCCCGCGGCACCAACTCCCCCAGGCTCCCCCACTCCCGTCGCGGCCTGAGCCGCACGTCACACACGCACGTCCCGCAACTGACTTGAACACGTTCAAAAACAGGTCTACATTCTTCCTCGACAGCGCGTTTTGAACGCGTTCAAGAAGTCGGGAAGGGGTGGGGACATGGACCTCACAGTCCTCGCGTATGTCATCTATCTGCTGGTCAGCGTGGCGCTGACGATCTGGGTGGCACGGACGCTCAGCCAGAACGGGCGGATCTTTCTGGCGGATGTGCTGCACGGGAACGAGAAGCTCGCGGACGCCGTCAACCACCTGCTGGTGGTGGGCTTCTACCTGGTGAACCTGGGCTTCGTGGCCCTCTATCTGAGCCAGGACGAGGAGATCGCCGACGCCCGCGGGGTGTTCGAGGCCCTGTCGACGAAGATCGGCGTGGTGCTCCTGGTGCTCGGTGCCATGCACCTGGGCAATGTGTACGTGCTCAACAAGATCCGGCGCCGGGGCATCATGGAGCGCGAGCAGCAGCCGCCCGTGCCGCCGCAGGGCTGGGTCGCCCCGGCGGTCGGGGCGTGACCGCGATGGCCACCACCGCCACCCCGGACCGGGACGCCGCGCGCGTCCCGGTCCGCGGGCTCACCGTCCTGTACGACGCGCAGTGCTCGCTCTGCGGCTTCCTGCGCGACTGGCTCGTACGGCAGCGCCAGTTGGTGCCCCTGGACCTGGTGCCCGCCGGCTCGGAGGCCGCCATGCGGCGCTTCCCGGGGCTCGACCACGCGGCGACACTCGACGAGATCACCGTGATCGGCGACTCGGGCCAGGTCTACCGCGGCACCGCCGCCTGGATCGTCACCCTGTGGGCGCTGGCCGAGCACCGCCCGACGGCCCACCGGTTCAGCACCCCGGCCGGGGCACGGCTCGCGCGCGGCGCCGTCCTCGCCGCCGCCAAGTGGCGTGAGGGCCAGTGGGCACGCAGGCACGGCGCCTGGGGCGGAGGCGCGTACTACGGGGCCGACGGATGGCAGTACACCCCGGCCACGGGCTGGACCTACAACGCGCCCGCCTGTGACAGCGGCACCTGCGCGCCTCGTTAGGCTCTCTCCCGTGCCAGCAGCGAAAGACAGTGCCAGTCGTCCGGACGGCCCCGCGGAGCCGGAAGGCCCCGCCCGGCCGTCCCGTACGCCCGCCAAGAGCGAGCAGACCCGGGCCCTGATCCTGGAGACGGCGATGCGCCTGTTCCAGGAACGGGGCTACGAGAAGACGACCATGCGGGCCATCGCCACGGAGGCAGGGGTCTCCGTAGGCAACGCCTACTACTACTTCGCCGGCAAGGAGCACCTGATCCAGGGCTTCTACGACCGGCTCGCCGCCGAGCACCGGGCGGCGGTCCGCGAAGTCCTGGACCAGGAGAAGGATCTGGAGGCGCGGATCGCCGGGGTGCTGAAGGCGTGGCTGGACGTGGCGACGCCGTACCACGAGTTCGCGGTGCAGTTCTTCAAGAACGCGGCCGATCCGGACAGCCCGCTCAGCCCGTTCTCCGCCGAGTCGGAGCACGCGCGCGTGGAGGCCATCGGGGTCTGCCGCGAGGTGCTGGCGGGCTCCAAGGCGAAGATCCCGGAGGAACTGCGGGAGGTGCTCCCCGAGCTGCTGTGGCTCTCCCAGATGGGTCTCGTCCTGTACTGGGTCTTCGACCGCACGGAGGGCCGCGAGCGCAGCTACCGGCTCGCCGAACGAGGTGCCCGCCTCACGTCGCTCGGCGTCTCACTGGCCCGCTTCCGAGTGCTGCGGCCGCTGGTCCGCGAGGTGCACGGGCTGTTCACGGACTTCCTGCCGGGGATGACGAACTCTGCTCCTGATCCGGCGGCACCGGGGGGCACGACAGCTTCCTGAGGGCCGTGGAGTCACCGGCCGCACGGCCGCACAGGGTCACGTCACGGAGCGTGGAGTCCCCGGGCGTCCGCGTCACCTCGTGGAGCCCGATGCCGTGGCCGCGCAGTTCGGGGTTCGACGCGTCCGCGTTCCGGAAGCTGATGTTCCCGACCTTTCCCGTGAACTCGATCGTATGCAGGACGGCCAGCACGGCGGGGGCGCGGCCGTTGCCGGGAACCCCGGCCTCCGCCGCGGCCGTGTGGAACGCCATCGCCGCATCGTGGGACAGGGCGAGGAAGCCTCCGTCGTCGATGGCGTCCCTGGTGTCGTTCAGGCGCCGGCCCTCGAAGAGCGGGTAGGCGAACGCGGCCGCCGCGCGACGGTGGAGGTCCGTTGTCCGGAGGTGCTTGTCGTACGTCAGGGAGGTGTAGCGCAGCCGGCCTCCGTCGGGAAAGGTGATGTCCTCGTCCTCGAACGACTTCTTTTCCATGTCGTCCCCCGCCAGCACGGTGACCGGGTGCTTCTCGCAGCCCGTGTGGTCCCTCAGCACCCTCATGAGGTTGCTGACGTGGCTCGCCCGGCCCGCCAGATAGACGATGTCGATCCGCTCGCCGCAGATCCTCTGGGCTGCCTCGTGCATGTCCGCGCTGGTGCCGGTGACCTCGTAGTCGACGCGCCGCCGCAGGGTGAAGTCGGCTGCCCGGAGTGCCAAGGTGCCGTACTTCGCCTGGTCGTTGCCGTAGGAGCTGCTGCCCGGGCCCTCGCCCTCGGCGGGCGCCAGGACCACCGCCGTTCGCTTCCCGGCCGTTCCCAGGGAGTTCACGAGGAGCGACGCCTCCTCCTGGTCGGTGGGGGCCATGCCGAAGTAGTTGCGGTACGTCGAGGCCAGGCCCGTGGCCGAGTTGGTGGTGCCGATCACCGCCAGGCCCGCCTGCTGGAGCTGCCGCACGGCATCCGCGCTGTCCGGCGTGTGGATGCCCATGCCGACGACACCTACGACACTGGGATCCCAGCGGGCGTACTCGACGATCTTGGTGGCCATGGTCTTCTGGTCCGCCATGCCCGGACCACCGTTGGCGATCAGGATCCGCAGCTGCAGGTCGCTGTTGGTCTCTTCGGGGTTGTTCACAAGGTGCTGTGCCACGTACACGCCGGCCAGCTGGCGCAGAACGTCCACCGCGTCCCCCGGTTCGTGTTCCTTGGTGGTGAGCGCACCGGCGAAGACCAGGGTGATGTGCTTCCTGTCCTCGTCGAGGGCCTCGTTCTCGGCCTTGATCGCGGCCTGCAGCTCCTTCAGGCCGACGCGTCGGCCGAGGCCGGCGTCGAGCAGCGGCGGATCGGACCCTTCGAGCAGCGGCCGGCCGGTGACCACCCCCACGCACTGGTCGTCGACCGTGCGCACCAGGTCACGGTTCCAGACGGTCTCCGGCGCGATGCAGTACCTGTCCTTCAGGCTCTCGTAGTAGACGCCGGCACCGGTCGTGGCGAAGACACACGTCGCGGCCAGGGTCCACCGCGACCACAGCAGCCAGGGGCTGCGCCGTACGCGGTACGTGCTGCGTTCGTTGAACGGGGCGTTCGCGTCGTTGGTCCTCAGGAGGGGCCCCGTCAGGGACACCGGCAGGATCCAGGGCAACGCCGCGTTCAGGCTCGGTGCCTGACCTGTACGCAGACTGCGGGCCACCCATGCCTCGTAGAGCCTCGCCGGCTCGCGGCGGTAGGCGTCCGGTGACGGCAGTGGGAGCAGGGTGCGCTCGCGCAGGCCGGCCAGGTCCCCGTGGGCGACGCCGGCGACCACCAGCAGCGGGTCCTGCTCGCTGCGGCGGCTGCGTACGTCGCTGATCGCCCGGACGAAGGGCAGCGCTCCGTTGGCCCGGGTGGCCCGTGGGATCAGCAGCAGCGGGGGGACCGTGCGTTTGCGGTGCCTGAGGTCCCAGGCCGGGCGGTGGTTCTCCCGCAGGTCCTCCAGCAGGGCGAGGGTGCGCAGTTGGAGGCAGAACTGGCGGGCCGACTCCCGGGCCGAGGTCCCGCATCCGGTGTCCCCGCCGTCCCCGGTGTCGCCGGGCCCGACGGCGGTGAGCATCTGGCGGATCACGTCGACGGCGCGGTCCTCCAGCGTGGCGCGGGACTGCCGGGGATGCCACAGCGACCAGACCGGAGCCGTGGTGCCCGGCATCAGCGGGAAGGTGGTGGTGGCGAACCAACGGCAGCCGGACCCGAGCCACAGCGGAGGCAGCCGGCGCCGGATCAGACAGCCCACCGCCGGCACCGACAGGACCGCCAGCACGGCGGCCGCCAGCGGCCAGGCGTCCACCTTGGCGGCCAGGACGCCCAGGGCGGCGACCACCGCGGCGCCCAGCACGGTCGCCGGGCTCAGCATCGTCCCCAACTGCCGCCAGAACCCGTCCGGTTCCGGCCGGGTGGCCGGCTGCCAGCGCCGCCGCGTCAGCCGGGTCACGGCCGCGCGCGGGTCGGGGGCCCGGTCGCTCTCCGGCATCTCGTCCAGGACCTGGTCCAGCGCGGCCATCAGCCGGGACCGCGGCATCCGGTACGGACGGTACTGGGAGCGGTTGTGGTTCTCCCACACCCCCTCGGACACGTCCTTCACCAACGCGGTCGTCGCCGCGTACGTCTGGTCGTCCAGGCGGAGTCCGCCCTCCGGCGGTGTGTCCGAGGGCTCCGGCGGGTGACCGCGGTCCGCGGGCGGGTCCATACTGCGGCACAGCAGCCAGCGGGGCTTCTGGGCCCGGTGCAACAGGTCGACGAGTTCCCTCACCCCGTCGTCGTGCCGGCCCTCCGGGTCCTGCCCGGCCGCGTGCAGGACCACCACCGGCATCGGGCCCCGGCGCTGTGCGTAGCCGTCGATCAGTTCCTCGCACAGGTCCAGGACCAGCGCGCCGGCGTCACTCGGCACCGACCCCCGCCACACGTCCTTGCTGCGCTGGCGCAGTCCCACTCCGCCGCCCCCCGTTCCGCCGGGCTCCGCCCCGGAGGCACCGCGCGACCGGGTTACGGGGGACCGTAGGACCGCCCCGGACCTCGCGTGGCGGGTTCCCCGCGCCGGTCACCCGATCGAGCGGCACCGGCGCGGGAGCCCGCCGCGGCGGTCAGTTCACGGCGTCCACCTCGTCCTCCGCCAGCTCCACGTCGTACACCAGCGGTTCGGCGCCGACCATCACGTGCCGGGCGCGGGAGGGGTGCTCGGCGGCCGTCACGGCCAGCAGGTACGAGCCCGCGGAGGGCACCGTGACGATGTACGAGCCGTCGGCCAGCGACGTCACCCGGTCGAGCTGACGGCCGCCCTTGGAGAGCAGGGTCAGCGCGGCGCCCTCGACGGGTGCGCCGTCCGGGGTGCGGACGAAGCCGTGGACCACGGTCGAACCGCCGTCGGCGTCGGGCACGCGCGCGTGGGGCTCGGCAGCCTCCTCCTCGCGGGGCTCGACCGCCAGATGCGGCAGCCGCTTCTCCAGACCGGCGGGCAGCCACCAGTTGGAGTTCCCCAGGAGGTGCATCGCGGCCGGCACCAGCGCCGTACGCAGGATGAACGCGTCCAGTGCGACCGCCGCCGCGAGCCCGATGCCCGCCATCGCGCCCTCCATGTCGCCGCTGAGGACGAACGCGGAGAAGACGCAGATCATGATCAGGGCCGCGCAGTTGATGACCCGGCTGGTCTCGGCTAGGCCGACCCGGACCGCCCGCGCGTTGTCCTTGGTGTGCACCCATTCCTCGTGCATGCGGCTCACCAGGAACACCTGGTAGTCCATCGAGAGCCCGAAGAGCAGCGACAGCATGATGACCGGCAGGAAGGCGGTGATCGGCCCCTCCTTGCCGAGGCCGAGGAGTCCCGTGCCCCAGCCCCACTGGAAGATCGCGACGAGCACTCCGAAGGACGCGGCGGCCGCGATCAGGTTCATCAGGGCTGCCGTCAGCGGCACCACCAGGGAGCGGAAGGCCACCATCAGCAGCAGGAAGCCGAGTGTGATGATCGCCGCGACGAAGTACGGCAGCCGGTCCCCCGTGACGGCCGCGAAGTCCTTGAAGACGGCGGTCACTCCGCCCACGTGGGCCTCGGTTCCGGACTCCGGGATCACGTCGTCCCGCAGCCGGTCGATCAACTGGTCCGTCTTCTCGGACTGCGGTGACGTGGTGGGCACGACCTGGATCACCGTGACGCCCTGGGAGGGCGGCGCGGCCGCGACCTGGGCGACGCCCTCGGTCGAGCGGATGGTCGACACCAGCGCGTCCGTGTCACCGCCGTCCACGACCACCTGGAGCGGGCCGTTGAAGCCGGGCCCGAAGCCCTCGGCGAGCAGGTCGTACGCCTGGCGCGTCGTCGTCGAGTCCTTGTGGTTGCCCTGGTCGGTGGCGCCGAGCCGGATCGACAGGACGGGCAGCGCGAGGATCACCATCACGACCAGTGCCCCGGCGGCGATCGAACGCGGCCGCTTCTGCACGTACATGGACCAGCGTGCCGCGAGGCCGCTCGCCTCGGCCGGCTCCGGTCCCGTCTCGGCGAGCCTGCGCCGCTGCTTGCGGCTGAGGACGCGCATGCCGAGCATGCCGAGGAGCGCGGGCAGCAGAGTGGTCGCGGCGAGGACGCTGAGTACGACGGTCAGCGAGGTCGCGACGACCACGCCGTCCAGGAAACGCATGTTCATCACGAGCATTCCGGCGAGCGCGATGCACACCGTGCCGCCCGCGAACAGCACGGCGCGGCCCGAGGTGTTGAGGGCCGTGACGGCGGACTCCTCGGGCTTCATGCCGCGCAGGATGCCCCGGCGGTGCCGCGTCACGATGAACAGCGCGTAGTCGATGCCCACGCCGAGACCGATCAACGAGCCGAGCAGCGGGGCCACTTCGGGCACGTCGGTGACATGGCTGAGCAGTGAGGTCGCCATCAGGCCGGTGCCGAGGGCCGCGATCGCGACGACGAGCGGCAGCAGCATCGCGAAGAGCGAGCCGAAGGCGAGGAAGAGGACGACCGCCGCGGCCATGATGCCGACCATCTCGGCGATACCGGTGGGCGGTTCCTGGATCCGGGTGATCGCCTGGCCGCCCAGCTCCACCTGGAGGCCGGCTCGTTCGGCGTCCTGTGACGTGTCTACGACGTCCTGGACCAGCTCCTTGGGGACACCGTTCGCCTGCTCGGTGAAGGTCACCTGGGCGTAGGCGATCCGCCCGTTCTCACTGATCTGTGTGGCTCCCTGGGCGGCGTACGGGCTGCTGACGTCGCCGACGCCCTTCATGCGCCCGATCTCCTCAAGGGCGGGCTCGATCCGGGAGCGTACGGAATCGTCCCGTACGGATCCGTCGTCGACCTTCCACACCACCGTGTCGGTGTCGCCCGACCGCTCCGGGAAGGCCTTCTCCATCAGGTCGTACGCGCGCGTGGAGTCCGTGTTCGGAAGGGTGAAGGTGTCCGCGTAGTTCGTGCCCGCGGCGGATCCCGCGAAGCCCAGCCCCAACAGCGCCCCCACCCACAACAACAGGACCACCAGCCGGTGCCGATAGCACCACCGTGCCAATGTCGTCACGCCTCAACGCCCCTTAGTCGGTTGTCGGTTGGTCCCCCAGGTCCTGCGGATCAGCATCGGGGTGGCGCGCACCCGTGGACACGACTCGGCCATGACTCACAAGGAACTCCAAAGCACGACCCGCCCCCGTTGTCGGTGCCCGCGCCGATACTGGGGACATGACCGCTCACGAGGGGGCGACCGTCCTGGTCGTCGAGGACGAACCGAGCATCGCGGACGTCCTGGCCATCGCTCTGCGCTACCACCGCTTCGAGGTGATGACGGCAGGGACCGTGCGCCAGGCGCTGACGCTGGCCGAGCGCACCCGCCCGGACGCCGCGCTCCTCGACGTGATGCTCCCGGACGGCGACGGCCGGGCGCTGGGCCGCGAACTGCGCGCGAAACAGCCCGACCTGGCCCTGGTGTTCCTCACCGCGAGGGACGCGCCCACCGAGATCGTCGGCGCGCTCTCCTTCGGCGACGACTACATCACCAAGCCGTTCAACATCGACGAGGTGATCGCCCGCATCACCGCGGTCCTGCGCCGCACCCGCCCGGCGGACGTCCTCCCCGAGCGCCCGCCCCTGCGCTACGGAGACCTGGAGCTGGACGAGACGACGTACTCGGTGCACCGCGCGGGCCGCTCGGTCGAACTCACCCCCACCGAGTACGCGCTCCTGCGCTTCCTCGTGCGCAACGGCGGCCGGATCGTCCCCAAGGAGCAGCTCCTGCGCCACGTCTGGCAGTACGAGCACTCGGCCGAGTCGACCGTCGTGGAGACGTACATCAGCTATCTGCGGCGCAAGCTCGACGCCCTCGGCGCCCCGGTGATCACGACACGCCGGGGCGTCGGATACGGGCTCGCATGATCTGCCGCAAGCACAGCCGTGGCATCCACTCGCTGCGTGGCAAGCTGACGCTGGCCAACGTGGCACTGCTGGCGCTCGGCATCATCGTGGCGACGGCGGTCAGCCTGATGGGCATGCGGTACTACCTGCTGGACCAGGTCGACTCGGAACTGCTCAAGACACGGGACTCGCTGGGGAGTACGCAGCTCACGGCGCGGCAGATCGACTCGATGAGCGCCCTGGCCTTCGTCCGCGAGGGGAAGATCCCCGAATCGCAGGGGCCGCCGAACTCGGACTCCCTCTTCGCCCTGGTCGACACCACCGGACACACCCTCACGATCGGCACCTTCGAACCGACGGACAACCAGCGGGCGCTGGCCGCGGCCGTGGACGACCCCCGGTCCCTCACCGGCGACGCCGAGCCACGGGACGTGAGCGTGGACGGCACCCCGTACCGGGTCATAGGCATCTCCCTCACGGACGGCACGACCATCCTGCTGGCCACCTCGACGGACGCCCTGCACAAGGGCATGGCCAAGGCCCTCAAGCTCGATCTGACCTTCGGTGTCCTGCTGTTGGCGCTGCTCGCCGTACTGACCATGCTCAGCGTGAGCCGTCGGCTGCGCCCCCTGGAGGACATGGTCGAGACGTCGTCGGCGATCGCCGAGGGGGATCTGGCCCGGCGGGTGCCCTCAAGCCATCACCCGACCCAGGAGGTCGAGCAGCTGCGGCTCGCCCTCAACTCGATGCTCCACCAGGTCGAGTCGGCGTATCGCACCCGTGAGCGGAGCGCCACGCAACTGCGCCGCTTCGTCGCGGACGCCTCCCACGAACTGCGTACGCCGCTGTCGGCGATCCGCGGCTACCTCCAGCTGTACGACAAGGGCATGCTGCGCGAGCCGGGCGAGCGCAAGCGGGCCTGGGACCGGATGACCGGTGAGGCCGACCGCATGGCCCGCCTGGTCGACGAGCTGCTCACCCTGGCCCGCCTCGACCAGCAGCCCGAACTGCGCTTCAAGAACGTCGACCTGAGCCGTCTCGTGCGCGACGCGGCCGAGGATCTTCGCGCCCAGCAGCCCGAGCGGCCGGTGTCCGTGGGCGCCGACGGGGCCCTGCTGATACACGCCGACGAGTCGGGCCTGCGTCAGATCCTGGGAAACCTCGTGGCGAACGTACGGACGCACACGCCCGTGTCTGTCGCGGTCACGCTCGGTCTGGAGCGGGTCGACGGGGTCGTCCGGCTCTGTGTCGCCGACGAGGGGCCCGGTCTCGGCGAGGATGACGCCTCCCGCATCTTCGACCGGTTCTTCCGGGCGGGTGGGGGTGCGGGCAGTGGGCTCGGCATGGCCATCGTTCAGGGGGTGGCCGTGGCCCATGGGGGTGAGGTGGTGGTGCGGACGGCTCCGGGGGAGGGGCTGGCGGTGACGGTCACGTTGCCTGCGAAGGCTTGTGGTTGATTCTTCGGGGGCGAACGGTGCGTTGTGATCTGCAGGGCCGTGGGGGCTTGTCGCGCAGTTCCCCGCGCCCCTGAAAGGACAGGGGCGCTATGCCGCCGGGACCAGTGCCCAGACCGTCTTGCCGTATCTTCCGCGGCTCCATACTCCCCAGGCAGTCGTGAGGTGTTCCACCAGGGTCAGGCCCCGGCCGGACTCCTCGTCGTACTCTCCGACCACCCGCAGGCGGGGCTGGACGGGGCTCTCGTCGGAGACCTCGATGAGGCAGGAGCCGTCCGCGAGCACGGTGACGGCGACCTCGAACTCCCGCTCCAGCAGCGGTCCGTGGCGCACGGCGTTCGTCGACAGCTCGGACACGAGCAGCACGACGTCCTCGAACGCCTGCTCCCCCGCGCTGTGCCCCCAGTTCGACAGGTGGTCGCGCACCCGGCGCCGGGCGAGCCCGACCGAAGCCGGATGCCGGGGCAGCCGGAAGGAGTTGCGTCTCAACACGTTTGCTCCTCACCCCACGCACACCTTCGTCACAAGATGCTGCGTGGGGTGACCTCATCGCGTCACTCCCGCAATCGTCAACCCCGCGCCAACGCTTCAGATCCGGTCGAGGCTCCACAGCCGGAAGACCCCGGTGCCGTCCGACAGGTACTGTCCGCCGCCCACGGCCTCACTGCTCAGCACGTATTCCTTGCGCTGCCACAGCGGAACGAGCGGAACATCGCGGGCGACGTCGTCCTGGACCACCCGGAAGTCCTCCTCCGTGCGACTGCGGTCCGCGTACTGCCGGCTGTCCTGAATCCGCCGGTCCACGTCCTTGCTGCTGTAGCCGTTCTTCATGCTGCCGCCGGTGCCGACGAGCGGCGCGGTGAAGTTGTCCGGGTCGGGGAAGTCGGCGACCCACCCGACGGCGTAGGCGTCCAGCTCGCCGTCCGCGTACCGCTTCTGGAAGTCGGTCCACTCGTAGCCCTTGAGCGTCACCTGGAACAGTCCGCCCCGCTCCAGCTGCCGCTTGAGTTCGGCGGCTTCCGCCCCGGCCGCGTCCCTGCCCTTCGCGTACCCGTACGTGAAGCGCACGGGCGCCTTCACGCCGGCGGCGGCGAGCAGCGCCTTCGCCCGCGCGGGATCGGGCTTCGGGTAGGCGTCGAAGAAGGAGGCCGTGTGCCCGGTGATGCCCGCGGGGATCAGCGAGTAGAGCGGATCCACCGTCCCCTGGTACGTCGTGGCGGCCAGCTCGTCGCGGTCGACCAGCAGGGCCAGCGCCTGCCGTACCCGGCGGTCGTGGAGCGGTGATCCGGCCCGCACGTCGAGGTACAGATTGCGGGTCTCGGCGCCGGCCGCCTCCGTGACGCGATGACCGGGATCGCTCGGCGACAGCCCGGCGAGCACCTTCGGCGGCAGCGTGCGCGCCACGACGTCGACCTTCTTGGCCTTCCAGGCGGCGTCGAGTTTCCCGGGAGTCGCGTAGTAGCGCACGACGGCGGATTCACCCTTGCTCTGCGCCGCCCCCCGATAGCGGGAGTTCGGCGTCAGAACGGCCCGCTGATCCTTCGTGTACGTCTTCAGTGTGTACGGTCCCGTGCCGTCGACCCCGTTGTCGGTACGCAGCGAGTGCCCGGAGTAGCGGGTGCGGTCGACGATCGAACCGGCGCCGGTGGCGACCTTGAACGGGAACGTGGCGTCCGGCGACGACAGATGGAAGGTGACGGTGAGCCCGCTCGCGTCCACCGAACCCACCGTGTCGAACAACGAGGCGGGTCCCACGGCCGAGTCGATGGACCTGACCCGGTCGAAGGAGAACTTCACGTCCTCGGCGGTCATCCTGTGCCCGCTGGGAAACGTGAGGCCCTCCTTCAGCGTGCACCGGTACGTGGTCAGGCCCGTACCGACGAATCCGCAGCTCCTGGCGGCGTCGGGCACGGGGTCCGCGCCGCCCGGCTCGAAGGTGAGCAGCGACTGGAAGACGTTGCTGAACAGGTCCCAGGACCCTGCGTCGTAGGCCCCCGCCGGATCGAGGGCCGTCACCGCGTCCGTCGTACCGACGGTGATGGCCCCGCCGCCACCCGTCGGCAGCAGTTGCCAGCCGCCCACACCCACGGCGACCAGCACCAGAACCACCGCAAGAATCCGTATGCGAACCGATCGCATCGGCGCCCCTCCTGGAGCCACGGTCCCGTGGCTCAATCCCGCCACTCCCCCAGTGGCTCCTCAAGCCACTCCCTGGTGGCGCGAGGCACTCAACCACAGGGGTTTCGGGCGGGGGAAGGCTTATGGGGAGTGTTGGGAGAAAGCTGACCAAGCGATGGTTTCCGGCCGCTTTCACAGCCCGCTCCCAGGCGTGACGTGTGCGCCTCAGGCCTGCCTGGAAGCCAGCTCCACGACCGTGATGTCGGACGGCGCGCCCACCCGCGTGGGCGGTCCCCAGGCGCCGGCGCCCCGCGACACGTACAACTGCGTGTCCCCGTACCGCTCCAGGCCGGCGAGGGTCGGGTTGGCCTGATCCGCGATGAGGTTGCCGGGCCACAACTGGCCGCCGTGCGTGTGCCCCGAGAGCTGAAGATCCACGCCATGGTCCACGGCATCATGGATCTGCACCGGCTGGTGTGCCAGCAACACACACGCCCGCGACCGGTCCCGGTCCCCGAGCGCCTTGACGAAGTCGGGCCCCTGTCCCTCGTCCTCACCGGACACGTCGTTGACACCGGCGAGATCGAAATCGGCCAGCTCCGTACGGGCGTTCTCCAGCGGCCGCAGCCCCAACCCCCGTACGTGCGCGACCCACTCGTCGGCACCGGAGAAGTACTCGTGATTGCCCGTGACGAAAAACGAACCGTGCCGGGCCTTCAACTGGGCGAGGGGCGCCGCCGCGGGCCCGAGATCCTTCACGCTGCCGTCGACGAGGTCCCCGACGACCGCGATGAGGTCGGGCTGCGTCGAGTTGATCGTGTCGACCACCTTCTGCGCGAACCCGCGCCCCAGTACGGGGCCGAGGTGCACATCGCTGACGACGGCGATCCGGTACCCGTGGGCCGACCTGGGGAGTTTCGCGAGGGGCACGGTCACCCGCTTCACCTTGGGCCCGCGCAGGACGCCGTACGTCCCGTATCCGACGGTCCCCACGGCCGCGGCGGCAGCCGCACCGCCCACCACACGCGAGACGAAGAGGCGCCGCGAGGGCCCGGTGACCGCGGGCTCCGGCTTCTCGGCGGGCCCGGTCTGGGCCTCACCGGCACCGGCATCGGCATCGGAGGAGGTCTCGGGCTCCGAGGAGGGCTCGGCTTCCAGGTCGGGCACTCGCGCGCGTACGGGTGCGTCCTCGCGTACACCCACCGTCTCCACCGCGGGCGTCGAACGCCGCTCCAGCACCCGCCGGAGCAACGGCCGCACGACCTCCCCCACCAGCAACGCCAGCAGGAGATAGAGCGAGAACGCCATCCACAGGAACCCGGGCCAGGCCAGCACCTGCTGCAGCCAGAACGGCGCCCCGGCCCGCTCGGAGGCGATCGCCGCGAACATCAGGAACGGCCCGCCGACGACCAAGGCCGTACCCACCCGGCGGGCCACTCCCGGCCGCGCCGTGGTGTCACGCACCATCCGGCGCCACACATACCAGTGCAGACCGCCGAACACGGCCAGGACCAGGACCAGGAACACGATGATCACGCGGAGACTCCCCGTTATGACGTGTGACGCAAGGCTCGAACACCGCGCAACCCGATGCCCCCGACGACCGTCCCCAAGACAAAGGAGACAACGGCGAGCGTCAGGTGCACCCAGAAGTACCCGGTCGGATCGCCCGCGTCGTCGAACGCGAGCCCACTCCCGTCCTTCCACAGGTTCTTGACGAAAGTGATCCAGATGACCCAGCTCCACACTCCGAAGGCGAGCAGGAACCAGGAGACGGGACGGCTGAGCTTCATGGGTTCAGTATCGCCGCCGTCGAACGGCACCGGCGTCCGGGGTGGGAAGGACCACAGCGGGAACGACCTCAACGGTACGCGCCACGGTGGGGAGGACCGCGCGACTTCCCGCCCGGCGCCATGTACGTTCTCGACCGTGCCCGCCATGAAAAAGACCGCCAAGTCGTCCTTGCTGGTCACCTCCGCCACCCTGTTGTCGTTCTCGCTCGCGCTCACCGCGACCGCCACCGCACCGGCCCTCGCGGACGACAAACCCTCCTCGACTCCGTCGACGTCGACCTCGCCGTCGGGCAAGGCGTCGACCAGCCCGTCGGCCACGCCCCCGGCGAACATGTCGACCGTGGGCGGCGCCCAGCTCGGCCGGTCCGGCACCCAGGCGAATCTCGGCGCCGGCGCCCCGGTCCTCCCGAAGGACCTGAGCGCCCGTTCCTGGATCGTCGCGGACGCCGAGTCGGGCGATGTCCTCGCCTCGCACAACGCGCACTGGCGGCTGCCGCCGGCGAGCACGCTGAAGATGCTGTTCGCGGACACCCTGCTGCCGAAGTTCCCGAAGACGGAGAAGCACAAGGTCGTGCCGTCCGACCTGGCGGGCATCGGCTCGGGCTCCAGCATGGTGGGCATAAAGGAGGACGAGACGTACACGGTCCACGATCTGTGGCTCGGCGTCTTCCTTCGCTCCGGCAACGACGCGGTCCACGTCCTGTCCGCGATGAACAAGGGCGTCGACCAGACCGTCAAGGACATGAACGCGCACGCGGAGGAACTCCAGGCCCTCGACACGACCGTGGTCAGCCCGGACGGGTACGACGAGAAGGGGCAGGTGTCGTCGGCGTACGACCTGACCCTGTTCGCCCGCTCCGGCCTGCAGAAGAAGGACTTCAGGGAGTACTGCTCGACGGTCCGCGCGAAGTTCCCCGGCGAGACCAAGAAGAACAAGAAGGGCAAGACGACCCGCGGGACCTTCGAGATCCAGAACACCAACCGGCTGCTCACCGGTGACTACGGACTCGACGCCTACAAGGGCATCGCAGGTGTGAAGAACGGCAACACCACGAATGCGGGCTCGACCTTCACGGGTGTCGCCGAGCGCGACGGCAAGGTGCTGCTCGTCACGGTCATGAACCCCGAGAAGGAGGAGCACGACCAGGTCTACAAGGAGACCGCGAAGCTCCTCGACTGGGGCTTCCAGGCGTCCGGCAAGGTCGACCCGGTGGGCGAACTGGTGCCGCCGAAGAGCGCGGACACGGACGCGCAGCCGGGCGCGAACGCCTCCGGCGAGGCGGGCGGTTCGGGCGACGGCGAGGCCTCCTCGAAGCCCGTCGCGGCCTCGGCGGAGACGGAGGGTTCGAGTGGCGTCGGCATCGCGCTGGCGATCACCGGCGGCGTCCTCGTGCTCCTCGCGGCCGGTGTCTTCGTGATCAACCGCCGCTGGCCGCTGCCCGACCTGATGCGCCGCCGCCGCTGACACCGTCGGACCTGCCGATGCCGGCGGATTTACCGGAGCCGGCGACCGTGCCGGACCCCGTGGGCCCGCCGGATCCGGCCGGTCCGCCTTCCACGGTGGACTCGTCGGGCTCGGCCGACTCTTCGGACCCGGCCGGTTCCTCGTGCTGCGTCGCCGTCCAGGCGGCGCAGTACAACAGCAGCTTCGAGGTGAAGTTGATCCACAGGAGCAGTGCGATGGGCACCCCGAACGCCCCGTACATGCTCTTCGACGCGACGCCCTGCATATAGCCGCTGAGCAGCAGTTTCAGCAGCTCGAACCCGGCTGCGCCGATGAGCGCGGCGACCACGAGGCGGCGCCGCGCGGGCTGGACTCCGGGCAGCAGCGTCAGGACGTACAGAAGCAGCAGGAAGTCGGCGAGGACGGCCACGGCGAACGCGGCGGTCTGCAGCAGCACCCCGCCCCAGCCGTCCTCGTCGATGCCGAACTGCCGGGCCGTCCAGCCCACCGCGCTCGACGCGACGGTGGAGGCGGCGAGCGTGACGAGCACGGCGCCGCCGAGGCCGACGAGTACGCCGCCGTCCTTGAGCTTGCTCAGGAAGGGGTTCTCCTCCTCGTCCGGCAGCTCCCAGACCGCGCGCAGGCACTCGCGCATCGAACCGACCCAGCCGATGCCGGTGAACAGCAGCAGCGCGCCCGCGATGAGTCCGACCGTGCCGGCGTTGTCGACGAGACCGCCGATGTCGAGCTGGTCGGAGATGCCCGGCACCTGCTCGGCGATCTTCTCCTGCAGCTTCTCCTGCCCCTCCTTGTCGAGCGTCGCGGCGGCGATCGCGGCGGCGACGGTGATGAGCGGGAACAGCGCGACGAAGCTGATGAAGGTCATCGCGGCGGCGAGCCGCGTCCACTTCACCCGGTCCAGCCGTTCGTACGAGCGCCACGCGTGCGTGGCCATCAGACGTGTGACCAACGGGCCCACGCCGGGGAGCTTTTTCAGCCAGTCCATGATCCGACTCTGCCCTCGCCTCGGAAAACCAATGTCCGGGTACCCCAAAACCGCAGGACAGTGGCGAGCGCCATGCCGATTCCTGAACCCGACACCGTGTCCGCGCGCGGGGAGGTGTAGCCGAGGCCGTAGTGGCTGATGAGGATGCACATCAGCTGGACGAGGGCGCCGGCGATGTTCACCGCGAAGAAGACCGCGTACCGGCGCAGGCCCCCGGTCGCCGTGTGGCGGTAGGTGCCGAGCGCGTTGCCCGCGTACGCGACCGAGCAGCCCGCCACGAACGACAGGGCCTTGGCGGTGAGCGGGTCCATGCCGACGGGGCCGCGCAGCCAGACGAAGAGGGCGAGATCGGCGGCGTACGCGAGGAGCCCGGCGGCGGCGAAGCCGAGCAGCTCCTGGGCTCCGGGGCGCCGGGTCCGCGGCCTCGGGCGCGGCTCGGGGCGGGCCTGGGACGGGGCCGGCGACGGGGGCTGGGGCTGGGGCCCGGGGGCCTTCAACTGCTGTGCGTGGCTCACCAGTTGGCCACCGCCAGGCCGTACATCGCGAGCCACACCACGCCGATGAGGGCGAGCGCGCGGTCGCGCAGGACGACGTCCTCGGGTTCGCCGGCCGTGCCGCGGTCGGCGAACACCGCGTATCTCAGGACCGCGAGGATGAAGGCGACCATCGACAGCTGCCGCCAGGGCAGGACGCTGGTGTGGGGTACGCCGCCCTCCTCCAGGGCCCACAGGCAGTAACCGAGGACGGCGACCGAGGCGGCGAGCTGCCAGACGAACCGCAGGTAGCCGGTGGTGTATTCGGTGAGCAACGCGCGCGTGGCGCCCGCTTTCCCGGCCATCTGCACGGCTTCGGAGTAGCGCTTCGCGGAGACCATGAACAGCGCGCCGAAGCCGGTCGTGATCAGGAACCAGCGCGACAGCGGGATCCCGAGCGCGAGTCCCCCGATCATGGCCCGCATCAGGAATCCGGTGGTGACCACGACGAGGTCGATCACGAGGACGTGCTTGAGACTGACGCAGTACGCGAACTGCATGCCCAGGTAGGCGGTCAGCAGGGCCGAGGTGAGCGGGGAGCACAGGAACGCGGCCACCGTCGGGGCGACGACGGCGAGCGCGATCCCTACGGAGTAGGCGACGGGTACGGGCACCTGTCCGGCGGCGACCGGACGGTGGCGCTTGACCGGGTGGGCGCGGTCGGCGTCGGCGTCCCGCGCGTCGTTGACCAGGTAGACGCCTGCGGCGCAGGCCGTGAACAGCACGAAGACGAGCGCGATCTGGGTGAGCGCGTGGCGTGAGAAGAGCTCGCCGGCCGCGGCCGGGGCGGCGACCACGAGGACGTTTTTGACCCACTGTTTCGGACGGGCGGTCCTGATCAGCCCTCTTAGGAGGCCGCTTTTCTCCCGGGCGGGCTGTTTCTCGTGCTTCTTGTGCGTGCTCTCCAGAAGGGTCGTGTCAGCCATGGTCCCGACCTCCGGTCATCCAACGGGCCCCGAGGCGGGCCGTCATCGCGCCGAGCGCCGCGCCCGCGGCCACGTCGGAGGGGTAGTGGACGCCGACGACCAGCCGCGAGAGGCACATCGCGGCGGCCAGCGGGGGCACCACGTGGGCGCCGAGCGCTCCGAAGGCCACTGCGGCGGCCGCCGCCGAGGTGGCGTGCGAGCTGGGGAAGGAGTGCCGGCCCGCGGTGCGGACCAGGGGTTCGACGTGTCCTGGGCGTGGGCGGCGTACGAGCCGTTTCACGCCCATGCTGGCCAGGTGCGCGCCCGCGGTCAGTGCCGTGCCGCGCAGCCAGGCGCCGCGCCGCTCCCGGTCGACGGCCGCTCCGGCGAGGCCCGCCGCGAGCCACAGCGCACCGTGCTCGCCTGCCAGGGACAGGGCCCGCGCGGCGGCGGCGACGCGGGGGGCGGCACCGCGGGCGTGGAAGGCCGTAAGGATCCGGTGGTCCAGATCGGGGCGGTCGTCGTGGTGGTCCATGTGGACTCACTGTTCACGTCAACACCGCTGGAACTCCGGCAATATTGAGCGACATCCCATTAATCACCCATTTCGGGGAGAGCAAGGATGTTAAGGAACTAACGGTCACTTTCGGGCGATACGGTCGCATGCATGCCTGCCGACACGGTTTCCGTCACGGGGTGGGGCCGCACCGCCCCCACCACCGCCCGTCTGACCCGCCCTCGTTCGTACGAGGAGGCCGCGGCGGCCGTCCGGGAGTGCGGAGCCCGCGGGGGCATCCCACGGGGCCTGGGACGGGCGTACGGGGACGCGGCGCAGAACGCGGGCGGGGCCGTGTTCGACATGACGGGCCTGGACCGCGTCCACGCGATCGACGCCGACGGAGGGACCGTGCTGTGCGACGCGGGCGTCTCGTTGCACCGCCTCATGGAAGTCCTGCTGCCACTGGGCTGGTTCGTGCCGGTGACGCCCGGGACCCGCTACGTGACGGTCGGCGGGGCGATCGGCGCGGACATCCACGGCAAGAACCACCATGTGTCCGGCTCGTTCGCCCGCCATGTCCTCTCCTTCGAACTGCTGACCGCTGACGGCGAGATCCGTACGGTGAGCCACGGCACGCCCCTCTTCGACGCGACGGCGGGCGGTATGGGCCTGACCGGTGTCATCCTCACGGCCACCGTCCGGCTGCAGCCCGTGGCGACCTCGTTGATGTCGGTCGACACGGAACGCGCCACGGACCTGGACGACTTGATGGCCCGCCTCACGGCGACCGACCACCGCTACCGCTACTCGGTCGCCTGGATCGATCTGCTGGCCCGCGGCGCGTCGATGGGGCGCTCGGTGCTCACCCGGGGCGATCACGCTCCCCTGGAGGCGCTGTCGGACCGCACGCGCGCGCGTAGGGCCCCGTTGGAGTTCCGTCCCGGCCGCCTTCCAGCCGCACCCGCCTGGATGCCCGAGGGGCTGCTGGGCCGGACGACGGTCGGTCTCTTCAACGAGCTCTGGTACCGGAAGGCGCCCCGCGCGCGCAGCGGCGAACTGCAGCGGATCTCCACCTTCTTCCACCCGCTCGACGGCGTGCCGCACTGGAACCGCGTCTACGGGCGCGGCGGCTTCGTGCAGTACCAGTTCGTCGTCGGATACGGCCAGGAGGACGCCCTGCGCCGGATCGTGCACCGCATCTCGCAGCGCCGCTGTCCCTCGTTCCTCGCCGTCCTGAAGCGGTTCGGGGAGGGCGACCCCGGCTGGCTGTCCTTCCCGATGCCCGGCTGGACCCTCGCGCTGGACATCCCCGCGAACCTGCCGGGGCTCGACGGCTTCCTGGACGAGCTGGACGAGGAGGTCACCGCCGCCGCCGGGCGTGTCTATCTCGCCAAGGACTCCCGGCTGCGGCCCGAGCTGCTCTCGGCGATGTATCCGCGGCTGGGCGATTTCCGGGCGCTGCGCGAGGAGTTGGACCCGCGTTCCGTCTTCACCTCGGACCTGTCCCGCCGCCTGGGCCTCTGATGGTGAGCCGCTAGGTGAGTTCGGTTTTCCCACTCTCTCTATAGGAGTTCGGTTTCATGAAGGACGCCTTCGGTGCCCCCCAGTCCATGCTCGTTCTCGGCGGCACGTCCGAGATCGCGCTGGCCACCGCGCGGCGGCTGATCGCCCGCCGTACCCGCACGGTCTGGCTCGCCGGCCGCCCCTCGCCCGCCCTGGAGACGGCCGCCGCCGACCTGCGCGTCCTCGGCGCGGACGTCCGTACGGTCGCCTTCGACGCGCTCGATCCCGACGCCCACGAGACCGCCCTCGGCAAGGTCTTCACCGAAGGCGACATCGACCTCGTTCTGCTCGCGTTCGGCGTCCTCGGCGACCAGTCGCGCGACGAGAACGAGCCCGGCTCCGCGGTCCGTGTCGCGCAGACCAACTACACGGGCGCGGTGTCGTCGGGGCTGGTGTGCGCGCGGGCGCTCCAGACCCAGGGGCACGGCTCCCTGGTCGTGCTCTCCTCGGTGGCCGGCGAGCGCGCGCGCCGCGCCAACTTCATCTACGGCTCCAGCAAGGCGGGCCTCGACGCCTTCGCCCAGGGCCTGGGCGACGCCCTGCACGGCACGGGCGTCCACGTGATGGTCGTACGCCCCGGCTTCGTCCGCACCAGGATGACGACGGGCCTGCCGGAGGCCCCGCTCGCGACGACCCCCGAGGCGGTCGCCACGGCCATCGAGACAGGCCTGCGCCGACGCTCCGAGACCGTGTGGGTACCGGGGGCACTGCGGGTGGTCATGTCGGCACTGAGGCACGTACCGCGGGCGGTGTTCCGCCGCCTGCCGATCTAGGGGACGACGTTCAGGGGCGCCCCGTGAGGGGCGCGGGGCTGTGACACTGTGCGGCTCCGCCGCGTGGGCGCGACAAGCCCCCACCGCGCCGCACTCTGATGTACTGCCCCGCGCGAAGCGCTACCGCTCGAGCGACACGATCACGGACCTGCTCATCGGATCACCACTCTGGTTGACCTGGACGTGCCCCACCCCCGGAACCCATGGTCGATCGAGGCGCCGGGCTCGGGCGGCACCGGATCGGGGCACCCGGTCCGTGGGCCGCACTCGGCGGACCGGCCGGTCCGCGGGTCGTCCGCTCAGCGGGCCGGGAGCGGGCCCCGCTCCGCGCGGGCGGCCTGCGGGGGAACGACCGCACCGCCGAAGACGTAGTCACGCAGCCTGCGCCACACGCCGTCGGCCCCCTGCTCGTAGAGCGCGAAGCCGGTGCACGGCCACTCGGCCGCGTACTCCGCGAGTTCCTCGAAGGCCCGGTCCATCGCCTCGTCGTCGATGCCGTGCGCCACCGTCACATGCGGGTGGTACGGGAACTGCAGCTCGCGCGCCACGGGCCCGGACGCGTCCCTGACCTGCTTCTGCAGCCAGGCGCAGGCTTCGGCCCCCTCGACGACCTGTACGAACACGACGGGCGACAGCGGACGGAAGGTGCCCGTGCCCGACAGCCGCATCCGGAAGGGCCGGCCGGCGGCCGCGACCTCGACGAGATGCGCCTCGATCGCGGGCAGCGCCGAGTCGTCGACCTCGGTCGGCGGCAGCAGTGTGACGTGCGTGGGGATGCCGGAAGCCGCGGGGTCGCCGAAGCCCGCGCGCCGCTCTTGGAGCAGGCTGCCGTGTGGCTCCGGGACCGCGATCGACACACCGATCGTTACGGTCCCCACGTCGTCTCCTGTCGTTGTGTTGATGTTCGGTCGTGTTGGTGTACTTCTCGGGCAGGGGTTGCTGCCGGTTCGGCTATCGACTGTACGGCCGAAGGGCCCCGTACCGGTTGTCGTACCGGTGTTGTCCTGGTCTCGTACTGGCTGTCGTCCCGGCAGTCAGTGCTTCGCCGGCAGGAAACCCACTCTGTCGTACGTCTGGGAGAGGGTCTCCGCGGCGACGGCGCGGGCCTTCTCGGCCCCCTTGGCCAGGATCGAGTCGAGCGTCTCCGGGTCGTCCAGATACTGCTGGGTACGCTCCCGGAACGGCGTCACGAAGTCGACCATGGCCTCGGCGAGGTCGGTCTTCAGCGCACCGTAGCCCTTGCCGACGTACTTCTGCTCCAGTTCCGCGATACCGGTTCCAGTGAGGGTGGAGTAGATGGTCAGCAGGTTGCTGACGCCGGGCTTGTTCTCGACGTCGTACCTGATCACCGTGTCCGTGTCGGTGACCGCGCTCTTGACCTTCTTGGCGGTGACCTTCGGCTCGTCGAGGAGGTTGATGAGGCCCTTCGGGGTCGACGCCGACTTGCTCATCTTGATCGCCGGGTCCTGGAGATCGAAGATCTTCGCCGTCTCCTTGAGGATGTACGGCTTCGGAACGGTGAACGTCTGCCCGAACCGGCCGTTGAAGCGCTCGGCGAGGTCGCGCGTCAGCTCGATGTGCTGGCGCTGGTCCTCACCCACCGGGACCTCGTTGGCCTGGTACAGCAGGATGTCCGCGACCTGCAGGATCGGGTACGTGAAGAGGCCGACCGAGGCGCGCTCGGCACCCTGCTTGGCGGACTTGTCCTTGAACTGGGTCATGCGGGACGCCTCGCCGAAGCCGGTGAGACAGTTCATGATCCAGGCGAGCTGTGCGTGCTCGGGGACATGGCTCTGGACGAAGAGCGTGCAGCGCTCCGGGTCGAGCCCCGCGGCCAGCAGCTGGGCGGTGGCCAGCCGGGTGTTGGCACGGAGGTCCGCGGGGTCCTGCGGAATGGTGATCGCGTGCAGGTCGACGACCATGTAGAACGCGTCGTGGGACTCCTGCAGGGCCACCCACTGACGGACGGCGCCGAGGTAATTGCCGAGGTGGAACGAGCCTGCGGTGGGCTGGATTCCAGAAAGCACACGGGGACGATCAGAGGCCATGCTCACCATTCTCTCAGGTGTCAGGGGCCGTTCCGGAACTGGTCGGAAACAGATGTGACACGGGTGGGAACCGATCTGCCTCCGGCGGTGTAACAAGAGCGTGAGGACGCGGGAGGGGGGCCGCATCGTCGATGAGGCCGCGGTGATCGCACGCGTGCGCGCCGGAGAGCCGGAGGCGTATGCGGAGCTGGTGCGTGCCCATACGGGCCTCGCGCTCCGGGCGGCCGCGGCACTGGGGGCGGGTGCGGACGCGGAGGACGTGGTGCAGCAGGCCTTCTTCAAGGCCTACTGCTCCTTGGGGCGCTTTCGGGACGGCGCGGCATTCAAGCCATGGCTGCTCTCGATCGTCGCCAATGAGACGAGGAACACAGTGCGGACGGCGGTGCGCCAGCGGACGCTGGCCGGCCGTGAGGCCGCCCTCGTCGAGGCCGAGCCGCTGATACCGGAATCGGCGGATCCGGCAGCCGCGGCCCTGGAGGGCGAGCGCCGGACGGCCCTGCTGACCGCCCTGGAAGGACTGGGCGAGGACCACCGCCTGGTCGTCACCTACCGCTATCTGCTGGAGATGGACGAGTCGGAGACCGCCCAGGCCCTGGGCTGGCCGCGGGGGACGGTGAAATCCCGGCTCAACCGCGCCCTGCGGAAGCTCGGCAGACTGCTGCCGGACTTCGAGCCGCGGGAGGGTTCGGGGGATTCGGAGGATGCGGCGGACGGCACGGATGCGGCGGGCCTGGACGGCCTGAGAGGTCAGAGGACGCGGGGAGGAGGTGATGAGCATGGGTGACTCTCACGAGTCGTACGAGGCGGGGGGCACGGGGTCCTCCGGTGACCGGGGCCGCGGTGAGGGCCAGTATTGGGGCGGCGACGGGCGTGGGCATGGGCCGGGCCAGGGGCAGGGCGATGGGCGCGGGCAGGGTGTCTCCCGGTTGCCCGAGGAGCTGCGGGCGCTCGGGCGGTCGCTGGACCGGCCCGGGGCGGCGGGCGGTGAGTCGATGGTCGAGCGGGTGCTGGAGCAGATACTCGCCGAGCACGTGCCGGTCCCCGTGGCCGAGCCACCGGGCCCCGCGGAGCGTCTGAGGGCGGTGCGCCGCTGGGCCCGGGCGCGTCGGCGCGCGCTGACCGCGGGGCTGTGCGGTCTGCTGACGGTCCTCGTGCTCACGCCTCCGGTGCGCGCCGCGGTCGTCGACTGGTTCGACTTCGGCGGGGTTGAGGTGCGGTACGACCCGTCGGCGACGCCTTCGCCGGGGGCCGAGGTGCCCGGCTGCGGCGGCCCGTCGCTCACCCTCGCCGAGGCCGAGCGGCGGGCGGGTTTCGCGCCCCTCGCGCCCCCTGCCCTGGGGACCCCGGAGGCGGTGACGGTGACCCGCGAGCCGAAGGGACGGTTCCTGATCACCCTGTGCTGGCGAGAGCAGGGGCGCACGGTCCGGCTGGACGAGTATCCGGCGATGCTGAGTCCCGGCTTCACCAAGTTCGTGCGCGAGCAGCCGGAGTATGTGCCGCTGGGCGAGGACGCGGACTTCGTCGAGCGCACGGCGCTGTGGTTTCCCGAACCGCATCTCCTGCGCCTCTGGCTGATGGACGGGGACGGTGAGTTCACCCGCTCCAAGCGGACCGCGGGACCCACGCTGCTGTGGACGCACGGGGGCGACATGACGCTCCGGCTGGAGGGTGTGGCGTCGAGGGCGCGGGCGGTGGAGATCGCGAAGTCGCTGGACTAGCGAGCCTGTTGGCCGGGCGGGGCGATGCGGGACGGGCCGGGCCAATGCGGGGCGGAGCAGGCCGGGGCGGTTCAGGTTTCTCGAAATTCTGGTCGGTGTCGAGTGGGAACCCCGGCGGGTCGAGCGGTGTACCAGAAGTGACACACGGGTGCGGGCGGACCGCACCGGGACCGATTGGGGGTGTCGGGATGCGCAAGGTTCGTGCACGAGTGACGGGGAGTCGGGGTTGGGCGGTGCTCTCGGGATGGGCGATGGCGCTCGGCCTCGTGGTGCTGAGCGCGCCCACCGCGGCGGCCGGCGGTCCGACGAGCGTGCTGGTGGTCTCGCCGGAGAGCGGACAGAGCGCGGCGCTCTACAACTCGAAGGCGGAGTACGGGGAGTTGCAGCGCCTCCTCGGAGCGCCGGACAGGGGCACCCGCGACGAGCCGCCCGGGCTGGGCGTGGGCAGCGGTCGGCAGATCAACGTCACCTGGATGATCCATGACGTCTCGCCCTGGCGGGTCGACCGCGTCTATCCGGAGACACCGCGCACCAAGGACGTCTGGATACACACGGCGGCCAACGTTCCGGAGTCCACGAACGGCTACTGGCACAGGGCCGCGCAACCGGCCGCGGTGCGCGCGCTGTTGAAGAAGCTCGGCGTGCTGGGCGAATCGTCCGGCGAGGCCGCCGGGGCGATCTATCCGGCGCCCTGGGAGACGGCGGAGGATGCCGCCACCGCGCCCGAGTCCGAGCCCACGAAGCAGTCCGGCACGGCTACGGCCGCCGTGGCGGCGGGCGACGACACCGACTGGTGGTGGGCGATACCTGGGCTGGTTACCGGGGCTGTGCTGGCCCTGGGGCTGCGGCCGTTCGTCGGACGGTTGCCGGGAGTGCGGCAGTTGAGCCGTCGGCGGGTTCGGGAGGCGGGTCCTCGGCAGGAGCTGAGGGATGTCTAGGGATGTCTGAGGGGGAGCAGCAGTGAGGCAGGGCTCATGAAGGTGGGGGTCGGACGCGTGGGGGGGGTCTTCGGCGTGCCGTACCGAAGAGCGAGGACGGCCTGTGGCACGTGGTTCCGCGGCGCGCAGATCTGGGGCACGGGGACCCGCGGCATACGGACCCGGGGCACGCGTACCCGGGGCATACGGACCCAAGGCACGCTTACCCGAAGCAGGGGTGTGGCCCGTCGCCTTCGGGGTGGGCGGGCAGGTGCGGGTCCGGGCGGGCGGCTCGGCGGCGGGGTGTCTGCCGGAGTCGTGTGCGTCATGGCCGCGCTTGTCATCGTGGCTCTCGCCGGGCTCGGGGCGCCAAGGGCTCACGCGGCTGTGGCGTCCGCGGCCTCGGCTCCGGACCCCGACGTTCCGAACCTGGCGGTGGTCATGGCGGGTGAGGGCAACGGGCGGACGACGAGCGTGCGTTCCGGGGATCCGTACTTCGCGCGGCTCTGGCGGCTGTTGGGGCCCTCGGCCGCGGATACGGAGAAGGTCCCGCAGGACTGGCTGGAGGGCCGCTTCCCTGCCGTGCGGGCCACCGTGATCTGGGGGACGACCGGCGTGGGCGGCTGGCCCGATACGGACAGTGCGCCCGGGGGCGACATCTATATGGGGCGCCAGGACCAGGTGTTCCTCGCGGACGACGGCACGCCCTGGATACGGAGCGACCCGGCGGTCGACGTGAACGACGACGACATCCGCTGGCATCGGGCACCACGGTCGGTCTACGACGAGTTGGAGGGGAAGGAGCTGTTCGGCCCGGGATCCGTGACGGGCGGTGCGGCCGATCCCGCAGGCGGCCCGGGGTGGGCGACAGCCGGACTCGCGGCGGGCCTGGCCCTCGGCTCCGGCGGCACCCTGCTGATACGCCGCGCGGCGGCCGGGCGTGAGCCGGGGCCGCCGCGGGAGTCACGACAGGAGTTGATCGACTTGTGAGTCGGCTTGTGAGGCGCCTTGTGGGCCGGCCTACGAAGCCGCTGGTTCGGCTCGCGGAGCGGCTCCGGCCGAGACCGGGTGTCGGTTCTCGGTCTCGGCACCCGCTCCCTCCGCCTCGCCCGCGACCGTGCCCGCGGTCTCAGCCGAGGTCGATCTCCGGGTAGAGCGGGAAGCCGGCCAGGAGGTCGGTCGCCCGGTGGGAGATCTCGTCGGCGATCTTCGGGTCCAGGACGTGCTGGGCCTTGGAAGGGGCGCCCTTGGCGGTGGTGCCGGGCTCCGTGGTGGCGAGGACGCGGTCGATGAGACCGGCGATCTCGTCCATCTCGGTGGCGCCGAGGCCACGGGTGGTCAGCGCCGGGGTGCCGATGCGGATGCCGGAGGTGTACCAGGCGCCGTTGGGGTCGGCGGGGATGGCGTTGCGGTTGGTGACGATGCCCGAGTCGAGCAGGGCGGTCTCGGCCTGGCGGCCGGTGAGGCCGTAGGAGGAGGCGACGTCGATGAGGTTGAGGTGGTTGTCGGTGCCGCCGGTGACCAGCGTGGCGCCGCGTCGCATCAGGCCCTCGGCGAGGGCACGGGCGTTGTCGACGACGGCCTGGGCGTAGTCGCGGAACTCGGGACGGCGGGCCTCGGCGAGCGCGACCGCCTTGGCGGCCATGACGTGCGGGAGGGGGCCGCCGAGGACCATCGGGCAGCCGCGGTCGACCTGGTCGGCGAGGGAGGAGTCGCACAGGACCATGCCGCCGCGCGGGCCGCGCAGCGACTTGTGGGTGGTCGTGGTGACGATCTGGGCGTGCGGAACCGGGTCGAAGTCACCGGTGAGGACCTTGCCGGCGACGAGACCGGCGAAGTGCGCCATGTCGACCATGAGCGTGGCGCCGACCTCGTCGGCGATCTCCCGCATGATCCGGAAGTTCACGAGACGGGGGTAGGCGGAGTAGCCGGCGACGATGATCAGGGGCTTGAACTCACGGGCGGAGGTGCGCAGGGCCTCGTAGTCGATGAGGCCGGTGGCGGGGTCGGTGCCGTAGGAGCGCTGGTCGAACATCTTGCCTGAGATGTTCGGGCGGAAGCCGTGGGTGAGGTGGCCGCCGGCGTCCAGGGACATGCCGAGCATGCGCTGGTTGCCGAAGGCCTGGCGCAGTTCGGCCCAGTCGGCGTCGGAGAGGTCGTTGACGTTGCGGACGCCGGCCTTCTGGAGGGCCGGGGCCTCGACGCGGGCGGCGAGGACGGCCCAGAAGGCGACGAGGTTGGCGTCGATGCCGGAGTGCGGCTGGGCGTAGGCGTGCTCCGCGCCGAAGAGTTCGCGGGCGTGCTCGGCGGCGAGGGCCTCGACGGTGTCCACGTTGCGGCAGCCGGCGTAGAAGCGGCGGCCGACGGTGCCTTCGGCGTACTTGTCGCTGAACCAGTTGCCCATCGCCAGCAGGGTGGCCGGGGAGGCGTAGTTCTCGGAGGCGATCAGCTTGAGCATCTCGCGCTGGTCGGCGACTTCCTGTCCGATGGCGTCGGCGACGCGGGGCTCGACGGCGCGGATCACTTCGAGGGCGCTGCGGAAGGCGGTGGATTCGTTGGAGAGGGGCTCTGACATGACGGCCTCCGGACGTGGCGTTCGGCGTTCACGGTTCGGCCCAGGCGCACGGCACACAGTTCTTGGGCCGCTCCCCGATGGTCGGTCCCATCCCAGCGCGCCAGTCACGGCCCGTGGATCAGCGTACCGGGCGCGCCGGACCGTCGGGGTCCGCCGTCCACCATGCGAGCGACGATAGGAAAGGGGCCACATGCAGTCGGACGGCCGGAAGGGAGCCGGGCCGGAGCTCGGGAACAGCAGCGGGAAAAGAAGCAGGTCACGAGCCCTTGTGCGGCCGGAAACGGAGACCCCGTGAGCACTACCGAAGAACTGATCGCCTCGGCCGAAGCCCACAGCGCGCCCACCTACCACCCGCTTCCGGTCGTCGTGGCGACGGCGGACGGGGCCTGGATGACGGACGTCGAGGGGCGCCGTTATCTGGATCTGCTGGCCGGGTATTCGGCGCTGAATTTCGGTCACGGCAACAGGCGGCTGATCGAGGCGGCGAAGGCGCAGTTGGAGCGGGTGACGTTGACGTCGCGGGCGTTCCACCACGACCGGTTCGCCGAGTTCTGCACGCGGCTGGCCGAGTTGTGCGGCATGGAGATGGTGCTGCCGATGAACACGGGCGCGGAGGCTGTCGAGTCGGCCGTGAAGACCGCCCGAAAGTGGGGGTACCGGGTCAAGGGCGTGCCCGACGGGATGGCGAAGGTCGTCGTGGCGGGCAACAACTTCCACGGGCGTACGACGACGATCATCAGCTTCTCCACGGATTCCGAGGCCCGGGCGGACTTCGGTCCGTACACGCCGGGCTTCGAGATCGTGCCGTACGGGGATCTGACGGCGATGCGCGCGGCGGTCACGGAGAACACGGTGGCCGTGCTGCTGGAGCCCATTCAGGGCGAGGCGGGGGTGCTGGTGCCGCCGGCCGGTTATCTCGCGGGCGTACGGGAGCTGACGCGTGAGCGGAACGTGCTGTTCGTGGCGGACGAGATCCAGTCGGGCCTCGGGCGGACGGGACGGACCTTCGCGTGTGAGCACGAGGGGGTCGTGCCGGACATGTACGTGCTGGGCAAGGCGCTCGGGGGCGGGGTCGTGCCGGTGTCGGCGGTGGTGTCGTCGAGCGAGGTGCTCGGGGTGTTCCGGCCGGGTGAGCACGGGTCGACGTTCGGCGGGAATCCGCTGGCCTGTGCGGTGGCGCTGGAGGTGATCGCGATGCTGCGGTCGGGCGAGTACCAGCGGCGGGCCACCGAGCTGGGCGAGCATCTGCACCGGGAGCTGGGGCAGTTGGCCGGTTCGGGCCGGATCACTCGGGTGCGGGGTCGCGGACTCTGGGCGGGGATCGACATCGACCCGGTGTACGGCACGGGCCGGGAGATCTCCGAGAAGCTGATGGACCGGGGTGTGCTGGTCAAGGACACCCATGGGTCCACGATCCGGATCGCGCCGCCGCTGGTGATCAGTAAGGAGGACCTGGACTGGGGGCTCGCGCAACTGCGGGGCGTACTGGGTGTGTGACCGGCCTCGCACCTCGCCGGACCGGGGGCGCCCAGCCCGGTGCCGTGGGTGGAGCCCGGCTTGTCGGTTCTTGTCGGCGACGATCTTGTAGCCGTCGTACTCGTAGCTGTCGCGGTCCACGCAGCGGCGGTCGGGGTCGGAACCGCACGAGGTGAGGGCCGCGGCGAGGATGCCCACTCCGCCGAGGACGACCGTGCTCGAACGCAGTTTTCTGCGCTGGTCCGCCATGTTCTCTCCTCCGTCGGGCCCGTCCGGCGGGCTCGTCCAGGGCCGGGTTCGCTCGTCCGGCCCCGGACAGGGCAAAGATCAGGTGAGCGGGTTGTACAAACGGCTCTCCCGAACTCTCCCTCCCCTAGAGTCGCTTTGTGCTCTTTGGAATGGTGTGTGCCCTTGGCGCGGCGTTGTGCTTCGGGACGGCGACGGTGTTGCAGGCGATTGCCGCGCGGGCGGCCGCACCGGCGGCGGACGACTCCGGCTCGTCCGGTGTGGACGCCGCCTTGCTGCTGCGGGCCCTGCGCGAGTGGCGGTACATCGCCGGGCTCGCGCTCGACGGGGTCGGGTTCGTCCTGCAGATCGCGGCCCTGCGGTCGCTCCCGATCTACACGGTGGGGGCGGCGCTCGCCGCGAGCCTCGCGGTGACGGCGGTGGTCGCGGCATGGCTGCTCCATGTGCGGCTGAGCGGGCTCGAATGGGGCGCGGTCGGGGTGGTGTGCGCGGGGCTCGCGATGCTCGGGCTCGCGTCCGGGGAGGAGGGGGATCAGGCCGGGTCGACCGCGCTCAAGTACGCGATGCTCGGCACGGCCGTGGTCGTGCTGCTCCTCGGCGCGCTGGCCGGACGGCTGCCCGATCGGGGGCGGGCGCTCGCGCTCGGACTGGGTGCCGGGTTCGGGTTCGGGGTGGTCGAGGTGTCGGTGCGGCTCATCGACGGCCTCACTCCCTCGGCGCTCTTCACCAACCCGGCGACGTACGCCCTGCTGCTGGGCGGAGGCGCGGCGTTCCTGCTTCTCACGTCGGCGCTCCAGAGGGGCTCGGTCACTACGGCCACCGCGGGGCTGGTCATCGGCGAGACCATCGGGCCCGCGGTGGTGGGTGTGGTGTGGCTGGGCGACAGTACGCGGGAGGGACTGGCCTGGCTGGCCGTCCTCGGTTTCGCCGTGGCGGTGGCCGGGGCGCTGGCGCTCGCCCGCTTCGGGGAGGCGCCGGTGGAGGTGGACGAGTCGGAGTCGGTTGCGCCGTAGGGCTCCGCGGGTGGGGCGGGGCGCGGCGGGTGACGGGCGTAGCGGGTGACGGGCGCGGCGGGTGACGGGCGCGGCGGAGGCCGGTTCGCGCCCCACGACTGCCGAGCCGCCCGGCCATTCCCAGGCACCCCAGCCACACGCCGGCCACAGACCCCGGCCCCGGCCCCCCAGCCCGCCAGCCCTCAGCCCTCAGCCCGCCGGCCGGCCGGCCAAGCTAAGGCAGCGCCCTGACCAGTGCCTCCAGTGCTCCTGGCCATCCGCTGTCCGTAGGGGTCCCGTACCCCACGACCAGCGCGTCCAGGGGTGGGGCCGTGGCGGACGGGTGGCGGTAGCGGGTCAGGCCGTGGACCGCCAGGCCCTGCCAGACCGCCGAGCGGACGACCGACTGCTCGGTGCCGGGCGGGAGTTGGAGTACCGCATGGAAGCCGGCCGCGATGCCGGTGGCCGTCACCGACGGGGCGTGGGCGGCCAGGGCCGAGACGAGGTGGTCACGGCGACGGCGGTAACGGAGGCGGGAGGCGCGCACATGGCGGTCGTACGCGCCCGACGTGATGAACTCCGCCAGGGTCAGCTGGTCCAGGACGCCGCACGACCAGTCCGCGCCGCCCTTCGCCGCCGTGACCTCGGGCGCCAGGTCCGGCGGCAGGACCAGCCAGCCGAGTCGCAGGCCGGGGGCCAGGGACTTGCTGGCGGTGCCGAAATACACCACGTGGTCCGGGTCGAGGCCCTGGAGCGCGCCCACGGGCTGCCGGTCGTAACGGAACTCCCCGTCGTAGTCGTCCTCCAGGATCAGCCCGCCCGTCCGCCGCGCCCAGTCGACGACGGCGGCACGGCGGTCGGGATGCAGGGGCACGCCCATGGGGAACTGGTGGGCGGGAGTCAGCAGCACCGCCCCCACACCACCGGACCCACCCTTGCGCCCGCTCCCGCCCCGGCTCCCCGTCCCGCCGCCGCTCCCCTTGCCGCTCCCGGTCCCGCTCCGGCTCCCGCGCCCGCCCCCACTTCCGTCCCCGCTCCCGCCAAGACCTCCCCCGGTCAACTCCTCCGTGCGCGTGCCCAGTTCGTCGAACGGCAGGGTCACCGACCGCAGTCCGGCCCGCTCCACCAGATTCCAGTGCACGTCGAGCCCGTACGACTCCATCGCCAGTGCCCCCGCGCCCCGCTGTCGCAGCACCGCGCCGAGCAGCATCAGGCCGTGCGCGAACCCGGAGCAGATGAGGATGCGCTCGGGGTCGGCGCGTACACCGCGGGCCCGGGCGAGGTAGCCCGCGAGCGCGGTGCGCAGTTCGACGCGGCCGCGCGGGTCCCCGTATCCGAGAGCGTCGTACGGGGCCGCGGCGAGGGCTCGGCGCGACGCCTTGAGCCACTCGGCACGCGGGAAGGAGGCGAGGTCGGGGGTGCCGGGGACGAGGTCGTACGCCGGGCCGCCGGGCGTACGCGGCCGGGGCTGGGCGGAGGCCGGTGCCACCACCGCCCGCTCGGCAACCCGGGTGCCGGAGCCCTGGCGGGCGGTGAGCCAGCCCTCGGCCACGAGGTCGGCGTACGCGTCGGCGACGGTGTTGCGCGCGATGCCCAGATCGGCCGCGAGGGAGCGCGACGACGGCAGCCGGGTCCCGGGTGCGAGCCGTCCGCCGCGCACCGCGGCCCGCAGCGCGTCCGTCAGGCCTCTGCGCAGGCCGGAGCCGGTGCGCGTCACGTCGAGATGCAGATCCACTCCGAAAGTGGCCCAGGATTTCACCATGGAAATGGACCATACTCCTGGGCTAATCCGGACGTAGGCTCATGATCATGACGACGAACACCACCGCCACCGGCACCGCGGCCAAGACCGCCACCGACACCACGACAGACACCGCCGCCGACATCCCGCAGGGCACCCCGCTCGCCCGCGAGCACGCCCCCCGACTCCAGTGGACCGAGTTCGCCCCCGAGGTCTACAAGGCCATGGTCAGGCTGGACGCGGCCGCCCGGAAGGGCGTCGACCCGGTCTTGCTGGAGCTGGTGAAGATCCGCGCGTCGCAGCTCAACCACTGCGCGTTCTGCCTCGACATGCACACGAAGGACGCGTTCGCGGCGGGCGAGAGCGTCGAGCGGATCGTCCAGCTCAGCGCGTGGGAGGAGTCACGGCACTTCTACACGGAGAAGGAGCTCGCGGCGCTCGCGCTCACCGAGGCCGTGACGGTCCTGACGGACGGCTTCGTGCCGGACGAGGTGTACGAGGCCGCCGCCCGCCACTTCGACGAGGCCGAGCTGACCCAGCTGATCGCCGCCATCACGGTGATCAACGCCTGGAACCGCTTCGGCGTGACCTGCCGTCTGGTGGCAGGCCACTACACGGCCGGGCAGTACAAGTAGCCGTCACCAGTAGCCGTACAAGTAGCCGTAGCCGTACAAGTAGCCGTAGCCGTACAAACAGCAGCACCGCATACGGGAGCGCCGGGTGCCCTCGTCAGGGAGACACCCGGCACCCGTACAGGGAGGGCTACTTGGCCAGCCACGCCTTCCACGTGGACTCATGGCTCTTGGCCCACTTCCGCGCCGCCTCCTCGGGCGTCAGCTTCTGGTCGGCGATCATCAGGGAGACCTCGTTCTGGTCCTCGGTCGTCCACTTGAACTTCTTCAGGAAGGCCGCCGCCTTGCCGCCGCTCTTCGCGAAGTCCGTGTTCAGGTACTTCTGCAGCGGGGTGTGCGGATAGGCGCAGGCGACCTTCTCCGGGTCGGCATCACAGCCCTCCTTGTAGGCGGGCAGCTTCACCTCCGTCATGGGGACCTTCTTGAAGAGCCACTGAGGTGAGTACCAGTACGTGAGGAAGGGCTTCTTCTCCTTGGCGAACTGGCGCATCTGGGTGATCTGGGCCGCCTCCGAACCGGCGAACACCACCTGGAGGTCGAGGTCCAGGTTCTTCACCAGCGCCTTGTCGTTCGTGACGTAGGAGGGCGAGCCGTCGAGCAACTGCCCCTTGCCGCCGCTCTCGGGGGTGCGGAGCTGGTCGGCGTACTTGTTCAGGTTCTTCCAGTTGGTCACGTCGGGGTGCTGCTTGGCGAAGTACGTCGGCACGAACCAGCCGATGTGCCCGGTGACGCCGAGGCCGCCGCCGTTCACGATCGTCTTCTTGTCCTTGACGTATCGCTGTTCCTGCTCGGGGTGGCCCCAGTCCTCCAGGATCGCGTCGACCCGGCCCTGGCTGAGCGCGTCCCACGCGGGGACCTCGTCGACCTGGACGGTGTCGACGCGATAGCCCAGTTCGTGCTCCAGCAGGTACTGCGCGACGGCCACGTTGGCCTGTGCGCCGACCCACGACTGCACCGACAGGGTCACAGTCTTCGCCCCCTGCGCGTTGGCGAAGGGCGAGGCCTGCTTGGTCATGTCGGCGGCTCCGCAGCCGGCCGTCGTCAGCACCAGCAGGGAGCAGCCGGCGGCCAGAGCGCCCGTCATGCGCGTGCCACCAGTCGTACCGGTCGCACGACGTATACGCGTACGCATCTCAGGCTCCCTTCTTCGTACGGCGGTCCGTCGGCTGGGTCACCCGGTCGAGCATCAGGCCGAGGCAGACGATCGCCGCGCCGGCCACCAGACCCGTGGCGAGGTCGCCCTGGGCGAGCCCGAACACGACGTCGTAGCCGAGTGCGCCACCGCCGACCAGGCCGCCGATGATGACGACGGCGAGGACGAGGACGACGCCCTGGTTGAGCGCGAGCAGCAGTGCGGGACGGGCCAACGGCAGCTGGACCTGGCGCAGTTGCTGCCAGCCCGTGGCGCCCATCGAGCGCGAGGACTCCATGGCCGCCGGGTCGACCTGGCGCAGGCCCTGCGTGGTGATGCGGACGACGGCGGGCAGGGCGTAGACGACCGCGGCGGCGACCGCCGGGGCGCGGCCCACGCCGAAGAGCGCGACGACGGGGATGAGGTACACGAACTGCGGCATCGTCTGGAAGACGTCCAGGAAGGGGCGCAGCACGCGTTCGCAGCGCTCGCTCCTGGCCGCCGCGATGCCGGTCGCGAAGCCCAGCACCAGGGTGACCGTCACGGCCGCGAGTACCTGCGACAGCGTGTCGAGGGACGGCCCCCACACGCCGAGCACACCGATCGCGGCCATCGCGAGGACGGCGGTGAGCGCGGTGCGCCAGGTGCCGATCAGCCAGGCGAGCGCGGCGACGATCAGCAGGACCGACCACCAGGGCAGCCACTGCAGGCCGTCCCGCATCGGGTCCAGGACCCAGGTGGTGAAGTGGCCCGCCCAGTCGGCGGTGCCGCCCACGTAGGGGACGCCGGAGTAGAGGTGGTCCGTCATCCAGTCGACGGCCCGGTTGACGGGCTCGGCGATGTTCACGAGCCAGGCCTCGGGCCAGTCGAGGCGGTCGGTCAGGCGTCCGGCGACCGCGACGGCCAGGGCGGCGACGGCCGCGTAGGCCCAACCGGTCCAGCGGGACCTGGGCTCTTCGAGCCCTCCGTCCGCCGCGCCCGCCGCGCCGGTCACCCGGTCGAGGACGACCGCGAGCAGCACGATCGGGATGCCGGCGGCGAGCGCCGCGCCCACGTCGACCGAGGCGAGCGCCTGGTAGACGCGGTCACCGAGGCCGGCCGCGCCGATGACGGACGCGATGACGGCCATGGAGAGGGCCATCATGATCGTCTGGTTGAGGCCGAGGAGGAGTTCCTTGCGGGCGAGCGGCAGGCGGGCCGTGAGGAGCCGCTGCCGGGCCGTGGTGCCCACGGACTCGACGGCCTCCATCACCCCTGCGTCGGCGCCGCGCAGGCCGAGCGCGGTGAGGCGGGCCATGGGCGGCGCGGCGTACACGACGGTGGCGAGCACCGCGGCCGGGACACCCATGCCGAAGACGAGGACGACCGGCAGGAGGTACGCGTAGGCCGGGAACACCTGCATGGTGTCGAGTACGGGGCGCAGCCCTCGGTAGACGCGGTCGGAGAGCCCGGCCGCGAGGCCGAGGAGCACGCCGAGCACGACGGACGCGAGGACCGCGACCACCATGAGCGCGAGCGTCTGCATGGTGGGGATCCACATGCCGAGCAGCCCGCAGGCCAGGAACGCGGCGCCCGTGCCGAGCGCCAGCCGTACCCCCGCGACCCGCCAGGCGACCAGTGCCGCCGCGGCCGTGACGCCCGCCCAGCCGGCGGCGAGCAGGACGAGGTAGACGGCGCGTACGGAGAGGACGACCGCGTTGGAGATGTACCCGAAGAAGTAGAGGAACAGCGGGTGGCTGTCGCGGTTGTCGATGACCCAGTCGCTGGCCTTGCCGAGGGGTTCGGTGAGGTCGACGGTGAGGGCGTGCGGCCAACTGCCGCTGGCCCAGCGTGCGTTGGCCAGCGGGACGAGGACCGCCGCCGCGACGGCGAGCAGCAGGAGCTTGCCGGCGGCGGGGTGCTTGAGGAAGCCGGGAAGACCGCTCCGGGGGGCGGCCGCGGTGATCGTGGCCATCAGGCCACCCCCTCGCGAGCGGGCTCGGCCGTTCCGTCACCCTTGTCAGGAGCGGACTCGGCCGACGCGGCACCTGAACCAGCGCCCGAACCAGCAGCCGCATCGGTTTCGGCATCGGCATCGGTATCGGTGGCCGAGTCGGCGAACTGCCCGCCGGTCCCCGCCACCACTCCCAGCAGCGCGTCCGAGTCGACGACCCCGAGGCAGCGCCCCTGGTCGACGACGCGGGCGGTCTGGCCGGTGCGCGCGACCGCCTCGATGGCCTCGGAGACCGTGGCCTGGGGCGCGAGGGCCGGACCCTCGCCCGCCTCCTGCGCGGACGCGGCCCGCATGGCCCGCCGTACCGTCATGACCTGCTCGCGCGGCACGTCACGTACGAACTCGCGTACGTAGTCGTCGGCGGGCGAGCCCACGATCTCCTCGGGCGTGCCGAGCTGGACGACGCGGCCGTCGCGCATGAGGGCGATGCGGTCGCCCAGGCGCAGGGCCTCGTTGAGGTCGTGGGTGATGAAGACCATCGTGCGGCCCTCCTCGTGGTGGAGCCGGACGACCTCCTCCTGCATGTCGCGCCGGATCAGCGGGTCGAGTGCGCTGAACGGCTCGTCGAACAGCAGGACCTCGGGGTCCACGGCCAGCGCCCGCGCCAGTCCGACGCGCTGCTGCTGACCGCCGGAGAGCTGGCCGGGCCGCCGCTGCTCCATGCCTTCGAGGCCGACCTTGGTGACGACTTCCTGCGCCTTCTCGCGGCGCTCGCGCTTGCCGACGCCCTGGACTTCGAGCCCGTACGCGACGTTGTCGAGCACGGTCCGGTGGGGCAGGAGGCCGAAGTGCTGGAAGACCATCGCGGCGCGGTGGCGGCGCAGTTCGCGCAGCCGGGCCTTGTCCATGGCGCGGACGTCCTCGCCGTCGATGACGATCGAGCCGGCCGTCGGCTCGATGAGCCGGGTCAGACAGCGTACGAGGGTGGACTTGCCCGAGCCGGACAGGCCCATGACGACGAAGACCTCGCCCTTGCGCACGTCGAAGCTCACGTCCCGGACGGCGGCCGTGCAGCCGGTACGGGACCGGAGTTCGGCCGGGGTGAGGGCCGTGAGCTCGGGGTCGGCGGGGACGCGTTCGGCCTTGGGGCCGAAGACCTTCCACAGGCCCTCGACGGCGAAGACGGGATCGGCACCGGCGTGCCCGGCACCCGTGCGCCTGCCACCCGTGGGCTCAACAGCACTGTCCTGAACATCGGTTGACGTACTCATCACGCACCGCCTCCCAGCAGGTCCACACACTTCTCGCCGACCATGAGCACCCCGATCATCGGGTTCACGGCGGGCATCGTCGGGAAGACCGACGCGTCGGCGATCCGGATGCCGTCGAGGCCACGGATGCGCAACTCTGGGTCCACGACGGCCAGTTGGTCGTCGGAGGCGCCCATGCGGCAGGTGCCCGCCGGGTGGTACACGGTGTGCGCCACCGACCGGGCGTACGCGCTGAGCTCCTCGTCGTCCGTGACGTCCGGACCCGGGCACACCTCGCGCTTGAGCCAGTGCGCGAGCGGCTCGGACCTGGCGATCTCGCGGGCGATCTTGATGCCGTCGACGAGGGTGCGGCCGTCGTAGTCGTCCTCGTCCGTGAAGTAGCGGAAGTCGAGGGCGGGCTTCTCGGCCGGGTCGGCGCTCGTCAGGTACAGGCGGCCGCGGCTGCGCGGCTTGGGGATGTTCGGGGTCATCGAGACGCCGTGCGCGGGGCGTTCGTAGCCGATGCGCTCCGGGTTGTCCGTGAAGGGGACCTGGTAGAAGTGGAACATCAGGTCCGGGCCCGCGTGTTCGGGGTCGCGCCGCACGAACAGACCCGCGTCGGAGTCCATCGCGGAGTTCTCGGGGATCGGCCCGTCCGTCTCCCAGACGATGACGGACTCGGGGTGGTCGAGCAGGTTCTCACCGACGCCCGGCAGATCGTGGACGACGGGGATGCCGAGCGCTTCGAGGTCCTGGCGCGGCCCGATGCCGGAGTGCATGAGCAGCCGCGGCGAGTCGACGGCGCCGGCGCAGAGCAGCACCTCGTTCCTGGCCTTCACGAGGACTTCCTCGCCGTCCCTGGTGCGTACGTGCACACCGCGGGCGCGCGTCCCGTCGAGCTCCAGCCTGTACGCCCAGGTCTCCAGGAGGATGTGGAGGTTGGGGCGCTCGTCCATGAACGGGTGCAGGTAGGCGACCGAGGCGCTCGACCGCTTGTTGTTCTCCGGGTGGTACGCGAGGTCGAAGAAGCCGACGCCCTCGGTGAACGGCTGCTTGTTGAAGCCCTCCACGCGCGGCACTTCGAGCGCCGACTGCGCGGCGTCGACGAAGTCGCGGGCGATGGCGTTCCGGTCCTTCTCGTCGACCGGCACGATGTTGTTGCGCAGCCGCGGGAAGTACGCCTCCATCGGCACCGCGCCCCAGCCCTTGGCGCCCGCCGCCTCCCACTCGTCCCAGTCGGACGGCAGCGGCTTGAACGCGATGAGCGTGTTGTGCGAGGAGCATCCGCCGAGGACACGGGCGCGGCTGTGCCGGATGTGAGAGTTGCCGCGCGGCTGCTCGGTCGTCGGGTAGTCGTAGTCCAGCTCCCCGCCGAGCAGTCCCATCCAGCGCCGCAGGGTCAGGACGTCGTCGCGGCCGACATCGCTCGGGCCGCCCTCGATGACGGCGACGGTGACGTCCGGGTTCTCGGTGAGCCGGGAGGCGATGACGGATCCCGCGGTGCCGCCGCCTATGACGACGTAGTCGTACGTGTTCTGTTCTTCGGGCATGGCGTGGCGCTCCAAGGTGCCTTGTGCGGTGGGGAGTCGAAGGTGGTCGGGGCCGGGTGCCGGCCCACGGACGGGCCGGGGGTCAGCCCGCGAACCACCGGACGGGCTTCGGCGCGAGGTTCTGGTAGACGTGCTTGGTCTCGCGGTACTCGGCGAGCCCCGCGGGGCCGAGTTCGCGCCCCACACCGCTCTTGCCGAAGCCGCCCCACTCCGCCTGGGGGAGGTAGGGGTGGAAGTCGTTGATCCAGACGGTGCCGTGCCGCAGCCGGCCGGCGACGCGCCGGGCGCGCCCCGCGTCGGCGGTCCAGACGCCGCCCGCGAGCCCGTACTCCGTGTCGTTGGCGAGCGCGACGGCCTCGTCCTCCGTACGGAAGGTCTCGACGGTCAGGACGGGGCCGAACACCTCTTCCCGGACGACCCGCATGTCGCGGTGGCACTGGTCGAGGACGGTCGGCTCGTAGAAGTAGCCGGTGGCGGGCCGCTCGGCGGACGGCTCGGGGCGGGCGCCGCCGGCTCGCAGCACCGCGCCCTCCGCGAGGGCCGCGGCGACGTACGACTCGGTCTTCTCGCGCTGTTCGGCGGAGACGAGCGGTCCGCACTCGACGCCGCCCTCGGTGCCGCGTCCGAGCCGGATCCGCTCGGCCCGGCGAGCCAGTTCGGCGACGAAGCGCTCGCGCACGGACTCCTCGATGATGAGCCGGGAACCGGCGGAGCACACCTGCCCGCTGTGGATGAAGGCGGCGTTGAGGGCCTGGTCGACGGCGGTGTCGAACCCCTCCTCCGTGGCGCAGGCGTCGGCGAAGACGACGTTGGGGTTCTTGCCGCCGAGTTCGAGGGCGACCTTCTTGACGGTGACGGCGGCGGCCTGCGCGACCTTCGTACCGCTGACGAGCCCGCCGGTGAAGGACACGAGGTCGACGTCCGGGTGCTCGGCGAGCCGGGCGCCGACGCTGTGGCCGGGACCGGTGACGATGTTGGCGACGCCCTCGGGCAGTCCGGCCTCGACCAGCAGCTCGATGAGGGCGACCGTGGTCAGCGGAGTGATCTCGCTCGGCTTGACGACGAACGTGTTCCCGGCCGCGAGGGCGGGGGCGACCTTCCAACTCGCCTGCAGCAGCGGATAGTTCCAGGGCGTGATCATCGCGCAGACGCCGACGGGTTCGTGCACGACGACGCTGTGGATGTCGTCCGACCCGGCGTCGACGACCCGTCCGCCGCCCTCTCCGACGACGAGATCGGCGAAGTACCGGAAGGCGTCGGCGACACAGTCGATGTCGACGCGCCCCTCCTCCAGGGTCTTGCCGGCGTCCCGGCTCTCCAGGAGCCCGAGCTGTTCGCGGTCGCGTACGAGGAGGTCGGCGACGCGGCGCAGGAGCGCGGCCCGCTCGGTGACGGGTGTGTGTGGCCACTCTCCGTGGTCGAAGGCGCGCCGGGCGGCCTCGACGGCGGCGTCCGTGTCCGGCACTCCGCCTTCGGCGACCACGGCGAACGTCTTGGCGTCCGCCGGGTCGAGAATGTCGCGCGTGGCCCCTGAGGCGGCCGCACGCCACTCTCCGCCCACGTGAATCGTCTGCTGCGCCTGGTGTCCCGACATGATCGGTGTTGCCTTCCGTTCCTGTTCCGTGCCCCTGTGTCACACGCGTGTCACTCTCGTGGGCCGAGTGCACCTGCCCCGGGACCTGGTTTGCATGCACAACCAGTGACGGATAGTGCGCGGGGTCACTGAAAAATCAGCGTAAATTCGCCCAGAAGGCACGAAACGCGAGGCTGGAGTTATCGCCGCCGGCGGCGCGGGGACTGCCAAGATCTTCGACCCGACCATGGGCACCTTCGGTCGGCCGATGGGCACCTTCGGTCGGTGCGACCATGGACACTCCGCCGTCCTTTGACTAAAGTCAAAGAAATATGGAGCCAGTGACAGCGTCAGTGTCCGCGGAGCACGTGACCACCCTGCGCCGCTTCAACCGGTACTTCACCCGCCGGATCGGTGTGCTCGACGACCACTACCTCGGGCAGGACCGGCCGCTCGGCGAGGCGCGCCTGCTGTTCGAGATCGGGACCGGCGCGTCGCTGAAGGAGCTGAGGACCCGACTCGGCCTGGACGCCGGGTACTTGAGCCGGATGGTGCGCGCACTGGAGGGCCAGGGGCTCGTACGGGTCAGCGTCCACCCGACGGACAGCCGGCTGCGCCTCGCGGAGCTCACGGAGGCCGGACGGGCGGAGTTGGCGGAGCAGAACCGGCGTGCGGACGGACTCGCCGAGGGACTGCTCGACGGGCTGAGCGAGAAGCAGCGGGGACGGCTGACGGAGGCCGTCACCGTGGCCGAGCGGCTGCTCCGGCTGGCCGCGGTCGGTGTCAGGGCCGTCGACGCCGGGTCGGCCGACGCCCGCGCCTGCCTGGCCGGTTTCGCCGCCGAGCTCGACGAGCGGTTCCCCGAGGGATACGCCACCGCGGACCTCGTGCCACCCGAGCAGATCGCGGTCCTCCTCGTCGCGTACGAGGAGGAGCGTGCCGTCGGCTGCGGGGCGCTGTGCGCGCTCGACGCCGGCACGGCCGAGATCCGGCATCTGTGGGTGCACCCCGACGCCCGCGGACTCGGCCTCGGACGGCGGCTGTTGACCGCGCTGGAACGTGCGGCCGCCCGGCGCGGGCATCACGTCGTACGCCTCGACACGCACGAGGTCCTCAAGGAGGCCGCCGCGATGTACCGCACGAGCGGGTACGTCGAGATCCCGGCGTACGACGCGAACGCGCACGCCAGTTACTGGTTCGAGAAGGTCCTGGTCCTGCCCGGCTGACGTACCGCCCGTCGCCGGCCAGCCGTCCTTGCCGCCGATCGTGGGCGAGCGTTCGGCGTCGCCGCGGTGGCCGCAGTAGGCCTCGGAAACCGGATCGACACCGCCTGAGCCGGGCTCGTACGCGCCGCCGCTGTCCGGGACCTGCTGCACAGGGGAGAGCAGGTACCGGACGGTGGGGTGGTGAGCGGTGCGCGGTGATGTGCGGTGCGGTGCGCGAGAAGCCGCCCCCGGGAACTCCCGGGGGCGGCTTCAGGCTCGGGGCTTCGGCCTTGAGGACTCTGCCTTCAGGCTTCGGCTCGGCGTGCGGCTCAGATGAGGCCGAGACCGCGGACCGCCTCGCGCTCCTCCTCCAGCTCCTTCACCGACGCGTCGATGCGGGCACGGGAGAACTCGTTGATGTCGAGGCCCTGGACGATCTCGTACGAGCCGTCCTTCGTGGTGACGGGGAAGGAGGAGATGAGACCCTCCGGAACGCCGTACGAACCGTCCGACGGGATGCCCATCGAGGTCCAGTCGCCGTCCGCCGTGCCGTTCACCCACGTGTACACGTGGTCGATGGCGGCGTTCGCGGCCGAGGCGGCCGAGGAGGCGCCGCGGGCCTCGATGATGGCGGCACCGCGCTTGGCGACGGTCGGGATGAACTCCTCGGCCAGCCACTTCTCGTCGTTCACGGTCTCGGCGGCGTTCTTGCCGGCGATCGTGGCCTGGAAGATGTCGGGGTACTGGGTGGCGGAGTGGTTGCCCCAGATGGTGAGGCGCTTGATGTCCGCGACCGTCGAACCCGTCTTCTTCGCGAGCTGCGTGAGCGCGCGGTTGTGGTCCAGGCGGGTCATCGCGGTGAAGCGCTCGGCCGGTACGTCCGGAGCGGCGGCCTGGGCGATGAGGGCGTTGGTGTTGGCCGGGTTGCCGACGACGAGGATCTTGACGTCGTCCGCGGCGTTGTCGTTGATGGCCTTGCCCTGGGGCTTGAAGATGCCGCCGTTGGCGGAGAGCAGGTCACCGCGCTCCATGCCCTTGGTGCGGGGGCGGGCGCCGACGAGGAGACCGACGTTCGTGCCGTCGAAGGCGACGTTCGGGTCGTCCGTGATGTCGATGCCCTGAAGGAGCGGGAAGGCGCAGTCGTCGAGCTCCATGGCGGTGCCCTCGGCGGCCTTCAGCGCGGGCGTGATCTCCAGGAGACGCAGCTTGACCGGCACGTCCGCGCCGAGCAGCTGGCCGGAGGCGATGCGGAAGAGCAGGGCGTAACCGATCTGGCCGGCCGCGCCGGTGACGGTGACGTTCACGGGAGTGCGGGTCATGGCGTTCTCCGTATGACAGCTGACGACGGTGGGGCGTCCCTGCCCCGGGGTACGGGATCCCCTGCCCTGCCGCCGGGATGATCGATCACCGGTGTCGATGATCGATCTCTTGGCGTCAAGAGAGATCCAGCGGTCAGGCTATCGCGCATCCGGGATCCCGGACGGCCGGGGCCGATGTGGCCCACCCCACAGGGCGCTCGGCGGAGCGCTCCGCCCGCTTGCGGGACAGGGGGCGGGGTGTGGGAGGGGATGACGTGGGGCACGGGAAGGCGGCCGTCGTTCCGGGAGAGAAGGACGACGACCGCCTTGGTGGGGGTGCCGGTTGGCCGGGAGGGGGGTGAGTCCTCCCGGACGGCGCCGGACTCCCGTGGGGGTACGGTTCGCCTGCCCCGGCGGGAGGAGGCCATTCCTGTTGTTCGGCGAATAGTTGCGGAGCGCCTCGGATCGTGTGGGTGGGCTTTGGCCGGTGGGTGCGTGCGGGTTGTTCTGGGCTGGTCTCGCAGTTCCCCGCGCCCCTGAAGAGGCAGTCCCCGGCGGCCGAACAAGCAAGTTCCCGCAGCCCGAAGCGCGGGTGACCGCGATCGGAAAGGCGGGTGGCCGCAGCCCGACAAAGCGGGTGGCCGCGGTGCCGGAAAATGCGGGTGCCCGCCTCTTGTGAGGCGGGCACCCGGTCGAAGCTCGTTCAGTGTGAGCCTCTGTGCTACTTGGTGCAGCCCTCCTCGCCCGAGGTCTGCAGGGTGGCGCAGGCCTTGGCCTCGGTGGCGTTCTTCACGGCGACCATCGGGGTGTAGGCGTCGGTGTCCGTGTCGACCTCGGCGGTCTGGGCGGCCGCCTTGCCCGCCGTGATCCGGACCGCGTCGCCGGGTCCGGCCGCGGTGATGCGGGCCCACGCGGCCCCGCACGTCTCGCTGTAACGGACCTCGACCTGGGCGGTGCCGACGACGGCCTTCTCGACCGTCGTCGCAAGCGTGCCGCCGCAGCCCATGTTCTCCGGGTCCTTGCCCGCGCAGTCCGCGCCGAAGCACTCGACGCCGGCCGGCAGCTCCTTGCTGACGGTCGGTGTCGGCGTCGGCGTGGTGTCGCTCCCCGCCGTGTCGTCGCTCCCGCCGTTCGTGAGGAACACGGCCGCGGCTATCACCACGAGCGCACCCACGACCCCCGCGAGGAACATCGTGAGCCGCCGCTTCCCCCGCTTCCCGTCGGGCGAACCGCCCGAACGCGGCCGCGCGTCCTCAGGCGGCCCCCCGGCGGAACCGGCCGAACCGGCGGGTCCGGCCATGGCGGACGGCCCGAAGGAGCCCGACGGGCCGAGGCCCGACGACCCGGACGCACCGGCAGAGCCGGACGCGCCTGCACTCGACGCACCCAGACCCCCGGGATATCCGTACCCCCCGGACGACCCGGACGTCCCCGAAGGCGTGGCAACGACTCCCCAGCCGCCACCGCGCGAACCCGAGCTTCCGCCGGAGCCACTGCCGCCACCGGCCCCGGCACCGGCGCCGTGCGGCGTCCGCCGCTCCTCCCCCTGCACCGGAGTCCCCGGCGGCACCGTGGGCGCCACCCCGGCAGGTCCCGCGATACCCGGCGTGGGCGCCGCCGTCGCACTACCCCCGGCGCGCGCCGGCTTCCCGTTCCGTCCCCCCTTGGCCGGAGTCGACCCGAACTCTCCGAGCGCGGCACGCGCCTGGGAGATCCGGATCGCTTCCATGGTCATGTCGTGGCGCATCTCCGAGCGGCTCCAGGCCCTCTCGGCAAGCTCCCACATCGTCGTCAGATGGACGGGATTGGTCCCGGTCACCTCGGCCAGAGCCACGATCGCGCCCTTCGGCGCGAGCAGCCGGCCGTTCAGATACCGCTCCCAGGACGTCTTGCTGTACCCGGTGCGGTCGGCCACGGCGGCGACACTCAGTCCGCTGCGGTCGACCAGCCGGCGCAGCTGACTGGCGAACTCCCTGACCTGCGGATCGAGTTCATCCGGCAAGGCCCTCCAACGAGGCATTGCTACCCCCCTCTTTCCCCCCGTACGTGCTGGCTTTTCCCGCGCGTGAAGCCCTCTGCCGAGTCCTCGTTCTGGCTACCCACAGGGATGCGCGCAGTAAGGATCTCAGTTCCCGGGATGGGGGCGCACGGGAGCATTCGGGCCTGTGGGCATGCACCGTTGCACGCCCGTTGGTCTGCGGTCCAGTGTCCCACCGTCTTCCCTCTCGGCCGACAGGATCGCCTGGTCAGCGCACGGGACGTCCCGGAGCGTCCCGATTGCCCACGTTATCCCTGGTGTCGGGGGTGATCAGCGTAAATCCTCGAACTTGTCAACACATCGACACGCGGGGAACACATGCGCGACCTCGTGCGTCACTCACGACCTCAGGGGGATCACATGCACACCAGGGGCAGGTCGAATCGTCGACTGCTCACCGCCGTCACCGTGACGGCGACCGCGGGACTCGCGCTCGGCGTGAGCGGTCCGCTCGCGGCGGCCACGTCCGGGTCCGCCGCCTCTCCGCAGGTCATCGACGGCACCGGCGGCGCGTACAACGACTGGGGCGACGAAGGGACGCTCTCCGTCGGCCGCCATTCGAACAGCAACGCGACGCGTCTGTGGCAGACCGTCCTGTACGCGGACGGCGCCAGGTGGAGGGACGGCAATGGCGTGAAACACCCCTTCACGAAGTACGACATCGACGGCTCCTTCGGCTGGAAGACGAAGTCGGCCACGAAGTGGTGGCAGGCCCGCGAGGAACTCGAAGACGTCGACGGCATCGTCGGAAAGGAGACTTTCGGCCACGCAGACGACTTCCTCGACGGCCCGTACCGGGGCGGCAAGGTTACGTACAGCGGCTACCAGCGGGACGTCACGTTCAAGCGGCTGAGCGGGAAGTACTACGTCAAGATCGGTACGCAGTGGAAGGTCGCGGCGTACAGCCGGCGCGGCTGAACCCGTGCCTCCCGCGCCCTCGGACCGTCACTCCGACGTGTGATCACGCCAGGGTGACGGCACCGACCACCGCGGTCAGCAGCAGGACGAGGACGAGCACCAGGGCGCAGAGCAGCAGACGGTGCGAGGCGGCCCAGGAGGCCCGGGCGGGCTCCGGTTCCGGCGTCTCGGCGAGCAGGTCCCACCACGGGACCGTGGGGTCGTCCTCGTACCCGTCCTCGCGCTTGCCCCCGTCCGTCGCCCCGTTCGCACCCTCGCCCCCGGCCACGGGCGCCCCCGCCGGAGCCGGTGCCCGGGCCGGGGCCACCGTTCGCGGCCACGCCCGCACCGCCAGCTCCCAGCACACGCCGAAGCGCTCGGCGTCCGCCCCCGCGACCCGGCACAGGGCGACGACCGCCTGCCGGGGCGGGGGCTGTGTCGCGTTCAGATAGCGGTGCCAGGAGGACTTGCTGTACGCCGTGCGCTCGCCCAGGGCGACCAGACTGAGCCCCGTACGGTCCTTGAGCAGCCGCAGCTGCTCCACGAAATGCCCCACCTCCGGCGGAAGATCCGCAGGCAGTGGCTGCCAGGCGCTCATCCCTCTCCTCGCCCCCCTCGCCGTCTCCCTCGTACGTCCCCCGCTATGACCGGGTGACGGCCCCGACGGCGAATCGGTTCCCGCCGGATGCGTCGCGGGACGAATGCCATACGCCTGTCGTACGACGCCATACGGCGGCCGAACGGCGACATACGGAGACGTACGACGGGCGGGACGTGCCGGAACCGTCACCTCCGTGCCACAGGGGGCTGACAGGCATTGAACCGCCGTTGGCACGTCCATGACTGTGGAGTCCAGGCGGCGCCCGTCCTCGCTCGGGGGAGTGGACAGGCGCCGCTCCCTCCCACGAAGAAGCCCGCCTCCTCGGGAAGAGGGGACGGGCTTTCGTCACACAGGCACCGCGTTCGCTAGGTCCTGATCGTGAAGTGCAGCGTGTCGTCCAGGAACGGGATCTCCAGCAACGGGTTGGGCTGCGCCATCATCGCGAGCAGCGCGATCGTCACGCCCAGAACGCTGTAGGTGACGAGGTCGGTGAACCGGGAGCGGACGGCGAGCATGCCCACGTCGGGCAGCATCCAGCGCATGACGCCGCCCGCGAGCAGCGCGACACCGATCAGCAGGGTGCCGAACTTGAAGAGGTCGAGCGCGGTCAGCAGCAGACCGAGTCCGACGGTGCCGGTGACCGCGAGGATCGGCCACTGGCGCACGGGCGCGGGCGCGTCGCGCGGAGCCGCCCGGCCACCGCCCTCGGGCCGCGCGGTGTCCCGCGTGAACAGCGGGAACCGCCGTGTGACCCTCCGGGGCCTGCCGTCGGGGCCGGGCGCGCTGACCGCGTCCCGGGCGGTGGGTTCGCCCTCGCGGGCCGCGTCGGCATCGGCTTCGGCGTCCTCTGCCGGGGTGCCGCCGGAGTCCCCCTCGTCGGCGTGCGCCGGGTGCGGCTCGGTACCGGTCGGCTCGGTACCGGTCGGCTCTGCGCCACTCGGCTCTGCGCCACTCGGCTCGGTGCCGTGTGGCTTCGCGCCAGGTACCTGTCCGGCCGCCGCTTCTTCCGCGCCACTCGGCTCGGTGCCGGTCGGCTTCGCGTCCGGCGTCCGTCCGGCCTCCGGCTCGGTGCCGGCCGGCTCCTGTTCCGGTACGGATGCCCCGGCGGCGGACGTCCCGTGCGACTTGGTGTCCTGGACGTCCTGGACGTCCGGGGTGCTCTCGGCGCCCTGACCCGCGGCGTCGCTCGGAGCCGGGCTGTCCTCCCGGCGCTCACTGCCGCTCCGGTCCGCGGCCTCGGCCCGTGTCGTGGCGTCGGCACGCGTCGGAGCCTCGACCCGTGTCGCAGCCTCGGCCCGCATCACCGCGTCGGTCTTCGTCGAGGCATCCGCCTTCGTCGACGTGTCCGCGTTCGCGGAGGTGTCCGCCGTCGCGGAGGTGTCGGTCTCGCTGTCCCGCCCGGTGGCGGCCCGGTCAGCCGGCACTGCGTTCCGCCGCCTCGACCACGTTGACGAGGAGCTGGGCGCGGGTCATCGGGCCCACTCCCCCGGGGTTCGGGGAGATCCAGGCGGCGACCTCGGCGACACCGGGGTGGACGTCGCCCACGATCTTGCCCTCGGCGCTGCGGGAGACACCGACGTCGAGGACGGCCGCCCCGGGCTTCACGTCCTCGGGACGGATCAGATGCGCGGAGCCCGCCGCGGCGACGATGATGTCGGCCCGGCGCAGGTGCGAGGCGAGGTCGCGGGTGCCGGTGTGGCACTGCGTCACCGTCGCGTTCTCGGAGCGGCGGGTGAGCAGCAGCGGCATCGGGCGGCCGATCGTCACGCCACGGCCGACGACCACGACCTCGGCACCCTTGATCTCCACGCCGTACTGGCGCAGGAGGGTCAGGACCCCGTTGGGGGTGCAGGGCAGCGGGGCCGGCTCGTTCAGGACGAGGCGGCCGAGGTTCATCGGATGGAGCCCGTCCGCGTCCTTGTCCGGGTCCATCAGTTCCAGGATGCGGTTCTCGTCGATGCCCTTGGGAAGCGGCAGCTGAACGATGTAACCGGTGCAGGCCGGGTCCTCGTTGAGCTCGCGGACGACCGCCTCGATCTCCTCCTGCGTGGCGGTCGCGGGCAGTTCCCGCTGAATGGAGGCGATACCGACCTGGGCGCAGTCGCGGTGCTTGCCCGCGACGTACTTCTGGCTGCCGGGGTCGTCGCCCACCAGGACGGTTCCGAGGCCGGGCGTGATGCCCTTCTCCCTCAGGGCCGCCACGCGGACGGTCAGATCGGACTTGATCGCGGCTGCGGTGGCCTTGCCATCGAGAATCTGGGCGGTCATGTGCCCATCCTCGCGGATGACCGGGCCCTGGTTCCAATCCGGCCCCCCACGGCCACTTCCGGCCTGCCCGAGGCACCTCCCGGGCGCACTCCGTCCGGTCGCCGTCCGGCCCGCGCCCATGATCGGCGATGTTGCACTTGCACAACACACGCGGTATCCGGCTGGACAAATAAGCGACGCGTTAAGGACGATGAGCGGCACAGTGCCGCGGACAGTACCGGGGGGACGAACCGCATCTGTAGAACTTTCCTCCGAAATGTGCCGCGTCGTCCCCGCACTTACGCAACGACGGAGGAAAGACGCCATGAGTTTTGGCGACCCGAACAACCCATACGGTCCGCCGCAGGGCCAGCAGCCCGGCTACCCTCCACAGCCTCCTCAGGGCCAGCCCGGCTACCCGCCCCAGGGCCAGCCCGGCTACGGCTACCCGCAGGGCGCGCCGCAGCAGCCCGGTTACGGCTACCCGCAGCAGCCCGCGTATCCCGGTTACCCGGGCGGCAACCACATGACGATGGAGATGCCCGGTCTGATGAAGACCGCGCGCGTCCTGCTGTTCATCCTGGCAGGCCTCCAGATCCTGTTCGGCATCATCGCGGGCATCGCCGTCGGCGCCGTCCAGGACGTGTCGAACGGCGTGGGCAGCGGTGACGACACCGACACCCTCGCCGGACTGGGCTTCGTGCTCGCGGCGTTCCTGGTGGGTATGGGCGCCCTGTCCATCTTCCTCGGCGTCAAGTTCAAGAACGGCGGCAGCGGGATCCGCGTCACGACGATCGTGTACGCGTCGCTGATGATCCTCGGCGGCCTCGCCAACACCGTGCAGGGCGCGGGCGGTTCCGGCACGTTCGGCGGGCTCATCTCCCTCGCCATCGCCGGCATCATCCTCGCCTCGATGGTGAACGGCGCGGCCTCGGCGTGGTTCAACCGCCCGCGGTACTGACCTCGGAACGCCCGCGGCACCGACCCCGGAGCCCCGGGCTCAGCCGCCGCAACGGCACGTTCACGCCATTCACGCCAAGGGCCGTGTTTCCCCCCGCTGAGGGGGACACGGCCCTGCCGCGTCGCCATACCCTGATCCGGTAACCGCGTGCGGGACTGGGAACGGGGAGCGGGACGGGGAGAACGGCCTTGTACAGCATCATCGTGGTACCTCCGCCGACCACGGAGGACGAACACAGCGGCACGTATGGCGACGCGCACGGCGGGACGTACGGCGCAAAGCGCACCGGCACCCAGATCCGGCTCGCGCCCGGCGAGCGGCTGGCCTTCGGCCGCTCCGCGAGCGGCAACGGACTTGCAATCGCACACGAAGGCGTCTCCCGGAACGCCGGGGAGATCACCGCGCAGGGCGCCTTCTGGGTACTGAGCAACCTCTCGGCCCACCAGACGTACGTGGTGGAGAACCCGGAGGGCGCGGGCGAGCACATCAAGGTCGGACCCGGCAGGCTGGACGCGCCGGTCCCCTTCGAGTTCGCCCGGATCGTGCTCCCCGCGGCGGGCGACCTGCTGCCCATCGAGGTGTGGGCACCCCGCCACGACTATCTGCGCTCACCCGAGGGCCTGGACGGGGCGACGACCACGCCCGCGTTCTCCGTCGACCGCACCAAGCGGTACTTCGCGGTGCTGGCCGCCCTCTGCGAGCCCCGGCTGCGCGGTGAACCGCACGCCCCGCTGCCCACGGTCGACCAGGTCGTGGAGCGGCTGCGCCCCCACTGGCCCGCCGCGTCCCGCACGTCGGTCCAGTGGAACATCGACTACCTCGCCGTGAAACTGCGGCTCAAGCCGGGCCCCGACACGGCGGACACGGGCCCGCGCCTCAACGGCAAGAAGGAGTCCCTGGTCTCCCTCGCCCTGCGGTTCGATCTCGTACGGGAGGACGACCTGCTCGTCCTGACGGAGCCGGCGAGCCGGGCGGCGCGGTGACGGAGGGGTACGCGGTCTCGGTGCCCAAGGGGTACCGGGTGGGGTCCTGGGAGGTGCGGGACCCGATCGCCACGGGCGCGTTCGGCAGCGTCTACGAGGCCCGGTGCGCCCACCCGCCCGAGGGCCTGCCGAAGTCCGCGGCGCTGAAGTTCCTGCCCACCGGCACGGGTACGCCACGTCAGCTGACGCATCTGCGTGAACTCGCCGAGCGCGAGGTCGAGTTGCACCGAAGACTCACACGCCCGCGGCTCATCCGGATGTACGAGACCCTCACCGTCGACGACCCGGACCGCCCCGAACTCGACGGCGCCACCGTCCTCGTACTGGAACGGGCCGAGGGCTCGCTCGCCGCGCTCCTCGCCCGCTCCCCGCACCCGCCGCAGGGCCCCACGCTGCTCGCGCAGACCTGTGAGGGACTGGCCCAGCTGCACAGCGCCGGCTGGGTCCACGGCGACCTCAAGCCCGCCAACGTGCTGCTGATGAAGGACGGTTCGGCCCGGCTCGCCGACTTCAACATGGCCGCCGAGCTGGAGGGCACCCACGCCTACACCCCCGCTTTCTCCACCCCCGACTACACCCCGCCCGAGCTCCTCTGGTCGGAGATCGGCGAACGCGGCCGCCAGATCAGGCCCTCGGCCGACGTCTGGGCCTTCGGCGTCCTCGCCCATCTCGTCCTCACGGACACGTTCCCGCTGCCGGGCGGCACCCCCTCGGCCCGCCGGGACGCGGCTGTCCGGTACGCGCGCGGCACCGACGAACTGCGGCTGTCCCCTCGACTCCCGGACGGCTGGCGGGAGATCGTGCGGGACTGTCTGGCCCGTACGCACACGGAGCGGATCTCCGGAGAGACACTGCTGCGGCGGGTGGAGGAGGCGGCCGGCACCAGCCGGTCCCCCCGCCTGCCGAGGCTGCGCGCCCGGCGCGGACGCCGCTCGACGCTGGTCCTCGCCGCCGCGGCCGCCACGGTCGCCGTCTCGGGGCTCGCGTACGGCATCACGACCTGGGCGGGCGACAGCGGGAGCGGCACGGAGGGGGGCGAGGGCAGGGCTCCCGCGACCGAGAAGGTCGTCCAGGCCTCCTACGGCGCCGGCGAACTCCGTACCGGCAAGGGTGTACCGGCCGAATACCGGCCGCTGATCGTCGACTCCGCGCACGACTGTGTGCAGGAGGAGGTCACCCCGGCACTGCTCGCCGCCATGCTGAAGGTGGAGAGCGACTTCGACCCGGGCCTGTCCGACCCGGGCAACGACGAGTACGGCATCGCCCGTTGGACCCCGCGGGTGCTGCGCTGGTGGATCCGGTCCGACGGCGTCACCGCGAAGACGATCCCCGAGCCCCCCTTCTCCCCCGCCGAGTCCATCCCCGCCATGAGCAGATACCTGTGCTGGATCGCGCCACGACTCGATCCCAAGCTGGCCGGCGACCACCGCGTACTGATCGCGGCCGCCTACCGGACGTCGTACGAGAAGGTGAACGACGCGGCCGGTGTTCCCCCGAAGTACCGCGACTACGCCGCCCGCGTCGCTCACTACCTCAAGGAGTACACGCCCGCGGACAAGAAGTGACCCTGAGAGTTCCGAGGTACCCCTCGCGGGCGTCCGCCGCCAGGGTGGGCGGTATCGGTCCATCCGAATGCGGCGGTCTCCGGCTCCCTCGGGGGAGGGCCGGAGGCCGCCGTCGTCATGCCCTCCCCCGTCGCGCCGCCGTGACATGTCCCGGGTAACTCGCCCTACTCTGGCCTCCGTTGAGGCAGGAGGAGGGGGACGACTCCATGTACAGCGTCATCGTGGTGCCACCGCGGAGTGGCGGATCCGCCGACGGATGCGACGGCCAGATCAGGCTCGCGGCGGGCGAGAAGCTCGCCTTCGGCAGAACGGCTCGGGACGGCGGACTGAGGATCGCCCACGAAGGGGTGTCCCGGGTCGCCGGTGAGATCACCGCGCACCGGGCCTTCTGGATCCTGAGCAACCTCAGCGAGGACCAGACCTATGTGGTCGAGAACCCGGAGGGCGCTGGCGAGCACATCAAGGTCGCGCCGGGCCGGCTGGACGCGCCCGTGTCGTTCGAGTTCTCCCGTGTCGTCCTGCCCGCGGCGGGCGAGCTGCTCAGCTTCGAGGTGTGGGCGCCGCGCCACAGCTACGGCGCCGCGGCCCGCTCCGGGCTCTCCGGCGGCATCACGGCCCCGGCGTTCACGCTCGACCGCACGAAGCGGTACTTCGCCGTACTCACCGCCCTGTGCGAGCCCCGGCTGCGCGGCGAGCCGCACGCCCCGCCTCCCACCGTCGACCAGCTCGTGGAGCGTCTGCGGCCCGGCTGGCCCGCGGCGAACCGCTCCTCCGTGTACTGGAACATCGACTACCTGGCGGTCAAACTCCGGCTGCGGCCCGGCCCGGACGCGGCGGAGCCCGGACCGCGGGTCAACGGCAAGAAGGAGTCGCTGGTCTCGCTCGCGCTCCGCTTCAACCTGGTACGGGAGGACGATCTGGTCGTTCTCGCGGCGGCCCCGAGCGAGGTGGGGCAGTGAACGGAGGCCCCACCGTCCCCGTTCCGAAGGGCTACCGAGTGGGCCCGTGGGAGGTGCGCGAGCCCCTCGCGTCCGGCGCGTTCGCCAGCGTCTACGCGGCCAGGCTCACGAGTGACGGCGGCGAGGCCGCGGAGAGGCCCGCCGAGGACACCACCGCCGGTGAAGGCACCGGTCCCCTGCCCCGGCACGCGGCGCTGAAGTTCCTGCCCACCGGCACCCGCACCCCGCGCCAACTCCACCACCTGCGGGAACTGGCCCACCGTGAGCAGGAGTTGCTGAGCCGCCTGCGCTCACCGCGGCTGATCCGGATGTACGACGCCCTCACCGTCGACGACCCGGACCATCCCGAACTCGACGGCGCCACCGTCCTCGTACTGGAGCGGGCCGAGGGTTCCATGGCCGCCCTGCTCGACCGCTCCCCGGGCCCGCCGCACGGGCCCGCCCTGCTGGCCCAGGTCTGCGAGGGTCTGCACCAGCTGCACCACGCGGGCTGGGTGCACGGCGACCTCAAGCCCGCCAACGTGCTGCTGATGAAGGACGGTTCGGCCCGGCTCGGCGACTTCAACATGGCGGCGGAGATGGAGGGCACCCACGCGTACGCGCCCGCCTTCGCCACCCCCGACTACACCGCGCCGGAACTCCTCTGGTCCGAGGTCAGCGAACGCGGCACGCAGATCCGCCCGACCGCGGACGTCTGGTCCTTCGGCGTACTGGCCCACCTCGTCCTGACCGGCACGTTCCCGCTGCCCGGCGGCACCACGGAGGCCCGCTGCGACGCGGCGGTACGGTACGCGCGCGGCACCGAGGAACTGCGCCTGTCCCCCGAACTCCCCGCCGTCTGGCGGGAGATCATCACCGACTGCCTGGCCCGTACGCACGAGGAGCGCGCCGCCCACGACACCGCCTCACTGCTGCGCCGGGTGGAGCGGGCCGCGGGCGCCACCCGCTCGGCCCGACTGCCGAGACTGCGGCCCCGACGCCGGTGGCGCCCCGCCCTGGTGGGCGCCCTCGCAGCGGCGGCGCTGATCGTGGCGACGACGGTGGTGTACGCGATGCGGGAGGACGACCAGGGTCTGACGTACGGCTACCACCGCTGCCCGGCCGACTCCGTCTGCTTCTTCAGCGAGCCCAACGGCTCGGGTGAGATGTGCAGTTGGGACGAGGACGACGCGGACTGGCTGTCGGGGGCGGACACCTGCGCGTGGACCCGGGGCCAACCGGTGAAGTCCATCTTCAACAACAGCAGCGACGACGAGAACGGCCTCGGCGCCGTAGCGTATTTCAGGGGCCGCGACTTCACCCCGGTCGGCGCGGACGTCACCCGCGAGAACGCCCGCAACCGCACGGGCTGCACGTCCCAGCGCAACCAGGGAAACCTGGCGGGCACGTACGCCCCGCTGTCCCACAGATGGATCGCGCGCTGCTGACGCCTGGGCGCCGGCTAACCCGTCGGCGCGCCGTCACCCTTGAGCGCCCCGACGAAGGGGGCCCAGGCGCTCACGGGGAAGACGAGGGCAGGGCCGGCGGGGGTCTTGGAGTCCCGGACGGGGACGAAACCGGGGAGGTCGTGGCGGACTTCGACGCAGTTGCCGCCGTCGCCGTTGCTCGACGCGGTCGCACTGCGCTGGGGCGTGGAGCAGAGCCGCGGCGGCAAGACCGTGCGGTGTGAACTGCACTGTGGCACAGACGGCTTCGTGGCCGACCCTGAAACCTTCCAGGTTCCGCTCACGGCCCACTCCCCCCAGATTGATGTCAGCGCCGCCACCACGGCGCCGGTAATCGGGGGAGGGCACCACAACCCCTCCAGCACCATCGACCAGGAGGAAGCTTCATGAAGCGAGTACGAGCGCTGCGCACCAAGGTCGGCCTCATCTCCGGAGCGACGGTCTTCGCCGGCCTGGGCCTCGGCGTCACCGCCGCACCGGCACAGGCCGCGGCCGCCGCCTACAGCTGCCCGTCGGGATCCATCTGCTTCTACACGAAGGACGACGGCGGAGGCGACAGGTGCGCCTGGGACGGGGACGACAAGGACTGGCGGAACGGCGCGATCAAGTGCTCGTGGTCCGCGGACAAGAAGGTGCGGTCCGTCTACAACAACGGCACCAGCGGCAAGGCCGTCGTCTACTACAACGACTCCGACTACAAGGACCGCAAGGGCTGCACGACGAAGGGCAAGAAGGGCAACCTCGCGGGCACTTACACGCTTCGTTCCCACAAGTGGGTGAACGGCTGCTGATCGCGGCCCGGCGGGGGCGGGGGAAACACATGACGGGCATCCGTACCGCGCTGATCGGTGCCGCAGTGGCGGGCCTCGCGGCCGTCGCGGTGCCGGGGAGCGCCCAAGCGGCCGACGCCCCGGCGCAGAACTGCACCACGGGACATGTCTGCTTCTACGAAGGGACCGCCGGCACCGGCCAACGATGCTCCACGGACGTGGACGTCCCCAACTGGAACACCGGACCGTTCCGCTGTTCATGGGCCGCGACCACGGGCGTGGGATCGGTCCGCAACGCGGGGCTCACCCCGGTCGCCGTCTACCCGGGGGCGAACTTCACCGGGCCACCGGTCTGCGTCGAACCCCGCGCACCGGTGAACCTCCTGGAGCACCGCTCGTTCCGCTCGCACCGCTGGGTGGACAGCTGCTGAGGAAGCCCGTACGTATGGCGGGCCGTACCCCGACAGGGGACACGGCCCGCCATACGCGCGTTCGCGTACCACTCAGTGGAAGAAGTGCCGCGTCCCCGTGAAGTACATCGTCACGCCGGCCTTCTTCGCGGCCTCGACGACCAGTTCGTCGCGGACCGAACCGCCGGGCTGGACCACGGCCTTGACGCCGGCGTCGGTGAGGATCTCCAGGCCGTCGGGGAACGGGAAGAAGGCGTCCGAGGCGGCGAAGGAGCCGCGGGCGCGCTCGGTGCCGGCGCGCTCGACGGCGAGCTTGGCGGAGTCGACGCGGTTGACCTGGCCCATGCCGACGCCGACGGAGGCGCCGTCCTTGGCGAGGAGGATCGCGTTGGACTTCACCGCGCGGCAGGCCCGCCAGGCGAAGGCCAGTTCCGCCAGCTCGCCGGGCGACAGGGCGTCGCCCGTCGCCAGGGTCCAGGAGGACGGGTTGTCGCCGTCGGCCTGGAGGCGGTCGGCGACCTGGAGGAGCCGGCCGCCGTCGATCTGCTTGACCTCGACGGAGGCGGCCGGGCCCTGGTGGGCGCGGAGCACGCGGATGTTCTTCTTCTTGGTGAGGGCCTCCAGCGCGCCGTCCTCGTACTCGGGCGCGACGATGACCTCGGTGAAGATCTCGGCGACCTGCTCCGCCATCTCCTTCGAGACGGGCCGGTTGACGGCGATCACACCGCCGAACGCGGAGAGCGGGTCACAGGCGTGCGCCTTGCGGTGCGCCTCGGCGACGTTCCCACCGATCGCGATCCCGCACGGGTTGGCGTGCTTGATGATCGCCACACAGGGCTCGTCGTGGTCGTACGCGGCACGGCGCGCGGCATCCGTGTCCGTGAAGTTGTTGTACGACATCTCCTTGCCGTGCAGCTGCTCGGCGTCGGCCAGACCGCCCGTGCCGTCGACGTACAGCGCGGCGCCCTGGTGCGGGTTCTCGCCGTAGCGCAGGGTGTTGCGCTTCTCGAAGGTCGAGCCGATGAAGTCGGGGAAGCCCGACTCGTCGGCGGGCGCGTACGAGCTCGCGAACCAGGAGGCGACGGCGACGTCGTACGCGGCCGTGTGCTGGAACGCCTCGGCGGCGAGCCGCTTGCGGGCGTGCAGGTCGAAGCCGCCGTCGCGGGCCGCGGACAGTACGTCGGCGTACCGCTCGGGGCTGGTGACCACGGCCACGGACGGGTGGTTCTTGGCGGCGGCGCGGACCATCGAGGGGCCGCCGATATCGATCTGCTCGACGCACTCGTCGGGCGTGGCGCCCGAGGCGACGGTCTCCCGGAACGGGTAGAGGTTCACGACGACCAGCTGGAACGGCTCCACGCCCAGCTCGCCGAGCTGCTGCCGGTGCGACTCCAGGCGCAGGTCGGCGAGGATGCCCGCGTGCACGCGCGGGTGCAGCGTCTTGACCCGGCCGTCCAGGCACTCGGGGAAGCCGGTGAGCTCCTCGACCTTGGTGACCGGGACTCCGGCGGCGGCGATCCTCCCGGCGGTGGAGCCGGTGGAGACCAGCTCGACACCGGCCGCGTGCAGGCCGCGGGCGAGCTCTTCAAGACCGGTCTTGTCGTAGACGCTGATGAGCGCGCGGCGGATGACCCGCTTCGTGTCCTGCGTACCCTGCGTACCTTCGGCGGTCACGGGATAACTACCTTTCGTCCCTCAATGCGATAGCCGTTGCGGGCGAGCCGCCCCACGACATCAACGAGCAGGCTTCGCTCGACTTCCTTGATGCGCTCGTGCAGAGCGCTCTCGTCGTCCTCGTTCCGGACCTCGACCACGCCCTGAGCGATGATCGGGCCGGTGTCGACGCCGTCGTCGACGAAGTGGACGGTGCACCCGGTGACCCTCGCGCCGTACGCGAGGGCGTCGCGAACGCCGTGCGCCCCCGGGAAACTCGGCAGCAGCGCGGGGTGGGTGTTCACGATCCGGCCGCCGAAGCGGGCCAGGAACTCCTTGCCCACGATCTTCATGAACCCGGCCGAGACGACGAGATCCGGCTCGTACGCGCCGGTGGCCTCGGCCAGTGCCCTGTCCCACTCCTCACGCGTGGCGTGGTCCTTCACCCGGCACACGAAGGTGGGAAGCCCGGCGCGCTCGGCGCGCTCCAGGCCGGCGATGTTGTCGCGGTCCGCGCCGACCGCGACGATCTCGGCTCCGTAGGCGGCCGTCCCCTCCGACGCGATCGCGTCGAGGAGGGCCTGCAGATTCGTACCTGATCCGGAGACCAGCACGACGAGGCGCTTGGCCTTGGCCACGGCGGGGCCCTTTCTCGGAGGTTCTCGGGGGTTCTTGCGGTTCTTGGGGGACTTCTCGGGGGAGAGCGTGTCCACGGTCGGCGTTTGTACGGTCGTACGAATGCATCGAGCCCCCGGATACGGGGAAGTCTACGAAGCGGCCGACCGTCAGCAACGATACCGGCACACCGAGCGGCCCCCACGGGACGGGGGCGTGGCCGGAAGGTAGCGTCTGGGGAGGATCCGCCCGGGGACACGGTGCGCACAGGGGAACGCCTTCTGCGCACGGGACGTTGACCAGGGACGGGTACGAACGCTTGGGCGCGAGCCCCGGACACGTAACCAGCTCTGTGGACACGTTGCCCGCCAGAGACCATCAAGGGGAAGACGCACACCTGATGCCGGACCGCAGTCTCCGACTCCCTCCACTCCTGCTGCGCGAGCGGCGCCCTTCTCCCACTCCGCCGCGGGAGAACGACGACGTGCCCGAGGGCGGGCAGGGCTCCTCGGGCGGCCATGGTTCCGCAGGTGGGCAGGGCCCCACGGGTGGCCGGGGCGACTCCGGCGGTGCGGGCGGCTCCGGTGCGCCCGATTCCGGACAGCGGCCCGAGCCGCCGCAGCCTCCCGCCGACGACAACCCCTTCGCCCCGCCGCCGGAGGGCACGCCCGACCGGCCCTGGCAGCCGCGTCGGCCCGCGGGCGGGCAGGGCGAGGGCCAGGACGGCCGGGGCGAGGGTGACAGCTCCCCCTGGGGCAGCCAGTGGAGCGACCGCCAGCCGGGGCCCGCGCAGGGCGGCCGGTTCGGTGACCGGCCCGGTTCCAACGGCGGGTCCGGCGGCGGCCAGAACGGTCCGGAAGGGCCCGCCGGCGGCCCGGGCACCGGCATGCGCTGGGACCCGACGGACCCCGCCCAGCGCCGCGCCCGGTTCGCGCTGCTGTCCGGCATGTGGGCGTTCTTCTTCGCCCTCTTCAGCTGGCCGTACGTGGCGCTCCTGCTCGGCGCGCTGGCCCTGTACTGGGCGATCAGCGCGCTGCGCAGCAAGCCGCCGCGCGCGCCGGATCCGAACACCCCGGCGCCGCCCTCCTCGGGCAGCAAACCACAGACCACCGCGGCGATCAGCGGCCTGGTCACGGCGTCCCTGGCCCTCGCCATGGTCGCGGCCACCTTCACTGCACAGCTCGTGTACAGCGACTACTACACGTGCGTGAACGACTCGCTCACGAACACGGCGAAGAAGTCCTGCGACCAGCTGCTGCCGGAGGAGCTGCGGGGGCTGCTGGGTACGCAGAGCTGAGGGCCCGCGCCGTACGTGGTGCGGCCGTGGGTTGACTTGGAGTGCGCTTCAAAATCCATGCTCCTCTCAACGCCCGCCGCTCGGCGGGCCGTAAGGGGAGGACACCCGCATGCGCTACCGCACGATCGGAACGGCCCCCGGGACCCGCCGTGAGGTGAGCGTCCTCAGCCTCGGCGCGATGCTGTTCGGGACGGTCACGGACGAGGCGACCTCGTTCGCGATCCTCGACCGGTTCGTCGAGGCGGGCGGCACGTTCGTCGACACGTCCGACAACTACGCGTTCTGGATCAACGGCACGCAGGGCGGCGAGAGCGAGGCCCTGATCGGCCGCTGGCGGCGCAGCCGTGGCATCGGCGACGAGATCGTCATCGCCACGAAGCTGGGCGCACGGCCGCTCGCCCCGGGCACGAGCTACACCGACAACCCGGAGGGGCTGTCCGCCAAGGCGATCCGGGAGGCGGTGGAGGGCAGCCGCGAGCGGCTCGGCGTTCCGAAGCTCGACCTGCTGTACGCCCACATCGAGGACACGGCCGTGCCCCTGCGGGAGACCGTCGAGGGCTTCGCCGAACTCGTCGCCGAGGGCATGGTCGGGCTGCTCGGCGCGAGCAACCACTGGACCTGGCGTCTGGAGCGGGCCCGGAGCCTCGCGGCGGCGGCCGGCCTGCCGGGTTACGAGGTCCTCCAGTACCAGCACAGCTATCTGCGCAAGCGCGCCGACCTGCCCGGCCAGCTCTCGCCGGACGGCGACCAGGGCGTGACCGGCGGCGACCTGCTCAGCTATCTGCGCGCCGAGCCGTCCCTCACGCTCGTCGCCTACACCCCGCTCCTGTCCGGCCGTTACGTCCGCGACGACAAGCCGCTCGGTCCCGAGTTCGACCACGCGGGCACCCCGGCCCGGCTGGCCGCGCTCCGCTCGGTCGCCGAGGAGACCGGCGCGACGGTCAACCAGGTGGTCCTGTCGTGGCTGATCGACGGCGAGGTCCCGGCGATCCCGCTCGTCGGCTGCTCCTCGGTGGCCCAGCTGAACGAGAACCTGGCGGCGGTGGACCTGGAACTGACGGCGGAACAGCGGGCCCGGCTGGACTCGGCCCGCTGACCCCCGTCAGTCCCTTCGGTCGCCTCGGTCCCCTCGGTCCTCCCGGTCCGGGGGATCGGCCGGGCCGGACGCCTGCCTGAGAGCGGCCCAGCGGGCCTCCCGCGAGACGTCGTCGTGCCAGAGCGAACCGAAGGAGTCGGAGGGGGGCAGGAAGTCGTACGGCTCGAAGTCGGGGTCCGGGGTGCCGCGGCGACGCTCGACGGGGGTGACGGGCGCGACGGGCGGCGCCTCCGGGCGGCGCCGAGGCCGTACGCGCGAGAACCAGCTGGTTCTCGGGGTGCGCTGAGCGCCCTGGGACCCCTGGGACCCCTGGGACCCCTGGGACACCTGGGTGCGCGGGGGCGGCGGGGGTTCGGTGGGGGGTTCGGGGGACATCCGGGGGTGGAGGGGGGATGCGGGCGCCTCGGGGGCGAGAGGCTGGTGGGCGAGGCGTTCGGGGGCCCGGGGCTCGGGGGCGAGGCGCTCGGGGTGGAGGGGCTGCTCGGGGGGCCCGGCCGCGGGGCGAGGGGCCTGCTCGGAAGACTCGAACTCGGCCCGACGAACCCGCTCGGAGGGCCCGGACTCAGGTCGAGGAGCCCGCTCGGAGAGCCCGAAATCCGTCCGGCGAGCCCACTCTGAGGGCCCGGAGTCGGTCTGGCGGGCCTGCTCGGAGAACCCGGACTCCCGCTGCTGGGCCTGCTCGGAGGGCCCGTCGGCCGGGTGCACGGCTTCTGACCGCTCGAAGTCCGGAAGGTGTGCCTGCGGCTCATCGTCCGATGGCTCCCCGCCCACAGGCCGATGCACCGGAGTCACCCCGCCCCCAGGCTCATGGGCCGAAGGCTTCAGGCCCGCATGTGTCTGACTCACATGTTCCTGAACCCCGTTCTCCTGAACCCCGTGTTCCTGAACCAGCGGTTCCTGGACTCCCCTCCTCCGCGTCCAAGGCCTCCACATCCAGGAAGCCCACCCCCAGCGCCCACTTCCATGCGCGGCCCGTACACGGGGCGCCCGCGGCACCCGTACCCGCGGCTGTCGCAGCCGCCAGGTGCGCAGGACCAGGGCCACCGGGACGCCCACCACCGCGGTCCACCCGGCCGCCGCGGGCCCCGTCTGCCACCAGACGGGGCCGAAGTCGGCGAGCGCGTGCGTGCCGAGGGGGCCGCCCGACAGGGCGGCGAGCACCGCGAGGGCCAGTCCGCAGAGGAGTGCCGCGAGGGCCGCGTTCCCGGCGGTCCGGCCGGGCGACCAGGCCTCACCGCGGTGGGCCGCCACTGGAACCCGACCCGGCCTCCCCTTCTTCCCCCTTCCGTCTGCCTCTGCCTCCCCCGCGTCCTTCCGCCCCGGCACCCCCGCCCTCACCGTGAACCAGGCCACCACCACGCCCGCCGCCAACGGCACGGCGCCCGCCGCCCAGTTCACCGGGGTGCCAGGGCCCGCGTCCGGAACCGCGGTCAGCAGGGGAAAGGGCGGGAGCAGCGGACCGGGCGACGACATCAGCGGATCGGCCGCGTGCCCCGCGCCGAGCACGAAGCCGGGTCCGAGGGCGTACGCGGCCCCCCACACCGCCGCGTTGGGCACGAGGACCAGTGCCAGCAGCAGCACCGCGAACCGTCCCGACCAGCTCTCCGTGAGATGCAGGAACGACCCGCGGGCCAGGCCTCCGTGCCACACGAGTGAGGCGCCGACCAGCACCGCCCCGCCCCCCACGAGCACCGCCGCCCCCGCACTCGCCGCGCGCAGGGCGGCCGGAAGCCGGAACCCGGGGGCGGAGGAGACGAAGGAGGCGAAGGGGAGGGCGCGCAGGGCCCGGCGCACGGGCGGCGGCAGAGGCCCCCGGGGGCGCCCGTACGCCGTCCACGCGCCCACCCCCGCCGCGGTCATCGCGAGCAGCGGCGGCCATACGGCGACCGATGCCCAGGACGGCCGCAGCGCACCGCCCGAGGCGTACAGGGCCGCGGCCGTGCCGACCGTCAGATAGCCCGCGACGACACCGGCCCAGGCCGTACGGACGGCGGGCGGTGCCGACTCCTCGTCGCCGTCCGCCGCGTCGCGCCCCGCGCGGTGCAGCAGCCACGCGGGCAGCACGACCAGGAGCAGCGGGGTCACGCCGACGGGCGCGGGTACGCCGGACAGCGTGTCCGTGCGGACGAGTTCGCAGCCGTGCGCGAGCAGCCACAGCCCGGCGGCGATGTGCAACGCCCCGTCAGGACCGCTGTCCGGATAGGGCGAACTGATCCAGAGGACCGTCACGAGTACGGTGAACGCCGCCAGTCCGAGCCCCGCCGCGAGCGCGCCGCCGACCAGGCCCGCGGCCAGTCCCGGCGACCTCCCGCGCCATCGGGCCAGCAGGGCCGGCTTGGTCGGCAGGATCGGCGGGGAGGGGCTGCGGTCCGGACTGCGGTCGGTCGTCTGGGTCACGCCGCCATGCTCCCAACGACACGCGCTTTCTCCTCGTAACAGGCGAACCCCGGATGTGTCGCTCAATATACGTTTTATGTACTTTTACGTGCGAAGGGGCGCCCGGTGACGCAGACCCCTGCCTGCCCGCCGCCACTTCCGGAGGCCGAGGCCGAGGACGGGACCGAGGTGAATACCGAGGCGGAGAACCAGCCGGAGAACCCGGACGGGACCGACGTGGAGGACCCGGACGGGACCGAGGTGGAGGCCGACTTCGAACCCGCGCCCCCCGCCCTCGCCCTGACGCCAGGTCAGGCCTTCGACGCCCTCTACGCATACGCGGCCCCCGCCCTCGTACGGCAGACCTATCTGCTGACCGGGCGGCGCGAGCTGGCGCGCGAGTCCGTGGAGCGGGCCTTCCAACTGGCGTGGCAGCGCTGGCCGGAGGTGGCGGTTGACCGGGATCCCGCGGGCTGGGTGCGGGCGGCGGCGTACGAGTACGCGATGTCCCCCTGGCACAGGCTGCGTCTTCGGCACCGGACTCCGGAGCCGCCGCCCGCCGCCCTGGACGACCGCCGGCTGCTCTCCGTACTGCTCAGCCTCCCGCCCGCGTACCGCCGCACCGTGCTCCTCTACGACGGCCTCGGCCTCGGGCTGCCGGAGACCGCGGCCGAGACGGAGGCGAGCACGCCCGCGGCGGCGGGCCGGCTGCTGCACGCGCGTGAGGTCGTCGCCGCGCGCGTGCCCGAGCTGGCGGATCCCGAGGAGCTGCGGCTCAGGCTGACGGAGCTCGGGAGCAAGGAGTCGCTGCGGACCGCCGCGAAGCCCGTCGTGGTGCGGTCGGGAAGTGAACGCCGCGCCCGTCGCTGGACCCGTGCCGCCATCGCCTTCACGGTCCTGCTCATCGGTTCCACCGCGTTCACGCTCCGCACGGCTCCCGACCACTACGAGGCCCCGCAGGCGCCCGCCGCGACGATCAGCGGGGTTCCGCCGCGGTCGGGCTCCGGTCCGCTGTCCGAGGAGGAGCAGGAGATCCGCGCCAAGCTCCGCTCGACGTTCCAGAACGGTCCGGAGAGGCTCCGGCCGGAACTCCGCTGAGGAGCGTGGGCGCGAGAGTCACCGGGCATACGGCAACGCGGACGGGCCCGCACCCCTGGAGAAGGGGTGCGGGCCCGTCCGCGTACAGGCTGCGAATCAGCCGTCCGGGAGCTGTCCCGGGGCTGAGCCGGGAGCCGTGCTCAGCCGGCGAGGATGGCGCGGGCCAGCTTCGCCGTCTCGGTCGGGGTCTTGCCGACCTTGACTCCGGCGGCCTCCAGGGCCTCCTTCTTCGCGGCGGCCGTGCCGGAGGAGCCGGAGACGATGGCGCCGGCGTGGCCCATGGTCTTGCCCTCGGGCGCGGTGAAGCCCGCGACGTAGCCGACGACCGGCTTCGTCACGTTCTTCGCGATGAAGTCGGCCGCGCGCTCCTCGGCGTCGCCGCCGATCTCGCCGATCATGACGATCAGGTCGGTGTCGGGGTCGGCCTCGAACGCGGCCAGCGCGTCGATGTGCGTCGTACCGATGACCGGGTCGCCACCGATGCCGACGGCCGACGAGAAGCCGATGTCACGGAGCTCGTACATCATCTGGTACGTCAGCGTGCCGGACTTCGAGACCAGGCCGATGCGGCCCGGCTTCGTGATGTCGCCCGGGATGATGCCGGCGTTGGACTGGCCCGGCGTGATGAGGCCGGGGCAGTTCGGGCCGATGATGCGGGTCTTGTTGCCCTTCGCCTTCGCGTACGCCCAGAAGGCGGCGGAGTCGTGGACGGCGATGCCCTCGGTGATGACGACCGCGAGGGGGATCTCGGCGTCGATGGCCTCGACGACGGCGGCCTTGGAGAAGGCCGGGGGCACGAAGAGGACGGACACGTTGGCGCCCGTCTTCTCGATCGCCTCGGCGACCGTGCCGAAGACCGGGATCTCGGTGCCGTCGACGTCGACCGACGTGCCGGCCTTGCGCGGGTTCACACCGCCGACGATGTTCGTGCCGTCGGCCAGCATGAGCTTGGTGTGCTTCATGCCCGTGGAGCCGGTCATGCCCTGGACGATGACCTTGCTGTCCTTGTTGAGGAAGATAGCCATGGCTGTGGTTTTCCCTCGTCCCTTACTTGGCCGCGGCCAGCTCGGCGGCCTTGTCGGCCGCGCCGTCCATGGTGTCCACGCGCTGCACCAGCGGGTGGTTGGCGTCGGACAGGATCTTGCGACCCAGCTCCGCGTTGTTGCCGTCCAGACGGACGACCAGCGGCTTGGTGACTTCCTCGCCCTTGTCGGCGAGCAGCTGCAGCGCCTGGACGATGCCGTTGGCGACCTCGTCACAGGCGGTGATGCCACCGAAGACGTTGACGAAGACGGACTTGACGTCCGGGTCGCCGAGGATGATCTCCAGGCCGTTCGCCATGACCGCGGCGGAGGCGCCGCCGCCGATGTCGAGGAAGTTGGCCGGCTTCACGCCACCGTGGTTCTCACCGGCGTACGCGACGACGTCGAGGGTGCTCATGACGAGACCCGCGCCGTTGCCGATGATGCCGACCTCGCCGTCGAGCTTGACGTAGTTGAGGTTCTTCTCCTTGGCGGCGGCCTCGAGCGGGTTGGCCGCGTCCTTGTCCTCGAGCGCCTCGTGCTCCGGCTGGCGGAAGTCGGCGTTCTCGTCGAGCGAGACCTTGCCGTCCAGCGCCAGGATGCGGCCGTCCTTGGTCTTCACCAGCGGGTTGACCTCGACGAGGAGCGCGTCCTCGGCGACGAAGGTCTCCCACAGGGTCACCATGGCCTCGGCGACACCCTCGGCCACCTCGGCCGGGAACTTCGCCTGGGCGACGATCTCGCGCGCCTTCTCGATGTTCACGCCCTCGACGGCGTTGACCGGGACCTTCGCGAGGGCCTCGGGGGTCTTCTCCGCGACCTCCTCGATGTCCATGCCGCCCTGCACCGAGGCCATGGCCAGGAAGGTGCGGTTGGTGCGGTCGAGGAGGTACGAGACGTAGTACTCCGCCTCGATCTCCGGGGACAGCTCGGCGATCATCACCTTGTGGACCGTGTGGCCCTTGATGTCCATGCCGAGGATGTCGGTCGCACGGGCGACCGCCTCGTCGGGGTCGGCGGCGAGCTTGACGCCGCCGGCCTTCCCTCGGCCACCGACCTTCACCTGGGCCTTGACGACGGACTTGCCGCCAAGCCGCTCGGTCGCCTCGCGGGCTGCCTCAGGCGTGTCGATCACTTCACCGGCCAGCACCGGTACACCGTGCTTGGCGAAGAGGTCCCTCGCCTGGTACTCGAACAGGTCCACGCGCGTCCGTCCCTATCAGGTATCTCGCGGTTCGTTGTCTGCGTGGGCGTGCCGCGAAGGGCAACGTGACTGCGCGGTCACAAGGAAGGCGTGGGCACGGTGGCCGGCACGCGGCATGTCCGTCTCGCAGGTTATCCCCGCTCGTGGTGGGGTCGTAAATCGCAGATCACACCTGGGCGGTGATTACGGTCACAGATTGCCAGTTTAAAGGGCCTCACCAGGCTGGGGTTTGCCTGGTGAGGCCCCTCGAACAGCCCCTAACAGTGACCTAAGGGGCGTAGGGCGGCCGGTCCCCACCCCAATGAGGACCGCCCGGCCCTGACCGCAGGGTTTCGGTCGCACGGACCGACGGATTTCGGCCGTACGTGGCCGTCGCCCTGCGGGGTCGGATGGGTGCCGTACGGCCGGCCGCCGGGCACGGCCGTACGACGGGGGCGTCGGTCAGACGCCGTAGGGGGAGCCGTACTGCCCGTACGGGGCGGTCGGCGTGTGGCTCGGGGTGACCCCGTTGGCGGTCGGCAGATAGCCCGGGGTGACGGACTCGGCGACGTCCTCGACTCCGCCGACTGCGTTTTCGGCCAGCGGGCCGGCGGCCGACTCGACGGTTCCGGTCACGTTCCGCGCGAAGGGCCCGACCTGTCCGGTCACGTCGGCCGCGAACGGGGCGACCTCACCGACGACACCGTCCGCGAAGGGGCGTACGTCGCCCGTGACGCCGTACGCCAGCGTCGTGGCGCTGCCGCCGACCCCGTCCACGACGGGCCGGACGTACTGGACGACCGTGTCCACGACCGGCCGCACCGCGCCGACGGCGCCCTCGGCGAACGGCGGCACCTGGCCGACGGCTCCCTGCGCGAACGGATCGACCTCGCCGACCACGCCGTACGCGAGCGGCGGGACCTCGCCGACGACGCCGCCCGCGAAGGGGCTCACGTCGCCGACGACACCGTCGGCGAGCACGGTCGCGTCACCGACCGCCTGCCCGGCGACGGGCACCACACCGTCCACCGCCGTGGCGGCGACGGGCGGGAGGACGGAGCCGACGGTCTCGTCGGCGACCTGGGTGACCACGGCGGTGGCGTACGGGGGGACGTCCGCGACCACGCCGGTGGCGTACGGGGCGACCTCGCCGACGACGCCGGTCGCGTACGGGCCGACGTTCCCGACCACGCCCGTCGCGTACGGGGTGACGTCGCCGGTGACTCCGTCGGTGTACGTGCGCACGTCGGCCACGACCTCGTGTGCGAGGCCGGTGGCGTTGCCCACGGCCTGACCGGCGACCGGGACCACGCCGTTCGCGGCGCCGGTGGCGACCCGGGCGACTCCGGTCACGGCCTGGTCCGCGACGGGGGTGACACCGGCGACGGCCCGGCCGGCGATCGGGGTGACGCCGTGCACGGCGGTGGCGGCGACAGGCGGCAGCGCGGCGGCGGCCGTCTCGTCGACGACCGGGGTGACGGTCCCCTGGATGCCGCGGACGGTGGAGGGGAGGCCGGTGACGGTGGCGGCCGCGTCGGCCTTCACGGAGGTGACGGTGGCCTGGGCACCGCCGCCCAGCGTGGCGACCGTGCCGTGGACTTCGGTGGTGGTGCCGTGCACCTGGCTCCTGGCCCCGGTGACCGTGTTCTGGAGGTGGGCGGGGGTGGCGTCGAGGGTGGCCTGGAGATGGCCGGGCGCGTTGTTCACGGTGCGGCGGGAGTCGGGGACGGTCCGGCCTGCGGTGGCGACGGTCTGCCTGACCTCGGCGCGGGCACCTGAGGGGACGGCGGTGGCGGTGCGCCGGGTGGCCCCGAGCTTCGTCTGCGTGGCGGCGAGGGCCTGCTCCAGCTCCGGCGCGAACGCAGAGAGGGGGCCGAAGAGGTAGTCGACCTCGCCCTGGGGACGGGGGCCGGGGGCGTCGGACAGCGCGTCGGTGGCCACGGCGGTCGCGACGGCGGCGGACTCGGCGGTCGCGGCCCCGGCCCTGGCTTGGGTCTGCTGGGCCGGCAACTCGGCATCGACGTACCGGCGGGCCTGGTCGGCCGCCTTCGTCTTCGTGTCGACGGCTGGGGCCGACTTCGCCCTGTCGATGGTGTCGGTGCTCGTGCCGGTGACGGCGGTGACGGTGTCCTGCGCCTTGGCGGTCGTGCCGCCGGTGACGTCGGTGAGGGTGTCCGTCGTCGTGCCGGTGGTCGTGGAGACGTCGCTCCGGACGTCACCGACCACCCCGTCGACCGTGTCGGTGACCGTGCCGACGACGCCGTCCACGTCGTCCACCGAGAGGGACGCGTCGGGTACGGAGGCGGACGTGGCGGGCAGTTCGTCCGCGCTGGCGACGGCTGAGCCGAGTGCCCAGGCGCCGGTGACGCCGGCAGCTATGACGATGGAACGGCGAATGTTCTTGTGCATGCGTGCGTCAGTCCTTCGGAAGACCGAGAGTTCGGGACGTGAGGGGGAGGGACCGGGCGTCCGGAGGGGCCGATGCGCCGCGTCGGTGCGAGGAGTCGAGCACCGACGGCCGTGGCAGCGGCCCGCGTCCGGGGGGTGTCCGGCCGATCGCGTCCGGAGGCATCGGAGGGATGTCGGATGTCCGGACGGGCGCGGGCAGACCTGTGCCGCCCCCGCGCGGCAGGTCTCAGCGGGGGAAGGCCGGTCCTAGCCGGGGAACGCCGGAATGTCCCGGTGCCTGTCCCGGGTCCCGACCGCGGTGACGTCCGCGGCGGCGCCGGGCACCAGCGTCGGCCGGGCCCTCTCGTTCAGCGCGACGGCCTGCGCGTCGCCGTGCCGCGGCGACCCGTTGTCGACCGCGGAGTGACGCCCCAGCACACCCGTGGGGTCGCCGTCGGGAACCTGGTGCACGGGTGCCTGCACGGCCCGCGTGCCCTGGGTGCCCGTCTGGTGGCGCACCTCGTCACCGGCCGCCGCGAGGCCACCGGCGAACTGCGGCCCGTACGCCACCGCCGCGCTGTCGTCGCGCGACTGCTTCTCGGCCGCCCGGTGGTCGTCCGTCGCCCCGCCGGGCTGCTGCGGCGCCGTACCGGCCGGCAGGGTCTGACCGGGAACCGCGGGCAGCGGCAGCCCCGGGAACTCCGGCAGCCCGGGAAGGCCCGGCAGCGTGGGCAGTTGAGGCAGCGACGGCCACCACTGCGGCGGGGCCGGGCGCTCGCCGATCCCGCCGGACACCCCGCCGGTGATCTGATCCACCAGATCTCCGATGGGCCGTACGACGTCCTCGGCGACCGGCGGTACTACCCGCTCGGTGACCGGGCGCACCACCTGCTCGGTGACCGGCCGCACGACGCGCTCGGTCACCGGCCGCACGACAGGCTCGGCGGCCGGCCCTACGACTCGCTGGACTTCGTCGGTCACGGGCGTGATCGCCTTGGGGAGTCCGGGTTGTTCAGAGCCAGAGCCAGAGGCGGAGTCAGCGGCAGCGCCTGAGTTGGAGCCTGGGGCAGTGGCGGAAGCGGACGGGGTGGTCGTCGATGGGGAGGTGGCCGACGCTGCGGTCACGGACCTGGAGTTCGAGCCCGGGGCCCGCTCTCCGATCCGCTGCTGCTCCGAACCCTTCGCCATCTGCTCGGCCGAACTCGTCACCGACCGCACGGCCGCTGTGGGCGTCGAGGCCGGCGCGACACCGTCCACCGCGCGCGCCTGCTCCCCGCAGAGGAGCCCCAGCACGAACAACCCGCCCACCAGCAAGGCCACTTGCAGCGCACGCCGCCCCGCCGCCGTGCGCGTCATGCGCAGAGCGACATCGGGCAGTACTGCTGACAGGGCCAAGGCGGGGAGAGCCTCCCGTGCGGAGGGACAAGGCGGTGCGAGATCGGGTGGGGCGGGGTGGAGCGCATCGGGGCGCGGCGACGAGGCTGCGCGCCCCCTGAAGTCCCGCCGATCCTTGCACGGGACTCCCGAGGTTGCGCAAGTCCCCTGTTACCGATGGATACTCATGTCCGCTATTTCCGTCGTCTTTCGGCTCCACGGCCTCGGCCGCTTCCGCCGCCGCTACTGCCCCGGGCTCCCGGTGTCCGGTATCGGCAGCGGGCGCTTCTCGATCGCCGCCGCCATCACCTCCGGGAAGAGGTCGGGCGTACAGGCGAACGCCGGTGCGCCCAGCGCCGCGAGCGCCGCCGCGTGCTCACGGTCGTATGCGGGAGCCCCCTCGTCGGACAGCGCGAGCAGCGTCACGAACTGCACCCCCGCCGCCTTCATCGCCGCGACCCGCTTCAGCATCTCGTTCCGGATGCCGCCCTCGTAGAGGTCGCTGATGAGGACGACCACGGTGTCGGCGGGGCGTGTGATCTGCGACTGGCAGTACGCCAGTGCCCTGTTGATGTCCGTGCCGCCGCCGAGCTGTGTGCCGAAGAGCACGTCGACCGGGTCGTCGAGCTGGTCGGTGAGGTCGACGACGGCCGTGTCGAAGACCACGAGCCGGGTGTTGATGGACCGCATGGAGGCGAGGACCGCGCCGAACACCGACGCGTACACGACCGACGCCGCCATCGAACCCGACTGGTCGATGCAGAGGATGACCTCCTTCTTCACCGACTGCGACGCGCGCCCGTACCCGATGAGCCGCTCGGGCACGATCGTGCGGTACTCGGGCAGGTAGTGCTTGAGGTTGGCCGAGATCGTGCGGTTCCAGTCGATGTCGTGATGGCGGGGCCTGTTGATACGGGCGCTGCGGTCGAGGGCACCGGTGAGCGTGGCCCTGGTCCGCGTCGCGAGCCGCTTCTCCAGGTCCTCGACCACCTTGCGTACGACCGCCCGTGCCGTCTCCTTGGTCGTCTCGGGCATGGCCTTGTTGAGCGAAAGGAGCGTGCCGACCAGGTGGACGTCCGCCTCCACCGCCTCCAGCATCTCCGGCTCCAGGAGCAGGGTGGACAGGCCGAGCCGGTCGATGGCGTCCCGCTGCATGACCTGGACGACCGAGGACGGGAAGTACGTCCGGATGTCCCCCAGCCACCGGGCGACGGACGGCGCGGACGCCCCGAGCCCCGCCGAACGCTCCCGCCCCGCCCGCGCCTTGCCCCCCTTGCAGTTCCCGTACAGCGCCCCGAGCGCCCCGTCCATCGCGGCGTCCTGCCCGGTGAGCGAGCACCCGGTGCCGTCCGCGTCCTCCCCGCCGAGCACGAGCCGCCAGCGGCGGAGCCGTTCGTCGCCGGCGCCGGCCGGATCGGGCGCGCCGCCCGGCTCGGGAGTCCCGGCTTGGTCTGTCGCTCCCGTGTTCACCGCTCCCGCGCTCATCGGCCCACCCCCACAAGGTCGTTGTCGTCGGCACCGTTGTCGTTGGTACCGGTGCTGGTGCCATCGGTGCTGCTGTCGTCGGCATCGGTGGCGTCCGCGGATTCGTCCGGCCCCAGCAGCAGGCGCAGCACCGGCAGCACCGCGTCGGCGCGTGCGGCGTCGAGGTCGGCGGCGAAGCCGGGTATGCCCGAGGCGGTGGCCGTGGCGCTGCCGCGGGTTCCCGGTCCGCGCCGGACCAGTTCGCCGAGGGTGCGGCGCACTCCGGGCTCGTACGCCGAGAAGGTGCGCCTCAGCAAGGGCAGCACGTCGGTGAACGCGTCCCCCGGCACCCCGGTCAGCCAGGCGTCGACCAGCCCGAGCAGCCGCTCGTCGTGCACGAGCAGCATCCCGCCCCCGGAGCCCCCGCCGACGAAGCCCTCGATCCACGCCGCCGCGTCCGCCGGCTCCGTTCCCGGCGACAGCACGAGCCCCATGAGCCGCGCCGCCTCCTCCTGCCCCAACTCCCCGTCGTCCAGCAGCAACCGCACGGCCCGCCCCCGGACGACCCCGGGAACCGTGTCCCGCCCGGAGAGCGTGCGCAGAACGCCGTGCCAACGGCCACGTATGCCGCCACGGGGCCCGGGCCGAGGTCCGGCCGAGCCGTCCTCGTCCCCCTCTCCCTCCCCCAGCAACCCCACCGCCCCGTGCACCGCGTCCACATGACCGCGCATCTCCTCCGCGGCCTCCGCGTCGAGTGCGGCGCAGGCCGGGGGCAGCCCCACGAAGACGCGCTCGGCGAGGCCCGCGGCGACCTCGGCCAGGGCTTGCGTACCCGTGCCGCGTACGTCGCCGTAGCGGAGGGAGCGGACCAGGGCGGGCAGTGCCTGGGCGAGGTGGCCGACGTCGGCGTCCAGGGCGGCGCGGTCGGCGAGGATCCGCATCACCACCGGGAGCGCGTCCGGGAGTTCGGCGAGGAGGCAGCGCTCGGCGAGGCCCGTGACGTCGGCGAGGGACCGGGCGCCGATGGCGTCCGCCTCGGCCTTCGCGGTCGCGGCGGCGAGCACGGTCGTGCCCCACACGCCGGCCTCGGCGACCCGCACCGCCAGCTCCGGCTCCCAGCGCAGCCGCCAGGTCTCCCGGAACGTACCGGTGCTGCCGCGCGAAGCGGCCGGCTCGCCCCACTCGATGCCGAGGAGCCGCAGCCGGTGCAGCAGCCTGCTGCGCCCGGCGTCGTTCTCCTTGCGCAGGTCGAGCTCCAACTCCCGCTCCTGCGCCTCCGGTTTGAGTCGCAGCCGCCGCTGGAGCCGGTCGAGGTCGCGCTGCAACGGCACGGCGGGCGCCGCCGCGGGCACCTCGCCCAGGACGTCACCGACGACGAGCCGGTCGTGCACGAGCGCCAGCGGCACGTCCGAGCCCTCGCACATCACGGCCCGTACGGCGTCGGTGGTCTCGGTCAGGCCCGGCAGGGGGCGGCCCCGCATCGCGGCGAGCGTGTCGGCGAGCCGCACCGCCTCGATGACGTGCGCGGACGAGACGAGCCGGTCCTCGTCACGCAGGAGCCGGGCCACCTTCGTCATCCAGCGCTCGATCGGGCGGTCGGCGGCGCCGAACAAGTGCCCGTACCAGCCCGGTGAGTCGATCCCCGCGCCATAGCCGCTCACCCGCGACAGGCGCCGGTGGGTCCAGGGCACCCATGTCATGTCCGCCTTGGCCTTGGGCAGCCCCTTCAGCAGCGCCCGGTCTGCGGCGACGGTCGTGCGCTGCCGCAGCGCGGGCACGTGCCAGGCACCGCACACGACGGCCACGTCGTCCCCGAACTCCCGCTGAGCCGCCCGCACCTGGAGCCGCATGTACGCCTCCCGCACGAGGTCCCGCTCGTGTCCCCCGGATCCGAACGCCTCCCGCAGCGCCCCCATCGCCTCGCCGAGCACCTCGAACGGCGCGAACGCGTCCCCGTCGCGCGCCCCCCGGTGCTCGATCACGTCCTCCCACCACCGCTCGGCGTCGTCGTAGCCGGCGGTCTCGGCGAGGACGGCGAGCGGGTCGATCCGCACGGCCTCTCCGGGCTCGGACGGAAGTCCCCCCGGCTCCCCCGCCCCCTGCGGCTCCCCCTTCTCCGGTGCCTCCTGCTCCTGTTCCTCCCTCTCCTCCCGTCCCCATGCCAGCGTGTGCGTGGCCGGGAGGTCGATGAAGCGGGCCGGCACCCCGTGCTCCAGGGCCCAGCGGATGGCCACCCACTCCGGTGAGAACTCGGCGAGCGGCCAGAACGCCGACCGCCCCGGCTCGTCCACGACATGCGCGAGAAGGGCGACGGGCGGCCTCATGTCCTCGTCGGCGGCCAGCGCGATCAACGCGTCGGCCTCCGGCGGCCCTTCGATGAGTACGGTGCGCGGGCCCGCCGCTTCGAGCGCGGCCCGTACGGCCCGGGCCGAGCCGGGCCCGTGGTGGCGCACCCCGAGCAGCAGGGGCCCGGTCCCCCCGTCGCGGTCGCTCACGCGCTCACCTCCCGGCAGGCGCGGTAGAAGTCCTTCCAGCCGTCGCGCTCACGGACGACCGCTTCCAGGTACTCCTGCCAGATGACGCGGTCGGCCGCCGGGTCGCGGACGACGGCACCGAGGATGCCCGCGGCGACGTCGCTCGCGCGCAGGACGCCGTCCCCGAAGTGGGCGGCCAGGGCGAGCCCGTTGGTGACGACGGAGATCGCCTCCGCGGTGGACAGCGTGCCGCTGGGCGACTTCAGCTTCGTCCGCCCGTCGGCGGTGATGCCGTCGCGCAGCTCGCGGAAGACCGTGACGACGCGGCGGATCTCGTCGACACCGTCGGGCACCGCGGGCAGGTCGAGGGAGCGGCCGATCTGGTCGACGCGGCGCGAGACGATGTCGACCTCGGCGTCGGCGCTCTCCGGCAGCGGCAGGACCACCGTGTTGAAGCGGCGGCGCAGGGCGCTCGACAGGTCGTTCACCCCGCGGTCGCGGTCGTTGGCCGTGGCGATCAGGTTGAAGCCCCGGACCGCCTGCACCTCCGAGCCCAACTCCGGTATCGGCAGGGTCTTTTCCGACAGGATCGTGATGAGCGAGTCCTGTACGTCGGCGGGGATGCGGGTCAGCTCCTCGACCCGGGCCGTCATCCCCTCCGCCATCGCCCGCATGACCGGGCTGGGCACCAGCGCGTTCCGGCTCGGACCGTTCGCGAGCAGTTGCGCGTAGTTCCAGCCGTAGCGGATCGCCTCCTCCGGTGTGCCGGCCGTGCCCTGCACGAGGAGGGTGGAGTCGCCGCTGACGGCCGCGGCCAGGTGCTCGGAGACCCATGTCTTTGCCGTGCCGGGCACTCCGAGCAGGAGCAGGGCCCGGTCGGTGGCGAGCGTGGTGACGGCGACCTCGACGATGCGGCGCGGGCCGACGTACTTCGGCGTGATCACCGTGCCGTCCGGGAGGGTGCCGCCGAGCAGGTAGGTCGCGACGGCCCACGGCGACATCCGCCAGCGGACCGGGCGCGGGCGGTCGTCCTGCGCGGCCAGCGCCGCGAGCTCGGCGGCGAACGCGTCCTCGGCGTGCGGCCGCAGCGCCTCGCCCTCGCCTGCTTCTCGCGTGTGCGCGGAGTGGTGCTGGCTCGGTTCGACGGACGTCGGGTCGACGGACACGGACATGGAGGGGTCCCCCTTGCGGCTCGGCCGGTTCGGATCTGGTTCCACCGTGCCCTACGCCACTGACAATCGGCTCTGACCTGCGAGAACGCACTCGTCACGGTCGATTGTCAGTGGTGGGATCTACCTTCGATGACATGACTCAGCAGGGGGTGCGCTGGACTGCGGATCAGGTGCTGGCACTGGCGCCTGACGCCGCGTCACGCAAGGCGGGCAGCAAGCTCGGCGCGGCAGGGCCGTGGTCGGAGGCGGGCAGTACCGACGAGGGGACGGTGTGGGGACTGTGCAGGGGAAGTGGCAGCAGGCCATATCAGACGGTGATCGACATCGCGGACTCCACCGGGCCCGCGTACAAGTGCAGTTGCCCGAGCCGCAAGTTCCCGTGCAAGCACGCGCTGGGGCTGCTGCTGCTCTGGGCGGGCGAGGACGGCACGGTGCTGCGGGGCCAGGTGCCGGACTGGGCGGAGGAGTGGACAGAGGGGAGGAGGAAGCGCGCGGACGACAAACGGGCGGCGAGCGCGGCGGGGTCCCCGGCGTCGGGTGATCCGGAGGCCGCGCGGCGCAGGGCGGAGCGGCGGGCCGAGCACATCACGGCGGGCGCCGCGGAGTTGGAGCAGCGGCTGGCCGATCTGCTCCGGGGCGGCCTGGCCACGGCGGAGCAGGCGGGGTACGGGCTGTGGGAGGAGACAGCGGCCCGGATGGTCGACGCACAGGCGTCGGGACTGGCGGCGCGTGTCAGGGAGTTGGGGGCTATCCCGTCGTCGGGACCCGGCTGGCCGGTGCGGTTGCTGGAGGAGTGCGCGCTGCTCCATCTCCTCGACCAGGGCTGGCTGCGCCGCGAGCGGCTGCCGGACGGCCTGGCCGCGACGGTCCGTTCACGGATCGGGCTGACCGGCTCGGCGGACGCCCCACCGGTCCGCGACCACTGGCTGGTCCTGGCCCAGTACGACACGTCGGACAGCCGCCTCACCACCCGTCGCATCTGGCTGCACGGGGAGGAATCGGCGCGCCCGGTCCTGCTCCTGTCGTACGGGGCGGCCGGCCGCGCACCCGAACTGGCCCTGCCGGTCGGACTGGCGCTCGACGCGGAGGTGTCCGTCTATCCGGGCGCGGGACAGCTGCGGGCCGCGCTCGGCGAGCAGTTCACGCCTCCGGCGCCCACGGCGATCCGTCCGCCGGGAGTGGGCGTGGCGCAGGCGGCGGCCAAGTACGGCGAGGCGCTCCGGGACGACCCGTGGCTGGACTCCTACCCGGTGACCCTCGGCCGCGTCATACCGACCCCCGACGGCGACACCTGGCAACTGGCCGACGCCGACGGCGAGCTGGCGCTGCCGCTCAACCCGGCGGCCCGGTCCGGCTCGGGCCTGTGGCGCCTGGTCGCCCTCTCCGGCGGCACACCGGTCACGGTCTTCGGCGAGTGCGGCCACCGCGGCTTCACGCCCCTCACCGCATGGCCGGAGGGCCCGGGCGAGGCGGTGCCCCTGTGCTGACGCCGACACCCGACACCACTCCCGCCCCCTCGCCGCCCACGGACCTGCCCGACCCGGCCGACGTGACCCACGTGACCGACCTGGTGGATCCGTGGAAAGGACTCACATGAACAGGACCCCCACTCCCACCGACACGGCCTCCGCTGAAGCGTCCGGCGGGAGCCGCTGGGAGGAGCTCGTGACCGCGGCGCTGCTGGGGACCGCGCGGCGTACGCCGTCGGGGATCCCGGCCGGCCGGGAGGCGCCGACGGCGCTGCTGGACGCGGCGGCCGTGGAGACCGTGCGGCGGCGGGCCGGGATGCGGCCGGGACCGGCAGCGGCCCGGGTGGAGCCCGCGGTGGCGGACCCTCGTCCGCTGTTGCCGCCCGCGGCCGCGCGCAGACTCGCGATGCTGCTCGCCGACCGGCCAGGGACGGGCGGCGGCAGTGGCGGCCGCAGAGGATCGGCTCCCGATCTCATGGAGCTGCTGCCGCAGTGGCTCGCTACGGCGAACCGGCGTGGGTTCGCGCCCCGCCCGGAGGCACTGCCCGCGCTGCTGGACGCGGCCCGGGGGCGTACGGATCTGCGGCCGGCGGTGCTGACGTTCGCGGGGCCGCGGGCGCTGTGGCTGGCCCGGCTGAACGCGGACTGGCGGTTCGCGCTGCGTTCGACGCCGGGCGGCGGCGCAGCTCTGCCCGGGCCCGAGGAGCCCGATCGCATACGGGAGTTGTGGGAGGAGGGGCTCTTCGCCGAGCGGGTATCGCTCCTCTCGGGGATACGGGCCCGGGACGCGGCGGCCGCCCGGGACCTGCTGGCCACCACGTGGGCGACGGAGCGGGCCGAGGACCGGCTGATGTTCCTCGACTCGTTGCGGAGGGGGCTGTGCGCGGCGGACGAGCCGTTCCTGGAGCGGGCGTTGGCCGACCGGAGCCGCAACGTGCGGGCCACGGCGGCGGAGTTGCTGTCCGCGCTGCCCGGTTCGGCGCTCGCCGGGCGGATGGCGGAGCGCGCGCAGTCCTGCGTCGCCGTCGACCACACGCAGAGCACGCCGACGATAGCGGTCGAGGCACCGCACGAGTGCGACCCGGGCATGGAGCGGGACGGAGTCGTACCCAAGGCTCCGGCAGGGCGGGGTGAACGGTCCTGGTGGCTGGGCCAGTTGGTCGAGGCGGCACCCCTCGGTACGTGGTCGCGGCGGCTCGGGGGACGTTCGCCGGAGGAGATGGTGGCGTTGCCCGTGGCGGACGACTGGCAGGGCGAGCTGCATGCCGCGTGGTGCCGGGCCGCGGTGCGCCAGCGCGACCCTTCCTGGTCCAGAGCGCTGCTCGGAGCTCCCGCCGCGCCGGAGGCGGGCGGGCCGGGGGCGGTGTCGCTGGCCGAGCGGGCCAAGCTGCTCGGCACGCTGGGGGCCGCGGAGCGGGCCGACTGGGTGGCGGGATTCATAGCCGTACACGGCCTGTCCGAGGCGTTCCAACTGCTCGGAGTGTGCACGGTGCCCTGGTCGGGTCCATTGGGGCGGGCCGTTGTCGACGCCCTCAACATCGCGCGCGACGCGGGCAGTTACCCATGGAGTTTCAGCGGAGTCATGGGCCTGGCCGAACGCTGCCTGGACCCCTCGGAGGCCCCCCACCTGGAAACCCTCACCGCCATCCCCGACGAACCGGAAAACGCGGCCCCCGGCGCCGGCAGCTACTGGGCGGAATCCTTCCAACGCCTGGTCACAACCTTGCGCCTACGAGCAGCGATGCAGAGAGAACTCACGGAGGAGTAGAGCACCCAGGCTCCACCCGCCCAAGGGGCGCGGGGAACTGCGCGCTCAGCCCAGAACAATCCGCAGAGGACTCAGAACGACAACCCCCACCCACCCAGGGGCGCGGGGAACTGCGCGCCCGGCCACAACGAACCCGCACCCACAACACAAGCCAAGCCCCCACAACCCCCTGCCCACCGGCGGAGCCCTACCGCACGTTCGCGCGAACCCACTCCACGACCGACATAGTCGTCGCCCCGGGCGTAAAGATCTCCGCCACGCCCAGCTCCTTCAGCGCCGCGATGTCCGCCTCCGGAATGATCCCGCCCCCGAACACCTTGATGTCCTCCGCGTCCCGCTCCTTCAGGAGCTGAATCACCGCGGCGAACAACGTGTTGTGCGCGCCGGACAGGATCGACAGTCCGATCGCGTCGGCATCCTCCTGGATCGCCGTGTCCACGATCTGGTCGGGCGTCTGGTGGAGACCGGTGTAGATGACCTCCATACCCGCGTCCCGCAGCGCCCGCGCGATCACCTTCGCCCCACGGTCGTGGCCGTCGAGCCCCGGCTTGGCCACCACCACGCGGATCGGACCGGCTGCCACACCCATCACTGCCTCCATGAACCGACTGCACCGTTCTACCGACCTACACGGTCCGCGGGGATCTGCGGAGATCCGCAGTGATCTACGGAGATCTACGGAGATCTGCGGAGATCCACACAGTCCGCGGATCTCCGATCGGACCTGTACCGACTGATAGCACCCGAGGGCCGCGACGGCGACTCGCCGCCACCGCCCTCACGTCAGATATGCCCCGGTGGCACAGCAACCCCGCACGACACGGCCCGGAAAAGTGAACGAACGTTATCGCCACCATCCCGCAACCGGCAGTTTCGCGGTGTGGACCGAGGGGGAAATCACACGGTGGGACAAGTTCGCCGCGCACCGGTCCCGCATCACGCGGCACATGGGCCGCTGCCTGCGGCCGATGGACCGCGGCCGAACCGGGCGCAAGGGGAGCCGCTTCGAGGTCGCCGCACCACCGCGCCGTCAGCCGCGCGGCAAGGTGGTACGGCGCATCGGCGATCGCACGACGACGGGCACGCCCGTCGCTCCACCGGCGTCACACACGCCGCACGTGCACCTCGCCTTCCTCGTCACCGGCTTCTCACGAGGGCACACGGGGGACGGAGTCGTCCTCCCGTGCGCCGACGGGAGGTCGGCCATGAAGGTCACCAGGGCAGTGTCGCCCCTTCTTCCACTCTGCCAGCGCCTGCTGCCCAACAGACTGGCCGGACTTTCACTGACCCTCCTGAAGGCGACCGCCCTGGAAATCGCGATCCTCGCGGGCCACCTGCTCCTGTACCCCACCGGCATCACCCCGGAGCGCCGCCCGGCCCCGGCCCCACCCGGAACCCCGACCGACCTGACCGACACAGGCACACATACCGGCACACGCACCGAGGCAGGCACACGTACGGGCGCCGGCACAGGCGACACCCCCGGCACCACCCGGCTCCCCACCCCCACCAGGCCCCCGGTCGTCCTGCTGCACGGCTTCATCGACAACCGCTCCGTCTTCGTGATGCTGCGCCGCTCGCTGGCACAGCACGGCAGGCAGCAGATCGAGTCGCTCAACTACTCCCCGCTGACCTGTGACATCCGGACCGCCGCCGAGCTGCTCGGCCGGCACATAGAGGAGATCTGCGAGCGCACCGGCCGTCACGAGGTGGACATCGTCGGGCACAGCCTCGGCGGACTGATAGCGCGGTACTACGTGCAGTGCCTGGGCGGTGACGTCCGCGTCCGGACCCTCGTCACGCTGGGCACGCCGCACTCGGGCACGCGGGTCGTCCCGCTGATGAACGCGCACCCGATCGTCCGCCAGATGCGCCCCGGTTCGGGCGTGCTCGACGAGCTGTGCCAGCCGGCGCCGCACTGCCGTACCCGGTTCGTGAGCTTCTGGAGCGACCTCGACCAGTTGATGGACCCGCTGGAGACCGCGTGCATCGAGCACCCGGACCTGCTCGTCCAGAACGTGCGGGTGAGCGGAATCGGGCATCTCGCCCTCCCCGTGCACCCGGCCGTCGCGGCCGGCGTCCGGCAGGCCCTGGACGCCGAGGAGACGGAAGCCCGCCCCGCCGCCGCCCACGCCGACGGCCTGACGGTTGCGTGACCGGCTGCCGGTTGCGTGACCCACTGACGATGGCGTGACCGGCCGACGACGGCGTGACGTGACGTCACCGCGGGCGTCACCACGGGCAGGGGTGTCGCCGGAAACGCCGGAACGGGTAGTGGGACAACCGGAAGCGGCGGAGCGCAAGCGGCGCAAAAGCGAACCGGCACAACCGGAACGCGCCGCCGAACCCGTTCAATCGGCTCCGAGGACCGACGTTTCTTCGAACATTCATCGAACGCCAGGCCAAAGCTGTGCCCGCCCTCCACCGAAAGACGGCCGAATGCCCGTTTCCTGAGAGGAGGAAAGCCGCCGAAGATTGTCGCGCCCTCGTACCGCCGGGTACAGTCACCGCACTGCTCTGCCAGCCCCTGTCGTCGAGGCGAAAGAGAAGTTGGTGAACGACCGTCACCCGTCGGGGACCGCAACTCCCCCGGCTCCGGCTCCCGAGGCCGCCTCGGCGCATTACGCGTCCCATGGCGAACAGGGCGTCCAGTACGGCGACTTCACCACGTACGACGGCTACTCCGCCACCGGTTTTGACGCCAACGCACCCGGTATGTACGGCACGACGGGCGGCTACGACACGACGGGCGCCTACGCGACGACGACCTTCGACACCGACCCCCTGTTCGGCGACCTCCCCGGCAACGGCGGCGGAACCGACGGCAGCGGCGCGGGCACGGGTTCGTACGACGCCACGCAGTGGGCCACCGGCAGTCATCAGACGCTGAACTACGACCCGTACGCGGCCCAGCACCACGCCGCGTTCGAGACCGGCAGCTATGACACGAGCGGTGTCTGGCAAAACTCCGGTTACCAGCAGCTCGGCGAGATCCCGACGCAGGCCGCGGGCCCCGAAGGCACCGGCCAGTGGGACGCGAACGCCTGGCTCCAGGCCGATCCGGTCGACCCCACCCAGCAGTGGACCGCGCCGACCTTCGAGACCGGCACGTACGACGCGACGGCGTGGAACTCGGACGGCGGCGACCAGAACCAGCAGGACCGGACCCAGGTCCAGCCCCAGCTCCACCATCAGGCGCAGGCCGAGCACGAGTCGTATCCGGCCGACCAGCACACGTCGTACGACCACCACGAGGTCCATGACCGGCAGGAGTCGTACGACCAGCAGGCCACCACCACCTTCGAGCAGGTCCCGTACGAGGAACAGGCCACCGCGGAAGGCGAGTTCACCCCCTCCGACGACGCCGACGCGGACTCCGGTACCGGTGGTCACGGCCACACCCACGACGAACCCGCTCCCTTCGACGACGTCGAGGAAACCACCTCCGTCGCCACCGCCGCCCCGGCCGGCCGCTCCGCGTCACGTGCGGCCGGCCGTTCCGCGCCCCGTTCCCGCCGCCGCACCCCGCCGAAGCGTTCCGCGCTGCTGACGGTCGCCGTGCCCTCGGCGTGTGTGATGGGCGTGGCCGGAATCGCCGCCGCGTCCGTGACCGGCGGAAGCAGCAGCAACGACGACGTGCAGACGACGACGGCCGCCGCGCCCGACGCGAGCGCCGTGAAGCCGTCGGCCGCGAACAACCAGCTGGACACCCAGCTGGAGAACCTCTCCGCGGACGCGGACGACTTCGCCGACCGGGCCAGCCGTACGCAGGAACGTATCGACTTGAAGGCCCAGCAGGCCGCCGACAAGCAGAAGGCGGCGGCGGAGGCGGCCCGCAAGGAGCGGCTGCGGCCGAAGTTCGCGCTGCCGGTCTCGCAGCACGGGCTCAGCGCCTACTACGGGCAGGCCGGCATCAACTGGATGTCCGTCCACACCGGTATCGACTTCCCCGTCTCGTACGGCACGACGGTGATGGCCGCGACCGACGGGACCGTCCGGACGCAGTGGAACAGCGCGTACGGGAACATGGTCATCGTGACGGCCAAGGACGGTACGGAGACTTGGTACTGCCACCTCTCCACGTACAAGGTCGCCTCGGGTGCCGTCGTGAAGGCCGGGGACCCGATCGCGTACTCCGGCAACTCCGGCAACTCGACCGGTCCGCACCTCCACTTCGAGGTGCGTCCGGGTGGCGGCTCGGCGATCGACCCACTGCCGTGGCTGCGCAGCCACGGGTTGGACCCCTCGTAGGGGAACCCCTGTTGAGGCCTTCCTTGAAGCCTTCCTTGAGGCCGGAGTCCTGAGGGCTTCGTCCCCAGCAGCCAATGCTCCTGGGGACCACGGCCCTTGAGAGCTACAGCTTCTCCACCGGTGCGTACCGCAGCAGCAACCGCTTCGGCTTCTCCTCGCCGAAGTCGACCGTCGCCTCGGCGTTCGCCCCCGTGCCCTTCACGCCGACGACCGTGCCGAGGCCGAACTGGTCGTGGGTGACGCGGTCGCCGACCGCGAGTGACACCACCGGCTTGTCCGTGGCGCCACGTCGTGTGGCGAAGCCGGACGCGCCCGAGGCGGCCGAGCGGGAGCGCGAGGAGGACAGGGAGGCCGCCACGCCGGACGCCGGGCCGGAGGCCACCGGGCCCAGGGAGCCCGTGCGCTTCCAGTCCAGATGCGTGTCCGGGATCTCCTCCAGGAAGCGGGACGGCGGGTTGTACGAGGGCTGACCCCAGGCGCTGCGCATCGAGGCACGGGTCAGATACAGCCGCTCCCGCGCGCGGGTGATGCCGACGTACGCGAGCCGGCGCTCCTCCTCCAGCTCCTTGGTCTGGCCGAGCGCGCGCATGTGCGGGAAGACGCCGTCCTCCATGCCGGTCAGGAACACCACGGGGAATTCGAGGCCCTTGGCGGTGTGGAGGGTCATCAGCGTTATCACGCCGGACCCGTCCTCCTCCTCGTCCGGGATCTGGTCGGAGTCGGCGACGAGCGCGACCCGCTCCAGGAAGGCGGAGAGCCCTCCCGGCACCTCGCCCTCGCCGGCCTCCTGCTCGAACTCCAGGGCCACGGCGGCCAGTTCCTGGAGGTTCTCGATGCGGGTCTCGTCCTGCGGGTCGGTCGAAGCCTGCAACTCGGCGAGGTAGCCGGTCCGTTCGAGCACGGCCTCCAGGACCGTCGCCGGGCCGGCGCCCGACTCGACGATCGTGTGGAGGTCCTCCATCAGCGTGTTGAACCGCTTGACGGCGTTCGTCGAGCGGGACGCCATGCCGTACGCCTCGTCGACGCGGCGCAGCGCCTGCGGGAAGCTGATCTTCTCGCGCTGGGAGAGCGCGTCGATCATCGCCTCGGCGCGGTCGCCGATGCCGCGCTTGGGGACATTGAGAATGCGGCGCAGCGGTACGGAGTCCTCGGGGTTCGCCAGCACGCGCAGGTACGCGAGGACGTCACGGACCTCCTTGCGCTCGTAGAAGCGGACGCCGCCGACGACCTTGTAGGGCAGGCCGACGCGGATGAAGACCTCTTCGAAGACACGGGACTGCGCGTTCGTGCGGTAGAAGACCGCGACGTCGCCCGCCTTCGCGTCGCCCGCGTCCGTGAGGCGGTCGATCTCGTCGGCGATGAACTGGGCCTCGTCGTGCTCGGTGTCGGCCACATAGCCGGTGATCTGGGCGCCCGCGCCCGCGTTGGTCCACAGGTTCTTGGGGCGGCGGCTCTCGTTGCGCTCGATGACCGCGTTGGCGGCGGTGAGGATCGTCTGCGTGGAGCGGTAGTTCTGCTCCAGCAGGATCGTCGTCGCGTTCGGGTAGTCCTCCTCGAACTGGAGGATGTTGCGGATGGTCGCGCCCCGGAAGGCGTAGATCGACTGGTCGGCGTCACCCACCACGCACAGCTCGGCCGGCGGGAGGTCGTGCTCGCTCGGCGGTACGTCGACCGGGTGCTCGGAGGTGCCGACGAGCTCCCGCACGAGGGCGTACTGCGCGTGGTTCGTGTCCTGGTACTCGTCGACCAGGACGTGCCGGAATCGGCGGCGGTAGTGCTCGGCGACGTCCGGGAAGGCGCGCAGGAGGTTGACCGTCGTCATGATCAGGTCGTCGAAGTCCAGCGCGTTCGCCTCGCGCAGGCGTGACTGGTACATCGCGTAGGCCTGGGCGAGGGTCTTCTCGAAGCCGTCGGCGGCCTGGGCCGCGAAGTCCTCCTCGTCGATCAGCTCGTTCTTCAGGTTCGAGATCTTGGCGCTGAACGACTTGGGCGGGAAGCGCTTGGGGTCGAGGTCCAGGTCGCGGCAGACCAGTGCCATGAGGCGCTTGCTGTCGGCGGCGTCGTAGATCGAGAAGGAGGAGGTGAAGCCGAGCTGCTTCGACTCCCGCCGCAGGATCCGTACGCATGCGCTGTGGAAGGTCATCACCCACATCGCGTTGGCCCGCGGGCCAACGAGCTGCTCGACGCGCTCCTTCATCTCGCCCGCGGCCTTGTTCGTGAAGGTGATCGCGAGGATCTGGCCCGGGTGCACGTTGCGCTCGCCCAGCAGGTGGGCGATCCGGTGCGTGAGCACACGGGTCTTGCCGGAACCGGCTCCTGCCACGATGAGCAGCGGCGAGCCGTGGTGAACCACCGCCGCGCGCTGGTTCTCGTTCAGCCCGTCCAGGAGCGCGGCCGGGTCCACGTGCGGCCGGGCGGCGCCGTCGCGGTAGTACCCGTCCCTGCTCGGCGGCGCGTCGAAGCGGCCGCCGAACAAATCGTCCGGAACCGGCTCCGACTCCGACGCCTCGTCCTCGGGCGGCGGCGGGGGCTCCTCCTCGTGGGCCCGCGAGGGCTTGAGGTCCGCCAGGAAGCTGTCATCAAAGAGGCTGCTCATCGCTCTCCGAGTCTAGGCGCCCCCACTGACAGCCCGCCGCCACCCTTGAAACTCCGCGGATCGCTCCGCGGGGCCGAGGGTCTTCCGGGGCCGCCCAGCGAGGGCTCTGTCACCCTCCGGAGGTGACCTGTAGCGGTCCGCGATCAGGTGGTCGACCTTCGCCTTCGCCAGAGACCGGAAACCTGGAAACCCGGAACGCCGTATCGCGAGTGCGGGCCGGCTGTGGCTGGGCGCGCAGTTCCCCGCGCCCCTGACGGGGCGATGGACAACTCCGCCCACACCATTCCGAATTGACCCCGCGGAGCAGAATCCAAGGCCAAGGTCACGAAAATGTATCGGGCATATCGCACATCAAACTTCACAGGGGCCACACGAATTAGCTAAATTTTATGTGGGCCGCACGACCCGCACCGGCGAACACGCCGGGCCGAGCGGCCTCCGCCGAGTCCGGTACGCCCTCGTGGCCGACGGAGCCGGGGACCCAACCGACCTTGGGGTGAATCGGTCCAACTCCCTTCGGGGAAGCGGACCGTAGGGCAAACCTTCCGGAGCACCCGCCCGAACCCGACAGCTAACTCGGTAGGCGGATGACGGAAGGAGACGCCCTCGTGGCGCCACACCGCAAGTCCCGGCCCCCCAGTCCCATGGGCATACGGACTCCGGCCCTCGCCACCGCGGCCCTGACCTCGGTGGCCCTCCTCTCCCAGACGGCGAACGCGTCCCCCGCCGAGGAGCCCAGGCCGAGCCTCGAGGAAGTCGAGAAGAAGGTCGACGACCTCTACCGCCAGGCGGAGACGGCCGGCGAGAAGTACAACGCGGCCAAGGAGAAGACCACCAAGCAGAAGAAGCGCGTCGACACCCTCCTCGACGACGTGGCGCGCCGCACGGAGAAGCTCAACGACGCGCGCGAGGAACTCGGTACGTTCGCCGCCGCGCAGTACCGCACCGGGGCCTCCGCCCCCGACACCGCCTCCCTCCTCCTCGCGGACAACCCGCAGGACTACTTCGACCAGACCCAGCTGATGGACCGGCTGACCAGCCGCCAGAAGCAGTCCGTCGACGACTACGTGACGCAGCAGACCGCCACGACGGAGAAGCGGCAGGAGGCGTCCGAGAGCCTGGAGACGCTCACCAGGACGCAGAGCTCGCTGAAGACGTCCAAGGCCGACGTCCAGCGGAAGCTCGCCACGGCGCGCGACCTCCTCTCGAAGCTGACCGCCGAGGAGAAGGCGCGGCTCGCCGCGATCGAGCGGAAGAAGCAGGAAGAGGCCCAGCGCAAGGCGGACGAGCTGGCCCGGCAGCAGGCGGCCGACGCCGAGCGGCGGCGCCAGGAGGCCGCGCAGGGCACCGGGACCTCCACGGGCTCGGGGAGCGCCTCGGGGACCTCCGGGTCCGGCTCCGCCGCCTCCACCGCCAAGGCCGACAAGGCCCTCGCCTTCGCCCGCGCCCAGATCGGCAAGCCGTACGTCTGGGGCGCCAGCGGCCCCGGCTCGTACGACTGCTCCGGTCTCACCCAGGCCGCCTGGAAGGCCGCCGGCGTCACGCTCCCGCGCACCACCTGGGACCAGGTCAAGGCCGGCGCGACGGTCTCCGTGAACAGCGCCCAGCCCGGTGACCTGGTCTTCTTCTACGACGACATCAGCCACGTCGGCATCTACATCGGCGACGGAATGATGATCCACGCGCCCAAGCCGGGGGCGTACGTCCGCGAGGAGTCGATCTACTACATGCCGATCCACAGCGTGGTGCGCCCGGCATGAGGGGCTTTTCGTAGACCTGTTTCGCAGATGTGCAGACGTCGGGAGCGGGCACGCGCGCGTGCCCTCTCCTGTTTGCCGGTCGAGACCGGCCCGCTTCCGCTCAGGTCCAGAGCACCGCGATGAAGATGTTCGCCGTGGTCAGCCCGCCCACCAGGCCGAACAGGCTGTTCTCCACCTTTTCCTCGTCCCGTTTCACGTAGACGAGGCCGAGGATCACGACCAGCAGGGCGAGCTTCACGCCGATCTTGACGTTGTTGACGGTCTGGTCGTCGGCCTGGTTGAGGCCGACCAGGATCGCGCCGGTGACCAGCATGGTCAGCGCGCCGTGGAGCATGGCGGGGCTGAAGCGGGCCGTGCCGGCGCTCATGGCCTTCATCTGCGTGAGGAAGCCGCCGAGGAGGGACGCGATGCCGATGATGTGCAGGGCGACGAAGACATGAATGAGTACGTCCATGAGCCCGGACACTAACCAAACGCCTCCGCGCCACCACGCACCGCCCCCGGACCTGCACACCCTGCCCCACCCGCCCCGCGCACCCGCCCCGCCGGCCCCGCACGCCCTGCCCCGCCCGCCCCACTGGCCCCCGGCAGCTCCCGCGCCACAGCCCGGCGGAGCCCATAGCACCGGCCCGCCGCCCGTTTCCCCACAACCCGCGCATCGGTCACCGCACCACATCAAGTCGGCGGCCCCGGGCCCGAATCGCGGTCGCACCCGGTCAGCTCATGTCCGAGTCCCACCACTTCCGTACATGCCGTTACCCCCGCCGCGGTCCCAGGTTTAGCGTCCTTCACCAGGTGACCGGCTCCCCACCACCGCCCGGGTCAGGGGCGGCATCCGGACACCACCGCCGAGAAAGGTCCGGCGGCGGCCCGCTCCCCCTGTGCGGGCCGCCGCCGGACGCGCAACCGGCCCCTGAGGGCCGCCGCCGCGGCTGCACCAACGCCTCGGCGGCCGTACGGAAGGACGTGGATCGCACGTGGCAGCGCACCGCAAGCCGAGACAGCGCTCAGTCGGCGGCAGTACGGCCCGCACCGCCTTCACCATCGCGCTGGCGGGCGCGGCGAGCGCGACCGGGTTCGAGGGGACGGGAACCGCCGCCCCGGAGCTGACACCCGCTCAGGTCAGGGCGAAGGTCGACAAGTTGTACCAGGAGGCGGAGGTCGCCACCGAGAAGTACAACGGTGCGAAGGAGAAGTCGACGAAGACGCGGGGCCGGCTGGACACCCTTCAGGACGAGGCCGCGCGCAGGACGCAACGGCTCAACTCCGAGCGGGACGCGCTCGGTTCACTCGCCGCCGCGCAGTACCGGGACGGCGGCGTCGACCCCGCGCTGGGGCTCATGCTCTCCTCCGACCCGGATCAGTACCTGGACGGGGCCGCGTTCGCCGAGCGGGCCGGCGACAGGCAGGCCTCGAACGTGTCGCGGGTACGTCGGCAGCTGCGCGAGATCGAGCAGCTGCGCGGGGCCGCCCACGTGGAGCTCACCTCGCTCAAGGAACGGCAGGCGGAGCTGAGGCGGCACAAGACGACCGTCACCGGGAAGCTGGGAGAGGCACGGGATCTGCTGTCGCGGCTGTCGGACGCGGACCGGGCCCGCATCGGCGCCGACGACGCGGACTCCGCGCGTGCCTCACGTTCCGCCGCGGGCCCGCGCGACCTGGGCGGCGGCACGGGTTCATCTGCCGCTGCTACCAACTCCCGTGCCGAGACAGCGATTTCGTACGCGTACGGGAAACTCGGCAGTCCATATGTGTGGGGTGCCACCGGACCCGACGCCTTCGACTGCTCGGGGCTGATGCAGGCCGCGTACCGTGAAGCGGGGATCTCGCTGCCCCGCACGACGTACGCGCAGATCAACGCGGGCCGGCGTGTGTCGCGGTCCGAACTGCGCCCCGGCGATCTGGTGTTCTTCTACTCGGGCATCAGCCATGTGGGGCTGTACGTGGGCAACGGGCAGATGGTCCACGCGCCCAATCCGTCGGCGCCGGTGCGGGTGGCGCCGATCGACGAGATGCCGTTCGCGGGGGCCACGCGCGTGGCGTGAGCCGGTCGGCGAACAGGCGGGGGTCGTTGGGAACAGGCAGGGGTTGTTGGGAACAGGCAGGGGTTGGTGGAGAGAGCGGGGGAGTTCAAGCCGTTCGGGCATCGGACCGGCTTGGATGGGCATCGCGTGGGTACAGCGGCGGGGTAGCGTCGGCGTGGCACTGTTCGACATGTCGCACCGCACGGTCTCGATCCGCTCGGTCCCGTTCCACCTCGCTGCCTCCCCTCCCATCCCGTTCCGCCGTCACGTTCCGCCTGGTTCGCCGTCGCCCTCCCGAAGGATTCGATGCCCGGCCCCACGCTGCCGCCTCCGCAGCCGCCCGCGTACTTCAGCGGCTGGCCGGACAGGTCGGCGCTGCTGGCCGACCGCGGACGGGCGTTGGAGGAGCTGCGCAGACGCAGTCTCGGGGTGCACCGGGTGCTGCTGCTGTGGCTGCTGGCGGTCGCGGCGATCATCGGATGGGCGCTGCTGGTACTGCCGTTGCAGCAACTGGAGCAGCGCGATCCCACCGGGTTCATCCTGGGGCCGCTCTTCGCGGTCCTCGGTCTGGCCTCGCTCGCCCCCTCCGTCGTGGCCGTCGTCCTCGCCGTCAGGAGGGACCGCCATATCAGCCAACTTCTCGACGCCTGGCTGCGGTTGGACAGCCATCCGCCCACCGACGCCCGCCTGCGCTCCTCCGGCCTGAGTCTCTTCTGGCTGCTCTCCTCGCTCACCGTCTGCGCGTTCGGGCTGTGGACGTCGTTCGCGGGGGTGGCGGAGGCGAGGCCGGGACGGGACGCCTACAGCGACGTGGTGCTCGTGATGGGGATCGGATTCATCCTCTGGCTGACCGGTCTGATCGGCGTGGTGAAGGCCGTACGGCACTATCGGTGGGCCGTACGGGTGTTGGGGCCCCGGGTACCGGCCGAGCAGCGGCCAACTGCCTCGCCCAGTACGGCGATCCCCTCCTCGATCGCCGACACCGAAGACGCCGCGTAGCCGAGCAGCAGCCCGGGTGGGCCGTCCGGGCGCTGACGGTGCCAGGAGAGCGGGTGCACCTTGACCCCGTGGGCCAGCGAGTCGGCGGCGAGGTCCGTGTCCCTGAACTCCCCCGGCGCCCCGCCACTCGTACCGGCGCTGTCGCCCCCGCCGAACGTGATCAGCAGATGCAGCCCGGCCGCGGCCCCGTGCACCACCGCGCCCGGCAACCGCGCCCGTATCGCCCCGATCATCGCGTCCCGCCGACGCCGATGGCGCCGCCGTACCAGCCGCAGGTGCCGCTCCAGTTCCCCCGACTCCATCAGCCGGGCCAGCACGAGCTGGGGCAGAACCGCGTTGCCGAGGTCGGCGTACCGTTTCGCGGCGACCAGCGCCTCCCGGTACCGCGCGGGCGCCACCACCCACCCCATCCGCAGCGCGGGCGCGAGCAGCTTGGACACGCTCCCGGCGTAGCAGACCCGCTCCGGCAGCATCGACCGCAGCGCGGGCACGGGCGCCCGGTCGTAACGGTGCTCGGCGTCGTAGTCGTCCTCCACGACCAGCCCGCCGTCCCCGGCCCACCGCATCAGCTCCCGGCGCCGCGCGCCCCCGAGCACGACCCCCGTCGGAAACTGGTGTGCCGGCGTCAGCAACACGGCCCGGTGGTCCCGCAGTTCGGAGACGACGACGCCCTCTCCGTCGACCGCCACGGGCGGGGTACGCAGTCCCTGGTTCCACAGATGCTGGCGGACCCCGAGCGACCCCGGGTCCTCCACGGCGATCTCCTCGATGCCGTCCTCCCGCAGCACCCGCCCGATCAGCGCGAGCGCCTGCGCGGTCCCGGCGACGATCAGTACGTCACCGGCCTCGACCCTGATTCCCCGGTACCGCCCCAGCCACCGGGCGACGGCCCGCCGCAGCTCCTCGGTCCCGCGCGGATCCCCGTACCCGAACCCGCCCGCCGCCAGCTCCCCGAACACCCCTCGCTCGGCCCGCAGCCAGGCCGCCCGCGGAAACGCCGCGAGATCCGGCACCCCCGGCGACAGATCGATCCGCGCGGCCGCCGTACGGATCAGGTCGAAGACGTCGTCGCCGGGCGGGCCGTCGAACGGGGAGGACGGAGTGGAAGGGGACGGAGTGGAGGGGGACGGGGTGGACGGGTACTGGGTGGACGGGGACGGAGTGGAAGGGAACTCGGCGTACGGAGGCGTGGCGTAAGCGAGTTGCCCGGAGCCGATCGCACGACCCCCACCACCCGAACCCGGAGCTCCCGCGGCCCCCGGCCCCGCCACCACCACGGTCCCGCCCCTCCCCCGTCCCTCCACCTGCCCTTCCTCCGAGAGCCGCCGGTACGCCTCGGTCACCACCCCGCGCGAGACGCGCAACTCCGCGGCGAGCACCCGAGTCGCCGGGAGCCGGCTGCCGACCGGCAACCGCCCGTCGGCGACGGCCTGCCGCAACTGCCCGGCCAGCCACTCGGCCCGCCCACCGAACGGCGCCTCGCGCACATCGAGTTGGAGAAAGTCGGAGCCGGAGACGACCGCACCCGAGCCCGACTCCGAGGCTTCGCCTATGGCCCCTTCAACAGCACCGTCTTTGGACCTGTCCACAGGACCATTCTCGGGCAAGGCTCGCTGTCATGACCACAAGCGCCAACCCCGTCGACTACGTCCACGGCTACTCCCCTCACGAGTCCCGCCGCCTCGGCGACCAGGCAAACACCCTCGCGGAACTGCTCCACGCCGGCACGGCGTACCCACCGGGCAGCAAGGTCCTGGAGGTGGGCTGCGGAGTGGGCGCCCAGACGGTGCACCTGGTCGCGGCAAGCCCGGAGGCCCGCTTCACGGCGGTGGACATCTCGGCCGCCTCGCTGGCCCAGGCCCGTGCCCGCGTCACGGCACGGTTCCCGGACGCCCTGGTCACCTGGCACCGGGCCGACCTCTTCGAACTCCCTTTCAAGGACGCCGAGTTCGACCACGTCCTCGTCTGCTTCGTGCTTGAGCACCTGCCCGACCCGCGGCGGGCTCTCACGGCCCTGCGCCGTGTCCTGCGCCCCGGCGGCACGCTCACCGTCATCGAGGGCGACCACGGCTCGACGTTCTTCCACCCCGACAGCACGTACGCCCACGCTGCCATCGACTGCCAGGTCCGACTACAGCAGGCGGCGGGCGGAAACGCCTTGCTGGGTCGCCGACTGCACCCGCTTCTCACCGCCGCCGGGTACGAGCGCGTAGACGTCCGCCCCCGGCCGGTCTACGCCGACAGCTCCCGCCCGGCCCTGGTCGAGGGCTTCACCCGCAACACCTTCATCGCGATGATCGAGTCCGTACGGGAGGACGCCCTGGCGGCGGGTCTCATGACCCCGACGGACTGGGATCACGGCCTGGTGGACCTGCGCCGCACGGCGGACCCGGACGGCACGTTCCACTACACGTTCTTCAAGGCCGTGGCCGTGAACCCCTGACGTCAGACCAGCCGTCGGGCCGTCGCCCACCGCGTCAGCTCGTGCCGGTTCGACAGCTGGAGCTTCCGGAGGACCGCCGAGACATGGGACTCGACCGTCTTGACGGAGATGAACAGCTGCTTGGCGATCTCCTTGTACGCGTACCCGCGGGCGATGAGGCGCAGGACCTCGCGCTCGCGCTGGGTGAGGCGGTCCAGGTCCTCGTCGACGGGCGGGGCGTCGGTGGAGGCGAAGGCGTCGAGGACGAAGCCGGCCAGGCGGGGCGAGAAGACCGCGTCGCCGTCCTGGACGCGGAAGACGGAGTCGACGAGGTCCGTGCCTGTGATCGTCTTCGTGACGTAGCCACGGGCGCCGCCCCGGATCACACCGATGACGTCCTCCGCGGCGTCCGACACGGACAGCGCGAGGAACCGCACCGGCTGCTCGGCGTCCGCCATCAACGGCGAGCAGCGGCGCAGGACTTCGACCCCGCCGCCGCCCGGAAGGTGCACGTCGAGGAGGACGACCTCGGGCCGGGTCGCCGTGATGACCGTGACGGCCTGGTCGACGTCGGCGGCCTCGCCGACCACCTCGACCCCGGTCCGCTCGGTCTGCCCGATCTCCGCCTGGACCCCCGTACGGAACATGCGGTGGTCGTCGACGAGGACCACGCGCACGCGTCGCCCGGGCGCGGAGCCCGCCGGATCAGCCGGATCAGGGGCGCCCGCAGGGTCGTTGGCCAGGGCGGCACCGGACGGCGCGCCGACTCCGGCCGCACCGGCCGCGCCGGCCGAACCTGCCGCACCGGTCGCCGCGGCAGGGCCGCCGGCCGTGCCCGCGCCGGTCGTGCCGGCGTCCGGCCCGGCCGCTCCGGTCGGTTCGTTCGCGTCGCTCATGTCTCCGCCCTCTCCATCTCCAGCTCGACCTCCGTGCCGCCGTCCGGCACCGCGCGCAGCCGCGCCGTGCCGCCGTTGCGCTCCATGCGGCCGATGATCGATTCTCTGACGCCCATGCGGTCGCCGGGTATCGAATCCAGGTCGAAGCCCGGGCCGCGGTCCCGGACCGACACGAAGACGGTTCTCCCCTCGACCTCGGCGAAGACCTGCACCGCGCCGCCCTCGCCACCGTACTTGGCCGCGTTCACCATGGCTTCCCTCGCGGCCTGCATCTGGGCGCCGATCCGGTCGTCGAGCGGGCAGTCGCCGACGACCACGACCTCGATGGGGACGCCGTGCTTGTCCTCCACCTCGGCGGCGTTGCGCTTCACGGCCTCCGCGAGCGTGCCGGGCTCGTCGTCCTCGTCCTTGCCGGTGCCCTCGGGCTTGTAGAGCCAGTTGCGCAGGTCGCGCTCCTGGGCGCGGGCGAGGCGTCGCACCTCGCTCGCGTTCTCGGCGTTTCGCTGTATCAGGGTCAGGGTGTGCAGCACCGAGTCGTGGACGTGGGCGGCGACCTCGGCCCGCTCCTGGGCGCGGATGCGCATCAGGCGCTCCTCGGAGAGGTCCTGGGTCATGCGGACGAGATACGGGCCGGCGAGCAGCGCTATGCCGACGAGGACCGCGAGCGCGGCCTGGAGAACCGAGCCCAGGTGAGCCGCGGAGCCCTGCAGGACGAAGATCGCGGAGACGCCCGTGGCGACGAGCAGGACACCGGCCGCGGAGCGGAGCAGGGTGATCGTGCGCTTGCGGCGGCCCACCTCCATCCAGCGGGCCCGCCGAGCGTTGTCCGCCTGGCGCCAGACCAGGGCGACGCCCGCGCCCACGAGGACGGTGGGCCAGAGGTAGGCCTTGGCTCCGCCGCTCAGGTCCACATTGCCGACGAAGATCAGGGCCACCACGACCATGGCGAGCAGGGCGACGATCTGGCCCTTGTCGGGCTTGCGGGCGACGAGCCTGCGGCGGCCGTCGGGCGCGGTCTCGGTGGCGAGGGCGGGAGGCCGCTCGGCGTCCACACCGCCGATGCCGAGCGGGACGAAGAACCAGAACGCCGCGTACAGCAACGCGCCGAGGCCGTCCGCCATCATCAGGCCGACGAAGACCAGCCGCACCCAGATCACGGGCAGCCCGAGATGGCCCGCGAGCCCCCGCGCCACCCCTCCGAGCCAGCGTCCGTCACTGCTGCGGTAGAGCTTGCGCGGCGGCCGCGGATCCTCGACGGTCAGGGTTGCGGCTTCCGGCATGCCATCGATGTTCACACGCCGGGGAGCGCCGGGCATCAGGGTCGACCCCCTAGACTCCCCTGATCTTCGAATCGGCACGGATTCTCCTCGGTGATCACCGCGTGAGGGTCCGGCCCAGGGTCGATCTCAGGGTTCGGCCAGGGTCGTACCGACTCCCGCCGGGCCGTCGCGGCCGTCACCATGGACACATGACAGATCACCAGCACGCCGCGCCGGGTCCGGGACCCGGCTCCGGCCCGGCCGGGGGTGGAATCCCGGGGGCGGAGCCGCAGGACACCGTGCCCGCGGGCGCCCGGGCGACCGCGGGTGAGGAGCCGCGCGCACCCGGGGAGCCGCACACCCCGGGGAGTCCGGTCACACCCGGTGAGCCCGGTGTGCCCGAGGTCCCGCGGAAGTTCCGGCGCGACCCACGGCACAAGATGCTGGGCGGCGTGTGCGCGGGGCTCGGGCGGCAGTGCGACATGGACCCGGTGATCTTCCGGATCGTGCTCGCCGTTCTCTCGGCGACCGGCGGCCTCGGCCTCATCTTCTACGGCTTCGCCTGGCTCTTCGTCCCGAACGACGACGAGGACGAGAACGAGGTGCGCAAGCTCCTCACCGGCCGGGTGGACGGCCAGGCGCTGGCGGGCGTGCTGTTCGCCCTGGTCGGCTGCGGTGTGTTCCTCTCCATGCTGAGCAACAGCGGTGTGCTGACGTTCGCGACGACGCTCTCGCTGCTCCTCGCCGGCGCCGGGTACTGGTCGCGGCAGCGCGCGACGGAGGACCCCGACCCGCTCGCCGCGCAGGCCGTCGCCGACGCGCCGCCGGAGGCACAGGCGCCGCCCGTCCCCGCCTCGTTCCCCTCCTGGTGGCGCGAGCCCATCGTCAAGGACGGCACGTATGTGGGCGGCACGGGCTATCTGTGGGGCCCCAAGGACGTGCGCGACCGCGACATCGCGGCCGCGATCACCATCGCGCAGGGCGGCGGTCACGGCCGGGACATACGGCCCCGGGCGCCCAAGCCGCGCGGCCCTCGCTCGATCGGCGGCTCGGCCTTCCTTCTCGCCCTCCTCGCGGGCCTGCTCGCCACGCGCCTGACCTGGGACGACCGCGCACTGGGCGCCAGCCTGCAGACCGGCCTGGCCTGCGCGCTCGTCGTGCTCGGCCTGGGCATCGCGGTCAGCGCGTTCCGAGGACGCACAGGAGCGGGGTCGATCTTCCTCGCGATCGTCACGGCGGGCCTGCTGGCATGCTCGGCGGCACTGCCGAAGGACATCAGCACCCACTGGGTGCGTACGGACTGGACACCGGCCACGGCCGCCGCCGTACAGGAGCAGTACGACCTCGGCACCGGCGTCGGCACGCTCGACCTCAGCCGGATCGACCTCGCCAAGGGCCGGACCGTGACGACGAACGCCGAGGTGGGGTTGGGACAGCTCAAGGTGATCCTGCCCAAGGACGTGACGGTGAAGCTGGTGATCGAAGTGGGCGTCGGCGACATCCAGTTGCCGGGTGACGACCAGCAGGACGTGGACGTGGCCCCGGGCAAGCACAAGCAGGTGACGCTCTCCCCCACGGGAGAGAGCGCGGACAAGGCCAAGGCCGGCGGCACGCTCGACCTCACCCTCGAAGTCGGCATCGGACAGGCGGAGGTCACCCGTGTCACGTCATGAGTTCCAGCCCGGCCGGCTCATCGCGGGCTTCTTCCTCACCCTCACGGGCGTCGTCTACGCCGGAGACGCGGGGGAAGCCTGGGACACCCCGTGGTTCGTGGTGATCCCCCTCGTCACGGTCGGCCTCTGCCTGGCGGCCGCGGCAGGCACCCTGGCGCACGGAGTCCGCCGTCGGCGGCGCCGCGCGCTGCTCTCGCAAGAGGCCCAGGATTCCAGGGAGGCCACACACGCACCGGGCCAGTAGTCGCGTCCTTCAGGGGCGCGGGGAACCGCGCGACAAGCCCCCACCGGCCCGCGGGTTGATCACCTCGGCCGGCGGAGCGCCTAGTAGGCGCTGCTCGACCGGCGCCTCCGCCGGGACCGAAGCATCGCATCCACCGAGAACACCGACGCACCGGCCAGAACGATCGGCAGCCAGGCCATCAGGTAGGGGAGGTCGTTGCCGTAGTAGTACGGGTCCGAGGCCCAGCTCACCGTCAGCCAGAGGCTGAGGGAGATCAGGGCGCCGCCGAACGCGGCGAGACGGGCGAGGAGACCGATCAGCGTGCCGATACCCACCGCGAGTTCACCGAAGGCGATGGCATAGCCGAAGCCGACGGGATTCTTCAGGGCGAGATCGACGAGCGCGGGGATGGCCGACGAGTCGCGCACCGTCCGCATCAGGTCGCCGACCGACCCGGCCCCGGCATCGTTCATGAAGGCGCTGTCGGTCAGCTTGTCGATTCCCGCGTAGATGAAGGTGACGCCGAGGAAGACCCGCAGCGGAAGCAGGGCGTACCGCGTCGCGGTGTCCCGCCAGTCACCGCCGCCGTCGTCCATGTACCCGGAGTGCGTGTCCATTCGCATGCCGTGAGCCATCGCTCTCCGCCGCCTCTCGCCCGCCGAACGGTTCACCCCTCAACAGACGATACGTACGACGACGAGCTCCCGCTCAAGAGCGGACGCACAAATTTTCACCAGGTCCGCCGGAACATCCCTTTTGTTCCCGTACGGGCACGGAAGATCCGCATCCGCACGCCGCCCTCCGGAGAGATGTCCACGCGGCGCCCATGCGGGTGGCGGGAACCGCAGACCGGGCGCGCCGCGCGCCGCGGTCACACCCCGTCACCGAGTCGCCGGTCACTCGGTGACGTCGATCCCCACCCGGTTCGTCTCCAGCCCCGCCGCGGTGACGACCTGTACGTCCACCCGCCCGGGCTCCACATCCGCCGGCACCGGCACGGTGAGCACCGCGTCGGACGGGTTGCTGAACCCGCCGGGCACCGGAACCAGCGGTACGTGCACATGCACGGGCCCGATCCGCACCACCATCCGCGACAGCCGGTCCGCGCCCTGCGCGCCGGGCGGCACGAACCCGGCGCCCCGGATCTCGATGTCGTCGCCGGTCCGGATCGGCGCGTCCAGATCCCCCGCCTCGCGTGCCCGCACGACCGACAGAATCACCGGCCGCCCGCCTTCCGCGTACTTCCCGGCGACATAGGTGGCGGCCGACACCAGCACCATCACCGCAAGCCCCCACGGCAGATCGGGCAGCTGCTCGGGCCGCCGGGCCAGCCGCACCGCCGCGAACACCAGCGCGACGGCACCCACGACCACGTACTGGATGTCGGCGAAGCTGCCGCGGCCGGAGTCGTCGGTGAGCAGATCCGCAGCCCGGGGCCGGTCGGCCCGCACCTTCTGCAGCCGCTGTCCGAGGACGCGCAGCCCCACGACCCGCCGTACGAGCACGGCGATCGCGCACACGACGGCGAGCACGGTCACGATGCCGGCGCCCCGCGCGAGTTCGAGCCCCGCGATCAGGGAGTCCCGCTCGGCGGGCGAGGAGGCACCCGCCAGGCGTCCCGCCAGTACGAGCACGGCGTAGACGACGAACAGCACCCAGCCGACCGCCACGGCACGGGAGGTCGACAGCCGGTTGTCCTCGCCGATGACGGGCGCCAGCACTCCGCCCCGTGCCCGGTGGAACCACGAGGCCCCGGTCAGCAGCCCGCTCACGACCACCGCGGCCACCAGCCCCGCGGTCCGTGCGGCCGTCCAGCCCGCCCCGATCGCGGTGAGCGTCTGCACCAGGAGCAGGACGAGGACAACTCCCCACACGGCGATGACGGTTCGCCGCCACACCAGACCCAGCCAGACCTCGCCCTCGGCCCGCCCGCGCTCCGCGACGACGTCCGCGGACTGGGTCAGCTCGTCCGACACCCACTGCCTCGACGCACCGGCCGAGTACGCGACGGCCGCGGGCAGCCCTCGCCCGGACGCCAATTCGTCCCGCTTGGAAAGGAATTCGGCAACGGCGCGCCGATGCCCCTCGCGTGCCCCGTGCGGACAGTTCCCGCAGGTGCAGCCCCCCTCGTGCCCGCTCCGACCGGCGCCGCGCCCGGCGTCACGCCCCGCGCCCTGTCCAGTCTCCTGCACCGCCACGCCCGTTGCCGCCTTCCAGACCATTGGGTCGAACCCTCATTTACCGCACGCCCCACCGAACCGACCGCACGCCCTACCGATATGTCACGTTCGCACGCCACCGCCGCACCACGGACAGCGGCACGACCACCGGCCCCGAGGCCACCGGTCGCACAATCAACCCCCGCACATCTGCGCAGCCGCACAAGTGCCTCGCGACGACAGCGCATTGTGCCGTACCCCACACCCCGCGCGTCCGCCAGGTCTGGTCAGCGCGGGTGAACCGCCCACCCCCGTGTTGACCCGGCTGCGAGAATTCCCGTATGGCCGAGATCATCCAGCGCGACGGGACCTGGGCCTTCGACGGCAGCACGGTCCGGATCACCCCGGGACTGCACCGCTCCGTGCCGCTGTTCCGGCAGACGTACGGAGAGATCGCCGTGCCCCTCGAAGCGGTCGCGGGCGTCGCCTACGAACCCGAACGCAAGCGTGGCCGGCTGCGCCTGAGACTCCGCGAGGGCGCCGACCCGCTGCTCCAGGCGACCGGGGGCCGTCTGCCCGAGCCCGCGGACCCGTACCGGCTGACGGTGGACATCGACCGCTCGGGCGTCGCCGAGTACGTCGCCGAGGAGATCCGGCGCGCCCTGCTCCTCGAACAGATCCCCAAGGAACCGGCCAGAACCTACCTCGTGCCCGGCCCGCCCGTCCCCGTCTCGGTCCGTTCCAGCGACGGCACGGTGTCCTTCGACGGCACCCAGGTCCGTATCGACTGGAGCGACACCTCGGACCGGGTGAAGCGCGCGACGGGCCCGCGCATCATCGAGCTGCCGGATCTGGTCCAGGTGGAGTGGCTGCCCAACTCCGGTTACGAGGACGGCTTCCTGCGCTTCGTGACCCGTGACTCGGTGTTCTCCAAACTGCCGCCGGAGAAGGACCCGTTCGCCCTCGACCTGTGGGGCAGTGCCCGCCGCGATCTGCTCACGGCGCTGGTCGCCACCGCGGTCATGGCCCGGCTCCCGCACCCGTCCACGCGGTCCGGCGAGTACACCCAGGGCGACCCGCCCCGCCTCCCGCCCGCACCCGAGGACTCCGTACCGCAGCCGCCCCGGCAGGGGCACCACGACGTACTCCTGCGCCGCCTCAGGGAGTTGGGCGAACTGCACCGCGACGGCGTGCTCACGGACGAGGAGTTCGCGGCGACGAAAGCGGCGGTGCTGCGGGACTTCTGACACGGGTGGGACCGGGCTAACTGAGGAGGTCGGGTTCGCTGCGGCTGATGTCCTGCCACAGCGGCTGGTAGTTGATCCACGCCACCAGATCCCCGCCGAGCTGTTCCCGTGTCGCGACCGCCTGCTTGTGGTCGATGAGTACGGGACGGCCCGCCGCGCACGCGGTCAGCTGCACCTGGCACGAGCGCTCCATCGACAGGAACCACCAGGCCGCCGCGTCCACCGAGTCGCCGACGGTCAGCAGCCCGTGGTTGCGCAGCACGAGCGCCTTGCGGGTGCCGAGCCCGGAGGCGATCCGCCGCCCCTCCTCGGCGTCCACGGCGACCCCCGAGTACGCGTCGTACAGCGCGTGGTCCTCGTAGAACGCGCAGCTCTCCTGGGTGATCGGGTCGAGCAGGTCGCCGAGCGCGGACAGTGCGCGGCCGTACACCGAGTGGCAGTGGGCGACCGCGACGACGTCCGGCCGGGCGGCGTGCACCTGGGCGTGCACGGTGAACGCCGCCTGGTTCACGTGATAGCGGCCCTCGATCACCTGCCCGTCCTCGTTGGCCATGACCAGATCACTGACCGTGACGTGCTTGAACGGCATGCCGAACGGATTGACCCAGAAGCAGTTGCTGTACTCCGGATCGCGCGCGGTGATGTGACCGGAGACCCCGTCCTCGAACCCGAGCCGGCCGAACAGACGCAGCGCGCCTGCCAGGCGTTCCTTGCGGTGCCGCCGCTCGTCGTCGAGCGACTCGTGCATGGGCGGCATGGCGAACCGCAGCCGGTCGGTGGGAAGCGGCAGGGGTGGTGTGGGCCCGTGCATATGTCCTCCAGCCCTGAGGTACGGACTCCGTACGTGTTTACGGGCGGGAAGTTACCGGCGGTCAGCGCAGGAGAACAGAGATGTTCGTGAAGAGAGTGCACAACCGTTGCACGGGGTCGGTGGTCTGCCTGTCTGGAGCCAACTAATCGGTCGGGCACCTGCACCGACGCCCCCTGGAGGACCCCCGTGCGCAGTCACCCCCCTACGCTGCGCGGACCGCGTCCCGCGACCGCACCCCCCAACCGCCCATGAAGAGAAACGAGCGCCTTGTCACAGGCATGCTCAGACAGATCGCCACGCGCGACGTCGTCGTCCTGGACGACCTCGGCGGATCCCCCCGCCGCCTCGCCGCGCTCACCTACATCGCCGTGCAGTACGGCTTCCGCTACGAGGAGACGAGCAGACTCGGCCAGACACTCCAGGTCCGCCTGACCCGCGACCCCCGCCCGGAGGCCCGCGAACGCAGCACGGCCGCCCTCGGCCGCCTCGCCGCCGGCCGCGCTCCGGGCATGCGCCCGGGCACACTCAAACCGCTGCCCGACGTGGCGCCCGCGGTCGGGCTCCTCAAGGCCCGTATCGAGTTCGACGCGCTGGCCGACGACCTGGACTGGCGCCGCAAGGCCGTCTTCATGACCGCCAGCGCGGCCCTCATGGCGCTGCTGCTGATCCCCGCGGGCTGGAGGGCCTCGCTCGCCGCGAGCGCCACCATGGCCGCGGTGTTCGCGGTCTTCCTGCGCCTGGAGGTGTTACGGAAGGACCGGCTGGCCCGGCGGCTGCGGTCGGCGGGGCTGATCTGAGCGATCCGAGCCCGAGGAATCCCCCGTCGCAGATCCGCCCGAGAAATCCTCCGCCGCAAAGGCGACGGAAGGTGTCGGGTATCGGCGTCAGACTCGTCGTATGACTCGGACGACATCGAACTGGGCGGCGATCACCGCCGCGGAACCGGACCTCGCCAAGACCGTCGAGGACCGGTTCGCGGCCTTCACTCACCACATCGTGGCGACCCTCCGCAAGGACGGGTCGCCACGCACCTCGGGACTCGAAGTCCGGTTCCTGAACGGGGAGTTGTGGCTCGGCATGATGCCGGACTCGCTCAAGGCACTGGACCTGCGCCGCGACCCGCGCTTCGCCCTGCAGGCGAATCCGGGTCCCGGCACGGAGATGGCGGGCGGCGACGTACGGATCGCGGGCCGGGCCGTCGAGGTCGAGGAACCGGCCGAGCGCGCCCGGTACGCCGAAGAGGTGGAACCGCCGGAGCCGTTCCACCTCTTCCGCACCGAGCTGACGGAGGTCGTACGGACCTACGTCGAGGACGACAAGTATCTGGTCGTCGAGATCTGGAAGCCCGGAGAGCCGGTGCGGACTCTCAGGCGGACGTGACCTTCAGCAGCCCTGGGGCTACTCCCACTCGATGGTGCCCGGCGGCTTCGACGTCACGTCGAGGACGACCCGGTTGACGTCCGCGACCTCGTTCGTGATGCGCGTCGAGATCTTCGCGAGGACGTCGTACGGGAGGCGCGACCAGTCGGCGGTCATGGCGTCCTCGGACGAGACGGGCCGCAGCACGATCGGGTGGCCGTACGTCCGGCCGTCGCCCTGGACGCCCACGCTGCGGACGTCCGCGAGCAGCACGACCGGGCACTGCCAGATGTCGCGGTCGAGACCGGCCGCCGTCAGCTCCTCGCGGGCGATGGCGTCGGCCTCGCGGAGCAGGTCGAGCCGCTCCTTGGTCACCTCGCCGACGATGCGGATACCGAGGCCGGGGCCCGGGAACGGCTGGCGCTGGACGATCTCGTCCGGCAGGCCGAGCTCCTGGCCGACCATCCGGACCTCGTCCTTGAACAGCTTGCGCAGCGGCTCGACGAGCTCGAACTCGAGGTCCTCGGGGAGTCCGCCCACGTTGTGGTGGGACTTGATGTTCGCGGTGCCGCTGCCGCCGCCGGACTCGACCACGTCGGGGTAGAGCGTGCCCTGGACCAGGAAGGACACCTCGGGACCCGCGTCCGCGATGATCTCCGCCTGCGCCTGCTCGAAGACCCGGATGAACTCGCGGCCGATGATCTTCCGCTTCTCCTCGGGGTCGCTGACCCCCTTGAGGGCGGTGAGGAACCGCTCCTCCGCGTCCACGACCTTCAGCTGGACGCCGGTAGCCGCGACGAAGTCCTTCTCGACCTGCTCGGTCTCGCCCTTGCGCATCAGACCGTGGTCGACGTACACGCAGGTCAGCTGGGTGCCGATGGCCTTCTGCACGAGGGCCGCGGCGACCGCGGAGTCCACGCCGCCGGAGAGGCCGCAGATGGCGCGCTTGTCACCGACCTGCTCGCGGATCGCGGCGACCTGCTCCTCGATCACATTGCCGGTGGTCCAGTCCGGGGTCAGGCCCGCGCCCCGGTACAGGAAGTGTTCGAGCACCTGCTGGCCGTGCGTGGAGTGCATGACCTCGGGGTGGTACTGGACCCCGTACAGCCGCTTCTCGTCGTTCTCGAAGGCGGCGACCGGGACGACGTCCGTGGAGGCCGTGACCGAGAAGCCCTCCGGGGCCGCGCTGCACGCGTCACCGTGGGACATCCACACCGACTGCTCGTCCGGGGTGCCCTCGAAGAGGGTCGAGCCCGACCTGGAGACGTGCAGCGGCGTACGGCCGTACTCGCGGGCGCCGGTGTTGTCGACCGTGCCGCCGAGGGTGGTCGCCATCAGCTGGAAGCCGTAGCACATGCCGAAGACCGGGACGCCGGCCTCGAACAGGGCGCGGTCCAGGCGGGGGGCGCCTTCCGCGTACACCGACGAGGGGCCGCCGGAGAGGATGATCGCCGCCGGGTTCTTGGCGAGCATCTCCGCGACCGGCATGGTGCTCGGCACGATCTCGCTGTAGACCCGGGCCTCGCGGACTCGGCGGGCGATGAGCTGGGCGTACTGCGCACCGAAGTCGACGACCAGGACGGTGTCGGGGGCGACGGGGGACGCTTCTGGCACGGTTTGCCTTCCGGCGGTTCAGCAGGGATGTGCTCCCGAGTCTAACCGGGCGCCCGGAGCCGACGTCCCGTCCCTGGGGGCTCCACCCCCCGGCCCCCGTGTCGCCACCGGGGCTCCGCCCCAGGCCCCGTCGTCGGGTGCGGGTCCGGCTGTGGCTTGTCGCGCAGTTCCCCGCGCCCCTGGGTATCTCAGCCCCTCCGGCGTTTGAGGAGCGGGGGTTCGGGGGCCGGCCCCCGAGTAGTGACGGGAATGGGTAGGGGCGGCGGGGGCGAGAGAACCGTCTCAGCATCCGAGCGTGGTTGGCCGGCGGCCGGTGGCCGGGCATACTGCTCCCATGCTCACGCACGAGACCTTCGTCTTTACCTATGGCAACCGGCCCACCGGCTGCCATGGTCGTGCTGCTTGAGCAACTGACAAGCGACTTCCCAGGCGCCCCGGGCCGACAAGGCCCGGGGCGCCTCGCGGTTTCCGGACCTTGCCGCTCCGGGGCACCCCACTCGAAGAGGAGCCCCCGAGATGAGCACAGCCGCCACCACGGACAAGACCGGCGCCCGCACCGAAGAGGCCGCCGACGTCATCACCGGCGCCCGCGAACGCATCGACGCCCTCGACGACCGGATCATCGGCCTCGTCCAGGAACGCATGGCGATCTCGGCGGTCATCCAGGAGGCCCGCATCGCCTCCGGAGGCCGCCGCGTGAACCTGTCGCGCGAGATGGACGTCCTCGGCCACTACAGGGACGCACTCGGCAAGCCGGGCACCTCACTCGCGATGACGCTCCTGGAGCTGTGCCGGGGCCGGATCTGAAGACCGCGTCCGAAGACCGCCTCCGAAGATCGCCTCCGACGGTGCTGAGGGCGTACGGGATCCGCGTACGACATCCGCGTACGACGGACGTCCGGTGCACGCACGTACGCATGTCCTCTCACCCGTACGGCGCGTGACCGCCCCGCGGCGGGCTTCGTTGGTCCCGGTGTCCGTGCCAGCCAGGGGCGGGCCCGAAGAACCACGCGTGGCTCCGCTGGAACGATGAGGCGTACGGACGTGCGCCGTGGGACCTCGTTCCAGAGAAGTGACCGGACGGCAGGGGACAGCAGCCCGGTCACCCAAGAGAGGTCGGCTCCGGGGACGCTCGGAGCCGACCGGCGGAATCTGTGCAAGGGCGGTCGAAACGGTTGCGGAGGCCGCGGCCCATCGAGCACGATGTTTGGAACTACCCCCAAGTCCCTGAGCGACAGCAGCATTGGATCGTCTTACCGCCATTGGTCGATACCACGCGCACTCCCCCGGTGCGCCGGGGCGCCGACCGGGCGGAGAAGCCAGTAAGCGGCGCACCCCCCGGCGCCGTCCCGTAGGCACCGGCGCTGCCCTGACGTCGGTGCTGACCACGAAGGGCCCCGCGGTTGCCCGCGGGGCCCTTCGCCTGTCCGGCACGCCGTGCGGCCGGTCCCGTGTCCCGGGCCGGCCCGTCAGGCGGTCGTCTTGTTCAGCTTCGCGAGCTGCGCCTCGACGAGTTCGGCCGGGACCTCGACCTCGTCGGCGTCCAGCATGTTCATCGAGCTGAAGGCCACCAGCGTCGAACCGTCACGGACGACCGTGTACGCGGCCGGGACCTCCGCCCCCTCGATGGAGGCGACCAGCCGGAACGCGACGGACTCGTCGCCCAGCTTCGGATCGGCCAGCGCCTTGACCCCGGTGTACTTGTAGCCGACGTACCGGTACTCGGTGCACTCTCCCGTCGCCTTGCGCAGCCCGGCGAGCACGTCGTCGGCCTCTCCCGACCCGTACGAGAGGAGTGCGAGCGTGGTCACCGAGGCGTTCGTCTCGTCCTTGGCCGTGACGCCGCGGCTGAGGGAGGTCCGTGAGGCCGGGTCGGTGGTGAACAGGAACATGTCGGCGACCGGCTGGCACTTCGCCGGGACCGCCGGGGAGGACGCCCCCTGGAGATCGGCGGACCCCGCCCCCTCGACCTTGTACCCCTTGACGTCACCCGTCGCGAGCGCGGCCTTCTTCAACTGCGCCCGGGTCAGGGGCTCGTCCGTGTCCGGGGCGACCGAGGAGCCGTCCTTGCCCGGCGCCTTCGCCCTGCTCTTGGCCCCGTCCCCGCCCCTGTCCTTCGCCTGCTCCTTCGACTCGCCGGCCGACTGTGCGGCGGCCGGCGTCCCTGCTGCCTTCTTGTCCTTGCCGTCGCCACCCGCGCACGCCGAGGCGCATCCGAGGCCGGCCACGACCGACGCGGCCACGACGGTCCGCACGATCCTTCTGCTCACGCCCGTACTCATGTCCGGGACACCGTCCCACACTCCTCCGTCCCGGAATTCCCGAGGTCCCGGCTGCGGTCGTACGGGTCGGTCGTGGGCCCGCTCGGCGGCGCGCCCGTGGGGTCGGCCGAGTCGAACTGCGGGTGCAGGAAGCCGTCGTAGACGTCACAGGCGGAGTTGGCGAGATCCTGGTCGTGGCGGTCGACCGAGAGCCTGCCCGGAGTGACCTCGTACGTCGCCGGGTTGAGGAGCTCCAGGTCGAGGATGCGGCGGACGATGGTGCGGGTGACCTCGGTGGCGTCCGGGTCGGCCGGGGCCAGCGCGTAGACGAAGGTGTAGTCGGCGTGGATGGCGACGCCACCGTCCTTGCCCGCCTTGAAGGTGGTACGGCCACGGGTCTTGACCACGTCGCCGACGAGCCGCACCTCGTCCGGGTCGAAGCGGCTGAAGAGCCAGAGCGGGTCGCTGTCCTTGCCGGGCTCGCGGAGCCAGGACCTCGCGTCGTCGATCATGTCCGGCTGCTTGGGGTCCAGAATTTTGTCGAGCGTGGTCTCGGGGGTGCCGCCGAGCAGGGTCTTGCGGTCGAGGTTCGCGTCGACGAGCAGGGACTTGGTCTGCGCCAGGGCCTTGGCCACCTGGTCCTTGCCGAACGCGCCGACCGGCGTCGCCTCCGGCAGGACGATTCCGGCCGCGCCGTCGGCGTACCGCACGGCGGGAGAGCCGGCGAACGGCTCGTCCAGCGTGGGCGTTCCGGGCGCGCCGGAGGGGGCGTTCGTCGGGGCCGCGGTCTCGTCGGGCAGCGGGTTCGCCGACTGCGTGCCCTCGTCCGTGCCGGTGCCGAATGGGTCGCCCGGCAGCAGGGACGGCTTCATGGCCACCACGGCCAACGCGATCGCGAGTACGACGCCGATGATCGTCCACACCTTGCGGCGCCGGGCCGCCCGCCCGTTCATCTCCTGCCAGGCAGGCCCGGTGCGCCACCCCGGGGGCAGTTCGCCGCGTGCCTCCTGCTGCCGCAGCCTTTCGGTCACCATGCGGGCCCGCGCGGACGGCTCCTTGGGTGCGTCGGACGTGTGGATGTCCCGCTCGCTGTCCTCGACGAACCGCGCCCACACGTCATCCGGTATGGGCTCTCCGGACTGCCCAGCCCCCTCGGGTTCCTCGGATGTCTTCTCCGACGGCTTCTCGGCCATGGCGCTGGCGCCTCTCCCCCATGATCGACCCGCGGATCGACGTTTTCTTCGAATTACTCGACGGACAAACGATGGACAGTTCTAAGGCGTGGGCAAGGGAGTTCACAAGTCCGATCCGGCTGTGACCCAGCCCACATAAGAATTCTGTGAGTTCGAGGACAACCCTTTACAGGAGTCACAGGTCTCACTTGCGGAACCAACGGCCGTACCCGCGTACCCCGCACGCGGAGGCCTCCCAACCTCTCGTGCCGCAACGCTGCGGTACGCCGGACTCTCCGAGGTCTTCATGAAGCTTCGCCGTGTCATGGCCGCTGCGGCCACGACGGCCGTCATAGCTCCGCTCGCGCTGCTGTCGGCTCCTGCCGCCTTCGCGACGGACCCCACGCCCACCGGGACCGAGTCCGCCACCACGACGCCGAGCGCGACGCCGACCACCACCGAGACGACGACGCCCAGCGCGACGCCCACGACGACGCCGCCGAGCACCGAGATCCCCTCGGGTACGCCGACCCCGAGCACCACCACCACGCCCACCGGGTCGCCGACCACGACGCCCGGGCCGAGCGAGGAGCCCGACCCGGACGTCCCGTACTGCGAGGACCTCGACGAGAACTACGGCGACGCCAAGGTCTCCGCGGACATCAAGGGTCTGCCCGGCAAGATCGTCGCGGGCGACGGCTTCCACAACTTCAACCTGGTCGTCACCAACGAGTCGAAGGCCGACATCAAGGGTGTCGCCTTCTACGCCGAGATCGAGAACTACGAGCTCGACGAGGCGAAGTTCCTGAGCCCGTACGTCACGCTGGAGTTCAAGAACACCGAGTCCGGCAAGTGGGAGCGGATCGGCGACGAGAACTGGGCCGGTGACTACTTCTTCTACGTCGAGTCCCTGAAGGCGAAGGCGAGCGAGAAGGTCGCCCTGCGCTTCAGCGTCGACAAGGGTGCCCCGGCCGGTGACTCGTACTCCTTCGGCTCCGGCGCCTACCTGGACAAGATCAAGGACCAGGACTGCATCGCCGAGGGCTGGGCGCAGTACGACTTCGAGGTGCTGAAGGCCGGCTCGACCAACCCCGACCCGGGCACCGCCGACCCGAGCGACAACGGCAAGGACCCGGTGAAGAAGCCGCAGGGCAACGTCTCCGAGCTGCCGACCGGCAACCTCGCCGAGACCGGCTCCAGCTCCGCCCTGCCGACCATCGGTCTCGTCGGCGGCGCCGCCGTCGTCGCCGGTGCCGGCGCTGTGTTCGTCGTCCGCCGCCGCAAGGCCGGCGCCGACGTCTAGGACGCGTAGGGCGTAACTCGCTTCACGCGACCAACGCTTCACGCAAGAAACGAAGGACCTGCGCTCGGAGGGGGGCGCAGGTCCTTCGTCGTTACTTCTTCGGCGGCACCGTCGGCATTCCCAGGAACGGCAGGCGCAGCGCGCCGAAGGCGTCCGCGGGGACGGCGGGTGCGAGGGGCTCGACCGGCTTCAGGCGCTCGTACGCGGCCCCCTGCGCCGGACGCGGGTCCGCCTCGCCCTTGTTGGGCCAGTACGACATCGCGCGCTCCGCCTGCGCGGTGATCGTGAGCGAGGGGTTGACGCCCAGGTTCGCCGAGACCGCGGCACCGTCGACGACCGAGATGCCCGGGTGTCCGTACAGCCGGTGGTACGGGTCGATGACGCCCTCGTCGGCCGAGGCGCCGATCGGGCACCCGCCCAGGAAGTGGGCGGTCAGCGGGGTGCCCATCAGCTCGCCGACGTTCGAACCGGCGAAGCCGTTGATCTCCGCGGCGATCGCGGAGGCGGACTCCGAAGCGGCCTTGATCTGCTTGGGGTTGGGGGCGCCGTGGCCCTGGCCGGCCGTCAGCAGGCCCTTGCCCGCGCCCTTCGGCTTGAGGTACGTCGTCAGGGAGTTGTCGAGGGACTGCATCACCAGGCCGATGATGGTCCGCTCCGACCAGCGGCGGTTGGAGAGCGAGCGGGCCACGAGGGTGGGGTGCTTCACCGCGTTGACCAGCCAGCCCAGAACCCTCGACGAGCCCTCCGCGTAGGGGACTTGGAGGATCGACAGACTGCCCATCGAGTTCGAGCCCCTGCCGTAGCGGACGGGCTCGATGTGGGTGTTCTCGTCCGGGTGGATGGACGACGTGATCGCGACTCCGCGCGTGAAGTCGACCTTCGCCTCACCGGTGGCCTTCCGGTAGCGGCGGTTGTCGGTCTGCGCGCCGACCAGGGCCTCGGAGTTGGTACGGGTCAGCTCGCCCAGCCTGCCGGACAGGTAAGGGAGTTGACCGCTCGACTTCATGCGGTGCAGCAGGGTCTGTGTGCCGTACGTACCGGCGGCGAGAACGACCCGGCGGGCCTTGAAGGTCCGGCCCTCGCCCTTGCGTTTCTCGTCCGTGGGGAGCGTCGCGACGGCGTAGCCGCCCTGCGAGTCGTCCGTGACCGACACGACGGTCGTCATCGGGTGGACGACCGCGCCCGCCTTCTCGGCGAGGTACAGGTAGTTCTCGTTGAGGGTGTTCTTCGCGCCGTGCCGGCATCCCGTCATGCACTCGCCGCACTCGGCGCACGCCCTGCGGGCCGGCCCCGCCCCGCCGAAGTACGGGTCGTCGACCTGCTGTCCGGGCCCCGCCTTCACGGTCCCGTCGGCGTCCTGGCCGTCACCGAAGAAGACACCGACCGGTGCCATGTGGAAGGTGTCGCCCACGCCCATCCGCTGCGCGGCCGCCTTGAGATGGACGTCCGAGGGGGTCATGGTCGGGTTGAGCCGTACGCCGAGCATGCGCCGGGCCTGGTCGTAGTACGGCTTCAACTCCTCCTGCCAGTCGGTGATGTCCTTCCACTGCGGGTCCTCGAAGAACGGCTTCGGCGGTACGTAGAGGGTGTTGGCGTAGTTGAGCGAGCCGCCGCCGACGCCGGCGCCCGCCAGGACCATCACGTTGCCGAGGAGGTGGATGCGCTGGATGCCGTACATACCGAGTTTCGGCGCCCAGAGGTAGTTCTTGAGGTCCCAGGAGTTCTTGGGGAGGGACTCGGGGGTGAAGCGGCGGCCCGCCTCCAGGACGCCTACGTTGTAGCCCTTTTCTGTGAGGCGTAGGGCGGTCACCGAGCCGCCGAAGCCGGAGCCGACGACGATGACGTCGTAATCGTAAGTGTCCTGAGGCACGTGTGCTCCTCGTTGAGTGTCCGTGCGGGTTGTGTGTGGCTGGCCGGGTCACGCGGCGGAGCCGCATATCGATGCGGCCCCCGCGCCCCTGAAAGACGAGAACTCCTAGCGGAACCGGAACGCCTTCATGAGCCTCAGGCTGCGGCTCATGAACTGGGCGTAGCCCTCGTCGTCCATGCCGAGGGACGGGGCCATGGGCAGCAGGCGCTGCTGGGCGACCGTCTGGGCCTCGGTGTACTTGAGGATGCCCTCGGAGCCGTGGCGGCGCCCGAGGCCGGATTCCTTCATGCCGCCCATCGGGGACTGGACGCTGCCGTAGGCGGGCGCGTAGCCCTCGTTGACGTTGACCGTGCCGGTGCGCAGGCGGGCCGCGACCTTGGCGCCGCGGCGGCCGTCCTTCGTCCAGACCGACGAGTTGAGGCCGTAGGGCGTGGCGTTGGCGAGTTCGACCGCCTCGTCCTCGTCCTTGAAGCGGTAGATGGAGACGACCGGGCCGAAGGTCTCCTCGTTGCAGACCGCCATCGGCGCCTCGACCCCGTCCAGGATCGTGGGCTCGAAGAAGTACGGGCCGATGTCCGGGCGGGCGACACCGCCCGCCACCAGCTTGGCGCCCTTGGAGACCGCCTCCTCGACGTGCCGGGTCACCGTCTCCAGCTGGCGCTCGCCGACCAGCGAGCCCATCTCGGCGCCGTACGCGAGGGACTTGCCGAGCCGCATCGCCCTGGTGCGCGTGGCGAACCGCTCCACGAAGGCGTCCGCGACCGACTCGTGGACGTACAACCGCTCGATGGAGATGCACAGTTGGCCCGCGGACGAGAAGCACGCGCGGACCGCGCCGGCCGCCGCCTTGTCGATGTCGGCGTCCTCCAGGACCAGCATGGCGTTCTTGCCGCCGAGTTCGAGGGAGACGCCGACCAGGCGGGCCGCCGCGCTCTGGGCGACCTCGCGGCCCGTGCGGGTGGAGCCGGTGAACGAGACGTAGTCGGCGCGCTTGACGACCTCCGGGCCGACGACCGGTCCCTCGCCCAGGACGACCTGGAAGACGTCGGCAGGCAGGCCCGCCTCGATCAGCAGGTCACGGGCCCACAGGGCGGTGAGGCAGGTCTCGGTGTCGGGCTTCATCACGACGGCGTTGCCCGCGACGAAGGCGGGGATCGCGTCGCCGACGGAGAGTTCCAGCGGGTAGTTCCAGGGGGCGATCTGGCCGACGACGCCTCGGGGGTGGCGCAGCTCGGTGACCTTGGTGAGGGTCGGCACGGCGCCCGCGTGACGCTTGGGCCTGAGGTACGAGACGGCCTTGCGGCCGTAGTGGCGGGCCGCCACGGCGACGGCCTGCACCTCCTCGTGGGCGTGCAGCCGGGCCTTGCCGGTCTCCAGCTGGATGAGGTCGAGCACCTCGGCCTGGCGGGCGAGCACCAGGTCGTGGAAGCGGAGCAGGACGGCTGCGCGCTGCCTGACGGGGGTCTGGGCCCAGACGGCCTGGGCGGCGCGGGCCTTCTCGTAGGCCCGCTCCACGTCCTCGGGGGTGGACTCGGGCAGGTCGGCCAGCTTCTCGCCCGTGAACGGCGTGTGGTTGGCGGTGCGGCCCGAACCGACCACGCCACGCGTGAGCTGTGCGATCAGCTCCGGCGTGACCACGTCAGCAGCCGTGCGGGCGCCCTCGGGGGCGGGCGCGAGGGGGTTGGTGCCAGTCTTTTCCGGGGCCTGTACCGGGGCCTGCGAGTCGGTCATGGCCCGCAGCGTATGCCCGGGCCCGCCGCTTTGGGTACCCGGCGGTAATAGGGATTCACCGAGTGCACACACAGCGCCAGCGATCACTGGCAATGAATGGCCTGATCAGGGGGTTGTCCGGCGACGATCAGGGCCCGACCGAAAAATCGGAGCGCGGGGACCACTTCCTCGACCCGCCGATCTCCAGTCGGTCGCGCGCGCCCTTGAACACCTCAGTGCCCCTTTTCTCGTCCGCCGTCCCCTTCGGCATGTCGACACGCAGCTCGTACAGCCGGCTGTCGTCGGTGAGGATCATCAGCTCCATGACGCGGACCAGCCTGCCCTCGGTCTCGTAGGTCGTGTCGACGAGCACGGCCTCGTTCCCGTGGACGGACGTCTTCGTGTACTGCGTCTGCGACTCCCCGTATCCGGCCCATGTCTCGGCCGAGTCCTTCGCCTGGCCCATCGGCGAGCGCGGCGCCTCGTCCCACTGGGTGAGGCGGACCTGGACGACCTCGTCGTTGTCGTAGATGGCCATGCGCGGCTGGTCGTCGGGGCCGCCCTGTTCGTGGAAGCGCACGTACTGCCTGGGGAGGGAGAGAACGGCGTTCAGGTCCTCCTCCTCGTGGGCGACCCAACTGTCCCTGGTCGTCGGCGGGTTCGGGGTCACCGACGGCTCGCCCCCTGCGGCGGTCGCGCTGTCGTCGGTGAGCGAGGTCCCGGCCCAGACACCACCCACGACGAGGAGGGCACCGGCCAGGACTCCCGCCACGAGGCGCGCGGTGGAGCGCTTGCGCTTGGGGCGTACGGGGATGGACTCGGCCTGGGTGTCTTCAGAGGTGGCGGGGGTAGCGGGCGGGGCGGCCGCCTCCGGTCGCTCGGGCGACTCAGGCGGCTCAGGCGGCTCGGGCGGCTCGGGCGATTCACGCGGCTCGGGCGACTCGGATGCCCCCGCCTCGCCCCGCGCCTCGCCCGAGGCGGAAGGCGCGACGAGTTGCACAGTCCCCGAATCGTCCGCGAACTCCCTCAACGCGGAGGCGTCCTGAGGGATCGTCGGATCTCCCTGCCGAACCGATGCCGGAACCGGCCACCATTCCGCCACCGCCTCCAGCGCGGCGACCACCTCGTCCGCGTCCGGTCTCTCGTCCGGGTCCTTCGCCAGGAGCCGCACGATCAGCACACCAAGTGGCCCCGCCTGCTTGGGTTCCGGCGGCTCGGCGGACAGGATCGCGGCGAGGGTGGACTCCAGCGTCGTACGCCGGAAAGGGGACCAGCCCTCGACGGCCGCGAACAGACAGACGCCGAGTGACCACAGGTCCGCGGCAGGACCCGCGCCGCGGCCGGACATCCGCTCGGGTGCGATGAACTCCAGGGAGCCCACGAACTCCCCGCTCATGGTGAGGGATTCCTCCCCCTGGATGTGGGCGATGCCGAAGTCGGTGAGCACGACACGACCGTGCTGTCCGAGCAGCACGTTGGCCGGCTTCACGTCACGGTGCACGATGCCCTTGGCGTGCGCGGCCTTCAGCGCGCCCACGACGGCGAGCCCGATCCGGGCGGACTCGGCGGGCGGAAGCGCGCCGCGCTGCAGCACCTCGTGGAGGGACTCGCCGCGGATCAACTCCATGACGATCCAGGGCAGTCCGTCCTCCACGACCACGTCATGGATCGCGACGGCCGCCGGGTGTTCCACGCGCGCCGCGGCCCGCGCCTCCCTCTGCAGCCGGTTGTACGCGCGCTGATGGGCCGCGTCCTGGGGATCGCCCGGAAGCCGTGGCTCCTTGACCGCCACGTCCCGCTCGACGAGTTCGTCGACGGCCCGCCACACGGTGCCCATACCGCCGGAGCCGATGCGCTCGGCCAGCCGGTAACGGCCTCCGATCAACCGCCCCCCGTCATCGCTCATGCCCCATCAGTACCGTGCGGGGCCCGAGCTTGTCGACGTCATGCAGTGGGTCATGCGGTAGGCGGGGTCCGGTTCTCGGGCAGAGCCTCGTCCCTGGGCAGGGCCCGGTGCTTGGGGAGTGCCGTACGGCCCACCGCCGCCGCGAGTTTGCGCAGCCGGCGCCAGTCCATCGGCGGCTTGGTCTCCGGCACGCCCGGCCGGTTCCGGGGGACGCGCACGCGCAGCGCGCCGGGCTCGATGCGGCACCGTACCGGCGTGGGCAGGACGAAGGCCTCGCCGTCGACGCCGACCTCGACCTCGGGAAGGTCGGCGTCGACGACCACCTCGCGGGCCGTGAGCACCGTGAGCCCGGTGGAGTGCACCCCGAGCAGCAGCCCGGCGGCCTCGGCCGCGTTCTCCACCTTGATGCCGAGGACGCCGAGCAGACCGGACTCCAGCCGCTCGCGGTAGCCGAGGCCCGCCGGATCGTCCATGCGGTAGGGGTTGTTGCTCACGAGGAGTGCCTGGGGCGCCTCGATGACGGCCACCCCGGCCGCCTCCGCCCCGCTCGTCGCGCCGGTCCCAGCGGTCCCGCCGGTCCCGCCCTTCTCCTCGATCCGGGCGGTCAGCCGCGGCCCCCGCTGGTGCGTGAGCAGTTCCGGCAGCAGTTCCAGCGTCGTACGCACCTTGTCGTCGCGGTACTCGGGGCTCTGCACGACCACCGCGTACGCCCCGAACGAGGCGTTGTTGACGAAGGGGTGCCCGTCCGCGAAACCGAGGTCGACACGGACCTCGACCCCCGCGCCGGTGAGCGCGTCGAGGCAGGTGGCGGGGTCGTTCCGGTCGAGTCCGAGGTCCATGGCGAAGTGGTTCCGGGTCCCGGCGGAGACGACGAGGAACGGGATGTCGTGCTCGGCGGCGATCGCGGCGACCAGCGCCTGTGTGCCGTCCCCGCCCGCGACGCCGAGCAGATCGGCCCCGTCGGCGACGGCGCGCCGGGCGAGTTCGGTGACGTCCTCCTTCTGCTCGGGGTCGAGGAGGTGGACGCGCGCTCCGAGCCGCTCGGCCTTCTCCTTCAGCCCGAACCGCTCGACCTTTCCCCCGCCGGACCGCGGATTCATGATGAGGAAGGGCCTGGCGGGGGCGGGGGTCCTGTACTCGGCCACGCGCACGGCGTGCGACTTGGTCAGGCTGAGCGCGAACTTCCCGGCCCAGACGGCGAAGCCCCACAGCGCCAGGGACACCACGACGACCCACAGCAGGTTCGCGGCGGCGAAGAGCCCGATGACCGTGGCGGGTGTCGCGAGGGCCAGCACCCCGGCCGCGGCCCGGGCCGGTCCCCTGAGGGTCAGTACCCACCAGAGCGCGGCGACCGTGACCGCCGTACCGAGCACCCCGACCACGACGAGCAACACGCTCGCGGCCCTGGCGAATCCGATCGGCAGCAGCACGGCGAGGCCGGCCGCCGCCAGGGCACCACGCGCCGCCCACCGCTGGCGTGCGTGCGCACGCACGTCGAGATCCAGGCCCACGCCCGTCACCTCTCTCACAGGAAGCCGCGGGGAGGGTCGGCGGCTGTCGTCCCTGTTGTCCGTCGGTGCAGAGCAGTATGCCGTTCCCGGAACCGGCTTGACGTTTTCTTGACCTGCCCTCAGACTCCCAGCTTCACCGCAATACCACCGAAGGAATATTCGAATAATGAAGAGACTCGCGCTGCCGCGTCCCGGCGCCGCAGCCGTTGTGTCCGTCCTCTCGCTCGCCCTGGTGACCGGCTGCTCCGACAGCGGTTCCGACTCCGGATCGGGCAAGGACGACAAGGCCGCGGGCAAGGAGCCGGCCGCGGCAGCGAAGACCCTCGCCAAGGGTGAGCTGGAGAAGCTCATCATCGCGACGGCCGATGTCAAGGGCTTCAAGGTCGGCCCGGCCGACCAGTCCGACCAGTTCGCCTCCTCCAAGGAGGAGATCAAGGTCGTCGACGAGAAGTGCGCGCCCCTCGCGTACGTCCTCACCGGCTTCGCGCCGGGCGACTCGGCCTCGTACGTCAACCGCATGGCCCAGGAGGACCCGACGGCCAAGGCGAGCGCGTCCCCCACCGAGGACCTGGAGGACATGACCGAGGAGGAGATGGAGGACGCGATGAACTCGATCACCGACGCCCTCGGTTCGACCGTCACCCTCGTCTCGCTGTCCTCGTACGAGGGCGACGGAGCGAAGGAGACCATGTCCTCGCTCTCCGCCGCGATCGAGGGCTGCGGCAGCGGCTTCACGGCCACGGCCAAGAAGGAGCCCCAGAAGTTCAAGAAGGTCGAGTCGGAGAAGGCGTCCGGGAACGGCGACGAGTCGCTGGCGTTCGCGGTGACCGCGGACTCCGACGGCGACCCGGTCGTGCACGCGGAGGTCGCGCGGCACGGGAACACGGTCGCCACGTACTACTCCATCAGCTTGGCGGCGTTCGCCGATGACGCCAAGGTCTCCGACTACGACGTGCCGGCCGAGCTCATCAAGGCCCAGACGGCGAAGCTCGGCTGAGCCGACGCCTGAGCCCGCGCGCAAGCGCGAACGGAGGGCGGGCCGGGTCCACCGGTCCGCCCTCTCGCGTGTTCACGGCTTGGTGATGTCCAGGTTCGCGATCGCCGTCTTCGCGACCTCGCGCCCGCGCTCGGTGAAGTCGCCCTTGCCCGGGTAGCCGATCATGAGCTTGTACATGTCGCCGGACTTGGTCTTGTAGTAGAGGACCTGGATCTCGCGCGGACGCGGGGCTTCGGTGTCCGTGGTCGAGTAGGTGATGGTGTTGAGGGCCGCTTTCCGGTCCTTGTACTTCGTCGTATCGGGGTTGCTCTTGGGAGCGGGCTCGGAGTCCATGTCCATGCCGTAGTTGCCGCTCTGTCTGTAGCTCGCGTCGTCGTCGTACATCTCGGCCGCCGCCGACGCGGCGATCTCGCCGCTGGTGTCCTCAAGCCTCTTGGCCAGGGTGAGGCTGATCCAGAGGCTGCCGCTCTCGTCGGTGAACTGGACCCAGTGTTCGTCCTTGGCCGCGTCGGGCTTGGGCACGGTCTTCTGGTAGCCGGCCGGTACCGCCATCGTCGCGCCCAGCGCCTTCAGGTCCCTCTTGTTCCAGTTGTCGGGCAGCGGCCCCGCGAACGGGTCCGCGACCACCAGGTACGCCGCCAGCGCGGCCGCGACCACGACGGCACCGATGCCGATCCACGCCTTGCGGCCGACCCTGATCGACCTGCCGCCGGGCTCCGCCATCCGTACGACCTGCGTGGGCGCGGGCTCGGGCGGACGCGCGGCCTGCTCCAGGAGCGCTCGCACCCGTGCGGCGTCCGGGCGGCGGGCCGGGTCCTTGTCGAGGAGGCCGTTGATGGCGTCGGCCAGCGGTCCCGTGGCCGCGTTGGGCGCGGCCGGCGTGGCGTTGAGGACGGACTGGAGCGTCGCGGGCGTGTTGTTGCGGCGGAACGGCGAGACGCCCTCCGTGGCCGCGTACAGGACCACGCCGAGGGACCAGAGGTCCGAGGCCGGACCCGGGCGCTGCCCCAACACCCGCTCCGGTGCGATGAATTCGGGCGAGCCGACGAAGCCGCCGGTGTCGGTCAGGTTCGTCTCGCCCTCGATCTGGGCGATGCCGAAGTCGGTGAGGACGACCCGGTCGCCCGTGCCGAGCATGACGTTGTCGGGCTTGACGTCGCGGTGCAGGATGCCCGCCGCGTGCGCGGCCTCCAGCGCGCCGAGCACGTCGAGGCCGATTCTCGCCGCCTCACGCGCCCCGATCGTGCCCTCCTGCAGCGCGGCACCGAGCGAACGTCCCCGTACGAGCTCCATGACGATCCACGGCTGGCCGTCCACGACCGCGACATCGTGGACGTTCACGACGGCCGGGTGGTCGAGCCGGGCGGCGGCGCGCGCCTCGCGGCGCATCCGCTCGAAGACGTTGGCCCGTTCGCGTTCGGGAAGATGATCCGGTACGCGCGGCTCCTTGACGGCGACCTCCCGGTCCACCGTCTCGTCCTTGGCCCGCCACACGGTGCCCATCCCGCCGTGGCCGAGTTTGCCGAGCAGCCGGTAGCGGCCCGCGATGAGCCGACCGATGCCGGGCTCCTGCGGCGCCTGCTGGTCGGGCACGACCTGGGTGGGCGCCGCGTACGGGTTCCCGGGGTGCGGCACGGCGACGGGCGGTCGCGGCGGTTGCAGGCCGAAACTCGTTGGTTCGTCGGGTCCGTAAGGGGCTCCCCCGTTGTTGCTCATGGGTCCATCCCTATCGCGGCAAGCGCTTCGGGAGCCACCCTGGGCGCTTTCCAGTCACAGACCCGTGACGCACGGCGTCGCTTATGTTCCTTTTACGCGGCCGGGCGACTCAGGTGCCCGAAGGGGCGGGGCTCGTGGGCTCAGGCCCCGTGGGTGCGGGGGTCGTGGGCGCTGGAGTCGTGGGCGCTGGGCTCGGGGTCGCGCTCGCCGTCCGGCTCGGCCTCTGGCTCGGCGTTGCCGTGGTCGTCACGGTGGTCGTCGCCCGGGACGTGGGCACGGAACTCGTCGGCGACAAGGGCCCACCGCCGTCCTCGTTCATCAACAGCGCGGCCGCCGACACACCCGCCACGGCCATCGCGGCGACGAGCGCGACCGCGATCAGTACGTTCCGCGTTGGGGAGCGCGAGGAGGCCCCCGGCCTCATGGGCGATGTCACGGGCGAGTCCGGCGGAGGCGACGGCGCGTGGAGTGACTGCGTCTGCGGCCTCGGCGCGTCCCGATGGGTCGTCGTGTAGCCGGGCGACACCGGCGGCATACGGCCCGTGTCGAGAAACGCCCGCAGCAGCCGCTCCGCCTCCACCGCGTCGAGCCTGCGCTCGGGATCGCGCTCAAGAAGGCCCCGTACGACGGGAAGCAGGGGCCCGGCGGCCGCGGGCGGACGTATCTCGTCGACCACCACCGCGTGCAGGATCCCGCCCAACGAGTCGCGACGGAACGGCGATTCGCCGCTCAGGGCGGTACAGAGCAGCGCGCCGAGCGACCACAGGTCGGACTCGGGCCCGGTCCTGACGCCGGACATCCGCTCGGGCGCGGTGTACTCGGGCGAGCCCACGAACGACCCGCTCTCGGTGAGCGTCGTCGACCCCGCGACCTGGGCGATCCCGAAGTCGGTGAGGACGACGCGGCCCTCCCCGGTGAGGAGTACGTTCGCGGGCTTCAGGTCCCGGTGCAGCACGCCCGCGCCGTGTGCCCTGCGCAGCGCGCCCAGCAGGTCGATCCCCATCCGGGCGGCCTCGGCCGCGTCCACGGGCCCGCTCCGGGAGATCCGCTCGGAGAGCGAGCCGCCCTCGATCAACTCCATGACGATGTAGGGGCGTTCGTCCTGCTCCACGACGTCGTGCACGACGATGATGTGCGGGTCCCGCAACTGCGCGACCGCACGCGCCTCGCGCAGGGTCCGATCGCACTGCAGCCGGTACTCCTCCGCCGAGAGCGAGGTGTCGAGGACGAGTTCCTTGACCGCGACCTGCCGGCCGAGCAACTGGTCCGTGGCCCGCCATACGACGCCCATACCGCCCCGGCCGAGTCTGGACTCCAGCCGGTAACGGCCCGCGATGACACGGACGTTGTCCCCCTCGGTCACCATGCGCCCCATCATGCCGCACCGGACGGAGGCCCTCCGGGGCGCTGCGGCGCGGGTGGCCGACAAGCGACGTACGCGGTCCGGTGTCGGGCCGGCCGTACCTACGGGGCGTTCGGGGTCACTGGGCGCCCGGGGGCCGCCAGCTGCGCAGGATGGTGTCGAACCGTTCCTTCGCGGTGTCCCAGTCCGCCGCCGGCGCGGACATGTAGATCACGTACTCGACGCCGTCACGGCTGAGATACGCCTGCTCGCTGGCCCGGCGCGGGCCGGGGAACTCGGTGTCCTTCGGCAGCGCGGTCCAGGTGAAGTCCCAGAGAGCGCCCGGGCGGTCGCGGAAGGTGTTCTCCTCCAGACCGATCCGCTGATAGTCCTGCAGCCGCCCCAACTGCTCCTCCAGGTCGAGCAGATGTGTGTACGGGGTGTCGAAGTCCGGGGCGTCGTCGATGGCGATACGGACGAAGTGCTCACCGTTGTCGGGCGTGTAGTCGACCTGGGTGTTCTCGACCTGGCGCTTCCAGCCCTTGGGCAGGACAAGGCTGAAACCCTTGGGGTCGTTGACGCGCTCCCAGCCGTCCGGCACACCGCCGGCACCCGTGTCCGGGGTCTGGTTCCCCTTCCCGTCGTCCGTCGCCCCCGCCGAGGACGACGGGGTGGAGGAGGACGGGTCGGGTGAGGAGCGGTCGGGCGAGGACGTCGAGTTGGTGTCGTTGCCCCACCCGTCCGCGTACAGCATCGCCGCGACGCCTCCGCCGCCCACGAGCGCGGCGAGAATGACGACGAGGACGAGCGTGCTGACCTTGCGGCGCTGCGTCCCGGCGACCGTCGGCTGGTTCATGGTGGCGACGACCGGGTCGGGCGCGGGACGGCCGTGGCTGCCGTAGGTGTCGTGCCCGCCGCGGCCGCCGTAGGGGTCATGGGCGCCGGGAACGCCAGGGGTCCCCTGGACTCCGTGCGCGCCCGACGGGCCGCCGTACGTGCCCTGCGCTCCTGGGACGCCCTGTGGCCCGTAAGCGGCATGGGCCGGCCCGTACGTGCCCTGCGGCACAGGCGACTCGGGAGGCTGAGGGGACTCGGCGGACTCGTGCGAGGTGGCCACATGTTCCGTCGGCACATAGGCCTGCGCCGAATTCGGTGTGCGCCCCTCCGCGGCCTCGGCGAGCATCTGCTCGGCCTCCTCCGGCCCGGGCCGCTCGGCGGGATCCTTGCGCAGCAGCGCGGCGATGACGGGCGCGAGCGCGCCGGCGTGCGTCAACTCGTCGGGCTCCTCGCCGACCACGGCCTGCATGGTGGTCAGCGGGGTCGTCCGCCGGAACGGAGACCTCCCCTCGACCGCCGTGTAGAGCGTCGCGCCGAGCGCCCACAGATCGGAGGAGGGACCCGGATCGTGGCCGCGTACGCGCTCAGGCGCCAGATAGTCGACCGAGCCGACGATCTCCCCGGTGCGCGTGATCGTCGTGTCGCCCTCGACCTGCGCGATCCCGAAGTCGGTGAGCAGGACGCGCCGGTCGTTGGAGATCAGTACGTTGCCGGGCTTGACGTCTCGGTGCAGTACGCCCGCGGCGTGCGCCGCCCGCAGCGCGCGCAGTACCCACAGCCCGACCCGCGCCGCCTCGCGGGGCTCGACGCGTCCGGAGTCCTTGACCGCGTCGGCGAGCGAGTGGCCCTCGACCAGCTCCATCACGATCCACGGGCGGCCGTCGTGCTCCAGCACGTCGTGCACGGTGACGACGGCCGAGTGGTTGATCCGCGCGGCCGCGCGCGCCTCGGCCCGGGTCCGGGCGAGGAGCACGGGCTGGTCGCTGTCCGCCACATAGAGCGCGGCCGTCAGCTCCTTGATGGCGACGGCCCGGTGCAGCACCTCGTCGTGCGCACGCCACACCCGGCCCATGCCACCACTGCCGATGGAGTCGACGAGCCGATAGCGCCCCGCCAGCAGCAGGCCCTGCATCTGATTCACGTTTCCCCGCAATGCTCTTGACAGGGTCAGACTAAGGACCGGCCCCCGCCCAGGGAACCGGCGGGGCCCTACGGAGACAGCACTGTGACGGTTTGCCCGAGCGTGAACGGGCGGTTACCGCCCGGCAATCGGACGTCAGCCGGTGGGCTGACTGGCCTCAGCCAGTGGGCTGATAGGTCGCCGACGCCTGCTCGTAGAGCCGTGTCACCTCGTCCCGCTCGGCCTCCGGACCGAGCACCTGCACCACGTGGTACCGCCCGTCGACGATGATCGCGAGATTGCGTACGAAGACCTCGCGCCCCTGGGAGTCCTGCCAGGTGAACTGCCCCTCGGCCATGGTCCGTCCGCCCACCTCGATGCGCCGCATCCCGCTGGACGTGGCCCACGTCGAGTCGCGGAACGGCTGCAACTCCCGCTCGTCCTCACGCTGGTACGTCATCGGGTCGGTGCCGTACTCGCCGGTCGTGTCGCGGCCCGGCACCACCAGCAGCTCGAAGTCGCCCTGGGAGTAGACGATCTGGCCGCGGCCGTTCTTTCCCGTCCGGTCCCAGCCGTTGGCGACCGCGACGCGGAAGCCCTCGGAGTCCTTGCGCAGGGTGAAGCCCTGTGCGACCTCGGGTCCGGTGGTTTGGGTGCCGGAACTGGACGACTGCGTCGGGCTGTTCTCCTTGCTAGGCGACTTCTCGTCCTGCGGATCCGTGCCCGCGTTCCCGTCCGTGCCGGTGTCCGTGTCGGCCGAGTGTCCCGGCGCCGGACTGACGATGTCCCCCGCGGAACCGGTCCGCTCACCGGCGTTGTCGGACTTGGGCATGAAGGCCACGGCATACGCGACGGCCGCCGCCATGGCCAGCAGTATCAGCAGGAGCAGCGTGCGGCCGAGCCGGCGGGGCTTGGCCTCCCGCTTGGACCGCTTGTGGCGGCCGTGCGGGCTGGTGTCGGGCAGCCCGGCGCGGCGCCTTCGGACCAGCTCGCCCCGGCGGCGCACGACGGGCAGCCGCTTGGGGTCCACGGGCGGCGCGGCCACGACGTACGTCCCGGCCTCCGGCTCGGGCGCCGACCGCACCAGCGAACGCAGCCAGCCGCGCAGCTCCTCGAAGTCCAGCCGCTCCGTGGGGTCCTGACGCAGCAGCGACTCCACGACCGGCCGCAGCGGCCCGCACTCCTCGGCGAACGCGGGCGGCTCGGCGCACACCAGCTGCACCAGCTCGGCGGTGTTCTCCTCGGGATAGGGCGCGTGCCCCTGAACGGCCCTGAAGAGCAGCGCCCCCAACGCCCACAGGTCGGTCGCGGGCCCGATCGGCGCCGCCAACTGCCAGTTCTCGTGCACGGGCCCGGCCTGCTCGGGCGCCCAGCGCTCGGTGACGGGTCCGACGACGGTCATCCGCGCCTGCCGGGCCCGCTCTGCCGCCAGGGCGGTGGCGGGGCCCCGATGGGCGGCGGGTGCGGGGTCGGCGGTCAGCCGGCTCCACTGGGTGGGGGCCTCGGTGGCGGTGCCGGGGGTGTGGGCAGGGTCTGCGGTGTAGGCGGGGTCCGTGCTGTAGGCGGGGTCGGAGGTGCTGGCGAAATGGCCGGCGGTGCCGTTGCTGTTCCCGGTGTGGGACACGCCGTTGCCGTTCCCGGGGAATCCGGTGCCGTCACCGTCGCCCTGTACGCCACTTCCGTTACCCCCGTTGCCGCCATTGCCGCTGCTTCCGGGGCCGGGAAGCGCGGGAGGCTGGTTCTGTCCGTTCCCGCCCAGCTCGGGGGCGCCATGTCGCGGCGCCGCGCCGTGCCAGGAACTGGACCGCCCCACTCCGTACGGGTCGGCGATCTGCCCCGGCGGCGGGGTGTGCTCCAGCCCGAGCCCGGAGGTCTGTCCGACCTCGCCCTCGACCTCGCCCTCGGCGGGCCGGGACCTCGGCGCGGGCAACGCCGCGTTCCGGCCGCCCTGCTGTTCCTCCTGCACCCGGGCCGCGGCCCGCGCGCCCGCGCGGTAGGCCGCGATGGCCCCGGCCCGCGCGGCCCGCACATCACCGCCGGCGTCCAGCGCCCGCTGCCCCGCGGCCGACGCCTGTGCCCGAGGGACGGGCGACAGCCCTCCGCCGCCTCCGGGCACGGCCTCGACGGCGGCACGACCGCCACCGGCAACCCGAGCACCGGGCACACCACCGGAACCGCCCTGCTGGGACTGCCCCTGCTGACCATGCCCGAGCCGGCCGTGCGGCCCGGACGGGCCTGCCGAGCCGGCCGGACCTGCCGGACCCATCCGACCTGGCGGACCGTCTGCCGTTCCGGAGCCGTCCGCCTCGCCCTCACCGTCGGCGGCCGGCACCGGGTCGTACCCGCACAGCGCCTCCTCCGCGGCCCCCGCGGCAAGCCCCGTGAGCATCACGCGCCCGTCGTCGCAGACGAGCACCGTGCGCGCGGTGATGTTCCGGTGCACCCATCCATGGCCGTGCAGCACCCGCAGCGCGGTCAGCACGTCGGAGGCCACCTCCGCGGCCCGGTACGGACTCAGCGGCCGCTCCGCGAGCAGCGCCGCCAGTGGCCGCGCGGCCACCATCTCACTCACTATCCACAACGACCCGCCCTCGGCGAACACGTCGAAGACCTGGTCGAGCCGCGGATGGTCGGGGATCTGGGCCGCGGCCTGCGCGGCCTCGATCGCCCGCCGCACCGCCGGTTCGGTGGGCCGCCGTGTGGTCCGCGCGGACGGCCGCCGCACTCCGGTGTCCCGGGCCACGAACCCGTCGGGCAGCCCGTCCGCGTCGAGCACCTCCGCCTCGACGATCTCGGGCAACGGCACCTGCCGGACCAGGACTTCCTGCCCGCTGTACGTGTCGAAGGCCCGGGACTCGGCGAGTTCGTACTCGTCCGACGGTGGCAGCGGCAGACGGTAACGGTCTGCGAGTACCCGTCCCGCATAGTCGTCCACGATGCCTCCCCCGGCCGCCCGGTTGGTCAATTCCGTTCGCCATGCGTCCCGTTGTGGCTGCAGATGTGGCTGCGTACGGTCCGCAACCATTCACGATACGTGCCGGAGGCAACCCACAGTGAGGAGATACGAGATCTCAGGAATCTCGTGCCCCTCAGGACTTCGGTTCGAACGACTTCGTCAGCGTCCGCCACGTATTTTTACGAAGTTCGGTGTCCCATTTCGAGCCCTTCGCGGTGTACATGAGCCCATATCCGAGGCCGTCGTTGACGACGAACCCGCGGTCTATCGACCGGTACTGGGTCCCACCATCAACGTAGGTGAACTCCCAGTCGGCCGTGTTCCAGCCGCGGTAGTCCACCTTCTCTATTCGGATGCGCTTGTACTGCGGCCGCTGCATGAACTGCTCTTGGTTCTTCCAGTCCGCCACCGGGTCGCTCTTGGGCGTCGTGGTCCATCCGACCAGCAGCTTCTGCCCGTCAGGACCGGCGAACCGGGACCCGGCCGCACTCGTGGACTCGTACTTCCACCCCTTGGGCAGCCCGATCGAGAACCCCTGCCCGCTCTTGTACGTCTCCGCGGCGCCGTCGCCCGAACCGCTGCCGGAGTCGTCCTTCGAACCGCCGGTCTCACCGGACGCACTCGCACTCGGCGAACTGCCGGTGTTCGCGCCTCCGCCGGCGGAGTCGGTCTTCTCTCCGCTGTCCTTTTCCGTACCGCTCTTCTCGTCCTGCTTGGTGTCGCTGCCCGCGCTCGCGCCGCTCGACACCGACTTGTCGTCGCCGCCCTTGTTCTCCTTGGCGCTGGAGTCGTCGCCGCCACTGAGCGTGACGGCGAGGATCGTGCCCAGCACGGCCAGCACGACGACCACGGCGACGATCATCAGCGTCCGCCGGGGCACCACATCGGTGAGCGACGCCCTCGGCGCGGCGGTCCGCGGATGCGTGTCCCCGGCACCGCCCGAACTCCCGCCCACCGAACTGAAGTTCACCACGGAGGCAGCAGAATCACGCCCCTTGGCCGAACCGGCCGAATCCGCGGAGGCAGAGCGAGGAGCAGCCTCGGCGGCCGAGTCAGAAGGGGCAGGGGCAGGGGCAGCAGGCGAAGAGGGGGTCGAGGCTGAGGCGGAGGGGGAGGGGGAGGCTTCAGGAGCAGCCGAGGCCGAGGCTGATGTCGAGGCCTTGGCAGCCTTGCCGTCCGCCCCCTCCGGCGCCGCCGGAGCCTCGGTGTCCGCGGCTTTCCCGGCACCGGCCTTCCCGGCACCGGCCTTCCGGGCTCCGGCCACCGCGGCAGCCCCCGCCGCGGCAGCAGCCCCCTTGCCCTTCCGCACGGAACGCAGGGCCCCGCGAAGCCGCTCCACCGGCTCCTCGCCCTTCTTGCTCCCGCCCGCGGCCTTGCCGCCCGAACTCTTCTTCTTGGCAGGGGCGTCGTCCACCGGAAGCTCGGGCAACGGCACGACCTTCGTCGCGTCCGCCGGCTCCGGCTCGTCCTCCTTGGGCTCGGGCGCGTGAAGCACCTCGGTGAGCATCGCCCGGGCCCCGGCGTCGTCGAGCCGCTGCTCGGGGTCCTTGACGAGCAGCCCGTAGATGACCTTCTCCAGCGGCCCGGCGTTCTTGGGCTGCTCCATCGGCTCCGTCATCACCGCGGTGAGCGTCGCGATGGCGGACCCCTTGTCGTACGGCGGCACGCCTTCCACCGACGCGTACAGCAACCCGCCGAGCGACCACAGGTCGGCCGCGGGGCCCGGCTTGTGCCCCCGCGCGCGCTCGGGCGAGATGTAGGAGGGCGCACCGACGAGCATGCCGGTCGAGGTGATGGACGGGTCGCCCTCCACCTGAGCGATACCGAAGTCGGTGAGCACGACCCGGCCGTCCTCGGCGATGAGCACGTTCGACGGCTTCACGTCCCGGTGCAGGATGCCCTCGCGGTGCGCCGAACGCAGCACGTCGAGGATGGCCAGCCCCACCTCGGCCGCGCGCTTCGGCGTGAGCAGCCCGTCCTCACGGATGACCTCGGCGAGCGACTTGCCCTCGACGAGTTCCATCACGATCCACGGCCGGTTGTCCTCGTCGATCACGTCGAAGACCGTCACCGCGCCGTTGTTCCGGATCCGCGCGATGGCCTTGGCCTCACGGAAGGTCCGCGTGATCAGCCGCCGCTTCTCGTCCTCGTCGATCCGCGCCGGCAAGCGCAGTTCCTTGACCGCGACCGTCCGGCCCAGCGTCTCGTCCTTGGCCCGCCACACGGTGCCCATGCCGCCGCGGCCGAGGACTCCTCCCAGCCGGTATCGCCCGGCGAGAAGACGATCGCTCTCGTCCTGCCGGGATGCTCCCGTGCGCTCCGCCTCCGACATGCGTCCCCTCATGCAACCCGCCCTGACAGAGCCTCCATTGTCACCCACCCGACCACCGTCCGACGCCCCGGGTGCCCCCTCGTGGAAGCATTGCTTCCCCGCGCCGCCCCTCACCTGCCCCGCCCGTCACCCGGCCGAGCCCGTCCCTCATGATGAGCGGCGACAAGGAAGGACCTCATGCCGCCTCTGAGGACGCTACTGACCCTTCCTGTGTGCCTGACCCTCCTCGCCCTGACCTCGACCGCCTCGACAACTCCCGCGCTCCCTGCCGTGGACACCGCCCTCACCCGGCTCGTCACGCAAGGCAAGGTCCCGGCAGCCGCCCTGCTGGCCGACGAGCAGTCCGGCTCCCGCTTCGCCCACGCGGAAGCCCCCACAACCGCCGGCCCGGCCGACGTCATACGCTCCGCCGGAGCCATCCGCTCCGCCGACGCCATCGGCCGCGCCGACCACTTCCGCGCCGGCAGCATCACCAAGACGTTCGTCGCGACGGTCGTCCTTCAACTGGCCGCCGAGCACCGCCTGTCCCTGTCCGACTCGGTGGACGCTCATCTGCCGGGCCTGGTGCGCGGCTCGGGCAACGACGGGCGCCTCCTGACCCTGCGCGCCCTGCTCACCCACACGAGCGGCCTCGCCGACTTCACCGCCGATTCCGCCGGTGTCGTCTCCCTCACCCCCATCCAGGCCGTCCGTATCGCGCTCGCCCGCACCCCGGCCGAACGCGGCCGTTTCGAGTACTCCAACACCAACTACGTACTGCTCGGCATGGTCGTCGAGCAGGTCACCGGCCGCTCGTACGCCACCGAGGCCGAGCGCCGCATCATCACTCCCCTCCATCTGACGGGCACCTCGTTCCCGGGCGCCCGTCGCTCTCTGCCGGATCCGCACGGCCGCGCGTACGACGCCGACGGATCCGATGTGACCGAACTGGACCCGCGCGTGGCCGGCGCGGCGGGCGAGCTGGTCACCACGCTCGCCGACCTGAACCGCTTCTACGCGGCCCTGCTCCGCGGCGACCTGCTGCCGCCCCGCCAACTGCGCGAGATGCTCGACACCCGCACCGCACACGGCTTGTACGGCATGGGCCTCTATTCCGAGAAACTTCCGTGCGGCACCACGGTGTGGGGGCACAACGGCCGCATCACCGGCAGCTACGTCCGGACCGCGGCCACGCTCGACGCCCGTCGTGTCCTCACCTTCCGCGTGAACACGGATGCGATCGCAGACCCCGATCTCGAACCCGCCCTGCTCGCCGCCGAGTTCTGCCCCCGCACCCCGTAGAACGCCCGGGTTCCGAGCAAAGATCCCAGCTCAGGACACTCGTTCGGGTGACATCCGGAGGCGGCACGGAGGCAGCACGGAGACATCCGCTCGGATGCCCGGGCCGCCACCACAGCCGGACCGTGGCACGGCCCGCGCCTTTGCACCACCGACCGTTCCCACCGTCCGTCCACCGCCGTCCGCCCCTCCACCACCGTCCATCCGTCCCTCCCTACAACGGCACGATGTCCGGCGCCCCCAGCCGAGCCGCGTCGGCCGTCAGATCGTCCGGCTGCCGCTGCGACTCCCGCTCCGCCTCCACCCGCTTCTCGTAGTGCTCGACCTCGCGCTCGATCTGGTCCTTGTCCCAGCCCAGCACCGGAGCCATGAGCTCCGCGGCCTCCCGTGCGCTGCGCGTACCCCGGTCGAAGGTCTCGATCGAGATGCGTGTCCGCCGCGTCAGCACGTCGTCGAGGTGCCGCGCGCCCTCGTGCGAGGCGGCGTAGACGATCTCGGCGCGCAGGTAGTCCTCGGCGGCCGGCAGCGGCTCGCCCAGCGAGGCGTCCGCGGCGATGAGGTCGAGCAGTTCCTCCGCGAGTGCCCCGTACCGGTTCAACAGGTGCTCCACGCGCACCACATGGAGTCCGGTCCGCGCGGCGATCCGCGCTCGCGCGTTCCACAGCGCCCGGTACCCCTCGGCACCGATCAGCGGGATGTCCTCGGTGACACACTCCGCGACCCGCTGGTCGAGCCCGTGCACCGCCTCGTCCACCGCGTCCTTGGCCATCACCCGGTACGTCGTGTACTTGCCGCCCGCCACGACCACGAGCCCCGGCACCGGATGCGCCACGGTGTGCTCGCGCGACAGCTTGCTCGTGGCGTCCGACTCACCGGCGAGCAGCGGCCTCAGCCCCGCGTACACCCCCTCCACGTCATCACGTGTCAGCGGTACCGCGAGCACCGAGTTCACGTGCTCCAGCAGGTAGTCGATGTCCGCGCTGGACGCAGCCGGGTGGGCCTTGTCGAGGTCCCAGCCGGTGTCCGTCGTCCCGATGATCCAGTGCCGGCCCCAGGGGATCACGAACAGCACGGACTTCTCCGTACGCAGGATCAGCCCGGTCGTCGAGGTGATCCGGTCCTTCGGTACGACCAGATGGATGCCCTTGGACGCCCGGACGTGGAACTGTCCCCTCTCGCCCACCATCGCCTGGGTGTCGTCCGTCCACACCCCGGTGGCGTTGACGACCTGCTTGGCGCGGATCTCGTACTCCCCGCCCCCTTCGACGTCCTGCACCTTGGCGCCGACCACACGTTCGCCCTCGCGCAGGAAGCCGGTCACGCGCGCGCGGTTGGCGACCTTCGCTCCGTACGCCGCGGCCGTGCGCACCAGGGTCGCCACATAGCGGGCGTCGTCCATCTGCGCGTCGTAGTACTGCAGCGCCCCGACCAGCGCGTCCTTCTTCAGTGCGGGGGCGACACGCAGCGCGTGACGGCGTGACAGGTGACGGTGCATCGGCAGTCCGCGCCCGTGGCCGCGCGCCATCGACATCGCGTCGTAGAGCGCGACGCCCGAACCGGCGTACAGCCTCTCCCACCCCTTGTGCTGCAAGGGATACAGGAACGGAACGGGCTTCACGAGGTGCGGCGCGAGCCGCTCCAGCAACAGCCCGCGCTCCTTCAGCGCCTCCCGTACGAGCGGGAAGTCGAGCATCTCCAGATAGCGCAGACCTCCGTGGATCAGCTTGCTCGACCGGCTCGACGTGCCCGACGCCCAGTCACGCGCCTCGACCAGACCGGTGGACAGACCGCGGGTCACGGCGTCCAGTGCCGTGCCCGCGCCGACCACGCCTGCTCCCACGACCAGCACATCCAGCTCGTGCTCGGCCATTCCCGCGAGTGACTCGGCGCGCTCCGCCGGTCCCAGTGTCGCTGTCCGCACAGTTGCCTCCCGCTGTTCCGTCGCGCCCGGCTCACCCGTCCGGCGAGGCCCGGCTCACATCCCCCATGCCCAAATTCTCAACCCGTTGCCCGCCTTCGGCCACCACCAGCCGTCCGCCTGTGGATATCTCTCGGTGACTTCCGGAGAAACACAGCCGAGCAATCCCGCAAATCGGTCATATTTACTCCTAGTCTGACATTGCACTCGCCCGTTCTGTCCACAGGGCTTGCGCCCTTGTCCCCCTTCGGTTACTGGGAAGGACGGCCCACCGCCATGCCCGCAGATCTCGCCGTCATCGGTCTCGGCCAGCTCGGCCTGCCCCTGGCCCAGGCCGCCGTCACCGCCGGCGTCCCCACACTCGGCTACCAGTTCGGCGACCCCGCGCCACTGGCCGCCGCCGACCTGCGCCGGATGCTCTCGACGGGCTTCCGGCCGGCCACCAACCCGGCCGAACTCGGCCGGGTCCGTACCGCGGTCATCTGCGCGCCGACCCCACGTGGCGCCGACGGCGCGCTCGACCTGGGTCAACTGGCCGACGCCGCCCGCACCCTGGCCGCACACCTGCGCCCGCACACCACGGTGATCCTGGAGTCACCCGTATACCCGGGTACGACGGAGGAATTCCTCCGTCCGCTCCTCGAAGAGGGCTCCGGCCTCCGCGCGGGCCGCGACTTCCACCTCGCGTACTCACCCAGCCGCGTCGACCCGGGCAACCGCGACCACACCCCCGCCAACACCCCGAAGGTCATCGGCGGCCTCACCCCCGCCTGCACCGAGTCGGCCGCCGCCTTCTACGGGCGCCTCACCGACAAGGTCGTACGCGCGCGTGGACCACGAGAAGCCGAAACCGTGCAGCTCCTGGAGACCAACTACCGGCACGTCAACATCGCCCTCGTCAACGAGATGGCGGTCCTCTGCCACGATCTGGGCGTCGACCTGTGGGACGTCATCCGCTGCGCAGAGACCAAGCCGTTCGGCTTCCAGGCCTTCCGCCCCGGCCCCGGCGTCGGCGGCCACGCCGTCCCCCGGGACCTCGCGGGCCCGCGGACCCGCTCCCTGCGCATGGTCGAACTGGCCCAGCAGGTCAACAACCACATGCCCCAGTACGTCATCCAGCGCGCGGCCACGCTCCTCAACGAGCACGGCAAGTCCGCCCGCGGGGCACGCGTGCTCCTCCTCGGCATCACCTACAAGCCCGACCACGCCGACCAGCAGGGCTCCCCCGCCAAGGAGATCGCGACCCGCCTGATGGAACTCGGCGCCGCCGTCAGCTACCACGACCCGCTCGTCCCGTCCTGGAGCATCCTCGACCGCCCGGTCCCCCGCGTGGATTCCCTCTACGAGGCGGCAGCCGACGCGGACCTGACGATCCTCCTCCAGCAACACCGCACGTACGACCTGCAGGGGCTGTCGGTGAAGGCGCAACTGTTGCTGGACACGCGGGGGGCTACGCCCACGGGGGCGGCGCACAGGTTGTGACCGGGGGCGCGCGGGGCGGTCCCGAGCCTCTGGGGCTGGTGGCACGGAGCGCTCCACGCCGGTACCGTACAAAAGGTGGAGCCCACCGCAGCGGACACTGCGGCAGGCCCCAGGATGGATCACAGAGTGTCCGCCCCTATTGCGTTTAGGGGCGGCCGCTCACCATCCGAAAATTCGCAAGATCCACCTCCTCCGGCACTTCACCGTCCACAGACGGATCCGGTCCCAGCGGGTGGGCTTGCGATGGCGGCCCATGGGCGCCCCCTTCCACGACGCCACCCAGAGGCCCGTTGGGCAGCACGTCGGAACTCGGGCCGGGCCCCGACGGCCGGGGTCCGGAACCATGTCCTTGGAAGGGGGCACCCCACACAACTGGGGCGCCGAACAGGGACGTTACCGCCCCGAAACGGCCTTCAGACGCGCATTCGCCCCGAACGCAACCACGCGCCCCACGAGGCCCAGTTGGGCACACGAAAGGGCCCGGACCACCTCGGCCCGGGCCCTTCGAAGTGCCGTGCGGCTACCGCTTGTGCTGCGAGTCCGCCACCGTGACCTCGACGCGCTGGAACTCCTTGAGCTCGCTGTAGCCGGTCGTGGCCATGGCCCGCCGCAGTGCACCGAAGAAGTTCATCGAACCGTCGGGTGTGTGCGAGGGTCCGGCGAGGACCTCCTCGATCGTGCCGACCGTGCCGAGGTCGACCTTCTTGCCGCGCGGCAGCTCGTCGTTGACGGCCTCCATGCCCCAGTGGTGACCACGGCCGGGCGCGTCGGTGGCGCGCGCGAGCGGGGAGCCCATCATCACGGAGTCGGCACCGCAGGCGATCGCCTTGGGGAGGTCGCCGGACCAGCCGACACCGCCGTCCGCGATCACGTGCACGTACCGCCCGCCGGACTCGTCCATGTAGTCGCGGCGGGCCGCGGCCACGTCGGCGACCGCGGTGGCCATCGGGACCTGGATGCCCAGCACGTTGCGCGTGGTGTGCGCGGCGCCGCCGCCGAAGCCGACGAGGACACCGGCCGCGCCCGTACGCATCAGGTGCAGGGCCGCCGTGTACGTGGCGCAGCCGCCGACGATGACCGGGACGTCCAGCTCGTAGATGAACTGCTTCAGGTTCAACGGCTCGGAGGCACCGGACACGTGCTCGGCCGACACCGTCGTACCGCGGATGACGAAGATGTCGACGCCCGCGTCCACGACGGCCTTGGAGAACTGGGCGGTGCGCTGCGGCGAGAGCGCGGCCGCGGTGACCACGCCCGAGTCGCGCACCTCCTTGATGCGCTGCCCGATCAGCTCCTCCTTGATGGGGGCCGCGTAGATCTCCTGGAGACGGCGGGTCGCGGAGTCCACGTCCAGCTCCGCGATCTCGTCGAGGAGCGGCTGCGGGTCCTCGTACCTCGTCCAGAGGCCTTCGAGGTTCAGGACGCCCAGGCCGCCGAGCTCGCCGATACGGATGGCGGTGGCCGGCGAGACGACCGAGTCCATGGGGGCGGCCAGGAACGGCAGCTCGAAGCGGTAGGCGTCGATCTGCCAGGCGATCGAGACCTCCTTCGGGTCTCGCGTACGGCGGCTCGGGACGACGGCGATGTCGTCGAAGGCATACGCCCGGCGGCCGCGCTTGCCGCGCCCGATCTCGATCTCAGTCACGTGTGTGGCCTTTCCCTCTTCGCTTCTGCGCCTCCCAGTATCCCCGACACCCACGACAAGGGCGGTCCCGGAGCCTCCGGGACCGCCCTTGTCCGTGCTTCCCGTGCTCCACGCGCGCGTGGAGCACGATGCCGACTGGATGGCGACTGCTGAAATGACTACTGGTTACGGCTGTAGTTCGGCGCCTCGACCGTCATCTGGATGTCGTGCGGGTGGCTCTCCTTGAGACCCGCCGACGTGATCCGTACGAAGCGGCCCTTGGTCTCCATCTCGTCGATGGAGGCGGCGCCCACATAGCCCATGGTCTGGCGCAGACCGCCGACGAGCTGGTGCAGCACGTTGGCCAGCGGGCCGCGGTAGGGCACCTGGCCCTCGATGCCCTCGGGCACGAGCTTGTCGTCGGAGGCCACCTCGGCCTGGAAGTAGCGGTCCTTCGAGTACGACCGGCCCTGGCCGCGGGACTGCATTGCGCCGAGCGAGCCCATGCCGCGGTACGACTTGAACTGCTTGCCGTTGATGAAGAGCAGCTCGCCGGGCGACTCCTCGCAGCCGGCGAGGAGGCTGCCGAGCATCACCGTGTCGGCGCCGGCGGCCAGCGCCTTGCCGATGTCTCCGGAGTACTGCAGTCCGCCGTCGCCGATCACCGGGACGCCCGCGGCGCGGGCCGCCAGAGCGGCTTCGTAGATCGCGGTGACCTGCGGGACGCCGATGCCGGCGACCACGCGGGTGGTGCAGATCGAGCCGGGGCCCACGCCCACCTTGACTCCGTCGACACCGGCGTCGACGAGGGCCTGGGCGCCGTCACGGGTGGCGACGTTTCCGCCGATCACGTCGACGCCGACACTCGACTTGATCTTCGCCATCCAGTTGAGGGCGTTGCTGTTGTGCCCGTGGGAGGTGTCGACGATCAGGAAGTCCGCACCGGCCTCGGCGAGCGCCTGCGCCCGGTCCAGTGCCTCGGGGCTGGCGCCGACGGCGGCACCCACGAGGAGGCGGCCCTCGCCGTCCTTCGCCGCGCTCGGGTACTTCTCGGCCTTCACGAAGTCCTTGACCGTGATGAGGCCCTTGAGGATGCCCGCGTCGTCGACCAGCGGAAGCTTCTCGATCTTGTGGCGGCGGAGCAGCTGCATGGCGTCGTTGCCCGAGATGCCGACCTTGCCGGTGACCAGGGGCATCGGGGTCATGACCTCGCGCACCTGACGGGAGCGGTCGGTCTCGAAGGCCATGTCGCGGTTGGTGACGATGCCGAGCAGCTTCTTGTTGCCGTCGGTGACCGGCACGCCGCTGATGCGGAACTTGGCACACAGGGCGTCGGCCTCGGCGAGCGTCGCGTCCGGGTGCACCGTGATCGGGTCGGTGACCATGCCGGACTCGGAGCGCTTCACGAGGTCGACCTGGTTGACCTGGTCCTCGATGGACAGGTTCCGGTGCAGTACGCCGACACCGCCCTGCCGGGCCATCGCGATCGCCATGCGCGACTCGGTGACCTTGTCCATCGCCGCGGACAGCAGCGGGATGTTCACGCGCACGTTGCGGGAGATCCGGGACGAGGTGTCGACCGCGTTGGGCAGCACCTCGGATGCGCCCGGCAGCAGCAGCACGTCGTCGTAGGTCAGCCCGAGTGTCGCGAATTTCTCGGGCACTCCGTCGACGTTTGCAGTCATGACACCTTCCCCAAATGGCCTTGATCGGTGCGGATGTCCATGCTAACGGGAAGCATGGCTCTCTCATTCCACGGTTACGGGTGCCCCTGGGCTTCGTAGCTTCGTACGTGGAGGACGGCCGCCGCGTTCATCCGGCGCCCGCCCGCCGGGGGCACGGGCCTTGGGCGGGCCGTGCCCTGCCTCGCCGCCCCGCGCCTCACCCGGGGCGGCGGAAAAAAATTTGCCGTACTCATGAGAAAGCCCACCCTGCCGGGAAGGCTCGCGCGGCGATCCACGGGCCGGCTCACCAGTCGTGCGACCGCACGTCGGCTTGGCCCACCGGTCGTTCAACCGCGCATCGGCCGGCTGGTCCAACCCCACGTCGGCCCGGCGCCCCGCCCAGAGGCCGCACTCAGAAGCCCGCGAAGTCCGCCTACTGCTCCGCCAGTGCCCGCAAACGGCTCAGCGCCCTGTGCTGGGCCACGCGGACCGCGCCCGGTGACATGCCCAGCATCTGGCCCGTCTCCTCGGCCGTGAGGCCCACCGCGATCCTCAGCAGGAGGAGCTCCCGCTGGTTCTCGGGAAGGTTGGCCATGAGCTTCTTGGCCCACTCGGCGTCGCTGCTGAGGAGGGCACGCTCCTCGGGGCCGAGCGAGTCGTCCGGCCGCTCGGGCATCTCGTCCGACGGCACCGCCGTCGAGCCGGGATGGCGCATCGCGGCGCGCTGCAGATCGGCGACCTTGTGCGCGGCGATGGCGAAGACGAAGGCTTCGAAGGGGCGCCCGGTGTCCTTGTACCGCGGCAGCGCGAGGAGCACCGCGACACAGACCTCCTGCGCCAGGTCCTCCACGAAGTGCCGTGCGTCACCCGGCAGTCGGGAAAGACGGGTGCGGCAGTAGCGGATCGCGAGGGGATGGACATGGGCGAGCAGGTCGTGCGTGGCCTGCTCGTCTCCGTCGACCGCGCGATGGACGAGCGCACCGATTGCCCCTTGGGCAGTGGCCGCCTCGTCGTCACGCATCGGTCCATGGTGCCTTGGCGTCGTCCTGTCCGTGGCACCGCGTCCGTAGTTGTGCACCGAAGCGTTATGAGCAGGTGCGCCGGAACTCATCTCCTGCGCCCTCCCCTCCCGCTCGACCGACTCGTTCCCGAGGAACTCCACACCTCAAGGATGCGGCATCCGCCGGGAAACGGGGATCGGGCGCCCGAACGGCCGTTTTCGATCCCCTGTCGGGCCCGGCCCCACCCGCCCTGCGGCGGGCGGGGACACCCGCTACCCCCGCGGCGGTTCACCTAGCGGACCAGGCCCCATCGGAACCCGAGCGCCACCGCGTGCGCGCGGTCCGAGGCGCCGAGCTTCTTGAAGAGCCGTCGGGCGTGGGTCTTGACCGTGTCCTCGGAGAGGAACAGCTCACGACCGATCTCCGCGTTCGACCGGCCGTGGCTCATGCCCTCAAGGACCTGGATCTCACGCGCGGTGAGCGTCGGCGCGGCGCCCATCTCGGCCGACCGCAGTCTGCGCGGCGCGAGCCGCCAGGTCGGGTCGGCGAGAGCCTGGGTGACGGTCGCACGCAGCTCCGCGCGGGAGGCGTCCTTGTGGAGATAGCCGCGGGCACCGGCGGCGACCGCGAGCGCGACACCGTCCAGGTCCTCGGCGACGGTGAGCATGATGATGCGCGCACCGGGGTCGGCGGACAGCAGCCGCCGGACCGTCTCCACGCCGCCCAGACCGGGCATGCGTACGTCCATCAGAATCAGGTCCGAACGGTCGGCACCCCAGCGGCGGAGGACTTCCTCGCCGTTGGCCGCCGTGGTCACGCGCTCTACGCCGGGCACGGTCGCCACCGCACGGCGGAGCGCCTCTCGGGCAAGCGGGGAGTCGTCGCAGACGAGGACGGATGTCATGGCCGTCCTCCGCAGCTGATGCGCGTCACCTTGAGCCTCCAGGCTGGTACGAATCGTCACCTGTGCGGTTGACGCTCTCGGACGCTTGCCCGAGCGCTTGTTCTTTCAACCGCTCCGCACTACCAACGACGGTCACCCGAAAGAGTTACGGGGCGGTGAGCCACGTTCGGCACTCTACGTGAGGGCACGGACACGGTGGAGACACCCACGGCGGACCCTCAAGGTTTCATCACAACCCATGCCCCATTTAGCCGCTTTTCTTCCCATTTACTGGTGTCTGAGGCTAGATTCGCAATGAGTCATATTTTCATCTCCTTAGATCGTAGATGTACGGTCATGGGCACGTAACCGCCCAGAACGGCTACAAGGGGACAACGCAATGGCAGATTTCTCCCGCCTTCCCGGACCCAACGCGGATCTGTGGGACTGGCAGCTCCTCGCGGCTTGCCGCGGGGTCGACAGCTCGCTCTTCTTCCACCCCGAGGGCGAGCGCGGTGCGGCACGGAGCGCTCGTGAGAACTCGGCCAAAGAGGTCTGCATGAGGTGCCCGGTACGCGCGGAGTGCGCGGCACACGCACTGGCGGTGCGCGAGCCGTACGGCGTGTGGGGCGGCCTCACCGAGGACGAGCGCGAGGAACTCATGGGGCGGGCGCGCAACCGCCTGGTCTCGGCGTCGGCGTCGGCGTCCGGCGGAGGCACTCCGTCACATCACTGAAGGAACGTTTCTTCGAACGGGCACGCGCGCGTGCCCCCACTTTCCGGCGGGTCAGCGCGCCGCGGCCCGGGCCAGCTGATCCAACGTGGCCGCCACCGCGGGCACCTGGGCGAGGTCCGGCAGCGTGAGCGCGACGATCTCCCGACGCAGGGCGGGCTCGACCATCACCGTGCGCGCGCCCTTGGGGCGTACGGACTCGATGGCGAGCTCCGGCAGGACCGCGACCCCGAGACCCGCTCCCACCAGGCCGACCACGGCCGGGTAGTCGTCGGTCGCGAAGTCGATACGGGGTGTGAAGCCCGCGCGCTCGCAGACCTCGACCAGCCGGCCGCGGCAGCGGGGGCAGCCGGCGATCCACGGCTCGTCGGCCAGTTCGCCGATGGCGACCGTCCGTGCGCGGGCCAGCCTGTGCCCTTCGGGGACCAGACCGACGAGCCGGTCCCTGAGCAGGGGCCGTACCACCAGGTCGTCCCACTCCTCTGCGCCCGCCGCGCCCTCGTACCGGAACGCGAGTGTCACGTCGCAGTCGCCCTCGCGCAGCATCTCGACCGAGCGCGGCGGCTCGGCCTCCTCCAGGGAGACACGTGTGCCGGGGTGCGCGGCGCGCAGGGCGGCGAGCGCGGCCGGTACGAGCGTGGAGCTGCCGCTGGGGAACGAGACGAGCCGGACCCGGCCGGCCCGCAGGCCCGCGATCGCGGCGACCTCCTCCTCGGCGGCCGTCAGCCCGGCGATGATGCCCGCGGCGTGCCGTACGAGAGCCTCGCCGGCCTGGGTCAGCCGCATCTCGCGGCCCGTGCGGATCAGCAGGGGTGTGCCGACGGAGGCTTCGAGGGCCTTCATCTGCTGGCTGACGGCGGGCTGGGTGCAGCCCAGTTCGCGCCCCGCCGCCGAGAAGGAGCCGGTGGCGGCGACGGCACGCAGCACACGGAGATGACGGGCCTCGATCACCCTCCGAGCATAAGCGAATCTTGGATACGGCGACGAATATTGCGTCGAGGCTTTGGCTCGGATCACCTAGCGTGCAGTCATGAAGCTTCTCTCTCTGAACCTTGGCCGCCCCAAGGCCGTCAACTACACGGACCAGGCGGAGGGTGTGACCGGGATCGACAAGCGTCCGGTGGACGGGCGGGTGCGGGTGTCCGCGCCCGGGCCCAAGGGGGTCGGCGCGAGCGGGCTCGCCGGGGACGCGGTGTGCGAGCTGCGGCACCACGGCGGCGACCACCAGGCCGTGTACGCCGTCGCGCGCGAGGACCTCGACGACTGGGAGCGCGAGCTGGGGAGGCCCCTGGCCAGCGGAATGTTCGGGGAGAACCTCACGACGGAGGGCCTCGACGTGTCCGGCGCGCGGATCGGGGAGCGCTGGCGGGTCGGCTCCGAGGTCGTCCTGGAGGTCACCTCCGGGCGGATTCCCTGTCTCACCTTCCAGGGCCATCTGGGCGAGAAGGGGTGGGTCAAGCGGTTCACCGCGAAGGGGGCACCCGGTGCGTATCTGCGGGTGATCGAGCCGGGTGAGCTGCGGGCCGGCGACCCGATCGAGATCGTCCACCGGCCCGACCACGAGGTGACCGTCGCCCTCCAGTTCCGCGCCGTCACGACCGAACGAGGCCTGCTGCCACGGGTGTTGGAGGCGTCGGACGCACTGCATCCGGAGGCGCTGAAGCACGCGCGGGAGTACGTGGAGAAGTACGGCCAGGACGCGAAGTGAGCTGAGACCGGCGTCCCGCCGGTCGAGTTGGAGGAGCCCGGCAGCGAGGGGCGGCCGGTCCGGACACTCCGCGCAAATCCCACCGCCGTCCACCGCAGTGCGAAGGCCGGGAGATGACGGGGCAGTTCGTCGTTGTGGAGGTTGTGGGGAAGGCACAGCCGACGGGGGTACTTTCGGGTCGTTCGGCGCACGGACAGCATGAGACGGGTCACTAATCTTGGGCCATGACAACGGCTCTGATTACGGGATCGACCGCGGGCATCGGTGCCGCCTTCGCGCGGCGGCTCTCCTCCGACGGGCACAACCTCGTGCTGGTGGCGCGCGACAAGAAGCGGCTCGGTGAGCAGGCGACCGAACTGCACGACCGGCACGGCATCGAGGCGGAGGTGCTGACGGCGGATCTGGCGACCGACGAGGGCATCGAGGCGGTGGCCGCCCGCCTCTCGGACCGCAAGAACGCGGTCGACCTGCTGATCAACAACGCGGGCTTCGGCAACAAGGGCCTCTATCTGGACGTACCGATGGAGGACGAGCTGAAGATGCTCAAGGTGCACTGCGAGGCGGTGCTCCGGCTGACGTCGGCGGCGGCCGGGTCCATGCGGGCGCGCGGGCGCGGCGGTGTCGTCAACGTGGCGTCCACGGCCGCGTTCGTGCCGCGCGGTACGTACGGGGCGTCGAAGGCGTGGGTCGTGCAGTTCACGCAGGGCGTGGCGAAGGACCTGTCCGGCAGTGGTGTGCGGCTGATGGCGCTGTGCCCCGGGTTCGTGCGGACCGAGTTCCACGAGCGGGCCGGGATGGGGACGGACAACATCCCGAACTGGATGTGGCTGGACGCCGACAAGGTGGTCACGGCCGCGCTGGCCGACCTGGCGCGGGGCAAGTCGCTGTCCATTCCGGACCCGCGCTACAAGGCCCTGATGGGTGTCGCGAAGGTGACACCGCGTGCGTTGCTCAGTGGGATCAGTTCGAAGACAGGGCGGAAGTACGGGCCGAAGTGAGCCCGGTCGTGCGCGGTGACGTGGACGGACACTTAGGCAGCGGCACAATCCCCTTCGGCTGAAAAACGGCTGAAGGGGATTTTCACTAAAATGGGCGTATTCAACCGGACTCGAAGTGCCGGGAGGCAGCGCCATGACTTTCGTACAGCTGATCGACTGCAAGACCAGCCGGATCGACGAGATGAACCGGCTCATGGACACCTGGGTCGAGCAGACCAAGGGCAAGCGGACCGCGACGCACAACGTGATCGGGAAGGACCGGCACGACGCCGGGCACTTCATCGAGATCGTGGAGTTTCCGTCCTTCGAGGAGGCGATGCGGAACTCGAACCTTCCGGAGACCGACCGGATCTTCCGGGAGATGGTGGCACTCTGTGACGAGATGCCGACGTTCACGGATCTCGACGTGGTGCGGGACGAGCGGCTCTACAAGGCCAGCGTCCGCAATCTCTTCGGACTGCTCGCCGGGAAGGGCACCCTGCCGTCGTGGGACGAGACCGTCGCGGAGAACTACCACGACCATGATCCGTCCAACGAGCAGGACGTGATCGGGATGGACGCCATGCGCCGCGAGGTGGAGATGTGGCGGGCCGGGTTCGACTTCGTGTTCACCATCGAGGACCAGATCTCCGACGGCGACCGGGTCTGTACGCGCTGGACCTGGAACGGCACCCACACGGGTGACTTCATGGGGATACCGGCCAGCGGCAAGCAGGTCACCATGACCGGTATGACCATTCACCGGTGCCGCGAGGACGGCAAGGTCGTCGAGGGGTGGTGGCAGTACGACCGGCTGGGGCTGATGGGCCAGCTCGGGGTGCTGGACCAGCTGGAGGTCTGACCGCGCCGGGCCGCGCCGACGACAGCACGAAGGCCCGGTCCCCCGAGACGGGGTACCGGGCCTTCGCCGGGCGCTCAAAGGGACGTACGCCCCCTCGGGCCGCCCGGAAGCGGCTTGCGCCTAGTGGGAGTGGCCGTGACCGTGGCCGTGACCCGCGTCGCCCTCTTCCTCGGCCGGCTTCTCGACGACCAGGGTCTCGGTCGTGAGGAGCAGGGAGGCGATGGAGGCGGCGTTCTCCAGGGCGGAGCGGGTGACCTTGACCGGGTCGATGACGCCCTGCTTGACCAGGTCGCCGTACTCGCCGGTGGCGGCGTTGAAGCCCTGGCCCTTGTCGAGCTCGGCGACCTTGGAGGTGATGACGTAACCCTCCAGGCCGGCGTTCTCGGCGATCCAGCGCAGCGGCTCGACGGCGGCCCTGCGGACGACCGCGACACCCGTGGCCTCGTCGCCGGTCTTGCCGAGGTTGCCCTCGAGGACCTTGACGGCGTGGACGAGCGCGGAGCCACCACCGGAGACGATGCCCTCCTCGACCGCGGCGCGGGTCGCGGAGATGGCGTCCTCCAGACGGTGCTTCTTCTCCTTGAGCTCCACCTCGGTGGCGGCGCCGACCTTGATGACGCACACGCCGCCGGCCAGCTTCGCGAGGCGCTCCTGGAGCTTCTCGCGGTCCCAGTCGGAGTCGGTGTTCTCGATCTCGGCCTTGATCTGGTTGACACGGCCGGCCACGGCGCCGGTGTCGCCACCGCCGTCGACGATGACCGTGTCGTCCTTCGAGATGGTGACGCGGCGGGCGGTGCCCAGCACGTCGAGGCCGACCTGGTCGAGCTTGAGGCCGACCTCCTCGGCGATGACCTCGGCGCCGGTGAGCGCGGCCATGTCGCCGAGCATCGCCTTGCGGCGGTCACCGAAGCCGGGGGCCTTCACGGCGACGGCGTTGAACGTGCCGCGGATCTTGTTCACGACCAGGGTCGACAGGGCCTCGCCCTCGACGTCCTCGGCGATGATCAGCAGCGGCTTGGAGGCGTTGGTCTGGATGACCTTCTCCAGCAGCGGCAGCATGTCCTGGATGGAGGAGATCTTGCCCTGGTGGATCAGGATGTACGGGTCGTCCAGGACGGCTTCCATGCGCTCCTGGTCCGTCACGAAGTACGGCGACAGGTAGCCCTTGTCGAAGGCCATGCCCTCGGTGAAGTCCAGCTCCAGACCGAAGGTGTTGGACTCCTCGACGGTGATGACACCGTCCTTGCCGACCTTGTCCATCGCCTCGGCGATGAGCTCGCCGACCTGGCTGTCCTGGGCGGACAGACCGGCGACGGCGGCGATGTCGGACTTCTCGTCGATCGGGCGCGCGGTCGCGAGGAGCTCCTCGGAGACCGCGGCGACGGCCGCGTCGATGCCCTTCTTCAGGAGGGCGGGGGACGCGCCGGCGGCGACGTTCTTCAAGCCCTCGCGGACGAGCGCCTGGGCCAGCACGGTGGCGGTGGTCGTACCGTCACCCGCGATGTCGTTGGTCTTGGTCGCCACCTCCTTCACCAGCTGGGCGCCGAGGTTCTCGTACGGGTCGTCGATCTCGACCTCGCGGGCGATGGTGACACCGTCGTTGGTGATGGTGGGTGCGCCGAACTTCTTGTCGATGACGACGTTGCGGCCCTTGGGGCCGATCGTCACCTTGACCGTGTCGGCAAGCTTGTTGACGCCGCGCTCGAGGGCGCGACGGGCGTCCTCGTCGAACTTCAGGATCTTCGCCATGGGAGCGGTTCAGCCCTCTCGGAAAACGTGGGTGAAACGAACTGCGCCCCCGACGCCCGGCTTCATAAGGTCGCGGGGGCCAGGGGCGCAGTTCACTGCAATGCTGGTAATGCCGGGTGAATTACTTCTCGACGATCGCGAGCACGTCGCGAGCCGAGAGGACGAGGTACTCCTCGCCGTTGTACTTCACCTCGGTGCCGCCGTACTTGCTGTACAGCACGACATCGCCGGTCTTGACGTCGAGCGGAAGACGCTCGCCGTTCTCGAAGCGGCCCGGGCCAACGGCCAGGACGACGCCCTCCTGGGGCTTCTCCTTGGCGGTGTCCGGGATGACCAGGCCAGAGGCCGTGGTCTGCTCGGCGTCGAGCGGCTGGACCACAATGCGGTCCTCAAGCGGCTTGATGGCAACCTTGGAGCTGGTGGTCGTCACGATCCGACCTCCCCCTTCGGAGATCTCACGGGGTTAACTGTCTGAGGTGGCGACCAGGTGGATCCGTCGTCGCGGGTGCCGGACCTGCCCGTCGCTATTGGCACTCTCCTGCGGTGAGTGCCAGACCTGAGACTATGACTGCGATTAGCACTCGGTCAAGCGGAGTGCCAGTTGCCTCCGGCGGTCAGGGAGATGTTCGGCACCCGGAACCGGGGTGGGCCTTGCTGGGGGCTGCGCCCCCAGACCCGCTCTTCAGGGGCGCGGGGAACTGCGCGACCAGCCACAACGAACCCGCTAGAGGTAGTCCTCCAGCCGTGCCACCGTGAACCCCTCCCCCTGGATGCGCTTCAGCATGGCGGTCGTCGCATCGGTGAGACTCGCCCCCATCCGGCCCTCCGGGCAGTGGAGGATGTCACCCGGCCGGAGGCGGTCCGCGTCGCGCCACAGGACGATGGCGGCCACTCCGCAGTCGGCGGCCGCGCGCACGGTGTCGGCGTTGTAGTCGCCGTAGGGCGGGCGGAAGAGCCGGGGTCGGATACCGAAGCGCTGCTTGAGCTTCTCCTGCTGGCCGCAGATCTCGGCGCGCTGGCCGGCGTACGGCAGGCCCGGCAGGTACGGGTGGTCGAGCGTGTGGTTCTGCACGGTCGCGCCGACCGCGCGGAGCCGGCCGAAGTGGGCGTATCCCGGCCCGACGACACTGTCCGTGAGGAACATCGTGACCGGCAGCCGCAGTTCGCGGACCATGTCGACGAATCCCGGGTCCTTCTCGGCGCCGTCCTCGAAGGTCAGGAAGACGACCCTGTCGCGGGTGGGGACGCGGTCGACGACGGGCGGCAGGCCCGGTCCCGCGGTGCGGGCGGAGGGCCGCCGGTCGGGCGGCTTCGGCGCCGGGGCGAGCGGGGCGGCCAGGCCCCAGCGGCGGTACGGGTCCTCGGTGGGGCCGTACGTGCGTACCTTCTGCGCGGCCTTCTTGCCCAGCCGCTCGATGGGGTCCACGGACTGGGCGCAGCCGGCCAGGCAGACCAGGCCCGCGAGCAGCGCCGCGCCGACGGCCGGCCGCTTCCTCACAGGTAGTCCTCGATGCGTGCCACCGCATACCCCTTGTCCGTGACCAGCTTCAGGAAGTGGCGGACCATGTCCGGCATCGTGCCCTTCCAGTGCTCCTTGCCGCGGAAGTGGCTGAGAACGATGTCTCCGGGGTGGAGGTCGCGGTCCGACTCGCGGTAGTCCCAGCGGTCGGCGAAGACCTCCTCGTTCCACAGCGGTGCCGCCTTGATGCCGCAGGCCCTGGCCGCGCGCAGGGTGTCCTCGTTGTAGTTGCCGAAGGGCGGGCGGAAGAGGGTCGGGCGCTTGCCGTAGCGCTTCTCGATCACGTCCTGCATGCCGCAGATCTCCTGTTTCTGCCGTTCGTAGGAGAGGTTCGGCATTTGACGGTGGTGGAGGGTGTGGTTGTTCAGGACCACGCCCCTGTCCTGCATCTTCCTGAAGTAGCCGTAGTCCTCCTTGACCAGGTAGTCGCTCAGGAAGGCCGTGTACGGGATCTTCAGCTCGCTCATCATCCGCAGGAACGCCGGGTCCTTCTCGGCGCCGTCGTCGATGGTGAGGAAGACGACCTTGTCCTTGGTGGGGATCGTGGTGAAGACGGGTGGCAGGCCTTCGTGGTCGTCCACCTCGAAGCCCTTGCGGGTGCTGATGCGGGGTTTCTGCCCGGGGGCGGGGGGCGCGGGTAGCGGGGGCTCGGCCAGGCCCCACTTCTTCGCCGCGGTGGCGCGGGCCCGCTGCTCCTGACGGAGCTTGGTGGCGTAGGCGTCCATGGCCCGGGCCGGTGGGGCCTTCAGGAGTTGTTGGCCTGCGGCGGGCTCGACGGTGGTGGGAGTTGCTTCCGCGCAGCCGGCTGCCAGTGCGGTGACCGTCAGCAGGACGAGAGCGGTGCGTACTGCCTGGGACGGCCGGATTGCGACCTGCGGGGCGGTGGGGGCTTGTCGCGCGGTTCTCCGCGCCCCTGAGGGAGCGTCCCCCGAGCCGCCATTTACATTGTTGCCATCATTTTGTCGTACAAGTCGCATGAACCCGGATCCTCACAGGTCACACCCCTCACGAGCCCTCGACACATCCGGCGACCGCGTGCCGTCCACCGACTGGCCCACAATGGGGCGGTGAACGACCTCGATCCGCTCTCCGCCTTCACCTCCCTGCTCACCGGCCAGGGCCGTGCCCTTCTCGACGAGGTGCGGGACACCGAACCCGCTCAGGAGCTGGCCGTCGCGACCCGGCTGCGGCGGGAGTATCCCGTCGGGCTCGTGTCGGCGGCGCTCGGGCAGGCGCGGTTGCGGCAGCGGGCCGTGGTGAAGTTCGGCGCGGCGGACGCGGGGCGGATGTACTTCACGCCGAACGGGGTGGAGCAGTCGACCCGGGCGAGTGTCGCCGCGTACCGGGCCCGGCGTTTCCAGGAGCTCGGTGTGCGTTCGGTGGCGGACCTGTGCTGCGGCATCGGCGGTGACGCGATCGCGCTCGCCCGGGCCGGGATCCGGGTGCTCGCCGTCGACCGGGACCCGCTGACGGCGGCCGTGGCACGGGCGAACGCCGACGCACTCGGGCTCGGTGATCTGATCGAGGTGCGCGAGGCGGATGTCACGGAGGTCTCGACATCCGCGTACGACGCCGTGTTCGTGGATCCGGCGCGGCGGGGCGGGCGCGGGCGCGTCTTCGATCCCGAGGCCTATTCGCCGCCGCTGTCGTGGGCCGTGCGAACCGCCCTCGGAGCGCCACTCGCCGCGCTGAAGATCGCACCCGGGATTCCCCACGAGACCGTCCCCGCCGAGGCCGGGGCCGAGTGGATCTCGGACTCCGGGGACGTGAAGGAGGCCGTGCTGTGGTTCGGCACGGGAGAGGCCGGGTCCGTACGTGCGACCCTGCTGCCCGGGCCGCGGACCCTCGTGGGCCGGGGGCTGCCCGACCCTCAGGTGCGGCCCCTGGGGCGGTACTTGTACGAGCCCGACGGGGCCGTCATCCGGGCGCATCTGGTCGCGGAGGTCGCCGGGGAGCTGGACGGCGGCGGGCTGATCGACGAGACCATCGCCTACATCACAGCGGACTCCCTGAAGGACACGCCCTACGCCACCGCCTACGAGATCACCGACCAGCTTCCCTTCGGCGTGAAGAAGTTGAAGGCGCTGCTGCGGGAGCGTGGGGTCGGTGTCCTCACCGTCAAGAAGCGTGGCTCCGCCGTCGAGCCGGAGGAGCTGCGGCGCAAGGTGAAGCCGCAGGGGCCGAACTCGGCGACCGTGTTCCTGACCCGGGTGAAGGGCGCCCCGACCATGCTTCTGGGGCACCCCGCACCCGCGTGACCGATGCGCCTGGCCGTGCTAGCCGTCCAGTTGCTCCAGGGTCGCGTTCGACGGGCCCCTGCGGGACTGCTCCGCGCGGGCCACGTCCTCCGCGGCGCCCAGCACCCGGACCGCGTTCTGCCAGGTCAGCTTGGCGAGGTCGGTGGACGACCAGCCGCGGTCCAGGAGTTCCGCGATGAGGTTCGGGTAGCCGGAGACGTCACCGAGGCCCTCGGGCGTGAACGCCGTGCCGTCGTAGTCGCCGCCGATGCCGATGTGGTCGACGCCCGCCACCTCGCGCATGTGGTCGAGGTGGTCGGCGACCGTCGGAACGGTCGCGACGGGGCGGGGGTTGGACTCCTCGAAGAGACGGTGGACCTTCATCGCCTCGGCGGTCGTGTCGAGGTGGTGGAAGCCCTGCTCGCGCATGTTCTCGTCGGCGGCGGCCGTCCAGTCGACGGCGGCCTGGAGGACGAACTTCGGCACGAACGTCACCATCGCCACACCGCCGTTGGCGGGCAGCCGCTCCAGCACGTCGTCCGGGATGTTGCGCGGGTGGTCGCAGACCGCGCGCGAGGAGGAGTGGGAGAAGATCACCGGCGCGACGGACGTGTCCAGCGCGTCCCGCATCGTCGTGGCGGCCACGTGGGAGAGGTCCACGAGCATGCCCAGGCGGTTCATCTCCCGTACGACCTCGCGGCCGAAGGCCGACAGGCCGCCCACGGACGGCTCGTCCGTCGCCGAGTCCGCCCACGCGATGTTGTCGTTGTGGGTGAGGGTCATGTAGCGGACCCCCAGCTCGTACAACCCGCGCAGGGTGGCGAGGGAGTTGTCGATCGAGTGGCCGCCCTCGGCGCCCATCAGCGAGGCGATCCGGCCCTCGCCGCGGGCCGTCTCCATGTCGGCGGCCGTCAGCGCGGCACGCAGGTCGGCGGGGTAGCGCGCGATCAACTGCCGTACGCAGTCGATCTGTTCGAGCGTCGCCGTCACCGCACCGGGAAGGTCGGAGCGCACATACACCGACCAGAACTGCGCGCCGACACCGCCCGCGCGCAGCCGGGCCAGGTCCGTGTGCAGATGGGCGCTCTGGTCGGCGGCGATGTCGCGGGCGTCGATGTCGTAGCGGACCTGCTCGCGCAGGGCCCAGGGGAGGTCGTTGTGGCCGTCGACGACGGGGAAGTCGGCGAGCAGGGCGCGGGCGCGGTCCAGGGACGACATGCGCGTCACTTTCCGAAGCCGAAGCCGTTGCCGGCGCCGGCCTCGACCTTGGAGCGCAGGCGCTTGCCCTTCTCCGTGGCCTGGTCGTTGAGCTCCTGCTGGAACTCGCGCATCCGGCCGAGGAGTTCCTCGTCCTGCGTGGCGAGGATGCGGGCGGCCAGCAGACCCGCGTTGCGCGCGCCGCCGACCGAGACCGTGGCGACCGGAACGCCCGCGGGCATCTGGACGATCGAGAGCAGCGAGTCCATGCCGTCGAGGTACTTCAGCGGGACCGGGACGCCGATCACCGGCAGCGGGCTCACCGAGGCGAGCATGCCCGGCAGATGGGCCGCGCCGCCCGCGCCTGCGATGATCACCTTGAGGCCGCGCCCGGCCGCCTCCTCGCCGTACGCGATCATCTCGCGCGGCATCCGGTGCGCGGAGACCACGTCGACCTCGTAGGCGATCTCGAACTCGTCGAGGGCCTGTGCGGCCGCTTCCATGACGGGCCAGTCGGAGTCCGAGCCCATGACGATGCCGACTACGGGCGACTCGGAGGACGCATCTGCGGACGTGCTCATTCGGTGATCGTGCCTCTCAGGTAGGCGGCTGCGTGGCGGGCGCGGTCGAGGACGTCGTCCAGGTCGGCGCCGTAGGTGTTGACGTGGCCCACCTTGCGGCCGGGCTTCACGTCCTTGCCGTACATGTGGATCTTGAGCTGGGGGTCGCGGGCCATGCAGTGCAGGTACGCGGAGTACATGTCGGGGTAGTCGCCCCCCAGGACGTTCACCATGACCGTCCACTTCGCGCGCGGGCGCGGATCGCCGAGGGGCAGGTCCAGGACCGCGCGGACGTGGTTGGCGAACTGGGAGGTGATCGCGCCGTCCTGGGTCCAGTGGCCGGAGTTGTGCGGGCGCATGGCCAGCTCGTTGACCAGAATCCGGCCGTCGCGGGTCTCGAAGAGCTCGACGGCGAGATGGCCGACCACGCCGAGCTCCTTCGCGATGCGCAGGGCCAGCTCCTCGGCCCGCAGCGCGAGCTCGTCGGAGATGCCGGGCGCGGGCGCGATCACCGTGTCGCAGACCCCGTCGACCTGCTGGGACTCGACGACGGGGTAGGCGACGGCCTGGCCGTGCGGCGACCGTACGACGTTGGCCGCGAGCTCCCGTGCGAAGTCGACCTTCTCCTCGGCGAGGACCGGGACGCCTGCGCGGAAGGGGTCCTCGGCGTCCGCCGCGGACCGCACGACCCACACGCCCTTGCCGTCGTAGCCGCCGCGGACGGTCTTGAGGACGACCGGGAAGCCGTCACCCTCGGCTCCCTCGGGGAGCCCTTCCGCCGCGAACGCGGCCACGTCGGCCGGATCGCTCACGATCCGGTGCCGCGGGCACGGCACGCCGATCTCGTCGAGCTTCGCGCGCATCACGCCCTTGTCCTGGGCGTGCACGAGCGCGTCGGGCCCGGGGCGCACGGGAATGCCGTCCGCCTCCAGGGCACGCAGGTGCTCGGTGGGTACGTGTTCGTGATCGAAAGTGATCACGTCGCAGCCCCGCGCGAAGGCCCGCAGCGTGTCGAGGTCGCGGTAGTCGCCGATGACGACATCACCGACGACCTGCGCCGCGGAATCCTGGGGGGTGTCACTGAGGAGCTTGAATCTGATGCCGAGCGGGATGCCCGCCTCGTGTGTCATACGAGCGAGCTGGCCCCCGCCGACCATGCCGACTACCGGGAACGTCACGCCCCCAGGGTATCGGCCATACCGGGGCACCCCTGTCACCCGCATGATCATCGGAAGTTCCGCATGTTCATCACATCCCGGCCACATATTCGAGTCCAAGCCGGGCACCGAAGGGAACCGCTGGTTAGCATGGCGGAGTCGACGAAGGTTGACGAAATTGACGTATCCGACGAGACGGGGGCTGGGCGACACCATGGGCAAAGGTGGTAAACGCAGGGCACATGCCAGGCCGCCCAGCGCTGTCCGCATGCGGATCGACCGGCTGACCAGGGAAGTCGCCAAGTTCGGCGCGGTCGGCGGTGCCGGTCTGCTGGTCAACCTGATCGCCTTCAACGTGGTGCGCAGTGCCACTGATCTTCAGGTCGTACGGGCCAGTGTGATCGCCACGGTCGTCGCTATCGTCTCGAACTACATCGGTTTCCGGTACTTCACGTACCGCGATCGCGACAAGAGCGGCCGCACCAAGGAGCTGACGCTGTTCGTGCTGTTCAGCGCGGTCGGCCTCGTCATCGAGAACGGCTTCCTCTACGCCGCCACGTACGGGCTCGGGCTGGACAGCCCCCTCGCCAGCAACGTCTTCAAGTTCGTCGGCATCGGCATCGCGACGCTCTTCCGCTTCTGGTCCTACCGCACCTGGGTCTTCCGGGCGGCTCCGGCGCGTGAGGCCGTGGCCAGCGCGGAATCGTTCCTGGAGAACCCGGAGCCCTACCTCGACCAGGAGCGCCAGGCCTACCTGCAGGACGAGGACCGCCCGACCCGCCAGTTCCGCCAGGTCCAGCGCGTGCGCTAGGGGACTTTTCGGGGGCGCTAGCGAACCGTCTGCTCGTCGCCGTCCTGCGGCCGTCTGAGCGGCGTACGCGACAGGAACAGCCCGAACACCGGAGGCTGCGCCTGGAGCATCTCCAGGCGCCCTCCGTCGGCCTCCGCGAGGTCACGGGCCACGGCTAGGCCGATGCCCGTGGAGTTCCGGCCGCTGATGGCCCGCTCGAAGATCCGGGCGCCCAGATCGGCCGGGACACCGGGCCCCTCGTCGGTGACTTCGATCACAGCCTGGTTGCCGGTGACGCGCGTGCGCAGCGCGACCGTGCCGCCACCGTGCATCAGGGAGTTCTCGATCAGCGCGGCAAGGACCTGGGCCACGGCTCCGGGCGTCCCGACGGCCTGGAGATGGTGCTTGCCCGAGCTGACGATCGCGCGGCCCGCGTTGCGGTAGGCCGGACGCCACTCCGCGAGCTGCTGCTTGATGACCTCGTCGAGGTCGAAGGTGACGGCGGAGCCGGTCCGCGGGTCCCGGGAGTTCGTCAGAAGCCGCTCGACCACGTCCGTGAGGCGCTCGACCTGGCCCAGCGCGATGGTCGCCTCCTCCTTCACGATGTCCGGGTCGTCGGTGAGGGTGATCTCCTCCAGCCGCATGGACAGCGCGGTCAGCGGCGTACGCAGCTGGTGCGAGGCGTCGGCCGCCAGACGGCGCTCGGCCGTCAGCATGCGGGCGATGCGCTCGGCGGAACCGTCCAGGACGTCGGCGACCCGGTCCAGCTCCGGGACGCCGTAGCGCTTGTGGCGCGGCCGCGGATCCCCTGAGCCGAGCCGCTCGGCGGTCTCCGCGAGGTCGGTCAGCGGGGAGGCGAGCCGGTTGGCCTGGCGTACCGCGAGGAGCACGGCGGCGATCACCGCGAGCAGGGCGACCGCCGCGATGATCAGGAGCGTACGGCCGACCTCGCGGGTGACCGCGGAACGGGGCTCCTGGACCGTCACCGTCTCGCGCTGCTCGCCCTCGCGGGTGGACTTGATGACGTCACCGGTGGGCTTGTCGCCGATGTGGATGTCGGCACGGCCCGGGATCTCGATGCGCGCGTACCGGTCGCCCGTGACCTGGTCCTTGAGGACACCGGCACTGATCAGCTCGTCACCGAGGATGCGGCTGTCGACGATGCTCACCAGCCGCACCGCCTCGGAGTCCACCCGCTCCTGGGCGCTGTTGCTGATCGTGCGGGTCTCGACGATGACGAGCGAGACCCCGAACACGGCGATCACGACCAGCACGACGGCCAACGTGGAATTGATGAGACGGCGACGCACGGGGCCCTCCGGGCAACTGATCGATCAAGGGCTAGGGGCGCCCTACGGGGGCGCGAGGAACTGCGCGACCAGCCACACACGACCCGCGGCCGCGCACCCACCGACGCCACAACGGCGATGAGGCGCAGCCCGACAGCAACGAGCTAGCTCTTCTCGAAGCGGAAACCCACTCCACGTACCGTCGCGATGTACCGCGGATTCGCGGCGTCGTCACCGAGCTTCTTCCGCAACCACGAGATGTGCATGTCCAACGTCTTCGTGGACGACCACCACGTCGTGTCCCACACCTCACGCATGAGCTGGTCACGCGTGACGACCCGCCCGGCATCCCGGACGAGAACCCGCAGCAGGTCGAACTCCTTGGCGGTGAGCTGGAGCTCCTCGTCGCCCATCCAGGCCCGGTGCGACTCGACGTCGATGCGCACGCCGTGCGTGGCCGGCGGCTGCTGGGGCTCGGACGCGCCGCGCCGCAGCAGGGCCCGGACGCGGGCCAGCAGCTCGGCGAGGCGGAACGGCTTGGTGACGTAGTCGTCGGCGCCGGCGTCCAGGCCCACGACCGTGTCCACCTCGTCGGCGCGCGCGGTCAGGATGAGGATCGGCACGGTGTGCCCCTCGGCGCGCAGCCGCCGGGCCACCTCCAGGCCGTCCATGCCGGGCAGCCCGAGGTCGAGCACACACAGATCGATGCCGCCCTGGATGCCGGCATCCAGCGCGGTGGGGCCGTCCTCGCGTACCTCAACCTCGTACCCCTCCCGGCGCAGGGCGCGGGCCAGGGGTTCCGAGATGGACGCGTCGTCCTCGGCGAGCAGTACTCGGGTCATGAACTGATGGTAGTCCGCTGCGGACCAGTGCAGACAGGGTGATCGACACCCGTGATTCGCCCGCACCGCGCGGGGGATGCAACCCTGTGGGTTAGGGATGTAAATCTATGAACGACCTTCGATTCAGGCGCATAGTTCCATCCATACCTGTGATCCATCTCTCAAGTCATGTCATATGCGGCAATGCCATGCCGTGGGGCCTTATGGTGACCAGACGCCTGTAGCACCACGCAGGGACCTTTGGCGGGAGCTTGACGCCGAAGGTCTCTTTTGTGTGCGGGCTGGTGTCTACCAGCCTCGAAAGGAATGACCTGTGGCCGGGCCCCGAGCGCGAGGACGCGTGCGGGGCGTGGATCCCGGTGGTCGCCGTCCACCGTTCCGATGACCCGGAGCGGACTCCCCGTGGGCGTGGGGCGGGACGGGCCCCCGCCGGTGCCGGCCGCCTCCCCCACCGGGCGCGCGACGCTCTGCAGCGCGTCCCGACCAGCAAGGAACGACCATGGCGTCCAGCCTGACGAAGGACTCGGTCTCTCCGGGCACCCCCGGTTCCGAGAAGACCTTCTTCGGCCACCCCCGCGGACTGGCCACTCTCTTCATGACCGAGATGTGGGAGCGTTTCTCCTACTACGGCATGAGGGCACTCCTCCCGCTGTACCTGGTCGCCCCCGGCGGCCTGCACCTGAGCGCGACCGCCGCGACCGCGATCTACTCGGTGTACCTGTCGCTCGTGTACCTGCTCGCCCTCCCGGGCGGCTGGTTCGCGGACCGCGTGCTCGGCCCCCGCAGGACCGTCGCCGTCGCCGGCCTGGTCATCATGCTCGGCCACCTGACGCTGGCGCTGCCCTCGTCCGGCACCTTCTACGCCGGCCTCGGCCTCGTCGCGATCGGCTCGGGTCTGCTGAAGGCCAACATCTCGACGATGGTCGGCCACCTCTACGACGGCCCGGACGACCCGCGCCGTGACGGCGGCTTCACCGTCTTCTACATCGGCATCAACCTCGGCGCCTTCGCCGCGCCGCTGGTCATCGGCACCATCGGCGAGAACGTCAACTGGCACCTGGGCTTCGCGCTCGCCGCGCTCGGCATGGCGCTGGGTCTGGCCCAGTTCCTGCTCGGCCGCCGTCACCTCGACACGCGCTCCGACGTCGTCCCGACGCCGCTGTCCGCCGCGGAGAAGGCCTCGACGCTGCGCAAGGGTCTGCTGTGGCTGGCCGTCGCCGCGGTCTTCTACGCCGCCGTCGGCTTCTCCGGCCACTACACGCTGAACTGGATCCTGGTTCCGCTCACCGTCCTCGGCCTGGTCATCCCGGTCTGGGTCATCGCCCGTATCAAGCGGGACAAGTCCCTGGACCGTGTCGAGCAGTCGAAGATGTCCGCGTACATCTGGTTCTTCATCGCCGCGGCCGTCTTCTGGATGATCTACGACCAGGGCGGCTCCACGCTGTCGATCTTCGCCGAGTCGTCGGCCGAGAACACCGTGTTCGGCTGGGAGTTCCCGGTCTCCTGGTACCAGTCGGTGAACCCGGTGCTGATCATGGCCCTCGCCCCGGTCTTCGCCTGGGCCTGGCTGGCGCTGAACCGCGCCGGCAGGGAGCCGAGCACGATCGTGAAGTTCTCCTCGGGTCTGGTCCTGGTCGGCGCGTCGTTCTTCCTCTTCCTGGCTCCCCTGTCGATCGCCGAGGGCGGTCACAAGGCCGCCGCGATGTGGCTGGTCGCCATCTACTTCGTCCAGACCGTCGGCGAGCTGACCGTCTCCCCGGTCGGCCTCTCCGTCACCACGAAGATGGCCCCCGCGAAGTACGCCTCCCAGATGATGGGCGTCTGGTTCCTCGCCGTCACCGCCGGCGACGCCACGACGGGCCTGCTCTCCATCGCGGGCGTCGACCTCAACGGCATGGGCGTCGTAGCCCTGGAAGCCACCCTCGCCGTCATCGCCGGCTTCGCGGTCTACATGTACCGCAACAAGGTCAAGTCCCTGATGGGCGACGTCCGCTAGACGCTCCGCCGAGGTCCGGTGGGCCAACCGCGGGTTCGTTGTGGCTGATCGCGCAGTTCCCCGCGCTCCCTATTAGGGGGCGCGGGGAACTGCGCAGTCTTTTGGGGGCGCGGGGAACTGCGCGACCAGCCACGGCGGTCCCGCAGTTCCCCACCGAAGCGCCACCCCTACGGCGCCCGACGCGAAGCCTGCCGCCTGGGCATGAACGTGAACACGGCCCCGCCCAGCAGAATCGCGGTCCCGGCAACAAACCCGAGCGCCCGCAGCCCTCCACTGTCATCGGCGCCGGTGTCGGCCAGCCCTCCACCGGTGTCACCGGACCCCGACGTACCAGTTCCTCCGGCGGAGCCACTCCCACCGGCGGCGCCACCCGGCTGCGCCGACGTGTCGAGCGTCAACGACACCTCGGACTTCTCCGGCGTACACGTCGTGGTCGTCCCGAGCGCCTTCACCGTCAGCACACCCGGCGAGAGCGTCGACTCCCCGTCGGCGCCCGGCTTGTACGTGCCGGTCATGTCGGAGATCACCATGGGATCCCCGGACTTGATCGCCTCGGGGTTCGTCGGCCCCTCGACATGGACCGTGCCCTTGTCGGCGCCGCCGAGCGCGACCTCCATCGACGGCTTGACCGAGTCCGCCGGGATGTCGGCGGGGCTGTCCATCACGGAGCCCTTGAACTTGACGGTGAGGTCGTAACTCCCGCCGTCCTTCTTGGCGTTGATCTGCACGGGAGAGGTCGCGTTCTTGTCGCCGATCGGCGTCTTGCACGCGTAGGGGATCTTGACCTCCTTGCCGGTGAAGTCGGTCTCACCGCCTCCACCGGTGGTACCGCCCGTGTCGCTGCCCCCGGTCTCACTCTCGGTCGGCGGCGGGCTGGTGGGATCAGGGGGATCCGTGGGATCGGGAGGCGGAGTCCCCTCCCCCGCCGTGACCTTGATCGTCGCCGCGGGCTTCACCGTCTCCGTCGGCGTGCACTTGGTGTCCGTCGACATGACGTTGATGGCGTACGCGTCGGGCGTCAGCGTCACGTCTCCCGCCGTCGTCAGTTTCAGTTTGCCCTTCATGTCGGACAGGACCATCGCCCCGCCCTTGGGGATCGCCGGGTTCTCCCGCGGCCCCTGCATCGCGATGGACGCGGCCTGCGCGCCGGCCGCCTTGAGGGTGCCGGACGGCTGGACCGAGTTCGCGGGCAGGTCGATGAGGTCGGGGTTCTTCGACGCGGCCTGCGTGAACTTCCAGACCACCTCGACCTCGTCACCGACCTTCGCCGTGGCCGGCGCGGTGACCTCCACCTTGGTGGTGCCCTTGACCGTCGGCAGCCCGGAGACCGGAGGCGGTACGCAGTCGGTCGCGTAGGACACCTCGGCGGCCTGGGCGGGCGCAGCGGCCACGCCCAGCAGGACTCCCGCACCGCCGAGCATCATCGCGACCCCGGCCGCGCCCGCTCTCCGGCTGCCTCTGGGCCGTGTCGGCCCCGGCCGGACTCTCCGTTGCGTGCTCACGTGTTTCCCTTCCTGGTGGGGGTCGTCGGACTGTTCTCGTGCGGTGCGGAGAGCGGATCGGCCTCGGCCGCCCCGGGATCGGTGTCCGGGGTGAACCAGGGCAGCGTCGGGTTCGTACGGGACGGCGTACGCGTCGTGGTGTCGGCCTCGGACTCCGGGGAGGCCGACGTGAGGCTCAGCTTCGGCATGCGCAGGGTGACTTCGGGCAGCCGGAGACCGCCGCGCCGCACACCGTGCGCGCCACGCCCGGGGCGCCCCGGTCGCGCGAGGCGCCCTGCACGTCCGCCGCGTCCCGCGGAGCCGCGCGGCCGGATCCGGTCGACCACGGCCATGCCGATCCGGAAGAGCGCGGCCGGTACGACGACGCAGACCAGGATCCAGAAGAGCGTCACGCCCCAGGGGCGCCCCACGCCCCACGGCTGTTCGGCGAGCACCTTGCCGCCGAACTTGAGCGAGACCGTGTAGTCGCCGTGCGCGCCGGCGGTCAGCTCGACCGGCAGGGTGATCCGTTCCTTCTCGCCGGGCCCGATGGTGCCGCGCCACTGCTGTTCCTCCCACTGGGGGGCGAACACGCCGTGGGAGGTGCCGACCTGGAAGACGGGGTTCTTGACGGCGGTCGTGCCGACGTTGCCGACGGTGAAGACGAGCTTGCGGGACGGCGGCGCGCCGAACCAGGCGAGCAGGCCGCTCGACCCGTCGAGCCGGGTGTCGGTGAGCACCGAGAGCCGTCCGCCGCTGTCCTGCTTGGGCAGCGGTTCGACATCGTGTCCGGCGACCAGGAACGGGGCGTCCGCCTCCGCCTTCTCCCCGGTGACCGTCGCCACGTGCACGACGCAGGGGCACGGCTTGGGCGGTTCGGCGACCGGAAGCTTCTTGCTGAAGGCGCCCTTCGCGTCGGTCGTGACGGCCCGGCCGTCCGCGTTGGCACAGGAGTTGGTCCCGCCGATCACACCCCGGTCGGTCGAGGACTGCCCGCAGATCAGCATCATCAGCAGCGCGTTCGGCCGCCACCCCGTACCGCCCACGGTGATCGAACCGCCCGTCCCCGCCTGGGCCTTGGAAAGCTTGACCACCGGTTTCTCGGCCGCCGAGGCGGTCGCCCCCGCCATGGGGAACAGCACAAGCGCGAGCACCACGACAACCGCCGGAATCCGCGCCCCTCTTTTCCCGCTCACGTCACCGCTCCCGTCAACTCGACTTCCGTACGCGGCTGTTCGGCGTCCGGTGACTCCCGCGGCCGCCTACGACGTCGTACGAACCAGTGGCCGCCGGCCGCACACGCCGCGAGCCCGATCGCCGCGCCCGTCACCGCTCCCCACGGCACGAACCGGGCCGACACTCCCGCCTCGTCGTGCGCCCCGCCCGCCGCCGTGACCGTGAGCTCGACGTCGACGGAGTCGATCGCGGGCGGGTCGGGCCAGGGCTCGGTGAGCGTGACGCGGCGGCCGGGGAGCAGTTCGACGGGCAGGGTGCGCGGGGCCCGGTCCAGCACCTCGCCGAAGAGCCCCTCGGCGCGTACGGCGAGTTTCGGGGTCAGCACGGTGGTGCCGCGGTTGACCAGTTCGTACGAGATGCGCCCGCCGGTGACCCGCACGTGCTCGACGGTGAGCGCGGAGAGGGTCGGGCCCGCGACCCGCAGATGGACGCGTACGGCAGCGGTCCGGCCGGCGGCGCTCGCGACGATCGCGCCGGGGTGGTCGCCGGGCGTGGCGCCCGCCGGGACGCTCACGGTGAACGGCACGTCCGCGCGGGTACGTGCCGGGATCCGCACGGTCCGCTCGGCGAAGGTGATCCAGGCACCGGTGTCCGTCGCCCTGGTCCGCACGGAGAATCCGCCGCTCCTCGTGTTGTCGGCGTCCGCACCCCGGAACCGCACGGTGAGCGGTTTCCCGCCCGGGTTGAGCACCGACACCGTGTCCTGCAGGACCGTGCCGGGCGCGCCCTCCGCGTAGAAGTACGGCCGTGCGTCCCGCCCGCCGGCCGACGGCACGACGGACCAGCCGTCGTCGGCCGCCGCGGTCGGGGCAACGGCCAGGAGTGCGACGGCGGCGAGACAGAGAACACGGGCGGTGGGCGGTACGAACGGCATCGGCGGCTCCGGATGGCGTACGGGTCGTGCGAGACGTGCAGGTCGTGCAGGTCGTGCAGGTCGTACGAGACGTGCGGATCAGCGGTGGGCCTGGTTCCTCCGGGTCAGCCACAGCACTCCGGCCGCACCCGCCAGCAGCACCGTGCCGCCGAGCGTGCCGAGGGCGATCGCGGAGTCCTCGGGGCCGGTCTGCGGGAGTTCCTCGCCGCCCGCGGGGGCATCCTGCGAGGAGCCCGTCGTCCCCGTCGTCCCGCCGCCGGCCGCGGTGACGTCCAGGGTCAGCGAGACCTTCGGGGCGTTGGAGGGCGTGCACGTGGTCGTCGTACCGAGAGCCTTGATGGTCAGCACACCCGGTGTGAAGGTGACCTTGCCGGTCTTCTTCGGGGTGTACGTACCCGTGAGGTCGGTGATCTTGATCGGGGTGTTGGCGGGCACGGTCTCCGGGTTGGCGGGCCCCTTGACCGCCAGCGTGCCGGTATCGGCGCCGCCCAGCTTGATGACGGCGCTCGGGTTCATCGCGCCCTTGCCCAGGTCGACGGGGCTGGACGAGACGCCCTTCTCGAAGGTCATGGTGATCTGGTAGCCGCTGCCGCTCTTGACACCCTTGATGTCGATGGGCGAGACGGCGGACTTGTCACCGATGGGTGTCTTGCACTGGTAGTTGACGTCCACCACGTCGGCCTGGGCAGCGGGGGCGGCCATCAGCACCGCCGAGCCGGCCAGAGCCGCGGCGGTCGCGAGCGCGGCGGTTCGTTTCGGGTACATCCGGTATGACACGGTCCCCTCATTCCTGAAGGCTTTCCTGATGGCGTTCCTGACGGCACATCAGATCGGCCGTCAAGGTACGCCCGGGGCCTTGCCGAGGGAAGACAAAGTGCGCGCCGGATCCGTGGGGATCCGACGCGCATCAAGTGAGGGAAGGGGAAAAACCGAACCGCGGGTAACCCCAAGAGGCACCTAAGGGCAGGCACCCCAAAGGGGCGCGGGGAACTGCGCGACAAGCCACGACGCACCCGACAGCGCACCCGGCCGACAACGCCGAACCCAGTGGAACGGCTACGCCGGCGCCCCGAGCTCCGCCCAGACCGTCTTGCCCGCAACCCCGTTCGTACGGATCACACCCCAGTCCAGGCACAGCCGCTGCACGATGAACATCCCGTGGCCGCCGGGTCGGCCGGCCCGGTGCGGGGTGCGCGGCGCGGGCTGGCCCGTGCCCCGGTCGGAGACCTCGACGCGGAGCACCTTGTTCTCGCAGGCGATCGAGAGCTCGTCCGGCCCCTCGGCATGCAGACAGGCGTTCGTGACCAGCTCGGAGACGACCAGCAGGACGTCCTCGGCCGCGGCCCGTTGGTCGGCGGTGGCCGCGGGCAGCCAGCCCCACTCGTACAACGCCTGACGGGCGAAGTCGCGGGCGAGCGGGACGACCCCGCTCGCGCCGTCGAAGTTCAGCCGACGGGCCCGACGCACGACAGGCGTACCGCCCGGAGGCGTCCCGGAAGCGCCGCCGTCGCCCGGTTCCGGGCCGCGGTCGCCCGGCGGGTAAGGCCGGGTGGTGCTCATCAGCGCTTCACCTCACCGATTCACCAGTTCACGATTCAAGACTCAGTACTCAGCACATTCAGGACATTCGGAAAGCTCAGGGACACTCGGGATCCGGGAGTCGTCCGGGGACTGCCGCGCGCTTGCCGTTCGGTCTGTTGACATATTCAGGATGTCTCCTGCCCGACCGAACCGTCAGAACACCCACTTATTCGGCATGGATGCTGTGACTCTGGTAACGCGCTGATCACACGGACACAACCGAGGCATAACTTTGCCTCACGGGAGCGCCTCAGTGCGACTGGTCGCCCGGTTCGGGCTCGGGTTTGCCGGCCTCGGACCCGTCGGACCCGGGCTCGCTCAGAGCCTCTTCGAGCGTGTCGTGGAGGGTGAAGACGGCCTCCGCCCCGGTGATCTCGAAGACCCGGGACACCACCGGCAGCATGCCCGCCAGATGGACCCCGCCACCCGCGGCCTCGGCCTTCAGCCGGGCACCGAGCAGCACGTTCAGCCCCGTGGAGTCACAGAACTCCAGACGTGAGCAGTCCACGACGAGTCGCGCGAACCCGCGGTCGAGGTATTCCTCGATCGGTTCACGCAGTAGATCCGCCGTATGGTGATCCAACTCACCGGCCGGGGTCACGACGGCGCTAGCGCCCTCTTCCCTCACCTCGACCAGAAGCCGGCCCGACTGTGCGCTGCCGACCGTCCCGCGGTCCATGCCGTGTCTCTCTTCCGACCGTCGTGGCTGTTGATACGCCCACGAACCCTACGCCTTCCTCGCACTCTTCAACACCCGAACAACCGCCAAGAAACGGACATTTAGCCATGAAACACACTTGCGAGAGAGTCGCGAAAGCGGGTAGGGCTAGTAGAGACAGTTTTCGACACGGCCGGCTTTGGAGGCGCCGCACACCGCAGTGCACGTATTGGCATCGGCAGCCATATGCCGAGAACGATGGAGGACACCATGTCACCCCGGCTCGACGCATCGCAGCCCCAGAGGGCGACGTCGACACCCCCTCTGGAACGACTGGAAGACGAGTCCGCCGACGAGAACGCCGGCCTCGCAGGACTTCCGGAGATCCCGCCTTTCGCCGAGGTCGGGCCAGTGGACGCACGGGCCCTGTCCAAGACCCTCTTCGAGCGGCTGGAGTCGCTGGAAGAAGGCACCCACGAGTACTCGTACGTACGCAACACCCTGGTCGAACTCAATCTCGCCCTGGTGAAGTTCGCGGCCTCCCGGTTCCGCTCCCGCAGTGAGCCGATGGAGGACATCATCCAGGTCGGCACGATCGGCCTGATCAAGGCGATCGACCGCTTCGAGCTCAGCCGTGGCGTCGAGTTCCCGACCTTCGCGATGCCGACGATCGTCGGCGAGATCAAGCGCTTCTTCCGCGACACCTCATGGTCCGTGCGGGTACCGCGCCGACTGCAGGAACTCCGCCTCGACCTGGCCAAGGCGGGCGACGAACTCGCGCAGCAACTGGACCGCGCTCCGACGGTGGGAGAGCTGGCGGAGCGTCTGGGCCTGTCGAACGACGAGGTCGTCGAGGGCATGGCTGCGTCGAACGCCTACACGGCCAGCTCACTCGACGCCCAGCCCGAGGAGGACGACTCCGAGGGCGCGCTGGCTGACCGGATCGGCTACGAGGACCACGGGCTCGAAGGCATCGAGTACGTCGAGTCGCTGAAGCCGCTGATCGCCGAACTCCCGCCGCGCGACCGGCAGATCCTGTCCCTGCGGTTCGTCGCCAACATGACCCAGTCCGAGATCGGTGACGAACTCGGCATCTCGCAGATGCACGTCTCCCGGCTGCTCTCGCGGACGCTGGTGCGGCTGCGCAGGGGACTGACCGTCGAGGAGTGAGGGTCACCGTCGCCACCACCACCGCACCACCGCACGAGGTGTGTGGTCGTACCGGCACACAGGGCGCGCAGGTGTGCGCTCGGGGCCGGGCCGGATCATCCGGCCCGGCCCCGAGTGCGTTGTCCGCGGATCACGCGACGTCACGCCCGCGGGTCACGCGGCTTCCCGCCCGCGGATGACGTGGCTTCCGGCCGGTGGATCCCACGGGTCCACACCCTCGGATCGCCCGGGTCCATGACCTCGCGGCACGCGGGTCCGCACCCTCGCATCCCCCGAGTTACCCACGGGAACCCCTTTCTTCACTGTTCACCTTCCATCACTATGGTCACCCGCCAAACTGGCTGGTATGTCAGTTGTCCGGCGGGGGCCGCACAGGGGTGCAGGGAGGCACGTGGATGGTTCGGGGCGAGGGGCAGGGGACCGGCGACGATGCCGGCATCGGGAGCGGGGGCGGGGGCGGCGTGCACGCGGGCGCGGCCGACGCGCGGCTCACCGAGCTGCTGCGCGCGGACACCAAGACCGCGTACGCGGCACTGCGCGAACTGCGCGTGCGCCACCGGCCGGCGGTCCTCGCGTACGCCCGTCTGTGCACCACCGCCGACTCCGCGGCGCGGCAGCTGACGGACCGGGCGTTCGCGCTCGCGGCCCAGGAGACCGCGCGCGGCTCCGACCCGGGAGGCGCCTGGCGGCACCAACTCCTGCTGCTGGCGGGGCGGGTGGCCGTCACATGGACCGGGGACGAACGGGCCGGCCGGCTCGACCCCGGCCTCCTCGCGCGGCTGCGCGCGGCCGGTCCCGAGGGCCCGACGCCACCGCTGCTCGACGCGTTCAGGTCGCTCCCCTCCCGGGTCCAGGGCCTCGTCTGGTACGGGATCGTGGAGCAGGAGCCCGAGGAGAACACGGCGGGCCTCCTGGGACTCACCCGCGAGGACGTGACGTACGGAACGGAGCCGGCGCTCCAGGCCCTGCGCGCGTCCTTCCTGAAGAGCCATCTCGCCGCCTCCGGCGATCCGCGCTGCCAGGACTTCCGCCGGCTGATCGAGGAGTCGGTACGCCCCGACAGCCCTCGCCACAGCACGGATCTGCGCGCCCACATGGCCGAGTGCGCGCACTGCGCCACCGCGTACGAGGAGTTGTCCGCGCTGCGCGACGACCCGCACACGGGCCTGGCCGAGGGCCTGCTGCCGTGGGGCGGCACGGCGTACGGCACGGGTGCGGCGGCCCGCTCGCACGCCACCGCGCAGACGCAGTCGGCCACTTGGGGGTCCCTGGCGGCCTGGCCGCCCTCACGCCGCCTCGTGCTGGCCTCCGCGGCGCTCGGGGTCGCCCTGGCCCCGCTGCTGCTCTTCCTCGTCTCCTCGGGCGGCTCACAGCCCGACACCGCGGGAAGCGCGGGGACTCCGGTGCCCCCGGCGGCGGTCACGGTGACGGCCACGGTCCCGACGGCGCCGTCCGCCTCCCCCACGGACAGCTCCGACTCCCCGTCCCCGACGAGGAGTTCGAGCCCGTCGAAGCCGGCGTCCCCGAGCCCGTCCCACCCGGCTTCCCGCCCGCCGTCCGCTCCGCCGCCGCCTCCGAACGGCAGTTACGCCCAGGTCGTGAACCGCTCCACCGGCCGCTGTCTGGACATCCTGGACGGCGAGATGGAGAAGGGCACGGACGTCATCACGGCCCCCTGCTCCTCGGCCGGCACCCAGCGCTGGCGCGTCGACACCGACCGGGGCGCGCTGCAGTCGTACGCGGACCCCGACTTCTGTCTGGACAGCCGCGGCGCGACCGACGACGGCGTGGGCATCTGGGAGTGCGACTCGCTCGGCGGCCGCAACGCCGTGAACCTTAGGTTCGCGGTGACCGCCGACGGCGTGATCCGCCCGGCCGTCGCCCCGGACCACGCGCTGACTCCGTACGGCGACGACGGCCTCGACCTGGCCACGGACGCGGGGCGCACGGAGCAGTTGTGGCGGGCGGGGGCGGGGCCCGCCTGAGCCACTGGGCGGGCTTCCTGGCCGGGTGACGGGGTTTCTGACCGGGTTCCTGTCCGGGCACCCGACCAGGTTTCTGACCGAGGGGGTGTTCGGCGGCGACTTTGGTCGCGGTCCCGCGACTCGGTGTCATCCCTTGGTCGGTCGGCACTGGACCGCCGGCCGATGTCGCCCAGGTCACGCCCTTCCTAGCGTGGGGTCATGACAACCACGAGCGAAGAGACGCCGGTGCGACGCGGGGGCGTGCGGGCCGAGGAGCGGGCGCTCGCACCCGACCTCGCGCGCGGGATCATGCTGTTGCTCATTGTTCTGTCCAACACCGCCTTCCACCTCTGGGCGGCCCGGCGCGGGCCCTCCGGCTGGCAGCCCGCGGACGGCTCGTGGCTCGACCACGCGGTGCAGTTCACCATGATCATCGTGCTGGACCTGCGGGTCTATCCGCTCTTCGCGTTCCTCTTCGGCTACGGGATGATGCAGCTCTTCCTCCGGCAGACCGCGGCCGGCAACTCCGAGCGGGGCGCCGCCAGGATCCTGCGCAGGCGCAGTCTGTGGCTGATCGTCATCGGGCTCCTGCACTCCACCCTGCTGATGGCGGGCGACATCGTCGGCTACTACGGGGTGCTGAGCCTCGTCCTCGGCCTGGTGTTCCTGCGGCGGAGCGAGCGCGCGCTGAAGGGGTGGATCTGCGCCGGCGCCGTACTGATCGTGTTCTTCGCGGCCCAGCCCGTCGTATCGGCCCTGCTCCGGGGCGAGTTGGGCACACTCGGGGACGCGGGCGCGGAGCCCGGCTTCATGGCGTACGCGGCGCAGGAAGAAAACTGGCTCACGGCGGCCGGGACCCGGCTGGAGACCGGGCTGTTCATCACGTTCCTGGCCTCCGCTCTGGCACTGGCCGGCGGCGGGTACGTAGTCTTCCTGCTCGGCTTCTGGGCGGCCCGCCGCCGTGTCCTGGAGGAGCCCGGGCGCCATCGGACCCTGTTGCGCCGCACGGCCGTCATCGGCATCACGGTCGGCTGGCTCGGCGCGCTGCCCGCCGCACTCGCGCACGTCGGCGCCCTGGACGTACCGGCCGACGCGCAGAGCGAGGAGGGAGCGCTCACGCTTCTCCGGGACGTCACCGGAAACGCCGCCGGACTCGGTTACGTCGCGGCCGTCGCGCTCTTCGTGCACTGGTGGACCAGCCGGAGGGCGCGTGTGGGGGCGGGCGAGATCGCGGGTTCGGCGGCGAGTGCGATCGGGGGTGCGGGTGCCGGCGCGGGTGCCACGGTCGTCGCGGCGGTGTCGGCGGTCGGCAAGCGGTCCCTGTCCTGCTACCTCGCGCACTCGCTGCTCTTCGCGCCGGTGCTGGCCGCCTGGGGCCTCGGCCTCGGCGAGCACCTGTCCAGCTGGACCATGGCCCTCTTCGCGGTCGGCGTCTGGCTGCTCACGGTGGCGGGGGCGTACGCCCTGGAGCGCGCGGGGCGCCGGGGCCCGGCCGAGGCGGTGCTGCGGCGGCTGATGTACGGGGTCCGGGCCAAGGCGGGCTGAGCGACCGGCCCGCCCGGGGCCGGCCTCAGACCACGCGTACGCCCCGCCGCCACACCTGGTCGACCAGCGGCACGCCCGGCCGGTAGGCCAGGTGGACATGGCTCGGGGCGTCGAGGAACGCGAGGTCGGCGTACGCGCCCGGAGTGAGGCGGCCGACGTCGGTGCGGCGCAGCGCCCGGGCTCCGCCCGCGGTGGCCGACCACAGCGCCTCGTCCGGGGTCATGCGCATGTCCCGTACGGCCAGGGCGATGCAGAAGGGCACGGACGACGTGAAGGACGAGCCCGGGTTGCAGTCGGTGGAGAGGGCGACGGTGGCGCCCGCGTCGAGGAGGCGGCGGGCGTCCGGCCATTCGGCACGGGTGGAGAACTCGGCGCCGGGGAGCAGGGTCGCCACGGTGTCGCCGCTCGCGAGGGCGTCGACGTCCGCGTCCGTGAGGTGCGTGCAGTGGTCCGCGCTCGCCGCGTCCAGTTCGACCGCGAGCTGGACGCCGGGGCCGTACGAGAGCTGGTTGGCGTGGACCCTCGGGTGCAGGCTCTTCGCCTTGCCGGCCGTGAGGATCGCGCGGGCCTGGTCGCCGTCGAAGGCGCCCTTCTCGCAGAAGACGTCGACCCAACGGGCGTAAGGGGCACAGGCGTCGAGCATCTCGCCGGTGACGAGCGCGACGTACCCGGCGGGGTCGTCGGCGAAGTCCGGGGAGACGATGTGGGCGCCGAGGTAGGTGACCTCGTCGGTGTGCGCGGAGGCGATGCGCAGGGCCCGGGCCTCGTCCTCGACCGTCAGTCCGTAGCCGGACTTCGTCTCGAACGTGGTCGTGCCCTGGCGCAGGGCCTCGGCGAGGTAGTGGGTGAGGTTGCGCTCCAGCTCCTCGTCGCTCGCCGCCCGGGTGGCGGCGACGGTCGTACGGATGCCGCCGGCGCTGTAGGCCCGGCCGGACATCCGGGCGTTGAACTCCTGCGTGCGGTCGCCCGCGAAGACGAGGTGCGAGTGGGAGTCGACGAAGCCCGGGATCACCGCGCGGCCACCGGCGTCGACCCGGTTGTCAGTGGCGGGTGCTTCTCTTGAATCACCGGTCCACGCGATGCGGTCGCCGTCGATGACGACGGCCGCGTCCTGGATCAGACCGAGGGGGGAGCCGTCACCGAGGGAGGGATCGTTGGTGACCAGACTGGCGATGTTGGTGATGACGGTCGTCGTGCCGTTCGTGGTGCTGCCTGTGCTGCTCATGGCGTCCTTGTGAGGGCTCGGGGCGGCGGGGGCGATGGCTGGAGCTGGGACAGGGGCGGGGGCGGGAATCAGGCGCGCAGGGCTTCGACGGCATCGGCCATGGCCTGCGGCACGTTCGGCACCAGGGCATGGGCCCCGTCGCGTACGACATGGCGGCCGCCCACGACCGTATGGCGCACGTCCGCCGCGCTCGCCGCGAATACGGCCGTCTCGGCGCCGAGCCGTGGCACCGGCCCCGCTGTTCTGACCGAGTCGAGCGCGATCGTCGTGAAGTCGGCGAGCGCGCCGGGTTCGAGGATGCCCGCGTCGTCCCAGCCCAGGGCCGCGTGACCGTCCGCGGAGGCGGCGCGCAGGAGCGCCGCCGCCGTCCAGTGGCCTCGGGTGCGGGTGCGCAGGCGCTCGTTCAGCTCCATGGCACGCGCCTCTTCGAGCAGGTCGATGACGGCGTGGCTGTCGGAGCCGAGGGACAGCGGCGAGCCCGCCCGCTGGAGCGCGACGGCCGGTCCGATGCCGTCGGCGAGGTCGCGCTCGGTGGTCGGGCACATGCAGGTGCCGGTCGTGGAGCCGCCGAGCAGCGCGATGTCCTCGTCGGTGAGGTGGGTGTTGTGGACGCCCGTCGTGCGCGGGCCGAGCACCCCGTGGTCGGCGAGCAGCCGGGTCGGCGTGCAGCCGTGCGTCTCCAGGCAGGCGTCGTTCTCCGCCGTCTGCTCGGACAGGTGCACATGGAGCGGCGCCCGCCGCTCCTCGGCCCACCGCGCCACCGTCGCCAACTGCCCCGCGGGCACAGCCCGTACGGAGTGGATGGCGGCCCCGATCCGTGCGTGATCCCGGTCCTTGAGAACTGAACAGCGTTCGGCCCAGGCCTCCGCGGTGCCGTCGGAGAAGCGGAGCTGGTGCCGGTTCGGGGGCTGCCCGCTGCGCGTGTTCAGGAGGCCGGCGGCGAGGTAGGCGGTGTCGAGCAGGGTGATGCGGATGCCCGCCTCGGCGGCGGCCTCGATGAGGGCTTCGCCCATCGCGTTCGGGTCGGCGTACGGAGTGCCGCCCGGCGCGTGGTGGACGTAGTGGAACTCACCGACGGCCGTGACTCCGGCGAGGGCCATCTCGGCGTACACCGCACGGGCGAGCGCATGGTACGTCTCCGGGGTCAGCCGGTCCGCGACGGAGTACATGATCTCGCGCCAGGTCCAGAAGGTGCCGGAGCCGACCTGGACGGTGCCGCGCAGGGCACGGTGGAAGGCGTGGCTGTGGGCGTTGGCGAGACCGGGAAGGGTCAGGCCGCGCAGGATCTCGGCACCCGGGGGCGGGGCGTCGACGCCCGTGCGGACGGCGGCGATCCGCCCCTCCGAGTCCACGTCCAGGGCCACGCCCGGCTCGACGTAGGAGTCGAGCCAGGCGTGCTCCAGCCAGTAGGTCGTGCCTCGCGCGCTCACGTGCAGGCCAGCCCTTCCAGTACGTCGGCGAGTGCGGTCACCCCGGCCACGCAGTCGTCCTCGGCGGCGTACTCGGCCGGCGAGTGCGAGACGCCCGTGGGGTTGCGTACGAACAGCATGGCGGTGGGGATGGATCCGGAGAGGATCCCGGCATCGTGTCCCGCGCCGGTACCGAGGACGGGGACCTTGAGGTCCGCCTCCTTCTCCCTGCCCAGGATGCGGGCGATCTCGTCCCGCAGGGCGTGCTCGAACTCGACGACGGGGGTGAACGACTCCCGGACGACGTCCAGTTGGACCCCGTGCTCGTCGGCGTACTCGCGGGCCGCCTTCTCGATGCCGCTCACGACCGTGTCGAGGGTCGCCTGGTCGGCGGCGCGGGAGTCGAGCCAGCCGCGCACGAGGGACGGGATGGCGTTGACGCCGTTCGGCTCGACCGAGATCTTGCCGAAGGTCGCCACGGCACCCGCGAGCCGAGCCTCCCGCCTGGCGGCGAGCACGGTCTCGGCGTACGACAGCATCGGGTCGCGGCGGTCCACGAGCCGGGTGGTCCCCGCGTGGTTGGCCTCGCCCCGGAAGTCGAACCGCCACCGCCCGTGCGGCCAGATGGCGCTGGCGATGCCGACCTGGTCACCGGAGAGGTCGAGGGCACGGCCCTGCTCGACGTGCAGCTCGACGAACGCGCCGATCCGGGCCAGGCGCTCGGGGTCGGCCCCGATGGCGTCCGGGTCGTAACCGGCGGCCTCCATGGCCTGCGGAAGGCTGACCCCGTCACCGTCCCGGAGCCGCCGCGCCTGCTCGACGGTGAGCTCCCCGGCCGCGAGCCGGGACCCCACACATGCCAGCCCGAACCGGGCCCCTTCCTCGTCACCGAAGTTCACGATGGCGAGCGGCCTGGCGAACTCCGCGTTCCTGCTCCGCAGTTCGTCCAGCGCGGCGAAGGACGACACGACACCGAGGGGGCCGTCGAAGGCGCCACCGTCGGGCACCGAGTCGAGATGCGACCCGGTGACGACGGCGTCCCCCGCGGCGGGATCGCCGAGCCAGGCCCACTGGTTCCCGTTCCGGTCCAGCTCGTAGGTCAGCCCCCGCCCCCGGGCCTGCTCCTCGAACCAGTCCCGGCAGTCACGGTCGGCCCCGGTCCAGGCGAACCGCCGGTACCCACCGGAGTCGGGGTGCCGGCCGATGGGCTGCAGCTGCCGCCACATTTCGTGGAAGGACGGAGACGCCGAGCGCGGCTGAGTCTTCGAGCCCGGTCCAGGCGTTTTCAGCCCGTCCGGCGCTTGAGGACGAGGCCGTTCAGGCCGATCGGGGGTCTGGGGGCGGAGCCCCCGGCGGGGTCCAGGGGCAGAGCCCATGGATTCGGGAAGGGGCGGGGTGGGGGAAGAAGAGTCCCGCTCCCCACCGAACGGCAGGCTCACTCGCCCTCCCGCATGGGAACCCGCACGCCCCGCTCATCGGCCACGGTCTCGGCGATGTCGTAGCCCGCATCCACATGCCGGATGACACCCATCCCGGGGTCGTTCGTCAGCACGCGCCGGATCTTCTCCCCGGCCAGCTTCGTACCGTCCGCCACCGACACCTGACCCGCGTGGATGGACCGCCCCATCCCCACGCCACCACCGTGGTGGATGGACACCCAGGACGCCCCGGACGCCACGTTCACCATGGCGTTCAGCAGCGGCCAGTCGGCGATCGCGTCGGAGCCGTCGAGCATGGCCTCGGTCTCGCGGTACGGGGAGGCGACGGAGCCGCAGTCGAGGTGGTCGCGGCCGATGGCCAGCGGGGCCGCCAGCTCGCCGCTCGCCACCATGTCGTTGAACCGCTCGCCGGCCTTGTCGCGCTCGCCGTAGCCGAGCCAGCAGATCCGGGCCGGCAGCCCCTGGAAGTGCACCCGCTCGCCGGCCAGCTTGATCCAACGGTGCAGGGACTCGTTCTCCGGGAAGAGGTCGAGGATCGCCTTGTCCGTCTTGTGGATGTCGGAGGCCTCGCCGGACAGGGCGGCCCAGCGGAAGGGGCCCTTGCCCTCGGAGAAGAGGGGGCGGATGTAGGCGGGGACGAAGCCGGGGAAGGCGAACGCCCGCTCGTACCCGGCGAGTTGGGCCTCACCCCGGATGGAGTTGCCGTAGTCGAAGACCTCGGCGCCGGCGTCCATGAAGCCGACCATGGCCTCCACGTGCCGGGCCATGGACTCACGGGCACGGGTCGTGAACCCGGCCGGATCCTTCGCGGCGTACGAGGCCATGTCGTCGAAGTCGACGCCCACGGGGAGGTAGGCCAGCGGGTCGTGGGCCGAGGTCTGGTCGGTCACGATGTCGACCGGGGCGCCCTCGGCGAGCATGCGCGGCAGCAGTTCGGCGGCGTTGCCGAGGAGCCCGATGGAGAGCGGGCGGCGGGCGTCGCGGGCCTCGACGGCGAGCTGGAGGGCGTGCTCCAGGGAGTCGGCCCTCACGTCGAGGTACCGGTGCTCGATGCGGCGCTCGATGGCACGCGGGTCGACGTCGATACAGATCGCGACGCCGTCGTTCATGGTGACGGCGAGCGGCTGGGCGCCGCCCATGCCGCCGAGGCCGGCGGTGAGGGTGATCGTGCCCGCGAGCGTGCCGCCGAACTTCTTCGCGGCGACGGCGGAGAACGTCTCGTAGGTGCCCTGGAGGATGCCCTGGGTGCCGATGTAGATCCAGGAGCCGGCCGTCATCTGCCCGTACATGGTGAGGCCGAGGGCCTCCAGGCGTCGGAACTCCTCCCAGTTCGCCCAGTCGCCCACCAGGTTGGAGTTGGCGATGAGGACGCGCGGGGCCCACTCGTGGGTCTGCATGACGCCGACGGGCCGGCCGGACTGGACGAGCATCGTCTCGTCCTGCTTGAGCGTCCGCAGCGTACGGACCATGGCGTCGAAGGAGCGCCAGTCGCGGGCGGCCTTGCCGGTGCCGCCGTAGACGACGAGCTTGTCGGGGTGCTCGGCGACCTCGGGGTCGAGGTTGTTCTGCAGCATCCGCAGAGCGGCTTCCTGCTGCCATCCCAGGGCGCTCAGTTCCGTACCGCGCGGTGCTCGGACGGGGCGGGGTCCTGACATGGTCTGCCTCCTGGCGGCTGGTGAGTGCTCCGGGTGGTGCCGGTCATTCAGTCGATATTCACATCCTGATCTCCTGAATAGAACTAGTCAATACCTTCGTGGGCCAGCACGGGCGCGGCACGGATGTTTGGCTGGATGTATGGCGGCATACACAGGCACAGGAGACGGGGACCCGACGGGCGAAGAACCGGACGGCCCCACGAAGAAGCTGGACGCGGTTCCGTACGCTCCGGAAGGGGAGCCGGGAGGCGCTTCGGACGAGGAGCCGGGCCCGGCCCTGGACGGGGGCATTCGGCGGGACGAGGCCGTTCGCGCGGCCGTGGAACAGGGGCTGGTCGGTCCCGCCACCCCCATCATCGGGCTCCTCGACATCACCGGCATCCGGGCCTCGGCGGCGGCGCTGCGGGCGGCCTTCGACGCGGTGACGGCACCGGGGACGCCCGTGCTGCACGCGTTCGCGGTGAAGGCGACCCCTCTCGTGCCGGTGCTGCGGCTGCTGCACCGGGAGGGCATCGGCGCGGAGGTCGCGAGCCCGGGCGAGCTGGCCCTCGCCCGCGCGGCCGGTGTCCCGCCGGCCCGTACGGTCCTCGACTCGCCCGCCAAGACCCCGGCGGAGCTGCGGGAGGCGCTCGCGCTGGGCATCGCGGTCAACGCGGACAACCCGCAGGAGCTGGCCCGCCTCGACGCGCTCGTACGCTCGGCCTCGACCCGCTCCCCCATCGGGATCCGAGTGAACCCGCAGGTCGGCGGGGGTTCGATCGGAGCGCTCTCGACGGCGACGGCGACCTCGAAGTTCGGGGTCGCGCTGCGGGACGAGGGCGCGCGCGAGTGGGTCGTGCGGGCGTATCTGGACCGGCCGTGGCTGACCCGGCTGCACGCGCACTCCGGTTCGCAGGGAATGCCGCTGGAGTTGATGGCACGCGCGGTCGCGGAGACGTACGGGCTCGCGGAGGAGATCAACGAGCGGGCCGGGCGGCGGCAGATCGACACGCTCGACATCGGTGGCGGACTGCCGGTGAACTTCGGGTCGGACGCGCACACGCCCACGTACGAGGAGTACGCGCGGCTCCTCGCGGAGACCGTGCCGGGGCTGTTCGACGGGCGGTACGGGCTGGTCACGGAGTTCGGGCGGTCGCTGCTCGCCAAGCACGGGGTGGTGCTGGCACGCGTCGAGTACGCGAAGTCGGCCGGCGGGCGGGCGATCGCGGTGACGCACGCGGGGGTGCAGGTGGCGGCGCGCACGGTGTACGCGCCGAAGTCCTGGCCGCTGCGGGTGGCCGCGTACGACACGAAGGGGCGGCCCAAGGCGGGGCCCGACGTGGTGCAGGACGTGGCGGGTCCCGCGTGCTTCGCGGGCGACCTGCTGGCGGAGGGGCGGTCGATGCCGTTGCTCGAACAGGGCGACTACGCGGCCGCGTTGGACACGGGCGCGTACTACTTCGCGCACCACTACGCGTACAACTCCCTCGCGCGGCCCGGGATCTACGGTTTCGGGCCCGACGGGGCGGGCGGGGTGCGGTTCGCCGTGGTCCGGACACCGCAGACCCTCGACGAGATCGTGACGGAGTCGGGAGGGGCACACGCGGGCTCGCTGACGGACCTGTTCTGAGGCGCCCACGCCGGGGCGAAGCTCTGATGAACCTCTGAGACGGCTCCCGACCGGCATCCCGCGCGCGGCGCAGGGAAGACGTCCCCGGACGGATCACCGATCGGGGGAGGTTCTCTTGTCCACCGCAGAAACCACCGCGGGCACACCGGCGCCCGCCGAGGACCCGGGGCTCAAGCGGGTCCTCGGCCCCAAACTGCTGATCCTCTTCGTGATCGGCGACATCCTCGGGACCGGCATCTACGCCACCACAGGCAAGGTCGCCGGGAAGGTAGGCGGGGCGCTGTGGCTGCCGTTCGCCATCGGCTTCGTCGTGGCGATCCTGACGGCCGCGTCGTACGTCGAGCTCGTCGGCAAGTATCCGAAGGCGGCCGGGGCCGCGCTCTACACACAGAAGGCGTTCAAGGTCCCCTTCCTGACCTTCATCGTCGCGTTCATGGTGATGTGTTCGGGCCTGTCGTCGGCGAGCGCGGCGGCCCGGGCGTTCAGCGGCGACTACCTGTCGGAGCTGACGGGCGACGCGCTGCCGCCGACGCTCGTCGCGATCTGCTTCATCCTGCTGCTGGCCGCCCTGAACCTGCGGGGCGTGTCGGAGTCCGTGAAGACGAACGTGGTCCTGACGCTGGTCGAGCTGACGGGCCTGGCGATCATCCTCGCGATCGGCGCGTGGGCCGTGCTGAACGGCGACGGGGAGCCTTCCCGGCTGGGCGAGTTCGAGGCGGGCGGCACCGGATACGCCCTGATGACCGGGGTGTTGGGCGCGACGGCGCTGGGCTTCTTCGCGTTCGTCGGGTTCGAGGACTCGGTGAACATGGCCGAGGAGACGAAGGATCCCGTGCGCACCTTCCCGCGGGCGATCTTCGTCGGTGTGGCGGTGACGGGCACGATCTACGTCCTGGTGGCGCTGGTCTCGTCGCTGCTGGTCGACTACAAGGTGCTGGAGGGTTCGAGCGGCCCGCTGCTGGAGGTCGTGAAGGCGGGCGGAGTCGACTTCCCGCACAAACTCTTCGCGCTCATCGCTCTGTTCGCCGTCACCAACTCCGCGCTGATCAACATCATGATGGCCTCGCGCCTGTGTTACGGCATGGCCAACGAACGCATCCTGCCGCGCGGCATGGCCCGCGTCCTGCCCACGCGTCGCACACCCGTGGTCGGCATCGCCTTCGTGACGCTGCTCGCGATCGGGCTGGTCTCCACGGGCGAGATCGAGGGCCTCGGCGACACGACGTCGTTCCTGCTCCTGTGCGTGTTCGCCGTGGTCAACATCGCGGTTCTCGTACTGCGCCGCGACCCCGTCGATCACCAGCACTTCCGCACGCCGACCGTGCTTCCGGTGCTCGGCGCCCTCACCGCCCTGATCCTCGCCAGCCCGCTGGCCGACCGCCCCGCGGACGTCTACATCCGCGCCGGAGTGCTGCTGGCCGTCGGGGTGGGCCTGTGGGCGCTGAACAAGGTGGTGCTGCGTGTAAGGAGCGAGGACTGAGAGGGAAAATCCACACACTCTAGCCAGCCGCTGGCATGTTCCACAGGAAAATGCCAGAACCATCACTCCTCGCGCACACGTTGCGTAGTTTCGGCGTTACTCAGCCGAACCACAACGGGCGGGAGGGAAGCACCGTGCCCGGAATCGACGAGTGCCTGCTGGAGGCCATGAGACTGCCCGGAGCCCGGGGAGCCTCGGTGGTCGACTGGACCAGCGGACTGGCTCTCGGCACGGTCGGGGACTCGCCCAACGGGGACCACGAGGCCACCGCGGCCGAGGCGGCGGAACTCGCCCGCCTGGCCGCGGAGCACAAGGCCTTCGCCCCCGAGGAAGGAGCCGACTGGTCCGGCGGACAGCCGCCGGTCGAGGATCTCATCATCTGCAACAAGGACAGCTACCACGTCCTGCGCTTCGTCCGTACGACGTTCGACAGCAGTGTGTTCCTGCATCTGTGGCTGGGTCGTTCGGACGGCAATCTCGCGCTGGCCCGCATACGCCTGGGCGAGATGGCGGAACGGCTGGTGGTGGGGTGACCACGATGGAGGCGCGCCCCCTGCCCGGCCGCGACAGAGCCGACGGCGACACGGCGGATCCCGTCAGGACGGACCACGTCCCGGCGGACCGCACCACCCCGGACCGCGGCTCCCCGAACCGCGCGGAACCACGGTCCGGCATCCCGCCCACGCTCAGCCCGATGCTCAGCCGTCTCGCCGAGGAGCGCGCCACCGGCGTCCTGACGCGGGAACGCGGTGTGCTGTATCTGGTCGAGGGCCAGGTGGTGCACGCCGAGAGCCCCGCGACACCCGGGCTCGACGTGCTGCTCACCACCCGCGGCGCGCTGGGCTCCGACGGCTGGTGGGAGGCGGTCTCGGAGGCGGGGGCCGAGCGGCGGGTCGGACGGTTCCTGGTGGACAGCGGGCGACTGACGGCGGGCGCCCTTGAGCTGTGCCACCTGGGAGCGCTGTACGACGCGGCGTTCTTCACGCTCGGCCCGAGCAGCGGTCCGGCGCGCTTCCGATACGGGGTCGCGCACTGGATCGGGCCCGTACGGCCGGTCTCCGTGGACGCGGTGGAGCGGGAGACGCTGCGGCGTCGCGATCTGCTGCACCGCATCTGGCCGGAGCCGGGCACGGACACCGGACCGCTCGTACGGACCGGCCGTGCCGTCGACCTGGCCCTTCCCCCGCGTCAGCGCACGGTCCTCGACCAGGTGGACGGTGAGCGCACGGCGTCGGACATCTCGCTGGTGCTCGGCCGTCCGGGGTTCCACACCCTGGTCGACCTCCGGAGGCTCGCGGCCGCCGGAATCGTGACGCCGCGATCGCCGACGACCGCGTCCGGGCCGGTCCCGACGGGGTCCATCACGTCCGGATCCATCGCGTCCGGGCCCGCCGAATCCGGGCCGGACGAATCCCGGGCGCCCCGAGCGCCCGCAGCCCCCCTGTCCCCCGTCTCCACGGTGGTCGCGCAGGCCGCGGAGGCGGCGCAGGCGTCGGCCGATCCCGACGTCGCCCTGCTGCGCCGGCTCAGAGACGCCTTGGAGGCCTTGTGATCCGCGCGCTCCGACAGCGTGCCGAGAGGAGACAACTGATGGCGGCCGAGGCCGAAGTCCTCGACGAACTACACCGGTTGCGGGCCCGAGTGCCCCAGCTGACGGGTGCCCTCGCGGCCAGCGTCGACGGCCTCGTGCTGGCCCAGGACACCCCGGGCGTGGAGCCGGAGGGGCTCGCCGCGCTCACCGCCGCCGCACTGGGAGTCGCCCTGCGCATGGCGGACGCGACCGGACGGGGCGATTTCCGCGAGCTGCTGCTGCACGGCGAGCACGGCTATCTGGCGACCTACGCGGCGGGACCGTCCGCCGTGCTGACGCTACTGGCCGGCGACCGGGCGAACGTCGGCCGGCTGCACCTCGAAGGGCGCCGCTCCGGAACCCGGATCGCGGAGCTCGTCGAGGCCGCGGTCGAGAGCCGGCCGACCCCGGCCGCGCGGGCCCCCGCGAAGCCCACCGCGCCCCGCACCCGAACCGCGCGCGTCGCGCGCACCACCACCACCGAGCCGACCGGCAAGAGCCGTTGAGCACGGATTCACCGGACCGAACTCACCGGTCCGGCCTCACCGAACCGAAAGGACAGGCACGACCATGACCAACACCGAAACCGCACTGAAAGAGGCCCTGGCCTCCATCGAGGGCGCGACCGGAGCCGCTCTCGTCGACTACACCAGCGGCATGGCACTCGGCACGATCGGCGGCAGCAAGGGCTTCGACCTCACGGTCGCGGCGGCCGGCAACACCGACGTCGTACGCGCCAAGATCCGCACCATGGAGCACCTGGGCCTCAAGGGCGACATCGAGGACATCCTGATCACGCTGTCCGACCAGTACCACCTGATCCGGCTGATCAAGGGCCGCGGCGGCAACGGCCTCTTCCTCTACCTGGTGCTCGACGCCAAGCGCTCGAACCTCGCGATGGCCAGGCACCAGCTGAAGAGGATCGAGGCCGACCTGGAGGTCTGACTCCGCCCCGAACCTCAGACGAGCACACCACCCCGACGCCGCGCCCCACCGGGCGCGGCGTCGCCCGCGGCGATCCCCGTGGCGCGATAGCCCTTGACCTGCTTGCCCGCCGGAACGCCGGCCCCGCGCCCGAGCCAGTCGACACGGACCCAGACGAGCGACTCGGCGGCCCGTTCCAGCCGTCCGATCCGGGCCGCCTTGAGGCGAAGGCCCGCCCCGGCTCCGGCGAGCAGCATCCCTCCGGCCGCAGGGACGGCGAACGCCGAGCCCAGTGCTCCCGCGAGGGCGAGCAGCAGCCACCACCGGTGCCCGCGCCGCCAGTTCCGTACCGTCACGGCCCGGTCCTGGAGCACGTCGTGCTTCCCGGCCCGGGCGGCCCCGCCCACCAGCGCCACGTACCGCCTGTGCCGTACCAGGGCCACCACGGCCGCGGTGATCAGAAAGAGCGCGGCTCCCGCCATCACCCCGATCCGGCGCCCGGTGATCCCGGGCACCAGCACACCCACACCCGCCGAGATCACTCCGAGCCACCACAACGGTGCCGCCCCGGCCCGTACGACGACGGCCACCCGCGCCAGTCCCTGCCCTCCGCGCGTCACGATCCGCTCCTCACCGACTCATCGACGCCTCTTTCGGGCACGCAGGCTAGCGAGCAAAAGTGAGACACGTCTGAGAGCGAACGAAAAAACGCGACACGGTACTGCTAATCGACGAACAGGCCCCGTGCGGCGGCCCGCGCGTCGAACTCCTCCAGGCGTGCCTGCGCCTGGGGCAGCCCGTCGCACATCGCCTCAAGGAGCACCCGCCCGAGCAGCATGGGCGCGCACGCCGTGTCGAAGGCGAGCCCGGTCCCGACGGCGGCGGGCAGCAGCAGATCGGACACCTTGGCCACCGGCGCGAACGCCGAGTCCGCCACCGTGACGACGGTCAGCCCGGCCTCCTTCGCGTAGGCCAGCGTGTCCACGACCTCCCGCGGATGCCGGGGCAGCGCGAAGCACAGCAGGGTCGTGGCCCCGGCCCGTACGGCCGAGTCGATCCGGTCGTGGACCATCGTGCCGCCCTCGTGGAGCAGCCGTACGTCCGGATGGACCTTGGCGGCGAAGTAGGCGAAGCCGTAGGCCTGGGACGCGGCCGCCCGCAGTCCGAGGACGGGCAGCGGCCGTGAGGCGGCGAGCAGCCGTCCCGCCCGCTCCACGGGACGCGGGTCCGCGAGCACGGAGGCGAGATGGCGCATGTTCTCGATCTCGGCCTCGACGGCCTGCTGGTACTCGTTGTACGAGCCCGTGTCCGCCGCGGGTTCGGCGGGCGCGACCTCGCGCAGGTGCTTGCGGAGCGCCGGATAGCCGTCGAAGCCGAGGGCCACGGCGAAACGGGTGACGGACGGCTGGCTGACCCCGGCCAGCTCCGCGAGCTCCACGCTCGACAGGAACGGCACGTCGGCGGCCCGCCGCACCATGCTGTGCGCGATGCGCCGCTGCGTGGGGGTGAGCCGGTGGCCCTCGAAGAGCGTCTGCAGACGCCCGGCAGGAGTGTCCGTCACGCCCGCGCTCCCGCCATCCACGCCCGCCTCGCCGTCCAGGCCCGTCTCCATGCCAGTGTCCATGCCCATATTCACGCTCATGTTCCCGTCCACGCTCATGCCGTGCTCCCCCTCCAGATGTCCGTGAACCGGTCGAGCAGTGCGGCCGCAGCCGTCACGTCGTCCGTGAGCGGCCGGTCGGTCGGGTCCGCGTCGAGCACCGACTCGGCGAGTTCCAGCGCCCGTGCCACCGGCAGCTCCGGATCCGGCCGCAGCTCGCGCTGACGCAACGCCCGTACGGCGGCGACGAGTTCACAGCCCACGACGAGCCGGTACGCATCGCACGCGCGCAGCGTCTGACGTGCGGCGAGCGAGGCGAAGCTGGCCTGCTCCTCGACGCCCCGGGAGAGTACAGCGTGGCCGAGCGAGGCGGGCGCGGAGAAGGCCCGCAGATCGCCGAGGGCGGCCCCGGCGGCGTACTCCAGGATCATCACGCCGGAGGAGGCGGGCTCGTGGTCGGCGAGGAAGGGGCGCAGGCGGGTGTAGGAGGGTTCGTTGAGGGTCGACAGGCGGGAGGTCGACAGGCGGGCCACCTGGGTGAGGGAGAGCCTGAAGTGGTCCAGGGCGAGGGCGAGTTGGGCCTGGTAGAAGCCGCCGTGGTGGTAGGCGGCCATGTCCTCGGCGCAGATCAGCGGGTTCTCGGCGGCCGCGTTGATCTCGACGGCGAGGACTTCCTCCAGGGCGTCGGCCGCGTCGTGCGCGGGCCCGTGGATCTGGGGAAGGCATCGGAATCCGTACGGGTCCTGGATCCGGCCGAGCGGCGGCGTCGGGTGGTCGGCGGCGCCGATCAACTGCCGCATCCGGCGGGCCACTTCACTCGAACCGCGGTGCGGACGCGCGGCGTGCACGGGCGCCGCGTAGGCCTCGTACGAGCCGTCCACCGCGACCAGTGACAGCGCGGCGACGACCTGGGTGGCCCCGATGAGCCCGCGCAGTTCGTGCAGCGCGAGGGCCGCCTGTCCGAGGGTGAGGGCGTTGCTGCTGATCAGCGCGAGGGCGTCGTTGTTGTCGAGCGGCTGGGGCTCGGGCGCGCCCACGGACTCCGGCGTACCGGCGACCGCGCCCGTGGCCGCTCCCGCGATCGCGCCTCCGAGCACACCACCGCCCACGCTTCCCGAGGCGCCCGCACCCACGACCGCGCGCACACCGGTCGACGCGTCCGCGCCCCGCCAGGGGTGCTCCCCGGCCAACGCCAGCCCGAGCTGTGCGAGCGCCGCGATGTCCCCGGTCCCCACCGAGCCGAACTCGTTCACGACGGGGTACGCGCCGGCCTCCAGCGCCTCGCACAGTGCCGTGACGACGGTGGGCCGCAGGCCCGCGCCGCCCGCGAGGAGCTGGTTCGCGCGGACGGCGAGCATCGCCCTGACCTGCCGGGCGGGCAGTTCCTCGCCGATGGCGCCGGCATGACTGCGCAGCAGACGCAGACCGTGCTCGGCGGCCGCCTCGGTCGGCACGTCCTCGTTCCGGTTGGCGCCGACTCCGGTCGAGCGGCCGTACACGCGCCCGGTCGCGGCGATCCGCCGGGCGGCGTCCCAGGATTCCTCGACGCGTTTCATCGCCTCGGTACCCGCGACCGGCCGTGCGGTCCCGTCGGCGAGCCGTACGACGTCGGCGACACCGGTGCTGCAACCGTCCAGCACCACGAGGCCGGTGGTCACCGCAACCGGTGCGTCCACATCCTGAGACGACATAGAGCGCGAACTCCCCTCAATCCGGACGTTGGATCTTGCCTGACGGTCATAAGTAACCGGCGATTAACACCGAACCGTTGACAACCTATTCAGATACAGAGAACTCTGCATGACGATATGCAGCCGGGCAAGGGACACCTCATGATCCAGTTCGACGCGGTCCACAAGCGCTTCCCGAACGGCACCACAGCGGTCCACGACCTCTCCCTGGAGATGCCAGAAGGCGGCGTGACCGTCCTCGTGGGATCTTCCGGTTGCGGCAAGACGACCACCCTGCGAATGATCAACCGAATGGTCGACCCGACCTCAGGGACCATCCGGGTCGGCGGCCGTGACGTGCTGGACCAGGACGCCGCCGATCTGCGCCGCTCCATCGGTTACGTCATCCAGCAGTCGGGCCTCTTCCCGCACCGCACGGTCCTCGACAACATCGCGACCGTGCCGCTGCTCCTCGGCCACGGCCGCCGCAAGGCACGGGCCCGGGCCGCCGAGCTCCTGGAGACGGTCGGCCTGACCGCCGAGTCCGGGAAGCGCTACCCGCACCAGCTCTCCGGCGGCCAGCAGCAGCGCGTCGGCGTGGCCCGCGCGCTCGCCGCCGACCCGCCGGTGCTCCTGATGGACGAGCCGTTCGGCGCGGTCGACCCGGTCGTTCGCACCCAGCTCCAGGACGAACTGCTCAGGCTCCAGAAGGAGTTGAGCAAGACGATCGTCTTCGTCACGCACGACATCGACGAGGCGGTACGGCTCGGCGACCAGATCGCGATCTTCCGCACCGGCGGCCACCTCGTCCAGTGCGCGACCCCCTCCGAACTGCTGGCCCGCCCGGCGGACGACTTCGTCGCGGACTTCCTGGGCGCCGAGCGCGGCCTGAAGCTCCTGTCCCTGACGCCGCTCAAGGACATACCGCAGGCGCCGGCCCCCGAGGGCGGCACCTGGGAACTGGCCCTCGACGCGGCCCGCAGGCCCCTGCACTGGCGCACCGGGGACACCGAACTCCCCGTACGGCCGCTGCGCGACACCGACTCCCTGCTCGCCGCGCTCAACGAGTCCATCGCCTCCCCGACCGGGCTCGTGGCCCGCGTCGACGCCGACGGCGCCCTCACCGGCGTGACCTCCCGCGACGAGATCCACCAGCACGCGGGCCAGGCCCACGCGGAAGCCCGGGTGGCCTCGTGACCGTCGACTGGTCGTGGATAGGCGACCACACCGACGACCTCACCACCCTGACCGTCTCGCACCTCCAGGCGGCCCTGTCCGCGGTCTTCTTCGGCCTGCTGATCTCCCTCCCGCTGGCCGTGGTCGCCCACCGGATCCGCCCGCTGCGCGGTGTGCTCCTGGGCCTGTCGAACGTCCTCTTCACGATCCCGTCGATCGCGGTCTTCGTACTCCTCCTCCCGGTCTCCGGCCTGACCCGCACCACCACGGTCATCGGCCTGACGATCTACACCCTCGTCGTCCTCCTGCGGAACACGGTCGAAGGCCTCGACTCGGTCCCCACGAAGACGAAGGAGGCCGCGAAGGCCATGGGCACGCGCCCCCTGCGCGCCCTCCTCACGGTCGAGCTCCCCCTCGCGCTCCCCGTGATCATGGCGGGCGTCCGTATCGCCACGGTCATGTCGATCTCGCTGGTCTCCGTGGCCACCTACATCGGCGACGGCGGCCTCGGCCAGCTCTTCACGGACGGCTTCCAGCGCAACTTCCCGACCCCGGTCATCGTCGGCGTCGTCCTGACGCTCCTGCTGGCCCTGGTCGCCGACGCGCTGCTGGTCGCCGTCCAGTACGTACTCACCCCGTGGACGAGGCGGCGAGCCTGACATGTACGAACTCTTCAAGGACCTCGGCGACTGGCTGGTCAGCGGCGAGCAGTGGACCGGCCCCGACGGCATCGGCCACCGCCTCGCCGAACACCTCCAGTACTCCCTCCTCGCCACCCTCGTGGCCGCCGCGATCGCCCTCCCCGTGGGCCTGCTGATCGGCCACACGGGCAGGGGCGCGTTCCTCGCGATCAACCTCGCGTCCTTCGGCCGCGCGCTGCCCACCGTCGGCCTGGTCGTGCTCGTCTTCCTGGCGAGCGGCCTGTCGATGTGGCCGGTGTACGTGGCGCTGGTCGCCCTCGCCGTCCCGTCGATCGTGACGAACACGTACGCGGGCATGACCGCCGTCGACCCGGACGTGAAGGACGCGGCGCGCGGCCAGGGCATGCGCTGGCACCAGGTCCTCTTCCAGGTCGAACTGCCCCTCGCGCTCCCGCTGATCATGACGGGCCTGCGGCTGGCGCTGATCCAGGTGGTGGCGACGGCCACGATCGCGGCGTACGTCTCTTTCGGGGGGCTGGGTCGGTATGTGTTCGACGGGCTCGCCCAGCGGGACCTTGTGCAGGTGCTGGGCGGGGCGGTGCTGGTGGCTCTGGTCGCCGTCGTGCTCGACCTTGGCCTGAGTGGCCTTCAGCGGGTGCTGTTCCGTCATCGCCCCGCGTAGGCGCTGCCGCCGACCGTTTGTATTGAATCTGCGGGTCCGTCGTGGCTGGTCGCGCAGTTCCCCGCGCCCCTAGAAGCACGAAGGGGCACCCCACGCTTAGGAGTCACCCCATGAATCGTCGCACCCTCCTCGGCGGGCTCTTCGCCGCCGCGTCCGTGCCCGCTCTCGCCGCTTGCAGCAGCGGTATCACCTCCCTCGACGGCGGGGGCAGTGCCGGTGGCGGGGGCGGGTCCAGCAAGGACGGCGTCACCATCGGCACCGCCAACTTCACCGAGAACCAGGTGCTCGGCTTCCTCTACGCGGCCGTGCTGGAGGCCGCCGGTGTGAAGACGAAGGTCCGGCCCAACCTCGGCACCCGCGAGATCCTCATACCCGCGCTCAGGGGCGGCGACATCGACCTGCTCCCCGAGTACCAGGGCGCCCTCCTGCACTACCTCTCCCCCAAGGCGAAGGCGACGGAGGAGGGCGAGATGCAGAACGCCCTCGCCATCGCGCTGCCCGCCGGACTCCAGGTGCTGCCGTACGGCATGGCCGAGGACTCGGACGCGTTCGTCGTCACCCAGGAGACGGCCGACAGGTACGGGCTGTCCTCCCTGGCCGACCTGAAGAAGCAGAACGGCAAGCTCGTCATCGGCGCCGCGCCCGAGGTGAAGAAGCGCGAGGTCGGCTCGGTGGGCCTGAAGGACGTGTACGGGGTGGAGTTCAAGGAGTTCAAGTCCCTCGACTCCTCGGGGCCGCTGGTGAAGGGCGCCCTGAAGAAGGGCGACGTGGACGTGGCGAACCTCTTCACCACCGACACCGACATCGTGGCCAACAAGTGGGTCGTCCTCACCGACCCCAAGAACCTCATCCCCGGCCAGCACGTCGTCCCCCTCATAGCCGACCGCAAGGCCGACTCGACGGTCCGCAAGGCCCTCGCCGAGCTGGGCAACGTGCTCACCACCGAGGATCTGACCGAGCTGAACCGCCAGGTCGACAAGGACAAGAAGGACCCGGAGGACGTGGCGAACGCGTACGCGAAGGAGAAGGGCCTGACGAAGTAGGGCCCGACGAGGCGGGACCCGACGCCGGCGGCCCCACCTGGTGGGGAACAGCCCAGCGAGGACAGGGGGGCTAACCCCCGTGCCAACCGCGCTCCGGCTCTCTACCGTCGAGATATGACCGGTATGGAAACCCCCGACGCCGAACTCAAGAAGGAACTCGACGCCACCTTGCACGCACGCAAGGAACTGGGCGAAGAGTACGAGTCCGCGCTGGTCGACTCGTTCCTGGAAAAGGTCGAGCAGCGCCTGGACGGCGCGGTCGACCGCCGGGTGCGTCGTCAGCTCGCGGAACAGCAGATGGTGGTGGCCCGGGGCTCGCGTTCCCCGCAGGGATCCTCGGACTCCTTCGGCGAGCGCTTCGGCTTCGGCATCGTCTCGCTGGTCCTCGCGATCCCCCTGTCCGCGATCGGCGGCGGGGTCGCGGACCTGCCCGGCCTCCTCGTCGCCTGGGCGGGCATCGTGGGGGTCAACGTGGTCCAGGCCGCACGCAACTCACCGAACTTCTTCGGCAGGCGCCACAAGTCCTCCCAGGACAGCGAGTGGGAAGACTGACCCACCGAGCCCCGTAAGGCCACACGCGCGGCAAGCACCACCGAGCCCCGTAAGGGGCGCGGGGAACTGCGCGACCAACCCCCACGGACCCGCAGCAAAGACCGACAGCGCAGCCCACGCACAAAGGGCCCGGTACCTATATGGGTACCGGGCCCTTCGCGAGCTTGCGCGGGGACCGCCGCACCCCCGATACCGGGGGGCGGGACGACGGCGGTCCCCGCGAGGGACGCGGGCCGGGTCAGGGCCAGGCTTACGCGTCCGTGGCGTCCATGGAGGTCCGGGAGCCGCTCCGGAGGTCCTTGGCGCCGTTTCGGTGCCGGCCGGGGCGGGGAGCCGCTCCCGCCCTTGCCGACATCCACCAATGTGCCGGACGCGTGTTAAGCGTGTGCTGCGCGGACGTGACGCGCTCGTACCACTTCCACGAAGTTCCGCCGTGATCGCTCACACCGGAAGTTCCCCTCCGGGGTGCGGAGTTCACCGGACGTTCCTACTGGCGTCCACCCTTGGCCAGGAAGGACAGCAGGTCCTGCCGACTGACGACACCGGTGGGCTTGCCCTCGACCAGGACGATCGCCGCGTCGGCGCCGCCGAGCACGGTCATCAGGTCGCCCACGGGCTCACCGGAGCCGACCTGGGGCAGCGGTGCCGACATGTGCTTCTCCAGCGGGTCGGAGAGCGAGGCCCGCTGGGTGAACAGCGCGTCGAGCAGCTCGCGTTCGACCACGGAGCCCACGACCTCGGCGGCCATCACGTCCGGGTGGCCCGCGCCCGGCTTCACGATCGGCATCTGCGAGACGCCGTACTCCCGCAGCACCTCGATGGCCTCGCCGACCGTCTCGTCCGGGTGCATGTGGACGAGTGACGGGATGGCCCCGTGCACCTTGTCGCTCAGGACGTCGGCGACGCGGGCGCTGGGACCCTCGTCCTCCAGGAACCCGTAGTCGGCCATCCACTCGTCGTTGAAGATCTTGCTGAGGTAGCCGCGTCCGCTGTCGGGCAGCAGCACGACCACGACGTCGTCGGGGCCGAGCCGCTCGGCGACGCGCAGCGCGGCCACGACGGCCATGCCGCACGAACCGCCCACCAGCAGCCCCTCCTCCTTGGCGAGCCGCCGGGTCATCTGGAAGGAGTCCTTGTCGGACACGGCGACGATCTCGTCGGCGACGGTCCGGTCGTACGCGGTCGGCCAGAAGTCCTCGCCGACGCCCTCCACGAGGTACGGGCGTCCGGAGCCGCCGGAGTACACGGACCCCTCGGGGTCGGCGCCGACGACCTGGACCTTTCCGTCACTGGCGTCCTTGAGGTACCGCCCGGTCCCGGAGATGGTGCCGCCGGTCCCCACGCCCGTCACGAAGTGGGTGATGCGCCCCTCCGTCTGCTCCCACAGCTCGGGGCCGGTGGAGTGATAGTGCGAGAGGGGATTGTCGGGGTTGGAGTACTGGTCGGGCTTCCAGGCACCGGGCGTCTCGCGCACGAGCCGGTCCGAGACGTTGTAGTACGAGTCGGGGTGCTCGGGATCAACGGCGGTGGGGCAGACGACGACGTCGGCCCCGTACGCCCGCAGGACGTTGATCTTGTCGGTGCTCACCTTGTCGGGGCACACGAAGATGCACTTGTAGCCCTTCTGCTGGGCCACGATGGCAAGGCCCACACCGGTGTTTCCACTGGTCGGCTCGACGATCGTGCCGCCCGGCTGGAGCGCGCCGCTCTTCTCGGCGGCCTCGATCATGCGCAGGGCGATGCGGTCCTTCACGGAACCGCCGGGGTTGAAGTACTCGACCTTCGCGAGGACGGTCGCCTGGATGCCGGCTGTCACGCTGTTGAGCCTCACCAGCGGGGTGTTGCCGACGAGACTGATCATCGAGTCGTGGAATTGCACCGTTGTCTCCGGAGCTGAAAAAGAAGTGGTCGGGGTGGTCGTCAGCCTATGCCCCCTCCTGGGCGTTCACGTCGCGTTGAGATTGGCCGACGGTCTGTACGGGGCAAGGAGTGGGTGTACGGCAAAGAGGAGGTGGCGGCTACGCATGACGAGCTTGTCGAGAGCGAGGGTGGCACGCCGGATCGCCGCGGGCGCCGCGTACGGCGGCGGTGGCATCGGTCTGCTGGGTGCGGCGACGGTCGGAGTGGTGCTGGCCGAGGTCCAGCTCGCGAAGCGCCAGGTGGGGAACGGCCACAGCCCCCATCCGCCGAGCGCGGACGGACTGTACGGGTATGTGTACGCCGGCTCCGAGGAACCGCTGCGCCTGACGATGCTGGGTGACTCCACGGCCGCGGGGCAAGGGGTGCACCGGGCCCGTCAGACACCGGGCGCGCTGCTCGCCTCCGGGCTCGCGGCGGTGGCGGAGCGGCCGGTGCGGCTGCGGAACGTGGCGCTGCCCGGCGCCCAGTCCGACGACCTGGACCGCCAGGTGGCGGTGGTTCTGGGGGAGCCGGACGGGATCCCCGACGTGTGCGTGATCATGGTCGGCGCGAACGACGTGACACATCGGATGCCGGCGACGCGCTCGGTCCGCCACCTCGCGTCGGCGGTACGCCGGCTGCGTACGGCGGGTGCCGAGGTGGTCGTGGGCACGTGCCCCGACCTGGGCACCATCGAGCCGGTCCAGCAGCCGCTGCGGTGGCTGGCACGGCGCGCCTCGCGGCAGCTCGCGGCCGCCCAGACCATCGGGACGGTGGAGCAGGGCGGGCGGACGGTGTCGCTGGGCGACATGCTGGGGCCGGAGTTCGCGGCGAATCCGCGGGAGCTCTTCGGGCCCGACAACTACCACCCCTCCGCCGAGGGCTATGCGACGGCCGCGATGGCCGTGCTGCCCACGGTGTGCGCGGCGCTGGGCCTGTGGCCGGCGGAGGAGGAGCGTCCGGACGTCTCCCGCCGGGAGGGGTTCCTGCCGGTGGCCCGGGCGGCCGCGGAGGCTGCCTCCGAGGCGGGCACGGAGGTCACCGCGGCCATGCCCACGGGGCCCCGTGGCCCCTGGGCCCTCCTCAAGCGCCGCCGTCGCCACCGCGTCCCCGCCACGGACCCGTCCCCGACGACGACCCACCAGCCGTCCGCCTGACCGGGACGTTTCTCGCCCCCGCCGCCCCTACCCGTTCCCGTCAGCTACTCGGGGGCTCCGCCTCCGAACCCCCGCTCCTCAAACGCCGGACGGGCTGCATTTCAGCCCGTCCGGCGTTTGAGGACGAGCGCGTCAGCGCGATGCGGGGTCTGGGGGCGGCAGCCCCCAGGGACGGGACGGGTAGGGGCGGCGGGGGCGAGGAAAGCAAGCGCTTAGACAAATGCGGCCCGAGTCACACGCCCACACCCGTGACCTCGCCCATACGTCCGGGTAACTTCCAATCCAGGTCCGCCTACACCCTCGTACGCCAATGGAGCCGTCATGCCGGAAGCCGTAATCGTCTCGACCGCCCGCTCCCCCATCGGCCGCGCTTTCAAGGGCTCCCTCAAGGACCTGCGCCCCGACGACATCACCGCCACGATCATCCAGGCGGCCCTGGCCAAGGTCCCGGAGCTCGACCCCAGGGACATCGAGGACCTGATGCTCGGCTGCGGCCTCCCCGGCGGCGAGCAGGGCAGCAACCTCGGCCGCATCGTCGCCGTACAGATGGGCATGGACCACCTCCCGGGCACCACCATCACCCGTTACTGTTCCTCCTCGCTCCAGACGACCCGCATGGCCCTGCACGCCATCAAGGCGGGCGAGGGCGACGTCTTCATCTCGGCGGGCGTGGAGATGGTGTCCCGCTTCACGAAGGGCAACTCCGACAGCCTCCCGGACACGCACAACCCCCTCTTCGCGGACGCGGAGGCCCGCACCGCCGAGGTCGCCGCCAGCGAGGGCGCGAGCTGGCACGACCCGCGCGAGGACGGCCTCGTGCCCGACCCGTACATCGCGATGGGCCAGACCGCGGAGAACCTCGCCCGCATCAAGGGCGTCACCCGCCAGGACATGGACGAGTTCGGCGTCCGCTCGCAGAACCTCGCCGAGGAAGCCATCAAGAACGGCTTCTGGGAGCGCGAGATCACCCCGGTCACAACCCCGGACGGCACGGTCGTCTCGAAGGACGACGGCCCCCGCGCCGGCGTCACCCTCGAAGGCGTCCAGGGCCTCAAGCCGGTCTTCCGCCCGGACGGACTCGTCACGGCGGGCAACTGCTGCCCGCTGAACGACGGCGCCGCCGCCGTGGTGATCATGTCCGACACGAAGGCCCGCGAGCTCGGCCTGACCCCGCTCGCCCGGGTCGTCTCGACCGGCGTCACCGGCCTCTCCCCCGAGATCATGGGCCTCGGCCCGGTCGAGGCGTCGAAGCAGGCCCTGAGCCGCGCCGGCCTGACCGTCGACGACATCGACCTCTTCGAGATCAACGAGGCGTTCGCCGCCCAGGTGATCCCCTCCTACCGCGACCTGAACATCCCGCTGGAGAAGCTGAACGTGAACGGCGGCGCGATCGCGGTCGGCCACCCCTTCGGCATGACCGGCGCCCGCATCACCGGCACGCTCATCAACTCCCTCCAGTTCCACGACAAGCAGTTCGGCCTGGAGACGATGTGCGTCGGCGGCGGCCAGGGCATGGCGATGGTCATCGAGCGCCTGAGCTAGTAGCGGGAGTCACCACAGGCACCGGCGCCCGATCCGAAGCACCGCACCTGTAACCGCAGTTGAACTCAGCGTGACCGGATCGGCCCGGAACCCCGCAACCACCGGGGCTACGGGCCGATTTGTGATCCAATCTCCCCCAGGATGTGACCTATCTCCCTCCGGAGAGGGATTTACGCAGGTCAGAGCCGTTACGCAACCAAACATCAGGCCTAAAGTCCTGTCCCTTTCGTGACGTTACGCACTGACAGCTGGTTAGTCCGCCCTTCAAGCTGATGTAGGAAGTCGGGGGTCGACTTTGAACCGGGAGTACGTCAGTGAGCACCACGTCTCTTGCTCTGCTGCTCGCCACAGCCACCACCACGGCCGTGGGCGTCGCCGTTCTGCGCACCCTGCTGGCGCTGCGCCGACAGGTGGCGGCCCTGCACACCCAGCTCGCCGAGAGCCGCACCACGGCCGTCCGCGGTCTCGTGCCGTCCGCGCGCTCGACCACGGACACGGACGAGATACGTGCCGCCGTGGCCGAGGCGCTCGCCGAGGAGCGGGAGCGGGAGCTCGCCGAGGCCCGGGCGTTCTGGGCCGCTCAGGAGGCGCGTGACGCCTCGGACTCGCCCACCCTGCTCGGCCTGCCGGACAGCGACCTGTTCCTGCCGCGCCAGTCGGACTTCGCGGGTCTCGAGCACCTGGAGCCGGTGACCGAGCCGGCCGCCGACGCCGACGAGTTCGCCGGGGACTCCCCCGAACTGGCCGCGGCCCGCCGCCGTCACCCCTCGCACCCGGACTTCGTACCGGTCCAGTCACCGGTCGTGAACGACCACGAACGCACCGTGTCCTGCCTGGAGGAACTGGCCGAGTCCCGCACGGAACTCGCCGACATCCGCCCCGGCCCCCTCGGCACCCTCGACGTCTACGTCTTCGCCGACGGCACCACCCTCTGCATGACCCCGGGCCACCGCGAAACGGCCGAACGCCTCGCCGATTCCCTCCGCACCGGCCACCCCCCGGTCCTCCTGGGCGGCTCCGGAGTCTCAGGCGCCTACGCCCTGACCTTCGAATGCGCGGACGAAAACGTCTACGTCCTGGCGGACCGGGTCATAGCCTCGCTTTAGAACAAGCCTGACAGGAGGCGCGCCCCGTCAGGGGCGCGGGGAACTGCGCGCTCAGCCACATCGCACCCGCAGTCGCAACGAACACTCAAACCCCCGCCCTCTTCTGCGCCTCCTCCACAACCCGCACCGCTTCCGCGACCTCGTCCTCGGAAGTCAGCACAACAGCCAAGTCATTCCCAGCCAGAGTGATCTGATCCGCCGCGGCGAACATCCCCGCGTCCGGCATCTCCAGAGGCTCCCGCGAGGGATCCTCCAACCGCTGGGCACGCAGTGCCAACTCCCTGGCCAGCCCCAGCGCTTCCGCGGCAGCCCCCCGTTGCAGCCGGCTCTGCGGAGCGGCCCGCAACCGGTCGGCGAAATGTTCCACGGCCCGCGTCAAAGGCGTCGTATCAAGCACGCGCCGACCCTACGCGCCTCATCTGGACTGTTGCCAACAGGCCAACGCTCAGGCACGGTGACTTGAAGGACCGGCTTACATCCCATGCGTCCGGAGGCGCCGATGTCCCAAGTCTTCTCCGAGGAGACCCATCGCAATCTGCTCGCCCGCATCCCCCATTGCACCGGTCGTGAGATCTCCGACTGGCTGCGCACCGTCGACGAAGGCCCCGCCCTCTTCCGCTTCGAGGAGAAGGTCAGCTGGCTCCGCGCCGAGCACGACCTCGCGTACGGCCACGCCAAAGCCATCATTCACGAGTACGACCTGAGGAGGGCCGCGCGCAAACTGCTCTGAGCGGTTTCGCTCTGCTCCAGCACCCGAAAAACACGGAAGGGCCCGCGAACCTCGGTTCGCGGGCCCTTCCTACTGCGGTCCTGCTAATCGTTGCCGCTGAAGATCGCCACCAGGCGCAGCATCTCCAGGTAGATCCACACGAGGCTCATGGTGAGGCCGAAGGCGGCCAGCCATGACTCCTCGCGCGGCGCGCCGTAGGCGATGCCGTCCTCGATCTGCTTGAAGTCGAGCGTCAGGAAGAACGCACCGAGGACGATCGCGAGAATGCCGACGATCGCGCCCAGCGGGCCCATGCTCCGCAGCCCGCCGTCATCGGCGACACCGAAGACGACCAGCAGCAGGTTGACCGCCATGACGAGCACGAAGGCGATGGCGATGGCCATGCCGATGCGCGCGTACCGGGCGGTGACTCGGATCCAGCCCGCCTTGTAGATCAGCAGGGTGGCGCCGGACACCGCCATGGTGCCGAGCACGGCCTGGAAGGGCGCGCCGCTCCACCTGCTGTTGAACATCTCGCTGATCACGCCGAGGAAAACACCCTCGAAGGCGGCGTACGCCAGGATCAGCGGGGGCGAGGCCTTGCGCTTGAAGGCCTGGACCAGCGCGAAGACCATCGCGATGAGCGCGGAGCCGATGGCCAGGCCGAAGCTGCTCGACGTGACCGGCAGCAGGGCCCACGCGAGCACGGCACCGACGGTGACCGTGCCGAGCGTCATGGCCGTGCGCGTGACGACGTCGTCCATCGTCATGCGGCCGGCGGCGGGCGGGGCCTGCGGCGGCGCGCCGTGCTGGAGGTCCTGCGGGGCGTAAGGATTCTGCGCGTACGGGTTGCCGCCCTGCGGGGCGTGCGGGGTGCCCGCGTACGGGTTCCCCTGCGTTCCGACAGCGGGGCCCCCGGCCTGCGGCGCGGTGTTGAAGCCCGCGTAGCCGTTGTCGCGGCTGAACCCCCGTCGCGAGAAGACCGGGTTGCTGCTCCTCATTTCACTCCTCCATGGCCACCCTGCGTGGCCTTGGCTCAAGAGTAATGGGTAGGCAAAAGAAAGCCTCTAGTGCCTGGGGAGGATCTTTCCCCTCTTGTGACCGGGAACACCAGGCCTGGACCCGGCATTCCCCGCACCGCTACAACGCCGGTACGCACTGTTCCGGTTCCCTCTTCCGGGGCTTCTCACTCCAGCGGGAAGCCGGTGTACCCCTCGGCGAGGTCCTGCTCGGCGGCCCGCGCACCGGCGATCCGGGCCAGCCGGGCGAGCTGGATCCGGTCCTCGAAGGGCGTCGCGTCGGCCGTGCGGTGCAGGAGCGTCGTCATCTCGTACGAGAACCGCTCGGCCTGCCACACCCGCCGCAGACAGGTCTCGGAGTACGCGTCGAGCCGCTCGGCCGACCCGGTCTCCTTCTCGTACGCCAGAGCCCGCGCGAAGGTGACGACGTCACCGACCGCGAGGTTCAGTCCCTTGGCTCCGGTCGGCGGCACGATGTGGGCGGCGTCACCTGCCAGGAAGAGCCGCCCGTACCGCATCGGCTCGTGCACATGGCTGCGCATGGGGGTGACGGACTTCTGCGTGATGGGCCCCCGCTCCAGCCGCCACTCGTCCCCGGTCTCGAACCGCCGCTCCAGCTCGTCCCAGATCTCCTCGTCGGCCCACTCCTCGGCGTCCGTGCCCTCGGGCACCTGGAGGTAGAGCCGCGAGACGACGGGCGACCGCATGGACAACAGGGCGAAACCACGGTCGTGCCGGGCGTAGACGAGCTCGTCGTGCGAGGGCGGCACATCGGCGAGGATCCCGAGCCACCCGAACGGGTAGGTCCGCTCGAAGACCCGGGTGAGCTCAGCGGGAATCGCCTTGCGGGCAACCCCCCAGAACCCGTCGCACCCGACCACGTAGGAGCACTCCAAAACGTCCTCCCGCCCTTCATGCCGAAACCGCACCCGCGGAGCATCACTGTCCGCCCCCTCCACGGCGAGGGCCTCCGCCTCGAAGAGCAGCGGCCCGCCCTCCTTCAGCTGAAGCGCGATGAGGTCCTTGCACACCTCGGTCTGGGCGTAGACCATCACGGACCGCCCACCGGTCAGAGCGGGAAAGTCGATCCGGTGCCGACGCCGGTCGAACCGCAGCTCGATGCCGTCGTGCCGCAGTCCCTCACGGTCCATGCGCTCACCGGCGCCCGCGGCCCGCAGGACGTCCACGGTCCCCTGCTCCAGGATCCCGGCCCGCTGCCGATGCTCCACATAGGCCCGGTCCCGGCTCTCCAGCACGACGGAGTCGATCCCCGCGTTGTGCAGCAGCCGCGCCAGCAGCAGCCCGGCCGGTCCGGCCCCGATGATCCCGACGGTGGTACGCATCGCCACGCCCCTTCGCGTTCCGACAACAGCAGTGAGCGATACCCATACCGTTCGCTCAGTGAAATTTAATTCACCAAATCACTACCGTGAGTCTCCGACGGGCAGAACCCGCTGTCAACGGTTGCGAGGTGAAGTCTTCAATGAAGGATGCACCCTTCATTGGGATACGCCGGAAAAAGCGGAAGTGTCGGAGGTGCCCGGAACCGGACTTGAACCGGTACGCCCGCGAGGGGCAGCGAGGTTTAAGCTCGCCGTGTCTGCATTCCACCATCCGGGCAGGCCATGGGCTCCGCGTCGAGTGTTCCGAGCCTATCGGGACAGATCCCCCGAACAGCGGAAGGGCAGCCCGATGTTGTCTTATTTTATTGACGTCTGAGGGTGCATCAGCCCACGGTACGCGCCATCAGCACATGCCAAATGCCCTTCGGCCGAAGCTTGGCGGCGTATGGGGAATGACGTGATTTCACCGCCCGAACGAGCGGAACCTGACGAACCGTCGCCGATTCCCTCTCAGGGGCGGACGTCATCCCCAGGTATGACACGGGGTCGCCGGGTCCGACCCAAGGCTGCCTTCGGAACCAGAACAGCGGGTGACTACACGACGCCGATCGACGCAGACGATGGAACGGTCGTCCTCACTCGTCGTACCGACAAGGAGCACCCTCCCGTGACCACCATGCCCCTCGCCGACCGTGCCACCACGGTGGCAGCCCGCGCCTCGGAACTGTCCAAGGTCTACGGACAGGGGGAGACCCAGGTGGTCGCCCTGGACCGGGTCTCCGTCGACTTCCGGCAGGCGGAGTTCACCGCGATCATGGGCCCCTCCGGCTCCGGCAAGTCCACGCTGATGCACTGTGTGGCGGGCCTGGACAGCTTCTCCTCCGGCTCGGTCCGCATCGGCGACACCGAACTCGGCTCCCTCAAGGACAAGCAGCTGACCAAGTTGCGCCGGGACAAGATCGGCTTCATCTTCCAGGCGTTCAACCTCCTGCCGACCCTCACGGCCCTGGAGAACATCACCCTTCCGATGGACATCGCGGGCCGCAAGCCGGACAAGGAGTGGCTGAACAAGGTGATCGGCATGGTGGGCCTGGCCGACCGGCTCTCCCACCGTCCCACCGAGCTCTCCGGCGGCCAGCAGCAGCGCGTCGCCGTGGCCCGCGCGCTGGCGTCCCGCCCGGACATCATCTTCGGCGACGAGCCCACCGGAAACCTGGACTCGCGATCGGGTGCCGAGGTGCTGGGCTTCCTCCGCAACTCAGTACGGGAGATGGGGCAGACCGTCGTCATGGTCACCCACGACCCGGTGGCCGCGGCGTACGCGGACCGCGTGATCTTCCTGGCCGACGGGCGGATCGTCGACGAGATGCTCTCGCCGACCGCCGACGGCGTCCTCGACCGGATGAAGGCCTTCGACGCCAAGGGCCGTACGAGCTAGCCGACAACGCGCCCTCGCGCCCCGCCGCGTCTCGTCCCGCCTCCTCCTCCACCAGGACAGAAACCCATGTTCCGTACCGCCCTGCGCAACGTCCTCGCGCACAAGGCCAGGCTGTTGATGACCGTGCTCGCCGTCATGCTCGGCGTCGCCTTCGTCTCCGGCACCCTGGTCTTCACCGACACCTTCGGCAACGCCTACAAGAACAAGTCGGCGAAGAGCTTCGACCACGTCTCGGTCGCCATACAGCCCGAAGGCGGCTCCTACTACGAGTCCGGTGACGACGGCGAGGCCAAGAAGCCGCCGCGGCTGACCGACGCCCTCCTGAAGAAGACCCAGAACCTGCCCGGCGCCGACTCGGCGATCGGCGGCGTCATGGACTTCACCGCGCTCGCCGACAAGGACGGCAAGCTCGTCGGCGGCGACTGGGGCACTTCCGGTGCCAACTACTACCCCGGCAAGGACGGCAAGGACCCCCGCTACGACTTCACCGAGGGCGCGGCACCCAAGTCCGCCGGTGAGATCGCGCTCGACTCCAGGACCGCCGGACGCACCGGCTACAAGGTCGGTGACACGGTCCGCTACTCCACCGACGGACCGGTGAGGCAGGCGAGGATCAGCGGCGTCTTCGACACCGAGGACGGCAGCGTCCTCGCGGGCGGCAGCCTGGTGGTGTTCGACAACGACACCGCCATGAAGGTCCTCGGCAAGAGCCAGTACGACGAGATCGACGTGAAGGCCGCCGCGGGCACCTCCGAGACGGCGCTGAAGAGCTCGGTCGAGAAGATCCTGCCGAAGGAGACGGTCGCCCTCTCCGGTGCCCAGCTCTCCGACGACCAGGAGGCGATGATCGAGGAGCAGACCAGTGCGATGAGCCAGGTCCTGCTCATCTTCGCGGGAATCGCCCTGTTCGTCGGCATCTTCATCATCGCCAACACCTTCACCATGCTGGTCGCCCAGCGCACCAAGGAGCTGGCCCTGATGCGCGCCATCGGCGCCTCGCGCCGCCAGGTGACGCGCTCCGTGCTCATCGAGGCGTTCCTCGTGGGCCTGGCGGCCGCGGTCACCGGCTTCGCGCTCGGCATCGGCGTGGCCATGGGCCTGGAGTCCCTGATGAACTCCGCGGGCGCGTCCCTGCCCGACGGGCCGCTCGTCATCGCCCCGACCACGATCGTCGTCGCGCTGGTCATCGGCGTGGTCGTGACCATGCTGGCCGCCTGGCTGCCGGGCCGCCGCGCCGCGAAGATCCCGCCGGTCGCCGCGATGAACAGCGTCCACGCGACGCCGACCACGCGCGGTCTCGTCGTCCGCAACACCCTCGGCTCGATCATCGTCGCCCTCGGCGCGGTCATGCTGTTCATGGACGACAACTACGTGAAGGCCGGCGGCGCCGGAGTGATCCTCGTCGGTGTCATCGTCCTCACGCCGCTCCTGTCGCGCCCGTTCATCGCCGCGTCGGCCCCGCTCCTGAAGCCGTTCGGCGTCACGGGCAAGCTGTCCCGGCTCAACGCGGTGCGCAACCCGCGCCGCACGGCCTCCACCGCCTCGGCCCTGATGATCGGCCTGACCCTCATCACGGCGATGACGGTTGTCGCGACCTCCATGGGCAGCGCCATCAACAAGATGGCCGCGGACTCCCTGAAGGCCGACTACACCGTCTCCATGGCGAACTACCAGCCGCTGGCCCCCGAGATCCGCGAGAAGCTGGACAAGCTCCCCGACGTCGAGGCGAGCAGCCCGTTGCGCCCGGCCTACGGCGAGCTCGGCGACTCGTACACCGAGGTCTCCGGCGTCGACGAGAAGGCCTTCGGCAAGCTGGTGAGCCTCGACTTCACCAGCGGCTCCCTCGCGAACCTGACCGGCGCCTCCACCCTGGTCGACAAGGAGACCGCGGACGACGAGGGCCTGAAGACGGGTGACACCGTCCCGGTGAAGTTCGACGACGGCGAGACGGCCCGGCTGAAGGTCGCCGGCGTCTACGAGCAGAACGAGATGCTCAACGGTCTGTTCGCGCCGCTCGCCGTGGTCGACCCGCACCTGTCGAAGGTCACCGATCAGCAGGTCATGGTGAAGATGAAGGACGGTGTCTCCGACCGGGCCGAGGACGCCATCGTCAAGGCCCTGGGCGACAACCCCGCCATCAAGATCCAGGACAAGAACGCGATCAACAACGAGATCGCCGGCGCGATCAACCTGATGCTGAACATGCTCTACGGCCTCCTGGCGATGGCCATCCTGATCGCCGTCCTCGGTGTCATCAACACCCTGGCCATGTCGGTCTTCGAGCGGAAGCACGAGATCGGCATGATGCGGGCCATCGGTCTCGACCGCGCGAAGGTCAAGCAGATGGTGCGCCTGGAGGCGATCATCATCTCCCTGTTCGGTGCGGTGCTCGGCATCGGTCTCGGCCTCTTCATGGGCTGGGTGGCGGGCGACAGCATCTCCGGCACGGTGAAGACGTACACCATGGAGATCCCGTTCGGCCGGATCGCCGTCTTCCTCTGCATCGCGGGCCTGGTCGGCGTCCTCGCGGCGATGTGGCCGGCGCGCAGCGCGGCGAAGCTGAACCCGCTGATGGCGATCAAGAGCGAGTAGTCACTGGAGGCGCGCACAGGAGTGGGGCCCCGGACGAGCGTCGTCCGGGGCCCCACTCACGTACGTCCTACCGCCAGGAGCGGGCGCGCAGCGGCATCCCCGAGGTGCCGGTGTCCGGGGTCTTCACCGCCAGCACCTGGTTCACGCCGATGCGGTTGCGCTCGAAGGCGAGCGCCGAGGCGGCCATGTAGAGCCGCCAGACCCGGGCCCGGCCGGGGCTGGTGAGCCGGACCGCGTTCGGCCAGTCCGCCTCCAGGTTGGCGACCCAGCGGCGCAGCGTGAGCGCGTAGTGCTCACGGATCGACTCGACGTCACGGACCTCGAACCCGGCCGCCTCCAGCCCGCTCACGGTCCCGCCGATCGGCGCGAGCTCGCCGTCCGGGAAGACGTACGCGTCGATGAACTCGTCGATCTCGTACGCCGATTCGTTGCCCCACGGCCGACGCCCGATCTGGTGGTTGAGGAGCCGTCCGCCCGGTTTGAGGAGGGCGAACAGATCCCGCGCGTACTCCAGATAGCGGTCGCTGCCGACGTGTTCGGCCATGCCGATGGAGGAGATCGCGTCGTACGGACCGTCGGTGACGTCGCGGTAGTCCTGGACGCGGATCTCGATCCGGTCGGTGAGTCCCTCCTCCGCGACGCGCTTGCGGGCGTAGGCGGCCTGTTCCTGGGACAGGGTGACGCCGACGACGCTCACGCCGTACTCGCGGGCGGCGTGGATGGCCATCGAACCCCACCCGCAGCCGACGTCGAGGAGCCGCATGCCCGGCTTCAGGTCGAGCTTGCGGGCGACCAGTCCGAGCTTGTCGTGCTGGGCGTCCTCCAGGGTGCCGTCCGGGGAGTCCCAGTAGGCGCACGAGTAGACCATGGACGGCCCGAGGACGATCTCGTAGAAGTCGTTCCCCACGTCGTAGTGGTGGCTGATCGCCCGTCTGTCGCTGTGTTTGGTGTGCAGGTGGGAGCGTCTGCGCACCTCCTCGTGGGGCGGGGCGGGGGGCAGTGGCGGCCCCGCCATCCGCACGAGCCCCCACACGGCGGCCCGCACGTCGGGATCCCGGAGGGACTCGCGCAGGGTCCGGGCGTCCTCGCCGCGCTCCCACACCAGCCCGGCCATGACGTCGAGGACGGCGTAGAGATCGCCGTCCACGGTCAGGTCCCCGGCGACCCAGGCGCGGGCCATGCCCAGTTCGCCGGGCTTCCAGAGCAGTCGGCGAAGGGCCCGGCGGTTCCGTACGACGAGTACGGGGCCCTCGGGCGGGCCCGCCTCCGAACCGTCCCAGGCGCGAATGCGCACCGGGAGCGGGGCTCCCAGCAACTGCTCCATCAGCGCCTTCAGCCGCAGCGCCGCGTCCTGCATGACGCACACCTCCGTGACGTGGGATCCCACAGACTCCAACACCACGTAAACACCAACGGGCCCGATGCGCAGTCCCGCCAAAGCGTTACATCTGAGCAAAATACATGCAGGCAACACGCAAACCACGGGGCCGGCTCCCGAACCCCCGCTCCTCAAACGCCGGCACCTTCAGCCCGTCCGGCGTTTGAGGACGAGGCCGTTCAGGCCGACAAGGGGGGTCCGGGGGCGCAGCCCCCAGGGACGGGACGGGTAGGGGCGGCGGGGGCGACAAAACCCCGAAGGGGGCCTCCCGCACCACGGATGGCGGGAGGCCCCCTTCAGGGTGAAGCAGGTGACCGGAGGTCAGGAGGCCTTGGCCTTCTCCTCGGTCTTGGCGGCCGAAGCCGCGGACACCGGCTCAGCCTTCGCGGCGGCAGCCGCCGGCGCCGGCTTCGCAGCCTCGTAGAACTCCTCACGAGGAGTCTCCATGGCCCCGAGCGAGACGACCTCACGCTTCAGGAACATCGCGAGAGTCCAGTCCGCGAAGACACGGATCTTCCGGTTCCACGTCGGCATGGCCAGCCCGTGGTAGCCCCGGTGCATGTACCAGGCAAGACGACCCTTGAGCTTGATCTTCATCTTGCCCATGACGATCATCGCGACGCCCTTGTGCAGGCCCAGACCGGCGACCGCACCCTTGTTGGCGTGGCTGTAGTCCTTCTGCGGGAAGCCCCGCATACCGGAGATCACGTTGTCGCCGAGGACGCGGGCCTGACGGAGCGCGTGCTGCGCGTTCGGCGGGCACCAGGCGTTCTCGTTGCCGGCCTTGCGGCCGACGAGGTCAGGCACCTGGGCGTTGTCGCCGGCGGCCCAGACGTAGTCCGTGCCCTGCACCTGGAGCGTGGTCTGCGTGTCCACGTGACCACGGGGACCGAGCGGCAGGCCGAACCGGGAGAGCACCGGGTTGGGCTTGACGCCGGCCGTCCACACGATGGTGTTGGAGTCGACCTCGAGGCCGTTCTTCAGCACCACGTGGCCGTCGACGCAGGAGTCCATGGAGGTGGAGAGGTAGACCTCGACCCCACGTCCTTCGAGGTGCTCCTTGCCGTACTGGCCGAGCTTCGGGCCGACCTCGGGAAGGATCTTGTCCGCGGCGTCGACGAGGATGAACCGCATGTCCTCGCGCGACACGTTGCTGTAGTACTTGGCCGCGTCGCGGGCCATGTCCTCGACCTCACCGATGGTCTCCGCGCCCGCGAAGCCACCGCCGACGAAGACGAACGTGAGCGCCTTGCGGCGGACGTCCTCGTCAGTCGTGGAGTCGGCCTTGTCCAGCTGCTCGAGCACGTGGTTGCGCAGGCCGATGGCCTCCTCGATGCCCTTCATACCGATGCCCTGCTCGGCGAGGCCGGGGATCGGGAAGGTGCGCGAGACCGCGCCCATCGCGATGACGAGGTAGTCGAAAGGCAGCTCGTACGCCTCACCCACGAGGGGGGCGATCGTGGCGACCTTGCGGTCCTGGTCGATGGTCGTGACCCGGCCGGTCAGAACTTCCGCCTTGGGCAGCACGCGTCGCAGCGGGACGACGACGTGCCGAGGCGAAATGCTGCCGGCGGCGGCTTCGGGGAGGAAGGGCTGGTAGGTCATGTACGACCGGGGGTCGACGACCGTGACGGTCGCCTCGCCATAGCGCATCTTCTTGAGAATGCGCCGAGCTGCGTACAGGCCTACGTACCCACCGCCTACTACGAGGATCCTGGGACGCTCCGTGGTGCTCATGCCATCGAGTATCCACCTGCCTCAGGGGGGTCGCTCGTGCGCCCCTTCACAAGCTTCTTCACACCCTCTGCTACACTGCGCGGCCCACGTGAGCGAGGTCATGCCACAGCAGGGGAACCAGCGCCCGGTACGGGCCGTTGTCAATGCCGCGTGAGCTGCCGCTCCGGCTGTTCGACCCCTCTGAACCAGACCCCTTTTTCATACGATCGCAGCACTCGCGGAACACCCTGTTGATCATGCTCCGGAGTCGCTCGGAGGCCCCGGGGGACCCGTAGGGACGAAAACCTCGCCCAACAGGGCCGATTCTCTTGTGAAGAACTTCACGAAGTTTTCCGACGGGGCGTTCCCGGGACCGTTTCCAAGACCGTTCAGAGGCCTTCGGAGGCGCTCATACGTCATCCGACCTGCTCAGTCGAGGGCGGTCCGGGCCGGAACTAGGCCACGGACCACGCGATGCCGTCGAGGATGTCGTGCTCGCTCACGACCACCTCGTCCGCCCCGATCCGCTCCATCACGGAGAGCAGTACGAGGGCGCCGGCGCCGATGACGTCGACCCGGCCCGGGTGCATCGAGGGGATCGCGGCACGCTCGGCGTGGGTGGCCGACAGCAGCCGCTCGGTGATCTCGCGGACCCGGTCGTAGGAGACCCGGGAGTGGTGGATGGCCTCGGAGTCGTACTCCGGGAGGTCCTGGGCGATCGCCGAGACGGTGGTCACGGATCCGGCGAGCCCGACGAGCGTACGAGCCTCGCGCAGCGGCACGGACTCCTCGGCGAGGTCGAGGGCCGCCTCGATGTCGGCGCGGATCGCCTCGATCTGCTCCGGCGCGGGCGGGTCACTGACCACGCCGTCGTGCACGAGGTGTCGTTCCGTCATCCGTACGCAGCCGATGTCGACCGAGCGGGCGGCGCGGACCTGGTCCTCACCCACGACGAACTCCGTGGAGCCGCCGCCGATGTCCACCACGAGGTAGGGCTTGGCGAGGCCGTCCCGGCCCGTCAGCTCCTTGGTGGCGCCCGTGAACGAGAACTCCGCCTCCTGGTCGCCGGAGATGACCTCGGGCTCGACGCCCAGGATGTCGAGGACTCCCCGTACGAACTCGTCGCGGTTCTCGGCGTCGCGGGAGGCGGAGGTCGCCACGAAGCGGAGTCGCTCCGCGCCGTGTTCCTTGACGATCGCCGCGTACTCGCGGCAGGCCGCGAAGGTTCGGTCCAGCGCGTCCGGGGCGAGGCGGCCCGTCCGGTCGACGCCCTGGCCCAGGCGGACGATCGTCATCCGGCGGTCCAGGTCGACGAGTTCCCCCGTCGCCGGGTCCGCGTCCGCGACGAGCAGCCGGATCGAGTTGGTACCGCAGTCGATGGCAGCGACGCGAGTCATGAGTGGTGGTCTCCTGTTGCGATCGTGGCTCCGGGGGCGCCCGAGTATTCTCTCGTCCCCGCCGCCCCTACCCATTCCCGTCCCTTACTCGGGGGCTCCGCCCCCGAACCCCCAAAAGACTGCGCAGTTCCCCGCGCCCCTTTGAGGGGCGCGGGGAACTGCGCGATCAGCCACAGCCGGACCCGCACCTCACCACGAACCCGCGGCCCCAGACGGTGGCACGAGGCCGGATCAGGCCTCGGTGGGCACCACGCACGCGCCCTTGCGCCACCACTCCGGCAGCATCGCGAGTGCCTCGTCCCCCAAGGGGTTCACCCCCGGCCCGGCGGCCAGGGAGTGGGCGACCAGGACGTGGAGGCACTTCACCCGGTCCGGCATACCGCCCGCGCTCGGAAAGCCTTCGAGCACCTCGATGGAGTCACGCCGAGCGATGTAGTCCTCGTGCGCCGCCCGGTACGCGGCCGCCAGCTCGGGATCCGTGGCGAGCCGGTCCGTCATCTCCTTCATGACACCGTTCGCCTCCAGCGTCCCGATGGCGGAGGCCGCCCGCGGACACGTCAGGTAGTACGTCGTCGGGAAGGGAGTCCCGTCCGGCAGCCGGGGAGCCGTCTCGACGACGTCCGGCTGCCCGCACGGACAGCGGTGCGCGATCGCGCGCAACCCGCGCGGCGGCCGACCGAGCTGCTGCTTGAAGGCCTCGACGTCCGCGTCGGTCGGCTCGGTGCGCGGGGTGGGCGGCGGGGGCGTTTGCATGCCTGTGCGTAAGTCTCTCTAGTCAGTTCACTGAGGGGATCACTGGTCGGATCACCTGTCGGCGGCGTCTGCCTTGTCGACGCCGTCCCAGACGTTGGCGTACCAGGCCCGGTCGGCCGCGGTCTGATCCGTACGCGTCTTCTTCGCGGCGTCGGGGTCGATCACGATGTAGCCGGTCTCGCCCGGCATCACGTAGTGCAGCCGCTCCCTGATGCGCTGCTCGGCGTACGCGTCGTCCTGCCACCGCGCCTTGAGGTCGCGCAGCTGCTCGACCCGCTGCCGGGCCTGCTCCCGCTCGCGCTGGAGGTCGGCGACCTCGGCGCGCTGGGAGACGTACTGCCTTATGGGATAGGCGAGAGCCACCACGAGCGTGCACAGGACGAGGGCGAGCAGAGCAGCCCGGCCGGTGAGGCGCGAGCGGCGGGCCTGGCGCTTGGTCTGCGAGCGGTAGACACGGGCGGCGGTCTGCTCACCGAGCAGCCTCAGCCTGGTCGAGGTGGAGAACCGGTCGCGGTCCTTCACGGCCATCTGTCCCGCCTCCCCGGTACAAACCCGTCGAGTACATCGAGCCCGTCGAGCCCATCACGTGCGTACGTCCCCGCACACGGTACGGGACCGAGTACGGGGACGTACGTACGACGGGGCTGTCACCCCTCCTGAGCGGTTCAGCCCTTGAAGCGCGGGAAAGCCGAACGGCCCGCGTACACCGCCGCGTCGTCGAGGATCTCCTCGATGCGCAGCAGCTGGTTGTACTTGGCGACGCGGTCCGAGCGGGCCGGGGCGCCGGTCTTGATCTGGCCGCAGTTCACCGCGACGGCGAGGTCGGCGATCGTGACGTCCTCGGTCTCGCCGGAGCGGTGGGACATCATGCACTTGAAGCCGTTGCGCTGGGCCATCTCGACGGCGTCCAGGGTCTCGGTCAGCGAGCCGATCTGGTTGACCTTGACGAGCAGGGCGTTGGCGGAGCCCTCCTCGATGCCACGGGCGAGGCGCTCCGGGTTGGTGACGAAGAGGTCGTCGCCGACGATCTGGACCTTGTCGCCCAGCTTCTCGGTGATGACGTTCCAGCCGGCCCAGTCGTCCTCGTACAGCGGGTCCTCGATGGAGACGAGCGGGTAGGCCGCGACGAGCTCCTCGTAGTACTCCGTCATCTCGGCGGCGGAGCGCTCCTTGCCCTCGAAGAGGTACTTGCCGTCCTTGTAGAACTCGGAGGCGGCGACGTCGAGCGCGAGGGCGACCTGCTGGCCGGGGATGTAACCGGCCTCCTTGATCGCGTCGAGGATCAGGTCCAGCGCCTCGCGGTTGGAGCCGAGGTTCGGGGCGAAGCCGCCCTCGTCGCCGAGGCCGGTGGACAGGCCGCGGCTCTTCAGGACCTTCTTGAGGGTGTGGTAGACCTCGGCGCCCCAGCGCACGGCCTCGGAGAAGGACTCCGCGCCGATCGGGGCGATCATGAACTCCTGGATGTCGACGTTGGAGTCGGCGTGCGACCCACCGTTGAGGATGTTCATCATCGGGACCGGCAGCAGGTGCGCGTTCGGTCCGCCCAGGTAGCGGAAGAGGGGGAGGTCGGACGCCTCGGACGCGGCGTGGGCGACGGCGAGCGAGACGCCGAGGATGGCGTTGGCGCCGAGCGAGCCCTTGTTGTCGGTGGCGTCCAGGTCGATCATGGCCTGGTCGATGAGGCGCTGCTCGGTGGCGTCGTAGCCGACGAGCTCCGGGCCGAGCTGCTCGATGACGGCGAGGACGGCCTTCTCGACACCCTTGCCGAGGTAGCGGTTGGGGTCTCCGTCACGGAGCTCAACAGCCTCGAAGGCACCGGTGGAGGCGCCGGACGGAACGGCGGCACGACCCGTGCTGCCGTCGTCGAGGCCGACCTCGACCTCGACCGTGGGGTTGCCTCGGGAGTCCAGGATTTCCCGGGCTACGACGACGTCGATGGACGGCACGAGCATCTCCTTCTGGGATGTGACGCAAGCTGTCCGGGCCGAAGGCCCGGTTGGGTGCGGACCTGTGGTGGCCCCGCGGCATGAGCCTAACCGGCTGCCGGGGTTCGGCCAGCCCTCGACCGCCTCCTGGACAGAACCGAGAGTAAATTGTTTCCGAACGGAACAAAGCGAGAGGGAAGCGCGAAGGAAGTACACGGGAAGCGCGGGAACGAAAAAGCCCCGCCCCGGTGCGTACGGGGGAACACGCACCGGTGCGGGGAGCCCGTGGGGGACGGGGGTGGCCCTCACGAGGCCTCCACTATGGGGGACACGGATGTGAGGACGCTGTGGTTCAGCCGCGATTCGATTGCGGGGCGGACGCCGGCTGATCCGGAGATCCGGATCAGGCCGAGGCTGAGCGGCCAGGGGCCTCGGCCAGGACGTGCCATCCGGGCAATCGAAGTGGGGGTCGCGGCCGACGGGTGTCAGCTGAGGTGCAGCTGCTGGCCCGGGAAGATGAAGTCGGCGTCGTCGACGATGTCGTCGTTCAGCTTGTACAGCTTCTGCCAGCCGCCCTTGACGTTCTCCTTCTCGGCGATCTCGCTGAGGGTGTCACCCTTGACGACCTTGTACTCGCCGTCGCCCTTCTTGACCTTCTTGCCGGTCGGGGTCTCGACGGTCTTCTTCGCGGTCGAGCGCTCCTGGGAACGCGAGGCGCGCTCCTCGGAGGACTTGGTGCTCTGCTGCTGCTGAGACTGCGAGGTGCTCTGGCCGGAGTTGCCCGAGTTCGAGGGAGCCGGGGCACCACCGGTCGAGGCGCCGGACAGGCCCACGCCACAGCTCGGCCAGGCACCCTTGCCCTGGCCCGCGAGGACCTTCTCGGCGACGGCTATCTGCTGGGACTTGGAGGCCTGGTTGGCCGTGGAGGCGTACGCCGTGCCGCCGTACGCGGCCCAGGTGGAGGCCGAGAACTGCAGGCCGCCGTAGTAGCCGTTGCCGGTGTTGATCGACCAGTTGCCGCCGGACTCGCACTGTGCGACGGCGTCCCACTCGGAGGCGGTGGCGGCGGAGGCTCCCGTGGCGCCCATCAGCGGGACGGCGACGGCCGCGGTGGTGACACCGGCGAGCGTGGCGATACGGGTGGCCTTGGACGGGCGGCGGTGCTTGCCCTTGCCGGAAAGCAGCATGAAGTGATCCCCTCACCGACGCCTGCGAGGTGAGCTGTCGGGTTCGGGCCGAGTGAGTTGCCCGGCCGCGCGACACTGCTGTCACGCGGCTTAACCCCAAGCCGTACCTGGCCTCAACGACCGGGTCCGGCACTTACCTTGGGTCCCCCGCTCCTGCCTACGGCGCTTGACGCGACGACTGTTCCCGTACGGCCGTTGGCAGGATTCGGCGTTGCGACCGTCGGGGCTCACCAGTGGCGAGCGGTCACGACCGTAGACACGCGATCCGCCGAATTTCAAAGACGATCAGGCTCTTGAGATCCATGTCTCACTTTCACCAAATCGGACATTCAGCGCGAACTGCCGCTGTTTTTCGCCCGATTCGACGCCTTGATGACCACATGGCACACCGCGCGGACCGCTACTTGTCCGCCGTCTGCAGGCCGTCCACGTCCAGGCTCTGACCGGGGATGATGAAGTCCGGGTCGTCACCGACGGCTTCCTTGTTCTCGGCGTAGAGCGCCCGCCATCCGCCCTTGACGTCAAGGGAGTCGGCGATCCCCCAGAGACTGTCTCCGGAACGCACGGCGTACGAGCCCTCGGCGGCGACGCGCGACTCGCTGTCGCTGCGCGAGGCGTGCCTGCCGGCGGAGTCGTCCGCACGGGAATCGGTGGCGCCTTCGTCGGCACTGCCGCCGCGGTGGCGGCCGGAGCCGGTGTCGTCCGCCCCGGCACCCTCGCTCGCCTCGGCCGAAGCCTCCCCACTCTGGGACGACTTGTCCGAGTCGTCACTCTTTGCGGTGGCGTCCGCGGAGGAGCTTTCGGAATCCTGTGAGTCCGCGCTGTCGCCACTACCGGTGGACGAGTCGGGCGAACCGGATGAACCAGAAGTGTCGGACTTCGTCCCGTCACCGCTGTCCCCCATACCCAAGCCGGACAGCGGGGTGTGAGATTCCTCCACCACTCCCGTGTCGACGTCGGCCGAGTCGGAGTTCTGCGTCAGACCCGCGACGAGACCGCAGGTCGCCCAGGCGCTCGTGCCCTGGTCCGCGAGGATCTTCTCGGCGACGGCTATCTGCTGCGAACGGCTGGCCTGGTCGGCGCTCGGCGCGTAGTCGAGGCCACCGTGGTCCTCCCAGGTCTCCTGGGTCATCTGGAGGCCGCCGTAGTGCCCGTTGCCGGAGTTCGCGCTCCACGAGCCGCCGCTCTCGCACTCCGCCACCGCGTCCCATGTGGTCCCGCTGGCGGCGCTCGCGCCGGTCGCACCGAGCAGAGGGATCGCGATGGCCGACCCGGTCACACCCGCCGCGACGAGGAGAGCCGGAGCCTGACGGGGGCGACGGTGACGACCGTTCCCGGAGAGCATGCGGTTGCCTTTCGCGTGACATCAAGGACTGCGCACAGCGCACAGCCGACGACTGCGCTTGTGACTACTGCGGCAGGTGGGACCGGCCGCATTGATGGGTGAACGTATAGGCAGTCGAACTCTTGTCACAAGTCGATGCAGCGCAGATAACGTGAAGATCACAAAGTTGACGGAGTCTCATGTTCCATCGACCGGTCTGCTACTTGGTACGCACCTTCCCCGAAGGGGCGAACTCCACCGGAAGCGTGCGCAATCCCCGCATGATGAGCCCTCCACGCCACCTCAAATCGGCGGAATCACCCGCGAGTTGCAGGTCGGGGAGGCGGGTGAGGAGCGTGGCCAGCGCGGTCTGGCCCTCCAGCCGGGCCAGGGGCGCGCCGAGGCAGTAGTGGATGCCGTGGCCGTAACCGAGGTGCTGGTTGTCACGGCGGGAGAGGTCGAGGGTGTCGGGCTCGGCGAACCGGGCGGGGTCCCGGTCGGCCGCGGCGAGCACGACGAGTACGGGGTCGCCGACGGCGATGTCCTGCCCGCCGATGCTCAGCGGCTCGGTGGCGAACCGCCAGGTGGCCAGTTCCACGGGTCCGTCGTAGCGGAGCAGTTCCTCGACACCGGTCGCGAGAAGGTCCGTACGGCCGGCCGTCAGGGAGTCCTGGAGCCGCTGCCGCTGCTCGGGGTGGGTGAGCAGGGCATACGTGCCGTTGCCGATCAGGTTGACGGTCGTCTCGAACCCGGCGAACAGAAGGATGAAGGCCATCGCGGCGGCCTCGTTCTCGGTGAGGTGCTCGCCGTGGTCGGAGGCGCGGATGAGACCGGAGAGGAGGTCCTCGCCCGGGGCGGGCACCTCGGTCAGCTCCTCGCGCTTGCGGTGGATGAGCTCGGCGAGATAGCCGCGCATCTTCTTCACGGACCGCGCCACGCCCCCGCGCGGCCCTCCTCCGTGCCGGATCATCATTCCGGCCCAGTCCCGGAAGTCGTCCTGGTCCTCGGGCGGGACGCCCAGCAGATCGCAGATGGCGTAGATGGGGAGCGGGAACGCGAACTCGTGGATGAGGTCCGCCTCCCCCTTCTCCACGAACCCGTCGATGAGCCGGTCGGTCAACTCCTGCACCCGGGGCGCGAATTCGGCCACTCGCCGAGGCGTGAACGCCTTGCTGACCAGTCGCCGGAGCCTGGTGTGGTCCGGCGGGTCGATGTTGAGGAGGTGCGTCATCAGCTCGGCCTTGCGCTCGCCGGGGATGCCGGTCTTCCCCTTCGCGTGCGCGGGCTCGTCGTGATGAGCGGGGTTCTTGCTGAGCCGGCCGTCGGCAAGGGCCTGCTTGGCGTCCGCGTACCGGGTGACCAGCCAGGCCTCGACTCCGCTGGGGAGTTTCGTCCGGTGCACGGGGGCGTGCTCCCTGAGCCAGGCGTACGCCGGGTAGGGGTCGGTCGCGAACTCCCAGGTGAAGAGTTCCGGGGCAGGTTCCCCGGCGGGGGGCTGAACAGGTGTTTCCGTCACTCCTCGACCGTATCGGCAGGGAGTGGCGAGAACTGGCCCGGTGGGTGGTGAGAGCCGGCCCGGTCGGTGGCAGGAGCCGGCCCGGTGCCGTCGTGGCCCGCCGCGGCTGCTCGTCGAGCCGGGCTCCACTCCACGGCTTGCGCTGTTCATCCCAGAACGTCCGTGAATCACCTGCTCCTTGACCCCACGAGCCGGAAACTCCATACATTCGCGCCCGTGGACCCCGATCTCCTCCGGACCAGTTTCGCGGTCGTCGAAAGGCGAGCCGAATTCGCGGCCAAGTACTTCTACTCGCACCTCTTCTGGCACCACCCCGATGTCCGCGCCCTGTTCCCGCTGGATTTCCCGGAGGACATGGAACGTCAGCGGGACCGTCTGTTCGCCGCGTTGACGCTCGTCGTGGGGCGGCTGGGGGAGCCGGGGATGCACGAGTATCTGTGGGAGCTGGGGCGGGACCACCGGAAGTATCTGGCACGGCCGGAGCACTACGCGGCCGTGGGCACGAGCCTGATCGCCGCGTTCGCCGCCGTGTCGGGGGCGGCGTGGAGCACGGAGGTGGAGAAGGCCTGGGACGAGGCGTACGCCGTGATCGCGGACTCCATGATGGACGGCGCGTGGGAGGCGGAGAGCAGCGGGGAGCCGCCCTGGTGGGACGCCGAGGTGCTCGGCCGTGCCCGGTACGGGGACGACCTCGCCGTGCTGAAGCTGCGCCCCCACCGTCCGCTCCCCCATCTGCCCGGCCAGTACGTGAGCGTCAACAGCCCCCGGATCCCGGGCGTCTGGCGCCCCTACTCCCTCGCCAACGCGCCCCGTTCCGACGACACCGTGGACCTGCACGTCAGTCTCGTCGAGGACGGTGTCCTGTCCACCGAGCTCGTCCGCCGCACCCGCGCGGGCGACGTCCTCCGGCTCGGCGCCCCCGGTGGCCGGCTGACCCTGCGTACGCCGGTGGAGCGGCCCGTCACGTTCATCGCCGCGGGCACCGGCTGGGCTCCGGTGAAGGCGCTGCTGGAGCAACTGGCGTGGGAGCCGGGCTCGTACGACGAGGCCCGGCTCTTCGTGGTCGCCCGGGACACCGCGTACCTGTACGACCGGGCCGCGCTCGGGGAGTTATGCACGCGCCTGCCGCATCTCGACGTCACCGTCATAACGCCCGCGCCCGGCCGGCCGAAGGCCCAGGCCACCGGCCGTCTGCTGACGGCCCTGGGGAATCGGGCCAACTGGGCCCGCCACGACGTCTATCTGGCCGGCCCGCCCAGGCTGGTCGACGAGGCCGCCGAGGTCCTCGCTGTTCTCGGCGCCGACCCCGAGCGCGTCTTCTGCGACGATCTGCCGCCCACCGATCAGGGGCAGGCCCGCCCGCTCGGCCCGGGCGAATGGCTTCTCCACCGGCCCCGTCCGCACTGGCACAACCCGTCGGCACGTGAGCCGGACTGAACCCGCCTTGAACGCCTCACAAGGGGCGCGGGGCGAAGTCAATGTGCGGCTCCGCCGCGTGGGCGCGACCAGCCACAGTCGGCCCTCGGGTACCGAACGCTCTTCCGGCGGAACGCTCAGCTCTCGGCCGGCAGGTCATCGGTCGGTCGGCCTTCGCGCACTCGTATCGCGTCCCGGTATGCCCGCGCCGCCGACCTGAGCGCCGCCTCCGGGTCCACGCCCTGCTCCTCGGCGCGGACCGCCAGCGCCAGTAGTTCGTAGCCGACGCCCTCGCCCTGGGGCAGTGGCACTTCCATTCCCGCCGTGCGTGCGCGGGATGCCAGCTTGGCGGCGAGTGCGAGGCCCGGCTGGCCGAGTGGGACGCCCTCGGTCACGGACGTCCGCTGCTTCTCGACGGCCTTGGTGCGCAGCCAGTGCTCCTTGACCTCCTCGGGGGTCGAGGCGGTCTCGTCGCCGAAGACGTGCGGGTGGCGGTGGATGAGCTTGGTGACGATGCCGCCCGCCACGTCGTCGATGGAGAAGGGCTCCTCCCCGTCCTCCGGGCTGCCCTCCTCGGCGATCCGGGCGTGGAAGACGACCTGGAGCAGAACGTCGCCGAGTTCCTCGCGCAGTTCGTCGCGGTCGCCCTCCTCGATGGCCTCGACGAGTTCGTACGCCTCCTCGATGCCGTATTTCGCCAGGCCCTTGTGGGTCTGCTGGGACGACCAGGGGCACTCGACGCGAATGCGGTCCATGACCTGGACGAGGTCGAGGAGGCGGGCGCCCGGGAGGTCGTACGACGCGGGGAGCAGTTCGAGGTCGGGCATCTGGACGCGCCCGGAGCCGGCCAGCCGGGCCAGGCCGTCGGTCAGGCTCGGCTCGCCCTCTCCGGTGGCCACGACGACGACCGTGTGCCCGCCGGAGCAGGTGTCGACGAGGTCCTCGGCGGTCGGCGCGGCCTCGTCGACCTGGACGCCCGCCTCGCGCAGATATGGCAGCTGGGGGTGCGTGCCGTCCGCGCACAGGACGCGGTCGGCGCCGTGCAGCGCCTGCCAGGCGGGCCAGGACAGGAGTCCGGGCGCGACTCGGTGGCTGGTGGTGAGCAGGACGATGCGCCCCGGGCTGGATGCGTTCACACACCGAACGTAACCCACGCCACTGACATCAAGGTCACGTGCCGTCAGCGGGGAAGGATCACGACCGGACCGGACCGGTCACGCCGTTTCCTTGCTCCCCGACGAGGTGACCTCGCGCAGCCACGGCAGTTTCGCGTCGACGCGGCTGCTCTTCTCCACGTCCCAGTCGCCGTAGCGCGGGTTCAGGTCGACGTCCATCTTCTTGGAGGCCTTGGACAGCGCCTCCCAGAAGGCGGGCTGGCTGGTGTCCGTGCCGAGTGCGGCGGCGAGCTTCTGGGCCTCGATCTGGACGCGGAGGTTGTCGTCGAGCCGCTCGGGCGCGACACCGTACTGCTGCAGCCAGGCCACTTCCAGCGCCTTCGCGTCGCCCGCCTGCTTCTCCAGTTCGCCGCGGAAGCGCTGGACCTCCTTGCGGGTGACGGTCACGCCCGCGTCCTGTGCGGCCTGGTGCAGGACGCGGTCGAGGACCATGCCGTGCAGGGTGTCGCGGGTGAGGCCGCCGGACTTGGCGATGGCCTGTTCGTACTGCGCTTCGCCCGTGGTGGCCGCCCGCTGCGCGGACCGTACCTCGTTCACCCGGTTCTCCAGCTGGGAGACGGTGATGCGGTCGCCGCCGACGACGGCCGCGGCACCGGGATGCGCGTCGTTGCCGCAGGCGGAGAGGAGAGGGGCCGCGGTGACGAGCGCGGCGGAGAGGAGGAACGCGGTGCGACGGCGGCGGTGCAAGGAGACCTCCTGTAGGAGCTTGTGCGACGGTGCACAAAGTCTTGCGGTGATCGATGGTAGGCAGGGGACCGGCTATCGGCCACCCATTCGACCCAACGATTCGCCAGGACTTCGGGCACCGTCACCGGGCCGTCTCCATCCTCACGCCGCACAGCGGCCTCAGCCGGTGACCGCCACCGGCGCGTCCCAGGCATCGCGGACCCGCCAGGTCCAGGCGCCGCGGACCCGTCGCGCCCGGGCGGCGGGGTCCCGTCGGAGGGGTGCGGTCAGCCTCGGACCTGTCCCAGCCATTGGAGGGTCCGGCTGATCTCGGTGACCAGTGGATGGCCGGGGCCCCGCAGCCGTTCGACGTCGTACTGGAGGCGGGCCAGGGTGTCGTGGGCGGCGGCGCGGTCGCCGAGGGCGAGCAGCAAGTGGCCGATACGGCGGCGGACTTCGAAGGACAGCTCGGCGTCCTGGGCGACGTACTGGTTCTCGTAGTACGGGAGGAGCGCGCGGTACTCGGCGAGGGCGGCGGCCGGTTCGCCGAGCTGTTCCAGGCACTGGGCGGCCTCGTAGCGGAAGCGCAGGGACTGCGGGTCGGCCTGGCCGGCCTCGGCCGCGCGCTCGTCGGCGAGGTGGCGCAGTTCGGGCAGGGCTCGGCGGTACTGGCCGTCGTCCATCAGCGTGGCCGCGTACTGCTTGCGCAGGGTGCGGACGACGGGTGAGTGCTCGCCGTGCTGGGCGGCGGCGGCCGGGAGGATGCCGCCGAGGATGTCGACGGCCTGTGTGATGCGGCCCTCGCCGAGGAGGCGCTTGACCTCGTCGACGGCTCCCGCGACGTCGGGCTTCTCGGCTGCCGGAGTGGCCTGCGGCTGGGCCGCGGGGGTCCGGGCGCGGTCCGGCCAGGGGGCGTGCGGGCGCAGGAAGGGGCGGGTGGGGTCGAGCGGGCCGCCGGACGGGATCCCGCGCGCGGGAAGCAGCGGCAGCAGTTGCTCGTACGTCTCCTGCGCGGAGTCCGGGCGGTGCTGCGGGTCCTTGGAGAGCAGCCGCAGCACGAGGGCTTCGAGCGCTTCCGGGACCTCGGGGCGCAGGCGGCGGACCGGGAGGGGCGGTTCGTAGAGATGGCGGTGGAGCACGCCGAGGGCGGTGGAGCCCGAGAACGGCACGTCTCCGCTGAGGAGTTCGTGCATCAGCACCCCGAGCGCGTACAGATCCGTGTACGGCCCGACCGCGCCGCCCATCGCCTGCTCGGGAGCCATGTAGGCGGGCGAGCCGATGGGTGAACCGGTGTGGGTGAGGCGGGTGGTGTCCGTGTCCATGACCGACGCGACGCCGAGGTCGAGGACGGTGACCGTGCCGTCCTGCTTGACCATCACGTTCCGCGGCTTGAGGTCGCGGTGGACGATCGGCACGGCGTGCACCGCGGACAGCACGGCGCACAGCTGCGCGGCGACCGAGACGGCCCACTGCCAGGGGTACGGGTCGTGCTCGGCGAGGTGGTCGGAGAGGTCGGCGCCGTCGACGTACTGCATGACGAGGAACAGCTCCTCGCCCTCACTGCCCGCGTCGTGGACCGTGACCAGACCGGGGTGGTCGACCTGGGCGGTGACGCGGCACTCGCGCACGAAGCGGCGGCGCAGTTCGTCGGCCTCGGCGCCCGCGACCTTGTCGGGGCGCAGCAGTTTGACGGCGACGCGCCGGTCCAGGCGCTGGTCGTACGCCGTCCACACCTGGCCCATGCCGCCCTGCCCGATGAGCGTGGACAGTTCGTAGCGGCCGGTGATCACACGTCCCGGCGCCACGGTCACCTGCCGTCCTCGTGCTTGCGGAGATAGTCACTCAGCTCGTCGAGCTCGGCGCGCACCTGGTCGATCCGGGCGGGCGCGGGGCGCTGCGGCGGCGGGGTCGGGGTCGGCGTATTGGGCTGGGGCGTGGCGGGCTGGGGTATCGGCGCCATCGGGGGCACCGGGGTGTGCGGGCCCGTCGCGGCGGTGTACGGCGACTGCTGCTGCGGGTAGCCGTACACGGGCGCCGAGGGCTGCTGCTGGTGCTGCGCGTAGCCCGCTGTCGCGTAGCCGAGCTGGTGGAAGTGGCGGATGTCCGCCGCGAGATAGTACGAGATCACGACCACGAGGGAGCCGAAGAGCAGGGCGAGGCCGAGCCAGCCGCCGACGGTGTGGATCTCCTCGCCGGGCTCGGTGCCGAGCAGGACGAGTCCGAGGATCTCGGCCGCCAGGGTGGCGACGAACAGGCCCCAGTCGAGCGACTTTCGGGTCACGAGTGCCAGGCGCAGCATCATCGTCCAGCCGAGCAGGCCGAAGCTGCACACCGAGATCACCACGAAGAACACGCGCAGGAAGACCAGCAACCCGGTCGAGGGTGGCGGCTTCACCGGCGGCGCCTGGCCGTGGCCTTGCATGGTTGCTCCTGGAGGCCTGATGAGGACGGACGAAGGTGGGACGGAGAACGGACGGAGGACGAACCTACGAGTTGGAAGTCCGAGCGTATAGGCCGACAAGGACAACTGTTCCCGGGTTGTACCGAACCGTTGTCGTGCCGATCACTCCGTCCGCCCCAACCGCCTCAGGCGGGCGCCACCGTGCCGTCCGTCAGGCCGTCGTACATGCCGCGCACCAGCTGCTCGCCGAGGTGGCCGGCCAGCCGTAGCGCCTCCTCGAACTCGGCGAGCGCCCGGAACCGTTCGCCGTACGTCCGCTGCTGGTCCAGTGGCAGCCGGGGCACCTGGAGGCGGCGGACGTCGAGCCGGGTCGCGGTGGACGCGTAGCTGCTGGCCTGGCGGTTGTTGGCGGTGCCGCGCAGGAAGCCGGCGAGGAACCACGGGTCGATGGCGGCCGGGTCGGGCCGCAGCAGTGCGAGGTTGCGGCCGAGGGCGGCGCCCGCGGTCGCCTCGTCGACCACGCGCGCGATGGCGCCACCGCCGAGCACGGGGACGACGACGTCTCCGGGCTCGGTGAGGACGGGTTCCTCGTCGCTCTCGGGCAGCGTTCCGGAGGGTGCTGTTCCGGCGAGGACGTCGTGGTCGGTGAGGACGGGCACGCGCGCGTGGCCGCCGTTTCCGCCCGTACGCAGTTGGAGTGCGCCCCCGCGCGCGAGTTCGCCGATCGTGGTGAGCGGCCAGCGGGTGGGCGGGCGCGGGTCGGCGGCGGGCGGGGTGAGGTCGCCGGTGAGGCGGAGGGTCTCGCCGAGACGGTCGCGTACATCGGCGAGCTGCTCGGCGCCGCCGCCCGCCGTGGGGGGCGGCAGATGACGGGCCGGGGCCAGGTCCACGTCGTCGTCGAGGAGTTCGATGACCGGCACCGAACGGCTGAGCCCCGGCTGCTCCGGCGCGGTGCCGGTGCGGTCGAAGGGGCGCCAGGCGTCGAGGACCGCGGTGCGCACGGACTGCCAGTCGAGGCCGCCGCGGCTGTCGGCCGTGAACACACCGGTGTCGGCGAGCAGCACTTCGGGCTGCGCGGGATGGGCGGTGACGGCGGGCCTGCGCAGCACCCACAAGTGCAGCGGGAGGTTGTACGGGGGTGCGGCGCCCGGCGGCAGGGCGATCACCGCGCGGAGGGCGCCGCGGCGCAGCAGATCGGCGCGGATACGGCGGCCGGAGCGGCGCGAGGCGGCGGCGGGCGGCATCAGGAGGACGGCGATGCCGCCTTCCTTGAGGCGGGCCAACGCGTGCTGGACCCAGGCCAGTTCGGACTCTGTGCGGGCCGGGAAGCCGTACTCCCAGCGGGGGTCGTAGGCGAGCTCGTCGTGGCCCCAGTTGCGCTCGTTGAACGGCGGATGGCATAGGACGGCGTCGGCCCCGAGGGTGCCGTACGCGTCGTCGCGGAGGCTGTCGGCGGCGGCGGTGCGCACGGTCGTCACGGTGGCCTCCGTGTGGAGGGCGAGACGCAGTGCGGTGAGGGCGGCCAACTCAGGGGCGCTGTCCTGGCCGTACAGGTGCTGGTCCTCGATGCCCCTGGTGTCCTGCGCGGCGGCCACCGCGCGCAGCAGGGCGCCGGTGCCGCACGCGGGGTCGAGGACGGTACGGGCGGGGCCCGCGAGGTCGGTCATCAGGGCGGCGAGGCCGGTCGGCGTGAGCGTGTACTGGCGCGGGTTGGCGTCCAGGTGCCTTCCGAGCAGGAACTCGTACGCCTTGCGGGTGCCCAGTTCGGCCGCGAGGTCTGCGGCGCCGCGCAACAGGGGGGCGGACGGGAGCAGTTGGGCGGCGGTCGGCGTGTCCACGGCCCGTTTGCGGACCAGGCCGAAGCGCGGGGTGAGGACCTGGTCGAGAGACGCGGGCAGCAGTTCGGCGAGGCGCGCGTCGGAGCCGGCGCTCAGCTCCAGCCAGACCGTGGGGCGGTCGTTGACGAGCAGGAGCGCGCAGCCGACGTGGACCAGGGCGGTGACCGGGCCCTCCGGGTGACCGGCGAGCTGCTGCCATACGCGCTCGCGCAGGGGTACCTCGGCGAGCTTGCCCTGGGTGCGCAGCCAGGTCTCGACCTCGGTGAGCGCGAAGGAGGGGCTGGTCTCGGTGCCGCCGACGGGTTTGGGGAAGTCGGCGTGGCGGCGGCGCCAGTTGCTGACGGCGGCCCGGCCGACTCCGGCGAGCCTGGCGATTCCCGCCGCGGTGACCTCTGTCGCGTTGTCCTGCACCCGCACGGCTCCCCTCGTCCTGGTGTGTGGCGTCGAGCATACCGACGCACGAGTCAACAACCCATTCACGGCCGTGTACGCACACATCCTTGTGAACCGTGTTGACTCAGTTCACAAGCTCTGCTGTGATTGACCCATCGGATGAACGGCCGCCGAAAGCGGCGGCCGTCACCTCGGGGGAGGGGACTGTCATGGGCGCCAAGGGCAAGATCGCGCTGGGGGTTGTCGTGAGCGTCGTCGTCATCGGCGCGGTGTCGGCGAACGCGGGTGACGACGGGGACAGCGGTTCCGGTGGCAACGGCAAGGACTCCGCGGCCTCCGCGGACCGCGAGTCCGGCACGAAGTCCGACACCAAGGCGGACACGGACACGAAGAAGGACACGAAGAAGGACGCAAAGGCGGACAAGGCCGAGAAGAAGGCGGCGTTCCAGGGAGACGGCGACTTCGAGGTCGGCACCGACGTCAAGCCCGGCACCTACCGGACCACGGGCAACACGGACAGCCTCTGCTACTGGGAGCGCGCGAAGGACGCCTCGGGCGAGATGGACTCGATCCTCGCCAACGACAACGTCAGCGGCACCAGCTACGTGACGATCCCGGCGGGCGACAAGCTCTTCAAGTCGAGCGGCTGCAAGGACTGGGAGGCCGTCGCCGCGAGGGCGACCGGCACCCCGGCGGCCCTGGTCAAGGGCAACGGCGGCATGCACAGAGTCGGCGTCGACATCGCTCCCGGCACCTACAGGTCCACCGGCAACACCGACGACCTCTGCTACTGGGAGCGCGCCAAGGACGCCTCGCACTCCATGGAGTCGATCCTCGCGAACAACAACGTGTCAGGCACGGCCGTCGTGACCGTGGCCGCCGGCGACGCGTACTTCAAGACCACGGGCTGCAAGGACTGGAAGAAGACCGGCTGACACCACGCGCCGCCGTCCCCGTGCCGGCCCCGGCCCCGGCCCCGGCCCCGGCCAGCGTCTGCCGCATCCGCATCCGCGCCCGCGCGCGCCTCCTCTTCATCGCTCTTCGCGCGTCCATGCCCTCTCCCCTTTTCTGTTCACCTCGACACTTCAAGGAACTGTCATGCGTCGCACCGCACTTGCCGCTCTCTGTCTCGCCGCCTCGGCCGCCGCCTCGCTCACCGGCTGTCTGCCCGGGGAGGAGAAGGCGGACAGCAAGCCGAAGGGCCCGTTCGCCGGGCAGACCGGCGGCGAGATCGCCGACCAGGCCGTGAAGGCCACCTCGAACGCGTCGTCGCTGCGTATGAAGGGCGACATCAAGGACGGCGGCAGCCGCGTCGGCCTGGACATGGCCCTCGACAGGAAGGGCCAGTGCGCAGGCACGATGAGCGCGAACGGCGAGGGCAAGGCCGACCTCGTCAAGACCGGCGACACCCTCTACATGAAGTACGACGAGAAGTTCCTGCGTGCCCAGAGCGACGGGGCGTCCAAGGAGGAGACCGACGGAGTGGTGGCCATGCTGGCCGGCAAGTGGACCAAGATGTCCGCGACCGGCTCGGACGCCAAGGACATCGCGAGCTTCTGCGACCTCGACACCGTGCTCGCGGACTTCAAGGACGTCAACTCCGACGCCACCCGCGGCAGGACGACCACGGTCGACGGCACCCCGGCGATCGTCCTGCACGAGAAGGACGGCAAGGACACCTACACGCTGTACGTCGCCACCGAGGGCAAGCCCTACCTGCTGAGGGTCGTCAGCAAGTCCGCCGAGGACCCGGGCACGGTCACCTTCGGCGACTTCGACACCCCGGTCCCGGCCGAGAAGCCCGCGGGCCAGGTCATCGACCTGGACGAGATGGGCGGCTGACGGAACACCGCCCGGACTGGCGGGCGCCTATGGGGCGCGCCTTCAGGGGGGCGCCCTCAAGGCGTGCCCGCCCGCACAGGCATGCCCCAACCAGACACACCGGACCACCGCACGCGTCTCAAAGAGCGTGCCGCACCCACACGTTGGGCTCGACGTACACCGCGTACCCGCGTCGCGGCTCGCAGTGCACCGGCACCAGCGCGCCGGGCACCTCGATCTGGCCCTCCTCGTCGAAGGGCAGCCCCGTCCATGCCCGCCATTCGTCGAGCGACGCCGCCACGGTCATCGACGCGGGCGCCATCGCCTCGATGCGCGCGCCCGCCCTGACGTGGACCCGCAGCCACGGGTCGTGCGGCAGCCCGTCGCCGCGCGTCCGGAACGCGTACTCCGCCATCTCCGAACGCGGTTCCAGATGCTTCGCGCTCGGGCGCACCGGGGCGACGACCTCGTCGAAGCCCTGGGCCCTGGCGTTGTCACGCATCGCGGAGAGCATGCGGCCCGACAGGCCGGTGCCCTGGGCGTGCGGGGCGACGACGATGGAGATCGCGCTCACCGTGTCGGGTGTGATGCCGTGGCGCCGGTCGGAGAAGGCCCACACCAGCACCTCGTCCCAGCCCCGCGCCGGCAGCTCGCCGCGGTCCTGGTCCGCGAGGGCGAACGGCACGCTGTAGGCGTGCGCGACCACCTCTCCGCGCTCGTCCTCGGCGAACAGCACGTACTCCGGCAGCTCGGTGGCGATGCGGCCGTAGTGCGCGTTGCCGACAGGGTCGTTGCGCAGGAACTCGGGCCAGGTGTCCGCCATCCCCGTCACCTGGTCGTACATCTCGGGCCGCTCGGCGAGGCTCGACACCTTCAGCTCCATGCGGGACACCGTAGGCGGCGACTCGGGCGGCGCGGAACGGATTTACCTGCGCGGATCCGGCCCCACCCCTCGCGCCACCCCACTCAGACAGCTCAGCCTGCTCAGTCCGCGTGGAATCGCTCGGGCGCCTGTGTCGAGGTCCCCCCGGAGGGGAGTTTCTGCCCGGGGCAGCCGGACAGCACCCTCTTCATGGCGTCCCTCTCGGCGGCGGTGACCCACAGCTCGTACTTCTTCTTCACGGCCACCTGCCGGGCCACATACGTGCAGCGGTACGCCTTGTGGGGCGGGAGCCAGGTCGCCGTGTCCCCGTCGCCCTTGCTGCGGTTGCGGCCGGCGTCGACGGCGAGGAGGTTCAGCGGGTCGTTGGCCAGCGCTATCCGCTTGCTCGCGTCCCACTTCTGGGCGCCCTTCTGCCAGGCGTCCGACAGCGCGACGAGATGGTCTATGTCGACCTCGCTGCGTCCCCCTCGTACGAAGGTGACGTCCTTGTCGGTGTACGGGTCGGGATCGAGTTTCCCTGAACTCACCTCGCAGTCGCCGTCGCTGAACTTCACCTCCTTCAGGTCCCGTTTGAGTACGTCGTCGCGGGTGTCGCAGCCGTTCGTGTCCGTGTCGGCCCAGGGGCTGCCGAACTTGTCCCGGTCGTATCCCGTCTTGGGTGCCCGCCCCTTGACGGTCAGCCCGTCGACGGCGGTGAGGGCAGCTCCACCGGCGCCTGTGCCCGCGCCCGCTCCCGCTCCCGCCGCCGACTCCTCGGGGCCGGCCGAACCCGGTGTCTCGACGGTGCAGCCGGTCGCGGCGAGCAGCAGTACCGCGGCTCCGGCGACCCTGGTCCAGAGCGTCACGGCGCTCCCTCCCCTTGCTTGCCCCTGTCCGCCCTGAGCGGGCGGTTTCCCTGGACCTCACCGTACTGGCCAAAGGGTGGCGCAATAACAGGCGGCGAACGGACTTCATCGGACTTCAACGGGCAAGCGGTGCACGACCGGCGTGACACCGGTGGTGACCGGCAGTTGGGAGTCCCCGCACGCGGCCGCAGCGCCGGCCCCGCCACCGACCTCCTCACGCCCCCTCACATCTCCCGATGCCTCATCCCTTCCCGATCCCCAACGTCGTCTCCGACGGAAGCAGCCCCGACCCGAGGACCGCGACCCAGAACTCCCCCAGCAGATCGGCGAGTCGACCGGTGTCGTCCGGTCCGAGCCCCTGCCAGGGTGCGGTCGCCAGCTCGTCGGTGTGGCGCTCCACCTCCCGCCGGAGGGCGCGGCCGGTGTCCGTCGCGGTGCCTTCGGCGGCCAACAGGCCCCGTGCGAGGAGCCGTTCACGCGCGGCAGCCCACTCCCCCGCACTCCAGCCGCGGCTCTCGAACCGCTCCACGGACGCGGCGCCTATCGCCGCGAACGACACGAGCGACTCGACGGGGTCGAGGCCGGCGACGAGCAGCGCGGCCAGGTGTCCGTCACCGCGGTGCTCTCGCAGGATCGTCGCCGCGTGCCACAACTGCTGATGCGGGGCTTTGGGCCAGGGCAACTCGGCGTTGGCGGCGGCCAAGGGGCGACCGGCCGTGTTCACCGACTCGGCCGCGCGGCGGGCGAGAGCAGCGGCTTCCGCCAGCTCAGAGCTGTCGACGCGATCCCCGAATATCGCTCGATACGCCCGGTCGACACCCCGCTCCCTCGCCTCCAGCACCTTCCGAGGATCGGCGGTCCGCCACGCGTGGTCCATGTGCTCGGCGACCATGCGAGGGCTGAAGCTGTAGAAGGCGGAGGCGACACGCTCACTCCCGACGGCGCCCAACGGGGCGGCACGCGACGGGAAGTAGCTCGGCCAGCGGTCCCCGGCGTCGAAGCCGAGCGCCGCCACCTCCTCGAAGACCTCCGGCGCGTAATAGAGCACGGCGTGCAGTGGCTCGATCAGATGCCACATCTGCCGCACCCTGCCCAGCTCGACCCCACCGCCGTCCAGCACCGTCTCGCCCGCGTCCACAGACATGACGTACCCCCTTCGTCCGTTCCCGACCGTCCGACAACTTGACACTGTCTAGATTGCCCGCCCGCATGGAACTTGTCAATGCCTAGATTCGGCGTACGCTGCTGACCATGACGAAGAGCACCCGCACGCCGTCCACCGGGCCCACCGAGTCCTCCGGCCCGTCTGGACCGTCTGGACCGTCCGAGGCGTCCAAGCCGTCCGGACCATCCGAAGCGTCCGAGCCATCCGGCCCGTCCGAACCCTCAGCCAACAAGTCCGGCGGACGCCGCGCGTACCACCACGGGGACCTGCGCCGCGCGATCGTGGCGGCCGCGCTCGACGTCATCTCCGCCGAGGGCCCCTCCGCGCTGAGCCTGCGGGACCTGGCCCGCCGCGCGGGTGTCTCGCACGCGGCGCCGGCCCACCACTTCAAGGACCGCACGGGTCTGCTGACGGCGATCGCGGCGGAGGGCTACGGACTGCTGGCGGCCACGCTCACGGAGGCGGCGGACCTGAAGGACGCGGGCGTGCGCTACGTCCGCTTCGCCCGCGAGCACCCGGCTCACTTCCAGGTGATGTTCACGCCGGAGCTGCTCCGCGGCAACGACCTGGAGCTGACGACGGCCCGTGCCCTCGCGGGCGAGCGCCTGCGCGACGCCGTCTCGGCCGTCCCGCCCGAGGGCCGCGGCACCGACGCCCGCCTCGCCGGTGTGGCCGCCTGGTCCCTGGCCCACGGTTTCGCCACGCTGCTGCTCAGCCACAACCTGGACGGACCGGTGGGAGACCAGGACCCGGAGGACGTCTTCCGCGCACTCAGCAGCATGCTCTTCCGGTCCGCCTGACCTTCCGGTCCACGTGCGTCCACGTGACCCTGCCGTTCACGTGCCCTTCCGGCCGCGCAGGTCCACAGGGCTGCACGTGCAATCCGTCCGATCCGCTCAGGACCCCAGAATCGAAGCCAGGAACTCCCCGGTCCACCCCAGCAGCTCCCGCCCGACCAGCGGCTTGCCGCCCACCTTCGCCGTCTTGGGGCGGGGCACCAGCAGCTGATGTGCGGCCGGCTTGATCACGGTCCCCGGATACAGCCGCTTGAGGCGCAGCTCCTGCGACTCCCTCAACTCCGCCGGCGCGAAGCGGATGTTGTTGCCCTGGAGGACGATCTCGCCGACACCGCACGCGCGCGCGAGCATCCGCAGACCCGCCACCAGCAGCAGGTTCTCCACCGGCTCGGGCAACTTGCCGTAGCGGTCGACGAGTTCCTCGCGTACCGCCTTGACGTCCTCCTCGGAGTTCACCGAGGCGATCGACCGGTACGCCTGGAGGCGCAGCCGCTCGCCCGGGGCGTAGTCGTGCGGGACGTGCGCGTCGACCGGGAGCTCGATCTTGACCTCCAGCGCCGGCTCCTCCTCGACACCGCCCTCCAGAGAGGCGCGGTAGTCCGCGACCGCCTCGCCGACCATGCGTACGTACAGGTCGAAGCCGACGCCGGCGATGTGACCCGACTGCTCGCCGCCCAGCAGGTTTCCGGCTCCGCGGATCTCCAGGTCCTTCATCGCCACGTACATGCCCGCGCCCATCTCGGTGTGCTGGGCGATGGTGGCGAGACGCTCGTGGGCGGTCTCCGTGAGGGGCTTCTCCGGCGGGTAGAGGAAGTACGCGTACCCCCGCTCGCGGCCACGGCCCACCCGGCCGCGCAGCTGGTGCAGTTGCGAGAGACCGAAGTTGTCGCCGCGCTCCACGATCAGCGTGTTCGCGTTCGAGATGTCGATGCCCGATTCGACGATCGTCGTGGAGACGAGGACGTCGAACTTCTTCTCCCAGAAGTCGACGACGACCTGCTCCAGGGACTGCTCGGACATCTGGCCGTGGGCGGTCGCGATGCGCGCCTCCGGGATGATCTCGCGCAGTCGCGCCGCCGCCCGGTCGATGGACTCGACGCGGTTGTGGATGTAGAAGACCTGGCCCTCGCGGAGCAGTTCGCGACGGACGGCCGCGCCGATCTGCTTCTCCTCGTACGGGCCGACGAAGGTCAGGACCGGGTGACGCTCCTCCGGGGGTGTCGTGATCGTCGACATCTCCCTGATGCCCGTCACCGCCATCTCCAGGGTGCGCGGGATCGGGGTCGCGGACATCGTCAGTACGTCCACGTTGGCGCGCAGCTTCTTCAGCTGCTCCTTGTGCTCGACGCCGAACCGCTGCTCCTCGTCGACGATGACGAGCCCCAGGTCCTTGAACTTGGTCTCGGAGGAGAAGAGCCGGTGCGTACCGATCACGACGTCGACCGACCCCTCGCGCAGGCCCTCCAGGGTCGCCTTCGCCTCCGTGTCCGTCTGGAAGCGGCTCAACGCCCGTACGTTCACCGGGAACTGGGAGTAACGCTCGCCGAACGTGCCGAAGTGCTGCTGGACCAGCAGCGTCGTCGGTACGAGGACGGCGACCTGCTTGCCGTCCTGCACCGCCTTGAAGGCCGCGCGGACCGCGATCTCCGTCTTGCCGTAGCCCACGTCACCACAGACCAGGCGGTCCATCGGGACCGTCTTCTCCATGTCCTCCTTGACCTCGGCGATGGTGGTGAGCTGGTCGGGCGTCTCGACGTACGGGAACGCGTCCTCCAGCTCGCGCTGCCACGGCGTGTCGCCGCCGAAGGCGTGCCCGGGGGCCGCCATCCGCGCGGAGTACAGCTTGATCAGGTCCGCGGCGATCTCCTTGACCGCCTTCTTCGCGCGCGCCTTGGTCTTCGTCCAGTCGGCGCCGCCGAGGCGGTGGAGGGTCGGGGACTCGCCGCCCACGTACTTGGTGATCTGCTCCAGCTGGTCGGTGGGGATGTAGAGACGGTCGCCCGGCTGACCGCGCTTGGCGGGCGCGTACTCGACCACCAGGTACTCGCGTGTCGCGCCCTGGACCGTCCGCTGGACCATCTCGATGTAGCGGCCGACGCCGTGCTGCTCGTGGACGATGTAGTCGCCCGCCTCCAGCGTGAGCGGGTCGATCGTCTTGCGGCGGCGGGCCGGCATCCGGGCGCCGTCCTTGCCGGCGGCCTTCTGGCCGGAGATGTCGGTCTCCGTGAGCACGGCGAGCTTCAGCACCGGGTCGACGAATCCGTAGTCGATCGAACCGCAGGCCACCTGGACGATGGAGGGGACGAGCCCGGCGAGGTCCGACTCGAGGCGGGCCGCGATGCCCTCGCCGCCGAGCACCTCGGCCGTACGGGCCGCCGGGCCGTGGGCCTCGGTGACGAACACCGTGCGCCAGCCGTCCGCGAGCCAGCCCTTGGTGTCGGCGAGGGCCTTCGCGGTGTCGCCGCGGTACGTCTCGGGCGCGTGCATCCCGAGCTTCAGCGTGTCCCCCGCCGCGTCGGCGGCATATGTGTCCGTCAGCTCCTCGTCGGCCGCGAACGGCGACACCGACCACCACATCATGTCCAGCTCGCGGGCCCGGTCCCGTACGTCCGCGATGCCCCACAGGGACGCCGCGTCGACGTCGATCGGGGCCTCGCCGCCGCCCGCCGTCGCCGCCCAGGACGCCTGGAGGAACTCCTGCGAGGTCGCCACCAGGTCCGAGGCGCGCGTGCGCACCCGCTCCGGGTCGCAGACGACGGCCATGGAGCCCTTGGGCAGGACGTCGATGAGCAGTTCCATGTCGTCGACGAGGACGGGCGCGAGGGACTCCATGCCCTCGACCGCGATGCCCTCGGCGATCTTGCCCAGCAGTTCGCCCAGCTCGGGGTGGGCCTCGGCCAGCCGGGCCGCCCTCTCCCGTACGTCGTCCGTGAGCAGCAGCTCGCGGCAGGGCGGCGCCCACAGCCCGTGCGCGGCGACCTCCAGGGACCGCTGGTCGGCGACCTTGAAGTAGCGGATCTCCTCGACGTCGTCGCCCCAGAACTCCACGCGCAGCGGGTGCTCCTCGGTGGGCGGGAAGACGTCCAGGATCCCGCCGCGTACGGCGAACTCGCCGCGCTTCTCGACCAGCTCGACCCGTGCGTACGCCGCTGCCGACAGGGCCGCCACGACGTCACCGAGGTCGGCGCTCTGGCCGGTCCGCAGGGCCACAGGCTCCAGGTCGCCCAGGCCCTTGACCTGCGGCTGGAGGACCGACCTGACGGGAGCGACCACGACGGAGACCGGGCCGGTCTCGGGGTCGTCGGGGCGCGGGTGCGCGAGCCTGCGGAGGACGGCGAGCCTGCGTCCCACGGTGTCGCTGCGCGGGGACAGCCGCTCGTGCGGCAGCGTCTCCCAGGACGGGTACTCCACGACCCCGTCGGCAGGCAGCAGCGTCCGCAGTGCCGCCGCCAGGTCCTCGGCCTCCCGGCCCGTGGCCGTCACGGCCAGCACCGTACGTCCCGCCTCGCGGGCCAGCGCCGCCACCGCGAACGGGCGGGCCGCGGGCGGGCCCACCAGATCGACGTGCATACGGTTGCCGTCGCCGGCGGCCTTCACCGCTTCGGTGAGTGCGGCGTCCTTGACGACGGCGTCGAGCAGACCGTGCAGGCTCATGAAGAGGCTTCCATCCGAGGATCTGAAGAAGTGGGCGATATCCGACAGGGGCGATATGCGATACGGGTGGGCAACGCGAACCGCCCGACACGTCTGACGGGCCGGGGGTGTCCAGGGTACGACGGCCGCGGGCGACTCACCCGTTTGAGGGATCGACTCGCCACCGTGCAGGACCGTACAGTTCCGTACATGAGTGTCACATCTACCGGCACGAACGCCGCGTTCCCCATCACGGAGGCCCGCGCGCAGTTCGGCTCCCTTGTCCGCCGGACGGCGACTGACCGTGAGCGCATCACGATCACTGATCATGGCCGGGCCGCGGCCGTGTTCATAAACCCCAGAGAGCTGGCCGAGCTGGAGGAGCGGGTACTGGAGCTGGAGGAGGAGCTGGCGCTGGTTCGGTACCGAGCAGAGAAGGCGAACGGCACGTTCGTCGGTGTTCCTCATGAAGAGGTTCGCAAGCTGCTCGGCCTGGAGGATGAGTGACCTTCCAGATCATCTGGCAGGAACGGGCGACCGACACGGCCACCCGCTTCCTCAAGGACGACCCCGACGGCCTGCGCCAGGTCTTCGCCTCCGTCGATCTGCTGGTAGACGATCCGCGCCCCGCGGGAACCACTGCCCTTGGATCGCCTGACCTGCGACGGATGCACGTCGGGTTGTACCGGATCATGTACGAGATCGACGAGGGCACCGTCACCATCGTCCTGCTGCACATCGGGCGAGTCCCGTAGGCCGACGGACAACCGGGCTGGGCCCGGCGGAGTGATCCGCCGGGCCCAGCCCTTCCCCGTTCCCCCGTCCCCCTCTCCCCCGTGACCCCCGTCCACGGTGGCTCTGGGGCAGTGATGGAGGCTGCGGTCATGGCGGCCGACGTGATGGCGGCCGCCGCTGCCGCGGCTATTCCGTCGCGATGGCGTTCAGCACGTTCATCCGGCCCGCCCGGAACGCCGGCACCAGCGCGGCGAACAGGCCCACGAAGGCCGAGCCGATGAAGACGCCGATGATCGTCGGCCAGGGGATCTCCAGGACCTTCAGGCCCTCAAGGGCGAGGAGCTTCTGGGCGGTGGCGCCCCAGCCCATGCCCAGCCCGAGGCCGAGCAGCGCTCCGAAGAGGGCGATGACGACCGACTCCAGGCGGATCATGCGGCGCATCTGGCGGCGGGAGAGGCCGATGGCACGCATCAGGCCGATCTCGCGGGTCCGCTCCACCACCGACAGCGCCAGGGTGTTCACGACTCCCAGGACCGCCACGATGATCGCGAGGGCCAGCAGGCCGTAGACCATGTTCAGCAGCTGGCCGATCTGGTCCTTGAGCTCCTGCTTGTAGTCGGTCTGGTCACGGACCTGGTACTGCGGGTACGGGTCCAGGGACTTCTTCAGGGCCGCGTACGCCGTCTTCTCCTGGCCCTCCTTGGCCGCGGCGAACATGATGTCGTTCGGCGGGATCCTGTCGGCCGGGACGTACTTCTCCATCGTGGCGATGCTCATGTACCGCGCGCCCTTGTCGATGGCCACGTCGTCGTTCGTGATCGCCGCGACCTTCAGCTTCGCGGTTTGGCCGCCCTTGAAGGCGACGGTCATCGTGTCGCCGACCTTCACGCCGTGCTTCTTGGCGTAGTCGGAGCCGAGCGCCATCGCGTCCTTGCCGTAGGCCGCCGACAGCTCACCGGCGGTCGTCTCGCGGCGCAGGTCGCTCGCGTACGTCGGGTCCGCGGCCGTCACGCTGCTGTCCTCGGTCTTGCCGTCGGGCGAGGTCAGCTTGGCCTCGACCTCCTTGTAGCTGGTGACGTGCGCCAGGCCCGGCGTCGACTCGATGGCCTTCTGGGCCTGCGGCACGATCCGCTGGTTGCCCTGGACGATGAAGTCCGTGCCCACCGACTTGTCGAGCTCGTCGGTCGCGGAGGCCACCATCGAGGAGCCGACCACGGAGAGGCAGGCGACCAGCGCGAGGCCGATCATCAGGGCCGCGCCGGTGGCGCCGGTGCGGCGCGGGTTGCGCAGTGCGTTCCGCTCCGCGAGTCGTCCCACGGGTCCGAAGCCGCGCAGCAGAACCGCGCTGATGGCCCGGACCACGACGCCGGCGAGCAGCGGGCCGATGATGACGAACCCGATCAGCGAGAGCACCACACCGGCGCCGAGCATCAACGAGCCGTCGCTCGCCTTGTCCGCGCCGGCCGCCGTGAAGAGCGCGGCGGCGCCGGCTCCCGTGAGGAGGAGGCCGATGATCCCCCGAATCCAGCCTGCCTTGCCGTCGGCCGGCGTACCGGCGTCGCGCAGTGCGGCCATCGGGGAGACCTTGCCCGCGCGGCGGGCGGGCAGATAGGCGGCGAGCACCGTGACGACGACGCCGAGGACCAGGCCGATGACCGGGGTCGTCGTCTTCACCGTCAGGTCGGCGGTGGAGAGGTTCATGCCCGCCATCGACATGAGCTTCATCAGGCCGATCGCGATACCGACACCCGCGGCGACACCCAGGATCGAGCCGATGACACCGAGCAGCAGCGCCTCGACCAGCACGGACCGGTTGACCTGCTTGCGGGAGGAGCCGATCGCCCGCATCAGGCCGATCTCGCGGGTGCGCTGGGCGACCAGCATCGAGAAGGTGTTGATGATCAGGAAGATGCCGACCAGGAAGGCGATTCCGGCGAAGCCGAGCATGGCGTACTTGATGACGTTCATGAACTCGCCGATGCCCTCGCGGTTCTCGTCCGAGAACTCCTTCTGCGTCTGGATCTTGTACGCCCCGGTGGCCTTCTCGGCACCGGCGAGCGTCGTGGAGACGTTCTGCTTGAGCTGCGTGTCGGAGACGCCCTGCGCCGCCGAGACGTAGATCTGCGTGAACCGGCCGGTGGCGCCGAGCAGTTCGCGCTGGGCGGTGGCGGTGTCGAAGTAGACGACGGCGGCACCGGGGTTGGTCACCTTGAAGGTGGCTATGCCGACGATCTTCGCCTTGAAGTCACCGGTGACGGCGATGGTGCGCAGCTCGTCACCCATCTTGAGGTGGTGCTTGTCCGCGGTGTCGGCGTCGACCATCACCTCGGTGGGCCCACGCGGGGCGTGCCCGGAGGTGATCTCCATCGAACGCAGGTCGTTCTTCGTCCAGTTGCCCGCGATCGTCGGGGCGCCGGTGCTGGACCCCATGTTCTTGTTCTTGCTGTTGACGACGGTCACGTTCATCGAACTGACCGCGCCCTCGGCCGACTTGACGCCCTGCGCCTTCTGGGCCCGAGTGACGGCCGACGCGGGCAGGGACTCCGGCTTGCCGTTCTGCGGGGTGTCGTCGGCCTTGGCCGACTTGGGGGAGACCGTGACATCGGACGCGGTGGTCGCGAAGAGCTTGTCGAAGGTCGTGTTCATCGTGTCGGTGAAGACGAGCGTGCCACAGACGAAGGCCACCGACAGCATGACGGCGACGGCCGACAGGGCCATCCGTCCCTTGTGCGCGAAGAAGTTGCGCATCGAGGTCTTGAAGACGGTCATGACGTGCGCCCCCGGGCGTCGAAGTCCTTCATGCGGTCGAGGACGGCGTCCGCGGTGGGCCGGTACATCTCGTCGACGATCCGGCCGTCGGCGAGGTACAGCACACGGTCCGCGTACGAGGCCGCCACCGGGTCGTGCGTGACCATCACGATGGTCTGGCCCAACTCGTCGACCGAGCGGCGCAGGAAGCCCAGCACCTCGGCGCCCGCGCGGGAGTCGAGGTTTCCGGTCGGCTCGTCACCGAAGATGATCTCCGGCCGGGCGGCCAGCGCCCGGGCCACGGCGACGCGCTGCTGCTGGCCTCCGGAGAGCTGGTTGGGCCGGTGCTTGAGCCGGTCCTTGAGCCCGACGGTCTCCACGACCTGGGCCAGCCAGCCCTTGTCCGGCTTGCGGCCGGCGATGTCCATCGGCAGCGTGATGTTCTCCAGCGCGCTGAGCGTCGGCAGCAGGTTGAACGCCTGGAAGATGAAGCCGATACGGTCCCGGCGAAGCTGTGTGAGCTTCTTGTCCTTGAGGCCGGTGATCTCGGTATCGTCCAGGAAGATCTGCCCCGAGGAGACGGTGTCGAGCCCGGCGAGGCAGTGCATCAGCGTCGACTTGCCCGAGCCCGAGGGGCCCATGATCGCGGTGAACTGGCCCCGCGCGATGTCCACGTCGACCTGGTCGAGGGCGACGACGCGGGTCTCACCGGACCCGTACGCCTTCACGACCTGCCGCGCCCGTGCCGCGACGGCCGTACGTCCTCCAGTGCTGCCGTGCCTGGGAATGGTTACAGCCGATGTCACGGTATGTCTCCTAAGTCGGACGCCCTTGAGGACGACGGGATCTGCGCTTGTGTATGTCGTGCGGTTGAGCCGTGCGATGTTCGTTCACGCCGTGCGGTCACGTCGTTCGTTCACGCCGTGCGGTTACAGCGATAAGTCTGGTGGCGGCAGGTGGTCCACCGCGCTGGTGCCCAGCGCAGTCTTCTGCTGGGGTAAACCCCACCCCGGCAGGTGCGGTACACCGCCCCCCAGCGGCATAAAGCCAGGTTAAGTAGCGGTTCGGCCCCTCTCCTCCTCCGGCAGTACGAACCCTCCCCGGGCCGTAGTACGGAGAGCCCCCTAGGGGATCTCCACCTGTCGGTGGACCACCTCTCAGGGACACCTCCACCCACCAGCCCGGTCAGCGTCCACCCTCCCGCCACGTGAGGGTCAAGTGGGAGAGTGGCTTCCGGCAGATGGATGCAGGGGGAAGGAATCCAGTGGGCCAGGGGGAAGACACCGAGATACCCGCCGCGAAGGAGGACGAGCCCGCCTCCGCGCGGGCCGGGACCCGCGGCCGCCGAGCCGTCGTCGCCTCCCTCATGCTCTGCATGGGCCTGGCCGCGCTCGACTCCACGATCGTGTCGACGGCCGTCCCGCAGATCGTCGGCGACCTCGGCGGCTTCTCCGTCTTCTCGTGGCTGTTCTCCGGCTATCTGCTCGCCGTGACGGTCACCCTGCCCGTCTACGGCAAGCTCTCCGACACCTTCGGCCGCAAGCCGGTGCTGATCGCCGGCTCGATCCTCTTCCTCCTCGGCTCCCTGCTCTGCGCGCTGGCGTGGAACATGGCCGCGCTGATCGCGTTCCGGGTCGTCCAGGGCCTCGGCGGCGGCGCCCTCCAGGGCACGGTCCAGACCCTCGCCGCCGACCTGTACCCGCTCGAACAGCGCCCCAAGATCCAGGCCAAGCTGTCCACGGTCTGGGCCACCTCGGCGGTCGCGGGCCCGGCGCTCGGCGGGGTGATCGCCGCCTACGCCGACTGGCGCTGGATCTTCCTCATCAACCTGCCGCTCGGCGCGGTCGCGCTCTGGCTGCTGATCCGCCACCTCCACGAGCCCCAGCGCGAACGGAAGGCCACCGAGCGCCCCCGCATCGACTGGGCCGGCGCGCTCACGGTCTTCGCCTGCGGCGGCGTACTCCTGACGGCCCTGGTGCAGGGCGGGGTGGCCTGGCCATGGCTCTCGCCACCGTCAATGGCCCTGTTCGGTACGGGACTTGCCCTGATCGCCGCTCTCGTCCTCATCGAACGCCGGGCCGCCGAACCCATCATCCCCGGCTGGGTCTGGCGCCGCCGCACCATCGCCGCCGTGAACCTGGCACTGGGCGCGCTGGGCCTCCTGATGGTCGCCCCGACGGTCTTCCTCCCGACCTACGCGCAGTCGGTGCTCGGCCTCGCCCCGATCACCGCCGGATTCGTGCTCTCCGTATGGACGTTGAGCTGGCCGGTGTCGGCGGCCCTCAGCCAGCACGTCTACCGTCGCATCGGCTTCCGCAACACGGCGATGCTCGGCATCGGCACGGCCACACTGCTCCTGTTCGCCTTCCCCTTCCTCCCGTACCCCGGCGAGGCCTGGCAGCCCACTCTCCTCATGTTCCTGCTCGGCGGCGCGCTCGGTCTCTTCCAACTCCCGCTGCTCGTCGGCGTCCAGTCGACCGTCGGCTGGTCCGAGCGCGGCACGGCCACCGCGTCCGTACTCTTCTGCCGCCAGACCGGCCAGACGATCGGTGCCGCCCTCTTCGGCGCGGTCGCCAACGGGGTGCTGGCCGCCCGGCTCGGCGGTGCGGGCGACCTGGACTCGGTGACCAGGGCACTCGACTCGGGCGCCCCCGGCGAACACATGCGCCGAGCGGTCGCGGAGGCCGTCCACGCCGTCTACTTCGGCGCGGCCTGCGCGGCCGGGCTCGCCTTCCTGGTCCTGCTGTTGGTGGCGCCGCGCCGCTTCCCGCTGCTCAAGAATCCCGGGGACTGAGGTCCACGGCACGACCTGGCAGAACCGCTGACCCCGAAGGGTCATCCCCGAGCGCACGTCCGGGGTACACCCCTCCTCACGCAGGACGCCCGGCATCGGCCGACCCAGGTCTGCTGGACCGATGGGACTCAACAGGCGCACGGCGATGAAGGCGGGCCTCCTGACGACGGCGGTGTCGGCACTGGGGCTGAACTCGGCTCGTTCACAAGGCACTTCGGCCACCCCGGCACTCACCGTGCAGGGCGAGGCGGCGACCCGGACGAACATCCCGGTCGTACGGGACCGCCGTGCGTCCGGGGGCAGTTTCCTCGCCCTGAACACCAAGAAGACGCCTCCGAAGGGAGGTTGGTACGCGGCGTACACGATCCAGGCACCCGAGGCAGGCGTGTACGCGCTGACCGCGGTCGCCACGGCCCCGGTCGAGACACCGCACACCGAGGCGACGGCCTCGTACCTCCAACTCTCCCTGAATGACGGCCGGTTCACGGAGATCGCCCGGTCCCAGCCGTACTGGTACGAGTCGAAACCGGCCTGGGGCGACCTCTCCGTCCTCGACCTCGGCGACCTCGAACTGCGGCGCGGTGAGAACGCGTTGACGTTCCGGGTGACGGAACCGACGGTCCTGGAGACCGGAACGGCGTACGCGCTCGCGCTGGACCGATTCACGCTGCGACGGCGGGAGGGGCTGGAGCTGCGCGAGGTCCACGCGGGCGGCGACGGCACGCTGAGCACGTACCGGTTCGGGGAGCCCGCGAGCCTGGCCCTCGGCCTGAACGGCCGCCCCGACGACCCGTACCGCGTGCGCTACACCGTCGTCGACTACTTCGGGGAACGGGTCGCGGAGGGATACGCGACGATCGCGGCCGGAAGGACGACGGTGAAGGTCCCGCTCCCTCAACTCCCGCCCGGACATTACCGGGTTGCCGCATCCGCCGCCGCCGCCGGTGATGCCAGTGATGCCGGTGATGCCGAAGCGGTGGTGGGCCACTTCGCCTGCCTGCCCGCGCTCGCCGCCGCGTCCGGCGCCGCCAACCGCTTCGGCGTCAACGTCTGGGCCACCTCCCTCGTACCCCCCTCCCGCCTGGACGCCTTCGCCGCCGCGATGAGGGACATGGGCGCGGGCTGGACAAGGGACGGCCAGGCCTGGCCCGCGGCCGAGCCGACACCGGGCGCGTACGACACGGAACACCACGACCGGGTCACGCGGACGATGCGCCGTCACGGCCTCGCGCCCCTGGAGGTCATGTCACCCGCCCCCGAGTGGGCCATGACGACCGCCTCGCTCCCCCTCCCCACGGACCTGCGGCACGCGTACCGCTACGCCCGCCGCCTGGCCTCCCGCCACCCCGCCGCCGTCCAGCTCTCCAACGAGCCCGACGTGGACGTCACCAGCAGCACCGGCGACGCCCACGCGGCCTTCGTGAAGGCGGCGGCCCTGGGCATCGCGGACACCCCCGACCGGCCTCTCATAGTCCTGCCGGGTATCGCGCAGGCGGGCCACTTCCAGGACCTGCTGCTGGCGAACGACGTCGTGCGGTACGCGGACGTGTGGGCGTTCCACGGTTACCCGGACCCGGCCGAGCAGGGCGAACCGGCCTTCCCTGGGGCGGCGGACGAGCAGCGCGAGCTGGCGGAACGACTCGGTGCGGATGACGTACCGCGGTGGATGACGGAGTGCGGCGCGTTCTTCGCGGTGCGGCCGGGCGTCGATCTCGTGCCCGCCCAACAAGCCGTCCAGGCCCGCTACTTGGTCCGGTCGATGGTGGAGGGGCTGGCCGCGGGGAACACCCGGCAGTTCTGGTTCGCGGCTCCACCGCTCCACGACGACGGCGTGTACTTCGGGCTGCTGAGCCGGGAGTTCCAGCCACTGCCGGCGTACAGCGCATGCGCGGCGCTGACGTCGTTGCTGGGCGAGGCGCACTTCGTCGGGCCGGTGAACGGGTTGCCCACCGGGGCTGTCGGCTTCGAATTCGACTCGGGCCGGGGCGAGTCGGCACAGGTGCTCTGGGCGTCGAAGCCGGTACGGGTGCCGGTGCCGGTGCCGGTGCCGGGAGCGACCGTGCACGACATCATGGGCAGGCAGATGGCGACGCCCTCCGCCGAAGTGACCGTCTCCCGAGACCCCGTGTACGTGGTCACCGCGACCGTCGGCCGCCCGGAGGCCCACCCGGCCCCGCGCCGGCGAGCCCCCCTCTCCCCCGCCGAACACATCGTCCTCAGCCAGCGATACGCGGCCCGGAACGCCGCCCCCAACAAGGACAACGGCGACGCGGAACCCCCGCTGGGCTACCGCCTGTCCCGCCGTACCCAAATGTCCCTGGACGTCTACAACTTCACGTCCACCTCACGGACGGTGACCGTGAAGGCGAGTCCCGCCGGGGGTTGGTCGGCGCGGGCGGAGGGGCCGACGCGGGTCGAAGTTCCGCCCCAGGGCCGTATGACCGTGGATTTCACGATCACGGCAGGCAGCGGGGTACAGCGCCGGACCGACCACCGGCTGGAGTTCACGGCAACCCTCGACGGCGACGAGGTGCCGCCGTCGGTGTCGCTGGTCCAACTCAAGTAATCGGGCCGCACCTGGGGCATTCGCACAGCGGGAAACGAGTGGGCAACCACCCGCATCCCCGTCCGTGACAGCAAGAACCCGGCCGGCCCCGCCGTCACCTTCTCCGCCCCCGCCTGGACGGCCTTCGTCACTTCGCTCGGTCGAACCAGGCCGTAGTCTCCGGCAGGAACAGCAGGACGATCACGGGCAGCCCGAGCACGATCCGCAGTGCGGCGTCCACGAACTCCGCGGGCCCCGCCGCGCCCAGTGCCCTGCTGAACGACGGCAGGACCACGAACACCATCACCACTATGGTCGTGACCCGAACCCCGCCGCGCGCGCTGCCGTCGTAGGTCAGGGCGAGCAGCGCGCACACCCAGACCAGTAGCCACGGGGCGATCATGTTGCCCATCCCGTAGGACGTCAGCCCGCCCGACAACGCGAGCACGACGACCAGCCCCGCGAACGCCAGGACGAACACGAGCAGTTGGGCTCCTCGCACTGAGCGGGGCATCACGGATTCACGTACGTCAGTCATCGATTTCCCTTGCTGGAAAACTTCCGGATGCCGCTGCCCGGAGTTCCGGCAGCGGCATCGTTTCTGGCCCGTTGTTCGGACAGCGTCAGCCCGTAGGCCGCAGTTCCCGGTATTTCCTCGCCATGAGGGGCCCGAGGTGTTCGACGATCCCGTGGCCCGGCTCGCCCCGGAACGGCAGGTGGTCGAGGAACGACGTCACGATCACCTCGGTGATCTCCGTTACCTGACGTTCGAACTGCTCCTCCAGGAACCGGAGCGTCGCACGCCAGTCGGGGGCGTCGGGATCCGTACCGAGATACGAATCGACGGTGGCGTGCGTGACGTCCCCGAAGAACACGTGCGGCAGCGCCTCACCGCCCATGTTGAAGACGTGATTCTCGTAGAGCTCACCGAACTCAGGGATCCTGGCGACCAGTTCCTCCACGAACCGAATGTCTTCGCCCATCAGCAGTCTCTCAGCCCCGGAACAAGTTCCGCTGGACGCCCGGGTGTACGAACGCGGTCGACGAGGAGAGTACCGGGCCGAAAGTGACACGTGTGCACTCAAGTTGTTCACACTTCGGTCACAAGTGGTCAACGCGGGCACGACCGTTCGGGTTAACGCGGGTAACACCCCAGGTCAGCGAAGTAAGCGCATACCGACCAGACAGTTTGGCGAAACCCTCGCGCAAGCCTGCTACCTGCGAGTAGCGTGCGTCCTCGCTCACCCCCCGCTCCCTGCGGTCCGCACCGGGCCCGAGCCACGCAAGGAGAACCGGGATGTCTTACGACACGTCCCCGTCGTACCCCGTTCCACCGCACCATCCGCCCCACAACTCGTCACCGTCCTACTCGACGTACCCCACGCAGCCGACGTATCCGTGGGCTCCACAGCAACCGGAGCCGGAACCCGCCCGACAGCCGAACCGGCATCGCCACACCGCTCTCGGGCACCACAGCGACCTCCGGGTGCTGCGCACCGCGTACCGCTGGCAGCGGCGCGTGGCGACGCTTACCGCGCTCGGTTATTTCACGCTGTTCCTCGTCCTGTCCGCGTGGGCGCCGTCGTTCATGACGAGGGAGGTGGCCGAAGGGCTGCCCCTCGGTCTGCTCCTTGGGCTGTTCCAGATGCCCGTCACCTGCGTGGCGATCGCGCTGTACGAGTACACGGCCCGCCGGGGCGTGGACCCGATCGCCGAGCGGATACGGAAGCAGACGGAACTCGACACCAAGCGGGCGGAGGCGGGCAGGTGACCGGCTTCAGCAGTTCCGCCCAGGCGATGTCGCTCGTGGCGTTCACGGTCGTGGCGACCATCACGCTGCTGCTGTGCGTGATGACGGGCCCGGACCGGGACGACCTCGACGAGTTCTACACGGGCTACGGCTCCCTCTCCCCCATGCGCAACGGCCTGGCCATCGCGGGCGACTACATCTCCGCGGCCACCGTGCTCGGCACGGGCGGCGTGATCGCGTTCTTCGGGTACGACGGTGTCGTACTCGCCCTCAGCACGGCCCTCTCCCTCATGCTGCTGATGTTCCTGCTGGCCGAACCCCTGCGGAACGCGGGCCGGTTCACCATGGGCGACGCGCTGGCCCGGCGGATGCCGGGCCGGGCGGTACGGATCACGGCCTGCGCGGCGACGCTGGCCGCGCTGCTCCCGCTGATGCTGGTCCAGCTCGCCGGAACCGGCGACCTGCTGGCGTTCATCCTCGGCTTCTCCAGCGAAGGGCTGAAGACGGGCTGCATCATCGGGCTCGGCGCGCTGATGATCAGCTACGCGGCGATCGGCGGCATGAAGGGCACCGCCCTGATCCAGATCCTGAAGATCGTGATGCTGCTCGGCTCGGGCGCCGTCATCGCCGTACTCATCCTGAACAAGTTCGACTGGAACCTCGGTGGCCTGTTCAACCAGGCGGCGCGGAGCAGCGGGGCCGGATCCGCTTTCCTGAGCTCGGGGCTGCAGTTCGCGGGCGGGCCCAACCCCCGCCTGGACATGATCAGTTCGGAGCTGACCGTCGTGCTGGGCGGGGCCTGTCTGCCGCACATCACCATGCGTATGTACACGGCGGGCAGCGCGCGTCAGGTACGCCGTTCGATGTCCTGGGCGGTGCCGGCCGTGGCACTGTTCGTGCTGATCATCACGGTCGTCGGGTTCGGGGCGACGGCCCTGATCGGGCGGGAGGCGATCGCGGCGGAGGACCCGCAGGGCAACACGGCGTATCTGCTGGGGGCTCGGGCCGCGTTCGGGGCGGACGTCTCGACGGCCGAGACGCTGCTGTTCACCACCGTCACGGCGGCGATCTTCCTCACGGTGCTCGCCTCCGTCGCCGGGATGATCCTCGCCTGCGCCAACTCCCTTGCCCATGACGTCTTCGCGCACGGCAGGAAGCAGTTGTCGCCGCGCCGGGAGATGACGCTGGCACGGGTGTCCGCGGCGGCGGTCGGCATCCCGGCGATCCTGCTGGCCACGCTGGTCCAGCACCACAGCCTGCAGCCGCTGGTGACGCTGTCGTTCTGCCTCGGCGCGTCCGCCATAGCGCCGGCGCTCGTCTACAGCCTGTTCTGGCGGCGGTACACCCGGGCAGGGCTGATGTGCACGCTCATCGGCGGCTCGGTGAGCACGCTCGTTCTGATGACCGGTACGAATCTGGTGTCCGGGTCGCCCATATCGGCATTCCCCGGCCATGACTTCACCTGGTTCCCGTTCACCACGACCGGGATCGTCTCCATTCCGTTGGGGTTCCTGCTCGGCTGGCTCGGCACGGTGGCCTCCGGCCGGGGGGCGGCGGAGGAGCAGCGGAAGCAGTACGAGGCGGTGGAGGGGTGGATTCTGGCGGGGGCCGTCCGGCGGGACTGAGGGGGGTTGGGCTTAGGCGTGTGTGTCGGCTGCCGGCCGGTGGGGGTTGTTCGCGCAGTTCCCCGCGCCCCTAAAAGGATGGGGGCACCCCCCGTTTTTAGGGGCGCGGGGAACTGCGCGACCAGCCAGGGACGACCCGCAGTCGACATGCAGACCTCGGCCGCCCGTTCAGGGGCGCGGGGAGCTGCGCGGTCAGCCCCCACCGGCCGGCAGCCGACAACGCGTCGCGGCTACTCGGCCGTCGCTCGGCCCGTCAGGGCTGTGAGGCTGTTGCGGACGTGGGTCATGTGGGCGCTGACGTCGTCCCACTCGTCGCCGTGTTCACGGAGGACGCGTTCCGTCTCGCGGGTGATGCGGTCCTCGTGGAGGCGGGCCTCGGCGAGGAGTTCGGCGGCGCGGGCCTCGGCGTCCTCCTGGAGATGGCGGGTGGACTCGTGGGCCTCGGCGAGGGCCCGTTCGGCCTCGGCCAGTTCCGCCGCCGCGCGCGAGGCCCGCTCCTCGTGGCGCGCGTCGAGCGCGGCCTCCCGTTCGGCCGCCTCGCGTCCGACCCGCTCCCAGCGCTCGGCGTGTTCCTTCTCCTGCTCGGCGAGGAGCGTCTCGCTGCGCCGCCGCGTCTCACGCAGCGCGGCGAGCGCCTCACCGCGGTTCTCCTTCACGTCACGCCGCGCGGCGATCCGCATCTCGTCGGCCTCGGCCTGCGCGGCGAGCAGCCGGTGCCGGACCCGTTCCTCGGCCTCACCACGCACCGCGTCGGCGTCCGCGCCCGCGGCCGCGCGCAGTTGCCCGGCCGCCGCCTCGGCCTCCTCCACGACCAGCCGGGCCTCCCGCCGCGCGCCCTCGCTCACGGCCGCGGCCTCCTCCTCGCCCAGTTCGAAGAGCCGTCGGGCGCGGTCGCCGAGCGTCTCGTACGTCTGGGGAGCCAGTCCCGCCACGACCTCCCGCAGCCGGTCCGCCTCGGCCTCCATCTCCCTTGCCAGGACGGTCAGCCGGGCGGCCCGTTCCCAGGCGGCGTCACGCCCCCCGGAGAGCGCCGCGGCATACGCGTCGACCTGGTCGGGACGGTAACCGCGCCCCCGTACGGCCTCGAAGCCATGAGGTGACACCGATGCGTTGCTCATCCTCGAATCCCCTCTCCGGCGTACGACATGATTTGTCGCACATCTTGGCGGATCAGGCAGAAGCGTTCATAACGCGACACTCCGGACTTGGGTCAGGCAGGAATGTGACGCAAAAGGGCCGGGCCCGGTCAACCGACCGGGCCCGGCCCTCTCGTACTCAGCTCTCGACGTCAGTCACGTCGTCAACGTCGCGTCACAGCAAGCCGTCCCACATCTGTTCCAGCAGCACCGACCACCAGCTCTCCGGCGAACCGAGCGCCGCCGGGTCGGTCGCGGCCAACTGCGCCTGGAAGTCGACCGTCCAGCGCCCCGCCTGCTCCTGGTTGAGCCCGAAGCGAAGACGCCACATACGGCCCAGCAGCGCGAGGCTGCGTGCGAACTCGGGCAGCCCCGTGTTCACGAACTGCGGCGGTACGGAAGCCCCGCCGGGACCCGCCTCCACCGGCACGGCCACGATGTGCGCCGTCCCGTACTGGACACAGATCGCCTTGCCGAAGTCGCTGCCCATGACGAGGTACGAGCCCGCGTCCGCGGACGGCTGGACGCCACGCTCCTGCGCCAGTTCGGCGAGCGTCGGCACCGGGCGACCCGGCTGGGCCTGTGCCCAGAAGAACGGGTTCATGTCGACGGGCAGTCCGGCCACCACCAGCGTGTGCGCCACGATCGGCGGCACACCCTGCCGGGACACGGCCGCCTGGTCGAACCGGAACACTCCGGGTCCGAACGCCGCCGCCAGCTCCTGCCCGATCGCCTCCGGCGGGATCGGCGGCGCGGGCTGCACCGGCGGCAGCGGCGCCCGGATCGGTCCGGGCCGCGCCGGACCGTCCGCGACCTGGTGCAACTCACCCTGGTGCGCGAGCAGTTGGGCCATACCCTGCTGACGGCTCGCGTGGTCCGTGCCGTACGAGGCGATGCTGGTGATCCGCGCCTGCGGCCAGCTCTCCCGGATCATCCGGGCGCAGTACGCACCCGGCAGCTCGCAGGACTCCAGCTCCGTGTGGAGCTCCAGCACCTGCTGCGGCGGCACGTTCATCGCGCGCAGCTCGTGCAGGATCTGCCACTCCGGGTGCGGGGTGCCCGGCGCGGAACGCCGGATGAGCTGCTGCTCGCTCCCGTCCTGGGCGCGGTAGCGCAGGACCGCCTGGTAGCCGGGGCCGACGGTCGGCTGCCCCTGCTGGGGATAGCCGTAGGCCGGCGGCTGCTGGCCCGGCATCGGCTGCCCGGGCATGGGCTGCCCCGGGAAGGGCTGCTGACCGGGCATCGGCTGAGGAGCGGACGGCGGCATGCCGGGGCCGCCCTGCGGCATCCCGGGAGGCGCCTGGGGCGGCGGGGCCGTGCCCGGGCCGCCGCCCGGAGGACCGGACAGCATGGTCTCGGCGTGGTGGACGCCACCGGGGGCGCCGGGGGCACCTGGCCCGCCGGGACCTCCCGGAGCACCCGGAGCGCCTGGGGCACCCGGAGGCTGTGGCGCGCCGGGGCCGCCCACGGCCGGACCGGCGAGCATGGTCGCGGCATGGTGGACGCCACCCGCGGGCGTACCGCCGGGGTTGTTGGGCGCGCCAGGAGCACCTGGTGCGCCGGGCACACCAGGAGGCTGCGGGGCACCCGGAGTACCGGGCGCGCCGGGGGGCTTGGGCGCGCCGGGCTGGTTCGGGTCGGCGAGCATGGTCGCCGCGTGGTGGACACCGCCCGGAGGCGTACCGCCCGGGGTACCCGGAGCGCCAGGGGCACCCGGGGCTCCAGGAGGCTGCGGGGTCCCGGGGCCGCCCGGCCCGTCGGGGCCGAGCTGCGAGACGAGTTGCGTCGGTACGTACCCGCCGGCCGGAGTCCCCGGCGCACCGGGCCCGGACGCGGGAGCCGCACCACCCGGCCGCGCACCCGGCGTTCCGGGCGCACCCGGAGGCGGCGGCGTACCGGCCGCACCCGCACCACGGGCACCGCGCGGCGGAGCCTGCGCCTTGCTGGTGGCGGCGTCGGCGATGTCACCGGCGTTCGGGGGCAGCGGCCGCCCGGGCGCACCCGAACCGGGAGGCGGCTGCGGCGGATTGGGCCCGGCGGGCGGCTGCGGAGCACCCTGCGGGAAGCCGTACGAGGGAGCACCCTGCGCACCGGGCGCACCCGGAGGCGGAGTACCGGGCGCACCCGGAGGCGGAGTACCGGGCGCACCGGGAGGCGGTGTGCCGGCGCCGGGCCCCTGCGGATAGCCGTACGAGGAAGGCGCCCCGGGCGGCGGCGTACCAGGCGCACCAGGCGCTCCGGCGGGCCCACCCGGAGGCGGCGTACCGGCGCCAGGCCCCTGCGGATAGCCGTACGAAGACGGCGCACCCGGCGGCGGAGTGCCCTGCGCACCAGGACCGCCGGGCCCACCCGGGCCTCCCGGACCGGCCTGAGCCCCCGGGCCCTGCGGGAACGCGGGCGGGTTCGGGTTGCCCACCGCGGGCGCGACGGTCGTGCTCGGGAGCCGGCTGCCGCCCGAGATCAGGCTGGTCTTGGCCTCGGGCGTCGCGTCGGGCTCCGACGGCCCGCCACCGGCGCCCCCGTCCCTTATCTGCGGCGCGTACACGGTCGCGGGCAGCGGCACCGAACGGTCGTCGCCCGTCTCGGCGTTGGTGTCGGTCCCGGCCCACGGCGTCGCGTCGGCGGGCACCCCGGAACCATCCGAGGGCTCTCCGCCGGCGGCGGGCCACGACGTACCGCCACCGGGAGCGGAGGACGGCCCCGGGGCACCGACGGGCCCGGGCAACGTCTCGGGGATCGCGCCTCCGCCGCCGGCCCCTCCATGGGCGGGGCCGGCAGGACCGCCGGGCGGAACCGCGTCACTGACGGCGGCAGCGGCGGCGGGCCGTGACCCGGCCCCGTCGGACGTCCTGTCCGGAGTCCTGTCCGACGGGCGGGGCGAACCGCCGCCCGACGTCCCGCCGGTCGAACCGCCGGACGTCCGGTCCCGTCGGTCCGGAATGCCCATCCGGTCCGCCGCCTCCTGGAGCCACTCCGGAGGCGTCAGCAGGAAGGACGTCTGGTTGAGGTCGACGCGCGCGGGAGGCGCGGGCGCCGGATCGGGCGCCGCGTCCGGCAGGCCGTACTCCTCCTCGTACCGGCGGATCACCTCGCCCAGCGGCAGCGAGGGCCACAGGGTGGCCTCTCCGCTGTCGCGGGCGATGACGAGCCGCTGGGCACCGCCGTCGGACCGCGGTCCTTCGGCACGGTCCTCGGCCCACACCACGAATCCGAGTTCGAACTCCCGGACCCGCACCTCGCGGTGCTGGTAGCCGGGCACATCCCCGTTGATCCACTCTTCGGCGCGCTCCTGCGCCTGCGCGAAGGTCACCATCGGACGCTCACTCCCCCACCGAAGACACCGCGGACACCGACACAGCCCGCGCGAATCCACCGTCCACCATCAGATTCGCCACGGTCTCCAGCTCCGGCGGATTGCCCGCGAGCCGGGCCAGGAACTGGTCGAAGTCGTCCCCGCAGGGCAGCAGCAGCCGCTGCACACGCTCCGGGGGCGCCCACAGGTCCTGGTCACGGGCGTCGTCGTACGCGCAGAACCACATGGACCCGACCTTCTCGCCCTTGACCTTCACGGCGAGCAGACCGCCCTGGACGAAGCCGACGCCCAGGTAGTCCTTGGTCAGGTGGTCCCGCAGACATTTGTTGACGTACACGAGGTCGTTGACGGCTGCCTCGTCGCGCACGGTGAAGAACGGCTGGTCGACCAGCAGCCCCAGCTCGGCGTCGAGCGCGGCCCCCATCGGAGCGCACCCGCCGGCGGCCTTCAGGAAGGACCGGTACGCGCCGGGCAGCCGGTAACCGAGGTCCTCCTCGACGCCCAGCACCTGCTGCTCGGTCACCGCGACGGCGGCCTTGGGCAGCACGAAGTGCGCGGGCCGGGTCTCCTGCAGGGGCCGGGTCCCGCGCTTGTTCTGGTCGACGGCCGCGGTGGCCAGTCCGCCGTGGTGCCGCAGCAGCGCCTTCACCTCGACCGGCACCAGCTCCAGCCGCCGGGTCCCCGGCGCGTGGTGCCAGGTCCAGCCGTGCGGAGTGGCGACGGGCGGGATGGTGTCCCACAGGTCATGACCGTCCGCGGCCATGGCCGCGTTCGCGGACACGTAGTCCGTCAGCCGAAGTTCGTCGACCCCGAACCCCTCGGGCGGCTCGGCGATCTCCGCGGCTGCACGCGCATAGAACGAGAAGTCGGGATAGCCGCGGTCGTCGACACGTACACCTCTCGGGTGACGCGCCGCCCGGACCGGGTCCGGGAAGTGCACGACCTGCCCGGCGTAGGCCGCGTTCGGCGGCGCGGCTTGCTGCCCGAGCCGACCTGTCGTCATGGCGGTTGCCCCCTGCGGCGTTCTGATGGATCGCGGATATCGACAGCCTATGCGGTTGAACGACACCGGTCACCGGGCCTCCGGTTCCGTACCGGCCAGCGGGACTCCGGTTCCGTGACCTGCCGTCATCGCGCCGTGACGGTGCGGCGAAGACCACGCGTGTCGCGCCGCCCCAGCTTCCGCACCAGCCACGGAGTTTGGCACTCTGTCCGAGCACCGGGGGATGCGGTAAGGGGAGGAAACAGGACGATGAACTCAACGCAGACAGGCAGGTCTGGTGACCCGAGGGTGGGCTGGAGCAGCAACGAGGCGCCCGTCACTCCCACACTCCTCCACCGCCGTGACGGCATACTTCCGACCATCGCCGCCGCCCTGTCCGTACGGGGCGCGACCCTCACCGGCACGGCGGGCCGGGGCGACCTGCCGCCGCCGCTCCACCCGCTCGTCCGGGACTTCCTCGACACCCTGACGAGCGGACAGCGCGACCGTTTCACCGGCCGCTGCGCCGAAGTGATCCTCATCTCCCGGCACATCACGGCGGTGGACGCGGACCGGTCCAAACGGGCCTCCCGGAAACCCATGACCAACGGAGAGGCCCGCAAGTCCCTCAAGCAGGCCAAACTCACCGCCCGCCGCATCCGCGAGGACGGCGACCCGCTGCACGGCAGCTTCGCGCCGCCCTGCCGCTCCTGCACCGCGCTCAGCGCCCACTTCGGCGTACGCATCGTCGACCCGACGGCACCGGGGGACTGACAAACCCCTCTTCCCCCACACAGGGCGTCACCCACGCCCCTCCGAAGCCGCCGAACCACAGCCGCGGCAGCTCAGACGAACGCGAAGGGCCGATGCACACCGACCGCACTTCCCCCTCCCCCACACCGACCTCGACCCGGTTCTCCGCCGCGGTCGACGCCGCGCTGCGCTCCGCGGGATGGCAGCCGGGCCGCTGGGACATAAAGCAGGCCGAGATCTGGGCCGACGCCCTGCGCAGCCACGAGTCGCCGGCCGGTCACCGTCACTCCGTGTTCCCGGCGGCGGTGGAGGCCTGGGCGGAGTTCGGCGGTCTCCACATCCCCGCCACGGCCCCGGGCCGCCAGATCGCCCCGACCCCTCTGCACCTGGACCCCCTGCACGGCCTCCACATGGCCCGCACGCTCGTGGACCTGGGCAGAGCCCTGGACAGCGAAGTGGCCCCGCTGGGCGAGGAGTCCGACACGAGAGCCCTGCTCGCCATCGACGCGGAGGGCCGCACCTACACCCTCGACCACACGGGCGACTGGTACCTGGGCGCGACCATCGACCAGGCCCTGACCACACTCGTCTCGGGCCTGGAACCGGTACGCCTGACGGCCGGCTGAACCGCCACGGCCTCTCCAGGGCCGGCCTTGAGGGATCCCGCCCCGACCGGGTCACCCCCGGACGAATTCACGCCGCCGGCCGGTTCACCCCCGGACGGGTTCACGCCTCGGCCGGGAGGACCGCCGAGACCCGGAAGCCGCCGGCGTCGGTGGGGCCGGACACGAACACGCCCCCGAGTCCCAGGACCCGCTCCTTCATCCCCACCAGACCGTTCCCGCCGCTGGGCAGCCGGGCGTCGGACGCGGCACCGGGCTCGGGCGGGGGCCCGTTCTCCACCTGCATGGCGATCTCGGCCCCGCGATGCGCGACCCGCACCCGGGTCTTCGCCCCCGCCGCATGCTTGTGGACGTTGGTCAGCGCCTCCTGCACCACGCGATAGGCGGTCTGCTCCACCGCGGCCGCGTAGCCCCGGGCGTCCCCCTCCACGAACAGGTCGACGACCATCCCCGCGGCGGCGGACTGCCCCACCAGCTCCTGGAGATCGTCGAGGCAGGGCCCCTCCCCCGTGTCCTCGTCCACGGCCCGGGACGCCGCGGCGGCAGCCGCGACCCCCACCGCCGCGAGCGGCACGGTCTGCATCCGTACGGAGGAACCCCCGTAACCCCCCTCGCCCGTACGCAGAACCCCGAGCATCTCCCGCAGTTCGGTCAGCGCCTGCCGGCCCATGTCGCCCACGAGCGAGGCGTTCTTGACGGCCTTCTCGGGATCCTTCCGCGCAACGGCCTGCAGCGCCGCAGCGTGCACCACCATCAGACTCACCCGGTGCGCGACGACGTCGTGCATCTCACGGGCGATCCGGGTCCGCTCCTCGTTGCGCGCCCACTCCGCCCGTTCCTCGGCCCGCTCGGCCAGCAACATCAACTCCCGCTCCAGGGAGTCGGCCCGCTCCCGCAGACTCTCCATCAGCCGCCGCCGGGCCCCCACGTACAACCCGAGCAGAATCGGCGGCGCGGTCATCCCGAGCGAGGTGGTGATGGACACGAACGGAACGAACCAGTCGCCCACCATCCGAAGGTCGCCCCGCACCATCCCCTGGTGCGCGCGCACGTACGTGACGATGAGCATGCCCACCATCGACATACCGGCCAGCGCCCCGATGATCCGCCGGGGCATCTCGGACGCGGCGAGCGTGTAGAGCCCGACGAGCCCCATCAGGAACCCCATCTGGGCCGGTGTGATGGCGATCGACACCAGCACCACGGCGATGGGCCACCGCCTCCGGAACAACAACACGGACCCGGCGACAGCCCCGAACACCATCCCGGCGGGCACCGGCACTCCGGCCGCATCCGCGAAGGGATATCCCTCGATCGCACACTCCACGGCGGACACCAGCGCGAGGCTCCCGTCGAGCACCGCACTGCGCCACCTCGCCCACCACCACGGCCCGGTCAGGGTCGCGGTGTGGTCTTCCCCCGTCGTGGTCATGCCTCCAGCCTACGGTCGCCCCCCGCCGCTTTTCCGGTGAGTTTCGCGTACTGGCCTACACCACTCGCCGTAATCGAACAGACACGAAACCCGCCGCAATCCGCCGAAAACCCGGAACCGGCCCAAGCCGCCCCCGAGTCACCCCACGCCCGCCCCGCACCACCCGGCAGCACCCGGCACCGTCGAAGTACCGTCGCACCGAAGGCACCCGGTACGGCATAGTGTTGGATGTCGACTCGGCAGCCCGACCGGATCTCCGGTCCCGTCGAGTTCCATCCCCCGTGGTGTAATTGGCAGCACTGTGGCTTTTGGTGCCATCTGTCCGGGTTCGAGTCCTGGCGGGGGAGCAGACGGCAATCGGGTCCTGACAGCACCGTCGGGGCCCACTCACATTTCCCCCTCACAACGCCCCGGTATCCTGCGGATGTCCACCCCCCAAAGGCACCCCAGCCATCCGAAGCCGAAGGGCATCCCCGTGAGCGCCAACCGCCCGGCAGCCGTCGTCGTTCTTGCAGCGGGTGAGGGCACCCGTATGAAGTCGGCCACACCCAAGGTCCTGCACGACATCTGTGGCCGTTCTCTCGTCGGCCATGTACTCGCCGCCGCACGCGAGTTGGAGCCCGAGCATCTGGTGGTCGTCGTGGGCCACGCCCGGGAGAAGGTCACCGCGCACCTCACCGACACCGCTCCGGGCGTACGGACCGCCGTGCAGGCCGAGCAGAACGGCACGGGTCACGCCGTGCGGATGGCCCTGGAGGAGCTGGGCGGCACCGTCGACGGAACCGTCGTGGTCGTCTGCGGGGACACGCCCCTCCTCAGCGGCGAGACCCTGCGCAACCTCGCCTCGAACCACGGCACCGACGGCAACGCGGTCACCGTGCTCACCGCCGAGGTCCCGGACGCGACCGGCTACGGCCGCATCGTGCGCGACGGCGTCTCGGGTGCCGTCACCGCGATCGTCGAGCACAAGGACGCCTCGGAGTCCCAGCGCGCGATCCGTGAGATCAACTCCGGTGTCTTCGCCTTCGACGGACAGCTCCTCGCGGACGCGCTCGGCAAGGTCCGCACGGACAACAGCCAGGGCGAGGAGTACCTGACCGACGTCCTCGGCATCCTCCGCGAGGCCGGGCACCGCGTCGGCGCCTCCGTGGCGGGCGACCACCGCGAGATCGCCGGCATCAACAACCGCGTCCAGCTCTCCGAGGCCCGCCGCATCCTCAACGACCGGCTGCTGGAGCGGGCGATGCTCGCCGGCGTCACCGTCATCGACCCGGCCTCCACCTGGATCGACGTCACCGTCACCTTCGAGCAGGACGCGATCGTGCACCCGAGCACGCAACTCCAGGGCGCCACACACCTGGCCGAGGGCGCCGAGGTCGGCCCCAACTCCCGCCTGAAGGACACCAGGGTGGGCGCGGGCGCCCGGATCGACAACACGGTCTCCAACGGCGCCGAGGTCGGCCCCCAGGCGAACGTGGGTCCGTACGCGTATCTCCGCCCCGGCACCCGCCTCGGACTGAAGGCCAAGGTGGGTACGTACGTGGAGACGAAGAACTCGACGATCGGCGAGGGCACCAAGGTCCCGCACCTCTCGTACGTGGGCGACGCGACGATCGGCGACTACTCGAACATCGGCGCCGCGAGCGTCTTCGTGAACTACGACGGCGAGGCCAAGCATCACACCACGGTCGGCTCGCACTGCAAGACGGGCTCGGACAACATGTTTGTGGCGCCTGTCACGGTCGGGGACGGCTCCTACACCGCCGCGGGCTCCGTCATCACGAAGGACGTGCCGCCCGGTTCACTGGCCGTCGCCCGGGGCCAGCAGCGGAATATCGAGGGCTGGGTGGCCCGCAAGCGTCCGGGAAGCGCGGCCGCGAAGGCGGCGGAGGCGGCTGCCCGGGAGTCGGCCGGCGAAAGCTGACCGGAAAGCGGTGGGTCGGACTCGGCGTACCGTGATAGATGCACACCCGCACACCCAGCTGGGACCGCATCTGAGAACACATCTCAACATCCAGCTGAGACACCTCTGAGGAGACAGTGCTGTGACCGGGATCAAGACGACCGGCGAGAAGAAGATGATGTTCTTCTCCGGCCGCGCCCACCCCGAGCTTGCCGAGGAGGTCGCCCACCAGCTGGGTGTCGGGGTCGTCCCGACGAAGGCCTTCGACTTCGCCAACGGCGAGATCTACGTCCGCTACGAGGAGTCGGCCCGCGGCGCCGACTGCTTCCTCATCCAGAGCCACACCGCTCCGATCAACAAATGGATCATGGAGCAGCTCATCATGATCGATGCTCTGAAGCGGGCCTCCGCCCGGAGCATCACCGTGATCATGCCTTTCTACGGTTACGCCCGGCAGGACAAGAAGCACCGCGGACGTGAACCGATCTCGGCCCGTCTGATCGCCGACATGATGAAGACGGCCGGTGCCGACCGCCTCCTGACGGTCGATCTGCACACCGACCAGATCCAGGGCTTCTTCGACGGCCCGGTGGATCATCTGTTCTCGCTGCCGCTGCTCGCCGACTACGTGGGCCACAAGGTGGACCGCTCCAAGCTCACGGTCGTCTCGCCGGACGCCGGCCGCGTGCGCGTGGCCGACCGCTGGTGCGACCGCCTGGGCGCGCCCCTCGCGATCGTGCACAAGCGCCGCGACAAGGACGTCGCGAACCAGGTCACGGTCCACGAGGTCGTCGGTGACGTCGAGGGCCGGGTCTGTGTCCTGGTCGACGACATGATCGACACCGGTGGCACGATCTGCGCCGCCGCGGACGCGCTGTTCGCGCACGGCGCGGAGGACGTCATCGTGACGGCCACGCACGGTGTGCTCTCCGGTCCGGCCGCGGACCGGCTGAAGAACTCGAAGGTCAGCGAGTTCATCTTCACGGACACGCTGCCCACCCCGGGCGAGCTGGAGCTCGACAAGATCACCGTGCTGTCGATCGCGCCGACGATCGCCAACGCGGTGCGCGAGGTCTTCGAGGACGGCTCGGTGACCAGCCTGTTCGACGAGTGACCGGGAAGCAGGTCCGCCGGTCCCTCCGGGCCGCGTAGATCGATTTCTTGTACGGCCTCCCCGCCGCGTAAGCTGTCACAGTTGCTCGGCGAGGGAGGCCGCACTCTTTGGTGCGGCGGTCCGTTATCGACGCGCTCTTCGTAGCAGGCCGATGTTTGGCCGGGTGACCACCTTCCCCAGTTGATCTACGAGGAGTGACCATGGCCGACGTCAAGATCGCCGCCGAGACCCGCACCGAGTTCGGCAAGGGTGCCGCCCGCCGCATCCGCCGTGAGAACAAGGTTCCCGCGGTCGTCTACGGCCACGGCGCCGACCCCGTCCACATCACGCTCCCGGGCCACGAGCTCCAGCTCGCCCTGCGTACCCCGAACGTCCTGCTCACCCTGGACATCGAGGGCAAGACCGAGCTGGCGATCCCGAAGGCCGTCCAGCGCGACGCCATCAAGGGCTTCCTGGAGCACGTCGACCTGCTCACCGTGAAGCGCGGCGAGAAGGTCACCGTCGAGGTCTACGTCCACACCGAGGGCGAGCTGGCGCCGGGCGCCTTCCTCCTTGAGCACGTGCTGAGCACGCTGACGGTCGAGGCCGAGGCCACGCACATCCCCGAGTCGGTCACCGTGTCCATCGCGGGCCTGGAGGCCGGTGCCTCCATCGCCGCCAAGGACATCCCGCTCCCCGAGGGCACCACGCTGGTCATCGACGAGGACGCCGTCGTGCTCCAGGTCCTGGCCGCCCAGGCGGAGGAGCCCACCGAGGACGCCGCGGCCGACGAGGCCGCCGAGGCCTGATCCCGCACCGGATCACCGTGCGCCGGCCGCCGCTCCCGAGGGGGCGGCGGCCGGTGCGTGTCCCTGATCCGGACAGCCCGCCGACCGAGGACCCATGGGAGAGACGGACGTGACCACGGAACCAGGCGCCCCCTGGCTGATCGTGGGGCTCGGCAACCCCGGCCCCGAGTACGCCAGGAACCGCCACAACGTGGGTTTCATGGTGGCCGACCTCCTCGCCGAGCGGATCGGCGGGAAGTTCAAGCGGGCCGGCAAGGCTCAGGCCCAGGTGATCGAGGGCCGTATCGGCCCGCCGGGACCGGCGAACCGCCGGGTGATCCTGGCCAAGCCGATGTCGTACATGAACCTGTCGGGCGGCCCGGTCACGGCCCTGCGCGACTTCTACAAGGTGCCGACGGCGAACATCGTGGCCGTCCACGACGAACTCGACATCGACTACGGCGTGCTGCGGCTGAAGCTCGGCGGCGGCGACAACGGCCACAACGGTCTGAAGTCGATGACGAAGGCGATGGGCCCGGACTACCACCGCGTCCGTTTCGGCATCGGCCGCCCGCCGGGCCGTATGCAGGTCGCCGACTTCGTCCTGAAGGACTTCTCCTCGGCGGAGCGCAAGGAGCTGGACTACTTCGTGGACCGTGCGTCCGACGCGGTGGAGGCTCTGGTGATCGAGGGCCTGGAGCGGGCCCAGTCGACGTACAACTCCTGAGAACGCCGACTGCTGAGAATCCGGCGGCACCGCCGGAAGATCCGTACAAAAGGTCCGTACAACGCGGGACTTGTCCCCCACCGGAGTTGACCGAGCGCAGGGCCATGGCCAAGGATCTCCGCCATGCCTGCCCTCGCCTCCCGTCAGAACGCGGTCGTCGCGCTGCGGTTCGGGCAGCTCGCGGCGATGGGTACGGTCGCGGCGCTGATCCTGATCGCGGGCGTCTGGGCCTCCTGGGGCACCGCCCAGCACGTGATGCTCACCAAGGGCCGTGAGCGCGGCACGATGACGGTCACGCGATGTGCCGACGACCGCTGCACGGGCCCGTACCGGCCGCTGTCGGAAGGATCCACCGCCCGCGACCGGGTCGTCCTCGACAGCGAGGTCGCGGTGGACAAGGGCCGCACCTACACGGTCACCGTGAAGCCCGGCAGCGACGAGGTCGTGCGCACGGGCACCGGCGGACTCCTCTACGCCTGGGCCCCACTCGGCGGCGCACTGCTGCTCGCCTCGATGGTGGTGGCGGGCGGCCTGCGCCTGACCCGCCTCGCATGGGCCCTGGGTGGCGCGGGCCTGACCCTGCTCACGGCAGCCTTCGTAACCCTCTGAGGCCGGGCGCAGTCCCGCGCCCCAAAGGGGCGCGGGGAACTGCGCGACCAGCCACAACGAACCCGCAGAGAACACACAGCCCTCCCTGCGGAGCACCTCCAGACGGGTCAGCCGGTGTTGCGCAGACCGGCCGCAACGCCGTTGACCGTGAGGAGCAGGGCCCGCGACAGCAGCGGGTCGGCCTCCTCGCCGGCGGCGGCCGCATCACGCTGCCGCTTGAGCAGAGCGACCTGAAGGTACGAGATCGGGTCCAGATAGGCATCACGGATGGTGAAGGTCTGCTTCAGCACCGGGTGGGCATCCAGAAGCCCCGGCTCACCGGTGATGCGCAGCACCTCGCGCACGGTCAGCTCGTGCTCGGCCCGGATGGTCTCGAAGACATGCTTCAGCTCGTCCGGGACGAGCGTGTCGACGTAGTGCCCGGCGATCCGCAGGTCCGTCTTCGCCAGCGTCATCTCGACGTTGGAGAGGAAGTTGCGGAAGAAGTGCCACTGCTCGTGCATCTCCTCCAGCACGCTGTCGAGACCGGCCTCGCGCAGCGCCTTCAGACCGGAGCCGACACCGAACCAGCCGGGCACGATCTGCCGCGACTGCGTCCAGCCGAACACCCACGGGATGGCGCGCAGACCGTCGAGCGAGACGCCCGAGCCGGGGCGGCGGGAGGGCCGCGAGCCCAGGTGCAGGTCGGCGAGCTGGTCCACCGGAGTGGAGGCGAGGAAGTACGTCGGAAGGTCCGGGTCCTCGACCAGCCTGCGGTAGGCCGCGTGGGCGGCATCGCTGACCACGTCCATGGCCGCGTCCCAGCGGGCGAGCGCCTCGTCGGACTGACGCGGCGAGGTGTGCAGGGCCGAGGCCTGCAGCGTGGCCGCGACGGTGAGTTCCAGGTTCTCCCGCGCGAGCGACGGCACGAGGTACTTGTCGGAGATGACCTCGCCCTGCTCGGTCACCTTGATCTCGCCCTCCAGCGTGCCCCAGGGCTGGGCGAGGATCGCGTCGTGGGACGGACCGCCGCCACGCCCGACCGTGCCGCCGCGGCCGTGGAAGAGCCGCAGCCGTACGCCGTACCGGTGGGCGACGTCGCGCAGCCGTCGCTGCGCCCGGTGGATCTCCCACTGCGAGGTCGTGATGCCGCCGAACTTCGACGAGTCGGAGTACCCGAGCATGACCTCCTGGACATCGCCCCGCAGCGCCACGAGGCGCCGGTAGGACGGATCGGACAGCATGTCCTCCAGAATCGTGTCCGCGGCCTTCAGCTCGTCCGTCGTCTCCAGCAGCGGCACGATGCCGATCTTCGCCCAGCCGGCGTGCAGATCGATCAGCCCGGCCTCGCGGGCCAGCACCGCCGCGGCGAACACGTCGTCCGCGCCCTGGCACATCGAGATGATGTACGACTCGATGACCTCGGGCCCGAACACGCCGAGGGCCCGCTTCACGGTCTCGAAGACACCGAGGGTCTTCTCGCCCGCCGCGTCCAGCGGTGCCGGGGTGGGCCCGAGCGGCCGCCGGGACCGCAGTTCCTTGGCGAGCAGCTTGTGCCGGTACTCGCGCGGCATGTCCTCGTACCGCCACGACTCCTCGCCGAGCCGGTCGAAGAGCTGCCCGAGCGCCTGGTGGTGGGCGTCCGCGTGCTCCCGTACGTCCATGGTGGCGAGCTGGAGGCCGAAGGCGGCGAGCGTGCGGATCGTACGGTTCATGCGGCCGTCGGCGAACAGCGCGCCCCGGTGCTCGCGCAGCGAACTCTGGACGAGGGTCAGGTCCTGAAGCAGCTCGGCGGTGCCGAGGTAGTCGCGGCCGACCTCGTGCGGGGTGCCCTTGGCGAGGCGCTGCTTGGTGTTCTCCAGCTTCTGCCGGATGCAGGTGGCCTTGAGCCGGTAGGGCTCCTCGGCGTTGAGGCGCTTGTAGCGGGGGCTGATCTCCGGAAGCAGCTCCAGATCGGTCCTCAGGGACTCCAGGAGCTCCTCGGTGGCACCCGTGTAGCGGATGGAGTTCGACAGGAAGCCGCGCAGCTCGTCGATCAGCTCCAACGCGTCGTTGATGCCGTGCTCGTGCTGGAGGATCAGGACGTCCCAGGTGACCTGAGGCGTCACGTTCGGGTTGCCGTCCCGGTCGCCGCCGATCCAGGTACCGAAGGTGAGCGGGCGGGTCTCATCGGGCAGCGTGACCCCGACGCGCTCCAGCTCCGCCGTCAGGTCCTCAAGGACGTCCCCGACGGCGCCGGCGTGCAGCTCGTCCAGGTAGTAGATGGCGTTGCGGGCCTCGTCGGCGGGCTCGGGACGCACCACTCGCAGCTCGTCGGTCTGCCAGACCAGGTCGATGTTCTCGGCCAGACGGGTGTCGTAGCGACGCCGGTCCGCCTCGATGACGGGCGTCTCCAGCAGGGCGGCGATCCGGCGCAGCTTGTTGAGGACGGAGCGCCTGGCCGCCTCGGTGGGGTGCGCCGTGAAGACCGGGCGAACGTTCAGGTGCTGCACGGTCGCGCGCAGGTGCTCGGGGTCGGCGTCCTTGAGCCGGTCCGCCGTGCGGGCGAGCAGTCCGCCCTCGGCGGCCCGCCTGGCACGCAGCTCGCGGCCGCGGTGCACCTGCTCGGTGACGTTGGCCAGGTGGAAGTAGGTCGAGAAGGCGCGGACCAGCTTGGCCGCGGTCTCCAGTTCCGTGCCGCGCAGCAGCTCGGCGGCGGCTTCACCGTCCTCGCGGGTGAGGCGGCGGACCTTCTCGACCAGTTCCAGAAGCTCGGGCCCCTCCTGACGTACGAGGGTCTCGCCCAGCAGATCGCCCAGGCGGCGGATGTCGGCGCGCAGCTCACTGCTGGTTGTCGTGGTCTGGTCGTCGGCACTGCTCACAGGTGCGGCTCCTTGCAGTGTTGAAGCTCGTCTGGAGGGGAACCCGTCACCTGGGCGGCGGGCGCGCATCGGCGACGGGGCATCCGGGAATGAAACAGAGCGGACCGCGCTGTCCGACCGACCTTAAGGATAGGTGTCCATACGGACGCGCAGTCTCTCGGGCTCTTGCCGCCGGGCGAGGCACTGCCATACTTACGACGCCGTAGGTTACGGAACCGTAAGCGCGGTTTCCGGCAACCCGGCAGGCGCGATTACCGGCCACTCTCACAACCCTCGACCCCACAGGGGACGCTCCCATGACCACGAGTTCCGATGTGATCGATGACGCCCCCGAGGCGAACAACGACGACACCGCACTCCGCTCCGCCACGCTGGGCGGTGAGCAGAAGCGCTCGATCGAGCAGATCACCCTTCTCCTCTTCATCACCGTCCCGTTCCTCGCGGTCCTCGCGGCGGTGCCGCTGGCCTGGGGCTGGGGCGTGAGCTGGCTGGACCTGGGTCTGCTGGTCTTCTTCTACTACCTCGGCTGCCACGGCATCACGATCGGCTTCCACCGCTACTTCACCCACGGAGCCTTCAAGGCGAAGCGTCCGCTGCGCATCGCGCTGGCGATCGCCGGCTCGATGGCCGTCGAGGGGCCGCTGGTCCGCTGGGTGGCCGACCACCGCAAGCACCACAAGTTCTCCGACGCCGAGGGCGACCCCCACTCGCCGTGGCGCTTCGGCGAGACGGTCCCGGCGCTGATGAAGGGCCTGTGGTGGGCGCACATCGCCTGGATGTTCGACGAGGAGCAGACACCGCAGGACAAGTACGCGCCGGACCTGATCAAGGACAAGGCGATCCGTACGATCTCGCGCCAGTTCCTCCTCTGGGCGGGGCTCTCCCTCATGCTCCCGGCGCTGATCGGCGGCCTGGTGACGATGTCCTGGTGGGGCGCGTTCACGGGCTTCTTCTGGGGCTCGCTCGTCCGGGTGGCGTTGCTGCACCACGTCACCTGGTCGATCAACTCGATCTGCCACGCGGTGGGCAAGCGCCCCTTCAAGTCGCGTGACCGCTCGGGCAACGTGTGGTGGCTGGCGGTCCTCTCCTGCGGCGAGTCGTGGCACAACCTCCACCACGCGGACCCGACCTCGGCCAGGCACGGTGTGGAGCGCGGCCAGGTGGACTCCTCGGCCCGTCTGATCCGCTGGTTCGAAGCGTTCGGCTGGGCGTACGACGTGCGCTGGCCGTCACGCTCGCGTATCGATTCCCGCCGAAACCCGGACGGGAAGGGTTCCCGACGCAAGGCGGAGACCGCCGACGCGGCATGATTGACGGCGTGGCCGACTCCAGCACACCCAGCAATGAAAAGCCGCGGCGCGCCCGCCGCACCCGGATGACCGGTGCGGAGCGGCGGGCCCAGTTGCTGGAGATCGGCCGCACCCTCTTCGCCCAGAAAGGCTTCGAGGCGACATCGGTGGAGGAGATCGCGGCAAAGGCCGGCGTCTCCAAACCCGTCGTCTACGAACACTTCGGCGGCAAGGAAGGCCTGTACGCCGTAGTGGTGGACCGCGAGATGCGCCGCCTCCTGGACGGCGTGACGAGTTCACTCACCGCGGGCCACCCACGCGAACTCTGCGAACAAGCGGCCTTCGCACTCCTCGACTACATCGAGGAGTACACGGACGGCTTCCGCATCCTGGTCCGCGACTCCCCCATCCCCCAGTCCACGGGCTCCTTCGCATCCCTGATCTCGGACATCGCGACACAGGTGGAGGACATCCTGGGCCGCGAGTTCAAGCGCCGAGGCTTCGACCCGAAACTCGCCCCGCTCTACGCCCAGGCCCTCGTAGGCATGGTCGCCCTCACCGGCCAGTGGTGGCTGGACGTCCGCCGCCCGAAGAAGGCCGAGGTGGCGGCCCACCTGGTGAACCTGGCCTGGCACGGCCTGGACGGCCTGGAGGCCAAGCCGCGCCTGATAGGGCGCCGGAAGGCGTAGCCAGGGTCACAGCACGCCTGCGACCGAGCGGGGCCCGATCGCGCAGTTCCCCGTACCCCTCAAAAAACCGGTGACCAGGCCGCGCACGACGGTGCCGCAGCCGCCGTACAACCGGGCGGGGCCGTGCCGGTATGTCACAGCCCGCCGCATACGGCTCCCGCAACAGCGCCCACCCCACTACACGGGGCAGTACGCCCCGCCGCGGCGGGCTGGACATACCGGCACGGCCCCGCCCCACCCACGAGCCGCATGCGCTTACCCCTTCCGGGCCACCACGAACAGCCGCCGGAACGGAAGCACAGTCCCGTACGGAGCAGCCGGATAGGCCTTGCGGAGCAGGTCGCGGTACTCCTCGACGAAGGCGTCCCGCGCCTCCGGATCGTCCGCGAGGGCGGTGAGAGCCGGCCGCAAGCCCGTGCCCTTGGCCCAGTCGAGCACGGGATCCTCTCCCTCCAGGAGCTGCATGTAGGTCGTCTCCCAGACATCCACCGCGCACCCCAGCCGGGCCAGCCGGTCCAGATAGAGAAGCGGCGGATGGACGGAGTCCGTACGGCGGAGGACGCCGTCGAGGTGACCCTTCCACCGGCCGGACGCGGCGAGTTCACGCATCAGCGCATGCAGAGGCGCATCGATGTTGTTCGGAACCTGAAAGGCGAAGGTCCCGCCGGGAGCCACCGCGTCGACCCAGCCGGGCAAGGCGTCCAGATGCCCCGGCACCCACTGCAGCGCCGCGTTCGAGACGATCAGGTCGTACGTCTCCGTCGGCGCCCAGTCCGTGAGGTCCGCGTGGGCGAAGTCCAGCCGCCCACCCCCCGCCGTGGGCCCCGCATGCTCGCCCGTCCTGGCCAGCATCTCCGCGGAGTTGTCGTACCCCGTGATGTACGCGCCGGGCCACCGCTCGGCCAGCTGCACGGTGACGTTGCCAGGCCCGCAGCCCAGATCGGCGACGCGGGCCGGCTCGCCGGGCAGCGCCGGCACCCGGCCGAGAAGCTCGGCGAAGGGCCGCGCGCGATGCTCCGCGTGGCGCAGATACTGGCCCGGGTCCCAAGTGGGGGTGGTAGGCATGAGGGCCTCCTCGAAGTCACGAGCGACGCCGCACCCGACGTCCCGAAGAAACCCCAGCCTCACACCCCAACTCTCTCGACGTCAAGAGACTTCACGTCAAGAGACTTCATGTCGACACAACCACTACACTGATCGCCATGGAGGACGAGGTCGATCGGCTGGTCGCTGCGTGGCGCCGGGAGCGCCCTGACCTCGACGTGGAACCGCTCGAGGTACTCAGCCGGGTGAGCAGGCTCGCCAGACACCTGGACCGCGCACGCCGGATCGCGTTCGCCGAGCATGCCCTGGAGCCCTGGGAGTTCGACGTCCTGACGGCGCTGAGGCGCGCGGGGACTCCGTACCAGCTCTCCCCCGGCCAGCTGCTCACCCAGACGCTCGTCACCTCGGGCACGATGACGAACCGCATCGACCGGCTGGCGAAAAAGGGCCTGGTGGAGCGGCTCCCCGACCCCAGCGACCGCCGCGGTGTACTCGTACGCCTCACCGAGGACGGCCGCGACCGCGCGGACCAGGCACTGGCCGGACTCCTCGACCAGGAGCGCGCGATCCTGGCGGAACTCAGCAGGGCCCAGCGCGGCGAACTCGCCGGGCTGCTACGCCAGCTGACCGCCCCGTTCGACAACATCCCCGGCTAGGTCGACGGGCCCGACCCCGGCCCGCCGGGCGAGCGCCACGGCGGCGAGCGTCGAGTGCACACCGAGCTTCCCCAGCACGTTCTGCATATGCGTACGGACCGTGTGCGGCGAGAGGAACAGCCGCTCGGCGACGGCCTTGCGCCCCAGCCCCGCGACCATGCACCGCAACACTTCCCGCTCCCGCGGAGTCAACGACTCCACCAGCCGCTCGCTCTCCGTACGGTGCTTCCGCGCGGCGGTCAGCTCGCGCAGCACGCCGGTGAGCAGCGCCGGCGGCAGATGCGTCTCGTCCCGCAGTACGCCCCGGATGACGGTGAGCAGCCGGGACAGCGAGCAGTCCTTGGCGACCCAGCCCGAGGCGCCGGCCTGCAGGGCGAGCGCCGCGCGACGCGGGTCGTCCTTCTCGGCGAGCACGACCGTACGGACGGTGGGCTGGCCCGAACGGACGCCCGCGACCAGCGAGATGCCGTCGACCAGGCCTTCTTCGTTGTTGTCGTGGACGGGTACGGCCGGGCGGGCGCCCGGCACGTTGCCGCCCAGGTCGGCGTCGACGAGGAGCACGTCGAATCTGCGGCCCTCGGCGGCCGCCCGCTCCAGGCAGCGCAGCGCGGCAGGACCGCTGCCGGCCGCGGAGACGTCCACGTCGGGCTCGGCGGCCAGGGCGGCGGCGAGCGACTCGGCGAAGATACGGTGGTCGTCGACGACCAGGACACGGATGCGAACCACTGAAACCCCCACTGCTCGGGGGACGGCCGACGCAGGTACGGCGCCCGGAGATTCCGAACTCCTACGCTCGGAAAACGGGGTGCCGCAGCCGCACGGCCGCCGCCGTGCTGGAACTGCTACCCCCACTCCGGGCGTCGTACCCGACTGTCTCGCCCCCTGATCAGCACCGGCCCCCACCGGTGCTGCTCATCAGAGTACGGCTGGGCAGCAGGAGCGGAAGGTGATTTGCAGAACTGATTGGCCAGCGCGTTTATGGTGAGCCGTATGTTTCGTATTGAGACTGAAGTCGACAAAGAGCGTAGTCAATTCCTGCGTTCACGGCTACGGGACGCGAACATGGCTGCGTCTCCGGTGCTCCGTTCTCTGCGCGGAACCCCTGGTGAACGGGAAGTTCCGCTCCAGGTATGGGCGTTGGATCCGGCCGGTGGGGTCGTGGGGGGTCTGGTCGGGCACACGTGGGCGGGGTGGCTGCACGTGACGTATCTCTGGGTCGACGAGCGCCGTCGTGGTGCCGGTCTTGGCTCGCACCTTCTGTCCCGTGCGGAACATCTGGCCCGTACGTCCCGCGGTTGCCGCAACTCCCGGCTGGAGACGTGGGATTTCCAGGCCCCGGCCTTCTACCGGAAACAGGGCTACGAGGTGGTGTGCGAGATCCCGGACTATCCCCCGGGCATCACGGAGTACACCCTGACGAAGCACCTCGCCTGACCCACCCGTTTCTCGCCCCGCCGCCCCTACCCGTCCCGTCCCTGGGGGCTGTCGCCCCCAGACCCCCGCATCGGCCTGAACGGCCTCGTCCTCAAACGCCGGACGGGCTGGAAGTGTCGGCCCAGGCCGCGGAAAATCCAGCCCCTCCGGCGTTTGAGGAGCGGGGGTTCGGGGGCGGAGCCCCCGAGTAGTGACGGGTATGGGTAAGGGCGGCGGGGGCGAGGAAAGCCCGAGGTCAGCTCACCCGCCGAGCACCCTCAGAAGGCACCGCCGGGAACACCCGCGGCGCGGTGAAGCCGGCGGCCGCGAAGGCCTCCTCCACCGCCTTGGTGACCGTGTCCGAGTCCGAGGACTCCACCAACACGATCGCCGAGCCGCCGAACCCGCCCCCGGTCATGCGAGCGCCAAGCGCCCCCGCCTCGTTCGCCGTGGCAACCACCAGATCCAGCTCCGGGCACGAGATCCGCAGATCGTCCCGCAACGAGGCATGACCGGACGTCAGGATCGGCCCGATGCCACGCACATCCCCCGCGTCCAGCAACGCGATGACCTCATCGACCCGATGGTCGTCGGACACCACATGCCGCACATAGCGACGCACCCGCTCGTCGGACAGACGCGCGAGGGAAGCCTCCAGGTCCTCGAAGCGGACGTCCCGAAGGAAGGGAACACCGAGCTGCCGCGCCCCCTCCTCGCAGCCCTCCCGCCGCTCCGCGTACTCCCCGTCGCCCAGAGCGTGCTTCACACGGGTGTCGACCACGAGGAGCCTCAGCCCGTGGGCCGGCAGGTCGAACGGGACCTGCCGGATGGACAGGTCACGGCAGTCGAGGTGGAGGGCGTGGCCCTCCGTGGAGCAGGCGGACGCCGTCTGGTCCATGATTCCGCAGGGCACGCCCACGAAGTCGTTCTCCGCCCGCTGGGAGACCCGGGCCAGCTCCGGACGCGTGAGGCCCAGCTCGAACAGGTCGTTCAGCGCCAGGGCCGTGACCACCTCCAGCGCGGCCGAGGACGACAGGCCCGCGCCCGTCGGGACCGTCGAGGCGAGGTGGATGTCCGCGCCGGTGACGGCGTGACCGGCCTCGCGCAGGACCCAGACGACCCCCGCCGGGTAGGCGGCCCAGCTCGTGTTCGTCAGCGGCGCCAGTTCGTCGACGTGCAGTTCGACGACCGGGCCCTCGATGTCGGCCGAGTGGATGCGGAGTACGCCGTCGTCGCGGCGCGAGACCGCCGCCACCGCCGTGTGCGGCAGCGCGAGCGGCATCACGAAGCCCTCGTTGAAGTCCGTGTACTCACCGATCAGGTTGACCCGGCCGGGTGCCGCCCAGACACCGTCGGGGGCCGCCCCGAAGAGCGCTTCGAACCCTTCGCGTACCTGCTGTGCCCCCACTAGTTCTCCTTCGACTTCGACTGCGCCGACGACTGCGACGTCGCGATGTGCTGCGCGAACTCCCACGCGTCCGCGACGATCCCCGCGAGATCCGCGCGGGACGGGTTCCAGCCGAGCCGTTCGCGGGCCGTGGCCGCGGAGGCGACGAGGACGGCCGGGTCACCGGCGCGGCGCGGGGCCGCGACCTCGGGGATCGGGTGTCCGGTCACCCGGCGGACGGTCTCGACGACCTCGCGGACCGAGAAGCCGTTGCCGTTGCCGAGGTTGCAGATCAGGTGCTCGCCCGGCTGCGCGGCGGCGACGGCCAGCAGGTGGGCCTCCGCCAGGTCCGCGACGTGGATGTAGTCGCGGATGCAGGTGCCGTCCGGGGTCGGGTAGTCGTCGCCGTAGACGGAGATGGCGTCGCGGCGGCCCTGGGCGACCTGGAGGACCAGCGGGATCAGGTGCGACTCGGGGTCGTGCCGCTCGCCGCACGCGCCGTACGCGCCCGCCACGTTGAAGTAGCGCAGCGACACCGCCGCGAGTCCGTGCGCGGCCGCCTCGCCGGTGATCATGTGGTCGACGGCGAGCTTGGAGGCGCCGTACGGGTTGGTCGGGGACGTCGGGGCGGACTCGACGATCGGGGTGGTCTCCGGCTCGCCGTACGTCGCCGCCGTGGAGGAGAAGACCAGCTTGCGGACGCCCGCCGAGCGCATGGCCGCCAGCAGGGCCATCGTGCCGCCGACGTTGTTGTCCCAGTACTTCTCGGGCTTCACGACCGACTCGCCGACCTGCGAGAACGCGGCGAAGTGGAGCACGGCGTCGAACGAGGAGTCCAGCCACTTGGCGGCGTCGCGGATGTCGCCCTCGATGAATTCGGCGCCCGCGGGCACGCCCTCGCGGAAGCCGGTGGAGAGGTTGTCGAGGACGGTCACCTCGTGGCCCGCCTCCAGCAGATGCTGGGCGACCACACTGCCCACATAGCCCGCACCGCCGGTGACCAGGTACTTCCCACTCATGAACTCGCTACCTCTCGCAGTCGCTGGGCCGCGGCCTCCGGCGGCACGTCGTTGATGAACACACTCATGCCGGACTCGGAACCCGCGAGGAACTTCAGCTTGCCGGACGTACGGCGGATGGTGAAAAGCTCGAGGTGGAGCGCGAAGTCCTCCCTCACCACACCGTCGAACTCCTCCAGCGTGCCGAACGGCGCCTGGTGCCAGGCCGAGATGTACGGCGTGCGCGGTTCACCCTCGCCGAAGATCCGGTCGAAGCGCCTCAACAGTTCCAGATAGACCTGGGGGAATTCTGTGCGTGCCCCCTCGTCGAGACCCAGCAGGTCCGGCACGCGGCGGCGCGGGTAGAGGTGCACCTCGTACGGCCAGTGCGCGGCGTACGGCACGAAGGCCACCCAGTGGTCGGTCTCCAGCACGATCCGCTCGCCGGCCAGTTCCTTCTCCAGCACGGCGTCGAAGAGGTTCTCCCCGCCCGTCCCCTCCTTGTGTGCCGCGAGCGACCGCAGCATCAGGGCCGTTCGAGGCGTCGTGAACGGGTACGCGTAGATCTGCCCGTGCGGATGTCCGAGCGTCACGCCGATCTCGGCGCCGCGGTTCTCGAAACAGAACACCTGCTCCACGGAGGGGAGATGCGACAGCTCGGCCGTGCGGTCGGTCCACGCGTCCAGGACCAGACCCGCCTGCTCCTCGGTCAGATCGGCGAAGGACGCGCCGTGGTCCGAGGTGAAGCAGACGACCTCGCAGCGACCGGAGTCCCCGGCCAGCGACGGGAAGCGGTTCTCGAAGACCGCGACGTCGTACGAGGAGTCCGGGATCTCGCTCAGCCGGTCGCCCTCGGAGGGGCACAGCGGGCATTCGTCAGCCGGCGGGTGGTAGGTCCGGCCCTGCCGGTGGGAGGCGATGGCCACCGCGTCACCGAGCAGCGGATCGCGGCGTACCTCCGATGTGGTGACCGTCCGGTCGAGCGGGCGCCGGTCCACCGCGTCGCGCACCGTGTCGTCGCGCGAGTCGTAGTAGATGAGCTCACGACCGTCGGCCAGTCGGGTCGAGGTCTTCTTCACGCCGGACTCTCCATCCGTACCCGATCAAAGCATTCAACAGAAGCAAACACATCAAACCACAAACCCCCACGCCAGTCATCACCACAACCAAACAAAGAACACCAAAGTGAAGTGAGTGCTGTATGCAGACCCCCACAGATCCAGCCCCCACATCGCCCGTGCACCTGGCGGCGGAGCTGCGCCTCCCCACCAACTGGCTCGACTACACGATCCTGGCGATCTACTTCGTCGTCGTGCTCGGCATCGGCTTCGCGGCCCGCCGCTCGGTGAAGACCAGCCTCGACTTCTTCCTCTCCGGGCGTTCGCTGCCCGCCTGGGTGACCGGTCTCGCGTTCATCGCCGCCAACCTGGGCGCGACCGAGATCCTCGGCATGGCCGCCAACAGCGCCCAGTACGGCGTCTACACCGTGCACTGGTACTGGATCGGCGCCATCCCCGCCATGGTCTTCCTGGGCCTGGTGATGATGCCCTTCTACTACGGCTCGAAGGTCAGGTCCGTCCCCGAGTTCCTGCTGCTGCGCTTCGACAAGGGGGCGCATCTGCTCAGCTCGATCCTGTTCGCGTTCGCCGCGATCCTCATCGCCGGGGTGAACCTCTACGCGCTCGCCATCGTCGTCGAGGCACTGCTCGGCTGGCCGCAGTGGGTGTCGATCGTCGTCGCGGGCTTCTTCGTGCTCGGCTACATCACCCTCGGCGGTCTGTCGTCAGCGATCTACAACGAGGTGCTGCAGTTCTTCGTGATCCTCGCCGCGCTGATCCCGCTCTCGGTGCTCGGGCTGAAGAAGGTCGGCGGCTGGGACGGCCTGACCGACTCCCTGACGGCGTCCCACGGAGCCGACTTCACCACCGCGTGGGGCGGCACCGGAATCGGCAGCGACAACCCGCTCGGCGCCAACTGGCTCACCATCGTCCTGGGCCTCGGCTTCGTGCTGTCCTTTGGCTACTGGACGACGAACTTCGCCGAGGTGCAGCGCGCCCTGTCCGCGAAGAACCTCTCCGCGGCCCAGCGCACCCCGCTCATCGCCGCGTTCCCGAAGATCTTCATCGTCTTCCTGGTGATGATCCCGGGGCTCGTCGCGGCCGTGCTCGTGCCGAAGATCGGGACCTCCGGGTCCGACCTCCAGTACAACGACGCGATCCCGTACCTGATGGAGGACCTGCTGCCCAACGGCGTCCTCGGGATCGCGGTGACCGGTCTGCTGGCGGCCTTCATGGCGGGCATGGCGGCCAACATCTCGTCCTTCAACACCGTCTTCACCACGGACATCTGGCAGAAGTACGTGAAGCGCGACGAGGAGGACACGTACTACGTGCGCTTCGGCCGTCTCATCACGGCCGCCGGCGTGCTGGCGTCGATCGGGACGGCGTTCCTCGCCTCCTCCTTCTCGAACATCATGAGCTACCTCCAGACGCTGTTCTCCTTCTTCAACGTGCCGATGTTCGTCGTCTTCATCATCGGCATGTTCTGGAAGCGCGCGTCCATGAAGTCCGGCTTCTGGGGCCTGCTCGCGGGCACCACGGCCGCGATGATCAACTACTTCGTCCTCTACAAGCAGGACATCATCGGCATCCCCTCCGACCAGGGCGCCAACTTCGTCTCCGCGATCGCCGGGTTCGTGGCCGGCGCGGTGGTCATGTTCGCCGTCTCCCTCTTCACCGCGCCGAAGCCCGCGGAGGAACTCCAGGGCCTGGTGTACGGGACCACCTCGCCCGGCATGGAGGAGCCGCCGGCCAAGGGCGACGACGCCTGGTACCGCAAGCCGGCCCTGCTCGGCTGGGGCGCGATCATCCTGGCCGCCGCCTGCTACATCCCCTTCTCCTTCTGACGACCGGAGGCCTGATCACCCATGTCCGAGCACTCTGGCTATTCCGACCGCGACCTTCAACGCGAAGTCACCGAACTGCAGGGCAAGTCCGCCACCGCGGCCCGCCTGTTCGACATCCGCCGCATCATCGGCGGCCTGTTCGTCGTCTACGGGATCATCGTCACGATCGCCGGCATCACCGAGTCCGACGCCGACATCGCCAAGGCCCAGGACGTCAACATCAACCTCTGGACGGGCCTCGGCATGCTGGCGCTCGGCCTGTTCTTCCTGGCCTGGCTGTGGCTGCGCCCGACGGCACCGCCCACACCGGACCAGGACCCGGACACCGAGCGACCCGCCGGGTAACCGCCGGGCACGGCGATCGCGGGTACGGGGCCGGAGCCGCACAGCGCGACTCCGGCCCCCACACCTGTACCGGGGCCGGGACCGGGACCCTGTACCAGGGCCGGGACTAGACCTCGGACCCCGTGTCCGGCGCCGGGTGCTGAATCGGCCCCGCGCGGTCCAGCAGCCCCGTACGGGCGGCGAGCGCGGCCGCCTCCAGCCGGGAGCCGACGCCCAGCTTCATCAGTACGCGCTGCACGTGGGTCCGCGCGGTGCTCGGCGCTATGCCCATGCCGGCCGCGATGAGCCGCGTGTCCTCGCCGTCGGCCACCCTCACCAGCACCTCGACCTCTCTCGGCGTCAGCATCTGGAGGAGCCGCTGGCCCTCGTCGTCGGGCTGCGCGGCCGGGTTGAGCAGTTCACTGAAGGCGCCCTGCAGAAGCTGCGGCGCCACGGCCGCCTCCCCCGCCCGGGCCTTCATGATGGCCCGCTCGACACCCTCTATCCGCTCGTCGTGCCGTACGTAGCCGGACGCTCCCGCGGCGAACGCCGCGGCGATTCCGCGCGGGTTCGGCACCGGTCCGAGGACCAGCACCGCGACCTGCGGCCGCTCCCGCTTGATCCTCACCACCGGGTCGAACATGCCCGGTTCGGCGGGCGTCGCCGTGCCGATCAGGCACACCTCCGGCGCCCTCGTGATCACCAGCTCCGCCGCTCCCGCGGCAGGCGCGGCCGCGGCCAGCACGCGGTGCCCGCGCAGCTTCAAGGCCGAGGCCAACGCCTCGGCGAGCAGTCGGTGGTCGTCGACCACCATGAGCCGCACTCCCATCGAGCCCAACCCCCCAGTCCCCCTGGATCCCCACTGGTACCCCATGGATAGGAGCCCCCCGGCTCTCCATCCCCCGGAAGCTACACGCTTGTTCGACGTTGCGCTTCCCCTACTGGAGAGAAGTGCCCCGGATTTCCGAAATTCCTCGCATTCGCGAGCGATGGGCCGTACGAGAACGACTCCGCCCCTGAGCAGGGACGGAGTCGTGATCGACAGGCGAACGCCTGATCGGCGTACGGCCCGCCCGAGGCCCGTCGAAGACCTCGGGCAGCCGTGGGACGCCTAGTTGGCGCCGAAGCCGATCGCCGCGTACTCCTTGTCGTCCGCGGAGTACGGCGCGCTGATCAGCTCCTGAGCCATGAAGAGCCTGCCGCTGGTGTACCGCAGCTCCGCGCTGCTCGGGCTGATGCTGCTGATCGCGCTGCGGACCTGGGCCTCGGCCGGGGTCTCCAGGAGCTTGGTCTCCTTGAAGGTCTTGCCGTCGATGGAGACGACCTGGGAACCCTTGTCGTACGGGCCGTTCTTGTACGCGATGACGTTGCCGCCGTCCATCCGGATCGGCAGGATCTCGTAGCCGTCACCGGCGTCGGCCCGGTCGCTCGTGGGCTTGCCCGTGGCCAGCGAGAAGGACACGATCTCGTTGACCCGGGAGTACTGCTCGGCGCCCTCGTGCTGCTTGGTCGGCACGTACAGCCTGTCGTTGCCGACCGCGATCGAGCGGCAGTTGTGGATCTTGTTCACACCGCAGTCGTGCTCGTACTTGCCGTCCTCCAGCGTGATCTTGGTGCGCAGCTTGCCGCTGTCGTCCAGCGAGAAGACGTCCGTCGCGCCGGACGCGGTGATCTCGCCGGAGTCCACACCGAAGACGACCGGCTTGGTGGAGATGACCTTGGCGTTGTCGATGCCCGCGGGGAGCTTGTAGCTCCACTTGACGGTGCCCGCCTTCGGGTCGAGCAGCTGGACCTCGTACTTCTCGTTGCCGTAGTCGCCGCACTTGCGGACCGCGACGAGCTGCTCGCCGCCCGCGTAGCCGACGTCCTCGCACGTGCCGACCTTCGGCTGCCAGAGGATCTTGCCGTTGCTGATGTCGAAGGCGGCGCCGCCGTTGAGGCCGGAGCCGGCCGCGACCGTGGTGCCGGTGATGCTGACTTCCTTGAACGCGGCCTTCTCACCGCCGTTGGGGGCCACGGACTTCGTCCAGAGCGCCTTGCCGGTGTTCAGGTTGAACGCGGTGACCTCGGTGCACTCCGGGTACGGGTTCGCCTTGGTGCGCTTGGCGTCCTCGGCGACCACCACGGCGACGCCGTCCTTGGTGACCTCGGGGGAACCGGCGCAGGTCAGCCCCGTCAGCGGCAGCGTCCAGGACTCCTTGCCGGTGTCCGGGTCGTAGCCGACAACCTCACTGGGGCCGGACTTGGCGTACACCTTGTCGGTCAGCCAGGAGCCGGCGACGCTCCAGACGTCCTTCTTGGGCACCTCCGCCGCGGGCAGCTGGAAGAGGACCTTGGCGCTGGTGCTGGAGGGCACCTTCTCCGTGCCGCCGCTTCCGCCGACGTCGTCGCCGCCGTTGTTGTCGTCCTTGCCTTCGGTGCCGCCGGGGCCCGCCGAGGTGTCCTTGTCGTCGCTCTTGCCGGACGAGTTCGCGTACCAGACACCGCCGCCGACGATGAGCGCGATCGCCACGACGGCCGAGACGATGATCGCCACCTGCGGGTTGACCTTGCGCCCGCCCTGCGGAGCCTGCGGCTGCATCGGCATGGTGCCGGGCTGCTGGTAGCCGTACTGGGGCTGCTGGCCCGGATAGCCGTAACCGGGCTGCTGCTGGCCCGGGTAGCCGTAGCCCGGCTGGGCCGGCGGCGTCTGCGGGCCTCCCTGGGGCGCGCCGGGCGCCTGCGGGTAGCCGTACGGCTGCTGCGGCGGGGCCGACGGGGGCCCGGCCGGGGGCGGGGTCTGGGGTGCCTGCCCCGGCGCCTGCGGGTAGCCGTAGCCCGGCTGCTGCTGCGGAGGCCCGGCGGGCGGAGTGGCGGGCGGCGGGGTGGGCGGCGGGGTGGGCGCACCGAAGCCACCCGGAGGCGGGTCCTGCGGGGCGCCGAAACCGCCTCCCTGGGGCGGCTGGTTGGGCGGCGGGGGCGGCGGCTGACTCATGACGTGTGTACCTCGGATACGAAGGGGACGAAGGTCTGGTGGCCGTGGACGGGCCGGACGGGACGAGCGGGCAGAACGTACGGGAGAGCCGGCCGGATCACTTGCCGAAGGCCAGCATCAGCTTCTCCTTGGACTCGTCGTTGCCCGTCAGGCGAGTGGTGGAGAGGTAGAAGCGCCCGTCCACGTAGTCGACGGCCTTCGAGAAGAAGCCGTCCTCGATGTCCGCGGTGCCCTGCGGGTTCTGCAGGAGCTTCCGAGGCGTGTGCGAGCCGCCGCCGGTCGGGATCGAGACGACCCGCCCGCCCGAGTCGTAGGAGGGCTGCACGTACGCGATCAGGTTCGTGCCGTCCAGCTTCATCGGCATCATCGCCTCGTCCGCCGGGGACTTGACCCGCCACTTCTCCTTGCCGGTCTCCAGGCTGACGGCGACCACCTCGTTGGCGCCGCTCTTCGCCTCGGTCGGCAGGTAGAGGGTGTTCGCGTCGGCCGCCACACCCGCGCAGCCCTGGAGGTCGCGCGAGAGGATCGCCCAGCCGCACTCGGGCGCGAACGACTCGTCGACGTCGAGCTCCGAGCGGACCGTGCCGTCGTTCTTCAGCGTGGTGACGTTCCACTGCTTCTTGTCGGCGTTGGTGAGGTAGATGACGGCGGGGTCGACGGAGTACGTCCGCTCGACGCGCCAGCCCTTGGGGAACTTCCTGGTCCACTGGGCCTTGCCGGTGGCCGGGTCGAGTTCCTGCACCTCGTCGTGCTCGTTGTCGCCGCCGGCCCCGCAGGAAGAGACCACGAGCAGCTTGGCACCACCGGTGAACGCCGACGGGAAGCAGGAGGCGCCGTACTTCTTCTTCTCGAAGAGCTTGTCGCCGCTGCTCACGTCGTAGCCGATGCCGGACATGGAGCGGCCCACGACCAGCGTGTCCCCGACGATGTTCAGGCCGAGCTGAAGAGAGCTGTCGAAGAGGTCACCCTCGGGGATCTCCTTCGTCCAGCCCTTCTTGCCGGTGGCGAGGTCGAGTTCCACGACCTGGTTGCACTCGGCTGCGTCCTTGGTGCCTTCCTTGTACGCCACGAAGACCTTGTCCGCGGACGTCTTCTGCGGGGACACCGCGCAGATCTTCTCCGGGAAGGAGACCGCGGGCCAGGCGACCTTGCCGTCGTCGACGTTGTAGGCGAAGACCTGCTTGTACGCGGCCTTCACGGCGATCTTGTCGGTGACCCACAGGCCGGGGGCGTCGGCGCCTGAACCGGGCGCGTCGGGCGCCTCCTTGTACCAGAGCACCTTCGACTCGCCCGCCTGGCGGCCCTCGTTGAGGTCCTCGGTGCCCGCGTTGCCGTCGCCGTCACCGTCGCCGGGGTTGACCGGGGCGTCCGAGGCGGAGGCCTTGCCGTCCTGGCTCTTGTCGGCGACGGGCTCCTTCTTCTTGGTGTCGTCACCACTGCCGGAGACGGCCCACACGGTGCCGCCGATGACGAGCGCCGCGGCCAGCGCCGCCCCGATGATCATCGCGGGCTTCCCCTTGAAGGGATTGCGCGAGCCACCGCCCGGCGGCGTCCCGGGCGCACCCGGGAACTGCGGCTGCTGCGGATAGCCGTACCCGGGCTGGCTGTACGGACCGGGCTGCTGCGGCTGCCCGTACGGGCCGGGCTGGGTGTACGGCCCCGGCTGCTGGCCGTACGGACCCGGCTGGGCGTAGGGACCGGGCTGCTGCGGGTAGCCGTAACCGGGCTGCGGCGGGGTCCCCGGCGCGCCCTGCGGAGGCGGCGGCGGAGTCCCCGGCGGCTGGGCGGGCGGCGGAGGCGTGGCTCCCCCCGGGGCCTGCGGCGGGCCGAAGCCTCCCTGCGGCGGCTGGTCCTGTGGCGCTCCGAACCCGCCCTGCGGCGGCTGGTTGGGCGGCTGAGTCATCAGCGCGTTCCCCCTCTTCACTGATTTTTAGCCATGCCCTGCAGTACGCACCGCAGTAGGCGATGCACTCACAGTGGTTGTCAGACTGCCCAAGAGTGTTCTCGGACGGCTCTTTCTATCACCATGACGCGCTCGAACAAGGGGCCGGTTCCTCCCCTGTTCCCAAGGGAGGACCGGCCCGTGATGCCCTCGTTATGCTCCTTCACGCAGCCTTCACGCGTCGTCTGCGAGCTCCAGCCACCGCATTTCCAACTCCTCGCGCTCAGTGGCCAGTTCGCGCAGGTCGGAGTCCAGTTTCGCCACTTTCCCGAAGTCCGTGGCATTGTCGGCGATTTGGGTGTGCAGCTTGCTCTCCTTCTCGGAGATCTTGTCCAGCTGCCGCTCGATCTTCTGGAGTTCCTTCTTCGCGGCGCGGACGTCCGCCGACGACACACCGGTCTTTTCGGACGACGGAACCGGCGCGGGCGCGGAGGCCGCCGCGGCCTCCTCCATCTTGTGGCGCCGCTCCAGGTACTCGTCGATCCCGCGCGGCAGCATCCGCAGGGTGGCGTCGCCGAGGAGCGCGAACACCCGGTCTGTGGTGCGCTCGATGAAGAACCGGTCGTGGGAGATCACGATCATCGAGCCGGGCCAGCCGTCGAGGACGTCCTCCAGCTGTGTGAGGGTCTCGATGTCGAGGTCGTTCGTCGGCTCGTCGAGGAAGAGGACGTTCGGCTCGTCCATCAGCAGCCGCAGCAGCTGGAGACGGCGGCGCTCACCACCGCTCAGGTCACCGACCGGCGTCCACTGCTTCTCCTTGTTGAAGCCGAAGGTCTCGCAGAGCTGGCCCGCGGTCATCTCGCGGCCCTTGCCGAGGTCGACGCGGTCGCGCACGGCCTGGACGGCCTGCAGCACCCGCAGCGTCGGGTCGAGCTCGGCGACCTCCTGGGAGAGGTAGGCGAGCTTGACGGTCCTGCCGACCGCGACCCGTCCGGCGACGGGCTGTGTCTCGCCCTCGGAGAGGGCGGCGTCCCTCATGGCCCGCAGCAGGGAGGTCTTGCCCGCGCCGTTCACACCGACGAGACCGATCCGGTCCCCCGGCCCGAGCTGCCAGGTCAGATGCTTGAGGAGCACCTTCGGCCCGGCCTGGACGGTGACGTCCTTCAGGTCGAAGACGGTCTTGCCGAGCCGGGTCGAGGCGAACTTCATCAGCTCGCTGCTGTCCCGCGGCGGCGGCACATCGGCGATCAGCTCGTTGGCCGCCTCGACACGGAAGCGCGGCTTGGACGTACGGGCGGGCGCCCCGCGCCGCAGCCAGGCCAGCTCCTTGCGGACGAGGTTCTGCCGCTTGACCTCCTCGGTGGCGGCGATGCGCTCCCGCTCGGCCCGGGCGAAGACGTAGTCGGTGTAGCCGCCCTCGTACTCGTACACATCGCCCTTCTGCACGTCCCACATGCTGGTGCAGACCTGGTCGAGGAACCACCGGTCGTGGGTGACGCAGACGAGCGCGGACCGGCGCCGGCTCAGATGCTGGGCGAGCCAGGCGATCCCTTCCACGTCCAGGTGGTTGGTGGGCTCGTCGAGGATGATCAGGTCCTGCTCCTCGATGAGCAGCTTGGCCAACGCGATCCGCCGCCGCTCACCGCCGGAGAGCGGTCCGATCACGGTGTCGAGCCCCTGCGGGAAGCCCGGCAGGTCGAGCCCGCCGAACAGTCCGGTGAGTACGTCCCTGATCTTGGCGTTGCCCGCCCACTCGTGGTCGGCCATGTCCCGGATGACCTCGTGGCGGACGGTGGCCTCGGGGTCGAGGGAGTCGTGCTGGGTGAGCACACCGAGGTGCAGGCCGCCCGAGTGCGTGACCCGCCCGGTGTCGGCCTCCTCCAGCTTGGCGAGCATCCGGATCAGTGTGGTCTTGCCGTCACCGTTGCGGCCGACCACCCCGATCCGGTCGCCCTCGGACACGCCGAGGGAGACTCCGTCGAGCAGCGCACGGGTTCCGTACACCTTGCTGACTGCCTCGACATTGACCAGATTGACGGCCATCGCACTCCTGACAAGGGGGATCGATCGACCTTCCAGGGTAGTCGCCCGTGAGGGTGATCCTTCCGCCCGTCCGGGGGCGGCTCCCCCAGCCCTCAGCCCCCGGCCCCCAGGGGTGCGGGGAACGGCGCGATCAGCCCCCACGCACCCGCGGTCGCAACACGACCGTCAGATCACAACAGCCCCGGGCACGGGCCCCGCGGCAACGCGCGCAGCGCGACAGGTCCCGGAAACAACAAGCGCATCCGCAACCTTCACCGCCGCCTCGGCATCCCGCACGAGGAACGCGGTCGTCGGTCCGGACCCCGACACCAGCGCGGCCAGCGCCCCGGCAGAGGTACCCGCGGCCAGTGTCAGGGCCAGCGACGGCCGGAGGGACAACGCGGCGGCCTGAAGGTCATTGGAGAGGGTGCCCGCAAGAGCCACGGGGTCACCCTTGGCCAACGCCTCCAGAAGCCCGCCGGAGGCAACCGGCTCAGGCACCTCCACCCCTTCGCTCAGCCGGTCGAACTCCCCGTACACGGCAGGCGTCGACAACCCGCCGTCGGCGACGGCGAACACCCAGTGGAAGGTCCCCCCGACCTCCAGAACCCGCAGCTTCTCCCCCCGCCCGGTCCCGAGCGCCGCGCCGCCGACCAGGCTGAACGGCACGTCGCTGCCCAACTCGGCGCAGATGTCGAGGAGTTCCTCGCGAGAGGCCCCCGTACCCCAGAGGGCGTCGCACGCGAGCAGCGCGCCCGCGCCGTCGGCGGACCCGCCCGCCATGCCCCCGGCCACGGGAATGTCCTTGGCGATGTGGATGTGCACACGGGCCTCGCGCCCCGTCCTCGCGGCGAGCTTCTCCACCGCGCGGGCCGCCAGATTCGTACGGTCCAGGGGCACTTGGGCGGCGTCGGGCCCCTCGCAGGTCACCCGGAGGGCGTCCGCCGGGGTCACGGTGACCTCGTCGTGGAGGCCGACCGCGAGGAAGACGTTGGCCAGGTCGTGGAACCCGTCGGGGCGGGCGCCGCCCACCGCGAGCTGCACGTTGACCTTGGCGGGGACCCTTACCGTCACGCTCACTGCTTGCTCTCCGCGATCCGTGCGAACTCCTCGACCGTCAGGGACTCACCGCGTGCCTGGGGCGAGACGCCCGCCGCGACGAGGGCGGCCTCGGCGGCGGGGGCGGAACCGGCCCACCCGGCGAGCGCGGCCCGCAGGGTCTTGCGCCGCTGGGCGAAGGCCGCGTCCACGACGGCGAAGACCTCGCGCTTGGAGGCTGTCGTCTTCACCGGCTCCGCGCGCCGCACCAGCGAGACGAGCCCGCTGTCGACGTTGGGAGCGGGCCAGAAGACGTTGCGGCCGATGGAACCGGCCCGCCTGACGTCGGCGTACCAGTTCGCCTTCACCGACGGCACGCCGTAGACCTTCGAGCCGGGCGGGGCGGCGAGGCGGTCGGCGACCTCGGCCTGCACCATCACGAGCGTGCGCTCGATGGTGGGGAAGGTGTCGAGCATGTGCAGGAGTACCGGGACGGCGACGTTGTAGGGGAGGTTCGCGACGAGGGCGGTGGGGGCGGGGCCGGGGAGTTCGGCCACCTGCATGGCGTCGGAGTGGACGAGCGCGAAGCGCTCCGCGCGGGACGGCATGCGGGCCGTGATCGTCGCGGGGAGGGCGCTCGCGAGGACGTCGTCGATCTCGACGGCGACGACGCGGTCGGCGACCTCCAGCAGGGCGAGGGTCAGGGAGCCGAGTCCCGGGCCCACCTCGACGACCACGTCCTCGGGGCGGACGTCGGCGGTCCTCACGATGCGGCGCACGGTGTTGGCGTCGATGACGAAGTTCTGGCCGCGCTGCTTGGTGGGCCGCACGCCGAGGGCTTCCGCGAGTTCGCGGATGTCGGCGGGGCCCAGGAGGGCGTCGGAGGTGGGGCTGCTCACGCCCCAAGGGTACGGGTGGGACGGGGCGGGGCTGTTTTTCGCCCCCGCCGCCCCTACCCATTCCCGTCACTACTCGGGGGCTCCGCCCCCGAACCCCCAAAAGACTGCGCAGTTCCCCGCGCCCCCTAAAGGGGCGCGGGGAACTGCGCGACCAGCCACAACCGACCCGCACCCGACAACGCACCCCACGGGGTCTGGGGCAGAGCCCCAGGGGACGGGAATGGGTAGGGGCGGCGGGGGCGAGGAAAAGGCCCTCAGCCCTACAGCCGCCCCCCGCAATGCGGCCAAGGGCTCGCCCCCCGCCGCACGTACAGCTTCTTCGCGCGGAAGGTCTGTTCCGCGGCCGGGGCGTCCTGGGGGCGGCCGGAGCCGCCGAGGCTGTGCCAGGTCTGGGTGTCGAACTGGTAGAGCCCCCCGTACGTGCCGGAGGAGTCGACCGCGCCGGGTCGGCCGCCCGACTCGCAGTGCGCCAGCCCCTGCCAGTTCAGCCCGTCCGCCCCCTGCACGGACGTGGGAAGCGGCCTCGTCCCCACCTTCACCTGCTGCGCCTGCGGCAGGTCCACCACCTCGACCCCCAGCCGCCGAGGCCGCTGCTTCACCCCGTTGACCGTACGAAGGGCGTACGTGACGCGCCGCAGCCCCGGCCGCCCCGCCCGCTCGACGACCTCCGTTCCCCGGAACAGCCCGGAATCCTCCGTGCGCCGCACCTCGAAGGGGATCGGCTCCTCACGGACCTCCTGCGTAGCGGTGATCCGCATGACCGTCACCGTCTGCCCGTCCCGGGGAAAGCTCCCGGGCGGCACGGACGTGGTGTCCTCGCCGCGCAGCGTGATCCCGGCGTCCGCCACGACCTCGCGGACGGTCGCCGCGTTCGTCCGGACCGTCCGCGCCCGCCCGTCCGCCATGACCGTCACGGTCCGCTCGGTACGGACGTCGAGCGCGAGCCCCTCCCGCCCGATCCGCCGGGAGCGCGGAACGGACACGTACGCGCCCTCCGCACGCACCCCGAGCTCCCGCAGCGCGCCGTCCACGGTGTGGGCCGTGGTCCAGACCCGGCTCCGCTGTCCGTCGAGCGTGAGGCGCACGGGCCGCCCGTACCGTACGGCCACCTCGTCGCCGCTGGTCAGCGCCGCTCCGGGGCCGGGCGCCACGATGTCGTGCGCGCCGATCTCGACGCCCTCGTCGGCCAGGAGTTCGGTCACGTCGTCGGCGAAGGTGTGCAGCGTGCGCGGCTTCCCGTCGACGTTCAGCTCGATCGCCTTGTCGTCGGCGACGAACGCGGTGGTGCCGCCCGCGAGGAACGCCACGACGAGCGCCTGTGGCAGCAGCCGGCGCACATCGGGCCGCTCGGCTCCCCGGCGCCGCCGGGCGGCCCGCCGGGCTTCGGCGCGGCCACCGGGCAGCGGCATCTCCAGCGTGGGCGGAACCTGCCGGGGAAGCGTCGGCGCCTCCGGCCCGCGCCACCCGTCGGGGGCGTACTCGTTGCCGCCCCAGCTCTCACGCCGGCCACCGCTCCCACCCCCGCTCACGTCCTCGTACGCGGGCCGATACGTGTCCGGCTCCGAGGCCGTGTCCATGTCCGGGTATCCGTGACCGTACGGCTCAGGGGTCTCGTACGTCGGGCCATACGTCTCGTACTGCGAGTTGCTCACGACGACACGCTCCAGGGATCCGATCCGGATCGGGCCAGAGGAACCTAGCGGAGCATTCGTCACTCTCCAAAGCAGCACGACTACGCTGTGTCGCGAGACGTCCCCCGGTCGGACCCCTGCGGGCGGGCCGGCCGTTACGGCTCAGAAATCGAACGCGCGGGCCGTGTTCGCCGAGATCGCCGTCGCCAGCGCGTCCTCGTCCAGCCCCCGCACGGCGGCCATGGCGCGGACCGTGACCGGAATGAGATACGGGGCGTTGGGCCGTCCGCGGTACGGCGCGGGGGTCAGGAAGGGCGCGTCGGTCTCGACGAGGACCAGTTCGAGCGGGGCGACGGCGAGGGCGTCGCGCAGCGGCTGGGCGTTCTTGAAGGTCATGTTCCCGGCGAACGACATGTAGTAGCCGGCGCGGGCACAGATCTCCGCCATGGCGGCGTCACCCGAGTAGCAGTGGAAGACGGTCCGCTCGGGGGCGCCCTCCTCCTTCAGGACCCGCAGCACGTCGGCGTGGGCGTCGCGGTCGTGGATGACCAGCGCCTTGCCGTGCCGCTTGGCGATCTCGATGTGGGCGCGGAAGGACCTCTCCTGGGCGGCCTTGCCCTCGGGGCCCGTGCGGAAGTAGTCGAGGCCGGTCTCGCCGACGCCCTTGACCTGCACAAGGGCCGCGAGCCGGTCGATCTCGGCGAGCGCCTCGTCCAGCGCGCCGTCGCCACCGGGCTGCCGGGCGCCCTGCCGGGACCAGCCGTCGGGGTCGCCGTGCACGATCCGGGGGGCCTCGTTCGGGTGCAGCGCGACGGTCGCGTGGACGGCCTCGTGCTCAAGGGCGGTCTTGGCGGCCCAGCGTGAGCCCTTCACGTCGCAGCCCACCTGGACGACCGTGGTCACACCGACCGACGCGGCCTTGGCGAGGCCCTCCTCGACCGTGCCGGACTGCATGTCGAGGTGGGTGTGCGAGTCGGCGACCGGCACCCGGAGGGGAGTCGGCGGGGGCGGGGCTTCGGCGTTGGAAGGCATGCCCCGATCCTACGAAGGGGGTCTCGGGAGGCATCGGGAAGGGGGATGCCGGGCCCCACGTCGCGGGAGGCGGGGGGAGGCGCCGCGGAACGTGGGGCCCGGCATCAGTGGGCGGACCGGAGGATCAGCTCGCCTTGCGGTGGTGGAACGGGTGGAGCAGATCGGAGAGGTGCCAGTGGTGACGCTCCTCGGCCGCTGCCGACTCCGCGTTCTCCGCCGTCTCCGGGCTCTCGGCGTCCGGGGCCTTCCTCGGCCGTACGGGCGTCGGCCGGCGCAACGAGTTCTGCGCCGAGGAGACCTGTCCCGCGCGCATGATGCGGACGACATGGCCGTCGCAGTTCAGACAGCTGGGCCGGCTCAGCGGCGACGGCACGACCCGGCCGTCGGCCACGTACATGACGAATTCGGTGCCCTCGGCGTCGAGGTGGTGCTCGATCTCGTACGACTGCTCCCAGCCGTGCCCGCAGCGCATGCAGGCGAAGGAATACGACTCGTGGACTGTGTCGGTCGCCGTGGTGCGGTGGCCAGGATCTCCAGTGATCTGCCCGGTCTGACCTGCGATCTCACTCATGCCAGCTCCTCTTGTCCGCTGGACGAGGACGGGTGCGTCCTTTAACCAGTGGACGCTTCCGCCGGCCGATGCGCACCAGACCTGTCGAGTGTTGGAGCCGTCTTGGCCTTTCCTTGTCGGAGCGCCCTCAGAACACGGTCTGAGCTTTGCTTTTCGCGATCGTCCTTTGCCCGCTCATGGGGTCGGACGCGGCTGTTCGCTCAGGGGTTCGGGCGCGTCGCGTTCTTCGCCGCGACGACCGCGTCGAAGACGTCCCGCTTCGGCAGTCCCGCGTCGGCGGCGACGGCGGCGATCGCCTCCTTGCGCCGCTCCCCCGCCTCCTCGCGAACCCGCACCCTGCGCACCAGCTCCTCGGCGTCGAGCGACTCGACGGTCTCCGAGGCGCCCTCCACGACGACGGTGATCTCGCCGCGCACCCCTTCGGCGGCCCAGGCGGCGAGTTCGCCCAGCGGCCCGCGCTTGACCTCCTCGTACGTCTTGGTCAGTTCGCGGCAGACGGCGGCCCGCCGCTCCGCACCGAACACCTCGGCCATCGCGGCGAGCGTGTCGTCGAGGCGGTGCGGCGCCTCGAAGTACACGAGCGTGCGCCGCTCGACCTCGTTCTCCCGCAGCCGCGACAGCCGCTCGCCGGCCTTCCTCGGCAGGAATCCCTCGAAGCAGAACCGGTCGACGGGCAGCCCGGACAGCGCGAGCGCGGTGAGCACCGCGGAGGGTCCGGGGACGGCCGTGACCTTGATGTCCTTCTCCACGGCGGCGGCGACCAGCCGGTATCCCGGGTCGGACACGGACGGCATCCCGGCGTCCGTGACGAGCAGCACGCGCGCCCCGCCCACCAGCGCCTCGACCAGCTCGGGCGTACGCGCGGACTCGTTCCCCTCGAAGTACGAGACGACCCGCCCGGACGGCTGTACGTCCAACGCCTGCGTCAGTCTCCGCAGCCGCCGCGTGTCCTCGGCGGCGATGACGTCGGCCCCCGCCAACTCGGCCGTCAGACGGGGCGGCGCGTCCGCGATGTCCCCGATGGGCGTGCCGGCGAGTACAAGGGTTCCTGTCACGGTTCCATCCTCGCAGGGGCGGCCCGCGGGACTCACACAGACCTGTTCCCTACGATGGCGCGGTGACCAGTACCGCGTCCTCCACGGACACCCGGCAGGGACAGGGCGTCGAAGACCAGCGGCCGTCGTGGCAACAGCGGCTGCGCCGGTTCGGCTACACGGCCCCGCCCAGAGGCGACGTCCAGGGCCGCCTGGTGCCCGCGTACACCGAGCCCAGCCCCCGGCTGTGGGCGGCGATCGGGCTCCGCCGGGAGGCGGCGGAACGCCTCGTGCGCTGGTCGGCGTGGGGCGGCCCGCTGCTCGTCACGCTGATCGCGGGCGTGATGCGGTTCTGGAACCTCGGCAGCCCGAAGGCGGTGATATTCGACGAGACGTACTACGCCAAGGACGCCTGGGCGCTCATCCACCGCGGGTACGAGGTCAACTGGGCGAAGAACGCCAACGAACTGATCCTGCAGAACGGCGGCAACGTCAAGATCCCGACGGACGCCGCCTATGTGGTCCATCCGCCCGTCGGCAAGTACGTCATCGGGCTCGGCGAGTGGATGTTCGGGTTCACGCCGTTCGGCTGGCGGTTCATGACGGCGCTGCTCGGCACGCTGTCGGTGCTGATGCTGTGCCGGATCGGGCGCCGCATCTTCCGCTCGACGTTCCTCGGCTGCCTGGCCGGCGCCCTGATGGCCGTCGACGGCCTGCACTTCGTGATGAGCCGCACGGCGCTGCTCGACCAGGTGCTGATGTTCTTCGTCCTCGCGGCCTTCGGCTGCCTGCTCATCGACCGCGACAAGGTCCGCGAACGCCTCGCAGCCGCGCTCCCACCGAACGCCGACGGCCTCGTACACCCGGACGCGCGCGTCGCCGAGGAGACGCTGCTGGGACGCCGCCCCTGGCGCCTGGCGGCCGGTCTGCTGCTCGGCCTCGCCATCGGCACGAAGTGGAACGGCCTCTACTTCCTCGTCGCGTTCGGCCTGCTGACGGTCCTGTGGGACGTCGGCTCCCGCCGGGTCGCGGGCGCCCGCCGCCCCCATCTGGCGGTCCTCAAGCACGACGTGGGCTGGGCGTTCCTCTCCACGGTCCCGGTCGCGATCGCCACGTACATCGTGTCGTGGACGGGCTGGTTCCTGTCGGCCACCAACGGCAAGGGCGGCTACTACCGCGACTGGGCCACGGCCGACGGCCGCACCAGCGACTGGTCCTGGCTGTTCCCCGACTGGTGGCGCAGCCTGTGGCACTACGAGACCCAGGTGTACGACTTCCACGTCGGCCTGCACTCCCCGCACACCTACCAGTCGAACCCGTGGAGCTGGATCGTCTCCGGTCGCCCGGTCTCGTACTTCTACGAGTCGCCGCTGCCCGGCAAGGACGGCTGCCCGACGGACGCGGGCGAGAAGTGCGCCCGCGAGGTCCTCGCCCTCGGCACGCCGATGCTCTGGTGGGCGGCGGGTTTCGCGGTCCTCTACGTCCTGTGGCGCTGGCTCTTCCGCCGCGACTGGCGCGCGGGCGCGATCGCCTGCGGCGTCGTGGCCGGCTACCTCCCCTGGTTCATGTACCAGGAACGCACGATCTTCTTCTTCTACGCCGTCGTCTTCCTCCCCTTCCTCTGCCTCGCCGTCGCCATGATGATCGGCGCGATCCTCGGCCCGCCCGGCTCCACCGAACGCCGCCGCGTGATCGGCGCGGCCACGGCGGGAGTCCTGGTCCTCCTCATCGCCTGGAACTTCATCTATTTCTGGCCGATCTACACGGGCGAGGCCATCCCGATCGACAGCTGGCGGTCACGGATGTGGCTGGACACCTGGGTCTGAGGGCCCGGGTGGAGATGACATGGCAGTGCTCCTGGCCCGTCGTGGCGGGGCAGGAGCACTGTGTACGTCCGAGGCCGGAAGCCTGCGACTAGCCCAGGCCGAACGCCTCCATCACGTTGCCGATCGACTCGATCACCGGTGCCCCCGCCGCCCCCAGCAACGCCGCGATTCCGCCAATCGTGCCGAGGGCCTGGCGGAAGCGTTGGCGGTCCACGGGGCCGTCGGTGTCGATGATGCCCAGGGAGTCGTCGATCACCGCCCGGTCCGTCTCGGAGACGCGCGCCCGGATGGCCAGTACCGCGTTGATCATCTGCTCGTGGGCCGCGCGCTGGTCCACCGGGCCCTGACTCTTGACCATTCCGATGTTGAAGTTGCCGAACTGCATGACGCTGTCGCCGGTCACCCGATCACCTGTCCCGTGTTGTGGTCGCCGAACTGGTAGATGCTGTCGCCGTTGATGTTGTAGGTCGGCATTTCGTAGCGGAACTGGATTTCCGGGTTGTCCATCGCTTCCATCAGCTGGTGGAAGATCTTGTCCATCAGTCCCTTGTCGTCACTCGTCAGTGCGGTCTGCGGGGACCCCGACGTCGTGATCTGCAGTACGTACAGCGTCGGAGCGTTCAGTACCTTCTGGAGCCGCTGATAGTCGCGAGCGATCAGTCCGGCACCGACGATCAGCAGCAGGAAGCCGAAGAACACCGACGCCGACATCAGCGCGAGCCCCGCGAACACCAGGATCAGCTGGAGCACCAGCTTCTTCACGAACTCGGCCTTGGCCTTGCCGTAGTCGGGCACGATTTCCCGCATCGACGTCCTGGCGATGTTGCGCAACGGATATGTATCCGAAGCCACCCACAGGGCGCCCTTGCTGACTTGGACTTCTGTGATCCCGCGCGAATACCCCACTCGTCCCCCTCATTTGCGGTGTGAAGCACGTCACTCAAACACATGAAAGGAATCGACGAACAGCAAAAAGAATGCTGATCCGATATTGAGAACGCGGTGACGGAGGCGGTCTCTTTCTGATTGGTTTTCCGCTCTCGGCGACCGTTCCGAGGGAGCGCGCGGACAGGCATGGGTGGTGACGGGCAGTCATGAGCGGTCAGATATGTGAACCGCCTCGGGATCCTCGTCTCTGTTCGGACAACTTCTGGAGACAGCCGCCCCATCCGCCACGCCTCCCGCATACAGTGCCAACATGGACACCTTTCTGAACGCGTTCAGAAAGGTTCACGGGGAACGGGGAATCGGGGAGGGAACGCGCGATGCGCAACGGGGCCAAGGCCGCCATTGTGGGCGGGGTGTTCGCTGTGATGGTGGGGGGCGCCGGGTACGGCGCGTACAACATAGTGAGCGCGGTCAGCGGCGACAGCGGCTCGGCCGGGACCACGGCGGAGAAGAAGACCGGGCCGCCGTCGGGAGACGAGGTCGAGGAGACCAGCAAGAAGTTCCTCGCGGCCTGGGAGCAGGGTGAGGCGGCCACGGCCGCGGCGGAGACGAACAACGCGCAGGCCGCCAGGCCCCTGCTGGTCGCCTACGCCGGCCAGGCGCACATCACCAAGGTGAAGGTCACGCCCGGTACGCCGACGGGCACGACCGTCCCCTACTCGGTGTCGGCCACGGTGTCGTACGAGGGAAAGAGCAAGCCCCTCGCGTACAAGAGCGAACTGACCGTCGTACGCGGGAAGACCACGGGCAAGGCGCTGGTCGACTGGCAGCCGTCCGTCGTGCACCCGGATCTGAAGACCGGCGACACCCTGGTCACGGGCGAGGCCGCGAGCCCGCCCATCGAGGCGGTGGACCGGAACGGCGTCGTCCTGACCAAGGAGAAGTACCCGTCGCTCGGCCCGGTCCTGGACACGCTGCGCGACAGGTACGGCGACAAGGCCGGCGGCACGCCCGGCGTCGAACTCGCGATCCGGCACGACAGCGAGAGCGCGGGAGACACCTCGCTGGTGACCCTCACCAAGGGCGAGGCGGGCAAGCTGCGCACGACGCTCAGCGCGGGCGTGCAGGCGGCGGCGGAGAAGGCGGTCACGCGGTTCGCGGAGTCGTCGGTGGTCGCCGTGCAGCCGAGCACCGGTCAGGTGCTGGCGGTCGCGAACCACCGCGGCGACGCGTTCAACGCGGCGTTCCAGGGCCAGGTCGCGCCCGGCTCCACGATGAAGATCATCACCGCGGCGATGCTCATCGACAACGGCGTGGCCTCGATGAACGGCCCGGCACCCTGTCCGCCGACCGCGACCTGGCAGAGCCAGACGATCCCCAACCTCAAGGGCATGGAGCCCAACGAGGGTGCCTCGCTGGCCAACAGCTTCATGCGCTCGTGCAACACGGCCTTCGTGAAGCTCATCGACGGCACCGAGGCGAACCCGCTCACGGACGAGTCGCTCACGACCGAGGCCCAGGAGCGGTTCGGCCTGGGCAAGGACTGGAAGACGGGCATCGTCTCCTTCGACGGCAGCGTCCCCGCGTCCGCCGGCCCGAACCGCGCGGCCAACGCGATCGGCCAGGGCGAGGTCCAGATGAACCCGCTGAACATGGCGTCGGTCACCGCGACCGCGATCACGGGCACGTTCCGCCAGCCCTACCTCGTGTCACCGAAGCTCGACAACCGCCAACTGGCCACCGCCCGCGGCCTGTCGAGCGGAACCGTCGGCCAGCTGAAGCAGATGATGCGGCTCACCGCCACCGGCGGCACCGCCCAGGAGGCCATGCGCGGGCTCGGCGGAGACATCGGCGCCAAGACCGGCTCCTCCGAGGTCGACGGCCAGAAGACGCCCAACAGCTGGTTCACCGGCTTCCGCAACGACGTCGCGGCCGCGGCCATGACGGAGGAGGGCGGCCACGGCGGCGACGCGGCAGGACCGATCGTGGCCCAGGTCCTGCGGGCGGGGGGCTGAGCCCGAGGGGGCGCCGGTACACAGGTGTCCGAACTCACGCCCACAGGGCGGGACTCTAGGGTGGTGACGCTCGTTCTTGTAGGGGACCGTGAGGTACCGGGGAAGCAGCGAAGGAACGGAAGCCGTGGGGAACAGAAGGCGCGCGCCTGAGCGTGGCAGGACGAAACCCGCCGTCATCGGCGGGATGATCGCCGTTGTCGTGGGCGGCGCGGGGTTCGGTGTCTACGCCCTGTACGGGGGCGGGGCGGCGGCCGACGATTCGAGTTCGGCCTCCGACTCCAAGCCCGTGAAGAAGGGCCCGCTGTCGGCGACCGAGGTGAAGTCGACGGCCACGGCGTTCCTCACGGCCTGGCAGGGCGGTGACGTCACGACCGCCGCGGCCGCCACGAACGACACGGCGGCGGCCCGCACCCTCCTCACCGGCTACGGCAAGGAGGCGTACATCAAGGATGTGACGCTCACCGCCAAGAAGCGCTCCGGCGCCGCCGTCCCGTTCTCCGTCAAGGGCACGGTCGCGTACAAGGGCGGCCTGACCAAGCCCCTGGCGTACGAGTCCGAGCTCACCGTCGTCCGTCGCGCCAAGGACGGCAAGCCGCTGGTCGACTGGCACTCGGCGGTCGTGCACCCGGACCTGAAGGACGGCGACAAGCTGGTCACCGGTGAGGCCGGCACGCCCCCGGTGAAGGCGCTCGACCGGGACGGCGGCGAGCTGACCACCGCCAAGTACCCCTCGCTCGGCACGGTCCTGGACGGCCTGCGGGAGAAGTTCGGCAAGACGGCGGGCGGCAAGGCGGGCATCGAGCTGCGGGTGATCCGCGCCGAGGCGAAGTCGAAGGACGCCGAGGGCTCCGCCAAGACCGCTTCCGACGAGAACCCCGACAAGACGCTCCTCGAGCTGAGCAAGGGCACCCCGGGCACGGTCCGTACGACGCTCAGCCCGGGTCTCCAGGCGACCGCCGAGCAGCAGGTGGCCAAGAAGGCCAAGTCGTCGGCCGTCGTCATCCGGCCGTCCACCGGCGAGATCCTGGCCGTCGCGAACGCCGGCCACGGCTTCAACACCGCCTTCCAGGGCTCCCTGGCCCCCGGCTCGACGATGAAGATCATCACGGCGTCGCTGCTCATCGACAAGGGCCTCGCGTCGGCGGACAAGCAGCACCCCTGCCCCAAGTACTCGACGTACGGCGGCTGGAAGTTCCAGAACGACGACAAGTTCCAGATCAAGGGCGGCACGTTCAAGGCGAGTTTCGCGCGCTCCTGCAACACGGCCTTCATCAGCCAGGCCAAAAAGCTGAGCGACGACGACCTGACCAAGCAGGCCCAGCAGGTGTTCGGGCTCGGCATGGACAACTGGGCGATCGGCGTGCCGACCTTCGACGGCTCGGTGCCGGTCCAGTCGCAGGCACAGATGGCTGCCTCGCTGCTCGGCCAGGGCGGGGTCCGGATGAACCCGCTGAACATGGCGTCGGTCGTCGCCACCGCCAAGACGGGCACCTTCCACCAGCCCTATCTGGTGGCCCCGACGGTCGACAAGCGCACCCTCGCGAAGGCATCCCGCTCGCTGTCGGTCGGCACTCAGGCCCAGCTCAAGGAGCTCCTCCAGTACACGGCGGCGGCCGGCACGGCGGCCGAGGCCATGGCCGGTCTCGGCCCGGACTTCGGCGCCAAGACCGGCTCCGCGGAGGTCGACGGCCAGAAGAAGCCCAACGGCTGGTTCACCGCCTGGAAGGGCGACCTCGCGGCCGCGGGCGTCGTCCAGCAGGGCGGCCACGGCGGCGAAACGGCCGGCCCGATCGTGGCGGCACTGCTGAAGGCAGGCAGCTGAAGCCCCGCGCCCTTCAGGGGCGCGGGGAACTGCGCGACCAGCCACGACGAACCCGCAGACGAAACCGCACCCCAGCGGGGCGCCCCGGCGGAGCGCCCCGGCCGAGTGTCCGGTCAGCTGCTGACCGGCGTGGCCGTGTACGTACGACGCAGGAACCGGATCAGGGTCCTCGTGTCGAACTGCACGACGTCCACTCCCTTCGGCGAGTGGAACTCCATGACGGCCTGGACCCGCCCGCACGGCCAGATGCGTACGTCACCGGCGGCGGCCGGAGCCCGCAGACCCTGTTCGAGCAGGTCGCGGGCGAAGACCCACTCGTGATGGCCGGGCAGCATGATGTGCACCCGTCGGGGGTCGGCCTCCGGGTCGTATCGAAGGGCCACCGGGACGGCGGGCGGATCCTGCGCCGCGTCCGTCACTATGTGGGCGCGCGCGTACTGCTCGACGGCGGACATCGATCGCTCCCTCTGCGAGCTGCTCCGTGTTTGAGCTGCTTCCTCTCCAATGTCGCATATTTTCCGAAATGCGCTCCTGAATTATTCGAGGTCACCTCGCTCTTGCAAGCTGTTCGCATTAAGCCACTATCATCGAACGGTTATAGCCAGCCGGCCTGCCCCCGGAAGCGGAGCCCTCATGCACGTCCCCGACGGTTTCATCAACGCACCCGTCTCCGTGGCCAGCGGAGTCGTCGCCGCGGCGGCCGTCGCCGTGAGCCTGCGCGGCGCCCGGCGCGAACTGGACGAGCGCACCGCCCCGCTCGCGGGTCTCGTCGCCGCCTTCATCTTCGCCGTGCAGATGCTCAACTTCCCGGTCGCGGCCGGGACCAGCGGACATCTGCTCGGAGGCGCGCTGGCCGCGATACTCGTGGGCCCCTTCACCGGGGTCCTCTGTGTCTCGGTCGTGCTCCTCATGCAGGGCATCCTCTTCGCGGACGGCGGGCTCACCGCGCTCGGTGTGAACATCACCGTCATGGCGGTGGTCACGACGGTCGTGGCGTACACCGTCTTCCGCGGTCTTGTAAAACTTCTGCCCAAGAAGCGTCGGTCCATTACCGTCTCGGCGTTCATCGCCGCCGTGCTCTCCGTTCCGGCCGCCGCCGCGGCCTTCACGCTCGTCTACGCGATAGGCGGCACCACGGACGTCCCGATCGGGCAGGTCCTCACCGCCATGGTCGGCGTCCACGTCCTGATCGGCATCGGTGAGGCCGCGATCACCGCTCTCACGGTGGGCGCCGTCATCGCCGTACGACCGGACCTCGTGTACGGGGCCCGCGGTCTGACCGCGCCGCTGAAGCTGCGCGTCGGCGGGGAGCTGGTGGACACGCCCGCCGCGGAGCCCGTCCCGGTCGCCGCGCGGTCGCACCGCCCGGTGTGGCTGGCGGGCCTGGCCGCCTCCCTCGTCCTCGCGGGCTTCGTCAGCTTCTACGCCTCCGCGAACCCCGACGGCCTGGAGAAGGTCGCCGCCGACAAGGGCATCGACGCCAAGGCCGAGGACCACGCGGCCGCCGACTCCCCGCTCGCCGACTACGGCGTCGAGGGCCTGACCAACTCCCGGATCTCCGGCGGCCTCGCGGGCGTGATCGGCGTGGGCGTCACGGTCGTCGCGGGCACGGGCGTCTTCTGGGCCGTACGGAAGCGCCGTACGTCCGAGGCCTCGCCCTCGCAGGTCGGGGAATCCGTCTGACATGGGGGCGGGACACGCGCACCGGCTCTACCGGCACGGGCACTCACCCGTGCACGCCCTGCCGCCGCACACGAAGCTCGCCGCCGTCTTCGCCTTCGTGCTGGTCGTGGTGTCGACCCCGCGCGAGGCGATGTGGGCCTTCGGGCTGTACGCGCTGCTGCTGGGTGCCGTGGCGTACGCGGCCCGCGTCCCGGCCGGTTTCCTGCTGAAGCGGCTGCTGATCGAGGTGCCGTTCGTGGCCTTCGCGGTGCTGATGCCGTTCGTGGCGCAGGGCGAGCGGGTCGACGTACTCGGCATGTCGTTGAGCGTGAACGGTCTGTGGGGCGCCTGGAACGTGCTGGCCAAGGGCACGCTCGGCGTCGCCGCGTCCGTCCTGCTCGCCTCGACGACCGAACTGCGCGAACTGCTGCTGGGGCTCCAGCGGTTGAAGCTGCCGCCGCTCCTCGTACAGATCGCGTCCTTCATGATCCGCTACGGGGACGTCATCGCGGACGAGATGCGGCGGATGAAGATCGCGCGGGAGTCGCGCGGCTTCGAGGCCCGCGGCGTCCGGTCCTGGGGCGTCCTCGCCAAGTCCGCGGGCGCGCTCTTCATCCGCTCGTACGAACGCGGGGAGCGGGTGCATCTCGCCATGGTCAGCCGGGGGTACGCCGGTTCGATGCCGGTCATCGACGAGGTGACCGCGTCCCGGGCGCAGTGGTCGTACGCGCTCGCCCTGCCGTCCGCCGCCCTCGTCGTGTGTCTGTTGGGATGGACCCTGTGACCTCCTCCGTGACTCCTGTTACCGCGCCCTCCCTGGAAGTCTCCGGACTCGCCTTCGCCTACCCCGACGGACACCAGGCCCTCTTCGGCGTCGACTTCACCGTCGATCGCGGTGAGCGCGTGGCGCTGCTCGGGCCGAACGGCGCCGGCAAGACGACCCTCGTGCTGCACCTCAACGGCATCCTGACCGGCGGTGCCGGGACCGTGACGGTGGCCGGGCTGCCCGTCGGCCGGAAGCACATGGCGGAGATCCGGCGGAAGGTCGGCATCGTCTTCCAGGACCCGGACGACCAGCTGTTCATGCCGAGCGTGCGCGAGGACGTGGCCTTCGGGCCCGCGGCCGCCGGGCTCAAGGGGCCCGAGCTGGAGGCGCGGGTGCGCACCGCCCTGGAGCGGGTCGGGATGGAGGCCTTCGCCGACCGCCCGCCGCACCATCTCTCCTTCGGGCAGCGGCGCCGGGTGGCGGTCGCGACCGTGCTCGCGATGGAGCCGGAGATCCTGGTCCTCGACGAGCCGTCGTCCAACCTCGACCCCGCCTCACGGCGCGAACTCGCCGACATCCTGCGGTCGTTGGACGTGACCGTGCTCATGGTCACGCACGATCTGCCGTACGCCCTCGAACTGTGCCCGCGGGCCCTGATCCTCAGCGACGGCGTGATCGCGGCGGACGGCAGGACCGGCGAGCTTCTGTCGGACGACGAGCTGATGCGGGAGCACCGTCTGGAGTTGCCGTTCGGCTTCGACCCGCGCTCCGTGACAATGGGCGCGTGACGAACGAAGAGGGTCCGACGGCGGATTCGCCCGACGAGGGCGCGCCGGCCGGTTCGCTGCTGCTCGACGACCAGTTGTGCTTCGCGCTGTACGCGGCCCAGCGTGCCGTGACCGCCGCGTACCGTCCGCTCCTCGAAGCGCTCGGGCTCACCTATCCGCAGTACCTGGTCATGCTCGTCCTCTGGGAGCGCGGCGAGCTCACCGTCAAGGAGCTGGCCGGGACCCTGCGGCTCGACTACGGGACCATGTCGCCGCTGCTCAAACGCCTGGAGTCGGCCGGTCTTGTCCACCGGGAGCGCTCCGTGCTGGACGAGCGGTCGGTGCTGGTCGCGGTCACCGGGCGGGGCGAGGAGCTGCGGGAGCGCGCGGAGTGCGTGCCGTCGGCGCTGCTGGCCGGGACGCGGCTGACGGCGGACGAGGTGGAGCGGCTGCGCGCGGACCTCCGGCGGCTGACCTCGATGTTACCGACGGTTTCTACCCCCAAGTAATAAGTGGCCGGATCGGTGGATACATTGTGTGCGATGTGTTTGTGCACTCTGTTTCTGGACTCTGATTCCGCGTTCTCGCGTGCCTGGGGGTGAGGCGATCCATGACCGACGCCGCTGTTGACCTCGACAGCCGTCCCACGAAGATCATGTACGTGGCCGAGGCCACGGCACACGGGGGCCGCGAAGGGTATGTGACCAGCCAGGACGGCCAGCTGGAGCTGAAGGTCGCGATGCCTCCGGCGCTGGGCGGCGACGGTAACGGCACCAACCCGGAGCAGCTCTTCGCGGCCGGCTTCAGCTCCTGCTTCCACAACGCGCTGGTCCTGGTCGGCCGCCGCGAGGGCTTCGACCTGACCGGTTCGACGGTCGCCGCGAAGGTCGGAATCGGCCCCAACAAGCAGCGCGGTTACGGCCTCGCGGTCGCCCTGAGCGTCTCGCTGCCGATCCTCGACCAGGACGTGGCGTCGAAGCTCGTGGACGCCGCCCACCAGGTCTGCCCGTACTCGAACGCGACACGCGGCAACATCGAGGTCACGATCCTGCTGGGCTAGGGCCGGTCCGACAATTCTCAGGAATCGCGGGCGGTGGGTGGGCGTTGCACCCACTGTCCGCGGAGCGAGTTGGACAGGACTGGACTGAACGGAGCACGGGCGTGGACGTGAACGGCACTGTGGCCGAGGGCTTCGAGCCGGTCGGGGAAGCGTTCGTACGGAACTTCGAGGTGCTCGGGGACCGGGGTGCGGCCGTCGCCGTGTACCGGGACGGGCACCGGGTCGTGGACCTGTGGGCCGGCACGAAGGACGTCGACGGTACGGCGGACTCGGCGCCCTGGGAGCGCGACACCGCCCAGATCGTGCGCTCGGCGACCAAGGGCGTCGCCGCGGCCGCACTCCTTCTCCTGCACCAGCGCGGGCTGCTGGACCTGGACGCTCCGGTGGGCGAGTACTGGCCCGAGTTCAAGGCGGCGGACAAGGAGCGGGTCCTGGTGCGGCACGTGCTGTCGCACCGGGCCGGGCTGCCGGTCCTTGATCTGCCGCTGACGCCCGAGGAGGCGCTGGACCCCCTGCGCGGTGCCGAGGCGGTCGCGCGCCAGGCCCTCGTGTGGGAGCCCGGCACGAATCACGGCTACCACGCCCTCACGTACGGCTGGATGGCCGGCGAGCTGGTGCGGCGTGTCACGGGCCGTGGCGTCGGTGACTGGATCGCCGGGGAGATCGCCGGACCGGTGGGCGCCGATCTGTGGGTCGGGCTGCCCGCCGCGGAGGTGGGCCGGGTGGGCGTGGTCGGCCGCGTGGAGGCGCCGGGGAACGCCGGGGGTCTGCGGTCCCGCCCGAAGCGGTCGGTCGCCGAGGCCTACGACGATCCGGCCTCCCTCACCCGACGGGCCTTCGCCGCGATCACTCCGTTCCCCGACCAGAACGACCCGGCGTACCGGGCGGCCGCGCTCCCCGCAACGAACGGCATCGCCACGGCGGACGGGCTGGCCCGCTTCTACGCGTCGCTGATCGGTGAAGTGGACGGCGGGCGGCGCCTGTTCACGCCCGGGACGCTGGCGGCGGCCCGCGCGGAGGAGTCCGCGGGGCCGGACCGGGTCCTGGTGATCAACACCCGCTTCGGTCTCGGCTACATGCTCCATGGCTCGGCCTCGCCCTTCCTGGAAGCCGGTTCCTTCGGCCACCCGGGCCGCGGCGGCTCCCTCGGCTTCGCCGACCCCGAGTCGGGCATCGCCTTCGGCTACGTCACGAACGGCTTCAGCAAGACGGTGACGGCGGATCCTCGGGCGCAGGCGCTTGTGCGGGCACTTCGCGCCTCGTTGTGAACGGGTGCCTCTGGCGGTTCTGTGTTGGGTACGGGTGCGGGTGCGTTGTGGCTGGTCGCGCAGTTCCCCGCGCCCCTGGGTGTGTGGGGCTGGTGTTGTGGATTCGCTGCGGCCCGGTGAGGGTTGTTCGCGCAGTTCCCCGCGCCCCTGAGGGGGGTAAGGGCTGGTCTTGTGGATTCGCTGCGGCCCGGTGAGGGCTTGGCGCGCAGTTCCCTGCGCTCCTGAGGGGGTGAGGGCTGGTGTTGTGGATTTGCTGCCGGCCGCATTGGGTTGAGCGCGCAGTTCCCCGCGCCCCCTAAAAGACTCGGGCGGCAGCCCCGTTTTCAGGGGCGCGGGGAACTGCGCGAACACCCCCCGCCGGGCCCGCGCCGCCTCATGAGGCGTGGAGCATGAGGCCGATGCCCACGACCAGCAGCCCCGCGGCAGCGATGCGAGGCGCCCCGAACCGCTCCTTGAAGAAGACCGCTCCTATGGCCGCGCCGACGATGATGGACGACTCCCGGAGCGCCGCGATCGGGGCCAGTTCCGCCTTGGTCTGGGCCCAGAGGACCAGGCCGTAGGCCGCGACTGACAGGGCGGCGCCCAGTAGGCCGACGGCGGCGAACGGGCGTAGGACGCCGAGCAGTTCACCGCGCCAGTGGTAGAGCGCGTACGCGGGGACCGCCACGCCCTCCACCGCCATCAGCCAGGCGATGTAGGCGAGGGAGGAGCCGGAGGCGCGTACGCCCAGGCCGTCGACGACGGTGTACGCCGCGATCGACAGGCCCGTCGCCAACGCGGCGCCGATCGCCGCCCAGTTGGGCCGGCGTCCGCGCAGGCCCCACAGTGCGACGCCGGTCAGCCCGGCGCAGGACACCACGATGCCCGCCGCCGCCCAGCCGTCGGGCACCTCGTGCGCGAAGACGGCGGCGAGGAGGGTCACCACCAGGGGCGCGGTGCCACGTGCGATCGGGTACGCCTGCCCGAAGTCTCCGAGCCGGAAGGACTTCATCAGCAGCACGTAGTACACGACGTGGATGACCGCCGAGCCGATCAGATACGGCCACGCCTCCGCCGCCGGGAACGGCACGAACGGGACCATGGCCAGCCCGATCAGCATCCCGCCGCCCGCGATCAGCGTGAAGCCGACCAGCTTGTCGGTGATCTGGTGGGCGATGGCGTTCCAGCTGGCGTGCGTGACCGCGGCGAGCAGGACGGCCGCGGTGACCAGCGGGGTCACGCGGACTGCTCGCGGACATCCACCAGAGTGCCGCCCGCGTGGGCGATCAGGGTCTTCGGGTCCATGGGGAACACGGTGTGCGGGGTGCCCGCGGCGGCCCACACCGTGTCGTGGTCCAGCAGCGAGCGGTCCGCCAGGACACGGGTCCGGGTGCGGTGCCCGAAGGGCGGTACGCCCCCGATCGCGTACCCGGTCGTCTCCCGGACCAGCTCGGCCTTGGCCCGGGTGACCTTCTCGGCCCCCAGCGCCAGGCGTACGAGCTCGATGTCCACCCGGGACGATCCGTCCATCAGCACCAGGACAGGCACGCCGTCCGCCGCGAAGATCAGCGACTTGCAGATCTCGCTCAGCTCGCACCCGATCGCCTCGGCGGCCTCGACGGCCGTACGGGCGGCGTCCGGGAAGCGGCGGATCCGCGGGTGCAGATCGTCGAGACCCAGCTCGCTCAGGGCTTCGGCGAAACGGGGGTGTGCTCCGGACTCTTCAGCTGCGCTCGTCGTCATGCACGGCACGCTAGCGGTGGGTGTACGGGACATGCGAACGAGTTCCACGGCAGCGCACTCCCCCGCCCCGGCGCGCTGGGCGACCGGCTCGGCGGACAGGCCGGCCCGGACGGCGAGGTCACCATCACGGACCTCGGCCTCCGCCGGGCCGAGTCCCGCCCCGGGCTCAGTCGCTGAACGTCACGTCCTTCGTCTCCGCCACCCCGGCCTTGCGCGCCGGTGCCGACTGCTCCTGCCAGTACAGGTTCGTGTGCGCGATGACCTGCTCCGGCGGCGGGGCACCCCACTGGCTCAGGTCCTCCGTCGTGTGGGCGTCGCCGACGAGTGTCACGTCGTAGCCCCGCACGAACGCTCCGTGGATCGTGGACCGTATGCACGCGTCGGTCTGGGCGCCGGTGACCACCAGATGTCCGACGCCTGCTCCGGCCAGGACCTCCTCCAGGTCGGTGTCCTCGAAGGAGTCGCCGTACGACTTGTGCACCAGCGGTTCCGAATCCCGGCGGGCCAGCTCGGGAACGTACTCCCAGGCCTCGCTGCCCTTCTCCAGGCCCTCGTCGGAGTGCTGGACCCAGACGACCGGGGCGCCTTGGGTGCGGGCCGTTTCGACGAGGGCGGCGATGTTCGCGACCACCGTGTCGCGCTGGTGGGCCCCGGCCACGACGCCCTTCTGGACGTCGATCACCATCAGGGCCGTGCGAGGTCGTTCGGAGAGAGTCGTCATGCCCTTCACGCTAGACCGCGCCACTGACAATCGCCCCGGCCCGGCGTGCCGCACACACCCGTGGCACACCCGCGCGGCACGAATGAAGCCGGTGAGGGCCGCCCGTCCCCACGGAGCCCTCACCGGCTGGTCCTTCACAGGAGCCGGCACGTCACATGCGTGTCAGCCGTACATCGGTCACGTACCGGCTCCCGCGCATGAGGCGCGTACCGCCTCCCGGTCCTCAGGCGCGCACCAGCTCCCGGTCCTCGTCGGAGCCGGAGCCCGAGTCCTTCGTCCGGTCGTCGTGGGCCCGCAGGCCCTCGCCCTCGACGTCGACGTTCGGCAGGGCGCGGTCCAGCCACTTCGGCAGCCACCAGGCCTTCTTGCCGAGCAGCGCGAGGACCGCCGGGACGATCGCCATACGGACGACGAAGGCGTCGAAGAAGACGGCGATCGCGAGACCGAAGCCGATCATCTTGATCATGGACTCGCTGGAGCTGATGAAGCCGCCGAAGACGGCCATCATGATGATCGCGGCGGCGACCACGACCCGGGCGCTGTGCCGGAAACCGGTCACCACGGCCTGGCTCGCCGACTCTCCGTGGACGAACGCCTCCCGCATGCGGGTCACGAGGAACACCTCGTAGTCCATCGCGAGACCGAACACCACACCCACCATGAAGATCGGCATCATCGACATGATCGGACCGGTCTCCTCGACACCGATCAGGCCGGAGAACCAGCCCCACTGGAAGACCGCGACCACTGCGCCGAGCGCGGCGAGCACGCTGAGCAGGAAGCCGAGGGCCGCCTTCAGCGGGACCAGGATGGAGCGGAAGACCACGATCAGGAGCAGGAAGGCGAGACCGACCACCAGTGCCAGGTACGGGACCAGCGCGTCGTTGAGCTTCTGCGAGAAGTCGATGTTCATCGCGGTGGTGCCGGTGACCAGTACCTCCGCGTCCGTGTCGGCCTTGAAGTCGGAACCCTTGTCACGGATGGCGTGCACCAGGTCCTCGGTCTGGGTCGAGGACGGCTTGGAGTTCGGGATCACGGTGATCGTCGCGGTGTCGCCGGCCTTGTTGGGCGCCGGCGGCGTGACCGTCACGACGTCCTTGAGGCCCTTGATCCCGTCGGCCACGTCACCGAAGGCGGCCGTCGGGTCGTCGCTGTCCCTGGCGTCGACCACGATCATCAGCGGGCCGTTGAAGCCGGGGCCGAAGCCCTCCGACAGCGTGTCGTACGCCCGGCGCTGGGTCGTGGACGTCGGCTGCGAGCCGTCGTCGGGCAGGCCCAGCTCCAGCTGGGTGGCGGGAAGGGCGATCGCGCCCAGACCGACCACGCCGAGCACCAGCACGGCGACCGGGCGGCGGATGACGAAGCTCGCCCAGCGGGTGCCCATGTTGGGCTTGGCCTGCTTCTCGGACTTGGTCTGCTTCTCGGGCGTGGCGGCGTCGGACGCCTTGCGCTTCTCGCCGGCCGGCCGGATCTTCCTGCCCGCGTATCCGAGCATCGCCGGGATCATGGTCAGCGCGATGAGGACGGCGATCACGACCGTGCCCGCCGCCGCGAGACCCATCTTGGTCAGCATCGGGACGTTGACGACCGCGAGACCCGCCAGGGCGATCACGACCGTGAGCCCCGCGAAGACGACAGCCGAGCCGGCGGTGCCGGTGGCGCGGCCCGCCGCCTCCTCGCGGTCGCGGCCCTCGGCCAGTTCGTTCCGGTAGCGGGAGACGATGAACAGCGCGTAGTCGATACCGACCGCGAGGCCGATCATCAGGGCGAGCGTGGAGGTGGTGTCGCCGAGGTCGAGCGCCTTGGCGAGAGCGGTGATCGTGGAGACTCCGATGCCCACGCCGATGATCGCCGTCAGCAGCGGCAGTCCGGCCGCGACCAGCGAGCCCAGGGTGATGACGAGGACGACCGCGGCGATGGCGATGCCGACGATCTCGCCGACCGCCCCCGGTTCGGCGCCGGCCTCCAGCGCGTCACCTCCGACGTCGACGGTCAGCCCGGCGGCCCGGGCGTCGTCACCGGCAGCCTCCAGGGACTCCCTGGTCGAGTCCGCGAGCTCCATGCCGGGGACCTCGTACTTCACCGACGTGTAGGCGACCGTGCCGTCCTTGCTCACGGCGTTCGTCGTGAAGGGGTCGGTGACGGAGACGACTTCGGTGCCGCCGCCCAGTTCCTTGACGGTCTTCGCGACGGTCGCCTTGTTGTCGGCGTCCGTCATCTTCTGGCCTTCGGGCGCCTTGAAGACGATGCGCCCGGTGCCACCGTCGGCGCTGGCGCCGGGGAACCGCTGCTCCAGCAGGTCGAAGGCCTTCTGCGCCTCGGTGCCGGGAATCGAGAAGGAGGTGGTTCCGGCGGCGGGTGCGCTCGCCGCTCCGACGCCCGCGAGCGTCAGCAGCGCCACCCATATCAGTGCGACGAAATGCCGTCGCCGGAAGGCGAGTCGGCCGAGGTTGTAGAGGAACGTGGCCACGAGGGCGTACTCCCGGTCAGGTCGGTGATGGCAGGGCGTGAGTCATCGGCCCGACGACGTGAGCGGTCGCGTCAGGTGCAACTGGGGTCGTGCGTAAGGGGGATGAGCCTCGGGGCGTGAGGTTCGGGGAGGGTCCAGGGCCGTAGAACCCAAGGGACCCGGGATCGGATCAGGCGCTGAGGGCGGGGATCACCACAGCGTTGATGTACGAGGCGATGAAGGCCTGGGTCGGTGGCTGTTCGTCGATCAACGTCCGCGCCACGAAGGCACCGATGATCATGTGCAGCACGTAGTCGATCGCGGGGTTGTCCGCACGGACCTCGCCGCGGTCGACGGCACGCTGCACCACCCGACGCATCTCCCCGAGTTCCGGCTCGATCAGCCATTCGCGGAGGGCGGCCAGCAGTTCGGGGTTCGTGTGGGCCGCCGTGCCGAGGACTCGCATCAGCGCGGAGTCCTGTTCCATCTGGCAGTCGTTCTGGCGTTGCGTGAGCGCATGGAAGTCGCCCCGCAGGGTTCCGGTGTCGATCGACGCGAGATCGACCGGCTTGTGATGCCGGATCGCCCTCGCGACCAGTTCGGCCTTTCCGCCCCACTGGCGGTAGAGGGTGGCCTTGCTGGACCGGGTGCGGGTGGCGACCGCGTCCATGGTCAGGGAGTCGTAACCGACCTCCTGGAGCAGGTCGAGCACGGCCTCGTACAACTCGGCCTCGCGCTCGGGCGTGATCCGGCTGCGACGCGTCGTTGCTGTCTCAGCCATCCTGCTCACCACTTTCCGCTCGAACGAAACTGTCTCGTACGCCTATGAAGGTACCCCATCCCCAAGCGAAACGAAACCGTTTCGTACGTGTGCTGGGTCACGGCTTCTCACCGACTTCTCACCGGTGTCCCCACTCACGTCCCACCGGCGCCCTCCCCCGGGCCGCGGCACACCCGTTCCGCCGGACCACGAGTTGCCGGGCCCCGCCCACCGGAAAAGCATGGGTGGGTGAGCGACGAGTACGAGAACGCGACCGGAGACGGCCCTCTGCCAGAAGAGGCCGCGGACCGCGGGGCGACCGGGGACGGCCACGGCTCCGCCGCCTACCTGCGCTTCCCGCACCTCAGCGGCGACCGCCTGTGCTTCGCGGCCGAGGACGACCTCTGGGTGGCCCCCCTGGACACCCCCGGCCGGGCCTGGCGGCTGACCGTCGACCGGACGAAGGTGAGCCATCCGCGCTTCTCGCCCGACGGCCGCCACATCGCGTACACGACCTGGCGCAACCTCGTGCCGGAGATCCATCTGGCGCCGGTGGACGGCGGCCCGGCCCGGCGGCTCACCTACTGGGGGAACGCCGACACCCAGGTCTGCGGCTGGTCCCCCGACGGCGACATCCTCGCCGTCGCCTCGCACGGCGAGCCCTTCTCGTACTTCACCTGGGCCTACAGCGTGCCCGTCGACGGCTGCCCCGGCGGCAAGCTCCCGTGGGGCCCGGTCTCCCACATCGCGGTCGAGGACTTCGCGGGCGAGCGCCTGACACTGCTGCTCACCGGCACGCCCCCGCACGAGCCCGCCGCCTGGAAGCGCTACCGCGGCGGTGCCACCGGCCGGCTCTGGCTGCACGGGCGGCGCATCCTCGCCGATCTCGACGGGCACCTGGACTCGCCGATGTTCGTCGGCGGCCGCATCGCCTTCCTCTCCGACCACGAGGGCATCGGTAACCTCTACTCCTGTCTGCACGACGGCTCCGACCTGCGCCGCCACACCGACCACGACACCTTCTACGCCCGGCACGCGTCCAGCGACGGCACCCGGGTCGTCTACCAGTGCGCGGGCGACCTGTGGATCGTCGACGACCTGTCCCCCGAATCGCTGCCCCGCCGCCTCGACGTACGCCTCGGCGGGCCGCGCGCCGGACGCCGTACGTACCAGGTGCCGGCCGCGCAGCACGTCGACGGGATCTCCGTGGACGAGACGGGCCGGGCCGGCGCGGTCGTCGTACGCGGCAGCCTGTACTGGCTCACGCACCGCGACGGCCCGGCGCGCACGATCGCGGACACCCCGGGCGTCCGCGTCCGGCTCCCCGAGATGCTCGGCTCGGGCGGGCAGGTCGCGTACGTGACGGACGCGGAGGGCGAGGACGCCGTCGAGATCGCCTATCTGCCGCGCGCCAGCGGCGAACGCGAGCCGCGCCGGCTGGCCTCCGGCGAACTGGGCCGCGTCCTGGAACTCGTCTCGGACCCGAAGGGCGAGCGTCTCGCCATCGCGTCGAACGACGGGCGACTGCTGCTTCTCGACGCGACGGAGGAGTCCGAGGGCAACTCCCGTACGGAGTCCGGGCAAAGCGGGGTCACGGAGCTCATCCGGTCCATCAACGGGCCGGTGCGCGACCTGGCCTTCTCCCCGAACGGGGCGTGGCTGACCTGGTCGCACCCGGGCATCGGCCGCACCCTGCGCCAGATCAAGATGGCCCGCATCGAGGGTCCGGGCGCGCGCACGATCGTCGACGTCACCAACGGCCGCTTCGAGGACGAGAACCCGGTCTTCACCCGGGACGGCCGCTTCCTCGCCTTTCTCTCCTGGCGCGGGTTCGACCCGGTGTACGACGTCCACACCGGCGACCTCTCCTTCCCGCTGGGCTGCCGCCCGTACCTCGTCCCCCTGTCCTCGGCGACCCCGTCCCCGTTCGCGCTGACCCCCGAGGGCCGCCCGGCGGCGGGCGGCCTGGACCCGGTCGAGGACGATGCCGGCGACGGAACGGTGACCGTGGAGATCGAGGGCCTGGAGAGCCGGGTGACGCCGTTCCCGGTCACGGCCTCCAAGTACTCGGCGCTGTACCCGGTCGCGGGCGGCGGCCTGGTCTGGCTGCGCTGGCCGATCTCGGGAGCACTGGGCGAGACGTTCGCGAATCCGGACGACACGAGCGGCCGTCCGACCCTGGAGTACTTCAACATCACCAAGGCGAAGAAGTCCGAACTGGTCGAGCATCTCGACTGGTTCGCGCTGAGCGGCGACGGCAGCAGGCTGGTCGTGGTCGACGAGGGCGACCTGCGCGCGGTCCCCTCGACGGAGCCCGGCGACGGCGACTCGACCGTCTGGATCGACCTCCGCCGCATCCTGCACGAGGTGGACCCGGCCGCGGAGTGGCGCCAGGCGTACGCCGAGGCGGGCCGTCTCATCCGCGCCTACTTCTGGGCCCCCGACATGTGCGGCATCGACTGGGACGGGATCCTGGAGCAGTACCGTCCGCTCGTCGAACGGGTCGCCTCCCCCGACGAGTTCGCCGACCTGCTCCGCGAGGTCCTGGGCGAACTGGGCACCTCGCACGCGTACGTCACCGCCGCCCGCCGCAACGAGGGCCCGCCGCACTACCAGCGGGCGCAGGGCCTCCTCGGCGCCAACTTCGTGCGCCGCGACGAAGGCTGGCTCGTCCGGCGCATCCTTCCCGGTGACTCCTCCGACTCCAAGGCCCGTTCCCCGCTGGCCGGTACGGGCATCCGCGAGGGCGCGGTCCTCACCCATGTGGACGGCCGCCCGGTGAACTCCGTCGCGGGCCCCTTCCCCCTCCTCGCGGGCGCGGGCGGCACGACGGTCGAGCTGACGTTCACCCCGGCGGAGGGCGAGGGCCGCTCACGCCGGGTCGCGGTGGTCCCCCTGGTCGACGAACGCCCCCTGCGCTACCAGGACTGGGTCGCCAAACGCCGCGAGGTCGTACGGGAGTTGAGCGGCGGGCGCTGCGGCTATCTGCACATCCCGGACATGGGCGGCTCGGGCTGGGCCCAGTTCAACCGCGACCTGCGCATGGAGGTGTCGCGGCCCGCCCTCATCGTCGACGTACGCGGCAACGCCGGTGGCCACATCAGCGAGCTGGTCGTGGAGAAACTCACCCGCACGATCCTGGGCTGGGACCTGACCCGGGGCGCCCAGCCGGTGTCGTACGCGTCCAACGCCCCGCGGGGGCCGGTGGTGGCCCTGGCCGACGAAATGACCTCGTCCGACGGCGACATGATCACGGCGGCGTTCAAACTCCTGAAACTGGGCCCGGTGGTGGGCCAGCGCACCTGGGGCGGCGTCGTCGGCATGACCGGCCGCCACCGCCTGGGCGACGGCACCGTCATCACGGTCCCCATGAACGCCGCCTGGTTCGACGCGTACGGCTGGTCCGTCGAGAACCAGGGCGTCACCCCCGACCTCGAAATCCTCCGCACCCCCCTGGACTGGGCAGAAGGCCGCCACGCCCAACTGGACGACGCGGTCCAACTGGCCCTGGACCTCCTGTCCCTACACCCCGCGGCAACTCCACCAACCTACGAAAACACCCCCACGAGAACCCGCCCGAAGCTACCGCCGAGGACACTTTCGTAGGGGACTCGCCAGTGGGGGTTCCTTCTTGACCGGGGCTCAGCCAAGTCTTTTAGGCGCGCGGGGGGTTCCTTCTTCAGCGGGGCCCACCCAAGTCTTTAGGGGCGCGGGGAACTGCGCGACCAGCCCCAACGCACCCGCACCCAACAACGAACGCCCGCCAAACACAAAAGCGTGGGGCGCCCTCCCGAAGAAGGGCACCCCACGCTCAGGACACTCGATCAGATGTCGTAGTCCTGGTCGAAGCGCTCCTGCGCGTCGCGCGACGCGCGCTGAGCCTCGTCAGGCGTCTGACGCCCCGGCTCCTGCCGCCCCGGCTCCTGCCGCTCACGCTCACGCGACGCCCGCTCACGCGGTTCACGCGGCTCACGCGGCTGCTGCCCGCGCTCACTCGCCTCGTCCCGGCCCTGGCCGGCACGCTGACGCGCCTGCTCCTTGAGCTCCTCGGCCTTGTCCTGGAACTGGTCCTTCATGCCCATGAGATTCACTCCCGTAGTGGGTGGGGGATGGGGCCTCGACCAGATTCACACGGACCGACAAAACGCGCATTTCGATCAGTAACGGTCAGTTACGCAGAGTGCTCCGTGCCTGCTCATCGGCCTCTCCCCCGGCCCCGACCAGCCCCTTGGGAACCTGCCCCACCCGCGGAGCGAACCGCCGCATCTCCCGCTGCCCCACCGATCCGATGAGCCCCGGCAGATACCCGCGTACCCCCTGCATCCCCCGCAGCCACCACTGCCCGTAGACATGGCTGGACCGCCGCTCGATCCCGGCCACGATCCGGTCGACGGCCGGCCCGAGCGGATACGTCTTGCTGGCGGGCCACGGCAGCCGCTGCCTCAACTCCCGCATGACGTCGTCCTGATCGGCCCCGCGCACCATGTCGGTGTCGGTCCAGGACAGATACCCGACCCCCACGCGTACGCCCTTGTACCCGACCTCGGCCCGCAGGCTGTGCGCGTACGCCTCGACGCCCGACTTGGAGGCGCAGTACGCGGTCATCATCGGCGCGGGCGTGATCGCGGCGAGCGAGGCGATCTGCAGCAGATACCCACGGCTCTCCATCAGCACGGGCAGGAAGGCCCGCGCGGTCATCGCCGACCCGATGAGGTTCACCTCGATGACCCGCTTCCACGCCTCCGGGTCGGAGTCGACGAACGGACCCCCGTTGGCGACCCCGGCGTTGGCGACGACGATGTCGACCTTCCCGAACCGCTCCTTCACCTCCGCCGCGACCCGCGCCATCGCCTCGTGGTCGGTGACGTCGGCGTACCAGTGCCCGCTCTCGCCGTGCAGCCGCTCGGCGACCTGCTTCAACGCGTCCGGCTCCAGGCCGACGAGAGCGACCGTGGCACCGCGGGCCGACAGCTTGCGGGCGAGGAGTTCCCCGACGCCCCGCGCGGCCCCCGTGACGACGGCGACCTGCCCTTCCAGGCTGACCCTGCTCATGCGCCCTCCTTCTGCTGGATCCGTACGTATGTGGAGACGAGTTCCCGTATCCGGGTGGTGACCAGCGCGGGCGCCTCGACCGGGGTCATGTGCCCGAGCCCGGGCAGTTCGGTGGATCCGACACAGTGCGGCAGCGCGGCGACGAGTGCGCGGGCGTGCACGACGGGCGTCATCCGGTCGGCCGTGCCGACGACGACCGCGACCGGCACGCTCAACTCCCGTACGCGATGGTCAAGATCGAGTGTGTCGAGCACGTGCGACCAGGCGTACCGCACCTTGCGCGGGCACGCGTGCACGATCCGCGCGCACGCCTCGACCATGCCGGGTGCCGAACCGGCCCCCATCGTCGCGTACTTGAGGATCCGCCGGGCGAGCGGTGTGACGGGCCCGAGCGGCGCCCGCGACCCGAGAACCTTCCTGGTCAGCCAGGTCCGCGGCCCACCGGCCCGCATCGGCACGACCAGCGACTCGGCGACCAGCCGCGAGCTGCCCGTACTGCACAGCAGCACGGCACCCGCGTGCTCCCGGAACCGGTCCCGCCCGGCCGCGGCCATCAGCGTCATACCTCCCATGGAGTGCCCGGCCAGGACGGCCTTCTCCCCGGGCGCGAGCGTGGCGGCCAGCACCGCCTCCAGATCGTCGGCGAGCGCGTCCGCACTGCACACGGGGTTCACGGGACTGCGCCCGTGGCCCCGCTGGTCGTACGCGATCACGCGATGGTCGGTGGCGAGGTCCCTGATCTGCGCCGCCCAGAAGGCGGTCGAGCACGTCCACCCGTGCGAGAGCACCACCGCTGGTGCCCCGTCGGGCCCGTGCACCTCGACGTGCAGCCGGGCCCCGTCCGCGGAGACGGCGGTCAGCTCGCGCGCGGGAACGGGCGGCGCGTAAGGACCGGACGCCACATGCATCAGCCGACTCACGCGCCCGCCTCCACCGTCTTCTTCGTACGACGCCCGGGTGCCGCCTCCGGGGCGGGCGGCGGGCGCAGCAGGTCGTACTCCGCCAGGTCCACGCGCCGCGTCGCACCGCGGAACTCCGTCGTCGTACCGGGCCAGATGGTCGTGTTGACGCCGTTCTCGTCGAGGTACCAACTCGTGCAGCCGCCGGTGTTCCAGACCGTGCGCTTCATACGCTCCTGGACCCGGTGGTTCCAGGCGTCGACCGCGCCGGGCCGTGCGTCGAGGGCGGCCGGCCCGCCGAGCACCGCCAACTGCTTCACGTAGTCGGCCATGTAGTTGAGCTGGGACTCGATCATCAGGATCATGCTGGAGTTCCCGAGGCCGGTGTTCGGCCCGATGATCGTCATCCAGTTGGGGAACCCGGCCGCCGTCGCGCCCCGCAGCGACTTCATGCCGGACCGCCACGCCTCGGCGAGCGTCCTGCCCTCCGCCCCGACGACCCGCTCGGCGATCGGCATGTCGGTCACGTGGAAGCCCGTGCCGAAGACGATCGCGTCGACCTCGGCCTCGCTCCCGTCGGCGGCCACGACGGTCGACCCGCGGACCTCGCTGAGCCCGCTCGCGACCACGTCCACATTGGGCTGCGCGAGGGCCGGGTAGTACGTGCTGGAGAGCAGGATGCGCTTGCAGCCGATGCGGTAGGACGGGGTCAACTTGGCCCTGAGCTCGGGGTCCTTGATGGCCCGGGCCATGTTCCGCTTGGCCAGCTGCTCGACCAGGCCCAGCTCGTTGGGCCGCTTGGTGAACGCCTGGACCTGCAACTCCCGCAGGCCCCACAGGAGTCCGCGCCGGGCCTGCGAGGTGAAGGGCAGCTGCCGGTGGAGCCAGCGCTCGGCCCCGCTGATGGCCCGGTCGACGCGGGGCATCACCCAGGGCGGGGTGCGCTGGAGGACGGTGAGCTTCGCGACGTCCGGCTGGATGGCCGGCACGATCTGGATGGCCGAGGCGCCCGTGCCGACCATCGCGACCCGCTTGCCGCGCAGGTCGTAGTCGTGGTCCCAGCGGGCCGAGTGGAAGACCTTGCCGGGAAAGGTGTCGATGCCGGGAACGTCGGGGACCTTGGGGTCGGACAGCGGCCCGGTCGCGGACACGACGACATCGGCGGTAAGGGTCCCACTGCTGGTCTCGATGACCCAGCGCAGCCGCTCCGCGTCCCACGTCATCATCTTCACCTCCGAGTTGAAGCGAAGATGCGACCGGAGCCGGAAGACGTCGGCGACGTGCTCCAGATAGGCGCGGATGTGCTCCTGCCCGGAGAAGGTGCGCGGCCAGTCGGGGTTGGGCGCGAACGAGAACGAGTAGAGGTGGGACGGCACGTCACAGGCGCAGCCCGGATAGCTGTTGTCCCGCCAGGTCCCGCCCAGGCTGTCGGCCCGCTCCAGGACGACGAAGTCGGTGACGCCCTCACGGCGCAACCGCACAGCGGCTCCGAGCCCACCGAATCCGGAGCCGATCACCGCCACCCGTACATGCTCGTGCTCGGTCATCCCGACGCCTCCATTGCCGCGTACGACGCTGCCGACTCCGCCAGTGAACACTGGCGCAATTGGAGCGTAGAGCAGCTCCATACCGATGGGTAGGGTCTGGAGGAAGGAAAGTTACCGACGGTACGACATAGGCTTCCGGCGTGGCGGACAAGCGGGAGTACCGAATGGAGGAGCTGGCCAGGGAGGCCGGCATCACCGTGCGCACGCTGCGCTTCTACCGCGAGCGCAAGTTGATCCCGCCACCGCGCCGCGAGGGCCGGATCGCCTGGTACGACGAGGACCACCTGGCCCGGCTGCGCACGATCGCCGCGCTCCTGGAACGCGGCCACACGCTCAACGGCATCGCGGAACTCTCCGAGGCCTTCGACCACGGCCGCGACGTCGGCGAGCTCCTCGGTCTGGGCGCGCCCACCGAGGAGACCCCGGTCCGCCTCTCGCCGGAGGAACTGGCGGACGTCTTCGCGGGCCAGGACACCCCGGAGAACCTCGCCGCGGCCCTCGACCTCGGCTACCTCGCCACCGACGGCACGGACCTCGTCCACATCAGCCGCCGCCTGCTGGACACGTCGGCGGCCCTGGTCCGCGAGGGCATCCCCCTGGCGGACGTCCTCGCCGCGGCCCACCGGGTCCGCGAACACGCCGACGCCCTGGCCGAGTTGTTCGCCGCCCTCGTCCTCACAACCGGAACGGCCGACCGCACCGCGGAGGACCTCCAACGCCTGCGCCCGCTGGCGAAGAGCGTGGTGGAGGCGGAGCTCTCGATGGCGCTGGACCGGCGCCTACGGGGTCAGAGGTCGTAGACCGCGGTCACCGGCGCATGATCCGACCACCGCTCGTCGTGCGTGGCCGCCCGCTCCACGAATCCCTTGACGGCCTTGGCCGCGAGACCGGGCGTGGCGACCTGGTAGTCGATCCTCCACCCTGAATCGTTGTCGAAGGCCCGCCCCCGGTACGACCACCACGAGTACGGCCCCTCCACGTCCGGATGGAGCGCGCGTACGACGTCCACGTACCCGCCCTCCGTCTCGTCGAGGACGCGGCCGAGCCATTCGCGCTCCTCCGGCAGGAAGCCGGAGTTCTTCCGGTTGCCGCGCCAGTTCTTGAGGTCGGCCTCTTGGTGGGCGATGTTCCAGTCGCCGCAGACGACGACCTCGCGCCCGTCGGCGGCGGCCCGCTCGCGCAGGTCCTTCAGGTAGGCGAGGAACTCGTCCATGAACCGGACCTTCTCGTCCTGCCGCTCGGTGCCGACCTCGCCGGAGGGCAGGTACAGGCTGGCGACGGTGACGCCGGGCAGGTCGGCCTCGACGTACCGTCCGCTGCCGTCGAACTCGGCGGACCCGAAGCCGACCTGGACGCGGTCGGGCTCGCGGCGCGTGTAGAGGGAGACGCCGGCCCGCCCCTTCGCGGCGGCGGGCGCGTGCACGACATGCCATCCCTCGGGCTGCCGTACGCCCTCCGGGAGTTGCTGGGGCTCGGCCCGTACCTCCTGGAGGCACAGCGCGTCGGCGGACGTCTCCGCCAGCCACTCCACGAAGCCCTTCTTGGCGGCGGCCCGGAGCCCGTTCACATTCACAGAGGTCACAGTCAGCACCCGGGCACGATACCGGCACACTGGATGTGCACAGCGCCCGGCCGAGCCCTCCGCACGGACGGGCACACCGCACGCCTCCGTCCCACTCACCGCATAGAAGTACGATACTCAGCATGAATATACGCCGGGTCGCCTTCGACCACCCCGACGCCGTCAAGCTCAACGACCAGGTGCAGGCCGAGTACGCCGTGCGCTACGGGGACGAGGGCGACGTCACCCCGCTCGACCCGTCGATGTTCGAGCCGCCGGCCGGCCTGTACCTGATGGCGTACGACGTCCAGGAGCGCCCGATGGCCACGGGCGGCTGGCGCACCCAGGACGAGAACGACGAGGGCTACTCGGACGGCGACGCCGAGCTGAAGCGCATGTACGTGATCGAGGAGGCCCGGGGCAACGGCCTGGCCCGCCGCATCCTGGCGGCCCTGGAGGACGACGCCCGCGCGGCCGGCCGCATCCGCATGGTCCTGGAGACCGGCAACAAGCAGCCCGAGGCCATCGCCCTCTACGCCTCCAGCGGCTATGAGCCGTGCGTCAAGTTCGGCCACTACCGCTTCCACGAGGACAGCCGCTGCTTCGCGAAGCTTCTGTGAGGACTCCCGCCCGGCGCGGGCGGGGCCACTAGCCTGTCGTGATCATCGGCCCGGTTCACCACGGGCACCGGACGGCCGGACCCGTACCACCGGCCTCACGACACCTCACGACACCTCACGACAGGGGACCCATGACTTCGCGCCGCCGCACGCCCGGACTTCTGCGAGCCGCCGTGCCCGTCACCGCCCTCGCACTCGCCCTCACGGCGTGCTCCGACGGCGGGACCGAGGCATCCGGCGCGGACGACAAGGGCGGCTCCTCCGCCGCGGCGGGCGTCATCTCCCTCAAGTCGGCGCAGGCCGTCCTGCTCAACTACGCCAAGGTCAACAACGCGGCCAACGCCGCGCAGGCCCCGGACAGGACGGCCGAGGTGGAGGGCGGTGCGCTGCTCCAGCAGAGTCAGGCGACGTTCACCCAGTTCAAGGCCCTGCCGAAGAAGGAGCAGGCGAGCTTCAAGACGCCGTTCCACTACCCGGTGGAGGGCGCCCGCTTCTACATCCCCCGCAAGGGTTCGCCGCAGGTCTTCATGGTCGACACCCGGGTGACCGGCGAGGACATCGAGAAGGACCGCCGCCGCCTCCTGGTCTTCGAGCACGTGAAGGATTACGAGAAGAGCAAGAACAAGGGTGCCGAGTGGAAGGCGGTGTCCGTCGGCGAGGCCGACGGCAGGCTGCCGGCCGTGGAGCGCGACGACGACGGCTTCGTCACGGTCCTCAAGGCCTCGGACACCGTGGGCAAGGTCAAGCTGGACGACCTGCGCGACCTGTCCAAGGACTTCTACGTCACGGGCGGCAGGAAGACGGGCGCGAGCTTCGTGAACACCGCGTCCGTGAAGACCTGGAAGAAGGCGTACACGAACCGCGCCGCCTTCGACGACGGCTGCGTCGACGGCGAGTACGAGCCCGGCTTCACCGCGGCCGAGACGGCGTACGGCCTGAAGACCACCGACGGCGGCGCGCTGGCCCTGTACGACTTCGGCGTCGACTACCGGAACTGGCCGAAGGCCGAGGGCCCTCGCTGTGGCACCCAGCTGGACATCGACGACCTGCCCACGGTCACGGACGTCTATCTGGACGGCAGGACCAGCACGAGCGGCCTCACCCGCACGAACTCCCTGATCACCATGGCCGTTGTCCCCGCGTCCGGCACGGACATCCGCGTCACGGGCCACCACCTGCAGATGGTCAACGCCAAGTAGCGAACACGGCGAAGCGGGGAACACGTCAGAGCCCCGGTCGGTGATACCGACTGGGGCTCCGATCTGTGCGTGGGGCGTTCACGAGTCCCCGTGGCCTGCCGAGTTGAGGGCTGCGAGTGATCGCTTCCCGGCCGGCAGGTGATCGTTTCCCGCCCGCCCCCACCCGGGTGGGGAACATCGACGCCATGGGGGAAGGCGGGGAGCGGACGGGACGGTCCGATGTCTTCGCGGAACCCACCGCCGAGCGACAGGGCGTCACATCTGACCGCTCCCGTCTCCGTCGATCGTCGTCGGCGTCCCGGAGGCGACCGGCGTCGCATCCAGGTGATCCCGCAGCCACTGCTCGGTGTTGCTGACGTGCAGCAGCGCGGCGGCCTGGCTGAGTGCGGCGTCGCGGCGGGACAGAGCACTGAAGATCGCCTCGTGCTCAGCGAGGGTGCGCCCCGCGGCCTGGCCGTCGACCAGGCCGCGCCAGATGCGGGCCCTCAGGGTGCGGCCCGAGACGCCCTCCAGGAGCGTGACCAGTGACTCGTTGCCTGTGGCGGCGACCACCGCGCGGTGGAACGCCGCGTCGTGCGCGTTGAGTTGCTCGACATCGTCGCGGGCCTCCCGCATGGCGTCCAGGTGCCGCTTCGCCTCGGCCAGGTCCTCGTCGGAGATCCGGGTGGCGGCCAGCGCGGTGGCGACCGGCTCGAGCAGCCGCCTGACCTCCATCAGGTCCAACAGGGCACCCGCATCGCTCTGCAGCAGGTCCACCGCACCCCCGAGACCCTCCAGCAGCAGACTCGGCTGCAGGCTGGTCACATAGGTGCCGTCACCCCGTCTGACCTCCAGCACCCGGGCGACGGCCAGCGCTTTGACCGCCTCCCTCGCCAGATTGCGCGAGAGCCCCAGCTGCGCGGCCAGGTCCGGCTCCGGAGGCAGCTTGGCGCCTGGCGGCAGCGCACCCGAGCGAACGAGCTCGCGGATCTGCTCGATGGCCTTGTCCGTCAGGGACAAAGGGGACCTCTCTCCGAAAGACATGTGATGTATCTTCCCGCACGAACTGCTTGATGGAGCATCAAATCGGTCATATCAGCTGTCTCGTCAGGGCAATTCATCCCTGCACACCCGTTGACAGTGAAGGGTCGCGTGCCTGACGTTCGTGCGTAACACCAGGCGCTCAAGTCCCATGGGTTCCGCTTCGCCGGAGGTTTCCGCAGTGTCGCAATCGATCAGCAGGCGCAGGCTACTGGCCGGTGCCACGTCCGTCGTGGCGGCCGCGATGGTCACCGACGTGTTCGCCGGCGGCAATGCCATGGCGGCCCCGCGCACCTACACGCCCACCTGGGACTCGGTGAACCGTCATCCGGCGGCCCCCGAGTGGTTCCGGGACGCCAAGTTCGGCATCTACTTCCACTGGGGCGTGTTCAGCGTGCCCGCGTACGACAGCGAGTGGTACCCGCGGAACATGTACGAGCCGGGCAGCAAGGCGAACAAGCACCACATCGCCACCTACGGCAACCCCGCCGACTGGCCGCTCCACAACTTCATCAACGGCGCGGACGACCTCGCCGGGGACCACGTGGAGTTCGCGCCGAAACTCAAGTCGGCCGGCGGCAACTTCGACCCCGACGAGTGGGCGCAGCTCTTCGTCGACGCCGGCGCGCGGTTCGCCGGCCCGGTCGCCGAGCACCACGACGGCTACTCGATGTGGGACAGCAAGGTCAACGAGTGGAACTCCGTGGCCAAGGGGCCGCGGCTCGACCTGCTCCATCTGTTCACCGACGCCATCCGCGCCCGCAACCTCAAGCTGCTGGTGGCGATGCACCACGCGTACAACTACACCGGCTACTACGAGTACGCACCCGCTCAGTCCGACCCGAGCTTGAAGAAGCTGTACGGCCAGCTGAGTTCGGCGAAGGAGAACCAACTGTGGTTCGACAAGCTCAAGGAGGTCGTCGACCGGGCCCGGCCGGACATCCTGTGGCAGGACTGGCGACTTGACCACGTCGACGAGACGCAACGGCTGAACTTCCTGGCGTACTACTACAACCAGGCGAACAAGTGGGGCAAGGAAGTCGTCGCCACCTACAAGGACGGGCTCAACGCCCACGGCGAGGTCTTCGACTACGAGCGGGGCGGACCGGCCGACCTCACCGCGCCGTACTGGCTGACCGACGACAGCATCTCCAACACCAGCTGGTGCTACACCGAGGGCATCGGCTACTACTCGCTCGTGCAGATGCTGCACTCGCTGATCGACCGGGTCAGCAAGAACGGCAACATGCTGCTCAACATCGCCCCGCAGGCCGACGGCACCATCCCGCAGGGCCAGCGCGACCTCCTCCTCGCCATCGGCGACTACCTGAAGCGCCACGGCGAGTCGATCTACGACACCCGGGCGTGGACCGCGTACGGCGAGGGCCCGACGAAGATGGGCGGCGGTTCCTTCACCCGCCCCACGGCCGGCACCGCGCAGGACATCCGCTTCACCCGCAACAAGGCGGACACGGTCCTGTACGCCACGGCCCTCGGCTGGCCCGGCAGTTCGCTCACGATCGAGACGCTCGGCTCCGAACGGATCGATCTGGCCTCGCTGTCCTCGGTGAAACTGCTCGGCGCGACCGCCGGCGAATACATCGACCTCCCCGCCCCGGCCCAGGACGCGTCGGGGCTGAAGGTGACCCTGCCGTCCACGGCGCCGTTCGACGCGCCCGCGTACGTACTCAAGCTCCGCTTCTCCGGCCGGATCCCCGCGCTGCGGCCCCTCGTCGGTGCCGTGGCCCACCAGGGCGCCAACTACGCGGGTGACAGCGCCGTGTTGGCCGTCGGCGGCTACACCGCCGAACAGCTCTCCCTCGCCGGCATCCCGCCGCGTACTCTCTCCTCGCTGCGGCTGGCCCCGGGATACCAGGTCGTCGGCTACTCCGGCGACGACTTCACCGGTAGGTCGTGGACCTTCACCGTCGACAACGCCAGGATCCGGAGCAGGATCACCTCCCTGAAGGTCGTGTTCGACCCGGCCGCATACTTCCGCGTCACCAACGTCACCAACGGGCTGGTCCTGGACGGCGGCGGCGACGTCCCCGCCGGCTCCGACCTGAAGCTGCGGACCTGGGACGGTTCGACCGACCTGCAGTGGCACGCGGTCGACCTCGGCAACGGCCACCACAAGCTGGAGAACCGCGCCAACGGCCTCGTCGCCGACGGTGGGGGCGCCACGAGCGACGGCGCCCCGGCCAGGCAGCAGGCGTGGAACGGCGGCACCAACCAGCAATGGCTGATCACCCACCGCGGCGACGGCCGCTACTCCATCGCCAACCGCACCACGGGCCTCGTCCTGGACGGCGGGGGCAACGTCTCCTCCGGCTCCGTCACCAAGCAGTGGACCTGGGGCACCAGCACCAACCTGCTGTGGACCTTCACCAAGATCTGACGGGATACCGCGCCGCGGCAACCGACCGACGCTGTACGGACCATGCGCCTCCGCACACGTGCGGAGGCGATGTTCGACGTGCTGCCGGCGGCGTCGCCTGAACGGCGAGGGCGAACGGCTGCTGCGTGCGCTGCGCGACGACGCCGTGGTGGCACCGCTCGCACTGAGCGCTCTGGCGCACCGTGAGCTGTTGTCACCCCGCGGACATGACCGACGCCGAGCATCTGCGGGTGCTCGCCGAGAGCCTGCTGCAGCTCGTGGAGCCGGCGGGCGGCCGGGAGGGCGCGAAGGAGGCGCCGCGCGCCCAGGGCCCCGAGGCCAGGGACGCGGTTGCCGCCGCGCTGGAATCCGCGCACCCGGACCGGGCCGGACTCGAAGAGCTCAGGCAACTGCCGGCCCAGGCCTTGCGTACTTCCGCCGCGCTCCGCGGGCAGGAGCGGGCGCAAGCGGCACCGGTGAGCGGGTGACATCCGACGGGGAGCCGGTCGCCCGTGAGGCGGTCGGCGGGGCTCGCCGGCCTCGCCGATCGCATCCGCGAGTCCGCGTCCCGCCCGCCCGCGACCCGGCCCGCCGCCCTCACCGCCATCCTGCGCGGCTACCAGCCGCGCGGCCTCGCCCGGGGCTTGCCGAGATGTGCGGACGCGGCCTGGCGGCTGCCTCCCCGACGACATGGGCCTGCGCAAGACGATCACCCCGCTCGGCCTCCACCTGCACCGCCGGAGCGACCCGGACACCACCCGGAAACGACGAAGATCCCGCCCGATCTTCCGATCGGACGGGATCTCGTCAACTACTCCCGAGCTAACTCAAGAACAGCCGTGTGCGTGGACCTGTGGGGATTTGAACCCCAGACCCCCTCGATGCGAACGAGGTGCGCTACCAGACTGCGCCACAGGCCCTTGCAACGAGTGAAACTCTAGCATCCCGGTCAGGGTGCTTGGAAATCCGTTCCCGGGCCCTCACCCGCTGGTCAGGAGCGGGCCCGCGGCGGGACTTCTGAGGCGCCGTCACTCGTTGGCCGCGCGCGGCCGGTCGCCGTCCTCGTACTGGTCGAAGAGGGGCGTGCGGCCGCGTTCGCGGGCGCGGCGGGCCGAGGCCGCGCGCCGGGCGTCCGCGGCGCTGTCCGACGCGTCGTCCGCGTCGGGCTCGCCGAGCTCCTCTCCCGCCTCGGCCGTCGGGCGGTCGGCGTTCGGTTCGACCGTGCTGGACCGGGCCGAACTCCAGGCGTCGGGTCCGCCCAGGTCGACGTCGGACGTGGCGCGAGGGGCGACCGGGGCGGTCACGTACGTCGGCAGCGGCACCGGGACGGGGTCCCAGCTGTCACCGCCGGAGGGGCCGCTGCGGCGCTCGCGCTGCTGGTCGACCCACTCGGCGTGGTCGGTCTGCTCGACGAGGGCACGGCGGTCGGCGGCGAGCGCGGACAGACCGGGATCGGTGTCGGCCTCGGGTCCGTCCTCCGGCTCGTCCGCGGCACCCGGGTCGGTGGGCGGCCGCCGCCTGGGCTGACGCTCCCGCAGTCGCTGCGCCGCGACCTCGGCCCGCCTGCGGTCCATCACGTAGGTGAAGCGCCGGCGCTCCTGGGAGCGCAGATAGGCGATGTAGACGCTCAGCATCACCGCGGGCACCCCGGGCGCCCACAGGAACGCGAGTCCGCCGACGGCCGCGACGATCGCGCCGAGCGTGAAGGCCATGAAGAGCATGACCGTCGTACGCCGCCGGCGCGCGAGCACCTTCGAGCGCCGGGCGCGCGCCGCTGCCTCCGCGGCCGCGGCCCGCCTGGCGGGAGACGACGCGGACGCTCCGTCCGACGAGGGCTTGGCGCCCTGCCGGGGTACCGGCCGGCCGTCCGCCGCACGGCCGGACTTCGGTGCGGGGTGGGCGGCACCGGCCGGGGAGCCGGGCTTCGGCACCGTCGCGGACACCTGTCTCGACGCCTGCCGTGCCGCCTGTTCCGGTGCGTGTTTCGACGCCTTCTTCGGCGTCTGCCTCGAAGCGGGCTGCGCCTGTGCCTGACCCTCGGACCGCGCTTCGTCCCGCGCGTCCCGTCCGTCACGCACGTCTCGTGCATCCCGTACGTCGTCGGCGTCGGCCCGTACCTCGCGACGGGTCGGAGGCATGGCGAAGGCCCGGACGTCCACCGAGTCGGTGACGCCGTCCGGGTCGGCGTGGTGCTCCCCCTCTTCGGCGGAGCGCGCCCGCAGGTCCTTGGCGTACCGGCGCTCCATGCCCGCCCGGCCGGACAGAAGCCGGATGGCGGTGCTGAAGCGTTCCGTCGGACGGGCCTCATTCAGCTCGTCCTGCCTACGGAGCCACATAGGCACCAAGTAGGCGGCCCAGGCCCCGACAATGACTGCGTAGATGAGGCCGCTGCTGCTCACGCCTCACACGGTAGAGGGGTTTGCGTGAGGCCATCTGCCAATTGAGCCGGTGTGTCGCACGATCTGGCTGATATTTCGAGCTTTTTTTGTGACCGATGCGATCAGCAGGCCGCCAGGGGCGCGAAATTAATGCCCGAGGATGGTCGATCGCCGATCACTTTCGAACACCCATTTCATTTACGCGGTGTTCCGGGGGGTGTCCCGCGGTGAGTTTTCGGACGTGTTCCGCGAGCGTGTCCGCCGCCAGCGGGCCAGCAGTCCTTCGGGCACCTCTTCGGCCGTGAGCGCGAAGACGAGGTGGTCACGCCAGGCGCCGTCGATGTGGAGATAACGTGGACGAAGGCCTTCGTCGCGGAATCCGAGTTTCTCCACGACCCGTCGGCTCGGTCCGTTCTCGGGCCGAATACAGACCTCGATGCGGTGCAGACCAACGGTTCGGAAGCAGTGGTCGGACACAAGCGCCACGGCAGTCGGCATCACTCCGCGACCGGCGACCGCCTCGTCCACCCAGTAGCCGATATGGCCCGAGCACATCGAGCCCCAGGTGATTCCGGCGACCGTCAACTGCCCGACGAGCCGCCCCTGGTACTCGATGACGAACGGCAGCATCCGCCCCGAGTTCGCCTCGGCGCGCAGATGCCGGACCATCTGGCGATAGGTCGGCCGGTGGGCGATCGGCCCGCTGGGCGTGGGCGGCGGGATGGTCGCCTCCCAGGGGCGCAGCCAGTCCCGGTTACGGCGGTTCACGTCGCGCCAGGCCCGCTGGTCGCGCAGCTTTATGGGCCGGAGGACCACATCGCCGTCCACCAGCTCGACCGGCCAGGATGGGCTGTTCAGCTCACACCCCCACTGCCGCTGGGTCTGGGGTGGTCGCCGCCGCGGATCTGCTCGACGGCGTGGATCAGGAGGGGTTCGAGGACGGCGAGACCGTCCCGCACCCCGCCGGTGGAACCGGGAAGGTTCACGATCAGTGTCCTCTCCGCGACCCCGGCGAGGCCCCGGGAGAGCGCCGCCGTGGGCACCTTCTCCCTTCCGAACGCCCTGATGGCCTCGGGAATGCCCGGCACCTCGTACGTGATCACCTCGCGCGTGGCCTCGGGGGTGCGGTCGGTGGGTGAGATGCCCGTGCCGCCGGTGGTCACGATGACGTCGTACCCGGCCTGGGCGCCCACCCGCAGGGCGTTCTCGACGGGGTCACCGTCAGGGACCACCCACGGTCCGTCGACCGCGAAGCCGAACTTCATGAGCCCCTCCGCGATCAGGGGCCCGCCCCTGTCCTCGTAGACACCCGCCGCAGCCCGGTTCGAGGCCGTCACGACGAGCGCGCTGTACGGGGCGGTCAGCGCGCCGCCGATCGGTGGTTCGGCCGGTGCCGCCGTCATGCCCGGCTCCAGTCGCCGGACTTGCCGCCCGTCTTCTCCTCCACACGCACGTCCGTGATGACCGCCCCCTTGTCGACCGCCTTGACCATGTCGATCACGGTGAGAGCCGCGACGGTGACCGCGGTGAGGGCCTCCATCTCGACGCCCGTGCGGTCGGTGGTCTTCACGGTGGCCAGGATCTCGACGGCGTCGTCCGCGACCGACAGGTCAAGCTTGACACCCGACACCGACAACGGGTGACAGAGCGGGATCAGATCCGGTGTGCGCTTGGCGCCCATGATGCCCGCGATGCGCGCGGTGGCGAGGGCGTCTCCCTTGGGGACCCCCTCGCCGCGCAGCAGCTCGATCACGCGGGGCGAGACGAGGACGCGACCGCTCGCGCGGGCCGTGCGGGCGGTCACGTCCTTCTCGGACACATCCACCATGCGGGCGGCGCCCGCCTCGTCGATGTGGGTCAGTCGGTCCTGCGTACTCATGATGGCTGGGGCGCTCCCGGTCGGGCCTGTTGTGCGCGACACGGTACCCCCAACTCGGGGCCTTCAGCCGAGGAGGACCACGTCGACCTCGGTGCCGGGCTCCACGGACTCGTCGGACTCGGGGACGACGATCAGCGCGTTCGCGTGCGCGAGGGCCGCGATCAGGTGGGATCCGGCGCCGCCGACGGGCGTCACCTCCCCGTCCGCGTACCGTCCGCGCAGGAATTGACGGCGTCCGGCGGGCGAGGTGAGCGCCTTGTCCGTACGGAGGGTCGCCCTGGTGGTGGACCGGTGGACGTCGTCGACGCCCATCAGTGTGCGGATCGCGGGGCGCACGAACAGCTCGAAGGACACGTACGACGACACGGGGTTGCCCGGGAGCGCGAGCAGCGGGGTGTGGTCGGGGCCGATGGAGCCGAAGCCCTGGGGCTTGCCGGGCTGCATGGCGAGCTTGCGGAAGTCGATGCCGCTGCCCGCCTCGTCCTCGTCGCCGACGGAGGACAGGGCCTCCTTGACGACGTCGTACGCGCCGACGCTGACGCCGCCCGTGGTGACCACGAGGTCTGCGCGGATGAGCTGGTCCTCGATGGTGGCGCGGAGTGTCTCGGCGTCGTCGGCGACCGCGCCCACGCGGTAGGCGATCGCGCCGGCGTCACGGGCGGCGGCGCACAGCGCGAAGCTGTTGGAGTCGTAGATCTGGCCGGTGCCCAACTGCTCGTCGGGCTGGACCAGTTCGCTGCCGGTGGACATGACGACCACGCGCGGGCGCGGGCGCACCCGGACGGTGCCCCGGCCGATCGCGGCGAGCAGGCCGATCTGCGGCGGGCCGAGGACGGTGCCCGCAGCAAGGGCGCGGTCGCCGGCCTTCACGTCGCTGCCCTTGGCGCGCACGTGCGCGCGTGCCTGTGCCGAGCGGTGGACGTGGACCTCGCCGGAGGCGCCCTCGGGGGACGCGCTGCGGGCGCGCATCCCGGAGACGGGGCCCTCGCCGAGGCCCCCGTCGGTCCACTCCACGGGGACGACGGCCTCGGCGCCGGGCGGCAGCGGGGCACCCGTCATGATGCGGGCGGCCTGGCCGGGTCCCACGTTTAGCAGCTCGGACTCGCCCGCCGCGACGTCGCCGACGACCGTGAGCACGGCCGGGTACTCCTCGCTCGCGCCCGCGACATCGGCGACCCGGACCGCGTACCCGTCCATCGAGCTGTTGTCGAACGGCGGCAGGGAGACCGGCACGGTGACGTCCTCGACCAGGACGCAGCCCTGGGCGTCGAGGAGCTGCAGCTCGATGGCTTCGAGGGGGCGGACGGTCGCGAGGATGTCCTCCAGGTGCTCGGACACCGACCAGAGGTGGTCCTGGCCGGTGACACGGGTCGCGGCGCTGCTCAAGTTGCTACATCTCCTCGGTGACGTAACTGCGAAGCCAGGTCCGGAAGTCCGGGCCCAGGTCTTCACGTTCGCACGCGAGTCGGACAATGGCACGCAGATAGTCGCCCCGGTCACCGGTGTCATAGCGGCGGCCCTTGAAGATCACGCCGTGCACCGGGCCGCCGATCTTCTCGTCGGCCGCGAGTTGCTGGAGGGCGTCGGTGAGCTGGATCTCGCCGCCGCGGCCGGGCTCGGTCTTGCGCAGTATGTCGAAGACGTGGGGGTCGAGGACGTAGCGGCCGATGATCGCGTAGTTGCTCGGGGCGTCGGCGGCGTTCGGCTTCTCGACCAGGTCGTGGACCTTGACGACGTCGCTGTCGTCGGTGGCGTCGACGGCCGCGCATCCGTAGAGGTGGATCTGCTCGGGGGCGACCTCCATGAGGGCGATCACGCTGCCGCCGTGCTGCTCCTGGACGTCGACCATGCGCTTGAGCAGCGGGTCGCGCGGGTCGATCAGGTCGTCGCCGAGGAGCACGGCGAAGGGCTCGTGGCCGACGTGCGGGGCGGCACAGAGCACGGCGTGGCCGAGGCCCTTGGGGTCGCCCTGGCGGACGTAGTGCATGGTGGCGAGGTCGCTGGACTCCTGCACCTTGGCGAGCCGGTCGGCGTCGCCCTTCTTCTGAAGGGCCGATTCCAGCTCGTAGTTGCGGTCGAAGTGGTCCTCGAGGGGGCGCTTGTTGCGGCCCGTGATCATGAGGACGTCATCGAGGCCCGCGGACGCGGCCTCCTCGACCACGTACTGGATCGCCGGCTTGTCGACGACCGGCAGCATCTCCTTGGGAGTGGCTTTGGTGGCCGGCAGGAACCGGGTGCCGAGGCCTGCTGCGGGGATGACAGCCTTGCTGATCCTGGGGTGTGCCTGAGTCATGCCCGACACCATATCCGGTGCCTTTGTATGGAATCTGTGGCTCCGGTTAATTTGTTCTCATATGAGCGCATTATGAAGGGTACGGAACAAGTCTATGAGCCACCTTGGACCCGAACCCGAGTCTGGCAAGCGACTGTTGCGGCGAGGGTTCCTCACGGTGAGAAGCCGGTATACGGCCGATGACGTGCGGGAATCCGGGGCCGCACTCGCCACCCGCGCCCTGGAGCTGCCCGAACTGGCGCACGCGCGCACGGTGGCAGCTTACGTGTCTGTGGGGAGCGAACCGGGCACGCGTGCGCTCCTCGACGCACTCCACGCGCGCGGCGTGCGCGTCCTGCTCCCGGCGCTGCTCCCGGACAACGACCTGGACTGGGGCGCGTACGCCGGAGAGGGCTCGCTCGTCGCCGTACAACACCGGGGAAAGATGGCTCTCTTGGAGCCCGCGGGCGAGCGGCTGGGTCCGGACGCCGTGCTCGCGGCCGACGCCGTGCTGCTGCCGGGCCTGGCCGTGGACGCGCGCGGGACGCGGCTCGGCCGGGGCGGAGGATCGTACGACCGGGTGCTGGCGCGGCTCGACCGGGCGGGCGCGGATCCGGCCCTTGTGGTGCTGCTGTACGACTCCGAAGTGGTCGACCGCGTCCCCGGGGAGCCGCACGACCGGCCGGTGCACGCGGTGGTGACCCCTTCGGGAGTACGCCGCTTCCGCCGGCCCTCTCCGTAGAGGCCGGTCGCACGGTGGGAGCCTCGGCCTCTCCGTAGGGGCCGCGACCGCTCCCGCAGGGGCGGCACCACGTGAGAACGGCCCTCCACGCGCGCGTGGAGGGCCGTTCTCACGTGGTGCTCAGGGCTTAAGGACCAGCGTGTCCGACGTTTCCTCGTCGACCGCCTGCTCCTTGTAGGCCCAGGGCAGCAGTTCGCCCTTGACCCACTTGCCCGTCTGGTCGATGTAGTGGGCGCTGTAGGCGTGCCCGGAGGCACCGGTGAGGTTGATCCACTTCGACTTGTCGAAGTCCTCGAGGTTCACCACCATGCGCATCGACGGCACCCAGACCACGGAGTAGCCGCCCGCGGCGTTCCAGCCGGTGGCGTTCACCGCCGCCTCGCCGCCGCCCATGTTGTACGGGCCGCGGTTGAGCATGTACTTCAGGAAGCCGGGCCCTTCGAGGCCCAGGGTCTGGTTCTTGAGGTAGAGCCGGTGCAGCCGGCCCCAGTTCCAGCTGTCGATGTCCTTGCCGAGCTTGGCGGTGAGCTCCCAGCGGGCGTCCGTGAGGGCCCGCCCGAAGAGCTCGTCGCGGGTGTTGACGGCCTTGTCGGTACGCGTCTTCGGCGCCGACCACCAGGCGTTGTCCTCGTCGTCGAGGATCTTGCGCACCACCTCGAACCAGCGGTCGCCGCCGTCCGGCTGCGCACTGTCGGCGTCGCGCTGACCGCACTCGCGCACCCGCCGGTCCTCGTCGGCGGGACCGGTGGAGTCCACCGGCTCGACGTTCAGGCACTGGCCCTCGACCCGCAGCTCCTTGGGCAGCTTGTTGCCGAAGGCGAGCTTGAGGATGTTGCGCCAGGTCGCGTTGAAGTACGCGGCCGCGGCCGAGTCGGCGTCCTGGGTGTAGTTCCAGCCCTCCAGGAGCTTCTGCGCCTCACGGACGTGCTTGTCGGCCACGTCGATCTTGAGCAGCTTGGGCACCAGGAGCTTGGCGATCTCGCTGCTGTTGTCGAGCTGCATCTGGCGCATGTCGTCGGTCGAGATCTTGCCGCCGCCCTTGATCTTCGACTCGATGAGATCGGCGATCCGCTGGCTGCGCGTGCCGTAGCCCCAGTCAGTGGTGAGCGTGTACGGGTACTTGTCCTTGTCGACGACGGCCTGGTTGGCGGTCACGATGTAGCCGCGGTCGGGGTTGTACTCGTAGGGCAGCTCGGCCTGCTTGATGTAACCGGTCCAGCGGTACTTGGAGTCCCAGCCGGGCGAGGGGAGCGAGCCGTCGCCCTCACCGCGGATGGGGATCCTGCCCGGCAGCTGGTAGCCGATGTTGTCGTCCCTGTCCGCGTAGGTCAGGTTCTGCGAGGGCACGTCGAACAGGGCGGCCGCCTTGCGGAACTCCGTCCAGTCGGTGGCCTTGTTCATCGCGAACACGGCGTCCATCGAGTTGCCCGGGTTCAGGGCGGTCCAGCGCAGGGAGATGCCGTAGCCGTCGCCGCGGTCCGGTGCCGCGCTGTCGACGGTGGCCTTCTTGCCGACCTTCACGAGCTCGTCGTCGCGGTCGGACAGCAGCGGTCCGTTGTTGGTCTCCCGGACGACGATGGTCTTGGCCTCGCCGCCCGCGACGTTGATCTTCTCCTCGCGGGTGGTGAAGGCCTTCACCTTGTCGTCGTACTCGTAGCCGTTCCCGGTGAGCTTCTCCAGGTACAGGTCGGTGACGTCGGCCCCGGAGTTGGTCATGCCCCAGGCGATGCTCTGGTTGTGGCCGATGACCACGCCCGGCATGCCCGCGAAGGTGTACCCGGAGACGTCGTACTGGCACTTCTCGGAGACGCTCCTGCAGTGCAGGCCCATCTGGTACCAGACGGACGGCAGCGAGGGCGACAGGTGCGGGTCGTTGGCGAGCAGTGGCTTGCCGGTGATGGTGTGGGTGCCCTTGACGACCCAGGAGTTCGAGCCGATGCCGTTGCCGTTCACGCCGACGGCCGCCGGGACGTCGTCGAGCACCTTGTAGAGGCCCGACAGCTGACTCTGCAGCCCGGAGGGGGCCTCGGCGTTGTTCGCCAGTCCGGTACCCGCCGCGGACTGCGTACCGCCGGTACCGGTACCGGTACCGGAGTCGCCGCCCTGCTGATACTCCCCGGTGGTGCTGTTGTACTCGCCCTCCTGCACGATCGGCTTGTTCCGGTCGTACGGGTACGCCGGGTACAGGTCGTCGATCTGCTGCGGGCCCAGACGGCTGGTCATCAGGGAGCGGTCGATCTCGTCCTGCATGTTGCCGCGCAGGTCCCAGGCCATCGCCTTGAGCCAGGCCACCGAGTCGACCGGGGTCCACTCCTTGGGCTTGTAGTCGTTGCGGAAACCGAGGGCCGCGTACTCCAGTGAGATGTCCGCGCTGTCCTTGCCCTTCAGGTACGCGTTGACCCCCTTGGCGTATGCCTGCAGGTACTTCTTCGTCTCCGCGGAGAGCGTGGTCTTGTACTCCTTCTCCGCCACCCGGTCCCAGCCGAGCGTGCGCAGGAACTCGTCCTCGTCGACCTGGCTCTCGCCGAACATCTCGGAGAGCCTGCCGGCCGTCATGTGACGGCGTACGTCCATCTCGTAGAACCGGTCCTGCGCCTGGACGTAGCCCTGCGCCATGAACAGGTCCGCGTCGGTCGAGGCGTAGATCTGCGGGATCCCGTAGCCGTCGCGCTTCACGTCCACGGGGCCCGACAGGCCGTCGAGCGTGATGGAACCCTTGGTCTGGGGGAAGGAGGCACGGACGGTGCTGATGCTCCAGAACGACCCGTAGGCGACGCCGCCGATGATGGCCAGAACCAGGACGATCAGGATCAGACGGGCTCTGCGCCCCTTCTTCCTGCCGGACTTGCCGGGCTTTTGACCGGAAGATGCGGTGGTGTTGGGGGGCATCGCTGTCCTTGCTGTCCTCACGCGAGCGGCAGGCGGGCTTGTCCATTTGACTGAGCGCTGGAGCAACCATAGGCGCAGGGCCAACTCGGACTTGACGCGGAGTCGGGAACCCGGGCGGACGGGAGTTCGATCTTGCCTTGCCGAGTGTCAAGAAAGCGTCAAGAGTTAGGTAAGGTAACGAAGTAGTTGAACCATCGAGCCGGCTGAACCGGCCACGGTTGCACCGAACAAGGTGATCCAACCGGTCAATGCGGTCCAACTGGTCAAAGTGATCCACCCGGAACGGCGAGAAGGGAACAGCCGCTGACTGTCCACCACCTCAACCAGCTCCTGCTCGTGTGCTCGCTCGTTCTGCTCGTCGCGGTGGCAGCGGTTCGGATCTCGTCGCGCAGCGGGCTCCCCAGCCTGCTCGTCTACCTGGGCATCGGCGTCGCCATGGGCCAGGACGGCATCGGCGACATCCACTTCGACAACGCCGAACTGACCCAGGTCATCGGGTACGCGGCCCTGGTCGTCATCCTGGCCGAGGGCGGCCTCGGCACGAAGTGGAAAGAGATCAAGCCCGGGCTGCCGGCTGCCTCCTCACTGGCGCTGGTCGGCGTCTCGGTGAGCGTCGGCGTCACCGCGACAGCGGCCCACTACTTGATCGGGCTGGAGTGGCGGCAGGCGCTCATCATCGGCGCGGTGGTGTCCTCGACGGACGCGGCGGCGGTCTTCTCCGTGCTGCGGAAGGTGCCCCTCCCCGCGCGCGTGACGGGCATCCTGGAGGCCGAGTCGGGCTTCAACGACGCCCCGGTGGTCATCCTCGTCGTCTCGTTCTCCATGACCGGCCCCGTGGAGCACTGGTACCACCTGCTCGGCGAGATAGCGCTTGAGCTGTCCATCGGAGCGGCCATCGGCCTCGCGGTGGGCTTCCTGGGGGCGTACGGACTACGGCACGTGGCGCTGCCCGCCTCCGGCCTCTACCCGATCGCCGTCATGGCGATCGCGGTCACGGCGTACGCGGCCGGGGCGCTGGCCCACGGCAGCGGCTTCCTCGCCGTGTATCTGGCGTCGATGGTGCTGGGCAACGCGAAGCTGCCGCACTGGCCCGCCACGCGCGGCTTCGCCGACGGGCTCGGCTGGATCGCCCAGATCGGCATGTTCGTGCTGCTCGGGCTGCTGGTCACACCGCACGAGATGGGCGACGACATCTGGCCCGCGCTCGTCATCGGCCTGGTGCTGACCATGGTGGCTCGTCCGCTGAGCGTCGTGGTGGCGCTTGCCCCGTTCCGTATGCGCTGGCAGGAGCAGGCCCTGATGTCGTGGGCCGGGCTGCGCGGCGCGGTGCCCATCATCCTGGCCACGATCCCGATGGTGAGCGGCGTCGAGGAAAGCCGTCGCATCTTCAACATCGTCTTCGTACTTGTCGTCGTCTACACCCTCGTCCAGGGGCCTACGCTCCCCTGGCTGGCCCGGAAGCTTGGCGTGTCCAAGGCCTCCTCGGAGACCGCCGACCTGGGGATCGAGTCGGCACCCCTGGAGCGGCTGCGCGGGCATCTGCTGTCCGTCGCTATCCCCGAGGGGTCGAAGATGCACGGCGTCGAGATCAACGAGCTGCGGCTGCCCGCGGGCGCCGCCGTCACCCTGGTCGTCCGCGGCGGAGAATCGTTCGTTCCGCTTCCGACGACCGTGCTGCGGCGCGGTGACGAGCTGCTCGTCGTGGCCACCGATCCCGTCCGGGACGCCGCCGAGCAGAGGCTGCGCGCGGTCGGCCAGGGCGGCAAGCTGGCGGGGTGGCTGGGGACGGGTGGGAACGGAGCCGAGGATTGATCCTCGGCTCTCCCGGGTCCTGAGGATCCCGGGATCCTCAGGACCCGGGATCCTCAGGTCCTCAGGTCCTCACGTGGTCGGCTGCTCGGCTTGGTGGTTCGCGGTTCTCGGCTCGCGGGTTCCAGGCCGGCGAGTATTCGCAGGTCTCGATCAGGAGAGTGCTGGGTTTCACAGGGGCAGGGTCGCTCGGACCTGTATCATCAAGGCGCATCTTGATCTAACCAACTCTGCCTGACGCAGAGCTGGCGCGACCGTATGGCGGCCGCGGTGCCCTCTTGGCGGGCGGCCCGGCATCTACCGCAGTTCCGCGCAAGAGGACAGCTCTCGGCGCCTCCGGCCCAGTGAAACGGGCCGCGCTACCAGGCGGCAGAAAGGCACGGGCCGTGGCATCCACGGTCACCTCGGAGTCCCCCGGGACTCCTGTCTCCTCCCGCCCGGGATACGGACAACTGCTGCGTACGCGCGGCGCGTGGACGTTCCTGCTTCCCGGCTTCGCCGCGCGGCAGCCGTTCGCGATGCTGACCATCTCCATCGTGCTGCTCGTCCAGCACACCACCGGCTCGTACGGGGCTGCCGGCGCCGTCGCCGCCGTGACCGGTGTCTCCCTGGCGCTGTTCGCGCCCTTCACCGGCCGTCTCGCCGACCGTCACGGCCAGCGGGCCGTGCTGCTGCCCGGCGTCCTCGTCCACACGGTGGCGGGGCTCTCCCTGACCGCGCTGGCGCTCTCGGACGCGCCCCTGTGGGCGCTCTTCGTGGCCGCCGTGCCGACGGGCGCCTCCGTGCCGCAGGTCGGGCCCATGGTGCGGGCCCGCTGGGGCGTCAAGCTCCAGGACTCGCCGCTGATGACGACCGCGGCGGCCTTCGAGTCCGTCACCGACGAACTCACCTTCGTGTTCGGGCCGCTGCTGGCGACCGCGCTGTGCACGGCCGTGGACCCGGCCGCCGGTCTGCTCACGGAGGCCGCGCTGACCCTCGTCGGCGGTCTGCTGTTCGCCGCCCAGCGCGGCACCCAGCCGGCCGTGGCCACCGACGCCGGTGCCGACGGCCACGCGCGCGTGAAGCACGCCTCCGCCCTGTCGGTCCCCGGCGTGCGAGTGCTGATCGTGGCCTTCCTCGGCATCGGTGCCGTCTTCGGCGGCATGCAGGTCTCGCTCGCCGCCTTCAGCGAGTCCATCGGTGAGCCCGGTCTGAACGGTGTCCTGTACGGGACCTTCGCCGCGGGCAACATGCTCTCCGGCGTCGTCTGCGGTGCGATCGCCTGGAAGGTGGCCCCGCGCCGCCGCCTCGTCGTCGCGTACGCCGCCCTGGGACTGGCCGCCTCCGGGCTGTGGGCCGCCCAGTCGGTGATCGTCCTCGCGGGGATCGGCCTCCTCGTCGGTGTGTGCATCGCTCCCGCCCTGATCACCGGCTACACCATGGTCGACGGCCTGGTGCCCGCCGGCGCCCGCACTGAGGCCTTCACCTGGCTCACCGGAGCGGTCGCGCTCGGGCAGGCGGCCGCCGTCACGATCGCCGGGCAGATGGAGGACCGCCTGTGGGACGGTGCCGGATTCCTCGTCCCGATGGGCGGCACACTGGTGGCCCTGGCGACCCTCGTGGCCCTGCGTTCACGGCTCGCGCCCCGGGTGGTGAGCCGGACCGTCGCACGTGGCGTGGGTCACCGAGTGCCGGTGGCAGTGGACTGATCCCGAGGAATACGTCACTATGGACCGTCGTTAGCACTCACTGAGTGAGAGTGCCAGGAGGAAGACAAGTGCCGACCTACCAGTACCAGTGCACCGAGTGCGGCGAGGGCCTCGAGGCGGTGCAGAAGTTCACCGATGACGCCCTCACCGTGTGCCCGAGCTGCGACGGACGCCTGAAGAAGGTGTTCTCCGCGGTCGGCATCGTCTTCAAGGGCTCCGGCTTCTACCGCAACGACAGCCGCGGTTCGTCGTCGAGCAGCAGCCCGGCGCCGGCCACGAAGACGTCGACCGGATCGTCCGACTCGAAGACGTCGTCCTCGTCGGACTCCTCGTCCTCGTCGGGCTCCAAGTCGTCCTCGGACTCGAAGTCGTCGTCCACGAGCTCGTCCTCCGGCAGCAGTAACGCCGCGTAACGCTCTCGCGCACAACGGTTCTTCGCCCACGAACCCTGTCGTCGTACGACGGCAGGGTCTTCGGCGTTTCCGGGTCCCGTTAGGGTGCCGTTCATGGTGAACACGGAGAACGTCGAGATCGGCGTCATCGGCGGGTCGGGCTTCTACTCCTTCCTCGACGACGTGACCGAGATACAGGTGGACACGCCGTACGGACCGCCCAGCGACTCCCTGTTCCTCGGTGAGATCGCCGGGCGGCGGGTCGCCTTCCTTCCCCGCCATGGGCGCGGCCATCATCTGCCGCCGCACCGCATCAACTACCGCGCCAATCTGTGGGCGCTGCGCTCCGTCGGGGCGCGTCAGGTGCTCGGGCCGTGTGCGGTAGGCGGGCTACGGCCCGAGTACGGGCCGGGGACGCTGCTCGTGCCGGACCAGTTCGTGGACCGTACGCAGTCCCGGGCACAGTCCTACTTCGACGGGCTGCCGTTGCCCGGGGGTGAGGTGCCGAACGTCGTGCACGTGTCCCTTGCCGATCCCTACTGCCCCACCGGGCGCGAGGTCGCTCTGGAGGCGGCGCGCGGGCGGGACTGGGAGGCGGTGGACGGCGGGACGCTGGTGGTGATCGAGGGGCCGCGGTTCTCGACCCGTGCGGAGTCGCTCTGGTATCGGGCGCAGGGGTGGTCCGTGGTGGGTATGACCGGGCATCCGGAGGCGGCGCTCGCTCGTGAACTGGAGCTTTGTTATACGTCGTTGACGCTGGTCACCGATCTCGACGCGGGGGCCGAGAGCGGGGAGGGCGTCTCGCACGACGAGGTGTTCAAGGTGTTCGCGGCGAATGTGGATCGGCTGCGGGGGGTTCTGTTCGATGCGGTGGCGGGGCTGCCTGCAAACGCTTCGCGGGACTGTCTGTGTACGACTGCGTTGGGTGGGATGGATCCGGGGGTCGCGTTGCCCTAGGTGGTGCGCCGCGTGCCGTGTGGGGCGTGGTCGTGTGCCGCGTGGTCGTGTGGGGCGCGGGCCGTGCCGGTACGTCGAGCCCGCCGCTGCCGGGTGTACTGCTGCGGTTTTGAGGGTTCCGCTTTTTTGGAGGAGCCGTACGCGGCGGGCTTTCGACGTACCGGCACGGCCCGCTCCCGTGCGTGATTCGCTGCGGGTGCGGGTCGCTCCCGTGTGTGTTCGGGTGCGGGTGCGGGTGCGTTGTGCGCGGGGGCGGAACTGTTCCTTCGGGTGAGGGAGTTGTCCACAACTGGGTGGTCGTCCACTGGGCTCGGCGGGATTTCTGGAGAGGGCGCAGGCTGGGGTCGCAAGCCGATCTTTCGACCGCAGGTGGTGGTGACCGTGTCGCAGCTCTCCTCCTTTTCGCGCCCGTTGGGCACTGATGTGCCCGGTACGTGTGAGGTGCCGCATTTCGCTCCGGTGCGGGTGCGTGGTGGGCGGTATCAGGTGCGGCGGCTCGTTCGGCATCGGAGGCGGGCCGTCGCGGTCGGGCTCGCGGTGACCGCTGTGGCGATCGTCGCGGCGGGGCCCGGGGCCAGAGATACCGAGGCGCGGGGGGCCGGGCCTCCGCGGGGGCGCCCGGTGGTGGATCCGGTGCGGGAGCGGCGGCCCGTCGAGATGGTTACGGCACCGGTGCGGATCGCCGACGGTGCGACGGTGCGGTTGCTCAGGCCCGGTGACCGGGTCGACGTCGTCGCGGCTGAGCAGGGGGCGGTGGGGCCGGGTGACGCGCATGTGGTCGCGCGCGGTGCGCGGGTGACGAAATTGCCCGAGTCGCCGGACAGTGTCTCGGAGGGTGGGGCGCTCGTCGTCCTGTCCGTGCCTCGGCGGACGGCGACGTTGCTGGCCGGGGCCGGCGCGACCTCGCGCTTGGCGGTGACCCTGTGCTGACCATGGCCAGGATGGCTGCCGTCAGGCTGTCAAGTCCCTCGTTGGAGTTACGGAATTGGACAGCGCTGCCACGCCCTGACGTAGGTTGCGGAGCTGTTGATTCCACAGTTTGTGCGGCTGAAGAGGGGCTCCCTGGTGAGCGAGAAGAAGAAGGAACCGAGCGTCTGGGACGGCTTCAAGGCCTTCCTGATGCGCGGGAACGTCGTCGATCTGGCTGTCGCGGTGGTCATCGGCGCCGCCTTCACCAACATCGTCAACTCCGTGGTGAAGGGCGTGATCAATCCCCTGGTCGGCGCCTTCGGCACCAAGGACCTCGACCAGTACAGCTCTTGCCTGAAGGACCCGTGCCGGTTCGACGAGGCGACGGGGACCGCGACGAGCGGTATCCCCATCATGTGGGGCACGGTCCTCAGCGCGACGCTGACCTTCGTGATCACCGCAGCCGTCGTCTACTTCCTGATGGTGCTGCCGATGTCCAAGTACCTCGCCAGGCAGGCGGCCCGCCAGAAGGCGAAGGAGGGGGCTCAGGAGGTGATCGAGGTGAGCGAGCTGGAGGTTCTGAAGGAGATCCGCGACGCCCTGGTGGCCCAGCGCGGCTCGGGGCACAACGAGCAGTAGTCGCTGTACTGGCCGCTGTAACTGCGGTAACCGCCGTACTGGCAGGCGTCCGTGCCGTACTGGCAGCCGTCCGTCGGGGTCCCACAGGGGCTGCGGCCCGCTGGGCTCGGCGGTGGTGCGGGGGTCAGATGTGGTGGGGCGGCTTCTCGTCCAGGAAGCGGGCCAGGTCCGCCGCGCTGTCGCCGGCGGGCCGCTCGCCCCAACCGCGGTCCGTGTCGTCGGCGGACGGGCGGCTCAGCGGGTCGTCGAAGATCAGCGCGGCCTTGGGGTCACGTGATTCGGCGCCCGAGGGCTGGACCTGCGGTGGGGCGGGATCGGGGGTAGCGCTCATGCGTCCAGGGTACGGGTCCGGCTCCGGGCTCGGGCCGGCCCATGGGTGCGGGCGCGGTCCTGGGCAGGGGCCGGGCTCCGGGTGCGGGTGCTGTCCGGACTCCGGGTGCGGGTGTCGGCGTGCTTCTGGATTTTTGGAGCGTTTCTGCTCTGCTTGGTCGCATGACGTCCGATGCCGCTTCCGATTCCGCTCCGCGCCGCTCCCCAACCGTCCCCTCCCGTCGGCCGCTGCGCAGGATGACAGCGCGCGGACGGGACGAGGCGCACCGGGTCGCGTCGCCGCTGGAGCTGTTCTTCGATCTGTGTTTCGTCGTGGCCATCGCCCAGGCGGGAGTGCAGCTGGTGCACTCCGTCGCGGAGGCGCACGCGGCCGAGGGCATCCTGAACTACGCGATGGTGTTCTTCGCCATCTGGTGGGCGTGGATGAACTTCACCTGGTTCGCGTCGGCCTACGACAACGACGACGCGCTGTACCGGGTCGTCACGCTGGTCCAGATCGCCGGTGTGCTGGTGCTGGCCGCCGGGGTGTCCAAGGCGTTCGAGGACCACGACTTCCTGTTGGTTCTGCTGGGCTACGTGATCATGCGGATGGCGCTGACCGTGCAGTGGCTGCGCGTGGCCCGGAACGCGGACGGCGCCGAGCGGCGGATGGCGTTGCGGTACGCGGGCGGGGTCCTGGTGTGCCAGGTCGGCTGGGTCGGACTGGTGCTCCTGCCGGAGTCCGGCCGGCCGTGGCTGTTCCTGGTGATGGCGATCGCCGAGATGTGCGTCCCGCTGGTGGCGGAGAGGGAGTACAGCACGGTCTGGCATCCGCACCACATCTCCGAGCGATACGGGCTCTTCACGATCATCGTCCTCGGCGAGACCATCGCCGCCGCCACGATCGCGGTGAAGGTGGGGGTGGACGAGAACGACGCGTTGGGCGAGCTCCTCCCGATCGCCTCGGGCGGGCTGCTGATCATCTTCGCCGCGTGGTGGATCTACTTCGTCGTACCGATCCACGGTCATCTCAGTTCCAGCAGGAAGGCGTTCCTGTGGGGATACGGCCACTACCTGATCTTCGCTTCGGCGGCGGCGATCGGTGCCGGACTGGAGGTCGCCGTGGAGCAGGCGGTCGGCAAGGCGCACATCTCCACACTGGCGGCGTCGGCCGCGGTGACACTTCCGACGGCGTTGTTCCTCCTGACCGTCTGGGCGCTGCACGCCCGCCACTACAAGGTGGGCACGGCGCAGCAACTGGTGCTGCCCGTCACGGCGTTGGCGGTGGCCCTGTGCACGTTCCTGGGTGACTGGGCGGTGTTCGCGGCGGGTGTGGTGGCCGCTCTTGCGGTGGTGGTGGGGGTGACGCTGACCGCCCGGACGGCCGCGCGGGAGGAGCGCGAGGAAGCCGTGGCGGGCGCGTCGGCCGCATAGGTCGGGTCGACACTGGGCGTATGACAGTTGACGCTCTGACGGATGTTGCCGGGCTGCGCGTGGGGCACGCCACGAGGACCGGTGACGGTTGGCTCACCGGTACGACGGTTGTCCTCGCCCCGGAAGGCGGCGCGGTCGCCGCGGTGGATGTGCGCGGTGGTGGGCCGGGCACCAAGGAGACCGACGCGCTCGATCCTCGCAATGTGGTGCGGAAGGTCGAGGCGCTCGTACTGACCGGCGGCAGCGCGTACGGGCTGGACTCGGCGACGGGTGTGATGGCCTGGCTGGAGGAGCGGGGACGCGGTGTACGGGTCGGGCCCGGTCCGCGGCAGGTGGTGCCCGTCGTGCCGGCGGCCTGTGTCTTCGACCTCGGCCGGGGCGGCGACTTCCGGGCCAGGCCGGACGCGGCGACCGGTCGCGAGGCGGTGCAGGCCGCGGCGGCGAGCGAACCGGGCGCACCTGTTCCGGAGGGGTCCGTGGGCGCCGGGACGGGGGCGGCCGTGGGAATGATGAAGGGAGGGGTCGGCACCGCGAGTGCCGTGCTCGAATCGGGTGTCACGGTGGCGGCGCTGGTCGTGGCCAACGCGGCGGGGTCGGTGGTGGAGCCGGAGACAGGGGCGTTGTACGGGGAGTTGGTCCAGGGGCTCTTGAGCTGTCCGGCCGAGGAGGTTCACGAGGCGGCGCGGGTGCGGCTCGCCGAGGCCGCGGCGAAGAACAACCTTCCCCCGCTGAACACCACCCTCGCGGTGGTCGCCACCGACGCCGACCTGTCGAAGGCGCAGGCCCAGAAGCTCGCGGGTACGGCGCACGACGGCATCGCGCGTGCCGTCCGGCCGGTGCATCTCCTCCACGACGGCGACACGGTGTTCGCGCTCGCCACAGGGGCGCGTCCGCTGGAGGAGGAGAACCCGCTCGCGCTCAACGAGATCCTCGCGGCCGGCGCGGACCTGGTGACGCGCGCCATCGTCCGGGCGGTACGAGCCGCCGAATCGGTGGAGGGACCGGGAGGGATGTGGCCGGCGTACGGGGAGTTGTACGGGCGGCGGTAGCGGGAGGGTGGGAGGAGGGGGCGGGGAGGGGCCCAGGGGGGAGGCGGCCAGTCCGGCTACCCCGGCCGACATCGCCAGCCCGGCCAACCCGGCACGCCCACCCGCCCGAAGGCCCCTATAGCCCCGGGGAAACAGCCTTCCGCAGGGTGCGTAGGCACAGGGTCAGTGCCTCGTGCTTGGTTCCGCCGGTGCGGCCGCGTTGCCAGGCCACGTACAGCAGGGACCAGAGGGTCTGGACGATCCAGTCGACGTCCAGGGCGGGGTCGAAGGCGCCTTCGGTGTGGCCGCGTTCGATGAGGCGGGCGAGGGCGCGGTCGGCGTCGGTGTCCTCGTCCCAGCCCTCCCAGTTCCAGGTGGCCACCAGTGACTCGTCGAAGACGAGGGTGAGGGCGTCGCCGAGTTCGAAGAGTTCCTGGCACAGCCGTTCAAGGGCGGCGAGTGCCGGGCCGTCCTCCAGGCGGCTGCGGTCGGTCGCGGCGGCGACCTTTTCGAGGACGTCGGCGCCCAGGGCTCTCAGGAGGTCGGAGCGCTCCGCGAAGTAGCGGTGGACGGTGGTGCGGCCGACGCCCGCCGCGGCGGCCACGTCGCCGAGGGAGGCCCCGGAGTTCTTGGCCAGTACGACGGCGGCGGCGTCGAGGATGGCGCGCCTCGTGCGGCCTCGTGCGCCGCTCCTGTCGCTTACAGCGGTGTCCATGGGCACACACTGTAGCGCTGTTCCACAATAAAACAGAGTTGACAGTTTTGGAACATCGATGTTCCACTCGTGAGCATGGTTGCTCCGGAGAGTCTGCGGGTTCTTGCTTCGTTCGCGCGGCCGCACCGGCGGACGCTGACGGTCGGGCTGTTGCTGGCACTGGCCGCTTCTGCGTTGGGGCTGGCCACGCCGATGGTGACCAAGTGGGTGCTGGACGCGCTCAACGACGGGAGTTCGCTGCGTGGTCCGGTGGTCGCGCTGCTCGTACTGCTGGTGATCGGCGCGGTGCTGTACCGCGTGCAGTGGGTGCTCCTCGGCACGCTCGGGGAGCGGGTGGTGCTGGACGCCCGGGAGTCGATGGTGCGGCGGTACTTCCGGGCGACGATCCCCGCGGTGACCGCGCGTCCGCCGGGCGAGCTGGTCTCGCGGACGGTCTCGGACACGGTGCTGCTGCGCGAGGCGGCCTCGTCGAGCGTGATCGGGCTGATCAACGGCGTGGTGATGCTGGTCGGCACGCTGGTGCTGATGGGTTTTCTGGACCTGGTCCTGCTCGGCACCACGGTGGCGGCCGTACTGGTGGTGATCGTCCTGTTCGCGGTGCTGATGCCCGGCATCGCGAAGGCGCAGGAGCGGGCGCAGGAGCACGTCGGCCGGGTCGGCGGCACCCTGGAGGGCACGCTGCGGGCGATCCGTACGGTCAAGGCGAGCGGTGCCGAGGACCGGCAGGCGGAGCGGATCGCGGCGGACGCGCGGGCCTCGGCGGAGTACGGCATCCGCGCGGTGCGGCTGGAGGCCACCGTGTGGACCATCGCCTGGACCGGGATCCAGCTCGCGGTGATCCTCATCCTCGGTGTGGGCGCGTGGCGGGTCGGGGAAGGGCAGTTGGAGGTGTCCAGCCTGATCGCCTTCCTGCTCTACGCCTTCGGGCTGATGGAGCCGATCACGGAGCTGTCGCAGAATCTCACCGCGCTGCAGTCCGGTATCGCCGCGGCGGAGCGGATCCGGGCGGTGGACGAGTTGGACGCGGAGACGGACGGGCCCGCGACGGATGGGCAGGCGGAGCCGTCGGGCCGACGGCGGACGAGCGGTCCCGTGCCGGAGAAGCCGGACACGAGCGGCCCGGTGTTGGAGCTGAAGGGCGTCACGGCGTCGTACGGTCCTGGCCGGGAGCCTGCCGTGCGCGGGATCGACCTGGCGGTGCCGGCTCGTGGGCACACCGCGATCGTCGGGCCCTCCGGGGCGGGCAAGACCACGGTCTTCTCCCTGCTGTTGCGTTTTCTGGAGCCGCAGGAGGGCGCGTTGCTGCTGGACGGTGTCCCGTATCACCGGCACAGTCACGCGGCGATCCGTTCCAGGCTGGCGTATGTGGAGCAGGACACCCCGGTCGTCCCCGGCACCATCCGCGACAACCTGCTCATCTCCCGGCCGGAGGCAAGCAAGGAGGAACTGCTTCAGGTTCTCGCGGACGTGCGGCTGACGGAGAAGGTGGAGTCGCTGGACGAGGGACTGGACACGGAGTTGTCGACCGCGGCCGTCTCCGGCGGGGAGCGGCAGCGCATCGCTCTCGCGCGGGCGCTGCTGCGGGAGCCGGACGTGCTGCTGCTCGACGAGGCGACGGCCCAGCTCGACGCGCTCACGGAGTCGGCGGTCCACCACTGTGTCCGGCGGCGGGCGAGGGAGCACGCGGTGGTGACGATCGCGCACCGGCTGTCGACGGTGATCGACGCGGACTCGATCGTGGTGATGGACGCGGGCGGTGTCCGCGCCCGGGGCACCCATGACGAACTGCTCGCCACGGACTCCCTCTACCGCGATCTGGTCGAGGCGCTGCGCATCGCGGACGGGTCCCCCGCCGATGCCGCCGCCAAGGCCCCCGCCGCATAGGGCGATTGTCCCGAATCTGTCACGTGATGGTGTTGATGTCGGGCTGGGGGAACCCGGGCGGGTGATGTTCCCCTCCTTCTCCATGGATCCGATCTTTCTCCACGGAACGGAGCGGATCACCCCCAACCGCGAGAACTGGAGCAGCCCGTGACAACGCCGGACACAACAGCGAGGCGCGCGCTGGTGGCCTGTGCCGCCCTGATGGTCGGCGCCCTGACCCTCACCGCGTGCGGCGGCGACGCCAAGGCCGACAACAAGTCCGAGGACAAGAACGGCGGAACCAGGACTTCGGCGGCGAAGATAGTCATCTCCGCGAAGGACGGTTCGGCGTCGGCGTCGATCAACTCGACCGGGGTGAAGGTCAGCGACGGGAAGCTGACCGAGGTGGCGATGAAGGAGTCGGCCACGGGGGCGGCCGTACCGGGGTCGATCGCGGCGAACGGGAAGAGCTGGAAGCCGAAGGAGCAGCTGGAGCGGGGGACCAAGTACCAGATATCGGCCACCGCGAAGGACGGCGACGGGAAGCCGGCGGCGGCCAACTCCATCTTCACGACGGTGTCCACGGACAACAGTTTCATCGGGACGTACACACCGGACGGCGGCACGAAGGTCGGCGTCGGGATGCCGGTGTCGTTCACCTTCGACAAGACGATCGGCGGCGGGAAGTTCAGGAAGGACGTGCAGTCGCACATCACCGTCATGTCCAGCAGCGGGCAGAAGGTGGTCGGGCACTGGTTCGGCGCGCAGCGGCTGGACTTCCGGCCCCAGGCGTACTGGAAGGCCGGCTCCAAGGTCACGATGAAGATCGACCTGGACGGCGTCGAGGGCGCGAAGGGCGTCTACGGGGTGCAGGACAAGACGGTGACGTTCACGGTCGGGCGCTCCCAGGTGTCCACGGTCGACGTCAACACCCAGACCATGACGGTCGTTCGTGACGGCAGGACCGTCAAGACGATCCCGATCTCGGCGGGCAGCCCGGACAACAGCACGTACAACGGGCAGATGGTGATCTCGGAGAAGTTCCGGCAGACGCGGATGAACGGGTCGACGGTCGGCTACGGCGGCGAGTACGACATCGCGGACGTGCCGAACGCGATGCGGCTGACGACCTCGGGGACCTTCATTCATGGGAACTACTGGTACAACAAGGGCAATCCGCCCTTCGGGAAGCAGGGCACCAGCCACGGCTGCGTGGGGCTGGCGGACGTGCAGGGCGCAGGCGGTGACACGGTCGCCAAGTGGTTCTTCGACAACTCGCTCGTCGGGGACGTCGTGACCGTCAAGAACTCCCCCGACAAGACGGTCGCTCCGGACAACGGTCTCAACGGCTGGAACATGGCATGGAGTGCCTGGACCGCGGGAAGTGCCCTCTGACCAAGGGGTTTTGACGTTTCGGCGGGCCGTGTGGGAACTCCTCACACGGCCCCGGCGTTTTCTGTGCGTACGTTTTCTCGGTTCCCGGACATGATGTCCGCCCGAGGGGCTACGGTATGCACCCACAAGGTGACATGCAGCAACGCCGGGAGAAGCCTTGAGCGTTCCGTACGAGACGGCAGCGTACGAGCCACCCGAGTCGCCCGAGTCTCCGGAGGAGCATCTCGCGCGACTCCTCGGCCGTGCCCTGAACTCCTTCGAGCTGCCGGACGAGACGATACGGCGGCTGGACCGGGCACTGGCCCACGACAGCTCGCTGCACTCCGCACACCACAGCGCGGGGCTGCACCGCGAGACGTACCGGCACACCTGGCTGCTGGCCGATGGGAGCGCGCTCACGCTCTGGGAGCTCGTCCACAACACCGCACCGGGCCGCGACACGCAGCACGAGGTGTACGAGGACGAGGAGGAGCTGCGCACCGCGACGGGGCGCCTGCCTCTCCCGGCGGACGCGCCGGACTTCGAACTGCCGGTGATGGTGCGGGTGTCGCACGTCCCCGAGCCGCTGCACGCGTACGTTCCCGACGACTCCGCGGATCACGGGCGGCGGCTGCTGCGGCGCGCGGAGAACGCGGACCGGCCGGGCGAGGACATGGCCGATCTGCTGCAGATGGCGTTCGCGCACCAGATCACCCAGGCGTTCGGGCGGCCGTGCCGGGCGGGTGAGCGCGGGATGTGCTTCTCGCTCTACGAGCACGCGTTTCTGCTCCACGACGGGCGGGAGCTGTCGTTGTGGGAGGTCGAGCACACGGCTACGCCCGATGGGCGGCACATGTGTGAGGTGTATCCGTCCGAGGAGGATGCGCGGTCGGCCATGGAGCGCCGTGCGTCTGCCTCCGGCGGTTAAGCGGGATTCGGCCTGTGGGTGATCTGCGGGTCGTTGTGGCTGGTCGCGCAGTTCCCCGCGCCCCTAAAAACCACTGCCGGCCCTGCCCGCTTGAATGGGCACCCCCGCGCCCCTGACGGGACAACGACGGTGGGCCGGGACTTCTCAGTCCCGGCCCACCGTCGTTGTCGCTTTCAGCGGAGCGTTCAGGCCGCTATCGGCTCCTTCTTCTGAGTGGCCGTCGGGGCCTCCGGGGTCTTGTCCTCGTCGCCCTCAGGGGTCGTTTTGCGCATGCCCTTCAGGACGATGACCAGGCCTGCCGTGACCGCTGTGCCGATCGCGATGGCGAGGAGGTAGAGGAACGGCTTGCCGATCAGGAAGGTGACCCAGATGCCGCCGTGCGGGGCGCGCAGGGTCGAGCCGAAGGTCATGGTCAGGGCACCGGTGACCGCGCCGCCCGCCATCGAGGCGGGGATGACCCGCAGTGGGTCGGCCGCCGCGAACGGGATCGCGCCCTCGGAGATGAAGGAGGCGCCGAGGACCCAGGCCGCCTTGCCGTTCTCCCGCTCGGCCGAGGTGAACAGCTTCTTGCGGATCGTGGTGGCCAGGGCCATGCCCAGCGGCGGGACCATGCCGGCCGCCATGACCGTCGCCATGATCTTCATCGCGGACCCGCTGGGGTCCTGGACGGCGATACCGCCCGTGGCGAAGGCGTACGCGACCTTGTTGACCGGGCCGCCGAGGTCGAAGCACATCATCAGGCCGAGCAGCACACCGAGCAGGACGGCGTTGGTGCCGGAGAGACCGGAGAGCCAGTCCGTCATGGCCTTCTGCGCCTCGGCGATGGGCTTGCCGATCACGATGAACATCAGGAAGCCGACGACGATCGAGGAGACCAGTGGAATCACGACCACCGGCATGATGCCGCGCAGCACCGGCGGGATCTTGATCCGCTGGATCGCGAGGACGACACCACCGGCCAGCAGACCCGCGGCCAGACCGCCGAGGAAGCCCGCGGCGATGTTGGCGGAGATCATGCCGCCGACGAAGCCGGGCACGAGACCGGGCCGGTCCGCCATGCCGTACGCGATGTAACCGGCGAGGACGGGGATCAGGAAGCCGAAGGCGACGCCGCCGATCTGGAAGAGCAGCGCGGCCCAGCTGTCGACCTGGCCCCAGTTGAAGACCTCGGTGACCGGCTTGGCCTCGTTGATCTGGTAGCCGCCGATCGCGAACCCGAGCGCGATCAGCAGACCGCCCGCGGCCACGAACGGGACCATGTAACTCACGCCGGACATCAGCCACTTGCGGAGCTTCGTGCCGTAGCCCTCACCGGGCTCGCCGGCCCGCTCCACCGGTGTACCGCCGCGGGGCCCGGCGGCCGCCGTGACCTCGCCGCGCTCGGCCTTGCCGCGCACCTGGGCGATCAGCTCGGCGGCCTTGCTGATGCCCGCCTTCACGCCGACGTCCACGGTGGGCTTGCCGGCGAACCGGTCCTTCTCCCGTACGGGCATGTCGTGCGCGAAGATCACGCCGTCCGCCGCGGCGATGACGGCCGGGTCGAGCCGGGTGAAACCGGCCGAGCCCTGCGTCTCGACGACGACCTCGACGTCACCGGCGTCACGGCCCGCGTTCTCCAGCGACTCGGCCGCCATGTAGGTGTGCGCGATACCGGTGGGGCAGGAGGTGACGGCGACGATACGGAAGGGTCGCCCGCCCTTCCCGTCGGCGGCACCCTCGTCGTCCGTACCGGCGAGGGCAGGAGCGGGGGCCGGGGCAGTCCCGGCGCCGGCCTCGGCGGAGCCGGTCCCGGAAGCCGCCTCGGAGCCGTCCGAGTCACCGGAACCCTCGGAGGAGCCGTCGGCACCCGGCTCGGCAGCCGCAGTTGCGGTCTCGGTGGCAGGTGCGGGTGCGGTCGCGGGCTCGTCGCCGCTGATCAGGGCGGCGGCGCCCGCCGCGTCGCCCACCGACCGCAGCGCCGAGGTGAACTCGGCGTTCATCAGCTGGCGGGCCAGTGACGACAGGATCGTGAGGTGGGCGTCGTCCGCGCCGGCCGGGGCGGCGATCAGGAAGATCAGGTCGGCGGGGCCGTCCGGCGCGCCGAAGTCGATCCCTGCCGCGCTGCGCCCGAAGGCCAGCGTCGGCTCGGTGACGTGCTCGCTGCGGCAGTGCGGGATGCCGATACCGCCGTCGAGGCCGGTCGGCATCTGGGCCTCGCGGGCGGCCACGTCGGCGAGGAAGCCGTCCAGGTCGGTCACCCGGCCCAGGGACACCATGCGCTCGGCGAGGGCGCGCGCCGCCGCTTCCTTCGTATCGGCGGACAGGTCGAGATCGACCAGGTCCGCGGTGATCATCTCGCTCATCGCGGGCTCCTTCGCACGCGTATCGCCCGGGGAGAGTTGTGGGCGAGGGTGGGGACGGGGGTGCCGCGGTCGAGAACCGCGACGGTTACGGGGACTACGGGGTGTGCTGAAACGGGGCCGGAGCCGGGGACGGGGCCGGTGAAGCCCCGCCTCCGCGCGGCGGCGGCTGCGGCGGGTAAGGGGAGTCCCCGCCGCATCAGGGCCGGTTCGTGGGTTGCGCGCAAGCCGGTACGCGCGAGTGGACAGCCCGTACGCGGGAGTCGGCGGCCGGTCATGACACCGGCTCCGTCAGTACGCGGTCCACGGGGATCTCCGAAGTGACGGTCACCGAGGACGGGTCGAGGTCCGCCGGGCTCGGCATCACGCTGCCCGGAAGCTGGACGGCGGCCGCGCCATGGGCCACCGCGGAGGCGAGTGCGCCGGGACCGCTGCCGCCGGCGATGAGGAAACCGGCGAGCGAGGAGTCGCCCGCGCCCACATTGCTGCGTACGACGTCGACGCGCGCGCCCGCGAACCACGCGCCCTCCTCGCTGACGAGCAGCTGCCCGTCGGCGCCGAGGGAGGCGAGCACGGCACGGGCGCCCAGCTCGCGCAGTTCCTCGGCGGCCTTGACCGCGTCGCCGACCGTGGCGAGGGGGCGGCCGACGGCCTCGGCGAGTTCCTCGGCGTTGGGCTTGACCACGTCGGGCCGTTCGCGGAGGGCCGCGAGCAGGGCGGGTCCGGAGGTGTCGAGCGCGATGCGGGCGCCCGCCCGGTGGGCGCGGGCGACCAGTTCCGCGTACCAGGAGGGGGCGAGGCCGCGCGGCAGGCTGCCGCAGCAGGCGATCCAGTCGGCGTCGCCGGACTGCTCGCGCACGGTCTCCAGGAGCAACTCCTCCTCGGCGGACGTGAGTTCGGGCCCGGGTGCGTTGATCTTCGTCAGTACGCCGTCGGCCTCGGCGAGCGCGATGTTCGAGCGGGTCGCCCCGGCGACCGGGACGGGTGCGACCTCGATGCCCTGTGCGTCGAGGAGGTCGGCGACGAGCGCGCCGGGCGCTCCGCCGAGCGGCAGCACGGCGACGGTGCGCCGGCCGGCCGCGGCGACGGCCCGCGAGACGTTGACGCCCTTGCCGCCCGGGTCCATGCGCTCGCCGGTGGCCCGTATGACCTCGCCGCGGTCGAGCGACGGGACCTCGTACGTACGGTCCAGGGACGGGTTCGGGGTGACGGTGAGGATCATGCGCGCACTACTTCCGTGCCGCCGCGCTCGATGGCGGTCGCGTCTTCGGGGCTCAGCCCGCTGTCGGTGATCAACAGGTCCACTTCGCTGAGGCCGCCGAAGCGCGCGAAGTGTTCCTGGCCGTGCTTGGCCGAGTCGGCGAGCAGCACCACGCGGCGCGCGGCGGCGAGCGCGGCGCGCTTCACGGCGGCCTCGGCGAGGTCCGGGGTGGTCAGGCCGTGCTCGACGGAGAAGCCGTTCGCCGCGAGGAAGACGACGTCCGCGCGGATCTCTCCGTAGGCCCGCAGCGCCCAGGCGTCGACCGCCGCGCGCGTACGGTGCCGGACGCGGCCTCCGATGAGGTGGAGCTGCATGCCGGGGTGGTCGGCGAGGCGGGCCGCGATGGGGAGGCTGTGCGTCACGACGGTGAGTGTCGCCTCCAGGGGGAGGGCTCCGGCGAGGCGGGCGATGGTCGTGCCCGCGTCGAGGATCATCGTGCCCTTGTCCGGCAGTTCGGCCACGGCCGCCTTGGCGATGCGGTCCTTCTCGTCGGCCGCGGTGGTCTCGCGCTCGGCGAGGTCGGGCTCGAAGTCGAGCCGCCCGGCCGGGATGGCACCGCCGTGGACCCGGCGCAGCAGTCCCGCCCGGTCGAGGGCCTTCAGGTCCCGCCGGATCGTCTCCGCCGTGACCTGGAACTCCTCGGCCAGCGACACGACATCCACACGGCCGCCGTCACGTGCGAGTCGGAGGATCTCCTGCTGTCGCTCCGGTGCGTACATGTCCGTTCGCCTCCGCTCTGTGCCCGAACCTGTGGTTTAAGCGTGAGGCTACGCCCAGATTTCCGCAAAGTAAACAGGTTCGGGCATCGATGTGGGCATGAACGGACATCGGGCCGGGCGTGGGTGGGCATACGGCGAGGCCCGGCCCCCTGAGGGGCCGGGCCTCGCGATGCCGGATCCGGTCGGCGCATCGCCGACCGCTGTCACCAGATGCTCTCGTCAGCCGACGAGTTCGGGCTCCTTGCCGAGCGGCGTGATCTCCGGTGTCTCGGCGGTCTCCGCCCCCTCCACGTGCTGGGCGGGCCGCTTCGGGAGGGCGAACATCAGCAGGAAGATGGCCGTCATCACCACGGCGACCCAGACCAGCGCGCTCTGGAAGGCGTCGACGAAGGCGGGGCCCACCTCGGGTCCGGGCAGGTCGTCGGACATCGTGCCGAAGAAGACGACGGAGACCAGGCCGAGGCCGAGGGCGTTGCCCATCTGCTGAACCGTGTTGATCAGGCCCGACGCCGAACCGGAGTGCTCACGCGGCACCTCGGAGAGGATCGCGTCCGTCAGCGGGGCCACGATCAGGCCCATGCCGGCCCCCATGACGACCAGCGGAAGGGCCATCTGCCAGGAGGCGATGGACATGCCGTACCGCTCGGCCTCCCAGATGTAGAGCAGGACGCCCGCCGCCATGGTCAGCGCGCCCGCCTGGAGCACCTTGCGCCCGAACCTCGGCACCAGCATCTGCACCGACATGCCCGCCGCCACCGAGACCGCGATCGAGAAGGGAACACCGGTCAGACCGGCCCGCAGCACGCTCCAGCCGAGGCCCACCTGCATGTACAGCGTCCAGACCAGGAAGAAGATGCCGAGGCCGACCCCGAAGACCGTCTGCACGGCGATGCCCGCGGCGAAGCTCTTCACCTTGAAGAGCGAGAGCTCGACGAGCGGGGAACCGTCGCGTGCCGCCTTCCTCTTCTCGTACGCCACCAGCGCCGCGAAGACGACGAGGGCGCCGGCCATCACGACGTACCCCCACATCGGCCAGCCCAGCTCGCGGCCGCGGGTGAGCGGGTAGAGCAGCATCAGCAGACCGAGGGTGACGAGCACGACGCCGACGAGGTCGAGCTTGAGGGCGTGCGGGGCCTTGGACTCGGTGATGAACTTCCGGCCCAGGATGAGGCCCGCGATGCCGACCGGCAGGTTGATGAGGAAGATCGGCCGCCACTCCAGGCCGAACAGGTTCCACTCGGTGAGCAGCGCGCCCAGGATCGGGCCCGACACCGCGCCGAGACCCACGATCGCGCCGAACATCCCGAAGACCTTGCCCCGCTCGTGCGCCGGGAACGTGGCGTGCACGATCGACAGGACCTGCGGCACCATCAGCGCTGCCATGGCTCCCTGGAGGATGCGGGAGGCGACGAGCATGTCCGGGTTCACCGCGAAGCCGCAGAGCGCGGACGCGAGCGTGAACCCGCCGATGCCGACGAGGAACACCCGCTTGCGGCCGTGGATGTCACCGAGCCTGCCGCCGGTGATCAGGCCGGCCGCGAAGGCCAGCGCGTAGCCGGCCGTTATCCACTGGATGTGGCTGAAGGACGCGCCCTCGTCCCGCTGGATCGACGGGATCGCGACGTTGACGATCGTGACGTCGACCAGGTCCATGAAGGCCGCGGTCATCACGATGGCGAGCGCGAACCAGCGCCGGCGGTCGGCCTCCGGCCGGGGGGACGGGAGAGTGCTGCTGGAAGAGGTCATGTTTTGAAGGTAGAGGGGATATAGGTCAGGTCATGTCCTAGTGGTGAGGCATTCTCGGAGGAACGAGAAACCACGAGAGGGAGACCCCATGAGTACCGACACCCCGGCCCGGCTCCTTCAGTTGCTCTCTCTTCTTCAGACTCCGCGGGAGTGGCCCGGTGGGGAGTTGTCCGAGCGGCTGGGGGTTTCGCGGCGGACTGTGCGGCGGGATGTGGACCGGCTGCGGGAACTCGGCTATCCGGTACAGGCGACGATGGGCGCGGACGGCGGGTATCGGCTGGTCGCCGGGAAGGCCATGCCGCCGCTGGTCCTCGACGACGAGGAGGCGGTGGCGATCGCGGTCGGGCTGCGGGCCGGTGCGGGGCACGCCGTCGCGGGCGTGGACGAGGCCTCCGTACGGGCGCTGGCCAAGCTCGAACAGGTCCTGCCGAGCCGCCTGAGGCATCGCGTCTCCACCCTGCAGGCCGCGACCACTCCACTGACCAGCGGCGACGGTGCGAGCATCGCGCCCGAGACGCTGACCGTGATGGCCTCGACGATCGCGGGGCGGGAACTGCTGCGGTTCGCGTACCGGGCGAAGGACGGCGCGGAGAGCCGGCGCCGGATCGAGCCTTACCGGCTGGTGTCGACCGGCCTCCGCTGGTACCTCGTCGCGTACGACCTCGACCGCGCGGACTGGCGTACGTTCCGGGTCGACCGGGTGGCCGACCCGTTCGCGACCGGGGCCCGTTTCACGCCGCGCGAGCTGCCCACGGGGAGCGCCGCCGAGTATCTGCGGCAGTCGATGCACCGGCGCCAGGAGACGTACGAGTTCGAGGTGACGTTCGCCGCGCCCGCGGAGTTCATCGCGGCGCGGCTGCCGGGGTGGCTCGGGGTGCCCGAGCCGGTCGACGAGCGGAGCTGTCGGCTGCGCAGCTCCTCCGGAGATGCCGTGGAGTGGCTGGCGGTACGGCTCGCGATGGTGGACTGCGAGTTCACCGTGCATGAGCCGGTTGAACTCGTGGAGTACGTACGGCAGTTGGGGGGCCGACTGAGCCGGGCGGCGGCGAATCGGTAGAGCGGCCTGAACGGCCCTTGCCCTCAGGCGCCGGACGGGCTGGGGGCGGCAGGTTCATTGTGAAGGTGCGGGTCCGGCTGTGGCTGGTCGCGCAGTTCCCCGCGCCCCTTGGGTATCTCGGCCCTGAGGCATTTCAGCCCCTCCGGCGTTTGAGGAGCGGGGGTTCGGGGGCGGAGCCCCCGAGCAGTGACGGGAACAGGTAGGGGCGGCGGGGGCGAAACAAGCCCGCCCCAGGCACCCGACCGGCAAGATTTGCCCTCATGGCACAATGTGCCACCCGGGTCACCCCGGGGTTCAGGTCCGGGGTGGCCCGGGCAGCCATGCCCACGCGGCTGCACCCAAACCCTCGCACCAAGCGCCCGCGCACCCGAAGCCACAGCCGCACTCGCAGCCGTACCCACCCCCAAAGATGGAGCCGAGCCCCGGCGCCAGGGGGGGAGGCGCCGGAGCTCGGCTCTGGGAGAGTCCCGGCGCCGGGGGGGGGTGTGCGTCGGGACTCGGCTCTGTGGGCCCTGGAGTCTTGTGCCCCGGGGCCGATGTGTTGAAGCGGCGGAATACGGACTTCTGTACGACTTTGTTCGAGACCTGCCCCGGCCGCCCGGCGAGGCACGGTCGACCCCGGTCACAGGTACATGGCCGGGTAAGAGCGCCTGCCCCGACGGAGCGAGGCCAATCCTCCCGACGACAGTGAGTTTCACCGTCCGGGACCGCCCGCCCGGGACGGGTCCCGCTGTCGGCGCGGGAGGCGTCCCGCCCGCTTCCGGCAGACAGTACACACCCGCCCCCGCGAAACCGGTCACAACCGCCCGGCGCGCGATACGCGCCCCCGGCCGGAAGCCACTCTCGCGGGGTGAGCCGTCGGCGGCCGGACCACCCGGCCGCCAGGGGCGGCTTACGCGGCGGCGTCGAAGCCCGTGTCGCGGGCCAGCTTCTTCAGTTCCAGCAGCGCGTGCTTCTCGATCTGGCGGATGCGCTCGCGCGTGAGGCCGTGCTCCTTGCCGACCTCGGTGAGCGTGCGCTCCCGGCCGTCCTCGATGCCGTACCGCATCTTGATGATCGAGGCCGTGCGCTGGTCGAGGCGGCCGATGAGGTCGTCCAGCTCCTCGCTGCGCAGCAGCGTGAGCACGGACTGCTCGGGCGAGACGGCGGAGGTGTCCTCCAGCAGGTCGCCGAACTGGGTGTCACCGTCGTCGTCCACCGCCATGTTCAGCGAGACCGGGTCGCGGGCCCAGTCCAGCACGTCGACCACGCGCTCCGGCTTCGTGTCCAGCTCCGCGGCGATCTCCGAGGGCTCCGGCTCACGGCCGTGCTCGCGGTTGAACTCGCGCTGCACACGGCGGATCCGGCCCAGCTCCTCCACCAGGTGGACGGGGAGGCGGATGGTGCGGGACTGGTCGGCGATGGAACGGGTGATGGCCTGACGGATCCACCAGGTCGCGTACGTCGAGAACTTGAAGCCCTTGCGGTAGTCGAACTTCTCGACGGCCCGGACCAGGCCCGCGTTCCCCTCCTGGATCAGGTCCAGGAGCGGCAGGCCACTGCGCGGGTAGCGACGGGCGACCGCCACGACCAGGCGGAGGTTCGACCGGATGAAGATGTCCTTGGCCCGCTCGGAGTCGGCGACCAGCGCTTCGAGCTCCTCGCGGGAGGCCTTCACCTTTGTGTCGGTGACCTCGCCGTCGAGGATCTGCTGGGCGTACACGCCCGCCTCGATGGTCTGGGAGAGGTCCACTTCCTTGGCGGCGTCGAGCAGCGGTGTGCGCGCGATCTCGTCGAGATACATGCCGACCAGGTCGCGGTCGGCGATCTCGCCGCCTACGACGCGAACACTGCGTGCCGCGTCGCTTCCGCCTGAGGCGGACTTACGACGGGCGACGGCACGGGTTGCCATGCGTGCTCCCTTGCGATGGTGGGCTTGCGGGTCCTAGTGGTTCTGGTGGTGGCTCGGACACCTTCCCGGGTGCCCTGCATCCGATGGAAACAACGACTGGAATCCGGACAGAATTCCCAACCTGCTACTCGATTTTTCTGATCTTGCAGTACCCTGTGCGGCCACCGAGGGAGGGCAGATGTCGTCGGAACGTACAGAGGTGCAGGTCAGGCCAGGAGTCGAGAGCGACCTCGACGCCCTCACGGACATCTACAACCACTACGTGCGTGAGACGCCGATCACGTTCGACACAGCGACCTTCACTCCGGTAGAGCGCCGCCCTTGGCTGCTCTCTCACCCTGAAGACGGCCCGCATCGGCTGATGGTTGCCACGGCCGGGGACTCACAGGAGATTCTGGGCTACGCCACATCCAGCGCGTTCCGGCCGAAGCCCGCGTACGAGACGTCCGTGGAGGTGACGATCTACCTCGCCCCGGACGCCGGTGGCCGGGGTGTCGGCACACTGCTCTACAAGGCCCTGTTCGCGGCGCTCGCGGACGAGGATCTGCACCGGGCCTACGCGGGGATCGCCCAGCCCAACGAGGCGTCCGTGCGGCTGCACGAGCGGTTCGGGTTCCGGTACGTCGGTACGTACCGGGAGGTGGGCCGGAAGTTCGGGCGGTACTGGGATGTGGCCTGGTACGAGAAGGAGCTCTGAGGGTTCCGCGCCACGGCCGGGGTCCGTCTCCCGGGCCCATCGCCCAGGGTCCGGTGCCAGGGGTCCGGCGCCGGGGGCCGTCGGCCGGGGCCCGCCGGTCTCAGCCGAACTGCACCGACCGCTTCGCCAGTCCCAGCCAGAAGCCGTCGATCACCGACCGCTGGGCGTCCAGTTCACCGGCGGCGTCCGCCGCGCCCATCGTCACGAACAGCGGGGCGAAGTGCTCGGTGCGCGGGTGGGCCAGCTGTCCCGCCGGGGACTTGTGGAGGAAGTCGAGGAGGCCGTCGACGTCACCCGAGTCCAGGGCCCGGTGGCCCCACTCGTCGAACTCCACCGACCAGCCGGGGATCCCGCCCTGCCGCAGGGCCGCCAGGTTGTGGGTGAAGAAGCCGGAGCCGACGATGAGGACGCCCTCGTCGCGCAGGGGTGCCAGCTTGCGGCCGATCTCCATGAGGCGGACGGGGTCCAGCGTGGGCATCGAGACCTGGAGGACCGGGATGTCGGCCGCGGGGAACATCTCCACGAGCGGGACGTACGCGCCGTGGTCCAGGCCGCGGTCCGGGATGTCCTGGACGGGCATGCCGGGGGCGCGCAGCAACTTGCGGACGGACTCGGCGAGTTCGGGTGCGCCGGGGGCCTCGTACCGCACCTTGTAGTAGTGCTCGGGGAAGCCCCAGAAGTCGTAGACCAGCGGGACGGTCCCGGTGGCCCCGAGGGCGAGCGGGGCCTCCTCCCAGTGCGCGGAGATCATGAGGATCGCCTTCGGGCGCGGCAGGTCCGCGGACCAGGCGGCGAGCTGGCCGGGCCAGATCGGATCGTCGGCCAGCGGCGGGGCCCCGTGGGAGAGGTAGAGGGCGGGCATGCGCTCCACGACGGCACGTTCCTCGGTGGCGGCGGACATGACGGCGGCTCCCTTGGGCACTCGTTCGACCGGCTCGACCGACACCGGCCGGGCCCACTTGCTTGAAGTATCAACTTCTGTGATATGAGGTTACTCCGCATTTGTTTAACGTTCAAGGAGGGGTCTCGTACAGTAGATGCATGAACACGGCATCCGCTGACGAGCCGCGCTGGCTCAGTGACGAGGAACAGCGCACGTGGCGTGCGTACATCCATGCCACCACACTTCTTGACGACCATCTCGACCGCCAGCTGCAGCGTGATGCGGGCATGCCTCACATCTACTACGGCCTGCTCGTCGGTCTCGCCGAGGCCCCGCGCCGGCGGCTGCGGATGACCGAGCTGGCGATGAAGGCGAAGATCACCAGGTCCCGGCTCTCGCACGCCATCGCGCGGCTGGAGAAGAACGGGTGGGTGAGGCGGGAGGACTGCCCCTCGGACAAGCGGGGGCAGTTCGCGGTGCTGACGGACGAAGGACACGAGGTGCTGATGCGGAGCGCGCCCGGGCATGTGGCCGCGGTCCGGCAGGCCTTCTTCGACCGGCTCACGCCCGATCAGCAGAAGGCCCTCGGGGAGGCCATGCTGCTCATCGCGGAAGGGCTCCAGCCGGAGGGGACGGGGGCGGACCTGCCCTGGCTGCGGTAGGGGTTCGCCGGGTTCGTCGTCGGGTGCGGGTTCGTAGTGGCTGGTCGCGCAGTTCCCCGCGCCCCCGAAGGGCCGCTCACGCGGCCCATCGCGGGCCCCGGCACCGGTCCGGGCCCCGGGCATGGGCATGGATCTGCCCCGGCTCCACCGCTCTCGGAGCCGGGGCAGATCCCGGTTCGTACGTATGAAGGCGTCCCCACCCCTGCACACGTACGAGGTCAGTGGGTGACCCCATGCGGGTCCGGTCGCACTAGTGGGCGATGACCGGGACCTTCACGTCGTCCTCGGCGCCTTCGAGGGAGCCCGCGGCCGCGGTGGCGTCGGGGCTTCCGGCGTTGATGAAGGTGAAGGCGATTCCCGCGGCGATGACGAGGATGCCGACGGCGAACCAGATCGCGTTGGTGTAGCCGTGCACTTGGGCCTGCAGCTGGACGAGCTGCTGCTGGGGCTGGGTGGTGGCACCGGCGATGTGGTCCTTGACGTACGCCGTGGTGGCCGACGCGGCGATCGTGTTCAGCAGAGCCGTACCGATCGCGCCGCCCACCTGCTGCGAGGTGTTGACCATCGCGGAGGCGACACCGGAGTCACGCGGCTCGACGCCCAGCGTGGCCAGGGACATGGCCGGCATGAACGCCGTACCCATACCGAGGCCGAGCAGCAGCATGGCCGGCAGGAGCAGGGCCGCGTACGAGGAGCCGATCTCCATCTGGGTCAGCAGCAGCATGCCGGCCGCGGCGACCAGGAAGCCCGGGCCCATCAGCAGACGCGCCGGGAGGCGGTTCATCAGCCGGGCGCCGATCTGCGTGGAGCCCGCGATCATGCCCGCGATCATCGGCAGGAAGGCGAAACCGGTCTTGACCGGCGAGTAGCCCTTCACGATCTGCAGGTAGTAGGTCAAGAAGAGGAACAGGCCGAACATCGCGATGATCGCGAGACCGAGCGAGAGGTAGACGCCGCCGCGGTTGCGCTCGGTGATGACGCGCAGGGGCAGCAGCGGGGCCTTGACCTTGGACTCGACGAGGACGAAGGCCGCGAGGAGCACCGCCGACGCGACGAACAGGCCGATGGTCATGGAGTCGCCCCAGCCCTCGGACTCGGCGCGGGTGAAGCCGTAGACGAGGGAGACCAGACCGACGGTGGACAGGACGACACCCGGGATGTCGAGCGGCGAGCGGTTGCGGCTGCCGGACGGCTCACGGATGACGAAGTACGCACCGGCCGCGGCGACGACCGCGAACGGGATGTTCACGAAGAACGTCCAGCGCCAGTCCAGGTACTCGGTGAGGAAGCCGCCGAGGATCAGGCCGACGGCGCCACCGCCACCGGCGATCGCACCGTAGATGCCGAACGCCTTGGCGCGCTCCTTGGAGTCGGTGAACATCACCGCGAGCAGCGACAGCGCGGCGGGCGCGAGCAGTGCGCCGAAGGCACCCTGCAGGGCACGGGAGCCGAGCAGCATCGCCTCGTTGGTCGCGGCACCGCCGAGGGCGGAGGCGCCGGCGAAGCCTATGAGGCCGGTGACGAAGGTGCGCTTGCGGCCCCAGATGTCGGCGATCCGGCCGCCGAAGAGGAGGAGTCCGCCGAAGGCGAGGGCGTAGGCCGTGATGACCCACTGCCGGTTGCCGTCGGAGATGCCCAGGTCCTGCTGGGCCGAGGGCAGCGCGATGTTCACGATGGTCGCGTCGAGCACGACCATGAGCTGGGCGAGCGCGATGAAGGTCAGCGCTTTCCAGCGGTTGGAATCGGGGGCCTGCGCCTTGCCGGCGGTGGCCTGGGCTGTTTCAGACATGGAGGTACCCACTTCGGGACTTCGGATCGAAAAAGACAGTGAGAGGGCGCGGCTCGTCGTCGGTGACGGCCGGGATGTTCGGTGCGTAAGTGGGGTTACGCGAGGACTGGTCGGGTCGTCGCTGGTAAGGACCGCCCGGAGGGGCGGAAGTCATCGGTCAGGCTTGTCGCAGGTCCTCCATGGTCGCGGTCATGCCCGGCAGTTCGGATCGGGCCGGGGCCCGCAGACCGTCCAGGAACAGCTGCAGGTGGCGGTGGACGAACCGGTCGAAGCACAGGGTCGCGGTACCGGCCGGGGGCCTGCTGAGCTGGGCCACGGCGATCATGATGTCGCCGACGCCCACGTCGGGTCGGAGCTGTCCGGCCTCGCGGGCGCGGGCCATCAGCCGCTCGGCCAGTTCCTCGATCCGCTCACGCGCCGCCTCCAGGTCCGGGTGGTGCTGGTCGAAGGCGCTGGACATCATCGGGCAGAGGGCCGAGAGCCGCTCGTCGGCACAGGCGTGCACGAAGCGCGACAGTGCCTCGAAGGAGTCGCCCGTCTCGGCGAGCGCGAGTTCGGCCGCCTCCGACGTACGGTCCATGACCGAGCAGACGACCTCCCGCACCAGTGCGTCCCGGTCCGGGAAGTTGCGGTACACCGTGGCGTTGCCGACGCCGGCCCGGCGAGCGATCTCGTCGAGCGGCACGTCGGGGCCGAACTCCACGAACATCTCGCGGGCGGCGGTGACGATCCGCTCCCGGTTGCGCAGGGCGTCGGCGCGCGGCCGGGTCACCTTGTGCTGTACGCGGACTGCGGTCTCCACGGCGTACTCCTTGAGCCGGTGGGTGCGATCCGGGGATCCACTCCCCGTTTCGCTCGGACACATGGCTAAACGGGGAAACGATCCCCAGTTATTTCCGAACATCGAAGAGATTCCATGTGACCCGCGTCACACCCTTCAGGGGCTCCCGCGAACAAGAAACCCACGATCGGTCTCCTCCAGCGCGCGCCCGCGCATCCGGCGGCACAGGGTGATCGAACAGGGTGCAGCCATACCGGCCGGCTGCCTGGAGCGAAAGGCCCCTGCATGCAGCCGACCAGCCGTCGGATATCCCCGCGCCGCCGCGCCGCAGCCCTCGCCTCGGTCACCGTCCTCACCCTGACGGTCAGCACCTCGGCCGGGACCGGACATCTGACGACCGGTTCCACCACGGCTGCGGGACCCATCGCGCTGGCGCGCTCCTCCCCTCTCGGTCCCTGCATGATCAGCGGCTCGATGGGCGTGCAGATGTCCGAGGGCATCCCCACCCCGGCCGGCTACTCGCGCTCCACCGGCACCGTCCGCGCCCTGAACCTGATGGTCGACTTCTCCGACGCGCCCGGCCAGGGCAGCGCGCTCGACCGCTTCGGTGAGTTCTTCCCGCAGACCACCAACTGGTTCCGCACCAGTTCGTACGGCCGCCTCGACTACCGCCCCGAGGCCCCGATAGGCGGCTGGCTGCGGATGCCCAAGTCCTTCGAGGAGTACGGGATAGAACGCGGGGCGCCCTTCGACCCCGGTTACCGCGAGCTGGTCCAGGACCTCGTGGCCGCTGCCGATCCGAAGGTGGACTTCAGGGAGTACGACCTGCTGAACGTCCTGATGACCCCGAACGCCGGCCCCTCCGCCCTGGACACGGTCCTGTCGGTGACCTTCGCGGGCAACACGGAGGCGCCGGTCGCGGACGGGGTGCCCGTCGCGAACGCGTCCTTCGTCTACAGCCGCCAGGACGACGGCTCGGGCTCGTACGAAGAGACCGGCTACCGCGTACTCCCCCACGAGAACGGCCATGTCTTCGGGCTGCCCGACCTCTACACCCAGGACGGGGGCGGCGCGGTCGGGCACTGGGACATCATGAGCGAGGACTGGGGGGCCGACAACGACCTGCTGGGCTGGCACAAGTGGAAGCTCGGCTGGCTCGACGACTCCCAGGTCGGCTGCGCGTCCGCGGCCGGCACCACCGAGCACGTCCTGACCCCGCTGGCCGAGCCCGGCACCGGCGGCAAGCTGGTCTTCGTCCCGGTCGACTCCAGGACGGGGTACGCGGTCGAGCTGCGCACCCAGGCCGGCAACGACGACGCGATCTGCAAGACGGGCGTTCTCATCTACAAGGTCGACGCGACCGTCGACACCGGCCGGGGCCCGATCACGGTCATCGACTCCACCAAGGACAGCGGCGGCTGCACCCGCAGCCCGAACGTCCACGCCGAACTCTCCGACGCGGCCTTCTCCCCCGGCCAGTACTTCAAGGACCTCAGAACCGGCATCCGCATCACGGTCGCGGGCACCGACTCCACGGGCAACCACCAGGTGTACGTGACCCGAGACCGCCAGGCGGCGTCGTAGGCCGCGGGGCCCCTTCAGGCGGCCGCGCCCTTTCAGGGGCGCGGGGCTGTGACATTTTGCGGCTCCGCCGCGGGGCGCGACCAGCCCTCACCGGCCCGCACCTCCGATACGGCCCTTCCCGCGGAGCGACCCGCATTCATTACCGTGGTCCGCACACCGTAATGGGGAGCCCATGCCACCGACCCACCTCACTCCGACCCACCTCACACCTGCCGAGCCCGACACAGTCGCCCCCGTCGAGGCAGTCGCCCCGCTGATGCGGGGCATCACCGTGCTGCTCCGGCTCACAGAGGCGGGCGGCACGTCGAGTCTCAGCGCCCTGGAGAAGGCCACCGGCCTCGCCAGGTCCACGGTGGACCGGATCGCGGCGACGCTGGCCCGCATGGGATACGTACGTCTCGACGGACGGGACGCCGTGCTCACGCCGCGGCTGATGGAGCTGGGCAACGCCTATCTGGCCGCCCTGCGGCTGCCCCGGCTGCTGGACGGGCGGGCCGACGCGCTCGCCGACGAACTGGACGAGTCGGTGTCGCTGGCGGTCGGCGACCGGGACGGCATCCGCTTCATCCATCAGGCGACCCGCCGGCGCGCGATGTCGCTGAGCTTCCGCATCGGCGATCTGCTCCCGGCCGAACGGACCGCGCCGGGCCCGCTGTTCGCCACGGGGTGGACCGACGAGGACTGGACGCGCTGGCGCGAACGGCGGGCCGCCGATCCCGAGGACCGCGGTTTCCCCGCCGTGCCACCCCGTGAACACCCCGCCGGGGACGAGGAGTTCGAGGAGCGGACACGTGAGGCGGCGGCGCGCGGCTGGGCGCTCGACGACCAGTTGATCGAGCCGGGCCTGGTCGCGCTCTCCGTTCCGGTACGGGATCGCGGTGGGCGTATCGCCTGCGTGGTGAGCGTGGTGAGCCACACCAGCCGGCACACCGCGGACTCCCTGCGGGACACCCTGCTGCCCCGGCTGCGGGCGACCGTGCGTGCGATGGAACGGGATCTTCGGGACGCCCCCGCGCAGCAGCCCGCCGCGCGCGCCGGTCTCGCCGCCTGGACCGGAGCCTCGAAGCAGGAACTGGGCCGGGAGTTCGTCGAGTCGCTGGCCCGCGGGCTGACCGTGATCACGGCGTTCGGCGAGGGCAGGGCCGAGCTGACGCTCACCGAGGTCGCGCAGGCCACCGGGCTCGCGCGGGCGACGGCCCGGCGTGCGCTGATCACCCTGGAGCACCTGGGTCAAGTGACCGCCCACGGGCGGACGTTCACCCTGACGCCGCGCGTCCTGGCACTCGGCTTCCCGCCGCTCTCCCGTACGACGCTTCCGCAGATCGCGGCCCCTCATCTCGCCGAACTCGCCGACCGGCTGCACGACTCGGCGTCCCTCGCGGTCCTCGCGGGCGACGAGATCCAATACACGGCCCGCGTCGCCACCAGCCGCATCATGAGCGTCAACATCACCGTCGGCACGCGCTTCCCCGCCTACGCAACCTCGCTGGGCCGGGTGATGCTCGCCGGCCTCGCCGCGGCCGAGCGGGGCCCGTTCCTGACCGGCCTGCACGCGCTGACCCCGCACACGGTCACGGACCCGGGGGCTCTCGCGGCCACCCTCGATCGCGTCCGGGAGGCCGGATACGCCCTGGTGGACGGGGAGTTGGAGGAGGGGTTGCGGTCGATCGCGGTTCCGGTGCGGGATCGTTCGGGGCTGGTCGTGGCGGCCGTGAACGTGGCGATGCACAGTTCGCGGCGGACGGTTGAGCAGTGTGTGGGTGAGGTGTTGCCGGAGCTGGCCGCGACGGCCGGGCGGATCGAGGGGGATCTTCGCGTGGCGGGGCGGTTTGCCCGTGTGCCGGTCGCCTAGCCGGCGGGGCGATGACGGCGGCGGGGCGGGTGGGAGACCGGGGTTGCCGGTCTCCCACCCGCCCTGGAGCGTTTCGCGCGGTGGGGGGTGGGGTCGTGCGTGGTGGGGAACGTGCGGGTTCGTGGGGGCTGGTCGCGCAGTTCCCCGCGCCCCTAAAGGGGCGCCGCCTCGGCCAGCTCGGCCGGTGCGGCCTCGGTCTCCGTGTTCCCGACAGGCGCCCCTTCGGGGAGGTCCTTGGTGCCCCTCATCAGGAAGAACGCCAGGACCGCCGCGCCGACCACTCCCGCCGCTCCCGTCAGGAAGCTCGCGGACATCGCGCTGGTGAAGGCGTCGTGGGTGGCGGTCAGGAGGGCGGGGTCCTTGGTGGTGGCGGCCGCCGCCAGGGCGTCGCCGATGGAGTGGCGGGCGGCCTCGGGGGCGTCGGACGGCATGTTCCCGGTGAAGGTGCTGGAGAGGACGGCGCCGAGGATCGCGACACCGAGGGCGGCACCGGCCTGCTGGACCGTGTCGTTGAGGGCGGAGCCGACACCGGCGTGCTCGTCGGGGATGGCGCCCATCATGGCCGACATCGCGGCGGGCATCGCCAGCCCGCCACCGGCGCCCATCAGGCACATCGCACCGGCGAGGATGCCCCAGCCGCTGTCCGTGCCCAGCGTGGAGAGCAGGCCGAACCCGGCGGCGATGACAAGGAGTCCGAAGACCGCCATGGCGCGGTTGCCGGTCTTCGACAGCAGTGCGGCGCCGATGCTGTTGAAGACCAGGGTGGCGAGGGCCAGCGGCATGAAGGCGAGACCCGCCTCGGTGGCGGAGTAGCCGAGGACGAACTGCAGGTACTGCGTGAGGACCAGCATCAGACCGCCGTTGGCGAGGGTCAGCAGGACGAGCGAGAAGCTGGCGCCGGTGAACACACGGTTCCTGAAGAGCTGCACGGGGACCATCGGGGACTTGCAGCGCGCCTCCCACACGGCGAACCCGACCAGGCTGAACACCGTCAGGGCGAGTGAGATCTGCGTGCCCAGGTGGCCGAGGCCGCCCTTGGGGAGCTCGACGATCGTCCAGACGAGCGCGGTCATACCGACCATCGAGAGGACCATGCCGACCGGATCGGCCTTGCGCCAGGGGCCCTTGGACTCCGGCATCAGGATGAGCGCGGCGACGATGGCGAGGAGCGCGATGGGGATGTTGATGAGGAACACGACGCCCCACCAGTAGTGGGCGAGCAGGGCGCCGCCGAGCACGGGACCGCCGACCAGACCGACCATCGCGACGGCGCTCCAGGCTGCGATCGCCTTGGGCCGCTCCTCGTCGTCGAAGACCGTGATGAGGATCGAGAGCGTGCTGGGCATCACCAGGGCGCCGCCGACGCCCATCAACACCCGTCCCAGGATGAGCAGTTCGGGTGTGGTGGCCTCCATCGCCACCACTGAGGCGGCTCCGAAGAGCGCCAGCCCGATGACCATCACCTTCCGGCGCCCGAACTTGTCGGACAGGCTTCCCGCGGTCAGCAGCAGTCCGGCGAAGACGAGCATGTACGAGTCGAGGATCCACTGCAGATCGGAGGCGCTCGCCCTGAGGTCCTCGGCGATCGTCGGGATCGCGACGGTGAGAACCATGTTGTCGACGACCAGCACCAGGGTGCTGAGGCACAACACGATCAGGATGAGCCAGCGGCGCGGGTGACGGTCCATCTTCCTGCCTTTCGAGCGGTACGGGCCTGGCGGCGCACACCTCTCCCGGTTCCGGGACGTCGTGCGCTCGGTAGGAACAACGTACCGACTTGCGCACAGTGTGCGCAAGAGGGGAACGGCGTACTCGCCGGAGGTCTCCGGGTCGCCCGGACCTACGCCCCAGGTACCGGTGACACCTGGTCCGCACGCCCGATCCCCTTGGGACACAGGGCAGTTAGCGTCGGCGGCATGCGTATCGGAATTCTCGGCACGGGCAATGTCGCCCGTGCGCTGGCAGCCGGCTGGTCCACCGCGGGGCACGACGTCGTGCTCGGCTCACGCAGACCGGAGGAACGTACGGATGTGACGGAGGCGGGCTTCACCGTCGTGGGGCTCGACGCGGCGGTCGCGGACGCGGAGGTGGTGGTCAACGCGACGCCCGGGACGGTGTCCGTGGACCTGCTGGGTTCGGTCGGGGCGACGGCTCTCGCCGGGAAGACGCTCGTCGACGTGGGCGTCGGCCTGTCCGACGACTTCACCGAGCTGTCGCACCCCAACAGCAGCCTGGGAGAGCTGATCCAGAAGGCGTTCCCGGAGACACCCGTCGTCAAGACGCTGTGCACGATGGACGCGTCGGTGATGGTGCGGCCGGGCGCGCTGGAGGGCCGGAGCACCGTCTTCCTGTCCGGTGACAGCGGGGCGGCCAAGCAGCTCACCGCCCGGCTGCTCACCGACCTCGGCTGGTCCGCGGCCTCACAGCTGGACCTCGGCGGCATCGGCACCGCACGCGGTCAGGAGCACTTCGCACTGCTCTTCGTCGGCATCGCGGAGGGCCTGGGCACCCACGCCTTCAACATCGACGTCGTCACGCTCCCGACCGGGCCGTGACGCGGAACGGCGAGGGCACGCCGTCGGCCCCCGTCATTCCCTCCCGCCACCCAGAGGCCACCAGCCCCTTGAGCGCCACCTCCGTGGCGAGCCGCGGCAGCAGCAGCGCCCAGAAGCGGGTCAGCATGGACTGCGACAGCCACTGCGCGTTCCGGCTGCCCAGGGCCCCGAAGCCCACGGTGGCCGCGACCACGGCATGGGCCGCGTCCTGCGGCGACACGTCACGGGCCAGCGTGCCCTCGCGGGCCGCCTCGGCCAGTACGCCCTCCACCCAGGCCTGCCACCGCCGCCGCAGATCCGCCCCGGCCGCCACGGGCACCGGGCTCTCGCTCAGGTCGAACCCGGCGCGCAGGATCACGTCGTGCCGCAGGCCCCGGAGCAGCGCGTGCGTGGCGTCGACCAGCACCTGCAGGGGCCCGCCGGGACCGGTGCCCCCAGTACCCTCGGCGGTCGCGGCGGCCTCACTCCTCGCCCGGCCCTCGGCCGTGATCCGCCCGAGCCGCTGCGCAGCCGCCTCCCACACCGCCACGGCCAGCGCCGCCTTGCTGGCGAAGTGGAAGTGCAGCGCGCCGTTGCTGACTCCGGCCCGGGCGCTGATCGTGGACAGGGACACGACGTCGAAGCCGTCCTTGCAGAAGAGCTCGGCCGCCGACTCGATCAACGCGTTGCGCGTACGAACCGCGCGTTCCTGCTGGGCCATCAGAGCACTCCGTTGCTGCGGGGGGCATGCCAGAGAGGCGCCCCCACAATAACAAACCGCACAGGCGGTTTCTATTGCCGTGTCATTGCGATTGCTACTGCTACTACTGCTCCTGCTCCTGCTCCTGCTCCTGCTCCTGCTGGGCGCGGAGCACGGGCAGCGACCCGTAGCCGTTGACGATGAAGGACTCCACCGGCTCGATGCCGTCCACCGGAGCCGCCGGCGACAGCCCGGGGAAGCGGTCGAACAGCCCCGCCAGCGCCACGCTCGCCTCGATCCGCGCGAGCGGCGCCCCCAGGCACCGGTGCACACCGAACCCGAAGGCCAGATCCTCGCGGCGGCCCGGGCGCAGCAGGTCGAAGACGGCGACGTCCTCCCCGTACGCCTCCGGATCTCCGGACGCGGCGGCGAAGGAGACCAGGATCGGGTCGCCCTTGCGAATCAGTACGCCGTCGGACTCGCCACCGGACCCGGCGTCGGCCGGTGCGGGGTTCCCCAGCGCGATGTCGTCCACCGCGAACCGCATCGGGGAGTACGCCGCCGGGCTGTGCACCCGCAGCGTCTCGTCCACCACGTCCATCCAGGTGGCCCGGCCTGCGCGGACGTGCGCGAGCTGTTCCGGGTGGGAGAGCAGGGCCCCGACGGCGTTGGTGATGAGCGTGCAGGTCGTCTCCTGACCCGCGGCGATCATGAGGTAGAGGGTGCCGAGGAGTTCCTCCTCGGTGAGCCCGCCGTCCTCGTCCTGGTCGCGGGCCCCGATCAGCGCGGACGTGAGATCGCCACCGGGTTCGGCCCGCTTCTCGGCGACCAGTCGGGCGAGCATCCCGAAGACCTCGATCTGCGCGGCGGCCATGCGCTCGGCGGGCACGGCCGTGCCGAACACCAACTCCAGCGCGGTGCACAGGGGTTCACGCGTCTCCTCCGCCACCCCGAACAGTTCGCAGATGACCCGCATCGGCAGCAGCCTGGCGAAGTCGGCCCGCAGATCGACCGGTTCACCGTCCGGCACCGCGGCCAGGTCGTCCAGCAGCCCGGCCGTGATCTCCTCGATCCGCGGTCGCAGGGCCTCGCTCCGGCGCGTGGTGAAGGCGCCCGCGACCAGCCGCCGCAGCCGGGAGTGGTGATCCCCGTATGCGAACAGCATGTTCTCGTTGGCGACCCACGGGTACAGCGGCCACTCGGGGCCTATCCGACCCTCGACGAAGGCGGGCCAGTGCTGCCGGGCGTCCTTCGACACCCTTGGATCCAGCAGGAGTTGCTTGACGTACTTCTGCCGTACGGCCGCCCAGGCGACCACCCCGCCCGGCAGTTCCACCTCGGCCACCGGCCCTCGGGAGCGCAGCTTCTCGGCCTCCGAGGCGAGATCGCGCCCGGTCACGTCCAGCGCGTACGGGCAAGCAGGCATGTCCATCCGTGCACTCCGTTCGGTTTGGTCGTCGGCGCACCCCCGGCGCGAGGGCGCTTCACTGAGCGGCGGTCGCGACCTCCGCGGGCGCCCCGGCCCCGGCCTGCGGGCCGGTCGCGATGTCCGCCTCCGGGCCGTCCTCCAGTCCGTCCTCCAGGTCGCCTTCCGCCTCGGCCTCGGCCGCCTCCGCCTCGCGCAGTTCCATGGCCTCGCGGTGGATCCTCGCCGCCCGCTCCGGTGTGAAGTCCAGCCGGACGAGCACGCCCGGCACCGCGATCGACGGCATCAGATGCCGGTAGAGGTCGGCCACCCGCTCCGCCAGATCCTCGCGGCCGGTCATGATCCGCGACAGCACCTGTACGCCGGTGAAGGCGCCGACGAACAGCTTCGCGAGCGAGTCCACATCGGCGTGCGGCAGGACCTCGCCCCTCGCCATGGCCTCCTGGAAGAGGGCCCGGGTGTGGTCCTGCCAGGCCCCCATCGGCACCCGCCGGTTCAGGTGGTCCTTGGGCGACCCATGGTCGACGGTCAGCCGCACACTGCCCTGGACGATCGGATCACCCGTGTCCCGCTTGAGCAGATACGCGAGCAGCAGCGCCTCGTCCAGCGACTGCTGGAGCTTCAGCTCCCTTTCGGGCACGCGCGGCAGGGCCCCGACCTGCGCCGCGAGGACCGCCTGGGCGAGCTCCTCCTTGGACGTGAAGTGGAAGTAGAGGGCGCCCTTGGTCATGCCCGACTTCTTGAGGACGTCCGAGATGGTCGCCGCTTCGTATCCGACCTCGTCGAACACCTCGGCCGCCGCGACCAGAATCGCCCGCCGCGTCCGAATGGCCCGCTCTTGCCGCGCCACGAACAACCTCCGTACCATCCCGCTCACCGGGAAAAGAGACCTTGAGGTCTGTACTGGGCAGCCGTGACCTCGCGGTTCAGAATAAAACCAGCCGAACGGTTTCTCAAGGATTCACCCATATCGAACTCGCGGCCCCACTGTGAGCTGCGCCGACCCTTCGGCCGCGCCGCGAGCGCCCCCTCGGGCTCCCCCAGTGAGCACCTTCGCCTCCCTGAGCACCCTTGAAAACAAAACCGGTTGGTACGTATCTTCGGTGCGCAGTGGTTCGTACCTGACCGGTTCCCACACCCAGGGGAGTTCGATGGCCGTGCCCGCACACACCAAGACCCACCCCGTCGCCGACGAGCTGGCCCAGCTGCTCTTCGAGGGCGCCGATCGCGACCGCGTGCACGGGGCCTGGCGTCGGCTCGTGTCCGGCAAGGAGTTCGCGTACCGCCCGGGGCTGTCTCCCGAGGAACGGACGGCCCTCTCGTACGAGCGGTTGCGGCTCCTCAACGACGCGGCCGGCGACCCGGTGGAGCTGGCGGCCGATCCGTACCGCCTCGCCGGGCTGCACGAGTGGACGGGACCGGTGGACGGCGGGCTGACCACGCTCGCGAGCATCCACTACAACCTGTTCCTCGGGAGCGTCCTCGACCACGACGGCGGCCGGAACAGGGACCTGTCCGCGTTCACCTCGCTCCGGCGCACAGGAACGTTTCTCTGCACGGAGCTGGAGCACGGGAACGACGTAGCTTCGATGGAGACCGTCGCGGTGTTCGACCGCACGACCGGCGGCTTCCACCTCACCACCCCCACGCCGGGCGCGCGGAAGTTCATGCCCAACACCAGCCTGACCGGCGGCCCCAAGACGGCGGTGGTAGCCGCCCGCCTCGTCGTCGACGAAGAGGACCAGGGCACCTTCCTCTTCCTGACCCCGCTCAGCGACGAGAACGGCCACCTCCCCGGCGTACGGGTCCGGCCGCTCCCCCAGCGCACCGGCACTCCGGTCGACCACTGCCTCACCTCGTTCGACCGGGTGTGGCTGCCGCGCGAGGCACTGCTGGAGGCCGAGCACGGGCGGCTCGGCGCCGACGGAACACTGGCCAGCACCCTCGGCAACAGGCGCAAGCGGCTGCTGCGCTCCATCAACCGCGTCACCATGGGCAAGCTGTGCATGAGCGCCGGCACGCTGGGCATGTCACGGGCCGCGCTGACCATCGCGGTGCGGTACGCGCACAGCCGCTTCCTGGCCGGGCCGAAGGCGGGCGAGCGCATTCCGCTGGCCGCCCACCGCAGCCACCACGGCCGGCTGCTGCACGCGCTGGCGACGGCGTACGCGATGACGTTCCTGCACCGCTCGCTGGTGAGCCGTTTCGCCGTGCACGCGGACGGGGACCGGGCCGAGGTGGAGCGCGAGGTGGCCGTGGCGAAGGGCTGGATCACCTGGCAGGCCCGCGCGATCACCACCGAGTGCCGCGAACGCTGCGGCGCCCAGGGCCTGTTCCCGGTCAACGGACTGGCCGACCTCCCCCTCAACATCGAGGGCGGCATCACCGCCGAGGGCGACAACCTGGTGATCTGGGTGAAGGCCGCCTCCGAGATGGTCTTCGGCCACGAGGGCGTACGCCCGGGCGAGTCCGGCGATCCCGAGGGCCGGGAGCTCACCGAACTCCCCTTCCTCCGCGACCTGTTGGCCGAGGCCGAGCGCATCTGGCAGGACCGGGCGCGTACGGCCCTGCGCGAAGGCCCCTCGGGCGACCCGGTCGGCCGCTGGAACGTGACCTCGGACGCCGCCCTGGAGATGGTCTCCGCGCACGCCCGGCTCCAGGCCGCCGACGCGTTCCTCGCCGCGGCCGCCCGGGCGGAGGACCCCCGGGCCGCCTTCCTGATGCGGAGCCTGTGCCGGCTGTTCCTGCTGCGGCAACTCGGCGACCACACGGGGGATCTGCTCGCCGAGGGGCGGCTCACGCCGGATCACGTACGGGCCCTGCCAAAGGCCGTCGACACGGTTGTGGGGGAACTCGCTCCCCATCTGATGACCCTCGTGGACGCCTTCGATCTGCCTGCGCAGGTGCTGTCGGGCATTCCGATTGCGAGTGGGGGGTCGGTCGGCGGGGGCGAGGCCGACTGGGAGGAGGCGGCGGTGGGGGTGGTGGGTGCGGGGTGCGTTGAAGGTGTCGGCGTGTACTGAGGGGCGGGGAGTGGGGGCGTAGAGGCGAAGGCTCGGAACACTGTGCGCATAACTTTCGGGGCGTACGCTTGATGCGTATGGTGTACGCACACGTAGCCGCCGAGTGACCACAGAGCAGGAGCGATGTCCGCCATGCCCGCACAGAAGCAGCCCATTCAGTCCGTGTGGACCCGGCCGCAGGGCAAGCGGGAGCAGCCCGCCCTGAGCCGGGACCAGATCGTCGCCCAGGCCGTGCATCTGCTCGACGCGGAGGGCATCGACGCGCTGAGCATGCGCAAGCTGGGCACCCGGCTCGGCGCCGGCGCCACCTCTCTCTACCGGCACGTGGCCAACAAGGACGAGCTGATCGAGCTGGCCGTGGACGAGATCTACGGCGAGATCGAGGTACCGGACTCGGGAGACCCGGACCGCTGGCGCGCCGACGTGGCCCAGTGCGGCCGGAGCCTGCGCGCGACGATGCTGCGGCATCCGTGGATCGCCTCGGTGCTCGGTGAGCTGGGCATGTCCTATCTCGGGCCGAACGCCATGCGGATGTCCGAGACGCTGCTCACCGTGCTCATCCGGGCGGGCTTTCCGGCGGACGAGGCCGATCACGCGGGGTCGACCGTCATCTCGTACGTCATCGGGATGGCGACCAGTGAGGCTGCCTGGCTGACCGTGCTGGCCCGGAGCGGGCAGACCGAGGCGGAGTATGTGCGGGGGTTGTGGCCTGCGGCGGAGGCTGCTGCTCAGGCGTACCCGCACTTGCGTGACGGGTACGCCGGGCAGCGGGATCAGGATCCGGGGGTGGCTCGGGAGACGGGGTTCCAGTACGGGTTGGATCGCGTGCTGGATGGGTTGGCGACGCGGGTCTCCCGATAGGGGGGTTGGGGGTGCGGGGGTTGCTGGGCGTCTGCGGGCCCGTCGTGGCTGGTCGCGCAGTTCCCCGCGCCCCCAAAAGATGAAAGACAGGGGCGCGGGGAACTGCGCGACCAGCCACAGCGCGTCCGCAGACATACGACGAACCCCCCTTGGTCCTACCGGACCAGACAAGGTCGCTTCGGGTCGAACTGCCAGTCGGGGATGAGGTACTGCATGCCCGTGGCGTCGTCCCGCGCGCCGAGGGCCTTCTCCTTGTAGAGGTCGTGGGCGGCGAGGAGGCGGTCCATGTCGAGGTCGAGGCCCAGGCCGGGAGCGTCGGGGACCCGGATCTCGCCGTCGGCGATGCGGGGCGGGGCGACCGTGAGGCGTTCCAGTCCCTCCTGCCAGATCCAGTGGGTGTCGAGGGCGTTGTACTCGCCGGGGGCCGCCGCGCCGCAGTGGGTGACCATGGCGAGCGAGATGTCGAAGTGGTTGTTGGAGTGGCATCCCCAGGTCAGACCCATGGCGTTGCACAGCTGGGCCACCCGCACCGAGCCCTGCATGGTCCAGAAGTGCGGGTCGGCCAGAGGGATGGAGACCGACTGGAGGGCGAGGGCGTGGGTCATCTGACGCCAGTCCGTGGCGATCATGTTCGTCGCGGTCGGGAGGCCGGTCGCCCGGCGGAACTCGGCGAGGATCTCGCGGCCCGAGTAGCCGCCCTCCGCCCCGCAGGGGTCCTCGGCGTAGGCGAGCGTGCCGACGAGCGGCTTGCAGAGCTCGATCGCCTCGCTCAGTGACCATGCGCCGTTCGGGTCGAGGGTGATGCGGGCCTCGGGGAAGCGGTCCTTGAGCGCCCGTACGGCGTCGACCTCCTCCGCGCCCGCCAGGACCCCGCCCTTGAGCTTGAAGTCCCGGAAGCCGTACAGGTCGTAGGCCGCCTCGGCCTGGCGGACGATCGCCTCCGGCGTCAGTGCCTCCTCGTGCCGGACGCGGTACCAGTCGATGTCCGAGTCGGGCTCGCGGACGTACTCCAGGTCGGTGCGGTCGGGGTCACCGACATAGAAGAGATAGCCCAACACCCGTACGGAGTCCCGCTGTTGGCCGTCGCCCAGGAGGGCCGCGACCGGTACGTCGAGGTGCTGACCCAGGAGGTCGAGCAACGCCGACTCCACGGCCGTGACCGCGTGGACGGTGGTGCGCAGGTCGAAGGTCTGGGCACCGCGTCCGCCCGAGTCACGGTCGGCGAAACGGGCGCCGATCTCGCGCAGGACCCGCTTGTAGTCGCCCACCTTCGCACCGACCACCAGGGACTCGGAGTCGCGGAGGGTCTGGGTGATCTTCTCGCCACCGGGCACCTCCCCCAGTCCCGTACGGCCCTCGGAGTCCTTGAGGACGACGACGTTGCGGGTGAAGTACGGGCCGTGGGCGCCGGAGAGGTTCAGCTCCATGCAGTCACGGCCGGCAACGGGATAGACGGCGAAGTGGGTGACGGTCGGCTGGCTCATGCGAGTCGAAGTCCCTTGTGTGTGAAGGTGGTTGGGGCCAGTGGTCGAAGACTTCACAGGCTGAGGACGTCCAGGGCCCACTCCAGCGCCAGGACGCCGCCCAGGCCGATGATCGCGAGCACCGTCGTATAGGTGGTACGGACCTTGATCGCCTCGATGACCGAGAGGTTGAAGTACTCCTTGAACAGCCAGAATCCCGGGTCGTTGACGTGGGAGAAGGCGATCGACCCGCACGACACGGCGAGCACCATGATCTCGGGGTGGACGCCACTGCCCGCGAGGAGCGGGAGGACCACGCCGGAGGCCGTGACGACGGCGACCGTCGCCGAGCCGAGGGCCACGCGGAGGATGACCGCGATGAGCCACGCCAGGACGATCGGCGAGATGGACCAGCCGTCGGTGGCGTCCTTGATGTAGTCGGAGATGCCTCCCTCGACGAGGACGTTCTTGAAGGCGCCGCCCGCCCCGATGACCAGCAGGATCATCGCCATCGCCTTGGCGGCGGAGGTGCAGGAGGCGCTGACCTCCTCCATGCTGCGGCCGATCCGCGGTCCGAACGCCCAGATCGCCAGCAGCAGGGTCAGCATGAGCGCGATCGGTGCCGAGCCGATGAACGCGACGAAGTTCAGGAACGGGCTCTCGCCCGACGTTGCCATGTCGGTCACGGCGGCGCCCGCGATCAGCACCACCGGGAAGAGGGCCACGAACAGCGACCAGCCCATGCCGGGCATCTCCTCGTCGGCGAACTCCCGCTCGCTGACCAGGCCCGTGGGGATGGACGGGTTCATCCGCTTGATGAACGGCAGCCGCGGCCAGGCGAGCGCGATGACCGCACCGGCGGGCACGGCGATGAAGAGGCCGTAGAAGAGGGTGTGGCCGACGGACGCGTGGAAGGTCGCCGCCACGGCGGTGGGGCCCGGGTGCGGCGGCAGGAAGCTGTGCATCGTGGACAGCGCGATCGACATCGGCAGGCCGACCCAGAGCAGGTTCGCCCCGGTGACCCTGACCAGGGTGAACGCGATCGGCACGATGATGATGAAGGCGACCTCGTAGAACATGGTCACGCCGATGAGCATGGACGTGACGACCATGGCGACCTGGACCCAGCGGGGGCCGAAGGCGTCGAGGAGCTTGCCCGCGATGCGTTGGGCGGCGCCCGAGTCGCCCATGACCCGGCCGACCATCGCGCCGAGGCCGATGGTGAGCATCGTGTCGCCGATCTGGTCGCCGATGCCGGCCGAGAGGACGTCCGGGATGTCGGCCACCGGTATCCCGCGGACCACGGCCACGCCGATCGCCACGAGGAGGAGGGCGGCGAAGCCGTTCAGTTTCAGGCGGGTCATCAGGAGCAGCAGGATCAGGACGCTGATCCCTACTACGAGGAGAGGCATGGCAGTTCCCCTTTGAACTGTTGGGCTCTTGTGCGGGTGGCTCCGCCGGTTCGGGGCCGGGTGCGGGTGGCTCCGCCGGTTTGGTGCTGGGTGCGGGTGCGTGGGGGCTTGTCGCGCGGTTCCCCGCGCCCCTGAAAGGCGTGGCTGAGGGCGGGGCGTCGGTGCGAGTCCTCGTGGGCTGAGCGCGCGGTTCCTCGCGCCCCTAAAGGGGCCCGGTCAGCGGGCTCCTACCAGGGCGAGGCCCGTGGCGAGGATCTTCTCCAGGGCTGCCAGGTCGGTCTGGTCCGGGTCCGTCAGGGGGGCTCGGACCGGGCCCACCGGGAGGTTGCGCAGGCGGGCGGCTGCCTTGACGAGGGAGACGGCGTAGCCGGGGACCTGGTCCCGGAGTTCCACGAGGGGGACGTAGAAGTCGCGCAGGAGCTTGGTCGTTGTCGTGTGGTCGTCGGTGTGCAGGGCCGTGAAGAAGGCGTTCGCGATCTCGGGGGCGAAGGCGTGGACGGCCGACGAGTAGGCGGGGACGCCGACGGTGGCGTACGCGCGGGCCTGGATCTCGGCGGTGGAGGCGCCGTTGAAGAAGAGGAAGCCGTCGGGGGCGGCGAGGGTGAGGCGCTGGAGCCGGTCGAGGTCGCTGTGCCCGTCCTTGAGGCCGATGACGGTGGGGATCTCAGCGATCCGGCGCAGTCCCTCGGCGGTGAAGGCGACCTGCCCGCGCTGGTACGCGATCAGCGGGAGCGAGGTGCCGGCGGCGATGTGGCGCAGCTGCTCGACGAGTCCGTCCTGCGGGGCGGCCACCAGATAGTGCGGGAGTACGAGGAGAGCGTCCGCGCCCGCCTCCTCGGCGATCCGGGCGAAACGGCGGGCCTGCGCCCAGCCGTAGCCGATGCCCGCCACCACCGGCAGCCTGCCTGCGGCGACCTCGACCGTGGCCCGGACGACCTCGCGGTACTCGTCCTCGTCCAGCGAGAAGAACTCACCGGTGCCACAGGCGGGGAAGACCGCGCCCGGGCCCGGAGAAGCCGCCAACTGTCCGGTCAGGTAGGCCCGGTACGAGTCGAGGTCGAGGCCGCCGTCACTGTGGAAGCTGGTGAGGGGGAAGGACAGCACCCCGCCCGCCATGCCGTCACGCAGCCGCTGGACAGTGCCTTCGGCCTCCGCGCTGATCCCTGTCATGAACGCTGTCTCCATATGCAGATGCCGTCTACGTATGAAGATGGAGGCTAAGTTGGTGAACGCGATGGGTCAATGGGTACGACACCGCGGATTTACGATGAGCCCCATGCCGGAGAGCGAAGAGGTGCGGGGCGAAGACGTGCGGGGCGGAGGGGCGCAGGGCGAAGAGGCGCGGGGCGGAGAGGCGCCCGCACGGGTCCGTGCGGGGGGCTCGGGCGTCCGTGAGGTGAAGTCCGCGGCCCGTACCGTCGCACTGCTCGAACTGCTCGCCGCGCGCGGCGACCGGCCCGCCCGCCTGGACGAACTCGCCGAGGAGCTGGGCGTACCGCGCAGCAGCATGTACCAGCTGCTGCAGACCCTCGTCGACCGCGGCTGGGTGCGCTCCGACACCACCGGCTCCCTCTACGGCATCGGGATCAGCGCGCTGCTCACCGGCACGAGCTACCTCGACAGCGATCCGCACGTCCGCACGGTCCGCCCCTATCTCGACGAGGCCTCGGACGCGCTCGGCGAGACGATCCACCTGGCCCGGCTGGACGGCCCGAACGTCGTCTACCTCGCGACCCGCGAGTCCCACGAGTACCTGCGCACCATCAGCCGGGTCGGCCGCCGGATCCCGGCCCACGCGGGCGCCCTCGGCAAGGCCCTCCTCGCCGAGCGCCCGGACGACGAACTCCCGTTCCCCGAGGGGCCGTTGGCCGCCCTCACGGAGAACACCCACACCGACCGCGCGACCCTGCTCGCCGACCTGGCGGAGGTGCGCGAGCGCGGCCACTCCATCGACCGCGAGGAGACGGTGACCGGCATCGCGGGCTTCGGCTTCGCCCTGCGGTACGACTCACCGGCCACGGACGCCATCAGCTGCTCGGTGCCGGTGGCCCGGCTCGACGCGGCGCACGAGGCCCGGGTCGTGGCGGTCATGCGGGAGATCCGGACGAAGATCGAGAGTGTTCTGTCGCCCGCGTCAGGGGCTCCTGACTGGCGTTGACCCGCCGGCCTCCTCCTGTCCGAAGTCCCTCTGGAACAGCGGCAGTTCGGCCACCACTTCGAAGCCGCCCTCGGGGCGGTGACGGGCGACGAGGCTGCCGCCGACCGACTGGGCACGTTCGCGCATGCCGAGGAGGCCGAAGCCGCTGCCGGTCCCGGTCCCGGTCCCGGTGTCACTGTCTCCGGTGGCCCGGGAAGGTGTCGGGCCGCCTCCGTCGTCGGTGACCGTGATGGTCAGCCGGTCGTCGGAGTGGGCGAGCCGGACCCGTGCCTCGCGCGCGGCCGCGTGCTTGGTGACGTTGGTGAGGGCTTCCTGCACGATCCGGAACGCCGTGTGGTCCGCTCCCGGTGACAGCCGGTGCGGCGCGCCCTCGGTGGTGACGGTGACCGCGAGTCCGGCGGACCGGAACGACTCGGTCAGGGCGGCCAGCCTGGCGAGTCCGACGGCGGGCACCACGGGCGCGTCCGGGTCATCGTCCGTCTGTCTCAACAGGCCGACGGTCGCCTTGAGTTCACGCAGCGCCGAGGACGTGGACACCGCGAAGTCGGCGAGGATCCCGTGGGCCCTGTCGGGGTCGGAGCGCATGAGGTGGGTGATGGCCCCGGCCTGGGCGTTGGCCAGCGCCAGATGCTGGGCCGTGACGTCGTGCAGCTCGCGGGCGATGCGCATCCGCTCCTCCGCGACCCGGCGCCGCGCCTCCTCGTCGCGGGTCCGCTCGGCGTGTTCGGCACGGGCCCGCACGGCGTCCACGTACGCCCGTCGCAGCCGGACCCAGCTGCCGAGTGCGGTCGGCAGCAGGACCCAGGCCGCGGGGCCGACCGCCTTGAGGTCCAGCGGGCGGTCGGCGGGGCCCGCGATCAGTTCGGTGGTCATCAGCAGGACGGCGACCCCGATGGCACAGCACCTGCGGACGCCGTCGCGGTCGGTGCGCAGCGCGAACGAGTAGAGCGCCGCCATGAGCGGCCCCAGCGACAGGACGGTCTGCAACTGGCCGAGCCCGGCCGCCGTCACGGCACAGGCGGTGGTCACCGCCACGGTGACGTACGGACGGGTGCGGTGCAGCGGCAGGACCGCGCAGGAGACGCCCGAGAGCAGCAGCACGGCCCACCACGGGAGCGGGGACGCGGTGCCCGTGGAGACGTACAGCGCGCCGGGCACGGAGACGGCGAACAGAAGCAGGGCGATCGAGATGTCGCGGGCGCGGGGGCTGTCGCGTACGAGTCCGCGCACAGGTCTGCGTACGAGTCGCTGCCGGCTGGTGGTCATCGCGGGTTCCTGTCGAGTGCGGGGCTGTGCGGTGCGGTGCTCGGTACCGGGTGCGTACGGGCCGAGGGCCGCCCCTGTGTCGGCGAGCGGCCCTCGGTGGAGGCGGTCAGACGGTTGTGAAGTCCTGCCTTGTCTCCTCTTCTTCGGTACGTGCCGCAATGGGGGCCTCGGTGGGCACCGCGGTGGAGGTCCCGTCCTTCGTGGCCTGCGGCGGCGCGGCCCGGTGGCTGAGGGCCTCGCCCTCGACGTCCACGCGGGGCAGGATCCGGTCCAGCCGGCGGGGCATCCACCAGGCGGCCTTGCCGAGGAGGGCGAGGACGGCCGGGACGAGGGCCATGCGGACGACGAAGGCGTCGAAGAGAACGGCGATGGCGAGCCCGAAGCCGATCATCTTGATCATGGATTCGCCGGCCCCGATGAACCCGGAGAAGACCGCCATCATGATCAGCGCGGCGGCCACCACGACCCGGGCGCTGTACCGGAAGCCGGTCCGGATCGCCTGGCTCGGACTGTCCCCGTGGACGTACGCCTCCCGCATCCGGGCGACCAGGAACACCTCGTAGTCCATGGCCAGTCCGAACACGATGCCCACCAGGAAGATCGGCATCATGCTCATGATCGGGCCGGTCGTCTCGACCCCGAGGAGTCCGGCGCCCCAGCCCCACTGGAAGACCGCGACGACGGAACCGAGGGCCGCGAGCACCGAGAGGAGGAAGCCGACGGCCGCCTTGATCGGGACGAGCACGGACCGGAACACGATCATCAGCAGCAGGATGGCCAGGCCCACGACCAGGATCAGGTACGGGATCAGCGCGTCCTGGGTCTTCTGGGCGACGTCGATGTTCAGCGCGGTGGTGCCGGTGACCTCGAACTCCGCGCCGGTCGAGGCCTCGGTGGCGGGACGGTCGGCCCTGATGCTCTTCACCAGGTCCTGGGTCTGCTCGCTGGTGGGTGCCGTGGACGGGATCGCGGAGAACACGGCGGTGTCGCCGGCCGAGTTGAACCGGGCCGGTGAGACGGACACGATCCCGTCGGTGGCCCCGATCCTCTTCTCGATCGTACGGACGGCGGTCTTCGGGTTCTCGGCGTTCCTGGCGTCCACGACGACGGTGAGGGGCCCGTTGAAGCCAGGGCCGAAACCGGCGGCGAGGTCGTCGTAGGCGCGGCGTTCGGTGGTGGAGGTGGGCTTGGCCTCGGCTCCCGGCATGCCCAGTTGGAGGTCCATGACGGGTATCGCGAGTGCGCCGAGTCCGACGACGGAGGCGATCAGGACGGGCACGGGGCGGCGCAGGACGAAGCGTGCCCAGCGGCTGCCGCCGTTGTTCTCGCCGCCCTCCTTGATACGTCCGTTCCTGCGGGCCCTGCGCGAGAGAACGGCGTTGGGCCAGAAGCCGAGGACGGCCGGGACCAGGGTCAGTGCGATGAGCACTCCGACGACGACCGCGCCGGCGGCGGCGAGACCCATCTTGGTGAGCATCGGGATGCCGACCACCGAGAGCCCGGCCAGCGCGATGACGACGGTGAGCCCGGCGAAGACGACGGCGGATCCGGCGGTACCGGTGGCGAGCCCGGCCGCTTCCTTCGGGGAGTGGCCCTTGGCGCGCTCCTCGCGGTAGCGGGAGACGATGAACACGGCGTAGTCGATGCCGCAGGCGAGGCCCAGCATGGTCGCGAGGGTGCCGGTCGTGGACGACAGACCGAACGCGCTGGCCAGCGCCATGATCGACGCCATGCTGACGCCGACGCCGAGGATCGCGGTGAGAAGGGGAAGACCGGCGGCGGCGAGCGATCCGAAGGTGATCAGCAGGACGAATGCGGCGATGGCGATACCGATCGCCTCCGCCGAGCCGCCGGCCGAGGGCTGGGTCTCCAGGGCGGTTCCGCCGGCCTCGACGGTGAGGCCCGCGTCCCGGGCCCGCTCGATGGCGCTCTCGAGCCGGTCCTTGGCGGCGTCGGTGAGGTCGTCGGCGGCGGCCTTGTAGGTGACGGTGGCGTACGCGGTCGTCCCGTCCTTGCTGACGGCCTCGGCCTTGAAGGGGTTGACGGCGCTCGCGACCTGCGGTCCGTCGGCCGCGCGCTCGACGAGGGTGTCGACGGCCTTCCGGTTGTCGGCGGCTGTGATCTTCTGCCCGTCGGGCGCGACGAACACGATACGGGCGGTCGCGCCGTCGGCCTCGGTCCCGGGGAAGCGCTGTTCCATCAGGTCGAAGGCCTTCTGGGACTCGATGCCCGGCATGCTGTTCGTCGCGTCGGGGGCGGCGGGCGCCTTGGCGGCACCGAAACCGACGGCGGCGAGGACCGCCACCCACAGGAAGGTGACGTACCAGCGCCTTCGGAAGGCCAGCCGGCCGAGTCGGTAGAGGAAAGTGGCCACGGGGGTCTCCAAGAGTCGCGTACGTCGAGGGGTGTGGGTGGCGTGCGGGGGTACGGCGGCGGTGCGAGGTACGGGGGTGGGTGCGAGTTGGGGGTGCTTCGAGCGATGGGCCCGAGGCGGTGGGTCGGTGTTTGAAAGGGGGCCTGGGCCGGCCCGTGGCCCGGCTCCCGCCGGGGCCGTCAACGCCCTCCGGGGGGCCGTCGACTTCCGAGATCAACGATCCCGGCGGCGGCCCGCCGTCACGAGAGAGCGCGCTCCCGAACCGTGGTGTAGCGGGCTACACCACCAGGACGGTGTCCCACTCCCCCGCGCGGGGTACCCCGCGGCTCCTAGCCTGAACGGCATGAGGAAGACGACGCGGCAGGCGGCCGGGGCAACGGTCCAGCTGGCCAGGGCCGCGGTCCTGACCTTCGGCACGATGCTCTTCCTCACGGTCCTGCTGATCACGGCAACGGCCACCCTCGCGGTGGTCGGCGCGGGGCTGCTCCCCGAGACGGTGACGCTGGTACGCCGGATCGCCGGGGCCAAGCGCCGCCAGGTGACCGAGTGGACGGGCGAGCGGATCCCGGAGGCCTACCTCCCCCTGGACGACGGCCCGCTCCGCGTCCGCCTGCGCACCGCGGTCCAGGACCCCGGCACGCTCATGGACCTGCGCTGGATGTTCGCCCAGTACGGCTACGGCAGCCTGCTGCCGATCCTGGTGCTCCCGCTGTGGCCGGCGGCGCTGCTGGTGGACGGAATCCGCTGCGGACTCCTGAACCGCGACCCGCTCGTCCTCCCCTTGATCACCCGTGTGGCGGACCTCGAAGCGAGATACTCCACCGCCCTGCTCAAGCCCTCCCCCAGAGCACGTCTCACCGAGCGGGTCGAGGAACTGACCGCGACGAGGGCGGGAGTGGTCGCCGCCCACGAGGCCGAACTGCGCCGCATAGAACAGGACTTGCAGGACGGCACCCAGGCCCGCCTGGTCGCCCTCTCCATGCGCCTGGGCCTCGCGAAACGAGCGTACGAACGCGACCCCGCCGCTGCCCGCAAACTCCTGGACGACGCCCAGGACCAGGCGGAGGAGGCGCTGACGGAGCTCCGCCACGTCGTCCGCGGGATCCACCCGCCGATCCTCACCGACCGCGGGCTGGTGGGCGCCGTACGCGCCCTGGCCGCGAGCAGTGGCCTGGACGTGACCGTCGACACGGGTGACCTGGAGACCGGCCCCCGGGCCCCGGCGGGGGTCGAGGCGGCCGCGTACTTCACCGTGGCCGAGGCCCTGACCAACGCCGCGAAGCACAGCGGCTCGGACCACGCCTCGGTCCAACTCGCGCTTGTCCCAACGGGGTTGACGGTAACCGTGTCCGACGAGGGCCACGGCGGCGCCGACGAGACAGCCGGCTCGGGCCTGCTCGGAATGCGCCGCCGCATCGCCGCACTCGACGGCACCGTCCGCCTGACGAGCCCAACGGGAGGACCGACGGTGATCGAGGCGGGGCTGCCGTGTGGGTGGTGAGGGGGGGCTGAGTGGGGTGTGGGTGCTCAGCTGAGCAGCCGCTGCTGAGCGGCGTCGGGTGGTGAGCGGGAGTGGCGGGGGCGAGGCCTCCGGGTGCCCACCTCCACACCGCACGAAAGAAACACGGCAAGAATCACCGCACCGACACCGGGCGCTGGCCACCCCCGGAGCACTGCCCACCCAGCTCCCACGCTCGTCCGCTACGCTGTTCCCGGTACCTCTCCCTGCCACCAGGAGGAGGGCTGGGGACACGCACGAAACCCCAACCCCCACCTGAGCCCAGGAACCGGCACCACGCCTTCGTAGCTCAGGGGATAGAGCACCGCTCTCCTAAAGCGGGTGTCGCAGGTTCGAATCCTGCCGGGGGCACAAGGTCAGAGGCCCACCACATACCAATTTTGGTATCTGGTGGGCCTCTGACATCCAGGTCTGACATCAACGGGGCGGTCACTGCCGACCGGGGCGCCTCCTGAGCAGCCGGTCCATGTGGCTCATGGCCTCGCGCTGAGTGTCCTGCACGACGTGCGTGTACACGTCCATCGTGATGCTGATCTGACTGTGCCCGAGGATCTCCATCACGACACGGGGGGCGACTCCGGCCGCCGTGAGAAGAGTCGCCGTGCCATGGCGAGCGTCATGCAGCCGGATCACGCGAAGGCCGGCGGACTCGGCGACACGGGTGAAGGACCGGTAGACGTTGCGCGGCTCGACCTGGAGGCCGGTGCGGGTGGTGAAGACGTACCCCGACTCGTGCCACCGCTCCCCCGCCTTTGCGCGTGCGGCGGACTGTCTCATCCGGTGCCAGCGCAGAGGGGCGATGCAGAGCGCGGGCAGGGGGACAACGCGACGACGACGGCTCTTGGGATCGTCGTCGTACAGAACGCCGCGACGGCGCTGGGTCTGCTGGCGGACGTAGAGGATGCGGTTTTCGAGGTCGAGATCCGACCAGCGGAGACCGATGATCTCGCCCCGGCGGAGCCCCATCGCGATGGCGAGCACGAAGGCCGCGTAGAGCGGATCTCTGCGGGACGCCGCGAGGAAGTCCAAGGTCTCGTCCAGGCTCCAGGGATTCAGCTCCCGGTTGTCCGTTCGGGGCGGCTCGACGAGCTTGGCGACGTTGCGCGTGATCAGCTCCTCGCGGCAGGCGGAGGAGAGAGCGGAGCGCAGTACGCGGTGCGATTCCTTGGCCGTTGCAGCGGTGGATTCCTTCTCCAGCCGGACGAGGAAACGGCGCACATCCGCGACGCCGAGGGATTCGAGCCTCTTCGCACCGAGGAACGGCACCAGGTAGAGGCGAACGTGCGACTCGTACTTGTCGTACGTGCTGAGCTTCCGCCGAGGCTTGATCACATTGTCCAGCCAGTACGGCAGCCATTCGGAGAGCTTGGCCGAACGGGTGGGCACGGGCACGCCCTGGTCGACCTTGGCGAGCAGTTCCCGGCGCTTGGTGTCGCACTCGGTCCAGGTCTTGCCGTAGGCGAATTTCCGGGCCCGAGTGCCGTCCGGCTGGAGCACGTAGACAGCGCACTGAAAACGGCCGTCTTTGCGCTTGGTGATCGTCCCCGCACCGTTGGGGTTCCTCTTGCGCTGACCGGCCATCAGGCAGCCGCCTCCATTTCGTTGGTGATGTAGTCGCTGAGAGCCCGCGCCGGAATGCGGCGGCATCGGCCGATGGTGATCGAGGGGAGCCGACGGGAGCGGATCAGGTCGTAGACCGTCGACCGACCGAGCTTGAGTCGCGCCATGACGTCAGCCACGGTCAACAGCTCGTCGTCAGGCATGCGTCGGCTCACCTTCTGTTCCGGGCGCGGGTTCGAGGGACGTGGCGAGCCAGGCCTCACCGGCACTGAGGCCGGTTCCGGCGAAGACCCAGTGCGCGAGGACGAGCGTGGATTCCTCGGTGTTCTGCGGTGCGGGGTTGGCTTGCTCGCGGCGCCAGTCGGCTCGGGCGGTGCGGAGTGCGCCGAGGGTGGTGGAGTAGCGGCGGGACTTCGTGGAGAAGTGGCCGCGGAAGCCGAGCATGTGGGCCCAGGCCCGGAGGCGGAGGTCTGCCAGCTCGGGGCGTGCGCCGAGGGTCCAGGCGGTGCGGATCATGCGTCGGGCATGGTCGGTGAGTTTGGCTTGTGCCAGCTCGGCGAGGAACTTGATCGGCCGGTCGAGGGTGCCGGTCGCTGTCTCGGCGCCCTTGGTGGCGTATTTGGCGATGTACGCGGCTACAGCGCGTTCGGTCAGCTCCTGGCCGCCGTCGAAGTCGGTGGTTCGGATGGGCCGGACGTCGAGCTGACGGCCGAAGGTGAAGGTGTGGGCACGGCCCTCGATGACCGGGCCGTCGACTTGCCCCGCGCGTGCAGCGGCGCCGATGGCGTCGGTGAGCAGTTCGGCGGTGGCCCAGGCGGGCGGTGCTGTGTCGCCGCCCTCGGGGCCGTCGAGGCGGATGACCGCGTGGAAGTGGACGGCGCCGCGCTTCTGGTACTCGGCGACCTTGGCGAACGAGATGCGCGCGTGCTCACGGAAGGCGCGTTGCGTGAGACCTGCGCGCTTGGCGACCTCACGACGCAGGTAGATGGAGAACCGGCGCCACAGGGCCCCGGCGTGGGCGTTCCAGAGCACGGCCGCTTCGTAGTCGTACGTGTCCGGGGCGAGGGGCGTGCCCAAGGTCGCGTCCTCCTGGTCGTGGCGGACGCCGCAGCGGCAGGCACGGCCGCTGGAGGGACGGTTGTGGACGGGGCCGAAGCCCGGGGCGGTGAAGGTGGCGAACACGCGCGGGTGGGTGCCGACTTGTTCGGAGGTGCCTTTGCCGCCGCGGAGTCCGGCGGTGATCAGGTGGTAGGTGTCACGGCGGTACGTCTCGGCGCAGGCCGCGCATCGGGTGGCGCGGCGGTTGTTGCAGCGGACGAGGAGGTGACCGGCCGGGAGGGTGGCCGAGTCCAGGTGGTGCAGGGTGCGGCCGATCTCGCCGGTTGCCTTGTTGATCTCGTACTCGGTGCGGTGGCCGTCGAGGCGTACGGGGCGGGTGCAGCCGCCCAGGCCGGAGAGTTGCCGGGCCAGCTCGGGCATAGTGCCGAGGGAGGCCAGCATGGAGAGTTCCGCCAGCGGGGGCGGAGTCTGCCGGGTGATGATGGGAGTTCCTTTCGGCTGTTTCGCGGTTGGGAGGGACGGCCCCGGGGCGGCGGGATGCTTGGCGGCGTTGTTGCCGCCCCGGCGGCCGGTCAGCGCCTGTTGGCGCCGTTGACGAGCGAGCGCAGGACCACGGCGGAAATGGCGACCGAGATAGCCGTGATGGCGACTGCCGCCAGGAGCGCGGTGAGGACGACACCGACGACGACCACAGCAGCGACCGCGCCGACTCCGACGCCCACGTATGGGGCGACCGGGCGGCCGGCGGATGGAACGGCCGGAGCCTGAACGTGCTGCTGAGTGGTGACGGTTGTCGGCAGGGGCGGGGCGTCGGGCAGCTTGGGGCGGAACATGGCGGGGCTCCTCTCAGTCGTGGGTGCCGTTGACGACGTCGACCCCGGAACGGGTGCCGGACTCGATGGCGGGGGCGAGGATCGTGTGCGAGAGCCAGAAGCCGAACAGCGCGATCACTGCGGCGACCCAGAGGCGGACGCCGAGGAACTTGATCGCGGCCCAGGCGATGACGCCCAGGACGAAGACGAGCGGCAGTGAGACGGTCACGCGAGCTCCTCAGCGGTCAGCGGGCGGGGCAGCGGTGGGTGCGGGCGGCCAATTCGGCGGCGGCGCGGCTGTCGTAGTCCGTGGAGAAGCCGCAGCGCGGAGCCGTGCAGGCGGCGGTGTGCTTCTCGTGGCCCCGGCCGTCGTAGTACGTGGCGACCTGGACGGGGCCGATGCGGACGACGTTGCGGAACCGGCGGTTGGCGGTCATCAGTGGGGCTCCTTCGGGTTGTCGTGGCCGTTGTGGTCGTCGTGGGTCTGGCCGGTGAAGTCGGTGACGTGGTCGGCCAGCCAGCGCAAGATCTCGTCGCCCTCGTAGCTGTCGGCAGCGAGGATCACGGGCTCGGCGATCAGCACCGCTTCGGTGAGGCGGTTCTGTCGGGTCAGCTCGGCAGCGCGCTTGAGCGCGCGGAGCGTGGTCGGGCGCAAGGTGGAAAGTCCTCCGGGATCAGGTGAGTTGAGCGGCGATGGCTTCGGCGAGCGGCGCGGGGATGCCGAGGCGTGCGCGAAGCGTCGGGGTGTCGATGGCGGTTCCGGTCCGGGTGCGGTGTTCGTCGGCGACCTTGTGCGCAAGGGCGACGAGCGCGGGCGGGACAGAGGGTGTGGAGGGTTGGGCGGGTTCTGGTGCCGCCGCGGGGTGTTCGGGAGCTGTGGTGGTCGGGGCGGACTCTGGCTCCTTCGCCGCCGGACCCCCTGTCGGTGTCGGGGCGCCGTGGGCGAGCAGGGTTCCGCCGAGGAAGGCGACGGCGGGCCATCCGGCGACGAGGATGCGGAGCCAGGCCGGTACGTCGTTCAGGTCGAGCAGCCCGGCGGTGGCGACGTTGGCGCCCAGCGACGCGGTGAGCGCGACCAGAAACCAGCACCATCCGGCCGCTATCGCCTCGCCGGAGCGCAGTCGATGCCAGGCCGCCACCATCAGCAGGTCGACGGAGACCGGATAGGCCCACGCCTTCCACCCGTCTTGTCCGGCGGCCGAGGCCAGGTCGTGCAGGTGGGCGAAGGACAGCGCTGCGGCGATGACGGCTTGGATCAGTACGGGATCAGCCCGGAGACGACCGATGCGCATCGCTCACCGCTCCTGAGCCTTGTCAGCAGCCGCGCGAGCAGCACGGGCGACTTCCACCGCCTCCTGGTCACCGGGCATGGCGTCGGCGATGCCTTCCAACAGATCTGCCTTACGAGCGGCCAGCTCGACCGGATCGCCGCCGATGGTGCAGACGGCTTTGAGGTCCGCGAGGAAGGCGGCGATTTGGTCGACTGTGGGGCGGTGGGACATGGAGACTCCCGTTCTTCGGTCGGTTTCGGGCAAGGCGGGGGTAGGGACTTGGCGCGGGACGGCCGCGCCGGCGGTTGGGGCGGGTGCGCTTACTCGGTGACCGGCAGCGGGGCAGCCACCGGTTCGGATGCCTTCACGGGCACCGGCGGAACGTACGGCCGGAAGGGCGTGAGCGCCGGTACGTCGGGGGCGAGATGCGCCGTCTCCCGGCAAGTGACCGCAGCGTCGGCGAGGGACATGTACGGAGTGCGAATGCGGGACCAGCCGCCAGAGGTGTCACCGACGACGGCCAGGCCGGGCAGCTCGGCCGCGATGGCGCAGGCAGCGCCGACGGCTTCCGGGGCCATGTCGCCGAGCGCCATCTTTGCGGAGGCTTCGTCGTTGACGCGGTGGCAGACCCGGCCGGAGAGCTGAGCGCGGAGCATGGTCGCGCCCTTGCCCAGCTCGGCGCCGAGCCGCTGCCCGCAGACCTCCAGGTAGATACCGGCGGCCCGGCCGAGCTGAGCGAGCCGGATCAGCTGAGTGACCATCTCATCTCGCCGTTCCTCCTCCTTCCGCGTCGCGATGAGGAAGAGTTCGGCCACCTCGTCGATGAACAGCACGATGGGCGCCGGGCGTTCGCCCTCGGGCAGGCCCCAGATGTCCGAGGTGATCGACTCGTCCGGGGTGCCAGGGGCGATGCCCTGTCGGGCCTTGATCAGGTCGTAGCGGTCCTCCATTTCCTTCACGAGCACGGGAAGCAGCTCGGCCGCTTGCTCCGGGTCGGTCGCCAGCGCGGAGAGCCGGGCGGCGAACGGCGCCAGCTCAACACCGCGCTTGCAGTCGATGCCGACCAGGACCACCGGCTGAGCCGCCAGCCCGGTCAACAGGTTGCGCAGGAACATGGACTTCCCCGACAGCGTGGCGCCGAGGACCAGTTCATGAGGTACAGCCCGGTAGTCCCGTACGAACGCGGTCGCATCCTGCCGCAGCGCCACCGGCACCCGCAGCAGCCCGCCATCGATCCGGCGGGGCATGCGCACCTTGCGCAGTACGTCGAAGCCGACGAGCCGCAGTTCCACGACCCCGGGCTTCACGTTCCGCACGTATACGGTGTGAACGCCCCAGGCGTGCCGCAGCCGTTCGGCCGAGGCCGCCACGTCCGCCGGTTCCTGGCCCGGAGCCAGCCGCAGCCGAAGCCGCAGGCCGGTCGTGGTGGGCCGGATCATGCCCCGACGCGGGGGCACAGGCCGAACCTCACGGCGAGTCGTGGCCTTGACGGCCAGTACCCGCAGCCGGGACGGCGCGACCGTCAGGCCGCACGCGTCCATGGTCGAGGAGTACGAGGCCATCAGCCGGACCACCGAGACCGGCAGCCCGACCGTGGACCAGTACGCCGCCGGGTGGGCGTGCCGGGCGTAGGCCGCGCCGCCTATCGCAGCGAGCGGCCCGCTCAGCTCGGCCAACGTCACCAGGTCTGTCACGTCGATCAGCCCGCCTGGGCGACCGGGAAGGCGCCCGAAGTGATGGCCGTGGCCCGGTAGGCGATGCCGTGCCGCTGCTGGCCGTTGAACACGCTCTCCCACGGCCGGGCGATCAGACCCGGCAGCGAGACCGGGGAACCGACCGACAGCCCGTCCGTCACACCGCTTTCGGGGATGGTGACCTGGATCAGCGACGACTCCCCCTCGTCGATGAAGACGACGCCGACCGTCATCAGTGCCTCGCCACTCACCGCGTCCTTCGCGATCTCACCGGTCTGCCGGTCGCGCACCTTCGGCGACGGCGCTTCGGTGAGCAGGATCGTGGCGGACGAGGCGTCAATACGGATCACACGCACAGAGATTTCTCCTTCTGAGTGGATCAACTCGCCGCATGACAAGTTGACTTAGCAAGTTCGACGGTAAGGATGCCTGGTTGACTTGTCAAGTGGCTACCTGACGACCAACGAGCACGATCGACAACGCAAGCGCACCCTGTAACCAGGCAGTACAAAGGAGGGCGCGACATGGGCAAGCAACACCGCGCTCAGGAGCCGCAGTCATGGGGTCCACGCAACTCGCAAGGGCCCGCGCCACCGCCAAATGCCTGGTCTGCGCCACCGGAAGGCCCCCGGCCAAACAGCCCTTATCAGGGCGAGACGACGTCCCGGCCGAAGAAGCGACGCCGCGTCTTTCTATGGATCTTCCTGATCGTTCAGATCTTGTTCCTGATCTGGGTGATCACGGGCGCCGCGAGCGGCAGCGGCACACCCGATGAGTGCCGAGGCCTGACAGGTGACAACTTGCAGGTGTGCGAGGACGCGAACGACATCGGAACCACCATCGGCGTGGGACTCATCATCGGCCTGTGGGCGGCCGTTGACGTCATCCTTGGCTTTACATACGTCGTCTACCGACTCGCCAGCCGACGCACCTAAGACAAGCCATCGCAGCCGAACGGCAGGCGGCACGCCGGTTCAGGTGAGCCGGTAAGTGTCTTCAAGTTCTTGCCGGTCGGCTGGCAGCAGCACATCGACGACCTGCAACGCTTGCCCCGAGCTGTCGCAGGCGATGACCAGCACGCTGAGGACGGGAACACCCTCAGGGAGTTCCAGAAGTTGAGCCTCGCCACTGTCGGGCACTCTCGCCGAGACCCGTTCCGTCACATGGTCGAAGCGCACTTTCTTCCGCGTCTCAAGATGCTCGCGGACGCTGCCGCTCAGGGCTTCGGAAGTCTCCAGCTCGGTTCCCTCGACCAGGCCGGCGGGGAAGTACGACGAGACCAACTCGACCGCTTCGCCGTCCTCCTCGACCAGGAACCGGCGCACGAGAACCTTCGCCCGCTTGGGCAGTCCGAGCGCCGAGGCAACGCGAGCAGGAACGGGTACATGGCCGACCTCAATCAGGCGGCCGGGCGCTTGCGATTCGTCGCGCTCCAGCGCCGTACGACCGCGGCGGTCCTTCTGCTCGCCAGCCTCGGGGCGTCCCCGCACGATCGTGCCGTATCCCTGCCGGGACTCCAGCCAGCCGTCACGCTTCAACAGCTCCAGCGCTCGCACGACGGTCGGGCGGGACATCGCGAAGGCTTGCACCAGTTGGTTCTCACTGGGCACCCGTGTGCCGGGCGGGTACGTGCCGTCCTCGATGCGACCTTGAAGGGTCTGCGCGAGGCGCACGTACTTCGGTGGCTCCACTTCATACGCCATGAACGCCGCCCGTCGGGATTGGACCAGTCAACTGGTCAACCAGACTAGCGACACTTGCACACTCACAGTAGGAGGGGGCCGAATCCTTCGTTCGTCGGCCAGGCGCCGGCCACCACGGCGGAGACCACGGTCCCGCCGAAGCGGCTGGGTCCGGAGTGCCATGAGTCGGCGATGGCGTCGACCAGGAACAGGCCGCGTCCGTGTGCCTCGCTGGCCTCTGGGCGCCGCAGTCGCACGTTCGCCGGGAACCCCGGGTTGTGCACCTCGATCCGCAGCGACGTCTCCACGCGGTACCACTCAACGCGCACAAGCCAGGGTTCATCCGCCCGTCCGTAGAGAATCGCGTTGGTGACCAGCTCCGAGACCATCAGCGTGCAGTCGTCGATCGAGCAGGCCGGGTTGTACGCGGCGATGAACTTCCGGAACCAGCTCCGGGCCCGGGGTACGGACTCCGGCGCCGGGTGCAGGATCATCGCCCCGAGTCGTGCGGTACCGAAACCGTCGCGGCCATCGGTGGTGTCATCCATCCGCGCTCACTCCTTGCCGCTGCCATCACAGTCGAGACAGCGCCGCTTCGATGTGGCACGAACGCGGTCGTTGGCCGTGGAGAGCGCCAGAGCCGTACGGGAGCCGACGCGTTTCCAACCGCGCCCACGGCATCCCCGGCAAGCTAACCGCGCGCCCTTGTCCGGCCGCTGACTCGTCACGCCGTGCCCCCTTCCAGTCCAAGTGGCCTTAGCCACTTTGTGGATAGTGGCATTAGCCACTTGGAGTGTGCAAGTGATTCGGCGCAACTGCCGGACACTCAGGTGAGGGGGTAGCCCTGTTCGAAGGCCCAGCGGTGCGGGGGATAGGTGGCTTCGGCGAACTCCAACGGCCGGTCCTGAAGGTCGAAGACGACGTGATGAACGATCAGAACCGCTGAACCGGCGTCCAGTTGAAGGTCCGATGCCTCCTCGTCGGTGGCGCTCCGAGCGCACATACGGTCCTCGGCATAGCTACCCTGGCGGCCCGTCATGTTCTCGACGTACATGAGCGTCCCCTCCTGGATCCGCTCAGGCTCCAGGAGCTTCGGCGCACGCTGGCCGACGTCAGGAGCAAACCACGAGGTAGACAGGGTGATCGGCCCGTCATGGTTGTTGGTCACCCGTCGCCGGTGCACGGCCCGACGATCCTTGACCAGACCCAAAGCTTCGGCAACGTGATCCGGCGCATCCAGCCAACCAGCCGACGTGATCACCGCGTACTCACCGGGCGTGTAGATCTTCCCGGTCTGCCGGGCCCGGCCGTACAGCTCACGCGCCCGCCGGTTGACCTCCAGGCTGCGCACGTACGTGCCCGATCCCTGGCGCTTCTCGACGAGCCCCTGATGGCTCAGTGCTTCCAACGACCGTGCAGCCGTGGGCCGGGACACCTTCCAGTCCGCCGCCAACTGGCGCTCCGAGGGCACCTCGTCCCCCGGCCTAAGGTCTCCCCGAAGGATCTGATCGCGGATGAAGTGCGCGATCTGGAGATACTTCGGCTGAGCCTCCTCGATCTGAGGCATTCGCCCTCCTCGTCCAAGTGGCTATGGCCTCTAGCCACTATAGAGTGAGTGGTCAACCCTCCACCCCGTACGCTGACCGCATGAAGCGGTTGATCGTCGCAGCAGGAGGAGGGGGCGACGCTGTCGCCGCCGCAATGCTTCACGCCGCCCTCTACGGCGACGAGGACCAGGCGGTGATCCTCACGTACGCGTGGGACCGCCTCCTCATCGACCCGGTACCGGGCCCCCGAGGACCGGACAACTTCACCGGCCTCGAACAGCTCACCCCGGCAGTCTGGACAGTGCCGGCGGATGCCCGCCCGATCGCTCCAGCAGGCTCCACACTCCCCCGGCTTGCGGCAGAGCTCCCGCACACCTTCGCCCTGATCGACCCTCACTACGGCGCCGAGGGCATCACGCGCCAACTCGAAGAGCTGATCGGCCACTTGTCACCGGAGTCGATCGATCTGCTCGACGTGGGGGGCGACGTCCTGGCCCGGGGCGACGAACCGACACTGAAGAGCCCGCTCGCGGACGCCCTCACGCTTGCCGCATGCTGCCAGGTGAACGCACCCATCCGGCTACTGGTCGCAGGCCCCGGCCTTGACGGCGAACTACCGCTCGACGACTTGCGCGGCATGCTCGGCCCCCTCGTCCACACCTTCACGGCGAAGGATGTCGAGCCGATCAGCGCGGTCCTGGAGTGGCATCCGTCCGAGGCCACCGGAATGCTTGCAGCCACTGCCCGAGGCGTACGCGGAACCTGCGAAGTCCGGGACGCTGGCCTACCCGTCGCGCTCACGGATGAAGGCCCGACCGTCCACGTGGTCGACGTGGACGACGCCGTCACCCGCAACCAACTGGCCCGCGCCATCATGGCCACCGAGACGCTCGACGAGGTCGAGGCCCACAGCCGCGAAGTCTGCGGCTACTCGGAAATCGACTACGAACGCAACAAGGCCGCATGGCTCAAAGACCAGCCGCCCGCGGACCTGGTCCCCCAGACCGTGTTGGCCCAACTCGAGCAGTTCGAGGGCGAGTCCCGGCGCCGCGGAGTCACCCACACAACATTCCGCCACCTCACCGAGGCCCTCAACCTCAACGGCTCCCAGCGCGAGGACCTGCGCCAACTGCTGATCAGCTCCCGCCCGGAGCAGTACTGCGCGCCGCTGTGGCACATCGGAGACCAAGCGTCGAATCTCAGCAGAGGTTATGGCGCTCGGTGACCCTCAAGGCTTGATCGGTATGGACTCTGCCCAAGTTGCTGCTGTGAGTCTCCGAAGTTGCGTACTCGATGTCCGTCGAAACGGCAGACTCGGGAGATGCATTGGGGCATGAGTGATGACGAAACGACACTGCCGGACGACCTTCAGTGGCCGGATAGCCACCCTGAGGATCCAGTTGTGCGGCGGTACCGGCAACCCGCTCGGACCGTTTCAGAGGTTGCAGAGCAAGGCGATCTGCTGTCTATCTGTCTGAGGTTGGTGAGCGGATCTCCCGAGCCATCCGACGTGGCCGAGTGGCTCAACCAAGCTTCGCGGGTTAGTGAACCCAATGGTCACAAGCGCGAGACCATGCTGAACGAACTCCAGAGCCACCTCAAGCAAAGAGGACCTGCTTGGAAGCAGGTGGCACAGCACGAGATCTTCCGCAGAGACATAACTACTCTTGACCAGCACATGCCGGAATGGCTGGGGACGGCAGCGACCGTCACGGTCACTGCCACTGTGCTGCCATTCATGCAATCACTGGCCACTCAGGCTGGAGCGCGGATGTTCGAGGTGGCAAGGGCTTACCGAGAGCGCTACATCCGCCATCGCACCTCGGTTGGCAGCGCCGTGGATCAGGCCAGATGGCACAGCTCTCACAAGATCACTGTGCAAGATACGGCGAGCGGCGTCAGCTTCGTCATGCCCGACCACCTGCCAAACGACGCGTTGCAAGCTCTGGCTACTGCTGACCTTCTCGGACTGGCCGCCGCAGAACCGGACGGTGGCAAAGTCGTCATCTACTGGGACGCTCAGATGCGCGAATGGCGACGCAAAGTCAGCAGCTGAGTTACAACTTTCTCTACGGGGTTCAAGGCGGCTCGCTCCGCTCCCCGCGCGCGGCACGGCCCCCGGCCGGGCCTGCGCTCCTGTCTCCGCCCCGCTCCAGCCCGGCCGGCGTCCGTGCCGCGCTCATGGCAGTCAGCCGCCTGATGCCAGAGAAGGGATACGTCGTGGTTGGGGCGGCCAGCTCCACGGCTTTAGGCAGCCACTTTTGCGCGAGCCTCGAAAATCACGGCCCCAACGTCGTGCTTTACCGGGCAGGTCCACAGACTGCCCGACGCGTCGGAAGCTTCCGGGTCCATGATCACTCACGCCCACGCAGCTCCAGCCCAAATCCGCTCCGCCGACCTAACGACTTTGCTTGCCTGTAGGGTAGGCGGTTCGCCTTGAGTAACCGCCTCACATCAGCCCTCTGCTAAAACCCTGAGTCTCTAGCTAGACACCGTAGAGTCGATCACAGTCTGAGCAGCATGGCGAACAATGCGGGAGGGGTGATCACGACTTAGCCGCTCGACCTCTTGCCTCACGTCGGGTTGCAGATTTTCCTGCTTGCGCATGGCATGCAGCAGCCGGAACGGGATTAGGACACCGTCTTCGTTCAGCAATTGAACAATGCGAGGGTTAGCAACTCGAGACAAATTGTCATCCTTGGATGCTAGCAGCGCGAGAGCTCGGCCAGCATGCGCCTTGACTGACGAATCCCGGTCATGACTCAGTTGGGTTGCAACCGCCAGCAACCACGTGTCGGGGCTCACCTCAGCGATAGTGGCTACGGTGCGCGCCGCTTGCTCCCGCGCCGCTGGCGTCCCGTCTCCTGCGAGTTTTGCGATATTCGCGAATGTCGTGATTTCATCGAGAAGTCTATTACTGGAAAGGAAACGCAGAGCTTCAGGATATGGAATAAAGACGTCAGACCCTCCGAACACGTCTACCGATGCGGACAGCATTTCTTCTGCAGCGGATCGGAATTTATCCGAAATCGACTCAGGCATACTGGGGCGCTCATGCGCCAACCGCTCAAAAGCATCTCTAGTCTCATGCCGCCCAATCGACGGGTCGGAGAGGAAATCGGCCAGATCTACCCACAGTGGCGCATCGGTGTACGCAATAAGAGCCGCCCCGATGTCTGCTGCGGAGAGAGTACCCACAGAGTGTGCTCCCCCGTGCGCTTGCCGCAGAATTCCCACCAAAGCATCACGAACAAGAGGGACAGCCCGCACCACCAATTCTCTCGGCATGGGATTTCCACGGATGGCACTGTTCACCCGAACCGCTACCTCGTCGAGATCCGAGAGCGTCTCGCTTTCCCCGCCCTCTCCAGGGCCACAGTGCGAGCTGACAACTTCGGCCGTAGCCGGAGCAACTGTCTCTCCTTCTGTCAACCAACTTGATGCTCGGGAAACAACCGCTGCCGAAATATCTGGCCAACTGAGTGCTCGGACCGCTCGCGCAATAGCACGATCTCGTAGGTCATCCTCTTGAGTTTCTGGTTTACTTGCCTCCTGGAGAAATACCTCAACCATTTCACCCGGCACTTCTGCAGCATTGGCTAGGACAGCCCCTGCAAGCCACGCTTCTCCCAGAAGCTTCGAGTTGTTTTGTAGAAAACCGGGCTTATTTACGGGCCCGCCTGACGCCAGGACAGCTCGTACGGTATCGAGCGCACCCCTCGCTTCGCTCGGAGTCATGAGTTCAGCCGCGCCACGCAGAACACGAAGCTCAGGCGAACGCAACAATTCTCGCGTAGTGCGTGCCCTCAAGATCTGTCGTGCATCCTCACTAAGAGCCGAGAGAGGCCCTGCCGCGCGAAGTCGCTCAACAGCGAGGTTCAGTTCAGTTTCGGCGCCTGCCTGGCGCAAGAGTCTAAGTGCGTCACGCAGATGATCAGGATCGTCAAGAGATTCCACCTGCAGTAGCCGCATCAGTGCGAGTTCCTTACGAGCTTTTCGCACCTCAGCATGACCCAGCAGCTCCATCGCAAACGTCTCCGGAAAAAGGTCCGGAGCCATTGGCCCTCCAATTACATAGCGCGAGCTACTACGGAAGGCATTCTTGTACGTCTGACTTACGAAGTTTGCGTAAACCTCCGACCGATCCGCTCTAATTCGCAAGAGTTCCTCGGACCGCGGCGTCCGGAGTTGTTCATCCCTTGTCGGGAAATTTTCATATCCAGCTGCCTGGCTGGCCTCGATCTCGAACTGTGGCGCAAGGCTCCAGACCGCGCGCTTGAGAGCAGCAAGGATATGATGCAGCGTATTTAGTGATGAACCAGCAGCAAGAGGCCCGACCTTAAATGACGGGATAGCGGTAACATCGATTTCATTAATAAGCTGCAGGGCCTCCAAATTGGTAGCCCTATGATTGCGCCCGGAGTCCCACAGTCGCAGACTCTTCTGTTGCAGCAGGATCAGACGAACCATTTTTTCTGCCGAGCCGTCTGTGCCAACCCACGTCAAGAGTCGGTCCAGGACTCGATCACAGGTTGCATAGTCGTCCATCTCTGATGCAGCACTGCATGCAAAAAGAGCGAACGCACAAGCGCGGGCTAGATCGTCAGGAGGTCCGTCTATTAGGATTTCGTCGACCAGTCCGTCTGTGCCCTGTCGGATACTCGCATACCTTAGACTCTGCTCAGCGAGCAACAAGCTTGGATCTCTACGACTCGGGTGATCCTCACCCCTATCAGAGAGATCAGCGTACCGATATTTTCCGAGTACCAATGCCGCGAGCCAGGAGGCAGGTTCAGCTTCCCTCCCCGAAGAAGGGAAGCTCGTATTGATGATATCTCGCGGACGCAGAATTGCCGCAATCCACATCAGGTTCACAGATCTTCACCCTCCTCATAAGGGTCAAAGTTCCTCGCCAACAAGCGTCTACCGACTACCGCTCTCTGCTGCCTCTCTGGATGACCATGTATTACTGCATCAATCCAAGTCATCATATTTTCTCGGAATCCTTCAACGTCTACTGAACCCTCAACATAGAACTTATTCCTATATCTCACAGGGAGCCATCCCAGGACGGCTCGCTCCGCCGCCAAGAACTCGATACCCACGGGACATACAGCCACCGAGAGCACATCGCCACTCGCATAGTCAAGAACTGCTTCTTCTACCGTTGCTCTGGGTTCATCAGTACTTAGAATCTCGCTGGCTTCATGCACGGTGATAAGGAGGTTTACTTTTGATTCGATACCCGCATGATCTCGATCTCGGATTTTCGCATATCTCTTAGATGAATTAGCGCGGGCGTCATTGTAAGCGCGATCCCAGACACCTCGACGCCGCTCAAATCGCATCTCCGTGACGATGGAAATTTTATCAGCAGAGGATGCACTCATTTCTATGCGTCTTCTCTGATTGTCCTCTCGGTGCCATTGTGTGCGAACCTCCTGCACCTCTCTCACGATCCGCAAAAGCCATACGTGCTGCGGATCGGTAGGCTCATCCGGTTTTGCAATTGAAGAGTGCGATCCTTTAAAATAGCCGCACTGGTCGCTCGGCACACTTCCTATTGCGCTAGTCGAACTAACCGCGACGTCTGTATCAACCAGACCTGCATAGCGGGGGACGAGAAAGTCAAAAGGCTTTTCGGAAGCAATGGTTTTTGCCTGCACGTGAGAAGTGAAGAAGGATCTGATCTTTCCCTGCTCACTCGATAGCACTCTTAGTCGACGAATGTCACGGAAAAAGAAAAGCGGAAACCTTGCCTTAGTAGACCCTGCCAAAGGGGATGCCATGAAAATCAGGGCCGCTACTGGAGAAACAGCTGAGTTCTCATCCTTCCATCGCATATCGCTTAGAAACTGCTCGACAGCAGCCTCCGCTAGCAGTCCACCCAGGCTGTGAGCTACAACAAAGATGTCCTGGTATTCTTCACCGAGCTCACGAAAATATCCTGCGAGCTTTTGTGCTTGGAAATCAATATCGGCTCCAGGCTTGAGTTGTGCGACAGCTCTAAACAAACTCCGGTAGTCAAACATCGCTACATCCAGTGGGGGATGGCCTCCTTCGCCATCGAACAACATGCGCGGCCAGCCCTGCCAGGTGCCGTATCCACGTCCGTTTAGGCCGTGAACAAAGACGACAACTGTCTTGGAGCGACCGGCTCGACCTCGTGCGTGGAGATGCATGCTGTGGTGTGCCCCGAAGGACTCCTCCCGGAATGGGGTACGTTCAAGACGCAGAATCAACGATGTCCCCTTGGGCCGAGCAATGCGCGGTCATTGAGTATGAAGGGTAAGCGTAGCTTGGTAGCTGCACCTGGCAATACCCAATAGCAGGATCCAGGACTATTCTTACTGCGTTGCTGGCTGACCAGAAGAGGGCCTCGGACCGTCTCAGCATCCATCACACCCGTCGCTGCCTTGCCGACCACCACGAAGTGCGGGACACAACGGAAGTTGTCAGCTTCCTTGCTGAACCTTGCAGGGAATCACTCCGACCGCCGTAACCCTCCGTACGACCATGACATCTGGTGAGTGTCGTGTCGCTTGGCCTTCAGTCGTCGCTGCACCACTACTCACCAGATCGAGCGGGGAATGGCAGGGAGTCACACTGCCTCAGCCTTGCCTACTGACCTTCAAAGCGTGGTGTCGTGAGGGCTGACAGTTGGTGATCCCGGCGGTATGCCGTCTTCATGAGGTACGCGCAGGGTGGCGGGTTGACCGCCGAGCGTCGGGCGTTTCGGGAGCGACTTCGGGCAGAGGCGGCTGAGCGATTCTCGCGAGGTGACGACACTGCCGTTGTCGCTCATGACCTGCGGGTCACTGTCCGCTCGGTGCAGCGCTGGCGCAGAGCGTGGGCCGAAGGTGGGACGCGGGCTCCCGCGTCGAGGGGACCGGCGTCCCTGCCGCTGCTGGGCGATGAGCTGTTCGCGGTCCTGGAGCGGGAGTTGGACAAGGGCCCCCTCGCGCACGGCTGGCCCGACCAGACCTGGACTCTGGCACGGATCAAGACCCTGATCGGACGCCGGTTCCACCGGAGCTACACGATCCAGGGTGTCGCGGCCCTGCTCAAACGGCACGGCTGGACCTGCCGGCTCCCCGCCCGCCGGGCCCTGGAACGCGACGAGACAGCGGTGGCCGGCTGGGCGAAGGAGACCTGGCCGCGCGTGGAATGACCGTGGCGGCGCTCGACGCCTGGCTCGTCTTCGAGGACGAGGCAGGTTTCTCGATGACGCCGCCGACCGCCCGCACATGGTCCCGCCGCGGCCGCACTCCCGTCGTGCGCGTACGGGGCCGCTCCCGCCGACGATTATCCGTCGCCGCCCTGGCCTGCTACAAACCCGGCGAACGCTCCCGGCTGATCTACCGGCCCTGCCCGGACGCCCGCCCCGACGGACGCAAAAGCTTCTCCTGGAAGGACTACCGCGACCTGATCCAGACCGCACACCAGCAACTCGACGGCCCGATCGTGCTGGTCTGGGACAACCTCAACACCCACCTGACGGCCGGGATGCGCCACTACATCGCCGAACGGGACTGGCTCACCGTCTACCAACTCCCGCCCTACGCACCCGACCTCAACCCGGTCGAGGGCATCTGGTCGGTACTGCGGCGCACCACCATGGCCAATCGCGCCTTCGCCGACCCGCAAGACCTGATCACCACTGTCCGGCGCGGCTTACGCCAGCTCCAGTACCGCCACGACGTCCTCGACGGCTGCCTCACCGGCACCGGACTGGCAACCGCCGCACCATGACGACATCGCGCATTCAAGGTCAGTAAGGCGTTTAACGTAGCCATTCAGCCAGGTCAACACAACGGTGAGTCGCAGATGATCACAGCTTCTCAATCCGATGGCCTAGGCCATGTGCTCGCAACCCCAGCCGTCCTGGCTCTCTCTGGTCGTCGATACCTCGACAGCGTGGTTGAGGCCAGTGGGGGTGCAGCGAGGCACACGCGCGCCTTGGCAGGTCGGCAAACCCGCCGTCGTGGCTGACTGTCGTCAATTGAGGCGCAGACGACTTGAGTCCACGGCGCACTGTTGCGGTCCAGCTGAGGTGACGTCTCTGCCCTGCGTGATTCTGCGTTGTGGAAGGGGAATGCAGCCCTGTGGCGGAGTACGGCCAGGGGAGGGGTAAGCGGGTGGCACAACGGGGTAGTAGCCGAGGTAACGACTATCAGCGGCAGCAGCAAGCTCTACGGCGTGCCCAGGAGCTACGGGCACGACAAGCGGAGCGGGAACGCAAGGCCGCTGAGACGGCCAGCAAGCGGCAGGAACGCGAGCGGAAGGCCGCGTATCAGGAGCAGCAGGCCGAGCAGGCGCAGGTGCGCACGATCGGGGTCGAACACGAGGTCGAGCAGCTGGGGCAGTTGCTCCGTGACGCGTTGGTTGGCGATCCGCCAACGACCTTTGAGCGCCGGCGGAGGACCCACACACCCAAAGAGTTAGACGAGCGTCGTTGGTCCCGACCGGAACCTTCCCCGCGCTGGGAGGAGTTTGCACCACCTGAGCCCGGCGGTCTGGCTGCTGTCCTGGGACTTGGCAGGAAGCGCTATGAAGCTGAGGTTGCCGAGGCGCGTGTGCGTTTCGGCGAGGCACAAGAACGCCACGGCCGAGTGGAAGAGAAGCGGCTGGCGACACTGGAGCGGAAGCGTGCTGAGCACCGCCAGGCCGAAGCGCAAGCCCTTGACGAGGTGGCGACCTTTAACGGGAAGTTGGACGAGGAGCGCGAGGCGTACAGGGTCGGGGAGCCCACGGCGGTCGAAGGTCATCTTGGTGCTGTTCTGGATGCGTCGGAGTATCCAGTGGGCTTCCCGCACGAACATCGAATCGCCTTTCGTCCTGCCACCGGTGACGTGCTCGTTGAGATCCACTTGCCTCCTGAGGCGATCGTTCCTGCCGCGCGGGGCTACCGGTACGTGAAGAACCGAGACGAGACGACCGTGCTGCCTCGTCCGGAGAAAGAGCGCAAAGAGCTTTACGCCTCCGTCCTGGCGCAAGTCGCTCTGAGGACAGTCCACGAGGTCCTGACGAGCGATCCGGACCGGGTCGTCAATGGCGTGATCCTGAACGGCCATGTGAAGACCATCGACCGGGCCACCGGTCAGGAGGTCTCGCCCTGTCTGGTGACGCTCAGCGCCAGCAGGGACCAGTTCGGGAAGCTCCGTCTCAGTCAGGTTGATCCAGCGCACTGCCTCAGGGGACTCAACGCGCTGGTGTCTCCCAATCCCTACGATCTCGAACCTATTCGCCCCATCGTCGAGTTCGACCTGTCGAAGTACCGATTGATGGACAGCATGGATGTAGTCGCCGGCCTGGACAGCAGGCCCGTGCTGGTGAAGCTGACTCCCACCGAGTTCGAGCACCTGATTCGCCAACTGTTCGAGGCGATCGGCATGGAGGCCTGGAACACCCAGGCGTCCAAAGACGAGGGCGTTGACGCTGTGGCCGTCAGCAAGGACCCCGTCTTCAACGGTGAGTGCATCATCCAGGCGAAGCGCTACAACAAGCTCGTGGGTGTCGAGTCCGTCCAGGCACTCGCCGGAGTGGTTGAGCACAAGCGTGCTGCCAAAGGGGTCTTGATCACCACATCGTGGTTCGGCAGGGCCAGCCACGACTTCGCCCGACAGCATGGCCGGCTCCAACTCATCGAAGGGCCAGAACTCAAATACCTGATCAAGGAACACCTCGGCAAGGATGTGATCCCTGGCCCGGTCCCCCCGAAGAGGCGCCCCTCACGCTGAGACCGACGGGCGGCTCACTCCGACTAAGGAGCTGGGCCGTCCCGGGCAGTCCGAGGCCGCTCAACAGTGGCCAAGGACGACCAACGACGGTCGCCAGGCGCACGGGACCACTGCCCCTGAACAGGCAAAGGCAGGTCACCCAAGATCCCCGACAAGAAGACACGCCCTGGTCCTCTCACTGAACTCCGTAGACCCACTCTGGAGCCTCCGTGTAGTTGGAATCGCTGCCACAACTGCAGGGTGCAGAGCATGATGGGGCAGCCCAGCGGGATCACAGCGAAGAGGGGGAACTGTGCATCTCTGCCCGCACTGCACTCAGCCCGTCGAACGATCCGCGCAAGGGCTAGTGGCCCCTCATCTTCTGACTGAGTTCAGCGAGCTTCGCTGCAAAGGAGAAGGCCAGCAGCCTGTGTGGGATACAGAAGGCGCGAGGCGTGATGCTAAGCCCGCGAAGCGACCAGCGGAACACCTTCCGGCGCCCGCGTGGCTGCCGCCCTGGCAGCAGCGACACATGGCTTCTCTCTCCCTCCCTGCATCCGGCGCACTTCGTATCTGGTTGCCCCACACCACCTCTTTGGGGCACATCGCTTCGATCGACGCCATGATGACGACCAGCACGCGGCCAGTGTGGGACCCGCAGCGCGAGTGCTGGACGGTGCCGAAGAACCACTTTCTGGTGATGGTCGGCAGGCTCCTGGGACGCCATAAACACCTGATGCTTGGCCGCGAGTACAACCCGCATGAGAAGTGCAACGCAAGCTGTAAGAACGCCCATGGCCCGTACTGCACCTGTTCGTGCCTCGCGCAGTACCACGGGCGTAGACGTTGGATGGAGGGCTTCACTCAAGTTGATGAGCTCGACACGAGGTACCGCGGCGAGTCCTGGCACTGGCTGGTTGTCACACATATTGACAGTCGTCTGCGGCGCTGAGATGTGGCCCGCTCAACCCTGGGCTTTGGGGCGTGCTGCGCCTGTCCGGAGATTGAGCCGCGTCTATGGAGCCGGAAGCCCTGGCCACCAGCTGGCACAACCAGGCCAGCCCGTCTCAGTTTCCGTCTCATTCAGCTCCGTTCACGGCCGTTCATCGAGGACCGCGCACCGAGCTAGCCCCACGGGCAACCGCCCATGAACGCAGGTGAACTACCCTGCACGCACCCCAACACCCCACCAACACAGTTGGAAAGCGTGCACCCTCGGTGTCTGACGGTTCCTGAGTACGCGAAGCTTGGGTATGGCCCCTGAACCGAGCGCTGCTCCATCGACGACCACTCACGTAAGTGCGGTGACCGACGGCACCACCAGAGTCTTCACGTGGGAGGCTGGCGCACGCATCGACGTCCGCAACCTGGGCGGCGAGATCGTCATTGAGGCCAACGCCGCCGGGTTGAAGACCCTGGCCGGCCACCTCCTCACACTGGCCCAGGACGGCACCCCGAACGGCGCCCATCTCCACCTGGAGGAGAACAACGGACTTGAAGAGGGGTCCGCAAGCCTCGTCTTGGAGAGGTGCGACGACGAATGACTCGTGCCAGATGCTGCGAGGACCACAGGGAAAAGCGGGGAACCCATCGACCGTCCGCCAGGCGTCTGCCTCCCTCCGTCGCAGGTCAGGCCCTGACCAAGCGCTTGATGCCCTTAGCTTGCCAAGCTGAGAGCGTGGACCCGGCTCCACTTCCGCGACCACCCAGCCAGCGTCTTGGCAAGGGCTGCCGACAGCAGATGTGCAAGCGTCCACGCCTCGCTGGCAGACTGCGGACCCATGAAGCAGCCTGCCCGTCTGCCTTTGACCCCGCGTCCCATGCCCCCGCTCCGCGGCGACGAGTCGATCGTCGGCTTCCCGGACGCCACCGTGGTTGACTTCTGGCGGTTTGCCATGCCGGACCTCCGCATGAACAACACACGCGGCCTGTTCGCCGAATTCCTGGTCCACCAGGCGGTCGGCTCCCACGAGCCCCGGGTGGAGTGGGCAAGCCACGATGTCGAGACTGACGACGGACTGCGCATCGAGGTCAAGGCCGGTGCCTATCTGCAAGCCTGGGAGCAGCGCACGCCCTCTCAAATCCGCTTCAGTGGACTCCGCGCTTGCACATGGTCATCCGAGAACGGTTTCTCGGAGGCGAAGTCGTACAACGCCGACGTCTACGTGTTCGCCGTCCAGACCGCCCGTGAACACGCTGCCTACAACCCGCTCGACACGGCCCAGTGGCAATTCTACGTACTCCCCCGCCCAGCAGTCGCTGCCCTAAACGCGGACAGCGTCAGCCTGAGCACCGTTCGCGCGGCGGCCGGTCCACGAGTGTCCTTTGCCGCCCTCAACGACTGCATCCGATCGGCCGATCCCCGCCCCGGAACTACTAACGGCGGTTGACGAGCGAAGTCCGTGCCACAACCGTGCCAGATACAGGGGTCAGCCACGGTCAGCACCAGTGTCCCGCGGTCTAGTACTCGCCTGCCGCCTCGACCGGCGAAGCCGCAGCTCAGCCGTAAGATCCGCCGGCCTCTCTCCTAAAGCGGTGTTGGGCACTGCCGGTTCAGAGCGGGACTGCTAGGCCCCCCGGATCACCTGGGCTGAAGGAAGGCGGTCTCAATGGGTCATCGATGCTTCCCTAGAGGTTGTCCCGTATGGGGTTTGAGTTATCCCGTGAGGGCCATGTTGTGGAGGCGGGCGATGCCGAGTGCGGCTTGGTGGACCCCGTTGCCCTTGAGTCGGCAGTCCCGCAGAATCTTCCAGTTCTTCAGCCGGGACAAGGCGTGCTCGACGCGTGCCCGAGCGCGACGGTGGACCGAGTTCTCCGCTTCCTGCACGGGACTCAGATGTTTTTGACCACGACGTTTTCGGTGCGGAATGAGCAGCCCGGTGCCCTGGTAGCCGCCATCCGCGATGGTGGGGACACCGCGGCAGACCCGGTCGACTCCGGACTCGCTGAAAGCCCTGCAGTCGTTGCGGCTGCCGGGCAGCGGATCGCCGATGGCCACCACCAGGCGGCTGTTGGCGTCGATGACCACCTGCAGGTTCGTCGAGTACCGGTAGTTCTTGCTCGAGGCCGCGATGCTGCGGTCTCGCGTGGGGACCAGGGTGCCGTCGACGATGTAGACGGTGTCTTCCCGTTTGCGGCGGGCCGGTGAGATCGCCAGCAACGGTGCGAGATGGTCCAGAATCCGGTCCGCGGCCGACTTGGAGACCCCGAACAGCGGCGCCACCTGCCGCAACGTCAGATTCGTGCGCCAGTACGTCGCCACCAGCAACACCCGGTCCTCGAGCGACAATCGCCACGGCCGGCCTCGCTGGATGTCGCCACCGCGTCGGCGCACCAGCGCGACAAGCCGGTTGAACTGCCCCGGACTCAACCCGACAAACGGCTCGATCCACTTCGGATCACCCGCTGAGATCACCCCACCCATGACCGGACAACGCCCCAACAGCCACACCGGTTACGGGACAACCTCTAGGGGCGGCAGACCTCCAGACACCGTCCGAACGCTGGTAGCCACCCGCACTACTCGCAACGGCTGCTTCGTGGCCCGAGCCGCTTTCTCCGGCTGCTCCCGGGGTCCAACTTGGCTTTCTTGGCTGCTGCGGAACTCCTGGCAGCCTGACTTGCCATCAGTTTGAGCGCCTTCTCACGTTGCGCCATCGCCGCCTTGTGCCGGGCCATGGCCTCGGAGGCCGGCTCGCCCTTCGTGGGCTTGGTCATGGTCCCCCTTGCCGACGCGCCTCACCGTGCTGTCGATGGTCAGCTCAGCACGCCGCCTCTGCAAGGGAAAACGCGAAAACGGCCCAGACGTCCGACGACCGGCCTCCTGCGGCTCACGCTGCCTGGCAGACGGGATAAGAGCTGAGGATGATGGTTGGGCTGAAGAGGCTGTGAGCGTGACGCCTACTCAGGCGGAGAGATTCGTCGAGTGAGCTCCTGGATTTTTGCGTCTAGAGCCTGATCGTCTTGCTCATCGACCCATCGCACAACTGCAGTCGGAAGGCTCGCACTCATTTCCCGAACCCGCCGAGGCAGGTTGGTTGGAAGCGGCTTGTTCGTCACCACAAGCAAGGCATCGACGCCTGCCGGAGCCGCAGGAACGCGAGCTCGGGATGCAGCCAAGACCAGGTTGCGCAGTTCCAACCCGCTCAGAGGGGTGCTGCCGCCCTTGACCTGAACACCAATGGTCCCGTTCGGCGTAGGCACCACGGCATCCAGTCCCATATCCCCAGGCCCGGCAGCAAACGAAGTTGTGGGGAACAGGACGGTCAGCCGGTTGATCACCTCACGCTCCAGGACTGCCGCAGAGACATGAGCTACGAGAGGGTCACGGGACGCCCCCGGATCAACGGTGGTCAAGACCTGGAGAGCTTGCCGCGCCTCTTCTGGAGAATCTTGCTCGATGCTCGCCACGATCTGACGGCGCCGACGTGTCATGAACAGCTCATAGTCCTGGTAACGGGCGCGCGTAAGAGGAGACCCGTTGATACCCATGATCAGAAGCACAACGCCCACAAGTAGGAGTGCAACCGAACCAGCCTGATTACTGGTGACAAAAACTGCAGCGACACCCGCCCCCGACAGGGCAGCCCCTGACAGTGACGCCGCCAGGCGTTCCCACTTAGAGAGGGGCGCCGCATCAAGTTCAGGCACCTCTGGCGTATCTTCTGCAGCCGACACGCGGCCCAGGCTAGCGATCACGGCAGAGCCCGTGTGGCTTTCCTTCGGTTCAGAGCGATTCCTTGGACGGTGTGATCGGCTCGCCGAACTGCGCACTGGGGCAGGACACTCCAGGCCAGCTCGCTCCAAGCTCGCCCACCTCATAACAGATCTGCGGCGCATCTGCGGGACGAAACTACCCGTGCCCCGTGTGGGAGACCGCCCGCCTGCGAAGACTCCGAACACAGCGAGACGAAAAGCGTCCGTGCCAGACGCGTGCCAGATCCAGCGGGGAACCACGGGGAACAGCGGGGTCTCGTGGACCGGCAAGCCAAGTACACAGGGGCGCTTCGTCGCAGGTCAGAACAGGAACCACCTCTTGAGCACCCAAGCTTCCCAAGCTGAGGTCACGCCAGGGCACCGCAGTTGGTCTGTCAGAGCCGGCCGCCGACGTGGAGGATGACCGCATGCACTACTTCAACGGGACCGGTTGGCTCGCGATGTTCACCGGCACGGAGACGATGATGGCTCGGACTGTGGACGTGGACGCGTGGGACACGGCCACAGGCGTTGCCCTAGTTGTCGATCCGCAGCGCGGTACTCGGCGCCCGGTGACGGACTACCCGGACTTCTCGCACCTGGAGCAAGCAGACCAAGTGGTGGCCGCCATCCCCGGAGGGGGCTGGCGTGCGCACTGGAAGGACGAAGGCCCGGAGAACGGGCCGTTGACCGAGCAGGTCCTTGCATGGCTCGTCACCTCCAAGGGGCGAACCACTCCAATCACCGTCGACAAGCACGGACATGTGGACGACGCTGATAGCGCCGATCGCCTCCTCCCGCCCGAAGAGGAGTGAAGGAGCCTGCGTGGCGTGAGTGTCTAACTGCGTGACAGCGCCGACGAACACCGGCGGACGACCGTGGACGTCTGCGGATCATCAGCGCAGGTGAAAGCCACCTCAGCCCAAGGCAGCGCTCCCGCCCAAGTTGCTTCGGGAAGCAGTCCTCGTGCCACATTGTGCGGTCAATCACGGTCAATGATGGCTCGCCACAGTCGAGATGCGCCGTTCCCCTGTGCTGCCGCCACAGCCGGAACGACCTGGTGAACTTCGCCGCCAGTCACGTCCGCCCTTCCCAAGGCGACGTCTCCGTAGGTTGGACTCCGCAGTTCTCGTGGGAGTTGCCCCAATCACCCCCTCCACGCGCGCGCTCGGCCAAACTCCGGTCATGGGGCGTTGCGCTGGCGTGACACGGCAGGGACGAGCGTGCGGAAACCCGGCCGGATGGATGGGCTGCTGCCATCTGCACGGTGGTGGAGGTCGACGAAGCCGAAGCCCACGTGTCTCTACTCCTCCCCGGCTTCCACGTATGCCGGCGCGTCCGGAACCGCAACCGCAAGGCAGCCGGAGAGGCTGGATGTGGTGGCTTCGATGGTTCTTCATGAGTTGGTTCGAGGCACTGCGTAACGCGATAGGCCGACGCTCGTGACGGTGTTGGCTGGGCCGTCTCTGGGCCGTCCGAGGCCGCTCGGCAGTGGCCAACGACGACCAATGATGACCACTCGCTCGCCTATGAGGACCGCTTTGACCAGCAAAAACCCAGCTCCCCAAGATCCCCGGCAAGACCCAGGGCAAGAAGACAGGTCTTGAATCGCCCATTGGAACTCCACTGATCTCACGTCCAACCCTCAGCAACTGAAATGCGGCTGTCTTAGACGCGTCTAACTGACACACTACCGACATGGCAGAACCACTGACTGAGCAGCTCTTCGCTGCAATTGGCAAGCTCGCACACGCACACACCTACCTGGACTATCACCTCTCCTCTGTGGCGCGGCTCATGGCAGGCGCTGAAACAGAAGAGCCAATTTGGGTTTTATTTGAAGGGCGCTCCACAGAACAAATTCTCAGTGACATGATGGCTATGCTCGACGAGTGGAACGACTGGCCGGAAAAATATCTTCCCCCGGAACGGCCTCGAATAGCAGCGCTTCGATCAACTCTTAGAGAACTCAAGATCCTAAATGACCTCCGGAACGAGGTGATACATGGCCTGATCGTCAAGGATCCAGTAGGTCGACGCATAATGTACCCACCCTGGGGTAAGTCAAGCGGACCGTCCTACTTGTTTGCCCGAAGTCGTATGAGGAAGGGTGTAACTAAGGTGACTGCCTTGACGATCCCTGACATTGAGCGGGTTATGGACGAGCTGTTCAATATTTCGCACAAGATCGAGGATCTCTATCGATAGGCACAGCAGGAGCGAGAAGAAATGGATGAAGTGGCAGCAAAGGCCGTCCTGCCTGAGTACATCGCCCATCTGGAAGAGAAAAAGAATTCCGATGCGACCGAATATGATGTAGCAATAGAAGGTTAGTTGCGACTGATCTGCAACAATCGCCGATATCTTGACTGAGGCCGATTGGGTACAGCAAGATCCGCGAGCGCCTGATAGGTATACGCACCCGCTATCGTGGCTGACTGTCGTCGGCTGAGGCTCAGGCTTCAAGACCGAGCTACCGCCCCGGGTTCTCCGTGGCAAAACGGGCCGTGCCATTCGCGTGCCAGATCCTGCGGGGAACCACGGGGAACAGCGAGAACTGGCCACGGGCGCGACCGGGCCCCAACACCACTCCGCCGCAGTTCAGCACAGCCACCACCGCCAAGAGACCCAAGCTTCCCAAGCTGAGGGCTTCGATGCTGTAGTTCCGATGCGGGCGGGGTCGCTCACAGCAGTGGCCATGCCGGTCATCATCCCGGCCGTTCGGGGGAAACGCGCGCGGCCTCGGGGGCGTATCTCACCCTGTGGGGCATCCCTTGCTGGGACGAAAGGGAGACATGATGCCGCTCTATCTATCGAGGTTCAGCTACACGCCGGAGACTTGGGCGAAACTCATCGGCCACCCCGAGGACCGCGCAAAGGCCGCTCAGTCGTACATCGAGTCCGTCGGCGGCAAGCTACACGGCTTCTGGTACGCGTTCGGCACTAGTGACGGCTACAACTTGTGGGAAGCCCCCGACAACGTCTCCATGGCCGCGGTCGCCCTGTCGATCAGCGGAGGCGGCGCGCTCAGCTCGTTTGAAACGACCGTTCTCCTGACCATCGACGAAACCATGGATGCCCTGCGCAAAGCCGGGCAAGTCCAGTACCGGGCTCCCGGCGCGTAGCGGTCCAGGTGGCCGGCAGTGACGAGTAAATCCCATCTTTTGGGCCGTCCCTGGGCCGTTCGAGGCCGCTCGACAGTGGCCAATGACGACCACCAGGAGCGCACGCACATCGCTCCTGAGCAGCAAAAGTCAGCTCACCAAGATCCCTGACAACACCCAGGGAAAGAAGACATCACGCCGAAGGCATTGGTTGATCAAGGGCCACGCGCCCCGCTTCGATGAAGGTTCGAAGCCTCTCCTGCACGCCTATGTAGCGAATCGTTATCCGCTCCTCCATTTCGGCAGTAGCTTCCTCCGTCGGCAATTCTGTCGATAGTCTCGCTTCGTGTTGTTCGGCGCAATTCAATAGGTCCCGGAGACTGGCGATACAGTCATTCGCCAGAGCGGCTACCTCTTCGGGACCCTGCAACCCGACTCCGTAGGATGTCAGTACAGCATCTCTGTGCGCTTTCCTACCCTCCGAACGAAGGTCAGCGATACGCACTGGATCAGAAATTCCTTGCAGGCAAGACCGATGGTAATCAAGGGAAGCACCTCGGGCCGTCTGGGCCTTCCCAGCAAATTCCTGATAGACCTCCCTTCTGTGCTCCCTTCTCCATCGATGATGCTCTAAGCGAAGGTCCATTACCTGCAAGGCCTCTTGCCTGTGAGACTGGCGTTCTTCCTGTCGCTCTTGGGCCTGGTGTCTCAGGTGTTCCGACCTCAGAGAAAGGAAACCCGCCAAGCCACCACCAACCAGAGTTCCGATCATTCCAGCTAGGGAGAGGACAAGGGAGTCGGCCATACTTTATTTTTGTGCCGAACAGTGCAAAAATATTCCTGCCCATTTCCACAGTTGAGCCGCCTATGCCAGCTTGGTCGTTACTGAGGCTGGCGGGCCAGACCCGTGCCAGATGGCGCGGAGAACACCGGGGCATCAAGTGACGGTCCGCTGGGTGCTGAACTCGATCCACCCCAGGTCAGCCGGGCAACAGCTCCTGAATCACCTGAGCTTCTCAAGCTGAGAGTCCCGCCACTCAGTACGGCCGCTGAATCTGGTGCTCTTCCAACGCCGTGGAATAGCGGTTCAGCAGTGCATCGAGATGCTCCAGTAGGAGGCCGGCGCACTCCCCCGCCTCAGCCAGGTCCCGACGTTCACAGGCCTCCACCAACTCGGCCACGTCGCCGCGAAGGATGTGAAGTGAGTCGCCCTGGACCAGCACACCGGGGAAGCGGCGACCGGGCAGGCGAACCACAGCATCGTTCCCGCCGTCGGTGAACAGCTCTGCCTCAACACGCTCCATCGGGCCATCCAACCTGACATCACCAGCTGACATCAACGGCGGCGTACACAGGCGACCTTGGACAGTCCTGCATGGCGCAGCCGTACCCGCAGAAGGGCTCCGTGGAGGCTGCTCGATCGAACTCCTAAAGCGGGTGTCGCAGGTTCGAATCCTGCCGGGGGCACAACGCGATAGTCGCCGACCTGGGGTTTCTCGCCCAGGGAGGCGCTTCTCGGCCTCGGACTCGTCGTCCGGGGCCGTTTGCGTGAGCGGGGGGGGGGGACGTCGCCGTCGCCGTGGGTCGGAGGCTCGGCCGACCCGAGTTGGGGGGACAGGCCATGAAGACCTGACGCCCACACGTGTTCCTGCATGCTCAGGAGGACCACGCCGCGAGGAGTTCCGCCGGGCCGTACGCGGCGTCGAGCAAAACGCGCGGGCGGACATCGCCGAGCAGGAACGCACAGATCGAGCGCTTTTCTGCTCCTCCGGGGGCGCCAGGCGAAAGGCCCCGGACCGATCGGGGTCCGGGGCCTTTGACATCAGCGAGCCACAGCGGTCAGCGACAATCGATGACGACCACCAGGCTCACGGGCCTGCCGCTCCTGAGCAGGGGAACCCAACTCGCCAAGTCGCCGGTAGGACCCGGGCGTGCCGGGTGGGGGTCACGGTCTGTGGGTCCGGCCGGCCCGCCTGGGACTCAAAGGTCGGGGAGTCCCGTCAGGGAGGCCATTTGGTTGATCATCGTCGGGTTCGCAGCACCGGAGTAGGCGCGCACCTCGTCGACGGTGCCCTGGAAGTACTCACCGTGGATCGCCGAGCGGCCCACCTGAAGACCGCCCGAGGCCGTCCACGAGGTCGTGTCCACGGCGGTCGACGTGTTGGCCAGCTGCCCGTTCACGTAGAAACGGAGCTCATGAGCAGGGGCGTCGAATACGACGGCCAAGTGGTCGCCCACGCCTTGGGGATGGTCATCGGGCAGGTCCTGCTCCTCGGTGACGACCACTTGCGGAGCATTCGCCTTGTCCTTGGTGGACACCACGACTTCCCATTTCCCGCTTGCCGCCTGGTACCGGATCGCGATGCGGTCGGCGTCGGAGCCCGGGAGGGACAGGACGGTCTGTGTCCTGTCGTCGGCTGCGAACAAGCGAGCGCGGGCTGCGAGAGTGAAACTCCCGTCCCCGCCGACCGGTGCCGCGGATGTCGCCGCCCAGTCACCCTCGCCGTCAAGCCTGAGATCGCCCTGATCAACCAGTGCGGGGTCTCCGAAGATGTCCTCGTTGTGGTAGATCCACGCATCGCCGTTCAACGTCAGCGGCAGGCCATCGGGCTCCACATTGGGAGCGATTCCGCCGGGCGCCTCCTCCAAGGGCCAGTAGCCCTCCCGACTCAGCGACGTCACTTCAGCACGGCCTCCGTGCCCCTGGCCGACCGCGTGGGCGGCGCCAGGGAGCGCACCGAGCGTGAACACGAGCGCGACGGCGCCTGACGCCACAAACGCGGCGCGGTATCTGTCGTACATGCCCCCCCTTTAAAGAACCTGTTCAAAGAACCTGGTCAAAATCCTGAGTGATCCTCCAGTCTCACTCCTTCAAGCGCAAGGAGTTTCGACCGCGCCCCCAGGGGTGCAACAAGGGTCGGCTGGCTCACCACCGCCTCAAGCCCGTGCCGCTCTCGTGCCAGAACGGGGGACTCACGGGGACTCGGCGACAACAACGGAGCACGAGCGCGTACTTGCCCCGGTGCACGTCTCCGCAGCTCATCCCGGCAGCCGCCCAACCTCGCTCCAAGGCGGTAATCCACACCTGGGCGAGTGGGATCATCCTTGGATGGCAGAAGCGCGGCTTCCCCGGGGATGGACTCTTCAGCAGATCCGCGATGTATCGGGGGACCGAGAAGCCGTTGTCCTGGATCCCGATCGGCCAGTGAAGTGGGTCGCCTTCGCCGAGGCCCACGAAATGCCACGCCCGGAGATCGTTCTCGGGTTCCACAGCCTGTGCCTCGTGAAGCCCGTCGATGACGACGACTGGTACATGGGCAGCCTGTACGACGACGGCAGCATCGACTGTTGGGCAGCCTACGACGACCTGTACGAGGCGCTACGAGGCCTGTAGGAACTTGCACCCCGGCTTCGCGTGCGAGACACACTGAGTGTCCAACTGCGTGACAACGACGACGCACAGCGCGCGAACAGCAGGACAGCGCCTGTCGACGCCGCCTGACCGGCTCGCACCTACGATCCGTCACGACACGGTGTCCGTGCCGGAGTAGCGGATCGTGGTCTGAGCGGGTGTCGAAGGCTGGTCCGGCCAGGTGAACGCGTACCGGGGGTCGCCTCCGCGGCTCAGCCGTACGAAGCGCAGGAGCTCGCGGACGATGCCCGCGTTGCCCATCGCCCAGCCGGTGCAGGGTTCGAGGTCGCTCGGGGTGGCCCGGTGCTCGAAGTTGGACCACCGCGCACCGTCGGCGTCCTGGATCGCGCGGGCGGCAAGGTCCGCGACGAGGACGTGTGCGAAGTCGTGCGGGTCCTCTTGTTCAGCGATCCGGTCACAGGCCAGAGCGAGGACACCCGCGGTGCCGCAGCAGCGCCCGTTGTTGTCCCAGAAGCCGGGGCGCAGCCGTTGGGGCAGCCCGGAGTGGGTGACCGTGTGCCAGCAGCGGTCGGCGAGGGCGGGCCAGAGGGGGTCGGCCGTGATGTCCCGCATCAGCCGGAAGACCTGGGCGTCGCCGGCCGGGCCGTGGCACCAGCCGTAGCTGATGGGATCGATCGCATCGGGGAGGTATTGCGGGGTGGAGTGCACCACCAGGAAGCCCTCCGGCCCTGCTTCGTCACGCGCCACGATGTTCGTGGCGCCGGTCAGCGCCAGCTCGACCAGGTCGGCACGGCCGGTGGCCCGGCCGACCCGGGCAAGCGCCAGGACAATGCCGAGGGTGCCGTGCGAGATGTGGTGCAGACGGGAGTCGGTGTCCGGGAGGTGGGCCCATTGGACGCCCGTCGGGGTGTGCTCCGCCGTCCGCAGATACGGCTCCATGGCGAGGACGGCCAGTTCGGCATCGCCGGCCACGAGCGCGCCGAGGCCAATGCCCGCGTTGCCGCCCATCAGCTCGAACAGCTCGCCCCAGCGCGTCCCGTCGAAGCGTGATCGTACGACTTCCAGTGCGCGGTCCGCGGCGGCGCCGGCGGCCGTGTCGCCGAGTTCGTCGTGAAGGGCCCGCAGGACGACAGCCATTCCGGTGCGACCGAAGTAGAGGGAGTCGTCGTCAATTCTGTCGACGGAGTCCGCGAGGCTGCGGGCCGCGCGCAGGGCCGTGTCGGCGTAGGAGTCGTCGCCGAAGTGCCGCCACGCCTCCAGAAGCACAGGGACGATCCCGGCTGTGCCGCTGTAGAGCATCGCGTCGAGTTCATCGTCCGAGGGCCTGGTCGTCCAGGCAAGGCCTCCGTCGGCGGTTTCCCGCGCCGTCGCCGTCAGCCAGCCCAGCCCGTCCACCGCAAGCCTCTCGGCCTCGTCGACCGCCACGACCGTGACTTCCGATGCCGCCATGGACCCACTGTTGCATGATCTTCCTGAGCCGCCCAGAGGGTGGTCATCGGCAGGTCCTTCAGCCGCCGCACCACAAGCGCACCGGACAGAACGGGAAACAGCGGGGAGTCACGGTGGAAGTGACCAAGACGGTGCTGACGCAGGCGATGCCCTCCGATACGGTCCCGGCCCATGGCGAGTGGCAGCGGTGTGCCGGAGAAGGTGGCGTGGATCCTGGTTCGGGACGACCGGGTGTTGGTGACGCGCAGTCACGGCAGAGATCGCTTCTACCTCCCGGGCGGTCATCGTGAGCCGGGCGAGTCCGACGGCGAGACCCTGGTGCGGGAGATCGACGAGGAACTGCAGGCAACGATCGACCCCGGTTCCATGGTGCACTTCGGCACTTTCGAGATCGGCGAGGGCCATCCGGATCACGACCCCTTCCGGATGATCTGTTACACCGCCGATCACCGCGGTGAGCTGACCCCGTCGAGGGAGATCGCCGAGAAGGCGTGGTTCCGCTACGCCGATCGGGACCGGGTCTCGGCCGTCGACGAGATGGCCTTCGACGCGCTTCACGACGCCGGGCGGCTTTCCTGATCCCGTGACAGCTGTACGGCAATGGAGTACAGCAATCACCACGACCGCAGCCGGGCGTCAACAACCGCCGAAGGCCGACCGACCAGCCGACCGGACCTCAACAGCCTCCCGGCCGAGAGTTCGGGACGAAGAGGTCGTAGGCGCGCCCAACCCAGTCACGGGCCTCGCCACGACCGTCACCCTCACCCGTCCCGAGGCGGCCTGGTGCGGAGGCACCAGGGCACGTGGGCGGCTGGTCCGGGTGCACCAGTGGAAGACGGCGGCCGCGGACGATGCCCGGCCGGGCGCCGGAAGGAAGTGTTGGAGACGCGTGAAACTCGCGCATTTCCCTTGCCCTTCCCCCTCCCCCTGCCCTTGCGCAGTGGTGTCTGGAGTGATCAACAGGTGATGAAAGGGACGTCTACGTCCGAAGCCGTGGTTTCGCCGGTTCGTATCGGGAGGCCGGCGATCGGTGCCCTCGGCATCTTGGCGCTCGCCCTCGGCACCCTGCAGTCGGTGGTGGAGCCTGCGCTCCCGCTGCTGCAACGTGAGTTGGGGGTCAGTTCTGGCGAAGGGGCCTTGATCGGCAACACCTTGCTCATCACCGGTGCGGTCGTCACACCCGTCGCAGGCAAACTCGGCGACCGTTACGGCGGAAAGCGGGTGCTGGTCCAGCTGATGGCCGTGGTCTCGGTCGGTGGTCTGTTGGCCGGCCTGGCGCCGAACCTGCCGGTGTTGTTGCTCGGTCAGGTACTGCAGGGCGTCATGGTGGGTGCGCTGCCCCTCTCCTTCATCCTGGTGCGCAAACACCTCCCGGCGGGAGAGTCGCAGGTGGCGATCGGGCTGGTCGTCGCGCTGTTCACGGGCGGCAGCATGGTGGGAATGCTGTTTGCCGGGCCGATCGCCGAAGGCCTGTCCTGGCACTGGATGTTCGCGCTGCCGACGATCGCGATCATCGTGACGACGTTGGCCGTCGCTCGGCTGATGCCGCATGATCCACCGATCCGGTCGGACGACAGGATCGACTGGCCCGGCACGGTTCTGCTGAGCGCCACGTTGCTCGCGTTCATGCTCGGGCTCGTGACGGTGACGAGGGAGGGTGGCCTGCCGCCGCTCGCGGTCGGCGCCATCGCGGTGGTCGTGGCCGCCCTCGCGACCGGATGGGTCGCCGTCGAGCGCCGGGCAGCCTCGCCGATGGTCGATCTGCGAATGCTGACGAAGCCCGCGATGTGGCATGCGGGCGTGCTCACCTTCGTCATCACCACCAGCGCGGGGATGGTGCTCTTTCTGCTCCCGCAGTTGTTCGCCGTATCGGCCGACGGGTACGGCTTCGGAGCCAGTACGACCGACATCGGACTCTTCCTGCTGCCCGGTGCCATCGCCGGGGCGGTGAGCGACTCGGTCGGCGGGATCGCTGCGCGGCGTTTCGGTCCGCGTGCCGTGGTCGTCGTGGGCACCGTCGTCACGGCGGTCACGATGATCGCCCTGGCGTCGCTGCACTCCGCGGAGTGGCAGCTCGTCCTCGCGAAGGTGCTGACCGCGTTCGCCGCGGGCGTCGGCACCACGGCTTTGCTCGCCGGCACCGCCACCGCCGTCGAGGCCAAGGACACCGGCATCGCCACCAGCCTGCTCGTGGTGACTCGCGTGATCGGCGTCGCTCTGGGCGCCCAGGTCGGCGGCGCGATCCTCGACGCCGGGGCCGACCCGACGACGGGCCTTCCTGCCGAATCGGCCTTCGCCACGGGTTTCGCCGCCGCCGGCCTCGTAGCCGCGTTGTCACTGCTCATTGTCCGTATCACGAAGATCAATATCGCGAAGAAGGGATCCCAGGCATGACGTCCATCGGTCTGTCGACCGGCCTGTCGACGCACGTGAGTACTCAGGCGAGTACCGCCGCGAAGCGCAAGGTTCTGATCTCCGGGGCCAGCATCGCCGGGCCCGCGCTGGCGTACTGGCTGAACCGGTCCGGATTCGCGGTCACGGTGGTGGAGAAGGCAGGCGCCCTGCGCGACGGTGGTTACCCGATCGACGTCCGCGGCACCGCGATCGAGGTGGTCCGGCGGATGGGGATACTGCCGCGGCTGCGGGACGCGCACATCGACTCGCGTCGCTGCACCTTCCTCGACGCCGACGGCAGCGAAGTGGCCTCGCTCAGCCCGCACGCCGTTGCCGGCGGTGTCGAGGGACGGGACCTGGAGGTGCGTCGTGGGGACCTGGCCGCGGCCCTCTACGCGGTGGTTCGCGACGACGTGGAATTCCTGTTCGACGACTCCATCGACACCCTCGACCAGTACGGACAAGGGGTCGACGTCACCTTCCACAGTGGGCGACGGCGTACGTTCGACCTGGTGGTCGGCGCCGACGGTATGCACTCACACACCCGGGAGTCCCTGTTCGGCCCCGAAGAACAGTTCCACCGCCACCTCGGATACTGCTTCGCCATATTCACCATGCCGAACACCTTCGGGCTCTCCCGCGAGGTCGTGTTGTGGAACACCCCGGGGAAGGCCGCGGCCCTCTACGCCGTCGGGGACAACGACGAACTGCACGCCTTCCTGACCTTTCACCAGCCGGAACCGCCCTTCGGCGCCCTCCGGAGCCCCGACGCCCAGCGGGATCTGGTCGCCACGGTCTTCGCGGGCGCGGGATGGGAGGTCCCCGGCATGGTCGACGCCATGCGTGACGCGGATGACCTGTTCTTCGACACGGCCGGTCAGATCCGTATGCCCCACTGGTCCAAGGGTCGCGTCGCGCTCGTCGGCGACGCCGCGTACGCGCCCTCGTTCCTCACCGGACAAGGATCGAGCCTCGCGCTCGTCGGCGCCTACATGCTCGCCAACGCCCTGGCCGCGAACCGGGACCACACCGCGGCCTTCGCCGCCTACGAACGCGGTGCTCGCGGGTTCGTGGCCATGAATCAGGCGCTGGTCGACAACGGCGGGGCCACGCTCTTCCCCACCACGGTGCGGGCCCTGGAGCAACGCAACACCATGCTGCGCGATCTCGTCACCATGCCCTCCGCGACGGTACGACCGGCCTACTCGGCCCTTGCGCTGCCCGAATTCGCCCCGCTGCCCATGAACTCGTGAGCCCGTGAGCTGATACGGCAGCCGCGTCGAGTCGCTGACGGGCCCCGGCAACGAGTCCTCGGTATCGGGCTACGGCCGGCGGCGGTCGGTGCCGCCGTCGGGGGCCGCGTGGGCCAGGCCCGTCCGGTAGGCGATGACGACGAGTTGCGCCCGGTCGCGGGCCTCCAGCTTCGTCATGGCGCGCTGCACATGGGCGCGGACGGTGAAGGGGCTGAGGAACATCCGCTCGGCGATCTCCTGGTTGGACAGGCCGGTCGCGACCAGAGCCACCATCTCGCGTTCGCGCGGGGTGAGCACGGCGAGTTCGGGGTGGTTCGGCGGGGCGTCGTCCGGTGTGGCCAGGAAACGGGTGACCAGGGAACGGGTCGCGGCGGGGGACAGAAGAGTGTCCCCCTCGGCGATCGTACGTACGGCGTTCAGCAGGTCCTCGGCCCCGATGCCCTTGCCGATGAAGCCGCCGGCCCCCGCGCGCAGCGCCTGAGCGACGTACTCGTCGGTCTCGTACGTGGTGAGGATCAGGATGCGGCTGGCACGCAGTTCGGGGTCCGCGCAGATCTCCGCCGTGGCGGTGAGACCGTCCACCTCGGGCATACGGATGTCCATGATCACCACGTCCGGGCGCAGCTCCCGGGTGAGTCTCACCGCATCCCTGCCGTCGGCGGCCTCGCCGACCACGGTGATGTCGTCGGCGGAATCGAGAAGCAACCGGAAGGCACCGCGCAGCAGGGCCTGATCGTCGGCGAGGAGCACGCGGAGCGTCACGGCGCATCACCGGCTTCTCCGTCGCCTGTTCGCCCGTCGCCTGTCGCTCCGCCGCCCGTCCGTACGTCGTCTGTCGTTCCGTCAGACATCCGTCCCTCGACGGTTGTTGATCCGTCGGTCGTCCGTGTCGTGTCCTTGGCGGGCGGGAGGGGCAGCTGGGTGGAGACGAGGAAGCCGCCCTCCGGACGCCTGCCCGCGGAGAGGTGTCCCCCGACCGCGGTGGCACGTTCACGCATCCCGATCAGACCGTAACCGGGCGAACGTTCCGGCATGTTGGACGTGATCGGTCCCGCGGACGTGGACGGTCCCGCGGATGTGGACGGTCCCCTGGATGCGGTCGGTGCCGTGCGGGCGTCCGCTCCGTCGTCGGCGACGGTGATGGTCACCCGATCGGTGTTCCAGGCGAGGCGCACCCGGGCACTGCCGGTGCCGGCGTGCTTGGTCACGTTGGTCAGGGCCTCCTGGACGATGCGGTACGCGGTGAGGTCGACACCCGGTGGCAGCGGCCTGGCCGTGCCCTCCTGGTGCACCGACACCTCCAGACCCGCGCGGCGGAAGGATTCGAAGAGCGTGGGGAGCCGGGCCAGCCCGGGCGCCGGTTCGGCGGGGGCGGCCGTGTCCCCGGACTGACGCAGCAGACCGACCGTGGCCCGCAGTTCGTCGAGCGCGTGGCCGGTGGTCTCGACGAGCTCCGTCAGGCTCTTGCGGGTCTGCTCCGGGCGGGTGTCGAAGAGGTGGGCGGCGACCGTGGCCTGCGCGTTGGCCAGGGTGATCTGATGGGCCACGAGGTCGTGCAACTCCCGGGCGATGCGCACCCGTTCCTCGGCCACTCTCCGGCGCGCCTCCCTGTCCCGGCTCTCCTCGGCCCGCCGGGCCCGCTCCTCCACGGCCGCCAGGTAGGCCCGTCGGTTCCGCACCGAGTGACCGAGTACGCCGGCCACCAGCGGGAACGCCCCCACCACTCCCATCCTGCTCGCGTCCTTCCATGAGAGGTCCCCGGACATGGAGGTGGAGGCGACCAGCAGCGCCACGGAGCTGAGAGACACCGCGCTCGCCGCGCGCCATTCGGTGCGCGCGGCGAGCGAGTAGGAGTAGGCGGTGATCACGGCGGGGGCCGCGATGAGCGGGCTCAGCAGGAGGCCCAACGGCCCGGCCAGCATGCCGCACACGGTCGTGGCCGCCATGGCGGCCAGGGGTGCCCGGTGCCGCACCGGCAGCACGCCACAGGACACCACGGCGACGAAGTAGGCGGCGGCAGGCGGTGCCGACAGGGTGTCGTCGACCTGCACCGTGCCGCCGAGCAGACAGAGCACGAACGCCGTTGCCGTGACCGCCGCCTCCCGCCACCACGCGCCGCGTGGTCGCGGGCCGCCACGACCCGTGTTCGTCATGGCCTGCTGTGCCGGCCGACGGGGAGCCGCGGCACCTCTGCGTCCGGATCGGCCGCGGGGGCCGGGACACGCCTGTTCAGTGCCTCACCCTCGATGTCCACGTTCGGCAGCACGCGGTTCAGGATACGGGGCAGCCACCAGGCCCGGTGGCCGAGCAGTGCCAGGACCGCGGGTGCGATCGCCATCCTGACCAGGAAGGCGTCGAAGGCGACGGCGGAGGCCAGGCCGACGCCCATGGTCTGGATGGTCGGGCTGTTCAGCCCGATGAATCCGGCGAACACGCTGATCATGATGATCGCCGCCGCGGCCACCACACGTCCGCTGTGCCGGAAACCGCTGACGATGGCCTCGCCGGGGGTGGCGCCATGGACGTACGCCTCCCGCATGCGGGTGAAGAGGAAGACCTCGTAGTCCATGGCGAGGCCGAACACGATGCCGATGATGAGAATCGGCATCAGCGACATGACCGGTCCGGTCTGCTCGATGCCGACCAGGTCTGCCCCCCAGCCCCACTGGAAGACCGCGACGAGTACGCCGAAGGCGGCACCCACCGACAGCAGGAAGCCGAGCGCGGCCTTGACCGGGACCAGGATCGAGCGGAAGACCACCAGCAGCAGGAGCACCGCCAGGCCGATGACCACGGTCAGATAGGGGATGAGGGCGTCGGACATGGCTTCGGAGATGTCGATGTTCAGCGCGGTGGTGCCGGTCACCAGGATGCCGGCGCCCGTGCCGGCTTCGATGCCGGAGACCTCGTCCCGGAGCGTGTGCACCAGGTCCTTGGTCTCGCCGTTGGTCGGCGCGGTCTGCGGGACGGCGGTGAGGACGGCCGTGTCCTTGTTCCGGCTGAGAACCGGATCACCGACCGAGGCGACCCCGTCCACTCCCCGTACGGTCTTGACGACCAGGTCCGTGGCAGCGCTGGGGTCCGCGGACTTCGATGTGTCCACGACCACGGTCAACGGGCCGTTGAAGCCGGGGCCGAAGCCTTCCGACAGCAGGTCGTAGGCGCGGCGCTGGGTGGTCTCCACCGGCTTGGACTCGTCTCCTGGGAGCCCGAGTTCGAGGCTCAGCGTCGGTAGGGCGACGGCGCCGAGGCCGAGTCCGGCGACCATCAGCACGGCCACCGGCCTGCGCAGCACGAACCGCGCCCAGCGGGTGCCGAGTCCGGGCCGGCCCGCCGCGGTGGGCACCGGGTGCGGGCGCTCGCTTGCCCGCCGGGCGGCCTTGCGGACGGAGCGGGACAGTACCCGCCGGCCGAAGAAGCCGAACAGCGCGGGGACGAGGGTCAGTGCGACGAGTACGGCGAGGGCCACGGCGCCCGCGCCGCCCATGCCTATCTTGGTGAGTTCGGGGATTCCGACGACCCCCAGCCCGGCCAGGGCGATGAAGACGGTCGCGCCGGCGAAGACCACGGCGGATCCGGCCGTGCCCACCGCCCGGCCGGCGGCCTCCTCCGGTTCGCTGCCCCGGGCGCGCTCGTCGCGGAAGCGGGAGGTGATGAAGAGTGCGTAGTCGATGCCGACCGCAAGTCCCAGCATCAGCGCCAGGATGGCGACGGTGGACGTCAGGCCCAGCGGAACGGCGAGTGCGGTGACCAGGCCGAAGGCGATGGCCACGCCCAGGAAGGCGGTCAGCAGCGACAGTCCGGCCGCGGCCAGCGACCCGAGGGTGAGGACCAGCACCACCGCCGCCACCATCACGCCGATGAGTTCCGTCGTACCGCCCGGTTCCACTTCCGCGTCCAGGGCCGAGCCGCCGATCTCCACGGTCAGCCCCGCGTCCCGCGCCTGGCTCGCGGCGTCCTCGAGTGCGCTCTTGGTCGGCTCGGTCAGGTCGACGGCGTCCGCGGTGTAGGTGATCGTGGAGTAGGCGATGGTGCCGTCCTTGCTGACGGCGCCGGTCTCATAGGGGTCGGTGGTCGACGCGACCTGATCGCCCCCGTCCAGGGAGCCGATCGTGTCCTCGACGGCCGCCTTGTTCTCCCTGGCCGTCACCCGCTGCCCGTCCGGGGCCTGGAACACCAGACGGGCCTCGGCGCCCTGGGAGTTGCTCTGGGGGAACCGCTCGTCCAGCAGGTCGAACGCCTTCTGCGACTCGGTGCCGGGCATGGAGAGGTCCTCTTCCTTCCCCTCCGGCGCCGTGGCGGCGGCGACCCCGGCCAGCACCAGGGCAACCAGCCACACAGCACTGACGAGCCGGCGCCGCCGGAAGGCCCACCGTCCGATCCGGTATAGAAAAATCGCCATCTGTTGATCGCTCCAGACACCGTTAGGAAGGGGAATGCGCGAGATTCGCGCGCCTCCCACACTTCCCGCCGGCGCCCGGCCGGGCATCGTCCCCCGTCGCCGTCTTCCCCTGGTGCACCCGGACCAGCCGCTCACATGCCCTGGTGCCTACGCACCAGACCGACCCGGGCCTCAACAGGGCTGACCTCGGCAATGCCGGTCCGGTGCCCGAGCCCCGGCTCGTCGACTGCCTCGGCAGCGAGTTCGATCGTGACCGACGCACGTTCCTCGATACCGGGGACCGACTCGGCCGACTCCTTGACCGCCGCGTCGAGACGGACTTCGTCGGGGAACACAGGTCGACGTGCGTACGTACCTCGCGGGCGACCACCTGGTACCTGCGGGCCGCCCAGGCCGGTGTGGAGGTCACCCGACCGGTGATGTTCTGCAAGCCGCACAGGGCGGCCGGAGCCGCGTGCTAGTCGGCCGGCTTGCCGGTGGACAGCACCGCGGATGTGGCGGCGTGCCGCGCGCAAGCGGCCCACCAGCTCTCGCCACCCGAGTACGTGACGAGAACGCTCCACTTTGCGGGTTCGGGGCATGGTGCTGCCCAGGAACACTCACCCCGCGCTGATGCCGTGTTGGCCCGGTGGCGGCTTGCGTCCCACGGGCCCAACCACTGAAGTTCCATGTCTCGCAGTGAAGCGGAGATACAACCGGCGTCGCTAGGCGTATGCCAGAACCGTGCACCGCGGCTCGGCCGCTCCCGGAACCCGGCCGGCCCGGTCATCCCCTCCGGGGCGGCGGAGGTTCGTCGAACAGGCGGAGTTCGTCGCTGGTCGGGGCCTCGAAGAGTGCTGCGTACTCCTCGAGCATCTCGCGAGTGATCGGGACCGTCCCCCGCTCGCCCTCCCCGTTGCGGACATCGAGGCGGCGGTGCAGTTCATCGATCGGCGCCGTGAGGTAGTGCAGTTCGACGGGAACGCCGAGTGCGCGCGCCCCGAGGCGCTTCTCGTCCCGCTCCGAGCGTGCCCAGAAGCCGAACTCCAGGATCACACTCTGTCCGAGCTTCAACAGCTCCTGGGCATGCCGGGCAAAGCGCCTCTCGAGCCGGTCGCGCGCCTGCTCGTCGAAGAAGTCGACGCCGAGATCCGCCATCCACTCGTCCGGACACAGACGCACAGCCGGAGTCTCATCCGCCAGGCGCTTGGCCAGTGTCGTCTTCCCGGAACCAGGAAGCCCGCACAGCAGAATCAGCCTCGGCCCGCGTCCCGCGTCCACCAGGTCCCTCCGGAGCGCCTCAGGATCATCAGTGCAACGGCCCATGCTGCCGCAGCCAGGCCCGACCGCAGAACCGGGTTTTGGTGACGCGGACGCTCAGTGCTTCAGCCGGATGTCTGGTGAGGCCCGCGCTTCTCACCGTTCAATGCGTTGCTGATCTCCAGAAGGTGACCCTTGGGCATGGCGAAGGCGTTGAGGGGGTTTCGGTAGGAATGCCCGCCGTCGTTGATCCAGATGCCGTCTGCCAATCTCCAGTGCTCAGGCGCCCATTGCCCCTGCTTCTCAAGAAGCGTCCTCGCTACTTCGGCGGGCTCCTCGATCAAGGTGAGAGCGGCAAGAGCGGCCGTCAGGGCAGCGGGCGCGTCGTCGGGGAGTTGCGCATCCCCGAGGCTCGGGAACAGGAGCAGGAGACGGGCGTCGGAATCGTCAACGCCCTCCGATGCCGACTGACCAGCCGCGGACAGCAGTTCCGGCCATGCCGTGCCCGGCCCCATGAAATGGCCGTCGTCCACGGCGAGGGTTTCCGCTGCGGACCAAGCCGGGTGGTGAATGAGGTAGTCCACCCCTCGGTCGCCTTCGAAGTTCCGGTAGACGACGTGGATGGTGTGACCGGAGCGCAGGGGCAGGCTGAACACCGGCCACTCACGCGCGGCGGAGAGCCTGCGGCTGAGCTCGATGGCCGCGTCCCAGTCGGCGCCGAACGCGGCTCGTTGCGCGTCCTCTCCGCGCAAGCAGGAACCGAGGTGCACGGGCCAGAACAGCGGATCGTCCAGGTAGGCGCTGCCCACGACCAGAGGACCGTGTTCGTATCCGGGGATCTTCAGCACGCGAGGATGATGGCACGAGGCACAGACACCGCCTCCGGGTCCGCCCCCGTCCCCACTCTCAGACCGCGGGGACGGGCAGGAGCCGGTGTGACAGGGCGACCGACCGGCTGACCGCTCAGTCGCCATCGCCCACTTCCGCGCTCGGCCCACAACCGGGTGCGACGCGGTTCAAACGAGTTCGGGTTGCCGTTCCGGTTGTCGCGCTGGTGCTGCACTCGGCTCCCACAGTGCGACGGTCCTTGCATAGCCGTAGATCACCGAGATCATCGTCAGGATGAGGAGTGGGCCGTACAGCCACGGATGTCGGGCCATCTCCAACGGCAGGTAGCGGTAGGACACCAGGAGCGCGGCGAAGACGGTTGTGCCGTAGGCGACCAGTCGGACCCCTGCTCGATCCCAGCCGCGGTCGTACGAGCGCAGGGCCGCCTCGACCGTGAGCGTGAACACCACCCCGACGATGAGGTCCACGCCGTAGTGGTAGCCGAATCCCAGCGTTGCGCCGAGCGTGGCCAGCAGCCAGAACGTGCCTGCGAATCGCAGCGTCCGCGGGCCCTTCCGGGAGTGGATGAAGATCGCGACGGCCCAGGCCGTGTGCAGGCTGGGCATGCAGTTCCGCGGGGTGACCTCGTCGAACGGCATGGGGTGCGGGGTGCTGATCGGCGGCAGCGTCCGCGGCCACAGGTCGGCCACCGCCCACTGCCCGCTGGGCGGCCCTTCCGGCCACAGGCCGACCGACGACCAGTGCTCGAGGCCGGTGCCGTAGGCGAAGACCGGTCCGACCACCGGGAAGATCATGTAGGTGGCGGGCCCGAGGAGGCCGATCACCAGGAACGTACGCACCAGATGGTGGCGCGGGAAGCGGCGCTCGGCCGCCACGTTGCGCAGTTGGTACAGCGCGACGACGACCGCGGCCACCGCGAGCTGGCTGTAGACGATGTTGAGAAGGTTGGAGCCGATCGGGCCGGTGGCCGTGACGATCCGGCCCATCAGCCACGACGGGTTGCCCAGTGCGTGATCGGCGGTTGCCACGTACTGGTCGAGCACCCCTGGGCGGGTCCTGGAGGTGATCAGCAGCCAGATGTCGCCGGTCTTGCGGCCGGCCACCAGCAGCAGGCCCAGTCCGACGCCCTTGAGCAACAGGACACGTTCCCGGCCGGTACGGCGGGTGACGGCGATGACCGCGTACCCCAGCATCACCCACAACGCGCCGTTGCCGAAGGGGTGGCCGTCGGTCACCCTGGCGTCGACCGCCCACCGGACCACCGCGAAGGCGATGTCGATACCGATGGCGGCACCGGCCGCGATGAACCGTTGCCGCCAGGTGAGAACCACCATCATCAATGCCATACCGGCATACAGCAGGAAGCCCGATTTGGGCGCGAATATCACCTCTCGCGCCTGATTGGTGATCGGCCCCGGCTGACCGTAGTGCCGTGCGGCGATCTCCAGCGCTATGAGGAATCCGAGAGCCACGACACCCGCCGCGACCCAGAGCCCCGTCCGTGACCCACGCCACACGGAGAGCGTGATTCTTCTTCTTGTTCGCGAAGAATCACGCCATGGTATATATCTCAATTTTCAGCCGATTTAATAGATTTTGGTCAATGGTCGGGGTGAGTTTCGTTCGCCGCCTTCCCGTCGGGACCGCTTTCTCCCCCATGGAGAACAGCCCGCCCGACGAGGGAAGACGGAAGGATAACTGTCCGGGTTCCGGCCACCCGCGACCGGAGCTGTTCGGGGTTGGGCCTCACCAGGTCGTGGCCAGCCACGCGGCCACCCCCGCGAGGGCGATGAGCGTGACATTGAGGCCCGTTTCCTTCACCTCTCCGCGCGACAGGTGCAGGGCGGTTGCCAGGATCTGGAGTACGAGGAAGCCGAGTGCGGCGACCATCGCGAGGACGGGGGCCGTCCCTGTGAGGGGCGGCAGTACGAGGCCGGCGGCGCCGAGGATCTCGATGGTGCCGATGGCCCGGACCGCCCCCATCGGGACCGTGTCCACCCAGCCCATCATGGGCGCCAGTTGCTCCTTGCTCTGCGCGACCTTCTTGCCACCCGCGTACAGGTAGAAGACGGCGAGGAGTCCGGCGACGATCCAGTAGGCGATCTCCATGTTCTGCGCCCTCCGTCATGGTTACCACTTGTAAGTAGGCACATGGTCGGTGACTATCGAGACGCTCACAAAAGGCACACCGGTGTGCGTTGCGAACAGGGGACGCCGATGTCGAAGTACCGCAGGACCTGCCTCATCCGTGGCGACGGCGGCCGTGCGATCCGGGGCATCCTGGACCGCATCGGCGACAAGTGGACGCTGCTGGTGGTGGCCACCCTCGACGGCGAGCGCATGCGCTTCACCGAGCTCCAGCAGCGCATCCCCGGCATCTCGCAGCGCATGCTCACCCGCACGGTCCGGCACCTGGAGCGCGACGGCCTCGTGTCCCGCACGGTGTTCGCCGAGGTTCCGCCTCGCGTGGAGTACGAACTCACCGCGATGGGACGGACCTTGATCGAGCCCGCCGTGGCGCTGGCCGAGTGGGCCGTCGACAACAACCCCGACATCGAGCGGAACCAGACGGTGTACGACACGGAGCGCCCCTGAGCAGGGCCCGGCGCACGGCCGGTGAGACCACCCGCCCGCTCACTGCCCCAACGGCGCCGGAGGTGTGGCGTCCGGGACGACGGCGGTCGGGGTCGGTGGGTGCGCGGTCTTCGTCCGTTCTCTTGTGAGGGCGGCGGTGAGGGTGCGGGCCAGGAGGGGATCGGCCGGAAGGACGTGGGAGGCGAACCAGCGGGCGGACGACGGGTCGGGGGACGGTTCGACGAACTCCGCGCCCGCGTAGTCGTCGAGCGGGGGATCGTAGATGTAGCCCGCGACCACTCCGTGTCTCACCAGGCGCCGCACGAGGGCGTCGCGGTCGTGGACCAGGAGCGGGACCCGGAAGAGGGGAAGCGGCCCGCCCGTTGCCGCGCGATCTCGGAGTGCCGGTGAGGCCCAGGGCGTGCCGGAGAGGACGCCGACGCCTGCCCGGCGGCGGGTGAGGTTCTCGTCGAGCAGCGCCATCCTGAGCTTCAACTGCCCGCGGACCAGGGTTCCGTGGCGGGTCCGGAAGTCGTGGAGGTCGACACGGATCCATGACTCGTACGCGGTCAGGCTCGGTGCCCGGAGTGCGCTGGCGGAGAGCCGGGGCGCGTGCAGGGCCATCCGGAAGTCGTCGCGTTCGAGGAGGCCGAGGCGTTGCATCGTCCGCCAGGCGGGGCGCACCAGGTGCAGGGTGCGGACGGCCGAACGCGCCAGTGGGCGCAGGGCAGTTGCCAGGTCGCCGGCCAGGCGGCCCGGGACCAGGAGGTCGTCCCGCAGCAGCTCCAGCTCCCGGCGGGTGCGCGCGTCCTCCACGGCCAGGAAGCCGCCCGCCATCGCCGCCACGTGCTTGGACAGGCTGAAGGCCGCCGCCGTTCCGAACGTCCCGATCGGCCGCCCGTCGAGGTGCGTGCCGATCGCGTGTGCGGCGTCCTCGATCAGGGGTATCCCCAACTCCTCGCAGCGCAGGCGCAGTTCCACGACCCGGTCCGGCATGCCGTACAGGTTCGTGGTGAGGACGGCGTCCACGCCGCGCCAGGTGGACTCCGGTACGGCGGCCGGGTCGATGTTGCCGTCCCGGACGGACACGGGGGCCAGCACCGGGCGCAGTCCGGCCGCGAGGACGACGAAGAGGATCACGTCGTCGTTCACCGGTGACATCAGCACCCGCCCGCCCGGGCGGCACCAGCGTCGCAGTGCCAGGTACAGGGCCAGACGTGCCGAGGGTGTGTAGACGCACTCCCGTCCGAGCCGGCGTGCCATCGTCGCGGCGAGCCGCGATCCGTACGGCATCGTCACCTCTTCCGCTGCGGGGCCGCGTTGCCCCGCGCGTTCGCTTTCCCCTGTGGGTCCGCGTCGGCCTGCGGGTTCACGTTGTCCCGTCCGTCCGCGTTCCGTCGTGGGGCGGTGCCGGAGCCCGTGCCCATGCGGCCCGACGTACGCAGCGTGCCCACCGTCTTCAGCAGCCGGTCGGCCGGTTCCCGCAGCCGCGGATGGGCCAGGACCGTGTTCCGCAGGCCGCGCACCGGCCTGCGCCACAGCCGGTGTGCCGTGGCCACCGGGTGGGGCCGGACGGCGAAGCCTTCGCCGACGCGCAGTTCGCGGGTCTTGAGCCAGTCCTTCCACTCCTTGTCGCCGCGCCCCAGGTCCATGAGCCGCACACCGTCCCGGCCGGCGGCCTCGGCCATGCGGAGGTGCATGATCAGGCCGGGCGAGTAGTAGTGGAGGTCGGGGTCGTACGCGGTGAACCACGGCGCGAACACCGTGCGCGATCTCGGCCCGAAGTGCGCGGCCACCGGCCGGTCCCCCGCGTACACCACGGACAGCACACCGGTGAAGTGCTCCTCGCGGACCTGGAACAGCTGGTCCACGAGCTCGACTATCCACGGCCGCGCGAACCGGTCCATCCGTCCCGTCCTGCGGTACTGGGCGGACTTCCATCGCATGAGCGTGCGCAGCGCCCCCGGATCGCGCTCGTCGAAGACGAACCGCATCTCGCCCAGGTCGCGCGCCAGCCTGCGTTCCTTCTTCAGCGTCGTCTTGGCCAGCCCGGGGTACGCGCCGCGCAGCCACTCCGCGTAGCCCGCGTCGTCGCCGTCCTTCAGGTCGATGGCCGGTGAGGCGAACGTCCCCGTGACGTACGCCCCGAAGGGCTTCTGCTCCTCGACGAGGTGGTCGAACTCGAAGACGGACAGCCCGCAGGCCCGCAGCAGTTCCCTGGTGTCCCAGGTGACGCCGGGCCGGTGCACGAGGGCCTGGGCGTCGGAGAGACCGAGTCCGATGGCCCGGCCGACCCCTAAGGCGTTGCGCTCGTACGGGAGGAAGCCGACGGCCTCCTCGCCCTCGTGCAGGACCGCCACCCGCGCCCCACCGCGGTGCCGGCCGATCCCGGCCGCGAACTCCGGTGCCAGGAAGGGGTTCGCGTAGTCCGGTGACTCGTCCATCGCACGGTGCCAGGCCCGGCGCAGCGGGATGCTCAGTTCCTCGGGTCTGTGGATCGTGATGGTGCTCATGGATCGCACGGGCAGCCCCCCCCATTCCCCCGTGACGCGCTCTCCGCGTCCTGCCCCCGCCTCGAACTGTTCGGCGTGGCTCAAACCTCGCGAAACAGTACGCACGCTGTCAAGGGTGGTGTGAGTAATGGAAGCGTCACGGATCGGACGGACCGGTCGGCACCCGGGGTGAGCCGCCGCCGGACGGCGGTCGCCTCAGCTGAATCGGTGCCCTGATTGCCCTACAGTGTGAGGATCTTGTGACATCACGATCCGGTCCGCATCCGGTTCCACACATCCAACGGGGGCACATCATGGCGCTGTTCGGAAACGCGCACACCATCGATCCGGCGAAGGCCCAGCACGACTACGCGCGACTGCTCGGACAGGACGAGCAGGTGTACGCGGCGTACCTGCTGATACGCGACACGATCCTCTTCACCGACCGCCGCCTCATCCTGGTCGACAAGCAGGGCATCACCGGCAAGAAGACGGAGTACCACTCCGTCCCCTACCGCAGCATCACCCACTTCTCCGTCGAGACCGCGGGCCACTTCGACCTCGACGCCGAGCTGAAGATCTGGATCTCCGGCACCCCGGCGCCGATCGAGAAGACCTTCACCAAGGGCGTGGACATCTACGAGGTCCAGGCGATCCTCACGCAGTTCGTGGCGCGCTAGCCGGACGAGGTGCGGGGCGCAGCCCCGGCGCCAGGCTCACCGTCACGGCGATCGACGCCAGCGCCATCACCGTCATCGCCGTGCCCGGTGACGTCAGTTGGGCCGTCCCGCCCGCCAGGGCCGCTCCCACCCCCTGCATCGTCAGCGTTCCGGACGAGTGCAACCCCAGTGCGTGGCCGGACAGTTCGGGCGGGGTCACGGCCATCAGGCGTTCCTGTTGCAGGAGGCTCGCCGCGAAACCGGCCGAGGCCAGGGTGGCGAGGGCGGCCGCCAGGAAGGGCCCCGGGCGCAGGACGAAGAGCACGTACGGGGCCGCCAGCAGCAGGAGCAGGGGCACGCCCAGCCGCGGGCGCAGGCGGGCCGGCACGAAGCGGGCCGCCGCCACGTCGCCGGTCAGCATGCCCAGCGCCGCGCAGGCGAAGAGCAGGCCCGCGTGGCCGGGGGCGTACGAGACATAAAGGGACTCGCAGCCGACGATCAGGCCGTTGGGGATCCAGAGGGCCAGGAACAGGTGGCGGCGCGGGCGGGAGGCGAGCAGGGCCGCGTTCGTGCGGCGGGTCTCGCGCACCGACGGCCGGCCCGTGGTTCTCGGCGGGCGGCGGGTCAGGGCGAGGCGGGACACCGCGGCGGCGGTCGCGTACAGGGCCGCCGCCGTGAGCAGCGTGCCGCGCGGGGACAGGAACGCGATGAGGACGCCTCCCGTCGCGAACCCCGCGACCTGGGTGATCCCGTTCGCCATGTTGAAGACCGAGCGGCCGAGGATGTAGCCGTCCGCGCGCAGGATCTCGTTCAGCAGGCCCCAGCGGACCCCGCCGCCCAGGGACGCCACCAGGCCCAGTACGAGGATCAGGGCGAAGATCCCCCAGAGGGGCTGCGGGGCCGCCAGAGCCGCCGTACCCGCCGCGAACGCCAGCGCGGTGCCCGTCAGCGTGGCCCGGGGCGGCAGCCGGTCGGCCGCCGACAGGAGCGTGGTCGCGCCCAGCACCTGGGCCAGTGACGGGCCGAACATGCTCAGGGCCGACAGCAGGGGCGAGTCCGTGGCCCGGTAGACGAGCGTGCCGAGCGCGAGACCGCTCATCGTCTGGGCGGCCACCTGCGCCGAGGAGGCCAGGAAGAGAGGGGTGAACTCCGGGGTGCGGAAGAGGGACCGGTACGTCGTGGGCATGCCCCGGAGTCTCGGACCGGCGCCGGAGCGGCCGGTAGAGTTTCGCTCCTGCGCGAAACAAGCAGCGAAGCAAACGGCGTAGCAAACAGCAGAACAGTCGGCGGAACAGCCAGTGCGGCAGACGGCGGGACAGGCACCGGGGAGGTCGCCGACATGGGCTGGTGGCAGGTCAACGCCGACACCCTCGCGGGCAGCCGGTTCGTGCTCTCGCCGCTCGCCGAGACCTTCGCCTGTCTGAAGGCACTGCGGGCGGGGACGGCCGCGCACCCGGGCGAGCGGGCCTGGCTGGAGGCCCATCTGCCGGACCACCTACGACGGCTGGCCGCCGATCCCGTCACCGCCGCCCTCGTCCGGGCCGGGCTCGGGCCCGAGTGGATCGCCGACTTCCTCACGCCCACCCCGCGCGGCGAGGAGGACTTCGGCACCGAGGTCGGCCGTGTACGCGAGACCTCCCCCGAGGCCGCCCGCGCCCACCTCGCCGTCGCCCTGCGCGGCCCGCTCCCCGGCATACTCCAGGACCGCGACGACCTCCCCGACCGCGCCGCCGACCTGCTCACCCACGTCTGGACCGAGGCCGTACGCCCCTACTGGCCCCGTCGCCGCCGCGTGCTCGAAGCCGATGTCGTCGCCCGCACCGCCCAGCTGAGCCAGGGCGGCTGGGCGGCAGCCCTCGACGCGATGCGGCCGGGCATGCGCTGGCTCGGCGAGAACCGGCTGCAGATCAACCTCCACGAGTACCCGCCCCGCGAGATCTCGGGCGCCGAGCTCATCTTCGTACCCGTGACACCGCAGCGGCAGGGCTGGGTGTCGTGGGAGGAGCCCGACCGGTACGCGGTCGTGTACCCGTGCTCGGGCGCGCTCGCGGACACCGGGGCGACGGCCGCGGGTGCCCCCGAGAGCCTCAGCCGGCTGCTCGGGGCGGGGCGGGCGGGCGTTCTCGTGCTGCTCGGCTCCCCCATGAGTACGAGCCAGGTGGTGGCCGTCACCGGACAGGGGCTCGGCTCGGTCGGCCGCCACCTGAAGGTGCTCCTCGACGCCCGGCTAGTCGAGCGGCGGCGCTCCGGGCGGTCGGTCCTCTACTACCGCACCCCCGCGGGCGAGGTTCTCGTCGGCGCCCAGGGAGACCGGGGCGCCGCCCGTGCCACTTCGGAGCGGAGTTAGCATCCGTTTATGACTACTGACTCAGTTCTCGACGTCGACATCGATGCCCTGCAGGGCGGTTCAGCGGACCTCGGCCAGTACAAGGGCAAGGCCGTGCTCATCGTCAACGTGGCCTCCAAGTGCGGGCTCACCCCTCAGTACGGGGGCCTGGAGCGGCTGCAGGAGCGGTTCGCCGCGCAGGGCTTCACCGTGCTCGGCGTGCCCTGCAACCAGTTCATGGGCCAGGAGCCCGGCACGTCCGAGGAGATCGCGGAGTTCTGCTCGGCGACGTACGGCGTGACCTTCCCGATGACCGAGAAGGTCGACGTGAACGGGGACGCGCGGCACGCGCTCTACGAGCGGCTGACCGGTTTCGCGGACGGCGAGGGGCACAGCGGTGACATCCGCTGGAACTTCGAGAAGTTCCTGATCGGCCGGGACGGCACGGTGGTCGCCCGCTTCTCGCCGCAGACCGAGCCGGAGTCGGCCGAGGTCGTGGCGGCCGTGGAGGCGCTCGTCGCCTGACGCGGCGGCTCCCGTCGGTTGACCTTGCCCCTGGGGCAAGGAGCATCCTCCTCCCGCCGGGCGGCAGTCGCCCGGTGACGGAGGATGGGCCCGTGGAACCCGTGACCAACGCGTTGCCCCCGGCCGAGGGCCTGCTCACGATCGGCGCGTTCGCCGCCCGTGCGCGGCTCTCGCCGAAGGCGCTGCGGCTGTACGACCGGCTGGGCCTGCTGCGCCCCGCGCACGTCGACGACGCGACCGGCTACCGCTACTACCGCGCCGCCCAGGTCGAACGGGCCCGCCTGGTCTTCCTGCTGCGCGGACTCGACATGCCGCTCGCGCGGATCGCCGAGGTCGTGGAGCGCCAGGAGACCGACGGGCAGGCGGCCGCGGACCTCGTGAGCGCCTACTGGGCGGACGTCGAGGAACGCCTCGCCGGGCAGCGGACACTCGCGCACTACCTCCGTGGACGGCTTTCCGGAAGGAGTTCCGAGTTGTACGCGACATTCGAGGTCCACACCGTGGACGTACCGGAGCAGTGGGTCATCACCGAGAACCGGCACACCCTCGTGGAGGAGCTGCCCGTCTGGATCCCGGCGTCACTGGGGCGGCTGGAGGCGGCCGCGAAGGAGTGCGGCGGCACGACGGGCGCCCCGTTCGTCGTCTACTACTCCGAGGTCTCGCAGGAGAGCGACGGCCCCGTCGAGTCCTGCGTCCCCGTCGCCGACCCGGCCGCCGCCCGCGCCTGGGCCGCCCGGCACGCCCGCGCCTGGAACACGACGGCCCGCCTCGAACCCGCCCGCCGCCTCGCCTACACCCGCATTACCAAGGCCCAGGTGGCCAACCCCCAGATCCACGCCGCCTACGAGGCGGTGGAGGCCTGGCTGACCAAAGAAGGCCTCGCCTACGCGGGCCCGTGCCGAGAGATCTACTTCACCGACTGGGACGAGTCGGGCCCGGAGGACGAGGTCTGCGACGTGGCATTCCCTGTTTAGGGGCGCGGGGCTGTATCGATTTGCGGCTCCGCCGCGTGGGCGCGACCGGCCACAAAGAACCCGCACCCGAAATCGAACCCGCGGAAGCGCTACCCGGTCCCCCGCACGGCCTCCCTCATCTCCTCAGGACACCCCGTCCCCCGGGGCAACTGATAAGGCGCAGCCAACCGATACGTGCCGGCCCGCGGAGCGAGAAGCTCAGTCCACTTGTCCCCGTTGACGTCCTCCTCCGTCTCCATCAGACACCCGTTGACGTTCTCGTACGTCTTCGGCAACTCGTCGTCGTCCTCCCGCAGCCGCTTCGACTCCTCGGTCTCCTGCGGCGGCTTCACGCTCTTGCCCTCCGCGTCGACGAGCCCGAGCCACGGCGAGTACGGGATCCGGATGAGCACCTGCCCCGCCCGCTTCACCTCGATCGTCAGCTCACCCTGCTCGGCCCGGTCGACGACGGCGGGCGGGTCGGCCATCGGGGTGGGGTCGATGACCTTGAAGAGCTGCCAGTTGGCGTCGCCCCAGACCTGCTTCAGATACGGCATCCCGCGCTGCACGAGCTCCCGCTCGCGCTCACCGCCGTCGCCGTCGGGCTCGCCCTTGGGGACGACGACGTAGTGGACGGCCCAGCGCCGCAGCCACTCGTGGTAGTTCGCGGAGTTGAGGGTGTCGTCGTAGAAGAGGGGGTTGCGCTCCATGTCCGCCTGCCGGTTCCAGCCGCGGGCGAGGTTGACGTACGGGGCGAGGGCGGACGCCTCCCGGTGGGAGCGGGCCGGTACGACCTCGACGCGGCCCTTCTCGGCACCGGCGACCTGGAGCTGGTTGACCAGCGGGGCCAGTTCGCGGGCCCAGGAGGCCGCGGGCGTCGTGTGCACTATGTCGTCGACGGCCTTGAAGCCGATCCAGGCGTTCATGCCCACGAAGGTGACGACGATCGCGTACCACTTGCGCGAGCGCGGCACCGTGAAGGGCAGCGCGGCGATCAGCACGACCCCCGCCAGGAGCATGGGCAGGCGGCTGATGTTGGAGCCGATCTGCGAGCTGATCAGCCAGACGAGGAGGACGGAGAGTCCGTACACCGCCGCCGTTATCCGGACCGTCTTCCACTCCTTGGGGACGAGAAGGAAGACGAACACCGAGTACGAGAACGGCAGCAGGACCGACGCCCACAGCATCGGCTGCGTACCGGAGAAGGGGAACAGCCACGCGGAGACGCCGACGACGGCGGCGGGCGCGAGGCCGAGCGCGTACGCGCCCGGGCGGCGCTTCTGCAGGAAGAGCGCCACCGCGACGAAGCCCACGAAGAGTCCGGCCACGGGTGACGCGGCGGTCGCGAGCGCGGCGAGGGGGGCCGCGCACAGGGCCTTGGCCCAGCGTTTGTAGCGCCAGCGGTACGGCCAACAGAAGACGACGGCGGTCGCGCCGAGCGCGAACACCATGCCGAGGCCGAAGGTCACGCGTCCCGAGGCCGCGTTGCACAGCAGCGCGAACACTCCGGCGAGGGACGGCCACACCGGGTTCCGTACGGCCCTGGTGCGCATCAGGATCAGCGTGAGCAGCCCGGCGGAGATCGTCCCCGCGATCATCAGCGTCGTCCGCACGCCGAGCACGGCCATCAGATACGGCGACACCACGCTGTACGAGACCGGGTGCATCCCGCCGTACCAGGCCAGGTTGTACGCCGAACCCGGGTTCCGCCCGACGAACTCGGCCCACGCGTCCTGCGCCGCGAGGTCGCCCCCGCTGTTCGCGAACGTGAAGAACCAGATGACGTGGAGGATGCCGGAGAGCGCGGTGGCGAGGGTCGCGGGGTGCCGGAGGAAGCGGTGGAGACGAGTGGTCTCCTGAACGCCGTCGGGGTCCGCGCGGTGCTCACCGCCGCCGGAGTCCGTGTCGTGCTCGGGGCTCTCGGCCGACCCGGAGGAGTCAGGGGCGTCGTTCGGTCCGGGGCGTTCAACGTGCCGCGTACGCACGCGTATTCGCTGGCCGGCTCCTTGGCCGGGCTCGGCGTCGTCGGCGTGCGTCGGCTCCGCTGTCGCCACGTGAAGGCACTCCCGTGTCCCGTTGTCTCGCTGCTCGGCCGGGCCCCGCGGCGGGCGACCTTGCCCTTCTCGCGACGCTAGCACGCGCCCCGGCCCAGAGCGCCGGGGCGGTACTCCGTCGGCGGCGTACGACCGTTTCGGCACGGCTTGGGAGCATTACGCCCCCAAGCCGCCGCAGTTGCGTACGTCCCGTCAGCTCACCCGGGTGAGCTTGGGCCCGTAGCCCGGTTCGACGAGGTCCGACTGGAGCGCGACCGGCACCTCGACCGCGTTGCCGCTCGTGCCGTCACCGACGCTCAGGGAGCCGACCTCGGTTCCCGCCTTCGCCGTGTGCGGGATGGCGGCGCCGTCCTCGCTCAGCTTCAGCTTGACGGTCTGTCCGGCCCAGCCCACCGCGGAGACGTCCTTCGTGGCCACGACCGGCGTCCGACCGCCGAGCCCGTCGTCCACGTACCCCACGACGTCACCCTTCTTCAGGATCTTCTGCGAGGTCAGCGCCTCCTGGGCGGCGATCATCGCCTCCTTGCTGACCGCGTTGACCGTGTCGATGATCGGCGGCTTGTGCTGGCCGAGGACCGCGCCGACGACGATGACGTTCTCGCCGCCGACCTCCTGGGTGGCGGCGAACAGCAGGTTGCCGCCGGCCTTGGTGGTGGAGCCGGTCTTGATGCCGATGGCGTTGTTGTACGGCACGAGGCGGTTGTAGTTGTCCCACTTCTTGCCGGACGGGTCCACCCAGGTGGGGAGCTTGGTGATGTCCACCAGCGCCTGCATCCGCACCAGCTCGTTGCCGAGCTTCACCTGGTCCTCGGCGGTGGAGACGGTGGTCTCCTTGAGGCCCGAGGGGTCGGTGTACGTCGTGTCGGTCATCCCGAGGTCCTTGGCGGCGTCGTTCATCTTCTTGACGAACGCCTCCTCGGAACCGTTCGAGTCCCAACGGGCCAGCAGCCGGGCGATGTTGTTCGCGGAGGGGATCATGATGGCCGCGATGGCGTCCTTCTCGGTGAGGGTGTCGCCCTCCTTGACGGTGTTGAGCGTCGACTCGCCCTGCGCGTCGTAGCCGCCCTCCGTCTCCGCCTTCGCGTCGACGGGGATCTTCGCGCCGTCCTCGCCGGGCTTCAGCGGGTGCTCCTTGAGGATCACGTACGCCGTCATGGCCTTGGCGACCGAGCCGATGGCGACCGGCTTCTGCTCACCGAACGTGTCGACCGTGCCGATGCCGTTCACGTCCATCCAGCCCTGGCCCTCGTCGGGCCAGGGGAGGGTGACCTTGTTCCCCTCGAAGGCGTACGACTCGTCGGCCGTCAGCGCGAGCGTGGGGGTGGGCAGCGGGCGTACGGCCTGTACGACTGCAAACACCACGGCCAGCAGCAGCACCAGCGGCGTCCAGATCTTGACCCGCCGTACGACGGTCCGCACCGGGGTCTGCCGGGGCGGCGGCGTGTTCGTCAGCTCCGCCAGCAGGTCCAACGGGGGCTTCGGCGGCAGGGGTTGCTGCGTCGTCCGCTCCGGGCCGACCTGCGGGATGGCGGCGGTCTCGGCGGCCGGCGGAACCGCCGGCGGCACGACCGGCCTCGCCTTCGGCGGCGCGGGCTCGTCGAGCGGCTTGAGCGCTACGAATTTGCTGGTGCGCTCGGACTCCGGCTCGGTGGAGGGCTTGGCGGCCCAGGCCGGAGCGGGCTTCTCCTCGGCGGCACGGTCGGCACCCTTGTCGGGCCCGGCACCGGGCTCGGGCTTGGGCTCGGTTGCCGTGCCCTTGTCCGTCCCGGCGTCCGTCCCGGTCCTGGACTTCTCGTCGGTCTCGGCACCCGGCTTGGCGCCGCCCAGCTTGAGCATGGTGGTGGGCTGGTCCACGGCACGCGCCGGCATCTTGAAGATGGCGGTGGGCTGGTCGACGGGGGGCTCGGGGGCGTCGTCGGAGTCCGCGTCCACGTCCGCGCCCGACCCGGCGTCACCGTCACCGGCGGCCACCGCGTCGGACCGGCCCGCGTCGGACTCGGATTCGCCCTTCACATCGACGTCGGCATTGCCCTCGCCGGGGTCTTCACCTGCGGCTTCGTCCGCATCGGCGACGGCGTCGGCCTTCGCGGCGTCAGCCTTGGCCTCAGCGGGCACTTCGTCAGCGGGTTCGCCCGCATCGGGCACGGCGTCGACCTTCGCGGCGTCGGCCTTGACCTCAGCGGGGGCTTCGTCAGCCGGTTCGTCCGCATCGGAGGCGGCACCGGGCTCGGACACGGCGTCGGCCTTCGCGTCGGCGTCACCGTCGCCGGAACCTTCACCCTCGGACTTGTCGGACGCGACGGACGCGACGGCCTCGGGCGCAGCGCCCGCCTTCGCGTCGGCACCGGCCTCCGGCTCGTCCTCCGGCTGATCCTTCGCCTCGTCGGTCGTCTCGCTCCGCGACTCGCCCTCGGGCTCCCGCTCGGCGTCGGCGTCGACGCCACCAGCGGGCTCCGCGTCGTCGTCGCCGTCGGTCTCGGCGGCGGAGTCGGTGTCTGCGGGGGCGTCGTCCTCGGCCGGGGCCTCCGCGTCAGCGGCGCCCTCCGGCTCGGCGTCCTCGGTCTCGGGCTCCGGCTCGGCCCCAGCCGCACCGCCCTCCGCACCGGACTCACCCTCGCCGTCCGAGTCATCGGCGCCAGAGGCGCCCTCAGCGGCGTCCGGACCCTCCGCGTCGCCCCCGGCCGAACCGGCCGAACCCGATGTGTCCGATTCCGGACCGTCGGACCCCTCGGCGGCACCGGAACCTTCCGTGCCATCGGAGTCGCCGGCGCCAGAGGCGCCCTCAGGGGCCTCCTCGTCCGCTGTCGCGACCCACGCGGCCACCACGTCCCGCAGACGCGCGTCACCGCCCTCGGTGCCCTTGGCGGGGCCCTTCCCGGCGGACTCGCGGTCCGCAGAACCGTCACTCCCCTGGGAACTCGCGGAGACGGATCCCTCCGACCCCGCGGAGCGCTTCGTCGAGAACACCGCCGTGGCCGTGTCCACCCGGGATGCCGCCGTCACGGCCTCCCTGGCGACCGCCAGCCGCGGATCCGGAACCGGAGCCTTGCTCCCCGACGTCGGTTCTGCCGACGACTCGTGCTGCTTCGACCTGTCGGGGGACTCGCCCGCCACCGGTGCCTCCTCCATGTGCCACAACTCCGTGCGGCCAACCGAACCATGAACCCGCCAAGCAGTGCACACACGCCCGGACATCCCGTGTCCGAACCATGTACCAGTGTCCTGTGTGCGGGCTTAACCCCCGTGGTAGACGAGAACGACATACCTATCGGTTCCACTACATTCCGGTCACGCACTCTCGACAGACCAATGTGAGAGGGGTCACCCTGTCATTCATCCACGCGGGGAGGCATGGATGGGCAGGAGCCGCAGAACACTTCCGGAGGAGCTTCTGCTGCTGGCGCTGGACCCGACCACGGGTACCACCGCACAGCCGCAGTCGCTCGACCTAGGTCTGGCCGGAGCGCAGCTAGTGGAGCTGGCGCTGGCCGGACGGATAGCCCCAGACGGGGATCGTATCGCCGTGGTGGCACCACGGCCGACCGGAGATCCGACCTTGGACTGTGCGCTGGAACTACTCCGCAGGCGGGGTGCTCCAGTACGCGCTGTGAACTGGATCGGCGGACCCCGACTGGGGCTGCGCCAGACCTATCTCTCGCATCTGGAGCGGTGCGGCATGGTGCATGCCGTGGCGGGACAGATGTGCGGGGTGCTTCCGACGACTCGCTATCAGGCGACGGACACGGAGATCAGCCGGGAGATCAGGGCCCGGCTGGACAGCGCGATCCGCACCGGCGTACCGCCGGATCCGCGGACCGCCGCGCTGGCCGCGCTGGCGCACGCCGTCGGCCTGGGCAAGCACCTCTACCCGGGGAACGAAGGGCGTTCGTCGCGCTCCCGCCTCCGGGACCTGATCAGGCACGACCCCATGGGCGGCCTCGTGGCGCACGCCGTGATGGACGTCCAGAACGGTGTGGCCGCTCAGCCACGCCGCAGCCCGGCACCGGCCGGCCGTCAGGCCGCCCCCGGAGCCAGGCCCGCACCGGAGCCCGCCAGGGGCGTCCCGATGCAACCGCGCCGCGGTTCGATGGCGCGTGCCGTGGCTCACTGAGCCGCAGTCCCACGGCACCCGCCGGCACGACCGCAGCACAGCAGTACCCGTAGGACAAGCAGGACCAGCAGGACCCGACAACCGCAGCACCCACCGTGCAGCACGCGGCACACACCGCGCGTCACGCACGTCAGCGCCGCACCGACGTCCCCAAGACCCGGTCCGGGAGCCGCTGGGCCGCGCGGGGCGGTGGGCCGTACGTCCGGACGACGACACGGCCCGCCGCCCCGCGCGTCGGCATGTCATCTCATGTGCCGCCAAGTCGCATGTATCGCAACGTCACGTATCTCCACGTACAACCGCGCGTCTCATCACACTTCTCACCACTCTTCCACGCCAGGTGGCGCGAGGTGGCGACAAGTGGCGGGTACGCACGGCATATCCGCTGTTTCCCAGCGGTAGCAAGCGCCTTGGTGGCAATCTGCTCAACAGCAGATACGCAAAGTACAGACAGTACGCAGCCGGAGGTGCACGTCCCGTGGCGTCCAATGTCAATCCCACCGTCAGGCGACGCCGGTTGGGCCAGGAGCTGCGCCGGCTCCGCGAGCTCAAGGGCATGACGGCAGAAGAAGTGGCCGAGCGGCTGCTCGTCTCGCAGTCGAAGATCAGCCGCCTGGAGAACGGGCGGCGCAGCATCAGCCAGCGCGACGTCCGCGATCTGTGCGGCGTGTACGAGGTCGAGGACGTCCGCATCGTCGATTCGCTGATGCAGATGGCCAAGGACTCGCGCCAGCAGGGCTGGTGGCACTCCTTCGGCGACATCCCGTACAGCGTCTACATCGGTCTGGAGACGGACGCGGCGAGCCTGCGCGTGTACGACCCGCTGGTCGTCCCGGGCCTGCTGCAGACCCGTCCGTACGCCGAGTCCCTGATCCAGGGCGCGCTCCCGGAGGCGGCACCCGGCGACATCGAGAAGCGCGTGCAGGTACGGCTGCGGCGACAGGAACGTATCTCCGACCTGGAGAACCCGCTGCGGCTGTGGGCCGTGCTCGACGAGGCCGCGCTGCGCCGGACCGTCGGCAACAAACAGGTGATGATCGAGCAGTTGGAGCATCTCGTCGAGATGTCCCACGTGCCGCACGTGACGGTCCAGGTCATTCCGTTCACCATGGGCGCCCATCCCGGGGTCAGCGGGCAGTACGCGATCCTGGAGTTCCCGGACGCGGCCGACTCCAGCGTGGTCTACATCGAGGGCGTCACCAGCGACCTGTACCTGGAGAAGGCGAACGACGTCCAGAAGTACAGCGTCATGTACGAGCATCTGCGGGCGCAGGCCCTGAACGCGGACCAGTCCCGGGAGTTCATCGCGGACGTCGCCAAGGACTACGCCACCGTGGCGATGTCCTGAGGCAGGGCGCCACCGGTGGGACGAGGCGTCACCGGGCGGCGCGCGAGGCGGTGTTGGGCCGAATTTCCACCGCTCTCGGCGAGAGGGCGCCGGACAATACACCCTCGCGGTATCTCGACGGAAGACTCCACTGGTATATGCCACCCGGTCGAGTGAATAGTCGCTTCGTACGCCGATGTTGGCGAGTAGCGTCGATCACGCCAAGGAGCAACAACCTTGGCGCAATCCGAACCGTGGGTTCCGGAACGAACCCGCAGTGCGGTGACAGCAACTCAGCAACTGGCTACCGGAGCGAACATGGCAATCAAGCAGGGCGCCACGGATACGTGGACGAAGTCCTCGTACTCCCAAGGCAACGGCGCGTGCGTCGAAGTCAAGTCCCCCGTCCTGACGGCGCTGGCCGTCCGCGACTCCAAGGTCCACGAGGGCCCGACGCTGGCCTTCGCGGCCGGCTCGTGGAACGCCTTCGTGGCAGAGGTGAGCCGGGGCACCGTCTGACCCCAGCACCGGATGCCTCGCGCAGCACGAGCACCAACGCGGCAAGAGCACCGACAACGAGATCAACAACTGCTCCGAACAACTGCATCAACAACTTCACAAGCACCACGAAAGAGCCCTCTCGTCCGGCCCGCCGTCCTGGCCGAGGGGGCTCGGCCTTTTTCCGGATTTCACATCCTTCAAGACCTCCAAATGTGATCAGGTCCCCAACTGTTCGCAAACCGCTCCGACCTTCAACCGACCGTTCCCGTTCGATTACAGTGCTGGACTGTCGGCCGTACCGACGGAATCGGCACGGGATCGGATCGGGATCTGTAGGAGGCCTCGGTGGGTGCGACAGCCGGTGCCGTCTGGGGCCGAGCCGAACAGCAGGACTTCCGCAGCCGGGTGCGTGGCACACTCCTCGGCGCGGCCGTCGGGGACACGCTGGGCTCGCCCGTCGCCGATCTCTCTATGGAGGGGATCCGCGAGGCGCACGGGGCTCAGGGGCTCTCCGATCTGGCCTTCGGGCACGGCAGACGGGGGGCCGTCTCCCATCTCACCCAGCTGACGCTGTTCTCGATGGACGGGTTGATACGGGCCCAGGTGCGCCGGGACACGGGCGCCTGGCATCCACCGACGGACCTGCACCGGGCATATCTGCGGTGGGCCGCCACACAGCGCGACTGGGGTCCCGACGAGCGGCGCAAGGAAGACGGCTGGCTGGCCCGCGAGGAGTGGCTGTACGCCCGGCGTGAGCCCGCGCGCGCCTGTCTGGTGGGGCTCGGCGACGAGATGATGGGGACGCTGGACGCCCCCAAGAACCCCGAGGAGCGGGGTCCCGAGGCGGCGGTCCGCTCCGCGCCCTTCGGGCTGCTCGTCGGGTGGGAGCCGCAGCTGGTGATGCAGCTCGCGGTGGAGTGCGCGGCACAGACCCACGGGCATCCGACGGCCTACCTGTCGGCGGGGGCGTACGCCGTCGTCGTGCACGGTCTGGCGCGCGGTGAGAGCCTCGACGCGGCCGTCCAGCGGGCCCGGCAGCTGCTGGCCGCGCGCCCCGGGCACCAGCCCGTCTCCGACGCGCTGCAGCAGGCGCTGGGGGCCGTACGGCAGGGCATGCCCACTCCGGCCCGTGTCGAGGACCTGGCCGGGGACGGTTCGGCTGCGGGGCTGCTCTCGGTCGCCGTCTACTGCGCCCTGGTGGGCGAGGACACCCGCCACGGTCTCTGCCTCTCGGTGAACCACGGCGGCGCCTCGGCGGCCGCCGGCGCGCTCACGGGCGCCCTGCTCGGTTCGCTCCACGGCGAGACGGCCCTCCCGCCGGCCTGGCTGGCCGAGCTGGAGGGCCGCCCCACCATGCTCGTCCTCGCGGACGACTTCGCGATGGAGATGACCCAGGGCCCGGCCCTGCACGGCCCGGCGGGCTCCTCGCCGGGCTGGCTGGCCCGCTACCCGCGCGGCTACGCGGCCCTGGCGGGCGCCACCCCGGTCCCGGCGGGCTGACCACCGGGGATCCTGCTTCTCTGCCACCCGACGCCCGCTCCGGTGCCCGTCCCGGCGGCGGGTGTCCGGTCGACGCGGAAGGGTGGCCGCTCGTCGAGGAGCGGCCACCCTCACGGTCGTACGGGCGGACAGGGTCGCATGGACGGATGGCAGTACGGGCGGGCCGGTCAGTCCTTGACCGGTGTGCCCATCACTCCTTCCGCCGCCCCCGCGGGAGCCGGCACCGCCGCGGCGGCCGAGCCCCGGCCGTCGTCGTCGTTGTTGATCTTCGCGATGAGGGCGTCGCGTTCCGGGGTGTCCTCCGGTTTCACGTATCCGATGAGGATGTAGAGGACGAGCGAGACCGCGAGCGGGATCGACACCTGGTACTGCAGGGGTACGCCGCCGTCGACGTTCCAGCTGATCGGGTAGTTGACCAGCCAGAAGGTGAACAGGCCGAGCCCCCAGCTGATCAGCGCGGCCGTGGGACCGCTCTTGCGGAACCAGGGCAGCAGGCCCAGCATCAGCGGGATCGCGATCGGGCCCATGAGCCCCGCGACCCACTTGATGACGACGGTGATGATGTCGTCGAAGAAGCCGGAGTTGACCTGCGTCGCGATGGCCATCGAGAGGCCGAGGAAGAGCAGCGTGGCCCAGCGTGCGGCCAGCAGCCCCATCCGGGTGTCCCACTCGCGCACCTTGTGCGAGACGGCGGGCATGATGTCGCGCGTGACGACGGCCGCGATCGCGTTGGCGTCGGACGAGCACATCGCCATCGTGTGGGAGAAGAACCCGACGATGACCAGCCCCAACAGCCCGTGCGGCAGCAGCTGTTCGGCCATCAGCGCGTACGAGTCGGCCGGCACGTCCGTCTTGATGATCAGCGGCGCGACCCACATGGGGAAGAACAGCACGAGCGGCCAGAGCAGCCAGAGCACGGCGGACAGGGTGGCCGACCGCGTGGCGGACTTCGCGGAGTCCGTGGCCATGTAGCGCTGGGCCTGGTTCCACATGCCGCCGTTGTACTCGAAGGTCTTGATGAAGAGGTAGGCGATCAGGAAGACCATCATGTACGGGCCGGCCAGCGGCTTGGTGTGGCCGTCGAGCGCGGGCTCGTCCCAGACGCTCCACAGCGTGCTGAAGCCGTTGAGCTCGGCCATGACGGCGACGAGCATCGCGATACCGGCGATGAACTGGATGATGAACTGGCCCAGTTCGGTGAGCGCGTCCGCCCAGAGCCCGCCGACCGTGCAGTAGACGGCCGTCACGGCGCCGGTGATCAGGATGCCCATGTTGAGCGAGACACCGGTGAAGACGGACAACAGGGTCGCGATGGCGGCCCACTTGGCGCCCACGTCCACGATCTTCAGCAGCACGCCGGACCAGGCGAGCGCCTGCTGGGTGGGCAGGTTGTAGCGGTTCTTCAGGTACTCCAGCGGCGAGGCCACGTGCAGCCGCGAGCGCACCCGGTTGAGCCGGGGCGCGAACAGCTTCGCGCCGATCGCGATGCCGATGGCGATGGGGAAGGACCAGGTGACATAGGAAGTGACGCCGTACGTGTAGGCGATGGCGGCGTAGCCGGTGAACATCACCGCGCTGTAGCCGGACATGTGGTGGGAGATGCCGGACAGCCACCACGGCATCTTGCCGCCGGCCGTGAAGAAGTCGCTGACGTTGTCGACCCGTTTGTGGGACCAGACACCGATCGCGACCATCACACCGAAGTAGCCGATGAGCACGGCCCAGTCGAGACCGTTCATATGCCCCCTCCCAGGGTCGTGTGACGCCCGCTCATCGTGGGTTCGATGGCATGACTCCGACAACAGCCCGTACTGCCAAGAGGAGGTAAAATAGTTCTGCTCACTGACCTCGGTTCATGTTCATGAACGAGGCCGGAATTGGGCTACCGCATCAATTCCCCCGCGTTGACCAGCAACGACTGCCCGGTGATCGCGCGGGCCCGGTCCGACGCCAGGAACGCCGCCGCGTCCGCGACGTCCGAGTCCGTGGCCAGCTCCGGCAGCGCCATCCGGGAGGTGAGCCGCTCCAGCACCTCGGCCTCCGGCACGCTCTCGGTGTGCGCGGTGAACTTCACGTACGCCTCCACGGGCGGCCCCCACATCCAGCCCGGCAGCACGGTGTTCACCCGGATCCGGTGCGGGCCCAGCTCCCGGGCCATGGAGTACATCGCGCTGGTCAGCGCGCCTTTCGAGGCCGCGTACGCCGCCTGCCGCACCTGGGACGGGGCGGCGACGGACGACTGCGTGCCGATGACGACCACGGACCCGCCGCGCTCCTTCAGCGCGGGCAGACAGGCGCGGGTCATCCGCAGGGTGCCGAGCAGGTTCACGTCGAGGACGGACTGCCAGGTGGCGAAGTCGGCGTCCTCCAGACCGCCGAAGTAGCTGTCCCAGGCGGCCACATGGACGACGGCGTCGATCTGCCCGAACCGCTCCTTCGCCAGCGCGGCGAGCGCCTCGCACTGCCCCTCGTCGGTGATGTCGGTGGCCCGGTACGCCGTGTGCGCGCCGTCCGGGTCGAGTTCGGCGGCGGCCTTGGCGAGATTGGCCTCGGTGCGGGCGCCGAGCACGGCGTTCCCGCCGTCCCGCACGACGGCCGCCGCGACCTGGTGACCGAGCCCGGCCCCGACCCCCGAGACGACGACGGTCTTGCCCTGGAGCAGTGACATTGCAGGCCTCCCGGCTCTGGCGGTTGATCTGACGGTCCGTCAGAGTAGGTCCGTCCGGAGGAGGAAGGAAGGCCGGACGAGCAAGGAAGGCCGGAGAAGGGATGGGGAGCGCCATGCTCGATGACACGCCGAACGACACCCGTAGCGAGGTGTACGCGGAACTGGCCGCCGTCGGCCCGTACGGCGTCCACCCCGGCCATGCCCTGATCACGATGGTCGAGCCGCATCCGGGCCACGAGTACGCGTACAACCGCTGGTACGAGGACGACCACTACTACGCGGGCGCGATGGCCATGCCGTGGATGTACACGGGCCGGCGCTGGGTCGCGACCCGCGACCTCCAACTCCTGCGCTACCCCGAGAAGTCGGCGGTCGCCCAGCCCGTCACCGCCGGCTGCTACATCTCCACGTACTGGGTCACCGACGGCCGCTACGACGACCACATGAAGTGGACCGTCGGCATCAACAAACGGCTGAATCGGGACGGCCGGGTCTACCAGGACCGCACGCACGTCTTCACCGCGTTCCAGGACCACGAGGCGACGGTCTACCGGGACGGGGCCGCCGGACCGCGCGACTTCCACGCGCTCGACCACCCGTACACGGGCCTGGTGGTGGAGGTCATCGACGCCGAATCACCGGCACAGCGTGCCGAGTTGCTGGAGTGGCTCCGCTCCCGCCACCTGCCCAAACGCCTCGCCGGCTCCCCCGCCGCCATGGTCACGGTCTTCCGCCCGACCCCGCTCCCCGGCGACCGCATGACGTACGTGAAGCAGGTCGAGGGCGTCGATACGCGGCTGACTTTGTTGTGGTTCCTGGAGGCGGATCCGCGGGAGTGCTGGGACCCGTACTTCACGGGGCTGGACGCTCCCGTGGCCGAAACAGGCCTGGGGCGCGTTGAGTTGGTGGCGCCCTTCATTCCGACGGTGCCGGGGACGGACCGGTACGTCGACCGCTTGCGGTGACCCGTCGCGCGGCATACACGCAGGTCCCTCGCGGTTGACCAACACACCTATGCGAAAGGGGACTTGAAGAATGGCCGCAGCACGCGCGCTTCCGATCACCGCGACCCTGCTCACCGGCACGGTCGCGCTCTACATCACGCTCGTGGCGTTCGGGAACATCACGGACTTCGGCACCAACCAGCAGTTCGTCCAGCACGTCCTGTCCATGGACACCACCTTCAAGGACGACGACCTGATGTGGCGGGCCATCGAGTCCAAGGGGCTCCAGGACGCCGCGTACATAGCGATCATCGTGTGGGAGACGATCGCCGCGCTCGTCCTGATCCTCGGCACGTTCCAGTGGTTCCGCGACGACCACGTCCGGGCGCGGCGGACCTCCACGCTCGGGCTGTTGATGCTGATGCTGCTCTTCGGAGCCGGTTTCATCGCCATCGGTGGCGAGTGGTTCTCGATGTGGCAGTCGGAGGACTGGAACGGGCTCGATGCGGCGATGCGGGTCTTTTTGTTGAGCGGGGTTGTGCTGGTGGTGATCCATCTTCCGGTGGACCGGGCCGGGAGGGCCTCCGGCTCGGGTGCCGACGTCTAGTTCCGCTCCGCGGAGGGGGTGGGTGGCGGGGGTTGTTCGGTGGCTGCGGGGCGGTGGGGGCCGGTCGCGCAGTTCCCCGCGCCCCTTGGGGGGGGGCGGGGCTCGTCGTCCGTCATGGGGTGTAGCTGGATCGGATCTCGTCGCGGGCCGTTGTGATCTCCGTCAGGCGGGCGGTGAGGTGGTCTCGGTCTGAGCCGGGGCTTTCCTGTATGTCGGTGAGGATGGCGGCGAGGTTGGTGAGGGTGTCCCAGCCGGGGTTCATGGCCAGGAACTCGGCCAGGCCCCGGTCGGCGGCGGGCCAGTCCGCGAGGGCGCAGGCGACGAAGCAGCGGCCCTGGGCGCGCTCCGGCTCGCCCAGGCCGCCGTCCTCCTCGATCATCCGGGCCAGCTCTCGCCAGAGGGGTTCCGCGGCCGGCAGTCCCTCGGATCTGCTGACGGTCACGGCCAGTTGGAAGATGCCGGCGATCGGCTCCGCCTGCCGCATCCGCTCGGCCAGTCGTCGGGCCTCGGTCCACCGCCCCGTGTGCCGGTGTGCCTCGATGCGCAGGTCGTCCAGGTCGTCGTCGGGCGTCGGCGCACGGTCCATGTCGGCCAGCCGCGCGGACGCCTCGTCCCAGCGGTCGCACAGCATCAGCAGCTCGATGGCCTCACGGCGTGCCCAGTCCTCCTCCGTCTGCAACTCGACGCACCGGTCCAGGTCGGCCAGCGCCCTCTCGGTCCGGCCGGTCGCCAGGCCGACCCGGGCGCGTGAGGCGTGGGCCCACCCGTAGTCCGGGCTCAGCTCCAGGGCGCGGTCCAGGTGGCGGAGGGCCTCCCGGTAGTCCTTCATGGCGCGGTAGGTCGCGCCGAGACCGGCCAGTGTGGCGTGGTCGTCCGGGCTGCGTTCCAGTATGCGGCGGAAGACGGTGACCGCCTCCTCGTACAGACCCGCGTCGCGGTACGCCTCGCCCAGTTCGTGACTGGTCCAGTCGACGTGGGGATCCGTGTCCACGGCTCGCCGCAGGTCCTCGAACTTGCCTGCCCGGTCGCCCAGTTCGTGCTTCGTGTGGGCCCGCATCACCAGCGCCCAGGAGTAGTCGGGCTCCAGCTCGACCGCACGGTCCAGGCCGGCCAACGCCTCCTCGTACCTGCCCAGTTCATGAAGGGACTGACCGCGGCCGGCCAGGGCCGAGGCGTAGTCCGGTTCGAGGGAGACGGCCCGGCCGAGCTCGGCGACGGCTTCCTCGTAGCGGCGGGCGCGCCGGTAGGCGTCACCCCGCTCCGACGCGACCCAGGCCTCGTCGGGCGCGAGCGCGACCGCGCGGTCGAAGTCGGCGAACGCCTCGTCCGGCTCCCCCCTGTCGCGGCGCAGCCGAGCCCTGCGCACCAGCGCCCACACGTACTCCCCGTCGATGCTCAGCGCACGGTCGAAGTCGGCGAGCGCCTCGTCGTACCGCCCGAGAGCATGTCGGCAGACGGCACGCCCGGTCAGGGTCTCGTCATTGGTCGGGTCGAGGGCGACGGCCCGGTCGAAATCGACGACGGCCTCCTCGAAACGGGCCGCGAGCCGATAGGTCTCGGCGCGCTCGGAGATGATCCACCCGGTGTCGGGGGCCAGTTCGTCCGCCCGGTCGAAGGCCGCCAGCGCGGCCGGGAGGTCGTCCATCAGCCGGTGGGTGAAGCCGCGGCCGTAGTGGGCCCAGGCCAGCTCCGGATCGAGTTCGAGCGCCCGGGCGTACTCCTCCAGTGCCCGCCCGTACTCCCCGCCGTGGCGCAGTTCCCTGCCCCGCAGTGTGTGCGCCGCCGCCCGGCCGCCGGTGTCCAGCCCCGGCCGGGCCAGGAGCAGGGTCATCGCTCCCGCCACCCCGGTCTCGTCGTCCGCGAGTGCCTCGCTCAGTTCCCGGCCCATGTCCCGGAGGGCCGCGTTGTCCGTCGCGTCGCCCGCCTCCGCCAGCATCCGCGCCCAGCGACGGCCGGCGACCGCGTCCTCACGGCAGGTCTTCACCAGCGACCGCAGTGCCTCGCCGAGCGCCGCGGGCGGCCGGGCGCAGAGCAGGTGGTACGTCTCCTCCAGGCGCAGCCCGCGCCACTCCTCGTCCTCCCACAGGTCCTCGGGCTCCCGGCCGGCCCCGACGTCGTCGCCCCACCGGGCGAACGCCTCCGCCAGCCGCCGGTGCCGCCCGGCCCAGTCGCGCGGGGACCTGCGTCGCTCCCTGCGCATCAACGGTGCCCGTACGACGTCGTGGTACTGCACCCGCTGCCCGCGTTCGCCGACGAACGGCAGCCCGGTCAACCACTCGTACAGCGCGTCCAGTTCGTCGTCCGGGCGATCGACGACCAGGACCCGGAAGACGTCGGCGTCGAGCCACCGGGGCAGGGCGCAGATCCTGGCGACCCTGCGGCGGACGTCCGGTTCCGACTTCAGGAACAGTTCCACGGCGCCGGCGCTCGGGTCGCTCACGGCGTCCGGGTCGCCGGGGCGCTTGTTCGCGAGCGTCGACACGAGGACGGGCAGACCACCCGTGAGGCGCAGCACCTCCTCGACGACCGGCTCGGCCACGACGCCCTTCCCGGCGAGCAGCCTGCGCGACTCGGTCTCGGTGAACGGCGCGAGCGGCACGTCCGCGACCGGGTCCAGGCCGCGCCAGCGGGCGGGGTCCAGCGGCCGCTGTCCGGCGGTGACCACGACGACGGTGGCGGGCAGCCCGCCGTCCACCGTGCCGCGGGTGATCATCTCGTGCAGCCACGGGTCCAGATACAGGCCTGTCCGCTCGTACGTGTCGAAGAACAGGACGATCCACTCGGAGGCGGAGGAGGAAGCGGCGGCGGCAGCGCGCAGTTCGCGGAGCAGGATCGGCGTGAGCACCCTCTCGGGCGACGTCACGAGTTCGATGTCGTCGGGGTTGCGGAAACGGGCGCCGAGGCCGGTCCGTAGGCGGTCGGCGCCCAGCGCGAGCCGGTCCGCCTGGAGGGCGCTCGTGAGGAGACTCCCGCCCGGCAGGGTGGCCTCCACGGCGGCGAGGCCCAGCCCGACCGCGGCCCTGCTGCCGGCCGACGCCGTCTCCGGCTCCGGTGCGGGACCGCCGGCGAGTGCGGCGAGGGCGGCCGCCTCCGCCTCGTGCCGCCGCTCCTGGTACGCGCTCAGCCGTCGCTCCAGGTCCTTCAACCGCCGTCCCTGGTACGCGAATTGCTCACAGATCTCCGACAGCGCCTCCGGGACGCTTCCGGCGTGCTCGTCGACGTACGCGGTGAGCGCACCGCGTTCGCGTGCCAGGTGCTGCAACTCCTGTACCAGGAAGGTCTTTCCGACGCCCGCGGTGCCGTGCACGTGGAAGCGGAAGCGTTGTCCGGGGTCGCCGGGCCGGAGGTCGAAGTTCCGCAGGAACGCGGCCCGTTCGGTGTCCCGGCCGACGAATCCGGCACGGTTGCCCTGCTGGATCAGCTCCTGCCTCGACGGTCCTGCCTGCGCCACCCGTCCGCCTCCTTGCCGCTTCTGGTCCCGCTTCCGGTCCCGCTTCCGGTCCCGCTCCTGGTCCCGCTTCCAGTCCGGGTCCCAGTCTGGCTCAGGCTGCCGGAGATGACCTAGGAGTTGCAGGCGGGGTCGCCCTTCTGCCGTCCGCCCTCCGGTCATCCGTCGTCCGATGGAGGGGGCCGCGAGCCGGTCCGCCTCGGGTACCGCCGGCCGGGCCCGAGCGGTACGCGCGATGGACTTCTCCGCAGGAACTCAACTGTCCGCCTGACCGCTCACGTCCCTGAAGAGGTACCAACTTCCGTCCCCACGGGCCGAGTTCGCGGGGTACTGCTGTCATCTCCAGGGGGAGACGTGAACAGACAGATGAAGAGGGCGTACGCCACCACGGTCGCCGCGGCGGCCGCGGTGGCGCTGACGGCGGGCATGACCGGCCCGGCGTCGGCGGGCGGGTCCACGGCGGCCGGGGAGACCGGCAAGGCCGGGCAGACCACAGAGGCCGGGTCGAGCGTGGCGGCGAAGGGACCGGTCGCGCATCGCGTCACGCTCATCACCGGTGACCGTGTCGCCGTCGACGCGAAGGGCCGTGTCCTCGGTGTCGAACGCGCGGCAGGCCGTGGGCACATCGCGATCCGTACGCTCACGGAGTCCGAGTCCGGCCACTCGCTGGTCGTGCCGGCCGACGCGCAGCGGCTGATCGCCTCGGGCAGGCTCGACCGGCGGCTCTTCGACATCACAGAGCTGAGCCGGAAGGCGGTCCGGGCCTCCCACGGGCGGGGCCTGAAGGTGATCGTCGGCTACCAGGGCACGGCGAGGGCCGCGAAGGCGGACGTACGCGCGGCGGACGACACCGAGGTCCGCCGCACACTGAAGTCGCTGAACGCAGAGGCCGTCAGCACCCGGGACCCGGCGGGCCTGTGGGCGGCGGTCACCGAGGCGCAGGGCGGCAATACGCGGGCCGCGTCCGGCATCGCCCACGTGTGGCTCGACGGGGTCCGCAAGGCCGGCCTCGACAAGTCCGTCCCCCAGATCGGCGCGGACAAGGCCTGGGAGTCCGGGTACGACGGCAAGGGCGTCCGGATCGCGGTCCTCGACACGGGCGTCGACGCGACCCACCCGGACCTCAAGGACCAGGTGGTGGCCGCCAGGAACTTCACCCCGTCCCCCGACGCGACCGACCGCTTCGGCCACGGCACGCATGTCGCATCCATCGCCGCCGGTACGGGCGCCCAGTCGGCCGGGGCCTTCAAAGGAGTCGCGCCCGGCGCCGAGCTGTTGAACGGCAAGGTGCTCGACGACGAGGGTTCCGGCGACGACTCCGGCATCCTCGCCGGCATCGAGTGGGCCGCCGAACAGGGCGCCGACGTCGTGAACCTCAGCCTGGGCGGCGGCGACACCCCCGGCCTCGACCCCCTGGAAACGGCGATCAACACACTCTCCGCCGACAAGGGCATCCTCTTCGCCGTGTCGGCGGGCAACGACGGCGAGTCCGGTGAGCAGACCATCGGCTCCCCCGGCAGCGCGGAGGCCGCGCTCACCGTGGGCGCGGTGGACGGCGACGACAAACTCGCCGAGTTCTCCAGCCGGGGCCCGCGCGTCGGCGACGGCGGCATCAAGCCGGATGTCACCGCGCCCGGCGTCGACATCACGGCCGCGGCGGCGCCCGGCAGCGTCATCGAGCAGGAGGTCGGCCAGAATCCGGAGGGCTACCTGACGATCTCCGGTACGTCGATGGCGGCCCCGCATGCGGCGGGCGCCGCCGCGATCCTGAAGCAGCGGCACCCGGACTGGACGTACGCCGAACTCAAGGGCGCGCTGACCGCCTCGACGACCGGCGCCAACTACCAGCCCTACCAACAGGGTTCGGGCCGAATCGCCGTCGACCGGGCCCTCGCGCAGACAGTGGTCGCCGAGCCCGTGTCCGTGAACTTCGGCGAGCAGCAGTGGCCGCACACCGACGACACCCCGGTCACGAAGGAGATCGCGTACAGGAATCTCGGTACGGCGGACATCACGCTCGGCCTCGCGGTGACGGCGACCGACCCGAAGGGCGAGCCCGCCCCGGCCGGCTTCTTCACGCTCGGGACGAAAACGCTGACCGTCCCGGCGGGCGGCAGGGCCTCCGTGGACCTGACGACGGACACGAGGCTGGGCGGGACGCTGGACGGCACGTATTCGGCGTACGTCGTGGCAACGCGCGACGACCAGTCCGTACGCACGGCAGCCGTGGTGAAGCGGGAGGCCGAGGCGTACGACGTGACGCTGAAGTTCGTGGGCCGGGACGGGCAGCCCACGCCCGACTACTGGTCGTTCCTCGCCGGCATCACCGGTGACGCGCGGGGCAGTTACCACGAACCGCACGACGCGTCCGGCACCGTCAAGGTCCGCCTGCCGAAGGGCACTTACCTCTTCGACACCACGATCTCCGAGGACCCCGAGGACTCCCGCGCTGGCACGGACTGGCTGGTCCAGCCGCGGCTGGACGTCACAGGCGAGATGACGGTGACGGCCGACGCGCGCACCTCGAAGCCGGTCGACATCACCGTGCCGGACAACTCGGCGAAGCCGACATTCGTGGCACCTCGATACTGGTACGCGGGTGAGGACCACAACATCGAGACGGGCGTGGACGTCGACACGTTCGACAGCCTCCGTACGGCGCATCTGGGCCCGGAGGTCACCACCGGCACGCTGAACCAGCAGTGGATCGGAGTCTGGACCAAGGGCGCGGACACCGAGTACGACGTGATGCTCGGCGGCAACACCCGCAAGCTCGCGACCGGTTACCGCAAGCACCTCCGCCCCGCCGACCTCGCCACGGTGAAGGTCGGCATGGGAGCGTCGGCACCGGGCAAGCGGGGCGAGCTCAGCGTGGCCGGCTACTTCCCGGAACTCGGCGGCATCTCCCCGATCACCGACCCACGGGACCTCCCGCGCACCCGCACGGTCCACCTCTCCACGCCGGACAACGCCAAGTGGGACCTCTCCTTCCAGCAGTACGGCACCCCGGACGAGGAGGGCACCTCACCCACCGAGTCGTACTACGCCTTCGACGAGCCCCGAGCCTTCAAGGGCGGCGCGACATACGAGACGCGCTTCAACGCGGGCGTCCTGGGCCCGCGCCTCGGCGCAACCGAGGGCATCTCCAGGGACGGCGACACGATCACCGGCGAACTTCCCCTGCACGCGGACGGAGCCGGCCATGGAGGCTGGACGAGATACGACTCGGTCCACACAACCCTCTACCGCAACGGCGCCAAGCTCACGGAGAACTCCGACGCCCTGGACGGCAATGGCGAGGGCTTCACGGTCCCGTCCGACGCGGCCGACTACCGCCTGACGACGTCGGTCCGCCGAGACCCCGCCCTCGCCACGACGTCCACCCGCATCGACACAAGCTGGACGTTCCGCTCCTCGAAGACCACAACCCGCTCCCAACTGCCCATCTCCACGGCCCGCTTCACAGCGAAGACGGACCTGACGAGCCGGGCTCCCGCCGACAGGCAGTCGGTCGTACCGGTGACGATCCAGGGCGCGGCAACGGGCGACAACCTCAAGTCGCTTGCGGTGTACGTCTCCTACGACGGCGGCACGACCTGGAAGAAGACGCCCGTCAGGAACGGCAGCATCACGGTGAAGAACCCGGCGAAGACGAAATCCATCTCCTTCCGGGCCAACATCACCGACAAGCAGGGCAACAAGTCGTCGGTGACGGTGTACGACGCGTACTTCGGCAAGTAGGCCGCGCCCACCCCGAACGGTCCGCCGAAGTTCACCACTCCGGCGGACCGCTCAGCCAGGTGCCGTTCCGGCGCCGCCTCGGCCTCGGCCGCCGCCCGGATCGCGCGGATCTCGGCCATGGCCTCGGCCGGCTCCTGGTCCCCGCGTCCACGATCCGTTCCAGTTCGTGGAGGCGGGCGGCGCGGTGCGGGTGCTGTTCGATCGCGATGAAGACGGCCCACGAGTGCGCGAAGGCGTGCAGCGGGGCGAGGCTCTGGGTCTGCTGGGCGTTCGTCGCGGCCTCGAAGAGGTGTTGGGTGAGCGCCGGAAGCCGGCTGGGCGCGATACGGGCGACGGCGGCCCGCAGCGCGTCAGGGGTGAGTTCGGGCATGGGGATCAGGGGTCCGTAGCCGTCGTTCATTTCCTACGCCATTCCCTACGCCGCTGCCGCTAGGGCCTGGTGGGTCGTGCTGCAGCCCCGGCAGCGGCCCGGTGTCGCGGCTCGGAATGCGCGGTCGCAGTCGTCGCAGTTCTGGAGAGGGGCCGGGCGGGGTGGTTCTGGGCGGGCGGCTGGGAGGGGTGGGGGAAGGAGTGCCGTGAGGCGGTGGGTCAGGAAGCCCGCCGGGTGGCGTACGCCGTCCTGGGGCATCCCTGCCGAGAGGGTTCGCCTTATGTCGTCCGGGGTGACGCCTCGTTCCAGCCAGGTGGCTACCGCGGGGGCGAGGCGGCGTACGTCCTGCTCGCTCAGGTGGAGTCGGGGGTCGTGGGTGCGGAGGCCTGCGAGGACGTCGCGGGCGGTGCGGTGAGCCGGGAGGTCGTGGGGCTGCGGTGGGCGGGGTGGTGTCGGCACTGCCGGGGTCAGGGGCGGGGGCGGAGTCTGTGCCGGATCGCCGTGCGGCTTCGGCAGTTGAGGGGCCGTATGCGTCCGCGGCTTGTTGTACGAGATCGTGCGCGTCACGATGCGGCCCGAGGGAAGGCGTTCCTTGATGCGGGCCAGGTAGCCGTGGGTCTCCAGCTCCCGCAGGGCCGAGGCGATCCTCGTCTCTCCCTCGGGGAACTTCGCCGCCAGCGCCTTGATGCCGACGAGCGTGCCGCTGCGGAGCGAGTGGATGTGGACCGCCAGACCGATGGCCGTCAGGGACAGCTCGGAGTGCTGGGCGAGGTGGTTTCCGACCACGGTGAACCGCTCGTCGTGGTGCTCGTCGACGTGACCCACTCCTTGGTGGGAACGGCCGGTCCGGGTGCGCGCGTGCGCGCTAAAGTGCTGATCAGTCATCGGGAAGGTCTTGTCTTCCTAGGTGGTGAGGCCCTCGTTCGGGATGCCAGTCCCGGCGGGGGCCGTTTCATGTTTGCGGTTGTGTGTCCGCGCTGACGCTGCCCGACCAATCCGCCTTTCCGCCAGCCGAATTGGCTCTGATCACCCGACCGAGTGATCAGCAGTCAGCGACGCGGGACTGCTGGCGGTGCGGTGGATGACGGGCTCGGTCGGGTGGGTTGGGTTCTCTCCCCGGTTCTTTCTCTTTGGCGTCCGGCCCTACCGGGTCACGTCGGTCCACGATCCGGCGTCACTCCGGTCCGTGCTCCGGCTTCACCTCCGCCCAGACCGTCTTGCAGCCCGGCCCCGGGCCGTCCGTCACGCCCCACCCGTCCGCGTACGCCGCCACGAGCAACAGGCCGCGCCCCGACTCCTCACCGTCACCGGCCGGGTCGCCGATACGCGGGCGCCGGTCGCCCCGGGCGTCGGTGACCTCCATGCGCAGCACGCCGACCTCGTCGAGCCGGAGCGTCAGCCTGAAGTCCCGGCCGGGGACGCGGCCGTGGAACACCGCGTTCGCGGCCAGTTCGGCCACCACGTGCAGCGCGGGCTCGGACTCGGCGCCCCATTCCGCGAGTTGGCGCTCCGTGAGCAGGCGGGCGAGGCGGGCTCCGCGGCGGGTCGAGGAGAGCAGGATCGTGAAGTGCCGGGTGGCAGCGACCGGTTGGGCGGGGGCATGGATTCCGTTGTTCACGTCACTCAGCGTGGCCGCGTACATCTACCCTGAACAGCGGCGAAGCCGGTACGCAGCGTGACTGTCCGGGTGCGGTACGGATGCGATCCGCGGTTGTCCGGTCCGTACGTGGGAGAGGTAGACCCTGTGGAGGACGAGGAAGCGGCGGCCGTACTCAAAGCTGTCGGGCGTCAGATCAAGGCTTGGCGGGAAGCCGCCGGTATGCGGCAGTCGGAGTTCGGCGCCTCGATCGGGTACGGCGAGGAGATGGTCTCGTCGGTGGAGCGGGGGCGGCGGGTGCCCCAGCCGGAGTTCTTGGACAAAGCGGACGACGTACTCGACGCGGGCGGCAAGCTCTCGGCGATGAAGAAGGACGTGACCGAGGCCAGATACCCGAAGAAGGTGCGGGATCTGGCGAAACTGGAGGACGAGTCGGTCGAGCTGGGCGCGTACGCCAACCACTACGTGCACGGGCTGTTGCAGACCGAAGGGTACGCACGGTCCCTCTACACGATGCGGCGCCCCTCATACACGGAGGACGAAATCGACCGGCACGTCAGCGCGCGTATGGCACGCCAGGGCGTCTTCGAGCGCATCCCCCGGCCGACGCTCACTTTCGTCCAGGAAGAGGTGACTCTACGACGGCCCATCGGGGGCAAAATGGTGCTACGCCAGCAACTCGAACGCCTGTTGGAGGTCGGCCGGTTGAGGCACGTCGAGATTCAGGTGATGCCCACGGATCGTGACGACCACGCAGGTATGGGCGGGCCGATCCGTCTGTTGAAGCTCCAGGACGGCAACACGGTGGCTCATGAGGAGGGCCAGACCTCCAACCGCCTGATCAGCGATCCCAGAGAGGTTCAGCCCCTTGAGATGCGCTATGGAATCATCCGATCCCAGGCTCTCACTCCCCGGGAGTCACTGATCCTCATCGAGAAGGCACTGGGAGAGACATGACCGCCCTTGATTGGTTCAAGAGCAGCTACAGCAGCAACGAGGGGCCGGACTGCGTCGAGGTCGCGATAGCCATCCCCGACGCCACCATCCACGTCCGCGACTCCAAGGACAAGCACGGCTCGCAGCTCACGTTCGCGGACGCGGCGTGGACTGAGTTCGTCGGCCACGCCGCCCGGTCAGCGTGACTGCAGCGCGTCCAGGGCCACCGCCTGGGCGATGGCCAGACGGCGGTCGAGGTCCGGGTTCGCTATGTCGAGTACGTAGCGGTCGCGGAGGCCGAACTTCTTGTCGACTGCCATCGATTGCTTGTCGCCCTCGGTGAAGTCGAAGTGGTACGGCCATGCGAACGGTATGAAATCGACGAGCGGCAGGAACTCCCAGACTCGGCGCAGAACGGCCACCACCCTGTTGCGCTCTCGGCCTGTCAGTTGCGTCGTGCCCGGTTGGTCCAGGTTCCACGTCGAGCGCAGCAGCGAGGCGGCGAACGCCTTGCGGAACGTGCCGATCGGGTTGCCCGTCTCGTCGCATACGTCGTAGATGGCGCTGACGTCGAGGAGCTGGCGGGCCTTGAAGGTGAACAGGACACTCTTCTTGGACTCGTCGGAGTAGACGGTCATTTCTTCCTTGATCGCGGTCCGTTTCTGCTCGGCGTAGGCGACGACCTCGCCCTCGGAGCCGTCCGGACGGGCCAGGGTCACCACGTACCGGTTGGCCATGAAGGTCATCTTCTGCCGGACGTTGAACCGCTCGTGCGTCTGCAGCTGCGTGTCGTCCACGTGACGTCTCCCGTTTTTCGTCGCCTGCTCTGTGTTCCGCCGAACCATCGTCGCCGCGACGGCCTGCCCGGATCAGTCCTCGGAAGTCGCGGCCCGCAGCGACCTTCGGAGACGGGGGATACGGCGGATACGTCACCGGTGGCACTCAACGGCGCCCGCTCCGGCCGTGGTTGTCCACTTTCGTCGTTCGGCGGCGCGACGCAGGGATGATGCGGGCGGTCCCGGGCACTGCCTATCGTCGGGCCGTGGAACTGGACGAAGCGAAGACCGCCCGCACCGCATTGCCGCTCCGACGCCGGCTCGCCGCCGCGTCGCCCTGGAGTCGCGGGCGGATCGCCGGGGAGGCCGTACTCACCGTTGTGCTCGCCGGGCTCGCGGGGCTGTTCGACGCCGTGGGGGCCGGGTTCGGGGTACGCACCTTCGTCGTCGTCGCGGGCGTCGCCGTGCTGTCGCTGATCCGGCGCTCGCTGCCGGCGACGGTGCTGCTCGTCTCGGCGGCCGCGGCCGGGGCGCTGGTGGGCGCGGCGCCGCTGCTGATCTACGCGAGCTGGTCGGCGGGCAGCCGCATCATGAAGCCCTGGCGGGTGGTCGCCGCGTTCGCCGCAGCGTTCGTACTGCATGCCGCGGTGTCGTTCCGCAGCGTGTTCAGCGCGGGTTCCGACCTGCCGCTGGCTTTCATGGGAGGGCTGAGCGCAGGACTGTTCCTCACGCTGTCGATCGTGCCGGGGCTGGCCTCCCGCTACCGCGCGCAGCGCCACTCCCTGCTGGACGCTCTGCAGCGGAACAACGTCCAACTCGTGCGCGAGCAGGAGATGGTGGCACGGCAGGCGCGCCTGCTGGAGCGGGGCCGCATAGCCCGGGACATGCACGACAGCCTCGGCCACCAACTCGCCCTGATCGCCGTGCACGCGGGCGCCCTGCAGGTCGATCCGGACCTGACCGGCCGCCAGCGGGAAGGGGTACGGATCCTGCGGGACGCCTCCGTGACCGCGATGGGCGAGCTGCGCGAGGCCGTCGGCATCCTCCACGAGGAACGGGACGACAACCGGAACTGGCCCGACGCGCGCACCACCGAGCCCGGACACACAGAGCGCACCGAACCCACCGAGCACGTCGACCGCACCGAGCACGTCGACCGCACCGAGCCCGACGACACGGACGACCGGCGTCCCGGCTCCCGCGCGGTCGCCTCCATCGACGGGCTTGTCGAGTCGTCCCGGGCCGCGGGCGCGGCCGTGGAACTGCTCCGGTCCGGCGCCTTCCGGGCGCTCGCGCCCGCCGCCGGCCACACGGCGTACCGCATAGCCCAGGAGGGCCTGACCAATGCCCACAAGCACGCCCCGGGCGCCCCGATCACCCTCGCCCTGCGCTACGAACCGGACAGCCTGGTGGTCGAGGTCGCCAACGGGCCCGCGCCTGCCGGGGCACCGGACGCCCCGGCAGTGATCAGCGGCGGCCAGGGGCTCAGAGGGCTTCAGGAGCGGGCCCGGCTCATCGGTGGCATGGTGCACACCGGTCCCACCGCGGACGGCGGCTTCCGCATCGCGGGCATGCTGCCCTACAGCGCGGGCGCGGGCACCAGCGCCGCCACCGGCACCGGCACCGAGGGCGGCGAACCCCAGCCCCGCCACCCCCACAACGCGACCTCCGTCGGCCCGCACAACGACTTTGTGGGGCAGTCGGGCGCCGGCACCGCGGACAACAGTGGAGCGGTCATCAACCGGTCCGATCCGCAAGGGGAGTTCGCCGCCACCATGAGCAGGAAGAAGAACGTGGCCATCGGCTGCGCCGTCACCGCCGTCGTCATCGTCGTGGGCATTGTCGCCCTGGGAATCTGGGGGGTGAGTGCGTTCATGGACGAGGTGGACAAGGCCATGATCCCGCCGAGGGTCTACGAGTCGGCGAAGGTCGGCGATCCCGAGGCCGACGTGCAGGACGAACTGCCCGACGAGGACTCGATCATGACCGCGGCCTGGGAGGACCAGGGCCCACAGATACCCAAGGGCGCGACCTGCCGCCACTTCGCGTCCGACGACCCCGACGACACCACGACCCTCTTCAGGTTCTGTTTCCGCGACGGAAAACTGGTCGAGAAGCAGACCTTCAAGGATGAGAGCTGATCCGCAGGACCGCGGAGTGACCCGTACCGGGACGTGACCGCACGGCCACGAAACGGCCCGGCCCGTTGCTCCTCACACCGTCTCCGCGACGCACCCGGCCGGATCAGGGCATGATGGCGAGGCCATGCCATCCGCTCCCGACCGACACCGCGCAGGAGGCCGTGTGATCCGGGTCCTCGTCGCCGACGACGAGCCGCTCATCCGGGCCGGCATCAGAATGATCCTCACCTCGGCCGACGACATCGACGTGGTCGCCGAGGCGGGTGACGGCCGCGAGGCGGTGGAGAACGCCCGGAGCACGTCCGTCGACGTGGCCCTGCTGGACATCCAGATGCCCGTGATGGACGGGCTGACGGCCCTGGCCGAACTGGGCCGCGCCGCACCGAACGTACGCGTGCTGATCCTCACCACGTTCGGCGAGCGCGACAACGTGCTGCGTGCGCTCGGCCACGGCGGCGCGGGCTTCCTGCTCAAGGACTCCGCGCCCGACGAGCTGATCCACGCGGTGCGGGCGGCCGCGGCCGGGAACGCCTATCTCTCACCGGCGGCCACCCGGCACGTGGTGGACGCCCTCTCCTCCCCCGGGGCCACCGCCCGCGCGGAGGAGGCCAGGAACCGCCTCGGCGGGCTGACGGCGCGGGAGCGCGACGTGCTCGCCCTGCTCGGGGAGGGCCTGTCCAACGCGGACGCGGGCAGGCGGCTGCACATGAGCGAGGCCACCGTGAAGACGTACGTCAGCCGCATCCTGACCAAGCTCGACTGCGACAACCGGGTCCAGGCGGCGCTGCTCGCCCGCGACGCCGGCCTGCACCCGGGCGACGTCTGACCGGTCCTGTGGTGCAGGCCGGTCCTGTGGTGCCGACCGATCCCGCAGTGCCGACCCGTCCCGCCGTGCGGCTCACGTTTTCGTGTGCCGTCTCGTCATAGGGGCATGAACACGAAAATCCGGTACGCCAACCTCGGCTTTCTGGCCGTGACCGCGCTGTACACAGGCGCCTGGGCCTATTTCTCGCCGAGGGAGTGGCACGCGAGCTTTCCCGGCTTCGGGCTGAGCTGGCTGCCTCAGCTGGGCCCGTACAACGAGCATCTCGCCAAGGACGCCGGGGCCATGTTCCTGGCGCTGGCGATCCTGACGGCCATCACCCTGGGTTCCGTACGGAACACCCGGCTCGTGCAGACCACGGGTGCGGTGTGGCTGGTCTTCAACGTGCTGCACCTCGGCTACCACATGCAGCATCTCGGTATGTACGGGACGCGCGACCAGGTACTCAACGTCGTCCTGCTGTCGGTGCTGGTGCTGTCGTCGGCCCTTCTCCTCGTGCCGGTGCTCCCCCGGCAGCAGAGGGACACATGATGACGTACGGGATCAAGATGGACAGGAACAGGAGCAGGGCCGACGTGAACACGGTGGAAGAGGGAGGTCCGTCATGCGGATCGCGGTAGCGGGCGGGACCGGGCTGGTCGGGCGGTATGTGGTCGAGGAACTGGCCGCCGCCGGGCACGAACCGGTGGTACTGGCCAGGTCACGCGGTGTGGACCTCGTCTCGGGCGCCGGACTCGACGCCGCCATGACGGGCGTGGAAGCCGTCGTCGACGTCTGCAACCTGGAGACCACCAGCGCCAAGAAGGCGATCAGGTTCTTCGAGAGCACCGGCCGGAACCTCCTGGGCGCCGGCGCCCGGGCCGGCGTACAACACCACGTGCTCCTCTCGATCGTCGGCCTCGAACGGGTCGGCCTCGGCTACTACCGGGGGAAGCTGCGCCAGGAGGAGGTCGTCACCAAGAACGGCTCGACGCCGTGGACGATCATGCGGGCCACGCAGTTCCACGAGTTCCCGCAACAGGTCCTCGACCGGATGCCGGGCCCGCTCGCGATGATGCCCCGGATGCGTACGCAGCCGGTGGCGGCCCGCGAGGTCGCCCAGCATCTCGTGCGGCTCGTTCTCGGTCCGCCCCAGGGCATGGCGCCGGAGCTCGCCGGGCCGCGGGTCGAGGAACTCGTCGACATGGTGCGCAGGTTGCTGCGCGCCGAGGGCCGACGGCGGCTGCTGGTGCCTGTCACACTCCCCGGCGCCGTCGGACGGGCCATGAAGGGCGGCGGCAACCTGCCGACCGGACCGGGGTCCCGCGGCACCCAGACCTTCGACGAGTGGCTCACCCAGAACGTCCGGCACATCGCGCACGACGGACACGACGGGCGCCCCGGAGAGGGCGGCTGAACGGCCCATGCCCATCCCGCCCGACTCCGACCAGGACACCGGCCCCGGCTCCGCCCAGAGCCCCGGCTCCGAGCAGAGCGGTCTCGGTTCCCTCATGGCCGAGCGGCGTCGGCTGCTCAACCTCGGCTACCGGATGCTCGGTTCGGTGCAGGACGCCGAGGACGTCGTACAGGAGACGTACGCCCGCTGGTACGCCCTGTCCGAGTCGCAGCAGCAGGCGATCGTCACCCCGCTGGCGTGGCTGACCCGGGTCGCCTCACGGATCTGCCTCGACCAGCTCGCCTCCGCACGGGTCCGCCGGGAGCGCTACACCGGGGAGTGGCTGCCCGAACCGGTCAGGGGAAGCACCACCTGGACCAGCGCGGCCGGAGCGGGGCGAACGAGCGGCACGGGCGGGGACGATCCCGCCGACCGGATCACGCTGGACGAGTCGGTCAGCATGGGGATGCTCGTGGTCCTGGACTCGGTCACGCCCGCGGAACGCGTCGCCTTCGTCCTGCACGACGTCTTCGGCACGCCGTTCACCGAGATCGCCGAGACGGTGGGCCGCTCCCCCGCCGCCTGCCGCCAACTCGCCTCCTCGGCCCGCCGCCGCCTCGCCGAGCGGCGGCCCGTCGGCGGTACGACGACGGAACACCGGCAGGTCGTCTCCGCGTTCCGCGAGGCGTGCGAGACCGGTGACCTCGACACGCTGGTCGCCCTGCTGGACCCCGCCGTCGAGTCGCGCAGCGACGGAGGCGGCAAGGTGCGCTCGGCGCTGCGCCCGGTCACCGGCGCGGACAAGGTGGCCCGCTTCCTCCTCGGCCTCCTGCGCAGGGACCCGGACGTGGAACTCGTCGAGGAGGACATCAACGGCACCCCCGGCGTCACGGTCGGTATCGCCGGCACGACCATCGCCGTCCTCTCCGCCGACATCCGCGACGGCCTGATCACCGACCTGTGGCTCGTGGTCAACCCGGACAAGCTCCACGCGTGGACCGATACACCGACCGCCCGATGACTTTGCCATCTCTTTACAACCTGATTCACCGCTGTCTCGTCTCTCCGCTCGATCCGTACCCCAGTCCGCCGCGACACCGGGCGGGCGGGCCGACGAAAGAGAGCGATTCATGCGCCGAACTGTCCTCAGCGCCATAGCACTTGCCTGCACCGCCGTACTGGCGAGCACGGTGCCCGCGTTCGCCGACGGGACGACCCCGACCGAGGCGTCCACCCCCGCCCCGAGCCAGGCGCCCTCCGAGGCGGCACCGACGCCCGCGCCGAGCACCGCACCGAGCCAGGCCACCGAGCCGACGGTGGCGCCGAGCGCCGAGCCGACCAGGGCGCCGAGCGACGAGGTCTCCGTCGTACCGAGCGGAGCGCCCGACACCGGTTCGGTGCCGACGTCGACGAAGTCCGGATCCGACGGCGGGATGATCGCCGGGGGCGCCGCCGCCGCGTTCGCCGTGGGCGGGGCGGCGTTCTTCGTCGTACGTCGTCGGCGGGCGACCGGGGAATGACCCTGCCCTCCAGGCACGCGCCCTCCCGGCGCGCGTTCGTCACCGCGGCGTTGGCCTCGTTGCTCGTGAGCTGCGACGGCCAGCAGGCCGACCGGTCCACGGACGACCGGTCCGGAGCCGGAAAGACCGGGAACTCGCAACCTCCCGCGAAGGCGGCGAAGGCCCTGGGACGTTCGGTCCCGGTCAGGTTGCAGGTCCCGTCCATCCAGGTCGACACCCCGGTCATGCGGCTGGGGCTGGCCTCGGACGGCACCGTGGAGGTGCCCCCGATCGCGGCGGACGACAAGGCGGGCTGGTACGAGCACTCACCGACGCCCGGCCAGGTCGGCCCGTCGGTGATCCTCGGCCATGTCACGGTCGGCTCCTACGGTGACGGGGTCTTCCATCACCTCTCGCGGCTGCGCCGAGGCGACCGGATCGTGGCGCGCCTGGAGAACGGCAGGGCGGCGGAGTTCGCGGTCACCGACGTACGGACCGTCGCGCAGGCGGAGTTCCCGACGAAGGAGGTCTACGGGAACGTGGGCAGTCCCGAACTGCGTCTCATCACGTGCGGGGGCCCCCGCACCGGTGACGGGTACCGCGACAGCGTGATCGTCTTCGCCGCGCTGAGCTCCGACAACCCGTAACCCGTAGCTCCAGGATCCTGGGCCGAGGCACCGTACGTCGACGGACGGTACGCCGACGGCCCGGGATCCTTCCTACGGGTCCATCCCGACCATGGAGAGCGTTGAAACGGTCCCGCGAGAAGGCAGCGTCCGAGCTGTTCGCCGCCCTCTACCCGCGCCTGGCCGGCTGGTGCCGCCGCCTGGTCGACGACGACGAGACGGCCCACGAGATCGCCTCGGAGGCCTTCACCCGGCTCTGGGCCCGCTGGACGAACGTGGCGGAGCCCCGGGGGTTCCTCTACGTCACCGCCGCCAACCTCGTCCGGGACCACTGGCGCAAAATGGAGCGCGAGCGCAGAGCCGTACGCCGCGCCGGCGACGAGGTCGCCGTCCGGCCGCAGAACGAACAGGCCGACCCGTCGGTGCGCCTGCTCGTGCAGGCTCTGCCGGAACGACTGCGCGTACCGATCCTGCTGCACTACTACGCCGACATGCCGATCCGGGAGGTGTCCGCGCTGACCGGGCGCAAGGAAGGAACCGTCAAGTCCGACCTCCATGCCGCCCGAGAAATGCTCCGCGCCCACCTGAGGAGAAGCGTTGATCACACCCTCTGAGGACGGTCCGGACCTGGAGCCCGACGACCCCCTCGCCGTCATCCTGCGGCCCGCCTCGGGCTATCTCGCCCCGCCGCCGGGGGGATACGAGGCGATCCGCCGCGACGCCTCCCGCCGCCGGGTGCTCCGCGCCGCGGCCGGGGTCGGCCTGTCCTGCGTCGCCGCCGCCCTGATCGCGCTGCCGTTCCGCCTGGCTTCACCCGATACACCCGTTTCCCCGACGGTGCCGATGGCCCCGCCGCCCGCGAGCAGCCCCTCGACCGCGCCCACCCCGTCGCCGCCGTCCGAGCCCGCCGGCCCCGGTGCCGATACCCCGGAACCGAGCGCCGTCCCCAGCGACCCGGGCGGCTCCCTCGCCCCGACAACCGCGACCGAGCCGACGGCTCCCAGCCGCGAACCGTCGGCGACACAGGCCCCGCCGTCCTTCGAGCCGTCGGACAAACCGTCGGAGGCTCCGGACCAGGTCGGTGCCACGCCCGAGAGCAGCGCACTGCCGTAGGCGAGGCGCCGGGACAGTCCTGATCGACCCGGTCCGATCGACCCGGCCCTGATCGCCCCGCTCCGGGTCGACACGGTCCTAGTCGACGACCGCGACCTTCGTCCCGGCCGTGCCGAACTTCCAGACCGCGTCGCCGTCGGCGGCACGCATCCGGACTCCGCCGGTCGGTACGCCGGACGCGGCCGGCGGCGGGGAAGAGCCGTCCACGGCGTTCGAGAAGGCGATGTTGGTGCCGGAGCTGACGGCGAAGAAGACGATGTTCTCGATCTCCACGCCGTCGCTGCCCGTACTGGCCTCGCGCCGGGTGCCGACCGTGTACGAGCCGGGTTCCGGGTTCACCGTCCCCGGCCACACCTTGAAGCTGCGCCGGGACGCGTCGCTCGCGTCGACGAGCCATACGCGGCGCTGGTCGAGGGAGTAGACGATGCGCCGTCCGGTGCCGGAGCCGTCCGGCACCGCGACCGGCTTGGACTCGTCGGGTCCGGTGGAGGGCTTGGCGGTAGCCGAGGCGGAGGGCTTCGGCGAGGCCGAGGCGGTGGGCTGCGGGCCCTTGTCGGCCTTGACGGCCAGGAACGTCACCGCCACCAGAGCAGCCGCGGTCAGACCGGAGACCCAGACCCACGAGGGAAGCCGTCGGGCAGGCACGCGCACGCATCTCCTCAGCTCTGATTCACCCCGTCGGAGGGTCGGATCATCCTACTCCGACGGGCCCCTCGGCCGATCCGCGCCCACCCGCCCCGGGCCCCGCTCCCGCACACCCGGGAACCCGCGCGCCGGCGTCCGTCACTCCAGCACGGGCAGCAGCTCCGGCAGGTGCCCGTCCGAGGCCGCCGCGGCCCGCTGCCGCTCCTCCGGCACCTCGCCGTACAGCGTGGTGCGCGGCCGGGACGGCCGTCCCGCCGCCTCCGCCACCGCGATCAGCTCCTTGACGGACTTGTACGAGCCGTACGACGAGCCCGCCATCCGCGAGATCGTCTCCTCCATCAGCGTCCCGCCGAGGTCGTTGGCGCCGGAGCGGAGCATCTCCGCCGCGCCCTCCGTCCCCAGCTTCACCCAGCTGGTCTGGATGTTGGGGATGTGGGGGTGGAGGAGGAGCCGCGCCATCGCCATCACCGCGCGGTTGTCCCGGGTCGTCGGGCCCGGGCGGGCGATCCCCGCCAGGTACACCGGCGCGTTCGTGTGAATGAAGGGGAGCGTCACGAACTCCGTGAAGCCGCCGGTCTGTTGCTGGATCCGGGAGAGCGTCCGGAAGTGGCCGAGCCAGTGGCGGGGCTGGTCCACATGTCCGTACATCATCGTGGACGAGGACCGGATGCCCAGTTCGTGCGCGGTGGTGATCACCTCGATCCAGGTCGCCGTGGGCAGCTTGCCCTTGGTGAGGACCCAGCGGACCTCGTCGTCGAGGATCTCGGCGGCCGTGCCGGGGATCGAGTCGAGGCCGGCCTCCTTGGCCGCCGTCAGCCACTCGCGGATCGACATACCCGTACGGGTCGCGCCGTTCACGACCTCCATCGGTGAGAAGGCGTGGACGTGCATGCCGGGCACCCGCTCCTTCACCGCGCGGGCGATGTCGAAGTAGGCCGTCCCCGGCAGGTCCGGGTGGATGCCGCCCTGCATGCAGACCTCGACGGCCCCGAGGTCCCACGCCTGCTCGGCACGGTCGGCGACCTGGTCCAGGGAGAGCGTGTAGGCGTCGGCGTCCGTGCGCCGCTGGGCGAAGGCGCAGAAACGGCAGCCGGTGTAGCAGACGTTGGTGAAGTTGATGTTCCGCGTGACGATGTACGTGACGTCGTCGCCGACCGCCGACTTGCGGACGTCGTCGGCGATACGGCAGAGCGCGTCCAGCGCCGGTCCGTCCGCGTGCAGCAGCGCCAGCGCCTCGTCGTCGGTGAGTCGGGTCGGGTCGTCGGCGGCCGTCGCCAGCGCCGCCCGGACGTCCGTGTCGATCCGCGAGGGCACCATCCCGGGCGCCGCGGCCTCCCGCAGGGCGTCCCAGTCGCCATAGACGTGGTCGTAGTCCTCGCGCCGGTCGGACGTGCGCCCCTCGGTGTCGATCGTGGTGTGCAGATCCGTACGGCCCGACGACGTGAACGCCTCCTCGGGCTCCTGCCACGGGTGACCCTCCACGACCGCGTCGGCTACGGCGAGGCCGGTCTCCGGGTCCGCGAGCGCCCGTACGTGCGGGAGCAGCCGCGGGTCCAGCCACGGCTCGCCGCGCTGTACGAACTCCGGGTACACACACAGCCGTTCGCGCAGTTCGAAGCCCGCCTCCGCCGACTGCTCGCGCAGCAGGTCGATCTGCGGCCAGGGGCGCTCGGGGTTGACGTGGTCGATGGTGAGCGGCGAGACCCCGCCCCAGTCGTCGATACCGGCGCCGATCAGCCGCCCGTACTCGGAGTCCACGAGGTTCGGCGGTGCCTGGAGGCAGGCGGAGGGGCCCATGATGTGCCGGGCCACGGCGACCGTCGCGACCAGTTCGTCGAGCTCGGCGTCCGGCATCCCGCGCATCGCCGTGTCCGGCTTGGCGCGGAAGTTCTGGATGATCAGCTCCTGGATGCCGTGGTAGGACCGCGACACCCGCCGCAGCGCGAAGAGGGAGTCCGCACGCTCCTCGTACGTCTCGCCGATGCCGATCAGCACACCGCTGGTGAAGGGGACCGAGGACCGGCCCGCGTCCTCCAGGACGCGCAGGCGGACCGCGGGCTCCTTGTCGGGCGACCCGTAGTGCGGGCCGCCGGGCTCGCTCCACAGCCGTGTCGCCGTCGTCTCCAGCATCATGCCCATGCTCGGCGCGACGGGCTTGAGCCGCTGGAAGTCGGTCCACGACATGACACCCGGGTTGAGGTGCGGGAGCAGGCCCGTCTCCTCCAGGATGCGGATCGAGATGGCCCGTACGTACGCGATCGTGTCGTCGTAGCCGTGCGCGTCGAGCCATTCGCGGGCCTCGGGCCAGCGGTCCTCGGGCTTGTCGCCGAGGGTGATCAGGGCTTCCTTGCAGCCCAGTTCGGCGCCCTTGCGGGCGATGTCGAGGACCTCGTCCGGGGACATGAACATCCCGTGCCCGGCCCGGCGGAGCTTGCCGGGGACCGTGACGAAGGTGCAGTAGTGGCACTTGTCCCGGCAGAGCCGGGTGAGCGGGATGAAGACGCTCTTCGAGTACGTGATGACGCCGGGGCGGCCCGCCGCGTCCAGGCCCGCGTCACGCACCCGGGCGGCGGACGCGGTCAGGTCGTCCAGGTCGGCGCCGCGTGCCTGGAGCAGCACGGCCGCCTCGGTGACGTCGAGGGCGACGCCGTCGCGGGCGCGTTTGAGGGCGCGACGCATGGCGTTCGCGGTGGGCCCGGTTCCGGAGGTCGCGGAAGTCGTCATCCTTCGAGCATACGATCGCATTGATCAGGCACCAGGCGCTCCGCTGGGGTGCGCTGCTTCGTCTGCCGGTCCGTGGGGGCTGGTCGCGCCCCACGGCGAAGCCGCAGATCGATGCAGCCCCGCGCCCCTGAAGGGGCACCTTCCCCGAGTCCGCTCACAGGTACTTGGCGTATTCGTCCAGTACGCGCAGTACGTCCGTCTCGCCGGCGGGCGGCAGCTGGAGGACGACCTCCTCGATGCCGAGGTCCGCGTAGTGCGTGAGCTTGCCGGGCGTGGGCAGCACGGCGTACGGCACGACCTGGAGGGTGTCGGGGTCGCGGCCGGCCTCGGCCCAGGCGGCCCGCAACACGGGGACGGACTCCGTCAGACCGCGGCCGCCGATCGGCATCCAGCCGTCCGTGTACTCGCTGATGTGGGAGAAGAGCTTGGGTCCGGCCGCTCCCCCGACGAGCGTGCGCGGCCCGACGACGGGTCCGCGCGGCTTCTGTACGGGCTTGGGGTGGGCGTGGCTGGGCCGTACGGAGCCGAACTCGCCCTCGTAGCCCGCGGGTTCGGCGGACCACAGCGCCCGCATCAGCGCCATCCGGTCCCGGACCAGCTCCCGTCGCGTACGCCAGTCGACGCCGTGGTCGGCGGCCTCCTCGACGTTCCAGCCGAAACCGAGACCGAGGGTGAAGCGGCCGCCGGAGAGGTGGTCGAGGGTGGCGATCTGCTTGGCGAGGGCGACCGGGTCGTGCTGGGCGACGAGGGTGATCCCGGTGCCCAGCGCGAGCGACTCGGCGACCGCCGCCGCCTGGCCGAGGGCGACGAAGGGGTCGAGGGTCCTGCCGTACTCGGGCGGCAGCTCACCGCCCGCCGGGTACGGGGTGACGCGCTCCACGGGTATGTGCGTGTGCTCGGGCAGATAGAGCCCGGCGAAGCCGCGCTCCTCCAGCTCACGAGCGAGCAGCGTGGGGGTGATCGTCTCGTCGGTGAGGAAGATCGTCACGGAGATGCGCATGGCACCTCTCTACCGGCACGAGCCCCAACTGTCCATACCGACCAGTCGGCATTCCGCCTGCTTCTCACGATTGCTTCTTATGAGTGCTCCATACCCGAAAACTGCCGATCCCCTTCCCTTGCACCACAGTTCACGGCTGAATACCAGGGTTGTCGTACTACCCCCGCAGCACCTGACCGCTACATGCCACTCAGTCACTCACGAGACCCGGGAGCAGCAGACATGTGCGAGGACGACCACAGCGGTGACCACGGCATCGGCAGACGCGCGCTGTTCGTGACGGGAGCCGCCGCCGCGCTTACGTTGGGAAGCGTGAGCTTTCCGAGCGAGGCCGCCGACGCGGCCCACGCGTCCGAGACCCGGACGGTCCGCGGCACCCTGCCCACCGGTTCGCCGGACTTCGTGTACCTGCCGGTCGAAGTCCCGGACGGCGTACGGGAGATCAAGGTCGCGTACACCTACGAGAAGCCTGCCGTACCGGCGGGCACCGCGGGCAACGCGCTCGACATCGGCATCTTCGACCAGCGCGGCACCGAGCTGGGCGGCAAGGGCTTCCGCGGCTGGTCGGGCGGGGCGCGCACGGAGTTCTTCATCCGCGCCGACGACGCCACGCCGGGCTATATCCCGGGCCCGGTCCGGGCGGGAACGTGGCACATCGCCCTTGGCCCGTACACGGTGGCCCCGCAGGGACTCCCGTACGAGGTCACCATCACGCTGACGTACGGCGAGCCCGGCACGGTCGTGAAGCCGGTGTACCCGCCGTCGCGGGCCAAGGGCCGCGGGCGGGCCTGGTACCGGGGCGACTGCCATCTGCACTCCTGGTACTCCGACGGCCGCCGCACCCCGGCCGAGATCGCGGCCCTCGCGCGGGCGGCGGGCCTCGACTTCATCAACACGTCCGAGCACAACACGCACTCCGCGCACGCCCATTGGGCCCCGGAGGCCGGTGACGACCTGCTGATCCTGCTGGGCGAGGAGGTGACGACGCGCAACGGTCACGTCGTCGCGCTCGGCACCGACCCGGGGACGTTCGTCGACTGGCGCTACCGGGCGCGCGACAACCGCTTCGGCAAGTACGCGCGCCGGATCCGCGAGGCCGGCGGTCTGGTCGTGCCCGCCCATCCGCACGCCACCTGCGTCGGCTGCAACTGGAAGTTCGGCTTCGGCGAGGCGGACGCGGTCGAGGTGTGGAACGGCCCGTTCGGTCCCGACGACGAGGTGTCGCTGGCCGACTGGGACAGCATGCTGGTCGCCTCCGTGCGTGAGGGGCGGGGCGGCCGGGACTGGATTCCGGCCATGGGCAACAGCGATGCCCACCGCGACCCCGATCCGATCGGCACCCCGCAGACCGTCGTCCTCGCCGACGATCTGACCCGCGAGGCGATCCAGGAGGGCATCCGGGCGGGCCGCTCGTACGTCGCGGAGTCGCAGAAGGTGTCGCTGTCGTTCTCCGCGACCGGTCCGAAGGGCGAACACGCGGGAATCGGGGGCCGGTTGAAGGTCGACCGCGACGACCCCGTCACCGTCACCCTGGAGGCCTCGGGCGTGCCGCGCTGCACGGTCCGCTTCGTCACGGACCAGGGGGTGCTGTACACGAGTGCGGTCCTGCCCGTGTCCGGGGCCGGGACGGTGGAGTGGCGTACGACCGCGCAGTACGCGGCGTATGTGCGGGCGGAGGTGCGGCATGAGGCTGCCGCCGGGCCGTTGCCCGGCGCCTTGGCCGCGTTCACGAATCCGGTGTTCCTCGGCCGCGGGTGAGCTGCGCTCGGCTGTAGGTCGGGGGCGGGGTGAGCTGCGCTCGGCTGTAGGTGCGGGGCGTCGGAGGGGCGGTCGTCGGCTGCGGGTGGGTGGGGGCTGGTCGCGCAGTTCCCCGCGCCCCTGAAGGGGCGTCCGAGGTTCGGTGCTTCGGGTGCGGGTGCGCGGTGGCCTGTCGCGCAGTTCCTCGCGCCCCTGAAGGGGCCCGGTGGAGCCGCATGTGTCGCCGCCGCGTCTCTATGGGGCGCGGTCGGGGCTTACGGAGAAGGCCGTGTCGCCTGCCACGGCTACTATCGCGTCCTTCACCAGCCCAACGGCTCTTCCTTGTCCAGCTTCTCGGACAGCGTTCGGTCCGGCACGTACAGGGTCGCCATCCAGGGCAGTTCGGCGTCCGGGTCGGCGTCCACCACCGGTGCGGTGAACGCCCCGCTCACCCGGCGGGCCGCCGCGACCTCCTGCCGGAACCGGGCCCGGAACTCCTCGTCCAGCGCGTACTGCGCGTGCACGACCTTGACCGCGACCTGCCGCCCCGAGACCGAGCGCGCCAGGTACACGACCCCATGCCGCCGCTGCCCAACCGGTCGACGAGCTCGTAGCCGCCTATGGATCCGACGGGCCCCGGTTCGCCGGTGTGCGGCGGCATCAACGGTCGCCCTTCCCACGTCGCGTCACGCCTCGGCCGCCGACATTCTCGCGGTCGCGGCCTCCCGCGGGCCGGGCACCCCTTCGATGCGGGCCTGCTGGAGGTTCGTGAGCCGTCGCACGAAGAGGATGGCCAGTACGGCGGTCACGATGCCGATGAAGTTGGCCGCCTGTGAGGTGACGATGGTGTCCGTGGCCGCGACGGCCAGGTCCCTGTCGTACCAGCTGGCCCACGAGTCGTTCGCGTACGCCAGGAAGTAGGCGAGCCAGAACCACCACCACATGTGCAGGCGCCACCGTCCGGCGCCGGCCGGCCTGCCGGTCGTCGCCGTCCAGATGTCGTTGCCGATCTGCTTGGGCATGTAGAGGTTGACGACCGGGATGAACCACGAACCGGCCGCCATACCGGACGCGTGGCGGACGCGGCCCGGCTCGAAGGCCTCGGCGTTGAACCGGCTGCGCTGGAACCAGAACGCCCACACGATCACCACCGCGATGCCCACGAACACGGTGAGCACCTCGGTCCCCAGCGACGCGACGCTCAGGTACTTGTAGTCCTCGATGAGGTCGGTGGCGGACGTACTGGCCGCCGCGGAGAGCCGGGAGTAGGCCACCGCGAGGACGGCGGTCCGCAGCAGCAGCGGCACGACGAAGAGGGCGAGCAGGATGGCCAGGGCGATCGAGAGCCCACGGGTCGAGCGAGGGGTGATCGGACGGGAGCCGTGGGCGGGAGCGGAGAAGTGCGGGGCCTGGAGATGACCCGGGGGCGGGCTGTGGGGGTGGAAGCCGCCGGGGAGCGGGCTCTGCGGGTGGAGGCTGCCGGGGGGCGGGCTCTGCCACGAGGGCGCCGTCGGGGAGTACGCGAGGGGAGGACCGAAGCCCGGTATGGGGCTCGATGCCGGTGCGGGGCCCGGTATCTGCACAGGAGGGCTCGAACCGGGCACGGGACCCGGCGTCGGCACGGGGCTCTGAGGGTCCTCGCTGTCCAGAAGGCGTACGGCGTGTCTGCCCAGTTCCGCCAGCACCTCGCCGGGCAGCCACGCGCCGCCCCTGCCCTCTCTGCCGCCCGGTGCGCCCGGCATCTCCTCGACCGACGCCAACAGCGTTTCCAGTGAGGGACGTTGGGCGGGGTCCTTCGCGAGACAGGCCGCGATCAGTCCCTGCCACGACTCGGGTATCCCCTCGAGATCCGCCTCCTCCTCCGCGATGCGGAAGAGCAGCGAGTGGATCCCGCCCTCGGCGGTACCGAAGGGCAGCCGCCCCGTCACGGTGTACGCCAGCAGGGCACCGAGGCAGAAGACGTCGCTCGCGAACGTCACGCGCTCCCCGCGCACCTGCTCGGGCGCCATGAAGCCCGGGGACCCCACGAGGGCCCCGGTCCTGGTGAGTCCGTCGGCGGACTGCACGGCCGTGTCGAGGGCGCGCGCGATGCCGAAGTCGATGACGCGGGGCCCGTCGATCGTCACCAGCACGTTGGAGGGCTTGAGGTCGCGGTGCACGAGCCCGGCGCCGTGGATGGCCTGGAGCGCGCGGATGAGCCCGATCGCCAGCGCGCGCACGGAGTTCGGGGGCAGCGGCCCGTACTGCTTGTCCACCACCTCGGCGAGCGAGGGTCCGGCGACGTAGCCGGTGGCGACCCAGGGCGTCGGCGCCTCGGTGTCGGCGTCGAGCACGGGTGCCGTCCACTCGCCGCCGACCCGCTGGGCCGCCTTCACCTCCTGCGCGAACCGCCGTCTGAAGTCCGGCGTGCGGGCCAGCTCCTCCTTGACGACCTTGACCGCGACCGTACGGCCGCGCTCGGAACGGGCCAGGTACACCCGCCCCATGCCGCCCTCACCGAGCCTGCCGAGCAGTCGATATCCACCGATCCAGCCCGGATCAGCCGGGTCCAACCCGTCCATGCATGCTCCTTCTCCCCCGGCGGCGCGTTCGCCTGAGGATAGGGGAGGGGAGCGAGTGACGTGTGGGAGACCTGTGTCTATCAACTGCCCTGTGCCTATTGGCAGTCGTGTGCCCTGTCGGCAGTCCTGTGCCTGCTGCCGGTCCTGCGCCTATCGGCAGTACGTGTCCCTGGCGGGCCGTTCCCCCGTGGCCAGGTAGCGGGTGACGGTCGCGTCCCCGCAGGCGTTGCCGTTGCCGAGGTAGGCGTCGTGTCCGGTGGAGTCCACGGTCACCATGACGGCGCGCTTGCCGAGGGCCGCGCGGAGTTCGCGGGCGCCGGCGAGGGGGGCGGCGGGGTCGCGCTCGTTCTGGACCATGAGGATGGTGGAGGGTCCGCGGTCGGTGATCCGTACCGAGTCCTGCTTCTGCGGATACGGCCAGGCGGCGCAGAGGGTCGCGTTCCTCGGCATTCCGGCGGTCAGCGGGTACTTGGCGCGGCTCTCGTCGACCTCCTTCTGGTAGCGGGCGGCCGACGCGGGCCACTTCCCCTCGTTGCAGAAGGTCGCGGAGGCGACGGCGAGGCCGTTCTGCAGCAGCGCCTCCGGGGGCGGCTCGGGCGCGGGCGGGACGGTGCCCTTCCGGGCGGCGAGGATCAACTGGGCGGCCGCCGGGAACCCTTCGGGGTCGTAGAACGCGTCGATCAGGCTCTGCCGCAGCACGTTGCCGTTCAGCTCGGCCGGATTGGCGCCGGGCCAGGGGATGGGCTCGCGGTCGAGGCGTGCGGCGAGCCGCAGGAACATCGGCCGCACCTCGGCCGCCGTGCCGGCCAGCCGGTACGGATTCCCGGGCGCCGAGGCCCACTTGGCGAACTCGGGGAAGACGTCCTCGACGCCCTTCTCGAACCCGGCCCACAAGCCACGGGAGACGAGGCCGTCATGGGAGTCCGCGTTGGCGTCCAGATTGCTGTCCAGCACGAACCGGTCGGTGCGGTGCGGGAACAACTGGCTGTAGACGGCGCCGAGATACGAGCCGTATGAGACACCCCAGGCGGACAGCTTCCGCTCGCCGAGCGCCGCCCGGATGCGGTCGACGTCATGCGCGTTGGCGACGGTGTCGATGTGCCGCATCAGCTCCCCGCCGTTGCGCTCGCAGGCAGCGGCCATCCGCCGGGCGGCGGTCATGTTCCCGGCGACGGACCCGTCCGGGCCGACGGGCCACGGCCGGAACACGGACGCGGCCAGGTCCCGCCCCTCGAACCCACAACTCACCGGCGTGGAACGCCCGTTGCCCCGGGGATCGAACACGACCAGGTCGTACTTCTCCCGCACCTCCCGTGGCAGCGTCCGCGCCTTCGCCGACTGTTCTTCGAGGCTGCTGCCACCGGGACCTCCGGGTATCAGCAGCAGGACCCCGCGGCGTACGGCCGGCTTCTCGCTCCGGATGCGGGAGACCGCGATGCCGATCTTCTCGCCCTCGGGGTGGGCGTGGTCCATGGGCACGTCGACGGTCGCGCACTCCTGCCGCGGGCCGAACCCGCTCCCCTCGCACTTCGCCCAGTCGAGGGGCTTGGCCCGTACGGCAGTCGGGGCGGTCGAAGCGGTCGCGGTGAGCGGCAGGGTGAGCCCGAGCACCACGCCGGAGACGGCGGTCAGGGCGATGTTTCGCTTGCTCTTCTTCATCATGGGAAAGAGCCTCGCGAATCCGCGCCGACCCGCCCATCCGGCCACCCGGCCTCTGCGCACGGCGGTTTCCCGAACCGGCGGCATCGCGGGAGAGGAGCCTGCGCCGGCCCGGCACGGCGTGGTCAGTGCCTGAGCAGGTCGTCCAGTTCGGCCTCGTACAGCAGCGCGGGGTCGAAGCGCATCCCGGTGAAGTGACCGGCGAGTTCCAGCGACAGAACGCCGTGCAGCCGGGTCCAGAAGGCCAGGCCCCGGTGGAGGGCCGCGGGCGGGGCGGGGTGGCCGGCCGCCCACTGGCGGTGGCTTTCGAGGTGGGTGTCGAACGGCGTCGCGGGACCGTCCGAGGGCAGTGCGGCGCAGGCGTCGAGCAGGGTCACCATGATGTCCTGCGCGATTCCGGTGACGTCGTCCGGCGCGTGGTAGCCGGGTACGGGCGTGCCGTAGATGAGGAAGTAGCGGTGGGGGTCCGCGAGGGCCCACTCGCGCAGGGCGTGCGCGAGCGCGGTGAGGCCGGCGCCGGATTCGGCGGTCGCCTTGAGGTTGTCGGCGAGGCTGCCGTACGCGTCCCTGATCAGCTCGGTGATCAGCTCGTCGCGGCCGGCGAAGTACCGGTAGAGCGCGGGGCCGCTCATGCCCATCTGCTTGGCGATCGCGTTGAGGGAGAGCGCGGTCGCGCCCGCCGTGGCGATCTGCTCCCACGCGCGTTCCTTGATCTCCGTACGCACCTGGGTGCGGTAGCGCTCCCGCGGGGTCGTCGTACCGGTCTCCGCCATGACCTGCCGCCTTCCGTACCCGTGGGGGCACCCGATGGATACATGCTCAAGATTTAGTTAGAGGCTATCACTGAACCTCTTGACGTCACCTTTCTCGCGGAGTTATAACTTCTAACAGAAGCGAGAGCCAGTAGCTCACGTGGAACCCGAACACAGAGCGCAGTGGAGGAAGCCATGAACGCCGAAGCACTCGTCGAGGTCGTCCTGCCGGGCAAGGTCGAGCCGGAGGGGCTGGAGATCCGGCACGGAGCCGTCCCCGCCGCGGGCCCCGGCCAGGTCGTGATCCGGATGGAGGCGACCGGCGTCTCCTTCGCCGAGCAGCAGATGCGCCGCGGCAGGTACTACGACCAGCCGCCGTTCCCCTTCGTGCCCGGCTACGACCTGGTCGGGACCGTGGCGGCGACCGGTGAGGGTGTCGAGCCGGGCCTGGCCGGCACCCGGGTGGCCGCGCTGGTCAAGGTCGGCGGCTGGGCCAGCCACGTACTCGTCGACGCGGCGGACGTGGTGCCGGTGCCCGACGGGGTCGGCGCGGCGGAGGCGGAGACGCTGGTGGTCAACGGCATCACCGCCTGGCAGATGCTGCACCGCAAGGCACGCGTCCGCGCCGGGCAGACCGTCCTGGTGCTCGGCGCCAACGGCGGCGTCGGCTCGGTCCTGGTCCAGTTCGCCCGGGCCGCGGGCGTCAAGGTCATCGGCACGGCGTCCGCGCGCCACCACGACGCACTGCGGGCCCTGGGCGTCATCCCCGTCGACTACCGCACCGAGGACATCCCCGCCCGGGTCCGTGAACTCGCCCCCGGTGGAGTGGACGCCGTCTTCGACCACGTCGGCGGCCGGGGCCTCGTCGACTCCTGGCGCCTGCTCGCGCCCGGCGGCACGCTCGTCTCCTACGGCACCGCCTCCACCCGGGACGACGATGGCTCCAAGCAGTTGCCCGTACTCAAACTGCTCGGCCGGATCTGGCTGTGGAACGCGCTGCCCAACGGCCGCCGCGCGTACTTCTTCAACCTCTGGGCCGGGCGCGCCCTGACCGGGAACCGTTTCCGGGCCCGGCTGCGCGCCGACCTCACCCAGGTCCTGGAGGCCCTCCAGCGCGGTGAGATCACACCCCAGATCGCCGCGCGGCTGCCACTCTCCCGCATCGCCGACGCCCTGCGCCTGGCCGAGTCGGGCACCGTCGCCGGAAAGATCGTCCTGAACCCGTAGAGCGTGCGCTGCCGCCACCCCGGCGGCCCGAGCCGGCCGGCCTGGCTCTATCCTCACGACCGACCGACGGCTTCGGCCGACAGCTTCGTCAGCTACGTCATCGTCCAGGGCGAGGATCGGACAACGACATGTCGCGCTACCACGAGACCAAGTTCCGCGTCATCACGAAGATCCAGCGGTGGGTCGCGAACCCGGTGTCCAGACTGCTGCCGTTCCAGACGCTGTTGGAGACCACGGGACGCAAGTCGGGGCTGCCGCGACGGACGCCGGTCGGCGGGCGGCGGGTCGGCCAGGAGTTCTGGATCGTGTCCGAGTACGGCGAGAAGTCCCAGTACGTAAGGAACATCCAGGCGAACCCGAGCGTCCGGGTCCGCGACAAGGGCCGGTGGCACCACGGCACCGCCCACCTGCTGCACAAGGACGACGCCCGCACCCGCCTGAAGTCCCTGCCTCGCCTGAACAGCACCGCGGTCCGGGCGGTCGGGACGAACCTGCTGACCGTGCGGGTGGATCTGACGGACTGAGCGCGGCCGGACGGAATCGCCTAGGCCGCCCCTCGCCAGACCGTCATCTCGCCGGACACGAAACCACTGTCCGGCAGCGCGGTCGACTTCACGTCGACCACGAACAGAGCGATGTCTCCGGAGGGATGCTCGAAGCAGATCTCACTGCCGGCCGCCACAATGGCGAGCGGGAGCCTGTGGTCGGCGTCGGCGAGGGTTGCGCGACAGGATTCCAGGGTGGCGCCCGGCTTCTCGGAAGGCACCCAGTCGACCAGACTCGTGTCGCTCTCCAGCGCGCAGGTCTGCCCGCAGACGAAGCGGATGTCCGCCTTGCGCTCCTTCGCACTCCTGTCGTCCTTGACGTCTTCGGCGTCCTTGAGGAAGCGGTAGGGATCCTTCATGTCCAGGGGTTTCGTCGCGTTCAGCATCATCAAGGGGTACGCGATCGGTTTCGGCGGCTTGGACGCGGCCGAGGAGGGGCGTGAGCCTCCTGATGGCCGGCCTCCGCCTCCCGACCCCGAGGACGCCCCGGACGTCGATGAGGAAGCCGACGACCGTGCCGAGGACTCCTGACCGGACGTCGAGGACTCGGACGCGTTCCGGTCGCGGAGCCGGTCCGACATGTTCAGGTTCGTCCATGCCACGCCCACCGACAGCAACGAACTCACCATCACAACGACCGCAAGCATCCTGGTACGCCGCCGACCGGCCCGCCGCTCGTCCGGCACCGTCGGCTGCGGACGCCACTGCAGTTGCGGCTGCTGGAGCAACGGCATCGCGTACACCGGGGTCGGGTGGGGAACCGGGGACGGAACCGTCACCTCCGGTCCCATGACCTGCCGCCAGACGGCCGACCCCGCGCCGGCGTCGGCATCCCCACCCAGCCGCTGCCGGCACCACTCGACGATCTCCGCCGGAGTGGCCCGCTCCCCCGGATCGGCCGCGAGGCACCGGGCCATCAGCGGACGGAGCTGCGCGGGCAACACGGACAGGTCGGGTTCCGAGTGCACGATCCGGTACAGCACGCCGACCGAGTTGCCCTCCCCGTACAGCGGCTCGCCCAGTGCCGCGAACGCCGCTGTCTGGCCGAGTGCGAACACGTCGGTCGCCGCCGTGACCTCGCCCCCGGACGCCTGCTCGGGAGCCATGAACTGGGGCGTGCCGACGGTGGCTCCCGTGGCCGTGTGCGAGGTGATGCCGGAGGCCAGCGAGATGCCGAAGTCGATCACCCGCGGTCCGTCGGCGGCCAGCAGCACGTTCGACGGCTTCAGATCCCGGTGCACGATTCCCGCGGCATGGATGGCCTGCAGGGCCTCGGCCACTCCCGCCATCAGCCACAGCACCGCGGGCACCGGCAGGGGTCCGCGCCGGGCGACAGCGTCCGCCAGCGAGGGGCCGGGCACGTACAGCGTGGCCAGCCAGGGCGGTACACCGTCCGCGTCGCCGTCGATCAGCTCCGCGGTGTACGCGCCCCGGACCCGCTGGGCCGCCTTTATCTCCCTGCGGAACCCCCGCCGGAAGATCGGGTCGTCGGCCAGCTCCGGCCGGATCACCTTGATCGCCACCGGTCGGCCGCCCTGGGTGTGCGACAGGTAGACCCGGCCCATGCCTCCCGCGCCGAGCCGGGCGGCCAGGCGGTAGCCGGCCACCGTGGGCGGATCGTCCGCCTGCAACGGCTGGAACACCTCAGTCGCGTGGTTCATCGGCCCCGTCCCCTGATTCCCTGAAACCGATGCGCCGACCAGCGGTGGCAGCCCAAAGGTCGTCCCCTGCCCGCCAAGATCGTGCGGACTGGAAATTCAAACACGGCGGCGCCGAATTTGTGACCGAGTTCGAAGGTCGACCCGGAGTTCCGGCGAAGGTCGTCGGGTCCGGCAGGGAGAGGAGAAGAAGAAGGGAGAGGAGAGCTGCCTAACTCCGGGGCGCGTTCGAGAGGCGGTTCAGCCACTCCGTGAGGAGGGCGTCCTCGGCGGGGCTGAGGACCGGGGCCGGGGCCTGGCGCAGGAGGGCGTTCAGACGGGCCGCTGTGGCGGGGAGGCGGGACTCGTCCGCGGCCTCTGCCGTTCCCGACGCCTCCGCCGCCGGTGTTCCCGGCGTCCCTGTCCCTGTCCCTGTCCCTGGCGAGGCCATCACGTCCGGTGTGAAGACCATGGTGTGCACCGCGTCCCGTACCCGGCGGGACACCGACACGTCGGTGAACGTCGCCGGGCGGGAGACCAGCATCAGGGCCACGCCGACGTTGGCGGACATGATGATCTGGGCGGCCAGCTCGGGGGCGAGGCGCAACTTGCCGTGTTCCGCGGCCCGTTGGAGGTCCGCCGTGAGGATGCGGTGGGACTCCAGGGCCGCCGCCGGGGGCGTACGCATCGCCGGGGAGTTCATCAGGCGGTACAGGTTCGGGTTGTGCAGGGCGAACTCGACGTGGGTGTCCCAGCCGTCCCTCAGGTCCTGGACGGGGTCCGTGCCGGGGGCTCGGTCGCGCTTGGTCGCGAGGTACCTGTCCCAGCCGTGGTCGACGACCGCCGACAGGAGGCCCTCCTTGTCCCCGAAGTGGCGGTAGAGGGCGGGAGCGCCCACCCCTGCCGCCTCGCACACCGCCCGGGTCGAGACGTCCCCGTCCGGCGACTCGGCGACGAGGGCCGCCGCCACTTCGAGAATCCGCGCTTTCGTACTCACGGGAGCGACGCTAACCGAAGGGGCACCGCCGGAGGACACCTGGTCCCCCGGGGCCGTGCGGCCCCCTCTCACGCGGCCGCCCTGTGCGGGGCGAGGAGGTCGTCCAGGCCTATGCGGGTCAGGAACTCGGCGCGGATGCGGTCCGCGACCCGGCTGACCTCCTCCGACCCGTCGTTCGCCGGGTCGACGTGGACCCGGAAGGGCCGCTCGCCGGACGGGGTGCCGACGACCTCGACGATCGCGTCGGCCACCAGGGAAGCGGGGGCGTCGGCGGGCGCGAGGGCGGCGAGACGCTGGGCGACCTGGTCCATCAGGCCCGCGTACCGCTCCTCGTACGCGGGCAGGACCGCCTGCTCGGCGGGGTGGCCGCCGGTCGCGAAGTGGTTCGTGCCCGAGGTGAAGGCGCCCGGCACGACGATGGTCGTCTCTATGCCGAAGCGGGCCAGCTCGGCCGCGTACGACACCGCGAGCGCGTCCATCGCGGCCTTCGCGGCGAAGTACGGCGCGAGGTAGGGCGGGGTGCCGCCCCGGGTCGAGGTCGAGCCGATCCAGAGCACCAGGCCGTGCTCCTGGGCCCGCAGGTGGGGCAGCGCGGCGCGGTTGACCCGCTGGGTGCCCAGCACGTTCGTGTCGTACACCGCGGCCAGTTCCTCGGGCGTGAAGGCCTCGGTCGGGCCGGTCACCATGTGGCCCGCGTTGTGGACGACCACGTCCAGCGCGCCGGCCCCGGACAGGACCGTGGCGACGGCGGCGTCCGCGGACTCCTGGGAGAGGACGTCCAACTCGACCGTCCGCAGGTCGACTTGATGCTCGGCCGCGTACGCCTCGGCCTCCGCGACCCGGCTCGCGTTGCGCCCTGCCGTGTCGCGCATCGCCGCGTAGACCGTATGACCCGCGTCGGCCAGTGCGCGTGCGGCGAGCGCGCCGAATCCCGAACCCGCGCCCGTGATGACGATCGTCTTGCCCATGACGGAACTCCTGAGGAGAGAGGGAAGAAAGGGGGAAAGGAGAGAGAAGAAGGAGGGGCTTACGCGATACCGCCGTTGGCGCGGAGCACCTGGCCGTTGACCCAGCGGCCGGCCGGGCCGGCGAGGAAGGACACGACTCCGGCGATGTCCTCCGGGGTGCCGAGGCGCTCCAGCGGCGGCTGGGCGGCCATCCGCGCGATGGTCTCCTCGTCCTTGCCGTCCAGGAACAGGGCGGTGGCGGTCGGGCCGGGGGCCACCGCGTTCACCGTGATGTCCCGGCCGCGCACCTCGCGGGCCAGGATCAGCGTCATGGCCTCGACGGCGCCCTTGCTCGCGGCGTACGCGCTGTAGCCGGGGATGGCGAGGGCCAGCACGGAGCTGGAGAAGTTGACGACCGCGCCGCCCTCGCGCAGCCGGCGCACGGCCTGCTGGTCGACGACGAACGTGCCGCGGATGTTCGTGCGGTGCATCCGGTCGAGGGCGTCGAGGTCGAAGTCGGCGAGCGGGGCCAGTGTCATGACGCCGGCCGCGTGGACGACCACGTCGACTCCGCCGTACGTCGACTCCGCGGCGTCGAAGAGTGCCGCCACCTCGGTCTCGTCCGCCACGTCGGCCCGGAAGGCGAGCGCCTGGCCGCCCGCCTCGGTGATCGCTGCGACGGTCTTGTCCGCCTCGGCCTGGTTCCCCGCGAAGTTCACGACGACCGCGAAGCCGTCGGTGGCGAGGCGCTCCGCGGTCTCGCGGCCGATACCGCGGGATCCGCCGGTGACGATCGCGACGCGGGTGGGGGTGGTTGTGGGCTGGTCGCTCATGACGGTGCTCCTGTCGTGGCGGGGGGAGCGGGTTTCACTCCCCGACAGAAACAACGCTAACACCGATTCCGTAGCGACGCTACCCTCGACCGTAACGTCGCTACGGTGTCGTGGTCCGGACGAGATCTCGCCCCCGCCGCCCCTACCCGTCCCGTCCCTGGGGGCTCCGCCCCCAGACCCCCCTATCGGCCTGAACGGCCTCGTCCTCAAACGCCGGACGGGCTGGTAGTCAGCCTCTCCGGCGTTTGAGGAGCGGGGGTTCGGGGGCGGAGCCCCCGAGTGGTGACGGGAATGGGTAGGGGCGGCGGGGGCGAGATCGGGTCAGCCCGGCCACACCAGTGACTGGAGTTCCGAGTACGCGTGCAGGGCGTACGAGCCGACGTCGCGGCCCACCCCGCTCTGTTTGAAGCCGCCGAACGGAGCCTCCATGTTGCGCCCGACCGTGTTGACGCCGACGCCGCCGGCCCGCAGCTGCCGGGCCACGCGGAAGGCGCGGGCGACGTCGCCGGACCAGACGTAGTCGATGAGGCCGTAGTCGCTGTCGTTGGCGAGCTCGACGGCCTCCTCCTCGTCGTCGAAGGGGAGGACCACGACGACCGGGCCGAAGATCTCCTCGCGGACGACCCGCATGTCGGGCGTGCAGTCGGCGAGGAGCGTCGGGGCGACGTAGAAACCCCGGTCGGACGGCGGCCGTTCACCGCCCGCGACCACCCGCGCCCCCTCCTTGCGGCCCAGTTCGACGTACGACTCGATCCGGTCCCGGTGGGCCGCGGAGATCACCGGACCGACGACCGTGCCCTCGGCCCGCGGGTCCCCCACCTTCAAATAGCCGATGTAGGAAGCCAGTTGGGACACCAGCCGGTCGTACACCGTCCGCTGCGCGAGCACCCTCGTCGGGGCCGTGCAGATCTGTCCGCTGTAGAACGAGAAGGTGGTCCCGATTCCCCGGACCGCGGACTCCAGGTCCGCGTCCTCGAAGACGACCGCCGCGCCCTTCCCGCCCAGTTCCATCAGCTGGCGCTTCATACCGCGCCCGCAGACCTCGGCGATACGCCGTCCGACGGCGGTCGAGCCGGTGAAGCTCACCATGTCGACGTCGTCCGAGTCGACGGCCGCCTCACCGACCTCCGCGCGCGAACCGCCGACGACGTTCACGACCCCCGGCGGCACACCCGCCGCCTCCAGCGCCTGAGCCATCCGGTACACGGAGAGCGGATCCTGCGGGGCGGGCTTCACGACGACCGTGTTGCCCATCGCGAGTGCCGGGGCGATCTTGCCGGCCGGGTTCGCCCAGGGGTTGTTGTACGAGGTGATGCAGGTGACCACGCCCACCGGCTGGCGTACGGCGAGGGCGCCCATCACGGCCGCCTTGCCGAACGGGCCCGCCTCGTTGATCTGCGGGGCCAGCGGCTCCTCGACGGGCTCCACGCGCGCGTACCGCTGGAAACGGGCCGCCCCGACACCCACCTGCATCGCGCGGGCGGTGCCGGTCGTGGCCCCGGTCTCGGCCTGGGCCAGCTCGGCGTACGGGACGATGTTGCGCCGGATCTCCTCGGCCGCCCGGTGCAGGACCGCGGCCCGCTCCTCGGGTGCCGTGCGCGACCATGCCCGGAAGGCCTCGCGAGCCGCCGCGGCCGCAGCGTGCACCTGATCCCGCGAGGCCTCCGGAGCCAGTCCGACGACACCCTCGGTCGCCGGGTCGATCACCTCGTAGTGGCCGCCGTCCGGCTCCACCCACGAGCCGCCGATGAACAGCCGCTGCCCGTCCGTCACCTGTCCCCCAACGCCCGGCGCCGTCGCGTCACTTCGTGCTCACCGTTCGCGTGTCCCGGCCCGACCGCAGCACCTTGCCCGGTACGGCACCGGTCACCACGTCGCCCCGTATCGCCTCGACTCCGTTGACCCATACGGCCGTTATGCCGATCGCCTTCGAGTCGAGGCGCGGGCTGTCTCCCGGCAGGTCGTGCACCAGGGTGGCCTTGCCGGCGTCGATCCGGTCCGGGTCGAAGAGCACGAGGTCCGCATGGAAGCCCTCCGCTATCCGTCCGCGCTCACGCAGCCCGAAGAGCTTCGCCGGGTCGTCCGTGAGCATCTTCACCGCCTGCTCCAGGGTCGTCAGCTTCCGGCCCCGCAGACAGTCCCCGATGAAACGGGTCGTGTACGGCGCCCCGCACATCCGGTCCAGATGGGCGCCCGCGTCCGAGCCGCCGAGCATCACGTCCTCGTGCCGCCACGTCTCCTGGCGCAGCGCCCACGAGTCGGGGTCGTTGTCGGTCGGCATGGGCCAAAGGACCGTACGCATACCGTCGTTGGCGCAGATCTCGACGATGCACTCGAAGGGTTCCTGGCCACGCTCGGCCGCGATGTCCCGTACGACCCGTCCGGTGAGCCCCTCGTTCTCCGCGCTGTAGGTGTCCCCGATGACGTACCGCCCGAAGTCGGCGAGGCGCCGGAAGACACCGGCCTCCTTGGAGTCGGCCCGCCGCAGCATTTCGCGACGGATCACGGGGTCCCGGAGTTTCTCGATCCGCTCGGGCACGGGAAGGCCGAGCACCTCGCCCCACCCGGGTATCAGGTTCAGCGCGCAGAAGGTCCCCAGCGACATGTTCATCGGCGTGAGGATCGGCATCGTCAGCGCCACGATCCGCCCACCGGCCTTACGGGCCCGCTCACTTGCCGCCAGCTGACGCGGGACGCGCTCGGGGACGGACGCGTCGATCGTCAGCACGTTCCAGTTCAGCGGTCGGCCCGCCGCCGCGCTCATCTCCACGAACAGATCGATCTCGTCGTCGCTGAACTGGTCGAGACAGCCCGCCACGATGGCCTCGATCTGCGTGCCCTCGTGATCGCCCACCGCCTGGGAGAGGGCGAGCAGTTCGGCCGGCCTGGCGTGCCGCGAGGCGACGGGCTCGCCGTCACCGTCGGAGTGGGTGGACGACTGCGTGGTGGAGAGCCCCCAGGCACCGGACTCCATCGCCTCGTGGAAGAGCGCCAGCATCTGCTCCAGCTGCTCGGGCGAGGGCTGCCCGCCGACGGCCTCCGGCCCCATCACATACCGCCTGAGCGCACAGTGCCCCACCATGAAGCCCGCGTTGACCGCGATCCGCCCCTCCAGAGCATCGAGATACTCCCCGAAGGAATGCCAGCTCCACGGCGCACCCTCCTCCAGCGCGACCAGCGACATCCCCTCGACCTTGGACATCATCCGCCGCGTGTAGTCGGCGTCCTCGGGCCGCGACGGGTTCAAGGGCGCGAGCGTGAACCCGCAGTTGCCCCCGGCGACCGTCGTCACCCCGTGGTTGAGGGAGGGCGTGGCATACGGGTCCCAGAAGAGCTGCGCGTCGTAGTGGGTGTGGGGATCGACGAACCCGGGCGCGAGTACGAGCCCACTCGCGTCCTCACTCGTACGCGCCTCCTCGGTGACCTGGCCGCCGATCACGGCGATCCGCCCGTCCCGTATCCCCACATCGGCGATAAAGGCGGGCCCACCCGACCCATCGACGACGGTCACGCCTTTGATCAGATGGTCAAGCACGACGAAACCCTTCTCTCCCTGAGCCTTCTGGCATACCGAGCCACGACCTACTCAGGGGCGCGGGGAACTGCGCGACCAGCCACGTGCAACCCGCACCCGCCGACGAACCTCAGACCGCCCCGCGGAACCGCGTCGTCCGATGGACGGGATCCGTGTCGATCTTCGGAATCACGTGCTCCCCGATCAGCTTGATCGTCTGGAGCGTCTCCTTCTTGGGCACACCGACCGGCAACCCGAAACTGAGCTGGTCGGCCCCGGCCTGCTCCCACCGCTTGCACTGCGTGAGCACCTCGTCCGGGTCGCCGCAGATCAACAGCTCCTCGGAGATGAGCAGTTCGATGAACTCCTCGTTGTACTCGGGCAGCGTCTCCGGCCACACGGGGAACCCCTCGGGCCGCGGGAACGTGTCGTGGTACCGGAACACCAGCGACGGCAGATAGTGCAGGCCGCCGCTCACGGCGATCCGGATCGCCTCGTCGTGCGTGGGCGCGCAGATCGCGGTCGTCGTCACCATCACGTTGTCGTTGACGAAGTCCCCGATCGGCTCCGCCTCCACGACGGCGGTCTTGTACTGCTCAAGGACCCACTCCATGTCGGAGACCTTCTGCACGCTGAAGCCGAGCACCCCGAGCCCCTTGCGGGCGGCCATGGAGTACGAGGGCGGCGACCCGGCGGCGTACCACATCGCGGGGTGCGACTTCCCGTACGGCTTGGGCAGGACCTTGCGCGGAGGGAGCTGCCAGTGCTTGCCCTTGAATCCGACGTACTCGTCCTGGAGCCACATCTTCGGGAACTCGGCGATGGTCTCTTCCCAGATCTCCTTGGTGTAGTTCATGTCGGTGATGCCGGGGAGGAAGCCGAGGATCTCGTGCGAGCCGGCCCCGCGTCCGCTGCCGAACTCGAAGCGGTTCTCGGTGAGATGGTCGAGCATGGCGACCTTCTCGGCGACTTTCACGGGGTGGTTGACCTGGGCGAGCGGGTTGAAGATGCCCGACCCGAGGTGGATCCGCTCCGTCGCGTGCGCGAGATAGCCGAGAAAGACGTCGTTCGCCGAGAGGTGGGAGTACTCCTCCAGGAAGTGGTGCTCGGACGCCCACGCGTACTTGAAGCCGGACTTGTCCGCCTGGATGACGTACTCGGTCTCCTCCATCAGCGCCTTGTGCTCCGCGAGCGGATCGGTCTCGGCCCGCTTGCCCACGTATCCCTGTACAAAGAGCCCGAATTCCAAGGAGGTTCACCGTCCCCTGTCCGTCACCCTGCCGAACCTGACGCACCGTCAGATTCACCTGCCGCCGACTGTTGCACCGCGCCCGCGAGGCGTCAATACCTGATGGGCCGTCACATGACACTCACACCCGCCAGCCAGCCCCCGTCGATCACGAACGGCTGGCCGGTGATGTACGAGGAGTCCTCCGAGGAGAGGAAGAGGGCGAGCCGGGCCACCTCCTCGGGCTTCCCGATCCGGCCCATCGGCACGAGCTTGCGGTAGAGCCGTTCGACACCGGCCGAGGACGCCTCGGCGTCCGCCGCCGGGTCGAGCAGGGCCGGGTTGCTCATCGCGGTGTCGATGGCGCCAGGGCAGACGGCGTTGACGCGGATGCCCTTGGGCGCCAGTTCCAGCGCGGCCACGCGCGTGAGGCCGACGATCGCGTGCTTGGTCGCGCTGTACGCGCCGACGTACGCCATGCCGGTGACCCCGGTGTACGAGGCGGTGTTGACGATGGTCCCACCGCCGGCCGCCTCGATCTCGGGCGCCAGGGTCTTGATGCCGAGGAAGACACCGACCTGGTTCACCTGCACGACCTGCATGAACTCGTCGAGGGGCGTGTCGACGAGGGAGTTGAAGCGCAGGATGCCCGCGTTGTTCACCAGCCCGTCGACCTTCCCGTACGCCTCCTTCGCGGCGGCCACCGCGGACGTCCAGTCGGCCTCACGACTCACGTCCAGGTGGACGTAGAGCGCGCTCAGCTCCTTCGCCAGCTTCTCCCCCTGGTCGTCGAGCACGTCCGCGACGACGACCCTGGCGCCCTCGGCCGCGAAGAGCCGCGCCTCCTGCTCGCCCTGGCCTCGTGCGGCGCCGGTGACGAGTACGACCCGCCCGTCGAGCTTGCCCATGGGTTTCTCCTTCGGAGACGCGGACGTGTGGACCGTTTCTGACGCACCGTCACACAGATGACGGGCATGCCCATGGTCGTATCTGACGCATCGTCAGGCAAGGGGTCGAGAGGCCCGCCGAAGGTTTCGGGGTGTGTCGCAATGCACACGTCAAGTAACCGACCGGTAGGGACATTTGACTCTGTCGGGCCCGCTGACGCGGACCAATAATCCTTTCTCGGCAAGGCAAAGAAGCCCCCAAGGACGGAGCAAGTCATGGCCAAGAGGGCCTTGAAGAACAAGAAGATCCGGCTCGTCGCCATTGGGTCCGCACTCGCCACCGGCGTGGCGGTCGTCACCCTGCTGCCCTCGGCGAACGCGGCCGAGGAGAAGACCCCGGAACAGATCATGGGGATGTGCGAGAGGTCCGCGGTGATCGACGGTGTGAAGCGGTCGACGAGGGACTTCGGGGGCGGCTTGGGTGACGGTTTCCAGGCCGACAACTGCGAGTTCGCCGAGACCAAGTTCGAGACCTTCGACGGACCCAAGGAGAAGGCTTCGATCGACTTCCCGAACTGCGAGCCGAACGCCACCGACCCGGCGAAGGTCAGCATCACCTGGAAAGCGACCGTCGGCCAGGGCGAGGGCAAGTACACCGCGACACAACAGGGCGCCGGCGGAGGCCTCTTCGGCTTTCTGAGCGGGTCCTGGCTCAAGCACAAGGGAACGACCGACCTGACCATCAAGTCGGTGACGGCCGGCGACACGGAGACGCGGGAAGTCCCGGTCGGCAAGGTCCTGCACATGGAGTTCACGCCGAAGATGCAGCGCATGACGGGTGAATGGCGCGTACGGATCGACGCCGATCCGGGCAGCTTCGCCGTCAATCCCAGCCCCGAGCGGAACTTCGCGGCGCCCGAGGTCATCGAGGGACCGGTCGTCCTGGCCGGAGCCGCCGGCGCCCCCGGAATCGCGGACGGGGTGGCCAAGCCGGTCCTGACGGACTGCTGACGGCCCCCTCGACCGACGCACCCTCCCCCACACTTCCCCCCAAGGAGACGCACCATGACACGCACCGGCCGCAAGGGACATCACCGGAGCAAGAAGAAGCGCATCGCCCTCATGCTGGCCCCGGTGGTGGCCGCGGCGGTGGCCGTTCCGCTGATGAACCAGGCGGGTGCCGCCACCCCCTCCGAGGTGTCCAAGGACTGCGCGGAGGACTCCGCGAAACTGGACAACTGTGAATTCGTCGACGTCCAGGTCAAGAGGAACAGCCTGGGCGCGAACAAGCGCGTCTCGACCGTGACGGACAACTGCGGATCCACGACCGCCGCCACGAAGGACTTCAGCGTGTCCGCATCGGTGACGAGGTCCATCACCCTTGAGGACGGGTTCACGGCCGCCGCGGACTCGAAGCTGGGCAACTCGTTCTTCGAGATAGGCGCCAAGTTCAACACGACGGAATTCAGCATCAAGCGTGACGACACCGGAACCGGATTCGACTTCTCGAGGACCGACACCGTGAAGGCCGACCACCTCGGCTTCTTCATGTGGTCCGAGAAGCGCACCGACGTGAGCGGATTCCTCAGGGCCACGTACAAGGAGGAGCAGAACGGCCAGAAGGTGTTCTTCTCCCCCAGCGAGGGCGGCACGAGCGTGCACGTCTTCTATCCGCAGCTCCTGAAGAACGGCACCCCCGACGGCCGCCTCTGGCTGCGCAACGTGAAGTGCGGAACTCCCGAGGCGAGCGGAATCCAGAACTCGTCGAACAGCATCCGCACGGAACCCGGATTCGAAGAGGGCGGCACGAACGTCTCGGACGTCGAGATCCCGCTGTCCGAGATCCCGGCGCCGTAGGCGGCAGCGACAGCCGTACAGCGGAAGCGCCCGCCGTAATCGGGAGCGACCGCGGTGAAGTACGGCAACGGCACCGGTAACAAGGCACGAACGGCCCCCGCGATTCACGCGGGGGCTTCTCCGTGCCGCGGCGCCACGGACATCTGCCGTGCCGCCCGCCGCCTCAGCGTGCGGCCGATCCCAGGGTGCCCTGGGTGTCGCTGTACGGGGCCCCGAGCCACCGCAGCACCGCGTCAGTGCCGCCGCGGGCGTCCAGCTTGGCGTAGATGTTGCTGAGGTTGTTGCGGACGGTCTTCTCGCTCAGCCCTAATCGCAGGCCGATCTCCTGTGCGCCCAGGCCGGTCGAGAGCAGTTCCATGATCTCCCGCTCCCGGGGCGAGAGCAGGGCGCGCATCCGCTCCGTCGCCTCCCCGCCGCCCGGTATCCGCCGGGCCGCGTCGCGCAGGGCGGCGCACGCGGTCGGCGAGAGGTAGGTGTGGCCGACCGTGGCGGCCATCACCGCCGAGGACAGCATGTGGGTGCAGTAGTCGCCCTCGACCAGATAACCCGCGCCGCCCCGGAACACCTCGACCACCGTCTCCGTGTCCCGTCGCGGGCTGAGGACGATCACCGGGGCGCTCATCGCACCCATGCCCTTCAACAGCCCGGCGAAGGCGGTCGACGGGTCCTCGCACCGGAGAACGACGACGTCCACCGCGCCCTCCGACGAAGGTTCCCGGAGCGCGCGGTACGGCGGGGACAAGCGCAGCACCCGGCCCACGTACGGATCGTCCGGGGCCGGCCAGTCCTCGTGCGGCCAGTCGCCGTCGGCGCAGGCCAGAGCGACGGACAGCTTGCGGGAGGGATCCGCGGGAACGGTGGTGCCGACGTGCTGGGAGCCATGCTGTGCGCCGTGCTGTGAACCGTGCTGTGCGCTGTGCTTGGAAGTTCGGACGTGCCGGGGGGATCGCACTTCGCGTGTCCTTCCGCCGAAGCCATGACGTCCTTACATACGCGGCACAGGCGGAAGATGTTCGAAGTTTCAATAAAGAACTGTCTGGCTGTCAGACAGGTTCCCCATGAGCGGCCACAACAGCGGCCTACAACAGCGGGGCGACCTCGGCGCCGAACGCGGCCATCTGGTCGGTGAGTTCGGTGCGGCTCCGGCTGCGGAAGCGCACCTGGATCTGGTGCACGCCCATCGCCCGGTACGCGCGCAGCGACTCGGCGAGCGCCTCGGGAGCTCCACTGAGAGTGCGGCGCCCCACGCTCCACCCCGGCTCCCCCACGTACAGCGGCTCGGTGATCGCGCCGACGACGAGGGGCCCGACGATCCCCGCCTCCTCCCTCAGCCGTCGGACACGGGCGATCTGCTCGGGCAGCCGCTCCCGCGGATCCCCCTGCGGCAGCCATCCGTCACCCCTGACCGCGGCCCGCCGGACGGCGGCGGGCGAGGACCCGCCGACCCAGACGGGTACCCGTTCCTGCGCGGGCCGGGGTCGCTGCCCGAGCCCTTCGAAGTCGTACAACTTCCCATGATGGGTGGGGAATTCATCGGGCCCGAGCGCGGCCCGCAGCGCGTCGACGCACTCGTCGAGCACCGCCCCTCGCCGCTCGAAGTCCACCCCAAGGACCTCGAACTCCTCCTGTACGTGTCCGGCGCCGACCCCGAGGATCAGGCGCCCCCCGCTCAGGTGGTCGAGGGTCGCGTACTGCTTGGCCGTGATCAGCGGGTGCCGCAGCCCGACGACCGCGACATGGCTCAACAGCCTTACGCGCTCGGTGACTCCGGCCAGGAAGGCGAGGGTGGCCACCGGGTCGTACCAGACCGTGCTCATCGCGGAGGCGAGGCGGCGCGGTATGGCCACGTGGTCGCAGCTCGCGATGTAGTCGAAGCCGGAGCGGTCGGCCGTGCGGGCGATCTCGACGAGGTCGGCGGGACCCGCGTCCGCCTCCCACGCCTCCGCGTAGAGGGTGCTCTGGGACTGGACGGGGAGCTGGATCCCGTAACTGAAGGGCGTATCGCCGAGGGGTGCGGTGCCGGAGGCCGCGCTGTCGGAGGACGTGTTGCCGAGAGGGGCGCTCAACGGGCACCGCCCGGCCCGGCCCACAGCCCGTCCTCGGTCAGGCCCAGGAGCTCGATCGCGTTGCGCCGTACGATCCGGTCGACGACGTCCGCGTCCAGGTGGCCCATCTGCGCCTCGCCGACCTCCCTCGACTTCGGCCAGGTGGAGTCGGAGTGGGGGTAGTCGGTCTCGTACAGCACGTTCCCCACGCCGATGGCGTCGAGGTTCTTCAGCCCGAAGGCGTCGTCGAAGAAGCAGCCGTAGACGTGCTCGGTGAAGAGTTCGGACGGCGGGCGGTGGACCTTGTCGGCGACGCCGCCCCACCCACGGTTCTCCTCCCAGACCACATCGGCGCGTTCGAGGATGTACGGGATCCAGCCGATCTGGCCCTCCGCGTACATGACCTTGAGGTTGGGGAAGCGCTCGAACTTTCCGCTCATCAGCCAGTCGACCATCGAGAAGCAGCAGTTGGCGAAGGTGATGGTGGAGCCGACGGCCGGCGGGGCGTCGGCGGAGGTGGAGGGCATCCGGCTGCTCGACCCGATGTGCATGGCGATGACCGTGCCGGTCTCGTCGCAGGCGGCGAGGAACGGATCCCACTCGTCCGTATGAACGGAGGGCAGTCCGAGGTGCGGAGGTATCTCGGAGAAGGCGACGGCCCGTACCCCGCGGGCGGCGTTGCGCCGCACCTCCTGCGCGGCGAGTTCCGCGTCCCACAGGGGTATGAGGGTGAGCGGTATCAGGCGGCCCGCGGCATCGGGGCCGCACCACTCGTCGACCATCCAGTCGTTGTAGGCGCGCACCGAGAGGAGCCCCAGTTCCCGGTCCTTGGCCTCGGTGAAGGTCTGACCGCAGAAGCGGGGGAAGGTGGGGAAACAGAGGGCGGACTGGACGTGGTTGACGTCCATGTCGGCCAGACGCTGCGGGACGTCGTACGACCCCGGGCGCATCTGCTCGTAGGTGATGACTTCGAGTTTGATCTCGTCCCTGTCGTATCCGACGGCGGTGTCGAGACGGGTGAGAGGGCGGTGCAGGTCCTCGTAGACCCACCAGTCGCCGATCGGGCCGTCGTCCCCGGGGTTGCCCATGACCGGGGCGAACTTGCCGCCCAGGAAGGTCATTTCCTTGAGCGGGGCGCGAACGATGCGCGGCCCCCTGTCCCGGTACTGCGACGGGAGCCGGTCCCGCCAGACGTTGGGGGGTTCCACCGTGTGGTCGTCCACCGAGATGATCTTCGGGAAGGTCTCCATGGGTTTTACGGTAGCGCCGATCTGACGGCCCGTCAGCTATCGGGCGGCGGCTCTCTGGAATGCGGGAACCTCGTCACGGGGTTGCGGGGAGGGGGTGTGGGCCCTGTGAGGGCTTGCGCCACTCGGCACGGCGGCCTGTGATCGGTGTCTCCCACGGCTGACGCATCCGCCATGAACAAGGCAAACTGGCCTGGTTGTCATGACGTTTCGGCAGGGGGCAGCGATGGACGGTGTACCGCGAGTACCGGAGCAGTGGCGTCCCGATGATTCGGCGGCGCTCCGCTTCAGCGTGCTCGGCCCGGTGCGCGCCTGGCGTGGGGCGGATTCCTTGCCCACCGGGTCCCCTCAACAACGTGCCCTGCTGGCGGCCCTGCTGCTCCGCGAGGGCCGCACGGCGACGGCGGGCGAGCTGATCGACGCGCTGTGGGGGGAGGAGCCGCCTTCGCAGGCGTTGGCGGCGGTTCGGACGTATGCGTCGCGGTTGCGGAAGATCCTTTCCCCCGGCGTTCTGGTCAGTGAGTCGGGCGGGTATGCCGTCCGGCTCACCGACGCGTCCGGCGTGGGTGCCTCGCTGGACCTCGCGCTGGCCCAGGAGCTGGCGGCCGACGCGGAGAAGGCGAAGGCGACGGGCGACCTGTGCCATGCGCGCGCCCTGCTGAACAAGGCGCTGAGCCTGTGGGACGGGGAGGTCCTGGCGAGCGTTCCGGGTCCGTACGCGGAGACCCAGCGCGCACGTCTGGAGGAGTGGCGGCTCCAACTCGTCGAGTCCCGGCTGGACATGGACCTGGAGCAGGGCTGCCACGCGGAGGCGATCTCCGAACTGACGGCGCTCACCGCGGCCCATCCCCTCCGGGAACGGCTGCGCGAGCTGCTGATGCTTGCGCTGTACCGCTCGGGCCGGCAGGCGGAGGCCCTGGCCGCCTACGCGGACACCCGGCGGCTGCTGGCGGACGAACTGGGCGTGGACCCACGGCCCGGTCTGCAGGAACTCCAGCAGCGCATCCTGCAGGCGGACCCGGGGCTCGCGGAACCCTCGGCCCCGCTGACCCCCGAGACCGCGTCCGCGCCGGTGCGCCCGGCCCAACTCCCGGCCAGCGTCTCGGACTTCACCGGCCGGTCGTCCTTCGTGACCGAGCTGAGCGAGGTCCTGGCTGCGGCATCGGCGTCCGAGGGCCAGGTGATGGCGGTGTCGGCGCTGGCCGGCATCGGCGGCGTGGGCAAGACGACGCTGGCCGTCCATGTCGCGCACCGGGCCCGGAGCGCCTTCCCGGACGGACAGCTGTACGTGGACCTGCAGGGAGCGGGCTCACGGGCGGTCGCACCCGAGACGGTCCTCGGCGCCTTCCTGCGCGCCCTGGGCACGGCCGACGCGGCGATACCGGACTCCCTGGAGGAGCGGGCGGCCCTGTACCGCTCGACCCTGGACGGCCGCCGGATCCTGGTGCTGCTGGACAACGCCCGGGACGCGGCCCAGGTACGCCCTCTGCTGCCCGGCATGGAGGGGTGTGCGGCGCTGGTGACGTCGCGGGTGCGGATGGTCGACCTGGCCGGCGCCCATCTCGTCGACCTGGACGTGATGTCGCCGGAGGAGGCACTCCAGCTCTTCACCAAGATCGTGGGCGAGGAACGGGTGGCCTCGGAGCGCGAGTCTGCCCTTGACGTGGTGGCGGCGTGCGGATTCCTGCCCCTTGCGATCAGGATCGCCGCCTCCCGTCTGGCGGCCCGGCGCACGTGGACGGTCTCGGTCCTCGCGGCGAAGCTGGCCGACGAACGGCGGCGTCTGGACGAACTCCAGGCGGGCGACCTGGCCGTGAAGGCGACCTTCGAGCTCGGGTACGGGCAGCTGGAGCCGGCCCAGGCCCGCGCGTTCCGGCTGCTCGGGCTGGCGGACGGTCCGGACATCTCGCTGGCCGCGGCCGCCGCGGCGCTGGACCTTCCGGTCGAGGAGACCGAGGACCTGCTGGAATCCCTCGTCGACACCTCACTCCTGGAGTCGGCCGCGCCCGGCCGCTACCGCTACCACGACCTGGTCCGGCTCTACGCGCGTGCGTGCGCGGAGCGGGACGAGCAGCCACCGGGCGAGCGGGCGGCGGCGATGTCGCGGATGCTCGACTTCTACCTGGCCACGGCCGCCGGGGTCTACGCGATCGAGCGGCCCGGGGACCGACTGGTGGATCACCTGGAAGTGACGGAGTACCCGGGGCTGCGGTTCACGGAGGGCAGCACCGCCCTCGACTGGCTCTACAACGAGGCCTCGCCACTGCTCGCCTGCGTACGGCAGTCGGCGGGTACAGACCGGTTGCGGCGGGCGGTGGACCTGCTGTGGGCCGCCAAGGACCTCACCGAGTCCGGGGCAAACTCCCACCAGTACGAGACGACTGCCAGGGCGATGTGCGAGGCCACGCGGACCGCGGGGGACGCGCACGCGGAGGGCAGAGCGCGGACGACGTTCACCAATGTCCTGCTGGTCTCCGGCCGCATCCAGCAGGCCGCCGAACAGGCTCAGCTCGCCATGGAACTCGCCGCCTCCGCGCGTGACGCCATGGCCATGAGCTGGGCGGCCAACGACCGCGGGCTCACCCTCATGCACCAGGAGCAGTACGCGGACGGCAAGCCGTTCTTCGAGCAGGCGATCGAGGGATACGCCACGATCGGCAACCGGCCCCTCGAAGCGCTCAGCCTGTGCAACCTGTCGCGAGCGCACCTGGGCATGGGCAACATCGCCATGGCGGTGGAGATAGCGCAGCGCGCCCTCTCGGCGTACCTGGAGATCGGCCAGACCCTGCGTCTCGCCAACGGTCACTTCACCCTGGGCATCGCACTGACGAGGGCCGGCCGTCACACCGAGGCCCTCAGCCAGCTCTCCGACGCCCTGTCCGTCTTCGGCAGCCACCGGCAGCGGCTCTGGGAGGGGACGACCAACTTCCGGATCGCCGAGGTGCACCTGGCCGCCCGCCGCCCCGCGCAGGCGGCCCAGCACGCCGAGCAGGCCCTCGCGCTCGGCTGCATCGGCGGCGACCGGATGCAGGGCACAGTGCTGACGCTGCTGGGCCGGGCCCTCACCATGCTGGGGCAGGTGGACCGCGCCAGGGTCTGCTGGCGCGAGGCGCTCAACCTCTACGAACAGCACGGCGGTGCCGCGCAGGCCGAGGAGGTACGCGCGCTGCTCACGCCCGCCACCGCGGCGTGAACGGCATGCGGTGACCGGGCAGTTCGGACGTTCAGCATTCGTTTATCTCCGCCCGGCACTCTCGTACATGTCACACCGTCGCGTCGGGGGGCAGACGGTCTGACCAGGAGCCCAACGGCTAATGTGCGGCTCCGAACGCCCGTCCAGCGACCCTCGGGGGAGTTTCTGGACGGGCGTTCCTTACTCGTCACCACAACGGAGGATTCAGGCCCATGAGCGAGACGAAGAAGGAAACGGACCTCACCACGCAGGACAACGGCATGCCGTCGCCGCCCGCCAAGGACCCGGTCGTGACTCCGCTCGACAACGGGATGCCGACGCCGCCGGCGAAGGGCTCGGACGCCACCACGCAGGACAACGGGATGCCCGCGCCGCCGGTCAAGGACCCCGAGGTCACCACGCTCGACAACGGCATGCCCAGTGAGCCGGCCGACATCCGGACGATGGACAACGGCATGCCCTCCCCGCCGGCGCTGGACCTCGACGGCGGCAAGTAGAGACCTTCATCCCGACGGGGATCGGCCGCGGTGGCGCGGAGGGGGAGCCACCGCGGCCGAGGTCTGTCCGGGCACCGGTTCGGGCCAATCGGTGGCCCGAACCGTTCGATGCCGTCGAACAATCGCCACCCCCACCGCTAGCGTCACTTGCTGTTCGGAAGTCCCCTCCCCAACAAGGAGCCGAGATGACCCGTACCAAGAAGATCCTCGCCACGTTCGCCCTGGTGCTCGGCATCGCCGCAGCGGCCGCCAGCCCGGCCCTCGCCGACAACCCCATGCCGGTGGCCCCGCTGGAAAACCCCATGCCCTGACGCAGACTCCCCCGATGGGGCCGAGCCACCCGGCTCGGCCCCATCGGCATGTCAGCTGGTTGTCCCCTCCTCCCGGCAGGGACCGGCCGCGACGGCCCCGGAGGGAGGGCCGTCGCGGCCGGGGCAACCCGGTCTCAGGCGCAGAGTTCGCCGTCGATCAGGTCGTTCTGGGCCCGCTCGGTGGACAGGTCGGTCGCGCCGTCGCCGGTCGCGTTCAGGACCACGGCCCGGCGGCCGTCCGGGCTGACGCCATCGCGGGTGGTGTAGCCGGGGAGGTCGCCGCCGTGGCTGTAGTAGACGCCGCCGCAGGTCAGCGGGATCTCCATCAGGCCCAGGCCGTAGCGCGCGCCGGGCCACACCGGGTCCATCTCCGCGGCCCGTACGGTCGTCTTCATCTCGGCCAGCTGCGCCGATCGCAGCAACTTGCCGCCCAGGAGCGCCTGGTAGAAGCGGGTCAGGTCGGCCGTCGTACCGATCATGGCGCCGGCCGCACCCCCCGCTGACGGGTTGAACGCGGTGGTGTCGATCGTCGGCCCGGTCTTCCCGAAGTCGGAGTAGCCGTGCAGGTGGCGGCCGGGGATCCGGGTGTCCGTGGTCGGGGCGGAGGTGTCGCGCAGGCCCAGCGGGCGGATGATGCGCTTGGTGACCTGCTGCTCCCAGCTGTGCCCGGTGACCTTCTCGATGATCATCCCGGCGAGGATGTAGTTGGTGTTGGAGTACGACCACTTGGCGCCGGGCTCGAAGTCCGGAGCGTGCCGCATCGCTATGCCGACCAGCTGCTCCGGGGTCCAGGTGGTGTAGCGGCCCGCCTGGTAGGCCTCCACGCTGGTCAACGAGGGGAAATCCGCGGTGTAGTTGAACAGTCCGCTGGTGTGCTGGAGCAGCTGCCGTACGGTGATCCTGCTGCCGTCGTTGCCGTTGCCCGACACGACTCCCGGCAGCAGGTGCTCCACGGTGTCGTCGAGCGACAGGCGTCCCTCGCCGACGAGTTGAAGCACCACGGTGGCGACGAACGTCTTGCTGGCGCTGGCCATCCGGAACCGGTCGCCGGAGCGGGCGGCCGCGCCGGTGGCCTTGTCGGCCACCCCCGCGGTGGCGTACCGGGAGCCCCTCGGACCCGTCGACTGGGCCACGACACCCACGCTCCCGGTCTTCAGGATCGCGTCCACGCCCGCCTGAAGACCCTTGCTGTGCGTCTTGTCGGGCGTCGGCTTCGCCGCCTGCCCCGTCGCGCCCGCTGCGGGCAGGGTCAGGCCGATACCGGCAAGAGCGGTCACCAGCGTCGTGGCCACAATGCGGGAGGTGAGCTTCGTCTTCATGGGGGCGGGCTCCTTGCGGGTCGGTCGTCGTACCGCCGTTGCGGTGTGATCACCAACCTAGGAATTCCGGCACCGCGTCACGATCCGGCAGCCTGGCCCTTCGGTGAGGGTGCTCACCCCCCTGTGCCGGTAGCGCCTGCTGTACCGAACCGGCCCTGACCTCGGCCAGCACCACCAAGATCAAGGTCTGGTGACAGTACGTCAGGTGCGGCGGCGTGCGTCGTCGAGGTAGCGCAGGACCGCGGCGACCCGCCGGTCCACCTGGTCGGCGGGCGACAGGTCGAGCTTGGCGAAGATGCTGCGGATGTGCTTGTGGACGGCGCCGTCCGTGACGACGAGCCGCTCGGCGATGGCGCCGTTTCCCAGCCCCTCCGCCATCAGCCCGAGCACGTCGCGCTCGCGCGGGCTGAGCCTCTCCAAGCGGGTGTCCTGGCGGCTGCGGGTGAAGAGCTGCGCGACGACCTCCGGGTCGATGGCCGTGCCCCCGGCCGCCACCCGGTTGAGCGCGTCGAGGAACTCCTCGACCCGGCCCACCCGTTCCTTCAGCATGTAGCCGAGCCCGGTGACCCCGCCGACGAGCAGCTCCGTGGCGAAGGACTGCTCGACGTACGCCGACAGCACGAGGACCGCGAGATCGGGCCTGCGCCGCCGGGCCTCGACGGCCGCGACGATCCCCTCGTCGGTGTGCGTCGGCGGCATCCGTACGTCGAGGATGGCGACGTCGGGCTTGTGGGTGTCGATGGCGTCGAGGATGCCGTCGGCGGTGCCGGCGGTGGCCACCACGTCCAGGCCCTCCGCCCGCAACAGCAGCGCGAGTCCCTCCCGCAGCAACGGGTCGTCCTCGGCGATCACAATCCGCATGGCATGTCCACCTTGAGAGTCGTCGGGCCGCCGGGCGGGCTGGCCAGGTCGAGGGTGCCGTCGTGGGCCGCGATCCGGCGGCGGATGCCGGTGAGTCCGGAGCCGCCCGCCTCGTCGGCGCCGCCGCGGCCGTCGTCGGTGATGTCCAGTCGCAGCCGGCCGCCACGGCTGCGGACCGTGACGGTGGCGCTCTTCGCCCCGCTGTGCTTGGCGATGTTGGTCAGCGTCTCGGCGACCACGAAGTACGCGCTGGCCTCCACGGACGCGGCGCACCGCTCGGGCGCCTCGACGTCGATCCGGCAGGGCACCGGGCAGCTCGCGGCGAGTCCGGTGAGCGCGCCTGCGAGACCGCGGTCGGCCAGTACGGGCGGCAGGATGCCCCGGGCGACCGAGCGCAGTTCGGCGAGAGCCTGCTCGGCGGCGCTCTGGGCACGTTCGAGGAGTTCGTCGGCGCCCGCCGGGTCGCGGGCCACCATGCGGCGGGCGGCGCCCAGCAGCACGGTGACAGTCACGAGCCGGTTCTGGGTGCCGTCGTGCAACGACCGCTCGATGCGGCGCAGTTCGGTGGCGTGGGCGTCCAGGGCGGCCGCCCTGGTGGCGGTGAGTTCCGCGACGCGCAGGGACAGGTCGGTGTCGGGTCCGGCCACGAGGAGGGCGCGTCCCGGCCGAGCCTGGAGCCGTGCCATGGCGGGGGTGAGGCCCAGGATGATCGCGATCCAGCCGAGCGCCAGCAGAGTCACGGCCAGGGCGTCGGGCCAGCCCTGGGCATGGCCGAGGCCCACGGACGTACTGGTCGCGTTCTCCGGCATGAAGCGCCAGTACAGCGGGAACATCGCGTCGCGTACGGCCATCAGCGGCAGCAGCAGCCCGATCACGCCGAGCAGCAGCCCGAGCGTGCCGTGCCGGGCCAGCCAGCGCAGTTCCCGCCGGGTGGTCGGGTCGACGAGGGCGAGCCGCAGCCGGGTCGGTGCCGGGTCGGGCCCGATGATCTCGGGGCCCCACCGGGCGAGCCGGTGGCGTTCACGGTCGGCGAGGGAGTGCAGGGCGCGCAGCACGGCGGGTGCCATGAGCAGTCCGACGCCCACGACGGACGTCACGGCGGCCACGGCCAGCCAGATCAGCACGGCCAGCGCCAGCATCGCGGTCCCGAGCCCGCCCATGAGCTGTCCGAGCGCGGCGACGGCGGCCTCGGCGGCCCGGATCGCGCTCGCCCTGATCCCGGGCCGGCTCGCGTCGACCGGCTCGTCGTGCCGAGTCGGGATCGACATCCGCTCCTCCTCTCTACCTCGCCAACAGCCCTGTGCGGGCGGCCGGTTCACTCTCGATGAGGAGCGTAGAGGTACAGCCTGCTGTACCCCCACTCGGGCTGCTGGCGGGCTCGGCCGCCCAGGGTCCTGATCCGTAGTTTCGGTGATGTCAGCGAGACCCGCCGAGGGTCCGGAGAGTTCGAAGAATCCGAAGAGGGACAGCGATGGCCACCACGGACCCCTACCGCCTCACCAGCGGCACCGAGAGCACGGACCCGACGAGGACCGCGGTCAGCCGCAACGACGTCGTGCGTACGACGCTGTGGCTGGTGCTGGTCATCAGCACCGTCGGCAACATGGTGGCCTCCTACGGCGCCGCCTCCACCCAGGTCCACCTGGCCTGCGGTGTCGTCACCGCGCTGTGCGTGACCGCGCTCGTCACCCGCCACCTGCGGGGCCGGCGATGAGCGGCGTCCCCGCGGGAGCCGGCCACCCGACGGAGACCCGGACCGCTCCCGCCATCGCGCTGGCGAACGTCAGCAAGACGTACGCGGGAGGCGTGCACGCCCTCGACGACGTGTCGCTGGCCGTGGAGCACGGCACGTTCCTCGCCGTGATGGGGCCCTCGGGGTCCGGCAAGAGCACGCTGATGCACTGCGCCGCCGGGCTCGACTCCCCCACCTCGGGCAGCATCCGCATCGGCGGCCAGGAGATCGCCGGGCTGAACGAGACCCGCCGCACCGAACTGCGCCGCGAGCACATCGGGTTCGTGTTCCAGTCCTACAACCTGGTCCCCGCCCTCAGCGTCGCCGACAACATCACGCTGCCGCTGCGCCTGGCGGGGCGGGCCCCCGACCGGGAGTGGCTGCGGACGCTGGTCGAGCGGGTCGGTCTCGCCGACCGGCTGTCCCACCGGCCCGCCGAGCTCTCCGGCGGCCAGCAGCAACGGGCCGCGATCGTACGGGCTTTGGTGGCCAAGCCGGCCGTCGTGTTCGCCGACGAACCGACCGGCGCACTGGATCTGCGCAGCGCCCACGAGGTGCTCGGCCTGCTGCGCGAACTCGTCGACGAACTGCGCCAGACGGTGGTGATGGTCACCCACGACCCGGCCGCCGCAGCCCAGGCGCACCACGCGGTGGTGATGGCCGACGGCCGGGTGGTCGAGCGCCTGTACCGGCCCACCGCCCCCGAACTGGCCGACCGTCTCGTCAAGCTCGGAGAGGTCTAGAACCATGCTGCATCTCGCGGTCCGGATGGCCGGACACCGGATCACCGCCCTGCTGGCGGTGGCGTGCGCGGTCCTCGGCGGAGCGGCCCTCATCACCGGCACCGGAGTGATGGCCGAGTCCGGGTTCCGCTCCCAGCTGCCGGCCGGGCGCCTGGCAGGCGCGCAGGTCGTGGTCTCCACCGAACAGAGCTTCAGTTCGGGCCCCGACCTGCCGATCGCGTTCACGGAGCGCGGCACGGTCCCGGCCGAGCTGGTCGACGAGCTGGCCCAACTGCCCGGCGTCACCGCGGCGGTCGGCGACATCGGCTTCCCCGCCGCCCTCGTCGACGCCGACGGCCGGGTCGTACCGACCGAGGACCCGCGGACGGCCGGGCACGGCTGGTCCTCGACGAAGCTGATCGTGGACGCGAAGGTCGACGGATCCGCTCCGTCCGGCACCGGCGAGGTCGCCCTCGACAGCGCGACGGCCGCCACCGCGGGAGTCCGGGTGGGCGACCGCGTCAAGGTCGTCGCCGCCGGCCGCGACGCCGCCGCCTACCGCGTCACGGCGCTGGTCGACGCACCGGACGCCGGCATCCTCTTCGCCGACCCGACGGCCGTACGACTGTCCGGCCGCGCCGACGGAGAGCGCGCCGGGACCGTGGACCTGGTCGCCCTGCGCACCGAGCCCGGCACCGAGGCCTCGGTGGCCGCCGCGGCCCGCGAGAAGATCCAGGACACCGGCAAGAAGACGGCCGCCGGCAAGGACACCGAGACCGCCGCCCCCCTGATCGTCTCCACCGGCTCCGAGCGCGGCGACATCGCCTCCCCCGGCGCGGGCGCCGCCCGTTCCCTGCTGATCCTGCTGGCCAGTTCGCTCGCCGGGATCATCATGCTGGTCATCGGGTTCGTGATGGCGAGCGCGCTCGCCGTGTCGATCGGCGGCCAGCGCCGCGACCTGGCCCTGATGCGGGCCGTCGGCGCAACTCCCAAGCAGATCAGGCGCCTTGCGGCCGGACAGGCCTCCATCATCGCGGCCGTGGCGGTCGTGCCCGGAGTCGGCCTCGGCTATCTGCTGGCCGGCCAGTTCCGGCGGATGCTCGTCGACCGCGAAGTGATCCCGGAGACCCTGCCGCTCACGTTCAGTCCGCTGCCCGCACTCGCCACCGTGCTGCTCCTCGGCCTCGCCGTCCAGGTGTCTGCCCGCAGCGCCGCGTGGCGCACCTCGCGCATGCCGGCCACCGAGGCGGTCGCCGAGTCCCGCAGCGAACCCCGCACCCCGTCGAAGACGCGGGCCCGCTGCGGAGTGCTGCTGATCGTCGCCGCCACCACGCTGTCGGTCGTACCGCTGCTGAGCCGTACGGTCCTCGGCGCGACGGCCACCTCCATGGCCGGGATCATCGGAGCGATCGGCCTGGCCCTGGCGGGCCCCGCCCTGGTCCGGGGCATCGGCGACGCGGCGGGCCGACGGCTGCGGCCGGGCGTCTCGGCGCCGACCTGGCTCGCGGTCTCCAACATCCGCGGATACGCCCTTCGCCTCTCCGGGGTCGTCAGTGCCCTGGCCATGGCGGTCGTGTTCGTCCTGACCTACACCCTGGCCCAGACGACCGTCATGAGCGCCACCGCGCAGGACACCCGCACCGGCACCCTCGCCCAGCAGCGGCTGACCGCGCCGGGCCTCGGCGGCCTGCCCTCCGGCACCCTCGCCGCCGTCACCAGGACCTCCGGCGTCGAGGCGGCGGCCCCGGTCGGCGACACCACCGTCATCCGCCAGTACAAGCAGTTCGGTGACCCGGTCGTCGAAGCCGCCTCCGCGAAGATCCTGACCCCGGCCGCGTCGGACGTCCTCGACCTCGGCGTACGGGAGGGCAGCCTGGCCGGGCTCACCGGCGACACGGTCGCCGTCAGCACCGAGGTGGCCCGCTCCCCCGGCTCGGGACTCGGCAGCCGCATCACCCTCGTCCTCGGAGACGGCACCCGGGTCAGCCCCAAGGTCGTCGCCGTCTACGACCGCGGCCTCGGCTTCGGCCCGCTCGCCCTCTCCCACGACCTGGCCGAGGGCCACACCACCGCGGGCCTCGACCAGAGCGTCCTCGTCCGCACCGACGGCACCGAAGCGGCCCAGCGCGCCCTCACCGCCCTCGCCGCGGCCCGCCCCGGCCTCGCCCTGGAGCCCACCGACACCGGATCGGGCGACAGCCTGAGCGACGCGCCGCCGACGGTCTGGATCAACCTGGCCCTCATCGTCGTACTCCTCGGCTATCTCCTCCTCAGCATCGCCAACAAGCTCGTCGCCACCACCGCCCAGCGACAGGGCGAGATCGCCACGCTCCGCCTCAACGGCACCACGCCACGCCAGATCCTCGCGATGATGCGCCGCGAGGCAGCGGTGATCGGAGCCGCCGCCCTCACCACCGGCCTGCTGCTGTCCGCGATCCCCCTCGCGCTGCTGAGCATCGGCTTCCTGGACCGGCCGTGGCCCGCGGGCCCGGTGTGGCTGCTCCCCGCCGTCGCGCTGACCGTGATCTGCACCGCCTTCGTCACGGTCGAACTCCCCACCAGGCAGGCCCTGCGCACGGCACCCGCCCATGCACTGTCCGCCCGCGAATAGCGCGGGGCGCGACGAGAACGGAAGCGGGAGTACGGGCAGACGCGCGGCCGGAACGATCCGGCCGCGCGTCTGCCCGTACTCCCCCGGGCCGGACCAGCCCTCAGCCTCCCTCAGCGCGCCCGCAGCTCGCCCTTGACGACCTTCCCGCCGGCGTTCCTCGGCAGTTCGCCCACGAACTCCACGGTCCTGGGCACCTTGTAGTTCGCCATCTCGCGTCGGGCCCAGGCGATGAGGTCGTCCGCGGTCGCCACGGCCCCCGGCCGCCGCACGACGTACGCCCTGCCGACCTCGCCCAGCCGCGCGTCCGGTACGCCGATCACCGCCACGTCGGCCACGTCCGGGTGCAGGCCGAGCAGTTGCTCTATCTCGGCCGGGTACGCGTTGAAGCCGCCGACGATGAACATGTCCTTGATGCGGTCGGTGATCCGGAGGTTGCCCGCGAGGTCCAGGACGCCGACGTCGCCCGTGCGGAGCCAGCCGTCGGGGGTGAGGACCTCGGAGGTGGCCCGGGCGTCCTCGTAGTAGCCGCCCATGACGTTGAAGCCGCGGACCAGGACCTCGCCCTGGGCACCTGGAGCGACGGAGGCGCCCGCCGCGTCGACCACCCGCACCTCCGTGCCCGGGATCGCGCGGCCCGACGTCGACGCGATCACACCCGGCTCGTCCCCGCGTCGGCACATCGAGACGATCCCGCTCGCCTCGGAAAGGCCGTAAGCGGTGAGAACGGTCCCCACCCCGAGTTCCTCCCGCAACCGCTCCACCAGGCGCAACGGCACCACCGCAGCGCCGGTCACCACCAGCCGCAGGGGCGAGAGGTCGTACGCGTCACGGTTCGGGTGGTCCAGGAGCGACTGGTGGAGGGTGGGCGGGCCGGGCAGGACGGAGATCCGTTCCGAGGCCACGTTCGCGAGGACCGTGTCCACGTTGAACACCGGCTGCGGGATCATCGTCGCGCCCCGCATCAGACAGGCGATCACACCGGCCTTGTAGCCGAAGGTGTGGAAGAAGGGGTTCACGATCAGATAGCGGTCGCCCTCGCGGAGGCCCGCGAGATCGCTCCACACCTCGTACGCCCGCAGTGTCTGCGCGTGGGTGATCACCGCGCCCTTGGGGCGGCCCGTCGTGCCCGAGGTGTAGACGATGTCCGAAGGGGAGAAGGACTCCACCGCCGAGGCCCTCGCCCGCACCTCCGCCGCGTCGACGCCGTCCCCGCTCGCCAGGAAGTCCTTCCAGGTGCGGAAGTCGGCGGGGGCGTCGTCCGAGAGCACCACCACCTGCTCCAGATGCGGGAGCCCGGCGAGCGGACCCGCGGAACCGGAGCCCTCGCCGGCCGCCCGCCGCAGCGACGCGACATAGGACGTCCCCAGGAACGTCCCCGTCACGAACAGCAGCTTCGCCCGGCTCCGGGAGAGGATGTACGCCGCCTCCGTGCCCTTGAAGCGGGTGTTCAGCGGGACGAGGACCGCGCCGGCCGACACCGCGCCCAGTGAGGAGACGATCCAGTCCAGGGTGTTGGGCGCCCAGATGGCCACGCGGTCACCGGGGTTGACGCCGTTCGCGACGCAGGCCGCCGCCGCGCGTTCCACCCGGGCGCCCAGCTCCGCGTACGAGACGCGTGTGCGGCCCTCGACGACCGCCTCCACGTCGGCGTACCGCTCGGCCGCCCCCCGCACCAGCCCGGGTATGGTGCCCCACTCCATGTCACCGCGCACAGCGAGCCTCCTCACGGTCGACACCCACTAGCTGACTACCCGTCAGATTAGCTGTAGCCTGACGCCCTGTCAGCATTCGTGGACCACGGTGGAGGTGCGCCCATGACAGGGGCAGGACTCAAGGACGCCACGGCCGTCGTAGGAATCGGGCAGACCCCCTTCGCAAAGCAACTCCCCGAGAGCGAGAAGGCCTTGGCCTGCCGGGCGATCCTCGCCGCCCTCGACGACGCCGGGATCTCCCCGGCCGAGGTCGACGCGCTCGCCTCCTACACCATGGAGGAGACCGACGAGGTGGAGGTGGCGAAGGCCGTCGGCTTCGGCGACCTCACCTTCTTCAGCAAGGTCGGGTACGGGGGCGGCGGTTCGTGCGCCACCGTCGCGCATCTGGCCGCCGCCGTGGCCACCGGCCAGGCGACGGTCGGGGTCGCCTGGCGCTCACGCAAACGCGGCAGTGGCCCACGCCCGTGGAAGAACACGGCTGTCCAACTCCCCACCCCCGCCCAGTGGACGCGTCCTTTCGGCCTCCTCCGCCCGGCCGACGAGATAGCCATGCTCACCCGCCGCTACCTGCACGAGTACGGGGCCACCCGCGACCACCTCTTCAACGTCGCCCTCGCCTGCCGCAACCGGGCCAACCAGAACCCTGCGGCGATGATGTACGAGCGCCCGCTGACCCGGGACATGTATATGACCTCGCGGTGGATCAGCGAACCCCTCTGCCTCTTCGACAACTGCCTGGAGACGGACGGCGCGTTGGCCTGCGTGGTCGTCTCCGCCGAACGGGCCCGCGACTGCCGCCGCCGGCCTGTGTACGTACACTCCGCCGCCCAGGGCCTGCCCGCCCAGCACCACGGCATGGTCAACTACTGGAACGACGACCCGCTGACGGGCCCCGCCTGGACAGCCGCCCGCCATCTCTGGAAACACGCGGACTTCACCCCGGAGGACGTGGACGTCGCCCAGATCTACGACGCGTTCACCCCTCTCATCCCTCTCTCCCTGGAGGGCTACGGCTTCTGCGGCCGGGGCGAGGGCGGAGCGTTCACGGAGGGCGGCGCCCTGGAGATCGGCGGACGGCTGCCGATGAACACGAGCGGCGGCGGCCTCTCGGAGGCGTACGTCCACGGCTTCAACCTCATCAACGAGGGCGTGAAGCAGCTCCGGGGCACGAGTACCGCACAGGTCCCGAACGCGACCACCTGCCTGGTCACGGCAGGCGAGGGCGTACCGACATCCGCCCTGCTCCTGAGGACCTGACCACGCCCGTCAGGCCCCCCGACCATCCGCCGAACCAAGTATCCGAAGGGCCGACATGCTGACACCTGTCGTGGACGACGACGGCGCCCCCTTCTGGGAGTACGCCGCCCGGGGCGAGCTGCGCGTCCAGGCCTGCGCCGAGCCCGACTGCGGCGAACTCCGCTTCCCGCCCCGGCCCTGCTGCCCGCACTGCCACTCCTTCGACAGCGAGTGGCGCAGGATGAGCGGCAAGGGCCGCGTCTGGTCGTACGTGGTCCCCCATCCGCCCCTCCTGCCCGACTACGCGGCGCAGGCCCCGTACAACGTGATCGTCGTCGAACTGGCGGACGCCCCCCGCATCCGGCTCGTGGGGAACCTCGTCAGCGGGCCGGAGGCACCACTCAACTCCGTCGCGCAGGAGCGGATCAGGATCGGCGCGAAGGTGCAGGTGGTCTTCACGGACGGCGAGAGCGGCACCGGGCTGCCCCGCTGGGTACTGGAGCGGCCATGACCCTGCACATCTCCACCGACAAGGACACCGGCGTAGCGGTCGTCACCCTCGACCGCCCCGAGAAGCTCAACGCCATCGATCTGGACACAGCAGCCGAACTGTCCACCACCTGGCGGGAGTTCAGGTTCGACGACACCGTACGGGCGATCGTGCTCACGGGCGCGGGCGGACGGGCCTTCTGTACGGGGCTCGACCGTGACGCCGACGTGCCGCAGCCCAACTCCCCCTACATGGTGGACGATCCGCTCGTCGCGATCGGGCCGAAGGCGTGCGACCTGTGGAAGCCGGTCATCGCCGCCGTGAACGGGATGGCCTGCGGCGGGGCCTTCTATCTCATCGGCGAGGCGGACTTCGTGATCGCCGACGAGACGGCCACGTTCTTCGACCCGCACACCACGTACGGCATGGTCAGCGCGTACGAGTCCATCCTCCTGGCGCAGCGGATGCCGTTCGGGGAGGTCGCCCGGATGGCGCTGATGGGCACGGCCGAGCGGGTGTCCGCGCGGCGGGCGTACGAGGTGGGGCTGGTCAGCGAGGTCACGGCGCCCGGTGAGGCACTGGCCGCCGCCGTGCGGTGCGCGGACGTCATCGCCTCCTGTCCGACCGAGGCCGTGCAGGGGACCGTACGGGCCGTATGGGCGGCGAAGGAGGCGACGCGGGCCGCCGCGTTGGCGCACGCCCCGCATCTCGTGTCGATGGGCAATCTCCCGAGCGAGGCGCAGGCGGGACTGTTCGCCGGTCGCCGGACGGAGTACCGGACCCGCTGACCAGCACGCCGAGCCGCCATCCACCTCGGAATGTCACTGAGCGTGGCTGTCGCGTGGCGGGGGTCGGCCGCCCGGCGTAGCGTCTGCATCGAGAGTCCGGGAACGGAGGTCCGCGTATGGTCCGCAACCTGCTCGGATCCGCCCTTGCTCTCGCCGGAGCGACGGCCGCCGTATGGAGCCCTTTCCGTGCCTGGTACGACGGCCGTCACGGTCGGCACTACCGCCTGGGGGACCTCTTCTCCGCAGGCGGCGTCACGAACGTCCCCGCCGAGCTCTTCGCCTCGCTCTTCCTGCCCTTCGCGGGCGCCGCGCTGGTCACGCTGGCCGGGCTGCTGCTCCGGTCGCGACTGCTGGTGGCCCTGGCCGGCGTGATCGTCCTCGGCTTCACCGTGCTGTGGCTGGTCCGCGTGGGCCAGGCCGCGGGCAGCCTCGTCATCTCGGGCGACGCGGGCGAGGGCCTGGGCGCCGGAACTGGGCTCGCCTTCGGCGGTGGCCTGCTGTTGCTGCTGGCTTCCGTGGTGCTGCGGGGGCGGGGGGTTCGGGCGGAGCCCGTGTACGCACCTCCACCCGATCCGGCCGTACCGACACTTGACGGCCCAACTGCGGACTACCACTGAGCGCGTCCGCCGGTTGTGAGGATCTGCGGCCCGGCGGGGGCTTGTCGCGCAGTTCCCCGCGCCCCTAAAAGCCAAAAGATTGCGCAGTTCCCCGCGCCCCTGACGGGGCGCGGCCCCACCCGGCGGCAGCCGCCCTCCGGCGCAAGGGGCCGTGTCGGGGTTTCCGATCGCAGCACGACCTCCCGAGGGCGCCCAATGAACAGGGGATGACACAGCTGCGATCGGATGCCCCGTCGCGGCCCCGACCCGCCCCCCCCCAACGGCAGGCGCATCTTTCAGGGGCGCGGGGAACGGCGCGACCAGCCCAAGACAGCCCGCAGCCGACAAACGACCGCAAGCCCCCACCCCCAGGGGCGCGAGGAACGGCGCGACAAGCCCCCACCGGGCCCGCACACACACGCGAACCCCAGGCTGCCCCGCAGGTCAGGAACGGGCCGTCCCCGTCCCCTTCTCCGCGTCGAGCGCGTACACGCACCGATCCTTGCTGCACGCGTACACCACCCCGTCCTTCACGACGGGCGCCCCGGTGATCTCCCCACCAGTGGCCAGCTTCCAGCGCAGACGGCCGTCGTCGGCCTTGAGTGTGTAGAGCAGATGGTCGGTGGACCCGAAGTGGATCCGCCCGTCGGCGACGGCGGGCGCGCCCACGACGTCACCCCCCGCCTGGAAGCGCCACTTCGGCGTACCGGTGACGGCGTCCAGGGTGTAGAGCCCCTTGCCGGACCCCACGTGGACGTGCCCCGCGGAGACGAGCACGGGATCGAGCGAGGACCGGGCCTCCGTGGCGATGCGCCACCGGTCGCGGCCGTCCGTGGCGTCGAGGGCGTACACCGTGCCGAGGTAGTCGGCGAGGTAGACCCCGCCGCCCGTGACGGCGGGCCCGGGCGCGAACGTCGGCGGGCTGAGGAAGACCGCAGGCGCCTCGAAGTGCCAGCGGACATGCCCCCCGGCGACGTCGATGGCGAGCACCCTCGTGCCGGCGGACACGTACACGTATCCGTCGTCGGCGTGGGTGATGCGGACGGGGACGCCGCCGCAGGACGCCGCGTCCCCGATGGGGTACGACCAGCGCTCCTCGCCGGTGCGGGCCTCCAGTGCGCGCAGGCGGGCGTCCTTCCAGACGTAGACCGTGCCGTCGTGGATGGCGGGTCCGGCCTCGGGCGACTCGAAGTCGGTCTGGGCGCCGGTGATCTCCCAGAGCTTCTGCCCGTTGGCGGCCTCCCAGGCCTGTACGCCGCCGCCGCGGGTGCCGGTGACGACCGTGCCGCGGTCGGCCTTGAGGGAGTACACCCAGGCGTCGGTCGGCAGCCGCCACAGGTCGGTGCCCTCGCGGGCGTCCAGGGCGAAGAGGGTGGGGCCGTCGGAGGCGTGGACGCGGCCTCCCGCGACCGCCATCGACCAGGCGACGTCCCGGGTCTTGAAGCGGCGTCGGCCGGTGGCCACGTCCAGGGCGTGCACCTCGAAGGACGTGACGTAGACGAGGTCGCCTGCGACGGCGGGGGTGCCCCACACGTCGTTCGACATACGGAAGCGCCACGGCCGCCAGGAGGTGGCGGAGTCGGGGCCGGGGGCGGGCGCGGGTACCGGGACGGGGCCGACGGGATCGGCGCCGTTCACGCCGGGGCGCGGGCGGGACCAGGAGGCGGCGAGGCCGGCTTCGGGAGGAGGTGCCTTCACGGCGGCGGCGCGGGCGTCGGCGACACGCGGGCCCGGGCCGATGGGCACCTGGGCGCCCGCGAGACGTACGGGCCCGGTGTCGGGCGCGCCGCCGTGCCGGCCCGGGCCGGCACCGACCGGGACGGGCGGCGGGTCGTGGGGCGGCGGGGGCGGCACCACGGGGGCGCCACGTCCGCCGCTGCGGCCGGAGGAGGGCTTGGCCGCCGGGCGGCCCCCGCGGCGCTGCTCGATGAGGCCCACGGCCCGCTCGGGCAGCCACGCGGACGCCGTACCGCTGTCGTCGGAGCCGGAGCCGAAGAGGTGGGGTGCGAGCTGGGCCTGGAGGTCGGCCGGGTTGGGGCGGCCGGTCGCCTCCATCTGCATACAGGACTCGATGAGCGGGCGCAGTTCGTCGGGGAGGCCTTCGAGGTCCGGGCCCTCCCGCAGGAGCATGAAGACGGTCTCGACGGGGTTCGCGCCGTGGAAGGGCGCGTGGCCGGTGGCGGCGAAGACGAGCATCGAGCCGAGCGAGAAGACGTCGCTCGCGCCGGTCACGCTGCGGGAGTCCTTCGCCTGCTCGGGCGACATGTAGGCGGGGGTGCCGACGGCGACGTTGGTCATCGTCAGACGTGTGTTCGACACTCCGGAGGCGATGCCGAAGTCGATGACGCGCGGTCCGTCCTCCACGACGAGGACGTTCGACGGCTTCAGGTCGCGGTGGACCAGGCCGGCCCCGTGGATGGACTGCAGGGCCTCGGCGACGCCCGCCGCGAGCCAGCGGACCGCCTGGGCCGGCAGCGGCCCGCACTCGGTCACTATCTCTTCGAGGGAGGGCGCGGGCACGTAGGCGGTGGCCAGCCAGGGCACGGCGGCGCGCGCGTCGGCGTCGACCACGGCGGCCGTGTAGAAGCCGGAGACGGCACGGGCCGCCTCCACCTCGCGCGAGAAGCGGACCCGGAACAGCTGGTCCTCGGCGAGCTCCGTCCTGACCGTCTTGATCGCCACCCGCCGGCCCGAGGCCGAGCGCGCGAGATAGACCAGCCCCATGCCGCCGGCTCCCAGCCGTCCCAGCACCTCGAACGGCCCGATCCGCCGCGGATCGTGCTGTGTCAGCTGATCCACCACTTGCCTGCCACCTCCCCGTACGCGGCTGCGCTTCCAGCCACCGCTCCAGCCTTAGCTTCAGCCACTGCGCAGCGTCTCACCACCGAACCGCTCCGGCGGCACGCACCCCCGATTCTTCCTGGCCGCGGCTCCGGTTGCGAACCCGGGGCCGAATCGGGATGTCTTAGCGCATCCTGGGACAAAAGGCCCGTGCTTGCCTTGCTTTTCAACGCCGCCCGGTGTTTTTCGACGCCTTTCGCAGCTTTGCGCACGCCGTTCGTACGCCCTTCAGTACTGAAGCACCGCGAATTTCAAGTTTGCAGCAGGGCAAAGGACGCCCCCTGGTTGTCCGTGACGACGGCCACGCGCCCGTACGAGGTGTCGAAGGGCGGCGCCTGGACCCGTCCGCCGAGCCGCACCACCGTCCCGAGCAGGGCCTCGCAGTCGTCCACCCCGAAGTGGACGAGGAAGTGGGGCGGCATCTCGGCCGGAAAGGCCTCGGTGACGAGGACCCGGCCGAAGTCGCGGGTGGTGCCGGGGCCGAAGAGGGCGTCGTGGAAGAGACCGGCGTAGAAGGAGTCGGCGACGGCCGTGTCGCGCGCGTACAGCTCGACCCAGCCGAAGGATCCCGGCCCGTGCCGTCTGCCGAAGCCGGGGAGCGTGCCGCCCTCCCAGAGCCCGAAGACCGCGCTCTCGGGGTCGGCGGCGAGCGCCATCGTGCCGTACGGGCCCACCGGCACCGGCGCCGTGATCACCTGGCCGCCCGCCTCCCGGATCCGGTCGGCCAGGTCATCGGCGTCCGGGGTGGCGAAGTACACCGTCCACACGGTGGGCATCCGGCCGTCCCGCTTCGGTACGAGGGCGGCCACGGGCTCGCCGTCGAGGTGCGCCCGTACGGAGCCCGCGTACGGGCTGGGGCCCGTCGGCTCCTCCGTCTTGTCGAAGGGCTCGAAGGTCCACCCGAAGAGCTCGCCGTAGAAGCGCTTGCCCGCCTCGACGTCCGGCAGCTGGGCGTCGGTCCAGCAGGGGACGCCCTCGGCGAAAGCGGCAGAGCCTTCAGATCCAGCCATGCGGCCAAGCTAACGGCCTTTCACGCATCCCGCAGGGCGGGCGGCACCCCTCCTCCACACCCTCTCCGAGAGCCCGTGCACCCCATTTGCAGTCGGCCGAATCGCGCTCCGATCACCCCTCGGTAAGCTGACGGCATGACAGGACAAGTGCGTACCGTCGACGGCCGTGTGGCCGGTCGGCGCGGGCAGGCGACGCGGCAGAAGCTGCTCGACTGCCTCAGCGAGATGCTCAGCTCCTCGCCCTACCGCGACGTCAAAGTCATCGACGTCGCGCGGAAGGCGGGCACTTCACCGGCGACCTTCTATCAGTACTTCCCGGACGTCGAGGGCGCCGTCCTGGAGATTGCAGAGCAAATGGCGGCGGAGGGCGCCGGGTTGACCGAACTCCTCGAAGGGCGCTCCTGGGTCGGCAAGGCCGGCTGGCAGACCGCGCAGGAACTCGTGGACGGCTTCCTGGAGTTCTGGCGCAAAAACGACGCCATCCTCCGCGTGGTCGACCTGGGCGCCGCCGAGGGCGACAAACGTTTCTACAAGATCCGTATGAAGATCCTGAACTCCGTGAACAACTCCCTCACGGACACGGTCAAGGAGCTTCAGGCGAAGGGCAAGGTCGACAAGGACGTCAGCCCGGCCGCGATGGCGGGTTCCCTCGTCGCGATGCTCGCGGCGGTGGCCTCGCACCAGAAGGGCTTCCAGTCCTGGGGCGTGAAGCAGGCCGAACTGAAGCCGAACCTCGCCCTGTTGGTGCATCTGGGTGTGACCGGCAAGAAGCCGACCAAGTAGTCCGCCGCACCCCGCGCCGGACGCCGGGTCTTCCAGGCACAAGTCCTGTCACGCAGGCGGCAGTTCACTCAGGTGGGCTGCCGCCTGTCGCGCTCCCGGAACTCTCGGCCCCTTCCCGCCGGACGATCCGGAACAGCCGGATCTCCCGATCGACGCGCGCCTGGTACGTCGCGTACGGCGGCCAGAACTCCAGCAGCGCCTTCCAGACCGTGTCCCGCTCCTCGCCCCGCAGCAGCTGCGCGGTGACCGGGATGTCCCTGCCCTTCCAGCTGACCTCCGCCTCGGGATGGGCGAGGAGGTTGGCGGTCCAGGCGGGATGGTCCGTACGCCCGAAGTTGGACCCGATCAGAATCCAGCTCGCGCCCTCCTTCCCTTTCCCTCCTTCCGGCATGCAGGCCAGCGGCGTGCGCCTGGGCAGTCCGCTCTTCGCGCCGCGCGCGGTGAGGATGACGCCCGGCAGCATCTGGGCGCTGAGCAGGACCTTTCCACGGGTGAGCCGGTGTACGGCACGGTCCATCGCGGGGATGAGATGAGGCGCGATCTTCGCGAACGCGGGTGTCGAGGACACCTTCTGCACGATCCGGACTCCGGCGCCCATCAGACCGCCACCTCTCCGCCGCCGAACAGCCGGGCCGCCTCGGCCGCGTGCTCCCGCAGCCGGTGCACCGGCCCGAAGAGCATTTCGTCGCCGGCCGCCCGCTTGAAGTACAGATGCGCCTCGTGCTCCCAGGTGAACCCGATGCCGCCGTGCAGCTGCACGGCCTCGGAGGACGTGATCCGGAGCGCCTCCAGCGCCTGGGCCAGCGCGAGCCCGCCCACCCGCTCCTCCCCCACTGCCGTCGCCCAGGCCGCGTAGTACGCCGCCGAGCGTGCCGCCTGCACCTGTACGTACAGGTCGGCGAGCCGGTGCTTCACGGCCTGGAAGGACCCGATCGCGCGCCCGAACTGCTCGCGCTGCTTGACGTATTCGACGGTCCGCTCCAGTACACGGTCGGCGGCACCGACGGCCTCCGCGGCGAGGACGGCGGCGGCCGAGTCACCGACCGCGGCGAGCACCCCGGCCACATCGGCGGACTCGCTCTCCCCACCGAGCAACTCGGCTTCCACATCCCGCAGTTGGATCCGTGCCTGCGACCGCGTCTCGTCGAGGGAGGTGAGCCGGACACGGGTCGCCCCCGCACTTCCGGAACCCTCCCCGCCGAGAGGGTCCCGCACGAGAAAGAGAAGGGTCCGCGAGCGGGCGAAGCCTCCGGCGTGCGCAGCGACGACCAGCAGGTCCGCGCTGTGCCCGTCGAGCACCTGGTCGGCCTGCCCGTACAGCCGCCATCCGCCGTCGGTCTGCCGCGCCTGTACGCCTCCCGCGCGGCCGCCGCCCGCCCAGTCACCGCGGTTGTCGCCGGTCAGCCCGAGGGCGGTGGTCAGGCTCGCGCCCGACACCGCGAGCGCGGCGGTGAGTTCACCGGAGGCGATACGGGGCAGCAGCGCGGCCCGTTGCTCCTCGCTCCCGAGGGCCACCAGCAGGGGCGCACTCAGCACGGCCGTGGCGAGAAGCGGCGAAGGGGCAAGACTCCGCCCCAACTCCTCACTCGCGAGCGCGAGTTCGGTGACGGAGCAGCCGACTCCTCCGTACGCCTCGGGAAACGCGAGCCCGGGCAGCCCGAGTTGCTGCGCCAGGGTTTCCCAGAGCGAGGAGTCGTACCCGCCCTCGGTCTGCACGGCGGTCCTGACCTCCTCCGGGCCACAGCGTTTGAGGAGGAGCTCGCGGAGGGTGCGGCGGATCTCGTCCTGCTCCGCGGTGAAGGTGGCGTCCATGGGCAGCACACTCCTTCGCATCTGACGGCGCGTCATGTTAGAGCGGTGACGGCCAGATGCACAGAGGTGTGACGCCCTGCGCACCCTGCCGAAGCCCACCGGATCTGATGTACCGTCAGATTCATGACTCAGCGGAAGGTGGCGGTCGTCGGTGTGTCCCTCTCCGACTGCGGCCGGGTGGACGAGGCGACGCCGTACGCGCTCCATGCCCAGGCCGCCCGCCGGGCCCTGGCCGACTCGGGCCTGGACCGCACGGTGATCGACGGCTTCGCCTCGGCGGGCCTCGGCACGCTGGCACCGGTCGAGGTCGCCGAGTACCTGGGCCTGCGGCCCACCTGGGTCGACTCCACCTCCGTCGGCGGCTCCACCTGGGAGGTCATGGCGGCCCACGCGGCGGACGCGATCGCCGCCGGGCACGCCAACGCGGTCCTGCTGGTGTACGGGTCCACGGCCCGCGCGGACATCAAGGCGGGCCGCCGCACGGGCAACCTGTCGTTCGGCGCGCGCGGCCCCCTGCAGTTCGAAGTCCCGTACGGCCACACGCTGATCGCCAAGTACGCGATGGCCGCGCGCCGCCACATGCACGAATACGGCACGACGCTGGAGCAGTTGGCGTCGGTGGCGGTGCAGGCGCGGGCCAACGCCGCGCTGAATCCGGACGCGATGTTCCGGGACCCGATCACGGTCGACGACGTCCTGTCGGGCCCGATGATCGCGGACCCCTTCACCAAGCTGCACTGCTGCATACGCTCCGACGGCGGCGCGGCGGTCCTGCTGGCGGCCGAGGAGTACGTCCAGGACTGCCGTACGGCTCCCGTCTGGGTCCTCGGCACCGGCGAGCACGTCTCCCACACGACGATGTCGGAATGGCCCGACTTCACGGTGTCACCGGCGGCGGTGAGCGGCCGAACCGCCTTCCGGCGGGCGGGGGTGGGCCCGCAGGACATCGACTTCGCCGAGATCTACGACGCCTTCACCTACATGACCCTCGTGACGCTGGAGGACCTCGGCTTCTGCGCGAAGGGCGAGGGGGGCGAGTTCGTGGAGAAGGGCCGCCTGAAGGTGGCCGGCGGCGACCTTCCCGTCAACACGGACGGGGGTGGCCTGTCAGCCCAACACCCCGGCATGCGAGGCCTGTTCCTCCTCGTGGAAGCCGTCCGCCAACTCCGCGGCGAGGCGGGCACCCGCCAGGTCCACCGCCCCGACGGCCACCTCCCGGAACTGGCGGTCGCGTCGGGAACGGGCGGCTGGTTCTGCTCGTCGGCGACGGTGGTACTCGGACGATCACCGTCCTAGTCCTGCGGCCCTGTCTTTCGTCTTCAGGGGCGGTAGCCCCTGCCTTTCAGGGGCGCGGGGAACTGCGCGGGCAACCCCCACCGGGCCCGCAGCCAACGAACGCCCCCGACCCCCACCCACCCAGGGGCGCGGGGAACTGCGCGACCGGCCCCCACCCACCCGCACCCGACCTACTCACTCTGAGGGAGATGGCCCTTGGCCTCGTCATACGTGCCGGCACCGGCCGCGGCATCCGGCCCGTAGACCAGGTTCACAACACCCGTCCGGAAGGTCTCCGAAGAGATCAGCTTCAGCGGAATCGAGGAGTCGCCCTCGTCGAACAACCGCATCCCCTTGCGCACGGCGATCGGATGCACCAGCAGATGCAGCTCGTCCAACAGCCCCGCGGTCAGCAGCTGCCGTACGACCGAGACGGAACCGCTGAGGGCGATGTCCCCGCCCTCCTCGTTCTTCAGCGCGGTGACGGTCTCCACGAGGTCGCCCTCCAACTGCTCGGAGTTCCGCCAGGTGAACGCGAGCTTCTGCCGGGACGCGACGATCTTCCGCACATCACCGAGCTGCTTCGCGAACCCGGCGTCCTCACCCCCGGCGGCCTCCCGCTCGGGCCACGCCCCGGCGAAGCTGTCGTAGGTCGTGCGGCCGAACAGCATGGTGTCGGCCGTACCGAAGGTCGCACCGACGGCCGCGCCCATCTCGTCGTTGAAGTACGGGAAGTGCCACTGGTCGGGCGCCTCGACGACGCCGTCGAGCGAGATGAACAGTCCGGCGGTGATCTTCCTCATGAGGTTCCTCCAGGTGTCGGCAGAGCTGGTCGGTCAACTCTGCGTCGTCTCCGTGTCGTCGGGTTAGACGGCGAGGACGGGAGAAACTAATCGGCGAAACCCTCGACTCGCGATCCGAGGCTCATGATCCGACCGCGAGCGCCGCGGGAGTGAGGACACGGTTCGGCAGGCGTGTCGGCACGGAGACCACCCGGCGCCGGGCAGCGGCGGCCTTGCGGACGAAGGCGCGGTCCCGGTCCTGCTTCCGGTCCTGGTCCTGGCCCCCGTCCCTGCCGCCGGCGAAGACGAACAGCCGCAGCACCAGGAAGCGGCCTGTCCCGGCGAGCCCGGAGGCGCTCAGGTAGACGACCTGCTCGGTGAGCATCCCGGGCGACGACTGCACGAGGTGCAGGATCAGCATCGCGAGGGAGGTCACCGCGTAGGCCGCCGTGGCCGACCCGGCGGACTGCCAGTGCTGACGCCAGCCGGCCCGCTTACCGGTCCCGAAGGTGAAGAGCGCGTGCAACTCGGTGCAGAGGACGGTCGAGGCGACGGTGATGACCGCGTTCGCCACCACCCAGGGCATCGCACCGGCCAGCAGCGCCACCGCGCCGCTGGAGAGGACCCCGATCCCGCCGCCGCACACCACGAACCGGACGAAGGAGGCGAACGGCCCCGGAGCAGCGTCGCCCACCGTCTTCGCCTGCTGCGCGAGCTGCGGCTTCATGGGGATTTCCTTCCGGGCGGCGGGGCCGTGAACCCCTGCGATCAACTGGGTTCAACAATGCCGTCGCGCGCCCGTCCCAACGAGACAGCTCACACCCGAACCCATGGTGGTGCTGGCTCCACCATGGAAGGGGGGTACGCCCGTATCCGGCCCGCGGAACTGGAATACGTAACTGGACAGAACACGCTGAAAGACCAAAGGGAATCACCACCGCCCGCACTCCGGAGGACCCGCATGGCCCTGAACCGTGAAGAGCGAGAGACGTTCCTGAAAGAGCCGCACATCGCCGCGTTCGCAGTCGACGCCGGGGCGGGCCGCGCCCCGCTCACGGTGCCGATCTGGTACCAGTACGAGCCCGACGGCACCGTATGGATCCTGATCCAGGCGGACTCCCGCAAGAACCAACTGCTCAGTGCGGCAGGCCGGTTCTCCCTCATGGTCGACCGGCTCGAACCCACCATCCGGTACGTGTCCGTCGAGGGCCCGGTCCTCGACACGACCCCCGCCACCCGCGAGCAGCTCCACGAGATCTCCGCCCGCTACCTCCCGGCCGACAAGGTCGACGGGTACGTCGACTTCTCCTGGAAGGAGCACGGCAGCCAGGTGGTCGTCCGGATGCGCCCCGAACGCTGGCTCTCGTCCGACCTCGGTACGGTCTGAGCCGGAGGCAGGCGCGACAATCGCCCCATGAGCACCGAGTCTTCCTCCTCCCCGCCCCCCTCCGAGTTCGTACGGCTGCTGAGGGCCCAGCGGGTCTGGGACACCGAGCTGCCCGGCTTCGCCCCCGACACCGCCCCGACGAATCCGTTGCCGCTGTTCGAGCAGTGGTTCGCGGAGGCGGTGGCGGCCGGGCAGACCGAGCCGCACACGATGTCCCTGGCCACGGCGGACGAGGAGGGCAGGCCCGATGTGCGGATCGTGATGCTGCACGGCGCCGACGAGGAGGGCTGGCACTTCGCGTCGCACGCGGGCAGCCGGAAGGGCCGGCAGCTGGCGGCCCGGCCGTACGCGGCACTCGGCTTCTACTGGCCCGTGCAGGGCCGGCAGATCCGGGTGCGCGGCCGGGTGACCGTCGCCCCGCCCGAGGTCGCCCACGCCGATCTGCACGCCCGCTCGACCGGAGCCCTCGCCTCCGCCCTGGTGGGCCGCCAGAGCGAAGTCCTCGACTCCTACGAGGAGTTGGAGCGCGCCTCGGACGCCGCCTGGCAGCGGGCCCAGCGCGAACCGGACGCCCCCGCCCCCTCATGGACGGTGTACGTCCTCACCCCCGACGAGGTCGAGTTCTTCCAGGGCGACCCCCACCGCCGCCACGTACGCCTCACGTACCGCCGCACCGAGTCCACTTGGCGCAGGGAACTGCTGTGGCCGTAGGCCCGCTGAGGTGCGTCCTACCCTGCCGGCCCGGTGGGGGCCGATCGCGCAGTTCCCCGCGCCCCTGAAAGACGGGGCTGCGCCCCTGTCTTTCAGCTTTGGGGGGCGGTAGCCCCTGCTTTTAAGGGGCGTGGGGAACTGCGCGATCGGCCCCCACCGGGCCCGCAGCCGCAAACCCACCCAAGCCCTCGCCCCGCCCGCCCGGGGCGTCACAAACCAACAGCCTCCCCATCCGTGGCGAGCCGCGCATGCAGATGCACATCCCGAAACGCATCCTGCCGCCCCGCCTCGAACATCGCCCCCCGCAACGTCCCCTCGTACAGAAACCCACACCGCTCAGCAACCCGGCACGACGCATCGTGCCCAACCGCATGCCCCAACTCCAGCCGATGCAGCCCGAGCCCTTCGAACGCCCACCGCCCGGCCAGCGCCAGCGAACGCGACGCGATCTGCCGCCCCCGTGCCTCCGGCAGCACCCAGTAGCCGACCCGCGCGACGCGTATGACGTGGTCGATGTCGTTGACCCCGATGTGCCCGAGCGTCACGTCGCTCTCCGCGTCGATGACACGGAAGGAGGCCCCGACACCTTCCGCGGCCGCCTTGGCCCGAGCCCGCAGCGACTCCCGCGCGCTGTCCAGGTCCTCGATCGCCCTGAGCGGGGTGTTCCACCGCTTGAACTCGGGGTCGGAACACCCCCGCAGCCATGCCTCGACATCCGAGCCGGCCTCCGCGTCCCACGGCCGCAGCCGCAGACCGTGACCGTGGAGTTCAGGAAAGGGACGGGCACCGTGGGACTCGTACAAGTCGGTCATCCGTCCATTCAACAACGGGTGCCCGAGCTAGGCGGAAGCGGGCCGGAACACCGGAACCGAGACCGCGCCCTCCACCCCCTCCACCTGCTCGGTGCCCTCGGCGCCCCCGGCCCGGAAGGTCACCTCCAGCGCCATCCCCACCCGCAGCGCCTCCTCCGCGCATCCCACCACCTCGGTCATCATCCGCGGCCCCTCCGCGAGATCGACGACGGCGGCGACGTACGGCGTGCGGGAGCCGAAGGGCGGCAGGTCGTTGCGGTGGACGACGGACCAGGTGTAGAGCGTGGCGCGGCCGCTCGCCCGTTCCCAGGTGACGTCCTCGCTCCAGCAGCGCGGGCAGAACTCGCGGGGGTAGTGGTGGGCGCGCCCGCACGCCCCGCACCGGCGCAGCAGCAACCGCCCCTCGGCGGCCGCGTCCCAGTACGGCCGCGTGAAGGCGTCGGCCTCCGGCAGATCGAACCGCGCCCCGCTCACGACAGCACCCCCACCAGAAGAATCCCGGCCCCCAGAACCCCGGCCATCAGAAGAAGCCCACCACGCTGTCCAGCGACCACGTCTGCCAGGACATCCCGAAGAGGGCCACCAGGGAGATCAGCGCCATCATCGCGTTCTGCCCCTGCTCGGCCCAGTCGTGGATCATCAGCACGAGGTAGAGGAGGTTGAGGAGCAGCCCGCCGACCAGGGCGATCGGGGTCAGGAAGCCCACGACCAGACCGAGCCCGAGGGCGAGCTCCGCGTACACGACGACGTACGCCATCGTGCGCGGACGCGGCGCGACCACCACGTCGAAACCGCTGCGCACCGCGTTCCACCGGTGCTTCGCCGCGACGTCCGACGCCCACGCGATCCCGGTCCCGCGCTCGAACCAGCCCTTTTTGTCCTTGTGCCGCCAGCTCTCCAGCCACCACAGCCCGAGGCCGATACGGAGCACGGCGACCCATTCCGCCCCGGTGAGCCAGATCGTGTCCATGAACTCCCCTGCCGCCGAACGGGATCTGACGGTACGTCAGTTCAGCGTACGGACGGCGTACGCGCAAGAGCCGCGTCTCACCAAGCCCCCACAACCAGACGCCCTACGCCACGAGCCCCACGCACTCCTCCTACAGCCGTGATCAATCCGCAACCAATTCCGGGCTTGACCGAGACCCATCAAGTGAGCACATGAATACGCTCTGGCACATGGCCGACTCCACAGCGCCCGCGAACTCCGCGGCACAGCCCCTCGCAGACCGCCCCGTGTACGTCATCGGCGGCGGCCCGGGCGGCCTCGCGGCGGCACACGCGCTGCGCGCGCAGGGCGTACGCGCCGTCGTGCTCGAAAAGTCCGATCGCGTCGGGGCGTCCTGGCGACGGCACTACGACCGGCTCCGTCTGCACACCACACGGCGACTGTCCGGGCTCCCGGGGCTGCCGATGCCGCGCTCGTTCGGGCGGTGGGTGTCGCGCGACAACGTGGTGCGGTATCTGGAGAAGTACGCCGAGTACCACGAGCTGGAGATCGTCACGGGCGTCGAGGTCTCCCGCGTGGAGCCCTCCGCCGACGGCAGCGGCTGGCTGCTGCACGCCACCGGCGGGCGCGAGCTGACCGGCAGCGCGGTCGTCGTCGCCACCGGCTACAACCACACACCGCACGTGCCGGACTGGCCCGGGCGTGACGCGTTCAAGGGCGAACTCCTGCACGCGGGCGAGTACCGCAACCCCGCCCCCTACACCGGACGTGACGTCCTCGTCGTCGGGGTCGGCAACACCGGCGCCGAGATCGCCGTCGACCTCGTCGAGGGCGGCGCCTCGCGCGTACGGCTCTCGGTGCGCACCGCACCGCACATCGTGCGCCGGTCGACGGCCGGCTGGGCGGCCCAGTTCACCGGGATCCTCTGCCGGCGGCTGCCGGTCGGCCTGGTGGACCGGATGGCCGGACCGCTGGCCAAGGTCAGCGTGCCCGACCTGTCGGCGCAGGGCCTGCCGCGACCGGACACCGGGCTGTACTCGCGCGTGAACGAGGGGGCCATCCCCGTACAGGACGTCGGCCTGATCGACGCCGTCCGCAAGGGGCGCGTCGAGGTCGTGCCCGCGGTCGACGCCTTCGAGGACGGCAAGGTCGTCCTCGCGAACGGCGACCGCATCGGCCCGGACGCCGTGATCGCAGCGACCGGTTACCGGCGTTCCCTGGAGGGCATGGTCGGCCACCTCGACGTCCTGGACGGACGCGGCCGCCCGATCGTCCACGGCCCGCACACTCCGAAGAACGCCCCCGGCCTCTACTTCACCGGCTTCACCAACCCCATCAGCGGCATGTTCCGCGAACTCTCCATGGACGCGGAAAAGATCGCCAGAACAATCACCCGCGACAGGGACCACAGAAACCCGTCCCGCATCACAGCCTGACCAGCGCCTCGGAGGGGACACGGCCTCGCGGGCTCACGGTGAGGCGCAGCCTTCGCCGCGCGGGGAGGCGCAGCCCTAGGGCGCGCGTGGAGGCGCAACCTTAGGCGCGCGGGGAGGCGCAATCCTTGAGGGCGCGGGGAACGGCGCAGCCCTTTTGGGGGCGCGGGGAACTGCGCAATCTTTTAGGGGCGCGGGGAACGGCGCGACCAGCCCCCACCGGCCCGCACCCAAAGAACCGCCCTCCCAACAGAGTTCCCCCACACCCCCCACCGGGTACAAACCCTGTGCTCGCCACAACTTCTTTGCGTGCAGACCCGTTCCTGACGCGCCGTCAGTTCAGTAATCTGACACAGCGTCAGTTATTGGCAGCCACACAGGAGCGGGCGGACCGATGCTTGGATCAACCCACGGCACCCTCACCACCGACTCCCGCCGGGCCCGCGTCATCGCCTGCGGCGAGCAACCGGCCCCTGCCGTGCACGGCAGGCCCGCCGCCACCGACGACCTCGACGTCAGCGGCCGGCCGCTGTACGCCGGCGTACCCGATCTGGACCGCTTCTTCCGCCCCGAGTGCGTGGCCGTCGTCGGCGCCTCGGACGCCGAGGGGCGCCCGAACACCGGCATCACCCGACAACTGCTCGCCTGGTCCGAGCGGGTCGGCGCCCGCCTGCACCCGGTGCACCCGACCCGCCAGTCGGTCTTCGGCATACCGTGCGTCCCCTCCGTCACGGACCTGCCCGAAGAAGTCGACCTGGCCGTGCTGCTGGTCTCCGATCCACTGCCCGTGATCGAGGAACTCGCCGAGACCAAGGTGAAGTTCGCGGTCGCGTTCGCCTCCGGGTTCGCCGAGACCGGCGCGGAGGGCGCCGCCGCGCAGGCCAGGCTGGCCGCCGCCGTGGAACGCTCCGGGCTGCGACTGCTCGGCCCGAACACCAACCTCAACGCCTTCGAGAAGTTCCGCGACGACCTGGACGGGCCGGCGATCGCCCTGATCACCCAGTCCGGCCACCAGGGCCGCCCGGTCTTCACCCTCCAGGAACTGGGCATCCGCCTCTCCCACTGGGCGCCCACCGGCAACGAGGCCGACCTGGAGAGCGCCGACTTCATCTCCTACTTCGCCGAGCAGCCGGAGGTCGGCGCCATCGCCTGCTACGTCGAAGGGCTGAAGGACGGACGGTCCTTCCTGCTCGCCGCCGACCGGGCCGCCCGGCGCGGGGTCCCCGTCGTCGCGGTCAAGGTCGGCCGCACCGAGACCGGAGCCCGTACGGCCGCCTCGCACACCGGCAAACTGACCGGCGCCGACGCGGTGGTGGACGCGGCGATGCGACAGTACGGCGTGATCCGCGTCGACGGCCTCGACGAACTCCAGGACACCGCCGCCCTGTTGGCGCGCGCCCGCCCCCCGTCCGCCGACGGCGTGGTCGTCTACTCGATCTCGGGCGGCACGGGCGCGCACTTCTCCGACCTGGCGACGGAGGCGGGGCTCTCCCTGCCCACGCTGTCGGCCGGCAAGCAGGCCGAGCTGCACGAGTGGATCCCCGAGTACCTGGACGTGTCCAACCCCGTCGACAACGGCGGGCATCCGGTGGGCGACTGGCGCGGCCGGAAGATCATCGACGCGATCCTCGCGGACCCGTCGGTGGGGGTGCTGATCTGTCCCATCACGGGTCCCTTCCCTCCGATGAGCGACAAGCTGGCGCAGGACCTGGTGGACGCGGCGGAACAGACGGACAAGCTGGTGTGCGTGGTGTGGGGTTCGCCGGTCGGCACGGAGGCCGCGTACCGTCAGACGCTGCTCGGGTCGTCCCGCGTGGCCACCTTCCGCACGTTCGCGAACTGCATCACGGCGGTACGGGCCCACTTGGAGCACGCGCGGTTCTCCTCGCTCTACCGCTCGCCCTTCGACGAGGCGCCGCGCACGTCGTCCCCCTCGTTCCGCAAGGCGCAGGCGCTGATGCGGCCGGGGCAGCAGCTGAGCGAGCACGCGGCGAAGCAGTTGCTGCGCGCGTACGGGATTCGCGTACCGCGTGAGCAGTTGGTGACCAGTGCCGCCGCGTCCGTCCGGGCGGCCGGGCTCGTCGGCTACCCCGTCGTCATGAAGGCCTCCGGCGCGCAGCTCGCCCACAAGACCGAACTCGGCCTGGTGAAGATCGGGTTGACCTCCGCGAGTCAGGTCCGCGACGCGTATCGCGACCTGACCGACATCGCGCGGTACGAGGACGTGCCGCTCGACGGGGTGCTGGTCTGCCAGATGGTCGAGCCCGGTGTCGAGATGGTCGTGGGTGTCACGCAGGACGCGCTGTTCGGGCCGACGGTGACGGTCGGGCTGGGCGGGGTGCTCGTCGAGGTCCTGCGGGACACGGCGGTACGGGTGCCGCCGTTCGGCGAGGACCAGGCGCGGTCGATGCTGTCCGAACTCCGCGGGCGGGCGCTGCTGGACGGCGTTCGCGGGCGCCCTCCGGCCGACCTCGACGCGCTCGTCGAGGTCGTCCTCCGCGTCCAGCGCATGGCCCTCGAACTGGACGGGGAGCTTTCCGAGCTGGACATCAATCCGCTGATGGTGCTGCCTCGGGGGCAGGGGGCGGTGGCGTTGGACGCGTTGGCGGTGTGCCGCTGAGGGCTACGTGCGGTGGTGTCGGGTGCGGTGCGGTGGTGTCGGGTGGGGTGGTGTGTCGGGTGCGGGTGCGTGGGGGCTGGTCGCGCAGTTCCCCGCGCCCCTGAAAGACGCGCCCGGCGTCCGCCGCCGAGTCGGCGCCGCGCCGGGGCATCCGATCGCAGCTGTGTCGTCCCGGGCCATCAACTCACCCTCGGGAGGTCGTACTGCGATCGGAAACCCCGACACGACACCTCACGCCGGGGGGCGACTGCCGCCCGGTGGGACCACCTGTCAAAGGGGAGTAACCGTCGGCCCCTGTCAGGGGCGCGGGGAACAGCGCGCTCAACCCACGACAACCCGCGCTCACGCACCGCCCTCAGGCACGCTCATCAGGGGCGCGGGTCTTTCAGGGGCGCGGCCCCACCGGGCGGCAGCCGCCCTTCGGCGCAAGGGGCCGTGTCGGGGTTTCCGATCGCAGCACGACCTCCCATGGGCACCCAGAAGGCAGAGGACGACACAGCTGCGATCGGATGCCCCGTCGCGGCCCCGACCCGACAACACACGGCAGGCGCGTCTTTCAGGGGCGCGAGGAACGGCGTGACCAGCCCACGACGACCGCAAGTCGACAGACAACCGCCCCCACCCCCAGGGGCGCGGGGAACTGCGCGACCAGCCCCCACCGGCCCGCACTCACCCACGACCGGATCGGACCACCCCTTGATACTCCACACCACCACCGACCACGTCTCATGGATCACCCTCAACCGCCCCGAAGCCATGAACGCCCTCACCCCCGACCAACGCGACCACCTGATCGACCTGTTCGAGGAAGCCTCCGCGGACCCGTCCGTACGGGCGGTGGTCGTCACGGCAACAGGCCGCGGATTCTGCGCGGGCGCAGACCTCCGCGGCGGCCCGCCGGCAGGCGACCGCGTAGCCGGAGACGTGGCCCGAGTCATCCGCCGAGGCGCCCAACGCCTGATCACGGCGGTCCTCGACTGCGAGAAACCGGTGATCGCCGCGGTGAACGGCACCGCGGCCGGCATAGGCGCCCACCTCGCCTACGCCTGCGACCTGGTCATAGCCGCCGAATCGGCACGGTTCATAGAGGTGTTCGTACGGCGCGGCCTGGTCCCGGACGGCGCCGGCGCCTACCTCCTCCCCCGCCTGATAGGCCCGCAGCGCGCGAAGGAGCTGATGTTCTTCGGCGACGCCCTGACCGCCGCGGACGCGGAACGCCTCGGACTCGTCAACCGCGTCGTGCCGGACGAGGAACTGGAGAAGACGGCCCGCACCTGGGCCGAACGCCTCGCCACCGGCCCCACCCGCTCGATCGCCCTCACCAAGCAACTGGTGAACGCGTCCCTGGACACCGACCGGTCGACCGCCCTCACCGCCGAGGCCACCGCGCAGGAGATCAACATGACGACGGCGGACGCACAGGAGGGAGTGACGTCGTTCGTGGAGCGCAGGGGACCGGAGTTCCACGGCCGCTGAGCCCGCGATGCCGTCGGCGAGCAGGGGTGCGCACCCCTTCCAATCTGACACTCCGTCAGCTTCAATGGGCGATGTGATGGGACACGCAGGGATGGCCGCCGCGGCCGTCCGCTACCTCAGGTCGGCCGGAGCCCCGAACACCACGGGCCGGGTCGAACCGCTCCCACGCCCGGACCTGCGAGCGGTCGGCGACGACGAGCGCGCACCGATCGACCCGGCCGAATTCCGCCGCGTACTGGGCAACTTCGCCACGGGCGTGACCGTCGTGACCGCACCGGCGGGCGGCGGCGAGGACGAGCCCGCGGGCCCGGCCGGCTTCGCCTGCCAGTCCTTCTCCGCCCTGTCCCTCGACCCGCCGCTGATCGCGTTCATGGTCGGGCGTACGTCGACGACCTGGCCCCGCATCGCCCGCGCGGGCGTCTTCTGCGTCAACATCCTGGGCGCCCACCAGGGCGACCTGTGCCGAGGCTTCGCGGTGAGCGGCGCCGACAAGTTCGCGGGGGTCGCCCACGACCCGGCCCCGGTGTCGGGGTCACCGCGCCTCGCCGGCGCCCCCGCCTGGATCGACTGCACGATCCACGCCGTCCACACGGGCGGCGACCACCTGATCGTGGTCGGCAGGGTGGACGCCCTGGGCACGGCGGACGGTGACGGCATGCCCTTGCTGTTCCATCGCGGGCGGTTCGGCCGGCTCACCGACTGAGGCCGCGCACCGGCCCCGTACTCGTTCAGGCGAGTGCCGTCCGCGCCGCCACCGGCCGTCGCCGGATCACCAGTGCCATCAGCGCCGCCGCGGCGCACAGCGCGCCCGAGGCGTACCACATGACGTCGTACGAGCCGAAGGTGTCGCGGGCGACGCCGCCGAGGAAGGCGACGAGGGCGGCGCCGACCTGGTGGGAGGCGAGGACCCAGCCGAAGACGATGGCGCTGTCGTCGCCGTAGTGCTCGCGGCACAGGGCGATGGTGGGCGGGACCGTGGCGACCCAGTCGAGGCCGTAGAAGATGATGAAGAAGATCATCGGCGGGTGGACCGAGGGGGCCAGCAGAAGGGGGAGGAAGAGGAGCGAGATGCCGCGCAGGGCGTAGTAGACCGCCAGCAGGCGGCGCGGGTCGAAGCGGTCCGTGAACCAGCCGGAGGCGATCGTGCCGATGACGTCGAAGACACCGATGACCGCGAGGAGCGACGCGGCGGCCGTGATCGGCATGCCGTGGTCGTGGGAGGCGGGCACGAAGTGCGTCTGGATCAGGCCGTTGGTCGACGCCCCGCAGATCGCGAACGTGCCGGCGAGCAGCCAGAACGGGCCCGTGCGCGCGGCCGAGAAGAGGACCTTCACCGTCCGTCGTGCCGCGCCGGGCACGGGTGGCGGTTTCTCGACGAACTCCGTTGCCCCGTAGGGCTTCAGGCCCACGTCCGCCGGGTGGTCGCGCAGCAGCAGCCAGACGAAGGGGACGACCGCGAGGGCCGCCAGGGCGACGGTCACAGCGGCCGGGCGCCAGTCGTGCTCCTCGACGATCCAGGAGAGGACGGGCAGGAAGATCAGCTGGCCGGAGGCGGAGGCCGCGGTGAGGATGCCCGTGACCAGGCCGCGCCGCTCGGTGAACCAGCGGTTGGTGACGGTGGCGGCGAAGGCCAGTGCCATCGAGCCCGATCCGAGCCCGACCAGCAGGCCCCAGCACAGCAGCAGCTGCCACGCGGTCGTCATCCACACCGTCGCACCGGAACCGACAGCGATCACGATCAGGGCCACCGCGACGACCCGGCGGATGCCGAACCGGTCCATCAGCGCGGCGGCGAACGGGGCCGTGAGCCCGTACAGCGCGAGGTTGACGGAGACCGCGAGCCCGATCGTGCCGCGCGACCAGTGGAACTCCTGGTGCAGCGGGTCGATCAGCAGCCCCGGCAGCGATCGGAAGGCCGCGGCCCCGATGATCGTCACGAACGTCACGGCGGCGACGAACCAGGCCCGGTGTATCCGCCGACGGCGCTTGCCGCCCCCGGCCTGCTCGACGGCCCCGGGCCCCTCTACGGCCGCGGATCCGTCCGCGACCGCGTCCACGCCTGCGGCATCGGTTGTCTGTGTCACGTCATAGAGCTTCCGGCCTGCGGACTCTCCGAACGAGTGGCCAGAAGGACAGCATTCGCTAGAATCGGGCCATGGGTACGCGCACTCCCGTCCGTCGCCATCGCGTGGTCGTCCTCGCCCTGGACGGCCTCCTCCCCTTCGAGCTGGGCATCCCGCAGCGGATCTTCGGCCGCGCCAAGGACGCGGAGGGCCGCAAGCTGTACGAGGTGGTGACCTGCTCGATCAGGCCGCCCGGCCGGGTCGAGGCGGAGGCGGACTTCTCCATCCTCGTGGAGAACGGCCCGGAGGCCCTGGCCACCGCCGACACCGTCGTCATTCCCGCCTCGTACGAGCTCGGCCCGGTGCACTCCGAGGGCGTGCTCACGGACGAGCTGGCCGCGGCCCTCGCTCTGATCCGGCCGGGCACCCGGCTCGTCTCCATCTGCACGGGCGGGTACGTGCTCGCCGCCGCCGGATATCTCGACGGCCGCCCGGCGACCACGCACTGGGCGTCCGCCGAGCACTTCCAGCGCATCTTCCCGAAGGTGCGGGTGGACGCGGACGTGCTGTTCATCGACGACGGCGACGTGCTGACGTCCGCCGGGGTCGCGGCCGGGATCGACCTGTGCATCCACATCGTGCGCCGCGATCACGGTACGGCGGTCGCCAACGACGTGGCCCGGCGTACGGTCGTGCCGCCGCACCGGGACGGCGGGCAGGCGCAGTACATCCAACGGCCCGTTCCCGAGCCCCAGTTGGCGTCCACGACCGCCGCCCGTGCCTGGGCGCTGGCGCGTCTGCACGAGCCGATCCAGTTGCGGGACATGGCCGAGCAGGAGTCCATGTCGGTGCGCACCTTCACCCGCCGTTTCCGCGAGGAGGCCGGCATCAGCGCCGGCCAGTGGCTCACCCAGCAACGCGTCGAACGCGCCCGCCACCTGCTGGAATCCACCGACCTCTCGATCGACCAGATCGCCCACGCCTCAGGCTTCGGCACCCCCCAGTCAATGCGCCAACACCTCCAATCCACCCTCGGCGTAACCCCCACGACCTACCGCCGAACCTTCCGCTGACCAACCGGTTCGCGTTGGCTGGTCGCGCCCCTTTTAGGGGCGCGGGGAACTGCGCAATCTTTTAGCCCCTCCGGCGTCTGAGGAGCGAGGGTTCGGGGGCGGAGCCCCTGAGTAAGTGACGGGATTGGGTAGGGGCGGCGGGGGCGAAGTCCCTCCGGTGACACGCCGACGCGGCTCAGAAGGTGAGGACAGCCCGGGCAACCCGCCCGGCCCCCGCATCGGCCGCGGCCTTCTCGAAGTCCTCCACCGGATACGTCTCCGTCACCAACTCGTCCAGCAACAACCGCCCCTCGCGATACAACTCCGCGTACAACGCGATATCCCGCTGCGGCCGGGACGACCCGTACCGACACCCAAGAATCGACTTGTCCAAGTACATCGACGAGACAAGGAAGGACGCCTCGGCCGTAGCCGCCGGAACGCCGAGCAGAACCGCCTGCCCATGCCGGTCGAGCAGATCGACGGCCTGCCGGACCAGCTCCACCCGCCCCACACACTCGAAGGCATGATCGGCCCCGGTGGGAAGAACCTCCCGCACCCCCTCCGTCGAAGACAGAAAGTGCGTCGCCCCGAACCGCCGGGCCACCCCCTCCTTCGCCGGGTTGGAATCGACCGCGACCACCGTCAGCGCCCCGGCGATCCGCGCCCCCTGGATCACATTGAGCCCGATCCCACCGGTACCGATGACGACCACGCTGTCCCCGCGGTCCACCCGCGCCCGGTTGAGCACGGCCCCGACCCCCGTCAGCACCCCGCACCCGATCAGGGCGGCGGAGGACATCGGAATGTCCTTGGGAATCCGCACGGCCTGCACGGCCTTCACCAACGTCCGTTCCGCGAAGGCGGAGTTGGAAGCGAACTGGTACAGCGACTGCCCCGCCCGCGTGAACGGCCGCTGCGGCATCCCGATGGCCTTGCGGCACATGGTGGGCCGCCCCCGGTCGCACTCCGCGCACGTACCGCAGTTCGCGAGTGTGGAAAGGGAGACATGGTCTCCGGGCTGGACGTGGGTGACGCCCACACCCACCGCCTCCACGACCCCCGCGCCCTCATGGCCGAGCACCACGGGTACGGGGAAAGGTATGGTCCCGTCCACCACAGAGAGATCGCTGTGGCACAGCCCCGCCGCCGAGATCGCCACCAGCACCTCGCCCGGCCCCGGCTCCCGTATCTCCAGGTCGTCGACCACCTGGGTCTGCTTGCCGTCGAAGATCACACCCCGCATGTCGCACCCCTCACACGCCGCATCGCGCCCACCTCAACCCTTCGGTTCCCTGGGAAGGCCGAGCACGCGCTCGGCGATGATCGTGCGCTGAACCTCGTCCGAACCGCCGTAGATCGTGTCGGCCCGGCTGAACAGGAACAGGTGCTGCAGCGCGTCGAGTTCGTAGGGCGCCGAGGCCGACCAGTCCGCGGGCCCCACCGCCGCCCCCGCGCCCCGCACCCGCATCGCCAGTTCCCCGAGCCGCTGATGCCACCGCCCCCACAGCAGCTTGGACACACTGGGAGCACCCTGGTCCGCCGAACTCCCCAGCGTCCGCAGCGCGTTCCACCGCATGACACGCAACTCGGCCCACTGGCGCACGAGACAGTCCCGTACGACGGGATCGTCGACCGCGCCCGTCGAGACGGCCGCCTCCACGACCCGCCCCAACTCCTGGGCGAAGCCGATCTGCTGGGCGAGCGTGGAGACACCCCGCTCGAAGCCGAGCAGGCTCATCGCGACCTGCCACCCGTTCCCCTCGCCCCCGACGACGTGCTCCACGCGTGCGTGCGCACCGTCGAAGAAGACCTCGTTGAACTCGCTCGTCCCCGTCATCTGACGAATCGGCCGAACCTCGATCCGACCCGGCTGATCCATCGGTACGAGCAGAAAACTCAGCCCGTGATGCCGCCGCGACCCCGACTCCGTACGCGCCAGCACAAAGCACCAGTCCGCCTCATGGGCGAGCGAGGTCCAGATCTTCTGCCCGGTGACCCGGTACACGCCCGCGTCGCCGTCCCGCACGGCCTCCGTACGAATCCCCGCGAGGTCCGACCCGGCCCCCGGCTCGCTGTACCCCTGACACCAGAGCTCGTCACCGGACGCGATCGCGGGCAGGAACCGGGACTTCTGCTCGTCACTGCCGTGGGCGATGAGGGTGGGGGCAAGAAGGTTCTCGCCGATGTGCCCGGTCCGCGCGGGGGCCCGGGACCGGGCATACTCCTCGGCCCAGGCAACCTGCTGACTGAGCCCGGCCGGCCGATTCCCGTACCCTCCCTCGGCCCACCCGAGCCCGATCCATCCGGCTTCACCGAGTGTCCGTTCCCAGGCTCCGCGTTCACCGGCTCCCGGAACGTGCTCGGCCAGCCAGGCACGCGCCTCGCTCCGAAATGCCGCGTCCTCCTGCGTGAACCCGAAATCCAAGGTGTCCTCCCACCGCCCCGACAGGGGCGCGGGGAACTGCGCGACCAGCCACAGCCAACCCGCACCCACCGACCAGCCCAGCCCCTACGGCGCCTTCTTCGAACGCGCCGCCCGAGCCATCTCCTCCACCTGCTCGAGCAATGGCATGGGATCCGTCCCCACGGTCCCCGGCAAGAAGTCCGCGATCCGCTCCGGCGTCCAGGACCCCTCCGCGTACCCCGAACGGAGTTCCCTCGGCTGCGCCCACACCGCGATCTTCGGCCCGGCGATCGTGTAGACCTGCCCGGTGATACGCGCCTCCCGCGCCCGCTCGGACAGCAGGTACACCACGAGCGCGGCCACGTCCTCGGGCTCGCCGATCTCCTTCAGCTCCATCGGCACGTTGGCGGACATACGCGTACGCGCGACGGGCGCGACCGCGTTCGCGGTGACCCCGTACTTGTGGAGCCCCAGCGCGGCGCTCCGCACGAGCGAGATGATCCCGCCCTTCGCGGCGCTGTAGTTGGCCTGGGAGACGGACCCCTGGTGGTTGCCGCTGGTGAAGCCGATGAGCGTCCCGGAACCCTGCCGCCGCATGATGGCGGACGCGGCCCTGAAGACGGTGAACGTGCCCTTCAGATGGGTGGCGAGGACCGGATCCCACTCCTCCTCGGACATGTTGAAGAGCATCCGCTCGCGGAGGATCCCGGCCACGCACACGACTCCGTCGATGCGCCCGTACGTCTCCAGTGCCGTGTCGACGACCCGCTGTCCGCCCGCCATCGTCGAGATGTCGTCGGCGACGGCGATGGCGTCCCCGCCTGCCGCCTCGATCTCCTTGACCACGGCTTCGGCGATCTCGCTGGTCGGTTCCGCGCCCTCGATGGACACCCCGTAGTCGTTGACGACGACCCGTGCGCCGTCGGCCGCGGCCGCCAGCGCGACCGCGCGTCCGATGCCCCGGCCTGCCCCTGTCACGGCGACGACCTTGCCTGCCAAGAAGTTCCCCACGCCCCGGCCCCTTCCCGCAGTTTCTGACGGTCCGTTAGATTCGACTCAGATTCTACGACCCGTCAGATACCTGGAGACAAGCCCCGGGGAGCACTCATGTCGATGCCGGCCGAGTTCCACGAGATCGCCAAGCGCGTGAACAACTGGGGGCGTTGGGGCGCCGACGACGAGACAGGCACGCTGAACCTGATCACCGACGAGGTCGTGCGCGAGGCCGCCGCGACGGTTCGTACGGGCCGTCGCGTCCCGCTCGCACTCCCGCTCAGGGAGGACGGCGTACAGACCGGGATGATCCCGGGCCGGGTCAACCCGCTGCACGCGATGGTGCAGATCAACCAGGAGCTGTTCGGGCCCGGCACGGTCGCGTGCAGCGACGACGCCGTGACCATGGGCCTCCAGGCGGCCACCCACTGGGACGCGCTCACCCATGTCTCGCACTCGGGGAAGATCTACAACGGCCGTCCCGCGACCACCGTCACGGCCCACGGCGGCGCCGAGTTCAGCGGCATCGACAAGCCCCGTCACATCGTCTCGCGTGGCATCCTCCTGGACGTGGCCCGCGCGCTCGGCAAGGACCGCCTCGACGGCGGCCACGCGGTGACCCCGGAGGACCTCGAAGCGGCCGAGGAACTGGCCGGGACGAAGGTCCGCGCGGGCGACATCGTCCTCGTACGCACCGGCCAGGTCCAGCTCTATCTGGCGGGCGACAAACACGCGTACGCGTTCCCGTCGCCCGGTCTGTCCGTCCGTACCCCGGAGTGGTTCCACGCACGCGATGTGGCCGCCGTCGCGAACGACACTCTCACCTTTGAGATATTTCCGCCCGAAATAGAGGACTTGTGGCTTCCCGTACACGCCCTCGATCTGGTCGAAATGGGCATGCTTCAAGGCCAGAACTGGAATCTCGAAGAGTTGTCCACAGCCTGTGGAGAACTTGGCCGCCATGCGTTCCTGCTGTCGGCGATGCCCGAACCGTTCGTCGGCGCCACGGGAACCCCCGTGGCGCCCGTGGCGATCCTCTGAGGCACCCTGTCGACTCTGCCGACTCCGCCGGCCGAGGGTCGGCTGGCGGCGCGCTTCCCCCCACACTCCGCCGCGCCCGGGCGGGAGGGACCCCACCTCACCCCGAGCACGACACCGCGCGCCGCCATCCGGCTCCGGCGTACCCGCCCTGCTCCCGACCCTGGAGGAGCCGACGCCGATCGCGACCCACGCTCGCCAAGGGCTCCCGTCACCGGAACCCTCACCGTCCCCTCACGGCGAATCGCTGACCACAAGCGTGATCAAACGGACACGAATCGTCAACACCTGTTCGGGGATTCACGGCTTACGCCCCTCTTTGTGCTGTCGCGGGCGGAAGCACGGTACGGCGCATCGGGCAGCACGGGGCAAGTGAGGCGCGGGCCCCGTGCTTCTGTGCTCCGTCTGGAGGTCCGGATGCCATGTGCGGGTCACTGGGGGCTGGTCGCGCCCCGCGGCGGAGCCGCCGATGTCACCGTCCCGCGCCCCTGAAGGGGCACGGCCCCGCTCGCCCCCGAAGGGGCGGCGGCCCGCTCAGACCACCTCGAACGCCAGATCCTCGTAAGCAGCCGGAGTCGCGTCGCACGTCACCGCGGTCGCCGCCGTCGCCGAACAGCGGTCCACCTCGCACCAGATGCGCTTGCCGGCGCCCTCGCTGCTCCAGCCCCAGCGGTCGGCGAGGCCGTCGACGAGCGCCAGGCCACGGCCGTTGGTGTCGTCGCCGTCCGCGCACCGCGGACGCGGAGCGCGGGCGCTGGCGTCGAGCACCTCCAGGCGGACGGTGGCCACGGCCTCCGCCACGGCCCGCTCCCCGGCGGTGGGCCCGGTCGCGAGACTCGGCAGCGACAGTCGCAGCACGGCCGGACGGCCGGTGTGCACCACCGCGTTGGTGACCAGCTCGGAGACGAGCAGGATCAGCGTCTCGGCAAGCGGCTCATCGGCCTCTATCCCGGACCCCGCGAGCCGCGAACGGGCCCACCTCCGGGCCCGCCCCACCTCTGCGGGGTCGGGCCGGATCTCCAGCTGCACTTGAAGCACCTGCACCGCTCACACCATCCGAACCGGCGGACACATCGCCTCGCGCCTCGCAAGGGCCACGATCGTGGTCAGAAAAGGGTTCACGGAACGTGATTCCCTTAGGAGACAGCATGGTTGACGTACAGTCACCCCAACAAGCGCTTCGGGCATATTCCAGCGCGAAGGAGTACGCGTGCGGCATACTGTGCGACGCTCGTCACGGGGAGTCGAACAGGCAGGAACGGTCCTGCTTCCTGCCTCGCGAGCGGTGCGCATCGCCGGATCCGGAGCTGCCTCAGGGGCAACACCGTGATGGCCCGGCCTCAGAACCACTCGCATCCCACACAAGGTACCGGAGCACAGCTCCGACTCCAGGCCGTGACGAGTCACGCATAGGACACAACCCGATATCAACGCTCGGTAATTCCGGTATGCCACGTTCAGTGACATCCGTCCGTTCGAGTCCGTTCCGTCATGCCACGATCGACGGCAATGATCGTGCACAGTTCACGTCCGGGGCCCTGGTGCGACGGCCACCAGATCCTCCGCGAGCGCTTCCTCGGCCTCGGCCGCGCTCTGCCCGCGACGGGCCCGCAACCAGGCACGTTTGAGGTGAAGGTGCACGTCCGACTCCCACGTGAAGCCCATGCCGCCGTGCACCTGGAGGCAGTCGCGGGCGCCGCACTCGGCGGCCTCGTCGGCCAGCAGCCCGGCGGCCGCGATATCGAGCGGATCGGCCGTGACGGCGGCCGCGTACACCGCACCACGCGCCACCTCCACCCGCACCAGCATCTCGGAGCACAGGTGTTTCACCGCCTGGAAGGCCCCGATCGGCTGCCCGAACTGCTCACGGGTCCGGGCGTGTTGCACGGCCAGTTCGCAGGTGCGGGAGGCGGAGCCCAACTGCTCGGCGGCTGTCAGCAGCGCGGCCACCGGGTCGGGCGGCGCGGCCCTGGGTACCCGGTGCAGCGGAGTGAGCGGGTCCGCCGAGCGCATCGCGACGGCCCCCGTCACGTCTCCGCGTACGACGTCGGCCGCGTCCAGCCACTCGACGAGCGTGCCGTCCACGGCCGCGACGACGCTCTCGCCGGTGGCCGCTCCGGGGACCTCGCCGGCCGCGAGGTGCGTGGCCACGAGCGGTCCGGTCAGCAGGACCCGGCCGGCCTCCTCGAAGGCAAGCACCGCCTCCGGGAGTCCCAGTCCGACCCCGCCCTCCGTCTCGGGCAGCCGCAGCGCGAAGAAGCCCGCCTCGCCCAACTCCCGCCAGAGCGCACGGTCGAGCCCGGGCGCGTCCACGGCGGCCCGCAGCTGCTCCCGCCCGAAGCGCCGGGCCAGCAGTTCACGCACGCCCGCCCGCAACGCCCGTTGATCATCAGTGAGTTGGAAATCCATACGGTCATCGCCCCTTCGGGAGGCCCAGGATCCGTTCGGCCACGATGTTCCGCTGGATCTGCGAGGTCCCGGCCGCGATGGTGTACGAGAGGGAGGACAGCCGGTCCAATGTCCACCGGCTGTCCAGGTCGAGCGCCTCGGCCCCGAGGACATCAGCGGCCGCGTCGTACAAATCCTGCCGCGCGCGCGAGTACCTCAGTTTGAAAACCGAACCCCCGACGCCCGGCACTCCGCCCGACCGCTCCGACTCGCTCACGTTCCACTGAGTGAGCCGCCAGAGCGCACGGAACTCGGCATTCAGCCGACCAAGCCGGCGGCGCAGGACCGCGTCGTCCCAGCGGCCGTTCTTCCGTGCCTCGCGCGCGAGTTCGCCGAGGACGCGGCGGCAGGCCACCACCTCGCCCACGAAGGCCGTACCGCGCTCGAACGACAGCGTCACCATGGTCACGCGCCAGCCGTCGTTCTCCTCACCGACCCGGTTGGCGACGGGCACCCGCACGTCGTCGAGGAACACTTCCGCGAACTCGGTCGAACCGGCGAGCGTACGCAGTGGACGTACCGTGATCCCTGGCGCGTCCATCGGCATCGCGAGCCACGAAATCCCCCGGTGCTTGGGCGCCTTCGCATCCGTCCGCACCAACAGCTCGCACCAGTCGGCGACTTCCGCGTGGGAGGTCCAGATCTTGGAACCGCTCACCACGTAGTCGTCGCCGTCCCGCCGCGCGCGCGTGCGCAGTGCCGCGAGGTCCGAGCCGGCGTCCGGCTCGCTGAACCCCTGGCACCACACCTCCTCGCCGCGCAGCACGGGGGGCAGCCAGCGCGCCCGCTGTTCGGCGCTCCCCTCGGCCGCGATGGTGGGCCCGGCGTGCAGCAGCCCGACGAAATTGGCCCCCACGTAGGGCGCGCCCGCCTTCTCCGTCTCCTCCAGGAAGATCAGGTGCTGCGTGGGCGTGGCCCCGCGGCCCCCCGCGTCTGCGGGCCAGTGGAGCCCCGCGTACCCGGCGTCGTACAGCATGCGCTGCCATCCGAGGTCGTACGCGCGCCTGCCGGGCCAGTCGTCGGGCGAGGGCTTCGGGGGCAGCCCGGGAAGGGCCTTCGCGAGCCACTCCCGCAGCCGCGCCCGGAACTCCTCCTCCTCGGGCGTGTAGGAGAGGTCCATTACTTGTCGAGGTCCAGGCCGAGCATGCGGATGGCGTTGCCGCGCATCAGCTTGTAGACGGTCTCGTCGTCGAGGCCCTTCATGTGGTCGAGGGCGACCTCCTTGGTGTGCGGGAAGGTCGAGTCGACGTGCGGGTAGTCGGTCTCGAAGGTCGCGTTGTCCCGGCCCACCACGTCCAGCGACGCGACGCCGTGCTTGTCGCGGAAGAAGCAGCAGAAGATCTGCCGGTAGTAGTAGGTGGACGGCGGCTCGGGGATCAGGTCCCTGACCCCGCCCCAGGCCCGGTGCTCCTCCCACACGTCGTCGGCGCGCTCCAGGGCGTACGGGATCCAGCCCATCTGCCCTTCGGAGTAGGCCAGTTTGAGCTGCGGGAACTTCACGAGCACGCCGCTGAACAGGAAGTCCATCATCGAGGCCATGGCGTTGTTGAAACTGAGCGAGGCCTGGACGGCGGGCGGGGCGTCCGGGGAGGCGGCGGGCATCTGGCTGCTGCTGCCGATGTGCATGTTGACGACCGTGCCGGTCTCCTGGCAGACCGCGAAGAACGGGTCCCAGTAGCCGGAGTGGATGGACGGCAGCCCCAGATGGGTCGGGATCTCGGAGAAGGTCACGGCCCGCACGCCCCGGGCGGCGTTGTGCCGGATCTCGGCGACCGCGAGGTCGATGTCCCAGAGCGGAATGATGCACAGCGGGATCAGCCGCCCCCCGCTGCCTCCGCACCACTCCTCGACCATGAAGTCGTTGTACGCGCGCACGCAGGCCAGCGCGACCTCCTTGTCGTGCGCCTCGGCGAAGGTCTGCCCGCAGAACCGCGGGAAGGTCGGGAAGCAGAGCGAACCCTCTACGTGGTTCGCGTCCATGTCCTTGAGCCGCTCGACGGGGTCCCAGCAGCCGGGCCGCATCTCCGCGCGCGTGATTCCTTCAAGCGTCATTTCATCCCGGTCGAAGCCGACGGCGGCGATGTTGCGCTTGTACGGGAACTTCAGGTCCTCGTAGATCCACCAGTCGGTCGGCGGCCCGTCCGGGTCCATCGTGATCTGGTACTTGCCCGCCACATAGGCGAGTTCACCGATCCCGGCCGTCAGCGGCTTGGGGCCGCGGTCCTGGTACTTCTTCGGCAGCCAGGTCTCGAAGAGGTTCGCGGGCTCGATCACATGGTCGTCGACGCTGATGATGCGGGGCAGTTCGGTCATGGGTCCCCTCCGCCGGGCCAACTGCGGGTATCTGACGGACCGTCAGCTACAGGTCCCCTAGAAGGCTAGCCCCGCACCCCTGGACCGACAAGGCACCGAGCCCTACGCTCTCCAGCCAATCTGACTACCCGTCAGCTGTGAGGAGTACGGGCCATGACGACGGACACCGCACACGCACTGGGCGCCTCCCGCACCTTCTGGGAACTCGTCGAGCGCCGCGCCGCGCTCACCCCCGACCGCCCCGTCCTCCTCCAGGACGACCGCACGCTCACCTTCGAGGAGCTGCGCGCGGGCGCGGAGCGGACCGCGGCCGGCCTCCACGACCTGGGCGTACGCCCCGGCACGGTGGTCGCCTGGCAGTTGCCGACCCGCATCGAGACGGTCCTGCTCGCGATGGCCCTGGCCCGGCTCGGGGCGGTCCAGTCCCCGGTGATCCCCTTCTACCGGGACCGCGAAGTCGCCTTCGCCGTACGGGAGTCGGGGGCCGCTCATTTCGCCGTACCGGGCGAGTGGCGCGGCTTCGACCACACGGCGATGGCCGAACGCATAGAAGCACCCGGCATCTTCGAGGCGTACGACTCCCTACCCGAAGGGAACCCATCCGCCCTCCCCCCGCCCCCAACCACCGGCACGGACGTGCGCTGGATCTACTGGACCTCGGGGACGACGTCCGACCCCAAGGGCGTACTGCACACGGACCGTTCGCTGATCGCCGGCGGCTCCTGCCTGGCCCACGCGCTGCATCTGTCGGCCGACGACATCGGCTCGATCGCGTTCCCCTTCGCGCACATAGGCGGCCCCGACTACCTGGTCATGCTGCTGCTGTACGGGTTCCCGGCGGTCCTCTTCGAGAAGTTCGCGCTGCCGGACGCCCTGGAGGGCTATCGCAAGCACGGGGTGACGGTGGCGGGCGGCTCGACGGCGTTCTACTCGATGTTCCTGGCCGAACAGCGCAAGCAGCCGGACAGCAGACTCATCCCCACCCTGCGCCTCCTCGCGGGCGGCGGCGCACCGAAGCCGCCCGAGATCCACCACGCCGTCGTACGGGAGATGGGCGTCCAGCTGACCCACGGATACGGCATGACCGAGGTCCCGATGATCACGATGGGCTCGCCCGACGACTCGGTGGACAACCTCGCGACGACCGAGGGAAGGCCCCCGGAGGGCATGGAGATCCGGATCGTGGACGGAGAGGTACGCCTGCGCGGAGAGGCCGTCTGCCAGGGCTATCTGGACCCGGCCCAGACGGCGCAGGCCTTCGACGAGGACGGTTTCCTGATCACGGGAGACCTCGGCCGCCTCACACCCTCCGGCCATCTCGTCCTGACGGGCCGTCTGAAGGACGTCATCATCCGCAAGGGAGAGAACATCTCGGCGAAGGAGATAGAGGACCTGCTGCACCGCCACCCGGCGGTCGGCGACGTAGCGGTGATAGGCCTGCCGGACCCCGAACGCGGCGAGCGGGTCTGCGCGGTGATCGAACAGCCGCCTGACGCCCCTCGGTTGACCCTCTCCGCCGCAGCCGACTACCTACGCGCGGAAGGGCTGTCCGTGCACAAGCTGCCGGAGCAGCTGGAGGTGGTGGACGCCCTTCCGCGCAACGAGACCCTGCGGAAGGTGCTCAAGTACAAGCTCAGGGAACGCTATTCGGGCACCGTGAAGTAGCGGGCGAAGGCGCTCACGATCTCCGGCTCGGTGACCCGGCCGTCGGCTTCCGTGTCGAGCGCACCGGCCGCGGCGGTGGCGACGGTCTCGGGCGCGCCGAGGGCCTTGAGGGCCCGCGCGATCTCGTCGACGGTCGCCGCCGTGTCCCCGTCGCCGTCCGCGATGGCGAGCGCCGCGTCCAGGAAGGGGCGGGCGATCTCGGCGAAGCGGTCGGGGTTGTCCCGCAGCCGCTTCACCGCGCCGCCCACGAACTCCTCGCGGGTGATCCGCTGGTCGCCGTCCCGGTCCGCTATTCCGGCCATGCCCTGCCAGAAGGCCTCCGCGCCGATGTAGAGGGCCTGGCCCTTGTCGGACCGGGCCGTCGTGCCGAACTCGGCGAGCAGCGCCTTGGTCGCCGCGTTGAAGTCCTCGCGGTCGATATAGCCGTTGCCGTCCTGATCGAAGGTGGCGAACCGGGCGGCGATCTTTCGCTCGTACTCGGTGCTGACCATGTCTTTTCGGGCCGCCTTACATCACGTGGGTACGTCTGGCAGGGAGCGTACGACGACCGGGGCCCTCGGGGAGCGGGAAAACGACGCTTGTGCCAAGACCGGGGAAATACCGCGACAACCGTGTCGCGGAGTTACGGGACGATCTTCCCCTCCACACGACCCGCACGTGACGCGAATCACGCCGACAGGGAATCCGGTTCGTCGTCGACGGCGGCGTCGACATCGGGATACACGTCGAAGAGCCGGCGCACACCGAGGGCACCCAGCACCCTGTTGACGTGGGATCCGTCCACGGCGCCCTGCGCGGGAAGGATCAAGCGGAGGCGCCCCTGACAGGAGCGGAGGAGCCGCCGGGTCGCGATCAGCACCCCCACACCACTGGAGTCGCAGAACAGGACTCCGGAGAGATCGAGGACAACGCTGTGCCGCCCGTCGGCCACGGCGTCGTGCACGCGCTGCCGCAGCACCGGTGACGTCACCAGATCCATCTCGCCCGACACCCGGAGCACGACCCAGCCGCGCTGCTCGCCGTCGGTCACCCTGAGCGTCACGCGCCTGCCCCTCGCTCGACGTTGTTGGACCCTGACGGTCCGACGACGTCGGACCCGGAAACGGAACCGGAAGTGGTCCTGTCATTTCCCTGGTGCGCGGCTGCCCCACCCTCACTCCATGAAACACCGGATGCAGAATCGAAGCGTGCCCCAGTTGGGCTGTTTCGGTCGAGAACGGTCTAGTACGGTCGATCCTGATCGGGCCAAGCCACGGCAGACACACGCACACCGTGAGGAGCCGCACGCACAGCGTGATCGGGGCACTACCATCCGCAGCTCCGCGAGGGGCGCGCATTGCCACAAAGGGGCGTGCGTTGTCAGGGGTGCCGACTACATTCGGGAGGAAGCCGGAGAGGAGAATCCGGTGGACACAGGGACAGGCGCACCGCACGACCGGGGGTGAGGGGCCCGCATGACCAAGAAGGACGCGCCGCCCCGCTGGGACCGCAAGATGCAGCAGCGGCTCGCACGCGGGGAGGCGGCCGCGCTCGGTGAGTTCTACGACCGATTCGCTTCGCTCGTGCACGGCCTCGCCCATCGCGTGCTCGGAGACGACCGGGCCGCCGACGGCGTCACACGCGAGGTCTTCGCCCATGTCTGGGAGAACCCCGAGGCGTACGACCCCAAACAGGGCCCCCTGCGTTCCTGGGTCGCCACGCTGACCCACCGCCTCGCCGTGCAGCGTCTGCGCGCGACGGAGACCGCGGCGCTCGCCCACGACGGCTCGGGCAGCACCGAGGAGCTGGAGCGCAAGGTCCGCCGCGCCTCGGTGGCCGCCCGCGCCGACTACATCGTCACGTCGATGCCCGCCCCGCTGCGCGCGGCCCTGGAACTCGCCTACTTCCAGCGCCGCGACTACCGCCAGACCGCCGCCGACCTCGGCGTCACCGAGGACGAGGCCCGCCGCCGGCTGCGCCTGGGCCTCCAGCTCCTGTCCACGGCCCACGACACGGGCCGGTCCGGGGGTGCCCGATGAGGGGCATCGAGGCGCACGACAGTTACGGCGAGCAGCCGGACCCGGAGGACCACAACGGCCGGGCGGGCCCCCACAAGGACACCCCGCCCCCGGAGAACGGCCCGGGCGGACCGTCGGGCCCGGAACCCCCCGAGCCCAGCACCTCCCGCGCCCCCGACGAACCCCCGCGCATACCCATGCCACGCTCGTCCGTCGAGGACACGGGCCTCCCGCTCCCCGAGCCGGCCCCGGCCCCCCTCTTCCTCGAACACCGGGTGCTGAAGGCCCTGCTCGGAGCCTGGGCCCTGGCCGCCTGCTCGCCCGAGGAAGCGGCGGCCGTCGAGGACCACCTGGGCACCTGCGGCGCGTGCGCGGACGAGGCCCTGCGCCTGCGCGACGCGGTGGGCCTCCTGCACCCGCCGGAGAGCCTCGACCTGGACCCCACCCTCCGCACCCGCGTCCTGGAGAGTTGCCTGGACCGCCGCCCGCCCCGCATCCCGGTCCCCGAATGGGCAACTCCGTACGACGCGGAGACGGCCCGCCTGGACGCACTCCTGCAGGACATCGGCGACGCGGAGTGGCACGCTCCCGTACGCCTGCGCTGGTTCGAGGGCGACGAACAGACCAGCCGCCGCACCACCGTCGCGGGCGTGATCGCCCACCTCCTGACCGTGGACGGCCTGGTAGCCCTGACCCTGGGCCTGGACGACCCCCTGGAAGCCCCCGCAGAGACCCCCACCCCCGCGGCCCGCACAGAAGCCTTCTGGACCACCTCGCACTTCCCGCCCACCCGTTCCGTACGAGCCCCCTGGCGCGAGCAGGCCCACAACCTCGTCCGCACGGTCGCCTTCGCGGGCGGCGGCTCCGGCCGCCTCCCGGTCTCATACGGCGCCTTCGAACTCCCCCTGCGGGACTCGATGCTGGACCGCGCCTTCGAGACCTGGGTCCACGCGGGAGACATCGCCGAGGCGGTCGACTACCCCTACGAACCGCCGTCGCCCCGCCACCTGCACGCCATGATCGACCTGGGCGCCCGTATGCTCCCCACGGCCCTGGCCGCCCGCCGCCAGGCCGGCCTCGCCGCCCCCGGCCAGACCCGCCACCTGGTCCCGGCCGGCACCCCAGGCCGCAGCCTCCGCCTGGAGATCGAGGGCGTGGGCGGCGGCGAATGGCTCATCCCCCTGGACTCCCCCGCCGCCCTGCCCTCCCCCGACCACGAGGTGGCACACATAGCCCTGGACGGCGTCGAGTTCTGCCAACTGGCCGCAGGCCACGTGCCACCCGAGGAAGCAGCGGCGGGCCAGCTAGGAGACCGCGAGGCGATCAGAGACGTCCTCTTCGCAGCAGCGTCACTGAGCCGCATGTAGCGCGCAAGCCCCCCGGCCCGCGCCCGCCCCACGCACGGGAGCGGGCCGTGCCGGTACGTCGAAAGTCCGCCGCATACGGCTCCTCCGGGAACGGTCCTCCTCGAAAGCCAACAGCCGTACACCCCGCCGCGGCGGACTCGACGTACCGGCACGGCCCGCTCCCTCACGACGAGACAGCCGCGACGCACCTCAGCCGAAAACGACGGCCGGCTTCAGTCGAAGACGACGGTCCGCCGCCCGTTCAACAGAATCCGCCGCTCCGCATGCCACTTCACGGCCCGGGCGAGCGCCTGACACTCCACATCACGCCCCACAGCGACAAGCTGCTCCGGCGTGACCTGGTGCCCCACCCGCTCGACCTCCTGCTCGATGATCGGCCCCTCATCAAGATCGGCAGTCACATAGTGCGCGGTGGCACCGATCAGCTTCACACCGCGAACGTGCGCCTGGTGGTACGGCTTCGCGCCCTTGAAGCTCGGCAGGAACGAGTGATGGATGTTGATGATCCGCCCGCTCAACTGCTTGCAGAGATCATCGGAGAGCACCTGCATGTACCGCGCGAGCACGACCAGCTCGACGCCCTGCTCCCGCACCAGCTCCAGCAACTGCGCCTCGGCCTGCGCCTTGTTGTCCTTGGTGACCGGAATATGATGAAAAGGCACATCATACGAAGCCACAAGTTCAGCAAACTCCGTGTGATTGGAGACCACAGCCGCAATCTCGACGGGAAGCGCCCCGATCCGCGCCCGGAACAGCAGATCGTTCAGGCAGTGCCCGAACTTGCTGACCATCAGCACGACCCGCATCCTGTCCTCGGCCCGGTGGATCTGCCACTCCATCTGGAAGGAGTCACCGATCGCCGCGAAGCTGGCCCGCAGCTTTTCCACCGTCACCGGCGACTCCGCCGAGAAGTGGACCCGCATGAAGAACAGCCCCGTGTCATGGTCACCGAACTGCTGACTGTCCTCGATGTTGCACCCGGTCATGAAGAGATAACTCGACACGGCGTGCACGATGCCCTGCTTGTCAGGACAGGAGAGCGTAAGGACGTACTGCTCGGACACGGACTGCTCGTTCATGCCCGCCAGGGTCCCATAAGTCGAGCCGCACCCAACGACACGTCCCGCCCATCGGACTGAGGGCCGAGCCCCGCCAGGGGCGCGGGGAACGGCGCGACAAGCCCCCACGGTGCCGCACGTACAACCAGACCTCAGCCAGGCCGGACCTCAAGCCGACCGAGTCATGATCCGCAGAATCTCAAGCGTCCGAGGCGGCACATCGGGATCCTCCCCGTCGCTCGCCGCCATCCGAACGTGCGCATCCCGGGCGGCCCGCACGGCCTCCGGCCACCCTTGATGTTCGAGATAGACGGAGACAGCGGCATCAGGCCCCACCTGATGCATGATCCGCAGCACCCGAAGCACGGCGGAATCGACGAGCGCCGCCTCCTGCGAGTCCCGGAAGATCGTCCCCACGTATTTCTCGGCGGACCAGTTGTCCAGCCAGGTGTCCTCGACGAGGCGATAGACGGCGTCGGTAACATCCCCGTACCCGTCGACCCCCGCGAGCCAGACCCCTCGCTGGAACTCGGTGTCGGAAAGCATGTGCAGCGCGGAGCGCACATTGCTGCGCCAGCGCCACCACGGCATGTCGTTCAGTGGCATGCCGCCCATGGTGGATGAGCGACGCCCGCGACGGGAAGAGTTCTCCGAACCTTGCACGGTCACCGATCGTACGTTCTCGCCGATTCGCCCCACCCCGCACCCCGGTGTTCACCTTCTGGTCACCGAGCGTTGACCGTGGGTCACACCGGCCGTAGCGATGTGACGGAATCGTGCGTGTCCATGACCGGCAGGCGACGCACCCGCACCTTCCTCCCCGCCCACCATCGTCCCGCCAAGGCCAGAGCGCTGTCCGCGGGCGCGTTGGCGGCGTGTGCGTCGATAGCCGTCGGATGCGGTGTCGTCCCCGGTACCACGGGGGGTTCCGGGGACGACCCGATCACGGTCATGACGTGGGCACCCGAGGAGACCAAGGCGACCAACAAGCCGGGCATGCCCGCCATGGCGCTGGCGTACGCGCGCTGGATCAACTCCAAGGGCGGCATCAACGGCCGCAAGCTCAACGTCCTCACCTGCAACGACCACAACGACACGGTGTCCGCCGCCAACTGCGCCCGCCGCGCGGTCGACGAGAACGTCGTCGCGGTCGTCGGCTCGTACAGCCAGCACGCCCGCTCCTTCTTCTCCCCGCTGGAAGCCGCCGGCATCCCGTATCTCGGCGGGTACGGCGTCACCGACGACGAGTTCACCAGCCCGCTCTCCTACCCGGTCAACGGCGGCCAGCCCGCCCTCCTGGCCGGCCTCGGACAGCAGCTCGCCAAGAACTGCGGCCCCGTCACCCTCGTACGCCCCGACACGATCGCCGGCGACGAGCTGCCCGTCCTGCTCGACTCCGGCCTGAGCGCCGAGGGGCATTCGGCCGCCGTCGACCAGCGGGCCGCCGAGGACGCCACGGAGTACTCGAACCACGCCGACCAGGCCCTGCGGCGGGTCACGGCGGATCCGACGGAGGAGGGATGTGTGGTGCCCGCGCTCGGGGACCGCACGGACACCTTCATGGACTCGTTCCGGCGTGCCCGCGAGGCGTACCCGACGGTGCGGACGGCGTCCGTGCTGGGCAGCGTCGACCAGTCGGTGATCGACGCGACGGGCAGCGCGTACGAGGGCTCGTACGTCACCGGCTGGTACCCGGCGTCGCGCGACAAGCGGTGGAAGCCGATGCGCGCGGTCATCCGCGAGGAGGCCTTCGGCGACAACCGGATCGACGAGTCCGACCCCGGGGTGCAGACGACCTGGGTCGCCTACACGGTGCTGAAGAAGGCCGTCGAGTCGCTGGGCGACGGCGAGGTGTCCTCTCGGACGCTCAGGCGGACGCTCGACGACGGCCTGAAGATCAACACGGGCGGGCTGACACCGACGCTCAGCTGGAGCTTCGACGATCTCACCGCGGCGAGCGGCTTCCCCCGGCTGGTCAACTCGGACGTGTCGTTCCAGGTGGTGCGCAAGGGCCAACTGGTCTCGGCCCGCAAGGGGTTCGTGAACGTGTCCAAGGTGCTGGAGGACACGGAAGCGTCCTGACACCGGCCGGCACCCACCGGGCGCCGGCACCCGCCAGGGCGGTGGTCGGCCGCGCCGGTCACAGCTGGCCGGGCTGGCGCTCCGTCAGTCCGTAGGTCTGGGCGATGGAGTTCCACAGCTTCGCGGCCTTGGCCTTCTGTGTGGTCGCGGTGCCGCTCTCCCGGTTGCCCGCCGCGGTCTGACCCGTGTTGCGGGCCTGGCCCTTGCGGCAGCCCTTCTTGCCCGCGGTCTGGTCGGCCCAGGCCGCATAGTGGGTGTCCGCCGCGGAAGAGGCCTTCCAGGCGCTGTTGAGCGCGGCGGTCAGCTGCGCGTGGTTCGGCAGCTTGTCGACCGAGAGGTCCGCGAGGCTGGTGACCAGGCCGTCGCGCTGCTTGGCCGCGTTGCGCAGGTCGGTGGCCGCCTGGCCGAGGTCGGCGCACTTGCGTACGTTGCCGACGGCCTTGACCACCGAGTCGCGGCTGTCGCCGCTGTCCGCCAGGAGCTTGTCCAGGGCCACAGCCTGCTCCTTGGCCGGGTCGGCGGACGCGGAGGCCGACTCGTCCGTGGCGGGCGCGGTGGCCGCCACCGTCTTGTTGTCGTCGCCCTTGTCGCCCCCGCCGCCACTGAGCAGGGCACCCGCGCCGATGCCGAGTACGGCGATGCCCACGCCGACCGCGGCGATCACGGGCACACGGGAACGGGGGCGGCCGCCGCGGCCGTTGTCACCGTCCGCCGCGCCTCGGCGTGCGCCGCGACCCTCGGGCGCGCCCGGGCCGCCGGGGGCACCCGGGGCGGCGGGACGGTTCGGGGAGCCGAAGCCGGCCGGGGCGCCCTGTCTCGCTCGCGGCTGGTCGACTCGGGGCAACTGCTGCGTGGAGCCTCCGGCGTCGGCCCGGAAGAGGTTGTCGAACTCGGCCGGCGGCTGCTGCTGCCGGTCCTCGGGCACGCCCGGGCGTATCCCGTACTGCGCCGCGCCGGGCTGGGCCGGTACGGGCGCGATGAACTGCGTGGGCTGGGCGTCGGGGTCGACGGCGGGAGGCAGGGGTCCGGCGCCGTTGCCTCCGGACGCCGGTCCCGGCCCGTCCGGCCGGACCCGGCCGAGGTACCGCGTGGATTCGGAGGACATCGCCGTGGGGGCCGCCCCCGCGGCGGGCATCTCGGGCGGCAGCGCTCCGGGGCCCACCGGGGGAAGGAGCTGTGTGGCGCCCTCGTCGACGGACGGCGCGGCGGGGACCGGCGGCAGGTACTGGGTCGCGCCCTCGTCCATGGCGGCGACGGGCGGCAGCGCACCGGCGCCCGCACCGGCACCAACGGGCGGCAGCGGCGCGGCAGTCTGGCCGCCGGGGGCGTACGGCGCGGGCATCTGGCCACCGGGAGCCTGCGGGTAGCCGTAGCCACCCGGTGTCTGCGACCCGGCGGGGCCGCCCTGCGGCTGCGGTGCCGCGTGGCCCGCGGGAGGCTGGGGCGCCGCCTGGCCGCCGTGGGCCTGCGGGTAGCCGTAAGCACCCGGCGCCTGTGACCCGGCGGGGCCTTGTGCGTGTGCCTGTGCGTTCCCGGGTGCGTACGGGCCCGGAGCCTGCGGGGCGCCGTACCCGTTGGTCGGCGCTCCCTCGTGCGGGAGAGGTGTCCCGGCGTTTGCCCCCTGCTGCGGCATGGAGCCCGCTCCGGCGGTCTGCGGCGGAATCTGGCCGCCGCCGTTCGGCGCCTGCTGGCCGCCCCACGGGCCGCCGGCCGTGCCCTGTGTCCCGTACTGGGCCGTCGGTTCTGCGTACTGCGACTGCTGGCCGGCGTAACCGCCCTGCGGACCGGAGCCCGGAGCCGACCCGTCCCAGCCCGGAGCCTGGGCTCCCGGGCCTCCCTGGCCTTCCGGTCCCGAAGCGGTCGCGCCCCAGCCCGACGGCTGTGCTCCCGCGTCCGGGGCCTGGGCGGTCCAACTCGAAATCTGCGGGGGCGCGTCCTGGGCCGGGGCTCCCGAAGCCGGAGCGGCCCCGCCCTGACCCGCGTGCTGCGCGCCCCAGCCGGGCGCCTGCGCACCCTGGTCCTGACCCTGGCCCGCATTACCCCATTCACCGGTCGGCGTCCAACCCTGCCCGGGCTCCTGAGAGGTCCCCGGGGCGGGTCCCGGACCCCACGGCTGGTCCCAGGCCTGACCGCCCGCCGGGATGGCGCGGTCGCCCGTCTGGCCCGGCAGGAGGGGCTCGCCGCCGTCGGACGGCAGCACGATGCCTTCGCGCGCGGGCTGCGCCGAGGGCTCGTCGCCCTGTCCGTTGTGCGTCACCGGGACTCCTACGAATGGGGGACCTTCGGAATCGTCGGTTCACGCTACCGGGTCCCCACAACCCGGTGCCACGCAGCACAGGTCGTGACGGCTGTCTCCGGGGGCGGCAGTAACGAATCCGCCCCCCAAGACGCTGTTTATGCCTCCTTTCGCCTCACAGCCCTCCGTTCACCCCGCGTTCACTCCCGCGTAGAGCACAGTCCCGTCCGGCGGATCAGGCCGCCGCCTGCAGGTCCATGCGCGCCCCGAACTCCCGTACCACCGGCTCGTCCCGGTAGGGCTCCAGGCGCTGTTGGAAGTCGTCCAGATACTCCGCCCCGCGGTTGGACCGCAGCGTGCCGAGCAGTTCGACCGCGCGCAGACCCGTGTGGCAGGCCTGCTCGACCTCGCGCTGCTGGACCTGTGCGGTGGCCAGCAGTACGTACCCGATGGCGCGGCGCCTCGCACGCGTCTCGGGGTGCCCGGCGAGGGACTCCTGCGCGCATCGCGCGGCCGCCTCCGACTGCCCGAGGTCACGGTGACAATGCGCCAACTCGTCGGCCAGATACGCCTCGTCGAAGTGCGCGATCCACCGCGGGTCGTCGCCGGAGTCCGGATCGGCCTGGTCCAGCGCCGCCACGGCGCGCCCGGACGCCGCCTGTGCCGAGCGCGCGTCGCCCATCAACGCATGCCCCCGAGCCTCCGCGGCGTGGAACATCGACTCCGCGCGCGGTGTGACCCGCCCGCGCGCCCCCTCCTGCGCCGCCCGCGCCAACTGCGCGATCTCCCGCGGATTCCCGAGCTGCGCCGCCAGGTGGCTCATGGAAGCGGCGAGCACGTACCCGCCGTACCCGCGGTCGCCCGCCGCCTGTGCGAGCCGCAGCGCCTGGATGTAGTACCGCTGCGCGAGCCCCGGCTGTCCGGTGTCGACCGCCATGTAGCCGGCCAGCTCCGTCAACCGCGCGACCGCCGCGAAGAGTTCACGCCCGACCGCTTCCCGGTACGAGCCCGCCAGCAGCCCGGAGACGACACTGTTCAGGTAGTGCACGACGACCGGGCGTACGTGCCCGCTGCCGTACTGGTGGTCGAGGTCGACCAGCGCCTGGGTCATCGCGCTCACCGCCGCCACGTCGGACTGCCCGACCCGCGGCCCGGCCGCACGCGACACCTGCGCGTCCGGTGAGGAGATCAGCCAGTCCCGGCTCGGCTCGACGAGCGCGGAGGCCGCGACGGACGAGCCGGACAGGAAGTCCCGCCGCCCCACGTCGCTGCGCCACAGCTCGCAGACCTGCTCGATCGCCCCGAGGACGGTCGGTGAGAACTGCAGCCCCACACCGGAGGCGAGGTTCTTGCCGTTCGCCATGCCGATCTCGTCGATCGTGACCGTCCGGCCCAGTTTGCGGCCGAGCGCCTCGGCGATGATCGCGGGCGCCCGGCCGCGCGGCTGCTGTCCTCGCAGCCAGCGCGCCACGGACGTCTTGTCGTAGCGCAGATCGAGACCGTGCTCCGCGCCGCACATGTTGACCCGGCGGGCCAGCCCTGCGTTGGAACAGCCCGCTTCCTGGATGAGCGCCTGCAGTCGTTCGTTCGGCTGCCGCGCGACGAGAGGCCTTGCGGCCATTGGCGTACCCCCTGTGGCTGCGGTGCCTGCCCACGCACCGAGTTGACGGTCCTCAGTGACCGGGACCTCCCGCACCCCTGCCGGGGAGCGAAAAGATCCGGCCTCGAAGATCAATGCCCCGCGGACATACCGAAGATGCGAGACATGTGAGGATTGCCGGGGTAAAGGCTGCTGCCCGCCCCTCCGGTGGCTACCCACCCCCCGCTGCCGCCTCCCATGCGCGCCCCCACAGATGCATCCATGCGCCCCACGTGTGGAATCGGTGCTCCTCCCCCGCGCGCGGGGGAAAAGAGGTGCAAGCCCGAAGGGTTTTCCCAAGAAGGGCGGTGGCGGGAGACGGGTGGGCGTAACCCCTGGTGGGTGCGGGAGTTGAGTTCAGCGTGGAAGAGACGATCGCAGGCACCGAGACCGCCCAGATCCCGAAGCAGCGAGGCGAATCGCTGCAGGACATCGCCGTGCGCTATGCCGAGGAGCGCCATTGGGACGTGTTCCCAGGCACTTGGCTGGAAGCTGCCGACGGGGTGCAGCGCTGCTCGTGCGGTGAGCCCTCGTGCGCCGTGCCCGGCGCGCATCCGGCGCGTGAGGACTGGGCGACGCAGGCCACGGGCAGTGCAACCGTCGCGCGTCGGCTGTGGGCGAAGCAGCCGTCGGCGTCGATCCTGTTGCCCACGGGGCGGACGTTCGACGCGATCGACGTCCCCGAGACCTCGGGGTTTCTCGCGCTCGCCCGGATGAGGCGGATGGAGCTGACGCTCGGCCCCGTGACGTGTACGCCGGATCGGCGGATGCAGTTCTTCGTGTTGCCGGGTGCCGCCGTGAAGGTGCCCGATCTTGTGCGGAAGCTCGGGTGGCCGCTTGTTTCTCTTGATCTGAATGTGCTGGGCGAAGGTACGTATGTGGCTGCGCCGCCCACGCGGTTCGGGGCTCGGGGGGCCGTGCAGTGGGCCTGTCGGCCGACTCCGGCGAATCGGTGGCTGCCGGATGCGGAGGAGTTGATCTCGCCCTTGGCCTACGCCTGCGGGCGGGACGCTCGTCGGTAGGGCGCCGTTCTTGGCTGGTGTGGTCTGCCGTCTGCGGGTGGGTGGGGGCTGGTCGCGCAGTTCCCCGCGCCCCTGGGTGGGTGGGGCTTGAGGTTGTGTGCCGTCTGCGAAGCCGCTTGGGCTGAGCGCACAGTTCCCCGCGCCCCTTAAAAGACTGCGCAGTTCCCCGCGCCCCTGAAGGGGCCCTGGCCCCCGTATCGTGCCCTGCATGACGGAGGGAGTGCGGGTGAGTGACGCGGTGGCCGTGCGGGTGCGGGGGCTCTGGAAGCGGTTCGGGGAGCAGGTCGCCGTCGCGGGGATCGATCTGGAGTTGCCCGCGGGGCAGTTCATCGGGCTGGTCGGGCCCAACGGGGCGGGGAAGACCACGACTCTGTCGATGGTGACCGGGCTGCTGCGGCCCGATCAGGGTTCCGTGGAGGTCGTCGGACACGATGTGTGGCGCGACCCCACCGAGGTCAAGGCCCGGATCGGCGTCCTGCCCGAGGGGCTGCGGCTGTTCGAGCGGCTCTCGGGGCGGGAACTCCTCGCGTACACCGGGCGACTGCGCGGACTGCCCGGTGTCGAGGTCGACAAGCGGGCCACCCAGCTGCTCGACGTGCTCGACCTGGCCGGCGCCCAGCACAAACTCGTCGTCGACTACTCGACCGGCATGCGCAAGAAGATCGGGCTCGCGGCCGCTCTGCTGCACAACCCGGAAGTACTGTTCCTGGACGAACCGTTCGAGGGCGTCGACCCGGTCTCCGCGCAGACGATCCGCGGGGTCCTGGAGCGCTACACCGCCTCCGGCGCGACCGTCGTCTTCTCCTCCCATGTCATGGAGCTCGTCGAGTCGCTGTGCGACTGGGTCGCCGTGATGGCCGCGGGCCGCATCCGCGCCCACGGCCCGCTCACCGAGGTGCGCGGCGAGGCACCCTCCCTCCAGCAGGCCTTCCTCGAACTCGTCGGCGCGAACGCCCGCGACACCGGCTCCGACCTCGACTGGCTGGGCGGCGGCGCCCGATGAGCACCACAACCGCCACGAAGGCCTCCACCACCTCGACCGCCTCCCTCACCCCCGTCGTCGTACGCCTCAAGCTGTCGCTGCTGCGCAACGGGCTGCGGCAGTCGTCGGGGCGGCGGGCCGTGTACGTGGCGTCGCTCGTCATCGTGCTGCTGTTCGCCGCGCTCCAGCTCATCGGGCTGATCGCGCTGCGCGGCAGCACCCACGCGATGACCGTGACGGTGCTGCTCACCGCCGTACTGGCGCTCGGCTGGGCCGTGATGCCGCTCTTCTTCTCCGGCGGCGACGAGACCCTCGACCCGACCCGCCTGGTGATGCTGCCGCTGCGCCCTCAGCCGCTCGTACGCGCGTTGCTGGTGGCCTCGCTGGTCGGCATAGGCCCGCTGTTCACGCTGTGCCTGCTCGTCGGTTCGGTCGTCGCGATGGCGCACGGGGCGGCGGCGTACGTCACCGGGGTCGTCGCGGTCGTCCTCGCGCTCCTGGTGTGCGTGGCCCTCGCGCGGACCGTCGCGACCGCCAACACCCGGCTGCTGACCAGCCGCAAGGGCCGCGACCTGGCCGTCCTGAGCGGTCTGGTGATCGCGGTGGGCGCGCAGGTCGTCAACTTCGGCGCGCAGAAGCTCAATTCGTCGGGCATGTCCACGCTGGACCCGGCGGCAGACGTGGTCCGCTGGGTGCCGCCCGCGTCGGCGCTCGGCGCGGTGGACTCCGTCAGCGAGGGCTCGTACGCCGTCGGTCTCGCCCAGCTCGCCCTGAGCGGGGTGGCCCTGGCGGTGCTGCTGGCCTTCTGGCAGCGGAGTCTGAACCGGCTGATGACCTCGCCGGACGGCTCGACGCTGCAGGCCGCCGAGCCCTCCCGGGACAAGGCGGGCCGCTCCTCCGGACTCGGCCGGCTGCTGCCCGCCGGGCGCACGGGCACGGTCATGGAGCGCAGCCTGCGGTACGTCTGGCGGGATCCGAAGACCAAGGCCGCGTGGGTGACCTCGCTCGCGATCGGTCTGATCGTGCCGGTGTTCAACGCGCTGCAGGGCACCGGCTCGATCTACTTCGCGTGCTTCGCGGCGGGCATGCTCGGCATCCAGATGTACAACCAGTTCGGCCAGGACACGTCCGCGTTCTGGATGGTCGCGATGACGATCTCGTCGACCCGGGACGCGTATGTCGAGCTGCGGGCACGGGCGTTGGCGCTCCTGGTGATCACCCTTCCGTACGCGGCCCTCGTGTGCGTCCTGACGACGGCGCTGCTCGGCGACTGGCGCTCGCTGCCCGAGGTGTTCGGCCTGTCGTTCGCGCTGCTCGGCGCGATGCTGGCGACCGGAGCCTGGTCCTCCGCCCGCTTCCCGTACTCGATCCCGCAGGAGAGCTACAAGAACGTCGCTCCCGGCCAGGCGAGCCTCGCCGGATTCTCGATCTTCGGCGGCATGATCGCGGCGGCACTGCTGTGCGCCCCCGTCATCACCCTCACCATCTGGCTGAACGTCTCGTCCGGCGGCGAGAACTGGACGTGGCTGCTGTTCCCGATCGGAACCGCCTACGGAGCGGCGATCGCCCTGGCGGGCCTACACCTCGCCGCACCGCGAACGGCACGGCAACTGCCGGAGATCCTCGCGGCGGTGAGCAAGGGCTGACCGCCCGGGGCGGGGCCCGCGCCCCGTTTTTCTGAGGGCGCGGGAAACTGCGCGATCAGCCCCCACCGGCTCGCGGACAATGGACAACCGCAGTTCAACGGCGCTCGATTTTCCAGGCGGCCTAGCGGAGCGCTTCGTCCAAGAAGGGCTCAACGGCCGCCCGCCACGCCTCCGGCTGGTCGTAGTGGACGAGATGCCCCGCCTCGGCCACCTCCGCGTACTGCCCGTTCGGCAGGACGCGGACCATCTCCTGGGACTCGGCCCGGCCGAGCTCACCGTCGAGGCCACGGACGACGAGGGCGGGGCACTGGACCTGCGTCAGCTCCTCCCAGTGCGCGTCGTACACCCAGGTCTCGCGGGACTTGAGCATCTGCTCCGGCTCGAAGACCGGCCGCCAGCCGTCCGGCGACTCGGCCATCACCTCGGCGTAGAACTCACCGCGCGACGGGTTCGGGCGCTCCACCCAGGGGTCGTCCTCGCCGAACCACTTCCGTACGTCGGCGAGTGTGGCGAACGGGACCGGCCAGGCCTTGAACCAGTTCTCCCACTCGCGCTGCGAGGCGGCTCCGAGCGCCGAGGCCCGCATGTCGCAGATGACCAGGCCGCGCACGAGGTCGGGGCGCTTGGCGGCGAGCTGCCAGGCGGTCAGGGCGCCCATGGCGTGACCGATGAGGACGGCCGGGCCGAGGCCCAGCTGTTCGAGGGCGGCCTCGGCGTCCTCGACGTACGCCCCGCGGGTGTAGGACGCCTCGGGCGGCTTGTCGCTCTGGCCGTGGCCCCGTTGGTCGAGTGCGACGGCGCGATGCCGCTCGGACAGCCAGCGGGCGGTGGGCGCCCAGTGGGATGCGCGGCCCATGAGGCCGTGCAGTAACAGCACGCCGGGTGCACGCTCGATCTCCCCGGACGCGGTCCCCGCCCCGGATCCCGCCCCCGTCGCGGAGGCGTCGGCCCTGAGGGGGTCGGCCCTCGGAGGATCGGTCTTGGGAGAATCGGCGAACTCCCAGGCGGCGAGGCGTACGCCACCCGCACCGCTCACGTCGATGCGCCGCACCATACGTTGGCACCCCCCTTGATCCGCTCGGCCGGGTCGTCCCGCACGAACCGGCCGGTCCACTCGTACCTCTGGTCGTACCGGTGCTCCTGCTGGTTCTTCCTGCGTAATCCGTAGTGGTTCCGTCACTCATACGCTATCGAATGCGCATTCGAAGATGGGGGTCTTGGCGGCAACACCCCTCCTTCGAGTGACCTCGCTCAAGGATTGACCGCCGCCGCCGAGGGGAGATCTTCAACGGGAGGCGGGCCGCTCGGGGAAAACGGTCCGTGGGGAATGACCCTGGGAGCTCGGGGCTCCGGGTCAGCACAGGGGAGGACAGGCCCCGGCGCCTCAGGGCGCCGGGGCCCTCCTCACGTCCGCGGCACATCCTCCCGCCCCCTCCCCGACCGCGCACCGGCGCCGCTGCCGCCACGGTCAAGAGCCCTCAGGTCATATGCCTCTCGCGACAGCCTCGCACGCAAACGGCCCGACCGCTGCGATTCCGCGCACTGAATCTTTGTTTCTCAGCGAACATCGAGGTGGGACAACTGGGTTATGTGTTACGGGAGTTGACGGCGGGTTCACGAACCGGCAGGACAGCACAAGGGCGCCCCCGAAGGGGCGCGGGGAACTGCGCGACCAGCCCCCACCGACCCGCGGACGAAGAACCCGCAGCCGAGCGGAGCGCTACCGCTTCGCGACGAAAACGTGGGACGCCACGTCCGACTCCAGCTCCGCCGCCTCACCACCACTGCCGACCAGCACCCCACCCGCGGACTCCGTCACACTGACGACGGACCCGGGCTGCACGCCCGCCCTCCGCAGCGTGTACATCAACTGCGCGTCCGTCTGGATCGGCTCACCGATGCGACGGACGACGACCGTCTTGCCGTCGAGCCCGGGGTCGAGATCGGCCAGCGACACCATGCCGGCGTCCAGGAACGGGTCCGCCCCGTCCTTCTCGCCCAGCTCCTCCAGGCCCGGGATCGGGTTCCCGTACGGCGACTCGGTGGGGTGACGCAGCAGTTCGAGCACGCGCCGCTCGACCGCCTCGCTCATCACGTGCTCCCAGCGGCAGGCCTCGGCGTGCACCTGCTCCCACTCCAGACCGATCACGTCGACGAGCAGACACTCGGCGAGGCGGTGCTTGCGCATCACGCGCGTGGCCAGCCGACGGCCCTCCTCGGTGAGCTCCAGGTGGCGGTCGCTGGCGACCGCCACCAGGCCGTCGCGCTCCATACGCGCCACGGTCTGGCTGACCGTCGGCCCGCTCTGGTCGAGCCGCTCGGCGATCCGGGCGCGCATGGGGACCACACCTTCCTCCTCCAGCTCGAGGATGGTGCGGAGATACATCTCCGTGGTGTCGATCAGTCCGGACATACGTGCCCCTCGATTAGCTCTGCCGGAGGCTGAGTGGCTCACCGGCGTGTGCGCTGGCCCTGGCACCAATTCTGACGCATCCCACTGACAACCGTGCCGCGCAGGTGAAACCGCGTGGTGACGAGTGCCGGCGCGAACGGCCGGACATGAGCTCGGCCGGGCGGGAACGGGGGCCCTCAGGACCCAGTGTCGCCCCTGCCGACCGTATTGACACAGCACTGGTCCAGACCGCAACGTGATCCGCGACACGACCGGAAGTGGACGGGGAGAGAGGGCTTCGCGCATGGGCGACAGCAAGCTGGCCGGGCAGTTCTTCGACGCCGCGATCGGCCTGCTGCAGCGGGTGCGGGACGAGGAGGCCGGGGCCGTAGAGGCTGCCGGGACGCTGATCGCCGACACGGTCGCCGACGGCGGGCGGCTCTTCGCGTTCGGCGCCGGGCACTCCTCGCTGGCCGCGCAGGACCTCGTGTACCGGGCGGGCGGCCTCGCGCTGATGAACCTGCTCGCCGTGCCGGGCGCCGTCGGTGTGGACGTCGTGCCGGCGACACTGGGCTCCGCGCTGGAGAGGGTCGACGGCCTGGCGAGCGCCGTCCTCGACACCAGCCCGGCCCGCTCCGGCGACGTACTCGTGATCATCTCCCTCTCCGGGCGCAACGCCCTGCCCGTGGAGATGGCGATGACCGCCCGCGCGCTGGGCCTCAAGGTCATCGGGGTCACGTCGGTCGCGTACGCCTCCGAGACGAAGTCCCGGCACACCTCGGGTACGTATCTGAAGGACCACTGCGACGTCGTCCTCGACTCGAAGATCGCGATCGGCGACGCCGAGCTCACGCTCGAATCCGTTCCGGCACCCTTCGCGCCCGCCTCCACCGTCGTCACCTCCGCCCTCCTCCAGGCGGTCATGGCCACCGCGGCCGGCACCCTCGCGGACCGCGGCATCGAGCCCCCGCTCCTGCGCTCCGGCAACGTGGACGGCGGCCACGAATGGAACGGCCGCGTGTTCGAGGAGTACGCGGACCGGATCTTCTACCGCCGTTGATCCTCCGGAGGGGGCGGTACTGAGCCTGCGGGCCGTCAGTGGCTGATCGCGCAGTTCCCCGCGCCCCTAAAAGAGACGGCTGCGCCCCTTCCAGCCCGCCCGGCAACTTCCAGCCCGTCCGGCGTTTGAGGACGAGCGCGGCAGCGCGATACGGGGGCCTGGGGGCGGAGCCCCCAGAAGGGACGGGAATGGGTAGGGGCGGCGGGGGCGAAAACCCCTGAGGCGAGCCCCGGCCCACCTCACCCCCTCCCCGCCAACGCCTCCCCCAGATCCAGCGCCGCCGCGATGCGAACGGCGACATCCTCCGCGTACGTGGCGTCGAGCCGCTCGAACTGCGTACGACTGGACCCACGCAGAAACGTGACGACACCCAACGTCCGCCCCCGACTGCGCAGAACCGCGCAGAGGGCATGCACGGAGTCCGCGGGCCACTGCCGGGCAACGGCCCACTCCCGCGCCCGCTCGGGCTCACTCGCCCCGGCGCCGGCCCGCGCCGCCCCCGCACTGGCCCGTACGGACCCGATCCGCTCCACACACTGGAGCGCCGGATGCCCGTCGGCGTACCGCACGGGCAGCCCCGCACGCCCCGCGGGAAGGCTCGGCCCCGGCGCCCCGGAGGGCGTCGCGGCGGCCCGTACGAGCCGGACCGGACCCTCGCCGTCGCGCACGGCACCACCGGCCACCCGGTCGATCAGCGCGTGATCGGCGAAGCCGGCCAGGGCGAAGTCGAGGTGGACGCTCGCCGCCTCCGCCGGATCCTCACACTCGGCGGCGGCACGCGCGGCCCGGTGCAGCTGGTTGGTCCTGAACCGCAGGAGCGCCGCCTCCTGCTCGGTCTGCTTGGCCTCGGTCACGTCCTGGAACAGCCAGCCCACCCCGAGCGGAACCGGCTCTTCCGCCAGCGGCGAGGCGAGCCGCAGGAAGCCACTGCGCCAGCACCGCCGCTGTTCGCCCTCGGCGGTCCGCACGGTCACCCACATCTCGGCGGGCGCGGGCGGAGCACCCTCCGCGAGGACGTGCGTGAGCGCGCTCTCCAGCTCCTCCACGCCCTGCGCGAGCAGCTCACCCAGGGGACGCCCCAGTACGGCCGTACGCCCCGCACCGAACGCGCGAGCCGCGTGCGCGTTGACGACGGCGGGCCGCAGATCGGCGTCGACGAGCACGACACCCCAGGAGGCGTCGTCGAACAACGCCTCGCTCAGCGCGATCGACCGCTCCAGATCGATCTGCGCGTGCACCTCGCTGAAGGCGCAGTACACCCCGGCCGGCTTCCCGTCGGGACCCGGCACGGCGGCCGACTGGGTCCGTACGAGCACCCGGCCGCCGTCCTTGGTGAGCAGCGCGAACTCATGAACCTGCCGTCCGGGCGCCTGCATCGAGGAGAGCAGCCGGCCCTCGACCTCCTCGGCGTCCGCGGGCCGTACGGCCCAGCCGGCGAACCCCTGCCGTCCGACCGCCTCGGCCGCGGTCCAGCCGAGGATCCGTTCCGCCTCCCGGTTCCAGTGCGTCACCACTCCGTCGGCGTCGAACGCGCACAGCGCCGCGTCCATCCCGTCGAGCAGAGCGGCGAGCAGATCGGCCCCGTCCCGCTCGGGCTCCTGCGGCCCGAGCTCGTCCGTGGTCCCACTACGCCGCGAAGCACTCACCTGGCACCCCCTGCAGGCCGTGTCGGCGTGTCCTGCGCGGTGTGCCCGCGCGTCTGATCACTCACTTCACTCACTACGAATCACTCACTAGGAATCATTCAACTCGAACGTGACGCAGCCCACATCTGGTTCCCACAAGATTGAGGAAATCGTTGTGTGCGGGCACTTCGGCATGCGGATCGATCTGCGGGTCCGTCCTGCGGCGGGTCCGCTGCCGGAGCCCTTGCCGGAGCCGCTGCCGGGTCGACGACGGTGGTCGTACGACTCCGGACCGTCGCCGTCCCGAAAAACAGTTGAGGGATGCGGATCCGGTTCCTAGTGTGTGTCGCACGCCGAAAGGAGGTGATCGGGTACATGTCTGAAACCCGGACCAGCGAGGTGGCTGCGGGCTAGCGGCCCGTCACCACATTCAGTGCGGTGCCGGACCAGCGCGTGAGACGAGCGTGCGGCCGGCCCAATCTCAGCAGTCACCCGACCCGCGAGCTCGCCGGTAAGTCCGGCCGGCTCCCTCCTCGGAGGGAACCAGAGTTCGCGGGTCGTCTGCGTTTCGCAGGTGTGTGAGGCGCGGCACTGGCGTATTGGGTGAGCCGGAGTACTCTTGCGCCATGCTTCCGATGCTCGTTCGACGCCGTCACGTGGATTACGTGCGCGTCACGAGCATGGGCTGTCGGCGTTCCGCCTGACCTCAGCCCCCTCTTTTCTCCATCTGGCACCTGCGGGCCCGCCCCATCCTCGGCGGCTGCCCCGGGCCCGTAACTCATGCGGACGCACACCATGACGAACCTGAACGTGGCGACGAACCTGTCGAACCAGCCGTATCAGCAGCTTCCGATCATTGATCTTTCCGCGGCCGATCGTGGGCCGCAGGCGCGTGCGCTGCTGCACGCGCAGTTGCACAGTGCCGCGCACGACGTGGGGTTCTTCCAGCTCGTGGGGCACGGGGTGGGGGAAGGCGAGACAGCCGCCCTGCTCGGCGCGATGCGTCGGTTCTTCGCGCTTCCGGAGGCCGACCGGCTCGCGATCGACAACGTCAACTCGCCGCATTTCCGCGGCTATACGCGGACCGGTGACGAGCGCACTGGTGGCAGCCGGGACTGGCGCGACCAGCTCGACATAGGTGCGGAACGGCCCGCGCGGACACCCGGTCCCGGTGAGCCCGCGTACTGGTGGCTGGAGGGACCCAACCAGTGGCCGGCCGCGCTGCCGGAGCTGCGTACCGCCGCCCTGGCGTGGATCGACCGGCTCAGCTCCGTCGCGGCGCGGCTGCTGCGCGAGCTGCTCACCGCCATCGGGGCGCCCGCCGGTTTCTACGAGCCCGTGTTCGGCGAGCGTGCCCATCCGCATCTGAAGCTGGTCCGGTATCCGGGCAGTGCGGGGGACGGCGCCGGTCAGGGGGTCGGGGCGCACAAGGACTACGGGTTCCTGACGCTGTTGTTGCAGGACCAGGTGGGCGGGTTGCAGGTGCAGCGGGAGGACGGGCTGTTCCATGACGTGCCGCCGATCCCGGGGGCGTTCGTGGTGAATCTGGGTGAGCTGCTGGAGGTGGCCACCGACGGGTATCTCGTCGCCACCAACCACCGGGTGGTGAGTCCGGCCGGTGCCACCGAGCGGTTCTCCGTGCCGTTCTTCTACAACCCCCGGCTCGACGCCCGGATCGAGCCGCTGCCCTTCCCGTACGCCTCCGCGGCGCCCGGGGTGACGAGCGACCCGGCGAACCCGCTCTTCGCGGAGTACGGACGGAACGAGCTGAAGGGCAAGCTGCGGGCGCATCCGCTGGTCGCGGCCCGTCATCACGCGGAGCTGCTGGTCCCCGCGTGAGACAGGTGTGGCGGCACCCCGTGGGGCGCCGCCACATGGGCCGTGCGCACATGGGCTGTGCACACATGAGAAATCAGTGGGCGATGTCCTCGTAGCCCTGGACCTCGCGCGGGTTGCGGGTGCCCGGTCCCACATAGCGGGCGGAGGGGCGGACGAGCCGGCCCGTGCGCTTCTGTTCCAGGATGTGCGCGGACCAGCCGGCGGTGCGGGCGCAGGTGAACATCGAGGTGAACATGTGGGCGGGGACCTCGGCGAAGTCGAGGACGATGGCGGCCCAGAACTCGACGTTCGTGGCGAGGACGCGGTCCGGGCGGCGGGCGTGGAGCTCTGCCAGAGCCGCCTTCTCCAGGGCTTCGGCGACCTCGAAGCGGGGGGCGCCGAGTTCGCGGGCGGTGCGGCGCAGGACGCGTGCGCGGGGGTCCTCGGCGCGGTACACGCGGTGGCCGAAGCCCATGAGCCGTTCGCCCTTGTCGAGGGCCTGGCGGACGTAGGCGTCGGCGTCGCCGGTGCGTTCGATCTCCTCGATCATGCCGAGGACGCGGGAGGGGGCGCCGCCGTGCAGCGGTCCTGACATGGCGCCGACGGCGCCGGAGAGGGCCGCCGCCACGTCGGCGCCGGTGGAGGCGATGACGCGGGCCGTGAAGGTGGACGCGTTCATGCCGTGCTCGGCGGCGGACGTCCAGTAGGCGTCGACGGCCGCGACGTGCTTGGGGTCGGGCTCGCCGCGCCAGCGGATCATGAAGCGTTCGACGACGGACTGGGCCTTGTCGATCTCGCGCTGCGGGACCATGGGCAGGCCCTGGCCGCGGGCGGACTGGGCGACGTACGAGAGGGCCATGACGGCGGCGCGGGCGAGGTCGGCGCGGGCCTGCTGCTCGTCGATGTCGAGGAGGGGGCGCAGGCCCCACACGGGTGCCAGCATGGCGAGCGCGGACTGGACGTCGACGCGGATGTCGCCGGAGTGGACGGGGATCGGGAACGGCTCGGCGGGCGGCAGGCCGGGGTTGAAGGCTCCGTCGACGAGCAGCCCCCAGACGTTGCCGAAGGAGACGTGGCCGACCAGATCCTCGATGTCGACGCCCCGGTACCGCAGGGCGCCGCCCTCCTTGTCCGGTTCGGCGATCTCCGTCTCGAAAGCTACGACTCCTTCGAGCCCGGGTACGAAGTCGGACATCAGGCGGCTCCTCATGATGTGTGCGACAGATGGTTTGTGGGGTGTGCGAGGGTGCTCGTGACCATATGTCTGTGACGGGTGGCCGTCCGGTTCCGCGGTCGCCTCGTGGACTCGCGGTCCGTACGTCACCCCGGTGATGCCCCGTCCGGATGGCGGTCACCCAACCGTTTCGGAAGCAGGACGATATCCCTTGGTGTCACCTTTGGGGAGAGTACGCGGCACTGAGTGCCACGGCATGACGAAGGCCACGCCCGCCGGGAGCTCCTCTGCCACCGTTCGGAATACGGCAGGATGACCGCGTGACCGACCGTGAGCCCGTCCTCGACCCCGCGTTGATGCGCAAGCACTACCGGGCCGAGGGAATCGACGAGACCGAGCTGGCCGACCACCCGATGGAGCAGTTCGCGCGCTGGTTCGCCCTGGCCGCGACCGATGGCCTGGTGTACGAGCCGAACGCCATGGTCGTCTCCACCGCGGACGCCGAGGGGCGGCCCAGCTCCCGCACGGTCCTGCTGAAGCAGTACGACGAACAGGGTTTCGTCTTCTTCACCAACTACGAGTCCCGCAAGGCGCGCGACCTCGCCGACAACCCGTACGTCTCTCTGCTCTTCCCATGGCACGCGATGGCCCGGCAGGTCATCGTCAGCGGCACTGCTCGGCGCACGGGCCGTGACGAGACGGCCGCGTACTTCCGCACCCGTCCGCACGGCTCCCAGCTCGGTGCCTGGACGAGCACCCAGTCCGCGGTGATCTCCTCCCGCGCCGAACTGGACACCGCGTACGCCGAACTGGCCACCCGCCACCCCGAGGGCGAGCAGGTCCCGGTCCCCCCGAACTGGGGCGGCTTCCGCGTCGCCCCGCAGTCGATCGAGTTCTGGCAGGGCCGCGAGAACCGCCTCCACGACCGTCTGCGCTATGTGACCCGGGAGGACGGGTCGTGGCGGCTGGAGCGGCTCAGTCCGTGAGGGAGAGGGCCCTCAGCCCAGCACCCCGTCCAGGATTTTCGACCACTGGGCGACCACTCGTTCGCGGCGGGCCTTGTCGTCCGTGAGGAGGTTGGCCAGGCCGAGGCCGCGGGACATGTCGAGGAGGCCCTGGACGGTTTCCCGGGCGCCGGGGCGGGATTCGTCGGCGTTCAGGAGTTCCACGGCTATGCGGTGGGTCTCGCGGCCGACGCGGGCTTCCAACTCGGTTACGCGGGGGCGTAGTTGAGCTTCGTTGGAGGCGGCCACCCAGAGGTGGAGGGCGGCTCGGAACAGGGGGCCGGTGTAGAGGTCGACGAGGGCGGCGACGACCGCGTGGCGGTCCGTGGGGCCGTCGGGGAACAGGTCGCGCAGGGCGGTGGAGCGTTCTTCGGCGACGTACTCGACGGCTGCCGTGAAGAGGTCCTCGCGGGTCGGGAAGTGGTGCTGGGCGGCGCCCCGGGAGACGCCGGCGCGTTCGGCGACGACGGAGACCGTGGAGCCGGCCCAGCCGTGTTCGGCGAGGCAGGCGACCGCGGCTTCGAGGAGGCGCTGCCGGGTGGCCCGGCTGCGGTCCTGTTTGGGTGCGCGCTCGGCCGGCGGCGCGCCGTTCACCACGCCGCCGGTCGTGGCGCCACCGTTCAGCACACCCATGGAGGATCCCGTCGTTCGAGGAAGGCCGTCATTCCCTCGCGGGCCTGCGGGGAGGAGAACAGCCGGGCCGAGAGCGCGGTGAGGTCGGCCGCGTCCCGGTCGAAGGTGTCCAGCACCTTAGCCGTGAGCAGCCGTTTCGTCTCGGCGAGCCCTTGCGGGGAGGATCGGCGCAGTCCGTCGAGCACGGGCGCGAGTACGTCGTCGGCGTCGTCGCCCGCCGCCGTGACGAGGCCGATCCGGGCGGCTTCGTCCGCGTCGAACTTCTCCCCCGTGAGGTAGTAGCGGGCCACCGCGCGCGGGTCGAGGCGTGGCAGCAGGGGCAGCGAGATCACGGCGGGGGCGACCCCGATGCGTACCTCCGTGAAGGCGAACGTGGCCTGCTGGGAGGCGACGGCGATGTCGCAGGCGCCGAGCAGTCCGAGGCCGCCCGCGCGCACATGGCCTGTGACGCGGGCGACGACGGGTTTGGGCAGTTCGACGATCTGGCGCAGCAGGGCGACCAGGGTGTCGGGGGCATGGGGGTCCCCCCGCTCGAGCGAAGTCGAGAGTGGGGGAGGGTCGCGCAGGTCCGCGCCCGCGCTGAAGGTGTTGCCGGTGTGGGTGAGGACGACGGCGCGTACGTCACCGTCCTTGCCGCACTCCGTGAGCGCGTCCGCGAGTTCCCCCACCAGCTGGGCCGAGAGGGCGTTGCGCCGCTCGGGCGCGTCGAGTGCGAGGGTGGTGATCCCGCGCTCGTACGACCGCCGCACCACTGTCATGCGCGCTCCCTCAGTTCTCGTCGCAGGATCTTGCCAGAGGCCGCCCTGGGCACGCCTTCGATGAAGACGACCTGCCTGACCTTCTTGTACGGGGCGACGCGCTCGGCGACGTACCCCATGACCTCGTCCTCGGTGAGGTCCTCCGCGGCCGGCTGGCGCACCACGTACGCGTGCGGCCGTTCGTTGTTGTCGCTGTCGTAGACGCCGATGACGGCGGCGTCGGCGATGCCGGGGTGCGTGAGCAGGAGGGCCTCCAGTTCGGCGGGGGCCACCTGGAAGCCCTTGTACTTGATGAGTTCCTTGACGCGGTCGACGACGTACAGCCAGCCGCCCGCGTCGATGTGCCCGACGTCCCCGGTGTGCAGCCAGCCGTGCTCGTCGATCATCGCGGCGGTCGCCTCGGGGCGGCCGAGGTAGCCCTTCATGACCTGCGGTCCGCGGATGACGATCTCGCCGCGTTCGTCGACGCCGACGTCCTTGCCGGGGTCGTCGAGGGAAACGATGCGCATCTCCGTGCCGGGGATGAGTTTTCCGACGCTTCCGGGGGGCGGGTTCGCGGAGTCGCGGGGTACGACGTGCGTGCCGGGCGAGAGTTCCGTCATGCCGTACGCCTGGCCGACGGGCGGCAGTCCCAGCCTGCGCGAACAGGCCTCCGCCAGTTCGGCGTCCAGGGGCGCGGCCGCGCTGATGATGTACTCCAGGGACGACAGGTCGTAGCCCTCGACGGCGGGGTGCTTGGCGAGGGCGAGGACGATCGGCGGGGCCACGTACAGGCCTGTGATGCGGTGTTTCTCGATGGCCGCGAGGAACGATTCGAGGTCGAAGCGCGGCAGGACGACGACGGTGGCGCCCTGCCTTAGCGGCGCGTTCATGAGGGCCGTCAGCCCGTAGATGTGGAAGAACGGCAGGACGGCGAGGATGCGGTCGCCGGGGCCCATCGGCATGGTGGGTGACAGTTGGGCCAGGTTGGTGGCGATGTTCCGGTGGGTGAGCATCACGCCCTTGGGGATGCCGGTCGTCCCGGAGGAGTACGGGAGGGCCGCCACGTCCTCTGCGGGGTCGATGTCGATCCGCGGCTCGGGGGCCGTGGAGCCCAGCATGTCGAACAGGGACCGGTGCCCGGGTGCCTGGTCGCAGACGAAGATCTCCCGTACGCCGCCCGCGAGTTCGGCCGCCGTACGGGCCGTCTCCAGGAGCGGTGACACGGTGACGATCCACTCGGCCCTGCAGTCCCGCAGCTGCTTGGCGAACTCCTCGGGTGTGGCGAGCGGGTGCACGGTCGTGACCGAGGCCCCCGCGCGCGTGGCGGCGAAGAACGCCACCGGGAAGGCGACGGTGTTGGGGCTGTGCAGCGCCAGCACGTCGCCCTTGCGGACCCCGAGGTCGGCGAGCGCGGCGGCGATCCGCCGGTGGAACGTGTCGAGTTGGGCGTAGGTGAGGGTCATCCCGTCCACGCCGTCGATCAGCGCGGGTGTGTCGCCCCGGGAGGCGGCGCGGCCCAGCACCGCCTCGTGGATGGGTTCTTCGACGGCGGGGACGTCTTCGTACTCGCTGCGGAACACCATGGCGGGCCCTTTCCAGGAGCCGGAAGTTGTACGGGAGATAGTGCTAGTAGGACTTCGGCAGGCCCAGGGTCTGGTGCGAGACGTAGTTGAGGATCATCTCCCGGCTGACGGGCGCGATCCGGGCCACCCGGGACGCGGTGATGAGGGTCGCGAGGCCGAACTCACCGGTCAGGCCGTTGCCGCCGAGGGTGTGCACGGACTGGTCGACCGCTTTCACACAGGCTTCGGCGGCGGCGTACTTGGCCATGTTGGCGGCCTCTCCGGCTCCCGCGTCGTCCCCGGAGTCGTACAGGAAGGCCGCCTTCTGCATCATCAGACGGGCGAGTTCCAGGTCGATGTGGGCCTGCGCCAGGGGGTGCGCGATGGCCTGGTGGGCGCCGATCGGGTCCCGCCAGACGGTGCGTTCGCGGGCGTAGGTGACGGCCCTGGAGAGGGCGTAGCGGCCCATGCCGATCGCGAAGGCGGCGGTCATGATGCGCTCGGGGTTGAGGCCGGCGAAGAGCTGGAGCAGGCCCGCGTCCTCGTCTCCGACGAGTGCGTCGGCGGGCAGGCGTACGTCGTCGAGGGTCAGCTCGAACTGCTTCTCCGCGCCGTGCAGTTCCATGTCGATCTGCCGCCGCTCGAAGCCGGAGGCGTCGCGCGGGACGATGAACAGGCAGGGCTTGAGCTTGCCCGTACGGGCGTCCTCAGCGCGGCCGACGATGAGCGTGGCGTCCGCGATGTCCACGCCGGAGATGAAGACCTTGCGGCCCGTGAGGATCCAGTCGGTTCCGTCCCGGCGGGCCGTCGTGGTGATGCGGTGGCTGTTGGAGCCGGCGTCGGGTTCGGTGATGCCGAACGCCATGGTGCGGGTGCCGTCGGCCAGGGCCGGGAGCCAGTCCTGCTTTTGGTCCGCTGTTCCGAAGCGGGCGATCACGGTGCCGCAGATGGCCGGGGAGACGACCATCATGAGGAGGGGGCAGCCCGCGGCGCCCAACTCCTCCAGGACGATGGAGAGTTCGGCGATGCCGCCGCCTCCGCCGCCGTATGCCTCCGGCAGGTTGACGCCCAGGTAGCCCAGCTTGGCTGCCTCTGACCAGAGTTCGTCGGGGTGGGCGCCCGCGGCGATGACCTTGGTGAGGTATTCGCGGCCGTAGCGGGTGCCGAGGGCGGCTACGGCTGCTCGGAGGGCCTTGTGTTCGTCTGTTTCGAGGACCGTTGTCATTGGGGGCTCCTCAGGGGGAGGGGGTTCGTGGCGTTTGGAGGGTGCGGGTTCGTCGTGGCTGGGTGCGCAGTTCCCCGCGCCCCTAAAAGCAGCCGGTCCCGACGCCCCTAAAGAGGCGGCTCTTGCTGGACGACCGCCAACAATGCGCCCACCTCGACCTGCTGCCCCGGAGTCGCGTGCAGGGCCGTGAGTGTGCCTGTCGCCGGGGCTGTGATCTTGTGTTCCATCTTCATTGCCTCCAGCCAGATGAGGGGGTCTCCGGCCTGTACGGCGGAGCCGGTGGTCAGGCCGTCGGCGATTCGGGCGACCGTGCCGGGCATGGGGGCCAGGAGGGAGCCGGGGGCCTGCTGGGCGGTGGGGTCCGGGAAGCGGGGCAGGGCGGTGAGTGCGGTGGTGTTCACGTAGACGCGGTCGTCGTGGCGGGTGACGTCGAACTTCCGCCGTACGCCGTCGATTTCGAGTACGACGAGATCAGCGGTGGCGCTCAGCACGCGGACGCCGTCGGCCGTCAGGCCCTCGCGGGTGTGCCGGTAGTGGACCTCGTGTTCGCCGTCCGCCGAGGCGTAGCGCTTGGTCTGGGGCTGGGAGGGCAGGTTGCGCCAGCCGCCGAACCGGGAGCGGCCGTGGGCGTCCGCGAGGGCGGCGGCCAAGGGGGCGTACGGGTCCGGGTCGGCCGTGGTGAGGTCGGTCAGGTGGCGTTCGTAGAAGGCCGTGTCCATGCGGGCCGTCGTGAACTCCTCGTGGCGCAGGGAGCGTACGAGGAGGTCGCGGTTGGTGACGGGGCCGTGGATCGTGGCCCGCTCCAGGGCTCCGGCGAGCCGGCGGATCGCCTCCGCGCGCGTGGGGGCGTACGCGACGGCCTTGGCGAGCATGGCGTCGTAGTGGACGCCGATCGTGTCGCCGTCCTCGTAGCCGGTGTCCAGGCGGATGCCGGGTACGGAGAGGCGGTGCAGGGTGCCGGTCTGCGGGGCCCAGTTCTGGGCGGGGTCCTCGGCGTAGAGGCGGGCCTCGACGGCGTGGCCGGACGACTGCGGTGGTTCGCCGTCCAGCCGCGCTCCCTCGGCGACGCTCAGCTGCAGGGCGACCAGGTCGATGCCGAACACCGCTTCCGTCACCGGGTGTTCGACCTGGAGGCGGGTGTTCATCTCCAGGAAGTGGACGTCCTCCCCGGAGACCAGGAACTCGACGGTGCCCGCGCCCGCGTAGGTGATCGTGCGGGCGGCGGCCGTCGCCGCGGAGCGCAGGCGCCGTTCGACTCCGGGGGCGAGGGCCGGCGCGGGGGCCTCCTCGATCACCTTCTGGTGGCGGCGCTGGAGGGAGCAGTCGCGGGTGCCATAGGCCCACACGGTGCCGTGGGTGTCGGCGACGATCTGCACCTCGACATGGCGTCCGTGCTCGACGTACGGCTCGACGAAGACCGTGCCGTCCCCGAAGGCGCCCTGGGCCTCGGCCGACGCGGCCTCCAACTCGCTCTTGAGGTCGGCGAGTTCGCGGACGATCCGCATGCCCCGGCCGCCGCCGCCCGACGCCGCCTTCACGAGGACGGGCAGATCGGCCTCGGTCACCGTGTCGGGGTCCAGGGGAGCGAGCAGCGGCACCCCGGCGGCCGCCATCAGCTCCTTGGCGCGGGTCTTGGAGGCCATCGCCTCGATCGCCTCGGGCGGGGGGCCGATCCAGACCAGGCCCGCGTCGAGGACGGCCCGCGCGAAGTCGGCGTTCTCCGACAGGAAGCCGTATCCGGGGTGGACGGCCTCCGCTCCGGCCGTCAGGGCGGCCTTCACGATCAGCTCGCCGCGCAGATACGTCTCGGAGGGCGTCGAGCCCGGCAGGCGTACCGCGGTGTCGGCCACGCGCGTGTGGAGGGCGTTCTCGTCGGCGTCCGAGTAGACGGCGACAGTTCGGATGTCCAACTCACGGCAGGTGCGGAAGACGCGGCAGGCGATCTCGCCCCGGTTGGCGACCAGAAGACTCGAAATCATGGGACCTCTCACATCCGGAAGACGCCGAAGCCGCCGCGTGCGCCTTCGTAGGGCGCCGTGTGGATCGCGGACAGGCACAGGCCGAGGACGGTGCGGGTGTCGCGGGGGTCGATGACCCCGTCGTCGTACAGCCGCCCGGACAGGAACATCGGCAGGGACTCGGACTCGATCTGCTGCTCGACCATGGCGCGCAGGGCGGCGTCGGCGTCCTCGTCGTAGGGCTGCCCCTTCGCGGCGGCGGACTGCCGGGCGACGATCGACAGGACACCCGCGAGCTGCTGGGGGCCCATGACGGCGGATTTGGCGCTGGGCCAGGCGAACAGGAAGCGCGGGTCGTAGGCGCGGCCGCACATGCCGTAGTGGCCCGCTCCGTAGGAGGCGCCCATGAGCACGGAGAGGTGGGGTACGCGGCTGTTGCTCACCGCGTTGATCATCATCGCGCCGTGCTTGATGATGCCGCCCTGTTCGTACTCCTTGCCGACCATGTAGCCGGTGGTGTTGTGCAGGAAGAGGAGCGGGATGTCGCGCTGGTTGGCGAGCTGGATGAACTGGGCCGCCTTCTGGGACTCCTCGCTGAACAGCACGCCCTGGGCGTTGGCGAGGATGCCGACGGGGTAGCCGTGGAGCGTCGCCCAGCCCGTCGTGAGGCTCGTTCCGTAGAGGGGCTTGAACTCGTCGAAGTCGGAGGCGTCGACGAGGCGCGCGACGACCTCGCGGGGGTCGAAGGGGGTGCGCAGATCCCCGGGGACGATGCCGAGCAGTTCGTCCTCGTCGTACTTGGGCGGGGCGGCCGGGCCCGGATCTCCGTACGCCTTGCGGTGGTTGAGGCGGGCGACGACGCGCCGCGCCTGTCTGAGGGCGTCCTGCTCGTCGACGGCGAAGTAGTCGGCGAGGCCCGACACGCGCGCGTGCATCTCGGCGCCGCCCAGCGACTCGTCGTCGCTCTCCTCGCCGGTGGCCATCTTCACGAGCGGCGGGCCGCCGAGGAAGACCTTCGCCCGCTCCTTGACCATGATCACGTGGTCGGACATGCCGGGGATGTACGCGCCGCCCGCGGTGGAGTTCCCGAAGACGACGGCGACGGTCGGGATGCCGGCCGCCGAAAGCCGGGTGATGTCACGGAAGATGGCACCCCCGGGGATGAAGATCTCCTTCTGGGAGGGCAGGTCGGCGCCGCCGGACTCGACGAGGCTGATGCAGGGCAGGCGGTTGGCGAGCGCGATGTCGTTCGCCCTGAGGGCCTTCTTCAGGCTCCAGGGGTTGCTGGCGCCGCCGCGCACGGTCGGGTCGTTCGCCGTGATCAGGCACTCCACGCCCTCGACGACCCCGATGCCGGTGACGAGCGAGGCGCCGACCGTGTACTCGGGGGAGGCGCTCCCCCAGGCGGCGAGAGGCGACAGCTCCAAGAAGGGTGTGTCGGGGTCGAGGAGCAGCTCGATGCGCTCTCGGGCGAGCAGTTTGCCGCGCTTTCTGTGCCGGGCGACGTACTTCTCGCCGCCGCCCGCGAGGGCCTTCGCGTGCTCCGTGCCGAGCTCGGTGAGCTTGGCGAGCATGGCCTCGCGGTGGGCGGCGTAGTCCGGGGAGGCGGTGTCCAGCGCGGACGCCAGGACCGTCACAGCAGTACCTCCGGGATGTCGAGGTGGCGGGAGCGCAGCCATTCGCCGAGGGCCTTGGCCTGCGGATCGAAACGGTGCTGGGCCGCGACGCCCTCGCCGAGCACTCCCTCCACTACGAAGTTGAGGGCGCGCAGGTTCGGCAGGACATGGCGTACGACGGTCAAGCCGGCGGTTTCCGGAAGGAGTTCGCGGAACCGGTCGGTGGTGAGGGTGTGCGCCAGCCAGCGCCAGGCGTCGTCCGTGCAGGCCCAGACGCCGACGTTCGCGTTGCCCCCCTTGTCGCCGCTGCGGGCTCCGGCGACGAGGCCGAGGGGGGCACGGCGGGTCGGTCCCTGGAGTGGGGATCCGGGCAGCGGTTCCGGCAGCCGGGGTTCCTCCAGCGGCTCCAGTACGCGGGTGACCTGGGCCGGCATCACATGGATCCGGTGCCCGTCGTGGAGGACTGCCATATGGTCCACGTCGCCATGGGGGACGTACACATCCTCGAAGACCCCATAGGGCGCGCCCTTTCCAGGTGGCGCCAACACATGGAATCCGGGGTAGCTGCCGAGCGCCAGCTCGACGGCGGCTCCGCTGAGGGTCCGGCCGACCGTGTCCTGGTCGGGGTCGCGCACGACGAGCCGGAGGAGGGCGCTGGCCGTCTCCTCGGTGGGGGCGTCCGGGTGATCGGTGCGGGCGAGGTCCCAACGGACGTCGGCCGGGCGGGACTTGGCCGCCATGAGCGCGGTCTCCAGCTGGGCCCGTACGAGCGCGGCCTTCTTCTCGATGTCGAGCCCGGTCAGGACGAAGACGACCTCGTTGCGGAAGCCGCCGAGCCGGTTGAGCCCGACCTTGAGGGTGGGCGGCGGGGCCTCGCCGCGCACACCGTCGATCCGTACCCGGTCGGGGCCCTCCTGGGTGAGCCGGACCGAGTCGAGGCGCGCGGTGACGTCGGGGCCCGCGTACCGGGCGCCGGACGTCTCGTACAGGAGCTGGGCGGTGACCGTGCCGAGATCCACGACGCCGCCGGTGCCGTCGTGCTTGGTGATGACGCTCGTGCCGTCCTCGTGGATCTCGGCGACGGGGAAGCCCGGGTGGTGCAGGCGCTCCGGGGCGTGCTCGGCGAAGAAGGCGTAGTTGCCGCCGGTGGCCTGCGTGCCGCACTCCAGGACGTGCCCGGCGACGACGGCACCCGCGAGCCGGTCGTACTCCCCCACGCTCGACTGCGCTCGCGCGGGGGGACCCCCACCCGGTGCCCAGCCGAAGTGGGCGGCGGCCGGTCCCGTGACCAGGGCGGCGTCCGTGACGCGGCCGGTGACGACGATGTCCGCGCCCTCGCGGAGGCAGGTGGCGATGCCTTCGCCCCCGAGGTAGGCGTGCGCGGCGAGGCTCTTGGGGTGGCGTGCGGTGAGGTCGTCGCCCTCTACGTGCGCGACGCGCGCCGGGATGCCGAGCCGCTGGGCCAGCTCCCTCACGGCGTCGGCGAGTCCGGCCGGATTGAGGCCGCCGGCGTTGGCGACGATCCGTACGCCCTTCTCGTGCGCGAGCCCGAGGCACTCCTCCAACTGCCGCAGGAAGGTGCGCGCGTAGCCGCCGGACGGGTTCTTGAGGCGGTCGCGGCCGAGGATGAGCATGGTCAGTTCGGCGAGATAGTCGCCGGTCAGGACGTCCAGGGGTCCACCGGTGAGCATCTCCCGCATCGCGTCGAACCGGTCACCGTAGAAGCCGGAGGCGTTGCCGATGCGGAGAGGGTGGGGACGGGGACGGGCTTCAGGGGCGGGCGTCGATCCAGCGGTGGGGCCGGGCGGGACGTCGGGTGTCGATCCGGTCATGGGGTCGGTCATCCTGTGGCCCCCTTCGGTGCGCGGCCTGTTCCCGGCGGCCCCGCGAAGGCCTGCGCGATGTCGAGCCAGCGGTCGGCGTCGGCCCCTTGTGCCCGTACGGCGAGATCGGCGCGGTGGGCCCGCCGGGTGACGAGCAGGCAGAAGTCGAGGGCGGGGCCGGTGACGCGCTGGGCGGCGTCCTCGGGGCCGTACGTCCACAACGTGCCGTCGCCGGAGGGTGCCGTCAGCTCGACCCGGAACTCCTCCTCCGGCGCGCTCAGCCCCCGCACTCCGAAGGCGAAGTCCCGGGCCCGCACCCCGATGCGCGCCACATGCCGCAGCCGGTCGGTGGGTGGCCTCGTCACATGCAACGCGTCGGCGATGTCCTGGCCGTGGGCCCAGGTCTCCATGAGCCGGGCCGTCGCCATGGAGGCGGCGGACATGGGCGGCCCGTACCAGGGGAGGCGCACTCCTCTGGGTGTCGAACACAGCGCCTTGTGCAGGGCGTCGCGCCCGGCGCGCCACTCGGCGAGCAGCCGTGCGGGCGGCAGCCCGGCGCCTTCCTCGGCCCCCTCGTCGACGAAGCGGTCCGGGGCGGCGAGCGCCTTCTCGACCTCCGCCCCGAAGGCCGCCAGGTCGGTCGCCGCGAGCAGCGCCGACCGGTCGGTCCAGGCGAGATGCGCGATCTGATGGGCGACGGTCCAGCCCGCCGCCGGGGTCGCGAGCGCCCAGGCGTCCTCGCTCAACTCCCCCACCAGCCGGTCGAGTTCCTCGCTCTCGTCGCGCAGATCGTCGAACACGGGCGTCGGATCGGTCACGATGCGCTCCCCTCGGGCACGGCGGTGTGCGGCGCGGTGTGCAGGAGCATGGCAGTGGTCGCAGAAACAAGCAAGCGTGCTTGCATTATTGAAACCGGGATGGCGGACGGCACGCCTGGGCCGGGAGAACCCCATCGACTGGGGAGAAACCCGGACGACCAGGGAGAGACCCGCCGGCCGGCGGCGCCGGTGCCGTCTCGCCTCCGGGGCGGAGTCCAGCGGCGCTCGGGCCTCTCGCCGCCGGGGCGGCGTCTAGGAGTCCAGCCCCTTCGCCCTGCCCCGGCCCACCTGTGTCCGTACCGCCCCCATGCTCGCCGCGATGACGAGTGTGATCGCCAGGGCCTCCGTCATGGACAGGGTCTGGCTCAGGACCAGGAAGCCGGCGATCGAGGCGACGGCCGGTTCGAGGCTCATGAGGACGGCGAAGGTGGAGGCGGGCAGACGGCGGAGGGCGAGAAGTTCGAGTGTGTAGGGGAGCACGGAGGAGAGGACGGCGACGGCGGAGCCCAGCGCGATCGTGGTCGGGTCCAGCAGTTTCGTGCCGGACTCGACGAGGCCCAGGGGCAGGAACAGCACCGCCGCGACCGCCATGGCGAGCGCCAGCCCGTCGGCCTGCGGGAAGCGCCGCCCCGTACGGGCGCTGAAGAGGATGTACGCGGCCCACATGGCGCCGGCCGACAGGGCGAACGCGACACCGACCGGGTCGAGGCTGTCGAAGCCTCCGCCGCCGAGGAGGAAGACGCCGCCGAGGGCGAGGCCGGCCCAGACGAAGTTGAGGGCGCGACGGGAGGCCACCACCGAGAGCACGAGGGGGCCGAGCACCTCCAGCGTAACGGCGGGGCCGAGCGGGATGCGGGCGACCGACTGGTAGAAGAGGCCGTTCATCGCGGCCATCGTGATGCCGAAGACGACGACGGTGCCCCAGTCGACGCGCGAGTGCCCGCGCAGTTTGGGGCGGCAGACCACGAGCATCACGATCGCGGCGACCACGAGGCGGAGCGTGACGACACCGAGCGCTCCGGTGCGCGGCATCAGGGTCACGGCGAGGGCGCCGCCGAACTGGACGGAGATGCCTCCGGCGAGCACGAGCCCCACGGGGCCGAGGGCCCGGATCCCCCGCGGGCCGCCCGCCGGGCCGGCCGTCGGGCCGGTCCCGGGGCCGGCTCCCGGGTCGGACACGGGGGACGGGCCGGCGACGGCGGCCGCGGGGTCGGCGACCGACGGGGACCGGTCAGCGCTGGGGATGTTCACGGGGCCGTCCAGGAAGTTCGGGTCGAGAGCTGTTGTACGTTGCAGTGCATCGTGGTGGACTTGCCGGTCCAGGGTAATGGACTCGGTCAGGGCTGTACAACAGTTTTGCAGCTTACGCTGCGGTGAAATGTCGGCCGGCCGGGTGCGGGTTCGTTGTGGCTGGTCGCTCCCCCGCTCTCGGCTCCGCTCGACCGGGAGGGGCCCCCATCGCGGCGGAGCCGCAAATGTCACAGCCGCGCGCCCCTCAGCCGTCCAGACCCTCCGCCAGCACCTCGGCCAGGTGTCTGCCCTTCCGGTCTCCGAGCTGTTCGAGTTGGGTGCGGCACGAGAAGCCGTCCGCCAGGACCACCGGTTCCTCCCCCGCCGCCCGAACCGCCGGCAGCAGTTGTTCCTCCGCGCAGGCCACCGACACTTCGTGGTGCCCCTTCTCGAAGCCGAAGTTGCCTGCCAGGCCGCAGCAGCCGCCGGAGAGTTCACCGGTCAGGCCCGCTGCCGTGCGCAGGCGGCGGTCGGGAGCGTCGCCGAGGATCGCGTGCTGGTGGCAGTGGGTCTGGCCCACGACCGGACGGTCCAGGCGGGGCGGGGTCCAGTGCGGGTCGGCGTGGCGCTCCAGCGCCTCCGCGAAGGTCACGACCGCCGACGCCAGGATGTGGGCGCGCGGATCGTCGGGCAGCAGCTCGGGCAGATCCGTGCGCAGGGCGGCGGCGCAGCTGGGTTCGAGGACGACGACGGGCGGGGGCTCCCCGGGGATGGACGGATCCCCGAGCGGATACAGCAGGTCGAGGGTGCGGCGCATCACCTTGCGGGCGCGGTCCAGCTGGCCCGTCGAGACGTAGGTCAGGCCGCAGCAGACCCGGCCGCGGGGAACCGGGCGCGGAACGGTCCACGAGTCCGGGCCTGGGTCCGCCCCCGGGTCCGCCGCTGGGTCCGCCGGCGGCTGACCCGCCGGGTCCGGGCCGGTCGGCGCTCCGTCGCCCGGTGTCCCGCCCGGTGGTGGCCGCAATCCCATGGTCGGCCTCCGCCGAAGCCGGCTGCTCACGGCCGGCACCCGCGGAAGCCCCTTGTCCATCGGCGGCCACGGCAGCACTCTCATCCCCGCCGCCTCCAGGACCCGCGTGGCCGCCTTTCCTACGGACGGCGACAGATACTCGGTGAAGGTGTCCGGCCAGAGGATGACCAGCTTGGGCGGGTCGCCGTCCGTGTACTCGACGCACTCGTCGTACTCCACGCCCGCGCGCATTGCCGACCGTGCCTGCGCCCTGGCCCTGCGGCCCCACCACCGGGTGAACGTCTCCCCCGCCACCCGCGGAATCCTCCGCTCGGGCGCGATCCCGCCCAGCCGCTTGGCGAGTGCCTCCAACGGGCGTACGGAGGTGAGGGCGTTGACCAGCCGTGCCGTACGCGAACGGTCCACCATCCGCAGCCAGACCGGCAGCCACCCCATCGCATAGTGGGCCGCGGGCCGCCGACGGCCTTCGTAGTGGTGGTGCAGGAACTCCGCCTTGTACGTGGCCATGTCGACGCCGACCGGGCAGTCGGAGCGGCAGCCCTTGCAGGACAGGCACAGGTCCAGTGCGTCGCGGACCTCCGTGGACGCCCAGCCGTCGGTGACGATCTCGCCCGCGAGCATCTCGTGCAGCAGCCGGGCACGCCCGCGTGTGGAGTGCTCCTCCTCGCCGGTCGCGCGGAAGGAGGGGCACATGACGCCGGAGCCCGGACCGGCCGTCTCCGTGCGGCACTTGGCGACGCCCACGCATCTGCGGACCGCCGCCGAGAAGTCGCCTCCGTCGTGCGGGTAGCCGAAGGCCACGTCCACCGGCTCGCGCGGGAGCACGGCGAATCGCAGGTTCTCGTCCAGGGCGGCGGGCCGGACCAGCATTCCCGGGTTGAGCAGGCCGTCCGGGTCCCACACCGACTTGGCCCGCTCGAAGAGGGCGACCATCTCCTCCCCGTACATCTTCGGGAGCAGTTCGGCGCGGGCCTGTCCGTCGCCGTGTTCCCCGGAGAGCGAGCCGCCGTGGGCGACCACCAGCTCCGCCAGCTCCTCCGAGAAGCGGCGGAAGCGGCCGATGCCCTCGCGGGAGAGCAGGTCGAAGTCGATGCGTACGTGAATGCAGCCGTCCCCGAAGTGCCCGTACGGCGTGCCGCGCAGTCCGTGGGAAGTCAGCAGGCCCCTGAAGTCCCGCAGGTACGGGCCGAGTCGGGCCGGGGGCACAGCGCAGTCCTCCCAGCCGGGCCAGGCCTCGGTGCCGTCCGGCATCCGGGTCGCCGTGCCGCTCGCGTCCTCGCGGACCCGCCACAGGGCCCGCTGGCCGGCCGGGTCGGTGACCACGAGGGAGTCGACGACGTCCGCGGCACGCACGATCACGTCCGCACGCGCGCGTGCCTCCGCCGCCGTCCCGCCGCCCGTCTCCACGAACAGCCAGGCGCCGCCCCTGGGCAGTCCCGCGTCCGCCCGTACGAGATCGGCCGCCATGCCCTCCACCGTCAACGGCCGGTGCGGCAGCAGGCCCGCGGCGGCCTCGGCCGCCGCGCTCTCGTCCGCGTACGCCAGCACGGCCAGCGCACGCGCGCGTGGGGCCTCGACCAGCGCGACGACCGCCTCCGTCAGCACGCCCAGGGTGCCCTCGGAGCCGCAGAAGGAGCGGGCGACGTCGGCGCCCTTCTCGGGGAGCAGCGCGTCCAGCGCATACCCCGAGATACGGCGGGGCAGGTCCGGGAAGCCGGTGCGCAGCCGCCCCAGCTCCCCCTCCACCAGGGCCCGCAGCCCTTCCGGAGCGCCGGACCATGACCTGCCCGGCGACAGGAACTCGCCTCTGGCCGTCACCACGGACAGCCCGCGCACGCTGTCGGCCGTCGTACCCCAGGCCACCGAGTGCGACCCGCACGAGTTGTTGCCGATCATTCCGCCGAGCGTGCACCGGCCGTGGGTCGACGGGTCGGGCCCGAAGCGCAGGCCGTGCGGCGCGGCCGCCTCCTGGAGGCGGTCCAGGACGACCCCCGGCTGGACCACGGCCGTGCGCGCCTGCGCGTCCAGGGACACGATCCGGTTCATGTGGCGGGTGAAGTCCAGCACCACACCCGTGCCGGTCGCCTGTCCCGCGATCGACGTACCACCACCGCGCGCGACGACCGGCACACGGAGACGGGAGCAGACGGACAGCGCCGCCGCCACGTCGTCGGCGTCTCTCGGGGCGACCACGCCGAGCGGCACGCGCCGGTAGTTGGACGCGTCCATCGTGGTCAGCGCCCTCGCCGTCGCGTCGAAGGCGACCTCTCCGCGCACGGCTTTCCGCAGCTCCGACCGCAACTCCCCGAGATCCATTTCCGTCATGCCTCCAAGAATGCCCCCCGTCACTGACAGTGACCCCGGGCGAGCGAAGGAGGGTCGGCCCCCGGATTGGGGACGACTTGTGAAAGCGGGCACGAATCCTGCGCGGTCCGATCACGAACTCTCATATAGTGACCGCCAGTTGAGCACCATGTGTCGCATCCCACCCAGGACACGACCGAGGACACGATTGATGACCGCGCCCACCCCGCAAGCGCGCCCCACCCCAGATCGGCCGTCTCCGGCGCACCTCGGCGGGGAGCGACCTCGCCTGCGTGCCGTCGTGCTCGCCCCGCTCCTCGCCGCCGTACCGGCTGCGCTCGCCGTCGGCGCCGCGGTCGCCCTGGCCCCCGCGTCCGTGCGCGTGCCCCTCGCCTGGGGCGGCAGCGCGGGCGTCGTCCTGCTGTGCCTGGCCGTCGCCGTGGCGAGCCGCGCCATGGCGACGTCGCGATTACTCGTCCGCCGCCTCGAAGCGGTGTCCCAGGAGGCCGGCCGACTGCTCCAGGAGCACGCCCGCCTCACCGAGGAGTCCGCGCGCGAACGCGCGCGTCTGACTGACGACCACACCCGGGAACGCGCCCGCCTCGCCGAGCAGAACACCCACCAGAAGGTCCGCCTGGCCGCCGAACTCGACCGGGAGCGCGTCCGCCTCGGCGCCGAGCACGCGCGCGTGGCCGACGAACTGCGGCAGGCGAGAACCGAACGCGCCGCCGCGATCTCGGCCGCCGCCAACACCGCGGGACGGCTGCAGGCCCTGGCCACGAGCATGCTCGCCGACCTGCGCGCCATGGAGGAGCGGCACCCCGACGAGGACGTACTCACCGACCTCCTCCACCTCGACCACCGCACAGCACAGGCGGGCCGCCTCGCCGACTCCGTCGCCGTCCTCGCGGGCGCGCGCTCGGGCCGCCGCTGGGCGCGGCCCATCGTCATGGAGTCGATCCTGCGCGGCGCGATGGGCCGGATCAGCGGCTACCAGCGCGTACGCGTGCACTCGTCGAGCGAGGCCGCCGTGGCCGGGCACGCCGCCGAGGGCGTGATGCACGCGCTCGCCGAAATCCTCGACAACGCCGCGAACTTCTCTCCTCCGACGGCCGAAGTGCACGTCTACGTAGAGGAGGTTCCGGCCGGAGTCATCATCTCCGTGGAGGACAGCGGGCTGGTGATGGGCGACGTGCAGCTGCGCCGCGCCGAACGTGCCGTCTCGGGCGAGGAGGCGGAACTCGGCGGCCTCAGCGGCACCCGGCTGGGCCTCGCGGTCGTCGGCCGCCTCTCCCGCAAGTACGGCCTGAAGGTCTCCTTCCGCCCCTCCGCGCGCGGCGGCACGGGCGTCCTGGTGCTCATCCCCCAGGACATCCTCGCGAACCCGGCGTCGACCGCGACACAGACGCCGACACCGACGCAGACTTCGGCTTCGGCATCGGCATCGGCATCGGCTTCGGCATCGGACCCGGCTTCGGCTTCTTGGGCGTCGGCTTCGACGCCGACGTCAACAACCGCCTCAGCTCCGGAGGCTGCTCCGACGCCGACCTGGTCCTCCACCGCGACTCCGGACGCTGCTCCGACTCCGGCCTGGTCCTCCACCGCGACTCCGGAACCGGCCTCGACAACCGGCGCCGCCCCGACGTCGGCTTGGGCCTCGTCCTCGTCCTCGTCCTCGGCGGCCGCCCCGACATCGGCTTCGGACCCGGCTTCCGCGTCGGCTGCGGCCGCTGCACCGGCTTCCGCATCCGACTCCGGCTCCGGCTCCGGTTCCAGCTCCGAATCCGCGTCGGCCTTCACCTCGGCCCCGGCATCGGCTCTGGGCCACGTACCGGCCGAGCCCCAGGTACCGACCGCGAACCCGGCCTCCGCCTCGGCCTCGGCACCCGGCCCGGCCGTGGCCTGGGTCCCGATTCCGGCCGCCCATGAGGCAAATGAAACGTATGGGTCTCCTGGAACTCATGGCACCCGTGGGCCCCATGGCGCCCACGCCGCCCGTCACGGCCGCGAGCCCGAGGCGCCCGACCCGGCGCCCCAGTCCTGGCCCCAGCCCCAGCCCTGGCCCCGCCCCCAGGAGTCGTACGCCGCCGCGCACGCCCTCTCCGACCTGGACCCGGAGCCCGTGCCGGCCCACGGCTCCCCGCTCCAGCCCGTGGTCGCCGACCCCCTCGTCAGCCTCCCCAAGCGCCACCGCGGCCGCACCCTCGCCGAGGCGGAGGCCGAAGTGGAGGCCCAGCGCTCCCGCAACAGACCCCCGGCCGCGCTCGACGGCCATGACGACTCCGACGGTCCCGACCGCTCCGGCGCCCCCTACTCCCCGGAGGTCCCCGGCTCCGGTCCCGACGACGTGATGACCCGCGCCGCCCGCTTCAGCAGTTTCCGCCAAGCCGTCCGAGGGACGTCGGCGGAGGAGCCCGTACAAGCCCGTACGAGCCCTGCCACCTCCCACCCGGAAAGCGACCCCACTTCATGACCGGCCCCACCGGCCCCATCGGCAGCACGGCCACGGCCGCCATCGCCGCATCCGCCTCCCCCACCACCTACTCCTCCACCGAGGAGAAGCTGACCTGGCTCATGCAGGGCATGCTGGCGCGCACCCCCGGCGCCCGGCACGCGCTCGTGCTCTCGCGGGACGGCCTGAAGCTGTGCCGCACGCCGGAACTCTCCGTCGACCAGGCCGACCAGCTCGCCGCCATCGCCGCCGGTATCCAGTCGCTGTCCCACGGGGCGTCCATGGAGTTCGGGGACGGCACCGGGGGCGTACGGTCGGCGATGGCCGAGTTCTACGGCGGGGTCCTGTTCATCGTAGAGGCGGGCGAGGGCGCACACCTGGCCCTGGTCACGGCCGAGGAGGCGGACCCCGGGCTCATCGGGCACAACATGGCCGAACTCGTGGAACAGCTCGGCGACCACCTGAGCTCACAGCCTCGTACGTCACTGAGCGCGCAGCCACGCACGTCATGAGCCGGCCGGGCAGGGACGACGCGCCCGACCGGCTCTACACCGTCACGCAAGGACGCAGCCGGTCCACGCCCGGAACCCCGTTCGACCTGGTGACCCTGGTCGTCGCCGAGTGCGACGCGGTCCCCGGCATGCAGTCGGAGCACGCGGCGATCCTGCGCCTCGCAGAACGGCCCACCGCCGTCGCGGAGGTCGCCGCGGAGCTGCGGCTGCCGGTCAGCATCACGAAGATCCTGCTCTCCGACCTCCTCGCCGAGGGCCGCGTCAGCGCCCGCCACCCGCGCAGGGCCGCAATCGCCGGCCGCCCCGATCCCGACATCCTGGAGCAGGTGCTCGTTGGACTCCGCAACCTCTGAACCGACCGCCGACGCCCGTACGCCCGACGCCCATGCGGCAGAGGACCCTGCACCCGAGGACCGTGCGCCCGAGGTTCGTACGCCCCTGGAGGCGTCCGCCGACAACGGGCTGAAGATCGTGGTCGTCGGCGGTTTCGGTGTCGGCAAGACGACGATGATCCACTCGGTGAGCGAGATCCGCCCCCTCAGTACCGAGGAGACGATCACGGGGGCCGGCGGGACGGTCGACGACGTCAGTGCGGTGCCCGGCAAGTCCCGGACCACCGTGGCCTTCGACTTCGGCCGCATCACGCTCAGCGCCCGCACCGTGCTCTACCTCTTCGGCGCGCCGGGCCAGGAGCGCTTCTGGTACCTCTGGGACCGGCTCTTCACCGGCGCGCTCGGTGCGGTCGTCCTCGTCGACACCCGGCGCATCGACGACTCCTGGTACGCCATCGACCGGCTCGAACGTCTCGGTACGCCGTTCATCGTCGCCCGCAACGACTTCGGCGGCCCCGCCCACACGCTCCAACAGGTCCGTGACGCGCTCGACCTCGCCCCGCACATCCCGCTCGTCGACTGCGACGCCCGCTCGCGCGACTCCGGCAAACGCGTCCTGATCACGCTGATCGAGCACATCAAGAGCCTGTACCTCGCCGACAACCCGCAGGTCGTCGAGCGCGTGCGGGCCGCCAGGAGTCCGTACGCGGCCGAGGGCGCCGCCGGTACACCGCAGGACCATGTCTCCGTACCCCCGCAGGAGTTGGCCCGGTGAACCCCGCCCCCGTGCGCCTCCACGGGCCCCGGTTCCTGGCCGAACCCGCCGAGTTGTACCGGGAGTTGAGGCGCGAGCACGGTTCCGTGGCGTCGGTGCTGCTCGACGGGGACATCCCGGCCTGGCTCGTGCTCGGCTACCGCGAGCTGCACCAGGTCACCGGGGATCCCGTGCTGTTCAGCCGCGACTCCGGCCTCTGGAACCAGTGGGACCGGGTCCCCGGCGACTGGCCGCTGCTGCCGCTGATCGGCCGCGGCCAGCCGTCCATCCTCTACACCGTCGGCGAACGCCATCGCGAGCGGGCCGCGATGGTCAGCGACGCCCTCGAAGCCGTCGACGCCTTCGAACTGCGCACGCTCGCCGAGCGGTTCGCCGACGAACTGATCGACGCGGTGTGCGCCAAGGGCGCGACGGACCTGGTCGTGGACTACGCGGCCCTGCTCCCCGTACGTGTCCTGGCCACCCTCTACGGCTTCGCCGACGAACAGGGTCCCGGGCTCGTCGCCGCCCTGAACGACATGGTCGACGGGCACGAGGGGGCCATCGCCGGGCAGTTGCACGTGGCCGCCGCGATGGCCCACCTGGTGGCGGACCGGGCGGCGCGCCCCGCGGACGACGTGGTCAGCCGGATGCTCGCGCGGGGACACGCGGGAGGGCATGCAGGAGGCCACGGTGGAGGGGCCGCGGGCGGCTTCACTCACGAGGAGATCACTCAGGACCTGATGGTCATGATGGCCGCGGGGCACCAGCCGACCGCCGACTGGATCGGCAACTCGCTGCGGCTGATGCTCACGGACGAGCGGTTCGCGGCCTCGCTCTTCGGTGGCCGGCGCAGTGTCGCCGAGGCCATGAACGAGGTGCTGTGGGAGGACACGCCCACGCAGAACGTGGCCGGGCGCTGGGCCGCCCGCGACACGCGGCTCGGGGGTCGGGCCGTACGCGCCGGTGACCTCCTGCTCCTCGGCCTCCAGGCCGCCAACCACGACCCGCAGGTCCGCACCCACAGCTCCGCCCTGACCGGCGGCAACAGCGCCCACTTCTCCTTCGGCCACGGCGAACACCGCTGCCCTTTCCCGGCCCAGGAGATAGCGGAGGTCATCGCCCGCACGGCCATCGAGGTAGTCCTGGACCGCCTCCCGGACATCGACCTGGCCGTCCCCGTCAAGTCCCTGGCCCGCCGTCCCTCCCCTTGGCTACGGGGCCTGACATCCCTCCCGGTCCGCTTCACCCCGGCCCCACCTGTGGGCGGCACGCGCCCCTGACCACGGCCTTTTCTCGCCCCCGCCGCCCCTACCCGTTCCCGTCACCACTCGGGGGCTCCGCCCCCGAACCCCCGCTCCTCAAACGCCGGAGAGGCTGAATACATTGCGGCCCGGGCCGACATTTCAGCCCGTCCGGCGTTTGAGGACGAGGCCGTTCAGGCCGACAAGGGGGGTCTGGGGGCGCAGCCCCCAGGGACGGGAAGGGTAAGGGCGGCGGGGGCGAAGGAAACCCGGCGGCACCCCCGAAGTGCGTCTCAGCCGACGGACGACGTTTCACCCACGTTTCCGGAAACGGCTACGCTCCCGTCGTGGCTGATATCCAGATCCCCGCTGACCTCAAGCCCGCCGACGGCCGTTTCGGCGCGGGCCCCTCCAAGGTGCGTACGGAGTCGCTCACCGCGCTCGCCGCGACCGGCACGTCCCTGATGGGCACGTCCCACCGCCAGGCCCCGGTGAAGAACCTCGTGGGGAAGGTCCGCGAGGGAGTGCGCGACCTCTTCCAGCTTCCCGAGGGCTACGAGGTGGTCCTCGGCAACGGCGGCTCCACCGCGTTCTGGGACGTCGCGACGCACGGCCTGATCGAGAACAAGTCGCAGCACCTCACCTTCGGTGAGTTCAGCTCGAAGTTCGCGAAGGCCGCCAAGCTCGCCCCCTGGCTCGCCGACCCGGACGTCATCACCTCCGAGCCGGGCACGCACCCGGAGCCGGTCGCCCAGTCGGGCGTGGACGTCTACGCCCTCACCCACAACGAGACCTCCACCGGCGTCGCCGCCCCGGTCAAGCGCGTCGCGAACGCCGACGAGGGCGCCCTCGTCCTCGTGGACGCGACGAGCGGTGCGGGCGGGCTGCCCGTCGACATCGCCGAGACCGACGTCTACTACTTCGCCCCGCAGAAGTCCTTCGCCGCGGACGGCGGCCTGTGGATCGGGATCTTCTCCCCGGCCGCCATCGAGCGCGCCGAGCGCGTCCACGCGAGCGGCCGCCACGTCCCGGAGTTCTTCAGCCTGCCCACGGCGATCGACAACTCCCGCAAGAACCAGACGTACAACACCCCGGCCCTCGCCACCCTCTTCCTGCTGAACGACCAGCTGGAGTGGATCAACGGCCAGGGCGGCCTCGACTGGTCGGTCCGCCGCACGGCGACCTCCTCGCGCACGCTGTACGGCTGGGCCGAGGACGTCAAGTACGCGAACCCGTTCGTCACCGACCCGGCCAAGCGCTCGCAGGTCATCGGCACGATCGACTTCACCGACGACGTCGACGCGGCCGCCGTCGCCAAGGTCCTGCGCGCCAACGGCATCGTCGACACCGAGCCCTACCGCAAGCTCGGCCGCAACCAGCTCCGTGTCGCCATGTTCCCCGCGATCGACCCGGCGGACATCGAGGCCCTCACGAAGTGCATCGACTACGTGATCGAGAAGCTGTGACCGTCACTGTCGAGCAGTTGTAACCGTCGTTCGTACGGCAACCGGGGCGCCCGGCACGACAACCGTGCCGGGCGCCCCTGTCCGTGTCATGGCGCCTGTCTCATGTCGCCGTGCAGCTCACCGCCGGTGCTCCGCCGCCGCCCGGCGCGCCTCCGAATCCGAAGCTCGCCGAAGCGCCCACCGCGACCGCCCCGTTGTGGTCGGCGTTCGACGCGACCACTGTCGAACCGCTCTGCGTGTACGAGGCGTTCCACATGCTGGTGACCTTCTGGGCGCCGGGCCAGGTCCACGTGACCTTCCAGGACTTGAGCGCCGTGGTGCCCGAATTGGTCACCTTCACGTCGGCGTTGAAGCCGCCGCCCCAGTCGCTGCCGACGGTGTAGGCGGCGGTGCAGGCCGCCCCGCCTCCGGGATCACCGGGGTCGCCGGGGTCACCCGGACCACCCCCGCCGCTCGGAAAGCCCGGTGCCTTCACGCTCGCCAGGTATCCGTCCTTCACCGTGTCCACGGTCGTCCAGTCGTCCTTCAGGATCCCGCCCGTGTCACCGGAGTTGGGGTTCCAGGACCAGAAGGTCCAGGAGATGCTGTCGGCGCCGTACGTGCTGGTGGGCCGGAGGTAACTCACCAGCGCGGCGAGCCACTTCTGGTCGATCGTCGACTGGAGCGTCGTACCGAACTCGCCCACCCACACCGGCGCGATGTTCTGCTTGAAGATGTAGCCCCAGTACTTGTCCCAGATGCCGGGCATGTTGGCGGGGAAGGACGGGTCGCTGAACCAGCTCTGCTGGGCCACGCTCGTGGCGTAGTCGTGGGCCGAGTAGACGACCCGGTTCGGGACGTCCAGCTGGACGGGGTACTGGGCGACCCCCATCAGGTTGCCGCCCCACCAGCCCGACACTCCGTTGAACGTCTGCACGCCCTCCACGAAGACCAGCAGCTCGGGGTTGACGGACAGGATCGCGTTGCCGGCGCGCTGGGCGGCCAGGCGCCAGTCCCTCGTCGTGTCGCCGCAGCCCCAACAGGCGGGATCGTGCGGCTCGTTGTGGAGGTCGATGCCGATCACCGTGGAGTTGCCCTGGTAACGGGTCGCCAGCGCCTTGAGGTTGGCGATCCACGTCGACTCCGGCACCGCGGAGGTGTACCAGAGCGGCGACTGGCCGGCCGCGTCCGGACGATGCCGGTCCAGTACGACCTTGAGGCCGCCCTGACCCGCGTACGCCACGATCCTGTCCATGATCTGGAGGGAGCCGAGGCCCTGGAGGTCGGCGTTCTTGCCGCCGGAGAAGTCGATGCTGTTGGGTACGGTGCCGCTCTTGAAGAGGTCGTCGCTGTAGGGCAGCCGGATGGTGTTGTAGCCCAGCGACTTCATCTGGTCGATCATGCTCTTGTAGTCGCGCGCCCAGAGGCCGTGGGGGGTGTAGTTGGCGGTCTCGAAGCCGAACCAGTTGATGCCGGCTATCCGTACGGGCTGACCGGCCGCGTTCAGGATCTGGCGGCCGCTGGTGTGCCAGTAACCGGCTCCGGGGGCGGCCGCCGCGGCCGCCCGGTCCACGGCGGCCGCCGGGTCGGCGTGGGCGGCCGTCTGCACACCGGCCAGCGGTAGCAGGAGCGCCGCGGCGGCAGCACACAGCGCTCTTCGCAAGCTGCGGAACATGTCGCTGCTTCCTCTCGGGAGGCGCGGCCCCGGAACGGATGGGAGCGCTCCCACCGCACCACGCACCCCCATGGAAGAGATCCCGCGTGGACACGTCAAGAAGTCGTGCGGTATTCGGGACACTTGAAGCCCCGAACACCGCACGTCCCCCGTAGCCGCACAAGCGCGACCGACTACTACTTGCTGAGCTTCTGGAACCTCCGCACCGCCAGCGGAACGAAGATCAGCGTGAGGACCAGCGGCCAGACGGCCGACATCAGCAGCGCGTGCTGCTCGACCCACGAGTCGCCGCTGCCCACCGGCGTGCCGAACAGTTCACGGGTGGCCGCAGCCGTCGACGAGATCGGGTTCCAGGCCGCCACATGGCCGAGCCAGTCCGGCATCAGCTGCGGGGCGACGAAGATGCTGGAGATCATCGTCAGCGGGAACGCGACCGCGAACAGACCGCCCGCCGCCTCCGGGTTGGGCACGAGCAGACCGAGCCACACCCCGAGCCAGATCAGCGAGAACCGCAGCCACAGCAACAGCGCGAAGGCGCCCAGGAAACCGAAGCCGCCGTCGGGCCGCCAGCCCATGGCGACCGCGGTGAGCATCAGGATCGTCAACTCCGCGCAGGCGACGATGAGATCGGTGACCCCGCGCCCGGCGACGACGGCGGACGGCGCCATCGGCATGGAGCGGAACCGGTCGATGACGCCCTTGGTGGAGTCGTACACGACGAGCGTCGCGGTGTTGATGAACCCGAAGGCCATCGTCATCACGAACATGCCCGGCATCAGGAAGTCCCGATAGTCACCGCCGCCGGGCACCTTCATCGCGCTGCCGAACACGTACCCGTACAGCAGCACGGACAGGATCGGGAAGCCCAACTGCCAGGCGATGTTGATCGGTTGGCGCTGATAGTGGGTGAGCCCGCGCCGGACGACGTTCCAGCAGTCGGCGAGCACCCAGTACGCGCGCCCGTGGTCGCTCTGCGCGGCCGGGCCGGGGGTGACCTGTGCGGTCGGGTCGAGGGTGGTCACGCCGCCGCCTCCTTCTCGTTCGACACGGCCTTCTCGTTCGACGCATCAGTCTCACTCGACGCATCAGTCTCGTTCGACGCGTCCGTCTCGTTCGACGCGTCCGTGCGGTGGCCGGTCAGGCGCAGGAACACGTCGTCGAGGCTCGGCCTGCGCAGGCCGATGTCCTCCACGCGCACGCCCTCGTCCTGGAGGGTGCGGGCCACCTCGGTGAGGGCGGCGACCCGGTCGGTCACGGGTGCGTGGACCCTCAACTCGGTCTCGTCCGACTCCGGTTCGCCGTCCGAGACCCGGGCGACGACCTTCACCGCCCGCGCGATGTCGGCCCGCTCGGCGACGACGACCTCGATCCGGTCGCCGCCCACCGTGCTCTTCAGCCCGTCCGGGGTGTCGTCGGCGATGGACCGCCCCTGGTCGATCACGGTGATGTGCGAGGCGAGCTTGTCGGCCTCCTCCAGATACTGCGTGGTCAGCAGCACGGTGGTGCCGCCGGTGACCAACGCCCGTACGGAGTCCCAGACTTCACCCCGGCCGCGCGGGTCGAGGCCGGTCGTCGGCTCGTCCAGGAACAGCACGTGCGGGGTGAGGATCATCGACGCGGCGAGGTCGAGGCGCCGCCGCATGCCGCCGCTGTACTTCCCGACTCCCTTGTCCGCGGCGTCGGTCAGGTCGAACTGCTCCAGCAGCTCGCCCGCCCGCAGCCGCGCCCGGCGCCCGCCCAGGTGGAACAGCCGGCCGAACATCTCCAGGTTCTGCCGGCCGGTGAGCACCTCGTCCACCGCGGCGTACTGACCGGTGAGCCCGATCCGGGCCCGCACCTCCCGTGGCTGCCGGGCAACGTCCAGCCCCGCCACCCGGGCACTTCCCCCGTCCAGCTTCACCAGCGTGGAGAGGATGCGGACGGCGGTCGTCTTGCCCGCGCCGTTCGGCCCGAGCAGGCCGTGCACCGTGCCCTCCCGCACGGCCAGGTCGAAGCCGTCGAGGGCACGCTTCTCCCCGTACCTCTTCTCGAGCCCCTCGGCCCGCACCGCGTAACCGCTCACAGCACTCCCCCAATTCCCTAAACTGAGTACGCCGTACCCCATTAAGAGTACACCGTACCCAGTTTTGGCCCAAGGGATTATTCTGAGATCCATGACAAGCGGCTCGGGCGGCACGGAGACCAGCGGGAGCGGAGACATCGTCCGCACCCTCCACCTGCTGTGGGACACGGGCCCCAGGCCCAGCCGCGGGCCCAAGCCGGCCCTCACGCTCGACCGGATCGTGGAAGCGGCGGTCCGGATCGCGGACACGGAAGGGCTGGAGGCCGTCTCGATGCGCCGGCTCTCCACGGAGCTCGGCACCGGCACGATGTCCCTCTACCGGTACGTCCCCGGCAAGGGCGAGCTGCTCGACCTGATGCTCGACCGCGTCCAGCGCACGGGCGACGACACGTCGGTCTTCGGCGGCAACTGGCGCTCGGCCCTGGAGGTGCTCGGCCGCGAAAGCCTCGCCCTCTACCAGCGCCACCCCTGGCTGCTGCAGGTCAACCAGTCCCGCCCGGTCCTCGGCCCCAGCGCCATCGACGGCATGGAGAAGGTGATCTCCCGCATCAAGCCCATGGGGCTGAGCGACCCGGAACTGGTCTCGGCGGTCATCATGATCGACTCGTACGTCATCGGGGCCGCCCGCTCCCAGCTGTACACGCGGGAGGCGGAGCGCAGGACGGGTCTGACGGACGCGGAGTTCTGGGCCGCCCAGGCCCCGATCCTGGAGCAGGTCATGACCGGCGGCCGCTACCCCGTCATGGCCTCACTCGCCGAGGACGCCTTCGGCTCCGACTTCGACCACTTCGACTTCGGCCTGCAGCGCATCCTGGACGGCCTGGAGGCACTGGTCGAGCGCAGGGGCGCCCGCTAGGGGCGCCCGCTAGGGGCGCGAGGAACTGCGCGACCGGCCACGTCGGACCCTCAGCCGTCGAACGACCCCTCCAGCGGCGCGATCAGTCGCGCCGCAGCAGTCGCTTGAGCCCGTAGATGACGGCCAGGGCGACCACCAGTGCAACAGCCCCCATCTTGATATCGGCGTTCATCCCGTCACCACCCCCGCCCCCGTCGGCCGAACCGCCTTCCCCGGAAGGCGACTTACCGTCTCCGCCACCCCCGCCCGGCACGTTCCCCGGCTCCACCGAGCTGCCCGAGCCCTCGCTCCCGTACAGCAGCGTGGATCCGTCGGGGGTGTACGCCATCGACTCGCCCTGCCCCTGGAGCGGCACGCTCAGCCGCCCCTCCTTCTTCACCTTCCCGCCGTTCCACTTGTACGCGAGGCCGCCGAAGTAGCCGCGTACGGCGAGCTGCTTGCCGTCGGGGGAGAAGGCGCCGTCGGTGACCCAGAGGTCGATGGCGCCGATGCGCTTGAAGGTGTTGGTGCCGGAGGGGGTGAGCTCGGCGGGTCCCTCGTACAGCCCTCCCCCGTCCTCGTTCTTCGAGACGATGTAGACGCGCCCGGTCTTCGGGTGGACCATCAGCGCCTCGGCGTCCCGTGCCCCGTCGGCGTACTTCACGTCGTACTGCGTGGCGCGGACGGTCTGGTTCTTGAGCTGCTTGGGCTCGGGCAGCTCGTAGATCCAGACGTGGTCCCAGGTGCCGCCGAGGTTGTCGCCGACGTCGCCGACGTAGAGATGGCCGTTCGGGCCCATGGAGATGGCCTCCACGTCCCGGGGCCGGCCGACGCCCGTCATCGTGACCGTGGCGACGGTCTCGCCGGTCTTGCTGTCGACGGCGTAGAGGAAGGCCCCGTCGTCGCTGTCGTTGTGGGTCCAGTAGACGCCGGGGTGGGCGCGGGAGGCGACGAGCCCGCTGGACTCGGTGATCCGGGGATCCTTGATCGTGAACCCGTCCGCCCCCTCCGAACCGGCGCTGTCGGCGGCAACGGCGGGCGCGACGAGCACCCCGGCGAGGAGGGCCCCGAAAAGGAACGCAAGCGAGCGACGCATGCCCCAAGACTGCCATCCCCGCCGCCGGTTCAGCGGGCGTGTCCAGCCTCACACCCTGCCTCTCACGCTGATCGTCCATGATGAGCGGATGCTCAGGTTCATGCCCGTCGGCGATTCCATGACCATCGGAAGCGCGGGTGAACACACCTGGCGTTACCGGATGTGGCAGCACCTGCGCGCGACGTACGGCGGCCCCTTCAAGATCGTCGGCCCGCGCGAGACGCTCTACGACAAGGCCACGGAGACCGCCGACTCGTACGAGTACGCCGACCGGGACTTTCCACTCGCCCATCTGGCGGGGTGGGGCGAGGGCTGGCACCACCTGACCCCGCTGATCGCGGACGCGGTCCGCAAGTCACGCGCGGACGTGCTCCTCGTCTCCCTCGGCCTGATCGACCTGGGCTTCTACACGAACGCGGCCCAGACGGCGGAGAACGCCCGCGCCTTCATCGCCGAGGCCCGCTCGGCGAACCCCCGCGTGGCGATGGTCCTCCTCCCGGTGATCCCGAACACGAGGGCGGAGACGGACGCGCCCTTCGCCCGCGAGGTCGGCCTCTTCAACGAGCTCCTCGCGAAGACGGTCGCGGACCTGGACGAGCCCGCGTCCCCCCTCCTCCTGGCCTCGGTCCCGCCCTCGTACGACATCACCCACGACACGTACGACGGCACCCACCCCAACGCCTCCGGCGAACACAAACTGGCGGCGGCCTTCGCCGAGGCGATGCATCAGGCGTGGGATGTGGGCGGTCCGTACGAGGCTGAAAGGGCCTGACCGGATCGGGGCGTGGCCTGGTCACCGTGCGTGTCGTTGGGCTGCGTGGCCGCACCCGTCGGGGGGCAGCCGGGGAGGAGCCCCACGATGTCCGACGTCAACGCCCGGACCCTGGACAAGCTGTTCGACCAGGTGCCCGTTCCCGAGGGTTACAAGGGCGAGATCGTCGAGGGAGCGATCTGCATCGCGCCACATCTCGACATCCACTGAGAGACCACTCTCGCCATCCTCGAAGCACTCAATGCCGGGTTCGGCAACGACGTGCGGGTCTTCTCGGACGTACGCATCGACTTTCCCGGCCACCTGAACGGCTTCGCCCCGGACGTGGCAAAGCTGCGGGATGGTTCCGAAGCGGATGCCGAGGGCCGTTGGCGCCACCAGGACGTCGAGTTCGTCGCGGAAGTCGTCGACCCGCACAGGGCCAAGAACGACTACGGCCCCAAGAAGACCGCGTACGCCCTCGCCGAGATCCCCGCCTACCTCATCGCCGACCCGTACCAGGGCAAGTGCCACCTCTACACTCAGCCCAAGGACGGGGAGTACGTCAGCAGACTCTCTGTGGCCTACGGCGCGGACGTCGACATGACAGGCACGGTCCTCGGCCTCACCCTCAAGACGGACGAGTTCCCCAGGAACTGCCACTCCGCCTCGTCCTCGGCCCTCTTGACCTCAACCAAACTTGAGCTCCTACGGTCGGCTCATGACCACACAGCAGCTCACCCCGTACCCCCGTCAGCAGCTCGCCGCCCAGCCCATCGGCTACTGGACGGGCGCCGCCTACCGCGAGGTGGTGGGCCGGATCCGCAAGGAGCTGGCGACGGAGTCGCTCACCCAGCCCCACTGGTGGATCCTCAACCACGTCGCCGCGTCCCCGGCCCGCTGGACCCGCTCCGAACTCGCCGCCAAGCTCACCCGCTACGACGACCAGGGCACCGACTTCACCGAGGTCTTCGACGACCTGGCGAACCGCGGCTGGACGACGGAGGACGCCACAGACACCGCCACCCTCACTCTCACCGAGGCGGGAGAAGCCGGCCGCGTCCGCGCCAAGGAGCGCAACCTCCGGGCCCACGAGCAGACGCACGCCGGGATCACCGAGGAGGAGTACGTGGCCGCGCTCGACGTCCTGCGCCGGGTGATAGCGAATCTGGGCGGGGACAGCGACCTGCCGGAATGACCGGCCGGATGAGCTACCGGAACAGCTCCGCCGGTGCGTCAGGAACCGTCACCGTCGTCGATGAACCCGAACTGGCGGTTGAGACTGCTCATGTCCCAGTCGGCAGGTCCATCGGGTTCATCCGTCCATGAGAGGGTGCCGGGGAAATCGGCGTCCTCATACGTCGCCTCCCACTCTTCCTCGCCCGGCAGCATCGCGATCCACGGCGGGGAGGAATCCAGGGCGTCTGCCACGAATGCCAGCAGAGCCGAGAACGACGCCCCGAGCGGATCGTCGTCCCGGACGTACCCCTGCACGGGGTCGTAGCTCCCGATACATCCCGTCCTCGTGTCGACCGTCATCTCCAACGGGCCGAGGCTGCCGATGGGCACGTACACGGGCTCGTCGCTCTTGAGGACGTGCCACTCGGTGTAGGAACGCGCGATCTCCTCGGCGCCGTACAGAACGAAGCCGGGCGGGACGACCGTGACGAGCCCCGAGCCGTTGTGTCGCAGCAACGACTGTTCGACGTCCGGCGGAAGGCGGATGCCGGCCTGGTCCGACAGTCGCGCGATGTCGTCCCGCCCGGCCGGCCCCGGCAGTTGATCCTCAGGCGCATACCGAGCCAGCCACCGCTCGACCTTCTCCCACGACTCGTCGACCGTCAGGAGACCGCCCCCTTCAGTCGCGCGATGCCGCCTCGCTTTCAGCATGCCCTCGACACCGGCCTGCGGTACGCGGATCCACAGGCCCGGTACAGCCGGACGCGCTACGCAGGGGCAGCACACTCCTGTACGCGCGTCCGCCACTGCTCGGAGAGCGGCTGGAGCTGGAGTGTCGCCTCGAACGCGGCTGCCGTGCGGCAGCGGAGGCAGTGGGTTTCGTCGTTGCGGGGGCGGAAGACGTGTTCGGTGCCGGGACCGGGGCAGGTCACCAGGCCCCGCCGGGCCGGGGGCGCGGCCTGCTCGGGCGGTGGGGTGGGAGTCACCTGACGCCTCGCCGCCGGTAGCTTCTGGATCAGGCGGTGGCGTAGAAATCCGACCGCCGAGCGGATGCCGTCCGTCGGGAGGCCGGTAGTCAGGGCGCGGCGGAGGTCCGGCGCCGAGACGCCCCGCCGCAGCCACTCCGCTGCCGCGTCGGCGAGGAGACGGGCCTCGCGTACGCCGAGGAGCAGGTCACGGTGCGTGTGGCGGAGGGACAGCAATACCCCTTCCGCCTCGGCAAGTTCGGGGGCAGGGGCGGGGGCGGTCCCGGGTTCCGCCTCGGATTCGGGTTCGGGTTCCTCGACGACAGGCGTTTCATCGGCATCCGGGGCCCGGCGGTCTTGGGGTGGTGGGTGGGGAAGGTCTTTCACTCCCAAGTCTTCTGTCTGGGGAGAGTCACCGACCGTCCGCTCCCCCGGCCCACCGACCGTCGGCGGACGCTCACTCGGTACGTAGTCATCCACGTCCGCGCCCGGCCCTCCCTCACGGACCCGGGACGCCTCGTCACGCGTGAGGGTGACATTGGCGAGGAGTTGTTCCGTGACCCAGCGGCCCCGCGCGCCTTGCTCCCGCCACTCGTGCAAGTAACCGCAGTCGGCAAGGAGTTGCTTGGCCTTCTGGTAGGCCCGGCCCTTCAGACCCAGCCTGGCCGCGTGTTCGCTGAGCGGCTTGGGGGCGGCGGCCTCGGACTCGGGGAGCCCCTGTACGTACAGCAGCAGAACCTTGGCGTCACTGTTGAGCCGCGAGTGCCGTACGACGTCGTGCGAGGCTTTCGTGTAACGCCGAACCGGCGCGATAGCATGCCGAAGCATCTCTGGTGGACGTCCATCCACTAGGAGTGAAGGTCCTCGGTCGGTGTTGGTAGCACCTCCGGGGACCGCTCCGTACACGAATACATACGGAGTGTGATGTCGCGGTCACCGTACAGCACTGATCAAGCGACCCACCACTTCACGCAGCAACTCCACCTCCACGAACGGCACTTCGGACGTCGGCTCCGACCGCCACTCCAACGGCCAGGTCAGCCCACCCAACGCGGGCACCCCCACGTACGCCCAGCCCTGCGCGTCCCGGCCAAGGGCGCGCGCCCCGGCGGGCCAGCGGTAGCCGGTGACACTTTGCGGGGGCAACAGGAAGTACATGTACCGGCGTCCCGTCGCCTCCCGGACGATCGGGCCCGCCTGAAAGTCCGTGAACTGCATGAGTTCGTACGCCACTTGTTCTGCAAGAACGCCCGCGATGCGTACGGCGTCGAAGTGGATGCCGGCGTGACGGAGGCCGTGTCCGGAGGCGGGGATCCAGGCGTGCACCTTGCCCGCTGCGATTTCCGAGTTCATGGAGCAAATGCTTACGGGCCGTCACATACTGTGACCAGGGTTACGCAAGGTCCGTGCACCTCTGTGCACTTGGGGAGGTCGTTGTGCACTCCAGTGAACGCGGGTCGGAGTCCTTCGGTGTGCTGTTGCGGTTCCACCGCGAACGGGCCGGGATGACGCAGGAAGGGCTCGGCGGTCACGTCGGGTATTCCAAGTCGCAGGTGGCCATGGTGGAGCGTGGCGAGCGACCGCCCAAGGGCAAGCTGGTCGAGACCGCGGACCAGGTGCTGGGTGCACAAGGTGCACTACTGGTGTTGGCGGAGAAGGAGTTCGGGGACAGCGGGCTCCGGACCTGGACCGAGGACTACCTGGCGGAGGAGAGGAAGGCTTCCGCGCTGCACGTGTACCAGACCCATCTGATCCCCGGTTCGCTCCAGACCGAGGCGTACGCACGGGCTGTCTACACCTGCAATCGCTACCCGACTCTGGACGACGACGAGATCGAGAAGCGGGTGGCGGCACGGCTGGAGCGCCAGCAGCTTTTTGAGCGCAAGCCCTCGCCGAGCGTCAGCTACGTACTCGAACAGAGCACGCTCACACGGCCGTTGGGCGGCCCGGCGACGCTGAAGGAGCAGCTGCACCACGTCCTCGCCATCGGCCGACTCCGCCACGTGGAGGTCCAGGTCATGCTCCACGACCGGCAGGCGCACGCCGGACTGAACGGCCCCATGATCCTGCTGGAGACAACCAAGCGTCACCAGCTCGCCTACATCGAAGGGCCGAGCGGCGGCTACTTCGTGAGCGAACATCCTGACCTAGGGGACCTGTTCGGCAAATATGGCATTCTGCGGGCACAGGCCCTCACTCCCGAGGAGTCCGCGAAGCTGATCGAAGAGGTGGCGCGGGAGCTATGAGCACGGACCTCAACTGGTTCAAGAGCAGCCACAGCGGCGGCGAGGGCGAATGCCTAGAGGTAGCCATGCAGTGGACCAAGAGCAGCTACAGCGGCAGCCAGGGCGGCGAATGCGTAGAGATAGCCATAGCCCAGACCGCCCCCACCACCATCCACATCCGCGACTCCAAAACCCCCGCCGCTCCCACCCTCAAGGTCACCCCCACCGCCTGGTCCGCCTTCCTCCCACACGCCTCCGCGCGGCGGACGCAACCGTGACTCGTGATGACCAGGTCGCCCGGACCTTCGCCCCGCCCGGCGCCGCGAGCAGGCAACGCAAGCGCGGATCGTTCTTGAACTGGCTGGCGGAGGGCGGACTACCCGATCTCACGGGCCCCGTGGAGAAACCCCCTCCCGAGGGACCTCATCCCTCCGCCGCCGCGCTGGGCGCCTCCCGAGGCGAGGCCGATGTCCCCGCCCCCGCACCACCCCCGTGATTCTCCGGCGCACGCAGCGAGCGAACCTGAGGTGACAGCAGCGCCATCGCCGTAGCCCCCACCACCAACGCCGAACACCCCGCCAGAGCGGCCGCCGTGCCCACCGCCGAAGCGAGCGGCCCCGCGGCCAGCAGGCCCAGCGGGGCGAGGGCCAGGGAGCCGAACCATTCGTACGAGCTGACGCGGGAGATGATCTCCTCGGGGATCTCCCGGTGGAGGGTCGTGGTCCACAGGACGCTGAAGACGTCCGTGGAGACGCCCGCGCAGAACATCGCCAGGGCAACCGTCCAGACGGGCGCGCGCAGCGCGAGCAGGGCGATCGGTACGGCTGCCGGAAACGTGGCCAGCACCGCCACGAGTACGGGCCGGGACACGCGGACGCGGGCGGCCAACCCCGCCCCCGCGATCGTGCCCAGCGCCTGCGCGCCGACGATCAGTGACCAGGCACGAGCCCCGCCGAAGTGCTCCTCGGCCACCAGGGGACCGAGCACGCCGACGTTGGCGTTGAGGGCCGCGACGACGAACGCGTACTGGGCGACCACGGCCCACAGCCACTGCCGGGAGGCGAACTCCCGCCAGCCGTCCCGCAGATCGGCCCAGCCGGAGGACACCTTCCTCGGGCGGGCCGTCACCCGCAGCCCTCTGATGAGGAGGGCGCTGAGGGCGAAGGAGGCCGCGTTGAGGGCCAGCGCCCAGCCGGCGCCGACGAACGCGACGGTCACGCCCGACAGCGCGAGGCCCAGCAGCATCGAGGTGTTGGTCCCCATCTGCAGTACGCCGTTGGCCTGTTGGAGCCTCGACGCGGGCACGATCAGCGGGACCACGCCCGTCATCGCCGGCGCGAACAGCGCGGTGGCCGTCCCCGCCACGACGGCGAGCAGGCACATCGCCGCCAGGGGTGCGTGCCCGGTCAGCACCATCGCGGCGAGACCCGCGTAGGCCGCCGCCCCGAGCAGGTCGGACACCACCATGAGCCGCGAACGCGACACCCGGTCCGCGATCACACCCCCGACCAGGATGAACACCAGCTGCGGCAGCGCCTGACAGGCCAGGACCAACGACAGTCGGCCGGGACCGGCCCCCGGCAGCTCCAGCACCGCGAAGGCCAACGCCACCCGCGCGAAGGCGTTCCCCAGCACCGAGACCGTACGAGCCGAGAACAGCAGCACGAACCGGCGGTCGCGCCAGAGTGACGGATCCGTACCGGGGGTTCTCATGGGCGGACACCGTAGTGGTGGATCGCCCGAACGGCTTACCCGTATTGGCGCCGCGGAAGGCGAGCGAACAGCACTACGGGCAGCGCCCGCAGCATTGCCCGCGGGCATCGCCGCGGGTCAATACACCCCGCATCCGCCCTGCGTGGTGATCTTGGCGATCAAGCCAGGCATTCAGGTGATTTCGGTGAGACAACCGGTTTTAGGCTACTTAATATCTGGTTCCGTGACAGACGGGAAGAGTCGGCGGCGGTCGGCCGGACACGTGACCGGTGTGGTCGTCCTCGGGGCCGGGCCGGCCGGGCTCGTGCTCGGCAACATCCTTGTGGACAGGGGGATCGACTGCGTCGTCCTGGAGCGGGCGGAGCGCACGCATGTGCAGACGCGGGCGCGTGCCGGGTTCCTGGCAGCCAACACCGTGCGGATCCTGGATCAGCACGGTCTCGCCGAGGGGCTGCACCGGCACGGGCAGATCCACAGCACCTGCGAGTTCCGTACCGAGGACGGCCGGTTCCGGCTGGACTACAGCGGGTTCGGGCAGGGCGAGCGGCACACCGTCTACCCCCAACAGGAGCTGGTGTCCGACCTGCTGGCGCGGTTCCTGGACCGCGGCGGACAGATCCGATTCGGCACCGAGGCCGTGGCCGTGCGCGACGCCGACAGCGAGCGGCCCGAGGTGACCGTGCGTGAGCCGGACGGGCGGCCCGGCCTGTGGCGGGCGCGGTACGTGGCCGGCTGCGACAGGCGGCACGGCGCGGCCCGGCGTTCACTGCCGGCCGGCACGGTCCGCCACCACCGCGATCACGGCGTCACCTGGCTCGGTCTGCTCGCCGAGGCGCCGCCCAGTCTGGACGCGGTCGGATACGCGGTGCACGAGCGCGGGTTCGCCGGGCACATGGCCCGCACCAGCGAGGTCACCCGCTACTACCTGCAGTGCGAGCGCGGCACCCCGGCCGACGCCTGGTCCGAGGAGCGGATCTGGGACGAGCTGGAGCTGCGGATGCGGGCGCGGGAGTACGGTCCGTTGCGCCGCGGACGCCTCGTACAGCGTTCCGTCGTCGACCTGGAGTCCGACGTACTCGAACCGCTGCGCCACGGCGCGCTGTTCCTCGTGGGCGACGCCGCCGGTCTGATCAGCCCGTCCGCCGCGAAGGGCGCCAATCTCGCGGTCCTGGAGGCGGAGGTCCTGGGCCGCGCCCTGATCGACGACCTCATCGTCGGGGACTCCAAGGGCCTCGACGCCTACTCGGCGCGGTGTCTGACGCACATCTGGCGTGCGCAGGACTTCTCGCACTGGATGATCGGGCTGCTGCACGGCCCGTCCGGCGCGGACGGCGAGTCGCTGTTCCACAACTCCCTGCGCCGCTCCCGCCTCACCTCGCTGCGCACCTCGCGCAGCCAGCAGGACTGGTTCGCCGAGCACTACGTCGGCGTATAGCCCCTGTCCCGTCGCTGCTTCCCAATATCCCGTCGCTGCTTCCCAACTCAGCACCCGCGTACGTCCGTACGCGTACATCCGAACCCCGGAATGAGGATCCACCCGCAATGATCACGGCATTGTCGGGCGATACGTCCCGCCTGCGCGCGACGGTCGACTTCGTCAAGGAACAGGACACCGCCACGCTGCTCCCGCTCCTGCTTCCCGGGCTCGACGGCCCGGAGCTGCGGGCCCTGGCGGAACGCTGCGGCTTCTCGCACGCGGCGCTGCTCGTCTTCCCGCCCGACGAGGCGGCGCTGGACGCCGCGCTCGCCGACTGCGGGCTCGTCGCGGACGCGCCACCGCGGCCGAGTGTCATCGTGCGCGAGCGTCTGGCCGTACGGCACAAGCGGAGTGCGGCGGAGCTCGACGTCGGCATTCTGCGCCCCGCGGTGGAGTGCCTGGACGGGGTGCGGCGCATGGTCGAGGTGTTCGCGCTGACCGTGCCGCCGGGGTCGGACCTCGACACGGTCGCCGCGCACGAGCGGGAGCAACAGCACGAGACGCATGTCGCCTTCGAGGTCGAGACGCCGGACCCGCTGGTGCTGCGCGGCCTGTGCGCGGCCTTCGGGCGGTACGGCGCGACCCCGGACGGCGGCGGCTACAACCCTCACGAGAACGGCACGGTGTTCTACTTCACCGCGCCCGCCGAGGCCAAGGCGGCCGGGTACCGGCGCGTGGAGCTGTACGTCCCCGGCGACCACCGTGACGTCCTCGCCGCCCACCTCGACGAACACCGCAGGCGGCAGCCCGCCGAGACCCTGCTGCGCCTGCTGACCGGGGCGTGGACGACGCAGGCCCTGGCCGCGTTCGCGCGGCTTGAGGTGGCCGACGCGATGGACGAGGAACGAGCCGTCGGCGTGGCGGAACTGGCGCGGGACCTCGGTGCCCTCGCGCCGAACCTGGCCACCCTGCTGCGCTACCTCGCCATGCTCGGCGTGGTGAGCGAGGACCGCGACGGTTTCCGGCTCACGGACATCGGCGGGCTGCTGCGCGCGGACGCCGAAGGGTCGATGCGGGCGCTGGCGCTGATGTACGGGGGACCGTTCTACGAGTCCTTCGCCGGGCTCGACCACACCGTGCGCACCGGACAGGTCGCCTTCGAGCGGCGCTTCGGCGAGAACCACTTCGACCACTTCGCCCGCGATCCCGAACTCGCCGGACTCTTCGACCGGTCGATGGCCGCCGGTTCACGGATGTTCGACCCACTGCCCGTCCACCCGGTCCTCACCGCGGCGGCGGAAGGAGCCACCGTGGTCGACATCGCAGGCGGCAACGGGGAACTGCTCGGCCGAATCCTTTCCGCACACCCCCGCCTGCACGGCGTCCTGCTGGAGCGCCCGCACACCGTCGAGACCGCCCGTCGCCTGCTCGGCGCGGCCGGCCACACGGAGCGGTGCGCCTTCCGGGCGGGCGACTTCGCGGACGTACCGGAGGGCGGCGACGTCTACGTCCTGTCCCGCGTCCTGCACGACTGGGACGACGACCGCTGCGTCGAGATCCTGCGCCACTGCGCCCGTGCGATGTCCGGCACCGCCGATCTGCTCGTCGTCGAACGTGTCCTGCCCGCCGACGGCTCGGCCTCGCTGGCCACGGCCTGGGATCTGCACATGATGTGCAACGTCGGCGGCCGCGAACGGAGCGCCGACCACTACGCCCGGCTGTTCGCCGACGCGGGCCTCACCCTGGTGGACCGGGCACCGCTGCCCCTGGACGGCAGCGTGCTGCACGTCCGCAGGAGCGACCCGGCGAACACCGGTTCCAAGGTCTAGGAGTTGAGCCTCGTCGCACGCGGGGCGGGCGTCCGCCCCGCGTGCGCGCGTGATCGGGCGGACGTGTCCCCGGAGTGGTGTTGCCTAGAGCGCACTCCACGACGTTGGCTATGAGTCATGAAGTACACGCAGCTGGGACGCACAGGACTCAAGGTCAGCCGACTCGTGCTCGGGACGATGAACTTCGGTCCGCAGACCGACGAGGCCGACAGCCACGCGATCATGGACGCGGCGCTGGACGCGGGGATCAACTACTTCGACACCGCCAACGTGTACGGCTGGGGCGAGAACAAGGGCCGTACCGAGGAGATCATCGGCAACTGGTTCGCCAAGGGCGGCGAGCGGCGCGACAAGGTCGTGCTCGCCACCAAGGTGTACGGGAACATGGCCGCCGACGGCGACGCATGGCCCAACCACGACAAGCTCTCCGCGCTCAACATCCGCCGCGCGGTGGACGCGAGCCTGAAGCGGCTCCAGACCGACTACATCGACGTCTACCAGTTCCACCACGTCGACCGCCGCACTCCCTTCGAGGAGATCTGGCAGGCCATCGACGTGCTCGTACAGCAGGGCAAGATCCTCTACGTCGGGTCCTCCAACTTCCCCGGCTACAAGATCGCCCAGGCCAACGAGATCGCCGCCAAACGTGGCGGAACCATCGGGCTCGTCAGTGAGCAGTGCCTCTACAACCTCGCCGAGCGCCGCGCCGAGATGGAGGTCGTTCCGGCCGCGCAGGAGTACGGGCTCGGCGTCATCCCGTGGTCCCCGCTGCACGGCGGTCTGCTCGGCGGTGTCATCAAGAAGGAGGTCGAGGGCGGGCGCCGGGCGAGCGGCCGGGCCGCCGACGCCCTCGCCAACACCGCCATCCGCGCGCAGATCCAGTCGTACGAGGACCTGCTCGACAAGCACGGCATCGAGCCCGGCGAGGCCGCTCTGGCCTGGCTCCTCACCCGCCCCGGCGTCACCGGCCCGATCGTCGGCCCGCGCACCGCCGAGCAACTGGAATCCGCCCTGAGGGCCGTCGAACTGGAACTGACCGACGACCTGCTGACCGGCCTCGACGAGATCTTCCCGGGCCCGGGCCCGTCCCCGGAGGCCTTCGCCTGGTAGCAGCACGTGAAAGGGCGCCCCGGCAGGGGCGCCCTGAAGGGGCACGGGGCTGTGACATGTGCGGCTCCGCGCGTGGGCACGACCAGCCACGACGGGTCCGCGGCCGACAGCGCGCCGACGGAGGCGGACGGCTACCTGCCGACCGCGGCCGCCATCGCCACCACAACGAACATCAGCACAAGAACACCGGCCATGATCCGGTTACGCGTCTTCGGGTCCACGCCATCGAGCGTAACCGGCCACCCTCACGCCCCCGCGCCGAGGGGCCACCGCCCGTGCACCTCATACCGCGGCTGCTCCCCCGGCACCCCCGAGTCGGGCAGCCGGCTCCGCATCAGGCACAGCTCGCCGACCGTCCACCCCCGCCCCTCGAACCCGTCCAGCACGGCCACGTACGGAGCGAAGTCCGCCTCCTCCCGGCTCCGCGCCAGCGTGAGGTGCGGCCGGTACCGCCGGTGCTCCTCCCGCTCCACCCCCGCCTTCCGCCCGGCCGCCCCCGCCCGCTCGGCGAGCAGCCGCAACGTACGTACGTCCCCCGCGGCGCCCGCCCACAACGCGCGGCCCCCGAAACGGCCGCCGCCCCGCAGGGACAGGGGGAACGGTTCAGTCCGCCGCGCCGCGCGTTCCAGCCGGACCGACAGATCCGGTACGAGTTCGTCGTCGACCTCTCCGTAGAACGCGAGCGTGAAGTGCCAGCCGGGCAGGCCCGTCCAGCGCAGCCCCGGGCCGGGTTCCGGCAGCTTCCTCAACTCGTCGACCACCGAGGCGAGTTCGGCGGTCGCGTTCTCCGGGGGCAGCACGGCGGCGAAGAGTCTCATGGCGTCACCCTGCCAGGCGGCCCGTAAGGGGCGCGGGGCTGCGTCGATACGCGGCTCCGCCGGGTGGGCGCGACCGGCCGCGGCGGACCCGCGGACGAATGACGCGCTCCCGGCGGAGGGTTCAGGCTGCGGTCGCCAGTGCCCGTTCCCTGGGGACGAAGCGGACCTGTGGGTGGCCGTGGTGCCAGCCCACCGACAGGCGCAGGCCGCCCACGCGGGCCAGGGCCAGGCCGACGGTGACCGCGGCCAGGGCCGAGATGACTCCGCCGATGGCGAAGCCGATCCGGGGACCGTAGGCGTCCGTGATCCAGCCGACGACGGGCGCCCCCAGTGGCGTACCGCCCATGAAGACCATCATGAACAGGGCCATGACGCGGCCGCGCATGGCCGGGTCGGTGCCCATCTGGACCGCGGTGTTCGCCGTGACGTTGACGGTCAGGCCGGCGATTCCGATGGGGACCATGAGGAGGGCGAACAGCCAGAAGGACGGGGCCAGCGCGGCCACGATCTCCAGGACGCCGAAGGCGACGGCGGCCGCGACCAGCACACGCGCGCGGGCGGTGCCACGCCGGGCGGCGAGAAGCGCGCCCGCGAGCGACCCCACGGCCATCAGCGTGTTGAAGAGGCTGTACGCACCGGCGCCGGCGTGGAAGACGTCGTCGGCGTAGGCCGAGAGCCAGACCGGGAAGTTGAAGCCGAAGGTGCCGATGAAGCCGACGAGGATGATCGGCCACATCAGGTCGGGGCGGCCGGCGACATAGCGCAGGCCCTCGCGGAGCTGGCCCTTGGCACGCGGGGCGCGCTCGACCTGGTTCAGCTCGCGGGAGCGCATCAGGAGCAGACCGGCGATGGGCGCGACGAACGACAGTCCGTTGAGCAGGAACGCCCAGCCCGTGCCCACGCTCGTGATGAGCAGGCCCGCGACGGCGGGGCCGACGAGACGGGCGGACTGGAAGTTGGCGGAGTTGAGACTGACGGCGTTCTGCAGCTGCTCGGGGCCGACCATCTCGGAGACGAAGGACTGCCGGGCCGGGTTGTCGATCACCGTGGCGAGGCCGACGGCGAAGGCGGCGACGTAGACGTGCCAGACCTGGACGTGGCCGGAGATGGTGAGGAAGGCGAGCGCGAGGCCCGTGAGACCCATGGCGGTCTGGGTGGCCAGCAGTGTGGGGCGCTTCGGGAGGCGGTCCACGAGGACACCGCCGTAGAGGCCGAAGAGCAGCATCGGCAGGAACTGCAGGGCCGTGGTGATACCGACGGCGGCGGAGGAGCCGGTGAGGCTCAGCACCAGCCAGTCCTGGGCGATGCGCTGCATCCAGGTGCCGGTGTTGGAGACGACCTGGCCGGTGAAGAACAACCGGTAGTTCCTGATCTTCAGCGAGCTGAACATCGAGGAGCGGGGCTTGGGAGCGGACGGGGAGTTGTGGGCGGCAGGTGCGGGGGCGGAGTCTGCTCCGGGTCCCGTACTCAACGGCGTTCGCCTCCTTGGACGGGGGTGGGTTCGGTGCGCGCGGCGTGCGGGTGCGCGCGGTTACAGATGCGCGAGTTTCTCCAGGACGGGGGCGGCCTCGCGGAGCTTCGCCCAGTCGTCCTCGTCGAGGCCCTCGACGAGTCCGGCCAGCCACGCGTTCCGCTTGCGGCGGCTCTCGTCGAGCATGGCCTCGGCCCGCTCGGTCTGCGTGACGACCTTCTGGCGCCGGTCCTCGGGGTGCGGCTCCAGCTTGACCAGGCCCTTGGCTTCGAGGAGCGCCACGATGCGGGTCATCGAGGGCGGCTGCACATGCTCCTTGCGGGCGAGCTCGCCCGGGGTGGCCGTGCCGCAGCGGGCGAGGGTGCCGAGCACCGACATCTCGGTCGGGCTCAGCGACTCGTCGACCCGCTGGTGCTTGAGTCGACGTGACAGGCGCATCACGGCGGATCGCAGGGAGTTCACGGCGGCAACGTCGTCGCCATGGGTCAGGTCAGGCATGTTCCTTAGAGTAACTCATTACTCTCGCTAAAGACCACCCGTGCGCACGCCTGATGCCCGTGAAACGGGACACTGACGCATTTCATCACTCATACGAGTGAGACCGCTCCGGAAAGTGACCCGAGGGGCGGCCGGATACGGCAACCCTCGACCGCATGGGGACCAGCGTGCTCAGCCTGCGGATAGACGGGGAGCTGCTCGATCGGCTCCGGCACCATGCGGCCAAAAGGGGAATGAGCGTCCAGGACTATGTCGTCCGGACGCTCGTTCGCGACGACTTCGACGAGCGGTTCCAGACCGCGGTCGAGGAGACGGAAAAGTTCTACGGGGTCACGTGAGCCCGGGAGCCCGACCGTTCTGCGGGGTCACATGAGCCCCGCGGCGGGTCGGGCATCAGGCCTCAGGTCTCAGGTCAGGCCCAGCGCCGGCATCAGGTAGTAGAAGGCGAACACCGCCGACACCACGTACATCGCGACCGGTACGTCCCGCCCGCGCCCGGCCGCCAGCCGCAGCACGACGAACGTGATGAAGCCCATGCCGATGCCGTTCGTGATCGAGTACGTGAACGGCATCATCAGCATCGTCACGAACGCCGGGATCGCGATGGTGTGGTCGCTCCAGTCGATCTGGCGGATCGAGCCGGAGAGGATCAGGAAGCCCACCGCGAGCAGCGCGGGCGTGGCTGCCTGGGACGGGACCATCGTGGCGACGGGGGTCAGGAAGAGCGCGACACCGAAGAGCGCGCCGGTGACGACGTTCGCGAAACCGGTGCGCGCGCCCTCGCCGACACCCGCCGTGGACTCCACGAAGCAGGTGGTGGCGGAGGACGAGGTGGCGCCGCCCGCGGCGACCGCGATGCCGTCGACGAAGAGCACCTTGCTGATGCCCGGCATGTTGCCGTCCTTGTCGGTCAGCTTCGCCTCGTCGCCGATGCCCATGATCGTGCCCATCGCGTCGAAGAAGCACGACAGCAGCACGGTGAAGACGAACAGCACACCGGTCAGTACGCCGACCTTGCCGAAGCCGCCGAAGAGGCTGACCTGCCCGACGAGCCCGAAGTCGGGGCTGGCGACCGGGTTGCCGGGCCACTTCGGGGTGGTCAGACCCCAGGAGGGCACCGTGGCGACGGCGTTGATGACGACCGCGACGACGGTCATGGCGACGATCGAGATCAGGATCGCGCCCGGCACCTTGCGCACGATCAGCGCGAGCGTGAGGAGCGTGCCGAGCACGAAGACGAGTACGGGCCAGCCGTCGAGGTGACCGGTCCCGCCGAGTTGCAACGGCACGGTCGTCTGGGCGGCGTCCGGGATGCGCGAGACGAAACCCGAGTCGACCAGGCCGATCAGCATGATGAACAGGCCGATGCCGATCGCGATGCCCTTGCGCAGGCCGAGCGGCACGGCGTTCATCACGCGCTCACGCAGACCGGTGGCGACGAGCAGCATCACCACGAATCCCGCGAGCACCACCATGCCCATGGCGTCCGGCCAGGACATCCGGGGCGCCAGCTGGAGCGCGACGACCGTGTTCACGCCGAGGCCGGCGGCGAGCGCGATCGGTACGTTGCCGATGACGCCCATCAGGAGCGTGGTGAACGCCGCCGTCAGCGCGGTCGCGGTGACCAGCTGGCCGTTGTCCAGCTGGTGTCCGTACATGTCCTTCGCGCTGCCCAGGATGATCGGGTTCAGCACGATGATGTAGGCCATCGCGAAGAAGGTGGCGAAACCGCCACGGATCTCGCGCGACAGCGTGCTGCCGCGCTCCGAGATCAGGAAGTAGCGGTCGAGCGCGCCGGAGCCGGACGAGGGGTCCGGCTGCTTGGGCGCGGAAGCCTTGGCGGGGGCCGAGGTGGGCATGCGGGGACCTCATCGCCGGCGGACATCCCCGATGCCCAGGTGGCGTTTCGTGATTTGGCGTTTCATACGAACGGAAGTGGCCAGAAACAAACAGTTTCAGTATGAACATACGTCACGGAGAACGCTATCTCCGCGCGTAGACATGACCGCCCGTGCATGGTCCTGATCACCTCGTAAGCTGTCCCCCATGGCAGGGTTTTTTTCGGGATCCCCGAAACACGAGGCGCCGGAGCCCCTGGAGGGTCCCGTGGTCGCCACCATCACCGGTGGCACGATCCTCTGGTTCGTCCTCTTCCTGGCGCAGCTGCCCTTCTACAACTGGTTCGACGACCACGGACACCTGTGGTGGCTCTGGACCTGCCTGGCCGGCGCGGGCCTCGGCCTGATCGGCATCTGGTACGTACGGGGCCGCGACGCTGCGATCAAGAGGGACGAGGCGGCACAGGAGCCGACTCCGGACGCCACTTAAGGGGCGTGCCCCCCGCGGAGCGACCGGTTCCGCTCGGGTCCGTACAACTACGGCATCATTCCGGGTCCTCCCCTGGTCGGATCTTTGCCGCACTCGGCGGGTGAAGCCGTATATCCCCCCGTACCGTCGGATGCATGACGCACATCGACGCGGGCGCCGAACTCGACCCTGTGCATCCCCACCCCATACCCGCCCCCGCGCCGAGGGCGGTGGGCCTCACCGCGGCCGAGGTCGCCGAGCGGGTGGCGCGCGGCGAGGTCAACGACGTACCCGTGCGCAGCAGTCGATCCACGGTCGACATCGTCCGCGCGAACGTGTTCACCCGGTTCAACGCGATCATCGGCGTGCTCTGGGTGGTCATGATGTTCGTCGCGCCGTTCCAGGACACCCTGTTCGGCTACGTGATCCTCGCGAACACCGGGATCGGCATCATCCAGGAGCTGCGCGCGAAGAAGACCCTGGACTCGCTCGCGGTGATCGGCGAGGCGCGGCCGACCGTGCGAAGAGACGGGGTCGCGGCCGAGGTCGGCACCTCCGAGATCGTGCTCGGGGACCTCATCGAGATCGGGCCCGGCGACAAGATCGTCGTGGACGGCGAGTGCGTCGAGGCCGACGGTCTGGAGATCGACGAGTCGCTGCTGACCGGTGAGGCGGATCCGGTCGTCAAACAGCCCGGCGACCAGGTCATGTCGGGCAGCTTCGTGGTGGCGGGCGGTGGCGCGTTCACCGCGACGAAGGTGGGACGCGAGGCGTACGCGGTACAGCTCGCCGAGGAGGCGAGCCGGTTCACACTGGTCCACTCCGAACTGCGGACCGGCATCTCCACGATCCTCAAGTACGTGACGTGGATGATGATCCCGGCCGCGGTCGGCCTGGCCATCACCCAGCTCGTCGTCAAGGACAACGACTTCAAGGACTCCATCGCACGGGCCGTCGGCGGCATCGTGCCCATGGTCCCGGAGGGGCTGGTCCTCCTCACCTCCGTCGCCTTCGCGATCGGGGTCATCCGACTTGGCCGGAAACAGTGCCTCGTCCAGGAACTTCCGGCCATCGAGGGCCTCGCCCGCGTCGACACGGTCTGCCTCGACAAGACGGGCACGCTGACCGAGGGCGGCATGGACGTCACCGAGCTGCGCTCCCTCAACGGCAGCGACGAGTCGTACGTACGGAAAGTGCTCGCCGCCCTCGGCGAGTCGGACCCGCGGCCGAATGCCTCGCTCCAGGCCATCATCGACGCCTACCCGGACCAGAAGGACTGGCGCTGCGTCGAGTCGCTGCCCTTCTCCTCCGCTCGCAAGTACAGCGGGGCGTCCTTCAGCGAGGGCGGCGGCGAGTCGAGTACGTGGCTGCTGGGTGCGCCGGACGTGCTGCTGCCGTCCGAGGACCCGGCGCTCGCCGAGACCGAGCAGCTCAACGAGCAGGGGCTGCGGGTGCTGTTGCTGGCCCGGGCCGTCAAGGACCTCGACGATCCGCAGGTCCAGGAGGGCGCCCGGCCCACCGCGCTCGTCGTCCTGGAGCAGCGGCTGCGGCCCGACGCGGCGGACACCCTGCGCTACTTCGAGGAGCAGGACGTACGGGCCAAGGTGATCTCCGGCGACAACGCCGTGTCGGTCGGCGCGGTCGCCGCCAAGCTCGGGCTGGCCGGCGCCTCCGCCACGGTCGACGCGCGGCGGCTGCCCACCGAGAAGGAGGAGATGGCCAGGGCCCTGGACGAGGGGACGGTGTTCGGGCGCGTCACGCCGCAGCAGAAGCGGGACATGGTGGGCGCCCTCCAGTCGCACGGCCACACGGTCGCGATGACGGGCGACGGCGTCAACGACGTGCTCGCCCTCAAGGACGCCGACATCGGGGTCGCGATGGGGTCCGGGTCGGAGGCGACCCGGGCCGTCGCCCAGATCGTGCTGCTGAACAACAGCTTCGCGACCCTGCCGTCCGTCGTCGCCGAGGGGCGACGGGTCATCGGGAACATCACGCGGGTCGCGACGCTGTTCCTCGTGAAGACGGTGTACTCGGTGCTGCTCGCGGTGATGGTGGTGTGCTCGCAGGTGGAGTACCCGTTCCTGCCACGGCACTTGACCCTGTTGTCGACGCTGACGATCGGTGTGCCGGCGTTCTTCCTGGCCCTGGCGCCCAACAAGGAGCGGGCCCGGCCGCACTTCGTGCGGCGGGTGATGCGGTACTCGATCCCGGGCGGGGTCGTCGCGGCGGTCGCCACGTTCGCCACGTATCTGATTGCTCGTCACCACTACACGGGCGAAGGGGCGTTGGATGCGGAGACCAGTGCGGCGACGCTGACGTTGTTCCTGATCGCGATGTGGGTCCTTGCGATCATCGCGCGGCCTTACACGTGGTGGCGGGTGGGGCTCGTTGCCGCGATGGGACTCGGCTTCGTGATCGTGCTCGTCGTGCCGTGGCTCCAGGAGTTCTTCGCACTGAAACTGGTCGGAACGACCATGCCGTGGGCGGCCGTCGGCATCGCGGTGGTGGCTTCGGCGTCGCTGGAGTTCGTGTGGAGGTGGGTCGACCGGAAGTTCCCCGCGTGAGCGCTCCGCTTGGGGCCGGGTTGGTGAGGTCCGGGGTGCGGGTGCGGGTGCGGGTGCGGGTGCGGGTGCGGGTGCGGGTGCGGGTGCGTGGGGGCTGGTCGCGCAGTTCCCCGCGCCCCTGGGGTGGGTGCGTGGCTGGCGTGGTGGATTCGCCGTGGGGAATGGGTCTGCTGCATCACGATGTCCGGCGGGATGCGTTCGCGGTGGCGTCACACTTCCGAGACGACTGTGCCGGATACGACGCTCCGCGCATGGCCCATCTCCTGGCCGGACTACCAGTGGAGGTCGATCTCTCTCCGCCAGAGGGAAGGCGCCCGCCGAAGCAAGGCAAGTAGTTCCGCTTCGCCAAGCCTGATTCCTGGCGTGATCCGGACACTGAGGCCGTGCAGGTCACCGACCGCTACGGCACCGCGCGCGTGATGGCCTGAGACCGCATTCACCCGAAACTGACCACACGCTCGGCGTGGATCGACCACACCGGCGAACTCCCGGTCATAGAAGGCACGTCGATCAGTCTGGAGGTCGACCGTCTGCCTGACGGTCACGATCCACTGACGGTCTGGCTGTGGCCGTCGACGACAGGCCTGCAGGGTGAGGACGTCGATCTGCGCCGGCAGGCGTTCTTGTGCAGGTTCGATCTGGAGCACACCTTCCGGATGATCAAGCAGACGCTGGGCTGGACCCGCCCGAAGCTCCGCACGCCCGCGGCGGCAGACGCGTGGACCTGGCTGACCATCGCCGCCCACACCCAACTCCGCCTCGCCCGGGTCCGCCGGGGGTTCAGGAACCTCCGCCCGAACCTGCCCTGTCCGGCCCATGCGCCAAAAGCCGACCGGCCCAGCCCCGGCAGGCCGCTCGGCTCGAAGAACCAGCGCCCCGCCAGCCGCTACGACGTCGGCAAGACCACCAGACGCCCCGAAAGCATCACCGAACACGACCGGCTCACACGCTGAACACGGCTTCAGAAGGGAACGTCCAGCCCGGCTTCTCGCAACCCAAGCAATGCCCTGCCCATGCACTCGGCGGCCGAGGCCCCATCGGCCCTCATCCCACCATCCAGGGGCCCACCAGAGGCTGCGAATGTCCACGCTGGCTGACCGTCGCGCATCCGCTCCGCGTCGACCCGGATCATGGCACCTACACCCTGCTCGCCGAGCCATTCCAGGATGAGCATCGTCGCATCCTCGACGCCGCTGTCCAGATCCGCCTTGGGCCGTCGCCCCATTCCCTTGGCCATGGCCGCAACCCTACTCAGGGGCTGGACTGGCCTTGTCGAACACTTTCAGGCGGCTCAGACCATTTTGAACAAGCTAAATGGCTGTTCCGTAACTCCGTCCCGGCCTGGCAGAACACCGAGGACCAGCGCGTGGAGCCCGCCTGGTACACGGTGTGGGTGGAGGCGCCCACGCACGTGGAGCTAGTCGACGGCGTCTCGTACGACGGCATCCCCACCACCCGGCTTCCGCCGCCGATCGAGCGGGAGATCCTCGGACCGCGCCGTCCGACCGGCTGGGTGCTGCAGAATCTGGACGACCGGTGCGGGCTCGACCGCGGCGTCTTGCACACCCCCGGCTGCGACGAGGTCCCTCAGGGTGCGCCCGTCCTGAAGGTGAACCAGGCCCTGGACGCGGCAGAGACGCCGGGCGTCCGGCTCTGCTCGCGGTGCGGCGCAAAGTGGTTCAAAGCCGTCCGCGCCCGGGCTGCCACCGGCCGCACCGCTCGCTGCACCAACGGCCGCTACACGACGACTGTTGACGGCGAAGGCGAGATCCGCACAGGCCTGCCTCGGACGAGCCCCGGCTTGAACAACTCCCGTCCGGTCGAGGTGGCTTGAACCGTGTCCCACCGGGCGCCGATCGTCCCGGCCCTACTGACCGCCACCTGACCGACATCCATCGCATCGTCGTCACGCCGACCATGCCCGGACTTGCGCCTGCGGCGAGGCCCTTGACTTCCTGTCAGCCATGACGACCCAGGGACTCCAGTTGCCTGGCGACAGAACAACGAGAGGCGACGGTGGTCCTGGAGACGTCATTAGGGCGTCCGCTGGACGCCACGCTGATGAACCCCTCTCCGCCAAGGAAGGTACGCAAGCAATAGACCGTGCATACGAGAGGATCCGGCCGCTTTCTACAAGGCGCCGGGGCGGGTGTTTTTCTCCGGTTAAATAGAGAGTGCGACCATCGCTCAATGACGGGGGTATCGAGTCATGGTTATCTCAGGGGGTACTCCACAACCGGACGAGCCACCGCGGTTTCCACCACACCCACCGAATCAGCCGCCGACCCGCCCGCCGGACCCCTTTCCTGACGTTCCCGCCCCGCGGCCACTTCCTACTATCGGTGTCAATCTGCGGGTCACCAAAAGACTGCTATGGGTCGGGGATGCCGTCTACCCCCTACAGAACATCGCTCGGGTGTACGTCTTCCTCCTCCATCCCGAACGCAAAAGAGCCGTGTTTCGTTTCCTGAAGAGATTGACGATCGCCAGCATCGTACTGCTGGTTATCAGCCTGTCGAACGATGCATCTCCCGGGGCCGACGACACCGGAGGCTCCCAGGCGGCCTTCATGACCCTCGGCTTCGCGGTGCTGTGCTACCTCGTCGTGGACCTCGTGTCCGTCCTGCTGGCCCAACCGCACCACGTGCTGGCCATCGAAACGAACGGGAATTCGACCGCCCTGATAGCCGGGAGCAACCTCGAAGCCCTCAGGCGACTCACGCAAGACCTCGCCTACGCGATCGAAAACCCCGGTACAGAATTCCAGGTGCGGGTCGAAACTCTCAACATAAATCCGAGAAGCTATCAATTTGGCGACAACGTGAACATGTACGGCGGCGCGAACAACGTAGGAATAGCGAGGTAACCGATGACAGGTGACAATTTCCAGTTCGGTGACAGTGTCAGCATTCACGGCGGAATGGGGCACACAGGAATCGTGAAACACACCGCCGACTCCGCAGAAGCCAGGGCGGGGTCCCCCGTTCTGCACGAAGCGGTGCAAGAACTGGTGCGGTTGCTCCAGGAACTGCGTGGGCAGGTAGCGGCGCCGAGCGCGCAGGCCATTGACGACTCCCTGGCGAGCATCAGTCCCGAGGGCGACACCGACTCGCAGAGGCAACACCAGGCCCTGATGGCAGTCGCGGGCATCGCCGCGACGGTCGGGGCCATCGGGCAGCCGGTACTCGACGCGGTCACCAAGGTGCTCGCACTTTTGGGCGTCGGACAGTAGCGGCAGGCGGGTGCTGTGGCGAGCAGAATGATCGAAAAACTCGCCGCAGCCGGGGTGAACATGGCCGAACCCGGCGCCACCTCGGCCACTCCTGCTGCCGGCGACGCACCCGCCGACGGCAACAGCCCGGCGGGCGCAGACACGACGAATGGTCCTCCAGCCGCCCTCGATCGCTCCACCCCCAACGTCCACGCCGGGCCATTGGAGACTGCTGAGCGCCGCCCGGGCCATCTGACCGCTGGACACGCTCAGCTCGGGCCCGGAGTACGGGCGGCCGCGTGGGTGGCGTCGGCTTCGCGGCGGCGCTGAACGCGGCCCTGGTCGATCGAGGCGGACTGGTCATCCAAGGCAGGAAAGGCCGGCCCCCTGGGTGATCAGACACGGTGACGTGACGCATACGGTCGGCGGAAAGGAAGCAAGCCCCGCCTCCGGGTACCGGAGGCGGGGCTGTATTGAGCGCCGGGCAGGCCTTGCACCTGCATCTCCCCGCAGGAAGCGGGACGTCTTTCCTTGGACCACCAACGCCAGGGTCACCACCGGAAGTTCGGGTGACTGCTCAAGATCAATGATACCGCAGCGAACACGCACAGCAACTCGCTCCGGGCGTGCCCGCCTTGACCGAATGGCCTGTCGTACGTCGGGGGTCGCTGCCCGACAGGTCAGTCCCACAGTGGTCCGGTCGCGGGCCGTGTCCATAGAGTTTCGTCACCAGATGCTCTTACAAGGCCTGGCAATCCGGGCCGTACCGGCGTGCCGCGCGAGTGCCTCGAGCTGGCCCGGCCTGCTCGTTCATGCCGTACGCGGACCGCCGGAGCCTGCGGACCATCGCCGGCAGTGGTCCGCTGCGCGCGCTCGGCCCGGGCCAGGCGCAGCTCCACGGCGTGCACGGCATCGGCTTCGCGACGGCGCCGAGTGCGGGCGTCCGCGATCATGACGGCCTGGTGCGCGGCGAGCGCCTGTCTGTAAGGACAACAGCCAGGGGATCAGCCCTGCATTCAGGGGCGCGGGGAACTGCGCGACAAGCCCTCACCGGCCCGCACCCAACAACACACCCCCGCCAGGCCCCTCGACGCCACTGGCCCCACACCCGTCAGGGTGTGGGGCCAGTGGTCGGTAAGGCGGAAGGGCTAGTTCACGTCGACGAAGTCGCCCGCGGCCTTGACGGCCGGAGTGGTCGTCGTGCCCGCGAAGTTGTAGCGGAAGTAACCGTCGGCGGCAGCCTTGACGGTGGTCTTCAGGGCGCCGGCCGAACCGGACTTGACCGTCTTGACGTCCAGGTAGGTCGTCGTGCCCTTCTTCTTGAACTGCAGCTTCACCGACTGGACGGTGTAGCCCGCGTACTTGCCCGTGTCCCAGTTGGCACGCGTCAGGTTGCCCTTGACCGTGATGGTCTTGCCCTTCTTCACGGGCTCCGGCGACGCGTTGACGGTCAGCTTGGAGAAGCGCTGGACCTTGGTGGTGCCGACCTTGGCGACCTCGGCGACACCGACCTTGGTGACGTCGAAGTCGTCGGCGGTCGGGTCCTGGCCGTTGAAGGCGACGGCGTAAGCGTTGGCGTTCCACGTACCGGCGTCGGAGTTGCGGAGCTCGCCGTCGCCCGGACGGACGTCGATGGTGCCCTTGCAGGACGCGACGGTCGTGGAGACCGGCGTGCAGGTCGGGTAGAGGTCGCCGAAGAGGTAGTTGTCCGGCGACTCGTAGGAACCGCGGTAGATCTCCAGGTCGACGACGAAGTCGGCGGCGGCGATGTCGACGTCGGCGCCGTGCGTCAGCGTGAACGTCGTCGGGACGGTGACGTGCTTGCTGGTGCCGGCGACGATCGCCTTGCCGCCGTTGACCTTCACGTTCGAGAAGCTCGCGTCGAGGGCGTACGGCGCGTCGGCCGCGGCGGCGGCGATACGGGCGCCGCTCTTGCCGGAGGCGGCGTGGGCGGAGTCGAGCACCTTCGCGACGTCCGCGCGCGAGATGGCGGAGTCGTCGGCCTGCGCGGCCGGAACGGCGAAGGCGGAGAGAGCCAGGGCGCCGGTGACGGCGGCCACGGTGGCACGTATACGCATGCGTTCCCCTGATGGAGAAAGGGGCCCCGGACGGCATTCGTCCTCACGTCGGGGCCGAAGTGATCAAGAGTCTGTTGACCCGAGTGATCAGATGCGTGACGGGGGTGAATGGTTGTACGCGAGGTGAATCTTTTGCGTACACGTGACCAAGGTCATCTTCACCACCCACCCCCACACATCCGAGGGACCCACCGCACGTCGATGAGGTCACCCGCTACGCCGTCCTTCTCGGTGTAGTCGACCTTGCTGAAGTTGGCGTCCGGGGCCTCCGGGTCCACGCCGTTACCGAAGAGGATTTTGGCCGGCTCGTCGTACGAGCCGCGGTAGACCTCGACGCTCTGTGCTTGACGGTGAACGTCACCGGGCGGTCACCTTCTGGCCGGTGCCTGCGACGATCGACTTGCCGAATCCGGCCTCACGGGTCTTGGCGACGGCGGCGCGCGAGGGCCAGGGCGAGCCGTCGGCATGAACGGCCGGGACGGCGAAGGCGGAGAGTGCCTGGGCGTCGGATACGGCGTCCGGACGGGCTCGCCGGAGGTCGAGATTCCGCACCCGAACCGGCCACATACAGGCAGATTTCGGCCGTTCACCGACCAAGATCTTCACATTTCGCGGATCGCCAACATATCAATGGCGTCGACCGATAAAAACATTCCGGGGGGAAATCCTGTGCATCCGCACGCACGCATTAGAAGCGTATATTGCGCAACCATCCTTTCTCTCGCGACCATTGGCCTCTCCGCACCTCACGTCGAGGCGGCGCCCGCCCCGGCAGCGCTTTCGAGCGACGACACCGAGGGAATGATGGACATCACGTCCGGATATCTCAAGGAACGCGCGAACGTCATCACCACCGAGGGAGCGGAAAAGGCGAAGAAGGCGGCACCAGCAGCGCCCGCAAAGGGAAAGATGACCGCTGCGCTCGCGGCCAAAACCGCAAGGGAATATGCAGCATTGGCCCTCCTTCGCGCGCAACTCAATCAGGACAACGGCGGCTACTCACGTGCCGAAGTGAGCGTCACTCCGGTGACAACCACCGTGGAGGGCGATGCGGCCACCATGGAAGTCACGGAGGATGCGCGGCTCTATTATCCCAACGTGCCGGCCGGGGATCCCGAGTACGAGGAGTATTCGGTGCCTCACACCCTGACCTTCGTCCGAGGGTCCGACGGAGGCTGGCTCCTGGACAGCGACAAGATCGATGCGAGCCTGACCGGGCCAGGTCCGGTCACCCAGCTCGGCCAGCCCGGCAGTGCGACACCCTCAGACGCTGAGAGCGAGGGCCAGTTGGAGGCGGGGGGCAGCACTGTTCCAGTCACTGACGTCGAGGACGACAAACCACTGGAGACCGACCCCGCGGAGGGATCGGTCGGCACAAGGGCTGCCAACGCCGGCTACAGCTACGGCAAGATGGTGAGCTACGCGAACAAGTACTGGAAGAACGCAAACTCGGACTACCGGAAATACGGCAGCGACTGCACGAACTTTATATCGCAAGCTATGCGCTCGGGTGGCTGGAACACCACGGCCGGAAGCTTCGTTACCCGCAAGGACAACAAGAAGTGGTTCTATGGATCATTCGAGTCGACGACCAGTTACACCTGGGCGGGGGCGGAGAACTGGTACTGGTTCGCCAAGAAGCACTCCAAGCGGACCAGAATACTGAGCAACGTTTGGCAGCTTCTTTCGGCCGATGTCCTCCAGGCCGACTGGAAGCGGGATGGCATCATCGACCACACCATGATTGTAACCAAGCGCGGAAGTAAGGGTGAAATCTATCTTACGTACCACACTCCGAGTAAGCACAATGTGAAGCTGAGCACCCTCCTGAGGAAGTACCCGAACGCCGCCTGGTACGCGCATCGCACGTGACAAGGGAGCAGCACATGACTTTCCCGAAGGGCACACTCTGGGTTGCGGCTCTGGTCGGAGGTGTCGTGCTGAGTGGCTGCTCCAGTGACGGCTCCTCCGATGCACAGCGGACGGAACAGGAAACCGCTAAAGCCTATATCTCCGCTCTCAACGACCAGAATGTCACCAGTCTGGTGGGACTCGCTCCATCGGGGCACGAAGGAACAGAGCAGGAAGCCCGCGACATCATCGCAGAGCACGGCGGACGTGGTCTGAAGATCAAGATCATGGACGTGTCCCATGATGTCGGCCCTGACGAGGCCAGTACACAGGTCTCGGGCACGGACCGTCAGGGGAAAAAGTTCAGTACCGCCATCCAGATGTCGCGCGAGAAGGACACGTGGGTTGTTGTCCTCGGGCAAGCATCTGGTTTTGACCAGAGCGGCAAGAGCCCGGCGTCCACCGATCCCCCGGCTGGATAGAACGCGATTCCGGGCACGCAGAGGCCCCCCACGGTGGGGGTCTCTGCGGCTCACCCTCAAGCCGGTGCCGTCGTGCCAGGTCATCACCTGCTCAGGTCTGCCCGACGGACCGGCCCCCGACATGACCGGGCATCACGGAAACCGCACGGCGGTGGTCAGTCGAACCAGCGGTCCCGTGCCAGTTCCTCCGTCCTGGACGGGTCCTCCAGCAGGGCGCCGACCTCGAAGCGGCGCGGCCACTGGCCGGCCGCCCAGGCGAGTCCCGCGGCGACGCCCTCCACGGTGGCGGCGTGCAGCACGCCGTCGCGGGTGCGTCGCCAGTCGAGTTCGGTTTCGTCGACGAAGAGTTCCTCGTGCTCGACGTACGTCGTGGGGGTCGAGGGGCCCAGCAGGACCCGTACGGACTCCGGGACGTCGTGTTCGACGCCCTCGCTCGTGACCTCGCCGGTCACGGACTCGCTCAGCCGCCGGACCTGGAACAGCTCGGCGAGGTCGGCGGCGCGGGACGGGCGTACGGGGAGCAGCGGGGTGCCGGCGGTGAAGGGCAGCAGGTCGGGCGAGTCGACGACCACGGCGTCGGCCGCGTCCACGACGGTCACCCGGCCGTCCACCACGGCCCGCAACTCGTCGGGCAGGGTGACCTGTTCGGGGTCGAGGTCGGCCAACGCGCTGTAGAGGGCGTGCAGTTGGGCGGACGTGACCTCGCGGTCGGGGTCGGCGAGGCGGTCGAGGAGTTCGGCGGCCCCGCCCGGTTCGGCGAGGAGGGCGGCGACTGAGGTGCGGACGCCGAGGGCCCGCAGGACCTGCTCGTCGTTGAAGCCGGTGGCGTCGGCGGCGTCGTACAGGCCGTGCAGGAGCGGGTCGCCGCCCTCGGCGCGCAGGCCGGCCGGGCGGCGGCCGTCGAGGACCGGGTTCCCGCGCAGCCACCAGGCGGTGTACGGGCGGACGATCTCGTGCGTCCCGTCGGGCAGCAGGATGCGGACCGGCTGGGTGAGGGCGTCCCGCAGCGGCGGCCGGGAGAGCAGGGCCAGGGCCTCGGGCCAGCGGTCCTCGTCCACCAGGTCGAGGTCCCGTACGGCGACGAGTTCCGTGGCGACGGGCGGCACCGGCGAGTCGGGCAGCCGGTCGAGGACGTCCTCGCACCACACGTCCACGGCGTCGAGGAGCCCCGCGTCGTCGGGTTCGGCGAACTCCCCTTCCCGCGGCTCCAGTTCGTCGGGGTCGAGGACCACGTCCGTGGCGCGTACGAGGGTGAAGTTGGCCAGCACCCCGCAGGCGGCGAGCGGCTGTTCGCCCCAGCGCTCGGCTAGCTCGGTGTCCACGGAGGCGAGTTCGTCCTCGCGCATCACCTGGGCGAACGGGCTGCCGGGGAGGACGAGTTCACCGGCCGGGGCGAGTTCACCCTCCTCGTCGGGGAGGGCGAGGGTGCCGAGCCAGGGTTCGTCGCCGGGTTCGAGGCCCGCGTCGCGGACGAGCGCGAGGACGGTGTCGGCCAGTTCCTCGGCGTCCGGGGCGTCCTCGTCCCAGGCGCCGCCGTCGTCGTCGAGGGAGGCGGCGACGGCCGCGCGGACCTGCGGGGTGGTGAGAACGGCGCGCGGAGTGGCGGGCAGGGCGCCCAGCTTCTCCAGGAGCGGATGGGCGGCGTCCGGGTGGGCGACCTTGAGGCCGAGGCGGGCGAGGCGCACGAGGGCCTCAGGGGCGGCCCGCTCACCGTCGGCGGCGGGCAGCAGGACCTGCCGGGGCCCGATGGTCGTACGCCCGTCCGCGAGCGGCACGGGAAGCCCGGTCAGCCGGTCCGGGTCGACGCCGGCGAGGCTGTCGTAGAGCCGCCGCCACCACTGCGGGTCCTTCTCCAGTCCGGCCAGGCGGTCGATCGCCTCGGTCAGCGGCACGCGGGCGACGCCCAACGTCCGCAGTTCCGCCCGCCGTTCGAGCCCGGCGGGCAGCAGACTGGGCAGCACCTCGGCGAGAACCTGCACGGTCTCGGCGCCCGCCCCCTCCACCACCTCGGCGTCGCGGGGCCGCAGAGCCTCCGGGAGGCCGGAGTCGTCGTCCTCGTCGTCCTCTCCGGTCGGCTCGACCGCGGGCGGCAGGAAGGCGGTGCGCGGCAGCCGGTCGAGGATCGCCTGGCGCAGGGTCCCGTCCAGCTCCCCCTTGCCGAGCGAGCCCGGCACGAGGCCGATGATCCCTGTGGTCACCGGCCGCCAGTCGGCCAGCAGTTCGGCGTACGCGTCCGCCGCGCGCTGCATCAGGAAGTCCGTCAGCGGGCCCGGGGCGGCGTGCCGGCGGGTGGTGTCGAGCGGGAGCGAGGCGATGAGCAGCGCGGGCACGCCGAGGGGTTCGTCGCTGGGCGTGGGCGCGTGCACGACGGGGCTGGTGCGGGGCTTGGCCGGGGTCCCGTCGGCGTCGACCGGGACGGCCCAGGTGACCGACCAGTGGGGGCGCAGCCGCTCCTCGACGGGCCGGTCCGCGAGCAGCGCGGGCTCCAGGGCGCCGTGCGCGGAGACGGTACGCCAGCGGGTCGTGCCGTCACGGGAGTCCTCGACGACCACATCGCCGTCGGCTTCCGCGTCGACGCGGCGCCGGATGGTCCGTACGCTCCCGTCCCCCGCCTCGACGACGACCTCCTCAAGCCCGGGCAGGGCCAGCAGCAGCGCGTCGTCGACACCGCCGAGGAGCCGCTCGGCGAGATCCTCGGCGGCCGCGTCCCGCAGCGGCAGGATCACGACGCTGTCGTACGTGTCCGGGGCGGTGCCCTCGGCCGCGAACGGCAGCCGGAGCAGCGGCACATGGCCGTCGCGGCGCCGCAGTTCGTCGCCGAGCCCGGGGCTGTGGCGGGCGATGTCGGTGGCGAGTTCGCGGGCCTCGACGAGGGACCAGCGGACGCCTCCGTGCCGTCCCACGAGGGCGGGTTCGTCGGTCACGGCGAGCACGGCCGCGAAGCCGACGCCGAAGCGGCCGACCGCGCTGTCGTTGTCGTCCCGCTTGGCGGAGGCGCGCAGCGTGGAGAGCGACTCGACGCCCGTCGCGTCCAGCGGGGCGCCGGTGTTGGCGGCGACGAGGACGCCGTCGCGGAGGGTGAGCCTGAGCCTGCCGGGCACTCCGGCCCGGGCGGCGGCGTCGGCGGCGTTCTGTGCGAGCTCGACCACCAGCCGGTCCCGGTATCCGCCGAGGACCAGGTCCTCCTCGGCGTTGGCGTCCTCGCGGAACCGGGCCGGGCTCGTCGCCCAGGCGTCCAGCACCCCGCGCCGGAGCCGCGCCGTCCCGAACGGGTCCGCGCCCTCTGCAGCCGGCCGCACGAACTTGCTCACGGTTCACTCTCCCTCTCACGTTGTACGGCCGCACGCGGTGGCTCGGTCGCCGCAAGAAGGTACCGCGGGTTCCCTCACAGGGGCTCCGCGGGAAGGGCGGCCCTCGCCCGCGGGTGGGTGGGTGCTGGTCGCGGAGTTCCCCGCGCCCCTGGGGGTGGGTGGCTGATGTGCCGGGTTCACCGCGGGCCGGCGGGGGTTGCTCGCGCAGTTCCCCGCGCCCCCAAAGACGAAAAGCCAGGGGCGCAGCCCCGCTTTTTCAGGGGCGCGGGGAACTGCGCGACAAGCCACAGGCAACCCGCACTCAACAGCGAGCCGGCGGCAGCCTAGGAGTGGCCGAACTCCGACGAGGACTCGTCCGGGCCGACGGACACGGACCCCGAGTCCGGCGACGGACGCAGGGGGAACGGGTCCACCCGGGTCTCATCGATCACCGGCGGAGCAGGACGCGGCGGTTTGGGCATGACCGCGGCCTCCGAGTGCCCACCGCACCCGTACGACAGCGACACCACACGCCCGTCCGCCGGCGAGAACTCGTTCGCGCACAGACCGAACGCCTGCCCGAGCGAGCCCCCGATGGGATTCAGGAAGCCACAGCTGACGCACGTGGCGGGAGCGGCCTGGGCCATCGCCGTCTTGGGCCCGTACGAGTCCTCCCAGCGGTCGGCGGCGACATGCAGCCCGTACCGCGAGAGCACCCGCGCCCGCCGCATCCCGAGCTCCTCGGCGACGGAGGCGATCGACCCACGGGTCGGTACGGCGGGCAGCGTGGCCGGCGTCCCGGCCGTGACCTCGGCGTCCTCCGCCTCCACGAGCTCGGCCATCTCCTCGGAGATCGGCGAGTTCGGCGCGGGCTCGTCCTCGCCGGAGAACCCCGCCTCCAGGCGCAGGTCCTCCGCGTCCGTGGGGAGCAGGTCCCCCGGGCCCATGTCCCCGGGCCGGAGCCGCTCGCTCCACGGCACCCACTCGGGCGCCTGCAGCGCGTCGGGGCCGGGCAGCAGAACCGTCTCGTCGAGGGTGACGAGCTTCGCCCGCGAGGCCCGGGCCACGGTCACGGCCCAGCGCCATCCGCGATAGCCCAGGTCCTTGCACTCGAAGAAGTGCGTGACGACGCGATCCCCTTCGCTGACCATCCCCGCGTGCTCCCCGACGACGCCTGGCACGGCGGCCTCCTCGGCGGCGGCCCGGGCGAGGTCGACGGCCTCGGCGCACAGACGGTCGGGGGTTCGGCTTCGCGTTGTCGCGCTCACAGGTATCGCTTCTCTCCTACGCCGTCTCACGAGTGCGCCGTCCCTCGACGGGGGTGCGGACGGAGCGGACCGGAGGGCCGCGTCGACGTCCGCGCCCGATCGCACTCGGGCGCACCTACGTCATCCATTCTGCGGGATGGCCGAGAGGCGCGCGGCCGAGAACAACCGCCGCGGGCGCGCTACGCACGCTACCGTCTCGTCGGCGCTTGGCCTACACCGCGGTCTCTTCGCCGCTCCTCGGCGTGGCTTTTGCGGGCTCCGGGATGGGCGCTTTGCCCGCTCCTCAATGGACGGTTCCGCCCGCTTGACAGGCAGTTCTTCGCCTCTCCGTGGCCAATTCTCGCCCCTCCGCCCATCCGGAGCGGCTCCGCAATCCCCCGAAACCTGCCGCTGAGCGGCGAACTCACAGCGCCCACTCAGCCCCTATACGCGCGGTAACCGCGCTACATACGCCGTTCTCGGGGCACTATTGCGGAGTGGCAGCCGCAAGGTCGCCCCATGGTGCCACCGGGATCGGTGGGGCCGGGGCGGGACGAACGAGCGGATCGGGCCCGGTGCGCGGGGCCGTCCGTTCCGTCGGGCGTGCCCTGCACCTGCCGTTCACGGGGACGGCGAGGGGCATCAGAAAGGCGACACACGCGCACGGCGCGGGCGAGTCGGGCCTCGGCAAGCTGATCGAGCTGCACGGGGTGAACGGCGCCGGCGACATGATGATCACCGTCGCGCTCGCCTCCACGGTCTTCTTCTCGGTCCCGACGGACGAGGCCCGCGGCCGTGTGGCGCTCTACCTGGCGATCACGATGGCCCCGTTCGCACTCCTCGCCCCGGTCATCGGGCCGCTCCTGGACCGCCTCCCGCACGGCCGCCGCGCCGCGATGGCGGGCGCGTTCATCGCCCGCGCGTTCATGGCCCTGCTGCTGTCGAGCGCGGTCGTCACGGGCAGCATCGAGCTGTACCCGGCGGCCCTCGGCGTCCTGGTGGCGTCGAAGGCGTACGGCGTGGTCAGAAGCGCGGTGGTGCCCCGGCTCCTGCCACCCGCGTTCTCCCTGGTGAAGGCGAACTCACGGGTCACGCTGGGCGGCCTCCTCGCCACCGGTGTGGCCGCCCCGATCGGGGCCGGACTGCAGGCCCTCGGGCCGCGCTATCCGCTCTACGGCGCCTTCGTGATCTTCGTGGCGGGTACGTTCCTGTCGTTCCAGCTCCCGCACAAGGTCGACTCGGCCAAGGGCGAGGACAAGGCCCTGCTCGCCGCGGACGAGCAGCACCTGCACGGGCCGCACCTGAAAACGCCGAAGCGCCCGGGGCTGCGTACGGTCGGCACGGCGGTCACGCACGCGCTCGTCGCGAACGCGGCGCTGCGGTGTCTCTCCGGGTTCCTGATCTTCTTCCTGGCGTTCCTGCTGCGCGAGCATCCGCTGGCCGGGGCCAGTGCGGCGGTCTCGCTGGGGATAGTGGGTGTCTCGGCGGGCGCGGGCAACGCGCTCGGCACTGCGGTCGGGGCGGCGCTGAGATCCCGGAAGCCGGAGCTGATCATCGTGACGGTGATCGCGGTGGTGCTCGGCGTCGCGATCACGGCCGCGGTGTTCTTCGGGGTGATCCTTGTCGCGATACTCGCCGCGTTCGCCGGGTTCGCGCAGGCGCTGTCCAAGCTGTCGCTGGACGCGCTGATCCAGCGGGACGTGCCGGAACTGGTCCGGACGTCGGCGTTCGCGCGTTCGGAGACGATCCTGCAGATGGCGTGGGTGGTCGGTGGGGCGATCGGCATCGCGCTGCCGCTCAACGGCACGCTGGGGCTGTCCGTGGCCGCCGCGATCGTCGCCGCCGGCTGGCTCACCACGGTCCGGGGGCTGCTGAGCGCGGCCCGCAGCGGGGGGCGGCAGCACGAGCGGGTGGCGTGAGGCGCTCGGCCCCTGAAGGGGCACGGGGAACTGCGCAGTCTTTCAGGGGCGCGGGGAACTGCGCGACCAGCCACAACGAACCCGCGCCTCTCCCCACGAACCCGCCCCCCTCGGCCCGTCCGGCGCCTGAGGACAAGCGCGGCGCGCCGCGTACCCCACCCGCGTAGGTGGGGCGCCGGACCCGCCCGATAGCCTTCGGGCATGAGCTCCCAGCGTCCCCTTGCGCGCCGTCGCCGCGCCGTCGCCGCCGTCGGCGCCGTTTCCGCCGGACTTCTCGTCCTGTCCGCCTGTGACAAGCCGACGCCGATGGCCACCGTCACGATCGGCAACGACTCGGTCAGCACCGAGGCCGAGTGCTACAAGGACGGCGACAACATCGGCCGCGCGGAAGCCACCAAGTGCGCCCGCAAGAAGGCCTCCGACACGATCAGCGTCCCGCAGGGCGAGACGCTGCGGATCGGTGTCGACCCGGAGATCGCGGACGAGGGCTGGGCCCTGTGGATCAACGGTCAGCGCGTCACCGACCCCTTCAAGAAGACGTACTACTCCTTCGAGGGCGTCGACCTCTTCGCGAGCCAGCAGGGCCAGCCCGCGCCGAAGACGCTGAACATCAGCATCGTCCAGCAGAACAAGGCCGACTCGAAGTTCGTGGGCGTCTGGAACTTCAAGCTCGAGAACGCCGACGCTTGAGCCGCCTGATCGGCCGCGCATGCGTGTCCTCGTAGCCACCGCGGTCCTCGTCGAACGGGACGCGGTGGCCGCGGCGTTCGCGCCCTCACCGGCCCGGGAGTACGCGATTCCGGGGGCGAGCCTGAGCAGGGTGGCGCCCACGGAGGGCGGCCCCGCCGTCTTCGATCTGCTCGCCGCGGGTGTGGGCCCCGCGGCCGCCGCCGCGGCGACCGCGGCCGCGCTCACGGCAGCCGCCCTCGACGCACAGCCCTCCGAGCCGTACGACCTGGTCGTCTCCGCCGGTATCGGGGGCGGCTTCCAGCCCGAGGCGCCCGTCGGGTCGCTCGTCCTCGCCGACGAGATCACCGCGGCGGATCTCGGCGCCGAGACCGCGGACGGGTTCGTCCCGGTCACCGAACTGGGTTTCGGGGCAGTCACCCACCGTCCACCGGAATCACTCGTACGAGCGGTCGCTGCCGTCACGGGAGCGCGTACCGGTGCCGTTCTCACCGTCAACACCGTGACCGGAAGCGCCGGACGCGCCGCCGAATTGCGCCGGCGCCATCCACGGGCGCTCGCCGAGGCGATGGAGGGGTTCGGGGTCGCGGAGGCGGCGGCCGCGCACGGCGTGCCCGTGCTGGAGCTCCGTGCCGTGTCCAATCCGGTCGGGCCCCGCGACCGTGCCGCCTGGCGGATCGGGGACGCGCTCGCGGCACTCACCGGGGCGTTCGGGAAGCTCGCGCCCGCATTGGAGAGTTGGAATCCACATGACCGCACTCAATGAGAACGAGACCGGCGCCGGTGCCGGAACCGGCAGCGAGCCGCTGAAGATCGCGTACTCGCCCTGCCCGAACGACACCTTCGTCTTCGACGCGTGGGCGCATGGCCGGATCCCGGGGGCGCCCGCACTGGACGTGACCTTCGCGGACATCGACATCACCAACGGCATGGCGGAACGCGGCGAGTCCGACGTCCTGAAGGTGTCGTACGCCGTCCTGCCGTACGTCCTGGACGAGTGGGCGCTGCTGCCCTGCGGGGGCGCGCTGGGGCGGGGCTGCGGGCCGCTGGTCCTGACCCGGGAGCCCGGCGTGGACCTCACCGGCCGCACGGTCGCCGTGCCGAGCGAGAGGTCGACCGCCTACCTGCTGTTCCGCCTGTGGACCGCGGACGTCGTGCCCGGCGGGGTGGGCGAGATCGTCGTCATGCCGTTCCACGAGATCATGCCGGCGGTGCGGGACGGCAAGGTCGACGCGGGGCTGGTGATCCACGAGGCGCGCTTCACCTACCAGAACTACGGGCTGCACAAGCTCGCGGACATGGGCGAGCACTGGGAGTCGACGACGGGTCTGCCGATCCCGCTCGGCGCGATCATCGCCAAGCGGTCGCTGGGCGAGGACACGCTGCGGCTGCTCGCCGAGTCCGCCCGTACGTCGGTGCGGGCCGCCTGGGACGATCCCGAGGCGTCTCGGGCGTACGTCATGGAGCATGCCCAGGAGATGGACGTCTCCGTCGCGAACCAGCACATCGGGCTGTACGTCAACGAGTTCACGGCCGACCTCGGTGAGGACGGGTATGCCGCGGTTCGGGGGCTGTTGACGCGTGCGGCGGCCGAAGGGCTGGTGCCGGCTCTTGCGCCGGACGCGCTTGCGTTTCCCTGAACAGGGGTGGTGAACGGGGCGATGGGGTGGCCGGGTCCGGATTGTGGGTGCGGGCCGGTGGGGGCTGGTCGCGCCCACGCGGCGGAGCCGCATATGTACACAGCCCCGCGCCCCTAAAGGCGCGCCCGCCCCCCTGACGGGGTGCGGGCGCAGAAGCCACGTGCCGGGAGCCTGCGGTGCAGGTCCTTAGACGTCCAGTTGGTCCGCCACCGCGCGAAGCAGGCCCGCGATCTTCGCGCCGGAGGCCTTGTCGGGGTAGCGACCTCTTTCCAGCATGGGCGTGATGTTTTCGAGGAGCGTCGTCAAGTCCTGCACGATGGACGCCAGTTCGTCCGGCTTACGGCGCTGGGCGGCCGCGACGGACGGGGTGGGGTCCAGGATCGTCACCGAAAGCGCCTGGTCACCGCGCTGTCCGGCGACCACGCCGAACTCCACGCGCTGACCCGGCTTGAGAACATCGACTCCGGCGGGCAGGACCGAGGAATGAACGAAGACGTCGCCGCCGTCGTCGCGGGAGAGAAAGCCGAAGCCCTTCTCGCTGTTGAACCACTTGACCTTGCCGGTAGGCACGTCTGTCCTCGTCCTCGTACTCGTCGGGAAACTGCGTCTGAAAACTGCGGCCGAAACTGCTCGGGAAACGGGTCCGGATAGCACTACAGCGGGTCGTCGGACCCGCCGGTACCAAGGCTAATGGTCCGGCGGCTGCTGACAAGACGTCGCCGGATTGTTCCTCCGCGCAGGGAACTACCCTGGTCGGGTGCGTGACAAAACCCAAACGAATTCCGCCGCGGCCGGAGACGGACTGATCCGTGCCGGTGCCATCGTGTTCTTCGTCGGTGCCTTGGCCACACTGGTCACCGTTGCCCCACTGTTGCTGGGTACGACGCCCTTTCCTACGTACATGTTCGGGTTGAGCATGTTGATGGGGGTTGGATTCCTCATCGCGGGAGCGGGGGTGTTCCAGTCGATTGCCCGTGGGCGGCGGCAGGCGCGCGAGGGTTCCTGAAGGGTCGTTCGTCGGCCGCGGGTGGGTTGTGGCTGGTCGCGCAGTTACCCGCGCCCCCTAAAGGGGCGCGCCCTGGTGAGCCGCCAGCCAATCCGGGAACTCCGTCAGGTCCTTGAGGACCACGTCCGCTCCCGCCTCCCGCAGTTCCTCCGCGTCGCACGGGCCCGTGGCCACCGCCACGGACAGGGCGTTGGCGGTGCGGGCGCCTCGTACGTCGCCGGTGTGGTCGCCGACGTAGATGCCCGCGTCGTACTCGCGCAGGGCTTCCGCCTTGCCCTCGGCCCACAGGCCGCCGATGACGGCGTCGGGCTCGATGCCGAGGTGGCTGAGATGCAGCTTGGCATTCGGCTCGTACTTGGCGGTGACGACGATGGCCCGGCCGCCGGCCTCCCGTACCGCCGCTATGGCCTCGCGGGCGCCGGCCATCGCGGGCGTCGTGGCGATGGCGTGTGTGGGGTACATCTCCCGGTAGACGTCCGCCATGGCCTCGACCTGCTCGGCCGGGAACCAGTTCACCAGTTCCTCAGCGAGCGGCGGCCCGAGCCTCGTGATGGCCAGATCGGCATCGATGTACGTCCCCGTCCGCACGGAAAGCGCCTGGTAGCAGGCGTGAATACCGGGCCGGGAGTCGATGAGGGTCATGTCGAGATCGAAGCCGACGGTCAGCACACGAGAAGTCATATGGACCATTGTGCCCAGCCATCGTGCCCCGTAAGGGGCGCGGGGAACTGCGCGACCAGCCACGACGGACCCGCAGCCGACGCACCACAACCGCCACATAGACTCAGCCAAGCCTTACCGAACCAACGCCCAGCCCAGCGGAGCACCAGCCCATGCAAGCCAGACGCACAGTCGCCCTGGCGGCAGCCGTCCTGGCCCTGCTGCTGGCGATCCTGTTCAGCCTGGCCGTAGGCGCCCGCGCCATCCCACCCTCCGCCGTGCTGGACGCCCTGCTGAACGGCGGCCACAGCGACGCCGCCGAAGTCGTACGCGGCCTGCGCGTCCCCCGTACCCTCATCGGCCTCATGGTCGGCGCGGGACTCGCACTCGCCGGCACGGTCCTCCAGGGCATCACCCGCAACCCCATCGCCGACCCCGGCATCCTCGGCATCAGCCAGGGCGCCTCGGTCGGGGTCGTCCTCGCCATCGCGTTCGCGGGGATCCACACGCTCACGGGGTATGTGTGGTTCGCCTTCGCGGGCGCCGCCATCGCGTCGGTCGCGGTGTACGCGGTCGCGTCGAGCGGACGCGGCGGCGCGACGCCGGTGAAGCTCGCGCTCGGCGGCGCGGCGATCAACGCGCTGCTCGTGTCGGTCACCACCGCCGTGCTCACCACCAAGGCGTCGGCGCTGGACGAGTTCCGGTTCTGGCAGGTGGGCTCGCTGGCCGGGCGGGACGCGGAGATCGTCGGTCAGGTGTGGCCGTTCCTGCTGGTCGGGGCCGTGCTCGTGCTGTCGGTCGCCCGCGGGCTCGACGCACTCGCGCTCGGCGAGGACGTCGCCCAGGGGCTGGGGCAGCGGGTCGCGACGGTACGGATCGTCGGCGGGCTCGGGGCCACCGTCCTCACCGGGGTCGGGGTCGCCGCAGCCGGGCCCCTCGCCTTCATCGGGCTTGCCGTTCCGCACATCGCCCGCGCGATCGTGGGGCCCGCCCACCGGTGGGTGCTGCCGCTCGCCGCGCTCCTCGGCCCGACCATGCTGCTCGTCTCGGACACCGTCGGCCGGGTGCTGTTCCCGCCGAGCGAGGTCCCGGCCGGCGTGATGACGGCGCTGATCGGGGTGCCGTTCCTGGTCGGGCTCGTCCGCAGGAAGGCGGTACCGGCGTGACGACGGCCTCGACGACCAGGACCTCCACGGCCGGACGGGCCACCACCACCGCCTCCGCCGGATACTCCGTACTCCGCGCCCGGCGGGCCACCTTCCTGCTGCACCGGCGGGCGACCGCCGTCGCCGCCGGCCTCGCCCTGCTCCTCGCGGCGGCCTGTCTCGCGTACCTCTGTGTCGGCGAGAGCTTCGTGGCGCCCGGTGAGGTGCTGAAGGTCCTGGCGGGGCGGCCGTCGACGGACGAGCTGGTGGTCGGGACGCTGCGGGCGCCCCGGCTGGTGGTCGGGCTGCTCGTCGGGGCGGCCTTCGGGGTCGCGGGCGGGCTGATCCAGACCGTGGCCCGCAATCCGCTCGCCAGCCCGGACATCATCGGGATCAGCCAGGGCGCGAGCGCGCTGACGGTGGGCGCGATGACGTTCGGGGTGACGTCGTACACGGTCCTGCCGTATCTGTCGGTGGCGGGCGGGCTGCTGGCCGCCGCGCTCGTGTACGTCTTCGCCTGGCGCGGCGGGCTGCACGCGACGCGGTTCGTGCTCATCGGGATCGGGTTCGCGATCGCGCTGCGCTCGGTGACCACGCTCTTCATGACGAAGGGCGACTACCTGGTCGCGCAGCAGGCGCAGATCTGGATGACGGGCTCGCTGAACGGCCGCGGCTGGGCGGAGGCCGCGCCCCTCGGCTGGACGCTGCTGGTCCTCGTACCGGCCGTCGCGTGGGCGGCCCGGGCGCAGCGGGCGGTCGGTCTGGACGACGACACGGCGACGGCGCTCGGTGTGCGGCTGAACCGGGTGCGGCTGGGGCTCGTGGTGCTCGGGGTCGTCCTCGCCTCGGTGGCGACCGGGGCGGCGGGTCCGGTCGACTTCGTGGCGCTGCTGGCTCCGCAGATCGCCCGGCGGATGACCCGTACCGCGCAGATCCCGCTCGTGTGCTCGGCGTTGCTCGGTGCCGTCGTCGTCGTACTGGCGGATCTGCTGGGGCGGAAGCTGTTCTCGCCGACCGAGGTGCCGGTCGGGGTGTTCACGGCGGCCGTGGGGGCGCCGTATCTGATCTGGCTCATCGTCCGGAGCCGTACCGTCCGTTCTGGAGGCAAGGCGTGAGGCAGAGCATGGCGAAGGGCAGGAGGGGCAGGGCATGAGCAGGCTGTCGGCGCGTGAGCTGACGCTCGCGTACGAGGACCGCACCGTGGTGCGCGAGCTGGACCTCGCGATCCCGGACGGGCGGGTGACGGTCATCGTCGGACCCAACGCCTGCGGCAAATCGACCACTTTGCGTGCGCTCGGGCGGCTGCTGAAGCCGAAGGGCGGGGCCGTGCTCCTGGACGGGACCTCGCTCGCCAAGCTGCCCACCAAGCGGATCGCCCAGCAGATCGGGCTGTTGCCGCAGACACCGGTCGCGCCCGAGGCGATCACGGTCGCGGACCTCGTCTCGCGCGGCCGCCAGCCGCACCAGAGCTGGTGGCAGCAGTGGTCGGAGGCGGACGAGCGGGCCGTGACGGAGGCGATGGAGCGTACGGATGTGGCGGCGCTGGCCGAGCGTCCCGTGGACGAGCTGTCGGGCGGGCAGCGGCAGCGGGTCTGGATCGCGATGGCGCTCGCCCAGGAGACCGAACTGCTGCTCCTGGACGAGCCGACGACCTACCTCGACATCGCGCACCAGGTGGAAGTCCTGGACCTGGTGCGGCAGTTGAACCAGGACCGCGGCCGCACGGTGGTGGTCGTCCTGCACGACCTCAACCAGGCCGCCCGCTACGCCGACCACCTCGTCGCCATGAAGGAAGGGCAGATCGTCGCCTCCGGGACACCGTCGGAGATCGTCACGGCCGATCTCGTACGGGAGGTCTTCGGGCTGGAGTGCGTGGTCGTGCCGGATCCGGTGACCGGGTCGCCGCTGGTGGTGCCCGGGGCCCCGTGGCGGGGCGATGCCGGTGTACCGAGCGCGGTGAGCCACGGCGAAGCGGCAGGCCCGACGGGCGAAGCCGAGGTCCCGGGCCCGGCGAGCGCCCTCGAAGCCCCGGGCCCGGCGGACGACCCCGAAGCCCCGAGTCCGGCGGACGATTCCGAGGTCCCGGCCCAGGCGGGCGCCCCGGAGGACTCCGCTACCTCGGGCGCTGCGACCTCCACACCAGGTACAGCGCCGAAGCGATAGCCGCGCCGCGCAGGACCCAGGGCCAGGTCTCGGCGACCGCGTCGTTCATCCGGCCGTCCGCGATGGGCGTGCCCCAACGGCCTTCCGTACGGCCCCAGAGCCAGACGATGCCCGCGGTGGCGACCAGGCCGGGCACGCCGAGGACGGCCCACTTCGACTCGGTGGGGCTGAGGCGGCGCGAGAGGTAGGCGATGAGCCAGCCGAGGCCGAGCATGACGAGGTTCCCGATGGCGGCGCCGGCCACCAGCAGGGCCGCGGCGAGCAGCAGGAGCGGGTTCGTCCAGCCGCCGCCGACGGGGCGCAGCCGGGGGACGAAGCGGCGGGCCTTCTTCCCGGCCGCCACGTCCGCCTCGGCCGCCTCGACGGGTGGCGCGGGTACGACGGCGGGTGCTGCGGGCTTCGGGTCAGGCTCGTCCTTCTCCGGGGGCGGTGGCTTGAGCAGTTCGGGGATCTCGATGCCGCCCGTGAACCCGGGCACGCTGTCCGCCGACCCGAACGGGCTGCTCTCCACCCGCCACCAGTCGGGCTGCCCGGACCCGAGTTCCTCCGTGCTCGCGAGGTGCGGCGGGGAGGGCGCGGAGTCGGCCGTCGCGGGGACGTCCGGCTCCGCGGGGCGCGGCCGGGGGACGACCCGGCGCAGGCGCTTCGACCGCGGCTCGGGCTCCTGGGCGCGCTGGGTGGGGACGGCCGCCCGGGGCTCGGCCGGGCCCTCGCCCCCGCCGGTGTCGGCGTTCGCGGCGGCGACGACCGACTCGGGGGTGCCGAGCCGTTCGAGGATGCGGCGGACCGCGGCCGGACTGTCGACGGTCGCCTTGGCCCGGCGCCTGTCGATCTCGTTGCGCAGCTCCGAGACCAGGCGCATGCGGATGCCCGACGGCAGCTGCCGTTGCTGAGCCACGTCCCCGACACGGCTCAGATACTCGTAGACGACCTGGTCGCTCTCGATACCCACGAAGTCCCCTCCGGGGCGGGTGCGTCGAATACCCCGTGGGACGACGTTAGCGCAGGGGGGTGGGCGCGGACGCGGGTCAGGTCGGCTCGCACACGCGCGGGTTCCCCACTTCCCGGAGGAACGCCACGGAGGACTTCCCGGACGGGGGCGCGACACCGATGACGGCGACCGGCTTGTCGAAGTCGAGGTCCGCCCTCGGATCCCCCGATCCTCCGGATCCCCCAACCCCTTTGACCTGCCGAGTAGTTGACCGGGAGCCCGGGGTGACCGGTGCGGGTGGAGTGCTGCCAGGGGTGCCGTGACGCTCCTGACGCTGTTCGTCCCGCGGCCGCCCGGGAAACGTTCCGCCCGCCCGGCGTCCGCCCGGCACACAGGCTCCGGGGCCCGGTACACGGCCCCTGCCGGGCCCGCCACCCGCTACCGTTGAGCGGATGAGCAGCGATGAGAAGCAGGTGGCCCCGCGGTCCCTCGCGGAGGCGCTCCGCGCGAAGGAGGACGGTTCCCTCGCCGCGCTCCTGCGCGCCCGCCCGGACCTCATCACGCCCGTCCCCACCGACCTCACGCAGCTCGCCACCCGCGCCGGCACCCGCGCCTCCGTGATCCGCGCCCTGGAACGCCTGGACCGGTTCACGCTCCAGACGGCGGAGGCGCTGGCCGTGGCCCCGGAGCCGGCGGACCACGAGACGCTCCTTGCACTGCTGGCCGGCGACGAGAACGACCCCGCGGTCGTCGGGGCGTTCCCGCACGCCCTGGCCGCCCTGCGCGAACAGGCCCTGGTGTGGGGCCCGGACGACCGGCTCCGCCTGGTCCGCACGGCCCGCGAGTTGCTCGCGCCCTCGCCGCAGCACCCGTCCCCGACGGGCCTCGGCCCGACGGTCGCGGAGGCCACGTCGGGCATGTCCCCCGGCCGGATCCAGGAGATCCTCACGGCGGCGGGGCTGCCCACGACGCACGACGCGGTGTCGGCGGTGGCGTCCCTGACCGCCCTCTTCACCGACCGTGCCCGGATGGCGGACCTGCTCGCCACGGCCGCGCCCGACTCCCTGGACGTCCTGTCCCGGCTGGTCTGGGGCCCGCCCTACGGCCAGGTGACCGCCGATCCCGCCTCGCGTCTGCGCTGGCTCCTGGACCGCGGTCTGCTCCTGCCGACGGCGCCCGGCACGGTCGTACTGCCCCGCGAGGTCGCCCTCCATCTCAGGGCGGGCCGCGCCCATCGCGACACCGCGCCCCTGCCGCCGGCGGTCGAGCCCGCCGCCACGCACCGTCCACAGGTTGTGGACACGTCGGCGGCCGGCCAGGCGTACACCGCGCTCGCGACCGTCGAGGAACTGCTGAAGGACTGGGACGAGGGCGGCCCGACCGTCCTGCGCGCGGGCGGCCTGAGCGTACGGGACCTCAAGCGCACCGCCGTGGCCCTGGACGTCTCGGAACCGGTCGCCGCGTTCTGGATCGAACTCGCCTACGCGGCAGGCCTGTTGGCGTCGGACGGCGAGGCCGACGAGCGCTACGCGGCGACCCCCGCGTACGACGAATGGCTGGAGCTCCCGTCGGCCGAGCGCTGGACGCGGCTGGCCACGGCCTGGCTGTCCGCCACCCGCACGGCGGGCGTGATCGGCGGCCGGGACACCAAGGAGCGCACGCTGTCCGCGCTGGGCCCGGGCCTCGACCGCTCGGCCGCCCCGGAGGTCCGCCACCGCGTCCTGACACTCCTCGCCGCACTCCCCGAGGGCGCCTCCGCGTCCCCCGACTCCCTCGTCGCCCGCCTCCACTGGGAGCGCGCGCTGCGCGGGGCCGCCTCCTCGGACGATCTGCGGGCCCGGCTCGCCCGGTGGACGCTGTCCGAGGCCGAGTCACTGGGGATCACCGGGCGGGGGGCGCTGTCGGCGCACGGGCGGGCGCTGATCGGGGCGGAATCGAGCTCACCCGCCCCGGAGACGGACTCAGGACCGGGCGACAAACTCCCCGTCCACCACCACAGGCATCACCCCGCGCCCCCTCCGCAGCCCCGCTCGCCCGCCGAGCTGGCCTCCGCCGCCTCCCGCGCCGGCCGCCTGCTCGCGCCCCTGCTCCCCGAGCCCCTCGACCACGTCCTCCTCCAGGCGGACCTGACGGCGGTGGCTCCGGGCCCGCTGCAACGCCCGCTGGCGGACACGCTGGACGTCCTCGCGGACGTGGAGTCGAAGGGCGGGGCGACGGTGTACCGCTTCACACCGGGCTCCGTCCGCCGGGCGCTGGACGCGGGCCGCTCGGCCTCGGACCTGCACACGTTCCTCTCCGAGCACTCCCGTACGCCGGTTCCGCAGCCGCTCACCTACCTGATCGACGACGTGGCGCGCAGACACGGCCACCTGCGGATCGGCTCGGCTTCGGCGTACGTCCGCTGCGACGACGACGCCCTGCTGAACGAGATCATCGCCGACAAGCGCTCCCAGGGGCTGCGCCTGCGCCGCCTCGCGCCCACGGTGCTGGCCGCGCAGGCCGACCCGGCGACACTGCTCGAAGGACTGCGTTCGATGGGCTTCGCACCGGCCGCCGAGTCGGCCGAGGGCGACGTACTGATCACCCGCGCGCACGCCCATCGCACGCCCCCGCGCACGGCGCCCGAGCCGGTCCCGGACGGTCCGCCGTCCCCCGACACCACCCTGCTGGGCGCCGCGATCCGGGCCATCCGCGCGGGCGACCTGGCCTCCACGACCCCGCACAAGCCCACCGCCGCCGCTCCCGGCCGCAACGGCACGCTTCCCCGCACCACCTCCGCCGAGACCCTCGCCACCATGCAGGCCGCCGTCCTCACCGGCGACACCCTCTGGATCGGCTACGTCAACGCCGAGGGCTCCGCCAGCCAGCGCGTCATCGCCCCGATCAAGGTGGAGGGCGGCTTCGTCACGGCGTACGACCACACCGCGGACGAGGTCCGTACGTACCCACTGCACCGCGTGACGGGCGTCGCGGAGCTGGCGGACGAACAGGCCTGAGGCGGCCCGGCCAGAAACCGCACCCCACCCCCCGGCCGACGGTCCGCCCCGCCTCACTCGTCCGGGTGTACGCGGCGGTTCATGCACGCCACGCCGGACGCTTCCCACCCATGAGGGACCTTCGGGGACCTCCCGCATCGCGGCGCGAGTCGTGGGGCAGCCACTGGACGTCCTGATCGGGCACCGGCCTGATCACACAACCAGGAGGTAGTCCCATGCGCACTGCTCGCCGTGTCGCCACCGTTCTGATCGGTACCGCCGCGCTGCTCGGCGCACTCGCGTCACAGGCCGCGGCGATCGGTATCGATCTCGGCGGGGGCCTGACCCTCTGAGGCCGCCCCCGCACGCCCACGACGCCCCGCGGGCCGGACTCGGCATCCGAGTCCGGCCCGTCCCCTCCGAGGGCCCCCACCCCCGCTCAGCAGCGTTCGAAAGGCTTCAGAAACCCCATGCGTTCCACGCTCCGGACCCGCACCGCGACCAGCACCGCGATCCGTACCGCCGCCACCGCCACGCTCTTCGCCTCGGCCGCGCTCATCGGCGTGCTCGCCCCGCAGGCCGCCGCCGCCCAGCCCGCGCTGCCGCTGCCCATCCCGGTCGCCGCCGTCGAACCGCTCGTCACCGAGGGGGTCAGCGTCGAGGGACCGCTGGTCAACAACATCACTCTGCCCACGCTGAAGTAGCCCGGCGCATCCGGTAGCTGTCCCCTTCGAGGCGGACGATCTCCGCGTGGTGCGCGAGGCGGTCGACCATCGCGGGGGCGGCGCCGCCGAAGATCTCGTCCCAGCGGCCGAGCGGGCGGTCGCCGGTCACGATCAGCGAGGCGCGCTCGTAGCGGTGCGCGACGAGCTGGAAGAAGAGATGGGCGGTGTCCGCGTCGAACGGGGTGTAGCCGACCTCGTCGACGATCAGCAGCGGGTGGGCGTCCAGCGCGGCCAGCTCCTCGGCGAGCCGCCCGGCCGCCCGCGCCCCGGTCAGCCTCGCGGCCCACTGGGCGGCGGTCGCGAACAGCACCTGGTGTCCCGCCTGGCAGGCCCGCACACCGAGGCCGACGGCGAGATGCGTCTTGCCGGTGCCGGGCGGCCCGACGAACACCACGTTCCGCCGCGCGGCGACGAAGTCCAGCTTGCCGAGCCGGGCCAGCACCTCCCGGTCGAAGTCCCGCGGGTGCTCCTCGTCGAACTCCTCCAGCTGCTTCCGGGAGGGAAAACGGGCGGCACGGATCCGGGTCTCGGCCCCCGTCTCGTAGGAGTCGTAGGAGGACGGATTCCGGTTCTCGTACGAGGAGGTGTCGCCGTACGAGGAGGAGTTCTCGTACGGGGACGAGGACAGGTACGAGCCCGTCGCCTGGGCCGGGATCGAGACCGGGACCGGGGCCCGCGTGGCCGCCGTCGAGGTCGAGAACTCCGCCGGGACGGTCGTCGCGCCGGCATGCCCACCGCCGGCTCCGTCCTGCCCCTGCGCCGGCCCGTGCCCCTTGTGCGAGCGGTCCCCGTGCTCCGCCATCGGCCCCGACATGTACGCCAGGATCGCCGCCGAGGCAATGAAGGCCATGTGGATCACCGTCCCCCACAACAGCGAGTGCTGCGAGGTGTGGTGCACGTCCACGAACATCTGGAGCAGGTGGACGGAGGAGATGCCCACGATGGCGGTGGCGAGCTTCACCTTCAGGACGTTGGAGTTGACGTGCGAGAGCCATTCCGGCTGGTCACGGTGGCCCTGGAGACCGATGCGGGAGACGAAGGTCTCGTACCCCCCGACGATCACCATGATCAGCAGGTTCGCGATCATGACGACGTCGACCAGCTTCAGCACGGCGAGCATGACGTACGTCTCGTTCGCCTGTCCGGTCACGCACCGGAGGATTAAATTCCACAGCTCGTTGAAGAACTTGTAGACGTACACGCCCTGCGCGGCCACCAGTCCGAAGTAGAGCGGGGCCTGGAGCCAGCGGGTGGCGAAGAGGGCGTACCCGAGCGTCGTGGACGGCTGGGACACGACGGGCAGCGGAACAGTCGGCGAGGCCGGCGGAGGCGCGTGCGGCGGGGCATGACTGTGGATGTGACCGGGTGCGGACAACAGTGGCTCTCCCTGGGCGGTGACCTGGGGCAGTGACCTGCGGGGATCGCCATTCTTCGGGTCCGCGGCCGTAAATCTGAATTCCCACCACTCATTGGAATGAATAGACATCCAGTAGGACAGGACGGGGCGTCACCCGGTTCGAGGCGTGCGGCGTGGACGATCAGGCACACTGGACGTTTGGCCGTGCACACCGCACAGCTGTGCAGAAGGGGACGCACGCGTGAATGGTCCACTCATCGTCCAGTCCGACAAGACGCTGCTCCTGGAGGTCGACCACGAGCTGGCGGACGAGTGCCGTCGTGCCATCGCGCCCTTCGCCGAGCTGGAGCGGGCACCGGAGCACATCCACACGTACCGGCTGACGCCGCTCGGGCTGTGGAACGCGCGTGCGGCCGGGCACGACGCCGAGCAGGTCGTGGACGCGCTCGTGCAGTACAGCCGTTATCCGGTGCCGCACGCGCTGCTGGTCGACATCGCGGAGACGATGGACCGCTACGGCCGCCTGACGCTGAGCAAGGACCCGGCACACGGGCTCGTCCTCACGACCACCGACCGGCCCGTGCTGGAGGAGATCCTCCGCTCGAAGCGGGTCATTCCGCTGGTCGGCGTCCGGATCGACCCGGACACGGTCGCCGTGCACCCCTCCGAGCGCGGCCAGATCAAGCAGACGCTGCTGAGGCTTGGCTGGCCGGCCGAGGACCTCGCCGGGTACGTGGACGGCGAGGCGCACCCCATCGAACTGGCCGAGGACGGCTGGGCGCTGCGGCCGTACCAGAAGCAGGCGGTGGAGAACTTCTGGCACGGCGGTTCAGGGGTGGTCGTACTCCCCTGTGGCGCCGGAAAGACGCTGGTCGGCGCCGGGTCCATGGCCCAGGCGAAGGCCACGACCCTGATCCTCGTCACGAACACCGTCTCCGCCCGGCAGTGGAAGCACGAGCTGGTGAAGCGGACCTCGCTGACCGAGGAGGAGATCGGGGAGTACAGCGGTACGAAGAAGGAGATCCGGCCGGTCACCATCGCGACGTACCAGGTCCTGACGACGAAGCGGAAGGGTGTCTATCCGCACCTGGAGCTGTTCGACTCCCGCGACTGGGGTCTGATCGTCTACGACGAGGTGCACCTGCTGCCTGCGCCGGTCTTCAAGTTCACGGCGGACCTGCAGGCGCGTCGGCGGCTCGGTCTGACGGCCACGCTGGTCCGGGAGGACGGCCGTGAGTCGGACGTGTTCTCGCTGATCGGCCCGAAGCGGTTCGACGCTCCCTGGAAGGAGATCGAGGCGCAGGGGTACATCGCGCCCGCGGACTGTGTGGAGGTCCGCGTCAACCTCACGGACGCCGAGCGCCTCGCCTACGCGACCGCCGAGACGGAGGAGAAGTACCGCTTCTGCGCGACGACCGTGACGAAGCGGAAGGTGACGGAGGCGCTGGTGCGGCGTTTCGCCGGGCAGCAGATCCTCGTCATCGGGCAGTACATCGACCAACTCGACGAGCTGGGCGAGCACTTGGACGCGCCTGTCATCAAGGGTGAGACGTCGAACGCGCAGCGCGAGAAGCTCTTCGAGGCGTTTCGGCAGGGCGAGATCAGTGTTCTCGTCGTTTCCAAGGTCGCGAACTTCTCGATCGACCTGCCGGAGGCGACTGTCGCGATCCAGGTGTCCGGCACGTTCGGGTCCCGCCAGGAGGAGGCGCAGCGGCTCGGGCGGGTGCTGCGGCCGAAGGCCGACGGGCACCAGGCCCACTTCTACTCGGTGGTGGCCCGGGACACGATCGATCAGGACTTCGCCGCGCATCGGCAGCGGTTCCTGGCCGAGCAGGGGTATGCGTATCGCATCGTGGATGCGGATGAGTTGCTCGCGGACAGCTGAGTGAGGGGTTCGTGGGGAGGGGTTCGGTTCGTCGGGAGGGTGCGGGTCGGTGGGGGCTGGTCGCGCAGTTCCCCGCGCCCCTGAAGGGCAACGGCGCGCTTACCGGCGGCGTACGCCTGCTTCCTCCTCGTATTCGCCGAGGAGGACCACGCCCATCGCGGCGCTTGCGAAGACCTTGATGGCGCGGAGGGTGTCGCCGAGGCGGTGGCGGTGGCTGCCGTGGAGGGCGGTGGCTCCCGGGGGTGGGCCGGGACTGACGGGGGCTGGGGTGAAGGTCGCTGTGCTCATGTATCCATAGTGGAATTTCCCCCCTCCGCTTTCATCGGCCTGTGGACCGAACCTCCGTCGTCGCCTCGTACGACTCCGGAGTGAGCCGTCCCCCGTAGGGAGGGGGACCGCGTCCCCTAGGGGATGCCGCGATAAATGGTTGGCCCCCGCCACCCCCTCTCGCCTAAAATCTCCGCTCTTGCCCGCCTCCCTCGCGGAGTGCCGCCGTCCGGACGGAAACCGGTCGGCACACAGCTCAGCCATACGGCGACAGCCCCGCCATACGGCGATGAGGCACACCCACGCAGCAGGCTCCAGGCCCCGGAGGCATCACCCGTGTCCACCCCGCCCGACTCCGCCATGTCGGCCCCCGATCCGTCCGACGACCCGCTCTCCCGCGAGCGCACCCACCTCACCCACTCCCGCGCCGCCCTCCGCTCGATGCGCGAGGACGTCGAGTCGCTCGACATCCGGGACGTCACCGCGAACTGGGTCAACGCGGAGGTCCTCTCCCGCCAGATCGAGGAGCGCGTCAAGGCCCTCGCGGACCTCTCGCACACCCCGCTCTTCTTCGGCCGCCTCGACTATCTGCACTCCCCTGGCGCGGACCAGGCGGAGGGCGCGGAGGGCGAGCGCTTCTACATCGGGCGCCGGCACGTGCACGACGCCGACGGGGACCCGATGGTGATCGACTGGCGTGCCCCGGTGTCCCAGCCCTTCTACCGGGCCTCCAAGAAGAACCCGCTGGACATCGCCCTGCGCCGCCGCTTCGGCTACACGGCCGGCGACCTCACCGCGTACGAGGACGAGCACCTCTCCGACCCCGCCGACTCGTCGGGGGACACCACCACCAGCAAGCTGCTCCAGCAGGAGATCGAGCGCCCGCGCGTCGGCCCGATGCGCGACATCGTGGCGACGATCCAGCCCGAGCAGGACGAGATCGTACGGTCCGGCCTCGGCGGCTCGGTCTGCGTGCAGGGCGGTCCGGGCACCGGCAAGACGGCGGTCGGCCTGCACCGGGTCGCCTACCTCCTCTACGCCCACCGCGACCGGCTCGCCCGCACCGGCACCCTGGTCATCGGGCCGAACGCGTCCTTCCTCCACTACATCGAGCAAGTGCTGCCCGCACTGGGCGAGTTGGAGGTCAAGCAGGCCACGGTCGACGACCTGGTCGCGCATGTGGAGGTGCGGGGCAGGGACGAGGCGGCGGCCGCGGTCGTCAAGGGCGACGCACGGATGGCCGAGGTGCTGCGCCGGGCCGTCCGCTCGCACGTGACCATGCCCACCGAGCCGGTCATGGTGGTCCGCGGCTCACGGCGCTGGCGCGTTCCGGCGTACGAACTCGAAGTCATCGTCCGGGAGTTGCTCGACCGGGACCTCCGGTACGGCGCCGCCCGCGAGGCCCTGCCGCAGCGCATCGCGCACGCCGTGCTGGTGCAGATGGAGCGGTCGGGCGAGGCCCCGGACGACCGGGTGCAGGACGCCGTGGCCCGCAACACCGCGGTGAAGGCGGCGGTGAAGGCTCTCTGGCCGCCGGTCGACCCCGCGAAGCTCGTGCTGCGCCTGCTCTCCGACGCCGACTTCCTGGCCATCCACGCGGAGGGCGTCCTCACCGAGGACGAGCAGAAGACGATCCTCTGGGCCAGGCCCGTACGGTCGGTCAAGTCCGCCAAGTGGGCCGCCGCGGACGCCGTGTTGATCGACGAGGCCACCGACCTCGTACAGCGCACGCACTCCCTCGGCCACGTGGTGCTCGACGAGGCGCAGGACCTCTCCCCCATGCAGTACCGGGCGGTGGGGCGGCGCTGCACGACCGGTTCGGCGACCGTGCTCGGGGACCTGGCGCAGGGCACGACGCCCTGGGCGACCCGGAGTTGGGACGAGGCGCTGACCCACCTGGGCAAGGGGGACGCGGTCGTCGAGGAGCTGACGGCCGGATTCCGTGTGCCGACGGACGTCATCACGTACGCGTCCCGGCTCCTCCCCCACATCGCGCCCGGCCTGACCCCGGTTGCGTCGGTCCGCGAGAACCCGGGCTTCTTCGAGGTACGCCCGGCCACCGCGGACACCGCGGACACCGAAGTGGTCGCCGCCTGCGAGGAGTTGCTGCGCAACGAGGGTTCGGTCGGCCTGATCGCGGCCGACGCGCGCGTGCCGCTCCTTGCCGAGGCCCTGACGGCGGCCGGGCTCCCCTACCTGGGCCCCGGCGAGGAGACGACCCTCACCACCCGCCTCACCCTGGTCCCGGCCTCGCTCGCCAAGGGCCTGGAGTACGACTACGTGGTCCTGGACGAACCCCGGGCCGTGGTCGACGGCGAACCGGACGAACGCACCGGCCTGCGCCGCCTGTACGTCTCCCTGACCCGAGCGGTCTCGGGCCTGATCGTGACACACGGGGCCCCGCTGCCGCCCCAACTGTCGGAACACTGACAGCTCCAGTCCGGAAGCGGCCCGTTTGGGGGCGCGGGGAACTGCGCGACCAGCCCCCACGCACCCGCAGACGCATATCCGCACCCCAGCGGAGCGCCCAGCGCTCACACGTCCAGCGCCGTCCGCCACTCCCGTACCGCCTCCGCCGAGACCGGCACGTCCCAGCCGCCGGGCCGTGCCGCTCCCCCGATGTGGAAGGCGTCGACACCGGCGGCCCGCAGCCCCGGCACATGGTCGAGGCGCAGGCCGCCGCCGACGAGGAGCTGCGGCTCGTACCCCGGTTCGCCGCTGCGGGCCGCCTCCGCGAGGAGGGTGGTCAGGCCCTCGTCCACGCCCGCCGCCGACCCCGCCGTGAGGTACGTGTCCAGGCCGGGCAGGTCGGCGAGGCTCTTGCGCAGCGCGTCGCGGTCGGCAGCGCGGTCGATCGCCCGGTGGAACGTCCAGCGGCAGCCGTCCAGCTCGGCGAGCACCGCGTCGAGCGCGGACAGGTCCGGCTCCCCGGTCTCGTCCAGGAACCCGAGCACGAACTCGTCCGCCCCGGCGGCCCGCAGCTCCCGCGCCGCCCGCACGAGTCCTCGTACGTCCCCGGCCTCGAAACCGTCGGCCAGGCGCAGCATCACGCGCAGCGAGATACCGACGGCGGCCCTGATCCCCGCGAAGGTCGCGACCGGCGGGGTCAGCCCGTCGGCGGCCATGTCGGTGACCAGCTCCAGTCGGTCCGCGCCTCCGGCCTCGGCGGCGACCGCGTCCTCGACACCGAGGGCGATCACCTCCAGGACTGCACGCTCACTCATAGGACCTCTTCCCTCGGGCGGCTACAGGTCTAGTCCAATAGTCAGCCTACGCGCTCGACGCCGCGGACCGACGGACCGGGACCGGTCGGCCGGGCCGGAGCCCGGGGCCGCCGCCGGGGTCAGCCGAACAGATCGAGCTCCGCCTCCGTCGCCCCCGCCAGCTCGTACCGCGTCCCTGTCAGCGGGCGCCCCGCGTGAAGCCGTACGAGAGTGGCCGCGTCGCCGATGTACCGGGCGGGCGGCCGGTCTCCCGAGGGCGCGCCGAGCAGCAGCGGCTCGTCCACGTCGTCGAGGTCGGCGTGCAGGGCGGGCCGCCCCCGGTCACGGGTGATCCACGCCAACAGGTCGAGCGCGGGCCCCACTTGGGCACCCGCGTACGCCCCGGGCTCGCCCCAGGCGTCCCGTACGTCCCCCGCGTGCACCCACTCGCCGAGTCCGACCCCGTCCAGCGCGCCGCCGGCCTTGGCGATCACGGGGCCCGCGTCGGTCATGCCCCGCTCCAGCTCGTCGAGGATCTCCGCGAGGGACCGGCCGGACCGCTCGGCGATGTCCCGGTCGTTCGCCTCGGGGCTGAACACCCCCTCCTCGTAGCGGCTCTCCACGACCCGCGACAACGCGGCCGAGCAGTGTGCGAGGACGTGTCGCACGGTCCAGCCCGGACAGCAGGTCCTGACCTCGAAGTCGTGCTCGGGTCGCCCTCGGAGGAAGGGGATCAGGGCGTCCCGTTCTGCGGCCAGGAGACGGCCGGGAAGTTCCGGATCGCGTACGGGGTGCGTGTCTGCGGCAGTCATGGATCCACGCTAGGCGCTCCGCGGGGAGCGGGGTCGTACGGTCGTGGAAAGCCGCGGGCCGGCTGTGGCTGGTCGCGCGGTTCCCCGCGCCCCTGAAGGGGCGCTGAGGGCCCCCGGTACATGGAGAGTGGACCGGCGGAGAATGACCCCATGGCAAACATCGACGCCCCTGACACCACCGACCCGCTTGGCGCCCTGCGCTCCCGCTGGTTCCGTGCCCTGGAAGGGGCCCGTGACGACGGGGCCCAGGTGGACCCCGCCCCCTACGCCGACAACCTCATCTCCCGCTGGTCCGAGCCGCAGCGGCGGTATCACACGGTCGAGCATCTGACGGCGGTCCTGGACCACATCGATGTGCTGGAGGCGCACGAGAAGTACGCGGGCGACGCGGACCTGGTCCGGCTGGCCGCGTGGTTCCATGACGCGGTCTATCTCCCGGACCGTTCCGAGAACGAGGAGCGGTCCGCCCGGCTCGCCGAGCGCGCGCTTCCCGAGACCGGTGTCTCCGCGGCCGGCACGGCGGAGGTCGCCCGCCTGGTCCGCCTCACCGTCACGCACGCCCCGGCCGACGACGACCCCAACGGCCAGGTGCTCTGCGACGCCGACCTGGCGATCCTCGCCGCGCCCCCGGCCGCGTACGCCGCCTACACGGCCGCCGTCCGCGAGGAGTACGCCTTCGTCCCGCCGGACGCCTTCCGCGAGGGCCGCGCGGCGATCCTGCGGCAGCTTCTGGAACTGCCCCGCCTCTTCCACACCCCGTACGGGACAAGGGAATGGGAGGGTCCGGCACGCCTGAACCTGGAGTCGGAGCTCAACCGGTTGACGGGCTGAACGGCACCGGATGGAATGACAGGCCCATCCCTGAGGTTGGCACCTGATATGCCCGTCCCCACGAGCGCCGGCTCCGCCACGCCCACCCGCACCGCCACCCGCACCCGCATGCCCCTGGCCGTCTACGTCCTCGGGCTCTCCGTCTTCGCACTGGGCACCAGTGAGTTCATGCTCTCCGGCCTGCTGCCGGCCGTCGCGGACGACATGAACGTGTCGATTCCGCGCGCGGGGCTGCTGATATCCGCCTTCGCCGTCGGCATGGTGGTGGGCGCGCCGCTGCTGGCCGTGGCGACGCTCCGGCTGCCCCGCCGTACGACCCTGATCTCGCTCATCGCGGTCTTCGGGGTGGGCCAGATCGCGGGCGCCCTCGCCCCGAACTACGCCGTGCTCTTCGCGTCCCGTGTCGTGAGCGCGCTGGCCTGCGCCGGGTTCTGGGCGGTCGGCGCGGCCGTGGCCATCGCCATGGTTCCGGTGAACGCCCGGGCCCGTGCCCTGGCCGTGATGATCGGCGGCCTGTCCATCGCGAACGTCCTCGGTGTCCCGGCGGGCGCCTTCCTGGGCGAGAGCCTCGGCTGGCGTTCGGCGTTCTGGGCGGTCGGCGCTGCCTCCGCGGTCGCGCTGGTCGGAGTGGCCACGCTCATCCCCCGTATCCCGCTCCCCGACGAGAAGCCGCAGCTCAGGCGGGAGCTGCGGATCTACCGCGACCGGCAGGTCTGGCTCTCCATCTCGCTGATCGCGTTCGCCGCGGGCGGTGTCTTCTGTGCGTTCAGCTATCTCGCGCCACTGCTGACCGACGTGTCCGGGCTCGACGACAGCTGGGTGCCCGTGGTGCTCGGTCTGTTCGGCGTCGGGGCGCTGATCGGCACGATGATCGGGGGCCGGATCGCGGACGCGCACCTCTTCGGGGTGCTGCTCTCCGGTATCGCGGCCTCGTCCGTGCTGCTGGTCGCGCTGGCGCTGCTCGGGCAGTACGCCGTCGCCGCCGTCACGCTCGCCTTCCTCCTCGGTGTCTCCGCCTTCTACACGGCCCCGGCCCTGAACGCCCGGATGTTCAACGTCGCGGGCAAGGCCCCGACCCTGGCCGGTGCCACCACCACGGCCGCGTTCAACCTCGGCAACACCGGCGGCCCCTGGATCGGCGGTGCCGTCATCGACGCGGGCCTCGGCTTCGCCTCCCCGGCCTGGGCGGGCGCGGCCCTGACGGTCACGGCGGGCGCGGTGACGGCGGTCTCGCTGCGCCTGCACCGGCGTACGGCGGCCTCGCGCGTGGTGATCGCCGGAGCCCCGGCAGCCTCCACAGCCACGGCAGCCTCTACGGCCGCCACAGCCGCCAACGAGCCGATTAATCAGTCTCGTTCGGCGAACTGATCACCTATTGTCACCGGCATGCTGGCTATGGGCGGGGATCAGGTGGAAGAGGCCGTCGCGGACGCGGTGGCGGTGCTGCGGCGGGTGGCCGACCGGGACTGGAGCGTCAAGGCGGGCCGTCTGGACTGGAGTTGTCGTAGGACGGCGGAGCACATCGCGTCGGACTGCATCGCGTACGCGGGGCAGTTGGCGGGCCTCCCCACCGACCGTTACGTGCCGTTCGACATCACGTTCGACGAGTGCGAGAGCCCCGAGGACGTCCTCCAGGTCGTCGAGGCGACCGGCACCCTGCTCGCGGCCGCCGTCCGCACCGCCCCGCGCGAGGCCCGCGCCTTCCACCCGTACCCCTTCCGCAGCGCGAACCGCGAGGGCTTCGCCGCGATGGGCGTCACCGAGGTGCTCGCGCACACGCACGACATCGCCGAGGGCCTGGGCATCGCGTACGAGCCCCCGGCCGCGCTCTGCGAGGCGGTGCTCACCCGGATCTTCCCGCAGGTCAGGCCCGCGCCCGGCGCCGACCACTGGCGCACGCTCCTGTGGGCCACGGGCCGCGGCGACCTGCCCGGCCGCGCGCCCCTCACCACCTGGCGCTGGAACAACAACCTCGTGATCCCTGCCGACCGCCTCACCCTCCAGGGCGTCACCCCCGCGGCCGCCGCCGACCTCCGCACGGGCGGCACCGGCGGCTTCGAGTGGATCGAGGGCGGCCCCTTCGAGGGCACCCGGGACGCCGCCGGCATGGTGACGAAGGCGTACGAGGCCGGGGTGCACCGACCGGAGTTCGGCCTGTTCGTCCTCGTACGCCGCGAGGACGGCCGCGCGGTCGGCGGCATGGGCTTCCACGGCTCCCCGGACGAGGACGGCCGCGCCGAGGTCGGCTACGACCTGGCCGAGTCCGCCCGCGGCAACGGCTACGCCGCCGAGGCCCTGCGCACCCTGTCCGCCTGGGCCCTCTCCCGCGACGACGTCACGTCCCTGTTCGCCACGGTGGACCGCGTCAACGCCCCTTCCCAGAACGTGCTGTCACGCGCGGGCTTCACCCGGGTGAGCGGGGCGGGCGAGGGCGGAGAGGGAGAGGGCGGGGAGCAGTACGCGTACGAGCTGCGGGGCTGATCGCCGCGCGAGCGACGGCTGCCGCGACCGATGCCGGAAAGGTGTCGGGCCCGTCAACTCCCGGGAACAGCACGCCCCTTGGGTCTGCGCAGCCCCGAAGCGAGCAGCAGCCGCACCACCTCGCGGCTGCGGACCTCCACCGCTCCGGCCGCGACCGCGTCCTCGTACCGGTGCGAGGGGATGTCGTAGTGATCACGCTCGAAGGCCTTGGCGGGGGCGCCCAGCCGGCGGGCGAAGTCGTGCAGTTCGTCGTACGAGACGTCGCTGACGAGGTGGGACCACATGCGGCCGTGCCCCGGCCAGTCGGGCGGGTCGATGTAGACGGTCACGAGGAGAGCGTCCCCCCACCGGTCCCGCCGCCGGCCGCCTTGAGCGCGCCCACCGCCGAGACCTTCACTCCCGCCTTGTGGCACACCCAGTGCGGGTCGGCCCCCAACTCCGGCTCCACTTCCAGGGCATGGGGGTCACCGGCACCGCAGACGGGACACAACGGCCACCGCCCGTACCGCTCCAGGAGCGCGTCCTGTACGTCCTGGGCGACGAGCCCCGCCACATAGTCGACCCCCTCCGGCCACTGCTCCACCCACCAGCGCCGCTGCACCACGGACTCCTCGACGAACGAGACGACGTCCGGGTCGGCAACCTCACCGGCCGCAAGATCGGCAAGCACAAGCGCCCGCGCCGCGTGCAACGCCTGCTCCAAGGGACTGATGGGATGGGGAGAGGGCGGAGAATCCATACGTCCATTGTGCGCCAACCGAGCAGCGCGGCGCCGGGCCCCGTAGGGGCGCGGGCTGTATACATGTGCGGCTCCGCCGCGTGGCGCGACAAGCCCCCACCGGCCCGCGGACGCAGCACCCACCCCCTTGACCCTCCCCCGTGGCGAAAATATCTTTCATACGTGACCCACGAAGTGAAGGAAATTTTCGCGGGCGAAGCCCCGCCGGCCCCCGCGGCCCTCGCAGCGAAGGTGCGCACACTCGCCCCTTCCATGACCCGCTCCATGCAGCGCGTCGCCGAGGCCGTGGCCGCCGACCCCGCCGGCTGCGCGGCCCTCACGGTCACCGGCCTCGCGGAACTGACCGGCACCAGCGAGGCGACAGTCGTCCGCACGGCCCGCCTCCTCGGCTACCCCGGCTACCGCGACCTCCGCTTGGCCCTCGCCGGACTCGCCGCCCAGCAGCAGTCGGGCCGCGCCCCCGCCGTGACGGCAGACATCGCGGTCGACGACCCGATCGCGGACGTGGTCGCCAAGCTCGCGTACGACGAGCAGCAGACGCTCGCCGACACGGCGGCCGGGCTGGACACGGTCCAGCTCGGCGCGGCGGTAGGTGCCCTCGCGGCCGCCCGCCGTATCGACGTGTACGGCGTCGGGGCGTCCGGCCTCGTCGCGCAGGACCTCACCCAGAAGCTCCTGCGGATCGGACTCATAGCGCAGGCGCACAGCGACCCGCATCTCGCGGTGACCAACGCCGTGCAGCTGCGGGCCAAGGACGTGGCGATCTCGATCACGCACTCCGGGTCGACGGGGGATGTCATCGAGCCGTTGCGGGTCGCGTTCGAACACGGGGCCACGACGGTCGCGATAACCGGGCGTCCGGACGGTCCCGTCACCCAGTACGCGGATCACATCCTCACCACGTCCACGGCTCGGGAGAGCGAGCTGCGGCCGGCGGCGATGTCCTCGCGGACGAGTCAGCTGCTGGTGGTGGACTGTCTGTTCATCGGGGTCGCGCAGAGGACGTACGAGACTGCGGCGCCCGCGTTGTCGGCGTCGTACGAGGCGTTGGCCCATCGCCACCGGAGCGGTTCGCGCTAGCGCTCGCTCGGGTGCCGTTATCTGTCTGCGGGTGTGTGGGGGCTGGTCGCGCAGTTCCCCGCGCCCCTTACGGGGCCCGCCCGGCCGAACCCGGAAAATCAAGCACCAGACAGCCCAGCACCAGAAAGAGCCGTCGTACATGACCTCCAGCGCCGATGCCACCGACGCCCCCTCTCACTCCTCGCACTCCGCCCCCTCCGACTACCGTGATGTGCGGGCCGAGTTGGAGAGTCTGACCACTGAGGCCTTTCGGCCCGAGCTGTCCGAGATCGATCAGTTGCCGACGCTCGACATCGCGAAGCTCATGAACGGGGAGGACGCGACCGTGCCGGGCGCGGTCGCCGCGCAGCTGCCGGGCATCGCGGCGGCGATCGACGCCATCGCGGAGCGGATGGGGCGGGGCGGGCGGCTCGTCTACGCGGGTGCCGGAACCGCCGGCCGGCTCGGGGTGCTGGACGCGTCCGAGTGCCCGCCCACCTTCAACACCGACCCCTCCGAGGTCGTCGGCCTGGTCGCGGGCGGCCCGGCGGCGATGACGACGTCGATCGAGGGCGCGGAGGACTCGGCGGAACTGGCCGTGGAGGACCTCTCCGCCCTGGACCTCACGGCGGACGACGTGGTCGTCGGAGTCTCCGCCTCGGGCCGCACCCCGTACGCGATCGGTGCCGTGGAGCACGCGCGGGCGCTCGGTGCCCTCACGGTCGGCCTGTCCTGCAACGCGGGCAGCGCCCTGGCGGCGGCGGCCGACCACGGCATCGAGGTGGTCGTGGGCCCCGAGCTGCTGACCGGCTCCACCCGCCTGAAGGCCGGCACGGCACAGAAGCTCGTCCTCAACATGCTCTCGACGATCACGATGATCCGCCTGGGCAAGACGTACGGGAACCTGATGGTCGACGTACGCGCCTCGAACGAGAAGCTGCGGGCCCGCTCCCGCCGAATCGTCTCGCTCGCCACCGGCGCCTCCGACGAGGAGATCGAGACGGCCCTCGCGGCGACCGACGGCGAGGTCAAGAACGCCATCCTCACCATCCTGGGCAACGTGGACGGCCCGACGGCGGCCCGCCTCCTGGAGGAGAGCGACGGCCACCTGAGAGCGGCCCTGGCAGCGGCACCCCGCCTCTGAGTCCTTGGCTCTCCCCGGACTGTCAGTGGGTCGTGCGAGGGTGGAGGAGCCAAAAGGGAAGGGACGCCAAAACCGTGAACCACGCGCAACTGACCGCTCTGGGCCGCGCCCTGCGGGTGCTCGGCGAGCACGGGGACGCCCTGTCCTCCGACACGCAGGACGCGAAACTGCACGAGGTGAAGGCCGACCTCAAGCGGGCCCTCGACCTGCTGGAGGAGACCGTCACGACAGCGGCCCCGACCACGCGGTGCCCGGAGCACCCCACGGGCCCGGTCGACCAGGACGCTCCGGACCTGTGCCTGCTCTGCGAGACCCGTCGCCGCCTCGCCCGCCGTTCGAAGGTCGACGACTCGTTCCCGCAGGGCCGTCCGACCGCCCCGGACGAGATCGTGGAGCGCACGAAGTCGCGTTACGGCGTACGGGGCGACCGGCCCCAGCCCCAGCAGCGCTGGCTCCCCGAGCTGTGGACCGGCCAGACCTGGCAGCTCTGCGGCACCCCCCGCCGCGACAAGCAGGAGGCGGAGCTGTACCTCTCCGCCCAGCGTCGGGGCCCCCGCCCGAGCATGGCCTACCGCCTGGTGCACGAGTTCACCGACTACGAGGTGCTACGGATCTGGGGCACCCCGGTGAAGATCGACATCGAACCGATGGGAAATCTGTAGCCCGCGAAAAGCATCGCCGGGACCACCGGGATCGCAGACATCGCAAGGACGGCCGGGATCGCCGACATCGCCGGCTTCCCGATAATCCCTTTGCACGATAGCGAGACGAGACGTATCGTTACGCTTCATGGAACTCCGCCTTCCCGTAGCCCCCGGCGTACACCTCTGGACAGAGCAGCGCGGCAGCGCGGACGCCCCGCCGCTGCTCCTGATCATGGGCGCGGGCGCCTCCGGCCTCGGCTGGCCCGAACCACTGGTGGACGCCCTAGCCGTCGACCACCGGGTGATCCGTTACGACCACCGCGACACGGGACGCTCCACCTGGGCGTTCGAGCGCCGGCCGTACCGCATCACGGACTTGGCCGACGACGCCGTCGCGGTCCTCGACGGCCTGGGCGTGGAGCGGGCCCACGTCGTGGGGATGTCGCTCGGCGGCATGCTGGCCCAGCTGCTCATCGCCGACCACCCCGACCGCGTGCTGAGCGCCACGCTAATCGGGACGTCGGCACTCAGCACCGCCCCTTACACCCGCCCCGACGGAACGCGCATCCCGGTGGAGGAACTGCCCGGCATCTCCCCAGAGGTAGTGAAGATCTGGTCCCACCTCGCCGAGGAGCGTGACCGGGAGGCCGAGCTGGACTGGCGCGTCGCACACTGGCGGGTACTGGCCGGCGGTCGACTCCCCTTCGACGCCGCGTACTTCCGCGATCTGGAAGAGCGCATCATCGAGCATGCCGGCGGCCCCGCCACCTCACCCGCACACGCTCTCGCCGACGACTCCGGCATGCTGCGCACGGAGGCGCTAGCGACGACCGAGGTACCCGTACAGGTCATCCTCGCCCCGGCCGAACCCGTGTTCCCGCCGCCGCACGCACAGCACATCGCCCAGGCGATCCGGGGTGCCCGCCTCACCGAGATCCCCGGCATGGGACACGCCCTCCCTGCCGGACTCCTCCCGGCGCTCGCCACAGCGATCCTCTCGGCCACAGCGACCCCAGGCCGCAGCTGATGTAATCACACACCATTTCAATCGATACCGTATCGATTGATTTGACAGCGGTACCATGCCCCCATGACCGCCGACGCTCCCCACCCCGCCACCACCACCGCCTCGCGGGCGACCGACCGCCCCGGGGACGCCTCGCCCTTCGCGCTCGGTCTGCTGCTGCGGCAGGCGCACTGGCGAGCGGCCGCGGTGATGTCGGAGGCGCTTCGGCCGCTGGGTATCGAGTTGCGGCATTTCGCCGTACTGATCGTGCTGGTCGACCGCGGGCCCACCGTGCAGCGGGACCTGGCGGCAGCGACGGGGACGGACAAGGCCGGAATCATGCGGGTCGTCGACGACCTGGAACGCAAGGGTCTCGCCGTACGAAAGTCCGTTCCGGGGGACCGGCGGGTGCGGGCGGTGGAGATCACACCGCAGGGCGTCGAGCTCTTCGACGCGGCCCATGTGGCGGCGGCACCGAAGGCCGACCGCCTGGTTGCCGATCTGGGGCCCGGCGAGCCGGAGCAGCTGACGGATCTGCTGACCCGGTTCGCCTATCCCGCCGACGGCGAGGCGTAGGCGCTCCCAGGCCCGGGGCGGGTTACGCGGCGAGGCGCTCCGCGAGCGCCTTGGCCTTGGCGGTCGCGTCCGCGAAGGCGCGCTCACGGGATGCCTCGTAGAGGGGGATCAGCTCGGACATGGCCGGGTTGCGGGGGGCCATCGTGAGCTCCGGGACGATGAATTCGAGGTCCAGGCCGAGGGCGCCCCGGAGGACGGCCTCCAGGTAGTTCTGCACGAACTCGAAGCCCTCGCGCGGGGTGCCCGGCGCGTAGGAGCCGCCGCGACTGGCGATGACGACGACCGGGGTGCCCTTGGCGGAGGGGGTCTCGCCCGCCGTGCGGCCGAGCAGGAACACGTTGTCCAGCCACGCCTTGAGGGTCGACGGGATCGAGTAGTTGTGCATGGGGGCGCCGATCAGCACGGCGTCCGCCCGCTCCAGCTCCTCCATGAGCCTCACGCGCTCGCCGAACGCGGCGGCCTGCTCCGGCGTGCGCTCGGACGGGCCCGTGAAACCGGCGGACCAGGCGGCGGCGGTGATGTGCGGGACCGGGTCGGCGGCGAGGTCACGGTGGATCACCTTGCCCTCCGGGTGCTGTTCCTCCCAGGCCTTGCGGAAGGCGTCCGCGACCGAGCGGGACGAGGACGCCCCACCGGGGAGCACGGACGAGTCGATGTGCAGCAGCGTGGTCATGGACTTTCTCCGAAGTTGCGGGGCCCGAGGCGGGGAACCAAGGGCCGAGGATTCGTACTCGACGACAGTTAAACACGAGAAGGTATCGAATGATACTGTCTCGGTCGTAAACGAATTTGATGCGACGAGCAGCTGGGAGGCAGGCGATCTTGGACGTCTACGAGGCGGTCACGAGCCGACGGGCGGTGCGTGGATTCACCGACCGGCACGTCCCGAAGGAGACGCTGGAGCGCGTGCTGACCACCGCGGCCTGGGCACCCTCCGCGTCGAACCTCCAGCCGTGGCACGCCTACGTGCTGACCGGCGGGCAGCTGGCCGAGCTCAAGAAGCGCGCCGGTGAGCGGCTGGCCGCGGGCGACCCCTGGGACGAGCCGGAGTACGAGCAGTACCCGCCCGCGCTGAAGTCCCCGTACCGCGAGCGCCGGTCCGCCTTCGGCGAGCAGCGCTACGGCGCACTCGGCATTCCGCGCGAGGACCTGGAGGCGCGCCAGCGGGCCGCGGCCGGCAACTGGGACTGCTTCGGCGCGCCCGCCGCCCTGTTCTGCTACATCGACCGCGACCTCGGCCCGGCCCAGTGGTCCGACGCCGGCATGTTTCTGCAGACGGTCATGCTGCTGCTCCGCGCCGAAGGGCTCCACAGCTGTACGCAGATGGCGTGGGCGAAGTACCACCGGACCGTCGCGGAGGTCCTGGCACCCCCGGACGAGCTCCTCCTCTTCTGCGGCATGTCGATCGGATTCGAGGACACCACAGTGGGATACACCCGTACGGGCCGGGCACCGCTCGACGAGACGGTCGTGTTCGTCGAGGCTTGAGTCCGACGAGAACAGAGAGCGGAAACGAGAGCGGTAGCGAGAGCAACTGGGAGGTCCGCGATGGCGACGATGGGGAACCTGCCCGAGGTGGTGTCACGGGAGGAGTGGCTTGCCGCCCGCAAGGAACTGCTGGAGAAGGAGAAGGAGCTCACCCGGGCGCGCGACCGCGTGAACGCCGAGCGGCGGCGCCTGCCGATGGTCCGCGTCGACAAGCCGTACACCTTCGAGGGCCCGGACGGGACCGTGTCCCTGCTCGACCTGTTCGAGGGGCGGCCCCAGCTGGTCATGCACCACTTCATGTGGACGTACGACATCGACGCCGACGGCATCGAGCATCCCCGTGACACCGGCTGCCCCAGCTGCTCCTCCGCCGCCGACGGCATCGCCGGACTGCGGCAGCTGCACGCCCGCGACACGACGCTGGCCGCGGTGACCCGCGCGCCGTACGCGAAGATCGCCGCGTACCGCGAGCGGATGGGGTGGACCTTCCCCTGGTTCTCCTCGGCCGGTGGCGACTTCAACTACGACTTCCACACGACGGTCGACGACCGCGTCGCTCCGGTCCAGATCTTCCACCGCAGCGAGGCCGAGCTCGCCGAGGCAGGGATGCCCTGGTCGGAGGAGTTGCGCGGCGACTGGCCGGGCATCAGCGCGTTCCTGCGGGTGGGCGACGAGGTGTTCCACACCTACTCGAACTTCGGCCGCGGCATCGAGGAGTTCCACAACGGCTACCCCTACCTCGACCTCACCGCACTCGGCCGCCAGGAGGCCTGGGAGGAGCCGAAGGACCGCGCGGCCCCGCGCGGCATGGAGGTCGGCGGCCCCGGGATGCGCATCCCGGACGAGTACGACGTGTGAGACGGGTTGCCGATGCGTCTGCACCCGGGCGAGACCGAGGCCGCCGGCCTGCGGGTGGTGACCGTGCTCGACGCCGTCCGGCAGCTGCGCGACGCATCGCCCGACGTCACCGGACGTCCGCGGGTGATCGCGATCGACGGCCGGGGCGGCGCCGGCAAGACGACCCTGGCCGAGCGGCTGCGCGGGGCGGTGCCCGACTCGGCCGTCGTGCACACCGACGACGTCGCCTGGAACCACGCCTGCTTCGACTGGGGCGCCGTGCTCGTCGAGAACATCCTGCGCCCCCTGCACCGGGGTGAGGCGGTGGACTTCCGCCCCGACGCCTGGATCACCCACGACCGGCCCGGATCGATCACCGTCCCCGCCGGTGCCGACGTCGTCTGGGTCGAGGGCACCGGCATCATCCGCGAAGAGCTTGCCCCGTGGCTGGACGCCTCGGTGTGGATCCAGGGTGACCTCGACGAGCAGGAACGCCTGCTGGCCGTCCGCGACGGCGACTCCCCCGAGCAGCGGGAGCACGTGGCGAACTGGCTGCTGGAGGAACTGCCGTTCATACTCCGGGAACAGCCGTGGGCCCGGGCCACCCTGATCGTCGCCGGCCCTCCGTCGACCGACCACGACCCGGACACGGAGTTGGTCGTCGCCCCGCCGACGGGCCTGTAGTCCGGCCGCCCACCCGGTCACGGCAGCCGCCCCTCCCAGTTGAGCCGCCGCACCCGCGCCCGCAGCACCTCCCCCGCCGGAGCCTCGCCCACCGCCTCCGGCGGACAGTCCCACTCCCGACCGCCGCCCACGGGCCGCAACTGTACGTATCCGCCCTCGCGCCCCATGACCTGCCCGACCCGCCCGTCGCGCAGGTCGACCGCGTACTCCCGGCTCACGCGTCACCACCCGCCGCCGCGCGCAGCGCGTCGGCCAGCCGAACCGCCGTCCGTACGTTGCAGCGCCCCAACTCCACCAGCGCGTACGGTTCGCCGGTGGCCGCCGTCACCGGATCGACGCCCAGCGACGGCAGCGCGACGCCCGCTCCCTCCAGGGCCGCCCGAAGACACGCCACCGCCTCCTCCGTCGACAGCACCCGCCGACTCGACGTCATCTCCATCGCGCCCTGCCTCCACTCTGAGTGTTCGCGTTCAACACACAGCGTGGCCATCACGGCTCTAACCTGGCCAGAGACGGCGCCCCAACAACCCCACCTGTGGGACAGGGAGTTGCGCATGGCAGGACCGAAGGACCTCGACCCGTCCTCCTCACCTCGTGCGCTGATCGGCGCCGAGTTGCGTCACGCCCGCGAGAGGAAGGGCCTCAGCCAGAGCGAACTGGGCGAGCCCTTGTTCGTCAGCGGCTCGTTCATCGGCCAGTTGGAGGCCGGGACACGACGCCTCCACCTCGAATACGCCGCCCAGATAGACGAGATCCTCGACACGAACGGCTTCTTCGAGCGCAACTGCAAGGCACTCGCCAAGTCCAAGTACCCGGATCACTTCGAGGAAGCGGCGGAGGCCGAGGCAGTTGCTACGGCGATCAGGCACTACCTTCCGCTACTGATCCCCGGCCTGTTGCAGACCCCGGCGTACGCCGCAGCGTTGTTCCGCTCCTACAGGCCGCTGGTCTCGGGCGCCGAGATCGAAGAGTTGGTGGCGACCCGAATGGAACGTGCTCGCCTCCTCAGCGATCCAACAACCCCGCTGTTGTGGGTGGTTCTTGACGAGGCCGCGCTCCGGCGACCAGTCGGCGGAACGGCAGTGATGACAGAGGCCCTACGCCATGTGGCAGACCTGGCGCGTCGTCACCGGATCATCATGCAAGTGCTGCCGTTTGACGCCGGAGACCATGCCGGAATGGGCGGCTCCTTGAAGCTCATGGAATTCGCAGACGCCCCGCCGCTCTGTTTCGTCGAGGGGCTGGACATGGGCAAACTGCTGGACGACCCCGCCACGGTCGCCCGCCACGCCCTCACGTTCAACCTCCTCCAAGCGGCAGCACTTTCCCCTCAGGGCTCGCTGGCCCTGGTGGAGTCAGTGGCGCAGGATTACGAGCATGAAGACCAGCACCCGTGAGTACGACCTGCCCTCCACCACCTGGTTCAAGTCCAGCTACAGCGCTGGCGACGGCGGCGATTGCCTCGAAATAGCGGACGGCCACCCCACCCGCGTCCCCGTCCGAGACTCCAAGAACCCCCTCGGCCCGAAGCTCAAGTTCCGGGCCGAGGCATGGTCGGCGTTCGTCGAGAACCTCAAGCAGGACTAGCCGACAGCCGCCCCGAAGCTCAAGCGTCGAGTTTCGAGCCCTGCCTCTGAGGATTGGGTGGTGGGCCTCAACCCGCCCACCCTCCCTGCGAGTTGACTCGAAGCGACCGACTTGCCACGGACAGTTACCTGGGTCTAGCGTGCCCGGATAACGAACAGCCCCCGCTCGGCGCTTGCAGGCACCCGCGGGGGCTTGACCAACAAGATCGAATGCGAGTCGATCCCATGGCTGACGCCAAGCCTAGTCCTGCCTTCCTGCCCGCGCACGCGACCCCGCCGCACCCGATGGCCAGCCCGGGTTACGGAAAACGCGGCGCCCCGGACCAACTACCCCGAACGGCCCACGACTTCGCACACCTCCCACCCCGAGAAGCCGCCGTCGCCGCATACATCGACCGGCTCCCCGGCGGCGCCGACATCTCCGTAAAGACGCTGGCCAAGACGCTCCCGTACGGCCAGTGCGCACTCCGCACGGCCCTCAACAACCTCCAGCGGGCAGGCCACTTGCGCCGGGGACGCGAACACCTGACCGGCTCGGGAAGCTCCCGCTGGATCACCCGAACGTGGTTCTCGCGAACGGCGCGGGACGACGACTGGTGGGCGGCGTTCACGAGGGGCGACGTACCGAAGGAAGCACAGGAACCCCCTGCCGGGCAGGGCGGCCCGACCCGCTCCCGCGCGTACATCCTGCTCGCGGCGCTCGGCCGTACGACCCCGTCACTGTCCCTGTCCGCCAGGGCGTGCGAGGACCTCGCCCCGCTCGTCACGGAGTGGTTCGCGAGGGGTGCGACCGACGAACACGTACTCCGGGCCCTGACGGCGGGCCTCCCGGTCCCGGTCCACAGCCCGGCGGCCATCGTCCGTACCCGCCTCACCACGAAGCTCCCACCGGAACGGGAGCCGGAGCCGACTCCGCCGCGACGCCCACCCCTCCGCGTACTGGAGTGCGCGAAGTGCGGCACACCAGGCCGCCCGGAGGCCCTCCCGGGAGGCGTCTGCGGCCCGTGCCGGGGCGAGACCGGGCCCACCCCGGCCTCCACACCGCTCACGGCCTCCGCGGTACGAACCCACGCCGCCGACATCCGCACCGCGATGGCCAACCGCAGACAAGGAAGCCGCACGTGACCCAACCACCCCCTCGCGATGGCCAACCGAGAACCCGACGGCGCCACCGTCACCCTCCATGTGCTGAAGGTCGGCCGCAGCGCGTGACCCACCCGCGCAACGCCCAAGGGCGGCGCCCCCGCAAGAAAGGGTGCCACCCTCGGCGTACAACAGCGATCAGTGTTGGTCGGCTCAGCTGAGTGAGCCCAGTGCCGCCGCGTCGTACGCGCCCAGCTCGTCGAACCGGCCGTCGAGGACCTTCGCCGCCCAGTGGGGGTCCTGGAGGAGTGCGCGGCCCACGGCCACCATGTCGAACTCGTCGCTCTCCAGGCGGTCCAGCAGGTCGTCGATGCCCCTGGCCGGGGCGCCCTCGCCCTGGAAGCCCTTGAGGAAGTCGCCGTCGAGGCCCACCGAGCCTACGGTGATGACCGGCTTGCCCGTCAGCTTCTTCGTCCAGCCGGCCAGGTTCAGGTCCGAGCCGTCGAACTCCGGGCGCCAGTAGCGGCGGGTGGAGGCGTGGAAGGCGTCCACACCGGCCGCGGCGAGCGGGGCCAGCAGCGCCTCCAGCTCCTCCGGCGTCTCGGCGAGGCGTGCTTCGTAGGCCTGCTGCTTCCACTGCGAGAAGCGGAAGATGATCGGGAAGGTCGGCGAGACGGCGGCGCGCACCGCGGCCACGATCTCCGCGGCGAACTGCGTCCGGGCCACCAGGTCGCCGCCGTACGCGTCGGTGCGGCGGTTCGTACCGGCCCACAGGAACTGGTCGATCAGGTAACCGTGCGCGCCGTGCAGCTCGACCCCGTCGAAGCCGATGCGCTCGGCGGCGGCAGCGGCCTCGGCGAAGGCCTGGACGACATCGTCCAGGTCCTGCTGGGTCATGGCCCTGCCGGTGACCTCGGCGCCCTCCGTGTGGATGCCGGACGGGCTGACGGACGGGGCGTCCGCGAACGGCGGCTCGCCGGCCCTGCGCACACTCCCGATGTGCCAGAGCTGCGGCACGATCTTCCCGCCCGCCGCGTGCACGGCCTCGGCGACCTTCGCCCACCCGGCCAGCTGCTCCTCACCGTGGAAGCGCGGGATGTCGTCCCTCTGCCCGGCCGAGTCGTGGCCCACGTACGTGCCCTCGGTGACGATCAGGCCGACCCCGGCGGCGGCACGGCGCGCGTAGTACGACGCCACGTCCTCCCCCGGAACACCGCCCGGCGAGAACTGCCGGGTCATCGGCGCCATCGCGATCCGGTTCGGAACGGTCAGACCGTTGAGGGAGACGGGCCGGGAAAGGATCTCGGCCGCGCGGGAGGCGGAGGGGGTGACAGTCACGTAGGGGCTCCTCGGGGGTGGAGTGGTCGAGCGGTCGGTCGGGGGATCCATGCGTACGTATGCACATTCCCATTGGTATGTGCATACGCATGAACCGCTCCCCGGATCAACGACCCCGGCGACCAGGACATTCCGTCACCGCGCCACCGGCCCCCGTGATCCCGGCCACACCTCCGCACCCGTTCAAGGCCGACCTGTTCGCGCGCGTGATCTATAAGGTGTGGTGGCCATCAACACCATTCGAACGCAAGGGAACAGATGGGTAGACAGATACGGTGGACGGCCGCTCTCACCGTCCCCCTCGCCCTCGGGGCCACGCTGCTCGCTCCGACGACCGCCGCACAGGCGGAGACGGTCGTCTCCGGGAACTACACCTCGGTCTTCAACTACCCGAGGCCCACGAGCGCCTACGACTTCTCGATCAGCACCGGCGCCGGTGAACTGATCGACCTCGCGGCGCCGGACTCGACCCTCTACATGGGGATGTACTGGTTCAGCAGCGCGACCCTGCGGGAGAAGCTCGCCGCCGCGCAGACGCGGGGTGTGACCCTGCGCATCGTCGCGGAGGGCGCGAACTCCGGCGACCTGAGCCAGCTGCCGCTGACGGGCGACTCGACCCTCACCCGGTGCAGCAACGGCTGCCTCGGCAACGGCTCGGGCGACACACGGGCGATCAACCACGACAAGTACATGGTGCTCGACGCACTCACCGACGGCCGCAAGAACGTCGTCTGGCAGAGCTCGCAGAACCTCGCGGGCGGCCAGGACGGCGAGATCAACAACGCGGTCGTCGTGGCGGGCAACGCGACCCTCGCCACCCGGTACCGCAACCACTTCAACGACCAGGTCGAGCACGCCGGCGACAGCCTGCACACGACGTACGACCACACCACGGGCGACCCGAACTCCCCGGTCGAGGCGTACTTCTCCCCGCGCGACACGGCCTCGGACGCCACGCACTACGGCAACGCCGACATCCTCGCCTCGTTCATCGACCAGGTCGACTGCAGGCAAGACGGCAAGATCAGGATCGCGGCGGCCGAGCTCGACCAGCGCTCGACCCGCCCCGCCGTCTACGAGGCCCTGGAGACCAAGCGGACCGAAGGCTGCGCCATCGAGGCGAACGTCCGCGACCTCAGCGACGGCGGCGGCAACAACGGCGTCGACGAACTCGCCGGCCTCGACATCCCGGCCTATGGAAACCGCCCCGGCGGCTGCCGCTACAAGGCCACGGCGACCTCGTCCTGCAACCGCGGCACCGTGCACTCCAAGTACCTGCTGACGGAGTGGAAGAAGGACGACGGCACCCAGGTCCAGCACGTGTACACGGGCTCCCACAACTGGACCGCGGGCTCGCTGAAGACCAACGACGAGACGATCCTGCGCATCGACGACGCGGGCACCTACCAGGCGTTCGTCGCGAACTTCAACAAGGCCCGCGCCCTCGTGACCGACATCGACGCCACGAAGTACGGCTCGACATCCCAGCACTACTCCCGCGTCAACGTGAAAGCGAACGGCGACCAGCACTACAGCGCCGTCGCCTCCGGCGGCACCTCCGCCGTCTACACGGCGGTCGTGTACGAACAGGGCGACCGCCACGACGCCTCGGACACCGAGCTGGGCACCGACGTGTACATCCGCATGTACAAGGACGGCGTACCCCTCTGGGACGAGCAGCTGCTGAGCAACAGCGGGACCGGTACCACCTGGTCGCACCAGAAGCCCGACGTCGGCGTGGACGACCAGGGCAACGCGATCGTCGTCTGGGCCAAGGACGACGACGGCAACAAGTACGCCGACATCGCCGTGCGCCGGATCACCCCGGCCGGCACGGTCACCACCCTGCCGCGCCCGCACGCCTCCGGTGACGGTGACCAGCTGCGGCCGACGGTCGCGGTGGCCGGCGACGGTTCCTACGGCGTCGCCTGGGAGTCCACCGCCGACGGCTCGACCCTCAACCAGGTGTACGCGAGCAGCTGGTCGCCGACCGGTGCCGCGCGCTACCAGGACGTCCAGGTCAGCACGATCGCCTCGGGCGCGGCCGGGTCCAACCGCCGGCCCGACGCGGCGATCGACGACGCCGGGAACATGGTCGTCGCCTGGGAGGAGGACGCGGACGGCAACGGCGGCCTCAACGTCGGGGTGGCGAAGCTGACCGCCTCGGGCGGCTTCGCCGTGGCCCGCAAGGTGGCCAACTCGCTCACGGACGGGCAGCAGACCAGGCCCGCGGTGGCGTCGGCCGGTGACGGCCGGTTCGTCGTGGCGTGGACGGACGAGTACACCACCGGCACCGGCACCCTGGTCCGGGACCAGCGGATCCAGCACCGCGTCTTCTCGGCGACCGGCACGCCCGCGGCCGCGGACCGGCGGACGACCGAGGAGCCCACCGGGACCGGCCCCTACGTCGATGCCAAGCGGCCGATCTCCGACCAGGCCGACGCCGATGTGGCGGTCGCCGACGACGGCAGCTTCGTCGTGGCGTGGAAGGAGGCCTTCGACGTGGTCGTCGGCAACCCCGCGACCCTGCACGCCGGCCAGGACGACGTCTGGGCCCGCGGCTTCAACGCGGACGGGACGACGGCCGACCGGCTCGTCCCGACCCGGATGAACGTGGTGACCGGCGGGGGCCAGGGCGGCCCGGCCGTGGCCCTGGCCGCGAACGGCCGGCTGGCGCTGACGTACTCGGACGACTACGACGGCAACGGCCACAACGAGATGCGCCTGCGGGACGCGTTCAAGAACGCCTGATCACGGCACCGTCCTAACCCTGCGGGAACGGCGGAACGCCCGAGGGCGGCACCCCTGGAATGGGATGCCGCCCTCGTTCGCGCAATGCGAAGTACCGCGTACTGCGAAGTACTGCCTACCGCGATGAACTACCGAGCCTTGGCTGCTTGCGCCGGGGCTCAGAAGTCCATGTCGCCGCCCGGCATGCCGCCACCGGCGCCGGCGCCGGCGCTGGCCTTCTCCGGCTTGTCGGCGATGACGGCCTCGGTGGTGAGGAACAGCGCGGCGATGGACGCGGCGTTCTGCAGGGCAGAGCGCGTGACCTTCGCCGGGTCGATGATGCCTTCGGCGATCATGTCGACGTACTCACCGGTCGCGGCGTTCAGGCCGTGGCCGACGGGCAGGTTGCGCACCTTCTCGACGATGACGCCACCCTCGAGACCACCGTTGACGGCGATCTGCTTGAGCGGGGCCTCCAGGGCGAGCTTCACGGCGTTGGCGCCGGTCGCCTCGTCACCCTCCAGGTCCAGCTTCTCGAAGACCGAGGAGGCCTGGAGCAGGGCCACGCCACCACCGGCGACGATGCCCTCCTCGACGGCCGCCTTCGCGTTGCGAACGGCGTCCTCGATGCGGTGCTTGCGCTCCTTGAGCTCGACCTCGGTGGCGGCACCGGCCTTGATGACGGCCACGCCGCCGGCCAGCTTCGCCAGGCGCTCCTGGAGCTTCTCGCGGTCGTAGTCCGAGTCGCTGTTCTCGATCTCGGCACGGATCTGGTTGACGCGACCGGCAACCTGGTCCGCCGAACCCGAGCCGTCGACGATCGTCGTCTCGTCCTTGGTGATGACGATCTTGCGAGCGCGGCCGAGCAGCTCAAGGCCCGTGTTCTCGAGCTTGAGGCCGACCTCCTCGGAGATGACCTCGCCGCCCGTGAGGATGGCGATGTCGTTCAGCATCGCCTTGCGGCGGTCACCGAAGCCCGGGGCCTTGACGGCGACGGACTTGAAGGTGCCACGGATCTTGTTGACGACCAGGGTCGACAGGGCCTCGCCCTCGACGTCCTCGGCGATGATCAGCAGCGGCTTGCCCGACTGCATGACCTTCTCCAGGAGCGGGAGCAGGTCCTTGACGTTGGCGATCTTCGAGTTCGCGATCAGGATGTAGGGGTCGTCGAGGACGGCCTCCATACGCTCCATGTCGGTGGCGAAGTACGCCGAGATGTAGCCCTTGTCGAAGCGCATGCCCTCGGTGAGCTCGAGCTCCAGACCGAAGGTCTGGGACTCCTCGACCGTGATGACGCCTTCCTTGCCGACCTTGTCCATCGCCTCGGCGATGAGCTCGCCGATCTGGGTGTCGGCGGCGGAGATGGAGGCCGTCGAAGCGATCTGCTCCTTGGTCTCGACATCCTTCGCCTGCTCCAGCAGGGCACCGGAGACGGCCTCGACGGCCTTCTCGATACCGCGCTTGAGAGCCATCGGGTTGGCGCCGGCGGCTACGTTGCGAAGGCCCTCGCGGACCAGCGCCTGCGCCAGAACGGTCGCGGTGGTCGTACCGTCACCGGCGACGTCGTCCGTCTTCTTGGCGACTTCCTTGACCAGCTCAGCGCCGATCTTCTCGTACGGGTCCTCGAGCTCGATCTCCTTGGCGATGGAAACACCATCGTTGGTGATCGTGGGGGCGCCCCACTTCTTCTCGAGGACGACGTTGCGACCCTTGGGACCAAGGGTGACCTTGACGGCGTCGGCGAGCTGGTTCATCCCGCGCTCGAGACCGCGCCGTGCCTCCTCGTCGAACGCGATGATCTTGGCCATGTGAAGTGGTCCTCCCGGACTGGGGTGGAATCTCCAGGACCGCGCCCGCGCCCGCGACGGACGGCCTGCCGACCTCGTGGTTCCTTGCCCCACCCGGCCTGCGGGCCTCACCGACCCGGTCCTCGTTATCACTCTCACCTTCAGAGTGCTAACGCCAATGATTAGCACTCGACCCATGCGAGTGCAAGCGGCTCAGGATGATCCGCAGGTGGGAGCAGGTGAGAAGAGAGCGCATACACGGCGCGTGAGCGTGCCGAAGGGCCCGCACCCCGGGGGGTACGAGCCCTTCGGAAGAAGAACGTCGCTGCAGTAAGTCGGCGCGTGCTTCAGCCGGTCGCCAGTCGGACCATGTCCGCCTGCGGCCCCTTCTGGCCTTGCGAGATCTCAAAATCGACCCGCTGACCCTCTTCCAGGGTGCGGTAGCCGTCCATCTGAATCGCGCTGTAGTGGACGAAAACATCCGCACCACCGTCGACCGCGATGAAGCCGTACCCCTTCTCCGCGTTGAACCATTTGACGGTGCCCTGAGCCATGCCTAACTCCCCTATTACTGGCCCTTGCACAGACCCGCACTTCGCGGATCCGGGTCAGACCTCACCCCCCAACGGTTGGGGGTGTGCGCCGGAACGCGTCGACCGCGGCTGAATGTATCCGTCCAACTGCCGTCTGCAACAGGTCAATCCGACGAGAATTCCGGGCACGACCGATCGGGAATATGTGAAGAATTCACGAAGATTCAGGGCAAGTCGGGCCCCATGAATGCCATAAAAGGCTCAAAAAGGCGGGGCACTTTGGCTACTTCTTGTCGGGCTTCGGGCGGGATCTCAATGCGCCCGGCGTGCGGATCGAAGCAGGTTCCCCAACTGTACCGCGCTCAACCATACAGAATTGCCCCTTCCGCTTCTCTCACGGAGGGGGCAATTCGATGAACTCTCGGTGACGGCAGTTACCGAAGGTAATGATCAGCCTCCGGCAACGCTCCCGTCGGTCAGCCGCCGGCGACGGCGGGAATGATCGACACCCCGGCCCCGTCGGGCGTCGCCGTCTCCAGCCCCTGCTCGAAGCGGACGTCGTCGTCGTTCACGTACACGTTGACGAACCGCCGCAGCTGCCCCTGGTCGTCCAGGACCCGGGCGGCGATCCCGGTGTGGTTCTTCTCCAGATCGGAGATGACCTCACCAAGAGTCGCCCCCTCGGCAGCGACCTCGGCCTTGCCGCCCGTGTAGGTACGCAGAATGGTGGGGATACGAACGTTGACGCTCATGGGGTAAGACCTCCGGTCGGGGTGCGAAGCGCCCCGTCAGGGGCGCGGGGAACTGCGCAGTCTTTGTCTTTAGGGGCGCGGGGAACTGCGCGACCAGCCCCCGCCGACCCGCAGCGAAGGAACAACGACTAGCCGAGCCCAGCTTCACGGAAGGAATCCAGGTTCGGCCGGATCGTCGCGGTCAGCCCCGTGTCGGAAGCAACCGCGTCCAAGGTCTTCAGACCATCACCGGTGTTGAGCACAACAGTGGTCAGACTCGGATCCAGCAGACCATTCTCGATCAGCTTCTTCGCCACCCCCACCGTCACACCACCGGCGGTCTCCGCAAAGATCCCCTCGGTCCGCGCAAGCAACTTGATCGCGTCGACCACCTGCTCGTCGTTCACGTCCTCCACGGCGCCACCCGTACGCCGGGCGATATCGAGAACGTAAGGACCGTCCGCCGGGTTTCCGATCGCAAGCGACTTCGCGATCGTGTTCGGCTTCTGCGGCCGTACGACGTCGTGCCCGGCCTTGTACGCCACGGACACCGGCGAGCAGCCCTCGGCCTGCGCACCGAAGATCTTGTACGGCTTGTCCTCGACGAGCCCGAGCTTGATCAGCTCCTGCAGACCCTTGTCGATCTTCGTGAGCTGCGAGCCGGAGGCGATCGGGACGACCAGCTGGTCCGGCAGCTGCCAGCCGAGCTGCTCGCAGATCTCGTACGCGAGGGTCTTGGAGCCCTCCGCGTAGTACGGCCGCAGGTTGACGTTGACGAAGCCCCAGCCCTCGCCGGCCGGGTCGCCGATCAGCTCGGAGCAGAAGCGGTTCACGTCGTCGTAGTTGCCCTCGATGCCGACGAGCTCACCGCCGTAGACCGCGGCCATGACGACCTTGCCCTGCTCCAGGTCGTGCGGGATGAACACGCAGGAACGGAAGCCGGCCCGCGCGGCGGCGGCACCCACCGCGCCGGCGAGGTTGCCGGTGGAGGAGCAGGAGAGGGTGGTGAAACCGAAGGCACGCGCCGCCTCCAGCGCCTGGGCGACGACCCGGTCCTTGAAGGAGTGCGTCGGGTTGCCGGAGTCGTCCTTGACGAAGAGCTTGCCGGCCTCGACACCCAGCTCGCGCGCCAGGTTGTCGGCCTGGACGAGCTTGGTCCAGCCGGGGTTGATGTTGGGCTTGTCGGCCACGTCCGCGGGGACGGGCAGCAGCGGCGCGTACCGCCAGATGTTCGCGGGGCCCGCCTCGATCCGCTTGCGGAGTTCCTCGGTGTCGTAGGCCGAGAAGTCGTACGCGATCTCCAGCGGGCCGAAACACTCCTCGCAGGCGAAGACCGGGCCGAGCGGGACGCGGTGGCCGCACTCGCGGCAGGAAAGCGCGGCGGCCGGACCGAGGTCGACGGAGTTCGCGGCGGGGGTGGAGTTCGTGGTGCTTGCAACTGTCTGCGCAGCCATGGAGGCGAGGCCCTTTCCTCATCTTCCTCACGACGCACTTCGCCGTGAGACGGATTTGGCACCTTCCCGAGCCGGGAGCCTCGCTGCGCTGATCGACGATGATCAGGACGAGACCGGCCGGAGGGTTGCCGGGGCTTCAACGGGCCGTATCCCTCTGCCCCTCTGGATGAGCGCTATTCGGTTGTGGTTTTGGTTGTGCACGCAACGACCCCCGACATGCGATGGTCATCAGCGTTGTTCAAGACTGTAACCGAAGGCCTGGATGGTGGAGAGAGCCGTCCGAACCGCGAGATGACAGTGACACAACCGACACTGCCGCGCGGCGGGCACACGCATCCCGAAGAACGCAAGGGAGAGCCGCACGTGCTGGAAGACGTCGAGCGCTGGCTGAGCACGCGCTCCTGGTCCGTCGAGGACCGCCCGCTCAAGAAACTCATCGCCGCGAAGCGTGCCACCGGCTCCACGGTGAGTGTCGTACTGCCCGCGCTCAACGAGGAGGAGACCGTCGGCGAGATCGTCGCGATCATCCGCCGTGAGCTGATGACCAGGAAGGTGCCGCTCGTCGACGAGATCGTGGTGATCGACTCGGGTTCGACGGACCGCACCTCCGAGGTCGCCGCCGAGGCGGGCGCCCGCGTCGTGCACCGGGACGAGATCCTGCCCCGCATACCGGCCGTCCCCGGCAAGGGCGAGGTGCTGTGGCGCTCGCTGCTCGTCACCGGCGGGGACATCGTGGCCTTCGTCGACGCGGACCTGAAGGAGTTCTCGGCGGACTTCGTCTCCGGGATCGTCGGCCCGCTGCTCACCGAACCGGGCGTGGACCTCGTCAAGGCGATGTACGACCGCCCGCTGGGCTCCGCCGCAGGTCAGGGAGGTCGGGTCACCGAACTCATGGCCCGCCCGCTCCTGAACATGCACTGGCCGCAGCTGGCCGGCTTCGTCCAGCCGCTGGGCGGGGAGTACGCGGCCCGCCGCTCCCTCCTCGAACAGCTCCCGTTCCCCGTCGGGTACGGCGTCGAGCTGGGCATGCTGGTCGACGCGCTGCACCTGGTGGGCCTCGACGCCCTGGCCCAGGTCGACGTCGGCGTCCGCAAACACCGCCACCAGGACGGCCAGGCCCTGGGCCGCATGTCCGCCGCGATCTACCGCACCGCCCAGCTCCGCCTGGCCCGCGGCCACATGATCCGCCCCTCCCTGACCCAGTTCGAACGCGGCGAGCACGGCTTCGAGCCGCGCACGTACTCGGTGGACATGGAGGAGAGGCCGCCGATGGCGGACATCGAGGAGTACGTGGAAAGGAAAGCGGCGTGAGGAGCGCCACGTAAGGGGCGCGGGGCCGTGACATTTGCGGCTCCGCCGCGGGGCGCGACCAGCCCCCGCCGGCGGTCAGACGACCCACAACCTCGCCCCCACGGCGAGTGGGAACGTTTGAGCGTTTCCACCGGGGGCTAGATTTCGAGGCATGGTCTCCACCCGCGGCACTCACAACATCCTGGTCGCCTCCAACCGCGGCCCGGTCTCGTACACCCAGGACGAGACCGGGGCGCTCACGGCCAAGCGCGGCGGAGGCGGCCTCGTGTCCGGGCTCTCCGCGATCGGCCCGGACGCGGGCGCCCTGTGGGTGTGCTCGGCCCTCGGCGACGGCGACCGCGAGGCCGTACGACGCGGGGTGGGCGAAGACGGCGTACGGATGCTGGACATCGACGCCGAAACCCACGCCGCCGCGTACAACGGCATCGCCAACTCCGCGCTGTGGTTCGTCCACCACCTGCTCTACCAGACACCGCTGGAGCCGGTCTTCGACAAGGAGTTCCGGCGCCAGTGGGCGGCGTACGAGACGTACAACCACGCCTTCGCCGAGGCGCTCGCCGAGGAGGCCGCGGAGGGCGCGGCCGTCCTCGTGCAGGACTACCACCTGGTTCTCGTCCCGCGGATGCTCCGCGAGCTCCGCCCCGACCTGCGGATCGGGCACTTCTCGCACACGCCGTGGGCACCGCCGGAGTACTTCCGGCTGCTGCCGGACGACATCGCGGCGAAGGTGCTCGGCGGGATCCTCGGGGCGGACCGGGCCGCGTTCCTCACCCAGCGGTGGGCGGACGCGTTCACCGACTGCTGTCACGCCGTCCTGGGTCCCGGGATCCCCTCCGGTACGCGGATCGGGGTGCACGGTCTCGGGGCGGACGCGGACTTCCTGCGCGAGCGCTCGCACCGGCCTGACGTGGACGAGCGGCTGGCGGTACTGCGCGAGCAGATCGGCAAGGCCCCCGACGGCACCGCCCGGAAGGCGATCGTGCGGGTGGACCGGACCGAGCTGTCCAAGAACATCGTGCGCGGGCTGCTGGCGTTCCGGGAGCTGCTGGAGGAGCGGCCGGAGTGGCGCGAGCGGGTGGTGCACGTGGCGTTCGCGTACCCGTCGCGGCAGGACCTGGCGGTCTACCGCGACTACATGGCCGAGGTCCAGCGGGTCTCGGACGAGATCAACGCCCAGTACGGAACGCCGGGTTGGACCCCGGTCCTGCTGAACCTCAAGGACGACTTCGCGCGCTCCCTGGCCTCCTACCGGCTGGCGGACGTGGCTCTCGTCAACCCCATCCGGGACGGCATGAACCTCGTCGCCAAGGAGGTGCCGGTCGTGTCGGACGACGGGTGCGTGCTGGTGCTTTCGCGGGAGGCGGGGGCGTACGAGGAGTTGGGCGAGGATGCGATCGTGGTGAACCCGTACGACGTTTCGGGCACGGCCCTGGCGTTGCACGAGGCGTTGACGATGCCGGTGGGGGAACGGGCCGAGAGGACGAAGCGGTTGGCTGTGGCCGCGACCGCTTTGCCTCCGGCGCAGTGGTTCTTGGACCAGCTTCAGGCGCTGGACTCGTAGGGCTCGCTGCCGCGGGTTGTTTGGACCGTGCGGGTGCGTGGGGGCCGGTCGCGCCCCGCGGCGGAGCCGCAAATGTCACCGCCCCGCGCCCCTAAAGGCTTATGAGGCCAGCTCAGTCGCCAGTGCCGCCAGTAGGTGGACTACCCCTTCCGGGCCGTCCACCACCAGGTCCGCTCGGTCTGACAGTTCCGTCACCTCGTTGCTGCCGCTGCAGACGAGGAGGCCGGGGATGCCGTCGGAGCGGAGTTTGTCGACGGCGGCGAAGGCGGGGAGGTCGCCCAGGTCGTCGCCGCAGTACATGACCGACTCGGCGCCGACGTCGCGTACGTACTCTCCGAGCGCGACGCCCTTGTCCATGCCGGGCGGGCGCAGTTCCAGCACCATTCTTCCCGACTCGACGATCAGGCCGTGGCGGGTGGCGAGTTCGGCGAGGGGTTCTCGGAGGGCCTCGAAGGCGGCCTGGGGGTCCTGGGCGCGGCGGGTGTGGACCGCGACGGCCCGCCCCTTCTCCTCGATCCAGGTGCCCTGCCAGGCTCCGATGGAGTCGAGGAACCCGGGGAGTTCGGCGCGGGCCTCGGCGACGCCGGGGTGGGGAGCGGGCGCCTGGACGGTGCCGGTGACGGCGTCCCAGCGTTCCGCACCGTAGTGGCCGAGCACGACGAGGTGCTCCAGGCCGGGGACTCCGGCGAAGCCGCCGTGGCGTACGGCCACGCCGGCCGGGCGTCCGGTGACGACGGCGACGGAGGCGACCTTCGGGGCGAGGGCCGCCAGGGCGGGTACGGCGTCCGGGTGGGCGCGGGCCTGTTCGGGGTCCGGGACGATCGGGGCGAGGGTGCCGTCGAAGTCGAAGGCGAGGACTGCCCTGGCGGGCCGCGCGATGATGGCTTCGAGGCCGTCTCGGCCCGCCGGGGTCACGGGGGTCGGCATCGACGATGACTCGGGGTGACTGGCCATGCTGCGACCCTATCCGCGGGCGGGAAGTCTTTCGCCCCCGCCGCCCCTACCCGTTCCCTTCCCTTTCGGGGGCCGGCCCCCGAACCCCCGCTCCTCAAACGCCGGAGGGGCTGGAGATTACGCGGCCCGGGCCGACAACTTCAGCCCGTCCGGCGTTTGAGGACGAGCGCGTCAGCGGGATACGGGGGTTCGGGGGCAGAGCCCCTGAGTAAGGGAAGGGAACGGGTAGGGGCGGCGGGGGCGAGGAAAAGCCCTCAGCCCTCCCTCTCGGCCCGGCGTACATCCCTCACTCGCCGCAGTCGGTTGACCGTGACCGGGTCGTGGGCCAAGGCCCGCGGCGCGTCCAGGAGGGCGTTCAGGAGTTGGTAGTAGCGGACGGGGGCCAGCCCCAGTTCCTCCCGTATCGCCCGCTCCTTGGCCCCCGGCGTCGACCACCCACGCCGCTCCAGCGCGAGAACGGCAAGCTCCTGGGAGGTCAGCTCCTCGTCATCCATGCCGGGCACGCTAGCCGCTGCCACCGACAGAACTACCCCGCGCTCTCCTCCGCGGCAGCAACCCTCTGCAGCTGCCCCAGGATCGCCGCCGGACTGCCCTTCGGCCCCACGGCCTTGCCTATCTGCTGCTTGATGTCCGCGCTGACGGACGCCCAGGACGTCTTGGCCACGGGATACAACTCGGCGTTGGGCAGCTCGTCGAGGAAGCCGACGAGATCCGAGTCGGACTTGTCCGCGGACATCGCCTCGGACGCCGACGTGGTCACCGGCAGCAGGTCGTACTCGTGCGAGAACTTGAGCACGTTCTTCTCGCTGTAGACGTAGTCGAGGAAGTCCCCGACCTGCTCGGCATGCCCGGGCTTCTTGAACGCCATCATCCAGTCGGCGACGCCCATCGTGGCCTTGGACCGCCCGTTGATGCCGGGCATCGGCACCATGCCGAACTTCACGCCCTTCGCCGCGGCGGCCTGCATCAGCGTCGGGTGGCCGTTCAGCATCCCGACCTCGCCGCGAGTGAACGCCGCAAAGGCCTCCGCACGGTTGAGATTCGCGGGCGCGACGGGTCCGGTGAGCCCCTTCTCGACCAGTTTCTCCTTGAGCCAGGTGAAGGTCTCGACGTTCTGCTTGGAGTCGATGCCGTACGACCCGACCGTGTCGGTGTAGCCGTCGCCGCCGCTCAGCAGCCACATCATCGTCTCGGCCTGCGCCTCCTCGGGCCCCAGGGGCAGCGCGTACGGGTACTTCACGCCACGCGACTTGAGGACCTCGGCGTCGGACGCGAGCTGGCTCCAGGTCTGCGGCGGGGTGAGGCCCGCGTCGCTGAAGAGCTTCTTGTTGTAGAAGAGCAGCCGCGTCGAGGAGGCGAACGGCATGCCGTACTGCGTCCGGTCTATCTCCCCCGCCTCGGTGAGGCGGCCAACGAAGTCGGCCTGGGTGTTGATGGAGAGCAGGTCGTCTGCCCTGTAGAGCTGGCCCTTCGCGGCGTAGTCGGCGTACGCGCCGATCTGGGCCATGTCGGGTGCGTCACCGTCGGCGACCATCTTCTTGACCTTGGCGTCCACCTCGTTCCACGAGTAGACGCTCACCTCGACCTTGACCCCGGGGTTCTTCGCCTCGTACGCCTTGGTCAGCTCGTCCCAGTACTTCTGGGAGCTGTTCGCCTCGGAGTCGCCGTAGTCGGCCGCGACCAGTCGCAGCGTGACGTCCCCGGATCCGGAGGAACCGCCACAGCCGCCGAGGGCCGCCGTCATGCCCAGCGCGGACACCACCGCGATCAGACCTGTCACTCGCCGCTGCACCGCTGTCGCCCCAACCTTGTCTTCCTGCACGGCCGATTCACCCGGCCGGCTCGCACGGCTGGTTCACACGTGCGATCTCATGCTTTCGATTCGCAATTTCGCTCTAAGGTCTACACCACGTGAGTGGACTAGACCTCTCACGGGGTAAGGGGCGACACTGTACCCGTGAGACATGTCATCGCCCTCGACGTGGGCGGCACCGGGATGAAGGCCGCCCTCGTGGGGGCGCTCGACGCCGCGCCCTCCGGGGGGACACCCCCCGTGCTGCACCGGGCCCGCCGCGCCACCGGCCGGGAGCACGGTCCGGACTCCGTCGTCGAGTCGATCCTCGCCTTCGCCGCCGACCTGCGCGCGCACGGCGAGCGCCACTTCGGCGAGCCCGCGGCGGCCGTCGGAGTCGCCGTGCCCGGCATCGTGGACGCCGACCTGGGCATCGCCGCGTACTCGGCCAACCTCGGCTGGCGCGACGTACCCCTGCGGGACCTGCTCAGCGAGCGGCTGGGCGGGATCCCGGTGGCCCTCGGCCACGACGTACGCACCGGCGGGCTCGCGGAGGGCCGGATCGGCGCGGGCCGGGGCGCGGACCGCTTCCTGTTCGTGCCGCTCGGCACCGGCATCGCGGGCGCGATCGGCATCGACGGCCGCGTGGAGGCGGGCGCGCACGGCTTCGCCGGCGAGATCGGCCACATCGTCGTACGCCCCGGCGGCACCCCCTGCCCGTGCGGCCAGCGCGGCTGTCTGGAACGGTTCGCGTCCGCCGCGGCCGTCAGCGAGGCCTGGGCCGAGGCGTCCGGCGACCCGGAGGCGGACGCGGCGGACTGCGCGAAGGCCGTCGAGTCCGGGGACCCGCGGGCCCTGGTGGTCTGGCAGGAGGCCGTGGACGCGCTGGCCGACGGGCTCGTCACCGCGCTCACCCTGCTGGACCCGCGCACCCTGATCATCGGTGGCGGTCTCGCCGAGGCCGGGGAAACCTTGTTCACACCGCTACGAGCCGCGGTCGAGCGACGCGTCACCTTCCAGAAACTCCCGTCCATCGTCCCCGCCGCACTGGGGGACACGGCCGGCTGCCTGGGCGCGGGCCTCCTGGCCTGGGACCTGCTGAGCACCACTTCCCCTTCCAACCCCGCTTCGGAGGTAACCCCCTGATGACCACTGAGCGCACTTCTCTGGCCGGGGTGCACGACAGCGCCCCTTCAGGGGCGCGGGGAACTGCGCGACCAACCCCGACCGACCCGCACGTAGTGGTCCTCTCGGGCGCCAACGTCGTACTCCCCACCGGGACGGTGCCCGGCGGCCGCGTCATCGTCGAGGGCACACGCATCGCCGGGAGCGCTCCCGTGGGCGCTCCGACGGTGGACCTGCGCAACCACTGGGTGGTCCCCGGCTTCGTCGACATGCACAACCACGGCGGCGGCGGTGCCTCCTTCACCTCGGGCACGGTCGAGGAGATCCTCAAGGGCATCCACACCCACCGCCTGCACGGCACGACGACCCTCGTCGCCTCCACCGTCACCGGCGACATGGACGGCCTCGCCCAGCGCGCCGGACTCCTCTCCGAGCTGGCCGAACAGGGCGACCTCGCGGGCATCCACTTCGAGGGCCCGTTCATCTCCCCGTGCCGCAAGGGCGCCCACTCCGAGGAGCTGCTGCGCGACCCGGACCCGGCGGAGGTCCGCAAGCTGATCGACGCGGCACGCGGCCGGGCCAGCATGGTCACGCTCGCCACCGAACTGCCGGGCGGCATCGACTCCGTACGCCTCCTCGCCGAGCACGGCGTCATCGCGGCGATCGGCCACACGGACGCCACGTACGAGCAGACGGTGGAGGCCATCGACGCGGGCGCGACCGTGGCGACGCACCTCTTCAACGCGATGCCCACGCTCGGGCACCGCTCCCCCGGTCCGATCGCCGCCCTGCTTGAGGACGAGCGGATCACGGTCGAGCTGATCAACGACGGCGTCCATCTCCACCCTGCCTCCCTCCAGCTGGCGTTCCACCACGCGGGCGGCGACCGAGTGGCGTTCATCACGGACGCGATGGACGCGGCGGGCTTCGGCGACGGGCGGTACATGCTCGGCCCGCTGGAGGTCGAGGTCAGCGAGGGTGTGGCGCGGCTCGTGGAGGGCGGTTCGATCGCGGGCTCCACGCTCACCCTGGACCGGGCCTTCAAGCGGGCGGTGACCGTGGACCGGCTGCCGATCGAGGACGTCGTCTCGGCCATCGCGGCCAATCCGGCCAGGTCACTGGGCCTGTACGACCGGGTGGGCTCGCTGGAGCCGGGCAAGGACGCGGACCTGGTGGTGCTGGACGCCGACTTCGGACTCAAGGGCGTGATGCGCCGGGGCGAATGGGTGGTGAATCCCCAACTGGGGTGATTCACGCTCCTGTTGCCGTACGGCGGTTGGCCCCCGGGACTGGGCCGACCGCCGTTCCCTTTGGCATGATCGGGCCTCCGGAACAACCGGCAAGCGCGTTCCACGCGTCTGCTTGACGCATCTCTTCGAGGGAGGTCGGCCCAGGTGATTCTCACGGTCACGCTGAACACCGCTCTCGACATCACCTATCGCGTACGGGCGCTGCGGCCGCACACCTCGCACCGCGTCACCGAGGTGATCGAACGGCCGGGCGGGAAGGGCCTGAACGTGGCCCGGGTGCTCGCCGCCCTCGGTCACGAGGTGACCGTGACGGGTTTCGCGGGCGGTGCGACCGGGCGTGCCGTCCAGGAACAGCTCACGCACACACCGGGTGTCGTGGACGCGCTGGTCCCGGTGGCGGGTGCGACCCGTCGCACGATCGCGGTGGCCGACACGGCAGCCGGTGACACGACTCAACTCAACGAGCCGGGCCCCTCGATCGCCCCGGCCGAGTGGTCCGTCTTCCAGGAGGCGTACGAGGATCTGCTGCGGTCCGCTTCGGCGGTGGCCCTCTGCGGGAGTCTGCCACCCGGGGTGCCGGTGGGGGCGTACGCCGGGCTTGTGCGCACGGCGAGGTCCTTGGCGGTTCCGGTGCTGCTCGACACGAGTGGGGAGCCGCTTCGGCGTGGGGTCGCCGCCCGGCCCGACATCGTCAAGCCGAACGCCGACGAGTTGGCTGAGCTGACCGGGGCGCATGAGGCGTCGCGGGCCACGCGGGATGCGCGTCGGCGGGGCGCGCATGCTGTGGTGGCCTCGCTGGGCTCGGAGGGACTGCTCGCGCGTACCCCGGACGGTGACTGGCGGGCCGCCCCGCCCCGCCGGGTCCGCGGGAACCCGACGGGGGCCGGGGACTCCGTGGTCGCGGGGCTGCTGTCGGGGCTGGTGGAACAGTTGCCGTGGCCGGAGCGGTTGGCCCGTGCGGTGGCGTTGTCCGCGGCGACCGTGCTGGCGCCGGTGGCGGGGGAGTTCGACCGGGCGGCGTACGAGGAGTTGGTCGCGCGGGTGTCTGTGACCGGCGAGGCCGCCGCGGCGTGAGCGCTCCGCTTGGCCGCGGGATGTTCGGCTGCGGGGCGGTGGGGGTTGATCGCGCAGTTCCCCGCGCCCCTTATGAGGCAGAGTGTCGGCTGCGGGGCGGTGGGGGCTGGTCGCGCAGTTCCCCGCGCCCCTAAAGGCAAAAGACTGCGCAGTTCCCCGCGCCCCTAAGACCAGGCCCCGTGCCCCCCAGCGGGTCGGAGCTAGTCCTTGACCTGGCCCGCCTTCAGGCGGAGCTGGTCCAGGAGGACGTTGCAGTCGTCGCCCTGCTGGCAGGAGATGGAGATGGTGTTGGTGCCCTTGGTGAGGGTGGGCCAGGAGTAGGTCTCCGTCCAGCCCTTCTCCCATTCGTTGTCCTTGGCGCCCGTGAAGTTGCCGAGGTTCAGCTTGCTGCCGAACTGCTTGCCGTTCACGGTGAGCGTCATCTTGGCGTCCTTGCCGGCGACGCTGTACCGCGTGAAGACGGTGTAGGTGCCTGCCTTGGGGATGCCGTTGACGGTCCAGGTGACCTCCGCGCCGACCTGGTTCATGCCCGTCACATAGAGGCCGCCGTCGGAGCTGGCGCCCTTGACGTCGGAGGCGGTCGTCACTCCGGGGCCCAGCTTCAGGGCCTTCGCGTCGATCTCGGGCAGGTCGGCCGGGTCCGCGGCCTGCTTCGACGGCTCCTTGCTCGGCTCGACGCTGTCGGCGGCCGACGGGGTCGAGCCCGACGCATCGCCGCCCTTGCCGTCGTCCGAGTCACCGCCGAGCATCGCGACACCGATGCCGATCACGACGGCCGCCACGACGGCGACGGCACCGATCAGCAGACCCTTGGTGTTGGGACCGCGGCCCCGGCCGCCGCCACCGTGGCCATGGCCCTGGTCGGGCATCGGCTGGTACGTGGTGGGCTCGCCGCCGTTGAAGGCCTCGGGCGCCGAGTAGTTCGCGTTCGGCTGGCCGTACGTCCCCTGCTGCTGAGGCACCTGTCCGTACTGCGCGGTGGGGGCGGTCGGGGCGGCGGGCTGGCCGTACTGGCGCTCACCGACCGGCCGGACCCTGTTGACCGAGCCGGGGTAGCCGTAGCCACCTCCGCCGCTCGGCGGCTGGGCTCCGGCGGCCTGCCCGTCGGCGTACAGATAGCCGAACGGGTCGTCGTCCTCGGGCGTGCTCGCGCCGTTGTTGCCGGGCGTCATCCCTAGGTCTCCTAGCGGGTGCGGTTCAGATGCGGTACGGGGGATCGAAAGGCGAGCCTACCCGCTCCCGCTGCCCCAAACGGGTGACTCAGCTCGCATCGCATCGCTGACCTGGGGATCAGCCCGCACGCCTGTGCGCTTTGGGACGAGACCGTTTCTCTATGTACATCCGCTCGTCGGCTGACTGCAGGACTTCGTCCGCCGTCATGCCGCAGTGTGCCCACCCGATACCGAAGCTGGCGCCGACCCGCATGGCCCGGCCGTCGACCCTGATGGGCTGGATGATCTCGTTCCGCAGGCGTACCGCGAGGTCCTGCGCGTCGGCGCGGCCGAGGCCGTCGGCGAGCACCACGAACTCGTCGCCGCCGAGCCGCGCGACCGTGTCCCCGTCACGCACCGCGCCGCCGAGCCGCCGGGCCACCTCGATGAGCACCGAGTCGCCGGCGTTGTGACCGAAGCGGTCGTTGATCGACTTGAAGCCGTCCAGGTCGCAGAAGAGGACCGCGAGCCCCTTCGTCCCGTCGTCCCGCTCGCCCTCCGGGGCGACGGTGTGGACGTGGTGGTCGTAGGCGTCGAACGCCTCGGGGCCCGGCCGGTAGTCGAAGCCGTGCCCGTTCGCGTCGTACACGCCGACCGCGGCGTGGTCGGCGGGCCCGTGCCCGTACGCGGCGTCGATCGTGTCGACCACGCCGGGCTCGATCGCCGCGGGCCGCGCGCACAGCCGGGCGCCGAGACGGGAGCGAAGCTCCGCGGAGTTGGGCAGGCCGGTGAGCGAGTCGTGCGAGGCGCGGTGGGCGAGCTGCAGCTCGCGGCGCTTGCGGTCCTCGATGTCCTCGACGTGGGTGAGCAGGAACCGCGGCCCGTCGGCGGCGTCCGCGACCACGCTGTTGCGCAGCGACACCCAGAGGTACGTGCCGTCGCGGCGACAGAGTCTGAGTTCGGCCCGCCCGCCCTCGGCGGAGGTCCGCAGCAGGGTGCCGATGTCCTCGGGGTGGACGAGGTCGGAGAAGGAGTAGCGGCGCATCGAGGAGGCGGGACGGCCCAGGAGGCGGCACAGGGCGTCGTTCGTGCGCAGGATCCGGCCGTGCTGGTCGCCGCCCATCTCGGCGATGGCCATGCCGGACGGGGCGTACTCGAAGGCCTGCCGAAAGCTCTCTTCACTGGCGCGCAGCGCCTGTTGCTCCCGCTCCAGGCGGACGAGCGCGCGCTGCATGTTGGCTCGTAGACGCGCGTTGCTGATGGCGATGGCGGCCTGGAACGCGTACATCTGCAGGGCCTCGCGGCCCCAGGCGCCGGGGTGCCGGCCGTTGCGCGGCCGGTCCACGGACAGGACGCCGATCAGCTCGCCGCAGGAGCCGCCGGGGACTCCCGGGGTGTACATCGGCGCGAAGAGTCGGTCGGCGGGGTGCCACTCGTCCTCGAAGCGCGGTGCGGGCCCGTCGGTGTACCACTGCGGGACGTCGTCCTCGTCGAGGACCCAGCCCTCCGTGTGCGGTATGAAGCGCAGATCGCCCCACGCCTCGCCCATGGTGAGCCGACGCTCCCAGGAGGTGCGGGAGCCGACGCGTCCGGTGATGAGCGCCTCGGCGGCGGAGTTCCCGGCGAGGGCGGCGACCACGAGGTCACCGTCGGGCTGTACGAGGTTGACGCAGGCGAGTTCGTAGCCGAGGCCGGTCACGACGCCGTCGGCGACGGTCTGCAGCGTGTCGGCCAGGCTGCGGGCCGTGTTCATGTCCGCCATGACCTGATGCAGCTGCCGCAGGGTCGCAAGACGGACGTACGGCTCCGACTCGGTCTCCATGCTCGCTCTCCCCGAGACGCTCGACAGCAACTCCAGAGTTATCCAGGCTTCTCGTCGGTACTCATCGCCTACTGGTCACTCACCGGCCACTTACCGGCCGGTCCCACTGATCGCCTACTGCTCGCAGCGTCCCCGCCACTGAATCACAGCGCGCTGCCCACTCGGTACACAGGGTCAACAAAATATGGCACCTGTGACTCAAGTCACAGGTGAAGATGAACAATTGAGTAGAGTTTCTGTGTTTTCGCCGTGCGTTTACTGAACGCAATTTGGTGGGAGATGTGCGCGCGCCTGATAGGAGGCACAAGTCACACTCCTTCCCCGGTCCTAGGACCCGGTTCGGCCCCTGGCCCGATGTGACGGACGGAGGCCGGAGAATAGCGTCTTCCTGTGCTTAACACTCCCTCTGCCGCTCCTCCCGCCCCATCCGTGCATGCTGAGGGGGTGAGCAACGACGAGTTCCGCGCCGCCATGTCCCGGCTGGCCGCGGGTGTGGTCCTGGTGACCGCGCACGAGCCCCAGCCGGACCCGGACGGCCCGAGCGGCGAGGACGTCGGCATGACGGCGACCTCCTTCATGTCCGTGTCCCTGGACCCGCCCCTCGTCATGGTCGGCCTGCGCGAGGGCTCCCGCATGGACGACCTGCTCGACGAACAGCCCCTGTGGGCGGTCTCCGTCCTCACCGAGAGCCAGCGCCAGATCGCGGGCCGCTTCGCCATGAAGGGACGCATCTCCGACCGTCTCCTCTTCGAGGACCTCCAGTGGGTACGCGGTGAGGCGTCCGGGGCTCCGCTGATCGAGGGTGCCCTGGCGACCCTGGAGTGCCGCACCGAACAGCGGGTGACCGCCGGGGACCACACGCTGGTCATCGGCCGGGTCCTGACGTCCTCGGCACCGAACACGGAGGGCGGGCCGCTGACGTACTTCCGGGGCCGGTACCGGGAGTTGGGGTAGCGGGGGCAGGGGTGACGGCGGCTGAGGTGGCGGCGGTCCGCCTCACCCTTCCAGGAAGGTGACGTCGAGCCCGGCCAGCCGCCCCGGCTCCCGGACGATGTCGATCACCGCGATCCGGCCGTGTACGACTGTGAAGGACAGCACGCTGACCACGCGCCCCTCCATGAGGCCCACGACACCGACGACCCCGTTGACGAGCGCGGGCCGCCCGACCGCGGCGAGCCGCCCGAACGCGATCGCACCGGATGCCACGGCCGCCGCGCCGGTCGTCACCCCGGCCCCAGTCCGTGCCACCACATCCGGGTCGAGCACCGCGACGAGACCGTCGAAGTCACCGTCGCGCGCGGCGGCAAGGAACGCGTCGACGACCTCCCGCTGCCGGTCGGGACCGGCGTCGGACGCGGGCGCCCCGCCCTGGACCCGGCGCCGCGCCCGGCTGGCGAGCTGACGGGTCGCGGCGGGCGAACGCCCCAACACGGTCGCGACCTCGTCGAAGGGCACGGCGAACAGGTCGTGCAGCACGAAGGCGAGCCGCTCGGCCGGGCTCAGGGTCTCCAGGACGACGAGCAGCGCGAGGCCCACCGAGTCGGCGAGCAGCGCCTCCTGCTCGGGGTCGGCCCCGGTGACGGGCGCGAGGACCGGTTCCGGCAGCCGTACGTCCGGCTCGTCCAGCGGCTCCTCGCGGCGCGTCCGGCGGGAGCGCAGCATGTCGAGACAGATCCGGCCGACCGTGGTCGTCAGCCAGCCGCCCAGGTTCGCGACCGCACCGGTGTCCGCCCGGCTGAGCCTGAGCCAGGCCTCCTGAACGGCGTCGTCGGCCTCGGCGAGCGAACCGAGCATGCGATGGGCGACGGCCCGCAGACGCGCCCGGTGCGACTCGAACCGCAGGGCGAGAATTTCGCTGCCACCGGCGCTCCCGAGGCCGTTCCCGCGGCCGCTCGAACCGTCGTCCTCACGGCCGTTCGCGCCGCTGTTGCCGCGGCCGTTCCTTTTGCCTTCCGGCCCGACTTCCGGCCCGACTTCCGGCCCGACTTCCGACTTTCCTTCAGCCTTTTCTTCCGGCCCCGGGAATTCGTCCCCGCTCATGCGCCGCATCTCCTCCGCCACTGCTGTTCCGCGCTCTTCGGCGGACCGTCGATGAGTTGACGGAACACGGAGGGCGAATGTGACAGAGACAGAGAACGCGGACCCTCAGGTCCAGTCGCGCCCGGAGCGCCCCCGCTTCATGTCTCCGCGCTGCTTCTTCTCACGCAGCCGCCGCTCGTTGATCCCGCGAGGGATCCGGGTGGCGCGGCGGGCCCTCGGCGGCGGGGCGGTGGCCTCGGCGAGCAGCGAGGCGAGCCGGACGGCCGCGGTCTCGCGGTTGCGCCACTGGGAGCGGTGCTCGGAGGAACGCACGCTGACGACGCCGTCGACGAGCCGCCCGGCCAGCTTGGCGAGGGCCCGCTCCTTCCACACCGGCGGCAGTGCCTCCGTCTTCGCCAGGTCGAAGCGCAGCTCGACCTGTGAGTCGGAGGTGTTGACGTGCTGCCCGCCCGGCCCTGAGGACCGCGAGAAACGCCACATGAGCTCGGCCTCGGGCAGCGAGACGGAGCCACGGATGACGTAAGGACCGGACATGCCCCCATGGTCCCTTGTCTGTCCGGTCCACGTCACCCGTTTTTCGGCGCGCCGCCACACCCCTCCGCGAGGCTAGGTAAAGAAAGTAAAGAGGTGCGGAACCCTGGGGACCCCCTTCGGCGTTCATAGGGGTGCCGGTAGCTTCGTCCCGTACGAAGCCCGACGCGCAGGACCGCAGGACCGCACAATCGCAGGACCGCACGACCCGTACGTACGTCAAACGAGGGAAGGACTCCCAACAATGGCTGTAAGCCTGTCCAAGGGTGGCAACGTCTCGCTCACCAAGGAGGCTCCGGGCCTGACCGCCGTCACCGTGGGCCTCGGCTGGGACGTCCGCACCACCACGGGAACCGACTTCGACCTGGATGCCTCGGCCATCGCGGTCAACCCCCAGGGCAAGGTCTACTCGGACGGACACTTCGTCTTCTTCAACAACAAGCAGACCCCGGACCAGACCATCGTCCACACCGGCGACAACCGCTCGGGCGAAGGCGAGGGCGACGACGAGGCGATCAACGTCAACCTGGCCGGCCTCCCCGCCGACATCGACAAGATCGTCTTCCCGGTCTCCATCTACGACGCGGAGACCCGCTCGCAGAACTTCGGCCAGGTCCGCAACGCGTACATCCGCATCGTGAACCAGGCCGGCGGCACCGAGATCGCCCGCTACGACCTCTCGGAGGACGCGGCCACCGAGACGGCCATGGTCTTCGGTGAGCTGTACCGCAACGGCGCGGAGTGGAAGTTCCGCGCGGTGGGCCAGGGCTACGCGTCCGGCCTGACGGGCATCGCCCAGGACTTCGGCGTCAACGTCTGACAGCCGAACCCCGCCTGAACGGCAGCGGAGGAGCCCTCGATCCGGTACGCCGGACCGGGGGCTCCTCCGCGTCCGCACACTCACCCACACACCCTCGCCCGGCTAACCTGCCGCGAGTGATCATCGAACCCCTCGCCCTCACGCCGGACCACGACCTCCCCGGTCCGCTCCTCACCGAACTCACCGCGCTCTACGCGTCGAACCACGAGTTCTACGCGCTCAGCGGCGACTTCCCGGACCCTCACGACATCCGCCCGGAACAGGTGGCGGCGGCGCTGGCCGACGAACTGGCGACCCCCGATGTGGACGTCTTACTGGCCCGCAGTGCCGGACAGCTCACCGCCGTGGCGATCACCCTCGCCCACCACCCCGACCCGGCCGACCCGGATCCCTGGATCGGCCTGCTGCTGGTGGACGCGGCACAGCAGGGCAAGGGGTACGGCAGGCAGCTGGCGGCCCATATCGAGGACGGCTTCCGCGAGGCGGGCCGGGACGCCGTACGCCTGGCCGCCCTCGACAACAACCCCGGGGCCCTCGCCTTCTGGACGACCATCGGCTACGAGATCATCGGCCACCGCAAGGACCGCCGACTGGCCCGCCCCTGCGCGGTACTGCGCAAGATCCTCCGCTAGCGAAGCGGTGGGTTCCCCAACTCCCTCGAACGATGTAGCCGAAGCTCGTTCACACGGCCGACGACCCGCTGACCTCGCCATTCCTACGATGAGACGTATCCAGTCCGGGCCTGCGTCCAGGCAACCGGTGCACAGGAAAGCCTCCGGGAAGCGAGTCCACCAGTGAGTCCTGCCACCAAGAACCTGGCCGAAGGATCCGCGACCCTCCTGGCCGGCCTGGCCCTGAAACTGTTCGCCGACGGAGTGGAGATCTCATTCGTCTCCCTGGGCAAGGCCGGGGTGGTCATGATGGTCATCGGCGCGATCCAGACGCTCTTCGGCCTGTTCCGGACAACACGCACGAGCAGCGCAAAAAGCTGACCCGGCCTCAGGGCCTGTCCGGCTTGCCGTCCCCGTACAGCCAGTCCGCCCAGATCCGGGAGAAGTCCACGTCCGGCGCCTTCTTCTCCACGTACGCCGTGAAGTCGTCCGTGTCGGCGTTGCCGTGCCGACGGGTGGCTGCCCAGCCTTGGACGATGCCGAAGAAGACATCATCGCCAACAGCCTCACGAACCTTGTGGAGCACCATCCCGCCCCGCTCGTACACGGGACTGTCGGAGATACGATCCGCACCCGGCGGCCTGGCGGGTGGAAAGGCCCAGACGGCGTCGTTGTCTTCCTTGCTGTCGAAGTAGTCGCCGTCATAGAGGGCATCGAAGACGTCCTGGGCCGAGTCACCCCCGTGGTCCTCCGCCCACAGCCACTCGGCGTACGTCGCGAAGCCCTCGTTCAGCCACATGTCCCGCCAGGTCTTCGGGGTGACGGAGTTCCCGTACCACTGGTGGGCCAGCTCATGGACGAGCAGCTCGACGCTCGGAGCACCGGGGAACACGGGCCGGTTCTGCGTCTCCAGCGCGTACCCGGCGTCGTCCTCCCTCTCGACGATGGCCCCCACGGACGAGAACGGATACGGCCCGAAATTCAGCTCGGCCCACTCCACGACCTCGGGAATGCGACCGAGCACCTCACGGCTCTCCTTCGCCTGACCGGGATCCACGGCCACATACACAGGCAGCCCATGCGGCCCCTTGGTCCGCCGCACCTCGTACTCCCCCACGGCGACCGTCGCCACGTACGAAGCCATCGGCTCCCCCACGTGCCAGACGAACGAGGTCCGCCCCCGCTTGGTCACCTCACTCCGCAACTCCCCATTCGACACGGCCTTCAGCCCCTCGGGCACGGTGACCCTGATGTCGTACGTGGCCTTGTCGCTCGGATGGTGATTGCCGGGGAACCAGGCCATCGACCCGGTCGGCTCCCCCAACCCGAGGGCCCCGTCCTCCGTCCGCAGCCAGCCCTCCTCCGAGCCGTCCGGATCGGTGATCGTCTCCGGCGAACCGGAGTAACGAACAACCGTGGTGAACAAGGCCCCCTCATCAAGATCATCCCGAGGCCGGACGACCAACTCCTGCCCCCCACTGCGGTTGAAGCGAGCGGCCTTCCCCGCCACCTCCACCGACTCGACCTTCATCCCCTTGAAATCAAGATCGAACGCACTCAGATCCTGCTCAGCCCGAGCCGTGATCTCCGCCGTCCCCGTAAGCCGACGCGCCTTCGGCTCATACTCAAGACTCAGCCCGTAGTGCGTGACGTCGCACCCCCCGTTCCCGGCCTTGGGAAAGTACGGATCCCGCACACCGGACGCACCCGCCCTCCCCCGCACCCCTCCGTCGCAGCCGACGAGAGCGAGCACGAGCAGAACGGCGACGGTCGCCGGACCAACAGTCACAGATCGGGGCACGACGGTGATCCTAAGACGACGTGACACCATCACCCACGTGCTCGACATCGGCTACGCCCTCTCCGCCCGGTTCCCGGACCCCCCGCAGACCGACTACCGCCGCGCGGACGTCCACGCCCTCCGCCACGACCTCTTCTGCGGAGACGTCTATCTCGCCGACACGAAGGCGGACCGCGAGCTGTCCACAGGCTGGGGATGGGTGCCCGTACTCGACTTCGCCTGGGCCCTGTGCGACATCGTCGAGCAACTCGACAAGGACCCCCTCGGCAGCCGCGCCTCCCGCCCCCAGCGCGCCGAACTCGACTTCACCGAGTCCACCGACCGCATGCTCTTCGAGCGCCGCTTCGGCTGGGTCGACATCGAGTCCGACTGGATGCCCGGCGACGAGCCCCCGCTCACCTTCTCCCACGCCGAACTCCGCCGCGAGGCCCGCGACTTCCTCCACGACCTCCTGGCCGACCTGACCGACCTCCACGAGGCGCTCCGCGAGAACCCGGCGATCTGGAGTCTTGAGGCCCGCTTCCCCAGGCTGCCCTGACTCAGCGTGCCTCTGGGGACTCCGCCCCCAGCCCCCCCCAATCGGCCTGAACGGCCTCGTCCTCAAACGCCGGACGGCTGAGTGTGCACGCCCGCGCCAAAAGGAGACGGGCGGACCGCCAGAGTAAAGACGCACCCGCAGCCGCAATCGCACGGGAGCGGGCCGTGCCGGTACGTCGAAAGCCCGCCGCGTACGGCTCCTCCAGGAAACGGAACCCTAAAAACCAACAGCCGTACACCCGGAGGCGGCGGGCTCGACGTACCGGCACGGCCCGCGCCCCACCCCAACGCCGGGCGCCGTCAAACCGCCACCCCAACGCCGAGCAGCGTCAAACCGCCACCCCAACGGCGGCGGTCACCCTCAACCGTCCAACCCCACCACCCGAACCCCCACCTCCGCAGCGAACACCCCCGCCAGATCCATCAACTGAGCAGGACTGATCACGGCCCCGGCCAACCGATCAACCCCCCGCGTGAACCCCACCTCGGCCGCCCGCCGCAGATCGACATCCACGAGCGTCGCCCCGGTGAGGTCCGCCCCCTTCACCACACAGTCCACAAACTCCACCCGCTCCAGCCGAGCACCCCCGAAGTCCGGCTCGACAAGCACACACCCCTCGAACACGACATCCCTGAGCCGCGCCTCCCGCAGATTCAGGTAGTCGATCTTCCCCCCACGCACGACGACCCGCTCCAGCACGGCCCCGTGCCACTGCACCCCACCCAGCCGGGCATCGACAACCTCCACGTCCCTGAAGGTCGAAGCCCCAAGATCCGTACCCACGCCCCGGATCCCGGTGAGCACAGAGTCCAGCACCCGCGCCCCACGGAGCCGCGTCTCATCCACCGCGCACCCCGTCAGCGCGCAGTCCATGAACCGCGCACCCCCACCGTCCTGCCCCACGAAGTCGACATCGCTGAACCGCAGCCCGTCATAGTCCCCGTCCGGCTCCAGCCCGCCACCCCCATAAGGCTCAAGCGGCGGCAACCGCACCTCGGGCCGCCGAGCCGCCTTGACCCCCGCCTTAGCCACGTTCCTCACCATCCCCCCATCCTGCACCCACCCACTGACAACCACCCTGACCAGCCAAAACTCCCCCGATGTCACATTCCGACCCCTCAGAGGAGTCATAGAGGAGAGGAAAAGGAACCGCCCAACGGACCCCAGGCCCCCGGAACACAGCCCCCGGACCAGAGGAGACCCAAGCCCATGCACCGCATCACCGTCGTCGGCGGCGGCTTCGCCGGCCTCACCGCTGCCATCACCGCCGCGGAAGCAGGCGCAAAGGTCACCGTGTACGAGGCCCACCACACCCTCGGCGGCCGAGCCCGCACCACCGAGGGCCCGTACAAAACGAACGAGGGCCCCCACGCCCTCTACAAGGGCGGCCCCCACTGGACCTGGCTCAGCCAACGCGGCCTGATCGGCGAACTCGCCCCGCTCCCACCCCTGGAGGCCGCCCGCCTCCGCCTCCGTCACAAGGGCGCCCTCCGCCGCACCCCACCGTTCGCGATGCTCAAACTCCTCCGCCGCACAGCCGAACGGGCCCCCGTGGACCAGGATTTCAAGACCTGGGCAACCAACATCGCGGGCGAGGAAGGCGCAACCGCGGCAGCCCACTACTCCGCCGTCGCACTCTTCCACCACAACCCGGGCGCCCTCTCCGCCGCGTTCGTACAGGAACGCCTGCGCCGAGCGACAAAGCTGCCCCCCGAGGCGCACTACCCGCGCGGCGGCTGGGCGAGCGTGATCGACAGGATGGCGGCCCGGGCCTGGAACCTCGGCGTACGCGTAGAGACCCTGGCCCGGGTCAACGAACTCCCGGGCGACCACGGCCCGGTCGTCGTCGCCACCTCCCTCGACGCGGCCCGCACCCTTCTCAAGGACAGCTCCCTGGCCTGGACGAGCGGCCGAACGGCCCTGATCGACCTGGCGGTCCGTACCCGCAGGGGCGACGCGTTCGCCGTCTCCGACCTCGACGCACCGGGCTGGATCGAGCGGTTCACGGCCCAGGACCGCACGCTCGCCCCGGCCGGCGAGCAGCTCCTCCAGGGCCAGATCCCGATCGCACCGCACGAGTCCCGCGCGGACGGCATCGCCCGCGCCGAGGAGCTCCTCGACCTGGCCTTCCCGACCTGGCGCGACCGCGTGACGTACCGCCGCGAGGCGCTCGCGAACGGCCGCACCGGCGCGGTGGACCTGCCAGGGACGAGCTGGCGCGACCGCCCCCGTATCGACCGGGGCAACGGCGTCTACCTGGCCGGCGACCAGGTCGCGGCACCGGGCGTGCTCTCCGAGGTGTCGTTCAACAGCGCGCTGGAAGCGGTGTCCCTGGCACTGGGCACGCGAACCAGGTCGGGCCTTGACCTGAAGCACGCTTGAGGTTGAACGCTGGTGACAACACACGACCGAGCAGCACCGCGCCCCACCCCCAGAGCCCCGCCACGCCCCTCCCGCCTCGCCTCACCTCGCCCAAGGAGCCCCATGCAAGCCATCCGCCTCCACGCCTTCGGCCCGGCCGAGAACCTCACGTACGAGCGGACGGACGCCCCCCGCCCCGCCCCCGGCCAGGTCCGCATCCAGGTCGCCGCCGCGGGCGTACACCTCCTGGACACGGCGATCCGGGCGGGCATCAAGGGCCCGCTCCCGGAGCTGCCCGCGCTTCCCACGATCCCGGGCCGCGAGGTCGCCGGCACGGTCGAGTCCCTCGGCGAGGGCGTCGCCGCCCTCTGGCTGGGCAAGCGCGTGGTGGCCCACCTGGGCTTCAACCCGGGCGGCTACGCCGAACTCGCCGTCACGGACGTGGACCGCCTCCACGAGATCCCCGCGAACCTGGACTTCGCAGGGGCCGTCGCGATGATCGGCACGGGCCGTACGACGATGGGGATCCTCCAGTTCGCCGATCTCACCCCCGACTCCGTGGCCGTGATCCCGGCCGCGGCGGGCGGTATCGGCACCCTCCTCGTGCAGTACGCGAAGCACGCGGGCGCCACCGTGATCGGCCTGGCGGGAGGCCCCGAGAAGGTGGCACGGGTCGAGAAGAACGGCGCGGACCTGGCCGTCGACTACAAGGACCCGAACTGGCCGGACCAGGTGAGGCGGTTCCTCGGCGACCGCAGGGCCACGATCGTCTTCGACGGCGTAGGCGGCGACACAGCGCGCAAGTCGGTGGCCCTGCTCTCCACCCCGGGCACAACCACCCCGACCACCCCGCACACCCCCGACGCCAAGCACCTGGTCTTCGGCTGGTCGGGCGCGGGCCTGCACGACGGCACCCCGTACCTCGTCGAGGGCGTGTCCGAATCGGTCCTGGGCCCCGTGATGATGCAGAAGACAGGCGGCCCCAACCCCGTCCGCACCCTGGAACTCCGCGCCCTCGCCGAGGCCGCCGAGGGCCGCCTCACCCCGGCCGTCCAGCGCTTCCCGCTCTCGCGGGCGGCAGCCGCACACCGGGCCCTGGAAACCCGGGACACCATCGGCAAGGTGGTCCTGGAACCGTGACCCCGGTCAACGCTCAGCCTTGAGCGCCCCGCCCCAACTCCGCGAGCGCCCCGTCCGTGAGCCGGTACACCGTCCACTCGTCCTGCGCCCGGGCCCCCAACGCCTCGTAGAAGTCAATGGACGGCTGGTTCCAGTTGAGCACGGCCCATTCCAGCCGCTCGTACCCCCGCTCCACACAGATCCGGGCCAGCTCCCCGAGCAGCGCCTTCCCGTGCCCACCGCCCCGCGCCTGCGGCCGTACGTACAGGTCCTCCAGGTAGATCCCGTGCACCCCGCGCCACGTCGAGAAGTTGAGGAACCAGAGCGCGAACCCGACCGGCTCGCCGTCCGCCGACTCCGCGATGTGCGCGAACGCGGCCGGCCGCTCCCCGAAGAGCGCCTCGCGCAACTGCTCCTCGGTGGCTCTGACCTCCTCCAACGCCTTCTCGTACTCGGCCAGTTCACGGACCATGGAGTGGATCACGGGCACATCAACGGGAGTCGCCGTACGAATCATGCGGGCAGGCTACGACAGCGTTGCGGCCAACCCGAGCCAATATCCAGGCGGTCGGCCGGCCTCACCGCCCGAGCAACACCCGCGCGATGCCGACCTGCTCGGCGTCCAGCCCCTCCCCCTCCTCCACCTGCCACAGCGAGTTCTGCAGTACCCGCCCGAGTGTCCAGGCCCGGGCCCGCTCCCGGTCCAGGCCCAGCGTCTCCGTCATCAGGTCGAAGCGGCGGGCCAGCCGCCCCTCGTCGTACCGGTTCCAGAGTGCGGGCAACAGCTCGAAGCCCGGGTCGCCCGCCAGCGGCTTCGGGTCGATGACGAGCCACGGTTCGCGCTCGGCGGCGAGGACGTTCTCGAAGTGCAGATCCCAGTGCAGCAGCCGGTCCCCGGGCTCGTCCGCGACCTCGCGCACGGCCGCCGCGCAGTCCTTCAGCAGCCGCCGGTCGCCCTCGTCCCCGCCTTCCCCCTCAAGGGACTTCAGGACGGCAGGCAACCGCTCGAACATCCCCGCGACGACGCCGTCCAGCCGCCGCAGCCCCTCCGGCGCCGGCACGGCCGTGAGCCGCGCCAGCAGCTCCGCGAGGATCCCGGTGGCCTTCATCACGTCGGGCACGGCGTCCAACGGCCGCCCCTCGTCGAGCCGTTCGAGCAGCAGTGTGCCCGTCTCCGCGTCCTCGTCCAGCAGCCGTACGACCCCGTCGCCGCCCCAGGTCCGCAGCGCGAGCCCCTCGCCCACGGTCTCGTCGTCCACGTCCTGGAGCTTCAGCGCGGCCCGCGTGCCGTCCCCGAGCACCACAGGCAGCACGACCGAGACCCGCCCGCTCATGGGCGTCCCCTCCTGCCGCAGCCCCCACCGCTCCAGGAACTCCTCGCCCCGCTCCAGCAGCCGCGCATACCGAACCATGACCATCACCTCACGTAACCATGGAATCCGAAGGAGACACCCGCCACCCGGAGAAGCTAACGTCCCGCGCATGAGCAGCACGGAGAACGCGGACCGCGCGACCGAGACGGCACGCGCGGCGCACGCGCCCCGCACCGCCGACGGGCCCCGCACCGTAGTCAACGGCGGCATATCGTTCTGGTACGCGCAGGACGGGCTCCCCACGCCCCGTGAGCCCCTTCCCGGGGACGCGAGTGCCGATGTGGTGATCGTGGGCGGCGGCTACACCGGCCTGTGGACCGCGTACTACCTGAAGAAGGCCGCGCCCTTCCTGCGGATCACGGTCCTGGAGCAGCGGTTCTGCGGCTACGGCGCGTCCGGCCGCAACGGCGGCTGGCTCTACAACGGCATCGCGGGCCGCGACCGGTACGCGCGCCTGCACGGCCACGAGGCCGCCGTACGGCTCCAGGAGGCCATGAACGCCACGGTCGCCGAGGTCGTGCGGGTCACCGAGGAAGAGCACATCGACGCGGACGTCCACCGTGGCGGCGTACTCGAAGTCGCCTGCACCCCGGCCCAGCTGGCCCGTCTGAAGGCCTTCCACGAGACGGAGCTCTCGTACGGGGAGAAGGACCGCGAGCTGTACAGCGCGCGCGAGACCGCCGGCCGTATCCGGGTCGCGGACGCGGTGGGCTCGACCTGGACCCCGCACGGCGCCCGTCTGCACCCCGTCAAGCTGCTCAAGGGCCTCGCCGCGGCCGTCGAGGCGCTCGGCGTCACGATCCACGAGTCGACACCCGTCACGGAGATCAGACCCAAGCACGCCGTCACGCCGTACGGCACGGTCCGCGCCCCGTACGTCCTGCGCTGCACGGAGGGCTTCACGGCCTCCCTGAAGGGCCAGAAGCGGACCTGGCTCCCCATGAACTCCTCGATGATCGCCACCGAGCCGCTGACCGCCGAGCAGTGGGAGTCCATCGGCTGGGATGGCCGCGAGACCCTCGGTGACATGGCGCACGCGTACATGTACGCGCAGCGCACCGCCGACGACCGCATCGCACTGGGTGGCCGCGGAGTCCCGTACCGCTTCGGTTCGCGCACGGACAACGACGGCCGTACGCAGGCGTCGACGGTCCGCGCGCTGCGGGAGCTCCTGGTGCGGTTCTTCCCGCAGCTGTCCGACGTCGCCGTGGCGCACGCCTGGTCGGGCGTCCTCGGTGTCCCGCGCGACTGGTGCGCCACGGTCACCCTGGACCGCTCCACGGGCCTCGGCTGGGCCGGCGGCTATGTGGGCTCCGGCGTCGCCACGGCCAACCTCGCCGCCCGCACCCTCCGGGACCTGATCCAGAGGGATTCCGGCCAATCCGGGGCGACCGACCTCACCGCCCTCCCCTGGGTCGAACACAAGGTCCGCAAGTGGGAACCGGAGCCTTTCCGCTGGCTCGGGGTACACGGCATGTACGCGACGTATCGAGCCGCCGACCGCCGCGAACTCACCACCCATGCCGCACAGTCGTCCCGGATCGCGCGCATCGCCGACCGGGTCGCGGGACGCTGATCCGCCGTACAGACAGGGGAACCCCATGAGCACCGCAGTCATGGACACCGTCCGTTACTCCTCCGACGGTCAGCTCCTCGACATCCATCGCGCCGCCGCCCCGGACGCCCCGACGGTTCTGCTCTGGCACGGGCGCGGCCCGGCCGAGCGGGACGTCCTGGGCGCCCTGGCCGCGGAGGTGGCCCGCCTCGGCGCCACCGTCATAGTCCCCGACTGGCACCCGGACGCCCCCGACGGCGGCCGCCCCCACCTCGAGGCGTCCCTCCGCTTCACCTGGGACTTCGTACGGGACCCGGCCGACGTCGTCCTCGTCGGCTGGTCGCTCGGCGGCCGGGCCGCGATGGCGACGGCCCTGCGCCCCGACCCGCCGGAGGGCTGGCGCCCGGCCGCCGTGGTCGGCATCGCCGCCCGCTACAACCAGCCCGAGCCGCTGCTCGGCCTGCCCTCCCCGATGGCCGTCTGCGCCTCCGCCCCGCCGCTGCCCATCCATCTGGTGCACGGCACGGCGGACCGGGTCTGCGACTTCGCCAACGCCCAAGAGTTCCAGTCCGTCCTGGCCGCCTGCGGCCGCCCCGCGCCCCTCACGGTGCTCACCACCGACCACTCGGGCGCGGTCATGGCCGAGTACGCCTCCGAACTCGGCCGCTGCCGCCCCGCGCACTCCGGAAGCGCCCACCGCGAGGGCCTGCGCACGGCCCGCGTCATCGCGGAGGCGGCGGGCCTGCCCACGCGGGAGGGCCAAGTCAGCGGGTGACCCGTACCCCGTGGAGCATCGGCAGCGCGGTCGCCCGGACCGTCCTGTCGCGGTAAGAGATGCCCCCGCCGCGCGGCCGCCCGGCATTCCGTTCAGGCAACGCGGTGGGGCAACGCAGTGGGGCATCGGCGCCGACACGACCCCGTTGAATTTCATTGCCCGCCAGTCCGCTGCGCACTGCACAGACGGGCCGAATTCAGATCGTGGTGAGCGCGAGGCACGGTCGGGGACGCCGCCGAATTCCGATTTCGGCGACGGCTCTTTCCCTCACCGGTGACGAGTCGGCACCCCGGCCGTTCATCTCCGGCCAACGAGTCTCTGAGCAGCACGAACACGGCCGCGACCGGCGCTACGGACCGTCGGCGAACCGGCACTCCATCGGCCGATTCAGCGCCCCGGGCAGCCACTTCCACCGCCCGCGAAACGGGCATTGAGCGGCTTTTGAACAAGGCGGGCGCCGAGCCGCCCGTCCCCTACAGTCCGTACCGCCAAGAGGCGGACCGATGGCTTCCCCCATGCCGAGCGCTGCCGGTTCCGCGACCCCCCATGCTCGAAAACGGAGCCAGTTCCGCGAGTGAAATCCAGAATCGATCCGCTTTCCATAGCCGCGATGGCGATCGCCGTGGTCTCCATATCCGCCACCGCCCCGCTCACCGCCGCCGCCACCGCGTCGCCGCTCGCCATGGCCTTCTGGCGCAACGCCCTGGGCTTCGCCACCCTCGGGCCGTTCCTCCTGATACTGCGCCGCCGCGAGGTGGTGCGCGTCGTGCGTGGCGAGCGCGGGCTGCTGCGCCCCGAACAGTGGCGGCCCATGGTCTTCGGCTTCCTCGCGGCCACGGCACTCGCTCTCCATTTCGCGGCCTTCATGACGAGTACGCAGCTGACCTCGGTCGCCATGTCCACCGCGCTCGTCGCCACCCAGCCCGTCTGGCAGGCCCTCATCGCCGCGGGTCAGGGCGTCCGGGCATCCCGCAGGACATGGGCGGGTCTCACGCTCGCCGTGATCGGAGCGGCCGCGGCCGCCGGTGTGGACATCCAGTCCGGCAGCCGTACGGCACTGCTGGGGGACCTGCTCGCCCTCGCCGGGGCCGTCGCGCAGGCCGGGTACGCCGCGCTGAGCGAGAAGTCACGGGCGGACGTGAGCACGCCCCTGTACTCGACGGTCACCTCGCTGGTCTGCGGACTCGAACTGCTCGCCGCCTGCTGGCTGTTCGACATCCCGCTCACCGGGTTCGACAGGACCACACAACTGTCGCTGCTCGGACTGCTCATCCTCCCGCAGCTGCTGGGGCTCGGCGCACTGAACTTCGTCCTCGGCAGGACATCGGCGACGACGATGAGTGTCCTCCTGCTGCTGGAGACCCCGGTTGCCGCGCTCATGGCCTGGTCACTGATGGACCAGGGTGTCGCGGCCGCGACCGTCCCCGGGCTCCTCCTGATCATCATCGGCGTCACGGTGGTGGTGACGAGCGACAGCGGTGGCAAGCCCGCACCGCGGGAGGACGACCTCAGCGGGCCGCACGAACTCCGCCGGCAGGACGAACAGCGCCGGCAGGACAACGCCAGTGCCGGAGCGCCTCCGTACCCGGCCTACGCCCCGCACACGCACCCGCACCCGCACCCGTCCCAACTCCCGCCCGCGGTCGGCGTATCCACCGTCGGAGAACCGGCGGACAGCACACCGGCCCCTGCGTTCGAGGCATGGGCGGCCTCCGAGACCGCCCGGCCGACAACACCACGGCAGGCACCGCTCCGGTCCAGCGCCCGGCGGGACCCCAGAGTCGACTGGGCACGCCGCCCCTGGGACGAGAGCCCGACGATTCAGCTCAGCTATCACGGGGCGGGGGCGTTCGACACCATGTTCCTGGGCGGCCGGCGGCCAGAGGAACCGAGGCCGAACCCCGAGGAACCGAGGCCGGGCTTCGAGGAACCGAGGCCGGGCTTCGAAGGCGCCCGGCGGAGCTAGTTCCCCGGCACCAGGCCCTGCCGCGCCAGGCTGCCGTCCAGCCAGGCCGCGGCCAGCTCCACCCGGGAACGGCAGCCCGTCCGCTGGAACAGCCGCGAAAGCCGCTGCTCCACGGTCTTCTCGCTGCACGCCAGCCTGGCGGCGATCTGCCGGTTGGTGGACCCGTCGCTCACCATGCCGATCAGCCGCACCTCCCGGTCGCTCAGCCCCGCCCGGGCCGCACGGCGCCTGGGGATCGACACGTTCCGCCGCCGCGCCGCCGCGCCGAGCAGGCTGCGGACAGGCCGCCCCATGCCCAGCACGTGCCCGCTCCGCGTCGCCTCGTCCAGCCACGGCTGTGGGTCGTCGCCCACGTCCGTCAGGCACTGGCAACAGTCCACGCTCAACGGCAGATCGACCCGCCGCTGCACCAGCCGGTACGCGGCGAGCGCGCTGTCCGCGTCACCGTGCACCATCCCGCGGGCGACGAGCACCGCCTCGTACGTCATGGGCGAGGCGGTCTCCTCGTACAGCGCCTCCAGTTCCGCCAGGGTCCGCCGCGTCGCCTCCGGGCTGTCGCCCCGCACCGTGATCGACAGCATCCGCAGCAGCACCCGGTCGAGACCCGCGAGCAGTCCGCTCCCGCGCGCCCGCCGCACGTCGTGCCGTGCCGCTTCCAAGGCCTCGTCCGCCGGGGCCTTGCCCGCCAAAGCCTTGTCCACCTGCCCCGACCAGTACCGGACGCCGAGCCGCGCCCGGGCCACCAGCGGATGGCCGACCGAGTCCGGGATCAGGTCCAGCCACTCGCGGGCGCGTCCCAACTCCCCGCGCATGAGCTGGATCTCGGCCGCCAGCGCCCGGGCCAGCTGTCCGACGCCGGCCGTGCGGCCCGACCGGCCCCGCGCCTCGATCCGGCGGGCGCACGACAGAGCGCTGTCCCAGTCCCCCGTCAGGTAGTCGCGCACCATGGAGTGGTAGCGGACGGCGGTGCTCTCCCCCGCCACGACGTACCGCTCACCGAGCACGGCCTCAAGGGCACCCGCCAGATCCCCGTACGCGGCGGCGTTCCGCAGCCGGTCCAGGGCCGCCTCGCAGAGGGCGTCCCCCGACACACCCCGCCGGGCCCGCTCGAACTCGGCGCCGCTGCCCACGGCGGCGGCCAGCAGGCGCACTTCCGCGGGCGACGGCACCGGCCCGGAGCCGGAACCCGAGCCGAAGCCGAAGCCGGAACCGGATCCGGTGTCGGAGCCGGGCTCCGGCGCCGCCGACCCCGGCCGGGATGCCATCGGCACGCGCGGACCGATCCCGTACCGTCCACCGACCGCAGCCAACACCTCGGCGGCGGGCACCCGTTGGAGGGCCGCCCGGTATCGGGGGTCGGCAGCGCCGTCGTACGGGGACCGGTGCTCGTGCAATGCCGACAGAGCCCATGCCCGCGTGACCCACTCCAGACCGTCCCGGTCCCGGCGGTCGCCGCGGTCCACGTCGAGACGGGCGAGCAGCGGCTCGCCGAGCGCCAGTACGCCGATATGGTCGGAGTGCCGAAGGCTCAGACCGGCGGACTCGTGCAGCACGCCGGGTGTCCTGGGGTCGTGCGGCGGCAGGCGCCGCAACACCGAGTGGTAACTGCGCACCGCCCAGTCCTGGTTGAACCTGACACTGCTGCCGGCCGCGGCCAGCAGCAGCGGCACCGCGAGGCCGTCGTCGATCATCGCGCCCGCCGCCGCCACATGGCCGGCCAGCCGCGGCCGCCGGGTGCCCGCCGCGGTGGCGCCCAGCCGGTCCGTCACCAGTTTGGTGATCGTGGCGTGCAACGACCGCACCTCGTCGCGGGCGGGCAGCGTCCGCAGCGCCGCCGCGAGCGCGGGAACGGCGAACGCGATCCGGCCGTCCTGACCGACCGTCACCACCCGGTCCTCGACCAGCGTGTCCACCGTACGGCCGGCGGCTTGGAGCGGACCGTCCGGCGACTTCACGCGGTGCAGGTCCTCAAGCCGTACCTCGGCCTGCCCGACCAGACCGGCGAGCACGGCCGCCGCCCCGACCGTGCCGGCGTCCGGTGACGCGTCCGGCCAGCAGAGCCGGCCCAGTTCCGCGGCGTCCGCCCTGAGCCGCAGCCCGCCCTCCGGCACGGTCAGGCACACCTGGCCGTCGAGTTCGAGCAGGCCGCCGCGCTCCTCCAGCGACGCGAGCACCGACAGCACGGCGGCCGGACTGCCCGCCAGCGGACCCAGCGAGGCCAGCACCGCCGTCACCAGGTCGGGTTGGACGGGGCGGCCCAGCCGTCGCTCGACGAGCTCACCGACATCGGCCGACGACAGCGGCGGCAGTCCGAGCACCCGGTCGGCCGCCGCGGGCAGTTGCGCACCGGCGACGTGCCCCGGGCTCATCGGCCGGCCGGCCATCACCACCGGCACGCCCGCCGGACGGAACGTACGCAGCAACAGCCCCAGCGCGGAGGCCGTCCGGGCCGGCATCCGCTCGGCGTTGTCGAGGATCAGGGCGAAGGGGACCTCACGCGCCGCGTCCGCCAGCACCTCGCCCAAGGTGGACAGCAGGGCCACCTCGCCGCCGGGGCCGGCGGCCCGCGCCTGCACCCGGCGTACCGCGGCGACGCGCGCCGGGAGCCGCCCGTCATGCACCTTGGCGAGTACGCCGCACACGGCGTCCGTGAGAGCGGCGGTACCGTCCGCCGGACCCTCGCCGGATTCCCAGTCGAGCCGCAGGACCTTGACGCCCTCCTGGACCACCAGCTGCCGCGCCTGCTCCACCACGGCGGTCTTGCCGGTTCCGGCGCCACCGGTGACGAGCAGGGTCCGAGCCTCGGCACCGGTGGCGCGTCCGGAGGTATGTCCGGTGGCGTGTCCGGAAGCCTGCCCGGTGGCGTGTCCGGTTGCCTGCCCGGTGGTGCGTAACGCCTCGGCCACGTCCTCGACTTCGCCCTGCCGGCCGACGAGAGGTGAGGGGTGCTGCTGCACGGCGACTCCTTGTTTTCCCTTTTTCTCCATGCCGAACTGCTTCATGAGAATTGGAGTCGTCAGAATGTCCGAACAGGTCAACTTTTTATGCCGAGTTTGCCATGATTGCAGGCGCTGGACCGGGGCCCGTCCGTCGGGTCGGTCCGAGGCGGGCGCCGCCCGCCCGGTACGTGATTCGTCGAAGGTTGCGGTGGAGAAAGTGGCTGCTCGGACAGACACCGAGTTGGTCTTCGGCGGCACGGCCGCACGGTTCCACACTCCGGGCGAGGACCTGCTCGGCCGAACAGCCGAGTCGGACGAGACCGACCGCGGCCTCCGCGATCCGGCCGGGCCACGCCTGGTGCTCGTCCGCGGCGAACGGGGCATCGGACGCAGCGTGTTCGCGCACGCCGCCGCCGAGCGACTGCGCGCGGAAGGGATCGCGGTCCTGACGATCGCATGCGTCCCCGGTGACGACGAACATCCCCAACTGCTGGCACTGCGACTGGTCATGGCCCTGGAGGAACACCGGTCCGCCGCGACGAAACGCAGGCCCGCGCACAAGCCGGCCGCGGAAGCGCTGTCCGCCACGAAGCGCGGCGACCGGACAGCGATGGCCGAAGCACTCGCCGCCGCTCTGGCTCGACCGACCCCCGCGGTCGTACTCGTCGACGACGCCCACCACGCCGACGCCGAGTCCCTCGCCCTGCTCGACGAGGCCGACTTCGAACGGACTCCGCCCGGCACCAGGCTGATCCTCACGGCTGTCCGCCACACCGCACCGGACAGCACACCCCCGCCCCCCGGCTCCGCCCACACCGTGGACCGGCTCACCCACAACCGGGCGGCACACACGATCGCCCTGCCACGCCTCAGCCTGGAGGACGCCACCGCCATGGTGGCGCAGCGCTTGCGGTCCGCACCCGACGCCGACCTGATGCGCCGGGTCCACGAGTTGAGCCGCGGCATCCCCGGGGCACTGGACGCCCTCCTCGTCGAATGGACGGCACAGGACGCGATCCGCACGGCCGACGGCCACGCCTTCCTCGGCACCGGTGCGCCCGTGCCACTGCTGCCGGACCACGACCGGTACGTCGCGACGCTGCGGACCCTGGAAGAGCCCTGCGGAACGGTGGCCACGGCGCTGAGCATCCTGTGGCCGCTCGGCCGACTCGCCGAGACCCTGATCGCGTCGTCGACCGGACTGCCCGCCGATGCCGTCACCACCAGCATCCGCACCCTCGTCGACGAGGGCATCCTCGACGAACTGCCCGGCCGGAACGCCCCCTCCACGACACGCGGCTGGACATTCCGCGTACCCCTCCTGGCACACACCGTCCGCGAACGGCTGGGCCCCGTGAAGCGCAGCCACCTGTCCGCGACCGCGGTGGAAGCACTGTGGGCGGGCCGAGGGCCGGGAGGCACGGAGAACCGGGCGGGCGCCGCGAGCCCGACCGGGACCCCGGCCGACACCGGAGCCACCCCACAGGACCCACCCCCGCCCGCGCTCCTCGAAGAGGCGGACGCGCAGACCTACCTCCCCGACCGGATCGCCGACGCCGGCTTCCTGATCGACAGCGACCGCGCCGTGACGGAACTGACGGCCGCCGCACGATCGCTGTACCCCGACCTCGAACGCCGCGGAATGCTGCGGTGGCACATGGGAGCCGTCCGCCTCATCGAGGAGCAGTACGCCCGCGACCTCGCCATACTCCGGTCCGGCCAGGCCGCCTTCGGCTGCGGCGACTACCGGACGGCGGCCGAATGGCTCGTGTGCGGCCCCGCCGAGGGCCTCGACCCACAGGCGGTCCACGAGGCCGCCACCCTGATGGTGGCGTCGGCGGCCGCCGAGCAGGACTGGCCGGCCCTGTCCCGCATGGGCACCGCACTCTGGTGGGAGGGACTGCCGCTGTCCGCCATGGCCACCGTGTCCGGCCGCGTCCAGGCACTGTGGCAACTGGAGAAGTGGCAGGAGGCACTGGCCCTCATGTCTCGGACCGAGCGCGTATGGCAGGCCACCCCGGGCAGCCGAGCACTGCTGGACCTGTTCAGCAGGGTCGCGGAGTACGTACTGGGCAGCCCCGACCGGTTCACCCGCGCACTGGCCCTGCCGGAGGAACCGGGCCTGCCTCCCAACAAGGCGTTCGCGCAGAACATCGCCCAGTTCGACGTACTGCTCGGCATCGGCGACCTGCGAGGGGCAGCGAACCTGCTGTCCACCCGGGGCATGTCCCTCGAACTGCTCCCCCAGCCAAGCCGGTTCCTGTGGCACCACCTCAACGGACGGTGGGACGAGGCGCTCTCGCTGGCACGCCGGCTCCTGGTCAACGGCGGGGTCCTCAACGTGGTCCCGGGACACCATCTGCTCCCCGCCCGCACGGCGGCCGTCCTCCTCGCCCAGGGACGCACCACCAGCGCCGACCGCCTGATCAGCAGCGTGCGCGGGCAGGTCGACGGGCCGCTGGAACACATCCTGGACCACGCCGAGGCCGACGTACTGCGGACCCTCGGCGATCTCTCCCGGGCCGAGGAACTGCTGCGGCGCGGCCTTCGCGCGGCGGACGAACGCGGATCCTTCTACGGCACCGACGAACTGCTGGCCTCGCTCGCAGAGGTACACGCGGAAGCGGGACACCCGGACCGGGCGACGGCCTGCCTGGAACGCCTCGACCGGACGGCCGAGCAGATGAACAGCGGCCGAACGCGACTCCTGCACCTGCTGACATCGGGAAAGATCCTGGGCCCGGACTCCCCGGAAGCCCGCAAGCACCTGCACGAGGCGGTCGACCTGGCCCGCTCCCGCACCCAGCCGTTCGAAACGGCGGTCACACTCCTGGCCGCCGCACGCGCGAACGCGGCCCCGGCGGCCCTCCTGCACGAGGCGTACGAACGGTTCGGCGACCTGGACGCCACGCTGTGGCGCTTCCACACCAGGGCCGCGATGCGAGAGACCGGGCTGCCCGTACCCGGCCGCAAACAGGCCACGGCGGAGAACCAGCACCTGCTGGCCACCCTGCTCGCCGAGGGACTCACCAACCGCCAGATCGCGGGCGTACTGCGGCTCAGCGAGGACGCGGTCGCGAACCGACTGTCCCGGCTGTTCGCACGCACCGGAATGCGATCCCGCACAGCGGTCGTGACAGCCGTGCTCACGGGCAGCCCGATGACCGCGGACCACCACTGACCCCTCCCACCCCGCTCATGCCAGATTTCCCTGTCCTTAAGGAACGAGGGGCCTCCGGGAGCGGATCGAGGCAACCACCCGTGCCACCATCAACTCCTGAACGGCATGGACCACTTGGGTTCCCGAATGGGGGGCGAATGCCTCAGCAGGTACTCACGGACACCGTGCGCGTGGCGATCCACGCACCCGACGCCATCGTCCGCGCCGGACTGCTCAGCTATCTCCACAACGACCGCCGCATCCGCGAGGTCCCACCGGACAGGCTCCGCGAAGCGGACATCATCGTGGTCACCGTGGACGTCGCCGACTCCTCCACCCTGGACCTGCTCCGCAGCCTGTGCGACAAGCCGGACGCACGGTTCGCCCTGGTGGTGGGCAAGGACTGGCACGCCGACGTCTCGGCCGCGGTCGACCGCGGGGTCCGCGCCGTCCTCTGGCGCGACTCCTTCAGCCAGGCAGCCTTCATCCGAACCCTGCACACCATCGCGGACGGCGGCGGAAGCCTCCCGCCCACCCTCCAGGGCACCCTGATGGAACAGGTCCGCTGGGCCCAACGCGAACTCCTCGCCCCCCGAGGCCTCACCGCATCCGGCATCAGCCCCCGCGAGGTGGACGTCCTCCGCCTGGTCGCCGAAGGCACGGAACTCGCCGAAATAGCGACGAAGCTCTCCTACTCGGAACGCACCGTCAAATACATCCTCTACGGCGTGATGAAGCGCCTACACCTGAAAAACCGCGCCCACGCCGTCTCGTACGCAATACGAGCGGGCATCATCTGACCCACCACCGCGATCAGTGCGACTCTGCGGTACGTCAAGAGCGGATCCCACCCTTCCAGGGACACGAGACGCCGAGCGAGACACCTTCACTCCTCGCCCGCCCGCGGCTGAGGCCACGGCCCGCAGAGCGGCCACGTCCAGCGCCGTCGCCGCACCCACTGAAACAAAAAGCCCAGCTCAGACACTGTCTGAGCTGGGCTTGGAGTGGAGCCCCCTGTCGGATTCGAACCGACGACCTGCTGTTTACAAGACAGCCGCTCTGGGCCGGACTGAGCTAAGGAGGCATCGCGTACTACAACGCCGCACACGAAGGCGGCTCCACTGTACACAGACCCCCTCGTCCCGATCCACGAAGTTGCCCTGTCAGGGGCCTCGAAAACCATGCGTAACCACCCGCGCACCCGTTCGTTGAACGGACTGACGTGCTGTTCCGAATATCGGACTGCGAGGGGGGCTCGTGGAGGAGTCGGCGGAGAAGCCGAGGCCAGTGAAAGGTGTCCAGGCCGAGCGCATCAAGCGTGAGGAACTCGGCATCGAAGACCGCCGCAAGCACGAGGGCCGCAAGGCGACTCCCCTGAAGAGTCATGCCAAGGAGACCGGCTCCCACCATCGTGTCTACCGGTTCCGCTTCTATCCGACTGAGTCGCAGGCCGAGCAGTTGGGGAAGACGTTCGGTGCTTGCCGGTGGGTCTACAACGAGGGGCTGGCCCTGCGGTCGGGAGCCTGGGAGCAGCACCGGGTGAGGGTGGGTTTCGCGGAGACGTGTCGGGCGCTGACGGGTTGGAAGCGGGCCGAGGAGAGGGCGTGGCTCAAGGAGGTGTCCTCGACGGTGTTGCAGCAGTCCCTGCGGCATCTCGATCAGGCGTTCACGCGGTTCATCAAGGGGGTGGCGAAGTATCCGAAGCGGAGGAAGAAGCAGCGGTCGCGGGATGCGGCGACGTATGTGCGTACGGGGTTCAGATGGGTCGAGGATCCCGAGCGGCGGGGAACGGGCCTGATCACGCTCGCCAAGCAGTCCGGGCCGTTGGACGTCCGCTGGTCCAGGGCGCTTCCCGCGGGGGTTGTTCCGGTCCGGTTGTCGGTGACGCGGGACCGGGCCGGTCGGTATTTCGTGTCCGTGCTCGTGGAGGAGCGTATGACGGCGTTGCCTGCTGTCTTCCTGTCGGGTTCGCGGGAGCCGAAGGCGGTCGGGCTGGACTTGGGGCTGGCGTCCTTGGTGACGCTGGATGACGGTACGAAGCTGGACCATCCGCGGCTGCTGAAGCGGTACGCGGAGAAGTTGGCGCGGTTGCAGCGGGAGCTGCACAAGAAGGTGAGGGGATCGAGGAACCGGGAGAAGGTCAGGCAGAAGATCGCCCGCCTCTACGCGCTCATCGGTGACGTACGCAGAGACATGCTGGACCAGTTCACGACCCGCCTCGTGCGCGAGAACCAAGTGCTCGTGGTGGAGGATCTGTCCATCGTGACCCTGTTGCGTCCGGCTCGCGGAAAGGGCCGTCGGCGCAAGGCGAGGCTGAGCCAGGCGATCATCGACGCCGGGTGGGGTGAGCTGTTGCGGCAGCTGCGGTACAAGTGCGAGTGGTACGGCCGCACGTTGGTGGTCGTCGACCGTTTCTTCCCCTCCACTCGGAGGTGCTCGGCGTGTCATGTGAAGGGCCCGAAGCTTGATGTATCCGTCCGGGAGTGGGCGTGTGCCGAGTGCGGCGCGGTGCACGACCGGGACGTGAACGCGGCGGTGAATCTGCGGGATGAGGGGATGCGCCTGTATTGGCTGGTGGCATCCGCGCTGCCTCCGGACCGACAGCCTCCGGCCGTAATCAAGGCTTCGGAGTTGGAGAAGTGTCTGCTGGCCGCGTAGTCGGGCTGGTGTGCGGTACGGACCGACGGGCCGTCGGCCGGAATGCCTGTGGAGCCTGCGTGAGACCGTGCGTGACGGCGGGGTAGCCCGTTGTTCGTCGGCAGCGGCTGTGAAGCGGGAAGCCCTGGCAAGGTCAAAAGTGAGTTGCTCTGCCACGATCGAAAATTTCCTCGAACTTCATCGCCCTCGGAGTACTGACAGAACGTGTGAACGCGAGGTAGCGTCCTGAACCAGTCCGCTCATGTGGACTACACCACTACGGACCGTTCCGTAGCGGTCACACCACCTTTACAACGGATCGTCCGGCACGTTCCTGCCGGTGAAGGGGGCCTACGACCCATGGCCACTGTCTCGTTCAACAAGGCGACCCGCATTTACCCGGGTGGCGACAAGCCCGCCGTCGACCAGCTCGAGCTCGACGTCGCGGATGGCGAGTTCCTCGTCCTCGTCGGCCCCTCCGGCTGCGGAAAGTCCACCTCCCTGCGGATGCTCGCGGGTCTCGAGGACGTCAACGCCGGCTCGATCCACATCGGTGACCGCGACGTCACGCACCTGCCGCCCAAGGACCGGGACATCGCCATGGTGTTCCAGAACTACGCGCTGTACCCGCACATGACGGTCGCCGACAACATGGGCTTCGCCCTCAAGATCGCCGGCATCAACAAGGCCGAGATCCGCCAGAAGGTCGAGGACGCGGCGAAGATCCTCGACCTCACGGACTACCTGGCCCGCAAGCCGAAGGCCCTCTCCGGCGGTCAGCGCCAGCGTGTCGCGATGGGTCGCGCCATCGTGCGTGAGCCCCAGGTCTTCCTCATGGACGAGCCGCTGTCGAACCTCGACGCCAAGCTCCGTGTCTCGACCCGTACGCAGATCGCGTCGCTGCAGCGCCGCCTCGGCATCACCACGGTGTACGTCACCCACGACCAGGTCGAGGCCATGACGATGGGCGACCGCGTCGCGGTCCTCAAGGACGGTCTGCTCCAGCAGGTCGACTCGCCGCGCAACATGTACGACCGCCCGGCGAACCTCTTCGTGGCCGGCTTCATCGGCTCCCCGGCGATGAACCTCGTCGAGGTCCCGATCACCGACGGCGGCGTGAAGTTCGGCAACTCCGTGGTGCCCGTCAACCGCGAGGCCCTCAAGACCGCCGCCGACAAGGGTGACACCACGGTCACCGTCGGTGTCCGTCCGGAGCACTTCGACATCGTCGAGCACGACGGTGCCGCGGCCGCCTCCCTGTCGAAGGACACCGAGGACGCCCCGGCCGGCCTCGCCGTCACCGTGAACGTCGTCGAGGAGCTCGGCGCCGACGGCTACGTCTACGGCAGCGCCAAGGTCGACGGCGACCTCAAGGACCTGGTCGTCCGCGTCAGCGGCCGCGCGGTTCCGGAGAAGGGCGCCACGCTGCACGTCGTGCCGCGTCCGGGCGAGACCCACGTGTTCTCGACGTCCACGGGCGAGCGTCTCTCCGACTGACCGAGTCGGTGGAGCCGGCCGGGCCCGACCCGGCCGATCCCGGAGATTTCACCCAGGTTGACGAAGAAGGCCCCGCAGCAGCCTGCGGGGCCTTCTTCGTTGTCGACAAATACCCCGGCAGAACGGGCATTTCGATACCCGTACGTCAACATCAAACTCGAAAACGACGGTTTACCCGTCCCCCGAATTGATTACTAAATGTCGCCAAATCATCACCCCGCGCTACCCTCACTCGCGTGAAGCACTCCACTAACCACTCGACGCGAAACGGCCGTGGTCCCGCCGGCCGACCGACACGGCACGGCCGCGGTCCGGCCCGCCGCATCGGTCGTACTCTCGCCCTCGTTCTGCCCGTCGTCCTGGTGCTCTCCGGGACGCTCGCGGTCACCCGAGTCAACTGGTCGGGAAACAGCTCCTCGACGTCGGTGCTCGCCGCATCCGCCGAGGACGTCTCCCGACGCGCCCCGTCCCGCGCCCCGCAGGACGTGCTGCGCGACAAGCTCCTCCTCGAACTCCAGGAGAAGAGCCCAGGCGTGGCCCTCACCCACCTCCAGGAGGCGGTGAACGGCCGTCCGTCGCTCGCCAGGCACTGCGCGTCCATCGCCCGCGCCCTGGGCCGCGCCGCCGTCCGCGCCTACGGCCCGACCCGAGCCCAGTCGTTCGCCCGCCCGGTCTGCGACACGTCCTTCGCCACGGGCGTGGCAGCCCAGCACACCTGAGCCGCCAGGAGGGCCCGCGCCCCCAAAGGGGCGCGGGGAACTGCGCGACCAGCCCTCACCGACCCGCAGATCCCCACCCCGCGCAGCCCCGCAACCCCGCAGACGCCCACCCGCAAATCCCGCGGGGCGCCACGTACAGTTCGGGTCATGACCGATCCGAACGCCGCGTCGCGCCCCGTTCAAGCCGTCGTCCTGGCCGGCGGCCAGGGCTCGCGGCTGCGTCCCTACACCGACGACCGTCCCAAGCCGATGGTCGAGATTCCCGGCACCGGGACCCCGATCATCGGCCACCAGCTGGCCTGGCTCGCCGAGGAGGGCGTCACCGACGTCGTCGTCTCGTGCGGCCATCTCGCCGAGGTGCTGCAGCAGTGGCTGGACTCGGCCGAACTGCCCGTCTCCGTGACCACCGTGGTCGAGACGGAGCCCTTGGGCCGCGGCGGCGGCCTCAAGTTCGCCGCCAAGCACCTGCCCCACCCGGACCGCCCCTGGTACGCGACGAACGGCGACATCTGGACCCGTTTCTCGCTGCGTGAGATGGCGGACTTCCACACCGAGCGCGACGCGGTGGCCACCCTCGCGCTGGCCCGCCCCCGCATCCCGTGGGGCGCCGTCGAGACCGACGACTTCGGCCACATCACGGACTTCATCGAGTCCCCGCCGACCGCGTACGGCATCAACGCGGGTGTGTACGTCTTCTCCCCCGAGTTCGCCGCCCTGCTGCCCGACCTCGGCGACCACGAGCGCTCCACGTTCCCCCGCCTGGCCCGTGAACGCCGCCTGGCCGGCTACCCGATCCCGCAGGGCGCGTACTGGCGCGCCATCGACACCGCGAAGGACCTCACCGAGGCCGCCAAGGAGCTGGCGGCGCTGGGGCGTTGAAGCACTTACGCCGACCCGCGGAAGTGGCGTGTACGACGATGGGGCCCGGCACCTGAGTGGTGCGGGCCCCATCGTCGTACGGTCCTGGGCCGCCGTACCAGCTTGGCCGTGCCGCCCTGTCGGCGGGCGGTGTCAGCCCAGCAGGCCGCCCACGAGCCCGGAGCCACCGCCGGAGCCGGAGCCGCCACCGCTGCCGGAGCCGCCCGTGCTTCCGCCGGAGCCGGAGCCGCCGCTGCCGGAGCCGCCGCCCGAGCCCGTACCGCCGGTGGTGCCGCCCGATGAGGACGGGCCGGCGGTGGTGCTGGGGGCCTGCGGCGGGGCGGACTGCTGAGGCGGGGCCTGGCCGGAGCCCTGCGTCTGGCTGGGCTGCCCGGCACCTGCGCCCGCGGTCTCGCGGGCCGCGCCCGGTGTGGTCGCGGCGTCCGAGGGCCTCGCGGAAGTGGCGCCCTGGGTGGGCGAGTTGGCCGCCGAGGGGCTCTCCTTGTGCCGGCGCTGGCCGGGCTCCTCCGGGAGCGGGGAGCCGGGCAGTTCGTTGCGCGGGGCCTCGCCGGGGCCGGGAACGACCACGCGGTCGGCGTCACGGACGGCACCGCCGAGCAACGAGCCGATGAGCAGGGTGAGTCCGACGACGATGGTCGTGACGAGCGCGCCCCGGCGCAGGACGCGGCTGCGCAGCTCCCAGATGTCGGCGCGCGGCCCGAGCGTGCGCCAGGCCTCGCCGGCGAGGCGGCCGTCGATGGAGTAGACGGGGGCGCCCGCGATGATCAGCGGGGACCAGGCGGCGAGGTAGATGATGTCCGGCGCGTCGTAGGCGGGGACGGACTTCCAGCTGACGGTGAGGAGAAGGGCCGCCGACAGCAGCGCGCCGACGACCGCGGCGACCCGCTGCCACAGGCCCAGCACGGTGAGGACGCCGACGATGACCTGGAAGAAGGCGATGAGGAGTCCGGCGCCGACGGGGTGTTCGAGGGCGAACTGGCGCAGTGGCTCGGCGAGTTCCCAGGGGTGCAGGGAGTTGAGCCACTTGACCATGGAGCCGCGTTTGCCGCCGTCGAAGTAGACGGGGTCGCAGAGCTTGCCCATGCCGGCGTAGATGGAGATGAAGCCGAGGAAGACGCGCAGCGGGAGCAGGACGACGCCGAGGTTCATCCGGCGGCCGGGGTAGTACCCGTGCCGGACGGGGGCGGCGCCGTGCCGCCTGAGCGCGCCGTCGTCCTCGTCCCGGTACTCGTCGGCGTCGTAGGAGTCGTCCTCGAACTCGCCGTCCGCGTACGGACGTTCGTCGATCTCCTCGTACGCGCTGCCCGCGCTGCGCATCTGCGGCAGGAGGCGGGTCTCGGGGCCGCGGACGGTCGGTGTCTCGACGGTGGCGTCGACGTCGAACCCGGGGGGTCCGCCCTCGCCGACGCGCGGGATGACCTGGGTCGAACCGCCGTCGCCCGCCGGCGCCTCGGCGCCGTGCCCCAGACTCGTGCTCCGCACCGCCTGCAACAGCCGGGTGGCGCCTGTGTCGTCGGGGGCGGACTTCCCGCTCCAGACGACGGGCGCGCGGCGGCGGGTGCCTGCGGTGGTTCCGACGACGGGGATGCGCGCGGTGTCCTCGCCCGAGCTCAAGTGCCGCGCGGCGCGCGGGGACTGGGCCCGCGGGGCGGCGTTCAGCTGCACGCGGAAGCTCGCATGATTGACGATGACCTGCGCCGGATCGCTCGGCACCTTCACCATGCTCAGCGCGGGAGCGTCGTCGAATCCCAACGAGCGGTCCCCCGTGGGTGTGCGGGGTGTTCTGGTGTCCACACTCATCTAACCGAGTGACGTGTGTTTAGGACACTGCTTTGACCGCCCCGATCTGTCCGGACCCCGTCAAGATCAACGAGCCGCGCCCCGCAAGGGGCGCGGGGAACTGCGCGACCAGCCCCCACGCACCCGCGGATCAATTCAACCGGGCGGTAGCCGCACCGATTCAGGCCCGGCGCCGAGCCGCCTCGTACAGCACAACTCCCGCAGCCACACCCGCGTTCAGCGACTCCGTGCCGCCCGGCATCGGGATCCGCACCCTGAAGTCACAGGTCTCACCGACGAGTCGGGAGAGCCCCTTGCCCTCACTGCCGACGACGATGACGACGGGACCGCCGAGGGCCTCCAGGTCGCCGACCTCGGCCTCCCCGTCCGCGGCAAGACCGACCACGATGAGGCCGGCCTTCTTGTAGGCCTCGAGGGCCCGCGTCAGGTTGGACGCACGGGCCACAGGCGTACGGGCGGCCGCACCCGCGGACGTCTTCCACGCACCGGCGGTCATGCCGGCCGCACGGCGCTCGGGCACGACGACACCGTGTCCGCCGAACGCGGAGACGGACCGGACGACGGCTCCGAGGTTGCGCGGGTCGGTCACGCCGTCGAGCGCGACGATCAGGGGGTCCTTGCCCTCGTCGTACGCGGCGGCCGCGAGGTCCTCCGGGTGCGCGTACTCGTACGGCGGGACCTGGAGCACGAGCCCCTGGTGGTTGAGGCCGTTGGTCATGCGGTCGAGCTCGGGGCGGGGGGCCTCCATGAGGTGGATGCCGCCGCGGTCCGCGGCGAGCTGGAGCGCCTCGCGCACCCGCTCGTCGTTGTCGATGAACTGCTGGACGTAGAGCATCGACGCCGGGACGCCCTCGCGCAGCGCCTCGACGACGGAGTTGCGCCCGACGACCATCTCGGACGTGCCCTTGCCGCCCCGGCCGCCGCGCGGCGACGGGCGGCGCACGGTCTGCTTCGCGTTGGCCCTGGCGGTGGCGCCGGCGATGCGGTTCTTCTTGTGCCCCTTGCGCGCTTCGGCGGGCGGGGTCGGACCCTTGCCTTCCAGGCCCCGGCGTCGCTGGCCGCCACTGCCGACCTGCGCGCCCTTCTTGCCGGACATGCGGCGGTTGTTAGCGGCCATGACCTACCTGTCTGTGTGCGGGCGTACATGCGTACGCCTCTGGTCTACGTGTCTGTTAAATGTCGTGCGTCTACGAGTGTGCCGCCCGGAGACCCGAGCGGCACAATCGATCAAGGAAAAGCTCAGCGCGGGCCGAGTGTCCAGCGCGGTCCCTGGGGGCCGTCCTCGATCACGAGCCCGGACTGGTTGAGCTGGTCACGGATGGCGTCGGCGGTGGCCCAGTCCTTACGCGTACGGGCGGACTCGCGCTGCTGCAGCACCAGCCGTACGAGCGTGTCGACGACCCCGTGCAGATCCTCGCCGCGGTCGCTCTCGCCCGCCCAGTGCGGGTCGAGCGGGTCGAGTCCGAGGACGGCGAGCATGGCGCGGACCTCGGCCAGCCGTGCGACCGCCGCTTCCTTGTCGTCGGCGGCCAGCGCGCTGTTGCCCTGGCGGACCGTGGTGTGCACGACGGCGAGGGCTTGTGGGACGCCCAGGTCGTCGTCCATCGCCTCGGCGAACGCCGGCGGGACCTCGGCCGCGGGCTCGACGGCTCCGGCCTTCTCCACCACCCGCTGTACGAAGCCCTCGATCCGCGCGAACGCGGACTCGGCCTCGCGCAGTGCTTCCTCGCTGTACTCGATGGTGGAGCGGTAGTGCGGGGTGCCGAGGTAGTAGCGCAGCACGATGGGCCGCCACGCCTTGACCATCTCGCTCACGAGTACGGAGTTGCCGAGCGACTTGGACATCTTCTCGCCGCTCATGGTGACCCACGAGTTGTGCACCCAGTAGTGCGCGAACTCGTCGCCGAAGCCCCTGGCCTGGGCGATCTCGTTCTCGTGGTGCGGGAAGATCAGGTCGATGCCGCCGCCGTGGATGTCGAAGACGGGGCCCAGGTACTTGTGGGCCATGGCGCTGCACTCCAGGTGCCAGCCGGGCCGCCCCCGGCCCCAGGGCGTCTCCCAGCTCGGCTCGCCGGGCTTGACGGCCTTCCACATGGCGAAGTCCCGCGGGTCCCGCTTCCCGGTCTCGCCGTCCTCGGCGGGCTGGCGCAGCTCGTCCAGGTCCTGGTTGGACAGCGACAGATAGCCGGGCAGGGAGCGCACGTCGAAGTACACGTTCCCCTCGGCCTCGTACGCGTGCCCGCGCTCGATGAGCGTGCGCATCATCTCGACCATCTCGGTGATGTGGCCGGTCGCGCGCGGCTCGTACGTCGGCGGGAGGCAGCCCAGTGCGGTGTAGCCGTCGTTGAACGCCCGCTCGTTCTCGTAACCGATCGACCACCACGGCCTGTTCTGCTCGGCGGCCTTCCTGATGATCTTGTCGTCGATGTCGGTGACGTTCCGGATGAACGTCACGTCGTAGCCGCGGTGCTCGAACCAGCGGCGCATGATGTCGAAGTTGAGGCCGGACCGGATGTGGCCGATGTGCGGGGCCGCCTGCACGGTGGCGCCACAGAGGTAGATCGAGACACAACCCGGCGTGATCGGGGTGAAGTCACGGATCTGCCGGGCGCTGGTGTCGTACAGGCGAATAGTCACCCCTCCAGGGTAGTGGGCGACGACCAGTGCCCCGAGACCCTTCCGACACATGGCTCACGATTCGTGACATCCGCTCCGCGGCGGGCCCGCCCCGTCTTTTCTCGCCCCCGCCGCCCCTTCCCGTCCCGTCCCTGGGGGCTGCCGCCCCCAGACCCCCGCATCGGCCTGAACGGCCTCGTCCTCAAACGCCGGACGGGCTGAAATGTCGGCCCCGGCCGCAATGTATTCAGCCTCTCCGGCGTTTGAGGAGCGGGGGTTCGGGGGCTGGCCCCCGAAAGGGACGGGAACGGGTAGGGGCGGCGGGGGCGAGGAAAGCCCCTCAGGCCACCCGGACCACCAACGCCGTGGCCACCGCCATCAACCCCTCGTCCCGCCCGGGGAAGCCGAGGCCGTCCGTCGTGGCGCCGGACACCGACACAGGCGCCCCAACCGCCTCCGAAAGAATCTTCTGCGCCTCGTCACGGCGCTTGCCGATCTTGGGACGGGGCCCCACGACCTGGACGGCAACGTTGCCGATGGTGAAACCGCCGGCGCGAACGATCCGCGCCGCCTCCGTGAGCAGCACAACCCCCGACGCCCCGGCCCACTCGACCCGCCCGGTACCGAAGTGCTGACCCAGATCCCCCATCCCCGCCGCGGAGAAGAGCGCGTTGCAGGCGGCATGCGCGACGACATCCGCGTCGGAGTGCCCGGCCAGCCCCGGTCCCTCCCCCTCCCACTTCAACCCCGCGCACCACAACTCACGCCCCTCCTCGAAGGCGTGAATGTCGGTGCCGATACCGACGAGCGGCAACAGGGGAACCTCAGAAGCCATCGTTCAACCTCCGCCGCGCCAGAACGGCCTCCGCCAGCACCAGATCCAAGGGACGCGTCACCTTGAACGCCTCCTCGTGCCCGGGCACGACGACCACCCGAAGCCCGAGCTGCTCGACCATGCTCGCGTCATCGGTGACGTTCTCGGTGACGCTCTCGTGCGCACGCACGAGCGTGTCGCGGTCGAACCCCTGCGGAGTCTGCACGGCCCGCAGCAGCGCCCGCTCCGGCGTGGCGACGACGGGCTCGGGCTCCCCGGGCACCCCCGCGGGCTCGACCTGCTTGACGGTGTCCGCGAGCGGCAGCGCGGGAACGACGGCGGGAGCCCCCTCCCGTACGGCCTCGATCACGGCATCGACCGTGTCGACGGGCACCAGCGGACGCGCCGCGTCGTGCACGAGCACGATGTCGATCCCGGGCGGCAGCGCGTCGAGCCCTATCCGTACGGACTCCTGTCGGCTGTCTCCCCCGGGCACGACGAGGAAGTCGGTCCGCTCGGGCAGGGCGTGTGCGTCCAGAAGCGTCTTCACCTCGGCGGCCCCGTCGGGCGGAGCCACGACGACGACGAGGGAGACGGCACGGGACGCGGCCATGGCGCGTACCGCGTGGATGAGCATGGGGGTGCCGTTCAGCGCGCGAAGCGCTTTGGGGGCGCCCGGACCAAGGCGTACGCCCCGGCCGGCGGCCGGAATCACGGCCGCCGTACGGGCCCCGGACGGCGAGGGGCGCGAATCGTCAGACATCGGTTCCTGTCAGGTTTGTATGCTCGGCCGACGTGGGTATGGCCTGGGCGTGGTACCCCCGACCGAAGGTTGGGGGAGTGCCGGGCGCGACGCCTTGACCGGACCCTTCCGTGACATCCGGTCGAGCCGCTGCCCGGGCCCGGCACACCAAGTATCGGAGTCCGTGAATGTTCGCCGAGAATGATCGGCCATGAATGTTCGGGGCATCGAGAGCAAGGTATCCGGGTACGAACATGCCGCAGCGCCCGGCGACAATGGATACGTCATCGGGCACCGCGGCATTTCATTGCGCCGAACCGCTCGTTTCGCCTCTGGTCGGAAGCGATCAGAACGTGACGGGCGTCAGGACGCGAGGACCTCGTCGAGCAGTGCCTCGGCCTTGTCTTCGTTCGTGTTCTCCGCGAGAGCGAGCTCGCTCACCAGGATCTGGCGGGCCTTGGCGAGCATGCGCTTCTCACCGGCGGAGAGTCCACGCTCACGCTCACGACGCCACAGGTCACGGACTACCTCCGCCACCTTGATGACATCGCCGGAGGCGAGCTTCTCAAGATTTGCCTTGTAACGACGGGACCAGTTCGTGGGCTCCTCGGCGTACGGCGCGCGCAGTACCTCGAAGACCCGGTCCAGCCCTTCCTGACCGACCACATCACGTACGCCGACGAACTCCGCATTGTCCGCTGGCACACGCACTGTCAGGTCACCCTGGGCGACCTTCAGCACCAAGTAGGTCTTGTCCACGCCTTTGATCTGGCGAGTTTCGATAGCCTCGATCAGCGCGGCCCCGTGATGGGGATAGACCACGGTGTCGCCAACCTTGAACGTCATGTGACAGGTACCCCTTCCGTGGCTATCCAGGGTAACACGGAAACCGCGTGTTCTGAATGGCGTTTTCGCAGGTCAGGGCATATCTCGGGGCTTGACAATCGCGACATGAACGTGCTGCGGAGGGGTAGCGGAGGACGGTATTCGCAGGTCGGAGCGGCTCTCCACGCGAGGAGAAACGCGCACGTTACAACACCCCGAGACCCCGCTCACGTGCCTGAACGTCCAGATTTGTCGGGTTCCGGGAGCCCACGTTCCGCTACTCCGTTCGGTGAGCGGAGTCGAGTACGGCGTGAATCCGGAATTGATCACGGCGGCCGAAGACGCGTCGGAGATCAGCCGGAGAGCCGGCCCGAGAGTCGACCGGAGATCGACGGAAGATCCAGGGAAGATCGCCGGAAGATCAACCGAACATCGGCCGAAGATCCATTTCCGGGATCGCCATGCATTCCTTACGTGATTTCCGCAAGAGCCGGACGGGGGGCTTACCGATGCTTCTTATGTGAATGGCGGACCGGTGTGCGCCATATGGAACCGCCCAGTGTGTTGAGCGGCCGGTGACGGGCCCTGTGACAGGGGAGGCGCGACCGGGCCGGAGCGCACCCACCGGCCGCTAGAGGCGGGTCGGGTGCGGTGGCGCGGGAACGGCTCGGTAACCTAAGGCCGCTGACAGACCCTTAGGGCGGCTTTATGCAGGAGCCGCTCTGCTTCGCCCACGTTCAAGGAGTTGCCGCCGCCGTGAGCAGCAGCCTTCGACGCGGCACAATCGCCGCCGCCGCCATCGCGTTCTCGGTCGCCTCGCTCGCCGCATGCGGTGCCGGCAACAAGGCCCAGACGCTGGAGATCAAGCCGGACAACGCCGCCACCAGCGTCGGTGACATCAAGCTTCAGAGTGTCGTCGTCGTGACCCAGCCCGAGCTGGAGTCGACCGGCCCCGCCGTCGTCTCCGCGACCGTGTTCAACGACGGCCCCACTGCCCAGACGCTCGACTCCATCGCCGTGGAGGGCATCTCCAAGCCCGCCACGATCAAGCCTGCCAAGGGCTCGGGGGCGCTGACCATCCCGGCCGGCGGTTCGGTGATCCTCGGCGGCAAGGGCAACGCCTCCGCGGTACTGGAGAGCAGCCGTGAGGCCTTCGACGACGGCGACGCCCAGCCGGTCACCTTCACCTTCAGCAAGACCGGTGACGTGACGCTGAAGGCGTTCGTCGTGCCCGCCGAGAGCTACTTCTCCAAGTGGGGCCCGACCGAGATCCCGACGACGCCGTCCGCGAAGCCCTCCGGTTCGGGATCGCCGTCCGGCTCGGCGAGCGGGTCGCCCTCGGGCTCCCCGTCCGGGACCGCGTCGGGCGCGGCCGGTGAGGCGGGCTCCGAGCCCTCCGACACCGCGGCCTCGTCGAGCGCGACGGCCTCGGAATCGGCCGCGGGCCACTGACACCCGTACGACGAAAGGGCGGGCCCCCTCTGGAGGGGGCCCGCCCTTTCGTCGTACTCGAACACTCCGTACGCGGTCTCTCGCACTCTCCTACGCGGTTTACGGCTCGAACTTGTAGCCCAGACCTCGGACCGTGACCAGGTAGCGCGGCGCGCCCGGGTCGGGCTCGATCTTTGCGCGCAGGCGCTTCACGTGGACGTCGAGGGTCTTGGTGTCGCCGACGTAGTCGGCGCCCCAGACCCGGTCGATGAGCTGCATACGGGTCAGGACACGGCCCGCGTTGCGCAGCAGCATCTCCAGGAGGTCGAACTCCTTGAGGGGGAGGTCGACCTTGGAGCCGGAGACGGTGACCACGTGGCGGTCCACGTCCATACGGACCGGACCGGCCTCCAGGGCCGCCGGGGTGACCTCCTCGGGCTCGCCGCGGCGGCGCAGGACGGCCCGGATACGGGCCACCAGCTCGCGGGACGAGAAGGGCTTGGTGACATAGTCATCGGCTCCTATTTCGAGCCCCACGACCTTGTCGATCTCGCTGTCCTTGGCGGTGACCATGATCACCGGGACGTTCGATCGGCTGCGCAGCTGGCGGCACACCTCGGTGCCGGGCAGTCCGGGCAGCATCAGGTCGAGGAGGACGAGGTCGGCGCCGTTGCGCTCGAACTCGTCGAGTCCGTCGGGCCCGGTGGTCGCGATGGCGACCTCGAAGCCCTCCTTGCGGAGCATGTAGGACAGAGCGTCGCTGAAGGACTCCTCGTCCTCGACGACGAGCACTCGGGTCACGGAAGGACCTCCGGGGCAGAAAACGGTTCGTACGGGGATGAGACGGTGGTCGTCCCGTCGGTCTGACCGGTCTCGTCGTCTTCGTCGAGTCCGGGTGTCTGGTCGTCGGTCGCGCGGTCGCGGGCCGCGCCCGCCTCCGGCAGCCTCAGGGTGAAGGTGGAGCCCTGACCCTCGGAGCTCCACACCGTGACCTCCCCGCTGTGCGAGGCTGCCACGTGCTTGACGATCGCGAGCCCCAGTCCCGTACCGCCGGTTGCGCGGGAGCGGGCCGGGTCGACGCGGTAGAAGCGCTCGAAGATGCGCTCCTTGTCCTTGTCGGAGATGCCGATGCCCTGGTCGGTCACGGCGATCTCGATGAGGTCTCCGCCGGGCGCGGTCACCCGGCGCGCGGCTATGCCGACCCGGGTGCGGGCGGGCGAGTAGTTGACGGCGTTCTCCACGAGGTTGCCCAGTGCGGCGGCCAGCTGACCCCGGTTGCCCCAGATACTCAGGTCGGCGGTACCGCCGGCGGCCATGGTGATCTGCTTCGCGCCCGCTTGGTGGCGGCAGCGGTCGATCGCCTCGGCGACCAGCTCGTCGATGCGGACGGGCTCGGCGTCCTCCAGCGGGTCGTCGTTCTGGACCCGGGAGAGGTCGATGAGCTCCTGGACGAGGTTGGTGAGGCGGGTCGCCTCTATCTGCATCCGCCCGGCGAAGCGTTCCACCGCCTCCGGGTCGTCGGAGGCGCCCATGACTGCCTCGGAGAGCAGCGAGAGCGCGCCGACGGGGGTCTTGAGCTCATGGCTGACGTTGGCGACGAAGTCGCGTCGTACGGCCTCGATGCGGCGGGCCTCGGTGAGGTCCTCGACGAGGAGCAGTACGAGCCGGGAGCCGAGCGGCGCCACCCGGGCGGACACGGCGAGTGCCTCGCCGCGGCCGGTGCCCCGCCGGGGCAGGTCCAGCTCGACCTGCCGTATCTCCCCGTCCCTGCGGGTGTCCCGGGCCATCTGGAGCATCGGCTCGACGGCCAGTTTCCCGCCCCGGACGAGGCCGAGGGCGTACGCTGCCGAGCTGGCCTTGACCACGGCGTCGGCCTCGTCGAGGACGACCGCGGAGGAGCGGAGCACGGACAGGACCGTGTCCACGCCCGGCGGAAGCACCGGGTCCGTGTGCAGGGAGGTGCGGGTGGGGCGTTTCTGTTCCCGCTCGCTCCAGCGGAACGCCAGCATGGCGATGACGCCGGTGAGTACACCGGCGATCGCTGCCGCTGCGGCGACCGCCGCGTTCACGTCCATGGCTCCAGGTTAGGCACGCTGTACGCCCCGGTCACAGCCGTCCGAGGGTCGACTCGAACACTCGTCGCCCAGAGTTCACCCTGGAGACCATGCTGGTTCACTTCGTACGAGGGGGATGCGCACGCTTCCCACCAGGGAGAAGAGGCGGTGTCGCCCAGAGTTCACCTGGGGGCCAGTGATGGTTCATTTGACGGGGCGGAAACCGACGCGTTCAGGCCGGACCGTGGGAGCGTGGGGTTCGAGGGCCTGTGTCGAAAGTGGCGGCGTCCGCCCGAAGGGCGGGCCAGGCGTCGCCCGGCAGACGACACTTTCGACGCAGGCCCTAGCCCCCTGAACCCCCGAATGCAGACGTAGAGAGGGACATCCTGATGCGGGACGCGTACCACGAGGAACTTGACTCGATCGGCGAGGGCCTGGTCGAGATGGCCCGTCTCGTCGGCTCGGCGATCGGTCGCGCGACGACGGCGATCCTCGACTCCGACCTGAAGCTGGCGGAGAGCGTGATCGCCGGCGACCAGAAGGTCGACGATCTCCAGCACGAACTGGAGGCACGGGCGATAGCCCTGCTGGCGCGGCAGCAGCCCGTGGCCACCGACCTGCGGATCGTCGTCACCTCGCTCCGTATGTCCGCCGACCTGGAGCGCTCCGGCGACCTCGCCCAGCATGTGGCGAAACTCGCACGGCTCCGCTTCCCGGAGCGCGCGATCCCGCACGACCTGCACGCCACGATCCTGGAGATGGGCCAGCTCGCGCAGCGCCTGATGGCGAAGGCCGCGGAGGTCATCATCACCAAGGACGTCGACCTCGCGCTGCAGTTGGAGCAGGACGACGACGCGATGGACCTCCTCCACCGCACGCTCTTCCAGCACCTGCTGGACGACCGCTGGAAGCACGGCATCGAGACGGCCGTGGACGTGACGCTGCTCGGCCGTTACTACGAGCGGTTCGCCGACCACGCGGTGTCCGTGGCCAACCGCGTGGTGTACCTGGTGACCGGCGAGCACGTGGACGAGATGCAGGGTGCGCCGCAGGTGGAAGGGGCGTAGGCCACCGGCGGTGGAGCGGGCGTGTAGGCCCCCGGTGGTGGATGGGCGCCCATGGGGCGGGGCGGATGAGGTGCGTGGGCGGGTGCGGGTGATCCTTGGCTGGTCGCGCCGTTCCTCGCGCCCCTTCGGGCGCCGGGCGTATTGAGTCCTCGTGAGAGCGCGCGAGCCTCTGTGCGCCGTTGATGCGCCCGGCCAGGTGGGCGTGCAATGGGTGTAGGCACAAGCCTTCGAGGAGGGACCCATGGCCGAATCCCCCACCACGCCCGACCCGACCCAGGAGCGCGAGACCGAGCAGCCCGCCGAGATCAAAAGCCTGCCGCTCTTCGGCGCCTGCGGCTGCGGCTCGGGCTGCGGCTGCGGGTGCCAGTCCGGCAATCCGTGCCAGTGCGGCTGATCGCGCCGGGCACTTGATGCTCCGGCGCGGCTGACGTGGCGTGCGGATGACGCGCCGACCCGGTTGACGCGCCGGCGCCGCTGATCACGTACGACGTATGACTGCGAACGGGCCCCACTTCAGGTGCGGGGCCCTTTCGTACGTATGGGCGCCGGCGCTCGTACGATGGCGAGGCTGCCCACTCCTCCGCCCTCCCCGGCGGGCTGCAGGGCGGGACCTTCTCCGCCAGCCAGCCAGTCCGTCATCGCCCGGACCGAGCCGTCGCTCTCCTCGTAGACCACGCGCACCCGGCGGCGTCCGCCCGCGGCGGCGCGGCCCGACTCGTCCATCGCCCGGTCCTGTGATCCGTAGCTCAAGATCGACGAAGTCGTGCCCCGGCTTCGGAATGCCGACCGGGTGACGTCGTGCCACGCTGAGATCGGGGATCGAGCCAGTCCGGGTGCTCGGAGCCGGCCCGGATGGCTCTGCGACCCGAGGAGGCCGGCATGGCCAGTCACGCCACCCAGCCCAAATCGGCCGACGCGGCCGATCCACGCCCCTGGCACGGGCCCACATCCGGTATCACCGTCTTCGCGGCAGTGCTGATGATGTTCGGCGGAGCGATGGCGATCTTCGAGGGGATCGCGGCCGTCGCCGAGGACGACCTGTTCATCTCGACACGCAACTACGTGTTCGAGTTCAGCCTGGCGGGCTGGGGCTGGGTCCACCTCATTCTGGGAATCGTCCTCGTCTTTGCGGGGTCCGCCGTGCTCACCGGAGCACTGTGGGCGCGCTTCTTCGGTGTGCTGGTGGCCGGGCTGGGCGCACTCGCCAACTTCCTGTGGGTGCCGTACTACCCCTTGTGGGCCCTCGCCCTGGTCGCCGTCAACATCTTCGTCGTCTGGGCGCTGTGCACGGGTATGCACAAAGAAGCCGACGACGGCCGGGTGACCTGACACGGGTGTGCCCGTGTCGGTCGCGAAGAGATACACACCAACTGACCTGCGCTCGGGCGACTGCTCGGCCCCGGGGAATCAGCCGGTGAATTCGTTGACGCCGAGGGCGAAGTCCCAGTGGCCAACCCCGTTGCCGGCGAGGCCCACAGTGACCAGGCCCATTCCTTCCAGCCAGTGCGCCATCTTCAGGCCGCCGACGTCCAGCGGACGCAGCCCGAGGCTCTCGATGAACGCCGCCACGCCCGCCTTGGCCCGCGCATCGTCGCCGGCGATGAAGACGTCGGGCCGGCCCTTCTCCAGGACATTGCGGAAGATGGTGTTGAAGGCCTTCACCACGCCGGCGCCGGCCGGGGCCGCCTTGGCGACCTCCTGCGCGATCGAGGTCTCCTCGCTGTGGGCCAGTCCGTCGAACGTGGCGTTGAAGGGGTTGCTGATGTCGACGATGACCTTGCCCGTGAGGGCGTCTCCGTACTCGGCGACGACCGGAACGACACCGTCGGCCAACAGGGCCGTGATGACGATGTCCCCGGCCGGGACGGCACCCCACTTGCCCGTCGTCGCGCCGCCGCCCAGAGCCTTGGCCAGGTCGTCGGCCTTGGACTGATCGCGTCCCATGACCTCGACGGTGTTGCCGCCCGCCACCGCGAGCGTGCCGATGGTACGGGCCATGTTCCCCGTACCGATAAGGGTGATGCTGCTCATGAGGTCTGCTCTCTTCCAGTTCTCGACGGAATTCCTGGTGTGCGGTTCAAATGGCGGTGGTGCCGCCGTCGGTTACCAGTTCCAGGCCGTTGACGTAGCTGGAGTCGTCGGAGGCAAGGAAAAGGGCGACGGTGGCGATTTCTTCGGGGCGGCCCATCTTTCCGCGAGGGATGAGGGACTCGAATGCGGCCGTGGTTGCCTCGTCGAACAGTTCCTCCTGTTTGGCGGTGGCGACCTGGCCGGGGGTCAGGACGTTGACCCTGATCTTGCGGTCGCGCAGTTCGTTGAGCCAGACGCGGGCCCAGGCCTGCTGGACGGCTTTGCTTCCCGCGTAGAGACTCCAGCCGGGGAAGGCGCCGAGGGAGGCGTTGGATCCGGTCATGAGGATCGAGCCGTTGTCGTTGATCAGCGGCAGTGCTTTCTGCACGGTGAACAGAGTGCCGCGCGCGTTGAGCCAGAAGGCACGGTGGAACTGTTCCTCGGTGATCTCGCCGAGGACGGCGGGTTCGCCCATCCCGGCGCTGGCCCACAGCACGTCGATCGAGCCCTTTTCCCGCTTGACGGTGTCGTACAAGCGGTCCAGGTCGTCCAGGTCCGCCGCGTCACCCTGGACGGCGGTGACGTTGCGGCCGATCAGCTTGACGGCGTCGTCCAGTGCTTCCTGCCGCCGGGCCTGGATGAAGACGTGCGCCCCTTCCTCGACGAACAGTTTGGCGCCGGCCAGTGCCATGCCGGTGGATCCGCCGGTGATCACCGCTACCTTGCCATCGAGCTTTCCCACGATAACTCCGTTGAATTGACGGAAATCAGAAAAGGTGTGCACATTCTGGACCTGAGGCCCCGATATCAAGTTCCGATGACGAATTCTCCTGCCGAATTCGCTTCGCTCCCAATAGGGCACCTATTCAGGTTGCCATTGGCCGGAGTGGGTGTCCAAGACCTCTTTTAGTCGTGGTGATGCCCTGAAGGCATCACCGGACCGGGAGGCGCCAAATTGCGCTACTCCGTCGCCGTGGCCGACCGGTTGCACTTCGGCCGCGCGGCGATGGGCGGCATATCGCGCAGCCGGTGCTCAGCCGGCAGATCCGCGCGCTCGGACAGGATCTCGGCGCCTCACTGCTCACCAGGGATCGCGGGATCGCCACGGCGTAGCGCCCCGCGCGCGACCAAGCTGCTCACCTTCGGCGGCCCGCGCGGCGGGCACGTCTGGCGTACGTCGCTGAACGAAGACCACCGGGAGCCCGCCCTCGCGAAGGTGGGCGTCATCCCCGGAACGCCATCGGTCGCGCGCTCCGGCCTCAGGATCCTGGGCGCTGAGGGCCCACAGCGGGCCCAGACCATGAAAACGCCCCTGAGCCGCGCTGTATGCGCAGTTCAGGGGCGTGCTCGCAAACGCTACTTGTTCTTGCCCTACTTCTTCTTGCCCTGGGTGTTGTCGGGGATCTTGGTGAGCTGGGTCTTCGCAGCTCAGGGCGGGTGCAGTGTGCGGCTGAGCGGTCGTCATTGGTCGTCGCTGGTCCCTGTTGAGCAACCTCGGACGCCCAGGGGCGGCCCAGCAATGGAGTACATGGGCTGCGTCAGTCGCCGGAAGCGGCCCGCCACTCCGTGGTGATGCACCCTTCCTCCATGTGCCACCACTCCTTGGCAGCGCCGTGGTTCAGCAGCCGTTGCACCTGGGCGAGATCGGCGGTGGGTGGAACGTCCAGGGCAACCATGCGGAACTGCTCAATGCCCTCGCCGTCGACGCCGAGCTGCTGAAATGTGTTGATCACGCTCTGCCGTGCGGCTCCCGAGCCGCCGTCACGCAGCACGATGAGGCGAATGGTGCAGTTCTCCGAACGCCGAACCACTTCGCCGGCCCACCGCACGCCCTCCTCGTCGGGCTCGACAACCACGATGTCCCCGCAGGCGATACCTCGCACGAACCAGGGGATGTTGTCGAGCCGGACAGTGCCGTTCCCCTGGTCGACGGCCCACAGGCTCTCCACCGACGCCGGGGGCCAGTCGTCTTTGACCTCAAGCCGGAAGTGGACCTTCACGTACAGACCGTCGGGGTTCGTCATGCTGGCCAGGATGCACATCCTCAAAATGTCGGCCGCAGGCGGGTAGCCGGGCACATCTACTCTGAGGTGGGTTCGGGTCGGCCTGCACCTCAGCCCACGACAGTCAGCCACAACGGTGGGTGCGCCGACCGACCAAGCGTGGGACTTGAGCGCTTGGCTGACGCCGAACTGGAGCGTGGGTACGCGTTTGAGGCGGTGCTCCTGATGGGAGATGCGGACACCTTTCTAGATGGCGCAGGACTCTGGATCGGTCCGGATGCTCAGTTCGGTTCCTGGCATCTGGTCGGACACGGTGTCGCCCCCCTCCTGGTTGGTCCAGGCGGCGAGGACGGCTGGGAGCGCTGATCGGCGCAACCCCTCTGCGGCACGAAGCCTTCGGTGGTGCGCCGAGCTGGCGTCTTCCTCGGCTTGTCCGGCCACGGACGTGAAGGTGTGGCCTCATCCTTATCAGGTCGATCAACCCGCGCTATGCATCGTGGTCGAGCCGCACCCGCCCTGCGCCTACCTGTCGCGGGAGTCCGGCAGGAGTCGCCGACGGTCGGCTGTGTTGGTGTCAGTCGTTGATGTCATCGCGAGACGGTCCTCTTGACACGCTCTCGCTCGCCTCTTCCCCGTCGCCGCCCATAGCGTCCAACAAACGTTGTCTCGCCTGCTCCAGGCGACGGGTGTAGTCCGGCATGAAGAGTTCGACCAACGTCTTATCGAGAGTGCCGGAGATCTTGTATAGAGCGGACCAGACCGCCCGGTCCGCCACCATGGCACTCAGCTCGTCGGACTCCTCGACCCGGTACAGCCAGTCCGACAGCACGAACGCTTGATCGTGCGTGAGTTCGATGATCACCGGTTCCTCGTCCACGCGGTCACCGTACAGCGCCGGTCAGCGGAGCCTCAGCAAGAGAGTCAAGCCGCACACGGTCTTGAAAACCGTCGTGGCAGCGATGTCACCGTGGGTTCAAATCCCACACCCACCGCAGGTGAACGGCCCCTGACCAGGCGCAATGGTCAGGGGCCGTTCTGCTGCTCGATGCCCGTGGGTCCCTGCTGTTCCCCGTTGATTCCCGTCCGATCGGGCACGCAGAGGGCACAATCAGCCTTCGCCGTGGCTGGGTGCTGTGAGGTCCACCCATATCCACGGCTCGTGGTGCCACGTGCGCACTTCTCCTATGACGAGGTCGACGGTTGCTCCCACAGGCGGCAGCTCCTGGGTGAGTCGCTTCACTCCGGGCTCGCGGCTGCGGCGATAGATGTCCAGCGAGGCGCCTACGGGTTCGTATCCGTTGAGCTTCGCCATGAGGCCCCATGGCTCGTGGCTGGTGATCGTTGCTTGGACTTTCCCGCCTTGACGAAGCTCGCTGAGGGGGCGCCTTGATTCATCTGCCATGGCGGCATCATCCCTCCTCAACCCACCACTCTCCCCAGCTTCCATCCCGTCCGCCTTCGACCCACACACCGTGGAGCGGGCGTGGTTCAGGGCGTCAAGGTGGAGCGCGCCACTGTACGAACGACCTTGACGCCCTGGGCCGCGTCTGCTCGGCTCTGCCTGGGTCGAAGGTGGTCGGGATGGGAGCCCACGACGCTCGCCACAATTCGGCCGGCACCCGCGAACGGCGCCCCCTCCATCCCGGAGTCTGAGCGCCCCCGCCGGAGGCATGTCCTTGACCTGCGGATCGGCTCTCGTCTCACGCCCTTGGGCCTACCCGCGTGGGCGCGCGTCGGCGGCGGCAGCGCCGAACGGACCGTCAGCAGCACCGGCGGCTTCATGGTCGCCGGACAACGCATCCAACTCGGCCGCGGCCATGCCCGCCAGATCGTCACCGCCCACCTCGACGAGACCAGCATCCGCATCTTCCAGGGAACCGAACTGATCACCACCGTCCCCCGCGTCACCCAGAAGGAGGTGGTCGTCCGAAAGTCCGGCGAACACAACCGCCGGAAGATCGTCTAGGGCAGACGTCAAGCATCACCCGACGCCAACCCGTCAACCATCAACTGAGACTCGACACGGACTGCTGGGGCTTGAAGTCGTATGCGCAGGAGGGAGTTCCGCGAGCACGGTCGGGTGTCCTTCGCCAAGGTCGCCGAGTACCAGAAGCGCGGGACCGTGCACTTCCACGCCGTCATCCGCATCGACGGTCCGGAGGGTGTGACACTCCGCCTCCGGCTTGGGCCACCGCCGAGTTGCTGACTGATGCCATACAGGCTGCCGCCACCGCTGCGCGCGTGGATGGCCCGGTAATCGACAGTCGTGCTCACGTCTTCGCCTTCGGCCGTCAACTAGACGTACGCACCATCCGCGGCGCCGACTTCGACGGCGGCCAGGAACTGACCGAACGGGCCGTCGCCGCGTACATCGCCAAGTACGCCACCAAGGGCGCCGAGACCGCCACGGGAGCTCTCGACCGCCCGCTGAAGTTCCTCGCCGAACTGGCCCAGCTCGACATCAGCGACCACGCCCAGCGGCTGATACGTACTGCCTGGACCCTCGGCGCCCGCAAGGAACTGGCAGACTTCCGGCTCTGGGCCTCGGCCCACATGCTCGGCTTTCGCGGCCACTTCTCCACCAAGTCCCGCCGCTACTCCACCACCCTCGGCGCCCTGCGCAACGCCCGCGCTGAGTGGCGCCGCGCACAAGCTGCAGGGGTCACCTACGGAAATCCGGAGGTGGCCAACGCACGGAGAAGGCCAAGAGCTTCCCTGATCGTCAGAAGCGGCTTGCCGATCAGTGGCTTGCGCTCATCGAGGCAGACATGGCGCGCGGGCAGTACATCGACCCTCGCGCTGCTCGGACCACCTTTCAGCAGTACGCCGAACAGTGGGTGCTCACCCAGGGGGCCGACCCGAACACCCAGGCATCAATGAAGTCGCAACTCCGGTTGAACGCCTTCCCGTACCTCGGCACGCGTCCGCTCGGCTCCTTCCAGCCCGCGCACATCCGGAACTGGGTGCGGCAGCTCCAGGAGAACGGCGTCCGAGGGTCGTACGCGCGGACGATCTACTCCAACGTGCGGGCTGCTCTGAGTGCGGCCGTGAATGACGGCCATCTCCCCGGAACCCTTGTGCTGCCCGTTCGGTCCGGCCTCCGATCGTTGACGCCAAGCGCGTGACCCCGTGGACGCCGGAACGGGTCTTCGCCGTCCGGGACGCGATGCCCGAACGCTTCCAAGCGATGGCCGACCTGGGCGCCGGGGGTGGACTCCGGCAGGGCGAAATCCTCGGTGTCGCTGTCGACGCGATCGACTTCGAGTCGGGCACGTTGCATGTGGTCCAGCAACTCAAGCTGAGCCGCAGCAAGGCCGTGTTCGCCCGCCCAAGGGCGGCAAGCTCCGGAACGTACCGCTTCCTGGCCCGGTCGCGGACGTGCTTCGAGCCCACCTGAAGCGGTTCCCGCCCGTCGAGATCACGTTGCCGTGGAAGGTTGCGGACGGGCCACCGGTGACGAAGCGGCTGATCTTCACCGGGCCTCGGGATGGTCATGTCTGGCGTACCTCGCTGAACGAGGAGGCGTGGAAGCGGGCGTTGGCTGGCGCCGGAGTGATCCCGGTGCCTGAGCGTGGCCAGCCGTACGTCGAGTCGCGCGAGAACGGCATGCACGCGCTGCGGCACTTCTACGCCTCAGTGCTGCTGGACGAGGGAGAGAACATCAAGGCCCTCGCCGAGTACCTGGGCCACTCGGACCCGGGGCTGACGCTGCGGGTGTACGCGCACCTGATGCCGTCCAGCCGGGAGCGCACTCGAAACGCTGTCTCACAAGTCTTCAGCACGGACAGGAGACAGCGATAAAGCAGCGACTCCTATAAAGGCAAGGAACGTAACTAGAGGAGGGCACTAGCCATCCGGATCAGATACAACCGTTAGCAGTCCGCATTAACAAGAGGAGTCTCTTAATGACTTGCCTTGCGACTTACAAGGCGAAGGGAAGCTTAATCACTCCCAATACATCGATCACTTGCCAGGTGTGCACGCATGCACACTCAAGTGCACGCATGCACATTTAACCAAGATCAACTAGGTGAACGTTGGGGCTCTAGAGTCCATGTAAGAGAGCTCGCGAGCCGAGTTAGAAGCACCACCCGCACAATACCTGCATGCCCTCACCTGGAGATTTGCCGAAGGGTGAATCACCTGAATAGGATTCACGCAAAATTCAGGGCCGTTCCCCGGCATGGGAACGGCCCTGTCTCCATCGATCTAGCAACGGACCATCAGGAGGAGATCCATGCTCCCACGCACAGGTGTCACCGTCGACATCTGTCCCCGCGACGTGCCCATCGCGCTCATCGGCACGGCCGGCGGTGCGCTCGCCCTCTGGGCCGACGCCCCCGCCGAGATCGCCGTCCCCGTGGCGCTGCTGATCGTCCTCGACATCCGCATCCGCCGCCGGCGTCGTCGCAACTGACGGCCCAGGGACGGCCCAGACACAACAACAGGCCCCCTACCGGCGGAGAAACCGCAGATAGGGGGCCTGTTCAGCTTCGCTTACTTCTTCTTGCCCTGGTTCTTCACGGCCTCGATCGCCGCCGCCGCAGCGTCCGGGTCCAGGTACGTGCCGCCCGGGTTCACCGGCTTGAAGTCGGCGTCGAGTTCGTAGGCGAGGGGGATGCCCGTCGGGATGTTGAGGCCCGCGATGTCGGCGTCAGAGACTCCGTCGAGGTGCTTGACCAGGGCGCGGAGGCTGTTGCCGTGGGCCGCGACCAGGACCGTGCGGCCCGCCAGGAGGTCCGGGACGATGCCGTCGTACCAGTACGGGAGCATGCGGACGACGACGTCCTTCAGGCACTCCGTGCGGGGGCGGAGCTCCGGGGGGATCGTCGCGTAGCGCGGGTCGTCCGACTGGGAGAACTCCGTGCCGTCCTCAAGGGGGGGCGGCGGCGTGTCGTACGAGCGGCGCCACAGCATGAACTGCTCCTCGCCGTACTCCGCGAGGGTCTGGGCCTTGTCCTTGCCCTGGAGGGCGCCGTAGTGGCGCTCGTTCAGGCGCCAGGAGCGGTGCACGGGGATCCAGTGGCGGTCCGCGGACTCCAGCGAGAGCTGGGCCGTGCGGATGGCTCGCCTCTGGAGCGAGGTGTGCAGCACGTCGGGGAGCAGGCCGGCGTCCTTCAGCAGCTCACCGCCGCGGACTGCCTCCTTCTCGCCCTTCTCCGTCAGGTTGACGTCCACCCAGCCGGTGAACAGGTTCTTCGCGTTCCATTCGCTCTCGCCGTGGCGGAGGAGGATCAGCTTGTACGGTGCGTCGGCCATGGCCCCGAGCGTAATCGAACCCGCAGATCGCCCGCTCCCCCGCCCGGAAGGCGGACAGGAAAGGGGGAGGACCCCCACAGTTGACGGCTTCTGTTAATTGAGTGGACCCCACCGGAGCCGTACTCGTAAGTTGCGCTCATCGCCTGAGCCACTTACACACAGCCTTGCGCGCAGCCACTTGCGCGCAGTTGCTCACACGCACCCGGGGGTCCCGATGTCACTCACGTCCATGAGACGTGCCGCCCGCGAGACCGTCTCGGGGCTCCCCCGCGAGTTCTGGTGGCTGTGGACCAGCACACTCGTGAACCGGCTCGGCGCGTTCGTCGCCACCTTCATGGCGCTCTACCTCACCCTCGACCGCGGCTACTCCGCCTCGTACGCAGGAATGGTCGCCGCGCTCCACGGGCTCGGCGGTGTCATCTCCTCCCTCGGCGCGGGCGTCATGACGGACCGTCTCGGGCGGCGGCCCACCCTCCTCGTCGCCCAGTCCTCGACCGCCGTCTCCGTCGCGCTGCTCGGCTTCGTGCACCACCCGGTCGCGATCGCCGGCGTCGCCTTCCTGGTGGGGATGGCCAGCAACGCATCCCGGCCCGCCGTGCAGGCGATGATGGCCGACATCGTCCGGCCCGAGGACCGCGTCAGGGCCTTCTCCCTCAACTACTGGGCGATCAACCTGGGGTTCGCCGTCTCCGCCATGGCGGCCGGGTTCATCGCCGAGTTCAGCTACCTCGCCGGCTTCCTCATCGAGGCCGGGATGACCATGATCTGCGCGATCCTCGTCTTCGCGAAGCTGCCCGAGTCCCGGCCCGAGCGGGTCTCGAAGGGGGTCGACGAACCCGAGGTCGGGCTCGGGACCGTGCTGCGCGACGGGCGCTTCATGAGCGTCGTCGGACTGTCCTTCCTCGTCGCGCTGATCTTCCAGCAGGGGTATCTGGGACTGCCCGTGGCGATGGGCGAGGCCGGGTTCACGCCCGCCGACTACGGCATGGCGATCGCGGTCAACGGCGTCCTCATCGTCGTCCTCCAGATCCCCGTCACCCGCTTCATCGAACACCGGGATCCGAGGCGTCTTCTCGTCCTCTCGTCCCTCCTCGCCGGGTACGGGTTCGGGCTCACCGCCTTCGCCGGCTCGGTCGGCGTCTTCGCGCTCACGGTCTGCGTCTGGACCCTCGCCGAGATCGTCAACGCGCCCACCCAGACCAGCCTCGTCGTCCGCCTCTCCCCCACCCACGGCCGCGGCCGCTACCAGGGCATGTACACCATGTCCTGGTCCGTGGCCGCCCTCGTCGCACCCCTGATGTCCGGTTTCGTCATCGACCGGTACGGGGCGGAGTGGCTGTGGGGCGCGTGCGCGGTCATCGGCACGGTCACCGGTGTGGGGTACGGGGCCCTGATGCGCCACCTGCCGACACACGACCCGGAAGCCGCCGAGGCACCTCTTGTCACCCCTGAGCCCGAGGTCAGCGCGGCCAAGCCCTAGGTCTGCCTAGGTCTGCATGGCCAAGCCCCAGATCGACGCGGTATGAGCCGGCCCCGCCCCACACATCTCACGTGACCCGTACACCTCAGGGGTGCATCCGCGCCCCCTTGAGCACCTTGTCCACCGCGTTGCGCGGCCCGTACACCGCGAGCCCCACCAGGTCCAGCTCCGCCGTCGGTACGGCCCGGACCGCCGCCCGGTTGTCGCGGTCGTTGCCCGTGGTGAACAGGTCGGAGGTGAAGAGCGCGCGAGGCAGGGCGCGGGAGAGGGTCCGGGTGTGGGCCGCGGTCAGCGTCTCCTTCGTACCCTCGAAGACCAGGACCGGCTGGCGGAACATCGGCAGGTAGCCCGTCCCGTCGGCGTCCTCGTACGGCTCGCCGATCACCTCGGGCACGGACGACCCGATCCCGCTCACGAGGAACGCGGTCACGTTCAGCCGCTGCCACGGCTCCAGGTCCTCCCGCAGCAGGACGGCGATCTTGGTGTCGAAGCGGACGGGTTCGGCGCGAGCGGGTTCCGTGGGAAGGGGTTCAGCGTTCATGCACTGAGACTGCCGAGCCGCGTACGCCCCCGTCTTGTACGTTCTTTGCATGGTCGCCCAGCGTGAGGTCTCCGCCTGGCGCCCGCGCGTACCGGGTGTCGTGGAGGTCTTCCACGCCCATTTCACGGAGTACGCGTATCCGATGCACGTCCACGACGCGTGGACGCTGCTGATCGTCGACGCGGGGGCCGTGCGGTACGACCTCGACCGGCACGAGCACGGCACCCCGCACGACACGGTCTCGCTGCTCCCGCCGCACGTCCCGCACAACGGCTCGCCCGTCACGCCGTCCGGTTTCCGCAAGCGGGTGCTGTACCTGGACCTCAGCCGGCTCGACGAGACCTACATCGGCCCGGCGGTGGACACCCCGGACCTCGTCGACCCCGTACTGCGGGCGCGCGTCGGGCAGTTGCACACCGCCCTCGCCCACCCCGGGGACGAATTGGAGGCGGAGAGCAGGCTGACCCTGATCGGTGAGCGGCTGCGCGGCCATCTGCGGCCGCGGGCAGGGGAGGACCCTCCACGCCGGCCCGACCGGCCCCTCGCCCACGACCTCCGCGAACTCCTCGACGAGCGGCTCGTGCAGGGTGTGAACCTGGAGGAGGCGGCGAGTCTGGTGCACGCCCACCCCGCCCACCTGGTGCGGGCGTTCAGCGGGGCCTTCGGGATCGCCCCGCACCAGTACCTGATGTCCCGCCGCGTCGACCGCGCCCGCCGCCTCCTGCTCGACGGCCGCACGCCGGGCGAGGTGGCGGCGGAGACCGGCTTCTACGACCAGTCGCATCTGACCCGGCACTTCAAGCGGCTGGTCGGGGTGGCTCCGGGTCGTTACCGCCTCAGCGCGCGCTGAACGTCCAGCTCGCGTTGGGCCTCGTAGAGGTTCCGCGGGCGTACCGTCCCCGAGGTCCCGTAGAGCTCCAGGCGGGAGTGCAGGTCTCCGGAGAAGTCGGGTACGTCGATCTGGTCGAACTCCGTCACCTCGTTGATGCCGACGGTGGCGCTGCAGGGAGCGAGGCCGTCGATCCTCATCAGGCCGGCGCGGGCGTTGGTGACGCGGATGTTCCAGTGTGCGAACCGGGCCCCGAAGAGCGGCCCGGCGCTGGCGTCGCCGCCGTGGCGGCCGTTGTTGGTGACCGTGATGTCGGTACGGACGTTCGCGAAGGGCATGCCCCGGTGGGTGTCGAAGGTGCCCATGGCCATGTCACCGCGCGACCAGACGTTGTACGAGGACAGCCCCTCCACGTTGATCCCGTGCAGCTGGGTGCCCGCGGGGGCCGCTGTCGTGCGCCGCTCGATGACGAAGTCCTCGACGAGGTTGTCGTGCGAGCCCTCTCGGCAGAAGTACGGGTGGTGCGTACCCCGGCCCGCGACCCGGGTCCCGCGCAGGGTGCAGGCGGAGGCGGACACCAGGCCGAAGCCGTTGTCCATGTGGCGTACGACGATGTCGTCGGCCCAGCAGTCGTACGCGCACTGGAAGGTGACGCCGTTGTGGCCCCGGTCGAGGAGGTGCGGGGCCTGCGGGGTCTCGACGGCTTCGAGGGTGAGGCCCTCGACGCCCGAGCCGGTCAGCGCCTTCACGTGGGTGGTGAGGCGCGGGTCCCACTCGGGGCGCGTGTCGAGCGGGAGCGGTCGCTCCAGGGTGACTCTTCTGCCCCGCACGCGCGCGATGCGCACGGGCCACTCGTACGGGACGTAGCTGGTCAATTTTGTCTTGTCGTTCCAGTGGTAGGCCTCCGGGCCCGGGCCGCCGCCCGCCATGTGCTCCAGGAGGGTGTGCCCGGCGTCGTCGGCGAGGCGGAGGAGGACGAGCCGGCCGGGTCTGAGCCGTCTTGGGTCCGCGACCGTCACCGTCCAGGAGCCCCGGCGGGCGGGCTCGACCTTGGTCAGGGTCTCCCACTCGTCCCGCTTGTTGCCGGTCCAGCCCTCGAAGGGCCAGGCCTTCGCCCTGATGGCGGCCGTCAGGGCGGCGAAGCGGTCCGCCGGGCAGAACCAGACGAGGCCGCCCGCCCATGACCAGGACGACTTGTCGCCGCCGTAGCGCGAGCCGTAGGCGCCGATCAGCTCGGTGAGACTGCGGGTCGCGTACAGCTTCGTACGGGCGCTGCCGGCGCCGCGCAGGACGACGTTCGAGTGTCCGACGTGGATCAGGCCGTCGACGCGGTAGGTGCCGGGCGGGATGAGAACCGTGCCGCCGCCGGCCCTTCCGGCGGCAGCGACGGCACGGTTGATCGCGGGGGCGGAGTCGGCCGAGCCGTCCGCCGTGGCGCCGTACGCGCGGACGTCGGCCACGACGGGGCGGCGGGGGAAGTGCGCCGCCCCGGCGCGTTGGCCGGCTCTGCCGACGTACGGGATCTGCGGGTGCGTGAAGGGGGTGCGGGTGAACTCGCGCCAGAGGGCGGGCACTTGCCCGGTGAGGCTCCCGGTGACGCCCTCGGTGGCGGCCGCCGCCGGTCCGCCGGTGACGATGCTGGTCACGGCGCCGGCCGCCACCGCTGTCGCGCTGCCGAGCAGGGCCCGTCTGGTGGGGCCCTCCCAACGGTCACTCATGTCCGAACCGCCTTCCAGGGATGGGGAATTCCATGGATGTGAACGACGTTCAGATGTGCGTTGGCGGTGAGCATGACACGCAACCCTTGCACCGGGAAAGGGTCGTGCAAGGGTTAGATGATGGAGAGTTAGTACGGACCAGTTGGTCAGTCGGTCGAACGCCGAGTCAGGTGACTGAACGCGTCGAGGTTGCGCGTGGACTCGCCGCGCGACACCCGCCAGGCGTACTCCTTACGGATCGCGGAGGCGAAACCGAGTTCCAGGAGGGTGTTGAAGCTGCCATCGGCGGCCTCCAGAACCGAGCCGAGCAGGCGGTCGATCTCGTCGGCGGTGACCGCGGCGAGCGGGAGCTTGCCCGCCACATAGATGTCGCCGAGACGGTCGACCGCGTAACCCACGCCGTAGAGCTTGAGGTTGCGCTCGAGGAGCCAGCGGTGCACGCCGGGCTCGTTCTCGTCCGGGTGGCGGATGACGAAGGCGTTGAGCGACAGGGAGTGCCTGCCGACGATCAGCGAGACGGTCGTCGACAGCTTGCGGGTGCCGGGCAGCTTCACCACGAAGTGGCCGGGCTCCGGACTCTCCCACTCGATCTCGGCGTCCTTCAGGACCGCCTCGACGGTCCCCGCCGCGCTCTCCACGTCAGCCATGGTGGGAGCGTACGTGACGCCGGTGCTCGTGCATCGCCGCCGTGTAGACGTCCGCCGTGGCGGCGGCCGACGTGTCCCAGCCGAAGGACTTGGCGTGCCAGGCGGCGGCCGCGCCCATCCGGTCCGGGAGCGCGCGGTTGTCGGCGAAATCGCGCAGCACGCGCGCGTAGTCGACGGGATTGTGGCCCGGGACCAGAAAGCCCGTCTCCTTGTGCCGTACCGCGACGGGCAGACCGCCCACCGCGGCCGCGAGCACCGGCGTGCCGGCCGCCTGCGCCTCTATGGCGACGAGCCCGAAGGACTCGCTGTAGGAGGGCATCACGAGGACGGACGCGGCCCGGAACCAGTCGGCGAGCTGCTCCTGTCCGACCGGCGGCCGGAACCGCACGACATCGGCGATGCCGAGCCTGGCGGCGAGTTTCTGCAGGCCCTCGGGCTTGGCGAGACCGCTGCCGCTCGGACCGCCCACGATGGGCACCACGATGTTCGAGCGGAGGTCGGGCCGCTCGTCCAGGAGGACGGCGACCGCACGCAGCAGCACGTCGGGGGCCTTCAGGGGCTGGATGCGACCGGCGAAGAGGGGTATCAGTGCGTCCTGCGGCAGACCGAGCCGGTCGCGCGCGGCGGCGCGTCCGTCGGCCGGGCGGAAACGGTCGAGGTTCACGCCCGGGTGGACGACCGCGACCTTGCCGGCCTCGGCCTCGTAGTGCCGCACGAGCTCGTCGGCCTCTTCGGAGGTGTTGGCGATGAGGCGGTCGGCGGCGCGCACGATCTGCGTCTCGCCGATGACACGGGCGGCCGGCTCGGGGGTGTCGCCGTCGGCCAGGGCGGCGTTCTTGACCTTCGCCATGGTGTGCATCGCGTGCACCAGGGGGGCGCCCCAGCGCTCGGCGGCCAGCCAGCCGACATGGCCGGAGAGCCAGTAGTGCGAGTGCACCAGGTCGTAGTACCCGGGCCGGTGACCGGCCCAGGCCTGCATCACCCCGTGCGTGAAGGCACAGAGCTGGGCGGGCAGATCCTCCTTGGCGAGCCCTTCGTACGGACCCGCGTCGACATGCCGTACGAGGACTCCGGGCGCGAGTTCCACCTTGGGCGGCAGGGCCCCGGTCGTCGCGCGCGTGAAGATCTCGACCTCGATGTTGATCGCGGCGAGGCGCTGGGCCAGCTCCACGATGTAGACGTTCATGCCGCCCGCGTCGCCGGTGCCCGGCTGGTGCAGTGGTGAGGTGTGCACGGAGAGCATCGCGACGCGGCGGGGCCGGCGGTGCAGCCTCAGCCTCGAAGGGGCTGCCGGGGAGCGGCGCCCGAGCCTGCTCACGTACTGGCTCACGTGGCGTTCCTCCTTGCTGCGGACCTGCTCTGACCGTGGTGCGGGCATGCCTGACGGAGGACGTGAAACGCCCTCCAGCTCCTTGAACGCCGGAGCACTCTGCTCCATTTCCTCTTTGCCGAATCATTACTGGGGGTCGCTCAACCGTTCGATGGCGTGTTGCGTAGGGGAGGGATGCGGGTGGGCACTGCTTCTCCTCGCCCCCGCCGCCCCTACCCATGCCCGTCCCTTACTCAGGGGCTCCGCCCCCGAACCCCCGTTGCGCAGTTCCCCGCGCCCCTAAAAAGGGGCGCGGGGAACTGCGCGACCAGCCACGACGGACCCGCAGGTACGTCTCAGCCCGCGCCGCCTCCGACACCCGCACCGCCTACCCTTGTCCCCATGAAAGCCCGCGCAGCGACCCCCGTCGGGACGGCGACGCGCGGCACCACCAACCCCAACCGCCTCCGCCGCATGGACCGCTGGATCGCGACGACCCACGGCGCCGAACTGCGCAGGTCGGACGCCCCCGTGGCCGTGGACCTCGGCTACGGCGCCGCCCCCTGGACCGCGGTGGAGCTCCTCCACCGCCTCCGCACGGCCGCCCCCCGCACACGCGTGGTCGGCGTGGAGATCGATCCGGCCCGGGTCGCGGCCGCGAAGCCGTACGAGCGCGAGGGGCTGGCCTTCCGGCACGGCGGCTTCGAGATCCCCCTGCCGGAGCGGCCGTCACTGATCCGCGCGGCGAACGTGCTGCGGCAGTACGAGGAGGCGGAGGTCGCCGAGGTCTGGGCGCGACTGTGCGCCCGCCTCGCCCCGGCTGGCGCCGACTCGCGGGGCGGGCTCCTCGTCGAGGGCACGTGCGACGAGATCGGCCGCCGGCACGTATGGGTCGCGCTCGGCCCCGAAGGCCCGCGGACCGTCACGTTCGCCACCCGCCTCGGCTCCCTGGACCGCCCGTCCGACCTGGCCGAACGCCTTCCCAAGGCCCTCATCCACCGCAACGTCCCGGGCGAACCGGTGCACGCCTTCCTCCGCGGTTTCGACCGGGCCTGGGCGGCCGCGGCACCTTACGCCTCGTACGGCGCCCGTCAGCGCTGGATCCGGGCCGTACGCGATCTGACGGCGGACTGGCCGGTCACGGACGGGCCGACGCGCTGGCGGCAGGGCGAAGTGACCGTGCGCTGGGAGGCGTTGGCGCCTCGCTCGTAGGCCGGCCGAGCCGAGGACACGAGCCTGCGGAGCCGTGGAGCGGCGGGAACGATCTCGGTGAGTCGTTCGTCACATTGGCGGGGAACGCGCGGGAGATCATCGCCGAGTGGGCAGTGAGGGGTGGGGAACGGGCGGTACGGGAGAGGCAGTTCCTGCCCGCCTCTGTCACATTGCGCGCCGACATGGCACGATCCCCGAGGCCTTCGTAAGTTACTGACGGTAAATCAACTTGGGGGTTGGTCCATGGGAACCGGCAAGCGGAGCCTGACCACTACGGCCATGGCCCTGGCCTGCGCGGCAACCATCCTGTCCGCGCCGGGAGTGGCCTTCGCGGCCCCGACACCGACCCCCACGCCGACTCCGGCCCAGCCTCCGAGTTCAACGCCCGCGAGCACCAAGGACCTTGAAGCGGTCCGCAAGAAGCTGGACACGCTCTATCACGACGCGGCGGTCGCCACGGACGCGTACAACCTCGCGGAGGAGCGGGCCGAGGAGCAGTCCACGCAGATCGTCGGGCTGGCCCGCTCGATCGTCGAGGGGCAGGCTCGGCTGGACCACCTGAAGGACCGCGCGGGCGCCGCGGCCCGGGCCCAGTACCGCAGCGGCGGACTGCCGGACGAGGCCCGGCTGATGCTCAGCGACGACCCGGCGCAGTTCCTGGACGGCGCGGGCCGGATCCGCGAGGGCGCACAGGCGACCAAGGGCCTGCTCGCCGAAATGAAGCGCACCCAGGAGGACTTGGAGCAGTACGCGCGCGACGCGGCGGCCCAGTGGAAGAAGCTGGATGCCAACCGCGAGGCGAAGGAGAAGGCCAAGAAGAAGGTCAAGAAGCAGATCGCCGCCGCCGAGAAGCTCGAGTCGCAGCTGGAGAAGGAAGAGAAGAAGCGCCTGGCGAAGCTGGAACAGCAGGCCGCCTACAAGGCGCAGTCGGCCTGGCTGGGCTCCGGCGTCCTCGACGAGATCAGCGGCAAGGCGTCGGCCCAGGGCAAGAAGGCCGTGGAGTACGCGACGAAGCAGATCGGCAAGCCGTACGAATGGGGCGCCGAGGGGCCCAACACGTTCGACTGCTCGGGTCTGACCTCGAAGGCATGGGCGGCCGCCGGGCAGGGCATCCCACGCACGTCCCAGGAGCAGTGGAAGCAGCTCGACCGCATCGCCGTCGAGGCCATGCGCCCCGGCGACCTGATCATCTACAACTCCGACGCCAGCCATGTCGCCCTCTACATAGGTGACGGCGCGATCATCCACGCACCTCGCCCGGGGCGCACGGTGACGATCGCGGGAGCGGGCTCGATGCCGATACTCGGAGTCGTACGCCCCGAACAGTGACGCCGCCGGCCCGCCGGTCCACCGGTGACACCGCCGGTCCACCCGGACCGGACGTCCGGCGAGGGACGCTCACCCGTCCACCCGGGCCGTACGTCCCGACAAGTGGCACTTGGTCGCTTTGGTGCCGTCGGTGGCGTGACCTGCCGCACGTGATGCGCGGCACGTTCCGGGCTGCCGGGCAACCCCCGGGGCGTGATGTACGTCATCCCGAAAAAGAGCGCATCCTGCCCAATTGCGGTACGGGATGCGGCATATGACGGTGGCTGTTTTGGGCACACCCGGGCCTCCGCCATTCCTTTGTGGCGGCGGCTGACGCTATGGTCCCCGTCGGTGGATCGAGACCCCTCGGTCCGCCATGCCCTCGGGGGGAGGGAAGGAACCAAGACGATGCCCGTACCCGTACCGCGGCAGAGAGCCATCCCCGCCGTGGAAGGTGGTCAGGCTCGCGCCGCATCCTCAACCGGCGGACCGGCTCAGGCCGTGCCCGCACCCGGCGCCCTGCCCGGCCAGGCGCCGACTTCGACGAGCCACGACGCCGGTGGCGACACCGGCCACGGAAGCGCCGACCACGGCGGCTTCCACCACGGCAGTGCCCACAACGGCACGGCCCCGCTGACGCTGCTCGTGATCGAGGACGACCCGGCCGGCTCGCTGAACGTGCCCACACTCCTGGACTCGGCCGGCAAGCCGATACGTGTCCGTACCGCCCGCAACCTCACCGAGGCCGAGCGGCTGCTGACCGACGACGTCCAGTGCATCCTGCTCGACCTCGCGCTGACGACCGGTGGCCGGACGGCCGCCGACGCCGAGCCGAACGACGAGCTGGCCACGCTCAAGCACGTGCTGCGGCTCGCGCCGCGGCACGCCGTCCTCGCGCTCACCGCGTCCGAGGACGCGGAGCACGGCGCCGAGGTGGTACGCGTCGGCGCCCAGGACTACCTCTTCCGCGACGAGCTGGACAGCCGGCTGCTGAGCCGCGCGATCCGGTACGCGGTGGAACGAAAGCGTTCCGAAACGGCCGAGCGACGGCTCACCGAGTCCAAGCTGCGCGCGCAGGAGAACGCGCGGCTCGAACGCGGCCTGCTGCCCACGCCCCTACTCGAAGGCTCCTCGCTGCGGTTCGCCGCGCGCTACCGGCCCGGCCGCTCGCGCGCGCTGCTCGGCGGCGACTTCTACGACACGGTCCGCACCCCCGACGGCACCGTGCACGCCATGATCGGCGACGTCTGCGGTCATGGCCCCGACGAGGCGGCGCTCGGTGTGGAGCTGCGGATCGCCTGGCGCGCGCTGACGCTGGCGGGCCTGTGCGGCGACGAGCTGCTCTCCACGCTCCAGCAGGTCCTGGAGCACGAGCGCGACAACGACGAGATCTTCGCGACGCTCTGCACGGTGGACATCGCACCGGACGGCCGCCGCGCGGGCCTGTGCCTGGCCGGTCACCCGGCCCCGCTCATCTCGCGCCCCGCCCGCTCACGGGCCGTCGTCGGCGCGGACGACGCCGGGGACCCGGCTCCTCCCGTCGCCGAGCTGCTGCCGTACGAGAACGGCGGCCCGGCGCTGGGTCTGCTGCCGAACGCCCGCTGGCCGCGCCGGCAGGTGGAGCTGGGCGGCGAATGGAGTCTGATGCTCTACACGGACGGCCTGATCGAGGGCCGGACCGGCGAGGGCCGGGAGCGGCTCGGTCAGGACGGGATGGTGGACATGGTCCGCCGCCAGCTGGCGCAGGGGCTGCGGGGCGAGGAGCTGCTGCGGGCCGCTGTGAACGAGGTGCGGGATCTCAATGGCGGTGAGCTGACGGACGACGTGGCTGTGCTGCTGCTGGATCGCGTGGCGTAGTCACACGTGGGCGCTCCCGCTGGGTGCCGCCGCTCAGTGTCTGTGGGACGTGCCGTCCGTGGGTCGTCTGCGCGGCGCCGTGGCTGGTCGCGTCAGTGCCTGCCAGCCGTCCGTGGCTGGTGGTCGCGCGGTTCCCCGCACCCCTGACGGGGCGCCGGTGTGCGGGTGGCTAAAAGGGCAGGGAGCTCAGCGTCCGCCGTTGTACGGGCCGTACGGGCCGTCGCTGCTGCTTCCGCCTCGGCGGCCGCCCCCACCGCCGGAGACCTGCTTGAGCGCGGGCCGGACGTCGACGAAGAAGACGATCGTGGCGATGAGGCCGGCGATCTGCAGGAAGACCATCGGGACCAGCAGATTCACGGCCACCGTGACGCCCAGGATGATCAGCCAGAACATCTTGCTCTGCTTGTTCGCGGCGCGGTACGCGTCATCGCGGGCCAGGCCGGCCATCACCAGCGCCACCACCGCGAGCACCAGCATGCCGAGGAAGATCAGCGACATGAAGCCGCCGAACGCGGTCAACAGCACTTGGCCCACCTACCCGAATCGATTCCTCGTCCCTACGCGGTCACCGTACCCGCAGAACGGGTCGGGGACTCCGATAGTGCCCGGAGTCCCCGACCCGTTCTCGTAACACCCTGCCACCGTTGACCCGGCGGCGCCGCCGCGCCTACTTCGCGGGCGGCGTCGTCTTCTTCGCGGTGGTCTTGCGGGCGGCCGGTGCCTTCTTGGCCGCGGTCTTCTTCGCCGGGGCGGGCTCGGCCTTGGCCTCGGCGGGCTTCTCGTCCTTGACCTCGACCGGCTCCGGCTTCGGCTCGACGGCCACGGCCAGTTCCTCGATCTCCTCGGCGGCCTCGCCGCGCCAGGTCTTCACGGTCTGCTCGCCGCGCTCGGCGACCTTCTCGTACGTCTCGCGCGCCTTGACGGCGTACTCGGCGGCCACGCCGACACCGCGGAGGGCGAAGTCCTGAGCCGACTCACCGATCTTCTTCAGGTCGGTGTCCAGGGTGCCGATGAACTCGTTCACCTTGGTCTGAATGGTCTCCTGCGCCTCCTTGGCGCGGGCGGTGGCCTTCTCCTGGACCTCGTTCGGGTCGATGCCGCGTACGGCGTCGATGCGGGCCGGAGCCTCGGCACGCAGCTGCTCGACGATGCCGGGCACCTTCTTGGCCTGCTGAATGGCCAGGTCGGCGGTGCCGGCGGCGAAGTAGAGCGGGGTCGGGTCGCTGAAGGTCTTGCGCAGGTCGTCGGTGATGGCCATGGCGATGGTCCTCCCGGAATCGCTAATGCTTGAAGCGTGAGGGTTTTGTGGTGCGCTACTCCGCGGCCGGCCGGCCGTTCCATGCCGTGCCCGGCCATGCCGTACTGGCCACGCCGTGCTCGTCATGACGTGCCCGGTCAGCTCGCGGAGGACTGCTGGTCGTGCGGGTCGTTCTTGTCGTGCGGGTCGTTCTTGTCGTGCGGGTCCTGCTGGTCGTGCGGGTCGTGCGGGTCGTGCGGGTCCTTCGGTGCGGCATCGCTGCCGTCGGCCGTGCGGGCCCTGTCAACGACGGTGTCCCGGCCATCCGTCACGTCCGTTACGCCGGTCGTGCCGGTCGCGTCCGGTGCGTCGGCCGCACCGGTGACGCCCAGAGCCTCCTCGACCGCCTTGATCTCGATCTCGAACCCGTTCTCCTTGCGGAAGGACTCGTAGATCTGGAGCAGCACCTGCTTCTGCCGCTCGTTGAGCGTCGGGTCGGCGAGGATGACGGCACGCGTCTCCACCTCGTCCCGGTCCCGCTCGGCGTCGAGGATCCCGGCACGGACGTACAGCGTCTCGGCGGAGATCCGCAGGGCCTTGGCGACCTGCTGCAACACCTCCGCGCTCGGCTTGCGCAGCCCGCGCTCGATCTGGCTCAGATACGGATTGGACACCCCGGCGGCCTCGGCGAGCTGCCGCAGGGACAGCTGCGCGTTGCGCCGCTGTTCACGCAGATACTCACCGAGATTGCCGACGTTGAGCGATGCCATGCCCCTACCCTGCACCACCCCCGCTAACTATTGCAAGCACCCGCTTGCAAAAGTGCGCCATGCCACTCGCGGCTCTTGTGACTGAGCACGACAGGTGTCGCATTTGCAGGACATCTGTCGTGCGGTCCCACCTCCGGTCAGGGTCCGTAAGTGAGCATGGGTGCAGGGGTCCACTCCGAGTCGACCCCTGCACCTGGCGTTGGGCTTTCCTGGTCAGAGCTGAATGGTCTCCGCGGGGGAGGGTAGACGGCTCCGAAAGAGGAGGCTGAGACGCCCACGGCCAGCGTCACCGCTGAATCCCGAGGCGACCGAGCCGACGCTCCAGAAGTCGGCACCCGAGCGGATTGCACGCTGGCGATCGTTGTCGACGGACTCGCGCCCTTCAGGGTAGGAAGCTCGCTCATCACCTCGGCATACCCCTCGGGCTGGCATAGCCTCCCGCCACTGCTGCGAACCACCTCGACCACCTGCCGCAGTACACGGTGCAGCGCCACGGCTCCATTGACCTTCCGCAGGACGAAGTCCGACGCCTCTTCGAACTTCTGGCTGCCGCCCCGACAGGTCCGGTCACCCGTAACCGAGCCGCTCCCGCCAGGCCCGGGACAGCCGGGGTCTCAGGAAAACCACCCCCTGCTGGGTGCCGACGGCGAGGTCGAGGACGGGGCTCGCGGGCAGAGCGGCGAGGGAGGTGACGAGCGCCGGCAGGGGCGCCGACCACACCTTCTCGCCACTCGGTAGATGGCACAGTGCCACGCCCTGTTCGTCGCTCACCGCGACCAGGGTGTCGCCGGCCGGGACCCGCCCCGTCCACAGCAACCGGCAGGCCGGTACACCCAACTGACGTGGAGTGTCGAGGGCGGCGGAATGCCAGACGGTGACCGGGGCCGTATGGGCGTCGTCGCAGGCCTGCCGGTCCAGGAGGAGCAGGACGGCGCCTCCGTCGGACAACTCGGTCCAGCGCAGGAAGGCGTCGACTGCGGAGGTCATCCGGTGGCCCGAACGGGGTTCGGTCACCGGCCGGCTCGGCCGGACCCGGTACCGGCAGTCCGTCGACAGCTCGATGACTTCTGCCGTGCCGTCCCGCCCCTGCTGGGCCACCCATCGTGTTCCGGCTTTGGTGTGGTGCGGCAGGAGGAAGCAGACGTCGCCGAGGAGTTCCAGCGGCGTGCCCCTGCCGGGCGTGCTCGCCGAGACGTCCCAGAGTCGGCCGTCCGTGACGCCGGTCCGCGGTGTCTCGCCTTCGGCCGAGGGGTCGTATCGGCCCGCCACGCTGCTTTCCCGGCGCAAGATCGGGCGGGTGCCCGTCAGCAGCATGGTGGTTCCTGCCAGGGTGGTGAAGGCCGCCGAGCAGACCCAGTCGTTGCTCGGATCGACCGGCCAGGGAAGGTTGGTCCACTCAGGAGTCGAGTGCGGGGCGTCGAGGAGTTTCACCCGGCCACGGACCGCGTTCAGGCCCAGCAGCCGGGTGTGCGGATGGTTTGACGTCGGTGGCAGCAGGTGCGCCTGGACCCCGAGATAGGCCATCCCTTCCAGCCAGGTCAGGTTCGTGTGCTCGGCGGGTCCGCCCGGGGCGATGCGGTGCCAGACCGCTTGGGAGTACGGCACAGACCCGGACCACCCGGGCAGGTCGGAGTGGGCGTCCGGCTTCACGTGGCCCGTGTAGTCCCAGGTCAGGAGCTGGAGCGAGCCGTCCGGGTCTACAGCGCGCTCCTGTTCGGAGACCGCGTCGACGAACATTTCCTCGACCAGGTCGAACGTGGTGCCGGGGGGCTCCGGGGCGGGGGCAACGCGCCGGACCATGCGGCCGGAGACGGCCATGACGCCGGTGGAGTCCTCGGGCCAGGCAATGAGTGAGTCGATCTCCGGAGCGGACAGCTCCGACGGGGCGGACCGTGGGGCGCCCGGCCTGGCGTGGTCGACCCACCGCCACAACCGTGCCGTCCCGTCGTTGCCCACCGCCAAGACGCCGGGTCCCGGTTCACCGGGAGCGGGCAGCAGCCGGAGGGCGCAGACTGCACCCTCGTGCCCCCACAGCGGCGAACCCACGGCGTCCGCGGTCGTGCAGCTGACCACGCTGACCTGGCTTCCGAAGCCGACCGTCGCGGCGTACAGCCCGTCCCGCAGCAGAACGGGTGTCAGGAAACCCGCATGGCCGGCAGTCTTCTCCCGGGCCGCGACGCGTTGCGCGGGACCGTCGAGACGCGCGATGAGCAGATCGTCGTGATCCTGCGTCACGAACACGGGGTCGTCCTCGCTGCCCAGGGCGAAGCCGCTCTCCGCCCAGACGAAACCGTTGAACGGCAAGGCCACCATCCGCCTTGACCCCGCCTCGATCAGCGTCACCCGGGTGCGCGGCTCGCACACCGCGGCGACGGTGCCCCGGCCGCCATGGATGTGGTCGGCCAGGAAGGGGCGGATGCAGTCGTCGAGCAGGATGTCGACGTCCCCCTCCGCGTCGAGGGAGTGCAGGGTGACACGACCGCGCACCCCGTCGCACAGCAGGAGTCGGACGCGCCCGTCTGCGTCGTGGGAGAGGCAGGCGGATGCCTTGGGCGTGTCGAGATCGTTCTTCACGGGTGTCTCGCAGGCCACTTGGACGAGCGGCTCTAGCAGGGGCAGCGTGCACACGCGGACCTGTTCGGCGTCCCCGCACACGACCACGGGCGTGCCGTCGTCGCGGAACCCCGCGTCGAACAGCAGCGTTGCTCCACTGGGTGCGGTGTGGAGCAGCGTCTGGTCGGCGACGTCCCAGATTCGGATGTCTCCCATGACGTCGAGGGTCACTGCCTGCGCCGGGCCCGCATCGTCAGCGAGCAGAGCGAGCCCCGCGACGTCGGCGGGATGTGGAAGCAGGGTCGACTGCGACGGGTCGTCGAGCCGCCATACGTGCACGTGGGAGGCCGACGGAGGCGCCGCAAGAACAACGTGGCCACCGTCCGGCAGGACGAGGTCCTCGATCTGCCACGCAGGGTTGTACGAGCGGACCGCATAGGCGGCCCCGTCGTGGCGGCCCACCACTCGATGCGGGGTGATCTCCCGTGGTTCCACCCGCACGCGTTCCAGCACGGCCGACAGGTTCTGGGCCTGCCCGGACAGCGCGTGTTCCCCGTGTGTCCCCGCCACGAAAGCCAGCAGCGCCGGCTTGTCGACCCGGGCGGAGTCGGTGCTTGCAATGAGGTAGGCGTAGCGCTCGACGGCGAGTGCGAGCGTGGGACGGCGCAGTGCTCGCCGCACCGCCGGCAGTAGTGTCGCCGGGTCGGCGTGGACGACGAATGAGGCGTCCTCGATGAGGTCGTCCAGTTTCCCCGAAGCTGCGGCGTGCGTCGACAGGTGGGCGCGGACGTACGGATGTGCATGCGGCCAGTCCCGGTCGGGCACGAGCTCCAGCAGGGTCGCCACGAAGCACTCCTGAAGGTCCGCCAGATCCCGGTGCTTGAGAGCCCGCAGCTTCAGATGGTCCGTCAGTTCCTGGTGGTACAGGCGGAAGTACTTTGTGCCGTCCACTTCGGCGTGCGCCAGGTAGGAGCCGTCCTCGTCCAGCAGCAGGTCGACGTCCGCCTGGACGAGCGGGATGCCCGAGAGCCGCGTCGCCACCTGCACCCAGAGCCGGCGCGGCAGGCCGTTGCCCTCTCCGAAGGCCAGCACGGTGAGCAGGGCCATGGTCTTGGCGTGCCGCTCCTGAGGCAGTCGCTGGAGATACGCCTCGAAGGCGCCTCCCACGTCCGAGGGCAGTTGCTCCGCCCAGCCCGGCGCGGCAATGTCGACGACCGGGCCGCGCAGCAGCGCACTCGCCGTCATCCGGGCGACCAGGAAACACCTCCCGGCCCGACGGGCCACCTCGCGGGCGACCTGGCGGGCCACGTCCGGCCGGTGTTCGTACGGCGCCCCCTCGTCGCAGAGGATCTTCACCACGTATTCGGCGGGCTCCGTGTCCTGCGCGTACTCGCCGTCGTCAAGGTCGATCACCGGCATGTGGCCACCGAGGTGGGGCAACAGCTCGCGACGTGAGCCGACCACGAGCCGGACACACGTCACCGCCGCGAGCGGGCGCAGCAGTTCCCAGGCGATGCGGCGGGCCTCGGCCTTGTCGCCCGCCGAGCCCGCCTCGTCGAGCGAGTCGACGACGATCCGGAAGCGGCGATCCCGGTCCATAAGGGCGGTGAACAAGGCCACCGGCGTGGCCGCCCGGACGTCCGCCGCGGCGGCGATGCGTTGCACCAGGGCCTCCAGCGTCTGGTGGTGCGCGTTGACGGAGGCGTCGGCACAACCCTCCAGCACCAGCCGGCCCAGGACCGCGGACTTGCCCGAGCCGGGGTCGGCGGTGACGACCAGGGCCCGCCCCTGCCCGTCGCCCTCCAGATGGGCGCGTGCTGCCCGCAGGGCCCGCTCACGTCCGGTGAAGTACGAACCGGGATCGTGTACATGCTCCACACCACGGCCGCGCGGCTCGAAGTGCGAGGAGAGGTCGGAGGCGTCGGAGACCGTGCGCCCGTCGCCCGTGACCTCGGCGCGCGGGTCGAAGGAGGGGTTCAGGAAGAAAGGGGGCCGCTCGGACTGGTCGACGGACGAGCACGCGGCCCGCTGGGCCAGCCCCGCCGCCGTGAGGGAACGATTGACCCGCTCGGCGAGCGTGCTCGGCGCCAGGTACCGCTGTGACGGCCCGTCACCCTGATGACACGCTTTGGCCAGTTCGGTCACGAAGGCGCCGTCCACCGCCAGATCGCGATGCCGGGCTGAGGCCAGCAGCCAGGTGCCCGCGCCGAATCCGTCGCCGCGTCCCCGGCCGGCCACGATGGTGTCGGTGACGGTACCGATCTCCGCCGTAGCTGCCGCCGCGTGGCAGGCGTCCACTACGAACAGGACGTTGCGGACCGGTGACGTGGCCAGGATTTCGGCCAGGTTGAGCAGTGACAGCCACGAGCGTGGTCGCCCCGGCGCGCTGTCAGCACAGGCCAGACGGTACTGGCCGGCTAGGGAGCGGTCCCCGTGCCCGGCGTAGTACACGACCACGACGTCGTCAGCGGTCAGTCCTGGGGTATGGCACCAGTCGGCCAGGGCATTCTCGAAGGACTCGCAGTCCGGGTCGTAGGAGACGGCCGTCAGGACACGCTCGTAGCCCATCGAAACGAACAGCTCGGTCGCCCGGTCGACGTCCTCGTGGGCCAAGGGGAGTTCGGGGGCTTCCCGGTAGTGGCGGGTGCCCGCAGCGACGAGGTACCGCATCAGACAGTCCCGGTCCCCGGCAGCAGGCCCGTCAAGATGGCCCGCCCCGTCTCGACGGCAGTCAGGTACCGCGTGGCGTCGTGCATGTGACTGCCGTTGTTCACCGCCACATCCCGCACTCCGTTGCCGAAGGCCGGGCCAAGTTCGCGTACAACGGCGACGATGTCGGTGTCATCGGCGATGTTGGTCCACGCCCGCACCGGCTTCGGCCACACAGCCTGGCGGTTCTCAGGCGCCGGTTCGAGCCGATCGAGGACGAGGGCGCGCATGCCCAGCGGCGATCCCAGGGTGACGAGCATGCGAATGTCCCAGTCGCCATTACGCCGCGGGTCGTAGAGCGTCTCGTAGGCAATGACCGACCCGAGCGAATGGGCCACGACGACCCGTGTCCTCGGGGTGATCCGCGCGGCCAGCCGGTCCTGCGCCGCGCGCCGGATCTCCTCGTCGCCGAAATAGCCGGTCATCTGCTTGAGACTGCCGATCAGTGCGCGATCGAGGACCCCGCGCAGGTACCGGGCGCCCGTGAGGGCGTCCAGGGCTGCTCGCACGGCGTTGAGCCGGAGGGCCCGGGAGGCGGTCCAGCCCACGGGGCCCCGCGTACCGGTGGCTGCCGGATCCGGGACAGCGGGGTCGGTACGCGCCGCCTCGGCCCACCACTCCATCAGGAGGGCGAACTCCGCGTCGTTGTCGACATCGCCCTCGTCGTAGGGGAGTTCGACCCCTGCGCGGGTGCCGCGTGGCCGGAACAGGTCACCGTAGAAGGCCACCCCCACGTCGTCGGACGAAGGCACCGGGCCGCCCGCAAGACGTGTGCCGCCCTGGAGTTCGGGAACGACGTCCCGTGCTAGGGAGTCCTCGCTCAGGTACTGCTTGCCGACGCCGTGCACGAAGACGACCTTGCTCAATGCCCCTCCCAGAGTGAGGGAACAAGATTACGCGGGGACGGTCAGCCCGGCGCGCGGAACTAGCAACGGCTGCTCACACAAAGGCTGTTGTGCGTGCCCGGGACAGGATCGCGGCTGTCATGGCCCGTGCCGGACTCATCGAAGTCCTGGCTCTTTCCCCGGAGAAGCCTGAGACGGAAACTCTCCGGATCTGGCTTGACCCGTCTCGGGGCCGTACGTCGATCAGCCAAGTCCCCACCCGCGTGACTGCGAAGAAGTCCGGGGTGTGGTTGCGCCACTTCTCCACCGTACGGAACCGGATACGCAACGGCCGCGACAGCACTTCCAACAGATCACCGGCAAAGTCGAGAGCTACCAGCAACTGATCCTCTTCAAGGCTCTCGAACCCATGCAGGCGCCCCGCGTCGACACCAGGGACTCCAGCCCGGGCCTGTGCCGCTGCTCCCGCCACCAGGTGAACCCCCGCATCGGCCCACGGCTCGCCACCGGCACCTGCCCCAGGTGCCGGACCGGCCCCGCAACCTCGTCCCCGGCGTACTTCCACGTCGCCGTCCACCGGTCCGGCCAGCCATCGGACAGGTCCAGGCCGCCCCGCCCCGCGTTCAGCGAGACCGGGACCAGCAGATCCGTCCACGTACAGCTGTGGGACCACAAGGAGCCCCGGGTATCGCTCATAGTCCCAGGTCAGCCGCACGCATCCCGTCGGAGGAGCGATCTTCGAAGTTTGCGACAACTTGCCTGCAAAAAGCACGGAACACGTCAACAACGATGCGAATTCGGCGACAGATATCGTGCTCAGTGCTTCGAGAAAGGCCAGGTCGGGATGGGAGGTTAACGACAACTATCGTGCTCAGGCTCACTTCTTTGACCTTCACCTTGGGGCAGCCCACAGCATCGGTGGGGCTGCGACAGGACACCAAAGAAAGTGCCGGTCGGCACTTCCCTTGGGAGTGGCGGCCGGCACGGTCATCCGGTGGGCGGGGTATCGGCCCCGCGTCCGGTCAGGGGGTGGTGAGGAGTTCGAGTGTGTCGATCACTCGGTTCGAGAAGCCCCACTCGTTGTCGTACCAGGCGACCACCTTGACGTGGCGGCCTTCGACGCGGGTGAGGGCCGAGTCGAAGATCGACGAGGCGGGGTTGCCCACGATGTCGGACGACACGAGCGGGTCCTCCGAGTACTCCAGGACGCCCGCGAGCGGACCCTCCGCCGCGGTGCGGTACGCCGCCAGCACGTCGTCACGCGTCACGTCGCGGGCGACGGTCGTGTTGAGTTCGACGATCGAGCCCACCGGCACCGGTACGCGGATCGAGTCGCCCGACAGCTTGCCGTCGAGGTTCGGCAGCACCGCACCGATCGCCTTGGCGGCGCCGGTCGTGGTCGGCACGATGTTGACGCCGGCGGCCCGGGCGCGGCGGGCGTCGCGGTGCGGACCGTCCTGCAGGTTCTGCTCCTGCGTGTAGGCGTGCACCGTCGTCATGAACCCGTGCTCGATACCGGCGAGGTCGTCGAGCACCTTGGCCAGCGGCGCGAGCGCGTTGGTGGTGCAGGAGGCGTTCGAGACGATCGTGTGCAGGGCCGGGTCGTACGCATCGGTGTTGACCCCGAAAGCGAGCGTGACGTCGGCGCCGTCCGACGGCGCGCTGACGAGTACCTTCGTCGCGCCCGCGTCGAGGTGGGCCCGGGCGGCCTTGGCCGAGGTGAAGCGGCCGGTGGCTTCCAGGACGATGTCGACACCGAGTTCGGCCCAGGGCAGCTGTGCCGGTTCGCGCTCGGCCAGCACCTTGATCCGACGGCCGTCGACGACGAGCACGTCCCCGTCGACGGTCACCGGGCGCCCGAGCCGGCCGGCCGTGCTGTCGAAGGCGAGCAGCCGGGCGAGAGTCGCGGGCTCCGTCAGGTCGTTGACGGCGACGACCTCCAGGGCGCTGTCGCGCTCCAGCAGTGCGCGCAGCACATTGCGCCCGATGCGGCCGAATCCGTTGATGGCGATGCGAGTCATGAGTGGTGTCCCTTCCATTCCAAACCCTTCGGGACCAGGCTCGCCCGCGGCCGACGCCGCTGACAGTGGCGGGATCGCCATGGTTCAAAAGGATCCCGCCACACCCCGTCACACCCCTCCCTCCACACCCCTCCCCTCCACGCCGCGCCCCTCCGCACGGCGTCGTGCCGGTCACTCGCCCCGCGTGAAGGTGCGCCGGTACTCGCTCGGTGTCGTGCCGAGGATGCGCTGGAAGTGCAGGCGCAGGTTCGCGCCGGTGCCGAGCCCGATGTCGGCGGCGATCTGTTCGACGCTGCGCTGCGAGCGTTCGAGCAGCTCGCGGGCCAGGTCGATACGGGCGCGCATCACCCACTGCATCGGCGTGTAGCCGGTCTCCTCGACGAAGCGCCGGGAGAACGTACGCGGCGAGACCCCCGCCTGCCGCGCCAGCGTGTCGAGCGTGAGGGGCTCGCCGAGCCGGTGCAGCGCCCACTCACGGGTGGCGGCGAACCGCTCACCAAGCGGCTCGGGGACGCTGCGCGGCACGTACTGGGCCTGGCCGCCGCTGCGGTAGGGGGCCGCGACCAGCCGCCGGGCCGCGTGGTTGGACGCGGCCACTCCGAGGTCGCCGCGCAGGATGTGCAGGCACAGGTCGATGCCGGAGGCGGCGCCGGCCGAGGTGAGCACGCTGCCCTCGTCGACGAACAGCACGTTCTCGTCGACCCGGACGAGCGGATGCCTGGCCATGAGCGCCCGCGTGTAGTGCCAGTGCGTCGTGGCGCGCCTGCCGTCGAGCAGGCCCGTGGCGGCGAGCGCGAAGGCGCCCGTCGAGATGGCGGCGAGCCGCGCGCCCCGGTCGTGGGCGGCGATCAGCGCGTCGACGACGGCCCGCGGCGGGTCGTCGCGGTCCGGGAACCGGTAGCCGGGGACGAAGACGATGTCGGCCCACGCAAGCGCGTCGAGGCCGTGGGCGACGGAGTACGCGAGGCCGTCGCCGCCGGTCACGAGACCGGGTGTCGCCCCGCACACCCGCACCTCGTACGGCATGCTCGCGCGGGTCGTGAAGACCTGCGCGGGAATTCCGACGTCGAGCGGCTTCGCACCCTCCAGCACAAGGACGGCGACGCGATGCAGGCGGGGTGCGGGCACGGGAAGAGGTTACGCGGGGAGGTGGGGCGTGCCTTCGATGCGCCCACGCCCAGCACGCTCACCATGCCCACCACGCTCACCATGCCCACCGCGCTCACCGCGCGGACGGGGCGGCGGGTGCTCGCCACGACCGGAGCGGATTCAGGCCGGGTCAGGAACCGGCGGGGCGCTGAAGTCCACCTCGGCCGCGGGCAGGACGCGGATGCCGCGCCCCGGGAAACCGATGTGCCGGTAGATGGCGTTGTGGTGTGCGACGGCTCGGTCGGACGCGACGAACCCGTCCACGTCCGGGCGGGCGGAGGTGGTGTGCCCGTCGGCGACGAGCACGAGGTCGTACCCACGGCTCAGTGCCTGCCGCGCGGTCGTGTCCACGCAGAACTCGGTCGCGAACCCGGTCACGACCACCTCGGTGACGCCGAGTGCCGTGAGGAACGGGCCGAGGTCGCTGTCGAGAAAGGCGTCGGCGGTGCCCTTCCGGACGGTCTTCTCGCCCTCACCAGGGGCCAGTTCGGGCACGGTCCGCCACGCTTCCGTGCCGGGCTCAAGACCAGGCCCGTCGTGCTGGACCGTGATGACGGGCACGCCGGCGGCACGGGCACGTTCCCGGAGCAGGGCGATCGTGGCGACGGTCTCCTTCGGCCGGTGGGAGATGGCCACGGCGGCGTTCTGCATGTCGAGGACGAGGAGCGCGGGTGCGTGAGGCATGAGGGCACCGTATGGGAGTGCGGACGGGTGGGGCGGCGGCAGAGGTCGCCGAAGCTCCACCGCCGGTCGCGCGGAAGCCGTACGGAGTACCGCTGTCCGCGTTCCCGCCCGCTCCTGCCTGTTCCCGACTGTTCCCGCCCGCTCCTGCCTGTTCCCGACTGTTCCCGCCCGTGGTCCGCCGCACGACGCTAGCGTCGGATCCCATGATCGTATGGCTCAACGGCACCCATGGCGCGGGCAAGACGACGACCAGTGCGCTCGTGCAGCAACTCATCCCGGACTCACGGGTGTTCGACGCCGAGAAGGTCGGCGAGACGCTCATGGACATCACGCCGGCGCTGCCCGGGCCCGGGACGGACAACTTCCAGCACTGGCCGCCGTGGCGGCCTCTCGTGGTCGAGACCGCCCGCCGCGTACTCGACTACGCCGGCGGCACTCTGGTGGTTCCGATGACCGTGCTGGTCGAGGAGTACTGGCGCGAGATCAGCACGGGCCTCGCCCAACATGCCATTCCGGTACGGCACTTCGTCCTCCACGCCGACCAGGCCACCCTTCGCGGGCGCATCGCGGGCGACACCGTTCTCGGCCCCGACTCCCCGTTCCGTCTCCGGTACGTCGAGCCCTACGCCGAGGCCGCCCGCACCTGGCTGCACGACGAGGCCGAGGTCGTCGACACCACGCACCTCACACCCGCCGAAGCCGCCCTGCAGATCGCGGAGGCCGTCAAGAGCATCGGCAGCTAGCCCCCTCCCGTCGGCTTCCCGTCCGCTTCCCTTCCCTTGCCTTCTCTTCCCGTCCCTCCTGCCCCGAACCCGCAGGTCGTCGGGTGTACGAGCCCCGGCTCGACGCGGGCTCGACGCGGGCTCGATGACCCCGCTGGCGATTTCAGGACAACGATCCCGGCGGCGGTCGCCGCGTTCCCGGCGGGGAGGACCGAGCAACTGTGCGGAAGTCCGGCCGCCTCTCCCTGGCGGAAAAGCACGGGACACACCTTCACCCTGGGAAACCATGAGGCATGCGCCCAGATGCCTGGCACCTCACCGAAGACGTCGACGAATTCCTCGCCCGAGCCGGAGACTTCCTGCGCTCGCGGCCGGGCCCGCATGTCATGCAGCTGACGTGGGCGGAGAGGGTGCGAAAGCGCGGGGCGGACGCGTTCGGTGCCGAAGCCCCCGTCTTCGGCGTACTGGAGCAAGCGGGCGAGGTCAGTGGCACCTTCTACCGCCTCCCGCCCCGCGCCCTGGGCCTCTCCCCGCTCACGCCCGAGCAGGCCGACTCCCTCGCCGCCCGTCTGACCGCCCTCGGGCACTCCCCTTCCCGCGTCAGCGCGGACCACAGCACCGCCACCGCATTCGCCGAGGCCTGGCAGCGGCACACCGGCGCGACCCCGAAACTCCACGACACACAGGTCCGTCTGTACGGCCTCGGCACCCTCACCCCACCGGAGCCGCTAGCGTCCGGCCGGGGCCGTGTCCTGGGCGAGCAGGACCTTGACGAGGCCATTTTCTGGTGCGGCGAGTTCTCCAAGGCCGTCGGCGAAGACGTCGCCATCAACGCCGACACCTGGGCCGAGACCCGCTACGCCGACAAGCGCTACACACTCTGGGAGACCCCCGACGGCACCCCCGTATCCATCGCGGGCATGAACCCGCTGATCGGCGGCCAGATCCAGGTGGACATCGTCTACACCCCGGCCCACCTGCGCGGTCACGGCTACGCGGCTGCCGTGTCGGCGGAGGTGAGCCGGGCCGCGCTGGCCGCGGGTGCCAAGGACGTCGTGCTGTTCGCGGACGTGTCCAACCCGACCAGCAACGCCCTCTACCAGCGCCTCGGATATCGCGCGATCACCGACTGGGCCGCGTACGACTTCTCCGCTGCCGGTCAGTAACGGAGAAGCCAAACCCGCCGCCGGTCACTAGCGTGATGAGCATGGATCTCAAGCTTGCACAGTGCTTCATCGCCGTCGACGACCACGACAAGGCACTCGCCTTCTACCGCGATGTGCTCGGTCTCGAAGTCCGCAACGACGTCGGATTCGAGGGGATGCGCTGGGTGACCGTCGGCTCGCCCTCGCAGCCGGACGTGGAGATCGTCCTGGAGCCGCCGCTCGCCGACCCGAACGCCACGCCCGCCGACCGGCAGGCGGTCGCCGAGCTCATGGCCAAGGGCCTGCTGCGCGGTGTCATCTTCCGCACCGACGACTGCGACGCCCTGTTCGAGCGGATCCGCGCCGCGGGCGGCGACGTACTGCAGGAACCGATGGACCAGCCGTACGGAGTACGCGACTGCGCCTTCCGCGACCCGGCGGGGAACCTCCTGCGGTTCCTCCAGCCGCGTGGCAAGTAACGCGGTACGCGGCAGAGGCAGGCGGGCGCGGCGATTGGCTCGGCGGCCACAGGGGAATCGGACACCGAGCCACTGCATGCCTGCATGCCTGCATGCCTGCCTGCCCGTTCACTCGCCCGCTCGCTCGCTCGCTCGCTACCAGATGATGACCCCGCCACCGATCCCCAACGCCCGTCGGGCCGCGTTCACGATGTTGTCCAGGCGGCGGCGCACGTCGTCGGCGTGCTCGGCGTGGGACTTCCGCGACGCCGCCCCCGTCCCCGACGGCGCCTCCGCCTCCGCCGTCATGTGATCGGCGATACGCGCCAGATGCGTACGGAGCAGATCGCACTCGGCGAGGAAGTCGGACACCTCGTCCGGCGCCACCGTCAGGTCCTCGGTGGCCAGCCGCGGGAAGAAGCGCGCGCCGAGCGAACGGACCGGCTCCGACCCCCACACCTCCGTACGCCACCGCTCCCAGCCGGCCACGTCGGAGGACTCGGGCGGAACATCCAGCACCTCGATGCCGCCCTCCGCTCTGGGCACGTACACATCGACCGACAGACTCATGGCAGGGAGTCGACCACGGACGGACCCCGCCGGTCCACCACACCCGGGCCACGCGCCCGCCTCTCCACAGCCCGGGAACAGACCGGCGAACAGACCGGTGGGCGTCAACGGCCTTCCGAGTCCACTGAGGTGTTTTCATCCTGACGCGGCTGCGAGGTGCAGAGTGAGCACGGCCTTGACGATCGCGGTGATGCGGTTGGTGCTGCAGCGCAACTTCCGCAGCAGACGCCAGCTCTTGAGCGTGGCCATGGCCTGCTCACCGACGCAGCGGATCTTGGCGTGGGTGGCGTTGTGGCGTCGTTGCCACCGCTTGAGGCGTCGCCCCTTGAACGGGACTCGAACGTTCCCAGCCGCGCCCTGATACGCCTTATCGGCCCAGCACTTGAGGCCGGCCTCTGCAAAGGCGTCAATGATTCCGTGCTCGCGTGCCGCCGTCAGGTCATGTGTCGCGCCGGGCAGTGCAGGCAACGCCCACAGCAGCCGTCCGAACGGATCGGTCAGCACCTGAACGTTCATACCGTGATGCCGCTTCTTACCGGAGTAGTAGGGCCGGTCGGCGGCGATCCGGCTGATCGGCAGCACGGTGCCGTCCAGGATCACGTACGCCTTCGAACGGGCCATCACCATTGCCTCGTTGAGCGTGGGCGCAAGCGCGGCCAGAACGTCGATCGCCTCGCGGACGTAGCGGTACACGGTGGCAATCCCGATGCCGAACCCGGCCGCGAGCTGCGCATACGTGTCGCCACACCGCAGATGGGCCAGGGCGAGCAGGGCCTGGCATCGGGGAGTCAGCCTCCGCCACCGACTGCCTATCTCCCGACGTCGCACCGTCAGCACCCGACTCAGGTGACGCAGGTGCACGGTGGACAGATCGATGGCCGACGGGTAGACAAGCACACGGAGCTCCTGGAACGACGGTTGATCTTGGTCGACAACTCGTCTACCAGGAGCTTCGACGTTCCGCAGGCCCGTCCAACTCCGAGTCACCCTGGGCAGGTTGGAAGGTGCTCAGTGAAAGCTGAGCAACTCTCCGTCCAATTGGACTGCTAGCTTGACTGGAGTCTGTTTGCTTGTCGTTCCGCAGCGATACGGTCGGGGTGTGAGTGGAGAGCGGAGCGGTGAGGCCGGAGGCAAGGAGTTCTCACGTGTCTTCGAGGGGCTGCGGGACCGGATAGCCGATGGGACGTATCCGCTGGGATCCCGTCTGCCGTCGCAGCGTGAACTCGCGGAGGAGTTCGGCGTCTCCCGGGACACCGTGCAGCGCGTGATGAAGGAGCTGCAGTACGGGGGATGGATCATGTCCCGTCAGGGCAGTGGGTCGTGTGTCTCCCGCGTGGTCACGCCGAAGCGCGCGCCGTCCGGGACGCCGAGCGGCACCACGCCGGGCTGGGCCGTCACGCTGGGACCCATCATCAGTCAGGCCTTTGAGCAGCCTGAAGTCACCCTCGACGTCTTTACGCTCACGTCCGAGTCCCTGAACATGCACATAGGCGTGCAGAACGAACGGATCCGCACGGGCGAGATCTCGCCACGGAGCATCGCCCTGCGCATGCTGCTGCCGTCCGAGGGTCTGGATGTGCCCTACCCGCGGGCGAAGGACGACCCGGACGATCCGAGGTTGCGGGACCGGCTCAACGATCTGACGAGCCGGCACACCTCCTCTGTGCGGCGCATCCTGAGGGCCCTGGAGCTCGAGGGTCTGGTGCAGAGCGTTCAGCTGGAGATTCGCTACGTGCAACTGACTCCCACGTTCAAGCTCTACCTGCTGAACGGAACCGACGCGTTGCACGCCCTGTACGAGCCGGTCGAGCGTCTCATCGAGCTGGACGACGGCAGCGAGATCCTTGCGGTCGACGTGCTGGGGTTCGGTGCAGCCATGACCCATTATGTCCGAGGCGAGGCGGGCTCCTACGGCGCCAGTTCTGTCGACAACATGCAGTCCTGGTTCGACTCCGTATGGAACCTGCTGGCGAGATGACGGCGATTCAGCCAATGAGCCTTTTCCAACCTCATGTCTGTGCTGGTCAGTGCCCTGCTAACGGCTGAACGTACCTGCTCGCAGCGAGGTCATGAACAGCAGTTTTGCAGTCGGTCACGGTGGACCGGACACACCGCTGAGCATGGCCAGCAGAGCTGACAGCCAGGTTGGAAAAGGCTCACTGCCTTGTCATTCGGACGGGCACTGGACAATTCCTGAAGACACGCATTGCCTCGCCGCACCCATTCCATTAACCTTTCCTCCGTGACTGCCGGGTCGGCCTTGGGCCAACAGCGAGTAGGGTTCCCGGCCTCCGAGTGAGGCCCGGGCGGGCCAGAGGGCCGCCCTTTCTGATTCAAGCGCGCCGAGCGCTCGTACGGAGTTTCCTGTACGAGTACGAGTACGAGTGCCATGCCGCGCCGCACGCGCGAAGCCACGCCACGCCAGATCACGACCTCAGCGTGCCGTTCCGCATACCGCGTCCCGCGTGCCACCACGTATCCGCACGTCTCCCTGCCGGTGCCGCCGCAGGCGCATGCCCAGCAGACGTTCGCCCTGTCGACGTCCGCTGTGTGCGCAATCGCCCTGCCGGTGTTCGCCCCGCCGGGAATTCGCGCGCCTTCATCTCGTCATCACCGCACCACTACCACGGGCGTACCCCAATTCGCCCCGTGGCGATTCCGCATGCCCCGATCCAGTAATCACCGAGAAGAAAGAAGAGAATGCCCAACGTTTTCAACCAGCAGGTCATCGAAGAATTCCGCGCCAACGCGGGCCAGGTCGGCGGCTATTTCGAAGGAGCCCGGCTGATCCTGTTGACCACCACGGGAGCGCGCTCGGGCAAGCGGCACACGACCCCGCTCGCCTACTACCCCGACGGCGGCGCGAGCGTGCTGGTCATCGCCTCCGCCGCCGGTGCCCCGACGCATCCGGCCTGGTTCCACAACCTCCTCGCGCATCCTCAAGTCACTGTGGAGACAGGGGTGTTCACGTACGAGGCGACGGCGGAGGTGCTGGCGGGCACCGAACGGAACACTGCCTTCGCCCGTCTGGTCGAAGCCGAACCGGGCTGGGCGGACTACCAGGCGAAGACCACGCGGGTGATCCCGGTGGTCGCCCTCCACGAGATCCCCGTCGACGGCCCGCCGAACGTGAACGCCTCCTCGATGGGCCAGGGACTCAAGGTCATCCATGACGCGTTCCGCCGCGAACTCGCCCTGATCCGAAAGGAGTTCACCACCGCCGGGCCCACCCTCGGCGCCCAGCTCCGCGTCAACTGCCTGACACTCTGCGCGGGCCTGCACAACCACCACACCGGCGAGGAACTCGGCATCCTCCCTTTCCTGGCCGGCAGCCGCCCCGAACTCGCCCCGGCCCTGGACCGCCTGCGCGAGGAACACGAGCGCATCGGCGCCCTGACCGCGGAGTTGAAGCGGATCATCGGCGACGACTCCGCAGACCCCCAGCACGCACGCCGCGAGGTCGAACGCCTCACCACCGAGCTGGAGACCCATCTGACGTACGAGGAGGAGCAGTTGATCCCCGCCCTCGACGCACCGCCGACCGAGCCGGCCCGCTAGTTCGGACCGCTACCTCGGCCCACTGCCCAGACCCCTAGTTCGGCCTGTGCGACACCCGACTGGGCAACCCACCGGGCGGCCCCTAGTCCGTGGCGGCGGGTTCCGGCAGGGTGCCCGGGCGCGTACTGGGGACGGCCGGCCGTCGTTCGTCGCGCCTGCCCAGCGCCGCGAGGCTCAGGGTCACGGTGACCGACGCGACCGCCATCATCGTCATCGCCGTTGCCGGGGAGGTCAGTTGGGCGAGTGTGCCCGCGAGGACGGCGCCGACACCCTGCATGGCGGCCATGCCGGTGGCGTGCAGACCGAGGGCCTGGCCCGCGAGATCGTCGGGGGTGAGGGACATCAGGCGCTCCTGCAGGACCAGGCTCGCGGCGAAGCCGACGGAGGCGACGGTGACGGCCACGGCCGACAGCGCCACTCCGGGACGCAGGACGAAGAACAGGTAGGGAACCGCGAGCAGCAGACGCAGCGGCGTCGCGAGACGGGGCCGCAACGCGGGCGGCACCAGGCGCCCCACCGCCATGTCGCCCGCGAACATGCCCAGCGCCCCGAACGCGTACAGCACCCCGGCCGCTTCGGGGGCGTAGGAGACGTAGAGCGAATCGCCGCCGACGATCAGGCCGTTGGGGACCCACAGGCCCAGGTAGACGAGGCGGCGGGGGCGTGAGGACCACAGGAGGGCGTTTGGTGCGCCAGGTCGCCGAGACGGACGGGCGGCCGGCCGCGCGCGGTGGGCGAGCCCTGAGACCCAGGCGTGTGACCAGGGCCGACAGCACATACAGCGCCGCCGCCAGGAGCAGGCACGTCCGCGGGGACAGGAGCACCAGCAGTGCGCCGCCCGTCGCGAACCCGGCCATCTGCACCAGGCCCCAGAGCATGTTGTAGACCGAACGCCCTAGGACATAGCCGTCCTTGGTCAGGATCTCGTTCAGCAGTCCCCCGCGTACGCCCCCGCCCAGCGACGCGACCAGCCCTTGCAGGAGCACGACGGCGAAGACCCCCCAGACCGGCAGGCCGGGCAGAGCCAGCACCGCCGTACCGGCCGCGAAGGCGAGGGCGAGGGCGGTCAGGACCGCGCGCGGGGGCAGGCGGTCGGCGCCCGAGAGCAGGAAGGCGCCGCCCAGCAACTGCGCCAACTGCGGGGCGAACATGCTCACCGCCGACAGGAGCGGGGAACCGGTGGCCCGGAAGACCAGCGTGCCGAGGGCCAGACCGCCGATCGTCTGGGCCGCGGCGAACGCACCGAAGGAGAGCAGGAACGGGGTGAACTCCGGCGTGCGAAACAGGGAGCGATAGCTGCGCATGGGCCGAAGTCTCCGAGCAACTCGGGTGCCCTGTTGACTGTTTCGCCGACACGCGAAAGGTCGTACGTACGGGCTTCGGGAAGCTCGTACACGCGGGCTTGAGACATCCGGGAGACAGGGGCGCAACAGGGGCGCCCCCGTCTTTTTGGGGGCGCGGGGAACTGCGCACCGAGCCCCCACCGACCCGCACCCGACAACCGACCTACTCCCCCAGACCTCATACGCAGGGGCTTAAGGTCAAGCGCATGGGCTTGTGGCAGATCGGCACCGACACCCTCGCCCGAAGCCGCTTCGTGCTCTCGCCGTTCGCCGAGACCTTCGCGAGCCTGAGACTGCTGCACGCGGGGACCGGCGCCCATCCGGGCGAGGAGGCCTGGCTGCGCGAGCACCTGCCCGGCTACCGCGCCCGTCTCGCGGCCGACCCGGTGGCCGCGCTGGTCGTGCGGGTGGCGTTCGGCACGTCCTGGATCGCCGACTTCTTCTGCCCCACCTCGTGCGCCGGGGAAAGCTTCGAGGAGACCGTGGCCCGGGTGCGCGCGACCGCCGCCGAGGAGGCGCGGGCCAACCTCCGGGTGTGCCTCCGAGGCAGCCCGCTCCCCGCCGCCCTGGAGCGGGACGACCTGCCCGAGCGGGCGACCACGCTTCTGACGTACGTCTGGGAGGAGACCGTACGGCCGTACTGGGAACGTCGGCGGCGCGTGCTGGAGGCCGACATGGTCGCGCGGACCGCACGCGTGAGCCAGGGAGGCTGGGCGGCCGTGCTGGACTCGCTGAAGCCGGGGACCCGGTGGCTCGGGGAGAGCCGGTTCCAGGTCAACCCGAACGCGTATCCGCCGCGGGAGATCGCCGCCGGGGCGGAGCTGCTGTTCATGCCGGTCACACCGAAGACCAGTTGGGTGTCGTGGGAGGGGCGGGAGCGGTACGCCGTCGTCTACCCGTGCCTCGGGGTGCTCGCCGAGGACCACCACCGGCGCCCCGTCCCGGCCGGCCTCGGGGCACTCGTCGGCACCGCACGGGCCGGAGTGCTGGCGCTGCTCGGCACCCCCATGAGCACGACCCAGCTCGTCGCCGTGACCGGGCAGGGGCTGGGTTCGGTGGGCCGGCATCTGCGGGTGCTGCTGGACGCGGGTCTGGTGGAGCGGCGGCGGGCCGGTCAGTCGGTGCTGTACGTGCGGACGCCGGCCGGGGAGGTCCTGATGGAGGCGTCGGGGGTGTCGGGAGCCGGTGCGGGCGACCGGCTGCCGGAACCGGAACCGGGTCCGGGTCCGGGTCCGGGTCCGGGGATCCACTAGGTCCTGTGCGCCACGATCATGGTGGCCCCGGACGGCCCCGGCACCCCCGAAGGTGCCCAAGGCTCTCACTCGAACGGCAACGGCCGCGCATGCACCACGTCCAGCCGTGACACGGCCCGCGTGAGCACGACGTACAGCCGATGCAGTCCCCGGGTCTCCCCCTCCGCGATCGCCGCCGGCTCCACGGCGACGACATGGTCGTACTCCAGGCCCTTCGCGAGCCCGGCCCCCAACACCATGACACGCGCGCCGAGTTGGTCGACCCCGGCCGCCTCGATACCGGCGCGGCCGAGCGCCTCCCGCACCCGTACGACGTCCGGGTCGGCCGTGATGACGCCCACGGACCCCTCGTACGAGAGGGCGCGGCGCACGGCCTCGACGGTCTCGCCGAGTACGTCGTCCGTGGGGAGCATCCTCAACTCGCCGTCCCTGCGCAGGGATTGGCCGGCGGGGACTCCGACGTCCAGCCTCGCGAGTACCCGGTTGGCCAGCTCGACCACTGCCTGCGGGACACGGAAGCCGGTGGTCAGCGGCACGACCACCGCCTCCGGTCTGCCCAGGTGGCCGAGGAGTTCGCCCCATTCCCGCGCGGCCCACGGTGTGGTCCCCTGCGCGAGGTCGCCGAGGACGGTGAGCGACCCGTAGACCGCCCGCCGGCCGATCGCCCGGCACTCCATCGGGGACAGGTCCTGCGCCTCGTCGATCACCAAGTGCCCATAGCTTTCCGGGTGTTCGACGAGCCCGGCGACCTCGTCGAGGAGGACGAGATCGGCCGCCGACCACCGTGCGGACTTCCACGACCGGGGCGGGCGCGCCCACAGCAGCGCCTTCTGTTCGTCCGAGTCCAGCACTCCGTCCGCCGCTGCGGCCAACACGGCCGTATCGGCCAGGAGTTCGGCGACGACCTCCTCCGGCCGCGCCTTGGGCCACACGGCGTCGACGTACGCGCCGACGGGCCGCGCCCGCGAGATCTTCTGCACCCAGGCGTTGGACTGGGGCCCGGCACGCCGTTCGGCCCGCTCCCGCACGTACCGCACGATCCGCGTCCGGACCCGCTCGCGCCCGACGGCGTACGGCAGTTGCTCGGCCCGTACGCCCGCCACGATCCGCGCGAGTGCCTCACCGGGCACCCGCCACCGGTACGAACCGTCGGGCACCGCAAGGCCGTTGGCCCCCTCAGCCCCCTCACCACCCTCAGCTCCTTCCGAGCCGACCCTGGCGTAGAGGGCCCGCCGCAGCACCTCCGCCATACGGGCGTCGTGCTTGACGGCCGCGGCGGCCTCGCCGTCCTCGCCCGTGACCGGGTGCCGCGCGATCTCCTCCCCGACCGTGGACTGCCGTACGCCGGTCTCGCCGAGGGCGGGCAGCACCTCCGAGATGTAGGAAAGGAAGGTGCGGTTCGGCCCCAGGATCAGCAGCCCGCCGCGCTGGACGCGCTGCGGGAACGTGTAGAGCAGATACGCGGCCCGGTGCAGCCCGACGGCCGTCTTCCCGGTGCCCGGCGCACCCTGCACACAGACGGAGACGGTGAGGTCCGCCCGTACGAGTTCGTCCTGGTCGGGCTGGATGGTCGCGGCGATGTCGCGCATCGGGCCGACGCGGGGGCGTTCGATCTCGCCGGCGAGGATGCGGCTGCCGCCGGGTGACGCTGTGCGGTGCCCGTTCGGGAGGCGCTCGTCCTCCAGGTACTCCCCTCCCAGATACTCCCCCTCCAGGTGCTCGTCCTCCAGACCGGTGAGGTCGGCGGAGTCGCCGCGGCTCCCCGGTGCCCAGCCGAACCGTCGCCGCACCCGCACACCCTGTGGATCGCGGGCGCTCGCCTGGTAGAAGGCGCGCGACACGGGAGCCCGCCAGTCCACGACGAGGGGCGGCGCGGAGGGGTGCTCGGTGATCCTCCGCCGGCCGACGTGGTAGCTCTGCCCGGCGTGATCACCGGCGCCACCACGCTCACCCTCGAAGTCCAACCGCCCGAAGAACAAAGGCCCTTCGGGCAGTTCCCGCATCTCCTTGGCCCGGCTGCGGAGCCGATACCCGAGCACTTCGGCGTCGGCACCGGAGGCGGATACGTCCTCTCCGGTGAAGACGTGTTCCTGAGCACCGTCGACCATCGCGGCGAGGGCGGCGCGGCAGGTGTCGTGGTAGGCGCGTTCCTGGGTGAGGGAGGTGACGAGAAGGGGGTCGGGTGACGTCATTCGAGCAAGGGTAACGGAATAACGTAACCGAGTTAAAGTTTTTACTTGGTCATGGAATGGGCATCGCTCGGCACCCGGCGGGCGTCAAACACATCGCGGCAGCCCTGCCTCAAGCCGCGCGAACGCGCTCTCCGCCGCGACGACGGCATCCCGCCGCACGTCCGCGACCGGCTCGCCGTCCGCGATCCGCCGCCAGTTCTCCTGCGCGAGGATCCGCTGCACGGCGATGATCTGCCCGGCGGCGAGCCTGGCATCGAGGCCGCCACCGAGCGCCTCGGTGAGGGCGTCCTCGGACCGCTCCAGATACTCGTACAGCCGCGCGACCAGCGAAGGAGTCCCGTAGAGCAGCCGGTGGAAGGCGAGGATGTGCGGGTCCCCGTTGACCCCGGTGATGGGGTCGCTCCGCTCGATCCCGGCCAGGAACTGCCGCCGCAGCGCGTCGACGGCGGACTCCCCGGGCGCCCGCGCGGTGACCACCCGCGCGGCCTCGTCCTCGTGATCGGCGAACCGGTGCAGAACCAGGTCCTCCTTCGACGAGAAGTACCGAAAGAGGGTCGGCTTCGATATCTGGGCGGCGGCGGCCACCTCCGCGACGGAGACCCGCTCGAACCCCTTCTGCAGGAAGAGCGTGATGGCGACGTCCGAGACGTCCTGGTACATGCGCAGCTTCTTACGCTCACGCAACCCCATGGCCCCCGCAGCACCTGCCACACCCACGGCACCCACCGCACCCGCCTCACGCGGCGCGCCCACGGCGCTCGCACCACTCACCGCCCGCGTGACCCCGGTCACGCCGGCAGCACCCCTCGCACCCGTCTCGCCCATGCCCCGAGCCTACGCACTTTCCGGACTCCCGCCTTCCCCTTGAACACCACTTCCTCGCCCCCTTGGCCGGTTCCGACCCCTCTTGCCCGCTCTGCTTGCCGCACCCTCTTGCCGACTCCTCTTGACCTCAACCGAACTTGAGGTCAAAGACTGCCCGCTCCACCGTCCACTTCTCTTTCTGGAGATCCCCGTGCGAGCAGCCCAGGTGACACGCTTCGGCGACCCGTCGGTCCTGATCACGACCGACCTCCCGGACCCGGTCCCCGCCCCCGGCGAAGTACTGATCGACGTCGCGTACGCGGACACGATCTTCGTGGAGACGCAGATACGGTCCGGCTGGGGCGTCGAGTACTTCCCGGTAACACCTCCGTACGTCCCCGGGGGCGGCGTCGCAGGAGTCGTGAGCGCCCTGGGCCCGGACGTCCCCGCGGAGTGGCTGGGCCGCCGGGTCACTTCGTTCGTGACGGGCGCGTACGCGGAGCGAGCCGTGGCGGCGACCTCGGCCTTGACGGTCGTCCCGGACTCCTTGGATCTCCTCGACGCGGCGGCCCTGGTCCACGACGGAGTGACATCGACGGGCCTTCTGGAACTCACCGCGGTGACGGAGACGGACCGGGTCCTGATCCTGGGTGCCTCGGGCGGCATGGGCACGCTCCTGGTCCAGCTGGCCCATGCGCGGGGTGCCCGGGTGGTGGGCGTGGCCCGAGGCGAGGCGAAGCTCGCCCTGGTACGGGACCTGGGCGCGGACGCGGTCGTCGACGCCACGTCCCCCGACTGGCCGGCCCAGGCCCGCCACGCCCTCGGCGGCCCCGACGGCGCGGCGGACGTGGTCCTGGACGGCGTCGGCGGCCAACTCGGCGCGATGGCCTTCCCCTTGACGGCAACCGGCGGCCGCTTCTCGGCCCACGGCGCCTCGACCGGCGACTTCACCCCCCTGAACCCGACGGACGCCAAGCACCGCGACATCACCCTCTTCGGCATCGGCGACGTCCAGTTCAGCCCGTCCGACCTCACCCGCCTGACCACCTACGCCCTCGGGGAGGCTGCGGCGGGTCGGTTGCGGGCGGTTGTCGGGGAGGTGTTCTCGCTGGAGGAGGCGGGGGAGGCACATCGGGCTGTCGAGGGGCGGGAGTTGCTGGGGAAGGTGGTGCTGAAGTGCTGAACCGGCACCAATTCTTGAGCGCTCGCTCGATGTCGGCCACATCCGGTACGCCGTCGAGCCCCAACGGTCCGGCCGCGGCCTTCAATGCCTTGCGAACCACGGCTGTCGATCGCGCCAGCTCCCGCCGACCGAGGCGGTCGAAGTGGTCAGGGTGGTCGGGGCTGTTGGTCAGCGACTGCGCAGCGCGCACGACATCCGGATAGACGGACTGCGCACGTTCGAACTCGACGTAGTGCCGCAGGTCTTGTGCCACCCCGTCGACCGAGTCGGGGCTGGTGCTTCGAAGTGCCCGACACCAGGCATCGATCACCTGCTCCCGCTGCGGCTCCGGGTACCGCATGCGTACGAGGTGGATGGCAAGGTCGTGCAGCGGGTCGCCGTACGTCGCGAGCTCCCAGTCGACACAGACCAGAGGCGGCGCACCGGAACGGGTCACGATCAGGTTGTCCCGGTGGAGATCCGCGTGCAGCAGAGCGAACGGCCGGCCGGTCATGGCGGGCAGGCGATCGGCGAACCGTCGCATCGCGTCCTCAGGAACACCCAGTGCGACGAACAGCCGCCCGAACACAGGCCAATTGGGCTCGCGCACCTGGTGGTCCACCTGTCCCGTCAGCAGCCGCAGGAACCCTCAGCTGTCCCGGTCGTCCGTGGGCCAGTCCGCGGGCAGCGGCGGCAGGGACTCCCGGCCGACCTGCGCCATCCGCGCTGACTGGTCCGCCAACTCCTCGACGATATCGCCGGGCACGGCTGTGCCGTCCGGGTACAACTCCGAGAGTGGAACTTCATCCACATAGCTGTGGATGGAGGCCTCGCGGCCGGCGGCCAGGTACCGCGGCACCTGGTGCGGCGACATCCTGCCGACGGCATCGAGGACTTCCCCTTCCCGCGGCCAGGTGCGCACGACCACAGGCAACGCCTCCGGCCTGCGGATCCGTACCGTCACGGGCGTGCCGAACTCGCACTCCACATGCCGGGCCAGTTCCTCCGTCAACGGCAGCACGAAGTTCTGGTTGCGATGCCCACGGAGCCTGACACCGGCGCGTATCGCATGCCGTACGAACTCGTCGCAGGTGTCCGCGAGAGCGTGGTCGTCGGGTTCGACCAAGTACATGGACCGCTCCTGCTCAGGTTCCGGCCTCTCTGCGCTTTCTGTCTCCGTCCCATCGCAGGAGCGCCGCCTCGATCTCCAACAGGCTCGGCCTGGAAGTCAGCCCCAGCGGCTCGGCCGCCGCCCTGCGTACGTCCCGAACCCTCAAGCTCGCCTCGTGGAGCCGCCGAGGGCCGAACCCTCCTGCGACAACGAGGGACTGTGTCTCACGGATGACGTCCGTGAACAGGGACTGCGCCTTCTTGTAGTCGCGCAGCCTCGGCAGATCCTCGATCCAGCCTTTGGAACTGCCCTTTCTGACCTCTTCGGCGATCGCACACCATCGCTGGATGATCACCTGCTCCTGCTGAACCGGATACCGCATCAGGTGGAGATGGGTTGCGAGGTCGTAGAGGGGATCGCCGAGCATCGCCAGTTCCCAGTCGATGGCCCAGACTTTGCCCGCAGAGTCGAGGATGAAGTTCTCTCGGTGCAGATCCGCGTGCAGGAGGCAGAACGGTCGACTTGTCAGTCCGTCAACGTGCTTTCTGAGGTACTCAAAGGAATTGAGGCCGAGGCCGAGATCGGCGAACAAATCTTCATATTCCGGCAGGTTCTCCCCATACACACGCTCTTGAGTGAACCGGATGAGCCTTCCAAGGAATCCCGCACTATCCCCCTCCTCGGCCCGATCCATTGGTTCGTATTTTCGCTTCGCGACCAAGATGTTCGAAGTGACAGCGATCAACTGGCGGAACAGTTCCAGGATCTGTTCGAACACCGCCTCGGGCACAGCTTCGCCGGACGGATGCCGCTCCCCCAGGGTGACGCCCTCGACGAATCGCTGCAGGTCGAAGCCCCCTACCGGAGCGACCTCGGGGACGAGGTCGATACTTCGCTGTAGGTCGTAGAGCAGGTGAATCTCCGACGCGAAGTAACGCCGGTCGAACCACAGGAGCGCCTCGCGGGGTTCGCGGATCTTCCAGCGCCCACCGAAGGAGGCTCCAGCCTCGTCCGACAGCATGAACGCATACGTCTCATGGTGATAACCCGTCAAGGGCCCTTCGACAGACGGAACCCCGTCACCGGCGACCTCTAATTCGCGCCGACTGATCTCTGAAGCCACGTCAAGTCCCGCCCTCTCACGCCTCCTTGACCAACGGGCCATAGGAACGAACGACCACCGCGGCCCCGGCGTCCCGCAACGCATTCACCTTGAGGTCATTGCGCCCGTATCCGATGAACTGAACTCCGGCCCGATTCGCGGCTTCCAGGTCCGACGGCGAGTCTCCGATCATCACCGCGCCCTCCGGTCGAAGGCGCAGATTCCGCAGGGCCCGCTCGATGACGTCGGGGTGCGGCTTCATCAGGCCGGGATCGCGGGTGCGGCCTTCGATACTGCCGAAGCACTCGCTCAGTTTATTGGTCTTAAGGAACGACTCGGCTGCCAAGTGCGAGTTGTTGGTGACCACACCGAGGCGCAGGTCCCGTTCGGCGAGCAAGCCGATGAGAACATCGGCGTCCTCTGTGAGTTCCGCGGACCCCGCAGCTACCAGCTCCCCCTCCGTCAGCGTTTCCTCCAGGGCCTCCAGCAGTCCCTGCAGGTCCCTGTCCTTGCACTCACGGTGCACCGCCCGCAGCACTACATGCGGATCCTTGTCCTCGCGCTCGTGCTCCGTCAGTACGTCGCCGACCCCGAAGGCGTCGATCTGCCGCCGGAGTTTATCGGCGACATCCACGGAGGAGCCGTTCGGGAAGAGCCGGCAAATCGGTCCGTCGAAGTCGAAGAGGACACAGCGCGCGCCCGACAGCAGCTTCTCTGCTTCCCTCATGTCCTTGAGATCAACAGCCATGCCGCTCCAGGCCCTCCATCCGTTCCAACTCTTCGGTGCTCCCCACCCACTCTGCCCTGTCTGCGCGGTGCCACTGCCGCAGCGCCTCGACACCCGCCTCTTCGCCCAGGGGCCCGTCCACCAGGGCCAGCGGCTCCCTGGCCCGGTGTATCGCCCGGCACACCTGTCCGGCGGCAAGGCGCAAGTCCTGCTCCCCAGGGTCGTCGGGCAGGGCGAGAGCCGCCCGCATCACGTCGGGGAACACCGACTGTACGTACTCGAATCCGAGATACCACTCCAGGTCACGGTCCATGTCGACGGTCATGTCCCCGTGGCCCGCGCTTCGCATCGCGTCGGCCCACATCCGGATCATCAGTTCCTGCTCCGTCTTGTCATACCCCATACGGACGAGATGGGTCGCCAGGTCGTGCAACGGATCCCCGTACAACGCGAGTTCCCAGTCGATGACCGACAGCCGCTCGCCGTCCCCGTCCGGTATCACCACCACATTGGCCCGGTGGACGTCGGTGTGCAGCAGGGCAAACGGGCGCGGGCTGAGTTCGGGCACGGAACGCAGGAATCGGTCCACGGCGTCGCGTGGGACGCCGACCGCGTCGAAGAGTTCCCCGAAGCGGGGCCGGTTGCACTGATACACCCGCTGCTCGGCAAACCGGCCCAACCAACGCAGAAACCCTGAACTGTCGCCGTTCTGCGGCCAGTCGGCCGGGCGCTGCGGCAGATCATATTCCGGCACCGAGGCCACACGTGCGAAGAAGTCGGCGAGTGCAGCCAGGCGCCAGCTACCGATCGGCCCCTCCTGGACCACCTCGGACAACACGCGTCCCGGCAGATAGGCGTGCAGTGACCATTCCTCGAAGTCCACCAGACAGCGAGGCACTTCACTCAGCTGTTTGCTCACCGCCCGCAGCACCTCCGACTCGCGCCGCCAGATTCGCGGCACCACTTCCACCGTGGTGAAGGGTGTACGGAACTTGGCGAGAACCCGTCCGGACCCCATCCCCAGCAGAAAGGCCAGCGGCTGTCCCAGAGACACGATGTGGTTGCTGTTGTGATGGCCGGTAACGGTCGCCCCGTCCGGGCTGCGGCGCCGCACCTCCGCGAGACGGCGTACCAGTGCCTGGCGCGCTCTGTGATGCGGAGGGGACGGCATGGGCGCACACAGTACTGCCTCTCCGAGCCTGCCTTCCTCCTCATCTCACGACGTGTCACTATCTGGACCGCCTCCACTCGATACTCGTGTCCGGCGTTACCGACAATGCCCTTTCAGTTGCCCTCCGCTACCACACCCAGCAGGTTCCAGCACGACTCGAACCAGCCTTGGTGGCTGGCGAAGAACGTGGAGTCGTGCGACTCCTCGTCCGCCTCCCGCCGGTGGTGCGAGAGGGTCGAGCCCAGACCGAGTACGTCCAGGGACTCGATATCGGTGCCGTCATCGAGAGTGACCGTGCGCTCGACCACGTCATAGGTCCCGTACAGCATGTCGGTGTCGTTGAGCACGTACAGCTTGCAGTGCGGGGTCAGTGGCACCCTGCGGACCTCCAGCCGGGCGTCGACCCCTCCCTCGTTCAACGCCTTGAAGTACACCTGCATGTCCTTGAGGTGCTTGCGGGTCATCGTCCGCCAGCGCTGCCAGACCCGTGCGTCGCCCGGGTCCTTGGCGCGCGGATAGGCCAGCGGCTCGTCCTCCCAGGGCACCAGCATGCGGACGTGCAGCCGTTCCGGAGAGATCTCCTTGGTGACCAGAACGCGCTCCGTCTGCTGCCTGAGGTGACCCACCAGCGTCTCGGACGTGAGCGTGAAGACGTCCAGGGACACCGTGGGCTGCTCGAAGGCCGTGTGGATCAGCGGGAGGAGCAGCGCCCTCCCCTGCCGCTCGGCACCCAGCCCCGCACGCTGTCCGGCCGGGCCGACACGTGGCACCCGCAGCACCCGGCTGCCACTGCCCTGTTTCGACTGGATCCAGCCCTCCGCGGCCAGTTGGCGCAGGACCCTCTGGACCGTGTCGCGGGAGACCCCGTACTCGGAGGCCAGGTCCCGCTGCGCGGGCAGCATGTCGCCCAGCCTGTACGTTCCGTTCGCCAACTGCTCCCGCAGGGCGTTGTCCACACGTCGGAACTCCCTGCCTCCACTGTCGGCGCCTTCCAAGTTAGCCACACGCCGAACCTACCTCTCACACCCCCAACGGCAAACCACTTCCAGCCAAATAGCTGCACCCATTGGACTGTTGATTAGGGATCAACCAGCCAGGGAACATTCAACTCAAGTCAACCAGTCCAATTGGACGACAGGTTGACGCCAGGGGAGGCGGGCGGAAGATCATGATCATGGTCGAGATCGCGCTGGCCGTGCTGCGGATCGCTCTGCAACAGGCGGTACATGGGGAGTTCGGTCCGCTTGGGGTCGCAGGGTTCTGCCTGCTGGGAATTGGACTGAAGGCGCGCAACAGTACCTGCATATTGGTTGCCACCATACTGCTGGTGCTGCTGATGACCCCGAGCTGATGCCCAGCGAGTCAGGCGCGGCCCCGCACGATCTGCAGCACGGGTTCCAGCGAGTCCACGATGTGTCCCGGAGCCGCGCCGGCCTTCAACAACTCCTCTGCCACGGCAGGGTCACGCGCGTAGCCGAGAAAGGACACACCCGCGCTGCGGGCGGCCTCGCAGTCCGACGGCGCGTCACCGATCATCAGCGTGGCGTCCGGTGCCGCTCCGAGTACGTTCAGAGCCCGGTTCAGCGTGTGTGGGTGCGGCTTGAGCAGTTCGAGATTCTTGCTACGGCCGTAGATGTAGGGGGCGAAGCACTCCAGCAGGCCCCGGCTCTCCAGATAGGACGTCACCGTGCGGGCCGAGTTGTTGGTCACTATGGCCATCCGCGCACCGACAGCCACCCAGGTCCGGATCAACGGATCCGCGAACTCGGTGGGCCAGGCGGTGGGCACCGCCTCCAACTCCTTCTGGGTGAGCCACTCTTCGAGCTCGGCAACGAGATCGCTCTTGGGGTGACGGCGGGCGACCGCGCTCAGCACACCGTGCGGGTCCGGGTGGTTCCGCTCCCTGTCGGTCAGCAGCCCGAGCAGCCCACGGTCCTTCAGCCACTTCACCTGGGCTCTCGCGATGTCCTCGGCCGAGTGACCCGCGAACAGGCGACAGATCGGTCCGTCGAAGTCGAAGAAGACGTAACGTGTCTCCGCGATCAGCCCCTGGAGGCTTTCGGTCATACCCGACGCCGACTCGGTCTGTCTCGTTTCAAAAGTCACTCAGAGAGTGTCAACTCCCTGGCGATCGTTTCCCAGAGGGCATCGAACCATTTCTGGGCCGCTCAGGGCACGACCGCTGCCGGTCGCGAGGCCGTACGCGGCTCTCAGGAGAGGCTCAGGTCCGTGGTGATGGTTTCCCAGAGGGCGTTGAACCACTTCTGGGACTGGTCCACGAATGCGGCGTCGCGCTGACCGGACCGCGTCTCGAAGAAGAAGAGGAGGGACTCGGACCCAAGCGCGTCGTACATGACCAGAGTCCGGCCATCGTGCTCCTCCTCCCGCTGCGTGAGCATGTAGTACCCCATCAGCACTTCTTCCCCGTTGAGCAGGTACAGCTTCACCGGCGGGGTGAACGGCAGCGCCCGGAAGGTCACGTTGACGTCGATGCCGTGGGACGAACGCAGCGCCCTGAGGTTGTGGCGCAGGACGTGAACCTGGGCGTTACGCATCTCCAGCCAGCGCTGGTGGACCGGATCCTCGGCACCCTGCGCGTCGACAGAGACGGGGAAGGCGAGGTTGATATCACGGGAGGGCAGCAGGATGCGGACGTCGATCGACTCCGGGCGGAGCTTGCCCTCATGGATCAGGCGAACCGATTCACCCAGAGCCAGCATCAGAGTCTCGGCGGTGTGGCACACGGCGTCCACCCGGACATGCGGCACGGCGAACGCGCCCGTGAGCCGAGGCGCCAAGCCCACCATCGTCGGCTGGGGCTCGTCCCGCGTAGGCGCCGCCTCGGCCACCCTCGGCGGGCTGCCCTTGCTGACGTTGCTGAGCCGGCCCTCGTCCTGGAGTGCCCGCAGGGCCTGGCGGATCGTGCCGCGCTCCACGCCGAACTCCTCGGCCAGCTCGGCCTGGGTCGGCAGGCGGTCGCCGGAGCGCAGGTCACCCGCGCGGATACGGTCCCGCAGGATGTCGGCGATCTCCTGCGGCGAGAGCTTTCTGCTGCCGTTCACTGCCACGTTCTCCTGGGTCACGACCAAACGCTACAACCCCACCCCACTTGCAGGGGGTTGCGGGCAAGTTGTCTGAGGTAGCTACCAACTAGGCGCAACTTGAGCCGACTTGGCTACCAACTTAGCAGAACCAGTGAAGGACCTACCTCCACTTGCACATCACCCGCGGAAGGTCACCTCACTCGGACCATCCTCAGAACCGACTCCAGCGACCTCACCACAACTTCCGCTCCCGCCGATCTCAGCTCCTTCTCCCTTTCGGCGTTACGCGCGTAGCCAAGAAAGGGAACGTCCGCCCCTTGGGCAGCATGGAAGTCCGTTGGAGTGTCGCCGATCATGAGGGCTTTATTTGGGGCGGCGCCCATGGCACCCAGAGCTTGGACAAGACGGTAAGGATGAGGCTTGAGGTGGTGAAGTTCCTTGGTGCGGCCGTAGATATTGGACGCGAAGCAGCCGACAAGGCAACGACCCTCCAGGTAACTGATCGCCGTCTGGGCCGAATTGTTGGTCGCTATGGCCAACCGCGCCCCGACCGCGCTCCAGGTCCGTATCAGCGGATCCGCATACTCGGTGGGCCAGGCGCTGGACACCGCACGGAGTTCCTCTTGGGTGAGCCGCTCCTCCAGTTCGGTCACCAGATCGCTGTTCGGGCGGCGCCGGTTCACGGCGGCGAGGAGGACCTGGGGGTCCGGGTGGACCTGCTCCTCCTCGGTCAGCAGCCCCCGCAAGCCCTGCCCCTCCAGCCAGGCGACCAGTTGGCGCGCCACCTTCTCCGCCGAGTAGCCCGCGAACAACCGACAGATCGGCCCGTCGAAGTCGAAGAGGACGAAGCGGGCGCGCTTGATCACTTCCTGGAGGTTCTCAGTCTCTGCTGCCACCGGACCAGTCTGCTTCGTATCTGGAGTCACTAGGAGAGTGTCAGGTCCGTAGTGATGGTTTCCCAGAGGGCGTTGAACCACTTCTGGGACTGCACGACGAAGGCGGCGTCGCGTTGGCCGGCCCTTTGCTCGAAGGAGAACAGTAGGGAGGTGGAGCCCAACGCGTCGTACATGTCGAGCATGCCGCTGTCGCCGGCCTCCTCCCGCCTCATGATCATGTAGTACGCGATCAGGGCCTCGACGCCGTTGAGCAGGTACAGCTTCACCGGCGGGGTGAACGGCAGCGCCCGGAAGGTCACGTTGACGTCGATGCCGTGGGACGAACGCAGCGCCTTGAGGTTGTGGCGCAGGACGTGGCCCTGGGCGTTGCGCATCTCCAGCCAGCGCTGGTGGACCGGGTCCTGGGCGCCCTGTGCGTCGACGGAGACGGGGAAGGCGAGGTTGATGTCACGGGAGGGCAGCAGGATGCGGACGTCGATCGACTCCGGGCGGAGCTTGCCCTCATGGATCAGGCGGACCGGCTCACCGAGGGCCAGCATCAGGGTCTCGGCGGTGAGGCACGCGGCGTCCACCCGGACATGCGGCACGGCGAACGCCTCGACCAACTGCGGTGCCAACCCCACCATCGTCGGCTGAGGCTCGTCCCGCGCGGGGGTCACGTCCGCGATACGCGGGGGGCTGCCCTTGCTGACGTTGCTGAGCCGGCCCTCGTCCTGGAGTGCCCGCAGGGCCTGGCGGATCGTGCCGCGCTCCACACCGAACTCCTCGGCCAGCTCGGCCTGGGTCGGCAGGCGGTCGCCGGAGCGCAGGTCACCCGCGCGGATACGGTCCCGCAGGATGTCGGCGATCTCCTGCGGCGAGAGCTTTCTGCTGCCGTTCACTGCCACGTTCTCCTGGGTCACGACCAAACGCTACAACTCCGCTCCATCTTAGGGGAGTTGTTTGAAAGTTGTTTTGAAGTAGGGACCAACTGGGGATATCTTAGTCAGAGTTGGCAACCAACTTAGCGAAGATGGCGGAAGGTTTGCCTCCTCTCGCAAGTAGTTGGCAGATGGGAAGGCTCCGCGCCTCTCCAGCATCGTCCCGCACCACCGCACCACTCCCGCACCACCCCCGCCCAGCCGTCGCACCACCCCGAAAGACCCGAAGGAGGATCCACCATGCCCGTCATCGCCTTCCTCTCCGCCGTCTTCGTCGTCACCTTCGAGCAGCTCGTCCAGTGGCGATACGGTCCCAGCGGTGTCGTGGGGCTGCTGCTGCTCACCATCGGCATCAAGGCGAAGAGCCCGACCTGCAGCTCGATCGGCGCCGTCGTCCTCGCCCTCATGGTCTCCGGGCCCGCCCTGTGACCCGTACGAACTGCGCGAACCGCACGAACCGCGAGGACGAAGAACCACCCGAAGATCCGGTACCCGTCCGTGGGAGACCTCAGCCCGTGAGCACAAGCTCCGAGCTGATGGTCTCCCACAGTGCGTTGAACCACAGATGGGACTGCTCGACGAAGGTCGTGTCCCGCAGGCCGTCGCCCTGTTCGAAGGGGAACAGCATGGACTGGGTCCCCTCCGCGTCGTACATCTCCAGGTACTCGTGGTCGATCTCCTCGCCGCGCCGCGTCAGCGTGTAGTACGCGAAGAGCGCCTCCACGCCGTTGAGCAGGTAGAGCTTCACGGGCGGGGTGAACGGCAGGGCGCGGAAGGTGATGTGTACGTCGATGCCGTGCGTGGCCCGTAACGCCAGCAGGTTGTGCTTGAGGACCTGGCCCTGTGCGTTGCGGTGGGCCAGCCAGCGGCGCTGCAGCCGGTCGTCGACCGTGTCGTCCACCGGCGCCGGGAAGGCGAGGTCGATGTCGCTGGACGGCAGGAGCACCCGGACGTCCACCCTGGCTGGTTTTATTCGCCCCTCGTGGATGAGACGCAACGGCTCACCCATCGCGAGAGTGAGCGAGACCGCCGTCAGGCACAGGGCGTCGATCTCCACGTGAGGGGCCGAGAAGGCGGCCGTGATCCGCGACGCGAGCGCCACCATGGTGGGCTGCGGCGGAGCTCCGGGCCCGGTCAGAGCCGGTCCCACGTCCTGGGCGACGGTCGCCGGGCTCCCTTTGGACACGTTGGACAGCAGGTGTTCCGACTGGAGGATGCGCAGCGCCTGGCGCACGGCGCCGCGCTCGACGCCGAACTCGTCGGCCAGCTGGGCCTGTGTGGGCATGCGCTGCCCGGGCCGCAGCTCACCGGACCTGATCCGGGTGCGCAGCTCGTCGGCCACCTCGCGGTGTGACCGCTGTGGCTGTTGCGACCTCTTCCGCCCATTGACGGCGACGTGTTCCGGGTCCACAACCAAACACTACAACTTCGCGCCATCTTTGGGCAGTTATTGAGAAGGTGGTTATGAGACGCATCCAAGAGGAGATAACTTCAGTGAAGTTGGTAACCAACTTGAGGAACATGGTCAAGCTTCCCAGGGGTTGGCCGCCAGAGTCGGAACTGTCGACCAGGTGGACGGTCCCAGCGGGGGGTCCGCCTCCCCGTCCCGAAGGAGGGACCGCATGCCGCTCATCGCCATCATCGTCGCCGCCCTCGCCATCGGTTTCGAGCAGTTGATCCAGGTGAAGTTCGGGGCGATGGGCGTCATCGCCTTCGTCGCCCTCGCCGTCGGTATCAAGGCCAAGAACTCCATGATCGGCGGCCTCGGGGCCGTCATCCTCGTGATGCTGCTCGCCCAGTCCGGCTGATCGGGCGCCACCGTCCGGCAGTCCGGCCGACCGGGCTCCCTTCCGGAGGGGAGCCGGGAGCCCGGTTGGTCCGCACCATCGCGGTTCGCTCCAAGATCCGCGGAACAACAACTGAACAGCTACGGATCACAACTGAACAGTCACACAGAACAACGGAGGAGAAGCCGCCGAAGCGGACCACCGACAGGGAACGGAGGCCAGACCCCGAAGGACGGAGTCACCAGGCAGCAGGACCAGTCAGGACCAGGAACAAAAGAATCAGAAGATGTCCGGGCACCACGGTCGCCTGGACGTTCGCAGCAGGGCGTCGGCCAAGAGGGCGGCGCCCGCTCGTTCTTCCCGCACCCGCCCCAGCGCCGCGAGCCGCACCGCCGACTCGTCCCCGAGCCACAGCGACCCCAACTCACCCACATCCAGTGTGAGTTCGGCGTCCTCCGTGGTCCGTGCACAACTTGCTCCCGCCTCCGAGGCGTCCAGCCGGTACCGGCCCCCGCACAGCCCTCCCCGGTCGACGACCTCCAGGACGAGCGTCCCCGTCGCCCCGTACGTACGCGCCTCCAGTGCCGCCACCACATCCAGGACCCGCACCCACAGCAGGTCGGCCTGCGTCAGGATGCGTGCCGCGCGCGGATCCGGCAGCAGATGCGGCAGCAGGTCGTCCGCCGCCCGCCACCCCGTCCTGACCTTCGTGACCCAGTCGACCGAGCACACGTACCGCCACAGGGCACGCTCCGCGGCCGGCGTGACCGCGATCATGTCCTTGACCTTCGCGGTCTCCAGCGGCTGCTTCACGTCCCCCCAGTGGTCGTCCACGGTGTACGTGAGCAGCCCCTCGACCTCTCCCTCCGCGTTGCGGTACACCGCGTGGAAGGGCTCGGTCCACGAGGCCGGGTCGAGCACCAGCGCGCCCGTACGGACCTGCCACCACCGCTCGTCGCGGTCGACCACGCCCGGCTGCACCCGCCTGAGCCGCTCGTGCAGCTCCGGGCCCGTCTTCCGTACGTCGTCGCCGTCCACGAGGTCGATACGGCCGCCGTCCTCCGGGCCCGACCAGCGGGGGTCGAGGCCCGCCCTCGGCACGTCGATCGTCCACTCGGCGGCCGTCGTGGCCGCACCGAATCCGTACCGGCCGTAGATCGGGTACTCCGCGGCGATCAGCGTCGCCACGGTGTCGCCCCGCTCCTTCGCCGCCGCCAGGTCCTTGGCCATCATCCGGGTGAGGATGCCTCGGCGGCGGTGGGTCGCTGTGACCGTCACGTTCGAGATCGCGTCGGCCGCCACCGGGGAGCCGCCCACGGCTGTGATCTGCTGCGGGAACGAGCGGAACGTGGCTACGCATCTGGTGCCGTCGAATGCGCCCAGTGTTCGGGCGGGCACGATGTAGGTGCTGCGGTCCTTGACGTCCGCGTCCGAGACGGTCGGGGGGAGCTGGAATCCCGTGTGCAGCGCGCGGGTCCAGTCCCGGATCTCGTCCTCGCGGATGGGGCGTATGTCGATGTCCTGGCGGGGGCTCATGTGGCCACGCTAGGCAGACGTGGTGGGGGGTGTCGCGCCGTTTTTCTCTCCCCCGGCCCCGCCCCTTCCCGAAACCGGGGGCTCCGCCCCCAGACCCCCGGGTGGGTGGGGGCTCAGGGCTGCGTACCGGTGCGGGCCGCCTTGGGTTGCCCGCGCAGTTCCCCGCGCCCCCAAAAAGACTGCGGGGCCAGCCACGACCAACCCCCCGACCAACCCCGCAGAGCGCGCCGTCGACGTCACATCAGCAAGTCGTCCACCTGCGCCTCGCCCTCGCGATAGCGGCGGGCGATCTCCGCGCTGCAGTCGTCCGCAGTCCGCTGCAGCTCCTGCCGGCGCCGGGAAACCTGCTGCTCGTACCGCACGAGCCGCCCCATCGCCGCGTTCAGCTCCAGGTCCGTACGCGCCTCCAGGTCGGACAGCTCGACCTCGGCGAGCATGTCCGAGGCCAGCCGCCGGAACTCCTCGCTGTGGGGCGTACCCACAGTCACGTGCCGCGCGGACGACCGCTGCCGCGCCGGCGCGTCCGTCAGGATCTCCGACAGCCGCTCGACGACGGACGCCGAAGCCGCGATCCGCGCCTCGCGCCCCCGCCGCGGGGCACCCCGCCGCCCCAACTCGGCGCGCAGGATGTCGATCCGCCCCTGCAACAGCCGCCGCACATAGCTCAGATCTGCCTCGTCCCGCTGCGCGTCCCTCCGCAGGGTGCGCAGTTCGGGCAGCCGCAGGACGCTCAGCTCGGGCTCCGACTCAGGCTCGGGCTCGGGCGCCGACTCAGGCATGGGGCTGTCCGTACGCTGGGTGGGCGGACGCGCCACGACCGGGCGCGCTGACGACGACGGCGAAGACTGCGGCAAGGCCGCCACAGGCGATGGCGGTGGCGATGACGGCGGCTCCCCCCGAATCAGCGATACGACCCCGGGTGACTGCCCCGTACTCGGTGTGCTCATGTGCCTCAACCGTCCCCTCGACCGGCGCGTGTGAGCATCGTGCCACCCCAAGTGGCCGCTATGTGACCGAGTGCCCCCGATCGGCCCCAGATGGGGGGTTAAGGATCAATAAGAAAGCCCCCGTACGGAGTCGGCGCCGAGGCCGGCACCAAGGCCCGTACCGACGTCAATCCGACGCACGGCATGATGGTCCTTATGCGTGCGGTGGTGCAGAGAGTGGACGGCGCGAGCGTCGTCGTCGAGGGTGAGACCGTCGGTGAGATCAGCGGCGAGGGCCTGTGCGTCCTGGTCGGGGTGACCCACGAGGACACCAAGGAGAAGGCGGCCCAACTGGCCCGCAAACTCTGGTCGGTCCGCATGCTGGCCGACGAGAAGTCGTGCTCGGACATCGACGCCCCGCTGCTCGTCATCAGCCAGTTCACGCTGTACGGAGACGCCCGCAAGGGCCGCCGCCCCACCTGGAACGCGGCCGCCCCCGGCGACGTCGCGGAGCCCCTCGTGGACGAGGTCGTGGCCCAGCTCCGCTCGCTGGGAGCGACGGTGGCGACGGGCCGCTTCGGCGCGCAGATGCGCGTCTCACTGACGAACGACGGCCCGTTCACCGTCCTGCTGGAGATGTAGCCGCCAGGCGGGCAACAGGGACTCCAAGATCCGGCCCGGCAGCCCCTGGCGGGGCCCTACGGCTCGACCACGACCTCCTGCGCCGCCGCCGTCGTATCGGCCACCAGACGCGCGTCCAGCGGTACGTTCCGCTTGACGAGTCCCAGGGCGATCGGGCCGAGCTCGTGATGCCGTACGGCCGTCGTCACGAAACCGATCTTGCGCCCGTCCGGCCCCTCGTCCGCGAGCCGCAGCTCCGCGCCGTGCGGCGGGAGATGGACCTCGCTGCCGTCCAGGTGCAGGAAGACGAGCCGGCGCGGGGGCTTGCCCAGGTTCTGGACGCGGGCGACGGTCTCCTGCCCGCGGTAGCAGCCCTTCTGCAGATGCACCGCGCTGCCGATCCAGCCCAGCTCGTGCGGGATGGTCCGGTGGTCGGTCTCGAAACCGATCCGCGGCTGGTGGTGCTCGACGCGCAGCGCCTCGTACGCGAGCAGCCCGACCGCCGGGCCGTGCCGGTCGACGTCGGCGGCGTACGACTCCAGGTCCGTACGCGGCAGGAACAGATCACGTCCGTACGGCGTCTCGCGGACGACGACGCCCTCGGGGACGTCGGCGATGGAGCCGGCGGGCAGGTGGACGACCGCGAACTCGGCCGTGCGGTCGGCGACTTCGACGCGGTAGAAGAACTTCATCGACTCCAGGTACGCGATCAGCGCGTCCTGGCTGTCGGGCTCCACGTGGGCCCAGGTGGTCGTCCCGTCGTCGACGAGATACAGCGCGTGCTCGATGTGACCGTGCGCGGAGAGGATCAGCGCCTCGGTGGCGCGGCCCGCCGGGAGGTCGCTGACGTGCTGGGTGAGCAGCAGGTGCAGCCAGGTGAGCCGGTCGTCGCCGGTGACGGTGACCACGCCGCGGTGCGAGAGGTCCACGAAACCGGTGCCGCCGGCGAAGGCACGCTGTTCTCGGAACAGGTCCCCGTAGTGGGCGGCGACACCTTCGTCCACACCCTCGGCGGGCACGGCACCGGGCAGGGACAACAGAGGGCTCTTCATATCCACACAGCCTACGACCGAGTGGGCGCGCTTTTTATTTCCGCCGGAGTGCCGCTCCCCACTTGCCGTAGGGGGCAGCTCCCCACTCGCGGTAGAGGCCGCTCCGCCGCCTACTCCGCCTTCGCGGCCTTCTCCGCCGCCCTCGCCGTGCAGTCCTCGCAGCGGCCGAAGATCGCGAAGTGCTTCATGTCGGTGGAGAAGCCGAAGGTCTCGCGGAGCTTGGCGGTGAAGTCGGCGGCGATCTCGACGTCCGCCTCGATGACGTTCGTGCAGTCGCGGCAGACCAGGTGGAGATGGTGGTGCCGGTCCGCGAGGTGGTACGTCGGCGCCCCGTGCCCGAGGTGCGCGTGCGAGACGAGCCCGAGCTCCTCCAGGAGCTCCAGGGTCCGGTAAACCGTGGAAATGTTGACCCCCGACGCGGTCTTCCTCACCTCGATGAGGATGTCGTCGGGGGTCGCGTGCTCCAGGGTGTCCACGGCTTCGAGCACAAGTTGCCGCTGCGGCGTCAGCCGGTAACCGCGCTGCCGCAGATCGCTCTTCCAGTCAGTGCCTTCGGTGCTTCCAGTGCTCACCACACCGAAAGTCTAGAACTACTTGTAGAACTACTTGAAGAAAGCGATCCCGTCGTCCGGCATGTCGTCCGGCAGGGCCTTGGCCCAGCGCTCGACGTCCTCCGGGCTGACGACCTTCTTGAGCTGGGCCGACATGTACGGGCGGAGCGAAACCTCGGGGGTCTGCTTCTCGCCGACCCACATGAGATCGCTCTTCACATAGCCGTACAGACGCTTGCCACCGCTGTACGGGCCCGAGGCGGCCGTACGCGCGACCGCGTCCGTGACCAGGTCGATCTGGGGCTTCTTGTCGGCCATCTCGCCGTACCAGATCTCGACGACGCCGTCGTCGCGGACCATGACGACCTCGACCTTGCGGTTCTGGTCGATCCGCCAGAAGCCGGACTCGGACTCCAGCGCGCGCACCTTGTTGCCCTCGGCGTCGAGGACCCAGGTGTGCGAGTGGTACTCCAGGAAGTCCCGCCCGTCGTGGGTGAAGCTGACTTCCTGGCCGAAGTTGCACTTCTCGTCGCCGGGGAAGTCGTGGACGCCCGCGCCGGTCCAGTTGCCGAGCAGGAAGGCAAGGGGGACGAGGTCCTTGTGCAGGTCGGACGGGATCTCGATCATGAGGTCGGCAGTTCCTTGATGGGGGTCAGCGCTGGCCCTGGTACAGCTTCTTCACGGCCAGCCCGGTGAAGGCGAGAACGCCGACACAGACCAGGACCAGCAGGGCTTCGAAGAAGTACTCAAGCACGGGGTGCTCCTCGGGGGTGACGCGGTGGTGGGCAGTACAGAGCCGCTCCCCACTCTAGTGGGGGTGGGGAGCGGCTCTCTCTCCGAGGTCCGCCGGTCAGCTCAGGAGCTGGCTCTGCAGGACCACGGTCTGCTGGAAGGGGACCGCCTCGGTGGTGCCCTTGCGGGACTGCACGATCAGGGCGACGGTGTCCCCCGCCCCCAGGTACGCATGCCGGACCTGCTCGGCGCCGTACGGCTTCGCCTCGTTGCCGAGGACGCGTACGACGCCGTCGACCTGGGAGGACGCCGGGAACTGCTCGTCGTCGGCGACCTCTTCGGTCCCGCGCAGGTGGTACCGCGGGTAGTCGAAGGCGGTGAGCTTGCCGGCGAGCAAGTCGTCCACAACGGCGGCCGTGGTGAACCGAAGCAGGTAGATCCGCGTACGCGTACCGTCTCGCATGGTCCAGCCGCGCGCGGCGATGTGCCGAAGGCCGTTGTCGGTCAGTAGATGCCCGATGGTCTCCCGGTCGCCCTTCGAGGCGTACTCCGCCAGGAAGGACTCCGGCGCGAGCCAGCCGTCCTCGCCGCGCAGCTCCGCCTCGGCCTTCGCGCCCTTCGGGGCGGGAAGCACGAGCTCACGCAGGTCGGCGTAGTGGGCACCGGCCTTGTTCGTCTCGGCGAAGGGGCCTGGGCTGCCGGAGGGCAGCGGTGGCCTGTGGATCTCCGGGTAGTCCCAGCGCCCGTCCGACGCAGTCGCGAGGCCGGGTACGTCGGTGCGCTCCATCCGTGTGACGCCGTACGCAGCCGCCACACCGACCGCCGCGAAGACCACGACGGCGGCGGTCCAGCGCAGGGCTGTGTGCAGCACACGATTGCTCCCTTTTGCCGGCGGCAGAGACGGGGGTGGGGGCGGGACAGCTGCGGATGACCCCTCGGGCAGGGAAGCCTGTGCGACCTGCTCGCCCTGCTCGCTCAAATCGGTCATACCGCCTCCCCCGGCTCGCCGATGCGGTCGAGCTGCTCGCGCAGGAGCACCGCGACCCCTTGGGTGTTCAGTGGCTTGATCCCGGACGCGGTGGCGCTGACCAGCACGTCGCCCTTGTAGGCAGAGCAGACCATCGTGTCGAGTTCCGTGTCGGCGTCCTTCGGCGGCAGGAAGCACTGGACGTTCTTGTGGCCCTCGATCTTCGGGCCCTTGCGGAAGACCTTCAGGGCGTTGAGGAACTCGCTCTGGAAGGTGGCGATGTCGCGCACGGCCCCCTTGTCCATCCGGGACAGCACGACGTCGACCGTGAAGACCTTGTTGGCATAACCGAGGGTGTCGGGCGGGCTGAGGTAGCTGCGCATCACCATGCCCTTGAGGTGCTCCTTGTCGATCTGTTTTTCCAACCGCAACCGCTGGGAGCGGGGCAGGTCGCGGATCGACTGTTTGCGCAGGTCGGTGGCCTGACGGCCGCTGAACTCGGCGTCGGAGCCGAACTCGTCGATGTCGGGACCACGGCCGTATCCGTCGGTGTCGGTGCCGTAGGGAACCAGCATGCCCGCGAGACCCGAGGGCGACTTCGTCTTCTTGTCGTCCTTCTCCGCCTTCGGGAAACGCCAAACGGGGGCGCCCGCGTCACGGTCGGCGTCGTTGACGGTCACGACGGTGAATCCAGTGCCGACGACGACGGCGACGAGGAGCGCGCCGCAACCGGCGACAGCGGCGACGCGGCCGCGTCGCACGGGCTCCTTCTCAGGCGCGGCTTCGACGATCTCGTCGTCCACCATCGCGAGCGGCAAGGATCCGTCTTCTGATCTGCCGGGGTTCTCGTTCACAGCCGCCCCATCTGCCGCTCGGCAAGATCCGTGATCGTCTCCTTGGGGATCGGTTTCGTGTCGGAGACCCAGACCTCCATGACGACGTCGCCGCGCCAGGCGTGCGCCTCGGCCGAGTAGACTGGGAGGCGGCCCTCGTTCCGCGCGGGCTCGGTGTGGACGTACGCCATGCCGTCACCCGTGCCCGGGATGGGCCAACTGCGCGTGGTGCTGTTCTCCTCGGTCCAGGAGCGCTGGCTCTCGGCACGGCTGCCCGCCGCGGTGTCCTCCTCCTGGCGGTACTGCACCAGACGGATCTCGATGCTGCGTGTACTGCCGACGCGCCAACTGGTGACGGCCGCCCGTCGGAACTCGTCACCGATGAGATTGCGGAAGGCGCTGGTGGGCCTCGTGAATCCGGACGCGTACTCGGCGAGCGACATCCAGCCGCCCTGGTCGCCGGTCGCGTAGACACCGTCCCGCGCGCCCTTCGGCCGCTCGATCAGCAGCTTGCGCAGGTCGCCGTCGGTCTTCACCTTGCGATCCTGTGCGGCCGACAAGGGATCGGGCCCCTCGCCCTTCGCCTGCGCGACGACCGGCTGCGAGAGCGATGGCAGCTCGGTGGGCTCGCGGTCGGCCTGGATCAGGTATCCGACGCAGGTGCCGGCGACCATCCCGAGCACGGCAGCCGTGGCGATGAGGAGCGTCGTACGTCCATGCCGGCGTACACGCGCCGCAGGCACCGGTTCCTCCACCGAACCCAGTAAACCCAGCGTTTCGGGCACTTCAGGTACTTCCAAGACGTCCCCCACAGAACGCGAAGCGCGGATTCCGTATCCGCGCGCACAGGAGACCCATGATCAACGCGTGAGGTTGCAAGGGAGTTGATTACGATTCGACCATGGCGAAGAAGCTCGTGATCAAGGTGACGGCGGGGGCGGACGCTCCCGAACGCTGCTCTCAGGCGTTCACGGTGGCGGCGGTCGCCGTGGCCAGCGGGGTGGACGTGTCGCTCTGGCTGACGGGCGAGTCCGCGTGGTTCGCACTGCCGGGCCGTGCCGCCGAGTTCGAACTGCCGCACGCGGCCCCGCTCCCCGACCTGCTCGACTCGATCCTGGCCGGCGGCCGGCTCACCCTCTGCACACAGTGCGCCGCCCGCCGGGACATCACGGAGAAGGACGTCATCGAGGGCGTACGCATCGCGGGCGCCCAGGTCTTCGTCCAGGAGGCCATGGGGGACGAGACCCAGGCGCTCGTCTACTGATACTGAGTACGTCCACAGAGTGCTGAGACGTGCTGAGACGTCTACTCCGGCGTCTGCACCCAGAGGCAGAAGGGGTGCCCGGAGGGGTCGAACAGCACGCGTACGTCGTCCTGCGGCTGGTGGGCCGCGAGCGTGGCGCCCTCGGCGACGGCACGCTCCGTCTCGCCCGCCAGGTCGTCGACCTCGATGTCGAGGTGCAGCATCATCTGCTGGTCGCCGGGTTTCCGGGTCGGCCAGACGGGCGGGACGTACTCGGCCTCGGTCTCGAAGGCGAGCGAGATGCCCTCGTCGCCGGGCGGCGGCCCGATGAGCACCCAGTGGGGCTCCTCACTGCGCACCTCGTATCCGAGCAGCCGCACGTAGAACCCGGCCAGCTCGTGCGCGTCGTGCGCGTCGAGGACAACGGTGGACACCTTCGCGGTCCGGGTGTTCGTGCTCCCGGTATTCGTGAGCGCCATGGCAGTTTTCTACTGGCGGCGCTTCTTGCCGTCCAGCTCGTCCCACCAGTCGTCGGACTTGGGATCGCCGGACGGGTCGTCCCACCAGCGGTCGTCGGGGCCGCGCCGATTCGCCGCCATCGCCGCGAGCGGGGGAATCACCATGGCCACGACGCACATCCCGACGGCCACGGGCACCGACCAGAGCCGCACGACTCCCCAGGCCAGCACGAACAGCCCGATGCACGTGCCCATCATGGCGAAATAGACGTGGCGCCTTCGTGCGTACATACATCCAGCGTAGATCCGGGCCGGCGCAAAGGCTCACCCCGCGAGGCAGGGACGACGCCACGACCCGGCGGACGGAGTCCGGCGCAGCGCCTCGAAGCCTGCGAAGCAGCGCGAGAGGCGCGTCAAGGAGGGGCCGTGACGCCTTCGTGCGTACATACATCCAGCGTAGATCCGGGCCCGCGCAAAGGCTCACCCCGCGAGGCAGGGACGACGCCACGACCCGGCGGACGGAGTCCGGCGCAGCGCCTCGAAGCCTGCGAAGCAGCGCGAGAGGCGCGTCAAGGAGGGGCCGTGACGCCTTCGTGCGTACATACATCCAGCGTAGATCCGGGCAGGCCCGGATGGTCTGTCCGCGGGCAAGCCGAAGGGCCGCACCCCATTACCGGAAAGCGTCCAACCCCCCGGGGGTGCGGCCCTTCGGCCGTTTATACGGTGTCCGCCGTCAGGTGGTTCAGACGGAGACGGGTTCAGACGGTGATGGCCACCTCGGCCAGACCGCCGGTCTGGGCGACCACCGTGCGGTCGGCCGTGCCGCCGGGAACGAGGGCGCGGACGGTCCAGGTGCCCTCGGCCGCGTAGAAGCGGAACTGTCCGGTCGCCGAGGTCGGGACCTCGGCGGTGAACTCGCCGGTCGAGTCCAGGAGGCGGACATAGCCCACCACCGGCTCACCGTCCTTGGTCACCTGACCCTGGATGGTGGTCTCACCGGGCTTGATCGTCGAGGCGTCCGGGCCGCCGGCCTTCGCTCCACACATGTTTCGTTTCCGTCCTTCAGTCCTTCAGGCCTTGGGTTCTTGGGTTACTTGTTGGCGCCGAGCTCGATCGGCACACCGACGAGGGAGCCGTACTCGGTCCACGAGCCGTCGTAGTTCTTGACGTTCTCGACACCGAGCAGCTCGTGCAGCACGAACCAGGTGAGCGCGGAACGCTCACCGATACGGCAGTACGCGATGGTGTCCTTCGCCAGGTCGACCTGCTCCTCGGCGTAGAGCTCCTTGAGCTCGTCGTCCGACTTGAAGGTGCCGTCGTCGTTGGCGTTCTTCGACCACGGGATGTTGCGCGCGGACGGGACGTGGCCCGGACGCTGCGACTGCTCCTGCGGAAGGTGGGCCGGCGCGAGCAGCTTGCCGCTGAACTCGTCGGGCGAACGCACGTCGACCAGGTTCTGCGAACCGATGGCCGCCACGACGTCGTCGCGGAAGGCGCGGATCGCGGTGTTCTGGGCCTTCGCCTTGTAGTCGGTCGCGGCGCGGGTGGGCACCTCGGCGACCAGGTCGCGGGAGTCGAGCTCCCACTTCTTGCGGCCGCCGTCGAGGAGCTTCACGTTCTCGTGGCCGTACAGCTTGAAGTACCAGTAGGCGTAGGACGCGAACCAGTTGTTGTTGCCGCCGTAGAGGACGACCAGCGTGTCGTTGCCGATGCCCTTCTCCGACAGGAGCTTCTCGAAGCCGGCCTGGTCGACGAAGTCACGGCGGACCGGGTCCTGGAGGTCCTTGGTCCAGTCGATCCGGATCGCGTTGCGGATGTGGTTCTTCTCGTACGCGGACGTGTCCTCGTCGACCTCGACGATGGCCACGCTGGGGTCGTCCAGGTGGTCCTGGACCCAGTCGGCGTCTACCAGGACGTCGCTGCGGCTCATGCTCGTTCTCCTCCGGGGCAGTTGCGGCGGGGCGTTGCGTCAGAAAGGGCTGCGGGTACGCGCTCGACGGTCATGGCTGCGATGGCGTACGCGGCGCAGGGGTGGCCCCGACGAGAGAGGTCGAAGGGCCCGGCTCGCGGAAGTACGGCGCTTCCGCTCAGAAAGTGCGACAGAGCATGGCGGCGACGCGGCACAGGTCTACTGCCCGCCGCTTCGTGAGATCCGCCTGTCGCTTCATGACGTCGATCGTAGGGACGGACGGGCGGGCATGTCACCGGTGTGTCGTATTCTGAGACGCGATCGTCCGGGATGTGGGATGAGGAGGGTGCTCGGCCCGTTTTCTCCCGGCTCCGGAAGGGTTGCGGCCGTCGTCACATCTCTCGCACATCTGCTGTGCGGACGGGGGTGTCTCGCCTTTCGGACGGCTGCTCGTACGAGCACTCGATCGAGTCGGGGGTTCGTCCAGGTGGGTGGCCGGATGCCCCTGACTCCCTACCCGACCAGGCTGACGTCCGAACCCTTCACCGTGATGTCGACGCCCTTCGGTGCCGCCTCGACCTTGTCGAGCTTGATGCCGCCGGGCAGGCCGTCGATCTGCTGCCGGAAGTCGGTGATCAGGCGGACCCGGTCCTCGGCGAGCTGGACGCCCAGGTTGGGGAGGGAGTCCGCCTGCACCTGGACGGTGTCGCCCTTGACGCTGACCGAGCTGAGCACGGAGACCGGGCGGGGGAGCTTGGTGCCGAGCACCGTGGCCTCCACCTCGACCTTGATCTTGCCGTTGCCGCCGTCGGAGAGGCCGACGACCTTGGCGGTGACTCCGTTCGCGACGTCCACGGGTTCGGCCTTCGCCGCCTTGAGGAGTTCGTCGTACGAGATCGTCGCCGTGCCGGTCGCCGAGGCGGCCTTCGCGGAGCTGTAGTCGCCGGAGAACGCGACGCCTCGCATCTGGGCGGTGAGGTCGTCGATACGGATCTTGTCCGGGGCGGTGCCGTTGGCGGTGCCCGTGCCGCCGGTGGCGCCGCTCGTGTCGGCGTCGTAGTTCTTGATGCCGACCTCGACCTCGTCCAGTTCGCCGCCGACGACCTGGGTGAGGAAGGGGAAGCCCTTGATCGAGACGCTGGGGGTGGTGGCCAGGCCCTCGTTGGTCTTCAGCCTGTCCGCTGCCTCGTCCTCGGCGAAGCCGACGGCGACGCGGTCGGCGATGATGAAGAGGCCGCCGAGGATGACGGTCACGATCAGAAGTATTCGCAGTGCTCGCATGGTTTACGTGTTCCCCCACCTTGGCGGTCTCCTGGCGCGAGAGTAACCCTGCCGGTGCCTCCGGCCGGGGGGACGGGGGGAGTTGTCGATCAGCTGTGACAGGGGTGACGCCGCGACCAGGGCTTTTCCTCGCCCCCGCCGCCCCTACCCGTCCCGTCCCTGGGGGCTCCGCCCCCAGACCCCCGCTGTCGGCCTGAACGGCCTCGTCCTCAAACGCCGGACGGGCTGGTAGTCAGCCCCTCCGGCGTTTGAGGAGCGGGGGTTCGGGGGCCAGCCCCCGAAAAGGGACGGGAATGGGTAGGGGCGGCGGGGGCGAGAAACGTCCTCGTCAGGCCAGCGCCCGGCCCAGTACGTAGATCGCCGGGGCCGCTACGGCCAGGGGGAGGGCCACGCCCGCGGTGAAGTGGACGAAGCGGGACGGGTAGTCGTAGCTGGCGACGCGGTGGCCGATGAGGGCGCAGACGGCGGCGCCCGCGCCGAGGAGCGCCCCCGACGACGCGCCGAGGTCGGTCAGCCCGCCCGTCACAGCCCCGGCTCCCGCCCCCGCCGCCAGTGCCACAGCCACCGAGACCACCGTCGGCAGAGGCAGCGCACGGGCCAGTACCGCCAACCCGACCGCCACCGCCCCCGCCGTCACCGCGTCGGGCTCAGCCGCCAGGTGCCCCGTCGCGACGATGGCCAGCGCCGCCGAGGCGACCGTGGCCATCAGCCCCTGCATCCGCTCGTCCGGCGACGCATGGCTGCGGAGCTGGAGGACCAGGGTCAGCAGGACCCAGACACCGAGCGTGCCGAGGATCGCGGCGGGCGCGTTGTCCCGCCCGGCCGCGAGCAGCGCGACGTCCGAGGTGAGCGCCCCCGCGAAGGCGAGCGCGATGCCCTGCCTGGCGGGCCACATCCCGTTCAGCCGGAACCAGCCCGCCGCGGTCACGGCCTGGAGGATCACGAGCGGTACGGCCAGTGCGTACTCCCCGACGGCCGCAGCCCCGGCGAGCAGCAGTCCGAGGACCGCCGTCAGCGCGGCCGGCTGCAGGCCGGGCTCGATGATCGGCGAACGCCCCTCCGCACGGGCCCGCTGGGCAGCGGTGAGGCGGGGGTTCCCGGTGACGGTGGGCGGACCGTACTCAGGCGCGGAGCCGGAGGCGGAAGCGGAAGCCGCGGCCGGCGCGGGAGCCGATGCGCCGGGCTCAGGCGGCCGGCTTCCGTAGCCCTGATGGCCCTGATGACCTTGGGGTCCCTGCGAGCCCGGGTAGCCCTGCGGCTGTCCCGCCTGGTTCCAACCCGTCTCCGCCGCCGGCATCGGCTGGCCCGTGACGCCGTACTGACCGCCCTGAGCGCCTTGAGCGCCGTACTGAGCCGCGTACTGCTGGGCCCCCGGCCCGTGCGGAGTCTGCTGCGGCAAGTACGCCGTGTCCGCGGCCGGTGCCGGTGCGGTGGGCGTGATCGGCGGCTGGACCTGGGTCTCCCAGGTCTGGCCCTCCCACTGCTGGGTGTACTGCTGCTGGTCGGGGTCGGCGTCGGCCTCGTACTGCTGCTGATGGCCGGGCCACCCGGACGGCGGCTGCTGTTGTTGTTGCTGCTGCTGGTAGGGGTCGTGGCCCTCGTACGGCCCGTTCCCGTTCCCCTCGTACGGCTGGTTGCTCATGGTCCCGTCACCCTCCTGCGAACGGCGGGAGCACTTCGACCGTGCCGCCCTCGGCCAGCCGTACCGTCTCATGTCCGCGGGTGCCCACGGGGTCACCGTCGATGAGGAACGAGCATCGCCGCAGGACGCGGACGAGTTCGCCGGGGTGTCGCTCGCGTGCCGCGTCGAGCGCGTCCGCGAGGGTCTCCGCCTCGTACGGCTCCTCGGCGACGCCCGCTGCGGCCTTGGCGGCGGCCCAGTAACGCACCGTGCCCTTTGCCATCTGAATCCTGATTCCTGATTCCTCGGTCGACGGTCGGCCGTCGGTCGGTGAATGGGTGACAAGCTGACAAGCACCGCCAAGGCTAGCCCGCGGGCGCTGCCGCCCCCGCCGCCCATTGCCCGATGCGGGCCAGCAGCGCGTCGTCCGCCGCGTTCTCCGCGTGACCCATTCCCGGCTCCAGCCACAGCTCGGCGTGGCCGTCGGAGGCGTCGGCCAGCATCCGGGGGTGGTCCACCGGGAAGTAGCCGTCCTGCTCACCGTGGACGATCAGCAACGGCGTGGGCGCGATCAGCGGGACCGACTCCACCGGGGAGGAGGGGACGGGGTCCCACTCGCGGTGGTGGATTCGGGTGCGCAGGCCGTAGCGGCCGACGGCACGGCCCGTCGGGCGCGTTACCAGCCAGTGCAGGCGGCGCATAGGGGCCGTGCCCCGGTAGTACCAGCGAGCGGGTGCGCTGACCGAAACCACCGCGTCCGTATGCGCTCCCGTGCGCCCCTCGTGCTCCTCGCCACCGGCCGAATTGATGGCCGCGTGCCGCAGGACGACCGACCCGCCCATCGAGAAACCGACCGTGGCCACCCGGGTGTGACCGAGCTCTCGTGCCCACTCCACCGCCGCCGCGAGATCGAGCACCTCGCGGTCGCCGACCGTCGAACGCCCGCCGGAGGCCCCATGGCCCCGGAACGAGAACGTGACGACGGCCCCGTACTGCGTGAAAGCGGTCGCCGCCCGCCGTACGTGCGGCCGCTCCAGGTCGCCCGTGAAGCCGTGCGCGACGACGATGGCGAGGTCACCGGAGACATCGCCCAGGACGTCGTCCGCGGTGTCGGACGTACCCCTTCCGGGGTCGTACGCGGCATCGATCGTGACCCCGTCGACCGTGCGCAGAGATCTGCGCCGAGGTGGCCGCAGGGTTGTCTCAAGGCGTGGACGAATCAAAGATCGCGTCACATGACCTGCCGGACCTAGGTTCATGTGGGCTATTCTGCTGGGCAGAGGACTCGGGCAGCGAAGCCCCCGGGTCCTTTTGCGCTTTCTGGAGCGTTGTATACGAACGCTGTATACGACTCCCAGGGGAAATATCGCGACAGGAAGTGCGATGTCAGAGCGCAATTGCGGCGCCCAGGGGCGCGGGAGCCGCGAGCAGTACGAAGCAGTGCCGCAAACGTCCTCGCAGGGACCGAGGAGGAACCAGACGTTATGGGCAAGCAAACCGTGCAAGACCGTGTGACGACCCAGGCAGGTGGGGCGCGATGAGTTCTCTGCTGCTCCTTACCAATGCTCTCCAGCCGTCGACGGAGGTGCTTCCCGCTCTCGGTCTGCTGCTGCACAACGTGCGCGTGGCTCCGGCGGAGGGCCCCGCTCTCGTCGACACCCCTGGTGCCGACGTCATCCTGATCGACGGGCGGCGCGACCTGCCACAGGTCCGCAGCCTCTGCCAGCTGCTGCGGTCCACCGGGCCCGGCTGTCCCCTCATCCTCGTCGTCACGGAGGGCGGTCTCGCGGCCGTCACCGCCGACTGGGGCATCGACGACGTCCTGCTCGACACCGCAGGTCCGGCGGAGGTCGAGGCACGGCTGCGGCTGGCCATGGGCCGCCAGCAGATCGTCAACGACGACTCCCCCATGGAGATCCGCAACGGCGACCTGTCGGTCGACGAGGCGACCTACTCCGCCAAGCTCAAGGGCCGGGTCCTCGACCTCACCTTCAAGGAGTTCGAGCTCCTGAAGTACCTGGCGCAGCACCCGGGCCGTGTCTTCACGCGCGCCCAGCTGCTCCAGGAGGTCTGGGGCTACGACTACTTCGGTGGCACGCGGACCGTCGACGTCCACGTACGACGGCTGCGGGCGAAGCTCGGACCCGAGCACGAGTCGCTGATCGGGACCGTCCGCAACGTCGGCTACCGCTTCGTCACCCCGGAGAAGGCGGACCGCGCTACGGACGGGGCGAAGGCCAAGGCGGCCCAGCCGGAGCCGGAGAGCAGCGGGAATACGGACGAGTCGGCACACCTCGACGCCACCGAGACCGCCGAGGTCACGGTGGAGGCACAGGAGCCCGTACGACCTGCACAGAGGTAGGTCCATCCGCGTAGACTCCGCGCGTGGCCAAGGTGACTCGGGATGACGTAGCACGGCTGGCAGGGACGTCGACTGCCGTCGTCAGTTACGTCATCAACAACGGACCCCGGCCGGTCGCCCCGGCCACGCGCGAGCGTGTCCTCGCCGCGATCAAGGAGCTGTCGTACCGCCCCGACCGGGTCGCCCAGGCCATGGCGTCGCGGCGGACCGACCTCATAGGCATGATCGTGCCGGACGCGCGCCAGCCCTTCTTCGGGGAGATGGCGCACGCGGTCGAGCAGGCCGCGGCCGAGCGCGGGAAAATGGTGCTGGTCGGCAACTCCGACTACGTGGCCGAGCGCGAGGTCCACTATCTGCGGGCCTTCCTCGGCATGCGGGTCTCCGGGCTGATCCTGGTCAGCCACGCGCTCAACAACCAGGCCGCCGCCGAGATCGAGGCGTGGGACGCCCGGGTGGTGCTCCTGCACGAGCGGCCCGAGCTGATCGACGACGTCGCGGTCGTCACGGACGACATAGGCGGCGCCCAGCTCGCCACCCGTCACCTCATCGAACACGGTTACGCGTACGTCGCCTGTCTCGGCGGCACCGCGGAGACCCCCTCCGTCGGCGACCCGGTCTCCGACCACGTCGAGGGCTGGCGCCGGGCGATGCAGGAGGCGGGGATCCCCACGGAGGGGCGGCTCTTCGAGGCCCCGTACAACCGTTACGACGCCTATCAGGTGGGGCTTCAGCTGCTGTCCGGTCCCGACCGTCCGCCGGCGATCTTCTGCTCCACCGACGACCAGGCGATCGGTGTCCTGCGTGCCGCGCGCGAGCTGCGCATCGACGTACCGGGCGAGCTGGCGGTGGCCGGCTTCGACGACGTCAAGGAAGCGGCGCTCACCGATCCGCCGCTGACCACGGTCGCCTCCGACCGCTCCGGGATGGCCCGTGCGGCGGTCGACCTCGTGCTCGACGACGGGCTGCGGGTCGCCGGCGCTCGGCGGGAGCGGTTGAAGTTGTTCCCGTCCCAGTTGGTCGTGCGGCGGTCTTGCGGGTGTGAGTAGCTCCGCCGGGTGGGTTGTTGGTTGGCTGCGGGTGCGTGGGGGCTGGTCGCGCAGTTCCCCGCGCCCCTAAAAAGCGGGCAGCTCCCGGCGCCCATGAAAGCAGGCAGCTCCCCGCGCCCCTGGAAAGCCGGCCCTCGCCGAGTAGCGAGGGCTGGTGCGTGTTCTCGGATCCCTAGAACAGCAAGTTGTACTGGTTGAAGCCCGTTCCCAGGCTGGTGCGGGGCGCGAAGAGGTCGGTGGACGCCTTGTTCGTGCCCTTGTAGAGCCAGAGCGTGCCGCCCGAGTCGCGGGTCATGATGTCGGCCACGCCGTCGCCCGTCACGTCGCCGTTGGAGACGTACGAGGTGAAGTTCCAGCCGGTGCGAGCCTTGATACGGGCCGACCAGGGGGTCTTCTCCTTGCCGGTGCCGCGGTAGAGCCAGAGGGTGCCGTCCGTGGAGCGGACGAGGAGGTCGGGCTTGCCGTCGCCCGAGAGATCGCCGTGGCCGAAGATCTTCACGTTCTTCCAGGAGCCGCTGACGACCTTGACCTTGCCGTAGAACTGGCCGTTGCCGCGTCCCGGGTAGAGGTAGACCGAGCCGTCGGCGTCCACCGCGAGCAGGTCCGGGCGGGCGTCGCCCGTCATGTCGCCGGGGATCGCGTACGACTTGTAACCGCCCCAGACCGAGCTGATCTGCATCCAGGTCCAGTCGCCGGCGGCGTGGTCCATGTAGCTGCGGTACAGCTTGCCGTCGGTCTTGTCGCGGACGATCAGGTCCTGGTAGAAGTCCCGGTCCAGGTCGGCCTGGAGGACCCAGGTGGCGGTCTGCCAGCCGTTGCCCTGATAGGCGCGCTGCGCGAGCGAGGTGCCGTTGCTGTTCTGCTGGAAGAGGCCACCCGAGGGCGTGCGGGCCAGCAGGTCGGCGCGGCCGTCGTACGACACGTCGGTGTCGTCGACGCGCGGCTGGGCCGCCCATGCGTAGGAGCTGACCTTGGTGAAGACCGGGTAGGCACCCTTGCCTGTGCAGCCCGCCACGCCCCAGGAGACGATGCCGACGATCTTGTTGCCGACGACCAGGGGGCCGCCGGAGTCGCCGTTGCAGGGGCTGTCGGTGCCCTCGTCGGCGCCGGTCGCGGGGGTGCCCGCGCAGGTCATCGATCCCTCGATGAACTCGTCGTCGCCGAGGACCGCCTGCATGGCGCTGTTGCAGGTCGCGTCGGCGACCAGCGGCAGGCTCGCCTTCTTCAGCTTCGTCGAGAGGGTGGCGTCCTCTGCGCCGGAGGTCAGGCCCCAGCCGTAGACGGTGGCCGCGGTGCCGGCCTTGTAGAGCGCGCTGTCGTCGGACGCGGCCAGCCGCAGCCACTGCTGTTCCAGCGGGCGGTCCAGGGTGAGCACCGCGATGTCGTTCTGGGCGGTGGCGTCGTTGTAGCGGGGGTGGGTCCACTGGCGGAAGACGCCCGCGGGGGTGCCGGTGGCGTAGTCGTCGAGGTCGGTGGTGCCGGCCAGGACGGCGCCGTTGCCCACCCAGTCGAGGCCCGCGACGCAGTGGGCGGCCGTGAGGACCTTGTTCGGGGCGACGAGGGTGCCGCCGCAGAAGTAGCCGTCGCCGGTGGCCGGGTCGGAGTAGCCGAGCTGGACCATCCACGGGGCACTGGCGATGGTGGTCTCACCGCCGCCGATGATGAACGGGGACTTGCTGGGCGAGGCGTCCGCGGGGGCCTCGCCGGTCGCCTTCGCCGCCGCGACGATCCGGTCGCGCAGCTCCTTTGCGGAGGCGGCCGGTTTCGCGGGCTGCGAGAGGTTCGCGTCGGGCAGACCCCCGGTGGGGTCGTCCGCCGCTGTCGCGGGCTGGGCCGCGAGGACGCCGGCGCAACTCAGCGCCAGCGCGAGAGCGGCCGCGGGGAACGCCGTGGCGGGGCGTCTCCAACGGTCGCGCAGGGCACGTATCACTCAGGGCTCCTGAGGTGGTGGTGTGTCGTGAACCCACCAAGATTGCGCCCCTCGTTTCTCGTTGCACACGTCCTTCACAGCGGTCCGACAAGTATTCGTCCGCCGCTTCCCTCACATCACCGTGCCGCAACCCCCTGTTTCACCGATTCCAGCGGCCTCCGGCGCCCTTATATCGGGCATACGCGGTTCTGTCGGGCTTCTCAGGGAGCACTCAGGGAGCTCTCATGGTCGGGCGTCAGAGTCTGAGTCATGACCGAGAGCTTCCGCCGCAGCGGCGAGTACCCCCAGGGCGACCAGCAGCAGTCCGCGTACACGCAGGGCGACGCGCAGCAGTCCGCGTACCCCCAGCAGCCGTACGCCCCCGCGCACCCCGCGAGCTCCTCCTCCGACTACTCCAACCCCTCCGCCTCCTCCGTGAACCCGGAGTGGCCGCCCCCGCCGGCGTACGAGCCGGCGCAGCAGGGCGCCGCTCCCACCGCACTCCTCACCGAGCCCGTCTCCCCCGCTCCCGCCGCTCCCCGCAAGCGCGCCAAGGGTCCGCTGGCGCTGCTCGCCGCCGTCGCGATAGCCGCCGCGGCCGTGGGCGGCGGCACCGCGTACGCCTTCCAGGAGCTGACCGGCAGCGACACGGTGGCGACCAGCAGCACCAGCACCAGCGTCGTGCCCACCAGCGAGAAGGGCACCGTCGCCGGGGTCGCCAAGGCGGTCAGCCCGAGCATCGTCGAGATCAGCGCCACCTCGAACGCCGGCCAGTCCACCGGTTCCGGCGTGATCATCACCAGCGGCGGCCAGATCATCACCAACAACCACGTCGTCTCGGGCGCCTCCGAGATCAAGGTGCAGCTGAGCAACGGCAAGTCGTACACCGCGAAGGTCGTCGGCACCGACAGCAAGAAGGACCTCGCACTGATCAAGCTGGAGGACGCGCCGTCCGGTCTGACGGTCGCGACGCTCGGCGACTCCACGGGCGTCAAGGTCGGCGACCAGGTCGTGGCGATCGGCTCCCCCGAGGGCCTGACCGGCACGGTCACCAGCGGCATCGTCTCCGCGCTCAACCGTGACGTCACCGTCTCCACGGACGAGAGCCAGGGCCAGCAGCAGCAACAGCAGGGCGGCGGCAGCGGTCAGTGGCCGTTCGAGTTCGGCGGCCAGGAGTTCAACGGCGACACCGGCTCGTCCACGACCACGTACAAGGCCCTCCAGACCGACGCGTCCCTCAACCCGGGCAATTCCGGCGGCGCGCTGATCGACATGAACGGCAACATCATCGGCATCAACTCCGCGATGTACTCCGCCGCGGACGCCACCTCGTCGAGCGCCGGCAGCGTGGGTCTCGGGTTCGCCATCCCGATCAACACCGTCAAGGCCGACCTGGACACCCTGCGGGCCGGCGGCTCCGACAGCTGACCCTCCGCCCGCACCCCTCCGAATCACCTCCTCCGACTCACTCCCTTCGCACCGACCCGGAGTTCGTCATGAAGATCAGGAACGTCTCCCACACCCTCACGGGCGCCGACCCGGCCTCCTTCGCCCTGGCCCTCGAAGTGGCGTACGAGCTCCACGCGCCGGCGCCCCGTGCGCCCGAGCTGGCCGCCGCTGCCGCTCCGCGCGGCGCCCGCCGGGGTGCCGGCGCCCGCACCCGCCGGGCCGTACGAGGCTGATCCCTGCCGGGCTCACGGCCCGGCGGGCGCTACGAGAAAAGCCCTGAACGTGCGAGGCTGACAGCGCCCCGACCACGTCCCACCGCACCCGAGGAACTGACCGCGATGAGCCCCGCCGAAGGCGACCGTGAACCCCAGCGCATCCTGATCGTCGACGACGAGCCGGCCGTGCGTGAAGCACTCCAGCGCAGCCTCGCCTTCGAGGGTTACGACACCGAGGTCGCCGTCGACGGCGCGGACGCCCTGGAGAAGTCCACGGTGTACCGGCCCGACCTGGTCGTCCTCGACATCCAGATGCCCCGGATGGACGGCCTGACCGCCGCCCGCCGGATGCGCGGCGCGGGCACCACTACGCCGATCCTCATGCTGACCGCCCGCGACACGGTCGGCGACCGCGTCACCGGCCTCGACGCCGGCGCCGACGACTATCTGGTCAAGCCCTTCGAACTCGACGAACTCTTCGCCCGCGTACGGGCCCTGCTGCGCCGCAGCTCCTACGCGGCCGCGGCGGTCGGCGCCCCCGCGGACGACGCGCTCACCTTCGGCGACCTGCGCATGGACCTCGCGACGCGCGAGGTCACGCGGAGTGGGCGGCCGGTCGAGCTGACCCGTACGGAGTTCACCCTGCTGGAGATGTTCCTCGCCCATCCGCGCCAGGTCCTCACGCGCGAGCAGATCCTGAAGGCGGTGTGGGGCTTCGACTTCGAGCCGAGCTCCAATTCGCTGGACGTGTACGTGATGTACCTGCGCAGGAAGACCGAGGCGGGCGGCGAGCCGCGCCTCGTGCACACGGTGCGGGGTGTGGGGTATGTGCTTCGGTCGGGTGGGGCGGAGTGAAACGCGTAGTACGCCGGTTCACCTCCCTTCCGATCCGGACCCGGCTGTCGCTTCTGGTCGCGGCAGCGGTGGCGTTCGCCGTGGCGGCCGTCTCGGTGACGTGCTGGTTCCTCGTGCAGGGAAAGCTGTACGAGCAGGTGGACGCCGATCTGCAGAAGTCGGTCGGCATGCGGGGGATCGAGGCCCAGGCCTCGGCCGCGGTCACCAACTGCACGCAGACCACGGCCCCGCAGGACACCGACAACGGCCCCCGGAACACCTATTTCGAGGTGGTCATGGAGGACGGCACGCCCTGTGTCCTGCCGTTCTCCGCAGGCTCGGTCGATGTCACCCAGGGCGACAAGGACCTGATCAAGAAGGCGGACAGTTCTCAGGGCACCTCGCGCAACGGCACCGACTCGGACGGCAACGAAGTACGCGTCCTGATCCTGCCGGGGCTGACCGTCAACGACCCGAACACGCAGACCACCTCCAAGGCCGCCCTCCTCATCGCCCTCCCCCTCAAGAACACCCACGCCACCCTCAACGACCTCGCCCTGATCCTTCTCCTCGTCTCCGGCATCGGAGTCCTGGGCGCAGGCGCCGCCGGTCTCGCGGTCGCCCGCGCGGGCCTGCGGCCGGTCGACAAGCTCACCGAGGCCGTCGAACACGTGGCCCGCACCGAGGACTTGGGCATCCGCATCCCGGTGGACGAGGATAGCGAGGACGAGATCGCCCGCCTCTCCCGTTCCTTCAACTCGATGACGGCGTCGCTGGCGAACTCCCGCGAGTTGCAGCAGCAGCTCATCGCGGACGCCGGTCACGAACTACGAACCCCCCTCACCTCCCTCCGTACGAACATCGAGCTGCTCACCCGCAGTGAGGAGACGGGGCGGCCCATCCCCGAGGCGGACCGCAAGGCGCTGCTCGCCTCCGTCAAGGCGCAGATGACGGAACTGGCCGTTCTGATCGGGGACTTGCAGACGCTGTCGCGGTCGGACGCGGGGACGCCGGCGGACCGTGTGCAGGTGGTGTCGTTGCAGGACACCGTGGAGGCGGCCCTGCGCCGGGCCCGTCTGCGCGGCCCGGAGCTGACGATCACGGCGAACGTGGACCCCTGGTTCGTACGGGCGGAGCCCTCCGCGCTGGAGCGGGCCATGGTGAACATCCTCGACAACGCGGTGAAGTTCAGCCCCGAGGGCGGCACGGTCCACGTCACCCTCAAGGACGGCGAACTGACGGTACGGGACCACGGCCCGGGCATCCCCGCCGACGAACTCCCGCACGTCTTCGACCGCTTCTGGCGCTCCCCCAGCGCACGGGCCCTGCCCGGCTCCGGCCTCGGCCTGTCCATCGTGGCCCGTACGGTCCAACAGGCGGGCGGCGACGTGGCGTTGAGCCCGGCCGAGGGCGGCGGCACGGTGGCGACGATCCGGTTGCCCGGCGCCCCGACACCGCCGCCCGCGCTGGACTGACGCGGCCCGCGGGGGCCGGTCTCAGCCCGCCTGGGACGGGGTCTGCTTCATTCCGTCGACCACTGCACGGTTCTTGATGGCCATGGTGAAGTTCACCGTGCCGGCCTTGATCAGGACGCCCTCTTCCGTGAGCTGCTTCACCTGGACATTGCGCGCACCGAGATAGACATGGGTCTTCTTGTCGAAGATCCACTCCTCGCGCTGCCCGCTGGTCTCGTCCAGCCGGGCCACCGCCACCCCGTGGCGACCGGCGGCGTCCACCGCGTCGTCGACCACGACGACGCCCGGGATCTTGGCGGCGGCCTCGAACAGCGCCGGGTAGAGCTCGGCCGGCGGGTAGCTCTCGGCGAGGAGGTCACCGATGGTGGCGAAGGCCTGCTGGTCGGGGGTGTTTCCCTGGCCCTTGGTCTCCTTGTAGATCTTGGCCAGCAGCTTGTCGGGGTCGGTGGTCAGCTTGGTCAGGTAGTCGTACGACGGGCCGCCCAGGTGCGCCTTCGGGGTGTTGCCCTGCTCGTCGGGCAGGCTCAGGGTCTCGCCCTCGGGGCTGTCGTTGACGGCGGGGTCGATCAGCCAGCCCTTGACGCCGTCCGGGGACTCCCACATCTGCCTGCGGTGCAGTTCATGGCTGGCCAGGCTGGACTTGTCGTCGACGGTCTTCACGAAGGTGTCCGCCAGCACGGACTCGATGTAGATGTACTGGCCGGGCTTGACGGTCGGGTGGTCGCCCTCGGCCGCCGCCAGCGAGATCTGGTCGATCAGCTGGGGCACGCCCTTCGCGGACGCGGTACCGACGTCGGTGGTCAGGGCCGGTCCGGTGGCCACACCGCTGTCCCGTACCCCGCTGCCGTCGCCGCCGACCGTCACCACTCCGGCGATGACCACCGCGGACAGGGCGGCCGCCATCGCGGGCAGCGTGATCGCGGGGCGCGGCAGCCGGAAACGCCGGGCCTTCTGAGGGGCCGTCGCCGTCGCCGTGTGCTCTTCCCGCTGGACCTGCTCGTGGATCTGGGCCATCAGACGCTCCTTGTGGAACTGGTGGCGGCCCGTCGGCAGGTCACGCGCCGTCTGGGACAGGAGCTGTGCGTCCTGGTCCCACTCGGCAGGGTGCTGCCGGGACGTGTTCGCGTTCATCGGTTTCCTTCCTGTGCGGGCCGGATCGCATTTACGTGATCGCCTCTTGTCTGTCGTGCGGGGCGGGCGCCTTCCCGTTTCTCGCGAACTTCCTTGAACGCGATGTCGGCGGCGGGACGCGCCAACTCCCCTTGCTGCATGGCGAGTTGAGGAAGGGCGAGCTGTGCCTCGGCGATCGAGCGCAGTTTCCTGCGGGCGCGGGAGAGGCGGGAGGCCACCGTGCCGACGGGAATGCCGAGCGCCTCCGCCGCGGCCTCGTAGTCCAGGCCCTCCCCCAGGCAGAGCGTGATGACCTCGCGCTCCGGTCTGCGCAGGGTCGCGAGCGCGGTGAGGGCCGTGGCGAGACGGTGCCGGTCGTCGACGCGGTCGGCGACCTCCTCGGCGTGGTCGGGCACGGCGAACTCGGCCGCCGCGGCGGCGTTCGCGGCACGGCGGTAGCGCCGGTTGCTGCGGTACTGGTTGCGCGCCGTGTTCGTGGCGATCCCCAGCAGCCAGGGCCGCAGCGAGCCGCCCTCCGGGTCGACCCTGTCGCGCAGCCGCCACGCCTCCATGAAGGTCGCGGCCATCACGTCCTCGGCCGTCGACCAGTCCGCGGTCAGCCGGAAGGCGTGGTTGTAGACCGCACGGGCGTACGCGTCGAAGAGTTCGGCGAAAGCGCTCGAATCCCCGGCCCGTATCCGGGTTCGCATATGAGTGGTCACCTCTATGAGCTGTACGGCGGGAAGGGCCGCCTTCCCGTGAGCTGCGTCACAAGGGAGGGAAAGGCGGGTCCGGGTTTGCCCGTGCGGAGAAGACCGTGCGAGTCTCGGGCATCATCTCTCCGAAAGGCTGACCGCGATGCTCGGCATGGTTCCAGGTCTGGTCCTCGGCGACGTCCCCTCCCGCGCTTCGACGCGGGAGCGGTAGCCCCTTCCTGCCCGACCTACGAGCCCGTCGTACCGCGCGACACCGCGAGACGGGCCGTCTGCCACGCACGGCGGCTTCCCCACTTCCCCGGCTCCTCGTCGAAGTGCTCTTCGTGCCCACCGCACGTTCGAACACGAGGAGTACGTCGTGTCCACGACGCCTACGACAACACCCACGACCCACTGGTCCGAAGACCGGTCCGCCCCGGCAGCCCAGTCGCTCTCCGCCCGCTGGCACTCCGAGAGCGCTGCACCCCCTCCCCGTCGCGTCGTCGTCGCCGACGACTGCACGAAGGCCGCCACCGCGTACCAACTGGCCTGCGAGGGAACGGCGTTGCTGTGGCGGGGCGACTTCCACAACGCGCGCCGGCTGCTCCAGGCGATGAGCCGCCGTATCGACCGGAAGTCGAGCCCCATCCGGCCCGATGCCGCACCGGCCGAGTCCTTCCGCCTCCACCGCCGGGCCCGCGGCCACCGCGCCCGCGTACTGGGCAAGCTCGTCGTACTCCTGGAGGACGACCACTCCCTCTCCCTGCGCCGGGCTCCGGACGTACGCCGGGCGTGCACCGAGGCGTACGGTCCCCCGCGAGGCGATCGGGCGGTCTCCCTCACGGAGCTGCTGGGTGTCATCGGGGCACATCAGTGGCGCGAGAAGGGTGTGGAGGTACCGGCCCTCGGGGACGGCGTCCGCATCCATCCCCACTACGGCGTGTTCTCCCCGGTCAGAGGCGAGTACATCGACCTGGTCGCACGGGCACCGCTGCCCCCCGCCGCTCGCGGGGGCCGGGCATTCGACCTGGGTACGGGAACAGGGGTGCTCGCCGCCGTACTGGTCCGCCGGGGCCTCGCCCATGTCGTGGCCACCGACATCGGCCCGCGCGCCCTGGAGTGCGCCCGCGAGAACGCCGACCGGCTGGGCCTCGCCGACCGCGTCGAGGTCGGCGGCCCCGCCCTCTACCCCGACGGCCGCGCCGACCTGGTGGTCTGCAACCCGCCCTGGCTCCCCGCCCGTCCGACCTCGACCGTCGAGCAGGGCGTGTACGACCCGGACGGCACGATGCTCCACGGCTTCCTGCACGGCCTGGCCGACCATCTCCGCCCGGGCGGCGAGGGCTGGCTCGTCCTGTCCGACCTGGCGGAACACCTGGGCCTCAGAACACGCGCCGAACTGCTGACCGCCATCGGCTCGGCGGGCCTGCGCGTGACGGGCCGCCTCGACACGAGCCCTCACCACCCGCGGGCCCGGGACACCACGGACCCTCTCCACCGCGCCCGGGCCGCCGAAGTCACCTCGCTGTGGCGCCTGACGCCCGACTGACCCCCGACTGACGCTTCCGGCAGCCGTACGGGTCACCGGGTGGCACTTCCCGGCGGGCTCCGCACGGCTGCTCCACCCCCTCAGCCCACGAACAGCCGCCCCATGGATGCCCCACAGCCAATGCGCCTACTGTCACTTTCAAGCAGCGGGCGGCACGGACGCGGAAGCGGCCGTGGACAGGTACAGGGAGAGCAGCCATGAGTGAAGAACTGCACGACCACGACAGAGGTCTCTCCTTCGACCTGCCGACGCTTCAGCGAAGGAAGATGATCCGGCTGCTGGCCGGGGTCGGCCTGGTTCCGCTGGTGGGCTGCAGCAGCGACGACTCGGACAGCTCGGCCTCGTCCTCCGACCCCTCTGCCGGTTCGTCCTCCGCCGCCTCCTCGGGGAGCGCCGAGTGCGAGACCATCCCCGGCGAGACCGCCGGCCCGTACCCCGGTGACGGCTCCAACGGGGTGAACGTCCTGAAGGAGAGCGGTGTCGTCCGCAAGGACATCACCTCCAGCTTCGGGACGGCGAGCGGCAAGGCGGAAGGGGTGCCGCTGACCGTCACCCTCACCGTCGTCGATGCCGCCTCGGGCTGCGGGACGCCCAAGGAGGGCGCCGCCGTCTACCTCTGGCACTGCGACCGGGAGGGCAACTACTCCCTCTACTCCGACGGCGTCACCGAGGAGAACTACCTGCGGGGCGTCCAGGAGACCGACGCCAAGGGGCAGGTCACGTTCACCAGCATCTTCCCCGCCTGCTACCCGGGCCGCTGGCCCCACATCCACTTCGAGGTGTACGGCAGCCTGGAGGACGCCACCAACGCCACGTCCATCACGGCCACTTCACAGCTCGCCCTCCCCAAGGACGTGTGCGACACCGTGTACGCGACGGACGGCTACGACCGCAGCGTCCAGAACATGGGCCAGCTGTCCCTGGAGACCGACAACATCTTCAGCGACGGCTACGACCAGCAACTGGCGACGACGAAGGGCAGCGTCGAGAAGGGCTACACGGCCACTCTCACGGTGCCGGTGTAGGCGTACATCCGTCGGCACATCTCTTGACGATCCCCAGGGACAACCGCGACGAACCCACCCCGCGCGGCGGGGGCCCCTCGGCGCGCCGCCACGTCACCCTCCTGTACGGGAACGACGGCCGCCGCCTGGGCCTTCCGCATCTCGACGACTTGCAACTGGACGACCCGCGCGCCGAGGTCGCGGACCTTCTCACCGCCGCGGCCAGGCATCGCGGCATGACCTGGGACCGCCGACCCGAGGTCGAGGCGCGCATCCGCCGACGGGCGGGCCACGCAAGGCCCGGGAGCGCGCGTGGACCGGCGCGGTCGTCGTCCTCCTCTGCATGCTCGCGCTCGTGCTGGGGCTGGTCGTCGTCAACGGCGAGGCACCCGTGGTCCTGCTGCTCGTCGGCGTACCGCCGGCGTCCTTCGTCGTTCTCGCGGCCCTCCTCAACTGGCGCTGGGAGTCGCAGGTTCCGCGCTCGCTCAGGGAGCCGGAGCCACCGCAGGCCGTCCGCCGCGGGTAGCCGGCCGAGAGGCCGGGTCCCGGCCGGACCGGATTTTCTGAGGCATCTCTGATCCGGCCGCGATGTCCCCGTGACGTTCGGCGGGTTCGCTTCTTGTCGACCACCGGCGGCGCCGTTCCCCCCTCCGTCGCCGGGTTCCGTCCTCCGGAGGAGAGCTCAGCGTGCGATCCGTACTCAAGTCGGCCCTCAAGAAGAGCGCCCTGGTGGCCGCGTCCACCGCGCTCGCCGTGTCCGGTCTGATGACCGTCGCCGGTCCCGCCCAGGCGGCCGGGCCGGGCGGTGCGACGAACATCCGCGGCGTCGACCCCGGCGACACCGACTCGATGATCGAGCGGCTCTGCAACCAGGAGACCAGCCTGACGGGCGTCTACGGCGCCCTCAACGTCGACACCGGCGAGTTCAAGACCCAGGACGAGTACCTGCGGGACGTCTTCGGGCTGTGGGAGCCCGCCGGGCCGTGGGAGCTCTTCCGTGGCTGGTGCGGGTACGCGCAGGCATCGACCTGGTCCACCAAGGGGACCGCTGTCCGCACCTCGCCGTGGATCGGCAACCGCGGTTCGAAGGACGACAAGGAGACCTTCGTCAGCAGCTACGGCACGAAGACGTTCGCCAAGAAGAGCGTCGGTGCCTCGATCAGCCTCTCCGCCGCGAAGAGCATCTTCTCGGGCACCGCGGGCGGCAGCTTCACCTACGAGTGGGGCTGGGAGAAGAGCTCGTCCTTCGAGCGCCGCAGCGAGAAGACGATCCCGCCGTGCACCCAGGTCGCCGTGACGTGGACGCCGTACCAGCGCGTGGTGCGGGTGAACCCGGTCTTCTACGTCGAGGACTACCAGTGGAACAAGGGAGACGGCCGTAAGACCGCGCACAGTTGGCGCGACCGGGGCTACCAGACCATCTACTCGTACGGCTACTACATCGACGGCACCTCCGACAAGCTCCTGCCCAACGGACAGCCCGACGGCCGTGAGGACAAGGTGGAGGAGAAGCTGGATCCGACGACCTGCGCCTAGCAGGCGAGCAGGCGGGATCCCGGCGACAGGAACCGGTCGACAGGACCCGAGCAACAGGAACCCGGCAACCTTTCCGTGCGGGGCGGCGACTCACCAGCGATCCGACTCCCCCCACCCCCGCACGGAAGGTACGCCGCATGAGTGAGCGCCGCGGCAGGACGACTGCCGGACCCCGCCACCGCAGAAGGAGGACCACGCTGACGGTCGGCATCCCACTGGCCCTGACCGCCGCCGTGACCACGACCTACGGCACCGGCCTCGGCGTCTTCGGCGAGGGCGCCGGGCAGACGGCGTCCGCCGCGACCACTGCCACCGCGGCGACAAAGGCCATCACTGCCGCCACCGTTGCCGCGCCGGCCTGGACCGCCGACACCGCCGACGGCTTCGCCTCCGTCAACTCGCTCGGCCAGAACGGCACTTACGGCGGTCGCGGCGGCCAGACCGTCACCGTGAAGACCCTCGCCGACCTGGAGAAGTACGCGACCGCCGAGGAGCCGTACGTCATCGTCGTGGCCTCGGCGATCACCATGAACCCGGTCGGCAAGGAGATCAAGGTCAGGTCCGACAAGACCATCGTGGGCCAGGGCACGTCCGGGCAGATCGTCGGCGGCGGCTTCTTCCTCGGCACCGGCGTGCACAACGTGATCATCCGGAACCTGACGATCCGTGACTCCTACCAGGGCGTCTGGAACGACAAGGACCACGACTTCGACGCGGTCCAGATGGACGGCGCCCACCACGTGTGGATCGACCACAACGACCTGCGCCACATGGCCGACGGGCTCATAGACGTCCGCAAGGACAGCACCAACGTGACGGTGTCCTGGAACAAGTTCAGCGACAACAACAAGACCTTCGGCATCGGCTGGACCGAGAACCTCGTCACCGACATCACGATCCACCACAACTGGTTCCGCGAGACCGAGCAGCGCAACCCGTCCACGGACAACGCGGCCCACGCGCACCTCTACAACAACTACCTCCAGGACGACCCGGGCACGACCATCAAGTCGTCCTACGGCAACTACTCGCGCGGCAGCACGAAGATGGTCCTGGAGAACAGCTACTTCCAGGGCATGAACAACCCGGTCACCAAGGACGCCACGGCCGCGATCGTCCAGCGCGGCAACACCTTCTCCGGCACCAGCGGCCGCAACGAGAGCGGCGGCACCGCCTTCGACCCCAGGTCGTTCTACGACTACACGCCGGACAGGACGGCGGACGTGCCCGCACTGCTCACGGCCGGCACGGGACCGCGTACGACGATCGGCACCGCGAACGGCACCGCGGGCGCGGCAAGCACAAAGGCGGCCACCGGGGCAGCGGCCACCACTCTCACCGTGGCCAAGGACGGCTCGGGCCAGTTCACAACAGTCCAGGCCGCCGTCGACGCCGTCCCCGCGAACAACCCCTCCCGCGTGGTGATCTCGGTCAAGCCGGGCACGTACCGCGAGACGGTCAAGGTCCCGGCGAACAAGCCGCACGTGACCGTCCAGGGCACGGGGGCCAGCCGCAAGGACACCGTCATCGTCTTCAACAACGCGGCCGGTACGGCGAAGCCCGGCGGCGGCACGTACGGCACCAGCGGCAGCGCGACCGTCGCCGTCGAGGCCGACGACTTCCAGGCCCGCAACCTGACGATCAACAACGACTTCGACGAGGCGAGGAACCAGAGCCTGAGCGGTCACCAGGCCGTGGCGCTGCGCACCGCCGCCGACCAGGTCCTCCTCGACGGGATCATCGTCGACGGCGACCAGGACACCCTCCTCCTGGACACCGCGGCCAAGGACAGGCTCGGCCGGGTCTACGTCGCCAACTCCTACGTCAGCGGCAACGTCGACTTCGTCTTCGGGCGCGCGACCGCCGTGATCGACCAGTCCGTCATCACCCTGAAGAAGCGCTGGGACGGCACGTCGGCGGGCTACATCACCGCACCCAGCACCGCCGCCGACCGCAAGGGCATCCTCATCAACCGCTCGGTCGTGAACGGTGACGTGTCCGCCGGGAGCTTCTTCCTCGGCCGCAACTGGCACGCGGGCGGCGACGCGACCCTGCGCCCGCAGACCACGGTCCGCAACTCCACGCTCAGCGCCGCGGTCAAGTCGACCCCGTGGTCGGACATGGGCGGCTTCTCCTGGAAGAACGACCGCTTCGCCGAGTACAGGAACACCGGCCCCGGCTCGGGCGCCGCGAGCGGCGACCGCCCGCAGCTGACCGACTCCCAGGCCACCGGCCAGGAGGTCGCGGACTGGCTGGGCAACTGGACCCCGACCGCCTGACGCCCCGACGTCACGCCGGTCGACACACGTCCGGCTGGGGAGCGCGAGCCAAGAGCCGCTCCCCAGCCGGCGCCCCCCTACCCAGCCGCATCCCTACGGGCACGGTTGCGGCAACAGCCTCATGGCCGTCTCCACATCCACGCCCACGCCCGTCATCGGCCCCGCAAGACCCGCGTACACCCCTCCCCGCGCCATCAGCTCCCCGTGCGTGCCCTCCTCCACCAGCCGTCCACCGTCCACGACCAGGATCCGGTCGGCGTCGGGGGCGAGGGTCAGATCATGGGTGATCATGACGGTCGTACGGCCGGACACCAGGCGCCGCAGCGGCTGGACGACCCTGCGGGCGGCGGGCCCGTCGAGTCCGGTGGTCGGTTCGTCGAGTACGAGGACGGGGGCGGCCCGCAGGATCGCGCGGGCCAGGGCGACGCGCTGGAGCTGGCCGCCGGAGAGGACGGCCGTGCCGGGTGCGATCTCCGTGTCGTACGCGTCCGGCAGCGCGCCGATGAACGCGTGGGCGTCGGCGTCCCGCGCGGCCCGTTCGATCTCCTCGTCGCTCGCGCCCGGCCGCCCGCACCCGATGTTCTCGCGGATCGTGCCGTGCAGGATCAGCGTCTCCTGGGGCAGCAGGGCGACGTTCTCGCGCAGGAACTCCAGGGGTACGTCCGTGAGCGGGACGCCGTCCAGGCAGATCACGCCCTCGGTGGGGTCGTAGAAGCGGGTCAGGAGCTTGGAGAGCGTGGACTTTCCGGCGCCGCTCGGGCCGGTGACGAGGACGAACTCGCCGGGTCGCGCGGTGAACGTCACGTCGTGCAGGGCGTCGCGCTCCGGCCCGCCCGGGTAGCGGAAGGAGACGCCGTGGAAGCTGACCCAGCCGCGTACGGGCCAGGGCCGCACCGGTTCGGCGGGGTCGGTGACGGCGGGCTCGGCGTCCAGGATCTCCTGGAGCCGCCGGGCGCCTGCCGTCGCGGCGGTCAGTGTCAGGCCGAGCTGGCCGAGGTCGCGGATCGGCGGGTAGAGGTAGCCGAGGAAGGCGGCGAAGGCGAGCAACTGGCCGAGCGACATGCGTCCTTGGGCGATCTCCCAGGCGCCGAGCCCGATGATCGCGAGCACGCACACCGTTTCGACGACCTCGACGAACTGCTCGTACAGCTCACTCGCGCGGGCGCCCCGCACACTGGCGCGCAGCCAGGCCCTGGCCTCACGGTCGAGGCGCTTCTCCTCGGCGCGGCGGCGGTTGTAGGCCTGGGTGAGCACGACGTTGCCCAGTGACTCCTCGACCACCGAGGTGATCGCGCCGTCGGCGGTGCGCTCGTCCTGGGCGGCGGTCCTGATCCGGCCGGCGAAGCGGAGGGCCGCGACGAGGAAGAGGGGGGCGAGGAGGAAGGTGACCAGGGCGAGGTCCCAGCGGATCCAGAGGGCGGCGGCGGAGTAGAAGAGCGCCGAGAACACGGCGGAGACCGTGCCCACGACCCCCGAGACGACCATCTGCTCGATGGCCTCGACGTCACCGGTGAGCCGTTCGACCAGATCGCCCTGCCGGTGTTTCTGGAAGAAGTGCGGCGGCAGGTCCTGGACGTGCCGGAAGACGCTCGCGCGCAGCCGCAGTACGAATCTCTCGGCCGTCCAGACGGCGAGCGAGTTCCCGAGGTACCCGACGACCGCGCCGAGCACGGCCACACCGAGCCAGGCCCCGGCGGGCCCCCAGAAGGCGGCGAGCGAACCGGCTTTCAGCGCGTGATCGGTCAGCTCCGCGAAGAGCAGGATCGAGGCCGTCTCCGCCAGCGCCGACACGATCACACACGCGACGATCAGCAGCAGCCATTTGCGGTCGCCGCGCGTCAACGGCCAGAACCGCGCGAATGCCTCCCGGACTTCCCGCATGCCGTCACATTCCCTTTCCTGATTCCCTGGGATCCTGATTCCCCGGGTCACTGGTTCGCCGGTCCCCGTCAGCGGATCCGAAAAATGGCCGAGGCGGGGTCTCCGGAACGAATCCGGAGACCCCGCCTCGTGGCAGTGGCTACTTCTTTCCCACCGGGCGACGCTGCGGCTTCTTGGCACCGGGCTGCGGCGCGGGCTTCGCGGCGTGCTTCTTGGGGGCGGCGGGCTTGCGGTTCTTCCTGACCGGGGTGACCTTGTGGAAGCTCATGAGACGTCCCTCCTTCTTCTGCGATGGATTGCCATTCGCCGTAAGCCCTGTTCGGCTTCGACATGGAAAACACTACGAGACCGCAGAAGCGAAAATCGCCGAATCCGCTGAGACCTCAATTAATTGCAGCTGAGACCGATTTTCAGGAACTCACGGGAACCGGACGGCAATTCACACAGACTTTATTACGCCGCTCACCCGGAACTTATTCACCGCGCGGCCTGCTTGGCGGGCTACTTGCCGATCGCCAGTCCCTGCCCGGTGACCCGCACTCTGATCCCGTCCTTCTGCACGCGCACGTCCCGCAGGCTCAGTTCGCCCTTCGGGGGCTTCGGGAGGCGGAAGCCGATGGAGAGGCGGTCGACGAGGGCGGGGCGGGTCAGGCGGGAGAGCCCGTCGAGGAGGGCCAGGTCGAAGCCGAGGCGCTTGAGGAGCTCGGGGTTCGCCACGGCGAGGTCGATGAGGTTCATCTTCATCAGCTGGCCGGCGAAGCGCGGGGAGCCGGTGAACTCCTCGAACTTGGAGTCGTCGCTCAGTGCTTCCTTGACCGCGGAGTCCGGCACACCGATCCGCTTCGCGATCGACGGCACCGACAGCAGCTCCTTGGCCTTCTGCTTCTCCTTCGCGAGGCGCGTGGCGGACTTGCGGGTCAGGTGCAGGCCCTGGGACTCGCGGGTGCCGGGACGGAAGGTGGCCAGGTCGCCGATGTCCAGGCGCATGCCGCCGACCTCGGTCGAGATGCCGCGCTCGCCGTCGCGCTCGATCCGCGCGTCCGCCCGCATCCGCAGGTCGTGCCCGGCGACGGGCAGCACGCCGCGCGCCCGCACCTCGTCGCCGCCGTGACCGGTGAACGTCATCTGGGACGCGCCGAGTTCACGGTTCAGGTCGTCAAAGGAGAGCAGCACCTCACCGTTCAGCTCCGGGATCCGGACGCCGCGCAGGGAGGTGGGGCCGCCGTCGACCCGTACGCCCGTCGCGGTGGCGGAGACCTTCGCCAGGGAGACCCGGTCGGCCGCCACGTCCGGGACGGTGACCGACACGGAGTCGAGCCGCTGGTCGAAGAGCTGGGTGACGAAGGGGAAGCCGTCGATCTCGACCTCGGGGGACGCGCTCAGCTTCAGCTGGTCCCGTACCTTCTCGGCCGCCGTGCGCTCGGCGTACAGGAGAGCCCAGCGGTCGCCGAGGGCGAGGAAGGCGGCGAGGACGAGTACCGCGATGACGGCCTTGACGGCGAGGGACAGTCCGGTGAAGGGACTTCGCCGGCGCCGACGGGTGCGACGGCGGGGGCGGGCTCCGGAGTCCCGGGAGCCGCGGCGGTGGTTGGGCGGTGCCCACTCCGCTTCCTGCTCGGCCCCCTCGGTCACGGCCGGCTCCTCCACCTGGAGGAAGTCCTCAAGGGGTCCGTCGTCGAGGGCGGCGAGATCCTCGTACGGGTTCGGAGGGGAATGAGAATGCGCCGCGATGGGGTGGGGGGTACGCATCAACTGATTCGACCATGCGTACCAACCCCACCCGCAACTTGAATAGGCGGTTTGCGATCTACCTCACGGACAGACCGCCGTTACCGGGTGGCTACTTCACGACGGTGATCCGGTCGGCCGCGGGCGGCGCGATCGGATTCGTGGCCGAGGAGTTCGCCAGCAGGTACTTCTCCAGGGCGGCGAGGTCGTCGTCGCCCACCAGGTCGCCCGTGCCCTGACCCAGGGTGGTGAAACCGTCGCCGCCGCCCGCGAGGAAGCTGTTCGTCGCGACGCGGTAGGTGGCGGCCGGGTCGATCGCGGCACCGTTCAGCCTGACCGAGTCGGCGACGACACGGTCGGCGCCGGTCTTCGTCAGGTCGAGCGTGTAGGTGAGGCCCTTCGAGACCTGGAGCACCTTCGGGGAGGCCGCGTTCACGCCGGTGACCTGCTCCTTGAGCACCTGGACGAGCTGGGCGCCGGTGAAGTTCTGCAGGTTCACCGTGTTGGCGAACGGCTGGACCGTGAAGCCCTCGGCGTAGGTCACCACACCGTCGCCCTCCGCGCCGTTGGCCTTGAAGGTGAGGGGCGCCCGGATACCGCCCGGGTTCATCAGCGCCAGGTCGGTCTCGGGGTCCAGCTCCTTGCCGTACGCGAGCTGCGCGTCGGCGATCAGGTCGCCGATCGGGGACTCGGTGCCGACGTTGGAGATGTCACCGGAGATGTAGCCGATGGGCTTGTTGCCGATCGGCGCGGCGAGCGTGTTCCACTTCGCGATCAGCTCGGTCATGTCCGTGGCCTTGGGCACGGTACGCGTGACCACGTGGTTCGCGGAGGCGACGGCGGTCCGGGCGATGTCGCCGGTCCAGCGGTCGTACGTCAGCGTCGTGTCGGTGTAGAGACGCCCGAAGGACGCGGCCGAGGTGACCGTACGGGGCTTGCCCGACGGGTCGTTGATCGTGCAGGCGTACGCGGCGTGGGTGTGGCCGGTGACCAGCGCGTCGACCTTCGGCGTGATGTTCTTGGCGATGTCCACGATGGGGCCGGATATGCCGTCGCCGCCACCGGGTGAGTCGCAGTCGTAGTTGTACGCCGCCGAGGCGGGCAGCCCGCCCTCGTGGATCAGCGCGACGACCGACTTGACGCCCTGCTTCTCCAGCTCCTTGGCGTACTTGTTGATCGTCTCGACCTCGTCCTTGAACTTGAGGCCCTTCACACCCTCGGCGGAGACGACACCCGGGGTGTCCTCGAGGGTCACGCCGATGAAGCCGACCTTGACGCCGTTCTTCTTCCACACCCAGTAGGGCTTGAGGATCGGCTTCTTGGTCTTCTCGTCGAGGACGTTCGCCGCGAGGTACGGGAAGTCGGCGCCCTTGAACTTCTTGCCCTTCACATAGCAGCCGTCCGTGGGGTGGCAGCCACCCTTCTGCAGGCGGCCCAGCTCCTTGGCACCCTCGTCGAACTCGTGGTTGCCGACGCTCGTCACATCGAGGTCGAGCTTGTTCAGCGCCTCGATGGTGGGCTCGTCGTGGAAGAGCCCGGAGATCAGCGGGGAGGCACCGACCATGTCGCCGCCGGCCGCGGTGACCGAGTACTTGTTGCCTTCGCGGGCCTGGCGCAAATGCGTCGCCAGGTACTCGACACCGCCCGCGTCGATCGTCTTGCTCGTGCCGTCCGGCTGAAGCTCGGTGACCCGGCCCGAGGAGCCGGCCGGCGGCTCCAGGTTGCCGTGCAGGTCGTTGAAGGAGAGCAGCTGGACGTCCTGGTAGCGGCCCGGCTTCTGGTGGCCGGGCTTCTTCTTGCCCGTCTCGCCCGCGGACGCCGGCATCGCGGCGACGAGGGCGCCGACGGTGGCGACGCCCGCGGCCGCCGCGAGGAAGCGGGTGGTCCGGCGTCTGCGTCGGTAGGGATGAGGTGTGGCTGACATGCGCCCCCCTGTGGGTCGGCTGATATGTGGGCCCCGTCCCGGCGCAGCCTAGAGTCAACGCGCGTAGCGCGACAGGGGGTTCAGGGTTACGGACTGGTTGCCGCGCGGGGCGATTCACCGCGAACCGGACAGGTGGCGGCCCGACGGCGTGCTTGCGGCGCACTGGAGGCGCACTCACCTGTTGGGCCACTTCGCCATGAACCGGACACGTCGTACTCTCGTACTCATGACCAGCGAAGACACCGCACCGGCTGTCCCGGCCCGCTCCCTCGACATCCTGTCCGCACTGAGCCCCGAGCAGACCGAGGCCGTGCTCTCGCTGCTCGCGGAGGCCGCCCGGGCCGACGGACAGCAGGCGGTGTCCGAGCAGGGCCGGCTGCAGCTGCGCGGCGGCGCCCGGGAGGGGGTCCGGCATCTGCTGCTGACCTCCCAGGACCGGCTCGTCGGGTACGCGCAGCTGGAGGACACCGATCCCATCGAGGCCCCGGCCGCCGAACTGGTCGTCCACCCTGCGCACCGCGGGCACGGTCACGGGCGGGCGCTCGGCAACGCGCTGCTTGCCGAGTCCGGCAAGCGGGTGCGTGTCTGGGCCCACGGCGGCCACTCCGCGGCCCGCCATCTCGCCCAGGTCCTCGGCCTCACGCTCTTCCGTGAACTGCGGCAGATGCAGCGGCCGTTGACGGACCTGGACCTGCCCGGCCCGAAGCTACCGGACGGCGTGCACGTACGGACGTTCGTGCCCGGCCGGGACGACGCGGCGTGGCTCGCCGCGAACGCCGCCGCCTTCGCGCACCACCCTGAGCAGGGTTCGCTCACCCAGCGGGACCTCGACGACCGCAAGGGTGAGCCGTGGTTCGATCCGGCCGGGTTCTTTCTCGCCTTCCGGGACGAGGAACTGGTCGGCTTCCACTGGACGAAGGTCCATCCGGAGGAGGGGCTCGGCGAGGTGTACGTCGTGGGCGTACGGCCCGGTGCGCAGGGGGGTGGGCTCGGCAAGGCCCTCACCACGATCGGGCTTCGGTATCTGGAGGGGCGGGGGGTGCCGACGGCGATGTTGTACGTCGACGCGGACAACAAGGCGGCTGTGGCTGTCTACGAGCGGCTCGGGTTCGTCACGCACGAGACGGATCTGATGTATCGGACGGAGTCCTGAATCGGAGGGCTGCGGACCGATTCATAGTCACGGCCGGTGGGGGCTGGTCGCGCCCGGGCGGCGGAGCCGCACATGTCACAGCCCCGCGCCCCTAATGGGGCGCTGCCTGCTGGGCCCTGCCCCCGAGCGAACCCAGACGCCACGCTCGTAGCGGTTCCACGCACGCCCTCGTGCCCACCACCAGTGCCACCGCCAGCAGAATCGCCCAGCGTTCGTGGGTGTCGGCCCAGCGGGGGTCGTCCGGGGTGACCAGGAGAGCCCAGCCGTCGGGCAGGAGCAGGAATGCGGCGGCCGCGGTGGACAGGAGCCAGGCCGACACCGCCGCTCCCGGCTCGGTGACGGTCGAGCGCTGGATGATCAGGGCCGCGCCGGCGAGGGCGAACACGGCGGTGGCGATCGCCTCCAGGGTGAGGGCGCCGACCGGCGGCCGGGCCTCCTCGGGCACGAGGAACACCGCCGCCGTCCAGCAGAGCGCGGCCAACGGGGCGGCCAGTGCCACGCGCAGACCGACGCGCAGCGGGCGCCCGACCGGCACCGCCGAGGTGATGTGCCGGGCCGGGTCGTCCAGCAGGAACGCGAGGCCCAGGGCGAGGGCGAGCGCGGCGCCCCGCAGCGCGAGGAGGCCGAGCCACGGGTCGGGGGCGCCGGACAGCAGGCGCGGCACGGCGGCCAGCAGGAGGCCCGCCGCGCCGCCCGCCGCGAGCGCACGCCAGGGCAGCGAGCGCCACACGGGGGTGAGCAGGGCGCGTGTCATGACGGTCATTCGTCGCACGAGTCACCGTCCGCTTCCGCCCCGGCCGCCGACTCGTCCGCGGCCGGCACTCCCAGCAGTTCCGCCACCCGCGCCGTCGACGTCTTCGGCGAGGTGAGCTCCGTCCACTTGGCCTTCACCTTGCCGGCGACGCTGTAGCGGGGCTTCTTGAGCAGATCCACCACGATGCGGGTCTGTTCGGCGCTCATGCTCATGGATTCCGTGGGGGACAGCACGATGGCGGAGCCCGAGACGCTGTCGTCGAGGCGGACGTTGCGGAGCGAGGTCATCGGGTCGGACTCTCCGCCCAGCGCCAGCCACATGATCGTCACCATGCGGGCGTCGCACACCTCGCTGCCCGCCTTCTCGTTCCCCGCCACCAGCACGGACGCCACGGCGGCGGCGAACTCGGGGACGCGGTTGCCGCCCCAGTCCGTGCCGACGGTCACCTGGCCGGGCGTGGTCGACGGGGAGATCAGGGTGTCGGTCTCCAGCCCGTAGGTGGCGTCGATGCGCTGCCGTACGGTCAGCCGCTCGCCCCCGGCGCTGCCGCCCGCGAGGTTCTGGACCCGGTCGACGACCTCGGCCCAGTCGGCGGTGCGGCCCGTCCACTCGGGGAAGGCGCAGTACGTCGACCCGCCGCGCTTCAGACACGACTGGACCTTCTCCGGAGCGTTGGTGGCCCGCTCGCGGGCCGGTGTCGACCCGGCCGGGGTGCCGCTGGACTGGCCGACAGCGCCCACCAGCGTGAGGGCGAGCGATCCGGCGACGGCCACCTTGACGACCGTCGTACGCCCGCCGCTGAGCAGCACCGCGACCAGGGCCGCGAGCAGGACGAGCCCGACGAGGTACAGGACGTGCCAGCCGGCGGGGCGGCCCAGCAGGTCGGAGGGGAACGGGGAGGAGCCGCTCTCGGTGACGACCGGACCCAGCCAGCTCGTCCAGTTGGAGCCGGACGAGGGCGCCACGAAGAGCATCCCGAAGAGCAGGAGGACGAGGATGACCGGCGCGGCGAAGACCGAGCGGAACAGACGGGCGAGAAGGACACCGACCACGCCGAACAGCAGGACCGTCAGCGGGCCGACGGCGAGCTCGGCGGGCGAACCGTGGCCGACCGCGCCGGGCTTGAGCGCGGCCCAGGTGAACTGGACGAGCACGCACACCGCCGTGAACAGGACGGCCGGGACGATCGACAGCGCGTGGGCGACCGTGCGCCGCCACGGCTCGACCACCAGCACGTCGAAGTGGCGGTCCGTGTCGCGCCGGTGGGAGCGCAGGACCGCACGGTTGACGCCCAGCATGACGACCAGCCCGACGAGCACCGGCATGCCCTGCGTGTCCCGGTCGACGTCCTGGAGCACCGGGTAGTCGCCCTGGCGCTGCGTGACCTGCCGCACGACCCAGGCGACGTACAGAACGGCGACGCCGAGGGAAGCGGCGATCATGCGCAGCTCGCGCGCCTCGAAGCGGGCGAGGGCGAACACGGCAGCCCAGGGGCGTGCCGGGTGCGCCGGTTCGACGGCCCGGACGGGTGTCTCAAGAACGGTGCTCATGCGGCCGCCACCTCCGAGTCCTCACCGTCGAGGGTGAGCAAGTAGCCGTCCTCCAGGGTCGGTTCGACCAGGTCGGCGCCCGCGGGGGGCTCGCCGACATTGCGGAAGGAGCCGGTGCCGGTGCGCCATCCGGCCCACGCGCCCGGGTCGCGTTCGGTGCTGCTCCACACCCGGCCCGCCGCCCGTGCGGTCAGCTCGGCCGGGGTGCCCTCGAAGCGGACCCGGCCGCGGACCATGACGATCACGCGGTGGCAGAGCATCGCGACGTCCTCGGTTTGGTGAGTGGAGAGCAGCACGGTCCGACCCTCCCCCGCCCGGGCGATCAACTCCCGGAAGCGCATGCGCTGTTCGGGGTCGAGTCCGACGGTCGGCTCGTCGAGGACCAGGAAACCGGGGTCACCGACGAGGGCGGCGGCCAGCGCGACCCGCTGGCGCATCCCGCCGGAGAGCTTCTTGATGCGCTTGCCCCGTACGTCGGACAGCGCGACGTCGTCCAGGACCCGCCGCACCTCGCGGTGGCGCGCGGTGCGGTCCGTCAGCTCCTTGAGGATCGCCACGTAGTCGACGAACTCGAAGGCCGTGAAGTCCGGGTGGAAGCCGGGTGCCTGCGGCAGATAGCCCAGCGCGCGCCGCACCTCCTGCCGTCCGGCGGTCGTGCCCGGGTCGTTGCCGAGCACCGTGAACGCTCCCTTGTCCGGGGGCACGGCGGTGGCCAGGACCCTCAACAGGGTGGTCTTTCCGGCCCCGTTGGGACCGAGCAGCCCGGTGACGCCCTCGCCGAGCCGCACCGACACGTCGTCGAGCGCGGCCGTTCCGCCGTAGCGGAGGGTCAGCCCGGAGGCGGACACCGTCGGCGTCGTAGGAAGGTCAGACATGCGTGACTCCTGTGGAAGAGAGCGGAAGCAGGGGGAGGCGGCGGCCGGGATACGGCACCGGCGCCGGAAGGAGGGCGGTCACCCTCACCCGTCGCCCCCGTCGTAGGAAGAAGAGGAGGAGGAACTGCGGTTGCCGGAGCTCTTCGGGAGCAGGACGGCGATGAAATGGAGGACCCGGAGGACGACCGAAGCGGTCATCAGCAGCCCGGCCTTGAGCAGCTTGAGCCTCCTGCGCGTGGCGTCGGACATCACGCGGCACCTCCGTCCGTGTAGCCCGCGAACGGTGTGTGCGCGGAGGTCGAGTCGAATCGGTCACGGCCGAGGTAGAAGAGCCCGGCGGCGAGTGCGGCGACCGCGGCCGCGATGCCCTGCCCCGCCGCGGTGTACGGCGCGAGGGTCTCCTCGGTCGTCCGCTGCGCGACCAGCAGCAGGGCGACCCACGTTCCGCCGACCAGGCCGGGCGCGAGGACCGGACCCAGCCGGGGCGTCAGCGCGAGCCCGGTCGCGGTGAGCGCGAGCGCGGGCAGCAGCCAGGCCAGGGCCCGCAGTCCGTAGGAGGGAAGCGCGAGCGTCGCGAGGCCGTTCAGGACGAGCGCGACGGCCAGCACGGGCACCGTGCGGATCAGCAGCAGCCGGAACCCGTGCATCGGCGACACCACGGCCATCTCGTACGTCGGGTCGAGCACCGGCCCGTACGACAGCGCGACCCCGGCCAGCGGCAGCAGCGGGGCGAGGGCGAGGAACATCGCCGGGGACTCGGGCGTCCGGGCGGCGTTGGCGACGATCACCGTGATGACCAGTACGGCGACGACGGCGCCCAGCCAGGACCGGCGCAGCACCGGCGTCGCGGCGAGCAGCCTGGCGGTGTGGTCGGCCACGCCCATCCGGACGAGCATCGACTCCAGGAACCCCGGCCGTGGTGCGTCCAGTTCGGCGTCGAGCCGTTCCCATCCCGCGTCCAGGGCGACCGGGTCGCCCACCTCGGCGAGCTGTGCCCGGCAGCGCGCGCAGGCGAGGAGGTGTGTGTCGGCGGACCAGAGCATCGGCGCCGCCAACTCGCCCCGTGCGTACGCCCGGAGGTCGTCCTCCGTGACGTGCCAGGTCATGCCGTCCGCGTCGCTCGTGCCGTTCGTGTCGTTCGTGTCGCTGCTCATGCCAACTCCTCCCGCAGCTGCTTGCGGGCCCGAAGGGCCCGTGTCTTGACCGTCCCCGGCGGGATGCCGAGCAGGACGGACGCCTCTCTGGTGGTCAGCCCGTCGATGACCGTGGCCTGGAGGACCGCCCGCAGCTCCGGCGACAGCCGGACCAGGGCGCCCGCGAGGTCCCCGTGCTCCACCCCCGCGAGCACGCGCTCCTCCGCGGACGCCTCGTCCCGGTGCCGCAGCCGTGCGAGCGCCTGCCGCAGGCGGCCCCGGGCGCCGTCGCCCCGCAGCGCGTCGATCAGCCGCCGCGAGCCGATGCGCCACAGCCAGCCGGCCACGTCGCCCTCCTCGCGGTAGCGGGCACTGCCGCGCCAGACCGCGAGGAACGTCTCCTGTACGACGTCGTCGACGATCCCGGCGTCCGCGCACCGCCCGCGCAGCCGTGCTCCGAGCCACGGCGCGTACCGCCGGTACAGCTCTTCGAAGGCGCGCCGGTCACCGTCCGCCGCGATGGCCCGCAGCAGATCCCCGTCGCTTCTCGTTTCCCTCACACCCCCTCATCGCACGAGCCCCACCGATCGGTTCACGACTCCGCGAGAACTTTCCGGAACCCGGCATTCACCTTGACAGGCCCCCGACCATCCACCACCCTTTCACTACTCAATTAGTGAAAGGGTGGTGGTCGAGCGTGGTCGAGTTCCGCATCGACCGGCGCAGCGGTGTCGCCACGTACGTCCAGATCGTCCAGCAGACCAAGCAGGCCCTGCGTCTTGGCGTTCTCGAACCGGGCGACAAGCTCCCCACGGCCCGTGAGGTCGTGGAGGCCACCGCGATCAATCCGAACACCGTCCTGAAGGCCTACCGCGAGTTGGAGCGCGAGGGCCTGGTCGAGGCCAGACGCGGCCTCGGCACCTTCGTACGGCGCTCACTGGGCGCCGCACCCGCCGACCACACCGCCCTGCGCTCGAAGCTGACCGCCTGGCTGGACGAGGCACGCAAGGAAGGCCTGGAGCGCGAGGACATCAGCGCGCTCTTCGCCTCCGTACTGGACGAGAAATGCCCTGAGGGGGAGCGATGAACAGGGTCGGGGAAGAGGTCGCGCTGACAGCGGCCGGGCTGGGCAAGCGGTATCGGCGCCGACGCGGCCATGTGCTGCGGGACTGCTCCTTCCGGCTGCCGGCCGGCCGGATCTGCGCCCTGGTCGGGCCGAACGGCGCGGGCAAGTCGACGCTCCTGCAACTGGCGGCCGGTCTGATACGCCCCACCGAGGGCACCCTGACCGTCCTGGGCACCAGCCCCGCCGCGGCCCGCGAGCGCTTCGCGTACGTCGCCCAGGGCAAGCCGCTGCCGCCCCAGCTGACGGTCGCCGCCACGCTCCGCCTCGGCGCCGAGCTGAACCGCGCCCGCTGGGACGGGCCGGCCGCGGAACGCATCGCGTACGGACACCCCACGGCGCGGGGCGCCCGGGACGGCGCCCTCGAACCCACCGCCAGGATCCGCTCCCTCTCCGGCGGCCAGCGCACCCGCGTCGCCCTGGCCCTGGCCTTCGGCAAGCGGCCCGAGCTGATGCTGCTGGACGAACCGATGGCCGACCTCGACCCGCTGGCCCGGCGCGAACTCCTCGGGGCGCTGCTGGGCGAGGCCGCCGAGCACGGCACGACGATCGTGATGTCCTCGCACGTCGTCGCCGAACTGGAGGGCGTCTGCGACCACCTGCTCCTCATGGGCGGCGGCCGGATCCGGCTCGGCGGCGACCCGGAGGAGCTGCTCGCCGCGCACACCCTGGTCACCGGCCCGGCGCGCGACCTCACCGGCCACACCGTCGTCGAATCGCGCGACGCGGGCCGCCAGCTCACCGCCCTGATCCGCCCGGACGGCCCACTGTCCGACGACTGGCAGACCGCCGCGCCCACCCTGGAGGAGGTGCTCCTGGCCCATCTCCGCAACCCGGAGGCACCCGACCTGTTCACCGAGGACACCGAAGCGGGCGAGGAGAAGAGCGGGAGCGAGGCGGAAGCGGCCGAAGAGACCGAAGAGAGCGGCAAGCCCGGAGAGACCGGAGAAGACCGGGAGAACGAGGAGAACGCGCGCGCATGACGACTCTCCTCACCTCCACCGACACCTCCTCCAGCGCCTCCCCGGGCGTCGGCCGCGGCCTCGCCCTGTCCGTGCTGCGCCTGCACCGGTCGGCCCTGTGGCTCTGGCTGCTGCTGGTCGTGGTCCTGTCGGCGACGATGCTGTGGGCGTACGGTCCGGGTTTCGACGCCGCGGAGACCGAGGGCAGGGAGCGGTGCCGCGCGAATTCCGAGGCCTGCTACTTCCCCAGCGGCCCGGCGCTCGACAGGTACGACACAGCCGTCTCGTACAGCACTCTCGCCGTCGCCTGCCTCCCTTTCCTCGTCGCCGTCTGGGCGGGCGCGGCCCTCATCGCCCGCGAACTGGAGACCGGCACCGCGCACCTGGCCTGGACCCAGTCCGTCTCCCCCACCCGCTGGCTCGCCGCGAAACTCGCCGTGCCCGCGCTGCTCATCACCGCGGGCTCGGCCGTACTGGTCCCGCTGCACCGTCTGGTGTGGAACCAGGACACGTGGCTGCGCTCGGTGGACTGGTACGACGGGAGCATCTACCCGTCGAGCGGAACCCTTCCGCTCGCCTACGCCCTGTGCGGCCTGGCCCTCGGCGCGCTGGCGGGCCTGGTCGTCGGCCGCGCGCTGCCCGCTCTGGGCGTCGCCTTCGCAGCCCTGCTGGCCGTGTTCTACCTGGCCAACGAGTACCGCCTGAGCCTGTGGCCGACGGTCACGGTCACCGGCGCCAAGGCCCTGAACCTGCCGGACAAGGCCCTCCGGCTCGACCAGGGCGTGATCACGGACGAGGGCACGCGCATCGGCAACAACATGGCCTGCACCGTCTCCGACGGCGCGGCCGACCTCCAGCGCTGCCTGACCCGCGGCGGCCTCGACGACATCTGGGCCACCTACCACCCGAAGTCCCACTTCTGGCCGCTCCAGCTCGCCGAGACCGGGGTCGTGCTGGCCGTGGCCGCCCTCGCGGTGACCGCCGCGTTCGTCCTGCTCCGTCGCCGTACCGCCACCGAGGGAGTCGCCGTATGAGTGCCTTCGCCGTCAAGGGAACAGCCGAGGACACCGGGGTGCCGTCCGGCGGGCCCGTCAAGGGGCTGCCGTGGGCCGTGCTGCGGCTGCACCGCGCGGCGCTCGTCGTGTGGGGCGCCTTCATGCTGGCCGCCCTCGGCGCGCTGGTGTGGGAGGCCGGGATCAACGCGGACTCCGTACGGGACCGGATCGCCGCCTGCGGCCACGACTCCAGCCTGTGCCGTTTCAGGGCGGCGGTCGACTACGGCGGGACCACCGGCTGGGCCTCCACCCTCGTCTACTACAGCTTCTTCGCCGTCGCCGCGTTCGCCGCCGGCGCGCTGATCGGGCGCGAGCTGGAGAACGGCACCGCGCAGCTCGCCTGGACGCAGTCCGTCTCGCCGACGCGGTGGCTGGCCGTCACGCTCGCCGTTCCGGCGGTGCTGCTGGTGGCCGGCGGCACGGTGTTCGTGTTCGTGTTCCGGTGGGCCTGGGCGGCCAACCGGGACCTCATGGGCGACGACTGGACCTTCAACGACGTGTTCGCCGCGCGGGGGCCCGCCCTGGTGGCGTACGGGTTGTGCGGGCTGGGTGTGGGCGCGCTCGCCGGGGTCGTGCTGCGGCGGTCGCTGCCCGCGCTGGGGATCGCCTGCGGGGTGATGTACCTGATCAACCACAACCTGGAGAAGTACCGCGAGGATCTCTGGCCTCCTGTTACGCCTGCCCCCACGAAGGGGGTCGAGATGTCCCGGGACGTGTGGCAGATCGGGGACGGGACCGGTCGCTTCCATCCCCGGTCCCACTACTGGCCGATGCATCTCGTGGAGACCGGGATCGTGCTCGGGGTCGCCGTTCTTGCCACGGGGGCGGCATTCTGGGTGCTTCGGCGCCGTACGGGCTGAGGAGTGCATGTACCTGCGGGCCGTGTGTGGCTGGTCGCGCCCACGCGGCCGAGCCGCATATGTCACAGCCCCGCGCCCCTAGCGGGGCGCGGCCCCGACGCCGGGGAGCCGCCCCCCGCTATCCCGCACGTCATGTCGCCGTAACCGGTCATTCAGACGGGCTTGCGACGCTCAGGCAATGAACCCCGCCGCGCCCGAGCCCTCGCCTCCGCCGGAGCACGAGCCCTCGTCCGTGAGGGAGAACGGAAGCCCGCACATCCCCGTAGCGCTCCCGCCCGCTCTCTCCGACGCGCCCGTTTCCGCCCCGGCGCGGAAGAATGGGTTCATGAGTCAGCCCAACGCCAGCGCACAGGTCCAGCACCCGCAGCCGTCCGTCGGCTCCATAGCCGCGCACCGCCCGCACACGGTGGCCGCGAACGTCTCCGACCTGGAGCCCGACCTCGACGCCGACCTCGACGCGTACGAGGACACGGTGCAGGACGGCGTCCAGCTTCCGCAGGGCCGGTTCCTCGACCGGGAGCGCAGCTGGCTCGCGTTCAACGAACGGGTCCTCGAACTCGCCGAGGATCCGAACACACCCCTCCTCGAACGGGCGAACTTCCTGGCGATCTTCGCCAGCAACCTGGACGAGTTCTTCATGGTCCGCGTGGCCGGTCTGAAGCGCCGCATCCACACCGGCGTGGCCACCCGCTCCGCCTCGGGACTCCAGCCCCGTGAGGTGCTGGAGATGATCTGGGCCCGCTCCCGTGAGCTCATGGCCCGGCACGCCGCCTGCTACCAGGAGGACGTGGCCCCCCAGCTCGCCGAGGAGGGCATCCACCTCGTCCGCTGGAGCGAGCTCACCGAGAAGGAGCAGGCCCGCCTCTTCACGCTCTTCCGCCACCAGATCTTCCCGGTGCTGACCCCGCTGGCGGTCGACCCCGCGCACCCCTTCCCGTACATCTCGGGCCTGTCGCTGAACCTGGCCGTGGTCGTACGGAATCCGGTCTCCGGCCACCGCCACTTCGCGCGCGTCAAGGTCCCGCCGCTGCTCTCCCGCTTCCTGGAGGCCTCCCCGGACCGCTACGTCCCCATCGAGGACGTCATCGCGGCCCACCTGGAGGAACTGTTCCCGGGCATGGAGGTCCTGGAGCACCACACGTTCCGCGTCACCCGGAACGAGGACCTGGAGGTCGAGGAGGACGACACCGAGAGCCTTCTCCAGGCCCTGGAGAAGGAACTCATGCGGCGCCGCCTCGGACCGCCGGTGCGCCTGGAGGTCGAGGAGTCCATCGACCGGTACGTACTCGACCTGCTGGTACGGGAGTTGAAGATCACCGAGGCCGAGGTGTACCCGCTACCGGGTCCCCTGGACCTCACCGGCCTCTTCGGCATCGGCAAGCTCGACCGGCCCGAGCTGAAGTTCCCGAAGTTCATCGCGGGCACCCACCGCGACCTCGCGGAGGTCGAGTCGGCGTCGGCGCCGGACATCTTCGCGGCGCTCAGGGAGCGGGACGTACTCCTCCACCACCCGTACGACTCGTTCTCCACCTCCGTCCAGGCCTTCCTGGAGCAGGCGGCCGAGGACCCGGACGTCCTCGCCATCAAGCAGACCCTGTACCGGACCTCCGGCGACTCTCCGATAGTCGACGCGCTCATCGAGGCCGCCGAGTCCGGCAAGCAGGTGCTGGTCCTGGTCGAGCTCAAGGCCCGCTTCGACGAGCAGGCCAACATCAAGTGGGCGAAGAAGCTGGAGGAGGCGGGCTGCCATGTGGTCTACGGCCTCGTCGGCCTGAAGACCCACTGCAAGCTCTCGCTGGTGGTGCGCCAGGAGAGCGAGACCCTCCGCCGCTACTGCCACGTCGGCACGGGCAACTACCACCCCAAGACCGCCCGGCTGTACGAGGACCTGGGACTCCTGACCGCGGACCCACAGGTCGGCGCGGACCTCTCGGACCTCTTCAACCGGCTCTCCGGCTACTCCCGCCGCGAGACCTACCGCCGGCTGCTCGTCGCGCCCAAGTCCCTGCGCGACGGCCTGATCGCCCGTATCAACAAGGAGGTCCAGCACCACCGTGCCGGACGTCCCGCCTACGTCCGCATCAAGGTCAACTCCATGGTGGACGAGGCACTCATCGACTCCCTCTACCGCGCGTCCGAGGCGGGCGTGCCGGTGGACGTGTGGGTGCGCGGAATCTGCGCCGTACGACCGGGAGTCCCGGGCCTGTCCGAGAACATACGCGTACGGTCCGTCCTCGGCCGCTTCCTCGAACACTCCCGGGTCTTCGGCTTCGGCAACGGCGGCGAGCCCGAGGTGTGGATCGGCAGCGCCGACATGATGCACCGCAACCTCGACCGCCGTATCGAAGCCCTGGTCAGGATCACCGACCCCGCTCACCGGGCAGCCCTCAACCGGCTGTTCGAGACCGGTATGTCCGACACCACTTCCTCCTGGCACCTCGGTCCCGACGGCGAATGGACCCGGCACGCGACCGACGCCGACGGCCAGCCGCTGCGCAACGTCCAGGAGATGCTCATAGACGCCCGGAGGCGCCGGCGTGGCACAGCAACACCTTGACCCCACGGCCGGACCCGTGGCCGGGGACACCCTGACGGCCTATCTCCAGGCCCAGGCCACGGAGTTCCTCCGAGCGCTGCGCCAGCACCGCGAGACCGGCGGTGCGACGGCGACGGCGACGAACGGCTCGGAGGAGGCCGTGGACGCGGCGCGCGCCCTGCGCCGCTCGGCCCGCCGCATCAGCGGCACGCTGCACACGTTCCGGCCGCTCCTCGACGAGGTCTGGTCGGAGGGCATGCGCCCCGAACTGGCCTGGCTGTCGGGGACACTGGCCCGCGAGCACGCGTACGGGGCCCGCCTGGAACGCCTGTTGGCGGCCCTGCACCGCCTGTCGGGCTCGTCGGCGTTCCCGGGCCAGGCCTCGGATCCCGGCGCGCATCCCGGCGCTCGCGCCCAACTCCCGTCGGAAAAAGGCGCCTTGACCGTCGGAGCGGCCAAGGCGGGCGCCCTTCTGGAGCGCCAGCTGACATTGGCCCGCACAAGGGCCCACTCCGCCGCACTGCAAGCGCTCGGCTCCTCCCGCTTCCACGCCGTCGCCGACAACGTCGCCGTCCTCGCCAGCGAGGTCCCGCTGACCGCGTCCGCGTCCGTCACCGGACTCAAGCCCCTGGCCGCCGCCGCGGAGGAACGCCTCTGCGACGCCGTGGCCGGGCTGCCCCTGATCACCGCGGGCCACCCCTACAACGCGGAGGCCCTCGTCCACGGCCTCTCCGCCGACACGGCCCCGCAGCCCCAGGACTCCCCCTGGCACCAGGTCCGGCTCCTGCTGCGCCTGCACCGCTATGCGCGCGAGGTCCAGTTCGGCGACGAAGCCCCCGTGGACGTACGCCTGTTGACCACGGGCCAGGCCCTGGACCGGCACCGCGACGCGGCCGAGGCCGCCGCGGCGGCCGCCTCCGCGGCCCGCACCCCGCGGATCGCCCCGGCGACGGCGTACGCGCTCGGGGTGCTCCACGCCGACCAGCGACACGAGGTGGAAGCGGCCAGGTTCGCGTTTCAGCGGGCCTGGCTGAGGGAGACGGTCGGCACTCCGTGACCCGCGGAGGCCCCGTACACGCGATGGGAGGCCCAGTGCACGCGACGAACGGAGACCCCGTGCTCGCGGCGGGCTGCGTACTGTGGCGCCGCTCGCCCTTCGACGGCGAACTGGAGATCTGCCTGGTCCACAGGCCGAAGTACGACGACTGGTCGCATCCGAAGGGGAAGCTGAAACGCGCCGAGGACGCGCTCGCGGGCGCGGTGCGCGAGGTGGAGGAGGAGACCGGCTACCGGTGTGCCACCGGTCCCCGGCTTGCCACGCTCCACTACATGGCCAACGACCGCCCCAAGCAGGTGAGTTACTGGGCCGCCGAGGCGACGGAGGGGCGCTTCGCGCCCAACCGGGAGGTCGACCGCATCCTGTGGCTGCCGCCGACGGGAGCCCGGCACCGGCTCACGCATCCCCGTGACAAGGATCTCGTCGACGAGCTGCTGGCTGTGCTGCGGCACGCTTAGCGCTGCGCGGCCTGCACGTTGTTTGGCTGCGGGTTCGCGGGGGCTGGTTAGGCCGGAGCCGTTGAGTGGGCCTCCGCGTCCGTGCGGGCCAGGCTGCGGGCGCGACGGGCCGGGCCTCTCCAGCCGCAGGTGCAGCGTGCCAGGCAGAAACGGCCTTGGTCGACCGTCGTCGTGTGATGTTCCGGAGGGGTGCTCTGCTCCTGATGCGCCACGGGAACAACGGTACCCATCGCGAGTGAACGCCACCCCGGGCCGGGTCACCGCGTGACAACACCCCCCACCCGTCGTTAAGCGGAACGACAGGAGGCCCGCGCGAGGACGACCCGGCTGGGGGTTGGCAGGCGATGGTGGAGCGGCAACTGAGACTGCGGGGCAGCGCTGTCGCCCTGGCCGCCGCGACGGCGGGGCTGGTGGTCTGCGCAGCCGGATGCTCGGGCAGCGGGGCCGCCGCCGAGGACGCGAGGGGCGCCGAGGACCCGGTCGGGATCCTCCACGGGAGCGCGGAGAACCTGGTCGGGGCAGGCAGTTCCAAGGCGCGTACGTCGATGGAGATGGCCACCGGCGGCACCCGCGTGACCATCCGCGGCGAGGGCGTCTACGACTACGGGGCCCAGGTGGGCCGTCTGAAGGTGCTCCTCCCCCAGGACCCGGCCGGCGTGGACGAGCGCCGCCCGATCACCGAGCTCCTCGCGCCGGGCGCCCTCTACATGAAGAACCGCGGCGCCGGCGTCCCGGCCGACAAGTGGGTACGCGTCGACACGGCCACGCTCTCCGACGGGAACCTGGTCACGGGCGGCGCGACCGACCCGTTCGCCGCCGCGGAACTGCTGCGGGGCACGCGCGAGGCGACGTACGTGGGCAGGACGTCGGTCGCGGGCACCGCGGTACGGCACTACCGCGGTACCGCCGATCTCGGCGCCGCGGCGCGCGATGCCTCTCCCGGGAGCCGGGCGTCCCTGCGGGCGGCGGCGAAGGGCTTCGCCACGGCGACGGTCCCCTTCGACGTCTACCTCGACGACGAGGGGCGCATCCGCAAGGTCCGTCACCGCTTCAGTTTCGTCAACGGCCAGCAGAAGGGTACGGTCGCCGTCTCCTCGACGACCCTGCTGTACGACTTCGGAACCCCCGTCGACGTACGGCTGCCGGACGCGAAAGACATCTACGCCGGACGGATCGCCGAATAGGGAGGCCGGAATGTGCGGGGCCGGAAATGGTCCGTTGGTGCCATGCGCCGTCCGTGGGCCGCTCCCTACTCTAGGAAGTCGGTGACGGCAGGAAGAGGTGATGCACGTGGCTCCGGCGCGCGGTACGGCAGTTCAGGACCACGTGGCCCTCGCCGAGATCGAGCTGTGCGGCGACCTGATCATCGCCGCCTCGGCCGCCCGCGAGGACCGGCTCAGCCCCGACCGCATCGACGAGGTCCTGAAGCTGGCCGAAGAGCGCTTCCTGGAGACACACGGCGAGAAGGCCGACAGGTAGCACCGGCCCCTGCAAGGGGCGCGGAGAACTGCGCAGTCTTTTAGGGGCGCGGGGAACTGCGCGACCAGCCACGACGCACCGGCAGACAACACACAGGCCCCTACAACCGGCTCACCCCCGGAGGGTCACGTGCGCAGGAGTCGTCCGATGGCCTTCGTGGCCTCCTCCACCTTGGCGTCGATCTCGGTGCCGCCCTTGAGGGCAGCGTCCGCGACGCAGTGACGGAGGTGCTCCTCCAGGAGCTGGAGGGCGAACGACTGGAGGGCCTTGGTCGAGGCGGAGACCTGGGTGAGTATGTCGATGCAGTAGACGTCCTCGTCGACCATGCGCTGCAGGCCACGGATCTGGCCCTCGATGCGCCGCAGCCGCTTGAGGTGCTCGTCCTTCTGCTTGTGGTAGCCGTGGATCCCGCGGTCGTGGTCGGTCACGATCTCCTGGGCCCCGGCGGCCTCCTGCGCATCCCCGGAGGGCACTGTGGCGCCGGCCTCGGTGGTCGTCATCGCGTCCTCCTGCTGACTGATACCCCTACCGGGTATATGGTAACGAACTTTGCTGGGTATAGGGCCCTTGGCCAACGTCCTCGAAGGACCCCGTGCTGATCACTGTGCCCGATGGGCGACACTGGTGGGCGGCCGGTTAGCCGTGGCCGGATGATGCGCCTAGCATCAGCCTGACCGAAACCGAAGCAATCCGAGGACCCCAAGTGCGATTTCGTCTGACCCCCAGGGAGACGAGCTTCTACGACATGTTCGCCGCATCCGCGGACAACATCGTCACGGGCTCGAAGCTCCTGATGGAACTGCTCGGGGCGGACGCCTCCGGCCGGGCCGAGATCGCCGAGCGTATGCGGGCCGCGGAACACGCCGGTGACGACGCCACGCACGCGATCTTCCACCAGCTGAACTCCTCGTTCATCACGCCGTTCGACCGCGAGGACATCTACAACCTCGCCTCGTCCCTCGACGACATCATGGACTTCATGGAGGAGGCCGTCGACCTGGTCGTCCTCTACAACGTCGAGGATCTTCCGAAGGGTGTCGAGCAGCAGATCGAGGTGCTGGCACGGGCGGCCGAACTGACCGCCGAGGCCATGCCGAACCTGCGCACGATGGACAACCTCACCGAGTACTGGATCGAGGTCAACCGCCTGGAGAACCAGGCCGACCAGATCCACCGCAAGCTGCTGGCCATGCTCTTCAACGGCAAGTACGAGGCCATCGAGGTACTGAAACTCAAGCAGATCGTGGACGTGCTGGAGGAGGCCGCCGACGCCTTCGAGCACGTGGCCAACACGGTGGAGACCATCGCGGTCAAGGAGTCCTGACCTTTTCATGGACACCTTCGCCTTGATCGTGACCATTGGTGTCGCGCTCGGATTCACCTATACCAACGGCTTCCACGACTCGGCCAACGCCATCGCCACGTCCGTGTCCACGCGCGCGCTGACACCGCGGGCGGCACTGGCGATGGCCGCTGTGATGAACCTCGCCGGCGCGTTCCTCGGCAGCGGGGTCGCCAAGACCGTCAGTGAAGGCCTGATCGAGACACCGCACGGCAACAAGGGCATGTGGATCCTGTTCGCCGCGCTGGTGGGCGCGATCGTGTGGAACCTCGTCACCTGGTACTTCGGCCTCCCGTCCTCCTCCTCGCACGCGCTGTTCGGCGGCATGGTGGGGGCGGCGCTCGCGGGCGGGATCGGGGTCATCTGGTCCGGCGTCCTGGAGAAGGTCGTCATCCCGATGTTCATCTCGCCGATCGTCGGTCTGGTCTCCGGCTACCTGGTGATGTGCGCGATCCTGTGGATGTTCCGCAAGTCCAATCCGCACAAGGCCAAGCGCGGTTTCCGTATCGCGCAGACCGTGTCGGCGGCCGGTATGGCCCTCGGCCACGGCCTCCAGGACGCCCAGAAGACGATGGGCATCGTGGTGATGGCCCTGGTCATCGCGGATGTCGAGGACGCGGGCGACCCGATCCCGGTGTGGGTCAAGATCGCGTGTGCGGTGATGCTGTCCCTGGGCACCTACGCGGGTGGCTGGCGCATCATGCGGACGCTGGGCCGGAAGATCATCGAGCTGGATCCTCCGCAGGGGTTCGCCGCGGAGACGACCGGTGCGTCGATCATGTTCACCTCGGCGTTCCTGTTCCACGCCCCGATCTCGACCACGCACGTGATCACCTCCGCCATCATGGGCGTCGGCGCCACCAAGCGCGTGAACGCCGTCCGCTGGGGCGTCGCCAAGAACATCATCCTCGGCTGGTTCATCACGATGCCGGCGGCCGCGCTTGTCGCGGCGGCGAGCTTCTGGATCGTGAACCTGGCGTTCGTGTAGGGCCGTTTCTCGCCCCCGCCGCCCCTACCCGTCCCGTCTCGGGGGCCAGCCCCCGAACCCCCGCTCCTCAAACGCCGGAGGGGCTGAATTTCAGCCCGTCCGGCGTTTGAGGACGAGCGCGTCAGCGCGATAGCGGGGGTCTGGGGGCGCAGCCCCCAGGGACGGGACGGGTAGGGGCGGCGGGGGCGAGAGAAAAAGCCGACGGGCCCGCCCCCCCCAAAAGCCGGGGGCGGGCCCTATCGGACCCCGCGGTGGCACCGCCATGCAGCACCGCGGGGGGTCGGGAAAGTGAGCGGAGCGCGACCGCTCAGCCGAACCGCCCGGAGATGTAGTCCTCCGTGGCCTGAACGGACGGGTTGGAGAAGATCCGCTCCGTGTCGTCGATCTCGATGAGACGCCCGGGCTGACCGACCGCCGAGAGGTTGAAGAACGCCGTCCGGTCGGACACCCGCGCGGCCTGCTGCATGTTGTGCGTCACGATGACAATCGTGAAGCGCTCCTTCAGCTCACCGATCAGGTCCTCGATGGCCAGCGTCGAGATGGGGTCGAGCGCCGAGCAGGGCTCGTCCATCAGCAGAACCTGCGGCTCGACAGCGATCGCCCGCGCGATGCACAGACGCTGCTGCTGACCACCGGAGAGGCCGGACCCCGGCTTGTTCAGCCGGTCCTTGACCTCGTTCCAGAGGTTCGCGCCCTTGAGCGACTTCTCGACGACATCGCTCAGCTCGGACTTCTTGTAGGAGCCGTTGAGCTTCAGCCCGGCCGCCACGTTGTCGAAGATCGACATGGTCGGGAACGGGTTCGGCCGCTGGAAGACCATGCCGATGGTGCGGCGCACGGCCACGGGGTCGACCCCGTGCCCGTACAGGTCCTCGTCGTCCAGGAGCACCTTGCCCTCGACCCGCCCACCGGGCGTGACCTCGTGCATACGGTTCAGCGTGCGCAGGAACGTGGACTTGCCGCAGCCGGACGGACCGATGAAGGCCGTCACCGAACGCGGCTCGACGGTCATCGAGATGTCTTCGATTGCCTTGTGGGCACTGTAGTAAGCGGTCAGTCCGCTTACGTCGATTCGCTTGGCCATGGGATCTACTTCTTTCGCGGGGGTAAGTCTGGTCGCTGTATGGCCGCGTCAGCGACCGGTCTTCGGGGCCTTCCAGCGGGCGATGCCGCGGGCCCCGAGGTTGAGGATCATGACGATGATGATCAGCACGAGCGCCGCGGCCCAGGCACGGTCGTAGGCCGCCGCGTTGCCGGCGCTCTGAGCGTACTGCTGGTAGATGTAGAGCGGCAGCGACGCCTGAGCACCCTCGAACGGGTTGTTGTTGATGAAGGCGCTGCCCCACACCAGAAGCAGTACGGGCGCGGTCTCACCGGCGATGCGCGCGACCGCGAGCATCACACCGGTGGTGATACCACCGATGGACGTCGGCAGAACCACCTTGATGATGGTGCGCCACTTCGGGATACCCAGGGCCAGCGAGGCCTCGCGCAGCTCGTTCGGTACGAGCTTGAGCATCTCCTCCGTGGAGCGGACCACCACCGGCATCATCAGGATGGCGAGGGCCAGCGAACCGGCGAACCCGAAGGGCTCCAGTTCCAGCTCGATCATGATGGCGAGGATGAACAGACCCGCGACGATCGACGGGATGCCCGTCATGACGTCGACGAAGAAGGTGACCGTCTGGGCGAGCTTTCCGCGCCCGTACTCGACGAGGTAGACCGCCGTGAGCACACCGACCGGCACGGCCATCACCGTGGCGAGGCCGACCTGCTCCAGGGTTCCGATGATGGCGTGGTTGATACCACCGCCGACCTCCGAGTCGGCGACCACACCCATCGAGTGGCTCAGGAAGTAGAAGTCGAGCACCTTCACACCGCGGCTGATGGTCTCCCAGACGACGGAGGCCAGCGGGATGACGGCGAGGAGGAACGCGACCCAGACGAGGCTGGTGGCGAACCGGTCCTTGGCCTGCCGGCTGCCCTCGACCTTGACGCCGAGACCGTAGCTGACCAGGACGAACAGCAGCGCGGCGATGAGCGCCCACTGGATGCTGCTCTCCAGCCCGGCGGCCGCGCTGATGCCGAGGCCCAGACCCACGGAGCCCACGGCGACCGCCCACGGGGTCCACTTGGGAAGCCGCGCGCCCTGCAGGTTGCTGCTGGGACGCTCGGGGCGCTTGTCCATGACGACGTTGCTCATGCGTTGGCCCCCGAGTACTCCTTGCGGCGGGCGATGATCGCACGGGCCGCGCCGTTGACCAGCAGGGTGATGACGAAGAGGACCAGACCGGAGGCGATCAGGGCGTTGCGGCCCGTCTCGGTGGCCTCACCGAACTTGCTGGCGATGTTCTGGGCGAAGGTGCCGCCGCCCGGGTCGAGCAGGCTGGTCTCGATGAGGAAGCTCGGCGAGAGCACCGTGGCGACGGCCATCGTCTCGCCGAGGGCGCGGCCGAGGCCCAGCATCGAGGCGGAGATGACGCCGGAGCGGCCGAAGGGCAGCACCGACATCCGGATGACCTCCCAGCGCGTGGCGCCGAGGGCGAGCGCGGCTTCCTGGTGCATCTGCGGCGCTTGGCGGAAGACCTCACGGCTCACGTTGGTCACGATCGGCAGGATCATGATCGCGAGCAGGATGCCGACGGTGAACAGGGAGCGCGCGGGGCCGCCCTGCCAGTCGAAGATGCCGGTCCAGCCGAAGTACGAGTCGAGCCAGCCGAACAGGCCGTCCATGTGCGGTACGAGGACGAGGGCGCCCCAGAGGCCGTACACGATGGACGGGACGGCGGCCAGCAGGTCGATCACGTAGCTGATCGGGCCGCCGAGCCTGCGCGGGGCGTAGTGCGTGATGAACAGCGCGATGCCCACGGAGATCGGGACCGCGATCACCATGGCGATGATCGAGGAGATGACCGTGCCGTAGGCGAGGACCGCGATACCGAACTTCGGCGGGTCGGCGTTGGCCTCCCACTCGAAGGCGGTGAGGAAGTTGGCTTCGTCCTCGGAGATGGCGAGAGCGGCACGGTAGGTGAGGAAGACCGCGATCGCGGCCATGATCACCAGGAGCAGGATGCCCGAGCCTCGCGAGAGACCGAGGAAGATCCGGTCTCCAGGGCGGGTGGCACCGCGTGCGTTGCGCTTCTCTTCGGCGGTCTGTGTGGTGGGGGGAGGGACTGGTGCGTCTTGAGTAGATATGTCCATGGAGTTCTCCGGTCTGCGGAACCTCGGGGTGCGGGCTCCAGGCGGCGGTGCACCGGACGGTGCGGCCCGCTCCGGTTGCTACCGGTGCGGGCCGCACACTTGGGTCAGCTCAGGCCGGCGACGGTCGTGCGGACCTTCGTGATGATCTCTTCGGGCATCGGGGCGTAGCTGGCGTCCTTGAGGATGGCCTGCCCCTCCTCGCTGGCGAGGTAGGTGAGGAAGGACTTGGTGGCGGCGAGGGTCTCCGCCTTGTTGCCCTTCTCGCACGCGATCTCGTACGTCACGAGGGTGATCGGGTACGCGCCCTCGGCGGTGGGCTCGTAGTTCAGCTCGAGGGCGAGGTCCTTGCCCTCGCCGACGACCTTGGCCTCGGCGATCGCCTTGGTGGCGTTGTCGACGGTGGCCTCGACGGGCGTGGCCGCATCGGTCTTGACGTGGACCGTCTGGGCGTCCTTGGCGTACGAGAGCTCCATGTAGGAGATCGCGCCGGCGGTCTGGGTCACCTGCTGGGCGAGACCGGAGGAACCCGTGGCGGACTGGCCGCCCTTGGCCTGCCAGGCCTTGCCACCCTCGTACTTCCAGTCCGCGGCGGCCGCGGCCTTCAGGTACTTGGTGAAGTTGTCCGTGGTGCCGGAGTCGTCCGAGCGGTGGAACGTCAGGATCTTGGTGCTGGGCAGGTCCGCGTCGGGGTTCAGCTTCTTGATCGCGGCGTCGTTCCAGGTCTTGATCTTGTCGTCGAAGATCTTGGCCAGGGTCGGGGCGTCCAGGACGAGGCCGTCCACACCCGGGAGGTTGTACGACACGGCGATCGGGCCGCCGACCATCGGCAGGTCGATGGCCTGGCTGTCCTTGCAGACCTCGGCGGACTTGGTGATCTCCTCGGCGTCCAGCGGGGAGTCCGAACCGGCGAAGGCGGTCTGGCCCTGGAGGAAGTTGGTGATACCGGCGCCGGAGCCGTTCGGGTTGTAGTTGATCCGAACGTCCTTGCAGGAGGCCGTGTACTGCTTCACCCAGGCGTCGACCGCGTTCTTCTGCGCGGAGGAGCCGGCCGCGAGCAGCTCGCCCTTGGCGTCCTCACACTTGATGGCGCTGTTGGCCGCGGGCGCGCTCTCGTCGCCGCTGCCGCCGCCGGTGTCGTCGGAGCCGCACGCCGTCAGCGCCAGGGCGCCGGAGACGGCGACAGCACCGAGCGAAAGGGCGCGAAGCCGGTTCTTGCGCTGAAGCTTCACTTTCGGGAGTTCCTTCCAGGAGCCGCCGTCTACTGGCGGCGTGCGAGGTCGTGGTGCAGCCTCTCGTCCGCACGAGACTGCCGTCGTACTGCGTCGTACTGCTGCTATCAACTGATATCGACCGATACGTGAGCGGGCTTCCACTCGCACCACGCACCGGGTAAGGCCGAAATTAGGCAGATCAGGTGAAGCGGCCAATGGCCGTGAGTGAACGGAGGGTGAACCCCTGCCGTCAGTGCGGTGAGGTCACGGAACGCTCACGGGGAGAACACGTGAGGGTCCCGACTTCCGGAACCCCCTCCTTCGGAAGCATCACTCCCCTCTTCCGGCCGCTCCTCACCCCTCCCTCCCCTCCTCTCACCCCTCCACCCGCCCCGCACGCTCCGGCTCCCCATGGCCGAAAGTCGGCGGTCCCGAGCAGTCGCAAACGCGATTCCCGGGACCCGCCCGTGGAACCCGCCGGACCGTGGACCCGTCTCGTTCCACGGGAACAACGGGAGGCGCACATGCAACGGCGTACGTTCATAGGTGGCGGCGCCGCGCTCGCGGCGACGGCGGTTTCGGCCGCGTGCACCGGCGGGGGTTCCGGGCCGCGGGCGGGTGGGGAGGCCCGTACGTCCGGTACGCCACTGAAGACGACGAGCACCGCAGCCGCGGCCGGCCTGAAGGCCCTGGCCCACGATCTGGACGGCCCTCTGGTCCGCCCCGGCGAGGCCAACTGGGCGGCGGCCCGCCAGCTCTACAACACCCGCTTCGACTCGCTCAGGCCGACGGCCGTCGCGTACGTCGCCCACGCCGAGGACATCCGTACGACGCTCGCGTACGCCCGGGCCCACGACGTCCCCGTCTCGATCCGCAACGGCGGCCACTCGTACGCGGGCTGGTCCTCGGGCGACGGCCGTCTGATCGTCGACGTCTCGAAGCTCTCCAAGGTCCGGGCCTCCGGCGACGAGGCCGTGGTCGGCGCGGGCGCCAAGCTGATCGACGTCTACCGCGCGCTGGCGGCGAAGGGCGTCACGATCCCGGCCGGTTCCTGCCCGACGGTCGGCGTCTCGGGCCTGACGCTGGGCGGCGGCCACGGCGTCGTGTCGAGGGCGTACGGCCTGACGTGCGACAGCCTCACCCGGGCGACGCTGCTGACGGCGGACGGAAAGCAGCTCACCGCGAGCGCGACCGAGAACAAGGACCTCTTCTGGGCCCTGCGCGGCGCGGGCAACGGCAACTTCGGCGTCGTCACCGAGCTCCGCTTCAGGACACACCCGGCCCCGCAGGGCGTCTCGGCGTTCATGTCCTGGCCGTGGTCCAGGGCCGCCGCCGTCCTCAGGGCCTGGCAGGAGTGGGGCCCCGACCAGCCCGACGAGATCTGGTCCTCGTGCCACTTCGAGAACGCGGCCGGCGGCACCCCCACGGTCTCGGTCTCCGCCTTCTCCCTGGGCACGTACGGCGAACTCCAGAACGCGGTGGACCGCCTCGCCGACCGCATCGGCGCCTCCGCCCGCAGCGTCTCCCTCAAGCGCCGCTCCTACGAGGAGTCGATGGAGGTGTACGCGGGCTGCTCGACCTTCCCGGAGAACGCCCAGTGCCACCTCCCGGGCGCGACACCGGGCCGCTCCCCCCAGGGCGCACTGGGCCGCGAGACCTACGCGGGCCGCTCGGACTTCTTCGACCGCTCTATCTCGGCGGCGGGCATCCGGACCCTGCTCTCCCAGATATCGGGGGTCCGCGGAGGCACGGGCAGCATCGCCCTGACAGCCCTGGGCGGCGCAATCAACAGAGTCGACCCCACGGCAACGGCCTTCGTCCACCGCCGCTCCCGCATGCTGGCCCAGTACATCGCCGCGTGGCGCCCGGGAACCTCCGGCACGACATCCAACTCCTGGCTGACCGAGGCCCACACGGCGATGAAGCCCCACGCCTCGGGCGCGGCCTACCAGAACTACACGGACCCAACCCTCACCGACTGGCGCAAGGCGTACTACGGCCAGGCGGCCCCCCGCCTGAAGACACTGAAGAAGAAGTACGACCCAAAGGACTTCTTCAAGTTCCCACAGTCGCTGTAGGGCACGGGCTGGCCGGGGGCGCCCCTTCAGGGGCGCGGGGAACGGCGCAATCTTTTGTCCTTCAGGGGCGCGGGGAACTGCGCGACCAGCCCCCACCGGGCGCGCACCCGGCAACGAACGCCAGAAGCCCCCACCTACGCCGCCAGATCCCGTTCCTCCGCCTCAACCTCACTCCGAGCCCCGGGAATCACTTTCCCCCGCTCCCCGGAGGCACCGCGCGCCCGAACCAACCACCCCACCCGGGGCGACCTCTCCACCGCAGCCACAACCGGCGTCAGCAAAGCCATCGCAAGCGGCGAAAGCAGCAGAACCACCGCGGTCCCGAGCGCAAAGCCACCGATCACATCCGTCGGATAGTGCACGCCCATATAAACCCGGCAGAACCCGCCGAACAGACCCAGCACTATCCCCACGAGCCCGAACTTCCGATTCGCGACGAACAGCCCGACCCCCATCGCCATCATGAGAGTCGCGTGATCGCTCACGAACGAATAGTCGCTCTTGCCGCCGATAAGAACATCCAGCCCGTCATGGTCGACAAAGGGCCGAGGTCGCTCAACAAATCCCCGTATCGGCACATTCACGAGTACGGCGACGCCGGCGGCGAGCGGCGCCCAGATCAGCGCGGCGACGGACGAGGCGGCGTCCTCCCCGCCCCGCTTCCGCACGGTGAGCCAGCACCAGAGCACCAGCATCACCATGGCGAGCAGGAGCCCCCACTCGCCCACGAACTCCATGACGCGGTCGAACCAGTGCGGCGCGTCTTTGGCGAGACCATTGATGTCGTACAGCAGGTCGACGTCAGGGTTCGAACCGGATTCGGCGAGTCCAGCCATGGTGCAACGGCCCCTTCGTCATCTTCTTCCCGACGCACCCATCGGGTGCGGCGCGCCATCAACCCCCGTCGTCGGCTACGAGAACAGGAACGCACACTCCCCTTCCATACGTTCCACCCTCCACCGAATGATCACTCAGACGTTATCGAAGAGAGATACATCGCCGCAGCTCAGGGGAGGGTTTCACACAGAGGTGGGCAACGCTTTCGCGCCATCTTCGGTGACCCGGGTCGCCCCGAAGTAGTCGGGGGTGTCGATCGGGTCGAACCGGATCACGGCACCCGCCCGGGGCGCGTTGATCATGTACCCGCCGCCCACGTAGATCCCCACGTGCCGGATGGCCCGGGAGTTGGTGAGGTCGTCCGAGAAGAACACCAGATCCCCGGGCAGCAGCTCGTCCCGGCTCGGGTGCGGCCCGGCGTTGTACTGGTCGTTGGCGACCCGGGGCAGGGTGATCCCCACACTCTCGTACGAGGCCTTGGTCAGCCCCGAACAGTCGAAACGTCCGCCCTGGTCAGCGGTACCGTTCCCACCCCAGAGATACAGCGTCCCCAGTTTCTTCTGCGCGTAGTAAATGGCCCCGGCGGCTTGCTCGGAGGGGTCGACACGGGTGACCGGAGCGGCGAAGCTCTCCTCCAGTGTCGTGATCGTCTTCACGTAGTTCTGCGTTTCCTTGTACGGCGGTACGCCCCCGTACTTGATGACGGCGTACGCCCCCGCGTTGTATGCGGCGAGCATGTTCTTCGTCGGGTCGCCGGGCGCGTCCTTCACGTACTTCGCGAGTGTGCAGTCGTACTTCGCGGCCGATGGAATCGCGTCATTCGGATCCCATACGTCGCGGTCGCCGTCACCGTCACCGTCGATTCCGTGCGTCGCCCACGTTCCCGGGATGAATTGCGCTATCCCCTGCGCGGCGGCCGGGCTCTTGGCGTTGGGATTGAACCCGCTCTCCTGATAGAGCTGCGCGGCGAGAAGCGCGGGATTGATGGCGGTGCACAGATTGCCCCACTTCTGCACGAGCGCCTGGTACGCGGCCGGTACGGCCCCTTTGGCCAGGCCACGGGCCCCCTGCCCCACGCCGTTGCCGAGGTTGCCGGCGACCATGTAGACCCCGACGACCAGCACCATGACGAAGCTGAGCCCCGCCCCCGCTGCGACGGTCACCACGATCCACGCCTTACGCACCGTCAACCGCCCTCCGCAGCTCCGTAATTAGCCCACGTCAGTCTAGGAGCTTCCCACCCTGAAGCCGGTGCAACCGATGCTTTCGTAGTCGGTGGGGCTCCCCTTGACGTGGTAGAAGACCACGGTCCAGTCACCGGGGTCGTTGGCGACGGGGATCGCGTCCCAGGTCTGGCCCGCCGCGTGTTCCTGGAAGTCGTCGGGGTACGTGAGCTCGACGTACGCGCCGGTCCGCCAGTGTCGGTAGATGTCCACCGGCTTGCTGGTGTAGCCGATCGTCTTGTTCTCGGCCATCACGTCCTCGTACGGCCTGCCCGTATCGGGGTCGATGTCGTGGGGCGGCTTCACACCGACCGAGACGTGGTACGGCTCGGGTGCCTTGTTGTTCAGTTCCGCGTACTTGAACCGGAACAGGATCTTCGCCTTCCCGCTCACGTCGGCGCGTGTGAGCTCGTCCACGTCACCCGCGCTGTACTGGAGTTCCTTGGGCGGATCAACCGCACCGACCTGTACGCACTCACCGATGCCGTGTGCCGCCTCGTCCGGTTCGTCGGAGAGCGTCCAGACGTCGCGGGAGATCTTGTTGTCCTCGATGAACGTCGGAACCTTCTGCGCCCCGGCACCCGCCGACGCCGACGGCGAAGCCCCCGATCCACCGCTTCCCCGCTCGTTCCCCTGGTCGTCGGGCAGCATCTGCCAGGCCACGACCGACGCGGCCACCAGAACCACGGCACCCGCGATCCCGGCCACCACGGGCGCACGGCGCCTGCGGGCGGGCGCCGACGAAGGCACGGCCGTCGGGACGTATCCGGGCCCCACGGTCGGCACGTATCCCGGCCCGACCGTGGGCCGATACGCGGGCGGAGTCGCCGCCCCGTGCCCGGCGGGGACCAGCCCGGCGGCGACGGCCGCCGGGAGGTCGGGCGGCGCGGTGTCGCCGGTGCCGGCCAGCGGACGGTAGAAGGGGTCGTCGGCGAGCGCGGCGGAGACGGCGCAGCGGGCGATGACGGTGTCGAGACCGGGTCGTTCGGCGGGGTCCTTCGCGACGCACTCCCGGATCAGCGCGGCCAGCCCCGGCTCGATTCCGGTCACGTCGATGTCCTCGTGCACGGCCCGGTAGGAGACGGCGTGCGCGTGTCCCGCCCCGAAGGGCGCCCTCCCGGTCGCCGCGTACGCGATCGTCGCGCCCAGCGCGAACACGTCCGCCGCCGAGCCCACCTGATTGTTCTTCAGCACCTCGGGCGCGGTGAAGCCGGGCGTGCCCGGGGTGAACCCGGTCTGGGTGAGCGCCGTGTCCGCCGTACCCCGCGCGATGCCGAAGTCGATGAGCAGCGGCCCCTGCGGGGAGAGGATCACGTTCTGCGGTTTGAGGTCCCGGTGCGTCACGCCGTACCCGTGGACACTCGCGAGGGCCTCGGCAAGAGCCGCGAACAGCCGTCGCGCGCTGTCCGCGGGAAACGGCCCCCGCTCGGCCACCGCCCCACCGAGCGTCGGCCCCGACACATACTCCGTGGCGAGCCAGTAGGGCGCGGCGTCCAGCGACGCGTCGATCAGGTTCGCCGTGTACGCGCTCCGCACCGCCCGAGCCGTCTCCACCTCGCGCCGGAACCGCGCCAGCGCCTCGGGATGGTCGGTGATCTCGTCCCGGATGACCTTGATCGCCACGAGCCGCCCACCGGGCGACCGCCCGAGGTACACCTGCCCCATCCCGCCCGCCCCCAGCCGGGCGAGCAACGTGTACGCGCCTATGTGGGCAGGGTCCCGCTCTCTGAGTGCCTCCACCCAACTGACCTTTTCACACGGGTCACTTCGCTGCCTCCCCGTACAACGCGGCGGCCTCGCCCCCAAGAACAACGCTGTACGACACGTCATCGGTGGTACCGCCCTGCTGGAACCCACCCAGCACCCCCACGACCCGCCCCTCCGCGTCGATCCACGGACTCCCGCTCGTGCCCCCGCTGTACCCCGGACACTCGATGCGCTGCTGACTGTCGCCGTACGCCGTGGAGATGTTCGTGCACCACACGGGCGCCTCCCGCGCCCTGGGATACCCGACAACGGTCACGGCCCGCCCCACCGGACTACGCCCCCGCCCGGCAACCAGCCGATTGCCCCCGACGACATCCTCAATCTCCTCCCCACCTCGGGAGACAAGCCGAGCGAACGCCACATCGCTGTCCTCGTCCTGCCGCCCCTTCCACCCGTCACCGACATACGTCCGCGCCACGGCCCACTCCCCGTACGGCGCCTTCCCCTCCCGATAACCAGGCACGAACTCGATGCCCCCGCTCCCACTCCCGGTCAGACAGTGCGCGGCAGTGACGATGAGATCCCGCCCCTCGCTGTGCACGACGGACGCGGTGCAGTAGTGCGCCCCACCCCTGACAAGCACTCCGACCCGCGCGTTCCCGGCACTCACGGGAGCCGTCACGGTGACGCCGAGCGGCTCGGGCGTACGCACCCGCCCATGCGCCGCCGCCACGGGAACCGACCCGGTGGCCAGCAGCGCGACGGCAACGAGGAGGGGGAGACGGACGGGGCGCTTCATCGGAGGAAGCCTTGCCGGGCGGGGTGAGAGGAATCCTCACCCCTGCCTGAGAATCCCGTATGAACCGGTCAGCGCCCCGATTCGGCACACTCGGCCCACAGCAGCTTCCCGCCCCGGTCTCCGCCCAGCGCGTACGCGCCCCACGTGTCCGCGCACGCCCGTACGAGGTGCAGCCCGCGCCCGTTCTCGGACGTGTCCGGCGGTACGGCACCGGGGGCGTCGAAGCCCCGCGGGACGGTCGGGTCGGAGTCCCACACGCCGATCCGCAGCCGCCCGGACTCGGCGGCGCGCAGGCGAAGGGCGTACGGACCGTTGGTATGGAGATGGGCGTTGGCGAGCAGCTCGGCGGCGAGCAGCTCCGCCGTGGGGGCGAGCCGGGCGAGGTCGTGCGCGGCAAGAACCGTGCGCAGGGTCGCACGGGCGATGCCCGGAGCGCGGGGATCGTGCGGGAGCTGAAGGGTGTAGGCCCAGGACGGGGATACGGTGGCCATCGGAAGTCTCCGATCACGGAGGGGAGTTGGACGGTTGCTCAGTGACCGCGGTCGCTCCGTCGAGCGGGGTACTTCTGAGCGGGGCGCCTGACAATCAAGGTAGCGGCAATAGTTATATTCTTCACCGGATAGCGGTGAAGAATAAGTACAACCATCCGTGTGGGTGACTTGCAGCACGGAAGATCGAGGAGCATCGCCGTGCGGACCAACCCGACGGGACGTCAACTCCGGCTCGGGGCCGAGCTGCGCAAGTTGCGCGAACAAGCAGGCCTGACCTCAACGGCGGCTGCTCAGCTCCTCGGCATGCCGCAAGCACAGGTCAGCAACATGGAGACCGGCCGGCTCGGTGTCAGTGCAGAGCGCGTACGCACTTTGGCCTGCCAGTACGAGTGCTCAGACAAGGCCCTGGTGGAAGCCATCGCAGGGATGGTTGGTGGCCGCAAGCGCGGCTGGTGGGAGACGTACCGCGAGATCCTGCCCAGCCCGCTGCTCGACCTGGCCGAACTGGAGCACAACTCCCAGTCGTTCCGCACGACCCTCACTGCACGCATTCCCGGCCTGCTCCAGACCGTCGACCATGCTCGTGAAATCTTCCGGCACGCAGTCACGGAGCTTTCCCCACCGGACATCGAGCACCGTGTCTCGTTCCGCATCAAGCGCCAGGCCGTGCTGTATCGGGACGACCCCACTCCCTACGAGGCGATCATTCACGAGGCGGCTCTGCGGATGAAGATCGGCGGGCCCTCCGTGTCCCGACAGCAGCTCAAGCATCTGCTCGACGCGAGCGAGCGGGAGCACATCACCCTGCGCGCCATCACTTTCGAGGTCGGCGCCTACCCCGGATCGGGCCAGTCCATCTTCTACGCGCACGGCCCGGTACCGGAGCTCGACACCGTGCACCTGGACCAGTCTCACGGCCTCACGTTCCTGGACGCCGAGGCCCAACTGCGCAAGTACCGGAACCTCTTCGAGAAGTTGAACGGCGTCGCTCTCTCACCCGGCAAGACCCGCGACCTGATCCACGCCGTGATCCACGACCTCTAAGGAACTCCCGTGACTCCGCACACCTGGCAGAAGTCGTCCTACTGCTCCGAGGGCGACTCATGCATACACACGGCCTCCACGGCCGAAGCCATCCACCTCACCGAGAGCGGCGACCCCACCCACTCCATACTCGGGGCCACCCCCCAGGCCTTCGCCGCCCTCATCCGCGTACTCAAAGAGAACCCGACCCATGTCTGACATCCCCGCGGACCTCATCTGGGAACGCGCCGCCCCGCCGGAGGCGACCGGCCCTGGCCCCTGGATCGAGCTCGCCTTCGGCGACAACGACCTCGTCTACATCCGCGAGACCAGCGACCCGGAGACGGTCGTCACGACGACCCAGAAGAAGTGGGACGCCTTCGTACTCGGCGTACAGGCAGGCGAGTTCGACCACTTCGTGGAGGGCGTGGAGGGCGTGGGGAACGGGTCACCCTAGACCGACGTCAGTCCGATTCGGTATCGCCATCGGCGTCGACCTCGGCCCCGGTGTACGCCGCAGTCGTCCGGTCGGCCCGCGCCCGTGCGACCTCCTCCGCCTCACCGTCGGAGACACTCGCCGCGTACCAGCCCTCGCTGCTCAGGGTGACGAACCGGAGGCCCTCCTCGGTGCCGAACCAGGCCATGGCCTCCTCGGGGTTCACGGCCTCGCCGGAGGACAGATGCAGGGTGAGGCCGATGAGGGCCATGTCCCAGCCGACGCCGACGGCTCCGGGGCCGAACTGGGCCCACTTCTGGTCGTCGTCGGGCGCGATGTGGTCGAGTTCGAAGCGCGTACCGCCGTCCGCCTCGGGGATGAGCCGGAGCTCGATCCAGGTGACGTCCCCGGCGAACTCCCAGGTCGCGGTGAAGCCCCGCGGCGGGTCGCAGCTCTCGACGGTGCCGTTGGCGTTGCCCTGCAGCTGGTACTTGCCGCCGACGCGGAGGTCGCCGGTGACGGGCAGGAACCAGCGCGGGATGCGCTCGGGGTTGGTGCAGGCGTCCCAGAGGTCCTCGACGGTCGAGTCGTACGTCTGGCTCAGGGTCACCACATGGCCTTCGCCGGCCTCGATGACACGGCGCCGCACGGCGTTGATCTGGTGGTTGACGTCGATCACGGGGTGCTCCTCTGCTGTACGGGTTCGTCGCCGGGGCCGTCGGCGGACTCACGGAGCCGGCGCTCGCGCTTGCCCCGGGCCAGTTCGGTGGCCAGGGCGTCCAGGTGGGGGGTCCAGAAGTGCCGGAAGCGGGCCAGCCACGCGTCGATGTCGCGCAACGGGTCGGAGTTGACCGCGTAGAGCCGCCGGGTCCCCTCCGGCCGGACCGTGGCGAAGCCGTTCTCCCGCAGCACCTTCAGATGCTGCGAGACGCCCGGCTGCGATATGCCGAACTCCTCCCTCATGACCTCCGAGACGGCCCCGGAGCTCATCTCACCGTCGGCGAGCAGCTCAAGGATCCGGCGGCGTACGGGATCCCCGAGTACGTCGAATGCGTGCACGACACCAACGTATCACCGCTCACTTATATAAGCGCAAGCGAATGAAGGCACCGCTTGTCATTCCTGTGAGCCGGGTCAAGCCACAGCCAGCCCCTGGCCATCGCACAGCCATTGATCAGTAAGGCGGGCGCCGGGTTCGGTAAGGCGGAAGTCAGGATTCCGGGACGCGCCTTGTTGTCACGTACCCAACAAGGGATGGTCGTCCGCGGGCCGCTTGATCCTTTCGACCCAGGCCCTCCGCCGGGGACACCGCACCGGCGACACCGCACCCGCACCGCCCCGGTCAACCACGCCCAGGAGGCTGTCCGTTGCGTTCCACGACCCCCCACACCCCGTCCGGCGGACCCGCCGGATCCATCAGAAGATCCACCGACACGCCTTCCAACAGGCCCTCCGTACGCGGCCGATGGAGCCGCATCGGATCCGCCGCGGTCGCCGCCACCGCACTCGTCCTCGCCGGACTGGCCACAACCGGCCAGGCGACCGCGGCTCCCGCACCCGCCACCACCACCGCCAAGCCGTCGGCCGGCAAGGTGACATGGACCCGGGCGTGCGCCACGCCCACGAAGGGCCGGATGGCCTGCAAGGCGCTGCGCGTCACCGGCGGCACGACCGCCTTCCAGAAGGCCGAGGCGAGGACGGACGGCGTCACACCGAAGGCCGCGGACGCCTCCACCCCCTCCGGCTACGGCCCGAGCGACCTCCAGGACGCGTACGGCCTGACGTCCGCCGCCGCCTCCAAGGGCTCCGGCGAGACCATCGCGATCGTGGACGCGTACGACGACCCGAACGCCGCGGCGGACCTCGCCAAGTACCGCTCGTACTACGGCCTTTCCTCGTGCACCACGGCCAACGGCTGCTTCAAGAAGGTCGGTCAGACCGGCTCCACGACCTCCCTCCCCACCGCCGACAGCGGCTGGGCCGAGGAGATCTCCCTCGACCTGGACATGGCGAGCGCGACCTGCCCCAACTGCAACATCCTGCTGGTCGAGGCCAAGTCGTCCTCCATGGCCGACCTCGGCACAGCCGTGAACAGGGCGGTCACACTCGGCGCGAAGTTCGTGTCCAACAGCTACGGCGGCGGCGAGTCGTCCTCCGACGCCTCCTACGACACCTCGTACTTCAAGCACCCGGGCGTCGCGATCACGGTCAGCGCGGGCGACAGCGGCTACGGCGCCGAGTACCCGGCGGCCTCCCAGTACGTGACCGCGGTCGGCGGCACCGCCCTCTCCTCCGACTCCTCCTCCCGCGGCTGGAGCGAGAAGGTCTGGTCGACCAGCAGCACCGAAGGCACCGGCTCGGGCTGCTCCGCGTACGACACGAAGCCGTCCTGGCAGACGGACACGGGCTGCACCAAGCGAGCGATCGCGGACGTCTCGGCGGTCGCCGACCCGGCCACGGGCGTCTCGGTCTACGACTCCTACGGCGTCACGGCCGGCTGGTACACCTTCGGCGGTACGAGCGCCTCGGCCCCGATCATCGCGGGCGTGTACGCCCTCGCCGGCACCCCCTCCACCAGCTCCTACCCGGCGAAGTTCCCGTACGCGGCAGCCGGCACCTCCGCCCTCAACGACGTGACCAGCGGCAGCAACGGCACCTGCACCACGAGCTACCTCTGCACGGCCAGGTCGGGCTACGACGGCCCGACGGGCCTGGGCACACCTGAGGGACTCTCGGCCTTCACCGGCTGACGGCCACTCAACCGACGGAACAGCGGGCCGGGGCTCATCGACCCCCGGCCCGTTGCCATGCCCGGACCATCGCCGTGCCCGGCCCTTTGCCATGGCCTGCGGGTGACACCCCGCCACATCCCCACGCCCCGACCCGGGATAGCCTTCCCCCAGCGCAAAACGGACGGCGTCTACTCACCAGGAGACGTACGACCCGGAGAACATCGGCACGACGGACCGGCGCACATGGGACGGGGTCGGGCTCGATGGGCGGGCGGAGTCGGTCACCGCCCGAAGTGAGCCGGATAAGAGGGGCTAACGACGGAACCACACCTCAGGTTCCGGTTCGACTTCCGGTTCCACTTCATTGCCCGGCGTGACCTGCCGTGATACACAGAGTGACGATATGCCTCCTTGTATACCGACCCCCGCTCCCGTCAGGGCCCCGCGAGGGCCGGTGACAGGGGATCCGTACGAAACCCGCCAATCAATGACGCCAAGTCGACATGCGACAGCGTCATTGTCGGCGACAATGGCCCTGACCTCTGCGCAGAGTGGCAGGGGGTGCAGAACAACCCACAAGGGGCGGTGACTTACATGCTTTTCGCAGCCGAAAAGGGCGACATCAACACCATCATCGGCGGGATTGCCCCGGACTGGGGCCCCTTCGGCAGCCTGGGCAACGAGGCGCGGGTGATGATCGAGGTCGTGATGGCGGTCGCCATCCTGCTGTGCCTCGGTATCGCGATCTGGGGCGCGGCGAAGCAACGCATCGGCGCGACGGCCCTCCGCGACACGTTCAGTGCCGAACAAGGCAAGGGCCTCATCGTCGCGGGTCTCACCGGGGTCTTCATCATCGGTTCCCTCGGCACCGTCTTCACCATCGTGTACGGCATGGCCGTCTAGGCGGCCGCCGGCTCGGCGTCCTCAGACCCGGCCGGGCACGCCCGGTCTCCCTCTACCCACCCGTCCGTCGTGCCCACCGGCTGAGGTTGCGTTTCCCTGATGTCGAGTCACCACACCGCGCCCGCGCCGAAGCCAGCGCGGCTACCGTCGTACTACGCGGTTCAGCAAGAGGTTGAGGGGGCGTACGCGGCATGAGTCTCGGCGACGAGCACGGAGCGCGCGGCGACGACGGCGGATACGGAGGCACCGGCCAGACCCGCACACGACTCCCCGACACTGCCGGTGACGTCTACGGCGGCGCACGACGCGGCGGCCGTTCGTCGTCCCGCAGCCTCGTCACGGTGGTGGGAGTGGTGGTGCTCCTGATTGCCGCCATCGCCTTCGCGAACCGTGGTGGCGGTGATTCCGCCTCGAACGAGTCGAGCGGCGACAAGGCGGAATCCGCCCCGACTGCCGCCTCCGGAGACCAGCCGGTGCAGACGAAGGCGGGCGGCATCCCGTCGGGGTTCACGCACAACCAGCAGGGCGCGGAGTCCGCGGCCGCGAACTACTCGGTGGTGCTGGTCTCGGCCGACATCCTCAAGCCCGCCCGGCGCGGCGAGATCGTCCAGCAGGTGTTCGTCCCCGACAAGGTGTCCGCGCTGCAGGCCAAGCTGGACAAGGCGTATTCCAAGGAGTTCCTGAGCAACGTCGGCCTGGACGAGAACGGCAACGCGGCCGCGGGTCGGACCTACGTCTCGCGCACCATGCCGGTCGGCACCAAGGTCACCGACCACTCGGCCGACGCGGCGACCGTCGAGGTCTGGTGCACGGGCGTGTTCGGCACGGCCGGGGACGACTCGAAGAACCCGGTCAGCAACGACTGGTTCACCATGACGCTCCAACTGCGGTGGACCGACGGGGACTGGAAGGTCGACAGCTTCTCCCAGAAGAGCGGTCCCGCGCCGGTCAACGGCGACAACAAGGTCTCGACATCCGAGGAGATCTCGAAGGCCGTCGAGGAGTACGGAGGGTTCACGTATGCCCGGTAGCACACATCGCGTGCGCAAGGTCGCGGCAACCCTCGCAGCCGTACAGACCGTCGCCGTCCTGCTGGCCTCGCGTGCCGCCGCGGCCCCCACGCCCACGCCCACACCGTCCGGCGACAACACCTGCGGCCTCCTCTCGGGCGAGGCCAAGAGGATCTGCGAGAGCGACTCCGGCGGCGGCGATCCCGGCACCACCCCCTCAGTCACCGACACCCTCGACCCCCTCGCCTCCCTCGCCAAGGGCTGTGCGAAGGCCGCCTCCTGGACCATCGACAAGCTCAGCGACGCGGTCCAGAACACGGCCACCGTCGACTTCACGAACACCACGTTCCTCCAGCAGTACGCGGTCGTCTTCGCCGCGTCGACGATCCTGACCCTCCTCCTGTGGCTTCTCGCGGTGGCCAAGCGTGCCGTCCGGGGCGTCCCCCTCAGCACGGCCATCGGCGAGGCGATCGGCTTCCTCTGGCTGACGGTGCTGGCCTCGGCCTTCACCCCGCTGATCCTCTACACCGTCGTGTCGGCGACCGACGGCATCGCCGAGGTCCTCGCCAAGACCACCGGCAACCAGACGGACACGTTCTTCGGCAACTTCTCCGGCGCCCTGAACAAGGGCACCGACATCGGCGGCGGCCCGATCATGCTGATCGTCGTGTCGCTCGTGTCGATCCTGGCCGCGGGCGTCCTCTGGCTGGAGCTCGTCATCCGCGCCGCCCTCCTCTACGTGGGCGCGCTCCTCGGCACCGTCGTCTACGCCGGCCTGGTCGACAAGAACCTCTGGGGCCACGTCCGCCGCTGGGCGGGCATCATGATCGCCGTCATCCTCGTGAAACCGGTGATCGTGATCGTCCTGGGCCTCGCCGGCGCGCTCTCCGCCGAGGACGGGCCCGACGCGTTCTCCGCCGTCGTCTCCGGCCTCGCCATCATCCTGCTCGCCATCTTCGCGAGCGCGATGATCTACCGCTTCGTACCGGGCTTCGGCGACGAGATCGCCAACTCCCGCAACAACCGCATCATGCAGGGCGCCGAAGGCAAGGCCGCGGCCGTCATCAGCTCGCCCGCGACCCTCGTCGCCCAGGGCATCAAGACCCACAGCGCCCGGGCCGACAACAACGGCGGCGGAGGCGGAGGCGCCGGTGCCCGCCCCTCCAACCCCGCCTCCGGCGGCGTCGCCGCCCACAGCTCGCGCGGCTCCTCGGGCGGCGGCGGATCTGTCCCCTCCGCCGCACCCCCGCCACGCAGCAGCCCGGTGAACACCCCCCACGCCGCCAACACACGCAACAGCAACAGCAACAACCGCACGGGAGGTGAAGGGCGTTGACGACCGAGTCCCACGTGTCCCATGCGGTCACGCCCCGCCGGACATATCTGATCGGCCGCGCCCGGCCGAACGCGATCGTCGGCCGGAACCGCGAGTCCGGCGAGATCGCGCTGATCATCGTGGGCGCGTTCCTCGGCATGATGTCCGGTCTGATCGTTCCCGTGCTCTCCCTGCGCATCGTGTCCCTCGTGGGCTTCCCGATGCTGGCACTGGCCGCGGTCTACGTGCCGTACAAGCGGCGGACCTTCTACAAGTGGTTCGAGATCAACCGCAGTTACAAGCGCAGCCTGCGCCAGGGCACCGCCTACCGCAGCAAGGTCATGGAGTCCGGGACGCGCGTCGACGGCCGCGAGGTCGAGGTCGGCCCCCCGCCCGGCATCGGACGGATCACCTGGCTCGCCGCGCCCTTCGGCCCCGACGAGATCGCCGTCCTCCTGCACGCCGACCGGAAAACCGTCACCGCGGCGATCGAGATCGAGGGCCCGGGCGTCGGCCTCCGCGACAGCGAGGACCAGGAAACCCTCGTCGACCGCTTCGGCACCCTGCTCAAGCACGTCGCCAACGGCGACGGCTTCGTCACCCGCCTCCAGATGCTCGCCCGTACGCTCCCCGCCGACCCGGACGCCCACGCCAAGGACGTCGTCGTACGCGGCGACGAGAAGGCCCCCGGCTGGCTGCAGCAGTCGTACGACCAGCTCCAGTCCATGGTGTCGACGAGCAGCGAACAGCACCGCGCCTACCTCGTCGCCTGCATGCACTACTCCCGCGAACTCGCCGCCGAGGGCCACGCCATGGCCCGCGCCGCGCGCCCGCAGGGCGGCAAGAAGCTCGACCGCGACTCCGGACTCGCCGTCGTCATGGCCCGCGAGCTCACCGACATCTGCTCGCGCCTCCAGGAGGCCGACATCCGGGTGCGCCAGCCGCTCGGACAGGGCCGGCTCTCCTCCCTCGTGCATTCGATGTACGACCCGGACCACCCCATCGACCACATCCAGGCGATGACGAAGCGCAACGCCTGGCCGGCCGAGCTGGATGCCATGGAGCCCACCTACCTCCAGGCCAAGACCCGCGAATCCTCCACCCGCGCCCCCTGGTGCCACTCCACGGCCTGGGTCAAGGAGTGGCCGATGACCCCGGTGGGCGTCAACTTCCTCGCCCCGCTGCTCGTCCACACCCCCGACGTGATCCGCACGGTCGCCGTGACGATGGACCTCGAACCCACCGAGGTCGCCATCGAGCGGATGCTGACCGAGAAAACGAACGACGACGCCGAGGCCAGCCGCCAGGCCAAGATGAACCGGACCGTCGACCCGCGCGACGTCGCCTCGCACAACCGCATGGACCAGCGCGGCGAGGACCTCGCGAGCGGCGCGGCCGGCGTCAACCTCGTCGGCTACATCACCGTCTCGTCCCGCAACCCCGAGGCACTCGCCCGCGACAAGCGGACCATAAGGGCCTCGGCAGGCAAGTCGTACCTGAAGCTGGAGTGGTGCGACCGAGAGCACCACCGCGCCTTCGTGAACACACTCCCGTTCGCCACCGGCATCCGAAGGTAGGGCTGAGTACTGATGCGGGATCCGCTGTCCGTCCTCACCGAGGCCTTCACGTCCTTCCTCTTCGGCAAGGTCGAGACGACCCGCCCGCCGGTGCGCACCTCCACCGGCCAGGCCCAGGCCGTCTACCTGCCGACCGCGGCCCCCGGCCTCGGCGACTCCGGCGTCATCATCGGCCGCGAGGTCTACTCCGGGAAGGGCTATATCTACGACCCCTTCCAGCTGTACGGACAGCAGCTCCCGGCACCCCACTGGCTGGTCCTCGGCGAGTCCGGCAACGGCAAGTCGGCCCTGGAGAAGACGTACGTCCTGCGGCAGTTGAGGTTCAAGGACCGGCAGGTCGTCGTCCTCGACGCACAGGGCGAGGACGGGGACGGCGAGTGGAACCTCATCGCCCGGCAGCTGGGTATAACCCCCATCCGGCTCGACCCGACCGCCGCCCTGGACATGGGCATCCGGCTCAACCCGCTCGACCCCGCGATCACCACGACCGGACAGCTCGCCCTGCTCCGGACGATCATCGAGGTCGCGATGGGCCACGGCCTGGACGAGCGCTCCGGCTTCGCGCTCAAGGTCGCGCACGCCTACGTCAACGAGACGATCGTCGAGCGCCAGCCCGTACTGACGGACATCGTCGAGCAACTGCGCCACCCCGAACCGGAGTCGGCGGAGGCGATGAACGTCGCCATAGACGACGTACGGGCCTGGGGCCTGGACGTCGCCCTGGTCATCGACCGCCTCGTCGACGGTGACCTGCGCGGCATGTTCGACGGCCCGACGACCGTCGGCATCGACCTCGACGCGCCGCTCATCGTCTTCGACCTGTCCCACATCGACCGCAACTCCATCGCCATGCCGATCCTCATGGCGATCGTCGGCGTGTGGCTGGAGCACACCTGGATCCGCCCCGACCGGAAGAAGCGCATCTTCCTCGTCGAGGAGGCCTGGCACATCATCAACAGCCCGTTCGTGGCCCAGCTGTTCCAGCGCCTGCTGAAGTTCGGACGGCGCCTGGGCCTGTCGTTCGTGGCGGTGGTCCACCACCTCTCCGACGTGGTCGACGGGGCCGCGGCGAAGGAGGCCGCCGCGATCCTCAAGATGGCGTCCACCAGGACGATCTACGCCCAGAAGGCGGATGAGGCCCGATCGACCGGGCGGGTACTCGGCCTGCCCCGATGGGCAGTCGAGATCATCCCCACCCTCACCCCGGGCATCGCCGTCTGGGACGTCAACGGCAACGTCCAGGTCGTCAAACACCTGATCACCGAGACCGAACGCCCCCTCGTCTTCACCGACCGCGCCATGACGGAGTCGTCGGCCGACCACCTGGCGGACGACGCCCTGCGGGCCGCCGAGCTGGAGGCGGAGGAACGCGCGGCGGCGTTCATGGAGCAACACCTGAGCGATCTCGACGGCTCGTCCGAGTCCACGGTGGCGTAGAGGAGCGGCCCGAGATGAGACCGGACGATCGAGACCGCCACCGCGGCGGCGAAGGCGGCATCCCCGACGGACTGTTGATCGGCGTCCTCGCCTTCGTCCTCGGCATGACCGTCATGGTGTGGACGGCGACCGGCCTGGCCGGCCTCTTCGCCCACGGCTCCTGGCCCGCCGAGGTCACCTTCGGCCATACGCCCCTGGCCATGCGCCAACTCGTCGAGGCCCCCCACGACATCGCGGCCGCCTGGCCCGAAACCCCGAAGACCCAGCTCTCCGGATACGGCCTCTTCTGGGGCCTGTTCATCGGCCAACTGATGGTCCTGCTGGTCCTGACGGTGTTCGTCATGGGAACGGCGGCGAGGTGGCGGGCGGGGAGAGCCAGGCGGAGGGCACTGGCCGCGTCCGCCATGCCGGAGCCCACTCCCGAGCCGGAGGCAAAGGCGGAGCAGCAGCCTCAGCCGCGGTCCGAGAGCGTGCCCCGTGAGGCCGCTCCGCGCCCTGCGGTGGAGCAGGTATCGGCGGCCGAGCCTGTTCGTGCGGCGGAGCCGCCGCTGGAGTCGGTTCCCTCGGTGGCCGACGGTAATCGGTTGGGTGGGTGGGAAAGCATCCCCGCCGAAGGCGCGGGGGCGGTGGGCGTACCCACACCGCGGGGCCCTCTGATCCTCGGCCCGCCCGAAACCCGCCACCCCCTCGCCGTCCAGGCGATCCGGGACGCCGACGGCCCTGCCCTGGTCATCACCTCCAACCCCACCCTCTGGTCGGACACGAAGGACGCCCGCGCGAAACTGGGCCCGGTCCTCCTCTACGACCCCTCCCACCTCTGCGACACCCCGGCCCGCCTCCACTGGTCCCCGTCCGCCGGCTGCGAGAACAAGGACACCGCGGGGGCCCGCGCGGCAGCGCTCCTCGCCCCGGTCCGCCCCACCGCGAAGATCGACCAGACGGTCGCCGACACCGCGGAGACACTCCTGCGCAGCTACCTCCACGCCGCCGCCGTGGACGGCCGCACCATCCGCCACGTCCACCGCTGGGCCCAGGGCACCCAGGTCCAGGACGCCGTACGCATCCTCCGTACGAACCCCAAGGCCGCCTCCGGCTCCGCGGGCGAACTCGAAGCCACCCTCACCTCGCACCCCGAACGCCGGGACATCGCCCAGGAGTTGACGGCCCGGGCCCTGTCCGCCCTGTTCACGGTGAATGTCCGCGAAGCCTGCACCCCGAACCGAACCGACAGCCTCACCCTGGATTCTTTCGTCGACGAAGGGGGCACGCTCTATGTGGTCGGTGAACCCATCGAGGACCCCAGGGCGAATCCCGGCGCGATGCCCCTGCTGACGGCCCTCGCCTCAAGCGTGGTCGAGCGCGGCCGGCGCATGGCCGAACGGTCATCCTCCGGTCGCCTCGACCCACCACTGACCCTCGTACTGGACGACGTGGCAGCGGTGGCCCCGCTCCCCCAGCTCCCGGACCTCCTGTCCGCGAGCGGAGGCACGGGCACAGGCCTGGACCGAGGCCTCCCCGTCCTGGCCCTCCTCCGCTCCCGCGAACAGGCCCGCTCCCGCTGGCCCCACCACGAACTCCCGGTCTGAGCCACCGCCCCCTAGGGCCGCTTGAACACGAACTCCAGCTCCCGCGCGCCCGGATCCCCGGGCACCGGAACGCTCTGCCCCGTGGGCACGAACCCGAACTTCCGGTAGAAGGCCTCGGCCCGCCCGTTCCGCTCGTCCACGAACAACCGCACCCGCTCCACCCCGGCGACCTCCCACGCCCACTCCAGGGCGTACGCGAAGAGCCGCTCGGTGAGCCCCCGCCCCCGCACCTCGGGCCGCACATAGACGCCCACGAGATGCCCCTGGCGTACTTCGTTCACATCCCCGAACGGGCCCTGCGCCCCCGCCTCCTCGACGAGCACGACCACCGACCCGACCCACCGTCCGTCGGGCGCCACGGCCACCATCTGCTGCCGCTCACGCACTCCCTCGGCGGCCCCGGCCGCCCGCTCCCGCCAGAAGCTGTCGGGCCGGCCCACGGCAGCCTCGTACGTCTCCAGAAAGGCGAGGTGCGCCACCGGATCCCGCAGCGCGGCCAGTCGCAGCTCCTTCGCCGCGGGCCACTCGTCGGCACGTATCGGACGCACCACATGGTCCGCCGGGGCATCGAAACGGTCATCAGAACGAACATCGGGACTCATGAGGGTCACCGTAATACCGGGGTACTACACCCTTCACCTCATATCCCGCCGTCGTCCGACGCCCCCGACCACCCGCCCGGCGGACCATCGAAGGCATGATCACAGCCTCCGAACTGACCAAACGCTACGGCGACAAGACCGTCGTGTCCGACCTCACCTTCACCGTCCGCCCTGGCACGGTCACCGGCTTCCTCGGCCCCAACGGCGCCGGCAAGTCCACGACCATGCGGATGATCCTCGGCCTGGACGCCCCGACGCGCGGCACCGCGACGGTCGGCGACCACGCGTACGCCGACCACCGCGCACCCCTCCACGAGGTCGGCGCGTTGCTGGAGGCCCGCTCGGTCCACCCGGGCCGCACGGCCCACCACCACCTGGTCGCGCTCGCCCTCACCCACGGCATCCCCAGGAGCCGCGTCGCCCACGTCCTGGACCTCACCGGCCTGACCGACGTGGCCGGACAACGGGTCAAGGGCTTCTCCCTCGGCATGGGCCAACGCCTCGGCATCGCCGCCGCGTTGCTCGGCGACCCGGCCACCGTGATCCTCGACGAACCGGTCAACGGCCTCGACCCCGAGGGCGTCCTGTGGATCCGCAACCTCCTCAAGTCCCTTGCCGCGGAGGGCCGTACGGTCTTCGTCTCCTCCCACCTGATGAGCGAGATGGCCCTGACCGCCGAGCACCTGATCATCATCGGCAGGGGCCGCCTGCTGGCCGACACGACGGTCGACACGTTCGTACGCGAATCGGGCGCGGGCACGGTCAAGGTCGTCACCCCGGAAGCCGGCCCGCTCGCCCAACTCCTCGCGGCCCCGGACGTGGACGTCACCAGCTCCACCCCCGGCACCCTCGAAGTCCGCGGCACGGACGCCGAACACATCGGCCGCACGGCCGCAGCCCACGGCATCCCCCTCTTCGAACTCACCCCGCACGCCGCCTCGTTGGAGGCGGCCTTCATGGACCTGACCCGCGACTCCCTCGAATACGCAGCCCACCTGGAGCCGGCATGACCACCCTCGCCCTCACCCCGTCCCGCATCCTGCGCTCCGAATGGCACAAGCTGTGGACGGTCCGCTCCACCTGGATCATGCTGACCGCCGCGACCGTCCTGACCCTCGGCGTCGGCATCGCGATGGGCGCGTCGTACGAACAGGACCGCGGCGAGATCACCGGCATCGACCCCGTCCAGTTCCTGCTCTTCGGCACGCAGTTCTCGCAGATCATCCTGGCCGTCGTCGCCGTCCTGTTCATCGCGGGCGAGTACGGCACGGGAATGGTCCGCTCCACGATGGTGGCCGTACCGCGCCGCCTCCCCGTCCTCTGGTCCAAGGCCGGCGTCGTCGCCGCGGTCACCTTCACGGCCACGCTCGCCACGCTCCTCGGCACGTTCACCGCCGGGCAGCTCTTCCTCGACGGCACGGACAAGGCGCTGTCCCTCACCGACCCGGGCGTCTTCGGCACCCTCCTCGGCAGCGCGGCGGGTCTGACCTCCCTGGCCCTCATCGGCCTCGGCCTGGGCGCCCTGCTCCGCTCGGTCCCCGGCGGCATCACCGCCTTCATCGGAGGCGTCACCGTCCTCCCGGAGATCCTCAGGATGTTCCCGTACGACGCCATGGACAGCGCCTCCAAGTACTTCCCCGGCAGGGCGGCCGAGGGCCTGATGACCCTCCACGACTCCCCCGACTACGCGGCCACGGGCCCCGCCCTCCTCGCCCTCACCCTGTGGACGGCGGCGATCCTGGGCACCGCGGCCCTGCTTCTCAAGCGACGGGACGTATGACCAACTCCCGTACCACCGGCTCCCGTACGAGGATGGAACCGTGACCGAGACACGGGACCGGCCCCGCAACTGGCACCGGAACTGGCTGCGCAGGGCCCGCGACCAGAGCCGCCGTGACCGCGCCCGCCGGGACCAGGCCTGGCGCGACCAGTCCTGGCGGGGCTGGTCGCCCGACGGAGCCCGCCAGCAGCCCGCCACCCGCCAGATCCACCGCCTCAGCCACCGGGTGCGCGCCTTCGACCGGCGCCACCCGCTGGTGTGGGACGTCCTGGTCACGGGCTCCTTCGTGACCGCCGCCTTCACCGACGTCCTGGGCGGCGGCTGGCGGTACATCACCCAGAACCCACAGGCGCCCACCTGGCTGGTCGTCACCCTGTCGCTGGGCTTCACCGTCCCGCTCCTGTGGCGCCGCAGCCATCCCGTCGCGATCCTCCTGCCGATGCTGCCGCTCGCCGTGGTGAACGCCTGGACGGGAACCGACCTCCAGTCGAGCCTGACCCTGCTCGTCGTCACGTTCAACATCGCGCTGCACACCGCACTGCGCACCCTGCTCGCGTCCTACGCCGTCACCCTGATACCGATCATCGTGGACGGCTTCCGCAACGCGGTCGAACAGGGCGCCGACCAGAGCCCGGACCAGACCATCGTCCCGCAGGCGACCCGCCTCGCCATGGTGGCCATCGTCGGCGTCTCCTACCGCACCCGCCAGGAGTACCTCACCTCCCTCGTCGAACGCGCCGCCCAACTGGAGGTGGAACGCGACCAGCAGGCCCGCCTCGCCACCGCCGCCGAACGCACCCGCATAGCCCGCGAGATGCACGACATCATCGGCCACAACCTGTCGGTCATCACCAGCCTCGCGGACGGCGGTTCGTACGCGGCCGCCAAGAACCCCGAACGCGCCGCCCAAGCCCTCACCGCCATCGGCACGACCAGCCGCCAGGCCCTGGGCGAGCTCCGCCGCCTCCTGGACGTACTGCGCACGGATCCCTCAGGAACAAAGCCACCAGGCGCCGAACCCCCGGGACTCGAACCCCAGGGAGTCGAGATGGCCCCCCAGCCCTCCCTCACCGACCTCGACCACCTCATCGAAGGCGTACGCTCCGCCGGCCTCCCCGTCCGCACCACCGTCCACGGCCGAGCCACCGCCCTCCCCCCGGGCCGCCAGCTCACCGTCTATCGAGTCATCCAGGAAGCCCTGACGAACACCCTCAAGCACGGCGGCCCGGACGCGACATCGACGGTCTCGGTGTCGTACGGGACCGGAGGCGCCGTAACCGCGACGGTGACCGACACCGGCCGCGGAAGCACAGGCCACGGGAACGGCGCCGGAGGCCGCGGCCTCACCGGAATGCGCGAACGAACAGCCTTGTACGGCGGCACACTTGAGTCCGGCCCGCTCCGGGAACAGGGCTGGCGCGTCCACCTTCACCTACCGGAGGAAACCCCGCAGTGACCACCGTGCTCATCGTCGACGACCAGCCTCTGCAGCGCTTCGGGTTCCGCATGCTCCTGGAGAGCCAGGACGACATGGCGGTCGTGGGCGAGGCGTCCAACGGCAGCGAGGCGATCCGCATGACGGCCGAACTCCACCCGGACGTCGCTCTGATGGACATCCGCATGCCCGGCCTCGACGGCATCGAGGCGACCCGCCGCATCGTCTCCTCCGGAGACCGCACCCGCGTACTCATCCTGACCACGTTCGACCTGGACGAGTACGCGTACGCCGGCCTGCGGGCGGGCGCCTCCGGCTTCCTCATCAAGGACGCCCAGCCCGAGGAACTCCTCGCCGGCATCCGCGCGGTGGCCACGGGCGACGCGGTCGTGGCCCCGAGCCTCACCCGCCGCCTGCTCGACGCCTACGCCGAGCACCTCCCCACGCCGGGCCCGGAAACAACCCCCGGCCAGGACCCGCGTCTCAGCTCCCTCACGTACCGCGAACGCGAAATCCTGACGGTCGTCGGCCAGGGCTGGACGAACACAGAGATATCCGCCCGCCTCCATCTCGCCGAATCGACGGTGAAGACCCACGTAAGCCGAATCCTCGCGAAGACGGGCTCCCGGGACCGCATCCAAGCGGTCATCCTGGCGTACGACACAAGACTGGTGGAGCCGTCCTGAAAAGGACCGGGGAAAGGAGTGTCGGGAAAAAAGTGCCCCTGAACGCAAGAAAGCCCCCGCACCGAAGTGCGGGGGCTTTCCCATTAAAATTTGTTCGGCGGTGTCCTACTCTCCCACAGGGTCCCCCCTGCAGTACCATCGGCGCTGTAAGGCTTAGCTTCCGGGTTCGGAATGTTACCGGGCGTTTCCCTCACGCTATGACCACCGAAACACTATGAAACTGTGAATACCGCACCACACCGCGTGGCCACACGGGTATGGGGTTGTTCGTGGTTTCAGAACCAACACAGTGGACGCGAGCAACTGAGGACAAGCCCTCGGCCTATTAGTACCGGTCAGCTTCACCCCTTACGAGGCTTCCACATCCGGCCTATCAACCCAGTCGTCTACTGGGAGCCTTAACCAATCTAGTTGGTGGGAATACTCATCTCGAAGCAGGCTTCCCGCTTAGATGCTTTCAGCGGTTATCCCTCCCGAACGTAGCCAACCAGCCATGCCCTTGGCAGGACAACTGGCACACCAGAGGTTCGTCCGTCCCGGTCCTCTCGTACTAGGGACAGCCCTTCTCAATATTCCTACGCGCACAGCGGATAGGGACCGAACTGTCTCACGACGTTCTAAACCCAGCTCGCGTACCGCTTTAATGGGCGAACAGCCCAACCCTTGGGACCGACTCCAGCCCCAGGATGCGACGAGCCGACATCGAGGTGCCAAACCATCCCGTCGATATGGACTCTTGGGGAAGATCAGCCTGTTATCCCCGGGGTACCTTTTATCCGTTGAGCGACGGCGCTTCCACAAGCCACCGCCGGATCACTAGTCCCGACTTTCGTCCCTGCTCGACCCGTCGGTCTCACAGTCAAGCTCCCTTGTGCACTTACACTCAACACCTGATTGCCAACCAGGCTGAGGGAACCTTTGGGCGCCTCCGTTACTCTTTAGGAGGCAACCGCCCCAGTTAAACTACCCATCAGACACTGTCCCTGATCCGGATCACGGACCCAGGTTAGACATCCAGCACGACCAGACTGGTATTTCAACGACGACTCCACCATGGCTGGCGCCATGACTTCACAGTCTCCCAGCTATCCTACACAAGCCGAACCGAACACCAATATCAAACTGTAGTAAAGGTCCCGGGGTCTTTCCGTCCTGCTGCGCGAAACGAGCATCTTTACTCGTAGTGCAATTTCACCGGGCCTATGGTTGAGACAGTCGAGAAGTCGTTACGCCATTCGTGCAGGTCGGAACTTACCCGACAAGGAATTTCGCTACCTTAGGATGGTTATAGTTACCACCGCCGTTTACTGGCGCTTAAGTTCTCAGCTTCGCACACCCGAAAGTGCACTAACCGGTCCCCTTAACGTTCCAGCACCGGGCAGGCGTCAGTCCGTATACATCGCCTTACGGCTTCGCACGGACCTGTGTTTTTAGTAAACAGTCGCTTCTCGCTGGTCTCTGCGGCCACCCCCAGCTCACCGTGTAAAACGGATCACCAGTGATGGCCCCCCTTCTCCCGAAGTTACGGGGGCATTTTGCCGAGTTCCTTAACCATAGTTCACCCGAACGCCTCGGTATTCTCTACCTGACCACCTGAGTCGGTTTAGGGTACGGGCCGCCATGAAACTCGCTAGAGGCTTTTCTCGACAGCATAGGATCATCCACTTCACCACAATCGGCTCGGCATCAGGTCTCACCCTGTTGGTGTGCGGATTTACCTACACACCGGGCTACACCCTTACCCCGGGACAACCACCGCCCGGGCTGGACTACCTTCCTGCGTCACCCCATCACTCACCTACTACAGGTCTGGTCCGTCGGCTCCACCACTCCCCTTTGCCCGAAGGCTCCAGGGCGGCTTCACGGACTTAGCATCGCCTGGTTCACTGTTTGACGCTTCACAGCGGGTACCGGAATATCAACCGGTTATCCATCGACTACGCCTGTCGGCCTCGCCTTAGGTCCCGACTTACCCTGGGCAGATCAGCTTGACCCAGGAACCCTTAGTCAATCGGCGCACACGTTTCTCACGTGTGTATCGCTACTCATGCCTGCATTCTCACTCGTGAACCGTCCACCACTAGCTTCCGCTGCGGCTTCACCCGGCACACGACGCTCCCCTACCCATCCCAGCGGGCGTTGGCCCTATATGCTGAAATGACACGACTTCGGCGGTACGCTTGAGCCCCGCTACATTGTCGGCGCGGAATCACTAGACCAGTGAGCTATTACGCACTCTTTCAAGGGTGGCTGCTTCTAAGCCAACCTCCTGGTTGTCTCTGCGACTCCACATCCTTTCCCACTTAGCGTACGCTTAGGGGCCTTAGTCGATGCTCTGGGCTGTTTCCCTCTCGACCATGGAGCTTATCCCCCACAGTCTCACTGCCGTGCTCTCACTTACCGGCATTCGGAGTTTGGCTAAGGTCAGTAACCCGGTAGGGCCCATCGCCTATCCAGTGCTCTACCTCCGGCAAGAAACACACGACGCTGCACCTAAATGCATTTCGGGGAGAACCAGCTATCACGGAGTTTGATTGGCCTTTCACCCCTAACCACAGGTCATCCCCCAGGTTTTCAACCCTGGTGGGTTCGGTCCTCCACGACCTCTTACAGCCGCTTCAACCTGCCCATGGCTAGATCACTCCGCTTCGGGTCTTGAGCGCGCTACTATATCGCCCTGTTCGGACTCGCTTTCGCTACGGCTTCCCCACACGGGTTAACCTCGCAACACACCGCAAACTCGCAGGCTCATTCTTCAAAAGGCACGCAGTCACGACCCACCAAGTAAACTTGATGAGCGACGCTCCCACGGCTTGTAGGCACACGGTTTCAGGTACTATTTCACTCCGCTCCCGCGGTACTTTTCACCATTCCCTCACGGTACTATCCGCTATCGGTCACCAGGGAATATTTAGGCTTAGCGGGTGGTCCCGCCAGATTCACACGGGATTTCTCGGGCCCCGTGCTACTTGGGTGTCTCTCAAACGAGCCGTTGATGTTTCGACTACGGGGGTCTTACCCTCTACGCCGGACCTTTCGCATGTCCTTCGCCTACACCAACGGTTTCTGACTCGTCTCACAGCCGGCAGACTGTGAAAGAGAGATCCCACAACCCCGTACACGCAACCCCTGCCGGGTCTCACACGTATACGGTTTGGCCTCATCCGGTTTCGCTCGCCACTACTCCCGGAATCACGGTTGTTTTCTCTTCCTGCGGGTACTGAGATGTTTCACTTCCCCGCGTTCCCTCCACACACCCTATGTGTTCAGATGTGGGTGACAGCCCATGACGACTGCCGGGTTTCCCCATTCGGAAACCCCCGGATCAAAGCCTGGTTGACGGCTCCCCGGGGACTATCGTGGCCTCCCACGTCCTTCATCGGTTCCTGGTACCAAGGCATCCACCGTGCGCCCTTAAAAACTTGGCCACAGATGCTCGCGTCCACTGTGCAGTTCTCAAACAACGACCAACCACCCGTCACAACCCGCCGAAGCAGATTTTTACCGGGGCCGGCACTGAAGATCCAGACATAAAGTCCGTACCCTCAGACACCCAACAGCGTGCCCGGCACCCTCGCCACTCGTGATCAGCTTTCCACGCCCCGAAGGACAGTACTTGCAGCCCGAGATGACTGAGAGTGCCGAATAATCAACGTTCCACCCTTGAGCAACCAGCACCGGACGTACGCCGATGTACTGGCCTCTGGACCATCGGCAAGCCGACAGCCAAGAAGTGCTCCTTAGAAAGGAGGTGATCCAGCCGCACCTTCCGGTACGGCTACCTTGTTACGACTTCGTCCCAATCGCCAGTCCCACCTTCGACAGCTCCCTCCCCACAAGGGGGTTGGGCCACCGGCTTCGGGTGTTACCGACTTTCGTGACGTGACGGGCGGTGTGTACAAGGCCCGGGAACGTATTCACCGCAGCAATGCTGATCTGCGATTACTAGCAACTCCGACTTCATGGGGTCGAGTTGCAGACCCCAATCCGAACTGAGACAGGCTTTTTGAGATTCGCTCCGCCTTGCGACATCGCAGCTCATTGTACCTGCCATTGTAGCACGTGTGCAGCCCAAGACATAAGGGGCATGATGACTTGACGTCGTCCCCACCTTCCTCCGAGTTGACCCCGGCAGTCTCCTGTGAGTCCCCACCATCCCCGAAGGGACGTGCTGGCAACACAGAACAAGGGTTGCGCTCGTTGCGGGACTTAACCCAACATCTCACGACACGAGCTGACGACAGCCATGCACCACCTGTCACCCGACCACAAGGGGGCACCATCTCTGATGCTTTCCGGGCGATGTCAAGCCTTGGTAAGGTTCTTCGCGTTGCGTCGAATTAAGCCACATGCTCCGCTGCTTGTGCGGGCCCCCGTCAATTCCTTTGAGTTTTAGCCTTGCGGCCGTACTCCCCAGGCGGGGAACTTAATGCGTTAGCTGCGGCACCGACGACGTGGAATGTCGCCAACACCTAGTTCCCACCGTTTACGGCGTGGACTACCAGGGTATCTAATCCTGTTCGCTCCCCACGCTTTCGCTCCTCAGCGTCAGTAATGGCCCAGAGATCCGCCTTCGCCACCGGTGTTCCTCCTGATATCTGCGCATTTCACCGCTACACCAGGAATTCCGATCTCCCCTACCACACTCTAGTCTGCCCGTATCGAATGCAGACCCGGGGTTAAGCCCCGGGCTTTCACATCCGACGTGACAGACCGCCTACGAGCTCTTTACGCCCAATAATTCCGGACAACGCTTGCGCCCTACGTATTACCGCGGCTGCTGGCACGTAGTTAGCCGGCGCTTCTTCTGCAGGTACCGTCACTTTCGCTTCTTCCCTGCTGAAAGAGGTTTACAACCCGAAGGCCGTCATCCCTCACGCGGCGTCGCTGCATCAGGCTTTCGCCCATTGTGCAATATTCCCCACTGCTGCCTCCCGTAGGAGTCTGGGCCGTGTCTCAGTCCCAGTGTGGCCGGTCGCCCTCTCAGGCCGGCTACCCGTCGTCGCCTTGGTGAGCTTCTACCTCACCAACAAGCTGATAGGCCGCGGGCTCATCCTTCACCGCCGGAGCTTTCAACCCCCACCCATGCGAGTGGAAGTGTTATCCGGTATTAGACCCCGTTTCCAGGGCTTGTCCCAGAGTGAAGGGCAGATTGCCCACGTGTTACTCACCCGTTCGCCACTAATCCACCCCGAAGGGCTTCATCGTTCGACTTGCATGTGTTAAGCACGCCGCCAGCGTTCGTCCTGAGCCAGGATCAAACTCTCCGTGAATGTATTCCCGTAATCGGGATGACACCACGAGAGCGGAACAACCGGGCGGAATAAGCCCGACTGTTCACAGCGTCCTCGCTGTGCGCCTACCGGAACAATGCCCGGCAGGACTTTTTCAAAGGAACCTCGTCCCGGCCGTGATGGCCGGAGACGGGGTATCAACATATCTGGCGTTGATTTTTGGCACGCTGTTGAGTTCTCAAGGAACGGACGCTTCCTTCGTACTCACCCTCTCGGGCTTTCCTCCGGGCTTCCCTTCGGTCTTGCGTTCCCGACTCTATCAGACCGTTTTCCAATCCGATTTCCTCGGTACTTTCCGGCCTTTCGACCTTCCGGCGGTGTTGACTGTATCAGATCCTTTCGGGCCTGACTCCCTGTCAACCGGGTTTATCTTTGCGGCTGTTGAGCCGTTCCGACGTTCCAAACGTTAGCGGATCCTCTCGGCAGTTCCTAATCGGGCTGCCAGCCCCAAATCGAATTGAATTCGGGCACGCCGAATTCGCCCCGTTGAGGAGATCGTGCTGATGGTTTGGTGTGCCGCTTCTGCGGCGGAGGTGCTGTCGCAGAACCGTTACGGCCCCGTGGCAACTCGAAGAACCTTACGGATCGGCGAGGGGAGTGTCAAGTCTCCCCCGGGCGGCCATCCGGCAAACCAGAGGCGGGCAGGAAGTCCGAGCCGGAGCCGAGGCCCAACTCGGGCCTCAGTCAAGGTCGGTGAGCCGGCCGCCGGCGTCCGGCTGGGCGTGCTCCACGCGGCGCAGCAGCCGGGTCAGCACTTCGCCGAGGACGCCGCGGTCCTCCGGGGAGAGGTCCTGGAGGAGGTCCTCCTCGAAGACCGTGGCGAGGCGCATGGCCTCCAGCCACTTCCCGCGCCCCTCTTCGGTCAGCTCGACGATGACGCGTACGCGGTTGGACTCGTCGCGCTCCCGGGTGACCAGGCCCTCCGCGACCATGCGGTCGATGCGGTGGGTCATGGCGGCCGGGGTGAGGCCGAGGCGCTTGGCGAGGTCGCTCGGGCCCATTCGGTACGGGGCGCCGGAGAGGACCAGGGCCTTGAGGACCTCCCACTCGGCGTTGCTCATGCCGAGGGTGGCGGTCTGGCGGCCGTAGGCGACGTTCATGCGGCGGTTCAGGCGGCCCAGCGCCGAGACGATCTTCTCGACCTGGGGGTCGAGGTCCTGGAACTCGCGCTGGTAGGCGGCGATCTGCTCTTCGATCGTCGGCTCGCTGACGCGGCGGGTGTCACCCATGGCCGCAGTATGGCACGCGCCCGCTTGGCGTTGAAGTCCTTCGGGATGTACTGTTTAGCTTCTTACTTTAGCTTCGAAGTCTTCACCTCTAACTCCTGAGGCAGACGTAAGACTTCTCTACCAAGGCAGGTGAAAGTGACCAGGGCGATGGGCGCTGAGATGCGCCGGATCCATGTGGGCAACGCACTCAGCGCGTTCGGGCTCGGCTTTACCGTCCCGTATCTGTACGTCTATGTGGCGCAGGTACGGGATCTCGGTGCGATGACGGCGGGTCTCGTGCTCGCCGTCTTCGCCGTGGCCGCACTCGTGGTGCTGCCGTTCGCCGGGCGGGCCATCGTCCGCCGGGGCCCGCTGCCGGTGCTGCTCACCGCCCTGATCACCGCCGCCGTCGGCGCGCTGAGCCTCGGGCTCGCGAGCAGCTCGACGACCGTGCTGTTGTCCGCGGCCGCGCTCGGTGCCGGTCAGGCCGTGATGCAGCCGGCGCTCGCGACGATGATCGTGGACTTCTCGTCGGCCGATACGCGGTCGCGCGCCTTCGCCACGCAGTTCTTCCTGCAGAACCTCGGGCTCGGGGTCGGCGGGCTCATCGGCGGTCATCTCGTCGACGCCTCGCGGGCGAGCTCGTTCACGCTGCTGTTCTCGATCGAGGCGGCGATGTTCCTGCTGCTCGTGGTGGTCATGTTGACCGTACGGATGCCGCGTGCGCCCCAGGTCGAGGGAGCTCCGGGAGGGGCCAGGGGCAGCTGGAAGCAGCTGCTCGGCAACCGGGCCATGGTGCAGCTGTGTGTGGTGGGCTTCGTGCTGTTCTTCGCCTGCTACGGGCAGTTCGAGTCGGGGCTGAGCGCGTACGGCGTCGAGGCGGCGGGGATCTCCACGTCCGCGCTCGGGACCGCGCTTGCCGCGAACACGGCGATGATCGTGGTCGCCCAGTTCGCCGTGCTGCGGTTCGTCGAGCGGCGGAAGCGGTCCCGGGTGATCGGCGCTGTCGGCCTGATCTGGGCCTTCGCCTGGGTCGTCGCCGGGTACGCAGGGCTCGGGCACGCCAGCCAGACCATGGCGACGGCGGCGTTCGTTTCGACGTACGCGCTGTTCGGGCTCGGGGAGGCGATGCTGTCGCCGACCGTGGCTCCACTGGTCGCGGATCTGGCGCCGAGCGGTATGGCGGGGCAGTACAACTCCGCCTTCGCCCTGGTGAAGCAGCTGGCGCTCGCGGTCGGTCCTGCGGTGGGCGGGCCCATGGGGGCCTCGCTGCACGCTCCGTACGTCGTGACGTTTCTGCTGTTCTCGCTGGGGATCACGTTCCTGGCGGTGCGGCTGGGGAAGCAGCTCACTCCCGTACAGAATCAGCCGTCGCTGGCGAAGAGCCGGGTTGTGGCGCGGGGCGGGGCTTCGGCCGAGTCGGTGCAGACCGCGGCCTGACGCGCGTAGTAAACCCGCGGAATTGAGGACGGCCGTCACCACGGATGTGGTGGCGGCCGTTCTGCTGTTCGCGTGGAGGTGCTCAGTGGATGGCTGTCACCAGGGTGGACGTGAACGGGAGTGTTGCCGTGCCGTCGGGGTTCGTGTGGTCGGTGAGGGCCGCGGCCACCGCCGCGGCGGCCTGTGCGAGACGGTCCGGGCCGCCCGCGTCCTCGATGGCCTGGCCCCAGGGGACGGCCGAGAGGTGGCCGCGGGCGAAGTCGGCGAGCGGGGGCAGGGTGATGCCGAAGGTGATGTCATGGCTGACCACGTCGTGGAAGCCCGCGTCGGTGAGGGCCGCCGTGAGGCGTTCGGCGGGGCAGGAGAAGGCCATCGCGAAGTGCGCCTCGGCCTCCGGGCCGCCGTACTCGGTGATGGCGCGGTGGTGGGCCTCGAAGTAAGGGGAGCGGTCCCGGGCGGCCCAGGCGGTGGCGGCGAACCGGCCGCCGACGCGCAGGACCCTGGACGCCTCGACTAGAGCCGCGCCGAGGTCGGGGAAGAACTGGACGCCCTGCTGGCAGAGGACGGCGTCGAAGGTGTCGTCCGGATGGGGGAGGCGGTCGGCGGGGGCCACCGTGAACTCGATGTCCGGGTACATGCGGGGTGCCTTGGCGGCGGCCACCTTGAGCATGGCCTCGCTGAAGTCGGCGGCCGCGACATGGCCCGTGGGGCCGACCCGGGCGGCGGCCGCGCGGGCCACGAAGCCGGTGCCGGAGGCGACATCGAGGACCTGGTGGCCGGGACACAGGTCCACTGCGTCCAGCAGCGCCTCGACGAACGGCGCCATGATCGGTGCGCTGTACTCCTCGTAGCGCTCGGGAGCGCTGCCTTTGAGCTGAAAGCCCGTTTCGTCTGCCTGGGGTGAGCTGGTCATGGGTGAGCTACTAGCACCGCTGGGCGGGTCCGACCAGATGGCGCGCGGCTCCTGGGTCAGGTGGTGCGCGGAAGTGCGAACTCGCACCACACCGCCTTGCCACCGCCCGGGGTGCGGCGGGAGCCCCAGTTCGAGGCGATGGTGGCGACGATCGCGATGCCCCGGCCGGACTCGTCGGCAGGCTCGGCGCGGCGGCGGCGCGGGAGGTGGTCGTCGCCGTCGGTGACCTCGACGATGAGGCGCCGGTCGGTGCGGCGGAGTCTGAGGCGCATCGGCGGGGTGCCGTGCTGGAGGGAGTTGGCGACGAGCTCGCTCGCGGCCAGTACGCCGAGGTCGTGCAGGTCCGTCGGGAAGCGCCAGCTGGTGAGGACGCCGGAGGCGAAGGCACGCGCGCGTGGGGCCGCTTCGACGCCGCCGAGCAGCTCCAGTGCGGCGTTGCGGAAGAGGTCGCCGTCCGGTCCCGTACGGGCCGGGTGCTGGAGGACCAGGACGGCGACGTCGTCGTCGTGGTCTGCGGTCACGCCCGCCGAGCGGACCAGGCGGTCGCAGACCACCTGGGGGGTGCCCGTGGCGCCGGCGAGGGCGCGCTCCAGGGAGGCGATGCCCTCGTCCAGGTCCGCGTCGCGGCGCTCGACCAGGCCGTCGGTGTAGAGCACGGCGGTGGAGCCGGGGCCGAGCGGGATCGAGCCGGAGGCGTGCATCCAGCCGCCGGTGCCGAGCGGGGGGCCGGTGGGTTCGTCGGCGCGCAGGACCGTGCCGCTCTCGTCGCGGACGAGGATCGGGAGGTGGCCGGCGGAGGCGTACACCAGCCGGCCCTCGTTCGGGTCGTGGACCGCGTACGCACAGGTGGCGATCTGGTTGGCGTCGATCTCCATGGCGAGGCCGTCCAGGAGCTGGAGGACCTCGTGCGGGGGCAGGTCGAGGCGGGCGTAGGCGCGGACGGCCGTGCGGAGCTGGCCCATGACGGCCGCCGCGCGGACGCCGCGGCCCATGACGTCGCCGATGACCAGGGCGGTGCGGCCGCCGCCGAGGGTGATCACGTCGTACCAGTCGCCGCCGACCGCGGCCTCCGTGCCGCCCGGGTGGTACGTCGCGGCGACGCGCAGGTCGTCGGGCTCTTCGAGCTCCTGGGGCAGCAGGGAACGCTGGAGGGTGACGGCGGTCTCGCGCTGCCGGCGCTCGCTGGCGCGCAGCCGCTCGGCGGCCTCGGCGTGGTCGGTGACGTCGGCGGCGAAGATCAGTACGCCACCGCCTTCGGGGGTGGCCGAGACCTCGACCGGTGTGCACGTGAACGTGTACGAGCGGCCGCCGGGGGCCTTGCGGGACTTGACCGTGCGGGGCTTGGAGCTGCGCAGGACCTGGTCGAGGAGCGGCAGCAGGCCGAGCTCGGCCAGCTCGGGCAGCGCGTCGCGGGCGGGCTCGCCGGCCGGGCGGACACCGAAGGCGGCCACATAGGCGTCGTTCACGTACGCGAGGCGGTGGTCCGGGCCGTGGACCAGGGCGACGAGGGCCGGGATGCGGTCGAGGACCTCGCGGACGGGCAGCTCGTCGACGGCGGGCAGGAGCGCCGAGTCGGTCAGCCGCTCGGCGCGTGCCGCGGGCACGGAGCCCTCCGAAGGGAGCGCCGTCGGCGAATCCTCGGTCCGCGCTGCCGCGCGGCGCTGCGTTCCGGGGAGCCGGGCGCTCCAGCGCGTGAAGTTCACAGTGGGACAGGCCTCGTGGGTTTGAAGGGCGAGCGGTCGGCCCGCCCATGGTGTGGACCAGTGTGTCCGACCGGACCGACATCCGTCAGACGCGGGCGCGGCGGATGGAGTTCCTGGGTCCGGTCAGGACGACCCCTTCGGGTTCTGAGGAGGCTTTCCACCGGCCGCGAGTTCGAACTCCGCACGGGGATGTTCGAGCGAACCGAGGGAGACGATCTCCCGCTTGAAGAGCCCCGACAGGATCCATTCGGCGAGCACGCGGGCCTTGCGGTTGAAGGTGGGCACCCTGCTCAGGTGGTAGACGCGGTGCATGAACCAGGCAGGGTAGCCCTTCAGCTTGCGCCCGTAGACGAACGCGACGCCCTTGTGCAGGCCCAGGGAGGCGACCGAGCCGACGTACTTGTGTGCGTACGTCTCCAGGGGCTGGCCACGCAGTGAGCGGGCGATGTTGTCGGCGAGGACCTTGGCCTGGCGCACGGCGTGCTGGGCGTTGGGGGCGGTCTCCGTGCCGGGCTCGGCGGCGGTGACGTCGGGGACGGCCGCGGCGTCTCCCGCGGCCCACGCGTGCGTGGTGCCGTCGACGGTCAGCTGGGCGGTGCACTTCAGGCGGCCGCGTTCGTTCAGCGGGAGGTCGGTGGCCGCGAGGACGGGGTGCGGTTTCACGCCGGCGGTCCACACGACCGTACGCGTCGGGAAGCGCGCCCCGTCGCTGAGGACGGCGACCCGGTCCGCGATGGAGTCGAGACGCGTCTCCAGGCGTACGTCGATGTTGCGGCGGCGCAGCTGGGTGACGGTGTACTTGCCCATCTCCTCGCCGACCTCGGGGAGGATGCGGTTCGAGGCCTCGACGAGGATCCACTTCATGTCGTCGGGCTTGACGTTGTGGTAGTAGCGCGCGGCGTAGCGGGCCATGTCCTCCAGCTCGCCGAGGGCCTCCACTCCTGCGTAACCGCCGCCTACGAAGACGAAGGTCAGGGCGGCGTCGCGGATCGCGGGGTCGCGGGTGGAGGAGGCGATGTCCATCTGCTCGATGACGTGGTTGCGCAGCCCGATGGCCTCTTCGACGGTCTTGAAGCCGATGGCGTACTCGGCGAGCCCGGGGATCGGGAGGGTCCGGGAGACGGAGCCGGGGGCCAGCACGAGTTCGTCGTACGTGATCTGCTCGGGGCCCGTGCCCTCCTCCTCGGTGGCGAGGGTGGTGAGGGTCGCGGTGCGTTTGGCGTGGTCGATGGACGCGGCCTCGCCGATGACGACCCGGCACTGGTCGAGGACGCGGCGCAGCGGCACGACGACATGACGCGGTGAGATCGAGCCCGCGGCGGCCTCGGGCAGGAACGGCTGATAGGTCATGTACGGGTCGGGCGTCACCACGACGATTTCCACGTCGCCCCGCCTGAGCTCGGGTTTCAGCTTCCGCTGGAGCCCCAGAGCGGTGTACATCCCGACGTAGCCGCCGCCGACAACGAGAATGCGCGCACGTTCCTTCACTCACCCATGACGCACCGGCTACGGGAGTTTGTCCACAGGCCCGTCAATTTGTGTGACCGCGCGCCTGAGACGCGCACGGTTGGCCGATTTGCCGGAGTGCGGGGAAGCTTCGCAGGTCAGCGGGTGTGAGCGGGGTGGAAGTAGGGGGCGCAACCGGGACGTAAGCGGCCCGTAGTCCGATCGGGGGGCGCTCTGTACGGAACCTGCCCCTTCTGAATTGACCCCCACTCAACTATGTTCGTGTGTCATCGGGGTGTAGGGGGATGCGCTCGACGGGTCCGTGCGGCGAGACCGCGCGGCGAAGGCTGTTCCGCTCGCTCCGGCTGTCAATGGCGGGGAGAGTCTCCGGGGGGAGACGTCATTACCGGGGGAACACATATGCACATTCAGGACACTCAATGGTCTTCCGCGTCTGCCATCGGGACGGGCGGCGCGATCAGTGCGGCGGCATCGAACGGACGCGGCGTGGGGGACCCGTCGCGCACGACGCCACTGCGCGTGGACGCACAGCGCAATCTGGAGCACGTACTCCGAGCGGCACGTGAGGTCTTCGGCGAGCTGGGGTACGGCGCTCCGATGGAGGACGTGGCGCGGCGCGCCCGCGTCGGTGTCGGCACGGTGTACCGGCGCTTCCCGAGCAAGGACGTCCTGGTCCGGCGGATAGCCGAGGAGGAGACCTCCCGGCTGACCGACCAGGCGCGCTCCGCGCTGGGTCAGGAGGACGAGCCGTGGTCGGCGCTCTCGCGCTTCCTGCGGACCTCGGTGGCCTCGGGTGCCGGACGGCTGCTGCCTCCGCAGATCCTGCGGGTCGGCGTCAGTGACGAGGGAGCAGAGGGCACGGTCCTCGACGAGACACGGGTGCCGCAGCAGCGGTCCCAGCCGCTCTCGCCCGAGCTGCGGCTCGTGGAGCAGCGGCCGGCTCCCCTGCAGGAGACCGTGGAGGTCGTGGCGATCGAGGACGACGCCGGTGCGGCGCAGCTGCTGGAGGTCGTGGGCCGGCTCGTCGATCGGGCGCGGGCGGCGGGCGAACTGCGTCCGGACGTCACGGTCTCGGATGTGCTGCTGGTGATCGCCACGGCGGCGCCTTCGTTGCCGGACGCGGCCCAGCAGGCGGCTGCGTCGGCTCGGTTGCTGGACATTCTGCTGGAGGGGCTTCGGTCTCGGCCTGCCTGATGGCGCGGGCGCGGGTTCGGGTGCCTCCGGCCAGGGTGGCGGGTGTGGGTTCGTTGTCGGGTGCGGGGCTGTGGGGGCTTGTCGCGCAGTTCCCCGCACCCCTGACGGGGCGCGCTTTCGTCAACCTGCTTGGCAGGGAAGGTGGTTGAGTCTTCCCCGTTCGGGTGAACGGTAGTGCTGTGGTTCGGCAAGTCTCCACGGACGAGTGGTTGGTCCGTTCCTCCGGGTAACAGCGGTGGGTCCGTGTGGCACTCTTTCCCGGATGTTCGGGTCCGAGTGTGCAGGCGGGGGCTTTCCGCGATGAGCGTTGACGGGCGGGACGAGTCACCCGGTGAGGGTGGCGCGGAGGCCGGTGGGCTGCCGTCGCCGCAGGTGCCGAGCCAGGGAGGCCGGCCGAAGGGCACTCCTGCCGGATCCCCGGAGGACGTGTCGGCCAGAGGTGCCGTCCCGGAAACCGGCGTTCCGCCGCAGCGGGAGCGGCGCGAGTGGCACGACAGCGGTGTACTGCCGCCCCCGATCGAGTTGCCGTCCGCCGATGCCGAGTTGATCGAGCGGATGCGCTCGGGAGACGACACGGCGTACGAGGAACTGTTCCGGCGCCACGCGGACGCCGTCCGCCGGTACGCACGCACCTGCTGCCGGGACGCCCACACCGCCGACGACCTCACGGCCGAGGTCTTCGCCCGCATGCTCCAGGCCGTACGCGGCGGGCGCGGCCCCGAGCACGCCGTACGCGCCTATCTGCTGACGACCGTACGACGCGTCGCGGCGAGCTGGACCAAGTCGGCGAGGCGCGAGCACCTGGTCGACGACTTCGCCGTGTTCGCGGCGCAGGCCGCACGCGGCTCCGAGGTGTCGGACGACGACACCCTGGACCTGGGCGCGGACGTACGGGCGATGCACGAGGCCGAGCAGTCGATGGCCATGCAGGCGTTCCGGTCGCTGCCGGAGCGGTGGCAGGCCGTGCTCTGGCACACCGAGGTCGAGGACGAGTCCCCGAGCGAGGTCGCCACGCTCTTCGGGCTGGACGCCAACGGCACACGTGTCCTTGCCAGTCGGGCCCGGGAAGGCCTCAAGCAGGCGTATCTCCAGGCCCATGTGAGCGTCACGCTCACCACCGACGAGGAGTGCGCACGCTACGCCGACCGGCTCGGCGCGTACGCGCGCGGCGGGCTGCGCACCCGTGCCGAGCGCGGGCTGCGCAAGCACCTTGAGGAGTGCGCCAAGTGCCGGCTCGCGGCCGGTCAGATCAAGGAAGTCGCCGGCGGGATTCCCGCGGTCGTACCGATCGCCGTCATCGGCTGGTTCGGTGCCGCCGGGTACGCGAAGGCGGCCGCGCTCATCGCCGGCGGTGCCGGCGCGGGTGCGGCCGGTGCCGCGGGGGCCGCGTCGGCGGCGGGCGGCAGCTCCGGAGGGGCCGGCGCAGGTGGAGGGGCCGCCGCCGAGGGTCTCGGGGCGCCTGTGAAGGCGGGGATCGCGGCCGGTGTCGTCGCGGCGGCCGTCGCCGTGGTGGCGCTCGCGCTGGCCGGTGACGAGGTGAAGCCCAAGGACCCCGTGGCCAAGCCTGATCCGTCCCCGCCCGTCGTCGAACCGCGCGTTCCGTCGCCGTCGCCGAAGCCCCCGAAGGCGGAGCCCGCGCCGAGCCGGCCGGTGCCGGTCGTGGCGCCCTCGTCGCGTCCGACGCCGAGTCCCACCCCCAAGCCGACGCCCACCTCCAAGCCCACTCCGAAACCGACTCCCCCGCCGAAGCCGACGCCCACGACTCCCCCCGCACCGGCCCCGAAGCCGCCCCCTCCGCCGGCGCCCCCTGCGGTCTTCCAGTGGAACCAGCTGGAGTACGGCGTCACCGGTGACGGCACCGAGCCCGAGATGCGGCTCGGCGAGAGCAGCTGGGTCTGGCAGCGGTACGGCATGTCGATCGCCGACACCTCGTACGCGAACGGTGTCACCGTCCACGGCGCCTCCTCGGTCACCATCGATCTCAACCGCACGTGTTCCTCGTACGACGCGGTGGTCGGTGTCGACGACATGACGATGGGGCTCGGTCAGGTGCGGTTCTCCGTCTTCGCGGACGGGGCCCGGATGTGGCAGTCGGGGCTGGTTCAGGGCGGTCATGGCGCGGTGCCCGTGCATGTGGATCTGACCGGCAGGAAAACGATCCGCCTGGTCGTCGAGCCGCATTCGCCCTTCGACTCGGTGGCGTTGGCGGACTGGGCGGATTCGCGCTTCCGCTGTCGGTGAGTGCGTGGTCCCGCCTGCGCCGGGGTGTCGGGCAGCCGGGGGGTCCTTGGCCGCGTCAGCGGGTGCCGGTGTGCGTGACGGTCGCCGAGGCCTCGGCCAGTTCCCGCAGGACGTCGTCCGGGGTGAGCGTCTCGCCGGTGCGCCGCTCGGTGTCGTACGCCCGTCGGCCCAGGTGGGACAGGGCGGCGGTCTCGATGCGGTCGATGTCCCGGCTGTAGGGCAACGGACGGGGGTGGCCCTGGCGCCAGCGCGAGCCCGCGGCGAGGAGGCGGACCACGCGCGCGTGGTCGTCGATGTCGCTGAGGACGCCCGCCGCCCGCTCGGCCAGCGTGGCGAGGACCACCTCCGAGCACCGCGTGGACGTGGCCTCGCGCAGGGTGTCGGCCAGTTTGCGCAGCCCGTGCCCGGGGCTCGTCTCGACCGCGGTCAGCACCGCGTCGAGGCCGTTCAGCGCGGCGAGGAACTGGGCCGGCGGTGTGCCACGCTCCATTTCCACGCGGGCCGCCCCGTACAGCTCGCGGGCCTGTACGAAGTCCTGGTCGTCGTAGGCCATCTGCGACCGCATGAGAAGGACGAACGCCCTGGAGTCCGGCACCGCGTAGCGATCGGCCGCGGCCGTCGCCTCGTCCAGTGCCGCGAGAGCCTTGGCCCGGTCCCCCACGTAGTAGGCGATCTCGCCGAGGCGGGCGATGAGGAACGGCGTCTCCACATACGCCCCCACCTCGACCGCGAGCCGCATGGCGTCCTCGAACTCGCTCTTCGCCTCGTCGAAACGGCTGCGGGCCATGGCCGTCTCGCCGCCCGCGCTGCTCACCTGGGCGAGCATCCAGCGGTCCCCGGTGCGCCGGGCGACGGCCCGCAGCTCCACGAGGGTCTCGTCGACGCCCTCCATACCGCCGGGGCTGTCCACGGCCACATGGATGCCGAACAGCAGGGCCGCACCGATCTCCCAGTCACCGCCGTGCTCCCGGCAGTTGGCCAGTGACACCTCCATGTCGTGGCGGATGCCTTCGGTGTTGCCGAGAACGAACGCCATCAGCGGCCAGATGATGCCGGGGAACCGCGCTGCGTCCGGACCGCCCCGCGCCATGGTGGCCCGCACGCCCCTGGCGTACTCCTGCGTCCGCTCGTCCTTCAGCGGGACCTGGCCGAGCTCCGCTCTCAGGAAGAGATCCAGCATGCGCAGTTTCATGCGGATCCGGTGCGAGGGGTGATCCTTCTCGGCCTCGGGGTCGGCGAGGTAGGCCTCCATGGGATCGACGGCGTCGAGGTCGAGCACCCCCTCCGGGATACGTCTCTCGCAGACGGGCGGGGTCGATGCCGGTACGTCGGAGGGGTCGTACGAGCCGGACGGGTGAGCTTCGGACGAGTCGCGGAGGTCTGAGGAACCGCGGAGGTCTGAAGAGTCGGAGGAGCCGGAGGAGCGTTTGTCGAGTGCCGTGCCCAGGCGCAGGGCCTGGTCCGCCCAGGTCGCGCCCTCCCGGCGGAAGTTGCGCAGCCACCAGAACCAGCCCATGGCGAGGACGATGGAGCCCGTCTCCGGCTCGTCGGCGGCGACGAGGCTGCGGTGGAGTGCCGCGCGAATGTTGTCCAGGTCGGACTCCAGGCGGCGGATCCACCGGAGCTGGTCGGCGGACCGCAGGAGCGGATCGGCCTCCTCGACCAGCGCTCGGACCCACGCGCGGTGCCGGCGCTCGGCCGTGGCACGCAGTTCGGGGGTCTCGGCGGCGCGCTCCGCGGCGTACTCGTGGATCGTCTCCAGCATGCGGTAGCGCATACCGCCGGTCCCTCGCCGGCCGGGCGTCGCGACGACCAGGGACTTGTCGACGAGCGCGCCGACGATCTCGGCCACGGGGCCGGTGCACACGGCCTCGGCGGCGTCCAGGTCCCAGCCGCCCGCGAAGACGGATACCTCGCGCAGGACGGTCCGCTCGGGCTCGTCGAGCAGGTCCCAGGACCAGTCGACGACCGCGCGCAGGGTCTGCTGGCGGGGCAGCGCCGTGCGGCTCCCGGAGGTGAGGAGGCGGAAACGGTCGTCGAGGCGGTCGGCGATCTGGCGCGGGGTGAGCATGCGCAGCCGGGCGGCGGCCAGCTCGATGGCCAGGGGCAGGCCGTCGAGGCGGCGGCAGATCTCGTCGACGGCGGCGGGGTCGTGGGTGACGTCGGCGTCCGGCTGCGCCGCCACCGCCCGCTCCGTGAAGAGGCGGTGCGCCGGATCGGGGAGCAGGGGCTCGACCGGGCGCACGGACTCGCCGGGCACGCCCAGGGGTTCGCGGCTGGTGGCGAGGATCGTGAGGCCCGGGCAGTGGGTCAGGAGGGTCTCGGCGAGCTCGGCCGCTGCACCGATCACATGTTCGCAGTTGTCAAGAATCAGGAGTTGGCTGCGCGGGGCGCAGTACTCGATGAGCAGGGCGACCGGGTCGTCCTGCTGCACCGTCATCTCGTGGGTCATCAGCACGGTCTCGCGCAGACCGAGGGCGCTGACGACCGCGCCTGTCACCGCCTCCGGCCGGTCGAGCGGGGCGAGCTCGGCCAGCCATGCCTGTGGATGCCCGGCGGCGGCTTCCTCGGCGAGGCGGGTCTTCCCGGATCCGCCCGGTCCCGTGAGGGTGACGAGACGGACCCTGTGCAATTCGGAACGGATGGCGTCGAGTTCGGGTTCCCGGCCCACGAAGGAGTTCAGGCGGGGGCGGATGTTGCCGGTGCGGTCGGCTCTTGAGGGAGAGGTGGGGGTGTACGGGCCCGGGGTGGCGACCGGGGGCGGCCGAGGCGTCAGCAGTTCCCCGTGCAGGGCTCGGAGTTCCGGTCCCGGGTCGGTGCCGAGGCCGTCCGCCAGGGCCCGGCGGGCCGTCTCGTACGCGGCCAGGGCGTCCGCCGCGCGGCCGGTGTCGCGCAGGGCTCTGATGAGGAGGGCGTGCAGGGACTCGTCGTAGGGGTGGGTCTCGGTGAGTTCCCTCAGTTCCGGTACGGCGTCGTGGGCGTGGCCGTTGCGCAGGTCCGCCTCCACGCGCGCGCGTGTCGCCTCCTGGCGGAGGGATTCCGGGCGGGTCGCGGCCGTCGTACGGTCCGGGAGGTCGGCCAGGGCGGGGCCCCGCCACAGGGAGAGTGCCTCGCGGAGGGTGCGGCCCGCTGTCTCCGGGGCTTCGTCCAGTTGCGCCCTGCCCTCGCGGACCAGGCGTTCGAAGACGAACAGGTCCACGTCCTCGGGGGTGGCGGCGAGGCGGTAGCCGCCCGGCTCCGATGTGATCGCGTCCCTGCCGAGGGCTCTGCGGAGGCGGGCGACGAGGGCCTGGAGTGCGGCGGGGGCGGCGTGCGAGGGGCTGTCCGGCCAGACCTCGTCGATGAGGGTCTCCGGAGATGTGGTTCGGCCTGCTCGCAATGCCATCGCCGTCAGGAGTGCGCGGAGGCGGGGGCCGCCCAGGGGCACGTCGTTGCCCTGGGCGTCCGTTGCCTGGGTGACGCCCAGGATTCTGTACCGCACGGGGCCATTGTCACCGGTCCGGCCCGGCGGAGCCGACTCTTTTCGCCCCCGCCGCCCCTACCCATTCCCGTCCTTTACCGAGGGCTCCGCCCCTGGACCCCCGTATCGCGCTGAACGCGCTCGTCCTCAGACGCCGGACGGGCTGAAATGTCGGCCTGGCCCCGAAATCTTCAGCCGCTCCGGCGTATGAGGAGCGGGGGTTCGGGGGCGGCGGGGGCGAAGTCCACCCCGCTACCCCCTCCGCGCCCCCGCCCCCAACGCCCCCTGCTGAGGCCGGATCCCCGCAGGGACGGCCCGCTGACGCGCGGGGGTCCCCGTCCAGCAGGTGCCGCGGCGTTCGAGCAGGCGGCGGAGCCACAGCTCCAGGGAGACCAGATCCGCGAGGCCTTCCAGGGGGAGGGCCTCGCCGTCGGCCGCGGCCCGGAGAGCCTTGCGGACGACTCGGGCCTCGACCAGACCCGCCTGGGCGAGCAGGGGCGTGTCGAAGAGGGCGACGAGATCGTCCACGGCGACCCGGAGCCCCGTACGGGCCGCGGCCGTGGAGGACGCGTGGGACGGAGCACCCCAGCCGGGCGGGAGATCGGCCACACCGGCGCCCTCGAGGACCGTACGGAGGATCGCGGCCCGCGCCCCGGGCTGCACCCGCAGCGCCTCGGGAAGGGCACGACAGGCACGTACGACCTGGTTGTCGAGGAACGGGGCGTGCAGCCGCTGGAAGCGGACCTCCGCGGCCTGCTCCAGGATCCGGAGGTCCGAGGCGTGCCGCGCCAGGGCGGAGCGCGCGCGGAAGTCGCCCGGACGCTGACCGGGACCGACTCCGCCCCGGGTCGTCGCACCCGCCAGGCGAACCGATACTTCAGCGAGGGCCTCGCCGGTGAGCCAGCGCGCGGCGGGCCCGGGTCTGGCCCACGTGAGCGCGGCGAGCGACGCCCCCACGGCACCTCCCGGCTCCTCGAACCGCTTGTGCAGCAGCCGGTCGGCGAGTCCCTCTATGCCGACGAGATACGGCGTACGGGACAGCTTGCGCGCCGCGCCGTACACGCGTGCGGGGACCATGACGGAACCGTCGGCCTTCGCCAACGCCGCGACCGGGCGCACCAGATGGCGTCGTTTGCGGTCCATCAGCAGGTCGGCGAGGCGGGCCGGGTGCGCGTCGAGGACCTGACGGGCGCCGTACCCCGTGAAGTGGTCCGCGCTGCCGGACGCCAGGCGCGCGCGGTGCCGGGCGGCGGTCACCAGCGAGGGTCCGGGCTCGTCCGTCAGCGGGCCCTCCAACTCGGCGTAGGGGAGGACCTCTTCGCCGCCCGCGACGACCACGTGGTGCAGTCGCGGATTGGCCGCCAGCGTGCCCGCCCGCTCCAGTTCGGCTTCGCGGCCCTGCACCGCGAGGTCGTTGAACGTGACCGCGAGGAGGCGTTCGCCGGCACCCGTGCCATGGCCCAGGACGGTGCCCGGCGCGCCGGGCAGACCGGCGGCGAGGAGGGCGAGGGTGCCCGAAGCGGGTCCTCCGGAGAGGTCGGCTCCGATGCCGGGCACGGGCATGCCGCGCGCCGCGCGCCGCTCGGCGGGGCCCATGCCGGGGACGGGACCGGGGTCTATGTCCGCCCCGGGTACGTGCCTGGGGGCGGCGAGCCGCGTGCGCACGGCCTCGACCAGGGCGTCGCGTACGGCGTTCACCGCGCTGTCGGGGTCGGTGATCGCGGCCGCGACGGCGAGGGAGGCCACCTGCTCGTACCCGGCGACCTCTCGTGCGCCCGCGCGCAGGATCAGCGCGTGCCCGGGTGGAATGCGCCGCACACCCTCGTACGGCGTCGAGTCCTGGAGCGCGGCCGGTACGTCGGGAGCGGCGAGCAGGGCCGCCAGGTGCCCGAAGTCGAGGTTGGCCTCGATGAGGTCGGCGAGGGGGAGGGCCGCGGTCGAGTACGCCGTGCCGCCCGCCCAGGGGGTGTAGAACACCGGCCTGACGCCTGCCAGATCGCCGCAGACCATGAGGCGGCGGCCCACCTGGACGACGGCCGTGTAGCTGCCGGACCAGGCCGTCAGATGCCGAAGTGCCCCGCCGCGCGCGGCGAACAGGCCCACGCGCAGTTCCTCGTCGGAGGCTCCGCAGGTACCGAGCACCGCCATGCGGTTCTGCTCGTCGGCCTTGACGACACGCACCTCGTCGGGGCGCCAGTCACCGACCGCCCAGAGCGGATCGGGGTCGCCCCACAGGAGTTGGGACCCCACCGGGTGCACCGTCTCGCCGTCGCTGCCCGTCGCTCCCGCCGAACCGATCTCGGGCGCACGAGCGGCGGTACTGCTCCATCCCACCAACCACCGCATCGCCGCCTCCACAGGCTGTGGACAACCAGTGCACCGTACGAACCGGTCACCATGCTGCCACGAAGAATGCGCCCGGGAGGGCCGGTGCGGCCGCTTGTGCTCCCCGGAGTGCGCCCCTGGGAGATGCCCGCGAAAAAGCGAACGCACGCGCGACGAGCGGCGATCGCACAGAATTTACCCAAGGACGACGACGTGAATGCGCCCTCGGTACGCTCCCCGAAAACACCTAACGCGCCCTCAAGTGCCATGGTGGGAGGCGTATTTGACCTCGGAAGGCATGGGCGATATTCAGCCAAATCGGTGATGGACGAACACGCGTGCACACGCTCCGTACATGCTGTGCGCAACGCACAGTCCGGGAGGCGGAGTCCGCCTCCCGGACCTGTCCGCCGCCCGCGGGGATGTAGGCGGCGGTGTCCCCCAGCCCACTGGATCCAGTACAGCGGGCCGACCCACGCACGATCCATGGAAGCGCTCCCCCGATGGCCGGAGAAGAGCGCACGGACGGGCGCACGGCCACACAGCGGGAGCACGATACGACGCTCCGTACTTGCCCACGGGCCACAATCCCGCCATCCGGAACAATGCCCCTTAACGCTTGGGATGCGGCGAACTACCCTGTGTTTGCCTGTGTTTTCGCGGGAGGCATATTCCTGAGGGCTCGGCCACGTGCTTTTGCGGGTGGGGTTCCAGGGGTTGGCGCCCGGGAAGACGCAGCACGAATGCCGCTGGGCCACCACCCGCGCGGCAGCCGTCTGTGTCGAGGGGTGGCGCAATGTCCAGGGAGCAACGCGGGCCGAACGAAAAACTCGGCGCCGTTCTCGCCCTCGCGGGAATCAGCAACGCAGGACTCGCCCGACGCGTCAACGATCTTGGCGCTCAACGCGGGTTGACTCTTCGCTACGACAAGACGTCGGTGGCGCGCTGGGTGTCGAAAGGCATGGTGCCGCAGGGTGCCGCGCCACACCTCATCGCCGCCGCCATCGGCCAGAAGCTCGGCCGCCCGGTGCCGCTCCACGAGATCGGCCTGGCGGACGCGGATCCCGCACCGGAGGTGGGCCTCGCCTTCCCCCGTGACGTGGGACAGGCCGTGCGATCGGCCACGGACCTCTACCGTCTCGACCTCGCCGGGCGCCGGGCAGGCTCCGGCGGCATCTGGCAGTCGCTCGCCGGATCATTCGCAGTGAGCGCATACGCAACTCCCGCGTCCCGGTGGCTGATAACCCCGGCCGACAGCTCGGTGGCACGGGACGCCAGCCCGCTGGAAGGCTCCGGAGCACCGCTGAAAGTCGGCCACAGCGACGTACAGAAGCTGCGGGAGGCCGCCGAGGACGCCAGGCGCTGGGACTCCAAGTACGGAGGCGGCGACTGGCGTTCGTCCATGGTGCCGGAGTGCTTACGAGTCGAGGCGGCACCCCTGCTGCTGGGCTCGTACTCGGACGAGGTCGGCCGGGCCCTCTTCGGAGCCAGCGCCGAACTCACCCGCCTGGCCGGCTGGATGGCGTTCGACACGGGCCAGCAGGAGGCCGCCCAGCGCTACTACATCCAGGCGTTGCGCCTGGCTCGCGCCGCGGCCGACGTGCCCCTCGGGGGCTACGTACTGGCCTCCATGTCCCTCCAGGCGACCTACCGGGGCTTCGGCGACGAGGGCGTCGACCTCGCCCAGGCCGCCCTGGAGCGCAACCGGGGCCTGGCCACCGCCCGCACGATGAGTTTCTTCCGCCTGGTCGAAGCACGGGCCCACGCGCGCGCGGGTGACGCCCAGGCGGCCGGCGGCGCCCTGAAGGCCGCCGAGGGCTGGCTGGAACGGGCCCGCGACGGCGACCACGATCCGTCCTGGCTCGGCTTCTACGGCTACGACCGCTTCGCCGCCGACGCGGCCGAGTGCTACCGCGACCTGAAGGCCCCGCGCCAGGTCCGCCGCTTCACGGAGCAGGCCCTGTCGAAGCCGACGGAGGAGTTCGTACGCTCGCACGGGCTGCGCCTGGTGGTGTCGGCGGTCGCCGAACTCGAGTCGGGCAACCTCGATGCGGCGTGCGAGCAGGGGGTGCGGGCGGTGGAGGTCGCCGGGCGCATCTCGTCGGCCCGCACGACCGAGTACGTGAAGGATCTCCTCCACCGCCTGGAGCCGTACGGGGACGAGCCGCGGGTGGTGGAGCTGCGCGAGCGGGCCAGGCCGTTGCTCATGGCACCGGCCTAGGGGCGCGCCCTGCATGACCGGCACCATGAAGTGACAGGAACCACGCGCCTCCGGTGTAGTAACGGGGACCACGCGCGTCCGATGACGTGGCCGGGGCCACCTGCCTCCGGTGCTGGCCCCTGCCATCCTGTGGGTTTGAGCGGGTTGTCAGTGGCGCAGTGCACTATCGGGGGTGGGAGTCGGAGGCTGGAGGTGGGGCGGACAGATGGGGCGGAAGGTCGCTTACGACTGTGACGTGCTGGTGATCGGCGGCGGGATCGTCGGTCTGTCGACGGCGTATGCGATCACGCGTGCCGCGCCGGGCACGCGGGTGACGGTGCTGGAGAAGGAACCGGGCCCGGCCCGGCACCAGACGGGGCGCAACAGCGGCGTCATCCACAGCGGGATCTACTACCGCCCGGGCTCCCTCAAGGCCCGTTTCGCCGTGCGGGGCGCCACCGAGATGGTCAAGTTCTGCGCGGAGTACGGCATCGCCCACGCCGTCACCGGCAAGCTGATCGTCGCCACGGAGCGCGAGGAGCTGCCCCGCCTGCACGCACTGGTCCAGCGAGGCCGGGAGAACGGCATTCCGGTCCGCGAGCTGGGCGCCTCCCAGATCGCCGAGTACGAACCCCAGGTGCGGGGCCTCGCCGCGATCCACGTGGCCACGACGGGCGTGTGCGACTTCGTGGGCGTGGCCCGCCGGCTCGCGGACGCCTCCGGCGCCCACATCCGGTACAACTCGGAGGTCACGCACATCGACCGCCGCCCCGACCTCGGAGTGGCGGTCCGCACCCACGACGGCACGATCATCCGCGCCCGGGTCCTGGTCAACTGCGCCGGCCTCCACTGCGACAGAATCGCCCGCCTCACGGGCGACGACCCCGAAATGCGGATCGTCCCCTTCCGAGGCGAGTACTACACGCTGGCCCGCCCCGATCTTGTCCACGGACTGGTCTATCCCGTCCCGGACCCGGCCTTCCCCTTCCTCGGCGTCCACCTCACCCGGGGCATCGAAGGAAGCGTCCACATCGGCCCCAACGCGGTCCCCGCGCTGGCCCGCGAGGGCTACGACTGGCGGACCGTACGCCCCCGCGAACTGGCAGAGACCCTCACCTGGCCGGGTTCCTGGCGCATAGCCCGACGCCACTGGCGCTACGGGGCCGGCGAAGTACACCGCTCGGCGTCGAAGCACGCCTTCACCAAGGCAGTCCGCCGCCTGCTCCCCGCCGCCACCCCCGACGACCTGATCCCCTCCGCCGCGGGCGTCCGAGCCCAGGCAGTCCTGAGAGACGGCACCCTCCTGGACGACTTCCTGATCCAGGAATCCCCCCGCACGGTCCACGTACTGAACGCCCCCTCCCCCGCGGCCACAGCATCCCTCCCCATCGGCCGGGAGATCGCGGCCCGAGCCCTCAGTTCAATGACGGCCACCTGAGCCTCACCCGGACGCTCGGCCGACCCCGGAGCCAAGACGGCGGGAGAGGGACCCCCGACCGGAAGGGGCCGTGCCGGTATGTCGCAGTCCGCCGCATACGGCTCCTCCAGAGAACGCATCCCTCCAAAACCGCAGCCGTACACCCGGAAAGCGGCGGACTCGACGTACCGGCACGGCCCCGACCCACAACGAACCGCACACCCACCCCGAGCCACCCCGAACCCCCCGCCCTCCACCCCGTAAAATCGACACACTGTGTCTGACTCCTCCACGCCCCCCAACAAGCCGGACGCCCCGAGGAAGCCCCGCCCGAAGGGCGAACCCCGCTTCCCCGACGGCCCCCGCCCCGACCCCGCCGGCTCCCACTTCGAGCGAAGAATCCGCAGCTTCCAGCCCCGCAGAAGCCGAGTGACCCAGGGCCAGGCGGACGCGCTCCAGCGCCTGTGGCCCAAGTGGGGCCTGGACATCGACGGACGACACCCCCTCGACCTCAAGGATCTCTTCGGCGCCGACATCCCGGTCGTCCTGGAGATCGGCTTCGGCATGGGCGAGGCAACCGCACAGATGGCAACCGAGGACCCCGCCACCGGCATCCTCGCCGTGGACGTCCACACCCCCGGCCAGGGCAACCTCCTGAACCTCGCGGACCGCGCCGGCCTGTCCAACCTCCGCGTGGGCAACGGCGACGCGATCATCCTGCTCCGCGAGATGCTGACCCCGGACTCCCTCGACGGCCTCCGCGTCTACTTCCCGGACCCCTGGCCCAAGAAGCGCCACCACAAGCGCCGCCTGATCCAGCCGGAGTTCCTCACCCTCGCCGCGTCCCGCCTCAAGCCGGGCGCACTGCTGCACTGCGCGACGGACTGGGAGCCGTACGCCGAGGTCATGCTCGAAGTCCTGACCGCCCACCCGGACTTCGAGAACACCCAGCCGGACGGCGGCTACGCGCCACGCCCCGACTTCCGCCCCCTGACGCGTTTCGAGGGCCAGGGCCTGGACAAGGGACACGTGGTGAACGATCTGCTCTTCCGCCGCGTACGGCATACCGCGGACAGCGACCAAGTCCGCACGCCGCACACCACACGACGTACGGGCTGAAGGCGCCCACACGGCGGAGCCACATCACGCACCGCCCCCGAGCCCCGACAGTGCGCTCTCGCGGCCCACGCCCCTCCCTCGTTAGGGTCTTTGTCATGGCCACCGGTCCCCCGTTCCCACCGCATCCCGGCTTCCCTCCCGGCATCCCCGCCGGAGGCGCCGCGCACTGGTGGCAGCGCAAGTGGGTCCGCTACAGCGCCCTGACCACCCTGCTCGCCCTCTCCGGCCTCGTCATCCTGGCCCTGGTCCGCAAACAGACCGGCACCGAGGGCTTCCTGGTGGGCCTGGGCCTGGCCGTACTGCCCGTCCCGCTCCTCGTCGCGGCGTTCCGCTGGCTGGACCGGGTGGAACCGGGCCCGTGGCGGAACCTCCTCTTCTCCTTCGCCTGGGGAGCCTGCGCCGCCGCGCTGATAGCCATCGTCGCGAACAGCTTCGCGACGAGATGGATAGCGACGGCGACAGCGGACCCGTCCAGCGCCGACACCCTGGGCGCGACGGTCATAGCGCCGATAGTCGAGGAGTCGGCGAAGGCGGCCGCGGTCTTACTCGTCTTCCTGTTCCGCAGACGGGAGTTCACCGGAATCCTCGACGGCGTGGTGATAGCCGGCGTCACGGCGACCGGCTTCGCGTTCACCGAGAACATCCTCTACCTCGGCACGGCGTTCGGCACGGACCAGCTCAGCGGCGGCAGCGGCATCGCCTCCGTCACGGCGGCGACCTTCTTCGTACGTGTGATCATGTCGCCGTTCGCACACCCCCTGTTCACCGTGCTCACCGGCATCGGCTTCGGCATCGCGGCGCTGTCCGCGGACCGCCACCAGGTACGCCGCGTACTGCTCCCGATCATCGGGCTGCTGCTCGCGATGGGCATGCACGCGATGTGGAACGGCTCGTCGACGTTCGGCGAGTACGGCTTCTTCGCGGTCTACGCGGCCTTCATGGTCCCGGCGTTCGGCCTGCTGACCTGGCTGGTCATCTGGACCCGCCAGCGCGAACTGGGCACGATCCGCTCCGAGCTCCCCGCGTACGCGATGGCGGGCTGGCTCGCGGCCCCCGAGCCGTTCGTCCTCGGCTCGATGAAGGCACGGCGGCTGGCCCGCGAATACGCCACGCACCACGGCGGACGCGCGGCGGGCAGGGCGGTCGCGGAGTACGAGGCGTACGCGACGTCGCTGGCGTTCCTGCGTCACCGGGGCCGCAAGGGCCGCGCGGGCGCCGACTTCGTCGTACGGGAACGGGAGTTGCTCCACGAGCTGTGGACGCGCCGCGAACCGTCGCGCCCGGCCCTCCTGTACGCGGCCCGGGCGACGGCGCCGGCACAGGTGGCACCGCAGTGGCAGGGCTACGGCCACCCGGCGCCGTACACGTACACGTACAACCCGTACCGCTCTTGATCGGCGCAGCCCCAAAACGCGTCGCGAACCCAAAAACGCAACCGCAACCCCACCCAACTCAGCCTCAGCCTCAGCCAGAAGCCGAGGTCAGCCTCCCCAGCTCCGCATCCGTGAGGACAAGCCCGGCCACCCCCAACAACGCCGGAAGCTGCTCCACCGTACGAGCGCTGGCGATCGGCGCGACGACGGTCGGCCGGGAAGCCAGCCAGGCCAGAGCCACGGTGGCGACCTCGACCCCACGCTCCCGCGCGACCTCGTCGAGCGCGCTCAGCACACGCTGCCCCCGCTCCGACTCCAGATGCGCCCCCGCCGATCCGGCCCGGGCGCTCTCGACCACGGCACCCGGACGGTACTTGCCGGTGAGGAAGCCCGAGGCGAGCGACGAGTAGGGGACGACGGCCAGACCGGCCCGGGAGGCGACGTCCCGGAGCGGGCCCTCGTACGAGTCGCGGGAGACGAGGTTGTACCGCGGCTGCAGCGCGACGTACCGCGCGAGGCCCTCGCGGTCGGAGAGGTCGAGGGACTCCTGGAGCCGCTCGGGAGAGAGGTTGGACGCGGCGATCGCGCGCACCTTGCCGGCGCGGACGAGCTCGTCCAGGGCCGTGATGATCTCCTCGACCGGCACGGACGGATCGTCGAAGTGGGTGTAGTACAGGTCGATGTAGTCCGTCTTCAGCCGCCGCAGTGACGCGTCGGCCGCGGCCTTGATGTTCGCCCCGGACAGACCCTTGTACTCGGGGTGCGCGCCGACCTTGGTGGCGACGACGACGTCGGCGCGGTTGCCGCGCGCGGCGAGCCAGTCGCCGAGGACGGTCTCCGACTCACCGCCCTCGTTGCCCGGCACCCAGGCCGAGTACGTGTCGGCGGTGTCGACGAAGTTCCCGCCCGCGGCGGTGTACGCGTCGAGCACGGCGAAGGACCGCGCCGCGTCGGCGGTCCAGCCGAAGACGTTGCCGCCGAGGGAGAGCGGGAAGACGTCGAGATCGGACGAACCCAGCTTGCGGAGAGAGGTCATGGATGGGTCAACGGCCGTACCGGACGGCCGTATTCCGCACCCAGGACCCCTCAGGCCCGCCCAACGGGTCGGGCCCGCTTACGGGGTGAGCCCGCCTTACGGGGTGAGCCCCTTGCCCCGCAGCCAGGCCATCGGGTCGATGCCGTCGCCACCGCTGGTGTGGACCTCGAGGTGGAGGTGCGCCCCGGTGACGTTGCCGGTCGCGCCCACGCGGCCGATGATGTCGCCGGTGTTCACCTTCTGCCCGACGCTGACACCGATCGACGACTGGTGCGCGTACCAGACCTCCGTACCGTCATCGAGTTCGAGGACCGTGCGGTAGCCGTACGAGCCGTTCCAGCCGGCTTCCTTGATCGTGCCGCTGTGAACGGCCTTGATCGGGGTACCCGTGGGAGCGGCGAAGTCCAGACCCGTGTGCTGACCGGACGACCACAGCGCACCGGACTGCCCGAAGGTCGAGGTGATCGTGTACGAGGAGGTGGGCAGCGTGAACTGCTTGGCGAGTTCGGCGAGGCGCGCGGCCTCGGCCTTCTCCTTGGCCTCCTGGTCCGCCTTCTTCTTGGCGGCGGCGACCTTGGCCTCGGCGGCGTCCCGCTCCTTGGCGGCCAGCGTGGCGGCCTTCTTCGCGGCGGCGGACTCGGCGGCCTCCTGGGCCTCGCGGTCCACCTGGTCCTGCTGCTGCTCGGCCTGGAGCATGATGCGGGCCCGCAGGGCCTCGCCCGCGTCCGAGTTGCCCTGCTCGGCGTCGGCGGTGGTGAGGCCGACGGCGGTGATCGGGGTGCTGGAGCCCTCGGGGGCGTCGTCGTCCGAGAACGGCGAGCCGACGTTCGGCAGGTCGGGGATCGAGATCGACACCGGAGGCTTGCCGGTCTGCGCGGTGGCCATGCCACCCGCACCGACGGCGGCTATGACACCGACGCCCAGAACGGTCGAGCTACGGGCGAGTCCTCCGCCGCGCTGCTTGGAGACGCGGTGCCTGCCGCGGACGGGAAGGACGGTCTCCGCGCTGGGATTCCAGACCTCCCACGTCTCCTCGTCCTTACGGGCGCCGTAGGCGAAGGTGTCGGGCTTCTTCTCACCCGAGGACTCACCCGTCAACTCATCCGGCACGAACGAGGGTGTGGGGGCAGACCGGTTGGACGCCACGTAGGCGCACTCCTTTCCTTCCTTCTCGCCTACCGGGTTAGCTGACGGGTTCGGAGCAGGAAGGTCTCCTACGCGCGTCAACCCGCGGTGCGCTACACCGCGAATGACGTGCGATTCACCCCAAGTGGTGGTTCCCCGGTTCCCTTGCGGGATTCGGCGCGTGCGCACGGAGCCGACTCTTGTGACGGCTGGGACGACCGCGCTGCGTTATCGAACGTTAATAGACCCGGGCACCGGATTCCAAGCTGTTCCTGATGATCGTTAAGGCTCTTGGCCTGGACTTTCAGGTCATGAGCGGGGTAAATCGGGCGAGTTGATCGCCATTCAGGTACGGGAGTCCTGTTGATGGTGCGTCAGTTGTTGAGCGGAGGGATTCCGTTCGACTACCAACGGTGATAAAGGTCGCCGCAAGAGCGATGTATCTCACGCCGGCCGCAATCGCGACTGCCGCCGTGCCCTCGCGACTGCCGTGCTTTCACGGCCGCCGCACCGCGAGCAGTGCCATGTCGTCGGTGGCACCGCCGCCCCCGGTGTGCCGCAGGACGTCGTCCAGTACCGCGGCGAGCAACGCGTCGGGCCCGGGAAAGCCCCGCCCGGACAGTCGCCGCGCCGGATCGAAGAAGACGCCTCGCCGGTCCCGCGCCTCGGACAGCCCGTCCGTGTGGAAGAGCAGCATGGCCCCGCCCGGGAACTCCTCCTCCTGCGCGCGGTCGGGCCAGGTCCCCAACTCCCCCGTCCCGAGCGGCAGCGCGGGCTCCGCCGCGGCGAGCGTGCGCACCTCCCCGTCGCCGTACAGCAGGAGGGGCCCGGGGTGGCCGCGGTTCACGAGGCGTACGACCGGGGTGCCGTGCGGGATCTCGGCGAGCACGGCGGTGGTGAAGTCCTCGACGAGCTCGATGGTGTCGCGCCGGACGCCCCCGCGCGCGAGCGCCCGCTCCAGCCGCTGGGCGACCGCCTCCAGGGTCGACTCCTGCTCGGCGGCCTCACGGAAGGCACCGATCAGCACGGCCACGACGGCGACCGCTCCCATGCCCTTGCCCCGTACGTCGCCCACGAGGAGCCGTACGCCGTGCGGGGTGTCCTGCACGGCGTACAGGTCGCCCCCGATGAACGCGCCCTCCTGAGCCGCCTCGTACCGTGCCGCGATCTCGAGGCCGCCGATCCGCGCCGCCGGTTCGGGCAGTACGGCCCACTGGGCGGCCTCCGCGATCTCGCGGGCGGTGGCGAGGCGCGCGTTGCCGCGGCCCACGAGCCGGTTGATGCCGACGGCGAGCACGGCGGCCGTGGCCACGGTGAGGACCTCGGTGGCCGCGCCCGCGTCGAAGGCGAACCTGAGGTGGACGAGGGCCATGCCCGCGGTCGCCAGGATTCCCGTCCACACCGTGGCGCCGAACGAGAAGAGGGATGCGGCGATGAGTGCTGCGGCCGTGAAGAAGGGAGCCGCGGTGAAGTCCTGCGGGGTGAGGAGGTCGTAGCAGACACCGGCGACGATCAGCAGCGCCGGCAGCGCGCGGACGAGGGTGCGCTGGTACGAGGCGGTCCTCTCCGCGGTCTCGACGCGCACCGGCTCCTGCTCCTCCACCTGTCCAGGCTTCCGGGAGCGGACGTGGCGGGCGAGCGGACGAGGACCGGGCGAGTGAAGGCACCTGGGGACATCAGAGGAAGTACCCGGGGAAACACCTGAGGCCGGAATCCTTGATCGGATTCCGGCCTCGGGCCTTCAGTAGCGGGGACAGGATTTGAACCTGCGACCTCTGGGTTATGAGCCCAGCGAGCTACCGAGCTGCTCCACCCCGCGTCGTTAAGACCACTGTACGCCATCCGCGGGACCCGAAGCACACGCGTTGATGTCGCCCGCGCTTAACCGAGCGGTTTGGCATGAAACGTGCCGGTCGGCGGTGTCCGTCGATCGTGCGCGTCGGCTGTGCGCATGGCTCGGCCGGCGGGAAACGGGCCGGTCAGACGAGATGCCGGTTGGGCGCCTTCGCGTCGGCCTCGTACTCCGGGAGCACCAGGACATCGGCGCCGGCCGCGGCCAGCAGCCCGCTCCCGTCCGCGCCCGTCACGAAGGTGTCCGGCTCCCGCCAGGCGGTCACGACCCTGCGTACGCCCGCGTCGAGGATCAGCCGGGCGCAGGGCGCGGGCCGTGACGCGCGGCGGGCACACGGCTCCAGGCTGCTGTAGACGGTGGCGGTCGCGAGACGCGGATCACCCGGCTCGATCCTGGCGAGGGCGGCCTCCTCTGCGTGCGAGACGGGGTCGGACTCGCGGGAGAACCCGCGGGCCAGCTCCGTACCGTCGGCCGCGACGACGACCGCGCCGACGCTGAACGCGGTCCGCGAGGGCGGACACTCGGCGGCCAGTTCGCAGGCGAGCGCCAGCCACCGGTGGTCGGCGGCGGAGGGCACGGTCCCGCTGCCGGGCGCGGTGGGGACGTACCGCATGAGGACGACGTCCCCCACGGGCCGCGTCTCGACCAGCCGCAGGCGGTTGCGGGGGCCGCCCGGGTAGTCGCCGGGCCCGAACAGCCGGGGCGCGTCCGGTTCCCCCACGACGAGGGGCGCGAGGGCGAGCTGCAGTTCGTCGGCGAGGCCCTGCCGGAGGAGCTGGGTGTGGACGCGGCCGCCGCCCTCGACCATGAGCCGCCGTACGCCGCGTACGTCGTGGAGGTGGGTGAGCACGGCCCGCCAGTCGACGTCCGGGCCCACGGGGACGACGTCGACGCCGAGCCCGCGCAGGGCTTCGGCGGCCCTCGCCGCCCCGCCCTCGGTCGTATAGACGATCTTCTCGCCGCCCGTGGACCAGAAGTTGGCGTCGGGGTCGAGGTCGCCGCTGCCGCTGACGGTGACCTTCAGCGGGTACTCCGGGCGTCCGGCGGCGACCCGGGCCGCGCGGCGCTCGGCGGAGTTGACGAGGAGCCGGGGGTTGTCGGCGCGCAGGGTGCCCGCGCCGACGAGGATCGCGTCGGACTCGGCCCGTACCTCGTCGACCCGGTCGAAGTCGGCCGGCCCGGAGAGCAGCAGCCGTCCGGGGCCGGTGTCGTCCAGGCAGCCGTCGAGGGAGACGGCGGCGGACAACAGGACGTAGGGGTGAGGCATGGACGCGCTCTCTTTCGGACTCTCTCGGACTCTCTCGGAGGCAGAGCCGGGGCTTGCCCGGATCGGTGCGGCGGCCGGACGGCGGCCTGGGCTCGACATCCGGGCTTGGTTCAAGTTTGAAACAAACCTACACTGGGGGCATGACGACCCGCTGGCTCACCCCCGAGGAGCAGCGCGCCTGGCGCGCCTACATCGCCGCGTCCCATCTCCTGGAGGACGCGATCGACCGGCAGCTCCAACAGGAGGCCGGCATGCCACACCTTTACTACTCCATCCTGGCCAACCTCTCCGAGGCGCCGGGCCGCAGCCTGCGCATGACCGACCTCGCGGAGAGCACGAAGATCACCCGCAGCCGGCTGACGTACGCGGTGACCCGCCTGGAGAAGGACGGGGCGGTACGCCGGGAGGACTGCAGCATGGACAAGCGGGGCAGCATCGCGATCCTCACGGACGAGGGGATGGCCCTCCTGGAGCGCACGGCCCCCGGCCATGTCGAGACGGTCCGCGCGACGCTCTTCGACAAGCTCACGCCGGAGCAGGTGGGACAGCTGGAGGAGATCTGTACGGGGATCGCGCGGGGCCTGGAGGGGGACGGCCCGCAGGCGGCCCCGGACGACGTCCCGTGGCGGCGCCGGTCGAGCCCCTGCGCGGGAGGGTCCGCCGTCGGCGAAGCATGAGGCCCACAGGGGCACATGCTTCGCACCACAACCACTCATATCCGTTGCTTCAACTTTAAAGCATGGGGTAGTGTCTCGATCCGAGGAGCTGCTTCAAATCTGAAGCAGATGAGATCGGACCGGGAGAACCGCATGCCCGACTACCCCGCCGCCACCCAGCGCTCGCGCGTCCGGGTGCCGCTGCGTTTCCACGACGGCTACAGCGTCGATGCCGAACTGGTCACCTTCCACGGCCTGACCGACGGCCAGGAACACGTGGCGATGATCCTCGGCACCCCTTCGGCCACCCCCCTGGTCCGCCTCCACTCCGAGTGCCTGACGGGCGACGCCTTCGGCTCGTCCCGCTGCGACTGCGGCCCCCAGCTCCGCGAGGCGGTCGAGCAGATCGCGATCCGCGGCGGCGTGCTCCTCTACCTCCGCCAGGAGGGCCGGGGCATAGGCCTCTACAACAAGCTCGACGCGTACGCCCTCCAGGACGAGGGCCTCGACACGTACGCCGCGAACACGGCCCTGGGCCTTCCCGAGGACGCCCGCGACTACACGGCGGCGGCCCAGATGCTCAAGGCTCTCGGCATCACGGAGCTGGACCTCCTGTCCAACAACCCCGACAAGGCGAACCAACTCCGCGACCTGGGCATCACGGTCGGCCACCGCGTCCCGACGGGCGTCTTCACCACGGCCCACAACGTCCGCTACCTCCGCGCGAAGGTCCTCCAGACCCAGCACACACTGCCGCTGGCGGAACTGACGGCGGGCTGACCCCGGACACCGCTCACGGAAGGGCGGTTTCGCGCGACCACGCCCACGGAAGGGGTGGCTCCGCGCGACCGTAGGGCAGAACAGTGGCATGGGGGACGACAGCGAAGCTCAGCGCATAGCCGAGGACAGCCGGCTCTGGCAGCACACGCTGCACGAGAACACGATGCTGTTCCAGCGCGGCAACCTCTTCCTGGTGGGCCAGTCGCTCTTCGCCGTGGCCCACACGACGCTCCTCGCCTCGGAGCAACACCTCGCGGCGGCCCGGGTCCTGGCCGCCTTCGGCCTCGTACTGGCCCTCACCTGGCTCTACGTCGGCCACCGCCACCGCCTCTACTACCGCCACGTACAGGCGAGAGCGCTACAACGCCTCCCCGACTACGCGGCCACCTGGACAAGTTGGACCGGCCGCAGGCGGGGCATGTCGATCACCCTGATCGCCTATGTCCTGCCGTGCCTGGCCGTGGTGATGTGGGGGGCGTTGCTGTTGATCACGTGAGCAGCCCTCGGAACACAAGCGAGCCCCCACCTCAGAAATGTCTCTGAGCTGGGGGCTCTCGCGTAGACCCTGTGGGACTCGAACCCACAACCAATGGATTAAAAGTCCACTGCTCTGCCAATTGAGCTAAGGGTCCGTGCGTCGGACCGCGCCGATGCACGCACCGACCCGTGTCGATGCAGGAACGAGCATAGCCGGACGTGGCCGAGACTCCGATCGGGTATCGGTGACGCGGCCACGCCGGATGGGTCGGAGGGGCTCGGCAGGGCTCCGGCGGAGGCCGGAAGGGTGGTGCGCGGCGTGGCGCGCGGTGTCACGGGTCGATCGGGTCCGGGGTGCCCGCGCGGGCCGCCTCTCGGGCGTGGGTGCGTTCGTGGTCCGGGTTGAGGAACCAGTGGCGGGCCGAGGCGAACCACCAGGCCGCGGCGAAGCCGAGGACGGCCAGGACCGCGATGGGGGCGTAGTTGAAGGTCTCCCAGGTGACCGGGGAGACCTGGGGCAGCATGAAGAGGATCGTGATGACACCCACCCACGCCACCGCCACTATGCCGATCGGGCGGGACCAGCGGCCCAGGTGCCACGGGCCGCGGTCGAATGCCTCGCCCTTGCGCAGGCGGAGCAGGGTCGGGATGACGTACGCGATGTAGAGGCCGATCACGGCGATGGACGTCACGGCCGCGTACGCGGTCACGTTGATCAGGTAGGGCAGGCCGAGCACCAGCGCGCCCAGCGCCGCGAGCCACACCGCCGCGACGGGCGTGCGTGTGCGCGGGTTCACCGTGTGCCAGATGTGCGAGAACGGCAGGGCCCCGTCGCGCGAGAAGGCGTAGATCATGCGGGAGTTGGCGGTCACGGACGCCATGCCGCAGAACAGCTGGGCGCCGATCACCACCAGCAGGAGGAGCTTGCCCGCCGTGGCGCCGAGCGCGTCCAGGAGGATCTGGGCGGGCGGCACCCCGGTAGGCGAGCCGAGGGCACCGTCGTACGACTGGATCGCGAAGGTGAAGCCGAGGAGAAGGACGAAGCCCGCTATCCAGGATGTCCAGATGGACTGCACGATGCCCTTCGGGCCGGCCGTCGACGCGTCGTGCGTCTCCTCCGTCATGTGCGCCGAGGCGTCGTAGCCGGTGAAGGTGTACTGCGCCATCAGCAGGCCGAGCAGCACCACGTAGAAGCTGCTGCCCCAGCCCGTGTTGTTCACGAACTCCGTGAACACGAAGGAGGCGGACTGGTGGTGGTCCGGCGCGAACGTCAGCGCGCCCACGATGACCGCCACGCCCACCACGTGCCACCACACGCTGACGCTGTTGAGCAGGCCGACTATGCGTACGCCGAAGGTGTTCAACAGGCCGTGCAGGACCAGGATCCCGGCGAAGAGCAGGATCGTACGGCCGGGGGTGACCTCGAAGTCGAACTGCAGGTTCAGATACGCGCCCAGGAACGAGGCCGCGCCGAAGTCGATGCCCGCGGTCACCGCGACCTGGCCGAGCACGTTGAACCAGCCCGTGAACCACGCCCAGGCCGCGGCCGTACGCGGTGGGGCGAGGCGGTGGGCCCAGAAGTAGAGGCCGGCGGAGGTCGGGTACGCCGAACAGATCTCGGCCATCGCGAGCCCGACGAACAGGGTCATCAGACCGACCGCCACCCAGCCCCAGGTGATCACTGCGGGCCCGCCGGTGTTCATGCCGAACAAATAGAGCGTCAGGCACCCGGAGAGCACCGAGATGATCGTGAAGGAGACCGCGTAGTTGGAGAACGCCGACATGCGGCGGGCGAGGACCTGCGTGTAGCCGAGCTGCGCGAGACGTTCCTCGTCCGACAGCCCACTTGCCTTGGCGTCATCTGTCATGCCCCCAGCAATTCCCCTGCCGGGGGTACGACATGCGCCAGGCGATTGGCCAAAAAATGACGTGCCGTACACGCACATCGTCGCCCGTGCCCAGGCATGCGAAGGGGCCCGGACGACCTTGGTCGTCCGGGCCCCTTCAGTTGTTCAGCAGTCGCCGCTCAGGCGACGTCAGCCGTTGCGCTTCCAGCGCGGCTTGTCGTCACGGCGACCGAAGGACGGGCCCGAGCCGGAACCGGCGCCGCGGTGGTCGTCACGACGGCCGTAGGGGCGGTCGTGGCCGCCGGAGCGGAAGCCGCCGCCCGAGGGACGGTCGCCCTGCCGGTCACGGTTGAACGGACGGTCGCTGCCCCTGTGACCGGAGGGACGGTCGTCGCGGCGGAAGCCACCACGGTCGCCGCGGTCGCCGCCGGAGGGACGCTCGTCACGACGGTCACGGTTGAAACCGCCCGACGGACGGTCGTCCCGACGGAACCCACCACGGTCGCCGCCACGGTCACCACCGCGGTCGTCACGACGGTCACGGTTGAAGCCACCCGACGGACGGTCATCGCGACGGAAACCACCGCGGTCGCCACCGGAGGGACGCTCGTCACGACGGTCACGGTTGAAACCGCCCGACGGACGGTCGTCCCGACGGAACCCACCACGGTCGCCGCCACGGTCGTCACGACGGTCACGGTTGAAGCCACCCGACGGACGGTCATCGCGACGGAAACCACCGCGGTCGCCACCGGAGGGACGCTCGTCACGACGGTCACGGTTGAAGCCACCCGACGGACGGTCGTCCCGACGGTCACGGCGCTCGTAGTTGCCACGCTCGTCACGACGCTGACGCGGCTGCTCCGCACGCGCGGCAGCGGCGGCTTCCTCGGCCACCGCCTGCTCGGCGACGGCCGCCGCGGCGGCCTCGACCACGGCAGCGGCCTCGGCGAGCGCGGCCTCCGGGTCCTCGCCACGCTCACGCGCGGCACGGGCGATCAGCCGGTCCGACTCCTCGCGCAGCTCGACGGCACGACGCTGCGCGCGCTCCAGCTGCTTGGTGAGGTCGGTGACCTCGCGCTCGGCCTGCTGCGCGGCGTTGCCCGCGGACTCGGCCTGGACCTCGGTCATCGACCGGGCACCGGTGATGTCGGCGACCTCCGGGTCGAAGCTCGTACCGCCCTGGATGATGTGGCGCGAGGCGTCGACGCCCGCGTCCTCCATCAGCCGGAAGATCTGGCGGCGCTGGTGCGGCAGGGAGAGCGAGACGACCGTGCCGGAGCGGCCCGCGCGGGCCGTACGGCCGGAGCGGTGCAGGTAGTCCTTGTGGTCGCCGGCCGGGTCCACGTTCAGGACCAGGTCGATGCCGTCGACGTGGATACCGCGGGCGGCGACGTCGGTCGCGACGAGCGCGTTGACGTAGCCCTTCTTGAAGTCCTCGAGGACGCGGGTACGGGCGCCCTGCGTCATGCCGCCGTGCAGCGCGTCGGCCTTCACACCGGACTCGCAGAGCTGCTCGGCGATGCGGTCGGCGCCCAGCTGGGTGCGGACGAAGATGATCGTGCGGCCCTTGCGGGAGGCGATCGCGGCGGTGACCGGCGCCTTGTCCTTGGGCTTCACGATGAGGATGTGGTGGGACATCGTCGTGACGTTGCCCTGGGCGCTGTCGACCTCGTGCGTGACCGGGTTGGTCAGGTAGCGCTTGACCAGCGTGGAGATCTCGTTCTCCATCGTGGCCGAGAACAGCATGCGCTGGCCGCCGCCCGGGATCTGGTCGAGCAGCTCGGTGACCTCGGGCAGGAAGCCCAGGTCGGACATCTGGTCGGCCTCGTCGAGGACCGCGACCTGGACGTTCTCCAGGGAGCAGGCGCCGCGGTTGATGATGTCGCGCAGCCGGCCCGGGGTGGCGACGAGGACGTCGACACCGCGCTCCAGGGCGTAGATCTGGTTGCCCATCGACGTACCGCCGCAGACGACCTTCATCTTCAGGCCGAGCACGTCGCCGTACGGCTGGAGGGCGTCCGCGACCTGCATCGCGAGCTCACGCGTCGGCGTGAGGATGATGCCGCGGGGCTTCTTCTTCTCGGTGTGGCCGCCGGAGAGCTGCGTGAGCATCGGCAGACCGAAGGAGAGGGTCTTGCCGGAGCCGGTGCGGCCACGGCCGAGGATGTCCTTGCCGGCCAGGGCGTCCGGGATGGTCGCGGCCTGGATCGGGAAGGGGGAGGTCACGCCGTTCTGCGCGAGCTTGCGCACGACGCCCTCGGGCAGACCGAGGTCGCTGAAGGTGACCTCGGGAACCTCGGGAGCCGCAGGCGCGGCAGTCTCGTCGACAGCGTCCCCGATGTTCTCGTTCTCGGGCACGACGACGTGATCAGTACTGGAAATGGACATGCGAATGCGAAACCTTCCGGAGTCTCGTACGGCACGCGCCCGTCAACTCCGTGATTTCGCAAACGACCGCCTCAATGCGGTCAGCCACGGCAAGGGAGAGTACGCGCCACACGGCGCGCTCTAACTGGCGCCGGGCAATGGGATCAAACGATCTACCACCATACGCACCCCCCACCCGGTAAGGCAAACCGGCTCCGAGAGGCTCTGGTCACACCGCATCCGGGCTCTCTCGCCGAACCCGGGCGCACCCCCTGTGACCAGGCCCGTTCAGGCACTGTGACCAGGCCCTTTCAGGCCTCGACACCGGCCTGGGGTGCCGGTTCGCGCCGCTCCACGAGCTGCGGCTCGGGCTCGGGGTGCGCCGAGGACGACGGCTCGGCGGTGGTCGGGTCCGGCGACGGAGGCGGCGGCTCCTCCTTGGTGGGCGTCGGCTCGGGGGCCGGTCGCGTCGGCGTGGGCTGAGCCTTCGTCGGTGAGGCCGCCCCCGGCCTGGGCTTCTTCCCGTCCTTGCCGTCCTTGCCCTGCTTGGGCGGAGCGGCCGTCCCGCTCTCCCCCGCGGACGGGGACGCCGACCCCGACGCCGACTCATGGGGCTTCGCCGGACCGTGTTTTCCGTCACTCGCCCCGCGGTGGCCGGGGCCCCCGCCGCTCACCGCGGAGCCACCGTCGGGCGCCTCACCGCCCCGCTGCCCGGCCGAGTGCGAGGGCTTCGCGTGGTCGCCCTCGTCGTCACCGACGCTCATGCAGCCGGCGGACGCGGCGACGGCCAGGGCGGCGGCGACCAGACGGACAGGTACGTACTTGGCGCGCACGGGCAGCCACCTCCGGGCGGTGTGGGGAGTCCCCCTGCCCAACTCCCGCCGCCCGCAAGAAGACACGCCAACGCCCGAGAGACACGGGAGAACCGCCCCAGAAATACGTACGAGAGATGCGTCACCCGTACCCGAGGGCGTGCAGCCGCGCGTCGTCGATGCCGAAGTGGTGGGCGATCTCGTGGACCACGGTCACCTCGGTCTCGGCCACCACCTCCTCCCGCGTCGCGCACATCCTCAGCGTGGGCCCCCGGTAGATCGTGATCCGGTCGGGCAGCACCCCGGCGTACCACTCGCCGCGATCGGTCAGCGGAGTCCCCTCGTAGAGCCCGAGCAGCTCGGGGTCGTCGGCGGGCGGCTCGTCCTCGACGAACACCGCCACGTTGTCCATCAGCCGCGTCAGCTCCGGCGGAATCCGGTCCAACGCCTCGGCAACCTGTTCCTCGAACTCCTCGCGCGTCATCTCCAGCACAGGGCCATTGTCCGGTACCGACGCGCGGACGCCACGGGACGCGGCGACGAGAACACACCCCGGGGCACGCCCGGGAGCGGGAGCCGCGCCGCATACCCGCCCCCGCATCTGGGCATACGGGACCAATGGCCCGCGTCCCCGCTGCCGCCACCGCTCTGCACCGTGTACGAAGGGTTCCCCGTGCCCTCGTACGCCGCTACCGCGCACGCCGCACACACCCCGTCGCCCCCGTCGTCGAACTCGTCCACCAACCGCATCCCTGGGTCCGCGCCCTGGGCCTCGTCACCGTGGTGCTGTTCGGCGCGTGGCTGGGCCTGCTGATCGTCGGGAACGTCCGGGCGCCGGTGGGCCCCATGGACACCACGATGACGCTGCGCCCCTCCCTCACGGGCGGCACGAAGATCAACGTCTCGCCGCTCGGCGCCCTTGAACTGCGCAGCCACACGGCCCCGCTCCGCCTCGACGTGGACGTCGACCAGCTCGACCCCGTCCGCTCCCAGGCCCTCGTGGACCACCCCGAACGCCTCTCCGGCCTCCAGGACGAGGTCGCCCAGGACGTCGGCGACGGCACCCTCGACCTGGCCGTACGCTCCTGCGTGGCCGTCGTCTCCGGCGCGACCGCACTCGGCCTCGCGGTCTACCGCCGCCCACGCCGGGCGCTGGCGGCCGGCGGCCTGGCCCTGAGCCTGCTGGCGGCCTCGGGAGCGACCGCCTTCGCGACCTGGAACCCCAACTCGGTCCTGGAGCCGAAGTTCTCGGGCCTGCTCTCCTCCGCTCCCTCGGTCGTCGGCAACGCACGCAGCATCGTCAGCGAATTCGACGTCTACCAGAAGGAGTTGGCCCGCCTGGTGACGAACGTGACGAAGCTGTACGACGTCACGTCCACGCTCCCCGCCTACGCGCCCGACCCCTCCACCATCCGCGTCCTGCACGTCTCCGACATCCATCTCAACCCGGCGAGCTGGAAGATCATCGCCTCGCTGGTGAAGCAGTACAAGATCGATGTGATCGTCGACTCCGGCGACACCATGGACCACGGAACGGCGGCGGAGAACGGCTTCCTGGACCCGGCGTCCGACCTCGGCGCCCCGTACGTCTGGGTACGCGGCAACCACGACGGCCGGGTCACCCAGAGCTATCTGGAGCGCATGAAGAACGTGCACGTGCTCGACGACGGCCGGGCCGTCTCGGTGGCGGGCCTGCGCTTCGCGGGCGTCGGCGACCCGCAGTTCACCCCCGACCGCACGGCCAAGCTGGGCGGCGACCGGTCGGAGGTGCTCGCGGGCGCCCGCCTCGCCTCCTCCCTGCGCGACCAGAAGGCGGCCGGCACTCCGGTCGACATCGCCGTCGCGCACAACCCGACGGCGGCGCGCCAGACGGACGGCGACGTGCCCCTGGTCCTGGCCGGCCACCTCCACCACCAGGAGATGGAGGTCATGAAGTACGGCACCCGGCTGCGCATCGAGGGCTCCACGGGCGGCGGCGGTCTGCGCGCGCTGGAGGGCGAGGACCCCGCACCGATCGAGACGTCGATCCTCTACCTCGACCGCGACACCCGCCGTCTCCAGGCCTGGGACGAGATCAAGCTCGGTGGCCTGGGCCTCACCACCGCCGAGGTCAGCCGCCACCTCCCCAAGGAGAACCAGCCGGGCGCCGTCACCACCCCGGCCACCCCGACCCCTTCCGCCCCCACCCCGTAAACCGTTTTGGCGATCCCTCCCGACATCCCATATGCTTCTCACGTCCCCGACGCGCTGCAAGGCGCCCAGGCGGGCCGATAGCCCTCATCGTCTAGCGGCCTAGGACGCCGCCCTTTCAAGGCGGTAGCACGGGTTCGAATCCCGTTGGGGGCACCAGCTACTTGTATGGGTCGCAGGTCAGAGTCTTCTCTGGCCTGCGATTTGTTTTTCCCCTTGATTCTCCCCGGCCTCGGCCCGCGGCCTGTCCGGGAACCGACCCTCTCCTCCGAGGCGTACTGGTTGCGACGTGCGGCTGTTTGCTAGAAGAGAGCGAGCAGAGCTGCGGAAGAGGCGTCGGCGTGCGATGAGGAGGGCCCGGCTTGGCGGTCCAGAGGGCACAGGCCGACGTCTTCCGGCCGTACGGACGCAAGGAGCTCGCGGCGCTGTTACGCCGGTCGTCGCTGACCGAGCAGTACCGGCGCGAGGCACAGGCCGTCGCCGAAGTGCTTCCGTTCCGCACGAACTCGTACGTCGTCGACCACCTCATCGACTGGTCGGCCGTTCCCGACGACCCGATGTTCCGGCTGACCTTTCCGCAGCCGGACATGCTGCCCCTCGACGACCGGCTCCGGGTGGCCGGGCTTCTCGACGCGTCCGCCTCTCGGGCGCTGCTCGGCGAGGCGGTGCGCGGCATACGGAGCCGGCTGAACCCCCACCCCGCGGGCCAGCTGGAGCGGAACGTCCCCACAGCCGGGAGGCAGGGACAGAGCGGGGAGCAGGGCGAGCGGGGAATCCCCGGGATCCAGCACAAGTACCGCGAGACCGTGCTGTTCTTTCCGCGCCGGGGCCAGACGTGTCACGCCTACTGCACCTACTGCTTCCGGTGGGCGCAGTTCGTGGGCGACACGGACCTGAAGTTCGCCGGTGACGTGGAGCCGCTGGTGCGGTATCTGCGTGAGCACACCGAGGTCACCGATGTGCTGGTGACCGGCGGCGATCCCCTGGTGATGTCCGCGGGGCTGCTCGCCCGCTGTGTCGAACCCCTGCTCGACGGCGGCCTGGAGCACGTGTCGACGATCCGTCTCGGCACCAAGTCGCTGAGCTACTGGCCGCATCGCTTCCTCACCGACCCGGACTCGGAGGAGCTGCTCGCGCTGTTCCGGCGGATCGTCGCGGCCGGACGGCATCTGGTGGTCATGGCGCACTACTCGCACCCCCGGGAGCTGTCGACCGACGTCGCCCTGGAGGCGGTCCGCCGGGTGCGCGAGACGGGCGCGACCGTCCGGGTGCAGGCCCCGGTCATCCGCGGGGTCAACGACGAGGCCGGGCTGTGGGCGGAGTTGTGGTCGTCGGCGGTACGGCTCGGCATGGTGCCGTACTACATGTTCGTCGAGCGGGACACGGGGCCGCAGGACTACTTCGCCGTGCCGCTCGTCCGGGCCTGGGAGATCTTCCGGGACTCCGCCGCGCAGGTCTCCGGGCTCGGCCGTACGGCCCGGGGGCCCGTGATGTCCGCCGACGAGGGCAAGGTCTGTGTGGACGGTGTGCTGAACCTCGGCGACGACGAGGTGTTCGTCCTCCGGTATCTGCAGGCGCGCCGGCCGTCCTGGGTGGGACGACCGTTTCTGGCCCGCTTCGATCCGCGGGCCACCTGGTTCTCCCAGCTCGCGCCGGTCTCCGGCGTCCCGGACAGCTCGCCGTGGGCGAGGCTGCCCGGCGGGCTCACGCCGCAGGGTGCCGGAGCAGGCCGGTGATCAGCTCGACCTGGGCGGCGGTGATGCCGTCCGGGGTGAGGTCCAGCTCCGTTCCCTCGACGGGCTCCCAGCGGCTGACGGTGGGGTTGACCTCGATGACGACCGGGCCGTCGGGTCCTTCGACGACGTCGATGGTCGCCATGTCGAGCCCGAGCGCGCGGACACTCGCCACCAGCAGCTCCGCCAGTTCGCCGGTGAGCGGAGCGGGCGCCCAGCGCAGCGGGTGGAGCAGGCTGCGCACGCTTCCGTCGGGTGCGGTGCTGATGTGGAAGTGGCAGGAGGCGACCTGGTCTCCGATGACGACCGCGCGCAGGTCGCGACCCGGATTCTCGACGAACTTCTGGGCGCAGAGCACGTGATGGCGCTTCAGCCAGTGCCAGATCACGATGTCCTCGCGGAGCCCGAGGAGGCTGCCGGGCTGCCCTCCGCGGCCGACGGGAACGAGCCGGATCACATCCACCGAGGCGTGTCCGGTGATCGGTTTGACGATGACGTCGTCCCAGTCGACGAGGCACCGCTCGACGTCCGCGGCACTGCGCACGGCACGGGTCTCGGGGACCGGGACCCCGGCCGCCGCGAGGGTCGCCGCCTGCCGGATCTTGTTCTGGCAGACCCGGAGCGAGGCGACCGGATTGACCAGCCGGGTGCCGCTCTCCTCCAGCATGGTCAGCCAGTCGTAGAGCAGTGCCAGGTCGCCCTCGGTGTGCCGGGTGAGGACGCGTGCCGTCACGACGGCGAGTGCGGGCACCTCGCGGATGCCCTGCGGTCCGGCGAATCCGGGCGGGGAACCGTGGGGCAGGATCTCCCCCCAGTCCACCCGCTCCGAGTCGATGCCCCGGTCGGCCAGTCCCGCGCAGAGCGTGTCGACTTCCCAGTCGCTCTGCACCCGGTCGAGCAGCCATACGGATTCACCCACCGCTACCCCCGTTTCGAAACGTTCGGGTATTCGGCGAGCGATGCTACCTCGACCACCTCGGCGCGTCTCCCGCCTTTTCTTTCCGGCCGAATTTCACTGGAGGTGCCGCAATGAGAACATGTGTGTTCCTGGGGCCGACCCTGCCATTGCCGGAGGCCGAAAAGATACTGCCGATGGCCGATTTCCTGCCCCCTGTCTCGGTCGGGGACGTACTCAGGGCCGTACGGGACGGATACGAGAACCTGGTGCTCATCGACGGATACTTCCACGGCGTTCCGTCGGTGTGGCACAAGGAAATCATGTACGCGCTGTCGCTGAATATCGGCGTGGCCGGCTGCTCCAGTATGGGAGCGCTCCGCGCCGCCGAGCTGTGGCCGTACGGAATGGCCGGAAGCGGTCGGATCTTCGAGGCATATCGCGACGGAACCCACGAGAGCGACGACGAGGTCGCCGTGCTGCACGGTGACGGGGAATCCGGCTACCGCTGCGCGTCGGAACCCCTGGTCAACATCCGCCACGGACTGGGCCTGGCCCGCCGGGCGGGGGTGGTCTCCGCCGCGCTGGAGCGGCAACTGGTCGCGCGCGCCAGGGCGTTGTTCTACGCGGACCGGCACTGGTCCCGCGTGGTGGCGGACCTGGCAGGTCTCACCGGCTCGGAGGACGAGGCGGCGCGGCTGCGCCGGTTCCTGCGCGAGACCGACACCGATCTGAAACGCGCCGACGCGATCGAGACACTGTGGCGCATTGCCGACGGGGATCTCAGACGGCCTGAAATGGTCGAGGATTTCACCTTTGAGGAGACCCACAGCTTCCTCGTGCTGCGCATGGCGGAAGGCATGAATTGACTGGATGGTGAGGCCACGTTGACGCATTTCGTGATCATGGCTAGCGTTTGAATCGTTGACTGTCATCCAGCTAATCCAGCTTTAGGAGGGCACACATGTCGAAGGTAGTGCGGCAGCAGGTGGCCAGTGCGGGAGCCGCGAATTCCGTGAAGACTTCCGTGCACAGCGCGGGTGCGGCGAACTCCGTGAAGAATCGGGTGAGCTCCGCCGGCGCCGCCAACGCCGTGAAGTCTTCGGTGTCCAGCGCAGGCGCGGCCAACGGCGCCTGTTAGGCGTTGACAGATTTCCGCAGGGCCGATCCCCCACTCGGGCGGAGCGGCCGATCGGTTTCCGGAATACCGCCCGAAGTGACATTGCGGCGTTTCGGCCCCGTGGGAAAGCGAATCGGGATAACCCGGCTGGCCGATGTGACCGGCCTCGACCGTGTCGGTCTGCCGGTTTGTCTCGCGCTCCGGCCCACGGCCCGTTCGCTGGTGACGAGCATCGGGAAGGGCCCGACTCCCGCCGCGGCCAAGGTCGGCGCCCTGATGGAGAGCATCGAGACCTGGCATGCGGAGCACCTCGATCTGCCCACCCGGACCGCGACCCCCGCCGAGCTCACCGCCGACGGCGAGCGTGCCCTGGACGTGACCGAACTGCCCCGGGCCGTCGGCGCGGTGATCGACCCGCATAAACCACGGTCCTGGGTACGGGGAGTCGACCTCTCCACCCGGGCGCCCACCTGGGTCCCGGTCGACTCCGTCTCGATGGACTTCGTGGCCGAACGGCTCGGCGAGCCCGGACTCGCCAGGAACTCCAACGGCCTCGCCTCCGGAAACAGCCTGGAGCAGGCGATGCTGCACGGCCTGTGCGAGGTCGTCGAGCGGGACGCCGAGTCCCGCTGGCGTGCCTCCTCGGACTCGTACCGAGTGCGGCTGGACACGGTGGACGACCCGGACTGCCGGCGGCTGATCGGGATGATCGACGCGGCGGGTCTCCACCTGGCGGCCTGGGACGTGACCTCGCACACCGGGGTGCCCTGCTACGGCTGTGTCGTACTGGCTCCGCCGGGCCTCGACGGAGACCTGGACGCCGGAGTGCACGACGGCTTCAGCTGCCGCCCCTCTCCCGCGGCGGCCCTCGCCGGAGCGGTCGAGGAAGCGCTCCAGAAACGTCTGACCTACATCGCCGGCAGCCGGGACGACCTCAGCCGCGAGGAGGTCGAACGGGTCCGCGCGCCGGAGCTGATCGACGCCGTCTGGGACGAACTGGCCGCAGAGCCCGCCGACATGGACCTCCAGGACCGGCCGACGCTGGCCACCGGCACCTTGGCCGGTGATCTCCGTGCCGTACTGCGAGCCGTCACCTCCGGCTCCCGGCACACCGTGACCGCGGTCGACCTGACCCGCCCCGATGCCGGGGTGCCGGTGGCCAAGGTGATCGTCACCCGCATGGAAGGACCCTTCGGGATGTGCGCTCCCGCGTCGCCCGACGAGTCCGCTCCGGGAGAGCGGTGAGGTCGGCCGCCGTCGGTACGGACGTCACCGCACGGGACACGGGCCGCCGGGACTTCCGCCGGATGTGGACGGGCCAGAGCATCAGCCTCGTCGGCGATCAGGTGTCCCTGTTCGCCCTGCCCAGCCTGGCCATTCTGGTGCTGGACGCCACCGGGCCCCAGGTCGGCGTGCTGCACGCGATGGCGACGATCGCCTTTCCCGCGCTCGGCCTGTTCGTCGGCGCCTTCATGGATCACGTCAGGTGCCGCCCCTTCATGATCGGCGCGGATCTGCTGCGCCTGGTCCTCTTCCTGTCCATCGCGGCGCTGGCGCTGACGGACGCGCTCGGGCTGTGGCACCTCTATGCCGCGGCGGCGCTCGCGAGCGTGTGCACCGTCGTGTTCGACGTCGGATACCAGACACACCTGCCCCGCCTGGTCAGCCGCGACTTCCTGCCGCTCGGCAACGCGCGCCTCGAAATGTCCAGCAGCGTGGCCCGCGCGGGCGGCCCCGCCATCGCCGGCGCGGTCACCCAGCTGCTGGGTCCCGCGCTCGCCGTCGCGGCCAACGCGCTCAGCTTCCTCGCCTCCGCGGCCGGCCTGCTCACCATCCGCACCCCCGAGTCCGCCGTACCGGACCCGACCGGCGCCCCCTGGCGGAAGCAGATCCTGGACGGCGCGCGGTACATGTGGCGTACGCCCGTCCTGCGATGGCTCTCGGCCGCCGCCGCCCTGCGCAACTTCAGCATGGCCATGGTCGACACCATCCTGCTGCTCTTCCTCTACCGCGCCATGGACCTGTCCCCCGCACTGGCCGCCGCCGTCCTGACCGCCGGGGCGCTGGCCGCCGTGCTCGGCGCCGTCGTCAGCCGTCGGCTCGTCCAGCGCATGGGCGCCGGCCCCGTCCTGCTCGCCACCGCGACCGAGGGAATCGTCTGGGCCGGGGCCCCGCTGGCCCTGGCGACCGGATCGAGCACGGTGGTCATCGCCATCGCCTTCGTCTCCGCACTGTGGCTGCCGGTCTGGAACATCACCGTCATCACCCTGCGCCAGCTGATCACCCCGCCCCACCTCCTGGGCCGGGTGCACGCCACCGCCCGCACGATCAACCTGTGCACCATCCCGGTGGGAGCGGTGGCCGGCGGTCTCCTCGCCGGCTGGGCCTCCGACGTGTGGGGCGAAGGCACCGGGCTCGCCGCCGCCCTGGCCGCCGCGGGCCTGGTCACCGTCAGCGGACTGCCGTTCCTGCTGCGCAAGGAGATCCGTCACATGCGCCAGTTGCCCTCCAGCGAGGAGACACCGTGATGGCTGCCCCCGACCGGCGCACCGGCGGACGCGTCGGGTTCGTCGAACTCCTGCCGCCCGGCGTCCGGCCGACCCCGGGCGCCAACGGCGTCGCCGGGCTGCGCGCCGCACGCGCGCTCCACTGCGAGACCGTCGTCGTCACCGCCCACCGCGACCGGCTGGAACCGGTCGTCGGCGAACTCGTCGACACCTGGATCGACTGCGACACCACCAGCGCGGACAGCGTCGCCGACGCCGTGGCCGGCCGGCGACTCGACGCGCTCATCAGCTGGGCCGACCCCTTCGCCGGCATCGCCCAGCAGGCGGCGACCCGGCTCCGCCTCGACACGGCCAACCCCGACTGGCCGACCAACGGCTGGAACGACAAGGCCGCCGTACGCGCCCGGCTGGACGACCACGGCCTCAACAACGCCCGCTGGTCGGTCATCGCCCCGCACCACGACCTCGCGGCCATGCCGCTGCCGGCACCGGCCGTGGTCAAACCAGTGGACGGCTTCTCCAGCCTCGACACCGTACGAGCCGCCACCCTCGCGGAACTGCGGCAGGCGGTCGCCGCACACCGGCGCCGCACCGGCTACGGAGACGCGGTGACCCCGGCCGGCCGGCTGATCTGCGAACAGGAGCTGCAGGGTCCGCTGGTCAGCGCCGAGGGCATGGCCGTCGACGGCCGGCTGGAGATTTGGGGTCACACCGACCGGACCCTCAGTCCGCCTCCCCACTACGTCGAGACCAGCGTCGCCTTCTCGGCCGAGCCCCTCCACCCCGACCTGGACGACTACGCGGCCGCCGTGTGCAAGGCGCTCGGCTACCGCAACGGCCCCTTCCACTTCGAGGCCGTACTGACCGACACCGGCCCGGTCCTCGTCGAGATCAACACCCGTCTCGTCGGCGCCGGAATCCACCGGGCCATCGACCTCGCCACCAGCGCCTCCTGCGCGGAACAGGTGCTGCGCGGCTACCTCGGCCTCCCGCTGCTGCCCCCGCGGGCCGACGGCGCGGCCTGCCTCGCCCACCTCACGATCCCGGCCGACGGCCGTGTCGAAGCCGTCGAAGGAATCGACGCCGCCCGCACATCGCCCGGAGTCCACGACGTCGTCTGCTCCACCGCCGTCGGCGACACGGTCACCACCACCGGCTCGAACACCGACCGCCTGTGCTACGTCCTCGCCACCGGCGAAACCCGTCACGAGGCCCGGCTGGCCGCCCGGAACGCAGCTGGGAAAATCGGCATCACGACCGGTCCGTACGCATGACCGTCACACGTCGCCGTCCCGCGCGGAACCCTCCCCCCGGGTCACCTGCCCCGCACTCAGCACGTTTTCAGCCCACCGCTCATCCTCTGATACGCTGCTTCAGCGACGTCACCCCAGCTGACCAGCACCTCCACCCTCACCGGGAATCACCTTCCCGACGTCGGTGGCAGACGGAATCACGTTGGGGACACGCAATCCCGTGTGCGACACTGTTCGGACACAACAGCTTGGTCCTGTGGAGCAGTTTGGAGTGCTCGCCACCCTGTCAAGGTGGAGGCCGCGGGTTCAAATCCCGTCAGGACCGCTGAGATTCCTCGTGAATCTCTCGGCTGGGTAGCTCAGTTGGTACGAGCGACCGCCTGAAAAGCGGTAGGTCGCCGGTTCGACCCCGGCCCCAGCCACAGCACAGGCCCCGATCCCCGGATCGGGGCCTTGTTGTATGCCCGCACAAAAGCGTTCGCCCCTCGTTTCCCCGAGGTGAGATCCTGGAGGGCGTATGTCAACGACTCCTGCCCCCGCCTTCGGCGCCATCGCCCCCCGCCTGACCGAGCTGTCCCTGCGCGACGCGCAGCGGCTCGGGCGCAGGCTCGAAGGCGCGCGCAAGATCCGTAAGCCCGAGGCCCGGGCCGCCGTCCTCGCCGAGATCGAGGCGGAGGTCACCAAGGGCGAGGCCCGGATGGCCGAGCGCGCCTCGCGCGTGCCCGCCATCACCTATCCCGAGCAGCTCCCGGTCAGCCAGAAGAAGGACGACATCGCGGCGGCCATCCGCGATCACCAGGTCGTCATCGTGGCCGGCGAGACCGGTTCCGGTAAGACCACCCAGATCCCCAAGATCTGCATGGAGCTCGGCCGCGGCGTCCGCGGCATGATCGGACACACACAGCCCCGCCGTATCGCCGCCCGCACCGTCGCCGAGCGCGTGGCGGACGAGCTCGACGTCCCGCTGGGCGAGGCCGTCGGCTGGAAGGTGCGCTTCACCGACCAGGTGAACCCGGACGGCACCTTCGTCAAGCTGATGACGGACGGCATCCTGCTCGCCGAGATCCAGACGGACCGCGAGCTGTACGCGTACGACACGATCATCATCGACGAGGCCCACGAGCGGTCCCTCAACATCGACTTCCTGCTGGGCTACCTCGCCCAGCTGCTGCCCAGGCGCCCCGACCTCAAGGTCGTCATCACCTCCGCGACCATCGACCCCGAGCGCTTCTCCCGGCACTTCGGGGACGCCCCGATCGTCGAGGTCAGCGGGCGTACGTATCCGGTCGAGGTCCGTTACCGACCGCTCCTCGAAGAGGAGGGCGACGACTCCGACCGCGACCAGATCACCGCGATCTGCGACGCCGTCGAGGAGCTCCAGGGCGAGGGCAAGGGGGACATCCTCGTCTTCCTCTCCGGCGAGCGGGAGATCCGCGACACCGCGGACGCGATCACGAAGAGGAACTACCGCTTCACCGAGGTGCTCCCCCTCTACGCCCGCCTCTCGCACGCCGAGCAGCACCGCGTCTTCCAGCAGCACACCGGCCGCAGGATCGTTCTGGCGACCAACGTCGCCGAGACGTCCCTCACCGTCCCGGGCATCAAGTACGTGATCGACCCGGGCACCGCCCGTATCTCCAGATACAGCCACCGCACGAAGGTCCAGCGCCTCCCCATCGAGCCGGTCTCGCAGGCCAGCGCCAACCAGCGCAAGGGTCGCTGCGGCCGCACCAGCGACGGCATCTGCATCCGCCTCTATTCGGAGGACGACTTCCTCGCGCGTCCGGAGTTCACCGACGCCGAGATCCTCCGTACGAACCTGGCGTCCGTCATCCTCCAGATGACCGCGGCCGGGCTCGGGGACATCGAGAAGTTCCCGTTCATCGACCCGCCGGACCACCGCAACATCCGCGACGGCGTCCAACTCCTCCAGGAACTGGGCGCGTTGGACCCGCCCACCCGTCACCCGACCACCACCCCTCAACGAGCCGCTTCGCGGCCCCCCACTTCTTCAGAGGACGCCCGCAAGCGGCTCACCGAGCGGGGCCGCAAGCTCGCCCAGCTGCCAGTGGACCCGCGGCTGGCCCGGATGGTCCTGGAGGCCGACAAGAACGGCTGTGTGCGCGAGGTCATGGTGATCGCCGCCGCGCTCTCCATCCAGGACCCGCGCGAGCGCCCGGCCGACAAGCAGACACAGGCCGACCAGCAGCACGCCCGCTTCAGGGACGAGACGTCCGACTTCCTGGCGTACCTCAACCTCTGGCGGTACGTGCGCGAGCAGCAGAAGGAGCGCGGCTCGTCGTCCTTCCGCCGGATGTGCAAGCAGGAGTACCTGAACTTCCTGCGGATCCGCGAGTGGCAGGACATCTACACGCAGTTGCGGACCGTCGCCAAGCAGATGGGCATCCATCCGAACGAGGACGACGCCCCGGACCAGCAGGTCCATCTCTCCCTCCTCGCCGGCCTGCTCTCCCACATCGGCATGAAGGACGTGAAGGAGACCGGCGGGGAGAGCGGCAGAAGCACGGGTAAGAACGAGTATCTGGGCGCGCGGAGCGCCAAGTTCGCGATCTTCCCCGGCTCGGCCCTCTTCAAGAAGCCCCCGCGTTTCGTGATGTCCGCCGAACTCGTCGAGACGTCCCGCCTCTGGGCCCGGGTCAACGCGAGGATCGAGCCCGAGTGGGTCGAGCCGCTCGCGGAACACCTGCTGAAGCGCACGTACAGCGAACCGCACTGGGAGAAGGACCAGGCCGCGGTGATGGCGTACGAGAAGGTCACGCTGTACGGCGTGCCGATCATCGCCCAGCGGAAGGTCAACTACGGGCGGATCGACCCGGAGGCCAGCCGCGAGCTTTTCATTCGCAACGCACTGGTCGAGGGCGACTGGCGTACGCACCACAAGTTCTTCGCGGACAACCGCAAACTCCTCACCGAGGTCGAGGAGTTGGAGCACCGCGCCCGGCGCCGCGACATCCTCGTGGACGACGAGACGCTGTTCGACTTCTACGACGAGCGGGTGCCCGAGCACGTCGTGTCGGGCGCGCACTTCGACTCCTGGTGGAAGCACAAGCGCCATGAAGAGCCCGAGCTGCTCGACTTCGAGCGGTCGATGCTCATCAACGAGCGGGCCGGGGACGTCAGCAAGGACGACTATCCGGACACGTGGCGCCAGGGCCCGCTGAAGTTCCGGGTGACCTACCAATTCGAGCCAGGTGCGGACGCGGACGGCGTCACCGTCCACGTCCCGCTCCAGGTGCTGAACCAGGTCACGGACGAGGGCTTCGACTGGCAGATCCCGGGCCTGCGCGAGGAGGTCGTGACGGAGCTGATCCGCTCCCTCCCGAAGCCGATCCGCCGGAACTACGTCCCGGCCCCCAACTTCGCCCAGCGGTTCCTGGACCGGGCGGTGCCCTTGCAGGAGCCGCTGACGACGACGATGGCGCGCGAGCTGAAGCGCATGGTCGGCGTTCCCTTCACGGCCGACGACTTCGACTGGTCCCGGGTCGCCGACCACCTGCAGATCACCTTCCGGATCGTCGACGAGCGGCGTCGCAAGCTGGCCGAGGACAAGGACCTGGAGGCCCTGAAGCTGCGCCTGAAGCCGAAGGCGCGCCAGGCGATCTCGCAGGCCGCGGCGGCGACGGCCGAGCGGGAGGGCGGCGAGTCCCTGGAACGCAAGGGCCTCACGGACTGGACCATCGGCTCCCTCACCCGTGTCTTCGAGACGCGTCGGGCCGGCCAGCCGGTGAGGGCGTTCCCGGCCCTGGTCGACGACGGACCGGCGGCCGGCACCGTCTCCGTACGCCTCTTCGACACCGAGGCCGAGCAGCAGCAGGCCATGTGGAAGGGCACGCGGCGGCTCATCCTGCGCAACATCCCGGTGAACCCGGCGAAGTTCGCCTCGGACAAGCTCACGAACGCCCACAAGCTGGCCCTGTCCGCGAACCCGCACGGCTCGGTCCAGGCCCTCTTCGACGACTGCGCGACGGCCGCCGCCGACAAGCTGATCGCCGACTTCGGCGGCCCGGCCTGGGACGAGGAGTCGTACCGCAAGCTGTACGAGAAGGTGCGCGCGGAGATCGTCGACACGACGGTCCGTACGGTCGACCAGGTGCAGCAGGTCCTGGCCGCCTGGCAGGCCTGTGAGCGCCGCCTGAAGGGCGTACGGAGTGCCGTGCTGCTCGCGAACCTCACGGACGTGCGCAAGCAGCTGGACGCCCTCGTGAAGCCCGGCTTCGTGACGGAGACGGGTCTGCGGCGGCTGCCGGACCTGATGCGCTATCTGGTGGCCGCGGACCGCCGGCTCCAGCAGATGCCGACGAACGTCCAGCGGGACACGAGCCGTATGGAGAAGGTCCACGAGATGCAGGACGAGTACGCCTGGCTCCTGGAACAGATGCCGCAGGGGCGTCCCGTGCCCTCCTCGGTCCTGGACATCCGCTGGATGATCGAGGAGCTCCGCGTCAGCTATTTCGCCCACGCTCTGGGCACCGCGTACCCCGTCTCCGACAAGCGCATCGTGAAGGCGATCGACGCCGCCGTCCCGTAACGGCGCCTGCACAGTGGGTGAGTTCGCCCAGGGGGCTCACCCTCCTGTAGAGTCCTGTCTCGCAGCGCAACGCAAGATCCGCACTGCGAAACCTGGTCCTGTGGAGCAGTTTGGAGTGCTCGCCACCCTGTCAAGGTGGAGGCCGCGGGTTCAAATCCCGTCAGGACCGCATCAGATGAAAGGCCCCGCATCCGCAAGGATGCGGGGCCTTCTTCGTGCGCCCCTCAAGGGGCGCGGGGAACTGCGCGACAAGCCCCCACCGGCAGGCAGTCGCGACCCCACCCCAAGCCCCATCCCTCTGGGCGCACCCCCAAGAAACCCCCCGCACCCGGCAACAGACGGCCACCCAAACCCCACAAGCCCCGCGCAGCGCACCCCGCACGGCCCGGGCTTGACGCCGTCACATTCCCCCAGTACCTAAAAACCAGGGCCGAAGACACCCCACCGCACACCCCACCGGAGGTGACCATGGCGGCGACAGCTCGACATGAGACGCGAGCCCTGCTCCGCGCCCACCTGTCGGCCGCCTCCGGCTACCGCCATCGGACAAGGCACTGCCCGATCTGCCACCGGCTCCTCAGACTGGCCTCCGAGAGCGCTCCCTACGACCAGGAGAGCCCCGAGACCTCCTACGAGGACGAGAGCACCTCCCCGGCGTGAGCGGACCGCTCGACGCTCCGCGCCCCAACTGCCCCTCGGGCGACGCCAGATGCGCACTGCCTCCTCTAGCGCAGAAACGCCACTCACAACAAGGACCATGACGTGTGACGGGTGTCACCGCATAAGTTTTCAAACCTGCGGAACTTACCCCCCACCTACAACTGGTCAATTTAATATGTGCAATTGCACCTCACGCCAGGGCCACACACAGCTGATCCGACAGGTCTCCCCAGACTGCGACAAGGCCGCTCACAGAACGGCCCCACACCCTGTGCGCACCCCATGACCAGCACATGACCGGACGCCGCCGGCACACCATCGGCGCACAAAAAAGATCGCGCTGGACCCGGCGGAGTCCAGCGCGATCTACGACGCACCCTTGTTGCTTGTGGTTCTCGCTCGGGCGTGGACCCCGTTGGGGCAGGATCCGCGTCGCTTGGAGCTTGGGTTCGGGCAGTCCGACAAGTTAGGGGACCTGCCGAAATGCCCTGCTATGTAGTTGTTGTTCAGACTTCGCTGCGCTGCTGCGGGATACCCGCGAGCAGGGCACGAACCTCGGCCTCGCGGTAACGGCGATGGCCGCCGAGCGTGCGGATCGAAGTGAGCTTGCCGGCCTTCGCCCACCGCGTCACCGTCTTCGGGTCCACGCGGAACATCGTGGCAACCTCAGCGGGGGTCAGCAGCGGCTCGGCATCAGGGGTGCGAGCGGTCATGAGCGGCCTCCTCGGGAGAACCGAACCTTCTCGGTTCTTTCCTCTAAATTCTGCACCTTGACCCGCGTTGCCCGAAATGGCGGATGCGGGTCGAGTCGGTTATAGGACGAACGGCTTGTCCTCGGCACTACAACTACACCATCTGTCCAGCCGCGTCGGCCAAACCGATGGAATTGCCCTCCCAGGTGTTCATCAGCGACGGAAGCCGATGGACCATGCCATAGCGGACAGTCACGCCGCTGTGACGATCAGTCACAGGGCGATCAGGAGTCAACAGACCCCCCATAGCGTGCAATGCTGAGATTCCACCCATACGTGGGCAGAAGGAGCCCTCCCCGGACTCCTTGTCCTATTTTGGCATGAGGAGGGGCGTTAGGCGCAAGGTCCGCGTTAGTGCCGTCCGTCACGCTTACCCCGTACGACCCGGATAGGGACTTACGTCCTGTCAGAACCCGTGACGCACAGGGACCATCAGTCCCACAGGTCATGTCCCGCCCCAGCGAGCGAACCTCCGACGCCGGTATGCGGACCTCCAGTATGCGGACTCCCTGCTTCAGGGTCCCTGCTTCGGAGTCCCGGCTTCAGGGGCCCTCGGAAGATCTCTCGGCCCCTCGGCCCCTCGGCCTCAGTTCGCCGAGCGACGGTCCCGTACCGAGCGCCACCGCTCCACGAGCCGGCCGTACGCCTCGCCGGCTCCGGCCCCGTCGCCCGTACGCAGCGCCTCGATGCCCTCGGCGACGTCGGCCGCCGAATGGTCGCCGTCGAGCTCCCCGGCCGGCAGGACGTGCACCAGGCCGCCGTAGTCGAGCTCCACCAGCGAGCGCGGGTGGAACTCCTCCAGCCAACGCCCCACGTCCACCAGGCCGTCGATGAGCGGCCCCTCGTCCAGGGCGTCCCGCAGCGTCCGCAGGCCCCGCGCCACGCGCCGCCGGGCCTGCACCATCGGCGTCCGGTAGCGCAGGACGGGAGCGTCCTCCGCCGCCTCCTGGCCATCCCCGGAGCCGGTTCCCTTGTCGTACTCGCGCTCCTCGTCCGACACCAGCACGAACCAGTTCAGCGGGACCTGCCAGGTCGACGTGCGGATCCAGGGCCGGGCGTCGGGGTTACGGGTCAGCCAGCGCTCGTAGTCCTGGGTCGCCTGATGGCGTACGACCGCCGGGAGCACCGCCTCCAGGACCGGCCCCGGCAGCTCCTCCGCCAGGTCTCCCAGGGCCTGCCAGCCGCGCAGCCGGGTCCGCCAGGGGCACACGCACAGGACGCCGTCCAGATCCGCGACGAACGCGTCACCGCTCTCGTGCACCGGCACCGGGATCGGCGGGGTGGGCAGCAAGTCGGCCAGTGACCGGCGCAGTTCGTCCTGGTACGAGGGGCGGTCGGGCCGGCGCGCGTAGCGGGCCCAGTGGCCGCGCTCCGGCTCCGGGAAGGCCGCGAGCGGTTCGTACACGCGCAGATAGGACGCGTACGGGACGATCAACGAGGACACCTTGGGCACGCTTGCTCCCTCCCCCGCCGACCCGACGGAAAACCCGTGAAACCCGCTCACAGGAGTGCGGGAAAACACTGCAAATCGTCCCACGCCCCATCGTGACCGTACTCCGCGAGAGGGTGATCCTGACCACTGCGCGGATGACGGTCGTGTCCAGGCTCTAATCTCATGCCACACAGACCTCCGCCACCCGTACGGAGGCCGCCCCAACCGCCGCTTCCTAACTGGGAGTCACCACCGTGACCGACGTATCCGACGGCGTCCTGCACACCCTGTTCCACTCGGATCAGGGCGGCCATGAGCAAGTCGTGCTCTGCCAGGACCGAGCCAGTGGCCTCAAGGCCGTCATCGCCATCCACTCGACCGCCCTGGGCCCCGCCCTCGGCGGCACGCGCTTCTACCCGTACGCGAGCGAGGAGGAGGCCGTCGCCGACGCGCTGAACCTCTCCCGCGGGATGTCGTACAAGAACGCCATGGCCGGGCTCGACCACGGCGGCGGCAAGGCCGTGATCATCGGGGATCCCGAACAGATCAAGAGCGAGGAGCTGCTCCTCGCGTACGGCCGCTTCGTGGCCTCGCTCGGTGGCCGCTACGTCACCGCGTGTGACGTCGGTACGTACGTGGCCGACATGGACGTCGTGGCGCGCGAGTGCCGCTGGACGACCGGACGCTCCCCCGAGAACGGCGGCGCGGGCGACTCGTCCGTCCTGACGGCCTTCGGTGTCTTCCAGGGCATGCGGGCCTCCGCACAGCACCTGTGGGGCGACCCCTCGCTGCGCGGCCGCAGGGTCGGCATCGCGGGCGTGGGCAAGGTCGGGCACCACCTGGTCGAGCATCTGCTGGAGGACGGCGCCGAGGTCGTGATCACGGACGTCAGGGCGGAGTCCGTACGGCGAATTCTGGACAAGCACCCGTCCGGCGGCGTGACGGCCGTCGCGGACACGCAGTCGCTGATCCGGGTGGAGGGGCTGGACATCTACGCCCCCTGCGCGCTGGGCGGCGCCCTGAACGACGACTCCGTGCCGGTGCTCACCGCGAAGATCGTCTGCGGTGCGGCCAACAACCAGCTGGAGCACGCCGGCGTCGAGAAGGACCTCGCCGACCGCGGGATCCTCTACGCGCCGGACTACGTGGTGAACGCCGGCGGTGTCATCCAGGTCGCCGACGAACTCCACGGATTCGACTTCGAGCGGTGCAGGGCGAAGGCCGCGAAGATCTTCGACACCACGCTGGCCATATTCGCACGTGCGAAGGAGGACGGGATTCCGCCGGCCGCCGCGGCCGACCGGATCGCCGAACACCGCATGGCGGAGGCACGCCGTCCCTGAGGTCCCGAGGGCCTGTCCGGGACGTCTGGCGGGTACCCGTCGGCGGGTGTTGGAGAGAACTCTCACGTTCGTCGGCGGGTCGTTCGCCAAGAAGAGGTTAAAATCGCGGTTGACCAGCGGGGACAGGGCACCCCGAGGGTTCTGGGACCAGGCGCGTCCTGCGGGCGACGTACCGTATGGGCGTGGGCTCAGGTACCGTGGAAGCCCTACGGACCGGTCTCTCCACGGAGAGCCCGTTCCAGATCATGAACGCGTGTCAAGACTCTGGGGCCGTCGAGCCCCGTATCCGAGGGGGTCGAGCCATGGGGCGCGGCCGGGCAAAGGCCAAGCAGACGAAGGTCGCCCGCCAGCTGAAGTACAGCAGCGGCGGGACTGACCTCTCGCGTCTGGCCAATGAGCTGGGCGCTTCGACTTCGCAACAGCCGCCGAATGGCGAGCCGTTCGAGGACGACGACGAGGAAGACGACCCGTACTCCCAGTACGCGGATCTCTACAACGACGACGAGGACGAGGACGACGAGTCCGGTCCCACGTCTCAACGCCGCGGCGCTTGACGCTCCAGCTGAGCTTGTCTTTCTAGCTGCGCTTCACCCGGTCCGGAGAAGTCTGCCGGACCGGGTTTTGCGCTGCTTCTTCGGCTGAGCGGTGCCTCTGAAGGGTGCGGGTTCGTCGTGGCCGGTACCGCCCACACGGCGGGGCCGCATATCGGCACGGCCCCGCGCCCTTTACTGGGCTGCCGTCAACGGGGCGCGTAGTCGTTGATCAGGGCCGCGCCCGTCTCGTGTTCGCCCCGGTCTGTGATCTCGCCTGCCACCCAGGCCTCCACGCCTCGGTCGGCCAGTGTGGCGAGGGCCACATCCGTGGACTCCTCCGGGACGATCGCGATCATGCCGACGCCCATGTTGAGGGTCTTTTCCAGTTCCAGGCGGTCCACCTGGCCGGTGGTGCCCACGAGGTCGAAGACGGGGGCCGGGGTCCAGGTGGCGCGGTCCACGATCGCGTGGAGGCCGTCCGGGATCACCCGGGCCAGGTTGGCCGCGAGTCCGCCGCCCGTGATGTGCGAGAAGGCGTGCACGTCGGTCGTGCGGGTCAGGGCCAGACAGTCCAGCGAGTAGATCTTGGTGGGCTCCAGGAGCTCCTCGCCGAGCGTGCGGCCGAACTCCGCCACGTGCTGGTCGAGCTTCAGCTTCGCGCGGTCGAAGAGGACGTGCCGGACGAGTGAGTACCCGTTCGAGTGAAGGCCTGAGGCCGCCATGGCGATCACCGCGTCACCCGTACGGATGCGATCCGCGCCGAGCAGCCGGTCGGCCTCCACAACGCCCGTACCGGCGCCCGCGACATCGAAGTCGTCCGGACCGAGGAGGCCGGGGTGCTCGGCCGTCTCGCCGCCCACCAGGGCGCAGCCCGCGAGGACGCAGCCCTCGGCGATGCCCTTCACGATGGCCGCCACGCGCTCCGGGTGGACCTTGCCGACGCAGATGTAGTCGGTCATGAAGAGCGGCTCGGCGCCGCACACCACGATGTCGTCCATGACCATCGCGACCAGGTCGTGGCCGATGGTGTCGTACACGCCGAGCTGACGGGCGAGGTCGACCTTCGTGCCCACGCCGTCCGTGGCGGAGGCGAGCAGCGGGCGCTCGTACCGCTTGAGGGCGGAGGCGTCGAAGAGGCCGGCGAAGCCGCCGAGTCCGCCGAGGACCTCGGGGCGCTGCGTCTTCTTCACCCACTCCTTCATGAGTTCGACGGCGCGGTCGCCCGCTTCGATGTCGACGCCCGCGGCTGCGTAGCTGGCACCAGTTGTCTCAGACATGACGGTGAGAACTTTCGTGTCGTACTGCAGGTGAGCAGGTGTTTCGGGCTGTCTACGGGCGACGGATCGCGTCGGCCGCGGCCGTGGCGGCGGGCCCGGCGGCCAGCTCGGTCTCCAGGAGCTGCTTGCCGAGCAGCTCGGGGTCCGGAAGCGCCATCGGGTACTCGCCGTCGAAGCAGGCACGGCAGAGGTTCGGCTTGTCGATGGTCGTGGCCTCGATCATGCCGTCGATGGAGATGTACGAGAGGGAGTCGGCGCCCAGCGAGGTGCCGATCTCCTCGATCGTCATGCCGTTGGCGATCAGCTCGGCGCGGGTGGCGAAATCTATGCCGAAGAAGCAGGGCCACTTCACGGGGGGCGAGGAGATCCGGATGTGGACCTCCGCCGCGCCCGCCTCCCGGAGCATCCGGACCAGCGCGCGCTGGGTGTTGCCCCGCACGATCGAGTCGTCGACGACGACCAGGCGCTTGCCCTTGATGACTTCCTTGAGCGGATTCAGCTTCAGTCGGATGCCCAGTTGGCGGATGGTCTGTGAAGGCTGGATGAAGGTACGTCCCACGTACGCGTTCTTCACCAGACCGGCACCGAACGGGATGCCGGACGCCTCCGCGTAACCGATCGCCGCGGGCGTGCCCGACTCCGGAGTCGCTATGACCAGATCGGCCTCTGCGGGGGCTTCCTTGGCGAGACGGCGGCCCATCTCGACACGGGAGAGATACACGTTCCGGCCGGCGATGTCCGTGTCCGGACGGGCCAGATACACGTACTCGAAGACACAGCCCTTGGGCTTCGCTTCCGCGAATCGGGACGTCCGCAGGCCGTTCTCGTCGATGGCGACGAACTCGCCCGGCTCGATCTCGCGGACGTAGGCGGCGCCGCAGATGTCGAGGGCGGCGGACTCGGAGGCGACGACCCAGCCACGCTCCAGGCGGCCGAGGACCAGCGGGCGGATGCCCTGCGGGTCACGGGCCGCGTACAGCGTGTGCTCGTCCATGAAGACGAGCGAGAAGGCGCCCTTGACCTGCGGGAGGACCTTGCCTGAGGCCTCTTCGATGGTCAGCGGCTTGCCGTCGTCGTCGACCTGGGCGGCCAGCAGGGCCGTGAGCAGGTCCGTGTCGTTGGTCGCCGCCACACGCGGGGTGCGGCCCTCCTGCTTGGGCAGGTCGGCGACCATCTCGGCGAGCTCGGCCGTGTTGACCAGGTTGCCGTTGTGGCCGAGCGCGATGGAGCCGTGCGCGGTGGCACGGAAGGTGGGCTGGGCGTTCTCCCAGGTGGACGCGCCGGTGGTCGAGTAGCGGGCGTGACCGACCGCGATATGACCTAGGAGCGAACCGAGGGACGCCTCGTCGAAGACCTGGGAGACGAGCCCCATGTCCTTGAAGACAAGGATCTGGGAGCCGTTGCTGACCGCGATTCCCGCGGATTCCTGGCCTCGATGCTGGAGGGCGTAGAGCCCGAAGTAAGTGAGCTTGGCGACCTCTTCACCGGGAGCCCAGACTCCGAAGACGCCGCAAGCGTCCTGGGGTCCTTTCTCGCCGGGGAGCAGATCATGACTGAGTCGACCGTCACCACGTGGCACGCCACCGAGTGTAGGCGAGATCGACCACTGGTCCGAATTGGGGATCCAGCGGCCCTAATGGATCACTTGGCGGCGACCGCTTCGACGCCCTGGCCGTTTTCGCTGGTCAGCGTGAGCGTGCTGCCCTTCAGCTGGTATTTCACGGTGCCGCCGAAGAGCTTCAGGAGCGTCTTCTCGGTGTCCATGAGTGAGGCGGAGCACATCTTCCGGGTGGTGCCCGGCGCGCCCAGAGTGATAGTGCCGTCGCCGACCGTCGCCTTCGCGGTCACCTTGTTGCAGCCGAGCTGACCGCCGACCGTGCCGTCCTTGTCGAAGGTGAGGTGGACCTTGCCCTCGGCCTCGGAGGCCAGGGCCACGCCCGATTCGCCCTTCACGGCACCCTTCGTCATCGTGGTGACGTTCCACTTGGTGCCGTAGAGCTCGGCGGGCTTCTCGGCGGTGAGTTTCACGGTGTACCCGTTCTCCGTGGTGAGCGTCAGCCTGTCGTCGTTGACCTCGGCCTTGAGCGTGCTGCCGGAGATCATGCCGCCGAGCCGGGACTCGAAGCCCATCGTCCCGCCGGCGGTGCAGGCCATCTCGGTCTTGAAGGTGTCGTCGCCGATCCTGATCGTGTCGCCCTCGATGTCGGCGGAGGCCCCGAAGTGGTTGCAGCCGTAGTTGCCGCCCACCTTGCCGTCCTTGCCGAACTCGATGTGGGCGCCGGCCGGGGCGTCCTGCGTCTTGCCGTCGACCGTCACACTCTCGACGTTCCACTGCTTTCCGGTGATCCCGGTGGCCTGGCGGGTACCGACGGAACCGGAACCGGAATCGTCGCTGCCGCTTTCCGTTCCGCAGGCGGCGGTGGCGAGGAGTCCGGTGACGGCCAGGGCGCTGAGGCCGACCCGCGGGTTGAGGGCGCTGAGGTTGAGACGCTGCGTGTGCATGCCGCTTTGACGGGACGGGTGGGGTGCTTGGTTCCCTCGCCGGGTAACGGCCGCGCAACGCCCGGCCCGTGGGCCGGCCGCCGGGTCGGTGCCGGGGTCAGCGCATGAGGGGAAGCAGTCCGCCCAGGTCGGCACGTTCGCCGCTGGCGCTGACCTTCGCTTCGTCGAGGGCCGCCTTCCACTCCAGGCGCCCGGTCGCGAGCCGGATCCACGTCAGCGGATCGGTCTCGACGACGTTCGGCGGGGTGCCGCGGGTGTGGCGCGGGCCCTCCACGCACTGCACGACCGCGTACGGCGGTACGCGCACCTCGGTGGAGGCGCCGGGGGCCTTCGCGGCGAGCGCGTCGGCGAGGAGACGGGTGCAGGCGGCGAGGGCCTGGCGGTCGTACGAAACGTCGAGACCCGGGACGGCCGCGTTGAGGTCGTCGGTGTGGACGACCAGCTCCACCGTGCGGGTGACGAGATAGTCGGCGAGGGTCATGGAACCCGTGCGGGCGGCGAGCAGGCGAGCGCCGGGGGCCGCCGCCAGGTGCTCTGCGAGGCGCTGCTCCGTGTGGGCGTAGAGCGCGTCGAGGTCCGGGTTCGCCCGGGTCAGCTCGCGGGTGCCCTCGGCGATGTCGTCCGCCCTGGCGCCGGTCGCGAACGGCCAGTCCAGCAGGGTCAGTTCAGCCTTCGCCGGTTCGGCCCGCTCCAGACTCCGGCTGACGGTCTCAGCGGCCATCGTGACGTGCGCGGCCAGCTCCCGTACGGTCCAGTCCCCGAGCCGCGTCGGCCCGGCCAGCTGCTCGGGGGTCAGGCCGCGCACCGCCTCCCGTACGTTCCCGAACTGGGCGAGCACCGCCGCGCGGGTCTTCGCCGGGTCGTAGCTACGGGTGCGCTTCTTGGCCGGTGGCATGGCGGCGAGCCTATGCGCTCCGCTGGGAGGGGGGTACTTCGTCTGCGGATTCGTCGTGGCTGGTCGCGCCGTTCCCCGCGCCCCTTTGGGGCGCTGCTGTGAACGTTTCCTTGTTGGCCGGCACTCCGACTTCGCTCCAGGTGAAGGGGATTCCGCGGGCCGCGTCGAGGTCCGGGCTGTCCATCAGCTGGAAGTGCACGTGTGGCTCGGTGGAGTTGCCCGAGTTGCCGCAGCGGGCGATCTGCTGACCCGCGCGTACGCGGTCGCCCGGCTTGACCTTGAGCGAGCCCCGCCTCACGTGGGCGTACATCGCGTACACCTCGTCGCCGAGGTTGAGGACGATGCGGTTGCCGGTGATCCACGGGGCGCCGCCGAGCCCCCTGACCGTCCCCTCGACGAGCAGCAAGTAGGCGATCGCCGGAAGGGAGTTGCGGCTGAGGTGATCGCGCATCCAGTCGGACGCGTGCACGACGGTGGCGTCGGCCACGGCGAACAGCGGTTCGTCGTAGGCGGGAAAGGCGCGGCTGCGGCGGACGATCGGCCAGAACTTCGCGAAGGCGGGACGGTGCCCTTCGGCGGGCTCCGCCACGATGTCGATCGCGTACGTCTGCCCGTACGCGTGCGTGCCGTGGCTCGGCACCTTCGTGGCCGGGCTGTTCATGGCGGACCAACGGCCCCTGACCGGCGGCTCCACCTCGACCGGCGGATGGTCGAGGACCTCCCGCCGGGGCCCGGTCCGGCTCACGAACATCCAGAGCGGAAAGGCCACCAGCAGCGGCAGGAGTGCCCACCCCCAACCGAACGGATAGCCCGGCAGAAAGACGTCCCACAGGACCAGGGCGAAGCCGGTCGGCAGGAGTACCCGGTACAGAATCATCACGATCTTGCGGACGGACATGGTTCCCCCAGGGCTGAAGGCCGGAAGTCGTCGGGGCCTAGACCGGCTGAGCGGTGGTCAGCGCCACGAGAAGCGGGACCACACGGCTTCCCGGGATCTCGTAGCGGCCACGCCCCGCCTGTCGTAGCCAGCCCGCGGCGGTCAACTGCCGCAGGTGGTGGTAGATCTGGCCGCTCGTCCCCACGTCGTCGAGCCCGGCGAGTTCGGTGGCCGTGCGCCGGCCGCCGACGATCTCGCTCAGCAGCCGCAGCCGCATGGGGTGCCCTAGCGCGGCGAACACCTCGGCCAGCTCGCTCCAGTCGGCGTCGAGCAGCTGGTCGGTGGCCATGCCGTACTGCCACTCGTACCGCTCCTCGGTCGGCAGCCGCACCGAACCCGTGAACAGCACACCGCCGCCCTCGACGTCGGCCAGCTGCGCCTTGAGCCCTTCGAGGGCCCAGAAGTCGCCGTCGCCCGCACGCGGAACAGGCTCACTGCTCTCCAGGGCGTCGAGACGCCGCTCCAGCTCCGCGACGCGCTGCTCCAGATCCATGAGAAGAGATTACGTAATTACGTAGGAACGGTCAATGGGTGCGACATGCCGTTCGAGGCCGGACCCGGACACACCGAAGGCCCCGCCCGGAATCCGGACGGGGCCTTCGACTGGGTACCTCTGTGGGGCTCTACGCCAGCAGCGCCGGGATCGTTCCCTCGTGGGCCGTGCGCAGCTCGGTCAGGGGGAGGGTGAACTCGCCCTGGACCTCGACCTCGTCGCCGTCCACCACACCGATGCGGGTGACGGGCAGGCCGCGCGCCCCGCACATGTCGTTGAAGCGGAGCTCCTCGGAGCGCGGGATCGCGACGATCGCGCGGCCCGCGGACTCGGAGAAGAGGAAGGTGAACGCGTCGAGCCCGTCCGGTACGACGAGACGCGCGCCCTTGCCGCCGAGCAGGGCCGACTCGACCACGGCCTGGATCAGACCGCCGTCGGACAGGTCGTGCGCGGCGTCGATCATGCCGTCGCGGGAGGCGGAGATCAGGATCTCGGCGAGGAGGCGTTCGCGCTCCAGGTCGACCTGCGGGGGCAGTCCGCCGAGGTGGTCGTGGACCACCTGCGACCAGGCCGAACCGCCGAACTCCTCGCGGGTGTCGCCGAGGAGGTAGAGAAGCTGGCCCTCTTCCCGGAAGGCGACCGGGGTGCGGCGGGCGACATCGTCGATGACACCCAGCACGGCCACGACCGGCGTCGGGTGGATCGCCACCTCGCCCGTCTGGTTGTAGAGCGAGACGTTGCCACCGGTCACCGGCGTGCCCAACTGCTGGCAGGCGTCTGCCAGTCCGCGGATGGCCTCCGCGAACTGCCACATGACGGCCGGGTCCTCGGGCGAACCGAAGTTCAGGCAGTCGGAGACGGCGAGCGGCTTGGCACCGGTCGTCGCGACGTTCCGGTACGCCTCGGCCAGGGCCAACTGGGCGCCGTGGTACGGGTCCAGCTTGGTGTAGCGGCCGTTGCCGTCCGTGGCGATCGCGACGCCGAGGCCGGACTCCTCGTCGATGCGGATCATGCCCGAGTCCTCGGGCTGGGCCAGCACGGTGTTGCCCTGCACGAAGTGGTCGTACTGGCTGGTGATCCAGGACTTGGAGGCCTGGTTCGGGGAGGAGACCAGCTGGAGGACCTGGTCCTTCAGCTCCTCCGAAGTGGCGGGCCTGGCCAGCTTGTTGGCGTCGTCCGCCTGGAGGGCGTCCTGCCACTCCGGGCGGGCGTACGGGCGCTCGTAGACCGGGCCGTCGTGCGCGACCGTGCGCGGGTCGACGTCGACGATCTTGCCGCCGTGCCAGTAGATCTCCAGGCGGTCGCCGTCGGTGACCTCACCGATCACCGTGGCGATGACGTCCCACTTGTCGCAGATCTCCAGGAACCGGTCGACCTTCTCCGGCTCGACGACCGCGCACATGCGCTCCTGCGACTCGCTCATGAGGATTTCCTCGGGCGAGAGCGTGGAGTCGCGCAGCGGTACGTCGTCCAGGGTGACGCGCATGCCGCCGGAGCCGTTGGACGCCAACTCGCTGGTGGCGCAGGACAGTCCGGCCGCGCCGAGGTCCTGGATGCCGACGACCAGCTTCTCGGCGAAGGCCTCCAGGGTGCACTCGATGAGGAGCTTCTCCTGGAAGGGGTCGCCGACCTGGACGGCGGGACGCTTCGACGGCTTGGCGTCGTCGAAGGTCTCGGAAGCGAGGATCGACGCGCCGCCGATGCCGTCACCGCCCGTGCGGGCCCCGTACAGGATGACCTTGTTGCCGGAGCCGGACGCCTTCGCGAGGTGGATGTCCTCGTGCCGCATGACGCCGATGGCACCGGCGTTGACCAGCGGGTTGCCCTGGTAGCAGGCGTCGAAGACGACCTCGCCGCCGATGTTCGGCAGGCCCAGGCAGTTGCCGTAGCCGCCGATGCCGGCGACGACGCCCGGCAGTACGCGCTTGGTGTCGGGGTGGTCGGCCGCACCGAACCGCAGCGGGTCGACGACCGCGACCGGGCGGGCGCCCATCGCGATGATGTCGCGCACGATGCCGCCGACGCCGGTGGCCGCGCCCTGATAGGGCTCGACGTACGACGGGTGATTGTGCGACTCGACCTTGAAGGTGACGGCGTAGCCCTGGCCGACGTCGACGACGCCCGCGTTCTCGCCGATTCCCACGAGGAGGGCGTCGGACTGGGGGGCCTTCTCGCCGAACTGGCGCAGGTGCACCTTGGAGGACTTGTACGAGCAGTGCTCGGACCACATGACGGAGTACATGGCGAGCTCGGCACCGGTGGGCCGGCGGCCGAGGATCTCGACGACGCGCTCGTACTCGTCCTTCTTCAGGCCCAGTTCGGCCCAGGGCAGCTCGACGTCGGGGGTCTCGGCCGCGTGCTCGACCGTGTCCAGAGGCGTCCGGCTCATGCGTTGACCAGCTTCTTGAGGATCGAGGTGAAGAAGGGGAGGCCGTCGGTGCGGCCCGAACCGATGAGCGGCTCGACGGCGTGCTCGGGGTGCGGCATGAGGCCCACCACGTTGCCGGCCTCGTTCGTGATGCCGGCGATGTCCCGCAGCGAGCCGTTCGGGTTGAAGTCCACGTACCGGAACGCGACCCGGCCCTCCGCCTCCAGCATGTCGAGCGTGTGCTCGTCGGCGACGTACCGCCCGTCCATGTTCTTCAGCGGGATGTGGATCTCCTGGCCGGACTCGTAGTCGGCGGTCCAGGACGTCTCCGCGTTCTCCACCCGCAGCTTCTGGTCACGGCAGATGAAGTGCAGGTGGTCGTTGCCGAGCATCCCGCCCGGGAGGAGATGGGCCTCGGTGAGGATCTGGAAGCCGTTGCAGATGCCTAGCACCGGCATTCCCGACTTCGCCTGCTCAATCACGGTCTCCATCACCGGCGAGAAGCGCGAGATCGCACCTGCGCGCAGATAGTCGCCGTACGAGAAACCGCCGGGCAGCACCACGGCGTCGACCTGCTTGAGGTCCTTGTCCTTGTGCCAGAGAGCGACGGGTTCGGCACCGGCGAGCTTGATCGCGCGCTGGGTGTCCCGGTCGTCGAGGCTTCCCGGGAAAGTGACGACGCCAATACGAGCGGTCACTTTCCTGCCTCCGCGACTTCCTCGACCTTGACGGTGAAGTCCTCGATCACGGTGTTGGCGAGGAAGGATTCCGCAAGTTCATGGATGCGGGCGAGGGCGGCTTCGTCCACCGGTCCGTCCACTTCCAGTTCGAATCGCTTTCCCTGACGTACGTCGGCGATGCCTTCGAAACCGAGGCGCGGCAGTGCACGCTGCACCGCCTGGCCCTGGGGGTCGAGGATCTCCGGCTTGAGCATGACGTCGACTACGACGCGTGCCACTGGCACTCCCGGTGTGTGGTGCTGAGCAGGTTCGTTCAGACTACCCGTACAAAATTTCTACGCGGGTAGATTCGTAGGAATCTACGTGATGGCCATCACGATTCCGCATCGAGACGCTATCGACCGGGGATGAAGGGGCTACCTTCACGAAAAATCCTGGGAAAGATCCGGATCAGGACCCGGTCTCCTATTGCCTTGAGACACGCCAAGAGATTTAGTCGAGCTTCACATTGGATTGCCGGGCACTGTACAAAGGAATTGGCAATAGCCGATACTTTGCCCAATCGCCCATAAAAACAGCCGGACAGTCGGCATCTCCGCACGTCATCACGTGTCGCTGGAGAGGTGCCGCACGAAGGGACCGATATTCGTGGCGCAGCGTGTCGTAGTCACTCTCTTCGACGACATCGACGGCTCGGAAGCGGCGGAAACGATCGCCTTCGGTCTGGACGGCAAGTCGTACGAGATCGACCTGAATCAAGCCAATGCCAAGAAACTGCGTAGGGCGCTGGAGCCGTACCTGGAGGCCGGCCGCAAGCGGTCCCGGTCCGGCAAGGCGTACCGGCAGACCGCCGTTGCGCCCGATCCGGCGGCCGTTCGGGCGTGGGCCCAGTCGCACAAGATGGAGGTGCCCGCTCGGGGGCGGATCCCCAAGCGGGTGTATGAGGCGTTCAGCGCCGCGCAGTGACCCCCTGGGGAGGCGTGGCTTCCGCATGTTGGTGGGTGGGTGCGGGTTCGACTGGGCTGGTCGCGCCCACGCGGCGGAGCCGCACATCGATACAGTCCCGCGCCCCTTACGGGGCTCGGGCCCTCCGGAAGCCTTCATCCGGCCCTGGGAGCAGCCGACTTGCGTAGTACCCCTGCTGATCAGCTAGAGTCTGGAGCACGCCGAGGGGCAAGGCCGAAAGGCCCGGTCCCGGAGTCACGCGGGTGTAGTTCAGTAGTAGAACATCCCCCTTCCAGGGGGAAGGCGCAGTGTGCAATTCCTGTCACCCGCTCTGCACTGCCGGTCTGGTCAGCGTTTTCGATCAGGTAGGCTGGTGCCTGCGCCGATCGGTGAGAGCCGGTCGGAGGCAAATGCGGACGTAGCTCAGTTGGTAGAGCGCAACCTTGCCAAGGTTGAGGTCGCCAGTTCGAACCTGGTCGTCCGCTCCAGTAAGTAAGGCCCCGGTCATCACGATCGGGGCCTTTCTCTTGTGCCGGGACCGTCCGTCTGACATTTGTCATGTTCAGCGATGACAGCGCGCACTGCTCCGGCCCGTCGGCGACGGGGAGGCTTGTCTCATGAACACGAACGAGCACGTGATCGAGGTCACGGATCTACGACGTGTGTACGGGGGAGAGTTCGAGGCGGTCCGGGGGGTGTCCTTCTCCGTCGGCCGCGGGGAGCTGTTCGCGCTCCTCGGGACCAACGGCGCGGGCAAGACCTCCACCGTCGAACTGCTCGAAGGGCTCGCCCCGCCGTCCGGCGGCCAGGTGCGCGTCCTCGGCCACGATCCGTACACCGAACGCGCCAAGGTGCGCCCGCACATCGGCGTCATGCTCCAGGAGGGCGGCTTCTCGTCCGAGCTGACGGTCGCGGAGACCGTACGGATGTGGGCGGGCTGCACGAGCGGGGCCCGGCCGGAGCGCGAGGCACTGGCGCTGGTCGGCCTGTCGCGCCGGGCCGCCGTACGCGTGAAGCAGCTGTCCGGGGGCGAGAAGCGGCGCCTGGACCTGGCGTGCGCGATCCTCGGGCGGCCCGAGGTTCTCTTCCTGGACGAGCCGACGACCGGACTCGACGCCGAAGGGCGCCAGGAGACCTGGGAGTTGGTGCGCGAGCTGCGCGAGACGGGCACCACCGTGGTGCTGACCACGCACTACCTGGAGGAGGCGGAAGGGCTCGCCGACCGGCTCGCGATCCTGCACGCCGGGCGCATCGCCGTCTCCGGTACTCCGGCCGAGGTGACCGCCTCCCAGCCGGCCCGGATCTCCTTCGAGCTGCCCGCCGGTTACTTCCCCGGCGATCTGCCGCCGCTCGCCTCGCTCGGGATCACCGGCCACGAGATGGAGGGCCGGACACTCCGGCTGCAGACGCTGGAACTCCAGCGGGCCGCCACCGAGCTCCTCGTGTGGGCCCAGCGGGCGGGGGTCGAGCTACGGGGGCTCGACGTCCGGTCGGGGTCCCTGGAGGAGGCGTTCCTGCGGATAGCCCGTGAGGCGTCGCAGACGTCGGAGATGACGGCGGAGAAGGAGCGTGTGGCATGAGCGCGGAGACTGTGACCAACACCGCACAGGCTGGCCCGACCGCGACCGCCGCACGGCGGATGACGGCCCTCGCACGGGCCGAACTGACGCTGCTCGGCCGCAGCAAGGCCACGTTCTTCGCGGCCCTGTTCGTGCCGCTGATCATGCCGTTCAGCCTTCGCGGGGCGGTCGAGGACATGGACCTGGCGGATGCGGGGCTCTCGGTCGGCTCGGTCATCCTGCCCTCCGCCGTCGGCTTCTCCCTGCTCTTCGCCGTCTACAGCTCGCTGGTGAGCGTCTACGCCGCCCGGCGTGAGGAGCTGGTGCTCAAGCGGCTGCGCACCGGGGAGCTGCGGGACGTGGAGATCCTGGCGGGTGCCGCGCTGCCGTCGGTCCTGATCGGCCTCGTGCAGTGCGTGGTCCTGACGATCGCGTGCGCGGCACTCCTGGACGTGGGAGCGCCCGAGGCACCGCACCTCGCCGTCCTGGGTCTGCTGCTGGGACTCGTGATGTGGCCCGCCATCGCGGCCGTCGTCGCGAGCTTCAGCAAGAGCCTGGAAGGCGCCCAGGTCGCGGCGATGCCGTTGCTGCTCGTGTCGATGATGGGTTCCGGCACCTTCATCCCGTTCGAGCTCATGCCCGACCGGCTCGCCGCCGTCTGCGAACTGCTCCCGCTGTCCCCGGTGATCACGCTCATCCGCGGTGGCTGGACCGGAGACCTCGGCGCGTACGACGCCCTGGGCGCCATCGCCACAGCAGTGGCCTGGCTCGTGCTCTCGGTGTTTGCTGTACAGCGGTGGTTCCGCTGGGAGCCACGGCACTGAACGGCGACAAGGCAGGAGCGGGTATGCGCGGGCCGGGGGCCTGGTGGCACGGGAAGACGACGCCGGCGAAGGTCGAGACGTACACCCGGTGGTCCTTCCACAGCTTCGCGCTGGTCGAGGTGTGCGCGATCGGGCTGCCGGCCTTCGGCGAGCTGAGGATGCCAATCGCCCTCTGGGTGTTCCTGATGGCGTGCGGGCACGGGCTGCTGGGTTCGGCGACCGCGTCCCGGGGGCTCGACTGGACGTGCGGTCGCCGTGAGCAACCCGTACGACTGCTCGTGGTGTTCGGTGCCCTCACCGCGCTGCTCGGGATCGGGGCACTCGCGCTCTCCGAGCACGGGCCGGGCGGCGACAAGATGGAGAGCACCATGGGCGTGTTCTTCATCGTGGTGGTGCCCTACGGGCTCGGCCTCATGACGCTCGGGATGTACCGACGGCACGTACTGATGCTTCTGGCCGGCTTCACCGCGGGTGCCGGGGTCACTTCGTTCCTGGTCGGGATGCCCGCGTACAGCGTGCCGGCCCTGATGGCCGGGGTGCTGCTGCTCGGCGGGTTCCTCTGTCTCGCCTCCCTCTTCTCGGTGTGGCTGCTCAAAGCCGTGCTCGAACTCGACGTGGCCCGCGAGACCCGTACCCGCCTCGCGGTCGCCGAGGAGCGGCTGCGCTTCGGGCGCGACCTGCACGACGTGATGGGCCGCAACCTCGCGGTGATCGCCCTGAAGAGCGAGCTGGCCGTCCAGCTCGCCCGGCGCGAACGGCCCGAGGCCGTGGAGCAGATGATCGAGGTGCAGCGGATCGCCCGCGAGTCGCAGAAGGAGGTCCGCGAGGTCGTACGCGGCTACCGCGAGGTCGACCTCGGCGTCGAACTCCTGGGCGCGCAGGGCGTGCTGACCGCGGCCGGAGTCGAGTGCACGGTGACCGGATCCGCGTCGGAGCTGCCCTCGGCGGTCCAGTCGGCGCTCGGCTGGGTCGTACGGGAGGCGACCACGAACGTGCTGCGGCACGGGGACGCGGGGCACTGCCGGGTGTCACTGGGGGTGGAGGGGACCCGCGTGGTCCTGACCGTGGAGAACGACGGGGTGGAGAGGGACAGGGTGCCGAGTACGCCCACCAGCAAGGGGTCCGGCCTCGCCGGGCTGCGGGAGCGGTTGTCCGCGGTGGACGGGACGCTGGAGGCGGGGCCGGTCGACGGTGACCGGTTCCGGGTGGTGGCCGAGGTTCCGCTGCCTCCGGCGGCCACCTCCTCGTCGCCCATGTCGCGGCCGCCGTCCACGTCACCACCGCCGTCCTCTTCCCCGTCTTCCGCCCCGCGCACCGTGAACGAAGAGGTCGCCCCATGACGCCCGTACGCCCCATCCGGCTGCTGCTCGCCGACGACGAGCACCTCATCCGGGGGGCGCTCGCCGCGCTGCTCGGGCTCGAGGACGACCTGCTGGTGGTGGCGGAGGCGGCCAGTGGGCCCGAGGCGCTGGCGATGGCCAGGGCCCACGAACCCGACGTGGCGGTACTGGATCTCCAGATGCCCGGGGCCGACGGTGTGAGGGTCGCCACATCGCTGCGGGGCGAACTGCCCGCGTGCCGGGTGCTGATCGTGACCAGTCACGGGCGGCCGGGCCATCTGAAGCGGGCGCTTGCGGCGGGTGTGCGCGGGTTCGTCCCGAAGACCGTCAGCGCGCAGCGGCTCGCGGAGATCATCCGTACCGTCCATGCCGGAAACCGTTACGTCGACCCGGAGTTGGCCGCCGACGCGATCTCCTCCGGGGACTCGCCGCTCACCGCGCGTGAGGCGGAGGTGCTGGAACTGGCCGCGGACGGGGCGCCCGTCGCGGAGATCGCGGAGCGGGCCGCGCTGTCGCAGGGGACCGTACGGAACTATCTGTCGTCGGCCGTCTCCAAGCTCGGGGTGGAGAACCGGCACTCGGCGGTGCGTCTCGCGCGGGAGCGAGGTTGGGTATAGTTGCTCTCGCGCCACGGCGCAGTGCGGACGTAGCTCAGTTGGTAGAGCGCAACCTTGCCAAGGTTGAGGTCGCCAGTTCGAACCTGGTCGTCCGCTCCAGCAAGTAAGGCCCCGGTCATCGCGACCGGGGCCTTTCTCGTGTCTGCGCTCAGCTCCAGACCGTGCCCGTGAGACGCTCGTACGCCTCCACGTACTTGGCACGGGTCGCGTCCACGACCTGCTGGGGCAGGGCGGGCGGCGGCCGCTCGCTCTTGCGGTCCCAGCCTGACTCGGCGGAGGTCAGCCAGTCGCGGACGAACTGCTTGTCGAACGAGGGCTGCGCGCGGCCCGGCTCCCACTGGTCGGCGGGCCAGAAGCGGGAGGAGTCCGGGGTGAGCACCTCGTCGGCGACGACAAGCGTCTCGCCGTCGAAGCCGAACTCGAACTTCGTGTCCGCGAGGAGGATCCCGCGCTCGCGCGCGATGTCACGGCCCCGGCCGTAGACGGCGAGCGTCGCCTGGCGCAGCTGGGCCGCGGTGTCCGCGCCGACCTGGCGGGCGACCTCCTCGTACGAGACGTTCTCGTCGTGCTCGCCGACGGCGGCCTTGGTGGCCGGGGTGAAGATCGGGGCGGGCAGCTCCGAGCCGTCGCTCAGGCCCTCGGGGAGGGCGAGACCGCAGACGGTGCGGGTCTGGTTGTACTCGACGAGCCCCGAGCCGGTGAGGTAGCCGCGGGCCACGCACTCGACCGGGGCCATCCGCAGCGACCTGCAGACCAGGGTGCGGCCCGCCCACTCGGCGGGGGCGCCGGGCGGGAGGTCGGTGCCGAGGACGTGGTTCGGCATCAGGTCGGCGATCTGGTCGAACCACCAGAGCGAGAGCTGCGTCAGGACGCTGCCCTTGTCGGGGATCTCCGTGGGCAGCACCCAGTCGAACGCGGAGATGCGGTCGCTGGCGACCATCACGAGGTCGCCCGCCTCGTTCTGGTACAGGTCGCGCACCTTGCCGGTGTGCAGATGCACCAGACCCGGCACCTCGACGGGCTCGGGCTTTTCTACGAATCCGGACACGGTTCCTCCCCGTCGTTCTGGCCAACTGGGTCGATTCTCCCGTACGGGAGGAACCGGGCCGGCCAGGGGTCGGGTGTGAAGGTTCTCTGCGGGCTCTCCACGGACTCAGTCGCGTTTGCAGATGCGGTCCAGGAGGTTCGCCGTGGCGCGCTGGACGCGGGTGTCGATATGGCCCGGGCGGTCCAGGGCCGGGGACCAGGCGAAGGTGCCGGCCGCGAAGACGAGAGCACCCGAGGGGGCGCGGTACAGGGACGTCTCCTGGTGGCGGATGGCTCCCTCGGTGTCCCGGTAGGGGGAGTGGGAGAGGAGGATGCGGCCCTGGTGCTCGGGGAGCGTGATGCGCGGGAAGTAGCGGTCGGCCTCGCCCGCGACCATGCCTTCCAGTTCGTCGCCCTCGTGGGCGCCGGTCGCCTCCCACATCCAGTGGTCGGCGTTGCGGACGACCAGGGGGTGCGCCTCGGGGACCCGGCCCGCGTACTGGACGCCCAGGAGTTCCTGCTCGGGGCGGTCGACCTCACGCCACAGTGCGGGTTTGCCGGGGCCGCGGCGTTTTCGGCAGGTGAGCAGGCGGTCGGGGACGCCGGACGGGGACGGGCCCAGCTCCGCCTGCCAGTACATGGTGTTGGCGGAGAGGAAGACGAGGGACGTGCCGTGCTCGCGGGCGGTCTCCACGGTGCGGCGCATGGTCGTCGACCAGTACTCGTCGTGGCCCGGGAAGACCAGACCGCGGTAGCGGGTGGGGTCGACGCGGCCGGCGTGCAGGTCGCGGGCGTCGGCGTACGCGAGGTCGTAGCCGTAGCGCTCGGCCCAGCGGATGAAGTCGTAGGCGTGGCCGACGTGGAGGGGGAGGCCCGCGCCCGCGTACGGGCGGTCGAACGACACCGTCGTGGCGGCTTCGGCCTCGCCGAGCAGCCGGCCGTTCTCGTCCCACGCGTGGTAGAGGCTCGCGCCCGTGTGGCCGTCCTCCGGATAGAGGTTGTACGCCTGCCAGGTGATGTCCGGGAGGAGGAGCAGCAGGTCGGCGGGGTGGTTGTCGCGGACCGTGAACGGGATGTGGGAGCGGTAGCCGTCGTCGGTGGTCAGCACGGCCACGTACGCGCCGACGCTCCAGTACGTCGGGATCTGCAGCCGCCAGGAGAGCCACCAGTGGTGGCAGGAGACCGTGCGGTCCGCGGTGAGCGGGGGCGGCTGGACGATGCCGGGGAGGCGGGGGCTGGTGGTGATCTTGCTGGCGCCGTCGCCGCCGTAGTGGCCGATGCGGTAGATGTCCACGCTGAACTGCTGCGGCGGGTCGACCGTGATGTGGAAGTCGATGGCCTCGCCGGGGGCGGCCGCGCCGGTGGAGGCGAAGCCCTTGATCTGCCGGTGGACGTCGTCCGCCGTACGGGGGCCTCCGGCGGTCTGGCGGGGGGTGGGGACGCGTGGGCCGGTGGTTCCGTGGTGGTTGCGGCTGCGGCTGCCGTCGCCGGGGGATGCCGCGCCGGGGGGCGGGGCCTGGTCCACGTACCACGGGACGACGTGGCCCGTGTCGTCGAAGTAGTGCTCACTGCCGCGCAGCCACGGGACGGGGCCCTGTCCGAAGGGGTCCGTGACGGCATGCGCCAGCGCTCCCGACTCCCACCGGCGAATCTGCTCCGACCCCATACCGCGTTCCCTCCCTCGTGCCCCCGTCAGCCCCTGTCGGCCCTTGCAGGCTCTTGCCTTGTCAATGAGCGGTCCCAGCACATCACATTACGCACGCGCGCCGTCACCGTTCGTTGCGAATCGCCTCCGGCGGTTGGGCGGGGGTGGTGCGGGTGGGTGGTGCGGGTGGGTGGTGGCGTGCGGGTCCGGTGAGGGCTGGTCGCGCAGTTCCCCGCGCCCCTGGAAGACGGGCTGCGCCCTGCTTCCAGGCCGCCCGGCCGCTCCGGCCCGTCCTGCACTTCTCAGTCCCATCCGCACTTCTCAGCTCCGTCCGCACCTCTCCGCCCGTCCGGCGTTTGAGGACGAGCGCGGTAGCGCGATGTGGGGGGCTGGGGGCGGAGCCCCCGGAAGGGACGGGAATGGGTAGGGGCGGCGGGGGCGAAAACGGCTTGGGGCTCAGACCAGGCGGACCGGCTTCTCGGGGCGTATGCCCAGGTGGAGGAGCCAGGTGCGGAGGGGGGCGGGGTCGCCCTCCTCGATGAGGCTCAGGACTCGGGGGCCGAGGTCCACGGAGCGTTCGCCGTTGATGAGGAGCGACGGGCCGTCGAGCCAGTCGAGCCCCGGAGTGGCCCCGGCCGTGTCCATCGCCGCGCAGCAGACCATCGCCGTGACATGGTCGGCCAGCAACTCCCGCCCGGTCCGAGGCGGTTGCAGAGGAAAGAGCGGCAACGACCCGTCGTCCCAGAGAGCCGTGTCCGGACCGACCTGCCCGGCGGCCCCGGAGGGAGCGGCAGGCCCGGCCGCCACCGCGGCCTCCTCCCGCGCCACCTCCGCACTCAGCCCCGCAGCCAGGGCCGAACTCCGCTCGTTCTCCGGCCCGCCGTCCTCGTCCTCGTCCTCGTACGCCGCGGTCTCGGGCCTCTCCACGACCACCGGATCACCGGGGTCCCCGGATTCCCGCTGCTCCCCCGGCTCCCCGTCACTGAGGTGATCCATCACTCGGGCCAAGGTCGGCCCCTCCGGATCCGAGGCGCCGGCCCCGGCCCCGGAAGACCGGCTCACGCCGAGCGCATCCAGCACCCGGTGCAACCGCGCCGCGTCCGTACGCCACTTCCGGTCCACGACCTCGTCCGGATACTCGTCCCAGTCGACCGGCGCCCAGTCGGGCCCGGTCTCGGCCGGTCCGCCGTGGAAGAGGCGCGCGGCGAGCAGGGACGCCGCCTCGTCGATCGCGCCGGGCTCCTCCAGCAGGTCGCAGGCGGGCCGCTCGCCGAGCCGGGAGGCGAACCCCTCGGCAAGGCGGTCGCGCCGCGAGAGCTCGGTCAGGGCCGCGACCACGCCCGCGTCCAGCCGGGACGGCCAGCGCCCCATGCGCCAGGCGGGCAGCGCGACCCGCGTCAGCAGCCGGTCCCAGCCCGCGTACGCGAGCCCCACCTGTTCCTGGGCGACGATCCGCAGACCGTAATCCACAGCCTGTGCACGCTCCGCCGCCGCCGCGGCGACACCCCGCTCCATCTCGGCGGCGTGCCCGCGACAACTGCGCAGCAGAAGCCGCGCGACCCAGCCGGCCCCGCCGAGCACCGTCCGGGACAGGGGTCCACGGGGTTCCGAGGTCACGGCCACCGCCGCGTCGAGGCCCCGGACGAAACGCCGTGCCGCGGCTATGTCGGGGTGCGCCGACGGTCCCGTACCGGCGACGACCGGTGCGAGGACGGCGCGCAGTTCGCCGACCCGCATCCACCACAGGAAGGGCGAGCCGATGACGAGGACGGGCGCGGCCGGCGGACGGCGGTGGGCCGACGGGAGGCCGCGGACGCCCGGTACGCCCTCGATCTCGTCACGGGCCTGCGGCCGGGGCGTGCCGTGGGCCGGGTGGGTGCGGTCCTCCAGCCAGCTGTCGCAGTCCGGAGTGAGCGCTATCGCGGAGGGCGCGGGCACTTCGAGGCGGTCGGCCAGGTCCCGCACCATGCGGTAGAGATCGGGCGCCGACTCCTCGGCGATCGTGACCGTGGGGCTCACGGCGGGCCGGGAGCGGACCACGACCAGCGCGATGCCCACCGCGGCGAGAAGGACGAACAGGGCGAACCCCGCCACGATCCAGCGCGTGACCGCCCAGCCGGGGCCGTCGATGTGGCCCGTCGACCCGCCGACGAGCAGCACGACGGCGACGGCCGCGGGCAGCAGGGCGACGGCCAGCGCCCTGCTGCGGACCCGCAGCACGGCGAGAGCCCGTGAGCGCGCGGCCTGCGCGCCCACCTCCACACCCATACCGGACACGACCGGTGTCACCCCCTACTGCCCGCCCGGCGCGTGCATACCCAGCCACTGCCGGCGGACGTCCATGGCGTTGCTCACTCCCCCACTGTGGCACCCACGACCGACATCGCAATGCCGGTGGGCCAAGTGCCGGAACGCTTGCGCCGCACCCTAGTTGGGGCCCCGGCCCTCGTCAGCCGGATGGGGGATCGGTCACTCGATGGAATGGCTTTGGGCAGAGGTGGCTGACGAACGGGCCCCGGATCCTGTGCTGGATCCGGGGCCCGGGGTGGTTCTTCGATGCGCGTTGACGCAGGTGAAGGTGTGTAACTGTCGGTTACGCCTGGGCCGCTCCCGCAACCTTCGCCGCGATGTCCGTACGGTGCTGGGAGCCGTCGAGGTGGATTCGGTTGACCGCTTCGTACGCGCGTGCGCGAGCCTGGGTGAGGTCCTTGCCGCTGGCCGTGACGGAGAGCACCCGGCCGCCCGCGCTCACGACGGCGTCACCGTCACGCCTGGTGCCCGCGTGCAGGACGTACGCGTGCGGGGCGTCCTGTGCCGCCACCGCATCGAGGCCCTCGATGGGGTCGCCGGTGCGCGGAGTGTCCGGGTAGTTGTGCGAGGCGATGACCACGGTGACGGCCGCGTGGTCGCTCCACCGGAGGGGTTCGAGGTCGGCCAGGGTGCCGTCCGCCGCCGCGAGGAGGATGCCGGAGAGCGGGGTCTTCAGGCGGGCGAGGACGACCTGGGTCTCGGGGTCGCCGAAGCGGGCGTTGAACTCGATGACCCGTACGCCGCGCGAGGTGATCGCGAGACCGGCGTAGAGGAGCCCGGAGAAGGGGGTGCCGCGGCGGCGCATCTCGTCGACGGTCGGCTGCAGAACGGTCTGCACGACCTCCTCGACCAGCTTCGGGTCGGCCCACGGGAGGGGCGAGTACGCGCCCATGCCGCCGGTGTTCGGACCCTCGTCGTCGTCGAGTGCGCGCTTGAAGTCCTGCGCGGGCTGCAGCGGGACGACCGTCACGCCGTCGGTGATCGCGAAGAGGGAGACCTCGGGGCCGTCGAGGAACTCCTCGATGACCACGCGCTCGCAGGCGTTGGCGTGCTCGCGGGCCTTGTCGAGGTCGGCGGTCACGACGACGCCCTTGCCGGCCGCGAGACCGTCGTCCTTCACGACGTACGGGGCTCCGAAGGCGTCGAGCGCCTCGTCGACCTCGTCGGGGTTCGTGCAGACGTACGAACGGGCCGTGGGTACGCCCGCGCCCGCCATGACGTCCTTGGCGAAGGCCTTGGAGCCCTCCAGCTCGGCGGCCTCCTTCGAGGGGCCGAACACCGGGATGCCCGCCTCGCGCACGGCGTCGGCGACCCCGGCCACGAGAGGGGCCTCCGGGCCGACGACCACCAGCTCGGCGCCGAGTTCCGTGGCCAGCGCGGCCACGGCCTTGCCGTCGAGGGCGTCGACCTGGTGCAGCTCGGCCACCTCGGCGATTCCCGCGTTGCCTGGGGCACAGTGCAGCGCGGTGACGTCGGGGTCGAGGGAGAGAGAACGGCACAGGGCGTGTTCGCGGGCACCGCCGCCGATTACTAGGACCTTCACGGGGGTCAGCCTAGCCGGGCGCGGGCGCTGGGCCCGGGCGGGTTTGGGCCGGTGGACCGGTGCGGGTCGGGTGTGGCTGAGCGCGCGGTTCCCCGTGCCCCTCGCGGGGCGCCTGACGGGCGCTGTCGGCCAGGCATCCTTGTCCGATTCGAGGCAGCCGCATGAACCGCTGAACGGCTACTCGTTCGAGAACTCCTCCACCACCGTCGCTCCCAGCTCCCTCACGATCAGTTCGTGGCCCGACAGGGCGGACTCGTCGAGGTCCGGATCGTCGTCCTCCGGGATGTCGTCCTCGGGGGAGATGGGGGGCGGTTCCGGGGCGGAGGGACGGGGAGCGGGCGCGCTGGGCGCGGGCGCCGACTGGGACTGAGGAGCCGAGGAGGCAGGCCGGGGAGCCGGAGCCGTCGGCTGCTGCTGCGGGGCGGGGCGCGGTGCCGCCGGGGCCGGGGCGCCCCCCGATCCGTAACCACCGCCGTAACCGGACCCGGGGCCGGGCGCGGGCAGCGGTGCCGAACCGCCGGACGGGTCGACGACCGCCTCGACCTTCCAATGCACGTTGAACAGCTCGGTCAGCGCCTGCTTCAGCACCTCTTCGCTGCCGCTGCTCGCGAAGTTGTCCCGGGCGCCCGAGTTCACGAAACCGATCTGGAGGGTCGTGCCGTCGAAGCCGGTCACCTGCGCGTTCTGGCTGAGCAGGATCCAGGTGAAGCGGCGTCGGTTCTTCACCGCCTCCAGGATGTTCGGCCACAGCATGCGGGGGTCGGGGCCACCGCTGGGGGGCGGGGAGGCGTACGCAGCCGCCGGCTCGGGGGCCTGGTGCTGGGGCTGGGCGGGCTGGGTCGAGGGCGGACCGGGTGCCTCGGCCGGTGGCTGCCCGCCGCCCGCGGGTGCGGCGGTCGGCCACCCGCCGGGTCGCCTGCCACTGCCCGCGGCGGTCGCGGCGGGCCAGGCACCGGGAGCGGCGCCGGCCGCGGGGGCGGAGGGGGGAGCCTGGGCGGGCGGCTGTTCCGGGGCGGGGGCGTGCGAGGGCGCGACCGGGGCCGGGGTGGGGGCGGCCGCGGCTCCCGGGGAGGCCTGGGCCGAGGCGGGGACCTGGGCTGGTGTGGGGGCTTGGGCTGGTGTGGGGGCTTGGGCCGCCCCCGGACCCGTATCTCCGCCGGGGCCCCCCGCCCCCCGTACCGCAGCGCGAGCCGCGGCAGGCCCGCCACCCGGCGGGACAGAGGAAACAGGAGGAGCGGGCGGACCGGAAGCAGCCGCGCCGCCACCCTGCACACCGCTGGGCATACCGGCCGGCATCCCGGCATGCGCGTCGGGCCCGGGCACGTACCCCATGGCGGGTACTCCGGCAGCCGCCGCCCCCGTGAAGTTCACCCCGCGCTCGATGCGGTCGAGCCGGGCCATGAGGGACCGCTCGTCGCCGTACGCCGCGGGCAGGAGAACGCGCGCACAGATCAGTTCGAGCTGCAGGCGGGGCGAGGTGGCCCCGCGCATCTCCGTCAGGCCTTCGTTGACGAGATCGGCGGCCCGGCTGAGCTCGGCGGCGCCGAACACTCCGGCCTGGGCCGTCATCCGCTCCACCACATCGGTGGGAGCGTCGATGAGCCCCTTCTCGCCGGCATCGGGCACGGCCGCCAGGATGACCAGATCGCGCAGCCGCTCCAGCAGGTCGGCGACGAACCGCCGAGGATCGTTTCCGCCCTCGATGATCCGGTCGACGACCTCGAAGGCGGCGGCGCCGTCCCCCGCGGCGAAGGCCTCGACGACGGAATCGAGCAGTGACCCGTCCGTATAACCGAGCAGTGAGGTGGCCATGGCATACGTCACACCGTCGTCGCCGGCCCCGGCCAGCAGCTGGTCCATGACGGACATGGAGTCACGCACGGACCCGGCGCCGGCGCGCACGACCAGCGGAAGCACCCCGTCCTCGACGGGACTGCCCTCGCGCCCGCACACCTCGCTCAGGTACTCCCGCAGGGTCCCCGGCGGCACCAGCCGGAACGGATAGTGATGCGTACGCGACCGGATGGTCCCGATGACCTTCTCGGGCTCGGTGGTGGCGAAGATGAACTTGAGGTGCTCGGGCGGCTCCTCGACGACCTTCAGCAGCGCGTTGAACCCGGCCGACGTGACCATGTGGGCCTCGTCGATGATGTAGATCTTGTACCGGCTGCTGGCAGGTCCGAAGAACGCCTTCTCGCGCAGGTCACGGGCGTCGTCCACGCCACCGTGCGAGGCGGCGTCGATCTCGATGACGTCGATGGAACCCGGCCCGTTCCTCGCGAGGTCCCGGCAGGACTGGCACTCACCGCAAGGCGTCGGTGTGGGCCCCTGCTCGCAGTTCAGACACCGCGCCAGGATCCGCGCGCTGGTCGTCTTCCCGCACCCGCGCGGCCCGCTGAACAGGTACGCGTGATTGACCCGGTTGTTCCGCAGCGCCTGCTGCAGCGGGTCGGTTACATGCTCCTGCCCGATGACCTCGGCGAACGACTCCGGGCGATAACGGCGGTACAGCGCGAGAGACGACACACATACGAGGTTATAGGCGCCCACTGACAACGAGGACCGCCCGCCGGACTTCCCCGCTCCGCCCCACCGGCGCCGGGCCGAACCCTCGGCTCCGACCACGCCGCAAACGCAAGCGCCCCCCACGCACCCGCCAGAGCCAACCTACCCTTGCTGCCTTCCGGCCCTGGGGGAGTTCAGTCAGATAGCGCCACGTGAGGGGCTGCGCACACAGTACCCGATCTGAGCGGGGGGAACGAGTTCGCGAGCACTCCTCAACGTCTTGTATTGTTTGCCGCGGAGGATTCGCCTAGTGGCCTAGGGCGCACGCTTGGAAAGCGTGTTGGGGGCAACCCCTCACGAGTTCGAATCTCGTATCCTCCGCCAGTGCCTCACCGGGCACGATGTCGAAGGGCCCCACCGTTCGCGGTGGGGCCCTTCGTCGTGCGTGGTCTCAGTTCTGGTCTCAGTTCGCGTGATGGGACCGGGGCGAACCTCGGTGAACAGTGATCTGGTTCACCGTGCCGAGCAGAGAACCTGAGAGAGCGCGTCAGTGCTGGGCCGGGACACCGAGTTCGTCGAGGAGTCCGCGGACGCGGCGTTCGATGTCGTCGCGGATGGGGCGGACGTTGTCGACGGTCTCGCCGGCGGGGTCGTCCAGGGTCCATTCGAGGTAGCGCTTGCCGGGGAAGACCGGGCAGGCGTCGCCGCAGCCCATGCTGACGACGACGTCGGCGGCGCGGACGATCTCGTCGGTCCAGGGCTTGGTGAACTCTCGGGAGATGTCGATGCCGCGCTCGCTCATCGCGGCGATGGCGGCCGGGTTGACCTCGTTGCCGGGTTCAGAGCCGCCCGACCAGGCGACCGCACCCTCGCCGGCCAGGTGCTGAAAGAAGCCCATGGCCATCTGGCTGCGGCCGGCGTTGTGGACGCAGAGGAAGAGCACGACGGGCTTGCCGTCGGTGTGGTGGCCTTCGATCTTGGCCAGGGCGCGCAGGCGCTGGCGGGCGAAGCGTTCGGCCATGAGCGGGAGGAAGTTGGGGATGGTGCTGCGGCCGGCGAACTGGTCGTAGCTGGTGTGCAGGAACCGTTCGATCGTCTCCTGGCCGAAGGTGCCGTCGAACTCGCGGCTCAGGTGGGTGGCGGCTGTGCGCAAGGCGAGTTGCTGGTCGATGCTCAGGTTGCGGTGCGGGACGGGCGCGGTCTCAGTCATCGCTGCCTCCAGGAGGCTGTACGGCGGGTGCCAGCCGGTCGACCCGGTCGACGAGATCACTCAGGGCGTCGGCGAAGGCGTCATCGGTGCCGGTGCGGGTGGGGTCGGGAACCGACCAGTGCAGGCGGTCGGGGACCACGCGAGGTGGTCAGCGAGTTCGCGTTCGAGGGCGGCCTTCGGCTTGGCCCCGACGATGGTCTGCACGACCTCGCCGCCCTTGTAGAGGTGCAGCGTCGGGATGGACATCACTCCGTACCGGGCGGCGACGGCCGGGTTCTCGTCGATGTTGAGCTTGACGATCTCGATCTTGTCGCCGTGCTCGGCGGCGATCGACTCCAGCGAGGGGGCAAGTTGGCGGCACGGGCCGCACCAGGCGGCCCAGAAGTCGACCAGGACGGGCTTGTCGCTGGCGAGGACGTCCTGGTCGAAGGAGTCGTCGGTGACGTTCTTGAGAGCCATGATGTTGCTCCAGCGGGTATCAGACGGTGGCCTCGACGGGCTCGCCCGCGGTGTCGGCGTCGCTGAGGGCGGCGAAGTACCGCTCGGCGTCCAGGGCCGCCGCGCAGCCGGAACCTGCCGCGGTGATCGCCTGCCGGTAGGTGTGGTCGACCACGTCGCCGGCGCCGAAGACGCCGGCGAGGTTCGTGCGCGTGGAGGGGGAGGCGACCTTGAGGTAGCCCTCGCCGTCGAGGTCGAGCTGGCCGGTGACCAGGTCGGTGCGCGGGTCGTGGCCGATGGCTACGAAGAGCCCGGTGGCGGCAAGCTTGGAGGTCTCGCCGGTGGCGGTGTCGCGCAGGGTGAGTCCGGCGAGCTTGCCGCCGTCCTCGTGGATCTCGGCGACCTCGCTGTTCCAGGCGAAGGAGATCTTCGGGTCGGCGAAGGCGCGGTCCTGCATGGCCTTGGAGGCACGCAGGGCATCGCGCCGGTGGACGACCCTCACGGACTTCGCGAAGCGGGAGAGGAAGGTGGCCTCCTCCAGCGCCGTGTCGCCGCCGCCGACCACCACGATGTCGTGCTCGCGGAAGAAGAAGCCGTCGCAGGTCGCACAGTACGACACACCACGGCCGGACAGCGCGTCCTCGCCCGGCAGGCCCAGCTTGCGGTGCTGCGAGCCGGTCGCCACGATGACGGCCTTCGCCCGGTGGACCGTACCCGCGCTGTCGGTGACCGTCTTCACGGCGCCGGTGAGGTCGACCTCGACGATGTCGTCGGGGACGAGCTCGGCGCCGAAACGCTCGGCCTGGGCCCGCATGTTGTCCATCAGGTCCGGGCCCATGATGCCGTCGCGGAAGCCGGGGAAGTTCTCCACCTCGGTCGTCTGCACCAGCGCGCCGCCGGCCGTGACCGCGCCCTCGAAGACCAGCGGCTTCAGCGAGGCGCGGGCGGTGTAGAGGGCGGCGGTGTATCCGGCGGGGCCGGAGCCGATGATGATGACGTTGCGTATGTCCGTGGAAGTGTTCGCCGCTGCGCTCATGCCTGGGGCTCCGGCGCGATCTCCTTGATCAGGCCCTCGACCAGCACCTTGATCTCGTCGCGGATCGGGCGGACGGCCTCGACGCCCTGGCCCGCCGGGTCCTCCAACTGCCAGTCCAGGTACCGCTTGCCGGGGAAGACGGGGCAGGTGTCGCCGCAGCCCATGGTGATGCAGACGTCCGACTCCTTCACCGCGTCGACCGTGAGCATCTTCGGGACCTCGGCGGAGATGTCGATGCCGACCTCGCGCATAGCCTTGACGGCGGCCGGGTTGACGCCGGCGCCCGGGTTGGAGCCGGCGGAGCGGACCTCGACACGGTCCCCGGCCAGGTGGGTCAGCCACGCGGCGGCCATCTGGGAACGGCCGGCGTTGTGGACACAGACGAAGAGCACGGAGGGCTTGTCGGACATCAGGAGGTCTCTCTTGATCTCGCGCCTGTCAGGCGGCAGAAGAGGGCACGCACACATCAGCACCCGGTGGTGTCAGTCACCACTGATGTGAGAGTATCAGCGCATGCTGACGTCAGTCGACACTGATCTGATGCGGGTCCTGGCCGACCCGCTCCGCCTCCAGATCGTCACCCTGCTCGCCAAGGAGACGCTCTGCAGCACGCACCTGATCGAGGAGACGGGGGCCAGACAAACGAACCTCTCCAACCATCTGAAGGTGCTGCGCGAGGCCGGGGTCGTGGAGACAGAGCCCTGCGGCCGGTTCACCTACTACCGGCTCAAGCCCGACGTCATCGCCGCCCTCGCCGGTCAGTTCGCCGACCTCGCGGAGACCGCGCGCGCCACCGCCGAGAACAACGTCAAGCGGTCCTGCCCCTGACCCCCGCCCTCGCGGCGACTGCACCGAGGAGTCCTGTTGACCGCCACCGAGGCCACCGAGCACGACAGAGCCGGGGAGTCCGCCACAGCCGTCGGCGCCGAGCCGCAGCCCGCGCCGGGGGCCACCCCGCCGCGTAACCCCCTGGCCGCCCGCGCCGCCGCCGAACTCATAGGCACGGCGCTGCTGGTGGCGGTCGTGGTCGGCTCCGGCATCCAGGCCACCGAACTGACCAAGGACGTCGGCCTGCAGCTGCTGGCCAACTCCACGGCCACCGTCTTCGGCCTCGGCATCCTGATCCTCCTGCTCGGCCCGGTCTCCGGCGCGCACTTCAACCCGGTCGTCACCCTGGCCGAGTGGTGGACAGCGCGACGCGGAGGCGCCGGGGTCACCCTGCGCGAAGCCGCGGTGTACGTGCCCGCGCAGATCGTCGGTGCGATCGCGGGCGCCATCCTGGCGGACGCGATGTTCGGCAAACCGCTGGTGGAGTGGTCCACGCATGACCGGTCGGCGGGGCATCTGCTGCTGGGCGAGGTCGTCGCCACGGCCGGCCTGATCCTGCTGATCTTCGGCCTGGCCCGCACCGACCAACTGCGCTTCGCCCCGGTGGCCGTCGCCTCCTACATCGGCGCGGCCTACTGGTTCACCTCGTCGACATCGTTCGCCAACCCCGCGGTGACCGTCGGCCGTGCCTTCACCGACACCTTCGCGGGCATCGCGCCGGGTTCGGTCGCAGGGTTCATCGGCATGCAAATCGTCGGCGGCGCGGTCGGGCTGGCGCTGGTGGCCCTCATCTTCATGCGCGGACGATCGGCCGCGTGACCAACAAAACGCAGGTGGTGGTGATCGGCGGCGGCCAGGCGGGACTCGCCGCCGGCTACCACCTGCGCCGCCTCGGCCTCGACTTCGTCATCCTCGACGCCCAGACCGAGCCCGGCGGGGCCTGGCAGCACACCTGGGACTCACTGCGTCAGTTCTCCCCGGCCGCGTACTCCTCGCTGCCCGGCCGCCTCATGCCGGCGCAGAGAGGCGAGACCTACCCCGACGCGCAGCACGTGGTGGAGTACCTCGCCGACTACGAGAAACGCTACGAACTTCCCGTAGAGCGGCCCGTGAGCGTCCTCGGCGTCCATCGAGACGACCAACTCCTGTGCGTCGAGACGGACTTCGGCACCTGGCACGCCCGCACGGTAATCAGCGCGACCGGCTCCTGGTGGCGCCCCTTCCTCCCCGCCGTCCCCGGCCAAGCGACCTTCGAAGGCCGGCAGTTGCACACGGTGGAGTACCGCGCCCCCGCCGACTTCGCAGGCCAACGCGTGATCGTGGTGGGCGGGGGCAACTCCGGCGCCCAGATCGCCGCCGACCTCGCCTACGCCACGGACCTGACCTGGGTGACCCAGCGTTCGCCGCGCTTCCTCGCCGACGACATCGACGGGCGTGCGCTCTTCGACGCGGCCACCGCCCGCCGCCGCGCCCTGGACGAGGGACGCACGGATACGGGCGGCGTCGCTTCGCTTGGGGACATCGTCGCCGTACCGCCCGTACGCGAGGCCCGAGACCGCGGCCTCCTGAAGGCGAGCCCGATGTTCGCACGTCTCGTCCCCGGCGGCGCCGAATGGGCCGACGGCACTCACGCCGAGGCCGACACGATCATCTGGTGCACGGGCTTCCGCCCGGCCCTGTCCCACCTCGCACCGCTCGGCCTGCGGGGCTGGCGCGGCCACATCCTCGTGTCCGGCACCCGTGCTTCGGCCGAACCGCGCCTTCACTTGCTGGGTTACGGCGACTGGACCGGCCCTGCCTCCGCGACTCTGATCGGCGTCGGCCGCGCGGCCCGTGACGCAGCCCGGGAGATCGGTCAACTCCTCGCCGCCGACAGCTGATGCGAGGGGCGACGTTCCACGCTTCGCGGACCTGCGCGAACACCGGGGGAAAGCCCGCCACCGCAGCCCGTACGAAATGGCAGGGCGCCAGTCGGCGTGCATTGCGTCTAATAGTGGGGTGACTGATCAGCCTTCATCCTCGTTGTGGCAATTCGTCCAGGACGACGACCCCAACGCGCTCACGCTCATCGTTGACACCGCGAACGGGCCCTACGTACGGCGCATACCTCCGGCGTTGCCCCTGCCGTCCGACGTGGAACACGGCCCCGGTGCCGAAGCGGCCGCACACACCGCGGCAGCCACCTGGGGCCTGCCGGACTTCGTCTTCCAGTCCGCCTACGCCAACAAGGGCTCCGGGCGGCGCGAGCTCGGCGACAGTCTGCTGATCTCCGGCGGACGCGGCGCAGTGATCCAGGTCAAGGCACGTACTGTCCAGCCCAAGGAACCGGCTGGAGAGATTGCCTGGATCCAGAAGGTGGCGACCAAGGCCATGCGCCAGGCCAAGGGCACCGTGCGCCAATTGCGGATGCTGCCCGCCGACATGGTCAACGGCCGCGACCGCACCCTGTCCGTCGACGGCAACGCCTTCGAGTGGATCGGGGTGTTCCTGCTGGACCACGAGCAGGTACCGAGCGGCACGATCTGCTCGTTGGAGCCGATCGGCATCCCCGCGATCGCCCTGACGCGGCGAGACTGGGACTTCCTCTTCGACCAGTTGCGTTCCACCACAGCCGTGCTGGACTATCTCTTCCGCGCTGCCGCCGAACCTCCCATACCCCTGGGCGAAGAGCCTGTGCGGTACTACGAGTTCGCCGCGGCCGACGAGGAGGCACCGCCCGCGGACATCGACACCGAACTCGTCGGCCCCGGTGGCCGGCTGTTCTCCACACCGCTGCTGCCACAGACACCGATCGGCGCCGCCGGCACCCGCGCCCACCTGGTGCTGCGTCTGGTCATGGAGGACATCACCACCAGCCCGCTGCCGGACCACGCCGGTGAAGCGGACCGCCTGGCAGTCCTCTCCGATCTGGACCAACTTCCCGTTGGAGTCCGGGAAGAGTGGGGACAACTGCTGCTGGAGATGCTCGACGACGTCACACAGGTACCCGAGGAAAGCACGAAGTGGCGCTTCCGGAGGCAGCTCAACGCCGACGCCACCCGCCAGACCGTGTACGCCTGCGCCACCCGCTTCGACGAGCAGATCCAGGCGATCTTCGGCAGCTACGTGCAGCTCCGCCATCACGAGGTCGCCGAACGCATCGGCCGACCCGATGGACTTGTCACCGTCGGAGTGGTGCTGACGCCGAGCCGCAGCGGCCGGCGCCCATGGGACACCACGATGATCCGCGTCCACGGACCCAGCACGCTGACGGACGAAGAAGCCACGGAGTTCGGCAAGTTGTGGAACGAGAACGCCGCGACGGCCTGATCCCCGTTGCTACGTGAAGGTCAAGCCGCGGGGATGGCTGCGGTCAGCATCTGCCCCATTGCGGCCACGACCGACGGCTCGACCCGGTAGTACACCCACGTGCCTCGCCGCTCGGAGCTCAGCAGCCCGGCTTCCCTGAGTTTCTTCAAGTGGTGGGAGACCGTCGGCTGCGAGACACCCACGTCGGAGATGTCGCACACGCACGCCTCGCCGCCCTCGTGCGAGGCGACCAGCGAGAACAGACGCAGACGGACCGGGTCACCGAGCGCCTTGAACATCGCAGCGGTCCGCTCGGCCTCCTCGGCCGTCAGCGGCCGCTCGGTGAGCGGCGGGCAGCACGGCACGACACCCTCGGCAACCCCGGGCTCCAGCAGCGGCAGCACCTTGATGTTCGACATACGTCTATGTTGACATACGTCGAACCAGAGCGCCCCGGGTCGCAGTCTCATCAGCCTCGATGCAGGTACGCCGCCAAGCGTTGTGCCATCCGGCTCGCGTCCCTGCCGACCCCGCGCAGCGAGTTCGAGGACAGACTGCGCTGCCACTCCAGCCCCACGTACGCCAGACCCGAGTGGGAAAGAGAGATGCCGTCGCGCCGGCGGGGACGACCGGCGTCGTCGAGTGCCCCGTCCAAGTCGGCGAGGTAGGGGAGGTCCGGCCGGTAGCCGGTGGCCAGGAGGATGGTGTCCACCTCCTCCCGCACCCCGTCGGGCCAGATCACCTTGGCGCCGTCGATGCCCGTGAACAGTTCCCGCCGGTCCGGTGCACCCCGGGTGAGCGCGGCTCGGTGGCGGCCGTCATCGATGACCAGCTGCGTCGGTGGAGTGCGGATCAAGCGTCCGAGCGGGGCGGTGTCCACGCCGCTGCGTGCGAGCCAGAAGTGCAGGTCACGGCCGAGAATCCGCTGCCGCGCGAACTTCACCGGCCCCCGGCTCGCAAGCGTCACCCGGGCCACACCGGCGAGCTCTGCAGCAATCTGCACCGCGGAGTTCCCCGCCCCGACCACGACGACCCGCTGCCCGGCGATCGGTGCCGGGCTGCGGTAGTCGGCGCCATGCAGCACCGAACCGGTGAAGCCCCCCAAGCCAGGCAGCGTCGGCCGGTACGGACGGCCGAACGTGCCGGACGCGGCGACCAGAGCACGTGCCGCCAGCCGACCGCCACCCTCCAGGTCCACCTCGAACCCGTCATCGGCCTTGCGGACCCCTGCGGCGCGGCGGCCGGTGCGAATTTCGGCGTCCAGACGCGCGGCGTACGCGGCGAGGTAGGCAACCACCTCGTCCCGGTGCGGGTATCGGTCCGGATCTCCGCCGGGAAACGGCATCCCCGGCAGTGAGCTGTACCGGGCGGGCGAGAAGAGGGTGAGGCTGTCGTAGTAGCGCGGCCACGACCCGGCCGCCCGCTCGGACGCCTCCAGCACCACTGGCCGCAGCCCGTACCCCCGCAGCGCGTATGCCGCCGCCAGTCCCGACTGGCCACCACCGATCACTGCCACGTCGATCTGCTCCATGCCGCGATCCCCTGATTCGGCGAATGTCTATGTTGACGCTTATCAATACAGGTGCCATGCTGGACCCTGCAAGACATCGACAGACATCGAAGCAAAGGGGAACATCGTGAAGGCGCCCACCACCGACCAGCTGCCCGTCGTGGTCGTCGGAGCCGGCCCCATCGGCCTGGCCGCCGCCGCCCACCTCATCGAGCGGGACATCGAACCGCTGGTGCTGGAAGCCGGGCCGTCGGCCGGCCATGCCGTACGTGGCTGGGCGCACGTGCGCCTGTTCTCCCCCTGGACAGAGGTCACCGACCCCGCCGCCGAGAAGCTGCTCGCCCCGACCGGCTGGGCCCGCCCCGACGGCGCCGCCTACCCCACCGGCGGCGACTGGGCGGAGCAGTACCTGCAGCCGCTCGCCGACGTCCTCGGCGACAAGGTCCGCTACGGCGCGACCGTGACCGGCGTGGCGCGCGCGGGGCGCGACCGCATCGTCGACTCGGGCCGGGACGAGCAGCCCTTCACCGTGCACATCCAGACCGCCGACGGCAACGAGGAGCGGATCACCGCCCGCGCCGTCATCGACGCCTCCGGCACCTGGTCCACGCCCAGCCCGCTGGCCGCCAACGGCCTGCCCGCCCTCGGCGAGAAGTCGGCGGCCGACCGCATCTCCTACCGCGTCCCCGACCTCACCGACCCCGCCGTACGCGCTCGTTACGCGGGCAAGCGCACCGCGGTCGTCGGCTCCGGCGCCTCCGCCTTCACCGCCCTGGCCTACCTCGCGGACCTGGCCAAGGACGAGCCGGGCACGCACGCGGTGTGGATCCTGCGTCGAGGGATCACCGGCTCCACGTACGGCGGCGGCGAGGCCGACGAACTGCCCGCCCGAGGCGCCCTCGGACTGCGCGCCAAGGCCGCCGTCGAGAACGGATACGCGAGCGCGGCCACCGGCTTCCGCACCGAGTCCGTCGAGCGCGACGCCGACGCCCGGCTGGTCCTGGTCGCCGAGGACGGCCGCCGCCTCGACCCGGTCGACGAGACCATCGTCCTGACCGGCTTCCGCCCAGACCTGTCCTTCCTGTCCGAACTCCGCCTCGGCCTCGACGAGCGCCTCCAGGCCCCGACCGCGCTGGCCCCGCTGATCGACCCCAACGTCCACTCCTGCGGCACCGTCTACCCGCACGGCGTGAACGAGCTGTCCCACCCGGAACAGGGTGTCTACCTGGTCGGGATGAAGTCCTACGGCCGCGCGCCCACCTTCCTCGCGATGACCGGCTACGAGCAGGTCCGCTCCATCGCCGCGGCAATCGCCGGAGACCAGGAGGCCGCCGAGCGCGTCGAGCTGACCCTGCCGGAGACCGGAGTCTGTGGCGGCGCGGGCCTGTTCGACGACCCCGACGCCGCGCAGAGCAGCGAGGGCGGCGGATGCTGCGCGGCTCCCGCCACGCTCCAGATCGGCATCGGCGCCCCGGCCACCACCTCCGGCGGCTGCTGAACTCCCCACCCACCCCAGGAGGTTCGCCATGTCGTCCCGCGTACAGCTCGCCCTCCGCGTCCCCGACCTCGCCGCGTCCATCGATTTCTACACGAAGCTCTTCGGCACCGAGCCCTCCAAACTGCGGGGCGGCAACGCCAACTTCGCCATCGCCGAGCCCCCGCTCAAGCTCGTCCTGATCGAGGGCGCGGCGGGTGAGGAAACGCGTATGGACCACCTCGGCGTCGAGGTCGAAAGCACCGACGCCGTCCACGCCGCCACCTCCCGCCTGACCGAGGCCGGCCTGGCCACCGACGTGGAAGACGACACCACCTGCTGCTACGCCCTCCAGGACAAGGTCTGGGTCCACGGCCCCGGCCAGGAGCCCTGGGAGGTGTACGTCGTCAAGGCCGACGCCGACTCCCTGGCCAAGCAACAGGGCAGCACCTGCTGCACCGGCCAGACCGACGCCGCGGTCGTCACGAAGGAACCGTCCGTCGCGGGCGGCTGCTGCTGATCCGCCGATGACCAACCTCCACACCAGCGAGGCCGTGACCGGCACGGGGGACCGGTCACGGCCTCGCGCCGCGCTGCCCGCCCTGTGCGCCACCCAGATCACCAGCTGGGGAATCGTCTACTACGCCTTCCCCGTCCTGAACCCCCAGATCACCGCCGCCACGGGCTGGTCAGCGACCGCGACCACCGGAGCCTTCTCGGGCGGGCTCCTGGTCTCCGCCCTCACCGGCATCCCCATCGGACGCATCCTCGACCGACGAGGCCCGCGCGCCGTCATGACCACCGGCTCGCTCATCGGTGTGATCGCCGTGCTGGCCATCGCCTACGCACCGAACCTCGCGACTTTCACCGCCGCCTGGCTGCTGGCCGGCGTGGCCATGTCTGCCACCTCTACCAGCCCGCCTTCGCCGCCCTCACCCGCTGGTGGGGCGAAGACCGCGTCCGCGCCCTCACCGGCGGCCAGGCCTCCACCGCCTTCGCACCCTTCACCGCCGCGCTGGCCGAGCACCTGAGCTGGCGCACCACGTACGCCGTACTCGCGGTGATCCTGGCCCTCGTGACCATCCCCGCTCACGCCTTCGCCCTACGAGCACCCCGGCCGCCCGCGCCAACGCCGCCCGCCCAACGAGACACCCCCAACGGCTCGGTGGTCCGCAGCCGCCCTTTCCTGATGCTCGCCACCGCACTCACGCTGAACAGCTTCACCATGTACGCCGTCGTCATCGCCCTCGTCCCCCTACTGATCACTCGCGGCGCCAGCCCCACGGCCGCCGCCTGGGCACTCGGGCTCGGGGGTGCGGGACAGCCCCTCGGCCGCACCCTGTACGCCACCCTCGCCCGCCGCACCGGTGTCACGACCCGCACGGTCGCCCTGCCGGGTGGGCCGTCGGTCTGGACAAGCCATCGACGTACCCATCGGTAGTCCACCCGCAGCGGCGCTCGCCGCGCTGCGCTGCGCGCCACGGACTACGCCCCCTATCGCCGAGACCGACAGGGAACGGTGCGCATCGAAAAGCGCCTGCCGCGTAGAGCTCGACCCACCCCACCTCGCCGCCTGGTGCCACCTGTGCCAGGCGGAACGCGTCTTCACTCTCCCCCATCCATGGGGGATGCCCGTGTACGACTCGGTGGTCAGGCAAGGCACCCGATGGCACCTCCCGAGATATACTTAGCTCCACATTTGATATACGGGAGGCGGACATGAGTCGGACGGTTATCGATCTGGACGACGAACTGGTCGCGGACGTCGCGAAAGCCCTTGGGACGAGCACCAAGAAGGAGACCGTCAACACCGCTCTTCGCGAGGTGTTGGAGAGCCGGCGTCGCGCCCTGGCTCTCGCCCGGCTGCGGGCCGCTGCGGGCGACGGCGCATTTGATCTGGAGCTGTTCGAGAACAAGGGGAACTACCGCCGGTGAACGCGGCCCAGTTCCTGATCGACACCAGCGCGCTCGCGCGGTTCATGCGCGGGGACGCGGAGCAGTACGGCTGGGACCAGGCCGCCGCGGCCGGACTCATCGCGACCTGCCCCGTTACCGAGCTCGAGTTCTTCTACAGCGCACGGTCGGCCGCCGATCGGGCAGACGGCATCGAGGACATGCGGCTGATCTTCGGCTGGGTTCCCGTCGACGTCCGCGCCTACGACCGCGCCTGGCACGTCCAGGAAGCCCTCACCAAGCAGGGGAAACACCGGAGCGCCGGAGCGGTCGATCTGGTCGTCGCCGCGACCGCTGAGCTGCAGGGGCTCACCCTGCTCCATCGCGATCACGACTTCGAGTGCATCGCCGCAGTGACCGGACAAGCCCTCCAGTGGTATGGCCCGGAGCACGGCAAATAGGGTGGCGGTCGCCCCAGAACTCCCGGCCGGAGACCTGGAAAGCCTGTTGGGGGCAACCCCTCACGAGTTCGAATCTCGTATCCTCCGCCGGTGCCTCACCGGGCACGACTCGAAGGGCCCCACCGTTCGCGGTGGGGCCCTTCGACGCTTTCCGTCCCGGTTTTCTGCTTCAGGGGGTCTCCGTCGGAGCGGGACTGTTGCGAGGAGCCGATGAGATGAGCGAACAGTGGATCGTGGACTTCTGGTTCGACCCCGTCTGCCCGTACACGTGGATCAGCTCGCGGTGGATGGTGGAGGTCACCAAGGTGCGGCCGGTGACCGTCCGCTGGCGGGTGATGAGTCTGTCGGTGCTCAACGAGCATCGGGACGACAACCCCGAGGGCGAGTGGGGCGACTACATGTGGGCTCCGGTGCGCGTGTGTGCCGCCGTGGAGGAGCGGTTCGGTCAACAGGCGCTCGGTGACCTCTTCACCGCGATGGGCACCCGGTTTCATCTCCGGGGTGAGTGGGGGGGCCTCACGGCGGCCTTGGCCGATGCCGGGCTGCCGGAGGAGATCGCCGAGGTCGCCGAGTCCACCGCGTACGACGAGGCGATCCGGTCCTCGCACGCGCAGGCCGTCGCCCTGGCCGGCGACGACATCGGCACCCCTGTGCTGTCGGTCGCCGGGCCCGGTGGCGAACGGGTCGGCTTCTTCGGTCCTGTCGTCTCCCCCGCGCCCACCGGAGAGACGGCCGGGCAGTTGTGGGACGGCTTTCTGCTGCTGGCCACCGTTCCGGGCTTCTACGAGGTCAAGCGCACCCGTACCGAAGCGCCCCGGTTCGACATGGACATGGGGGACTGACACGGGCGACTGACGCGGGCCGATTGACGCGGGCGACTGGCACGGCACATCCGGCGGGGCTCGCGCCCATGGGCCGACGCCGACCACTAGCCGCCCCGGTCATCCGGCCATTGGCCACCGGGGCGTGGGCGTTGTCCCCCTGGCGAGCTACGCGCGAGTGACCACTGCGGGGTGACGATCCAGGGCCGCCGGATCCGTAGCGTCTGAGTTGTCGCCGCCGCACTCCGGCCGACCGGCCCGCTCCCAGCCCTTTGTCTTCTCCTCGTCTTCCCCTTGTCTTCTTGGAGGTCCTCGTGAACCGCATGCTCAAGACAACTGCCGTGGCCACGACGTTCTGCGCCGTGGCCGGCGCGGGCATCGTCGGTTACGGGGAGGCCACCGCCCAGGCCGCCCAGGCGCAGGGGCAGACGCAGTGGGCGGCCACGACGACCGCTCGGGGACACGGGGACTCGTTCTCGGGGACCAAGAGGATCCGTGTCGGCGGCTACTCGGTCAATGTCTCGTGCTCCGGCCACTCGGCGGCCCGTAAGCCGGTGGTCGTCCTGATGGCCGGAGGGGGCGACGGACTGGACACGATGGCCGGCCTGCAGAAGAGCTTGAGCAAGAAGGCCAGGGTCTGCTCCTACGACCGGCTCGGCGAGGGCGAGAGCGACCGGCCGAACGGCATCCAGACCATCAACGACAGCTCCAAGATCCTTACGGGCGTGCTGGACCGGATCACCGGTGACCGCCCGGTCGTGCTGGCCGGCCACTCACTGGGCGGGCTGATCGCCGCCCGGTACGCCCCCGACCACCGCGACAGGGTCAAGGGCCTGGTCCTGATGGACGCCACGATCCCGGCCCTGACGGCAGGTATCTCGAAAGCGATCCCCGGGTCGGCCACCGGCATGGCGGCCGAACTGCGTGACCAGACCATCGCGGTGAACGAGGGCCAGAACCCGGAGAAGTTCGTCATCGCCGACGCGAAGGTCCGCTCCGCGGGGAACATCCCGGTGCAGATCATCAGGCACGAGTCCCAGTACGCCGAGGTCCCCGACTACGGGCCCGCCCTGGAACAGATGTGGGCCGAAGGCCAGCACCAGTGGCGCGCGCTCTCCGGCCGCAGCGGGATCAGCGTCGCCGCCGGAAGCGGCCACTACGTCCACGTCGACCGCCCGGACATCGCCGTCAAGGCCATCCAGCGAGTCACCGCGCAGGCCACGGCCCACTCGTAGTCATCACGATGTCGAAGGGCCCCACCGTTCGTGGTGGGGCCCTTCGACGTACGAGTACGACTGTCGTGGCCGTTGGCGGTTACTTCGGGTCGCGGTTGAACGACGCCTGCGACCAGAAGTAGCCCAGTACGGTCAGCGCCAGGGACCAGGCGAGGGCGAGCCAGCCGTTGTGGCCGATCTCGGTGCCGAGCAGCAGGCCCCGCAGGGTCTCGATGGCCGGGGTGAACGGCTGGTACTCGGCGATCGGCTGGAACCAGCCCGGCATGGAGTCCACCGGCACGAAGGCGCTGGAGATGAGGGGCAGGAAGATCAGCGGCAGCGCGTTGTTGCTGGCCGCCTCGGGGTTCGGGCTGATCAGGCCCATGCCGACGGCGATCCAGGTGAGTGCCAGGGCGAAGAGCACGAGCAGTCCGAACGCCGCGATCCACTCCAGGACGGTCGCGTCCGTGGACCGGAAGCCGATGGCCACCGCGACGGCCCCGACGAGGATCACGCTCATCACGCACTGCAGCACGCTGCCGACGACGTGTCCGATGAGCACGGACGGGCGGTGGATCGCCATCGTGCGGAAACGGGCGATGATGCCCTCGGTCATATCCATGGAGACGGACACCGCGGTGCCGATGGTCGTGCCACCGATGGTCATCAGCAGCAGGCCCGGCACGAGATACGCGACGTACGCCGAGCGGTCCGGACCGCCGCTGCCACCGATGCCGGCGCTCATCACGTCGCCGAAGACGTAGACGAAGAGCAGCAGCAGGATGACCGGCGTGAGCAGCAGGTTCAGGGTGAGGGACGGGTAGCGCCGCACGTGCAGGAGATTGCGGCGCAGCATGGTGTTCGAGTCGCGTACGGCGAGGGCGAGGGAGCTCATCGGACATCCTCCTTGGCCTGGGTGGGCAGGGTGGTGGTGCTGGTGAGGGCGAAGAAGACGTCGTCGAGGTCGGGGGTGTGCACGGTGAGTTCGTCGGCCTCGATGCCGGCCGCGTCGAGCCAGTCGAGGATGGAGCGCAGTTCGCGTTGGCTGCCGTCGCTGGGGATCTGCAGGGACAGGGCTTCGTCGTCGCGGGTGGCCTCGTGCAGGGCCAGGGCTGCGGACTGGTAGGTGGCCGGGTCGTCGAAGCGCAGTCGTACGTGTCCGCCGGGGATCAGCCGTTTCAGTTCTTCTGCGGTGCCTTCGGCGGCGATCCTGCCGTCGTTGAGTACGGCGATGCGGTCGGCGAGTTCGTCGGCCTCCTCCAGGTACTGGGTGGTGAGGAAGACCGTCACGCCGCCTGTGACGAGTTCGCGGATGATCTGCCACATGTTGTGGCGGGAGCGTGGGTCCAGGCCGGTGGTGGGTTCGTCGAGGAAGATGATCCTCGGGTTGCCGACCAGGGTCATGGCGATGTCCAGGCGGCGTTTCATGCCGCCGGAGTAGGTGGAGGCGGGCTTCTTCGCGGCCTCCACCAGGTCGAAGCGTTCCAGGAGTTCGGCGGCGACCCGCCGCCCCTCGCTGCGGGAGAGGTGGTGCAGGTCCGCCATGAGGAGCATGTTCTCCTCGCCCGTGATCAGACCGTCCACGGCGGAGAACTGACCGGTGACACCGATCGCGGACCGCACCCCGTCCGGTGACGTGGCGATGTCGTGGCCCGCGACCTGGGCCTGCCCGCCGTCGGCGGAGATGAGGGTGGAGAGGATCTTCACGGCGGTGGTCTTGCCGGCGCCGTTCGGGCCGAGCAGGGCGAAGACCGACCCCGCCGGGATGCGCAGATCGATGCCGTCGAGGACCGTCTTGTCGCCGTACGACTTGCGCAGACCGACGGTGGAGACGGCGGCCGGCGACGGGTGACCGCCACCCTGCCTGGACGTGGGCATGACAGATGAAGGCATGGAGCCCTCCCGTTAGAAGGCTGAAGGGGCTGGGGGATCGGAAGAGATGAGGCTGGGGCGGGGCGCGGTGGAGTGGGGCCGCGTGGCGGCGGGGCGGAGCGAGGGTGCTCAAGCCTTGGCGCGAAGGACGTCGATGTTGCCCCAGTTGGACCGTGCGCGGATTTTGACGGTCTCCTCGGTCTGCTCCGGGGCCTCGGACGCGGCGAGCGCGTTGCGTACGTGCCCGCGGTTGGAGCTGACGTCGAGCCAGGCGGCGGTGCCCTCGCGGATGCCGACCTCGATGGCGCCGTTGGAGGTCTCCAACTGGACGGTGCCGCGGACGACTTCGCCGACACGAAGGGAGCCGTTGGTCGCGGTGCCGGTGACCGACGCCTCGGCGCGCGCGATGTCGATGGCGCCGTTGGCACCGCTCATCCGCAGCTCGCCGGTCACGGCGCCGACGGTCGTGCTGCCGTGCGAGTTCTTCAGGACGGCGGGGCCGTCGACGGTGCCGACGCGCACGTTGCCGCTGTTGCTGGTGATCTCGGCCATGCCCTCGACCCGGTCCACGGTGATCGCGCCGTGCGACACGGTCAGCTGCAGCGGGCCGGTCTCGTCGAAACGGGCGTCGCCGGTCGAGGTCTTCATCCGGATCTCACCGAGCCGGCCTTCGCCGAACGCCTGGACCCAGGAGCCGGTGATGTCGGCGCGCGAGCCTGTGGGCAGGCCGACCGTCACGTCGACAGCGCCGCTGGGGCCGATGAGGTAGCGCTCCTTCGTCCTGATGGTCAGGACACCGCCGGCGTACGTGACCTCGGTCTGCTCGGCGGCCCGCACGTCCTTGTCCCTCTTGGGGGTGGTGGGACGCACCTCGACGACCGTGTCGAGGCGGTCGCCCGCAGTGAAATGGATGGAACCGGCCCCCACGTGCGCCGTGACGGAGATCGGTTCGGGAGTTTCGAAAGTAGGCATGGCTGTCCCGTCCTCATGAGTCCTTGGGTCGTCCCCGCTGGTGGGACGTGGTGTGGGTGAAGTGGTCCGGGTGTAGTGGTCCGGGTGAAGTGGCGGGGCGCGGGCGCGGTTAGCGCACCCAGCCCGTGATGCTCTGCTTGAAGGTCTGGGTCTTCTCCGTCGTACGCGGCCGGTTGCCGCCGTCGACCGCGGCCGACACGGCGCGCACCAGCCACGCGTTGACCGACAGGCCCTCGCGGGTCGCGGCCTCCTCGGCGCGGGCCTTGAGGTGGGCCGGCATACGCAGGTTGACGCGAGCGGTGCCGCCCTCGTCGCCGTCCGCCGGGGCCGGCGTCCCGAGCGGTTCGACGGACTCGGCCGGCTCCGCGGAGGCGCCGCCGTCGGTGGGCGGCGGTGTCACCACGAAGTCGGGGTCGAGCCCGCGCAGCCGTACGTCGACCGAGCCGGGGGCGAGTTCACGGGTGATCTCGTCCGTCGCGGCGGAGAGCACGTTGAGCATGATCAGCCGGGTTGCCGACTCCAGGGGAGCCGTCAGCCTCTCCGCCAGCTCGCGGGCTTCGTCGCCGCCGGCTTCGGCGGCCACCGCGAGTTCGCGGCGGAGGCTGTCGACATACGGGGTGAGGTCCATGACGCCATGATGGCACCACAATGGCGCCACATGCAAGCCGCATGGCGACATCTCAGGGCGACCAGTCGACGCAATCACTCTGACCTGCGAAAACACGATGGCACCTGATTGAGCGTTTGTGGCACCAGACGTACTCATGCCCCCGTTAGAGCACGGATTGGCACTGGGCGGCACCGGATGGCACAGTCCGGCACCGATCCGCGCCACACGGTGCCACACCGTGCCACCCGGTGCCGAGCGGCACCAACCGTGCCGCCCGACGTCATGCGAGGTCTTGTGACGCCATGCGGTGCCACCCGGCACCAGGCGATGTCACAGGGGTCGGCCTAGCCCGCCGGAGTGCGCCGCACCACCTTCCCCTGCCCGTCCGCCTCCAGTGAGGCCGCGCCTTCGGGACCGGTCACGCCGACCCTGATGGTGAGGGAGCCGGTGAGGCGGTCGGCCGTGATCTGCCAGGTCTGCGGGGAGCGGATGCCGAGAGTGGTCCTGGCCTCCTCGACCAGGGCGGGGAATCGTTCGTAGGGCAGGGAGCCCGGATCGAACTGCGGGGCCTGCGTGCCGGTCGGGGAGAACACGACCGACAGCAGGCGCTCCTGGACGACGACGGTGAGCGCAGCGCGCTTGTTCTTGCCCTCACCCTTGTCGTTGCCCTTGTCGTTGCCCTCGCCCTCGCCCATGCCCTTGCCCTTGATGAGCGAGTCGACGGCCCGGCGCAGTTCGCCCTTGTCGAGCATGGACTGGCCCGGGCCGAGGGCGACCGTGCCGGACGCCGACGACACGACCGTGGTCGACGACGTCGAGGAAGAGGAGGCGGCGGAGGGCTTCGAGGAGGAGGACGGCCGTGCGGTGGCGTCCTCGTCGAACAGGTCCGCGCGGAACAGCCCGATCACGGCGGCCGCGCCGAGCAGCAGGCCGAGGAGCACGACGAAGCCGAAGGCACAGCCCTCGGGGGGCTCGCTCACCGTGGCCGGCCCGGGCACCGAGTCGAGGCGGGCGCCGGCCGCCCGCTCCTCCCACTCCAGGGGCGGCCGCTTCACGATCCTCACCCGCCACGGCCGGTCCGGCGGGTACTGGACGACCAGGATGCCGCGCGGCCGGTAGTCGGGGAGGTCCACGAGGTTGATGTCCTGCGTGATCTCGACGCGGTACGCCGGCTCGTCGTCCGGCGCGACGGTGAGATCGAAGCGCACCGGTACGTCGCTCGACTCGCCCCCGATGGCTTTCAGGCTCTCGATCATCGCGAGAGCGGTGCGGGGCACGACGGCCGCCTCCCGGGCCCGCCGTGGCGCACCCGCGAGGAAGAGGAGCAGGCCGTAGACCGCGGGCACGACCAGTCCCGCGACGAACAGCGGCACCCTCTCGATGATGCCCCCGACGACGAGAGCTGCCAGGGACGTCCCGGCCACGCCGCCCGTCAGGAACCCCCGGGCGAGGGCCGCGGGAGTGCTGTGCGTGGGTGGCGCGCCCGCGGTGATCGTCATGCCGGCGATAGTGCCGGGCCGGGGTGACGGCCGGTAGGCCTCCGGATGACCTTCCGCGAGCCCGCGTCCGCACTGCTCACAGGGCAACAGGACCTTGCCGGGAACGAGTTCGGAATCCGCCTCCTCCACACCCCCTGAACTGCGAGAACACAGACCTCGATCGCGTGGTGACGGAGGTCCGTGTCATGCTCGGGTCTCCGTTCCCGTCCCTCGGAAGCGCGGCGCCGACATCGACACCCGGCCGATGACTTCCCGGTTGCCCGGTGCGCCGACGGCTCGTAAGGACCGCTCGTGACCAAGGCTCTTCCCGGCCCGCCGCAGGACGCCCGGGCCGCGCGGACGTCGTCACCGGCATCCCTGCCGATACGGACACCGATACAGATACCGGCACAAATTCCGGAACAGGTCCCGGCACAAGTGCCCACACAAATGCCGGTACCGATACGGGTCTCACCCGGGTCCGCGATACCCGGGCCGGTCGCGATCTCCCCGCGTGACCGGCGCCCCCGCCGTGCCGGCCCGGCCGGCCGGCACGACCCGTATCTCCTCGCCGTCGCCCTCTTCGCTGCCTACACGGCTCTCTCCCTCGCCCGCTTCCGCCACCTGGCCACCCGTTCCTGGGACCTCAGCATCTTCGAGCAGGCCGTCCGCGCGTACGCGCACCTCCAGGCGCCCGTCGTCGATCTGAAGGGGCCCGGGACCAATGTCCTGGGCGACCACTTCAGCCCGGTCACCGCTCTCCTCGCCCCCCTCTACCGGGCCTTCCCCTCCCCTCTCACCCTGCTCGTCGCGCAGGCGGCGCTGTTCGCGCTGTCGGCCGTACCGGTGACCCGTGCGGCCGCCGGGCTGCTGGGGCGCCCACGCGGGCTCGCGCTCGGTATCGCGTACGGCCTGTCCTGGGGCATCCAGCGTGCCGTCGACTTCGACTTCCACGAGATCTGCTTCGCCGTACCCCTCATCGCCTTCGGCCTGGAGGCGATCCTGGCCCGGCGGTGGCGCGCGGCGCTGCTGTGGGCGCTGCCGCTGGTGCTGGTCAAGGAGGACCTCGGGGTGACGGTGGCGGCCATCGCCCTCGTCGTCGCCCTGCGGTGCCGCCGCGACTCCCGGCGCACGATCCCGTACGCCCTAGCCGTGGCGGCCCTGGGCCTCGCCGCCACCCTGGTCGTCCTCGTCGTCGTCATCCCGGCCTTCAACACCACCGGCGGATACGACTACTGGACCAAGGTCGACGGCGGCTCGACCGTCCTCGACGGTACGGGCACCAAACTCCGCACCCTCGCCTGGCTGTTGGTGCCGACCAGCGGGCTGCTGGCGCTGCGCTCCCCGCTGTCCGTCGTCGCGCTGCCCACGCTCGGGTGGCGGTTCCTCTCCTCCGACGACCACTACTGGGGGACCGACTGGCACTACAGCGCGGCCCTGATGCCCGTCGTCGCACTCGCCCTCGTCGACGCCCTCGCCGGGGCCCGTTACAGCCCGCGGCCCTGGCTGCGTACGTACGCGCACCATCTGCCCGCGGCCGTCGCCGCGGCCGCGCTCTCGCTCACGACCACGCTCCCGATGTCCGTGCTGAGCGAGCCCGCCGCCTACCGCAAGCCCGCGCGCGTCGCCGCGGTCGAGCGTCTCCTGGACCGGATCCCGGACGGCGCGACCGTCGAGGCCGACATCCGCCCCAGCAGCCGCCTCACCTCACGCTGCCGTGTCCTGTGGGTGGGCGACACCGGCGGAATCACCCCCGACTACATCGCCCTCCACAACCCCGACGACCGGATCCGCGACATCGAGGCACGCGCCCTCCGGCTCCACCCCGACGCCCGCTACTCGCTCGTCGGCACCACCGAGGGTTACGTCGTCCTCAAGCTCGACACCTGATCGCGCCTCACTCCGATTTCCCTGGTTCCCCCGGCTCCTCCACCTTCCTCAATTCGCCTGAATGACCTTATTCACCTGATTCGTCCGAGGATCCCAGTACGGCGATCGTGCCCTGCGCCACGGCACACAGGCTCTCGGCGCCCTCGTCGTCCACGGCGGACAGGTCGCAGCGGCAGACGATGCGGGTGCGGCCGGCCCGGACGACCCGAGCCCGGGCCCTCAGCAGTGCGCCCTCGGCCGGGCGCAGATAGTCGATGGTGAAGCCGGCGGTGATCAGCCGGGAGTGGGTGGCCGCGCCCGCGGCGAAGGTCAGCGCGTTGTCCGCGGCGTAACCGAGCACACCGCCGTGCAGGAAGCCGTACTGCTGGCGCAGGTCGTCGCGGATGTCCAGCTCAAGCATCGCCTCGCCCTCCCCGAAGGACACCAGGCGGGCACCGACCAGGTTGCTGAAGGGCTGGGCCGCCAGCACCTTCTGGGCTGCCGCCAGATCCGGGATGTCACTCACACCGCACCTCACTTCACTAGTGAAGCGAGAATCCCGCGCACCCTCCGGATCTGTCAAGATCTCCCCATGTCCGCGACCGGCCCCCACCCCGGGGACACCCCCGAGCCCGACCCGCGCCTCTTCTTCCATCTCCAGCGAGCGGCCCACCAGTTGCGTACGACCGCGGACCGGCGCTGTCTGGCCGCCGCCGGGATCACCACGGCACAGCTCGGCGCGCTGTTCGCCGTGCGCGAGCAACCGGGCGTGACCCAGCGGGAGTTGGCCCGCACCCTGGGGCTGCGCGAGTCCGCCGTCACCGCGCTCGTCACCCGGCTCACCACGGCCGGCCTCGTCACCAAGCAGGCGCACCCGAGCGAACACCGGGCCGTGACACTGGAGTTGACGTCCGAGGGGGCCGGCGCTCTCCGCGCCGCCCAGCCCGAGATCGACCGCTTCAACGGCGAGGTGCGGGCCCTCCTCGGCGAGGACGAGTTCGTACGCACCACCGCCGCCCTCCGCCGGCTCGGGCACTGGGAGCCCTGACCGGGGTCAGCGGAGGATATTCACCCGGCGCGTCTCCGACACCTGGTCGATGTCCGACGTGCGGATGGTGACCTTCATCGTCCAGGTGCCGGGGATGGGGAGGTTGAGGGACGAAGTGCCCCAGTAGCCGCCCTTGTTGGTGAGACCGGCGTCGATGGGGCCGATCTTCTGGGACGCGAGGGTGAAGGAGAGGCGGATCTCGGGGACCGTGGCGATGCCTCCGTCGGGGCCGATGATGACCGCCTCGACCGTGTTCTCGCCGACACGGCCCGGTTCCAGGACGATCTGGACCTTGCCTTGGCCGCCAGGGGTGCCGACGTCGAAGGGGATCAGGGTCGTCGACGCGGTCCGCCGACCTGCCGCCGCGGTCTCCTCGGCCGCCGCCGTCTCGATCTCGGCGCGCCCCGGCTGCGTACCGGTGAGAACCGTCGTGACGACCAGTACGACCACACCCACGACGACCTCGGCCAGGACCGAGCGGCGCAGGGCGCTGCGGCGGGCGCCGGGAGCCGAGGCCGCCTCGGACTCGTTCTCGGGATCCTCTTCGGGCCCGTCCCCGGCGGCGGCCGACGGAGACTCTCCGGCGCCCCTGCCCGAGTTGCCGCCCGCGGGGCCGGAGTCCACACCGCCGCCCGCACCCGCGTGCGCCCCCACCGTCTCCAGCACCGGAACCCGCAACGGCTCCTCCGCGTCCGTCAGCCGCCCCGTCCAGCGGCGCGAGAACCCCGCCGCCGCCAGCAGCAGGACCACCGCGCACACCTTGGCGACGAGGATCTGGCCGTACGACGTGTCGAACAACGCGTCCCACGAGCCGAGCCCTCGCCACGACTGGTAGACGCCGGTCAGCACCAGGACGACGACCGAGGCGAACGCGAGGCGCGAGAAACGGGCCACGGAGACCGCCGACAACAGCGCCTCCGAGCGGTGGAGCGTGGTGAGGAGCGCCGCGAGGCCGCCCAGCCAGACCGCCATCGCCAGCAGGTGCAGTACGGAGGACGTCATCGCCAGGGGGACCTGGATCCCGGCGGACGCGTGCTCGGCGGCGGCCCAGGTGCCCGCCAGACCGACGGCGAGAAGCCCGCCGACCGCGAGCACGACCGGCTTGGGCCGCACCTCATCTTTCTCCGGGCCTTCCAGCTCCGGGCCCTCCGTCCCCGAGCCCTCCGTCTCCGACGCGCCCCGGACGACCGGCACGATCCGTACGAGGAAGACCGCCGCTCCCGCCAGCAGCGCGAGCCGGGCCAGCAGGGCCCAGCCCGGCCTGCTGATCAGGGTGTTCTCGATGAGCTCGGGGTCGAGGAGGGTCGAGGGGCCGGTGCCGCGCTCGTACGGGCCGCGTATCAGGAGGAGCGCGGCCGTGGAGGCGACGAGGACCCACCAGCCGGCCCGGACGAGTCCGCGCAGCGGCTCGGCGGAGGGCGGACGGCAGACCAGGACGAAGGTGGCCGCGCCGATGAGCAGGGCGACGGCGGCGTACGCGGCGTAGCGGGCGATGTCGTAGAGGGCGCCCGAGGCGGGGTTCACGGCCGGCTCGGCGGAGACGGACGCCGTGGTCTCGGACGGTTTGCCGATGGAGAAGGTGAAGGCACCGGAGATGGGGTGGCTGTCCGCCGAGACCACCCGCCAGGCCACGGTGTACGTGCCGTCGGCCAGACCGTCGTCGAGCGGCACCCGGACCATGTCGGACCGGCCGGACGCGTGCTCGGTGTCGCCCGCGTTCACCCGGCGGTTCTCGGGGCTGAGGACGCGCAGCGAGTCGTCGGTGATGCCGACCGCCTCGGTGAAGGTCATGGTGACCTGCTTCGGCGCGGACTTGAGGACGGTTCCCTCGCCGGGGCTCGTTTCGCGCACGGCCGAGTGGGCGGACACCGACCCCGCGCCGCCCAGCAGGAACAACGTGCCCAGCAGGGCGACGAGGGCCACTGCCCGGCGTGGCGCCGACACCCGTAGTACCCGTAGCACTCGGTGTATGCGGCGCACTCGGCCCACGTCGCCTCTCCCTACTGCTCGTCCTGCTCGCACTGCACGTCCGTGTACGGGTACGTCTGTGGCTGCGGTTGTCCGCCGCTGTCCGCGGCTGCGGCCTAGGTGAGAGTACGGATGTACGCGACACCTTGTTCAACTCGGCCCGCGTCCGCACCGACCGGCCCGGCCGCCGCGACACCGGCGTTCACCAGGTCGGCCGCGCCGAGACCCCGCCGTCCACGACCAGGTCGTGCCCGGTGATCCAGGAGGCCATCGGCGAGGCGAGGAACACACAGGCGTCGCCCACGTCCTCGGGACGCCCCAGCCTCCCGGTGGGAACTGCCTGCTGCCAGCGCCGTACACCGTCGGGCCACGCCTCAGCGAGACCCGCGCGGTCGATCAGCCCCGGCGAGACGGTGTTCACGCGGATTCCGTAGGGACCGTACTCCAGGGCCGCCGAACGCGCGTGTGCGACGACGGCCGCCTTGGACGCGGAGTAGTGGGCGTGCAGGGGAGCGGGGTGTGTGGCCTCGATGGACGCGATGTGCGTGATGCTGCCCACAGGCCCACCGGACGAGTCCCGCCGGTCGCTCAGGCCGCTCGGGTCACGCCGGTCACCCTGCCCCCTCCCCTCGCGCATCACCTCCACCGCCGCCTGCGTACACGCGAACACGCTCGACACGTTGGCGTCGACCACCGCCCGCCAGTCCCCCGCCGTCATGCCGGGCAGCTCCTGGACCGGCTGTACGCCCGCGTTGTTCACCAGGGCCGTCAGCCGGCCGCCGCATCTGTCGGCCGCCTCGCGCACCAGGCGGTGGCACTCGTCCTCGACGGTCAGGTCGGCACGCAGGGCGACCGCGTGTCCGCCCGAGTCCTCGATGAGGTCGACGACTTCACGGGCGGCCTCCGCGTTCGTACGGAAGTGGACGGCCACGGCCGCCCCCGCCGCGGCGAACCGCAGCGCGATGCCCCGCCCGATGCCGCCCGACGCCCCGGTGACGAGCGCGGCCTGCCCGTCGAGAAGTCCGCCGCGGTGTCCGTCGTCCGGGCCGCTCACGGGCGGCTCAGCGCGGCGATCCGCGCGGCCCGGTCCGGGTAGCGGGCGGTGAGTTCCGCCGCGTCCCCGTGCTCGTACCCCTCGTAGGTGAAACCGGGCGCCATCGTGCACCCGAAGAACGACCAGCCGGTGGCGGTCGCGACCCGCGCGCCCATCCAGGTGCGTGCGGGCACGGTGTACTGGAGGTGCTGGCCGCCGAGGACGTCGGGGCCGAGCAGGACCGTACGGGACGTGCCGTCGGGGGACAGGAGCAGCATCTCCAGCGGATCCCCCAGGTAGAAGTGCCAGGTCTCGTCGGCGGGGAGCCGGTGGAGTGCGGAGAAGTCACCGGGTTCCGCGGTCAGGAGGACCACTATCGCGGACCCCTCGGGGCGGCCGTCGGGCCGTTCGGGACCCGCCCAGGTACGGCGGAAGAGACCGCCCTCCTTGGGGATGGGCTCCAGCTTGTAGTGGGCGACAAGGGCTTCGGGAGTGATGTCATGGACCACCTGTCGACCATGCCCCAAAGGGAGTTGTCGATGCGCGGAAAGGATCCCGACGCGCGGAACACAGAGAACCTAGCCGGGCCACTCGACGCCCCGCCGCGCCCCTAGAAGCCCGCTGCTTCCCTTGTCAGGAACGCCAGTTGGGCCTTCTTCGCCGGCAGGTGCACCTCCGGCAGGTCTATCTCCGGGAGCACGACCGGTGGACCGAGAACGAAGCCCTGGCGGGTCAGGCGGACGATCGCCTTCTCGTTGCGGGTGTCGGGTTCGACGACGACCCGGCTCCGTTCGAGGACGCCCAGCACATACACGGTGAACGCGGTGAGCAGCGCCGAGCTGTACCCCGGCCGCTCGTCGCCCTCGCCCGCGGGCCCGATCAGCAGATGGACGCCGATGTCGCCCGGCTCCACCTCGTAGCACTCGCCGACCCGGTCGGCGGTGGGCTCGTACGTCTGGAAGAGCGCGGCCGGCCTGCCGTCCAGGACGGCCAGGAAGGCGTGGTGGGTGTCGAGGGAGTCGAGATGCCGGTACGTCTCCAGCACCTGCTCCCTGCCGAAGCCGCCCATGCCCCAGAACCTGGCACGCTCGGCCGTCACCCACGCATGGAGCACGTCTAGGTCGGCGTCCGGGTCCACGCGCAGGACGCGGACCGTGCCGAGTCCGTCGACGACCTGCTCGTGGACGGCCTCACGGCTCTCGGCGTACGGCTCGGATGTCATCGTTCTGCCTTCCTTCCCATCGTTCCTCACCAGCTCGTCCTTCGTCGGCTCCTCCTTCGTCAGCCGGGACCAGTCGGTCACGACGGGGACGAGATCTCCCCTGACCCACAAGGGGAGTTGATCGCGGTGGTGCGCCGAGTCCGGGACGCCCGAGGCACCGAACGGCACCACCCAGAGGCTGTTCTCGCGCCGCGCGACATCCCACACATAGCGGGCGGCGGGGCCGCGCGCGGCCCGGTCGGTGAGCCCCGGCACGGCGGAGGTGCACAGCACGCAGTCGTGGTCGCCGGAGAGCCCGGGTTCCCTCTCGTCGTGCGAGGGATCCGGCAGCGCCCGCCAGGGAGCGAGGCGGTGGGTGTCGCCCCATGTGCCCCTCGGCGGGTCCCCGGCCACCTCCTCGACGGCCGCCCTGACGACCTCGGCACGGTCGATCCCGTACAACTCCTCGGCCCTGAGCAGGCTTTCGAGGGCGAAGGCGACGCGCGGGACGAGGGCGAGCCATGGGCGGAAGACCTCGGGGTAGAGCGGGGGTTCGGTGAGGCGGGCCAGGGCGGGGTGGGCCGCGAGGCGGCGTACGACCGCGCCCCGGACCGCCGCGTAGGTGGCCGCCTCCGTGCTGTCGGCGGTCATGTGGCGGTCCCAGTGGAGGAGCCGGTCGCGCAGGGAGACGGCCGCGGGGGTGAGGCCGTCGAGGGCGGCGAGGTGGTCCAACAGCGGGGCCGCGGAGGCGAGATGGGTGTCCATGTGGAGGGCGGCCATGTCGGCGGCGGACCAGTCCCGCCGGGTGCCGAGGAGTGCGCGCAGCCGGGTGGCCCGGTGGGGCGGGGCGAACTCGACGCCGAGCGGGGTCGCAGGGCCGCGCTGGTTCGCCATCACCGCGATGCCGTCGTCGACCGTGCCGCGCGGCATGGGGGCGTACCAGCCGCGCCACTCGTGGCCGGGCTCCCAGGCGTCGACGATCCGTGTGCGGTTGTCCTCGCTCCGGACGGGGACCCTGCCCGCGACCCGGTGCAGGAGGCCGCCCTCGGTGTCGGCGGCCTGGACGACGTTGACGGGTTCGGTCCAGTCGTCGAACGCGCGGTCCACGTCGGCGACCCGGCGGGCGCGGAGGAGGGGGAGGAGCGAGGAGAAGCCGAGGTCTTCGCTGACGCGGGGTGGGTGGCGGAGGCTGAGGGGACCGGCCGGGCCGCCCCCGTTCGGGACACCGTCGAGGTCGGGGTCGGCGTCTCCGCCGGTGAAGTCGCCGTCGACGACCACCGGGCCGCGGTCGGTCTCGACCACCTCGACCTCGACCGGGTCGCCGTCGGCCACCTCGATGATCTCGGTGTGGCGGGAGGCGGGGTGCCAGGCCCCGTCCGGGCCGATGGCCTCCACCCGGTCGCCGTGGCCGGTCCGCCGGAGCCGCTCCCGGTACAGGTCCTGGTAGTCGGCCATCGCGTTGGTGATCGCCCAGGCGACCGTGCCCGTATGGCCGAAGTGTGCGATGCCCGGGACACCCGGCACGGCGAGGCCGACGACGTCGAACTCCGGGCAGGCCAGGCGGATCTGCTGGTAGACGCCGGGGGCCTCGATGTAGCGGTGGGGGTCGCCGGCGACGACCGGCGCGCCGGTGGCGGTGCGCTCGCCGGTGACGAGCCAGCCGTTGCTGCCGGCGGTGCCGGGCCCGTCGGTGGCGAAGAGGCCGACCGCGTCCGGACCGAGGTGGCGTACGACCTCCTCGCGCCAGAGCTTGGCCGGGAACCCGGCGAAGAGGACATGCGTGGCGAGCCAGACGCCGAGCGGGGTCCAGGGCTCCCAGCGGCCGGGGGCGAGACCGACGGTCGTGAACTCGGGGGCGCGGCGGGCGCCTTCGGGCAGGCCCCGGTTGACCCCGTCGACGTACGCCCGGACCCAGGCGGCCGTCTCGGGGTCCCGTCTCTCCAGGGCGGTGAAGCAGCGTCTCGCCGTGTCGTCGAGCCGGGCCTGTCTCGCGAACCGGTCCCAGCCGAGCGCGTCCGCGCCGAGGAACGCGGCCGAGGTGCCGCGCGCCCGGTGCCGTTCGACCTCCAGCTGCCAGGCGCGGTCGTGGGCGGTGGCCAGGCCCTGGGCGTGGGCGAGTTCAAGCGCGTCGTCCGCGCGCAGATGTGGGACACCCCAGGCATCGCGGTAGATCTCGACAGTCACCCTGCGTCTCCCATGCGGTTTAGGTTAGGCTCACCTAAGTAAGGTGCGCCGGAATCGTACGTGAAGGGTGAAGACGTCATGGGGCAGGGTCACGGCTGGGAGGGCGCGGTCCTCAAACTGTTCCGGGGCAAGGACTTCGCGTTCACGGTCACGGGAGCGGAGGACGTCACCGAGCACTACCGCCGGGTGCGTCTCACCGACGGCGGCATGCTCGCGGCGACCGGGGTGCACCCGACCATGTGGGTGCGGCTGTGGTTCGACAACGCGGGCAAGCCGCACCAGCGGGCGTACACACTCGTGGACCCCGATCCGGCCGCGGGGACCTTCAGCCTGGAGTTCGCCCTGCACGAGGGGTGCGCGAGCGACTGGGCGCGGGCCGCGAAGCCGGGGGACACGATCGAGGCGACGGTCCAGGGCACGGGCTTCACGGACCCCGACCCGGCTCCTTCCCACGTGCTGGCAATAGGGGACACGGCCTCCCTCCCCGCCCTCAACTCCCTCCTCGGGGCGGTGGGTTCGGCACCCACGACGATCTGGTTCGAGTCGGCGGAGGGCCTGGACGGCCTGCCCCTCCAGGCCGACCCCGACCGTCACGACGTCCGCACGGTCCCCCGGCTCGACAAGGGCGCGCACCTGGTGGCCCAGGTGAAGGAGGCCGTGCCGGAACTTCTGAAGGGCGCGGCCGACCCGTACGTCTGGATCGCCTGCGACACGGCGACGACGCGGGCACTGGCGGCCTACTTCCGCAAGGAACTGGCGCTGCCGAAACAGCGGGTGAACGCGCTGGGGTACTGGCGCGCGGCCTGAGCGCCCACGCGCGATGATCGGAGCATGGACGCCACGCTTCACCTAGCCCAGCAGCCCGAGGCCGACGAACTGCTCGGCCGCAGCCCGCTCGCCGCGCTCGTCGGCATGCTCCTCGATCAGCAGGTTCCGATGGAGTGGGCCTTCGCGGGCCCGTACACGATCGCGCAGCGCCTCGGCACGGACGATCTCGACGCGCACGAGATCGCGGCGCACGACCCCGAGGCCTTCGCGGCGCTGCTGTCCGAGAAACCGGCCGTGCACCGCTACCCGGGCTCGATGGCGAAGCGGATCCAGCAGCTGTGCCAGTACCTCGTGGAGCACTACGAAGGGGACGCGGCGAAGGTCTGGGAGGGCGTGAAGACCGGCGAGGAGCTGTTGCGGCGCCTCAAGGAGCTGCCCGGCTTCGGCGCCCAGAAGGCGCAGATCTTCCTCGCCCTGCTGGGCAAGCAGCTCGGCGTACGCCCGAAGGGCTGGCGCGAGGCGGCCGGTGCGTACGGCGAGGAGAAGTCCTTCCGCTCGGTCGCCGACATCACGGGACCGGAGTCGCTGGTGAAGGTACGGGCGCACAAGCAGGAGATGAAGGCGGCGGCGAAGGCGGAGAAGGCCGCAGGCAAGTGAGGCTTGCGGCACGTGAGGCCTCCGGCGCGTGAGAGGGGACGGCGGGGGAGGGGTCAGTCGGTCGGCCGTCCCGGGTGGCGGGGTGCCGGAGGCCGGTCCGAGCATGGAGCATGGCCGAGGTACCGAGCGGAGCGCCCTGGGGGTCGGACGACGACCGGCGGGTCCATGCGGCCCGCGACCCGCACCGGCCGGAGAGGCCCGGCGGCCCCGGAGGGCTCGGTAGCTCCCGAGGACTCGGTGGCCCCGGAGGACCTGAGAATCCCCTCTTCCGTCTCACGCGCACCGCCTGGCAGGCCGTACTGGCCGCCGGGATCGCGACACTGACGCTCGGCGTCATGATCCTGGTGTGGCCTGAGGCGACGCTGTTCGCGGCGGGGGTGCTCTTCGGGCTCTACCTGCTCTTCAGCGGCGTACTCCAACTGGTCTCCGCCTTCGGTACGCACGCGGCGACCTCGCTGCGGGTCATGGCCTTCATCAGTGGCGCGCTGTCGATCCTGCTCGGCCTGTTCTGCTTCCGCGGGGCGATGCAGTCGATCCTGCTGCTCGCGCTGTGGATCGGCATCGGCTGGCTGTTCCGGGGTGTGACACAGACCCTGGCCGCCGTGTCCGATCCGTCCGTCCCCGCCCGCGGCTGGCAGATCCTGCTCGGCGTCCTCAGCTTCCTCGCCGGCGTCGTCCTGATCGTCTCCCCCTTCGAGTCCGTCGCCGTCCTCACGGTGGTCGGCGGCTGCTGGCTCCTCGCCCTCGGCATCACGGAGACCATCACGGCGGTACAGCTGCGCAGGCGGTTCGCTGCGGGGGCGCTTTGAGGTGGAGCTGGGTTGTGTGTCGGGTGCGGGTTCGTTTGGGCTGGTCGCGCAGTTCCCCGCGCCCCTAAAAGCAGGGCTGCGCCCTGGCTTTTGTCTTTCAGGGGCGCGGGGAACTGCGCGCTCAGCCCAAACGAACCCGCACCCGACAAACCACACCGAACCCCCACCCACCCCCAGGGGCGCGGGGAACTGCGCGACCAGCCTCCACCAACCCGCAGACGAACAACGCGGCCCGTCGGAGGCCCCCGCGTACGCCAAGAGGGCGGTTCTCAGGACGCGGCCGATGAACCACCCACCCCTCCCGGGGACATGACCTCTCATGACCCCCGGCCGGTTCGCCCCGCGGCACGAGCGCCGGAACCGTCGGCCCACCCGGCCACGGTTCCTCATGGCACTCGCGGCCGTGCTGTGCGCGACGTGCGCGGTGAGTGCCGTGGGCGCCCACACCGGAACCCGCACCGCACCACCGCCCGCCGTCACCACCGAGTCCGGTCTGGAACACCCCCACGACCTCCTGGACACCGCCCTACGTTCACCCGCCCGCCAGAGCCACCGCCCCCTCGTACCCCAGCGCCCCGCGCGCCCCCCGGTCCCCGCACACCCGCGCCCGAAGCCACACACCCGCCCCGCACCTCCGTACGCCCCCACCCCGCGCGCCCAGCGCTGCATGGTCCTCCGCTGCTGACGGTCCCCGCTCCGGACCGCTCCCCCTCCCCCCCAGCAGCACGAGAGGACCCCACATGTCGAAGGACCCGTACGCGATCCTGCGTGCCCTCGTACGCGCCGAATCCCTCCGCAACGCCCCGAAGCCGGCGCCGGCGCGTGACACCCACCAGGTCACCCCGGAACCCGCTCCGGAGCAGCAGTCCCCGCCGAAGGACCACGAGCGCGACTGAGCCGCCCGCCCGGGGAGGCGGGAGACGGATGTACCGCCTCCCGCCTCCCCGGGCTCTCGCCGCCCGCTACCGCCTGCGCCGAGCCGTTCCGAAGACCGACCGGGTGATCTCGCGGCCGATCTGCGTGCCCAGGCTGCGGGCCAGGGACTTGAAGACACCGCTGCCGACGACCTGCTCGACGACGGAGGAGTCCTGGTCGTCGCCCTTCCGCCCGCGGCCCCGCGACGGAGCCGGCTCCGAGGAAGGCGTGGAGGCCGAAGGAGGGGAGGAGGCGGAGGCCGCGGCCTCCTTCTCCCGCGCCGTCAGCTTCTCGTACGCCGACTCCCGGTCGACCGCCTCCGCGTAACGCCCGTACAGCGGCGACTCCTGGACCGCCCGGTCGAGGGCGGCCGGATCGACGGGCGCCATCAGGGACTCCGGCGCCCGCAGCCGCGTCGCCGCGACCGGGGTCGGCGCGCCCTTCTCACTGAGGACGGTGACCACGGCCTCGCCGGTCCCGAGCGCGGTGAGGACCTCCTCCAGGTCGTACGGCGAGTTGGGGAAGGTCTTCACCGTGGCCTTGAGGGCCTTCTGGTCGTCGGGGGTGAACGCGCGCAGTGCGTGCTGGACCCGGTTGCCGAGCTGCGCGAGGACATCCCCCGGTACGTCCTTGGGGGTCTGTGTGACGAAGAAGACGCCGACCCCTTTCGAGCGAATCAGCCGGACGGTCTGGGTGATGGCGTCCAGGAAGGCCTTCGACGCGTCGTTGAAGAGCAGGTGCGCCTCGTCGAAGAAGAAGACGAGTTTCGGCTTGTCCACGTCACCGACCTCCGGCAGATCGTGGAAGAGGTCGGCCAGCAGCCACATCAGGAACGTGGAGAAGAGCTGCGGCTTGTCCTGCACGGCCGGCAGCTCCAGGACGGAGACCGTGCCCCGCCCGTCCCCCGCCACCCGCGACAGCTCACCGGTGTCGAACTCCGGCTCCCCGAAGAACGGGCTCACCCCCTGCGCCTCGAACGCCGTCAGCGAGCGCAGGATCACCCCGGCCGTGGCCGTGGAGAGCCCGCCGATGCCCTTGAGCTCGGACTTGCCCTCGTCGGAGGTCAGGAAGGTCACCACGGCCCGCAGATCCTTCAGGTCGACCAGTTCCAGGCCCTTCTGGTCGGCGTAGTGGAAGATCAGGCCGAGCGACTGCTCCTGGGTCTGGTTGAGCTGGAGCACCTTGGACAGCAGGACCGGCCCGAAGCTGGTGATCGTCGCGCGTACGGGGGTGCCGTGCCCCATGCCCCCGAGGGCGTAGAACTCGCAGGGGAAACCGGCCGGCGTCCACTCCTGCCGGACCTCCCCGGCCCGCGCCCGCACCTTGTCGTTCTCCTGCCCCGGCGCCGAGATCCCGGACACGTCACCCTTCACATCGGCGAGGAACACCGGCACGCCCTGCGCGGACAACTGCTCCGCGATGAGCTGCAGGGTCTTCGTCTTGCCCGTACCGGTGGCCCCGGCGACCAGCCCGTGCCGGTTGAGCATCGGCAGCGGGATCCGGATCTGTACGTCCGGGAAGCACCGCCCGTCCCACAGCAGGGCGCCCAGATCGAGCGCGGGGCCCGTGAAGGCGTACCCGGAGGCGATTTCGAGGGCCGGCTGCGGAAGCGCGGGAGCACCGCTCACGCCTTCGGGTGCCTTTGCCGGCGGCGCTTCGCTGTCAGTCATTTCAGACCCCTGTTCCCGGTTTGCCCAAGACTGTCCTCGGCCCGCATCCGAACCGATCTTGAAAGGGTGATCTAGGAGAATTACCGGTTTGCCCCTATTTACGGCGTCATTTCCAGCGTCGCACTCCGCCACCATGGCTGCGCCCGGAAGCTCTTGACCGGTAGGCTTTCCGTGTGATCTTCAAGCGCATCGGAAACGGCCGGCCGTACCCCGACCACGGCCGGGAAAGCACCCGGCAGTGGGCGGACGTCGCGCCACGCCCGGTCCGCCTCGACCAGTTGGTGACGACCAAGGGCCAGCTCGACCTGGAAACGCTGCTCGCCGAGGACTCCACGTTCTACGGCGACCTCTTCGCGCACGTCGTGAAGTGGCAGGGCGACCTCTACCTCGAAGACGGCCTCCACAGAGCCGTCCGAGCCGCCCTCCAGCAGCGCCAGGTCCTGCACGCCCGAGTCCTGGAACTGGACTGAGCGGGACTTCGTAGCCCGGTCCGGCAGTGGCGCCCCGTCAGGGGCGCGGGGAACTGCGCGCCCAGCCACGGACGGCCCGCACGTCACACACCACCGCAAGCCCCACCCACCAGGGGCGCGGGGCTGTGACATATGCGGCTCCGCCGCGTGGGCGCGACAAGCCCCCACCGACCCGCACCCGAAAACGCGCCCCCAGCGGAGCGAATTGGCCCTTTCGGGTTGGACTGACCCCCGGTCAATGATCATCTAGTAGGCATCGCCGCCAAGGCGCACTACGCTGCGCCCATGAGCATGCTGACTCCCCCTGGCATGGGCGGCCAGTACAAGATCACGGGGGACAAGTACCCGCGGATGCGCAGAAACCGAGGGCGCCGCAGAATCGCGCTCGCGGTCGTCGCATCCGTCGCCGCGCTCGGACTGATCGGCTGGGGAACGCTGCAGCTCATCGACGTCTTCACAGGCGGCGGCGACGAGGCTTCCGCGGCAGGTCCGGCCGCCGACTGCACGGCATCCCCCTCGCCCTCCCCGAGCCCGGTCAAAGCCCTCCCCAAGCCCGGCCAGATCACCGTGAACGTCCTCAACGCCACCCCCCGCGGCGGCCTCGCCAAGGACACCGCCGACGAGCTGAAGAAACGCGGCTTCAAGATCGGCGACGTCGGCAACGCGACGAAGACGTACGACAAGAAGGTCAAGGGCACCGGGATGGTCCTCGGTGCCAAGTCGGCCTCCGACGCCGCGCTCCCCGTCCTCGCGACACAGCTCACCGGCGCCGAGCTGAAGACCGACACCCGCGCGAAGCCCGCGGAGGTCGACCTGATCCTCGGCACGGCCTTCAAGTCCCTGACGAAGAAAGAGGACGCCGACAAGGCCCTGACCACGTTGGCCAAGCCCGCACCGACGCCCTCGGCGACGAAGAAGAGCTGCTAGCAGACCCCGTACGGGCCCGCGCCCCGCAAGAGCCCGGGCCCGCTACTCGGCCGCGCCGTACATCCGGTCGCCCGCGTCGCCCAGGCCCGGGACGATGTAGCCGTGCTCGTTCAGGCGCTCGTCGACCGAAGCGGTCACGACCGTGACGGGCGTGCCGGCCAGCTCGCGCTCCATGACCTCGACGCCCTCGGGGGCGGCGAGGAGAACCACGGCCGTCACATCGTCGGCGCCGCGCTTCATGAGTTCCTGGATCGCCGCGACGAGCGTGCCGCCGGTGGCGAGCATCGGGTCGAGGACGTACACCTGGCGCCCGGAGAGGTCGTCCGGCATGCGGGTCGCGTACGTGGACGCCTGGAGCGTCTCCTCGTCGCGCACCATGCCCAGGAAGCCCACCTCGGCGGTCGGCAGCAGGCGCACCATGCCGTCGAGCATGCCGAGGCCGGCCCGCAGGATCGGTACGACGAGGGGGCGCGGGTGGGACAGCTTGACGCCCGTGGTCGGGGACACCGGGGTCACGATGTCGACCTGCTCGGTCCGCACGTCCCGGGTGGCCTCGTAGGCGAGCAGGGTGACCAGCTCGTCGGCGAGCCGCCGGAAGGTCGGGGAGTCGGTGCGACGGTCGCGCAGCGTGGTGAGCTTGTGAGCGACCAGAGGGTGGTCGACGACGTGGAGACGCATGCCCACAAGGGTATCCGGGCGCCCGCCACCCGCCCCTCGCCCGCCACCGACTCGTCCGATGCCTCGTCGCGCCGTTAAACCCCAGGTGGCATCAAACCGCCCGTCGGAGGGAAAGTGGGAAGGACCGACTGGGGGTGTTGCCCATGTCCGACCCGGAGCAGCGAAGCCGTGAGGACCGCGAGGACCCGGTGAGCGAAGCCGCGCGCCGCAGGCGTCGCGCCCAGTTCCTGCGGGAGCTCACGGAGGCGCGCGAGCTGCGCGACCGGGTGCAGCCCCGGCGGGCCAAGACGGCCCGGCTGCGCCACGCCATGCGCATGCGCACATTCCGCTGGTAGGCCGCCGGCAGCCGCGCCCCCGCAGGTCCCGCCGCGGCGCAGGCAGGCCGCCCGTCCTCGGACCGGCGCCGGGCGACCCGCCGGACGATCTCCCGGGAAGCCGCGTACGAAGCGCGGGTCCTGTCGGCGTACGATCCCGCTGTCGGTGGGTGCTGGGCGCCCAGGTGAGGCCGTACGGCTGCGTGACGCACGCGACACGCGAAACGGACGCTGAGACGCGACCGGGACACAGCGAGCCGAAGACCTCTCCTGAACGCTCCGTTTCTGCCACGATTCCGAGTGGGCGGGGCTCGGCACACGCACTCCCCGCCCACAGCCTCCGCCGGGGGGACCCCCAACCGGCACGCCTATGACCAGTGGGAGAGTCACGGTGTACTTCGCCGCACTGCTCGCGCGCACCGAAGACGGGTGGGAAGCGAGCGACACAGAGCTCGACGATGTGGAGACCCTGTCGGATCTGACCGACCTGGCCCGCGAAGCCTCGGTCGACGACGACACGGTGCTCGTCTTCATCGAGCAGGAGGACGCGTGGTTCGGAGTCGTCCGCGTGGACGGCGAGGAGGACCCTCGCATCTACGTCTCGGACGCCGCGGCCGCCGCCCGCAGCTCGTACGGCGAGATCCTGCTCACGGACGAACTGCTCGGAAGGGAGCCGGACGACGACGTCGCCGACCTGGACTCCCTCGACCTCGACGGCACGGAGGACGGTGAACCCGAGGACGAGGCCGACGACGACGATGAGGACGACGTCGGCACCACCGCCAAGGGTGAGGCCGTGCCGTCCGGACCCATCGGAGACCGCGAGGTCCTCACGGACCTCGGCGTGAACGAGAAGGAGCTGCTGGCCCTGGACAGCACCGACGCGCTCGGCGAGATCGCCGAGGTGCTCGGCGCGGCGGAGGTCCTGGAGACCGTCCGCTGACTCCCCCGAGCGCTCAGGAGGAACAGGACCCCGTACGCGACCGCTGGCGGGCCGCGATGCGGCTCGCCCTGGACGAGGCCGGGTCGGCCGTCCGGGGCGGGGACGTCCCCGTCGGCGCCGTCGTGCTGTCCCCGGACGGCACGACGGTCCTCGCCACCGGGCACAACGAGCGTGAGGCGACCGGCGATCCGACCGCCCACGCCGAGGTGCTCGCCGTTCGCCGGGCCGCCGCGAAGCTCGGGGAGTGGCGGCTCACCGGCTGCACGCTCGTCGTGACCCTCGAACCCTGCACGATGTGCGCGGGCGCGATCGTGCAGTCCCGTGTGGACCGTGTGGTCTACGGCGCCCGCGACGAGAAGGCGGGCGCGGCCGGCTCCCTCTGGGACGTCGTACGCGACCGCCGGCTCAACCACCGGCCCGAAGTGATCGCCGGCGTACTCGACGAGGAGTGCGCCCGGCTGCTCACCGACTTCTTCCGCGACCGCTGATCCGGCCGCCGGCGCAGCTGCCCGGCCGGCGCCGAATACCGATTTCGGAGCACGGCCCAACGTGGGCTAGGATCTCTCTCGGTAGCGTGTCCGAGCGGCCGAAGGAGCTCGCCTCGAAAGCGAGTGTGGCGCAAGTCACCGAGGGTTCAAATCCCTCCGCTACCGCTTCTGAAGGGCCCCGTCGAAAGACGGGGCCCTTCGTGCGTTCCGAACTCGGCACGGTTTGAAAGATCGTCATATCAACTGTCCGGGTTACACTCACCGCCGGCAACAGGGGTCCCAACAGGCGCAGCCGACAAGACAGCAGGCAGCAGGCACACGGGGAGGCCGCGATGGCGGTGAATTCGAAGAAGATCGCCGTCTACGTGCTCATCGTCTTCGCGCTGTACGTGATCATCACCGACCCCGCCAAGGCCGCCGACTACGTCCAGATAGGGTTTGAGGGCATTTCGAACGCCGCTCAGGCCGTCGGGGACTTCATGACGTGGATCGCCGACGGGGCCAAGAACTAGGAGTGCCCGTGATCCGCCATCTGGTCCTCTTCAAGCTCAACGAGGGTGTGGAGCGCGACGACCCGCGCGTCGTCGAGGGCGTCGCCGCCTTCCGCGCCCTCGGCGGACAGATCCCCGAACTGAAGTTCTGGGAGTGCGAGTGGAACATCACCGACCGGCCCATCGCGTACGACTTCGCGATCAACTCGGCGGTCGAGGACACGGACGCGCTCAAGCGGTACATCGAGCACCCCGCGCACCAGGCGGGCGTCGCACTGTGGCGGGAGTTCGCCACGTGGGTGATCGCCGACTACGAGTTCTGAAGCGCGCCCGGCGCACGCCCCCGGCCCCTCGCCTGAACGGCGGGGGGCCGTTTCGCGTCTCCGGCCCCGCTCGGGAACCCCCAGGAACCCTCCCCGGGCCCCAACTGACGCTCAACACGGAGTTATGCGGTGCTTGCACACAGTGCACATGTCTTGTGATGCTATGACCGCTTTTGACGGATGAGTTGACGGATGTTGACCGACCCAGAGGTGGAGTTGACCGTGCCGGCCAGTACTGCGCCTCAAGCACCGCCCCATGAGCCCCCGGCTCCACCCTCGGCCCCAGCCCAGGAGCGCCTTCCCGACACCCCGGAGGACAGCCCGCAGCGCCGCCGCGGAGCCGACACCCGGGCCCTGACCCAGGTGCTCTTCGGCGAGCTCAAGAACCTTGAGCCCGGCTGCCCCGAACACGGCCGGGTGCGGGCCGCGCTGATCGAGGCGAACCTTCCGCTGGTGCGGTACGCCGCCGCCAGGTTCCGGTCGCGCAACGAGCCCATGGAGGACGTCGTCCAGGTCGGCACCATCGGCCTGATCAACGCCATCGACCGTTTCGACCCCGACCGGGGCGTGCAGTTCCCGACCTTCGCGATGCCCACGGTGGTCGGTGAGATCAAGCGGTACTTCCGCGACAACGTCCGCACGGTCCACGTACCGCGCCGGCTGCACGAGCTGTGGGTCCAGGTGAACAGCGCGACCGAGGACCTCACGACGGCCTTCGGACGCACGCCCACCACCGGTGAGATCGCCGAGCGGCTGCGGATCACCGAGGACGAGGTCCTGGCCTGCATCGAGGCCGGACGTTCCTACCACGCGACCTCGCTGGAGGCCGCGCAGGAGGGCGACGGACTGCCCGGACTCCTCGACCGGCTCGGCTACGAGGACCCCGCACTCGACGGGGTCGAACACCGCGACCTCGTACGGCACCTCCTGGTCCAGCTCCCCGAGCGGGAGCAACGGATCCTCCTCCTGCGCTACTACAGCAATCTGACGCAGTCACAGATCAGTGCCGAACTGGGCGTATCGCAGATGCATGTGTCAAGACTGCTCGCCCGCAGCTTCGCCAGACTGCGATCCGCAAACAGGATCGAGGCGTAACCCTCAGGAGCGAATCGACTCCAAGGCCTTTTCGCGACATTTCTGCGTCGAAAAACCGTCAGACCCCCCTTTTCCAGGGCCTATTCACCCCTCCGGTGTCGACATGTCACTACAGCGTGTTGCCGACATGTGACATTCTTCCGGTGACGCGTTTGCCGCAGCCCCACCTCCGGTATTCAGGTGGAGGCTGCGTTCCTTCGACGGGAGCGTCCGCCGCGACCGTCCGCGACCCAAAGGGGGTGGCATGTCCGCAGACCAGGGCAGCTCGAAGGTGCTCACGCTCACGAAGAGCGAACCCGCGCCCGACGCGCTTCACAGTGTCGTTGCCGATGTTCCGGCCGTCCCGGCCGTGGAAGCCCCGGCCTTTCCCCCGACCTCGGAAGCCATCGACACCCGCACCCTGTCCCGCTCCCTGTTCCTGCGGCTCGCCGCACTCGACGAGAACAGCCCCGAGCGTGCCTACGTACGGGACACGCTCATCGAGCTCAACCTCCCGCTGGTGCGTTACGCGGCCGCGCGTTTCCGGTCGCGCAACGAGCCGATGGAGGACATCGTCCAGGTCGGCACGATCGGCCTGATCAAGGCGATCGACCGCTTCGACTGCGAACGCGGGGTCGAGTTCCCGACGTTCGCGATGCCGACGGTCGTGGGCGAGATCAAGCGGTTCTTCCGGGACACCTCGTGGTCGGTGCGGGTGCCGCGCCGCCTCCAGGAGCTGCGGCTGGCCCTCACCAAGGCCAGTGACGATCTCTCCCAGAAGCTGGACCGCTCGCCGACCGTCGCCGAACTGGCCGTCGTGCTCGGCGTGTCCGAGGAGGACGTGGTCGACGGCCTCGCGGTCGGCAACGCGTACACGGCGTCGTCACTCGACTCGCCGGCCCCCGAGGACGACGGCGGCGAGGGTTCCCTCGCGGACCGCCTCGGCTACGAGGACACGGCGCTGGAGGGCGTCGAGTACCGCGAGTCCCTGAAGCCGCTGCTCGCCAAACTCCCGCCCCGCGAGCGGCGGATCATCATGCTCCGCTTCTTCGCGAACATGACGCAGTCGCAGATCGGCGAGGAGGTCGGCATCTCGCAGATGCACGTCTCCCGACTGCTCACTCGCACGCTGTCGCAGCTGCGGGAAGGTCTGATCTCCGACTGAGATCCCGACCGAGGGTTCATAATTGACGACCCGTCAGCCACACTGGCGCGATGCGCCGACGGATGGGTCAGCAGTCGATTCGTGGTCGCCGAGGTGCCCTTGGGGGTGCCTCGGCGGCTGTCGTCTGCCTGGGGGCGGCCCTCGTCGCCTGCGGGACCGGCGACGGCAATGAGGGTTACGTCGCCGTGCAGCGACCCGCGTCGTCCGGCGAGGCGGTAGCGCCCACCGGGGATGTGGAGTTGGTGCCGCTGGAGGAAGCCGGGACGCCCGAGGCGGCGGCGAGCGGCGGCAGTTCGGCCCCGGGCGAGCCGGGACCTGGGAGTTCGGGCTCTCCGGACAATCGGGACAGCGGGAGCGACTCGGCCGCGTCGAGGTCGGCCGACGGCGGCGAAGGTCGTACGACTGCTCCACCGACGGGCGGGAGCGACTCCGGTGCCGGGACCGGGAGTTCCGGCTCTGGCACCGGAGCACCGAGCGGCGGTCCGCAGAGCCCCACGAGCCCCGCGAAGCCCGGGCCCGCGGTGCTCGGCATCGGCGACCCCGAGCGGGAGCCCGCCGACAAGCGCTGGTGCGAGAAGGTCACCGTCGGTTTCCACAACACCGGGGGCACCGCGGTGCGTTCGGGCACGGTGACCCTCGGGACGCACATCATCGGGGCGCTCGGGATCGACTGGGCGACCGTCGAGTCGGCCGAGAAGCTTCCCGCGCCGATCGCTCCGGGCGCGCGGGAAGAGAAGACCTGGACGGTGTGCGTCGACGCGTGGCGCGTCCCGCTGGGCATGCACGTCGAGACTCGGGACGTGTCCGTCCGGTGGGAGTAGGGCGCCGCCCTACGACGCCGTCGCCTACTTGAGCGCGAGCCAGGCGACGAGGGCCACGACCGCGACGGCCACGATCACGCCGACGATCAGGCCGATGCGGGGGCCCGCGGGGGCGGCCTGCTGCCGGCTGCTCTGCGGGTCGTCGACGAACGCTCGGAACATCTGGGTGCTACCCGCGGGGTCGTAGTTGCCCTCGGGGCCCTGGGTGTTTGCCATGGCCCTGGACTCTAGGTGGCACTTCGGGTGAACGTCCACCCGGGTACCCCCTGGGCCACCCGCCGTTGCCACGCGCGGGCCCACTGCGGCTGGTCGCGCAGTTCCCCGCGCCCCTAAAAGCCGGTGGCCGAGGCCGGGTTCACCACGTGCCGGCCGTCCTGGGTTGCTCGCGCAGTTCCCCGCGCCCCTGAGAGGGGCGGTACCCGCCGTCGTCATGTGCCGGCCCGTCGTGGTTGCTCGCGCCGTTCCTCGCGCCCCCAAAAGGGGCGCCCCACCACCGCCCGCCCCCCTGGCGGGGACCGGTCGGCCCACCAGCCGGAGGGGACGTGGCGGGATGTGTGGCCGCAGCTTACGAGGACACCAGTTGTCAGCCACCGGGCGGCAACCGCGCCTTACGTCACCGGCTGCGGACGCACATCCCGCCACGGCCCCGCACCCAGAAGACGAACCGGCACCCCCACCCACCCAAGGGGCGCGGGGAACTGCGCGACCAGCCACAAACACACCCGCAGCCGAACACGCACCCGCCAAAGCCACCCCACCTGCGAGTTTACGTTCGCCAATACTTGCCTTTGCCAAGGTTTTAGACCGTCATCCCCGTTTTCATTTGCCTGCAGCAACCAATCATTCTTATGGTTGCCTGAAGCAACAAACAAGGGAGGTGCGATGGCTGCTCGACGTCAGTACGAGGAGCTGGCCCGGCAACTCAGCGCCATCGGCGCTGTGAAACGGGGCCTGGGCCGAGTCCTCCCGCACGAGTGCCCGGCGGGCTCCGCCGCGGTCCTCACCCTGCTCGACCGGCACGGCGAGATGCGGATGAGCCGCCTCGCGGAGCTGCTCGCCATCGACATGTCGGTGACGAGCCGGCACGTGGCGCACGTGGCGGAACGCGGCTGGATCGACCGGTCCCCCGACCCCGCCGACAAACGCTCACGCATCCTGCGGCTCACCCCCGCCGGACAGGACATGCTCGCCGAACTCTCCGAGCGCTACATGAACGCGCTCGTCCACTACCTGGCGGACTGGTCGGACGACGAGGTCGACCAGCTCAACACCCTGCTCGGCCGCCTGCGCACCAGCTTCGGCGACTGCAGGCCCGTATCGGCGGCACAGGCGGCACCGGCCGCACCCCCCACGTCGGCCGCACCCCCCGCACCCCCACCCCCACCGACACCCCTCGTCGAGCAGACAACCCGTACACCCGTATGACGCATCACAAGAAAAGGAAGCCCATGGCAACGACCACACCAGCCGGTGTGCGGGGCTCACACGCCAAGCACGGAGGCGCCGCCGACGGCGCCCCGATGACGCACCGGCAGATCATGGAGGCCCTCTCCGGACTGCTGCTCGGCATGTTCGTCGCGATCCTGTCGTCGACGATCGTCACCAACGCCCTGCCCGAGATCATCGGCGACCTGGGCGGCGGCCAGTCCGCCTACACCTGGGTCGTCACCGCGGCGCTGCTGTCGATGACAGCCGCGACGCCCCTGTGGGGCAAGCTCGCCGACCTGTACAGCAAGAAGGCGCTCGTCCAGATAGCCCTTGTCATCTACGTCCTGGGATCGGCCGCCGCGGGCCTGTCGCAGAACCCCGGCATGCTGATCGCCTGCCGCGTGGTGCAGGGCATCGGCGTGGGCGGTCTGTCCGCCCTCGCGCAGATCGTGATGGCGGCGATGATCTCCCCGCGCGAGCGCGGCCGGTACTCCGGCTACCTCGGCGCCACGTTCGCAGTCGCGACCGTCGGCGGCCCGCTGCTCGGCGGTGTCATCACCGACACCAGCTGGCTTGGCTGGCGCTGGTGCTTCTACGTCGGTGTGCCGTTCGCGGTCATCGCGCTGATCGTGCTGCAGAAGACCCTGCACCTGCCCGTCGTGAAGCGGGACGTGAAGGTCGACTGGGGCGGCGCGTTCCTCATCTCCGCCGCGGTCTCGCTGCTGCTGGTCTGGGTCACCTTCGCGGGTGACAAGTACGAGTGGGTGTCGTGGCAGACGTACGCCATGGTCGGCGGTGCCGTCGCCCTGGGACTGCTGTTCGTGCTCGTCGAGTCGAAGGCCAAGGAACCGATCATCCCGCTGCGGCTCTTCCGCAACCGGACCATCACCCTCTCCTCCCTCGCCTCGCTCTTCGTGGGTGTCGCGATGTTCTCCGGCACGGTCTTCTTCAGCCAGTACTTCCAGCTGGCGCGGGACAAGTCCCCGACGATGTCGGGTGTCATGACGATCCCGATGATCGGCGGCCTGTTCATCTCCTCCACGGTCTCCGGGCAGATCATCACCAAGACGGGCAAGTGGAAGGTCTGGCTGGTCAGCGGCGGTGTCCTGATCACCGCGGGGCTCGGTCTGCTGGGCACCATCCGGTACGACACGGACTACTGGCGAGTGGCCGTCTTCATGGCGCTGCTGGGTCTCGGCATCGGCATGATGATGCAGAACCTGGTGCTGTCCACGCAGAACCAGGTGGCGCCGGAGGACCTCGGCTCGGCCAGTTCCACGGTGACCTTCTTCCGCTCCCTCGGCGGCGCGATCGGCGTCTCCGCGCTGGGTGCGGTGATGGCCAACCGGATCACCGACTACGTCAAGGACGGCCTGACCGGGATCGACCCCAAGTACGCGGCCGCTGCGGGCGGTTCGCACAACAGCAGCATCCCGGACATGGACGCGCTGCCCGCGCCGCTGCGCACGGTCATGGAGAGCGCGTACGGGCACGGCATCGCGGACGTCTTCCTGATCGCGGGCGCGATGGCGCTGATCGCCTTCTTCGTCACGCTGTTCATCAAGGAGGTCCCGCTGCGCACCTCGGGCGCGCTGGCGCAGGCCGCCGAGGCGCAGCCGGATGTCACGGCCGTCGCGGAGGCAGTCCCGGCGAACGCCGGCGCCGCGGCCGTCTCCACCGAGGCCGAAGAGCGCGTCCCGAGCTGGGCCGTCGCGGACACCGGAACCGTAGACGTAACCGGAAGCGGAACCGGAAGCGGAACCGGAAACGACAACGGCTCCGGCGCCGAGACCGGTCCGGCGGGCACCCAGCGCCTCGCGGCCGTCGCCACCATGACGGCCGGACCGGGCGCCGCCTCCGGCAACGGCTCGGGCGGGGTCCCGGTGCGCGGATACGTCCGCGGTGCCGAGAGCGCGCCCGTCCCCCGGGCCGCCGTCACGCTGATCTCCCTCGCGGGCCGTCAGCTGGGCCGCTCGGTCGCGCAGGCCGACGGCGCCTACGCGGTGGACGCGCCCGGCACGGGTTCGTACGTGCTGATCGCTTCCGCGGACGGGTTCCAGCCGCAGGCCTCGACGGTCGTCGTGAACGGTGAACCGCTCGCGTACGACATCCTGCTGAGCGGCACGAGCGGGCTGTCCGGCACGGTGAAGGCCGCCGAGGGCGGGAAGCCGGTCGTGGGCGCGATGGTCATCGTGACCGATGTGCGCGGTGACGTGCTGGCCACCGGGACCACCGGTGAGCAGGGCGAGTTCGCCTTCGCCGAGCTGGTGCCGGGCGCCGTGACCGTCGCGGTGAACGCCGCCGGACACCGGCCGCGGGCCCTGCCCGTCGAGGTCGGCGGCACCGGCGTCACCCGGATCGAGGTCGCACTCACCGCGGGCGCGCAGCTCCAGGGCGTCGTGCGGGCACCCGGCGGACCGCTGGGCGACGCCCGGGTCACGCTCATCGACGCGGCGGGCAACGTGGTCGGCACCGCCACCACCGGGGCCGACGGGGCGTACGCCTTCGCCGACCTGGACAGCGGCGAGTACACGGTCATCGCGACCGGCTACCCGCCGGTGGCCACGGCACTGACCGTGAACGGCGGCGGCGTGGACGGCCACGACATCGAACTCGCCCACCCCGGCGAGTAGTTGAGAGCCAGTTGAGAACCCCGGCCCGTGGCGCGCGTTCCTAGCGGAGGCACGCACCACGGGCCGGTTTCATTTACGAGAGGTTGCTTGCAATGGGACTGACCGCGCGGATCCGTACGCGGGACGGCTGGGCCGTGTCGCACGCGGTCGTCACGGTGACCGACGGGACGGGCACGCAGGTGGTGCGCGCCGAGACGGACGAGGAGGGCGGCGTACGGGACGCGACGGAGCTGGCGCCCGGGGCGTACACCGTGATCGTCACGGCCGTCGGGTACGCGCCCGCCGCGTCCAGCGCGATCGTGACGGCGAGCGGCCGGGCCGCGATCGGCACCGTGACGCTGGCCCGGCAGGGCGGCACCGAACTACCGCCGCCCGGCCCCTGGACCGTCGACCCCGCCCACTCCTCCGTGGGCGCGGTCGCCCAGCACCTGGGCATCTCCAGCGTGCACGGGCGGTTCACGGAGTTCGCGGGCTCGATCGACATCGCGCCCGACGAGGTGGCCAAGTCCCGGGTGGAGGCGGTGATCTCCGCGGCCTCCATCGACACGGGCAACGCCATGCGCGACGGCCACCTGAAGTCCCCGGACTTCCTCGACGTCGAGCGCCACCCGGAGATCACGTACGTCTCGACGGGCCTGACCCCGGCCGCCGGCACCGACCGCTGGACGGTCCACGGCGAACTGACCATGCACGGGGTCGTACGGCCGGTCGACCTGGACCTGGCCTACCTGGGCACGGGCGCCGACCCCTGGGGCGGTACGCGCGCGGCCTTCCGGGCCACCACCGAACTGCGCCGCGAGGACTTCGCGATGAACTACAACCAGGTTCTCCAGGCGGGCATCGCGGCGATCGGTACGACGCTGAAGGTGGAGCTGGACATCCAGGCGGTGCAGGGCGGGACGCTACCGTCGCTGTGACGCCCGCCGGCGCGAGGCACCGCCGCGCCCGTGCGATGCGCCGTCCGACGCCCGGTCCGAGGCCCCGTCCGTCGTGCGGGCCACCAAGTCTCCGCACAGGTCACGGAGTTTGATGTTCGCGTCCTGGGAGACGCGGCGCAGGGTGTCGAGTGCCGTCTGCGCGGTGCAGCGCTCCTGGGCCATGAGGATGCCGATGGCCTGGTCGATCACGCTGCGCGAGAGCAGCGCCGTGCGGACGTCGCCCGCCGACGCCCGCTCGCGCTCGATGCTCAGGGCGGCGTTGATCGCGTCCGAGGCGTTCGCCGCGAAGGCCCTGGCCACGGTGCGGCTCCCGCGGAAGGCGCCCTCCGTCGTGGCGTAGAGGTTGAGGGCGGCGTCGGTCTCGCCGTCGACCGCGAGCGGCACGGCCAGCACCGTACGGACTCCCCTGGAGAGCGCGTACGCGGCGTACGTGGGCCAGCGGTCCTCCTGGGAGAGGTCGGGTGCGTGCTGCTCCGCGTCCGAGTCCGCCGCCCTGACGCAGGGCCCGTCGCCGTTCTCGTACTGGCGCTGGTCGAGCCCGCTGGGCAGGCCGTCGGTGCCCGCCACCGTCAGCAGGCGCCCGTCGCGGCGCACGGTGATGCTGCACGCCTCGGCGCCCGCCACGGCGAGCACGGCGCGGTCCGTGAGGTCGCGCAGCAGCGTGTCGAGGCCACCGGTGCCGGCCAGCGCCTGGTGCAGCGTGGCGGACTCCGGGGCGGTGGCACGCGGCTGCTGCTCGTCGCGATGGCCGCGGTCAGCAGGATCGGCGGAGAGTGTCATGGGGCACGGGTATCCCGTCGGTGCCCGGTCACTCGCCGCTCCTGGCGTCGACGATCCGTCTGGCCAGGTCACGCAGCTTGACGTTCTCCCGCTGGGAGGTCCGGACGAGGCTGTCGAAGGCCTCGGCCGCGTCGATGTCGAGGCGTTCCATGAGGATGCCCGTGGCCTGGCCGATCAGGTCCCGGGTGCGCATGGCCTCGGTGAGCTGCTCGCGGGCGGTCGCCGAGTCGAACGCGATGCTGACGTGCGCTGTGAACAGCCGGCCGATCCGGGTGGCCGAGTCGTCGAAGGCCCGCGGCTTGGTCGCGTACGCCGTGAGGACCGTGAGTCGCTGGCGTTCGGTGCGCAGCCGGAGCGAGAGCACCGAGCGCAGTCCGAGGTCGGAGAGGGCGGGTTCGCCGTCGTCGTCGCCGGACGCGCTGTCCTCGATACGGGCGACCGGGGAGGTCCACAGCCGGGTCCAGTGCTGGTGTTCCCCGCCCGAGGCCAGGGCTTCGGCGGAGCGGACGACCTCGTCGGTCCAGGCGAGGGTCTGGCGGTGGGCCTTGCGCTCGATGACGGAGATACCGGCGTGCTCGGCGCCGGGAAGGATGTGCACGGCGAGCCGGACGGCGGTGCGCAGGGTGCTGCGGGGACTGGACGTCTCGTGCAGTTGCTGAGCCGCGACCGTCAGTGTCTCGGCCAGCTCAAGACCCCCGGAAAAACGGGGCAATTCGGAAAACTCAGACGCAGCCACCACGAACCTCTTCGGCATGCACGGCCCCGGATCCCGTCGTCGGTTCGACGACAGACCCCGGCGGCTGTGCGCAGGAGAGCTCCGCAGCACATTCCCGACTGCGAGCACAGGACGAAGAGCCACTTTAGCTGCTCTGTTGGGGTGAGGGCGCGGCTCTTCGTACGTGCTTCCGATCTCGCCCGCACGCGTGGTGCAATGGGTGTGCGGGTCAGGAAGCGGCCTCATCGGAATCCGGACGAACGTCTGTCAGGTGAGTGCGATGACCTTCTTCCCGACCCCTCATGACCTGCCGGAATGCACCCTGCTCGGGTTTCCTTCGGAGATCGACCTGAGCAACGCCGACGTCGTCCTCGTCGGCGCCCTGGACGTCGTGGACGCCAGGAGGGACCGGCTGCGGCTGCTTGTCCTGGACCTCACCCGTACGCACTTCATGGACTCCCAGGGCGTCCGCGTGATCGCCGGCCTCCGCGTCCGGCTGCCCCGGCCCGCCCAACTGCGCGTGGCGGCACGCCCGGAAGGGATGGCGAGCCGTGTCCTGGAGCTGACGGGAATGCGCCGGGACGTGCCGGTGTACGACAACCTCGCGGAGGCGATCGAGTCCTAGGCTGGGGCCATGGCATCGAACATCGCGACGAACACCTCTGTCTCCCTCGACGATCTGCTGGACTTCGTACGCCCCCGCCACCGCGCCATCCTGCTGACGCGCAGGTCGGACGGCGGCCCCCAGGGTTCGCCGCTGACCTGCGGAGTGGACGACTCGGGCCGCATCGTCGTCTCGACCTACCCGGAGCGCGCCAAGACCCGCAACGCCAAGCGCGACGACCGCGTCAGCCTCATCGTCCTGAGCGACGAGTGGAACGGCCCCTGGGTCCAGATCGACGGCACGGCCGAGGTGATCGACTCCCCCGACTCCGTCGAGCCCCTCGTCGAGTACTACCGCAACATCGCGGGCGAACACCCCGACTGGGACGAGTACCGAGAGGCCATGCTCAAGCAGGCCAAGTCCATCATCAGGATCACCCCCGAGAAGTGGGGCCCGGTGGCAACGGGCGGCTTCCCGGCAAGGCTGGCTCCGCAGGAGTAGGGCCCTTCAGGGGCACAGGAAACCGGGTGCGTCTTCGGGCAGGGGCTACCGCAGCCTTTTGGGGGCGCGGGGAACTGCGCATCCTTGAGGGCACGGAACCTGCGGCACCTTTTCGGGCTGGGGGCACCGCAAGCTTTCAGGGGCGCGGGGAACCGCGCGATCAGCCCCCACCCACCCGCACATCACACACAAACCGGCGGCAGCCACTCACCCACCGGTCTCTCGGGCAACCATGCTCTCGATCCCCGCCACCACCAACTCGAACGCCACGGAGAAGTCCCGCTCCCGCATCTCCTCGACCGTGTCACCCCCGCGCGCCTCCATGAGCCCCGCCGCACTCTCATAGTTCTCCGCGAACTGAGGATGCCCGCTGAACGTACTCATGGCCTGGTGGAAGTACTCGTCCTGCGTCATCCCCGCGGACGCGCACCGCTGCACGAAGTGCCCCTCGATCGTGCCGAACCCGTACACCCACTGGAAAACAGCGGAGATCGCGCCGCTCTGCCGCCGCAACGGCAGCCCCGTGTTGCGCACAACCTCCTGCACCCGCAGCGAGAAGGCCATGGAGTGCGGCCCGATGTTGAGGAACGTCCCGACGAGCGGCGACACCCAGGGATGCCGGACAAGCAGGGCCCGGTACCCGACGGCCAGCGCCCGGAGCTGCTCGCGCCAGTCCTCGCCCGGCTCCGGGTCGGGCAGCTCCAGTTCACCGAACACCGCGTCGAGGGCGAGTTCGAGAAGATCGTCCTTGGTGTCCACGTACCAGTAGACGGACATCGCGGTCACGTTCAGCTCGGCGGCCAGCCGGCGCATGGAGAACTTGGCCAGTCCCTCCGCGTCGAGCAGCCGTACCGTCACCTCGGTGATCCGGTCCCGGTCGAGCGACGACGGCTGTCCTCCCCGGGCACCGCCGCCCCGCGGGGCCTTGCCCTCCAACCAGACGCTGGTCCGCGCCGGACGCTTGGCCCGGTCGGCTGCCCTCACCATGGCGCACCTTCCTCGGAACTCTTACGGAGGGGGCGCCCCGGAACACCGAGGTCCGCCCCCTCCCTGATGCTAAGCGGGCCCTACGCCGCCATCGTCACCGCGGAGTCTGCCCGTTCCGCCCGCCGGAGCAACGCCGCGGCCAGCAGTCCGCCGAGGAACACCGCCGCCGCGCCCACCAGCTGACTGGTCTCCAGACCCGAGGCGAACGCGTCCGTGATCCGTGCGCGCTCGCCCGCCGACTCCGCGGACGCCAGCGCCGCCGGCAGGGAGGACGCGGCGACCGGGATCAGCGCGGCGAAGCGGGCGTTGAGGACGGCGCCGAGCACCGCCACACCGAGCCCGATGCCGAATTCGTTGAGCGTGCCGTTGACGCCCGCGCCCACGCCGGCCTTCTCCCGCGGGATCGCGCTCATGATGGCGTGCGCCATGGCCGGGCCGGCGATCGCGGAGCCCGCGCCGATGAGCACCAGCCCGAGCAGCGTGCCCGTGTACCCGCTCGCCGCGAGGGTCGCGATCGACACCAGGCCGCCCGACATCAGCGTCATGCCGAGCGCGATCGACACCGGATTGCCCAGCTTCGCCGTCCACCTGGCCGACAGACCGGTGAAGTTGAGGGCCACGATGGTCAGCGCGAGCGGCGCGGTGCGCAGCCCCGCCTCCAACGGCCCGTACCCCAGGACGAACTGGAGGTGCTGGGTCAGCAGGAACAGCGAGCCGCCCATGCCGAAGGCGATCAGTACGGCACCGGAGACCGCGCCCGTGAACCGCTGGTCCCGGAAGAAGTGCAGGTCCAGCATCGGATACGGGATCCGGCTCTCCCAGTACGCGAACAGGGCGAGGACCACCAGCGCGGTGGCCGCCGGGGCGAGCACCCGGCCGGAGGTCCAGCCGTGTTCCGGGCCCGAGATGATCGCGTACACGAGGGAGGCCATGCCGATCGTGGAGAGCAGGGCGCCCAGGAGGTCGGGGCGGTCGCCGCGCCGGTTCTTGGACTCGGGCACGAGGGAGATCACCGCGAAGAGTGCCAGCGCCACCACCGGCAGGTTGATCAGGAAGATCGCGCCCCACCAGAAGTGGTCGAGCATGAAACCGCCGAGCAGCGGACCGGTCGCGAAGCCGAGCGCGGCGACCGCGCTCCAGATGGCGATCGCCTTCGGCTGCTCCTCCGTCGTGAAGATCTGCATCACGACGGCGAGCGTGGTGGTGACCAGGAGCGCGCCACCGACGCCCATGCCCGCGCGGGCGGCGATCAACTGCCCGGTGCTGTCGGCCAGTCCGGCGGCCAGCGAGCCGATGCCGAACAGGACGAGTCCGCAGACCAGCATCTTCTTGCGGCCGTAGCGGTCGGCCGCGCTGCCCGCGGTGAGCAGCAGGCCCGACTGCACGAGCGAGTACGCGTTGATCATCCACTGGATGTCCGCGGTGCCGGCGTCCAGCTCCTCGGTGAGGGAGGGGATCGCGACGTTCAGCACGGTGTTGTCGAGCAGCACGGTGAGCTGGGCGACGGAGATGACACCGAGGATCAGCCAGCGCTGGGGGTGGGCTTGGCCTTGCGAGGTTGGCATGCCATACACCGTAGAACAACTCCCATACGGTGTACAACACAAAAAGAGAGGGGTGGTGGCCGAGGCACTCCCGCCTCGGCCACCACCCCTCTGCCACCGCTCTCCTGACCAGCCGGTCGGCAGCCTCCCGTTGTCAGCTCGTCGGCTGCGTCAGGTCGTAGAAGGTGGACGAACCCACCGTCACCTCCTTGAAGTTCTCCTGCACCCACTCGCTGATCTGGGTCCCGGTGCCGGAGCTGCTGCCGCCGCCACCGCCGCCCATGGAGCCGGAGGAGATGAAGTAGTGGATCTTCCCGTCCTCCACGTACTTCTTGAACTGGGCCAGCGTCGGCGACGGGTCACTGCCGTTGAACCCGCCGATCGCCATGACCGGGTCACCGGTGGAGAGCTGGTAGCTCGCGGCGTTCTGGGCGCCGATGGCCGCCGCGGCCCAGGTGTAGTCGCCGGAGTTCTTCTCCAGGAGGGCCTTGGCCTCGGAGCTGACGCTCGCGCCGTTGAGCAGACCGCCCATACCGCCACCGCCGCCCATACCGCCGCCGTCGCCTGTGCCGCCACCGCGCTGGGTCTGGCCGTTCTGGCCCGTCTGACCGTTGCCGGTCTGGCCGTTGCCGTTCTGCTGGCCCTGGCCGTTCTGGCCGCCGCCCGGCATACCGCCGGTCGGGGGCTGCCCCATGCCGCCGCCCTGCTGGTTCTGACCGGTGCCACCCTGCTGGTTCTGGCCCGGCATACCGCCGCCACCGGGGCCGCCGCCCATGCCGCCACCGCCGCCGGGTCCGCCCCTGCCGCCCGAGACCGCCGGACCGGCCGTCACGATCGAACCGGTGTGGCCCTCGTTCAGCGTGGTGAGGGTGTACGCCGTCGGACCCGCGAGGGCCGCGACGAAGCTCAACCCGACGACCCCGAGGGCCAGTCGGCGCCCGAGCCGCGAGACGAAGACCAGGCCGAGCGCGGCGACCAGGCCGCCCACCAGGACCAGCCACTTCAGCCAGGGCAGGTAGTCCGAGGAGCGGTTCAGGAGGACGTACCCCCAGACCGCGGTGGCCGTCACCCCGGCGGCCATGGTGAGCGAGACCCACACCTTGCCGCGCTCCTCCCACAGCACGCTCGCGCCCATGCCGATCACGGCGGCGACGTACGGGGCGAGGGCCACGGTGTAGTACTCGTGGAAGATGCCCTGCATGAAGCTGAAGATCACCATGGTGATCAGCAGCGAGCCGCCCCAGGCGAGGAACGCGGCACGGGCCGTGTCCGTCCGCTTCGCCTTCCAGGTGAGGGCGATGCCCGCGGCGAGCACGATCAGCGCGGCCGGGATCAGCCAGGAGATCTGGCCGCCGATCGAGGAACTGAACATCCGGTCCCAGCCGGTCTCGCCCCAGCCGCCGCCCCCGCCGCCTCCGACGCTGCCGGTCTCCTCGCCGTTGATGCGGCCGAGTCCGTTGTAGCCGAAGGTCAGTTCAAGGAAGGAGTTGTTCTGCGAGCCGCCGATGTACGGGCGGGAGGACGCGGGCCACAGTTCGACGATCGCCACCCACCAGCCGCCCGCGACGATCATCGAGAGGCCCGCGAGGAGCACCTGGCCGATGCGCCTGCGCAGGGTCGTCGGCGCGAAGACGACGTAGACCAGGGCCAGCGGCGGCAGGATCAGGAAGGCCTGGAGGGTCTTCACCAGGAAGGCGAGACCGACGGCCGCACCCGCCCACACCAGCCACTTCGTCTGCGCCTTCTCCATGGCCCGCAGCACGCAGTAGACCGTGACGGCCATCAGGAGCGCGAGGGCCGCGTCCGGGTTGTTGAAGCGGAACATCAGCGCGGCGACGGGTGTGAGCGCGAAGACGGCCATCGCGATGAAGCCGGCCGCGGCGCTGAACCGGCGGCGCAGCGCCCCGTACAGCACTCCGGCCGTGGCGACCGCCATGAGCACCTGCGGGAACAGGATCGCGAAGGAGTTCAAGCCGAACAGCCGCACCGACAGGGCCATCGGCCACAGGGAGGCCGGGGGCTTGTCGACGGTGATGGCGTTGGCCGAGTCGAGCGAGCCGAAGAAGAAGGCCTTCCAGGACTGGCTGCCGGCCTGGACGGCCGCGGAGTAGAAGGAGTTGGCGTACCCGGAGGCCGTGAGGTTCCAGGTGTAGAGCGCGCCGATCAGCAGCAGCGTGCCGAGGAACGCGGGACGCGTCCAGCGGTGGTCCTCGGGCCGCCCGCGCCACAGACGGCGCACGAAGGGCTGCTTGGGACTGCCGTCCTCGGGGGCGGCCGGCGGAGCAACCACGGGCTCCTGCACGGCGGTTGCCCCGGTCGGGCCTGGCGGTCCCCAGTCGGGGCTCGCGCCCCCGGAGGGACCGACGCCCCCCTGATAGGTCGTGTCGGGCTGAGTCGTCGTCATCGTGCGTCCCTCGGATCGTGATCGTTCGGACGCACCGGCTGGAGCTGCATGGTCGCGTCCCCCCAGGTCTGGTGGTCGTGCGGAGAGTGGGTCGTGCCGTACGGAGTCGAGCCGTAGGCAGTCGTGCCGTAGGGAGCGGACGCCGAGCCGTACGGCTCCGGCGTCGTGCTGTACGGGGACCGCTGCGCCGTCGCGTAGACGGGCGACGCGGGTCCGGCCGGCACGGCGGGTGTGTGCGAGGCGACGACGGTCGACGGTGACTCGTCGCGCCGGTCAGGGAACACCCAGGCCCTGAAGAGCAGGAACCGCAGCACGGTGGCCGCGAGGTTGGCGGCGATGAGCACCGCCAGTTCGGTGGAGTGCGCGGGGTCGTTCGTCGCCGCGTTCAGGGCGGCGAGCGAACCGCTGGTCAGGGCGAGCCCGATGCCGAAGACGACCAGGCCCTGCGCCTGGTGCTTCACCGCGCCGCCCCGGCCGCGCACACCGAAGGTGAGACGCCGGTTGGCCGCGGTGTTGGCGACCGCCGAGACGAGCAGGGCGAGCGCGTTGGCGACCTGCGACCCCGAGAACGTACGGAAGCCGCTGTAGAGCAGCAGATAGAACAGCGTGGACAGACCGCCCACGACACAGAACCCGACGAGCTGGCGGGCCAGCCCCTTCGGTACGTCGCTGATCTCGCGGTCGCGCGGATCGTCGCCGAAGGGACGCGCGAGCCGGTCGAGCGCCAGCGAACCGGTGGCCAGGGCGCGCCCCACCCGCCAGACACCCTTGAGGTCGTCGGTCGCGGTCCTCACGATGTGCACGGTCGAGTCCGGGTCGTCGACCCAGTCGACCGGCACCTCGTGGATCCGCAGCCCGGCCCGCTCGGCGAGGACCAGCATCTCGGTGTCGAAGAACCATCCGGTGTCCTCGACGAGCGGCAGCAGCACCTGCGCGACATCGCGCCGGATCGCCTTGAAACCGCACTGGGCGTCGGAGAAGCGGGCCTGCAACGAGCCCCGCAGGATCAGGTTGTACGTACGGGAGATGAACTCCCGCTTGGCCCCCCGCACCACCCGCGAGCTGCGGGCGAGCCGCGAGCCGATCGCCAGGTCCGAGTGACCCGAGATCAGCGGGGCGACCAGCGGGAGAAGCGCGTTGAGGTCGGTGGAGAGGTCGACGTCCATATAGGCGAGGACCGGGGCGTCCGAGGCGGACCAGACGGTGCGCAGCGCCCTGCCGCGCCCCTTCTGCTCCAGCCGGAACGCCCTGACCTCGGGCATCTCCGCCTCCAGCCGCGCCGCCACCAGGGGAGTGGTATCCGTGGACGCGTTGTCCGCGATGGTGATGCGGAACGCGTACGGGAAGGTGCGGGCAAGGTGCTCACGCAGTCTGAGCACACACGGCTGGAGGTCCTTCTCCTCGTTGTAGACGGGGATCACTACGTCCAGGACAGGCGTACCGGCATTTCCGGCCGGGAGGTGCTCCCGCGCCGGCAGGTTGCCGGGAGAAGGTTCGGTTCGCATGACGACGACTGTCGTCAAGCGCCCTGTCGCACCCATGTGGTCGTGCTGTGCTGTGCCTGTGAGTACGATTGCGAATTCGATGAGGAAATGAAGGCCTCATGAGAATGCGAGTCCTCGGGCGCCAGCGCGGGCAGATGCACGGTAAAGACGGTACGTCCGGGCACGCTGTCGACCGTCACCGCGCCGCCGTGCGCGGCTGCGACGGCCTGCACGATGGCGAGCCCGAGTCCGGTGGATCCGGAGGCGCGTGACCGGGACGAGTCGCCCCGGGCGAACCGCTCGAAGACATGCGGGAGCAGGTCCGGCGGAATGCCCTGACCGTCGTCGTGGACGTCCACGCACACCCAGGGTCCCTGACGGTGCACGCGTGCGGTCACGGTCGTGCCCGGAGGTGTGTGCGTTCGCGCATTCGCAAACAGATTCACCATGACCTGCTGGACGCGGGCGGCGTCCGCCAGCACGAGCGCGGGTTCGTCGGGCAGCTCAAGGCGCCAGTTGTGTTCGCGCCCGGCCGCGCGGGCGTCGCTCACGGCGTCCACGACCAGCGGGGAGAGGTCGGTGTGCTCGTAACTCAGGGGCCGCCCGGCGTCGAGGCGTGCGAGCAGCAGCAGGTCCTCGACGAGCCCTGTCATGCGCCCGGCCTCGGACTCGATCCGGCCGAGGGCATGTCTCGTGTCGGGCCCGGTCTCCTCCCGTCCGCGTCTGGTCAGCTCGGCGTATCCGCGGATGGACGCCAGCGGTGTGCGCAGCTCATGGCTCGCGTCCGCGACGAACTGCCGTACGCGCGTCTCGCTCTCCTGGCGCGCGTGCAGGGCCCCGTGGACGTGGTCCAGCATGCGGTTGAGGGCGGCGCCGACCTGCCCGACCTCCGTGTGGGGGTCGGTCTCGGACTCGGGGACGCGCTCGTTGAGCGTCACCTCGCCGCTGTGGAGGGGGAGTTCGGAGACGCGGGTCGCGGTGGAGGCGACCTTGCGGAGGGGGCGGAGCGCGACGGTGACGAGGACGGACCCGGCGATTCCGGCAGCGACGAGGCCGGCCACCGTGACGCTCACCTCGACGAGGATGAGGGTGTTGACGGTGCTGGTGACGGACTCGGTGGGCAGGGCGACGTAGTAGCCGCCCCTGTTGCCCTCGACGTACTTGACGCGGTATTCACCGAGCCCGGGGATCTCCACGGTGTGTTCCCCGGTCTTCGACACGGAGCCGACCGCGGATTTCTGCGCCTCGGTGAGCGAGCCGGCGACCATGCCCTCGAAGCCCTCGCTGTCGGAGTTCTTCTCCTTGGCGACGACCGCGTCGCTGATTCCGCCGTCGTCACTCACCTGGGCGACAACGGTGTTCTCCTCCGTGCCGCCCTTGGTGATGAAACCGAACGGCCCCCCGGGAGGCTCGCCCTTCGGGTCCGACGGACTGTCCGGCCTCACCGGGCCGCCGGTGGCCCGGTCGCCGACATCGCTCAGCGAGGTGTCCAACTGGTCGTACAGGTGCTGGCTCAGCGCGATCGTCGTCACCGTACCGATCACCGCACACACCACCGCGATGAGCGCGACCGCCGAGACGACGAGCCGCGTCCGCAGCGTCCGAGGCTGTCGGCGCCGCTGCTTCCGCAGCTGTCGTCGCCCGCTCATGACACCGCGGGCTTGATCAGATACCCCGCACCACGACGGGTGTGGATCATCGGCTCACGACCGGCGTCTATCTTGCGGCGCAGGTACGAGATGTAGAGCTCGACGACATTGGCCTGACCGCCGAAGTCGTACGACCACACGCGGTCGAGGATCTGCGCCTTGCTGAGCACCCGGCGCGGGTTGCGCATCAGGAAGCGCAGCAGCTCGAACTCGGTCGCGGTGAGGTGGATGCCCTCGCCGGCCCGTGACACCTCGTGGCTGTCCTCGTCCAGGGTGAGGTCACCGACGACGAGGACGGAGTCGGAGCGGCGGTCGGCGGCACCGGAGCGGCGGATGAGGCCGCGCAGGCGTGCCACGACCTCTTCGAGGCTGAAGGGCTTGGTGACGTAGTCGTCGCCGCCGGCCGTCAGGCCCGCGATCCGGTCCTCGACCGCGTCCTTGGCGGTCAGGAAGAGAACGGGCACGTCGGGCAGCTCGCGCCGCAGCCGGCCGAGGACGGCGAGACCGTCCATGTCGGGCAGCATCATGTCGAGCACCACGGCGTCGGGCCGGAACTCGCGCGCGGTCTGCACCGCACCGGTCCCGTCACCCGCGCTGCGGATCTGCCAGCCTTCGTAGCGAAGGGCCATGGACAACAGCTCGGTGATCGACAGCTCGTCGTCCACCACAAGCACTCGGACGGGGCTCCCGTCCGGCCTCAGCAGTTCGGTGCGCCCCTGGGGCGAGGTCGTGGTCATAGCGAACACATTGCTGGGCGCCTCTGAGAACACGCTTTCTGGAACCTGTGAATTCCCTGAGAAACGCACAGCCGCCTCTCAGGGAACACCTTGGAACTCCTTGCCCCGGCGGACTGTGGCGGGGGAGGATCCGTCATCCGCCGGTCATGGTGATCAGGGGGTGGCCTGTGGGGGGCTGTTGTGGCGGGTGCGGACAGACCTGTGGAACTGCTGGGACAGCCGGGCCCCCTGCGGATGCGCGACAACCCGTTGTACGTGGCGATGGCGGTCGGGCTGCTCATGCTCCCCGTGCTCCTCTTCTTCCGGTGGTACGAGAGCCGTGACGTCGTCACGGGTGCGCAGGGGCCCTTCCCCGCCGCGTTCGGCACCGAGGCACCCGTCGCGCCCGAGCACGTCATGCACCGTGAGACGGGGGAGAGAGCCCTGGTGCACGGCCTGTCCGTGGAGTGGACGACCCACGGCGCACGGGCGGTGAACCTGCGGACCGGCAAGGAGTACTGGCGCTACGAGCGACAGGACGAGGACTCCGTCGTGATGTCGTTCGACGTGTCGGGGCGCACCGTGGTGATCGCCTACTCGGACAGCACCCTGGTCGGTGTCGATCTGCACACCGGCAAGCGACTGTGGCGCGAGGCCCTCGACTACGGCAAGGGCTTCCGCAGCGTGAGCCTCGGCGCCGGTCAGGCCCTGACCGCGGCACCCGGCGCCGTGCGCGCCTTCGACGAGCGCGACGGCCGGAGCCTGTGGACGGCGAAGACGCCCAAGTCCTGCTCCGACGTGGTCGTCTACGCCGTGTACCCCCTGCCGGACCACGTGAGCGCGGTCCCGGTGATGTGCAACGTGGCGAGTATCGACAGGGACAACGAGCAGTACTACCTCCTGCTCGGCGTCGACGACCGGACGGGAAAGGCCCACTGGCAGCGGCGCATAAGCGACCCCAAGTGGGCGGTCAGGGGCGACGCACACACGCTGGCCGCCCCGGCACCGGACTCGGACGACTCACCGGCCGTCCAACTGCTCGACATGAGCCGGGAAGGAGCCACTCCGCGCGCCGGGCCGGACACCACCGCTTGGAATCCGGTCGGCGCGGGCAGCGGCACCGTGCTGCTGGCCACCGATGCCCAGGGCAACGGCGACAGCGACCATGACACCGTCCTGCACGCCTACGACACCGAGGACGGCCACCTCGCCTGGCGGCTGAAGGCGCCGGCCGGCCAGGAGTACGGCTCAGGTGTGATCGCCGACGGCCGGGTGTACCTCGTGCGCCAGCCCCTCCTCACCGAGGCGGATGCCGAGCGCCGTGTCCGGGAGGCCGAGTTGCTCGTCCTCGACGCGGGCACCGGGCGCGCGCTCCACACGCTGCGTCTGCCGGCCATGACCGTGCCCGACGACGACGTCTATTTCATGAAACTCGACGTCCACCAGGTCACCGACGGAGCACTCCGCCTCTCCTGGCGGGGCCTGTCGACGGACGAGCAACTCATCATCACCGACTGACGCCCGCCGCCTGTTCCCTTCCTCCGCCCATGCCTCTCCTCACAGCCCGAACAACCGCGCCCCGTTGTCATGACAGACCGCCCGGAGCCACTCGTCCCCCAGACCCAGCCCCTCCAGCACACGCAGCTGATGGACGTACGGATAGGGGATGTTGGGGAAGTCGGTCCCGAGCAGGATCCGGTCACCGAGGTCGGCGAGCCGGGGGAGCGCCCGCCGGGGGAACGGGGCGAGTTGCTCACTGAAGTCCGTGAACGCCATCGTCGTGTCCAGCCGCACCTCGCCGAACCGCTCGGCGAGACCGAGAAAGTCCTCGTACTCCGGCATCCCCATGTGCGCGAACACCAGCCGCAGCCGCGGATGCCGCGCGAGCACCCGCCCGATCGGATCGGGCCCGGTGTGCTTGCCGGGCGAGGGCCCCGAACCGCAGTGGATCACGACGGGCGTCCCGGCCTCGGCGAGCAACCCCCAGGCCGGATCCAGGAGTTCGCCGGCCGGGTCGTACGCCCCCACCTGGACGTGCGCCTTGAAGACCCGAGCGCCCTCGTCCACCGCCTTCTGGACGTACGCCGCCACGCCCGGCTCCGGGAAGAGGGTCGCCGTGTGCAGGCAGTCGGGGGTCCGGCCGGCGAACTCGACAGCCCACTGGTTCAGCCACTCGGCCATGCCCGGCTTGTGCGGGTAGAGCATGGCGGTGAACGCCCGCACCCCGAACTCCCGGAGCAGCCCGACCCGTTCACGCTCCTCGGCCCGGTAGGTGATGGGCCACTCGACACCACCGGTCAGCGGCCCGAGCGCGTCGAAGTACTCCCAGACCTTCTTCAGAACCCGCTCGGGCATGAAGTGGGTATGGACGTCGACGAGCCCGGGAAGCCCGAGCCCCTCCCAGAACCGCCGCACCTCACGGGCCTCGTCCGTCACATCCACCAGGCCATTCCCGTCGTCGCCGTCCGGCCGGTCCGTCCCGTCCGCCGCACCCACCCCGTCAGCCGTGCTCACGCTCGAACCCATGGCTTCGCTCGACCTTGGCGACGTGCAGGGTGTAGCGCTCGTACCACTCGGCCCGCCCTCGCTTCTGCGCCGCCCGGTGCTCGACATCGCTCCGCCACTGCTCAAGGGCGTCCGCGTCACGGAAGTACCCGACGGTGATGGACAGCCCGCCGGGGGAACCCGCGTAGTCCATCCCGAGGTACCCCGGGATCTTCTCCACCAGCTCCTCCATCCGCTCGTTGGTCTCGCCGTACCCTCCGGCCACTCCGTCCCGCCCGCCCTCCTCCGTCTTCACCGAGGTGAACACGACGGCGTAGTACGGCGGTTCGTACGCGGCGACGGGAACGGCTGGGGCGGATACAGAGGCAGGAACGGAGGCAGGGCCAGGGGCGGCGGGAACAGGGGTGGGAGGAACAGGGGTGGCGGAGGCATCGGCAACAGAGGCACGGTCGGCGACAGGCGCATGGGAGTGATCGCTCATGTCGCCAACTCTCGGCCCGGCCGCCACGCCACGTCCAGGGCCTTTACCGAAGGGGATCCCCGAGGGATCGATCTCTTGACCATTCCTCCCGCCTCCACCCCGCCCTCAGAAGAGCCCGCCCTGAACACCACCGAACTCCCGCACAGGCACGGTGACTTCACCTCGCGCATCCCGCTCACCCCCGCCGGTCCCGGTCAATTCCCAGCCGGTCATGAGCCGCGTGTCGAGCACGACGACCCCACGCCCGGTCCGCAGATGCAGATCGGGCCCGGCGGCGGCGACGAGCTCCCCGCTCACGACACCCCCCGCCACGAGCTCACCGACGACACCCGCGGCGGGCGGCAACCCGCCGAGCCCGAAGACCTCCGCGTGATCGACGGCCGCGAACGGCATCCGCTCCAACGCCTCGGGCCACCCGCCCAGCCCCACGGCCCGGGCATGCAGCTCCCGGACCTCCGCCATCCGCACCCCCGCGTCCGGCAACTCGCTCCGCACGGCCCGCTTGGCGTCGTACGGAATCCGGTCCGGCACCCCAGCGCCGTACGCAGCAACTCCTCACTCCGCCTGGCGGCCATCAGCGGTCCCCGCCCCAGCCAGGTGAAGACGACGGCACCCTGCTCCAGGAGCCGGGCGGACCCGCGCTCGACGGCGGTGATCCCGACCTTGACCAACCCGGGTCCGAACCACGCCAGATAGACGGAGTAGGGCCGTGGATCGTCGGCGATGGTGTCCGCGGCCACCGAGTGGGCCCGGTCCAGCCGCGCGCACTCCTCGCACCGGGCCCCGACACTCCGCCCGGACACCGCGACCCGCGAAGGACAGCTGTTCCCCCGCGCCCCCACGCATGTCCGCCCGCCCCCACGGGCAACAGCGAACGCAACCTGCTTCCCCCACGGCAACGCACTTCGACGCCCCCCGTCCCACGTCAGCACAGGCCCTTCTCCGCCCCACCGAAGCCCCGTGCATTTCCACACCTGTGCCATCACTCACGAGCGTAGAGGGCACCACTGACAACGCGACGCCTCTCGGGCAGCGCAACGGCCGTCAGACCACGGACCCCGAGGAGGCAGACTCAGACGGAGCAGACGCAGAGGCAGCCGATCCCGAGGCGGCATCCGGCCGCTGAGCCCCCCGCACCCCCTGGACCCCCTGGGCGGAAGCAGCCACGAGGGTGCTCACCGAACGCCCCCGCCCGGCCAGCCGGCACCCGACGCACGCGGGATGCCCGGCCCTCGCGGCACGGTCCCGCACCCTCATACCCCGCTCCGCCACCGGCCGGATCCCGGGCGGCTTGCCCCACCCCGCCAGATGCAGCCCCCAGGTCACCAGCACACCGAGCCCCACGACGCCGAGACCCAGCCAGATCCCGGCCGCGGACCCCAGACACATCCCGACCCCGGCCACCGACGTGCCCACGACGGCTACAGCGCAACCGGTCCACCCGGCAACGGTGTGCCCTTCGTCATGGTGATGCCCCTTAAGAATGGTCGTGGTCCGGGAGGACTGGGTGTAGCTGATGGTGACCTGCCATTGATGGCTCTGAGTGAGTGGCTGCCCGGTCCTTCGGGACGCTCCGGCTGCTGATTGAGAACTGCGGTCATCGCTGGTTAAGGGCTTGGCGGCGGAGTGTTCCCGGACCCAGAGGGTGCTGCTTCCAGAGGAACGGAGCAACGACGGTGACGGAACGTCATGAGCAGGTCTGGGTCGGCATCGACGCTGGCAAGACCCATCACTGGGCTGTAGGAGTAAACGCCAGCGGAGAGAAAGTGTTCTCGAAAAAGGTCATCAACGGTGAGGACGAGATCCTTGCCCTGATCGTGACGGCATGCGAGATGGCCAACGAGGTGCAGTGGGCGGTGGATATCTGCGGCCGGTCCTCAACTCTGCTGCTCGCACTGCTGATCGCCAATGGCCAAGGCGTGGTGTATGTGCCTGGACGCACGGTCAGCCGAATGTCCGGGGCCTACCGCGGCGAAGGGAAGACCGACGCAAAAGACGCCCTGGTCATCGCAGACACCGCGCGTATGCGCCAGGACTTCACAGCCCTGAGCCTGCCGAACGAGACCGTGGCTGATCTCCAGTTACTCACCGCACATCGAGCCGACCTGATAGCCGACCGGGTACGACTGATCAACCGGCTGCGCGATGCCCTGGTGGGCATCTGCCCTGCTCTGGAGCGGGCATTCGACTACTCGGCGGCCAAGGGGCCGGTCATCCTGCTGACCGAGTACCAGACCCCGTCCGCCCTGCGGCAGGCCGGTGCCAAACAGCTCGCGGACTGGCTGGCACGACGCGCGGTCCGCAACGCAGCCAATGTCGCCGCCGGCGCACTCGAGGCAGCCCGATCTCAGGTGACCGCCCTGCCAGGCGAAACGCGAGCCGCCAAACTCGTCTGCGACCTCGCCCATCAGCTCCTCATGCTCGACGAGTGGATCAAAGACACCGACCGGGAGATCCGCGAAGCCTTCCACCTCGATGAACGCGCAGAAGTCATCGAATCCCTTCCTGGCATGGGCCCCATCCTCGGGGCCGAGTTCCTCGCCATCGTCGGAGACCTGTCCAGCTACGCAGACGCCGGCCGCCTGGCCGCCCACGCGGGACTGGCCCCGGTGTCACGCGACTCCGGCCGCCGTACCGGTAACCACCACCGGCCCAAGCGCTACCACCGCCGCCTGCGACACGTCCTCTACATGGCCGCGCAGACCGCGATGATGCGCCCAGGCCCCTCCCGGGACTACTACCTCAAGAAACGTGCCGAAGGACTGATCCACACCCAGGCACTGCTCGCCCTCGCACGCCGCCGAGTCGACGTCTTATGGGCCATGCTCCGTGACAAGAGGCGCTTCACACTCACTCCGCCAGTCGCCCAATCGGCTTGACACCATCATTGAGACTCACTCATGTACGTACCTCCTGACCGACTGGCGTACCGACCTTCCGACCTGGCCGACGCACGACCAGAGTCGGATCCTCTTAGCAAGTAAGAAATTTACCTTACGAACTAAGGGATGTTCCAGATGTCGGGCAGGGAGAGAATGAGGAGCGAGAGAAGACGAAGGAGAAGCGGGTGAGTGAGAAGAGGGCGAGCGAGAGCGGCTCGGGCCCGCGTCAGCGTCCGCCGGCCACCCCGGCGGAGACCCTCTCGGCGATGGACCACGTCATCGCCACGAGCATGGTCGCCCAGCACGAGATGGCCCAGCGCCTGGGCCTGAACGCCTCGGACCTGACCTGCTTCGGCTACATCCTGGAGGCGGGCGAGCACCTGCTCACGGCAGGCGACCTGGCCGCCCGCGCCCACGTCACCACCGGCGCGGTCACCGGCATCGTCAACCGCCTGGAACGCGCGGGCTATGTGACCCGCCAGTCCGACCCGTCCGACCGCCGCCGCGTACGCATCGCCGCGGTCCCGGCCGCGGTCGACCGCGTCACCGCCCTCTACGGCCCGTACTACGCCCGCCTGACCGAACAGTTCGACGACTACTCCCCCGCCGAAATCGCCGTCCTGAACGACTGGTTCACCCGAACCGGCAAGCTGATGAGTGACTACCTCGAAGAGGTCCGCGAAACCTGACCTCTGGACAGATCGGTCAGCGACAGTCGTTCCGGTCGGTCAGCGGCCCCGGGGAGGCACTACAGGACGGGGTCGGCTGCCGTGGCTGCGGCACCCCGCTGCTGTACCGCCGACCGGACCGCCAGCCACTCCTGGCCTAGCCCTCACTGCTCTTGAACGCGTTCAAAAAAGGTGTAACCATGCCCTATGCCCTTCGCGGTCACCTCTCCTTGGCGCCGGCTCGGCCGTGTCGGCTTGTGCATCGCTGATGCCGTCGGTCGCTATCTGCTGATCTGGGTGGCGGCATGGCTCGTCTATGCCCTGACAGCTCCCCGCCGGCACGAGCTTGCGTCCTACCTGCCTCGCACCCACTCGTACTGGGAGGACACCGCCCACTACCTGTGGGACGGCCCCATTGCCTGGGTGGGACTCATGGTGGGCATCCCCTCGCTGCTGGTAATCCTGTTGTTCGGGCTGCTCAACAAGCGCAAGGGGGCGGCATTCCGTATCCGCCTGGCGGGGCTCCTCCTCCTGCCCACATGGTTCTTGCTCTTCCAGAACTTCGTGACACTCCTCTTCATCCCGGTCCTGGCGCAGGTGGCTTTCGCGCTCTGCCTGATGCCGGTTCCCCTGGTTCGCTTCCCCGCGAAGGCCGAGGACTGACTGCCCAGGTGGGCGCGCGTTCACGTGCCCAGCCACCCAGAGAAATTGAACATGTTCAATAATGCTGCCAAGATGACGAGCGCGTGCTCGACAGCTGGTCGAACTCGGGGCGTTCGTGTGTCCCGCCGAAGGTTTTGGGGTGGCGTGAGTTGCGTTCCTACCGGGCAGTCCTGGTCCTCGTTCCCGTCGCGTTCGCCCTCGTCGCATGTGGCAGGTTCGCCTTCGCGCCAGTTCCTGACGGCAAGCCGGCCGAGCTACCCCGATCGCAGACAGCGACCATGTGGGGCGACGGCGCGGGCGGCAGGCTGGAGCTGAAACCGGACGGAACGTTCACTGCCGATGATGTCTGCGGTGATTACGACATCTCTGCCTACGGGCCGGAGAACGAACCCCGGTCGGGATCGGGTACCTGGGGTGACGATGACCGGGAGGGACAGAGCAGCGTTACGGTGTCGTTCGAAGCCGATCGCGTGAACTCCACCTACAAGGCCCTGCGAGACGGCAAGACGCTGAAACTCTGGACATATGTCGGGGACCCCGACGAGGGTCATTCGCTCTGCGTCCTGACCCTGCGGCAGGACTGAATCGGCCCCTGACCGGCCAACCAGCTGCCACACTTCTCCTCGGCACCGGCTGAGCGGCCCGTAACCGTGGCCTGGCTCTCCAGGAGACCCCGAACCCGGGGTCTCCTGCGTGCCTTTCGCCTACGCGGCATCCACGGTCAGGGAGTAGTCCACACCAACGGAGAAGTCCTGTGCCTGACCGCGAATCGTCAGTGTGTGCTTCCCGGGTTTCAGCGGGGGCAACTGGACCCAGAGGCCGCACCCGGTAGCCGTGAAGCGCTCGTCCGTGCCTGTGACGGGGTTGCCGGCGACGCCCTGCACAGAGATCGTCTCTCCTCGGATGGTTTCCGAGTCGGCCTTCTTGCCGTCCAGGACCGCTGACCCCTTGGCCGTGCTCATGAAGTCTGCGCAGTCCGCCGGGCCACCCATCAGGTTCACCAGGGGGAACGCGACAGGGACCCCGTCAGGGATGCTGCAAGCGCGCTCGGCCCGAGTGCCGAATGTGCCCGCGAGGAACCACATGTCCTGCGGCTGGTTACGCTCGCACTCGCTTCCGTCCTTGTCAGCGACCGGGTTGGTGGGTTCAGGTTCCGACATCGCCCATGTCCACCATCGGCTCTGCAGATCCCCGGGAGAGAGACGGGCTTGCGCCGACGACGGTGCACCTGAAGCAGGAGCTGTCGAGTCCTCTGATTGCCCGGCCGGGCCGCCTCCACATCCCACCAGTGCCGCCAGTGCCGCCAGGACCATGGTCGTGAGTCCCGCTCTGCCGATCTTGATCTTCATGGGTGCCCCTCCCGCGCTGCACAAGTGCCATGACCCCCCGGTCGCCATGTGCGGTACGCACGGATACCCCATCCGCGAGCCCCTCGGGTCACGGTTGCTGTACTCCGCTGCTGTACGCCCCCGAAACGTAAGAGGCCCCGGATCTCTCCGGGGCCTCTTACCTGTGTGCACTCGGCAGGATTCGAACCTGCAACCTTCTGATCCGTAGTCAGATGCTCTATCCGTTAAGCTACGAGTGCTTGTGTGTTCTGTTGTGTTCGCTCTTCCTTCCGGGTTTTTCTTCCCGGTCGGCGTTGCGGGAACAACATTACATGACTGGCGGCGTGAGGCGAAATCCGTTTGTCGGACCCGGCCTGACCTGCGCAGACATCCCTGAAGCGGCCCTCGGCGAGGCCCACGGGACACCCGGAAACGATCAAGGAACGACCGAAGCCCCGGCCAGTGATGACCGGGGCTTACGGGATCTTCGGCGGAGGCGGAGGGATTTGAACCCTCGATGGGATTTAAGTCCCAAACCGCATTAGCAGTGCGTTGCCCCTCGTCTGACGACGACGGGGGGCAACCCTTCAAGACCGACTCGTGCAGGTCATGCCCATAGTGCTGTCGGACGGGGTCGGACCCCGACTTACCGGGACCCGTCCTCTTGGTGCCAACGCCGTGCCATCAGGCGGTCGTCGCCTCAGTCCGGCAATACCTCGTCGAGGTACACCTCAACAGAATCGAACAGGCCACCCGGCACGTACTCCGGCAGCTGTCTCCGCGTCAGCCACGCCACCTCTGCGACCTCACGGGGTGCGGCAGCCGATGCGGTCCCGGCCAGCACCGCGCATGCGGTGTAGGAGACCAGCCGGCCAGTGTCGGGATGGAGCCGCTCACCGAGAGGCTTGATCGCCTCGACGGTGAGGCCAGTCTCCTCGCGCACCTCTCGCACGGCTGCTCGCTCGACGCTCTCGCCTGATTCGACCTTGCCGCCAGGGAGCGCCCAGACGAGGTCGCGCTCGCGGACGCTGCGCCTGATCAACAGGAGACGGCCGCCATCCACGATGACGGCCATCGATACCCGCGGCCGATCAGTCATCCTCGGACACCGCAGCGTTGACGATCCTCCGTACCTGCTGCCGGGTGTAGCCGGTCGCCTCGCAGATGTCCTTCTGCTGCACTCCGTCGGCGTCCGCCTGCCGGATGGCCACAGCCAGTTCCTGCCGCAGGATCTCGGTCCGCTGCTCGGCCTCTCTGAAGCGGCCGGCGACGTGCTGGAGGGAGCGCTTATCCATGGCACACAGTGTTCCATCGCAGGCGACGGGCGCCGAGGCCACGGCAGGTTCGATGAGCGTCATGGAACATGAGGTTACTCAACATCAGCATCTTTGCCTAGGTTGAAGAGGTTGACAGAGGAACATGATGTTCCCTACTCTTCAGGTGTTGGCCCGAGACGGACCAACAGAACGGCCCCCGGAAGGTGTTAGCGCACCGACCGAGGGCCTCACGGAATCACCTGAGCAACCAGGAGTCCCGCTGTGTTTCAGCTTCTCACGTCCCCCCGTGCCACCCGCACGGTTCGCGGCCTGCTCGGCGCCGTCCGCTCCGCCATCAGGCCCGCCTCGCTCGGCGAGCAGAAGACCGCGGTCGAGGCGCCGGACCCGGCCGGCCTGTACGAGGCCGACGAGCTGCCCGACACGGACGTGATCGAGGCCGCTGCCCGAGAGCTTGAGCGTGCCGCCGACCAGGCCCGTCGCGCCGACCGTGGGAAGCGTGCCGCGAAGAAGGTCCTCGACAAGCTGCCCTCCGGCATCTACGGCTCGTGGCGCGTGTTCCGCACCCCGTCCAGTCGTCAGACCCCGGACCTTGCGGAGATCACCCGCATCTTCAAGGCGAACGGGCTCGGCCCGGTCCCGATGAAGGCGTGCGCGCCCTCCCTCAAGGTCGAGGCCGTCGAGCCCGCCGTGGCGGTCGCGCTGTGAGCGTCATCGGAACCCGCGTAGTCGGACTCGGAAAGCCGCACATCAGCACCCGGACCGAGGCGGGGACCGTCGAAGACGTCGAGGCGGAGCTCACCGGGGACGCCGACGAAGTGCCCCACGTGAAGGTCGCGTGGGACTCCGGTGACACCACCTGGATCAGTGCGGACGGCGTGACGCCCGAGAAGTAGTCCCACCGCCTGACTTTCTCTCCACCCCACGGCCACCGCACAAGCGGACGGCCCCGGCAGGAGTTGCGACCTTCTGCCGGGGCCTGGGCCGAATCCCTTCAAGCAGGGAGAACGACCGTGCAGAACACCGTACAGACCACGCCCGCCACGTTCACCAGTCAGACGCCGGCCGCGCCGGACCGCACCATCACCTACCCGCTGAAGGCAGGCGGATCCTTCACCACGACCTGCCCCAAGTTCTGCGACGACGACCACACGGACGATGTCGTCGGCGGCCTCACCACCCCCGGCGACCTGCTCCACCAGGGCGAGGCTGTCAGCCTCGACTTCGCGACGCAGGGCGCCGAGCAGAGCATCCTCGTGGCGCGCATCAGTCAGTGGCCGCTCTCCCAGGAAGACGGCAAGCCGTACATCGAGCTCGTTCCCGAGGGTCGCACCGGCGTAGGCCTGATCCTGACCAACCGGATCGAGCTCGACGAGGAGATCCGGCGGGTCCGCGCGCACCTGAGCGCGCTGATCGAGCTGGGTGACCAGTTCGCCGAGGCGCAGGCCGACGACCACGAGCGCCACGTACAGGCCGACGACACGGCCTGGTCGACACTCAGCCGCACCGACCTGCAGTCGATGCCGATCGCGTACCTGCTGAAGGCGTTCGGAGTGACCGTCGTCGAGACGGAGGACATCGGCCGTAAGGCGGTGGCCGCCCTGTACGGGAAGCCGGGCGCGATGGAGCTGCGCATCAAGCCGGAGATGTCGCAGTACATGCGCGAGGACCAGGCCCGCCGCCTGCTCATCGACCGCTTCGACGCCAAGTCCGGCCGTGCGCTTCGCTCCCAGGCCGACGAGGCCCTGCGGCAGGCCCGCGGTGGTCAGGCATGAGCAACGACGACGAGCGCGCGCAGAAGTTCGTCGAGCGCCACTTCCCGGTGACCGCCGCGTTCCTCGCCGCCGAGCGCGGCGAGGGCCCGGCCCCGGTCTACGGGCCGAGCGACGTACAGAACGCCCACGACGACCAGCCGGAGCCGCACGTCGTCGTGCGCGTCGCCTACCGCATGTCCCGCTGGGAGATCCTCGCGGCGCTCGCGGCCGGCTACGCGACGACGAACATCGAGCGCAGCCCCGACGACATGACCGTCCAGCAGATCCGCTACGACGTCGAGGCGCAGCTGTCTCTGATGTCGTGGCGGGACATGGAAGACCTCGTCGAGTCGGTCGCCGGGCAGATCGAGCGGGGCGAACACCCGGAGCAGATGCAGGCCCTGAAGCGGGCCATGGACCGGGCATATTCGCCTCGCCCCGAGCCGGAGCCGAGGCCCGTGCAGCGGCCGTACTACGAGGGCGGCACGGTCACCCTGCAGACCGTCGATCACGGCGAGATCGTCGTCGACGAGCCTGCTTGGTGTGCCGGTCACGACAACGAGCCGATCGGCCACCGCGCGGACGTCACGCACAAGGGCCCGTGGATCTCTGCGGAGTTCGAGGGTGTCGAGTTCCTGCCGGCCTGCATCTCGTGGGCGCCGTTCGCCGAGGAGCAGCCGGAGCCGTTCCCGGTGCTCGACGTCGACGAGTTCCCGCCCATGGAGCCCGACGAGCTGCGCGGCCTGGCCGCGGTGGTCGGCCTGTACTCCAGCGAGCTCTACACGAAGGCCAACGAGCTGGACCGGATCCGCAGGGGGATGCAGTGAGCCGCTACACCACCGTGCCGCGACCCACGGAGCATGCCGCGCTGCGGCAGCTGGACCGCTGCCCGCGCCGACTCCCCTCGTATCCCGTCCTGTTCGCCGGCCTGGTGACCGCCAACGCGGTCGGCGACCGGCACGGCAAGAACCTGTTCGCCCACGCCATCGCCCGCCTCGGCGGAGAAGGAGGCGAGTGATGGACGCCCAGCCCGAGAAGCCGTTCATCTTCACGTGGACCGGCGCGGAGGCCAACGCGCTGCGGCTGGCCCTGCGGATGACGCAGGAGCAGTTCAGCGACTACCTCGGCCCGTCCGTGCGGACGATCTCCCGCTGGTCGACGGCGCCGGAAGCCCGGATCTCCCGCGAGACGCAGGACGCCCTGGACATCGCCTACGACCGGCTGACAGCGCACCACATGCAGCGCTTCCTGCACGCCCTCAAGAGGGCCCAGCCGCGCGAGGCGACCTCCCCGGTCGTGATGGCCGCGGAGATGGCGCTGATGCAGGCCCGCATCGACGAACTGCACGCCCAGCTGCAGAAGGAGCAGCACTCATGAAGCGACTCAGCGCACGCCAGACTCTTGCCGGCGGTGCCGGTCTTGTGACCGTCACCCTGACGGCCGCAGCGTTCTGGCTGTCGTATGAGCATTTGCACGACGTCGCTGACGACAACGGCCTCGGCGGCATCCGGGCGTGGGCGTGGCCCGGCACGGTCGACCTGTTCATCGTCGCCGGGGAGCTGCTGATCCTGCGGGCCGCATTGCGCGGCCGTGCGGACTGGTTCGCCTACCTGCTGGCCGGGGTCGGCTCGCTCGGGTCCATCGCGCTGAACGTCGCCGGGGTCGGTACGGGGGCGGACCCGCTCGAGTACATCGTCGCCGCGGTTCCTCCGGTGGCCGCGCTGCTCGCCTTCGCCGCCATCATGCGGCAGGTACACGAGCAACTCGTGTCGGACGTCGAGACCGAGGCTTTGGATGTTATCCAGACCCTCCCGGCCGCCACGGTCGAGCGTGTACCCGAGGTGTACCCGGAGATCGAGGCGGCTGTACCTGCCGTACCCGAGGCCGTACCTGGGGGTGTCCGGCTGCTGCCGGTCTTCGGCTGCCCGGGAGAGCTGCACCGCGCCCTGCGTCACGAAATTCGTCACGAAACTCCGACGCCTGTACCCGCCGCCGAGTACCCCCGTACCCGGCCCGCGGTGCACGCCGAGTACGTACCCGACAGCGACCGGCAGGTGCCCGACCCCGGGCCGGATGACGAGCCCGACGAAGAGCACGAGTACCCCGACCCGCTCATCCCGCAGGTACGCCGCGACTTCCCCGGCGAGACGCCCGGAGTACGGCGCCTGAAGGAGAAGTACGGGATCGGCCAGCCCCGCGCGCAGCGCATCCGTGACGAGCTGACGGCGGTGACGTCATGAAGTGGATTCTCCTCGGCGCCCTGCTGGGCCTGTGCCTGCTGTACCCGTCGCTGCTGGCGGTCGTTCTCGCCGTGGTCGCGGCGGTCCTGTCCAAGCCGCTCCTGGTGGCGTTCGGCCTCGGCCTCGCCGTAGGTGCGCGGTCCCCCCTGCTGCGGAGGCGGACGCGATGAGCGACGAACTGTCCAACCTGCCGGAGCAGTACCGCCAGTACCTCCACCCCGTCGACCCGACGGCCGCGCATCACCGGCCGCCGAACATCGTCTACGACCAGCAGGGCCGGCCGGTCCACTTCACCATCGGTCAGCCCCCACCCGCGGTTGTCGTGCAGGCGCCCGTACAGCAGGGCCTCGACCCGGCCATGCAGCGGCTCGTCATCATCACGTTCCTGATCCTCGCCGTGGTCGTCGTCTGCACCGCAGCCATCTGCGCCGTGGTGGTCCTGGTCGGCGGAACGCTGATGGGGATCATCGGCGCCGTCTCCGCGAACATCCCGATGATCGGCGCCTCCCTGGTCGGCGTGATCCTCGCCGCCGGCTGGGCGGCCTCGAAGATCCGGCCCGACGCCCCCGCGAGAAAGCGCCGCTGACTGCGGGGCGTACCTGCTGTACCTCCGCCTGTACCCGCCCTGTACCTAACCCCCTAAGACCTGCACAGGAGTTCATCGTGAGTGTTCGTTCCCGCGCCGTCCGCGACCGTCAGTCCCGCATCGGCCGTATCGCCCGCCACCTCAACCGGGAGCACGGCTGCGTCCGCCCCGACGACGTCGTGAGCCTGGCCGTGGGCTGCGGCATCAAGGTCACCCGCCCCGAGGTCGTTCACGTCCTCGTCCGCCTCCGGCTGCGCCGCCGCTGACCTGCCCTTCCGTCCCACAGAGGTTCTTCCGGGACCTCTGTCGGGCGGTGGGGCCGGACAACCCGGCCCGCGACCAGGAGGAATCCATGACCCGCGAACAGGCCCTCACCCAGGCCGTGATCGCCGCAGACAACGCCACCGACCTCGCCCGGGAGGCGGACCGGATGGCCCACCACAACGACTTCCGCCCCCAGACGCCCGCGTTCGCCGCGGCCGGCGCCCTGTGGGCCGACGTCGCAGTCGCCTACGCGGCCATCGCCCAGGCCCTGCCCGAGACCACCCCGGAGGACTGACATGGCTGCGACCAGCCGAGACCCGCACAACAACCGCGAGTTGGCGGCCGTCGTCCTCCTCGGCGCCCGCATCGCTCGACTTGAGCGCCTGGGCAAGCCGACCAAGCGCCTGGAGAACCGCGTCGACCGCATCCGCGAGCAGGCCCAGAAGCGCGAGGACGCCAAGCGCCGGAAGTAGGTACACCACGGGGCGCCCGTACCCGGCACAGGTACACCGGGCGCCCCGTGTCCCAGACCGCCCCGTAGAGCGACCGGAGAGAGAAGCATGACGGACACCATCGTTCCCCCGACAGACACCCCGCCGAGTACCCCCGTACCCGATGTACCCGAGCAGGCAGGTACGGCAGGTACACCCGTACCCGTCGACAACCCGAAGCTGCCCGCGCCGGGCGTCACCGACGAGAAGCGCAAGCCGATCCTGCCCCCATGGGTGAAGGACCGGACCGAGTTCGTCACCGCGGCACGCCACTCTGCGACCCGCGCCGGGTACGCCGCGATGTATCACGGGGTACGCGTCCCCTGGTACGGCACACAGCTGACGATGATGTCCCCGCGGGGCGCCTGCCGGTTCATCGCCTCCACGAACAGGTGGTTGTGGGACCGGGAGGCCGCACCCCTGCGGGACTACGCCGTGCGGACCGAGGACGTCGAGGAGTACATGCGTCTCGCCCGCCTCCGCGGCAACCGGGTACGCCTCCGCGGCCTGGTCACCGTCGTCGCCATGGTGTTCGGCCTCGGCTTCGCCCTGTGGCTGTACGTCCTCGCTCCCGAGTTCCTGTACGCGTTCGCAGCCGGCGGCGTACTCACCATGGGGTACCTCGGGCAACAGCCCGACGCTCCCGTCATCGGCCCGGCCGTGATGCGCACCGAGCTGCAGAAGCTGACGGGCCTGATCGTGCTGCGCGCCCTCGACGCCATCAGCAACCCGAAGATCTCAGCCGCCATCAAAAAGGGCGGCGACATGGACGGGATGCGCTTCACCAGCGAAATCACCCGCGACGGGCCCGGCTACCGCGCCGACCTCGACCTCCCGTATGGGGTTACGCCGGACGACGTCATGGAGAAGCGGGAGCAGCTCGCTTCTGGCCTGCGCCGCAAGGTCGGCTGCGTGTGGCCGTCCGGCGACGAGAACGAGCACGAAGGGCGCCTGGTGCTGTGGGTCGGCGACAAGCCGATGAACGAGACCACGAAGCCGGCGTGGCCGCTGTTGAAGGACGGGCAGGTCGACCTGTTCAAGCCCGTCATCTTCGGCAACGACCAGCGGATGCGGTGGGTTGAGGTCACCCTCATGTTCGCGTCCATCGTTATCGGCGCGATCCCGAGGATGGGCAAGACATTCCTGCTCAGGCTGCTGATGCTGATCTGCGCCCTCGACCCGCGGGCGATGCTGCTGGCCTTCGACCTGAAGGGCACCGGCGACCTCGGCGCCCTTGAGCCGGTCTGCCACCGCTACCGGGCCGGCGAGGAAGACGAGGACATCGAATACATCCTTCACGCCCTCCGCGAGATCAAGGCCGAGCTGCGTCGCCGCGCAAAGGTCATCAAGTCCCTGCCGCGCTCCCGCTGCCCCGAGTCCAAGGTCACGCCTGCCCTGGCCAACGACAAGTCCCTTGGCCTGCACCCCATCGCCATCAGCATCGACGAATGCCAGGTGCTGTTCGAGCACGACAAGCACGGCGCCGAGCTGGAGAGCATCTGCACCGACATCACCAAGCGCGGGCCGGCGCTGGGCATCATCGGCATGTACGCCACCCAGCGGCCCGACGCGAAGTCCCTGCCGACCGGCATCAGCGCGAACGCTGTCCTGCGCTTCGCCCTCAAGGTCATGGGCCACACGGCGAACGACCTGATCCTCAGCACCGGCGCCTACAAGTCCGGCATCCGCGCCACCATGTTCAACCGTCGTGACCTGGGCATCTGCTACATGGCCGGCGAGGGCGATGACCCGCGCATCGTCGCGAGCGCGTTCGTCGACGCACCCAAGGCCGAACTGGTCGTCACCCGCGCCCGGAAGATGCGCGAGGAGTACGGCAACATCACCGGCCACGCCATCGGCGAGGGGCCAGCTGAGACGGTCGGCATGGACCTGCTCGGCGACATCCTCAAGAGTGTGGGCGCCGACGAAGAGCAGGTGTGGAACGAGCGTGTGGCCGCCCGCCTCGCCGAGCTGCGCCCCGACGTGTACGAGGGCTGGAAGGGCGAGAACGTCACCTCCGCACTCAAGCCGTGGGGCGTCGAGACCACCCAGGTGTGGGGCACCACGGACGAGGGTGAAGGCAAGAACCGGCGCGGCATCAAGCGCGCCGACGTCGTCGCCGCCGTCACGCGCCGTAACGCCGACAGGGTCGCCGCCTAGCCCGAGAACCGCTGCTAGACCTAGCACCCCGACCCGCTAGGTCTAGCAGGGCTACTAGCAGTGAAATGCGCCCCTGATCTGTGATCTAGCGTCTAGCAGGGGCGCCCCCGGGAAACGGGAAACACCCACTTCAGACGAGGGAGACACCCCATGTGGCTTGCTATAGCCGCGCTCATCCTCTGGCTCGCCGGTTACGCAGTGTTGTGTGCCGTCAAGCCGTTCGCCCCGTGCGGCAGGTGCAAGGGCGCTGGCTATCTGCAGCACTTCCGTAAGCAGCGGACGTGCCCGCGCTGCCACGGCGACAAGCTTCGGCTGCGTGTGGGCCGGCGCATGCACAACGCATGGCGCCGCACCCGCGAGGCCGGCACCCGCCCCATGCCCGAGAGGACCAGCCGTTGACCACCCTTTGGGAGTCGCCGGCGGAGACGCTCGGCGAGCACATCGCCCGCCTGGTCGCGATCGAAGCCGAGACCGAGACCGTGCACGCCTGGCAGCCGCTGCTCATACCGGGCGCCCTGCAGAGTTACGCCTACGCGTGCGGGGCGATCGGATCCACCACCCCGGCCCTGCCGCCGGAGACCATCGCCGAACGGGCAGACATCCGCCGCCAGCGCATCGACCAGCTGCGCGCCGCCTCCGAGTTTATCGTCGACGAGAGCGCCCTGTACCGGGCCGTCGGCGGGTCCGCGGCGCTCGTCGACCAGTTGGAGCACCTGCTCGCCGTGGCCTCGCTACAGCCGTCGCTGACACTGCGGATCCTGCCGCAGAGCATCGAGGCGCACCCCGGTCTCGCCGGGCCGTTCACCCTGTACCGGGCCGCCCGGCAGCGTGCCGTGTTCATCGAGTCGCTGACGTCTTCAGAGATCACCACCCGCCCCGATGATGTCGCTGCCTACGCTTCGACGTGGGAGCGGCTTGAGGCGCTGGCCCTGTCCGCTGCCGAATCGCTCGACCTGATCGACGCAACGAGGGAGACGCTTTGCCGGAGACTCCGAACGAGTCGCTGAGCTGGACGAAGTCGACGTACACCGACAGCGGCAGCTGTGTGGAGTGGGCGAGGCCCGCAGGCGGTGTCCTGGTGCGGGATTCGAAGCGGCCCGTCGGGCCGCGGGTACGGCTGAGCGGTAATGCCTGGCAGGCATTCGCCCACTGGGCTGGCAAGCAAGGAGAAGCGCTGTGACCGACGACAGGCCGAACTGGGGATGGGGTCCGAAGGACGCGAATCCGTCTCTGCCGTTCGCTCTGGTCCTCGCCGTGCTGCGGCAGGACGAGGCAGGCTACGAGGCCCTCACGGCGGCGCACCCGCCGGAGGTGGTGCGGGACATGGTCCTGTCGCTGACGGCAGCGCTGGGGCGGAAGGCCTGCGGATCCGACGAGGCCTTCGAGGCGTACCTGATGGAGTGCATCGAGTCGACCACTCAGCAGGAGATCGACGACCAGCCGGGCAGCTAGCCCGCGAATGAGGGCCTCTGCTTGAGCGCCGTAGCGAACTGCTGCGCCTCGGGCGGGGGCCCTTCGTCATGTCCGGGGGTGAACGCTTAACGGCCCCCGTGGGCCGAAGCTTCACGGAGGCCGTATATCCCCGGAGCCGACCGGGGGTACGTTCTGAGTGTCGAGGTCAGAACGGAGCCAGCATGCCACAGCCAACACGCGTCGGCACCGGCGGAATTGGGGCGCGTATCGAAGAGGTGAGCGCCCTTCGAGGCTTCTCCCTCCGGGAACTTGGCCGCCGCGCCAACGTCTCCCCGTCGATGCTCTCCCGCATCATCAACGGCCAGCGCCAGGCCAGCCCAGCCATCGTCTCCGCGGTCGCCCGCGCTCTGTCCGTCAGCATCTCGGTCCTCCACGGTCAGCCGTACATTCACCAGTTGCAGGCCGACCAGCTCGACCGGCTGATAACGCCGATCAGTGCCGCGCTGGATGACTGGGACATCCCTCTCGGGGAGGGCGACCCCCCGCCCCGTCAGCTCGCCGCGCTGGAGGCGACGGTGACGGCGTTGAACGGGCAGCGCGCGAGAGCCGAGTACATCGAGATCGCCCACGAACTTCCCTCGCTGCTCGCCGAGGTGAACGCCCACGTGCTGACGCAGTCCCCCGGGTACGCCCTGGAGCGGGCCGCGTGGCTACAGGCGGAGCTGTGCCGCACCGTGTACGTGGTCGGCCGTCAGATCGGCTTCATGGACCTCGCGCGCCTGGCGCTGTCTCGCATGGCCGTGTCCGCCCCGCAGTCCGGCGACCCCCGGCAAGTGGCCATCGAGCGATGGGACCGGGCGCAGCTGATGGCGGACGCCGCCCGTCATGACCGCGGGGTGCTCCTCGTTCGGCAGGCCCTCAAAGACCTGGACGACGACGGGGAGCAGGCCACGAAGGCAGTGCGCGGCGCCCTGCACCTGAAGGGGGCCATCCTCTCCAGCCGTCAGGGAGACACGGCCGGCGCGGATGACTGGCTGGCCGCGGCTGGAGAAATCGCCGAGGAGACGGGTGAAACCCGCAACTACGGACTCGTGTTCGGCCCGGTCAACGTGATCATTCACGGCATGTCGGCGTCCAGCGACCGGGACAAGCACGCTCGCGCGTTGGAGAAGGCCCGCAAGGTGCGGCTGCCGGACGACTACCCGGAGGCTCGGGCCGGGCACTACTGGGTGGACCGGGCACGTGCGGAGACGTGGACAGCACGGCACGAGGACGCGTTCACGTCGCTGGGCCACGCCCGGAGAGCCGCACCGCAGCAGACTCGGTATCACCCGGGGGTGCACGAGACGGTGGCGACGCTGCTGCGGGCGCGGGTGAAGGCGTCGGGGGACCTGCTGGAGTTCGCGCACTGGTGCGGCGTGTAGCGCGCGGGGCAACGCTGGTCAAGGGTCTGGGTGTTGCCAGCCTGTCAACGCCAGGGCCTTGCCAGGTCGGCACGATGTGACGGTACCCACACCGTCCGTCACATGGAGCCGACCATGACCAGCAAGAGCGTCACCGTGCCCGAGTCACCACCTCCGCCCCGGCCGGGACCAGTCGAGATGCCCCTGGACGTCGAGGTGATGCGGGCGAGCGCGAACCGGCTGGTCGGCGAGGACGCCGAACTCCCCAGCGTCGAGGAGCTGGAGACGCTGACGCTGCAGCTGCGCGGCCACATCATGCTGACGATCCCCGAGGTAGAGAAGGCGGCGTTCAAGCTGCCTGACGACGACGTGCCGCGGGCCTGCGCGCTGGCCTGTATCGGGGAGGCACGCATGCGTCTCGGCCTTGAAGCCGGGCACGGTCTACCCGCAGCGATCAAGCACGCTCAGCGGCTCGCCCGCTCGGTCAACGCCTTGTGCGACCACTACGAAAATCTCGGCGGCGAGCACCGCTGACGACTCCCGCCCGCCCCTGGTACCCCCGAGAGGGGCGGGCGGGATCGCGCCCACGTCCGGCGTCGGTCACGCGGTCGCCGTGCCCGTCCCGATGACGGGCGACGTGGGAACAGGCCCCGGCCGGTCATGTCCACCGGCCGGGGCCGAACCGCGAAACGGGTCACAGGATGGCCACTCCCCTGATGTCGGCGCATTCCGGGGCGGATGATGCTGCATCTCATCCGCACCTCTGGGGGACCCATGCGCATCCGCACTCTCGTCACGACTGCCGTCCTGCTGGCGGGCCTCGCGGCCTGCGGTGCGTCCGGGGAGGAGGAACTCGATCGCTGCCGGGCGGCCCTTGAGAAGCTCCCGGCGAAAGTGCCCGTGCAGCCGGAGGCCTGCGAAGGTCTGTCCGAGGACGACTACAACACTCTCCTGATGGCGCACATCATCGAGGAGACCAACACCCTCGTCCCGACGACCGAGCCGTAAGCCTCTCTCAGGGGTGACCGTCCTCGTGGCGGGCCGCCTTCTCTGCGAAGTCGGGGTCTTCTTCGACCGCGTAGCGGATCATGTCGGCGCCCACCCACGAGGGGAAGCCGTCCTCGGCCCACTCGTGGCCGTTCAGGCATGCGAGGATCGTCGGCTCCGCCGTGATGGCGTGCGAGTCCAGGCGGGCCGTCAGGCCGTGCGTAGCAGCGCACTCGGGGCAGGCAAGCCGGTACTCGAAGAGGTCCTCGACATGCTTCGCCCGGATCACGATGCGCGGCTGCTCGCGGAGCTTCAGCAGCTCGGGCATGACGGCGACATGCTGCGGGTCGGCTCCGCGGAGGATCCCGCCAGCGAGGAGCCGCGGGAATGCCGGCTCAGCCCACAGGTGGCCGGCCGGGCACTGCATGTACGACGGCTCACCGGAGAACTCCGCGGCGTCCAGGGCCACCGTGTTGCCCTCCGCGGCCCCGCATGTGGGGCAGGCGAACCCGCCACCAGGCAGCGGCCAGCGGACAACCGTCGGCGTGCCCATCAGCGCCTCCGCATCTGCTGGTAGTCGAGCAGCGCATCGTTGATCTCCTTGGCCATCGACTGCGCGACGCGGCGGCGCTCCGGGGTACTCGTCATGAGGTCGGTCGAGTTGATGTTCACCGTGACGTTCAGGGCGGGCGCACCGGCCGGCGCCTGTGCCGCAGCCCCGCCGGCCTGCAGGCCCGGCCGCATCCGCAGGCTGGCGGCGCTCCCCGAGAGCAGGGTGCGGCCCTTGGCGAGGCGCTTCTCCCAGCCCACTTCCACACCCTGCGCACTGAAGTCGCCGATGGGTTCCATGCGCTTCGCGGGGCTCCTGATGCCGAGCGCCTTCTTGATGGACTTCTCCATCGCCTGGGCGATCCGCATCATTGCGGCTTCGATCTTGTCCTGCTGGGACGTGAGCCCCTTGACGAGGCCCTCGGCGGCCTTCAGGCCCGCCCCGTACATGGCGTTCGCGGTCGTCGCACCGGCCGCATCCGCGGACTTCTGCAACTGCGCCTGAAGGGCATTGATCTGCTGGATCTGAGCAGGGGTCGCGTTCAGCAGAGACTGTGCCGTCGCCATGCCGCCGCCCGTCACCCCGGCGCCCGCGATATCCGAGATGGCGGTGGCGTTGAGGCCCTTCCCCTTCAGCGCCTCCAGCTGCTTGGCGAACTCCGTCGTGCGGCTCGTGTCCGACGACAGCTGCTTGATCAGAGTCTCGGCACTGGTGCCGTACTTGCCGATCTTCGTCACGTTGGCGAAGCCGACGAGCGAGGAACTCACCGAGGTCTTCAGGCTGTCGAACTTCCCCTTGAGGTCTTCGAGGTTCGACTTCGCCGAGTCCAGCGCCTTGTTGACGCCTTCGAGCTTCTTCTGGTTGGCCAGCAGCGCCTTGCCGGATGAGGTGAGCTGCGAGACCAGCTTCTTCTCCGTCGACCCCGAGAACGCCTTCTTGATGTTGCCCAGATAGCTGTTGATCGAGGAGACGAGAGAGCCCACCGAGTCGGGCATGCCGAGATCGTGAACGGCTTCGGTGTTCTTGTACCCGGCGAGCTTGCCCGCGGTCGTGAAGGTGACGTCCGAGGTGAGAGCGGAGCGGCCTTCCTTCTGCCGCTGCTTCTCCGCGGCAATCGCGGCCTTCTGCTTGTCGGAGAGCTTGCCGCCCTTGGCCATCTGCGGGCCGAGCTTGAGGCTGCCGTCATTGACGGACGCCATGAACTTGTCGCCGTACTTCGCCACCGCCGCGGCCTTGATGACCCACTCGCCATTCGACAGCCACGGCGCGAACACGTCATCCGAGGTACCTGTGCCCGGCCCCTGCACCCGGCCGCCCGTGTCGTAGTTGGTGCGGAACGCCGAGCCGCTGAAACGACCGCCCGTCGCGCCCGTGATGTCGTGCTGGCTACGCCCGGAGAGGTAGTTCGTCTGGTACTCGCGGATCGTGCGGATGACGTGCTTGGTGAACGTCTGGGCCGTCTTGCCGTCCAAGCGGTTCAGGGCCGTCGACACCGCGCCGATGGCACCGATGGCCTGGCCGTTCTTTGTGTAGACCTCGGTGCGGCCGTCCTGCAGAGTCCGCGTCTTGTACCCGACTGCTTCCAGCGCCGCGATGGCCGCCGCGTTCAACGTGTCGACCTTGACGGACTTCGCGCCCGGCGTCGCCTTGATCGCCGCCTGGACGGCCTGCAGGCCCGTGACGGCTTCCTGCCGCTCCAGCTTGATCATGGTCTTGATGTCGCCGGGGACGCCGAGCAGCTTGTTGACGTACTCGGTGGCCGCCTTCTTGCTGCCGAGCGTGGCCGTCGCCAGCTGCATCATCTTGGTGCGCAGCTGCTCCGACTTGCCCGTCATCGACCCGAGGGAGTCGCCGGCCGCGAGACCGGCCGCGAGCATCTCGTCGTGGGACTTCGCCGCCGCCGACATTGCCTGACCGTTCGCACGGCCCGCCTCGGTGTTGGTGTCGAGGGTCTGGCCGTTCTCCTTGAACGACGCGCTCAGCGCATCGATGGCCGCCTCGAAGCCGATCTGCGCGTCATAGGCCGACCGGTTCGTGTCGTTGAGCGCCATGATGCTGGCCCGCAGACCGTCGGCCGCACCCTTCTGCGCATCGAGCTTTGCCTTCGTATCCATGGCCTGCCGGCCGAAGACGCCCATGCCCGCCGCGGCCAGGTCCTGCTCCGCCTTCAACCCGGCGGCGCCGGCCCGGTACTCGGGGAATGCGGCGTTGAACTCCTTCAGCGATCTGCCGGAGGCCAGCCAGGCGGCCTTCATGTTCCGGAACTGCTCGGCCGCCTGGTTCGCGTAGCCGTTCGTGGCCATCCCCGCGAGGGTCTGGTCGAGGCTCTTGAAGTCGTCCTTCGTGGCGCCCAGGCTCTTCGTGCCGCGGACGAGATCGTCGAGCTTGGTGACCGCCGTGTCGGCGAACGCACCCAGCCCGGAGAAGGCGAGGAAAGGCTTGGCCTTCTCCATGGCGGCGGACTCGTTCTTCAGCTTCCCCAGCTTGGCGACGAAGCCATCCATATCGCCGAACGTCGACTTCAGTTCGCCGGTCCACCGGCCCGACGCGGACAGCGTCTTGAGAGACGAAGCCAGCCGGTCGACGTCCGGCGGCGCGCCGCGCGACGCCTTCGCCAGCTCGTTGATACCGAGCGCCGCAATCCCGAGGAAGCCGAGACTGCCGCCCACCCTCTGCAGGGTGCTCATCCGCTGCGCGACACCGGCAATCGCCGGGCCGACGCCGCCGAAGCGTGCGGCCCGCACGAAGCCCGTCAGGTTCGCTACCGCCGCGGACGTGGACGCTGCGGCAATGCCCGCCATACCGAGCTTCAGCAGCTTCATCCCCGCATACAGCTGGATGATTGTGCCGAGCACCTCGGGCGGTACCGCATTGACCAGCTTCGCGAGAGCATTCGCGGCCGTCAGGATACTGACGCCGACGTCGGAGGCGCCCACCACCAGGTTCGTCAGGGCGCGCGCCAGGTTGCCCAGCGTCTCGCCGACGAGCGGACCGTTCGCCCGCACGTAGTCCATGAACTCTTCGACATCGCGGCTCACTTCGCCGCCGTCGACAGCCTGCGAGAACTTGACCATGCCGAGCGTGGCGTCGGAGAGAGCGCCCGCCGACCAGCTCGCCAGCTTGTCCATGAACCGTTCGAACCCGGCAGTCTGCATGCCGCCGGCGAGGACGTTGAGCATGTTCTGGAGCTCGGCCGAGGTGCCGCGCACCACGGGTGTGAGACGGGGCAGCAGGTCCCGGAAGATGCCCATGGACTTGGTGACCACCGGCATCGTGTCGCCGGCCAGGGACGCCGACCATTCCTTGTATTCGCTCTTCAGGACGCTGAACGCGGCGGCGGCCTCACGGGTGGCGGGCGGCAGCTTCCCGAGTATCCGCTGCTGCTCCTGCTGTGCCTTCGCCGCCTCGACCGAGCCCCGGCCGTGCTGCTCGACCGCCTCGTTGTATTTGGTCGTCGCCTGCGCCGCGTCGACCATTCCTTTGACCTGCGCACCCAGGGCGACGCCGAGTATGGCAAGTCCGGCGCCCGCGGCGACAGTCTCGGCCGCAATGGCAGTGAGCGAGGCGGCGACGGGGATGAGCGCGGGGGCGAGCAGCAGTGCGCCCTGCGCCATTCCTTGCATGCCGTTCGCGCCACCCCCACCGCCGCCACCGCCGATGCTGCCGAGGGCGGGCCGCAGCGCACCCATGCTGCCGCCGACCCTGCGCAGCCGGCCGTCGAGGTCGTCGAGGTCGTTGCGCAGGGTGCGGGTGCTTCCGGATAGGCGCGTCAGCCGCGTGTCTGCTGTGGTGGCGCGGCTGGACAGCGTGTTGAGGGCCGTCGACGCGCGGGACGTCGTGTCGCGCAGGTCCCGCATGGCGTCCGCTGCCCCGGCTGCCCGGCTGCGCAGGGTACGGAGGGCACGGGACGCATCGCCGGCGGCGTCGTCGAGCAGCTGAAGGGCGGCGGCTGCGGCGGCAGCGTTCGCGGCGAGGGTGGCGAGCGGGGTGTTGACACGGGATGCGTGCTCGCGCAGGTCCCGCATCGCCTGTGCGGTAGCGAGGAGTTGCCCGGTCGGGCCGTCGAACTCGGCTCGCAGGCGCAGCGGGCTCTCGCGTTTGAGGTCGCGGATCGCCGTCTTCATCGCGGCGAACCCTGGGGTTGCCTGGTCGTCGAGCTGAACCTTGAAGCGGATGTCGCGGGCTGCGGCCTTCAGCTGGTTTGCTGCCCGCTTCGCGTCGTCGAGCTTGTCGACCACGGCCGCCAGTGCGGCGCTGCCCTGGGTTCCGGTGCGCTGCAGTGCGGCGAGGAACCGCTCGATGTCCTGCTTGGCGTCGCGGGTCCTGGCGTCGACCTGAACATGCCCTGAGGCGACGAGGAAGGACATCAGGCCACCGCCAGCGAGTCGTTGACGAGGAGCGACTCAAGCGGCACGCCGAGGGCTTCGGCGAGTGCGTCGGCGATGACGATCGGCGGCTGTGCCGTGCCGGTCTCGTACTTCAAGATCGCCCACGGGGTGCGGCCTACGGACGCGGCGAGCTCGGCCGTCGATACGCCGGCGAGCAGTCGGGTGTCGCGCAGGCTGGCGCCGGAAAACAGTCGAGCCACGGAGGATCCCAGGGAGAGGCGGGATGGGGCGGACGGTTCCGCGGGCCCGAGTGACCCGCCCTCTCGCCGGCTGAGCATCACGCTCTATGGCCTGGCGCCCCATCACGGGCCGCTGCTTCGCCTGCCGTCGACGCGTTGCCTGTGATCCGTGTGAGCCCTGCTCGCGGCCAGCTGTGCCGCCGGATCCCTGGCGCTGCGTCTAGCGCTCGGTTGTACGTCCTGGCTGGAATTTTACTCCAGAACAATCACTGTGACCATAGATTCGTAGGCCATAGACAGGTCATACCTACGATTCATCGAGCCCTTGGAGTCGACTGTCAGTGCTGCGGCGTACCGTGGCGGTATTCCATCCGTGCCTGCTGGCTGCTTGCACTGGATGCCTCGACGCCCCGCCCGATGGACAGCACCCTCGGCGGGGCGTCGTCGCGTCTAGGCTGCGCGAATGGAGCAGCGAGAGATCATGCAGCGGGTCGTCGGCATTCTCACCGAGGGTCTCGAGATGCGGCGCCTCGTCCGGGAGGACCCCGAGGGCGACTTCAAGACCACCGGCGTAGTCGAGGCGATGCTCGGCGAGATCCTCCCGGACGTCGAAGTTCCCGCCGACGCAACCGCGCACGAGATCGCGGAGGCCGTAGGCCAGGAGATAGGGCCGGCCGTCAAGCGGATGGTGGGCGCCTTCACTCTCGCCTTCGTGACGCTCGCCGAGGCTTACGACGAGGGCCGCGCCGACGTGTCGGTGGCGGATGTCCTGCGGTCCATCTCGCTGCACTTCGAGAACGACGAGCAGGAGTAGACGGGCAACCCCCTGCCGTGCCACACGCGTGCCATCAGGGCACAAAGCAGCAGGTCAAAGCTCACACACCGCATCACCTATGCGGTTAGGGGGTTGAAGTCTCCACACTACGGAGCCCCTGTTGCGTTACGGATATGGGTGACAGTTGCAGCCCGGTCCAGCTACCCTCACGTCTATGCGTAACGCCAACTGTCCACTCTGTGGAGACGCGTTCAGGGAAGGCCCTGGCTATCTCGTCGAGGGCGCCCGCAAGTTCCCCAAGCAGCGCCGCTGGTGGCCAGGACGATTCCTCATCTGCTCCGGCTGCTACGGGTTCGGCTACGACGCCGAGACCGGGACACTCAACGCCGATCACATGCGCGAGATGGACGGAGCGCGCTGGTATCGAGTCGTCGGCCGCGGCGAGCAGATGCCGCCCGTGCCATGCGCCGCTTGCGGTCGCCCGTTCATCCGAAACGCCGACCCGCTACTGAAGCGCCCCACCTGCTCACCCACCTGTTCAACAGATCTCACCCGTAGCCGTAACGGCAATCAGGGGAGCGGCCAACCGTGCGAGACGTGCGGCGAGCAGATCACCACGGGCCGCGCCGACTCCCGCTATTGCGGATCGGCGTGCAGGCAGAAGGCTTACCGGCAGAGAGTCTCTAACGCGTAGCCGTAACACCAGGGGTGGAAACAATCCTTAGCCCCTCGGGCATGACTGCGCCCGGCCACCGTGCGGTGCGGCCGGGCGTAATTCTGCAGGCGGTGAATTCAGGCGGCGGGCGGCGGCCCCTCCCAGTTGTCCCAGCCCTCGCCGAGAGCCTGGCCCGCGGTCTGCCGCTCCCACTCGGTCATCGGTGCCCGGGCGCTCCGGCGGGCGCGCACCTGCCGCTGTACGCGGGCAGCGATGCCCTCGTACTGCTCGCGCTGCTTCGTCTCCCGCGCCTCCCGGTCCGCGGCCTCCTGCTCGGCCTCGGCCGGCAGTGCCGCCTCCTCGGCGAGGACCCGCGAGCCGGACTCCTCCTTCGCCCTGGCGCGTTCCGCAGCACGCTGCGCCGCAGCCTCCACAACCATCTCCGCCCAGTTACCCACGGCGGGCCTCCTTCCTTCCGATCTTCAACGCCGCATCCTGCAGCGCCTCGAGCGTGGTCGCTCCCGGCTTCCTGCTGAGCCGCGCTGGCGGAACCGCACGACCCTCCGCTATGGCCTGCAGCCCTTGCCCCTGGAGGCCGCCGAGCTGCCGCTCATACGCCTCCCTGAACACGGGGTCGTTGCGGCGCCAGGCGCGCACCGTGCCCGCGCGAACCCCTGCCCGTGCGGCAACCCAGTCCGCCGACTTGCCGTGAGCCAGCCATACGGCCGCCTCGAGCTTTTTCTCCCGACTGACCCGCGCCATCAGTCGAGCCCGTCGGGCAGGTCGCCGAGGACATCACGCAGACCGGACACGTTGCGCATCAGGTCCTGCCGGGTCTTAGACCGGGCCGCCCGCTCGTTGTCGGTGTTCACGTTGGTCTTGCCGTCGCGGATCGACGCGTGCAGGGCGGTCGCCTGGGCCGCGTTGCGCAGCGCGGCCTCGGCTTCGGCGATGAGGCTGCGGGCCCGCTCGACGGAGGCGAAGAACGCGTTCGCGGAGGACTGCCGCATCTGCGGGACGTAGTCGCGGGTGGCGGTCTCCAGCGCCGTGTATGCGGCCGTGCGGGCGGTGGTGGCCAGCTCAAGCTCCGCCTCCACCTCGGCGCGGGCCTCGCCGCGGGATACGGAGAGCTGCTTCTGCAGCTCCCCCTCGGCACGGGCGGCGGTCGCGTACTCGTCGAGCAGGGGACGGACCTCGGCGGGCAGGTGATCGGGGGTGAGGGTTACGGGTCGCATGAAGTTCTCCTACTACTGCTGGTCGGTGGGGGTCGGGGTGCTGGACTGCCGTTCCTGCAGGCGGTCCCAGTGCTGCTCGGCGGCCGTCCGGGTCGGCAGCTCGATCTCGTCGGGCTCCGGCTTGCCCAGGGCGCGGGCGGCCAGGCGCTCCGCGGCCGTCGCCTTCCGGGTCTTCGGCTTCTCAGCCATCGGCTTCTCCTTTCATGCAGTGATCAGGCGTCGATGGGCGGTACGGCGACCAGGGCGTCGAGGGCGCCGGCGATGAGCCGCAGGGAGACGATGGGCTTCGTGCTGCTCTTCGCGACGATGCCGATACCGGACGGATTGGCGTACTGGGCCGCATGGTCGGCGAGCAGCTGCAGGGCAGCTTCGGCTTCGGCGATCGCCCGGTTGAACTTGGCGGTCGCGTAGCTGTAGCCCTCCTGGTGGTGTTGGCGGGCGCTGACTGCGGTGGCGGCGGCAACGTCGTACAGGTCGGTGAGTGCGGCCTGGACGGTGTCGGCCGCCTCCCGCTTGGCGGCGGCGCCGGCGTTGCCCTTGAGGTGCCGTTCGGCGTCGCGGGCCTGGAGGAGCTTGTCGAGGGCGGTAGCGGTCTTGGCGGGCATGGTGTCGCGGTTGGGCGGGAGGGTGAACTGGTGGCCGCGGTCGCCGGGGATGACGACGGTGGTGGTGTTGCCCTTGAAATCGATCACGGGGTTCTCCTTTGTAGTGGGCGCGCATCTACGTGCGGGAGGTTTGTTCACCTATGCGCCGGATGCGGCATAGGTGGAGTTGTCGAGTTCGGTGGGCGGCACCAGGTCGATGCCGCGTTGGGCGAGGGCCCGAAGCTTCGCCGCGTGCCTCCGGGCGAGGCCGGCGGTGCGGCGCCTGGCGAGTTCCTCGCGCTGGCGGCGCTTGCGTTCCTCCTCGGCGCGCACCCGGGCGATCCGCTCCTGTATCTGCTGCTCGACGTGGGAGGTCATGCCGCCCTCCGCCGCGCTCGTTCGTATCGCTCACGGGCGGCGATGAACGCCTCGCTGGTTCCGCCGCGGTCGGGGTGGGCGGCGGCCATGGCGGCCTTCAGCTCTTTGAGTTCCGGCGGCGGCGCCGAATCCGGCTGCCGTCGCCCCGCGCGCAGCGCTCGCGGCGACGGCAGTTCCGGCGGTTCGGCGAACAGCAGGTGCCAGTACGGGACGTGCACGGAGCCGTGGCGTTCGAGTTCCTGCCGGTCGACGTAGCCGGGCTCCCAATCGGGGCCGGGCATGTACAGGAAGCGGGGGCGCAGGTAGTAGATCCGCTTGGCGGTCTTCTTCGTGATGGGGAACCGGACGACCTTGCCGGAGATCCAGGTGACGTCGTCGAGTTCGTACCGGCCGGGCTCGACGGAGTACAGGTAGCCGACCGGGTTGGGTGGCGGCGCGATACCGGTTCGGGCGCTCTTCGGCGCCTTGGCTTTCCGCTTGGCGGCGTTGAGTTTCTTCAGCTGCTCGCGGGCGATGCCGTGCAGGACTTGGACGTTGGCGTACCGGCCGGCGGCCAGTTGCACCGCTGCTGCGTTGGCCTGGCGGGCGGCTTCGTCGACGCTGTCGGCCCATCCGTGAAGCTGCTGGCCGTCGTATTCGCTGGCGGTCCAGAACCAGCGGCGCCCGTACCGGCAGCGCCCCCAGAAGATCAGCGGCGGATCGGTTGTGGTGGGCACGGCTGCCTCCTTTCGTAGATGCTGGGCGGGTGGCCGGCCCGGTTCCCGCGGGCCGGCCGTTTGCGTGCGGGTCAGGTCCACTGCATGTGCTGGCCGGGCAGGTCGAAGGCGCGGATCCCGTCGGGCCGGAGCTGGCTCGTGAGCGCGTAGTACAGGCGGTGGGTCGCCTCGCAGCGGTGGGCGTCGCAGACGGGGAAGCGGACGATCTGGTCGTCTTCGTCGCGGGCGAAGCCGAAACCGGTCTGGCCGTCCCCTTCGTCGGTGATCTGGGCGAGCGCGAAGGTCACCAGGGTGGCGGGCTCGGGGCAGCCGCTCGGTTCGCCGCAGATGGTGCGCTGCCGGTAGTTGGCGGGGACGCGTTCGATGCGGGTCTGCACGATGGCGTACCCGTAGTCGCGGATGTCGTCGGCGGCCAGGTCGAGCGGGCCGGGAGTGAGGGTGCGGTCGGTCATGGCGGTCTCCTTCGGGATGGAAACGGTGAGTGCCGGATGGGGCGAGGGTCACGACTTCTCCGAGAGAAGTACTGAGGTGGCTGAGGCGGGCGTGCACGTTCCCCTCCTTTTAGGAGGGGTGGGGAACGTGCACCTAGGGCGCGTGCGGTGCGTGCACCTGTGCGTGCACCTGTGACCTGGGGTTTTGGAGAGCGCGTGCACCTCCCGTGCATGCCGTGCGGGGTGCACGGGAAAATGGGTCCGTGCACCCCTCCGTGCGCCTCGGCTGAGACGGTCATCCCTGCTCCCTGGCCGCCAGGTAGTAAGCGGCCGATCCGCCCGGGTACTTGGGTTCCAGGCGGGCCAGGACGCTGCTGGCGGTGAGGGCTTCGAGACGGCGGCGAGCCTTCTCCTTGTCCGCGCGGCTGGGCTTCTTGGTCTCGAACAGGGCTTCCGCGGCGGCGAGAGCCGTCAGACCCTCCGGTCCGCTGGCGCGCACCAACTCGACGAGGTCGACCGTGTGCATGACGCTGGTCGTTCCGGACGGGTGATCGTGGATCAGCTGAAAAGGGCCGACCTCGTTCATCGGTTGTTTCAGGTGGCGGAAGGACACGATGGGGTCGCCGGGGTCGCCGTACAGGGAGATGACCGACCCGGTACCGGAGGTCAGCCAGGTGGACCCGTACACGTCGGAGATGGTGTTCGGCTCGCCCCCGTTGGCCCCGGCCTTTCGGGTGTGGTGCAGCTCGAGGACTTGGACGCCTGCGGCCAGCACCGTCTGCCGGGCCCGGTTGTAGCCGGCACCGACCGCGTCGTCTGACAGTCCGATGGCGGCGTCCTTGAGGGAGTCGAGGACCACCGTGTCGGCCTTCGCCCGTTCGCACATCGCGGCGAGGATGTCGGTGCGAGTGGCCAGGTCGAACGGCGGCGGCCCCTCCCACACGATGAGCCGGTCATCGAGGACGTCCCGGTCGTCTTTGGCGAAGATGCGGTGAGCGGCACGCCGAGCCTGCGCAGGCCGGTCCATGGACAGCAGCAGGACCCGCCTGCCCTCGGTCACTGGGAAGCCGAGGGCGTTTTCCTGCAGCCCGAGACGGGCGCGCACGACCTGGTGGGCAACGGTCGTCTTGCCGACGCCTTGCGGGGCGGCGACCATCAATGCCTCGCCCTCCGCCCACAGCACGTCGCCGCCTTCTCCCCACACGGCAGGCGGGGTGTCGGGTACGTCGAGGACGAACGCGCCACCGCGGACGAAGGCCTTGGGCAGCTGCTCATCCTCGGGGGCTTCCTCGGGTAGCGGCGGCACCTTCCCGGCCCACGGGTCGCTACCGGCCCCTTCCTCGACGTCGGTCATGCGGCCCTCCCGGATGCGTAGGTGAGGGCGCTCTCGATGGCCTTGTGGATTTCGTAGTCGCTGCGCATGGCCTGGTGCCCGGCGCTGAACATCTCGTCGCGCATCTCGGCTTCGTCGCACTGGCCGCGTTCGACGAGGAACGCCGCGGCGGCGGTGACGCGGCAGAGAACCGAGTGCCGTTCGCTTTCTTGGGCGGTGGCGAGTTCGTGGGCGAGGTCCTGCAGGGTCTTGCCGCGGTGGTCGCCGGAGCGTTCTACGTACTGCCTGCGGATGGGGCGCGGCACGGGCGGCTTGGGCTTGTGGCCGGTGTGTTCGAGGTGGTGCAGTAGCCAGGCCGGGGCGAGTTGGGGGGTGGTGACGTCGCCGATCCGCCGGTACTCTCCGGCCTTCGTGACGCTGGTCGGAGCCACGATGTAGCTGTTGGTGGAGCGGACGTCGACGAGCCAGCCGAAGTCGCCCTCCGACTTGTTGACGATCACGCCTTCCGGGAGACGGAACCAGATGTGGAGGCCGCCGTTGGGTGTGGCGACCTGCATCGTGTCGGTCGGCGGCTGGGCGCCGTAGCGCTCAAGGGCGAGTGCCCACACGTCGTGACCGTCTCGGACTCCGGGGATGCCCGCGTAGGCCTCGGGTACTGGCGCCTGGTTCTTGTTGGTGTCGAGGTCGATGATGACCAGCCCGGCCGGCCCCGGCGACACCGCGAAGTTGAGGTCGGGGTGGCGGTCGATCCAGGACTGCGCCTTGCCGTGGTCGAGGGTGGCGGCGTGGAAGCCGTGACACAGATCGGCCGGGTGCGGGCAGTCCTTGATCCCGTGATGCCGTACATAGTCGGGTGACTTGATGTCGCACTGCGGGCACGACTTCACGGGGACCTTGAGCCCCGGGGTGAGGGCGGACACGGGGCAGTCACGGTCGATGAAGGCATGCATGGCGCGGTGCCGACGCTCGCGCGGGGAAAGCCCAGTTCGGCTCACTCTTCGGTCTCCGTGCTGTTCATGACGGCGATGACGCCGTCGGCGAGGTAGTTGATGTCGTTGACCCAGCGCCGGGCGCAAGCCCTGACGGCGCGCGGGTTGGGCTGCTCGGCGAGGTGCGCCCGGATGGAACTGATGACGAGCTCGCGGCGCCCTCGTTCGCGCATCCACTGCTCGCGCAGTTGGTCGCTGTGCATGGCGTCCGGCATGTCGGGCTGTTCGCCCGGCAGTCGCATCGCGGGCCGCACTACACTCGTGGGTGAGGTCAGCCTGGAAGCGGTCTCGGGGGGTCCGGCACTGAGCGCCGGACTCCTTTCCTGTGTCGCCATGCTGGGTTTCCTTCGCGGCGGCGAGGCGGTGCGGGTGCCCTGTGGGCCGTCTCGCGAGGGATGTGGTCTGGTGGCCGCGCCCGTTGCCGAGCGCGGCCGGGGTGCTACAGGTCGGCTTCGACCCTCTGCAGTTCGACGTAGGCGGCGAGGAGTTCGGGCATCGCCTGGTCCTGCTGCTGCGGGTCGAGCTGCGCCCACGCCTTGATGCCGATGGCTGCTCCCGTGCTGCCGGGGTTGAGCTGTTCGGCCTGGAGCACGGCGGCCTTCAGGTTGCTGTCGTCGTAGCCCTCGAGCACGTCGGCGAACTGGGTGGTCTCGTCGCCGCTGGTCTTCTCGGCGACGCGTCGTCCGTGGACGCTGTCACCCCATCCCTGCTCGGGGATGGTGAAGGAGCGGCCGGCGATGCGGAGCAGGTTGCGGGTGATCGCCTTCGTCTCCGGGTTGGTGAAAGCGGAGGGGCGCCGCTCCAGCTGGTGCCCGAGGGCTACCCAGGCCTCGTCGGCCGCGGTCGAGCGGAGATAGGCGGCGCCGCAGCTGGCGTGCCACCAGGCGTAGAAGATGCGCGTGATCTGCTGGCCCGCGGCGGGGATCTTGTCGCAGCCGGGGCAGACGGTCCCCCAGTCGGCGGTCTGTACGGCGCGACCTCCGGTGTCCTCGCGCCAGCCTCCGGGGATGGCGCCCTTGGATTCGGCGAGGGCGAGGCGGACGACGGTGGAGACGTTGGGCTTCTGCTGGGTCATACTGTCGGTGTCCGTTCTTTGTGGGAGCCCCGGTCGCTGGCGAGCGATGAGCCGGGGTTCTTGCATGTGCGGGATGGACATGGCCCCTGTCGGCTGGCGTTGGCGCGCCGGTCTGATGGGGGCCGTTCTCATGCGCCCCGGAGCTGGTGAACAACCCCGGTAGCAGTTGGGGTGCAACCGCATTGAGACTGCGATTGCTGGCCCGTGACCTGCCGCGATGCGTCGTGTTGGCACTGTGCTGGCACCGTCGGGGCGAGGTCGGTCGGGGCGTAGAGAAGAGTGATCAGGTCGAGGGTCGGGATGAGGATCCGGCGGCCGATGCGGAGAACGCGGGTGAGATCCCACTGTTCGCGGCGGATTGCCGCGTAGACGGTCTCCGGATCGATGTCGACGATCGAGGCAGCCGTCTTCACGTTCGTCGTCGGGCCGAGCGCCTCGACCGCCTCGCGGGTCCACGCGGACATCAGGCTGACGCTCCGGCCGGGCTGATGTTGAGGTACTCGAGGACTTCACCGCGGTCGTAGCGCACCAGCCGCGGGCCGATCTTGTGCGGCTGGGGGCCGATCCCGACGCGAGCCCAGCGCTTCACGGTGTCGGGGTGGACTCGCGCGAGCTTGGCGAACTCACGCCGGGTCAGCCCGACACCTTCCATGGCGTTCTCTGAGATGCCGATCTCGGCAGATTCGTTGCTCACGCTGCTAAGGGTGCACGTGGGGGTGCAAGGTGTCAACTTCCCCGCTATCGTCATCTGAGCAAACGGTCGTAGGGATGAAGGCGGAGGCGCGTGGAGGAAGAAGAGTGGAGGGCCCGGCTTGTACAGGGAGTGGCTCAACAGGTGCGTCGGTACCGCCTCGAGCGAGGGATCAGCGTCCAGAAGCTCGCGGACATCTGCACTGAGGAGTACGGACTTCCGATCAAGCGTTCGGTCCTCGCCAACTTCGAGGGCGGCCGGCGGCCCGCGCTGAGCGTCGTTGAGCTGCTCGTGATCGCCCGCATCCTCAAGGTCCCGCCCGTACAACTGCTCTTTCCCGTAGGCCTTGAGGAGACGACCGAAGTCCTGCCGGGCAAGCCGGTGAACACCTGGGCGGCCCTGCAGTGGTTCACGGGCGAGGCCAGCCGGCTGCCCGGGGACGATCCGGAGACCGCGCCCATGGAGGGGGCGGCGGCTGTACGGATGTTCCGTCGGCACGATCGTCTTGTCGCCGAGTGGTCGGACAACAACCGCCAGCTGCAGAAGCTGTTCGTCGCCTCACCGGGATCGCCGGAGGCGAACATCGTGCGCCTCGCTTCCCAGACCCTGCACAGCATCGGCGATGCACTCAAGGAAGTACGCACGCAGATGCGCCGCCGCGGTCTAACCCCTCCGCAGCTCCCCGCCGAGTTGGCCTACGTCGACACGACGGAGGCCGACACCACGTACACGCCTCTCACGGAGGAGAGTGATGAATGAAGCCGTACAAAGCCTGCTCGTGCCGTAATCCACAGACGAAGCGGCTCCTGGGGAAGAAGTGCCCGAACCTCACCAAGAAGGGCCACGGCGGCTGGTACGCCCGGTACGAGGCCCCGAAGTCCGCGGAGGGGACCCGCCGGCAGCCGCGCGTCGGTCCGTACACCACGGAGACGGAGTGCAAGAAGGAGCTGGCGAAGGTTCTCGGCACGGCCGCGAACCCGAAAGCGCACGACGAGCGGAAGACGACGCTCGGCGAATACCTCGAGCGCCGCTACGCCTGGCGAATGTCGGAGGCCGAGACCGGCGAAGGCCTGAAGAAGAGCACCCTGGAAGCCGAGCGCGAGACGATCGACTTGTACGGCAATCCCGGGCTCGGCCACATCAAGGTCGTCGACCTCACCGATGAGCACTTCCGCGAGCTGTACGCGGCCATGCGGAAGCTCAACCGGCCCGAGGAGAAGGGCGACCGGTCGGAGATTCTGCGCCGGCTGAAGGACGCTCGAGCCACCCGCGGGGGGAGGCGTCTGCATTCCCGGCCGCTCTCCGAGTCGCGTATCCGCCGCGTGCACGCGGTCCTGCACGGCGTACTGACGGACGCGTCGAAGCTGTCGAAGATCCGGACGGACAACCCGGCTGACGGGGTCTGGCGGTCGAAGGGCGGGAAGCGCAAGCAGGGCCGCGCGAAGCCCCTGCTGTGGACAGCTGAGCGCGTCGAGCAGTGGCTGAAGACCGGGGTCATTCCGGCGAAGGTCATGGTGTGGACGTCCGACCAGTGCGGTGCGTTCCTCGACTTTGCCGAGGCCTCCGAGGAGCGGCTGTATCCGGCGTTCCATCTGGACGCGTACTACGGGCCGCGCCGTGGCGAGCTGGTCGGCGCCGAGGAGCAGGACCTCAGCCTCGAACGGAAGCGCCTGCATGTCCTGCAGGCCCAGTCGGACGACGAGCTCGACGACACGAAGACCGAGGCCGGCTACCGGCAGATCCCTCTGGACGACGAGACCGTCCGCGTTCACCGGGCCTGGCACAAGCGGAAGCTCGAGGAGCGCCTGAAGTGGGGCGAGCTGTACCAGGACTCGGGGCGCGTGTACGTCTATGAGGACGGCACGGCACTGAAGCCGGAGTATCTGTCGAGCCGCTTCCGGATCCTGCTCGAGCGGCACGCCAACATCCGTGCGAGGGCCGCTGAGAAGTGGTCGGTCGAGCGGATCGCGCGGAAGTACCGGACGACGGAGGCCGCGGTCGAGGTGGCGCTGAGGCTGACGCTGCCGCCCATCCGCTTCCATGATCTGCGGCACGGCGCGGCGACGATGCTGATCGCTGCCGGGGTCGACGACAAGTTCGTGAGCGAGGTTCTCGGACACGCGTCCGTGTCGTTCACGAAGGACGTGTACGCGGTCGTCGCGGAGGAACTGTCGGAGGACGCCACACGCAGGATCTCGGCGTTTATCCCGCGCCAGAATCGCCTTATGGCGGTTGGTGCCAACACAGTGCCATCAGGGCGCTGAAACAGCCTCCGAACGCGACTCAGGGAGCCCAGCCGTTTAGGCCGAACTCCCTGGTCAGGTGGCGGAGGCGGAGGGATTTGAACCCTCGATGGGATTTAAGTCCCAAACCGCATTAGCAGTGCGGCGCCATAGACCGGACTAGGCGACGCCTCCAGCACAACCGTCCGCGCGAGCGCGAATGGTGCGTGCAGATGATGACACAGCCGAGCGGGCTGTCACCAATCGCCCCCCACGGTACTAGGCGGAAAGGTCGGAGGGCAAAGCCCATCGCGCGGCGCAACGTCACGGCACGGACGGCGTTAGAGGAGTGGGGCGCACGCCCCCAGGACGACGAGACAGACCAGACAGCCGGGACGGACGAGACACCGGAGCCGACACGGGGTCGTCCCTCGGGTCCCCGCCGACAGGTCCTCGCCGATCCGCCTCACCCACTGGAGCCCTCATGCTGCGCCGCCTCGCCCTCACCGTCGCCACCTCCGCCGCCGCGTCGCTCGCCGCGCTGTCCGCGGCGCCGCCGGCCGCGTACGCCGCGTCGATTCCCGTCATGCCGCCGCCGGTGAGCGGGGCGGACGACGGGGACCGGCTCACCGTGACCGTGAGCAAGGCGGGCGGCGGCATGGACGGGACGTTCGAACTGGACTGCCATCCGGTGGGCGGCAGCCACCCCGACGCCCGGGCCGCCTGCGATCAGTTGGACCGGAGGACCACCTGGGGCAAGGACCCGTTCGCGCCGGCCGCGCCGGGCGGGATGTGCACCATGCAGTACGGCGGTCCGGCCACCGCACATGTCACGGGGACCTGGGCCGGACGGCCCGTCGACGCGACGTACGCGCGCGCCGACGGGTGCGAGATCGCGCGCTGGGACGCCCTCGTGCCGGTGCTTCCTGGGTTCGGATCGTAGGAATGCCCGTATTTCAGGAACTCGGCGCGTGGGGATGGAGGGCAGGGGGAACAGGAATCGCACAGCGGACTCATGGGTCGAGGGACGAAACGCACGGTCACAGGTTCTCCGTGTCTTCTGCGTCCGTTCTGCGTCCCCTCTACGTGCGACCTCCCTCTCATCCGGCGTCGCGAGCGCAACCACTGCCCGTAGACTCCCTCGCGTGACACGTCGCGGACCGGTTGGCAAGATGGCACCCGCGGTCGGCAAGGTGCGGTAACAGGGAGGAAGCGTCTCGTGAGCAGCAGGCCATCCCGAGGCGCTGCTCGCCTCGCAGCCATACTCGACGCGCTTCCCGATGCGTTGGTGCTGGTCAACGCCAATGGAACGGTCGTCAACGCCAACACCATCGCCCTGGAGGCCTTCGAGGCCCCGGGCACGGCACTCGTCGGTCGCGGACTGCTCGATCTGCTGCCGCAGTTCGACTCCCGGCTCATCCCCGGCACGATGCGGCGGCCCGACACCGTCGACGAGAGCGGCCGTACCAGGCCCACCCGGATGATCGCCCGCCGCACCGACGGCAGCGAGTTCCCGGTCGAGGTCACGAGCGCGAACCTGGAGAACGGCCAGCAGGCGTACGACGGTTACGGCTACACCAGCGATGAGCTGCTGATGCTCGTCGTACGCGATCTCTCCGGCACCGTCGACACAGAGGCGGAGCTCGCTCGTTCGCAGCGGCAGACGGAGATGATCCTGCGGGCCGCCGCCGAGGGTGTCGTGGGGACGGACACCGAGGGACGGGTCGTTCTCGTCAATCCGGCCGCCGCTCAGATACTGGGTTTCCGGGCCAGCGATCTGGGCGGGCAGGAACTGCACCCGCTGATGCTGCACTCGCGCGCCGACGGCGAGCCCTTCCCGTACGAGGAGTCGCCGCTCGCCGACACCCTGCGCTCCGGGCGGAAGCACCGGGTGCGCGGGCAGGTCCTGTGGTCCAAGAGCGGTGACAAGGTGCCGGTCGACCTGACCACCGCGCCCGTTCGGGACGGTGACCAGCTCGTCGGGGCCGTGATGACCTTCACGGACCGTCGGCCGTACGACTCGCTCGCCGAGGAGAAGGACGCCGAGGCCCAGCGGCATCAGGAAGAGCTCGAACGGGCCGCCGAGGAGCACGCGAAGGAGCTGGCGGCATTCCGGGAGGAGCACGGCACTCAGCTCGCCGAGCTGAGTGAGCGGCACGAGGAGGAGCTTGCCGCCGGCGACGACCGGTACGCGGCACTCGCCGAGCGCGAGAAGGACCGCTACGAGGCGCTGGCCGCGCGGCACGAGCAGCTGCTCGCCGTGCTCGGGCGTTCCCTGCGCGGGCCGCTGGACCAGCTGCGGACCGAGCTGTCGGTCCTTGCCGCGGACGACGCCGGGCAGTTGTGGCCCGAGGCCAACCAGGTGCTGCACCACCTCTCGGCCGGCTACTCACGCATCACCACGCTCGTCGACAACGTGCTCGCCTACCAGCGCCTCGACTCCGGGACCGAAGAGGTCACCCGTACGAAAGTGATGCTGGACGCGGTCGTCGCGGCCGGTGTCGACGGGGCGGTCGAGCTGATCGGGCCCGGACGGGTGCAGTTCGCCGTTCACGCGCCGCCCATCGAGGCCGAGGTCGACCCGCAGCGGCTCGCGACCGCGCTCGCGCATCTCGTCGCGGACGTCGCGGGCGTCGACTCCACGGGCAACGCGCCGGTCTCGGCCGGCGGCTACATGGACAACACGGTCGTCGTGGCGGCCGCGCAGCGCGGCGAGGTCGTACGGATCGAGGTGCGCGGGCCGTACACCGGGGGAGACCCGGTGCACGAGCCGATCGTGCGGGGGATCGTGCGCGCGCACGGCGGAGTGCTGCAGACGCACGAGGTTCCCGGGATGAGCGGCAGCGCGTTCGTTCTCGAGGTGCCGATCGGGGGCGGGGCCGGGGCGGTTCCGGCTCCCGGCGTGGACCCCGGTATGGCCCTGGCCGTGAGTGCGGGTGCGGACGCCGGTGTGGATCCGGGCCCGGCTCCGGGCGGTGGCGGTGTCGGTTCCGCGGTCGCGTTGCCCGAGCAGGCCTCGCCGCAGAGTGGTGGGCGACGGCGGGCCCGGCGGGCCTCCGTCGACGCCTTCCTGGAGAGCGAGGTCGGGCCCTCGACGGAGACGGCCGTGCCCACCGGGCGGCGCAGGCGCGCTGCCGGGGACGGCGGCGGGGGCGGGGCTCAGCTCGCGCTTCCCGCTCAGGTCTCGGCCGACGAGGCCGGCGCCGAAGGTTCCGGCGGAACCGGGCGGCGGCGAGGGCGGCCCAGTCCGGCCGAGGGGGACGGCGTCTCCGAGGGCGCGGTCGTGACCGCTGCCGAGCATGCGGCCGGTTCCGCTGCCACGGGGCTGGGGGAGACCGTGCCTCCGCAGGGCGTGCCCGTGCCCGCCGGTGGACGGCGAGCGCGACGGGACGGCGAGCGGCAGGCGCTGCCGGCGGCATTGCCCGCGGCGCCTTCGCCCGCTCCGGACGCGGGTGCCGCCGCGGACGCCAGTGGTGGCGCGCCTCAGCCGACGGGACGGCGTCGGCGTGCGCTGGCCGCCGCGGCCGAGCGTGCGGCGGCGCAGGAGGCGGGGCCTCGCGCGGTGTTCGCGCTCCCGCCGGCCGAGGCGGACCGCTCTCCCGAGTACGCAGCCCAGCAGGCGGAGGCCCACGGCCAGGCAGCCCTCGCCCAAGCACCCGTCGGTCAGCCGCCTCTCAGCCAGGCAGCTCTCGGACACGCTCCCGCCCAGGCCGACGACGGGCGTCACGACGTGGCGTCGCACAACGCGGCCGACGATCACACGCCGCCCCAGCCTCATCCATTGCAGGCGCCCAGCGGGCGTCGACGGGCTCGGCAGACGACGGGCGAGCTCGACGCGGCCACCGCCACCGGCGCGCCGGGGGTTCCCGGGCAAATGACCCCCGCGCAGGGGGCTCCCCAGGCCCCGGGTGTGCAGGGTGCGCCCGCCGCGCCTGGCCAGGCCGTGGCGGTTCCCGGTCAAGGGGTTCCTGTGCAGGCGGCGCCTGGACAAGGGGTTCCTGGACAGGAGATGCCCGCGCAACTGGGCCCCGTACAGGGCGTTCCCGGGCAGGCACTGCCCTTGCCCGGACAGCTGCCCCAGGCTCAGGGCGTACCGGCTGAGGGCATGGCGCCGCAGGCTGCTTCCGGGCAGCCCCTGCCCGTCGCCGTACCCGCCCAGGGAAACCCCGGTCAGGGCGCCCCTGCCCAGGCCGGCCCCGTTCCCGGCCAGATGGCCCCGGTGCAGGCCGTTCCTCCGCAGGGCATGCCCCAACAGGGCGCCCCAGGACAGGCACTCCCGGCGCAGGCCGCGCCGACCGGTGCGGCGGACCCCGCGGGAGCCGTCGGCCCCGGCGGAGTGCCGGTAGCCGCTGCGCCCGCCCAGGCCCCCGTACAGAACGCCCAGCCGGAGCCGTCCCAGACCCCCGCGGACGCCGCTGCGGCACAGCAGCCCTGGCCGGGTACGGCCGACGGCCCGGCGGACCCGGAGCCCGCGCCTGCGCCCGAGCAGCCCCGTGCCGCACAGCCGCTCCCCGCCGAGGCCGCGGCGCCTCCCGTCGACCCCAACTCGACACAGGGCCGCGCGTTCAGTGTCCGTACCCTCGGGCAGGGCGTCCCGTTCGGCCGCCGTATGACGGACGCGCAGCAGCCCCGGCAGAGTCGGCCCGCGTCGCCGCCGACGCCCCAGCCGCTTCCTCAGGCCCAGGCGCAGGCGCAGGCACAAGCCCCGGTCCAAGCTCAGGCCCAGACCGCTCCGCAGCCGCAGGCCCCCACGCCTCCCCCGCACGCGACCAACGGCTCCGGGCGGCGTCGTAAGCTCGGCACCCGCCCCGAGCCCGTCGCCGACGTCGCCGAGCAGACGGACACGGCGGCCCGCCCGCACCCGCAGGGCAGCGGACCCCAGTCCCGGCTGGCCAACACCACCGAGGGCACCGGCCGTTCGTACGCCATAGGAGCCCCCGACGAGAACGCCGACGAGGGGCCCGAGCCGCTCGACGGCCCCGGCGGTGCGGTCGAGGTCGCGAACCAGCCGCATCCGCAGCCGATGGACGACGAGCTGCCCCCGGAGCCGCTCGACAACCCGCGTCGGCTGCTGGTCTGGCCCGCGCCGGACATCACCACCCAGCAGGCGCTGAGCGACCGCGGCTACCGGCCCGTCATCGTGCACTCGCGCGAGGAGGTCGACGCGCAGATCGCCGCCTTCCCTGCCGCACTCTTCGTGGACCCGCTCACCGGCCCGATCACGCGCACGGCGCTCCAGTCGCTGCGTCAGGCCGCCGTCGCCGCGGAGGTCCCGGTCCTGGTGACGGCGGGCCTCGGCCAGGCGACGCGTGAGGCGGCGTACGGCGCGGACCCGGCCGTACTCCTCAAGGCCCTCGCCCCGCGCGACAGCGATCAGCACCCGCCGCGGGTCCTGCTCATCGAGGAACACGCGGAGATCGCGCTGGCGCTGACCTCGACGCTGGAGCGGCGTGGAATGCAGGTCGCACGCGCCTCGTCGGACGAGGACGCCGTCACGCTGGCCTCGCAGATGCGGCCGAACCTGGTCGTGATGGACCTGATGCAGGTACGCCGCCGACGTGCCGGAATCGTCGACTGGCTGCGGGCGAACGGCCAGCTCAACCGCACCCCGCTCGTCGTCTACACCGCAGCCGTCGACCCGACCGAACTGCCGCGCCTCGCGGCGGGGGAGACGGTGCTGTTCCTCGCCGAACGGTCGACGAGTACCGAGGTGCAGGGCCGGATCGTGGACCTGCTGGCACGCATCGGCACGAACTGAGCGCCCTCCGTACCGGCGGCACTGGCAGCGCAGGCAGAACCGGCAGCGCCGTCAGTTCCGTGAGAAGTGCACGTGCGCATACGTGAGTTGGGGCGTTGTTTCACGTGAAACAACGCCCCAACTCACGTACCGACCCACATGCGGTCAGAAGGCTGTCGCTCGCCCTCGATGACCGTCAGATCTGGGTGATGTCCAGCTCACCCGCCGCATACTGCCTGCGCAGCACCTTCTTGTCGAACTTGCCCACGCTCGTCTTCGGTACCGACTCGATGATCGTCCAGCGCTCAGGCAACTGCCACTTGGCGATCTTGCCCTCGCCCGCGAGGAAGGACCTCAGGGACTCGAAGTCGGCGCCGGCGCCTTCCTTCAACACGACGGTGGCGAGCGGGCGTTCACCCCACTTGTCGTCCGGGACGGCAACGACCGCTGCCTCGGCTACGTCAGGGTGAGCCATGAGCGCGTTCTCCAAGTCGACCGAGGAGATCCACTCTCCGCCGGACTTGATGACGTCCTTGGCGCGGTCGGTGAGAGTCAGGAAGCCGTCGGGGCTGATCGTCCCGACGTCGCCGGTCTTGAGCCAGCCGTCCTCACTGAACTTGTCGGCGGGGCGCAGGACTTCGGCGCCCTGACCGCCGTAGTACGCGCCCGCGATCCATGGGCCGCGCACCTCCAGCTCACCCGCCGACTCTCCGTCCCACGGCAGCCGCTCGCCGCCCGGGCCGGTCAGCCGGGCCTCGACGCCCGCCGGGAAACGGCCCTGCGTGAGGCGGTACGCGAACTCCTCGTCCGAACCCACCTCCACCTGGGCCGGAGGCCGCGCGATCGTGCCGAGCGGAGAGGTCTCCGTCATGCCCCAGGCGTGACAGACGCGCATGCCGAGTTCGTCGAAGGCCTTCATGAGGGCGGGCGGACAGGCGGAGCCGCCGATGGTGACCTGGGTCAGCGAACTCACGTCACGGGGCTTGGCCTTGAGCTCCGCGAGCAGACCCTGCCAGATGGTCGGGACGGCGGCCGCGTGCGTCGGGCGCTGGCTCTCGATCATCTCGGCGAGCGGGGCGGGCTGGAGGAAACGGTCCGGCATCAGCACGTTCACGCCGGTCATGAACATCGCGTGCGGCAGGCCCCAGGCGTTCACATGGAACTGCGGGACGACGACAAGCGAGGTGTCCGCGTCGGTGAGGCCCATGGACTGCGCCATGTTGACCTGCATCGAGTGCAGGTAGATCGACCGGTGGGAGTAGATGACGCCCTTGGGGTCGCCGGTCGTGCCGGAGGTGTAGCACATGGCCGCGGCCTGGCGCTCGTCCAGCTCGGGCCAGTCGTAGCTCTCCGGCTTGCCGGCGATCAGGTCCTCGTACTCGTGCACCTGGACCGTCGCCCCGTCCAGCAGCGAACGGTCGCCGGGACCGGAGACCACCACGTGCTCGATGGTCTTGAGGTGGGGCAGCAGCGGCGCGAGGAGCGGAAGCAGCGAGCCGTTGGCCACCACCACGCGGTCGGCGGCGTGGTTGACGATCCAGACGAGCTGCTCGGGAGGCAGTCGAAGGTTGAGCGTGTGGAGAATCGCGCCCATGGCGGGGATCGCGTAGTACGCCTCGACATGCTCGGCGTTGTTCCACATCAGCGTCGCGACCCGGTCGTCGTCCCGGACTCCGAGGTCTTCACGCAGCGCATGTGCCAGCCGGGCCGCCCGGCCCCCGATCTCGGCGAACGAGCGCCTCTGCGGCTCGCCCTCACCGGTCCAGGTGATCACCTGAGATGAACCGTGGATCGTCGACCCGTGGGTCAGGATCCTCGAGATCAGCAGCGGTACGTCCTGCATCGTGCTCAGCACGGCGTCCTCCCGGGGGCGACATTGCCTACGCGGTAGTAAGGGTTGGGCTGATTCTGCTCACATACCGCGCGGTATGTCACTACTCCGGGATGATCGATCACGTCACGACGGGATTCCTTGCCCCCGGGTGAGCAGTGTGCTTGCCCCGCACTGACCAGCGCACCGGTCAGCGCACGGGACCCAGCTCGGGGTCCTCACGAAGCTTGCCCAGAGCACGCGACACGGCCGACTTGACCGTACCGATCGACACTCCCAGTACGTCCGCCGTCTGTGCCTCGCTCAGGTCCTCGTAGTACCGCAGGACGACCATCGCCCGCTGCCGCGCAGGCAACTTCATGATCGCGCGCCACATGGCGTCGTGCAGCGCCTGCTGTTCCGCCGGGTCCCCGGCCGGCGGAGCCTCCGGCTCCGGCAGCTCGTCGCACGCGAACTCGTCGACCTTCCGCTTGCGCCACTGCGACGTCCGCGTGTTCAGCAACGCGCGCCGTACATAGCCGTCGAGGGCCCGGTGGTCCTCGATCCGCTCCCACGCGACGTACGTCTTCGTGAGTGCGGTCTGCAGCAGGTCCTCCGCGTCGCTCGGGTTCGCGGTCAGCGAGCGAGCGGTACGCAGCAGCACTGGTTGGCGGGCCTTGACGTACGAAGAGAACGACGGGTACGCAAGAGTCCGCGTCGCCGCATTCGAAGCGCTGGTGCAGACGGTTGTGGTCATGGCTCCACGCTAGGAGCGCCCCCTACTCCAGCGGATCGGCCGCAGGTCCCGAAGCCGTGTCCGCCTCAGGTTGTAGGAGGGGGGCTGGCCCCACCTACTGAAGGTGGACGCCGGGCCCCGGCCCCCTGAGGGTTCACCCCTGAGAGACGGCTCCCCTGGCAGTAGTCCGGGCCCAGGAATGATGCGGGAGTAGTACGGCCGCACTCCGCGGGCGCTCCCGGAGAGTACGCCGGGGTGCTCTCCGAGCGCGGCAGCGAGTTCCTTGGGCTGCGCTGAGACCCGGCCGAGGGCGCGCTCGCACCACCGACGCCGCGCTGACCCGGCCGCGGCATACGGCGAATCGCGTACGGCGAGTGAAGCGAGTGAAGAACGACGGTCCCGCTCCGGCGCCCGGCCTGGGCAAGCCTCCGCCCCCCGGCCGACGCGCACCGCGGCCATCCGTCCGCCGCTCCTGGACGAGCACCGCGGTCGTCCGTCCCGCCCCCGGGATCAGCCCCGGTCGTCCGTGCCCAGGATCAACCCCGATGTGGGGACGCCCGTCCCCGCCGTCACCAGCACTCGGTGGGCCTCGGGTATCTGGTTCACGGACGTGCCCCGGAGTTGTCGTACGCCTTCCGCCACACCGTTCATCCCGTGCAGATACGCCTCCCCGAGCTGCCCCCCGTGCGTGTTCAACGGCAACCGCTCCTCGGCGACGAAGTCCGCGGCCTCGCCCGGCTTGCAGAACCCGAACTCCTCCAGCTGTGTCAGCACGAACGGTGTGAAGTGGTCGTACAGGATCCCCACGTCTATTCCGGCCGGCGTGAGCCCGGACGTGCGCCACAGTTGCCGCGCCACCACGCCCATCTCCGGCAGTCCTGTCAGGTCGTCCCGGTAGAAGCTGGTCATCTGCTCCTGGGCGCGTCCCGCGCCCTGGGCGGCCGCGGTGATCACGGCGGGCGGATGCGGCAGGTCGCGCGCCCGCTCCACCGAGGTGACGACCAGGGCCTGACCGCCGTCGGTCTCCTGACAGCAGTCCAGCAGCCGCAGCGGCTCGACGATCCACCGTGACGCGGCATGGTCGGCGAGTGTGATCGGTTTGCCGTGGAAGTACGCCGCCGGATTGGTCGCCGCGTACTTCCGGTCGACGACCGCGACCTGCCCGAACGCCTCGGGCGTCAGTCCGTACGTGTGCAGATAGCGCTGGGCCGCCATCGCCACCCAGGACGCGGGCGTGAGCAGTCCGAACGGCAACGACCAACCGAGCGCGGCGCCCTCGGCCGACGGCTCGCGCCGCTGCACCCCCGAACCGAATCTCCGTCCCGACCGCTCGTTGAACGCCCGGTAGCAGACCACCACCTCGGCCACGCCCGTGGCCACGGCGAGAGCCGCCTGCTGGACGGTCGCACAGGCCGCGCCTCCGCCGTAGTGGATCCGCGAGAAGAAGGACAGCTCGCCCATGCCGGCCGCCTGGGCGACGGTGATCTCCGGGCTGGTGTCCATCGTGAACGTCACCATCCCGTCCACGTCGGCCGGTGTGAGCCCCGCGTCGTCGAGCGCGGCCCGCACCGCCTCGACGGCCAGCCGCAGCTCACTGCGCCCCGAGTCCTTGGAGAACTCGGTGGCCCCGATCCCGACGATCGCGGCCCGCCCGCCGAGCGCGTCCCTCGTCCGTACGCTCATGGCCGGCTCCCCGCCCCTCGGACCGCGGCGCCCTCGGCTCCCTCAGTGCCCGCAGCTCCTTCGGCTCCATCGGCTCCATCGGCTCCGGGGACAGTGACCGTGACCGTCCCTGTGACATGTCTGCCGATCCCGTTGGCCCCCACCACCCTGACCGTCGCCGTGTCGCCCTCGACCTCCTCCACCGTGCCGGTCAACACCATCGTGTCTCCCGGGTAGTTGGGTGCGCCCAGTCTGATCGCGACCCTTCGCAGCACGGACCGCGGCCCGAACCGGTCCGTGATGTAGCGCCCGACCAGCCCGTTGGTCGTCAGGATGTTCATGAAGATGTCCGGCGAGCCCTTCTGCCTCGCGAGCTCCGCGTCGTGGTGCACGTCCTGGTAGTCCCGCGACGCGATCGCCCCGGCGACGATGAGCGTGCGGGTGATCTCGATCTCCAGCGGCGGCAGGGTGTCCCCGACCCGCACCGGCCCGACCTCGGTGTTCATACGTCCCCCTCACCGTGCACGATCAACGCCCCCAACTCCTGGAGCACTTCGCTCCCGCACCCCAGATACGCGTCCAGCTGCCGGCCCCACAGAAAGTGCCGGTGCACGGGATGGTCGAGGTCGGCCCCCATACCGCCGTGCAGATGCTGTCCCGCGTGCACCACGCGGTGCCCCGCCTCCGACGCCCACCACGCCGCGGTCAGCGCGTGCGTGGCGTAGTCCAGCCCCTCGTCCCGCCGCCATGCCGCTTCGTAGGCCGTGACCCGTATCGCCTCGGTGTCCATGTACGCGTCGGCCGCCCGGAGTTGGACCCCCTGCTTGGTCGCGAGCGGTCTCCCGAACTGCTCGCGGGTGTTGGTGTAGTCGACCGCCCGGGCCACCGAACCCGCGCACACTCCGGCCTGCAGCCCCGCGAAGGCGGTACGCGCGGTGGCCAGTACGTCGTCGTACGCCTCCTGACCCGCCACGTCCGCATCGGGACCGCCCAGCCGCTCGCCCGGTTCCTCGCCCAGCCGGTCACCCGGTGTCGCGTCCAGCGTCAGCCGTCCCGCCGACCAGGGCGCTGTCAGCTCGACGGGCTCGCACCGCGCGTCGACGGTCCGTACGAGCCACAGGCCGTGCTCGTCGTCGGCGACGAGGACATGCGTGGCATCACGGAGCCACGGCACCACGGGGACCACACCGCTCAACTCCCCTGATCCGCCCACTCGTACGGCGGCCTCGGGCAGTGCGCCGGTCACGACCACCGTGCCGTCCCCGATCGCGGGCAGCAGCCGCTCCCGCTGGTCCGCCGAGCCGTGGGCCGACACCGCCAGCAGCCCGTACACACAGCTCGCCGCGAACGGGACCTGGGCCGTGGTCCGCCCCTGTTCCTCCAGCAGGAGCACGAGCCCGAGGAGCCCTACGTCCTCGACGGCGGCCGGCAATCCGGCCTCGCACAACGCCTTCCACAGCTCGGCGTCGCTGCCGGTGCCGGCGGCCGTCAGCCGCTCGTGGGTGGACAGGTCTCCGAAGATCCGCGCGGCCAGCTCGCGGGCCGCCGCCTGCTCCTCCGTGGGCGTGAAGTCCATGTCAGCCCCCGCTCCCCTCGACGGCCCGGAAGACCGGCAGCTCCAACTCCTCGTCCACCTGCTCGAATTCCAGCCGAACCGGCAGCCCGATCCGCACCCGGTCGTGCGGCACTCCCACCACGTTGCTGATCATCCGCACGCCCTCCGCGAGTTCGATCAGCCCCACCGCGTACGGCGGGTCGAAGGCCGGGAAGGGCGGGTGGTGCATCACCACGTACGAGTAGACGGTCCCCTCGCCGCCCGCCTCGACCGTGTCCCAGTCCGGGCAACCGCACGCGTTGCACCCCGGCAGCCAGGGGAATCGCAGCGTCTTGCATCCGTCGCAGCGCTGTATGAGCAGCCGGTGCCGGGACACGCCCTCCCAGAAGCCGGCGTTGTCGCGATTGACGACGGGGCGGGGCCGCTTGGGCCGTGAGACCTCGTCAGCCTGTCCGGTGACCGGCTTCGGCGAACCCTCCGATGCCGCCGAACCATCTGACACCTTCGGTGCCTTCGACATCTTCGACACCTTCGAAGACGCCGCAGCCGCCGCAGCCGCCGCGGTATGCGAAACCGCGGCTGCCCCCTCCGCCTTCGGAGCACTCCTTCTCCGAACCGCGGGCACGTACTTCAGGATCCGGAACCGATGTGTCCCCACCGGCCGGCCGCCCACTCGTACATCCATCCGCGTCGTGACGAAGTACCCCGTGCCCAGCTTGGTCGCCTTGCGCTCGGAGACCGACTCGATCACCGCGTCGTAGGTGATCGCGTCCCCGGGCCGCAGCGGACTCAGATACTCCTGCTCGCAGTCGGTGGCGACGACCGAGGTGTACCCGGCGTCGTCGAGCAGCCCGAGCAGCTCGTCGTACGCCTCGGAACGTCCCGCGTGCCCGGAGAGGCCTCCCATCGTCCACGCCTGGAGCATGGTGGGCGGTGCTGTGGCATCCGCCCCCGCGTACGCCGGATTCGTGTCTCCCATCGCTTCGCACCAGTGCCGGATCATCGGCTCGTTGACCAGGTCCTTGCCCACACCGCCGACCGCGGCGGCCTGGCCCTCATAGGCCTTCGCCCGCGCGAACACGTCCTCGTACTCGCCGCCCTCGCCCAAGGCCGCCGCTCCCTCTCCGCCCGGAACCTCCCGCTCGCTCACCGCCGCCCCCTGGTCATCCCGAGCCGCATGGTCGCCACGATCTCCCGCTGCACCTCGCTCACCCCGCCCCCGAACGTGTTGATCTGAGCCGCCCTGTTCATCCGCTCCAGCTCGCCGTCCTCGAACACACCCGGCGAACCGGAACGGACCAGCGCGTCCGATCCGACAATCTCCTGACACATTCGGTACACCGCGACCGCCGATTCGGTTCCCACGACCTTCACGCCGCTCGCATCGCCGGGTGCCAGCCGGCCCGCCCCCACATCACCCACCAAACGCCAGTTGAGCAGGCGTGTTGCCGCCAGCCGGGCATGCACCTCGGCCAGCCTCGACCGCACCCACGGCTCGTCAACCCTGCGCCGCCCCGTCACCGGATCGGGGGTACGGGCGGCGGCCAGAGCGGCCGCGTAGAAGTCCTCGGCCTGCATGCCGATCGCCGCGAGCGCGACCCGTTCGTGGTTGAGCTGGTTGGTGATGAGCCCCCAGCCGCCGTTCTCCTCACCGACGAGGCCGGCCGCCGGGACCCGGATGCCGTCGTAGTAGGTGGCCGTCGTGGTCAGCCCGCCCACCGTCGCGATCGGCGTCCACGAGAACCCGGGGGCGTCGGTGGGCACGAGCAGGATCGAGATCCCCTTGTGCTTCGGCGCGTCGGGGTCCGTACGGCAGGCGAGCCAGATCCAGTCGGCCTGCTGGGCGTTGGACGTGAACACCTTCTGCCCGTCGACGAGCCACTCACCGCCGTCCACCCGCACGGCCCGGGTCCGCAGCGACGCCAGGTCCGTCCCCGCGGACGGCTCGCTGTACCCGATCGCGAACACGAGCTCCCCGCGCAGAATCCGCGGCAGGAAGTAGTCCTTCTGTTCCTCGGTCCCGTACTTCATGAGCGTCGGCCCGACCGTGTTGAGCGTGACCATGGAGACCGGAGCGCCCGCCCGGTAGGCCTCGTCGAAGAAGACGAACTGCTCGTCGGCACCGCGCCCCTGACCCCCGTACGCGACGGGCCAGCCGAGCCCCAGCCACCCGTCGGCACCGATCCGGCGCAAGAGCGCCCGCTGCCGTTCCGGGACACCCGGCTCACCCGAGTCCGAGTCCGCGGGCGCCGGCGGCCCGTCCGGCATCAGATCCCGGAAGTACGTACGGAGTTCGGCGCGCAGTCGTCGCTGGCGCTCGGTGGGGGCGAGATGCACGACGACGGCCCTCCCGGACCTCGTACGAACAAGGGTTTCTGACTGTCCGTCAGATAGGTGCGACTGTCAAGGTCACGGACCTCGGCCGCCAGGGTCACGATCGCCCGCCCGGCACACGTGCAGAAACGTCTGCGCGGCGGCACCCAAGTGCCGCCGCGCAGACGTGTTACCACCCCACTAAGCACCCCACTGAGGAGGCGTACGACCGCCGGGGGTCTCCAGTCCCCGACAGCCGCCGGCTCACCAGAGCTCGGTGAAGTTGACGGCGATGTTCTCGTTCGACTGGTCGATGGCCGTGAACGCGGAACCGTTCACCTGAGCCGTGTTGCTCTGGTTCGAGGCACCGGAGCCGACGGCCTGCTGCTGCGTCGTGGACGAGGTCCCGTAGTTGTCGCCACCGACACCGCTGCCGACGACGTTCGCCACGGCCGCGTTCGATCCGTTGTCCGCGAAGGCGCCGTTGTCGGCCGCCGCGACGCCTGAGAAGAGGGCGGCGGCGAGCGGCAGGGCTGCCGCTGCGGCGAGAAGGCGGGCGGTACGGATGCTTGCCATGTCTATTCCTCCAGAAGCGGAAGTTCGCACCGGCCAGGACCGGCTGAGTACGGCTTGTTCCGGGGCAGTTGGCCGACCGCCTCGGTGTCTGTCACAACGTCGCGAGACCAGAGTTGCCCACCGAATCCCCGGCGAACCACCCCGGAAGGCACTATTCGCTCGCAAGCGTGAGGACATGTCGATAAACCCCCTTCGCGCCACTGAAACCGCAGATCAGGACGGTGCGGGCGACTCAATCCCATACGCCGCAAGGGACGAAGCGTTCCGGCACGTTTTCGGCCAATCCCGCGGGGCCGGTTTCCACCCCTCCCGGCCCGCCCTCCCTTCGCCCAACCCTCGGAGCACCTCTTCCTTTTTTCGAACACTCGTACGAACATGGAGTCATGGCCACCATCGACCGGCAGGCCACGACGCTGGCCCTCGCACACGCCCTGTCAGCCGCCGAACGCGGACTGGCCGTCATCCCTCTGTCCCGAACCAAACTTCCGGCACTTCGCTCCCCGCACCGCGACGACCCGACGGCCCCGCTCTGCCACGGCGAGTGCGGCCGCTTCGGCCACGGGGTGTACGACGCCTCGATCGACCCCCTGCGCATCCGAGAGCTCTTCGCCGCCGCCCCCTGGGCCACCGGCTACGGCATCGCCTGCGGACTGGACCCCCATCACCTGATCGGCATCGACCTCGACACCAAATCGGGTACGGACTCGTCCGCGGCTCTCCGGGAACTGGCCCTGCGCCACCTGTTCACGATCCCCGAGACGGTCGTCGTGCTGACCCCCAGCGGCGGCCGCCACGTCTGGCTGAGCGGCCCGCCCGACGTCGTCGTCCCCAACTCGGCGGGCCGGCTGGCCCCCGGAATCGACATCCGCGGCGCCGGCGGCTACCTCGTCGGCCCCGGCTCACGCACCGAACACGGCGCCTACAGCACGGCCCCGGGCACCGCCCACCTGGCACCCGCCGCCTGCCCGCCGTCCCTTCTGCAGCTCCTCCTGCCCCCGCCCCGTACCGGCCGCCACGCCACCCCCGCCTCGGCGGGCCAACACGGCCAGGGGCTCGTCCAGTTCGTCCTCGCCGCCCATGAGGGCCAGCGCAACACCCGCCTCTTCTGGGCCGCCTGCCGCGCCTACGAGAACGGCCTCGGCCCGGACCTCACCGAGTCCCTGGTCGAAGCCGCCATCCACACAGGTCTCACCGAACGCGAGGCCCGCTCGACCATCACATCGGCATCCCGCATGACAAGGCACCGTCCCTAGCCCTGCCGCAACCGAGAACAGCACCCCTAGGAGCCCAGAAAACCGAGGCAAGCGAAAACAATCACGCGCGCGTGCACCCCAAAAACTCCTACGCGCCGTCAAGAACAGCAGGGGCGCAGAAGGCGCATGATGCTGGAGCGTTGAGGAACCGGAAGGTTCCACATATGCGTCATCGCCAGACAACGTCACGCGACTACATCAAGAAGGCAGGGCATGGACCCGAATCCCTCGATATGGGAGTTGCTGATCACGTTCCTCGTCGCGGGGATCACCGCCATTGTGACGATGTCGTTGATCGTGTTCCCCATCATCGGGGTCGGGATCTGGACCGTGTTTCGAGTGCGCCGCCGACGTAGCCACGACCGTTAGTCCAGCACGCTGAGCACCGCGTCGGGACGACAGTGCCGGACATCCAACCAGGAGCTGTCTCTTTGGTGTTCGGTGGCGGGACGGTGCCGGCCTGGATCCGGACCTGACACATCCGCCCCATGAAGGTCCGCTCACTGCACGCCTCCCTCACAAGGCCGCTTGCGCCGCCTCTATGATCGACCGGCCGCAGAACGACAACTGGTGGAGGGCGTGATGCCTGGTCAGGTGACCGCAGTGAGCCGTAACGAGGGGTACTCGTTCAGCAAGCCCAATCGCGATTCCATCAGGCTGCTCACGGGGCTCGGAGTGGAAGGAGACGTTCACGCAGGTGAGACGATCCGCCACCAGTTCCGCATGACCTACGAACCGGACCTGCCCAACCTGCGCCAAGTCCACCTGATGCACGAGGAACTCTTCGACGAACTCGCGCTCAAGGGCTTCGAGGTCTCTGCGGGCCGCCTCGGCGAGAACATCACCACGCGCGGAGTGGACCTGTTGGGCCTGCCCACCGGCGCCCTGCTCCATCTCGGGGAGCAGGCGGGGCTCGAGGTGACCGGACTGCGCAACCCGTGCTCGAAGATCAACGACTTCCGCAAGGGGCTGCTCGGTGAGGTCTTCGCCATGGACCCCTTGTCCGGCGAGTTCACGTTCAAGTGTGGCGTCATGGCTGTGGTCCGCTGTGGAGGGACCGTCCGCCCCGACGATTCCATCCGGGTCGAGCCCCCGCTACCCCCTCACCGCCCGCTGGAACGGGTCTAGGTTCTTGTTCCGTGGTCATCGGCGTGCCCAGATGAGGATGGCTGCGGGATAACCGCGCGGATGCCCCGGCGCCGGAGGTGGTTGCGAACGGCACGGGAGGAGTACGCGCGGTCGGCCAGGACAACCAGGGGCCGGGCGCGTGGTCTGCCCACACCGCTTCGGGTCACGCGGATGCGAGACATCACCGTCCCGAAGGCGGGTGCGTCACCGTCCTGGCCTGCTGCGACGGCGAAGGCGAGGGCCGCGCACCGCCGTCCGCGGCCAGGTGAACCTCAGTGCTCAGCCCGCCGCCGGAACGCCCGAGCGCGTGGTCATCGAGTTCGTTGGAGCGGGCCGTCCCCCCTTTACGGGCTCCGGCGGCGTGCTGGTGAGCCCGGACGATGGGGCCGGCATCAACGGCACGATCCGGTTCCACATCACATCGGTGATCAACAATCGGACAGACACATCCGATCAACTGACCAGCTCATCAAAGAGACACGCGCTGGGCACCGTGCCCCTCACGTGCCCGATCGACCGGGAAACCACGGGGAACAGCGGTCGATCACAGGGACCTGAAACAGCGAGAGCCTCCGACCGATGTTGCTGGTCAGAGGCTCTCAGCCATGCGGTGGGTGTGGGATTTGAACCCACGGTCACATCGCTGCGACGACGGTTTTCAAGACCGTTCCCTTAGGCCGCTCGGGCAACCCACCCCGCGCCGCTGAGAGATCGGCGCGGGGACAAGACTAACGGGTCAGCTGTCACCCTCGCGCTGGCCCAGGGTGACTTCGGCCGTCTGCTGCTTGCCGTCGCGGGTGTAGGTGAGTTTGACGGTGTCGCCGGGCTGGTGGGTCCAGATCTCGCCGATGAGGGTGGGACCGCTGTCGATCACCCGGTCGTCGAGCTTGGTGATGACGTCTCCGGGCTTGAGGCCGGCCTTGGCGGCGGGGCCGTTCGGCGTGACCGCGTCCGAGCCGCTGGCGCCCTGCTCGGTGATCTTCGCGCCCGTGCCCTCCTCCAGGGAGACCGAGGCGCCGATCACCGGGTAGACGGGCTTGCCGGTCTTGATCAGCTGCTGGGCGACGGTCTTCGCCTGGTTGATCGGGATCGCGAAGCCCAGGCCGATGGAACCGGACTGGCTCGTGCCGCCCAGGCCGCCGCTGGAGGACTGGATGGCGGAGTTGATCCCGATGACCGAGCCGTTCGCGTCCAGCAGCGGGCCGCCGGAGTTGCCCGGGTTGATCGAGGCGTCGGTCTGCAGGGCGCTCATGTACGAGGCCTTGCTCTGGGCACTGCCGTCGCTGGAGGCCACCGGGCGGTTCTTGGCGCTGATGATGCCCGTGGTCACCGTGTTCGACAGGCCGAAGGGCGCGCCGATCGCGATCGTCGAGTCGCCGACGGCGACCTTGTCGGAGTTGCCGAGGGGCAACGGCTTGAGATCGTTCGGAGCGTTCTTGAGCTTGATCACCGCGACGTCGTAGCCCTGGGCGTGGCCGACGACCTCGGCCTCGTACTTCTTGCCGTTCGAGAAGGTCGCCGAGAGCTTGCCGCTGTCGACCGCCTCCGCCACCACGTGGTTGTTGGTGAGGATGTGGCCCTGGGTGTCGAAGACGAAGCCGGTGCCCGTGCCGCCCTCGCCGTTGCTCCCCTCGGCCTCGATGGTGACCGTGCTCGGCAGAGCCGTGGCGGCCACGGTCGCGACCGTGCCCGGGTCACGCTTGAGGTCGCCGCCGCTCTGGGAGGCGGCAACCGTCGTGGAGTCCGTGGAACTGTCGTTCCGGTCGGCAGCCCAGTAGCCGATGCCACCGCCCACGCCGCCCGCGACCAGCGCGGCCACCAGCACCGCGGCGACCAGACCGCCGCGCCCGCCGGACTTGGGCTTGGGCGCCGGCTGTTGGTACGAGGAACCCCAGACGTCCCCCGAGCCGCCCTCACCCCCGCTCGCGTACGAGGGTGTGGCCGGCGGCGGAGGCGGCCAGGCGCCCGCTTCCGGTGCCGGGCCCGCGGCCTCGGGCGCCCCGGAGGGAACCGGGGGCAACGTGGCCGTCGGCGCGCCTCCTTGGGCAGCGCCCGACTCCTGCGGGTAGGCGGGTCCCTGGGACGGAGCCGTGCCCTGATGGGGGTCCATAGGGTTCGCTCCCGGCGACACCCCCTGCTCCGGCGGCACGGAAGCAGCAGGAGTGTCCACCGGCACGGGAGGTGCAGACGGGGCCGGGGGTACCGCAGTGCCCTCGTTCTCGGTGCTCACAGCTCTTCCTCTCGATCCACGGCTGTTCATTCAGGTCGCACTCGGTCACGATCACTCACGTGTGTTCATGACTCCACCCGCGTGTGTTCAGGAACCGGCGCGATTCAGCTGTGCATGTGCTTTTGTATGCCGTCAGCTTTTCCCATGGGCCGTCAGGGCACCATAAGCGGTGCCTGTGACTCCGGGATCTTCATTTATATCGGACAGGTCTGACAAAACCATCGCATGCACCACGCCACCGCTCTCACGCCTACCCACTCGCGATGGCACCATGACGCGGTGACCCACGCACGACAGCACCTGACCCAGGTCGTCGCCCACCGCGGGGCCTCCGAAGAGGCCCCGGAGCACACCCTGGCCGCGTACGAGAAGGCGATCGAGGACGGGGCGGACGCCCTGGAGTGCGATGTACGGCTGACCGCGGACGGACATCTCGTCTGTGTCCACGACCGCCGCGTCAACCGCACCTCCAACGGCCGCGGCGCCGTCTCCGCCCTGGAGCTCGCCGACCTCGCCACCCTGGACTTCGGCTCCTGGAAGAACCGCGACGAAGCGCCCGACTGGGAACAACAGCGGCCCCCGTCCTGGGAGCAGCAGTCCGTCCTCACCCTGGAGCGCCTGCTCGAACTCGTCGCCGACGCCGGCCGCCCCGTACAGCTCGCCATCGAGACGAAGCACCCCACCCGCTGGGCGGGCCAGGTCGAGGAGCGCCTGCTCGTACTGCTGAAGCGCTTCGGCCTGGACGCCCCGCCCTCGGCCGCCGAATCGCCCGTGCGCGTCATGAGTTTCTCGGCGCGCTCGCTGCACCGCGTCCGTGCCGCGTCCCCGACGCTGCCGACGGTCTATCTCATGCAGTTCGTCTCGCCCCGGCTGCGCGACGGACGGCTGCCCGCGGGTGTGCGGATCGCGGGACCCTCGATGCGCATCGTCCGCAACCACCCGGCGTACATCGAACGCCTGAAGCGTGCCGGACATCACGTTCACGTATGGACGGTGAACAAGCCCGAGGACGTCGATCTCTGTGTCGGGCTGGGCGTCGACGCCATCATCACCAACCGCCCGCGCGCGGTGCGCCACCAGCTGGGCCGCTGACCTGGGGCCCAGCAGGGCCTCCTGTGCGGCTACCCCCACGCCTCGGCCACACCGTCGAATTCAGGCCACACGGTTACAGGGAGTGCTCCGGCGCGTTCGGTCCGTATTCGATCGTTACGAGTGCGTCACTGCACGTGCATTGGCCGGTTTCCGGTCCAGTCCAGGGGGGCATTCACACCGTGGCGTGGGGCAAAGGAGGTCTCGGGGGTGGCGTTGGTGGTGGCACAGGAGGTGCCCACGTCGTCGAGCATGGCCGTACCCCATGGCCCTGCGGGCGTGGGGGAAGCAAGACACCGGATGCGGGCTCAGCTGCGCACCGGCGGTGTGGCGGAAACGGTCATCGACGATGCCGTACTGATCCTTTCCGAACTACTGAGCAACGCCTGCCGACACGGCAGGCCGTTGGGTGACGCACTGGCGGGGGACGGCGACGTCCGGGCCGCGTGGCGCGTCGAACCGACCGGCAGGCTCACCGTCGAGGTGACGGACGGCGGTGGTCCGACCCGTCCGGTTCCGGCCACACCCTCGGTCACCGCGCGCGGCGGCCGCGGGCTGAACATCATCACGGCACTGGCCGACGACTGGGGTGTCCGGGACGACGCCCGCGGTGAGGTCACGGTGTGGGTGGTCGTGCACAAGGACGCACACGCGGCTCATCGCCGCGCCGACTTCGCCGCGCGTGTCACGGCCCCGTCGGTGTCCGCGATACCCGACCTCGACTTCGGGAACGCATTCGACACCCTGGACTGAGAACGAACCGGACCGACGAACGGCCCGAGCCAAGAATCCGCCGCCCCCCGATACGGCCCGAGCCCCACACGGCCCGAAGCCAGGACGACCTGGTCCGAAGCAGCCCGAAGCAGACGGAAGCACTGGTTCAAGGACGAACCGAATCACCGCTTCCGGGACGACTCGGCACGTTGTCCACAGGGTCCCGTGACTCCCCGTACGAGCGGCTAGGCTCGCGCCCGTACGAGTCGAGCCGTAACCGGGAGACATCCACGATGGCCAAGAAGCGACCCCAGACGAAGGCCAAGCAGCCTCAGCTGACGGATGGAGAGATCCCGGTCGTCGGGGCGCGCGAGCCCTGCCCATGCAACAGCGGCCGCCGTTACAAGGCCTGTCACGGACGGGCCGCCGCGCACGCCGTGACCGAGCTGGTGCACCGCCCCTTCGAGGCACTGGCGGGCGAGGGCGACTGGGTCGCGCTGCGCGAGCTGGTGCCCGCGGCCACTGTCGAACTGCATCTGAAGGAGGCGCTCCCGGAGGGCGTCCCGTCGGTCACGCTCGCGACGGTGCTGCCGATGGCGTGGCCCGCGCTGCGCCGCGAAGACGGTTCGGTCCTGATCGGCCTGCAGAACGACACCGCGTCCGGTGACATCAGCCGCGACCTGGCCGACACCCTCACGCGCGCGCTCACCGCGGAGCCCGGCACTCCGGTCCAGGGCCGCCGCGCCCCGGCCGACGGACCGCGGCTGCAGGACCTCCTCGACCCCGAAGGCGCGTTCGAGCCAGTTGTGCACCCGGGGTTCGAATTCTGGGTTCCGGACGCGCAGAACGCGACCACGGAGGTGACCGCCTCCCTGGAGCGCGCGAACGCCGCCGCCATCCCGACCGTGAAGCTCGCGGGTGTCGACGCCGCGTACTGGTGCGAGACGCCCGACAAGAACCACCTGCGCTGGGTCATGCCGCACCCGGAGGAGCAGCTTCTGGACGCGCTCGCCCGGCTGCACGCCGCGGGCCGGTCGAGCCTCGGCGACGGCACCCGTCTCGTGGGCTCCTTCCGTGCCCACGGCCTCACGGTGCCGGTCTGGGACCTGCCGACCGGCGTCTCGGCGGACGATGTCGAGAAGCCGGCGGCCGAGTTCGCCGAGCGGCTCGCCACCGCGCTGGCCTCGGACGCGCCGCTCACCGCGGACGAGCGCCGGGCGCGCGGCGGTCTCACCAACCGGCAGGTCACGCTCAGCTGAGACACAGCTGACACCCAGATCGGACTGGCCGACCGGTCAGTCGGCCGACAGGGTCGTGGACCGGGTGACTCCTGTCACAACTCCCCGTTGCGGCAGGGAAGTCGGTGTCCGAATAGCCGAGATCGAATTTGCGAACCGCCGATCTCTTGTTACCGTTCCATTAGCCCGGTTGCTGGTGCATCCCCCGTCGCCAGCAACCGGGTCTTTTCATTCCCGGATCCGGGCCCCATGCCGGCTGAAGCCTCAACGCGCAGTCTGCGCAGGTGAGTTGCTCCCCGAGCGCAACAACAGCGGCCCCTCGTCCCCCTTCGCGAACTCCACGACCGCCGTGTACGCACCCGCGTCCCCCGCCGTGCGCTCCCGCGGTGTCTCGCACACCCCCGGCTCGTCGTCCGCGCCCACGGCGCAGTGCATCCGTACCGTGCGGTCCGAGGGCCCCATGAGGGTCAGTACGGACGTGAGATCGCCGCCGGTCGCGTTGCGGTAGTACGTACGCGCCCAGGTGTCCCGTCCCTGTGTCAGCACGCAGGTCTGTGCCTCGATGCCGTCGGGGGACGCGAGTTCGGGACCGCAGCGGGCGGCCGTGGCGAGGCCCAGGCCGAGCGTCAGGGGGCTCTCGGAGGGCGCGGAACGAGGCTCGGGCGCCTTTGGTGCGCCGGCGCGACCGGTGGCGGCAGCAGGCGCGTCGTCGGAACCACGGGCGCCCGAGGCGCGTACGGCGTCGTCGGAGGCGCGTGAGCCGTCGTCGGAGGTCCGTGGGGTCGCGGAATCCACGTCACCCACAGGTCCCGCGGAGGCCACGGCCAGTGGCAGAGCGGCCATGAGCGCCACCACGCCCGCCAGCGCGATCGGGCGGACTCTTCGAGGGCCTGGGGCTCGTCGTCCCCGGGAGTGGCGCAGCATGAAAGGAACATAACGAGCGAGAGCGGGCGCGCGGCTCGCCGCGCGCCCGGTTTCCCTACAACTCGGGGGCGCTCACACCCGTACGGGTGAGGGCCTCCACCACGGCGTCCACGACTGCCTCGACATCGGGCACCCAGGGGGCGGCCGAGCCGGGCAGCGGAGCCCGCTCCCAGCGGAGCTGACCCTGGCCGGTCTCGGACGGAGGCAGCGCCACATAGCCGCCCTCTCCGTGGAAGCGCAGCGAGCCAGGAACGTGGTCCTGGGCGTAGAGCAACTCGCCGAGCTGCTCCAGGGAGTACGGCTTCACGAGCAGCGCCCAGCGCGTCGGGGACGCGATCACGGGGCCGAGGCGCATCCCCATGTGGTCGAGCGCGAGGAGCGCGCGGGACGCGGCGAGCGCCGGCAGGCTCACCGCACAGGGGGCCTTGTCCCCGGTGGCCAGGATGATCGGCGCCGCGGGCCGGTTCGTCCACCACCAGCGCACCATCCGCTCGTCGGTGGTGGCCGCAAGGAGGCCGGGGTCGAAGGGATGGGCACCGGGCACTGTGCATTCCGGGTCGGGACACGCACAGCGGGCCCGCCCCTGCGGGTCCGCCGCCACTCCCGGGAGTACGGGCCACTGCCATGCGGTCGCGAAGGTCAGGGCCGCGCCGAGCATCTCAGGCTGTCCGCCGTTTCGCTTGGACAGGAGCCTGCGTCGCCTTCCGAGGATCTCGCGCATGAGCGCTCGTTCCTTTCCGTTGCACGCCTGGCAACACCGAGGACCACATCACATCATGTGTCGATCACTTCACTGTGCGTACCTACTGGCGCATCACACCCCCGTCCGAGACAAGGGGAACCCGTATGGGCCGAGCGTTGGGCTGTGTCCGTGTCCATACTGCGTCTGGCTAAAGCACGGGCATGGCGTGGGGTGGCGAGGCCTGGCGTTTGCCGTCGCGCGTATTTCTCGCCGCCTCCGCCACGGGAGGATGGGGCACGGTCGTCGATGGTTAAGACGCCCGGGTCCGTCGCCAGGTTCCGGGACGATCCCAACCATCCCTGGCCTTCACCGAGTACGTACCCATCACGACCGCTGTGACGCTCCGTCGAACAAGGCCAGTCGACCTCAATACGCCGAGACTCGAGTCAGTTTTAAGCCAACTTTGCATTTCCGCAACGGTCCCACGGACACCAGGAATCCCGGCAGGACAATGCTGGACATCCCCTCACGAGTGCGTGTACATGTGGAGACACTGCTAGCGGCGCAGAATGACATGGGGGTTTGCGATGCTATTGAGCAATACGCACCGGTCGGAAAGCCGGACGCCATGAACGCCCCTCACCTCCCGAAAGTGGCCGGAATCGATTCAACGGTTCCATCGCCCGCACACACTGTCGCGCCCGCGCCTGCCGCCCCGGGTACCTCTTCGACCACTTCTCCACACGCCCCCGGGGCCGTTCTCCAGGACAGACTCGCAGGTTGGGTCTCTGATCTCACCACTCTGCACGAGCTGACCGAGCGCCTGGCGCGCACCGCCGCACTGCCGGACGCGCTGCAGGAGCTGCTGCGCGCCGGAGCCGCCCTCGTGGGCGCCCGGCGCGGTCTCGTGGTCCTGGAACCGGGCGACGGACTCGGCCCCGACACGACCATCGGCCTGGGACTCGCCCGAGCCGATCTCGGCCACATCGAGACCGTCCCGCGCAGCGCCATGTCGTACGGCAAGATCCTCGACGGTCTCCCCGGGGGCGAGGGCGAGATCTCCCAGCCGGATCTCCTGTCCGAGGACGGCCTCGACCCGCGCCACCGCGAGGTCGCCGCCCGCCTCGGCTACGCCGCGAGCTACGCGCTCCCGCTGTCCACGGAGGCGGCGGGCCGCCTGGGCGCCGCCGTGTGGCTGTACGACGAGCCCGCCGAGCCGGTCGAGCGCCAGCGGCACCTGGTGGGTCTGTACGCGCGCTACGCGGCCGAGCACCTGGCCCGGCTGGTGGAACTGGACCGCACGCGCGCGTGCATGGCGACCATCTCCGAGGAGCTGCTCCCCTCGCGGCTGCCCCGTGTCTCCGGCGTCCAGCTCGCCGCCCGGCACCGCACGGGGCCGCGCGGCGGCGGCGACTGGTACGACGCGCTGCCGCTGCCCGACGCCGCGCTCGGCCTCGCGGTCGGGTCCGTCACCGGGTCGGGGCCCAGTGCGGTCGCCGCGATGGGCCGGCTGAGGGCCTCCCTGAGGGCGTACGCGGTGATGGAGGGCGAGGACCCGGTCGCCGTCCTGTCCGACCTCGAACTGCTGCTGCGGCTGACCGAGCCCGCCCGTTCCGCCACCGCCCTGTTCGCGTACTGCGAGCCCGCGCTGCGCAAGGTCACGCTCGCCGGGGCCGGGCACAGCCCGCCGCTGGTGATCGGCGAGCGGCGCACGGAGTACGTGGAGACGTCCCTGTCGGCGCCCCTGGGGATGCTCGCCTGCTGGGAGGCGCCGAGCGTGGAGTTCCAGGCCGAGGCCGGAGAGACGGTTCTGCTCTACACGGACGGGCTGCTGCACCGCACCGGCGACCCCATGGACCGTGCCTTCTCGCGGCTGCACGCGGCCGCCGCGTCCGTGCCCAGGGCGCTGCGCACCGACCCGGGCGCGGTCGCCGATCACGTCCTGCGGAGTGTGCTGCCGGACGGGCTCGACGTCGCCGACAGCGACGAGGACGTGGTGCTCCTGGCGGCACGCTTCGAGTGAGCGTCCCTTCGGGCGAGCCCCGCGTGACAGGTCCTCCGGCCCTGGGCGTCCTTCCGTACGACCGTACGATGGAGGGCGTCCAGAGTCGTATCGAGGAGGCAGACCGTGTCGGAGGCGCTCAACCCGGAGACCCCGGAAGCTGTGCTTGACGATGACGCCGACCAGGCTGATGAAGAAAAGCTGATCAAGCCGCGCAAGAACGGCCTGTACCCGGGCGTGTCCGACGAGCTGGCCGAGAGCATGAAGTCCGGCTGGGCCGACACCGAGCTGCACGGCCTGGAGCCGATCCCGCAGGCCGCGTACACCGCCGCCCGCCGTGCCGCGCTCTCCGCGCGCTTCCCGGGCGAGCGCCTGGTGATCCCGGCGGGCAACCTGAAGACCCGCTCGAACGACACGGAGTACCCCTTCCGTGCGTCGGTCGAGTACGCGTACCTGACCGGCAATCTGACCGAGGACGGCGTCCTGGTCCTGGAGCCGAGGTCCGACGGCCACAAGGCCACGATCTACCTGCTGCCGCGCTCCGACCGTGAGAACGGCGAGTTCTGGCTCTCCGGCCAGGGCGAGCTGTGGGTCGGCCGCCGCCACTCCCTGACCGAGGCCGGGCAGTTGTACGGCATCCCGGCCTCCGATGTCCGTGAACTCGCCGACGCGCTGCGCGAGGCGACCGGCCCGGTGCGGGTCGTGCGCGGCTACGACGCCGGCGTCGAGGCGGCCCTCACCGACAAGGTGACCGCCGAGCGCGACGAGGAGCTGCGGGTCTTCCTCTCCGAAGCACGGCTGGTCAAGGACGAGTTCGAGGCCGGCGAGCTGCAGAAGGCCGTCGACTCGACGGTCCGCGGTTTCGAGGACGTGGTGAAGGTCCTCGACAAGGCGGAGGCCACGTCCGAGCGCTACATCGAGGGCACGTTCTTCCTGCGTGCGCGGGTCGAGGGCAACGACGTCGGGTACGGCTCCATCTGCGCCGCCGGGCCGCACGCGTGCACGCTGCACTGGGTGCGCAACGACGGGCCCGTGCGCTCCGGTGACCTGCTCCTGCTCGACGCGGGCGTGGAGACCCACACGCTCTACACCGCCGACGTCACGCGCACGCTGCCGGTCAACGGCACGTACAGCGAGATCCAGAAGAAGATCTACGACGCCGTGTACGAGGCCCAGGAGGCCGGTATCGCGGCCGTGCAGCCGGGCGGCAAGTACCGCGACTTCCACGACGCCTCGCAGCGTGTGCTGGCCCGGAAGCTGGTCGAGTGGGGGCTCGTGGAGGGCCCCGTGGAGCGTGTTCTGGAGCTGGGGCTGCAGCGGCGCTGGACGTTGCACGGCACCGGTCACATGCTCGGCATGGACGTCCACGACTGCGCGGCCGCGCGGACGGAGACGTACGTGGACGGCACGCTGGAGCCGGGCATGTGCCTGACCGTCGAGCCGGGGCTGTACTTCCAGGCGGACGACCTGACCGTGCCCGAGGAGTACCGGGGCATCGGCGTCCGTATCGAGGACGACATCCTCGTCACGGAGGACGGCAACCGGAACCTGTCCGCCGGGCTGCCTCGCCGGTCGGACGAGGTCGAGGCGTGGATGGCATCCCTCAAGGGCTGACACGACATGGGCTGACATGACATGAATGGCCGGGTACCAGTGTGGTGCCCGGCCATACGTCTGCGTGCGGTCGGTGGCTGGTCGTGTCCCCGGCGGCGCAGCCGCACGATGTCACGGCCCCGCGCCCCTGAAAGATAGGGACGCGTTTCACTGAGGGGGACTTGTCTGTGGACGCGTTCTGGTCCGGCGTCGGTGTCGATCTGCACCTCGAACCCGACGCCGCCGACGGGCGCCGGGCCGGGCTCGAACGGGCGTTGCGCGATGCCGTACGGGACGGGCGGCTGGCGCCCGGGACGCGGTTGCCGGCGACACGGCGGCTCGCGACCGAGCTCGGGATCTCGCGCGGGACGGCCAAGTCGGCGTACGACCAGCTGATCGCCGAGGGGTATCTGACCGCGCGGCAGGGGTCCGGCACGCAGGTCGCCCCGCTGCCCTCCCCGGCCGAGGACGCGCCGGAGGCGACCGCACGCGCGCGTGCACCCCGTTTCGATCTGCGGCCCGGCAGCCCCGACGTCGGTACGTTCCCGGCGGCGGCCTGGCTGCGCGCGCTGCGCCGGGCCATCGCGAGCGCGCCCTCCCTGGCCTACGACTACGGGGACCCGCGCGGCCGGATCGAGCTGCGGACGGCGTTGTCGGGGTACCTGGGGCGGGCGCGCGGGGTGATCGCGCCGCCCGAGCGGATCGTCGTGACCTCCGGGTACGTGCAGGGGCTCGCGCTCCTCACGTGCGTGCTGGACGCCGGAGTGATCGCCATGGAGGACCCCGGCCTCCCCTTCCACCGGGACGTGGTGCGGCACAACGGCGGAACCGTGGCTCCTGTGGAGGTCGATGAACGGGGCGCTTCGGTACGGGGGTTGGGCGACGCGGCGGCCGTCGTCCTCACGCCCGCGCACCAGTACCCGACCGGGGTGACCCTGCACCCGGAGCGGCGGCGTGCGCTCACCGACTGGGCACGCGCGCGTGGAGGGCTGATCGTCGAGGACGACTACGACGGGGAGTTCCGCTACGACCGGCAGCCCGTGGGCGCCCTCCAGGGGATGGCACCCGGACATGTCGTCTACCTGGGGACGGCGTCCAAGACGCTCGGGCCCGCGCTGCGGCTCGGCTGGATGGTTCTGCCGCCCCATCTCGTGGACGCGATCGCCGACGCCAAGCTGCACACCGACCACCACACGGAGTCCATCGGCCAGCTTGCCCTCGCCGAAATGATCACCAGCCACGCCTACGACCGGCACGTTCGCGCGTGCCGCCTGCGGTATCGGCGGCGACGGGACCAGTTGCTGGACCGGCTGGGGACGCGGCGCGGTGTACGGGGCATCGCGGCGGGGCTGCACGCGCTGATCGACGTGACCGACGAGGGCACGGCGCTGTCGCGGGCCGCGGAGGAGGGGCTCGCGGTGGGGAACCTCGGGGAGCACTGGCACACGGCGGGCGACGAACGTCCGCAGGGGCTCGTGGTCGGGTACGGGACGCCTCGCGAGCGGGTTTACCCGGCGGCGTTGGAGGCGTTGGGGCGGGTGCTGGAGGGGGCCTGAGGGCGGGTCCGGGTCTTGGGTTCGGGTCTTGGGTTCGGGGTGGAATTGGGCCAGGAAAGTTCATGAATATTGGACCTGTTGAGGGTTCCATTCCGCTCGTAGCGTCATAGTCATGACGAACCGAGTCGCACCCGCCGGAGCCCTCGCGAAGACGAGCCGCGTGATCCCGCCCGCTGGTCCGCAGCGCGTTCTGGCCCTGGCCCAGTTGAGCAACTCCGTCGGGGACGGTGCCTACTACGTCACGTCCGCCCTCTACTTCACCCATGTCGTCGGGCTCGCCCCCGCGCGCGTGGGGCTCGGACTCACAATCGCGTGGGCGGTCGGTTCGCTGGTGGGTGTGCCCCTGGGACGGCTCGCCGACCGGCGCGGGCCGCGCGGCACGGCGGTGCTGCTGGCGCTCGCGACGAGCGTCGCGGTGGCGTCCTTCCTCGTCGTACGCGGCTTCGTGCCGTTCGTGCTCGCGGCGTGCGTGTACGCCTCCGCGCAGTCGGGGCTCGCGGCGGCCCGGCAGGCCCTGCTGGCCGGTCTGGTGTCCCGGGAGGAGCGGACGGGACTGCTCGCGCACCTCCAGTCGACGCTCAACGCCGGTCTCGCGGTGGGAGCGGGGCTCGGCGGACTCGCGCTGCACGTGGGAACGCGGGAGGCATACCTCGGGGTGTTCGCACTGGACGCGGTGAGCTTCCTGCTGTGCGCCGCGGTGCTGCTGCGGCTGCCCGTCGTGAAGGCGGTGCACGCGCGTGTGGCCGACGAGAAGGGACGGGGCGACGCCCTCGGAGTGCTGCGCGATCGCCCGTACGCCCTGGTGACGCTCCTCAACACCGTGCTGTTGCTGCGGATGCCGCTGCTGAGCCTGGGCATCCCGCTGTGGATCTCCGAACGGACCGAGGCGCCGACCTGGCTGGTGTCCGCGCTGTTCGTGCTCAACACCGGCGCGGTGATGCTCTACCAGGTGCGGATGGCACGCGGGGTGCGGGGACCGGTGTCGGCCACGCGCGCGGTGCGGCGTTCGGGGCTCGTGATGCTGGCGTCGTGCGCGGTGTTCGCGCTGTCGGCCGGGGTCTCGCCCTGGGTGGCGGTCGCCGTGCTGACGGTCGGCGCGGTGCTCCAGGTCGTCGCCGAGATGCAGCAGTCGGCGGGTTCCTGGCAGCTGTCGTTCGACCTCGCCCCCGCCGACCGGGTGGGCGAGTACCAGGGCTTCTTCGGTACGGGCGTGACGGTGGCGCGGACCGCGGGGCCGCTGGTGCTGACGTCGCTGCTCGTGGGGTGGGGAACGCCCGGGTGGCTGCTCCTGGGCGGCCTGATGCTGGCGGCCTCGTACGCGATGGGGCCGGCCGTGCGGTGGGCGACGGACAGCCGGCCCGCCGCCGCACCGATGGTCAGGCAGCCAGTACCGGTGAACTGACCATCACCGGCAGCGAGTCCACGAATAGGGCCCCCGCGAGCAGCCCACTGCTTCCGCGGGGGCTCCACGCGCGAGCGTGGAGGTCGTCGTCGAAGGCGGCCAGCGCCGCGCGGCCCGCTCCTGTGGACGTACTGCCCGCTGCCAGGACTCCACGGGCGCCCGCCTGGACGTGCCGCAGGCCGTGAGGGCCCACCGTGTAGAGCAACTCCGTGTCCTGGAGCGTCGACATCACGGTCAGCAGGGCGTCGAGCCGGGCGTACGGCTCGGGGGCGCCCGCCGAGCGGGCCGTGGCCAGCGCCTCCAACGCCCGTCGTACGTGCGGGAATCCGGCCCTGGCCTCGCCTCTCGCTCCGGCCGCGCCGTACTGCGCGGAGACCGACGAGCCTCGGGATGGCCGGCGCGGCGCACGCCGGTCGGGGTGCGCCGCGATCCGCTTGGCGGTCGCGGCCAGGTCGCGCCCGGTGGCGCGGGGTTCCAGGGCCGCGGCGGCGACCAGCAGGCCGAGCACCCACAGGGCTCCGCGGTGACCGCCGCCCGCCAGGGCCACCGAGTGCTCGGTGGAGCGCCCGATCGCGCCGAGCTCCGCCCTCAGTTCCGGTGTCGCCGAGCCGGTGCGGCGGGCGGCTGCCGCCATGGCCGCGAGGCCGGGCGCCAGCGCCTTGGCCGACCAGCGCAGGGAGCAGTGGTCCTCGCCGGTCGCGCGGGCGCCGAGATCGCGCGGGTCGGGCAGTCCGGGCTTGGGGGCCAGCGCCAGGTGCCCGGTCAGTGCGGTCACCGCGGCGTGGGCGAGCGTCTCGTCCTCACGGCTGCTCATCGAGACTTCACGGCCTCTCATCGACGTAAACGCTTACGAGGAGGAGTCGGTGGAGGACGCCGACGCGCTCGGGGCGTCGCTGGGGGCATCGCCGGGCGCGCCGCTCGGGGGCGTACCGCCGCCACCGCCACCGCTGCCCGCGCCCGTGTTCTCGGCGTCCGGGTCGATGCCTAGGGTGATGGACCCCTTGTAACCCTTGGAGGGGTCCTTCTTGTGGACGGGCTTCAGGGTGAGCAGGCCGCTGGAGGCCCCTCCGCCGTCGTAGACCATGTCGTCGTCGAGCTTGGTCCAGGTGCCGGTGTGCTGCGAGTACGGCTCCAGCTCGAAGATCTGCTCGGCCACGGCGTCGTCGAAGAAGAGCTGGCCGGTGAAGTTGACCTTGCCTCCCTCGTAGGTGCCGTCCTCCTTCTCGCCGCCGGTGTGCACCTTCACGCGGATGTGGCAGGTCCGCGGCGTGTACCAGCCGGGGACGATCGTCTCGAACTTGACTACCCCGTTGGCGTTGGCGACCTGGTAGCCGCGCAGGTACGTCTTGTCGTCGGCGGTCGAGCCGTCCTCGCTCTCGGCGGGCGCCGAACCGCCGGGGTTGGCGGTCGTGTAGCCGGAGTAGTAGCCCCAGGCGTCGCAGTGCCAGATCTCCACGGCCGCGCCGGCCACCGGGGCACAGGACTCGGTGGTGTCCTGCACCGTGATGCGCAACGTCAGCGGGACGCCGCTCTTGCCCTCGGTGATGTTCTTCCGCACGAGAGCGCCGTCCAGGTAGTACGGGCCCTCCGTGACACTGGACATGAGGACACAGGTGCCGCTGCTCGAACCGGCGGACGCGCTCGCGGCGGCCGTCTCCGTGGCCGTGGCGGTCGTCCCGTCGGCGAAGGCGGACTGGTATCCGGCGATCGCGAGCCCGCCGGCCGCGACCGTGCCTCCGGTGACCGCGATCGCGCGGCGCCGGGTGATCGTCGTGTCTTTGTGTGTTCCCGTCATGCCGGGAAAGTTAGGGACACCGCCCGTCAGGAACATGGGGGGCGGCTGTGAGGACCCTGAGAATGCCGGAGAGGCCGAAGCCGGCGGGAAAACACCCCTCCTGGTGCGTCAGAAGGCTCTCTATGTGGCCACCAGCGGCGCGTCCTCGCGCCACTTGAGCATCTTGTCGAAGCTGACCACCGCACCGCCCCGGCCCGGCTTGTTGCCGATGTGGACGTGGTCGGCGAGCTCCTGGATCAGACAGAGACCCCGGCCGTTCTCGGCGTCACTGTGGGCGGGGCGGACGGGGGCCCGTCCCCGGCCCGACGGGAACCCGGGTCCGGAGTCGGCCACTTCGATGCGGCACGTCTCGCCGTCCAGATAGGCCGTGACCCGGTAGGCCTCGCCGGACTCCCCATGGACGGACTCACCCCCGTGCTCGACGGCGTTGGCGCAAGCCTCGCTCAGCGCGACGGAGAGGTCGTAGGAGATGTCGGGATCCACCCCTGCCGACTCCATCGTGCCGAGCAGCAGGCGCCGGGCGAGCGGCACGCTCGCCGCCTCACGCCGGAGATGGAGGGACCACCAGATGCTCATGCTCCAGCCTCCTGGCCGCGGCTCGACATACCGATACGTATTGCCGCACAGGGCCGGGTGTAAGCGTGTCGTTGACGTGATGCCGCCCATTCGGGGGATGTGCCGGCGCCATCCGCCGGTGTATGTGCGTACTACCAGTGCCAGAACGTGACCTTCCGGAACGTACGTCACCTTGTGGACCTGCCGTGTGGAGCGGGTGAGCCCAGTGCGATGATGAGCCCGCCATGACTGCCCCCCACCAGCGCGCGCGCACCGGAGGTGATCTCCGGGTCCTGAGGGCCGCGGTGTTCACCGCGGTCTGTGTCGTGCTGGCCGCGGCCGGTCATGCGATCGTCTCCTGTGCCGCGGTTCCCCTGTGGTCGCTGGGTGCCGGATTCCTCGCCGTCTTCGCCGTCGCGGCACCGCTCGCCGGACGTGAGCGCTCCCTGCCGGGCATCGCCGTGCTCCTCGCGGTCGGCCAGACCGCACTGCACACGCTCTTCGGACTCGGTCAGCACGGCACGACGGCGACGGCGTCCGCGGGCGTGGACGCCTCGCTCGTGGCCCGGGCCGCCCGGCTGGTGTGCGGCGCGTCCGTCGCGACGCTCAGCCCCGCCCAGGCCCAGCGGATCCTCGCCGACGCCCGGCTGGACACGGTCGGAACGGGCGGGCCCGGCGGGTCGGGCACGGCCCACGCGGCACACGAACAGGCGGGCGCCATGGCGTCGGCCGCCGCCGGAACCCCGATGTCGGCGCTGCCGTCGCTGTCGATGTTCCTCGGGCACGTCCTCGCGGCCGCCGCCACCGGATGGCTGCTGCGCCGCGGGGACGTCGCACTGCGGCGCCTCCTGCGCCTCTCGGCGCACGGAGTGGCCGAAGGAGCGCTCGTCTCCCTGCGCGGGGCCCTGGCGCTCGTACGCGCCCTGCTGGCGGGGCTCCCGGGCACGTCCCCCGAGGCGCCGCGCGTCCCGCGGGCCACGGAGTACGTGCCACCGGCCGTGCCCGCGACCGCTCTTCAGCACTCGGTCGTGCGGCGCGGTCCGCCGGCCGACGGGGTTCTCACCCTCGCCGCCTGACGCGACGCACCACTCTGGACGTATCACTCCCGGGGTGCCGTCGTGCGGCACGCGCGCGTGCCCGCTCTTTCACACGCGCAACCCCGTTCTGCCACCGAACCAGTGCTGAAAGTGGAGTGTCACTGCCATGAAGGCTTCCCGTATCGCCGCGACCGGTGCCGTCGCCGCTTCCGCCGTCCTCGTCCTGTCCGGCCCCGCGTTCGCGCACGTCAGCGTGCAGCCCGAGGGCGCGGCCGCCAAGGGCGGCTACGCGACCGTCAACTTCAAGGTGCCGAACGAGCGCGACAAGGCCTCGACCACCAAGCTCGAAGTGAACTTCCCGGCCGACCACCCGCTCGCCTCGGTGATGCCGCAGGCCGTCGACGGCTGGACCGTCAAGGTCACCAAGTCCAAGCTCGAAAAGCCGCTCGAACTGCACGGCGAGAAGATCAACGAGGCCGTCACCAAGGTCACCTGGACCGCCGACGGCAAGGGCATCCAGCCCGGCTACTTCCAGAAGTTCCCGCTCTCCATCGGCGCACTGCCCGAGAACACCGACGAGCTGGTGTTCAAGGCGATCCAGACGTACTCCAACAAGGAGGTCGTGCGCTGGATCGAGACCCCGACGAAGGGCGAGGAGGAGCCCGAGACGCCGGCTCCGGTGCTCGCCCTGTCCGCCGCCGAGGACGACCACCACGGATCCGCCTCCTCCGCCTCCGACGACTCCGCGGAGGCCGACGACGCGAAGGCCGCCGCCAACACCTCGACCACCGAGGCCGCCGCCTCCGACAGCAGCGACACCACGGCCCGCGTGCTGGGCATCGTGGGCATCGTCGTCGGCGTGGCGGGCGTGGCGTTCGGCGTACTCGCCGGTCGTCGGCGTACCGACGCCGCGTAAGCCAGGTCCCACCCACCGAAACCTCGGGACGCCCCACCGGGATCCCCGGCCGAATCCGTTTTCCGGCCGGGGGTCCGGCCCGCCGCACAGCGGCGATCGGGTGTGGTGTCCCGCCGGAGAATGCAAATGCGCAAGAAGACGTACGCCGCGGCCGCACTGCTCGCCGCGGCCGCACTGACCCTTTCCGCCTGCGGCAGCGGTGACGACGCCGACAACGCGGTCGCCGAGGTGTCCGAGGAGGCGGGCTCGGACAAGGCCGCGACGGTCCTCGACAAGCCGTTCGAGAAGCCGGACCTCGTCCTCACCGACACACACGGCAAGCAGTACGACCTCCGCAAGGAGACCAAGGGCAAGCCGACGCTGATCTACTTCGGCTACACCAACTGTCCCGACGTCTGCCCGCTGACGATGAACAACATCGCCGTCGCCGAGAAGCAGTTGGCTCAGAACAAGCAGGTGACGCAGGCCGAGAAGGACTCGCTCCGCATCGTGTTCGTCACCACCGACCCGGAGCGGGACACCTCCGCCGCGCTCGGCAAGTGGCTCAAGGGCATCGACCCCGACGTCGTCGGCCTGACCGGCTCCTTCGCCACTATCCAGGGCGGTGCACGAACGCTCGGCATCTCCATCGAGGCGCCGAAGAAGGACAAGACCGGCAAGGTCGTCTCGATGCACGGCACCCAGGTCATCGCCTTCTCCCCGAAGACCGACGGCGGATACGTGCTGTACGGCGAGGACGCCACCGTCGACGACTACACCAAGGACCTCCCCAAGCTGATCAAGGGCGAGAAGCCGTGACGCGTCGTACAGCGTCCGCGAAAGTGTCGACGGCGGCCTCGGCGGCTGCCCTCGTCATGGCCGCCGCCCTGGCCCTGGCGGGCTGCGGCGACTCGGACTCGGGCTCCTCGGAACCCGAACTGTCCTTCGGCTCCGTCTACATGCCGCAGCCGGTGTCGGACTCCATGGCGGCCGGTTTCCTGGTCGTCGCCAACGCCGGCGGAGCCGACGACAGGCTGTCCTCCGTCACCAGCGACATCGCCGGCGAGGTCACCCTCCACACGACGTCCGGGCAGTCGATGACCGAGGTCAAGAACCTCGACGTCCCCGGTCACGGGAAGCTCGTCCTGGAGAGCGGCGGCAACCACCTCATGTTCGAGAAGCTGAAGCGCAAGCCGAAGGAGGGCGACAAGGTGTCCCTGGAGCTGCACTTCACCAAGTCCGGGCCGATGAAGGTCGAGATGCCGGTGAAGTCCCCCACCTACCGGCCGACGACGACCACCAAATCGTCCATGCAGTCGTCCTCGACGTCTCACCACTGAGGGAGGGACCAACCGTGAGTCAGACCATCGCTCCCCGCGTCCGGACGCTGCTGTTGCTGCTCCTCGCCGTCACCGGCGCGCTCCTCGCCGGGTCCGCGCCCGTCTCCGCGCACGCCGCCCTGACGGCGAGCGACCCCCAGCAGGGATCGGTGGTCAAGGAGGCGCCGGCCCAGGTGTCGCTCACCTTCTCCGAGGGCGTCGCGATGTCCGACGGCTCGGTGCGCGTGCTCGACCCCAAGGGCAAGCGTGTCGACACCGGAAAGACCAGCGAGCAGGGCACGAACACGTACTCCGTGAAACTGCACTCGGGCCTGCCGGACGGCACGTTCACCGTCACCTACCAGGTGGTGTCGGCGGACAGCCACCCCGTCTCCGGCGCCTTCACCTTCTCCATCGGGGCACCCTCGACGACCTCCGTCTCCGTGTCCGACAAGGAGGCCGGCGGCGGAGTGGTGGGCGGGCTCTACGGCTTCGCGCGCTATCTCTCGTACGCGGGCTTCATCCTCCTCGTCGGCGGCGCGGCCTTCGTGCTGGCCTGCTGGCAGCGGGGCACCGGGGAGCGGTCGGTGCAGCGGCTCGTGGTCTCCGGCTGGCTCGCGCTGACCGGGGCCACGCTCGCCATGCTGCTGCTGCGCGGCTCGTACACCGGCTCCGGGAAGGTCGGGGACATCTTCGACCTGACCCTGCTCAGCAACGTGCTGCAGACCAAGACGGGCGCGGCACTGGTCTCGCGCCTGCTGCTGCTCGCCGCGGGCGCCCTGTTCATCGCCGTCCTCTTCGGAGCGTACGAAAAGCGCGAGGACGAAGAGGAGAAGGGCGATCTGACCTTCGGGCTCGCCATCGGCGGGTTCGTCGTGGCGGCGGGTCTGGCCGCGACCTGGGCCATGGCCGAGCACGCCTCGACCGGTATCCAGACCGGAATCTCGATGCCCGTCGACGTGCTGCACCTGCTCGCCGTAGCCGTCTGGCTCGGCGGCCTGTCGACGCTCCTCGTGGCGCTCTACCGCGCGCCGTCCATCGAGCCGGCCGCCGTACGCCGCTTCTCCCGCATCGCGTTCGGCAGCGTGGCCGTGCTGGCCGCGACGGGCATCTACCAGTCGTGGCGCCAGCTCGGCTCCTGGTCCGCGTTCACCGGGACCTCGTACGGACAGCTGCTGCTCGTCAAGATCGGCCTGGTGGTCGTCCTCGTCGGCATCGCGTGGATCTCGCGGCGCTGGACGGCACGACTGTCGCAGGCACCGGCAGCGAAGGCCGTGAAGACCTCGGTGTCCACGCCGGTCAGGGCCACCGCGAAGACGTCGGCCAAGGCCTCGGCGAAGGCTTCGGTGAAGACCTCCGCGGCGACCTCGGAGAAGTCGGAGAAGGAGGACCGAGAGACCGAGGACGAGAAGGAGCCGGCCGCCGCGCCGGCGGGCGGCGAGGGCAAGCGGGCCACCCAACTGGCCCGGCAGCGGGCCGCGGTGGCCACCGCGCGCGAGAAGCGCCTGCGGGACGCCGATCCGCTCCGCTCGGGCCTGCGCCGCTCGGTGCTCGCCGAGGCGGGCGTCGCGGTGGTCCTGCTGGCCGTCACGACAGTGCTGACGTCCACCGAACCCGGGCGCACGGTGGAGGAGGCCGAGGCCGCCACCGCCGCCACCTCTCAGGAGGCCACCGGGGCGCTGGCCGTGGACATCCCGTTCGACACGGGCGGCAAGGACGGCAAGGGCCTCGCACGCGTCGAGATCGACCCGGCCCGCGTCGGCGGCAACGACATGCACGTCTACGTACAGCGGCCGAACGGCAAGGCCTTCGACATCCCCGAGGTCAAGGTCGCCTTCACTCTCAAGGCGAAGGACATCGGACCGCTGCCCGTGGTCCCCGACCGGATCGCCACAGGACACTGGACGGCGACCGGGGTACAGATCCCGATGGCGGGCAACTGGGCGATCGCGGTGACGGTGCGGACCTCCGACATCGACCAGGTGACCGTGGACAAGAACGCGCAGATCGGCTGAACGACACCATGGCTGAACAGTCCACTCCGGAGACGTCTTCCCCGGGTGCCCCCGCCGAAGGGGCACCCCCTCAGGGAGGCGTCTCCCAGAAAGCCGCCGCCGCAAAGGCCGCTCCCAAGGGGGCCTCTTCCGAAAATGCCCCTCCTAGGGAGGCCGTTTCCCAGGAGGCCTCCTCCAAGAGCGTCATTTCGCGGCGCCGTCTGCTCGGTACCGCCGGCGCCACCGGGCTCGCGCTCGGCGCCGCGGGCGGGGCCGCCGGGTACGCCGCGGCGCCCTCCGCCGACCGGACCGCGCTCCTCAGCTCGCTCGGCGCGGACGAGGTGATGTTTCACGGGAAACATCAGCCCGGCATCACGACCGCCCTGCAGGCCCGCGGCCACCTCGTCGCCTTCGATCTCGCGGCGGGCGCGGGCCGCAAGGAGGCGGTCGCCCTGCTGCGGCGCTGGTCGACGACGGCCCAGCGGCTGATGGCGGGCGAGGCGTCCGCGAGCGCCGACACGGACGTGGCGCGCGACTCCGGACCCTCGTCCCTCACGGTCACCTTCGGCTTCGGCCACAGCTTCTTCGCCCGTACGGGACTGGAGAAGCAGCGGCCGATCGCCCTCGACCCGCTGCCCGACTTCTCCTCGGACCACCTGGACAAGGCGCGCAGCAACGGCGACCTGTGGGTGCAGATCGGCTCGAACGACGCCCTGGTCGCCTTCCATGCCCTGCGCGCGATCCAGCAGGACGCGGGTCGGGCGGCGAAGGTGCGCTGGCAGATGAACGGCTTCAACCGCTCGCCGGGCGCCACCTCCCAGCCCATGACGGCCCGCAACCTGATGGGGCAGATCGACGGCACGCGCAATCCCAAGCCGTCGGAGCCCGACTTCGACCGGCGGATCTTCGTGCCCGATGCGGGCGACCCGTCGTGGATGACAGGCGGCTCGTACGCCGTCGTACGCCGTATCCGCATGCTCCTCGACGACTGGGAGCAGCTCTCGCTCAAGGCCCAGGAGGACGTGATCGGGCGGCGGAAGGCCACCGGGGCACCGCTCTCCGGCGGGACCGAGACGACCGAGATGGACCTGGAGAAGACCGACGCCGACGGCGGGCTCGTCGTCCCCATCAACGCCCATTCCCGTATCACCCGGCCCGACGAGAACGGTGGCGCCGCGATGCTCCGCAGGCCGTTCTCCTTCCACGACGGCATCGACTCGGACGGCGTTCCGGACGCGGGCCTGCTCTTCGTCTGCTGGCAGGCCGACCCGCTGCGCGGCTTCGTACCGGTGCAGCGCAAGCTCGACCGCGGTGACGCGCTGTCCACGTTCATCCGGCACGAGTCGAGCGGCCTGTTCGCCGTGCCGGGCGGGGCGGCGGAGGGGGAGTACGTGGGGCAGAAGTTGCTGGAGGGGTGAGATCCGCTCGCTGAGGCGACTGGGACGGCCGAGGTGGCAGGGGACCGGAAGCGGGAGCCGGGCCGCGCAAGGCCCATTAGGGTGAGGCCATGCCAGCCAGCTACGCGTATCTCGGCCCCGAGGGCACCTTCACCGAAGTCGCCCTGCGGACTCTTCCGGAGTCGGCCACCCGGCAGCTCATCCCGATGGTGTCCGTGCCCGCCGCGCTCGACGCGGTCCGCGCCGGCGAGGCCGAGGCCGCGTTCGTACCGATCGAGAACTCCGTCGAGGGCGGCATCACCACCACGGTCGACGAACTGGCCGTCGGCGAGCCGCTGATGATCTACCGCGAGGTCCTTCTCTCGATCACCTTCGCGCTGCTGGTCCGCCCGGGCACGAAGCTCTCGGAGATCAAGACGGTCAGCGCGCACCCGGCCGCGCAGCCGCAGGTCCGCAACTGGATGAAGAACAACCTTCCGGACGTCATCTGGGAGTCGGCGGCCTCCAACGCGGACGGCGCCCGTCTGGTGCAGGAGGGGCGCTACGACGCGGCCTTCGCGGGCGAGTTCGCGGCGGAACGGTACGGCCTGAAGGCCCTGGAGACCGGGATCCACGACGCGGAGAACGCGCAGACCCGGTTCGTCCTGGTGGGCAAGCCCGCCCGGCCCGCGGCGCCGACCGGCGCGGACAAGACCTCCGTGGTCATCTGGCAGCGCGACGACCACCCGGGTGCCCTGCTCGAACTCCTCCAGGAGTTCGCCGTCCGCGGGATCAACCTGATGCTGCTGCAGTCCCGGCCGACCGGCGAGGGCATCGGCAACTACTGCTTCGCCATCGACGCCGAGGGCCACATCGCGGACCGTCGCGTCGGCGAGGCGCTGATGGGCCTCAAGCGGATCTGCCCGCAGGTGCGGTTCCTCGGCTCCTATCCGCAGGCGGACGTCGACCCCAAGGACGTACTCGCGCCGCGGGCCGGTACGTCGGACAGCGAATTCGCGGCTGCCTCCGACTGGCTGGCGCGCTGCCAGGACGGCCGGTTCTGAGCGGGCATTGCCGAGCGGGTTACTGAGCGGGCTCTCCCGAGCGCGGCTCGCGGAGCGGCTTTCGCCGAGCGCGGCTTGCGGAGCGGGCTCTTCTCACGGCTGCCGAGCGGCCACCCGTTGGCAACCCGGCAGCCACCAGGCGTCCTCCAGGCGGTTTCTCCGGGCGTGGCCGACGGCTGCGCCGGCCCGTTTCGGCCGGTCCTACCTGCAGATTGTCTCCATCCACAGAAGTTATCCACAGGCACGCTTCTCGACCTGGGGACAAGTCGACAACGAAACGCGACTCAGTCGACAAATCGGCCTACAGCCCACAAGTCCGTCCACAGCCCCATCGGTCACCCTTCGTCCACCCGTTTCTGTTGACCAATCCCATAGAGCGAACCATTTCCACTCGAAAGTGCGTGTAGGGAGGGTTTGGTCCGGGAATTCTTGGCCCTGCACACAGCTTTGGGAACGATCGCTTCCGATGTCCACAGATCTTTCGCACAGCCTGTGGATAACTTTTCAGGGGTGTGGATCTCTGTGGACAACCCAGTTCTCAAGTCCCGTTCTCCACAAGGGAATCGAGTCAACCGACCGAATCCCACCTGCCCCGTTCCAGGGAGCAGTGCCTCTTTCATTGACGCCTATTGAAGCGCCTCACCAATTCCCGCAAAACATGACAGAAGCGACAGAACGGAATACCGGGTCGTGAGTCGGAACCCCGCACCGGTAGCCTTGTGGGGTGATTGACCTTCGCCTGCTTCGTGAGGACCCCGACCGTGTTCGCGCCTCCCAGCGCGCCCGTGGAGAGGACGTCGCCGTTGTCGACGCCCTCCTCTCCGCCGACGAGCGGCGCAGGTCGTCCGGCGTCCGCTTCGACGAGCTGCGTTCCGAGCAGAAGAGCATCGGCAAGCTCATCTCCAAGGCTTCCGCCGACGAGAAGGCCGAGCTGCTCAAGAAGACGGGCCAGCTCGCCGCCGACGTCAAGGCGGCCGACGCCGAGCAGCACGAGGCCGACGAGGAGACCAAGCGCCTCCTCCTCCAGCTCGGCAACCTCGTGCACCCCGACGTCCCGGTCGGCGGCGAGGAGGACTTCGTCGTCCTGGAGACGCACGGAACCATCCGCGACTTCGGTGCCGAGGGCTTCGAGCCCAAGGACCACCTGGAGCTCGGCGAGGCGCTGGGGGCCATCGACGTCGAGCGCGGCGCCAAGGTGTCCGGCTCGCGCTTCTACTACCTGACGGGTGTCGGCGCGCTTCTTGAGCTCGCCCTCGTCAACGCGGCGATCGCGCAGGCGACGGAGGCCGGGTTCATCCCGATGCTGACGCCGGCGCTGGTCCGCCCGCGCGCCATGGAGGGCACCGGCTTCCTCGGCCAGGCCGCGGAGAACGTGTACCACCTGGAGAAGGACGACTACTACCTGGTCGGCACCTCCGAGGTCCCGCTCGCGGCGTACCACATGGACGAGATCCTCGACGCCGACAAGCTGCCGCTGCGGTACGCGGGCTTCTCGCCGTGCTTCCGCCGCGAGGCCGGGACGTACGGCAAGGACACCCGCGGCATCTTCCGCGTGCACCAGTTCGACAAGGTCGAGATGTTCTCGTACGTCAACCCCGAGGACGCTCAGAACGAGCACCAGCGACTCCTGGAGTGGGAGAAGCAGTGGCTGACCGGGCTTGAGCTGCCCTTCCAGGTCATCGACGTGGCGTCGGCCGACCTGGGCGCGTCCGCCTCGCGCAAGTTCGACTGCGAGGCGTGGATCCCGACCCAGGGCAAGTACCGCGAACTGACGTCGGCCTCGAACTGCGACGGCTTCCAGGCGCGCCGACTGTCCGTCCGGATGCGCGACGGCAAGAAGGTGCAGCCGCTCGCGACGCTGAACGGCACGCTCTGCGCCGTACCGCGCACGATCGTGGCGATCCTGGAGAACCACCAGCTGGCCGACGGCTCCGTACGGGTGCCCGAGGTGCTGCGTCCGTATCTGGGCGGCCGTGAGGTGCTGGAGCCGATCTCCAAGTGACCGGCACCACTGGGTCGACGGCCTCGACCGGACCGACCGCGTCGACCGGGGCGTTCCCCTACAGGCTCGTCGCGACCGATCTCGACGGAACGTTGCTGCGCTCCGACGACACGGTCTCGGAGCGCACGCGTGAGGCGCTCGCCGCGGCCACCGTGGCGGGCGCCGCGCACCTCGTCGTCACGGGCCGCGCGGTGCCCTGGACGCGCCACATCCTCGACGAACTCGGATACGAGGGACTCGCGGTGTGCGGTCAGGGCGCGCAGCTGTACGACGCCGGAGCGCACCGTCTGCTCACATCGGTGACCCTCGACCGGCAGGTGGCCGGTCTCGCGCTCGCAAAGATCGAGGCGGAGGTCGGCCCGCTGGCCCTCGCCGCGAGCCGCGACGGCATCGACGGGGACGTGCTGATCGGCCCCGGCTACCGGGTGCTCGGCCAGCTGGAGGCCGTCCCGTTCACCGATGTCTCGGAGCTCTGGGCCGCGCCCCTGACCAAGATGTACATCCAGCATCCCGAACTCACCGACGACGAGCTGACGGCCGCGGCGCGAGCGGCGGCCGGCGGTCTGGTGAGCGTCGTGATGGCGGGCGAGGGCATCGTCGAGATCCTCCCCCTGGGCCTGTCCAAGGCCACCGGCCTTTCCCTGGCGGCCCGCCGCCTGGGTGTGAAGGCCGCCGACACGATCGCCTTCGGCGACATGCCGAACGACATCCCGATGTTCGCGTGGTCGGCCCATGGCGTGGCCATGGCCAACGCCCATGAGGAACTCAAGGCCGTGGCGGACGAGATGACGTTGTCGAACGAGGCGGACGGCATCGCGGTGGTCCTGGAGAGGTTGCTGGGTTAGCGCCCCCGGCGCTGGCGGAGAAACCGACGGCAGCACGCGGTCAGCCCACCTCCCAACAGCCCCCCAAAAAGAGTAAAAAAAGGGGGGCGGGCGGCGGGGAATCGCGCCGCGAAGCGGCGTCTCGAACCCGCCGAGTCACAGCGACAGCGTCTGGCGGAGGATGCGTGGATCGAACACGCGCGGGGGGTCAACCCCGACCACGGCTTAGCAAGCCGGTGCCTTACCGCTCGGCCAATCCTCCGGGTGGGCGGCCCGCGCCAATGTGCGCGCTCGAAGCGGCCGCCCCGGGCAGCTCCCCGTGTGGGGCGGACTCGACGGAGGCGTAACTACTCCGGAGCCCGCCGGCTGCCCTGCTGGGAGCTCGACGAACTGCTACTGACGGGCATCGTCGCTCTCCTCTCCCAGATCGTGACGCCGGAGGAACCCGGCGACTTGGACATAACCACTGTGCCCGTACGCCGAGTTGGACGCCACCGAATAAATCACCGGCCGAACGTGACGCCCGGCGGAAGACGCCAGGCCGCGGGCGCCCGGCGGGGGCCGCCCGGTGGAAGGCGGCCGGGGTCGGCTACCGGCGACGCCACCTGCGGCGCCGTGCCTTGCTGAAGAACCAGCCCGCGGGCGGCTCGTCGGAGCGCCAGGGCTGAGGGTCGGGTGCGCCGTCGCGCCAGCGGGCCGCGAGCATCCGGGCGCGCGCCGACGGCTCGGCCGTGTCGGCGGACCGTATGAAGTCGTCGTCCAGGACGAGCTCGTCCCAGACGTCCTCGGACGCCCCCTGGCCCTGGCCGTCGCCGGGGCCCTGTCCTTCGCTCCGCGGTGCCTGCGCTGCCATCCCCGTTCCTCCTCGCTGTGCATCCCCTTGAGCAAGTGTGCCGGTCTGCGTGTAAAGCCGATCTCAAGATCAAAAGTGGCTCCACGCGCGCGTGCCCCCGGACAGGCGGTCACGCGCGCGTGGAGCCGCTCCGACTCCCCGGAGCGGTTACTCCTCGCCGGCCAGCGTCAGCGTCCGCAGCTTCTGTCCGGCGAACCAGGTGGCGGCGACGGTCACCACGATCAGCAGCACCGCCCCCGTGGTCAGCCCGACGTCCGACGTGACGAGGTCGCCACCGGACACCTTCTGGGCGACGGCGAGGGACCACTGCTGGACGCTGAGCGTGCGTGCCCCGGACACCAGCGACCCGAAGAGGGTCTCCCACACGAGGGCGTAGACGAGTCCGAAGACGACCGCGTGCCGTGTGATGGTGCCCAGGAGCAGGAAGATCGCGGCGTACGCGATGGAGGCGACCAGCGCGGCGACCGTGTAGGCGACGGCGATCTGCTGGCCGTTGCCGTTGAGGATCATTCCCGCGAGGAACGTCGGGATCGCCGAGAACGCCATGGTGACGGCGATGGCGACGATCAGCTTGGTGAAGATGATCGTGGGGCGTTTGACCGGCTTGGCGAGCAGGTAGACGACCGAGCCGTCGTCGATCTCGGGGCCGATCGCTCCGGTGCCCGCGATGACGCCGATGATGGGCACCATCGTGGCGAGCGCGAACCCGCCGAGGACGTCCGAGGCCACCTGGTCGTCGGCGCCCGTGAAGGCGCGTACGGCCACGGAGATGACGATCAGCAGGAGGGGCAGGGCGCCCAGGATAAGAGCCCGGCGGCGGCCGAGCAGGCCGCGGTAGGTGAGCCGGGCGACTGTGGGGTCGTACATCTTGGGCCTCCTACGCCGCGACGAGATACGAGAAGACGGACTCGAGGGACTCATCGGACGGCGAGACCGTGAGCAGCCGGATGCCGTGGTCACGGGCCACCCGCGGCAGCAGTGCCGTGAAGCGTGGGAAGTCGACCGCCTGGATGCGCAACGCGCCCTCCTGGAGGTCCACTTCGATGCCGGACGTCGACGGGTCGGCGATGAGCGCGGCCGCGAGGGCGCGGTCGTCGCTGGAGCGCACCAGATAGCGGTGCGGGCGGTCGGTCATCAGGCGGCGGATACGGCGGAAGTCGCCGCTCGCCGCGTGCCGTCCGGCCACGATCACCTCGATGTGCGAGGCGAGTTGCTCGACCTCTTCGAGGATGTGGGACGAGAAGAGGACCGTACGGCCCTCGTCGCCCATGCTCCGCAGCAGGTCCATGAGCTGCATGCGCTGGCGCGGGTCCATGCCGTTGAACGGCTCGTCCAGGAGCAGCAGGGACGGGTTGTGGACGAGCGCCGAGGCCATCTTCACGCGCTGGCGCATGCCCTTGGAGTACGTGGAGATCTTGCGGTCCTGCGCGTACTCCATCTGGACCGTGGCGAGGGCCCGCTGGGCGGCCTTGTCGCCCAGGCCGTGCAATTCGGCGTTGGCGACGACGAATTCGCGGCCCGTGAGGAAGTCGTACATCGCCTCGCGCTCGGGGACGATGCCGATCTGCTTGTAGATCTGTTCGTTGCGCCAGGTCGGCCGGCCGTCGAGCGTGACGCTGCCCGTGGAGGGGGCCAGGAAGCCGCCCATCATGTTGATGAGGGTGGACTTTCCCGCGCCGTTCGGACCGAGCAGGCCGGTGACACCGGGGCCGATCGTCATGGTGACGTCGTTGACGGCCACCACGTTGCCGAACCAGCGCGACACGTGGTCGATGGTGAGCGTGGTCACAGTCCGACCTTTCGGTAGCGGCGCATCAGCAGGCCGTAGCAGCCGGCGATGAGTCCGAGGGCGACGAGGAGGAAGACGACGCCCTGTCCGGACGAGGGTCCCGCCTCGCCGGGGTATGCGGACGACGCGCCGAGGAAGGCGGTCTGCACTCCGTCGATGAGCGTGATGGGCGAGAAGAGGCCGAGCCAGGGGACCGCCGAGGCGCTGCCCTGCTCGTGGGCGATGGCCTGGACGGTGGAGACGGCTCCGTAGGAGATGGTCAGTACGGCGATGACGGCGGCGATGCCGAAGCCACGCCGGGGCGTGACCGCCGAGATGACCAGGCCGATGCTGGCGAAGAGGAGAGAGAGCAGTGCCACCGAGACGAGCCCTTGTGCGAAACCCTTGGTCTGGTCGGAGAAGTCGAGCTTGGCCAGCAGCGCGCCCACGTACAGCACGAGCAGCGGTGCGGCGGTGAGCATGAACAGCGCCGAGGCCAGCGCCGCGTACTTGGCGCGTACGTAGTCGACGGTCTCGATGGGGCGCGAGAAGTACAGCGGCACGGTCTTGAAGCGCAGGTCGCGGGAGACGGACTGCGGTCCCTGGGAGGCGACGTACAGGCCGATGACGGCCTGCATGATGACCGCGTAGCGCGTGTAGTCGACGGGCAGGTCCTTCGCCTTGGTGGCGACGGCGACCGCGACCATGATCAGCGCGGGGACGCACATCACCACGAAGAGCAGCATCGGCAGCACCTTGGACTTCACCGAACGGCCGAGGCCGTAGGCGCCGCGCAGGGACTGCGAGTAGAGCGAACGGCGGGCATACGCGCGGCCCAGGCGTGGGCCGTCGTAGTTGCGGTAGCCGATGTTGTGGATCCGGGTCTGTTCGCCCGGGCGAGCCGGGGCCGTGGCCTGGGCCGAGGTCTGTGCCGGGGGCTGCTCAACCGCCATGGCCGACCGCCTCCTTCCGCTGTTCGTCGCCGCCTTGGAGAGCCTGCTCGTCGCTGTCCTTGAAGACCTCCGAGATGTGGTGCCTGCGCTGCTCCATGCGCACCAGACCGAGGCCCAGGTCGGCGACGACGTCCCGTACGACGTCGTACGTCTCCTCGCCGTCCGCCGTGAGCAGGAGGATGTGGCCCGCGCCGGGCAGTCCGCTGCCGTCGTGGGTGTCGATCCCGCGCGCTTGGAGCACGTCGCGCACCGCGCGGGTGCCGTCCGGGTGCTCGTCGGTGTCGGTGACCTCGATCGCGAGGATCGCGGTGCTCTGCGTGAAGTCCGTGGTGGAGCTGGACCGCAGGAGCTTGCCGCCGTCGACGACGACCACGTGGTCGCAGGTGCGCTCCAGCTCGCCGAGGAGGTGCGAGGTGACCAGGACGGAGATGCCGAAGTCGGTGTGGATACGGCGGATCAGGCCGAGCATCTCGTCACGGCCGACCGGGTCCAGGCCGTTCGTGGGCTCGTCCAGGAAGACCAGCTGCGGGTCGTGGACCAGCGCCTGGGCGAGTTTCACGCGCTGTTTCATGCCCGTCGAGTAGCCACCGATGGGGCGGTAGCGCTCCTCGTAGAGGCCGACGTGGCGCAGCGTGTCCGCGGTGCGCTCGCGGGCGGCCGTCGGGGGCAGGCCGGACATGCGCGCCATATGGACGACGAACTCGGTGGCCGAGACGTCGGGCGGCAGACAGTCGTGCTCCGGCATGTACCCGACGCGCTCACGGATGTCGCCGCCCTTGGTGGCGACATCGAGTCCGAGCACTTCGGCACGGCCCTCGGTGGCGGGGGACAGACCCAGCAGGATCTTGATCAGTGTGGACTTGCCGGCTCCGTTGGCTCCGACGAGTCCGGTCACACCGGGCCCGACGTCCACGGAGAGCCGGTCAAGAGCGGTCACCCTCGGGAACCGCTTGCTCAGGCTTTCGGTCGCGATCACAGTCACAATTCGAAGGTAGTGGCGCAGCCCACATTGGTCGTCAACCCTGGGAGCTGTATCGGCGTCACTCTCGGGTATTACGGGCCCGTAGGGGTCCCCCTGAGGTCGAACAACCGGCGGCGGACGGCCGGCATCGCGCGGGGCCCGTCTCGGCCCGATTGTCCGCATAGGGCCGGTCATCGGGCCGGTCATCGGGCCGGCTGTCAGGCATCATCAGGCCGCCCATCAGGTTGGCCTTCCGGGCTGGTTGTCCACATCGGCCCGGTTGTCCACAGGTCGCGTGCACGCCTATTGACGCAGCCTCCAACAATTGTCACATTCATCAGTGTCAAGTTGCGGGCGTGTACGGCAGTCGGCTTGGGACGGACGGTGGCATGACCTCGGCAGTGGCAGCGGCAGCGGCTTCACCAGGGACTTCTTCGGGGAAGGGCGGACTCACCGCGGAGCTGCGGGGGTTCAGAGAGGTACAACGACTCGCGTACGAGTGCGCGGAGGCGGTCGCGGCGCGGCTGAAGCCGGGCGTGACCGAGCGCGAGGCGGCGAGGATGCAGCGCGAGTGGCTGCGCGAGCGCGGCGTGCGGGACTGGTTCCATCTGCCCTTCGCCTGGTTCGGGGACCGTACGGCTTTCGTGGACTTCCGGATCCCGCTGCAGTTCTTCCCCACGAACCGGCGCCTGGAGGCGGGGATGCCGTTCATCCTCGACATGGCGCCGGTCCACAAGGGCTTCACCGCGGACATCGGGTACTCCGGCTCGCTGGGGCCCAGCCCGCTGCAGGACAGGCTCCTCGCCGACCTGGAGGCCCACCGCGAGCTGATCCTGCGCGAGGTGCGCGAGCGGCGCCCGCTGCGCGAGATCTACCAGGACGTGGACCGGCTCATGGTCCGCCAGGGCTACGCGAACCGGCACCGGGCGTATCCCTTCGGGGTGATCGCGCACAAGGTCGACCGGGTCAGGGAGCGGCGCTGGTCACCGCATCTGTTCGGGTTCGGCACGCAGTCGCTCAAGGGCCTGGCGAGCGACGCGATCCACGGCCACCGTGACGGCTGGTCCCCGCTGTGGTCGCCGTACAGGTTCTCCGACCATCCTCCCCGGCCCGGCCTGTGGGCGGTCGAGCCGCACCTCGGATTCCGGGGTACGGGCGCGAAGTTCGAGGAGATCCTGGTGGTCACCGACTCGAAGGACCCCGAGCAGAGCGCCTTCTGGCTCGACGACGATCTGCCGCACGTGCGGCGCTGGGCGGAGGACAAGTGACACTTGAGGGTGCGCGCGAGCGCTGGGTGCGTACGGGCGGGGTCGAACTGTGTGTCGCCGAGCTGGGTGACCCGGCACAGCCCACGGTGGTGCTCGTGCACGGCTATCCGGACTCCAAGGAGGTGTGGTCCGAGGTCGCCGCACGCCTGGCCGAGCGCTTCCATGTCGTGCTGTACGACGTGCGCGGCCACGGCCGGTCGACGGCGCCGCAGCCGCTGCGCGGCGGGTTCACGCTGGAGAAGCTGACGGACGACTTCCTGGCCGTCGCGGACGCGGTCAGCCCGGACCGTCCGGTCCACCTCGTGGGCCACGACTGGGGCTCGGTCCAGGCCTGGGAGTTCACCACGGTCAAGCGCACCGAGGGACGGATCGCCTCCTTCACGTCGATGTCTGGGCCATCCCTCGACCACTTCGGGCACTGGATCAAGAAGCGCGTGTCCCGTCCGACTCCCCGCAGGATCGGCCAACTCCTCGGCCAGGGCGCCAAGTCCTGGTACGTGTACCTGCTGCACACCCCGGTGCTGCCCGAACTCGCCTGGCGCGGCCCCCTCGGCAAGCAGTGGCCGAAGATCCTGCGGCGGCTGGAGAAGGTCCCCGGGGGCGACTATCCGACCCCGTCGCTGCCCACGGACGCCGCGCACGGCGCCTGGCTGTACCGGGACAACGTACGGGCCAGGCTGCGCAGGCCGCGCTCCGACGCGTACGCACACGCGCCCGTGCAACTCGTCACGCCTCTCGGGGACATGTTCCTGTCGGAGAAGCTCTACGACGAGCTGGAGCTGTGGGCCCCGCAGTTGACGCGACGCACACTCCCGGGCAAGCACTGGATCCCGCGTACCCGCCCGGACCAACTGGCCTCCTGGATCACCGAGTTCGTGACCACCACCGAGGGCGGGAGGTCGGCGTCAGCGGCGACCGGCCCGTACGCCGACCGGTTCGGCGGGCAGTTGGTGCTGGTCACCGGTGCGGGCAGCGGTATCGGGCGGGCCACCGCCTTCGCGTTCGCCGAGGCCGGCGCGCGCGTGGTGGCCGTCGACCGGGACGCGGAGAGCGCGGCCCGCACCGCGGAGCTGTCCCGTCTCATCGGCGCCCCTCAGGCCTGGGCCGAGACGGTCGACGTCTCCGACGAACAGGCGATGGAGAAGCTCGCTGAGAAGGTCGCCGCCGAGTACGGGGTCGTCGACGTCCTGGTGAACAACGCCGGGATCGGGTTGTCCGGCTCGTTCCTCGACACCACCGCGGAGGACTGGCGCAACGTCCTCGACGTCAATCTGTGGGGCGTGATCCACGGCTGCCGGCTCTTCGGGAAGCAGATGGCCGAGCGCGGACAGGGCGGCCACATCGTCAACACCGCGTCCGCGGCCGCGTATCTGCCCTCCAGGACACTGCCCGCCTACAGCACCTCGAAGGCAGCCGTGCTGATGCTCAGCGAGTGCCTGCGCGCCGAACTGGCCGGTCAGGGCATCGGGGTCTCGGCGATCTGCCCGGGCTTCATCAACACGAACATCACGTCGACCGCACGCTTCACCGGGGTCGACGCCGACGAGGAGAAGCGGCGCCAGAAGAAGTCCGCGCGGCTGTACGGACTGCGCAACTACCCGCCGGAGAAGGTTGCCCAGGCCGTGCTGCGCGCGGTCGTCCGCAACCAGGCCGTGGTCCCCGTGACGGCGGAGGCACGCGGCGGCCGCCTCATGTCCCGCTTCACACCCAGGGCGCTGCGCGCGATCGCACGAATGGAGCCACCCCTGTGACCGATGAAGGCACCACCGTGAGCGACCACTACCCGATCACACCGCGGCGGGTGTCCTTCGACTGGGAGGAGACCCCGCTCCACTGGATACCGGACGAGCCGACCGCGACCCACGTCATCAACGTGCTGCACCTGCTGCTGCCGGCGGGGGAGCGGTGGTTCGTGAAGGTCTTCAAGGAGGGCCTCCCGCTGGTCTCCGACCCCGAACTCCTCAAGGACGTCAAGGGGTTCATGGGCCAGGAGGGGACGCACAGCGTGCAGCACTCGTACGTGCTGGACCACCTCGCCGCACAGGACCTCGACACGGCCGCGTACACGAAGCACGTCGACTACCTCTTCCAGAAGATCCTCGGCGAGACCCCGCCGCTCGGCGCACCGATATCGGCGCCGGAGTGGCTGCGTTTCCGGCTCTCGGTGATCGCGGCGATCGAGCAGTTCACGGCCGTCCTGGGCGACTGGGTACTGGCAGCCGAGGGGCTCGACCGTGCCGGGGCCGACGAGGTCATGCTCGACCTGCTGCGCTGGCACGGCGCGGAGGAGGTGGAGCACCGCGCGGTCGCCTTCGACATGTACCAGCACTGCGGCGGCGAGGGCCTTCCCCGGTACGCACGCCGGGTCGCCGGCATGGCCGTCACGGCCCCCGTGATGCTGTACATGTGGGCGTGGGGCGCCGCCTACCTCATACGTCACGACCCGCGGCTTGCCGGGCGGCTGCGCTACTCGCTCGGCGCGCACAACCGGGCGGTGCGCAAGGGGCTGCTGCCCACATGGAAGGAGCTCGGCTCCGCCGTGCCGCGCTATCTGCGGCGCTCGTACCATCCCTCGCAGGAGGGCTCGATGCGCAGAGCGGTCGAGTATCTGGCGCAGTCACCCGCGGCCCGGACGGCGGTGGGGGCGATCGGCAGGGCCGCGATCGCGTAGCGGCTTCGCGTAGTGGCTTCGCGTAGCGACGAGGACTCGGGAGGGCAGGGACCGTGGACGACGAGCCGGCCGGCGTCGCGTACCGGATCGAGGACCTGGCGCACCACAGCGGTGCCACGGTCCGGACGATCCGTGCCTACCAGGACCGCGGGCTGCTCCCCCGGCCCGAGAGGCGCGGCCGTGCCAACGTGTACTCGGACGCCCATCTGGCCCGGCTGCGGCAGATCGCCGACCTCCTGGACCGCGGCTACACGCTGGCCTCCATCAAGGAACTCCTGGAGGCCTGGGACGCCGGCCGGGGCCTCGGCGGTGTGCTCGGCCTGGTCGCGGAGGTCGACGGTCCGTGGACGGACGAGGAGGCGGTCCGTATCTCGCGGGCAGAACTCGACGAGCGGTTCGGCGGCCACCCGGACGACACGGCGGTGGCCGACGCCGTCGAGCTCGGAGTGCTCGAACGCGTTCCGGGCAGCGAGGACACGTTCCTCGTTCCGAGCCCTCAAGAGCTGGCCGTGGCCGCCGAGTTGTACGAGGCGGGCGTCCCGCTGTCCGCGATCTCGGGCCATCTGCGGGAGTTGAGGGGCCAGGTGGAGCACATCGCCTCCCGCTTCCTGGAGTTCACCAGCGAGCACGTCTTCGCCCGGTATCTCGGTGAGCACCCGCCGACCGACGCGGATGCCGCCGAGGCGGCCGCGCTCGTACGACGGCTGCGGCCGCTCGCCCGCCAGACGGTGGACGCCGAACTCGCCCGGGCCATGCGGCTGTTCGCGAACCGGCACCTGCGCCGGCACCTCGGTGCGGAGCAGCCCCCGGTGCCTGCGGACGAGACGCGATCCGTGGCGGTCCCCGCGGAGACAATGGCCGCTGTGGAGCGGCTCGTCGGCGCGGAGAAGGCGGCCGAGTTCATCGCCGTGGCCGCCGAACGGGAGGTCAGGGCCCGTGCCTTGGACGCGCTCGCCGCAAATCATGCCGACCTCAGGAAAGTTGACGAACCGTCGTAAAGTGTCGGCGAGTTGTCCACAGATTCTCCAACTGGCCCTGTGGATAACGCACTTGGCTGTGGATCAAACCTCCGGGTCAAAATCAAATGCGTGACGAGCGTCTCGCCAGGCACTCTGGCGGGATGGACGAAAGACGCACCGTGAAGGTGTCGAAGTACCTCTCGAAGCATCTGCGGCATCAGCCGGAACGGATCGGGCTCACGCTCGACGAGGGCGGCTGGGTCGAGATCGAAACGCTCATGGCCGCGGCGGCGGCGCACGGCTTCCGGTTCACCCGGGACGAGCTCGACCACGTGGTCGCGAACAACGACAAGCGGCGCTTCGCGATCGAGGGCTCGCGGATCCGCGCCAGCCAGGGCCACTCCGTCGAGGTCGACCTGGGCCTCGCGGCGGCGACTCCGCCCGCGTACCTCTACCACGGGACCGTCGCCCGAAGCCTGGACGCGATCCGTGCCGAGGGCCTGCGGCCGATGAACCGGCACGACGTGCACCTCTCGCCCGACCGCGAGACCGCGACCCGTGTCGGCGCCCGCCGCGGCCGTCCCGTCGTGCTCTCCGTGGACTCCGCCGCCATGCACCGCGACGGCCACGAGTTCCGGGTGAGCGCCAACGGAGTCTGGCTCACGGCCGCGGTACCCCCGCACTACCTGCGGTTTCCCGCCCCGCACTGAGCGGCCGGGCCCGTCTCCGCGAGCTTGCCCGGGCCCATCACCTGCCGCCTTGCCCAGGCCAATCACCTGCGGCTTGGCAGCCCGTCCCCGCCCACCGGCCGTTTGAGGTGTCCCCCGCGGCTGCGCTTAGGCTCTGAGGCATGAGTCTGCGCCTGAGCACCGTGATCCTGCCGTACCTCCGCTGGCACGAGGGAGGGCGTTCCGCATGGCAGCGCGCCGAGCAGCTCGGGTTCCACACCGCGTTCACGTACGACCATCTGTCGTGGCGGACGTTCCGCGAGGGGCCCTGGTACGGGGCCGTACCGACGCTCACCGCCGCCGCGGGAGCCACCGACCGGCTGCGTCTCGGCACGCTGGTGACCTCCCCGAACTTCCGGCACCCGGTGACCCTCGCCAAGGAACTGATCGCGCTCGACGACATCTCCGGTGGCCGGATCACGCTGGGCATCGGCGCGGGCGGCTCCGGCTTCGACGCCACGACGCTGTTGAAGAGCGGCGAGGAGCCGTGGACGCCGCGCGAGCGGGCCGATCGCTTCGGCGAGTTCGTACCGCTGCTCGACCGGCTGCTCACCGAGGACTCCGTTTCGTACGACGGCACGTTCTACTCGGCGCGTGAGGCCTACAACATCCCCGGGTGCGTCCAGCGCCCCCGGCTGCCCTTCGCGGTGGCCGCCACCGGGCCGCGCGGGCTGAAGCTCGCCGCCGCACACGGGCAGGCGTGGGTGACGACGGGCGACCCGAAGCTGTTCGCGACGGGCACGCCCGAGCAGTCGGTTCAGGCCATTCGCGGACAGGTCGAGAAGCTGGCCACCGCGTGCGAGACGGCCGGCCGCGACGTGAACGAGCTCGACAAGATCCTGCTCACCGGCTTCACCCCGGACCGCGCGCGTCCGCTGGAGTCCCTCGACGCGTTCGTCGACTTCGCGGGCCGGCACATGGAGCTGGGCTTCACCGACATCGTGATCCACTGGCCCGTCCTCGACTACCCGGACTTCGCCGCGGACGAGAAGGTCTTCGAGCACATCGCGATGGAGGCGGTCGGGCAGCTCGGCTGAGATCCTGTCCGGCGCTTGGCTCCTGTGCCTGGCTCCGAAGGGTCGTTCCGGCGGCTCGCTCCGGCGCCGGGCTCCAGAGCCTCGTTCCGGTGGCCGATCGGGCGGTTGGGCGGCCGCTTCGGCGGTCCTCCACAAGGGGTCCCTCCAGGAGAGCCGCCCAGGCCATCTGAACGACAAAGGCGCAGGTGAGGGCATACGCCACTCAGATGTGCGGACCGCCGCACGCCCGTGCGTGCATATGCGGGAGAATGAGGAAGTGACCTCAGCGACCCGACGGCCCGGGAACCCGGCCTCCACTCTCCCGCCCCGCCTGATCGCCACGGATCTCGACGGCACGCTGCTGCGCGACGACAAGTCCGTCTCGCCGCGCACGATCGCCGCCCTGGCCGCCGCCGAGGAGGCCGGCATCGAGGTCTTCTTCGTGACCGGACGCCCCGCCCGCTGGATGGATGTCGTCAGCGACCATGTCCACGGTCATGGCCTCGCCATCTGCGGTAACGGCGCCGCCGTGGTCGACCTGCACGGCGGCCCCGCCGCCCACCGCTTCGTCAAGGTCCGGGAACTGGCGCGGGAGAACGCGCTCGACGCGGTACGGCTGCTCCGTGACGCCGCGCCGGGGACCGTGTTCGCCATCGAGCAGACGTACGGCTTCTACCAGGAGCCGGCGTATCCGAAGCTGCACATGGAGACCCCCGACACCCTCGCGCCCGCCGAGAAGCTCCTCGCGCCGGACGCGCCCGGTGCCGATGAGCCCGTGCTCAAGATCCTCGCCTTCCACCACGAGATCGCCCCGGACGACTTCCTCATGACGGCCCGCCTGGCCATCGGCGACCGGGCCAACGTCACCCGCTCCAGCCCGAGCGCGCTCCTGGAGATCAGCGGCCCCGGCGTCTCCAAGGCCAGCACGCTCGCGCTGTGCTGCGCCGAGCGCGGGATCTCGCACGAGGAGGTCGTCGCCTTCGGGGACATGCCCAACGACGTGGAGATGCTCACCTGGGCGGGCACGTCGTACGCCATGGGCAACGCACACCCCGACGTGATCGCGGCAGCCTCCGGCCGTACGGTCGCCAACAACGAGGACGGGGTGGCCGTCGTGATCGAGCGGATACTCGCGGAGCGCCGGTAGTCGAGCAGTTGCTCGCGGAGCGCGCGTAAGGGACGGCGTCCTGACGCCCGCCCCTTACTAGCTCTCTCACCAGCTACTGGCTCGCTCTACCGGCCCTCTCCTGGACCCCGATCTACAGCCGAACTCCACGCGTGGCCAGCCACTCCCGCGGATCGACTCCCGATCCCAGCTGAGGCGTCAGGCGTACCTCGAAGTGCAGATGCGGCCCGGACGAGTTGCCGGTCGTGCCCGACTGGCCGACCCACTGCCCCGCGGCCACCCGCTCTCCCTGCTCCACGGTGACGGCGGCCAGGTGGGCGTACTGGGTGTAGTAGCCCCCCGCGTGTTTCACCACGACCTCGATGCCGAACGCGCCACCGCACGACACCTTCACCACCCGTCCCGCGCCCACCGACCGGACCGGTGTGCCGATGTCCACCGCGAAGTCCTGCCCCGTGTGCCGGCTCGCCCAGCGATCACCGCCGCTGCCGAAGCCCGAGGAGAGTTCGTACGTCTCCACCGGCGCGACCCATGGCTGGGTGAAGCCCGTTCGCGGCTGGTCGAGCCGGACGGCACCCCGGCACGCGCCGGCGGCGACCGAGGCGTCCGCCTGCCCCTGGAGCGTCCACTGGGCCTCTTCCAGCTTCTTCTCGATCCCCCGCTTGATCTCGACGAGTTCGCCGTTGCGCCGCTCCAGCGTCTGCCAGGCCGACGCCGCCTTCTCCTCGTCGGCGGCGAGCCGTGCCTCGGCCCTGCGGCTCTTGGTGACGGCGTTGTTGACCGCCAGATCCGCCTGCCAGACGGCACGCTGACCTCGCATCAGTTCCTCGGGGCTGTCCGCGAGCAGCATCTGCGCGGTGTGCGGGAGCCCGCCGCCGCTGCGGTACTGGGCGCGCGCGATCCGGCCGAGGTCCCCGTGCAGCGCGGCGATGTCCTCTCGCTCACGCGCGAGGAGCCGCTCCAGCCGCTGCGCCCGGCCCCGCTGCACCTCGGCCTCCCGGCGCCCCGCCTCGTACTGCTGAGTCGCCAGGGACGCCTCGTCGTACAGCCGCACCACATCGGCGCTCAGGCCGCCCGGGGCGTCGGCGTCTCCCATGGCCGTCGTGGGCCGGGCCACCAGGACAGCCAGCGCGCACAGCAGCACCGGGACGATCAGGGGACGGCGACGACGTGAGCGCATGACATCGATCGTGTCGCGCGAAAGCGGCTCCGGTCCTGTTCAAGTCGTACACCTGGGGGACCGGTTGTCACGGATGGACCATTCCACTGAGCCGAACAGGGGCCTGGTTCAGGGAACTTCGGCGGGTCGCTTTGCGCGGCTGCCCGGACCGGTCGACCGCACCCGGGTTCGTCGGGTACGACGGCTCGCTGCGTGGTTCGTCCTGTACGGCTGCGCGCAAGCCGGAGCGTTCAGTACGGCGCCTCCCACACCACCGACGCGCCGCCGCCCTCCGCTCCGCTGCCCGGTCCGTACCAGCTGTCCCCGCCCAGCGACTCCGCCCGTCGCGCCAGGTTCTTGAGCCCGCTGCGCCGCCCGCCTTCGGGGATGCCGACACCGTCGTCCGTGACGGTCAGCCGCACGCCGGGCCTCCCGTCCGGCAGTCGCACGGTCGCGTCCACGGTGACGTCGATACGGGACGCCCCCGCGTGCCGGAAGGCGTTGGACAGGGCCTCGCGGAGGGCCGCGATGAGGTTTTTCGCCGTGAGTTCGCCGACCACCATGTCGACGGGACCGACGAAGTGGTGGGACGGCTTGAAGCCGAGCGGCACGGCGGCCATGTTGATCTCGCGCAGCACGCGTGTCCGCAGCCCTGTCGGCACCTCTGCCGGTTCCTGCTGGAGCGCGAAGATGGCGGTGCGGATCTCCTGGATGGTGACGTCGAGTTCGTCGACCGCCTTGCCCACGCCCTGCCGCACCTCGGGCACGGCGGACCTCCGCTGGGCGCTCTCCAGCATCATCCCGGTGGTGAACAGCCGCTGGATGACGAGGTCGTGCAGGTCACGGGCGATCCGGTCGCGGTCCTCGTAGACCGCGAGCCGCTCCCGGTCGCGCTGCGCCTCCGCCATCATCAGCGCCAGGGCGGCCTGCGAGGCGAACCGCGTCGCCAGGTTGCGTTCGGTCTCCGAGAACGGCCGCGCGCCCTCCGCGCGCGCCATGACGAGGGTTCCCAGGACGCGGCCGCCGCTCTGGAGGGGCAGCAGCATCGTCGGCCCGTAACCGCGGGAGAGTTCGCTGAGCATGCGTCGGTCGGTTGCCGCGTCCTCGACGAACACGGCTTCTCCCGCGAGGAGTTCACCCACGACCTCGTTCTCGGCCGGTACGACCAGCCCCAGCGCCTTCGACGGCCGCTCGGACGCCACGGCGACGATCTCCAGACCGCCCTCGGCCGCGGGCAGCAGTACGAGTCCGGCGGCCGAGTCGGAGAGCCGGCGGGCCTGTTCGGCGACCACCTGCAGGGCCTCGTCGGCGTCCCCGCCGGACAGGAGCGCGGTCGTGACGGCCACGGAGCCGTCGATCCAGCGCTCGCGCCGCTTGGCGGCCTCGTACAGACGCGCGTTCCCGATGGCGATGCCGGCCTCCCCGGCCAGCACGCGCACCATGTCCAGGTCGTGGTCGTCGAACGGCCCCCCGCTGTGCTTCTCGGCCAGGTAGAGGTTGCCGAAGATCTCCCCCTGCACATGGATGGGCACCCCCAGGAAGCCGCGCATCCGCGGATGGTGCTCCGGAAACCCGCACGACCGGGGATCCTCCGTCGGCTCCGCGAGCCGTACGGGTTCAGGGTCGCGGAGGAGCGCCCCCAGCAGCCCCTCGTGCCCGTCCGGCAGCCTCCCGATCAGCCGGGCCGTCTCTCCGTCGACCCCCTGGTACACGAACTCGGCAAGCCCGTTCCCGTCCTCCGCCGCCACGCCGATGGCCGCGTACCGCGCGTCCGCGAGCCCGGCCGCGGTCCCACAGATCCGCTCCAACGTGGACCGCAGCTCAAGCCCACTCCCCACCGCCCGCATCGCCTCCAGCAACCGCGGCACATCGTCAGAATCCGGGGCACCACCGGGGCTCGACACGACTGACATACACAGAGCCTAATTAGTCCCTTTTGTAAGTGAAAGTCGAACCCTTCGCGCTGCGGATCACGACCGGCCGCTTCGAGGGGCGAGCGGACTCGCTCGCAACGGGCATAACCGGATGTTTTCAGGGGCGCGGGGATGTGACATACGCGGCTCCGCCGCGTGGGTGCGCCCAGCCCTCACAACCCGCGGCCGACCCACCACCGCACCAGCCCTCACCGCACAGCAACCAACCGCTCCGTCCGACTCTCGCGCTCGAGCATCCCCCGCAACGCCCCCTCCCCACGCACCAACTCCCCGTACGCCCCTCGCTGCACCACACATCCGCCGTCCAGCACGATCACCTCGTCGACCGCCTCAAGACCCGCCAGCCGATGCGTGATCAACAACGTCGTACGCCCCTCGGTCGCGGCCAGCAGATCGGCGGTGAGCGCATCGGCGGTCGCCAGGTCGAGATGCTCCGCGGGCTCGTCGAGAACGAGAACGGGAAAGTCCGCGAGCAAAGCCCGCGCCAGAGCGAGCCGCTGCCGCTGTCCCCCGGACAACCGCGCCCCGTGCTCCCCGATCAACGTGTCCAGCCCGTCGGGCAGCCCGTCGGCCCAGTCGAGCAGCCGCACCCGCCCCAGCACGTCCCGCAGCGCGGATTCGGTGGCGTCCTTCCGAGCGAGCAGCAGGTTCTCCCGTACCGAACTGTCGAAGAGATGGGCGTCCTGCGCGCACAGCCCGACCATCCGCCGTACGTCGTCACCGTCCATGCCGTACGCGTCGACGCCGCCCAGCGTGTACGTCCCCGCGTCCGTGTCCAGGAACCGCAGCAACACCTGGGCGAGGGTGGTCTTGCCCGCCCCGGACGTCCCCACGACGGCGGTCCGGCGTCCGCGTTCGAGCGTCAGGTCCACCCCGGCAAGGGCGTCCCGCTCCTGTTCGGCGTGACGGGCGACCAGACCCTTCACCACGACGGGGAACGGCGACTCTGGCGCCTCCAGCGGCCGCTCCGGTTCGCGTACGGGCTCGGGCGCGTCCAGCACCTCGTACACGCGCTCCGCGCTCTTGCGCACCCGCTGGCGGTACTGGACCGCGAGCGGCAGCCCCAGGACGGCCTCGAAGGCGGCGAGCGGGGTGAGGACGACGACGGCCATCGCCACACCGCTGAGCCGCCCGTCGAGGACCGCCTGGGCGCCGACGAGGGAGGTGGCCGCGACGGTGAGTCCGGAGACCAGCGCGATGAGCCCGTCGCCGAGCGCGGTCGCGGTGGCGGCGCGTGAGGCGATACGGGTCAGCTCGCCGTCGGCCCGCCGCACCTCGGCGCTGCGCGCGGGCAGTGCGCCCGCGACCGTCAACTCGGCCGTGCCCGTGAGGAGATCGGCCACCCGGGTCGCCAGCACCCCGCGCGCCGGGGCCAGCCGGCGCTCCGCACGGCGTGCGACGGCACCGGTCACCAGCGGGACGCCCACCCCGGCGGCCAGCAGCCCGAGCGCGAGCGCGGCCCCCGCCTCCGGCAGCAGCCAGGCCGTGAACCCGACGGAGCCGGCGGACACGACGGCCGCGGCCGCGGCGGGCAGCAGCCAGCGCAGCCAGTAGTCCTGCAACGTGTCGACGTCGGCGACGAGTCGCGAGAGCAGATCACCGCGACGGGTCATACGCAGCCCGGCGGGCGCGAGCCGTTCGAGGCGCCGGTACACGGCGACCCGGGTGTCGGCGAGCATCCGCAGCACCGCGTCGTGCGACACGAGCCGCTCGGCGTACCGGAAGACGGCCCGCCCGATTCCGAACGCCCGCGTGGCCGTCACGGCCACCATCAGATAGAGAACGGGAGGCTGCTGTGAGGCCCTGGAGATCAGCCAGCCGGAGGTGGCCATGAGGCCGACGGCGCTGCCGAGCGCGAGACTGCCGAGCAGGAGAGCGAGCGCCAGCCGCCCACGCCGAGGCCCGGCCATGGCACGCACACGCGCCAGTACGCCTTCCCGCCCCTCCGGGAGCAGAGTGGCCTCTTCCTCGCCGCCCGCGGGCACTGCGGCCACCACGTCGGCCCGAAGCTCCTTGCCGCCGCCGGAGCCCACGGAACCGTCCACCGCGACGGACGCCTCCGGCTCCAGTCGCACCACCCGGTCCGCCACGTCCAGCAGCGCCGGCCGGTGGACGACGAGCAGCACGGTCCGCCCCACCGCCAGGCGCCTGACCGCCTCCACGACCTCGGCCTCGGTCGCCCCGTCCAGCGAGGCCGTCGGCTCGTCGAGCAGCAGCACCGGCCGGTCCGCGAGGAACGCCCGTGCCAGAGCGAGCCGTTGACGCTGCCCTGCGGAGAGCCCGGCGCCTTCCTCACCCAGTACCGTCCGTACGCCGTCGGGCAGCGCGTCCACGAATTCAAGAGCCCCGGCATCGGACAGTGCCCGTCGCACCGAGGAGTCGTCGGCGTCCGGCCGCGCCAGCCGTACGTTCTCAGCGACGGAGCCGGCATACAGATGGGGCCGCTGCGGCACCCACGCGACCTGTGAACGCCACTCCTCCAGGGAGGTCTCGGTGAGATCGGCTCCCCCGACACGTACCCGACCCGACGTGGGTTCCACGAATCCCAACAGCACGTTCAACAGCGTCGACTTGCCCACTCCGCTGGGGCCGACGAGTGCCACCGTCTCCCCGGGTTCGACCGCGAAGGACACGTCCGACACCGCGTCGGAGGACCGCCCGGGGTACCGGACCGTCACCCTCTCGAAGCTCACCCCTCCGGAGGACGGCACCGCGCCGGTCCCGGACGTCGGCTCGGGTGTCTCCAGGACCGAGAAGATCTCCTCGGCGGCGGACAGCCCCTCCGCCGCCGCGTGGTACTGCGCCCCCACCTGCCGCAGCGGCAGATAGGCCTCGGGCGCGAGAACGAGGACGACCAGACCGTCGTACAACGCCATCTCGCCGTGGACGAGCCGCATTCCGATGGTCACCGCGACCAGCGCGACCGAGATCGTGGCGAGCAGCTCCAGCGCGAAGGACGAGATGAAGGCGATCCGCAGGGTCCGCATGGTCGCCTGCCGGTACTCCCCGGTGATCCGGCGGATCGAGTCGGCCTGCGCCTTGGCCCGACCGAACACCTTGAGTGTGGGCAGTCCCGCGACCACGTCCAGGAAGTGGCCCGAGAGCCGTGACAGCAACCGCCACTGACGGTCCATCTGTGACTGGGTGACCCAGCCGATGAGCATCATGAAGATCGGAATGAGCGGCAAGGTGCCGACGATGATCGCCGCCGACACCCAGTCCTCGGTGACGATCCGCGCGAGCACCGCCACCGGCACGACCACCGCGAGCCCCAACTGCGGCAGATAACGCGAGAAGTAGTCGTCCAGCGCGTCGACCCCGCGGGTGGCGAGCGCGACCAGCGAACCGGTCCGCTGTCCGCTCAGCCAGCCCGGACCGAGCGCACCGGCACGCTCAAGCAACCGCCTCCGCAGCTCCGACTTGACCGCCGCGCTCGCCCGGTGTGCGGCGAGTTCGGTGAGCCAGGAGACACATGCCCTACCGACCGCGACCGCCGCCAACAGCAGGAGTGGCGTGCGCAGTTCGGCGACGGACAGCTCATGCTGGAAGGCACCGACCACTACTTCAGCGATCAGCATCGCCTGGGCGATGACCAGCCCCGCCCCCACAACTCCCAGACCGACAACAGCGATCAGGAACAGGCGGGTGGCGCGGGCGTATCGCAGCAGTCGCGGGTCGATCGGTTTCACGTGAAACACACCCTCGGGTCAAGCAGGTGTGTTTCACGTGAAACACACCCTCTTCTCATTGGGCCTGTTTCACGTGAAACAGGCCCATGGATTCATCGGTGCTAGTGCGCGGCCTCGGCGATGTGCTGCGTACCGATCCGCTTGCGGAACACCCAGTACGTCCATCCCTGGTAGAGCATCACCACCGGCGTCGCGATCACCGCACACCAGGTCATGATCTTCAGCGTGTACGGGCTCGACGAGGCGTTGGTGACCGTCAGGCTCCACTCGTCATTGAGCGAGGACGGCATGACGTTCGGGAAGAGCGACAGGAAGAGCATCGCCACGGCGGCGACGATGGTGAGGCCTGACAGCGCGAACGCCCAGCCCTCGCGCCCCATCTGGTTCGCCCCGATCGCCGCGACCAGGGCGACGACGGCCACAACCAGCGCGACCAGGCTCTTGCCGTCACCGTTGTCGGCCTGGGTCCAGAGCAGGAAGGCCAGAGCGAGCACAGTCGTCACCAGACCGAGCCCGAGCGCCAGCTTCCTGGCCCGCTCCCGGATGTCACCCAGGGTCTTGAGTGCCGCGAACACCGCCCCGTGGAAGGTGAACAGCGTCAGCGTCACCAGACCGCCCAGGATGGCGTACGGGTTGAGCAGGTCCCCGAGGTTACCCACGTACTCGAAGTCCTGGTCGATCTTCACGCCCCGGACGATGTTGCCGAAGGCCACGCCCCACAGAAACGCCGGGAGCAGCGAGGTCCAGAAGATCGCGTTCTCCCAGTTGCGCTGCCACTGCTCCTCGGGCCGCTTCGCCCGGTACTCGAAGGCGACGCCGCGCACGATCAGGCAGACCAGGATGAGCAGCAGCGGCAGGTAGAAGCCGGAGAAGAGCGTGGCGTACCACTCGGGGAAGGCGGCGAAGGTCGCGCCGCCCGCCGAGAGCAGCCACACCTCGTTGCCGTCCCAGACCGGCCCGATGGTGTTGATCAGCACCCGCTTCTCGGTCCGGTTCCGGGCGAGCAGCTTGGTGAGGACGCCGATCCCGAAGTCGAAGCCCTCCAGGAAGAAGTAGCCGGTCCACAGGACGGCGATGAGGACGAACCAGACGTCGTGAAGTTCCATGACTCAGCAGCTCCCTGGGCCTAGTACGAGAAGGCCATCGGCTTGTCGGCGTCCTTGGGGTCGCCGCCGATCTTCGTGGGTGGATTGAGGTCGGCCTCCGTGAGCTCGGGCGGACCGGCCTTGACGTACTTCACGAGCAGCTTGACCTCGATCACGGCGAGGATCGCGTAGAGCGTGGTGAAGACGATCATCGAGGTGAGGATCTCGCCCTGCGAGACACCGGGGGAGACCGCGTCGCGGGTCTGGAGCACGCCGTAGACGACCCAGGGCTGACGGCCCATCTCGGTGAAGATCCAGCCCCACGAGTTGGCGATCAGCGGGAATCCCAGGGTCAGGATCGCAATGCGCCAGTACCACTTGGTGAGCGTCGGGCCGAGAGCCTTGTTCTTGAAGAGCACCACGTGCGGCACTTCGTCGTCACCGACCCGCAGATGCCGCCCCAGCATGAACTTCTTCCTGGTCAGCCAGAGTCCGGCCAGACCGATGGTGAAGGACGTCATGCCGAAGCCGATCATCCAGCGGAACCCCCAGTAGGCGACGGGGATGTTGGGCCGGTAGTCGCCGGGCCCGAACCGCTCCTGCTCGGACTTGTTGACGTCGTTGATGCCGGGGACGTACGAGCTGAAGTCGTCCTTGGCCAGGAAGGACAGGAGTCCCGGGATCTCTATGGCGACCTTGTTGTGGCCGGCCTCGACGTCCCCGTAGGCGAAGACGGAGAAGGGAGCGGGAGCCTCGCCGTCCCACAGCGCCTCGGCCGCGGCCATCTTCATGGGCTGCTGCTCGTACATGATCTTGCCGAGCGTGTCACCGCTGAGAGCGGTGAGCATGCCGCCGGCGACGACGGTGACCAGGCCGAGCCGCAGTGAGGTCTTCATCACCGGGATGTGCTTCTTGCGGACCAGGTGGAAGGCGGCGATGCCGACCATGAAGGCGCCACCCGTGAGGAAGGCCGCGGAGAGAGTGTGGAAGGCCTGGGCGAGCGCGGTGTTCTGGGTCAGGACCAGCCAGAAGTCGGTGAGTTCGGCTCGGCCCTTCTGCTCGTTGATCCGGTAGCCGACGGGGTGCTGCATCCACGAGTTGGCCGCGAGGATGAAGTACGCCGACAGGATCGTGCCGATCGAGACCATCCAGATGCAGGCGAGGTGGATCTTCTTGGGCAGCTTGTCCCAGCCGAAGATCCACAGGCCGATGAAGGTGGACTCGAAGAAGAAGGCGATCAGCGCCTCGAAGGCGAGGGGGGCACCGAAGACGTCACCGACGAAGCGCGAGTAGTCGGACCAGTTCATGCCGAACTGGAACTCCTGCACGATGCCCGTGACGACGCCCATCGCGATGTTGATCAGGAAGAGCTTGCCCCAGAACTTGGTGGCCTTGAGGTACTTCTCGTTCTCGGTCCGCACCCAGGCGGTCTGCAGGCCGGCGGTGAGCGCGGCGAGCGAGATCGTGAGCGGGACGAAGAGGAAGTGGTAGACGGTGGTGATGCCGAACTGCCATCGCGCCAGCGTCTCCGGCGCCAAAGCCAATTCCACGTCGTCATCTCCTAACATCGCCGAGGTATCGGCGTCAGTTTGTCCCGCTTGTCGCAGACATCACGGGATCAACTGGGACACGCTTGTGAACGCGTTCACATTCACAAGCAATTATGACGCATGGCAGTTCGAGGGTTGACACGCGGGGGGTGCCGGATCGGTCACACCTGTCGGCCAGACCGACAGCACCGGCCCGACCGACGGGCTCGACCGCACGACCGACACCCCCACCAACCAGCTCCGGCACCCCCACCAACCGGCTAGAGCTCCTTGCGGAACGCCTCGGTCGTCTTCAGGAAGATGTCGTTCGCCTCGGTCTCGCCCACCGTGACCCTGACCCCCTCGCCGGCGAACGGCCGCACCACGACCCCGGCCTGCTCACAGGCCGAGGCGAAGTCGAGCGTGCGCTCACCGAGCCGCAGCCACACGAAGTTCGCCTGGGTCTCCGGCACCGTCCAGCCCTGCCCGCGCAGCGTCTCGACCACACGGGCACGCTCCGACACCAGCGAACCCACCCGGCCGAGCAGTTCGTCCTCGGCCCGCAGCGAGGCGACCGCCGCGTCCTGCGCGAGCTGGCTCACACCGAAGGGCACGGCCGTCTTGCGCAGCGCCGCCGCCACCGGCTCATGGGCGATCGCGAATCCGACCCGCAGCCCGGCCAGCCCGTACGCCTTGGAGAACGTCCGCAGCACGCACACGTTCGGCCGCTCGCGGTAGAGCTCGACGCCGTCCGGCACCTCGGAATCGCGGATGAACTCCCGGTACGCCTCGTCGAGGACCACGAGGACATCGCTCGGCACCCGGTCGAGGAACCGTTCCAGCTCGGCCCGGCGCACCACCGTGCCCGTGGGGTTGTTGGGGTTGCAGACGAAAATCAGCCGCGTTCGCTCGGTGATCGCGTCCGCCATCGCGTCGAGGTCGTGCACGTCTCCCGGCGTCAGCGGCACCTTCACCGACGTCGCCCCGCTGATCTGGGTGATGATCGGATACGCCTCGAAGGACCGCCAGGCGTAGATCACCTCGTCGCCCGGCCCCGAGGTCGCCTGCAGCAGCTGCTGGGCGACACCGACCGAACCGGTGCCCGTGGCCAGGTGCGTGAGCGGCACGCCGAAGCGGTCCGCCAGCTCGTTCATCAGCCCCGTACAGGCCATGTCGGGGTAGCGGTTGAAAGCGCCGACCGCCGAGGCCACGCTCTCCATCACACCGGGCAGCGGCGGGTAGGGGTTCTCGTTGGAGGACAGCTTGTACGCCACCGGGCCGTCCGCGGCCGCGGCGGGCTTCCCCGGCTTGTACGTGGGAATACCCTCCAGCTCGGCACGCAGCTTCGGGCTCGTCTCGCTCACCGCACTCCTCCTCGTGACCTTCTCCGGCTCATGACCACCACCGGCAACCAATACTCCTCACCTTAAGAGGATTCGGCTCCGCTGCGTATGGCCCGGGACCTCCCGCATCGACGGCGCCCGGCAGCCACGTACGCACTCCCGGGCATCACCGCCCGAAGGCGTACGAAAGAGGGGGCGCGCCACCCACCGGAGCACGCGCCGGTGGCTCGCGCCGTGGCGCGCATCCCTCGTGAAGGTGAGTTGAGACCTCTTCGAAACATGGCCCATTTGGCAGGCCCATGCGCGCCGACAAGTGACGTCCTGCCATTGAAACGGTCAACTCCCTTCTCTTCCAAGGGACTTGCCTGCCGATGACCATGCAGAAACGTGCCTGTCAACGCGTGCATATGCGTCCGCACTACCCCACCTCATGAGCCCTACTATCGGCTCGCCATGACAGCAGCAGGGAAGCACCAGGTGAGCCGGTCGGATACCTCCCGCCGAGGAAGCCGGCCGGGCCGGGCGGGCATCAGAGACGTGGCCGCGGCCGCGGGAGTGTCCATCACGACCGTGTCCGACGCACTCAACGGCAAGGGGCGGCTCCCGGACGCCACCCGACGCCATGTCCGCGAGGTCGCCGACCGGCTGGGCTATCGCCCCTCCGCCGCGGCCCGAACCCTCCGTACCGGAAAGTCCGGCCTCATCGGCCTGACTGTGACGACCTACGGGGATGAACCTTTCACCTTCACGGAGTTCGCGTACTTCGCTGAGATGGCCAGAGCCGCCACCTCGGCCGCGCTCGCCCGGGGCTACGCCCTGGTCATCCTCCCCGCGACCTCGCGCCACGACGTGTGGTCGAACGTGGCCCTGGACGGGACGGTCGTCATCGACCCCTCCGACCAGGACCCGGTCGTCAGCGAACTGGTCCGCCAGGGCCTGCCGGTGGTCTCCGACGGCCGCCCGGCCGGCTCGCTGCCGGTGACCGCCTGGGTGGACAACGACCACGAGGCCGCGGTCCTGGGCATCCTCGACCACCTGGCCGACGCCGGCGCCCGCCGGATCGGCCTGCTCACGGGGACGACCACGGACACGTACACACATCTGTCCACGACCGCGTACCTGCGTTGGTGCGAGCGCGTGGGCCAGGATCCGGTGTACGAGGCCTATCCCGCGCACGATCCGTGCGCGGGGGCCGTCGCCGCCGACCGACTCCTCGCCCGGCCCGACCGGCCGGACGCCGTCTACGGGCTGTTCGACCCGAACGGCACCGACCTCCTCGCGGCGGCCCGCCGCTACGGACTGCGCGTACCGGAGGACCTGCTGCTCGTGTGCTGCAGCGAGTCCACCGTGTACGCAAACACCGAGCCGCCCGTCACGACACTCTCGCTCAAACCGCGTCGCATCGGCACGGCCGTGGTCCAGCTCCTCATCGACGCGATCGAGGGGGTCGAATCGGACCAACCGGTCGAGCAGGTGATACCGACCGAGCTGATCGTGCGGACGTCCTCCCAGCGACGGCCTCCCCGGACGACCGTCAGCCCGCCCCGATCACCGGAGGAGGAATGACCTCCGGATGACCTACGGGTAAAACCGGCGCGGAAAGCCCCTCCCAATTCGGGAGAAAACCACGGTGAACTGGGGTTCTGCTCCGATTCACCACCCCTGGGTCATCACATGGCGCGATCCGCATTCCTATGATGGGCGGACGACACCGCGGGCCGCTGCGACCAGGCAGTCCGACGCGGTGCAGATGCGGCGCGATGGTGGTGGAGGGGTCGATGACTCAGGGGGCCGGTCAGGGACCCGAGATGCGTACGCCGACGGTGCGCGACTTCCGCGTGCCGGCGTACGTCGACGAGGCCGGTCCGTACACACAGTCCCCCGGCCCGTACCCGCAGTCCGGCGAGGTGTACGACCAGGCCGCCGAGCCGTACGACCAGGCCCGGGACCGGTCCGCGGGTCCCTACGCCGAAGCATCCGACCGGTACGACCGGCCCGGCCCTCATGCGCAGCAGATGCCTCCCGGCGAGGGTGCCGGACCGGTCGGCGAGCCGGAGGGCTACACACCGACGCAGCGCGATCTGCCCGTCATCAATCGCGGTGACACCCTTCAGGTACCGGTCGACCCAGAGGCCGGACCGATCGTCCAGCCCGCCGAAGGGCCTGGACCGCTGTACGTCGTCGGTGACGTCCACGGCTATCTCGACGAGCTCGTCGCCGCGCTGCGCGAGAAGGGCCTCATCGACATCGACGGCAGCTGGGCGGCGGGGACCTCACGGCTCTGGTTCCTCGGCGACTTCACCGACCGCGGGCCGGACGGCATCGGCGTCATCGACCTCGTGATGCGGCTGTCCGCGGAGGCCGCGGCGGCCGGGGGCTACTGCAAGGCTCTGATGGGCAACCACGAGCTGCTGCTGCTCGGCGCCAAGCGGTTCGGGGACACCCCCGTCAACTCGGGGGCCGGAACGGCCACCTTCCAGGCCGCCTGGCTGCTGAACGGCGGCCAGAAGACCGACATGGAGCGCCTCCAGGACCACCATCTCCAGTGGATGGCCCGCCTCGACGCCATGGAGATGGCCGACGGGCACCTTCTGGTGCACTCCGACACCACCGCCTATCTCGACTACGGCGACTCCATCGAAGCGGTCAACGACACCGTCCGCGAAACGCTCACCCGCAATGACGCGGACGAGTGCTGGGACGTGTTCCGCAAGTTCACCAAGCGCTTCGCGTTCCGCGACGACGGGGGTGCGCAGGCGGTGCGCTCCTTGCTGGACATGTACGGCGGTTCACGCATCGTCCATGGTCACAGCCCCATTCCGTATCTTTTGGGCGAGGTCGGCCCGGAGGAAGGGGAGGACTCCCCGAACCCCGTCGTCGACAAGCCGCATGTGTACGCCGACGGGCTCGCCATCGCGATGGACGGCGGAGTGACCATGGCCGGAAAGCTGCTGGTCCAGCAACTTCCCCTGGATAGCTGAGCGTTCATCGGGCAGGCGTCCCCCGACGGAGGACATCCGCAACGCAGGGGCAAATTCTGGAAACCCCCTGTCACCGTGTGCCGTCACCGCTCTACCATCGGCTTATCCGTAGCAGGCTCCCCTCCGTTTCTGCCCGACGGCTCGTCAGCATGCCGAGCCCCAAGCCCTACGGAGCATCGGGGGATGCACATGAACAGCGTTCCGCAGCACCTGCTGAGCGAGGACCGCCAAGAGTACGAGCGGATCCTCGATGAGGCGCTGCGCTCCGCACCACACCGTCCGGAACTCGCCGCTGTAGGTCAGCGGCTCAACCCCGAACAACTGCGCACGATGGCGCTCAACGCCACCGCTCTCATCACGGCGGCCGCGGCGACCGAGTACCAGCACTATGTGAAGGTCCGCGAGGAACTGCGCCAGCCGGCGCCGTCCACCCCTCCTGTCCGCGAAGGGTCCACCAGCACCACGGATCCGGCCACGGGCGCGGTCGGGCTCGCCACGACCATGGGGGAGGTCGCCGAGACCGCCGGGGCGGGTGCCGCGGCGGTCGTAGCCGTGCTCGCTCCCGTCCTCGCCGGCACCGCCGCGGCGATCTTCCTGCTCGTCGGCTACATCCTGAAGATGCTCGACCCCCAGCCGGGCATCGCCCAGACCCTCCTCACCACAGGGTGGGTCTTCGGAGCCATCACGGCCGTCACGATCCTGGTGGCCGCGGTCGGTCTCCTGCTCGCCGCCCTGCGCAACGGCGCCAGTTCACTCCAGGCCGGCGCGCACGGCGAACGCAGCGAAGAGGTGAACCGGGCCAGGGAAGCCTGGCACGACGCCCTTCTGGAGCGCGGCATCATGCCGTTCCTCAGGGAGGCCCTCGCCGACCCGGGCACGGCCGCCCTCGGCCGTACGAAGCCGTCGGCGCCGATCAGCCGGATGCCCCAGCTCGGCTACAACCGGCCAGGCTTCAGCAGCCCGGACGGCGGTCCGACAGCGGGACCCCGCCCCAGCTTCTCCAGCCCGGACTTCAGCAGCCCCGACTTCGGGGGGCCGGAGCACCAGCCGGAGTAGCCCCGCCCTCGCCCGGGTCCGGCCCTGTGCGGGCCGGCAACCGGGCGCGGCCAGGCGGAGTGGGGCCCTACCGGCCGCAGCGTCGCGGGCACTACGCCCGCGACGGCCGCGTTCCGACAGGTGCGGCCCTCATACCGTGCCTGCAATGGCGCGCCTTCATGCCGCGCTGTCGTGCCGTGCCTTCATTCCGTTTCCACATGCGTCGCACGATCTGCGCGGTCGCTCGCTCGACCCGTGTGCGGCTGGAGACATGCACCAGGGCGAGGTGGAAGAGCACCGGTGCACAGCATGGCGTCGCGTTCCTCCGTGAAGCCCCGGCCTGGATGGCCAGGACCTCGGAGAAGGGGTCGAACAGCACGCCGGAGTCAGTCGGCCATGGGCAGGTACACCCTGTTTCCGCTCGCCGCGAACTCCTTCGACTTCTGGAGCATCCCCTCGGCGACCTCTTCGGCCGTCGCCCCCGCAGCCGCCGTGCCGCCGAACTGCTCGGTGATGCTGTGGCTGATCTTCATCGAGCAGAACTTCGGCCCGCACATGGAGCAGAAGTGCGCTGTCTTGGCGGGCTCGGCCGGGAGGGTCTCGTCGTGGAACTCCCGGGCCGTGTCGGGGTCGAGGGCCAGGTTGAACTGGTCCTCCCAACGGAACTCGAAGCGGGCGTCCGACAACGCGTCGTCCCACTCCTGTGCGCCCGGATGTCCCTTGGCGAGGTCCGCCGCATGGGCCGCGATCTTGTAGGTGATGACGCCCGTCTTGACGTCGTCACGGTTGGGCAGGCCCAAGTGCTCCTTGGGCGTGACGTAGCAGAGCATGGCCGTGCCCCACCAAGCGATCATCGCGGCACCGATGCCGGAGGTGATGTGGTCGTACGCCGGCGCGACGTCCGTCGTCAGCGGGCCGAGCGTATAGAACGGAGCTTCATCACAGATCTCCTGCTGAAGGTCGATGTTCTCCTTGATCTTGTGCATCGGGACATGCCCCGGGCCCTCGATCATGGTCTGTACGTTGAAACGCTTCGCGACCCTGTTGAGTTCCCCTAGAGTCCTCAACTCGGCGAACTGGGCAGGGTCGTTGGCGTCCGCGATCGAGCCGGGCCGCAGGCCGTCGCCGAGCGAGTACGTGACGTCGTACGCAGCGAGGATCTCGCAGAGTTCCTCGAAGTTCTCGTACAGGAACGACTCCTTGTGGTGCGCCAGGCACCAGGCCGCCATGATCGAGCCACCGCGCGAGACGATGCCCGTCTTGCGGTTCGCGGTCAGCGGGACGAAGGGCAGCCGCACGCCCGCGTGGACGGTCATGTAGTCCACGCCCTGCTCGGCCTGCTCGACGACCGTGTCCTTGTAGATCTCCCAGGTGAGCTCCTCGGCCCGCCCGTCGACCTTCTCCAGCGCCTGGTAGAGCGGGACCGTGCCGATGGGGACGGGGGAGTTCCGCAGCACCCACTCCCGCGTGGTGTGGATGTTGCGGCCGGTGGACAGGTCCATGACCGTGTCGGCGCCCCAACGGGTCGCCCAGGTCATCTTCTCGACCTCCTCCTCGATGGAGGAGGTGACCGCGGAGTTGCCGATGTTGGCGTTGACCTTCACCAGGAACCGCTTGCCGATGATCATCGGCTCGATCTCCGGGTGGTTGACGTTGGCCGGCAGCACGGCCCGGCCCGCCGCGATCTCCTCGCGGACGACCTCGGGAGAAACGCTTTCCCGGATGGCCACGTACTCCATCTCCGGCGTGATCTCGCCCCGCTTGGCGTACGCGAGTTGCGTCACCGCCTGTCCGTCACGGCTGCGCCGGGGCTGGCGCGGACGCCCCGGAAAGACCGCGTCGAGGTTGCGCAGTCCACCGCGCGGCGAGGTGTGCTTGATCCCGTCGTCCTCGGGGCGGACGGGTCGGCCCGCGTACTCCTCGGTGTCACCGCGGGCGATGATCCAGTTGGCCCGGACGGCCTCGAGGCCCCTGCGTACGTCGGTGTCCACGGTCGGATCGGTGTACGGGCCGGAGGTGTCGTACAGAGTGACCGACTGCCCGTTGGTGAGGTGCACCTGACGGACCGGCACCCGCAGGTCGGGGCGCGAACCCTCGACATACGCCTTGTGCCAGCCGATGGACTTCCCGGCCTCGCCGTTCTGGGACGGGGAACTCTCGGACAGGGCCCCGTTCGTCTCGCTGGAGGCAGGCGTGCGTACGTCCTTGTTGGTCATGAGACCTACTCCCTACGCCGGCATTACCCGGTAACAGGTTCGGCGGTCGACGCAGCGATTTCCGTCCAGCGATGTTCCACGTGAAACATCGCGTCTACGGAGGTCAGCGCCCTCTCAGCCCGGTGCTCCGAGCTCCCGCGTGTGCAAAGGTGCCCCCACGCTAGCGTCAGATGTGGCGCGGTGAACAGTGGGCCCGGGCCGTTCTTGCGATGATCGGTCGGTGACCACGACGCAGCAGCCCCCAATCCCGCCGTCCGAACCGCCCCACGGACACGGCCACGACGGCCACGGTCACGGCGGCGGACCTGGGCACGGCCCCCACGGCCCCGGACCGGGCGGCGGCGGAGACGGGCCCGGCGGCGGTGACGGTGGCGGACCGGGTGGCGGCGGGCACGGCCACTCCCACAGTCACGGACCCGCAGCACCTGTCTCGATGCATCTGCGCAAGGTCATCGCGGCCGTGCTGATCCCCTTCGCGGCTGCGGTAGTCGTCGGCCTCGTGGTGCTCTGGCCCGGCGGCGCCCCGGGGCACGAGCGCACCGGTGTCGGCTTCGACCGACAGACCCAACAGGCCACCGTGACCAAGGTCGACAAGGTCGACTGCAAATCGGTGAACGCCTCGGGGGAGACGCCGACCGGCGACACCTCGACCGCCGAGGGCTCGTCGGCGCAGCAACAGGCGTCCGGCAGCTGCAAGAAGGCGACGGTCCGGGTCGACACCGGCAAGGACAAGGGCCGTACCTTCACGGAGATCGTCCAGCCGGACTCCTCGCGGCAGCTGGAGCAGGGCCAGGAGGTGATCGTCGCGTATGCGCCGGATGCCCCCAAGGAGCTCCAGTACTCGGTCACCGATGTGAACCGCAAGCTCCCGATGACGCTGCTCGCCGGGATCTTCGCCGTCGCGGTGGTCGTGGTGGGCCGGATGCGCGGCGTCATGGCGCTGGTCGCACTGGCCGCCAGCTTCCTCATCCTGACGTTCTTCATCCTCCCCGCGATCCTGCAGGGCTCGAACCCTCTGGTCGTGGCGGTGGTCGGAGCGAGCGCCATCATGCTGATCGCGCTCTATCTGTGCCATGGACTGTCCGCCCGTACGTCGGTGGCGGTGCTCGGCACCCTGCTCTCCCTGTTGCTGATCGGGCTGCTCGGCTCGCTGTTCATCGACTGGGCCGCGCTGACCGGCAACACGGACGACAACACCGGTCTGATCCACGGGCTGTACCCGTCCATCGACATGAGCGGCCTGCTGCTCGCGGGCATCATCATCGGCTCGCTGGGTGTGCTCGACGACGTGACGGTGACACAGACGTCGGCGGTCTGGGAGCTGCACGAGGCCAATCCGACGATGGGCTGGCGCGGGCTGTACCGCGCGGGCATCCGCATCGGCCGCGACCACATCGCGTCGGTCGTCAACACGCTCGTCCTCGCCTACGCGGGCGCCGCGCTGCCGCTGCTGCTGCTGTTCTCCATCGCGCAGAGCAGTGTGGGGACGGTGGCCAACAGTGAGTTGGTCGCCGAGGAGATCGTGCGCACGCTTGTCGGCTCGATCGGACTGGTCGCCTCCGTGCCGGTGACCACGGTTCTCGCCGCCCTGGTGGTCTCGGCGGACCGCCCGGGCCCCGCCGCGCCGGCGCAACAGGAACAGCCGCAGCCGCAGCCCCAGTCGGGCGCCAGGGCGCCTCTGCGTGGCGGGAGCGGCCGCCGCCGCAAGCACTGAACCCGGCCCCTGCCGGATCCGGTTGCCGAGAGTTGAGAAGAAGCGTTACGGCAGCCCGTAAGGCGGCGAGGCAAGCAGCGGTATGAAGTGCGGCAGGCGCCGGGCAGGACGAGCATGCGTCACACCGGTACGGGACGACGTACAGCGAGGCGGCGCCATGCCTGCCCCAGCCCCGTTTCGCGTCATCCGGCGCTCTGTTCCTCCGCCAGGATGCGGTTCAGCGCCTCGTCGAGGTGCGTGTCGAAGTCCGCGAGGGAACGCTCCTGGCCCAGCGGCACCAGCCGGTCCGTACGGTCGAGGAACGCCAGCAGCGGCGCCGTCCCGCAGCGGAACAACGCGTGGTCGCCGCCCACCTGAAGCCGGATCAGCACATCGCCGAACCCCTCGCTGTCGGCGGGAGCGATGTGCACATCACCGTCCCCGCACGCCCGGCCCACCCCGTCGATCAGCAGCTCGCGGCCGAAGGCCCAGGTCACCGGGGCGTCACCGGGCAGGTGGAAGGTCAGCCGCACGGCATAGGGATCACAGGTCTCGTAGCGCAGCTCCACCGGGATGCGAAAGGAGAGCTCCTCCGAGACGACGAAGCTCATCATGACCTCTGCCTGTACTACCGACTCGCGCATCGCCTACCCCGTCGTTCGCCTTCGACTGGCCGGGAATCATCCACCTGACACTGCTGGCATCTTGCTGAACGTACACACCAGATCACAAGGAGTGAGTTTTCAGATGCTGATAGAGAGCGAGAGTGACCCCAGCAGCCTGCCGATCTCGCTCTGCAATCGGCGTGCCGCCGGCAGCAGTCGGTCGGCCTGGTGGGCAGGCAGAGAAATGGCAATAGTGGCCGCAGTACTGCCCACGGTGATCGGAATCGCGGCGCAGACCGTACCCAGCGCGTACGCCTGACGCTCGATCACGGGCTGCATGCGTCGCGCGGATTCGAGGCGTCGCAACAGAGTTCGATCGTCACGCACCGTATACGGCGTGATGGACCGGACGGGGTAGCGGTCGAGGTGGTCCCGACGGGCGTCCTCGTCGAGCTGGGACAGCAGGCACTGGCCGATCGCGTGCGCATGGCCCGTCTCACGGAAGTCGGCCCACTCCTCGACGGCGGGATTGGCCGGAGTGTCGGCGACGCACTGGACCTCGATCTCACCGTCGCGGTAGAGCGCGTAGTACACGGGTGCGCCGACCGAATCACGGCACTGCGCGAGTGCGTCGGCGACCATGCTGCGACGTTTCTGCTGGGCCCCGCCGTTGCTCAGCCGCTCGACCGCCTCGCCGAGGAAGAACAGGCCCTTCTCCCGGCGCAGATAGCCCTCGTGGGCCAGGGTGCGCAGCAGGTGGTACGCCGTGGGCAGGGCGAGCCCGGCCTCACGGGCGAGCTGCTTCGCGGGCGCCCCGTGCTCGTGGCGGGCGACGGACTCCAGGAGACGCATCGCACGCTGCACGGATCCGATGAGGGTCGTGGGATGCGGCTCGGAGGAAGGGACGTGTGGTCCGGCGGATGCGGTGTCAACCGTGGCCAAGGGGTGCTCCCGAAGCGCGAGGGGGGCCGCCCGTGCGGGGGTAACACGGGAGGGATCTGAGCGCCGCTCGCGGGTATCAACCCCGCGTCGAATTCCGGACTTTAACCGTCTGCCACCGCTCGCAGACGGCCTGTGCCGAAACTTCCCTCGCCCGAGGGAACTGCCGGTTCCTGTTACCGCCGGCCGGTTGCCGACCGGCGGGTCTCCCGTCGCCTACCAGTCGCTCCTCGACGAGGAGCTCGACATGAACCTCCGTACGACGTAGATCAGTCCGCCGACCAACGCCACGAAGACCAGCAGCTTGAAGAGCAGGCCGATCACGAACCCGACGACGCTCGCTATCAGGCCGCCGAACACGACCAGGGCGATGACCGGCACCGCGACCCACTTAATCCACCACGGCATACCCGCGAAGATCTCTCGCATCGCCCTTGTTCCTTGTCTCTCTGCCCGTTTCCGAGTGCTGTCCCGGCCCGCTCCCGAAGGTGACGGGTCTCGGATGTCCTGCCCTCGATGCTAGGCGCGGCAGGGGTGCCGACGGGGGCCTCGCACCCCTTGTCCTCCCCTGAACGTTCCCCTAGGGAACCCTGAGGCGGAGGTCAGCTCTCCGGCGGAGAGAAGACCACCACGACCCGCAGATCCTCGCTGATGTGGTGGAACTTGTGGGCCACCCCCGCAGGCACGTAGACGACGCTGCCGCGTGCCACCTGGGTCGTCTCCATGCCGACCGTGATCGCGGCGCGGCCGCTGACGACGAAGTACACCTCGTCCTGGCGGTGGGGCTGCTGCGGGTCCTGGGTGCCCGCGTCGAGCGCGTACAGGCCGACCGACATGTTCTTCTCACGCAGGAACTGGAGGTACGCACCGTCGTTGGCGGCGCGCTCCGCCTCCAGTTCGTCCAGCCGGAATGCCTTCATCGTTCTTGTCCGCCCTTGCCCCGCTGCTCGTATCCGATCACGTCTGTCACGATCAGACACATGAAGAATTTCGTAGTCAAGACGCTCGCCAACGCCGGCGCACTGGCCGTCGCCGTGTGGCTGCTCGACAAGATCACCCTGTCCGGTGACAGCACGGGCAAGGAGATCGGCACGCTGTTGCTCGTCGCACTGGTCTTCGGCCTGGTCAACTTCCTGGTCAAGCCGATCGTGCAGGTGCTGACGTTCCCGCTGTTCATTCTCACGCTCGGCCTGATCACACTGGTGATCAACGCCCTGATGCTGCTGCTCACCTCGTGGCTGGCGGACAAGCTCGACCTGAGCTTCCACGTCGAGGGCTTCTGGACCGCCGTCCTGGGCGGCCTGATCATCTCCATCGTCTCCTGGGCGCTGAACGTCGTCCTCCCCGACAAGGACTGAGCGACCAGATGCCCTATCGCGTGTGCTTCGTCTGCACCGGCAACATCTGCCGCTCCCCGATGGCCGAATCCGTCTTCCGCGCGCGGGTGGCTGAGGCCGGGCTGGACGGTCTGGTCGAGGTGGACAGCGCCGGCACCGGCGGCTGGCACGAGGGCGACGGCGCCGACCCACGCACCGTCTCCGTCCTCGAAGCGGGCGGCTACGAAGGCGGCCATGCGGCCCGCCAGTTCCACGCCGACTGGTTCACCCGGCTCGACCTGGTCATAGCCCTCGACGCCGGCCACCTGAGGGCCCTGCGCCGCCTCGCCCCCACTGAGGCGGACGCCGAGAAGGTGCGGCTGCTGCGCTCGTACGACCCTGCCGTCGCGTCGGCCTCGGGAGTCGACCTCGACGTACCGGACCCCTACTACGGGGGCCTGGACGGCTTCGAGGAGTGTCTTGAGATGGTGGAGGCGGCGAGCCCCGGCCTGCTCGCCGCGGTACGGGAGCAAGTGGAGGGACAGGCGGCATGACAGATTCCGTTACGGGAGTGGGTGACGGCACACGCGCGGTGCGGGCGGGGCTGCCCGAGCCCGTCAAGCACGAGCCGACCCTCCCGGGGCCGGTGTTCGCCGCCCACTTCCATCTGCCGGGCGACCCCACCGGCCCGTACACATACGGCCGCGACGAGAACCCGACCTGGACCCATCTGGAGCGCGCCATCGGCGAGCTGGAGGCTCCGGGGCACGACGACGTCGAGACGCTCGTCTTCGCCTCCGGCATGGCCGCCATCTCGGCCGTCCTCTTCTCCCAGCTGGGCGCCGGCGACACGGTCGTGCTGCCCGACGACGGCTACCAGGTGCTGCCGCTCGTGCGCGCACAGCTGGAGGCGTACGGAATCGAGGTGCGCACCGCCCCGACCGGCGGCGACGCCCAGCTCGACGTCCTCGACGGCGCGAAGCTGCTGTGGATCGAGACCCCGTCGAACCCGGGGCTCGACGTGTGCGACGTACGGCGGCTCGTCGAGGCGGCGCACGCGCGTGGCTGTCTGGTCGCCGTCGACAACACCCTGGCGACCCCGCTCGGACAGCGCCCGCTGGAACTGGGCGCCGACTTCTCCGTGGCCAGCGGCACCAAGCAGCTCACCGGGCACGGAGACATCCTCCTGGGGTACGTCACCGGTGGCGACGCCGTGGCGATGGCCTCCGTACGGCGCTGGCGCAAGATCGTCGGGGCGATTCCGGGGCCCATGGAGGCGTGGCTCGCGCACCGCTCCCTCGCGACGCTCCACCTGCGCGTGGAACGGCAGAACGCCAATGCACTGGTGATCGCCGAGGCCCTGCGCGACCGGCACGAGGAACTCGGGGTCCGTTATCCGGGGCTGCCCGGCGACCCGTCGCACAAGATCGCCTCTCAGCAGATGCGGCGCTTCGGGTGCGTGGTGTCGTTCACGCTGCCCACGCGCGCGCGTGCCGACCGTTTTCTCGACGCGCTGCGATTGGTGGACGACGCGACCAGCTTCGGCGGGGTGCGGTCGACGGCCGAGCGGCGCGGCCGCTGGGGCGGTGACGCGGTGCCGGAGGGCTTTATCCGCTTCTCAGCCGGTGCCGAGGATCCTCAGGACCTCGTGGCCGATGTGCTGCGTGCGCTCGACGAGTCCGCTCAGTGAACGCCCGCTGAGTCACCGGTCAGTAGCGGGCACGTACGGCGGACGGTCCGAGCCTCCCCCCTCGTGGCTCGGACCGTCCCGGTTCTGCGCGCGAAGAACCGCGCGAACAAGGCTAGTTGACTCTGTGTCAGTGTCCAATCACAGTAGCGACAGAGACCTATCGACATATTTATAGTTGGGGGCTTCCGGGAGCTGGAGAGAAAAGGAACGCCATGGATCTGGCCTTGCTGCGGACCTTCGTGACCGTGCACCGGGCCGGCTCCTTCACCCGCGCGGCCGCCCTGCTGGGCCTCTCGCAGCCTGCCGTCACCTCCCAGATCCGGACCCTCGAACGACAGCTGGGACGCCCTCTCTTCCTGCGTCAGGCCCGTGGAGTGACCCCTACGACCATGGGCGACGAACTCGCCCACAAGGCGGCACCCCATCTCGACGCCCTGGTGGAGATCGCCGAGACCGGTCTCGACGAGGACTCCTCCGTACGCACGCTCCATCTCGCCGGCCCGCCGGAGTTCACCGCCGAACGCGCCCTGCCCGCGCTCACCGAGCTGACCGGGGACGACGGCCAGGGCTTCGCGCTGCGTGCCTCCTTCGGCAACGCGGAGGAGACGCTGGAAGGACTCGCCGCCGGACATCACGATCTGGCCATCAGTACGGCCCGCCCGCGCGGCGCCCTGCTCACCGCGACTCCGCTCTGCGACGAGGAGCACGTCCTGGTCGCCGCCCCGCGCTGGGCCGACCGCCTCGGCTCCGGCTCGTTACGTCACCGGGGCGAGCCCTCCCTGGAGAACTTCCCCGTGGTGGAGGTGCACGAGTCGCTGCCGTTCGTCGCCCGCTACTGGGCCTCCGTCTTCGACTCCCGCCCGGCCGCCTCGGGCACCGTCATCGTCCCCGACCTGCGCGCTGTCCTCGCCTGTGCGACCACCGGCGCCGGGCTCGCGGTGTTACCGCGCTATCTGTGCGCACCGGCTCTGGCGCGGGGAGACGTCGTCGCACTGACCGAACCCGCGGTGCCTCCGCTTCGTACGTACTTCCTGGTGGTACGCACCGGCACACTGGCCATGCCCCATATTGCGCGGGCGCACGAGTGGCTCATGCACGCCGCCATAGACTGGTCATGACCAAGATGCATCACCTCGTCAAGAGGGCGATGTTTCACGTGGAACCAACTGGGCCACATTTCTCCCATGACCGTCCGACCCGTGGTCAAGCGCACCGCCCGGGCCGTCCTACTGGACGGCAATGACCTGGTCCTCATCAAGCGGACCAAGCCCGGCGTCGATCCCTACTGGCTGACGCCCGGCGGCGGGGTCGAGCCGGAGGACACGACCGTCGTCGACGCACTCCATCGTGAGGTGCACGAGGAACTCGGCGCCAAGATCACCGATGTGGTGCCCTGCTTCGTCGACACCGTCGAGCACATCGGCGAGGACGCGAGCACGACCGGCGTGAAGGTCCAGCACTTCTTCGTCTGCCGCCTGGAATCCATGGACCCCTCGCTGCGCCATGGCCCCGAGATCGACGAGCCCTGCGGAGAGTACGAGATCGTGCGGATCCCCTTCACCCGCGTGGGAATCGCTTCCGTCCATCTCGTACCGCTGTCGCTGCGGCACTATCTCGACGGAAACATCGAGGGCGTACTGGCGATGCACGCACCCGACCTGGGCTGACGACTGGTTCGGAGTCAGTCTCCGGTCACGGCGAGTTCTTCCACCGAGTCGTGACGGATCCTCTCCGACGGGATGCCGATGTCCCTGAGCGCGTCGACCCCGCTGCGGATCATGCCGGGCGGGCCCGAAAGATACGCGTCGTACTCGTTCCACGGCCCGTACTCGCGTACGGCGTCGGGGAGATTCAGATGCCCGTGCTGGTCCACTATCGGGCGCACCGCGAGCCAGGGGTGGCTCTGCTGAAGCCGGAGCATCGTGTCGATGTCGTACAGGTCGTGATCGGTGCGGGCTCCGTAGAACACCTCGACCGGGCGCCGCTCGCCGTGTTCGGCGACGTCCTCGACCAGGGCCTTTATCGGCGCTATGCCGGTACCGCCGCCCAGGCAGAGCAGGCCGCTGTCGGTGGTGTGGTCGACGGTCATCGAGCCGGCCGGAGGGCCGAGCCTGACGACGTCGCCGGGGCGGGCGCGGTGCACCAGCGCGTTGGAGACCCAGCCCGCCGGAATCGCCTTCACGTGGAACGACAGCAGTCCGTCGGAGCGGGGCGCCGAGGCGAAGGAGTAGTGCCGCCAGATCCGCGGCCACCAAGGGGTCTCCAGGCTCGCGTACTGCCCGGCGAGGAAGGGGTACGGCTGGTCGGGGCGGACCGTGATGACGGCGACGTCCGGGGTCCTGAGGTCGTGCGAGACCACCTCGCCATGCCACCAGGCCGGCGCCCGCAGTTCGTCCGTGGCTGCGGCGTCGATCATGACCTGCGAGATCGTTGTGTACGCCCGCACCCAGGCAGCCTCGGTCTCCCCGTCCCAGCCTGCGGCGAACCGGCTGAGCGAGCCGATCAGGCACTCGCCGACGGCCGGGTAGTGCTCGGGGCGGGTGCCGTACTTGCGGTGGCCACGGCCGAGGTTCTTCAGATACGCGACCAGGACCTCGGTGTTGTCGATGTGCTCGGCCGCGGTCAGCAGTGCCCGCAGGAGCCGGTCCCGCTGAGTGTCCATCGCAGCGGGGAAGAGCTGGCGCAGCTCCGGGTGCCGTACGAAGAGCAGCGCGTAGAAGTACGAGGTGACCTTGTCGGCGACGGGACCCACCTCGGCCATGGTCCGGCGGATGAGGACGGCGTCGGGGGAGGCGGCCTGTGCGGGGGCAGGAACGGCTACGGCGGCGGGGGCAGGAACGGAGCGCCAGTCGGGAACGCGCGGCGCGTGGTCGGGCCCAGGTGGGGCGGGGGGACCGGTGTGGGCTTGCGGGGCGGGTGTCGCCTCGTACGTCATGGCTGGCGTCGCGGTCGGCCCGGCATGAGCAGCTCCGGCATGAGCGGCCCCGGCACGGGGGGCGTCGGCACGGGGAGCGTCGGCACGGGGAGCGTCGGCAGGTACGAACCTGGCGCCGGTGGGGCCGCCGTCAGGGGAACCCGCGTGGCGGCCGAGCGTCTCCGTGACTCCGGTGTCGACTCGTTCGGTGTCGGAGACGGTCTCGTCGGTCGGGGGTATTCGTTGCCCAGTCGTGGCGTCGGCGCCCGTTGTGGGCCTGCCGACGGGGCGCAGCGCGGCCAGGCGGTGGCCCTCGGGCGCCTCCTGCTCGCCGCCCGCGGGCGGCTCCGGCGGCTTGTGCGGCGTGAACCAGCCGCCCCCGCCACTACCCCCTGAAGTGCCGTTGTCGGCCGACGTGGTGGTCGGAGCGTCCATGGTGTGCCTCGCCTCGAACATCTTTCGGTCGGTCTGCGCACTTCCTCGGTCGGAAGATGCCTGCTTTCCCCCGCAGACTGCTTGCTTTCCCCGTTCCGCCCCGTCGCCCCATGGCGGCCACATTGAACCCCGGAATCCCGCACCCTACGGACAAGTAGGCCAAGAGTGTGACATTGGCCGCACTACAGCCATCGCAGCATCTCACCCTGCGCCAACACCCCGGCCACGTAACCGGAAATGCGGGTCTTCGATCTCTCTGTCCCGTTAGGCTGCATTGCCGTTTGTTCGCCCTGGCGGGATGCGCGGACATCACACCGGACACGAACCGGAGTCGACCATACCGGCCGCCGTCCGGCACACAAGTCCCCCCTTCCCCACGTCGGGAATTGAAGGGGGACCGGACCGTCAATTCCTTGAATTACCGGGCAGGGCACACCAATTCATAGGCACCCCGCAGATCCCGCCCCACGTAGGAGTGGGTGGCGAGACCTTCCACATGCCGGTCCGCGTTGACGGCGACGGATACCGGCACCACCCCGAACAGATCCCTGTCGGACATCGAGTCGCCGTACGCGACGCAGTCGGCTCTCGCCACCCCGAACTCCGCGCAGAGCCGGTCCGCGATCCGTACCTTGGCCGCCGCGCTCAGGATCCCGGCAGGGTCCACCGGCTCGGTGAACGGCACCGCGGGGAAGCGTGATCCGTACGCGGCGTGCGCGCCCCACCCCGTCAGCCGCTCGACGAAGAACGAGGGTGAGAGCGAGACAACGGCGCTGTAGTCGCCGCTCCCCCTGATGTCCGCCCAGACGTCCTGGATGCCCTCCAGCCACGGCGCACTCGCGAAGGCGGTCGCCACATGCACCTCGGTGAGATCTCTCCAGAGGGCGTGCACCTGCGTCGCGTACTCCGGCGGGCCTATGAGCCCCGCTCCGATCGCCTCGTCGAGCGCCACGGTCTCGGCTTCCAGGCCGAGCTGCCGGGAGATCTCCACAGGCGCCGAGGTGCCGTGCAGCAAGGTCCCGTCCAGATCGAAGAGATGAAGTCTCGCCATGTACGCCGAGGCTAGTACGTGGGGTTACTCCCGCCGGCAGACGTACTCTTCGCTCCCGCGCGGCACGGTGTTTCACGTGAAACTAAGCCGCCCCGCACGCCGGGCCACCCTCGTCGTCCATGTAGCCGCCTCCGCGGGCTGGCTCGGGCTCACGCTCGGGCTGCTCGCTCTGGGGATCACCGCGGCCACCACAGGGTCCGCGGTGACCGTGGAGGCCTCCGTACGCGCCATGAAGCTGTTCGCCGACTGGCTCCTGCTCCCCCTCGCGATCCTCACGCTCCTGAGTGGTCTGGTGCTGTCCCTCGGCACTCCGTGGGGACTGGCGAGGCATCGCTGGGTCTACATCAAGTTCTGGCTGACCCTGGCCACGATCACCGCCACTGTCTTCGCGCTGCGTCCCGGCGTCGGTTCCGCCGTCACGGCTGTTTCGGCAGGCGGCCCGCTGCCTGACGCCGGTGACGTTCTGTTCGGGCCGATCGTCTCGCTGTCCGCCTATCTCTTCATGACGGTGATCTCGGTCCTCAAGCCCTGGGGACTGACCCGGCGTGGACGGAGGCTGCGTGAGCAGAAGTCAGTCGGACAGAAGTCGCGTGGGCAAAAGATCAGTGCGGCTGCCCGGAAATCGGTGGACGCCGAGCGGGCATCTCAGACAGCCTGACCTGCGTGTCGACTCCTTCCCCCGCCTTCCAGCCCATCCGCCGTCTGACCCCACGCGATCTCACCGCCTGCGCCGATCTCGCCGAGAACCGCGGCTGGCCCCGCGAGGAGCACAAGTGGGGCCTCCTGCTCACGGCCGGTACGGGTTACGGCATCGACGACCCCGACGGGGGCCTCGTCACCGCCTGCGTCGTGACCTCGTACGGGCCCCAGGAGCGCCCCGCCCTGGCCGCGATCGGCATGGTGCTGGTCGCCGAGCGGCATGCCCGCCAGGGCGTCGGACGCAGGTTGATGCAGCATGTCGTCGCCGAGCTGGACACCACACCGGTGACGCTGCACGCGACGCCGTACGGGCGCCCTCTCTACGAGGAGCTGGGATTCAAGACCACCGGACGGGCCGAGATGGTCCGCGGCCACTTCGTCCCGGGCGGCCCTGAGCCCGAGGTCGCCACGCGTGCGGCCACGGCCGAGGACCTCAATGCGATCCTCCGGCTCGACGAAGGGGTCTTCGGTACCGACCGCACGCACATGATCACGCGCCTGCCCGCCTTCGCCGACCAGCTGCGTGTCGCCGAGGAGAACGGCCGGATCATCGGCTACGCGGCCGCCTGGCCCAACCTGGACAACCATGTCGTGGGTCCGCTGATCGCCCGGGACACGGAGACGGCCAAGGCGCTCATCGCCTCGCTGGCCGCCCACGTCGACGGACCGTTGCGCACCGACATCGACGTACGGCACGAGGAGTTGCTGGCGTGGGTGAAGGAACGCGGGCTCGCCCCCCTGAGTTTCAACGCGGTCATGACGTACGGCATCTCGGAGTTGCCGGGCGACTGGACGCGGCGGTTCGCTCCGCTCACGGTGGCTGCGGGCTGAAGGGCCGAGGGTGAGTTGGGCCGACGTCTGAGAGCTCGGCGACTGAGAGTTCGACGGTAGAGAACTCGGCGGTAGAGAACTGGCGGCCAACCGAAACGCCTGCCCCGGACGGGACAGGCGTTTCGGTGTTCCTGGCGCTCCGGCGCGTTCGAGCGCTCCTAAGCGAGCGTCTTCAGCGCGGTGGTGGCGAAGGCGTGGTCCTGCTCCGGCGCGCCACCGCCGACTCCGATCGCGCCGACCAGACGGCCGTCGCGGTGAACCGGGACGCCACCCGCGATGAAGAGCAGCGGGCGGTCGAGGGCGGTGGGCAGGGTGTGAAAGAGACCACCCGGCTGCACGGCGTCGACGAGGTCGGCTGTGGGGGTGTCCAGCTGCAGTGCCGTGTAGGCCTTGCGGGTGCTGGTCTCACCGGAGATCAGCACGGCCCGGTCGTCGCGCCGGAAGGCGAGCAGGTGGCCGCCCGCGTCGAGGACGGTGACGCTGACCGTGACGTCGGCGGCTTCCGCGGCGCGACGAGCGGCCGTGACGAGAGCCTCGGCGTCCTGGATGGTCAGCGGGGCGACGGCGGTGGTGCTCATGAGCTTGTTTCTCCTTGATGAGTGGTGCCGTGTGGGGGTGGGGGTGGCGGTTTGCCGGGTGGGGCGTGTGGGGGCAGTGATCTGCTGAGGTGCGGGTGAAGGCCTGCTCGGGGTTTCGGTGGGACACCGGGACAGCCCTGGCCCAGCGGTCGACCAAACCAGGGCGGATACGACCGCCCGGGCAGCGGGTCAGTGGTGGACAGCGGCCTTCTGCTGCGCGGACTCCGCCGAGGCCGCCCCGGTGACGACCAAGCCGTCGGTGGCGTCCGTGGCGTCGGCCCGGCGCTCCAGAGCGGCAGAGAGGACGGCGAGCGCAAGAGCGGCGGCAGCGAGGGCGGCACCGACCCAGTTGGGGGCGGTGTAGCCGAGGCCGGCCGCGATGACGAGGCCGCCGAGCCAGGCGGAGAGGGCGTTACCGAGGTTGAAGGCGCCGATGTTCACGGCGGAGGCGAGTGTCGGGGCGCCGTGCGCCTGGTCGAGCACCCGCTTCTGGAGCGGCGGCACGGTGGCGAACCCGAGGGCACCGATCAGCGCGATGGTCACGGCCGCCGCGATCTTGTTGTGCGCGGTGAGCGTGAACAGGGCGAGTACGACCGCCAGGGCGCCCAGGGAGACGTACAGCATCGGCATCAGGGCGCGGTCGGCGAACCTGCCGCCGACGAGGTTGCCGCCGACCATGCCGAGGCCGAAGAGGACGAGCAGCCAGGTGACGGAGCCGTCGGCGAAGCCGCCCACGTGCGTCATCATCGGCGCGATGTAGGTGATCGCCGCGAAGACTCCGCCGAAACCGAGGACGGTCATCGCCATCGCCAGCAGTACCTGGACGTTCTTGAACGCGGCGAGCTCGTGGCGCAGGCGCACGCCTTCCTGCTTGGGCATGTCGGGGACGAGCTTGGCGATGCCCGCCAGGCCGAGGACACCCAGAGCGGCGACGATCGTGAAGGTCACGCGCCAGCCGGCGGACTGGCCGATGAGGGTGCCCAGCGGTACACCGACGACGTTGGCGACGGTCAGGCCGGTGAACATCATCGCGATGGCGCCGGCCTTCTTGTCGGGCGCGACGAGGTCTGCGGCGACGACGGCACCGATGCCGAAGAAGGCACCGTGTGCGAGCGAGGCGACCACGCGGCCGATCAGCATCACGGAGAAGCTGGGAGCGACGGCGGAGAGCAGGTTGCCGATGATGAACAGCCCCATCAGGAGCATCAGCATCCGCTTGCGGGACACCTTGGTACCGAGGACGGTCATGAGCGGCGCGCCGAACATGACGCCGAGTGCGTAGCCGGTCACGAGGAAGCCCGCGGTGGGGATGGAGACACCGAAGTCACCGGCGACCTCGGGCAGCAAACCCATGATCACGAACTCGGTGGTTCCGATTCCGAAGGCCCCGATCGCGAGGGCAAGAAGCGCGAGAGGCATGGGGGAGAACCTTCCCAGACGATTGCAGGAGCGCTTTACATGCGTTGACAATACTTGCAGACGCTGACTACTTGCAAGCGCGGACTATCGCGGTAGTGCTCTATCCTGGTGTCAGCCGCTCCGGTACGGAGGAGAACGCCATGACAGCGACGGACCCCGCGCTCACCGCCCTCGCCCAGGGCTGGTGCGCCCTCTCCCTGCTGCACGGGAGGATCGAGGCGCACATCGAACGGGCCCTGCAGACCAAGCACGACCTGAGCGTGCGCGAGTACTCGCTCCTCGACGTCCTCAGCCGTCAGCACGACGGAGACGGCGGCCATCTCCAGATGAAGCAGGTCGCCGACGCGGTCGTCCTCAGCCAGAGCGCCACCACGCGACTGGTGACCCGCCTCGAGGACCGCGGGCTGCTCTCGCGCTACCTGTGCCCGACCGATCGCCGTGGCATCTACACGAATGTCAGCGCGGCGGGCCTCAAGCTCCTCGACGAGGCCCGGCCCACCAATGACGCCGCCCTGCGCGAGGCGCTCGACGCAGCCGCCAAGGTTCCCGAACTGGCTCCGCTGGTCCGCGTCGTGGAGTCGGCAAGCGTGCCGACGCCTGCGTAGCGAGGGCAGTTGCCCCACACGCAGGGATCGCCTGCCCCGAGGCACGTCTGCGTAGGGTGCTGCCATGGGAGATCTTGAGATACGACCGGCTGTCCCGGACGACGTCCCTGCCATCGTCGCGATGCTCGCCGACGACCCTCTGGGAGCGCAGCGCGAGTCACCGGACGACCTGAGTCCCTATCTGGCCGCCCTGGAGCGCCTGAGCGACGATCCGAACCAGCACCTGGTCGTCGCCGTGCGCGAAGGCCGAGTCGTCGGCACGCTCCAACTCACGATCATTCCGGGGCTGTCCCGCAAAGGTGCGACCCGCTCGATCATCGAAGGCGTACGCGTCCATGCCGACGAGCGCGGCAGCGGCCTGGGCACCCGCTTCATCGAGTGGGCGATCGACCGTTCCCGGAGCGAGGGCTGCCAGTTGGTGCAGCTGACCTCCGACGTCATCCGCACCGACGCCCACCGGTTCTACGAACGGCTCGGCTTCACGGCTTCCCATGTCGGGTTCAAGCTGCAGCTCTGAGGCGAATCCCGGCCGCCGAGTCGGTGCACGGGTCCGAGTGCGGCGAGGGGCACCCTGTGCGCGGCAAGGGGCGCCCTGTTTCACGTGAAACATCACGCCCCTGCCCATGCAACTCACCCATCGACGAACGACTAACCGATCCCGCGCCACCCCTCACGGTCCACACCACCCGGCACTGAAGCCCCCTCCTCGTACGGCTGCCGCGTGAACACGAACGACCCGAGGTCCAGGTGGTCCACCGATCCGTCGGGGCGCTGTACGGCCCTCAGGACCTCGCCCGCGTAGTAGCCGTCGAGTCCCGTCCAGGTCCCGTCTCCGTCGGCCCGGAAACGCGAACGCCGGCCGTTGCCCGACAGCGGCCCGAGCGAGACACCTCCTTCGGCCGTGAGGCGCAGTGCGAAGGCGTGCGTTCCCCAGTACCAGGGTCCCGCCAACTCCAGTACGGACCGGTCGACCTCGGGCAGCGGCCGCCACGGCTCGGGGATCGGGGGCTCGGCCTCGGCGACGATACGTACGAGATCGGCGGCGACCGTGAACACCGGCGGGCCGGAGGTGCAGTTGGCGAGCACGACGGCGGCCAGGTCGTCCTCGACGCTGACCAAGAGGCCGGCGAGGAAGCCGGGGAGGGAACCGGAGTGCCCCACAAGCATCCGGCCGTCCCGGTACTGGACCTGCATACCGAGGCCGTACGCGCTGCCGGCCGCCACCTCTTCGGCTTCGGCCGGCGCGGCGGGCGTACGCATCTCCCGAACGGACTCGGCGCTCAGCACCCGGTCGTCGCCCTTGGTCAGGAAGACCGCGAAGCGCGCCAAGTCGCCCGTGGTCGACCAGAGTTGACCCGCCGGTGCCATGCGACCCAGGTTCTCCACGGGTTCCGGCAGCATCACGTCCGCCCAGGGATGCACGGCCCAGCCGCCCGCGTGCGGTGCTTGAGGCTCCACGCCCGTGCGGTGCAGTCCCAGCGGTTCGAGCACCTCGTTCCGTAGGGCCTCCTCCCATGGGACGCCCCTCAGCTCCTCCACCAGCGCGCCCAGCAACGTATAGCCGGGGTTCGAGTAGTGGAACCGCCGTCCGACGGGATGCCGGTGCGGCTGTTCGCCCAGCACGTCGGCGAGTTCGGGGCGCAACGATCCGGGGGTGCGCTCCCACCAGGGGGAGGGCGATTCGGCTGCCAATCCGCTTGTGTGCGCGAGGAGTTCGGCGATCGTCGCCTCCCCCGCGCCGGTACCGGGAAGATGCTTCTCCAGCGGATCCCCCAGGTCCAGGACGCCTTCGTCACGCAGTCGCAGCACCAGGACGGCGGTGAACGTCTTGGTGATCGAACCGATCCGGTACTGCACGTTCTCGTCCGGCCCGTGCCCGTCCACCGAGGTGCGGGAGCCGTGCCAGACCGTCTCTCCACCCCGGACGACCGCCGCCACCAGAGACGGCGCCCGCCCCTCGGCCTGAGCGGTGGCGATTCGGTGCAGCAGGGCCCGGCGCGTGGTGGGTAGCAGTTCGTCCACAGGTGTCGTCATGGCCCAAGTCCACCTGCCCCGACGTCCCACGTCGAGCGCATTTGAGACCGACGCGGGATCTCGCGGCCCACGAATCAGGGCAGGCGCTGCGCACGCAGGACGGTGTCGTGGGTGTGGTGGGTCCCGGCAGGTGCGGGAGCGGTTCGTGGGCGGGTTTCGTTGATCAGGACAGTCCAGTCGCGGTCGAGGAGCTTGGCGATGTCGTCGGGCTGGTAATAGTCGCCAGGGTCGAAGCCCTGCTCGGGGCGTGGGGGCAGGTCGGCGAGGTCGTGGCTGGCGAAGAGCAGGGTGCCGCCGGGTGCGACGGCGTTCAGCAGGCCGCGCAGCGTGGTGTGATCCGGCTGGAGTGAGAGCGGGAAGTACTGGACGGACACCAGATCGAAGGCGTCGGCCGGGGGCGGCGTGATGTTCAGGTCGGCCCGTGTCCACGCCACACGGCCCTTCATGTCCGCGGCTGTGGCGGCGGCGCGCTGCAAAGCGGTCGCCGAGATGTCGACCGCGGTGACCTGCCAGCCGTGTCGGGCCAGCCAGAGGGCGTCGCCTCCTTCGCCGCATCCGACGTCGAGTGCCCGTCCCGACGGCAGGTCGGTGACTTCGGTGACGAGCACTCCGTTGGGGTCGCCGCTGAAGACCTGGTCGCGGCTGCGATACATCTCGTCCCAGAACTGTGCGTCCATTGTCCGTGCCTCGCGTCGTGGGTCGGATGCCATGGCGCCGGTCGCTCATGGCCTGGCACCAACCTGTCCCCACTCATGGCGAACCGGCAAAGTTCTTTGCGATAACTGCAAAGCGTGGGCACAGTGAACGTATGAGCGACGAGTTCGGCACCGTGCTGGCTGCGGTCGGGCCACGGCTGCGCGAATTGCGGCGCCGCAGTGGGGCCACCCTGACCGCCCTGTCGGAGACCACCGGTATTCCGGTCAGCACCCTGTCCCGGCTGGAGTCCGGGCACCGCAAGCCGGGCCTGGAACTGCTGTTGCCCCTGGCCAAGGCCTATCAGATGCCGCTCGACGAACTCGTCGGCGCCCCGGCCCGCCTCGACCCCCGGGTATACCCGCAGCCGTTCACGCGCAACGGCATGACCGTCATCCCGCTGACCCGCAAACCCGGCGGTCTGCAGGCGTTCAAACAGATCCTCCCGGCCGGCCCGACCGACCGCGAACCCGATCCCCGCTCACACGAGGGCTACCACTGGCTGTACGTCCTCAGCGGACGACTGCGCCTCGTACTCGCCGACCAGGACCTCGTCCTCACCACGGGCGAGGTCGCCGAATTCGACACCCACCTGCCGCACTGGTTCGGCAACGCCGACGAGCGGCCGGTGGAGTTCCTGAGCATCCTGGGTCCCCAGGGCGAACGCTTCCACATAAGGGCCCGGTACCGACGCGACTGACCGCTGCGCCCTCGTGGTTGTCCGGACGGCGATCAGGTCTGTGCCATGTCCACGAAGCGCGAGTAGTGACCCTGGAAGGCAACCGTGATCGTGGCCGTCGGGCCGTTTCGGTGCTTGCCCACGATGATGTCCGCCTCGCCGGCGCGCGGCGACTCCTTCTCGTACGCGTCCTCGCGGTGCAGCAGGATCACCATGTCCGCGTCCTGCTCGATCGACCCGGATTCACGCAGGTCGGAGACCATGGGCTTCTTGTCCGTGCGCTGCTCGGGGCCACGGTTCAGCTGCGACAGCGCGATCACCGGCAGCTCCAGCTCCTTGGCCAGCAGCTTGAGGTTTCGCGACATGTCGGAGACTTCCTGCTGTCGGCTCTCGGACCGCTTGCCGCCCGACTGCATCAGCTGCAGGTAGTCGATGACCACGAGCTTCAGATCGGCGCGCTGCTTGAGGCGACGGCACTTGGCGCGGATCTCCATCATCGACAGGTTCGGAGAGTCGTCGATGTAGAGCGGAGCGGCCGAGACATCCGGCATCCGGCGCGCGAGCCGGGTCCAGTCCTCGTCGGTCATCGTCCCGGAACGCATGTGGTGCAGGGCCACGCGCGCCTCGGCGGACAGCAGACGCATCGCGATCTCGTTGCGGCCCATTTCGAGCGAGAAGATCACGCTCGGCATGTTGTGTTTGATCGAGCAGGTCCGTGCGAAATCCAGTGCCAGCGTCGACTTACCCATGGCGGGACGGGCGGCGATGATGATCATCTGGCCCGGGTGCAGACCGTTGGTGAGCTGGTCCAGGTCGGTGAAGCCCGTCGGTACACCGGTCATCTCCCCCGACCGTGAACCGATCGCCTCGATCTCGTCGAGCGCGCCCTCCATGATGTCGCCGAGGGGCAGATAGTCCTCGGTGGTGCGCTGCTCGGTGACCGCGTAGATCTCGGCCTGGGCGCTGTTGACGATCTCGTCCACGTCGCCGTCGGCCGCGTACCCCATCTGCGTGATGCGTGTGCCGGCCTCGACCAGGCGGCGCAGCACGGCCCGTTCGTGGACGATCTCCGCGTAGTACTCGGCGTTCGCCGCCGTCGGGACAGTCTGGACCAGCGTGTGCAGATACGAGGCGCCGCCGACCTTGGTGATCTCACCGCGCTTGGTGAGCTCGGCGGCGACCGTGATCGGGTCGGCCGGCTCGCCCTTCGCGTAGAGGTCGAGGATCGAGCCGTAGATGGTCTCGTGCGCCGGCCGGTAGAAGTCGTGGCCCTTGAGCACCTCGACGACGTCGGCAATGGCGTCCTTCGAGAGCAGCATGCCGCCGAGAACGGACTGCTCGGCATCCAGATCCTGCGGCGGCACCCGCTCGAAGGCCGAACCTCCGCCGTCCCAGGCTCCGTTGTCCGGACCGCGGTCGTGCTGGTCGTCTCTGCCCCGGCCACCGTCGCGGCGCTGACGGGAGGCGGGCAGACGATCACTGGGACCGCTGTCGGCCCACGGATCGTCCAAGGGCTCGGAAATACTCACCGGGCCACCTCCTCCCGTCCGCCGAGCGGACCTCGCCGTGCTCTTCATTCCTACGGCACGACACTGACAAATGAGATGCCCAACTCCGGTTCTGACGCGTCGGTTTTGTGAGGTTTCCGAGGACGGAGGAGCGAGCGTGCGCCGCACCACGGTAGGCCCGCGGGCACCGTCAGCCAATCTGGTTATCCACAGGCCATGTGGACGACGGCCCCGATGCTGTGGAGAACCCGGCGAAACCTGTGCACGACCCGGTGGACAGGCCTGTGAACAAGCACTCAGCTTCATTTCCACACCCACCCTGACCTGCATATATCCCGTCCACCGGCTGTGCAGAAGAAAAACTTTCCCGGTCGGATCAAGATCGACGTCAAAGGCGCGAGGCAGCGCATCTCACGAGATTGCCAGTAAGGGTCACATTACACTTGCATCTCTTACCTGTGGAAGATTAGATTGATGCGCATGACACAGGCTCCCGCGGCACCCAAGGCCGCCCGGCGTCGGCACGACCGAGAGATCGTCGCGCTGGCCGTTCCGGCCTTCGGCGCACTCATAGCCGAGCCTCTCTTCCTCATGGTCGACACCGCGATCGTCGGACATCTCGGCACCGCGCAACTCGCCGGCCTCGGCATCGCCTCGGCCCTCCTCCTCACAGCCGTGAGCATTTTCGTCTTCCTTGCGTACGCCACCACGGCCGCCGTCGCCCGACGGGTCGGGGCGGGCGACCTCCAGGCCGCGATCCGCCAGGGCATGGACGGCATCTGGCTGGCCCTCCTGCTCGGAGCCGCCGTCATCGCCGTCGTCCTGCCCACCGCACCCGCCCTGGTGGAGCTCTTCGGCGCCTCGGACACCGCCGCCCCTTACGCCACCACCTATCTGCGCATCTCGGCCATCGGCATCCCCGCGATGCTCGTCGTCCTGGCCGCCACCGGCGTCCTCCGCGGCCTGCAGGACACAAGGACACCCCTCTACGTCGCCATCGCGGGCTTTGTCGCCAATGGCGCCCTCAACGTGGGCCTCGTCTACGGCGCGGACCTCGGCATAGCCGGCTCCGCCTGGGGAACCGTCATCGCCCAGTACGGCATGGCTGCTGTGTACCTCCTCGTGGTGGTCCGCGGAGCGCGGAAGCACGGGGCATCCCTACGACCGGACGCCGCTGGGATACGTGCCTGCGCCCAGGCCGGCGCACCGCTGCTGGTCCGCACCCTCTCGTTGCGCGCGATCCTGATGATCGCCACCGCCGTCGCCGCTCGCCTCGGGGACGCCGATGTCGCCGCGCACCAGATCATCCTGTCGCTGTGGAGCCTGCTCGCCTTCGCCCTCGACGCCATCGCCATCGCGGGTCAGGCCATCATCGGCCGCTATCTCGGCGCGGGAGACGCCCAGGGAGCCCGTGAGGCCTGCCGTCGCATGGTGGAGTGGGGCATCGCCGTCGGCGTTGTGCTCGGCGGGCTGGTGATCCTGAGCCGCCCCCTGTTCCTGCCGCTCTTCACAAGCGACTCGGTCGTCCACGACACCGCACTGCCCGCCTTGCTCATGGTGGCGCTCTCCCAGCCGATCTGCGGGATCGTCTTCGTCCTGGACGGCGTGCTGATGGGAGCCGGGGACGGCCCGTATCTCGCATGGGCCATGATTCTCACCCTGGCCGTCTTCGCTCCGGTGGCACTGCTCGTGCCCGTATTCGGCGGCGGGCTGACCGCGGTCTGGGGAGCGATGACCCTCATGATGACCGTGCGGATGCTGACCCTGTGGCTGCGCACACGCTCGGGTCGCTGGATCGTCACAGGCGCCACGCGCTGAGCAAGCCCGCTCCGGCGTCGGGGAGGTGCGTGAGGTCGCTCGGTTTCACGTGAAACAACGAGCATTCTGCGCCGTTCCCCGACGACGGATTCACTCTGTTTCACGTGAAACACCAGCCGCCTGTGAGTCCCGCCGGAGGCGTTCCGTTCCCGGAGGCCCAGGCAAACAGTGAGGGCCGCACCCTTGGGGTGCGGCCCTCACATGTACTGCTAGCGCACCGCTTACGCGGCGACGACCTCGATGTTGACCTTGGCGGCAACCTCGGGGTGCAGACGCACGGACGTCTCGTGAGCGCCCAGCGTCTTGATCGGCGAGCCCAGCTCGATGCGGCGCTTGTCGACGTCGGGGCCACCGGAAGCCTTGATCGCCGAGGCGACGTCTGCCGGGGTGACGGAACCGAAGAGACGACCGGCGTCGCCGGAGCGAACGGCCAGGCGGACCTTCACACCTTCGAGGCGGGCCTTGATCTCGTTGGCCTGCTCGATGGTCTGGATCTCGTGGATCTTGCGAGCACGACGGATCTGCTCGACGTCCTTCTCGCCACCCTTGGTCCAGCGAATCGCGAAGTTCCGCGGGATCAGGTAGTTGCGAGCGTAGCCGTCCTTGACGTCGACGACGTCGCCCGCGGCACCGAGGCCGGAGACCTCGTGGGTGAGGATGATCTTCATGTTTCGGTCACCCTTCCCTTATCGCGCGGTGGAGGTGTAGGGCAGCAGCGCCATCTCACGGCTGTTCTTCACAGCCGTGGCGACGTCACGCTGGTGCTGCGTGCAGTTGCCGGTCACGCGGCGGGCACGGATCTTGCCGCGGTCGGAAATGAACTTCCGCAGCATGTTCGTGTCCTTGTAGTCCACGTACGTGACCTTGTCCTTGCAGAATGCGCAGACCTTCTTCTTAGGCTTGCGCACAGGCGGCTTCGCCATGTGTGTTTCTCCTGTGTGATCAAGAAGTGTGGGTACGGCCCACCTTCAGCCCGGGGGCTAGAAGGGGGGCTCGTCCGAGTAGCCGCCGCCGGAGCCGCCGGCAGCGCCGCCAGAGCTTCCGCCCCAGCCGCCACCGCCACCGCCGCCGCTCTGCTGGCCGCCGCCTGCAGGAGCACTGGTCGCCCAGGGGTCGTCGGCAGGAGCGCCGCCGCCCTGCGGCTGACCGCCGCCGGAGCCTCCGCCCCAGCCGCCGCCCTGCTGGCCGCCGCCACCGCCGCCGCCGCTGTAACCGCCCTGGCCGCCTCGACCGGTGGTCTTGGTGACCTTGGCCGTGGCGTTCTTCAGGCTGGCGCCGACTTCCTCGACGTCCAGCTCGTAGACCGTGCGCTTGACGCCCTCACGGTCCTCGTAGGACCGCTGCTTCAGCCGGCCCTGCACGACGACGCGCATGCCTCGCTGGAGCGACTCGGCGACGTTCTCCGCCGCCTGACGCCAGACCGAGCAGGTCAGGAACAGGCTTTCGCCGTCCTTCCACTCATTCGTCTGACGGTCGAAGGTGCGGGGGGTGGACGCGACACGGAACTTCGCGACCGCCGCACCGGACGGGGTGAAGCGCAGCTCGGGGTCGTCGACAAGATTGCCGACGACCGTGATGACGGTCTCGCCTGCCATGGGGGAACCTCTCGGCGGGTTTGCTGCTGGCTGCTTTTGGTGCTGCTACTCGTTGTCCGAGATCAGCTGAGCTGGAGAGCTCAGTGGGTCTCGGGACGGAGGACCTTGGTCCGGAGGACCGACTCGTTCAGGTTCATCTGGCGGTCGAGCTCCTTGACGACCGCAGGCTCGGCCTGCAGGTCGATGACCGAGTAGATGCCCTCGGGCTTCTTCTTGATCTCGTACGAGAGACGACGACGGCCCCAGGTGTCGACCTTCTCGACCTTTCCGTTGCCCTCACGGACGACGGAGAGGAAGTTTTCGATCAGGGGGGCGACAGCGCGCTCCTCGAGATCGGGGTCGAGGATGACCATCATTTCGTAGTGACGCATGTGGAACCCACCTCCTTTGGACTCAACGGCCACGGTCGTTCCGTGGCAGGAGGGTTGTGATGCGTACGCAACGGTATCGGCCGCCACTGACAATCGGGCCCACCGATCAGCGAACTGAGCGGAGGATCGTGTCGTGGCCTGGGCAGACACCGGTGCAGACGGTACAGACTACCTGCACACCGGCTTGCGGTTGAAATCCGGGGCCCAGGACCGTCAATCTGTACACATCGGGTGTGTATGGCGCTACGATGCGCCGCCTTCCGCAGGAGGTGCCACATGGCACAGGCATTGCGACCCAACTCCAAGACCGTCGGTTCCCTGTTCGCCACCGACCACAAGCCCCATCCGCTCCAGGACACCCTGCTCGCCGTGACGCTGGTCCTCGGAGTGACGGCCTTCGTCACCGCGATGTTCCACAGCCTCCATCTGCTCAGCTCGTGGACGGGACTGGTGGGCATCCTGACCGGGGCGGCCGGACAGTTCGTCTCCGTGACGACCCGGGAGCGCTTCGGGCTGATCCTGGGTCTCGGTGCCTCCGGCGTCGGCTTCTTCCTCGGCATGGCGCACGGCGGCCTCTTCGGCGGCGTCATCGGCTGACCGGCACCCCGGCCCTCGGGAGCCGCCGACCCTCGGTCTCCCAACCCCCGGCCCCACGGCCGGACAACACCTCCGGGTGCCCCGGCCACGTATTGGTCGGGGCCCAGGTGCCATACGGCCAGACGAGGCGCTCGCAGGGCGCAGTAGGCTTCGCCGCGAGAGCCGGAGCCCCTGTACCCATGGGGACACACCAGCCCGAGGAGCGCCCCGAATGAGCCTGACCCTGAGGACCATCAGCCGAGAGCAGCATCTGGCGTACATCCAGAGCCTGCCCGCGGCTAGCCACATGCAGGTCCCGGCCTGGGCAGACGTCAAGGCCGAGTGGCGCTCCGAGAGCCTCGGATGGTTCGACAACAGGTCCGGCGAGATGGTCGGTGCGGGTCTCGTGCTGTACCGCCAGCTGCCCAAGATCAAGCGCTACCTCGCCTATCTTCCCGAGGGCCCGGTCATCAACTGGTTCGCGCCGAATCTGACCGACTGGCTGGATCCGATGCTCGCGCACCTCAAGCAGCAGGGCGCCTTCTCGGTGAAGATGGGCCCACCGGTGATCATCCGGCGCTGGGAGGCCGCGTCGATCAAGAAGGGCATCCAGGACCCGGACGTGAAGCGCCTGCGTGACATCGAGGCCGACTTCATCGAGCCGCGCGCCTTCGAGGTAGCCGACAAGCTGCGGCGCATGGGCTGGCAGCAGGGCGAGGACGGCGGAGCGGGCTTCGGCGACGTACAGCCCCGCTACGTCTACCAGGTGCCACTGGCCAACCGGTCGCTGGAGGACGTCCACAAGGGCTTCAACCAGCTCTGGCGGCGCAACATCAAGAAGGCCGAGAAGGCCGGCGTCGAGGTCGTCCAGGGCGGCTACCAGGACCTGGAGGAGTGGCAGCGCCTCTACGAGATCACGGCCCTGCGCGACCACTTCCGGCCTCGACCGCTCTCGTACTTCCAGCGCATGTGGACGGCTCTCAACACCGAGGACCCCAACCGCATGCGGCTGTACTTCGCCCGGCACGAGGGTGTGAACCTCTCCGCCGCGACGATGCTGGTCGTCGGCGGGCACGTCTGGTACTCCTACGGCGCCTCCGACAACATCGGGCGTGAGGTCCGGCCCTCGAACGCGATGCAGTGGCGGATGCTGCGCGACGCCTACGCGCTCGGCGCCACCGTCTACGACCTGCGCGGCATCTCCGACTCGCTGGACGAGACCGACCACCTCTTCGGCCTCATCCAGTTCAAGGTGGGTACCGGAGGGCAGGCCGCCGAATACCTCGGTGAGTGGGACTTCCCGCTCAACAAATTGCTCCACAAGGCGCTCGACATCTACATGTCGCGCCGCTGACGTACCAGAATTCGCCTTCATACCTCTGATACACCGCTGCCACGAGAAAGGTTCCAGGTCCGGCCATGGCGCTCACGCTCTACGTCGACACCGCACGCTGGCGGGCGCACCACAAGCACGTGTCCGAGCAGTTCCCGGGGCTCGTCCCGGTCTGCAAGGGCAACGGCTACGGCTTCGGCCACGAGCGGCTCGCGGACGAGGCCACCCGCCTGGGCTCCGACATCCTGGCCGTGGGCACGACGTACGAGGCCGCGCGGATCAAGGACTGGTTCGGCGGCGACCTGCTCGTGCTGACGCCGTTCAGGCGGGGCGAGGAGCCCGTGCCCCTGCCCGACCGGGTCATCCGCTCCGTGTCGTCGATCGACGGGGTCTACGGCCTCGTGGGCGCCCGTGTCGTCATCGAGGTCATGTCCTCCATGAAGCGGCACGGCGTGAGCGAGCAGGATCTGCCCCAGCTCCACGCCGCCATAGAGAACGTGCGCCTTGAGGGCTTCGCGATCCACCTGCCCCTGGACCGCACCGACGGCTCGGACGCCGTCGAGGAGGTCATCGGCTGGATGGACCGGCTGCGCGCGGCCCGGCTGCCGCTGCACACCATGTTCGTCAGCCACCTCAAGGCCGCGGAGCTCGCACGGCTGCAGCAGCAGTTCCCGCAGACCCGCTTCCGTGCCCGCATCGGCACGCGGCTGTGGCTGGGAGACCACGACGCCACCGAGTACCGCGGAGCCGTCCTGGACGTCACGCCGGTCTCCAAGGGCGACCGTTTCGGCTACCGCCAGCAGAAGGTCGCCTCGGACGGCTGGCTGGTGGTCGTGGCGGGCGGTACGTCGCACGGGGTGGGCTTGGAGGCTCCGAAAGCCCTGCACGGCGTCATGCCGCGCGCCAAGGGCGTCGCCAGGGCCGGCCTCGCCACGGTCAACCGGAACCTCTCACCGTTCGTCTGGGGCGCCAAGCAGCGCTGGTTCGCGGAGCCCCCGCACATGCAGGTCTCGATCCTCTTCGTGCCCTCCGACGCCCCGGAGCCGAAGGTCGGCGAGGAGCTGGTGGCCCATCTGCGGCACACCACCACGCAGTTCGACCGCATCGTCGAGCGCTGAGAGCGGGGGACACCAACCCCGCGCACAGACGAAAGGCCGTACACGGACTCCGTGTACGGCCTTTTACGTGACTCGCCCACGCCCTGTTCGCTCAGGGCGAACGCCGCTTCGTCGGTTCGTCCTCGGCGCCCCACTCCACGTACGGCCCGTCGAAGTGCGCCGCGTGCCGAGGCGGGTGGGCCGCGGCTCCCAGGACGAAGACGTCCTGCGCACCGTCCAGCACCCCGCCGGACGGGTCGTCGTCACCGGAGCGGCGCACCACGTCCCGCTCCGGCATGAGGATGTCGCGCACGATCACCGCGCACAGATACAACGTCCCCAACAGGTGTACGGCGATGGCCAGTTGGTACCCCTCTTGCGGCAGTCCCTTGTGGGCGTCTCCACTGGTCGTGTACGCGAGGTACATCCAGATGCCGAGGAAGTACGCCACCTCGCACGCCTGCCAGATCAGGAAGTCCCGCCACTTCGGCCGGGCCAGCACGGCGAGGGGCACCAGCCACAGCACGTACTGCGGCGAGTAGACCTTGTTGGTGAGGATGAAGGCCGCGACGATCAGGAACGCCAGCTGGGCGAAGCGCGGCCGGCGCGGAGCGGTCAGCGCGAGAGCCGCGACACCCACACAGGAGATCAGCATCAGCACCGTGGCGAACGTGTTGACCGTGTCGGTGTCGAGCGGGGTTTCCATTCGCTGGGACAGGATCAGCCAGAAGGAGCCGAAGTCGACGCCACGTTCCTGGCTGAACGTGTAGAACTTCGACCAGCCCTCGGGCGCAAGCAGCATCACCGGAAGGTTCACGACCAGCCAGGAGCCGGCGGCACCGAGCAGCGCCGCACCGAACTCCCGCCATCTGCCCGCGCGCCAGCACAGTACGAGCAGTGGCCCGAGCAGCAGCGCGGGATAGAGCTTGGCGGCCGTGGCGAGCCCCAGCAGGACTCCGAAGGCAAGGGGACGGCTCCGTGCCCACATCAGCATCGCGGCGGCCGTCAGAGCGACAGCCAGCAGGTCCCAGTTGATGGTGGCGGTCAGCGCGAAAGCAGGCGCCAGAGCGACCAGCAGGCCGTCCCAGGGGCGCCGCCGGTGGGTGCGGGTCACGCAGACGGCGATGACGGCCGTGCACGCCATCAGCATCCCGGCGTTGACCATCCAGTAGACCTGCTCCTGGTCCTGGATGCTGCCGCTGCCCGGCGTCAGCCACGAGGCGACCTCCATGAACACGCCGGTCAGCACCGGGTATTCGAGGTACTCCATGTCGCCTTCGAGCTTGTCGAAGTACGGCACCAGCCCGTCGGCGAAGCCCCGCCCCTGGTAGAGGTGCGGGATGTCCGAGTAGCAGGCATGCGTGTACTGCGAGCTGGCCCCGAAGAACCAGGCGCCGTCGTAGCAGGGCAGCTTCTGCACCATGCCGAGGGCGAACATGCCGATCGCGACGAGCGCGATGACCCGCACCGGAGTCCACCAGGACGTCCCGAGCAGCGCGCGCCGCCCGAGAGGACCACCGAACAGTTCACTGCCGGTCGCGGCGACCGGGTCCTCCTTGGTCGGCCGGACCAGATCTGGCTCGTGCACGCTCGCGCGCGTCGTTTCTGCACTGGGCATGCCGCACATCCTGCCGTACGCGCCTAGGAATACGCCGAGGGCCGTCGCACCGACTCGGTGCGACGGCCCTCGTTTCACGTGAAACACCTCACTGCGGATGTTTCACGTGAAACACCCCGTGGAGGCAGCTATCCGGTTGATCCTCCGAAGAGGCCACCATTGCCATTACCTCTGGTGTTGCCTGGATCCTCGGATTCCGTGGGTGAAGACGACACTCCTCCGTCCGTACCGCCGGTCTCGTTTCCGCCCGTTTCTGTTCCGCCGGTGTCCTCGCACGGGAAGTTGCCGAAGGGGCCACAGGTCTCACTCGTGGAGGGCGAAGGAGAGGTCTCCGTCTCGCTGGGCTCCGCACTGGGCTCGGGCTGCTCCTCTTCGGACTCGGTGGGCGAGGGGGTCACGCTCGGGGTCGGAAGGTCGTTGACGACCACACCGATGGGCTCGGCCTCCGGGAAGTCCTCGGACGGCTCACCCTTGAGCGCCTGCTCCATGTAGTCGTGCCAGACCTCGGCCGGGAACGAGGCACCGTGAATGGTCTTCTGGCCACCCGTGCCGTACATCTCCAGGAACGGACGACTCTTCTTGGTCTCGTCGTCGTCCATGCGGTACATGCTGACCGCGGTCGACAACTGCGGGGTGTACCCGACGAACCAGGCGGACTTGTTGCCGTCCGTCGTACCGGTCTTGCCTGCCACCTCGCGACCGTCGAGTTGGGCCGAGGTACCGGTTCCGTCCTCGACGACGGTCTTCAGGACGTCGGTGACGTTGTCAGCGACCGGCTTGGTGAAGGCATCCTTGGGCGCGGACTTGTGCTTCCACACGATGCCCCCTTCGTGCTCGACCTCCCGGACCGAGAACGGGTCGTTCTGCTTCCCGCTGGTCGCGAACGTCGCGTACGAACCGGCCATGCGAATCGCGCTGGGGTCCGAGATACCGATGGAGAAGGACGGGAAGGTGGTGCCCGTCAGACTGTTCGGCCTGAGGCCGGCGTTCTCCGCCGCCTTCTTCACCTTGTCCAGACCGACATCCATGCCGAGCTGCACGAAGGCGGAGTTCGCCGACACCCTCATGGCTTCACGCAGGTCGATCCGGTAGTTCGGCGGAGTGCCGTACGACGCGTCGTCGTCGTTGGTCTGCAGCCACTCCTTGCCCTTGTCGTTCTTCCAGATACTGCCGTCGTAGGTCTCGATCTTGAGTTTGTTCTTGCCGCTGTAGAAGCTGTCCGGCGAGACCTTGGTGCGTTCGTCCTGTGCCTGGGACTCCCCGAGGTCGGGGTCGCGCTTGCCGTCCTGCATGGCGGCCGCCAGGACGAACGGCTTGAACGTCGAACCGACCGCGGCACCAGTCTCGTCGGCGTTGTTGGTGAAGTGCTTGGTCGCCGACTCACCGCCGTAGATGGCGACGATGGCACCGTCCTTCGGATCCACGGAAGCCCCGCCGAACTGGACGTGCGTGTCGGTCTTCGGGCGGCGCTTCGCGTCGAGGTTCTCCTTGCGGACCTTCTTCACGGCCTTCTCGAGCTCGTTGACCTTCGTCTTGTCGAAGGTCGTGTGGATCTCGTAGCCGCCCTGCCGGAGCTGCTCCTCGGTGATATCCGTGTTGTTGATGACGTAGCCCTTGGCGAGATCGACGAGATAGCCGATCTGACCGCCCAGCTCGGAGCTGGACCGCGGGTTCTGGAGCTTGGGGAGCTCCGTGTACTTGGCCCGCTCGGTGGCCGACAGGTGCCCGTCCTTGACCATTTCGGTCAGGATCCAGCTCCAGCGTTCCGTGGCCCGCCTGGTGTTGGCCTCTTGTGTGGCCCCCGGGTCGATCGCCGTCGCTCCCGCGGGGTCGTAGTACGTGGCGCCCTTCAGAACCGCGGCGAGGAGGGCGCACTCACTCGCGTCCAGGTCGGTCGCGTCCTTGCCGAAGTAGGAACGAGCGGCTGCCTGGAGTCCATAGGAGCTACGGCCGTAATAGGCGGTGTTCAGGTACCCCGCCATGACCTCTTCCTTGGGCTCCTCTCGGCCCACCTTGATGGAGACGAGCAGTTCCTTGAACTTTCGGGACATCGTCTGCGACTGGTCGTTCAGCATCGCGTTCTTCACGTACTGCTGGGTGATGGTCGAGCCGCCCTGCGTCTCGCCGCCCTTGGCCATGTTGAAGAGCGCGCGGCCGATACCCACGGGGTCGATGCCCTTGTCGGTCTCGAACTTCTTGTTCTCGGCCGACATGACGGCGTACCGCATCGCCTTGGGGATCTGCTCGTACTTGATGTTCTGGCGGTTGGTCTCACCGCCCGTGGACACCATCGGCTTGTTGTTGGCCCAGTAGTAGACGTTGTTCTGCGCCTTCGCGGCCGCAGCGACGTCCGGCACTCCCACCATGGCGTACGCGATGCCCGCCACGGCCATCAGACTGCCGCAGAAGCCGATGAACGTACCCGTCACGAGCTTCCACGAGGGCACCCAACGTGCCCATCCGTACTTGCCCGCGCGCGGATAGTCGATGATCCGCTTCTTGTAGGGATCGGGCCCGCGCCCTCTGCCCCGCCCAGGGCCGTTCGGCCCGCCGGGACCACCACGCCGGCCGCCACCACCGTGGCCGCCGTGCCCCGCCCCGTCGGCGGCTCTGCGCCTGCCACCGCTGGGGCTGCTTCTCTGTGCCGCCCGCCGGGCCTCTGCACGGCTACCGAACGGGCGCTCCTCACCTCCCGAGTCATAGGAGTCGGAAGGAGACCCGGTGGCGCTCCGCGGCGCCGCACGGCGGCCGGAGGACGACCCGGTCTGGCCGCGTCGGGCCGCGGCACGTCCGCCGCCTTGCGGCTGCGGCGGTTTGCGACGGTGCTCGCTCATCGAACGATTACTCCTCGGGCAGGCGCACCTGAGCGCGCCTGGAAACGGCGGCTGGTTTCCGGTCCCCCCGAAGTACGGATGCGGTCGTTCTTACATTCATCCGTACTGCACCGAGGACGAGGACGTCCCCATGCGTCACTCGGTTCCCGGTGGTTTGCATGGCGCACAGACTACGCACCGTCAAAACCTGCCTAGTACCGAAGTTCACCCCAAATCAGGCAACTTGCTTCCTACGAATCGGTGATGTGACCCCGTTCACGATGCCCCCTCTTGTCGCATGCGGCGGACCGATCTATCGTTCTGATGTATCGAGTCGATACATCAGCTCGGCATAAAGACCGTCACGGCAAGACCGCGGCAGAGAGGAGGCGACGATGAGCCGGCGTTCCGGGATCCTTGAGTTCGCCGTCCTCGGCCTGCTCCGCGAGTCCCCGATGCACGGCTATGAGCTGCGCAAACGCCTCAATACGTCACTGGGGGTGTTCCGTGCGTTCAGCTACGGGACGCTCTACCCCTGCCTCAAGACGCTGGTCGCCAGCGGCTGGTTGATCGAGGAGCCGGGGAACACCACCGAGGACGCGCTCGCGGCGCCACTCTCAGGGCGTCGCGCCAAGATCGTCTATCGGTTGACGGCTGAAGGTAAGGAGCATTTCGAGGACCTGCTCTCACAGACGGGTCCCGACGCGTACGAGGACGAGCACTTCGCCGCTCGCTTCGCCTTCTTCGGCCAGACGTCACGGGACGTACGGATGCGGGTCCTCGAAGGGCGCCGCAGCCGTCTCGAGGAGCGCCTGGAGAAGATGCGTGCCTCTCTGGCGCGCACCCGGGAGCGACTCGACGACTACACCCTTGAGCTCCAGCGCCACGGAATGGAGTCCGTGGAGCGCGAAGTGCGCTGGCTGAACGAGCTCATCGAGAGCGAGCGGGCCGGACGGGACCAGCAGCGTCCCGGATCGGACGGCTCCGCTCAGCAGGACAGCACATCTGGGGAGTCGGGCGGCCTGCCCCGGCCCGGGGACACTCCCGGGCCGGATCCGTCCGATGACACTGCCACGTGAAGTCCTCTCAGGGCTTCACCGAGTACACACAGGGAGCAACCGGAATGGGTTCGGTTCGCGTAGCCATCGTCGGCGTGGGCAACTGCGCCGCCTCGCTGGTACAGGGCGTCGAGTACTACAAGGATGCCGATCCGGCGTCCAAGGTGCCCGGCCTGATGCACGTCCAGTTCGGCGACTACCACGTGGGTGACGTCGAGTTCGTCGCCGCCTTCGACGTCGACGCGAAGAAGGTCGGCCTCGACCTCTCGGACGCCATCGGCGCCAGCGAGAACAACACCATCAAGATCTGCGACGTCCCGAACAAGGGCGTCACGGTCCAGCGCGGTCACACGTACGACGGTCTCGGCAAGTACTACCGCGAGACCATCGAGGAGTCCGCCGAGGCCCCGGTCGACGTCGTCCAGATCCTCAAGGACAAGCAGGTCGACGTTCTCGTCTGCTACCTGCCCGTCGGTTCCGAGGACGCGGCGAAGTTCTACGCCCAGGCCGCCATCGACGCCAAGGTCGCCTTCGTCAACGCTCTTCCGGTCTTCATCGCCGGCACCAAGGAGTGGGCGGACAAGTTCACCGAGGCGGGCGTCCCGATCGTCGGCGACGACATCAAGTCGCAGGTCGGCGCCACCATCACGCACCGTGTGATGGCGAAGCTGTTCGAGGACCGCGGTGTCCGACTCGAGCGCACCATGCAGCTCAACGTCGGCGGCAACATGGACTTCAAGAACATGCTGGAGCGCGACCGCCTCGAGTCCAAGAAGATCTCGAAGACGCAGGCCGTCACCTCGCAGATCCCCGACCGCGACATGGGCGCGAAGAACGTCCACATCGGTCCCTCGGACTACGTGGCCTGGCTCGACGACCGCAAGTGGGCGTACGTCCGCCTCGAGGGCCGTGCCTTCGGTGACGTCCCGCTGAACCTGGAGTACAAGCTCGAGGTCTGGGACTCCCCGAACTCCGCGGGTGTCATCATCGACGCCCTGCGTGCCGCGAAGATCGCCAAGGACCGTGGCATCGGCGGCCCGATCCTCTCCGCGTCGAGCTACTTCATGAAGTCGCCGCCGGTCCAGTACTTCGACGACGAGGCCTACGACAACGTCGAGAAGTTCATCAAGGGCGAGGTCGAGCGCTAAAACGCTTGATGTGCCGCTCTGTTGAGGGTCCCCGGGTCGCAAGCCCGGGGACCCTCCTCGTATGTGAGGCTGTGCCCCATGGCTGTCGTGCGTGACCTGCGCGTCCTCCTGCGCTTCGGGAACTTCCGGCGTCTGCTCGCCGTCCGGCTGTTGTCGCAGGGTGCTGACGGCGTCTATCAGGTCGCGCTCGCCACGTATGTCGTCTTCTCACCGGAGAAGCAGACCTCGGCGGCGGCGATCGCCTCGGCCATGGCGGTCCTGCTGCTCCCGTACTCCCTCGTGGGCCCCTTCGCCGGCGTCCTGCTGGACCGCTGGCGACGCCGCCAGGTCTTCCTGTACGGGAACCTGCTGCGGGCGGCGCTGGCCGCCCTGACGGCCGTCCTCATGCTGAGCGGTGTGCCGGACTGGCTCTTCTACGTTTCCGCCCTGTGCGTGACCGCGGTCAACCGGTTCGTCCTGGCGGGCCTGTCCGCCGCACTGCCCCGCGTCGTCGACTCCGAGCGCCTGGTGATGGCCAACTCCCTGTCGCCCACGGCCGGAACGCTCGCCGCGACGGTCGGCGGCGGTCTCGCCTTCGTCGTCCGGCTGGTCGCCTCGGACTCCGATGCGGCGGTCGTCCTCGTCGGAGCAGCCCTCTACGTGTGTTCCGCGCTCGCCTCGCTGCGCCTGGCACCGGAACTTCTGGGCCCCGACCGGGAGTTGGTGCATCCACGGTTGAAGGCGGCACTGGTCGGCACGGCACACGGCCTGACGTCAGGGGTACGTCATCTGGCCGAGCCCGCACGACGGGAGGCCGCCCGGGCCCTGGCCGCGATGACACTGATGCGGTTCTGCTACGGCGCCCTGACGGTCATGGTGCTGATGCTCTGCCGGTACGCCTGGTCGTCGGGCTCGGACGACGACGGGCTCGCCCTCCTGGGCCTGGCCGTGGGGATCTCCGGAGCGGGCTTCTTCGCCGCGGCTGTGCTGACCCCTGCGGCGGTCGGCCGGCTCGGGCCCAGCGGCTGGATCATCGCCTGTGCCGGATCCGCCGCGGTCCTGGAGCCGGCGCTCGGCCTGCCGTTCGCCGAAGTCCCCATACTGGTCGCCGCCTTCGTCCTCGGCCTGACGACTCAGGGCGCGAAGATCGCCACGGACACCGTGGTCCAGTCGTCCGTAGACGACGGCTTCCGTGGCCGGATCTTCGCCGTCTACGACGTTCTGTTCAACGTGGCCTTCGTCGGCGCCGCCGCGGTGGCCGCGCTGATGCTGCCTCCTGACGGCCGCTCGGTCGCGCTCGTGGTCACGGTGGCCGTTATCTACGGGGCAGTTGCTGCCACTATGGCCCGCTTTGCACGGCAGTGAGTGTCACATAAATGACACAGAGCCACAGCGGGCTACAGAGTTGTCAGTGGCGGCCGGTAGCTTACGTGCGTCTTATTTCGCGCCACGCGCTCCTACGTCCTAGGGGGACCCCCAAAGTGACCACTCCGCCGCCTCAAGGCCAGAACCCGTTCGCGCAGGGGCAGCCGCCCCAGGGCCAGAACCCCTACGGGCAGCCCCCGAGCGGGAACCCGTACGGCCAGCCGCAGCCCGGAGACACCCAGCAGCCCCCGTACTTCAACCAGGGCGCGCCGGTTCCGCCGGCTGCTCCGGCGCGTAGTGGCTTCAAGAAGTACCTGCGGTTCATCATCCCCGTGGCCGTGCTCTCCATAGCCGCCGGCACCTACTTCTTCGGTGGCGACGACGCCACAAAGCTTCAGGCCGGCGACTGCCTGCGCAACACGGGCTCCGATTCCAACGCCACGGTCGAGAAGCTCGACTGCGGCGACTCGAAGGCCACGCACAAGGTTCTGGCGAAGAAGGACGGCTCCAGCCTGGCGCAGCTCGCTTGCCAGTCCGTCCAGGGCACCACTGCCGCTCTCTCCTGGAAGGAAGGGTCCGACTCCTTCGTGCTCTGCCTGGCAGACAACAAGTAAGAACAGTGCGGACGCGAGGGGCGGTGTTTCACGTGAAACACCGCCCCTCGGCATGTCCGGCTCCAGGAAAGCGAGTCATGTTTCACGTGAAACATGACTCCGCCCAGCGCCCTCAGTTCTGTGCGGCCCACCACTCCTTGAGCGCCGACACCGCCGCGTCGTACTCCATCGGACCGTTCTCCAGACGCAGTTCCAGCAGGAACTTGTAGGCCTGCCCGATGACCGGGCCGGGCGCGACGCCCAGGATCTCCATAATCTGGTTGCCGTCGAGGTCGGGCCGGATCGAGTCCAGCTCCTCCTGCTCCTGAAGCTGACCGATGCGTTCCTCCAGACCGTCGTACGCACGAGAAAGCGCGGCGGCCTTGCGCTTGTTGCGTGTCGTGCAGTCCGAGCGGGTCAGCTTGTGGAGACGGTCCAGGAGCGGGCCCGCATCACGCACGTACCGGCGCACCGCGGAGTCCGTCCACTCCCCGGTTCCGTAGCCGTGGAAGCGCAGGTGCAGCTCGACCAGACGCGAGACGTCCTTCACGAGCTCATTGGAGTACTTGAGGTCGGTCATCCGCTTCTTGGTCATCTTGGCGCCCACCACCTCGTGGTGGTGGAAGGAGACCCGTCCGTCCGTCTCGAAGCGACGCGTCCGCGGCTTGCCGATGTCATGCAGCAGGGCGGCCAGGCGCAGGGTGAGGTCGGGACCGTTCTCCTCCAGCGCCATCGCCTGCTCCAGAACGATCAGCGTGTGGTCGTAGACGTCCTTGTGCCGATGGTGCTCATCCCTCTCCAGGCGCAGAGCGGGCAGTTCGGGCAGTACCCGGTCGGCGAGCCCGGTGTCGACGAGCAGCGTCAGCCCCTTCCGCGGGTGGGCGGACAGGACCAGCTTGTTGAGCTCGTCACGCACGCGCTCGGCGGAGACGATCTCAATCCGTTCGGCCATGGCCTTCATCGCCGCGACGACGTCCGGCGCCACCCCGAAGTCAAGCTGCGCCGCGAACCGAGCGGCCCGCATCATCCGCAGCGGGTCGTCGGAGAAGGAGGCCTCGGGTGTGCTCGGAGTCCGCAGAACATGGGCGGCAAGATCGTCCAGCCCGCCGTGCGGATCGATGAACTCCTTCTCGGGGAGCACCACGGCCATCGCGTTCACCGTGAAGTCACGGCGCACCAGGTCTTCCTCGATGGAGTCGCCGTACGAGACCTCGGGCTTGCGCGAGGTCCGGTCGTACGCCTCCGAACGGTAGGTCGTCACCTCGATCTGGAAGCTCTGGTTGACGTCTCCGACGCGGGCGTCCTTCTGTCCGCCGACCGTGCCGAAGGCGATCCCGACCTCCCACACGGCGTCCGCCCAGGGCCGCATGATCTTCAATACGTCCTCGGGCCGGGCGTCGGTCGTGAAGTCCAGGTCGTTGCCGAGCCGGCCGAGGAGGGCGTCCCGGACCGAGCCGCCGACCAGGGCGAGGGAGAACCCGGCCTCCTGGAAACGGCGGGCGAGCTCATCGGCGACGGGGGACACCCGCAGCAGTTCGCTCACCGCGCGGCTCTGCACCTGATTCAGGGCACTGGGATTGTCTTCGTTGGCGTTCGGCACAACAGAAAAGGGTACGTGGCCCGGACCCCCGCGGGCGCCTCCATTAAACGTGCACCGACACCTTCCCCCGCCCCTGCGGAGACCTCGCCACTGATAGGCGGACATAGTGGGACAGCATGGTCTCGTCTCCGATCTTGTGGACCGGACCGCGGCACTTACCCTCAGCGCGCATCGTTACCATGCGTGGACGCACATTCCGACGACCACTGACGACGACGAGGGACGGGCGAGCGCGTGGCCGAGGCGGCAGACTTCCAGGGGACGAGTCCCTCACCTGCCCGCCGCTGGCTGCGGCGCACCGGGGCGCTGCTGGCCGCGGCTCCCCTGCTGGCCGGCCTCTGCCAGCTGCCCGTAGCGCCGTCCGCGTACGCGGCCGAGCGCAGTGCCGCAGCGGAGGTCTCCGGTTCCCGTACGGTCGATGTCTCTCTGGACACGCTCAGCCCTCGCGTGCCCTCCGACGGGGACACGCTCACCGTCTCCGGCAGGATCGTCAACAAGGGCAAGCAGACGATCACTGACGCGCGCGTCGGCCTCCGGGTGGGCCCGACAATGAACGGCCGCTCGGCGATCGACGACGCCGCACGGAGCAACCCGTACGCGGGTACGGACGTCGGCGGCAAGTACGTCGCGAAGTTCTCCAAGCTGGCGCCGGGTGTCCCGCAGACCTTCAGCATCTCCGTCCCCGTCGACAAGCTGCCCCTCAGCTCCGACGGCGTCTACCAGCTCGGTGTCACACTCACCGGCCGGACCGCCGCCGCGGCGTACGACCAGATCCTCGGCATCGAGCGGACCTTCCTGCCGTGGCAGCCCGACGCGGCGGACAGGAAGACCCGGACCACATACCTCTGGCCGCTCATCTCCACCTCGCACATGACGGCCGAGACGGGGTCGAACGAGCAGCAGACCCCCGTCTTCAAGGACGACGACCTGGCCGCGGAGATCGCCCCGGGCGGGCGCCTGCAACAGCTCCTCGCGCTCGGCAAGAACCTCGACGTCACATGGGTCGTCGACCCGGATCTGCTGGCGTCCGTCGACGCGATGACCCGCAGCTACCGCGTCCAGGTGAACGGCTCCAGCACGACGACCACGGCGGGCACGAACCAGGCTGTGGCCAAGCAGTGGCTCTCCGAACTGGAGAACACGGTCGAGAACGAGGAAGTCGTCGCTCTTCCCTTCGCCGACCCGGATCTGGCATCGCTGGCTCACAACGGAAAGACCGCCACCGGGTCGCTCAGCCATCTCAAGGACGCCACCACCGTGGCCGCGACGACCGTGGAGTCGATCCTCCACGTGACGCCCAGCACGGAGTACGCCTGGCCCGCGAACGGCGCGATCGACCCCTCGATCGTCAAGGTCGCCACCTCGGCCGGGGCCGACACGGTGATCTCCCGCAGCGACAGCCTCAAGGAAGCCGGAAGCCTGCCGTACACGCCTTCCGCGGCGCGTCCGATCGGCGGCGGCATCACCGCGGTGGTCGCGGACGCCCGTCTGTCGACGGCCTTCCAGGGCGACATGACGGTGGCGGGCAACTCCACGCTCGCCGTGCAGAAGTTCCTCGCCCAGAGCCTGATGTTCTCGCTCCAGGTCCCGGACAAGCAGCGCAGCGTCGTGGTCGCCCCGCAGCGCATGCCGACCTCCAGCCAGGCCCAGACGATGGCGCAAGCGCTGACGGCTCTCCAGGACGGAAACTGGTCGCAGTCGGCGGATCTGTCCGCGGCCACCAAGACCAAGCCGGACGCGGGCGCCACCACTCGGGTTCCGTCGGCGGCGGCGTACCCCTCCTCGCTTCGCAAGCAGGGGCTGCCGCAGACGGCCTTCGAGCAGATCGAGCGCACGCAGGACAAGCTCGACAGCTTCCAGGTGATCCTGGCGGACAAGTCCCGCGTGGTCACCCCCTTCGGACGGGCCATGGACCGGTCGATGTCCACGTCCTGGCGCGGCCGCAGCACCGATGCGACGCTCTACCGCGACGGTGTGGAGGCATACCTCATCAAGCTCACCGAAAGCGTCGCACTGATCAAGAAGTCCGAGGCGAAGCTGTCGGGCCGCAGCGCCACGATCCCCGTTACGGTGCAGAACAACCTCGTCCAGGGCGTCGACCACCTGACGCTGCGCCTGACCTCGACCCAGCCGAGCCGCCTCAGCATCGGTGACGGCGCCTACGACGAACAGCCGGTCACGGTCTCGGGCGGACACAGCCAGTCGGTGAAGTTCACCACCAACGCCCACGCCAACGGCCGGGCGAGGGTCGTCGCCCAACTGTTCACGGAGGACGGCCGGCCGTACGGGCCCGAAGTCCCCTTCGACGTGAAGGTCACCGAGATCACCGCCACGGTGATGCTGGTCATCGCCGGTGGTGTCCTGCTGCTCGTGCTCGCCGGGTTCCGGATGTACACGCAGCGCAAGCGCGCGGCCGCCCGCCAGGCCACGCAGGAACCCGAGAACGTCCAAGCGGACGGCGAGGAGCAGAACGCTCCCGAAGCATCCGAAGCCGAGTCGAGGGCACACGTGCCGGAGCACCCGAGTGACCTTCACCGGACACCGCACCGGAAATCACGGACCCGTCCGGCACGGGTGAGAGAGTGGACCGTTGAGCGATGTCGCGGCCGGTGGGCCCGGGGACGATGAGGTGGGGTAACCATGAACGCGCCGTACGACGGTGACCGCGGTCAGGGCGCGGGCGGCTCCGGCCACCCCGACGACCCGCCGCAGGGCCCGCCGGAGCCCGGCGAGGTGCCTCCTCAGCCCGCACCCGACGTGTACCTCCAGGACGCCTACGCCCAGGATCCCTACAGGGCGCAGGATCTCGCCGCCCAGGACCCCGTCGCCGAGGCCCTCTACGACCGCGCTGCGCATCCCCCGCCGCCACCCGGCACCTACCAGCCGCAGCCCCCGCTCTACGCTCAGCCGCCCCAATCCCCGTACGCCCCCGACCCACGTGTGTGGGCCCAGACCCCGGCCCCCGAGCCCGAGGGACCCACCCAGTACCTGCCGTACGGCGACGACCCCCGTACGACCCAGTTCGTGGGTGTCGACGACCTGGTGACCCAGGCCGGCGAGCAGCGCCACGAGCCGGACGCCTTCGCGCATCTCTTCCGGGACCAGCAGCACGGTGGCGCATACCCGCCCGCGGGGGGTCCGCCCAGCGTGCCCTCTCCGACGCCGGAACCCGCTCCGGCTGTGGAGCCGCCTTCGACACCCCCGCCCGCACCTGCGCCGGCGGCCGCGAAGAAGTCCGGTGGCCGTGCGTCCGGCCTGCTGAAGTCCAGTGCGGTCATGGCGGCGGGCACCATGGTGTCCCGCCTCACCGGCTTCATCCGCTCCGCGCTGATCGTCGCGGCGCTGGGCGTCGGCCTCCTCGGCGACACCTTCCAGGTCGCCTACCAGCTGCCGACGATGATCTACATCCTGACCGTCGGCGGTGGCCTCAACTCCGTCTTCGTACCGCAGCTGGTCCGCGCCATGAAGGATGACGAGGACGGTGGTGAGGCATTCGCCAACCGGCTGCTGACCCTCGTCGTCGTGGTTCTCGGCGCGCTCACCGCGCTCGCGGTGCTCGCCGCGCCGTTCTTGGTCCGCGTGCTGTCGACGCCAGTTGCCAGAGACGCGGCGGCCAACGACGTCGCCGTCACCTTCGCCCGCTACTTCCTGCCCACGATCTTCTTCATGGGCATCCACGTGGTGATGGGCCAGATCCTGAACGCGCGCGGAAAGTTCGGCGCGATGATGTGGACTCCGGTCCTCAACAACGTCGTCATCATCGTGACGCTCGGGCTGTTCATCTGGGTGTACGGCACCGCGGAGAACTCCGGCATGGAAGCCGCGACCATCCCGCCGGAGGGCGAGCGGCTGCTCGGCATCGGTGTCCTGCTCGGCCTTGTCGTCCAAGCCCTCGCGATGATCCCGTACCTCCGGGAGACCGGCTTCCGGCTGCGGTTGCGCTTCGACTGGAAGGGCCACGGTCTGGGCAAGGCCGCGATGCTCGCCAAGTGGACCGTTCTCTTCGTCCTCGCCAACCAGGCCGGCGCGATCGTCGTGACCCAGCTGTCCACCGCGGCGGGCAAGGACTCACCGGTCGACGGCACCGGCTTCGCGGCCTACGCCAACGCCCAGCTCATCTGGGGCCTCCCGCAGGCCATCATCACGGTCTCCCTGATGGCCGCCCTGTTGCCGCGGCTCTCACGTTCGGCCCATGAAGGCGACAGCGGCGCGGTCCGCGACGACATCTCCCAGGGCCTGCGCACGACCGCCGTCGCAATCGTGCCCATCTCCTTCGGCTTCGTCGCACTCGGCATCCCGATGTGCACGCTGATGTTCGGCGCCTCCGGGACCAGCGAAGCTACGAACATGGGCTACATGCTGATGGCCTTCGGCCTGGGGCTCATCCCGTACTCCGTGCAGTACGTCGTGCTGCGCGCCTTCTACGCGTACGAGGACACCCGGACCCCCTTCTACAACACGGTCATCGTGGCCGCCGTCAACGCCGGTGCCTCGGCGCTCTGCTTCTTCCTGCTCCCCCCGCGCTGGGCGGTGGCGGGCATGGCCGCGTCGTACGGTCTGGCCTACGCGATCGGCGTCGGGGTCGCGTGGAGCCGGCTGCGCAAGCGGCTGGGAGGCGACCTGGACGGTGGCCGGGTCCTGCGCACGTACGCACGGCTCGGTATCGCGTCGGTGCCGGCCGCGCTGCTCAGTGGTGCGGCCTGCTACGGAATCGGCCACACACTGGGACAGGGCGTCAGCGGCTCGTTCGCCTCCCTGCTCGGCGGTGGTGTCGTACTGCTCGGTGTCTTCTACGTCGCGGCGCGGCGGATGCGCATCGAGGAGCTGAATGGAATGGTCGGCATGGTCCGCGGGCGCCTTGGGCGCTGAGGCGGGGTAGGCGCACAACCATCGTGCGCGACCGCGTGTCGTGCATAGGGGTGGACTGTGGGCACAATTGGCTTTGGCGTCGGACAGCGCGTAATGGATGGGGAGGCAGGAACGACGGTGGCGGAACGGAGCACGGCTGCCGTCGACGTGGCAGACAACAGCGGCGATGAGCCGCTGACCGCGAAGGCGGACCAGTCCACGGCCGACGGGGTGGCCCAGAACCGGGAGCGGGACACGGACAGTTCGGAGAGCGAAGAGGAACAGGGGAGCGGGGGGAACGAGAGCCCTGGCAGGACCTCGCCGCCCGATCTGCACAGCGGTCACAAACTCGCCAGACGCTACCGACTGGAAGAGTGCGTCACCCGTCTGGACGGTTTCAGCAGTTGGCGTGCGGTGGACGAAAAACTCCGCCGCGCCGTCGGTGTGCATTTGCTGCCCGCCGACCATCCACGAGCGCGCTCCGTCCTGGCGGCGGCCCGTTCCTCCGCCCTCTTGGGCGATCCTCGGTTCGTCCAGGTCCTGGACGCGGTCGAGGAGAACGACCTCGTCTATGTGGTGCACGAGTGGCTGCCGGATGCCACGGAGCTGACAGCGCTCCTGGCCGCCGGCCCGCTGGAGGTGCACGAGGCGTACCAGATGGTCAGCCAGGTCTCCCAGGCGATGGCCGCCGCGCACCGTGAGGGGCTGGCGCATCTGAAGCTGACCCCTGGCGCCGTGCTGCGCACCTCGTCCGGGCAGTGGCGCATCCGCGGTCTCGCCGTGAACGCGGCACTGCGCGGGATCAGCTCCGACACCCCTCAGCGCACCGACACGGAGGCGATCGGCGCGCTCCTGTACGCCACGCTCACCCAGCGCTGGCCGTACGAGAACGACGCCTACGGCCTCTCCGGGCTGCCCAAGGGCGTGGGCCTCATCGCCCCCGACCAGGTGCGCGCAGGCGTGCACCGGGGCCTTTCGGAGCTCGCGATGCGCGCGCTCGTCAACGACGGCGCGACCGCTTCCCGCCAGGAGCCTCCCTGCACCACGCCGGAGGAGCTGGTGAAGGCGGTCGGCGAGATGCCTCGCATCCGGCCGCCGGAGCCCGCGTTCACAGCGCCGCCGGACTACCAGCGCACGACGTATCAGCAGGGCAACTACGGTCGCCCCTCGTCCCACCCGGGGGCCACCCAGCCGGTACCGACTCCCCTGCCTCCGCTGCAGACCCGTACCGGCAAGGCCCTCAAGTGGGCGGTGTCCGCCCTTCTGATCGCCGCGCTCGGCCTCGGCAGCTGGCAGCTCGCGGACGCGCTCATGGACCGCGGGAAGTCCGACGACACGGGCAACACCAAGACGACGGACGGCAATGACAAGAGCGGCGACAACGTGAAGCCGGTCAAGCCGATCACCATCGAGGGCGCCGAGGAGTACATCGCGAAGGGTGCGGCCCAGGCGGCGGGGGACGTGGCCAATACCTACGACGGCAACAGCTCGACGTACTGGCGGAGCAAGAGCTTCCTGGACGGTCCGGAGATGAACCCGGCTTACAAGCCCGGCGTTGGCATCGTCTACGACCTCGGCTCGAAGCAGGAGATCTCGGCCGCCTCGATAGGTCTCCGGTTCGGTGGTAACCACACAACGGTTTCGCTGTACGCGACGGATTCCATGAGCTCCTCGACCTCGCTGAGCTCCATGCAGAAGATCGGGACCCTGACCACGAGCGGGACCACCGCGAAGGTGAAGGCCGACAAGAAGGTGAAGACCCAGTACGTGCTGGTGTGGTTCACTGCGCTGCCGTACGCACCCGGTGACCAGTTCAGCGACGCCGGGTACAAGCAGGCCGTCACCGACGTGAAGTTCACCGGCTGAGCACTCACCGAGGGGGAGGGGGTTCGATGGCGGACGGCGCCGGGTTCAGCGAAGTGAGCGATCAGGGCCTCCTCGCCCGTCATGTCGAGGGCGATCCCGATGCCTTCGGCGAGATCGTGCGGCGTCACCGTGATCGGCTCTGGGCGGTGGCGCTGCGGACGCTGGGCGACCGCGAGGAGGCCGCTGACGCCGTCCAGGACGCACTCGTCTCCGCCTACCGGGCCGCCCACACCTTCCGAGGCCAGTCGGCCGTCACAACGTGGCTGCACCGGATCACGGTGAACGCCTGCCTGGACCGCGCACGCAAGGCGGCTTCCAGGAAGACGTCCCCCGTGGACGACACGGAACGACTCGAACAACTCCTGGAGCCGCACGAGTCGGCCTCCGCTCCGGCCGAGCGCAACGATCTGCACCGTGAACTGTTGGAGGCACTCGGCACTCTGCCTCCCGACCAGCGGGCAGCCCTCGTCCTGGTGGACATGCAGGGCTACCCCGTGGCGGAGGCAGCCAGCCTGCTCGATGTGCCGACCGGCACGGTCAAGAGCCGCTGTGCGCGTGGCAGAGCCAGACTTCTCCCGCTGCTCAAACACCTGCGTACGGACAGCGAGAGCGACAGAGCGAGCAAGAAGTCGGGTGAGGGACGGAACCGCACGCAGGGGGCATCCGTCCCACCCGCAGCGGGAGAACCCGATGGACCAAGCGATTCAGCTGCTGTGAAGGGCGGAGGTGGGCGAGCGTGACATCCACGACCGACACGGCCGGGCACCCGGACGTCGAGGAGATCTCCGACCTCACCGAAGGTCTGCTCCCTCCCTCCCGTACGGCGGACGTGCGTCAGCATCTGGACGACTGCACGCTCTGCGCCGACGTGTACGACTCGCTGGAGGAGATCCGAGGCCTGCTTGGCACGCTCCCGGGTCCGCTCCGCATGCCCGACGATGTCGCGGGACGCATCGACGCCGCTCTCGCCGCTGAGGCCCTGCTGAATGCCACGGTTCCCGAAGACGACGCCACAGGCGCCCTCGCGTCCGTCGGTGCTTCGCGTCCCCTGTCCGACGAGGGCGACGACGGCAGGCATGTTTCACGTGAAACATCGACTGCGACAGACCGTCCCGCGGGACGCCCCCGCGCCGCCACCGGCCCGGGCCGCGCGAACCGACCGCGCCGTGCACGCCGGAGGACTGCGGTCCTGAGCGCCATGTTCACGGCCGCCGCACTGGGACTCGGCGGACTGCTGTTCCAGTCGCTGGGCAACAACGCCTCGGACAATGACTCTCCGTCGACGTCCCCCGAGCAGAGCGACTCCGCGAATACCTTCGCTGAGGGCACACTCAAGGGCCAGGTCGCGGATCTTCTCGGCAAGGCCGAGAAGAAGAAGGACGGCGGGCCTCGCACCTCCAATCCGTACGGCACCCAGTCCACTGAAGAACCGCACATCCTGAACACGCCCTCGGTCTCGGTTCCCGGGTGCATCACACAGGGAATCGGTCGCGACGCGGATCCGCTCGCCTTCAAGGAAGGTTCCTACGAGGGCACGGATGCGTATCTCGTGGTGCTGCCCGACGCCTCCAACGCCACACGCGTCACCGCCTACGTCGTGGACTCCGCCTGTGTGGACAAGCCGTCGATCTCCGCAGGCAAGGTTCTGCTGAAGCACTCCTACGCGCGGAGCTGAGCAAGCCCGGCTCCGCCGCGGACCGTCCTGAGCACCTCTGCGTCATTCTTGGCGTCCCCGCGCGGTGACGCGTCTTCGTGTGCCCGGACACAGTGGGAATGCGCGCCCCTTAGGATCCGTTGGGTGGGGTGAGAGTTCTGAGAGAAGCTCCCACCGGTCGTACGAAGAAGTCTCCAGAGACGAGGAATCAAGCCGTGAGCGACGTCCGTAACGTGATCATCATCGGCTCCGGGCCCGCCGGCTACACGGCGGCGCTCTACACTGCGCGCGCGTCGCTTAAGCCGCTGGTGTTCGAGGGCGCCGTCACCGCGGGCGGTGCGCTGATGACCACCACTGAGGTGGAGAACTTCCCCGGCTTCCAGGACGGCATCATGGGCCCCGAACTCATGGACAACATGCGTGCGCAGTCCGAGCGCTTCGGTGCCGAGCTGGTACCGGACGACATCGTCGCGGTCGACCTCAGCGGTGAGATCAAGACCGCCACGGACACGGCGGGGACCGTGCACCGGGCGAAGGCGATCATCGTCGCCACGGGCTCGCAGCACCGCAAGCTGGGTCTGCCCAGGGAGGACGCTCTCTCCGGACGAGGCGTCTCCTGGTGCGCGACCTGTGACGGCTTCTTCTTCAAGGACCAGGACATCGCCGTGATCGGCGGCGGCGACACCGCCATGGAGGAAGCAACCTTCCTCTCCCGGTTCGCCAAGTCCGTGACGATCGTCCACCGGCGCGACACCCTGCGCGCCTCCAAGGCGATGCAGGAGCGGGCCTTCGCCGACCCGAAGATCAAGTTCGTCTGGGACAGCGAGGTCGCCGAGATCCAGGGCGACCAGAAGCTCTCCGGTCTGAAGCTGCGGAACCTGAAGACCGGCGAGACGTCCGAGCTGCCCGTCACCGGCCTGTTCATCGCGATCGGCCACGACCCGCGCACCGAGCTCTTCAAGGGCCAGCTCGACCTGGACGGGGAGGGCTACCTCAAGGTCGAGGCACCCTCGACCCAGACGAACCTGACGGGTGTCTTCGGCGCCGGCGACGTCGTCGACCACACCTACCGCCAGGCGATCACCGCGGCCGGCACCGGCTGCTCCGCCGCCCTCGATGCCGAGCGCTTCCTCTCCGCCCTCGCAGACGGCGAGGCCGCGGCGGAACCCGAGAAGACCGCTGTCTGACCCCCATCCCGCCCCACCGCACCAACCAGTTAAGGAGCCCGCCGTGGCCGGCACCCTCAAGCACGTGACCGACGATTCCTTCGAGCAGGACGTTCTCAAGAGCGACAAGCCCGTCCTGGTGGACTTCTGGGCCGCCTGGTGCGGACCGTGCCGCCAGATCGCTCCGTCCCTCGAGGCGATCGCCGCCGAGTACGGCGACAAGATCGAGGTCGTCAAGCTCAACATCGACGAGAACCCGGGTACGGCCGCCAAGTACGGCGTCATGTCCATCCCGACGCTGAACGTGTACCAGGGTGGCGAGGTCGCCAAGACGATCGTCGGTGCCAAGCCGAAGGCCGCGATCGTGCGGGACCTCGAGGACTTCATCGCCGAGTAGTTGGGCAAGCCGCCCGCAGCGGCGGCGATGTTTCACGTGAAACACGGATGGGCCAACCCGGACGGGTTGGCCCATCCGCATGTAGGGCCGACGGCCAGGCACCTATCCAACAGACACGAGCGCCCTACAGCGGACGCAGCACCGGCTCCTTCTGTACCGCCCCCAGCAACCGGTCGAGCGCCAACTCCACGTCTTCCTTCCAGGAGAGCGTCGTACGCAGCTCCAGGCGCAGTCGCGGGTACGTCGGGTGCGGCCGGACCGTCTTGAATCCCACGGCCAGGAGATGGTCGGCAGGCAGGACGCAGGCCGGCTCCTTCCAGCGGGCGTCCCCGAATGCCTCGATCGCCTTGAAGCCCCGCCTGAGCAGATCCTTGGCGACTGTCTGCACCATCACACGGCCAAGTCCCTGCCCCTGAAAGCCCGGCATGATGAAGGCCGTCATCAGCTGGACAGCGTCAGGGGAGACCGGGCTCGTGGGGAAGGCCGTCGCGCGCGGCACATAAGCGGGCGGCGCATAGAGCACGAAGCCGGCCGGTACGTCATCCACGTACACGACCCGGCCGCAGGATCCCCATTCGAGCAGGACGGCGGAGATCCACGCCTCTTTCTCCAGCTCGGGTGTTCCTGCCTTTACCGCGGCCTGACCGCTGACTGGGTCCAACTCCCAGAAGACACACGCGCGACAGCGCTTGGGAAGGTCCTGAAGGTTGTCCAGCGTGAGCGGTGCGAGCCAGCGCCCCATGAAGGCAGTTCCTCACTTTCCTCGCCCGCAGCGTCGCGAGCGGCTGTCAGAGCGCTCCGTTCCCTGAGCAGGCTGCCGACGAACCCGCCGACTGCACCGAGCCCCAAGCCCGCGCTCACCAGTCCGGTCCGGCTCACCTTTCGCATGGCCCCTCGCCTCCCCACAAAAGGTGCTGCCAGGTGAATGCGCCATACCCGAACGCATCGTATCCACGATGCGATTCCATCGATACCGCCTGAAAGCAAAGAGCGGGCCGTGTTCCGGTACACACCGGACACGGCCCGCTCCGCTGTCGGCCGGTCGAAGTCGACCGGCCGACCCAGGCCTCAGGCTTCCGTCTCCTCGGAGTCGTCGTCCAGGAGGCTCTTCTGCAGAACCGGTCCCTCGCCCGGGGCGAGAGAGCCAAGGATCCGCTCAAGATCGTCCATCGAGGCGAACTCGACGGTGATCTTGCCCTTCTTCTGACCGAGGTCGACCTTCACCCGAGTCTCGAAGCGGTCCGAGAGACGGGTCGCAAGGTCACTCAGTGCCGGAGAGAGCCGCGTGCCGGCCCGCGGCCCCTTGGAGCGTGCGGCCGACTGCGGCCGCGAGCCCATGAGGGTGACGATCTCCTCGACCGCTCGCACCGAGAGACCCTCGGCCACGATCCGGTGAGCCAATCGGTCCTGCTCCTCCGAGTCGTCGACGGAGAGCAGGGCTCGCGCATGTCCGGCGGAGAGCACTCCGGCGGCCACGCGGCGCTGAACCGACGGCGACAGCTTCAGCAGACGCAGGGTGTTGGAGACCTGAGGCCGCGACCGGCCGATCCGGTCGGCCAGCTGGTCGTGCGTGCAGTTGAAGTCCTTGAGCAGCTGATCGTAGGCAGCAGCCTCTTCCAGCGGGTTCAGCTGAGCACGGTGCAGGTTCTCCAGGAGTGCGTCCAGGAGAAGCTTCTCGTCGTCTGTGGCCCGCACGATCGCCGGGATGGCGTCGAGCCCTGCCTCACGGCAGGCCCGCCAGCGCCGCTCGCCCATGATGAGCTCGTAGCGCGCCGGGCCCATCTGCCGTACGACGACCGGCTGGAGAAGGCCGACCTCCTTGATGGAGGTGACGAGTTCCGCGAGAGCGTCCTCGTCGAAGACCTCGCGGGGCTGGCGCGGGTTCGGGGTGATGGAGTCGAGAGGAAGCTCGGCGAAGTATGCGCCGACGGGCGCCGACGGAGCCTCCCCGAATACGCTCGCCGACGGCTCCTCTGTTTCATGTGAAACATGGGCCGACGGAAGTGCGGCCACCTTGGCCGCCGCCACCCCGCGCTCTGCGGTGAGCACGGGTACGGCTCCCGGCGATGTGGACGCACCGCCCAGCGCGGATGGTGCCGCCTTCTCTCCTGTCGGTGCAGCCGGGATCAGTGCGCCGAGACCACGGCCCAACCCCCTCCGTCGCTCGCTCACTGGATCCCCTCCACCATGTTCTGTTCGTTGTGTGCGCCCATGTGGGCATGCTGCGCGTCGTACGCCACTCCGACTCCGCGCAGCGCGATCTCTCGTGCCGCCTCAAGGTAGGAGAGGGCACCGCTCGACCCCGGGTCGTAGGTCAGCACTGTCTGACCGTAGCTGGGGGCCTCGGAAATACGGACCGAGCGCGGAATGCTCGTCCGCAGCACCTCGTCACCGAAGTGGCTGCGCACCTCGTCGGCGACCTGGGACGCGAGGCGCGTCCGGCCGTCGTACATGGTGAGCAGGATCGTCGATACATGCAGGTTGGGGTTGAGGTGCCCCCTGACCAGATCGACGTTGCGCAGCAGCTGGCCCAGGCCCTCCAGCGCGTAGTACTCGCACTGAATCGGGATGAGCACCTCGGCACCCGCTACAAGAGCGTTGACCGTCAGGAGGCCCAGCGAGGGCGGGCAGTCGATGAGGATGTAGTCCAGCGGCTGCTCGTACGCCTGGATCGCCCGCTCCAGCCGGCTCTCTCGTGCCACCAAGGACACCAGCTCGATCTCCGCACCGGCGAGATCGATCGTGGCAGGTGCACAGAAGAGACCCTCGACATCAGGTACTGGCTGAACAACCTCGGAGAGTGGCTTGCTGTCGATCAGCACGTCGTAGATGGAAGGAACTTCGGCGTGATGGTCGATGCCCAGCGCGGTGGAGGCATTGCCCTGAGGATCGAGGTCGACCACCAGGACGCGCCCACCATGCAGAGCGAGCGAAGCGGCAAGGTTGACCGTGGTCGTGGTCTTGCCCACCCCGCCCTTCTGGTTGGCGACCACCATCACGCGGGTTTGGTCAGGCCGTGGCAGGCCCTCGCCGGCACGGCCGAGAGCTTCCACCGCCAGTTGGGCAGCACGACCGATGGGAGTGTCGTCCATCGGGGGCGGTGTTTCACGTGAAACATCCTCCCCCATCGACTCGGTACGGGGACCGGGGACCGGATCGGTCATCGGTCCCGCGATGTTGGCGTCGGACCGCAAGGATTCACTCTCCTCGACTTCAGGCTCGCAATGAACAGAGCCTCCCATGTCTTCGGGGTCGTGAACCAGCGAGGCCCTTGGTTCTGTGGAGAAATCCACCTCTGTGGACAACTCCGTGCCCTTCCTGGGGGACGCATGGCCGCCAGGAGAGGGTCTTTTTCCGAAGGATCCCAGGGATCCAAGAGGATTTCGGTCGCGAGGTTCGGCCGCAGCGCGGCCGCGACTGATGATGCCGTGCAGCAGTGAGCGACGTTTCACGTGAAACACGATGCACAGCTAGCACGACCGCGACGGCGCGACACTCCGGCATGCGTAGGTTTGGCAGCTTGTGTGGAGTACGTCTCGTCGTCAGGACGGATCAGTCAACGAGTCTCCGACCCGACAACACACATCCCGAATGAGTCACTCTCTCGGGAGTCGGTCAACGACGCCTCCGGGTCCGTCCTGTCCGTGCCGCCTTCGCCCGCTTGGCCGCGAAACGCACACCCCCGGGGCTCTCCCCGACCTCGACGCGCACCACCGTGGCGAGAGGGTCAACCACGCCTTCACCGACGTGAAGCACGGAGATGTCCACGGCGCCCAGCTTGCTCAGGGCGGCCCCTGCGTTCCTGACCTCTTCCTCCGCGGTGTCGCCTTTGAGGAGGAGCATCTCGCCGTACGGACGCAGCAGCGGCACACCCCAGGCCGCGAGGCGGTCCAGCGGTGCCACGGCCCGCGCTGTCACCACGTGGACCGGAGGCAGCTTGCCAAGGACCTCCTCAGCGCGCCCACGCACCACGGTGACGTGGTCGAGACCGAGCAGCTCGACAACCTCGGTGAGGAAGTTCGTCCGCCGCAGCAAGGGCTCAAGGAGCGTGATCTTCAGGTCCGGGCGGACGAGGGCGAGCGGGATACCGGGCAGTCCGGCACCGGAACCGACATCGCACACCGTCACGTTTTCGGGAACGACCTCCGAGAGCACCGCACAGTTCAGCAGGTGCCGTTCCCAGAGGCGGGGCACTTCACGGGGGCCGATCAGACCCCGCTGCACTCCAGCGTCCGCCAGCAGCTCCGCGTAACGAACCGCGTCTGCGAAGCGATCGCCGAATACCGCCCGGGCCTGCTCGGGCGTAGGGGGAAGCTCCGCTGCCTCCGTCACGGGGAACCGTCCTTCCGTACCGCTTGAGCGCACTGCGCGCTGACTACCAGGACTATCAGGAACCATCGGGGACTATCAGGCTGACAAAGTTCGGCCCCGCCTGCGAACACAGACGGGGCCGGAGAACGACGTGCTGGATCAGGCGGGGAGCACGACGACGAAGCGCTGCGGCTCCTCGCCCTCGGACTCACTGCGCAGGCCCGCGGCCTTGACCGCGTCGTGCACCACCTTGCGCTCGAAGGGGGTCATCGCCTTCATCTTCACGGGCTCACCGGAACTCCTGACCTCGGCCGCGGCCTTCGCGCCGAGCTCGGAGAGTTCCTCACGCTTCTTGGCGCGGTAACCCGCGATGTCCAGCATCAGCCGGCTACGGTCCCCGGTCTCCCGGTGCACGGCCAGCCGTGTGAGCTCCTGGAGTGCCTCCAGCACCTCACCGTCGCGGCCGACCAGCTTCTGCAGGTCGCGGCCGCTGGAGTCGCTGATGATCGAGACTGCCGCGCGATCGGCCTCGACATCCATGTCGATGTCGCCGTCGAGATCGGCGATGTCCAGCAGACCCTCGAGGTAGTCGGCCGCGATCTCGCCCTCCTGCTCCAGGCGGGTCAGGGTGTCGCCACCCTCAGGGGCAGCGGAGGTGGTGCCTTCCGTCACGGGATGGACTCCTTCTTACTTCTTGGACGGGAACTTGGGCCGCTGCGGGCCCTTGCGCTGTCCGGACTGGGCCTTGCTGCGGGTACCACCGGACGCGGACTTGCCGCCCGCCGGCTTGGGGCCGGGCTTGGCATCCTGCGGTTCGTCGGACTTGCTGAGCGAGGTCTTCGGCGCGGACTCGTCCGCCGCCTTGGAACCGCCGCCCTGGGCAGCGCCCGACTGACGCTGGGACTTGCTCTGCCGCTTGGGCTGCTGACGCCTGGGAGCGGCGCCGCCCGTCGCCGGGGTGCCGTCCTCGGTCTCGACCACGGTCGAGGCCTCGCTCTTCACCACGGTGCCGTCGGCCTGGGCCGCCAGGCCCGCCTTGCTCAGGCCGTTGATGAACTTGCGCTCGAAATCGTTGCGATCGCGGCCCTTGGCCACGATGGCCTTGACGATCGCCTTCTCACCGCGGCCGCGCGTCTTGCCGTGGTGCGTGACGCGCTTGTGCAGGCGCTCCAGGTAGGAGGCCTGAGCCTTGGAACCCGGCGTCGGGTTGTTGTGGATGACGTACATCTGCTGGCCCATGGTCCACACGTTGGTGGTCAGCCAGTAGACGAGGACACCGACGGGGAAGTTGATACCGAAGACGGCGAACATGATCGGGAAGACGTACATCAGCATCTTCTGCTGCTGCATGAACGGCGTCTTCACCGTCGTGTCGACGTTCTTCGTCATCAGCTGGCGCTGCGTGTAGAACTGCGAGAACGACATCAGGACGATCATGATCGCCGTGACGACGCGCACGTCGGTGATCGTGGAGCCCAGTGCCTGGACCTTGGCGTCGGCGTCCGTGAACTTCGCGGCCAGCGGAGCCCCGAAGATGTGCGCCTTCTGCGCACTCTCCAGCAGCCGGTCGTTGATCACGCCGATGGTGTCGTTCGACGCGATGCTGTTCAGCACGTGGTACAGGGCGAAGAAGAACGGGGACTGCGCCAGGATGGGAAGGCACGAGGAGAGCGGGTTGGTACCCGTCTCCTTGTACAGCTTCATCATCTCTTCGGACTGGCGCTGCTTGTCGTTCTTGTAGCGCTCCTGGATCTTCTTCATCTCGGGCTGGAGCGTCTGCATCGCCCGGGTCGCCTTGATCTGCTTCACGAAGAGCGGGATCAGGCAGATACGGATCAGGATCACCAGGGACACGATGGACAAGCCCCAGGCCCAGCCCGTGTCGGGGCCGAAGATGGCGCCGTACACCGAATGGAACTGGACGATGACCCAGGAAACGGGTGTCGTGATGAAGCTGAAAATACTGGCAATCGTGTCCACTAATCAGGCTCCTTGAGCATGGGACGGGGTCTCGGCGGCCGGGCTCGAGGGATGGTTGGACATACCGTGCCCCTCGGTGGCCGGTTCGGCGGCGGAGGTCCCGCCCTTGCGTGCACGCCAGGCGTTACGCAGCATTTCGTGCCACCGCGGACGCTTGCGCGGCGGGACATGGTCCACACCGCCCAGCGACCACGGATTGCACCGCAGGATGCGCCAGGCGGTGAGTGCCGTTCCCTTGATCGCACCGTGACGGTCGATGGCTTGGTACCCGTAGTGGGAACACGACGGGTAGTACTTGCACACCGGCCCGAGCAACGGGCTGATGGTCCACTGGTACAGCTTGATGAGAGCCAGCAGCGGGTACTTCATCGCGCGCCCCCTCCCAGTAGCCGCTCCAGGGCGGCGTCCAGGTCTCGGGCCAGCTGTGCATGGTCGGCGTCACCCGCACCGGGCAGCGCTCGTACGACTACCAGGCTACCGGGGGTCAGCAGGGCCACTCGGTCACGCATCAGATGGCGAAGCCGGCGCTTCACCTTGTTGCGTACGACGGCCCCGCCCACTGCTTTGCTGACAACGAAACCCGCACGCGCCGGGGGAGCGCTCTCCCCAGGCGCGTGCGGGTCGGTTGCACCGCTACGTAGATGAACGACGAGAAGCGGGCGTCCGGCCCGGCGTCCTCGGCGTACCGCGGTCGCGAAGTCCTCGCGCCGCCTCAGCCGATGCTCGGTAGGCAGCACGTCATGACCTGTTGGTGATCAGGCGGACAGGCTGGCGCGACCCTTGCCACGACGGTTCGCGAGAATCGCTCGGCCGGCGCGGGTGCGCATCCGCAGGCGGAAGCCGTGGGTCTTGGCGCGACGACGGTTGTTCGGCTGGAAGGTGCGCTTGCTCACTCGGGGGCTCCAGAAGAAATCGGTAGTTTCGGGGTGCCGTCTTGGCTGTCACCGTGCGCCCACGAGTAGCTCGCTTACGCCCGAGTGCACCGCTTCCCGATCACTCTTCGCGATCTGTGCCCATCGGAGGCAGGCGGCAGCAGCCATCGACAACTCGACCTGGTTACGGTACGCGCGGCTACGCCATCCGGTCAAACCAGCGCTGCCCGGGAGACACTATCCACAGCCTGGGGACAACAACTTGAACCGCATGGGTCGCCCTGACTACCGTGGCTGGACTCCGGTTCGTTCCCTTCTCCCTGCTCCATCTGATTCGTGCCGCCCGCCCCACCCTCAGTTCCAACCCAATCCGTCCCAGGAATCACACGTTCGTGGGACCCGTGAGAGAGCGTGCCCTGTGGCTGACGTACCTGCCGATCTTGCCGCAGTGTGGCCACGAGTATTGGAGCAACTTCTCGGTGAGGGGCGTGGGCAGGGTGTCGAGACGAAGGACGAGCACTGGATCAAGCGCTGCCAGCCGCTGGCGCTCGTAGCGGACACCGCGCTGCTCGCGGTCCCCAACGAGTTTGCGAAGGGTGTCCTGGAAGGGCGCCTGGCGCCGATCGTCAGCGAGACCCTGAGCCGCGAGTGCGGCCGCCCGATCCGTATCGCGATCACCGTCGACGACTCCGTCGGCGAGACCCCCGCCCCGCCGGCGCCGCCCGCCCAGTCGCAGCAGCGCTACGAGGAGCCCGAGCGCCCCTCCGCGCAGGACCGTGACGGATACCGGGGATACGGCCGCCACCGTGCGAACGACCACATGGACGACCACCCGCAGGGCCGCCCCGACCAGCAACCGCCCCGCGGGGACCAGCTCCCGACCGCCCGTCCCGCGTACCCCGACTACCAGCGCCCCGATCCCGGCGCCTGGCCGCGGCCCTCGCAGGACGACTACGGCTGGCAGCAGCAGCGGCTCGGCTTCCCGGACCGGGACCCGTACGCCTCTCCCCCCCAGGACTACCGACAGCAGCCACCGGACCGCTCTCCCTACGAACAGCAGCGGTCCGACTACGAGCAGCAGCGGCCCGGGTACGACCAGCCGCGATCCGACTACGACCAGCGTCCGGACCGCCGCGACCGCCGGCCGGAGCCGCCGTCGCAGTCCGGGACCGGGCATGTCCACCGGGGCGGCCCCGTCGGCTCCTCGCTGCCCGCCTCCAGTGGTGCCCCGGGCCCGCTGGCCGCGCAGCCGGCTCCCGCGACGGGTCCCGGCGAGCCCACCGCGCGTCTCAACCCGAAGTACCTCTTCGACACGTTCGTCATCGGCGCCTCGAACCGTTTCGCGCACGCCGCCGCGGTCGCCGTCGCCGAGGCACCCGCCAAGGCCTACAACCCGCTCTTCATCTACGGGGAGTCGGGACTCGGCAAGACGCACCTGCTGCACGCGATCGGGCACTACGCGCGCAGCCTCTACCCGGGCACGCGCGTGCGGTACGTGAGCTCCGAGGAGTTCACCAACGAGTTCATCAACTCGATCCGCGACGGCAAGGGCGACAGCTTCCGCAAGCGGTACCGCGAGATGGACATCCTGCTCGTCGACGACATCCAGTTCCTGGCGGACAAGGAGTCGACGCAGGAGGAGTTCTTCCACACCTTCAACACGCTCCACAACGCGAACAAGCAGATCGTGCTCTCCAGTGACCGGCCGCCCAAGCAGCTGGTGACTCTGGAGGACCGGCTGCGGAACCGTTTCGAGTGGGGTCTGATCACCGACGTCCAGCCGCCCGAGCTGGAGACCCGTATCGCCATCCTTCGTAAGAAGGCGGTGCAGGAGCAGCTCAACGCCCCGCCGGAGGTCCTGGAGTTCATCGCGTCCCGGATCTCACGGAACATCCGTGAGCTGGAGGGCGCGCTGATCCGGGTGACGGCCTTCGCGTCGCTCAACCGGCAGCCCGTGGACCTCGGCCTGACGGAGATCGTCCTCAAGGACCTGATCCCGGGCGGCGAGGACTCGGCGCCGGAGATCACCGCGACGGCCATCATGGCGGCGACCGCCGACTACTTCGGCCTCACGGTGGACGACCTGTGCGGCTCCTCGCGCAGCCGCGTGCTGGTCACCGCACGCCAGATCGCCATGTACCTGTGCCGCGAGCTCACCGACCTCTCCCTGCCGAAGATCGGCGCCCAGTTCGGCGGCCGCGACCACACGACCGTGATGCACGCCGACCGCAAGATCCGCGCGCTGATGGCCGAACGCCGCTCCATCTACAACCAGGTCACCGAGCTCACGAACCGCATCAAGAACGGCTGACAGCAGCGGCGGTACGTCGCTGAGGGCGCCCCGGGAGACGTTCCCGAGGGCGCCTTCGTCGTTCCGGAACCCCTTTGAAGGCGTTCCGGCAGGCGTCAGACGTCGTTCCTCCACGCGCCGAAGGAGATCCGGCACGCCTCGATGTCGTCTCCGGCACGCCTCCGAAGGCGGCTTCCGCCGCTCTCACACGCCTCCTGAAGGACCCTCGTTCTGCCTCCGGGAGGCCCTCAACCGCCCTCGTACGCCCCTCCCGGCCGCGCCCGGAGTCGCTCGGCCGACACCCGAAGACCATCCGCTGTTCGAATAAGCACCCCGGTTACGGCCGCCCTCCACAGATTTGGGGACTTTCTCGCGTCCACATCCTGGGGACTGGGAAGTTGTCCAGATCGTGTCCACAGGGTGCGCTGCTGAAAGAGCATCAGACCAGGTCAGCCGGTTGTGGATTCGTGGACGAACGATCTCCACAGGCTGTGGACGACGAAAGGATCCACAGGGTGTGCAGAAAGTTGTCCACCGGCGGCCCACAGGCTGGGGGAGGTTGTCCCCAGTGATCCCCGGCTTCTCCACACCGCTGTCCACTGTTCGGCAACGCGACGCGCCTCCTCACCGTGTCGAGTGAAAGGCGTCACACGAAGGTGCCGGGTTGGGCTGTGGGGAACGTGGGTAAACCTGGGGACGGCGCTGGGGAGAAGTGGCCCCCGCCTGTGCATCGGGTGTGCAGAACTTTTCCCCGTCCACAGAAGACGCCTGTTTTCCACCGCCTCCGCCCACAGGGCCAGTGGACAAAAAACCGACCCTGACCTGCGAATACGAGGTTATCCACGGTATCCACAGCCCCTACTACTACTCCCAACTAGAGAGAGTCTGGGAATCGATTCGAAGTGGGGGCTGTGCACAACTCGCGGTCGGCGCCTCAGCTGCCGCTCGGAACGACTTGACCCCGAGGGGCACCGACTGTCAGTGCGGTGCGTCAGACTGTTCCCCGGTGTCCTTCCCATGACCGGGCTGAGAGACACCGAGTCAGACGACGAGGCAGCAGGGCGAGAGCGCCGGCAACAGACGGAGGCGGCAACGGTGAAGATCCGGGTGGAACGCGACGTACTCGCGGAGGCAGTGGCCTGGGCGGCACGCAGCCTCCCGGCCCGTCCGCCGGCGCCTGTGCTCGCCGGCCTTCTGCTGAAGGCCGAGGAAGGCGCGCTGAGCCTCTCCAGCTTCGACTACGAGGTCTCGGCACGGGTCTCGGTGGACGCCGAGATCGACGAGGAAGGCACGGTGCTCGTCTCCGGCCGCCTGCTCGCCGACATCTGCCGTGCGCTCCCCAACCGGCCGGTGGAGATTTCCACAGACGGTGTACGGGCGACCGTGGTCTGCGGCTCCTCGCGCTTCACGCTGCACACACTGCCTGTGGAGGAGTACCCGGCGCTGCCGCAGATGCCGTCGGCGACCGGCACCGTCCCCGGTGAGGTCTTCGCCTCCGCCGCGGCCCAGGTGGCCATCGCCGCGGGCCGTGACGACACGCTGCCCGTCCTCACCGGTGTGCGCATCGAGATCGAGGGCGACACGGTCACGCTGGCGTCCACCGACCGCTACCGCTTCGCGGTCCGTGAGTTCCTGTGGAAGCCGGAGAACCCCGAGGCGTCCGCGGTGGCCCTGGTGCCCGCCAAGACGCTCCTGGACACCGCCAAGGCCCTCACAAGCGGCGACAGCGTCATCCTGGCGCTGTCCGGCTCCGGTGCCGGCGAGGGTCTGATCGGTTTCGAGGGCGCGGGACGGCGGACGACCACGCGTCTGCTGGAGGGCGACCTCCCGAAGTACCGCTCGCTGTTCCCGACGGAGTTCAACTCCATCGCCGTGATCGAGACCGCCCCCTTCGTGGAGGCCGTCAAGCGAGTGGCCCTGGTCGCCGAGCGGAACACCCCCGTGCGGCTCTCCTTCGAGCAGGGCGTGCTGATCCTGGAGGCCGGTTCCAGCGACGACGCACAGGCTGTGGAAAGGGTCGACGCCCAGCTGGAGGGCGACGACGTCTCGATCGCCTTCAACCCCACCTTCCTGCTCGACGGCCTGAGCGCCATCGACTCCCCGGTGGCGCAGCTCTCCTTCACGACGTCCACCAAGCCGGCGCTCCTGAGCGGCAAGCCCGCCTTGGACGCGGAGGCGGACGAGGCGTACAAGTACCTGATCATGCCGGTGCGCCTCAGCGGCTGACGAAGGCCGCAGGTGGGGGCATACGTCTGAGCGGCTATGCCCACAGGTGTGCAGGAGCGTCCGGGTTTAGGCTCGGACGCAGGTACGAAAGTGCTCTCCTGCCACATCGCTAGTGAAGGAACAACCTGATGGAGCTCGGTCTCGTCGGCCTCGGCAAGATGGGCGGCAACATGCGCGAGCGCATTCGCCGCGCAGGCCACACCGTCATCGGATACGACCGCAATCCGGACGTCGCCGATGTCCACAGCCTCGGAGAGCTTGTGGGCAAGCTCAAGGGTCCGCGTGTGGTGTGGGTGATGGTTCCGGCCGGTGCGGCGACCCAGTCGACGGTCGACGAGCTCGCCGAGCTCCTGGAGCCCGGTGACGTCGTCGTGGACGGCGGCAACTCGCGCTGGACGGACGACGAGAAGCACGCCGAGGAACTGGCGGCCAAGGGCATCGGCTTCGTCGACTGCGGCGTCTCGGGCGGCGTCTGGGGCCTGCAGAACGGCTATGCGCTGATGTACGGCGGCGACGCCGAGAACATCGCCAAGGTCCAGCCGGTCTTCGACGCCCTCAAGCCCGAGGGGGACGCCGGCATCGGCGCCGTCCACGCGGGCAAGGTGGGCGCGGGCCACTTCTCGAAGATGGTCCACAACGGCATCGAGTACGCGATGATGCAGGCCTACGCCGAGGGCTGGGAGCTCCTGGAGAAGGTCGACTCGGTCACCGACGTGCGCGAGGTCTTCCGCTCCTGGCAGGAGGGCACCGTCATCCGCTCCTGGCTGCTCGACCTCGCGGTCAACGCGCTGGACGAGGACGAGCACCTGGAGAAGCTGCGCGGCTACGCACAGGACTCCGGCGAGGGCCGGTGGACCGTGGAAGCCGCCATCGACCACGCGGTGCCGCTGCCCGCGATCACCGCGTCGCTGTTCGCGCGGTTCGCGTCCCGGCAGGACGACTCCCCGCAGATGAAGATGGTCGCGGCGCTGCGGAACCAGTTCGGCGGCCACGCGGTCGAGAAGAAGTGAACCCGCCGAAGTGAAGTCGAAGTGAATCGGTCGGGTAGCCGGAAGAAGTAGTCCACAGGTCCGCACCGCGGATCCACAGCCCTGGGGGAGGTCGGCGAACGACCATGCACGTCACGCATCTGTCGCTGGCCGACTTCCGCTCGTACGCCCGGGTCGAGGTGCCTCTCGACCCGGGCGTCACCGCGTTCGTGGGGCCCAACGGACAGGGCAAGACCAATCTCGTCGAGGCGGTCGGCTATCTCGCCACCCTCGGCAGCCACCGCGTCTCGTCCGACGCGCCCCTTGTGCGGATGGGCGCCGACCGGGCGATCATCCGGGCCAACGTCCGGCAGGGCGAGCGTCAGCAGCTCGTCGAGCTGGAGCTGAACCCCGGCAAGGCCAACCGCGCCCGCATCAACAGGTCCTCGCAGGTCAGACCGCGTGATGTCCTCGGCATCGTACGGACCGTGCTGTTCGCGCCCGAGGACCTCGCGCTGGTCAAGGGCGATCCGGGCGAGCGCCGGCGCTTCCTCGACGAGCTGATCACCGCGCGCTCCCCGCGCATGGCGGGCGTGCGCTCGGACTACGACCGCGTCCTGAGGCAGCGCAACACGCTCCTGAAGTCGGCCGCGCTCGCCCGGCGCCACGGCGGCCGCACGATGGACCTGTCCACGCTCGACGTCTGGGACCAGCACCTCGCGCGCGTGGGCGCCGAGCTGCTCGCCCAGCGTCTCGACCTGGTCGCCGCGATCCAGCCGCTGGCGGACAAGGCGTACGAGCAGCTGGCGCCGGGCGGCGGTCCCGTGGCACTGGAGTACAAGCCCTCCTCGCCCGAAATCACCGGCCACGCGCGCGAGGAGCTGTACGAGCAGCTGATGGCGGCGATGGTGGAGACGCGCAAGCCGGAGATCGAGCGGGGCGTCACCCTGGTCGGACCGCATCGGGACGAACTACTGCTCAAACTTGGCGAGCTGCCCGCGAAGGGATACGCGTCTCACGGCGAGTCCTGGTCGTACGCGCTGGCGCTGCGCCTGGCCTCGTACGACCTGTTGCGGGCCGAGGGCAACGAGCCGGTGCTGGTCCTCGACGACGTGTTCGCCGAGCTGGACACCCGTCGCCGCGAACGCCTCGCCGAGCTGGTCGCCCCGGGCGAACAGGTGCTGGTGACGGCCGCGGTCGACGACGACGTACCGGGCGTACTGACGGGGACGCGGTTCAACGTGTCCGGGGGCACGGTGGAGCGCGTATGAGCGAGAACGCACCGGAGCCGAAGCCCGAGCCGGCGAAGGCCCCCGAACCCTCCGGCGTCGACCTCGCGCGCGTGGCCCTGCGCGCCGCGAAGGAACAGGCACGCGCGCGTGGGGACGCGGCGCGGCAGAAGAAGCAGGCGCGGCGCGGCGGTCTGCGCTCGGGCGCGCATGCAGACGGGCGGGACCCGATGGCGCTCGGCTCCGCCATCAACCGGCTCATCACCGAGCGCGGCTGGGAGACCCCGGCCGCCGTCGGCGGTGTCATGGGCCGCTGGCCGCAGATCGTCGGCGACGACCTGGCCAACCACTGCGTACCGGAGAAGTACGACGAGGACGAGCGCGTGCTGATCGTGCGGTGCGACTCGACCGCCTGGGCGACCAACCTGCGGCTGCTCGCTCCGCAGCTGGTCGCACGCCTGAACGAGGACCTCGGGCACGGCACGGTGAGGCTGATCAAGGTGCTCGGCCCCGGGGGTCCCGTCCAGCGTTTCGGCCCCTTGCGCGCGCCTGGCAGCACAGGCCCCGGTGACACCTACGGGTGAGCCAGACCGGACGGTATGCCGTTCGTAGCGGGGGGTTGACACCTCGAAGCGCTGAGTGGCGCTCTGCGCCTCTTTGGGCCCGGGTCCGCATATGGGGAGTCGGTGGAGACCGGTTCAGGGCGGCACATGCGGACTCAGGTACCGGCAAACCCCCATCACTGTCGGCGCTACCGGTAGACTGGAGGCTAATCCCGCCCCACTTGTGGGACGCACCGAGCAACGCTGACTAAGGCTTACCAACGCAACACGCCGCAGCCGCTCCGGCCACCCGCCGGGAGCTTGGCTTGTGCTGTGCCAGAAAGGGCGCTTCGTGGCCGATTCCGGCAACCCCAACGAGAACATCCCGTCCACCGACGCCGGCGTCGACGGCGAGGCCAAAACCTCGAACGGCGAGGTCACCGCCTCGTACGACGCCAGCGCCATCACCGTCCTCGAGGGTCTGGACGCGGTCCGCAAGCGACCCGGCATGTACATCGGCTCGACCGGTGAGCGTGGTCTTCATCACCTTGTGTACGAGGTGGTCGACAACTCCGTCGACGAGGCGCTGGCCGGGCACGCCGACACGATCGCGGTCACGATCCTCCCCGACGGCGGCGTCCGCGTCGTCGACAACGGCCGCGGCATCCCGGTGGGCATCGTCGCCTCCGAGGGAAAGCCCGCCGTCGAGGTAGTGCTGACCGTGCTGCACGCGGGCGGCAAGTTCGGCGGCGGCGGCTACGCGGTCTCCGGCGGTCTGCACGGCGTGGGCGTCTCCGTCGTGAACGCGCTGTCCACCAAGGTGGCCGTCGAGATCAGGACCGACGGACACCGCTGGACGCAGGACTACAAGCTGGGCGTGCCGACGGCTCCGCTGGCCCAGCACGAGGCCATCGACGAGACCGGCACGTCGGTCACCTTCTGGGCCGACGGGGACATCTTCGAGACCACGGACTACTCCTTCGAGACGCTCTCGCGGCGCTTCCAGGAGATGGCGTTCCTCAACAAGGGTTTGACGATCAAACTCACTGATGAGCGCGACTCGGCGAAGGCCACGGTGGGCGCCGACGAGGCGGGGGCGGACGAGCCCGAAGAGGTCAAGACCGTCACGTACCACTACGAAGGCGGCATCGTCGACTTCGTGACGTACCTCAACTCCCGCAAGGGCGAGGTCGTCCACCCCACCGTGATCGACATCGAGGCCGAGGACAAGGAGCGCATGCTCTCCCTCGAGGTCGCGATGCAGTGGAACGGCGGATACAGCGAGGGTGTGTACTCCTTCGCCAACACCATCCACACCCACGAGGGCGGTACGCACGAGGAGGGCTTCCGTGCGGCGCTCACCGGTCTCATCAACCGGTACGCGCGCGACAAGAAGCTGCTGCGCGAGAAGGACGACAACCTCACGGGCGACGACATCCGCGAGGGTCTGACGGCGATCATCTCGATCAAGCTGGGCGAGCCGCAGTTCGAGGGCCAGACCAAGACCAAGCTGGGCAACACCGAGGCGAAGACCTTCGTCCAGAAGGTCGTCCACGAACACATCAGCGACTGGCTGGACCGCAACCCGAACGAGGCCGCGGACATCATCCGCAAGTCCATCCAGGCGGCCACCGCGCGCGTGGCGGCCCGCAAGGCCCGTGACCTCACCCGTCGCAAGGGGCTCCTGGAGACGGCGTCCCTGCCGGGCAAGCTGAGCGACTGCCAGTCGAACGACCCCACCAAGTGCGAGATCTTCATCGTCGAGGGTGACTCCGCCGGCGGCTCGGCCAAGTCCGGCCGGAACCCGGAGTACCAGGCGATCCTCCCGATCCGAGGAAAGATCCTCAACGTCGAGAAGGCGCGGATCGACAAGATCCTGCAGAACCAGGAGATCCAGGCACTGATCTCCGCGTTCGGCACCGGGGTCCACGAGGACTTCGACATCGCGAAGCTCCGCTATCACAAGATCATCCTGATGGCGGATGCCGACGTCGACGGACAGCACATCAACACGCTGCTGCTGACCTTCCTGTTCCGCTTCATGCGGCCGCTGGTCGAGGCCGGCCACGTGTTCCTGTCGCGTCCGCCGCTCTACAAGATCAAGTGGGGCCGGGACGACTTCGAGTACGCGTACTCGGACCGTGAGCGCGACGCCCTGATCGAGCTCGGCCGCCAGTCGGGCAAGCGGGTCAGGGAAGACTCGATCCAGCGCTTCAAGGGTCTCGGTGAGATGAACGCCGAGGAACTGCGCATCACGACGATGGACCAGGAGCACCGTGTCCTCGGTCAGGTCACGCTCGACGACGCCGCCCAGGCCGACGACCTGTTCTCGGTCCTGATGGGCGAGGACGTCGAGGCACGCCGCGCGTTCATCCAGCGCAACGCCAAGGACGTCCGCTTCCTCGACATCTGAGTCGGTCTCAGCTGACCGCACCAGAAAGGATCTTCACCAGCAATGACCGACGAGACACCTCTTTCGCCCACTGGTCCCATCACCCCTGAAGAGGGCGAGATCGCCCTGCGTGTCGAGCCCGTCGGGCTCGAGACGGAGATGCAGCGCTCGTACCTCGACTACGCGATGTCCGTCATCGTGTCGCGCGCGCTGCCCGACGTACGGGACGGTCTCAAGCCCGTCCACCGCCGCGTCCTGTACGCGATGTACGACGGCGGCTACCGGCCCGAGAAGGGCTTCTACAAGTGCGCCCGCGTCGTCGGCGACGTCATGGGCACCTACCACCCGCACGGTGACTCGTCGATCTACGACGCGCTGGTCCGTCTCGCGCAGCCGTGGTCGATGCGGATGCCGCTGGTGGACTCCAACGGCAACTTCGGCTCTCCCGGCAACGACCCGGCCGCCGCCATGCGGTACACCGAGTGCAAGCTGAAGCCGCTGTCCATGGAGATGGTCCGTGACATCGACGAGGAGACCGTCGACTTCACGGACAACTACGACGGCCGCAACCAGGAGCCGACGGTTCTGCCGGCGCGCTTCCCGAACCTGCTGATCAACGGCTCGGCGGGTATCGCGGTCGGCATGGCGACCAACATCCCGCCGCACAACCTGCGCGAGGTCGCGTCCGGAGCCCAGTGGTACCTGGAGAACCCGGAGGCCACGCACGAGGAGCTTCTGGACGCCCTCATCGAGCGCATCAAGGGCCCCGATTTCCCGAGCGGCGCCCTTGTGGTGGGCCGTAAGGGCATCGAGGAGGCGTACCGCACGGGCCGTGGCTCCATCACGATGCGCGCGGTCGTCGACGTCGAGGAGATCCAGAACCGCCAGTGCCTGGTGGTCACCGAACTCCCCTACCAGGTCAACCCCGACAACCTCGCGCAGAAGATCGCCGACCTGGTGAAGGACGGCAAGGTCGGTGGCATCGCGGACGTCCGCGACGAGACGTCCTCCCGTACGGGCCAGCGCCTCGTCATCGTCCTCAAGCGGGACGCGGTCGCCAAGGTCGTGCTGAACAACCTCTACAAGCACACCGACCTGCAGACGAACTTCGGCGCGAACATGCTGGCGCTGGTCGACGGCGTGCCGCGCACGCTGTCGCTCGACGCGTTCATCCGCCACTGGGTGGCGCACCAGGTCGAGGTCATCGTCCGCCGTACGCGTTTCAGGCTGCGCAAGGCCGAGGAGCGCGCGCACATCCTGCGTGGCCTCCTGAAGGCCCTGGACGCCATCGACGAGGTCATCGCGCTGATCCGGCGCAGTGACACCGTGGAGATCGCGCGAGAGGGCCTCATGGGCCTTCTGGAGATCGACGAGATCCAGGCCAACGCGATCCTCGAGATGCAGCTGCGCCGGCTGGCCGCTCTGGAGCGCCAGAAGATCGTCTCCGAGCACGACGAACTCCAGGCGAAGATCCGCGAGTACAACGCGATCCTGGCCTCGCCGGTGCGTCAGCGCGGCATCATCAGCGAGGAACTGGCCGCGATCGTCGAGAAGTTCGGCGACGACCGCCGGTCCAAGCTGGTCCCCTTCGACGGCGACATGTCCATGGAGGACCTGATCGCCGAAGAGGACATCGTCGTCACCATCTCGCGCGGCGGCTACGTCAAGCGCACCAAGACGGACGACTACCGCTCCCAGAAGCGCGGCGGCAAGGGCGTACGCGGCACGAAGCTCAAGGAAGACGACATCGTCGACCACTTCTTCGTGTCGACGACGCACCACTGGCTGCTGTTCTTCACCAACAAGGGCCGCGTCTACCGCGCGAAGGCGTACGAACTCCCGGACGCCGGACGTGACGCGCGTGGACAGCACGTCGCCAACCTGTTGGCATTCCAGCCGGACGAGGCGATCGCCGAGATCCTCGCGATCCGCGACTACGAGGCGGCGCCCTATCTGGTGCTGGCCACGAAGGGCGGACTTGTGAAGAAGACGCCCCTGAAGGATTACGATTCACCGCGTTCGGGCGGCGTCATCGCGATCAACCTCCGTGAAACAGAGGACGGTTCCGACGACGAACTGATCGGTGCCGAACTGGTTTCGGCAGAGGACGATCTGCTTCTGATCAGCAGGAAGGCCCAATCGATCAGGTTCACGGCGACGGATGACGCATTGCGTCCCATGGGCCGTGCGACCTCGGGTGTCAAGGGCATGAGCTTCCGTGAGGGAGACCGACTGCTCTCGATGAATGTTGTTCGACCCGGTACGTTCGTGTTCACTGCCACAGACGGTGGGTACGCGAAGCGGACCGCTGTTGACGAGTACCGCGTCCAGGGTCGCGGTGGCCTGGGCATCAAGGCCGCCAAGATCGTCGAGGACCGCGGCTCGCTCGTCGGCGCGCTGGTGGTCGAGGGGACCGATGAGATCCTCGCCATCACGCTGTCGGGCGGTGTGATTCGTACGCGAGTCAACGAGGTCAGGGAGACGGGCCGTGACACCATGGGCGTCCAACTGATCAACCTGGGCAAGCGCGATGCCGTCGTCGGTATCGCTCGAAACGCCGAGGCCGGTCGCGAGGCCGAGGAAGTCGACGGCGCGGTCGACGACTCGGACGAGGTCGAAACGGTCGCCGGTACGGACGAGGGCGAGCCGTCCTCGGACGAGTAGCGCGAGGAGTGAGTCATCGTGAGCGGAGCCACGGGCGCCGGTTCTACCGGTACGGAAAAGGACGGCGGCCGTGGCCCCGCCACGGAGGCGACTGACTCCCATGACTCTCATGGATCCCAGGGGGGAACTGTGACGGACACCAGAGGCCCGCAGACGCCGCAGTACGCGGCGGGCGCGGCCCCAGGCTCGCCGGTGCCTCCGGGCCCGGCGCCTTCTCCGGGGCCGGGACCAGCCCCGGGCCAGGCGGCTCCGGTGGGGCACACGCCTCCCGGGGGCCAGCCTGCTCCCGTGGGCGCGGCACCGCCGCCTCCGGGATCGCCGCTGCCGGGGGAACGGCAGCCGCAGCAGACCTCTCAGCCGTACCACCCGCCGCAGGCCTACCCGGCACAGCAGGCGGCCACCAGCGCTGTCCGCAGGCCGCGTACCGGGGCCCGTACGACTCCGCGCACGCGCAAGGCGCGTCTGCGGGTGGCCAAGGCCGACCCGTGGTCGGTGATGAAGGTCAGCTTCCTGCTCTCCATCGCGCTCGGCATCTGCACGATCGTCGCGGCCGCGGTGCTGTGGATGGTCATGGACGCCATGGGCGTCTTCTCCACGGTGGGCGGCACGATCTCCGAGGCCACCGGCTCGAACGAGTCCAACGGCTTCGACCTGCAGTCCTTCCTGTCGCTGCCGCGTGTGCTCATCTTCACGTCGATCATCGCGGTCATCGACGTCGTTCTCGCCACCGCGCTCGCCACCCTCGGCGCGTTCATCTACAACCTCTCCGCGGGCTTCGTCGGCGGCATCGAGCTGACCCTCGCCGAGGACGAGTAAAACGTTGTCGTAACCGCTTCCTGCTTGGAGCGCATCCCTGTCGGGGGTGCGCTCTCACGCTGTTCGGGAGCGCGCTCCGAGGCTGTTCGGGGATGCGCTCTGAGGCTGTCCGGGCAGGCTGGAGCGGGGCTCGGATACCGATTTTGGGACTGACCCCGTCGTGCGCTAATCTTCAGAGGTCAGCGCGCGGGACATACACCGCAGAGCGCGGCGGGGCTATAGCTCAGTTGGTTAGAGCGCATCCCTGATAAGGATGAGGCCACAGGTTCAAATCCTGTTAGCCCCACACTGCGAAGACCCCCAACCAGTCCTGGTTGGGGGTCTTGTCGTGTGCCCGGTGTGTACGCAAGTTCGCCCCGGACGCGAGGTGTGTGAGAGGTAGAGGTAATCGGGGGGACGTAAAACGAGGTCTACGTAGAGACCGAATTACGTGAAGAGGGTCTACGTAGGGGCCTGTTCGTCGGCGCTCGGGCCTACGTCCGGCCGGTGCTCGGCTCCCGGCCTACGTCCGGTCGGTGCAGGGAGCGGTGGAGTCCGCCGCGGGCTCCTCCTCGTCGGAGGTCTCGTCCGTGTCCGCCGGCGCGCGATGGCGGCAGCTCGGCGAGGAGCCGTGGGCCTCGGCACGGATGCGTTGCTTCATGGTGGGGGGCAGGGAGCGGGCGTATGCCCACGCCCAGGCGGCCGTCGTCGGGAGCGTCACGGTCGCGGTGCTGTTGCGCGGGTTCGCCGGCTGCTGTACCGGTGTGGCCGCGCCGGCCGTCGTGACGAGTCCGAGCGTCGTGCACAGTGCGATGAAGGCGGTGATGACCGCGGTCCACAGCTTCATGACCCTGATCTTGGCCATGGCCCCTCACTTTCGGGTTGGGCGATTTGCGTACTTTCCTCATGATGTGTATGGCGGCCGTGAAGTGGTGGACCTGCGCTCGTGGCGCGTCGATCTTCAGATGAACACCACCCGTATGGACCCAAGAAGCGAGAAAAGCGATGAAGAGCGGCAAAAGTCACAGTTTGTGGTGACGGCTCACGTTCCGAAGGGAGCGCTGTCGTCCGGTTCTACTGCTGTGCGCCGTGCGGGAGTTGGCGGCCGACGCAGGTCACCGTTGGGTATCGGCCGGTGTGTATAGTCGGGCGCCAGAAGTCCCCTACGCCAAGGAAAGACGAGGTCGCGCGGTGAAGAAGCTTCTCCTGGTCGCACTGGCCGCCATCGGCGGGCTCCTCGTGTACCGCCAGATCCAGGCGGATCGCGCCGAGCAGGATCTGTGGACGGAGGCGACCGACTCCGTGCCCACGGGTTCGTGAGTATCGACGACAGTCTCAGTACAGACCCCGGCCGCCTCGCGGTCGGGGTTTTGTGTTGCCGGGGGCAGGGCCGGGACAGAGCGTCGTGGACGTCACAGGAAGCGCTTGCGTGGCCGAACGAGGGGTGGCGCGGCGGCCGGAGGGGCAGGATGGTCGAGGCTTCGTGGGCATCCGGGACGGCGTCGGGACGCGCCGACACAGGTCCGCGGACGCCCGGTGAATGACGATCCGGTGCTACGGCGAGGGGTGGCGCGTGATGGGGCGGCGCACGGGACGGTGGCGCGGCCGTACGGTCCTGGCCGGGGCGGCGGCGCTGTTCTCGGCCATGGCCTCGGCGGGACAGGCGACGGCGGCCGGCACTCCCCCTCCTTACCGCTTCGCCGCCGGCGCCGAGCAGATCGAAGGCGCGACGACGGCCACGGATGCCGTACGGCTGACACCCGGCAGGAGCTACCGAAGCTCCGTACGCGACCAGGGGAAGCTCTACTACCGGCTGCGGCTCGACGCCGTGTCCAGCGCCTATGTGTCGGTCACCGCCGTCCCCAAGGCAGGAACCAAGGTCGTCTACTCGGACGGCATCAAGGTGTCCCTGCAGGACCCCAACGGCAACAAGTGCTTCTCCGGGGATGCCGGGGCCGCCCGGTTCGGGCCCACCGAGAGCCCGCGGCCGATCACCGCCTGGGCATCGCGCAGGGCCGGCCCCGGCGCGTACACCTGCAAGAGCGCGGGGACGTACTCCGTGCTCCTCGAGCGCATCGGCGGTGCCGGGTCCTCGCCGGACGACTGGGAGCTGGAGCTTCGGTACGTGTCGGAGCCCGCGCTGAAGAAGGCCGCTTCGACGACCGCTCCCGAGGTGTGGGACTCCGCCTCCCCGCAAGCGCTCGACGGCCTCGCCAGGACGCGTAGGGGCGGTACGAGCTTCAACGAGGCGCGTTCCCTGGGCCAGGGCGTCTGGAAGGACGACATCCAGGCCGGGCAGACGCTCTTCTACCGCGTTCCCGTCGACTGGGGGCAACAGTTCTACGCCACCGCCGAACTGGGCCCAGCGAGCGGCGACGGGTTCCTGGGCAACGCCCTCGACCTGTCGCTCTACAACCCGGTGCGCGCCTTCGTGGACGACGCGGGCACCGGATACGACGGCAAGGCGAAGTCGGCCACGTTGGAGCCGCTGCCCCCGGTCGCCTACGAGAACCGGTACGACGTCGACGACCAGGTGAGCGGAATGCGGTTCGCGGGCTGGTACTACCTGGCCGTGCACCTCGGAGCGGAGATGGCCGGCAAGTTCGGCGACGGGCCGTTCGACCTGACCCTGCGTGTGCGGGTGAGCGGTACGGCCGGGGCGCCGGCGGTGTACGACGGAACCGCCGCGCCGCCCGACGTGTTCGACGTGACCGCGGGGGACCAGGCCGCGGCATCGAACGGCGCCGCGGCGACCGGCGGCGACGGGGGACCGGACGGGAACACCGCGATGAAGGCGGTGGCCGTGGGCGGGATCGGTGCGGGGACCGTGCTGGTGCTGGGGCTCGCCGTGTGGACCGTGGTCGCACGGAGGCGGGCGGCGGCAGCCGGGTCGGGGGTGCCCGGAGGCGGAGGGCCGGGAGCGGGGACAGCGCCTGTGCCGTCTGCCGGGGGTCCGGACGCGCGGTCGCGGGAGTACGGGCCTCCGCGAGCCTGGTAGTCGACGTGGTCCACGTGGTCCAGGGGCGGTTCCCGGCCGGCTCAGATCTGTGTCAGTGCCCAGAACCCGACCGCGAAACAGGCCAGCGCGAGCAGGAGCACCGGAACCGTCACCATCGCGGGCGGTCCAGGCCGCCGCTGTGCCCGCCTGGCGCGATGCCGGGCAACGGGCTGCGGCTGAGGTGGAACCCGAACGTCTTGAGCGGTGTATGAAGCAGTAGAGGCGAATTCGCGCGGCTGGGGCGGCGACACGGGGGTCGTGGCCGAGGGGTGAGAAGCCGAGGGGTGCGGAGCCTGGGGGGAGAGCACGTGAGTGGGCTCGTACGGCAACGACGGGGAGTACGCGGGGTTCGGGAGCGCGAGCGACGTGGGGGGAGTGGGGGGCTGCTCGGGCTGTGCGTGTGCCTGTGGGTGGGGTTGTGGCTGAGAGCGGGGCTGCGGCTGGTTCCGCTGTACGGGAGAGGTACTGGTCCGGGGCGGAGGCGGGGGCGGCAGGTGGAAGCCTCCGGTGTCCGACACCGCGGGGGACTGCGGGGGGACGGGGGCGGTCGAGGGCGGTGGTGGTACGTCGCCGGGCGCGGGACGAGACGGTACGGCACCGGTGTCGGGGTGGGGAGGAACAGCGCCTGCGGGAGGCATGGGCGGGACGGAACCCGTGCGTGTCTGGGGCCAGGCAGTATCTGTGTGGGCATCCGGGGACACACCACCGGGGCGAGCCTGAGGAGGCGCACTCGCCTGTGGGGGTACGGCTCCTGCGGGGGCCCCGGACGGAGTGGTGCTTCCGGATTGCGCCGCACGGCCCTCCGTGGCTGTCCGAGCGCCCGGAGACGCGGCACCGGACTGTTGCGACGGCGTCGAGGTGCTTGGGCCCTGTCTCTGAGGCGCGGTGTCGTGAGCCTGGGAGCGCTCGGACGCGGCAGTGGTCGTCAGAGGGCCCTGCGGGCCGAACTCCGCCGGAAGCGGGCCGAGTTGGTCGAAGATCTCGATCAGCTCGTCGTCGGGGCCGGGCTCAGGGAGGAGCTCCCTGGCCGCGGCGAGGGCCTTGCGTGCCCCCGTGGCGGTGCGGAACCGCGCCTGTGGGTCAGGTTGGAGCAGAGAGGCCACGATCTGCCACAGCGGCTCGGGAATCCCCTTCGGGGCGCCCGGTGTGCCGTGGGCCGTGAAGTGGTCGACCAGCGCCTTGGCATCGGGCTTGGCGCCCTCCAGGAGATAGAGGGCGACCAGGCCCACCGCGAAGAGGTCGGCGGGGAAGTCGGGCTCAGCGCCGAGCAGCTGCTCGGGTGCGAAGTAACCGGGCGTCCCCACCACGTAGTTGGTCTCCGTCAGCCGGGGCTCGCCCAGCCGCATCGAGATGCCGAAGTCGGACAGCCGCAGCCGCGGACGGGCTGTTCCGGTCGCCTCAAGGAGGATGTTGGCCGGCTTGATGTCACGGTGCACGACCCCCTCCGCGTGCACCGCGGCGAGCCCAGCCAGCAGCTGGTCGAGCAGGGTGCAGACGAACGCCGGCGGCAGCGGACCGTAGTCCCCGATCAGGTGAACCAGCGAACCGCCGCCGACGAGGTCCATGGTGAACAGGACCTTGTCGTCGTCGGCGGCCCAGCTGGCGGGCGCGAGCACATGGGGGTGGTCGATCCGAAGTGCCTGCTCCCGCACGAAGCGCAGCAGCGAGTGCGCGTCGCTCTGCTGGAGCACCTTGGCGGCCACATACCGGCGCCGCCGGTGGTCCCAAGCGCGCCAGACGGCGCCGACTCCCCCGCGTCCGATCGGGTCGACCAGTTCGTACCGGCCGGCGAAGACCTCACCCATGGTCGTGCGTCGCTCCCCCTTCGGCGGTCGGTACGGCTGCCTTTCCGAGGTGCCCGGCTGCCTGGTTTCCGGTGACCGGAAGGCCCAACAGGTATGCGGCTACCGGTTGTTCGGCGGCCGGGCGGCGTGCTCAGTTCTGGTGGGACTGGTAATGGGCGACCGCGTCCGAGGTGCGGCCGGCTCCGTACACCCGGAGGAACTCTGCCAGTTCCGGGTGGGTCGGGGCGAGAGTGTCGGCCGCCTCGATGATGTCCCCCGCGGCAGCAACCGAACGCAGCAGTGACTGGATCTCGCGCACCACACGCTTCACCGTGGGCGCGCCCCCCGAACTCGTCGTCGACTGCGTGGTGTTGCTGAGCACCGAGCCCCCTTGCGACTTCTTGATCTCGTCCATGCGCTCGGTGGCCTCGGCAGCGCTCACACTGCCGTCCGCCACCTGCCCTGCGAGGTCCTGCAGCAGTTGTACGCGCTGGACCACCGCGGGGTTCCCGATCTTGGCGCGCTGGCCGCTCATCAGCTGCGACAGCATGGGCGCCGACAGGCCGAGCACTCCGGCGAGGCGTGCCTGATTGAGCCCCAGATCATCTATGAGCCTACGGAAGAGCGCCCCCAACGGCTCCCCGTACCAGTTCCGCTGCAGCTCCCGGGCTCTTGCGGTTGCTTCCTGCTGTGCGGCGTCCATTCGCGTCTCCCCATCGCTTCCCCAAGTACCGTGGTTCGCTGTAGCGAACCACGTCGAGCATCTTACGGAGAGTGGTCGTTCGCGGGGACCCCCAATCTTTTTGCGGGATACCCGGGGTGACCCGGTACTCTGGTCTGCGGCGCTGCTCAGAAGGGGATCCTTCTGGCGGATGCCTCCCTTACGGGGCCTTAGCTCAGTTGGTAGAGCGCTGTCTTTGCATGGCAGATGTCAGGGGTTCGACTCCCCTAGGCTCCACACGATGAACCCCCTCAGATCGGCTTAGTTGCAGGTCAGAGGGGGTTTTCTTATGCCGTGCAGCGTACGGGCCGGGAGGTGCGGATCCGTTTCCCGGGGGACTCCTGGGGTGGGCCGGCCCGTCCCGCGGTGGCGCCGTGAGCACCGCCTGCCATCCGCCGTCGGGCCTTTCGGCCTCGCGTCCTTCGGGGGCGATTCCACGCTGCGGTCGGCTCATCAACGGGTGTGAGGCGGCCGGGAATTGCCCGTCTGTCCTGTAGTGACGTGGCCTTGTCAAGCTCACTGGCCCTGCCCTCGACGAGCGCCGGAGCGCCACAGGGGGTGTGTGCGGTGACGTGCATCACAAGGAGAGGGCGGCGATGTTTGCGATTGTTTGCGCAAAGAGATGCCCGGTTCCGGGGTGCCGCGGTCGCCATGCAGGTGGCCGAGGGGGCGTGAGGGTGGCGCGCAGAAGTCGTGAAGGCTTGTGTGAGCTGCTGTGAACGAAGATACGTAATCAGAACACTGCGCTCCGTTAAGAAAGTCCGTGCGGGTGTTGCACACCTGGCCCGTTGCAAACGTCATCGTGAACGGAGGGCGTAAAACAGGCGCCCTTCCGAGGCCGTCAGAAACGCCACGAGGCCTCGCCTTCTGTAAGGAGAGGCAAAACCGCACGTGAATCTGGACGTTGCCGACGATGTGATCCTGGCGGTGCTCGCCCTGCGGGTGTTCGGCCGCGACGTGCTCGCTCTGCTGCGCCGCGTGGCCGCGGCCGGAGTCCGGGCCGGCATCAGCGAGATGCGGCGCGAGAGCGGTACGGAGGGACAGACGTGAGCCAGGAACTTCCCCGAGCCGCGACGGACGCCCGGCCGATGAGGAAACTGCCGCTGGATTTCGAGGCATTCCACCGGATGTACCGGCCGATCTATGTCCACTGGGCGGAGATCCGGCTGGGCAGCAGGGCCGATGCCGAGGAGGCCGTCGACGCGGCCTTCGAGAAGTTACTCAGGGCCTGGTCCACTGTCCTGACCAAGGAGAACCCCACCGCGTACGCCTGGCGCGTGCTCAGGCACACCACCATCGACTTCTCCAGGGCCCGGGACCGCCGTCCCGCTCTCATGGGCGAGGCAGCCTTCGAGACGGTGGCGCTCAGCCAAGCGGTCGACCCCATAGGACAGTTCGAGGAGAGCCTCAGCCTCTTCGAGGCGATCGGACAGCTGCCGCCACGTCAGATGGACGTCATGCTCCTGCAGTTCGGCCAGGGCTTCACCGTGGAGGAGGTGGCGTCCGCACTCGGGATCACCCCGGCCGGCGTACGCTCCACCGTCCGCCACGCCAGGCGACGGCTGGAGCACACGTACGGAGTCAGAAGGCGGCTTGACGCCACGCGGCATGAGAGCGCCGCACAGGACGAGGGCGATGGCGATGGCCTCGTGCGGAGCGAGAGCGAGGAAGGGCATGCCGATGACATCGCACATTGACGAGCTGCTCGCCCGCGCCAGGCTGCGCCGCGAGCCCTACACAGTGGCCGACATCGACGCGGCAGCCGCCCGCCTGGCTGCCCGAGCGGCGGCGCGGCGGGACCCACCCGAGGAACGCCGCTGCCCCACGCGCCACACTCACAACGCCTCCGGGCCGGCCGACGCGGACCTGGTCGGTGAGAGCGTCCTCGGCAAGAACCCGGGCGAGAGGGAGGCGGCCGACGAGACCCCGGCCGACGACCACTCCCCAGGCGGAGGACAGGCCCGTGAGGGGTCGGTGGACGAAAGCTCCGCCGCCGACGATCTCCAGACGCTCTGCGAGACCGTGATCACCCACACCGGAGCCCTCGCCGACCTCCGGATCTTTCTCGCACGGGCACTGCCCGAACCATCCGGGGCCCGTGTTCTGGGGTGCATGCTGCAGCTCTCCGAGCGCGAGGAGTCCGCCCGTTTCTGGTGGCAGTACGCCGCCGGGGCCGGCGACCCCGCCGCCAGCTACTGCCTCTACCTGCACCACCGGGCTCTGGGCGAGCACGGAGCAGCCGACTGGTGGCACACCCAGCACACCCGGACCGACGCAGTGGCCGACGCAGTGGCCGACGAGGAAACCGGCTCCGAGGTCGCGATCACCACCACACTGCGCATTCTCCGCGCGCTCAAGCCGGACGACTCACGTGTGCCCGAACCGGTCAACGCGGTCCTGCACTACGTGCCCGCGGCCGTCGCCTATGTGGACGACGATCTGGACCTTCCCCTCCCCGACCCCGACTTCACCGACCGCATCAGGGCCCTATCGGCCCTCACGGCCGCGTCCCCCGCCCCTTCGGCTCCGGCCGCACCGGTCGGAGGTGCGGCGGAAGTCCCCTGCCGCACCCGCAAGCGCAAGCCTCTGCCGCAACGCAGGCGCCCACGCCGCACCGCGACCGGCTCCACGTAAAGCTCAGCTCCACGTAAAGCCGGCTCCCGTAGCGCCCGACTCCACGCAAAGCCGGTTTCACGTGAAACGGGGCGGTGCTGGTTCCACGTGAAACATCGCGGGGGCAGGAGACCTCAGGTCTCCTGCCCCCGCGATGTCGATGTCCTACTGACGCGTCAGCCGCGGTCCTTGTGCTCCGCCGCCTCCGTCTCGGCCTGCTTGGCCTGGACCTCGGGGTCGAGTTCGTCCTGACCACTGCCGTCGACCGAGGTCAGGTGGCCGCCCTCCGGAACCTCCGTGGCGGCGGGCGGTTCGACCAGCCAGTCGGGGTTGGCCTGCTTGTCCCACCACTTCCAGGCGGCGAAGGCGCCACCCGCCAGGATGCCCAGCACGGCGAGGCCCTTGGCGACGCGGCCGACCCTGGCCCGCCGCTCCTGCTTACGGACCAGCTTCTCGACCTGCTTGGCCGAGACCTGACCGCGCAGCGCCGCCAGCGCCGCCACACTGCGGGACGTGGCCTCCTCGCGAACGGGGCCGGCCGCGACCCTGGCCTGCTCGATCCTCGGCCGGGAGTAGTCCGCCGCCTGCCGGGCGGCCTTGCGGGTGCGGACAGCTGCCTCGTGGGCGGCCTGGTCGACCTTCGGCGGCACATGCGTCCGCGCCTGCTCAAGACGCGGGGCGAGATGGGCGTCGTACTGCGTGCGTGCCTGTTCAGCGGCCTGGAGCGCGGCGGCCGACACCTTCGGCGCGAGCTTGACGCGTGCTTCGTGCGCGTACTGCGTGGCGCGGTCCCTGGTCGTGTCGGCGTAGGGCGCCACCACTTCCGCGGCGTGCCGCACGCTGTCCTTTGCCGACTCGGCCGCTGCGCGCACGCTGTCCTTGCGGGTCACGGGATCCTCCTCCTCGGTGGCGTACTTGGGGGCTTGGGGCCATCCCCCAGCAAGTCACAGTTCACCTTTCCACCCTTATCCGGATCATGCCTGCCGGAGAGCTCCGGGGCATGCGAGGGCGGGCATCCGGGTCATGAGAGCCGACTCCGGGTGTACTCGGGGCAATAACTGATCAATACGGTGCAACGGGAGCTTGCCACGACAATGTCACGGATCCCCGGACTGTGCGCCGCTTCCGTACGAAGCGGTTGAAGCGGTTCGGAGCGGCGGTGACGGAAGACGAGGGGCGCGGTCCGTGCGAGGATCGGGGAGTCACAAAGGACAACGGAAGGCAGATCGTGGCTGAGCAGCTTTACGCCACCCTGAAGACCAATCACGGCGACATCGAAGTGCGGCTCCTGCCGAACCACGCGCCCAAGACGGTCCGGAACTTCGTCGAACTCGCCAAGGGCGAGCGTGAGTGGACCAACCCGGCCACGGGTGCGAAGTCCACGGACAAGCTCTACGACGGCACGGTCTTCCACCGGGTGATCAGCGGATTCATGATCCAGGGCGGTGACCCGCTGGGCAACGGCACCGGCGGTCCCGGCTACGAGTTCGAGGACGAGTTCCACCCGGACCTCGGCTTCGACAAGCCGTACCTGCTGGCCATGGCGAACGCCGGCCCGGGCACCAACGGCTCCCAGTTCTTCATCACCGTCTCCCCGACGGCCTGGCTGACCCGCAAGCACACCATCTTCGGTGAGGTGAGCGACGGGGCCAGCCAGAAGGTCGTGGACGCCATCGCCTCCGCGCAGACCAACCCGCGCACCGACCGTCCGGTCAGCGACGTGGTCATCGAGTCGGTCGTCATCGAGACCCGCTGAACCGAGGCCCCCGGAGGGAACCGAGGCCGCTCGGAGAAACCGAGAGAGGTCTCCCGCAGGGAACCAAACGCCCCGCCCATCCGTAAGGATGAGCGGGGCGGTGCGTTGCGTACCAAATGCGTACAGAGGATGAGGGGATCCCGATGGACCAGGCGCCAGGCAGCCCGCAGGAACCACAGGGTGCCGCGAGCCTGCCCACCTGTTACCGGCATCCGGACCGGGAGACCGGTGTCCGCTGTACGCGCTGCGAGCGCCCCATCTGCCCCGAGTGCATGATCAGCGCCTCGGTCGGCTTCCAGTGCCCGGAATGTGTGCGGAACGGTTCCGGGACGGGCCACGCCCCCGACGCCGCCCAGCCCCGCACCCTCGCCGGCGGCACGGTCACCGCGGACCCCCGGCTGATCACCAAGATCCTCGTGGGGCTCAATCTCGCCGTCTTCCTGGTCCAGCTCTCCGTGGGTGACCGCTTCACCGACAGCTTCGACCTCATCGGCCGGGCCTTTGTGCCGCTCCTCGGAAGCGTCGAAGGCGTCGCGGAGGGGCAGTACTACCGGCTGGTCACGGCGATGTTCCTGCACGGCAGCTATATCCACATCGCCTTCAACATGCTCAGCCTGTGGTGGATCGGCGGCCCTCTGGAGCAGGCCCTCGGCCGCGCCCGCTATATCGCCCTGTACGCGGTGTCCGGCCTCGCCGGCAGCGCGCTCACGTATCTGATCGCCGAGCCGAACCAGCCGTCGCTCGGTGCCTCCGGCGCGATCTTCGGCCTGTTCGGCGCGACTGCCATCCTCATGCGGCGGCTCAACTACGACATGCGCCCGGTGATCGCCCTGCTGGTGATCAACCTGATCTTCACCTTCGGGTGGAGCAACATCGCCTGGGAGGCCCACATCGGCGGCCTGGTCGGCGGTGTGGTGATCGGCTACGCGATGGTGCACGCACCCCGCGAGCGGCGGGCTCTGATCCAGTACGGCGCGTGCGCGCTCGTGCTGATCGTGGTTGTGGTCATGACACTGGTGAGGACCGGCCAGCTCACCTGAGCCGAGCCGACCGACCCGCCGGAGAATCCCGCGGGAGCCCACGTTGTCCACAGACCGTGGCGGATCTTGTGCATGCTGTGCAGGAACAAGTGTGCCCCCTGTCCCTGACCTGGGTTTCCCCAGGCGGGGCAGGGGGCGAACGCACTTACGGATACCGGTAGGTCAGTCACACCGGCGTCAACACCGGATGGGTTATCCACAGATCTTCAGACCTATCCACACTGTGGAAACCCTTGTGGATAACTCAGTGGACAACTTGGGCCACGGCTTGCGGACACGGGCTCACAGAAGCCCTGGTACAGGCTCCCGACACCTTATGGCCGCGTTACTTCCACTGTGTGGAAACGCCGAATCCCGCCGCGATGAAGCCGAAGCCCACCACGATGTTCCAGTTGCCCAACGCGTCGATCGGCAGCGAACCGTCCGTCACGTAGAACACGACGATCCAGGCGAGGCCGATGAGGAACATGGCCAGCATGACCGGGGCGACCCAGGCACGGCTGTTCAGCTTGATGTTGGTCGCCTGCTTCGCCGGGGGCGGCGTGTAGTCGGCCTTCTTGCGGATACGTGACTTCGGCACGAGGGTCTCTCCTGTCGATGCGCTGCGTGGCCGCGCAGGGAACGTGGGCTGGCTCCGGGGCAGCGTACAAGGGGACTCTTAGCGCTCCCCCGGGCGTCCGTTAGCGTAGTGCTTCCGCGGCGCCGAAGGAGATAAGGGTACGTTGAGCAATTCTGCCGACTCCCCCCAGCCGGGTTCCAGTCCTGGCACCGTCCGGCGTTTCCGGCCGGTGCGGGTGCTGACCGTAGCCGTGTTCGCCCTGGCCGGGTTGATCTTCTTCACCAGCTTCAACACGGCCAAGGGCACCAATATCCGTACGGACGCCTCGCTGCTCAAGCTCTCCGACCTGATTCAGGAGCGCAGCCACAAGAACGGGCAGCTCGACGAGAGCAACGGATCGCTGCGTGAGGACGTCGAGTCGCTCGCCGAGCGGGACAACGGCAGCACGAAGGCGGAGGAGGCGAAGCTCGCCGCCCTGGAGAAGAACGCGGGCACCCAGAAGCTGAAGGGCGAGGCCCTCACGGTCACCCTCAACGACGCGCCCCCGAACGCCACAGCCAAGCTCCCCGGCTACCCCGAGCCACAGCCCGACTACCTGGTGATCCACCAGCAGGACCTCCAGGCCGTGGTGAACGCCCTGTGGCAGGGCGGTGCCAAGGGCATCAAGGTCATGGACCAGCGGCTGATCTCCACCTCCGCCGTCCGCTGTGTGGGAAACACCCTGATCCTCCAGGGCCGCGTCTACTCACCCCCGTACAAGATCCAGGCGGTCGGTGACCCGGAGAAGCTCCAGAAGGCGCTCTCGGCGTCCAAGGCGATCCAGAACTACATGGTGTACGTCAACGTCTACGGGCTCGGCTGGAAAGTCGACGAGGACGGGACCGTGACTCTTCCCGGCTACTCGGGCACAGTGGATCTCCACTACGCGAAGCCTGTGGAGTAGCAGCCCGTGGGGTAAGAGCCCATGGAGTAGTGGAGCCGCTGCCGCTGGGGGACCTTTTGTCGGTGCGAGTGGTCGTCAGGACGTTCAGCGAGCTGTGCATCACCGTCGGCACCGTGATCGTGCTCTTCGTGGTGTATGTGCTGTTCTGGACGGGTGTGAAGGCCGACACCGCGATGGACGACCAGATCGCGCAGCTCCAGGAGCAGTGGTCGAAGGGTTCCGTGGCCGCCGGGCCCAAGGAGCCGGGGTCCACGGCGACGGACGCCCCCGGGGCGAGCTCCGACGCGAGCCCCGAGGAGCCCGCCCCGTACAAGGACGGCAAACCCTTCGCTGTGATGTACATCCCGCGGCTTGGTTTCACGTGGAACAAGCCCGTGCTCGAAGACACAAAGACGGGCACCCTCAAGAAGGGCCTCGGCCACTACGCGAGCACCGCACAGCTCGGACAGCCGGGGAACTTCGCCGTCGCCGGCCACCGGCGCACGTACGGGGACCCGTTCAAGGATTTCCCCAGGCTGCGGCCGGGCGACTCGGTGGTGCTGACGGACGGGACGACCTGGTTCACGTATCGCATCGACACAAAGCCCTACAAAACATTGCCCAGTGACATAGCGGTCATTGACCCCGTACCGAAGAAGTCGGGGTACACGCGTGCGGGCCGCTATCTGACGCTGACGACCTGTGAGCCGGAATGGGGCCACAGCCACCGGCTGATCGTCTGGGCACATCTTGACTCGACCCAGCCTGTAGAGGCTGGGAAACCGGAGGCCCTACGCCGTTAGTCTGGTCTGGTACGGCGTGAGTCTGGTGCCGTGGCGCGACGGAAGGGACGGCATGTACGGCTTTATCTGGCGGCATCTGCCGGGGAACACGTGGATCAAGGCACTGATCTCCCTGGTGCTGGTCCTCGCGGCGGTCTACGTGCTCTTCCAGTACGTCTTCCCGTGGGCCGAACCGCTGCTGCCCTTCAACGATGTGACGGTGGACAACCAGTGAGCGCGCGGATTCTCGTCGTCGACAACTACGACAGCTTCGTCTTCAACCTGGTCCAGTACCTGTACCAGCTGGGTGCCCGGTGCGAGGTTCTGCGCAACGACGAGGTGTCGGCGCTGCACGCACAGGACGGCTTCGACGGCGTACTGCTGTCGCCCGGCCCCGGCACGCCCGAGGAAGCCGGCGTCTGCGTCGACATGGTGCGGCACTGCGCCGAGACCGGCATCCCCGTCTTCGGGGTCTGCCTCGGGATGCAGTCGATGCAGGTGGCCTACGGCGGCGTGGTGGACCGCGCGCCCGAGCTGCTGCACGGCAAGACGTCACTCGTCGAGCACGAGGGCAGGGGGGTCTTCGCGGGGCTTCCGTCGCCCTTCACCGCCACCCGCTACCACTCGCTGGCCGCCGAGCCGAAGACCGTCCCTGTCGAGCTGGAGGTCACGGCCCGTACGCACGACGGGATCATCATGGGGCTCAGGCACCGTGAACTCCTGGTCGAGGGTGTGCAGTTCCACCCCGAGTCCGTGCTGACCGAGCACGGTCACCGCATGCTGGCCAACTGGCTGGTGGAGTGCGGAGACCAGGGAGCCGTCGCCAGATCGGTCGGGCTCGCCCCGGTGGTGGGCAGGGCCACGGCGTGACCGCCCTGCGCCCCGAGCGCGACAGTGCCGCCCCGTACGGCGAGGACGCCGTGTACGGGGGCGCTGAGGCGTTTGAGGCGCCGGGCGCCTTCGAGGGGGCGGCGGCCTTCGAGTCGGCCCGTGACTTCGGGGCCCCGAATGGTGACGCCCGGCCGAACGGCGCGATGCGGGCCGCCGTCGACGGGCTCGCGGACCCGCTCAGTGACCCTCTGCCGGGGCAGCGACCGCCCACGGCGCCCGAGCAGGAGTGGTACGACCCCCAGGGGTATTCGCGGGACTGGAGCGTCGGGCAGACCGCCTCCTCGTACGCGGAGCCGGTGCGTCGCGCGCAGGCGGAGCCCGCACACGGGTACGCCGAAGCGGGGCAGCCGTCGTCGTATGCCGGACCGCAGCCGCAGCCGCAGCCGCAGCCGCAGCCGCAGCCGCAGCGCCAGCCGCCGTACGAGCCTCAGAGGCCGTACGAGCCGCAACGCCCGTACGAGGAGCAGCGACCGTCCTATGGAGGGGCGCCGCAGACGCCGTACGACGGGGCATACGCCCAGCCCGATCCGCTGAGTCCGACGAGCCCGCTGAGTCCAACGAGCCCGTTGAGCTCTACAGGACCGATGAGCCCGGCGGGTTCCCCTGCCTCGGCTTACTCCGCTCCGTACGAGCCGCCCCCCGTCGACGACGAGACGGTCGGGCTGCGCATAGCCGATGTCGTCGAGTCCATACCGGGGATTCCGACGCCTGACGCCGGACCCGCTGGGCGCGCCGTACCGCCCACAGGGGCCGCGGGCGGCGCGGGAGTGCCGGGCGGTGGCCGTGCGGCCCGTCGCAAGGCCTCCAGGCGCCATGGGCGGCATGGTGGGGCCGGTGGGGCACAGGAGGGGCAGGAGGCCCAGGAGAGCGGAGCGGTGGCCGGAGCGCCCCTCTCACGCATGGAGGCGCGGCGTGCGGCGCGGGCGCGGAAGCCGGGCGCGGCCGTGATGGCCAGCCGGGCGATCGGCGAGGTGTTCATCACCACGGGCGTACTGATGCTGCTGTTCGTGACGTACCAGTTGTGGTGGACGAACGTCCGGGCGCACGCGCAGGCGGGCAACGAGGCGAGCAGCCTCCAGGACGACTGGGCCAACGGCAAGCGGAACCCGGGGCTGTTCGAGCCGGGTCAGGGCTTCGCCCTCCTGCACATCCCGAAGCTCGACGTGGTCGTGCCGATAGCCGAGGGCACCGACAAGAAGCGGGTGCTGGACCGAGGCATGGTCGGCCACTATGCCGAGGAGGGCGTGAAGACGGCGATGCCGGACGCCAGGACGGGCAACTTCGGTCTTGCCGGGCATCGCAACACCCATGGCGAACCGTTCCGGTACATCAACCGTCTGAAGCCGGGCGACCCGATCGTCGTGGAGACGCAGGACAAGTACTTCGTGTACAAGATGGCGTCGATCCTGCCGGTGACGTCGCCGAGCAACACGGCCGTCCTGGACGCGATTCCCAAGGACGCGGGTTTCACCAAGGCGGGCCGCTACATCACTCTCACCACCTGCACCCCAGAATTCACCAGCAAGTACCGGATGATCGTCTGGGGCACGATGGTCGAGGAACGATCACGAGACAAGGGCAAACCGGATGCCCTCGTTGACTGAGAAACCCGGGCGACCAGCGACCCCGGGCTTCAAGACCTCCCGAGCTTCACGACGTCCCAAGCTTCACGACATCCCGAGCTTCACGACATTCCAAGATTCCTGAGAGACCAGACGGGGCAACGCAGTGGCAGCGACGACCGACCACGAAGAGCACACGGACGCCCGGGCGTCCTCGCCCGCGCCGCGGCGCCGCGGCGGCGGCCGGATCGCGGCGGCCGTCAGCGTCTTCGGTGAACTCCTCATCACGGCGGGTCTGGTTCTCGGCCTGTTCGTCGCCTACTCGCTGTGGTGGACGAACGTCGTGGCGGACCGTGAGGCCGACAAGCAGGGCGACAAGGTGCGCGACCACTGGGCGGAGGACCGCGGCCCGGTCGGCCTGGACACCAAGGACGGCATCGGCTTCCTGCACGTCCCGGCGCTGAAGAACGGCGAGGTGCTGGTCAAGAAGGGCACCTCCACGAAGTCCCTCAACAACGGCATCGCCGGCTACTACACCGACCCCGTCAAGTCCGCCCTCCCACAGGACAAGAAGGGCAACTTCTCGCTGGCCGCCCACCGCGACGGCCACGGGGCCAAGTTCCACAACATCGACAAGCTCAAGAAGGGCGACGCGATCGTCTTCGAGACCAAGGACGACTGGTACGTCTACAAGGTCTACGCGACCCTTCCCGAGACGTCGAAGTTCAACGTCAAGGTCCTCGCGCCCGTCCCCAAGGAATCGGGGAAGCAGAAGGCCGGCCGCTACATCACGCTCACGACCTGCACGCCCGTCTACACGTCCCGCTACCGGTACGTCGTCTGGGGCGAGCTGGATCGAGTGGAGAAGGTCAACGACGAGCGGACCCCGCCGGCGGAGCTGCGCTGAGCGCTCGGCGGGACGCGCGGTGATGAGCCCGCCCGCCCGACGGGCGTGATTCCGCACCGGACCTCACCTCGCAAGGGTCATGCAAATGGGGGCTTGTACTGCTCGACCGAGCAGTACAAGCCCCCATTGACGTTGGACCAGCGGCCCGTGTCCGGGTCGCCCGGGTCAGTCCTCCTCGCGGAGCGCTGCCCCGTCGGCGCCTCCGAAGAGACCGCCGTTGCCGTTGCCGCCGTTGTTCTGCTGCCCGGCGTCGACCGTGCCGAGGTTGACGCGGTCGCCGGCCTTCACCTGCTGGCCCTCCTGCGGGTTGCTGGCGAGGACGATGGCGTTGTCGTCCTGCGAACCCTGGATGTTGCCGACCTGGAGCTGGTTCTGCGCGAGAACCTGCTTGGCCTGGGCGAGGGTCATCTGGGTCACCTTCGGCATGGCGAACTGCTCTTCCTCTTCCTCCGCCGCCTTGCCGATCTGGATGGTCACCGTGGAGCCCGGGTCGGCCGGGGAGTTGGCCGTGGGCGATGTGGCGATGACCTTGCCGACGAGGTTGTCGTCGTCGGTCTCCACGTCGGTGCAGTTGCCCGTGAGGTCGTTCTGCTCCATCCGCGCCTTGGCGTCGTCACAGCTCAGGCCGCTCACGTCCGGAACGGTGGACTGCTTCTTCTCCTTGGCCACGGTGAGGGTGATCGTGGAGCCCTTCTCCACCTCGTCGCCCGCCGTCGGGTCCTGTTCGAGGACCGTGCCGGGCTCCTCGCTGGACTCCTTGGACTCAGTCTTGACCGTGAAGCCGTACTTGTCGTCCTCGAGCTTGTCCGTGGCGTCCTCGACCTGATCGTCGATGACGTTCGGTACCGCGACCTTCGGCGCCCCGGTCGACACGGTCAGCGTGATCGTGTCGCCCTTGTTGACCTGGGTCTCCGCCTTCGGGTTCTGGGCGCAGACACTGTTCTTCGGGGTGTCCTCGCAGGGCTTGGAGTCGATCTTCAGCTCCAGCTCGCGGTTGGTCGCCAGCTTCTCGGCCTCGGACTGGGTCTGGTTCACGAAGTTCGGTGCCGGGAACGTGTCGTCGTCAGCCCCGCCCTGCCCGGTGAACGCCCACTTGCCGATGAGGATCGCGCCGACCAGTACGAGCAGACCCGCGACGACCAGCAGGATCGTCGAGGTGTTGCTCTTCTTCTGCTGGCGTCGTCGCCCGGCGCGGTCGTCGTAGCCGAAGCCGCCGTCGTCCGGGTTCATCGGGGGCAGCATGGACGTGGCCTGCGCGTCCGTGGAGCGCAGAGCGGTGGTGGGGCGGTCGTCCGGGTAGCCGCCGTAACCCACGGAGCCCATGGCCGCCGTCGCCGCGACGGGCTGGCCGTCGAGGCAGGCCTCGATGTCCACGCGCATCTCGTCGGCGGACTGGTAGCGGTAGTCCGGGTCCTTGGTGAGCGCCTTCAGGACGATGGCGTCCATCTCGGGCGTGATCTCGGGGTCGAAGACGCTCGGCGCCTGCGGCTCCTCGCGTACGTGCTGGTACGCGACCGCGACCGGGGAGTCCCCGATGAACGGCGGGCGGACCGTCAGGAGCTCGTACAGCAGACAGCCCGCCGAGTACAGGTCGGAGCGGGCGTCGACCTGCTCGCCCTTCGCCTGCTCCGGCGACAGGTACTGCGCCGTTCCTATGACCGCCGCGGTCTGCGTCATCGTCATGCCGGAGTCGCCCATGGCGCGGGCGATGCCGAAGTCCATGACCTTGACCTGGCCGTTGCGCGTCAGCATGACGTTCGCCGGCTTGATGTCGCGGTGGACGATTCCGTTGCGGTGCGAGTACTCGAGCGCCTGGAGGATGCCGATGGTCATCTCCATGGCGCGCTCGGGCAGCAGCTTGCGCCCGGAGTGCAGCAGCTCTCGCAGCGTGGACCCGTCGACGTACTCCATCACGATGTACGGGATGGAGATGCCCTCGATGTAGTCCTCACCCGTGTCGTACACGGCGACGATCGCGGGATGGTTGAGCGAGGCGGCCGACTGGGCCTCCCGGCGGAACCGGGCCTGGAACGACGGATCGCGCGCGAGGTCCGCTCGCAGCGTCTTCACCGCCACCGTGCGGCCGAGCCGGGTGTCATGGGCGAGATGTACCTCCGCCATGCCACCACGGCCGAGCACGTGGCCCAGCTCGTACCGGCCGCCGAGGCGACGCGGCTCTTCCATAGCTACCTACCAGCCCTCTCCGACGGTCCTGACCACACCACGTGTGGTCCGGCGGTGTGCTGTCCGGGCATACCGTACCCGGCTCGCCTTGACTGACCTGGCCACAACCGTCACCCGATACAGGACCGGTATCGCAACGTGCACCGATGTGAAGGGGACGTGAGCGGGGTCACTTCTTGCTGTCGATGACTGCCTTCATCACGTCCTTCGCAATCGGTGCCGCGAGACCGCCGCCGGAGATGTCGTCACGGTTGGCGCTCTCGTCCTCGACGACCACGGCGACGGCGACCGGGGAGCTGCCGTCGTCGAGCTTCGCGTACGAGATGAACCAGGCGTACGGGTTCTCGCTGTTGTCGACACCACGCTGGGCGGTACCGGTCTTGCCGCCGACGGTGACGCCGTCCTCGTTGATCTGGCCCTTGGTGCCGGTGCCCTCCTTGACGACCGTCTCCATCATCGACTGAAGGATCTGGGCGTTCTTCTCGGACAGCGGCTCGCTCATCTCGGAGGGCTCGGTCTGCTCGATGACGTCGAGGCTCGGCGCCTGGAGCTTGTCGACCATGTACGGCTTCATGAGCGTGCCGTCGTTGGCGATGGCCGAGGCCACCATGGCCATCTGCAGGGGCGTCGTGGCCGTCTCGAACTGGCCGATCGAGCTGAGCGCGGTCTGCGGCCTGTCCATCTTCTCGGGGAAGTTGGAGGCGCTGGAGCGGATCGGGATGAACTGCTCCTCGTTGAAGCCGAACTTCTTGGCCGTCTCCAGCATGTCCTCCTTGCCGACATCGACGCCCAGCTTGCCGAAGACGGTGTTGCAGGAGACGCGCAGCGCCTCGCGCAGCGTCGCGTTCTTACAGGGGATGTTCCCCTCGTTCTTCAGCTCGGTGGTGCTGTCCGGCAGGGTGTACGGCAGTGGCGAGTCGGTCTTCTCGTCGGCGCTGTCGGCGATGCCGTGCTCCAGCGCCGCCGCGGCCGTGACCACCTTGAAGGTCGACCCGGGCGGGTAGATCTCGCGCAGCGCCCGGTTCTGCATCGGGTCGTCGCGGTTGTTCTTCTTCTGCAGCTTGGTCCAGGCCTTGCCGTCGACGTTGGTGGAGTTCCCCGCGAAGGACGACGGGTCGTACGAGGGAGTGGAGGCCAGCGCCAGGATCGCGCCGGTCTCGGGGTCGATCGCGGCGACGGCACCCTTGCCCTGCTTCAGCAGACCGTCGTACGCGGCCTTCTGCGCGGCGGCGTTGAGCGTGGTGACGACATTGCCGCCCTCCTGCTTCTTGCCGGTGATCATGTCGAGGGTGCGGCGGAAGAAGAGCCGGTCGTCGTTGCCCGTGAGGATGCCGTCCTCGATGCTCTCCAGCTGCGTGGCGCCGAAGGCCTGCGAGGCGTAGCCCGTGACGGGGGCCCACATCGCGCCGTCCTTGTACGTGCGCTTGTACTCGAAGTCGTTGAAGTCGCCGCCGCTCGTCTTCGTGGACCCGGTGATCGGGTTGCCGTCGACGATGATGTCGCCGCGCGGTGTGGCATAGCGCGCGATGGCGACGCGGCGGTTCTTCGTGTCCTTCTTCAGCGAGTCGGCCTGGACGTACTGGATCCAGTTGTCGCGGATGAGCAGCGCGAGGACGAGGAGCCCGCAGAAGATCGCGATCCGGCGCAGGGGCTTGTTCACGGTCGGACCACCTGGGTCATCTCGGCGTCGGGGTTGGGCGCGGGGGCCGGCGCGGGGCGGCGGGCGGTGTCGCTGATCCTGATCAGGATGCCGACTAGGGCCCAGTTGGCGATGACGGAGGAACCGCCGTACGCCAGGAAGGGCATCGTCATACCGGTCAGCGGGATCAGGCCCATGACGCCGCCGGCGACGACGAAGACCTGCAGGGCGAAGGCGCCGGACAGGCCGACGGCCAGGAGCTTGCCGAACGGGTCACGGGCCGCGAGCGCCGTACGGACGCCGCGCTCCACGATCAGGCCGTACATCAGCAGGATCGCCATCACACCGGCCAGGCCCAGCTCCTCGCCGAAGGTGGCGAGGATGAAGTCGGAGTTGGCGGCGAAGCCGATGAGGTCGGAGTTGCCCTGGCCGAGTCCGGTACCGAGGGTGCCACCGGAGCCGAAGGCCCACAGGGCCTGCATCGACTGCTCGGTGTGGCCCAGGACGCCTTCCTGGCTCAGTTCGTACTCGCGCATCGGGTCGAGCCAGGCCTGGACGCGCTGCTGGACGTGCGACTCGAAGGAGGCGACACCGACGGCGCCGGCCGCGGACATCAGCAGACCGAACACGATCCAGCTGGTCCGCTCGGTGGCGACGTACAGCATGATCACGAACATGCCGAAGAACAGCAGCGAGGTACCGAGGTCGGTCTCGAAGATCAGGATCAGGATGGAGAGCGCCCAGATGACGACGATCGGGCCGAGGTCCCGCCCGCGCGGCAGGTAGAGCCCCATGAAGCGGCGGCTGGCCAGGGCCAGGGCGTCGCGTTTCACCATGAGATAGCCGGCGAAGAAGACCGCCAGGGCGATTTTCGCGAACTCACCTGGCTGGATCGTGCCGAGGCCGGGAATCTTGATCCAGATCCTCGCGCCGAAGACGTTCACGCCGAGGCCCGGGACCAGCGGGAGGAGCAGCAGGATCACCGCGGCGACCATGGAGATGTAGGTGTAGCGCTGCAGGACGCGGTGGTCCTTGAGGAAGATCAGCACGACCACGAACAGGGCGACGCCCAGCGCGGAGTTGAGCAGCTGGCGGGGGGCCGCCTCGAAGAAGTTGGGGCTCTGCTGCAGTCGTTGCGACTGGTCGAGGCGCCAGACCACCACCAGCCCGATGCCGTTGAGCAGCGTGGCCAGCGGCAGCAGCAGCGGGTCCGCGTACGGGGCGAACTTCCGCACGACGAGATGGCCGACGCCCGCGAGCAGGCCGAGGCCGAGGCCGTAGCTCAGCAGCCCGGGCGGCACCGAGTCGTTCATGGCCAGGCCGACGTTGGCGTAGGCGAACACCGGGATGACCACGGCGAACACCAGCAGCGCGAGCTCGGTGTTACGTCGGCTCGGTGCTCCGATAGCGCCGATCGTGGACGTGTGCTGCGTCGACGGGTTGGAAGTACTGCTCATCGTATGACAGGGCCCCTCACGGCTGCTTACTGCTTACCGCACAGCGAGACCAGCTTCTGCTCTTCGTCGGAGAGGCTGGGGCCGGGTGTGGGAGTGGGTGCGGTCGTGGACTTGGACGGGTCGGGCGATGTTGTACCGGACCCCGACGGGGTCGGCGTAGGTGTCGCCTTGGACGCGGCAGAGGTCCGTGTGGTTCCCGTGACACCGCCGGCCTCGCCCTCACCGGTCTTCGCGTTCTCCTTGCTCTCCGCCTCGCGGCGCTCGGCGTCCTTCTTGCACGCGGACGCCTGGGTGGCCAGCTCCTCGATCTTCGAGCGGGCGTCGGTCAGACCGCCCTCGGTGATCGTGGCCTTGACCTGCTTCTGCTGGTACGGCGGCAGGTACTTGAGTTCGATCTCGGGGTGATCCTTCTCCACCTTCGAGAGCGAGACCCAGGCCAGGTCCTGGCTGATGCCCTGGTACAGCGCGACGTGCTCGTCGTTGGCGCCGACGTAGTACTGCGTCTGCGTCCAGCGGTAGCCGCCGTACAGTCCGCCGCCGATGACGCCGAGCGCGAGCGCGATGTAGAGAGATCTCTTCAGCCACTTCCGCCCGGAGCGCGGTTTGACGAAGTCGTCGTCCGAGTAGCCACCGAAACCGCCGGTGGGTACGTAGCCGGTGGTGTCGCCGCTGCCGGGCGGGCCGAACTCTCCGCCGCCGCCCTGCCCGGGCACCTGCCGGCCGAGGCTGGAGGCGCGGCCGGCGGGCGTCTGCATGGCGCCGTCGTCGTGCAGCTGGTGCTGGTTCTCGGCGACCGCGCCCACGACGACGGGGGTGTCGGAGAGCTGCCCTGCGAGGGTGTCCCCGCCGTCGATGTCGAGGACGTCGGCCACGATGACCGTGATGTTGTCGGGGCCGCCGCCGCGCAGCGCGAGCTCGATCAGCTGCTGCACCGTCTCCTGCGGGCCCTGGTAGCTGGCGAGGGTGTCCTCCATCGTCTGATGGGAGACGACCCCGGACAGCCCGTCGGAGCAGATCAAGTACCGGTCACCGGCGCGGACTTCACGGATGGAGAGGTCCGGCTCGACGTGGTCGCCACTGCCCAGCGCGCGCATGAGGAGGGACCTCTGCGGGTGGGTGGTCGCCTCTTCCTCCGTGATGCGGCCCTCGTCGACGAGGCGCTGCACCCACGTGTGGTCCTGCGTGATCTGCGTCAGCACGCCGTCCCGCAGCAGATACGCGCGGGAGTCACCGACGTGTACGAGGCCGAGCCGCTGCCCGGTCCACAGGAGCGCGGTGAGGGTCGTCCCCATGCCTTCGAGCTGGGGGTCCTCCTCGACCATCATCCTGAGCTGGTCGTTGGCGCGCTGAACGGCCGTCCCGAGCGAGGTGAGGATGTCGGATCCGGGCACGTCGTCGTCGAGCGCGACGATGGTGGAGATGACCTCGGAGGAGGCCACCTCACCGGCGGCCTGGCCGCCCATCCCGTCGGCGATCGCGAGCAGCCGGGGACCGGCGTAGCCGGAGTCCTCGTTGCCCTCGCGGATCATGCCTTTGTGCGATCCGGCGGCGAAGCGCAGTGAGAGACTCATGCGCACCTCGCCCGTCGGCTCCGGGTACATCCGCACGGTGCCCACCCTCCGGTCGGGAGCGTGCCGGGGTCCGTCGTGTGGACCGCCGCTGCTCGCTCGCTCCGCTCGCGCTCATTCATGACGTAGCACTACTTCCGCAGCTCGATGACGGTCTTGCCGATGCGGATCGGCGCGCCCAGCGGGATCGGCGTGGGAGTCGTCAGTCGGTTCCGGTCGAGATACGTGCCGTTGGTGGACCCGAGGTCTTCGACGATCCACTGGCCGTCACGGTCCGGGTAGATCCTGGCATGCCTGCTGGACGCGTAGTCGTCGTCCAGCACGATGGTGCTGTCGTGTGCGCGTCCCAGCGTGATGGTCTGCCCCTGCAGTGCGACCGTCGTGCCCGTGAGGATGCCCTCGGAGACGACGAGCTTGGTGGGGGCGCCACGGCGCTGACGGCCGCCGCCGCTCGGTGGTGCCGCCTGCTGGCGCTGCTGCGGCGGCGCGGCTTGGCGCGCGGTCTGCTGCGGCCGGTTGGCGTCCCTGCGCGAGCCGCGCTGTGTGACGCGCGTTCCGAACAGGTCGCTGCGGATGACCTGCACGGCCACGATCACGAACAGCCACAGTACGGCCAGGAAACCCAGCCGCATGACCGTGAGGGTCAGCTCTGACATTGCCCCCGCTTCACCCTTCGGCTTGCCGGTAAATGATGGTGGTGCTGCCCACGACGATCCGCGAGCCGTCGCGGAGCGTAGCGCGGGTGGTGTGCTGCCCGTCCACCACGATGCCGTTGGTGGACCCGAGATCCTGGACAGTCGAGGGCGTTCCGGTCCGGATCTCACAGTGCCGGCGCGAGACGCCGGGGTCGTCGATCCGCACGTCGGCTTCGGTGCTGCGGCCCAGCACCAGCGTCGGGCGGGAGATCTGATGGCGGTTGCCGTTGATCTCGATCCAGTGCCGCGTACGTCCACCCGGCTGCGGGGCCGCGGCGGGCCGCTGGCCCGCGGGTGCGGCGCCCGGACGGCCGCCGGGGGGCGGCGCGGCAGGCATGGGAGGAGCGGCCGCCGGCGGGTAGCCGTAGCCGCCTGCCTGGCCGCGGGCTGCCGCCGGGGGCGGGCCCGCGGGTGCGCGCTCGGGAGTGGCCTGCTGGTTGGCGGAGGAGGCGAGCGTACGGCTGCGGACCCGGTACAGGCCCGTGTCCAGGTCGTCCGCCTTCTCCAGATGCACCTTGATGGTGCCCATGAAGGTGTAGCGCTGCTGCTTGGCGTAGTCGCGCACCATGCCGGCGAGCTCGTCACCGAGCTGGCCGGAGTAGGGGCTGAGCCGCTCGAAGTCGGGCGTGCTCAGCTCCACGATGAAGTCGTTCGGGACGACGGTCCGGTCGCGGTTCCAGATCGTGGCGTTGTTGTCGCACTCGCGCTGGAGCGCTCCTGCGATCTCCACGGGCTGGACCTCGGACTTGAACACCTTGGCGAAGGTGCCGTTGACCAGACCTTCGAGACGTTGCTCGAACTTCTTCAGGACTCCCATGGGGCACCTCCTCCGTCGTCGTTGCCCTGGTACTGCTTACTGATCGTATCCACGCGCCGGGAAATCGGCTGGTTCCCCCTGTCGGCCCGGTCGACAGATGTCGACGCCCACTGAAGTCCCCTCCCGAGGTTCCCTCGGAAACCCCTCTTCGAACTCCCCCCGAGCACTCCGTATGAGAAGGATCGTAGAGGTGGCGTCCCCACAGTGTCCCGCACCCGACTGTGGACCTCGGCCCCCTCCTGGGGAGATGGCCCGGACCGGTACGAGGTTGATACGTGAACCGGTTCTCGTTGATACGTGGAGGGTGGGGACGGAGGGATCCGGGGTGCCGTCCGAGGCGGTCCCGCAGGTGATCCGGGGGTGAAGCGGGGCTGATGGCGGGCCGACGCGGAGGTCGGTTGCCCCACCGCCGGCCCTCGGAAACGGATGTGAATCCACCCCATCCAGCGTGCTAATCTTCTGCATGTCGGCAGGCGCTCACCCACTCGGTGAGAGACGGACGACACACCCAATGCGCGGGTGGCGGAATAGGCAGACGCGCTGGATTCAGGTTCCAGTGCCCGCAAGGGCGTGGGGGTTCAACTCCCCCCTCGCGCACCACAGGAGACGGGTCTCCACCAGAACGAAAGTTCCGGTGGGGGCCCGTTCTTCGTTCCCCGAAACATCCACGCCGGACTCCGCACCCCGGCCGACGACATGACAGCCCAGGCCCCTGACGGTGAGGTATCTCACGGTCGGGGGTCTGCTGTGTACGGGCTGCATCTTCGCTGGAGCAGTGCCGGGGTGGCGTCGCGGGCTGTGCGACCTGGCCGAGCGGCTTTCCGCTGGGTGTCCTGTTGGGCGCCTGGTCCGCCTGCCGGCACCCAGGCGGGATCGAGGAAACGAATCAGCAGGTCAGCGCACGATTACATGATCACTCAGGTCGGTGAACCCTTCTATCCGGCAGAACCATGATCGGAGCAATCCGGTTATTGCCGCTCGGAAGAGGTGCTTCACCGAAAGGGATTTACTCATGGTCGCGCTGTCCGGATCCAGGCTTTCCGCCGCTCTTGCTGCTGCCGGTGCACTCGTGTTGATGGTGCCCTCGGTGGCCGAGGCCGGCGCTGTCGGGTCCACCCCTGTTCGTACCTTCGAGTACAGCGTCGGCGGCATGGCGATGAAGGTTCCTACCGGCTGCATGTTCACCCACATCATCCGAGGTGGCGGGAGGAAGATCACCTATCAGAACGCAGGCGTCGACTGTGGGTTTGCCGCTGCGCTCGGCAGCGGCTTCTGCAACTGGCGGATCGACTTCACGTATGCCAACACCAACAACAAGACATACCGGACGTCCCGCGGGCGAACGCACCCCGAGTGCAAGATCGACCCGATGCGGAACAACTCTCCTCAGACTCTGCCTCGTTATGGAAAGGCGTGTGCGCATCTGTACGTCAACGGGGTGCGTCGGGTGAGTCAGTGCCACCACATCACGAAGTGAGCCGTTCATGATTGATCAGCAGGCGGGCCGGGACCGGGCCCGGGATGTGCAACTGCGGTGGGTCGGAGCCGCGGCGTTCGTCGGGGGGCTGGTGGTGACACTGGCCTTCTTCGGCTTCTTCCCCGGGCTCCCGCATGTCATCGACTGGGGGGCGATCGTCGTCGCCGTCCTTGTCGGGGTGCTTGTCCGGTGGGTTTGTCAGGCCTGGATGAAGAAGAAGCAGGGCAGCGCCGGCCGGTGAGCCGGCAGGACCTTGGCGGGACCGATGTCCTTCGGCCCTGCGCGTGCGGCTCGTGCGGGCAGGGCCTGGGGTGCCGGTCCGGCTGAGTGGACGTATCCGGCGGAGGACGGGCGCTGCCAGGAGCAGTTCCGGCGCAAGCGGCACCTGCGAGCTGTGTTCGGCGCTGAGCTGGGGTGTTTTCCACAGGCGTGGAGTTGTCCACAGGGGCTCACAAGGATCGGCGCCCGGCGGTACGGTCGTCTCGAAATTGATGTTCGTGTGCGGGGGAGGCGGTTCGGGTGAGCGAGACCGGTGGTGCGGTGGCCGGGGCGGCAAGAGTTCCGGAGGTGCGCGGGTTCGCGCGACGGCTTGGGGAGGACTCGTCCAAGGGACAGGGTTCGCCCAAGGAGGAGGGCAAGGCGCTGCGGGGCCGGGTCCCGCGCAGTGCGCACGCCTCCATCGACACGAACGGCGACCGCCCGGACGCGGTGACCGCGGTAGACGTGTCCAACCGCGGCCGGATCCCCGGGCTCACACCGATACGGGTCGGCAGGATGGCGGCCACGCCCTTCGCCTTCCTGCGCGGTTCGGCCGGACTCATGGCCTACGACCTGGCGCGTACGCCGCTGACCGGTATCGGCGCCCAGATCTGCGGCGACGCGCACGCGGCGAACTTCGGTCTGTACGGGGACGCCCGCGGTGGCCTCGTCATAGACCTGAACGACTTCGACGAAACGGTCCACGGGCCGTGGGAGTGGGACCTGAAGCGGCTCGCGACCTCGCTGGTGCTCGCCGCCCGGGAAGCGGGGGCGGACGAGGACACCTGCCGCAAGGCGGCATACTTCGCGACCGGTTCGTACCGGCGCACGATGCGGCTGCTCGCCAAGCTCCCGGTCCTGGACGCGTGGAACGCCATCGCGGACGAGGAACTGGTCTCGCACGCCGACGCCCACGACCTGCTCGGCACGCTGGAGCGGGTCTCGGAGAAGGCGCGGGGCAACACCAGTGGGCGGTTCGCGGCCAAGTCGACGGAGGTCGCGGAGGACGGCGGGCGCCGCTTCGTCGACGCCCCGCCGGTGCTGCGGCGCGTGCCGGACGAAGAGGCCGCCGGGGTCGCACGGTCGCTGGAGGAGTATCTGGCCACGCTCTCCGAGGACCGTCTCCCGCTCCTCGCGAGGTACGCGGTGCACGACGTGGCGTTCCGCGTGGTCGGCACGGGCAGCGTGGGCACGCGCTCGTACGTGGTGCTGCTCCTCGACCATCGCGGTGAGGCCCTCGTCCTCCAGGTGAAGGAGGCCCGTACGTCCGTCCTGGTGCCGCATCTGGAGACGGTCGGCCTCGCGGTGCCCGAGGTGGCACACGAGGGCCGCCGGGTCGTCCTCGGCCAGAAGCGGATGCAGGTCGTCAGCGACATCCTCCTCGGCTGGACGTCGGTCGAGGGGCGCCCCTTCCAGGTGCGGCAGTTCCGCAACCGCAAGGGCAGCGTCGATCCCGCGGCGCTGGCCGCGGACCAGATAGACGACTACGCCCGGATGACCGGGGCCCTGCTGGCCCGGGCCCACGCGCACAGCGCCGATCCCCGGCTCATCGCGGGGTACTGCGGCAAGAGCGAGGAACTGGACGAGGCGGTCGCCACCTTCTCGGTGGCCTACGCGGACCGGACCGAGGCGGACCACGCGGAGCTGGTGGCGGCGGTGCGCGCGGGGCGGATCGTGGGGGAGCTGGGGGTTTGACGGGGCGGTGAAAGCCCGGGGAAGGCGTCCGGGAAAGGCCCCTGGCCAGGCGGTTCGAATGGGTGGCTGAGCCGTGGCCTAGGCTGGGCGGGTGACGACCCCGGAAGCTGATCAGCCCCCGCCCGAGCCCCTCGCGGAACCGGGCTCCGGTGAGCCGCGCGCCGAGAAGGCGCCGTCTGCCGAGTCGGACACCGGGAGGCCCGGCGAGCCGTCCACCGAGGCATCCGTAGAGGCATCCGCAGAGTCGGGCGCCGAGTCGTTGGTCGAGACATCCGCCGAGGCGGGTGCCGACGCGCCGTTGCCGGACGCGGCCGAAGGCGATGCGACCGGAGGCGACGAATCCGCGGACGGTTCCACGGCGGGTGACCGGCCGGCGGACGACCCAGCGGCGGGTGGCTCGACGGCGGACGACCCGGCGGTGGGCGACTCGTCCGTGGGTGACTCGTCCGAGGGTGACGCCGGAGGTGAAGGCCAGGAGCGGCCCGAGGCGCGGCTGGAGCGGGCCGTGCGGGCGGCCGAGCAGGCGTTGATCGAGTTCGAGATCGCGGTGGAGACGTTCCGGGTCGAGGTGGAGAACTTCTCCCGGCTGCACCACCAGAAGCTCGGGCCGATGTACTCGCGGCTCGACGAACTGGACGCGCAGATCGCCGAGGCACGGGCCGCGAGCACCGGCGACCCGGAGGACGTGCGCAAGGCGCAGGAGGCACGGGCCCGTGTCATGCCGATGCCGGGGATCGAGGAACTGTTCCACGACTGGCTCGACTCGGACGGGCTGTCCCCGGAGGCCTCGGCCATGCTGACCGAGCAGCCGGTGCGGCCGCCGCAGCGGGTCCGGCCGAGTGACGAGGCCCGCAAGCTCTACCGGGAGCTGGTCCGCAAGGCGCACCCCGACCTGGCGCAGGACGACACGGAGCGCGCGCGGCGCGACGAGTTCATCTCCCGGGTCAACGCGGCGTACGGCCGTGGGGACGAGCCCCTGCTCCGGGAGCTGTCCGAGGAGTGGGCCGCCGGTCCCGTGTCCGAGGAGTGGCGCCCGACTCGCAGCGAGGAGCTCTACGCCCGTCTCGAATGGCTCGCCCAGCGCAAGGAACTGCTCGCCCTCGTCGCCCGCGACCTGGAGGAGAGCGCGATCGGCGCGATGCTCAAGATCGCTCCGGACGACCCCGACCGGCTGCTGGAGGAGATCGCCGAGCAGCTGCTGGCGCAGGTGAGCGAGCGGGAGGCCGAGCTGGCGGGCCTGCTCGGCAGCGGGGCCTGAGGGCAGGCTTCCGGGTTGGCGGCCGGTCTTGCGATGTGCGGGCCCACCCGGAGATGTGCGGCACCCGTCCCGGGACGTACGGCCCCCGCCCCGGGATGCGCGGTCGGCCTCGGGGTTGAGTGGCGCGCCTCGGAGTCGAGTGGCGCGCCTTGAGGTGAGTCGTCGGCCCTGTGACCTGTGGCATTCGTCCGCGTACACCGGGTCGAGCTGTGGTCTGGCCCGGTCGGGTAGCGTCGGGGCATGAGTTTCGGAGCTGGTGTGCCCACGGTCGAGGTCTCGGATCTCGCGGACGGTGACTTCCTGCTGGACGTCCGGGAGGACGACGAGTGGCAGGCGGGTCACGCCGAAGGGGCGCTGCACATTCCCATCAGTGACTTCGTCGCACGTTACGGCGAGCTGACCGAGGCGGCGCCTCAGGACGGCAAGGTCCATGTGATCTGCCGCTCAGGGGGCCGTTCGGCACAGGTCGCGATGTACCTGGTCCAGCAGGGCATCGACGCGGTGAACGTCGACGGCGGCATGCAGGTCTGGGCGGCCGCGGGCCGTCCTGTGGTGAACGCGGAGGGGCAGTCGGGGTTCGTTCTCTAGCCGACCCGGGGCGGCCGGGTTCCTGGCCGCCCGCCTGTCTCAAGGCCGCCCGCTTGTCTCAGTGCCCCTCGCTCATCCCAGAAACCTCGGGTTCGTCCCGAGGCCGCGCTCACCCCAGGGGATGCGCCGCCAGCAGATCGCCCAGTGCCTCCTCGTGTGCTGCCGCCGGGCCGAGTGAGAGTTCCAGGTGCTTGGCCCAGGCGTGGTACCGGTGCAGGGGATAGTCGGTGTCCGCGCCGATGCCGCCGTGCAGATGCTGCGCGGTCTGCACGACACGGCGTACGCCCTCGGAGGCCCAGGTCTTGGCGACGGCGATGTCGCCTGACGCGGGCAGGGCCCCGCCCGCGCCCGAGCTGATCCGCCAGGCGGCCTGCCAGAGGGTGGCCTCCATCGCGCGCAGGTCGATGTAGCGGTCGGCGGCCTGCACGGCCACGGCCTGGAACGTGGCGACCGGGAACCCGAACTGCTCCCGCTTGCTGGTGTATTCGCTCGTCATCCCGAGCACTCCTTCACCGAGCCCGAGCGCCAGCGCGCACGTCCCGGTGGCGAGCAGGGCACGCAGCGACTCCCAGGCTCCGTCGGCGTCGATGACGTCACGGGCGGGAACGCGTACGGAATCCAGCCGGAGTTCGCCGAGCCGCTCACCTGTTGTCGAGAACTGCTCGGCGAGCAGCGCGCCTTCGTGGACGCGGGGGACAAGGGCGAACACGGAGCGGCCGGATTCGGTGCTCAGCGCGGGCACGAGGACGAAGTCGGCGTTCTGTGCCCAGGGGACGGCCGTCTGTACCCCGTCCAGCACCCACAGGTCGCCCTCCGGACGTGCGGTCACGGCGAGTTCGGCGCCGTCATGGCCGGTACGTCCGTTCGCGGCGACCGTCAGGACCAGCTCACCCCGGCCGGCCCGGGCGAGCACGTCCGCCTTCAGCTCCTCGCCGCCGTACGTCTGCACGGTCACCGCGGCCGCGGTGCTCTCCAGCAACGGCACCCGCGCGAGCACCTTCGCGGACTCGCGCAGCACCAGGCAGAGCGCGATGGCGTCCAGGCCCGCGCCGCCGTGGCGGGCGTCGAGCAGCAGGCTCAGCAGGTCCGCGTCGGCGAGTTTCGCCCACAGTGCGCGGTCGAAGTCGTCGGCGACGGCGCCGGCGGTGAGCGCGGGACTCGGCACACCGTCCGGCGCGACCCCCGCGAACACGGCCCTCGCCGCTTCCACGGCCGCCTGCTGCTCCTCGGTGAAGGTGAAGTCCACGACCTTGTCCTTCCGGCGGATCCGTTGATCTGGCGGAGCGTCAAGATAGAACAGGTTCTACAAGAAGGGAACGGTGCGGGTGGGTCGGTCCCGGGGAGCACCGGAGGGCTGCCGACCGGCGGGCCGACCGATCGGTCGGTGTGTTCGATTCGGGGAGGAGCGAGGGTCGTAAGGTGTCAACCGCTGTGGATAACCTCGTGGCCTCTGTGTCCCATGGGACTGTGCTGGGCGGGCGGGCCTGAGTACCGTGCCGGTGCGACTGTCGCGGGACCGGCGACGGGAATCGGACAGACTTCGGGAACGGGGCGGAATGGACGCGTACGACAAGGGCTCGAACGCCCGGCCCGTGCCGGGCGAGCCCGCGGCCGCCGTCCCCGACAGCCTTCCACCGGAGGGTCACGAGACCACGTCCTCCAGCGAGGCTCCCGCCCGGATCCCCCGGCAGAGCGGCGAGCAGCAGTACGACGACCAGCAATACGGCCACGAGTACGGCGAGCAGTACGGCGACACGGTCCTCGCCGGTCCCCCGCTCCCCCCTCCCACCGGCATCGCCGCTCTCTCCCTCCCGTACCAGATCGCCGCGGCGCTCGCGCTCGCCGTCGTCGCGGTCGCCGCCTGTGTGCACGTCGGCATGGTCTTCCTGCATGTCGCGCCGTCGAACACGGTCACCAAGCAGCACGGGCAGGCGATCGACGAGTGGATCTACCCCGAGTTCGAGCAGAACTGGAAGCTCTTCGCGCCGAACCCGCTGCAGCAGAACATCGCGGTCCAGGTCCGTGCCGACGTGCGGGCCGCGGACGGTGACATCAAGACGACCCGCTGGTACGACCTCTCCGCGCTGGACGGTGCCGCCATCGACGGCAATCTGCTGCCCAGCCACACCCAGCAGAACGAGCTGCGCCGGGCCTGGGACTTCTTCGTGGCCACGCACGACAACGCGAACCGTCCGAACGGCCTGCGCGGCGCCCTCTCCGAGAAGTATCTGCGCCGCATCGTGGTCCTGCGCCTCGACCGCGAGGAGGCCGGTGGCCGGGGCGCGGTCGTGCAACAGGTCCAGGTCCGCTCCCGTACGACCAATGTGCCGCCGCCGAAGTGGAGCCAGGAGCAGGTGTCCGACAAGCCCATCGTCCGCGTGCTGCCCTGGTGGCCGGTCTCGGAGGCCGACCGGGCGGCCGGGACGCGGCCCGCTGAGTCCACGGGGACGGAGGCGAGCGCCCGATGAGCGACCTCGGCCACGACCCGACGGGCGACCAGGACCCCCGGCCCGCCCCGAAGGGCGACCACGATCCCGAGCCCACCCCGCCGGGCGACCATGATCGCGGCCCCGCTCCGACCGGCGCCACGGCCGGCGCTTCGACCGTCGCCCCGACGAGCACCCCCGACCGCGACCGGGCGAGCAGCCCCGACCGTGAACGGACGCGTGCCCTCGGCCGTGAGCGGCTTGCCGGCCGGATAAGCCGGTTCGACCGGAAGCACCGCGTCGACCGGACGCTCGCGCACGCCATCACGCGCGTCACCGGCGAGGCGCTCGGCCCGTACCAGAGCGCCGTGATCCGCATAGGTTTCGCCGGGACCTGGCTGCTGTTCCTGCTGCGGGAGTTCCCGCACCGCGAGGAGATGTACGGGCCCGACGGCCCCTGGAGCTGGGATCTCGCCCAGCAGCTCATCGCGAGCAACCACGCCTTCACGGCCCTGATGTGGGCCGACGGCCAGGTCTGGTTCGGGATCGTCTACGCGTTCGCCGTACTGTCCAGCCTTCTGCTGATGCTCGGCTGGCGCACCCGGACCATGTCCGTGCTCTTCATGGTCGGCGTGCTCTCCCTGCAGAACCGCAGCATCTTCATGGGGGACGGCGGCGACAACGTCATCCACCTCATGGCGATCTACCTGGTGCTCACGCGCTGCGGCCGGGTCTGGTCGCTGGACGAGCGGCGGGAGCGCCGAGCCCGGGACGCACGCGCGCGTGGAGAGTGGGTCGGCCCGGACAGGGCCGGTCCCGCCCTCTGGACGGTGCTCGGCCTCGTCCTGGCCGCGGCCACGCTCGCGGGGAAGATCGACGGCGGGTTCTTCGGCGGCTGGCGGACGGTCTACTGGGGGCTGTGGGCCGTACAGGGCCTGTGGTGGCTGGCCGGCCGGTACGGCCGGAGCGTCCAGCCCCGCATCCTCCTCGACGTGGTCGCCAACCTCGTCCACAACGCCGCTCTCTTCGTGATCATGGCCGAGGCGTGTCTGATCTACGCGACCGCCGGCTGGTACAAGATCCAGGGTTCGCGCTGGCAGGACGGCACCGCCGTCTACTACCCCCTCCACCTGGACTACTTCTCCCCCTGGCCGGCCCTCTCCGACCTGCTGTCCGCGAGCGGCGCGCTGATGTTGCTGGTGACGTACGGGACGGTGATCGTGCAGGTCGCCTTCCCCTTCACGCTGTTCAACCGGCGGGTGAAGAACATCCTGCTGGCCGCCATGATCACCGAGCACGCCGTGATCGCCGTCGTGCTGGGCCTGCCGTTCTTCTCGCTCGCGATGATCGCCGCCGACGCCGTGTTCCTGCCGACGTCCTTCCTGCGCCGCGTGGGCGGATGGGCGGCACGCGCGCGTGGAGGGCTGCTTTCGCGTCTGGGCCGTACGCGTACGCTCCCGGGACCCCGCAAGGAACCCCCGCGCAGCCCGGAGACGGCCGAGGAGGCCGAGCACCCGCACGTAGGCTTCACCGCGTGACGGACGAACCCCGCGACCTCGATCCCGTCGACCCACGCGACCCCGACCCCGTGAGCGCCTGGCGTCGGCTCGTCGGAACCTCCGTGCTGCTCGACGGCTTCCACGCCCTCAAGCACGCCGTGCGCTTCCGGGCCGAGATCCCGGTGGCGGTCACCACCGACCGGCGGGCCGCGCTCGCCCTCGCCGACGACCTGGCCCCGGACGTACGGGCCACGCTGGACGCCCTCCTGGCGGAGGTCCCGCGGGCCGCGTACGAAGCACTCGTCCCGCGCCCGCATCCCACCGCCGTGGCCGCCCTGGCGGTACGTCCCGAGCGCGCCGCCAACCTGCGCGCGCTGGCCCGCACCCCCCGCACCGCGCCCGTGGTCGTCCTCGACCAGCCGCGCAACCTCGGCAACGCGGGTGCCGTGATCCGGCTCGCGGCCGGTTTCGGCGCGACGGGGGTCGTCACGACCGGCACGCTCGATCCGTGGCATCCCACGGTCGTGCGCGCCGGGGCGGGCCTGCACTTCGCCACGGCCGTCGAGCGACTGACCGTGGACGAGCTGCCCGCCGGGCCGGTGTTCGCCCTCGACCCGGAGGGCGATGACATCCGGGCGCTGAAGCTCCCGGACGACGCGCTCCTCGCCTTCGGCTCCGAGCGCAGCGGGTTGTCCGGCGAACTGCGCGCCCGCACGGACCACTTGGTCTCGCTGCCGATGCGGCCCCAGGTCTCCAGCTACAACCTCGCCACCAGTGTGGCGATGACCTTGTTCCACTGGAGTGCCCCGTAGGCGTGTCTCTGCGGGTCCGCTGTGGCTGGTCGCGCCCACGCGGCGGAGCCGCATATGTGCACAGCCCCGCGCCCCTTTGGGGCGCCCTCTACGCTTCCTTGCGGATCTCCACTACCCGGAACCGGTTGGCCACGAACGCCCCGTCGCACAGCGCGGCGTTCGCCGCCGGGTTGCCGCCCGAGCCGTGGAAGTCCGAGAACGCGGCGGTCTGGTTGACGTAGATCCCGCCGGTCAGGTTGAGCGAGAGCTGGGCGCACTCCTCCAGACAGGCCTCCTGGACGGCCTCCTCGACCTCCTCCGAGGTCGTGTACGCGCCCACCGTCATCGCGCCCTTGTTGGCGATGGTCCGCCGCAGCAGTGCCACGGCGTCCGCCGCCGAGTCGACCGCGACCGCGAAGGAGACGGGGCCGAAGCACTCGTTCATGAACGCGGCCTGGTCGTCCGGCTTGGCGCCGTCCAGTTTCACGATCACCGGGGTGCGCACGACCGCGTCCGGGAACTCGGGGTTGGCGATCTCCCGTGAGGCGAGGGCGACTTCGCCGAGACCGGTGGCCGCCTCCAGGCGGGCCTTGACGTCAGGGTTCACGATCGCGCCCAGCAGGGCGTTCGCCCGGGCGTCGTCCCCGAGGAGTCCGCCGACCGACTTGGCGAGGTCGGCGACCACCTCGTCGTACGACCGGGGGCCCTCCTCCGTACGGATGCCGTCGCGGGGGATGAGGAGGTTCTGCGGGGTCGTGCACATCTGGCCGCTGTAGAGGGACAAGGAGAAGGCGAGGTTCGACAGCATCCCCTTGTAGTTGTCGGTCGACTCCACGAGCACCGTGTTGACGCCGGCCTTCTCCGTGTAGACCTGCGCCTGGCGGGCGTTGGCCTCCAGCCAGTCGCCGAACGCCGTCGAGCCCGTGTAGTCGATGATCCGGATCTCCGGGCGTGTCGCCAGGGTCTTGGCGATGCCCTCGCCCGCGCGCTCGGCGGCCAGCGCCACCAGGTTCGGGTCGAAGCCGGCCTCGGCGAGCACCTCGCGGGCCACCTGGACGGTGAGCGCGAGCGGCAGCACCGCGCGCGGGTGGGGCTTCACCAGGACCGCGTTGCCCGTGGCGAGGGAGGCGAACAGGCCCGGATAGCCGTTCCACGTCGGGAAGGTGTTGCAGCCGATCAGCAGCGCGATGCCGCGCGGAACCGGCGTGAACCGCTTGGTCAGCGCGATCGGGTCGCGCTTGCCCTGGGGCTTCGTCCACTCGGCGTCGTCGGGGGTGCGGACCTGCTCCACATACGCGTACGCCACCGCCTCCAGGCCGCGGTCCTGCGCGTGCGGGCCGCCCGCCTGGAACGCCATCATGAAGGCCTGGCCGCTGGTGTGCATGACCGCGTGCGCGAACTCGTGGGTGCGGTCGCTGATCCGCTTGAGGATCTCCAGGCACACCACCGCGCGCATCTCCGCGCCGGCGTCGCGCCACGCGCGCTGCCCCGTGCGCATGGCGGGCAGCAGGGTGTCGACGTCCGCGTGCGGGTATGTGACGCCCAGCTCGATTCCGTACGGCGAGACCTCGCCGCCGACCCAGTCGTCGGTGCCGGGCTGGCCGAGGTCGAGGCGGCTGCCCAGGAGGGCGTCGAAGGCGGCCTTGCCCGCCGCCATGTCCAGGCTGCCGTTCTCCCCGTACGCCTTGGGGTGTTCGGGGTGGGGCGACCAGTACGCGCGCGTGCGGATCGCTTCCAGCGCCTGGTCGAGGGTGGGCCGGTGCTGGGCGATCAGCCGGTGCGCGGTGAGTTCGGCGGCCATGAGGGACCAACTCCTCGTCTCATGAGCTCTCCGTCGAGCTCACGACGTGGGCAGGAAGGGGCGGACAGAGTTAGAGTAACCGAACGATCGGTCGGGACAAGGGGGTCCGCTGAACCTGTGGACAACCCCGTGCGGGAGGATCGCGAGCATGACAGCACTCGACCTCGCCGGCCCCGTGGCCGTCGTCGGTACCGGCACCATGGGCCAGGGCATCGCTCAGGTCGCGCTCGTCGCGGGTCACCCCGTACGGCTGTACGACGCCGTGCCGGGCCGTGCCGGGGCCGCGGCCGACGCGATCGCCGCCCGCCTCGACCGGCTCGTCGAGAAGGACCGGCTGACCGGCGCCGAACGGGACGCCGCCCGCGCCCGTCTGCGCCCCGCGGAGAGCCTCGCCGACCTCGCCGACTCGGGTCTGGTCGTCGAAGCCGTCCTGGAGCGTCTGGACGTCAAACAGCAGCTGCTGCGCGAGCTGGAGGACATCGTCGACGACGACTGCCTGCTCGCCACCAACACCTCCTCCCTGTCGGTGACCGCGATCGGCGGCGCCCTGCGCAACCCCGGCCGTTTCGTGGGGCTGCACTTCTTCAACCCCGCGCCGCTGCTGCCCCTCGTGGAGGTCGTCTCCGGGTTCGCGACCGACGTCACGTCGGCCACGCGCGCGTACGAGATGGCCCGCGCCTGGGGGAAGACCCCGGTCGCCTGCGCCGACACCCCGGGCTTCATCGTCAACCGCATCGCGCGGCCCTTCTACGCCGAGGCCTTCGCGGTCTACGAGGCGCAGGCCGCCGACCCCGCCACGATCGACGCGGTCCTGCGCGAGTCGGGCGGCTTCCGGATGGGCGCCTTCGAGCTGACCGACCTCATCGGCCAGGACGTCAACGAGTCCGTCACGCGCTCCGTGTGGGAGGCCTTCTTCCAGGACGTGCGGTTCACGCCCTCGCTGGCCCAGCGCAGGCTCGTCGAGTCGGGCCGGCACGGCCGCAAGTCGGGGCACGGCTGGTACGACTACGGGGACGAGGGCGAGCGTCCCGAGCCGCACACCGCGGAGAAGGTCCAGCCGCCCGCCTACGTGGTCGCCGAGGGCGATCTGGGCCCAGCGTCCGAGCTGCTCGCGCTGATCCGCGAGGCGGGCATCCAGGTCCGCGAGGACGAGGAGGACCACGGCACCCGGCTGGTGCTGCCGAGCGGCGGCCAGCTGGCCCTCGCGGACGGCCAGACCGCCGTCGAGTTCCGTGACGTCGTCTACTTCGACCTCGCGCTCGACTACCGCCGGGCGACCCGGATCGCCCTGTCCCACTCGCAGGACACCCAGACCCAGACCCTCGCCGAGGCCACCGGGCTCTTCCAGGCGCTCGGCAAGGACGTCAGCGTCATCGGGGACGTGCCCGGCCTGATCGTCGCCCGCACGGTGGCCCGCATCGTCGATCTGGCGCACGACGCCGTCGCCAAGGGAGTGGCCACCGAGGAGGACATCGACACGGCGATGCGTCTGGGCGTCAACTACCCCCTGGGGCCCTTCGAATGGAGCCGCAGGCTGGGCAGGAGCTGGGCCTACGACGTCCTGGACGACCTGCACATGCGCGACCCGTCGGGGCGTTACGCGCCGTCCCTCGCTCTCTACCGCCACGCGTACGCCTCCGAGAAGCGGGAGGGCACCCCATGACCACCGCCAAGCGCGACACCTACACCCCGGAGACGCTGCTCTCCGTGGCCGTGCGGGTCTTCAACGAGCGCGGCTACGACGGCACCTCCATGGAGCACCTCTCCAAGGCGGCGGGCATCTCCAAGTCGTCGATCTACCACCACGTCACGGGCAAGGAGGAGCTGCTGCGCCGGGCCGTCAGCCGGGCGCTCGACGGCCTCTTCGGGATCCTCGACGAGGAGCACGCGCGCGTGGGGCGTGCCGTGGAGCGCCTGGAGTACGTCACCCGGCGCATGGTCGAGGTCCTCACCGCCGAGTTGCCGTACGTGACGCTGCTGCTGCGTGTGCGCGGCAACACCGACGCCGAGCGGTGGGCCCTGGAGCGGCGCCGGGACTTCGACCACCGGGTGGCCGAGCTGCTGAGGGCCGCGGCCGCCGACGGGGACGTACGCGTCGACGTGGAGTTCCGGCTCGCGACGCGGCTGGTCTTCGGGATGATCAACTCGATCGTGGAGTGGTACCGCCCCGACGGCCGGGGCATGGGCGAGCGCGAGGTCGCCGACGCGGTGGTGCGGCTGGTCTTCGGAGGGCTCCGGCAGGAGGACTGACCGAGCCCTCCAAGGGCTTCTCCGAGGCCTGCGAGGTGCTTCGAAGGCCGAGCGGGCGGCCCTGGACCGGTCAGGTCACCCCTGCGGCTCCAGGTCCTCCTCCTCGAACACCAGCAGCGTCCGTGTGCTGAGCACCTCGGGGATGGCCTGGAGCCGGGTGAGCACCAGCTCGCGCAGCGCCCTGTTGTCGGGCGTGTGCACCAGGAGCAGGACGTCGAAGTCCCCGCCCACCAGCGCGATGTGGGAGGCACCCGGGAGCGCCCTCAACTGCTCGCGCACCGTGCGCCAGGAGTTCTGCACGATCTTGAGGGTGATGTACGCCGAGGTGCTGTGCCCCGCGCGCTCGTGGTTGACGCGGGCACCGAAGCCACGGATCACGCCGTCCTCGATGAGGCGGTTGATGCGCGCGTAGGCGTTCGCGCGCGACACGTGGACGCGCTCGGCCACGGACCGTATCGAGGCGCGGCCGTCCGCCTGGAGCATCTGGAGGATGTCCTGATCGATGGCGTCCAGCGGGCGCGGCGGCGGCAGGGAGGATCCGGCCTCCGGCCCTTCGGCCATTTGTTCAGGTGCCATGTCCCCCCGCCTCCCTACCATGGACGTACTGCGTCCATCTCAGGCTGTGGAGAACCGTTTGTCCACAGCCTGGAGGTGCCTGTAGCCAAAATGTGCCGACGACCGAACAATCGGTAGGTGAGGCGCGTCACTCTCGGCACGCCTCTCGAAGCCGCCCCCACGAGGAGGTGCCGACATGACGGTCATGGAGCAGCGAGGCGCATACCGGCCGACCCCGCCGCCCGCCTGGCAGCCCCGCACCGACCCCGCGCCGCTGCTGCCCGACGCGCTGCCCCACCGCGTCCTCGGCACCGAGGCGGCCGAGCGGGTCGACCCGGAGCTCCTGCGCCGGCTGTACGCGGAGCTGGTGCGAGGCCGCCGTTACAACGCGCAGGCCACGGCCCTCACCAAGCAGGGCCGCCTCGCCGTCTACCCCTCCTCCACCGGCCAGGAGGCCTGCGAGGTCGCCGCCGCGCTGGTCCTCGAAGAGCGCGACTGGCTCTTCCCCAGCTACCGCGACACGCTCGCAGCCGTCGCCCGAGGCCTCGACCCCGTCCAGGCGCTGACCCTGCTGCGCGGTGACTGGCACACCGGCTACGACCCGCACGAGCACCGGATCGCCCCCCTGTGCACGCCGCTCGCGACGCAGCTCCCGCACGCCGTGGGCCTCGCGCACGCCGCCCACCTCAAGGGAGACGACGTGGTCGCGCTCGCCCTGGTCGGCGACGGCGGCACCAGCGAGGGCGACTTCCACGAGGCGCTGAACTTCGCCGCCGTCTGGCAGGCCCCGGTCGTCTTCCTCGTACAGAACAACGGCTTCGCGATCTCCGTCCCGCTCGCCAAGCAGACCGCGGCCCCTTCGCTGGCCCACAAGGCCGTCGGCTACGGGATGCCCGGCCGCCTGGTCGACGGCAACGACGTCGCCGCCGTGCACGAGGTCCTCGGCGACGCCATCGCCCACGCGCGCGCGGGTGGCGGTCCGACGCTCGTGGAGGCGGTCACGTACCGCATGGAGGCGCACACGAACGCCGACGACGACAAGCGCTACCGCGGCGACTCCGAGGTCGAGGCCTGGCGCGCGCACGACCCGATCGCCCTCCTGGAGCACGAGCTGACCGAGCGCGGACTGCTCGACGAGGCCGGGATGCGCGCCGCGCGCGAGGACGCCGACGCGATGGCCGCGGACCTGCGCGAGCGCATGAACCAGGACCCCTCGCTCGACCCCATGGACCTCTTCGCGCACGTCTACGCCCAGCCCACGACGCAACTCCTGGAACAGGAGGCACAGTTGCGGGCCGAGCTGGACGCCGAGGCGCGCCACCACGAGGGCGAGCACGAGACGGAAGGGACGGCCCGATGACCACCGTCGCGGTGAAGCCGGCCACCATGGCGCAGGCCCTCGGGCGCGCCCTGCGGGACGCCATGGCCGACGACCCGACCGTGCACGTCATGGGCGAGGACGTCGGCACACTCGGCGGCGTCTTCCGCGTCACCGACGGGCTCGCCAAGGAGTTCGGCGAGGACCGCGTCACGGACACGCCGCTCGCCGAGGCGGGCATCCTCGGCACGGCCGTCGGCATGGCCATGTACGGGCTCAGGCCGGTCGTAGAGATGCAGTTCGACGCCTTCGCCTACCCGGCCTTCGAGCAGCTGATCTCGCACGTGGCCCGTATGCGCAACCGCACGCGCGGGGCGATGCCGCTGCCCATCACCGTGCGCGTGCCCTACGGGGGCGGCATCGGCGGCGTCGAGCACCACAGCGACTCCTCCGAGGCGTACTACATCGCGACCCCGGGCCTCCATGTCGTCACGCCCGCGACGGTCGCCGACGCGTACGGGCTGCTGCGCGCCGCCATCGCCTCCGACGACCCGGTCGTCTTCCTCGAACCCAAGCGCCTGTACTGGTCGAAGGACACCTGGAACCCCGACGAGCCGCAGGCCGTCGACCCGATCGGCCGCGCGGTCGTGCGGCGCCACGGCCGCAGCGCCACGCTCATCACGTACGGGCCGTCGGTGCCCGTCTGCATGGAGGCGGCCGAAGCGGCGCGGGCCGAGGGCTGGGACCTCGAAGTCGTCGACCTGCGCTCCCTGGTGCCGTTCGACGACGAGACGGTCTCCGCGTCCGTACGACGCACCGGGCGGGCCGTCGTCGTGCACGAGTCGGGCGGCTTCGGCGGGCCCGGCGGGGAGATCGCCGCGCGGGTCACCGAGCGGTGCTTCCACTACCTGGAGGCGCCGGTGCTGCGCGTGGCCGGGTTCGACATCCCGTATCCGCCGCCGATGCTGGAGCGCCACCATCTGCCGGGAGTCGACCGGATCCTGGACGCGGTGGCCCGGCTGCAGTGGGAGGCACAGAGCTGATGGCCCAGGTCCTGGAATTCAAGCTGCCCGACCTCGGTGAGGGGCTCACCGAGGCCGAGATCGTCCGCTGGCTCGTCCAGGTCGGTGATGTCGTCGCCGTCGACCAGCCCGTCGTCGAGGTCGAGACGGCCAAGGCGATGGTCGAGGTCCCCTGCCCGTACGGCGGCGTGGTCACGGCCCGCTACGGCGAAGAGGGCACCGAACTGCCCGTCGGCTCCCCGCTGTTGACGGTCGCGGTGGGAGCACCCGCCTCCGGCGCACTGGCTTCCGGCCCGATTGCTTCCGGCCCGCTTGCTTCCGACTCCGAGGACGAGGGCTCCGGGAACGTGCTCGTGGGCTACGGCACGCAGGCGCCTCCGGCGCGGCGCGGAAGGCTGCGGCCGCCTGGGGCCGGGGCGGCTCCCGGGCGACGGTCACCGGATTCGTCGTCCGTCGGCGGGCCGGGCCCTGACCGGCTCGGCAATGCCGATGGGGCAGGAGCGGGAGCCGGATCGGCTGGAAGCCGTCGTGGAGGGCTCCCGGACGCCGACATGACCGTCGCGGCGGCGCCCGCTGCGCCGGCCGCCGGACCCGCCGGATCCGGAGCGGCCTCCCGTCGTCCCGTACGGGACGAGGAGCCGGTCGCGGACGGGACCGGTGCCGATGCGGGGCGCCGGGCCTACGGCCCCGTGCCGGTGATCTCCCCGCTCGTGCGCCGGCTGGCCCGGGAGAACGGGCTCGACCTGCGCGAGCTCGCGGGCTCGGGTCCCGACGGGCTGATCACGCGCGCGGACGTCGAGCACGCCGCGCGGGCCGCCGCGTCCGCCCCGACCGCCGCGCGGCCGGCACAGGCCGCGGCCGCCGCGCCCCAACCGGCCCCGACGTCCACGTCCACGCACGCGCGTGGCACCCGTGTCCCGCTCAAGGGAGTCCGAGGTGCCGTCGCCGACAAGCTCTCCCGGAGCCGGCGCGAGATCCCCGACGCGACCTGCTGGGTCGACGCCGACGCCACGGAACTGATGCACGCGCGCGTGCGGATGAACGAGGCCGGCGGGCCGAAGATCTCCCTCCTCGCCCTCCTCGCCCGTATCTGCACCGCCGCGCTGGCCCGTTTCCCCGAGCTCAACTCGACGGTCGACATGGATGCCCGGGAGATCGTCCGGCTCGACGCGGTGCACCTCGGGTTCGCCGCGCAGACCGAGCGCGGGCTCGTCGTACCGGTGGTGAAGGACGCGCACACGCGGGACGCGGAGTCCCTCAGCGCGGAGTTCGCCCGGCTCACCGAGGCGGCCCGGACCGGCACGCTCACACCGGCGGAACTCACCGGCGGGACCTTCACGTTGAACAACTACGGAGTGTTCGGCGTCGACGGCTCCACACCGATCATCAACCACCCCGAGGCGGCCATGCTCGGCGTCGGCCGGATCATCCCCAAGCCCTGGGTGCACGAGGGCGAGCTGGCGGTGCGGCAGGTCGTGCAGCTCTCGCTCACCTTCGACCACCGGGTGTGCGACGGCGGCACGGCGGGCGGATTCCTCCGGTATGTGGCGGACTGTGTGGAACAGCCGGCGGTCCTGTTGCGGACCCTGTAACCCCTCGGCCCGTACGGCCTCGTCACCACCCCCGTCCACATGCTGTGCGCGGGGGTGGAAATGATCCATCGGGCGCTCATACTCGGGGGGTGACCGCGTACGAGCGTCCCAGCGCACCCGGTTCCGTCGGCGCACCCGGTTTCTCCAGCGCATCCGGTTCTTCCGGCGCACCCGGTGCGGACGGCCGGGACACGGACAGCCATGACGCCGTCGTGCTCGCGGGCGGCGCCGCCCGCCGCCTCGGCGGGGCGGACAAGCCCGGCGTTCGCGTGGGCGGCCGCGCGCTGCTCGACCGCGTCCTGGCCGCCTGCTCCGGCGCGGCCGTCACCGTGGTCGTCGCGGAGCCCCGGCCCACCGCGCGCGCGGTGGAGTGGGCGCGCGAGGACCCGCCCGGCGCGGGCCCGCTGGCCGCCCTCGACGCCGGCCTCCGGCACACCGCCGCCGCGTACGTCGTGGTGCTCTCCGCCGACCTGCCGTTCCTGGACGAGGGCACGGTCCAGCAGTTGCTGACCGCTCTTCAAGAGGCAGACACGGAGGGCGTGTTGCTCACCGACTCCGGGGGCCGCGACCAGCCGCTGGTGGCCGCGTACCGGAGTGCGGCGCTGCGCCGCGAGCTGGCGGCCCTCCGTGCCGAGCACGGCGAACTGACCGGGCTGCCGCTGCGCCGGCTCACCGGTGCGCTCGAACTCACCCGTATCACCGACCCCGTCGCGTCCTTCGACTGCGACACCTGGGACGACATCGCCGCCGCCCGGGCACGTATCAGGGAGCATGGGCACGTGTTGGATGAATGGATTACCGCAGTCAAGGACGAGTTGGGCATCGACCTGGACGTCGACACCGGCATCCTGCTCGACCTCGCTCGCGACGCCGCGCACGGCGTGGCCCGCCCGGCAGCGCCGCTGACCACGTTCCTCGTGGGGTACGCGGCGGCGCAGGCCGAGGGGGGCCCCGAGGCGGTCGCGGAGGCCGCCCGCAAGGCGACGGCACTGGCGCTGCGCTGGGCGGCGGAGGCGGACGACGGCACCGCACCACCTCCGACGGCCCCGTCCGGCACCGGCAGCGGGACAGGCGCCGGGACCGAGACCGGCAGCGAGACCGGCACCGGCAGCGGGCCCGGCACCAACAGCGGGACCGGAACCGCCGCTCCCGACCCCCGTCCGGACGCCGGATGACCGCCCCGGGGCGGTACGAGGAGGTCGACCTCGACGACCTCGACGTCGAGGAGGCCCTCGCCCTGGCCAAGGAAGGCGGTGCCCAGGTGCCCGACGGCTCCGGAGCCACTGAAGGTTCTCCCGCCGTGCCCCAGCCGTCACCACGGGGCGGCAGCCGTGAGCACGGGGAAAACGCCGCCGACGGAACCGCCGCGGGAACCGCCGACGGGACATCCCGGGCCCACACGGCCAAGCACGGCCACCACAGGGCCACTCCATGGCCCGAGGCCCGTGCCCTCGCCGGGCGGGCCCCCCGTCGGCCGGACACCCCCGTCTCCGTCTCCCTCGACGCCGCGCTGGGCCTCGTCCTCGCCGCTCCCCTCACCGCCCTCACGGACCTCCCGTCGTTCGACACCTCCGCGATGGACGGCTGGGCGGTCGCCGGGCCGGGCCCCTGGGACGTCCGGGCCGACGGAGTCCTCGCGGGCCACGCCGAACCCGAGCGCCTCACCGACGGCGAGGCCGTCCGTATCGCGACCGGGGCGCGGATCCCGCAGGACGTCACCGCGGTGATCCGCAGCGAGCACGGCCGCACCGACGAGAAGGAACGGCTACACGCGACCCGGGAGGTCGTGCCCGGGCAGGACATCCGTCCCCGGGGCCAGGAGTGCCGCTCAGGCGATCCCCTGCTGCAGCGCGGCACGGTGGTCACCCCGGCCGTGCTCGGGCTCGCCGCGGCCGCCGGATACGACACCGTCTCGGCCCTCCCCCGGCCCCGCGCCGAAGTCCTCGTCCTCGGGGACGAGTTGCTCACCGAGGGCCTGCCCCACGACGGACTGATCCGGGACGCGCTCGGCCCGATGCTGCCGTCCTGGCTGCGCGCGCTCGGCGCGGACGTCATCGCCGTGCGCAGGCTCGGTGACGACGCCGAAGCCCTCCGCAAGGCCCTGAAGAACTCCGACGCCGACCTCGTCGTCACGACCGGCGGCACCGCCGCGGGCCCCGTCGACCATGTGCACCCAACCCTGCGCCGCATCGGCGCCGAGCTCCTGGTGGACGGCGTCAAGGTGCGCCCCGGCCACCCCATGCTCCTGGCCCGCACCAAGGAGAACCAGCACCTCGTCGGGCTCCCCGGCAACCCACTCGCCGCCGTCTCCGGCCTGCTCACGCTCGCCGAACCCCTGCTGCGCGCCCTCGCGGGACGCGCGGCCCCGGAGACATACACGCTGCCCCTGAAGGAGACCGTGCACGGCCACCCGTACGACACCAGGCTGATCCCCGTCGTCCTGCGCGAGGACCGGGCCGTGCCGCTGCACTACAACGGACCGGCCATGCTGCGGGGCATCGCCGTGGCCGACGCGCTGGCGGTCGTGCCGCCCGGCGGGGCGCGCCCCGGCCAGGAGCTGGAGATTCTCGACCTGCCCTGGGCCACGGCCGGGATCGGGGTGTGTTTCACGTGAAACTTCCGGGCCATGACGCGATCGCCCGTCAGGCGGACGAACGCCTCATCACCCGTCGGGTGAACCTGCCTCGCCGACGGGTGGAACATCCGTTGAGGCAGGTCGCCAAACGGGTCACCATCGCACTGCTCGTGCTGGTCGGCACCGCCCTCATCGTCTACGTCGACCACGACGGCTACAACGACAACTCCGACGGTTCGGTCGACCTGCTCGACGCCTTCTACTACGCGACCGTCACGCTCTCCACCACCGGATACGGCGACATCACCCCCGTCAGTGACGCCGCCCGGTTCACCAATATCTTCGTGATCACGCCCTTGCGCGTGATGTTCCTGATCATCCTGGTCGGCACCACTCTCGAGGTCCTCACCGAACGCACCCGGGAGGAGTGGCGACTGAACCGCTGGAGGACCGCTTTGAGGGAGCACACCGTTGTCATCGGGTTCGGCACGAAAGGCCGCTCGGCGATTCAGACCGTGTGTGCGACGGGGCTGAAGAAGGAGCAGGTCGTGGTCGTCGATCCCAACTCGAAGGTGATCGACGCGGCGACGGCGGACGGGTACGCGGGCGTGGTCGGCGACGCCACCCGCAGTGACGTACTGATCCGTGCCGAGGTCCAGCGGGCCCGGCAGATCATCATCGCGACCCAGCGCGACGACACCGCAGTGCTCGTCACGCTGACGGCCCGGCAGCTCAACCGCGGGGCGAAGATCGTGGCCGCCGTGCGCGAGGAGGAGAACGCGCCGCTGCTGAAGCAGTCCGGCGCCGACGCCGTCATCACCAGCGCCAGCGCGGCCGGCCGCCTCCTCGGTCTCTCCGTGCTCAGCCCCAGCGCGGGCATGGTCATGGAGGACCTCATCCAGCAGGGCAGCGGCCTCGACATCGTCGAACGGCCCGTCATAAAGGCCGAGGTGGGCAAGGGCGTCCGCGAGACCGAGGACCTGGTGGTGAGCGTCGTACGAGGACACCGCGTGCTCGGATACGACGATCAGGCCGTCGGGAAGCTGCAGTTGACGGACCGCCTGATCACCATCGTTCGGGTCACCCCGCACACCCAGGTCGCACCGGACATGAGGCCACTGAGGCAGGACTAGCGGCAGGCCCGGAGGCCCGGAGTAGCCTCGCCACCATGCGAGCGATCACTATTCCTGAACCTGGTGGGCCCGAGGCGCTGGTGTGGGACGAGGTCCCGGATCCGGTACCCGGAGAGGGCGAAGTACTGGTCGAGGTGGCGGCGAGCGCCGTGAACCGTGCCGATCTGCTGCAGCGGCAGGGGTTCTACGATCCGCCGCCCGGTGCGTCCCCGTACCCCGGCCTCGAATGCTCCGGGCGGATCGCGGCGCTCGGTGCGGGTGTCTCGGGGTGGGCCGTCGGGGACGAGGTGTGCGCGCTGCTCTCGGGCGGCGGGTACGCCGAGAAGGTGGCCGTGCCGGCCGGGCAGCTGCTGCCGGTGCCCGAGGGGGTCGGGCTCGACAAGGCGGCCGCGCTGCCCGAGGTGACCTGCACGGTCTGGTCCAACGTCTTCATGATCGCCCACCTCCGGCCCGGCGAGACGCTCCTGGTGCACGGCGGGGCGAGCGGCATCGGAACCATGGCGATCCAGCTGGCCAAGGCCGTCGGCGCGAAGGTCGCCGTCACCGCGGGCAGCAAGGAGAAGCTGGACTTCTGCGCCGAGCTCGGCGCGGACGTACTGATCAACTACCGCGAGCAGGACTTCGTCGAGGAGATCAAGGCGGCCACCGACGGGGCGGGCGCCGACGTCATCCTCGACAACATGGGCGCCAAGTACCTGGACCGCAACGTCAAGGCCCTCGCGGTCAACGGACGGCTCGCGATCATCGGCATGCAGGGCGGCATCAAGGGTGAGCTGAACATCGCGACGCTCCTGGGCAAGCGCGGTGCCGTCACCGCGACCTCGCTGCGCGCCCGTCCCGCCGGGGAGAAGGCGGCGATCGTCGCGGCCGTACGGGAGCATGTCTGGCCGCTGGTCTCCGCAGGTCACGTACGTCCGGTGGTCGACCGCGAGCTGCCGATGAGCGACGCGGCCGCGGCGCACCGGGTGCTGGAGGAGAGCGGGAACATCGGGAAGGTGCTGCTCACGCTCCCGTAGGACTCGACGGCTGAGGCGGGCCGCGGGCCGGCCCCGCCTCAGCCCCGCCGTACGCGCAGTGCGACGAACGCGAGGCCGAGGCCCAGACCGATGAGGACCAGTCCGCTGCCGAGGGGCAGGACCCGCAGGACGGGTTCCGAGGCGCGTACATGGCGGCCGGCGGCCTGCTCGGCGTCGGCAGGCGGGTGGGACCCCGGCGCGGTGTTCCCGGGCGTCTCGGGGGCGACAGCGCCCTCCGACTGTTCGCTGTCCGCTGGACCGTCCGGGTGACCGACCCCGGCGTCCTCCTCCCGCGCTTCTTCCCGAGTCCCGTCCTGTGCCTCGTACTGCGCTTCCTCGTCCGCTTCCTCTTCCTCTGTCTCCTCCGTCGGCGCGGGCCGGCCAGGCCGCTCGCGTCCCTCTCCGGCCCGGCTGCCGGCCCGTGACTCGCCGGGCGCGGGTTCGTACGAGGAGACGCAGGGGACGGCGTACGACATCGGTGCGGGGCCTGCCAGCAGGACCAGCAGCAGGCCGGTCACGCGCAGGGGGCGGAGCCATGGAGCCACGTCGGTGACCCCCTCCTGGTGCGAAGGAACCAAGATCGACGGCACCAGAGTCACACGGGGGGCCCGTACCGGCATCTCGATCGTCCGGTGCCGACGCGGTCACCCTCAGTGACACCCTTGGCGTGCACAGATGTACGGGGTACAGATACGGGTTATGTCGATACGTCACGGTCTGCTGGCACTTCTGGAGCGTGGACCCCGCTACGGTTCGCGGCTGCGCACCGAGTTCGAGGCGCGCACCGGCTCCACCTGGCCGCTGAACATCGGCCAGGTCTACACGACGCTGGGCCGGCTGGAGCGGGACGGTCTGGTCGTTCAGCAGGGCGCGGACGAGGCCGGTCACGTGTTGTACGCGCTGACGGACGAGGGCCGGGCCGAGCTGCGGTCCTGGTTCACGCGTCCCGTGGAGCGCACGAACCTGCCGCGCGACGAACTGGCGATCAAGCTGGCCATGGCGGTCGGGGCGCCGGGGGCCGACATCCGGGCGATCGTGGAGACGCAGCGGCGGTATCTGTCGGAGGCGATGCACACGTACACCCGGCTGCGGGCCCAGGCGCTCGCGGAGGGCCCCGGGCACCGGGACGAGGTGGCCCGGCTGCTCGTCCTGGAGCACCTGGTCTTCCGCGCGGAGGCCGAGATGCGGTGGCTCGACCACTGTGAGGCCCGGCTGCTGCGGCTCGCGGAGGCGGCTGCCACGGATCCGCCGCAGCCGCCGGTCTGACGCTCGGCTCCCGTACGTACATACCGGTGCGTAGATGGTGGATCACGCCCGGGAGGGGGCACCAGGGTGATGAAGTGTGCGGGTGCGAGAGAATGGCGGCATGGAGATGCCGAGGAACGAAAGGTCGCCGGAGAACCCCCAGATCCTGGTCGTTGGCCAGGACGGGATGGCTCTCGGTGGCGGAGGAGACGAGGACTCCCGTGAGGTCCCGGTGACGGAGATGGTGGAGCAGCCCGCCAAGGTCATGCGCATCGGGAGCATGATCAAGCAGCTGCTGGAGGAGGTGCGTGCGGCACCTCTGGACGAGGCGAGCCGGGTCAGGCTCAAGGAGATCCACGCCAGCTCGGTCAAGGAGCTGGAGGACGGGCTCGCTCCCGATCTCGTCGATGAGCTGGAGCGGCTGTCCCTGCCGTTCACGGACGACGGCATCCCCTCGGACGCCGAACTGCGGATCGCGCAGGCCCAGTTGGTCGGCTGGCTGGAGGGGCTCTTCCACGGGATCCAGACCACCCTGTTCGCCCAGCAGATGGCGGCCCGCGCCCAGCTGGAGTCGATGCGCCGGGCGCTCCCGCCGGGCGTGGGCGGCGGCGAGGACGACGACGATCCGCGTGCGGGCGGCCGTGTCGGGGGTCCGTACCTGTAACTGCGGTCCGTACCCGAACCTGCACCCGTAACTCCGACGACTCCCATCACTCCGAACAGTGCGCGGACGAAAGGGGCCCGGCAGAAATGCCGGGCCCCTTCGCGTGTCCGAACGGTCAAGCAATCAGGCGGGATTGCCCGTCGACACATAGAGCTGGATCTTGGGCATGCTCTCGGGGTCGACGTCCGAGTCCGCGGCGGGGATCTGGCTCATGACCGTGTCCTCGCCGTAGGCGTTCTCGTCGACCGGCTGGCTCTCGTACTGCCAGCCCGCGGCCTGCAGGCAGGCCTTCACCGAGTCCATGTTCTTGAACTTGAAGTCCGGGACCTTGATCTTGTCGGCGTCGTTGTACGACTCGTCGGGCTCCGTGCACTCGGTCTTCTCGATCTTCTTCGTCGTGTCCGGCCCCTTGTGCCCGGCCACCGCGGACGACGACGCGCTGGACTCGGTGCCGCCGCCCTTGTCGTCGTCGCCCCCGCCGCCCAGCTGCAGCGCGGCGATCAGACCGCCGACGGCGGCCAGCGCGACGACGATCGAGCCCACGATCACCGGCATGTTGCTCTTGCGGCCGCCACCGGAGGCGGGCGCAGAGGACTGCTGCGGGGTGATCGTGTACGGCGGCGGGGTCGAGTAGCCCTGCTGCGGGGAGTACGCGGCGGTCTGGGCCGGCGTCTGGTAGCCGCCCTGCTGCGGATAGCCGTACGACTGGGCGGGCGTGGACGTGTGCGCCGGGGTCGGCGGGCCGTAGGCGCCCGGCTGGTACGGCGTCTGTACGTTCCCCTGCGGAGCCTGGGCCGACTGGTCGACCGGCGGGAACACCGCGGAGCCGACACCGGCGCCGCTCGACGTCTGGGCGCCCGGCACGATGCTCGGCGGTGCGGCCTGGAACGACTGGGCCACGCGCAGGCACTCGTCGCGCATCGACTCGGCGCTCAGGAAACGCTCGTTGGGGTTCTTCTTCAGTGCGCGGGTGATCAGCGCGTCCACGGCCGGCGGCAGCGAGCGGTTGACCGAGGAGGCCAGGACGGGCTCCTCCTGGACGTGCGCATACGCTATGGCCAGCGGCGAGTCCGCCTCGAACGGCAGCCGCCCGGTGACCAGCTGGAACAGCATGATGCCGACCGAGTACAGGTCCGAGCGGGCGTCCACGCCCCGGCCGAGGGCCTGCTCCGGGGAGAGGTACTGCGGGGTGCCGACGACCATGCCGGTCTGCGTCATCGACGTGACACCGGACTGCATGGCGCGGGCGATGCCGAAGTCCATCACCTTGACGACGTTCCGCTTCGTCATCATCACGTTGCCCGGCTTGATGTCGCGGTGGACCAGGCCCATCTCGTGGCTGATCTCCAGCGCCGCCAGTACATCCGCGGTGATCTTCAGGGCCTTGTCGGCGGGCATGGCGCCGTACTGGGTGATGTCCTGGTCGAGGACCGAGCCGAGCGGGCGGCCCTCCACGTACTCCATGACGATGTACGGAGTCGTCACGCCGTCCAGGTCGTCCTCGCCGGTGTCGAAGACCGAGACGATGTTCGTGTGCGTGAGCTTGGCCACCGACTGGGCCTCGCGGCGGAAGCGCTCGCGGAAGGCCTGCTCACGGCCGAGCTCGGTGTGCAGTGTCTTGATCGCGACCTGTCGGTCGAGCACCGAGTCGTACGCGAGATGGACCGAGGCCATACCGCCCTCGCCGAGCAGGTCGCGCAGTTGGTAGCGCCCGCCGGCGACCGAACGCCCCGCGTACCGGCCGTGTCCGCCGTCCTGGCTCATGTCTCTGCGTCCCCCATCGGCGTGCGCCGTCACGCGGGCCGAAGCTGCTGGTGTGGCTCCCGCGGCGGTGATCCTTAGTGTTATTCCCGGCCAAGTCTGCCGGAGGCCACTGACACGTCAAGCTCGGTGCCCGTTCCGTGACCGTACGCGAAAGAAGAGTCGCGGAAGCGTTACAGGTGCCGTACGGCCGGTACACAGAATTTGCACCCGCGGACCGGCTGCGGGTTTCATGGCCGGTCCATCTCGGGTCGGCCTCTCACGCGGAGGCTGTAGCGTGGCCCGACGGAGACCGTAACAATCACCGCGCGTACCTTCGACCGGTGCGGACAGAAACGACGGCGAGGACTGATGGCACAGCAGCGCGCTCAGGGCCCGTCCGACCCCGAGGCGACTGGCGGCGGTATGTCAGATGCGCCGGAGTTTTGGGGTAACGGCGGGCTGGTCGGCGACGGCCGGTATCGGATGACCCACAGACTCGGCCGGGGCGGCATGGCCGAGGTGTTCGCCGCCGAGGACGTCCGGCTGGGGCGCACGGTCGCGGTCAAGCTGCTCCGCTCCGACCTGGCCGAGGACCCCGTGTCCAAGGCGCGGTTCACGCGCGAGGCGCAGTCGGTGGCCGGGCTCAACCACCATGCGGTGGTGGCGGTCTACGACTCCGGCGAGGACGTGGTCGGACACCAGGTCGTCCCGTACATCGTGATGGAGCTCGTCGAGGGCCGCACGATCCGTGACCTGCTGCTCAACGCCGAGGCGCCCGGGCCCGAGCAGGCACTCATCATCGTCTCCGGAGTGCTGGAAGCGCTCGCTTATTCGCATCAGCACGGCATCGTGCACCGCGACATCAAGCCCGCGAACGTGATCATCACCAACACCGGTGCGGTCAAGGTGATGGACTTCGGCATCGCGCGGGCGCTGCACGGCGCCCAGTCGACAATGACTCAGACCGGCATGGTCATGGGCACGCCCCAGTACCTCTCGCCGGAGCAGGCGCTCGGCAAGGCGGTCGACCACCGGAGCGACCTGTACGCGACGGGCTGCCTCCTCTACGAACTCCTCGCGCTGCGGCCGCCGTTCACCGGTGAGACCCCGCTGTCGGTGGTCTACCAGCACGTCCAGGACATCCCGGTGCCCCCTTCCGAGGTCTCGGACGCGGCGCCGCCGGAGCTGGACGGCCTGGTCATGCGCTCCCTCGCGAAGGAGCCGGACGACCGGTTCCAGACCGCGGAGGAGATGCGCGGGCTCACCCAGTACGGCCTGCAGATGCTGTACGACCAGGGCGGCCACACCGGGACCTGGAACACCGGTCCCGTGGAGATGCACGAGGCCGTGAACACCCCCGCGATGGGCCTCGCGGGCTCCGCGGGGCTGCCGCACCCCGGCGACTCGGGCACCACGCAGATCCCGTCACCGATGCTGCCGCCCGGCCGTGGCGGAGGCGGCGACGACGGAGGTTTCGAGGGACACGGCAACCGGGGCAGCGGCCGCGGCAAGCTGTGGATCCTCGCGGTCCTCGCGGTGGTCGCGATCGCGGCGGGGGTCGCGCTGGCGCTGCAGAACGGCAACGGCGACGGCGGCGGGGGCGGCACGAAGGAGACGCCGACCACCTCGCAGACCGAGAAGGAAACGACACCGAGCGAGAGCACGTCCGACGAACCCACGGACGAGCCCACGGACCAGGACACCGGCACGGGCGGTGACCCGGACTACTCGCCGTCGTACACACCATCGCCGAGCAACACCCCATCTCCCACGAAGAGCGAGCCGACGGACCCGGAGACGACTCCGACGGACGAAGAGACGCCGACGGACACGGAGACGACTCCGACGGACGAAGGGACGCCGTCGGGCGAGCCGACGGGCGAAGTCGGTGACGCGGAAGGCGGGACCGGCGGCTGACCCGGACCCTCCGAACGATCCTTCACGCGCGCGTGGAACCCGGAATCGGGCTCCACGCGCGCGTGCCGTTTCACGGGGCCCACGGCTGGGACGACCGAGTCGAGTGAGACGGCTGAGGCGGTCGAGTCGGCTCGGCTTCACCCCACGAACGCCTCGCACACCGCGTCGTACTCCCGTGTCCACCACACGGCCAGCGCGGAGGCCGCGGGGAACTGCGGGTCGGCGCGGGTGTCCCCGCGCTCGTAGTGCCAGCGCAGTATCCAGAAGTCGTTGAGCCGCTCCCACCACACGCGGTGCACTGCGGCCGAGAGCTCGGAGGGGGTGGCCCGCGCGGAGCGCCGATACGCGCGCGCGTAGGCCCGTACCCTCGTCAGGTCGAGCGTGCCGGCGGGGCGTACGAAGAAGATCACCGCGGCGCGCACCGCCTCCTCGGCCTGTGGCTGGACTCCGAGCCGGTCCCAGTCGACGATCGCGGCGGGGGTGTCTCCCCGGTAGAGCACGTTGAAGGGGTGGAAGTCCCCGTGCACCCAGCCCACCGAGCCGCCCTGCGGGGGCCGTCGGTCCGCGTGCCGTTCCAGGAGGGTGCGGCGCTCCAGGAGGCGGTGGCGGGCCAGTTCGTCGAAGGCGTCGGCGGGGTGGTGGCGGCGTACCCGGGCGAGCAGGTCGTCGATGAGCGCGAAGGTGTCGGCGGGGTCGGCGCTCTCCGCACGCTCCTCGGACCGCCGCGGCGGCATCACCCGCTCCAGGGACGCGTGTACGACGCCCAGGAGCGCCCCCAGGCGTCGGCACTGCTCGGTGGTGAGCTGGGCGCCGCTGCGGTGGCGTCCGTCGATCCAGGGGTGCAGGGCGTACGCGTGGCCGCCGATGACGGCGACCGTTCGGCCGTCGGTTCCGGTCAGCGGCGGGGCCACCGGGACACCGAGGTCGGCCAGGCGCTGGGTCGCGCGGTGCTGGCGGGCGATCGCGTCGGGATCGGCGGTCTCGGGGTCGAAATGGTGCTTGAGGAAGTACCGGCCCCGGGTGGTGGCGAGGCGGTAGCCGCGGTTGAGCAGCCCCTCGTCGACGGGTTCGCAGGCCAGCGGGGACCCGGCGGCGTATCGCCGCAGCAGGGCGCCCAGAGGGGGTGCGGGGGAGAGGGCGGGCGAAACAGATGAGCGCGGCACGCGCCAGATGTTAGGGCACCGGAGAGGCCGTTGACCTCGGGCTTGTCACGGACAGTGCCGATGTGCAAGCTCCAGGCCACCGTCCGTCGAGTGCACGGTGACGAACTCCGGCGTGACCTTCAGGTACACGGGCTCGAAGGGTGCGTCGTCCACGTGGCGCGGGGCCGGGCCAAAGAGCGCGAGCTGGGCGGAGGTCGGCTCGACGGTCTCGCACACGCCGACGACCTGGACGGACCAGTGGCCCTCGCCCGCGCGCGGGGAGCCCAGGCTGTCCGCTCCGTACGCGACGACGCTTCCCGCGCACGCCCGATGGTGGCCGTATCCCTTGTGCATCCGCAGCAGGACACGGCCGCCCACCACGATGTGGCGGGCCGTGGTCAGGAAGGGCAGCGCGCGCATGCTGGCCGCCAGGCGGCCGTGCTCGACGCGGCCGAGCAGTCCGGCGGCGAGCTGTTCGTCGGTCGGCATGCCTCTCAATGTGCGGCACCGCGGGAGACGGAGAAAGGGGCGCCCGACCCTCCACGGCGGGACATAAGTCCCGAATAAGCGGCCTCTACGGAGAGCTGGACTGCGTCCACGGAGCGCTGATCGGCCTCTACGGAGGGCACGGAAAACTCAACACGGCCCCACGGAGAGCACGGAAGACTCAGCGCTGCTTCTCCGCCTGCATCCGGGCCACATAGGCGGCCGCCTGCGCACGCCGTTCCATGCCGAGCTTGGACAGCAGACTGGACACGTAGTTCTTGATCGTCTTCTCGGCGAGATGGAGCCGCTCGCCGATCACGCGATTGGTGAGCCCCTCGCCGATCAGGTCGAGGATCCTGCGCTCCTGGTCGGTGAGGCTCGCGAGCCGGGTGTCGCCCTTGGCGCCGCCTCCGTCGCGCAGCCGCTCCAGGACGCGGGCGGTGGCCTCCGGGTCGAGCAGGGACTTGCCGGCGGCGACGTCACGGACCGCCGAGAGCAGCTCGTCGCCGCGGATCGCCTTGAGGACGTAGCCCGAGGCGCCCGCCATGATCGCGTCGAAGAGGGCCTCGTCGTCGGCGTAGGACGTCAGCATCAGGCATTTGATGCTTTCGTCCCGGGAGCGGATCTCGCGGCACACCTCGACCCCGCTGCCGTCCGGCAGCCGTACGTCCAGGACGGCGACGTCCGGGTGCGTGGCCGGAATTCGCACCAGCGCGTCGGCTGCCGTACCGGCTTCGCCGACCACTTCGAAGTCGTCCTCCACCGAGAGCAACTCGTGCACACCCCGGCGGACCACCTCATGGTCGTCGAGGAGAAATACAGTGATTTTTCCTTCTTCGCGCACGGAGCCAGTCTCACACACGATCTTTCCGACCGCCCCGGTCGGACTCTTCCCGTCCCCGGGGTGACCGGGATAACGTGCCGGTGTTCCGGCCCCCTGCCAGGCTGTAACCAGTGCTGTGACCAGCGGCTGTTCCCGATGTGTGCGAAGTACTTGGGAGTCCGAGTGGAAAGTACTCGGAAATCCAAGCAAAAACGCAGGTCAGGAAGGGTTTCACAGAAATGTGGAGCACTGGGTAACGTGCTATGTGCAGGGCGCTCGCCGGGGCACCTGTCACGCCTGTTCCCGGCCGAGTGCACCCACCCCGTGCGCGGGTACGGAGATCAGGCGAGCCGCACTGGCCACCCGGCAACCCCGGGGGCCGGACCGACGGAGGAGCACACGTGACCGTGGAGAGCACTGCCGCGCGCAAGCCGCGACGCAGCGCCGGTACCAAGCGCACCGCTGCGAAGAAGCCGCCGGGCGCCCAGCCCGAGCTCGTACAGCTGCTGACGCCCGAGGGCAAGCGCGTCAAGAATGGCGAATATGACGCGTACGTAGCCGACATCACCCCCGAAGAGCTCCGCGGCCTGTACCGCGACATGGTGCTCACCCGCCGCTTCGACGCCGAGGCCACCTCCCTGCAGCGCCAGGGCGAGCTGGGCCTGTGGGCCTCGCTGCTCGGCCAGGAGGCCGCCCAGATCGGCTCCGGACGGGCCACCCGCGAGGACGACTACGTCTTCCCGACCTACCGTGAGCACGGCGTGGCCTGGTGCCGCGGGGTCGACCCGACCAACCTCCTCGGCATGTTCCGCGGCGTGAACAACGGCGGCTGGGACCCGAACAGCAACAACTTCCACCTCTACACGATCGTCATCGGCTCGCAGACGCTGCACGCCACCGGCTACGCCATGGGTGTGGCCAAGGACGGCGCCGACTCGGCCGTGATCGCGTACTTCGGAGACGGCGCCTCCAGCCAGGGCGACGTCGCTGAATCGTTCACCTTCTCCGCGGTCTACAACGCTCCCGTCGTGTTCTTCTGCCAGAACAACCAGTGGGCCATCTCCGAGCCCACCGAGCGCCAGAGCCGCGTGCCGCTCTACCAGCGCGCGCAGGGCTACGGCTTCCCGGGCGTCCGTGTCGACGGCAACGACGTCCTCGCCTGCCTCGCCGTCACCAAGTGGGCCCTGGAGCGCGCCCGCCGGGGCGAGGGGCCCACCCTCGTCGAGGCGTACACGTACCGCATGGGCGCCCACACCACCTCCGACGACCCGACCAAGTACCGGGCCGACGAGGAGCGCGAGGCGTGGGAGGCGAAGGACCCGATCCAGCGCCTGCGCACGTACCTGGAGGCTTCAAACCACGCGGACGAGGGATTCTTCGCGGAACTCGAAGCCGAGAGCGAGGCGTTGGGAAAGCGAGTGCGCGAAGTGGTCCGCGCCATGCCGGACCCGGACCACTTCGCCATCTTCGAGAACGTGTACGCGGACGGGCACGCGCTCGTCGACGAGGAGCGGGCCCAGTTCGCCGCCTACCAGGCGTCGTTCGCCGATGAAGGGGAGGGCAAGTAGCGATGACCGCGGAAAAGATGGCATTGGCCAAGGCGATCAACGAATCGCTGCGCACGGCCCTCGACGCCGACCCCAAGGTCCTGATCATGGGCGAGGACGTCGGCAAGCTGGGCGGTGTGTTCCGCGTGACCGACGGTCTGCAGAAGGACTTCGGCGAGGAGCGGGTCATCGACACCCCGCTCGCCGAGTCGGGCATCGTCGGCACGGCGATCGGCCTCGCACTGCGTGGCTACCGCCCGGTGGTGGAGATCCAGTTCGACGGCTTCGTCTTCCCGGCGTACGACCAGATCGTCACGCAGCTCGCGAAGATGCACGCGCGGGCGCTCGGCAAGATCAAGCTTCCCGTAGTGATCCGCATTCCGTACGGCGGCGGCATCGGCGCGGTCGAGCACCACTCCGAATCCCCGGAGGCCCTGTTCGCGCACGTCGCGGGCCTCAAGGTGGTCTCGCCCTCGAACGCCTCCGACGCGTACTGGATGATGCAGCAGGCCATCCAGAGCGACGACCCGGTGATCTTCTTCGAGCCGAAGCGGCGCTACTGGGACAAGTCCGAGGTGAACCGCGAGGCGATCCCCGGCCCGCTGCACAAGGCGCGCGTGGTGCGCGAGGGCAGCGACCTCACACTGGCCGCGTACGGCCCGATGGTGAAGGTCTGCCAGGAGGTCGCGGCCGCCGCCCAGGAGGAGGGCAAGTCCCTCGAGGTGGTGGACCTGCGGTCCATGTCCCCCATCGACTTCGACTCCATCCAGGCCTCGGTCGAGAAGACCCGCCGCCTGGTCGTGGTCCACGAGGCACCGGTGTTCCTGGGGACGGGCGCGGAGATCGCGGCCCGGATCACGGAGCGGTGCTTCTACCACCTGGAGGCGCCCGTGCTGAGGGTCGGCGGCTATCACGCCCCGTATCCGCCGGCACGGCTGGAGGAGGAGTACCTGCCTGGCCTGGACCGGGTGCTCGACGCCGTCGACCGCTCGCTGGCGTACTGAGGAGAGGGTCGTGACGACGATGACTGAGACTGCCTCGGGACTTCGCGAGTTCAAGATGCCCGACGTGGGCGAGGGTCTGACCGAGGCCGAGATCCTCAAGTGGTACGTGAAGGCCGGTGACACGGTCACCGACGGCCAGGTGGTGTGCGAGGTCGAGACCGCCAAGGCCGCCGTCGAGCTGCCGATTCCCTTCGACGGGGTGGTGCACGAGCTGCGCTTCCCCGAGGGGACGACGGTGGACGTCGGCCAGGTGATCATCGCGGTGGACGTGGACGGCGGAGCCGCTCCGGCCGCGCCGCCGGCCGAGGCGCAGGCCCCGGCCGCGTCGGCTCCGGCAACTCCGTCCGCTCCGGCGGCTCCCGCCGAGCGGACCGAAGCTCCTCCGGAGAAGCCTGCGGCTTCCGAGGAGAAGCCCAAGCCCGTGGGCCGCACCCCGGTCCTCGTCGGGTACGGGGTCGCGGAGTCCTCCACGAAGCGCCGCCCCCGCAGGGGGGTTCCGGCCCAGCAGCCCGAGGCCGCCGCGGCGGCGCTGGCCGTCCAGAGCGAGCTGAACGGACACGGGCACGCGGCTCCGGCGGCACGCCCGCTCGCCAAGCCGCCGGTGCGCAAGCTGGCCAAGGATCTCGGTGTCGACCTGGCGACGGTCACGCCGTCAGGTCCCGACGGGATCATCACGCGCGAGGACGTGCACGCGGCGGTGGCCCCGGCCGCTCCCGTTCAGGAGACCCCGGCCGCGGCAGCGCCCGTGTCGGCGCCCGCTCCCGTCCGGGCCCCGGCCCCGGTCGCCACGTACGACGGCGCCAGGGAGACCCGTATCCCGGTCAAGGGTGTCCGCAAGGCCACGGCTCAGGCGATGGTGGGCTCGGCGTTCACCGCGCCGCATGTCACCGAGTTCGTCACGGTGGACGTGACGCGCACGATGAAGCTGGTCGAGGAGATCAAGCGGGCCCCCGACACATACGGGCTCCAGGGGCTGCGGGTCAATCCGCTGCTGCTGATCGCCAAGGCCCTGCTGGTCGCCATCAAGCGCCACCCGGAGGTCAACGCCTCGTGGGACGAGGCCAACCAGGAGATCGTCCAGAAGCACTACGTGAACCTGGGCATCGCCGCCGCCACGCCCCGCGGCCTGATCGTCCCGAACATCAAGGACGCCCACGCCAAGACCCTGCCCCAGCTCGCCGAATCGCTCGGGGAACTGGTCGCCACCGCCCGCGACGGCAAGACGTCACCGGCGGCGATGCAGGGCGGCACGGTGACGATCACGAACGTCGGAGTGTTCGGCGTCGACACGGGCACGCCGATTCTCAACCCCGGCGAGTCCGCGATTCTCGCCGTCGGCTCGATCAAGCTTCAGCCGTGGGTCCACAAGGGGAAGGTCAAGCCCCGTCAGGTGACGACGTTGGCGTTGTCCTTCGACCATCGGCTGGTCGACGGGGAGCTCGGCTCCAAGGTGCTCGCGGATGTGGCGGCGATCCTGGAGCAGCCCAAGCGGTTGATTACTTGGGGGTAGTGGCTTGGCTGCGGGGCGGTGGGGGCCTGGCCGCGCAGTTCCCCGCACCCCTGAAAGCAAAAGATTGCGCGGTTCCCCGCGCCCCTTTTCAGGGGCGCGGGGAACCGCGCAATCAGCCACACACAGCCCGCGGACGAACACCTCCGCGGAGCGGCCCGCCTACTTCTTGAAGGCGTAGTCCATCAGCTTCTTCGCGTCGGACTCGCGGGCCGAGATCGACGACGAGGCAAGCACGGTGCCGATCACCGTCTTCCCGTTGCGGGTCGCGGCGAAGACCAGGCAGTACTTGGCCTCGGGGCCGGAGCCGGTCTTCAGGCCGATGGCGCCGCTGTAGCTGCTGAGCAGACCGTTGGTGTTGTTCCAGGCAGCCATCGTGCGGGTGCCGCCGGTCTTCGTCACGGTCTTCGCCGTGTATTTCTTCGTCTTCACGATCGCGCGGAAGTTGCTGTTCTTCATCGCGCTGCTGGCGATCTTCGTCAGATCGCGCGGCGTCGAGTAGTTCGAGCCGTTGCCGATGCCGTCGAACGAGTCGAACTTCGTGTTCGTCAGACCGAGGTCCTTGGCCTGCTTGTTCATCTTGCCGATGAACGACTTCACACGGGCGGCACGCGTCGAGCCGGCGCCGAACTTGTCGGCGAGCGCGTACGCGGCGTCGCAGCCGGACGGCAGCATCAGCCCGTACAGCAGCTGGCGGACGGTGACCTTGTCGCCGACGATCAGGCGGGCCGACGAGGCGTTGTTGCGGACGATGTAGTCGCTGTACGCCTTCTGGATGGTGACCTTGCTGTCCAGGTTGAGGTTCGGCTGCGACAGCACGACCTTCGCGGTCATGATCTTCGTCGTGGAGCCGGTGGAACGGCGGGTGTCCGCGGCCTTCGTGTAGAGCGTCTTGGCCGTGCCGTTGTTCATCACGTAGCCGCCCTTGGCGACGACCGTGGGGGTGGCGAGGGCCTGCGCGGGCGCCGCTGTGAGGGCTCCGGTCGCGAGCACGGCTCCGGTGGTGACGACCACTGCGGCAGCTCTGCGAATCCGTGCGCCCTTTATGACGGTTATCAAGTCGATTACCCCGATTAGGTTGAAAGCACCGAAGAGTGCCAAATACCCCAGTATGACGGCCACTTGAGAGTGGCGCCTTCTTGTGTGACATGTGAGTAGCACAAAAGGATGTGCGGTTCCTGAACTGGGGTGCCCTTTTTTACCCGTCACTTGCCCGGCCCGTCACTCGACCCCTCGCCCGGCTTTCCGCCTCGTCCGAATCCTGGACGGCCCGCGACCATGCGTACGTGTTGTATCTATGATGTCGCCATGTCTTTGGCAGTGAAGCAACCCCCCGCCGCCGAACGCGTCTACGCGCACGTCAAGCAGGCTGTGCTGGACCGTCGTTACGAGGGCGGGACCCTGCTCACCGAGGGCGAACTGGCCGACGCGGTCGGGGTCTCGCGGACTCCCGTGCGCGAGGCGCTGCTCAAGCTGGAGGTCGAGGGCCTGATCCGGCTCTACCCGAAGAAGGGTGCCCTCGTGCTGCCCGTCTCCGCGCAGGAGATCGCGGACGTGGTGGAGACCAGGCAGCTCGTCGAGGAGCACGCCATCCGCAAGGCGGTCCCGGCCTCCCCCGCGCTGATCGAGCGCCTCACCGAACTCCTGGCGAAGCAGAAGGAGCAGGCCGCCGCCGGCGATCTGTCCGGAGCCGCCGTCACCGACCGCTGCTTCCACGCCGAGATCGTCCGCAGCGGGGGCAACGAGATCCTCTCCCGCCTCTACGACCAGCTGCGCGACCGCCAGTTGAGGATGGGCGTCGCCGTGATGCACGCCCACCCCGACCGGATCACCAAGACGCTCACCGAGCACCAGGAGATCCTCGACGCGCTGCGCTCCGGCGACGCGGAGGCGGCCGTCTCCCTGGTCCACCGCCACGTCAGCTGGTTCTCCAACCTGGCGCGGGGGGACGTCCGATGAGCTCGTCCTCCTCCTCGGCGCTCACCCTCCCCGGTGATCCGCCCGGCGGCCGTCGCGCGGTCACGGTCTGGTCGGTCGGCGTCTCCGTCTACTTCGTCGCGGTCATCTTCCGTACGTCGCTGGGGGTGGCCGGCCTCGACGCCGCCGACCGCTTCCACGTCAACGCCTCCGCGCTCTCGACCTTCTCGATCCTGCAGCTCCTCGTCTACGCGGGCATGCAGATACCCGTCGGCCTGATGGTCGACCGGCTCGGCACCAAGAAGGTGCTGACCCTCGGCGTCGTCCTGTTCACGATCGGGCAGCTGGGCTTCGCGCTCTCGCCCTCGTACGGGATGGCGCTGGCCTCGCGCGCGCTGCTCGGGTGCGGTGACGCGATGACGTTCATCAGCGTGCTGCGTCTCGGCTCGCGCTGGTTCCCGGCCCGGCGCGGGCCGATGGTCGCGCAGCTCGCGGGGCTCGTCGGCATGGCGGGCAACCTCGTCTCGACGCTCGTCATCGCCAGGCTGCTGCACGGCGTCGGCTGGACGGCCGCCTTCGCGGGCAGCTCGGTCGCCGGCGTGGTCGTCCTCGTCCTGATGCTGCTGTTCCTGAAGGACCACCCCGAAGGACACGAGCCGGAGCCCTTCCCCCATCGCGGAGCCGCGTACGTCCGCCGCCAGATCGTGGCGTCCTGGCGGGAGCCCGGAACCCGGCTCGGGCTGTGGGTGCACTTCACGACACAGTTCCCGGCGATGGTGTTCCTGCTGCTGTGGGGGCTGCCGTTCCTCGTCGAGGCCCAGGGCCTGTCGCGGGCCGCGGCCGGTGAACTCCTCACGCTGGTCGTGCTCTCCAACATGCTCATCGGCCTCGTGTACGGGCAGATCGTCGCCCGGCACCATGCGGCGCGGCTGCCGCTGGCGCTCGGTACGGTGCTGTCGACGGCCGTCGTGTGGGGCGCGACGCTTGCCTATCCCGCCGATCATGCGCCGATGTGGCTGCTGATCGCGTTGTGCGTGGTCCTCGGTGCGTGTGGGCCCGCGTCGATGCTCGGGTTCGACTTCGCGCGGCCCGCGAATCCGCCGGAGCGTCAGGGGACGGCGTCCGGCATCACCAACATGGGTGGTTTCGTCGCCTCCATGACGACGTTGTTCGCGATCGGGGTGCTGCTGGATGCCACCGGGGGTGACTACTCCGTCGCGTTCTCCGTGGTGTTTGTTCTGCAGGCGCTCGGGGTGAGTCAGATATTGCGGTTGAGGAAGCAGGCGGCTCGGCGGGAGCGGGAGCGGCTCGTGGCGAGCCGGGTGGAGACGGTGCACGTTCCGGCGTAGGCCGGCCTGGCCTGGCCCGGCGGGGGTGGGGCGGGGTGGGTTTTCTCGCCCCCGCCGCCCCTTCCCGTCCCGAACCTGGGGCTCCGCCCCAGACCCCGCTCCTCAAACGCCGGAGGGGCTGAAGTCAGGGCGTTACCGCGAAGTTCCTCAGGATTGCCGCTGTCAGTTCCGGGTCGCCCTCTGTCTTGAGGCGGTCTGCCACCGCCTCCGGGGTTACTCGGCCGCAGGCCAGGCGGAAGTAGGTTTCCCAGTCGAGGGTGAGGGTGGCGGCCGGGCCGAGGGAGGGGGCGCCGTCTATCGAACCGACGCCCTCCGCGTCGACGCGGACCGTGCGCAGGAATTCGAGAGGGCCGTGTACGTCGAAGACGACCGCCGAGTTCGGCGGGGCGCCGGCGTCCTTGGCGACGACCTTCGGGAGCCTGCTGAGCAGCACGTCACGGGCGACGTACGCGCCGGGGGAGTCGAGGTTGCCCGGCCGGCCGAGGGCGGTGCGCAGGTCCTGCTCGTGCACCCAGAGGTCGAACGACCGGTTGCGCATGGCCTCTTCGAGCGTGACCTCGGTGCTGAGCGGGGCGCGCACGAGCGCGTCGGGCTGCCGCGACTCGTTCCGCAGCTGGCGGTTGCGGCGGATGATCGTGTACTCCAGCTCGGAGGTCATCTCCGGGGCGGTGTGGTGACGGCGTACGTCGACCTGCATCTCCATGTACCGCTGGTGTTCGTTCGTCACGTGGTACAGGTCGCGGGGGAGCGTGTGGATCGGCCGGGGGTCGCCCAGCATCTCGCAGTCGAGGCCGATGACATGCGAGACGAGGTCGCGCACCGACCAGCCTGGGCAGGGAGTCCGCCGGTTCCATTCCCCCTCCACCAGCGGCGACACCAACTCGGATATCGCGTCGATGGAGTGGGTCCAGGCGTCGGCGTAGGACTGAAGGCTGGGATGCAGACTCACGGAACGGGACCCCTCGGGCGGTTGGACGCGGGCAGTGCACAGTCAGCGGGTGTCTTGGGACGCTAAGTTACGCTGCTGTGAGGCACCCCGGCAGTGCTTTGGTGTGACGATCGTAGGCCTGTATCAAAGGCTCGAATGCCAGGACGGTGGTAGTGTGCGCGCCTCTCTGCTCCAGATCGCCGTGGACGAGGGCGAATCGATCGACTCCCGCAGGGAGCGTGTCGCCTCGCTGGTACGGGAACAGGCCGGTGCCGACCTGGTCGTGCTGCCCGAACTGTGGACGACGGGGGCCTTCGCCTTCGAGTCGTTCGGTGTCGAGGCGGAGCCGCTCGTAGGGCCCACGTACGAGGTGATGGCCAAGGCGGCCAGTGACGCGGGTGTGTGGTTGCACGCGGGTTCGATTCCCGAGCGGGATCCTGAGGGGCCGCTCTACAACACCTCCCTCGTCTTCTCCCCCGCCGGTGAACTGGCCGCCGCCTATCGGAAGATCCATCGGTTCGGCTTCGACAAGGGTGAGGCCGTGTTGATGGGGGCCGGGGCGGAGCTGGTCACCGTTCGGTTGCCCGAGACCGTGCTCGGGCTCGCCACCTGTTACGACCTTCGCTTTCCCGAGCTGTTCCGTGGGCTCGTCGACGTGGGCGCCGAGACCCTGGTGATCCCGGCGGGCTGGCCGGAGCGTCGCAGGGCGCACTGGACGCTGCTGGCCCAGGCGCGGGCGGTCGAGAACCAGGTGTTCGTGCTCGCGTGTGGGACGGCCGGTACGCACGCGGGGGTTCCGCAGGCCGGTCACTCGATCGTGGTCGATCCGTGGGGTGAGGTGCTTGCGGAGGCGGGTTCGGGTGAGGAGGTCCTCTCCGTGGAGTTCGATCCCGCGAAGGTGGGTGCGACTCGGGGGCAGTTCCCGGTGCTGAAGGACCGGGTGCTGGGGGTTGAGCGGCCTCGTCGGTGAACCGTCCGCCGGGGGGTGGCGCCGGGGCCTTTTAGCCCCCGCCGCCCCTACCCATTCCCGTCGCTACTCGGGGGCCAGCCCCCGAACCCCCGCTCCTCAAACGCCGGAGGGGCTGATTTTCAGCGGGGGTGAGTGGATGACGTCAGTCCGAGTCCCGTTCCCTCTCCGCCAGGTGGATCACGCATACCGTCACCGCGATCAGCAGGGCCGGGTCCGCGTCGTCGCGTACGACCTCGACGCCGTAGGTCTCGCGGACCCGCAGCCATCGGCGGGAGATGTGGGCGAGGAGTTCGCCGTCGTACTCGACGACGAACTCCCGGTCGAGGATCTTGCCGCTGACGTCGAGCTCGGTCCCGTCGGCGAGGGCCACACGGTAGTGGTTGCGGAGCAGCGACAGCCGCTTGCGGCGGATGGTCGCCAGCGGCTCACCGCCCCGCTCGACGACCATCGTGTCCCGCAGGGCGAGCATCTTCTTGTGGATGTCGATCAGCACCCGCCCCTGCGGATCCTTCAGCTCGAAGGTGTCCCGCAGCCGCATCGCCTTGCCGTCGACGAGGAAGGCCTTCCGGCCGTGCTCGTCCTCGATCCAGTAGTCGTCACCGATGCCCAGGAGTCGGTCGCGTACGAGGAATTTCATGCTCCTAGCGGTTCCCCGGCAGCCGGTCCGAAACGCCGTCGGTAGGCCGACGGGCTGAGTCCGGTCTCGCGGCGCAGCCGCGCCCGCAGGTTGGCGGCGGTGCCGAGACCGCTGCGTTCAGCGACGACGTCCAGTCGTTCCTCGCCGCGTTCGATGAGCCGGCAGGCCAGCGTCACCCGTTCGCCCGTCAGCCACGCCAGTGGGGTCGTGCCCAGCTGGGCACGGAAGCGGCGGTGGAGCGTGGCGGGCGACACGGCCGCATGCGTCGCGAGGTCCGCGACCGTCAGCGGTTCGCCGATCCGGGCCCGCGCCCAGGCCAGCAGCGGCGCCAGCGACTCGTCCGGTACGTCGGGCAGGGGGCGTTCGACGAACTGCCGCTGCCCGCCGTCGCGATGGGCGGCGAAGACGAGCCGCCGGGACACGGCGTTCGCGATCTCCGCTCCGTGATCGCGGCGCACGATGTGCAGCCCGAGGTCGAGCGCGGCCGCACTGCCGGCCGCGGTCAGCACGTCCCCTTCGTCCACGAAGAGCACGTCCGGCTCCAGCAGGACCTTCGGGTGGAGCTCCCGGAAGAGGTCGGCCCAGCGCCAGTGGGTGGTGGCCCGGCGCCCGTCCAGGATTCCGGCCTCGGCGAGCGCGAAGCTTCCGGTGCACAGGCTCACCACGCGGGCCCCGCGGGTGTGGGTGCGCCGGACGGCGTCGAGTACCGCCTCGCCGCGCGGCACGACGTTGTCGGGGCGGCCGGGGACGACGAGGGTGTCCGCGCCGTCCACCGCGTCGAGCCCGGGCACCCCGCTCAGCGTGAAGAAGCCGTGGTTCATCCGGACCCCGGGGGTGGGGGTGCACAGCGTCAGCTCGTACAGGGGCTCAGGGAGGCCCAGTTCGGGCCGGGGCAGTCCGAACAGTTCGGTCGCCACGCCGACCTCGAAGGGGTTGGTGCCCTCGTCGACGATCACCGCGACGCGGTGCGTCCGGCGTCCCGGAGATGAAGCCGGACGCGGATTCGGATTCGGATTCGGAGGCAGGGTCGGAGACGGAGACGCGTGCTGCGAGGATCCTTGCGGCATGTGCGATTTCTAGCACTCGTGCGCGCGTGCCGTCCCGCCGCACGATGAACCCATGGCCCAGAACAGTGAACCCGTCTCCCTCGCCGCCGCGCTCGCCTCCTTCGACGACCTGTGGAGCCCGCGCATCGTCACCGCCGTCAACGACTACGACGTACGCGTCGCGAAGGTCGAGGGCGAGCACCTCTGGCACACCCACGACCACACGGACGAGTTCTTCCTGGTCGTGGAGGGCGAACTGCGCATCGCCCTGCGCGAGGCGGGCGGCGAGCGCACGGTGGTCCTGCCCAAGGGCTCGCTCTTCACGGTCCCGCGCGGCACCGAGCACAAGCCGAGTTCACCCTCCGGCGCCGCGATCCTCCTCATCGAACCCACCGGCACGCTGACGGTCGGGGACCGCCATGAGGAGGTCCCCGACCATGTGGACGCCACCACCGGGCATGTGTTGAACAGCTGATCCGTACGGCGGTCGGATGCCGTGAGCGTCGGCGGTCAGACGCCGTAACCGTCGCTGTACCCGCTGCGGTTGCGCTGCTCCTCGTCGACCACCGGAGCACCCGGCCGCACCACGACCCGGCGCCGCTTGGCGATGCTGCTGAACGTCGCCACACCGATCAGACCGACGATCATGAAGATGATGCCGACCAGGTCGAGGTTGACCCCCTGCATGTCCCAGTCGGTCGCGAACGTGAGGATCGCTCCTGTGGCGATCAGAATGATGCACCCGCCCAGGCCCATGGGTGTCGCCTCCTGTTTGAAACACAGTTCGTTCCGGGCCCGGAGACCGTGCGGTTCCCGGGTCCGGGGCGAGTACCCGGACCCGGCCCCTCCATGCAGGGGAGGTCTCCGCGGGCGGATGAGGCGGGGCGGATCAGGGAGACCGGCCCGGGAGACCGATCAGGGAGACGGGTCAGGGGAGTTGGACGAAGACCGGCTCGCTGTACGCGGCCTGCCAGTCGGCGCCTCCCGCGAAGTACGCCCGGTAGTGGCCCTGTCCGGCGGGAGCGGTGAACGTGCCCTGGAACAGGGAGCCTTCCTCCGGGTCGCCGAAGCCGGGTACGACCGTCGTCACCGTGGTCCAGCCGGTGGCGCCGTCGGCCGAGTACTGGATCTGCACCTTGTGGACGTCCTCCGGGGGTGTGCTCTCACCGGTGTAGAGGCGTCCTTGGGCGGTGAGCCAGGAGTTCGTGCCGGCGGTCACGGAGAAGGAACCGATGGAGGTGGCGCGGGCGACCCCGACCTTCAGGGGCTCCTCCGCGCTCGCGTTGAGGTACGTGCCCGGGAGGACGTTGACCTGCACGGTGCCGGAGCGCGGCATCAACAGCTCACCGGAGAACCGGCCCTCGGTGTCGGTGACGGGCCGCACCGCGGCGGCTCCCGAGTCGGTGCTCCACAGCGCGCGGACCGTGGCCCCGGCAAGTGGCCGCCAGTCGTCGTCGATCCACACCTCGGCGCGGCCCGAGACCGTCACGGGGTCGCCCTCGACGGTGCTCAGCTCGTCGGTGTCGAGCAGTACCCGGGTGTCCGACCTGACCGGCGACACGTAGACCGTCGCGCCGTCCTGCGACCCCGGTGCGGCCAGTTGGAGCCACGGAGAGACGCTGCCCCCGCCGTCGTACGTGTGCGTGTACGCGGTGGAGAACCGGCCGTCGGCGTCCGTGCTCGCCGAGACGGTCTCGCCGACGTTCGACGTCGCGATCTCGACCGCGCTGTTCGCGGCGGGAGTCGTCTCCCCGGTCCGCGGGTCCGTGATCGTGTACCGGCCGGACACGGACACCTGCTGGTGGCTGAAGTCGGGCTGCTCCGGCGTGACCTCGAAGTCGTGCAGGTCGGCCGTGCGCCAGTAGTCGAATCCGGCGGCGCTCTGTGTCGTGGAGGTGTCCCCGTCGGCGTCGGTCAGGTCGACGACGACGCGGTAGGTGCCCAGCTCGGCGAGGCGCAGCGGGGTGGTCGCCGTCCAGCGGCCGTCCGACTCGCTCCCCGAGCCGAGGGCGAACTCGCTGACGGTGGCGACCTCTTCGGAGCCTCCGTCGGCAAAGAGATGAGCGGTGATCGAGGTGATCGCGCTGTCCGAGCGTGCGGTGACCGAGACCAGCCCGGTGGACTGTTCGCCGGTGCCGCCCGCGATCACCAGCTCGGGTGCCGTCGTCGCGGCGGACGCCGTCGGCGCCGGCCCCAGCAGCAGCCCGGCCGCGACCGACGCGCAGGCGAGCAGCATGGAACGCCGTCTCATATCAAGTCCCCCCGTGGGCAAGATGATTGACCAAGGTGTTTCACCAGGTGATTGACCGAGGTGATTGATCAAGACGGCATCGTATGCCGGAGGGGTCTGTCATGAACAGGTTCAAAATTGGGGCCCCTGAGGCATCCCTATCCCTCCAGGAACCCCACCAGTGAGTTCGCCAGCAGGAACGGGTCGGTGGCGCCGCAGAGTTCGCGGGCGCTGTGCATCGAGAGGATGGCCACGCCGATGTCGACCGTCTTGATGCCGTGGCGGGCGGCGGTGATGGGGCCGATGGTGGTGCCGCAGGGCATGGAGTTGTTGGAGACGAAGGTCTGGAAGGGCACGTCGGCCCGCTCGCAGGCGGCGGCCCACACGGCGCGGCCCGAACCGTCCGTCGCGTAGCGGTTGTTGACGTTCACCTTGAGGATGGGGCCGCCGCCCGCGCGCGGGTGGTGCGTCGGGTCGTGCCGCTCGGCGTAGTTCGGGTGCACGGCGTGACCCGTGTCGGAAGAGAGACAGACCGTACCGGCGAAGGCGCGGGCCCTGTCCTCGTACGAGCCGCCGCGCGCGAACACCGAACGCTCCAGCACGCTGCCGAGCAGCGGCCCGTCCGCTCCGGTGTCCGACTGCGAGCCGTTCTCCTCGTGGTCGAACGCCGCGAGGACCGGGATGTAGGAGAGGGACTCGTCGGCCGTCGCCACACCCGTCAGCGCCGCCGTACCGGCGTGCACGGACAGCAGGTTGTCCATGCGCGGACCCGCCAGCAGCTCCTTGTCGCGGCCCAGGTAGGCGGGCGGTTCGATGGAGTGCACCATCAGGTCCCAGCCGGTGGTCTCGCCCTCGGGGAGCCCCGACTCCTCCTCCAGGAAGCGGATCAGGTCGCCGTCGCGCACGTCGTTGCCCAGGCCCCAGATGGGCTGCAGATGCCGCTGCTTGTCGAGCTTGAGGCCGTCCGAGGTGACGGAACGGTCCAGGTGGATGGCGAGCTGGGGCACCCGCAGCAGCGGCCGGTCGATGTTCACCAGCCGCGTCGAGCCGTCCCTGAGCGAAAGGCGTCCGGCGAGGCCCAGGTCCCGGTCGAGCCAGGAGTTGAGCAGCGGGCCGCCGTAGACCTCGACCGCGACCTGGCGCCACCCGTGCGCACCGCTGTCCGGGCGTGGTTTCACCCGCAGGTTGGGGGAGTCGGTGTGCGCCCCGACGATCCGGAAGGCGGTGTGCGGCTCGGCGCCCTCCGGCACGTACCAGGCGACGATCGCTCCCCCGCGCAGCACGTACTTTCCACCGCTCGTCCCGTCCCACGCGTCGGTCTCCGCGACCTGCCGGAAGCCCGCCTTCTCCAGCCGCTCGGCGGCGTTCGCCACGGCGTGGTACGGGGACGGGCTCGCCGCCAGGAAGGACATGAGGTCGTCGGTGTGTCCGCGGTCGAAGCGTGGGGGTGTGCGCATGGGTTCACCTTAACGACGTACGAAGGCCCGCTCCCGGGGATGGGAACGGGCCTTCGTGAGGGGTGTGTACAGACAGTGGGACGGGTCCGGACGTTCGGCGCGAACGCGACGGCTCACGGCCTGAGCGCCGACCCTGCGGGTGCGTGGGGGCTGGTCGCGCAGTTCCCCGCGCCCCTGATGAAAGGCGGGGGCCGCGCCCCGCCTTTCATCAGAACGCCGACTCGTCCAGCTCCATCAGGTCCAGCTCGACGCCCTCGGCGAGCTTGCGCGCACCGGTGACGCCCGGCAGGACGTTCGCCGCGAAGAACTTCGCCGCGGCGATCTTGCCGGTGTAGAAGGGCCGGTCCTTCGCCGAGGCCGTCTCCAGCTTCTCGGCGGCGACGGCGGCACCCTTCAGGAGCAGGTAGCCGACGACGACGTCACCGGAGGCCATCAGCAGGCGGGTGCTGTTCAGCCCGACCTTGTAGATGTTCTTGACGTCCTGCTCGGTCGCCGCGAGGTCGGTGAGCATCAGGCCGACGATGGCCTCCAGCTCGACGGCCGCCTTGGCGAGGTGCTCACGGGCGCCGGACAGCTCCTCGCCGCCGGTGCCGAGCGCCAGGAACTTCTTGATGTCCTCGGCGAGCGAGTTCAGCGCGGCGCCCTGGTTGCGGACGATCTTCCGGAAGAAGAAGTCCTGACCCTGGATCGCCGTCGTGCCCTCGTACAGGGTGTCGATCTTGGCGTCCCGGATGTACTGCTCGATCGGGTACTCCTGGAGGAAGCCCGAGCCGCCGAAGGTCTGGAGCGACTGCGCGAGCTGCTCGTAGCCCTTCTCGGAGCCGTAGCCCTTCACGATCGGCAGGAGCAGGTCGTTCAGCGCTTCGAGGGCGGACGCGTCCTCGCCCTCGGCCTCCTTGACCTGGATCTCGTCCTGGAGCGCGGCGGTGTGCAGCACCAGGGCGCGCATGCCCTCCGCGTACGCCTTCTGTGTCATCAGTGAGCGGCGCACGTCCGGGTGGTGCGTGATGGTGACCTTGGGCGCGGTCTTGTCCATGAACTGCGCGAGGTCGGGGCCCTGGACGCGCTCCTTGGCGTACTCAAGGGCGTTGAGGTAGCCCGTCGACAGCGTCGAGATGGCCTTCGTGCCGACCATCATGCGGGCGAACTCGATGATGCGGAACATCTGGCGGATGCCGTCGTGCTTGTCGCCGATGAGCCAGCCCTTGGCGGGGTGGCGGTCGCCGAACGTCATCTCGCAGGTGTTGGACGCCTTGAGGCCCATCTTGTGCTCGACGTTCGTCGCGTAGGCGCCGTTGCGCTCGCCCAGCTCGCCGGTCTCGAAGTCGAACTCGTACTTCGGGACGAGGAAGAGGGACAGGCCCTTGGTGCCGGGGCCGGCACCCTCGGGGCGGGCGAGTACGTAATGAAGGATGTTCTCCGACATGTCGTGCTCACCGGACGTGATGAACCGCTTCACGCCCTCGATGTGCCAGGAGCCGTCCTCCTGCTCGACCGCCTTGGTGCGGCCCGCGCCCACGTCCGAACCGGCGTCCGGCTCGGTGAGGACCATGGTGGAGCCCCACTGCTTGTCCACGGCGATCTTCGCGATGTGCTTCTGGACCTCGTTGCCCTCTTCGAAGAGGATGCCCGCGAACGCGGGGCCCGAGCAGTACATCCAGACCGCCGGGTTCGCGCCGAGGATCAGCTCCGCGTACGCCCAGATCAGGGAGCGGGGGGCGGTGGTGCCGCCGATCTCCTCGGGCAGGCCGAGCCGCCAGTACTCGGAGTCCATGAAGGCCTGGTAGGACTTCTTGAAGGACGCCGGGACGGGCGCCGTGTTGGTCTCGGGGTCGAAGACCGGAGGGTTGCGGTCGGCGTCCGCGAAGGACTCCGCCAGCTCGTTCTCCGAGAGGCGGGTCAGCTCTTCGAGGATGCTCTTGGCGGTTTCGGTGTCCATCTCCGCGAACGGGCCGGTGCCGTACAGCTTGTCGCGCCCGAGCACCTCGAAGAGGTTGAACTCGATGTCGCGGAGATTCGACTTGTAGTGCCCCATGGCGACGGCTCCGTTAAAGATCGGGGAGGTGGTTGAGTCCTCGGTGACGAGGCCTCGTACCTGGTTCGAGTCTGGTGCGCATCTGGTTCACGTACCAACTAGTAGCTACGATGATGCTACCCGTCGGTAATAAGAATCAACCCCTGATTGCCCAAGTGTGAGCAGGGTCTACATTTCGGGGTCCACCATCGGGTGCGAGTGCACGGCTCCGCCACCTGTTCGAGGAAATCCGCCGGGGACGACCGGGCGGCCCGCCCCGCCAGTACTCTTGCCCTCATGTACGGCTACGACCAGAACGTGGGACCGGGGCAGCAGCAGTACGCGCAGTCCCAGCCGCCGCCGCAGCAGCAGATGCCCGGTGGTGTCGGCGGGGTCGGCGGATACGGCCAGCAGCCGCCGCTCTACCCCGAACCGTCGCCGCCGTCGCTCGCGGACGCGGTGCGCGCGTTCACCACGGGGTCGCTGACCCCCGAGGACTTCCAGCAGGTCTTCGCCACCTCCAAGGTCTACTGCCCGCGCGGTGACAACCCCGGTTTCCTGGCGCTGCACAACACCCAGCAGCCCGTGATCCCGATGTTCACCTCGCTCAAGGAACTGCGCCGGTACGCCGGCAAGGAGTCCAAGTACTTCGTGGTCATCGGTGCCGAGGTGATCGACCTGCTCCCCACCGGCTACGGCTTCGTCCTCGACATGGAGGGCGAGCACCGCATCGTCTTCGATGCGAAGGCGGTCGAGCAGATGGTCGACTTCGCCATGCGCCGGATGTACGGCTGACCGCGTCTGCTCCACGGACGGCCGACGGTAGAGCCGCACGCAGACGGCAAGCGCGTACTGCTCCGTACGACCGCCCCGTACGACCGGCTCTGCGAGTGACGCCCGGAGGGAATGCCCTCCGGGCGTTCTGCGTTCCAGGTGGCAGAAAGTTCGAGATTCAACTAAACTTCGAGCACAAGGAGGTACCGACATGCCTGCAGTGACCGTCGAGAACCCGCTGACCCTGCCCCGTGTGGCCGCGTCGACCGAGGCCGTGGCACGCCCTGTGCTCACCGTGACCACCGCACCGAGCGGATTCGAGGGTGAGGGCTTCCCGGTCCGCCGCGCGTTCGCCGGGATCAACTACCGCCATCTCGACCCGTTCATCATGATGGACCAGATGGGTGAGGTGGAGTACGCGCCGGGCGAGCCCAAGGGCACCCCCTGGCACCCCCACCGCGGCTTCGAGACCGTGACCTACATCATCGACGGCGTCTTCGACCACCAGGACTCGAACGGTGGCGGCGGCACCATCACCAACGGCGACACCCAGTGGATGACCGCGGGCTCGGGCCTCCTGCACATCGAGGCCCCGCCGGAGGCGCTCGTCATGTCGGGCGGTCTCTTCCACGGGCTCCAGCTGTGGGTGAACCTGCCGGCCAAGGACAAGATGATGGCGCCGCGCTACCAGGACATCCGTGGCGGCTCGGTCCAGCTGCTCAGCACGCCCGACGGCGGCGCGCTCCTGCGCGTCATCGCAGGTGAGCTGGACGGTCACCAGGGTCCCGGCATCACGCACACGCCGATCACCATGATCCACGCGACCGTGGCGCCCGGCGCCGAGCTCACGCTCCCGTGGCGCGAGGACTTCAACGCCCTCGCGTACGTGATGGCCGGCCGCGGCAGTGTCGGTACGGACCGTCGCCCGGTCCACACCGGGCAGACGACCGTCTTCGGCGCGGGTTCGTCGCTGACCGTCCGCGCGGACGAGCAGCAGGACTCGAACACCCCGGACCTGGAGGTCGTCATCCTGGGCGGACAGCCGATCCGTGAGCCGATGGCCCACTACGGCCCGTTCGTGATGAACACCCGCGAGGAGCTCCAGCAGGCCTTCGACGACTTCCAGAAGGGCCGGCTGGGCACGATTCCGGCGGTTCACGGGATGAGCGAGGGTGGGCTGTAGGCGCCGTTTGACGCCGGGTCCGCGATCAGTCGCTGGGTCCGGTACGGTATGGAAAGGCCCGAAGCCGCAACTTCATTTTGCGACTTCGGGCCTGTTTCATTGTGTCCCTGGTACAGCACTACGGGACAACGGCACTACGGCAGCACGTAGAGCGGGGCTCCGTCCGGCGCGCAGCCCGTCTGCCGGACACACCCCCGCTTGAGCAGCATTCGCACGCAGTCGTGGACGCGCTTCTGCGGCAGCCCCGTACGGGTGGCGATCTCCTCCAGCCGGTAACGGGCACCACCACGCAGAAGCGCCGGGGCCAGGTAGGCCGCCACCGCGTGGACGTCCCCGGTGACGACGAGATTCTTCGCCTTCCAGGTGGCGAGCAGTTCCTGGGGCGTCAACTCGGGCTCCGGCGACGGCGCGGTGGGCCGGGGGCGGTCGTGAGGGCGGCCGAGAGACTCGGCGATCTGCTGCAGCGCCTCGGCCATCACGGTCTGGCTGCGGCTGATCTGCCGCAGCAGTTCGCCGCGCTCCTCCTGGAAGGCGAGCAGCAACTCGTCCGCCCGGATGTTCCGTTCTTCGAGCCGCACGATGGCGTCGGCGATCTGCTGGGGCATGACGTATGCGGTGGCGACGTCGGGCGTGGGCTGGACGGGGGCTGGTTCCAGGGAGTAGGAACCGTCGCGCTGGATTGATGCGATGACGGTGGCCACCCAGGCCTTGAACGGCTGAGACTGCTGTTTCGTACAGCCGTTGACGAGTCGGATCAGCCCTTCAAGGTTCACGAGATTCATGTCTCGTCGCCACTCTCGACCTGCGGGAATGCTGAGAGTGTGCCTCCCGAGCACACTCTCGGCACTTCCGAAGTTGGCTTCGTCCGCGACATTGCGCAGAGCAGAGCCCGTGTGGATGTAGCCCAGCTCCCTGCACACATCGACCGCGGGAAACCAGTGCGAGCCGTCCGGCAGCGTCAGCCGCCGCACTCGCGCTCCTGTCGCCGCGTACACGAAGTCGTTGATCTCGATCGCATCCTGGGCCCGCACCGCCGTACTGTCCGGCCGCATGTTGTTCTGCTCGTACATCGAGCATCACCTCCGCCTCGGAAAGTAGGCAGGTGGAGGCGCAACTCATGTCCACAGCAAGGATGTTCACCCGATAGGGGGGAGGGGTATCGATTCTGCCGTCGGTCTCCCAGAGGCACCGCGTGCCGTCAGCCGCGGGCCCGCAGCCGTACTCGTGCGGGACCCGTTGCCTGGAGGGTGATTCCCGCTGTCAGTGGGATCTCTGTGTCCATGGCCTCCAGTTCGTACGAGCGGAGCAGGGCCGCCAGGGCCAGTACGGACTCCAGCATCGAGAAGTGCTGGCCGATGCAGGCGCGGGGGCCGCCGCCGAAGGGGAACCAGGCGTAGCGGTGGCGGGCCGCCTCTCGCTCGGGGGTGAAGCGGTCGGGGTCGAAGCGTTCCGGGTCGTCCCACAGGTCGGGGTGGCGGTGGGTGACCCAGGGCAGGACCAGGACGTCCGCGCCCGCCGGGATCAGGTGTCCGTCGACCTCCGCGGCCTCGACGGACCGGCGGCCGACCACCGGAGCGGCCGGGTACAGCCGCATGGACTCCTTCAGCACCCTTGTCAGGTACGGGAGTTCGTCGAGGTCGGCGGCCGAGGGCGCTCGCCCGGACGGCAGTCGGTCCACCTCCACCTGGGCCCGCTTCTGGGCCTCCGGGTCGCGGGCCAGGAGATGGAGCGCGAAGGCCATGGACGTCGCGGTCGTCTCGTGGCCGGCGATCAGGAAGACCAGCACCTGGTCGCGGAGTTCGGCGGCGTCGAGGCTGCCGTCCTCCTCGCTGCTCGCCCGGGAGAGAAGGGAGAGCAGGTCGTCGCCCGCGGCGGAGGAGGCGGAGGAGGAGGCGGTTTTGGCTGTCGCGCCGGCCGTCCTGCGCTCCGCGATGATCAGGTCGCAGACCGCGTACACCGCCTGGGACGCCGCCTCGGCCCGGCGGTTGGACGGGAGGGGCCAGGAGCGCGGCGGGTTGACGGGGGAGAAGCCGCGCCGCGTCACGTACTCGCTGATAACGGGGAAGTTGTCGTGGATGACGTCGACCGCGGCCTCGACGTCCGCGCCGAACAGGATGCGGGAGACCGTGCGCAGCGCGAGCCGGTCCATCTCCTGCACGACGTCGACGACGCCGTCGGCCGCGTCCCGCCAGCGCTCGACCGTGCCGTCGGCCTCCAGCGTCACCGCCGTGGCATAGGTGTCCACCTGCCGTTTCGTGAACAGCGGCTGGATCAGACGGCGTTGGCGCAGATAGTCGGCGTCCTGCGCGGTGAGCAGGCCGTTGCCGGCGGACTGCCTCAGCTCCTCGTAGAAGTGGTTGTCCTTGCGGAAGTTGGCCGCCTGCGAGGCCAGGACCTGCTGCACGCCCTCCGCGGAGAAGACGCAGTGCAGCACAGTGCGGACTCCCGGCGGGCCCGCGGAGAGACGCACCACGTCGCCGTGGTCCCGCCGGGCCCGCAGGAAGACGTCCAGCGAGTCGCGCCGGAGGTCGAGTGCCGAGCCGAGCAGGGGAAGGCCTTTGGGTCCTGGTATCTCAGTGATGGCGGCCATGGTTCGCATCATTGCGCACGGGTCCCCCGGCAGATCCCCCTTTCGGCCCTCACGGAGCGCCACCCCGCCTGACGCATGGTCAGGTGGAGCCGTGCAGCCCCTGCTTCCGGAACCCGCCCGGCTCCTGCCCGAACCCGTGCGCCGTGTGGCCGCCTGGTGCGTCGTCGCGCTGCTGGTCACCGGGGTCGTGGTCGTCGGGGTGCGGCTGTGCGTCGAGTTCAAGACCGCTGTGGTGCCGGTGCTGCTCGCGCTGCTCGGGACCGCGCTGCTCGGGCCGATGTACCGGCGGCTGGTGCGGGCGAAGGTGAACCGGTCGATCGCGGCCGGCGTGACCTGCGCCGCGGTGCTCGCCGTCGTCGGCGGGGCCACGTACATCGTGGTGGCCGCGCTGATCGACACCGGTGACGAGATCATCGCCTCGCTCAAGCAGGCCGCCGAGTCGCTGTCCGAGCACTTCGGGGCGGCCGGCACCTCGCTCGACGACCTCGCATCCAACGCCAAGGAATTGCTGGGCAAGTTCGGCGGGACGGCGGCGTCCGGGGTGATCAGCGGGATCAGCGTCGTGGGCGAGGCCATCGCCATGGCCGTCCTCGCGCTGCTGCTCGTCTTCTTCTTCCTGCGGGACTCGCACCGGGCGGCCGGGACCCTGCGTTCGCTGGTGCCGCAGGGTTCGGGCGACATGACCGAGGCGATGGCGCGGCGGGCGTACCAGGCCGTCGAGGGGTTCATGCGCGGGACGACGTTCATCGCGCTCATCGACGCGATCTGCATCACCGTGGGCCTGCTCGTGCTGCGGGTGCCGGGGGCCGTCGGGCTGGGCGCGCTCGTGTTCGTCGGCGCGTACATCCCCTACCTGGGAGCTTTTCTCTCCGGTGCTGTGGCGATTCTGGTGGCCCTCGCGGACCGCGGTTTCGTGATCGCGCTGTGGGCGCTGGGCGTCGTCCTGGCCGTGCAGGTCCTTGAGGGACATGTGCTCCAGCCGATGATCCAGAGCCGGACCGTGCAGATGCACCCCGCCGTCGTCATGCTGGCGATCACCGCGGGCGCGTCGGTGGCGGGCATCCTCGGAATGCTGCTGGCGGTGCCCCTGACCGCGGCGGCGTTCGGCGTGATCGCGGAACTGCGGGGACGTTACGCGTCTCCGGAGACCTCGGTGACATCGGTGACCCCGGAAAAGCCGGGAACCCCGGGCTCGGCCTCGCCGCCCGGCTCCTCCTCACCCGGCCCCTCCTCATAGAGTTCGAACCAGATGCTCTTGCCCTCGCCCCGCGGGTCCACCCCCCACGCGTCCGCGAGCAGCTCCATCAGCATCAGGCCCCGCCCGGAGGACGCCAGTTCGCCGGGATGCCGCTTGTGGGGCAGGTCGTCGCTCCCGTCCGTCACCTGGATCCGTATCCGACGGGCACCGGCCACGCCCGTCATCTCGGCGACGAGCAGCGCGTCCGCGTCGGTGTGGACGAGGACGTTCGTGACCATCTCGGAGACCAGCAGGACCGCCGAGTCGACCTGGTCGGCGGAGGCCCAGTCGTGCAGGAACTCCCTCAGCTGCTGCCGGGCTCCCGCGACCCGCTGGTGCTCGGCCTGCGCGACGGTCACCATGGTCCGGCGTACGGAGGCCCGCTCGGTCGGGGTGCCGCCGAGCTCGCTGTGCTCCCCCGCCCTGCTCAGCAGCAGCACCGCTATGTCGTCCTCGCGGCGGTCCACCAGCGGCCCGGTCGTGTGGTGCGAGGATGGCCCGTGCACGGCTTGGACCAGCGCGTCGGCGAGCGCCTCCATGTCGCCGTCGTGGCTCTCCAGGATCTTGCGGATCCGCCGCCAGCCGGTGTCCAGGTCGTGTCCGCCGGTCTCGATGAGCCCGTCCGTGCAGATCAGCATGGTCTCGCCGGGCTCCAGGACGAGCCGTGTCGTCGGATAGTCGGCGTCCGGATCGATGCCGAGCGGCAGCCCGCCCGCGGTCGGCCGGGTCAGCACGGTCCCGTCGGCCATGCGTATCGCCGGGTCCGGATGCCCGGCCCTGGCTATCTCCAGGACCCCGCTCTCCGGATCGACCTCCACGTACAGGCAGGTCGCGAAGCGCAGGTCCGCGACCTCCTCGTCGTACGTGATCCCGTACAGGAAGCGTGAGGCACGCGAGAGAACCGCGTCCGGGCGGTGTCCCTCGGAGGCGTACGCCCGCAGCGCGATCCGGAGCTGGCCCATCAGTCCGGCGGCGCGTACGTCATGGCCCTGGACGTCGCCGATGACGAGGGCGAAGCGGCCGCCCCCGGGGCTCGTCCGCGAGGTGCCGCCGGGCAGCGGGATCATGTCGTACCAGTCGCCACCCACCTGGAGCCCGCCGCCGGTGGGCACATACCGGGCCGCGACGCTCATGCCCGGGATCTTCGGCCCCAGGGTGGGCAGCATCGAGCGCTGGAGGCCGTCCGTGAGCTCCCGCTCGGACTCGGCGACCCCGGCCCGCGAGAGGGCCTGCGCCAGCATCCGCGCCACCGTCGTCAGCACGGAACGCTCGTCGGGCGTGAACGTGACGGGGTACGTGAAGGCCGCCATCCACGCGCCCATCGTGCGGCCCGCGAACGTGAGCGGCAGGAACGCCCAGGACTGGCGGTCGAAGTGCTGGGCGAGCGGCCAGGCGGCCGGATAGCGGTCGCGGTAGCGGTCGGGCGAGGAGAGATAGACGGCACGGCCGGTGCGGACGACCTCCGCGGCCGGATAGTCCGTGTCCAGCGGCATCTGGGTGAACGGCTCCTCGTCCCCGGGGTTGTGCCCGTGGTGGCCGATGACCGTCAGCCGGTCGCCCTCCGCGCCGAAGACCGCGAGCCCGTCCGGTGAGAAACCGGGCATCGACAGGCCCGCCGCGACCCGCAGCACCTCCGCCGTGGACCGCGCCTCGGCCAGCGCCCGCCCCGCGTCCAGCAGGAACGCCTCGCGTGAGCGTCTCCAGTCGCCCGTGACCGGCGTACGCGCGGCGGCGCCGGGCTGCGGTTCGGTGACCTCCTGCATGGTGCCGATCAGCTGGTACGAACGGGTGCTCGGGTCGATCGACGGCTTGGAACGGCTGCGTACGGTACGGATCACATGGCCCTGCTCGTCCATGACCCTCAGCCGCAGCTCGGCGAGTGTGCCCTCGGCGGCGGCCAGCTGGACGACCCCGTTGACCTCGTTCCAGTCGACGGGGTGGAAACGGGCGCGTACACCTGCCTCCGTGAGCACGGTCGGCTCCGCGGGCAGGCCGAGGAGCCGGGAGGCCTCGGCGTCGAGGGTGACCTTCCCGGCGGCGTCGTCCCACCTCCACAGGCCGGTGGCGAGGGTGGCGAGGACGTCCCCCACTGAGGGAAGGGGATCACCGATGCGCATTGCCCCACTGTATGAAGAGGAGAACGAAGGCTGCCACCGAGGCAGGTGGGACGCGGGGTGAGCGCCCGGATCCGGCGAGTGGCGGAACTATTGCGAACAGCGATCTTGGGGCGGCCGGTAGGCTGGCGGTGTTTCACGTGAAACAACGCCCCCGACCGCGAAGACTGGATGAAACGACGATGCATCGGTACAGGTCCCACACCTGCGGCGAGCTCCGCGCCTCTGACGTCGGCAGCGACGTCCGGCTGAGCGGCTGGCTGCACAATCGCCGAGACCTGGGCGGCATCCTCTTCATCGATCTGCGCGACCACTACGGCATCACGCAGCTCGTCGCCCGCCCCGGCACCCCCGCGTACGAGGCCCTGGACAAGCTCTCCAAGGAGTCCACGGTCCGCATCGACGGCAAGGTCGTCTCGCGTGGCACGGAGAACGTGAACGCGGAGCTGCCGACCGGCGAGATCGAGGTCGAGGTGGGCGAGGTCGAGCTGCTCGGCGCGGCCGCCCCGCTGCCCTTCACGATCAACGCCGAGGACGGTGTGAACGAGGAGCGGCGTCTGGAGTACCGCTTCCTCGACCTGCGCCGCGAGCGCATGCACCGCAACATCCTGCTGCGTACGTCGGTCATCTCGGCCATCCGTCACAAGATGACGGCGCTGGGCTTCAACGAGATGGCGACCCCGATCCTCAGCGCCACCTCTCCCGAGGGCGCGCGCGACTTCGTGGTCCCGTCCCGCCTGAACCCGGGCAGGTTCTACGCCCTCCCCCAGGCGCCGCAGCAGTTCAAGCAGCTGCTGATGATCTCGGGCTTCGACCGGTACTTCCAGATCGCGCCCTGCTTCCGTGACGAGGACGCGCGCGCCGACCGCTCGCCGGGCGAGTTCTACCAGCTCGACGTGGAGATGTCCTTCGTCGAGCAGGAGGACGTCTTCCAGCCCATCGAGAAGCTCATGACCGAGCTGTTCGAGGAGTTCGGCAACGGCCGCAATGTGACGTCCCCGTTCCCGCGCATCCCGTTCCGCGAGGCGATGCTGAAGTACGGCTCGGACAAGCCGGACCTGCGCGCCCAGCTGGAGCTCACCGACATCACCGACGTCTTCGAGGGCTCGGAGTTCAAGGCCTTCGCGGGCAAACACGTACGCGCCCTGGCGGTGCCGGACGTGGCCGCGCAGTCCCGCAAGTTCTTCGACCAGCTCGGTGACTACGCGGTCTCGCAGGGCGCGAAGGGCCTGGCCTGGGTGCGGGTGGCCGAGGACGGTTCGCTGACCGGCCCGATCGCGAAGTTCCTGACCGAGGAGAACGTCGCCGAGCTGACGAAGCGCCTGTCGCTCGCGGCCGGCCACGCCGTCTTCTTCGGTGCGGGCGAGTTCGACGAGGTCTCGAAGATCATGGGCGCGGTCCGCGTCGAGGCCGCCAAGCGCGCCGGGCACTTCGAGGAGGGCGTCTTCCGGTTCTGCTGGATCGTCGACTTCCCGATGTACGAGAAGGACGAGGAGACCGGGAAGATCGACTTCTCGCACAACCCGTTCTCGATGCCGCAGGGCGGCCTGGAGGCCCTGGAGACCCAGGACCCGCTGGACATCCTCGGCTGGCAGTACGACATCGTCTGCAACGGCGTCGAGCTGTCCTCCGGCGCCATCCGGAACCACGAGCCGGACATCATGCTCAAGGCCTTCGAGATCGCGGGCTACGACCGTGAGACCGTCGAGGCGCAGTTCGCGGGCATGCTCCGCGCCTTCCGCTTCGGCGCCCCGCCGCACGGCGGTATCGCCCCGGGCGTCGACCGCATCGTGATGCTCCTCGCCGACGAGCCGAACATCCGGGAGACCATCGCGTTCCCGCTGAACGGCAACGCGCAGGACCTGATGATGGGTGCGCCGACGGAGCTGGACGAGACGCGACTGCGTGAGCTGCACCTCTCGGTGCGCAAGCCGCAGCCGAAGTAGGGCCCTGCGGGTCCGGCTCTTGGGCCGGGCCCGCCGAGCGCTCCGCTGGAGTGCGCTGTTTCGTCCGCGCGTTCGTTGGGGCTGGTCGCCCGGTACCCGCGGCAGCCGCTGAGTTCCGGCCGTGAGCCGCAAGGTCTCGATCGATTCGCGCCAGGTTCTTCATGGACACAGCAACCCACAGTCCGTGCCCACGCCCTTGACAGTCTTCTTACCTAACTTCCCTGTCCATGACGGGAATCCAAGGAAACCAGACAGCCCAAGGTCCGAAACACAAGCGGAACGTGACGCGTCGCAAGGTCGTCGTGGCAGGTGGCGCGGCAGTCGCCGCGGTGGGCGTGGGCGGCACGATCGCCGCGACCGCGAACGCCGGCCAGACGAAGAAGGGCGCCTCGCCGACCGCCTCCTCCACCTCCTCGGAGACGTGCTACAAGCTCACGTCGGAGACCACCGAGGGCCCGTACTACATCGACGCGGACAAGCTTCGCCAGGACATCACCGAGGACCGGGAAGGCATCCCGCTGACCCTCCGCCTCAAGGTGATCGACAACGAGACCTGCAAGCCCGTCAGAAACGCGGCCGTCGACATCTGGCACTGTGACGCGCTGGGTCTGTACTCCGGCTACGAGGACCTCTCCTCCGGTGGCGGCGGTGGCGGCACCCCGCCCAGCGGAACGCCGACCGACGTTCCGTCCGGCACCCCCACCGGCTCCCCGCCCGCGGGCGGCGGCGGTGGCGGCCACCAGGAGCCCACCGACGACAAGCGCTACCTGCGCGGCACGTGGAGGACGGACAAGCAGGGTTTCGTCACCTTCAAGACGGTCTTCCCGGGCTGGTACCAGGGCCGCTGCGTCCACATCCACACCAAGGTGCACGTCAGCGGCACCTGGACGGACGCCGGTTACGAGGGTGGCAACACCTGCCACACCGGCCAGTTCTTCTTCGACGAGGAGTCCGTCCTCGCCTCGGCGGAGGTCGAGCCGTACTCCACGAGCACCACCGAGCGGACCACGCTCACCGAGGACACCATCTACGACCAGTCAGGCACGGCCGGCGGTCTCCTCAAGCTCAAGTACAAGAAGAACGGCATCGCGAAGGGCGTCATCGGCACCATCACCATGGGCGTCGACCCGGACGCGACCCACGAGGGCACGGACGACGCCGTGCAGCCGGGTGCGTCGGCGACCACGTCGGCCTCGGCCTCGGAGTCCACTTCGGCGAGCTGACGGCAGGGCGGGCCCGGAAAAGTCGGGACGCCGGGCCCGCCCCTCCCTCTCGTATGAGTTCATATACGTGATTACAAGTACAACCCATTGACCCGGAAGTTTTGCTTCCGCTACGTTCCCCAGGTTCCCGCGTACGTGATTGTGGTTCACGTACATGTGCGACCTGAGGGAGACAACGATGTCGGAAGTCGCGATACCCGATGCCGAGCGCCGTGCGGTCAGCAAATTCCTGCGCCGCATGCTGCCCATCCTGGTCCTGATGCTGCTGATCAATCAGATGGACCGGACGAACGTGGGCTTCGTCCAGGACGAGCTACGGGCCGACGTCGGGGTGAGCGCCACCGCGTACGGGCTCGGCGCGGGCCTGTTCTTCATCGGGTACGCCCTGTTCGAGGTGCCGAGCAACATGCTCCTGGAGCGGTTCGGCGCCCGGGTCTGGCTCACCCGGATCATGATCACCTGGGGCGCGGTGATCGTGGCGATGTGCTTCATCCACAACGTGACGATGTTCTACGCGCTGCGTTTCCTGCTGGGGGTCGCGGAGGCCGGGTTCTTCCCCGGTGTGCTCCTCTACTTCACCCAGTGGCTGCCGGATTCCAGCCGTGGCCGGGCGAGCGCGATCTTCCTGGGCGGCTCGGCGACGGCGTACATCGTGACGGGTCCGATCACCGGTGCCCTGCTGGAGCTGCACGGGGCGGGCGGATTCGCCGGCTGGCGCTGGATGTTCGCGCTCGAAGGCGCCTTCTCGATCGTCGTCGGGATCGTTGCCGGTTTCTTCCTCGTCTCCCGTATCGAGGACGCCCGCTGGCTCACGCGGGAGGAGAAGGACGCGCTGAGCGCGGCGGTGGCGCGTGACGAGGAGGCCCGCAGCCGGGCGCCGAAGGTGTCGCGGATCAGGCTGATCCTGCACCCCCAGGTCGCCGTGCTGACCGCCGTCTTCTTCGCGATGGCACTCACCGGGTACGCGATCACGTTCTGGCTGCCGAGCCTGGTCGACGACATCGGCGGCCTCTCGCCCTTCCAGGTGGGGCTGCTGTCGGCGATCCCGTGGATCTGTGCCGTGATCGCCATGTACTCGATGGCCCACTTCACCGACCGGGCCCGGGACCGGCGCCCGTATCTCGCCGCGGCCCTGGTCCTGTCGGCGACGGGTACGTACCTCGCCACCCTGGGCTCCCCGTGGTTCGGGCTCGCCGCCATCACGCTCGCCGCTGTCGGCGGGAAGTGCGCGGCCACACTGTTCTGGCCGATGGCGCAGTCCGGCCTCGACCTCAAGATCGCGGCGCCTGGTCTGGCCGTGGTCAACTCCATCGGAAACCTGGGCGGTTTCGTCTCCCCGACCCTCTTCGGCTACCTCAAGGACTCGACGGGCAGCACGAACGGCGGCCTCTACACGCTGTCGGCGGCGTCGGTGCTCGCGGTGATCGGGGTGGCCCTGATCCGTAGGAGCGGCGGCGGTACGGAGACCGGGTCGGGCTCCGGTTCGGACGGTCCCGCCCTGGTGAAGGGCCAGGTGGCGACCGGCGAGGCACGCTGACATCCGCTCGGCTGCCATGAACCGGCAATCCGGGGGCATCTGATCAGGTGGCGCACAGGATTCTCGTCGGAGACGCACAGCGGCAGGGAGTCTCATGGGTCCCGCGGGATGAGAACCTCCCGCAGGAGACCGGCAGTGCCGGAGGAGACCACCGGAGGAGATCATGGGATTCGCCGTGCCGCTCGCACTGCTGCTGATCGTCGGGGCGGTGGCCGCGGTCGTCGTACAGCGGCGGTCGAACGGCGCGGGCGCCATGTCCGACCTGGACGCGGAGGCCGAGGCCAACCGCTGGGTGGTCCGGCTGGGCGGCAGCCTGTCCGCCTTCACCGCCGGGGCGCGCGCCGACCGGACCGCGGCCCGCGAACTCTCGGCCGCCGCCGAACGCCACCGCACCGCCCGCCACCAACTGGCCACCGCCCACACCCCCGCCGAGTACGCGGTGGTGACGCGAACGGCTCTGGAGGGCATGCACCATGTCCGCGCGGCGCGCAGGGCGTTGGGCATCGCCCCGCCCTCGAGCCTGCCGTCCGTGGGGATGCCGTCCCCGGGCCAACGCCGACACCAGAGAGATCAGGTCCGGACGTAGTACGTAGTTTGAATCTACGTAGAAGCCATCCACAGAAGTACGCGCCGAGTCGTTTGTCGGGGGTGAGCGGGGCGTTCACGCCGTCTGAGCCAATTCGCACCACACGAACTTGCCGTTGGTGTGGGGTAGTTGGGCGGCGGCGCCCAGGGAGTACCAACCCCACTTGTCCGTGCACTCCTCCACGAGGGTGAGGCCGCGGCCCGATTCGAGGGCCGGGTTCGGCGTGGTCGCCAGGGCTGGGGGTGCGGGAGGTCTGGGGTCCGTGTCCCATACGCCGATACGGAGGACCGGCGCCACCCAGCGAAGCCTTATGGCCGCCGGGCCCTTCGTGTGCTGTACGGCGTTGGCCACGAGTTCCGTCGCGACCAGCTCGGCCACCTCCGTGAGGTGGGGCAGGCCGTGGAGGGTGAGGATCAGGCGGAGGGTGCGGCGACAGATTGTCACCGCCCGGGGGTCGTTGGGCAGGGAGAGGGTGTACTGCCATGGTTCGCCGAACGGGTCTTCGGATGCGGGTGCGGGCATGACGAACTCCTGGTCAGGGAGGGAGGGGCGCGGTCGTCGGGCGGTGGCTGTGTCGCTCCCGTCGTGGCATGGCGGGGCGGTGCGCTTCCGGGGTCCCGGTGGTTCCGCAGTGTGTGCGTCGCGTCACCGACGGTAGGGCCAAATGTTTCGCCCAGGCAAGTCGTTCGCGTACCCTGACACCCGATCGGGGACGTTCAACCCCGTCTGAGGACCGTGTTGTTCAGGAAGTGGGGGCAGTGTGCCCGCGAGGATTCAGCCGACCGCTCGGCAAGTACGCCTCGGTGCTGAGCTGCGGAAACTGCGGGAGGCGGCGGGGCTGACCTCCCGGCAGGCGGCCGCGCTGCTGGGGACCAACCCGGCTCAGATGAGTCAGATCGAAGCGGGCAACGCGGGAGTCAGCGGCGAACGTGTGCGCAAGCTCGGGGTGCAGTACGACTGCTCCGACACCGAGTTGATCGACGCCCTGGTGGAGATGGCGACAGACCGTACGCGCGGTTGGTGGGAGGAGTACCGAGGTGTGCTGCCCGCCGTCTTCCAGGACTTGGCGGAGCTGGAACACCACGCCACCTTCATGCGGGTGGTCGGTACCGTCCACGTGCCCGGACTGCTTCAGACCGAGGAGTACGCGCGGGCGGTGTTCGCGTACGTGGTGCCGGAACTTCCCGAGAACGAGGTGGAGTTGCGTGTGGAGCACCGGATGCGCCGTCGGCAGATCCTCTCCGGAGTCCCCTACGAGGCGGTGCTCCACGAGTCCGTACTGCGTACGCGCGTTGCCGATCGCCGGGGTGCCCGTGCTCAACTCGACGAGTTGCTGAGCCAGTCGGAGCGGTCGAACGTAAGCGTGCGGGTGATCCCGTTCGACGCCGATGGGTTTGCCGGGGCGGGCGCGATGATGCTCTACGCCGGTGGCCGAGTACCGGCGTTGGACACCGTGCAGCGGGACGCCCCGTACGGCTCGGTGTTCCTGGACGCCTCTGCTCGACTGCTGGCCATGCGAACACTCTTCCGTAGGGTGGAGTCGGCAGCCCTGACACCTGCCCAGTCCCGGGACTACATCAGCCGACTGACGAAGGAGCTGTGAGCCGTGATCCAGTGGCAGAAGTCCTCATTCTCCGGTGGCGGAGACGGCAACGAGTGCGTTGAACTCGCCCCCGGAGACGGCTTGTTGCTTCTCCGTGAAAGCGATGACCCCGCCCGAATACTCTCCGCCACCCCCACCGGCCTCGCCGCCCTCCTCCATCACCTCCGGGCCAACCGTCCCTGACCGTGGACGACCACGAGGAGTTCACGTACGCCCTCAAAGCCGTCCTGCGAGACCTGCGCGCGCAGTGCCCCGTACAGCCGGACATCCGCAAGCATGGCGATGAGCCGAAGCCGGGTCATGCTCTACGGGGGACGCGGTCTGGGTCTGCCCCCAGACCGGCGACACCGCGGCCCGCATCGGCGAACTGCCCGCGTCCGATTCCGGTGAGGGCGTGAGCGGTCGGGCGAGGATTACGGCCGCGAGCGGCGACGACGGGGTCCACGCGGAGGGCGATCTGACCGTCGACAAGGGGACGTTGAAGGTCACCGCGTCGAGGGTGTCGAGGGCGCCGACATCTCCGTGAACGGCGGCACGGTGGACATCCGTTCCAGCGACGACGGGATCAACGCGGCGGGCGGTACGAGTTCTTCCGGAGGGGGCGGAGGCGGCTTCGGCGGAGGCCCGGGTGGCGGAGGCGGCGGTGAGAGCGTCGGTGAGTACAAGCTGACCGTCACCGGCGGCACCCTGGTCGTCGACTCCGACGGCAAGGTGGTCGCCACGTACGTCACCTCGAAGTCGATCCAGAACGTCGTGTACTCGTCCTCCGCGGTGAAGAGCGGCGAGAAGTACGAGATCTACTCGGGCGGCACGAAGTCGGGTACCGGTACGGGCGGTCTGGCGGCCTCGGGCACCCTCGGCTCGGCCGAGCGCATCGCCACGGTGACGGCGGGCGAGGCGCCGGAGGGAGGCTTCGGGGGCGGCCGGCGATAGGCGACCTGTCGCACTCCGCAGCCCCCGGGGTCAGACTGGAAGGAGGCGGAGATTCCCGAGACGCCGAGAATCCCATGAGCGGAGATTCCCGAGACGCGGATCCCGATACCCCGCAGCGGACCGGCCATGGAGGAATCATGACGGCAGCCACGCGGAACGACACACCCGTCGCGATCGAGGGCAACGGTGTGGAACTGCGCATGCAGGAAGTCGGCGGAGGCATGAGCGTCGCCTTCGCGAGCTTCCCCGAGGGCACGGACATGGGACCGGCGGTGAAGGGCCTTCCCGACGACCAGTGCCAGTGCCCCCACTGGGGATACCTCCTCAAGGGGCGGCTCAGGATGCGCACCAAGGCCGGGAGCCAGGTCTACGAGGCGGGGCAGGCCTTCTACTGGGCGCCCGGCCACGTACCGGAGGCGCTCGAGGACTGCGAGTACGTCGACTTCTCGCCGACGAAGGAGTTCAACGAGGTCATCGACCACGTCAAGGCGCAGATGAGCTAGGGCCATCGCCCGTCAGGCGGATCAGGTCTCGTACAGCCCGTCCCAGGGCGGGCCGAAGCCCAGCCGCTCCGGGTAGAGCTCGGCCCAGGGCTCCCCTTCGTCCTCGCCGGTCAGCATGCCGAACAGCACGCCGTCGACGGTGAGCCGGAAGGGGCGGACCGCGATGTCCGTGTAGCGGCGCCGGGGGAGGCTCCTGAGGAGTTTGGCCAGGTGGGCCTGGGCCCGGGCGAGGACCGAGTCCTGGCCCTCCGGGGCGCGCTGCTGTTCGGCCCAGGTGCCGGCGCACCAGATGTCCGAGTCCTGGTAACGGCCCTCGGCGTCGAAGGTGTGGAGCACCGCGTAGAGACGTTTGTGCTCTTCCCAGCCGTCGTCGGGCCGGTACCCCTCGGGGAACGCGTACGTGATCGACCCCAGGAACTGCCCCTCCGCGTAGTGACCGATGGCCTCGGTGCGGTGGCGCGGCTCGTAGGCGATCGGGATGACCTCGGGGACTGCCATGGCGAAACCATACGGATGAATCGTGGACATGCCACAGGCGGGGCCACCGTAACAGCCCTCGGACTCCGGTCGGACTCCGGGCAGATGCAAAGTGTGTTCGAGACGTTCGCCTTGTTCGACTCGTTTCCGATGGTTTTGCCTCACGATCGCGCCGAGGCAGATCGGCGGCTTCACGGCAACACCACTCCTGGCGACTCGACCCGGGAGACCGTCCGCGGGCGACCCCGTCCGCCTTGACGCGGCTTGCCCGGTACCCGGTTTCCGATTCGCTTTCGCGCAGGAACCCATTGGAGTTTCGCGTGTCGGCTGATGTGTTGATCGTATGGAGAAGTCCTTCAGTCGTTGCGTCTGCGACCCGATGTTTGCAGGGGAAGCTCGAACTCGCTTCCGGTGCTCTCGCACACCTGTACATTCGGATCAAAGGAGCAATGCATGAGTCCTGTACTCAGGGCCAAGTCCTCTCTGAGCCCGCTTGCCACCCGTGGCGCGTGGCTGACCGGCGGCGCTGTCGCCTCCCTCGCCCTCGTGTTCGCGGGCGTCGCGACTCCCGCGTCGGCCTCGGTCACCCCGGCCGCCGACAGCGTCGTGGCGGACCCGTCGACCGACGACTGCAAGAAGGAGAACGGGCACCACGAGAAGTACCAGCCGGAGGGGAAGGCTCAGACCCCCGGCGGACCGCTTCACGAAAAGTGCGAGGACCGGGACCGCGACAAGCAGGAGTGCTCGGACATCGACTCGGCGAGGTCGAACTCCGGGAACTGGGAGCTCAGCGCCGTGCTCACCGGTGGTAACGCGTTCGCCGGAGTGCGAGAGGCGCCGGCAGACGACGACTACGAGTGGAAGGAGATCAGCGACGAGAGCAACTACCCCAAGAACGCCTGCGCTATCTCCATCGTCGTCTCGAACAACGGGCAGGAAGCCACGGTCAAGGTGCTGACCAAGAACGGCCGCGTCTATGAGTCCGAGGGCAACAGGCCGGGCGACAGCGACGAGTTCAACTGGAGCGACTGGGTGAAGCTGGAGACGCCGCGGGAGGACGACCTCGCGACCCGCGAGAAGGGCGAGCAGGTGACGCCGGTTGGCTAACCCCAACCGTGTCCCGACAGGTGCGCAGGGTTCCTGACCCTGACACCAGCCCGGTTCGCCGCGCGCGCAATGGCTACAGCCGGCGCGCGCGGCACCCCGGCACCCGCTGCCCTTTGGGCAGCCTGCCCGTCACTCCGCCGTCGCGGACCCGGGGCACATCTCGCCGGAGCCCTCGGCCTGCCGGACGCCGGGGATCGTCACGGTCACCTTCGTCGACGACGCCGTGTCGTTCCCGCTCCAGCTTCCGCCACCGCCCTCGCTTCCGGAGCCCGCGGACACGACGAGACGGGCATCGGCGATCGTGCACGTCAGCTGGGCGAGGGCCGTTCCGCTCAGGGGCTCGGTGCCCGGGGGCAGCGTGACCGACACCCGCGCCCCGCTCGCCCGGAGGGTCACCGGGGACGCCAGCCGCGGAAGTTCCGTGGTCAGGGCCTTGCGGCCGAGCAGGGCGTCCGGCCCCCGGAACAGCAGCTCCACCGCCGTGCCGATGTCGAAGGTGCCGGGGACCTGGCTGCGTACGCCGAGCAGGGTGTCCTGCCTGACGAAGTAGAGGACGTAGGCCGGCCGTATGCCGGTGGCCGGTTCTCCCGCCTCCACCACACCGGTCGAGGGAATCCCGCAGGAGGAGAGCAGCAACGCGGCGGCCGTGAGCGAAAGCCCGGACCGCACCGCCCGCTGCCCGCGCCTCGTGAGCAGCCGTCTCATGTCTCTCGTACCTCTTCCTCTTTCTCTCCTTCTTCCTTCTCCTCCTGGCCCAGGGGGATCTCGACCGTGAACACCGCCCCTTCGCCCTCCGCACGGTTCGCCGCCCGGACCGTACCGCCGTGCAACCGGACGTTCTCCGCCGCGATCGAGAGTCCGAGGCCGCTGCCCTCCGACCGGGTCCTGGCGGTGTCCGACTTGTAGAAGCGGTCGAAGACCTGCGGCAGGACGTCCGCGGGAATACCGGGCCCGCTGTCCGTCACCTCGATGACGGCCCACACCCTTTCGTCGGCGGCATCCGGCATCTCCCGTGCGTACAGGCGCAGTTGTACGGGGCGTGCGCCGTGCCGCAGTGCGTTGCCGACCAGGTTCGCGACGGCCACGTCGAGGCGGCGGGGGTCGACCCGGCCACGCAGTTCGCCGGGCCCGGGGAGCCTGGTGTCCACCGTGTCCTGCCAGCCGCGGGCGGCGAGGGTGCGCCGCAGGGACTCCGCGAGGTCGAGGTCGTCCAGTTGCAGGCCCGCCGCGCCCGCGTCGAAGCGGGAGATCTCCATCAGGTCGTTCACGAGCCGGGCCAGCTTCACGGTCTCCCCGCTGATGAGCCGTACGGCCGTCGCGGTGTCCGGGTCGAGCCGGGCCGCGTCCTCGTCGAGCAGGTCGGTGACGGCCGACATCGCGGCCAGCGGGGTGCGCAGCTCGTGCGACACGTCCGCGACGAAACGGCGGGCACGGGCCTCCATGCGGCGCAGCTCCGCGACCGACTCCTCCAGCGCGGCGGCGGTCTCGTTGAACGTGTGCGACAGGTCGGCGAGTTCGTCGGAGCCGTTGACCGCGAGCCGGGTGTCCAGACGGCCCTCGGCGATGCTCCGGGTGCCGCGGCGCAGTTCGCGTACCGGGCGCAGTACTCCGCGGGCGGCCAGCAGGGCGAGCAGGACGGCGAGGCCGAGGGCGGGTACGACGGCGCGTCCTATGGCGGTGACCAGGGCGTCGACGTATCCCTGTTCGCCGGTCTGCGGCACCGTCAGGAAGACCGAGACCCCGGAGGCGGGGCGTTCGGCGGGCTCGCTGAAGGTGACCGGCAGGCCGACGACGAGCGAGGAGCGGCCGTCCGTCGTCACCCGCTGGAAGACGGCGGCCCGCCGGGAGCCCACGGCCGACCGCATGCCGGCCGTCAGCTCGGTGAACGTGTCCTGTGGCCGGGAGGTGGCCCGCAGATCGCGGTAGGTGGCCAGGACCCGCCAGTTCTGCGCCGGTTCGGCGGCGGCCACCTCCTGGGCGACCGACTCCAGGTCGCTCTGGGTCGGCGGGTAGGAGATGCCGGGCGCCAGGCCGTCGACGTGTGCCCGCAGCCTTTTGATGATGGTGTCCTGGCTCTGCTGGAGCACGGCGATGCGGGCCTCCCGGAAGGTGAGGGCGCCCGTGGTGAGGGTGGCGACGGCGGTGACGAGCACGAAGGCGACGAGCAGCCGGCTGCGCAGACCGCGCAGCGGTCGCTTCACCGGGACTGGAACCGGTAGCCGAAGCCGCGCACGGTCTGGATGTAGCGCGGCTGCCCCGCGGGCTCGCCCATCTTGGTGCGCAGCCGCTTGACGCACGCGTCCACCAGCCGGGAGTCGCCGTGGTAGCTGTGCTCCCAGACCGCCTCCAGCAGCTGCTGCCGGGAGAACACCTGGCCGGGCGAGGCGGAGAGGGTCAGCAGGAGCCGTAGTTCGGAAGGGGCGAGGGCGACCGGCGCACCCCGCCGGGTGATGGCCAACCCGGCCCGGTCGATGGTCAGTTCGCCGTCGTCGCCGTGGGTCTCGATCTTCGGTATGCCCTCGGCGTTCGGTGCGCCGCCGACCCGGCGCAGGACCGCGCGGATACGGGCTTCGAGTACGCGTGCCTGCACCGGCTTGACCACGTAGTCGTCCGCCCCGGCCTCCAGCCCGACCACGATGTCCGTGTCGTCGCCCCGGGCGGTAGCCATGACGATCGGCACCTGGTCCTCGGTACGGATCCGGCGGCACACCTCGAGACCGCTGAGGCCGGGCAGCATCAGGTCGAGCACGACGACGTCCGGCCGGAAGGACCGCAGCAGGGCAAGTCCCTCCTCACCGGTTCCGGCGGCGGTGACGTCGTGCCCCTGGCGGCGCAGTGCGAGCCGGACGCCCTCCCGTACGGCGCGGTCGTCTTCGATCAGCAGGACGCGTGGCATGTGCTCAGTATCCGTACGGCTCAGGGGAGTTGAGGCAGGCACCGGCGTCGGTGGGGGAACTGTTACGGGACGATCACATAGGCCGGACGGGTGATCGACCGTTATCTCTTCGTTATCGACTGAGCGATATCCCATCACATGCCGTACTCACTCTTGATGACCATGAACACGACTGCCCGTCGCACGAAGCCGTCCTCGGCCAGGGAGTCCTCCGCCTCCCGACAGTCCCGGCGTCGTCGCAGAGGATCCGCGCAGTCCGGTGGTCCGGGGCGGTCCGGCAGACGGTCCGGCGGACGTGGCCGGAAGAGCAAGGGCCCGTTACTCGGCGGCCTGGCGGCGCTGGTCGCATTGGTGATCGCCGCCGCCGTGGCCGTGAACTGGACGACGTCCCCGTCCTCCGACGCCGCGGACGGATCCGCCTCCTCGTCGCCGTCCGGTCCGGCGCCGGACCGGACACCGGAACCGAGCGGCGGGACGGAGTCGGCCGGGGCGAGTGGGAAGCCCGGCGAGAAGGCCGGTGGGAAGGGCGACAGCGAGCCGTCCGGAAAGGGCAGCCCCTCGGCTTCCTCCTCCTCCGCGCCCGAGATCCCGGCCTCGGGCCCCGGCACGTTCGCCACCGCGGGCGGCGGGAGCGGGACCGTCGGGAAGGGCGGCCGGGTCCTGAGCTACAAGGTCGTCGTCGAGGACGGACTCACGCAGTCGGCGGCGGATGTCGCCGAGCAGGTCGAGGGCATACTCGCCGACCCGCGCGGCTGGACGGCCGACGGCCGCTCGGGCTTCCGGCGCGTCTCCAGCGGTACGGCCGACTTCGTCGTACGGCTCGCCACGCCGGGAACGGTGGACGCCATCTGCGGCAGGTACGGCCTGAACACGCGCGGCGAGGTCAACTGCAACGTGGGCAAGGACGTCGTGGTCAACCTCAAGCGGTGGCTGCTGGCGACTCCGGTGTACGCCGCCGACGTGGACGCCTACCGCGCGCTGATCATCAACCACGAGGTCGGCCACTTCCTCGGCCACGGTCATGTGACCTGCCCCGGGGCGGGGAAGCCGGCCCCGGCGATGATGCAGCAGATCAAGGGCATGCTCGGCTGCAAGCCCAACGTCTGGCCGTACGACTCCAAGGGACGGTTCGTCACGGGGCCGGCCGTGTCCTGAGGGGTGCACCGGGAGTGCACGGGGAGGTGCCCTGAAGGGGGTCCTGGAGGGGGGTCCTGGAGGGGGTCCTGGAGGGTGTCCGGAAAGGTGCCGTGCAAGAAGAGGGCAACCTTTCCGATCCCCGCGACCACAGATGAGTCGGAACCCCGTTCACAGGGGCTCCACACAACGCACGAGCCCCACAAGAACCACGTAAGGACTCATCCGTGGCATCCCCCTCCCACCGCAGGTCCCTCCGTAAGCGGCGCACCGCTCTCCTCTCCGCCGCTGCCGTGGCGGCCGCGGGTCTCGGCGCCGTCCCCTTCGTGATGAACGCGAATGCGGGCGCCGTCGACCTGGCGCACCAGGCTCTGCCCGCCAAGGACGGCTGGGCGGCGTCCGGTTCGGGCACGACCGGCGGTTCGAAGGCCGACTCCGCGCACACCTTCACCGTCAGCACCCGCGCCCAGCTGGTGAAGGCGCTCGGCTCGGCCACCGATTCCACCCCGAAGATCATCAAGATCAAGGGCACGATCGACGCCAACACGGACGACGCGGGCAAGAAGCTGACCTGCGCCGACTACGCCTCCGGTACGGGCTATTCGCTGTCCGCGTACCTGAAGGCGTTCGATCCGGCGACGTACGGCAAGAAGGCGCCCTCGGGCACGCAGGAGAAGGCGCGCGCGGCCGCCCAGACCAAGCAGAAGAAGAACATCGTCTTCCGGGTCCCGGCCAACACCACCGTCGTGGGCGTCCCGGGCACCAAGGCCGGGATCACCGGCGGCAGTCTGCAGGTGCAGGACGTCGACAACGTCATCATCCGCAACCTCTCCCTCACCGCCACCGAGGACTGCTTCCCGCAGTGGGACCCGACGGACGGTTCCTCGGGCGAGTGGAACTCCAACTACGACTCGGTGACGCTGCGCGGGGCGACCCATGTGTGGGCGGACCACAACACGTTCAGCGACGCGCCGTTCTTCGACTCGTCCGAGAAGACGTACTTCGGCCGCAAGTACCAGATCCACGACGGTGCCCTCGACATCACCAACGGCTCGGACCTGGTGACCGTCGAGCGCAACCAGTTCACCAACCACGACAAGACGATGCTGATCGGCAGCAGCGACACCGACAGCGTCGGCAAGCTGCGCGTCTCCATCCACCACAACGTGTGGAAGGGCATCACCCAGCGGGCCCCGCTGGCCCGCATCGGCCAGATCCACCTCTACAACAACGTCTACGACACGACGACCCTCAACGGGTACGCCCCCAAGTACAGCCTCGACTCCCGCGCCAAGGCCCAGGTCGTCGCCGAGCACAACTCCTGGACGCTCCCGTCCGGCGCGAAGGTCGCCAAGCTCCTGAGCGGCGACGGCACGGGCTCCGTCGCCGGCACCGGCAACCTCGTCAACGGCAAGTCCACCGACATCGTCGCCGCGTACAACTCGGCGAACTCGAAGAAGCTGAAGACGACCGTCAACTGGAAGCCGACCCTGACGGCGGGCCTCCAGACCTCGGCGAACAGCCTGCCGGCGGAGCTGCTGAAGACGACGGGCGCGGGGGTTCTTTCCTGACCTCGACCTCACCTTGAGGACTTGAACAGCTCAGAGGGGCCCGGGACTTGTCGATGTCCCGGGCCCCGTTCGTGCTGCGACGGGTCAGGAGCGCGAGCGGAACGTGCGGCGGTATGTGTCCGGGGGGACGCCGATCGTGCGGTTGAAGTGGCGGCGCAGGGTGGTGGCGGTGCCCATTCCGGTGGCTGTGGCGATGGTGTCGATGCTGTTGTCGGTGTTTTCCAGGAGTTCCTGGGCGCGGCGGATGCGTTGGGTGAGGAGCCACTGGAGCGGGGTGGTGCCGGTTGCCGCTCTGAAGTGGCGGCCCAGGTTGCGGGAGCTCATGCGTGCCTGGCGGGCCAGGTCCTCAACGGTCAGTGGGCGGTCGAGGCGGTCCACGGCCCAGGGGAGCAGGTCGGTGAGCGGGTGGTCGTCCCGGGCGGGCACCGGGGCGGCGACGAACTGGGCCTGGCCGCCGGCCCGGTGCGGCGGCACGACCAGGCGGCGGGCGACGGCGTTGGCCACCGCCGAGCCGCGGTCGAGGCGCACGAGGTGCAGGCACAGGTCCAGCGCGGCGGCCTTGCCCGCGGAGGTGAGCACGCTGCCGTTGTCCACGTAGAGCACGTCCGGGTCGACCTCCACCTCTGGGTAGCGGGCGGCCAGGACGTCGGTGTGCGCCCAGTGCGTGGTCGCGCGCCGCCCGTCCAGCAGGCCGGCCGCGGCCAGTACGAACGCGCCCGTGCAGAGGGAGGCCACGCGCGCGCCGGCCTCGTGGGCGGCGCGTACCGCGTCGATCAGGTCGGCGGGCGGGCCCTCGTCGACGTCCGCCCAGGCGGGGACGATCACGGTGTCGGCGCGACGGAGCCGGTCGAGCCCTTGGTCGGGCTCCAGCCGGAACCGTCCGACCCGTACGGCGTCCGATCCGCAGACGGCCACGTCGTACCAGGGACCGGCCACGCCGACCGGCGCGGCGTCGAACACCTCGTACGCCACGGACAGTTCGAAGTGCAGCATCCCGTCGGTGACGGCCAGCGCGACAGTGCTCATGCCCGTGCCCCTGACCGTGTTCATGTCCGTAATTGTATGGGGCGTGGCGTTCCGGACACTCACGGTGGGGTGCCCGCCCCCGACAGGATGTCCGTATGAGATCAGAGGCGGGGTCGGGGCAGACGGTGGCGGTGTTCGGTGCGTACGGGCACACCGGGCGGTTCGTGGTGGCGCAGTTGCTGGAGCGCGGGTTCGTCCCGGTTCTCTCCGGCCGTGACGCCGGCCGGCTCAGGGAGCTGGCGGCGGTGTCCGGTCCCGGGCTCGACGTCCGGCCGGCGTCGGTCGACGACGCGGACGCGCTCGACCGGGCCCTGGCCGGTACGGCGGCGGTGATCAACTGTGCCGGGCCCTTCGCCACGACCGCCGCTCCCGTGATCGAGGCGGCCCTGCGCGCCGGGATCCCGTACGTGGACGTCGCGGCGGAGATCGAGGCCAACGCCGACACGTTCGCCCACTTCACGGACCGCGCCCGCGCCGCCGGAGCGGTGATCGTCCCGGCGATGGCCTTCTACGGCGGCCTCGGCGACCTGCTGGTCACCGCGGCGATGGGCGACTGGACGACGGCCGACGAGGCACACATCGCGTACGGCCTGAACAGCTGGCACCCCACGCCCGGGACCCGCGAGGCGGGCCGGATCTCCGGGGAACGGCGCCGCGGCCGACGCGTCCGCTACACGAACGGGCAGCTGGAGTACCACAACGACGCCCTGCCCACCCTGAAGTGGCCCTTCCCCGACCCGATGGGCACCCGGGCGGTCATCGGGGAGTTCACGATGGCCGACGTCGTCACCGTCCCCAGTCACCTGACCATCCCCGAGGTACGCACCTACATGACGGTCGAGGCGGCCGGGGACCTGGCCGCCCCGGACACCCCGGCACCGTCCGCGGTCGACGAGCACGGCCGCTCCGACCAGACCTTCCTCGTCGACGTCGTCGTCCGCTCGGGCGACAGCGAACGGCGCGCCGTGGCGCGAGGCCAGGACATCTACGCCGTCACCGCACCCCTCGCGGTGGAAGCGGTCCACCGCATCCTCACCGGCCGGACCCGCACGGTCGGCGTCGCCTCCGCGGGGGAGATCTTCGACGCCTCCGACCTCCTGGGCGCACTGGCGCCGCACATCTCCGTCGCAGTGGGCCAGTAGCGGGCCAGGGCGTTCTGCTGTCGCGTCACGCGGGAACGCCCGGGCGGGTCCGGGCGTTCTTGTTGTTGAGTCGGGCAGCCGCCACGCGTGGCGGCACGACCCGAACCCGGCTATCGATCCCGAGTGCCATGTCCCGTTCCCGAGCACTTTCCGGCGCGCTCACGGGCGCGGTCGTCGCGCTGCTCCTGGGGTGTTCCAGTGAGACGGTTCCGACGGGCACTTCTGCCAAGCCCCCAAGGGACACCACCCCCGCGACGGCCCAGGCACCGACGGCTCCCGCCACTCCGGCTCCCGCCACCCCGTCCTCCGAGAGTCCGTCCTCCGTGAGTCCGCCACCACAGAAGAGCGACGCCCGGGCCCGGACCGCCCGGCTCGCCATCCCGGCGATCGGACTCAAGGACCTGCGCGTGGTCCCGTACGAGGGGACGACCGACGACTGGCCGGGCACCCGGCTACAGAACACCGGCGTCGGAGCCAGCCCGTACGGGAGTCGTGGTGGGGTCGGGCCCGGTGAGGTCGGCAACTACCTCGTGACGGCCCACCGGCTCTCGGCCGGCGGCCCGCTGCGCGACCTCCCGTCCCTCGACAAGGACGACTCGGTCGTCGTCACGTCCGGCGGCACGGTGTACGAGTACGAGATCACCGGCACCAGGGAGACCTCCTTCCGCTCCGAGCGCTCGCTCGCCGAACAGCGCGCGGCGGTACCGGGCCTCCCGGGCCGGAGCCCCACCCAGGCCATGATCACCATCTCCACGTGCGCGACCCCCGAGGACAACGCGGCCGGGAACTTCTGGCGCGACGACCGAGGCAATCCCGAACACCGCATCGACAAGATCGGCGTACTGACGTCCGTGTCCTGACGTCGACTGCGTAGGAGGAACGCAGGAGGCGGGGAGGGACGTCGTGCGCGTCTCTCCCCGCCTCCCGAGTGCGTGCTGTGGTTACTCCGGGGCGCCGCCGAAGCGCTCCTTGTACGTTTCCAGGTCCTCGTCCGTGATCTTGGCGAAGAGGACCGGGGGGACCGTGAAGGGGGTGCCCGCGGGGAGGAAGTCCAGGGACTTCGCCTCGGCCGCCGTCACCCAGGTCGCCGTGTCGTCGGGCAGGGCGAACGCCGAGCGCATCGCCTTGGAGGAGGCCGGGATGAAGGGTTCGGAGATCACCGAGTAGAGGTGGATGAGGTTCATCGCGACGCGGAGGGTGAGGGCCGCGCCGTCCGGGTTGGTCTTGATCTCCAGCCAGGGGGCCTTCTCCTCCAGGTAGGAGTTGCCGGCCGACCACAGGGCGCGCAGGGCGGCCGCGGCCTTGCGGAACTGGAGGGCCTCCATCTGGGTCTCGTACTCCGAGAGAAGGGCCGCGATCTCCTCGCCCAGCTTCGTCTCGGGCTCGCCCGCCTCCGCGCCCGCCGGGACCTCCTCGCCGAAGCGCTTCTTGGAGAAGGAGAGGACCCGGTTGACGAAGTTGCCGAGGGTGTCCGCCAGGTCCTTGTTCACCGTGGACGTGAAGTGCTCCCACGTGAAGGACGAGTCGTCCGACTCCGGGGCGTTGGCGATGAGGAAGTAGCGCCAGTAGTCGGCGGGGAGGATCTCCAGGGCGTGGTCGGTGAAGACGCCGCGCTTCTGGGACGTGGAGAACTTTCCGCCGTAGTACGTCAGCCAGTTGAAGGCCTTGACGTAGTCGACCTTCTTCCACGGCTCGCGGATGCCGAGCTCGGTGGCGGGGAACATCACCGTGTGGAACGGGACGTTGTCCTTTGCCATGAACTCCGTGTAGCGGACGGGGTTTTCGCCCTGGTCGGACTCGTACCACCAGGACTTCCAGTCGCGGTTCTCCGGGTCCTTGTCCGACCACTCCTTCGTCGCGCCGATGTACTCGATCGGGGCGTCGAACCAGACGTAGAAGACCTTGCCCTCGGCGGCCAGCTCCGGCCAGGTGTCCGCCGGGACCGGGACGCCCCAGTCGAGGTCACGGGTGATCGCGCGGTCGTGCAGGCCTTCGTTCAGCCACTTGCGGGCGATGGAGGAGGCCAGCTGCGGCCACTCCTCCTCATGGCGGGCGACCCACTCCTCGACCTCGTGCTGGAGCTTCGACTGGAGGAGGAAGAGGTGCTTCGTCTCCCGGACCTCCAGCTCCGTCGAACCGGAGATCGCCGAGCGGGGGTTGATCAGGTCGGTCGGGTCCAGGACACGGGTGCAGTTCTCGCACTGGTCGCCGCGGGCCTTGTCGTAGCCGCAGTGGGGGCAGGTGCCCTCGACGTAACGGTCCGGGAGGAAGCGGCCGTCGGTCGGCGAGTACACCTGGCGGATCGCGCGCTCTTCGATGAAGCCGTTCTCGTTCAGGCGGCGGGCGAAGTGCTGGGTGATCTCGCGGTTCTGCGGGCTGGAGCTGCGGCCGAAGTAGTCGAAGGCCAGCTCGAAGCCGTCGTAGACCGCCTTCTGGGCGTCGTGGGCCTGCGCGCAGAACTCGTCGACCGGCAGGCCCTGCTCCTTCGCCGCCAGTTCGGCCGGGGTGCCGTGCTCGTCCGTCGCGCAGATGTAGAGCACGTCGTGGCCGCGCTGGCGGAGGTACCTGGCGTACACGTCCGCCGGGAGCATGGACCCCACCATGTTGCCCAGGTGCTTGATCCCGTTGATGTACGGAAGGGCGCTGGTGATGAGGTGTCGAGCCATTGCGGGCTGCTCCCGGGTCGTTACGTGGGGTGACGGTTCGGTGGGTGATGCTTCGATCGTCGACCGTCTTACGAACCTTGAAATCGTAGCCGACACGGGTGGGCCGCCCGCTCCCCCTTTTAAGGGGTGGGAGGCGGGCGGCCCGGGGGTTGTTCCTGTGGGTCGTTCCTGTGTGTTGTTCCCTGCGGGTCTACGTGGTTCTACGGGCGCCAGTTCGCCAGTACGCCCTCGTAGACCTCCGTGTCCGTGAGCTCGCGCGGGGTCGGGCCCGCGTGGAAGAAGGCGGTGTTGTCCGTCTTGAGCTTGCGGAGGTAGTCGAAGGCCTTGTTGTCCTGCTCGCCGAACGCGACGAAGGAGAAGAAGACGCCGGGGTGGTTCTTCGCCGCGTCCGTGAGGGACTGGGTCGCGGGGGTCTTGGCGTCCGGGGCGCCGTCCGTCTGGAAGATCACGAGGGCCGGGGCCGTGGGGGTGTCCGACTTCTCGTGGTGGGTGAGCACTTCCTGTACGGCGGCGTGGTAGCTCGTACGTCCCATGCGGCCGAGGCCCGCGTGGAGTTCGTCGATCTTGTTCTCGTGGTCGGGGAGGGCGAGTTCGCCGGTGCCGTCCAGTTCGGTGGAGAAGAAGACGACGTGGACCGTGGCGGCGGGGTCCAGGTGGGCGGCCAGGGCGAGGGTCTGCTCGCCGAGGGCCTGGGCGGAGCCGTCCTTGTAGTACGGGCGCATGCTCGCGGAGCGGTCGAGGACGAGGTAGACCTTGGCCCGCGTGCCGGCGAGGTTGTGCTTTTCGAGCGTGGAGGTCGCGGCCTTGTAGGCGGTGAGGAGGCCGGGGGCGTGGGCCTTGACCTTGGCGAGGGTGGTGGCGGGGGCCACCTCCTCGGACTCGGCTTCGCCTTCGTCCGCGTCCGTCTTCCCACCCGCACCGCCCGTGACGCTTTCGTCGTCGGCTGCCGGTGGCCCCTGTGGGGCCTCATCGCCGTCGGCGGCCACGGGCTCGTCCACCTGCGCGGTGACGGGCTCGGCCTCGGGGGCGACCTCGGCAACCACGGGCTCGGCCTCGGGGACGGCTTCGGCAACCACGGGCTCGGGTTCGGGCTCGACGACCGGCTCGGGCTCCGGGGTCACGTCGGCGACAACGGGCTCCGGTTCGACGACGGGCTCGGGCTTCACCTCGGCCTCGGCCTCGACCTTGGCCTCCGGCTCGGCGGCGACCACGGGCTCGGCCTTGGCTTCGGGCTCCGCCTCCGCCTCCACGACGGGCTCGGGCTTCACCTCGGCCTCGGGCTCGGCGACCTGCTCGGGCTCGACGACGGGCTCGGCCTTGGCTTCCACGACCGGCTCGGGCTCGACGACGGGCTCGGGCTCGACGACGGGCTCGGCCTTGGCTTCCACGACCGGCTCGGGCTCGACGACGGGCTCGGGCTCGACGACGGGCTCGGCCTTGGCTTCCACGACCGGCTCAGGCTCGACCACGGGCTCGGCCTTGGCCTCGACGACCGGCTCGGGCTCGGTTTCCACGACCGGCTCGGCCTCTGCCACCGGCTCAGGCTTGGTCTCGACGGCCGGCTCGGCCACCGGCTCAGCCTCGACCGCAGGCTTGGCCTCTGCCTTGGCCTCTGCGACCGGCTTGGCCTTGGCCTTTTTGGTCGGCTCAGCCTTGGTTTCCTGTTCAGCCGTCGGAGACGACTGCTTCGGGACCGTCACATTGTCGAAGGCCGCCGAAACCAGGTCCTCCACCACTGATGCCTTGGGCTCGGTGGCGGGGGCCGGCACTGTGGCCTCCGGCTCGGGAGCCGCAGGCGCCGGCTCGGGAGCCGTCTCCTGTCGGGCCGCCGGCACGCTCGGCTCGGCGGCAGGGGTGGCGGCAGCAGCGGCAGCGTCCCCCTTGCGTGACTTTCCGAACGCATTCCGCAGGCGGGTGAGAATGCCCATGTGCGCAACCCTTCGCATGAGTTGGTTCCGTCAATCCCTGGCCAGGACGGACACGTAAGGTTAGCCGCAGGATTTGGAGATCTTGGGCAGGGTCGATTATGCCCTCCAAGTTAGGTTTCCCTTACCTTCCCTTTGCCTCGGCCCCTCTGCGGACGGCGGGGGTTCACCCCTCGTTCATCTCGCGGCTGCGCCCCCGCACCGGCGTGCCCATAGCGTCACGCCGGACACAGACATAGGGGAGGGAACGTGCGCAACCTGCTGCCGTTGATCGGCTCGACCGGCTCACACCCGGGCGGCCGTTCAGAGATGACCTGTCGGTACCGCTGCGGTGACGCCTGCTTTCACCCGGCGCCCAACACCAGCGCCAACGAATACGTCGGCGACGTCATCGCCGGAGCGCTCAGCCGCCGTTCCATGATGCGCGCGGCGGCGGCCGTGACCGTCACGGCTGCAGCCGGGGGCGCGGTCGTCGGCGCGGGCACGACCCCGGCCGCCGCCCAGGCGCCCGAGGGCACGCCCGCCGCCTTCACCGGCGGCAGGGCCGCCCGCGGCCTCCGCTTCACGCCCGTCGCGCCGAACACCGCCGACGCCGTGACCGTCCCCGCCGGCTACGGCCAGAACGTGGTCATCCGCTGGGGCGAGCCCATCCTGCGCGGCGCCCCCGCCTTCGACCCGGACAAGCAGACCGCCAAGGCGCAGGCGGGCCAGTTCGGCTACAACTGCGACTTCCTCGCCCTGCTCCCGCTGCCGGGCGAGCGCGGCCGCCAGCTGCTCGTGGCGAACCACGAGTACACGGACGAAATCCTGATGTTCAAGGGCTACGACGCCGCCAACCCCACCCGCGAGCAGGCGGAGATCGCCTGGGCCGCCCACGGCTTGGGCGTCGTCGTGGTCGAGGAGGACCGCAAGAGCGGCAGGCTCACCGCCGTACCCCGTCACCACCTCAACCGCCGCGTCACCGCGACCACCGAGTTCCGGGTGACCGGTCCGGCGGCCGGCTCCAGCCTCCTCAAGACCTCCGCCGACCCGACGGGCAAGAAGGTCCTCGGCACGCTCAACAACTGCGCCGGCGGCGAGACCCCCTGGGGCACGACGCTGCACGGCGAGGAGAACTTCAACCAGTACTTCGCCAACGCGAGCCGGACGACGGACGCCCGCTACGGCATCGGCACCGGCGCCACCGAGCGCAAGTGGGAGCGTTTCGACAAGCGCTTCGACGTCGCCCAGGAGCCGAACGAGGTGCACCGCTTCGGCTACATCGTCGAGCTGGACCCGTACGACCCCACCTCGACGCCCCGCAAGCGCACCGCGCTCGGCCGGTTCAAGCACGAGGGCGCGACCATACGTCTCACGGACGACGGCCGCCCGGTCGCCTACTCCGGTGACGACGAGCGCTTCGACTACATGTACAAGTTCGTCGGCAGCAAGCGGATGCGCCACGGCAACAGCCGCTCCGCCCGCGAGCACAACCTGACCCTCCTCGACGAGGGCACCCTGTACGTCGCCAAGCTCACCGGCGACTCCCCGGCGACCGAGATCGACGGCACGGGCAAGCTCCCGGCGGACGGCGAGTTCGACGGCAGCGGTACATGGATCCCGCTGGCCACCGCCACCGCCAAGGGCGCCGTCTCACACGTCGAGGGCATGACCGCCGAGGAGGTGTACGTCTTCACGCGCCTCGCCGGTGACAAGGTCGGCGCCACGAAGATGGACCGCCCCGAGGACATCCAGCCCTCGCCGCACACCGGCAAGGTCTACGTCGCCCTCACCAACAACACCAACCGCGGTGTCGGCTCCAACGCCAAGGCGGACGAGGCCAACCCGCGCAACGCCAACAAGCACGGGCACATCCTGGAGCTCAGCGAGCGCCGCAACCGCGCCGACGCCACGACCTTCGCCTGGTCGCTGTTCCTCGTCGCGGGCGACCCGAAGGACCCGGCCACGTACTTCGCGGGCTTCCCGAAGGACAGGGTCAGCCAGATCTCCTGCCCGGACAACGTGGCCTTCGACCCGCACGGCAACCTGTGGATCTCCACCGACGGCGCCCAGCTCGGCTCCCACGACGGCCTGTTCGGCGTGGCGACGAAGGGCGACCGGCGCGGTGAGCTGAAGCAGTTCCTGACCGTGCCGAAGGGCGCCGAGACCTGCGGCCCCATCGTCCAGGACCGCCGCGTCCTCGTGGCGGTCCAGCACCCCGGGGAGATCACCGGGGCGACCGTCGAGAACCCCGCGAGCGTCTGGCCCGACGGCCCCGGAAAGATCGTCCGCCCGGCAGTGGTAGCGGTCTGGCGCAAGGACGGCTGCGACATCGGCGTGTGATGTAGAACGACGGTGACAGGGGGTGCCTTCCTCGGAGGAGGGCACCCCTGGTCCTTTGCTCTCAGGGGCGCGGGGCTGTATCGATTTGCGGCTCCGCCGCGTGGGCGCGACCAGCCCCACGGCGCCGCACTCGACACACGACCCGCACCTACACACCCACTCGATCCAGCCACTCCCGATACCCCGGCGCCTCCCGGGCAACCTCCGAGTACGCCTCCCACAGCCCGGGAAACACGAAGTCCAACTCCCCCTCCGTACGCGCCGCGAGCAACAGCCGCACACCCAGCGGATCCCCCTGAATCCGCCGCACCGCCATCTCCGGCCCGGGCTGGCACGTCGGCTGGCACACCGTGACGACCTCGCCGGTCGCGACCAGTGACGCGGCCGTGTGGTAATCCCCGTGCAGCACGCGGGGGTTGAGCCCCTCCGCCCGCAGCATCCGATGCACCGCGTCCCACTCGCCGTCCACCGTGGGATCGATCATCCAACGGTCCTCGGCCAGGTCGGAGAGCCGGACCTCGGCGCGGGCGGCCGCCGGATGGTCGGCGGGCAGGGAGACGAACTGCGGTTCGCGTTCGACCAGGACGCGCAGGGCGAGCCCCTCGGGAACCCGCAGCGGACAGCCCTCCACCTCGTGCACGTAGGCGACGTCGAGCCGGCCGTCGGCGAGCATGCGCAGCAGCGCGTTCGGGGAGACGTCCATCTGGAGGACCGGCTCCCGCTGCCGCGCGCGCAGCCGCCGCAGCCAGCCCGCGAGGGCGCGGCTCGCGGTGGAGCCGATCCGGAGCTGAGGGCCGTCGTCGTCCTTCGCGGCGGCCCGCGCCTCCGCGACCAGGGCACGCATTTCGGCCACCAGCGGGCGGGCACGGCCGAGGACGATACGGCCGAGCTGGGTCGGCCGGCAGCCGGTGCGTTCGCGGAGGAAGAGCGGGCCGCCGAGCTCCTGCTCGATGCGCTTGAGCTGAGTGCTCAACGAGGGCTGGGCCACGCCGAGTTGCCGGGCCGCCCGGTGCAGGCTGCCGGTGTCGGCGATGGCGCACAGCGCGCGGAGGTGCCTCACCTCGAGCTCCATGCGGTGAGCCTAGGACGGTCACACGAGCCGCACCAGACGCACAAACCCCGACCGAAGGGGGCGAGTTGGGTTGGATCACGATCGGTAAATGATCAGTAGTCGACTGTTGATGATCGTTTCTGACCGGGTGATAGCTGCGTCCTATCTCCGATTGCCATCATCACAGCCGTCCCACAGGCGCAGACACTCACCGATGACGACTTCACCCCCCACTCAAGGAGTCATCGATGCGACTGTCCACACGTCTGTCCACACCCGTTCTCTCGGCCGCGGTCGGGCTCGGTCTCACGGCCGCCGTGCTCGGGGCCGTCCCGGCCTCCGCGGCGCCCGCGCCCGTTGCCCCGGCCGCTCCCTTCGCGGGTTACAACGGTTCCGGCGAGGAGGCCAAGGCCAACAAGGCGTTCTTCGACGCGGTACTGAAGTCCGTGGCCGAGAAGCGCGCCGCGAACCCGAAGGCCGCCGCCGTCACCGTCGTCTACAACGCCTCCTCCGCGCCCTCCTTCAGCGCCGAGATAGCCCGCAGCACCCAGATCTGGAACAGCTCCGTCTCGAACGTGAAGCTCCAGTCCGGCTCCAACGCCGACTTCACGTACCGCGAGGGCAACGACTCACGCGGTTCGTACGCCTCCACGGACGGGCACGGCAGCGGCTACATCTTCCTCGACTACGCGCAGAACGAGCAGTACGACTCCACGCGCGTGACCGCCCACGAGACCGGGCACGTGCTCGGGCTGCCCGACCACTACAGCGGGCCGTGCAGCGAGCTGATGTCCGGCGGCGGCCCCGGCACGTCCTGCACGAACGCGAACCCGAACGCGGCCGAGCGGGCCCGCGTCGACCAGCTGTGGGTCAACGGTCTCGCGAAGGCGCTGGCGAAGGTGAACCAGGACCGGTAGGTCCCCCTGGATGTACCACCCCACCCCCCACTGGCGTGGGCCGTCCCTCCTGCACAGGGGCGGCCCGCGTCGCCTTTTCACTCCTGCCTCCGCCTCTTCTTCCGCCCCTGCCCCCTACGTCCTCTTGAAGAGGGTCAGGTCGACGACGAGCGCCCGGTGGTCCGTGTTGCCGAGGTCCAGGAAGCGGCTTCTGTTCGCCGAGAAGTCCCGGGACACCAGGACGTGGTCGATCTGGGCGCCGAGGGGCGGGGCGGTTATGGCCGGCCAGCTCGGCGTGCGGGCGTCGCCGGTGAGGCGGGCGGCGTCCCCGAAGCCGGCGTCCAGGACGCGGCGGAAGACCGCGTGGTCCTGGGAGGCGTTGAAGTCGCCCGCGAGGACGGTGGGCCGGGTGCGGTTCGCGGCCGCGTAGTCGCGCAGGTCGGACAGCTCCTCGCGCCAGGTGGACAGGTGGGCCGGGAGCGGCGGCATCGGATGGGCGAGCTGGAGCCGGATCTCGTTGCCCCTCACGTCGGCCGTGGCGCCGGGCATGCCCATGGTGGCGGGGATGCCCGCGGCCGGCTTGAGGGGATGGCGGCTGAGGATCACCGAACCGTCGGAGCCCGCGCCTTCGACCGCCTGCCGATAGGGATAGGAGCCCTCGCCCACGGCACCGCTCCCACTGTCCTCCGCGTCCCCTCCGCCTTCCTTGCTCCCCTTGTCCCCCGTGTCCTTCCCGAAGGCCTGCTCCAGCTTCTCCTCGCACGTGTACTCGCATTCCTGGACGAAGACGAGGTCGGGGCGCTGGTCCCTGATCGCGTCGATCAGGTCGTCCGTGGCCTGGCCGAACTCGACGTTCGAGGTGAGTACGCGGAGTTCGGCGACCGGGGTGCCGCTGGGCTGCGAGGTCTTTCCGTACGGCTCGATGTACCAGGCGAGCGCGGCGAGCACGGCCACGCTCCAGACGAGGCCGAGACGCCAGCGGGAGAGGGCGGCGAAGAGGAGGGCGACGGAGGTGGGGGCGAGGAGCCAGGGCAGGAACGCGAGCAGCTGGGGTACGGGGGTGATGCCGTCGGTGTCCGCGATGCGGCACCCGACGACCGTGCTCACGCCGGCGAGCAGCAGTGCGGCGAACCAGGCGCCGGCCCGGGTTCCGCCATGGCGCGCCACGGGGACGTCATCCGTCCACTCGTCCGCCTCAGCCGTCGCGTTGCGCAAATTCGCCCCCTTCCGTTTGCTGGATCCTCTCTCAAAGACGGGGGATGTGGGGGGACGGTTGAGGGCTGCTGCCGGGTGAGGGTCCGTCGTGGCTGGTCGCGCAGTTCCCCGCGCCCCTAAAGACACAAAAGCCAGGGGCGCAGCCCCGCTTTTAGGGGCGCGGGGAACTGCGCGACCAGCCCCCACCGGCCCGCAGTCGACATACGGCCTGTTCAGAGGCGGCCCAGGAGGGCCGACAGGGCCGCATTGAACTGCTCCGACTGTTCCAGGTTCGGCATGTGGGCCGATCGCGGGACGACCTCCAGGGCGGAGCCCGGGATCGCCGCGTGCATGGCCCGCGCGTCCGCCACCGGCGTGTACTCGTCGTCCTCGCCGACCACCACCAGCGTCGGAACCGTGACGCGGGTCAGGAGCTCGCGATAGTCGGGGCGTTCCGCCCGCCCCCGCAGGGCGGCCGCCGCGCCCTCGGGGGACGTGGCCGTCATCATGCGGTGCACGTGGGCCGCCACGTCCGGGTGGGCGTACGGGGCGACCATCCTGTGGAGGACCTCGTCGGCGTACGGGCGCATACCCTCGCGGAGCAGGCGGTCGGCCATGTCGTTGCGGGACTTCTTGCCGGCCGGGGTCTCGGCCGCGGGGAACGTGTCAGCCAGGACCAGCGCCCGGATGCGCTCGGGGAACTGCCGGTAGCACTCCATGACGATCTGGCCGCCCATCGACAGCCCGGCGAGCGCGAACTCGCGTACGCCCAGGTCGTCGAGGAGGGCCGCGATGTCCTCGGCGAACGTGGCGAGCGGAGTCACCCCGGGCACCACCGGGGACCTGCCGTAGCCGCGCAGGTCGGGGGCGATCACCCGGCGGTCCGGGGAGAAGGCGGCCACCTGCGGGGCCCACATGGTGCGGTCGAAGGGGTGGCCGTGGATCAGGACAAGGGGCACGGAGGTTGAGGCATGCGCGCCTTTGTCCTCGTACAGGAGGAAGGGAGCCATGTTCAGGACCCTAGATTCCGGGAACTCCTCGGTGCAATAAGATCTTTGCCCTCGGTGCAATCCAGGGAGGGGTGGGCGTGGAGGACTATCGGCGTATCGCCGACCGGCTGGCCGAGGAGATCCTCACGGGGCGGCTGAAGGCCGGTGAACGGCTGCCGCCGCAGCGGGTGTTCGCCCGGCGGCGCCGCATCGCGGGGTCCACCGCCGGGCGCGTGTACGGGGAGCTGGTGCGGCGCGGCCTCGTCGTCGGGGAGGTCGGGCGCGGCACCTTCGTACGGGCGGCGCCGGTGCCGTCGGGGCGGGCCCTCGCCGAACCGGCGACCACGGCGGCGGTCAACCTGGAGCTCAACTACCCGTCCGTGGAAGGGCAGTCGGAGCTGCTGGCCGAAGGGCTCGTGCCGTTGCTGCGGGCCGATGTGCTGGGCGAGGCGACCCGTACGGTGCCCGCCACCGGGACCGCCGCCGCGCGCGAGGCCGTCGCCGGGCTGCTGGCCGGATCGGGGTGGCGGCCCCACCCGGAGCAGCTGCTCTTCGCCGGGAACGCGCGGCAGGCCATCGCGGGCGCGCTCGCCTCGCTGGTACGGCCCGGCGGGCGCGTCGGGGTCGAGGCGCTGACGTATCCGCTGGTCAAGGAGATCGCGGCGCGGATCGGATGCGTGCTCGTACCGCTGGAGACGGATGGGGAAGGGCTGCTGCCCGGGGCTGTCGCGGCCGCGCACCACTCCGCGCCGCTCTCCGCCCTGTACGTCCAGCCGACCCTGCACAATCCCACCTCGGCCACGATGGGGGACGCGCGCAAGCGTGAACTCGCCGATGTGGTGCGGGAGTCGGAGCTGCCGGTCGTGGAGGACCGGATCTGGTCGTTCCTCCATGAGGAGGGTGTGCCGTTCGCCGCGTACGCCCCCGAGCGCGTCCATGTCGTCGACGGGCTGTCCAAGCGGGTCGCGCCCGGGCTGACCGTCGGTTTTCTCGTCGTGCCCGAGGGGCGAGCCGAGGCGGCGGCGGGGGCGCTGCGGTCGGGCGGGTGGACGGCGGGACGGTTCGCGCTGGAGGCGGGGACGCGGTGGATCCAGAACGGGGTCGTGGACCGGCTGGTCGCCGACCGGCGTGCGGACGCCGCCCGGCGGCAGCGGGTCGTCGCGGAACTGCTCGACGGATTCGCCGTACGCGCCGACCCGTCCGCGTACTACGCCTGGTGGGAGCTGCCGTCGCCGTGGCGCGCGGACACCTTCACGGCGGCCGCGGCGGCGCGCGGGATCGCGGTCACGCCGGGGTCCGCCTTCGCGGTGGGGGCGCACGGGGCGCCGGACGCCGTCAGGCTCGGGCTCGCGTCGGTTCCGGTGCCGGTGCTGGGACAGGCGCTGCGGACGCTGCGCGACGTCGCGCGTGATGGTCCATGAGCCAGGTCGCGGCGGCGACGGTGAGGCCGAGGGCCAGGATGAACCAGGTGGCCGTGCGAAGGGTCGAGGTCAGCGCGTCGTAGACGGTGCCGGCCGCCGCCCGGGAGACATGGGTGGGGAGGTCGGCGAGCGTCAGGGCGCGGCCGATGACCGTGGCGAGGGCCAGCAGGGCGGCGCCCAGGGCCATGCCGAGTGCCGTGGCCGTGACGGCCTGGCGTCGGCGTACGGCCAGCAGGATGCCGCCGACGGCCAGGGCGACCGCCGCCAGAGGGAGCCAGAAGCCTGCGATCTCCAGCACGTGGAACCCCTTTCGGAGCGTGCTCAGCTCCTGAGCCTCAAGGACCGTGATCTCGGTGTGCTCGACGGGGATGCGGTTCGCCAACGGCACCCGGTCGTAGGACAGCTGGGACTTCAGCTGCTGGGTGACGGGTGCCAGGTCGAGCGTGACGGCACCCTCGCGACCGCTGCGCAGGGCCCGCAGGACGGCGTCGTGCGCGGCCCGGTTCGCCGTGTTCCAGGCCGCGCGGAAGGCCTCCGTACCGGTGAACGACCGCACCGCCCTGCGTACGTACGCGCGGACCTCGCCCTCCAGCGGCCCGACCTCGATCTGGTTCATGACCCCGTCGGTGACCGAGTCGGCGATCGCGCTCTGTACGTCGGGCCCGGCGGCGAGGGGCGCCATCGTGTCGACGTACCGTCCGGTGTCGCCGATCTCGTACTTCGCCCATGCCGAAAGCCCGCCCAGCGGCACGAGGACGCAGGCGAGCACGATCAGCAGCGCCGAGAGGACTTTCCGCACCCCTCAAGCAAGAACCCCGGCCGTGCCCCCCGCCATCGGGGCACGGCCGGGGTGACTGCATCCGGGCCTGGATTGCGTTCTTCCGGGGGACACAGGGCCCCCGGAGAGCGCGTGCTGTGGCGCAACCGCGCTACTTGCGGTTGTAGAGCCGCATCGTGACCGGGCCGAAGACCGCGACGAACAGTCCGGCCCAGCCCAGCGACCACGCGATCTCCGCGCTCGGCCAGGAGCCGTCCATCAGACCGCGCACCGCCGAGGCCAGATGCGTGATCGGGTTGTTGTTGACGAAGGCCTGCAGCCAGCCCGGCATCGTCTCGGGGCGGACGAAGATGTCGCTCAGGAAGGTCAGCGGGAACAGGATCATCATGCTGACGCCCATCACCGACTTCTCCGTGCGCAGCAGCAGGCCGAACATGGTCCACACCCAGGAGAAGGCGAAGGAGAAGATCAGCAGGAGGACCACCCCGCCGAGCACCCCCTGGAATCCGCCGTCCGGGCGAAAGCCCATGATCAGGCCCACCGACAGCATCACGACCGACGCCATCGCGTAGCGCAGGGCGTCCCCGAGCAGATAGCCGACCAGCGTAGAGGGACGCCAGATGGGCAGCGAGCGGAAGCGGTCGAAGACACCCTTCTCGATGTCGATGTTGACCGCGAGGCCCGTGTACATCGTGATCATGGTGACGGACATGACGAGGATGCCGGGCAGCAGGTACTGGATGTACTCCCTCGGGGAGCCCGCCAGGGCGCCGCCGAACAGATACGTGTACATCAGCACCAGCATGATCGGGAACGCCGTCACGTCGAACAGCTGCTCGGGCACGTGCTTGATCTTGAGCATCGCCCGCCAGCCGAAGGTGAGGGACGTCTGGATCGCGTTCGGCCGCGGCGGGCGCTCGGTGGCGACGAGCAGCGCGGCCAGGCTCTCGGTACTGACCGGCGCGAGGTCGGCGGTTTCGGTGGTCTGGGTCGCGGTGCTCATGCCGTGGCCTCTTTCGTCTGCTGCTTCGTCTGCGACTGCGATGACGTCTCCACGTGGTCGGACTTGCCGGTGAGCGCCAGGAACACCTCGTCCAGACTCGGCTGGCCCAGGGAGAAGTTGTCGACGGTGATGCCCGCGTGGGCCAGCTCGACGAGGGCACGGGAAGCCTTCTCGGCGGCCCCGGCCCCGTTCGACGAGCCGTTCCCGACCCGGGCGGTCAGCGCCACCGGGTCCGGCTCCAGCTGTACGTCCGCGTCGAGAGCCTGCCGCAGCAGCCGCTCGGCGTCAGGGCGCTGGTGTGCGTCCCGCAGCCGTACGTGCACGGCTCCCGCGCCCACCGACGCCTTCAGCTCGCCCTTGGTGCCCTCGGCGATGACCTTGCCCTTGTCGATCACGGCGATCCGGGACGCCAACTGGTCGGCCTCGTCCAGGTACTGGGTCGTGAGCAGCACCGTGGTCCCCTGGGCGACGACCGCCCGGACGATCTCCCACACCTGGTTGCGGCTGCGCGGGTCCAGGCCCGTCGTCGGCTCGTCCAGGAACAGCAGGTCGGGGGTGTTGAGAATGGACGCGGCGATGTCGATACGGCGCCGCATACCGCCCGAGTAGTTCTTCACCTGGCGGGCCGCCGCCTCCGACAGGCCGAAGGCGTCGAGGAGTTGGGCCGCCCGGTCGTACGAGGCCTTCTTGCTGTGGCCCGTCAGCCGCGCCAGCAGCACGAGGTTCTCCGTGCCCGTCAGGTCCTCGTCCACCGAGGCGTACTGCCCGGTGAGGCTCACCCTGGTCCGTACGGCGTCCGCCTCCCGTACGACGTCGTGGCCGAAGACGTGGGCCTCGCCGCCGTCGGGGCGCAGCAGGGTCGCCAGCATGCGCACGGTCGTGGTCTTGCCGGCTCCGTTGGGACCGAGCAGGCCGTACACCGTGCCGGTCTCGATGCGCAGGTCCACACCGTCGACGGCGCGGTTGTCCCCGAAGGTCTTCACCAGACCCGCGGTCTCGATGGCCGGCCCGGCCCATTGGCCGGTGCGGTTCTTGCTCGTCATGTCGGTCCGCCCATCCGCGTCGTTCTCTCGGTTTGCTCGTGGTGTTCGAGGTCTTCGAGTCTTCGGGTGCTCTCGCGTCGCTTCCGTAGCTCTTCAAGGGTGCGTCCGCCGGCCTCGAAGAGCATCGGTCTGTCGACGCAGTCCTCGATCGGTCTCGAGATGCAGACCCTGCGACGCACGAAAACTCATCGGTGCGGGGGCGGGAGATTTTCACGTGGTCCGCGGGCGACGGATCCGGGCCGGGTCTCCATGGCTCTCCGCGGTTCTCCCCGGGCTCCAGTGGAGGGTTCACCCGAACGGGTGTTTCCTGGTTCTGGGGACGGAGGGGGAGAAGGAGGCCGATCATGGGCATCACTCCGGCCCTGCGGACCCTTGCGATCGCCCTGGTCAGCGGCGGTGTGCTGACGGTGGCCGCCACCGGTACGGCTTCTGCCGGTACGGCGACGGCGGGCGGTACGACCTCCGGCGGTTCGACCGCGGGCAGTTCCGGGAGCGGGGGCTCCGAGGACCCGGTCTGGGGCACCGTCGTCTCCCGCGGCGACCTGAATCTGCGGGCCCATCCCGACACCGGCTCGGCCGTGCTCGGGCGGCTCTCGCCCGGCAGCCAGGACCGCGTCGCCTGCGTGGCGAGGGGTACGCACGTGTTCGGCAACCCGCACTGGTACTGGCTCGTCGGGGCGCGTGCCTGGGCGAGCGCCGCGTTCGTGGACATCGGCGGGGCGGGGGTGCCGCGGTGCTCCGACCCCTGCGAGGGGGCCTGGAAGGACCGGTGGCACGACGGTTCGGGGGGCTGCAACGGCTGCGACGACGGTTCCTGGAGCTCCTCCGGCTCCTGGAGCGCGTCCGGTTCGTGGAGCTGGAGTTTCTCCGGCTCCTGGGACGCCTCGGGCTCGGGCTGGGAGTGGGTGCCCGGCGAGCGGTGAGTCCGAGGAGAACGGGTGGCCCGGGACGGGGAGATGTGGGTGAGGCCCGGGCCACCCGCGCACGTACACCGGCCTGTGCCCTCGGGCACAGGCCGGTGTACGTCGTGTTCGTCGTGCGCCGCTTCAGTCCTCGGTCGTGTAGTAGCGGTAGAACACCACCGCGAACACGCCTGCGGCGATCACGAGGGAGTGGCCCGCGGACTTGAGGATGCTGGCGTCCGTGAGGCTGTAGAGGAACCCGAAAGCGATGCCCGCGAACACCGCCCACGCGAGGGCCCGGGCCTCCCGGGGGAGGCGTGGGGCGACGGTGTGGATGCCGTGGGCGACCGCGGCGAACACGACCGCCGAGACCACGCCCAGGAGGACGTTCCAGCCGGTGATCGGGCCCGAGTGGCGGTCGATGCCGGACGTCCAGAAGCCGTAGACGATGCCGCCGATCGCTGGGATCGCGAGTTTCGCGGAGACCGCCGGTCTTGTGGCGGTGGGTGTGCGACGTGGTGCGGGTGCCGCGTGAGTCATCGGGCACTCCTCTCTTTCGCCCCTGCCTTCCAGAGCACACCCGGGGGAGGCCCCTGGCAAGTCGTGTGCGGGTGCGGGTGCGGGTGCGGGTGGGGGTTCGGCGTGGTGTGTCGGGTGCGGGTTCGTTTGGGCTGAGCGCGCAGTTCCCCGCGCCCCTGAAAGACAAAAGCCAGGGGCGCAGCCCCGCTTTCAGGGGCGCGGGGAACTGCGCGACCAGCCCCCACCCACCCGCACCCGAAAACGAGCCGGCGCCAGCCAAGGTGCAGGCAAGTAAGGAAGTCGGCGTGCGCCAAGCACCCGGTCGTGCTTCGCTGGGCACGTGAGCGGCGCGGATCCGGGCAGCCGCGCCCGGCGGCAGCAGCTTCTCCGGGTACGCGGCCGCAGCGTGGCCTGGGTACCACCCCTCCTCCTGCTCATCGCCATCGCGGTGGTCGACTGGAACACCTCGGGCGAGTTCAGGGTCATCTCCTGGATCGTCCTCGTCCCCGGCATCGCCGCGGCGATCTGCGGCGTCCGGGGAACGGCCGCCTTCGCCGTGCTCGCACTCCTCACGTACATCGAGGTGGACGCCTCCTGGCCGCATCAGGACCAGACCGGCCTGCCGGACTTCATCCTGGTCGCCATGGGCGGCGTCCTGGCGACCCTGGCGTGTGCCGTACGGGTCCGGGAGGAGCGGCGGATGCTGCACATGCGGGACGTGGCCGACACGACCCGCCGAACCGTGCTGCGCCCCCTTCCCACCCCGTGGGGCGGGCTCGACCACGCGGCCGTGTATCTGGCCGCCGACAGCGAGGCCCGCGTCGGCGGCGACTTCTACGACATCCAGCCCGGCCCGCACGGCACCCGGGTCCTCCTCGGGGACGTCCAGGGCAAGGGCCTGCCCGCGGTCGCGGCGGCCGCCGCCCTGCTCGGCACGTTCCGCGAGTCCGCGTACCACGAGGCCTCCCTGACCGTCGTCGCCGAACGGCTGGAGGTACGGATGGGCCGCCACCGCCAGTACGTCACGGACCTCGGCGAGGACCTGGAAGGCGACCCGGCACGGGGCGTGGAGCGCTTCGCGACCGCGGTCCTGGTCGCCTTCCCGCCCCCGGGCTCCCCCACGGGCCACATCGAGGTCGTCAACTTCGGCCACGAACCCCCGCTGGTGGCGGGCCCGCGCGGCGTACGCGTCCTGCCGCCGGGCGACGGCCTGCCGCTCGGTCTCTCCGGCCTGGCGGGGTCAGGCGCGGGCGTCCCGCCCGTCCGCAGGGTCCCCCTGGCCGCCGACGAGACCCTCCTCCTCGTCACCGACGGTGTCACCGAGGCCCGCGACGCCGACGGCGTCTTCTTCCCCCTCCACGAACGCGTGACCCTCGCCGTCTCCACCGACCCCACGACCGCCCACCCCCACCGCCTCGTCGAGCTGGTCCGCGAAGGCACCCTCCACCACACGGATCACGTGGCGGACGACACGACGATCTTCGCGGTGAGGGCAGGCGGAGCCGCCCCCTAGGGGGCGCGGGGAACTGCGCGACCAGCCCCCACGCACCCGCGGAGGCCGAACAAACCCCCACCACCCACCCCCTATCGCCCCCACCCCAACACCCTTTGCACCCGCACCGGTTACCGTGCAGACCGTGGTGATCCAAGGGCAGGAGACAACGGCGATGCCAGGAACCGTATTGCTGCTCGCAGCGTCGCCGACAGGCAAGAGCTGCCTCGTCGACGCAGCCTCCGTACTCCCCATACTCGCCGCCGTCGCCCCCGACGTGCTCTCCGGCACGGACACGGCGAACGTCGTCGAGCTGGCCGACCCCCTGGAACCGCAGGCCGTCCTCACCCGTCTGCGTGCCGCCGCGACGGCCCCCGGCCCGCTCACGGTCTTCCTCACCGGCCAGCTCCAGCTCGACCGCCGCCAACGGCTTCCGCACCTCGCGCTGGCCCGTACGACCCCCGCGACCGTCCGCTACACCGGGTTCCCCTGGCACTGGATCCGCGAGGAACTCCGGCTGCGCGCACCGGGCAGTACGACGGTCGTCGTCGACCTGCACACGGACGCGGAGACCTGGCAGCACCTGGCCACCCAGCCGCTCACCGTGGGACCGGGCGCCCTGCTGTACGGCCGCGTCGCCCCGCCTCCCCCGCGACGCGCGGTGGCGTCGCCCACGTACATGAAGTCCGTGGCCACGATCCTCCGCAGCGGCCACCGTCCCCCGCTCGCGCACCTCCACCAGCAGGCGCTGACACGGGCGGCGGGCGAGGACCCGGAGGCAGCCCGCCGGGACATCGTGCTGGCGGTCGACCCCACACAGCCCTCACAGCACGCACAGCCCGCACAGCCGCCCCTGCGGCCCGTACCGGGGTTCCAGCCCGCGCCCCCTCCCGTACCCGTGCCCGTGCCCGTCCCGATGTCCCTACCGGCATCCGTGCCGGCCCCCGCCTCCCCCGTGGTTCCTCCGACTCCGCCCCCGCCCTCCGACCCCCACGCCGAGATCACCGCAGCCGTCGAGAGTGGCAGGCACGCCGAGGCCGCGGAGCTGGCCGGGCGGCAGGAGCGGGAAGCGCTGAGGACGCACGGTCCCGGCGCCGACGAGGTCGTGCACTGGATGGAAGTACGGGCGGATCTGGCCATGTTCGCGGAGGACGCGGAGCTCAGCTGCCGGATCTGGCTGGCGGTGGCCGACGTACGGCTGGCCGCGGGGCAGGACCCGGGCGCACCCGGTGTCGAGGCGGCCGTGGACCGGGCGCATCACCAGTGGGGCCGTATCGGCGACTCCGCGCGGGCCCGTGAGCTCGGGCCCGCGCTGGCCGACCTGCGCCTGCGCGTTCCGGGGCGTCGGCAGGGAGCGCTGGACGATGTCCATCGGCACCTCAGCCGGCTTCAGGCACAGGTCTGACGAGGCTGAGCCTTTCCTCGTCGCCGGAAGGCGCCGGGGAGCGCGCTTCCGAGAAGCAAGTGAATCAAGCCAAGATCACGAATGGGTCTGGGCCTGATCAGAGTTCCCTCAGAAATCCCTATGCGAGTAGACGTCCCCCGGACGTGATGGCCGGGCACGGGGCGACGGTGCACCACCCGGCCGGGTTCTGCGCGGCCCGGCCGCGTTCAGTCCGCGCACAGCAGATAGCCCGTGCCGCGCACGGTCCGTATGAGCGCCTGCCCGGGACCGCCCAGTTTGCGGCGCAGGTAGTAGACGTACGTGTCGACGCTGCCCGAGCCCTCGGCGCGGTGGTTCCAGACGCGCTCCTGGATCTGGGCGCGGGTCAGCACCCGGCCGGGGTTCTCCATCAGGTAGCGCAGCAGGGCGAATTCGGTGGTCGTCAGGCTCACCGGCCGCCCGCCGGACCAGACTTCGTGCGTGTCGGCGTCGAGCCGTACGTCGCCGGCCAGCAGGCTGCGGCGTTCGGCCGAGCGGACCGAGGTGCGGCGCAGGAGCGCCCGGACCCGGGCCGCGAGTTCCCTGAGCTCGAAGGGCTTGGTGACGAAGTCGTCGCCGCCCAGGTCGAGTCCGCGGACGCGCTCGTCGACCGTGTCGCGGCCGGTGAGGAACATCACCGGCATGGTGTGGCCCCGCGTCCGCATCGTCCGGCAGACCTCGAAGCCGTCGATGCCGGGGAGGCCGACGTCGAGCAGGACGAGATCGGGGCTGTGGCGGGAGAGCGCCTCCAGCGCCTGGCGGCCCGTGGCGGCGCCGGTCACCCGGAAGCCGAGGAACTCCATCGCCGTGGTGAGCATGGCGCGCACGCTCTCCTCGTCGTCCACGACGAGGAGATGGGCGGGGGCAGGGGAGACAGGGGTGGTCATGTCCTGTTCCTTCGCTGTGCCGACCGTGAAGGTGGGGGGTTATTGAGGATTCAACCTCGGGGGGGGCGCACATCGTCACACGTACCGCCCGGTAGCGGGTAACACGTGTTACCGGGCAAACATCTCCAGCGCCCCCGACACCAGCGTCCGTACGCCGGGGCCGACCGTCGCCAGGTCGGGTGCGAAGTGCGGGCTGTGGTTGCTGGGCACGGCCGCGAGCTGTGCCATCAGGTCGCCCCCGGCCGCGCTCCCGGCCGCGTCCCACACCTCGGCGGGCGTGCTCGTCACGAACCAGTACGCGTACGGGAGCCCGCCCTCGGCGAGGAGCGGGAAGTCCTCGCTGCCCATGACGGGCCCGAAGTCGAGGACCGTGCCCGCGCCGAACACCTCGCCGTGCACGGCGGCCACCCGGCGGTCGGTGTCGACGTCGTTCACGGTCACCGGGAAGCTGCCGCCGACCGTCACCGTGGGCTCGCGACGGCAGCCGGCCGCCGCGCACTCGCCCGCGGCGATCCGCCGGATCGCGGCCAGCATCCGCTCCCGCACCTCGGCGGACTGCGTACGGAGGTTGAGGGCGATGTGCGCCTCGGACGGGATGATGTTGTGCCGCGTGCCCGCCTCGATCCGGCCGACCGTCAGCACGGCGGAGTCGCGGGCGGCCGTCTCCCGCGAGACGACCGTCTGGAGCCTCGTCACGATGTACGCGGCCGTCACCACCGGGTCCACGGTCGCCTCCGGCCGCGAGCCGTGCCCGCCCACCCCGTGCACGACGATGTCGACGTCCGTCGAGGCCGACATGATCAGTCCGGGCGAGTGCGCGTACAGCCCGGCGGGACCGGGGGCCGCGTGCTGGGCGAGCAGCACGTCGGGGCGCGGAAAGCGTTCGTACAGGCCGTCGTTCACCATCGCGGCGGCGCCCTCGCCGGTCTCCTCGGCGGGCTGGCCGACGACCAGCAGCGTGCCGTTCCAGGTGTCGCGCCCGGCGGCGAGCGCGTCGGCGGCGCCGGTCAGCCAGGTGACGTGCAGGTCGTGACCGCAGGCGTGCATGACCCCGGGCGTACCGGACGCGTACGGCAGTCCGGTCTCCTCGGCGACCGGCAGGGCGTCCATGTCGCCGCGCAGCAGGACGGTCGGCCCGTCGCCGTTGCGCAGCATCCCGACGACCCCGGTGCCGCCGATGCCGTCCGCCGTCTCGTATCCGGCCCCGGCGAGGCGCTCGGAGAGTCTCGCGGCCGTCCGGTGCTCCTGCCCCGACAGCTCGGGATGCCGGTGCAGATCCCGGTAGAGGTCCTCGAGAGCGGGGACCGGGAGGTCGGCGGTGAGGTCCAGCGCGGTGCGTGCGGCGGGAGAGGTCACCGGGCCAGGGTAAGTCCGTACGCCGCCCCGTGGACCGGGACGGCGTACGGGACGTGAGCGGCCGCCGACGCGAGGGGAGTGGGAGTGGCGTCGGCGGCCGCGGCCCCCGCATGACGCCCGGCATGACGTGGTCGTCGTGATGTGGTCGTCGTGACGTGTTTCTTCAAGACCGCCGTGTGCGGGCGCTCCTAGACTCCGGGCATGGATGAGATCGAGCTGCTTTCGGGTGTTCTGTCCAAGACCGGTGACCTCATCGAGGGTGTCGAGCCCGGGCGGCTCGGCGCTCCGACGCCGTGCGAGGAGTACGACGTCGAGACGCTGGTCGACCATCTCGTCGGCTGGCTGCTGCTGTTCGAGGCCCGCTGCCACGGCCGCGAGTACGACGCCGACCCCGCGCGGTACCGGTCGGGTCCGGACCCCTCCGGTGAGTTCCGGGCCGCGGCGGCCGGGCTGGTCGCCGGGTGGGAGAAGTACGGCTTCGACCGCGAGGTGGGCGTGACCGGCGACGCCGAGCTGCCCGCCGCGATGGTCCTCAACATGACACTCATGGAGTTCACGGTCCACGGCTGGGACCTGGCGGTGGCCACCGGTCAGCCGGTCCCCTTCACCGAGGAGGAGGCGGCAGAGATCCTGGCCCGCGCCGAGGTGACTCTCCCGCCGCAGTACCGAGGCAAGGGCAAGACCTTCGGCGAGATCGTCCCGGTGGCAGAGGACGCGTCGTCGCCGGACCGCCTGGCCGGCTTCCTGGGCCGCGACCCGTCACGATGGGCGCACCGCGCCCTTTAGGGGCGCGGGGAACTGCGCGACCAGCCACAACGAACCCGCAGATTCATGGCGCCCCCCGCGGAGCGTCACAGCGGCGGGTGGGCCGGCGCCGGGCCCAGCGTCGTGGTGCCCGGAGCAGTCCGGTGCCCGAGACCGGTCCGGTACGCGTCCAACGCCGCCTCGATCCGCCCCGTACGCCGCAGCAGATCACCCAACAGCCGGCACAGGTCGGCCAGGTCACCGGCCGCGCCCGCGCGTTCGAGCAGGCTGAGCGCACGCACGTAGTGCTCCTCGGCGGTCTCCGTGTCCCGGGTGTCCTCCGCGATGATGCCGAGCAGCCGGTGCGCGGCCGCGGAGTGGACGGCCCCGCGCTCCGAACTCAGGTCCCCGAGCACGTCGTGGAGCAGGGCCGCCGCCTCGTCCGACTTCCCGCGCCGGTGCAGCACGTCCGCCAGTTCCACCGCGACCTGGCTGGTGTAGAGCGCGGCGCGCTGGGCGGAGTGCATGGCCAGCGCTTCGCGCAACTCGTTCTCCGCGCGCTCCATGTCGCCGTTCTGCGCGTGCAAGTACCCGCGCATCCAGTGGCAGTTGGCGAGTTCCGTACGGATCTGGAGCTGGCGGTACAGCTCCGCCGCCTTGCCCAGGGAGGCGTCCGCCTCGGCGATGCGCCCCTCGGCGATCATCGTGCGGGCGACGGACCGGTGCATTCGGGCCAGGAGCGCGGGATCGGCGACCTGCGGGGCCAGCGCGAGCGCGTACTCCGCGGCCTGTGCGGCCCGCGCGTGCGCTCCCATGTCCATGTACGGCGCGATGACCGCCGCGTAGAGCAGCAGCAGGGCGTCCGGGTCGTGCAGCCCGCCACGGTTCAGCTCGTCGAGTGTGGACTCCAACAGGTAGCAGGAGTACCGGAGTTCGCCCGCCAGGTAGTGCGAGACGGCCCGGCCGCGCAGGGCCGGGACCCGGACGGGCAGCGGCGCGTCGGCGAGTCGTTTCTCCGACTCCTCGAAGCGCAGCCGGGCCGTCGCCAGGTCGCCCGTGTCCAGGGCGCATTCGCCGAGGCCCAGGAGCGCGGCCGCGCACTCGGCGTTCAGCCCGTGCGACTCCGCCTCCGCGAGCAGTGCGGTGTACTGCTCGGCGGCGACCTCCGCCTCGCCGGTCGCCAGCGTGCGCTGGGCGTCGGTGAGCCGCAGCCGCAGACCCGTGGCGAGGTGTGCGGGGCGCCCGGTGGCGAGCTCCTCGTACGCGACGCCGAGCCGTTCCGCGATGTGCCGCAGCGCCTCCTCGGAGGGCCGGACACGGCCCGCCTCCAGCGTGGAGACGTACGCGGGTGTGTAGGCGGGTTCCGCCAACTGCTTCTGTGTCAGCCCGCGTTCCGTACGCAGCTGCTGCACTCTGCGCCCGATGATTCCCGGGTCGTCGCGCTCGGCCATGGCGTAAGCATGCCAGCAAGTCGACTTACACCCGCACGCTATTCAACTTCCCGTTGAAAGAGGGCAGTTAAGACGGGCGGGCAGGCCGCCGATCGGCTCAATGCGACCCTTGCACCGGAGGCGAACACGCCCTAGGTTAAGCGGCGCGTTAAACGCACGATGACGCAGACTTAATACGCTGGCCTACGTTGACGATGCGAGGTTGTCGCCGTGTTCCGACGCATTGCCACGCGCTTCTTCCCTGCTCGGTTCGTGACCGCGCTGGGTGCCGCCGTGATCGCTTTCGCCGCCCTGATCAGTGCCGCTGAGGCGGGACCGCACTAGGGTCCCGCCTGGTGTTCTGATTGGTTGGGTGCGGGCCGGTGGGGCCGGTCGCGCCCACGCGGCGGAGCCGCACAATGTCACGGCCCCGCGCCCCTTGAAAGCACGGGGCGCTCGTCCCTGGAGTCAGCGGATCAGCATTCGCCGCGCCATACGATCTTGGTGATGCGGACGCCCGCAGCCGCGTTCACCTTGTAGGCGCCGGGGCTGGGCCCAGTTGTCTGCCGGATGGCGTCCTCGCTCTGTCGTGCGGTGTGCTCGGGGCTCTCTACGTCTGGACGGGAACGAGAGTTTGTGGGTCGAATGGGTGACCTTTGTGGCTGGTACTCGTTGGGTGCCGTGTCGGGGGTCTTCGGCCAGGTAGGGGTGAACGGGTGCGTCGGCTGCGGGAGTTGGCGGCGCCGTTCGTGGTGCCCGGTCCAGCTGGGGTGGCGATCCGGGACCGGCTGAGGGTGAGCGAGTCGGATGCGGCGGGCGCCGAGGGCGAGGATGCGCTCGATCTCGGCCTCCCGGTCCTCGGCGGCGGACGTGAGATCGAGGTGCAGCCGGTTCTTGACGACCTTGCGGTCCGTCACCGGCATGAAGCAGATCCCCACCGGCGCGGTCTCGTCCGGCCCGATCACGACCTCCCGCTCCCGCTCGGACAGGATCTGCCAGCCCAGCGCCCCCGCCCAGAACCGGGCCAGGCCGGGCAGATCGCGGCGTCGATGACGATGTGATGCAGGGCGAGAGGCATAACGGCCAGTGTGCCCGCGGATCCCCTGGACAGGGGCTAGTTGTCCAGGCGCACCGGCATCAGGAGCGAGAAGGTGTCCTCGGCGTCGGGCCGGCGGATCGCCAGGGGAGCCGTGGGAGCGCCGAACTCCAGCACCAGCCGGTCGCGGGCCCCGGCGGTGAGCGCGTGCAGCAGGAACTCGCGATTGACGGCGACATGGTTCCGGTCGGCGTCGCCCTCTTCGCCCCCTCCCCCCTCCTCGCCGTCCGCGCAGACGGTCACCGTGCCGTCGGCCGCCGGCCTGAGCACGCTGAGGTCGCAGGGCGTGCCGTCCGGCCCGGGCGTCTCGCTCGTACGGACGGGCCCGGTCTTCAGCGCCTCGCGGAACGCCGGTACGTCGACGACCGCGCGGCGCCCGGCCGGCAGGCGGACGAGACGACGGTAGTCGGGGAAGTCGTGGTCGAGGCACTGCCCGGCCGCCTGCCGGTCCCCGGCCTCCAGCGTCACGCGGTCACCGTCCACGGAGAGCCGGACGGGCCCCCCGCCGTCCTCGCCGTCCTCACCGCTCAGCAGCGCCCGCATCGCGTCGGCGAGCGGGGCGGGCACAATGACCTGTTCACGGGCCCCGTCGTGCCCGGTGGCGCGGGCCTGCGCGACGGCCATCCGGTACCGGTCGGTGGCCACGACCCGAAGCGCCCCACCCTCGATGTCGAACAGGATGCCGCCGAGCATCGGCAGCTCCGGGTCGGTACCGGCGGCGAAGCGGACGGCGTCCAGCGCGGCGGCCAGTTCGGCCGCGGGGACGGTCAGCCGGACGGCGGCGGTGCGGAGCGATGTCATGGGTTTCTCCCTGCCTTCGAGTAGCGCTCGGACCGCGGAGAACTCGCTGCGGGCATCGGACAACCCCAGTTCGAGGCGGCGCAGATGCGCCTGAAGCAGCTTCCGTACGAGGTCGGTGTCCGCGCCCGACCAGCCGGCCAGCACCAGCCGGATGTCCGGCAACGGCATACCGGCCCGGCGCAGCCGCGTCAGCAGGCGGGCCTCCTCGCACTGCTCGGGGCCGTACCAGCGGTAGCTGCTCACCGGATCCACCCAGGCGGGGACCAGCACCCCGGCGCGGTCGTAGAACCGCAGAGCACTCACACCCAGCCCGCTGTCCCGGGCCATCTCCCCGATACTGCGCATCTCGCTCTCCACATCCGGAACTCTGGGCCCTGCACAAGGTCGAGGGTCAACCACCTCCGACGGCCGGCCCGACAGTCCCGCCCGGCCCGACGGTGCCGCTCGGCCGACAGCCCGCTCCGGGCGAAAACGCAGACCCCGCACAGAACCACCGGTTAGCCTGCGCGAACGTACGACGGGTGAGGCAGGGGCGGGAAGCAAGGCACGTGGAGACAAGGGGCGTGGACACAAGAGGCGCGGCGGACCGGCAGGGTGCGGCCGACGGCGCCCGGGTCGTCGCGGACCGGCGGGGTGTGGCCGACGGGGTACGGCTCGTGGCACGGGTGCTGGTGTACGTGGTGGTCGGCGGGGTCGCGCTGGTCGTCATCGCCACCGTCGGGTCCGTACTCGGGCCGATGGTCGCGCTCGACATCGCGACGCCGGCCATGGCCGCCTGGTGGACCGTGTTCACGGCGGTCGCGGTGCAGGGTATTCCCTTCCTTCTCCTTGGCACGGTGGTGTCGGCGGCGATCGGGGCGTTCGTGCCGGAGCGGGTCTTCAGACGCGTACTGCCGAAGAACCCGGCGCTCGCGGTGCCCGTCGCGGGGGCGGCCGGAGCCGTGCTGCCCGGGTGCGAGTGCGCGTCGGTCCCCGTGGCCGACAGCCTGATGCGGCGTGGGGTCGCGCCGGCGGCGGCGCTGGCCTTTCTCCTCTCGGCCCCCGCCATCAACCCGGTGGTGCTCGTCGCCACCTCCATCGCCTTCCCGGGGAACCCGGCCATGGTCGGCGCCCGGTTCGTCGCCTCGCTCGCCACGGCGGTGGTGATGGGGTGGCTGTGGGTGCGGTTCGGCAAGGAGGAGTGGCTGCCGGGGGTGGCCGCCCGGCGCAAGGGCGGATCCGGAGCCGGTACGGCTGCTGGCCCGGGCGGCTGGCGGGGCTTCCGGGACGGACTTCAGCACGACTTCCTGCACGCCGGAGGCTTTCTCGTACTGGGCGCGGCGGCCGCGGCGACGTTCAACATCCTGGTGCCGCGGTCCCTGCTGGACGTGTTCACCGGTTCGCCCTGGCTCTCCGTCCTGCTGCTCGCCGTCCTCGCCGTCGTGCTGTGCGTCTGTTCCGAGGCGGACGCCTTCGTGGCCGCCTCACTCACCGGGTTCTCGCCGACCGCCCGTCTCGCCTTCATGGTCGTCGGTCCGATGGTCGACCTGAAGCTCATCGCCCTCCAGGCGGGGACTTTCGGGCGGGCGTTCGCGGTGAGGTTCTCGGCCGTCACGTGGGTGGTGGCCGTGGTGAGCAGTGGGGTGGTGGGCTGGTGGCTGCTGTGACGACCCGACCGCGTACGCGTCTGAGGCCGCGTCCGCAGGGGGTGCTGCTCATCCTGTGCGGCGCCGCACTGCTGCGGATCGCCCTCTTCAGCGAGCTGTACCTGCGTTACGTGAAGGAAGGGCTGCGCCCGTACCTGGTGGTCTCGGGCGTGGCACTGGTCGTGCTGGGCCTGGTGGGCATGATCCGCCGCGACGAGGACGAGGACGAACACGAGGTCCACGACGAAGACGCCCAAGACGCCCACGCGGGGCATGGCCAAGACGCCCCCGCCGGGCACGACCACAACCACAACCACACCCGCAACCCGCGCATCGCCTGGCTCCTCACCGCCCCCGCCCTCGCCCTCCTCCTCTTCCCGCCGCCCGCCCTCGGCTCGTACAGCGCCGGACGCGAGGAGGACAGGGTCGCCGCCCAGGGCACCGGCACCTTCCCCGAACTGCCCGCCGGGGACCCCGTCGACCTGACGCTCGGCGCGTTCGCCTCCCGGGCGGAGTGGGACACCGGGGCGTCCATGAAGGACCGCACGGTCCGCCTCACCGGCTTCGTGACCCGCGACGACGACGGCACCTGGTACATCGCCAGGCTCCTCGTCACCTGCTGCGCCGCCGACGCCCAGGCCCTGAAGGTCGAAGTCCGCGACGCGGACGCACCCGCCGCCGACGCGTGGGTGACCGCAACGGGAACCTGGCACCCGACGGGCAAGCCGGGCTCAGACGAGGCCCGCCCGGTCCTGGACGCCACGTCCGTGAAACGGGTCCCGGCACCTTCGGATCCGTACGAGAAGCGTTGACCGGTTGTGTGTGGGGTGCCGGCCGGTGGGGGCTGGTCGCGCAGTTCCCCGCGCCCCTAGAGGGGCTTCGCCCCTGGGCGGGGCTTCGTCCACCCCGGTGGTAACCACCCCAGTTGGTTCGGCTCGTCCGGGGTCGGTTTGGTGCGGGCCAGGAGGATGGCTACGTCGTCCTCCGAGGCGGCGGGGTCGAGGTGGGTGATGACGGTGTCGAGGAGGGTGGGGAGGGGGGCCGTCGGGGTGATGGGGAGGGTGGCGAGGGTGTGGAGGCCTGTTTCGATGTCGCGGTCTCGGCGTTCGACCAGGCCGTCGGTGCACAGGAGGAGGACGGAGCCCGGGGGGAGGGGGACCGTGGTGGCCGCGAAGGAGCCGAGGCCCACGCCCAGGGGTGGGGCGACGGGGAGGCTGAGGAGGGTGCGGGTGCCGTCGGGGGTGACGAGGAGCGGGGGGATGTGGCCCGCGTTGGAGAAGGTGGCGCGTTCCCGGCGGGGGTCGAGGAGGGCGAGGAGGCAGGTCGCGACCCGGTCCAACTCCAGGGTCAGCGCGGTGCGTTCGGCCTGGAGCAGGATGAAGTCGGGGCTGCTGCCCTGGATGGCCAGGGTGCGCAGGACCGAGCGGTACTCGCTCATTGCTGCCGCTGCGCGGACTCCGTGGCCCATGACGTCGCCCACCACCAGCAGCGTGCGGTCGTGGGGGAGCGCAAGCGTGTCGAACCAGTCGCCGCCCACCTCCGCCCCCGAGCCCGCCGGCAGGTAGCGGCCCAGGGTCTCCACGCCGGGGCCCGTCACCGTGGGCGCGTTCAGGAAGGCGCGCTGCATCTCCAGTGCCGTCTCGTGTTCACGCGTGTAGCGGACCGCGTGGGCGATGCCGGTGGCGGCCCGGTCGGTGAGGTCCCCCAGCAACTCGGTGTCCGTGTCCGTCAGCCGGGGGGAGTCGCCGGAGCGGAACACCATCACCGCGCCCACCAGCTCCTCGTGGACCGCGAGCGGGAGGTAGATCCCCGAGTGCGCGCCCATCCGCAGCAGGTGCTCCTTGCGTTCGGGTGACGGCGAGAACTGGCGCATGGCCTCGTCGTCGGGGTGGCTGAGGACCAGCGGGCGCCGGTCGGCCAGGACATGGGCCATGGGGGAGCCCGCCCGGTGGACCACGAACTCGTCGAGACGGCCGAGCGGCGAGGACACCTCCGCCAGGTCCGGGGTGGTGGCCAGCGCGATGCGGCGCAGGCGCAGCGGATAGTTCTCCGACGGCACCCGGGGCGTGCCCTCCGGGTCGACCACGTCCACCGCCGCGTAGTCCGCGAAGCGCGGGACCAGCAGGTCGGCGAGCGCCTGGCAGGCCTGGCGCAGGTCGAGTGTCGCGCCGGTGGTGCGGTTCGCCTCGTCGAGCAGGGCCATCCGGTTGCCCGCCCGTACGAGGTGCTCGCGGCCGCGCAGCGCGTCGGTGACCTCCAGGACGACGGCCGCCACGCCGAGGATCTCGCCGGACGACGTCGACAGCCGGTGGTAGGCGCCCAGCCACCACCGGTTGTCCCCCGCCCCGTCGGCCGGGGTCTGCCCGCCCACCGTGACGACCTGCGGCACCCCCGTGCGCAGCACCTGTTCGAGCAGTTGCTCCGACGACTCCAGGTCCGGCAGGACGTCCGGCAGCCGGCGGCCGATGTGGTCGGCGGCCGGGACACCGTTGAGGAGGGCCAGCGCGTCGTTGATGTAGAGGTAGCGCAGGCTCCGGTCCAGGACGGCGATACCGGCCGGGCAGCCGTCGAGGATCCGCCGGGCCAGGGTCAGCTCCGCCAGCAGCCGCTCCGCGTGCTCCCCCACCCCTTCGGCACGGTCCACCGCGTTCGCGATCGCCGCCAGCTCCGCCTGGGTGAGCAGGATGCGCGGGGTGGGCTGGACCTGGTCACCGGGCACCCTCCCACGGCACCACGCCCCCGTCCTGCCCACCAACGGGCGGGCCCGTCCGGGTGACGTCGGCCTTGCCCGTGCCCCTGCCGTCACCAGTGCCCTCGCCCTTGGCTCCGGCACCGGTCCCGGCTACGGTTCCGGCCTTGGCTCCCGCCTCGGCATCGGCCTCGGACTTGGCCCCCGGCCAAGCCTCCGCCGCAGGCCCCTCCGTCCCGGGCGAACCCGCCAGCCGCCACACCTCCCCCGCCTGCAGCGCCGCGTGCTCGGCGGGCGGATACTCGCCGGTCAGCCCCGCGACCCGGGCCGGCTTGCCCCCGCGCTCGGCGAACAGGGCGACGGTGAGGGCGAGCCGCGGCGAGTACACGCTCTGCCAGACAGTCCGCGCCCCGGGCCCGCTGCCCGCGCCCGCCGCATGGCTGGTCACCGGCAGGAACGCGGCCCCGACCCCCGTCGCGACCGGCTTGACCGCAGTGCCCGGAGTGCCCGGAGTGTCCGGACCGAGCGAGCCGTGCATCAGCTCGGTGACCACCGCGACCTCCTTCTCGCCCATCGCGGTACGCGTCTTCGGGCGCGCGGTGTGCACCGTACGGTCCCCACGGGTGATCTTCGTGACCGTGTACGGCGTCGCGTACGTGCCCCCGGCGGCCACGGTCGCGTACGCGGAGTTCAGGCGCATCGGCGTCGGAGCCGTTTCCTTCGGCAGGTCGGTCAGCGGCTCGCCCAGCCGGATGCCCGCGAACGTGAACGGTTCGGTGGCCGTGCCCGCCTCGACCGCCCCGTCGACGGCGTCGTTGAACGGCTGGTGCGCGTAGTCCGCGCCGCCGTACAGCACGCGGACCGCGCCGTCGCCGGGAACGGTCGCGACGACGGCGGTGTGCAGCCGCGCCCCCTTCACGCCCGCGGGCGTACGGTCGCGGACCAGCTCCGCCGTCTCGTCCTGCAGACCGAGGTCGAAGGTGGTGTGCACCTTGTAGCCGCCGCGCGCCAGCTGGTCCTCCGTGATGCCGAGCCGGTCGGCGGCCTCGGCGGACGCCGCGTCGATCAGGTACTGACGCCCGCCGTCCGTGTCGCCCGGCGGATAGAAGCGGAACGCCGGGAAGCGGGCGGCCGTCCGCTCGCGGTCGCTGATCGCGCCCGAGTCCGCCATGGCGTCCAGCACCCAGGCCCAGCGGCGCTCCAGTGTCCCGGTCACCTTCGCGTCGGCGCCGGCCCGCTCGTAGTACGAGGGGAGGTTGACGATCCCCGCCAGCGCCGCGCCCTGGGAGACCGTCAAGTCCTTTGCGCCCACGCCGAAGTAGTTCCGCGCCGCCGATTCGACACCGGCTGCCCCGCGGCCGAAGTACACCGTGTTGAGGTAGCCCTCCAGGATGTCGTCCTTGGACCGTGTGCGGTCGAGCTTCACGGCGATCAGCGCCTCGCGTGCCTTGCGGCTCAGAGACTGCTCCGGTGTCAGCAGGGCGTTCTTCACGTACTGCTGCGTGATCGTGGAGCCGCCCTGCCGCTCGCCGCCCGTCACGGTCGCGATGGCCGCCCGCAGGATCGCGGTAGGGGCGACCCCCGAGTCCGTACGGAAGGAGCGGTTCTCCGCGGCGATCACGGCGTCCTGGACGTGCCGGGGCACCTGCTTGAGGGAGATGTCCTGGCGGTCGACAGGCCCGCGCCGGCCCAGGTACTCGCCCTCGGCGTCCACGAAGACCGTGCTCTGGCTGACCGTCTCCGGGTGCGGGTCGGGGATCCCGGTCGTGCGGTACGCGACGACGAGCGCGGCGCAGGCCGTGAGGAACAGGGCGAGGAGGGTGGCCAGGGCGCGCCGCAGACGGCGGGTGCGGGTGCGGCGGAGGTAGGTCCGCAGGGTACGGAGGTAGGTCCGCAGGGTGTGGAGGCGGGGCCGCGGGGCGCGGCGGCGGGTGCTCATGAGGAGGTGCCCGTCTGTGCGAGGAGCTTGCCGGCGGAGTCGTAGGCCTTCACGGTGATCTCGCTCAACCGGCGCTTTTCGTCCGGGAGTTGGGTGTCGGCGTACCAGACGGACCAGCCGGGGCTGCCCGCCAGGGTGAGGATCCGGGCCGTGAACCGGCCGTCGGGGGTGGTGAGTTCGACGCGGGACGGTTCGCGGGAGCTCTGGAGGACGCCGGAGTGGAAGCGGCGTGTGCCCGGGGCCGGGTCCGACTCAAGGGTGATGGTGGGGTCCGATCCCTTGGCGGCCGGCCGGAACCGGTTCGGCCCCTTCGGCGTCGACCAGTGCTTGCCGTCCTTGGTGAGCCACAGCTCGACACCGGGCGCGGCGGAGACCCGCTCCCCGGCGGTCACGACGCGAACCGCCGTCCTGGCGACGGGAGTTGTGTTCCCACCGTCGCCGGAGCCCGTGCCACGCACGGCACCCAGGACCAGCGGCGCGAGCAGCAGGGCGCAGACGGCGGTGAGCACGGCCGTGGTGCGGCGGCGGCTCCGCCGATGCGTGCGGCCCGCCTCCTCGACGGCCGGGATGACGGCGGCCGGGATGCCGGGGACCGGGGCGGGGCCGGGCACGGACCGGCGCCCGGTGCGCGACGGCTCGCCGTACGCCGGGTGGGCGCGCAGGGCCTTCAGCGCCCGGCGGCCGTGTGCCTTGACCGCGCCCCGCGAGGAGTTGAGCAGCGCGGCGATCTCGCGATGGCTCAGACCGTCCCAGTGGTGCAGGACGGCGACGGCCCGGCGGCGGGGCGGGAGAGCCGCCAACACCTCGGTGAGCGGGTCGGGTTGACCGGACGCGTACGGCTCCGGGGCGCGCCGGGAGCCGATGAACGGCCGTGTCCGGCTGCGCAGAAAGCCCCGTACGAGAGCCCGACGGACGTAGAACTCCGCGTCGTCGCGGGGAGTTCTCCGCCGCGCGTACACCTCCGCGAGCGCCGCTCTCGCGAGTCTCTCCGCGTCGGCGGAGTCCCCCGTGAGCAGCAGGGCCGTACGCGTCAGCCGGGGCCAGTACTCCCCGGCACGGGCGGTGAATTCGTCGTCCATGGTCAGTCGAGCGCGCTGTCCGCGCGCCACTCCCTCCGGCTCAGCCCTGCGTGGTGCTTGTGCTTCGATGTACGCGGCGTCCGTAACCTCCGTGCCTTCTGAGACGTCTGTGACGTACGGGACCTGTACGCATCGGGGAGGCAGCCGGGTTGCACAGGAATCCGAAGACAGCGGCGAGGACAACGGCGAGGACAACTGCGATAGCTGCGACGACAACTGCGACGACAGCGGCCACGGATACGGCAGGGGGCGGGGCGGGGGGTATGACCGAGGAGGAGTTCGACGGGTTCTACGCCGCGGCGTTCCCCCGGTTGACCGGGCAGCTCTTCGCCTTCACCGGGGACCACGGCGAGGCGCAGGACGTCGTCCAGGAGGCGTTCGTCCGCGCCTGGGACCGGCGGCGGGAGTTCCTCGCCGAGGGGGCGCCCGAGGCGTGGGTCCGTACGGTCGCGATGCGGCTCGCGGTGAGCCGGTGGCGGCGGGCGCGTCGCTGGCTGGAACTGGTGCGCCGCAATCCGCCGCCCGAGCACACACCCGGTCCCGGGCCCGAACGGGCCGTGCTCGTGGGGGCGTTGAAGGAACTGCCGGAAGCGCAGCGCATGGCTGTCGTTCTGCACCATCTGTGCGACTTGAGTGTCGAGCAGGTAGCCTCCGAGACCGGTGCGCCCGTGGGGACGGTCAAGGCCCGGCTGTCTCGTGGCCGGGCGGCGCTGGCGCGGCGGCTCGGCGAGGCCGACGAACTGGGTGAGAGGGAGGACGACCGTGTCCGATGAGCTCACGCCCGGCACCACGCACGGATTCGACGGCCCCGACGCCGGTCCCGGAGGCACCGAACTGGCCACCGCGCTGCGCGAGTTGGCCCACGACCACGAGACGCCCGTACCGGTTCCCGGCACGGAGATCCGGCGTCGTGCGGGGCGTCGCCGGCGCCGGCGGCAGGCCTCGTTCGCCGCGGCCGGCGCCACGGCCGCGGGTGCCCTCGCGCTTGTCCTGACTGTGGCCCTCACGGGTGGGCGGGACGCAGGGGCCACCCCGCCCGCGGCGAGCTACACCGCGCCCACCCCGCCGGCCACCGCGGAGGCCCCTGCCCAGGCCAGTCCGGCGGCCGTCGCCGCCACCGTCGATCTCGGCCGGCGTGAGATGTCCGTCGAGGGACGGACCCTGCCCATCTCCTCCGGGTCGCTCAAGACACCGACGCCGACCGGCCTGATGACCGTGACCGCCAAGTACCAGGCGGCGACGGTGCCCGGCGACTCGGCCGGCTGGAACGGGTACGACGTCAAGGCGACCTGGGTGATGAGGCTGCGCGCCCCCGACGACCGTACGAACTACCTCCTCGCCCTCACCTGGGACGAGAAGGCGCCCGGCAACTACGACCGCACCGGCGGGGTGATCGGCCTGCGGCGCGCCGACGCGATGTGGCTGTACGAGGCGCTGAAGCCGGGATCGGTGGTGGAGGTGGTGGGGGCGGCCCCGGAGGAGACGCCCGGAGGTACGGGTACAGGTACGGGGGCCATGGAGCCGACACCGACCGGGGCGGGCGCCTTGGAGGCGACCCCGACCGTGAACCCGCCCGTGACCCAGCCCGTGCGCGGCGGCACGGCACCCTGAGGCGCGCGGACCTGGCGAAGACCTGGTCTGTCCTTTACTGCGCATTAGTTGCAGGTGCGGTGGCCCCGCGGTGAGGGTGGGGAGGCAGCTCCACCGGACGTAAGGCAAGGCGAACCCCCATGACCACCCTCTCCTCCTGGCGTGCCTCCCTGAACCGGGAGGAGTGGGTCCGGGTCGGCGGGATGGCCGCCTTCATCGTGGCGCTGCACGTCATCGGCTGGTTCACGCTCGTCGCGATCGTGGCGCCCGAGCACTACAGCATCGGCACGAAGTCCTTCGGGATCGGCATCGGCGTCACCGCGTACACGCTGGGCATGCGGCACGCCTTCGACGCGGACCACATCGCAGCGATCGACAACACCACCCGCAAGCTGATGGCCGAGGGGCAGCGGCCGCTGTCGGTCGGGTTCTGGTTCTCGCTGGGGCACTCCAGCGTCGTGTTCGCGCTCGCGTTCCTGCTGTCGCTGGGGGTGAAGGCGGTCGCCGGGCCGGTACGGGACGACGGCTCCGCCCTCCACAGCGTCACGGGGCTCATCGGCACGACGGTCTCCGGGGTCTTCCTGTACGTCATCGCCGCCGTCAACCTCGTCGTCCTCGCCGGGATCTGGAAGGTCTTCCGGCAGATGCGGCACGGGCACTTCGACGAGGCGGCGCTGGAGGACCAGCTGAACAACCGCGGTTTCATGAACCGGCTGCTGGGCCGCGTCATGAAGTCGATCACCAAGCCGTGGCAGATGTACCCGCTGGGGCTGCTGTTCGGGCTCGGCTTCGACACCGCCACGGAGGTCGCGCTGCTGGTGCTCGCCGGATCCGGGGCCGCCTCCGGACTGCCGTGGTACGCGATCCTGTGCCTGCCCGTGTTGTTCGCGGCGGGCATGTCGCTGCTCGACACGATCGACGGGTCGTTCATGAACTTCGCGTACGGCTGGGCCTTCTCCAAGCCCGTACGGAAGGTCTACTACAACCTCACCGTCACCGGCCTCTCGGTCGCGGTCGCGCTCCTCATCGGGACCGTGGAACTCCTCGGGCTGCTCGCCGAACGGTTCTCCCTGCACGGCGTGTTCTGGGACCGGGTGGCCGGCGTCGACCTGAACGTCGTCGGGTTCGTGATCGTGGGGCTCTTCGTCGCCGCCTGGGCCCTCGCGCTGGTGGTGTGGCGGGTCGGCCGGATCGAGGAGAAGTGGACGGCGGGGCTGCGCACGCCGACGGAACAGCCGGCCGAGTGAGGGGCCTTGGCGCCTGTGTCGGCCGGTGTCCGGGTCGGTCGGCGGCCGGGCTGATCCGCCCGGTCAGTGGGCGTGCGGCATGAGGCGGTCCACCATGCGACGGGCCGCTCCCGGGCGTGGTCCGGGGACCACCGGCGGCCGCTCCCAGTCGCACGGTGGTGACGGACGGCGGGGCGTGACCGCTCCGTGCTCCTTCAGCGCGACGCTCACGAGGCCCAGCAGGAGCTGGACGTCGGCGTCGCAGTCGAGGAGCACGGTGATCCAGGAGGCGCCGGGGCGGACCCTGATCGCGGTGGCGTGCGCGAACTGGGGGAGCAGGCGCTCGACGGCCGTGCGGGTGAGATAGAGGTCGGCGGAGTCGTCGGAGTGGAAGTGGACGATCTCGTGTCCCGCCGAAGCGAAGGCATGCCCAACGGTGCACCGGGGCGGGCCACTTACCAGGTTCGGCCAGGTCTCAAGGAGAGCCATGGCGCGATGGGCCGCGGTCATAACCCCATCCTCGCGCACGCTTCACCTGAAGGACCACCCCCAGCCACTTGCGACTACTCCCCCCGCACGCCCGGTCACCCGATGACCTTGGCCTGCGCAAGGAGAACGGCCGCTGGACCGTGGCGCACGGGCGCCACTCGTTCCCGCTCGGGGTCGAGCGGTGGCGCGTTGCGGGGACCCGGTACACCGTCCCGGTGTGCCCCGCCGCCGCGCGCCAGCGACCGACGCGCCCCGAAAGCTGGTGGTATGGCTGCCTGGGTGCGTCGACGGGCGTACCGGCGTACGGGCACAGCGCGGCGGAGGTGGGTTGGTGGAGCGGCCTGGTGAGGGGGTGCCGGCACCGGTCGGGCTGGTCGAGGAGGCCGTCGAGTCGATCGGGACCACCCTCGACGAGCGGACCACCTGCGCCGAACTGGTCGGATTCCTGGGGCGGCACGGCTGCGAGGCCGTCGCCGTGGACCTGCTGGGCGAGGACGTGCCGGCGACGCGGCCCGCGAACGGTCCGGCGCTGACCCGGGCCGCGTCGGCGGGGCCGCCGGAACTGCTGGAGGCCCACGACGGGGAGCCGTCCCTGACGGTACGGGCCCTGGACGAGGGGCACCCGATCACCACGACGGACGACATGTCGGGCGGAGTGCCCCGTCGCTCGATCTCGGTGCCGATGCTCGCGCACGGCCGCCTGTACGGGGTGCTGCTGGCGGTCCGCACCGGGCGCCCCTTCGCCGACCACGAGACCAGCGCGATGCACTACGCGGCCCGCCTGGCCGCCGTCCACATCGGACACGCCCGCCGCCACACCGCCGTCCACAGCACCGCGATGAAGCTCCAGCGCGCCCTCCTCGCCGAACCCGGCCGCCCGCATCCGAACCTCGACCTCGCCACCCGCTATCTGCCCGTCGGCGGCGGCACCCTCGTCGGCGGCGACTGGTTCGAGACCGTACGGCTGCACTACGGCCGCACCCTGCTGGTCATGGGCGACGTGATGGGGCACGGCCTGGACGCCGCGGTCGACATGAACGCGTACCGCTCGATGCTCCGGTACGTCGCCTCCGCCGATCTGCCCCCGCACCGTGTGCTGCGCCAACTCGACGCCGCCGTCTCCGAGGACGGCACGCGCCGGCCGGCCACCTGCCTGCTCGCCCGTATCGACCCGGCCCGCGGGACGGCCGCGCTCGCCAGCGCGGGCCATCTGCCTCCGGCCGTGTTCGCGGGCGACGGCACCGGAACCCTGCTCGACGTCCCCGTGGGACCCCCGCTGGGCACCGGCGTGGGCGGCTACGAGCTCGGCATCCACGAACTCGCCCCCGACGAGACCCTGTTGATGTTCACGGACGGCCTGGTCGAGCGGCGCGAGGAGGACATCGACGCCTCCCTGGCCCGGCTGGCCGCCCTCCGGCTGCGCCCCGAGTCCGACATCGAACCCTTCCTGGAACAGGTCCTCGACCGCCTCGACGTCCACCGCGCCCAGGACGACGTCGCGGTCCTGGCCGCACGGATCCGCCCCCGGAGGGCACGGCAACGCCCCGAGCCGGATCGCTGAACGAGCCCCGTCACTCCGCCGCGAACCGGAACAGGTTGAAGCGGTACGCCTCGATGTCCCGGCGGCGGATCGTGGCCATGAGCCGGAGCAGGAGGCGGTGGGGGAGGGCGAGTCGGCGCGCCACCGGGGCCGGCAGATGGGCCAGGGTGCAGGAGTCCGTCAGGCTGAGACCGGGCTGCCAGTGTTCCAGGGCACCTGGGTCGTCGCAGCTCCAGCGCATACGGGCGGCCACCTTGGCGAGTACGTCGTGGCTGTCCTGGGTGTCGACCATGTGGGACGCCGCGGTCTCCAGGGCGAGGCGGGCCCCGGGCAGCCGCTCGGCGATCTGCCGGAAGACCGAACGGACCAGCTCCTCCTCCAGATAGATCAACACCGCCTCGGCGGCCAGGAAGTACGGCCCGGGGCTGCTGCGCCGCACCTCGTCCATCCAGCCCGGGTCGGTGACCGAGACGGCGAGCATGCGACGGCGGTCCGTGTCCTCGAAGAAGCCCCGCCGCAGCGCGATCACATCGGGCAGGTCGAGGTCGAACCAGTGGACCGTGCCGTTGTCGAGCCGCTCGAAGCGGGTGTTGAGGCCCGTGCCGATCTCCACGACCGTGCCCGACGGGTGCCGCTCCAGGAACTCCCGTACCCACAGGTCGAAGAGCAGTGTGCGCAGGTTCGCCCCGAGCAGGCTCTTCGCGCCGTCGAAGCGGGAGAAGTCGTAGTCCAGGGCGTCGACCATCTCCACGGCCCGCGGATCCCTGAGCATGCCGCGCGGTTTGCGCGTCTCGACCGCACGGGCGTAGAGGGGGATGAGCAACGTCTCCTGGACGTCGCCGAGTTGGGGCGTGCGCTTGTCCATGACCGGCTGCTCCCTTCCCGCGGAGTGCTGTGGAGTACTGCGAAGTACTACGGCGTACCTACGTGTCCAGCCGCTTCGACTTCTTCACCGCCGCGGCGAGCTGTTCGATCACCGGAGCGAAACCGGCGTAGCTGAACCGCTCCTCCATCGACCACGGCGTGGTCTGCCCGGCCTCGACCGCGGGCAGCTGCCGCCAGGTGGGCTTCTTGGACAGGTCCTTGGGCGGGAGGGCGGTGGAGCGGTTGTCGATCATGATGAGATCGGCGTGGTGCCTGTTGGCGTTCTCCCAGCTGAGGAACTCCCAGAAGCCCCACTCGTCGGACTTCTTCCCCTCGACGAACTCCACGCCCAGGTCCTTGAAGTAGTTGAGATCGCTGTACGAGTCGGGGACGGCCACGTACATCTGGTCGGCGTCCCCCGTCATCGCCATGACCTTCAGCCCGCCGCTCCCCTCGGCGGCCTCGCGGAGGGTCTCGGAGGCCTTGTCGAAGCGGGCCTTCGCGTCGGTGACCTTCTTGGCGTTCAGGTCCGCACCGAGGGACTCGGCGAGTTCGGCGGTCCGGCGCAGGGGGTCGAGGAGCGAGGTCCTGGCGATGCTGATGCCGACGGAGGGCGCGACGGCCTCGATCTTCTTACGGCTCTCCTCGGGGACGTACCAGAGGTCGGGCGCCGGGAACATGTTGCTGATCAGCAGGTCGGGCTTGAGGGCCGCGTACTTCTCGACGTTGAACTGGCCCCATGCCGTGCCGAGGCTGGTCAGCTTGGACACGTCCATGTCGCCGGCCTGTGGATTGGGCTTGCCGTCGATCGGCTCGGTGGGGCCGAAGACGCCCTTGCACTCGATGCCGTAGTCGTGGAGCGCCGCGGCCGTGCTGACGAACGCGACGAGTGTCTTCGGCTCGCTGTCGGTCCTGGCCGTCCGTCCGCGGTCGTCCTTGAAGGACCAGGGGCCGGCGCCGCCCGCGCCGTTCCCGGCCGACCGTGCGGACCCGTCGCCGTCGTCGGTGCCGTCACCGCAGGCGGCGAGCAGGGGGCCGAGGGCGAGGGCGCCGCCGGCCGCGAGCAGGCGCCGACGGGAGACACGGTTCGGGACAGAGGGGACTGGCTTCATTAGGGCAGGCTAACCTAACCATGATGTGGTCGACAGCTCCCTGCGTCCACCGCGACGGCCCCTCCCGGAGGGCCCCGGAGCGCCCTGGATCTCACCGGGTCAGCAGGTCCCGTACGGCCTTGACCACCTCGTCGGGAGCCTCCTCCGCCATGAAGTGGCCGCAGGAGACGGTCGTATGACGCAGGTCGGGTGCCCACGCGGACCACAGCTCGGCGGCGTCGAAACCGAGGGCCGTGCCCCAGTCCTGCTGGAGGACCGTCACCGGCATCCGCAGCCGGCGGCCGGCCTCGCGGTCGGCCCGGTCGTGCGCGACGTCGATGCCGGCGGAGGCACGGTAGTCGGCGACGATCGACGGGACGGCCGCGCGGGACGCCGCCAGGTAGGCGGCGCGGATCTCGGGCGGCACGGCCGCCGGGTCGCGCGTCCAGACGTCGAGGAAGTGACCGAAGAAGGCGTCGGGGCTCGCCCCGATCAACTGCTCGGGCAGGCCGGGCGGTTGGGCCATGAGGTAGAGGTGGAAGCCGACCGCGGCCGACGTTCCGCGCATCACCTCCCACATGTCGAGCGTCGGCAGGACGTCCAGCGAGGCGAGGTGGGTGACCGTGTCCGGGTGGTCGAGACCGGCCCGGATCGCCACGAGGGCGCCACGGTCGTGGCCGACCAGCGCGAACCGTTCGTGCCCCAGTGCCTTGGCGAGCGCGATCACGTCGGCGGCCATCGTGCGCTTCGAGTACGCCGTTCCGTCGGGGTCGGCCGGCTTGTCGCTGGCTCCGTAGCCGCGCAGGTCGGGGCAGATGACGGTGTGCTCGGCGGCGAGTTCCGGCGCCACGTGGCGCCACATCAGGTGGGTCTGCGGGAAGCCGTGCAGGAGGACTACGGGGGTGCCGGTGCCGCCGATGGCGGCGTTGAGGGTGACGTTGTCGGTGACCGGGACGCGGTGTTCGGCGAAGCCGGGGATTGCCGGGGGCTTGGAGGGCATGGGGGCCTTTCGGAGGTGTGTTGTCCGCGGGTGCGTGGGGGCTGGTTGCGCAGTTCCCCGCGCCCCTGGGGGTGGGGCCGGTCGTGGTGTGTCGGGCGCGGGCCCGGTGGGGGCTTGTCGCGCAGTTCCCCGCGCCCCTGGGGTGGGTGGGGCGGAGCCGCATGTGTCACGGCCCTGGTTCGAGCCTGGTGGGTGTGAATCAGTGCGTGGTCAGCAGCCGGGTGGTGTGGGCGGGGCGGCGTACCGTGGCCTGGGAATGCGTGGAGAGGAGAGGTCGGCGGTCGGGATGGTGCGGGTTGTGTTCGGGGTGCTCGGGCCTACGGTCGCCGCCGTTGACAGCGGGGGCCCGCTCGCGTTGAAGGGGCCGCGGCACCGGGCCGTGCTGGCCCGGCTGATCGTGGCCCGCCGCAGGGTCGTACCCGTCGCCCGGCTGGTCGAGGACCTGTGGGCGGATCCGCCGCCCGGCGCCGTGGGGGCCGTCCAGACGTTCGTGGCCGCGCTGCGCCGCGTCCTGGAGCCGGAGCGTCCGCCGCGGGCGCCCGCCCGGCTGCTGGTCACCGACGGGCCCGGATACGCGCTGCGGACCGAGCCGGACACCGTGGACGCGTGGCGCTTCGAGACGGCCCTCGCCACCGCGGCCGGCCTGCCCGCCCCGGGGGCCCTCTCCACCCTGGAGGAGGCCCTCGGATGGTGGCGGGGCCCCGCCTACGCCGAGTTCGCGGACGAGGACTGGTCCCGCGGCGAACGCGCCCGCCTGGCCGAACTCCGTCTCCAGGCCGTGGAACGGCGCGCCGAGGCCCACCTCGCCCTCGGCCGCCCCGCCGACGCGGTCCCCGACCTCGACGCCCACCTCACCGACCACCCCTGGCGCGAGGACGCCTGGCGCCTGCTGGCCCTGGCCCTCTACCGCCAACACCGCCAGGGCGACGCCCTGGCCGTACTCCGCCGGGCCCGAGAAGTCCTGGTCGACCAACTGGGAGTAGACCCGGGCCCACGCCTGCGCCACCTGGAATCGGACATCCTCACCCAGGCCCCGGCCCTGGACCTGCGACCCGGCGGGGCTCCGCAGCATGACCCCGCCCGGCCCCACCCACCCAGGGGCGCGGGGAACCGCGCGACCAGCCCCCACGCATCCGCAGCCACCACACAACCCACAACAGCCCAGCTGTGGACACAGGCCGCCAAGGCCTACGACCGCACAGTCGCCGGAGGCGCCCGCGCCCGCCTCGAATCCACCGTCGGCCTGATCCGGAACCTCGCGGTCACAGGCGGCGACGGCCTGGCGGAGGCCCGCCGCCACCGCACGGCGGCGGTCACCGCGGCCGAGGAGTTCGCGGACCCGGAACTGACGGCCCGGGTCATCGGCGCGTACGACGTCCCGGCGATCTGGACCCGCGCCGACGACCCGGCGGCGGCCCGGCACATCGTCGCCGTGGCGGAACGCACGCTCACCGCGCTGCCGACGGGCCCGCACGACACGGCCCGCTGCCGCCTGCTCTCCACCGTCGCCCTGGAGACCCGCGGAGCGACCGGGCCGCGCGGCCCCGAGGCCGCCCGCGAGGCCGAGGCGCTCGCCCGCAGCCTCGACGACCCCGCGCTGCTGGCCTTCGCCCTCAACGGCACGTTCATGCAGTCCTTCACCCGGGCGGGCCTCGCCCCACGACGGGACGCGACCGGCGCGGAACTCGTCGAACTGGCCGCGCGCCACGGACTGGTGACCTACGAGGTCCTCGGCCACCTCATCCGCCTCCAGGCCCGCGCCGCCCTCGCCGACTTCGCTGCCGCGGACACCCACGCGGCCGCCGCGGACCGCCTCGCCGAACGCCACGAACTGCCGCTGGTGGGCGTCTTCACCGAGTGGTACGGAGCTTTGCGGCTCAGCGCGACCGGACAGCCCGCCCGGGCCGAGACCGCCTGCCTCGCCGCCGCGGCCCGCCTCGACGGCGCCGGCATGCCCGGCCTGGAACGCGGCCTCCTCCCGCTCGCGCTCCTCTGCCTGCGCCTGGCCCACGGGCTCCCACCGGACCCGGACCCCCGGGCGGACTGGGGCCCCCACCTCCCCTGGGCCGAGCCGTTCACCCTGATCGCCGAGGGCCGTCACACCGAGGCCCGTACCGCCCTGCGCGCCCTCCGGGAGCCTCCGCACGACCTCCTGTACGAGGCCTACTGCGCACTGGAGGCCGAAGCCGCACTCCGCCTCGGCGACCGGACCGTACTGGAACGCGCCCGCACCCGCCTGCGCCCGGCCGCCGCCGAACTCGCGGGCGCGGGCAGCGGATTGCTCACCCTGGGACCGGTCGAGCGATACCTCGCCGACTAGGGACGACCAGGTACGACCAGGTACGGCCGGGGACGACCAGGTATGGCGAGGGACGGCCGGGGACGGCGGGGGCTGAGCACGCTCCCCCGCAGGCTCGAAGGCCCGAAGGCTCAGCCCTCCTCGTTCCCCGGCCGGGCCGCCGGCTTCTTTCCGGCCAGTACGTCCTGGAGGCGTTGCGTGCCGAGCTGGGCGGCCTGCCGGGTGGAGTTGGCGGAGACGCCGTCGAGGCCGCCGTTGGTGAGGGAGAGAGCACTGTCACCGACTCGTACGGCGGCGAAGTCCAGGGTGAGTACGGCGGACGAGCCGCCCGACTCGCCGTACACCTTCAGGCGCAGGCTCTCGCGCGCCTCGCCCACGCCGGGCAGGGGCGCGGCGACGACCTGGACCGTCAGCTCCCCGCCCCTGACGTCCGTGGCCGTGAACTGGCCGCACTTCCCCGGTACGGCCTTCAGCCAGGCCAGCGACGCGTCCAGCGCGGCCCGGTCGTACGCCCCGACCTGGTAGCGCACCTGCGCTCCGTCGTCGGTGTCGTCCAGGCCCCTGACCGCGCGGGCCCCGGCCGGCTCGCCCAGCAGGTCCTCCGCGTACAGGCCGTCGAGCAGCCGCTGGCAGTCGGCGATGTCCGTCTTGCCCTTGAGCAGCGCGTCCCGCCAGGTCGCCCCTCCCTGGGTCGGCGCCCAGCTCTTGCCCAGGTCCTTGTCGGAGATCAGCGCCGACTTCACCTGCGCCTCGGTGAGCGTGGGAGCGACCGTGACCGAGGGGGACGGCGACGGGGCCTGCACGGCCACGGGCGACGCGGAGACCGCCGCGTCACCCTCCGCCGCCGCCCCGGAACCGGCACCGTCGCCGGCCGAGCACCCGGCCGTCGTCAGCAGCGCGGCCGCCGCCAGGGCCGGGACGAGAGCGAGGGCCGTACGACGACGGGAGAGGCGGAGCGGGCGTGATGGGGCGGGCGGGCCGGGCGGACGGGTCATCGCGGAATGCCTCCTACGGCTTCTGCGGGCGCGGGATCTCCACCCCACCGCACCACCCGCCGGTAGCGCCCACCAGCGCACCGGTCCGACCGGGTGAGGCAATCCGCCCGTTCGAGATGCCCCCGCCCCTCGCCGCGCGGACACTTGCACCATGCCGGGAAGGATCGAGGACTACGCCCTCGTCGGAGACCTGCTCACCGCCGCCCTCGTCGGGCGCGACGGCAGCCTCGACTGGCTGTGCCTGCCGCGCTTCGACTCGCCCGCCTGTTTCGCGGCGCTGCTGGGCGACGAGAACAACGGCCGCTGGCTGATCGCCCCGCCGGACGCGGACACCGACGAGGGGGTGACGGTCCGCCGCCGCTACCGCGGCGACTCCCTCGTCCTGGAGACCGAGTGGGAGACCGCCACCGGCCGGGCCACCGTCGTCGACTTCATGCCGCGCCGCGACGGCGCCCCCAGCGTCGTACGCATCGTCGAGGGCCACTCCGGCACGGTCGACCTGCGCATGGACCTGCGGCTGCGCTTCGAGTACGGGAGCGTCGTGCCCTGGATGCACCGCGTGGACGGGCAGCTGACGGGCATCGCGGGCCCGGAGTCGGTCTGGCTGACCACGCCCGTCGCGCTGACCGGACAGGGCGAGACCCACACCGCCGACTTCACGGTCACCGCCGGCGAACGGATCCCCTCGGTCCTGACCTGGCAGCCCTCCCACCTGCCCGCCCCCGATCCGGTGGACCCCTTCGACGCGCTGCGCCGCACCGAGGAGTACTGGAAGCAGTGGCTGCGCCCCTTCTCGTACGACGGCACCTACCGTGACGCGGTCGTCCGTTCGCTCATCACCCTCAAGGCCCTCACCTACGAGCCGACCGGCGGCATCGTCGCCGCCCCCACCACCTCACTCCCCGAAGAGCCCGGCGGCGTCCGCAACTGGGACTACCGCTACTGCTGGCTGCGCGACGCCGGCATGACCCTGGAAGCCCTGCTTCGCAGCGGTTTCACCGCCGAGGCACAGGCCTGGCGCGGCTGGCTGGAACGGGCGGTGGCGGGCCGGCCCAATGACATCCAGATCATGTACGGCATCGGCGGCGAACGCCGGCTGACCGAGTGGACGGCCGACTGGCTCGCCGGGTACGAGAACTCCCGCCCGGTACGGATCGGCAACGGCGCCGCGGCCCAGCAGCAGCTCGACGTACCGGGCGAGCTGATGGAGACCCTCGCCCTCACCCTGCGCTGCGGACTGCGCCCCGAACGGCATCTCCTCTCGCTCCAGCAGACCCTGCTCGACCATCTGGAGGAGGTGTGGACCCGCCCCGACCAGGGCCTGTGGGAGACACGCGGCGAACCCCGTCACCACGTCCACTCCAAGGTCATGTGCTGGGTGGCCTTCGACCGGGCGGTCCGCCTGGCCGAGGAGCACGGGCGCCCGGGGCCCGTCGCGCACTGGCGCGAGGTCCGGGACCGTATCCGCCGGGAGGTCTGCGAGCGCGGCTTCGACCCGGCCCGCGCCACCTTCACCCAGTCCTACGGCTCCCGCGCGCTCGACGCCGCGCTGCTGCTCATCCCGGGGACCGGCTTCCTGCCGCCGGACGATCCGCGCGTGATCGGGACGGTCGCCGCCGTGGAACGCGAACTCGCGACCGACGACGGCCTGGTCAGCCGCTATTCGACGGGTCCCGGTGGAGCCGGTGGCACGGGCGGGGCCGAGGCCCCCGACGGCCTCACCGGCGGCGAGGGGGCCTTCCTCGCCTGTTCCTTCTGGCTCGCGGACGCCCTGCTCCTGACCGGCCGCGAGGACGACGCCCGCCGGCTCTTCGAACGCCTCCTGCTCCTGCGCAACGACCTCGGCCTCCTGGCCGAGGAGTACGACCCCCTCGCCCGCCGCCAGCTGGGCAATTTCCCCCAGGCGTTCACGCACGTTCCGCTGATCCGCGTGGCGTACGAACTGGATGGGCACGCGACCCACCACGGACGAAAACTTGTTCCGTAAAGTACCGGTGAATCCAAGGCGTCTTCTGCGAGGCTGGCGGGATGCAGACCCTTTACAGAAGACTGCTCACGTTCCTTCCCCGTATAGGTGTGAAGGTCCTCGATCTCGGCCCCGGCGCCGCCGTCGTGTTCCGGCGGGGTGATCGGACCGGCGTCCCTGTGGGACAGGGCGCGCATCTGGTCGCCCAGGGCAAGGGGCGGTACGCCGTCACCTCCGTGGGTTCCGATGCGTGGCTGGTGGCGCGCGGGACCAAGGGGCGGAAGGCGACGAGCGTCCCCTTCGGTGCCACCGGAGCGCGGCTCCTCCTCGACGAGGCCGTGTCGGCCGAAGCGGAACGGGAGTTCCAGCTCGGGGCCGCCCACTATCTCGGTGCCCAGCATGTGGCCGCGCTGCTGGAGCTGAACCGCGTGAACTGCGTGTTCGACGTGGGGGCCAATATCGGGCAGTACGGGAAGGGGCTCAGGCGGTTCGGCTACAAGGGGCGCATCGTCTCCTTCGAGCCGGTCTCCGTCACCTTCGAGAAGCTGCGGCAGGCCGCCGAGAGCGACCCCGACTGGCAGGTCTACAACTTCGCGCTCGGGCGCGAGGAGGCCGTCCAGTCCATCCATGTCGACTGGAAGTCCATGAACTCCCTGCTGCCGCCGAGCGAGTACGGCAAGGAGCGGTACAAGCGGTTCTCCAAGGGGCGTACCGAGGAGATCGAGATCCGGCGGCTCGACGACGTGATGCAGAAGGCGTTGGAGGGGATCGAGGACCCCCGGCCGTATCTGAAGATGGACACGCAGGGGTTCGACATGGAGGTGTTCGCCGGGGCGGGTGAGCGGATCTCCGAGTTCGTGGGGATGCAGTCCGAGGTTGCCGCGCTGCGGTTGTACGAGGGGAGTCCCCTGATGGGGGAGGCCATCGCCGCGTACGAGGCCGCGGGGTTCGGGGTGACCGGGATGTATCCCGTCACTCGGGAGCCGGCTACCGGGCGGGTTGTGGAGTTCGACTGTGTGATGGTTCGGCCTGGGGCAAGTGAGTCTGCTGCGGGTTGAGTTGGGCTGGTCGCGCCCACGCGGCGGAGCCGCAGGATGTCACCGCCCGCGCCCCTAGGAGCATGAGGCTCGGGTGGGATGTGGTCCGCGGGTCGTTCTGGGCTGAGCGCGCCGTTCCCCGCGCCCCTGACGGGGCGTCGGGGGTGGTTGCGAGTCGGTAGGCTGAGGCCTGCTGCGGATCCCCCCATCTGCGCTTCTGCATCGCATGAAGTGCCGTTCGCGGTCGTCGTGTTGGCCTTCTGCGTTGTTGAGGATGATTCGCTGGTGCTCGTCGCGGAGCGGTATCGGTTGCACGGATCCATTGGCCGCGGCGGTATGGGGGAGGTGTGGCAGGCCACCGACGAGGTGCTCGGGCGTGAGGTGGCCGTCAAGCTGCTGCTCGGGGACGAGGCCGACAGCGCGGCGGCCGCACGGTTCCGGCTGGAGGCGCAGACGGCGGCCCGGCTGAGCCACCCCTACGTCGTCGCCGTGTTCGACTTCGGCGCCTGGGACGACCGCTTCTACCTGGTCATGGAACTCGTCGAGGGCCAGAGCCTCGCGCAGGAGCTGACCGCGGCGGGCAGCCTCGGGACCGAGCGGGTCGCCACCGTCGCCGCCCAGGCCGCGGCCGGGCTCGCCGCCGCGCACCGGGAAGGGATCGTGCACCGGGACATCAAGCCCGGCAACCTCCTCTCGGACGCCCAGGGCACCGTGAAGATCGGTGACTTCGGCATCGCCCGCTTCGTCGACGACCCGGCCTCCGCGCTCACCACGGCCGGCCAGATCGTCGGCACCAGCCTCTATCTCGCCCCCGAACGCGCCCTCGGCAGACCGGCGTCGGCCGCCTCCGACGTGTACTCACTGGGCTGCGTGCTGTACCAACTCCTCACCGGGCGACCGCCGTTCCACGCCGAGAGCGCCACGGTCACCCTGCACCAGCACATCGACATGCCGCCGGTGCCGCCCCGCGAGCGCGGTGTCCAACTGCCGCCCGCCTTCGAGAACTACCTCCTCGGTCTCCTCGCCAAGCAGCCCGAGGACCGGCCCACGGCCCAGGAGGTCGCGGACTGGTTCGGCACCGGGGCGTGGCGGGGGCTCGCCGAGCCGCTGCCCGTGGCGTCGGACACGAGGACCGCAGCGCCCTCCGCCTCGCCGTCGTACGCCTCCCGGCCGCCGCAGTCGGGGTCCGCCGAGACCGGGCCTCCGACGATGTACCGGCTGCCGCCGACCGCCGCGCAGCCCGCCCGCGCCGCTCACCAGACCCACGCCGGTCATGCCGCCCACGCCCACGCGGCCAACTCCGCGCCCTCCACGCCGTCGCGCCGCGCGCGGTCGGGCGGGGCGAGGGCGGGTGCGACCGCGAGACCGGGCGGCGGGGTCGGTGCGATGGCCCGTCGCCGGCCCCGCGTGTTCGGCATCCTCGCCGGTGCGGTGCTCTTCGTGCTGGCCGTGCTCGCCGGCATGAAGATGTTCTCGCCGGACACCACCTCGGCGGAGACCGGGAACGGGCTGAAGGACAGTTCGTCGTCCACCGGCCCTGAGAAAACCGGGGTGCCGGCCGCCGGAACCGTGGCCCGGACCGGGACGCCCGGCTCCGCACCCGCCCCCGGCGTCAACGCGGAGCCTCCCGCGTCCCCCTCCTCCTCCGCGGAAACCGCGGCCGTCACACCGGCCCCGGCCGAGACCGAGGAGGAGAAGCCGAAGGAGCAGAAGGAGCAGGCCCCGCCGAAGCAGCAGGAGCAGCCGCAGCCGCCGCCGCAGTACGGCGGCGACGGGGACGACGATGGCGACGACGCGTACGGCGACGACTAGAAGACCTCTAGAAGTCCTTCTCCGGCCAGTCGAGCAGCCGCGCCCCGATGACCGCCGTCTGCAGCGTGTACCGGTGCACCGGATCGGCCGGATTCGCCCCGGTGAGCGTGTGGATGCGGTCCAGCCGGTAGGTGAGCGCGCGGACGCTGAGCGACAGCCGTCGGGCTGCTTCCGCGGCGACGCAGCCGGAGTCGAAGTACGCGGTGAGGGTGTCGAGAAGCGGCTCGGCCCCGCCGCGGGCCTGGCGCAGCGGTCCGAGAGCGCTGAGGACCAGGTCGGCCATGGCCTGCCGGTCCCGGGTGAGCACGGGGTAGACGAGAAGGTCGGCGGCGCGCAGCACGGGTGTGTCGAACTCGAGGCGGTCGGCCAGGTCGAGGGCGTTCAGCGCCTCCTCGTACGAGTGGACGACCCCGCCGGGCCCCGGCTGGGAGCGGCCGATGGCGACGCGTCCGCCGTCGGTGGCCGCGTACGCCTGCTTGGCGAAGAAGTCGAGCACGTCGTCCTGGTCGCCGGGCGCGATGCACACCAGACGCCCGTCCTTGGTGGTCACGAGGATGCTGCGGTCGCCGAACCGGCTGATCAGGGAGCGCTCCACATCGCGGGGCACGGCGTCCCCCTCGTCGTACGCGGCCCCGCCCTGGGCCACGGCGACGGCGTGCGCGTGCGAGAGGCGCAGCCCGAAGCGTTCGGCGCGTTCGGCCAGCAGGCCGAGGTCGCTGCGGCCGTGCAGGAGGTCGTCGATGAACTCTCGGCGTGCGGCCTCCTCCTGGCGTACGGCGAGCAGCTGGGCCCGCTCGTAGCCCTCGGCGAAGGCGTCGACGGCCTGCTCGACGGCGGCGAGCGTGCTCTCGCCCGCCGTGGCCGGCCAGTGGAGGCGGGCGGCGGCCAGGTGCGCGCCGACGAGGGCGCGCAGTCCGTACCCCGCCTCGGCGGCCCGCTCGCCCAGCGCCCGGCGGGAGTCGAGTTCGTCGCGGGTCAGCCGGCGACCGGTCGCGGAGGCGTCCGCGAGGATGCGCCCATACCCCTCCAGATACTCCTCGGGTATGTCCCGCCCCGCCGCCATCCGCACCCCCGGTTTCCTGATGAGCCGTTGTCGCCTTTCTAGCGCATACGGGCGGAGCGCGGTCCCGTCGGGGAGGAGCTCACTGCCGGAAGACGGCAGGTCCATGCGTGATCTCGGTTCCCCTCACCACGGAGGATGCTCGGAGGAGTTCGGGGGAAGGTCGGCGGGAGTTTCGGGGCGAGGCAAGAGATGGGGCCCCGGTGCCGGTCGTCTCAAGACGATGTGTCCGGCACCGGGGCCCTTATCCGTCCCCCGTGCTCCCCGTTTCTGCCGGACCATCGTGACCCGGGACGGGAGTCCGGCGCATTGCCGGTTTCCGGCAATCTTTACGCGTTCTTGATGCCGGAGGGCGGCGAAGCGGTCGAGCGCGAGCACCGCGTACGGTGTCGGCACGGCGTCAAGAACGCGTAAAGACTGCCAGGTCACGGCAACGTGTACATGTGTACGAAGCTGGCACAATGCCCGTTGATCGAGGTGACCGGCGCAGGTGGGGGAGGTGGACCGGTGACTCTGTTTCTTGGTCTCGGCATCGCGGGGATCGTCCTGCTGCTCCTGACGCTGGTCTTCGACGGCGTACTCGAGGGGCTTTTCGGCGGGACCAGTTTTCTGGACGGGCTCTTCGACGGCCTGCTCTCGCTGCCGGTCATTGCCGGGTTCATCTCGATGCTCGGCTTCGGCGGGGCGCTGGTCCTCGGCACGACCGGGCTCGGCGCCGGACCCGCCACCGCGGTGGGCATCGGCGCGGGAGCGGGGGCGGGCTGGCTGACCTGGCGGTTCAGCCGGGCCCTGATGCGGGACGAGCCGTCCGCCACTCCGCGCGGCACCGACCTCGTGGGCAGTTCCGGCTCGGTCGTCACACCGATCCCGGCCGGGGGCTACGGCGAGGTGCTCGTGTATCTCGCGGGCCAGCCGGTGAAGCTGGCGGCGAAGAGCCCCGAGCCGGTGGTCCGTGGTGCCGAGATCTGGGTCGAGGAGTCACTGTCACCGACGTCGGTGGCGGTCAGGCCGGTCCAGCGCTGAAGCCCTGTCGGTCCCGCAACCCGTAACGCTCGTAACTCGTACTGAACTGCCGCCCGGGGGTGGCAGGGGGGAATCCACCATGAGTCCAGTTCTCGTCGCGGTCGTGGGAGTCGTCGTACTCCTCGTGCTGCTCGCGCTCGTCGTCGTCACCCGTTACAAGGTGGCTGGGCCCAGCCAGGCGTTCATCGTCACCGGCCGGCGCGGCAAGAAGTCCACCGACCCGGACACCGGCCGGGTGTTCACCGACAACAGCGGCCAGAAGGTCGTGGTCGGCGGCGGTGTCTTCGTCGTGCCGTTCGTGCAGCAGAAGTTCACCCTGGACCTGTCCTCGCGGCACATCCCGATCTCGGTGCGCGGCGCGGTCACGCTGCGCGGCGTCAAGGCGAACCTCGAAGGCGTCGCCATCGTCAAGGTCGGCGGCACCGAGGACTCCATCCGCGCCGCGGCCCAGCGGTTCCTGATGCAGCAGGACGGCATCGTCGGCTTCACCCAGGAGGTGCTGTCCGGCGCGCTGCGTTCCATCGTGGGCCGGATGTCGGTGGAGGACATCATCCGGGACCGTGCCGCGTTCGCCGGGCAGGTCGCGGAGGAGGCCGAGGCGAGCCTGTCCGGGCAGGGCCTGGTGCTCGACGCCTTCCAGATCCAGGACATCACCACCGAGGGCTCCTACCTGGAGGACCTCGGCCGGCCGGAGGCCGCCCGCGCCAAGCAGGAGGCAGACATCGCCGAGGCGGTGGCCCGGCGTGCCGCCGAGCAGGCCCGGCTGAAGGCCGAGGAGGAGATCGCGATCGCCCAGCGGACCTTCGCCCTCAAGACGGCGGAGATCAAGGCCGAGACGGACGAGGCGGCGGCCCGTGCCGCGGCGGCCGGTCCGCTGGCCGAGGCCGCCCGCTCGCAGGAGGTCCTCGCCGAGCAGGAGAAGGTCGCCCAGCGGCAGGCCGCGCTGACCGACCGCGAGCTGGACACCAAGGTCCGCAAGCCCGCCGACGCCGCCCGCTACCAGGCCGAGCAGGAGGCCGAGGCCCGGCGTATCGCCCAGGTCAAGGAGGCCGAGGCGGACGCCCAGCGCTCCAGGCTGACCGGTGAGGGCGAGAAGGCACACCGCGCCGCGCTCGCCGACGCCGTACGCATCGAGGGTGAGGCGGAGGCCGCGGCCATCGGTGCGAAGGGGTCGGCCGAGGCCGAGGCCATGCGCAAGAAGGCCGACGCGTTCGCCCAGTACGGCGACGCGGCCGTGCTGCAGATGCTTGTCGAGGTGCTGCCGCAGGTCGTCGCCAAGGCGTCCGAGCCGCTCGGTGCCATCGACAAGATGACGGTGATCTCGACGGACGGGGCGAGCCAGTTGTCCCGCACTGTCGCGGACAACGTGGCCCAGGGGGTCGAGCTTCTCAGCTCCACGACCGGGGTCGACCTCGCCGAGCTGCTCAAGAGCATCACGGCGCCGAAGCCGGCCGCTGTCGCGGTGGAGGCCAACGGGAAGATCGAAGTTGGTGAGTGACGGTACGGGTTGAGTTCGGCTGCGGATGAGTGGGGGCTGGTCGCGCGGTTCCCCGCGCCCCTGAAAGACGAAAGCAGGGGCGCGGGGAACTGCGCGATCCACCCCACCGGGCCGCACTCGAAGTCGATCCGCAGGCCGCCGTAGGGTGAACGCACACCGAGATCGACACCGGACAGGGGATCAGTCATGGGCACTCCACGCCTGAGCAGTACGCCGTTGCCGGGAATCGGTGTGCGGTACGACCTGACGACGCGAGAACAGCGTCGCCTGTCGGTGGTCGCGCACCGGGACGGCGGCCGGACACTGAGCGCGTACCGGACGGACGACCCGGACGCCTGCGCCCTCTCCGTGCGGCTCTCCGCAGGAGAATCGGCGGCGCTCATCGACGCGCTGATGCCCGCGCACCACAGCCCGAACCTGCTCTCCACCACCGAACTGGGCCTGGTGGCCGAGCGGATCGAGCTGTCCTCGACCTCGCACTGGAACGGCCGCGTCCTCGGCGACACCCGGATGCGCACCGAGACCGGAGCCTCGATCGTGGCCGTTCTGCGCCGGGCCGAGGCCATCCCGTCCCCCACGCCCGACTTCCGGCTGGCCGGCGGCGACACGCTCATCGTGATCGGCACCCGTGAGGGCGTCGAGACGGCGGCGACGATACTCGGAAGGGAGTGAGCACAGTGCACTCGTCCGCGACGTTCCTGATCGAGTTCGGTGCGATCATCCTGGGCCTCGGGCTGCTCGGCCGGTTCGCCGGACGCTTCCAGTTCTCGCCCATACCCCTCTACCTGCTGGCCGGGCTCGCGTTCGGCGAGGGCGGGCTGCTGCCGCTGGGCACCAGTGAGGAGTTCGTCGCGATCGGCGCCGAGATCGGCGTCATCCTGCTGCTGCTCATGCTCGGCCTGGAGTACACGGCCACCGACCTGGTCTCCAACCTCAAGACCCAGTACCCGGCCGGTCTGGTGGACGCCGCCCTGAACGCCCTGCCGGGCGCGGCGATGGCGCTGCTGCTGGGCTGGGGCCCGGTCGCCGCCGTCGTGCTGGCCGGGGTCACCTGGATCTCCTCCTCCGGTGTCATCGCCAAGGTCCTGGGCGACCTGGGCCGGCTCGGCAACCGCGAGACCCCGGTCATCCTGAGCATCCTGGTCCTCGAAGACCTCTCCATGGCCGTCTACCTGCCGATCATCACCGCCCTGCTGGCCGGTGCCGGTATCGCGGCGGGCAGCGCCACCCTCGCCATCGCGCTGGGCGTCGCCGGCCTCGTCCTGGTGGTCGCGGTGCGCTACGGACGCCACATCTCCCGCTTCGTCTCCAGCGACGACCCCGAGAAGCTGCTGCTGGTCGTGCTGGGTCTGACGCTGCTGGTCGCGGGCGTCGCACAGCAGCTGCAGGTCTCCGCGGCCGTGGGGGCGTTCCTGGTGGGCATCGCGCTGTCCGGCGAGGTCGCCGAGGGTGCGCACGGCCTGCTCTCCCCGCTGCGGGATCTGTTCGCCGCCGTGTTCTTCGTCTTCTTCGGCCTGCACACCGACCCCGCCAGCATCCCGCCCGTCCTGCTGCCCGCCCTCGCGCTGGCCGTCGTGACCGCCGGGACGAAGATCGCCACGGGGTACTGGGCCGCCAAGCGGGCCGGGATCTCCGCGAAGGGCCGCTGGCGGGCGGGCGGCACGCTGGTGGCCCGCGGCGAGTTCTCCATCGTCATCGCCGGACTCGCCGTCACCTCCGGCATCGAGCCGAGGCTCGGGCCGTTGGCCACGGCGTACGTTCTCATCCTGGTCATCGTCGGCCCCCTCACCGCCCGCTTCACGGAACCGGTAGCCACCCGCCTGGCCGGCCGACGCCACCGCCGGCCCGCCACCACGGGTGTCGAAACGCCCCAGGACCGGGACCTGGTCCCGAGCCCCGACGCACCCGTCGACAAGTAACCGCGGGGGTCGGCGGGCACCTGCGGGTCCGGTGGGGCTGGTCGCGCAGTTCCCCGCGCCCCTAAAGACGAAAGACAGGGCTGCGCCCCTGCTCTTTCGTCTTCGGGGGCGGTAGCCCTTGCCTTTTAGGGGCGCGGGGAACTGCGCGACAAGCCCCCACCGGACCCGCACCCGACAACGCCCCACCCCCTCGATCGACGCGATCCGGCGACTGCCGACGCGCTCGGGCGTGGGCGGGCACGGCCGGGCGTCCCGTTCGCCTTCAACATCACGTTCCCGTACAACAACTCAGGTGGCTCCGGCGTCCGCCCGGCCGACATCCTCGTCACGCCCCTGAGGCCGCGTACCTCCGCGAACCCTCCGTACGCGCGAGAGCGACTCGGCCCGCACGGCAGCGGCCGGGCCGGCCGTCGGGCCCTACGACAGGCTCACCGCCGGGCACCCGAACGCCTCCGTCAGTACCCGGCGCTGGTGCTCCGTGAGGGCGTTCAGGAAGATCACCGCGTCCGCTCCCGACTCCTCACACAGCGCGGCCACTTCGCGGGCCTTTCCGGAGCTCAACAGGGTCTGGGAGGAGTAGGGCAGGGTCATCCTCCTCACCCCGCCGTTCGAGACGCCGCGGCGCTGCACGACGCGCCCCACGACCCGGGCGCCGCGTGCCGTCAGATCGGCGGCCGCCGCCTCCATGCGTACGGCGAAGTCCTTCTGCCTGGCGGCGAAGTACCCCACGATCACGACATCCGCTCCCGCGAGATCCGGGCCGGGAGGGCTCGGCGTCGGGCCGGCCGGCCGGGGGTCCCGGCGGGCGGGCGGTCTGCGGTCGCGCCTTCGGTGCTGGTGTACGGCCTCACCGTAGGCACCCGCACCCCCGCGGCGACACGCGTTTTCCGGGAGCGGGCCTGCTCCCGGGCACTCCCGACGGGCTACTTTGCGATTCCTTTACACTGGGTGGGACGTGTCCGTCAGGGCACGTCATACGACCTTGAGTGCGAGTAAGGAGCGAAGGTTCCGCGATGGGTGAACCTCCCAGTACCAGCCGTGCCATTCCCGGCCCGAGACATGCGCGTGACGGGGCGGAGGTGGCACGGTGACCGAGATCCTGCTGCTCCTGCTCGCCCTGCTGCTCACGCTCGCGTGTGCCGTGTTCGTGGCGGCCGAGTTCTCGCTGACCACCGTCGAGCGCGGTGACCTGGAGCGGGCCGCCGAGGCGGGTGAGCGGGGTGCCGACGGCGCGCTGAAGGCGGTGCGGCGGCTGACGCTCCAGCTGTCCGGCGCCCAGCTGGGCATCACCGTCACCTCACTGGTGATCGGCATGCTCGCCGAGCCGTCGCTCGCCGCGCTGCTGAAGGGTCCGCTGGAATCGGCCGGCCTCGGCGGCGCCGCCTCGACAGTGGCGACCGTGCTCGGTGTGGTCGTCTCCACCGTCGTCCTGATGGTGATCGGCGAGCTGGTGCCGAAGAACTGGGCGATCTCGCGCCCGCTGGCAGTCGCCAAGGTGGTCGCGGGCCCGCAGCGCGGGTTCACGGCCGCGTTCGGCCCGTTCATCCATCACCTCAACAACTCCGCGAACCGTTTCGTGCGCCGCATGGGCCTGGAGCCCGCCGAGGAGCTGGCCTCCGCCCGCGGCCCCGAGGAGCTCGTCGCGCTGGCCCAGCACTCGGCCGCCCAGGGCGCCCTTGAGCCGGACTCGGCGGAGCTCTTCGTCCGCACGCTGCACCTGAGCGAGCTGACCGCGGAGAACGTGATGACCCCGCGCGTCGACGTAAGGGCCCTTGAGGCACGTGCCACGGCCGCCGACGCCGCCAACCTCACCCACGCGACCGGCCTGTCCCGCTTCCCGGTCTACCGCGACAGCCTGGACGAGGTCGTCGGCTCGGTCCACATCCGCGACGTACTCGCCCTGGAGCCGGACAAGCGGGCCGTCACGCCCGTCACCGAGCTGGCCACGGCCCCGCTCCTTGTGCCCGACAGCCTGCCCGCCGACCGCCTCCTGGAGCGGATGCGGGCGGCCCGCACCATGGCCGTCGTCATCGACGAGTACGGCGGCACGGCGGGCGTGGCGACGGTCGAGGACATCTTCGAGGAGGTCGTCGGCGAGGTGCGCGACGAGCACGACCCCGTCGAGGTGCCCGACCTGCTGCCCGCCCCCGCGTCGGCCGACGGCCGCGCGGTCTGGGAGGCGGACGGGGGCGTACGGATCGACGAGCTCGCCGGGATAGGCCTGCGGGCGCCGGAGGGTCCGTACGAGACCGTCGCCGGACTGGTCGCCACGCGGCTCGCCCGGATCCCGGCCGAGGGCGACGCGCTGGACCTCGACGGCTGGCGCCTGGACGTCCTGGACGTGGAGCACCACCGCGCCGACCGCGTCCGCATCACCGAACCGGCCGCCGTCCATGAGCCGGCACCCCACCCGGATCACGGGTCCGCCCACGAGTCGGCCCGTCAGACCGTGGAGGAGTCCCGATGAGCACGCTGACCACCGTCCAACTTGCCATCGGCGCCCTGACGCTGGTGACCAACGCGTTCTTCGTCGGCGCGGAGTTCGCCCTGATCTCCGTACGCCGGAGCCAGATCGAACCGCGCGCCCAGGAGGGCAACAAGCGGGCCCGGATGACCCTGTGGGGCCTCAGGCACATCTCCGCGATGATGGCGACGGCCCAACTCGGCATCACCGTCTCGTCGTTGGTGCTGGGTGCGGTCGCCGAGCCGGCCATCGCGCATCTGCTGGAGCCGGCCTTCGAGGCGACCGGCGTCCCGGACGCCCTCGTCCACCCGATCGCCTTCGTGATCGCGCTCACCGTGGCGACGTATCTGCACATGCTGATCGGCGAGATGATCCCGAAGAACCTCGCGCTCGCCGCGCCGGTGCCCGCCGCGCTGCTGCTCGGCCCGCCCCTGGTGGCCCTCACCCGGGCGCTGAAGCCGGTCGTCTTCGGTATCAACGCCTTCGCCAACGTCCTGCTGAAGCTGCTGCGGGTCGAGGCCAGGGACGAGGTGGAGTCGGTCTTCACCGACGACCAGCTCGCCCGCATGGTCGTCGACTCCAGCCAGGCCGGGCTGCTGTCGTCCGCCGACGGCGAGCGCCTGCGGGACGCCCTGGAGCTGGGCACCCGCCCGGTCGGCGAGATCCTCGTGCCGGCCCAGCGGATGCGTACGGTCGAACACACCGTCACCCCGGCACGGCTGGAGCGCGCGGCCGCCGAGGCGGGCTTCTCCCGCTTCCCGGTGACCGGCGAGGACGGCACGGTGCTCGGCTACCTCCACATCAAGGACACGCTCGGCGTCGCCGACCGGGACCGTCCGTTCCCGCGTACGGCGCTGCACCCGGTCACGCGTGTCCGGATCGACACCCCGCTCGACGACACCCTCACCGCCCTGCGCGCCAATGACAGCCACCTGGCCGCGGTCACCGGTGAGTCGGGCAAGGTCCTCGGCTTCGTGACGATGGAGGACGTGCTGTCGGAACTGGTGGGGCCGGCCCCGGCGGGGGTCTGACCGGTCGCGGCCGGGGTCCGACCGGTCGCGGGGCTCTGTGGCATGGCCTCCGCCACAGTGCCCCGCGACCACGGCGACTATCGTGGCGATCCGAATCGAACGTGGAGCGGTTCACAGGGATCGGGTCGGATCGGGTCGGCGAAAGGCGCGCTGTGTCGGACGAGGGGCGGTTGATCGCCGGGCGGTACCGGTTGATCGAGCGGATCGGCCGCGGTGGCATGGGCACCGTGTGGCGTGCCGAGGACGAGGTCCTCAGCCGCGAGATCGCGTTCAAGCGGCTCCACGTCCAGCAGCACCTCTCCGAGGACGAACTCGCCACCGTCCACGAACGCACACGCCGGGAAGCCCGCAGCGCCGCCCGGATCGCTCACCCGAACGTGGTCGTCGTCCATGACGTCCTGGATGACGACGGGTTGCCGTGCATCGTCATGGAGTACGTGCACGGCACCACCCTCGGCGCGCTCCTCAAGGGCGGCGGGGCCCTGCCGCCCGGCGAGGCCGCCCGGGTGGGCCTCGGCATGATCGCCGCGCTGCGGGCCGCCCACGCCGCCGGAGTGCTGCACCGCGACGTGAAGCCCGGCAACGTCCTGCTGGGCGAGAACGGCCGCGTCGTCCTCACCGACTTCGGCATCGCCATGGCGACCGGCACGTCGACGCTCACCAAGACCGGCGAGATCATCGGGTCGATCGACTACATCGCGCCCGAGCGCATGAAGGGCCACAAGCCCGGCCCCACCGCCGACCTCTGGGCGCTCGGCGCCACCCTCTTCCAGTCCGTCGAGGGCCGGCCCCCGTTCCGCAGGGCCACGGCGATGGAGACCGCGTACGCCATCGCCGTCGACCCGCTCGCCCCCATGAAGCAGGCCGGACCGCTCGAACCCCTCATCGAGATGCTGCTCGCCAAGGACCCGGACGAGCGTCCGACGGCGGAGGAGACGGAACGGGCACTGCGGGTCGTGGCGTCGGAGACCCCGGGCGCTACGACGGGCGGGACGACGGAGGCCGCGTGGGCGTCGGCCGTGCCGGGGAGGACGACGGCGACGACTTCGGCCGGGGCCACGCTCACCGACTCGGCATCCGGGTCGGGATCGGTATCCAGCTCCGGGTCGGGATTCGGTTCGGGGCCTGTGTCGAGGTCGGGCCCGGGGTCGACCTCGGCGGCGCCCCCTCCCACCGGCGTTAGCGGCAGCGGCGACGGCACCGGCCGCCGGGGCCGTAGGCGGCGCGCCCTCCTCTGGAGCGCGGCGGCCGTGACGCTGGCCGCCGCGGCCGTGGCGGGCGGGCTCTACGCGGTGACGGCGGACAACGGCGACGACGGCAGGAAGGGCTCGGCGACGGCGACCTCACCCACCGCGTCCGAGCCGCCCCCCGTCCCCGCGGGGTTCCGTCTGGTCAGGGAGAAGGCGCTGGGAGCCACCTTCCCCGTCCCGGACGGCTGGAAGCGCGTCGACAAGGCGAGCGCCGAACAGGTCACCTACACCGACCCGTCGCGCCTGGTCGAGCTCACCATCGGCACCGTGAACCCGGCAGGGGCGAACCCCGAGTCGCACTTCCAGAACATCGAGGCAAACACCAAGCTCAACTACTCGACGTACCGGAAGCTGCGCATGCAGCGCACCACGTTCCAGGGAAAGCCCGCGGCGGTGTGGGAGTTCACCTTCCAGGGCCAGGTCCGTGCCTTCCGTGCCATCGACTTCGGCTTCGGCGAGGAGGGCGGCACGGAGTACGACATCTACCTCTCGGCACCGGAAGCCCAATGGGACACGCGCCGCCCGGTGTTCGACACGGTCAAGGCGGGCTTCCGCGTCGACTGACGACCGGTCGTCCGTTATCGGGTGCGGTCTTCCGGCGCGGCCGGTGTCGGTGCTGTTGCGGGGGTGGGGGCGGAGGCCGGGGCGGGAATGGCCGCGGTGTCGAAGTCTCCCGCGATGATCCGCGTGGCGAGGTCCGCTAGGCGCAGGTGATGGGATCGCGCGTACGAGCGGAACGCGGCGAAGGCGTCGTCCACCGAGGTGTCCCAGCGCTCCGCCAGTACTCCCTTGACCTGCTCGACCAGGATGCGGCTGGTGAGCGCGGTCGCCAGCTGGCTGTTCTCGATGTGCGACTGCTCCAGCGTGCGCTGCTGGAGGATCGCGATGGTGGCCACGTCGGCGAGCGCCTGGGCGAGCGCGATGTCGGCGTCGCCGAGGCGGTGCGGCGCGCTCTGGAAGAGGTTGAGCGCGCCGACGACCCGGTTGCGCAGACGCAGCGGGAGCGCGTGCGTGCTCACGTAACCCGTCTCGCGGGCCCGGCCGGCGAAGTGCGGCCAGGCCGTCGTCGTCTCCGGCCGCGTCAGGTCGATGTTGGTACGGGCCGTGCCGGTGCGGTAGCACTCCACGCACGGGCCCTGGTCGTGCTGGAGCGCGAACAGCTCCAGCAGGCGGGCGTGCTCGTCCGACGCGGCGATGATCTGCAGCTCGCCGTGGGCGTCCACGAGCAGGATGCCCGCCGCCGAGACGTCCAGCAGCTCGACGCAGCGCGTGGACAGCCGTTGCAGCAGGTCGATGACGTCGAAGTCCTCGACGAGAGAGTCCGCGACCTCCACGAAGATCTCGGCCAGACGTTGTTCGCGGGCCATGCCGATCATCCCTTTCCGTCGCCGGGCGAGTACGGCCCGTTCGTGTTGTCGTCGAAGCCGTCGCCGAAGCCGTTGCCGGAGGCGTCGTTGTTGGTGTCGCTGGTCGTGTCGCCGGTGGTGTTGTCGTTGTCGTTGAAGCGGAGTCTGCGGGCGACCACGTCGTCCGCGACCTCCCCGAGGGGGCGTTCGCTGCTGTAGGCGCGGGCCCGCAGGCGCAGGAGAGCCTCTTCCATCGTCACACCGAGCTGGACGCTGATCATTCCCGTGGCCTGGTGCACCGCCGCGCGATGCAGTCCCGTCGGCCGGTCCAGGAACATGCCGAGCACCGGGCCGCCGTTCCCGTTCCCGCTCAGGTCCCCGTCCCCGTCCTCGCCCCGCTGTCGTCGCCCGTCCCCGTTCAGGAGCGCGCCGGTCAGTGCGGCGGCCAGGGCCGTCGCGTCCGCGCTCTGCTGGACGGACATCGTCCGGTCGCCGTCGCAGAGCACGGTCAGTACGCCGACCCGGATTGCCCCGATGCCCAGCGGGAAGCAGCACACCCCGTGGACGCCCATGTCCCGCGCGGGCGGCAGCAGCGCGGGCCACCGGTCCGGGCGTACGCGGTCCAGGTCCGGCTCCATGACGGGGGACCCGGTGCGCACCGCGTCCGGGCCCGGGCCCTCGCCCAGCGTGAACTGGAGTTCCTCGAAACGGGCGCTCACCTCGGGATGGCACCAGAGCGGCTCGGCCATGCCGCCGTTGCCCACGAGCAGCGACAGCGCGACGCCCTCGGCGCCCAGCGCGAGCGCGCACGCCCGGGCCGGATCACCGTGCCCGCCGAGGCGCAGTGACCGGAGAACGTCGGCCATGCCGTCGCTGATCACCGGTTTCCGTTCAGCCGCGGCCGGGAGCCTCGGAGCGAGGCACCGACCGGATTGCGTCGTAACCCTACGCGGATCGGTCCGCCGTCGAGTTCCACTGTTCCGGGCCGTCGGCGGGCATGCCCCGCCAGGCGTCCCGGGCACTGGCGTACCGGGGGAAGCGCTCGACGACCGCGCCGGCCCGGAACACCAGACCTATGCACGGGCGGGCGTAGACGACCCGGGTCCAGCCGCGCCGCGACCGGCAGTCGTCCCAGGCCGCGCACAGCGGGTCCAGGGCGCTGCCGTCCATGAACGTCAGGCCGCTCAGGTCGACGATGAGGAAGAGGCGCCCGGTGCCGCGGCGCACGTCCTCCAGGTCACGGGTGAACCCCGGGGCGGTCGTCAGGTCCAGCTCGCCGCTCGCCCCGACCACACGGCACTCGTCGAACAGGCTGGGATGCGGGCCCATGTGTCCCATCTCCTCTGGTCCTCCTGTGGTCCTCCTGGCGCAGAGCCTCAGTTGCGCGGAACGGGACTTCACGGTGAGGGCCGGGGACACGGGCTGCCGTACGGCGAGCGTACTGCCGGAAAGGAGGCGTCCGTCGAGCCCCTTCCGGTATCCGTCGGGTGGGCTCTCGAAGAGGCCGAACCTGGCCGGTATCCGACCGATTCCCGACGTCCCGGTGCCGAAGCGGCGAGGTCGGCGCGGAAGTTGACGCGGGCCGAGACCTCGCGAACCGTACGGTCTCGGCAGCCTCGTTTGCCTGGGGTCAAGGTACGGTGGGGGAACCGAGGGCATGTCGTACACCGGTGATCGAGTCGGTCTCGTCCTCGGCGCACGACGACGCCGGGCCGATCAGAGCCCGGGGCAGGGTCCGCCCCATGGCCGGTTGAAGTCGTTCACGTCCGCCGGTCGAGCCCCAGTGCCGGGGCGGCACACGACCCTGACCGCACGCTCCGCGTCGGCGAGTCACCGAACCACCGAGCCGTCGAACCACTGAGTCAGCGAGCCACTGAACCACTGAGTGACCGAACCACCGGGTCACCGACTCATCGGCTCAGGGAAGCAGCACGAAGGCGCCGGGGCATCGAGGCCAAGGAGCCACCTGTCACCCGGCTCGACCGAGCCGCAGGAGAAGCTCGACCGAGCCGCAGGGAGAAGAGAGCCCGTTCCGTCGCGCGGTCCGCCGTGTCCGCCGCGAACGAACCACCGGCACGCCGCAGTCGTGCCCCCAGACAGGAGCGCTCCATGACCACCGTCCCCGTCCTCGAACCCCTGCCTTCGCAGCCCCTCGCCCGCCTCCGACTGGCCCCGCACAGCACCATGCCGCGCCGTATCGACGGGGCGTGGTGGCCCCACTCGCGCGATCTGCTCGCCGAACTTCCGCTGCTGATCGGCGCCTTGCCCCGGACATGGGGACAGATCACCGGCGTCACCGTGAACACGGCGATGTGGGCGGTGTCGCCCGGCCGGATGCTCGTCGCGAACCACGTCGTACGGCTGAGCCGGTCGACCGGGACGCACGGCCGGCACACCGTCTGCCTGGTCAGTCCGGGCCGGGGCCGCTGGGACCTGCTGGTCGTGCCCCCGGAGGTCGACGCGGCGGACGCGGAGCCGCTGATGGCGGCCGCGGCGGCGGGCGTGCGTCCGGCCGGCTGACGGGGCACCGCGGCCCACCGCGGCCCATCGCGGATCACCGCAGTGGCTTGCGGACCCACACCTCGCGGACGGCCGACGGGGAGTGGGGGGCGAGGAGGCCCAGCTTCGACCAACCCCAGGCACGCACGGTCTCCTGGGCCGCGTTCGGCGGACGACTGCCGCCGTCACCGCCCCCGCCCCCGCCGTCACCGACCTCTCCGGCGTCGCTTCCTTCGCCGTCGGGTCGCTCCAGGTCCACGGCCGCGACGACCAGATCGGCTTCGAGCCGGGCCAGCAGCCTTTCGCCCAGGAGCGTCGCGACGCCGTGCCTGCGGTGGGCCGGCAGCACCATCAGCTCGGCGAGCAGGAAGGTACGGCCCGAGGCGGTGAGTTCCTCGATGTCCGTGGGAAGTTCGCCACGGAAGTCCGACCACCACTCGCCGGTCCGCTCCACCTGGAACCCGTACGCGCAGCCGACCAGCCCGCCCGCGTCGGCGACCATCATGTCGAAGCCGAGGCGCTGCACATGCTGCTCGAACCGGTCCAGGAAGCCCTGGCGGTCGCGGTATTCGGCCCCCGCGGCACCCCGGTACGCCGTGACGTGCACATCCGCGACGGCGGCCCGCTGCTGCTCGGCCTGCCACCGGGACAGTCTGCGCAAGTACACCTCGGTCATACGGGTCCTCCCCCGGCCGCGCGGGATGGTCATCCCCCGACTCGGCATCATCACAGCAGGAGCCGCCGGGGTAAACGGGGCGTCGGGATCAGTCGGGTACCGCTCGGCGCGCAGGTGGCGGTGCCCGTACGGGCATTCGGGACGTACGGGCTGAGGGCTATCCAGAACAGGCGGTCAGGCCTAGGCTCGGAGCCGAGTGAGAAGTGAGGCTCTTTCGGGAGCCGTCACAGCACTGAAGCCGCGTTCACCGGCTTCTCGCGCGCCCCTTGTCCCCGGGCGCATCCGCCCCCTGTCCCCGGGCGTCCGGACGAGGCGGTCTCCACAGCCCGCGACAACTTCCGTATCCCCGCCGCCCCTTCGCGGCCGGGCCCTCGACCACGTGTCCCTTGCGGACCACGCCACGGCGCACTCCCGCGTGCCGCGGCGACCCATGAGGGATCCCATGCCCTGCAACCCGCCGACCGGGGGGTGGCGCGCCAGGGCGGTGTGGTCGCCGCCGGTACACCACCGGCGGCGACCACCACACCACGGAGGACGGGCGTACGAGGAGGACGGCGAGGGCACCTTCCCGGCGTCCCTCCCCTCCCTCCGCGTCCGGAACCCGGCCGGCCGACTAGCCGACCGGCACCGGGGTCACCACCGCGGCCAGCGGATACGCGCCCGTCCGGAGGGCGCTGCCGACCGTGCCGCCCGCCGTCGTGACCGGCACGAGTTCACCGGCGTCGGCGGTCGTGACGTACGCGGTGCTCCCGTTCCAGTCGAGCGTGACGTCGAACGCGGACCTGCCGACGGTGACCGGGGTGCCGGGGGCGCCGGTGACCGTGTCGACGGGGGTGACCCTGTCGCCCGTGCTCGCGCTGACCCACAGGGTGCGCCCGTCCGGGGAGAGGGCGAGCCCGTACGCCTGCTGTCCGTTGACCAGGAGCGTGGGGCGGGTGTCGTTGGTGGCGGTGTCGATCGGAGTGACCGTGGAGCCACCGGAGTTGGACACGTAGACGGTTCTCCCGTCGGGCGCCGCGACGACGTTGAAGGGGTTCGGTCCGACAGGGATCGCCGTACCGGCCCTGCCCGCGGGGAGAGTTACGGGTGTGACCGTGCTGTCGTGGATGTTCGCCACGTACAGCGTGGACCCGTCCGGTGTGATCGCCATGTTCTCCGGGCCGTCGCCCACCGGGACCTTCGGGCCCGCCGTGCCGGTCGCGAGGTCCACGGGCTGGACGGCGTCGTCGGAGTAGTCGGCGACCCAGAGGGTCTTCCCGTCCGGGGTGAGGGCGAGCCCCGCCGGCACGTCACCGACGGCGATCGTGGCGGTCACCCTGCCCGTCGGTACGTCGATCACGCTGACCGAGTCCGATCCCTGGTTGGCGGCGTACGCGGTGCGGCCGTCCGCGCCGACGACGACCTCGCCGGGATTCTTCCCGACGGCGATCTCGGCCGATGCCCCCGACGTCAGGTCCACCGAACTGACCGACGCACCACTGAAGTTGGCGGTCAGTGCGCGCTCGCTGCCGTCGCCGTCCGTCACCCGCACGGGAATCGCCCGACCGACGAGCCCGTCCCCACGGACGACGACGGACCGTACGCCGCTCTGCGCCCCGCCGGCCGCCGTGAGGGTCACGGTGGCGGTTGCCCTACCGCCCGCCGGAACGGTGACGGAACCCGAGGACGGGGAGACGGTGAGACCGTCGGGAGCGTCGATCTTCCAGGAGACGGACTGTTCCACCGTCGAGCGGTTGTCGGCCACGGTGAGGGTGGTCGTGCCGCTCGCGCCCGGGGCCAGCGACAGCGACGACGGCTGGAAGGAGGCGTCCGGGCCGGGATCGGGGGCTGCCCGCAGCGTGGCGTCGTAGAGGAACTGCTCCATGACGCCGGGCGCGACCTGCTGCGGAACCGCGTCCAACTCCTTGCGCTGAGCCTGGAGTTGACCGTAGAGAGTCCGCACCGCGTCGTCGTCGCCCGCCGCCTGCGCGACCATCAGCCGTACGGCCGTGCCGCCGGCGGTGCCGTAGGCGCCGAGCTTGTCCAGCCAGGCCGAAGTCTCGTCCAGAAAGCCGGAGCTGCCGAGGTGGGCGCGGAGTTCGCCGGGCGCGGCGGCCATGTCGGTGAAGTAGGAACGGAGCTTCCGGGCGGCGGCCGTCAGCCCGTCCCCGCTGTCCAGCGCCTTGGTGAACGCCTTGATGAGCGGGGTGAGGGTGGGCGACTCGGTGGAGTTCAGCCGGGAGGAGTAGTTGTTCTCCGCGAAGATCCGCAGGGCCGGGGCCGCCCGCCCGCCGAGGTCGGCGACCGAGGCGAGGAAGGAGGCCCTCGGGTCGTACGCGTCCGGGTTCCAGGCGAAGTCGGCGGAGGTGAAGAGAGCGAGCTTGCTGGCCTCGGCCTGGACCATGGGGTTGGCGGTGATACCGGTGACGACGTCGGCCACGCCCGCCTCCCGCCCCGTGTACGGGCCGAGCAGCAGCCGGCTGGTGGTGTAGTCGTTGACGGGGTAGTTGTCCCAGAGCAGGACCGGATGCCCGAACAACTCCCTTGCCCGGCGCGCCTGTTCAGCACTGATGGTGGGCGCGATGACACCGTCACCGGTCCACTCGACGACGACCGACGGGTCCAGTTTCTCCCGCAGGGCGGTCTTGTACGGGGAGTCGGCGAGGTCGGAGTACTCGGTCGGCACCATCTCCAGCGGCGCGAGGTCGGAGTGCGCGTCGACGAAGCGGCCGACGACCGAGTTGAGCAGCGAGGCCTGGGCGCTACCGGCCGCGCTGCCCCCACTGCCGTACGCGTCCCCGTCCTCGGCGCAGTTCCAGTCGGTGTAGCTGATGTCGTCCAGCGGCACGGCGAACGACCGCACGCCGATGGCGTACAGCGACTCGAACTTCGCGACGAGTGCCTTCGTGTCGGCGGCCGAGGAGTAGCAGACGGACAGCCCGGGTGAGAGGGCGTAGGTGAAGCGGACATGGTTCGCGGCGGCGCGGTCGACGAGCTCCTTGAGCGTCGCGAGCCGTTCGACGGGGTACTCGTCCCGCCACTTCGCCCTCAGATACGGGTCGTCCTTGGGTGAGTAGACGTACAAGTTCTGCTTGGTACGCCCGTAGAAGTCCAGTTGGGACAGCCGGTCCCGCTGCGACCAGGGTGCCCCGTAGAAGCCCTCGACCACACCACGGAGGGCGGCGGCGGGCCAGTCGCGGACGGTGACGTCGGGTACGGCCTTGCCTCGGCCGACCAGCTGACGGAAGGTCTGCGCGGCGTAGTACGTGCCGGTGACGTCCACGCCGGACAGCGCGACCTGCCCGCGCCCGGCGGCAACCGCGTACCCGCCCTCCGGCAGCCCTCGGGGCGACTCGCCCCCGAGCCGCTTCAACACCGGCGCGGTGGCGGGGTTTTCGCCCGGCCCGCCGACATAAACGGTGAGGTCGGCGTCCGGCAAGGGCCGCCCCGCCGTGACGGTCCGGATGCTCCGGGCCCCGGCATCCCGCAGCACCCGCTCGACGAGCCTGCGCGCGGCCGGGTCGGTCCGCCGCCCGACCACTTCGACGACCTCCCGGGGCAGCCGCTGCGAACCGTGCCCGGACCGCAACTCCTGTGGCGTCGGCCAGACTTGGGGGAGGCGGGCCTCGGCGTTGGCATGCTCGGCCGCCATGGCGGGGGTGGCTGGGGCGACGCCCAGCAAACCGAGGACCAGACCGACGAGAAGCCCGACCACGACCGCCCTGAATCCCGGCTTCGGCTTCCGCCTCCAGCTGCAGCTCCGGTTCAAAGTTTTATCCATCGGCGAAGATGTTGGTGGATGGATTCACCGAAGGCAAGACCGCGTGGCCTACTTGTCGAAGGGTGGCTCGGTCGGCGGGTGCAGTTGGGCGAACTCGCCGGCGAGTATGCCCAGGAGGACGAGATCGTGGTGCCGGCCGGCGAGGAACACGTGATCGCGGAGGCGCCCCTCCTCGACGAATCCGAGCCGGTGATGGAGCGCCAACGACCCCTGGTTGTAGGCGAAGACCCGCGCTTCGCACTTGTGGTAGCGCCGCTCGGCGAACATGAACCGCAGCAGCATCACCACGGCTTCCGCCGCGTAGCCCTTGCGCCGGTGATCAGCGCCGACCGTGACGCCGTACTCGAACCGTCCCGCCTGCGGATCGGCGTGGTTGGAGGAGACGGCGCCGACCATCTCCCCGGTGTCGAGCGCCTCGACCGCCAGCCGGAAACAGTCACCGTCGGGCTCGGCAGAGGCCTGCTCCTTCGCCCAGGCGCGATGCCCCTCGGCGGAACGGGGCGGACACACCGCGTCCCCCAACCGCTCCTCGTCCACGGCGAACCGCATGAACGCGGTCCAGTCGTCGGGCTCGATCCCGCGCAGACGAATCCGCGTGCCTGTCCAGAAGGATGTCATCCACCATTGGATCAAGCGATGGCGCCGTGAGTCCAGGCCGAAAAGTCTCGAACCGTGCTCTACCGAGAAGGCTTCAATGCCATCCCTCGGGATCGAGAGCGGCCGCGACGAACCCGTCCCCCCGTGGTGACGGTCAGGTCGGGCTGTCCAACCCGTTGTGCGACCTTCTCGCGATCGAACTCACGGACTCAGGAACGAAGTGCTCGGCGATGGCGGGCCGGTCCAAGGGGAACCCATCGGTTGGCGTCGTCCATCCATGTGGTGGCCCAGCAACGCTCATAGCCGAGTCCGAGCAGGGCCTTCCCACGCTCTGGGTTGAGCCGGGCTTCCAGAGGCCGCCGCCGAGCCGAGAAGGAACAGCAGCGGTCGGTTCACGACCTCCCCTGTCAGGCAGCACGGCTGCGCCGAGAAGGCGTAGCTGCACCTGTCTCTGAGCATCGGACATGCAAGATTCCGTGATCACGGCGTGGTTGGTGCGACAACTCTGCGTGGTGAGCCGTCACAGCCGGATCACCACCAGTGCCGTGTCGTCGTCCGGGCCGCGGCGTGGGGCCGGGACCAGGTCGGTGAGGATGGCGTCCGCCAGGGGTTCCGGGGGCAGGGTGTGGTGGCGTTTGAGGCTGTGGGTGAGGCGGTGGAGGCCCTGGTCGATGTCTTCGCCGCGGCGTTCGATCAGGCCGTCGGTGTAGAGGACGAGGGTGGCGCCTGGGGTGTAGGACACCGTCGCCTGGGTGCGGAGGATGGTGTCGTCGCAGGCCGCCAGGGGCGGGTCGGTGGCCGTGTCCAGGAGGTCGACCGTTCCGTCGGGGTGGGCCAGGAGTGGCGGCGGGTGGCCGGCGCAGCTGTACGTGACCGTGTGGGCGGCGCGGTCGATGACGGCCTGGACGGCGGTCGTGGCGAGCGCGCCCTCGACGGTGTGCGCGTGCTGGGCGAGGGTGGTGAGCGCGTCGGCGGGCCGGCCGGTGGCGCGGATCGCGGCGCTCAGGGCGCTGCGCAGCTGGCCCATGACGCCGGCCGCCTCCAGACCGTGGCCGACGACGTCGCCGACCGCCGCGGCCAGCCGGTCCTCGTCGAGGTCGATCAGGTCGTACCAGTCGCCGCATACGTTGAGGAAGCTGGCCGCGGGCGAATACCGGACAGCGGCGAAGCCGTGCCGCGGCAGCGCGGTGCCGGGCAGCATGGCGCGCTGCAGCGTGACGGCGACCTCGTGCGTGCGGGCGTGGGCCTTGCGCAGCTCCTCGTTGAGTTCCTGCAGTTCCTGGGAGCGGGTCAGGAGGTCGGCGGTCATCGCGTCCTCCTGACTGAGCGTGGTCGGGGAGGCGTGCTGGGTGCCCTGCGTCGGGGTGGCGGCCTGGCGGGCGCGGATCAGAGCCGTGACCTCCTCGACGCGGTGGGCGATGAGCGACACCCGCCCGTCCGCGTCGAGGACCGGGATGTTGACCGTGCTCCAGTAACGCTCCTCGAACACACCCGGTCGGTCGGGCACCTCGACGTCGTACTTCTGCAGGGCCATGGTGTCCCGCTCGCCGGTGGCCAGCAGCCGTTCGAGCGATGTACGCAGGGTCCGGGCGCCGGTGGCCTCCTCGGAGGGGCTGTCGGGAAACACGTCGAAGAGGAACCGCCCGACCAGCTCGTCGAGGCCACGGCCCGATACCTGCACATAGGCCCGGTTCGCGGCGAGGATCGTCAGGTCGGGCGCGAGCAGCAGGACCGGGCTGGGCAGGGCCTGGAAGACCTTCGCGAAGTCGATGTCGACGCCCATGTCGATTTCGCTGTCGAGAGAGCGGGAGGGGGAGGGGGTGTGGGCGATGTCGGGATCGGGATCGGCGTCGGTTTCCACGTGGGCGTCCGCATCTGTTTCCACGTCGGCGTCCGCACCGGCGTCGGGGTCCGTCCTGATGCCCGGGCTCTCTCTCCCACCAGGCGCATCACTGTCGCTCATGCCACCATGTCTACTCCCTCCCCCGGCCCCGTGCGACCCGGTCCTGGAACGGGCCCCTGCGTACGGATCCGAGGCGCACACAGGTGCGATTCGGTCACCCTGCGCCGATCGGCTCGGTATCCGCCCGGCACCCCTAGTGGCGCGTGCTCCGGCGGCGGGGGCGCAGGCGGCCTCGGCCGCCGTCCCGGTGGTCGTGGCGGGGGCGGACCTCGGCGGGGCGCGCGACGAGCCCCGGCGGTGGCCGGCGGCGTGCCCGGGCGGCGGGCTGGATCAGGCGGGTCGCCACGACGGTCAGGATCAGCAGCACGCTGGCTGCCAGGGCGCCGGTCATGCCGGTCACCGCCCTGTGACCGGGGGAACGGGCCGGGCGAGCGCGGCCTCTTTGACCAGCGGGAGCAGCGGAGGGTCGGTCTCGTCGTCCTGCCAGGCTTCCGCGGGATTCCGTGTTCCGTCGGTCGCCGGGGCGCCGTGCAGGGCGTGCTCCGCCGCGATGAGTTCGGTGGCGGTCGCGGTCGTGGACGGGCCGGTGCTGTCGCTCGCGGCCGCCATGAGCCGCGCGGCCGCGGAGGAACTCGACTCCGGAGGGATCACCAGGAGGTTCCAGCGGCCGGTGGTGTGGGAGAGCAGCAGGATCTTGTGGGGGTCCAGCTCCGTGGTGAACCAACCCACCTTCACCACATGGCCGTTGACGGGGATCCTGCGGGGGACGACCGGCCAGTAGGAGCAGTTGACGGCGATCCGGGTGATCCGGCCGCCGAGAGGGTCCAGGACGTCGGCCAGGGCGGAGAGTTCGTGTGTCAGGTCGCGGGAGCGGGGCCACCAGGCGCCGTCCAGAAGTCCAGGAAGTCGAGGAAGTTCTGGGAGTCGCTCAAGTCCTGGGGGAGTGTTCGTCGGTTTCAGCGCGAGGCGGGCGGTCGGAGCCCTGAAGGGGACGATCCGCAGCGGGGGACGATCGGTGGTCGCGGACATCGCGCGAACCTGTCTCCGGACCGCGGCCCGCGGGCAGCCGTCCGGTGTTGTCGCTCACCGAGAACGACGTAGGCATGAAGGCCGGCGTACGAAATGCCCTCGGTGACCTCAGGCTACTCCGCACAGGTGCCCGGCGGACCGGCGTGAGCCGCCGGAAACGTGCCGGTTCCCGCCCCGAGCGTGTTCGGTGCCGAACGTGCTCCGTACCGGGGCGGCTCCTTGGTCCGGCGCCCGGCCCGGCCCGGTCGCGGTCCGGCGCCCGGTCTCGCGGCCCGACGGCCACTCCCGCGGCTTCACGACCGCCCCCGCCGCCCTCCACCACCGCCCGCGAAGCGGAACGCTCAGACGAGGCCCGCGCGGTAGACCAACAGCGCGATCTGTACGGGGTTGTTGAGATCGAGTCCGGTCAGGATGTGGGAGACGTGGGCCTTCACCGTGGGCAGGCTCATGTGGCAGGCCGTGGCGATCTCCGCGTTCGTTCTGCCCTCGGCGACGGAGAGGGCGACCTCCCGCTTCCGGGGCGCCGAGTCGGTCCAGCATCGCCTCGGCCTTCTCCCGCTCCTCGTGGCGGGAGGTGCCGGGGACGCCCCCGGGGTCGGTCACGGTGTCGATCAGTTGCCTGACGGCAGCAGAGGACAGCACGGGCTCGCCCGCCATGACGTTGCGCACCGCCGCCACGATCTGGGCCGGGGGCATGTGCTTGAGGACGTGTCCCGCCGCTCCGGCGCGCAGGGCCTGCAGTACGTAGCTGTCGGCGGTGAAGGTAGTCAGGATCAGCACCTGCGGAGGCCGCGGCAGCTCCCGGAGCGCCGCGGTGGCCGCGAGACCGTCCATCCTCGGCATGCGGATGTCCATGAGGACGAGATCCGGACGGTACTCGTCCACGAGCGCCCGCACGTCGGCTCCGTCGGCCGCCTCCGCGACGACGTCGATGTCGTCGGCCGCCGACATCTCCCGGGCGATCTCCTCCCGGGCGTGCTGCCGCGCCTGCTCGGCCCGCAGCGTGGCCTCCGTCTCCGCGCGGACCGCCCGTTCCCGCAGGCCCACGACGACCAGGCCCCAGCCGACGGCACCCGCGACCAGGGTGACGGCCGACACCGCGGTCGCCAGGGTGAGCGGCTCGGGGGGATACGGGGGATCCAGGGGCCGCGGTACGCCGGGGTGGCCGCGGTGGTCTCAATGCCCCAGCCCCGCGCCCCCGTCCACCGGGATCACCGCGCCGCGCACATACCCGGCGCCGACCAGGAACGCCACCGCGTCGGCGACCTCCTCCGGTCGGGCGAGCCGGCCGGCCGGGGTCTGCCGCAGCAGGTTCCCGCGCTGCTCCTCGGTGAGCGCACGGCTCATGTCCGTCTCGGTCAGGCCGGGCGCCACCACGTTGCAGGTGATGTCCCGGGGGCCGAGTTCGTGGGTCAGCGAACGGGCGAAACCGACCAGACCCGCCTTCGAGGCCGCGTAGTTGGTCTGCCCGGCGGCTCCGTGCAGCGCCGCCGTGGAGGAGATCAGCACGATACGTCCGTGGCCCGCGCGCAGCATTCCGCGTACCGCCCGCCGGGCGACCCGGAACGACCCCGTGAGGTTGGTGTCGACGACGGAGGTGAAGTCCTCCTCGGTCATCCGCACCAGCAGACGATCCTGGGTGGTACCGGCGTTGGCGACCAGGACGGTGACCGGACCGTGGGCCGCCTCGGCCTCCTTGAAGGCCCGGTCCACCTGTTGACTGTCCTTCACATCGCAGCGTACGGCGAGGAATTCCGCGGTCTCGGGCGGCGGCTCCTCACCCCGGTACGTCACCGTGACCCGGTCCCCCGCCGCCGCGAGACGGCGGGCCGTGGCCAGCCCGATCCCCCGGTTCCCCCCGGTCACGAAGACCGACCGGGCCGTTGCCTGTTCCATCGTCGTCCCCACTTCTTCCGCTTCCGCTGCTTCCTGTGTCGACGTTCCGTGTCCGCAGTCCCACGACGCTCACGGCGAATCCGACGAGGGCCAGTACGGCGGTCCAGAACGTGGCCGCGTACATGGCGTCGAGGAAGGCGCGGTCGGCGGTGGCCGCCAGTTCCGGCAGCCGCAGCGAACCGGCCAGCGAGCGGGCCGCCTCGGCGGAGGTGCGGGCCTGCTCCTCGGCTTCCGGCGTCAACCCCCGTGCCCCGCCCGGCAGTTCGGCGTCCGACATCCGCTCGCGGTACACCCCGGAGAGGATCGAGCCGGTCATCGCCACTCCGAGCGTCCCGCCCACCTGCCGGGTGACGCTGTTGACGGCCGACCCGGCGCCCGCGAGATGCGGCGGCACCCCGCTCATCATCACGGCCGTGACCGGTGTACCGACCAGCCCCATCCCGAAGCCCTGCACCCACAGCAGCGCGGCGACGGTCAGGATCGGGGTCTGTCCGTCGAACCACAGATAGCCGACGTACGTGGCAGACGTGGCCAGGACCCCGGCCGCGACCGTCGACCGGGCCGAGAGCAGCCGGCTCAGCGTGGGGGACGCCTGACTGCCCAGGACGATGCCGATCGCCGCGGCGATCATGACCGTTCCGGCGTCGGCGGGGGAGAGCCCGCGCGGCCCCTGCAGATAGAAGGCCGCGTAGAACAGATGCCCGGCCAGCGCCATGAACGCGATCAGCAGCACCACGCTCCCGGCCGTGAACCCGGGCTGCCGGAACAGCCGCAGGTCCAGGCTGGGCGCGGGCGACCTGCGCTGGCCGGCGACGAAGAGGGCGAGCAGAGCGCCGCCCAGGAGGAGGGGGAGGAGCACGTGCGGGCCGTACCAGGTCTGTCCGTTGCCGAGTTCGATGATCCCGTAGACCACTCCGCCGAGGCCGAGCACCGACAGGGCGAGACCCGGCAGATCGAGCACCCTGCGCCGGGGGCCCTTCAACTCCGGTACTACGGCCACCACTCCGGCCAGACACAGGGCCACGATGGGCACGTTGACCAGGAACACCGAGCCCCACCAGAAGTGGCTGAGCAGCGCCCCGCCCACGACCGGGCCGACGGCCACCCCGAGACCGCTGGAGGAGCTCCAGATCGCGATCGCCCGGGTGCGTTTCTCCTCCGGGGTGCTCTGCACGATGACCGACAGGGTCGCCGGCATCAGCAGTGCGCTGCCCGCGCCCATGAAGGCACGCGCCACGATCAGCCAGGCGGGACCGGTGGCGAAGGCGCCCGCGCCGGAGGCGGCGCCGAACAGCGCGAGCCCCGCGACGAGGGTGTTCCGGGGGCCGAAACGGTCGGCCAGTGCGCCTCCCGCGAAGAGCGTTCCGGCGAAGACCAGGGTGTAGGCGCTCGCCACCCACTCCAGTTCGGCGGGGGTCGCGCCCAGGCCGTCGACCGGGTCGGCGAGCGTGGTGACGGCGACGTTGAGGACCGAGGTGTCCAGCCAGATCAGCATCTGGGCGCAGACCACGACCAGGAGGACCGGCCAGGACCGGGACGGGACGGCCTTCTCCTCCACCCGGCTCACGGCGGTCATCGGCTGCCTCCGTCGTCGTATGCGGTGTCCGTGTCGTTCGTGCCGCCGGTGTCGTCCGTGGTGCCGGTGCCGGTGCCGGTGTGGGGGGCGTCGAGTTCCGCGTATCTGCGCAGTGCCCGGTCGACCAGTGCGTCGGCCGCGCCCGTGTAGTGGGCCGGGTCGAGCAGTTCCGACAGCCGGGCGGGTGTGAACAGGGCGGAGAGTTCCGGGTGTTGGGTCAGTACCTCGGCCGGCGAGCGCCCGGTGTCGGCCGCCTCGGCCGACGCGGCGGTCAGCAGCTTCTTCGCCCGTACCTTGCCGAGCGCCGGGGCGAGCGCCACCGTCAGCCGTTCGGTGACGAGGGCGCCCCCGGTCAGTTCGAGGTTGGCAAGCATCCGGTCCGGGTGGACGACCAGTCCCTCGGCGAGCTCGACGGCGGTGTGAGCGGCCCCGCCCGCCAGCCGCAACGCCTCCCGCAGCGGCTGCCATTCGGCGTGCCACGCCCCTGCGGGCCGCTCGTCCTCGGCCAGCAGGCACTGGGCAAGTACGAGGGCATGGGCGGGCACCTGACGAGCGGCCGACACGATCAGCGTGGCGAGCGCGGGGTTGCGTTTCTGCGGCATCGCCGAGGAGGCCCCGCGTCCGGCCGCCGCGGGCTCGGACACCTCACCGATCTCGGTACGGGACAGGGTCTGCACGTCGAGCGCGAACTTGCCGAGCGCACCGGTGACCAGCTGGAGCACCGCCCCCACCTCCGCGACGGGCGTGCGCACGGTGTGCCACGGCAGTACCGGCTCGGCCAGCCCCAGCGCCTCGGCGAAGGGGCGGAGCAACTCGACTCCGCCCTCGCCGCCGACCGGGTTCCGGCCCTCGTCCCCGCCCTTACCGTCCTCCCCGCGGTCCAGCAGGGCGTACTCGCGGTACGCGGCGAGCGTCCCGGCCGCTCCCCCGAGCTGGGCCGGGAGCGCGGAGGCGACCGCCCGCACCCTGACCAGGGCGTCGCCGACCAACTGGAGCCAGCCCGCCGCCTTGAGACCGAAGGTGGTGGGCACCGCGTGCTGGGCCAGGGTGCGACCGGCGAGCACGGTGTGGCGGTGGGTGTCGGCGAGCGCGGCCAGGGCGCTGCCGGTGCGTTCCAGGTCGGCGGCGATCAGACCGAGCACCCGGTGGGCGATCAGCATGGCCGCCGAGTCGAGGATGTCCTGGCTGGTCGACCCCCGGTGTACGTACTCGGCGGCGGCCGCGTCCTTCGCGGCGACCACCTCGGTGAACGCCGTCACCAGCGCGACCACCGGGTTGGCCGCGGCCCGGGCCGCATGGGCCAGGGCGACCAGGTCCAGCCGGTCCGCGCGGGCCACCGAGGCGATCGTCCGCACCGCGGCGGCGGGTGTCAGTCCGACCGCGAACTGGGCCCGGGCCAGGGCCACTTCGGCGTCCAGCATGGCCTGCAGCCACGCCTCGTCGGTCACCTCGGCCGCCGCGGGCGTACCCGCCCAGGTGGGGGCGAGCAGGCCCGCGTCGGTGCCTGCGGACATCACGTTCACGCTCCTCGACCTCTTTCGCCTGATGGCTGATGTGTCTGACGTGTCTGATGTGCCGTCAAAGTCACGGCCGGTGGCGGGACTTCTGGAAGCGGGACTTCGAGCGGTGGGACTTCGGTCGCCTCCGGCAGCATCAGCACCGCCCGCGCGATCGCGTCCGAGTCCTCCAGCGTCACCGAGCCGACGCCCGGCCTGATGCCGACAGCCGTCACCCAGCGCACCCCCTCCGTCGGCACCCCGAACGCGAACCGGCGCGGGTGCGCCCGGCCGGCCGCGTCCACCAGCCGGGGCGGGTTCCTCGTCACTGCGAGCCCGCCCGTCTCCCGGCCGCCCAGCCGGTACGGGACGCAGTCACCGGCCGCCAGGAGCCCCTTCAGCAGGGGATCGGCGCTCCGGCGCAGATCGACGACGGGCAGCCGCGCCTCGACGAGCGCGCGGACCAGCACCGGTGGTTCGGGCACCTGTTCCGCGTCCACGAGGAAGCCGCCGTCGCGCGCGGAGGGCCGTACGCGCATCCCCGGGCCGAGCACATGCACCACCTCGGCCTCGATCAGCGCGATCAGCTGCTCGATGCGGAAGGCCGGCGGGCCGATCGACGTGTACGCGTTCAACGGCGTGTACCAGCCGTCCAGTTCGGCCCGGTACGACGCGCCGGACACCCCGCCGTGGTCGACGACGAGCCGGATCTCGTTCCGCAGGTCCCGCAGGGCGTCCAGAGCGGCTTTCATCGGTCCGCTCACATTGCCCATCCGGGCCTCGGCGACATCCCGCCGCAGGTACTCCAGAAGCCAGTGCCGGAAGTCGTCGCGGCCGGTGAAGTCCCGACTGCCGTAGGGCCGTTCGATCCGTTGCCAGTCCCACGGCTCGGCGGGCGGTGCCCCGTACCGGTCGGTCCACGCCTCGACGTAGACGGTCCGCACCTCACGGTCGATCAGCGGCCAGATCTCGCCACGGAAGGAGACGGGGTGTCCGTCGTCCGCGCGCCGCCGCAGAGAGGCGATGACCTCCGGGGTCAGGAAGCGGGGGTGGTGGCGGCCGAGCGCGCCCTTCTCGTTCTCGCCGCGCGCGTGGTACGGCACTCCGCGCCGCGAACCGGCGTACAGCACCGGCTCGTTGCCGCTCGGCAGGTACACCAGGCCGGACTGGCTCTCCTTGAAGGTGCCGCCGCGGCCCTCGGTGAGCAGCGCCACGCAGTCGAAGAAGTTCAGCCCCAGGCCGCGCAGGGCGACCGGTGTGCCCGGCGCGATCCGGCTCAGATCGGCGTCGGCCGGGTTGGCGGGCCGCACGTAGAGCGAGCCGTGCCGGTCGGCGAAGGAGCCCAGCGCACGCTCCTCCGGGCTCGGGGTCAGGTCGCCGTGGCCGAGCGCCAGCACCACCGAGTCCAGCCCGGACAGCCGACGACCGTCCGCCAGCGTCACCGTCTGCCGCCCGTCCGGGGTGTCCGCGAGCGCGACCGCGGTCGTCCGGTGCGTGTGGACCGTCACTCCGGGAGGGGTGGTGCGTAAGAGATGCCGGAAGACCCACTCCAGGTAGTGGCCGTGGAAGGCACGGGTCGGATAGGTGTCCGGGCCGAGCCGCCGCGCCTCCTCCAGGACCCTGTCCGGGTACTCCCCGGGACCCAGTGCGCACGCCCACTCGTACAGGCTCGGGCCCGGCACCGACGGCCCCGCGCAGTCCACGCTGTCGTCGGTGAACAGGGTCACCTGGGAGGCGACCGTGTTCATCAGCAGCTCGGGCGGCTGGCCGGTGCGCCACACCGCACCCGCGCCGGGCGGGTACGGGTCGACGAGATGGACCGCGACCGGCCGGGCGGCCCGGCCCGCGTTGGCGCAGATCCGCTCCAGGACCGAGAGCCCACGCGGACCGGCGCCGATCACGCACAGGGTGATGGCGTCACCGGGCCCGGTCATTCCCGGCCCAGCCCGTCGCGCCAGCTCGGCCGCAGCGGCTTCCAGCCCAGTTCCGTACGGGCCCGGTCGTTCGCCGCGCCCCGTGCCGCGGTGAGCTGATGGGTCATGAACCAGCCGAGGAGCCGGGGCGCGAGTGCCGCCGGAATCGTCCGTGGGGCCGGGCCGCCAAGCGTGCGGGCGTAGTGCGGCAGCCACTGCGCGGCCGGGGCCGGATCGTCGTCGGTCACGTGGAAGACGCCGGTGGCCTCCGACTCGACCGCGGCCACGGCCGCCCCCACGGCGTCCCCCACATGCACGAAGGAGGTGATCCCGGCCCCGCCCCCGGGCAGCGGAAGTTTTCCGGCCAACACCCGTTGGCCGGTCCCGCCGATACGGGCGTACGCGGTCCCGGGGCCGTACAGGGTGCCGTACCGCAGCACCACGCCCGCGAGGTCCGGTCCCCCGCCCAGGACCTGCCGCTCCAGTTCGGCGACGGCCCGTACGGTGGCGGCCCACCCGGCGTCCGGGGCGTCCACGTACAGCGGTGCGTCCTCGTCGAGGACCGGGTCCCCGGCCGGAGCGGCGGCGAAGGCGACGGACTGCGCGACCAGCCGCCGCGCACCGGCGGCACGGGCCGCCGCGACGAGATTGGCGGTCCCCTCGGTCCGCAGCCGCGCGGTCAGCGCGAAGGCCTCCACGGGGTCGGCGGGCAGCAGCCGCAACGCCGTCATCTGGTGGACGACCACCTCGGGCCGGGCGGCCGACACCGCGGACAGCAGGCCCTTCCGGTCCAGGGCGTCGGCGACCACGACCGCGTCCGCCTCCGGAGCCCGGGCCCGCGACTCCTCCCGTACCAGCGCGACCATCTCATGGCCCCGCGCCCGCAACGCGCCCACCAGCGGATGTCCGACCACTCCGGTGGCCCCGGCGACAAGTACGCGCACGGCTCAGCCCTCCGTGGTGGAGGAGACGGGAGCGGGGGGAGCGACAGGAGTGGCGACCCGCATCAGCAGACGGCACGCCTTGTCGCCGTCGCGCAGACAGCTCTCGGCCCGGTTCTCCGTCAGGGTCACGCCGAGCCCCTCGGACCAGCCGGCGTGGATGTCCGTGCACGGACACTGGTAGCCCTCCAGCGAACCGGCCATCCGGACCATGGTGATGGCGAAGTTCCGCCGCAGCGTGAGCACGATCAGGCCCGCGTCCTCGTCCTCGACCTCGGTGGAGGCGTTGCGCAGCTCCCGGGGGAACATCCGGTCGCCGCACTCGTCGTAGCGGCGGCGCAGTTCCTCCAGGTCCTTGCCGTTGTCACCGCTGCCGGGGAGCGGTCCCGACCTGCGGGCGACGCGCTGCCCGACGTGCAGGGCGACCTTGCGCAGCGCCTCGGCGTTGATCTCGTTCGCGGCCTGCTGCCCGAACCGGCTCGCCACCCCCTGGTACCAGTGGGCGTCGTGCTGCCACCACAGCCGGTACGCGTCCACCGTCTGCGCGCGGTGGTTGACCTCGTCGGCACTCACACTTGCCCCCTGGCGGCGAACCGGTCGCGCATCACGCGTTTGAGGACCTTGCCGGTGGCGCCCTTGGCCACGTCGTCGGGCTTCATCCGCAGGGCCCGGGTAACCGGCGGAAATCCGGCGGCCGTGAGCACGGCGTTGACCCGCCCGGTCCACGCCTCCTCCTCGTCGCTTCCCTCGACGCTCGCTTCGTCGCTCGCTTCCTCGCTCGCCTTGTCGCTCCGCTCGTCGGCGAGTTGGAGCAGCGCGTACGCCTCGGCCTCTCCGTCGCCGTCCCAGTCGGCCCGTACGCCCTCGGGGGCGACCCCGACGACCGTGCAGTCGGCCAGCTCGGGCAGCTCCCGCAGCAGGAGTTCCTCGGTTCGGGTGCTGAAGAGGATCCCGTCGCGGGTCCGGACGGCGTCCGGTGCCCGGTCCAGGTGGTAGAAGTTGCCCTCCTCGTCCTGCTGGGCGAGGTCGCCGGTGAGCCAGTAGCCGCCCAGCCGCATCCGGTTCCAGGTCAGCGAGTCGTTCCAGTAACCGGGTGTGAGAGTGGGCGACTTGAGGCCGAGGCGGCCGATCCGCCCGGGCGGCAGCGGGGTGCCGTCCTCGGCGAGCACGGCGGCCTCGGCGAAGCTGATGGGCTTGCCGACACAGCGCGAGTAGGCCGAGGTGTCCTTGGTGTGCCGGTTGTGGAAGACCGAGTAGCCGGCCTCCGAGGAGCCGAGCCCGTCCACGAAGACCGAGCCCTCGACGCGTACGAGCCGCAGGTCCTTGCCCATCGTCCGGTGGCTGCCGTGCTGGACGAGGGCCCGGATGTGCGCCTCGTGCGCCGCGTCCCCGGTGTTGAACCACACCTGCACGCTCGACAGATCACGGTCCGCGAGCGGCTCGGCGGCCATCTCGCCGAAGGTCCCGGCGAAGGCCAGCACGGTGGTGGGGCCGAACTCCTCGATGGCTTCGAGTACTTGGGTGCCGCGCTGGCTGGAGAGCAACTTGATGTCCGTGCGCAGCAGCAGGCAGTACAGCAGTGTCGCCACCATGGCGTTGTGCGCGCCCGGCAGCCCCACCAGCGTGCGCGCCATGTCGGTGCCCGTGGAGTAGCGCAGCCGGTGCACCTGCGCGTACATCAGCGTCCGGTGGGTGTGCGGAACTCCCTTGGGCATACCGGTGGTTCCGGAGGAGTGCGAGATGAGCACCGGATCGGTGGGGTCGTGCCGGTACGGATAGGAGGACGGGAGCAACTCGCGGTGCTCCGGCCGGATGTCGGCGGCGGTGACGCAGAAGCCGAGCCGGTCCGCCCCTTCCACCCCCTCCGCGGCCGACAGCACGTCATGGTGCTCGCCGTCCGTGAAGGCGCCGACCGCGCCCTGCCGTCGTACGTACTCCCGGGCGGTCTCCGCGGGCAGATTGCCGTTGACGAACGACGGAACGGCGCCGAGAGCCGTCAGCGCCAGGAAGTTCACCGCGAACTCGGTGCTGGAGTAGGAATGGACGGCGACCGGGTCGCGGGGCCGCACACCCCGGGCGGCGTACCAGCCCGCGTACGTCTCGACCGCCTCGTTCAGCTGCCCGAGCGTGAGCACCTCGGGCCGGCTGCCGTCCGGAGCCCGCCAGCCGCCGTCGGTCCACAGCACGGGCTCGTCGAGCGGGCGGCCGTACGCGGTCAGGCGCTCCAGCACGTTGCCGGCGCCGAGTTCGGTGTCGGAGCAGATCCGCGCCCGCTCCTGCCTACTGATGAGCATGGGTCTCCGTCTCGTTCCTTGCGTCGGTGTCGGCGGTGAGGAGGAACGCGGGCGCGCGCGAGCCGGTCACCAGGACATGGCTGCCGCCCTCCCGAAGCAGCCGCCGGTGGACGGCGGCCAGGTCGAACAGGCCCTGGATGTCGCCGGGCCGCCCCCTCGCCCCGGCCGCGTCGGCGCCGGCGCGGGTGCCGGTGTCGTACGCGTCGGCCGACCGGACCGACACCGGTGTGCCGGCGCCGGGACGGCCGAGCAGGACCGCCGCCGCCAGTCCGGCGGACGCGGGAAGGGCCGGGGCCGGGTGGCCGTGGCCGTCGGCCAGTTCCTCGTACACGGCGGCCGACCGCTCGCCGCCGCCCAGTTCCACGCCCACCGCCAGGACCCGGTCCACCTCCGGGTCCTCCAGGAGCAGATCCGCCATGGAGAGCAGTTCCGTCACCGGGTCGTCGAGGGTGGAGAGGCTGAACATCTGCCCGGTGATCCCGAACTCCCGGCTCAGATAGCCGAGTACGGAGTTGGGGGTGGCCTGCATGAACAGCAGCGGGTTGTGGACCTTCCCGGAGACCATGCGCCGGCTGGCCAGATCCGCGGTGGTGGTGTCACCGGTCGTACTCGCCAGCGCCACCGCGGTTCGCGAGCTGTCCCCGGGCCGTTCGGCGAGGCACTGCCGGGCGGCCTCGTACGCCAGCGGGCTGAAGGCCGACTCCACGAAGCCGGGGAGCCTCGGCAGCGGGATGTCTCCGTCCCGCCCGGTGCCGTGGGTGGCGGTGGCGGTCGTGAGGATGCCGAGGGACGAACGCAGCACGGTCTTGCGGGTGTTCTCGGTGGCGGTCGTGGTGTTCCCGTTCCTGGTCGTCGTGTTCTCTGTCGGGGTCACGGCCGCTCCAGGACGAGTGCGGTGTTGGCGCCCCCGAAGGCGGCGTTGACGGTGAGGGCCCGGCGGGGGTCGGTCCGGCGGGGCTCGTTCGGCACGTAGTCGAGGTCGCACTCCGGGTCGGGCCGGGTGAACCCGGCGGTCGGCGGCAGTACGCCGTCCGTCAGGGCCAGCATCGTGATCACGAACTCCACGACGCCCGCCGCTTCCAGGAGATGGCCGGTGGTGCTCTTGGTCGAGCTGACCGGTATCGACTCGGCCCGCTCCGGAAAGGCGGCCCGCAGTCCGCGGGTCTCGGCCCCGTCGTTGTACTTGGTGCCGGTGCCATGGGCGTTGACGTAGTCGAGGGCGGCCCCGTCCGGGTCGCCGGCGAGCCGCATCGCCTGCCGGGCCGCGCGGGCGAGTCCGACACCCTCCGGGTGCGGCTGGGCGATGTGGTGGGCGTCCGAGGCCGCGCCCCAGCCCACCACGCCCGCCAGCGGCCGGGCCCCGCGGCGCCGGGCATGCTCGGCGGACTCCAGCACGACGACCGCCACACCGTCGCCGAGCAGCAGCCCACTGCGGTCGGCACTGAACGGCCGCACCATCCCGTCACGCGACAGCGCCCGCCCGGAGTCGAACTTCCCGAACGTCTCCTCCTCCACCAGATATCCACCCGCGCAGACGGCCACGTCGATCCGCCCGGAGGAGATCAGCCGGCAGGCGTGGATGATCGCGGCGGCGGAGGCGACACAGGCATTGGTGAAGGTGAGCCGGGGGCCGGTCAACCCGAGTTCCCCGGCCAGGAGTTCGGTCAGCCGAGCGGGTACGGCATCGGCAACTCGCTCCGTGTCGGTGGAGGTGCCGCACATGGGCGCCCCGTCAGGGGCACGGGGAACTGCGCGACCAGCTACATCCGGCCCGCGGCTTCCATCCGACCCGGCGCCCCGCCAATACCGAGTCACACTCGTGTGATCCCCGGCCACACCGAGCAACACGGCAGCCTCCGCACCTGGAGCGAGCCCTGCCATGGCGAGGGCTTCATCGCCGCACTCGGCAAGCGCATGCCGCAGAGCCCAGCCCTCGACACCCCCGGGCCCATCGGCCGCGGCCCCCGCCATCGCCGTACGGTAAGGCCCGGTGTCGAACCGGGTCGTGGCGGCGAACGACGGAACCCCCGCGAAGACCCCCCGCCGCAAGGCATCGGCCCCCGTGCCGAACGCGGTACGCACACCGAACCCGGTGACGGCCACCTCACCGCTCATGGCGACCACCCCCTTCAACCGGGTCCACCCGGTCGGTCTGGTCCAGTTGGGCGGCACGCAGATAGTCGGCGAGCCGCCGCAGCGAGGTGAACCCGGCGATGTCCTCGTAGGTGGGCTCCACGACCAGCCCGAACCGCTCCTCCACCACGTGCAGCAGCCACACCAACCCCAGGGAATCCAGGATCAGTTCGGTGTCCTCACCGAGTTCGGCCGGCACGCCGGGGAAGATCTTGCGGTCCGCCAGCAACTCGCGGACGGTGTCGATGGTGAGGGGGGAGAGCGCGGGTTCCCCCTCCAGCGCGTCGCGGGCGGTGGCCCCCGTGCTCATGCCTTCGCACCGCGTCGGACGATCTCGGCGACGAGGGAGCCGAGGGTCAGGGAGGCCAGGGGTTCGATGTCGGTGTCCGGTATCTCCACACCGAACCGCGACTCCAGACGCAGCGTGAGCTCGATCAGACTCAGCGAGTCCAGATCCAGCCCACCGACGGTCACCGGACTCTCGTCCGTGATGCCGTCACGGCTCATCAGGATGTTCATCTCGTCGATGACGGTGCCGAGCACGAACTCACGGATCTCGTCTTCCAACGTTGACGTACTCATGATCAGAAAACTCCAGTGAAGGAAAGTCGGGAGCGCCCACTTCAGGGGCGCGGGGCAGTGACATCTGCGGCTCCGCCGCGGGGCGCGACAAGCCACGACGGGCCCGCAGCCGACGAACAGCGGGAGCTGCCCCGCCTCACCCAGCGGCGCGTTCACGCAACAACGTGGGCTGGCGAACGAGCTTCCCGTTGGACGTGCGAGGCAACGCGTCCAACAGCCGGACCACCCGCGGCAACTTGTAGTCGGCGAGCCGCTCCCGGCACCACCGCAGCAACTCCTCGGCAGAAGGAACCCCGCCCTCGGCGGAAGACGCGGCGGCGGTCACGACATACGCCTCGGTCACGCCCTCGTGGACAACGACCGCCTGCTCAACCGCGGGATGCCCCCGCAACACGTTCTCGACCTCGGTGAGATCCACCTTGAGGCCACCGATCACGACGAGGGAGTCGCCGCGGCCGTGCACCCGCACGGCACCGGTGCCGTCCACCGAGGCCCGGTCCCGTGTACGCAGCCAGCCGTCCGCGTACTGCGTACCGCCGGAGTCGAAGAGGTACGGCGACTCGTCGAGGGCGACGTCCAGTTCGCCCCGCCGCACCCGTACGACCATGCCCGGTGCGGCCGGGCCGACCGACGGCCGCAGCGTGCCGCCGACGTCCATGGCGACCACACCGCTCTCGGTGGTCCCGTAGGACTCGCCGACCGGCACCCCGTACCGCTCGGCGAACCGGGCCGCGACGTCCGGGGGCATCAGCTCGCCGCCCGACACCGCGACCCGCAGGTCGGGCAGTCCGGGGGGATCGCTTGCGGCGGCGAGCAGTTCGTAGTGCATCGGCACCCCGAACAGGGCGGTGACCCGGTGGTCCGCAGCGGTCCGCAGGAGGTCGCGGACGGAGATCCGGGGCGCGAAGACGACGGAGACGCCGGCCGCCAGGGAGTGCAGCAGTCCGGCGACCAGGCCGAAACTGTGCGCCGTCGAACTGAGCAGCAGTACGCGGTCGCCCTCACCCGGCATCCCGGTGATCCCGGCGAACCGGTCCACCTCGGCGGCGAGCGACGCGGCGGTCCTGCCGATCACCTTCGGCCGCCCGGTGGAGCCCGAGCTGAACTGGACCAGCCGGTGCCCGGTGGTGGCCGGGCGGCCCGTTCCACGGCACTCGGTGACGACCTCGTACTCGGGCCGGAAACCGAACGTCGCCTGGACGTTGGAGCCGGCCCGGACCATGAACTGCGGCCGGCAGGACGCGCAGAGCGCCGCCACCTCGGCCGGTTTGAGCCGGAAGTCGAAGAGCATCACCTGGGCGCCCAGCCGCCACAGCGCGAGCAGCACCTCGACCTGGGTGAAGCTGGGCGGAGTCCGCAGCCCGACGGTGCTGCCCGGACCGATGCCGAATCCGGCGAACACGGCGGCCTGCTTGGCCACCCGTTCGCGTAACTCGCCGCGGGTGACGGTCTCCTGCTGGTGTGTCAGATACGGGAGAGCGTCGTCCCGCGCGTCGAACAGCCGCCGGACCAGGGAACCCATCCCGTCGTCGTCCGCGGGCCCGTTGGAAGGATCGGCGGACACGCCGGTGGAAGGGTCACCGGACAGGCCGTCTCCCAACGGCTCCTGCAGTGGGTCTCTCAGCGGGTCTCTCAGGCCGCCGCCCATCAGACCTCCTTGCAGAACTCGCCGATGGGCAGGCCCACATGGCGCTTGTCCGTGGCCAGATAGCCGAGCAGTTCGTCGCCGGTCCGCAGCTCGGTGACGTTGAGGACCTTCCCGCCCGGGCCGAGCACGCGTACGTGCCAGTCGTCCTGCACGGTCAGACTGACCAGCCGTCCGTCCTCGGCGTGGGTACGGATCTCCAGGAGCGGCCGGGACTCCAGCTTGGCGCGGCCGACGACGACCCGCCGGGTGCGGCCGTCGGCCCCGACCCCCAGCAGGACGCTGCCGGAGCCCACCTCGCTGAGGTAGCTGGTGCGGTTGTCGGGCCCGAGCGTGTACGAGTGAAGGGCACCGGCGTTGACCCGGAACGGCCTGGTCGGCATGTACGGCAGCGGGTGGGTCTCGCTGCAGCAGAGCACGAACCCGGAGGAGTACGAGCCGACGAGGATGCCCTCGTCCTCCTCGAAGTGCGAGCAGGTGTCCACGCAGACCCGGTCGCCGAGCCCGACGTGCCGGATGCTCTCCACGGTCAGTGTGGACAGCTCCAGTTGGGGTGTGGTGGCCTCCAGCAACCGCGCCAGGGCGAACACTTCGTCGGCGCTGCGGGGGGTGAAGAGAATGCCGTCCGAGCCGCGTTCGAGGACGTCGAAGACGATGGCCGCCTCCTCCAGGCCGTCGACGACGGTCACCAGCTTGCCCTCGGCGGACTCGGCCGCGGCGAGCACGATCTCCAGCGGGATCTTGGTCGGGTCGGCGAAGTGGATGACGGTGTAGGGCAGGGCCATGGCGCCCGCGCAGGACAGCGTCAGGGTGCGGTCGTCCCGTACGTCGATGAAACCGGCGGCGGGCGTGCCACCGGTTCCGCCGGCGGAACCGGTGGCACGGTGTTCGGCGGCGAGAGCGTCCAGCTCCTCCTGGGTGCCGAACTTCCGCAGCAGGAGGTCGATTCCGGGGGCGGTTCCGGTGACCGTTTCCGTGGCGGATCCCGTGGCCGATCCGGTGCCGGCCGGGGAACTGCCCTTCCCGGAAGGGAGGCTGGCATCCTTCTTGCCGCCGGCGCCCTTCACCTCCTTGTCGCCGGGCTTGGCCCCGGGCGTCTTCGCCGCGGGCTGGCCCTGACCCCCGGTCATCAGCACCCGGGTGACGGTCGGAGGCAGCGTCCCGAGCAACTCGGCGTCGGTGGCCACCACTCCGGCCATCCGGCTGTGGACGGCCGCGTCCACCACCGCCTGAAGCTGCGGACGGGGGACCTCACGGAGATCGATCCATGCGAACCTCATGCGACTCCTGCCACGATCGTCGAGTATTTAGACATGCTCATGTCATCCGAGATGGTGCTGCCGCCGTGCACGACCGCGGAGAGCCGGGACACCAGCGCGGCGGGCGAGGGGGCCGAGAAGATCCGGCGGCCGATGGCCAGCCCCTGGCAGCCGGTGGCCATCACGGCGGCGCCGTACTCGACCAGGTCGGAGCCGTCGGGCGGACCGCCGGCCGCGAGCACGGGGATCGGGCTGTTGGCCACCACCTCGGCCATCCGGTCGATCGGCAGGGCGACGGAGGTCTTCACCATGTCCGCGCCCAGGTCGGCTGCGACGTTGGCCAGATGGGCCAGAAGGCCGGGGTCGCGCGGATCCTCGATGCGGGGGCCGCGGGGGTAGACCATCGCGATCAGCGGCATGCCCCACGCGTCGCAGGAACGGGCCACCGCCCCCAGGTCGGCGAGCTGCTGGGACTCGGTGTCCGAGCCGATGTTCACGTGGACGCTGACCGCGTCGGCGCCGAGCCGCAGCGCCTCCTCGACGTCGGCGACCAGCACCTTGGCGTGGACGTCGGCGGAGCGGGCGGTGCTGGCGCTCAGGTGCACCACCAGGGCGCAGCTCCTGAGGATGTCCGGGGCGAAGGCGCGGGCGCGCCCCTTGTGGACGATGATCCCGTCGGCCCCGCCGGCCACCAGGGCGCGCAGCAGGTCGTCCCACTTGTCGGCGGGGACGATCGGGCCGTCCGAAACGCTGTGGTCGAGCGGTACGAGCAGGTGCCGGTCGTCACCCGCGAGCGAAAGTCTTCTCAAGCGTAATAGCTTGCCACTTTTCAGCATGGGTAATGCGCCTTCCCAGCCCGGAGGCCGCATTTAAGAAAGCCGAACCGCGACATCCTGTTGCGGTCTCCATGTCCGAAAAACGATGGTCGTAGAACTTTCAAGTTCAGTCGGCCATCAGCATTCACGCGTAATCGGTCGTTGGCAAGGCGTGATCACCGGCAAATTTTTATGCGGGGTCGGGAATGAATATTGACAGCGATTTGACAGGTATGGCGGGGTTGACGCCGCAGGAGGATGCTGTTCGTGGGGTGTTGGGCGGCAAATGGCGAGGTGGCGGGTGTGATGTGCTCTATGCGCATTGAGGAGGTCTGCCCCCGCACGTGGCCGCATCGGACGCTTTCCTACGGATGTCACGTGTAAATGACAGGCAATTCTCGCGCTGTCTCTTCGGCGTGTTCGGCTATTCGGACGGGGTGGCTTTCCTGTCGGGCTTATTTGTCGAACTTCCTTGTCGAAATTGAATTTCCGGGCCTAGGGTGTCAGGCGCGCTCCGGAACGTGTTACATGCGAGGCCGTCCCCCCCATCTGCACCCGGACCGTACGGACCGGGCGTACCGGAAGTGACTCCCCATGCCCGAATTACCGTCCAAGACCGCTCCCGAGACCGCCGGCCCAAGACCGGCCGCGTCCCCACCGCCGACGGCGAAGACCACCGAGCAGCCCTCCGAGAGGTCCACCGGAACGACCACCGGAACGACCGCCGGGAAGAACGAGGCCCCACGGGTCGCCGTCGCGAGCCTGGTCGGCACCACGATCGAGTACTACGACTTCGCGGTGTACGGCACCGCGAGCGCACTCGTCCTCGGCCCCGCCTTCTTCCCCTCGGGCAACGCCACCGTCTCCTCCCTGGCCGCGTTCCTCACGTTCGCCGCGGCCTTCCTCTCCCGCCCCCTGGGCGTCGTCCTGTTCGGCACGATCGGTGACCGGCTGGGCCGCCGACGTGCCCTGGTCGCCTCGCTCCTGCTGATGGGCGTGGCCACGGTCGGCGTCGGCCTGCTGCCCACGTACGAGAGTGCCGGACTCCTCGCCCCCGTACTGCTGGTGACGCTCCGTCTGCTGCAGGGCGTCAGCATGGGCGGCGAGTGGGGCGGGGCGGTGCTGCTCGCCGCGGAACACGCACCGCCGGGGCGCCGCGCGCTGTACGCGTCCATCCCGCAGGCCGGCCCCTCGCTCGGCTTCCTGCTGTCCACCGCGGTCATCCTGCCCACCCTGAACATCGTGGGCCGGGACGGCTTCGTCGACTGGGCCTGGCGCATCCCGTTCCTGCTCAGCACCGTGCTCGTCGTCATCGGCCTGTGGGTGCGTACGACGGTCTCGGAATCGCCGGTGTTCGACACGACGGCGAACCGCACGACACAGCCTCAACCCGCATCCGCATCCGCATCCGCACCCGCGACGGCTTCCCGTTTTCCGCTGGTCACGCTGCTCAAGCGGTATCCCGGCCGGGTGCTGCTCGGCACGGGCGCGGCGATCGGCGGCTCGGCCGTCTACTACCTGACGATCGTCTACAGCATCTCGTACGGGCCGAAGGAACTCGGCATCCCCCAGAACACGATGCTGACGGCGGCGAGCGTCGGCGCGGCGGCCGGAATCGCCATCACCCTGCCGGTCGCCAGACTCGCCGACCGGATCGGCCGGCGCCCGGTGATGCTGACCGGAGCCGTCGGCTGCGTGGTGTGGGCGGTGCCCATGTACGCCTCGCTGAGTTCCCGCAACGGGCTGGTGATCACCGGCGCCTACACGGTCGGCCTGATGCTCCTCGCGCTGATGTTCTCCCCGGTGGCGGCCTTCCTCCCGGAACTGTTCCCGGCCCGGCTGCGCTACACCGGCGCCTCGGCAGCCTTCATCCTCGCCAACACCCTCGGCGGCGGCTTCGCCCCACTGGTCGCCACCTGGCTGAACAGCAATTGGCAATCCCCCTTGGTCCTCGGCTTCTACACCGGCACCCTCTGCCTGCTGAGCCTCCTGTGCCTGCTGGCCCTCCCGGAGACCCGCGACCAGGAGTTCGACATCTGACGGGGACCCAATTCACGTACCGCGACACGGCCCGGCGAGACTGCACAGGGTGGACCGAACAGGGTGGACAGGCCCGCCGGTCCGCCCTGTTCCCGCAGTCGACCCCTGCCCTGGAGATGGTCCCCGTGAACGAGAACACGCGCTTCGGCGTCTACCTCCCGCCGTTCGGCCCGTTCGGCGACCCCAGGGTCCTCGTCGAGCTGGCGGTGCGGGCGGAGGCCGCCGGGTGGGACGGGGTGTTCCTGTGGGACCACGTGGTCACCGACGCGATGCCGATCGCCGATCCCTGGACCACGCTGGCGGCGATCGCGCAGGCCACCCGGAGACTGGTGCTCGGTCCGACGGTCACACCGCCGGCCCGGCGCCGGCCCTGGGTGGTCGCCCGGCACGCGTCCACCGTCAGCAGGCTCTCCGGGGGACGGCTCGTCGTCGGCACCGGGACGGGCGTCGACGAGTCCGGCGACTTCAGCCGCTTCGGGGAGGCCCCGGATCTGCCGACCCGCTCGGCGATGCTCACCGAGGGACTCGGGCTGATGCGGGCGATGTGGGCCGGCGAGGCGATCCGGCACCACGGCCCGCACTACCGGGTGAACCTGGCCGCCACCGAGCCCGAGCCGTACCGCATCCCCGTCTGGATGGCCAGTTCCACCAACAGCCCACGGGTGATCGGCCGCGCCGCCGGCTGCGACGGCATCTTCCCCAACCCGGTCGACCACGAACTGACGCCCGAGGAAGTCGCCGGCATCCGGCGGGAGCTGCACCGCGCCGGCCTGCCCGCCGACCGGCCGTTCGACATCGCCGTACGCGGCAACACGAGCCCCGCGTGGCAGGAGGACAAGGACGTGGACCTCAAGGGACTCGCCGAGGCCGGTATGACCTGGTGGCTGGAGTCCCTGATCCACTTCGACCCGTTGGACCTGTCGATGGCGGTCGTCGACGCCGGTCCGCCTCGCGCACAGCTCGCGTAACGGCGGTGCGGCGGCCGGGACCCCTCATCTCCCGTAACCGGTCGGCAGTGTCGGTGGTGTGGACACTGCCGTACTCGGGACAGGTGCGTGCGGACCGGGCGATGACAGGGTTCGGTGCATGACCGATGTCCGGGAAGTGAGCTGTCGTCCGTCGGGGAAACGTGTCCTGTTGTTCTTCGCCGGGCTCTCGGCGGCCGGGGCGGGCGCGGCTCTGGTGTGGTCGGCGTACCGGGGGCCGGACGTGTGGCTGGGTGGCGGTCCGGTTCTCGGGGTGCTGGGTTTCGCGGCGCTCCACAAGGCGACCGCCCGGGTGCGCGCCGACACGTACGGCGTGCACTCCTGGACGCTGCTGCGTCGCCGGAGCGTGCGCTGGGGCGACATCGCCGACGTCCGCGTACGCCTGAAGTACGCGCACACTTCCCGGGTTGAGGACACCCGTGGCGTCAGCCTGCTGCTGCGCGACGGACGCAGGCTGCTCCTGCCGCTGCCGCGTAGCTGGTCCCACGACGATCCGGACTTCGACGCGAAGCTGGACGCGTTCCGTGCGCTGCACCGGCTTCACGGAACGCCGGAGTCGGGCCATGTCCCCGTCGTCTCGTACCGCACCGCCGGCCGCGGCTGGGCCGGGTCGCTCGCCCTGTGCGTGCTGCTGCTCGGGGGCGCGGGGCTGGCCGCCTGGTTCGTGCCGGACGCCGCGTCGGGGGAGCGGGCGTGGCGGTCGGCCACCCCGTGCACCTCCGGGACGCCCGCCGCGGAGCGCGACGAGTGCCTGACCACCCTGACCGCAGTGATCGCACGGACCGATGCCACCTGGTCCAGGAACAGGAGCAGTTGGCTGTACTTCGCCGACGGCCGGCCGATGGAGCGGCTCGCGGTCTCGTCGGACGGCGCGAGGATGTTCGGGCCCGGCGACAGCGTCGAACTGACCGTCTGGCGCGGTGAGGTGCGGGAGGTCGTCGGCGAGCGTCACGTGTACCGCCTGCACGTCACCGCCTCCGGAGACCTGGCCGTCGTCGCTGCCGTGTGTCTGCTGGCCGCGGGCTACCCGGCCGCCCGGGTGCTGCTCCGCCTGCGCGGGCGCCGGCTGCCCGACGACGAGGTCCTTCCGTCGGCCCTGCCGTTCGCGGGCGCGCTCGTCGGCACGGCTCTGTGGCTGCTGCCGCTCGGCTACCTCCACCCCACGACCCTGCTCACCGATCCCGTGGTGATCACGTGGGCGGCCGGGGGCTCGGCGGCGACACTGGCCTTCCTCGTCTGGGCGTGGCGCGCCACCCGTGTCCGTACGCCCGGAGAGATCGACGCGACCGGAGTTGCGGGAGTGACGGGAGGGGCCGGCGGATTCGCCGAGGAGACGGAGAAGGACGACGTGTTCCTGGCCGCCCGTTTTCTGGAGCACACCGACTACAACCCGTACGGCTTCGGCACCCATGTCGTCCTCGGGGGCGGCCGGCTCGCGGTGACGCCCCATCCCGGCCCGGGCAGGTTCGCGGCGAAGCCGGTCCCGGTGGAGCGGCTCGTCCTCAAGGAGGTGCGGCGAGTACGGGGCAGTGACGGCGACACCGTCCCGAGCAGCTGGCACATCGCCGAACTCGACGACGCGGGCACCCCGGTCCGTCTCGCGGCGGCACCGGCGGACCTGACCCGCATCCTGCGCGAACTGGCTTCCGGGAGAACTCTCGCGAACACCGCGCGACGCGACTCGTGACCGCTTCCGCCGCGGCGGCCGGTCAGCGCCGACGCACTCGGGCGCGAGCGTGCCGACACACTCAGGCGGAAGTCTCGGGCGTCTCGTCCGCGGCGCGGCGGTACTCGGCGTTGATGCGCTGTGCTTCCTCCAGCTGGTCCTCGAGGATGACGATGCGGCAGGCCGCCTCGACAGGGGTCCCCTGGTCGACGAGCTCGCGGGCGCGCGCCGCGATCCGTAGCTGGTAGCGGGAGTACCGCCGGTGCCCGCCTTCGGAGCGGAGCGGAGTGATCAGCCGTGCCTCGCCGATGGCCCGGAGGAAACCCGGGGTGGTGCCGAGCATTTCTGCTGCCCGGCCCATCGTGTACGCGGGGTAGTCGTCGTCTTCCAGACGACCGCTGAGCGGAGTATCTGCTGTCATGTCACCTCGTTGACCAACGCGTCGAGGGGCCCTGGCGCCGTACGGCACCAGGGCCCCGAAGGAAATTGAACACCATCTGTCGGCTCTACTGCTGCGCCGACCTTCTGTTTCCGCAGTCCGGCCCGGGAGACGGGCGGGTATGCGGGGATCGCGAATGCGTGACCGTGGACCACCTTCCAATCCGGGGTCTTGCGGTACCCGGCCGGATGATGCCCTGGCCGGGCGATCCTGATGGCGTCTGCTCCTTCCGTTCTTCCTCGGGACCTGCGGTGAAACTGTCGTCTTCCACCCGCCAGTTCGTGTCTGCCGGGTCTCTCTCGACCTTGTCTACAAGAGAAACCTTAACCACGACGCAGGCCAATGTCTACTCTGGCGAGGACAGATTTCGGTTCTCTTGAGGCGTAGGTATTCTGCCGTTCACAGTGACGCCCGGTAACGCCCGGTGACGCTCGGCTGTCACCGGGCCTGGGCGGGTGCGACCGGGCCGGGTCGGGCGGGTGAGGACGGACGAGTCGCTGAATAGACTCGGCTTCCATGACGAACCCCGACCGGCTCCTCGTGGACATCTCCGCACTCGTGGAGTCCGGGCAGAGCAATCAGATGTCGCTGACCGTGGTGGTCGGCGGTGCCGTCATCACCGGCCGGCTCGCTCCCGAAGCCGTGTGGCGGGAGCGGGTGTCGGAGGTCCTCAACGATTCGGACCGCCTGGGCCCGTTCTCCGCGGTCTTCGGCGCCGAGCCGGCAACGGACGGCCCTGACGACGGCCCGGAGGGCGGCGACCGCGGCGAGCCACCCGCCTATCTGCACTTCCACCTCGCCCGGATCCTGCAGGGCAACATCGGGATTCCCGAGACGGGCGGGATGTACCGCGTCGCGATCGAGGACGTCAGCGCCTGGACCGTGGGCGACGTCAGCTACTCCGACCACTGAACCGCCGTACCCGACGCGCTCGGGAACAGCGATGAGGGCCCTGCCGACGCGCGTCGGCAGGGCCCTCATCCCAGTTCCCGGTGTCAGCCGGGGAGTACGTCCCGGTGTCGGCTTGCGCCGGCCGTCACAGGCCCAGGGGAGCCGGGCTGCCGAGCAGCGCCGACGCGGTCTGGAGCGGTGTGGCGGCGACCGGGGCCGGCTCGGGCGCGGGGCCGGCGTGGCAGGTGAAGCCGAGCCGGGTCATGGCCCGTACGACCTCTCCGCTGGTGAAGTCACGACGGTCCTGCCGGGTGATGACCTCGCCGACCTGCTTGACGGGGTAGTGGCGGCGGCCGATGATCACGGACTCGCCCGTGATGGCCTCGGGCTTGACGCCCTTCATCGAGTCCAGCACCCCGCTCTTGTCGAGGTCGAACGGGAACCGGGCGATGACGCAGCGCATGATGCCTCACAGGGAAGGGAGGGGTGGGGAGGGAGGAAGGCAGAGAAGAGGGGGACCCGGGCCGGCCGGGGTGGATCAGCAGGCAGGAGAGGGCGGGAGCGCCGGGCGACGCCCGGCACGCTCCCCCACTGCCTTGAGGGCGTGGGTGGTGCCCCCACTCGCCGCACCGGGCGAAAGCCCGGACACGGCCAGTACGAGGACTCCACCCGGCCAGGACCTAGGCCGCCGCGGCCGACGGTCGCTGCGGCGTACGGCGGGCCTCACCGGTGGAGCGGCCCTTGCCGCCCGTGCGGCCGCGGCGGCCCCGGGACGAGGTGGAGGCGCCGCGCCGCGGGCGGTCCACGACCGGAGCGGTGATGACGACCGGCACACCCGAGGGGGCCTGGGCACCCGTGATGCGGTTCAACTCGGCTTCGCCCGAGCGCACTTGAGTGGTCTGCGGGGTGATGCCGGCGGCGGCCATCAGCCGGCTCATCTCGCGGCGCTGGTTGGGGGTCACCAGCGTGACGACGCTGCCGGACTCGCCCGCGCGGGCCGTACGGCCTCCGCGGTGCAGGTAGTCCTTGTGGTCGCTGGGCGGGTCGACGTTCACGACGAGGTCGAGGTTGTCGACGTGGATGCCGCGGGCGGCGACGTTGGTCGCCACCAGCACCGTGACGTGCCCGGTCTTGAACTGGGTCAGGGTCCGCGTGCGCTGCGGCTGGGACTTGCCGCCGTGCAGGGCCGCGGCCCGGACGCCGCTGTTCAGCAGGTGCTCGGTCAGCCGGTCCACCGCGTGCTTGGTGTCCAGGAACATGAGCACCCGGCCTTCGCGCGCCGCGATCTCGGTGGTCGTCCGGTGCTTGTCCGCGCCGTGCACGTGGAGGACGTGGTGCTCCATCGTGGTGACCGCGCCCTGGGACGGGTCGACGGAGTGGACCACCGGGTCGGAGAGGTAGCGGCGGACCAGCAGGTCGACGTTGCGGTCGAGCGTGGCCGAGAACAGCATCCGCTGGCCCTCGGGCCGCACCTGGTTGAGCAGTTCGGTGACCTGGGGCATGAAGCCCATGTCGGCCATCTGGTCGGCCTCGTCGAGGACGGTGATGGCGACCTGGCCGAGGCGGCAGTCCCCGCGCTCGATGAGGTCCTTGAGCCGGCCCGGCGTCGCGACGACGACCTCGGCACCGGCACGCAGCGCACCGGCCTGCCGGCCGATCGGCATCCCGCCGACCACGGTGGCCAGACGCAGCGACACGGAGCGGGCGTACGGGGTGAGCGCGTCGGTGACCTGCTGGGCCAGTTCGCGGGTGGGTACGAGGACGAGCGCGAGCGGCTGCCTCGGCTCGGCGCGCAGCCCCGCCGTACGGGCGAGGAGCGCGAGACCGAAGGCGAGGGTCTTGCCCGATCCGGTGCGGCCACGGCCGAGTACGTCACGACCCGCGAGGGAGTTCGGCAGGGTCGCCGCCTGGATCGGGAACGGCACGGTCACGCCTTCCCGGCCGAGCGCGGCCAGCAGCTGCGCCGGCATGTCGAGATCGGCGAACGCCTCGACGGCGGGCAGCGCGGGGGTGGTCGTCACCGGCAGCGCGAACTCGCCCTGCGGCGCGGACCGTTGACGGCTGTAGCCCTCGGAGCGGCGCGGGGCACTGGAGTAGCCGCCCCGTCCGGAGCCCGAACCTCCCGTGCGGCCTGAACCACCCGTGCGGGAGGAGCCTCCCGAACGGGTGCGGGAGAAGCGGTCGTTCGTGCGTGTGCGGTTCATGCGGAACCTTCCTTGATGAGGCACGTATCAAGGAATTCCCGCAGCAAATGAGCAGCGCAGAGAATTGCAAGAACGAGCCGAAGAGAATGGGGGGCCGAATCGGATCGGCGGGGAATGCTCGCGGGATACGTCGCTGAAGTTCGAGGCGATATTCCGGCGGTGGGGCCGGGTATTCCGTGTGGGAGGGTCCGGCAGTATGTCAACCGGAGCGTCGGTCCGAGCATTCCCGAGGAGCGGGATGGAGCGGGTTTTCTGGAAAGCAGCGAGCTGGGGCCCGCACCCCAAGGTGCGGGCCCCAGCTGCGAAGTACGCGTCAGCGTCAGGCCGGAACGATGTTCTCGGCCGTCGGGCCCTTCTGGCCCTGGGCGATGTCGAAGGTGACCTTCTGGCCCTCCTGCAGCTCGCGGAAGCCCTGGGCGGCGATGTTCGAGTAGTGGGCGAAGACGTCGGCGCCGCCGCCGTCCTGCTCGATGAAGCCGAAGCCCTTTTCCGCGTTGAACCACTTCACGGTGCCTGCAGCCATGTCAAATCTCCTTCGGGGGTGCGTCGGAATCCACAACCTGTGAAATCCGAGTCGCCGTGATGATCGCCCCGTCTTAAAGATTTCGGGAACCACAACTGCAACTGAGATCGAGAGTAGCACGCTGCGGTCGGGCGTGTGCGGAGGATAATTCTGCTCTGCCTGTCGAGGAAGGAATGTTCATCGCGCGTCGTGTTCATTTCTTACTTCGCGGGCACAGATATTGACGCGCCAGGGGCGCCGGGCCGGGAAGGGCCCGACGCCCCTGGCGTCGATCGGTGTCGGTCAGCGTAGGTCCAACGGGCGGATCAGCGCAGCGAGCCGAGCCGGTCGAGGCGCTCGTTGACGCCGTTGCGGAGCTCGCCGAGCGTCGTGCCGGGCGGGGCCACCTTGGGCGTGACCGACGGCGGCTGGGTCTCGTCCGCGCAGGTCGTGCCCTTGGCCGGGACCTTCAGGTCCACCAGGTAACCGGTGACCGCGTCCGTGGCGCAGGCGCTCCGGCCGAAGGCGGTGTGTCCCTCCGCCTTGAACGTGAGCAGCGAGGCGTTGTCGAGCTGCCGGGACAGCGCCACCGCGTCCTGGTAGGGGGTGTCCGGGTCGCCGGTGGTGCCGAGGACGAGGATCGGCTTGGAGCCCTTGGCGCGGTAGGAGCCGTCGTAGCGGCTGACGCGCTCGCCGGGCCACTGGGTGCAGGCCGTGGCGTGCTGGTGGTCGTAGGTCGGCGGGCCGTAGGCCATGGCCGGGCCGAGCAGCGGTGCCGCCTTGGCGTAGGCCGTGACGTTCCGCTTCAGCAGGGCCTGATCGCGCGGGTAGTCCTTGTCGACGCACTCGACGACCACGTTCGGAACGAGGAAGTCGAAGCTGCCCGGGGACGGCGGTCGCAGCAGGAACGAGGTGTTGTCGCGCTGCTGGGCCTTGCGCAGGGCCTCGCCGAACGCGGGCCAGATGACCTTGCCCTCGTTGATGTTGAACATCAGCCGGTAGACCAGGGTGTAACCGTTGGCCTGTCCGCCGTTGGCGGTCGGCACCGGGTTGGCGTCCAGGTCGCGCTTGAGCTTCTCGAACGCCGCCCGGGGGTCGCCGTCACCGAACCCGCAGGTGGCCTGGTCGGCCTTGCACCAGTCGAGGAAGCGGCTCATCGCGCCGTCCAGGGCCAGGTACTGGGGCTTGTCGTAGGAGTACGGCTGGTTGGCGTAGTGCACCGGGTCGTACGCCCCGTCGAGCGCCAGGGCGCGCACCCGCTTCGGGAACAGGGCGGCGTAGACCGTACCGATGTACGAGCCGAACGACCGGCCGTAGTAGGTGAGTTGGTCCTCGCCCAGGGCCTGGCGCAGCAGGTCGATGTCACGGGCGACGTACTCGGTGCCGACGAACGGCAGCAGGTCGGCCGACTTGTCCGTGCAGGCCTGGTTGAACTCGGCGGCCTCGCGCAGGGCCGGGCCGAAGGCGTCGGGGCCCGGGGCGCCCTTCGCGTCGGTGACGGCCTTCGTGTACCGCTGGTCGTCCCAGCATTCGAGCGCCGAGCTGCGCGCGACGCCTCGTACGTCGTATCCGAAGACGTCGAACGAGTCGCGCATGGCGGCCGGCAGGTCGTCGTAGTTGCCGCGGACGAAGTCCACGCCGGAGTTGCCCGGTCCGCCGGGCTGCATGAAGAGCGTGCCCTTGCGCTTCGTCTGGTCGGCGGCCTTCTTGCGGATCACCGCCAGGGTGATCTTGCGGCCCTCCGGCGCCCGGTAGTCCAGCGGTACATCGGCGTTCGCGCATTCGAAGCCGCCCTGGCAGTCGGCCCAGGAAAGGGTCGGCACCGGCGGGGCCGGCAGCGAGCCCTTCGAGGCGGCCGCTGTCGTCGGGTCCGGCTGGGCGGCCGTCGCCTGGGCCCCCGACCCGGCGACGACGAGTGCGGTCACCGCGGCCGCGGCGATCCTCAGGCGCGTGAGCCCCTTGCGCGCCCCTGCGCCGGACTCGCGTCTCGGCCGACGCGTCGAGCGGCCGTCCCGGCCGGGCAAGACATGATCGTGCGTTGTCACTACGTGTTTCCCCTCGGACTGGTGTGACACCAAGAACCCAGTGGTCAATGTGAGTTCGGAGAATTTCTAGCTCAACCGGGCGGGGAATGGCCAGAAAAGCGGATCATGTCGCCGCCGTTCAGCCGGATCTCCACAACCGGGGGTGGCTGCCCCGGTACGGGACGGCACCCGGGACCGGACCGGACAGGCGCCGGACACGGCAGCCGGACCGGCTCCGGATACGGCAGGCTGAGGGGGTGAGCAGCTCCCTCTTCATCAAGATCTGTGGCCTGAAGACCGAACGGGACGTCGACACGGCCGTCGAGGCGGGCGCCGACGCCATCGGCTTCGTCTTCTCGGCCAGCCCGCGCCGCATCGACGCGGCCACGGCGGCGCGGCTGTGCGCCCGCGTGCCGGAGAACGTCCTGACGGTCGGTGTCTTCCGCGACGAGCCCCTGCGTGACGTACGGTCCCTGGCCACCGACTCGGGGATCCGGGCCGTCCAGCTGCACGGGCCCGAGGACCGCGGTTACTACGACGACCTCGCGACGGGCGGCTGGACGCTGATCCGCGCCGCCGCGTTCGGCGAACCCGCGCCGCGCCACGGGGACATGGGCGAGGACGTCCTCCTCCTCGACGCCCCCGTGCCGGGCTCCGGCGTCGCCTGGGACTGGTCGAGGAAGCCCCTGGCCGGGCCGGGCGAGAAGTGGCTCCTCGCCGGCGGTCTCACCCCGGACAACGTGCGCGCGGCCGTCGACGCCACCTCGCCCTGGGGCGTCGACGTGTCAAGCGGCGTGGAACGGAGCCGGGGCGTCAAGGACCCCGCCCTGATCACCGCGTTCGTCGGGGCCGCCCGAAACCGGCCCTGACCCGCGCCGCCCGTAAGTGGCAGCGCCCCGTGTCGCCGCCCGTGTCAGTCCTGCTTGGGGGCGGCCTGCTGGACCACCTCGAAGGTCCACAGTGTCGAGTCCGTCGCGGCGGGCTTCGGCCGCTCGCCGCCGCCGGCGGCCCCGTCGCGGTGTGCGGCCTGACCGCGCCCGGACATCCAGTTCTGGAAGTCCTCCTCGGCGCGCCAGCGCGTGTAGACGAGGTAGGTGTCGGTGCCCTCCAGCGGACGCAGCAGCTCGAACCACTCGAACCCGTCCGAGCTGTCCACCGTCCCGGCCCGAGCCGCGAAGCGCTTCTCCAGCGTCTCGCGCTGCTCTTCGGGAACCGTGAGTACGTTGATCTTGACGATGCTCATGCCCCCATTGTCCAGCAGTCACCACGACGGCCGATGGCGGGCCGCGCCCGACCCCGGCGACCGGCACCGACGACCGTTCCGCACCTCCCTGACGCATCGTCAGAAATAAATCGGATGTCTTGACAACCTGATGACAACCCGCTCCGTCTCTATGGCGAGTCGTTGGGCGTACGGGTGAGGCGCCGGGGTTTCCGGCGTCGCGGGACGACTCCTGTCAGATGGTCCAAGTGTCAGGAGTTCAGGTGGAGTTACGTGCGAGACCCTTACGTTCCGCCGTGGCGGCAGGGGCGGTTTCCACAGCCCTTCTGCTGGCCGGTGTCCCGGGCGGGACGGCCCAGGCCGCACCCGCGGGGGAGCCGGCCGACGGGCGTTCCGGGACGGTGGCCGAGGACGCGAGCGGCGTCGGCAAGTCCCAGAAGGTGAGGACGGTGACGCTGGTCACCGGCGACCGCGTCCGGCTGGACGGCGCCGGAAAGGTCATCGGGGTGGAGCGGGCGAAGGGCCGGGAGCGGGTTCCGTTCTCGGTCCGGGTGGTCCACGGACACACCCGGGTGGTGCCGGGCGACGCCCAGTTGCTGCTCGCCCAGGGCAAGCTGGACGCCCGGCTGTTCGACGTGACCCAGTTGCTGGCGGACGGCTACGACGACGCAGGCCGGTCCGACCTGCCGCTGATCGTCACGTTCCGGGGCAAGAAGGCGCCCTCGATGAGCCCGTTCACCGGGGCCGGGGCGCGGATGGGCCGGGCGCTTCCGGTCGTCAACGGCAAGGCGATGCGCTCCGTGAAGCAGCGCGGCGCCGAGTTCTGGGACGCCGTGACCAACACCGGCGCCGCAGGCAGGGGCGACGGAACGACGGAGTTCACCGACTCGACCGCCGTCGAGAAGGTGTGGCTGGACGGCAGGCGCAGGGCCAGCCTCGACAAGAGCGTCCCGCAGATCGGCGCGCCGACCGCCTGGGCCGCCGGGTTCGACGGCACCGGCACCAAGGTCGCCGTCCTGGACACCGGGATCGACACAGCCCACGCCGACCTGGCGAGCCAGGTGATCGAGGAGCGGGACTTCTCCGGATCCTCCGGCACGGGTGACAAGTTCGGCCACGGCACCCACGTGGCGTCGATCACCGCCGGTACGGGAGCCAGGTCGGGCGGCAAGTACAAGGGCGTCGCCCCGGGTGCGAAGCTCCTGAACGGCAAGGTCCTGGACGACAACGGCTTCGGCTCGGACTCCGGGATCATCGCGGGCATGGAGTGGGCGGTGGCGCAGGGCGCCGATGTCGTCAACCTCAGCCTCGGCGGCACGGACATGCCCGGCGTCGACCCGATGGAGGAGACGGTCAACCGGCTCTCCGCCGAGTCGGACGCGCTCTTCGTCGTCGCGGCGGGCAACGACGGCGAGTTCGGCGAGGGGACCGTCGGTTCGCCCGGCAGTGCCGACGCCGCGCTCACCGTCGGCGCGGTCGACAAGGCCGACCAGCTCGCCGACTTCTCCAGCCGCGGCCCGCGCGTCGGCGACGGCGGGGTCAAGCCCGACCTGACCGCGCCCGGCGCCGCCATCACGGCCGCCGCGGCCGCCGGCAGCGTCCTGGAGGGCGCGTACCCCTCCGACGTACCCGGCTACCTCACCATCGACGGCACCTCCATGGCGGCCCCGCACGTCGCGGGCGCCGCCGCGATCCTCGCCCAGCAGCACCCCGACTGGACCGGTGAGCGCCTCAAGGCGGTCCTCACGGGCTCCGCGAAGCCGGGCGCGTACAGCTCCTACCAGCAGGGCACCGGCCGCACCGACGTGGTCCGGGCGATGGAGCAGGGCGTCGTCACCGAGCAGGGGCCGATCGACTTCGGCAAGCAGCGGTGGCCGCACAACGACGACGAACCGGCGACCAAGAAGCTGACGTACCGCAACCTCGGTACGGAGCCGGTCACCCTGGACCTGTCCGTCGACGCGTTCTCGGTGGACGGCAAGCCCGCGGCCGAGGGCATGTTCGCCGTGTCGCCGGGGCAGCTCACCGTCCCGGCGGGCGGCGAGGCGAGCGCCTCCGTCACCGCCGACACCCGCGCGGGCAGCGCCGACGGCTCCTTCGGCGGCTCGGTGCAGGCCACCTCGGCCGACGGCAGGACCCAGGTGCGGTCCGCCGTGGGTGTGGAGCGCGAGGTCGAGTCGTACGACCTGACGCTGAAGCACATCGACGAGAACGGTGGGCCGACAGGCGACGCCGTCACCGACGTCGGGGGCTACGACAACGACTTCTACGCCTCCTACGCCGACGAGGAGGACGGCGAGCTCACGGTCAGGCTGCCCAAGGGCGACTACACCCTCAGCGGGGTGATCCACCCCTCGTACGAGTCCGCCACGCACGCCGTGCTGGTGCAGCCGAAGCTGAGCCTGGACGGGGACACCACCGTCACCGTCGACGCCCGGAAGGCGCGGCCGGTGGACATCACCGTGCCCGATGCCGCGGCCGAGAACACCGAGGCCATGGTCGCCTACAGCTACGACCGGGGTGAGGGGCAGCGCGAGGGCAGGCTCGAGTACAGCCTGCCCACCTTCGAGGGCACGGGGTTCGGACAGCTCGGGCCCGAGCCGGCCGAGGACAAGGCGTCCGCCCTGTTCGCCGGGGACTGGACACGGCTGGACGACGAGGGCCGGCCGGTCACCTACCACCTGGGCTGGAACCGCACCGGCGGGCTGAGCGGCTTCGCCGCCAAGGTCGGGCGGAAGCAGCTCGCCAAGGTCGACCTCCAGGCCGGCGCACTCGTCGACGGCCGGAAGGTCCAGGTCGAGGTGTCTCCCCACACGGCCGACGGGAACCTGGTCCTGGGTGACCACGACCTGAGGGGAGTCCTGCCGCTGCGCACCACCGACTACATCCTCGACAGCGGCGTCAAGTGGTCCCTGCGCATGTGGCAGGCCAGCGGCGACGACCGCGAGACGCGCTACGAGCAGTTCCTGATGCGGATGCCGAGGACCTGGCAGGGCGGACGGAACTACACCGAGCAGTTCAACGTCGGCGTCTTCGGCCCGGTCCTGCCCGGCCCCGAGGACGCCGGACCGGGCAGCGGATACCCCGGTGTCGCGCGGTACGGCAATGTCATCAGGGCCTACGTGCCGCTGTTCGGCGACGGCGCCGGCCACTGGGGCGTCGCCTACGAGACCTCCTCGGGGAAGAGCACCCTCGAGGCGGACGGCAAGGAGATAGCCGACAACTACGAGACGTCGCCGGCCGACGGCCTGACCGAGTACACCGTCCCGGCCAAGGACAGCGCGTACAAGCTGACCCTGGACAACTCCCGTGATGCCGCGCTGTATCCGGCCAGCACCCGCGTCAGGGCCGAGTGGACCTTCCGCTCCGCCACGACCTCCGAGGACGAGATGACCGCGCTGCCGCTGTCGGTGGTCCGCTTCTCCCCCGAACTGACGCTGTCCAGCACGGCGAAGGCGGGCAAGCGGTTCGAGGTCCCCTTCACCGTCGAGGGCGCGGCCACCGGCAAGCGTCCGGCCAAGCTCGCCTTCGAGGTCTCGTACGACGAGGGCGCCACCTGGCACCCCACCAAGGCCGTCGGCGGCACCCACCTCTCCCTGAAGCACCCGGCGAAGGCGGGCTCCGTCTCCCTGCGCGCCAAGCTGACCGACCGCGCGGGCAACACCCTGGTCCAGACGATCGAACGGGCCTACAACACCACTCGGTGACCCTGTAGCCCTCTGGACCCTGCATCCGGTCTCGCCCGGGGCGGTGACACCACCGCCCCGGGCGAGGCTGTTCGTGAGGCGTACGTCGACTGGCGTAAATAAGGTGAAATGTGAAAATACAGGGCAGACCAAGAGGTGTGGAGCCTCGGACACCGGGGCGAAGCGTGCCCACGCGCTGAGAGTCACGCGAGGTGGAGAGCGCAACGAGAGCGAGATGAGCGGTCATGGAGCGGCGCGCCGTCGACGACCAGGAATCGAGCCCGGGCCGCGACGCCGTGGGCGGGGCACCGACGGCGCGCGCCACCGTCGACGAACTCGGCGTCGTGACCGGCTGGAACGCCGGTGCGGAACGGCTCCTCGGTTACCCGGCGGCGCAGATCCTGGGCCGGCCGGCGGCCTCACTGCTCGCCGAGGAACCCGGGGCGGGTGATCTCCCGCCCCTCTCGGAGCTGCCGAGATGGCACGGCACACTGGGTCTCCGGCACCTCGACGGCCACCGCGTGGAGGCCAGGGTTCTCGCACACCACAGGACGTCGGACGGAACACCGGACCGGGCGTCGGACGGCCGGATGCCCGGCTGGCTTCTCGTCTCCGCCGTTGCCGGGGCCGCCCGGGCCCGGCCCGACGACGACGAGCTCGTGCGGCGGGGCTTTCTCGACTCCCCGTGCTGCTCGACCTCGGTGTACGACACGGATCTGCGCTTCCGCCGGTCCACGCAGTCCGGTCGGGGCGTGCTGGGCATGAGCGACGACGACCTGCGCGGGCTCAGGCTGACGGACGTGCTCGACGATCCGGTGGCGGAGAAGGTCGAGCGGGCGATGCGGCGGGTCCTGGAGACCGGCGAGACGCAGTACCTCGAGAACCACGCGCTCGCCCCCGGCGAGGCCCGTGACCACGCGTGGTCGGTCCACCTCTACCGCCTGGAGGACCCGGCCGGCCGCGTCCTGGGCGTGGCCTCCACGGGGCACGACATGACTGAGGAGTACTGGGCCCGCAAGCGGCTCCAGCTGATCGCGGAGGCCGGCACCAGGATCGGCAGCACGCTCGACGTGACGCGGACGGCGCAGGAGCTGGCGAACGTGGCGGTCCCGGAGCTCGCCGACTTCGTCAGCGTCGACCTCCTGGCGTCCCTCGACGACCTGCCCGAGCAGCCCCCGGGGCCGCTGAGGGCGGGCGACTCCCTCGCGCTGCGGCGCATCGCCCACCAGTCCGTGTTCCCGGACGTCCCGGAGGCGGTCCTCGCCCTGGGCGAGGTGGACACGTACCCGGAGGGCTCCCCGCCGGCGGAGAGCCTGCGAACGGGACGGGCCGTGCTGCACAGGGTGACCGAGGCGGCGGTCGCCGACTGGGTGGCCGAGGACCCGCGGCGGTCCGCCCGGATCCGCGAGTTCGGCTTCCACTCGGCGATGACCGTGCCCCTGTCGGCGCGCGGCACCACCCTGGGCGTCGTCGCGCTCGCCCGGCACCGGCACCCCGACCCGTTCAAGGAGGACGACCTGGTACTGGCCGAGGAACTGGCGGCCCGGGCCGCGGTCTGCATCGACAACGCCCTGCGCTACACCCGCGAACGCGGCACGGCCGTCACCCTGCAGCGCAGCCTGCTGCCGCAGAGCCTGCCCGAGCAGTCCGCGGTGGAGGTCGCCTCCCGCTACCTCCCGGCCGGTGCCCGGGCCGGAGTGGGCGGGGACTGGTTCGACGTGATCCCGCTGTCCGGAGCCAGGGTGGCGCTGGTCGTGGGCGACGTCGTGGGCCACGGCATCCACGCCTCGGCGACCATGGGCCGGCTGCGTACCGCCGTACGCACGCTCGCGGACATCGACCTGCCCCCCGACGAACTCCTCACCCACCTCGACGACCTGGTCGGCCGCCTCGCCACCGAGGCCGAGGGCGCGGAGGGATCAGCCGCCGAGGGGGAGGGCTCGGGAGACGTCGGAGCGACGTGCCTGTACGCCGTGTACGACCCCGTCTCCCGCCGGTGCACCCTCGCCCGGGCCGGGCATCCCCCGCCCGCCGTGGTGAGCCCGGACGGCACCGTGGAACTGCTCGATGTTCCCGCGGGGCCGCCACTGGGCCTGGGCGGGCTGCCCTTCGAGTCCCTCGACACCGAACTCCCGGAAGGAAGCCTGCTCGCCCTCTACACCGACGGCCTGATCGAGTCCCGCGACAGCGACCTCGACGAAGGCACCTCACGGCTGCGCCGCGCCCTCGCCGCTCCCGCGGCCTCCCTGGAGGTGCTGTGCGACTCGGTCCTGGCAGCCGTGCTTCCCCGGCGGCCCGCCGACGACGTGGCCCTGCTCGTCGCCCGCACCCGGGCGCTCGACGCCGACCGGGTCGCGGCCTGGGACGTGGCCCCGGAACCGTCCGCCGTCTCCGAAGTCCGCAAGAACGCCCTCCGCCGGCTGGCGGACTGGGGCCTGTCCGACGCCGCCTTCGTCACCGAGCTGGTCGTCAGCGAACTGGTCACCAACGCCATCCGGCACGCCGAGCCGCCCATCCAGCTGCGCCTCATCCATGACCGGACCCTCATCTGCGAGGTCTCGGACGCCAGCAGCACGGCACCCCACATGCGCCGCGCGCGCACCTACGACGAGGGCGGCCGCGGCTTGCTCCTGGTCGCCCAGCTGACCCAGCGCTGGGGCACTCGCCCCACCCCGACGGGCAAGACGATCTGGGCGGAACAGAGCGTGGAGCCGGAGCTGTGACCTGCGGGGCGCGACAGCCGAACCCGTAGGCCTGAACCAGACCCGTAGGCCTGGACCAATACCGCCCCATCCCCCATGATGACGCTGCCATGACAAAAGCTGCATGGCGTGTCGTCCTCTGGATGGTGACCGTGCGCGGATCCTTCGTCGGGGCGGCTCTGGCCGCCGCACTCCTGCTGGCGCCCCTGACGCCCGTCCCGGCTGCCGCCGCCCCGCAGGAGTCCGCCGCCGAGAGTGCTCCCCGCTCCGAACCCGCTTCGGCGGCCGAGGACTGGACGGCGCCGCTCAGCACGCGCGGCCGCTGGATCGTCGACGCGGACGGCGACCGCTTCAAGCTGCGGTCCGGCAACTGGCATGGAGCCAGCGGTACTTGGAACGGCTCCGGAAGCGTGGACGACGACGCCAACCACCACGCGGGGGAGAACTCCGGCCGGACACCCCTCGGCCTGGACCGGGCCCCCATGGCCGAGATCATCTCCGGTTTCCAGGAGATCGGGATCAACAGCATCCGGCTGCCGTTCTCCAACGAGATGATCCACGACGGCGTGCCCGTCAAGGACGACGCGGTCGCCGCGAACCCGTCCCTGCGCGGAAAGACCCCGCTCCAGGTCTACGACGCGGTGGTACGCGAACTCACCTCCGCGGGCCTCGCCGTGATCCTCAACAACCACACCAACACGACCCGTTGGTGCTGCGGAGTCGACGGCAACGAGCGCTGGAACGCGAGCCGGTCCACCGCGACCTGGGAGAACGACTGGCTCTTCATGGCCCGCCGCTACAAGGACAACAAGCGTGTCGTCGGCGCCGACCTCTACAACGAGGTCCGCCGCAACATCTGGGACGACCCCAACTGGGGCCTCGGCGACGACCACGACTGGTTCGCCGTCTCCCAGCGTGTGGGCGACCGCATCCTGACGGAGGCCAACGCGGACCTCCTCGTCATCGTCGAGGGCATCAACTGGACCGGCATCCCCGTCGACGGCTTCGCACACGAACGCCCCACCCTGGAGCCCGTACGCCGTCTCTCGCACACCCTCGTCGACTCCGGCAAGCTCGTGTACTCCGCCCACTTCTACGACTACACGGGCCCGAACCACAGCGGCGCCACGGGAACGGGTGAGACGACCGACCCCCGCTACCGCGACCTCAGCCCCGCCGAACTGACCGCCGTACTGAACCGCCAGGCGTTCTACGTCACCGCGGAACAGGACCAGCACTTCACGGCCCCGGTCTGGATCAGCGAGTTCGGCGTCGGCGGCCGTGAGGAGACGGGCGCCAAGCCGCGTGCCTGGTTCGAGAACTTCGTGGACCAACTGATCCGTACCGACGCCGACTTCGCGTACTGGCCGCTCGTCGGTTGGCACGAGAACCGCAGGGGCAACGGCTGGGCCCTGCTGCACTGGGACTCGTCGGGCGGCCGCATGGGCGTGTACGACGGTGACGACTGGCGGGCCGCGGCGTGGACCCGGCTCATCGAGAGCCCCGGGCGCACCGGGCGCGTCGCCCCCGTGGCGGACTGGTCGATGCTCAGCCCCGACCACGCCGACTTCGTCGCCTCACGGCGTATGCGCGCGCTCCCCGACTGGGACTCCGGTGCCCGCAAGGCCGCCTGCCCCGACGGACAGCGCCTCCTCGGCCTCAGCCATACGGGCAACCGGGGCCTGTGCTCCGACGTGACCGCCGGCCCTCTGTTGGTCCCGGCAGGCGGTCACGAGGTGGTCAGGGACGAGCGGCACGTCACCCCGGGCGGCGACTGGGCCTCCGGATACACCAAACTCCAGTGCCCCGACGGCCACTTCCTCACCGGCTACAGCGTCCGCGGCTCCGCCGTCTCGGCCGCCCTGTGCACGGCCGCCCCGACGGGGAAGCTCGGCACGGCCGCCCGCACGGTCTGGTTCGACCGCGGTGACGACAGGGGTCCGGCCCCCAAGGGCGGCGACTTCGCGAGCGGCCACTACAAGGGCCAGTGCGCGACCGACGAGTACGCGGCCGGAATCGCCTACACCGCCCGCGTCGGCTCGGCACGGACACCGGACGCGCTGTACTGCCGGAAACTCGCCTGACCCGTCGAGCCTCAGGCAGGGACGCTCGCATGTTGCCGTTCCGCTTCAGCGAGGCGTGCCGAGCGGGTCAGGGGGCCGAAGACGGCCAGCGCGACGCGCCGATCAGCCAGGTGCCGGCGATGAAGGGCGGGTCCGGGGGCAGCCTGGAGTGATCGCCCGCCTCGTCTCCTACGCCGGTTGGCCCAGTGCGATGAGCGCGATCAACCGCCTCAAGGACATCGTCGGGAACGAGGCCCGGGCATGGACGAGGCCAGGCACGGAGGAGCAGCACGCCATGGAAATCCTCAAGAAGCAGGCCACGGTGAAGGCGCCCGCCGAATGGTTCACGGGTGACGTCTGGTTCGACGTCGTCCTCGCCGGCCAGGAGCCGTCCCGGATGCGCGCCAACATGGTGCGCTTCTCGCCGTGCGCCCGTACCGACTGGCACTCCCACGCCATGGGCCAGACCCTGCACATCGTCTCCGGCACAGCCCTGATCGGCACCCGTGACGGCACGGTCATCGAGGCCCACCCCGGCGACACGATCCACACCCCGCCGGGCGAGGAGCACTGGCACGGCGCCACCGCCGACCACTTCATGACCCACCTCGCGATGTGGGAGGGCCCCGGCCCGGACGGCGGCCCCGAGACCACCTGGCTGGAGAAGGTCGACGACGCCGAGTACGGGGCGCCGCGCAGCAGCACCCGCTGAATCCCGGGCAGCGGCACCGGCCGAACCCCGCACAGCGGCACCGCCGAACCAAGACACCCGATCGGAAAGCACTCATGCGAGCAACACTGATCTACGGCGCCGGCGACATCCGCGTCGAGAACGTCCCCGACCCGAAGATCCACCGGCCCACCGACGCGATCGTCCGGGTGCTGCGCTCCTGTATCTGCGGCAGCGACCTGTGGCCGTACGGGTCGCGCGAGGCCACCGAGCACGGGGACCGCATCGGCCACGAGTTCCTCGGCATCGTGGAGGAACTCGGCCCGGAGGTGTCCGGGCTGAAGCGCGGCGACCTGGTCGTCGCCCCCTTCGTCTGGTCCGACAACACCTGCGACTTCTGCGCAGAGGGTCTGCAGACCTCCTGTCGGCACGGCGGCGGCTGGGCCGCGGGCGATGTGGACGGCGGCCAGGGCGAGGCGGTACGCGTCCCGCAGGCGCAGGGCACGCTGGTCAAGCTGCCGGTGGCAGAGGACTCGGCCCTCCTGCCGTCCCTCCTCACGCTGTCCGACGTGTTCTGCACCGGCCACCACTGCGCGGTCACCGCCGGGGTCGGCCCCCGTACGACCGTCACGGTCGTCGGCGACGGAGCGGTCGGCCTCTCCGCCGTGCTGGCCGCCAGGTGGCTCGGTGCGGAGCGGATCATCCTGATGGGCCGGCACAAGGGCCGCACCGACCTGGGCCGCGACTTCGGTGCCACCGACGTCGTCGCCGAGCGCGGCGAGGAAGGGATCGAGCGCGTACGGGAACTGACCGGCGGCGACGGCACCCACACCGTCCTGGAGTGCGTCGGTACGCTGCCGGCCCTGAACATGTCGGTCGGCGCGGTCCGCGCGGGCGGCACGATCAGCCGCGTCGGCGCACCTCAGTACTCCGAAGTCCCTCTCGGATTCCCGGAGTTCATGAAGAACCTCACCCTCACCGGCGGGGTGGCGCCGGCCCGCGCGTACATCGAGGAGCTGCTGCCCGACGTACTGGAGGGCCGGATCGAGCCGGGCCGCGTCTTCGACCGTACGGTCGGCATGGACGGCGTACCGGACGGATACCGCGCGATGGCCGACCGCGAGGCCCTGAAGGTTCTCGTCGAGCCGTGAGCGTGAGCCGACGGCCGACGGCCGGTGGCCGACGTGGGCGCGTCAGTGTCGCCGGGGCGCCCGCCCGGCGGCCTCGGTCTCGGCCGGCTCCCGGTCCAGGTCCAGGTCCAGGTCCTGGCCCCGGTCGAGTCGGACCATCACGTCGTACTCCGGAGTGCCGGGTCCGGCGTGGTACGCCACCAGGCGCTGACCCGAGCCGCCGTCCAGCTGGAGTGAGTGGTAGCCGAGGGTGAAGGTGCCGGCGTCGGGGTGGTGGAAGGTCTTGCGCCCGCTGCTGTGGCCCGTGACGTCGTAGTCCTCCCAGAGGCGGGCGAAATCCGGGCTCTTCGCGAGCAGCTCGTCGACCAGGCCGGTGAGGTCGGGGGCGTCCGGTTCGACGCCGGCCAGGGTACGGAGACGGGCGACACAGCCGCGGATCTGGATCTCCCAGTCCTCGAACAGGACGCGGGCGGTCGGGTACAGGAAGACGTAGCGCACGATGTTGCGCTGCCCCTGCGGCCAGTCCGCGAGCCCGGCCATCAGCCGCAGCCCGCCGGGGTTGGCGGCCAGCACGTCCATGGTGCGGCTGACGACGTGGGCGGGGTTGGGGCGCAGGCTCTCCAGGAGCAGTTCCATACCGGGATCCACGCTCGTGGCGGGTTCCTCGGCCGTCCGGAACGGGGCGGCGCCGCGGGCCGCGCAGGCGGCGAGGTCGCGCAGGTGCCGGCGCTCGGGTTCCTCCAGCAGCAGCGCGGTGGCGAGGGCGTCGACGACGGACGGGCTGGGGTTGGTCTCCCTGCCGCGTTCCATACGCGTGTAGTAGTCGATGCTGACCCCGGCGAGAGTCGCCAGCTCCTCGCGGCGCAGGCCGGGCGTACGACGCAGCCCGGGTCCGGCCGGGAGCCCGACGTCGGCGGGCGTCACCCGGGCCCGACGGGCTTTGAGAAACCGCCCCAGCTCGCCACCACCGCTGCCGCTGTGCTGCTCACGTGCCATGCGTTCCAGTCTGGCAGCCGTGTGACCAGCGGGACAGCCGCGTGGGGGGCCCTGTCACACCCCCTGGAACACGGCTCTCCCGAGGAGCGCGGCCGACGCGACCCTTACCGCGTCCGTCGTGCATGCCGGTGCGTCCGTCGACGCAGAGTGAAGGCGCAGGCAAGCATCCCGAGGCCCCAGGCGATCAGAAGGGCACCCCACAGCGGCATGGTCACCTGCGGGACGAGAAGGCGGATCTCGACGTTCTCGCGGTTCTGGAAGATGAAGACCAGAGCGATCGCGCTGATCAGAACGAACGGCGCGAGGCGTCTGACAGAGGGCCGCGAGAAGAACGGCGTATGCGCCTTGTGATCTGTACTGGTCTCAGCCATGGGGCCGCCTCTCCGTCACGCACCCCTGCATCCAGCGTCCTCTCCTACGCCGCGCCCCGCCACCGAAGGGGCCGGGGCACACGGGGGCGGCGACTGGCTACTGGCCTCGACCGGCCAGCCAGAGCGTCACCTCCTGCCAGGCGGCCCGCCCCTCTGCCTCCGTGCCCCACCACCAGGAGAAAGGCGAGTCGCCCGAATCCAGCTCCTCCCGCCACCGGTGGACGCTCTCGTCCAGGTGCCGACGGGCGATCGGGCCCTCCTCCGTCTCCCAGCGGGCCAGCCACGGAGCGACCGAGGACCCCGCCGTCACGCAGCTCTCGAATACCTCGGATGCCGGGATCGGCGGAGACTTCGTCCGCAGGGTCCTGGTCCACCACGCGTCCAGGAAACCCGCGACGGCCTGGGCCTGCCCGCCGGGCCACTGCGGCCAGCCCGCCGCAGCCAGTCCCCGGGCCATGAGGTCGGACTCGTGCTCCCCCTCGGCCAGGATCACGACGAGCTGTGGCAGAACCCGTCTGATGATCGCGGGCTGGTCGTCCCAGTGGGAAGGATGCTTCTGAGCTACGCGGCGGGCAAGGTCCGCCGGCACCGGGATATCGGGAGTCCTCAGCAGCCCGACCTCGCCCGCATCGAAGCACCGGCCACAGCCGGTCTCGTCCACTCGGGCCGTCATACCGCCAAAGACTTTCGCGACCCTGTCCACCGCAGCGGCAAGGGCATCGGCATCGGCGCCAGGAAGAGTCACAACGCACCCCGTCAAAACTCCAGCGGGTCACCCCGGCCGAAGAGATCGACGCTACCAGGCGACACCTCCGCACGACCGAAAAAGACCTGATCACTCAGGTGCTGCGCCGCACACGTGAGCCGCCGGAACCGGGACCGAGGTCTGGGACGTCCGGCAGCGGGAGCCGGAGGTCCGGAACACGTTCCGGTCCGATACCACGCGGCCGGTCGGACAGTCCCCCGTGCCATCCGACCGGCCATCGGTTGTACGAACGGGGACGCTATCGAGTGGCGGTCGGACGGGTCTTGGACGAATTTGACCTCGCGGAGAGGGCCAGGGCCCCTTCCACCCGGCGGGAGGCGACCATCTGTCCGGGGGTGGTGCCGGCGATGGCGCGGAACTCGCGGTTGAGGTGTGCCTGGTCGTAGAAGCCGCAGGCCGTCGAGATCTCGGTGAGGCTCGCGGCCCCGTGGTTGAGCATCGCCACGGCGTGGCGGAAGCGCAGCACCCGGGCGGACGCCTTCGGTGTCAGCCCGATCTGCTGGGTGAACCGCCGGACCAGGTACCCCTGGCTCCACCCCACTTCCGCGGCGATACGGGCGATCGGGATCACCCCCGCGCTGCCGGAGAGCAGGTGCCAGGCGTGGTGGACCTCGGGCGAGGGGTCCGGGCCGTCCCCGAGCCGGGCCAGCAGCGCCGCGTCCAGCAGGTCGAACCTGGCCGCCCAGTCCTGGGTGGACGCCAGCCGCTCCACCAGCACCCGGGCCTCGGGCCCCAGAACGTCCCGGATCTCGATGGCCAGGTTCGTCAGCTCGCTCATCGGCATGCCGAACAGCCGGTAGGCGCCCAGCGGCGTGAACTCGACCCGGATCGCCTCCTGGCCGCCGGGATGCACACAGATCGCGGGCCGGTCCTCCAGCCCCACCACCAGCGACCCGATGCTCCCGCTGTCCCCGCCCGGCATGCCCAGCCGCCGGACCTGGGAAAACGGCTCCGCGAGGCTGATCAGCAGGGTCGCGTGCCCGGTCGGCACCAACCGCGCCTCGTACGGCGTGGTCATCGCTTCCCAGTAGCCGACGTAACTGCGCAGGAACGGCCGCAACCCGGGATGCCAGGGCCGCGTGACCCGCCACAGACCACCGATCCGCGCGATGTCGACCGCACCCGTACGCAGCGTGCCGCCCCGCGCACCTTGAAGCACCAAGAGGCTCCCCTCACCCCGAGGGACCGCCCTGAGCAACCGCCTGGCAGCTCCGCAGTACCCTCGTCCGCTGTCCGGTGTAGCAGCCGATCGTTCCGCGTGTTCCACAGTACCCATGTGACCGCACCCAACTCACGGGCCACGAAGTGAAGTTGAGGTGCGGATGGGTGGATCCGGTGAGCGTTCCGGGCCGAGGAACCCCGGCCTCGTCGCCGAGGAACCCCGGCCTCGTCGGAGAAGCGACGGGTCAGCCGCCGCCGGCGAGGAGGCCTGCCGCGCCGACCGTCTCGTTGACGGTGGTGGACACCGCCGGCAGCCGTAGTGCGGGGGCGACGCGCTCCGGGTCGTCCCACTCATTCCCCGTGGGATTGGGCATCGCGGACCGGTTCACGGTGTCCATGGCGTCAAGGAACACCCCGGCGTTCTGCCGGAGCGGCCGCCGTCTCATCGCATGTCGGCGCGACCGTCGTCCTGCCGCCGTCCGCGGCAGGTCGGCCGATCTCGAACAGCGGAGGTCGGCCGATCTCGAACCGGGGCAGGCCCGGGAGCCGGGCCTGCCCGCTGCTCAGTGGTCGTCGGTGATGGTGGTCGCGATGCCGTTGCTGATCTCGACCTCGGCGGAGAAGCCCTTCTTGGCGGCCGCCTCCAGTTGGGCCTCGGTGCACTCGACGCCGCCCTCGCCGCCCGGCCCGGTGTTCACGGCGTCGCAGATGTCGTCGTAGCCCATGATCTTGGTGTCGTCGGCGACGAGGAACTGCTGCTCGGTGCCCTTCATGTCGGAGACGGTGTACTTGCCCGGCGCCAGGTAGGAGACGTTGCCGAACCAGGTTCCGTTGACGCCCTTGCCCTTGTTGACGCCCTCGACGACCGACTCGTCGCGGCCGGAGGACGAGTCGGAGTCCGACCCGGAGGAACCGGAGGAGTCCGAACCGGAGCCGGTGTCCTGCTGGGCGGCGCGGCGCTCGGTCACCAGGGTCGCGGCGCCGTTCTTCATCTCCACGTCGGCGTTCACGGCACCCTTCTTGAGGGCCGCCTCCAACTGGTCCAGCGTGCACGGGGCGTCCACCTTGGCCCCCGCCTCGCCGCATATCGTGCCGACGCCGTAGACCTCGGTGTCGTCGGCGACCCAGAACTGCTGGTCCTCCTTGCCCGCTACGGACACGATGTACTTGCCCGGGGCGAGATAGGTGACCTTGCCGTTCTTGAACGAGCCGCTGACGCCCTTGGAGCTCTTGGAGTCCGACGCCTTCTCCGCGGCCGCCACCGGGCTCGCCGTGTCCGCCGCGCCCTTGCCGGACGATCCGTCGTCGGTGCCGTTCTGGCACGCCGTCATCAGCAGTCCGGCGGTGAGTGCGGCGGTGGCGACGATGGCCTGGCGCAGGCGGCGGTTCATCACGGGAGATTCCTTCCGAGGGGCGGGAACAGCAGGGAGCCGGCGGCGTTTCCGCCCATTCCCGCTCTGTGATCACTATGAGGCGTCCCAGGTCCCACAGGTCACGCCTGTCCTCGCTTCAGAACAGCGCGGTCACACAGTCGTGACACGGCAACACAGCGGCTGCGTACGGCAGTTCGCCGATGGCGGGCGGGCAGCAGGGCCGGCCGGCCGTGTGCTCCCCGGCAGGCCGTGAACCCGGTGCGCTGTGGGGGTTCTGGGCGGGTCCGCGCGAAGTCCGGTGAAGCGGATCACCGCCGAGTTCGGGCTGAGTACACTCCGTCACCTGGCAGGACGGACGGTTGTGGGGCGAGGGGTGGCGCGGTGCTGGTGACGCCGGAGGCCGGGGACAGGATCGCCGACCGGTATCTCTTGCGGGAGCCCATCGGCAGCGGCGGGATGGGCGTCGTCTGGCTGGCCTGGGACGAGCGGCTCGAACGGCGGGTCGCGGTCAAGTGCGCCCGCCTGGACGACGACCGGGCCGCGCGGCGGCTCATGGGCGAGGCGCGCAACGCCGGGCGGCTGCACCACCCGAACATCGTGGGCGTCTTCGACTTCGTCGACGAGGGTGCCACCTGCTGGATCATCATGGAGTACGTCCCCTCGCGCAGCCTCGCGCAGATCGTGACGGAGGGCGGCCCGCTCACGCCCGAGGAGGCCGGGTCGATCGGCTGCCAGATCGCGGCCGCGTTGGCGAAGTCCCACAACGAGGGCGTGGTGCACGGCGATGTGACACCGGAGAACATCCTCGTCACCGACGAAGGCATCGCGAGACTGACCGACTTCGGGATCTCGCGGGCCCTGTGGAGCGACGTCACCCACAGCACGACGGGCGGTGTGCGCGGCAAACCCCGGTATCTGGCACCGGAGTTGGCCAAGGGGCTGCCCGCGGGCGAGAAGTCCGACGTGTTCTCCCTGGGAGCCTCCCTGTTCTCGGCGGTCGAGGGCCGGTCGCCGTACGGGGAGGCCGAACACCCCATGGCGTATCTGGCCCGGGCCGTCGAGGGACACATCGAGCCCGCGCACCGGGCCGGACCGCTGGACGGGCCGCTCACCGCCCTGCTGGAGGTGGAGCCCCGGCGCCGGCCCGACGCCGCCAGGGCACAGCAGCTGCTGACGCGCGCCGCACCCCCGCCCCCGCACATACAGGAGCAGTTGCACGACAGCCGTACGGGGGACCTCGCGTCCCGCACGCTGCGGCTGGGGCGATTCCTGCGTCACCCGCGGGACTTCACGCCCTTCATGCTTCAGCCGCCACGGCCCGTACGCCGCCGCCGGCCTTTGGCGATCACGGCGGTGGCGCTGGTCGCGGCGGGCGCGATCACGGCCGGGCTCGTCCTCTTCGGCCCGTGGGCCTCGAAGGACGACGACAGGAGTGGCCGTACCGGCGCGGCCGACGCGAAGCCGTCGGCCACGGCGCAGGCCGGCGCCATCGGCGACGAGCGCACGGCGAACCCCTGCGGGCTGCTCGGCGCGGCCTCGCTGAGCCGCTTCGGCGGCACCGCGCTGGACCCCGACTACGGGGAGATCGACCGGTGCGACGTCCTGGTGCGCAACAACAGCGGTGACGACATCGCGGACGTCGAGGTGAACCTCGACTCGGACCGGGACGACTTCGACGGTGTCGGGTCCACCCGCCTGGTCGGCAGCCTCACGGTCGTGACGCTGAAGCGGGACGAAAACGCCTGCGAACGGGCCGTCCTGACCACCGACGGCAAGCAGATCCGCGTCATCGCGAAGCAGCTCGGCAAGGTGGCGCCCGACCCGTGCCAGATGGCCGACACCGCCACCGATCAGGTGGTCGGCGTGCTGGCCGAGGGCCCGGTGCCCCGCCGTGCGTCGTCGCCGGCCGCGAACTCCCTGGCCCGGCTCGACGCCTGCACGCTGCTGGACGCCACCGAGCTCAAGCGGCTTTCCGGCGTCGAGGCGGACAACCGGGACCGCGGCTTCGGTTCCTGGGACTGCGACTGGTCGAGCGACGACGGCAACCGCGCCGTGGAGATCCAGTTCAGCCGGGACAACTCGCTGGACGCAGACGACGGAACGCCGGTGAACGTCGCCGGCACGAAGAGCTACTCCATCGCGGACGAGGCCGAGGACGACAGCTGCACCGTACGGACCCCGCACCGCACCTACACCAACTCGGTCGGCGACCGGACCACCGAACTCTTCCAGCTGACCGTGTACGCCCCGCAGCCTTCCGGCCAACTGTGCGACACCGCAACGGAGTTCGCGGCTGTCGTCGTACGGAACATCGCGAAACGACTGCCGGGGAAGTGACATGACCGAGCCGGGAACGGCACCAGGACGGCCGGGTGGGCGGTCGATGCCCGCTCCGGGCGGCCGGTTCCTGCCCGCCACCCACGGGAGCCTCGCCCGGGGCGCGTCGGCGCCGCTGCCCGGCACCCTCTTCGCGCTCGCACTGACCGGTGGCATGACGCTGGGACCCGGGGAGGGGCGTGAGGTCCTGTTCGGCCGCAACCGGCCCGAGGTACACGTCTGCCTCGGCGAGGACGACCCCCGGCTCAGCCGTCACCAGGGCACGCTCACCCACCGGGACGGCCGCTGGTGGGTGAGCAACGCCGGGCGGCTGCCGATCCGCTGCGCCGGGGCCCGTCTGCTGTTCCGGGGCGAGGAGCCACTGCCGCTCGACACCGGCTACACCCCGCTGTTCGTCGGCGGTTCGGGTGGCCGGGAGCACTTGCTCGAGGTCTTCGTCACCGGCCCCGAGGACGAGTTGCCGGTACCGCGACACGGTGACGTCACCCGCCCGCCCCGGGTGTGGGTGCTGACCGAGCAGGAGAAGCTCGCCCTCGTCGTGCTGGGCCGGCGGTACCTGCTGCACGAGCCCCGGCCGCAGCCGCTGACCTGGAGGCAGACGGCCGCCGAACTCGCCGGGTCGCAGCCGTACGCGGGCTGGACGGACAAGCGCGTCGAGCACCTGGTCAACGGCGTACGCACCCGGCTGTCCCGCGACGGGGTGCCCTGGCTGACCCGCGAGGAGCTCGGCGAGCCGCTGGGCAACGCGCTCAACGACAACCTGATCCGGGCACTGCTGGCGTCGACCACGCTCGTACCGACGGACCTGGCACTGATCGACGCCGCCTGAAGCCGCCTGGCGCCGTCACCGTGGCCGCCGGCGGAAATACGCGTCGATACGCGTTGCCGCGGCGGCCCCGGAGCAGGCCCACGCCGGTGGCGGTGAACAGCACCGCGGTGACGTCCGGCTCCTCAGCGCAGCGCGCTCTTCCGCTGCCACTCGCTCCACGAGAGGTTCCACGCGCCGAAGCCGTTCCCGGGCGCGACCACGCCCTTGGTGTCCTTGCCGGTGATCTCGAACGGGTCGCCCGGCCGCACCTGCCCGTAGAACCAGGCCGCGTTCGCGTCGCTCATCCCTATGCATCCGGAACTCTGGTTGGCGTTGCCGAAGTAGCGGGCGTTCCACGGGGCGGCGTGCGCGTACATGCCCGACCAGGTCAGCCGCATCGAGTGCTCGACCATCTTGTCGTAGGCGTCGCCCAGGCCCACCGTCTCGGAGTTCATGTTGATCGTGCCCTCCTTGGCCATGAGCACGGCGGTTCCGCGCCAGGAGCGCTTGTCACCGCCGGGTGTGCCGCCGGAGACCGGTATGCGCCGGACCGTCTTCCCGTCGCGTACGAGCGTGAGTTGGTGCCTGTCGAGGTCGACCTCGGCGATCTGCCGGGCGCCGATGGTGAAGGTGGTCGTGTAGTCGCGTACGAACCAGCCGCCGGCCGCGCCCGAGTCGGTGCCGTTCAGCTCGGCGTTCAGCGTGACCTCGGTTCCGGGCTTCCAGTACGCCTTGGGGCGCCAGTCCACTCGGTCCCTGCCCGACCAGTCGGTCATCCAGCCCCAGGAGCCCTCGGTGTTGTTCGAGGTGGTGATCCTGAGCTGCTTCTCGACCGCGGCCCGGTTCTTCACCGGGTTGTCGAAGACCAGGGAGATCGGCTGGGCGACGCCGACGGTGGCGTCGGCGCCCGGTCGCCAGTCGACCTTGTTGACCCTGTCCGCCGGGGCCGTGGTGAAGGCGGCCCTGCTGCTCCTGGCGGTTCCGCCCCCGGTCCTGGTCGCCGCCGTCACCGTGTACGCCGTACCGGGTGCGGCCTTGCGGTCGGAGACCCATGACCGGCCGTCGGCGGCGACCTTCCCGGCGAGCTTGTGACCCTCGTCGTCGGCGACGGTCACCGAGGTGAGCCGGCCGCCCGCGGCCGTGACCCGCACGGGCTCGCCCGCCGGGACCCGTTCTCCCGTGGGCGTGACGGTGACCTTGACGGGGCGGTCGTCGGCGCCCGGCGTCACCTTGGTGTCCGCCCCGGCGCCCGGGGCGCCGGAGGAGCTGCTCGACGAGCAGGCGGCGACCGGCGCCAGCAGTGCGGCCGTGGCGGCGGCCACGACGGCGGCCCGGACGCGGGCATGGGCGAGTACGCGTGTGCGGAGCAACAGGACCTCCGGGAAGGGCGAAAGGGATTGGCCGAGTCGGCGATGTCGTGACTGTAGAGCCGGAAAACCCGAGGTCAGCCGCTATGGAGCAATGTGACGGCGACTGGTGAGGAACGGTCATGGTCCGGTCACATTCGCCGGACGGAGCCGTCATGGAGCGCTGTGAGCATCCTTTGCGACCCCGCGAAAGGCCCGGGGAGAAGGAGAGGATCGGACTGTGTCAGCGCTGCTCGTGCCGCCCAGCCGCGTGCCCCGGCCACGGAACCCGGGCGTGGCCCTGCGAACCATCACCGCGGAGACGTACCGCGCCTTCCTCGCGTCCCCCGACGGCGCCGCCCTCGGCGCCGGTTTCCTGCAGTGCCCGTCCTGGGCCGACGTCAAGGAGGGCTGGCGCGCCCAACTGCTCGGCTGGGGGCCGGATCCGGAGGCGGGCGAACTGACCGGCGTGGCCCTGGTGCTGCTGCGGCAGTTCCCCGGCACCCGCAGGTACTTCGCCTACCTTCCCGAGGGACCCGTCGCGGACTGGAACGACCCCGACGTCGACGACTGGCTCGGTCCGCTCCTCGAACACCTGCGCCGCGTGGGCGCCTTCGCCGTGCGCATCGGCCCGTCGCCCGCCTACCGGCGCTGGGACGCCGCCCTGCTCAAACCGCTCGCCGGGCCCGGCCGACGCCTGGGCGACGTACTTGCCAGCGAGGTCGACCCGCTCGGCACCGCCGTCGCCGAGCGGCTGCGGGCCCGCGGCTGGCGCCGCTGCGGTGGTGACGGGACCGGAGCAAGCGGAACCGGAGGAGGCGGAACCGGAGGGGACGGGGACGCCCAGCCCCGGCACGTCTTCCGGGTGCCGCTCGCCGGACGCACCACCGAGGACCTGTGGTCCGGACTCAACCAGGAGTGGCGCCGCAATGTGCGCCGAGCACAGAAGGAGGGCGTGGAGGTGGTGGTGGGCAGTGCGGCCGAACTCCCCGAGTTCTACCGGCTGTTGGGCATCACCGAGCGACGCGACGGGTTCCGGCTCGGCCGCTCGCTCGCCTACTACGAGCGCCAGTACGCGGTGCTCAACGCCGAGGAACCGGGCCGGATGAAGCTGTACCTCGCCCGTCACCGAGGAGAGGTCCTGGCCGCCCACACGATGATCACGGTGGGCCGCCGGGCCTGGTACCAGACCGGCGCCTCGGCCGACCACCGCCGTGAGGTCCGGCCCTCCAACGCCCTGCAGTGGCGGATGCTGCTGGACGCCCACGCCCTCGGCGCCGACGTGTACGACATGCGCGGGGTACCCTCCACACTCGATCCCGAGGAACGTACGTACGGACTGCTGCGGTGGAAGCTCGGCACCGGAGGACAGGTCGTCGAGACGTTGGGGGAATGGGAGAGGGCCTTGGGCGGCAGCGCCAACCACGCGCTCTACCGCGCCTTCCAGGCATACCTGAACCGCCGATGACCCATACGACACCGGCCGGCACGGACAGCACGGAAGCGACCGCGGGGACCGCGGAAGCAACGGCGGAAGCAACGGCGGAACCGACGGCGGAAGCAACGGCGGAACGGACCAAAACAGCCTCCACGGCCCGCGGCAGCGCCGTCATGGCCGCCGGATCCGTCGTCTCCCGGGCCACCGGATTCGCCCGGTCCGCCGTGGTCGCGGCGGCGCTGGGCACCATCGGGCCGACCGCCGACGGCTACGCGGTGGGCAACGCCCTGCCCACCATCGTCTACATGCTGCTCCTCGGCGGCGCGCTGAACGCCGTCTTCGTGCCGGAGCTGGTCAAGGCCGCCAAGGAGCACGACGACGGGGGCGCCGCGTACACCGACCGGCTCGTCACCGTCTGCGTCCTCGCCCTGCTGGCGATCACCGCGACCGCGGTGTGGGCGGCGCCCGCGATCGTCGACGCGTACACCGACTACACCGGCCCGCAGGCGGCCATGACCACCGCGCTCGCCCGCTACTGCCTGCCCCAGATCTTCTTCCTCGGACTGTTCACGCTGCTCGGACAGGTACTCAACGCCCGCGGCCGGTTCGGCGCGATGATGTGGGCGCCGGTCCTCAACAACCTCGTCGTCATGACCGTGTTCGGCCTGTACCTCGCCCTGGCCATGGGCGGCGGGGACACGCTCACCGCGACCGAGACCGCCGTGCTCGGCTGGGGCACGACCGCCGGTATCGCCGTCCAGGCGCTCGCCCTCCTCCCCGCGCTGCGCGCGGCCCGCTTCCGCTGGCGGCCCCGCTTCGACTGGCGCGGCAGCGGACTGACCCGCCCCCTGCGAGCGGCCGGCTGGCTGGTGCTCCTCGTCCTGGCCAACCAGGCCGCGTACTGGGTCACCACCCGGCTGGCCACCACCGCGGGACTCGACGGCGGCCCCGGATACGGCGCGTACAACAACGCCTATGCCCTGTGGGTCGTACCGCACGGCATCATCACGGTCTCCGTGGTGACCGCGCTGATGCCCCGGATGAGCGCGGCCGCCGCCGACGGGGACACCGGCGCCGTGCGGCGCGACGTCTCCCACGCCCTGCGCGTCTGCGCGTCCGCCGTCGTACCCGCCGCCTGCGCGCTGTTCGCCCTGGCCCAGCCGGTGATGGCGCTCGTCTTCGGATACGGCAGGACCGGCGCCGACGACACGGCCGCCATGGCCGGCATCCTGATGGCCTTCGCGCCGGGACTGATCGCCCTGTCCGGCCAGTACGTCCTGTCCCGCGCCTTCTACGCGCTCTCCGACACCCGTACGCCGTTCCTGCTCAACCTCGTGATCGTCGCCCTCAACGCGGGCCTTTCCCTGGCCGCCGCCCACCTGCTGCCGGCCCGCTGGGCCGTGACGGGTATGGCTGCGGCGTACTCCCTGGCGCTGTGCGCGGGCATGGCGGTGACCGGCCTGGTGCTGAGCCGCCGGCTCGCCGTCGCCCGCCCCCTGCGCTCGTCCGCCGTCGGCGCCCACGCGCGGCTGCTGCTCGCCGCCGTCCCCGCCACCGCCCTCGGCCACCTCGCGGCCCTGGGCGCCGTACGGGCCGGGGCCCTGGTCGCTGCAACTGCCGGGGCGGTCGTCGTCGTCCTCGTCTTCGCCCTGCTCACCCGCCCCCTGCGACTCGCCGAACTCGACGCGCTGCTCTCCGGCGTACGCCGCGGACGGACCCGGAACTGACCACCACCCAGGCACCTAGGGAGAACCGCCGATGCCCCGCGTGCTCCTCATCGAGGACGACCCCTCCGTACGCGAGGGGGTCGAACTCGGTCTGCGCCGCCGCGGCCACGAGGTACGGGCGGCCGCGACCGGCGAGGCCGGCCTCGCCGCGATGGCCGAGTTCCGCCCCGACCTGCTGCTCCTCGACCTGATGCTGCCCGGCATGAACGGCGTACAGGTCTGCCGGCAGGTCCGCGACCACAGCCAGCTGCCGATCATCATGCTCACCGCGCGCGGCGACGACTTCGACGTGGTCATCGGCCTGGAGGCCGGCGCCGACGACTACATCGTCAAGCCCGCCCGTCCCGAGGTGATCGAGGCCCGGATCCGTGCCGTACTGCGCCGCATCGACGACAGCGGATCGGGCCGCCCGGCCATCGAGGTCTACGGCGAACTCACCGTCGACCGGGTCGGACTGACCGTCACCAAGGCCGGGCGGCGGCTCGCGCTCGCCCCCTCGGAGCTCAAGCTCCTGCTGCATCTCTGCGCCGCCCCCGAGCAGGTGTTCAGCAGGCAGCAACTGCTGGAGCACGTCTGGGAGCACACGTTCCACGCCGACGCCCGGCTGGTCGACGCGTGTGTCGCCCGGCTGCGCGGCAAGATCGAGGACGAGATCGGCAGCCCCCGCTACGTCCAGACACTGCGGGGCTTCGGCTACCGCTTCGGGCCACTGTGAGCAGTGGCGCCCGTCCCAAGGACAAAGGCCGGGGCGGTACGGCCACCCGTGAGCGGGCGCGGGTCAGGGCGTTCGGGCTGCGTGCGAGGCTGCTGCTCGCCTTCCTGCTGGTCGCCGGCGTCAGCGCCGGCACGACGGCCGCGCTGACCTACCGCGAGGCCCGCAACTCGCTCCTCGAGACCGCCCAGGACACGGCGGTCACCTCCTTCCGTGACCACGTCCAGCAGACGGGCTTCGCCCTGCCCGTGCAGGAGGAGGGCCTGGAGGAGGTCCTGCGTGACATCGCCCGGAAGGGCAAGCCCCACCCCTGGGTGGTGTTCGCCGAGTACGGGTCGGTCCGTGCCTCCTCGGGCGAGAACCCCGTCTCCACCGTCATCACACCCGAACTGCGCCGTGCCGCGCGGGCCGACGCCCACGGCAGCTTCGAGCGGGTCGTCAAGGACGGCGTCCCCTACCTGACCATCGCCATGCCCACCGTCTTCAAGGCGAGCCCGGACAGCGTGCTGCCCAGCGGGCTCGTCCTGTACGCCGTCATGCGGATGACCGACGAGCAGGTCAACGTCGACGCCCTCCTCATGGCCGGCCGGGACGGCGCCCTGCCCGGCCTCGCCGTCGCGCTGATACCCGGCCTGATCGCCGCGCGCAGCGTGCTGCGCCCGGTACGGAAACTGCGCGAGGCGGCCCTGAACATGGGCAGCGGCCGGCTCGACACCAGGATTCCGGTGCGCGGCAGCGACGAACTGGCGGACCTGGCGCGCACCTTCAACGAGTCGGCCGGCCAACTGGAGCAATCCGTACGGGAGTTGCGCGAGGCCGAGGAGCGAGCCCGCCGCTTCGCCTCCGACGTCTCGCACGAACTGCGCACCCCCCTCGCCGGAATGCTCGCCGTCACGGAGGTCCTCGACGAGGACGCGGACGGCCTGGACCCCGACACCGCCCGGGCGGTCCGACTGGTCAGTGCGGAGACCGGAAAGCTCGCCGTGCTCGTCGAGGACCTGATGGAGATCTCCCGCTTCGACGCCCGCGCGGCCGAGCTGAACGCCGACGAGGTCGACGTGGCCGAGGCCATCCGCAAGACCCTCCACAACCGGCACTGGACCGACGACCGGATCCGCACCGAACTCCCCGGCGGCGTCCGGGCCCGGCTCGACCCGCGCCGCTTCGACATAGTGATCGCCAACCTCGTCGGCAACGCCCTGCGGCACGGATGCGCGCCCGTCACCGTCCGTCTGCGTACCGAGGCACGCTCCCCGGGCCTGCCCGTGCTGATCACCGACGTCGTGGACAGCGGGCCGGGCATCCGCCCCGAAGCGCTCCCGCACATCTTCGACCGCTTCTACAAGGCCGACGCGGCCCGCACCCGCTCGGCGGGCAGCGGCCTGGGACTGGCGATCACCATGGAGAACGTGAAGCTGCACGGCGGAACGATCCACGCCGGGAACCGCCCCGGGGGCGGCGCCGTCTTCGCCGTCGAGATACCGCTTCACGTGGAGGGGAACGGCGGATGAGGGGTGCGCGGAGGCGCCGACGCGTGTCGGCCTTCGCCGTCGCGGCCGCCGTACCGCTGCTCGGTGGCTGCGGTATCCAGGAGACCGACGTCATCGAGGCGGGCGGTCCCGCCAGCGTCCAGGCCTTCTTCGACCGCGAGTTGGAGATGCTGCTCTTCTTCCGTTCCCCCGACGGAGGGCTGAGCCCCGTGATCCGCAGGACCGTGCCCCCGGCCGGGTTCGGCGGCGAATACGACGAGTCGGACTCCGGTGACCAGAACTCCGGTGACACGGCGGGGTCGGTGCCGACGGAGAAGGTCGTCCTGGCGCTGCTCGCCGGTCCGCGGAAGGTGGACCGGGCCGCGGGCCTGGGCACCGCCCTCCCCAAGGCCCTCCCCGGCGGAACCGTAAAGGTCGAAACCTCCTCGGCAGGCAGGGTCACGACCCGCCTGCCGCTCGCCCTGAAGGGCCTGAACAGCACGGCTCTGAGCCAGCTGACCTGCACGATCGCCTACAGCCAGGATCCCGATGGCCAGGTCGTCGTGGAACTGACGGGCCAGGACGGCACATCGAGATCCGACACCTGCGGACTCGCCCCCGCCATCGCGGGGACCGAACCCACGGAAACCGAAACCCGGGCACGGCCCACACCGCCCGGCACGCCCGGCTGAGAACGCGTCACAGGGCGCGTCGCGCCGGACTCGGGCCGGCTCTCACCCGACCCGATGCCGGGGCCGGGGCCGGGGCTCAGTGCACCGGGAAGCCGAAGGAGTGGCCCTGCTCCTTGAGCCGGGGGAGGATCAGGCGCAGGGCCTCGACGGTCTGGGTGCGATCGCCTCCCGCGTCGTGGAAGAGCAGCGTCGGCCCGTTGGGCAGCTCCCGCTCGACGGTGGCGACGATGGCGTCGGTGCCCGGCCGCTCGAAGTCCTTGGTGTCCACGTTCCAGCCCAGCGGGCGCATCCCGCGGGATGCGGCGAGCGTGCGGCTGTACGGGGTGAAGGCACCGCCGGGCGCCCTGTAGTACATCGGCCGTACGCCGCCGGACGCCTCGGTGATCATGCGTTCGGCGTCGAGGATCTGCTTCGACTGGTAGGCCTGGGAGTTCTTGTCCATGGTGGTGTCGTGCGACACCGAGTGGTCGCACAGCCGGTGCCCGGCCGCGACCACCTTCTTCACGAGGTCCGGGTGGGCCTGCGCCTGCGTCCCCACCATGCAGAACGTGGCCTTCACCCCGTACTCCCGCAGCACGTCCAGCACTTGAGGGGTCCACACCGGGTCGGGGCCGTCGTCGATGGTGATGTTGACTCCGCGCGCGCCCTTGTCCGAGGCGTGCACGATGGTCACCGCGACCGGCTTGACGTCACCGGCCGGCTTGGCCGAGACGCTCGCCTCCGACGACGGGCCGGCCTGCGCGCTCCACGTCGAGGCACCGGCGGCGACCAACGCCACCCCGAGCGCCGCGCCGAGCACCTTGCCGTACCAGCCCCGCCCGCCACCGTGCCGCGCCATGTCCGCCCCGCTTTCACACAGTCCCTCGCCGATCCCTCGGTCGCCTTGCGACCATCTGGCAGGACGAGAAGCGGTGGCCCACCGGATGCGCCCGTTACCGATCAAGGACAATCCCGGTGTGGTTCCCGGACAACGCAGCGAGCAGCGGGGGGACTTGGACGGACCGCCACCCGATCCCACCTCCCCGGCCGAGGCGGCCGGACGTGCCCCTGCTCACAGCTGCTGACCTGCGTGGATTCGTTGAGGGCACGCTGTGGGCACGCGGCCGGTTCAGGGGTCCGGCGGATGTCCGTGGGATCCGGGGCGGCGCAGGTCCGGGGGGTCGGCCGTCGGCCGGGCCGGCTGTCCTTGCGTTCGCACACGAGGCGAGGCTGGAGGATCCGCTCGTGATGTGATCGTCGCCAGGCTGCGAAGACTTGCCGTTCAGCCCCGCGGTGCTTCCTGCAGTGCGCGGACCTCGACACGACCGCCGAGCGCCTTCGGCCGGACCGTCATGCAGCGGGTTCCTCCTGGAGGGCACGTACCTCGACCCGGCTTCGCAGCGCACGCGAGGCCTGCTTGGTCCATTCGATCGCGACGTCGTCGTTTTCGGCCTCGATGATCCAGAAGCCACCGAGGTACTCATCGGCCTTGACGAACGGGCCCGGTGTGATGACGGGGCTGTCTCCGGAGTAGTCCACCGTGGTCGCGCTCGACGGGGGCTGCAGGCCTCCAGCGGTAACGAACGCGCCCGCCTCCTGAACGGCGGTGTTGAACGCACCGACCGCGGCCATCAACTCCTGCAGCTCCGCGGGGTCCATGTCCTCCATCGTCGGCTCCTCGGCGGAGTCGTGCGGGAGGCTCAGGAAGTACTTCGTCATTGTCGTCTCCTCGTCGTACGGCCGGCGGCCGGCGGCCGCTGCCTGGATGCCGGAAACGCTAGGCGGGGCTCAGCGCTGACGAATCAGTCATCGTGACTGGTGTCCGGGAAACCGACGACCGGCGTCGGTCACTGGACGAGGTGGGCCAGCTCGGCGCGACCGTTGACGCCGAGTTTCGGATACGCCTTGTAGAGGTGGTGCCCGACGGTCCGTGGGCTGAGGAAGAGCTGTGCGGCGATCTCCTTGTTCGTACGACCGGTGCCGGCCAGCCGTACGACCTGCAGCTCCTGCGGGGTCAACAGGGCGAGCGGCCCGCTGTGCCGAGGCTCATCGCCCCGCTCGCCGAAGGCGGTCAGCTCGCCGCGCGCACGCTCGGCCCAGAGCTCCGCGCCGAGACCCTCGAACCCCGACACCGCCGCCGCGAGATGGGCGCGGGCCTCCGCACGCCGGCGCCGGCGGCGCAGCCACTCCCCGTAAACCAGCTGCGTACGGGCATGTTCATAGGGGCCGCCGTGCCGCTCATGGAGCCGCAGCGCCTCGGTGTACAGCGCGTCGGCGTCGCCGTCATCGGCCAGCAGGGCCCGGCAGCGCAGTACGAGCCCGGTGGCGGCCGGGCGGTCGACGTGCTCGGCCCAGTGCCGGAACGCTGCCAGGGGTCCGTGGGCGCGATCCGGCCCGCCGCTGCGCACGGCGGCCTCCACCAGGTCCGGCACCGCCCGGATCAGGAGGTCGCGGCTCGCAGGTCCCCGGGACACTCTCTCGAGCCGGTCGCATGCTTCACCGAACCTCCGGGCGGAGAGGTCGAGCATGCCGAGTCCCCAGTCCGCGATCTCGGCATTGACCTGGTGCCGCGCTCGGGCTCGCGGGAGCACCTCCTCGGCAAGGGCCCGGCAGCGTGGCTCGTCACCCGACACGGCGTGCAGCCACACCTCCACCGACCGGTGCGCCAGGCGCTCGGTCGTGTTCCCGAGTTCGGCGCTCACGGATGCGCCTTCCGCCACACACACGCGGGCGTCCGCGAACTCGCCGCGGAACAGCCGCGCCACGGCGAGCACGTTCAGCGTGTACGGGACCCACCCCAACGCGCCGGTGGCCCGCACCTGGGCCAGCATGTCCTCGGTCCCGGCGATGACGGCGTCGTCGTCCGCGATCATGAGACCGCCGAACCCTGCCGTGATGTGATGCATCAGATCGTTCCCGCCGCCGGGTGCGGCGGTGCGGAGATCGCGCATCGGGCCGACGGCCGGCTCCGGGCGTCCGGCCAGGAGCTCCGCCCACCCGAAAAGGGCGGCGACCACCGGCGCCCAGGGCTCCGGCGGGGTGAACCCGCGCATCAGGTCCGCCGCACGCTGCAGCAGGTCGGGCGCCGCTGCGTGCCGGGCGGCGTGCACCGTCTCGAAGAACGTGAGCGCGGCGCGCTCCGGATCCATGTCGCGCACCAGCGCGGCGGCCTCGATCGTCAGCTCCGCATCGGCCCGCGGCGAGGTGCGTTCGTACTCCACGGCGCCGCGCGTATAGATGGCGTCGGCACGGATGCCGGGGTCGGTGGCGAGCGAGAGTGCTTCGGCCGCCAGCCGGGCGGCGCGGTCGGCCTTGCCGGCATCGAACGCGGCCTGGCTGGCCCGGGCTATACGCCGGGCCTTCAGCTCCCGGTCGGCACTCAGCCGGCCGGCGCGGTCGTACGCGGCGGACACCGCCATCGCGCCGCCGCGGTGCCAGGCCCGCTCCGCCGCGCGTTCGAGTTCGGCGGCCACCGCCTCGTCGGGGGTGGTGGTGGCAGCAGCCAGGTGCCAGGCGCGGCGGTCCGCATCGGCCTGGGCACCCAGCGCATCCGCGTACGCGCGATGTACCTCGATCCGCCGGTGCAGTGGCGCGTCCTGGTAGGCGGCTGCCCGTACCAGAGGGTGGCGGAAGGTGATCCGGCTGTCGATCCGGAGCAGCCGGTCGCGTTCGGCGGGCGCCAGGTCGCCGAGGACGCCACCGAGCGCTTCGATCACGTGCAGGATCGTCGCAAGCGGCGCCGCCGTGTCGGCCGCCGCCACCAGAAGCGCGCGTTGGGTGGGTTCGGGAAGCCCGACGATCTGGCGGCGGAATGTCTCCTGCACGCGGCGGGTGACCGGCAGCGGGCCGACCTGCTCGGCCGGGTCGGACTCGTCGACATCGCGTGCCGCCAGCCGCGACGACCCGAGCTCGATGATCGCCAGGGGATTGCCGCCGGACTCCGCGAGGACCCGGTTCCGCACCGGTTCGATGAGCTCCGGTGCGTGGTCGTCGAGCAGCCGGGAGGCATCGAGCGCGGCGAGGCCGGACAGATCCACGACCTCGACCCCTGCGACTTCGAACGGCACCGACGTCTCGCGCACCGCGATCAGCATCGCGATCGGATCGGCCACGAAACGGCGGGCCGCGAACAACAACGCCTCAACGGAACCCTGATCGAGCCACTGCAGGTCATCGACCACACACAACAGAGGGGCATCCTCGGCAAGATCGGCGAGCAGCGACAGGGTCGCGGCGGAGATCAGAAACCGATTGGCTTCATCTCCCTCGGCCAGCCCGAAAGCGCACCGCAGCGCCATGGCCTGGGGAGCGGGCAGGGCATCCAGCCGATCCAAGTGCGGAAACAGGAGTTGGTGCAGACCGCCGTACGCCAACTCGGAGTCGGACTCGACCCCTGCCCCCCGGACCACGCGCATGCTGCCCTCGGCTTCGGCGATCGACACAGCGTGGTCGAGAAGGACCGATTTCCCGATGCCCGCTGCGCCCCGTAACGCCAGCACGCCGCTGCGCGCGTCGCGCGCATTTGTCAGCAGGCGTTGAATCCGCGCTGACTCGACGTCCCTTCCCACCAGCGACATGCGGTCACCCTAGATGATTGATTCCTGGGTTTTGAGTGGTCGTAGGCGGTGAGGGATCGTTTGTCCGGGGCGTCGGTTTGCCCAGTTGCGCCAGATCGCGGCGGCCGGCGCCGCCTGCTCTTTCGGATCGCTCTCGTGGGCGAGGAACAGGTTGCCCGCCATGACTGGACTCGGACCCGTGGCCTGGCCACCTGCCCCGATCGGAACCGAACGGCTCGTGCTCCGCGAGTCCGAGGCCCGAGACCGGGCGGCGTTCGTCGAGCTGCTCGCCTCGCCGGAGGTGCACACCTACCTCGGAGGCCCCCGGCCGTATGACGAGCTTGAGCGCGAGATGCCCGAGGTGCCCGAGCGATGGCCGGGGAGTTTCGTCGTCGATCTCGACGGGGCGATGATCGGCCAGATTCTGCTCAGGCGAGCACCGGAGCACCATCGCCCGGCTGCTGCGGGGAAGGCCGATCTCGGCTACCTGTTCCTGCCGCGGGCATGGGGATTCGGATACGCCGCCGAGGCGTGCGCGGCGGCACTCGACTGGTTCGACGGCGTCCTTCCCGGCGAGCCGGTGGTGCTCGCCACCCAGACCGCCAACGTCGCCTCGATGCGCCTCGCGGCAAAGCTGGGGTTCACCGAGGCAGAGCGGTTCCGGGCCTGGGACGCTGAGCAGTGGCTCGGAATGCGGTCCCCGGTCACACAATCCGATTGAGCCAAAGCCCAGCCCCTATGGTGCGGTTGCCCGGCCCTTATGGTGCGGTTGTGGTGCGCCACCCGCCCACCGGCCCAGACAACAAAGAGCCCCCGGGTCATTGACCTGGGGGTTTTGCATGGAGCGGGTGACGAGAATCGAACTCGCACTCTCAGCTCGGGAAGCGACGGCGCTCGAGTGGTCGCGCTGCCTCTGACCTGCGGGCACACGCTCAACGATGATGGTGTGGTCCTTTGGGACGCACCCCTGTCGACCGTGATTGCCCGCTCTGAAGGGCACGCGGTGGGCATGGCATCGCCGAGCGGTCCGACCAGAGGTGCGGAGGCTCCGCGCAGGCTCTACGCCTCCGTGTTCCGGTCGATCGAGGAGTCTCGGTTGCTTTCGCGCACGAGCACAGGAGCCTTTGGGGCGTACGCCGCAGCCCCTCTGCCTGCCCTGCGGCCGTTTCAGACCTGGCTGAGGTCGATCTCCACGGTGAAGGGGGCGGCGACCTTCACGACCCCAGTGAACACGTCTCCGTCCCGGTAGGTCTTCGTCGCGGGGTCGAGTAGGTACGTATACACCAGCGGTGTGCCCGTCGCGGCCTGCTCGATCCGCCAGTAGAAGCAGATGCCCGCCTTGGCGTACTGGTCGACCTTCACGATCCGGTCGGTGGTCTCCGAGCCGGGCGACACCACCTCGGCCACCAGCAGTACGTGCTCGGGCCGGGTGGGCATGACGTCGATCGTGTCAGCGCGGTAGACGATCACATCGGGGCGCCGGTTGGTCAGGGGTACGTCCTGCAGTCGGACGTCGAAGTCTGTGTCGGCGTTCCAGTCGGGGCCCGCGGCGGCGTCCAGGGAGTTCGCCAGGAGCCGGGCCAGCCGGTTGTGCCGCTTGGATGCGCTGGGGCTCACGACGACCATTCCGTCCACGATCTCGATACCGGCGCACTGCTCCTCGGACCACGACTCGTATTCCTCCGCCGTGATCTGCTCATGCATCCACGCCGGGGCCACCATCTCGGCCGTCATGACATGCCTCCCGGACACTGTGCGGCGGGCCCGATCCCGCTGGGCTCAGCGTACTGTCCCACCCCGCGGGCGCGGGTGGGTCCGTCCGCCGTGCGACGGCCCCACCAAGAAGCCGTGGCGTCTGTGTCGGTGCAACCCGGCGATCACGCGTGCTCTGCAGCCATGCACGCAAGTGACGTGCGAGGAGACTGACCCGAGATTTCTGTTAACCCCCATAATCGACCCGGCGTGGCCCCATCGCGCGAAGCCGTCGGGGAGGCGGCGAGGCATGCGGACACGCTTCGTCTGCTGGAGCGGCGAGTGGGGGAATCGGGAAACGGCTATCGCACGGGTACGGGACCCGGCGGCTGGAACGAGACAGTGCTCAAGAATCTGTGCGAGATCCAACCCGGCCCGTCCTACACCCGTCTACCAGCAGTGGCACGCACAGCGGACGCCGGCATTCCGCTCGTCTTCCCGCAGGATCTCGTTGAAGGGAGGATCGCGGACGAAACCCGGAACCGCGTGCCGTGGAAGACGGCCGAGCGCTTCAAGAAGTTCGAGTTGCTCCCTGGCGACATCGTCTGCGTGCGCACGGGTGCGCAGCAGCAACCCGCGCTGGTCTCCGGCCCACAGGCCGGGTGACTGCTCAGCTCGAACGTGATGCGTCTGCGTGTACGCCCGAATGTCGAGATCGACCCCCTGTACCTCCATGCCTACCTGAGCCTCCGCTACGCGCGCGAGTGGATGTCCGACCGCGCGGCAGCCACGGCGGCCCCCTCGTTGAGCTCTGCGGCTCTGGGCCACCTTCCCGTGCGCTGTCCGCCGCTCGGACAGCAGCGGCGGAGCGTGGATCTCCTCGGTGAACTCGGCCGACGCGCCGACGCCTACGCCTCGTACGCCTCGGCACTTGATCGGCTGCGGGCCGAACTCGCCGAACACCTGCTGCACGGCTCGGTCGAGCCGATGTGACGGCCTGTCACCTCTGAATCTCCCTCTACGCGTCCCCCTCTCCTTACTCCTTCTCGCTCGTGCCCTCGAAAGGATCGAGTCCATGCCTGAATCGACAGCGCGCTCCGGACGTACGTGGCAGCTGTGGCTGGCGCTGTACGTCGCCTGCTCCATGGTGGTCGGACTCTTCGTGAGCCTGTTGGTCCTCCGGTCAGGCGTTGACACGACTGATGTCGTTCTGGCAGGGGGAGGAGGCTTCGCCACCTCCTTCGCCCTGTGCCTCGCGCTGCCCGCGGCCGTGCGCGAACTCAAACGACAGAGCTGACCCGCACCGGCCGTCCGCGCGGCTGAGCCCGGTCGGCCGAGATCCTCGAGTCACGAATCCGGCGAATTCGGCGACGGCCCCCCGAACGGCTCTGCCACCGGCCCCAGATGCTTACTCTGCAAATTCCAGGCAAAACGAAAGCCCCAGATTCCTGACCTGGGGCTTTGCATGGAATGCATGGAGCGGGTGACGAGAATCGAACTCGCACTCTCAGCTTGGGAAGCGACGGCGCTTGGGCGGCCGTATGGCCGCTGACCTGGTCAGATTCGTTGTGCTGCGGCAGCAGTGAGCGTCTGATGGCACCACTGCTGACCGTGCTTGTCCGCCCTTACGGGCACGCTATGGGCACGGCCCCGAAGAATGATCGGCAGAGCGCGTGCACGAACGGGCTTCGCTCTTGGCTTGGCCGGTTCGGCCGCCAGAGCCTCAACATCGGCCTGGAACGTGATGCCGGCTCCAACCGCCCACGCCCCGCCCCACCTTCCACCGCCTGCTCGCAGACCCGACACTTCCTGCCGTGCGCCCACACGCCAGGGCAAGGGTGTTGCAAGGGATATGCAAGGGAAGCGTCGTGCGTCCAGGGAACCCCCCTGCCGTCTGTTGTACGCAGCGACGAGCGATGGGGGATCGCGTGTCTGTTAGAACGACGAAACCAGCACTGATCGAGCAGGGGCACTGGCTGACGGTACGGGACTGCAAGAGGGTCCTGGTGGTCGTGCACACGGTGACCTTCGCTCAACGATTGCGTGAGGTCTTCGGGTTGCTGGAGACCGACCTGCGCATTCAACTGGTCTTCACGGTCGCACCACATGCCTTCGGCAGCGGAGCCACCGAGTTCCTGCAGAGCCTGGGCATCACTGCGGTGCCCTGGAAAGAGGCCCTGCGGGCCGAGTTCGACCTTGCGCTTGTGGCGGGCTTTCGCGGAGTGCACGAACTGCGGACTCCGGTCGTACGCATTTCCCACGGGGCAGGACACATCAAGCTGCTCACCGACGTCAGTACGCTGACGCCCGGAGAGCGGAGGTCGCCCGGGATGCTGAGCCGCCAGCACCTGCTGCACGAGGGGAGACTGGTCCCGGCGGCGATCGTCTACGCCCATGACCGGAGTCTGGAGGAACTCGCCCGGTCCTGCCCGGAAGCACTTCCGGTGGCAAGCGTGGTAGGCGATCCGTGCGTCGACCGGATTACGGCAGGCAGGCCCAGGCGTGAGTTCTACCGCCGGGAGCTGGGAATCGAGGACGGGCAGCGGCTCGTGGTCGTCACGTCCACCTGGGGGCCGACGTCGACATTCGGGCGGCTCGACTCCCTGTTGCCACAGCTGCTGAGCCAGCTGCCGGGTGACGGCTACCGCGTCGCGATGTTGGTTCATCCCAATGTGTTCGCGGGTCACGGCACCCGTCAGGTGCACGGCTGGCTGTCCTGCTGCCAGAGCCGGGGGATCGTGGTCGTCCCTCCGGAAGCCGACTGGCAGGCGCTGCTGATCGCGGCCGACTGGATCATCGGCGACCACGGATCACTGACGGCGTACGGCACGCTCACAGAGGCGACGATGCTGCTGACGGCCGGACCTCGACGTGAGGTGTCGGCCTGCTCCCCGGCGGCGCTGCTGTCCGCCGCCGCGCCTGTGGTCTCTCCGGTGTACCCGCTGGCGGAGCAACTGGAGTATGCGGCACAGCTGCACCGTCCGGAACAGTACGAAGATGTTGCTGCCTCGCTGTCGTCGGCGCCGGGTCAGTTCCACCGACGGATGCGTTCGGTCGTCTACCGCATGCTCGGGCTGGGAGAACCCGCCCGTCCACCGTTGGTCACGCCGCCTCCGCCTCCGCCGTCACTGACGAGGTGGGAGATCTCCGTCGGCAGCGGAGTGGCACTGTGAGCGACCGGCACGTGACCCCGGAGCCGTATGCCGCATGGGCCACAGTGTGCTTCTGTGGGGCACAGACTGACGAGGCACCCCGTGGTGACGGCTTGGACGGTCGATCGTCCTTCGTCGTCTGGCGTTCGGATGCTGCGCACGGTTCGGCTCTCGTCCGATCCGACCCGCTGCTCTCGTCCGCGGGGCAACAGCCGTATTCGTATCCGTCCTCATGCTCACACGCCCCAGGCATGCTGCTCTGCGACGTGCTCCTGTGGGCGGACGCGGATAGCCCGGAACGGACAGAGCTCATGGAACATGCCGATGCGCTCGTGAGCCGTGTGCCGCTGCCGCCAGAGTCGGCTCACCGACGGGTGTACGACTTGCTGGCGGACCATCCGGGATGCCTTGCCGCCGCCGTACCTGGGACGGCCACGATGTGTCTCGTCGGGGTACGGGACCGGAGAGGCGCTGTGGCGTTCGTACGGCCGGAGCAGGACGGGTTCGATGTCCCGCTCCCACCACACGCGGTCGTTTCGGTAGTCCACGCCTGGGCGGTGACCGGGGGGTCGCCCCGCGCGCTGTGTTCCGTCTCCCCGATGCCGCGTCGCTGACCCGCGGGACGGTCGGCTGCGGCGGCGATCACGGCCGCCGTAGCCGGTCGTCCAGGCGTTGCGCGTCCTCGGGGCTCAGACGCCGGAAGAGATCCCGGGCGGCCTCGTATTGGCGTACCGATTCTTCATGATCACCAAGCGCATCGGCGGCCTGGCCGAGCCATTCCAGGCAGCGGGCTTCCCAGTGCTCGGACCGGGCGTCGCCCGCCCGGAAGCACGCGAGTGCCTCCCGCAAGTACCGGGCGCCTCCGTCGTGCTCCCCACTTCGGTCCAGTACGTGGCCGAGAAGAGCTAGGACGCGGGTCGCCTCGTACGTCTCTCCCAGCGAGTCCAGTTCGGTGCAGGCGCGGCGCAGTTGCTGGGCGGCCGTGGCCAGGTCACCACTGGCCAGAGCGGTTTCGCCGAGGCGCCTCCGGGAGAGGGCGGCTCCGCGACGGTAGCCGATCGACTCCCTCAACCGCAGGGCGTGCTCAAAGTGGTCGCGTGCCTCGTCGAGTCGGTGGGTCCGGAGCCCGATGTGACCCAATCCGTTCACTGCTTGCGCCTGTTGGCGTATGTCACCGTCGACCGTGGCCATCTCCAGAGCCTGCCGGTACCAGTCAGCCGCTTCCGAATACTGCGCGGCGTTGCGCAAACCGATCGCGCCAGAAGTGAGCATGCGGCCCTCACCTTGCCTCGATCCGCTCCGGCGAGCCGCTGCGAGACCGAGACGGTGTGCCTCAAGCCACATCTCAGACGGACGAAATCGGAGGAAAAGGGGCCACATGAGGTCTGTCAGACGCCAGCAGGAGAAGTGCCAGCCGACCCGAGCCGAATGCCGCACCGCGCCCATCAGACCGTTGCGGTGTGTGTCCAGCCAGGCGAGTGCCCCCTCGGGACCGTCGAGTGGGGTCGCAGGCGCCGCTTCCGTGGGGAGGTCGTGCCCTGGCAGTCGGTGGCTGGGCGCGAGGATGCTCTCTGCCGAAGCCGCGGTGGACAGGGCCCAGTCGACGAAGCAGCGCAGCGTGCGCTCGTGTTGGTCGGGGTCCTCCAGCTCTTCGCCGAGCCGACGGGCGTGCGGGTGGACGAGGTCATGGAGTCGATAGGTGCCCGGACCCGTCTCCTCCAGGAGATTCGCCTCCATGAGAGCGTGGACGGCGATGTCGGCGGTGGCGACGGTGTCACGCGATTCCCCCTCCTCGCCCGCGAGGGCGGTCAGCAACGAGAGGTCGTGGCGATCCGCGGGCAACAGTCCCATCCGGCGGTACAGCGCACGACTCTCGTCCGGAAGGATGTCGTACGACATGTCGAGCGCCGTCCGCATCACGGCCTCCCCGTCGACGCGCAGCGTGTCGACGGCACCCTGGCCACGGGACAGGCTGTCGGCCAGAGCGGACACGGAACGGTGGGGGCGCAGGGCGAGCTGGGCGGAGGCCAGAGCCACTGTCAGAGGCAGGCGTCCGCACAGTCTGACCACTTCACGCGCGGCGGCCGGCTCCCGCACCACGCGCGTCCCGCCCCCGACGGCCAGGAGTTCGACGGCAGATTCGGCGGGGAGTCCCTCCAACCGGTGGACGGACGCGCCGTCGACGCGCAGTCCGGTCAGGTTGCTTCTGCTGGTCACCACGGTGAGGCCGGTCGGCGTACCGAGCAGGAGCGGGCGTACCTGAGCAGCCGTGAACGCGCTGTCCAGGAGGACGGCCAGCCGCAGCCCCGAGGTCATCGAACGCCACAGCGCGCTCCGCTGCGCGAGCCCGGTCGGCACGGAGGACGCACCGAGTGCGACCAGAAAAGCCTCCAGGACGACGGCCGGCGAGACGGGTCCGCCTTCACCGCTGGTGGTTTGTCCGCCCAGGTCGGCGTAGAGCTGACCGTCGGGGAAACTGCCGGCGTGCTCGAACAGCCAGTGGATGGCGAAGGTGGTCTTGCCGATACCCGCGAGTCCGCTGACCACCAGGACCTGCGGTGCGTGAGCCGGCCGCTGGGTACGCAGAGCGTTCAGGGCCCGTCGGTCGGCTTCCCGATCGATGAACCGCGCGGTTACCGGCGGCAGTTGGCGAGGCACGGGAAGCTGGGGCAGGGGTGCTGGGGTGGGCGGATGGAAGTGGACGCCCCCGTGAATGTCCCGAGCCTGCACGCTGGGGCCGTGGAGCACGGAATCGCCGCTGATGACGTTGGCAGTCGCTGAGAGGGTGGGGACGGGTGGCACGTTGGCGGGGCCAGGATGGTGACGCAACCACTCGGCCAGCGCTTGCTGGGTCGCTGTGTCGCGCGAGGCCAACGCGTGGAGCTCCTGGGCCAGATCCTGCCAGAGTGCTGCCTCGGCCGGCTGTTCCCTTGTGGTGTGTTGGGGCCAGAGCCGGGCAACCGACGGGTCCGCGCGGGCCGCGGTGTCCACCAATCGGGCCAGATCGCGCCATGCGGGAGATCCCGGGTCGGCGCCGCAGGAGGCCATGGCCGACAGTAATGCCCCCAGTCCGTCCGAGGAAAAACCACGCACGTCCGCAATTCCTTTCGGTTCCCCGGGAGTCACTTCCCGCTCCGGACAAGGCGTGAACCAAATAGGGTTATTAATCGGTCAACCTTGAGCACATTGCGTCCTCTTATGGTCGATCATGCCATGGCCATGACATCCTCGAATGCTCGGCAATCACAGGTCCTACCGGCGGGAGGACGCTGGTGGAGTTCGAGATCAGGCTTTCGGGATCGGTGGAGATTCGGGCAGCGGGCCGCCGTAGTGATCTCGGATCGACGAAAACGAAGATCACGCTGGCCGCCCTCGCCTGGGACGCGGGTCGTACGGTGAGCGTGGACACCCTGATCCACCGCATCTGGGACGAGCATCCGCCAGGCAAGGCCAGGGAGGCGCTCTACGCTCACATCTCACGGATCAGAGGCTCCTTGCGGATTGCCGGGGGCGACGCACCGGCGATAGTCAGCCGCACGAACTCGTACTCCCTGGAGATCGACCCAGCCCGGGTGGACCTGCGCTGTTACACGAGCTGCGTCGAACGAGCCCGTCCCCTCAGGGACAGCGGGGACGGGGAGGCCGCCCTGCGCCTGCTGAACCGGGCGGACAGTCTGTGGCACGGTGAACCGCTGACCGGGATCACCGGATCCTGGGCCGAGCATCTGCGCGCCGCCATCGGTGAGACCGGTCTCGTGGCCGCTATGACGAGAGCTGAGATCCTCCTCGACGGAGGCAAGTTCACCGACGCCGTTCCCGTGCTCCTGCCGTTGGCCGAGGCGCATCCCGTGGATGAGGCCCTGGCCGAACGGTTGGCCGTCGCTCTGTACGGCAGCAACCGGACGGCCGAGGCGACCAGACTGCTCCAGCGGACCCGGCAGCGTGTCGTCCGTGACATCGGCCTCGATGCCGGCCGCGGGCTGCACCGAGTCCACCAGGGAATCCTGGCAGGGACCCCTGCCGCGGCCCTGTTCCCTCGTGCCGGAGCCGACGAGAAGGCGGCCTCGCAACCGACGCGCCGGGTACCGGACAACCTCCCACGCGATGTTCCGTGGGCCGGACGGCGCGACGAACTACGACAGCTGACTTCAGCGCTCCGCGAGAGACAGGGAGCCTCGGACGTCGTCACTGTCGAGGCAATCCACGGAATGGGCGGTGTCGGTAAGTCGGCCCTGGCTGTCCACCTGGGGCATCGGCTACGGGACCGTTTCCCGGACGGGCGCGTCTTCCTTCACCTGGGCAGTCGTCGTGACCAGCCGCTGACCCCGGCCCGGGCACTCACCGAACTGCTGCGGCTGCTCGGCATCGCAACCAAGGATCTACCGCGCGAGCTTGATGAGTTGGTCGCACTGTGGCGATCGGTTGCGCGTGACCGCCGGATGCTGGTGATCCTCGACGACGCGACCTCCTCCGCCCAGATCCGTCCGTTGCTTCCGGGGGCTTCCCCGACGGCGGTCGTCGTGACCAGCCGCCGACAGCTGCCCGGACTGCCCGGAGTACGGCCGGTCTCCCTGGACGTGCTACCGCCCGAGGACGCGGCGGCGCTCTTCACACAGAGACTGGAGAGAGGACGCGACACCAATCCGTCGGATGTAGCGGAGATCGTCCGGATATGTGGATACCTTCCGCTGGCGATCGAGATCGCCGCGAGCCGGTTGCTCGCCCGCGCCTCGTGGGCCACGTCCGACCTATTGCACCAGCTGGGCGGCGGCGATGGTGGTCATCTGGCGCAACTGCGCGACGTGGACCGGACGTTGGCACATGTCTTTGCGATCTCGTACGACGCGCTGAATGCCGAGCAGCAGCTGGTCTTCCGCCGCATCGCCATGCACGTGGGGGTGGAGTTCGGAGCATGCGCCATTGCTGCGCTTACGGGATTTTCCCTCGCAGCGGCCGAACGCGTACTCGAGGAACTTCTGGCTCACTCCCTTGTGTCCGAGTCCACTCCACACCGTTTCACCATGCATGATCTTCTGCGTGACTACGCGCGATCGCTGATCGAGGTTGGTGAGAGCGATTCCGAGGGCGATGTCCGACAGGCCGCACAACGCCTGGTGGATCACTACGTCCATACGGCGGACCGGGCTGACCGGCTGGCATACCCCTTCCGCTCCCGCACGGATCTCGATGCCGGTGATTCTGCGACTCCGCCCTGTCCGGAAATCGTCGACGCACAGTCGGCAGAGCAGTGGTTGATCGCCGAGTCGAGAAATCTACTGGACACTTTGGACTGGCTTGTAAATCATGGCACAGAACGTCAACTAGCTGCTTCCGTCCACGTGTTGGCGGGGTTTCTGGACATGGAGGGACACCTTGCCGCGGCCGAGCCGTTGCTGCGGCGCGCCGCCACTCATTGGGACGCCGCAGGTGACAGCGTGGCCAGGGCGCGAGCCCTGCTCGACCTCTGCGCGGTGTACGCCCACGGCTCCCGCTACGACGAGGCGATCTCGGCCGCGCGCGAGGCAGCTGATGTCGCGCGGTCTCTGCAGGATCGGGAACTGGAGAGCGAGGGTATTCACCAACTTTCGATCTCCCTGTGGCAGACAGGTCAGTACACGCTGGCTCGATCACTTCAGAAAGAATCCCTTAATTCTCTTCTGCAAACGAATGGTGTGCTTCGGATCGCGCGCTGTAAAAACCTGCTGGGAATAACTCACCTCCACCTCGCGGAGAACGCAGAAGCATTGGCATGCTTCAATTCTGCCCTCGCTGATTTCACGGCAATAGGGTACGACCGAGGGCGGTATAGCGCGCTGAACAATACGGCGGAAGTGCATAAAAAAACTGGACACCCAGAGGCTGCAGAGGTCGCTTACCGGCAGGCGATGGCAGTGGCGGAGCGTATGGGAAACCCCAGAGACAAGGCGACGCTGCAAATGAATTTGGCGTCGGTCATGGCCACGCTCGGTAGGACCGATGAAGCCCTTGCTTTGTACGGCACGGTTCTTCCGGTTTTGCGTGACGTTGGAGACCGGCGTGCGGAGGCCATCGCGCTCACGAGAATCGGCAGGGCGTACCGTGCCGCCGGCCGCACGGAGGAGGCTCTGCAGCAGCACGTCGCCGCACTTGAGGTGGCACGTGCCATTCATGCGGCAGGTGAAGAGGTCGACATGCTCTACGACTTGGCACTGGCCGAACGGGATGCGGGGCGCACGGCTGAGGCTGTGGCTCATCTGGAGGCGAGTCTGGTCGTCAGCCGCAAACTGGGCGCTTCTGCCGAAGAGGCCCGTGCGGCGGGGGTGCTTGCTGAACTGCGGGGGGAAGCTACCGCGTAGGCAAATAAAGGGCGGAGTGTCGCGGGATCCAACTATTATTCCGTTGGTGCCTGCGCCTGGCCGATGAACTGCTAGGGTCCTGTCGCGCGGGGGCATCTGGGCCTGCAATCCAGGCTTGACCTTCTCCTTGACCACAAGTCAAAAATTCACTGCCGCCAGCTGAGCCGAAAGAAGAAAATGCGCGAAAGCTTCACGAAGTTCGTGAGACGCTTGATCCCTGCTGCAATTGTATTGACTTGCATTGCATGCGTAGTCGTGCAAAAACTGGGATCGTCCCACCAAAGCATATAAGGGACCCGGTGTCCGGTCCTTACCGCCGACTAGCGGTTCGGTACCGGACACCGGCCCCGGATGCGGCCGAGGCGACCCCTCCGGCGACCGCCCGATTCTGAGACGATGATGCTCCGGTCCGTTCGACTCCGTTGAGTATCTGGGGGTACAGGCGTGGATCCGATCTCGGCGAGCCTTCTCGTGGCGGTGGCGACCGGAACGGGCGGTGAGATGGGGCGGCAACTCTGGGATTCCCTACGCGGGTTGCTGCGGAGGGAGCAGGCAGATGAAGCCACTGGGTTACCAGGCCCGTCGACCGGCGAAGCCGAACTGACGGCCTTGGCTGAGGCGCCCCATGACGTGGAGCGGGCGCGAGCGCTCAGTGAAGCTCTGAGTTACCGCGCCGAGCGAGACCCCTTGTTCGGGGCCGACTTGATGCAGTGGCAACGGCAGGCGCAGGCGCCGCAGAGTGGGGACGGGGACACAAGAAACACCGTGAGCGGCGGAAAGCAGAGCGGCCCGGTCGTGCAAGGACGTGATTTCTCCAGGATCAACTTCAATGCCCCCGGACAGGGGTAGCACCTCCATCGGCCGTCCACTGGTCGGCGAGGGCGGTGATCGTGGGCGGCGTGAGTGATCGGCAACAGGGGCGGGTGGACTGGCTGGTCGCGAGCACGAGGCAACCCCTTCAGGCGTCGTCGACGGCCCCTGTCCGCGTTCTGCTGTGCCAAGGTCACCTGCGTCAAGGTCACCGATGAGTACGCGGAATGGTTCAGGCGGCTGATCAAGGAAGACCTCGGCTCGGCCACTCAGGTGGCCCAGGCGGTTGCTGCCCTTCGTGAGCCGGGCCCCACTCTAGGGCGTCCCCTCGTGGATCGGCTCAAAGGGTCGGAGCTGCACCACCTCAAGGAGCTGAGGCCGGGATCGGGCGGTCGGTCCGAGATCCGGATCGTCTTCGCCTTCGACCCGACGCGTTCGGCCCTCCTGCTGCTCGGAGGCGACAAGGCTGGAAACCGGGACGCTGGTACCGCGACAACATTCCGCTGGCTGAACAGCTCTACTGCGACTACACCGGCGACACGGAGGATTGAGGAGTAGTTATGCCCAAGAGGAGTAGTTATGCCCAAGAAGGCCCCTCAGGGCCGGGAGACCCTGGAGCAGGAGCTGTACTCGGCCGGCGTGGGGCCCGCCGAGGTGGAAACCGGATCACGCCGCCTCCTGGCGGAAGCCCGTGGGCATCAACTGGCTGAGGCACGCAAGCAGTACGGCCTGGTACAGAAGGACGTCGCGGCTCGGATGGGGGTGAGCATCGCTCGTGTGTCCCAGATCGAGCACGGCGAGGTCGCCACTCCCGACATCGTCGCGCGCAATGTGGAGGCACTCGGCGGCCGACTGGACCTGGTTGCCGACTTCGGTGACCACACGGTGCGGATGCCGGCGAGCGGTGATCAGGGCAGCGCGGCAGCGTAGTCGCCTGCAGAGGCTCGGGGTTTACTCACGTGGCGAACCTTCCCGCGAAGTTCCTCGAGGAATGGCAAGCTGAGGGCTTCCTGCGCTCAAAGCGCGTCCTACGCAGCGCGAAATCGCAGGTCATCGCGTGCGCTACGGCATGACGATGAGTCCGTGTAAGGCCCTACCCGAAGCGCTCGTGCCCTTCGCGTGCCCAATCCTCAGGTGCCAAACTCCCGGAAGAACGCCGGAACGGCTCACGAACAAACAAGCCCCAGGCCGCTGACCTGGGGCTTCAATATGGAGCGGGTGACGAGAATCGAACTCGCACTCTCAGCTTGGGAAGCTGATGTTCTACCACTAAACTACACCCGCGTAAGACGCCGATTCGGACGGTTTGGACCGGTGTCGGAAACGCGGAATCACCATACCTCATGCCAGGCCCCCGGCGCTGAATCCGTGGGGCCCGGTGCTGTTTCGGGGGATGGACGGGGCTGCGGGGCGCGGGAGTTGGGGCGTACGGTGGAGGGGATGAAGAGGGGCTGCGCGGGATCGGAGTGCCGCCTGGAGGGCCGTCCGCTTCGTCCCGTAATGTGGCGCTTCCTCGTCAGGCAGACGCGGCTCTTGGGGAAGGGACTCTGAGGACTTGATGGAACGCAGCACCGTCGTCCGTTGTGCCGAAGGGCACGTGTTCAGCACCGCCTCGCTTCCGATGCAGCAGGCCGATCGGCTCGGCCCCGGCCGGCTGATCCGTTGTCCACGCTGTGCCCGGCTCCGCAATGTCGTACCTGTGGAGTACGAGAGGCGCTGAGCACACGCAGTGCGCAGTGCTCGGTACGTGGTGCCGGGTACCGCGCGCTCACCTCGTTCGTGACCGCCCGGGTCCGCCACGATCACCGGATTGTGGCGGGCCCTGTCGCTCTGCGTATCCTCGGGGCGTGCTTCTCTCTGACAAGGACATCCGGGCCGAGATCGACGCCGGGCGCGTACGGATCGACCCCTACGACGAATCCATGGTGCAGCCGTCGAGCGTCGACGTGCGGCTCGACCGCTACTTCCGGGTGTTCGAGAACCACCGCTATCCCCATATCGATCCGTCCATCGAGCAGGCGGATCTCACTCGGCTCGTCGAGCCCGAGGGGGACGAGCCGTTCATCCTGCACCCCGGGGAGTTCGTCCTCGCGTCGACGTACGAGGTCATCACGCTTCCCGATGATCTGGCGTCCCGGCTCGAAGGCAAGAGTTCGCTCGGGCGGCTCGGGCTCGTCACGCACTCCACCGCAGGGTTCATCGACCCCGGCTTCTCCGGGCACGTGACCCTTGAGCTGTCCAACCTCGCGACCCTCCCCATCAAGCTCTGGCCGGGCATGAAGATCGGGCAGCTGTGCCTGTTCCAGCTCAGCTCGTCGGCCGAGTTCCCGTACGGCAGCGACCGGTACGGGTCCCGCTACCAGGGGCAGCGCGGACCGACCGCCTCACGCTCCTTCCTCAACTTCCATCGGACCCAGGTGTGAGTGGCGGCGACATGAGCGACGTGCGCGAGAACCTCACCTACGACCGTTTCGGCCTCGCCGTCCGCGAGCTCGCCCAGACCATCGCCGACGACGGGTACGAGCCCGACATCGTGCTCAGCATCGCCCGCGGGGGCGTCTTCGTCGCCGGCGGGCTCGCCTACGCCCTCGACTGCAAGAACATCCACCTCGTGAACGTCGAGTTCTACACCGGGGTCGGGACCACTCTCGACATGCCGGTCATGCTGGCGCCCGTCCCCAACACCATCGACTTCTCCGACAAGAAGGTGCTGATCACGGACGACGTCGCCGACACCGGCAAGACGTTGAAACTCGTGTACGACTTCTGCGTCGACGCCGTCGCGGAGGTCCGGTCCGCCGTCATCTACGAGAAGTCGCAGTCACTGGTGAAGTGCGAGTACGTGTGGAAGCGCACGGACGAGTGGATCAACTTTCCGTGGAGTGTTTTGCCTGTAGTGCGTAAGTCAGGCGAGCCGATCACTCCATCGAAGGAAGCCCTCTAGCCTGCACTCATTGCTCTGTTACCGTCGCCCGATGGCTGATCTTGCTGGATGGCTGCAACTCCTTGGTGCGGGCAGCGTCGGTGGCGTTGTAGGCCAATACGTGAGTGCAAGCCCCGAACGCCGTAAAGCTCGTGCCGACGTTCGGAGCGCTATGACGGAATTGGATGAGCTTGTTTGGCGTGCAGATGACCCCGAGGTCTGGCCTCGGCTCCGGAGGGCCCTGCACGCATTCGAATCAGCCTCGATGATCGCCGGGGTATCTCGTGACCTATCGAATTGGTACGTGACTACGAGGTTTGCCTTCTACAAGCAGAGTCGTCGTAATTACGAGCGGCACGGCGGCCCCGACGAGGGGGGTGGGTGGCTAGAATCCCATCATCTGCAAGGCCTGAACGAGGCCGCCGAGATGATCTACCAAGCTCTGTGGCATCCTCAGCGGTCCCGGTGGTTTCGGAAGAGGCGACTTGCGGCAGCCAAGGACCGGACGCGTAAGGCTGTAGCAGACTCGTCGGAGCTCTTGCGCGATCTAGACAGAGCCGATGGGCCAGTCTGATCGCTCCTGTGGCTGGGGACGTAGACAAGCACGATGATCACGAGCCTGCTGGTTGCGAATACTTGTGGTGTGCAGCCTGAGCTGAGACTCCCAAGGCCTCACCGACCTCCTTCCAGGTCAGATCGTGCACCTCTCGGGCCGCGATGACCTCTTCGCGGAGGACGGACTCGGCAGCATCCCGAAGGATGGTCGCAATGAGGAGCCGGAAGCTAGCACTCGTGTCACCCGACTGTTTGGATGCTCGCCGGATCTGATCTCGCATGATCTCGTCGGCAACTGAGGTCCGACCGTGCTCGATGCGCAGTGGGCGTGTGGCCATCAACGTAGTTTGACAAAACTGACTGGCCGTCACCGATCAAATGAACATAAATGCAGGTCAGGGCAGGGTTGTTCGCGACGTTCCAGTGTCAGTGCGCTGCCTCAGAATAGATTGTGCGGCCATGGCCCCGGTAACGGCGGCCCCTGGTCCTAACGCAGGGCCAAGGCTTCCACCGGAAACGGCGGCGGCCCCCTGGTCCTACGCAGGAGGCCGCCAACACCGTCAGAAATGCCAACCGAAGGAGGTCGACATTCCCAGCACTCGAAAGTGTAGGCGCTGCCACCGTCCGCGACCCATGCGCAAAGCCGCACCCACAGCCCGGGGAACCCGTCAGATCCGCACCCACCTGGTGGAACACGGTGCACGCCGCCACCTCCGTAGGCTCTTGAACTCCGCGTCGGACGAGCTCATGCGCACGGCTGTGAAAGCCAGCTTGAGCGGGGCAGCGACCTTTGCGCTCTACTGGTGGCACCACCGCTGACGTGCCCAGTGGTGGGCTGCTAACGCACATGGGACGGCTATGCGCCCCTTCAGCAACCCACTACTTCCCCAGCTTCCATCCCGTCCGCCGTCGACCCACACACCGTGGAGCGGGCGTGGTTCATGGCGTCCAGGTGGAGCGCGCCACTGTACGAACGACCTGGACGCCATGGGCCGCGTCTGCTCGGCTCTGCCTGGGTCGACGGTGGACGGGATGGAAGCACCCCCACGCACGCCACTACTCGGCCGGCACTCGCGAACGGCGCCCCGTCCATCCCGGAGTCTGAGCGCCCCCGCCGGAGGCTCGTTCTGGCCGTGGCTTGCACGTCTAGGTTCCTACCCTGGGCCGTAACATGCTTGCGGCCCCAGGGGCCGGCCCCGGCGCCGAAGGCGCAGAGGGGCCGAGCCCAAGGGGCCAGCCCGCGCTTTGCGCGGGCCCTTGATGAGGTAGAGAAACCTGTAACAACTCAGCTCACGCCACAGCGGTCGGCAAGCTCCCGGAGGGTCTCGGGCACGCGTCGGTCCGACAGTTGGATGAGGTCACGGATGACTTCGCGGGCTGAGTGGTGGTCGCGAATTTGTTCGGGTGCGAGGGTCTCGGCATCCAAGAGTGCTGCGGTCGCCTCGCCAACGTGTCGGCGTTGCGCGTGGGCCCGTGCTACGTCGAGGAGGAAGCGCGATTGGCGCTCGGCTGAGAGACCGCCGGCGTCGACTTCTGCCGCAGTCTCCAGTGCCAGTCCCGCATCCCCTAGCTCTACGGCTGTACTCACTGAGTGGAGCTTGACGTTCGTGGGACCGAACTCGGTATCGAAGTCGTTCCGGTCCTCACCCAATCGCGTGGCGAGTTCCCTTGCTCGTTTGAGATGAGCATGGGTTCCAGGCCGGTTCCCCTCCCGCGCATTGATCACGGCAAGCACAAGGTTCATGGCGCCGAGAAGCGACAGTTCCTCAGGTGGGCAGGCGGGGTTCTCTCCCCGTGGTTCCAGGACTTCGACCGCTGACTTCGCCGCCTGCTCGGCCTGGTCCATGTGTTGCTGCCGCATGAACGCATGAGCCATGCGAAAGAGGCTGGCCACCACCTCAAGCGGCTGGCCGGCCATCTCGGCTGCCTGCAAAGCGCGGTCTGCGGCTACCCATGCGGCATCCGCCTGGTCCTGCCGAGTGAAGCTAGCGGCGGCTGCTTGGTAACTGCGCGCTCTGAGCGAATGCAGCTCGACTCGATCGGCCGCTGGCGCGTGGCGAACTGCAACTTCGATGTCGGGGAGCAACCTGACGAGATGGTCACTCAACGCTGCAAAGCTCGACGCGTGCACGTACTCCCATGCCTGGTCAACGAGTTGGCGAAACTCGGCAAGCGAGGGCGTAGGAGAACTAGGTCTGCGGTCGAACAGGCTGCCCAAGGCAGGATGGCCAGTGAGGGCGACGCGTAGACCGTCTAGATCATTGCTTTCCGGTTCTGGCGCGTCGTCCGCAAGGTTCGTCGGGGCGGGAGCGGTGTCGGGACGAACATCCTGCGTTGAGACGCCTAGTGCGTCGGCGAGCGCTTGAATGATTGCGAAGCGTTCAACGGGCTGCACGCCGCGTTCAACCTGAGATACCCAGCTCTCGGATCGCCTCATGGCTGCGGCAAGGTCGGCTTGCGACATGCCTGCCGCCCGTCGCAGTTCCTTGATCCGCTGTCCAGTGGTAGGCGGTAGGGCACTCACTGCGCGGCTCCGTGCGGGTACTTCCCGGCGTACGGCTCAAGCCAGTCCACGTCGGTCTTCTCGACGTACCGGGTTCGCTCGCTCAGAAATCGAACCGTGTGCGGCTGGCGCTCATGCTCGTCAAACGCTGCCCGATCGGCGTAGATCTCGAAGAAGATCCGCTCAGCGGGAGCCCCCTCGACCTTGTGGCAGGCGTAGACCAGCGTTCCTGGCTCGTGCGCCCGGATCCCCGCTTCGGTCTCCTTCACCAGTGTGTCAAAGGCATCGCCCATCCCCTCACGCAGAGTGAATCGGACGAAGAGTGCGAAATTTCCCATAGCTCCTCCTTCTCCTCGCCGACAGTCTCGCAGACTCAGAGTTTTGCTGCTAGTCGCAGCTTTTCTGTTGACCCGCAGAAAAACTGCGAGTAGCTTCGGGAGGGTCAGAGAACAACGCACCCCGGACTGCGTGCCATCCGCCAAGATCACAACGCAGTCCGGGGCTCATCCCACAAGGGGAGAACTCCATAATGCCGTCCTTCAAGATCGACACTTCGACTGCTGTGGTGTTCGTGGCGACTGCGCCCGAACCGAAGGTGAAGAACTTCCAGACCGGTGAGCGGGCCGTGAATCAGGAAGGTCACGCCATGTCGACCGTGGGCCTGGTGGTCTCGGATGAGGGGGAGGGGAACCTCCTCAAGGTTTCGATCCCGGAGACCGGCTTCCCGGAGGGGCTCGTGCCGGGCATGCCGGTCAAGGTCATCGGGCTGAAGGCCAAGGACTGGGAGAACGTGATCAAGGGTGAGAAGCGCTCGGGTATCGCGTTCAGCGCGGTCGCGATCACCCCGGCGGCCTGACCATGAGTGACCTGTCCCTGTGGCTGGAGGCAACCGGAGCCTTAGTGGGTGCCGGTGGCCTCGGCTACGCGAAGTTCCGCGCTCCGCGCGTGTACTGGTCGCTGGTCGGGCTGCCCGCCACGTGGGGGCGTTTCAGCTTGAGTTACCGCTCGACGATGGATGTGTGCGGGCTGACGGTGCAGCCGTCCGGTCTGCGGGCGTTCATGACCCGGAGCGTCGCCCGTCGTGAGGTGCAGCCGGTACCGCCGAAGATCCGCCGGGTACGCGGCACGTCGACGGGCCTTCGGGTCACGCTGCGACTGCCCGCCGGCCTGGAGCCCGCGGACGTGATCGCGTCCTCGGAGCGTCTGCGTCACGCGTGGGGTGTGCACTCGGTCACCGTGGCCGAGACGAAGCCCGGGTTCGTGGAACTGCGGATGACCGGCTATGACGTGCTGCGTCGGGTGCGGATGCCGCGCAAGGCTCAGCCGCACGGCATGGTGGTGCCAGTCGCCCTGCGCGAGGATGGCACCGCGTTCGAGCGGGACTACCGCAAGATGCCCATGGCGCTCACCTTGGGCGCCAACTCCTCCGGCAAGTCCATGTATCAGCGCAACCTGATCAAAGGGCTGGCCCAACTGCCCGTGGCGCTGGTCGGTGTCGACTGCAAGCGCGGGGTGGAACAGTCCGCGTTCGCGCCCCGCCTGTCGGCGCTGGTGACCACTCCGGACCATGCCGCCTCCCTGCTCGATGTCCTGGTCGCGGAGATGGAGACCCGGTTCGACCTGCTGAGCCTGCATGGCGTCTCGGACCTGTGGGAACTGCCCTCCGCGGTGCGCCCGGTTCCGATCGTCGTGCTGGTCGACGAGATCGCCGAACTGTTCTTGATCTCCTCGAACAAGGATGAGGAACGCCGCACGAGGATCGTCACCGCGCTGATCCGGCTGGCACAGATGGCCCGTTCGGTCGGCATTCACCTGGAGATCTGCGCTCAGCGCTTCGGCTCCGACCTGGGCAAGGGCGCCACCATGCTGCGCGCTCAGCTCACCGGCCGTGTCGTGCACCGCGTCAACGACAAGGAAACCGCCGAAATGGGGCTCAAGGACGTCGCCCCGACCGCGGTCCCGGCTGCCTGCGTGATCCCCGCCAACCGGCCCGGTACCGCGGTGGCGACCGATGCGGCCGGCGGCTGGTGCCGCATCCGCACCCCCGAGACGTCCCGCGATGAAGTGGTCGCGGTCTGCCGGGAGTTCGCCCACCTGGTCCCGGATCTGCCCGTCCTCGACCCGTTCCGGCCCCACGTGCCCGCACCGGCTGTTGACAGCCCGTCGCTGGTCAAGCCGGTCCCGGCTACCGAATAGCGCCCTGCTCCATCCCGGTCGGCGCGACCGCCTCGCGCCAGGTCCCTACCCCGCCCATGCCGAAACCGAGAGGAGCACCACCCCGTGACCACATCCCAGAGCAAGGCTCCCGCGCCGGAGGTGAAGGACTGCCCGGTGTGCAAGGGCACCGGCGAGGTCTCCCGCACGGTCCGCGTCGGTCGCCGGCATCGCCCGGTCGGCCAACAGACCGGCTTGTGCCTGAACTGCCTCGGAAGCGGCCAGGCCCCCGACTGATCAGCGCCGGGGCCGGGCGGCCGGACACCGATCGCCGCCCCGCCCCGGCCCAACTCCCCGAAGGAGGTGAGGACATGCCCCGCTCGATCCGCGTGGACGCCGTACTCGTACAGGCGGTCATCGCCGGCGCGCTGTCCTTCGCCCACCTGCACGACCTGGCCGAAGCCGCCGGACAGACCGGCTGGAAAGCCTGGGCCTACCCCATCTCGGTCGACCTGCTGCTCGTCGCCGCATGGCGCCGGTTGCGCACGGCCCGCCGGGACCGGTCCGCCTGGACCTGGTTCGTCATCGCTCTGGTCGCCTCGCTCGGCGCGAACATCGCCACCGCCGGACTCCTCGACCTGAAGCACGTGCCCGCCTGGCTGTGCATCGTCGTGGCCGGCTGGCCTGCCCTGGCCTTCCTCGGCGGAACCCTCCTCGTGCACGCACCGACCGAACCGGCCGCTCCTGCACAGGCTGTGGACGAACCGGCCGCACCGGAAGTCGCCATGCACCGCACCGACGAACCCGCTCCCACGCCTGCTCCGATCCCGGAGCTGACCCCCGTACCGACTCCGGCTGCGGTGCCTGCCGTACCGGCCGCACTCCTGGACCACGCGCGAAAGATCGCCGACGCGCACCGCGCCTCGACCGGATCGCCGATGCCCGCCGATGTGCTGTCGGCCCGGCTCCAACTGCCCGCCCCGATGACCGACGCTATCGCCGCTCAACTCCAACTCACCTGATCAGAAAGGAGATTCCCCCATGCCTCGGTTCACCTTCGACCGCCCCACCGACTTCGTGGACGCGGCCCGCGAGATGGCCGACTCGGGCCGCCCGACCTTGGCCCGTCTGCTCGCCGAGGAAGCCGCCGACCGCACCCCGGACCCGGACGCGGCAGCCCGCATCCTCGCCGAATTCTCCGGCCGCAGCCTCCGACAGGAGGACTGACGCCATGACCGCCTATCGCCGCTTCCGCGACGTGGTCCGCATGGGACCGGTACAAGTCGCGACCTACTACGACGGCCGCGGCCGGAACAAGCACACGGCCGCCTGCACCGCCCCCGGCTGCGGTTTCTCCACCGAGCACGACGACCGCTCCGCCGCCGAACTCACCGCCCGAACCCACCGCTGCAAGGCCTGAGAGGAGATCCCGCCATGGACGTTCCGCTGTGGCTCGCCCTGATCGTCGTCGGATGGCTCGGCGTCAAGCTCGCCCGTCCGCCGCTGTGGCTGGTGGCCGTGCTCCTGCTCGGCGGCTACCTCATCGCCGGCAGCTTCCTGGGCCCCGCCGTCGGCACCGCCATCAAGTAACCCAACCCGAAGGGACACCACCCGTGTTCACCCCGAAGTACCCGACCCCCGACACCGCACCGCCCCCGGCGGCCAGCACCTCGACCGTCCACACCCCGGTGCCCATCACGTCGGCCCCGGCCCCGGCCCCGGTCTCCAACCGGCCCACGGTTCAGCTCACCCCCGGCAGCGTGCTGGTCCTCGCCGTGGGTGGCGGTGGCGTGGTGCTCGTCGTCGGCGCGGTCCTGGTCTCGCTCCTGCTGGCGGTCGCCATCACCGGCGTCTCCGTCGCCGTGGTCTCCGTTGTCCTGCGTCTGCTCGTCAACGATCTACACAAGGCGAGGTGAGTTGTGGAAACCGTGATTGCCGCAGCGTTACCGGCGCTCGGATGGGCCCTTCACAGCGGTCTCCTCGCCCGCCGCCTGGCCACCGCCCGCCGTGATCCGTTGACCGGTCTGCACACCCGCGCCGGGTGGACCACCCGCGCCGAACACCTGCTCAACCGGCACACGACCGCGCTCGTCGTCCTGATCGACCTGGACGACTTCAAGAGCACCAATGACACCCATGGTCACGCTGCCGGGGACGCGGTTCTCATCGCGACTGCCCGCCGACTGCGTGACTGGTGCGGACACCACGGCATCGCTGCCCGCCTCGGGGGAGACGAGTTTGCCGTGATCGTCACCGGCCTCGGCCAGACCCCCGGCATCGCGGCCCTTCGCTCCGCCCTCGCCCGGTCCGTCCCGCACGCAGGCGACCTGTTGCCGGTCTCCGCCTCGGTCGGCTCCTGCCACCGCAGCGACCTGCCCGTGCCCGTCCTCACTGACGCCCTGTCCGCAGCCGATGCCGCGATGTACGCGGCCAAGGGACACGGCCGCCGCAACTCTCGCTGAACGGCCCCCGGAGCGGCCTCAACCGCCAAGTTTCGTCCGCTCCGGGCGCCTTCCCACCTTCCAGATTCAACGGACCCGAAAGGGAAGCCCCATCATGCCCGAGCACGACTCGAACCCGCTCGCCTGCCGCGACTGCAAGGGCTTTGCCATTGCCGCGGTGACCACCGGAGCCCGTGACCACGACGGTTCCCGCGCCACCCTCCGTGTTGTCTGCCGGACCTGCAAGGGCACCGGCACGACCCGCATCGCGCGCAGGCAGAAGGTGGGTGCCTGATGCCGCGCCGCTGGAGCCTCGGAGTCGACCGCATCCTGTCCGACGGACTGGACGGTGACTGTGACCGCAACAAGAAGACCGCAAAGGCGCACAGCCTGCACGACACCGACCCGGGCGTGAAGCCGTCCCGTCCCGGTGGTTCCTCCGGCCCGTCCAGCTCATCGGCCAACACCTCGCAGAAGAAGGGGTGGCGCCGGTGACCGACACCGCCACCTTGGCGGGTCTCGACCCGGCCACCCTCACCGACGTGTTGAGGGTGGCCGGTGCCGATGGCTTCGACCGCTGGCATGAGCAGATCCGCCGCACCGGCGGCTGCACCGACCCGATCCGCCTCACCGGCGCCACGAAGACGATCGACCCGGCCACCAAGACCGTCCTGCACTACTACGACACCGACCAGGAGCCGGGCGGCATGCTTCGCATCGCTTGCGGCAACCGCCGCGCCTCGCGCTGCCCGGCCTGCGCCTGGACCTACGCGGGCGACACCTATCACCTGATCCGCGCCGGACTCACCGGCGACCCGGCCAAGGGCACCCCGCACACCGTGCGCGATCACCCCCGCGTCTTCGCCACCCTCACCGCTCCGTCCTTCGGTCCCGTCCACAACCGCCCTGCCAACCGGCCCTGCCGCTGCGGGACTCGTCATGCCGACGATGCGCCGGAACTCGGCACCCCGCTCGACCCGGGCACCTACGACTACGCGGGCGCGGTGCTATGGAACAACCACGCCTCCGACCTGTGGCGTTACTTCACGATCTACCTCCGCCGCGAGATCGCCGCTCGTGCCGGCCTCACCCAGAAAGATGCCCGGGAACAGTCGCGGCTGTCGTTCGGGAAGGTCGCGGAGTACCAGAAGCGCGGAGCCGTGCACTTCCACGCCGTGATCCGCTTCGACGGACCGGACGGCCCCGACTCCCCGCCCCCGCACTGGGCAACCATCGCGCTACTCACCGACTCGATCCACGCTGCCGCTGCCCGCGTCGCGGTCGACGTACCCCCGGCCCGATACCAGCCGGACCCCGACCAGCCGGCGCGCGTCCAGCCGGCCCGCACCCTGCGGTGGGGCACACAGCTCGACGTGCAGCCGATCGGCGCGTTCGGCAACGGCGAAGACCTCACCGAACAGGCCGTTGCCTCCTACGTCGCCAAGTACGCCACCAAAGCCGCCGAGACCACCGGCACCGTCGACCGCCGGGTCGGCAACAAGGAGGCCCTCGTCCTCCTCGGCGTGCCCGGCCACCCCCGCCGCTTGATCGAAGCGTGCTTAGACCTGCACGCCCTCTACCCGGAACGGAAGCTGCGGGACTGGGCTCACATGCTCGGCTTCCGCGGCCACTTCTCCACCAAGTCCCGCCGCTACTCGACCACCCTCGGTGCCCTTCGGCAGGTCCGTGCCGACTACCGGGCGGCCCAGCAACGCGCCGCGCTCGGCCTGCCCGACCCTGACGACAACCCGGAGGCGACCACCCTGACCCTCGCCCACTGGACCTATGCCGGCCACGGCCACACCCCCGGCGAATCCTGGTTCGCAGCCAACATCCGCCGGGACATCCAGCTCAACCGTGAGACCGCACGCGAAGCCCTTGCCGACTGGGAGGGAGGTGAGCTTGATGGCTCGCAGGACTGACCAGGACGCGCGCAAGTCCGTGATGACGAAAGACGAGTGGATCGCGAAGCACCTGCGTCGTGCCCCGGCCCGGGATGACGAATGGGTTCGCCGTTTGCTCGTGCTTCAGGGACGGGTCTAGCCATGGTCCTCAAGGTCGCCGTATATACGCGGATCTCCAGGGATGACGAGGGCGATGGGCTCGGCGTTGCACGCCAACGTGAGGACTGTGAACGGCTCGCAGAGTTGCGCGGCTGGGACGTCGCGAGGGTGTACGAGGACAACGATGTGTCCGCGTTCAAACGGAACGTCCGGCGGCCTGAGTTCGAGTTGGTCTTGAGTGACTTGGCGGATGGGCTGATTGACGGAGTCGTCGCGTACGACCTCGATCGGCTCGCCCGCCAGCCGAGAGACCTTGAGCGGCTCATCGACCTCTACGACGAACGCAAGCGGCGGATGTTCGCGACCGTCACCAATGACGTGAACCTCTCGACGGCCGATGGGCGCACGATGGCCCGCGTCATGGTGGCGTTCGCCAACAAGTCTTCGCATGACGCCTCGCGCCGGATTCAGCGCAAGCACCTGGAGTTGGCCCGGCAGGGCAAGTCGAGCGGTGGTCCTGCGCCGTACGGCTGGCTGAAGGGTGGGCGGAAGGTCGACCTCGAAGCCGCTGAGCACATCCGTGCGGCCCAGAGACAACTGCTGGCCGGCGTACGCATTGGGACCATCCGTACTGACTGGCAGCGGAGAGGGCTTGGGCATCCGCGTCAGGGAACTAAGCGGACTGCTCATCACCACCTCGAACACATGCTGACCAATCCGCGGCTGTGCGGATACCGCACCTACCGCGGAGAGATCCTCCTCGACGATGAGGGTCAGCCGGTGATCGGTGAATGGGAGGTGATCAACACCGTTGAAGAATGGGAAGCGGTCTGTGCCGTCGTTGTTGAGCGCAAGCAGAAAGATCCTTCTCGGTCGTTCGCACGCAAGTACCTGTTGTCAGGCATTGCGCGTTGCGGACTGTGCCACACCAAGATCCGGGGTCAGGTCAACAAACGTTGGAAGCCTGGTTCGAAAGCCGCCACGTTCACGTACCAGTGCTCAGTGGTGAACGGGGGATGCGGGCAGGTGGGACGTGTCGGTGATCCTGTCGACGAGTTCATCATCGGCCTGGTTCTCGCGGAGCAGCGGCAGAAGGCTGCCGGCAGTGCCGTGGACCCGGTTGAGCAGTGGCCGAAGCTGTCCGAGCTGGCTGCCGTTGAGGCCGACGTTGCGGAGCTGACCCGAGCAGCGAGGGACCAGAGGATCACGGTCTCGACCTTGCTTCAGCTCCTGCCTGACCTGGAGCGGCGACGGGATGAGTTGAAGCTCGAACGTGGGCGGTTCAACAAGGAGCGGCAACAGACCGAATCGCTGAGCGCGGACATCGGCGAGGACTTCCGGTCTCTTCCCATCGAGCGTCAGCAAGCGTTGATCTTGCACAGTCTGTCGGCCGTGCTGATCCATCCGGCAGGGCGGGGGAAGCGCAAGTTCGACCCGAGCTTGATCGAGCCGGTGTGGCACTGACTGACTCGCAAAGCTCTACATGGGGCCCTCGGCTGATCGAAGCTGAGGGCTCCATTGCGTTGACCTGCGGCGATGGCTCGTCGGCAACGACCCTCATTTGGTCAACGACGCCTGGAGTGTGGAGCCGCCTGTGGTGAAGAGGGCCGGGCAGGTTCTCGACGCGTAGCGCTCCGCTGGGGCGTCCGTTTTTGGCTGCGGCGTTGTTGTGGCTGGTCGCGCAGTTCCCCGCGCCCCTTACGGGGCGCGTTTTTTTGTGCGGTTTTCATGCCGTTAAAAAAACGCTTGCGTTTCGCTAGTGACCCCCGTAGCGTTCGTGTACGAAACCGTTTCGTATCGATTGAGGGGAGGGCCGGGTCATGGTGGTCAGCAGTCCGGTGGTTCTCGCCCTCGCGCTCTCCCTGGTCTCCGCGTTCTGTTACGCGGCGGCCGCCGTGGTTCAGGAGCGGACCGCGGCCGGTACGGCTGATCTGCGGGGCACGCTCGCCCGCGGCTCGTGGTGGGGGGCCGTCGGGCTCAATGCCTCCGGCGCGCTGCTGCATGTCGTCGCGCTGCGGTACGGGCCGCTGACCCTCGTGCAGCCGCTCGGTGCGCTGACCCTCGTCGTTGCGGTGCCCCTCGGCTCGCTGGTCGCCCGGCGGCGGACCTCGGGTACGCAGTGGCGCGGTATGGCTCTCACTCTTGTCGGGCTGACCGCGTTGCTCGTCGCCACCGCGGCCGGTCGCGCGCCGGACGACACCCTGGGGACCGGTGAGGTGCTCGGGGTCGCGCTCGCCGCCTTCGTCGGCATCGCGGTGCTCGTTCGCTCAGCCTCCGGCAGATCCGCCCTCGGCGGTCTCGCCTTCGCGGCGGCCTCCGGTATCGCCTCCGGGGTCGGCTCCACGCTGGCGCAGAAGCTCGCCGTCGGGCCGACGCTGTCCTGGAGCGTGGCGGTGGTCGCGGTTCTCACCGTCGCGTTCGCCTCGGGCGGGCTGCTGCTCTCCCAGAAGGCGTACCGCAGTGGCCTCGGCGGTCCGCTGGCCCTGCTCACCCTCGTCAACCCGGTCACCGCGTCCGTCATCGGCATCGGCCTGCTCGGTGAGGGCTTCCGGTACGGCACGACGGGCACCCTGATCGCCCTCGCCGGTGCGGTGGCGGCTGCCCGGGGCGTGATTCTTCTCAGCCGTCCCCAGTCCCACCAGGACCGTCCCGGCCGGCGTGCCGTACCGGAAGCCCTCGCCCACGGCCGGCCGCGCCTGCCGCGCCCCGTCCGGCTCCTCCGCGCCGGCCTCCCGTCCGCCGCACGGGTACGCCCCGTCACCGTCGAACTCACCGGCACGAGCCGGACCGTCTGAGAAGGAGAACACCACACATGACGACAGCCTTGACCTCCGTCTCCGCCTCGACCATGGCGGCGCCTCTTCCGCTGCGGCCCCACACCACCGTGCGCGCCGCGGGACTCGTGGACGTACCGGCCGTGGCACGCCTGATCGCCCCGACCGACACCGGAGCCGTCCCGCGGCACCCGGACGCCGCCCCGGTCGACTGGGACCGGGCCCGCCGTGCCATGCGGCTGATGCTGGCCCACCATGCCCTGGAGGACGGTCAGGTGTGGGTGGCCGAGCGTGAGGACGGCACGCTTCTCGCGGCCGCCGTCTGGCTGCCTCCCAGCTCCGGTGCCGAGCCGCCCGACCAGCGCTTCAGCGGCCTGCTCTCGCGTGAGCTCGCCCTCGGCCCGCAGGACCGCCCGTTCCAGTCGGCCGGCCTGAAGAAGGCGGGGCCCGACGGGGCCCACTGGAAGCCCGACGAGTCGCACTGGAAGGTGGCCGTCGTCGGTGCGCTGGACGACACCAGCGCCTGGGACCACACCGTGGCCGCCGACCTGCTGGCACCGGGGCTGCGTGCCGTCGACGAGGAGGGCGGCACCGCCGTCGCGGTCACGCTCTCCGCCCGTCACGGGGACCAGTTGCGGCCCCTCGGGTTCCGTCGGCCGCGCGCGGTCTGCCTCACGCCCGGCGGGAGCGTGTGGCTGACTACTCGTCAACCTCAGGGCACAGCACGGGAATCCGCTGTACGAGATTGTTTCCGAAGCCTCCCCGGTTCCAGGGCTGCGTGACCGGCTGGGTGTTGCCCGCGGCATCCGTGGCCCGGGCCGTCAGGACATGGGTGCCGGGAGTCGCCGTCCAGGGCGCCTGCCAGTGGCGCCAGGACCAGGCATGGCCCGGGCGGCCGTCCGGCGGGTCGAGTTCCGCCTCCTGCCAGGAGCCGCCGTCGTCCGTGCTGACCTCGACCTTCGTCACCGGGGCGTGGCCCGACCAGGCGCGGCCCTCCAGCCGCAGTGGACCGGGGCGTACGACCCTCGTGCGGGACATGAAGTCCGGGAAGCCGGGCGGGACCATCAGCGCGCGCGGCGCGATGCGGGTGACCGGGTCGCCGGGCTCGTCGGGAGACTGGCGGAAGCGGTAGGCCACCGACTGCTGGAAGCCGGTGAACGGGGTGTCGGTGAGCGTGATGTCCCGCAGCCACTTCACATGCGCCATGCCGTACCAGCCGGGGGCCACCAGACGCAGCGGATACCCGTGCTGCGGTGGCAGCGGGGCGCCGTTCATCTCGTACGCCACCAGGACCTCCCGGTCGGCGGCCGTGGCGTCCGCGAGCGTCAGGCTGCGGCGGTAGTCCTGCTCGACGCCGCGTTCCACGCCGTGGTCGGCTCCCGTGAAGACCGCCTCGACGGCGTCCGGCTCCACTCCGGCCTCGGCGAGCAGCGTCCGCAGGGGTACGCCGGTCCAGTCGGCCGTGCCGACCGCCTCGACCAGCCAGGGCTGGCTCACGGGGCGCGGGGTGAGGCGGGCCCGTCCGTTGCCCGCGCACTCCATGGTCACTCGGTGGGTGACGGGCGGGAGTGAGTACAGGGCGGACAGGTCCAGGACCAGGGGCTCCCGGACCAGGCCGCCCACCGTCAGCGTCCAGGTGTCGGCCTCGGCGGGCGGAACGTACGGGATGTCGTAGTGGACCAGTACGTAGTGCAGGCCGGGTGGGGTCACGTCGTGGCGCAGGGTCTCCAGGAGCAGGCCGTGGTTGCGGGCCGCGAGGGCCAGCTCCTCGTGGCTGATGTCCTCGTCGGGTCCGGCCACGCGGCCCGGTGTGCTGACGCCGGCCAGTGAGCCGTTCCGGAAAGTACGTCCGTCCGTGACGCCGTCCATGGCTCCATCGTCCTCCTGTAGCCCGGCCCGGGCACCCCGCTCGCGATTGCCAGTCCCGTCGAGCGGCGAGACCCTGAACATATCGGCCCTGGGGCGGATGAAACGTGCGATCGCGGACGGACCGTACCTACCGGGCCTCGCGAGGAGAGCGATCGTCATGGGCGGCACCATCGGCACCACCGGTAACAGCAGCGGCGGCTCGGGCGTCATGGACGGTACGACCCTGGAGGCGATGCGGACGGGACTGCGCGGCCCGGTCGTCGCGCCCGGGGATTCGGCGTACGACGAGTCCCGGTCGATCTACAACGCGATGATCGACCGGCGGCCGGCCGCCTTCGTGCGGTGTGCGGACGCCGGGGACGTGATGAACGCGGTCGACTTCGTCCGCGACCACGGGCTCGAACTCGCCGTGCACGGCGGCGGACACAGCGGCCCGGGGCTGTGCCTGGTGGACGGCGGTGTCACCCTCGACCTGTCACCGATGCGCTGGGTACGGGTCGACCCGGTCGCGAAGACCGCGCAGGTCGGCGGCGGCAGCCTGCTCGGCGACCTGGACCACGCGGCGCACGCCTTCGGCCTCGCCACCCCCGCCGGGATCATGTCGACCACGGGAGTCGGCGGACTGACCCTCGGCGGCGGACACGGTCACCTCACCCGCAAGTACGGGCTCACGATCGACAACCTGATCTCCGCGGACGTCGTTCTCGCCGACGGCAGCTTCGTCACGGCGAGCGAGACCTCGTACCCGGACCTCTTCTGGGCGCTGCGCGGCGGAGGCGGGAACTTCGGGATCGTCACGTCCTTCACCTACCGGCTGCACCCGGTGCACTCCGTGGGCGTCGGCATCACGGTCTGGCCGGTGGACCACACGCGTGAAGTGCTGCGCTGGTACCGGGAGTTCCTGCCGCAGGCGCCCGAGGACCTGAACGGCTTCTACGCGGTGCTCGCCGTGCCGCCCGGGCCGCCGTTCCCCGAGGAGCTGCACGGGCACAGGATGTGCGGTGTCGTGTGGTGCTGGACCGGTGACCTGGCGCTGCTGGACGAGACGCTCGCGGTGGTGAACGACGCCGGGCGGCCGGCCTTCCACTTCACGAGCCCGATGCCGTACCCGGCGCTGCAGACCATGTTCGACGAGCTGATCCCCAAGGGCCTGCAGTGGTACTGGAGCGGTGACTTCTTCGACCGGATCACCGACGAGGCCGTCGACATCCACCTCAAGTACGGCGAGAACCTCCCGACCGACCTGTCGACCATGCACCTCTACCCGGTCGACGGCGCAGCCTCCCGGGTCGGCTCCTTCGACACGGCGTGGGCCTACCGCGACGCCGTCTGGTCGGGCGTCTTCGCGGGCATCGACCCGGACCCGGACAACGCCGGGCTCATCAAGCAGTGGTGCACGGACTACCGGGAGGAGCTGCACCCGTACTCGATGGGCGGTGCGTACGTGAACTTCATCGGGCCGGGTGAGGGCCAGGAGCGGGTCAGGGCCACCTACCGTGACCACTACGACCGGCTCGCGGAGGTGAAGCGGACCTACGACCCGCACAACCTCTTCCACGCCAACCAGAACATCGAGCCGGCGCACTGGCCCCAGGGCGACGCCTAGGGCCCGTCGGACAGGCCCTAGAACGTACCGAGACGTCTAGAACGTACCGAGCTTGATGATCGACAGCAGGGCGATCAGCTGGATCGCCGACGCTCCCAGGGCCTTGGGCCACGGCAGGTCGTGCGACTTCTTGACCATCAGCGTGAAGAGCAGGCCGGCCGCGACCCAGGTCGCCCAGCCGAGCAGCTGCACGAACGGCGCGTCGCCGCCCGCGAACATCGCGACGACCAGTCGCGGCGCGTCCGTGAGCGACATGATCAGCATGGAGAGGCCGACCGTGGGCTGCCAGGCGCCGTCGCCGCCGAGCTGGCGGGCGAGGGTGTGCGTGACCACGCCCAGGATGAACGCGCTGAGGACGATCGCGATCGCCGTCGTCAGGACGATGGGGACCGCGTTGGCCAGGGTGGCGTTTATGACGTCCGCGCGGGCGCCGTCGAAGCCGAAGACTGCCAGCAGGCCGTAGAGGAACGACACGATGAGGGCGGGGCCCCACATCGTGTAGTCGCGCATCTGCAGGAAGGTCTGGTTCGGGCGCATGATGACGCCCGTCAGCAGTTCCTTCCAGTGCAGCCGCGGACCCACCGGGGGCGCGGTCGTCTGGCCCGCGCGGTACGTCCCGCCCGGGTTGTACGGGTCCTCGCCGACGGAGAACGCCGTGGTGTGACCCGGCTGGTTCGCCGCGTACGGGTCCGGGCCCTGACCGTGGTGGTCGTGGTCGCCGAAGTACTCCGGCTCACCGTGCCCGTTCGCCTGGGGCCACTGCTGCGGCCCGTTGCCACCGCCACCGCCGCCATTGCCGTACCGCGGCTGCTGATGCTGCTGCGGGTACGGCTGAGGCGCGGGGGGATAGCCGTACGACGGGCCGCCCTGGGGGGCCTGCTGTCCGTAAGGCTGCTGCCGCGCCTGTTGTTGCGGGTGCGCCTGCTGCGTGCGGTTGTCCCGGCCGCGTCCGATCCTGAATCCAGCCACGTAATCGAACGTACCTGGTCCCGCACAGTGACGTGCCGGGCCCGGGGCAACGGGCCCGGCTTTGCTGCTGAGCTGTGACATCCCCTAAGGGACTTCCCAGGTGACCTTCATGGGTTCTTCGGGGGTATGTTCGGGGACTTTTCAGTGGCTGCTGAGGGTTTGGCCGTACGCGAGTCCGCCGGGCACGGCCGGGAGGGCGAGCTTGGCGGGCGTGACCGTGTAGGAGCCGTCGGCGCTCGCGCGGGGGAGCACCCACACGCCGCCCGACTTCGCGTTCTCGCCGGGGGAGCCGACCGCGATGTCCGCCCTGCCGTCGTGATCGTAGTCGCCGGTCGCGACGGCGGCACCGAAGGCGTCGCCCGCCTCCGCGACGCCCGGGACGCGCGCGGTGTCCTGGTTGTACGCGACGGAGTGGCCCTCCCCGTGGGAGTCGACCAGGCCGGTCGCGCCGCCGAACAGGAGGGTCGCGGCGCCCGCGCCCGCCCGGGTGCCGATCGCCTCGCCGGGGGCGCCCGCGACCAGGTCGTCACGGCCGTCGCCGTTCACGTCCGCCACGGCCAGGGAGGCGCCGAAGCGGTCGCCCGTCTCGGCGACGCCCGGTACGCCGACCGTGTCCTGGCCGAGGGTCTGCGCGCGGTGGCCGAACGAGCCGTCCGGGCCGCTGCCGTAGTGGACGTGGATGCCGCCGCCCTTCGCGAACTCCTCCGGACCGCACGGGTCGTCGATGTTCTCGTCGGCGATCTCGCGGCACTCGCCGAGGGCCAGGTCGTCGTTGCCGTCGCCGTCGAAGTCACCGGCGGCGAGGGCCGAGACACCGGCGTTGTCGGTGTTCCAGGTGTTGGCCATGCTCTCCTCCGCCGCGTCCCAGGCCCACAGCCGTACGTGCGACTGGGTGAACGGGGCGTCGACCGTCCAGTACGCCAGGGCCAGGTCCGCCGTGCCGTCCGCGGTGAAGTCGCCGGTGGTGAGGATCGGGGCGCGGCCTCCCATGGGGGCGGTGAGGACGGTGGTGAGGATGCCGTCCGCGGTGCGCAGCACGACCTTGTCCCGGCCGCCGATCACGATGTCCCTGCTGCCGTCCCCGGTCAGGTCGGCCGCGGCGACCGACCCGCCGTACGCCGCCGACGCCGCCGGGCCGGTGAGGGCCGTGGACCCGTGGCTCGGGCCGCCCCTCGCCCCGCCCACGACGGTGACCATGCCCGCGTCCACGCCACGGTCGGTGACGTCCTCGCCGGGTGCGCCGGCGAGCAGCTCCGCGATGCCGTCGCCGTTGAGGTCCTCCAGCACCACGGAGGCGCCGAACCGGTCGCCCGTCTCCGGGGAGCCGGGAACCTCGGCGGTGGACTGGCTGACCCGGATGCTGCCGCGGGAGCCGAGCCCCTTGGGACCGCCCCACACGACGTTGACGTATCCCGCCTTCGCCTTGCCGCCGACGGCTCCGTCGGGGACGCCGACGGCGAGGTCCGCGTAGCCGTCGCCGTTGAAGTCGCTCGTGGTGGGGGAGGGTTGGGCCGCGGCCGCGGTGGGCGCGAGTGTCAGGCCCGCGGTGACCGCCGCGGCGACGGTGGCGGCGAGTGCGTACGTCCGTATGTGCACGGGGGCTCCAGGGTGGTGACCGGGAACTGCGGTTCACCTGTGTGACACCTGGAGGTCGCCAGGGGTTGTGGCCGCGGGCGCGTTCCTTGCCGCGTGCTCGTTCGCTGGGGCGTACGCGTCCGGTGAGGCCTCAGGCCCAGAACTCGGCCTCCTTCTCCATGTCCTCCTGGCATTCGTCGATGTCCGTCATCTTGTCCCCGACGATCCGGAAGATGAGGCAGCCGTTCTGCTCGATCCGCTTGCCGTTGCGTTCGGCCGTGTAGCGGTGCATGGAGACGGCGTGGCCCCGGCCGTCGACGAGGATGTGGCTCAGCTCGACCTGGAAGGTCCCGTTGGTCTCCGCGAAGAGCCGGCCGTACAGCTCCATGACCGCGTTCTGGCCCTTGTAGTCGCCGGAGAGCATGTGACTACCGGGTACGTGGTGCGTACAGTCCGATGCCATCATGCCGCGCAGGGTGTCCATGTCACCCCTGGTGAAAGCGTCATAGCCCTTGCGGACGAGCATTGCGTGCGGGTGTTCAGCCATCGTGATCGCCGCCTTTCTGTTGCTTGGCGTCTTATGGCCGACATTTTGATTATCTCGCGTTATTGGGTTTTTGTGCCGAGTTCGCACCACACGTACTTGCCCGCCGTGCCGTTGACCCGGAACCAGCCCCAGTCGTCGGCGTACGCGCGCACGATCCGCAGGCCGCGGCCCGTCTCGTCGTCCTCGGGCTTCGTCGTCGGCGGTGCGGGATCCGCGTCCCACGCGCCCAGCCGGAACGAGTTCCCCGACCGTCTGAGCTTCAGGGCGGCGGGGCCCTCGGTGTGCCGGATGGCGTTCCCGAGGAGCTCCGAGGCGAGTAGCTCCGCCGGTTCGACGAGGGTGGGGAGGTGGTGGCTGGTGAGGATGTCGCGGAGGGCGCGGCGGCAGATGCCTACCGCTCGGGGGTCGTGGGGGATGTAGAGCGTGTACTCCCAGGGTGCGGGCACGGGCATGCGGTCTCCTGGTGGGGAGTGGTGGGGGTCGGGGCGGTGGCTCTGTCTGGCCCGGCATGGCATGGCGTGGCATGCCGGGGGGGGATGCACTTCCGCTCCGAGGAGTGTTCGTTGCGTCACTTACGGTAGGGGTGGTGTATCACCCCGGTCAAGGTGAACTGGAATACTCGGAGTCCCAACTGCCGGGAAGGAAGGGCCGTATGCCTGCAAGGAGCATCGTCACCGCGCGCCAGCAACGGCTCGGCGCGGAGCTGCGAAAGCTCCGGGAGCGGGCGGGGCTGACCGCGAGGGAGGCGGCCCAGGCGTCGGGCATCGCCGAGAGCAAGATCTCCATGACCGAGGCGGGCCGGGTCGGGGTGAGCGCGGAGCGTGTGCGGCATCTGGCCGACCAGTACGCGTGCGACGACACCGGCCTCGTCGAGGCGCTGGTGGGCATGGCGGCAGAAAAGGGGCGCGGCTGGTGGGAGGAGTACCGGGGGACGGTGCCCACCGGATACCTGGACTTGGCTGAACTGGAGTACTGCGCGGCAGGGTTGGGGACGTTCCAGAACGTTCACATCCCGGCGCTGCTGCAGACGGAGGAGCAGATTCGTGGGCTCTTCGCCTCGCCGGTGCCGAAGCTTCCCGAGGAGCTGCGGGAAGCACGGGTGCGTTTTCGGCTGCGCCGCCAGGAGATCCTCGGCAAGGTCGGTTACGAGGCGGTGATTCACGAGGCCGCGCTGCGCCTGCGGGCAGCTGACGGCGAGGTCGCCCGGAACCAGCTGTTGCACATCGTGGAGCGGTCAGAGCTTCCTCAAGTGGTTGTGCGTGTCGTTCCGTTCGACGTGGACGGCTTCGCTGGGCTCAGTGCCCCGCTGGTGTACGCGCGCGGTGCTGTTCCCCAGTTGGACACCGTTCTGGTGGACACCGCGCACGGTGGTGCCTACCTGGATGCGGAGGCGCAGCTCTGTCGCTATCGCGGGGTCCTCCGCACGATCGAGGACCTGGCCCTGGGCGCCGTAGAGTCGAGAGACTTCATCCATCGCCTCGTACGGCAGATGTGAAAGGTCTCGACATGGCACCGGACGTCTGGCAGAAGTCCTCTTTCTCCGGCGGGCTCGACCACGACGACTGCGTCGAAGTCGCCGCCCGTCAGAACACCCGCACCCTCCTTCTCCGCGAAAGCGACGAGCCCGACACCGTCATAGCCGCCACCGGCGCCGGGCTCGCCGCCCTCATACGGCACCTTCGCCCGTAAGGCCTGTAGGCGGCAGTGCTCCCTCCAACTCACCCGCCACAGCAAGGGTGTTGGTGAGGCGGGCGCGCTCGCCGTCCCCCAGCGGGACACCGCCGACCTCGGTCAGGAGGGTGCGGGCGCGGGGCGCGTCGTCGAGGCGGAGGGCGAGTTCCGCGCGGTAGACGAGGGTCTCGATCAGCTCGACAGGGTGGGCGGAGGCGCGCTCGCGGGTCAGGGTCGCGTCCAGGATGCGGGCGGCCTGGTGGGTGTCGCCCTTGGAGTCGCCGAGGACGATGGCGTTCTCCAGGGCCTTGGTGAGCCTGCCCGTGGGGTACGAGGACTCGTTCGGTACGTCCTCGTCCTCCGTCGCCGGGAAGAAGCGGATCCAGTTGCCGCCGGGGTCGACGACGCTGAAGCCGGCCCGCTTGCCGGTGTTCCTGCGTTGGCGGGGGCTGGTCATCCGCGGGATGCCGGACACGAGCACCTTGCCGAAGGCCGCCCGCATGGCCTCGGCGAAGGCCTGGTGGATGGCCCCGGTGTCGGGGACGATCACCACGCACGAGCCGTACGACTGCTCCGGGTCGAAGCCCTCGATCCCGGCGAAGTGCAGTTGGAGGTCCTCGCGTTGGACGCTGACGTAGGGGTTCGGGCGGGTCTGCCGATAGGTCGTGGTGAAGCCCAACTTGCCGTAGAACTCGGTGATCTCGTCGATCGACCGGCAGGGCAGCAGGGGGATGGTTATCTCGTTGGCCACGCGGATTCCCTCGGGTAGTCAAACTTGATGACTCCCCGAGGGTATCCGTGAGTACTACTGGAGCGTGCCCTCGATGAGCTTTTCCTCCGCGGATGCCGCCCCCGTTGTGGTGACACCCGTCGGGGACCCGGGCAGGCGCAGTGTGTTCACGCTGCCGCGTACGTACAGGTCGGCGCGGCCGTCGGCGTTCGTGTCGCGGAGGCGGACCCCGTAGCCGAAGGACTCGCCCTCCTCCAACGCACCCGGTACGCCTGCCGAGTTGCGGGCGAACCACTGCGAGCGCGTGCCGGACAGGCCCGACGCGCGGCCGTACAGCACGTGGACGCCACCCGCGTACTCCTTGCCGTTGATGGCCTCGCCGGGCACGCCGACCGCCAGGTCCTTGTAGCCGTCCCCGTTGGCGTCACCGGCGGAGACGGACCAGCCGAACTCGTCGTACGTCTCCGGGGAGCCCGCCACTCCACTCGTCGCCTGGGTGATACGAGTGCTCGTGGAGGGGCCGGACGACGAGCCGTACCAGACGGAGACCCGGCCCTTGGCCTTGGAGTACACGGATGTGCCGACCGCGATGTCGCCGTAGCCGTCCTTGTCGAAGTCGGCGATGACACCGTCGCCGCCGCGGTCCGAGCTTCCGCCGTTGCCCGACAGGGACTCCAGGCGCAGGGTCTTGCCGGACGTCAGGGTGGAGCCGCCCTTGACGAACCAGGCGTCGGAGGCGATGTACGAGTCGGTGACGACGTCGCCGATGACGACGAGGTCGGTCTTGCCGTCGCCGTTCACTTTTCCGGCGATGAGGGCGGTGGAGTAGAAGGACGTCGTCTTGTCGAGGGTCGTGACGGAGCCGTGGACGCCGGAGCGGTTGATGGAGCCGCGGTAGACGTACGTCTTCGCGTCGTTGACGAGGGCGAGGTCGGTCTTGCCGTCGCCGTTGAAGTCGCCGGTGGCGAGGTCGGAACCCATCCGGTTGAGGGAGTCCCTGGGCGCCTTGTTCGGGACGGTCGTGCCTTTGGAGAGGCCGTTCGGGCCACCCCAGAGGATGGTGACCGCGCCCTGGTCCTCGCGGCCGTCGACGTCCTCGCCGGTGGCGGCCACGGCGAGGTCGCCGTAGCCGTCCTTGTCGAAGTCGGCGGCCGTGCGGACCTCGCCGAACCAGTCGTCCGCCTCGTCGGCGCCGGGCACACCGGGGCTCGCCTGGTCGACGAGCTGGGTCCGCGTACCGGGGCCGTTCGCCGTGCCGAAGGTGACCTCGACACCACCGCCCTTGCTGTCGCCGCTCCAGTAGACGGCGTAGTCGCGGTACCCGTCGCCGTTGAAGTCGTCGGCGTACTTGGCCGCGGCGGCGGAGGCGGGGGTGGTGAGGGTCAGTGGGGCCACGCCCGCGGCCAGGACGGCGGCGAGGGCGGTGGTGGTGCGCAACTGGCGCTTCATCGGGTGGAGGTCTCCAGAGGAGTGCGTGAGGGGGAGGGGAGCCGGTCCGGGACCGGTCCGCGGTCAGTCGGCCAGTTCGGCCCAGAAGTTGGTGAGAGCGGTCTGGCCCAGGCTCGCGAGTGTGAGGACCTGGGAGCCGGTGCCCGTGGGGCCCGTCGAGGTGCCCGGGAGGAGGTGCAGGCGCTGCGGCGTCGACGGGGCCGCGGCGAGCAGTTCGGCGCGGCCGTCGCGGGTGTAGTCACGGAGGCTGACCGAGTAGCCGAACGCGGCCCGCTCGCCGGGTTCGCCCTCGATGCCCGCGGTGTTGTAGTCGTAGGCGCGGGAGTTCTTGCCGGTGAGGCCGGAGGCGCTGCCGCGCAGGACGGTGACCGCGCCGGCGGCCATGCGGGGCGGCGGGCCGCCCGCCCTGACGGACATGCCCGTGTCGGCGGACGTCTCCGCGGCGATGATCTCGCCCGGGGTGCCGACGGCGAGGTCGGCGTAGCCGTCGCCGTTGGTGTCGGCGGCCGAGACGTCGCCGCCGAAGTCGTCGCCGGTCTCCGGGGTGCCGGGGACGCCGGAGGTGGCCTGGGTGATGGTCCTCACCGAGCCGCTCGGGCCCGTCGAGGTGCCCGGCAGGACGTACACGGCGCCGCCGGTGCCCGCACGTTCGGCACCGATGGCAAGGTCTCCGTACCCGTTCTTGTCGAAGTCGGCGATCGCGGCGCCGCTCGACACGAGGGTGGTGGAGGAGGGGAGCTTGACGGTCTTGGTCCGCTTCGGGGCGCCGGAGCCGCCCTTGTAGAACCAGACGGTGTCCCTGAACGCCCCGACGGCCGTGTCCCATTCACTGCCGAGGACGGCGAAGTCGACGGTTCCGTCCTTGGTGACCTTTCCGGCGACCACCGTCTCCGGAGTGATCTCCTCGCCGCCGCGCGGGTCGAAGTCGGTCACCTTGCCGTGGGAGCCGGACGTGGTGAACGGGCCGCGCATGAACAGGATGTTCTCGGAGTCGACGGCCACCACGTCCGGCTTGCCGTCCGCGTTGAAGTCGCCGACCGCGATGTCCTTGGCGAAGGCGCGGTCCTTGTAGAGGGGGTTCATGTACGAACTGCCGCGGGTGAGACCCGACTTGGAGCCCCAGAGCACGGTGAACGCGCCGGAGCGGCCGTCGTTGGTCTCGCCGATCGCGGTGGCGACGACGTCCGCGTACCCGTCCTTGTTCAGGTCGGCCGTCGTGACGTCCGTACCGAAGTAGTCGTTCGACTCGGCCGCGCCGGGGATTCCCGGGCTGTCCTGGGTGACGACCGTGCGTCTGGAGGGGTCCAGGCCCTTGGCCGTGCCCCATATGACGACGACCGCGCCCGCGTTCTCCGCCTCGCCGACCTTGGCACCGCGGTCGCCGACGGCGAGGTCGCGATAGCCGTCGCCGTTGAAGTCGTCGACGTACTTGGCGGCGGCCGCGGAGGCCGGAACGGCCAGGGCGAGCGGGGTCAGGCCCGAGACGAGCATGGCGGCGGCCAGGAGGCAGGTGCGCTTTCGCAAGAGATCTCCAAGTGTGACGGAGGGCGTGCCCCGACCGAGTCCTCGTCGGGGCGCGCCGGTGCCGGGGTCAGGGTGCGATTACCGAGGACCAGTTGGTGAAGTGCTCCTTGGGGAGCCCCACCGCGTTGCCCATGACGCTGTACGAGTTCCTGAGAGCAGGGCCGCTCGCGGTGCCCTTGAACACCCAGATCCCACCTGTGCTGTTGTTCTCGCCGGACGCGCCGATCACCAGGTCCGGCCTGCCGTCCTTGGTGAGATCCGCGAGGCGGACGGTCGAGCCGAAGGTGTCGCCCTTCTCGGCGGCTCCCGGAACGGCGGCGGAGTTCTGGCCGATCGTGGTGGAACCGGCGCCCGTGGGCCCGCCCGCCCGGCCGGGGACGAGGATCACCGATCCGGCGTCCCGGACGGAGCCGAGGTTCTCGCCGGGTACGCCCACCGCGATGTCGCCGAAGCCGTCGCCGTTGACGTCCGCGACGCTCACATCGGCGCCGAAGTAGTCGTTGGACTCCGCTGCGCCCGGTACGCCCGGGGTGTCCTGGTGGATCAGGATCGGCTCGGCGGCCCGGTCGACACCGCGGGCTCCGCCCGGCCAGACCGCGATCTGGCCGCCCTTGTGGCCGGTGCCCTCCTGCGGCGTTCCGTCGATGACCGTGTCGGAGGGGTCGCCGACGACCAGGTCGCCGTAGCCGTCGCCGTTCACGTCGCCGACGGCCACGTTGTCGCCGTCGGTGGACAGCGGAGGCTGCCGCGTCGACGGGGCGACGTACACACCCCCGGAGGGGTGGTCGGACAGACCCACGCTGACGGCGATCTCCTCGGGGCGTCCGCTGCCGTCGAGGTCGCCCAGGGCCGTGTCGTCGAGCGAGGGGGTGTCCGTCCCCAGGCTGTGGGCGGCCGGCTTGCCGGTCCGGGTGAACGGGCCGGTCATGCCGATGCTCGCGCACCAGCCCGCCACGGAGACCCGGGGGCGCCCGGGGGCGGCCTTCGGATTGACCGCCGCGACTCCGGTGCCGTACGAGCAGCCGGTGGTGTCCCCGTCCGTGGACGGGCTCGGCGTCGGCAGGACCGCGCTGTTCTTGAGGCCCTGGGCGCCGCCCCACAGGACGGTGACGCTGCCACGGGTGCGTGCTCCGGTCACGTCCTCGTAGGGCGCTCCGACGAGCAGGTCCGCGTAGCCGTCGGTGTCGAGGTCGGCGGAGGACACGGAGTGGCCGAAGGCGTCGTACGCCTCCGCCGCGCCCTCGACTCCACTGCTGTTCTGGGAGATCAGCTGCTTCTTGCCCTTGCCGGGGCCGGACGCCGAGCCGTACAGGACGACGACGGCGCCCGCCCCCGACTTGCCCGAGACGGTGGCGTCCGGGGCGCCCACGACGAGGTCCCGGTATCCGTCCCCGTTGAAGTCGTCCGCGAACTTCGCCGGGGCGGCGAAGGCTTCGGGCGCCAGGGTCAGCGGGGTGACCCCCGCCGCCAGTACGGCGGTGAGGGTCAGTGTCGTGCGGATGCGCATGTGGCGTCCCCTCAGTTGGTGAGGCCGGCGCCGAACGCGCCGTACGTGTAAGGCAGGTTGAACGCTCCGGGGCCGAAGCCGCGGTCGCCGTTCGGGGAGATGCCCGTGCCGTCGGAGAGCATCGCGGTGACCGCGCCGACGCCCTCGCCCTCGAAGGTCGCGGAGACCGTGTAGTCGGCCTTGCCGTCGGCCGTGACGTCGGTCAGCAGGACGTCGGAGCCGAAGTAGTCCATGGGCTCGGCGCTGCCCGGGACGCCGGAGGAGGCCTGGGAGAGGGTGCGGGCGCCGGTCTCGGAGACGCCGTCCGCCGAGCCCTGGAGGAGGACCGTGGAGCCGGTGTCCTCGATCGTCTCGATGTCCTCGAAGATGACGCCGATGGCCAGTTCGCCGTAGCCGTCGCCGTTCACGTCACCGATGGAGAGCGCGCTGCCGAAGCCGTCGCGCTCCTCGTCCGCGCCGGGCACGCCCGGGGAGTCCTGGGTGAGTTCGGCCATGGGCGCGTCGCCGTTGACCGGGCCGCCCGCCGAACCGCGGACGACCGTCACTCTGCCGCCGAGGCTGCCGGAGTGGTCGTCCTCCGCGGTGAAGACGTTGCCGAGGGCGATCTCGCCGTAGCCGTCGCCGTCGATGTCGCCGATCGCGATGCTGGTGCCGCCGCCCAGGCCGCGCGGCACGGAGGTCTCCAGACCGGCGGACGTGCCGAGATAAGCGACCCCCTTGGACCAGCTGTTGGGACCGTCCCCGGTCAGCTCGGTCCGGTAGGTCAGCACGAGGTCGGCCTTCCCGTCGCCGTTCGTGTCACCGGCCTTGATCGCGTCGGCACCGTACGGGGTGGTCTCGGGCAGCGCGATCCGCTGGGCGGCGCCGGTCGTGCCGGAGCGGGTGAAGCCGCCCTTGACGACGTACGCGTGCGAGGCGGTGGTGCCCGCGGCCAGGTCGGCCTTGCCGTCGCCGTCGAAGTCGCCCGCCGTCAGGACGCGCCCGAACTCGTCGTGCGTGGTGGCCGCCGGGTCCTTCACCGTCGTACCGCCCGCGACACCGCTCGCGCCGCCCCACAGGACGGCGACCGTGCCGCCGTCGACGTCGCTCTCGACGTCCTCGCCGGACGCGCCGACCGCGAGGTCCGCGTAGCCGTCACCGTCGAAGTCGTCGACCGCGAGCGCCGAGCCGAAGGTGTCCTCTGCCTCCGGGGTGCCGGGCACACCGGCCGAACTCTGGTCGATCACCGTGTGGTCGGCGGGGTCCAGGCCGGTCGCGCTGCCGTAGACGACGGCCACGTATCCGGCCATGACCTGGTCGCCGACCTTGGCGTACGGCGCGGCGAAGGCCACGTCACCGAAGCCGTCCCCGTTGAAGTCGCCCTTCAGGCCCGAGGGAGCGGCGGAGGCGGTGGCGGGGAGCGTCATCAGGAGCCCGGTGGTGAGGGCGGTGGTGAGCGTCGTGGCCAGGAGGAGGGAGCGCTTGCGCAAGGGAGGTCTCCAGTAGTGGGGACGACGGGCCCCGCACCTGTGTGGTGCGGGGCCCGCCGGATCGTGAATGAGGGACGGGACGCGCTCAGTCGGCGAAGTTGACGCCGAACGACGGGGTGCCCGTCGTCGACACACCCGAGCTGCTCGGCGAGACGGACCGCGAGCCGGACGTGGTGATCTTCGTGCCGTTCGACGGCATGTACAGCACCGCGCCGTTGCCCGCGTTCTCGTACGAGCCGACCAGCAGGTCGGCGCGGCCGTCGCCGTTGACGTCGTCGAGCTTCACGTCCGCGCCGAGCGCGTCGTTCTTCTCGTCGCTGCCGGGCACACCCGCAGTGCTCTGCGCGAAGTACTGGGTGCCGGAAGCAGTGTCGAGGCCGTTCGCCGAGCCGTACAGGACGGTGACCGCGCCCGTGTCCGTGATGCTGTTCAGGTCCTCGCCGGCGGAGCTGACGACGATGTCCTGGAAGCCGTCGCCGTTGATGTCGCCGAGGTCCAGCTCGTAGCCGAAGTAGTCGTTCTTCTCCGAGGAGCCGGGGACGTTGCCGGTGTTCTGGGTGATGCCCGCGGTCGCGCCCGGGCCGTCCGCGGTGCCGTAGGTGACGTTCACCTTGCCGCCGAAGGCCGAGTCCGGGACCGTCGTGCCGTCGCTCAACGTGTTGTGCCAGTACGCGCCGGAGACGATGTCGCCGAAACCGTCGCCGTTGACGTCACCGATCGCGGTGATCGCGCCCGGCTTCACGATCTGCGCCGAGGAGATCGAGAGGCCGCTCGCGGCGCCGGGCACGAAGTAGTTCCTGGCCCAGCCGTAGTCGGTCCCGGTCTCGAAGCCGTCGATGACCAGGTCGGTCCTCTTGTCGCCGTTGACGTCGCCCGCGGTGAGGTTGATCGGGCCACGGGCGTCGCCGCCCGACTGGATCGGGGGCTTGAGCGTGTACCGGCCGCCCACGGCGGTGCCGGACGCGCTGATGCCGCCCTTGTAGACGTAGACCGTGCTGGAGGAGTTGCCGACGGCCAGGTCGGCCGTGCCGTCGCCGTCGAAGTCGCCGGCGGCGAGGTTCTTGCCCCAGTAGTCGTGCGCGGAGACGGCCGGGTCGGCGACGGTGACGCCCTTGCCGGTCAGGCCGCTCGCGGAGCCCCACAGCACGGCGAGAGTGCCGCCGTTGGTGTCGCTGCCGACCTTCTCTCCCGGGGAGGACACGGCGAGGTCGTCGTATCCGTCGCCGTTGAAGTCGGCGTACGCGGTCTCCGCGCTGAAGGCGTCACCGGCCTCCGCGGTGCCGGGGACCCCGGCGCTGTCCTGGCTGAGCGTGGACCGCTTGGCGGAGGACACTCCGGTGGCGGTGCCGTAGAGGGTGACGAGCTGGCCGGCGGTCGCGCGGCCGTTCACATAGGCGCCCGCGGCCGAGAAGGCCACGTCGCCGACACCGTCGCCGTTGAAGTCGGCGTGCGGCACGGTCGTCGAGTCGGCGGCCGTTGCCGTCACCGCCGAGAAGGTGAGCAGACCCCCCGTCAGCGCGGCAACGGACGCCGTCGCGAGGGTGAGTCGCAGATGCTTGTGCATGCGGGATTCTCCTGCTGCATGCGGGGACGCCTGGCGGGCGCCCGCAGTCAATGGGGTGCGTACCGCTCGCATTTGCCCGGAGTTTTCCTGGGCTTTACGGGCGGTTGGCGATCAGAAGACCCACGGGGAGGGGGCAGGGTTGTACGAGGGGCGGAAGTTTTCTCGAATGACTTGTGAGGCAGGGGGTGCCTCTTGGTTTTTAGGGGCGCGGGGAACTGCGCGACCAGCCACATCCGACCCGCAGCCTCATGACCACCGAACCCCCGGTTCACTTCAACCGCAGTGGCACCCCGAGCTCCCCAGGCGTAAGGAGCTGCACCTTCCCCGCCTCGAACCCCTCACCACTCCCCCGCAACACCAAAAACGCCCCCGCCCGCTTCTCCCACAACGGCCCGAACGCCACCGCGTCGTCCCGCCCGTCACCATCCACGTCCAGCAACGGCGGCTGATAACCGAACTCGTTCCACTTGTACGGGTTCGGCGTCCCCGGCAACCCGTCGGTCAGGGGATCAACGGCCTGCTCCCCGTCCGCGGACGGCACCCCCGACGCCCCGCCCGGCAACAGCGTCACCTTCCCGTCGTGCCCCCGATAGCCCGGCGTGTTCACGACGACATCCGGTTTTCCGTCGCCGTCGACGTCCCCGACGGCAGGCGACGACCCGAAGTCGATCCGCCGCTTCTCCCCGCCCCTGCCCTCGATGACGGACTCCGAACGCCCGCTCCCGAGGCCGGACTCGGCCCCGTACAGGATGGTCAGCGCGCCACCCTCCGCGGGCATGTCCGCGGGTGCCACGGCGAGCTGTGTCGGCAGCAGCAGATCGTCGATGCCGTCACCGTCCGCGTCACCGGTGGCGGGCGTACGCGGCCCCTCGAAGGTGCCCACGGCCTTGCTGATGCGCGGTTCGAGCGAGGTGTCGCGTACGAGCCCGTCCGCGCCCCCCTCGTAGTAGCCGACCATGTACAGGCTCTCGGGCGCGCTCTCGTCCTGCTCCGCGTCGAAGTCGTACGTGAACACCACCTCCGCCTTCCCGTCGGCGTCGAAGTCGCCGGTGGTGGCCGATTCGGGCGTCGCGTACCCCTGCTGGTCGAGGTCGAGGACGGCCTGCCGCTTCGGGGTGCCGGTGCGGTCGAAGGGGCCGTACAGGAGAAGCCCGTCGGAGCCCGGCCCGGTCGCGCTGGGGTCGCCCGTGCCGCCGTGTCCGCCGTCGAGCAGGTCGACGGAACCGTCGCCGTCGAAGTCGGCGGCGGCGCGTGGCTGGAAGCCGTCGGGCAGGGCCAGTTCGGTGGCCTTGCCCAGACCGCGGGGGCCGCCGAAGAGGGCGAGGGTGCCGAGCGGGGTGCCGGCGTTCCCGCGGGCGACGACCAGGTCGGTGAAGCCGTCGCCGTCGAGGTCGGTGCGCAGCGGGCCCGAGACGAAGCCCGCGCCCTTCTCGTCCGCCTTCCGGGCCGCCGAAGTCCGTTGGGCCGAGGCCTTGTTGAGACCGTCGGAGGAGCCGTAGACCACCGTCAGCGTCTCGGTGTACCGCCTCTTGTCCTTGGACTCCGAGTACACGACGGTCGCGAAGTCGTCGTGGCCGTCGCCGTTGAAGTCCCCGGGGTCCGGGTTGTCGGACGGCTTTCCGGCGGCGGGTCTCTTCGGTCCGCTGTCGGGGCGGTCCGTGGAGCCGTCACCGCCGCATGCCACGGCGAGGCTCGCGACCAGGGCGACGGCCACCGCCGCCGGCCCGGTCGTCGAACGGTGTCGCATCAGCTCTCCATGCCCAGGAACTCCGAGGTGGAGAAGGTGAGTCCGGGCTTCCGCGCGAGCAGGCCCTTCTTCGTGCCCGGGTACACGGCGATCGTGTCCTTCGTGTCCCCGCGATACGTGCGCACGACCAGATCGGCCCGCCCGTCCCCGTCGAGGTCGGCGACCTTCAGTACGCGGGTGGTCCCCCGGGCGGGCGGCGGCACGGTCACCATCCCGGCCTTGGACAGACCCGTCGTACGGCCCTTGAGGACCCGCAACTCCGAACCGCTGGAGACGAGTTCGCTCAGCCCGTCCCCGTCGAAGTCTCCGGAGTCCAGGACGGTTCCGGCGACGTCGAGTGTGCCGCGAAGGGTGCCCGGAACGTCGTAGCGCAGCGCGGTCCCGGTCATCGAGCCGATCGCCGCGTCGAGCCCCTTGCCCTTCCCGAACCGGCCGAACGCCACGTCGACACCGCTCGGGAGGGCGACCGCGGTACCGGCCGGCCCGGTCGGTCCGCCCGGGAGGAGGGAGGCGGTGGAGGCCGAGGCGGCGGAACCCTCGGCGGTACGCACGAGCAGGTCGTCGTATCCGTCGCCGTCGACGTCCACGGCCGGTGGTGTGGGCACGTTCCCCGGCGAGGCGAGCGGCGCACCGGCCGCCTTCGGGGCGCCCTTGCGTGTGAACGGCCCGCGCAGATAGCTGAGCCGGCCGTCGGAGGCGTGCACGACGAGATCCTCGGCCTTGTCGTTGTTGAAGTCCCCGCACACCGGCTGGTCCGGCCAGTCGTTGCCGAAACGTGCCTGCGGGGGAATCGCCAGCTTCACGGCCTTGCCGGCCAGCCCCCGGGCCGAGCCGAAGAGGATCTGCAGCGGTACCGGCGGCCGGCCCTGCCCGTCGAACGGCGGGTCGGTCGAGACGACGAGGTCCGTGTACCCGTCCCGGTCGAGATCGCAGCTCGCCTCGGCGTCGAAGACGGCGGGCAACTGCCCCTTGGTGGCCGCGGCGTTGCGGGCGGCGCTCAGCAACTGCCTGGCACCGGGGGTGAGTCCGCGCGCCGATCCGTAGACGACGCCGATTCCCGCGTCGTCGCCGTGGCTGTCGCGCTTCACGAGGTCGTTGAGGACGAGATCCTGGTGCCCGTCCCCGTTGAAGTCGTCGGCCGCCTTGCTGCCCTTGCCGAGCGGCACGGGGAGCTGGGCAGGGGCCTTGGCGACGGTGAGGGGCTCGCGCTTTCCCGACGAGTCCCCGTCGCTCTTGTCGCCGGTCGGGCCGCATCCGACGGCGAGGCCGCCGCCGAGGACGCACACGGTCAGGGCCGCCACCATCCGCGCACTCACTCTTCGCCCACGCACCGTGAACCTCATCCGACCCGGAAACAACAACGCCGGTCATCATGCACTTGTTCGAGCCGAGGGTAAATGGTGGTAACACGTTGAGGTGTTCGTGCTGAATTCGTGACCTTCGGACATGTGGAATGTGGTCTTCCGGATGGTCGTGCTGATCCGCCCTGAATTGAGTGCGCTGCGGCCCGAAGAGGCAAATTGTCCACATGCCTGAATTGGTGGAATTGCCGACTGTTCTTCGAAGGTCTTCGGGGATCTTCGAGGGGTGAAACATCGGGGCGCGCCCCGGCCGTGTGTCGCCTGTCACGGTTGTAGTGATTCGGGTAAAAGTCTGGCAACGACCCGCAGTCGGGCACGCCGATGTAATGGCTTGCGGAAATTGGCAGCGGCAAAGAATATTTCCTGTCGGTGCCGTCGGCGCCCTATTTTTTTGCCAACTCACCTTCCGTACCAACCCCCTTCTGCCTGCCACTTTCCGCCCGCACCAGAAGTCAGGAGACAGCGCATGGCCGACGAGATGGTCCGTCTCGCCCAGCGGTTCGTGAACACGACGTACAACAACGGCGCGACACTCGGCATATCCAAACTGGACGAGAACGGGGTCACCGGCTGGCCCGTGATGTACGCCCTGACCAGAGCACTCCAGTACGAGATGGGCATCACGGCCCTGTCGGACTCCTTCGGTCCGACCACGCTGGCCACGATCGGCTCGAAGTACGGCAAGCTGGACGAGACGACGGTCCCCTCGGCGAATTTCGCCCGCATCATCCAGTCCGCCCTTTACTGCAAGGGCTATGACGGCGGCGAGATCGACGGCAAGTACAACGACCGGGTCAAGGCCGCCGTCGAGAAGCTCAACCAGAACATGGGTGTGAGCGCCACGTACCCCGGCAGCTCCCTGTGGCCGAAAGTCGTCAAGGGCCTGTTCAACATGGACGCCTACGTCACCGTCGGCGGCGGCTCGGACACCATCCGGTCCATCCAGCAGTGGCTGAACGGCCGTTACATCCTCCGCAAGGACTTCTACGTCATCCCCTGCGACGGCTACCACTCCCGTGACGTCGCCAAGTCGATGCTGTTCGCGATCCAGTACGAGCTGGGCATGGCCGACGGCACCGCGAACGGCGTTTTCGGACCCGGCACCCAGTCCGGCCTGAAGTCCCACACGGTCTCCAACGGCACCACCGGCGTATGGGCGCAGCTCTTCACCGCGGCCATGATCCTCAACAAGCGCACTGTGCCCTTCGGGAACTTCACCTCGACGGTGCAGTCCGGGGTGGAGAGCTTCCAGTCCTTCGTGAAACTCCCGGTCACCGGCAACGGCGACTTCCCGACATGGGCCTCGCTGCTCGTCTCCTACGGCGACCAGTCCCGCCCGGGCACGGCGTGCGACGGCGTCACGATGATCACGCCGCCGCGTGCGCAGGCACTGAAGGCCGCCGGCTACCAGTACATCGGCCGGTACCTCTTCAACCCGTCCACCACGAGCCTGCCGGAGAAGCAGATCCAGCCCGGCGAGCTCGCCACGATCAAGGAGGCCGGGCTGCGCTGCTTCCCGATCTTCCAGACGTGGAGCCGGTCGGCCGACTACTTCAGCTACAACCAGGGCACCAGCGACGCGTTCAAGGCGATCGACTGGGCGCAGTACCACGGCTTCAAGCCGGGCACGATCATCTACTTCGCGGTCGACTACGACGCGATGGACGGCGAGGTCACGGAGTACATCGTTCCGCACTTCCGCGGCGTGATGCGCACCATCGGCGAGAACTCCGCCTACGGCGTGGGTGTCTACGGACCGCGCAACGTGTGCCAGCGCATCGCGGACGCCGGGTACTCGGCGACGAGCTTCGTGTCGGACATGTCGAGCGGCTTCTCCGGGAACCTCGGCTACCCGATGCCGACGAACTGGGCGTTCGACCAGATCGCCACCCTCACCGTCGGCTCGGGCAGCGGCTCGATCGAGATCGACAAGAACATCGCCTCGGGCCGTGACACCGGCCAGGGCGACTTCGACCCGGGCGGCTACACCGACGGTGTGGACGTCGACCTCGACAAGGACGCCTACCAGGCCCCGATGCTGACGGACGTCAAGACGTACCTGGAGTCGATCGGAGTCCCGGAGACCGGCGGCGACGGCTGGACCGACTCGGACTGGGCCACGCTCGGCGGCATCTCCACCACCAAGGCGTACGAGCTCGTGCTCAGCGCGGACTGGCTGTTCACGTCGCTGGCACGGCAGCTCAAGCTCCGCAAGGCGCTGATCCAGGCTCCCGTCCTGTGGGAGCTGCGCAAGATGAACCCCCTGGACTTCGCCGCCGACTCGGCCGTCAAGGCCGGTCTGGACGACGACTGCAGCACCGGCTGGGGCCAGATCTTCGCCTGGGTGACCATCGACGCCCGCAACTACTGCATGCAGCAGGGCATCATCAACGGCAGCCCGCTGACCGACGACGACATCCCGGGGGTGTGGGAGGACCTCAACGAGGACCCGACCTACAACATCCGCTCGGTCGCCTATCTGACGGTCTACAACGCGCACCAACTGGGCAAGCCCCGGCCGAGCCTGACCACGAGCCTGGCCGACACCCAGGCCCTGCTCGCCCGGTACAACGGAACCGGCGACGACGCCGCCCAGTACGGCCGCGAACTCATCGGTCTCTACAACGTTCTCGAGAACTACAACCAGCTGTCCCGCAGCAAGTGACCCCGATCATGGGCGTGAATACTGGGCGCATGCGGAAGTCCTTGCCGGCCGTGCTGGGCGTGAACCTGTTGCTGGGAGTCCCCGGTGTCGTGCCGGTGTGGCTGCTGTCGTACTTCGCGGTCAACTGGCCGCTCAAGGCGCTCGGCTGGACCGTCGGCGAGCCCACGGAGAACGACGGCATGCTGCCCTGGCTGCTGGTGGGCGGGCCGGTGCTGCTGCTGTTCGGCCTGGTCTGGTGGCTCGCCAACCGCCCGCTGCGGCGCAGGTCGGCCCTGGAACCCCGCGTCTACTGGCCGGTCAGTGTCCTGATGACCCTTGTGCCGTCGTTCGCGCTCATGATCGTTCTATGAGAGTGAGAAAGGGATGAAACACGTGCAGAACGACATGACGAGGCGTTCCGTGGTGAAGAGCGCCACGGTGATCGGTGCCGCGGCCGCCCTGGGCTCCGTCGTACCGGGCACCGCAGTCGCCGCGCCGAAGGAGACACCGAAGAGCGGGCCCCTGAGCGCGCCGAAGAAGCTCCCGACGTCCGCGAACGGATGGACCCTCGAGAAGGAGGCGAACCACGTCTCCACGGTGTGGACGCGCCCCGTCGCCGGTACGGGTCTCGAGGTCGATGTCCGCGTCGGGGACGTGGAGCTGATCCTCGTCCACGTGATCCGCCGCTTCCACTACGAGGTCGAGCAGATCAGCCGGATCGACCTGGCGGGCTGGCAGGGGACCGGCAAGCTCCGCAAGGCCCTTCCGGAGTCGAACCTCGCCTCCGGCACGGCCGTACGGATCCGGCCGGGCGCCAGTGCGAAGGGCGGGCTCTTCCCCCTCCAGGAGCTGACGCTGCGCGACATCCTGGCCGACTGCGAGGGCGTGGTGCGCTGGGGCGGTGACGACGACGAGGTGAACGAGTCGCTGTTCTACATCGACGCCGGACCGGACGACGTACGCGTGACGAAGGTCGCCGACAAGCTCCGCGGCTGGGACGCGACGCCCGGCGAGGGCGCCGGCGTCACGGTGAACGTCCAGTCCCCTTCCCGGCGCGACCGCGCGGACCGGCTGGCCCGCGCCCAGCGCGAGGGCTGACCAGGCCTCATCAGCCATGACACTGGGCCGCCGAGCATGCTCGGCGGCCCAGTGTCATGCCGTGTCTGTCGTGCTGTGCCGTGCCGGGTGGTTCGGGGTCCCGTCCGTCAGGAGCTGTTGCTGTTCGACCGGGTGAAGAACTCGATCTCCGCGATGGACACCTGCTTCTTGGCGTCGGTGGCGTAGGCCGACCGCACGGTGAAGCGCACCGAGGTGACCTCCCCGACCCGGAACTTGCGCCGCTGGCCGCCGGCGCTCTGGTCCAGGTTGATGATCCGGGTGGTCTTCTTGCCGTCGGCGGCGGTGATCAGGGCCTCGACGCGGTGCGGGAGGGCCGACTGCGAGAGCTTGTCCGGCTGGGTCGACACACCGGAGGTGATGACCAGGTCCAGCAGCCGGGTCGGCTGGTCGAACCGGGCCTCCAGCCACTGCCCCTCGCCGGTCCCCGAGACACCCGGCCCCCACCAGGTGTTGCTGAGCTTGTCGAAGGCGCGTTGCGCGGGGTGACCGGGATAGGAGCGCGACGCCTTCACACTGTCCGGCCCCACCGCGGCGCGCTTGGCGAAGTGGTCGCGGGTCGCCTGGATCCCGTCGCCGATGTTGAGCACGAGCGTGACGATCAGGGCGAGTACGAGGCCGCCGACGACCCAGTTCATGACGGCCCCGAAGCCGCGGCGCAGCCGGGGGCGGTCGCCCGCCCAGGGGGTCTGCGCGACGCCGAAGCCCGGTATCCGGCGCCACCAGGGCTGCCGGCCCGGGGCCGTCGGCCCGTCGCCGGACATCGGCATGGCGCAGCGGCCGCAGTAGTGCCGGTCGGGGAGGTTGGGGGTGGCGCACCAGGGGCAGGGGATGCCGCCCTGTGGGCCGAACTCGGGGCCCGGGGCGCGGACTTGGGGGCGGTTCGCGACCGGACGGCCGGGCAGCACGGGCGCGACGGCGGGGGACGCGGGCGCGCGGGGTTCGGGGTCGCTCACCGGGATGAGGAGAGACCTGGCCCGTTCGGCGGTGGAGTCGGAGGGGTCCGTGGAGTCCGTGGACCCGGAGAAGCCTGTGGAGCGGTTGGAGTGGCTGGAGTGCGTGGAGTCGGTGGACGGGTGGTGGCCCCGGCCCGCGGTGGTCGGCACCGGCTCGGTGTCGGCGGTATCGGCGGTGGCGTCGCGGCGCATGTCCGGGTGGGTGTCCGGGCGGGCGTTGTCCCGCGCGCCGGGGGAGAGGTCGAGCGAACCGTGGGAGGCCGGAGCGGCGGGGGAGTTCGTGTCCCACTCCTGAAGTCCGGCCGGCCCCGCGCCCGCGGACGCCGCGGAGGCGGAGTCCGGCCCGGTGCCGGGGTGGTCGTGCCGCGAAGAGGAGGACGGCGCGGTGCCGGAGCCCACGGGCCGGTCGGGCGCCTGCCGCGTCCCCGCACGTCCGGAACCGTCGGCGGCGTGCGCCTGCCGTGTCCCGGCCCACCCGGAGTCGTCGACGGTGTCCGACTGCCGTGTTCCGGCCCGTCCGGAGTCGTCCGCGCCGTCCGAGCGGTCCGACTGCCGGTGCCCGGCCGCCGACTCGGAGTCGGGCGCGGTGTCAGTGCGGCGCGCGCCGGACCAGCCGTCGGCGGCCTCGCCGTCACCGGACCGGCCGGTGGAGCGGTCGGCGTCCTCGTCGTCCGGCCGGGGCCCGGCGTTCCGCGCCAGACGGACACCGGTACTCGGCCCGGCGGCGCCGGTCTGCGGCCACCCGGCCTCGTCATCTCCCCGTCGGCCACCGCCCGGCCCGGGCGTTGCCGCGGCGGCCGGGGCGTGGCCCGTACGGGCCGTACCCGTTCCGGCCCCGGGGTGTGCGAACGCGTCCCATCCCGGCTGGTCGCCGGAGCCGCCGGCGACGGCGGCACCCCCGGACGCGGAGTCCCGCGCCGGTGCGGCGGCCTCCGCGCGCACGGGGTCCCTGCGAGCCGCGTCGGCCCGGTCCGGGCCGCCGGACCAGCCGAGTACCGCACCGCAGGAGTCGCAGAAGGACTGGCCGGGCTCCGCCCGGGTGCCGCATTCGGCGCAGCTGCGGGCGGGCTCCCGTCCTGTGCCGGAGTTCTGGCTGGTCATCTCTCGGGAGTCCTTTCGGCAGCGGTCACCTGGACCGTGTAGGGCATGTGGGCGGGTCGGGCGGCCGCCACGAGGCTGTCGAGGCGGTGCTCGTCGGCCCGGGTCGGGTCGGGCAGGCGCAGCGTGACGTGCAGGCGCGGACTGCGGTCGCCGGGAACCGGGCCCAGGGGCCGGGCGTTCCAGGCGGCGCCGCCGCTCTCGGTGATCTCCGGGGTCACACCGAAGACCAGGCGTATCGCCTCGGACAGACCGCGGCTGGTGCCCCGTACCCGGTGCAGATACGCGGCGGCGGCGACGGCCGCGCGCAGCCGGTCGTCGGGCTCGGTGCCGTCGGTCTCCGCGCCGACCCAGAGCGCCAGCCACCGGGTGAAGTCCACCGGGGCCAGGGCCGGGGTGAAGTAGGAGTCCAGGCAGTCGAGGACGGCCAGGATCGGTGCGAGCACGTCGTCGAGTCCGCCGACGAACCGCTGTGCAAGATCGTCGTCGGCGAACACGGCGGGCAGCATCATGCCGATGGGCGCGGACGACCCCAGCCCGTCGACGGAGCCCCTCACGGCCGGTCCCCGATCACGCGCACCCGGTGGTCGAAGGAGAAGACCAGGGACGGGGGTTCGAGGTCGATGCGGTTGGTCGCGTCGCCGCGTTTGCCGGTCAGGGGGTCGGCCGGGTGGAGCTGGACCTCGTCGACCAGCTCGACGCCGGGTACGCGCTGGAGCACGGCGAAGACCTCGCCGGACTGCACGGGACGCCCGAAGGGCCAGCCCCGGCCGTCGGCGCCGCCGGTCAGCGGATCGAGGTGGCGGTAGAGGGCGTCGTGCGCCTGACGGCGTACCCGGTCCGTGTCGGTCCCGCGGAACGCGTGCACCGTGGCGACCACCGTGACGCCCTGGTAGAAGGGCGGGCCGACCGCCAACCGCGTACCGATCAGGCGGCGTTCGTCCAGGTAGTGGGTGATGCGGCGCAACAGCGCGTCGCCGGGCACCAGTTGCTCGAAGCGCAGTCGGCCGCCGGGGTCGGGCACGGCCTGCGGAACCACCAGCACCCGTACCGCGTACGCCCCGTGCTCGCCCTCGTCGCCCTCAAGACAGGTGATCCGGGCGGTCTCGGGGGCGGCCCGGCGGGCGAGCTCCTCGTAGTCGCGCAGGGTCACCGCCCGCTCCTGGGCGCGCAGCGTGATGGGCGCCCTGGTCTTCGCCTCCTCCACCGTCTCGCCGTCGACCCCGCCGCGCGCGGCCTCCCGGTTGACGACCTCGGAGACGTACGGGACGGACGTGCGCAGCACCTGGACGGCGCCGCGGGCGACGTTCCCGGTCCTGCCGCCGCCGGTGCGGTAGCGCAGGGCGCGGATGACGGCGCCCTTGGGTGCCACCGCCCCGTACTGGCGCAGGGTGCCGTCGGGTTCCCGTACCGCCGGGCCGAAGGCGATGTCACCGGTGGCGGCGTCCAGGGTGATGTGCCGGTCGTGCGGGGTGGAGGCGGCGAAGGACGGGACGACGTCCCAGTCGGTCCAGCCGTCGTGCTCGGCGGTCTGCAGCAGCACCGGAGGGGTGTCGCCGACCACGGGGGCGTGGGCGAGGCGCAGCCGCTGCCCGGGCAGACCGGTGGACTCGCCGAGCGCCTCGTCGTACACCGTCTCGGCGTGTACGGCGGTGGTGGTGCCGCCGAGGGTGAACGCCTCCGCGGAGCGGACGGTCGGGGAGGTGGTGTAGAAGGGCTGGTCGGGCAGCGGTTCGGTGACCCGGCAGCGCAGCCAGCCGGCCTCCTGCCCGCCGGTGCGGGACAGGGTGTGCCCGCCGGGGATGTGCAGCACGACCTCGCCGGGCCGGTTCAGGCCGCCGGTGCCGTCCCGGTCGACCTCGCACTCGGTCCAGCCGTCCTCGGTCCACGCCTCCCAGACCAGCGGCGGCTGCCGCGGGTCCACGCCGACACCGTCGACCCGGCTGTCCAGCTCCATCCCGACCGCGCAGTGCGGCACGGCGGCGCTGAGCCCGAGCAGCATGCAGTCCCCGGGCCGCGGGGCCTCGGAGAAGCACATGACGTCCTTGCCCTCGGCGAGGTCGGCGGTCCGGTCGGCGACGGGCTCCCCGCTCTGCTGGACCACGAGATGCCGCAACTCACAGGGCACGACGGTCAGTTCGAGCTCGGTGGCGAAGACCGCGGCCTCCTCGCTCTCGGTACGGGTGGTGGCGACCTCGGTGCCCACCGGCAGGAGGATCGGCTCCTCCTGCGGCGCGGAGAGCCAGAACGTGACCTCCGTACGGGCCGCGGAGGGCGGGAACAGCGTGATGCCCACCAGATCCAGGAACGCCAGGTGGTTCTTCTCCGGCACCCGGTTGAGCCGGTAGACGATCTGGTCGGCCATGTGGGCGACCGTCTCCACCAGGGTGACGCCCGGGTCGGAGACGTTGTGGTCGGTCCACTCCGGGGCGCGCTGCTGGATGTAGCGCTTGGCGTCGTCGACGAACTGCTGGAAGCGGCGGTCGTCGAGGTTCGGGGAGGGCAGGGCCATCAGCGGTCGCTTTCGGGAGCCGGGTCCGGCTCGTCGTGGGAGGGGATGACGTAGAACGGGAAGACCAGGCTGCGCGGGTTGTTGGTGCCGCGGATCGAGTACCGGACGTCGATGAAGAGCACGCCCTGTTCGGTCTCGCGGCCGGCTGTCACCTCGACGTCGCTCACCTCGATGCGCGGCTCCCAGCGGTCGAGGCTCGTGTACACCTCGTGCTGGATGCGGCCGGCGGTGGCCTCGTTGACCGGGGCGAACACCAGGTCGTGGATGGCGCAGCCGAACTCCGGGCGCATCGGCCGCTCGCCCGGCGCGGTGGCCAGTACGAGCCGGATGGCCTCCTCGATCTCGCGCTCCCCGCTGACCAGGGCGATGCCCCCGGTGGGGCCGATGCGCAGCGGGAAGGCCCAGCCGGATCCGACGAACTGCTCGGCCATCAGTGGGCCACCCGCCTTCTCCTGGTCGTCTCGGTCCTGCTTCGTGTGTTGCTGCTCTGTGCGGGTGGGGCGAACGTCGCGGCCGTCACGGGATGGGATACGGCTTCTTGTTGACCGTCACGATGCCCATGAGGTCGACGTTGACGGCCCGGATGCCCACCTGGCCGACGGAGCTGACCTGGACGGTCCCGACGGCCTTGAGGCTGAGGGCACCCACCGCGTCCACCGCCACGGCCCCGCCGAGGGACTTGACGTTGACGTTCCTGCCCTGGATGTTGAGCAGCCCGCCGCTCTTGATGGTCAGCCTGCGCCGTGCGCTCAGGGTGAGGTCGGTGCCCGCCTCCACCGACACGGATCTGCTGCCCGTGATGCTGACCGTGCCCTTGCTGTCCACGGTGATCTCGGTCTTGGTGCGGTCGAGGTTGATGGTCAGACGGCCGTCACCGCTGGCGACGCGCACGCCCTGTTTACGGGCGCCGGTGCTCTGGCTGAGCAGGTCGACGCGGTTGCCCTGCCGGTCGGACAGGGTGTGCCGGATCGCCTTACTCCGCAGCCCGTCGTGCAGCGGTACGTCGGTGACGGGGGTCGGCTCGTCCTTGCCGTTGTAGAGGCCGCCGATGACGAAGGGGTGGTCCAGCGCGCCCCGGTCGAAGGCGACGAGGACCTCGTCGTCCACGTCCAGCGGGAAGATCCCGCCGCCGCCCTTGCCGCCCCACTGCGTCACCCGGGTCCAGTCGCTCTCGTACTGGTCGTCCAGCCAGGGGAACTGGAGCTTGACCCGCCCCTGCTTGTCCGGGTCCTGGACGTTGGTGACGATCGCGTTGGCCACGCCGGGCATGCGGGGTTCGACGGCCGAACCGCCCCCGGAGGCAAGCCCGTACAGCGAGCGCCACTGGCGTCCGCTGAAGGTCACCCAGCTCTCGTAGTGCTGCCCGTCGCCGAAGACGTGCCGTACGGACGTGGCGGTGTACTTGCCCTGGAAGGGGTCCCCGACATCGGTCAGCGTGACCGGGACGCCGGGCCGCAGCTTGGGGTTGCCGCGCACGGCGACCTCCAGTTCGGCGAACGAGGAGGTCACGTCGTCGGAGAGGGACTCCGCGGCGAACTTGACCTCGGCCTGCTTGTCGTAGGGCGTGCCCGTCTCGACCAGCGTGGAGGTCTTGAACTTCTTGGCGGCCTCGCCCGGCGCGGTGCCGATGCTGACACCGGCGTTCTTGGTCGCGAGCGACATGGAGGTGAGCTTCTTCTTCGTGGTGATGTCCCAGCCGCGCGCCTGGACCTTGCCGACCTGGTCGGCGGCGGTGACGGCGGCCCGCAGCCGCAGGATGTCGTGGCGGGCCTGGAGCACGAAGGGACTCTTGTCCCCAGCCGTACCGACCCCGGGCGCCCCCGAGGCCGGCTTGGGCTTGGTGAACTCGAACTTCCCCTTCGCGTTCACCGACATGACCATGCCGTTCTCGTCGGCGAGCCGGGAGAGGAAGTCCCAGTCGGTGACGTTGGCCTGGCTGATGAAGTCGTACACCGTCTTCGTCGCACCGATCGTGCCGAGCTGGAGACCGTCCTCCTTGGCCAGCTTGCGGGCGATGTCGGCCGCGCTCTGGTTCTTGTACGCGGCCACCCGGCGCCGGCGCACCAGGCGGTGCCCGGCGTCGTAGCCGCGGACGACGGTGAAGGTGCCGGTGCCGTCGTAGTCCGCCTCCAGACCGGTGACCTCGCCGGTCAGCAGCGGATCGGAGGCACCCTGGCCGTCGGCGATCGGGGTGAGCACGACCTTGGACCCGAACCTGATGCCCAGCTTGGAGAGGATCACCCGGTCCTCGTCCCGGAAGGTGAGCCGGAACGCGGCGGGCACACCGGCGCCCTGGTCGACCCAGCCGTCGATGAGCCTCGGGGCGTAGTCGGGCGGGAGCGGTTTTCCGTCGATGGTGACCTGGATGAGCGTGGAGTACGCGGGCTGAACCATCAGGAACGCACCTCCTCGGCCGAGGGCATCAGGAGTTCCGTGCCCGACCGCAGATCGGCCGGGTTGTCGATGCCGTTGACCTCGGCGATGGCGCGCCACGCGGCGGCGTCGCCGTACTCGCGCCAGGCCAGCGACTGCAGCGAGTCGCCCGCGACGACGCGGTGCACGCGCTGCGCGGTGAGCGCGCCCGAGGTCGGGTTCTGCCCCTTGGCCTTGCTGGGGATCTCGTGCAGCGTCACCTGGCAGGTGGCCCGGATCGGCACACCGGTCGTGCCGAACAGCGAGTAGTTCGCCTCCACGGAACTCACGTACGCCGTGAAGCGGGCCGTGGAGAACGACCCCCACTGGAACACCACCCAGGGCGGCGAGGGCTGCTTCGCGGCGATGCTCTTCGTCGTCGTCTCGCAGCAGGCCATCAGGGACTCCACCTTCTTCAGCACGGAGTTGCTGTTCGGATCGAGGGACGAGTCCAGGAAGATCTCGACCGTCATCTCCCGGGGTTCCGGCCCCATGAACTCGGGGACGTTGCCGTCGCGTACGGCCGCGGTGGGCGTCGTCTTCCACTGGGCGCGGCGGCTCAGCGTCAGCTGCGCCGGATTGAAGTCGAGCTTGAACGTCTTGATCAGAGCGCCCGGGGTCGTGCTGGTGCCGACCGGCGGCTCGTGGATGGCCAGCGTGGCGCGTACCAGGCTCTTGCCTGCGCCCTTGCTTCCCTTTGCCATGTGTGTGCCGCCCCCTCAGTCCGTGAACCCGTGGTGGGTGATTTCCAGGACCTCCGTGGCGACGGCCGGGCTGGCCGGGTCCAGGGAGGGCCCCTGCCAGCTGACCGGCAGTACGTCGATCAGCCCCCATCGGGCCACCTCCGAACCGTCCGCCCGCAACGCGGCGATCTGCGCGGTCGGCCGCTTGACCCCGGTGGTCACGGAGGAGATCCAGGCCGCGACCTTGGTGGTGTCCGGGGTCAGCGGGCGGGTCAGCCGGATGTTGGAGAACGTGACGCGCGACGGAAGCTGCCACACGAACCCGTTGTTGCCGCCCTCCTGGTGCTGCTCGATCTCCACCGCGGACGAGAGCCCTTCGCACCCGTTGAAGTAACCGAGGCTCTCGCCGTCGATGGTCAGGGTGAAGAAGATGGTGGAGCCCGGGTCGAGATCGCGGGACATCGGGGGCGGCCTTTCTGCGGACGTCGGTGGTGCGGGGTCGTGCTCGTGCTTGTGGGTGTCGGGCGCGGGCTGGTGGCCGGTCAGTGGCGGGGGTCGCGGAGCTTGCCGATCCGCTCCCGGTCGAGCCGCAGTTCGGTACGGACCAGCCGGGTGATCCGGCCGATCAGCCTGTGTGTCAGCTCGTCGAGCTGGAAGTCGGTCAGGGAACGGGGGTCGAACTGGCCTTTGGCGACCGGGGTGTACCCGGGCAGTGGTTCGTCGGGGTCGGGGTCGGGGTCGGGCGTCTTGTGCTTCTTGTGCGGGTCACTAGTGGAGCCGGACGCGGACGTGTCGCGCGACGAGGTGCCGTGGGCCGTGACGGTCGACACGGCCGTGGTGGTCCTGGCGGGCGTCGGCTGGGGCGCACCGCCTGCGTCCCGCTGTACGGGGATGGGTGTGGGGGCGGGTGCGGCAGCGGCGTGCCGCTGGACAACTGGCTGGGTGGGAAGGGCACTTGCCCGCGTCGGAGCCTGCGGGGTCGTCCTGGGGGTGACGACGGGCGGGGTGGTACCGGAACCCGACTTGGCGGCCGAGAGGAGTGGCACGGCACGGCCGACGGGAGCGCCGGGGGCCACGGCCCGCTGCACCGCCGGCCCGGCGCCCGGCGACGAGGGCCGGCCGCTCGTGGGCTCGGGGCGACGCAGCGGGACGGCGACCGGGGTTGCCCCGTGCCCGCCGGCGGGGGGTGGGGGTGCCGCGGGCGTCAGGGCCGGGGCGAGGGCGCGGGCGGGGGCCAGGCCGCGCATCGGAGTGCCTGCGACGGGCGCAGGCGGGGGTGCGCTCGTGGTCGTGGTCGTGCGCTGCGCTGTCGGGGCGGATGCGTGGTTGCTGCTTCTGGCAGTGGGCCCCGCGCCGGAGGGGATCGCCGTGGCGCGTTGTACGGCGGGGGCGTCGGCGGCCGGGGCCCGCAGAGGTACGGCCGGAGGGCGGTGGGGCGGTGCCGCCGGTGCGGGCGTCGGAGCCGGAGTTCCGTGAATCCCGGTTGCCGGTCCGGGCGTACGGTCCGGTGCCTTTCCCTGGGGCGCTGTCGCCGCACGCTGGACGGCGGGCGGCCCGGCGAGACCCGAACTGCCGGGCGAGGTGCGCCCGGAGAGGGGTTCCGCGTCCGCGGGCACGGCGGAGAGGGGAGCACCGAGCAGGGGGCGCTGCCGAGGGGCCGGCGTGGTCGCGCGCTGGACCGGGGTGTGCGAGGGGGCGGGCGGGGCGCCGGTGGGTGAGGCGGGGGGTGCGGCCGGGCCGGTCGGCGGAGCCGGAGGGTTCGAGGTCGGAGGGTTCGAGGTCGGAGGGGTGACCGAGGCGACGGAGGGGTGGGGCGGCGGCCCCGGGAGTGCGGTCGTCGGGCCGGTGGTGGACACGTTCCCCGAGGTCGGCGCACCGAGGCCCAGGCGCCGGGGCGGGCCGGAGGTGCTCCGCTGTACCGGGCGGGGGCCCGCGCCGGACGGCGTGCTCGGAGCAACTGGCTTGACGGTAGGGACGGCGGGGGCGGTGGGGCCACCTCGACTCGGGCCGGAGGAGGGCGAGTTCGTGGTGGCAGCCGTCCCGGCCGGGGAGCCCGGGGCCACGGGGTTGCCGGTGCCGGTCGCCGCACCGGTGGAGGTGGCCGCCCTGTTGGCAGGGGCGGCTGCCGGACCGGCCGGCTGAGTTGCCGGGCCGTCCTGGCCGTGGCCGGCCGTCGGACGGACGGGGCCGGGTGCCGGGTTGCCGGGGCTGGTCGCCGTACCGGCGGAGCTGTTGGTGACCGGTGTGGCGGCCGTGCTGCCGGAACCGGTCGTCGCCCGTTGGACGTTGACGGCCGCGCCGCCGGAACCGGCCGTCGGTCGCTGGGCGTTGACAGCCGCGCCGCCGGAGCGGGTCGCCGTGCCTCCGGCGTCGGCCACCGCGCCCCTGGGGCCGGTCGCCGTTCCGGTGGAGGAGGTCGGCGTGCCGGCGGAGCCGGTGGGAGTCCGTCGCTGGACGCCGGTCGCCGCGTTGCTCGCGTCGCTCGGTCCGGTCGCCGTGCCGCCCGGCCCGTCCGCCGTCCGGCCGGGTCCGGTCGGTGTTCCGGCGGGCTCTGCCGTCGTGCGGCTGGTGCCGGCTGCCGCCCGCTGGACGTCGACCGCGTTGCCGGTGGGGCCGGTCGCAGTGCGGCCGGGGCCTTCCCCGGTTCTGCTGGAGCGGGTGGCCGTCCCGGCAGGGCTGGTCGGCGTGTTGCCGGGGCCGGCCGCCGCCTTCTGGACGCGGGCCGCCGCGTTGTCGGGACCGGTGGTCGTCGGGGCGGTCCCGGACGTCGCGCCGCCGGAACTGGTCGTCGCGCTGCCGGAACCGGTCGTCGCGCGTTGGACGTTGACCACGGTGTTGCCCGGCCTGGCGGGTGCGGCGTCAGGACCCGTGGTTGTCCTGCTGGGACCGGTGGTTGTTTCGGCGCGCTCGGGTGCCGCGCCACGGGAGCCGGCCGCAGCTCGTTGGACGTCGACCGTCGCGTTGCCGGGCCCGGCAGGCGTGGCGTCGGGGATGACGGGCGCCGCGCCGCCGGGGCCGGGTGACCTGTCGGCAGGGGCGCCGCTCGCCGTACCGGCGGCAGGGCGCGCCGCCTCGCCGCCGACATCGGTTGTACGGGTGCCGGCCTGGGATGTCGTACCGGTGGAAGCGGCCGGCCTGGGGGCAGGGCCGACTGCCGGTCCGCCCGGTCGGGTCGCCTGGGCACCGTGGTCGGTCGCCGGACGGACGGGGCCGGGTGCCGGGTTGCCGGGACGGGGCGCCGTGCCGGTGGAACTCGGGGTCGCCCGTTGGACGTTGACGGCCGCACCGCTGGTGCGGGTCGCCGGGTTGCCGGGACCGGTCGGCGTACCGCCGGTTCCGGCGGACCGGTTGCCGGAGCCGGTCGCCGTACCTCCACTGGACACCGGGCCGACGGCCCCGGTCGGAGGCGGACTGCCCGGAACGGGGCTGCCCGGAGTGGGGCTGCCGGAGGCGGCCGGTGTGCCGGCCGGGTCGACAGGGCCGGCCCCTGAGGGACGCCCGGCGTCGACCGCCGCCCCCGCAGCGGGTGCCCCCGAGGCCGCGCCCGCGCCCGGTCCGCCCGTGTCCGACGCCGTACGGTCCGGTGTCCCGGTGACGCCGCCCGTGGCCTGCCGTCGTGCGGCCGGCAGAGCCCGTCGCTGCACGGCAGGCGTGGCGGGCGCCCGGGTCAACGGGTTCGGCCGGTGGGACCGGGGCGGTACGGGTGTCACCCGGGGGCCCGCCGGGCGGGACGCCGTGACCGGACGCGGCGCACGCTGGACCGGTACCGCGTCGTTGCCCACGTCGCCCTGGGCCTCGGGCTCGTCGGACCTCACCGGCAGCAGGGTGTGCGAGGGCGGTTCGAGTCCGGGGACGGGCCTCGCCGACGTGGTGAGCGCGTTCCTGACCAGCCCGCCCGGCGCTCCGTCCAGGACGGCGTGGGACAGGGTTCCGGTGAAGGAGGGGTTCTGCCAGGTGCTCAGCCGCCCCCCGAACCCGGAGTCCGCGACACCGGTCCGCCCGGCAGCGGCCCGCTGGATCGGCGGCAACCCCGCCCAGCCGGCCACCGTGGCCGGCCCGGACCCCATGGCCGTACCCGCATCCGCGCCCGTAGGAGACGTACTCGCACCCGTAGGAGAGGAGCCGCCCTCATGAGAGGAACCGCCCTCCCCGGGACCCGAGTTCGCGGCGGGCGTCGCCGAACCGCCCCTCAGTCGGTCGAAGAACCCCACGGCTCAGCCCTCCGCCCCGCCCCGTGTCACCAGGGACGCGATCTGTTCCGTGAAGCGGCGGCGGTCCTGGTGTTCGAGGTCCAGGATCTCCTCCAGGCTCCAGTGGAAGTGGTAGGCGACGTACGCGATCTCCTCGTGCAGCCGGTCGGTCGCGTACGTCACGATTCCCCCAGGCGGCTCCCGCCGAGTTCGACCTCGAAGGGCTCCGAGCAGTGGGGACACTCCACGGCGGCGCGGGTGTGGCCCTCGGCGTTGACCTGACGGTAGAAGTCCTGCAGGAACGCGAGGTCGGAGGCGAACATGTTCTCCACCACCCCGTCGTGCACCGAAGGAAGCGTGCCGAGGCTGGTGATGACCCGGCCCAGCAGGACCACCGACAGATACGCCGGGTTCTCCTGGACACGGACGTCCCGCAGCGGGATCAGCTCGTCCCGTGCGGTGGCGAGACGCATCACACCGTCCCGGTGGACCGTGCCCGACGCGTCGACGTACCCCCGCGGCAGCTCGAAGGGGAACTCCGTCCGCAGCTGCTGCGGCACCGACACGGGGGCGGGCGCGGGCGCCGGGGCCGGCGCAGCGGTCTGCTCCGGCCCCGTCACCGCCGGCGCCGGTGCGTCCACGACCGGGCCCGCGCCCGCCCTGGCAGCCGTACGCCGCATTACTCGATGACCAGTTCTTCGAAGACGATGGTCACGGTCTCGGTGAGCGCGGAGGCCTCGCCGGCCTTCAGGGCGCTGGCGTCGATCTTGCTGCACCAGGCGTTGCGCATGTTGTACCGCTTCACCGGATTGTTCTGGTAATCCATCATGATGATGGAGGCGTTCTTGCGGGCCGTGCTCATCTGGCCCGCGATCGAGTCGTTGATCCACGTCGTGAACGCCGGGGACTGGGTCATTCCGCGCACCACGGTGCACTGCCCGTCCTTCTGCACACCCGGCATCAGACTGACCTCGGGCCTGCCCTGCGCCGAGTTCGACAGGTGCTTGATGACGTCCTGTTCGATGCTGAGGCCGTTGACCTCCGCGAGGTACTCGACCATCACGCCGTCGATCTGCAGACCGAAATTATGTGAGGTAAGGGCGTCACCCGGGCTGAGACTCATCTGTTCTCTGTCCTTCTGAGGGTTCTTGGCAATGGCGTACGACGCGACGTACGGGCCGGCGTACGAAGAGGCTTGCTAGGGATGGGGGCGCAGGCGGACGGGCCTACTCCTCCAACTCCCCGCTGCCGCTGGAGAACTGGGCCAGCCGGAAGATCACGAACTCGGCGGGCTTGACGGGGGCGATGCCGATCTCGCAGATCACCCGGCCGACGTCCACGGACTCCGGGGGGTTGGTCTCCTCGTCGCACTTGACGTAGAACGCCTCCTCCGGCCGCTGGCCGAAGAGGGCGCCGCCGCGCCACTCGTTGACGAGGAACGCCGAGACGTTGCGCCGGATCCGGGCCCACAGGTTGTGGTCGTTCGGCTCGAACACCACCCACTGGGTGCCGAGCAGGATCGACTCCTCCAGGTAGTTGAAGTACCTGCGGATGTTGAGGTAGCGCCAGGCCGGGTCGGAGGACATGGTGCGGGCGCCCCAGACGCGGATGCCGCGGCCCGGGAAGGCGCGGATGCAGTTGACGCCGATGGGGTTGAGCAGGTCCTGCTCGCCGCGGGTGATCTGGAGCTCCAGGTCCACCGCTCCCCGTACGACCTCGTTGGCGGGCGCCTTGTGCACACCGCGCTCGAAGTCGTTGCGGGCCCAGATGCCGGAGACGTGGCCGCTCGGCGGGATCACGCGGGACTGGCCGGTCGCCGGGTCGAAGACCTTGACCCAGGGGTAGTACAGGGCCGCGTACTTGGAGTCGTAGCCCGCGGTCTCCTGGCGCCAGACGCGGATCTGACGGGCGTTCAGGCCCGGCGGCGGGTCGATGACGGCGACGCGGTCGCCCATCAGCTCGCAGTGCGCGATGAGGCCGAGCTGGACGGCCTTCACGGCCTCCAGGTCGATCGCGCCGCGCTGGTAGGCGGCCATCAGGTCCGGGACGGCGACCATGGAGATCTCGTCCACGGCCTCCAGACCGCCGAAGCCGGTGCGGTCGGCGGAGTCGCCGAGGTAGTGGGCCGGGCCCGGGTGGGAGTCGCTCGCCTTGGAGGGGGTGACGGGGGCGGGGGCGGCGGGGGCCGCCAGGGCCACGGTCTGGTTGTCGGGGCGCGCGAGCTGGGCGGCGGGCGCCGACTCCTGCACGGTGATGAGCTTGGAGCGCTCCTTCACCTGCGTGACGACGTAGTTGCGGCCGCCCTTCTTGGCGGTCACGTCGAAGGTCTCGACGGGCTTGTCGCCCTCCTTGACGATCAGCTTGAAGCGCTCGGCGGGGCCCTCGCCCTCGGCGTCGGCGACCTCGACGCTGAGCGAACCGCCCGCGACGGCGGTCACGCTGAAGGTGCCGAGCTGCTTCGGCTCGCCCGCCGGGAGCGCGGCCGGGGCGGCGGAGCCGGAGACGGCGGCCGGGGCGCCGTTTCCTGCCGCGCCCTCGGCGGTGCCGCCGACACGGACGACGTACGCGGCGCTGCCGCCGTTGTTGAAGAACCCGTACACCGAGTGCGCGAGGTAGTAACCGTCGGTGAAGTCGCCGAAGGCCGCGACGTACTGGGACCAGTTGGTCACCAGGGTCGGCTCGTTCAGCGGCCCGGTCGGCGCGAGCCCGACGAAGGCCGCCACCGAAGTGCCCACCCCCTCGATGGGACGCGAGCCGCTGGCCACCTCCTCGACGTATACGCCGGGCGACAGGTAGGACGGCATGCTCTGCTCTCCTCGGGGTACGAGACAGGACGCCTCTCACCCTCACGCGCGAAGCGCGTCCCTCGAAACGTCCTGTGGGGCCCGACCGGGGGCAGTTTCTCTGCCCTCAAGGGCAACTGCCACCTGTCCGGCGTGCGTTCAGCCTCGCAGGGTGATGGTCAGTGCCGCGCCCACCAGATTGGTGCTGGGCGTGGCCCAGCACTCGTGCCAGCTCCGCCCCGGCTGACTACTGCTGTACATCGCGAAGTACCAGAGGGGATCGCCCCCGTCGAGCGTGGAGCGGGGCGGTTGTTCGCCGCGCGCGTAGTTCTCCATGGTGACGTAGTCGTTGCCGGCCTTCGCCACCACACCGCCGAAGTGGTACGGCGTGACGCCGGTGATCTCGCCGCTCCTCATACTCTGCAGCTGCTCCTCGTCGGGCTCCGCCTTGACCATCATCGCGTCCCCGACCTTCGGGAGTTTCGCGTGCTCGTTGAGCTCCAACCGCTTCAGTACGCGTTCCATCTCGTCCGGCTTCTGCTGGAGCAGTTTCTGGAACAGCCCGCTCATCTGGAGCGTCAGGGTCTCGAAGACGCCGGACTCGGGATCCTTGACGGACGCCTTGATGCGCTTCTCGTACTTGTTGCCCGGGTCCAGTTTGTCGAGCGCCTTGCCCAGGGACTCCCAGTACACGTCGTCGCCTTTGTAGTCCACGGAGCGCTGCCCGGTCACGAACTCCGCCATGGCGTTGCAGCGCTGCGGGACGCGCACGTCGAGCCCGTGCTGTTCCTCCGCCGCGTTCGCCTTCGGCCGTCCCTTCGGCCGGACCTCGTACAGCACCTCCTTGCGACCGGACCCCTCGAAGGTCAGATGCCGGCCGGTCTTCTCCAGCGCGACGCCCCTGCCCTTGGTGAGGTCCGGCAGTTTGTCGTTGGCGGATTTGATCTTCGCCTCCGTGGCGAAGAAGGTCTTCGGCTCGCCGGCGCCGTGCTGCACGGCGAGCTTGAAGTCGTCGGAGACGGCCAGCCGGACGCTGTCCTCGTAGACGTAGTGAGGCAGGGGCGGGTCGGTCTGGTCGTACCAGCTGCCCTGCTCGTTCTTGTCCTGCCCGACGAAGAACTGCTGGTCGTCCGGGTCCGGGTGCTTGGTCGGGTAGCCCTCCTGGCCCGGCTCGAACACTTGGTACCGCTGCACCGGGGCGGCGCCGCCGTCCGTACTCGGGCCGCCGGTCCCCGGCATCGTGAGGTTCGGGGCGACGCCTTGGGCGAGCCTGCGCCCGCTCTCGGCCGCGTGCTGCTCGAAGGGGTCGTTCGGGTGGGAGACCTTCACGCCGGCCCCGTTGTCGGTGCCCGCCACCGGGCCCGACGCCTGCTGCCTGACATGGGTGAGTTCATGGAACATCGTCTCGTCGTCCACACCCTGTGGACCTACGACGATGTCCTTGCCGCTGGTGTATGCGCGGGCGCCGTACTGCACCGCCGAGCGCTGGGCGACGGCGTCGGTGTGCACGCGGACGTCTCCGAGGTCCATGCCGAGCCCGTTCTCGGCGCGCTCCCGGATGCGCGGCTCCAGCGGACGCCACGACGAGTGCACCGCGTCGGCGACCGTGTCCCGCTGGACCACCGCCTGGTCCTCACCGTGTCCGCAGCCGGGCGCGTGCTGGTGCCGGTCCCGCTGGACGGCATGGGCGACCGCCGCGTTTCCGGCCATGCTCTGGAGGTGGGCAAAGTGGGCCGCAGTCGTCGTCGGCCGCGGGGCGGACGTCCGGGGTGTGCGCCCCCGGTCGCGGCCCGCGTCGAGACCCGTGCCCAGGCGCTCGTATGCGTGCATGTACCGTCCTCTCTCCTCACGCCGTTGTACCGGTGCCACGCCTGTGGCAGAAGAGCCGGAGGGGCACTCCCGGCCCACTCTGTGCCGGCCGGGTGGCCAACTGGTCTGCTCCTTCAGGCAGCCAACCCTGCCCTCATTCCTGCGGCACGGCTCCGGTGCGAGGTGATGACCGACGACAACCGGCGGTGGCAGATCGTCCACGGTCGCAGGGCCGGGAGCCGGGGCAGCCGGGCCCGCCTCTTCGGGCACGCATCATGCCCCGAGGCTTCCTGACCCGGCGTCGGCCCCGCGAGTAGCGTCCGAGGGTGAGCCTTTGGACATCTCTGGAACCCGCGTCGGCCACGGTGGATCCGGGCGGCAGCACGCGCGTACGGCTGCGTCTGCGCAACACCGGTGACGTGGTCGACGAGTACCGCTTCGAGGCGGTCGGCGATGTCGCGCCCTGGACCGTCGTGGAGCCGCAGACCCTGCGGCTCTATCCCGGCACCACCGGGACGGTGGAGCTGACGTTCGCGCCGCCGCGTACGCCGGACGCGACGGCGGGCCCGAATCCGTACGCCGTGCGCATCACCCCGACCGAGCATCCCGAGGCGGTCACCGTCCCCGAGGGCAACCTGACCATCACCCCCTTCACGGAGGTGCGGGCGGAGTTGGTGCCGCCGACGGTGAAGGGGCGGTTCCGGGGGCGGCCGAAGCTTGCTGTCGACAATGTCGGCAATACGAAGGTCACGGCGTCGGTCGCGGGCAGTGACAACGGTGATCAGCTCTCGTACGACCTTCATCCGAGCAATGTGCAGATCGAGCCGGGGCGTGCGGCCTTTGTGAAGGCCACGCTCAAGCCCCGGGACATCATCTGGTTCGGGTCGAAGGAGGAGCGGCCGTACAAGTTCGCCGTGCAGCGGTCGGGAGTCGCTCCGCTGGATGTCGAGGGGACGTATGTGCAGCGGGGGTTCCTGCCGCGCTGGTTGGCCACTTTCCTCGGTGTCTTCATGGCGCTGGCGATCACCTTCGTGATGCTGTGGATCGCGTACAAGCCCCAGGTCCGCAGCGAGGCCAAGGAACTCCAGGAAGCCGGTGTCAGCACGCTGGCGCCCAGCCCCTCGGCGAAACCGGTGGCGCCCTCGGCGCCGCCTTCGGCCTCGGAACCGGCCCCGTCCGCCCCTGCGGACAACGGCGGTGGCGGTGGCGAGCCGAAGCCCGAGCAGACCAAGGAGAAGCCCAAGAGCCTGCTGCCCGCGAGCAACGTCGTCCTGAAGAACCTGTCCACCAAGCTGTGTGCCGACATTCCCGGCGAGGGCGTGGGCAAGAGGGACGGCCGGGTCCAGCAGTTCTCCTGCGATCCGACCGCCGCCGACAACCAGCTCTGGAACCTGGAGGTCAAGGTCAAGAACGGCGGCCCCGGCGGCACTGATCTCATCCAGATCCGCAACGTCAAGGACAAGTTGTGCATGGATCTGCCGAACTTCGGGGCGGCTCCCATTCACACGAAAATCACGGAGTTCACCTGTGACGGCACGACCAGCGACAACCAGCTGTGGTGGCTCGCGAAGCAGGAGAGCGGCGGCTACTGGATCCGCAACGCCAAGAGCGACAACAAGTGCCTGGAAGTCGCGGGCAACGACGACGTCCGCGAAGAAGTGACCCTGATGCTCTTCAACTGCACCGTCACCGATGACCAGGAGTGGCAGATCATCCACCCCGATGAGGACTGAACGTGAGCCTGTGGACTTCCCTGGAACCCGCGTCCGCGACTGTGGACCCCGGTGGCAGTACGACCGTACGGCTGCGTCTGCGCAACACCGGTGACGTGGTCGACGAGTACCGCTTCGAGGCGGTCGGCGATGTCGCGCCCTGGACCGTTGTAGAGCCGCAGACCCTGCGGCTCTATCCCGGCACCACCGGCACGGTGGAGCTGACGTTCGCGCCGCCGCGTACGCCGGACGCGACGGCGGGCCCGAATCCGTACGCCGTGCGCATCACCCCGACCGAACACCCCGAGGCGGTCACCGTCCCCGAGGGCAACCTCACCATCACCCCCTTCACGGAGGTGCGGGCCGAGCTCGTTCCGCCCACCGTCAAGGGGCGTTTCCGCGGCCGGCCCAAGCTGGCCGTGGACAATCTCGGCAACACGAAGCTCACCGCCTCGGTCAGTGGCAGTGACAACGGCGATCAGCTCTCGTACGACCTTCATCCGAGCAATGTGCAGATCGAGCCCGGCCGTGCGGCGTTCGTGAAGGCGACGTTGAAGCCGCGGCAGATCATCTGGTTCGGGTCGAAGGAGGAGCGGCCGTACAAGTTCGCCGTCCAGCGGTCGGGAGTCGCGCCGCTCGACGTCGAGGGCACGTATGTGCAGCGCGGGTTCCTGCCGCGCTGGCTGGCCACCTTCCTCGGTGTCTTCATGGCGCTGGCGATCACCTTCGTGATGCTGTGGATCGCCTACAAGCCCCAGGTCCGCAGCGAGGCCAAGGAGAGGCTCGACGAGGCCGGTGTCAGCACGCTGGCGCCCAGTCCCTCGGCGACACCGCCTCCGCCGCCCACTCCCACCGCTCCCGCCTCGACACCCCCGCCCGCGGCACAGTCGCCGGACGCCGGGGGCGGCGGTGGCGGGGCGGGAGGCGGTTCCGAGGAGGAGAAGAAGAAGGCTCCGGAGAAGACCGCGGCCACCGCCGTCCAGGCACTGGCCGCGGACGACCCAGGCGGGCGGCACATCTGCTACCGGGCCTTCGTGACGGGCAAGGGCTGGACGGACGCGGTGTGCGACGGCGAGACGGCCGGCACGGTCGGCGAGGACAAGCCGCTCAAGGCCCTCAACATCGCGGTGTCCGGTGCCAAGCGCACGGGCAGCGCCGCCTTCGTCCACTTCCCGGGGTCGACCGACGGCAAGGGCCACTACAACGGGAAGCCGTGGTCGTTCGCGCCCGACGGCATCGACAACTATTTCGGCAGCACCAAGCAGGACGCCCCGAACCTGCTCGGCTTCACCATCAACGTCGACGACGGCGGCGGCTCCGTCTGCCAGACCACCCATGTCCGCAACGAGGGCTGGCACGGCATGGGCTGCGACAAGCCCGGCGAGGGGGAGGGCTACATCTTCGGGGGCACCCTCAGCAACGACCTGTGGCTCGAAGCGGTCAAGTTCACCGTGTGAGCGGGTGACGCGGCCCCGCGCCCTCTCAGGGGCGCGGGGTGACACGGGACCGCGCCCCGTAAGGGGCGCGGGGAACCGCGCGACCAGCCCCCACCGCCCCGCAGCGCACCACAGGGCCCGCCGCAGTTCATCCGGGCGGCGGGACGACGGCTACCAGTTGCCCTCTCCGGGCACCAGCCGCCCCGCCTTGCGGTACTCCCGCGCGGCACCCTCCCGCAGGTCGGCGGTGGTGACGGGCGCACCGCGCCCCGCGGCCGCATAGGCGGCGGTGACGACCGCGCTGCGGATCGAGCCGCCCGCCATCTCGAAGTCGCGGGCGACCGCCGCCGGTTCGATGTCCTCGGTGCACGGGACATGGGCGAGGCTGTGCCGCCACAGGGCCCGGCGCTGCTCGGCGTCCGGGAACGGGAAGTCGACCACCAGGTCGAGCCGCCGGGTGAACGCCTCGTCGATGTTGGCCCGCAGGTTGGTGGTGAGCAGGGCGATGCCGTCGAAGGACTCCAGGCGCTGGAGCAGATACGCGCTCTCCATGTTGGCGTGCTTGTCGTGGGAGTCCTTGACCTCCGAGCGCTTGCCGAACACGGCGTCCGCCTCGTCGAAGAGGAGCACGGCGTCCGTGCGGTCGGCCTCGGTGAAGATCCGTTCGAGGTTCTTCTCGGTCTCGCCCACGTACTTGTCGACGATCGAGGAGAGCTGGACGACGTAGAGGTCCAGGCCGAGTTCGGCGGCGACGACCTCGGCGGACAGTGTCTTGCCGGTGCCGGACTCGCCCGCGAAGAGCCCGAGGACACCGTGGCCCCGGCCGCCTCCGGCGCTGAGCCGCCAGTCGCCGAGGACCTGGTCGCGGTGGCGGGCGCGCAGGGCGAGTTCGTGCAGCTGGGCGAGGGGCCTGTCCGGCAGGACGAGGTCGTCCCAGCCGACGTCGGGCCGGATCCGGCGGGCATGCCGTTCGAGCCCGGACGCGGACTGCTGCCGGGCGGCCAGCCGCAGATGGGCGGCGGTCACCGGGGTGCCGTCGAACCTGGCGAGGTCCAGGGCCGCGCGGGCGGCGCGCTCGATACGGTCGCCGCCGAGCCGGTACGGGGCGACGGTGGCGGCGAGGTCGAAACCCGGACCGTCCGTCCCGGTGCCGAGCGCGGCCGCCCAGGCGTCCACGGCGCCCGCGTGCGGCCGCGGCGCGTCGAGGACCAGCGGATCGCGGTCGCACCACTGGGGGTCGTACGGCCCGGCCCCGACGAGCACCACGGGTACGCCGGCCTCCGTCAGGGCCCGCAGCAGCGGGCCCGGCTTCTCCGGCAGCGGTGACACGACGAGCGCCCGGTCGCGCAGCCGGGCCTCGCGGAGCACCCGGGGGAGAACGTCGGAGAGGAGTTCGGGGAGCGGCTCCCCGGCTGCCGTGGGCGTGAAGTGCAGGGCACCGACACCCGCCGCGCGCAGGGCGGCCGCGGCGCACACGAGCCCGTCGCCCTCGCGGTGTTCGCGGAGATAGACGGTGCGGGGGCCGACGGCCAGCCGGGCGGCCAGCCGGGCGGTGAACTCGTCGTGCGAGGCCGAGGGCAGGGGCAGAGGTACGGACGAGGGTGAGCCGAGCGGGTGGACGCTGCCGGCGAGTGCCGCGTCCGGGGTGTCGTCGCCGAGCAGATGGGCGACGAGCCGGTCCGGTACGCGCAACGAACGGCTGAGGAAGGGGCGTTCGGGTTCCTCGACGGTCAGCAGCCCGAGCGCGGACAGCGGCGCCGAGGGGTGGAACCGGGCCCGCGCCTCGGCGAGGTGCGCGGGCAGCCCGCACAGGTCGAGCGCCAGACCGGCGGTGGCCCGGCGCCTGCTGACGTCGTCGTTGAGGTACCCGTACAGCGGCTCGAAGGAGCGGTCCAGGTCGGGCGCGAGGGCGATGAGCAGGATCCTGGTGTCCAGCTCGGTCAGCCCGAGACGCACCGCGAGCCGCTCCAGCCGGGTGGCCGGGGTGGCGGACTCCGTGCCTTCGGAGACGGACGTGTCCTCGGAGCCGGGCGCGTTCTCGAACACACCGGCGTACGACACCGCCGTGGGCCCCAGCAGATGCCGTACGGCCTCGTCGGAGAGGTAGAGCCCGCGCAGCGGATCGTCCGCCGTGGGGTCGACGGCGCTGCGGCTCGCGACCAACTCGGCGACCCGGTCGCGCAGTCGGGCGAGGCGGACGAGAAGCGCGCCGGACGTGGGGGAGGCGGTGGGGGCGTACGTCTTCACTGCTGCGGTTCTCCGGTGTCCGACGCGGTGGCCGGCTGCCGTGGCCGGTGGGTGCGCTCCTGCGAGCCGTCCAGCGTGCCGTCCATGCCGCGCACGCGGACCACGCCCTCCGTGACCGGGGGACCGACGTCGTACTCGGGGAAGGCCGGGAAGGGCACGGTGACCACGAGGTCGAGGGACGGCTTGAGTTCGCCGCCGAGGGCCGACCAGATCTCGGCCAGGGACCGGGACTCGGTGTGCAGCCCCGCCACCGTGAGCGGGACGGACAGGCCCAGTGCGCGGAGCGCGTCCGGGAGTTCGTCGGCGGACAGGAGTTCGTGCGGCAGCATCGTGGCCAGTACCGCGGAGAGCAGCCGGTGTTCGTCCTGGGGCTGTTTGGTCCAGGCGGTGACCAGGTACGACAGCCGGAACCAGCGGGGCGGCTGGCGGCGGCGGATGATCACGTCGCGTTCGTCACGGACGGAGACCTGGCCGCGCTGGCGCCGGGAGACGTCCTCCCGGATGTCGTACAAGTAGGCGTTGACGGCGGGCGCGTTGCGCCGGGCCGCCCAGTCGCGGGTCGGGGCCTCGAAGGCGATCTCGATGCCGGAACCGGCGAGCGCGCCGCCCCCGAGCAGCCGCTTGAGGACCTCGTCCACCTCGTGGATCACCGTCGTGCTCCTGCCCTGCTGTGCCTGTGCCGTGTCGCAGCCGGACTCCGGCGGGCCGACCGGGCCCGTGCCGACACCGGTACCGCTGTCGTGACCGATCGTGCCCTACCGATCGTCCCCCGCGGAGCCCCCGGCTCCGCAGGCACGCCGGGGACGGTCACCGGGCAGACCGGATTGCCCAACTGTCCATATTCGATTGCCCGTTCGGTCAGATGTAGCCTTCCCGAAGGGCATGGGCCACGGCGTGCGCCCGGTTGCGCAGATGCAGCCGGGTGGTGAGCCCATGCATCACGTTCTTGACGGTCCGTTCGGAGTAGGACAGCTTGCTGGCGATCTCTCCGGTGTCGAGCCCCTCGGCGACCAGCCTCAGTACGTCCACCTCACGCGGTGCGAGCCCCGAGGAGGGGGCGCCGGGATGGCTGCTCGCGGTGCGGTGCAGCGACCCCACCTGGCTGATCAGCCGGCCGAGCAGATCGGCCGGCAGGTCGCCGTCGCCGCGGGAGGCCGCGACGACTGCCTGCACCAGCCGGTGCGCGGTGGCCTCGTGGCGCCACACGATCGCCCCGACGCCGCACTCGATGACGTCGAGGAGTTCGGTCTCGCGGATCGCACTCACCACGAGGACGGCACGGGCACCCTCGCTGCGCACGAGTCTGCGCAGCCGGGAGAGCGTGGCCTCGTCCAGTGTGTCGTTGACCAGCAGGGCGACGGTGTCCGGCCCGGTCTCGTTCTCCTCGCGGAGGTCGATCACCGGGTGCTGCCGCAGCTGGCCGAGCGTTCCCTCCCGGGAGATCGGGTCCCACGCGTGCACCGACACCGGTATGCGGGACTCGGATCCGTCCGTGCCGGGAGCCGTGGTCCCGAATGAGCTGCGCAACCGTATCCCCTATGTCCACGGGCCCGTCACCTCTGTGGGGTCTGTGACAGGCGTGCGCACACAACACTTCTGTGACCCGTGTGGCCGGCGCAATCGTGGAGCACCACGAGACACACCACGAGATCGGCGGCACCGCGTTCGCGGCTCGTGGGTCATGTCAGGCAACGGAGGGCGCGTTCCACCCCGTCCCACACAGCGGAACGCACCACGGCCACGAGGGAGGCAGGGATGTCCGTAGCGTTGCGTGAGCGCCGGGAGGAACTGGAGCTGGTGGCCGCCGAGGCCGAGCGGGCCCGGGCCGGGTCCGGCCGTCTCGTCCTGCTGCGCGGTGCCACCGGCACCGGCCGTACCGCACTCCTGGAGGCCGCGGCCGAGCAGGCGGAGGCGGCCGGCATGCGCGTCCTGCGGGCCCGCTGCTCGCCGGACCAGACCTCCGTACCGTTCGGCGCCGTCTTCCAACTCCTCGCACACGGCCCCGGGTTCGACTCGGCCGCCGGGGAGGAGCTGGATCCGCCCGGCACCCCGCCCCACCGGGGCAGGTCCGCGCGGCTGTGGCGTCTGCTGCGCTCGTACGCGGACGACGCGCCGCTCCTCGTGGCCGTGGACGACGTGCACCTCGCCGACGAGTCCTCGCGCCGCTGGCTGGTCGAGGCGGTGCGGCGGATCGACCGATTACCCGTCCTGCTGGTGGTGACCGAACGCAGCCAGTACGACATCGATCCGCCTGCCGACGGTCTGGCGCACACGCTCTCCCCCGCCCTCGTCCGCACCCGCACCGTGGCCCCGCTGAGCGCCGGCTCCGCGGCGGAGCTGGTCCGTTCGGCCCTCGGCCGTCCCGTCCCGGCCGAGTGGGTGGACGACTGCGTACGGGCGGGCGCGGGCAGTCCGCTGCTGCTCCGTGCCCTGCTGGACGACCTCGGGGGCAGTGCCCCCGAGGTTGCCCCGGCGGCCCTTCCGGACAGCTGCGCGGCGCTCTACCCCGGCTCCTACGCGGCCGCCGTGTCCTGGTGGCTGGACAGCGCCGGGCCCACGACCACCGAGGTCGCCCGCGCGCTCGCCGCCCTGGAAGTCGCCGACGACGAGGACGACGAGGCCGACAAGAAGGGTGAGGACGGGGACGGGGACGGCGAGGGCGGCCGGGGCGGTCACGCGGACGCCGACGCCGGGCTGCTCGCCAGGACGGCGGGCGCCGACCCCGCCCGCGTACCGGGCTGGCTCACCGCGATGACCGGCCTGGGGCTGCTGCGCCCCGGCCCCGGCGGACGGCCCCGCTACGCTCATCCGCTGCTGCGGGACGCGGTGCTGAGCAGCTGGCCGGGCGCCCTGCGGCAGGCGGCGCACCAACGGGCGGCCGAGGCGATGCTGCGCCGCGGCGACCGCGCCGAGGCGGTGGCCGGGCAGTTGCTGCGGTCCGCCCCGGTCGGCGAGGCGTGGGCGACGGGTGTCCTGCTGGACGCCGCGGACATGGCCGTCCGGGACGACCGCAGCGACGACGCCCTGGCGTTCCTGCGTCGCGTCCTCGACGAGCCGATGCCCGCCGCCCGCCGGAGCGTGGTCCTCACCGAGCTGGGCTCGCTGGAGTACGCCACCGTACGGTCGACGGCCGGGATACCGCGGCTCGCCGAGGCGGTGCGGCTGCCGGGACTGCCACGCGACCGGGTGCGCGCGGCGGTGGCGCTGGGCACGGCGCTGGCCCGGCGGGGTGAGGCGCGCACCGCGATCGACGTGCTGCGCGGCCTGGAGAGCGAGCATCTGACGGGCCATCCGGACCTGGTCCGCACGGTGCAGACCGCCTCGGCGCTGCTGTCCGACCACGACCCGGGGATACGGCAGGAGGTGTACCGCTGGCTGCGTGAGACCGCCGAGCGCTCGCCGCGGCTGGTCGGCACGGCAGGGCAGGCGCTGCTGGTGCGGTACGAGTCGACCGCCGGTCTGACCTCGGCGGCATCGGCGATGCGCCGGATCCGCGCCCTGCTGGCGCAGCCGGCCGACCCGCTCGCGGAAGGGTTCCTCCTGGGCACCGCCGCCGCGGTCGCCCAGTGGGCCGACCAGCTCGACGAGGCCGAACGGCTCGTACGGCGCGGCCTGACCGGGCAGCGCCCGTCCCTGCTGCACCCGATGCACCTGGCGCTGCAGAACGTACGGGTCGACATCGCCGCCGCTCGCGGCGCCTACGCCGAACTGCTCGCCGAACCAGGGGCGTTGAGCCCCGCCCCGGGCCGGCCGGATCCGGCCAACGCGCAGGCCCACGCGCTGATCGCGCTCGTCGAGACGGGCCGAACGGAGGAGGCCACCCGTCTCGCGGACGGCTTCGACCTCCAGAACCCGCACAACTCCTGGGAGTTGAACCGCTTCCTGTACGCGCGCGGTGTCCTGCGCGCGGCCACCGGCGATCCGGCGGGCGCGCTCGGGGACTTCCTGGAGTGCGGGCGCCACCAGTCGGCACGGGACGTGGTGAGCCCGGTCGTCACCCCCTGGCGGACCGCGTCGGCGGAGTGCCATCTGGCGCTCGGCCGGCCTCGCCAGGCCCTGGCCCTGGCCGAGGAGGAACTCCGCCTCGCCACGGTGTGGAACACGCCCCGTGTCCTGGGCCGGGCCCTGCGCGTCCTCGGCACGGCGACCGGCGGCCGCCGCGGCCTCGAACTGACGGACCGGGCGGTACGGGTCCTGCGGCAGGAAGCCGACGGGGCGTCGGCCGGAACGCCCGATGCGACGCTTGATGCGGCCCCCGAGGAGGCATACGACGACGGCGGCGGGATCGTGGCCCCGGGCGGAGAGCCGGTCGACACGGAGTTGATCCCGGCGCTGATCGCGCAGGGGCGCCGGCTCACCGCCGTCGGGGAGCGGGCGCGGGCCCGCGAGTCACTCCGGGAGGCGGCCGAACGCGCCGAACGGCTGGGCGCGGTCCGGATGAGGGCGACGGCGGAAGCGGCCCTGCGCGAGGGCGGCGCCCGCCGCGCGGCGACGGCACGGACGGGGTCCGGTTCGCTCACCGCCAGCGAACGCCGGATCGCGGAACTCGCCGCGCAGAGCCGTACGAACATGGAGATAGCGGAGCTGCTGCACCTGGCCCGACGTACCGTCGAGACCCATCTGACCAGTGCCTACCGCAAGTTGGGCATCCGCCGCAGAGCGGAACTCGGCGCCGCGCTCACGGACGCCGGGCCCCGTTCCGGCCCGCCCGGCCCCGGCACCGGTCCTGATCGGGACCGGTAGCGGGACCGTCGGGGCCCTCGGACGTAGGCGGTGCGAGCCCTACTTGGTCGTGCGGTAGGCGCCGTAGACCGTCTGCTTCAGGGTGTTGCCGTCGGCGTCGGTGAGCGTGGCTCGCAGCGAGACCGTGCCTGGCCTGGCCGGGCTGCGCAGCTTGAGGTGCTTGCCGTCCACGGCGTTGGTCTTCTTCCAGGTCCTGCCGTCGTCGTAGGAGACGGCGAAGGCGAGCTTGCGCAGCGAGGCGACCTCGGTGGCCGCGCCCTGGAGGGTGAAGGGCGCGGTGAGGGTCGTCCTCGCCTTGGCCGTACTGGCCAACGACAGCTTCGGAGCGAAGCGGACGACCGTCAGCGGAAGCTGCTCGGGCGTGTCACCGGCGACGTGCGCCGAGGTGAAGGTCCAGGTCGCGGCGACCCGGGTGCTGACGGCGGACTGCGCCGGGGAGCGGGAGACGTCCACGTCGAGCTTGTAGCTGCGCCGGCCGGCGGGGACCGTGTGGGACTCGCCGTCCAGGGGCTCGTCCACCGTGAAGATCTCCTCGCCGTCGGCGTGGAGCGAGCTCCTGGCCTTCGTGTAGGCGGAGTTGCCCACGTTGCCGCCGCCGTCGGAGAACAGCGGCAGATACGCCGAGAAGGTGTCGCCGGAGCGGAGCGCGCCCGGCTGGTCGGCGCCGTGCGTGAGCGGACCCGAGGGGAGGGACGGGCCGAAGACGCCGACGTTGAAGCGCTGGGTGTGGTCCCTGCCCGCCGCGTACGCCCTGGGCGCGCCGACCTGGGTGCTCTCCCACGTCGGGTCGCCCTCCTCGTCGGGGGCGCCGTACTGGCTGACCTGGTAGAACCACTTGATCCCGTTGGGCAGTACGTAGTCGGTGCCGGTCAGCGGCAGACGGCCCGGCGTCTGGAAGAGGTTGAAGTAGCCGCCGGGCATCAGCGGCGCGGCCCAGACGGTCGCCGTCCTGCCCTTGACCGGCGCCCCGACGACGACCTTGACCTCGGTGAGCTGCGAGCGCCTGACGTTCTTGGTGAAGCCGGACAGGTCGCCCGCACGGTTCCAGGCCAGCCGGTAGTTGACGGCCTTGTGGGTCCAGATGCCGTGGTACATCGCGGACGCCTCGGCGGCCGGCACCGGGGCGCCGAGCTGTCCGACACGCATACTGCCGAAGGAGGGGGCGTCGTACAGAGACGTGTACGGCTTGTCGTTGACGTCGACGTGGAAGAAGAACATCGCGCCCGCGGGCCTGGCCGCGCCGTCCGGCACGGTGACCTTGACGGGTTTCGTCTTCCGGGCGTCCATGACCAGGGTCGTGTCCTCGGTCAGCGCGAACTTCGGGTGCAGCAGCACGGACCGTCCGGCACTGCCGGTGAAGAACCTTCCTTCCAGGGCGTAACGGCCCTTCGGCAGACGGATGGTGACCTCGCCGTCCTTCTTGTCGGCGACCTCCGTCCAGATGTCGTTGTCCAGGCCGTAGATACCCGTCTCGGCGTCGTCGGGGACCTTGCCCTCGAGGTCGAGGTGCTTGATCGTCAGGTCGTACGACTCGACCTCGCGGACGACGCCGAGGGAGGTGCGCGCGGTGGTGGTGCCGTCGGCGGTGGTGGCGGTCACCGAGCCGCCGAAGCTGCCGTCGGCCGTTCCCGCGCGGGTGTCGGCGGTCACGGTGGCGGTCGCCTCCCCACCCGCCGGGACGGTGAGTTGCCGCGGCGAGACGGTGAACAGGCCCTCGGCCGCGGGCTTTCCGTCGTCGCCGTAGGCCTCGGTGGCCAGGTCGAGGGTGACCGGCCCGGTACCCGCGTTGCGGTACGTGACGTCCTTGGTGACCGGCTGGTCGTCGGTGTGGGGGAACTCCTGTGTCCCGAAGCCCAGCGAGGCCGGGCTGCTGGTGAGCTGCTGGGCGATCGCCCCGGCGACGTCCACCCGGCCGGTGCCCTGCGTGTACGCGGAGGTGGCGGCGGCCGGCTTCGCGGAGGCGGTGAGGGCGGCCTTGATCCGCGAGCCGGTCCAGTCCGGGTGCTGCTGGGCCAGGATCGCGGCGGCGCCCGCCACATGCGGGGTCGCCATCGACGTACCGCTCATGGAGACGTAGCCGTCGGCGGCGGGGTCGCCCATGAAGCCCTCGGCGGCCTTGGCGGCGACGATGTCCACGCCCGGCGCGGTGAGATCGGGCTTGAGGGAGCCGTCGGCCGTGGGACCGCGGCTGGAGAACTCGGCGATGGCGTCCTGCCGGTCGACCGCGCCGACGGTGAGCGCGGCGGCGGCGCTGCCGGGCGTGCCGACGGTGCCTTCCTTGGGACCATCGTTGCCGGCGGCTATCACGAACAGGGCGCCGGAACCGGCCGACAGGTCGTTGACGGCCTGTTCCACGGGGTCGATACCGGGCCTGTCCTCGCCGCCCAGGCTCATGTTGACGACCTCGGCGCCCTGCGCGACGGCCCACTGCATACCGGCGATGACACCGGAGTCGTCGCCCGAGCCCTCGTCGTCGAGCACCTTGCCGACAAGGAGCCGGGCGCCGGGCGCGACCCCCGCGTACTTGGTGCCCGCGGGAGACGCGGCCCCGGAGCCCACGATCGTCGAGGCCACGTGCGTGCCGTGGCCCGCGCGGTCGACGGTGTCCGCGGCGGCGGAGAAGTTCTTCTCCGCGTCGATACGGTCCTTCAGGTCCGGATGCGTCGCGTCGATGCCGGTGTCGAGGACGGCGACCTTGACGCCCTTGCCGTCGTACCCCGCCGAGTGGGCCGCGGGCGCGCCGATCTGCGGCACGCTCCTGTCCAGGCTCGCCTTCACCTTCCCGTCCAGCCAGATCTTCCTGACCTTCGCGGAGCCGGTGCCACTGGTGAGCGTCTCCCACAGCGCGGAGCCCTCGGACTTACGGGCGCGTACGGCGTCGCCGTTGATGCTCGGCAGGTCCCGGCGGACGGTCGCGCCCGAACTCCGGAACGTACCGGCCGACAGGGACGTGCCCTTGTCGTACGTGACGATCAGCGGCACGTCGGAGCGGCGGGCGTCGTCGTAGTGCCCGCCGACCAGCCGCTTCACGTCGAACAGCCGCCGGTCGACCGTGCCGTCCGCGATCAGCGGCTCGGCGTCGCGCGGCACGACATACGCGTGACCGGCGGCCTGCTGGACGCGGAAGCCGATCCCCTTGCGGCCCTCGGCGGCCACCACACCGGTGACCTTGCCCTTGGCGTCCAGGGCCACCTTGTCGCCGGTCACGAGCGTGACCGTCCTGGCGGAGGCGGGGAGGGGGGCTTCGGTGGGGGCGGCCTGCGCGCCGCCGGACGTGCTCACCAGCAGTCCGGCGCCGAGCGCCGCCGCGAGAGCGGCAGCCGACGGGACCGTCATGACCGTTCGTTTCCTGTGCTTGTGCGACTTCAACTCGGGCCTTTCGACATGGTTCATGGCGATGTGGTCGCCGGCTCGGGGCAGCATCAGGGCGCGGCGGAGCGACACTGTGGCCGCTCGGCCGCGTACTGGGAAAAAGGACAGAGAGGAGAACTGCGAGGGGGTCGGGTCGGACGAGGCGCCCGGCCGGACAGCGGCGCTCGGTCAGACGAGGCGCTTACGACCCCAGAGGATGACGAACGCCGCGATGCCGGCGGTCAGGGCCAGCAGGATCGAGGCGCCGAGCCACTGCATGGAGGACATCTGGGAGATCGGGATGTACTCGACGTTCCAGCCGACGACCTGTGCCTTCTCCAGGCAGGCGTTGGCGGCCTTGTCCGTCGCCTCGTTGCAGCTGCCGTAGCCGATGAGGTCGCCGGACGCGGTGAGGTAGGACTGGTCCACGGCATAGGCGCCGTCGGGCAGCTTCGGGAAGTTGTCTGCCCCGACACCGTTGCTGGTCGTGACGGTGATGACGTCCCCGAGGGACATCCGGAAGTGCGACCACACCATTTGTACGACGACGGCGAAGCCGAAGGTGACGACGATGGACAGCAGGGTCCGGCGCAGCAGCATGCCGATCGCGATGCCGCCGACGACGGTGAACAGGCTGAGCGCCACGGGCACGGGTCCACTGCTGTCGAAGGCGTTTCCGTCGGACCAGTCCAGCGCGTACTGCGACGACTTGACCGGCGACCACCACCAGGTGAACACGGCGGAGGCCGCCGCGGTGGACACCGCGACCACGAGTGCGGTCACCCCGAGCTTGGTGGCGAGCCAGCGGACGCGGCTGGTGGACTGCGCGTTGACCAGCTTGGCGGTGCCGCCCTCCAGATCCCCGGCGAGCAGCGGCGCGCCCAGGAGGACACCGATCAGGATGGGCGCGTAGCCGAGCAGTTGGCCGGCCATGCTGAGCGGCTTCCGGTTGAACTTCTCCTCCCAGCCGGACTTCAGCTCCGGCCAGCCGTAGCCGTCGAGGTACGTCACCATCTGCTGGCGCCCGTAGAGCATCAACGCGACGGTGATCGCGGCGGCCGCCAGCAGGGTCCAGTAGGCGGCGCGGTGCTGACGCCAGACGAGCCAGTTCATGCCGCTGAGCCGCAGGCCACGGCCACGGCCCGCCTGGGGGTGGGCGGATTCGGCGGAGGCCGGTCCGCCGGTGCTTCCGGCGCTGGTCATCGTGCTCATGCCGCCACCGCCTGCGGGGCGACGTAGGAGCTGGGACTGATCAGGGGCGGTGCCTCGGGGGAGCGCAGATAGGCGAGCAGGAGTTCCTCCAGGTTCGGGGTGCTCGCCTGCCACGGGCCGCCGCTGACCGGTCCGTCGGGGCGGACCAGCGCGGTGAACTGCCGTCCGCTGGTACGGGTTTCGACCACCGTGTGGTACGCCACCTCCGCGGGCGCCCGCCCGTCGGAGTGGACCCCGGTCAACACGGCGTGCGCGGTGCGGAGTTCGTCGACCTCACCGGCGAGCCGCAGCCCTCCTTCAGCGATGACCAGCAGGTAGTCGCAGGTGTTCTCCAGCTCGGCGATCATGTGGGTGGACATCAGCACGGTGGTGCCGCGCTCGGCGGCCTCGGCCAGCAGGGTGCTCATCAACTCGTGGCGCACCAGCGGGTCGAGGTCGGACATCGGCTCGTCGAGGAGCAGCAGGTCGGGGCGCTTGCCGAAGGCGACGGCGAAGGCCACCCGGGTGCGCTGGCCGCCGGAGAGGGTGCCGATCTTCGCCTCGAAGGGCACATTGCCGGCGCGGACGATGTTCTCGGCGGCCCGCTGGTCCCAGCCGGGGTTCAGTTCACGGCCGAGGCGCAGGGTCTCGGCGACGGTGAAGCGCTTGAACAGCGGCTTCTCCTGGGCGAGGAACGCCGTACGCCGACTGGCCTCCGCGGACTCGGGGAGCGCGCCGAACACCCGCAGGGTGCCGGTGGTCGGCGCCAGCAGGTTGGCGGCGATGGACATCAGGGTGGTCTTGCCGGCGCCGTTGGGGCCCACGAGGCCGCAGATCCACCCGGCCGGCAGTCGGAAGGAGCAGTCCCGCAGGGCCCAGCCCCGGCGGTACTTCCTGCCGACCGCGTGGGCCTCCATCGCGGACTCGCCCGTGAGGCCCCCGTATATCTCGTGTCCCCCGTAACCCGCCCCGTTGCTCATCATCCGTGCCCCCCGTGCCCGGCGGTCGCCCTGGTCGCGGCGTACCGCTCCTCCATGACCGACGTGACCAGTGCTGTCACGTCCTCCTGCTCCAGACCCGCTTCGTGGGCCCGGTCCATCCACGCCTCCAGCTCACCCCGCAGCGGTGAGTCCGCCCCCGCCTGGGGACGGGCCAGCGACTGACGGACGAAGGTGCCAAGACCCGGCCGCAGTTCGACCAGGCCCTCCCGGTCCAGCTCGCGGTAGGCCTTGAGCGTGGTGTTCGGGTTGACCGCGGAGGTCGCCGCGACCTCCTTGGCCGTCGGCAGCTGGTCCCCGGGCACGAGTACGCCGAGGCGCAGGGCCTGCTTGGTCTGCTGAACGATCTGCTGATAGGCGGCCACCCCGCTCCGCCTGTCGATCCGGAACTCCAACTTCCATCACCACCCTTTAGCTAATGAACTAGTGGATTGATGATGGAGTACGGATCGCGTACCTGTCAAAGACCCCAGGTCTCCGCCGTGAACGCCCTTGACCTGAACCAAAGTTGAGGTTCTACGTTCCTTGTATGGACACCACGAACGCCACGGACCCTGCTCGCCCCGCCCTCTCCGCCCAGGACACCGACGAGCTGCTGATCCGCGAACTCGTCGCACGCAGCCAGGAAGCCCAGACCGACCCGGAGGTGCTGCCGGCCCTGCACACCTCCGACCTGGTGCTCATCAACCTCGCCGGGCGGCGCGTCTTCGGACGGGAGGCCTTCGCGTCGGCCATGACCGCGGCGCTCGCCTCCCCGCTCAAGGACGTCAGGACGACGCTGGAGGTCGACGACATCCGGTTCGTACGTCCCGACGTCGCCGTCGTGAGCCTGACCAAGACGGTCCACGACGAACGGCCGGACATGCAGGGCCCGTCCGACTTCCCCTCGACCGGCGCGATGACCTACGTCATGACCCGCGGCGAGGACGACGACTGGCGCATCGCCCTGGCCCAGACGACACCGATCGCCTGAGCCCGGTGGTCAGTTGGCCCCGCTGAACCGCCCGTCGTCGAACGTCACCACGTCCTTGCCGTCACCGCCGACGACCCAGATGTGCGTGGGTCCCTGCTCGGGCATCGTCCAGTGCAGGACGACCTCGGCGCTGCCGTCCCGGTCGAGGTCGCGTACGGCGGCGATGTGGGCGTACCGCTCGGGCTTCCTGAGGTCGCGCCCGACGCCCGGGACGCGGGCTGGACCGAAGCGGTCGAGGGCGCTGGTCCGCACGTCGGACGGGCTGCCCAGCAGGCCGCGGACCACGGTGACCTTCGCGGGCTTCGGATGCCCGCCCGACAGGTCGTCGACCAGCAGTTCGTCGCGGCCGTCGCCGTCCAGGTCGCCGGTGACGAGGTCGCCGGCCAGGTCCAGTTCGTACGGGCGCGACGGACCGCCGTCGCCCGGGAAGACGGTGAAGGTCCCGCCCACACCGGGCGCCTCGCCGTCGGCCTCGTAGTTGCGGCTGCCGTCGTCCCCGATGACGACATCGCCCTTCTCGTCCCCGTCGAAGTCGCCGGAGGCGACCGCACTGCCCGTCCCCAACTGCCGTGCCCGCGTGGCGAATCCGGCCGGTCCGTCGCCCGCGTGGAGCAGGGCGGCCGGGGCCTGACCGCCGTCGGTGGCACCCGGGTCGACCGCGGTGACCAGGTCCGCGGTCCGGTCGCCGTCGGCGTCACCGGTGTGGAGTGTGTAGGGATCCTTCGCGTAGAGGCCGGTGACGGGTCCGGGGCGCCCGCCACCGGTACGGGCCGGCTCACCGCTCCGGTCGAACGGGCCGTACCGGATACGGAGTCGGGGCTTGTCGACGGTGTCCTCCACGGCGGGCAGGTCGAGCCGGCCGTCGCCGTCGAAGTCGCCCGGGGTGCCGGTGGCCGCGGGCAGGGTCGTGTCCGGGGTCTTCGGGTCGGGGCCGGTCGGACCGCTCCAGACGACGTGCTCGCCGAACTTCAGGTCGGCGTACCCGTCGGCGTCGAGGTCGGCGAGGACCGGGTAGGAGGGGAGGGGCGTGTCCGACTCCGCCGGGACAGCCGGGTCTTCGGGCTTCAGGACCGTGCGGGTGGCCGGGTCGAGGCCCTCGGCGGAGCCGTAGACGATGACGACGGAGTTCCGCCCGGCGCCGTCGCTGCCGGCCCCTTCGGACGAGGTGAGATACGCGAGGTCCGGGTGGCCGTCGCCGTTCACGTCGTCGGGGACCTTGCCGCCCTTGCCCCGGGGCACGGGAGCGGCGGGGATGGGCGGCGCCGGGCTCGTCGTGGCGGGAGAGGCCTCGCCCCTGCCCCGGTCCGTGTCGTCCTCGCCGGACCCGCCCTCCCCGCATCCGGCGGCGCACAGCACCACGGCACACACGCCTGCGGCCGCTCCTCGTAAAGCCCTCATCCGACGACAACACCCCATGTCCTGGGGCTGAACCAGGACATGGGGTGCTTCGTTACGAGGATGACGCTCCGGTCACTTCACCGGCTGCGGCTCCGGTGCGCTCTCCGACTCGGCCTCGCCCGCCGGGGGTTCGTCGTCGATGGGGGTCTTCACGGAGTCGAGCAGCAGCTGGGCCACGTCGACGACCGTGATGGACTCCTTCGCCTTGCCGTCGTTCTTCTTGCCGTTGACCGAGTCGGTCAGCATGACCAGGCAGAACGGGCAGGCGGTGGAGACGATGTCCGGGTTCAGCGAAAGGGCTTCGTCCACGCGCTCGTTGTTGATGCGCTTGCCGATCCGCTCCTCCATCCACATCCGCGCGCCACCGGCACCGCAGCAGAAGCCGCGCTCCTTGTGGCGGTGCATCTCCTGCTGACGCAGGCCCGGGACGGCCGACATGATCTCGCGCGGGGGCGTGTAGATCTTGTTGTGACGGCCCAGGTAGCAGGGGTCGTGGTAGGTGATGAGGCCCTCGACCGGGGTCACCGGGATCAGCTTGCCCTCGTCGATCAGGTGCTGGAGCAGCTGGGTGTGGTGGATGACCTCGTAGTCGCCGCCGAGCTGCGGGTACTCGTTGCCGAGGGTGTTGAGGCAGTGCGGGCAGGTCGCGACGATCTTCTTCGCGGACTTGGGCTTCTTCGACTCCGCGGTGAAGTTGCCCTCGTCGTCCATCTCCTCGCCGAAGGCCATGTTCAGCGCGGAGACGTTCTCCATGCCGAGCTCCTGGAAGAGGGGCTCGTTGCCCAGACGGCGGGCGGAGTCACCGGTGCACTTCTCGTCGCCGCCCATGATCGCGAACTTGACGCCCGCGATGTGCAGCAGCTCGGCGAAGGCCTTGGTGGTCTTCTTGGCGCGGTCCTCGAGGGCACCCGCGCAGCCGACCCAGTACAGGTAGTCGACCTCGGACAGGTCCTCGATGTCCTTGCCGACGACCGGGATCTCGAAGTCGACCTCCTTGGTCCACTCCAGGCGCTGCTTCTTCGCCAGACCCCAGGGGTTGCCCTTCTTCTCCAGGTTCTTGAGCATCGTGCCCGCCTCGGACGGGAACGCGCTCTCGATCATCACCTGGTAGCGGCGCATGTCGACGATGTGGTCGACGTGCTCGATGTCCACGGGGCACTGCTCGACACAGGCGCCGCAGGTGGTGCAGGACCACAGGACGTCGGGGTCGATGACGCCGTTCTCCTCGAGGGTCCCGATGAGCGGGCGCTCGGCCTCGGCGAGGGCGGCGGCGGGCACGTCCTTGAGCTGCTCCGCGGTCGCCTTCTCGTTGCCCTCCATGTCCTTGCCGCCACCGGCGAGCAGGTAGGGGGCCTTGGCGTGGGCGTGGTCCCGCAGCGACATGATCAGCAGCTTCGGGGAGAGCGGCTTCCCGGTGTTCCAGGCGGGGCACTGCGACTGACAGCGCCCGCACTCGGTGCACGTGGAGAAGTCGAGGATGCCCTTCCAGGAGAACTGCTCGACCTGGGATACGCCGAAGACGTCGTCGTCGCCCGGGTCGGTGAAGTCGATCGGCTCGCCGCCCGACGTCATCGGCAGCAGGGCGCCCAGCGCGGTGCCGCCCTCGGCGTTCCGCTTGAACCAGATGTTCGGGAAGCCGAGGAAGCGGTGCCAGGCGACACCCATGTTGGTGTTGAGCGCGACGGTGATCATCCAGATCAGCGAGGTGCCGATCTTGATCATCGCGACGAGGTAGACGAGGTTCTGGAGCGCGCCGAGGGAGAGCCCCTTGAAGGCGAGGACCAGGGGGTACGAGGCGAAGTACGCGGCCTCGTAGTGCTCGACGTGGTGGATCGCGCCCTCAAGACCGCGCAGGGTGTAGATGGCGAGGCCGATGGTGAGGATGACGTACTCGACGAAGTACGCCTGCCAGGCCTTGGAGCCCGCGAAACGGGACTTGCGGCCGGCCCGGGAGGGCAGGTTCAGCAGCCGGATCGCGATGAGCACGACGATGCCGACGATCGTCATCACACCGATGAACTCGGTGTACATCTCGAACGGCAGGAAGCCGCCGATGACCGGCAGCACCCAGTCCGCCTCGAAGAGCTGGCCGTACGCCTGCGCGAGGGTCGGCGGCAGCGTCAGGAAGCCGATCGCGACGAACCAGTGGGCGAAGCCGACGATGCCCCAGCGGTTCATCCGGGTGTGACCCAGGAATTCCTTCACCAGGGTGATCGTTCGAGCCTTGGGGTTGTCGGTGCGGCTGCCCGCCGGCACCGGCTGGCCCAGCTTCACGAACCGGTAGATCTGCGCGACGGCTCGGGCGATGAGCGCAACGCCGACCACGGTCAGGACCAGCGACACGATGATCGCGGCGAGTTGCATTTCGGGACTCCTCGGGCCTGCGAGGTTCTCTTCGGGGTGGGTCTCCCGGTTCCCCGAAGATTGATTACTAAGCGGTAACTTATGCAGTCCTCTGAGACTACCCACTCCTGTGTCCGCACTGTAGTCAGGGGTGCGGTGATCTGCGTCGCTGAGGCTTGCCTGAGTGGACCAGGTGTCGTGCCGACCTCCGCCCCGCGTCCCACCCCGCGGAGGCGTGCCCCTTTAGGGGCGCGGGGAACTGCGCGACAAGCCCCCACCGTCCCGCAGTCGGCAGCCGACCCGCAGGTCAGGGCCTAATTGCGCGTAAGGGCAAGATAAGAGTTGAGCCCCCACGACTCACCTCTGTTGACCGAGCGGCGAGCGTCATGCACACTTGAGCCTGTTCCACTCAAGTCATTGCTGGAGGAATTGAAATGGCACGTGCGGTCGGCATCGACCTGGGCACGACTAACTCCGTCGTCAGCGTTCTGGAGGGCGGTGAGCCCACCGTCATCACCAACGCCGAGGGCGCCAGGACCACGCCGTCCGTCGTCGCCTTCGCCAAGAACGGTGAGGTGCTCGTCGGAGAGGTCGCCAAGCGCCAGGCGGTCACGAACGTGGACCGGACCATCCGCTCGGTGAAGCGTCACATGGGCACGGACTGGTCCATCGAGCTCGACGGGAAGAACTTCAACCCGCAGCAGATGAGCGCCTTCATCCTGCAGAAGCTGAAGCGCGACGCCGAGGCGTACCTGGGCGAGAAGGTCGCGGACGCGGTCATCACCGTCCCGGCGTACTTCAACGACTCCGAGCGTCAGGCGACGAAGGAGGCCGGCGAGATCGCGGGCCTGAACGTCCTGCGCATCGTGAACGAGCCCACCGCGGCGGCCCTCGCGTACGGCCTCGACAAGGACGACCAGACGATCCTCGTCTTCGACCTCGGTGGCGGCACCTTCGACGTGTCCCTCCTGGAGATCGGTGACGGCGTCGTCGAGGTGAAGGCCACGAACGGCGACAACCACCTCGGTGGTGACGACTGGGACCAGCGCGTCATGGACTACCTGGTCAAGCAGTTCTCGGCCGGCCACGGCGTGGACCTGGGCAAGGACAAGATGGCCCTCCAGCGCCTCCGCGAGGCCGCCGAGAAGGCCAAGATCGAGCTGTCCAGCTCCACCGAGACCTCGATCAACCTGCCCTACATCACCGCGTCCGCCGAGGGCCCGCTGCACCTGGACGAGAAGCTCACGCGCGCCCAGTTCCAGCAGCTGACGGCCGACCTGCTCGAGCGCTGCAAGACGCCGTTCCACAACGTCATCAAGGACGCGGGCATCCAGCTCAGCGAGATCGACCACGTCGTTCTCGTCGGTGGCTCCACCCGTATGCCCGCCGTCGCCGAGCTCGTCAAGGAGCTGACCGGCGGCCAGGACGCCAACAAGGGTGTGAACCCGGACGAGGTCGTCGCCATCGGCGCCGCCCTCCAGGCCGGTGTCCTCAAGGGCGAGGTCAAGGACGTCCTGCTCCTCGACGTGACCCCGCTGTCCCTCGGTATCGAGACCAAGGGAGGGATCATGACCAAGCTCATCGAGCGCAACACCACGATCCCGACCAAGCGGTCCGAGATCTTCACGACGGCCGAGGACAACCAGCCGTCGGTGCAGATCCAGGTCTACCAGGGCGAGCGCGAGATCGCGGCGTACAACAAGAAGCTCGGGATGTTCGAGCTGACCGGTCTGCCGCCGGCCCCGCGCGGGGTCCCGCAGATCGAGGTCGCCTTCGACATCGACGCCAACGGCATCATGCACGTGACCGCGAAGGACCTGGGCACGGGCAAGGAGCAGAAGATGACCGTCACCGGCGGCTCCTCGCTGCCGAAGGACGAGGTCGACCGCATGCGCCAGGAGGCCGAGCAGTACGCGGACGAGGACCACCGTCGCCGCGAGGCCGCCGAGTCCCGCAACCAGGGCGAGCAGCTCGTCTACCAGACGGAGAAGTTCCTCAAGGACAACGAGGACAAGGTCCCCGGTGACGTCAAGACCGAGGTCGAGACGAGCATCGAGGAGCTGAAGACCGCGCTCAAGGGCGAGGACACCACCGAGATCCGTACGGCCACCGAGAAGGTCGCCGCCGTCTCCCAGAAGCTCGGCCAGGCGATGTACGCGGACGCCCAGGCCGCGCAGGGTGCCGCGGGCGCCGAGGCCCCGGGTGCCGACGAGGGCGCGGGCGCCAAGGCCGCCGACGACGACGTCGTGGACGCCGAGATCGTCGACGAGGACCGTGACCGCAAGGACGGTGCCGCGTGACAGAGGAGACCCCGGGCTTCGACGAGCAGCCCGACGTCCCCTCCGGCGCCACCCCTGAAGACGCCGAGCCGAAGACTGCCCCCTCCGTGGAGGAGGGGGCGGCCCAGGCCGGGGACGCGGCAGCAACAGCACAGATCGCGGGCCTCACCGCTCAGCTGGACCAGGTACGCACGGCGCTCGGCGAGCGCACGGCGGACGTCCAGCGGCTCCAGGCCGAGTACCAGAACTACCGCCGCCGGGTCGAGCGCGACCGGATCGCGGTCAAGGAGATCGCCATCGCGAACCTCCTGACCGAGCTCCTGCCCGTGCTCGACGACATCGGCCGCGCGCGGGACCACAGCGAACTGGTCGGCGGCTTCAAGTCGGTGGCCGAGTCGCTGGAGACCGTCGCGGCGAAGATGGGTCTGCAGCAGTTCGGCAAGGAGGGCGAGCCCTTCGACCCGACGATCCACGAGGCCCTGATGCACAGTTACGCACCGGACGTCACCGAGACGACGTGCGTGGCGATTCTGCAGCCGGGGTATCGCTTCGGCGAGCGCACCATCCGCCCCGCGCGGGTGGCGGTCGCCGAGCCGCAGCCGGGCGCGCAGACGGTCAAGGGCGACGAGACGGACGGGACGCAGGCGGCCGACGACAAGGAGAGCGGTGGCCCGGACGAGGGCTGACGTGAAACAGGGCGTACGCGCGCCCGTAAGCAGCACGAACACCAAGCGCGTACGTGACAGTGACGTGCGGAAGGAGGGGCGTCGAGGATGAGCACCAAGGACTTCATCGAGAAGGACTACTACAAGGTCCTCGGCGTCCCGAAGGACGCCACCGAGGCCGAGATCAAGAAGGCGTACCGGAAGCTCGCCCGCGAGTACCACCCGGACGCCAACAAGGGGAACGCGAAGGCCGAGGACCGCTTCAAGGAGATCTCCGAGGCGAACGACATCCTCGGGGACCCCAAGAAGCGCAAGGAGTACGACGAGGCCCGCGCCCTCTTCGGCAACGGCGGGTTCAGGCCGGGACCGGGTGCCGGAGGCGGCAACTTCAACTTCGACCTGGGCGACCTCTTCGGAGGCGGCCCGGGTCAGGGTGGAGCGGGCGGCCAGGGCGGCGCCGGCGGCTTCGGCGGCGGTATCGGTGACGTCTTCGGGGGTCTGTTCAACCGCGGTGGCGCCACCACCGGCACGCGTACGCAGCCGCGGCGCGGCCAGGACATCGACACCGAGGTCACGCTCAGCTTCACGGAGGCGGTGGACGGGGCGACCGTGCCCCTCCGTATGACCTCGCAGTCCCCCTGCAAGGCCTGTTCGGGCACCGGCGACAAGAACGGCACACCGCGCGTGTGCCCGACCTGCGTCGGCACCGGCCAGGTGGCGCGCGGCTCGGGCGGCGGCTTCTCGCTGACCGACCCGTGCCCCGACTGCAAGGGCCGCGGCCTGATCGCGGAGCACGCGTGCCTGGTCTGCAGCGGCTCGGGGCGCGCCAAGTCGTCCCGCACCATGCAGGTCCGTATCCCGGCCGGGGTGTCGGACAGCCAGCGCATCCGGCTCCGCGGCAAGGGCGCGCCGGGCGAGCGGGGCGGGCCGGCGGGCGATCTGTACGTCACCGTGCATGTGGACGCGCACCCGGTCTTCGGCCGCAAGGGCGACAACCTCACCGTCACCGTGCCCGTCACCTTCACGGAGGCGGCGCTCGGCGGCGAGGTCCGCGTGCCCACGCTCGGGGGGCCTCCGGTCACCCTGAAGCTGCCCCCGGGCACACCCAACGGCCGTACGATGCGCGCCCGTGGCAAGGGCGCGGTCCGCAAGGACGGCACCCGCGGGGACCTGTTGGTCACCGTCGAGGTGAGTGTCCCCACGGACGTGACGGGGAAGGCTCGTGACGCGCTCGAGGCGTATCGCGAGGCCACCGCGGACGAGGACCCGCGGGCGGAGCTGTTCCAGGCCGCGAAGGGAGCATGAGGACACCATGGACGCAACCGGACGCCGTCGACAGAGTTCTTATTCCGCATATGAGCTGACGGAAGAAACACCGGTGTACGTCATCTCGGTGGCCGCCCAGCTCTCCGGCCTGCACCCGCAGACCCTCCGCCAGTACGACCGCCTCGGCCTGGTCTCCCCGGACCGCACGGCCGGGCGCGGCCGCCGCTACTCGGCCCGTGACATCGAACTGCTGCGCACCGTCCAGCAGTTGTCGCAGGACGAGGGCATCAACCTCGCCGGCATCAAGCGCATCATCGAGCTGGAGAACCAGGTCGCCGCGCTCCAGTCCCGCGTCGCGGAGATGGAAGCGGCCCTGGACGGCGCGGCGGCGGCGATGCAGCAGCGCGAGGCCGCCGTCCACGCCTCGTACCGCCGCGACCTGGTCCCGTACCAGGAGGTCCAGCAGACGAGCGCGCTGGTGGTGTGGCGCCCCAAGCGACAGCAGTCGGACTGACACCGACTGACACCGCGTCAATAATATGAAGAGGCCTGGAGGTTCAGTCGAACCGCCGGGCCTCCTTCGTGTGGCGCCGCCTGGCACGAATGTCCCTCGCGCCCCTCGCCCACAAGGAATTTGACGGTACGTCACCATCCGTTCGCGTTCCTCTGGGCTTATGGATCCGAATCACTTCTGGATCGAACCCAGTCGAACGTACACGGGGGGACATGTTGAGACCGATCACACGTACCAGAGGCGTTCTGTTCGCCCTTGCCCTGACGGCGACGGCCACCACCGCCTGGCCTGCCGCGAGTTCGGCGGCCGAGCGGTCGGAGCAGGTCGGCGCACCGTGCACCAGGCAGCAGCTCGCGGTACCCGCCGGCACCTATCGGGCCGGGGTGTTCGACGCCGACCCCACCGGTCGATTCCAGGTCGGCTACATGATGGACACGGCCTTCGTGTATCACCTGATCCGGTGGACCGATGGCGTGCCAGAGGATCTGGGCACCACCCGCACCGGCGCCAAGGGGATCAACGCGCACGGCGACATCGTGGGGTCCGAGTTCGACAATGAGACCTACCGGTCGGCGGGGTGGCTCTACCGGAACGGTGAGTTCAGCGCACTCCCGGGCATCGAGCCGGGCTTCGACACCATCCCGGAGTCCATCAACGCGGACGGCACGGTCTCCGGAGCCTCCGGTGCCCCCGGTCAGCGGCCCGTGCCGGTGCTCTGGACACCGGCGGGCGACGTGCGTCCGCTGGACCTGCCTCCCGGCGACGCAGGCGGGCGCGGCACCGACATCGATGACGACGGCACCATCGTCGGCTGGACCGACGCCGGCGCCGACACTTCCACGCACGCGGCACGATGGAGCCCCGACGGCACCCCGGAGCGCCTCCCCGAGCACCTGCCCGGCCCGGAGACCGGGTCGAGGGCCGAGGCCGTGGCCGGTGACACCGCGCTCGGGTACGAGGTCCACGCCACGGGCCCGACCTCGATCCTGCTCTGGCGGAAGGGGGCCGCAGGCGGTCCGGAGGTCCTCGGCGAAGGCGAGCCGCAGGCGGTCAACGGGTACGGCTCGGTGGTCGTACTCACCACGCCGGACGCCAAGTTGTGGCTGATCCAGAACGGGGTCGCGCGGTCGCTGCCCAGTGACACCACGCCCTTTCCCACCGCCGAGGTCACGGCACTGACCGACGACGACATCGCGTACGGCCGCTGGAACAGCACTCCCGTGCGCTGGGACTGCCGGCTTCCGTAGCCGTGACCGTGGCACCCACGTCAAGGGGCCCGGAGGCCGAGACAGTCTCCGGGCCCTCCCATGTGTTGGGATCATGTACTGGACTGCTGATCTATCGATCGACGGATCCGTTGGATTCACGGGGGGAATGGAGCGTGCCCATGGCCATGGTGGGGCTGTTCTGGATAGCCGAGGGCGATGTGTATGTGGGAGCGAAACCGTCCGGGCGCGCCCCGGGGGTGCGGCTGACGCCGGAGGGGGTCGTGTCGCTCGGTGACGGCAGCTCGGACCTGTGGCCGTGGGACGAGGTGCGTGGGCTGACCGTCGAGGATGTCCCGTTGAAATCACTCAGGCGTCGGATCAGCGTGGTGGTGGACATGGTGCTGACCGTGACCAGCCTCGGCGAGACCGATGCACCGCCGATGATGAGCGTCCTCGTCGAAACGGCCGACGGGGCCACCGATTTGACCGTGTATGCGGCGGCGTCCAGCTATTCCCAGGAGGAGTACGACCTCTCGCTGTCCCTCCTGTCCCATCTGACGGCGGGCGAGGCCACGCTTCGGGCGACGCTGGCCGCCATGGCGCAGTGGGGCCGGACGCAGGAGGACGGATCGCCCCGGGCGGCGGAGCGGGAGGAGTTGCTGCGGGAGTGGGTCGGGGTCGGCACCCTCTCGTGAGCGGCGGGGCGTCAGTGGTGCCCGGCCCCCGGTCGTAGCGCGACGAAGACGAACTCCCGGCCCGGGCGGTCGGGGGCGTCGCGGACGTCCTCCACGACGTAGCCCTGCGCGGCCAAGTCGGCCTCGATCTCGTCGCGTTCGCGGAAACGGAGGGTCGATTTCGAGGTCAGCACCTCTCCGTCCGCGGCGAACACATAGGTGCCGCGGAACGTCACCAGCGGCCCGTCGACCTCGACCAGTTCGTTCCAGCCCTCGACCGCGCCGACGCCCGGGATCTCCGTAGTCCCGTACGAGGCCTCGCGGTTCCACTCCTCCCAGGCGCGCCGCGCCGGATCCCGGGTCTCGAAGACGAAACGCCCACCGGGCCGCAGGGCTTCGTAGGCGCCCCGCAGGGTCTTCCGCCACATCTCCGGATCGGCCAGCTCCTGGGCGGCGTTCGCCGTCATGGTCGCGAGGTCGGCCTGGAGCGGGGGGAGGGTGGTGGCATCACCGTGGATCCAGCGCACCCTTTCACTGCCCGCCTTGCCCCGGGCCACATCGAGTGACGCCTGCGCCGGATCGACACCGACGACCTCGATCCCACGATCGGCGAGCAGCAGCGCGAACACTCCCGTCCCGCAGCCGATGTCGAGGACCTGACGCGCCCCGAACTCCTCAGCGATGCGGACGTACGCGTCGAGGTCGCTCCGATCGGGATCGAGCGGATCGTAGACCGCGGCGAGCCGCGGATGCCGGAAGGCTTCGCCCGCCATCAGGAGCGCCAGTCGAGTTCAGGCATCCGCGCCTCCCCGGAGGGCGTGAAGGAAGTGTTGGATGAGGGCCGGAGAGTCCTTCATGGAGTGTGCTTCCGGGGCCAACACTATGTCGATCGGGGGTGTACGTCGTCATCGATGACTACGACGACCAGGACGCCGTAACCGTCCGCGGCAGAGCGCGATCGCCGTTGCCGGAGTGGTTCGGCCGTGGGAAGAGGCCGGGGAGTTGGATCCGCCGGCCCCTTCCCGGCAGTCGGAACGGCAGGGCTATCGGCCCAGGGTCTGCCAGACCGTGAGCGCCAGTGCGAGGCACGACGTGGCCGCCGCCAGGGACGGCAGGGGCCAGCGGGTGCGTTCCAGGGCCTCGATACGGGTCTCGTGCTCGTCCAGGGTCTTGTCGGTCTGGTCGGCGCGCTGGAGGAGAAGGGCGAGATCGCCACGGGTGGTGGCGAAGCCGACGTCGACCGAGCGGCGCAGCCGCTCCAGCTCCAGGACGACCTCGTCAGCCTCAGTCGTCGTCATCGGGCGGCACCTCCTTCCGGTCGTCCTCCGTCACCCGCGATGGGGTGGTGACCGGGGCGAACGGGGTCCGGAAGGTCGTACACAGGGCTCTGCGCACGGCATTGGCATCGGCTTCGGTCATGGTGGCGCTCCTCCTCGTGCCTCTTGTCCTTCGGGTGTGGCAGCCCGAGATGTCACAACTGAATTTGAAATCCTGCACGGTCTCGACAGTGGGGGTCCAGATGTACGGTCCTGCGATACCGGTCGCCATGGTGACGAGTTTGGTCTTCTGGTTCTCTGCCGGAGTTTTCCGGCGAGGCAGAGCATTACGAAAGCGCGGCATCCGCACCGCCGCGAAATGCGTGAACAGAGAAAGGGGATCGAACGGAATCAACTTCCTTGTGATGCGGTTCACGGCAGAAGACGGCAGGAGCCTGCAAGCGAAGGTGGGGCCCTTCAGGAGCCCTCCTGCTCTCGTTGGAGGTGTCATCGACGTGGTCTACGACCCGAAGGACCTGTCCAATGTCGAGACACCCGGCCAGATGACGAGCGGAAGGGTGGCCCTGCCGACGGCCATCGTCTCCGGTCTGGTGCTCGCTCTCTCGCTCCTCTTCCTGTTCTTCGGAGCCTGAAGAGCGAACGGAGAGAAGGGCGTCTCGCCGTGGCCGAGGTGAGCAGAGTGATCACGGCGAGTCCGGGCAACACAGAGCGGCAGGTCCGCCGCCCGTCCTCCGGGCGCAGCTCTGCCGCTGCATCCACTGTGACACCGGTAGGGGAAACATGCAACTGGCTTATGCCGGGCGGTTATTCAGGCGGTACGCATGAGGGGTCCCGCCGCGTGGTGCGGCGGGACCCCTCGCGCGTACGGCGGGATGAGTGGAATCAGCGAGAACGGTGGGATCAGTGGTCGTGGTGCCGGGCGAGGTGGGTCGTCCGCTCGGCCGCGAAGACGTCCTCCAGCCGGAAGAGGCGGCGGCGGCCCTGTGTGCCCGCGGGCCGCAGATGGCCGCGCTGCACCCACTTGCGGATGGTCGCGGTCGTGACGCCCGCCTCGTCGGCGGCCAACTCGGCTGTGATCAAAGGGGTGTTCGCGACCCGATTCATGTTCGTGGTTCCGGTCATGAGTGCTCGGCCTCCAGTACCCGCCCGCACACGGGATTGACGCATCTGATCTCGGCCCGCTCGGGTAACGCCCGCAGCGAGACGCAGTCGCAGGCGGGGCAGCGGCCGGGCAGCCGTACGAGCTGCTCCGGGTCGCCGAGCGCGCGGGCGCAGCGTGCGGCCATCCGCCGGGTCTCGTCCTCGACGTGCGGGGCGAGCAGCGGGTCGGCGGCGATGCGGTCCAGCAGTCCGGCGATACGGCGCAGCCGTACCGGCACGGAGGCGGGGGGTACCGGCCGCAGGCCGAGTCGTTCACGTACGGCCTCCTCCAGTTCGACGACTCCGTCGGTGATGTCCCGTACGGCGTCGGAGACGTAGAGGCGGACCGGGGCGGTCGTGCCGCCGACGGGTCCGTTGTCCCGGCGCTCGCGCAGGCCTCCGTGGACCGTGGGGGCCAACTCGTCGACGAGGTCCGGGAAGCGGCGTACGAGCGAGGCGATCCAGACGGCTCCACCGTGGTCTCCGCTCATCGGTCCACCTCGCACCACCGGTGGACCGGGCGCCGGCGCTGATCGCAGGCGCGCGATGCCGGTTCGAGCGCGGGAGAACGCCAGGTCGAGGGTGTGGTCGTGGTGGCGGCTCCGGGTGGTTGGTCGGGCACGTGCAGCCCCTCCCGATCTATGGGAACATATGTTCGACAGTTGCGAACGAGCGGACAGAGTTGCATGTTGCGAGCGCGTACGCAAGTGATTACGTTCCGTGGAGGTCGATGTGACGGCGGGTCCTCAACCCCTCCTGAGCTGCGGGAAGTTGCCGAATCTCCACAGTTACGCGCGGGCGCGCGCACACATTGGTGCGTGTGCGATCGGTACGCTGCCCCGGCGACGAGGGGAGAGCGGACTCATGGCTTCGAGCTCACGGGCCGGTGCCCGCGCCGACCACAACTTCCGGGCCGCGGGCCTCGACGACTTCGCCGGCTGGATCGAGGGACTGCTGCGCGTCCGGGGCTACGACATCGACAGCCCACGCGGCGGCGGCCGTTCGAAGCTCGCCGACGACGCCGGGGTGCACCGGGCCGCCGTGAGCCGGCTGCTGCAGCGGCAGTCCATGCCCGACCTGGAGACGATGCGGCGTATCGCGGCCGTACTCGGCGTGCCGCTGCGGGAGATGCTCATCCGTTCGGGCCGGCTCACCGAGGACGATCTGCCGGTGCCGGACAACGGGCGCCCCGCGGGCGGTGAGGACCGTCCGTGGCTGACCGCCGAGGAGGCCGCTCTCCGGATGGGTGTCCCGCCCGAACTGCGGTCGCTGTTCGCCAAGGTGGCCCAGCAGTTCCTGCCGGAGGGCGGCTGACGGCGAAGGGGTCGGGGACGGGGCCGGAGTGCTCGGGCCATTGGCCTGCGGGGCCTTGAGGGAGCGCGGCATGGGAAATCCAGGAGGCGGCCCGGACGACGAGGCCGAACGCGTCTCCCGCCTGGTGGGCGAACTGCTCATCGGGCTCGGCGAGAAGGTCCGGGCGGCGGGACCGGAGTCCGTCCGCGTCCTCACCGACGAAGAACTCCAACGGCATCAGCTGAACTGGTTCCGCGCGGGCTGGGACGAACATGCGAGGGCGACGGGCGGGGAGGGGGATCCGGCGGGCGGCCCGGCCGGTTGGGACGGGCAGGCCCGGCCCGGCTCGGATGTCTCCGGGCATCCCGACACCGAGGACTTCCCGGCCCCGCCCTCGGCCCGTCTCCTCCGTTTCCCGGAACGCCCGCCGGACGACGAGGGCGGGGGCCTGCGCTGACGGTCTTGGGTGGGGTGATCCCTGGTTTCTTTCGCCCCCGCCGCCCCTACCCATTCCCGTCACTACTCGGGGGCCAGCCCCCGAACCCCCGCTCCTCAAACGCCGGAGGGGCTGAAGATTTCGCAGCTCGGGCCGACACACTCAGCCCGTCCGGCGTTTGAGGACGAGGCCGTTCAGGCCGATTCCCACCCACCCACGGTCAACCCACCCACCCCGCCAGCGCTCACCCACTCAGCCCGTCCGGCGTTTGAGCACGAGCGCGTTCAGCGCGATACGGGGGTCTGGGGGCGGAGCCCCCAGGGATGGGAAGGGTAGGGGCGGCGGGGGCGAAGAACGCCCGGGTCAGCCCATGTGGGACGCGGCCGTGCCCTCGGCGTGTTGTTGGCGGCCCGCGTTGACGGCGAACGCCGTGACGACGAGACCGGCCAGGAACATCACCGCGGCGGCGACGAACGCCATCGTGTAGCCGTGGGTCAGCGCCTCCCCGGCCCGGGACACAAGCCCGAAGTCCTTGATGGCAAGCCCCCGATACAGCGACGCGGCAGCATCGGGCAGCTTCCCGTCGGCAGCCGACGTGGAGACCGTGGACAGAACGGCGAGCCCCAACGCCCCACCGATCTGCTGCGCGGTGTTCAGCAGCGCGGACGCGATCCCCGTGTCCAGGTGGTCGACCCCGCTCACCGCCCCGAGCGTCATCGGCACGAAACCCATGCCAAGACCGAGCGCGGTGACGAACATCGCCGGCATGAGATGGGCCGCGTACGACGAGTCCGCCTCCAGCGTCGCGAACCACCCCATGCCCACCGCGGCGACCAACAGCCCCGGCCCGGCGATCAGCCGCGGGGCGAAGTGCGTGACCAGCTTGGAGCTGACTCCCGCCGCGGCGGCCATGCCGAAGCTGAACGGCAGATACGCGAAGCCGGTCTTGACGGGGCTGTAGCCCAGGATGAGCTGCATGTAGAGGGTCAGGAAGTAGAACGTGGCGAACATGCCCGCCCCGATGAACAGCATGGTGGCGTAGGAGCCGGTGCGGTTGCGGTCGCGGAACAGCCGCAGCGGCATCATCGGATGCGAGCTGCGGGACTGCAGGAAGAGGAAGACCGTCAGCAGGACGACGGCAGCGGTGAAGGACGCCAGGGTCAAGCCGCTGGTCCAGCCGTGCTCGCCGCCGCGGGTGATGCCGTGGACGAGGGCGATCAGACCGCCGGTGCCGGTGATGGCGCCGGGCACGTCAAGCCGGCCCGGGTGGCGTTCGGCCTCGACGAGGGTGCGGGTGCCGGCCAGGACGGCCAGGCCGATGGGGATGTTGACGAAGAACACCCAGCGCCAGTCCAGCAGGTCGGTGAGCGTGCCGCCGAGGAGGAGACCGACGGTGGCGCCGACGCCGCCCATGGCCGCGTACACGCCCATCGCGGTGTTGCGGGGCCTGCCCACCGGGAACGTGGTGGTGATCAGGGCCAGTGCGCTGGGCGCGGCGAGCGCGGCGCCGACGCCCTGCAGGACGCGGGCGCCGATCAGCAGGCCCTCGTTCGGGGCCAGGCCGCCCAGCAGAGAGGCCAGGGTGAAGACGATGATGCCCACCTGGAACATGCGCCGCCGGCCGAAGAGGTCGCCGGCCTTGCCGCCGAGCAGGAGCAGCCCGCCGAAGGCCAGCGCGTACGAGTTGACGATCCAGGCGAGGTTCGCGTCGGAGACGCCGAGGTCGGTCTGGATGGCGGGCAGGGCGATGTTCGTGATGGTGGCGTCGAGTACGACCATCAGCTGGGCCGCCGCGATGACGACCAGGGCGAGGCCGAGGTGGCGGCCTGGGGGTGGGGTGCCGGTGCCGGTGCCGGTGCCGGTTTCCGGGCGTGCGGGAGTGGTGACAGCTGTGCTGTCCGCAGACATGGAGGAACTCCAGAGGGATGGGCTGAGAACCGAAGCGGAAAAGGGCGCGCTGGGTCGACGGTGGACGAGAACACCCGCGATGCAATCCGAGCGGGGCTGCCGTCTGTGGCACGCCTGCCTGACTCGGGACGAAGCCCAAACGTAGCAGTCGGTTTTCGCCGGGAGGGGCGAGAATCCGCATTCTCAAAATGTGGTTCTCATCCCCCTTGACGGGGCGATCTGCATTGTGAGCACTGGGGAATTCAATTCCGCCGTGAGTGCTCACACTCCGAGCCGTTCTGTCAAATGCGGGCAGGGCCCGATGTGGTGTCGTCCCTGGCCGGAAGGGGTGGGCGCTTCTCCGGCGGGAACACCGCCCACCCTCTCCCGTGAATCACGAACCTCTTTGAACCCTTTGCCGTGAACCCCTTTGTCAGGGGGCTGTCAGGGGGCTGTCAGGAAGGCCGGATCGGCAGAGGCCGGGCGGCACGCCGTCGGCTCGTCGAAGATCTCGGCGAGGTCGCAGGCCAGGTCGTCGTCCCAGTCGGCGGCGTCGGCGCCGGTCCAGTCCTCCACGGCGGTGACCCCCTGCTCCTTCGTTTCCGACGGCGCCACCTGAGCCGTCTGCTCCTTCTGCGCCGGCTGTTCCACGGGCAGCTTCGGCGGGGCCTGGAGCCAGCTGTCGAGGTCGCGTTCCGTGTAGGTCTCGACGCAGGCGACGATCGCCTCGCGGAGCGTGCCGGTACCGGTGAGCCCGGCGAGCGAGGGCCAGTCGACGGCGCACGGGTCGGGGGCGGGCTCGGGTACGGGCAGGGGCGCGCCCGGCGCCACGGCACCTGCGTCGGCCGTCGTGGCCGTCGTGGCCATCGCGGGCGTACCGGCCGTCACGGCCAGGCAGCCCGCCGCCAGGAGAGGTATGAGGCATCGAGAGAGCGTGCGCATGGGGACTCCAGAGTGAGTGTGGACACGGGCGGGACGAGCTGCCTGGTTCCGGCGACTGCTCCCGGCACCTCCTCCCAGCAACTTCCGAGAGCCGCGCCACCGCAATCCGTACGCGGCCGAACAGGTGCCCGCACTGACCCGGACGTGGTGTTCTGGGCGCTTCCGCCCAGGTCCGCCCCACCCTCGACCCCCTCGTACGACCGGTCTGTGGACCCCTGCCCGACGGATTTCCCCTACATCACCCCGGTCTCTCCACAGGTTTCTGTTGCGATCTCGTTAGCAGTTACTCCTTGACGCACCGGGAACCCCCACGTTGGCTTTTGTCACCTGGGCCCGCACGGTTGCGCCCTCGTCCGGAAGGCACCCGAAAGTGAACAGCGCCATACGTCGTACCGCCGTAGCCGTCTCGGCTTCCACGATGACCCTCATGCTCGCCGCATGCGGAGTACTGGACGGGAGCAGTGACGGCGGCGAGGCGAGCCCGACCAGGGGCGACGACATCACGGTGGGGCTGCTGCTGCCGGAGAAGTCGAACTCCCGCTACGAGAAGTTCGACTACCCCATCATCAAGGAGAAGGTCTCCACGCTGACCGGAGGCAAGGGCAAGGTCGTCTACGAGAACGCCGAGCAGGACGCGGCCGAGCAGAACAAGCAGCTCGCGCGGATGGTGGAGGCCAAGGTCGACGTGCTCCTCGTGGACGCGGTGGACTCCAAGGCCATCGCCTCCGGGGTGAAGCAGGCCAAGGAGGCGGGGATTCCCGTCATCGCGTACGACAGGCTGGCCGAGGGGCCGATCGACGCGTACGTCTCGTTCGACAACGAGGCGGTCGGGCAGGTGCAGGGCCGGGCCCTCGCCGACGAGCTCACCGGCGGCAAGACGCAGAAGATCGTCATGATGAACGGCGCGGTGACGGACCCGAACGCCGCCCAGTTCAAGGACGGCGCCCTCGGTGAGCTCAGCGGCAAGGTGACCATCGCCAAGTCGTACGACACCAAGGACTGGAAGCCGGCCAACGCCCGGGCCAACATGATGGCGGCGATCTCCGCCATCGGCGCCGACAACATCGCGGGCGTGTACTCCGCCAACGACGGCATGGCCGGCGGCATCATCTCCGCGCTGAAGGCCGCCGGGGTCACCGACCTGCCGCCGATCACCGGCCAGGACGCGGAGCTGGACGCGGTGCAGCGCGTCGTCATCGGCGACCAGTTCATGAGCGTCTACAAGCCGTACCCGCAGGAGGCCGAGACCGCCGCCGAGATGGCCGTGGCCGTCGTCCGCGGCTTCGGTATCGAGTTCGACTCGCTGACCCCCGACAAGGTCACCAGCCCCACGGACAAGAACATCCCGGCCAACCTGCTCCAGGTCTCCGCCCTGACCAAGAGCACCATCGAGTCGACGGTCATCCAGGACGGCATCTACACGGCCGACCAGATCTGCACGGCCAAGTACAAGACGGCCTGCGACTCCCTCGGCATCAAGTAGCACCTTGTGCGGTGCGTGGTCGACGCGCGTAACCGGGACGGTTCGGGGGGTTTCCCACATCTGTGGAAAACCCCCTGAACCTCTGGGCCCACGGGCGCCGGGAACTCATGCTCCCCAGGAACTCACGCCACCCGGGTGAACTCCACCGTCACCTCCGGCGGTCCCCCGGCCACCCCTCGGTAGATCCCCTTGTGCGGGGTCACGTCGTCGTAGTCGCGGCCCCGGCCCACGACGACGTGGGACTCGTTGGCGCGGGTGCGGTTGGTGGGGTCGTGGCCGGTCCAGTCGCCTGCCCAGTACTCGATCCAGGCGTGGCTCTGGCCGGCGACGGGGCGGTGCAGTTCCGCGTCCCGCTCGGGGTGCAGGTAACCGGACACGTAGCGGGTCGGCAGGCCCAGTGCACGCAGGAGCCCGGCCGTCAGGTGGGCTATGTCCTGGCAGACGCCCGCCCCCTGCTCCCAGGCCTCGGCGGGGCTGGTGTTCACGCCGGTGGAGCCCGGGATGTACGAGACCCGGTCGGCGACCAGGTCCGAGACCGCGACCGCCGTCTCGTGCGGGTCCAGGCCCGCGGCCGCCGTGCGGGCCCGCTCCACCAGCTCCTCGGGGACGGTCGTACGGGAGGTCTGGACCGCGTGTTCCAGCAGGCGGGAGTTCGCCACCTGGTCGGCCACCTCGGCCCAGGTCGGGGCCGGTGGCAGGTCGGCCGGCGGTGACGTCTCCACCAGGCTCACCGCAGTGATCGTCAGATCCTCGTGCGGCTCCATCAGGTCGAAGCCGGTGACCTGGGTGCCCCAGTAGTCCCAGTACGACCAGGTCGGTGTGGACGGGTTGACCAGGACGCGGGCGTCCAGGGTCGTCTGGCCCGGCAGCGTCAGCGGGGTCATACGGACCTCGTTGTGGGAGCGGACCGCGGCCTGTGCGTACGAGACGCGGGTGATGTGCCGGATGCGGAGCCGACGTGTCATCGGCGCGTTCGTGTTCATGTTCACGCTCGTGTTCATGTTCACGCTCCTTCCTGGGCCCACTCGACGGGCCCCTGGTACGGGAAGAACCTCTCCGCGACCGCCTCGGCGGAGGCCATGCACGACGTCTGCAACTCCCGCAGCAGGGAGGGGAGTACGTCCTCCAGGGCCGTCGAGTCCAGGTATTCCAGGCGGGTGCGCATCCTGCCGATCGGGCGGCGCGCCGGGTCCTGGCGCGGGCGGCCGAGCGCTGCCAGGCACTCCTCCGCCGTGGTCAGCGCGTGCAGCACCGAACGCGGGAACTCCCGGTCCATGATGAGGAACTCGGCCACCCGGGCCGTGTCCCCGAAACCGCCGTACACCCGCGCGTACGCCTCGTCCGCCCCGCTCGCGCTGAGCAGCGTCGGCCAGTCGGGGGCGTGCGCGGCGTCCAGCACCCGTACGGACAGCAGCCGTACGGTCATGTCCACCCGCTCCAGGCTCCTGCCGAGCACCACGAAACGCCAGCTGTCGTCCCGGCTCATCGTCGAGTCGGCGAGCCCGCAGAAGAGCGCGGCCCGCCGTCGGACCAGCTCCAGATAGGCGTACGGACCGGTGCGGCGGGCCGCCAGACGCTGGTCGGCGAGGGCGTGCCAGGTGGAGTTGAGGCACTCCCACATCTCGGAGGACACCGCCTCGCGGGCGCTGCGCGCGTTCAGCCGGGCGGCGCCCAGCGCACCCTCGATGGAGCAGGTCGAGCGGGCGTCGAAGGCCAGCTGGTCCAGGACCTGTTGCATGTCGACGGGGTCGGTGCCCGCGTCGACGCCGAGGATCGCGTACAGCGAGCGGCAGGCCATGTCCTCGTCCCGCCAGGGGTCTTCGAGGAGCCGGTGCAGATACGCGTCGAGGATGCGGCCGGTGGCGTCGGCCCGTTCGACATAGCGGCCCGTCCAGGTCAGTGCCTCGGCGATGCGGGAGAGGATCACGTCGTTCACGGCCGTACCTCCTGCTCCTTGAGCGGCTTGAGCCGCATGTGCTGCTGCATGTGCTGCCTGAGCTGTTCGAGCTGTTTGTGCGGGCACTCCAGGTGTGGCCGTCATTGCTGCTGCGCCCCTTCCTGCGGGACGAGGCGTTCGCCGTCGGGGCCGAGCTGACGCGGGACGACCTCGGGCAGGGGACCCGAGGGCTCCGCCACCGGACCCTCCGCCGGTCCCTCCGCGAGCACCCAGGTGTCCTTGGAGCCGCCGCCCTGGCTGGAGTTGACGATGAGGTTGCCCTCCTGGAGCGCGACCCGGGTGAGCCCGCCGGGCAGCACCCACACATCGCTGCCGTCGTTCACGGCGAAGGGCCGGAGATCGATGTGGCGCGGGGCCATTCGCTCGCCCGCGAGGGTCGGAGAGGTGGACAGGGCCACCGGCCGCTGGGCGATCCACCCCCGAGGGTCGGCGGCGACCTCTTTGCGTACGCGATCGAGCGTCTGCCGGTCCGCGTGTGGTCCGATCACTATGCCCTGCCCGCCGGCCCCGTCGACCGGTTTCACGACGAGCTGGTCGAGCTGGTCGAGGACCGCCTCCAACTGTCCTGGCTCGTCGGGGCGGAACGATTCGACATTGGGGAGGACCGGTTCCTCCGACAGGTAGTACCGGATGAGATCGGGAACGTACGTGTAGAGCAGCTTGTCGTCCGCGATGCCGTTGCCCACCGCGTTCGCGAGTGTGATGTTCCCGGCCTGGGCGGCGTTCATGATGCCGGGGCAGCCGATCACCGAGTCGGGCCGGAAGTGCAGCGGATCGAGGAAGTCGTCGTCGAGCCGCCGGTATACGACGTGGACGGGCATCTCGCCGCGAGTGGTCCGCATCCACACCCGGTTCCCGCGGCAGACCAGATCGTGCCCCTCCACCAGCTGCACGCCCATCAGCCGTGCCAGCAGGGCGTGTTCGAAGTAGGCGGCGTTGCTGGGGCCCGGGGTGAGCACGACGACGCGCGGGTCGCCGACCCCGTCGGGCGCCGCCGCGCGCAGTGCCGCGAGCAGCCGCTGCCCGTACCCGTCGACCGGCAGCACATGCTGCTCGGCGAAGAGCGAGGGGAAGATCCGGGTCATCGCCCGCCGGTTCTCGATGACGTACGAGACCCCGGAGGGCACCCGGACGTTGTCCTCCAGGACCCGGAAGTCGCCCGCCTCGTCCCGTACGAGATCGATGCCGGCGACGTGGATGCGTACCCCGCCCGGGGGTTCCACGCCGTGCGCGGCCCGGTGGAAGTGGGGGGAGTTGAGGAGCAGCCGCCAGGGCACGACGCCGTCCTCGAAGGCCCGGCACGGTCCGTACGCGTCCGCGAGGTAGGCCTCCAGGGCCCTGACCCGTTGGGAGACCCCGCGTTGGATGAGGTCCCATTCCAGCGCGTCCAGCACCCGTGGCACGAGGTCCAGCGGCCAGGGCCGCTCCTCGCCCGCGAAGGCGTACGTCACGCCGCGGTCCGTGAACGACCGGGCCATCTGATCGGCCCTGAACCGAAGTTCGGCCGGTTCCATCGGTTGGAGTGCCGCCAGCACCGGCTCATAGGCGGTTCTGACCTCACCCGGCCGCTCAAACATCTCGTCCCACGCGTCGGCCAACGCGTATGCGTCAAATATGTCCGCCATGGCCTGACGTTAGATGCGGCACGTAACACGACGATCACTCGGTGATTTCCGGCAGCTCACGCGGTTCGCGCGTTTGCTCACCGTCCTCATGCGTCGCACATGCGCCCCGGTGTCCGATTCGCGACCGCCATCAGCTTGTTGCAACGAGCCATGCTGTGGTGGGGATAAATCGGTATTCACCGTGTCGATAGGGGGCGAGGACGCGTCGAAGCCGTGTTGCGGAGGCGGGTGCAGCCGCGCATAGTTGCGCTCCGGAAGAGGCTTGAACCGGGGGTTGAGGAGATGGCCGGGCACGGGAAGGAAGCGCATCCGCACGGTGCTGACCGCCTGTGCGAGGCGGGGGACCGGGTGTACTCCCGGGCGGTACGACGCGGCCGGGTGTCCCGCGAGGACGCCGGGACCGTGCCCTGCCTGGTCGAGCTGGCGCTGCTGCATCCCGACCCCGACGACATGGGCTGGCTGGTGCCGACCTCGCCGCAGGAGGTCATGACACGGCTGCTGCGGGAGATGCACGAGCACGTCGTCGCGACGCAGTCGCGCATGGGCTCGGCGGTGTCCGCCTTCGAGTGGTACGCGGCCCTCGGCGGCAACGCCCACTCGCGCGCCGAGGGCGTGGCGATCCGGGTGCTCGACGGACTGCCCCGGATCCGGGCCGCGATGGACGAGGCGACCGAGGCGTGCGCGTCCGAGGTGCTGGCCGTCCAGCCGGGCGGCATCCGCCGCGAGGACGAACTCTCCGAGGGCCTGCACCGGGCGATGGCGCTGCGCCGCCGGGGCGTGCGCATGCGCGACCTGTACACGCATGTGGCCCGGCACGGGCAGGGCCTGCTGAACTACATGGACCTGATGGGCGACGCGGCCGAGGCCCGCACCCTGGACGAGGTCACCGAGCGGCTCATCGTCTTCGACCGCACGGTCGCCTTCATCCCCGCGAGCTCCGACCGCACGATCGCTCTCGAACTGCGTCACCCGGCGCTGGTGGACTACCTGGTCACCGTCTTCGAGCGGCTCTGGCGCCTGGCGATCCCCCTCACGGCGCCCCTCCCGGACACGGGCATAGAGGGCATCACGCACCGGGAGCGCTCCATCGCGGCGCTGCTGGCGGAGGGCCACCAGGACGCGGTGGTCGCGGAGCGGCTGGGCATCAGCGTCCGCACCTGCCGCGCCCACATCGCTCGCCTCTCGGAGACCCTGGGCGCCGCCAGCCGCACCCAACTCGGCGTACGCATAGCCCAGGCCGGCCTCGACGGCCCACCCCGCGACCCGGAACTACAGCCCCTCACGTCTCCTGGTCCCGGGCTTCCAGAATCCCCGACCGACCGATGAGATAACCGAGCTGTGCGCGGCTCTCGCTGCCGAGGGTGGCGGCGAGTTTGGCGATGTGAACGCGGGCGGTACGGATGTTCAGCCCGAGCCGGTCCGCGATGGCCGCGTCGGTGTGGCCTTCGACGAGGAGGGCGGCGATGGCGTGCTGGCGGGGGGTGACGCCGTTGAGGGTTGGGCGGTGTACGGCTTCGGGGTGCATGGGGGTGGCCAGGCGCCACAGACGCTCAAAAGTGGTGACGAAGAAGGTGAGCAGGGCCGGAGTGCGGACTTCCAGTGCGGCCGTACGGTCCTTGCTTGCCGCGACGAACGCCACAGCACGGTCGATGACGAGTAGTCGCTCCGTCACTTCGTCGAGGGTGCGCGCTTCCACGTCGCCCCGGAGCAGCTCGTAGCGGGCGATCACCGGAGGCGTATGGCGGACGGGATGCTGGTAGAGGGTGCGGATGCGGGCGCCCCGATCCAGCAGTGCCTGATCGCGCTCCAAGGCGGTGCCCAGGGTTTTGGAGGCCAGGCCGTTGTGCGGCTGGATCGCGAGCAGCTCCTCGCTCGCTTGGGCCAGGGCCTCCGTGATGGCCAGATCGATCTGTCCCTTGCCACGGAGAACCCTGATCGTGGGAGTGTCTGTCACCGCCGTATGGCTGCCCTCGATCCGCATCAGCGGCTCGAACACTTCGGCCAGCCGGGCCTCCCGCCGCCTTTCCTCCGCGATCCGCTCGTCGAACGTCCGAAGGAGCCGGGGCAGCGCGACGGCCGGCGCCGTGGGCACCAGGCGCCGCTCGTCGTCGGTGTCGGGGTGCAACAGTCCCAGATCGAGCAAGCAGGGAGCAGCCTCGCCGTCGTCCCTGGGCACACTGCCCTCGCGCAGGGCACGGGCGTACAGGCTCATGCCTGCTTCGCACAGCTCCTCGTCTCCGTGCGCGTGGAGGTTACGGCTCTCTCCGGAGGACATGTCAGTGATCCTGCTCCAGAAGCCCCGACTGCGCTATGAGAAAGCCGAGTTGGGCCCGGCTGCCGCTGCCGAGGGCGGAGGCCAGCTTCGCTATGTGGGCGCGGCAGGTGCGGACGTTCATACCCAGGCGGCGCGCTATGGCCTCGTCGACATGTCCCTCGATGAGGAGTTTGGCGATGGAGCGCTGGACGGGGGTGATGCCGTTGGGGTCGACGTCGTTCGGGACATCCTCGGTCAGTGGGACCGCGCGCTGCCAGAGCTGTTCGAAGACCTTGCTGAGGTACATGACGAGACCGGGGTGCCGGAGTTCGAGAGCGACCCGCCGGTCGTCGCTGGCGGGGATGAAGGCGACGGTCCGGTCGAAGATGATCAGGCGCTCTATGAGCTCCTCCAGCGTGCGGACCTGGATCCTGCCGCCGGATATTCGCTCCACGTAGGCGAGTGTTCCCTGGCTGTGCCTCGCCGTGTGCTGGTACAGCGTGCGGATACTGACCCCGCGGTCCGTGAGGGGCCGGTCCCGCTCCAGGGCCTGCATGAGAGCGTCCGCTGGGCGGCCGCCGCCGGGCTGGATCGTCAGCATCTCCTTGACGCACTCGGCGGTAGCCGAATTGAGTGCCGCGTTGATCCGGTCGAATCCCTCCAGAACGGTGATCGCGTGGATGCTCGTCTGACCCTGCGTGCTGATCGCGATGAACGGATCGAAGGAATCGGTCAGTTCGATCGCCTGGCGCCGCCGCTCCTGGATCTCGCGTTCCAGAGGGTGAAGACGTTGTGCGAGCGCGACGGACGGGGGAACGGGACGCAGCCATTTTTCGTCGTCCGGATCGGGGTGGAGCAGTGCGAACTCCAGGAGGCAGGGAGCCGCCTCCACCTCGACCCGGGTGATGCGCCCGGAGTGCAATGCGCTGGCGTAAAGGCGCGCTCCTTCGTCACACAACGTCGTGACAGCATGGGGATGTGTCGGTTGTGAGTTATTTGTAGGCAAATCTCCACCCCCCAGGGTCCTGAACATGCAGGAACATGATGCATCGCTCCTGTGGCATTGACGTGCCTGAATGAGCCATCGTCTTGTGACGACGGGGGAGAAGATTCCATCAAGTGAGGACGAAGCCGACTATGCGAGCGAGATTGCTTGGTTCAGTGCTTGCCGCAGTCTTCTCTGTCGCTGTGGCCTTCGGCACGTCGGGGGCTCGGGCCTTGACGTCGTGCACGCCGAGCAGTCGGTCCCACCGGACAGCGGTTGGACCGATGCGGAGGCGGCGCCGGCGGACAGTGGCTGGACCAAGGTACTGGCCGGGGCGGCGGAGGTTCCGCCGGACAGCGGTTGGACGAGCAGCCCCGCGGACGCAGAAGCATGACCACCCCTCCCGACGACCGCTCCTTCCGCCGAGAAATGGCCACCGCGTACCGCTCCGGCTGGCACTTCATCGACCTGGCCACTGCTGTCCCCCACAGCGGTGACTCGTTGATGGTGACGGTGTTCGGGGAGCCGGTCGTGGTGACCCGGGACGATGACGACGACCTGCGGGCGTATCGGTGTCTGCGACGGCCTCGGGGGGCGCCGCAGCCGGTACGGTGCGCCATTCGGTACGGAATGATCTTTGTGAACCTCGACCAGCGCGACCACCGACTGGACGAGCCGGAAGCCCCGGACGTACGAGCCATCTCAGCCACCCCCCGCAGTGCCTGACGCGATTCCCCCGTCGTTGTAAATCGCTCAGGCGCTTCCCCCCGCAGCGGCGTCACCGTGACCTGAACACGGTGACGCCGCTGCAGTTTCCAGGCATATTTCAGGTCATCCACCGGTTTCCACAAGGGCTGAAACCAGCCTGGTACCCGACTGGTGTCCCGCTGAGCGCCCGCCTCGCACCGGTTTCACGTCAGTCGTCCTGTCAGCCGTGCCCCAACGCCGACGTCAGGGCGATCTCGACGACCACCCGGGACGGGTTGGGGGACGGGGTCCGGCCGTAGCGCTCGGCGTACCGCCGTTCCGCCTCCGCGACCCGCGCGGGATCGGTGGAAACCGTCGCACGCCCCTCCAGCGTCGCCCACCGTCGCCCTTCCACCTGGCAGACCGCGACCGGGATGCCGTCGGGCCCGCCGGCCAGCACGTTCCGCACCTTCGTGCTGGACTTGTTCGCGATCACCCGAGCGAGACCGGCCTCCGGATCGTATGTAACCCCGACGGGCACCACATGCGGCGTGCCGTCGGGGCGGAGGGTGGTCAGGGTGCACAGGTGACGTTCCCGCCAGAAACCGAGGTACGAGTCGTCGGGATCGCGCGGGTTCACGGGGTACGAGGCCATGGACCGGAACTTAGCCGCTGCCCCTCGCCCGCACCTCCTTGAGCGGAATAGACTCAACTTTGTGTACGTTGGTTGGGTCAGGCCGACCTGGAGCACGCGTATGTGCAGGAGCACGAGGAGGAGAACGGACACGTGGACGCCGAGCTGACCAACAGGAGCCGGGACGCGATCAACGCGGCCAGCAACCGGGCCGTGACCGGGGGTCACGCCGATCTCACCCCCGCGCACCTCCTCCTCGCGCTGCTTGAGGGGCAGGAGAACGAGAACATCACCGACCTGCTGGCCGCCGTCGAGGCCGACCAGGCCGGCGTACGGACCGGCGCGGAGCGCGTACTGAGCGCGTTGCCCAGCGTGACGGGCTCCACCGTCGCCCCGCCGCAGCCCAACCGTGAACTGCTCGCCGTCATCGCCGACGCCTCCGAGCGCGCCAGGGAACTGGGCGACGAGTACCTCTCCACCGAGCACCTGCTCATCGGGATCGCCGCGAAGGGCGGCCAGAGCGGGGACGTACTCTCCCAGCAGGGAGCCAGTGCGAAAAAGCTCCTGGAGGCCTTTCAGAAGAGCAGGGGAGGGCGCCGGGTGACCACCCCGGATCCCGAGGGCCAGTACAAGGCACTCGAAAAGTTCGGTACGGACTTCACCGCGGCCGCGCGTGAGGGGAAGCTCGACCCCGTCATCGGCCGTGACCAGGAGATTCGCCGGGTCGTCCAGGTGCTGTCCCGGCGCACCAAGAACAACCCCGTCCTCATCGGCGAGCCCGGCGTCGGCAAGACCGCCGTCGTCGAGGGGCTCGCGCAGCGGATCGTCAAGGGCGATGTGCCCGAGTCCCTCAAGAACAAGCGGCTCGTCTCGCTCGACCTGGGCGCGATGGTGGCCGGCGCCAAGTACCGCGGTGAGTTCGAGGAGCGCCTGAAGACGGTCCTGGCCGAGATCAAGGACTCGGACGGGCAGATCATCACGTTCATCGACGAGCTGCACACCGTCGTGGGCGCGGGCGCCGGCGGCGACTCCTCCATGGACGCCGGCAACATGCTGAAGCCGATGCTCGCCCGCGGTGAGCTGCGCATGGTCGGTGCGACGACCCTGGACGAGTACCGCGAGCGGATCGAGAAGGACCCCGCCCTGGAGCGCCGGTTCCAGCAGGTGCTGGTCGCCGAGCCGACCGTCGAGGACACCATCGCGATCCTGCGCGGACTCAAGGGGCGGTACGAGGCCCACCACAAGGTCGTCATCGCGGACAGCGCGCTCGTCGCCGCCGCGACCCTCTCCGACCGGTACATCACCTCCCGCTTCCTGCCCGACAAGGCCATCGACCTCGTCGACGAGTCCGCGTCCCGGCTGCGGATGGAGATCGACTCGTCCCCCGTCGAGATCGACGAACTCCAGCGGGCCGTCGACCGGCTCCGCATGGAGGAACTCGCGCTCGACAAGGAGACCGACCCCGCCTCCAAGCAGCGCCTGGAGAAGCTGCGCCGCGACCTCGCCGACAAGGAGGAGGAGCTGCGCGGCCTCACCGCCCGCTGGGAGAAGGAGAAGCAGTCCCTCAACCGCGTCGGTGAGCTGAAGGAGAAGCTCGACGAACTGCGCGGCCAGGCCGAACGGGCCCAGCGCGACGGCGACTTCGACACCGCCTCCAAGCTGCTGTACGGCGAGATCCCCACCCTGGAAAGGGACTTGGAGGAAGCCTCCGAGGCCGAGGAGGAGGCCGCCAAGGGCACGATGGTGAAGGAGGAGGTCGGCCCGGACGACATCGCGGACGTGGTCGGCGCCTGGACCGGCATCCCCGCCGGACGTCTTCTCGAGGGCGAGACCCAGAAACTCCTGCGCATGGAGGAGGAGTTGGGCCGCAGGCTGATCGGCCAGACGGAGGCGGTTCAGGCGGTCTCGGACGCCGTACGCCGCACGCGCGCCGGCATCGCGGACCCTGACCGCCCGACCGGCTCGTTCCTCTTCCTCGGCCCCACCGGCGTCGGCAAGACCGAACTCGCCAAGGCCCTCGCGGACTTCCTCTTCGACGACGAGCGGGCCATGATCCGCATCGACATGTCGGAGTACGGGGAGAAGCACAGCGTGGCCCGGCTGGTCGGCGCGCCGCCCGGTTACATCGGCTACGAGGAGGGCGGCCAGCTGACCGAGGCGGTCCGCCGCCGCCCGTACAGCGTCGTGCTCCTCGACGAGGTGGAGAAGGCGCACCCGGAGGTCTTCGACATCCTGCTCCAGGTGCTGGACGACGGCCGCCTGACGGACGGCCAGGGGCGGACGGTCGACTTCCGCAACACCATCCTGGTCCTCACCTCGAACCTCGGCAGCCAGTATCTGGTCGAGCCGCTGACCTCCGAGGAGGAGAAGAAGCAGCAGGTCCTGGAGGTCGTACGCGCTTCCTTCAAACCGGAGTTCCTCAACCGGCTCGACGACCTGGTGGTCTTCTCCGCGCTGAACAAGACGGAGCTGGAGCGGATCGCCAGGCTCCAGGTCGACCGGCTCGCGAAGCGGCTCGCCGAGCGGCGGCTGACCCTGGAGGTCACCGACGCCGCGCTGGCCTGGCTCGCCGACGAGGGCAACGACCCGGCGTACGGGGCGCGGCCGTTGCGGCGGCTCGTCCAGACCGCCATCGGTGACCGGCTCGCCAAGGAGATCCTCTCCGGCGAGATCAACGACGGCGACACGGTCCGCGTCGACGCGTTCGGCGACGGCCTGATCGTCGGCCCCGCGACGGCCTCCGGCAAGGAGCTGTAGGGGAGTTGCGGCCCGGCTTCAACTGCGGGCCCGGTGGGGGCTTGTCGCGCAGTTCCCCGCGCCCCTGAGGTGATTGGGGCCGAGCGTGGTGAGGCCGCGCGCCTGAAGGCGAAAGGCAGGGGCGCAGCCCCGCCTTTCAGGGGCGCGGGGAACTGCGCGCTCAGCCCAAACGAACCCGCACTCGGCACACCACGCAGAACCCCACCCAGGGGCGCGGGGCTGTGACATAGGCGGCTTCGCCGCGTGGGCGCGACTGGCCCCCACCGGGCCGCACATCACCACCGGCCCCAGGACCCCCTCACGCCGGCGCAGCCACCCGCACGCCAACCCGCGTGCGGGTGGCCACAAGCTGCCCGTCCTGCGGATACGCATGCCAGGTGCGCCAGTGCACCTGCCCCTCGTGCCGCTGGGCGAGCATCGCCGTGAAGGCATGCGGGCTGCCGGGGAAGACCCCCGCCAGACCATTCGGATGGTCGGCCACCAGCGCGAGCAACTCCTGCGCGCGCCCCGCGAACGAGCCCCGCGACAAGGTCTCGACCCGCGCCGCGAACTCGTACTCCCAGTCGCCCACGCGCTTGGCGACGCCGAGCGGCAACGGCGTGCTGCTGCCCGGAATGCAGGCGACCGTCTCCGAACAGCTGCCCTTCTCCTCCTCCAATAGCACCTGGTGGGACGCCCCGAGCAGTCTCAACTGAAGCTTCGAACCCGAGAGTTCGAGATCGAGTGTGGCGAGCGCGGGCAGCGGTTCGCGACCGAGGGCCCAGGCGAGATCGGCCGCACGCGTGTCGGTGTAGGCGGTGTTGAGGGTCGTGAGCATGGGTCGGCTCCGCTGCACGCAAAAGGGTGGGGTTGGTGTCTGTGAAGGGTGACGGTGAGTCGGTCCGTCGCACCCCGGTCGGCGCCGGGCGGGGATTGGGCCCGGGCGGCCAGGTCAGAAGGATGTTCCGGGGTCTGCGTCGGCGATTACGAGGGAATCATGAACGGCGCGTCCGCCACAGCGTTTTTACCCAACTTCGTAGGGTTTCCATCCCCCCGAGGGCTCCACAGCTCAACTGTTCAAGCAAGAAGTGCGCCATTGGCTCACACGTGCGCCTTCACGCCCCCCGTCCTCTCAACGCCCCTCAACGTTCCTCAACGCTCTTCGGCACCCGCCCGGCTCTCCTTGCGCGGCGAAGCGCCCGCCGGGAGACGAATCCCGGCACACGGCGAAGCGCCCGCCGGGAGGAGACTCCCGACGGACGCTCGTGGTGCCGGACGGCCCGGACGCGGTTCCCCGTCCGGAGCTCAGCTGCCCCGTGTCAGCTGCCTCCGCCGCATCCGCCCCCACCGCCCCCGCCCCCGCAGGACGACGACCCGCCTCCGCAGGACGAGCCCCCACTGCAGGAAGAACTCCCCGTCGAACAGCCGCCGCCCCCGCCCGAGCCTGAGCCCGAGCTGCCGGCCCACCAGCTGTGCCTGGACCGGCGCGAACGCCGCCTGCTGCCGCTCGTCGCGGCGGACACGAGTCCTATGACGACCAGTACGACGAACACCGCCAGGATGATGCCTACGATCATGGCGCCACCCTCCTTCCGTTCCCCCGAAGCGGCCCCCCGTGGGCTCTGCTTCTTGCCTGTGCTTCTGTGTTTTTGTGCCTGTTCCTCTTGCTGCTTCCCTGCGTGTGCTTCTTGTGTGAAAGGGGGATGCCCCCGCGCCTCACGGACCAAAGCAGAGTTGAGCAACTCCAGAGGTTGAGCGCAGGATGACGGTCATGACCTCCAGCGCACGCCGCCCGCTCCTCAATCGCCGCCTCGCAGAGTTCGGCACGACGATCTTCGCCGAGATGTCGGCCCTGGCCCTCAGTACCGGCTCGATCAACCTCGGCCAGGGCTTCCCCGACACGGACGGCCCCGAGGAGATCCGCGAGGCCGCGGTGCGGGCGCTGCGCGACGGCCGCGGCAACCAGTACCCGCCGGGCCCGGGCGTGCCCGAGCTGCGCACCGCGATCACCGCGCACCAGGAGCGCCGCTACGGCCTCACGTTCGACCCGGACACCGAGGTCCTGGTCACGGCGGGCGCCACGGAGGCCATCGCCGCGGCCCTGCTGGCCCTCCTCGAACCGGGCGACGAGGTGATCGCCCTGGAGCCGTACTACGACTCGTACGCCGCGTGCATCGCGATGGCGGGCGGTACGCGCGTACCGGTCACCCTGCGCCCGCACGAGGACACCCACGACGGGGTCGTGCACCGGCGCTTCCGCCTGGACCTGGACGAGCTGCGCGACGCGGTCACGGACAACACCCGGCTGCTGCTGATCAACACCCCGCACAACCCGACCGGCACGGTCCTCACCCGCGAGGAGCTCACCGCGATCGCCGAGCTGGCCGTCGAGCGGGACCTGCTGGTCGTCACCGACGAGGTGTACGAGCACCTGGTCTTCGACGAGGCCGAGCACATCCCGCTCGCGACGCTGCCCGGCATGCGCGGACGCACGGTCACCATCGGGAGCGCGGGCAAGAGTTTCTCGTTCACCGGCTGGAAGGTCGGCTGGGTGACGGCCTCGCCGGACCTGGTGGCGGCGGTCCGCTCGGCCAAGCAGTTCCTGACGTACGTGGCCTCGGGGCCCTTCCAGTACGCGGTCGCCGAGGCGCTGGCGCTGCCCGACACGTACTTCGAGGCGTTCCGCGCGGACATGCGGGCCAAGCGGGATCTGCTCGGCGCGGGGCTCGCGGAGGCGGGCTTCGAGGTGTTCAGGCCGGCCGGGACGTACTTCATCACCACCGACATCCGGCCGCTCGGCGAGAGCGACGGGTTCGCGTTCTGCCGTGCGCTGCCCGAGCGAGCGGGCGTGGTCGCCATCCCGAACGCCGTCTTCTACGACCACCGCGACGCCGGGGCGCCCTTCGTCCGCTTCGCCTTCTGCAAGCAGACGTCCGTCCTGGAGGAGGCGGTGAAGCGCCTCAAGACGCTCGCCGGCTGATGCGTCGGCGCCCCGGCACTGTCACGGTGACGCGCCGGAACGACGGAGAAGCGGGGGAATTCGCACTCTCCCAGCCGCGCGTTGCTCGCAAATGATACGAATTGCCAGCAATCTTCGGGTGTGACCCAAGCAAGTACCCTCGCACCCGCGTCCCCCGCCGTCACGGAGTCCGCCACCGAGGGCCGTGCCCGTCCGTACCCGCCCCTGGCGGCGTCGATGGGTACCGCCCTCGGGCTGTTCGCCGCCGCCCGGCTGCTGGGCGCCGCCGCGGTGGCCATGACCGCCTGGGCGACCGGCGGGCACCCGGTACTCCTGCTCGGCCGGTCCTGGGACTCCATCTGGTATCTGCGGATCGCAGGCGACGGCTACGGGCGCAGCCTGCACTTCCGCCCCACCGTCGTCCACAGCGACCTGGCGTTCTTCCCGCTCTACCCCGGGCTGCTGCGGGCCGTCACCGAGCTGACCCCGCTCAGCGGCCCCGGCGCCGGGCTGCTGATCTCGTGGACGGCCGCAGCGGTCGCCGCCTGCGGGATCTACGCGATCGGCGCCCGGCTGCACGACCGCGCGGTCGCCACCGCCCTGGTCCTCCTGTGGGGCCTGCTGCCGCACTCGGTCGTGCTGTCGATGGCGTACACGGAACCGGTCCTCACCGCCTTCGCCGCCTGGTCGCTGTACGCCGTCCTCACCGGCCGCTGGGTGTGGGCGGGCGCCCTCGCGGCCTGCGCGGGGCTGGCCCGGCCGAACGGCTTCGCCGTGGCGGCGGCCGTGCTCGCGGCGGCGGCGTACGAGATCTTCAGGCGGCGCGGAAAGGTTTCCCACAGGCTGTGGACGGGCGCGGCGCTCGCACCGCTCGGGTGGGCGGCGTTCTTCCTGTGGGTCGGGCGGCGCAAGGGCGATCTGCTCGGCGGGTACTTCGAGGTGCAGCGGCTGTGGGGCTCACGCTTCGACTTCGGCCTCGGCGCACTGCGCTTCGTCAAGCATCTGCTGCTGCACGGCGACCGGCTGGTCTTCCCCATGTCGATGGTGATCGTGGCGGCCGGCCTGCTGCTGTACGGGCTGCTGATCGCCGACCGCGCGCCCCTGCCGCTGCTGGTCTACGCGGGCGCGCTGCTGCTCGTCGCGGTCGGCGGCGCCGGCTTCTTCGAGTGCAAGCCGCGGTTCCTGCTGCCGGCGTTCCCGCTGCTGCTGCCGCTGGCGTGCGCGCTGGTACGGACGGCGAGAGCCCGGCCGTGGCACGCGACCCTGGTGGTCGGCGCCCTGGCCGGGCTCTCGTTCGCGTACGGGGCGTACCTCGTCGTGCTCGCCCACAAGCCGCTGTGAGCCGCCGCGAGGCCGTGGCCCGCGGGACTCGTGCCGGAGTGAGGCCTACTCGTCCTCTTCGGGCTTGTCGGCCTCGTCGATCTCCTGCTCCAGGCCGAGCTGCTCGACGAGCCACTTGTCGAACTCGATGGCGGCCCGCACCCAGCTGACCGTGGAGGACACGAAGTGCTCCAGGCTGACGCCGGTGCCGATCAGCATCTGAGCCTCGCCGATCAGGCGGACGGTGCCGTCGTCGTGCGTGTGGCTGTAGACCTTCGGCCAGAGCGTGCGCCGGTTCCAGTCGTCGATGGACTCGAGAAGCTGGGGCTTCTCGTCGATCTGGTGCGGCCGGTCGTAGAACGTCCGAACCGAGAAGACCTGCTGGTCACCTTCACCGCGGAACATGAAATACGTGCGGAACTGCTCCCACGGCGCCGCGAGGTCACCCTCGTCGTCGACGACATACTTCAGCTCCATTTGGTCCAGGAGCTGCTTCACAAGGTCCTGATCAGGGACGACGGGGCCCGCCGGTCCGCCGGGGTTCGGCTCGGGCTGGCCCCCGAAGTTCGGAATCGAGGACGGGTCGATAGACATTCGGTGGGTACTCCTGAGGATTGCACGTGGTTACCTGACTTCGACCCTAGCCGTGATCGGCGGTCAGTAGTCCTTTGGCCCCAGGAGAATCGGACAGAGCCGCGGAGCAGGCCCCGCAAGGGGCGCGGGGCTGTGACATTTGCGGCTCCGCCGCGTGGGCGCGACAAGCCCTCACTCATCCGCACCCGATAACGCGACCGCAAGGACAAGACCCCCGTTCACGGCCCGTACGCGCCCTGGCCAAAGTATGCGTTCAGGGCCGAGTTTCCACACGTGTGGGTGACAGGACGCAGTTGTTCGGTGACGTACCGTTCGCTGGGTGATCGAGCCGCACGCCCCCGCCCAGCCCGGCACGGCCACGGACCGACCGGGCACGGCCAAGACCCCGCCGCCCAGGAGCGGCCAGGGCCCGGCGCGCCTGCCGGTCAGCACGGCCACCGGGCGGTTCCTCGTCCTCGCCGGCGTCTTCATCTGCGCGGCCTGCGGACTCGTGTACGAACTCGAACTCGTCGCCCTCGCCTCGTACCTGATCGGCGACTCGGTCACCCAGGCCTCCGTCGTGCTGTCCGTGATGGTCTTCGCGATGGGCCTCGGCTCGCTCGTCGCGAAGCGCCTGCGCTGCCGCGCCGCGGCCGGCTTCGGCGCCATCGAGGCACTGCTCGCACTCGTCGGCGGCTGCAGCGCGATGGCCCTGTACGCCGTCTTCGCCTGGACCGGCGACTGGGGCGGCGCCTGGGAGGGCGGCTCCAGTTACGTCCTCGTCGGCTTCTCCCTCACCATCGGACTGCTCATCGGCGCCGAGGTCCCCCTGCTGATGGAGCTGATCCAGCGCATCCGCAGACAGGACGCGGGCGGCGCGGTCGCGGACCTGTTCGCCGCGGACTACGTGGGCGCGCTGGTCGGCGGACTCGCCTTCCCCTTCCTGCTGCTGCCCCTGCTCGGCCAGTTGACCGCGACGCTGGTCACCGGAACCGTCAACGCCATCGCGGGCGGCGCCCTCGTCCTCGGCCTGTTCCGGCAGGACCTGACCAGGCGTGCCCGCTGGCTGCTGGTCGTCGCCAACCTCGTCGTGCTCGCGCTGCTCGCCACGGCCGCCGTTCTCGTGGACGACTTCGAACGGGCCGCGCGGCACGCGGTGTACGGCAAGGACGTACGCGTGGCGATGCACACCGACGTCCAGGAGGTCGTCCTCACCGGCGGCACGGACGGCCGCCCCCTCGACCTCTACCTCGACGGACGCCTGCGGGTCAGCGGCAGCGACGAACGCCGCTACCACGAGGCCCTCGTCCACCCGGCGATGAACGGCCCGCACGCGCGCGTGCTCGTCCTCGGCGGCGGCGACGGGCTCGCCGTGCGCGAGGTGCTGCGGCACGGCGGCGTACGGCGGGTCGACGTCGTCGAACTCGACACACGGCTCGTGGAGCTGGCGCGCACCGACCGGGCGCTGTCCGAGCTGAACGGGCACGTCTACGGGGATCCGAGGGTGCGGGTGGTCGCCGCGGACGCGTTCGGCTACCTGCGGCGGGCCCCGCGGGGCGCGTACGACGTCATGGTCTCCGATCTGCCCGATCCCGGGATCACGTCCAGTACGAAGCTGTACTCGCAGGAGTTCTACGGGCTCGCCCGGGGCGTCCTCGCGGGCGGCGGGCGGCTCGTCGTGCACGCGGGGCCCGTGGTGTCGCGGCCACGGGCCTTCTGGACGGTCGACGCGACGGTACGGGCGGCCGGCCTGCGGACCGTCCCGTACTCCGTGGCCGGACGCGACTCGGCGGCGGCGAGCCGGTCCCGGGCGCCGCACGACTGGGGGTTCGTCCTCGCCTCCCGCGCCGGGCCGGGGCTGCGTACGCCGCCGGGCACACCGTACGTACCGTCCCTGCGGGCGGGCGCGCGGGCGGCCGAACGCACCCGGCTCACCGGCCTCCCGCCGTCCACGCTGGTGCATCCGAGGTACGCGGACTGACTCCGACCGAGTCCCTCTGCCGACGGATCCGGGGGAATCCCCTCATACAGAGGTGCGGTACGGGCCGTGCTGGGTAGGCTCGGCCGACATGGAGCATGAGGTGTTCGTTCCGGTTCCCGTCGAGTCGCTGCGCGAGGCTCTCGCCGATCCCGCGCGGGTGGCCCGGGCCGTCCCCGGGCTCCAGCAGGACGCGGGGACACCGCCCGTCTCCGGCCGACTGAAGGTACGCGTCGGCGGGCACGCCATCACGTACCGCGGGGCGCTCACCGTCTCCCCGCAGGACGACGGCACGTACGCCCTTGAGGCCGACGCCACCGAGGCCCGTGGCAGCGGCACGGTGAAGCTCGCCCTCACCTTGGCGCTGCGCTCGCGCGAGGACGGCTCGGCCGTCACCTTCACCGGCACGGCGTCGGCCGACGGCCGCGTCACGGAACTCCCGGCGGACGCGGTGGCCTCGGCGACGACCCGCCTGCTGAGCCGCTTCGCGGAGGGGCTGGCCGCGGCGGCCTCCGGCGGTGAGGCGGGGGCGACGGAAGTGGCTCCCGCGCCCGAGGCGTCCGCCCCCGCGCCCGAGGCGGCGGCCTCGGAGCCTCCGCCGGCCGAGGAGCCCTCGCCCGCCGAGCAGACCCCTGACGTCGAGGAGTCGCCCTCTCTCGAACCGTTCGCCGAGGAGGACTTCGAGGGCGGCTTCGAGGACGACGCGGTTCCGGCGTCCGACGCTCCCGCCGAGGCGGCGCACGCCCGGCGCACGATGATCGGCCGCAGCGCGGAGGAGGTGGACCATGCGCCTCCGCGGGGTCGTTACGCCCCGGTCCCCGCGCCCGAGGCGATGGGCACCGGCGCGGCACTCCGCTGGGCGGCCCCCGCGGCCGCCTTCCTCCTGGCCTCGGCAGTAGTACTGGGCAGAGCCCTCCGCAAACGCCGGTAGACGTCTCGGGCGCGGGCCCGGTGGGAACTGCGCGACCAGCCCCCACCCGCCTGCAGCCGAGCCACGACCCAAGTCCCCCAACCCCGCGGAACGCCACGTAGGGTTCCTGCGTGAGTAACGAAGACATCACGCTGACCGCGGCCGACGCGGAGGTGACCGTCCAGCCCGGCAACGGCGGACGAATCGGCGGACTGAAGGTCGACGGAGTCGAACTGCTCCGCCAGGGCAAGAAGTTCGGCTGCTTCCCGATGGTCCCCTGGTGCGGCCGCACCAGAGAAGGCCGCTTCCTGAACGGCGCCACCCCCCACCAACTCCCTCTCAACTCCCCGCCCCACGCCATCCACGGCACCGCCCGCGACGCCGCCTGGCGCACGGCCCGCAGGAGCGAGAGCGAGGCCGTCATCACGTACGACCTGGTCGACCCCTGGCCGTACGCCGGCCGTGTCACCCAGGTCGTCGCCCTGACCGAGGACAGCCTGACGCTGACCATGTCGGTGGAGACGTACGACGACTCCTTCCCGGCGCAGATCGGCTGGCACCCCTGGTTCAACCGCAACCTGGGCGGTGGCGAGGGCACCGAAGACGTGCGGGTCGACTTCACCGCCGCCTGGCAGGAGGAGCGCGGCGACGACCACCTGCCCACCGGCCGCCGTATCGACCCGAAGCCCGGCCCCTGGGACGACTGCTTCGGGATGCCGGACGGAGTCGACGTCACCCTCACCTGGCCCGGACAGCTGGAGCTGAACGTCGCCAGCCGCGAGCACTGGGTCGTCGTGTACGACGAGCAGGAGGCCGCCGTCTGTGTGGAGCCGCAGACCGGGCCGCCCAACGGGCTCAACACCCTGCCCCGGCTGGTCACCCCCATCGACCCCCTCGAAGCCGCCACCACCTGGACCTGGCGGCGCCTCTGACCCGGACAGGGCGACGGACCCGGCGGCGCCTCTAAGCTGACCCGCATGAGTGACGTACGCGGCGAGCTGCTGCAGCAGATCAAGGACAAGGCCGTGGTGCACGGCAAGGTGACCCTCTCCTCGGGCCTGGAGGCCGACTACTACGTCGACCTGCGGCGGGTCACCCTGGACGGCGAGGCCGCCCCGCTGGTCGGCCAGGTGCTCCTCGACCTGACGGCGGACCTCGAATTCGACGCGGTCGGCGGCCTCACCATGGGCGCCGACCCGGTGGCCGGCGCCATGCTGCACGCCGCCGCCGCGCGAGGCCGCCGCCTCGACGCCTTCGTCGTACGCAAGGCGGCCAAGGCGCACGGCATGCAGCGACGCGTGGAGGGCCCGGAGATCGCGGGCCGCCGCGTACTCGTCGTCGAGGACACCTCCACCACCGGTGGCTCCCCGCTCACCGCGGTCGAGGCCGTGCGCGAGGCAGGTGCCGAGGTCGTCGCCGTCGCGACCATCGTCGACCGTGCCACCGGTGCCGCCGAGAAGATCCAGGAAGGCGCGGGCGTCCCGTATCTCTTCGCGTACTCGAAGGACGAACTGGGCCTCGACTGACCCGCTCCCGTCCGCCGCTCCTGTTGTCCACAGTGGATCAGTTGTCCACAGGGTCGAACACCGCGGCCGGAGCATCCGGTCAAGTCTGGAAAGATGGGGACGACGATGACGTCACTCCCTAGGTCAGGGCCGTAAGCAGCAGAACGCCACCCGCACATACACAAGGAGCGGACAGATGCCGATCGCAACCCCCGAGGTCTACAACGAGATGCTCGACCGGGCGAAGGCAGGCAAGTTCGCCTACCCGGCCATCAACGTGACCTCGTCCCAGACCCTGCACGCTGCGCTGCGCGGCTTCGCGGAGGCCGAGAGCGACGGCATCATCCAGATCTCCACCGGTGGTGCGGAGTTCCTGGGCGGCCAGCACAACAAGGACATGGTGACCGGCTCGGTCGCCCTGGCCGAGTTCGCGCACATCGTCGCCAAGAAGTACGACATCACGGTCGCCCTGCACACGGACCATTGCCCCAAGGACAAGCTCGACGGGTACGTACGTCCGCTGATCGCGGTCTCCGAGGAGCGCGTGGCCCGCGGCGAGAACCCGCTGTTCCAGTCCCACATGTGGGACGGCTCGGCGGAGACGCTGGCCGACAACCTGGCCATCGGCCAGGAGCTGCTCGCCCGCGCCGTCGCCGCGAAGATCATCCTTGAGGTCGAGATCACCCCGACCGGCGGCGAGGAGGACGGCGTCTCGCACGAGATCAACGACTCCCTCTACACGACGGTCGACGACGCGATCCGCACCGCCGAGGCCCTCGGCCTGGGCGAGAAGGGCCGCTACCTCCTGGCCGCGTCCTTCGGCAACGTGCACGGCGTCTACAAGCCGGGCAACGTCGTCCTGCGTCCCGAGCTCCTCAAGGAGCTGAACGAGGGCGTCGGCGCGAAGTACGGCAAGCCCTCCCCGTTCGACTTCGTCTTCCACGGCGGCTCCGGCTCCACGGCCGAGGAGATCGCCACCGCGCTGGAGAACGGCGTCGTGAAGATGAACCTGGACACCGACACGCAGTACGCGTTCACGCGCCCCGTCGCGGACCACATGTTCCGCAACTACGACGGCGTCCTGAAGGTCGACGGCGAGGTCGGCAACAAGAAGACGTACGACCCCCGCACCTGGGGCAAGCTCGCCGAGGCGTCGATGGCCGCCCGCGTCACCGAGGCCTGCGCCAACCTGCGCTCCACGGGCACGAAGATCAAGTAAGCGCCCATGTAGTACCCCAGTGGTGATGGCGGGGCCCGGTTTCCCTTTGAGGGGCCGGGTCCCGCCGTTTGTCCGTATGCTCCGGGGTATGGCTGCCCCGCCCAAGGAGTCCCCGGCCGTCAGAATGTCGTCCCCTGCCGGGAAGTGGATCCTGCTGACCACCGTGCTCGGGTCGAGCATGGCGATGCTGGACTCGACCGTGGTGAACGTCGCGCTGCCGACGATCGGCCGCGATCTCGACTCGGACCTGGCGGGCCTCCAGTGGACCGTCAACGCGTACATGCTGACCCTCGCGGGCCTGATCCTGCTGGGCGGAGCGCTCGGTGACCGTTTCGGGCGGCGCAAGGTGTTCGTCGTCGGCGTGGTGTGGTTCGCGGCGGCGTCCCTGCTCTGCGGGCTCGCGCCCAGCGCGGGCGTCCTCGTCGCGGCCCGCGCGCTGCAGGGCATCGGCGGCGCGCTGCTCACGCCCGGTTCGCTCGCGCTGATCCAGGCGTCGTTCCACCCGGACGACCGGGCGAGGGCCGTCGGCCTGTGGTCGGGCTTCGGCGGCATCGGCGCGGCCGTCGGCCCGTTCCTGGGCGGCTGGCTGGTGGACGGCCCCGGCTGGCGCTGGGTGTTCCTCCTCAACGTCCCGCTCGCGCTGCTCTGCGCCCCGATCGCCCTGCGTCACGTACCGGAGTCGAAGGACGACCGGGTCCACGGGCGCGGCTTCGACGTGCTCGGCGCTGCCCTCGGCGCGCTGGCGCTGGCCCTGGTGACGTACGCCCTCATCGAGGCGTCCGCCGGATCGCTGGCCGTCGTCGCCGTGACGGCGGCCGCGGGGGTCGCGGCGGGCGTCGCCTTCGTGGCCGTGGAGCGGCGGCGGGCCGACCCGATGATGCCGCTCGACATCTTCGCGTCCCGCCAGTTCACGGCGGTCAACGTCGTCACCCTGTGCGTGTACGCGGCCTTCAGCGGCTTCTTCTTCCTCTCCGCGGTCCAGCTCCAGGTCGTTGCCGGGTACTCGGCCCTCGGCGCCGGCACGGCCCTGCTGCCGACGACGGTCCTGATGCTGTTCCTGTCGGCCCGCTCCGGCGAACTCGCCCAGCGCATCGGCCCCCGCATCCCGCTCACCGTGGGCCCGCTGCTGTGCGCGACCGGGATGCTGCTGATGCTGCGGGTGGGCACCGACGCCTCGTACGTGGGCGACGTACTGCCCGCCGTGCTGGTGCTCGGCCTCGGCATGGTGACGCTGGTCGCGCCCCTCACCGCGACCGTGCTCGCCTCCGTGGACGTCGGCCGGGCGGGCCTGGCCAGCGGTATCAACAACGCGGCGGCCCGCGCGGCCGGCCTCGTCGCCGTGGCCGCGCTGCCGCTGCTCGCCGGGATGAGCGAGGAGGCGTACCGGTCGGCGGACGCCTTCGACGACGCGTTCCGGCGGGCGATGCCCCTGTGCGCGGGCATCCTCGTCGTGGGCGCGGTGATCGCCTTCGCGACCGTACGGAAGCCTCCGCCGGGCTGTCTGCGCCCGGAATGTCTCACGCACGGCAGCGTGACGGCCCCGCCGCTGGAGCCGAACCAGTCGCGCGGGCGGCTGGAGTAGCCGACCGCAGTGGCCGGCGTCGCGTTCGCGGGGCGAGTAAAGCGGGCCCGCAGTGCGCGCGCGGGCCTCGGGGCCAGGCAAACTGGAACCCATGGCCATCAACGAGAACCTCCTCGGGGGACCGCCCCCGACCCACCTGCCCGACGACCCGGAGCCGCGAGAGCTTCTGGCGAACGACACGCCGCCCGCCGACGTCGCCGCCAAGTACCCCACCTCCTCGCTCGCCTGGGCCCAGCTGGCCGACGAGGCGTACGAGCGCGGCAGCGTCGTCGAGTCGTACGCGTACGCCCGCACCGGCTACCACCGCGGTCTGGACTCGCTGCGGCGCAACGGCTGGAAGGGCCACGGCCCGGTGCCCTGGGAGCACGAGCCGAACCGCGGCTTCCTGCGTGCCCTGCACGGCCTCGCCCGCGCCGCGCAGGCGATCGGCGAGCAGGAGGAGTACGAGCGCTGCTCGCAGTTCCTGAAGGACTCCTCCCCGGCGGCGGCCCAGACCCTCGGCTGAGCCGGCAGGGCCGGTGACCGGCCCCGAACGGTCGCGTTTGTGCAGGTCCGCCTGGTGTGACCAGGCGGACCTTGCGGTTTCGGGGCACGATTGTGGAGGATGCCCGTGGGGACCGGGGCCACCGTGTCGAATTCGGCAGGGGCGGACCGCTACCCGGAGTACACAACAGGAGACAGCGATGTCCCACCAGGCTCAGCCCCAAGAGGCTTCGGAGCCCGAGACCCCGCATCTCGACTTCCAGGGCACGACCCCGTACGAGGACTACGTGCAGGCGGACGTCCTCACCCACCTCCAGCACACCCTCTCCGACGATCCCGGAGAGATGGTCTTCCTGGTGACCACCCAGGTCATGGAGCTGTGGTTCACCGTCATCGTCCACGAGTGGGAGACCGCGGCGAAGGCGCTGCGCGAGGACCGGGTGCCGGTCGCGGTGGCGGCCCTGAAGCGGTCCGTACGGGAACTGGAGGCGCTGAACGCCTCCTGGAGGCCCCTCGGCCAGCTCACTCCGGCCCAGTTCAACTCGTACCGCAGCGCCCTCGGCGAGGGTTCCGGCTTCCAGTCGGCCATGTACCGCCGGATGGAGTTCCTGCTCGGCGAGAAGTCCTCGTCCATGCTCGTCCCGCACCGGGGCGCGCCCCGCGTGCACGCCGAGCTGGAGAAGGCCCTGCACGAACCGAGCCTGTACGACGAGGTGTTGAGGCTGCTCGCGCGGCGCGGCCACGCGATTCCGGCGTCGGTCGTCGACCGCGACGTGTCCCTCCGCTACGACCCGTCGCCCGAGGTCGAGACCGTCTGGACCGACCTGTACTCGGGTGACGAGGACGCCGAACTCGCCCGGCTGGGCGAGGCGTTGACCGATGTCGCCGAGCTGGTGTGGCGCTGGCGCAACGACCACCTGGTGGCCACTCGGCGGGCCATGGGCGCGAAGACGGGCACGGGCGGCTCCGCCGGGGTGGCCTGGCTGGAGAAGCGGGCCCAGAAGAACGTTTTCCCCGAGCTGTGGACGGCGCGGTCCCATGTCTGAGCCCGAGCTGCGGCCGAAGGCCGAAAAACTGGACGCGACGGACGAACTGGCGGGGATGCGGGCCCAGTTCGTCCTCGACGACGCGGTCTACCTGGACGGGAACTCCCTGGGTGCGCTGCCGCGCTCGGTCCCCGGACGCGTCGAGGACGTCGTGCGCCGCCAGTGGGGTTCGCTGCGGATCCGGTCCTGGGACGAGAGCGGCTGGTGGACCGCGCCGGAGCGGATCGGCGACCGGATCGCTCCGCTGGTGGGCGCGGCGCCGGGGCAGATCGTGGTCGGCGACTCGACGAGTGTCAACGTCTTCAAGGCGGTTGTGGGCGCGGTGCGCCTGGCAGCCGAAAAGGAGGACGGGAGTGCAGGGGAGTCGGGCCGGGACGAGATCCTGGTGGACGCGACGACGTTCCCCACGGACGGCTACATCGCCGCGTCGGCCGCCCGCCTCACCGGCTGCACGCTGCGTCCGGTGACCCCGGACGAGGTGCCGGGCGCCCTGAGCGGGCGCACGGCGGCGGTACTGCTGAACCACGTCGACTACCGCACGGGCCGCCTGCACGACCTGCCGTCCCTCACGGCGGCGATCCACGCGGCGGGCGCGGTCGCGATCTGGGACCTGTGCCACAGCGCGGGCGCCCTGCCGGTGGGCCTCGACGAACACGGCGTGGACCTGGCGGTCGGCTGCACCTACAAGTACCTGAACGGCGGCCCGGGTTCACCCGCGTACCTCTACGTCCGCGAGGACCTCCAACCGCGCTTCGACTCACCCCTGCCGGGCTGGAACTCCCACGCTGACCCCTTCGGCATGACCCCGGACTACACCCCGGCCCCCGGCGCCCTCCGCGGCCGCGTCGGCACCCCCGACATCCTCTCCATGCTCGCCCTGGAGGCGGCGCTGGAGGTCTGGGACGACGTGTCGATCGAGGCGGTCCGCACCAAGTCCCTCGCCCTGACGGACTTCTTCCTGGAATGCGTCGAGGCGTACGTCCCCGAAGGCACGGTGGAGTCCCTGACCCCACCCTCCCACGCGGAACGCGGCAGCCAGGTGGCCCTCCGCTGCCCCGACGCGGGCAACGTCATGCGCCGCCTGATCGACAGGGGCGTCATAGGCGACTTCCGCGAACCGGACGTCCTGCGCTTCGGCTTCACGCCGCTGTACGTGGGGTTCGGGGATGTGGAGAGGGCGGCGCGGGTGTTGGGGGAGATGTTCTAGCAACTGACCGGTTCGGTGCTCGATCCCTTCGGCGGGCCTGGTGCCTGAGCTTTCGGCTGGTCGGGGTTCGGGCTACCGACTCGGCCGGCACCTGATTTTCAGCCCGTCCGGCGTTTGAGGACGAGGCCGTTCAGGCCGATCTCAACCCACCCACCCCCGGTCAACCCACCCACCCCGCCGGCCCCCACCCACCCAGCCCGTCCGGCGTTTGAGGACGAGCGCGTCAGCGCGACGCGGGGGTCTGGGGGGCGGAGCCCCCAGAAGGGACGGGAACGGGTAGGGGCGGCGGGGGCGAGGAGACGCCCAAGCCGCCCCCGCAGCCGACTCACGCGCCCACAACGAACACCCCGGCCCGCGCGGCGGCAACCGCGGCCTCCGCCGCCCGGTCGGCCGCGGCCACGCCGGGGGCCACCCTCGTCGTGAGCAAGGTGTAGTAGAGGGGCGCAGAGACGGCCCGTACGACCTCGGACGCGTCCGTCCCCGGCGGCAACTCCCCGCGGGCAACGGCCTGTTCGACACAAGGCGCCCACTCGGCAACCCGCACCTCATAGAACCGCCGCAACGCCTCCGCCGTACGCCCGTCCCCCGTGGCCGCAGCGATCACCGCCCGGAACAACGCCCCCTGCCGCGGATCGGCCAACGTCCGCCGAACAAGCCGAGCATTGGCCCGAAGATCACCGAGCACGGCCCCCGTCTCCGTACGCGGCAACGACTCCTCAGCCATCTCGGCGAGCAGATCGGCGACGAGCCCCGTCACGCTCCCCCACCGCCGGTACACCGTGGTCTTGCCCACCTCGGCCCGCCGCGCGACGTCCGCCAGATCGAGCTGGGCGAACCCCTGCTCGGCGAGCACGTCCCCGGCGGCCCGCAACACGGCGGCCCGCACCCGCGCGGTACGCCCCCCGGGACGGACGGTGCCGGGTTCGGCGGACATGGAGGACTCCTTCACGAACGTACGACGGCCAGGGCCGAGACCGGCACCAGAGCCAGCATCAAGACCTGCACCAGAGCCAGCACCAAGACCGGCACCAAGACCGGCACCGGAGCCAAGGCAGCTCGTGGAGACGCCAGGCCCACCACCAGCGTAACGAAACAATAGAACCATTTGCCCCTCACTGAGGGTCACAGCCGCGTGTTGAGGCACGTCACCGGCCTGATACCGTCCCGCCAACGGTCCGCCCGCCGGAGCGTGTTGACAGGCGGGCCGCGCAGGTGAACACACACCGCACCGCTGAGAGGTTGGAGCATGCCGGACGACGCCCGCGACGCCGCGGAGGAGGAGTCGGCCTTCTCGCATCCGCCCGTCGACCCCGACATCACCGCCGCGTACGGCGACCACCCCGACCAGGTCGTCGACTTCTACGCGCCGCGCGGCGGGGAGGAACGCGCCCCGCTCGTCGTCGTCCTGCACGGCGGCGCCTGGCGGGCACCGTACGACCGACGGCACGTCACGCCGTTCGCGGACTTCCTGGCCAGGCGGGGCTTCGCCGTGGCCAACGTCGAGTACCGGCGCGGCGGCACCATCCCGGCCCAGGGCGGCGACGGCCCGGTCGCGGGACGCTGGCCGGACACCTTCGACGACGTGGCGGCGGCGCTCGACGCGATGCCGGGGCTCGTACGTGCGGCCCTGCCGCAGGCCGACCCGCGCCGAATGGTCGTCACCGGGCACTCGGCGGGCGGCCAGCTGGCCCTCTGGGCCGCCGCCCGCCACCTGCTGCCGGCCGACGCACCATGGCGCCTGGACCGCCCCGCCCCGCTGCGAGGCGTCGTCGCACTCGCCCCGATCGCCGACTTCACGGTCGCGGAGAAACTGGACGTCTGCTCCGGCGCGGCCCACCAACTCCTCGGCGGGGAGGCGAAGTTCGGGGAGCGACAGTCATACGCCGATCCGGCCCTGCTCCTCCCGACAGGCATCGCCACGACCCTGGTACAGGGCCGTACGGACGTCGTCGTACCGCAGGCCGTGGCCGAGGCGTACGCGGACGCGGCGGCCAAGGCCGGCGAGGTGGTCGGCCTGACGCTCCTGGAGGACGTAGGCCACTTCCCCCTGATCGACCCGGCGGCGGACGCGTGCGCGGTGGTGGCGGAGGAGATCGCACAGCTGGCCTGGTAGGGGGCGGGCGAAGCCCTGCCCCTCCAGGGGCGCGGGGAACTGCGCGCTCAGCCCCCACACTCCCGCAGCCGCGTCGACGAGCATCGGCCAATCGGCGGGTGCGGTGCCGGTGCCGGTGTGCGGCCGGTGCGGAGCCGCTGTCCCCCCCCCGCGGGGCCGTTGCCGGTACGGGTCAGAGCGCCTTGGTGATACCCGTAATACCTGAGAGCTACCTCGCAGGTGAGCTCCCTGGCGGGACGCCGACCACAAGCCCAGATCCGTAACTTCCTTCTCAGTTGGTCCCGATGGACGGGCGAACTGAGACGGGGGCACACGGATGGGGCTACGGGGGAGGGCGGCCGCGGCGAGGACTGCGGCGCAACCGGGACGACCGAAGCGACCGGGCGGGCCAAGTCAGCCGGGCCAGCCGGGCCAGCCGGGCCAGCCGGGCCAGCCGGGCCAGCCGGGCCAGCCGGGCCAGCCGGGCCAGGCACGCCAGCCAGGCCGGGCAGGCCAGGCAGACCAGCGGGGCCAACGGCCCCGATGGACCCGCGCCCGCCGCGGCCTGCTCGCCGCCCTGATCACGGGCGCGGTCGTCGCCCCGATCTCCGCCGCGACCGCGCATCCAGACATACCGGCACCCGCCCCGGCCCACATCGCCACGCTGACCCCCACCACGCTGGACAGCGCCTACGCGGCGAACCGCGCGAACGCCGCCAAGGCCTCGCGCATGGCCGCGGCCCACGGCGACCGCAGCCGAGCGGTCGCCGTCCGCTCCATGGCGGACCCGTCGCGCCACTTCCTCACCTTCGACGCCCGCGGCTCCGGCCGAGCCGCCGAGGTCTTCGGCGACCTGGCGAAGGCCGACCACGTGGCGGTTTTGGTGCCCGGTTCCGACACAAGCCTGGACACGTACGACCGCTTCCGCGCCGGGGCCGTCGCCCTGCACCAGCGGCTCGGCCCACGTGCCGCAGTGATCGCCTGGCTCGGCTACGACACACCCGGCACGATCAGCCCCGAGGTCCTGACCGCGGGCCTGGCCAAGGAAGCGGCACCCGAACTCCGGGATTTCATAAGCGAGTTGAAGCGGGTGAACGGGCACGCCCGGCTCACCCTGCTGTGCCACTCGTACGGGACGGTCGTGGGCGCCCGCGCGGCGAGCGGTCTCGGCATCTCGGACCTGGTGCTCATAGGGAGCCCCGGCACGGGCGTGGACTCGGCCGCCGGCCTGCACACGAAGGCACGCGTCTGGGCCGGTCGCGGCAGTGACGACTGGATCGCGGACGTCCCGCACACCAGGGCCGACCTCTTCGGCACGACGGTCGGCTTCGGCACCGACCCCGTGTCCCCGGCCTTCGGCGCCCGCGTCTTCGCGGCGGGCGACGGCGGCCACAGCGACTACCTCAAGCCGGGTTCGGTGTCCTTGGCCAACCTCGCCCGGATCGTGCTCGGCGAGACATCGGAGATGACCCATGGATGAGGTGATACGCCGACTGCGCCTCGGCGCAGAGCGGATCGAAGCGGCGACACCGGCGGACCGCGACCGTTCCGTGGACGCCCTGCGCGCCTTCGCGATACTCGGCGTCGTGCTCGGCCACTGGCTCGTCACGGCCCTGGTCGCGGACGGCGGCAGGCTGCGTACGTCGAGCCCGCTGGCGCATATGCCCTGGCTGGCGCCCATCTCGTGGGTCTTCCAGACGCTCGCCGTGTTCTTCCTGGTGGGCGGGCACGTGGCGACGAAGAGCTACGCGTCGGCGCGCTCGCGCGGCACGACGTACGGGCGCTGGCTCGGTACGCGCCTGTCCCGCCTCTTCAAGCCGGTGGCGGCCGTGCTCGGGCTGTGGACCGTGGCCACGGTCGGCCTGCTCGTGACGGGCGCGGACCTGAAGACGGCGCACGCGTTGCTGAAGCTGGTCCTGTCCCCTCTCTGGTTCCTGCTGGTCTTCGCCGCGCTGACGGCGGTGACCCCGCTGGTGACCCGGGTGAACCCGTTGTGGCCGCTGGCCGTCGTTCTCCATGTGGACCTCATCCGCTTCGGGTTCGGCGGCCCCGCCTGGCTGGGCTGGGTCAATGTGGCGGCGGGCTGGCTCGTGCCGTACACGCTGGGCGCGGCCTGGACGCGGGGCGAGCTGACCCGGCGTTCGGGCTGGGTGCTGCTCGCGGGCGGCGCGGCGGTGACCGCGGGACTCGTGGCGTGGGGCGGCTATCCGGCGTCGATGGTCGGCGTCCCCGGTGCCCCGGTCTCCAACCTCAACCCGCCGACCCTGGCCGTGGTCGCCTTCGGCCTGGCCCAGTGCGGTCTGGCGCTGCTTCTGCGCGAGCGTCTGCGCCGGGCGATGCGCAGGCCCGTGCTCTGGGCCTGGGTCGCCTTCGTCAACCTCTCCGCGATGACGATCTTCCTGTGGCACCAGACCGCGTTGATGTCGGTCACCGCGACGGGCCTCCTCGCGGGCAGGCTCCCAGGCCTGCACACCACTCCGGACGACCTCACGTGGGTGGCGTTCCGACTCGCCTGGCTCCCGGTCTTCGCCCTCGCCCTGACCATGTGCTGGGCGGCCTTTCGTTCCTACGAGCAGGGGCACCGCCGCCGTGGCCGTCGTACCCGTCGTCCGTCACGTGTCGTCCGCACCCACCGCGTCGCCGTGGAAACGAACGAGGTCCGGCGTGCCTAGGGTTGACGGCGTGGACGACGCCAGGGACGCCCGGACAGAGGACGACACCAGCTCGGCCCCGCCCCCGCCCCCGCCCCCGCCCCCGCCCTTGCCCCCGGAGACCCGCCCCGCCGTGCCTCTGCCCGCCCGCTCCGAGCACCGCAACGGCCCTGGTCCCACCGGTCCCGTCGGCCCCAACGGCCCTGCGGGTCCCGCCCAGGTGCGGCGCGCCCGCCGCTCTCTGCCGGCCCTTCTCGTGGGTCTCTCGTCCGGCAGCGCGCCCCTGCCGCCGCTGTCCCGGCCCCGTTGGCTGCGCCGGCTGCCGCACGTCGTGATCGGCCTGATCGCTGTCGCCGTCGCGCTCGGCAGCATCGACGAGTTGAGCACCGCTTATCGGCTGGGCGTCGAGTTCGGTCTGCTGGCCGGCGCGGCGCAGGGCGTGGCGCTCGTACTCGCCCTGTGGCGGCCCTTCCCGGCGTGGTGGCTGTCGCTGTCCGCGACGTTCATCGCCGCCGTGGCCGCACAGTCGAACATGACGGACATGGTGCCGCCGGGCCCCAACTGGCCGTGGATCGGGCCCACGATCGCCGCGCATGCCCTCATCCTCTTCCTGCTCGCCCTGCGGATGCCCGCCCGTGTGGCGCTCGCGGTGCTGGCGGTGACAGGGCTGGTCACGGCCTTCGTGCAGGGCATCCTCGGCGGCGGTCCGTACTCGGGCACGGGCGTGCTGGCCGTCTCCGTGTTCGCCGTCGCCGTACTTCTCGGCACCGCCCTGCGCGGCAGTCGCGAGGCACGCACCCAGCTGGTCGAGCAGGAGTACCTGACGGCGGAGGAGCGTTCTCGCCGCACCCTGCTGGAGGAGCGCAACCGCATCGCCCGTGAGCTGCACGACGTGGTCGCCCACCACATGTCGGTCATCTCCATCCAGGCCCAAGTGGCCCCGCACCTGGTGCAGAACCCCTCCGACGAGCTGAGGGAGAACCTCGACGGCATCCGGCAGAACGCGTTGGAGGCGCTCACCGAGCTGCGCAGGGTCCTCGGCGTGCTGCGCTCGGAGAACCCCGACGACGCGTACGGTCTCGGCACCGGCGCCGGCGCCGCGCCCGACGCCCCCCAGCCCACCCTCGACCGCCTCGACGCCCTCGTCGAGAACACCCGCGCCGCCGGGCTGGAGGTGACCACGGAGATCACCGGCGAGCGGCTCCCGTTGCCGCCCGGCGTGGAGCTGTCCGCGTACCGGATCGTCCAGGAGGCGTTGAGCAACGCGTTGCGGCACGCGCCCGGTTCGGTGGTGCGGGTGGAGCTCACGCACTTCCCGCGCGGCCTGCAGATCCGGGTCGTCAACTCCTCGCCGAGTCGCCCCGCCCCGCCGTCACCGGGCGCCGGACACGGTCTGCTCGGGATGCGGGAGCGGGCGATGATGCTCGGTGGGACCCTCATGGCCATGGAAACGGCCTGCGGCGGTTTCACGGTGGCGGCCTTCCTGCCGCGTTCGGCGGCCACCGCCTCCCGCACTCCCCGTTCCGACAACCCGACCGGACCCAACGGCCCCAACAGCCCCCCGGACCCCACAGGAGACACTTCATGACGAGCGGCAGCATCCGCGTACTCATCGCCGACGACCAGCAGATGGTCAGGCAGGGCTTCACGGTGCTGCTCAACACCCAGCCCGACATCGACGTGGTCGGCCAGGCGGTCGACGGCCTGGACGCCATCGCCAAGGTCGCCGAACTCGCCCCGGACGTCGTCCTGATGGACATCCGTATGCCCGAACTCGGCGGTATCGAGGCCACCCGCCGCATCACCGACAGGACTCCGCAGATCAGAGTCCTGGTGCTGACCACCTTCGACCTCGACGAGTACGTGTACGAGGCGCTGCGCGCCGGCGCCTCCGGCTTTCTGCTGAAGGACGCGTCCGCCGACCAGCTCGCCGAGGCGATCCGGGTGGTGGCCGCCGGTGACGCGCTGCTCGCGCCCGGCATCACCCGGCGCCTCATCGCGGAGTTCTCCCGGCTGGACACCACGCCCCGTGCCCCGCTCAAGCAGCGCGTCGGCGAGCTGACCGAGCGCGAGACGGAGGTGCTCGCCCTCATCGCCCAGGGCCTGTCGAACGCGGAGATCGCAGAGCGGCTCTTCGTCGCCGAGCAGACCGTGAAGACCCACGTGGGCCGCATCCTCGTGAAGCTGGGCCTGCGGGACCGGACCCAGGCGGCGGTGTTCGCGTACGAGTGCGGGCTGGTGCGCCCCAGTGGCTACTGAGCGCCCCGGCGGCCACGGGCGGCGCTGCCCCGCGGGACACCCGGTCGTACCCGTAGTACCTGAGAGGGAGGCTGAATGACCCTTCTCACTGGTGACGACCGCTACGGTCGTCTCCGCCTACCGTTCTGTATGTGACCGAGACGACCCAGACGCAGACGACACCGCCAGGCGGTGCCAGGCAACGCAGTCCCGAGTTCCAGCTGGCGATGGACGCGTCGCGAGGGCTGCGACAGGACCTCTTCCACGACGCCTTCGCCGTCCGCCCGCTTCCCAGGATGCGGGTGGACGGCCGTCTGACCCGGCGGCTGCCGCCGCGCCTGCGGGAGCAGGCGGCCTGGACCCCGCACACAGTGGTGGGACTGGCCGGCCTGGTGGCGCTGCTCATCTCCCTCGCGGGCAACGGCGGCGGTGATCTCGTCCAGCTCCTGACCGGCTTCCTCGCACTGGGCACGATCCTGCTGACCCTGCTCAGGCCGGTCGGCGCCTTCTGGATCTCCCTCGCGGTGACACCGGTCGTGGCCCTGTTCGGCAGCGACTGGGGGAGCGACTGGCCCTGGCTGCCCGGCGCCTTCGCGACCCAGTTGATCGTGCTCACGGTCGTGGCGCTGAGGACCAGACCCCGCACGGCAGCCTGGATGTGGGCGCTGACCGCGGCGTACGGCCTGTTCGCGGAGGTCTTCTTCGGAGGCAGCCACTACTACACCAACACCATGCCCTTCCTGTTCGTGAGCGCGCTGGCACTGCTGGTCGTCACGGTGTGGCATGTGCGGCACGACGCCGCGCAGAAGGTGACCGCCCAGGAGACGGTGACCGCGCACGAGCGTTCCAAGCGCACCCTGCTCGAAGAGCGCACGACGATCGCCCGCGAGCTGCACGACGTGGTCGCCCATCACATGTCGGTGGTCGCCATCCAGGCGGAGGCCGCCCCCTACCGCGTGGAGAACCCACCGCCGGAGCTGGAGTACGCCTTCGCGGTGATCAGGGAGAACGCGGTCATAGCCCTCTCCGAGCTGCGCCGAGTCCTCGGTGTCGTACGGGCCGAGGACTACGAGGCCCCGGACGCCCCGCAGCCCACGCTCGCGGACCTGGACCGACTCCTGGAGAACGTGCGGGACGCGGGACTCGCCGTGGACAAGACGGTCACCGGAGCGGTGCGTGAGCTCCCGCAGGGCGTCGAGCTGTCCGCGTACCGAATAGTCCAGGAGGCGCTGAGCAACAGCCTGCGGCACGCCCCGGGCGCCGCCGCCAAGGTGGAGATCGGCTATGTGCTCGGCGGACTCGGACTGCGCATCGTGAACGGTCCCGCGACCGGCCTGGTCAAGCCCTCACCGGGTGCCGGGCACGGCATCACGGGCATGCGGGAGAGGGTGTCGATGCTGGACGGGGAGATGACGGCGGCGGCGACGGACGACGGGGGCTACGAGGTCGCGGTCTTCCTCCCCGTCCCGGCGACCGCACCTACGGAGGACTCCGCATGACCATCCGCGTACTGATCGCCGACGACCAGATGATGGTCCGCGAGGGCTTCTCGGTGCTGCTCGGCGCGATGCCGGACATCGAGGTCGTCGGAGAGGCGGTCAACGGCCGCGAGGCCGTGGACCGGGTCCGGGAGCTGGGGCCGGACGTGGTCCTGATGGACATCCGGATGCCCGAGATGAACGGCATCGAGGCGACCCGCGAGATCGTGGCGGCGAGCGGCGCGTCGAAGGTGCTCGTCCTGACGACGTTCGACCTCGACGAGTACGTGTACCAGGCGCTGCGCGCCGGAGCGTCCGGCTTCCTCCTGAAGGACGCCTCGGCCCGGCAGCTCGCGGACGGGGTGCGCGTGGTCGCGGCCGGCGAGGCACTGCTGGCGCCCTCGGTGACGAAGCGGCTGATCACGGAGTTCTCGAAGCTGGCCGAGGAGCCCCGCCTGTCGGCCACCGCCCAGGCGTCCTACGGAGACCTGACCGAGCGCGAGACGGAGGTCCTGGTCCTCATCGCCCAGGGCCTGTCCAACGCCGAGATAGCCACCCGCCTGGTCGTCGCCGAGTCCACCATCAAGACCCACGTGAGCCGCATCCTCGTAAAACTGGGCCTGCGGGACCGCACCCAGGCAGCGGTGTTCGCCTACGAGGCGCGACTGGTGACCCCGGGCTGACGGTAGCGCCCCTGCTTCCAGGGGCGCGGGGAACTGCGCGACCAGCCACGGCGCACCCGCACGGTCCCACCGGCCCGTCGACAACCCCGCGAAGACGGACGGCCCTGTTCAGACAGGGACACCTCCGGTTAGCGTCCGTTCATGGCAGCTACCAAACCTTCGTCGGCGTTCGACCCCTGGGACCAGGCCTTCCTGGCCGACCCGTACCCCGCGTACGCCGAACTGCGTGCCCAGGGCCGGGTCCACCACTACGAGCCCACCAACCAGTGGCTGGTCCCGCACCACGCGGACGTGTCGGCGCTGCTCAGGGACCGGCGCCTGGGCCGGACGTACCAGCACCGGTTCACGCACGAGGACTTCGCCCGCACGGCACCGCCGGCCGAGCACGAGCCGTTCCACGTGCTGAACGACCACGGGATGCTCGACCTGGAGCCCCCGGACCACACCCGGATCCGGCGGCTGGTGTCGAAGGCGTTCACCCCGCGGACGGTCGAGCGGCTGCGGCCGTACGTGGACCGGCTGGCGTCCGAGCTGGTCGGCGAGCTGGTCGCGGCCGGCGGCGGTGACCTGCTGACGGTCGTCGCCGAACCTCTCCCGGTGGCGGTCATCGCGGAGATGCTGGGGATCCCGGAGTCCGAGCGGGCGCAGCTGCGGCCCTGGTCGGCGGACATCTGCGGGATGTACGAGCTGAACCCGTCGGAGGGGACGGCGGAGAAGGCGGTGCGGGCGTCGGTCGAGTTCACCGAGTTCCTGCGGGAGCTGATCGCGGTCCGGCGCAAGGAGCCGGGGGACGACCTGGTCTCGGGCCTGATCGCGGCGTACGACGAGGGGGACCGGCTCAGTGAGCAGGAGATGATCTCGACATGCGTGCTCCTGCTGAACGCGGGGCACGAGGCGACGGTGAACGCCACTGTGAACGGGTGGTGGGCGCTGTTCCGGAACCCCGGTCAGCTGGCGGCGCTCCGGGCGGACCGGGGTCTGGTGGGCACGGCGGTGGAGGAGCTGATGCGGTACGACACACCGTTGCAGCTGTTCGAGCGGTGGGTGCTCGACGAGATCGAGGTGGACGGGACGGTGATTCCCCGGGGGAGCGAGGTGGCGTTGCTTTTCGGCTCCGCCAACCACGACCCGGCGGTGTTCGCCGAGCCGGAGGCGCTGGATCTGTCCCGGCCGGAGAATCCGCACATCTCCTTCAGCGCGGGGATCCACTACTGCATCGGGGCACCGCTCGCCCGGATCGAACTGGCCGCGTCAATGGGGGCGTTGCTGGACCAGGCTCCTTCGCTCAGGCTCGCTGCCGAGCCCGAGCGGAAGCCGAACTTCGTGATCCGGGGGTTGGAGGGGCTGCTTGTCGAAGTTTGACGGGCTCGCGCCTCCCTTCAAGGGTGCGGGGAACGGCGCAGGTCTTTAGGGGCGCGGGGAACTGCGCGACCAGCCCCCCCCCCGCACCCGACCACCCCGTCAGCCCGTAGTCAGATCCCGGCGCCTCAACGCACCCAGCCCCACCCCCACCAGCGCCACCGCGATCCCCGTAAGTACCAGCACCGGTGTCCAGGTCATCTCCCCGCCCGGCAGCTTCGGGAGGTGGCCGAAGGGGGAGAGGTCCAGGAGCGTGTCCGGGAGGTCCAGGGCCGGGCCGATCCAGCCCAGGAGGAGGACCGCGCCGGCGGCGCCCCACGCACCCGGCGCCACCGTCGGGGACAGTCCGTGCAGGAGTACGGCCAGGCCGCCGATGGTCCAGATCGCGGGGAGCTGGACCAGACAGGCGCCCAGGATGGAAGGGAAGTCCTGGCCGTAGCCGAGGGCGAGACCCAGGCCGCCCACCAGCATGATCAGGGCCGCCCCGCCGAAGGCGATCAGCAGATGGCCGGAGGCCCAGCGCAGGCGGCCCACGGCGTTCGCGAGGACGGGTTCCGCACGCTGGGAGGTCTCCTCGGCGTGCAGCCGCAGCACGGACTGGACGACGTACAGCGCGGCGACCATCCCGAGCATGCCGACCATCGTGGCGAGGAACGCGTCCGTGATTCCGGACTGGCCGCCCATGCGCTCGACGATCTCGCGGGTCCGTTCGTTGTCGCCGACCAGATCCGTGGCGCCCGTGGTGATCCCGCCGAAGGCGACACCGGCGGCGAGGAAGCCCAGGCTCCAGCCGAGCACGCTGCCGCGCTGCAGCCGCCAGGCCAGTGAGCCCGCCGTACCGAGGCGGCCGGAGGCGGGGCCGGGCCTGGTCGGCAGGAAGCTCATGCCGACGTCACGGCGGCCGGCCAGGTCGTACGCGATCAGGCCCTGGAGTGCCACGGCGGCGACGAAGAGGAACAGTACCCACCACCGTTCGTCGGCGAAGGACCGCAGGTTCTCCAGCCAGCCGACGGGGGACAGCCATGTCAGCACCGACGAGCCGTCGCTCACCGACGAGTCGCCCGCCGCCCGCAGCACGAACGCCGCGCCCAGCAGCCCGCCCGTCAGCCCCTTCGCGAGCCGCGCGCTCTCCGTGAGCTGGGCGACGATCGCCGCCATCGTCGCGAAGACCATGCCGACCCCGGCCGTGCCCAGCCCGAGGGCCAGTGCGCCCGAGGAGCCCTGTCCCGCGAGGCCGCCCGTGATGATCAGCGCGAGGGCCGCGTTCGCGACGAGGGCGGCGAGGAGCGCGGCGGTCAGCGGGGCGCGGCGGCCCACCATCCCCGCCGACACCATCTCCTGGCGGCCGCTCTCCTCCTCGTCCCGGGTGTGCCGCACGACGACGAGGAGGCTCATGATCCCGGCGAACACACCCGCGTACGTACCGATGCGCCACGCCACGAGGCCGCCGAGGGAGTCGCCGAACACCGGCCCGTACATGGCGCGCAGGGAGCTGTTGGTCAGCATCTGGCGGGCCACGTCGGCGCGTTCGGCGGCCGTGGAGTAGATGCTCTCCAGCGAGCCGGGCATGGAGACCACCATCAGCCCGACAACCGCGACCCACAGCGGGATCATCACTCGGTCGCGGCGCAATGCGAGCCTCAACAGGGTCCAGGTCCCGGCCAGTTGACGGGAACCTCCCGCTCGTACGCCGAACCTCGTACCCGAAGTGCCCGAAGTGCCCGAAGCCACGGTGGTCATCGCGACACCGCCTCCGCCCGCGCGTCCTCCTGGTAGTGCCGCAGGAACAGCTCCTCCAGGGTCGGTGGCGTCGAGGTCAGGGACCGTACGCCCGACTCGGTGAGCGAGCGCAGTACGGCGTTCAGCTTGTCGCTCTCCACTTGGAGTTTGACCCTGCTGCCCTGGATGTCGACGTCATGGACGCCGGGCAGGTTCGCCAACCCGTTGGGCGGGCCCGCGAGTTCGGCGGTGACGCTCGTGCGGGTCAGATGGCGCAGCTGGGTGAGCGAGCCGCTCTCCACGGTCCGGCCCTTGCGGATGATGCTGACGCGGTCGCACAGCTCCTCCACCTCGCTGAGGATGTGCGAGGAGAGCAGGATGGTGCGGCCCCGGTCGCGTTCGTCCTCGACGCAGGACTGGAAGACCTCCTCCATGAGCGGGTCGAGGCCCGACGTCGGCTCGTCCAGGATCAGCAGGTCGACGTCCGAGGCGAAGGCGGCGACGAGGGCGACCTTCTGCCGGTTGCCCTTGGAGTAGGTGCGCCCCTTCTTGGTCGGGTCGAGTTCGAACCGCTCGATCAGGTCCGCCCGGCGCGCCTTGTCGAGTCCGCCGCGCAGCCGCCCGTACAGGTCGATGACCTCGCCGCCGGAGAGGTTGCGCCACAGGGTCACGTCGCCCGGGACGTACGCGACCCGTCGGTGCAGTTCGACCGCGTCGGTCCACGGGTCGCCGCCCAGCAGCTGGGCGGCGCCCGAGTCGGCGCGCAGGAGGCCCAGCAGGACGCGGATGGTGGTGGACTTTCCGGCGCCGTTCGGGCCGAGGAAGCCGTGGACCTCGCCGGTCTCGACGTCGAGGTCGAGACCGTCCAGGGCGTGCGTGCTGCCGAACGACTTGTGCAGTCCGGAGACGGTGATTGCCTTCGTCATGATTCCGAACGTACGCTTGCTTCAGAAATTTGTGAAGTTAAGGAAGCGTATAAATCGCGGATACACTCGACCATGGCGCGCTGAGCAGGGGAGAGGATCCAGGGATGTCGGAACCGAGTGAGGTGGGGCGGGACCCGGAGGCGGTCTCGAAGTTCGTCGAGAGCTTCGCCGCGCAACTGGTCGAGGCCGGGATGCAGCGGATGCCGGCCCGGGTGTTCGGCGCCCTGCTCGCCTCGGACTCCGGGGCGCTGTCCTCCGCCGAGATCGGTGCACAGCTCCAGGTCAGCCCCGCCGCCGTATCCGGGGCGGTGCGCTATCTCTCGCAGCAGCACATGGTCTCGCGCGAGCGGGAGCCCGGATCCCGGCGCGAGCGGTACCGGGTGCACAGCGACCAGTGGTACGAGGCGCTGACCAACCGGGACGCGGTGATCAAGCGGTGGCAGTTCGCCCTGAGCGAGGGGGTCGAAAGCCTGGGTGCCGAGACCCCGGCGGGGCGGCGGCTCGCCGAGACGCGCGCCTTCTTCCAGTTCGTCGAGGGGGAGATCGCCGAGATGATGGAGCGTTGGCGCGTCCACAAGGAGCGGGAGTTCGGCGACGGGTGAGGTCGCCAAGGGGTGGCCGTGGGTGGGGAACTGCGGGCCCGTTCGTGGCTGGTCGCGCAGTTCCCCGCGCCCCTGAAGGGGCGCCCAGTTGAAGGGGCGCCCACCAGTGACGGGGCGTTCCTAGCGCTCCTTCGTCTCCTCCAGGACCGTCCGTCCCAGCAGCGCGTACCCCTCCGGCCGTCGCCTCTTCAGGTACTGCGCGTACGCCACTCCGCCCGCGCCGATCAGCGCGACGATCCACGGGGTGGCCTTCAGGACGATCGAACCGGACTCGGGACCGGCCGCGACACCCATGTTGGACACCAGCAGCACCACCACCGCGAGCATCGCGAGGCCACCGACGAGCGGGGCGGTGAAGGTCCTGAACCAGTGCCGGGACTCGGGGTGGTTCTTGCGGAAGTAGGCCAGCACCGCGAAGGAACACACCGCCTGAACCACCAGGATGGCCATCGTGCCGAGGATGGCGAGCAGGACGTACGTACCGGTGTACGGGTCCTTGCCGGCCGCCCAGAACGCCCCGAGCAGCACCGCGCTGACGACCGTCTGGACGAGGCCCGCGACGTGCGGGGAACCGTGCTCGGGGTGGGTGCGCCCGATGGTGCGCTGCAGTGACGGCAGCACCCCCTCGCGGCCGAGGGCGTAGAGATAGCGGGCGGCGCAGTTGTGGAAGGCCATGCCGCAGGCCAGCGAGCCCGTGATCATCAGCCACTGCATGACGATGACGGCCCAGTGGCCGACGTACTGCTCGGTGGGGTTGAAGAAGAGGGCGAGCGGGTTGGAGGACGAGGCCGCCTCGACGGCCGCCGCCTCGCCGTTGCCCGTGATGGCCATCCAGGAGACGAAGACGTAGAAGACACCGACGCCGAGCACCGAGATCATCGTGGCCTTGGGGATGATCTTCTTCGGGTCGCGGGACTCCTCGCCGTACATGGCCGTCGACTCGAAGCCGACCCACGACCAGAAGGCGAAGAAGAGTCCGAGACCGGCCGATGTCCCCTGGAAGGCGTTGACCGGGTTGACCGGGCCGAAGGTGAAGCCGTCCGGGCCGCCGCCGTGCAGGGCGACGGAGATCGCCATCGCCGCGAGGATCGTGACCTCGGTGGCCAGCAGCACCACGAGCAGCTTCTCGGCGACCGACACCCCGAACCACGTGCCCATGGCGTTGATCGCGAGCATCAGGATCGCGAACGCCCACCACGGGACGTCCACCCCCGTCTGGTCGTGCAGGGTCGTCGTGGCGAAGGTCGAGAAGATACCGATCAGGGCCGGCTCGAAGACCACGTACGCGAAGGTCGCGAGGAGTCCGGAGGCGAGGCCGACGGTCCGGCCGAGGCCGAACGAGATGAAGCCGTAGAAGGCGCCCGTGGACGTGATGTGCTTCGCCATCGAGGTGAAGCCGACCGCAAAGATCGCCAGGACGACCATTGCGACGAGATAGCTCGCAGGGGCTCCGATGCCGTTTCCGGAGGAGACCATGAAGGGCACGTTGCCGGTCATCGCGGTGATCGGCGCGGCCGTGGCGACGGCCATGAAGACCACGCCCAGCAGGCCGATCGCGTTCGGCTTGAGCCGGTGGACGGTGGTGTCCTCGCCTGCCGTGCCCGCCGCCGCCTCGGGGGCTGCGCCCTCCTGTACTGCCATCGGGTGGCCCCTTTCCATGGTCGTCCGCGGTCGCCCGCTGGTCTTCACGCTCGTCTTCGGTCGACCGGAATGCTGCATGGAAAATGAGTCGTGTCGCCGGTCCGGGCGTTAAATGTTTGTCAACCAGACCTTTAGAACGCCTGTGGATCGCCGCGGCAGCGAACGTCTGCGTTAACTCTCCGTCCGGCCATGGACCCCGTGCGCCCACGCTTCGTACCGTCCCCGGCATGAGCACGTACACCTCCGCCCTCGGCGGCCGCACCCACCGCTTCGACGGCCTCGCCCGGCTGCTCGCCGCCGCGAGCCCCGAACGCTCCGGCGACCGCCTCGCCGGGCTCGCCGCCGAGTCGGCGCAGGCGCGGGTCGCGGCCCGCTGGGCGCTGGCGGACGTGCCGCTCGCGCAGTTCCTCGCCGAACCGGTGATCCCGTACGAGGACGACGACGTCACCCGGCTCATCGTGGACACCCATGACGCGGTGGCCTTCGCGCCGGTCGCCGGTCTGACCGTCGGGGAGTTCCGGGAGTGGCTGCTCTCGGACACCGCGGACGCGACGGCCCTGGCCGCGCTGGCCCCCGGTCTCACCCCCGAGATGACGGCTGCCGTCTCCAAGCTCATGGGCAACGCCGACCTGGTCGCGGTCGCCCGAAAGGTCCGGGTCGTAACGGCGTTCCGCTCCACGATCGGCCTGCCGGGCCGGCTCGCGACCCGCCTCCAGCCCAACCACCCCACCGACGACCCGGCGGGCGTCGCCGCGGCGCTCCTCGACGGACTGCTCCTCGGCTCCGGCGACGCGGTCATCGGCATCAACCCGGCGACGGACAGCCCAAAGGCAGTACGGGACCTGCTGGAACTCCTCGACGGCGTGATCCAGCGGTACGCGATCCCCACCCAGTCCTGCGTGCTCAGCCACGTCACGACGAGCATCGACCTGATGGCCGCCGGGGCGCCGGTCGACCTCGTCTTCCAGTCCATCGCCGGCACGCAGGCCGCGAACGCCTCCTTCGGCGTCACCCTCGGCCTCCTCGACGAGGCGTACGAGGCGGCGCGCGCCCTGGGCCGCGGCACGGTCGGGTCCAACGCCCTGTACTTCGAGACCGGCCAGGGCAGCGCGCTCTCCGCCGACGCGCACCACGGGGTGGACCAGCAGACGGTCGAGGCGCGCGCGTACGCGGTGGCCCGACGCTACGAACCGCTCCTCGTCAACACGGTGGTGGGCTTCATCGGCCCGGAGTACCTGTACGACGGCCGCCAGATCCTCCGCGCCGCCCTCGAGGACCACTTCTGCGGCAAGCTGCTCGGCCTGCCCATGGGCCTGGACATCTGCTACACGAACCACGCCGACGCGGACGACGACGACATCGCCACGATGCTGACCATGCTGGGCGTGGCCGGGGCGTCCTTCGTCATCTGCACGCCCGGCGGCGACGACATCATGCTCAACTACCAGTCCGCCTCCTACCACGACGCGTTGTACCTCCGTGAGGTCCTGGGGCTGCGCCCGGCACCGGAGTTCGAGGCCTGGCTCGACGGCATCGGCCTGCTGGACGAACGAGGCGGAATACGGCCCGTCGCCGGCACCGCCCACCCCCTGATGGCCATCGGCAAGGAGCTGGCAGCATGACGGACCGTCAACTGGCGGTATTGGTAAGGGCATTGATGGATGGGGCGGCTCCCGAGCCCTCGGATGCCGCGCTGTGGGCCGGGTTGCGGCAGCACACCCAGGCGCGCATCGGGCTGGGCCGAGCCGGGTCCGCCCTGCCGACCCGCCACCGCCTCGAACTGCAGGCCGCACATGCCGCGGCGCGGGACGCGGTGCACTCGCCGTTCGACCCGGACGTGGTGGCGTCGGCGCTGCCGGGTGTGCCGACGGTACGGGTCCGGAGTGCGGCTCCCGACCGGCTGACGTACCTCCAGCGACCCGACCTGGGGCGCAGGCTCGACGACATCGACCGGGCGCACCTGCCGCGCGGCGTCCACGACTCGTGTGACTCCTGGGACGTCGTCTTCGTGGTCGCGGACGGGCTGTCGAGCCGGGCCGTCCACGAGCACGCGGCGCCGGTGATCCGCGCGACGACGGCACGGCTGCCTGCCGCCTGGCGGGTCGCGCCGGTCGTCCTCGCCGAACAGGCCCGGGTGGCGCTCGGTGACGATGTCGCCCATGTGCTGGGTGCCGCCATGGTCGTCGTCCTTGTCGGCGAACGGCCCGGGATGTCGGCGGCGGACTCCCTGGGCGCGTACCTCACGTACGCCCCGAAGCCCGGCACCACGACGGACGCTGACCGCAACTGCCTCTCCAACATCCGGCCTCCGCTGGGCCTGTCCTACGACACGGCCGCCGCCAAGCTGACATCCCTGCTGACCCGAGCGCGGGAGCTGCGCCGCACGGGGGTGTCCTTGAAGGACGACTCGGACGACGGGGTGGTGGGGTTGCCGGCGGCGGGGTAAGGGTTTTTCTCGCCCCCGCCGCCCCTACCCGTTCCCGTCCCTTCTGGGGGCTGCGCCCCCAGACCCCCGCTCATCGGCCTGAACGGCCTCGTCCTCAAACGCCGGACGGGCTGAGTGTGTCGGCCCGGGCCGCAATGTAGTCAGCCCCTCCGGCGTTTGAGGAGCGGGGGTTCGGGGGCTGGCCCCCGAGTAGTGACGGGAATGGGTAGGGGCGGCGGGGGCGAAGAAGGCCCCACCGCCCCCCCCGGTCACCCCGGTCACCCCGGCAACGTAAGCCCCCACGCCCCCTCCCGCACCGTCCACGTCCGCGTCCGCACCGGCCCCCCGACCACCGCATCCGCCCGATAGCGGAAGTCCGACCCCGACACGGTGATCGTCCGAGCCACGGCCTCCAGCAGAGCGGCCTCCGCACCCACCGAAGCGGGCCGCACCTCGACACGCGCACCCCCGCCGACCCCGCCCGGTATGACGGAGACGGACTCCAGCGGCTGGTCGAGGTCGACGAGGGTCACCCCGTCGACCTCGATCCGCAACCGCGTCGGCCCGGTCACCGCAGGGGCCGGCACCCGGGCGGGCCGGGCCGCGAGGGTCCGTACGAGGGACTGGCAGGTGCGAAGCCAGTGATGGTGATGCCCGCCCCCGTCCTCCGAAGCACTTCCGGAGCCGGAGCCGGAGCCGGAACCGAACCCGAACCCCAATCCCAACCGCGAGCCGCCCCCGGACCCAGAACCAGCCCCATTCCCATTCTCCTTCTCAGCACCCCCACCAGCCCTCAAACCCCCGCCCGAGCCCACCCCCACTCCCGTCCCGGCCGCCGCCCCCCACCTGCCCCCCGCCAACGGCGGAATCCGCAGCGCCCCCAGCACCACCCCATCGCTGTCGTCCACCAGGAGATCGAGCCGCCGCTCGGTCCCGTCGAGCACGGCCCGGGCCGCCGCGACGGCCCCTATGGGCACGCCAAGCGCCCGCGCGAGCGACAGCGCCCCGCCGCCCACGCCCACCGGCACGAGGGACAGTGCACATCCGGCCAGCTCCCGCCGACGGTACAAAACGGAAACCGCGCGCAAAAGCGCCCGGTCGTCCCCGATCACGACAGGCCGTCGTGACCCTCTCCGGGCGAGTGCCCGATCGAATTCCTCGGGCCCGTCAGGAAGGCACACTTTCGTCGTCGCACCCGCGCTGAGCACGTCTTTTGCGATCCGTACCGCCTCACCGTCACCGTGACGGGCGACCGGGTCGATGACCACAAGGAGCTGGTCGGAAGTCGACACCTCGGTCCTGCCTCGCTTCCTCGGGTAGCATCTTTGTGCAAGAGCCCCTTGCGCTATTGCGCCAGGGGCTTCGTCTATTCCGGGGCATCCGGTCCGACGGTCGCGGCCAAAGGTGGTCGCCGGCGTACGCAGCCGTACCAGAACCAGCCGCGTACGTCCCCGACCTTGGACATGCCCCGCCCGGAAGGGGTGTACGCGCGTGCCCGCACTTGTGCTGCTCGGTGCTCAGTGGGGTGACGAAGGCAAGGGAAAGGCCACCGACCTGCTCGGTGGTTCCGTGGACTATGTGGTGCGCTACCAGGGCGGCAACAACGCCGGCCATACGGTAGTCGTGGGCGATCAGAAGTACGCCCTCCACCTCCTCCCTTCCGGAATCCTCTCGCCGGGGTGTACTCCGGTCATCGGCAACGGAGTCGTCGTCGACCCGTCGGTCCTGTTCTCCGAGCTGAACGGACTGAACGAGCGAGGCGTCGACACCTCCAAACTCCTCATCAGCGGAAACGCGCACATCATCACGCCGTACAACGTGACGGTGGACAAGGTGACGGAACGCTTCCTCGGGAAGCGGAAGATCGGCACGACCGGCCGTGGTATCGGCCCGACGTACGCGGACAAGATCAACCGCGTCGGCATCCGCGTCCAGGACCTGTACGACGAGTCGATCCTGATGCAGAAGGTCGAGGCGGCCCTCGACGGCAAGAACCAGCTCCTCACCAAGGTCTTCAACCGACGCGCCATCGAGTCGGAGCAGGTCGTCGAGGAACTGCTGACGTACGCGGAGAAGCTGCGCCCGTACGTCGCCGACACGGTCCTCGTGCTCAACAAGGCGCTCGAAGAGGACAAGGTGGTCCTGTTCGAGGGCGGCCAGGGCACGCTGCTGGACATCGACCACGGCACGTATCCCTTCGTGACGTCCAGCAACCCGACCGCCGGTGGCGCCTGCACCGGCTCGGGTGTGGGTCCGACGAAGATCAGCCGGGTCATCGGCATCCTGAAGGCGTACACGACCCGAGTCGGCGCGGGCCCGTTCCCCACGGAGCTCTTCGACGAGGACGGCGAGGCGCTGCGCCGCATCGGCCACGAGCGCGGTGTGACCACCGGCCGTGACCGTCGCTGCGGCTGGTTCGACGCGGTCATCGCGCGTTACGCGACGCGCGTCAACGGCCTGACGGACTTCTTCCTGACGAAGCTGGACGTCCTGACCGGCTGGGAGGAGATCCCGGTCTGCGTGGCGTACGAGATCGACGGCAAGCGCGTCGAGGAACTCCCGTACTCCCAGACCGACTTCCACCACGCGAAGCCGATCTACGAGACCCTGCCGGGCTGGTCGGAGGACATCACGAAGGCCAAGACCTTCGCGGACCTCCCGAAGAACGCGCAGGACTACGTCAAGGCCCTGGAGGAGATGTCCGGCGCCCCGATCTCCGCAATCGGCGTCGGCCCGGGCCGCGACGAGACGATCGAGATCAACTCGTTCATCTAGTACGCGACCGGCGCGCGACGAGTAGGCACCTCAAGTGCGCGCCTGCGGTACGTGATGACGCCGTGCCCCTGGTGGCCCCTCGACGGGCTGCCGGGGCACGGCGTTCCCGTTTCCCGTTCCCGCTCCCGTCTTCAACGGGCAGACAAGGCTGCCGAGTTGGCGATGCCGCCCCGGCGTCGACGGCAGGCCCGCGCGCACGACGCTGCCGCGCACCCCACTCCCCCCACCCCACACGCAAGAGTGGGCGTACCTCGCATAGCGGGCATACGCTGAGAGTGCAAACGTGCGTGCGTCGATCAGAAGAAGGTGAGCGCGATGCGCGTCATGCTCAAGGCCACTCTGGACACGGAGAAGTCGAACGAAGCGATCCGCAGCGGCAAGATGCCGGAGCTGATCAAGGAGATCCTGGACCATCTCAAGCCCGAGGCGGCGTACTTCGCGCCCTTGGGCGGCCGGCGTACCTGCCTCCTGTTCTTCGACATGAAGGACAGTTCCGAACTGCCTCCTGTGGGCGAGCCGTTCCTCACCCAGTTCAACGCCGAGGTCGAGGTCTGCCCGATCATGAACGGCGAGGACCTCCAGAAGGGCCTGTCCGAGCTGCGCTGACCGCCGGGACATCCGTGGTGTAGCCCGCTACACCACGGACTCGGGGGGCCGGTCCCTCGTGGCGGCGCGTGCGCGACGGAATCGTGGACGGCATCACAAGCCGATCCAGGAAGGGCCCATTCCATGGCCTCGAACCGTCGCCCCGCACGCCGTACCGTCACCGTCGTCACCACCCTGGCAGCCGTCACGCTGGCCGCCGGGCTGCTCACCGGATGCGAGGACGACGACCTCGACAACTCGCTGAGCTGCCTCAGGAACGCCGACACGATCGCCGACAGCCTCAAGGCGATCCACGAGGCAGGTGCGGACGCGGTGAAGGATCCCACGCGGACCGACGCGTCCATCGACACCATCGAGAAGAACCTCGACAGGATCAACGACAGGACGGACGGCGACAGGACCGACGACGACAAGGTCGGCAAGGCGGTCGACGACCTCAACGACGCCATCAAGGACTACAACAAGGCCGTCCTGGACGGCGACACCAGCCCGGACTCCGGCCGGATCGACGCCGCCGCCGACGAACTGACCGACGTCTGCACATCCTGACGCACCCGAACGGCCGGGCTGACCGGGCTAGCTGAAGATGATCATCGATCCTTGCGCCAGGCTCCGCGTCGCCGCCGCGTGGAGCCCCAGCCACACATGCCGTTCGCGGGCGAACGGGCTCGAGTCGAAGGGCGCGGGCGCGGCCGGCTCCTCCAGCTCGGTGGGTGCCATGGGGGGCTGCGGCGCGACGGGCGGTACAGCGGGGTCGATGCCGATCGTCGGGGCGACGAACTCCAGCTCACGCAGCAGGGCCTGGGACGAGCCCAGAGGGCCCCCGCCCGCGAGGAGTTCGTCGCTCGACAGCGGGTGCGGGAAGTCCACCGGCACGTACGCGCCCGCGTGGTCGTAGTGCCAGACCAGGTGGGACTGCTGAGCCGTCGCGTCGAACATCTCCAGCAACTGCTCGTAGTCGCCGCCCAGTTCGTCGACCGGCGTCACCGCGAGCCCGCACACCTGCAACAGGTACGCGCGGCGCAGGAAGTGCAGCGCGTCGTAGTCGAAGCCCGCGACCGGTGCCACATCGCCGGAGAGGCCCGGCATGTAGGCGTAGACCGGCACCGGCGGAAGTCCGGCCTCGCCCAGAACCTTGTCGTAGAGCGCGAGTTCCTCGGCGAATGGGTTGTCGGGGGTGTGGCACAACACGTCGACGAGCGGGACCAGCCACAGGTCACAGGCCAACAGAGAGCTCCTCGCGTAGCACGGTGGTCAAGAAAGCGTAATGGGTGCAAGCGCGGTCGGGCCCCGCCGTGAACGTCGAATACCCCACACCTGACGGCCCCACCCCCACCCCCACACCCACCGCTTCCGCCCCGGACCCAGCCCCACAGCTTCAGCTCGGCAGCCCCAGTCCGGACCCGCAGCCGAAATACGCACGGGAGCGGGCCGTGCCGGTACGTCGAAAGCCCGCCGCGTACGGCTCCTCCAGGAAACGGAACCCTAAAAACCAACAGCCGTATACCCGGAGGCGGCGGGCTCGACGTACCGGCACGGCCCGCGCCCCGACCTCCGGCCCCGGCCCTCCCGGCCCCGGCCCCCGGCCCCCGGCCCCGGCCCAGATCCTCGACCCACCCCGGGATCCTCGCGGGCCTAGTCGGCGACCAACTGCTCGATCAGCGCCAGCGAGTGCGCGTCGTACGCGGTCACGATCGCGTGTGCGGTCGGGGCGTCGCGTTCGGTGAGGGCGTCCACGAGGGCCGTGTGCTCGGCCCACAGACGGCCGCGCAGGTCGTCGACCCGGCGCAGGTGCTGGACCGCGCAGACCCAGGACTGGACACGCAGCCGGTGCAGGAAGTCGGCGAGATAGGGGTTGCCGAACAGCCCGCTGAGCTCGCGCCAGAAGCGCAGGTCGTAGCCGATGAGGATGTTGAGGTCACCGGCGGAGGCCGCCCGCTGGGCCTCCTCGCCGCGCCGCCGCACCCCGGCGAGCGCGGCACCGGTGCGCGGGTCGTCGATCCGCGTGGCGAGCGCGGCGCGGGCGCCCCGGGTGGTGGTGGCCTCCCCGTCGAGCAGCCCGCGGAAGATGCTGTCCGTGACCAGGCTGCGGGCCTCGATCATGCCCCGGTAGTCGTTCAGCGAGTACTCGTGGACGCTGAAGCCGCGGTGCTGGTCCGCGTCCAGCAGGCCCTGGGCCGACAGATCGACCAGGGCCTCGCGGACGGGGGTCGCGGAGACGCCGTACTGCTCGGCGATCTCCTTGACCGTGAACTCCTGGCCCGGCTTGAGGCGTCCGGCCAGCACCTCGTCGCGGAGCGCGTCCGCGATCTGCTGCCGCAGGGTGCTGCGGGTGACGGCGCCATTGCCGCTGCCGGTGCGGGGCATCGTCCGTTCCTTCCCCGATCGGATAAGTACTCGCTCATGTCTACGAGCCAGTCACCTTACGCGTTCGGGAAAGGGCCATCCGGACCACACCGGTCCTGCGCTACACCGTGTGCTCGTCGGCCACCGAGAGCGCCTCGTCGAGCGCGGCCAGACCCTCCTTGGCCTCGGCCTCCGTGATGTTGCACGGGGGAACGACATGGGTGCGGTTCATGTTGATGAAGGGCCACAGTCCGTGCGCCTTCGCCGCGGCACCGAACGCCGCCATGGGCGCGTTCGCCGTACCGGACGCGTTGTACGGCACCAGCGGCTCCCGCGTCTCCCTGTCCCGTACGAGTTCCAGGGCCCAGAAGACGCCCGTGCCGCGGACCTCGCCGACGCTCGGGTGGCGTTCGGCCAGCTCGCGCAGCCCGGGACCGAGCACGGCCGCGCCGATCCGGGTGGCCTGGCCGAGGATGTCCTCCTCCTCCATCACGTTGAGGGTCGCGACGGCGGCGGCACAGGCGAGAGGGTGCCCGGAGTAGGTGAGTCCGCCGGGGTAGGGGCGCTTCGCGAAGGTCTCGGCGATGGCGGGGGAGATGGCAACACCGCCCAGCGGCACGTACCCGGAGTTCACACCCTTCGCGAACGTCATCAGGTCCGGCACGACCCCGTAGTGGTCCGCGGCGAACCAGTGCCCGGTCCTTCCGAAGCCCGCCATGACCTCGTCCAGGACGAAGACGATCCCGTACTCGTCGCAGAGCGAGCGGACGCCCTCCAGATATCCCGGCGGCGGCATCATGATCCCGGCCGTGCCCGGAATCGTCTCCAGGATGATCGCCGCGATGGTGGCGGGGCCCTCGAAGACGATCGTGTCCTCCAGGTGCTGGAGCGCGCGCTCGCACTCCTGCTGCTCGGTCTCCGCGTGGAAGGGCGAGCGGTACAGGAACGGCGCCCAGAAGTGCACGACCCCGGCCGCCCCGCTGTCGTTCGGCCAGCGGCGCGGGTCACCGGTGAGGTTGATCGCGGCGGCGGTCGCGCCGTGGTACGAGCGGTAGGCGGAGAGCACCTTCGGGCGGCCGGTGTGCAGCCTGGCCATGCGCGTGGCGTTCTCGACGGCCTCGGCGCCACCGTTGGTGAAGAAGATCTTGTCCAGATCCCCCGGTGTCCGCTCGGCGATCAGCCGGGCCGCCTCCGACCGGGCCTCGACGGCGAAGGCCGGCGCGAACGTCGTCATGCTCGCGGCCTGCTCCTGGATCGCGGCGACGACCTTCGGGTGCTGGTAGCCGATGTTCGTGAAGACGAGCCCGCTGGTGAAGTCCAGATACCGCTTGCCGTCGTAGTCCCAGAAGTACGCCCCCTCCGCACCGGCGACGGCGAGCGGGTCGATGAGCTCCTGCGCTGACCAGGAGTGGAACACATGCGCACGGTCCGCGGCCTTCACGGCGGCGCCGGCCTGGGGATTGGGCTGAGGGGTCATGCGGCCGAGCGTAGGTGTCCGGGGCGAGGGCGCGACATCGGCGTCCTGTCTGTGGTGCGGCCGGGAACGCGACAGGTTGTCGTGTGTAGGGACGCCCGCCCCGATCCCACCGCAGTCCCGCCGACGGTCGGGGGAAACTATTGACAGCATCCTGTCGTGATGACAGCATACTTACATAAGCACCACGCAGGACCGTACCGAGCAGCACGACCGAGGAGGAACCATGAACGGCATCCGCAAGCCCGTACACCTCGCCGTCTACGACACGCTCGCCGACTGGGAGACCGGCCACACGACCGCGTACCTCGCGAGGGGCGGCTACGAGATCCGGACGGTCGGAGCGTCTCTCGCCCCCGTGAGGTCCGTCGGCGGGCTGCGGATCCAGCCCGACGTCGCGCTCGACGATCTGCGGCCCGAGGACAGCTCGCTGCTGATCCTGCCGGGGGCCGATCTGTGGGACACGAGCGACGACCTCGCCCCCTTCGCCCGCAAGGCGCGGGAGTTCCTGGAGGCCGACGTGCCCGTCGCCGCGATCTGCGGGGGCACGGCAGGCCTCGCCCGCGAGGGACTCCTCGACGACCGGGCCCACACCAGTGCCGTCTCCTTCTACCTGGCGGCCACGGGGTACAAGGGCGGCGAGCGGTACGTCGACACCGACGCCGTCACGGACGGCAAGCTGATCACCGCCGGGCCCACCGAGCCCGTCGCGTTCGCGCGGGAGGTGTTCGGACTGCTCGGGGTGTACGAGGGAGAGGTGCTCGACGCCTGGTACCGGCTGTTCCACGACTCGGACGCGGAGGCGTACGCGGTGCTTGAGGCGGCCGGCCAGTGACGGAGACGGGCAGGACAGGCAACATGGGTGAAGCGAGTGGGGCGGAGGACAGGGAGCGGCAGGACCTGTTCAGCCGGAGCGCGCTCGGTGTCTTCCGGCTGAACGGCCAATTCCTGGGTGTGGCAGAGGAGTTGGCCAAGCCGGCCGGGCTCACGGCGGCCTGGTGGCAGGTGCTCGGGGCGGTACTGAAGGAGCCGCTGCCCGTCTCCGGGATCGCCCGAGTCATGGGCATCACCCGGCAGAGCGTGCAGCGGATCGCCGATCTGCTGGTCGAGCGGGGCCTCGCGGAATACGTGCCCAATCCCGCCCACCGCCGCGCCAAGCTCCTCCGCCCGACGGAGGAGGGCCTCGCGGCCGTCCGGCGGATCACCCCCGGCCACGCGGCCTTCGCGGACCGCCTCGCGCAGACCCTCGGCGAGGCCGGACTGGCCGAGACCGTACGGGTGCTGGAGCGCCTGATCGGCGCGATGGAGACGGTCACAGAAGGGGGAGCGGGCCCTCGAACGGGCACGGAGTCGGGTGTGCGAACCGTGACAGAAACGGCATCCGCTGTTACGGAACCGTAGACACCGCTCCGGCCACCTCCCCGTTCGGCCGCACTATCCTCGGGCTGTCGCACAAGTACGGGGGAGGGCGGCATACCGATGGAGAAGCTCGGGCCTGCCGATCCGCAGCGGATCGGCGCGTACAGACTGCTGGCGCGGCTCGGTGCCGGCGGCATGGGGCAGGTGTTCCTGGCGCGTTCCGACCGGGGGCGGACGGTCGCGGTCAAGCTCGTACGCCAGGAACTCGCCGAGCAGGAGGAGTTCCGCGCGCGTTTCCGCCAGGAGGTGCGGGCCGCCCGGCGGGTGGGCGGGTACTGGACGGCACCGGTCCTCGACGCGGACACGGAGGCGGCGATCCCCTGGGTCGCCACGGGCTATGTGGCGGGGCCCTCGCTCGAAGCGGTCGTCGGGCACGACCACGGCGCGCTCCCGGAGCGTTCCGTACGGATCCTCGCGGCCGGCCTCGCGCACGCGCTCAAGGACATCCACGCGGCGGAGCTGATCCACCGCGACCTCAAGCCGTCGAACGTCCTCGTCACGATCGACGGCCCGCGCGTCATCGACTTCGGTATCGCACGCGCCCTGGAGACGGTGACCGACGGCGGCCTCACGCGCACCGGCGCGCTCGTCGGCTCGCCCGGTTTCATGGCCCCCGAGCAGGTCCGCGGCGACCGCATCACGCCCGCGTGCGACGTCTTCTGCCTGGGCTCGGTCCTGTCGTACGCGGCCACGGGCGACCTGCCGTTCGGTACGGCCAACAGCGGCGTGCACGCCCTGATGTTCCGCATCGCCCAGGAGGAGCCGGACCTGGAGGGCGTCCCGGAGGGCATCGCCGACCTCGTCCGCCAGTGCCTGCGCAAGGACCCCGCCTCCCGACCGAGCCTCGACGACATCCTGGAGCGCACGGGTGCGGAGGACACCGTCATGGACGGCCGCAGCCGTGACCCCTGGCTGCCGGGGATGCTCGTGGCCCAACTGGGGCGGCACGCGGTGCAGTTGTTGGACACGGAGGATCCGGAGAGTCCGGAAGGCTCGGAGAGTCCGGAGGGTTCGGAGGGTTCGAAGGAGGGCGCGGGTACTGCCGAGGGGTCGGAAGTCTCCCGCCCCCGCCGCCCCTACCCGTCCCTTCCCTCTGGGGCCCCGCCCCAGGCCCCGTCGGGGGCCGGCCCCCGAACCCCCGCTCCTCAAACGCCGGAGGGGCTGATTTCAGCCCGTCCGGCGTTTGAGGACGAGGCCGTTCAGGCCGACAGCGGGGGTCTGGGGGCGGCACCCCTCAGGGGCGGGAAGGGCAAGGGCGGCGGGGGCGAAGAACCTCCGGTCCCCCCGGCCGCCGCACCCACTCCGAGTCCCACCCCCATCCCTGAAGCCTCCCCCGAACACGCCCCCACCCCACCCCCGCCCGGCTCCCCGGGAGCCGCCCCCTTCGACCACCTCCCCACCATGACCACGGGCCTGCCCGGAACACCCCCACCGACCACCCCGCCGGGAGGTCCGCCGGGAGGCCCACCCCCCGTCCACCCCGCCTACGGCTACCCCCAGCAACACCCCCAGCCCGCCGGCTACGGCTACCCGCACTACCAACAGCAACCCGCCGGCTACCCACCCCCTCCTGGCTCGACCCCTCCCTACGGCCCAACGCCCCCCTACGGCCCAACACCCCCGTACGGACCGGGAGTCGCCCCGAACCCCGGCCCGCCGCCGGAAGGAGGCGGCCGCTCCACCGCGGTCCTGATCATCGTCGCGCTGATCGTCGCGCTGGGCGCGGGCGCATCCGTGTACGCGCTGATGAAGGGCGACGGAGACAACCGCGCGGGCGGCGACCCCACCAAGTCCCCGACGGCGGACGCGCCCACGACCCCGGGCCAGGTCACCGAGGGCCCCACACAGCCCCCGACCACACCGGAGGAGACACCGACGGACGGCGCGATCCCCGTCAAGTACCTCGGCACGTGGACCGCGTCCATCGACAACGCCACGGGCCACAACACCCGCGAACTCACCATCCAGCAGGGCGAGGTGGGCGACACGGTCCTCTCGCTCACCGCGGACGGTCCGGCCGGCAGCGGCACGTACCACTGTGTGTTCCGGGCGGAGCTCTCCGAGGCCCCGAGCGCCGGCGGGCCGCTCCGGATCGGCGCGTCCGAGGTCACCGTCGGTCAGCCGGCCACGTCCTGCAGCCCGGGCGGGGCAACGGAGTTGACCGTCCTCCCCGACGGCCGCCTCCGCAGGGTGAACACGAGCAACGGTGACGAACTGACGTACACGAAGCAGGGCTGAACCGGCAGTTGGAGGGAGCAGCGGGAGGGGGCGGCCCAACCGCCTCTGAACAGCGCCTGAACTTCGGCTTTCGTCACCGGAATACCCCGCTCCCCGCCCGTACAGTGTCCGAACCGTCGGACTCCGGGAGTGGTGGGGGCACCCAGTGGAGTGGCTGAGCGCAGAGAACGTGGTGGCCGTGGGCACGGCGGTCGTCGGCATCGTGGCCTCGGGAATCATGGTCTGGTACGAGCGCCGGGTGCCGCGCCGCAAACGCATCGGCTACCGCGTACAGATGGACAACCCGATAGGGGACGACGTCCGGCTCGGCAGGGCCAACGTGCGGCTCGGGCTGTTCGACGAGGCACCGGGCATGGCGGACGCGACCCTCGTCCTCCTCCGGATCGAGAACGACGGCTCGCAGAGCATCGCCGACATGGACTACACGGGACGTGAACTCCACGGTCTGACCGCGGTGTTCACGGACCGCACCATCCGCGGGGTGTCGGTCACGCAGCCGTCCGACACCGACCATCTGATGGACCACTTCACCCCGTCGAACGGCCTCGGCTACCAGGACAACACCCTGCGCATCCCGCGCGTCCCGCTCAACCGCGGGGAGCACTTCAAGCTTCTGGTGCTGCTGTCGGGCGGTGACGTGGGCAGCGGGATACGGCTCATCGGCGGTATCCGCGACGGCGAGGTGCACCCCAACCGCAGTGCGACACCGGACGAGAAGCCGCCGCTGTTCAGCAGACCCTCGCGGCTGATCACCGGGATGCTCACGCTGTGCGTCCTCGCGCTCGCCGTCATCGTGGTCGCCCGCGACGACACCCCGCCGCCGATCGGCTGCGAGCAGGGCGAGTTGACGGTCACCGGGTCCACGGCGTTCGAGCCGGTGATGCGCGAGCTGGCGGACAAGTACGAGAAGGACTGCGAGGGTTCGACGATCGAGGTGGACGCGCACGGCTCCACCGCAGGAGTCCAGCAACTCGCCGCCCAGGGAGCCAAGTCCAAGGGCGGCTCCCCGCCGGTGATCGCCCTCTCCGACGGCCCCAAGCCGAGCGGGCTGCAGCAGCTGCGCGAGACCCGCGTCGCCGTCTCGGTCTTCGTGCTGGTCGCCCACGAGGGCCTGCCGGTGAAGAACCTCTCCACCAGGGACGTACGCCGCCTCTACAGCGACCGGATCAGCAACTGGAAGCAGCTCGGCGGCCCCGACCTGCCCGTGCGTCTGGTCAGCCGCGACGCCAACTCCGGTACGCGCAAGGTCTTCCAGAGCCATGTCCTCGAACGCAACGAGGGCGCCAACACCTCCTCCGACTGCGAGAACAAGGACTACCCGACCGCTCCCGTCATCCGCTGCGAACTCTTCTCCACCGACCAGGTGCTGGGCACGGTCGCACGCGTCCCCGGCGCCATCGGCTACAGCGAGCTCAACCTCGCCACCGGCTACCAGGGCGTGCACCGGGTCACCCTCGACGGCCACGACCCGTCGGTCGAGGAGATCGAACACGGCAACAGCGAGTACCCGTACCGCGAGATCGAGTACGCGTACACGTACGGCGAGCCGCCCGCCGACTCGCTCGTCTCCAGCTTCCTCACGTACATCAGCCGGGGGAGCGGCCAGGACGTGGTCCGCACGCACGGTCATCTGCCGTGCTCGACGCCGGTGGGGCAGAAGATCTGCGCCGAGGGGTAGCCCGACGGGCCGCGGGCACCGGGTGACGGCAGGGACCCTTGTGTGCGCCGGACACGCGCACAACCATGGATCCATGTCACCCACCCCCACCTCATCCCCCACCCCACCCCCCGTCCCGCACATACAGCCCAGCAGAAGAACCGTCCTGGCCGCGACGGCGGCCGCCGGAGCCGTCACGGTGGGGCCGTCCGCGGCGCCCGCGGCGTCCGCTCCGGCCATGCCGACGGCCGAGTTGGTGGACACGCCCGCGAGGCCCGCGACGCCGGCCGAGGCCGCGAAGCCGGGCCCGCGCCCGCCGGCCACTGCGCAGCCACCGTCCCGTGAGCTGCGCGCCCTGCTGAAGGAGATCGACCCGGACCGCATCGAGGCGACGGTCCGCAAGCTCGTCTCCTTCGGCACCCGGCACACCCTCTCCACCCAGGACGACCCGGACCGTGGCATCGGCGCGGCCCGTGACTGGATCCTCGCGGAGATGCGCTCGTACGCCGCCGGGTCCGGCGGCCGGATGACGGCCGAACTCCAGTCGTACGTCCAGGAACCCGCGTCCCGCATCCCGACCGCGACCCGCATCACGAACGTGGTCGCGACGCTTCGGGGCTCGGTCACACCGGAGCGGGTGTACGTCGTCTCGGGCCACTACGACTCCCGTGTCACCGACGTCATGGACGCCACCTCGGACGCCCCGGGCGCGGACGACGACGCGTCGGGCGTGGCCGTGGCGATGGAACTGGCGCGGGTGATGGCGAAGCGCCGCCCGGCGTCGACGATCGTGTTCGCGGCCGTCGCGGGGGAGGAGCAGGGGCTGTACGGGGCCGCGCACATGGCGTCCCGGTTCAAGGCGGCCGGCACGGACGTCCAGGCCATGTTCACGAACGACATCGTGGGCAGTTCGAAGGCGGACGACGGGACGAAGGACCCGTACACGATCCGTCTCTTCGCCGAGGGTGTGCCCACGTCCGAGACCGCGGAGCAGGCGGCGACGCGCCGTTCGGTTGGCGGCGAGAACGACTCCCCGTCACGGCAGTTGGCGCGCTTCGTGCGCGAGACGGCGGACAACTCGGCGACGGGTATGCACGTACGGGTCGTCTATCGCCGTGACCGGTACCGCCGGGGCGGTGACCACATCCCCTTCCTCGAACAGGGCTACGCGGCCGCCCGATTCACCGAGCCGGCCGAGGACTTCGCCCATCAGCACCAGGACGTGCGGGAGGAGGGCGGCAAGCAGTACGGGGACCTGCCTGAGTTCTGCGACTTCCCCTTCACGGCCCGGGTCGCCCGGGTCAACGCGGCGGCGCTCTGGACCCTGGCCCAGGCTCCGGCGGCGCCTCGCGAGGCGCGGATCCAGACAGCCGCGCTCACGAACTCCACCGAGCTGACGTGGAAGCGTGGTTCCGAGCCCGACCTGGTGGGCTACGAGGTCGTCTGGCGCGAGACCACGGCTCCCGAGTGGACCCACGTCATCCCGGTCGGCGACGTGACCTCCCACGAGGTGGATCTGTCCAAGGACAACGTCTTCTTCGGGGTGAGGGGGGTCAACCGAGCGGGGTTGCGGGGACCGGTGGCGTTCCCGCTGCCGCAGGTATAGGGCGTTCTTCGCCCCCGCCGCCCCTACCCATTCCCGTCCCCTGGGGCTCCGCCCCAGACCCCGTGGGGGTGCGATTCGGGGTGCGGGTGCGTTGTGGCTTGTCGCGCAGTTCCCCGCGCCCCTGAAAGGGGCGCGGGGAACTGCGCAGTCTTTTGGGGGTTCGGGGGCGGAGCCCCCGAGTTAGTGACGGGAATGGGTAGGGGCGGCGGGGGCGAAAAAAGGCCCTACCGGGGCTCGGGCGGGCGCTGGCGCGGCATGTTCGGGCGGGTGCCCGGGGGGAGCGGGGGCCGTCCAGGCGGAGCCGAGTCGGCGCGCGCGCCCCCACCCCCGCCCGCCTGGATGGCCAGCGGCCCCGCCCCGGTCCGAAACTCGACCATCCAGTCCGCGGTCTCCGCCCGCACAAGCTCAGTCATGTCCTCGGAGAACCGCCGAAGCACACCAAGGCATCGCTCCGCGGCCTCCCCCGCAGTCCCCTCGGTGGGCCCGAGAACCTCCCGCACACACTCGGACGCCCAGTCGAACTGAAGCAGCTGCAACCGCCGCTGCACGGCCTGAGCCGTGGCCACATCCCTTATCCACCCGGCCGTCACCCCGAAGAAACGGTCCCCCGCCACACAGGCGACCCCGACCAGCATCCCCAGATACCCCCAGACGGCACCCCCGCCCACCACCCCCGTGACATCGAGCAGAGGCAACGCGGCCCCGGCCAGAGCCCCCACCGCGGCCCCCGCGCGCAACGCCCGCGCACCCCGCCGTTTCCACACCCGCTCGGCGAGATACCAGGACGCCGTGGTCAGCGCCCCCGCCTCCACCCACCGGTACAGCTCGTGGAGCCGCTCGGCCGGCTCCCCCCAGTCCCCGAGCGGGAACGTACGCCCCATGAGATCGCTGGGCCTCGGCCCGCCGGGCGGCCCGAGTGCGCCCCGGCCGGGAACACCGCGTCTGGGACCGCTCCGTCCGGGCCCTCCGGGACCGCCGGAGCCGCCGGGCCCGAACCCTCCCGGCCTCAGGCCACCGGCCCGCGCACCATCACCCCGACCGTCCCCGTCCTGGGCCGACCCCTCGGGCTGCATGTCCGGCTGGCTCACCCGACGCTCCCTACTCGTGACGTTGCGTGACGGTAACGTGGCGCAAGGTTCACGAGATGCTGCTGCGCCGCACCCTTACTACCTCCCAATGGGTGGCGATGGACCCGGTTTCGGGGGTTTTCCGCTCGGACGTGGGCCTTGATCAGGTATAGGCCAATCCCCTGTCTCACTCGAAAGAGTGCTGGGGCGACGGCACGGTAGACCACGTAGGCTCGTGCCAAGGCGGGAAAACCCCGCCGGACAGCCGTACTCAAGCGGTACGGACGGTCGTGCTCACGGCCGTCCCGAAAGCCGTACTCACAGCCGTACGAAACCAGGAGCTGATCGTGATTCCCGGTGGTGGCCAGCCCAATATGCAGCAGCTGCTCCAGCAGGCCCAGAAGATGCAGCAGGACCTCGCGAACGCGCAGGAGGAGCTGGCGCGGACGGAGGTCGAAGGACAGGCGGGCGGCGGCCTGGTGAAGGCGACGGTGACGGGTTCGGGCGAGCTGCGTGGCCTGGTCATCGACCCCAAGGCCGTGGACCCCGAGGACACCGAGACCCTCGCCGACCTGATCGTCGCGGCGGTCCAGGCGGCCAACGAGAACGCCCAGACCCTCCAGCAGCAGAAGCTCGGCCCGCTGGCCCAGGGACTGGGTGGCGGCGGCATCCCCGGCCTGCCGTTTTAAGTCAACCCGGCGGTCCCTTCTAAGACGGCCGACCGCCAACTACCGTACGTACCAAGTGGGCAAGCACGACTACGGTACGTACCGAGCCAGCTGAAGAACGAGCAGGGACAGGAAGGCAATCCGTGTACGAAGGCGTGGTCCAGGACCTCATCGACGAACTGGGGCGGCTCCCCGGCGTCGGTCCCAAGAGCGCGCAGCGGATCGCCTTCCACATCCTCCAGGCGGAGCCGACGGACGTGCGCCGTCTCGCTCAGTGCCTGATGGAGGTCAAGGCGAAGGTCCGCTTCTGTGCCACCTGCGGGAACGTGGCGCAGGAGGAGCTGTGCAACATCTGCCGCGACCCGCGCCGCGACCTCACGGTCATCTGCGTGGTCGAGGAGCCCAAGGACGTCGTCGCCATCGAGCGGACGCGCGAGTTCCGGGGCAAGTACCACGTCCTGGGCGGCGCGATCAGCCCGATCGAGGGCGTGGGCCCCGACGATCTGCGCATAAGGGAACTGCTCGCGCGCCTGGCGGACGGCACGGTCACGGAGCTCATCCTGGCCACGGACCCGAACCTGGAGGGCGAGGCCACGGCCACGTACCTCGCCCGCATGATCAAGCCCATGGGCCTCAGGGTCACCCGCCTCGCCAGCGGGCTGCCGGTGGGCGGTGACCTCGAGTACGCCGACGAGGTCACTCTGGGCCGCGCCTTCGAGGGAAGGCGGCTGCTGGATGTCTGAACGAGTGGTTGGCGCACGAGATGTGCGAGATGCGCGAAATGTACGAGACACACGGGACGAAGCTCTTCTCGACGTCCTTGTCGATGCTCCTGTCGATGTTCTTGAGGAAGGCCGGCTTCTAGATGTCTGACGCCACGCTGCACGCGACCGCTCAGGACCCCGATGACTTCGCGGTCCAGATCGCCGACCAGGTCGAGAGCTTCCTCGTAGCGGTCACAGAGGTCGCCAAGGGCGACGAGCCGGACTCGGCGGTCCCCTTCCTCCTCCTGGAGGTCTCCCAGCTCCTGCTGGCCGGCGGCCGCCTGGGCGCGCACGAGGACATCGTCCCGGACGAGCGCTACGAGCCCGACCTGGGCCCCGAGCCGGACGTCGACGATCTCCGCGAGCGCCTCGCGGAGATGCTCGACCCCGTCGATGTCTACTCCGAGGTCTTCGACCCGTACGAGCCCCGTAAGCCTCCGGTCCCGGCCCGTATCTCGGACGACCTGGCCGACGTCATGACGGACCTCCGTCACGGCATGGCCCACTACCGGGCGGGCCGCACCACCGAGGCCATGTGGTGGTGGCAGTTCTCGTACTTCTCCAACTGGGGCTCGACGGCCTCGGCGACACTGCGGGCTCTGCAGTCCCTGGTCGCCCATGTCCGCCTCAACCAGCCCCTGGAGGAACTGGACGGCCTCGACACCGACCAGGACCTCAGCGAGGACGCCCTCGCGGAGGCGGCCGGCAAGGTGATGGCGGAGGAGATCGCGGGCCCGCTGGGCCTGCGCGAGGTCAAGTAGCCCCGGCCCGACGGGCAAGCCGCTGCGGCCTTCGCACAGCGCACTCACGCGCAGCGAGGGCCGAGCGTCGCGTGCAGTCGGTCCGGGTCCACGTACGGTGTGGTCGGCGTCGGTTCGCTGTACCACTGCAACGGCCAGGTGTTGCCGTCCAGCGCCGGAATCCCGATGTACGTGACCGTGCGGCTCCCGGCCCCGCCGAACCGCTGCACCCCCAACGGCCACGTGTGTGCCCTCGCGGCTCCCGGCGCGAGCAGGAAGTACATCCACCGGAACCCGACCGCCTCGCAGACGACGGGCCCCGCGTCGCCGTCCGCCGCCTCGACGAGGTCCGCGGCGACCTGCTCCCCGCGTACGCCCTGGACACGGATCGTGTCGAAGTGGATGCCGGACAGGCGGAGTTGGTGGCCGGCGAGGGGGACCCACTCGGGGCGGTAGTGGGGGATTGCGTTCGTCATGGTCACACGGTGGCGGTCGCATGGCTACGCTCGGTAGTGACCGAGGGGATACACGCCGGGGTGTATCAGTCGGAGGTGGCCGCAGTGTCAGTCCAGTACAACGCCTCTACGCCGTCGCCGCTCAACTGGCGATACAGCGGCAACCAGCTGAAACGCTGGCGCACCAAGGCGAACGTGACCCGCGAGGAGCTGGCCGCCGCCGCCAACTACTCCCCGGACACCATCAAGTCCATGGAGCAGGGCGTACGCATGCCGACGCCGCGCGTCCTGGACGCGGCGGACGAGTTGTGTCATGCGGAGGGGTTGCTGAGCGCGGCCAAGGACTATGTGAAGAGGGAGCCGTTTCCGGCTCGGGCGCAGGACTTCATGCTGTACGAGCGGGAAGCGGTCAGCCTCTGGTCGTACGAAACACTGCTGGTCCCCGGCCTGTTGCAGACGAAGGCCTATGCGACGGGGCTGATCGGCAACTTCAGCCCGCCCCTCGACGAGGAGACGGTCGAGGAGCGAGTCGCGGCGAGGATGGAGCGCCAGGAACTTCTCACCCGCAAGCCACCGGTGGCCTGCAGTTATGTGCTGCACGAGGCGGTGCTACGCGGCTGTCAGGTGGACCGGGAACAGTTGCTCCACCTCCTGGAACTGGGGAAGCGCAACAACGTCACGATCCAGGTGCTCCCGTTCGGCCTGGCCATCCCCGCCGCGCTCGGCGGCCCCATGGTGATGCTGGAGACGCACGACCACGAGCGCTTCGCTTACTCGACAGGCCAGTCGGTGAGCCAGTTCACGTCCGACCCAGGCGTGGTCAGCGCTCACATCGAGCGGCTTAGCATGATCCGCACCGTGGCTCTCGGCCCTGCCGAGTCGGCCGGTTTCATCGAGCGGATGGTGGACGCCCCATGAGCGAGCAACTGACGTGGTTCAAGTCCAGCCACAGCGACGCCGAGGGCGACAACTGCGTGTCAGTCGCCCTCACCCCCACCACAACCCACATACGTGACACCAAACTGGCCACCGAAAGCCCCGAGTTGAAGGTACGGGCCTCCGCCTGGTCCGCCTTCATCCGCTCTACAACCCCCACAGCCCCTTCCCCAAAGTCGTGACCCCGCCCACCAACGCCAGCAGCAGCACCAGCAGGCGGGCCTGTTTCTCCGGCACCCGTCCCGCGAGCCACCTGCCGATCGACCCGCCCAGCACCATCCCCGCCACCACCAACCCCCACTCCGGCGGGCCGAGTTGCGGCACCCCATTGGCGGCGACCGAGAACGCGTTCACCACCACCCCGTAGAACAGCGCGTTGGGGACGAACTCCCGTACTGTCCAGCCCGCGTTGAGGGCGTACAGGGATATCGGTGGGCCGCCGACGCCCGCAGCCGAGTTCATGAAGCCGCCGACCGCGCCGGCGGCCACCGCGCCGCCGCTGCCGCGCAGGGCCGGTACCCGTGCGCCCCGCATCACGAGGAGGACGGCGACCGTCACCAGGGCGCCCATGAAGGCCAGCAGGACGGGCTCGGGGAGCCGGCGGGCCAGCCAGGTGCCCAGGGGGACCGTGCAGGCCGCCGCGACGCACAGCGGCACCATCGCGCGCAGCCGGACCTCGCGCAGGCCGCCCGCGAGGCCGACCACGCAGATGGCGCCCGAGACGCAGTTGGCGAGGACGACACCCTGCGCCGGACCGAGCAGCAGTACCAGCGCGGGCACGGCGACGAGCGCGAAGCCCATGCCGGTGAGCCACTGCACACAGGAACCGAGCAGCACGATGCCGCTCAGCAGCAAGCCGGCCTCCCAGCCACCTGTCATGGACAGCCCTCCCCGGGACGACCGGAACATGCCCGCCACCCAGCCAGGAGTCGACGCAGTCCCGCTCCCACCTGCTGGTTTTCCCGAATTGTATGAACCTTGGCCGTGTGCTGCACCTGCGCTGCACGGGGCCTAACCGGTGTGAAGCGAAGGTTGGATCACTCCCCCAGGGGAGCAAGTCCACCCCACCACACAGGAGTTGTGATGAAGCGTCACATACGGACCCGCGCAGCGATCGTCACCGTCGCCCTCGTGGCCGCCGGAGCCGTCACCGTCGGTGTCAGCCAGGCGGCGCCGGAGCACAAGTCGAAGCCGGAGGCGAGCCAGGCGGCCGCGAAGCCGACCAAGAAGCAGATCGCCGCGCTGTTCGACGGCTGGAACAAGGCCCTGCAGACCGGGGACTCGAAGAAGGTCGCCGACAGATACGCCAAGGACGCCGTACTCCTGCCCACCGCCTCGCCCAAGATCCGTACGAACCACGCCGAGATCGTCGACTACTTCGACCACTTCCTGCTGAACAAGCCCAAGGGCACGAAGATCAAGTCCGTGATCAACGTCCTGGACAGCAACTCGGCGATCGACGCGGGGCTGTACGTCTTCAACCTGACCGACCCGAAGACCGGTGAGAAGAAGGACGTCGAGGCCCGCTACACGTACGAGTACGAGAAGCGCGGTGGCAAGTGGCTGATCGTCAACCACCACTCCTCGGTGCTGCCCGCCGCAAGCTGAACCGGACGCACAGCCCTCCACCAGGGGCGTCCCGCAGCGCCACCGCACCGCCGTCGTCCGTGACCAGCTGCTTGACGATGGCCAGGCCGAGCCCCGAGCCGGCCCGGCCCGTCAGGCCCTGGCCGCGCCAGAAGCGGTCGAAGGCGCGGGACTTCTCCGCGTCGGACATGCCGGGCCCCTGGTCCAGCACCGACAGCACCACCTCGTCGGGACGGGACGACACCTCCACGGTGATCGTCCCGCCGTCCGGCGAGACCTCCAGAGCATTCGACAGAACGTTGTCCAGAACCTGGTCCAGATGACCGGGACTGGCCAGCACAAGCGGCCGGCCGCCGGCAACTCCCCCCAGAGCGATGGTGACTCCGCGCTCGTCGGCGGCCGGTCTCCACACCGAGAAGCGCTCCTCGATCACGTCGTGCAGCGACAGCGGTTCGGCCGCGGACACCTTCGCCTCCGCGCGCGCGAGCACCAGCAGCCCGTTCACCAGACGGCTCATCCGGACCACCTCGGAGGTCGCCTGCTCCACGTCCTCCCGTACGAACTCGTCGTCGGTCCCGTCCGCGATGTTGTCCAGGGAGAGGCGCAGTGCCGTCAGCGGCGTACGCAGTTGGTGGGAGGCGTCGGCGACGAAGATCCGCTGGGCGGCGACCAGGCTGTCGAGGCGTTCGCCGGCCGAGTTGAGCGTGCGGGCCAGCTGCTGGGTCTCGTGCGGGCCCTCCACCGGCGAGCGTGCCGTCAGATCGCCGTCGCTGAACCGGGTCGCCATGTCGTTGAGCTGGCGGAGCGGGCGGGTGAGGCGGCGGGCCACGAAGGCGCCGATGAAGGCGGCCACGGCCAGCACGCTGACCGCGAGTATGGCCCGGAAGCCCCAGATGCTCCACAGCCGGCCGCTGAGGTCGGAGGTCGCGTACTTGATGCGTACCGCGCCCACGATCCGGTCCTTGTCGTCCGCGGACTCGGCGGGCACGGTCACCACGAGGTGCCGGCCCCAGACCCAGGACGATCCCCAGTCGACCGTCGGCTCGTGGTCCTTCAGGGCTCGCGTGATCGCCTTGTCGTCCGCGGGGAGGGGGAGCGAGGCCACCGCCGTACCGCTGGAGTCGATCACCTGGACCGTGCCGGGGGTGTCCTTGGAATAGGCCCCGGCCATCCGCGCGAGCGCCTGCTGTGAGGACGCGTCCCCCTCGCCCAGCAGCAGCGCCATGGTGGTGGCCTCGCGTTCCACCGACTCCTCGGTGTCCCCGCGCAGCTGCGCGGTCAGCGTGAAGGCCACCGGCACGGTGAAGGCGGCCAGCGCGACCGCCACCAGAAGTACGTAACTGACGATCAGCTGCCGGATCATGAGGCGGCGTCACCCTTGTCGCCGCTGCCCAAGGAGCCGCCGTCGCCCCGGTCGCCGTCCTTGTCGATCTCCAGGCGGAAGCCGACCCCGCGGACCGCCTCGATCGTGATCGCGCCCGCCAACTTCCGCCGCAGCGCCGCCACATGGACGTCCAGCGTCTTGGTCGGCCCGAACCAGTTCGCGTCCCAGACCGCTTCCATGATCTGTTCGCGCGACATCAGCGCGCCCGGCTCCTCGGTGAGGAAGGCCAGCAGGTCGTACTCCTTGGGCGCGAGGGCGACCTCCTCGCCGTCCAGCCGGACACGGGCCGCCTTGCGGTCGACGGTCAGCCTGGACCCGTACCGGTCGGGGCCCGCCGCCGCGGCCGTACGCGGCTGGGCGCGCCGCATCACCGCCCTTATCCGCGCGATGACCTCGCGCACCCCGAAGGGCTTGGTGACGTAGTCGTCGGCGCCCAGCTCCAGCCCGACCACCCGGTCCGTCTCGTCGCTGCGCGCGCTGATCACGATGATCGGCACGTCACCGCGCCCGCGCAGTGCCTTGCAGACGTCCAGACCGTCGGTGTCGGGCAGACCGAGATCGAGCAGTACGACGTCGTACGGGTCCTCGTGGGCCAGGGCGTCACCGCCCGTGGCGACCCACGCCACCTCGAAGCCGTAACGCAGCAGCCCGCGCCGGAGCGACTGGGCTACCGGCTCGTCGTCTTCCACCAGGAGTACGCGCACAAGCGGAACCCTAATGCTTGAAATTTAACGCGACGGCTCGTGAGTGTGACGCGGCGCACTTTCCGAGTGAGGTGCGCCCGGGCAGGGCAGATGCGGTCCTGGAGCGGCCGGAGGGCCGGCCGACGGGAGCCGACCGATCGGACGACCGAAAGCCGGACGGGCCCGGGTGATCAACTCGTGAGCGGGACATCTCACGATGCGATATCGCCGGGGTGGAATTCGGCCGCTCGTTAGACTGAGCCGACCGCAGTCGTGCGGTACGAGACGGATTGAGCGAGGAGCGCACGTGGGCCTTGTCGTGCAGAAGTACGGAGGCTCCTCCGTAGCCGATGCCGAGGGCATCAAGCGTGTCGCCAAGCGGATCGTCGACGCCAAGAAGAACGGCCATCAGGTCGTTGTCGTGGTGTCGGCGATGGGTGACACGACGGATGAGCTGATCGATCTCGCCGAGCAGGTATCCCCGATTCCTGCCGGGCGTGAGTTCGACATGCTGCTGACCGCAGGAGAGCGGATCTCCATGGCCCTGCTGGCGATGGCGATCAAAAACCTGGGCCACGAGGCCCAGAGCTTCACCGGCAGCCAGGCAGGCGTGATCACCGACTCCGTCCACAATAAAGCGCGCATCATCGATGTCACGCCCGGCCGCATCAGGACCGCGCTGGACGAGGGCAACATCGCCATTGTCGCCGGGTTCCAGGGCGTGAGCCAGGACAAGAAGGACATCACCACGCTGGGGCGAGGCGGGTCCGACACGACCGCCGTCGCCCTTGCCGCCGCCCTCGACGCCGAGGTCTGCGAGATCTACACGGACGTCGACGGTGTGTTCACCGCCGACCCGCGCGTGGTGAAGAAGGCCCGGAAGATCGACTGGATCTCCTCCGAGGACATGCTGGAGCTCGCGGCCTCCGGCTCCAAGGTGCTGCTGCACCGCTGCGTCGAGTACGCACGCCGTTACAACATCCCGATCCACGTCCGCTCGTCCTTCTCGGGACTGCCGGGCACCTGGGTCAGCAACGAGAATCCGCAAGGGGACGCGCAGGTGGAGCACGCCATCATCTCCGGAGTCGCGCACGACATCTCCGAAGCCAAGATCACGGTCGTCGGCGTCCCGGACAAGCCGGGCGAGGCCGCGGTGATCTTCCGCGCCATCGCGGACGCCCAGATCAACATCGACATGATCGTGCAGAACGTGTCGGCGGCCTCCACGGGCCTCACCGACATCTCCTTCACCCTCCCCAAGACCGAGGGCCACAAGGCCATCGACGCCCTGGAGAAGGCGAAGGGCGCGATCGGCTTCGACTCGCTGCGCTACGACGACCAGATCGGCAAGATCTCGCTGGTCGGCGCGGGGATGAAGACCAATCCGGGCGTCACCGCCTCGTTCTTCCAGGCGCTGTCCGACGCGGGCGTCAACATCGAGCTGATCTCGACCTCCGAGATCCGCATCTCGGTGGTGACCCGCCAGGACGACGTCAACGAGGCCGTGCGCGCCGTGCACAGCGCCTTCGGGCTCGACTCCGACAGCGACGAGGCAGTCGTCTACGGAGGCACCGGCCGCTGATGGCCAGGACTGTGGGACCCGGGACCGTGCGACCCGGGTCCGTAGGGCCGACGCTCGCGGTCGTGGGAGCGACCGGGGCCGTCGGCACTGTCATGCTCCAGATCCTGTCCCAGCACGCGGACATCTGGGGCGAGATCCGCCTCATCGCCTCCCCGCGCTCGGCCGGCCGCAAGCTGGCCGTGCGCGGCGAGCAGGTCGAGGTGGTGGCCCTGACGGAGGAGGCCTTCGACGGGGTCGACGTCGCCATGTTCGACGTACCCGACGAGGTCGCCGAGCGCTGGGCGCCGCTGGCCGCGTCCAAGGGTGCGATCGTCGTCGACAACTCCGGCGCCTTCCGGATGGACCCCGAGGTGCCGCTGGTGGTGCCGGAGGTCAATCCGCACGCCGCCCGTGTGCGGCCGCGCGGCATCATCGCGAACCCCAACTGCACCACCCTGTCCATGATCGTGGCCCTGGGCGCGCTGCACGCCGAGTTCGGTCTGCGCGAGCTGGTGGTCTCCTCGTACCAGGCGGTGAGCGGGGCCGGGCGCCGCGGTGTCGACACCCTGCGCCAGCAGCTGTCGCTCGTCGCCGGTACGGAACTGGGGACGACCCCCGGTGACGTACGCAGGGCGGTGGGGGACAACACGGGCCCCTTCCCGGAGCCGGTGGCGCTCAACGTGGTGCCGTGGGCCGGGACCGTGCGGGAGGACGGCTGGTCCTCGGAGGAGATGAAGGTGCGGGACGAGTCCCGCAAGATCCTCGGACTGCCGAACCTGCCCGTCGCCGTCACGTGCGTACGTGTGCCGGTCGTCACCACGCACTCGCTGACCGTCCACGCCCGCTTCCAGGGCGAGGTGACGGTGGACCGGGCGAGGGAGATCCTCGCCACAGCACCCGGCGTCGTGCTCTTCGACAATCCGGCGGCGGGCGAGTTCCCGACGCCGGTCGACGTGGTGGGCACGGATCCCACCTGGGTGGGACGGGTGCGGCGGGCGCTCGACGATCCGACGGCGCTGGAGCTCTTCGTGTGCGGGGACAATCTGCGCAAGGGGGCCGCGCTGAACACGGCCCAGATCGCGGAGCTGGTGGCGGCCGAGCTGGGCTGAGTGTGAATCGGTGTCGCGGCTGCCCCTGTGTCGTCGCGCGCGCCTCTGTGCCATGTCACAGCGCTGCGAACGGCTTCCGGCCGGAAATTTTCTGGTCGAAAGTTGAATCGTTTGTAGGATCTGTGTGACTTTCATGGTCGGATGATGGTCCGGACCACTTGAATCGAGGCTTCTGACGATCGAGGCTTCTGGCGTTCGAAGATTTTCCTCCCCGTTCTCCGCAACCGCGCGGAGGGCGGGGAGCGTCTTTGCGGTCGCCCTTCAGGGGCGTACGGACGCCACGTTCATATGGGGCATAGGGGATGAGCTTTTACGTATGAGGGCACTTGACGCACAGTCCGGCGTGCAGCCTGACGCAAAAGTGATGCCTGCCGCGTACAACCCCAACGGGGGGACGCGTGTCCAACTGGCGTGGCTGAGGTACTCGAATTCACTGCGGCGGCGCGGGGCACGACCCTGCGCCCGCCCCGCCGACCCCGCATGTCCGGCGCGTCCGGCGGCGGCATGCCGGTGATCGCCCCCATGCCCGCAGCGCGGCCGACCCGCATACCGAACCAGCGCGAGGGCGCCGACGAAACCCTGGCGGCCGGCACGACCGTCGACCATCTCACCGAGACCTATCGCGCCCACTACAGATCGCTCCTCGGTCTCGCGGCGCTTCTCCTCGACGACACCGCCTCCTGCGAGGACGTCGTCCAGGAGGCCTTCATCCGGGTGCACTCGGCGCGCAAGCGCGTGCGTGACAAGGAGAAGACGCTCGCCTATCTGCGGCAGACCGTCGTCAACCTCTCGCGCTCGGCCCTGCGCCGGCGCATCCTCGGTCTGAAGCTCCTCTCCAAGCCGATGCCCGACATGGCGAGCGCGGAGGAGGGGGCGTACGACCTGCTGGAGCGCGACGCCCTGATCAAGGCGATGAAGGGGCTCCAGAGGCGCCAGCGCGAGGTCCTCGTCCTTCGGTACTTCGCGGACATGACCGAGGCGCAGGTCGCGGAGACACTCGGTATCTCGCTTGGGTCGGTGAAGGCGTACGGTTCGCGCGGTATCGCGGCGCTCCGTGTCGCCATGGAGGCGCCGGCATGAGCGCGGAAGACGAGCGGGCACGCCATGATGAGTACGGTCGCGGTAACGGCGACGACAACGAGCATGACCAGCACGCTGGGAACGGAATTGTGAATCACGGCCCCTCGGGAAACACGGGCCCGGAAGAATCGGGTGTCTCGGACACGGACGGCCGCTCGGCGGACCGCCCGGCGGGTGCTTCGCCGCGCTCGTCGAGCCCTTCGGACGAGCCGGACCGGTCGGCCCCTTCCACCCGGTCGGCCCCTTCGGCCCACTCGGACACGGAGGCCGCGGACACGGAGTCGGGAGACGCGGGCGGATTCGGCCCCGACATCCCCGCTCCGGGAGCGCTCGGGTCCGACGAACTGGCCCTGCGGCGGCTCCTGCACCAGGCCGTCGAGGAGATCGAGCCGACCGACGGCACACTGGACCATCTGCGGCGCGCGGTACCGGCCAGGCGGGCGCGCAAGCGCCAGGCCGTCGTCGGCATGGCGGCCGCCGCACTCTTCATCGGCACGGCCGTCCCGGCCCTCATCCATGTCTCGAACTCCACCGGCCCCAACGCCGACCCGTCCATCGCGGCCAACGCCTCACAGACCCAGGGCGGCGCGAACGAGGGCAAGCAGGCCGGCACGGGGGGCGGCTCCGGCGGCTCCTCGGGCAAGGACAACGGCAAGGACAAGGACGACAAGAAGGACGAGCCCGACAAGGGCAAGGGGTCCAGCAGCGGCACCACCGGCACCGAGCCGTCGGCCTCCGCCGCGAACGTGCCCGCCTGTACGTCCCTGCAGCTCGGCAGCGCCTCCGGGAGCGCCGGCTCGCCCGACGCCGGCGGCGCGGTCTACGGCTCCTTCCGGGTCACCAACGTCTCCGGCTCCAGCTGCACGGTCTCCGGTGACGGCTCGGTCGCCCTGTCCGCCGTGGGCGCGGCGAGCCAGTCCGCGATCGGCACGGCCCTCCACGCCACGGGTGACGCGGCGGCCGGGCTGCCCGACCAGTCCACGTACGCCGCCGCGCTGGTGCTCCAGCCGGGCTCGGCGTACGAGGTCGCGTTCGCCTGGGTGCCGTCGAGCACCTGTCCGACCACCGGTGGCAGCACCGGCGGGGAGCCCTCGCCCGACCCGACGCCGACCGGCAGCACCGGCGGCGACAGCGGCGGTACGACCTCGGAGGGCACCAGCGGCGTGAGCTCGCAGCTCATGAAGGAGGACGGGACCGCCGACGGAAGCGTCGTCGTCTCCTACTCGGCGGAGGGCGGCGGCCCGACGGTCTCCACGACCGTCTCCAACGCCTGCGCCGGGACGGTCTACCGGACCGGGGTGCTGGCCGGGTCCTGAGGCCCTGAGGCCCTGAGGTCCGGAGATTCCTTGCGGTCCTGGGGTCGTTCGCCGGGTGCGGGTGCGGGTGCGGGTGCGGGTGCGGGTGCGGGTGCGTTGTGGCTGGTCGCGCAGTTCCCCGCGCCCCTAAAAGATTGCGCCGTTCCCAGCATCCCCAAGAAGGACTTCCTGAGGTCCGGTTGGGGGGGCTGGGGCTGTGCGATGGCCGGTCGATCGACGGGGCCGGTTGATTCGGGTCAGGCCGTCGGAGAGGCCGACACCTTCGTGCTGTCGGCGGTGACGACGGTGTCACTGCCCTCTCCGTCCCCGTCCTGGACCGGGGGAGCGCCCTCGCCGTCGCCCTCGACAAGGCCCAGCTCCGCGTCCTGCGCGAACTCCACCTCGCGCCGGATCAGCCGGAACCACATGAAGACCACGAAGCCCGCGAAGACGAACCACTCGCCGGTGTAGCCCAGGTTCTGGAACGCCTTCAGGTCCAGGCCCGTGTCCGCCGGAGCAGCCGCGGGCACCGCCTTCATCCCCGCGTCGGCCTTGGCGAGAGTGACCCAGGCGTCGTACACGTCGTACGGCACGAGGTTCACCAGCGCCGCCGAGCTGATCGCGCCGGTCTGGCCGGAGGGGAGACCACCGGCCGCGGGCACGCCGTTCGAACCGGGTGTCTCCGACGCCTGCAGCGCGCCGGTCACGGTGACCTCACCGGCCGGAGCGGCAGGAGCCTTCGCGGGGTCCGCGTCTCCGGGGAGCCAGCCCCGGACCACCGGCAGTGCCCTGCCGTCGTCGGTGCGCAGCAACGTCAGAACGTAGAAACCGCGCTTGTCGGCCAGCTCCCGGTCCGGCACGAGCAACTGCTTCCCGTACCGGCCCTTCGCCGTGGTCTGTTTGCCCGACGTCTTCTTGTCCACGGGCAGCAGCTCGGCGAGCGGCCTGGCCGGATCGGTCTTGGCCGCGGTGGCCTGCTCGCCCGCGTCACGGTGGTCCTGGACGCGGTCCTCGAACCGGCTCAACTGCCATGACCCCATGAAGATGCAGAAGGGGATGGCCAACAGCACGAAGACGTTGATCCCCCACCAGCGGGGCGTCAGCAGGAACCGGTACACAACCTCAAAGGTACGGGGCCCTCGCGGAGGGCTCGGCCGAGGGGGTGCCTCTCGGCCGAGCCGCCCCGCAAGGGGACCCGGTGCGCTCATGCGCTCACGTGCCCAGGTGGCGCTCCGCGAAGTCCAGCTCCAGACGGACCTGCTTGATCCGCTCGTCCACGACCAGCGAACCGTGCCCCGCGTCATAGCGGTACACCTCGTGGACGGCGTCGCGCGCGGCGAGCCTGGTCACGTAGTTCTCGACCTGACGGATCGGGCAGCGCGGGTCGTTGACCCCGGCGGAGATGTAGACCGGGGCCTTCACCGCGTCGACGTACGTCAGAGGGGACGACGCCTCGAAGCGCTCCGGGACCTCCTCCGGTGTGCCGCCGAGCAGCGTGCGGTCCATCGCCTTCAGGGCCTCCATCTCGTCGTGGTACGCCGTGACGTAGTCCGCGACCGGTACCGCGGCGATGCCGAGCGCCCACGCCTCGGGCTGCATACCGACACCGAGCAGTGTGAGATAGCCGCCCCAGGAGCCGCCGGTGAGGATCAGCCGGTCCGGGTCGGCGAGACCGGACGAGACCGCCCACTCCCGTACGGCCGCGATGTCCTCCAGCTCGATCAGGCCGACGCGGTGCTTGAGCGCGTCCGTCCACTCTCGCCCGTAGCCCGTGGAGCCGCGGTAGTTGACCCGGACCACCATGTACCCGTGGTCCACCCAGGCCGCCGGGCCCGCCGCGAACGAGTCGCTGTCGTGCCAGGTCGGGCCGCCGTGGATGTCGAAGACGGTCGGCAGCGGACCCGTCGCCCCGGCCGGCCGCTGAACGAGGGCGTGGATACGGCCGCCGGGACCGGTCACCCACTCGTCCTGGACGGACACCGACGCCGGGGCCTTCATACCGGGCGGGTCGAGGACGACCTCGCCGGACGTCGAGCGGACCACCGGCGGCTCGGCGGCCGACGACCACAGGTACTCCACGCTGCCGTCCGGGCGGGCCGTCGCTCCCGACACCGTGCCCTTCGGCGTCGGCACCTGCTCCAGGCCGCGGGTCGCCAGGTCGTACCGCCACAGCTCGCTGCGCGCCTCGAAGCTGTTCACCACGAGCAGCGCGGAACCGTCCGGATACCACTCGGCGCTCAGGTCGCCGTCCAGGCGGGCGGCCAGCGCCAGGTCCGTCTCCTCACCGGACGCCGCGTCCCACACCATCGGCTCCCAGCGGCCGCGCCGCTGATGCCCGACGAGCAGCCGGGTGTCCCCGTCGACCGGGGCGAAGCCGAGCACCTCCAGGCCGAGCTCGGCCGTGCCGCCCTTGGTGTCGTCGAGCTCCGCGACCGCCGAGCCGTCCATCCGCAGCACCCGCACCGCCGAGTGCATCGCGTCACCGTGCTCGGTGTGCTCGATCGCGATCAGCGATCCGTCGTGCGAGAGATCGCCGACACCCGCCGACTCGCGGTGCCGGTAGACCTCGACGGGGTTCTCGCCGGTGCGGCTGACATAGATCGTCGAGCCGTCCTCGTCGGTCGACCGGCCGACGATCGCCGTCCGCCCGTCCCGGCCGAGCGCGAGCCCAGCGGGATAGGAGGGGTCGAGCCCGGGAGCCGCGGGCTCGTCGGGAACGGGCGAGCCGTCCTCGCCGCCCTCGCCGCGCTTGCCGCCGGACCCGGCGAACGGCTGGCGTCGCCAGATCCCGAACTCGTCGCCGTCCTTGTCGTCGAACCACCAGATCCACTTGCCGTCCGGCGACATGACGCCGTCCGTCGTCCCGTTGGGCCGGTCCGTGACCTGGCGCTGGTCACCCGTTTCGCGGTCCCACGCGTACAACTCGTACGTCCCTGTCGCGTTCGACACGAACAAGGACCGGTGCGGCGCGTCCTCCGCCCAGTCCGGCAAGGACACCCGCGGCGCCCGGAAGCGCTTCTCCCAGTCCGGCATGCTTCCCTCGTGCGGGACGGACCCGTTGCTCTCAGTCATGGCCCCATACTGCCCGCACTGGACGACAATGCGCTCCCGGGGTCCTCAGCCTGTGGAAAACTCCGCGGACCGAGCCCGTCACGGCAGGGGCAATGTCCGGGTCCGTGCAGGTCAGGGCCGATTGTCAGTGGCCGGGTGCACCATGGCGCCATGACCTCGTCGAACGATCTGCGCAAGACAGTGGAGACCTTCTGGGCCACGGCCGAGGAGAGGAACTGGACGGCGTTCGCGGGCACCCTCGCGGAGGACGTCGTCTACACCCTTCCCCAGACGCGCGAGCGCGTCAGCGGGCGGGAGAGGTATGTCGAGTTCAACCGCGAGTATCCCGGCGACTGGCATCTGCGGATCGAGCGCATAGTCGCCGAGCCCGGCCAGGTCGTCACCTGGCTCCACTTCACGGTGGGCCTGGACGAGATGTACGGGATCTCGTTCTTCACGGGTGACGCGGAGGGCCGCGTGCTGACGATCACGGACTTCTGGCCCGAGCCGTACGAACCCCCGGTGGGACGGGAGCACTTGGTGGAGCGCTACTGAGGCGAGCGGTCTCCGCTGTTCCGGGCGCGGGCTCGGGTTCCGTCCGGCGTCCGTATCACCACCACCGCTGTCCCGCCGTCCAGGTCGACGCGTGTCCGGTGCGGGGGCGCGCCGTCCTCCTCGTCGTCCCGGAGCACGAGGGCGGACTGCCGCTCGTTGAGTTCGTGCTGCTTGCCGGGTGACAGCGCGCCGTGCAACTGCTCGAAGCCGGTGGCCGACACCTGACCGGCCCGCGCCCCGTTGCGCCAGGGCAGCACCCCGGCCCGCCCGGCCCGCAACATCAACTGATCGACGAACGCGATGACCGTCAGCAGGATGACCAGCCCGGGGAGGGAGGCGAACACGGCGAATTCCATCGGCCCATTGTGGGGCGGGGCGCGCCGCGGGGACAGACCCGGACCAGGTGTCGGCCACCGGCCCGGGACTACGTGCCCGTACGTTCCCGGGGGCGTCGTCCCAGCAGTTCGGCGAGGCCTCGTCGGGTGGCCGCGATGACGACACGGTCCTCGGAGCCGAGCACATAGGTGGGAGGCAGGTCCCAGACCAGGCCCGACGGGCGCTCGGACGAGCCGGGGGAGGGAGCGGGGGCGGTGGCCAGGTCCGGCCGGCGTTCCTCGGGGGAGGCGCTGTCCAGGGCGAGCACCCGCCACGCTCCCGCGCGGAACGCCTCGGCGACCGTACGGCCCTCCAGGTGCGGATGCCCGGCGACGTCCAGGGCGGCGAAGAGCAGGACCCGGCGTTCGACCGGGATCGCGCCCAGGATCTGGCGGCCCATCATCGCTCCGGCGAAGGCGGGCGCGGCCAGATGGGAGACGCTGCGGCTTCGGGTGAGCGCGTGCGGGTGGGTGGCGCGCAGGGTGCGGTACACGGCGGTGGCGAAGTCGTCGTCGTACAGCCGCAGCACCACGCGGAGATCGGGCCGCACCGACCTGGCGTACAGGGAGGCTTCCAGGTTGGTGGTGTCCGCGCTGGTCAGGGCGAGCAGCGCATGCGCGCGGTGGATCTTGGCGGCTTCCAGGACGCCTTCCTGGGTGACGTCACCGAGAACGACAGGCACGCGCAGCCGGCGCGCCAGCGCGAGCCCGCGCGCCTCGGGGTCGGCCTCGACGCACACGACGGGGATGTGGAGTTCGCGCAGACGGGCGAGGACACGTGTGCCGATCTTGCCGAGCCCGAGGAGCACGACGTGATCGGAGAGCCCGCGGGGCGGCTTCCGCAGCGCGGTCCCGCTGCGGAACGTACCGAGGCCCTCCAGCACGGCGGCGACGAGCACGGGGAGCAGCAGCAACCCGACCAGACCGGAGAGGAGTTGGAGGATCTGGCGGCCGAGGGGTTCTTTCAGCGCGGGTTCGTTGATGGCGAAGAGATCGAGGAGGGTCAGATAGGTGGCGTGCAGAGGATGGTCGCCCGTCGTCACCATGGACGCGACCGCGAGCGCCACCACACAGGCCACCAGGCCCGCGAACGACCAGCGCAGCCGCCGGGAGAACAGCCTGCCGAAGGGCAGGACACTGCGTCCGGCGGGGAGCGGCGGACCGGAGTACGACACCGTCTCCAGGACGATGGTCCCGCGCCCGGTGGCGGCGGCCACCGAGCGTTCGTCGGGCAGGAGCCGCGGCGCGTTCTCACCGCTGCTCTCCGAACCGTCCGCGCCGGCCGGGTCGTTGGTGGTGGCCGAGAGCAGGGCCAGCGTGCACAGGCCCGGGTCGGCGACCTCCCCGGGTCCTGGCGGCTGCCGTTCCACGGCCCGCAGCATCAGCCCGTCGGTCTGTACGACCTTGCTGGTCCCGGCGACCGCGGTCGCCGCCAGCGCGGGCGCGGCGGTGTCCGCGTCGGAGAGCACGGTCGTGGAGGCATCGAGGAGTGCGGGCCTGGATGGACCGCCCTCCCCTCCGCCGTCTCCTCCGCCGTCTCCTCCGGCATTCGCTCCGGCGCCCTCTCCGACGTCCGCCATACCCGCCATGGCCAGGGCGGAGGCCTGGTCGAGGAGGGCCTCGATGTGCTGGCCGAGACGGCGGTTGTAGAGCCGGACGACCAGGCGCAGACGGGGGTTGAGGCGGCGCGCCATCAGCGCGGCGCGGATGTTCGTCTCGTCGTCGTCATGGACGAGCGCCAGCGCGGCGGCATGCTCGACACCGGCTTCGGCGAGCACGGCCTCGGTCAGGACGGCGGCTTCCAGCACCCGGGCGGGGCGCGGCTCCTCGGAGGTGGCGGACCGATTCGCCGAGGCGGTTCCCCGGGGAGACGTGGCTCCACGGGTCAAGGAGACGGTGGCCCGGCCGGCCGCGCCCTCACCGGCGCCCCCGCTTCCGCCGGTTCCACCGCCACTGCTGTTGCCGCTGCCGCCGATACCGCCGTTGGACGTCGCACGGGTCACCGCCGCCGACACCCGGTCGAGCAGCGCCGAGGCACGGGCCCGTCCGACGACCGGCGGCCGTACGGTGCCCTCGGCGGACGGTACGACCAGCGTCACCCGTTCGCCGTAGACACCACGCAACTCGGCCGCCAGCCGGTGCGCGAGGGCATCGTCCCCGCACACCACCATGTGCGCACCGCGATCGTCCGACCCGCTCTGATTAGGAAGGCTCGCCACAACAGCACAGAGTGCCTCACCGGCACGGACGGTTGCACAGGGGCCTGCCGCAAGGGAGTTGAGGCAGGGGTTCCGCGGGACACTGGCCGCCCGAACCGACCGACAGCACTGCCAGAAGGATGGTGACGAGTGATGCCCGACGAAGAGCCCGTACAGCCGGTGGAGCCCGTGGAGCCCGTGGAGCCCGTGGAGCCCGTGGAGCCGGTCAAGCCGGTGGAGTCCGTGGAGCCGGTGAAGCCGGTGGAGACCACACCGGCGCGGTCGCCCGAGGGCGTCCCCACGGATTCAGCTGCGGATGTCCCCACGGGCAACCCGGCTGTCGCGCTGCTGGAGCGGCTGGCCGAGAAGCTGGGCGGGCGTGCCTCGGTGACGGCCGTCTACGGCGAACCCGTCACCAGGGACGGCGTCACGGTCATCCCCGTCGCCAAGGTCGGGCTCGGCTTCGGGGTCGGCGTGGGCCGCGAGGCCGGTGCCGCGAAGACCGGCGAGGGCGGTGGCGGAGGTGGCGGCGCGGGCGCGAAGCCCATCGGCTTCATCGAGATCCAGGAGGGCTTCGCCACGTACCGCCCGATCCGCGACCCCTGGGTCGATGTCTTCGTCCCGCTGGCGGTGGTCGCACTCGGCAGCGCCCTCCCCGGGATCATCGGGGCGCTGCGCCGCCGGAAGTGACGGCTCGGGCGCGCCTTGGCCGGAAGGCGGGCGTGCCCTGGTCGAACACGTGCGCGCCCGGCCGGAACATCAGGATGAGAAGCTGTGCCGGAACGGGCGTACTGAAGGTGGAGGGCAACCCACCCGCGAAGCCCTTCCCTACCGGAGGTACCTCTCCCGTGACCACAACCGACACAGCGCCGCCCGGGGTTGAGGACCGCGAGACGGACGAGCGGAAGGGCTGGCAGTTCGACTCGCCCCTCGTTCTGATCATGCTGCTGCTCGTGGGGATCGTGCTCCAGGGCCCGATCCGCGGGGCGTTGTCCGCGCCGGTGATGCAGAGCTGGATGACCGTGTTCGTGGCGGTGATGGTGCAGGCGCTGCCCTTCCTCGTGCTCGGCGTGCTGCTGTCGGCGGTCATCGCGGTGTTCGTCCCGCCGTCGTTCTTCGCCCGTGCGCTGCCCGGGAGGCCCGCTCTCGCGGTACCGGTCGCGGGGATGGCCGGGGCGGTGCTGCCGGGCTGTGAGTGCGCGTCGGTGCCGGTGGCGGGGGCGTTGGTGCGCCGGGGTGTCACGCCCGCGGCGGCGCTGGCGTTCCTGCTGTCCGCTCCGGCGATCAACCCGATCGTGCTGACCGCGACCGCCGTCGCGTTCCCCGGAAAGCCGCAGATGGTCCTGGCTCGTTTCGTGGCGAGTCTGCTGGTGGCCTGCACGATGGGCTGGCTGTGGCAACGGCTCGGCCGCGCCGACTGGTTGCGCCCACCGACCCGCCCGGCGTCCGACGGCCTCGGCAAGGGCGCGGCGTTCTGGGGATCCGTACGGCACGACGTGATGCACGCGGGCGGCTACCTGGTCGTGGGCGCGATGGCAGCGGCCACGCTCAAGGCCGTGGTCCCGGAGGAGTGGCTGAGCCTCGCGGCCGACAACCCGGTGGTGTCGGTCCTCGCCCTGGCGGTGCTGGCGGTCCTGCTCTCCATCTGCTCAGAGGCGGACGCGTTCGTGGCGGCGTCCCTGACGCAGTTCTCCCTCACGGCCCGGCTGACCTTCCTCGTGGTCGGCCCGATGATCGACCTCAAGCTCTTCGCGATGCAGACGGCCACGTTCGGGCGCGAGTTCGCCCTGCGCTTCGCGCCCGCCACCTTCGCCCTGGCCGTCCTGGTCTCGGCCCTGGTCGGGGCGGTGCTCCTGTGAACCGCCAGGCCCAGGCGGCCGTCCTCTTCCTCACCGGCGGCGCGATCCTGCACGCCGCCCTCACCGACCTCTATCTGCGGTACGTCAAGGCCGGGTTGCAGCCGCTGCTGGTGGCGGCGGGGATCGTGCTGATCGCCACGGCGGCCGCGACGGTCTGGTACGAGCGCCAGGCCGCGCGTACGTCGGCTGGGAGCGGGCCCCAGGCCACGTCCACTGGGAACGGGCATCAGGCCGCGCGTACGTCCGCCGGGAGCGGGCATCAGGCCGCGGTAACGCCGGCCGGGAGCGGGCCGGAGGCCGAGCGCCACCACGGGGCGGCCGCGGATGTGGATACAGCCACGGATACTGCCGTGGCCGCAGACACGGACACGGCCGCAGACACGGACACGGGCGCAGGCACAGCCGCTGAAGCCCTGCCCCGCACCGACGTCCCAGCTCAGGTCCAGGCTCAGGCTCAAGTCGGCACCCCCGCCGACCCTCATGACCACGCCCACCCCCACGCCCACGTCCACCGCGAACCCCGTATCTCCTGGCTCCTGGTGCTCCCCCTCCTCGCCCTGATCCTCGTGGCCCCGCCGGCCCTCGGCTCCTACAGCGCGATGCGCACAGGCACGGCCCTGCAGAAGCAGCCCTGGGGCTTCGCGGACCTCCCCGCAGGTGACACGGTCCGGCTCAACCTCGTCGACTACGCGGGCCGGGCGGTGTACGACCACGGCCGTTCCCTCGACCACCGCCACATCAAGATCGCCGGCCTCCTGGCCCTGGACCGCGACGGCACCCCGTACCTGGTCCGCATGGCACTCAGTTGCTGTGCCGCCGACGCCCAGCCGGTGAAGATCGGTCTGACCGGCCGGATCCCACCCGTCCTGCGGCCGGACAGCTGGCTGGAGGTCACCGGCACGTACACCGCCAAGCAGACCAAGGACCCGGTGAACGACGGCATCATCCCGTTCCTCGACGTCACCGAGGTGAAACCGGTCAAGGCGCCGCGAGACCCGTACGACGAGAGCTGGAACGGCTGACCCGGGCGCAGGCCGCCGCCGACGCCACCCATGCCAACGCCGCCGACTCCACCGTGGAACCTGTCGATCCTCTGTCGAAAGCCGGCGTACGGGGGGAGGGGTGACCAAGTGTGGGCCAGGATGGGCGAGTTGAAGGCTCTCACCCCACTCTTCCCGGAGGCCCGCAACCATGACCCGCAGTCACCCGCACTCGCTTCCCCACCCTTCCCGACGCGCCCTCCTGGGCGGCGCCGCCCTCACCGCGTTCGCGGTGGCGACGGGCGCAGGGACGGCGAACGCAGCCACCGACACCAAGACCGCGGCCACCACCGCAGGCGGTGGTACCTGGCCGACCGAGTTCCCGCTCCCCAACGGCTTTCTCCCCGAGGGCATAGCCATCGGCAGAAAGCCGTACGCGTACATGGGCTCGCGTGCCAACGGTGCCCTCTACCGCACCGACCTGCGCACCGGCGAGGGCAGGATCCTCTTCGCGGGCGGCACCGGCCTGATAGCCGTCGGCCTGAAGCTCGACCACGACGGCCTGCTGTACGTGGCCGGCAACACAGGTGTGGCGCGTACCCATGACTCCCGCACGGGCGAAGTGGTCGCAACACACCAACTGTCGGAACCGACCGGCCACTTCATCAACGACGTCACGCTCCTCGGCGACCGCGCCTGGTTCACCGACTCACGCGCCGCCGCGCTCTACGGAGTACCGCGGGGCCGCGCCGGAACCGTACGGACCCTGCCCCTGACCGGCGACTGGGTCCAGCTCCCCGACGTCAACAACGCGAACGGCATCGTGGGCACGCCCGACGGCCGCGCCCTGATCGTCGTCAAGAGCACCCCGGGCGAGCTCTACAACGTGAACCTCAGGACGGGCCACGCCACCAAGATCGCCCTGGTCGGCGCGGCAGACGTCGTCAACGGCGACGGCCTCTTCCGCACAGGCCGCACGCTGTACGTGGTCCAGAACCGCCTGAACCTCATCAGCGTGTTCCGCCTCGACTCCAAGGCCACGACGGCCACCCTGACCGGCACGATCACGGACCCCCGCTTCGACGTCCCCACGACCGCGGCCCGCTTCGGCAACCGCCTCTACCTCGTCAACGCCCGCTTCACCAGCCCGCAGACACCGGAGACGACGTTCACGGGCGTGGCGGTCCCGATCTGACGCCGAGGGCAGGGCGAGTACCAGTACGAGGACGCGTGAGGGCGCGTGAGGACGCGTGAGGACGCGTACGGATGGGGCGGGGGGCCGACAGGATCCCCGCCCCGCTCCTTTTGCTGAATTCCTTTGCAGGATTGCCTGCTGGATTCCGTCGGTGACCGACACTTCCACCCTCTTCGAAGCGTTACCGCGTTCGGAGCCGTGGTCGTCACACTGGGCGGAATCCGAGCGAAGGAGCACTTCATGACTCTGCGCCGACTCAGCACGTTCCTTACCTCGATCTCCATGGTGGCGGCGGCATCGCTGTTCGGTCTGGCGGGCACCGCCCAGGCACAGCAGGCCGCGCCGGCCGCGGGCTGCTCGTCGATCGGGGGCGGAAAGTACAACTGCAATGTGTGGAAGACGGCTTCCACCTGGTGGTGCACCACGACCGACGTGACGGACAGCTGTGACGGCGTACCGGCCGGAATCCTGCGCGCGGGCACCAACTACTTCTACTGCCAGATCTGGGGCCACAACTTCTCGTCCGGCCCGTACTACAACCACTGGTGGGCGCTGACGGACGACGACAGCGGCAACTCGCGAGTCTGGCTGCCCGTCGTCTGGATCAGCGGCGGCGTCAACGACGGGAAGATCCCGGGCCTCCCGGAGTGCTGACGGCGCCGGTTCCGCCCCAGGGAGCTGCCGCGAGCAGCTGGCGCCCCAGGGGAGTTGCCGTGTGCAGGACGTACTTGCCGTCGCGGTGGCTGGCCACGAGTCCCCCGTCGCGCAGGACGCCGATCTGATAGCTGACGCTCGGCAGGGCGAGCCCCACCGCCGCGGCGACCTCCGAGGTCGTACGACCACTGCGTCGTACGACCTCGGCCAGCACCGCGGCCCGTGACCTGCCCAGCAGCCGTACGAGTCCGTCCTCCGTCGTGCACGGCAGGTCCAGGGGGTTCTTGGCCACGGGATAGACGAGTACGGGAGGCAGGTCCGGGTCGGCGAGAGCGGTCGGACGGCCCCAGCAGAAGTACGAGGGGACGAGAATCAGGCCACGGCCCCCGAGGTGGAGATCGCGCTCGACGGGATAGTCCACTTCCAGGACGGGACTGTTCCAACGGGCCAGTGGCCGCAGCCCGTTCAGCAGTGCCTGGGTGCCGCCGTCCAGCAGTGCCTGGGTCCGGATCCCGACATCGTTGCCGACCACCGTGCGGACGTGGGACCAGCGCGGCGCCAGCAGCGCCCCGAAGTACACGGCGAGGGCCCGGGTCAGCGAGGTGAGGGCACCACTGCCACTGCCCGGCCTGCCCAGTGACGCGGCCCAGCTCGGCACGGGCCGGGCCTCGGCCAGCTGAGTCAACTCACTCGCCAGCCGACGGTGTGGTGTGGCCCGTACGAGTTCGAGTCCGGCGGACAGATCGGCTCCGGTGACCGGCGGCGTGAGGAAGTCCGGGATGTAACCGACGCTCGGGATCAATGCCTTGAGCGGCTGGAGGGCATGATTCAGAGACGTATCCTGCTGAATTCTGTCGCGAACCGACTGACGCCAGTGGCCGAATTCAAGCGGCCCTTGTCTTGTCTGCAAACGGCACATACTGCAGACGAGTTCCCACAGCGGATCGGGCTCCCGGACAAGGCGAATGTTCTGCAGATCGTGAGTGGTGAAGTGAATCCGGAGCATGTGTCCCCCTTCGCCCGCAGACTCAGACAGACCTTCGCGGCGCGGGGCCGGAGACCCCCAGAAGAGGACGATCCTCAGGCGAGGAAGGTTGCGCTCCCGGGCCGCCCTCCTGGGTGACCTTTTCTGGGGCGCCAAGTACCCTTTCAGAAAAGGGAATTCCGCAATTCGCTCGAAGGCCGGATCCACGGGTGTCAGACGGGAGCGTCAGGCGAGGATGCCGTCGTCGAAGCCCGGACCACCGCCCAGCTCACGGGATGCCTGGGCCCGGTCGAGAAGCTCCCTGGCCGTGTCCTCGACGCCTTCGACGGCGTCGGCACCGTCACCGAAACGCAGCGGCGGCTCGGCCCGGTCGTCGATGGTCAGCGGGGCGCGGCCGAGCTAGACGGAATCACCGGACTGCCACCCGCGCCTCCGAGCCGAATGCCCCCACGCGACCGACACCCCACGCCGCGCGCTCCGCACTCGGCGCCGGACACCCACTGGCTGCCACGGGGCCGTACACCAGGTCAGGCCCGGTGCTGAGAGATCAGCACCGGGCCTGACCTGGTGTTTCACTGTCGGGGTGGCGGGATTTGAACCCACGACCTCTTCGCCCCGAAGCAACTTGGGCAGGCGCTGGACCGTGGGCCGGTGTGCCTCTCACCTGCTGTGATGGTCCGTAGGCGTGCGCGGTTGTCCGCCGCTGTCCGTCGGCGTTGTCACGCAGTGGCGCCGTCCCGTTGCGAACTTGAACGCCCCGAGCGCCGAATCGGTCGCGCGATCGGTCTGCGGTCTGGTTCACATCACGACGGTGTTGAGTAGGTGGGATCGGGCGCCGATGAGAAATGGCGCCGACAGTCGTCTAAGTACGGTCCGGTGAAAACGCGCTGCGCGCATCAAGGGAGAGCAACGAGATGAGACCACTTCGATACTCGATCAACGTCACGCTCGATGGCTGCTGCCATCACGAGGCAGGGCTCCCCCCGGACGAGGAGTCGATGCGCTACTGGACCGCTGAGATGGAGCGAGCCGATGCCTTGCTATTCGGCCGGGTGACCTACGAAATGATGGAATCGGCGTGGCGGAAGCCGGCCACGGACACGTGGCCCGACTGGATGGATGAGTCGCGGATCCCGTTCGCCGAGACCATCGACCGGGCGAAGAAGTACGTCGTGTCGAGCACGCTGAGCGGGGTCGATTGGAATGCCGAACTGGTGCGAGGCGACTTGGGGCAAGAGGTTCAGCGGCTCAAGCAGGAGTCAGGCGAGGGCCTGTGGGTGGGTGGCGTGACGCTCCCCCTGGCGTTGGCAGATCTGGGACTGATCGACGAGTACGAGTTCCTTGTGCAGCCGGTCCTTGCCGGACACGGGCCGACGTTGCTCGCCGGTCTGCGCGAGCGCATCCAGCTCGAGCCCATGGACCGCCATGAGTTCCGGTCGGGGGCGGTCGCCCAGCGATACCGGCCCACGCGAGTTACGTCTTGACGTGATTCGTCCTGGCACGTCGGCCGCTCCCTCGCGACGGAACGACGGCCCGGGGTCGCGCTGGCCGTGCCCCGAACGCGCGGACATATCGACGGGGGGCATCGCCCCGAGGTGCTGGTAGCGGACAGGGCAAACCTTGCCTGACGTGGACGTGGCACTAGCAGCAGCGCACCCACAGGAAGAGAGGCCCTGCCAGGACAGTGGCGGAGGCCTCTCTTCTGGCAGGGCCAAGCAGTACGGGGGCGACGGCAGCGCTCTCAGCTTGGTGTCAGTGGCCACGACTAGGGTCTTGGACGCGCGGTCGGCTTCCGAGGTGTCCAGCTCTGTAGAGCAGCTGCATCCCCGGTTCTGTCTGGGGGCGGCCCGGGGTGAACCCGGGACCCAACCGACGGTCGGGCTTCGTCGATGGCCAAGAGTGAGACCTGTCAGCACCGGCCGCGCACCAACCAGTGCTGCACGTCGACCGCATGCGCACGCTTTCCAACTGTCCGCATGGCCATACGGGGGGCCGTGGGGGTTCACGCGGCAGGTCGGACGGAGTGCGCGTACGTCGGCGAACGGTGGTGTCCGTCAGCGCACTGGACAAAGACCAGGACAACGGGCGGTGTTGAACCGGACAGAGAGACAAGACCGGGTGTTCCACCGCATGGTGTAGCAGCGATCACTTCACGCATCTCGCCTGCGCAAGCGGCCCGGTCGGGACGCCGTACACGCTCAGCGTGAGCGCGCCACTACACCGCCGCGTGGGATGTGATTCATCTAGGTCCCGGGCTGGTAGCACCCAGGCCAGCCGTGTTCCGCGTCGTCATACCCGCGAAGGGGTACGGATGCATCGCCCACTTGGCGCGATAGCCAGCCTCGCCATGTCCCCTGAGCACAGTGCCGGAGGCATTCCGCACAGTGTGAGCGAACGCCGGACGTGGATAACTCGCCTGCCAAATCGGTGCCGTCGGAGTCCGGACAGTCAGGGCTGACGGCGATGTCGGGGAACTCGTAGATGGTCACCTTGATCGCGTCATCCGTGGTGCGGAGCAGGACATGCGTCAGTCGGGGACGCACATCATGCTGGGAGCCGGCACTGCTGGGTCGCCCGGTAATGGATCGATTCCACGATCCCTTACCGCCTTGAGTGCCGGGTGCTGCGCGTGGTCAGGGCCTGACCGCGAACACCATGCCGATGTCGCCGGCCCGCTGCACCGAGTCCTGCTCGGTGCTGACTTTGAAACCGTGTGTGAGGAGGACCTCGCAGACCGTGTCGCGGTTCTGCTGCCAGCCCTCCACCTCGACGACAGCCTGGCGGACCAGCGGCCAATGCCGTTCCTCGATGCCTCTGAGTACCTCGAGTTCGGCGCCTTCCACATCGACCTTGAGCAGGTCGATGTGGTCGATGCCCTGCTCGTCGAGCACCGATGACAGGGGCCTGACCTTCACCCGGTGCGTCTCAAGCCGCCGCAGCACCCGCAGCTTGCGGCTGATGAGAAGAGTGAGGACGGGGGCGGGTACGCGGCGCAGGACCGGTCCCAGGCCGCCCTGGCGGATCATTTCGACAACGCTGGCGGTGACCCGGCGCCGCTCATCCTCGATGTTCCCCTGATCCCGCGAGGAGGACGAGAAGATCGTGGCGGCCGGAATGTAGCTGAAATCGAGCTCGTCCTCACGGGACGCCAGGCCGTAAGGGAGCGCGGTCAGACGTCCGTTGAAGAACTCGCGAGCATTGCGTTCGAGTGTCGCGTGGAGTGGCGGCATCGGCTCGAAGGCGTAGATCCGCACGTCCCCGTCCAGCCGCTCATAGACGGCGGCCGAGAACACACCGATGTTGGCGCCCACGTCGAGTACCGTCGCGCCCGGCGTGCACTCGATGCCGTGGGTGAAGTAGCCGTCCACCTCCTCGCGCAGGAAGGACGCCTCCCAACGATTTATGCTGTGCAGTTCAATCGCCCTCATGGTCATGACAAAGTGATGTACCAGGGTTGGAGCCAACAAACCAGCCCGCACCCTTCGCTTCGGCCGCTTCCCAGATTCACAGGGTGTGACATCGGCCCATTCTCATAACGGCGCGAAGGTGCTGGTGAGCGAGGTCACCGTCCAGTGACTGTGGTCGTATTCGCGCGTCACTGTCTGCCGTCGTCCGCTGGCGTCTGGTGTCAGTAACGGATGTAAGCTCTTTGCCGCACCTGACCTCCGCTCTCCTCGGAGCATCCCACGCTCGCCCCTCGACCAACGCTGCGACCTGCGCTTTAGCTGCCGAAGGCTGTCGGCGTTGGTCGTCGTTAAGCTCCCCGCACGGCCCAGAGACGGCCCGAGCGGGGGTGTTGTGGTCCCCTCGATGCGAACTACGGGCGGAGGGGGCGCTGAGGTCTGCCGACCTGGTCAACGGGATGCTGTCGGCTCGGGACGGTCGCTGTCGGTTGCCGCGGTTGCTGTACTTCTGTGACGCACCACAGCCGAACTGCGCCACGTATTCGACTGCGGCATCCGGCCTGCGTCCTCTTCACTGGTGGGATGGAGCTACTTGAGCCACCGACCAGCTGGAAACCGGACAAACACCGAGCAGGCACGAGGTCTCGCCTAGGGAAGTGTGCCTGGAACGCCCCGTGCCCCAATGACGCCCTATGGAGCGTGCATGTTGAGGACAAGGGCGGCGACAGTTGGTGGGCTGTATGCGAGAAACACCGTGCCGTCTCATCGGTCTTGAGCGCTCAGTATCCCGCCGAAGGATGATGTTTAGCCCAGCTGCGCTGGGGCGGAAAGGTCGCCGAGGGCGGTGGAGTCCTAATGGAGGAGTCAAGGGGTCTGGTGCCGGCCTGTTGAAGTCTCCGTGTCGTATTGGCGCTGGTAGGCGGCGACGGTGTCGCCGAACTGGGAGCCTCCGAGTTGGTGCAGGCTGCCGTCGCGTCGGTCCACAACGATGGGGCCGGTGCCCACCCACAGGTCGCGGGTCTGGCGGGTCCTGGCCCAAGTGGAGCTCTGATAGTGGAACTCCCAGCCGAAGCGGTGCTCGGTGATCCTGATGATGACGGCGGTGATGTCGTCTTCGGCGGGCATCCTGGCGAGATGTATCTCGACGATTCTGCGTGCTTGCTCGGCTGTGATCACGGGGTGAGGTTACTTCCGCGGGACCGGTGTCCAGCCGCTGCAGCGGGCGCTGTTGGTGGTGCCAGGGTGAAGAGGCGGTTGTCGCGGAGCAGGGCCCAGAGGACGTCGACGCGGCGGCGGGCGAGGGCGATAGACCAAGACGGAGGCGAGGAACAGGCTCAAAGAGGTGCTGCTTCCTGAAAGGAAGCCTGGACGCCGATCCGCCGCAGCCTCCGCACATCGCGGTGTGGCGCTCGGTCCGGCGCGGTGGGGACACGAAAGCGCGGAAGTCCCGGCGAACGCTCGCTCTTCCAGCGCGTTGCGTCGAGGTCCTCTGGCAGCAGTTCGAAGACCAGGGCTGGGAGCGGCTCGCCGCTGATGACAGCTGGGAGGAACACGGGCTCGTCTTCTCCTCGGCTGTCGGCAAGCCGCTCGACGCCACCAACGTTCGGCGTGCCTTCCGCCAGGCGCTTAAGGATCCCGACGGGATCAACGCCGAGGACTGGACGCCTCGGGAGTTCCGCCACAGCTTCGTGTCCCTGCTCTCCGATCGCGGTGTTCCGCTGGAAGAGATCTCCCGCGTCGTCGGCCATTCCGGCACGGCCGTAACCGAGGAGGTCTACCGGAAGCAGATTCGCCCCGTCATCCAGACCGGTGCCGTGGTCATGGAAGGCATCCTCAAGCGGGATCCGGAACGCTAGTCACGCAGTTGGACACACAGCAACGCCAGAGGGCCCTTACCTACCCGGTAAGGGCCCTCTGATCTGCTACTCAGCTGTCGGGGTGGCGGGATTTGAACCCACGACCTCTTCGTCCCGAACGAAGCGCGCTGCCAAGCTGCGCTACACCCCGATGTCGCTTGGAGCAGGCCACTTGTGTGGGCCCTGTTCGTGGCGACGTCGTTTACTTTAGCCCACCGGTGGCCGGAGACGAAATCCGGTTTTCGGGGGGTCGGTGGCGGCGCGGAACGGGGCGGATCTGGTCGAGGGCGACGAGGAGGAGGGCCAGTCCGTAGCAGGCGAGGCCGAGGACGGTGGCGTTGCCGAGGACCTCTACGTAGCCGTGTCGGGGCACGTCCAGGAAGGGGTACGGGTAGCGGGCCGGGGCGTCGGGAGGCAGCAACGCACCCCGGGCGAGGGTGAAGGCCAGGTATGCGGCGGGCAGCACCAGCCAGGTGGCCGCGGTGTGGAGGCGCAGCGGTCCCGGGCGGGTCAGCAGGAACCAGTCCAGTACGGCCATGACCGGGACCGCCGTGTGCAGGAGCTGGTTTGCGAGGGCGGGCCAGCCGGTGAGCGTCCCGCTGTCGCCCGTCATCGAGAAGGCGCTCGAACCGTTCGCCAGGATCACGTGTTGGACCAGGCCCGCGCCCACCGCGTACAGCATCGTGCCGGCGGTGACGGACGGCGGTAGGGGGCGGCGAGCCGCCCATGCCCGCCCGGCCGAGACGGTGAACACCACGGCCACCACGACGCTGCTCAGGATCGTGAAGTGGCTCATGACCCGGGACGGGGTGCCCAGGGCCAGCGCGAGCGCCACACCCGCGGTCGCCGTCAGTGCGACGAGGAGGCGGAAGGCGGCGACCAGGGGGCGGCGGACGCGGGGGACCACCGCGTCCGCCGGGACGGCGGGGACGATGGCGGCGGCGTGGGCGGCCACGCCTGGGAGGACGGGTATGTCCGGGATGTCTGCCGGTAGGGGGGCGGTCATCCCCTCACGTTAAGCGGGCTGGACAAATGGGGCGAGGTGGATTGAACCGGTCGGGCGGTTCTGCGACTCGCACCCTCACGCACTGGCGCTCGTCCCGCCCGCCGCCTACCGCCCCGCCTCTCGCGCGTCAGCGACCGCTCCGCTGCTTCCTCCCCGCGAGGTGGCGACCGCCCGCCGCTTGCTCCACCCGGCAGCGACCGCCTCGTCGCGCGGTTCGGCGTGACGCGACGGCGTCAGTCCCGCCCCACCAACGTAAGCAACGTGGCCTCCGGCGGGCACGCGAACCGTACCGGTGTGTACCTGCTCGTCCCGCAGCCCGCCGACACGTGCATGTACGCCGTCCGGCCGGACTCCGTCTCCGTGTGCGTGGACAGGCCCTTCACCCGTTCCGTGTCCAGGTCGCAGTTGGTGACGAGGGCGCCGTAGAAGGGGATGCACAGCTGGCCGCCGTGGGTGTGGCCGGCCAGGATCAGGGGGTAGCCGTCCGCGGTGAAGGCGTCGAGCGTGCGCAGGTACGGGGCGTGCACGACGCCCATCGAGAGGTCGGCCGAGTCGGACGGGCCGCCGGCCACCCGGGCGTAGCGGTCGCGCTTGATGTGCGGGTCGTCGAGCCCGGTCAGCTCGATCTCGAAGCCGTCGATCTTCAGCGAACCCCGGACGTTCGTCAGGTTCAGCCAGCCCGCCGCGTCGAAGCCGTCACGCAGCGACTCCCACGGGTTGTGGACCACGCCGACGGCGGCCGCGTTGCCGTTCAGGCCGTGCCGGCCCTGCGCCTTTTCGAACAAGTAGCGGGCGGGGTTGCGGAGTGTGGGCCCGTAGTAGTCGTTCGAGCCGAAGACGTACGCGCCCGGGAACTCCATCAGCGGACCGAGGGCGTCCATCACCTCGGGCACGCCCTCCGGGTCGGACAGGTTGTCCCCGGTGTTGATGACGAAGTCGGGACGCAGCCCGGCCAGCGACCGCAGCCAGCGCTGCTTCTTGCGCTGGCCGCTCACCATGTGGATGTCGGAGACCTGGAGCATGCGCAGGGGGCGCATCCCGGGTGGCAGCACCGGGACCGTCACCCGCCGCAGACGGAAGGAGCGGGCTTCGAAACCCGCCGAGTAGAGCAGACCGGCGGCACCAGCCGCCGCGATTCCCAGAGGTACTCCGTATCGCGCGCGCATACGCCCATCGTGTCAGACCGCACACCACTCGTAGGACCATCGGAGGGGGCGCCCGAAATCCATGGGCAGCGGTTGCACCACACCTGCGACAATCACCCCATGACCACGCTCAAGTCGAAGCTGCAGGCTGACCTCAACGCCGCGATCAAGGAGCGCGACGAGCTCCGCTCCTCGACGCTCCGGCTGACCCTCGCCGCGATCCAGAAGGAAGAGGTCGCGGGTACGTCGAAGCGCGAGCTCTCCGACGACGAGGTGCAGAAGGTGATCGCCAAGGAGGCGAAGAAGCGCCGCGAGGCGGCCGAGGCCTTCGCGCAGGGCGGTCGCGCGGAGTCGGCCGAGCGCGAGAAGGCGGAGGGCGTGGTCCTCGCCGAGTACCTGCCCCAGCAGCTCTCCGACGACGAGCTCCAGCAGCTCGTCGCGCAGGCGGTCGAGGAGGCGAAGGCCGCCGGCGCCGAGGGCCCGCGCGCCATGGGCCAGGTCATGAAGATCGTGAACCCGAAGGTGGCCGGCCTGGCCGAGGGCGGCCGAGTCGCCGCGGCGGTCAAGAAGCAGCTCGCGGGCTGAGCCCCGGGGCCGTCGGCACGGCCTTGATCATCTCCGTGCGCCATACGCGGCACGCATACGCCGATGGGGGCGCCCCTTGTCACAAGGGGCGCCCCCATCGGCGTACCACTACGGAGGACTACGGCCTGCGGAACCCGATACCGGGAACCCGGCCTGCCGAATCCGGCCTACGGAAAGTTCCCACCGTTCCCGTTCCCGCCGCCGTTCTCGTTCCCGCCGATCGTCCACTCCTCGGGGATCGAGAAAGTCGGCGTGGGGATCTGCGGGTTGCCGTTCCCGCCGTTGTTGCCGTTGCCGTTCCCGCCGTCGTTCCCGCGGTTGTCGCCGTTGTTGCCGTCCTCGTCACCGTCGTCCTCGTCGCCGCGGCCGTCTTCCTTGCCGGTGTCGCCGGGCGGGATGGAGACGAGGTTGAACTGGGGCGCATCCTTGCCCTCGAGGGCGCCGGCCATCATGTCGCGCCAGATCGGTCCGGGAACCTTGCCACCGAAGACCTTCTCGTACGGGACGCCGCCGATGGTGATGTTGGTCATCCGCCGCTTGTGGGCCGGGTCGCCGACCCAGACCGCGCCGGCCATGTTCGGCGTGTAGCCCACGAACCAGGCCGCGTAGCGCTCGTCCGTCGTACCGGTCTTGCCCGCGCTCGCCCGGCTGTCGAGGCCCGCCTCCGAACCCGTACCGTCCTCGACCACGCCCTTGAGGAGCGTGTTGATCGTGTCGGCGGTGTTCTCCGACATCGCGCGTGAGCACGTCGACTTCGGCACGGGCAGGGACTTCTTCTCGCCGCCGACGGTCTGGCGGATCGACTCGATGGCGATCGGCGAGCAGTACGTGCCCCGCGTGGCGAAGGCCGCGTACGCGCCCGCCATCGTCAGCGGGGACATCTCCTGCGTGCCGAGCGCGATGGACGGGTTCTGGCCCATCTTGTCGCCGTCGGCGCGCTCGACGCCCATCTTGCCCGCCATCTCGGTCACCGGGCAGATCCCGATGTCACTGATCAGCTGCACGTAGTAGGTGTTGACCGACTTCGCGGTCGCGTCCCTCATGTCGTACGGGCCGACCTCGGTCTCGTTCTCGTTGGTGAGCTTGGCGGGATTGGCCGGGTCGTTCTTCCAGACCTTGCCGTCGCACGCGGAGACCGGGCTCGGGTACTGCATCTCGTACGGCGACGAGTACACCTGGTTCGCCGGCTTGCCGCCCTCGATGGCGGCCGCGGCCACGATCGGCTTGAACGTCGAACCGGGCTGGTAGCCCGCACCGCCGCCCATGCCGGCGTCCACGGACAGGTTCATCTGCGTCTCGTTCTTGCCGAAGCCGTACGGACGCGACTGGCCCATCGCGAGGATCTTGCCGGTGCCGGGCTCGACGATGGTGGCGGCGGTCGCCACGTCGTCGCTCTTGTAGACGTGGTCCTTGATCGAGGCCTGCGCCGACTCCTGCGACTGCGGGTCGAGCGTCGTCTTGATCGTCAGACCGCCCTGGTTCCAGATCTTGGCCCGGGCCTTCTGGGTCTTGCCGAAGACCGGGTCGTTCAGGAAGACCTCGCGGACGTAGTCACAGAAGAAGCCGGCGCCCTTGACCGCCGTGATGCAGCCGTTCTTGGGCCTGCTGACCTTCAGGCCGAGCGGCTTCTTCTTGGCCTTGTCGGCCTCGGCCTGGGAGATGTCGTGGACGTCGGCCATCCGCTGCAGCACGGTGTTGCGGCGCTTGACGGCCTCCTCCTCGTCGTTGACCGGGTCGTACCGGCTCGGCGACTGGACGATGCCGGCGAGCAGCGCGGCCTCCTCCACCTTCAGGTCCTTGGCGGACTTGGAGAAGTAGCGCTGGGCCGCGGCCTCGACGCCGTACGCCTGCTGACCGAAGAACGTGATGTTCAGGTAGTTCTCGAGGATCTTCTTCTTGCCGAGCTCCTCCTCGACCTGGATCGCGAACTTCAGCTCGCGGACCTTCCGGCCGAGGGTCTGCTGGGTGGCCTGGGCGACCTTGGTCTGGTCGTTGCCGGCCTCCTCCACGAAGACGTTCTTCACGTACTGCTGCGTGAGCGTGGAGGCGCCCTCCGAGACGCCGCCGCTCTGCGCGTTCTTGTTGAGCGCCCGCAGGACGCCCTTGAGGTCGACCGCGCCGTGCTCGTAGAACCGCGCGTCCTCGATCGCGACGATCGCCTTCTGCATGTACGGCGAGATGTCCTTGAGGTCGACCACCGTGCGGTCACGTGAGTAGACCGTGGCGATCTGACCGCCCTGGTTGTCCAGGATCGTCGTGCGCTGGCTCAGTGGTGGCCGCTTCAGGTTGGTCGGGATCTCGTCGAACCCCTCCACCGAACCCTTGGCCGCGAGACCGAGCGCGCCGAACGCCGGCACGGCGATTCCGGCCATGACGGCTCCCGCGAGCACACTGACACCGAGGAACTTGGCGGCCTGCTGCGTTGGCGACAGACCACCGCCCGAGCGCTTCTTTGGCATGAGGGCAGCCTACGTTCTCATTCGCCGGACACACGTATAGGCCTTGGCCTAAGCTGCTCTCAACTGTCACAGCAGTAGGGCTACGTATCAATACGTCCGGCGACCCCGAATCGTTTCGGTCGGAACTCAACTTTTTTGTTGAGCACGTGCCCGAATCCGCCTCATGTGTCAGTTGGTGTCCGATGTGACGCAACTCAACTGCCCCGGTTTGCCGGGAAGGTCACGCATGTCGCCGGGTCACTCCGTTGGGTGATCTGTCGCGTACCCATAGTCCATTCGGGCCATTCAAGATTGGGCCCGAAGGGGCTGGTTGACTGTGCCCACCTTCCGTAACGTCCTCAACTGGCGGCGGTGAATATGCCGCTGCCGCCGTGGGGGAGCCTCGATTCGGGAGAGGACGGCGCCGGTATGGGCTGGGTTACCGACTGGAGTGCGCAGGCGGCCTGCCGCACTACCGATCCGGATGAACTGTTCGTTCAAGGAGCAGCGCAGAACAGGGCCAAGGCAGTGTGCACCGGGTGTCCGGTGCGCACGGAGTGCCTGGCCGACGCGCTGGACAACCGCGTCGAGTTCGGCGTGTGGGGAGGAATGACGGAGCGGGAGCGCCGCGCACTGCTGCGCAGGCGGCCCACCGTCACCTCTTGGCGCAGGCTGCTCGAAACCGCGCGTACCGAGTACGAGCGAGGGGCGGGCATTCTGCCTCTCGACGAGGAAGAGGTGTACGAGAACTACGCGGCGGTGGGCTGACCGCCTCTCCGCACGCAACCGGGGTCCCATCGGCCCCGTATGCGTCAGGGGGCCACGTGACGTACACGCGACCCCGCACGGCGTCGTATACGGCGTCTGCACGCAACTGGGGCCACTGTGGCCCCGAGAGGCTACGCAGCTCCGGCCGGCGAGGTACCGGCCGCGAGCCGCTCCCCGATGTTCCGCAGCCCTGCGAGGTCGTGCACATCGCCGGGCAGCGCGGCCACTTCGGCCACCGCCACTTCGGGGTGGCGTGCGGCGAAGCGGTCACGTGTGCGCTGCTCGCGGGAGAGCAGCTGCATGCGCTCGGCGTGCAGCCTCAGCAGGCCTGCCGTGAGTTGTTCGACGGTGCGGTCGTCCGTTCCGGCTCCTTCGGCGGTGGTCCGGTCCGCGGCGGGGGAGCCTGCGTCGGGCGCGGGAGCCTCGGGAACGGTGGTCTGGGTAGCGGGTGATTCTGAACTGCCGTACGTGTCGGGAGAGTTACGAAGTCCAGCTTTCCCGCCGGACTGATCCACAATGCGGGCCTCGTCAAGATTTTCCGCGGCGGCCAGCGCCCGCTCCGCGGACAGCCGGGCCGCGCCGCTGCCGTGGACGCGGTTCAGCACGAGCCCCGCGAGCGGCATGTCCTCGGCGGCCAGCCGCTCCACGAAGTACGCCGCCTCGCGCAGCGCGTCCCGCTCCGGGGCCGCGACGACCAGGAACGCCGTCCCGGGCGCCTGGAGCAGCTTGTACGTGGCGTCCGCGCGGGTGCGGAAACCACCGAAGGTGGTGTCCATGGCGGCCACGAACGTCTGGACGTCCTTGAGGAGTTGGCCGCCCAGCAGCTTGCCGAGGGTGCCGGTCATTATCGACATCCCGACGTTCAGGAACTTCATCCCGGCTCGGCCGCCCAGCTTCGCCGGCGCCGTCAGCAGCCGGATCAACTTGCCGTCCAGGAACGACCCGAGCCGCTTCGGGGCGTCCAGGAAGTCGAGCGCCGAGCGCGAGGGCGGGGTGTCGACGACGATGAGGTCCCACTCCTCGCGGGCCCGCAACTGGCCCAGCTTCTCCATAGCCATGTACTCCTGCGTGCCCGCGAAGCCCGCCGAAAGCGACTGGTAGAAGGGATTGTTGAGGATCGCGGCCGCCCGCTCGCGGTCCGCGTGCGCCTCGACGATCTCGTCGAAGGTGCGCTTCATGTCGAGCATCATCGCGTGCAGTTCGCCGTCCGCGGAGTCGTCGACGCCCTTCACGCGGCGCGGGGTGTTGTCCAGCGCGTCGATGCCCATCGACTGGGCGAGCCTGCGCGCCGGGTCGATGGTGAGGACGACCACCTTGCGGCCGCGCTCGGCCGCGCGCAGCCCGAGGGCCGCCGCCGTGGTGGTCTTGCCGACGCCGCCCGAGCCGCAGCAGACCACGATGCGGGTCTTCGGGTCGTCGATCAGCGAATCGACGTCCAGGACGGCGGCGGCGTCTATGGCGCGGGCGGGGTCGTGCGCGTTGGCCGTGTCCTGTGCGCGGGCCGGGTCGTCGTGTGCGCGGGCCGGGTCCTGGCTCATGAGATCCCTTGCTGACGCAGTTCCTTGGCGAGTTCGTACAGGCCCCCGAGGTCCATTCCCTCGGCGAGCAGCGGGAGTTCGTGCAGGGGGAGGTCCAGGCCCTGGAGCACGGCCCGCTGGTCGCGCTCCAGGGCGTACCGCTCGGCGTACTCGTCGGCCTGGGTCAGCAGCGGATCCACCAGCCGCTCGGCGACCCCGCCGCGGCGCGCGCCGCCGAGTCCGGCGGCGGACAGCGACTTGGCGATGGCCGTGCGCGGTGCCTCGCGGGTGAGCGCCAGATCGGTCTCGTCGAGGATCGCGGGCCGCACCATGTTCACGATGATCCGCCCCACCGGCAGCCGTGCGGCGCGCAGCTCGGCGATGCCGTCCGCGGTCTCCTGGACGGGCATCTCCTCCAGGAGCGTCACCATGTGCACGGCCGTCTCGGGCGACTTGAGCACCCGCATGACGGCCTGCGCCTGATTGTGTATCGGGCCGATCTTGGCGAGCCCCGCCACCTCGTCGTTCACGTTCAGGAAGCGGGTGATCCGGCCGGTCGGCGGCGCGTCCATCACCACGTAGTCGTACGCGAAGCGCCCGCGCTTGTCCTTGCGGCGCACGGCCTCGCAGGCCTTGCCCGTCAGGAGGACGTCCCTGAGGCCCGGCGCGACGGTGGTCGCGAAGTCGATGGCGCCGAGCTTCTTCAGCGCGCGTCCTGCGCTGCCGAGTTTGTAGAACATCTGGAGGTAGTCCAGAAGGGCCAGTTCGGGATCGATGGCCAGGGCGAACACCTCCCCGCCACCGGGAGCGACGGCGATCTTCCGCTCCTCGTAGGGCAGGGCCTGCGCTTCGAAGAGCTGCGCGATGCCCTGCCTGCCCTCGACCTCGACCAGAAGGGCACGTTTGCCCTCGGTCGCTAGGGCGAGCGCGAGTGCTGCGGCGACCGTGGTCTTGCCGGTACCGCCCTTGCCGCTGACGACCTGGAGCCTGCTCACGTCTTCGAGCCTAACCAGTCGGCCGCGGAAGTACGCAGGAGGCTGTGGACAAGCTGTGCGCGAGGTGCCGGGCGAGGCCCCCGACGAGGCCCGCGGAACGGCGTGCGCGGCAACGGCTAAAGTCGCCCTCATGACCAAGTGGGAATACTCAACCGTGCCGCTGCTCGTCCACGCCACGAAGCAGATTCTGGACACCTGGGGCGAGGACGGCTGGGAGCTCGTCCAGGTCGTGCCCGGGCCGAACAACCCCGAGCAGCTCGTCGCCTATCTGAAGCGCGAGAAGGCCGCATGAGCGCCGTCGAGGCGAAGCTGGCCGAGCTCGGACTGACCCTGCCGGACGTCGTACCGCCGCTGGCCGCGTACCAGCCCGCGGTGCAGTCGGGTGTGTACGTGTACACGGCCGGCCAGCTCCCGATGGTGGACGGCAAGCTTCCGGTCACCGGCAAGGTGGGCGCGGAGGTCACGCCGGAGGAGGCCAAGGAGCTGGCCCGCACCTGTGCCTTGAACGCCCTCGCGGCGGTCAAGTCGGTCGTGGGTGACCTCGACCGCATCGCGCGCGTGGTGAAGGTCGTCGGCTTCGTCGCCTCGGCGTCCGACTTCACGGGCCAGCCCGCCGTGCTGAACGGCGCGAGCGAACTGCTCGGCGAGGTCCTCGGCGAAAAGGGCGTGCACGCGCGCAGCGCGGTCGGCGTGGCGGTGCTCCCGCTGGACGCGCCCGTCGAGGTCGAGGTCCTGGTGGAGCTGACGCACGCGTAGGCGGATTCACCGGAGCCGTGTGCCCTTCGGCTGCCGGCCACGGTGTGAGCCGGTCCGTCGTGGCTCCGAGGGGCCGTCTGTTCCGTTTCTTCCGTCTGTTCCAGGTGTCCGCCGTCGGGTCGGGCGTTCCGCCGTAGGCCGGGGATTCCGTCGTGGGGTCGGGCGTTCCGCCGTAGGGTCGGGCATTCCGTCGGGCGCACGCCGTCCCGCGGCGGCGTGGGCGGGCGCTCCTGGCGCCGGGCCCGGGCCTGCCGGTTTGGCGCAGGCAGGCCTCCTGGGGAGGCCGATCGTTGCCTCTCGAACATCAGCCCACTCCGGGATAGCCTCCGCCCATGGCGAATGGGCAGTGGTATCCCCCCGAGTGGCCCGAGAGAATCCGCGCGCTCGCGGAGGGCACGCTCACACCGGTCGCCCCCAGGCGGGCGGCCACCGTCATGCTGCTCAAGGACACCGACTCCACCCCCGTCGTACACATGCTGCGCAGACGCGCCTCCATGGCCTTCGCCGGAGGCGCGTACGCGTATCCGGGCGGCGGAGTCGACCCCAGGGACGACGACCGGCAGATCCGCTGGGCGGGCCCCACGCGCGCGTGGTGGGCGTCCCGGCTCGGCGTCGACGAGACCACCGCCCAGGCGATCGTCTGCGCGGCGGTGCGCGAGACGTACGAGGAGGCGGGAGTCCTGCTCGCCGGGCCCACCGAGGACACCGTGGTCGGCGACACCACCGGCGAGGAGTGGGAGGCGGACCGTGCGGCCCTGGTCGCCCGTGACCTCTCCTTCGCGGAGTTCCTGGAGCGCCGGGGGCTCGTCCTGCGCTCCGACCTCCTCGGCGCCTGGACCCGCTGGATCACCCCGGAGTTCGAGCCCCGCCGCTACGACACCTGGTTCTTCGTGGCCGCGCTCCCGGAGGGCCAGCGCACCCGCAACGCCTCCACGGAGGCCGACCGCACCGTCTGGATCCGCCCCGCGGACGCGAGGGACGGCTACGACAAGGGCGACCTCCTGATGATGCCGCCCACCATCGCGACCCTGCGCCAGCTCGGCGCGTACGCCACCGCCGCCGAGGCCCTCGCCGCGGCGCCCGGACGCGACATGACGCCTGTCCTGGCCCAGGCCCGCCTGGAAGGCGGCGAGCTGGTCCTCAGCTGGCCCGGCCACGACGAGTTCACCAAGCACATCCCGACCGGTGGAGCCTCCGCATGACCGACGCCGCCGCCCTTCCCGGCCAGCCACGGGGCGGGGTGCTCTCCGGCCCCGCCACCGCACGTGCCGTCAACGTCCTCGCGCCCAACGCCTCCGCGATGACCCTGGACGGCACGAACACCTGGATCGTGGCCGAGCCGGATTCCGAACTGGCGGTGGTGATCGACCCGGGGCCGCTGGACGACGTACACCTCCGGAATGTTGTAGACACCGCGGAGAAGGCCGGCAAGCGGGTCGCGCTGACCCTGCTCACGCACGGACACCCGGACCACGCGGAGGGCGCGGCGCGGTTCGCGGAACTGACCGGCACGAAGGTGCGGGCGCTCGACCCGGCACTGCGGCTCGGGGACGAGGGCCTGGCGGCCGGGAACGTCGTCACCACGGGCGGCCTGGAGCTGCGTGTCGTGTCCACCCCCGGCCACACCGCCGACTCGCTCTGCTTCCATCTGCCCGCCGACCGGGCCATCCTGACCGGCGACACGATCCTGGGCCGGGGCACCACGGTCGTCGCGCACCCCGACGGGCGCCTGGGCGACTACCTGGACTCCCTGCGGCGTCTTAGGTCCCTCACGGTCGATGACGGGGTGCACATGGTCCTGCCGGGCCACGGGCCCGTCCTGGAGGACGCCCAGGGCGCCGTCGAGTTCTACCTCGCCCACCGCGCCCACCGCCTCGCCCAGGTCGAGACGGCGGTCGAGGACGGCTACACGACCTCTTCCCAGGTCGTCGCCCACGTCTACGCCGACGTCGACCGCTCCCTGTGGCCGGCGGCGGAGCTGTCGGTGCTGGCGCAGCTGGACTATCTCCGGGAGCACGGGCTCATCGGGGACGCTTGAGGAGCCGGCAACGGCCCTCCCAGGGGGCGCGGTTCGAAAACGCCCTCCCTAGGGGCGCGGTTTCTTGATGCCGTGCACGCGCGCGTACTCCTCGGCGAGCCATGGCCCGAGATCGTCGACGTACGACCGCAGGACGGCGGCATCGCCGGTCGGCTCGTACCCGAGCACGGCCGCCTCCCGCAGTTGCGCGGCCCGCTCCGGGTAGTACGCGCCGAACACCTCGGCCATCTCCGTCAGATCGCTCGTCCAGCCGTTCCAGCGGGGCATGACGAGGGTGAAGCCGGTGCGGACGAGATGGCGGGACATGGAGCGCACGAGGGGCCGCAGGGACTGCTCCGAGGCGCCCGCCTCGGCGATCCGCTCGCGCCACCGCGGGAGGAACAGGGCGAGGTCGCCGTTCGTCTCCCGGGCGAGGAGCGCGTCGGGCCGGTAGCGGGGCAACTCCTCGGCGAGGTCCTCGCCCAGCAGCGGCGTACAGAGGCAGGCCACGAACCAGCCGAGGTCGTGCCTCTCCAGGTCGCTCAGCACCTGCGCCCGGCCGACCAGCAGCGTCCCCGACCCGTCGATCTGAGGGAACTCCTTGTCGAGCGACTCGTCGAGCGAGCGGGCGTCCGTACGGTCCGCGTCCGTGGGCTCCTCGCGCAGGACGAGGAGCAGGTCCAGGTCGGAGCGGCCCACGCGCGCGGTGCCGCGCGGAATCGACCCGTACAGGTACGCGCTGTGCAGCCGCGCCCCGAAGACGTCCAGCACCCGGTCGCGGGCCGTGGCCACGACGGGCCGGAACGCGCGCGGGATCAGCCCCGGAGATCCTTCGCGTTCGATGTATCCCCGGGCGTCGAGCCCCTTGTTCGGCATGGGAACACTCTGCATGGGCCGGGCCGCGCGTTCATGTCATTTCCAACGGAACACGCGCAGCCGACGGGCGGGACGCTCCGCCGCACAGACCACGGCGAGGCGGTCCCCGGCCGTGGACAGGCGGCCCCCTGGTCCGGCTCCGGTGCTCTGTCCTCGTACGTCCCTACGTCCTCGTGCATCGCACCCCTTGAGCCGGCGTCCGGCGACAGCAAGACAGGCAAGACAGCAAGGCAGCAAGAAGGGCCCCACCGTGCGGCAGGGCCCTTCTTCAAGAAGACGTGACGACTGGCTAGCGCGAGCGCTTCGCGAGGCGCTCCACGTCCAGCAGGATGACCGCGCGGGCCTCCAGGCGGAGCCAGCCGCGGCCCGCGAAGTCGGCGAGCGCCTTGTTGACCGTCTCGCGGGAGGCGCCGACGAGCTGGGCCAGCTCCTCCTGGGTCAGGTCGTGCACGACGTGGATGCCCTCCTCGGACTGCACGCCGAAGCGGCGCGAGAGGTCCAGGAGCGCGCGGGCCACGCGGCCCGGCACGTCGGAGAAGACCAGGTCGGACATCTGGTCGTTGGTCTTGCGCAGACGCCGGGCGACGGCGCGCAGCAGGGCGGCGGCCACCTCGGGCCGCGCGTTCAGCCAGGGCTGGAGGTCGCCGTGGCCGAGGCCGAGCAGCTTGACCTCGGTCAGCGCGCTGGCGGTCGCCGTGCGCGGGCCCGGGTCGAACAGCGACAGCTCGCCGATGAGCTCGCCGGGGCCGAGGACCGCCAGCATGTTCTCGCGGCCGTCGGGGGATGTGCGATGGAGCTTCACCTTGCCCTCGGTGACCACGTACAGGCGGTCTCCGGGGTCGCCCTCGTGAAAGAGCGCGTCTCCGCGTGCGAGGGTCACCTCACTCATGGAGGCGCGGAGCTCCGCGGCCTGCTCGTCATCGAGCGCCGCGAAGAGCGGGGCGCGCCGCAGAACGTCGTCCACGAGTTCTCTCCTTGTCGACCTGCTCAGGGGATCTTGCTCCCCCGTGTGCCGGGGACCGTGTTCCCCATCTTGCCGGACGGTCCAAACAGTGTGATCAGTCACAAGTCTGCCGTACAGGTGTGTCCAGCAGTGCGGCAGGGGGCCAATTGGGGGCCGATCTCCGAGGGCCGGGGCGGATGTCGGTGGTGGGCTTTAGGCTGGCCGGGTGTCCAAATCGCCGGTGAGAGCACAGGCCAAGGGGGCTGGACGGGTGGTTGCACGTCGCGATTCCGCTGTGGGCGAACAGGACCCCGACGGAGCGAAGAAAACGACAAAAGCGGCAGGGGCCGGACCGGCCAAGAGGTCGGCAGGGGCCGCCGGGAAGGCCGCGGGGGTTGCGGCCTCGGAGATGGCCGCGACCGCGAAGAAGGCCGCCGCCGTCAAGAGAGCCGCGTCCGCCAAGAAGGCTGCCGCCCCGAGCAGGAAGGCTGCCGCGAGCAAGCAGGCTGCCGCCGCGAAGAGGACCGCCAAGAAGAGCACGCCGTCCAAAGCACTCGCCAAGAAGAGCGCACCATCCACGGCACCGGCCAAGAAGGCCTCGGCGTCGAGGGCACCCGCGGCGAAGACCACGCCCGCGGCGAAGAACGCACCCGCGGGGAAGACCACGCCTGCGACGAAGAACGCACCCGCGAGGAAGAACGCGCCTGTGAAGGCGACCGCCAGGAAATCCGCACCCGCCAAGAAAGCCGCACCCGCCGCAGTGACCCCCGCCAAATCCACTCCCGCCAAAGCAGCCTCCGTCAAAGCCACTCCCGCCAAATCCGCCCCCACCAAAGTCGCCCCCGCCAAGCCTCCCCGGAACGAGTCGCACACGGCACTCGTCCGGCGGGCGCGCCGTATCAACCGTGAGCTCGCCGAGGTGTACCCGTACGCCCACCCGGAGCTGGATTTCGAGAACCCCTTCCAGCTGGTGGTCGCCACGGTCCTGTCGGCGCAGACGACCGACCTGAGGGTGAACCAGACGACGCCGGCGCTCTTCGGGAAGTACCCCACGCCCGAGGACCTGGCCGCGGCGAACCCGGAGGAGGTCGAGGAGATCCTCCGGCCGACCGGGTTCTTCCGGGCCAAGACCAAGTCGGTGATAGGCCTCTCCAAGGCGCTGCGGGACGACTTCGGGGGCGAGGTCCCCGGCCGCCTCGAAGACCTCGTCAAACTGCCCGGCGTGGGCCGCAAGACCGCCTTCGTCGTCCTCGGCAACGCCTTCGGCCGCCCCGGCATCACCGTCGACACCCACTTCCAGCGGCTCGTACGACGCTGGCAGTGGACCGACCAGACGGAGCCCGACAAGATCGAGGCGGCCATCGGCGGGCTCTTCCCGAAGAGCGAGTGGACGATGCTCTCGCACCACGTGATCTTCCACGGCCGCCGTATCTGTCACGCCCGCAAGCCCGCCTGCGGTGCCTGCCCGATCGCCCCGCTCTGCCCGGCGTACGGAGAGGGCGAGACGGACCCGGAGAAGGCCCAGAAGCTCCTGAAGTACGAGAAGGGCGGCTTCCCGGGCCAGCGCCTCAACCCTCCGCAGTCGTACCTTGACGCGGGCGGCATCGCCGCACCCCCGCTGGGAGCGACCGCGCCCGGCGCACCCGCGTCCGGAGCCTCCGCCCCCGGCGCACCCGTCTCCGCCGGCCCCGCGCCCGGTTCACCCGCGCGGGAGGCGGGATGACGGAACGATCTGCGGACCCGCGGGCGTTGAGAGCAGCAGAACGGGGGTGGCGATGACGCGCGCGAGTCACACGCACGACATGCAGGACGGCGATCTGGTCCTGACCAAGGACGGCCTGCCGGGCTGGCTGGACCCGGTGGTGCATGCGGTGGAGACGGTGGAGCCGCTCCAGCTGAGCCGCTTCCTGCCGCCGGAGGACGGCGGCGGGCGCCAGTCGGCCGTGCTGATCCTGTTCGGCGAGGGGGAGTTCGGCCCCGAGCTGCTGCTCATGGAGCGGGCGAGTTCGCTCAGGTCGCATGCCGGGCAGCCGTCGTTCCCCGGTGGCGCCCTCGACCCCGAGGACGGCGACCCGAAGGCCGACGGGCCGTTGCGGGCCGCTCTCCGCGAGGCCGAGGAGGAGACCGGGCTCGACCCCCGAGGTGTCCAGCTCTTCGGCGTGCTCCCGAAGCTCTACATCCCGGTGAGCGGCTTCGTGGTCACCCCTGTGCTGGGCTGGTGGCGTGAGCCGACACCGGTCGGCGTGGTCGACCCGGCGGAGACGGCCCGCGTCTTCACGGTCCCCGTGGCGGATCTCACGGACCCCGGCAACCGCGCGACGGCCGTGCACCCGCGCGGCCACGCAGGTCCGGCATTCCTGGTCGAATCCGCCCTGGTCTGGGGCTTCACGGCCGGAATCATCGACCGCCTCCTGCACTACGCGGGCTGGGAACGACCTTGGGACCGCGACAAGCAGGTCCCGCTCGACTGGCGCGCATGACAGGGTGGCACCCGTGCTGTGTCTTCCCGGGGGCCGCGACATGAGCGGCTGCGCCGGGTGTCCCCGGACCCCCGGCCGAGGCACGGCCACCGCAAAGTGATGAGGCGAGGCTTGAAGCAGTGAACGTGCTGGACATCCTGTTGCTGGTCGCCGCCGTGTGGTTCGCGATCGTGGGCTATCGCCAGGGGTTCGTCGTAGGCATCCTGTCGGTGATCGGATTCCTGGGCGGCGGTCTCGTCGCGGTCTACCTCCTGCCGGTCATCTGGGGCGCGATGACGGACGACGCGGAGGTCGGCACGACCGCCGCCGTCGTCGCCGTGGTCGTCGTGATCGTCTGCGCCTCGGTCGGCCAGGCCCTCACCACCCATCTCGGCAACAAACTGCGCCGGTACATCACCTGGTCCCCGGCCCGCGCCCTGGACGCCACGGGCGGCGCCCTCGTCAACGTCGTGGCGATGCTCCTCGTCGCCTGGCTGATCGGCTCGGCCCTGGCCGGTACGACACTGCCGACGCTCGGCAAGGAGGTCCGCAACTCCAAGGTGATGCTCGGCGTGGACCGGGCCCTGCCCAACCAGGCCGACACCTGGTTCGCCGGCTTCTCCTCGGTCCTCGCGCAGAACGGCTTCCCGCAGGTCTTCAGCCCCTTCTCGAACGAGCCGATCAACGACGTGGATCCCCCCGACCCGGCCCTCGCGAGCAGCCCGGTCGCCGCCCGCGCCCAGCGTTCCATCGTCAAGGTCACCGGCACCGCCCAGAGCTGCGGCAAGGTCCTCGAAGGCACCGGATTCGTCTTCGGCCCGCGCCGCGTGATGACCAACGCCCATGTGGTGGGCGGCGTGGACGAGCCGTACGTCCAGATAGGCGGCGAGGGCAAGCGGTACGCCGCGAAGGTCGTCCTCTACGACTGGGAGCGCGACATCGCCGTACTCGACGTACCCGATCTGAACGCGCCCGCCCTGAAGTTCACCACCAAGGAAGCGACCAGGGGGGACGACGCGATCGTCGCGGGCTTCCCGGAGAACGGCTCGTACACGGTCAACCCGGCGCGGGTGCGCGGACCCATCACGGCCAACGGCCCGGACATCTACCACCGGGGCACCGTGCAGCGGAAGGTCTACTCCGTGTTCGCGACCGTGCGCCAAGGCAACTCCGGCGGCCCGCTGCTCACCGCGACCGGCGAGGTGTACGGCGTGGTGTTCGCGAAGTCCCTCGACGACGCCGACACGGGGTACGCGCTGACCGTGGAAGAGGTCCAGGAGGACATCACCAAGGGTCGTACCGCCAACCAGCAGGTGGGCAGCGACAGTTGCGCGCTGTAGTCCGGGGGCGCGGAGGGCTCGGCCGACGGGAGTCGCACGGGCGACGGTCCGAGGGTTCAGGCCGCGCGGATCCTCAGTCGCGCGGGTGACGCAGGCGCGCCGAGACCCAGCGGGCACGGCGCTTCAGAATGTGCGGGATTCCCAGCCGAGGATCCGTGCCCTGCAGCTGCGGGGCTCCCCTCTGATGGGAGCTCAGGCCACTGGCCGAGCGGCGGTTTCGTGCTGCGTCACTGTAGTCGTGCGTCCAGCCCATACCCCGACGTCTGCCCCTGCCCCAAGGTCGATAACCGCCCCCACGCCCCCCAATCGGCCTATGCGTCGGGCAATTGGCCGTTCGTAGAACAGGCGTTCCCGAGACCTGTGGGGCGCGTGGTGCGAGTTCCTCGCCGAACAGCCCCCGACCTGCGGCGCGATGCCTCAGCGGTCCGGCTCGGGGTCCTTCAGCCAGTTCACCAGTTCGGTGGAGAAAGCCACGGGATCCTCCTCGTGGGGAAAGTGCCCGAGCCCGTCGAACAGGCGCCAGCGGTACGGCGCTTCGACGTACTCCCCGGACCCTGCGGCACTCCGTGTGCGCATCACCGGATCGAGCGAGCCGTGCAGATGCAGCGTCGGCACCCGCACCGGCCGCTTCATACGGCGGTTGAACTGAATACCGTCCGGACGGGCCATCGAGCGGACCATCCACCGGTACGGCTCCAGCGAGCAGTGCGCCGTCGACGGGATGAGCATCGCCCGCCGGTACGCCTCCACGGCCTCGTCGTCCGGCAGCCGCGGCCCGGACCAGTCCCGGACGAGTTCGCCGACCAGGGCCCCCTCGTCGGCGAGCAGTTGGCGCTCGGGGATCCAGGGTCGCTGGAAGCCCCAGATGTACGAGCCGGCCGCGGTCTGCTTCATGTCCGAGAGCATCGCGGAGCGCCAGCGCCGGGGGTGCGGCATCGAGGAGACCACGAGCCGGCGGACCAGCTTGGGGCGCATCACGGCCGCGGTCCATGCCAGGTAGCCGCCGAGGTCGTGGCCGACGAGCGCGGCGTCGGGCTCGCCGAGGGACCGTACGACGCCGGTGATGTCGAGGGCGAGGTTGGCGGGGTCGTAGCCGCGCGGGGTGCGGTCGCTGCCGCCGATGCCCCGCAGGTCCATCGCGACCGCGCGGAAGCCCGCGTCGGAGAGCGCCACCAGCTGATGCCGCCAGGTCCACCAGAACTGCGGGAAGCCGTGCAGCAGCAGGACGAGCGGTCCGTCGCCCATCTCGGCGATGTGGAAGCGCGCGCCGTTGGCGGCGACATCCCGGTGGGTCACCTGTTTTCCGCCGGGCACGTCGAGCCGTACGACCGAGGTGGGCTGTGCCGAAGGTGTGGCGGGGTCCGTCATGAGGACGAGCGTGCCACAGCCTTGACGGTGTCACCGACCGGGTCGGCCGCGGTCACCTGACGGGGGTGCGGCTTCACGTTCTGCAGTACGGCAGCCGATTCCTTGACCGAGGCGGCCGTCTTCTGCGGGCCCTGGCCCTTCTTGGCCTTCTTGGCGAAGATCACGCCGATCAGCGCGAGGACGCCCGCGACCACGACGTTCGCGGCGAACGACAGCAGGAAGCAGACCGCCAGGTTCCAGTCGCTCCAGGTGCGGATGCCGTACGCCAGGGCGAAGCTCAGCATGGGCAGGGAGAAGATCAGTACCGCACCGGCCGCCGTGAACGCGCCGCCGCCGACCGCTCCGCGCTTGACGTCCCGCTTGAGCTGCGCCTTCGCCAGTGCGATCTCGTCGTGCACCAGCGCGGACATCTCGGTCGTCGCCGAGGCGAACAGCTGGCCGATGCTGCGTTCGGCGCCGACCGGGCTGCCGTCGGGTGCGCTCATCGCGTTCTCCCTGTTGTCTTGTCGCCGTTGTCTTGCGTCATCTGTCGTCTGTCGTCGTGGAGCTGTGCACGTTTTGGGTACGTGTGGACCGTACGTGCCGGACCGGGCGTATCGGAACGTGCGTAACGGACCGTGCGTGTCAGATCATGCCGGACCGTCGTTCTCCTCGCTTGCCCCGCCCGTCACTTCGGCAAGCCTTCGGTGCTCGGCGGCCTTGCGCTCGTGGATCTCGGCCATCCGCAGGTGGTAGGCGGGATTGTCCTGTTCGTAGATGTCGGGGATGCCGTCGAGGTCGTCGTCGCGCTCCTCGTCCTCCCACAGCCTGCGGTACTTGGCGTTGCGTACCTTCAGCAGGACGGCCGACAGTGCGGCCGCGATCAGGGAGCCCATCAGGACGGCGGCCTTGACCTCGTCGGTGAGCGCCTTGTCGCCCGCGAAGGCGAGTTCCCCGATGAGCAGCGAGACGGTGAAGCCGATGCCGGCGAGCGAGGACACCGCGAAGACGTCGGGCCAGGCCAGGTCGTCGGAGAGCGAGGCCCTGGTGAAGCGGGCCGTCAGCCAGGTGCCGCCGAAGATGCCGACCGCCTTGCCGACGACCAGACCGAGCACGACACCGAGGGTCTCCGGCTGGGTGAACACCTCGCCGAGCGCGCCGCCCGACACCGCGACCCCGGCGCTGAACAGCGCGAACAGCGGCACGGCGAGGCCCGCCGACAGGGGGCGTACGAGATGCTCGACGCGCTCGCCGGGAGAACGCCGCTCGCCTTCGTCCTTGCGGGTGGTGCAGCGCAGCATCAGCCCCATCGCGACCCCGGCGATCGTGGCGTGGACGCCGCTGTTGTACATCAGCCCCCAGATCACCAGGGCGAGCGGCACGTACACGTACCAGCCGTGTACGCCCCTGCGCAGCAGCAGCCAGAAGACGGCGAGGCCGGCGGCGGCGCCGCCGAGCGCCGCGAAGTTCAGGTTCTCGGTGAAGAACACCGCGATGATCAGGATCGCGAAGAGGTCGTCGACGACGGCGAGCGTGAGCAGGAAGGCGCGCAGGGCGCTCGGCAGCGACGTACCGATGACGGCGAGGACGGCGAGCGCGAAGGCGATGTCGGTCGCGGTCGGTACGGCCCAGCCGTCGAGCGAGCCGCCGCCGGTGACGTTGACCAGTGTGTAGACGAGCGCGGGCACGGCCATGCCGCACAGCGCGGCGACGACCGGGAGGGCGGCCGCCCGCGGGTCCCTGAGGTCACCGGCGACCATCTCGCGCTTGAGCTCGATGCCGGCGACGAAGAAGAAGACCGCGAGGAGGCCGTCGGCGGCCCAGTGCTCGATGGAGAGGTCCAGGCCGAGCGAGGCGGGTCCGACGTGGAAGTCCCTGACCGACTCGTAGCTCTCCCGGATCGGGGTGTTCGCCCAGATCAGCGCGGCGATCGCGGCGGCGAGCAGGAGGACTCCGCCGACCGTCTCGGTGCGCAGCGCGTCCGTGACGAAGGTCCGCTCGGGCAGCGAGAGCCGTCCGAGGACCTTGCGGTTTCTGCCGGGAGCGGGAGAGGGAGAGGGCGCGGACACGGGATCGACCTCCGGTCGGTAGGCATGACTGAGCACTTGCCGACCAGACTTCCCGGCGCACCTTTTGAGATCTCTGGGATCTCCGACGTTCCCTTGTCGCGTTGTTTACGCGCTCCTCAGCCTACCCAAGATGCGGCCGGACCTGTCCGGTGATCTTCAGGCTAGATGCGAGAGGGGCACCCGGCGCGTCCTGCGCCGGGTGCCCCTCTAGTGCTCTGCGTCAGTCCTCGCTGGATGCCGCCGGGAGCTTCGACTGGATGAGGTCCATCACCGTGGAGTCGGTGAGCGTGGTGACGTCACCGAGCTGACGGTTCTCCGCGACGTCACGCAGCAGCCGGCGCATGATCTTGCCCGAACGGGTCTTGGGCAGCTCGGCCACCGGCAGGATCCGCTTCGGCTTGGCGATCGGGCCGAGGGCCTTCGAGACGTGGTCGCGCAGGTCGCCCACGAGACTCTCGGTCTCCGACGCCGTACCGCGCAGGATCACGAAGGCCACGATCGCCTGGCCGGTCGTCTCGTCGGCCGCGCCCACGACCGCCGCCTCGGCGACCGACGGGTGCGAGACAAGCGCCGACTCGACCTCGGTGGTCGAGATGTTGTGCCCGGACACGAGCATCACGTCGTCCACCCGGCCGAGCAGCCAGATGTCGCCGTCGTCGTCCTTCTTGGCGCCGTCGCCCGCGAAGTACTTGCCCTCGAAGCGCGACCAGTACGTGTCAAGGAACCGCTGGTCGTCGCCCCAGATGGTGCGCAGCATCGACGGCCACGGCTCGGTGAGCACGAGGTACCCGCCGCCGCCGTCGGGCACTTCCCGCGCCTCGTCGTCGACGACGGTCGCGGCGATCCCGGGCAGCGCCCGCTGCGCCGACCCGGGCTTGGTCTCGGTGACACCCGGCAGCGGCGAGATCATCATCGCGCCGGTCTCGGTCTGCCACCAGGTGTCCACGATCGGGGTGCGGTCGCCGCCGATGTGCTTGCGGTACCAGATCCACGCCTCGGGGTTGATCGGCTCACCCACCGAGCCCAGCACCCGCAGGCTGCTGAGATCGAACTTCGCGGGGATGTCGTCGCCCCACTTCATGAACGTACGAATGGCCGTCGGCGCCGTGTAGAGGATCGTCACGCCGTACTTCTGCACGATCTCCCAGAAGCGCCCCTGGTGCGGGGTGTCCGGTGTGCCCTCGTACATCACCTGCGTCGCGCCGTTCGCCAGCGGCCCGTACGTGATGTACGAGTGGCCGGTGACCCAGCCGATGTCGGCCGTGCACCAGTAGACGTCGGTCTCCGGCTTGAGGTCGAAGACGGCGTGGTGGGTATACGCGGCCTGGGTGAGGTAGCCGCCGGAGGTGTGCAGGATGCCCTTCGGCTTACCCGTCGTCCCCGAGGTGTAGAGGATGAACAGCGGGTGCTCGGCGTCGAACGCCTCGGGGGTGTGCTCGGCGGACTGCTTGGCCGTGATCTCGTGCCACCACACGTCACGGCCCTCGGTCCAGGCGACGTCCTGGCCCGTACGGCGCACCACGAGCACCTTGTCCACGCCGTCGACCCGGGAGACCGCCTCGTCGACGGCCGGCTTGAGCGCGGAGGGCTTGCCGCGGCGGTAGCCGCCGTCCGAGGTGATCACCAGCTTGGCGTCGGCGTCCTGGATGCGGGTGGCGATGGCGTCGGCCGAGAAGCCGCCGAAGACCACGGAGTGCGCGGCGCCGATGCGGGCGCAGGCCAGCATCGAGACGACGGCCTCGGGGATCATCGGCAGGTAGATGGCGACCCGGTCGCCCTTCTCGACCCCGAGCTCCGTCAGGGCGTTCGCCGCCCGGGAGACCTCGTCCTTCAGCTCGGCGTAGGTGATGGCGCGGCCGTCACCCGGCTCGCCCTCGAAGTGGATGGCGACCCGGTCGCCGTTCCCTGCCTCGACGTGGCGGTCCACGCAGTTGTACGCGACGTTGAGCCTGCCGTCCTTGAACCACTTGGCGAACGGTGGGTTCGACCAGTCCAGGGTCTCGGTCGGCTCGGTGGCCCAGGTCAGCCGGCGGGCCTGCGCGGCCCAGAAGCCGAGCCTGTCAGCCTTGGCCTGCTCATACGCCTCCGCGGTGACGTTGGCGTTCGCGGCCAGGTCGGCGGGCGGCGCGAACCTGCGCTCTTCCTTCAGCAGGTTGGCCAGGCTTTCGTTGCTCACGACATCTCCCTTTCCCAGGGTGTCCGTTGTGTCCCAGGCCACAGCTCATCAGACGGGGACCCCTGGTGACAAGGGCCGTCCGGGAATTGGTTTAGACCTGTGGGCAGGATCATGTGTGCGTGCGGCCTCCCGCGGACACGGGGGGCCACACGTTCTCACGGACGGGGAAGGGGCGCGGTTCAGGCTCGCGGACGGGGCGGGCCTCCGGGAGGGGGCCGGACGGGCTGATGGGAGAGGGCTCGCGGGGTTTCTGGAACGGGTGGTTCAGGCAGGTGTGTCGTGCAGCGCCGTCGCCGCGACCCGGTCGAATACCTCGGCGTCCGGCTCCTCGTGGTGAGCGCGCTCCTTGAGGAGGTACGCCTGGGCCTCGCCCACGTGGAAGTACATCCCGTGCAGTTCGAGTGCGCCCTCCTGCAGCGCCCGCGCCACGGAGTCGTGCGCCCGCAGATGCTCCAACTGCTGCACCACGTTGGTCAGACAGAGCTGCTCGACGGCGTCGGCCGGTGTCCGTCCGGCGATGCGCGTCCAGGGCCGGTCCTTGGCGGCCATCCGCTCCAGACTCGGCAGCCCGTGCCGCAGCCACCGCTTCAACGGCGTCTGCGCGCCACCCGGTTCGGTGTTCATCAGCGCCTGCATCGCCCCGCAGCCGGAGTGCCCGCACACGGTGATGGACCGCACCTGCAGCACCTCCACCGCGTACTCGATGGCGGCCGCGACCGAGTCGTCGGCGCTCTCCTCGCCGGGGGGCGGCACGAGATTGCCGACGTTCCGTACGACGAAGAGGTCGCCCGGGCCGCTTGAAGTGATCATCGATGTGACCAGCCGGGAGTCGGCGCAGGTCAGGAAGAGCTGAGAGGGCCGCTGCCCCTCCCGCGCGAGCCGGGCCAGCTCGCCGCGCACCAGGGGTGCGGTGTTGCGCTGGAACGAGCTGATGCCGCTGGCCAGTTGATGCCCGCTCGGGCGCCCGCCCTGCGGGGCGCTCTCGGGGCGCTCGCAGTGGTGGTTGCGCCAGGGCGTCCAGGGCCGGCAGTGGCAGTGCGAGGTCTCTCCGGTGCCCCCCTTGACGTGGGGCGCGGCCAGCCGGGTTCCGGTGCGTCCGGTCAGCTCGACGGAACCGCCCTGCGCGAGATGCGTGCTCTGCCAGTCGTGCAGCGATTCGTACGCCGCGTGGTCCATGAAGGAGCCGTCCAGCTCGACCACGGCATCGGCCCCCTGGGGCACGAGATGCAGTGTCCGGCTGAGACGTGGCACGGCGAGGAACGTCAACTGCCCGCGTACGCGCACGTGGTGGACGCCCGCCGAGTCCTCGTCGTGGGTGATCCGGGTGCGGGTGAGCCGGTGCATGGCGACTCCGACGGCCACGGCGACCCCCAGCAGGACACCCTCCAGCACGCCGAGGACGACGACGCCGAGGGTCGTGACCGCGTACACCAGCACTTCCCGGTGGCGGGTGACCGTGCGGATGTGGTGCAGGGACACCATCTGGATACCGACGGCCATCACCAGGGCGGCGAGCGCCGCGAGGGGGATGAACTCCAGGACCGGGACCATCAACAGGGCGGCGACCACCACCCAGACGCCGTGCAGCATCGTGGAGTTCCGGCTGACCGCGCCCGCCTGCACGTTCGCCGAGCTGCGCACGGCCACGCCCGCGACGGGGAGCCCGCCGAGCGATCCGGAGACGATGTTGGCGGCGCCCTGTCCGAGCAGCTCGCGGTCGAGGTCGGAGCGCTTCTGCTGGGTCGGCCGACCGGCCGTGAGCTTGTCCACGGCGACGGCGCCGAGAAGCGACTGGACACTGCAGACCAGCGTGACGGTGAGCACGGCGGCGGTGATCCCGAGTGCCGGGCCCTCGGGCAGCCCGGCCAGCGCGTGGCTCCGCCAGGACGGCAGGTCGACCTTGGGCAGGGTGAGCCCGGCGAGTACCGCTGTCGTGGTGGCCGCGGTGACGGCGACGAGTGCGGCAGGCACCCTGCGAAGGGCTCGTCCCACGCGTCCGGGGATCCGGGTCCAGGCCAGCAGGAGGATCAGCGTCAGGGCGCTCATCGACAGCGCCGCCACCTGAGGATGGGCCAACTGTCCGGGCAGCTCCCGCACGTTGGCGACGACCGAGCTGCGCGGGGAGCCGCCGAGCACGATGTGCAGCTGGGCGACGGCGATGGTGATGCCGATGCCGGCCAGCATGCCGTGCACGATCGCGGGGCTGACGGCGAGCGCCGAGCGGGCCACTCGCAGGAAGCCCAGGGCGAGTTGGGCAAGACCGGCGAGGACGGTGATGGCGCAGGTCGTGCGCCAGCCGAACTTCTGGATGAGGTCGGCGGTGACCACCGTGAGCCCGGCGGCGGGGCCGCTCACCTGGAGCGGGGCGCCGCCGAGGCGGCCTGCCACCAGTCCGCCCGCGGCGGCGGCGACGAGCCCCGCCTGCAGCGGAGCCCCGGTGGCGAGGGCGATGCCCAGGGACAGGGGAAGGGCGATCAGGAAGACGGCGATCGACGCGGACAGATCGGCGCCGGCGATCCGAGGGACACGGGGGAGCCGGGGGGTTCGGCGGCGCTCGGGCGGGCTGTGCGGCCGCCCCTCGTCCGGCATGTGCGATGAGTCGTCGGTGCGGGTGGGGACGCAGGCAGGCATGGTTCCCGTCTTCCTCCGGGGCTACGCGGTCGCTTGGGGCGCGGCCGTGGGTCACGGCGTACAGCGGCGGGATTTCTCAACGCTCGGTAAATGAATCGTAATGGAGAGTAAAGGACGTGTGCGAAAAAGTAGCGCAAATGGGTCAACAGTTCACCTTGAGGGGTGATTAATCATTTTGATCGGCTTGTCGTACTAATTCCTTCCTGGACCCCTGCGATCTTGGGGGAGCTGTCGGTTTCTGTCCGTTTTCCCGGGGTTCTCCGGGATTTCACCGCACGGAATCCCTTCCGCGTTGGCCCGACCGAAGGAAGAAGGTGGGCGGAACATGGCCGCCACTCAGAGGATCGCCGCGGGCGTCACGGCCGCCGCGGCCTGTGCCGCCGCGCTCGCCGGCTGCGGTATCGGTGACACCGGCGCCGAGGAGGGCGCGCACGGTGACGGCGTACGCGGCCCGACGAAGGCCGCCGGCGCCCCGGCACCCAAGAACGCGGTCCGGCTGATCGGGGACGGCTCCACCGCCTTCACCGGCGCGCAGCCGCACCTGCCGCGGCCCGAGCGGCTGAAGCCCGGTCAGAAACCGCCCCAGTTCGTGGTCTTCTCCTGGGACGGGGCCGGCGAGGACAGCCAGCGGCTGTTCTCGCACTTCCGCAAGGTGGCCAAGGCCAACAACGCGACGATGACGTACTTCCTGAGCGGTGTGTACATGCTTCCGGAGGCCAAGCGTGAGCTGTACCGGCCGCCGCAGCACTCACCGGGCCGCTCCGACATCGGCTTCAATGACGAGCAGGGCATCAAGGACACCGTGAGACAGCTGCGCGGCGCCTGGCTCGAGGGCAACGAGATCGGCACGCACTTCAACGGCCACTTCTGCGGCGGCGGGGGCGGCGTGGGCCAGTGGACGGTCGAGGAGTGGAAGGACGAGATCGCCCAGGCCAAGTTGTTCGTCAAGTCCTGGAAGAGCACCACGGGTACGACGAAGGGCTCCCCGCTGCCCTTCGACTACGACAAGGAACTCATCGGCGCCCGCACGCCCTGCCTCGAGGGGCGGAAGAACTTCATGCGCGCCGCCCGGGAACTGGGCTTCCGCTACGACACCAGTGGCGTCAACAACCAGGTGTGGCCCAAGAAGGAGAAGGGCCTGTGGGACCTGTCGATGCAGCTCGTCCCCGTCCCGGGGCGCGCCTTCGAGACGTTGACCATGGACTACAACTTCTTGGTCAACCAGTCGGGCGCCACCACCCGGGGCAACCCGGCCAAGCACAGGTACTGGGGCGACCAGATGCGGGACGGCCTGCTCAAGGGCTTCTCCCGCGCCTACCAGGGCAATCGCGCGCCCCTGATCATCGGCAACCACTTCGAGTCCTGGAACGGCGGCACGTACATGCGCGCCGTCCAGGAGACCATCGAGGGTGTCTGCACCAAGCCCGAGGTGCGCTGCGTCTCCTTCCGCCAACTCGCCGACTGGCTCGACGTCCAGGACCCGAAGACCCTGGACCGACTCCGCACGCTCAAGGTGGGCGAGGACCCGAAGGGCGGCTGGACGTCGTTCCTCTCCGAGCAGCCACCCTCGACTCCCCTCTCCGAGCAGCCCGCCCCGGCCCCGAAGGGCGTCCCGGGGGCACCGGCGGTCAAGCGGTAGCCCTCTGGGCGGGCGGGCCGGCGCGCGTGGTCGGCACGCGCCGGCCGGGTGCGGCGGGCGCACCGGGCCGGCGCGGGGACCGTCCGGCTGGGCGGACAGACGGGTGGCCGGTCGACGGTTGGTCGGTTGGTCGGGTGGGCGCGGCGGACCGTCGCCCGGCCGTACGGCGTGAGGCTCAGGCCCTGGCGGCCTCGGCCTCGCGCAGGACGAACTCGGGGTCCACCTGGGCGGCCAGGGCAGATCCTGGTTCTGCGCCCCTCGCGCCGCTTCGCGGGCTTCGGGGCGCTGTGCCGGACTCCGTCCGTCGTCGGCGTGCGGGCCTCAGGCGTGCTGGGGCAGCGGCGCCTGCTCGCGCAGGACGAACTCGGGGTCCACCTGGGCGGCCAGGTCGGCGCCCGTTCGTTCGTTGCCCCAGGACTGGGCGTTCCTCAGGTGGAAGTGGACCATCTGGCGCGTGTAGCGCTCCCAGTCGCGCTGCTCGTACGTGGCGTCGGCGGCGGACTGGAGGGCTTGCAGCGCACGGCGGTTGCCGTCCTCCAACTGTTCGAACCTGGGCGGGCGGCCCTTCTCCATGGCGCGCACCCAGTCCGAGTGACCGACCGTCAGCAGCAGGTCGTCGCCGACCTCGGCCCTCAGGAAGTCGATGTCGTCCTGCCCCTGCACCTTGTTGCCGACGACCTTCAGGGTGACGCCGAAGTCGCGCGCGTACTCCTTGTACTGGCGGTAGACGGAAACTCCCTTCCGGGTCGGCTCGGCGACGAGGAACGTGATGTCGAAGCGGGTGAACATGCCGGACGCGAAGGAGTCCGAGCCCGCCGTCATGTCGACGACGACGTACTCGCTCTGGCCGTCGACGAGATGGTTCAGGCAGAGCTCCACTGCACCGGTCTTGGAGTGGTAGCAGGACACTCCCAGGTCGGCCTCGGTGAACGGGCCGGTGACCATCAAACGGACGGCGCCGCCGTCGAGTTCCACCGGCCGCGCGCAGGCCTCGTACACCGGGTTGTCCTCGCACACCCGCAGCAGACGGGAGCCCTCGCCGGGCGGGGTCGTCTTGATCATCTTCTCGGTGGACGTGATGCGGGGGTTGGAACCACGCAGGTAGTCCTTGATGAGCGCGAGCCGGTCGCCCATGGCGGGCAGCCGCTCGGCCTCCTCGTCGGCGAGGCCGAGCGCTGGCCCGAGGTGCTGGTTGATGTCGGCGTCCACCGCGACGACGGGCGAGCCGGTGGAGGCGAGGTGGCGCACGAAGAGCGAGGACAAGGTGGTCTTGCCGCTGCCACCCTTCCCAACGAAAGCAATTTTCATGTTCATTAAGGTACCGGCGGGACGGCATCCGAGGGCTGTCACACGTGAAGAAGACCACTCATTAGTGGGGCGCGGGCCTGGTGTGCGTAGGGTCGTACTCATGAGTACGACAGGTGGGAACGCCGACCCGCTCGCGGCGCTGGGGTCGCTGCCCGGCGTGGCCGAATCCGTGGAGTCCGTGCGCAAGGCCGTGGACCGGGTCTACGGGCACCGCATCATGCGGCGCCGCAGCAACGCGATCACCTCGGAGGCGGCGCTGCGTGGCGCGCGCGGTTCCGCGGCGCTTTCCGGTGCCGACTGGGCGCTCGAAGAGGTGCGCAGGCGGGCCGACTTCAGTGGCGACGACGAGGCCCGGGTGGTGGGCTCCGCACTGAGGCTGACCGCCGAGGCGGGCCAACTCCTGTCCATCTGGCGGCAGTCGCCCCTTCGGGTACTGGCGCGGCTGCACCTGGTGGCCGCCGCCGACAAGGGGGACGCGGTCGGGCGTCCACGACGGGACGGTGAGTCCGTGACGGAGACATCCGCGGCCGCCGCCGCGGGACCGCCGCTCATCGAACTTCCGCTGCCGGACGCGGCCGAGGTCGAGGGCCGTCTCGACGGCCTCGCGCGGCTGGTCATCGCGGGGAGCTCCGCACCCGCCCTGGTGACCGCCGCGATCGTGCACGGCGAACTCCTCGCGCTGCGCCCCTTCGGCTCCCACAACGGCCTGGTCGCGCGCGCGGCCGAACGGATCGTGCTCGTCGGCAGCGGCCTCGACCCCAAGTCCGTCTGCCCGGCGGAGGTCGGTCACGGAGAACTGGGCCGCGCGGCCTATGCCTCGGCCCTCGAAGGCTATGTGTCCGGCACTCCGGAGGGTATGGCCACCTGGATCGCCCACTGCGGCAGGGCGATCGAACTCGGCGCCAGGGAGTCGACGGCGGTCTGCGAGGCACTTCAGCGAGGGGCCGCGTAGGGCCTGTGGGCCCCTGAACGCGCTGGCCCCTGAAGCACTGGCCCTTGAAAATGCCCCTGAACAGGGTTGCGGCGGTACGGGGTCCGTACCGCCGCTGGCATGTTCACCCGGTTACCAAGCGTCCTCGGAATATTGCCCATCAGGTCGGGAACTGTTGCCCGTCGCCTGGTGCGGCTGGCCCGTAATCGACGGGTCGACGTCGCGTGGGTGCCCGGTGTTCATGCGCGGTCCGTGGGGCCTCGGTTGCGTTTGAAGGTAATCCTCTCGGATGTCCTTGGTCTCGCGGGCCGTTAACCCCTTTGTACTCCTGGTCCGGAGGAAGCGGAACCCCTCGCTGTACTTCTTTACTTTTAGGTCCATAGGGAGCGAATCGGGCACGGTCGTGGCCCGTGGATCACACGACTGCCGCACGCCGACGGCTCGCGTACCAGACCAGACCCGCCGTGGCCGCCGCCGCTCCTATCGCCGCGGCGGCGACGAGGGCCGGCCGGGGCGGCACGGAGAGCCGCTGCTTCAGCCGGACCGGGTGGTGGAAGTCGAGGATGGGCCACCCGCGCGCGGTGGCCTCGCGGCGCAGTGCGCGATCGGGGTTCACCGCGTGCGGATGGCCGACCGCCTGAAGCATCGGGATGTCGGTCGCCGAGTCGCTGTAGGCGTAGCAGCGCGAGAGGTCGTACCCCTCGGACGCGGCCAGCTCCTTGACGGCCTCGGCCTTCGTCGGGCCGTACGCGTAGTACTCCACCTCGCCCGTGAAGCAGCCGTCGTCGCCCACGATCATGCGGGTCGCCACCACCCGGTCCGCGCCGAGCAGTTCGCCGATGGGTTCGACCACCTCGGCCCCCGACGTGGAGACGATCACGACGTCCCGCCCGGCGATGTGGTGCTCCTCGATGAGGGAGGCGGCCTCGTCGTAGATGATCGGATCGATCAGGTCGTGAAGGGTCTCGGCGACGATCTCCTTCACTTGTTGGACGTTCCAGCCGCGGCAGAGCGATGAGAGGTACTCGCGCATCCGCTCCATCTGGTCGTGGTCGGCGCCGCCCGCGAGGAAGACGAACTGGGCGTATGCGGTGCGCAGCACGGCCCGGCGGTTGATCAGGCCGCCTTGGTAGAACGACTTGCTGAAGGTGAGCGTGCTCGACTTCGCAATGACCGTCTTGTCCAGGTCAAAGAAGGCCGCTGTGCGGGGCAAGGAGTGGTTTTCCACGGGGTCGAGCATATGCGCCCGCCATTCGGGCTAGTGTGGGGCGCGTGGGTTTGCCTGAGAGGGCTCTCGGGTACACCATGGAAGTCACGGATCGTTCGCGACCGTGCTAACCCGGTCCGGCTCCTCCCCCCCCGAGTCAGACCGTGGGGACGACCCCCGCTCTCCCCCCCGGCGGGGGTCGTCGCATGTCCGGGTGGGTTTTCTGCCCCACTTTTTCGAACGCCGGGCCCTGTTGTGCGGGCTGCGGCGTTCCTTTGTGTCTGCACAGGATTCGTCACTGTGGGTAGTCGTCGCGCTGCTCTAAGGAAGTCGTACAACAGTCACTCATCGGTCACCGGTTTGGGTGAAGGCGATATTCACAACCGTTGAGTTGTCCACAGTTATCGACCAAGATCCACACGATTTCCTGGATCGCTGCACCGTGATTCCAACGCGCACCGCTCGCGGAAGTACATGGCCGGTTCCGATTGTCCGGCGGCTATGGCTGGTTCGTATCGGCGGTTCATATGGAGGGCCGGTTGCCGGTTCTTCGCGCGAGCGGGAATCGCGGGGCCGCAGGGGCTCCGCGAGGAAGCAGCGAAGGGGGCTGGAAATCGTGGCGGGAGCCATCACACACGACCGGCTGTCGGCCGCCGAGGGGCGGCAGGGCGGACCGTTGATCGTCACGGAGGACGCGGATCTGCTGGACGACCTGCTGCGGCTGTGCGCCGCGGCCGGCGCCCGGCCCGAAGTCCACCACGGGGTGCCGGAGCGCGGCGGCGGCTGGGAGACGGCGCCACTGGTGCTCGTCGGCGACGATGCCGCGCGGCGGGTGCGTGGGGCCGCGCGCAGACGCGGAGTGGTGTTGGTGGGGCGGGATCAGGACGATTCCGGGGTCTGGCGGAGGGCTGTGGAGATCGGCGCCGACCATGTTCTGATGCTGCCGGATGGCGAACAATGGTTGGTCGACCGGATCGCCGACGTGGCCGAGGGAGTCGGCCCGCCCGCCCTCACCGTCGGCGTGATCGGCGGTCGCGGCGGCGCCGGTTCCTCCACGCTCGCCTGCGCGCTCGCGGTCATCTCGGCGCGCCAGGGGAGGCGCACGCTCCTTGTCGACGCGGATCCGCTGGGCGGCGGACTCGATGTACTCCTCGGCGGAGAGGCCGTCGAGGGGCTGCGCTGGCCGGACTTCGCCGCGTCGCACGGCCGGGTCGGCGGCGGCGCCCTGGAGGAGTCGCTGCCCTCGCTGCACGCCCTCCGGGTCCTCAGCTGGGACCGTGGCGACTGCGTCACCATCGCACCCGAGGCCGTCCGGGCCGTGCTGGCCGCGGCCCGGCGGCGGGGTGGGGCGGTGGTCGTGGACCTGCCGCGCCGGATCGACGAAGGCGTCGCCGAAGCCCTCGCGCAGGTGGACCTGGGCCTGCTCGTGGTCCCCGCCGAGCTGCGTGCCGTCGCGGCGGCCGGGCGGGTGGCGTCCGCGGTCGGCATGGTCCTGAAGGACCTGCGCGTCGTGGTGCGCGGACCCTACGCGCCCGGTCTGGACGACACGGAGGTCGCCCGACTGCTCGGGCTGCCCCTGGCCGGCGAAGTGCCGGTGGAGACGGGGTTGTTGGGCGCCCAGGAGCGAGGAGCTCCGCCCGGCGCGGACGGCCACGGGCCACTGGCCCGCTTCTGCTCGGCGTTCTGGGAGCGGACCGCTGTCGCGGGAGGTGCCGTATGAGCGGGGGCACGCGCGTGCGTGGTGCCGCGCCGGGGCAGGCGGGGTTCTCGGGCGGGCGTTCGGGTGCGGCTCCGGATGTGGGGCAGGCGGGTCGGCGTACGAGTGCGGGTCCGCCCTCGGACGCGGGGCCCGTGGGTCGGAGTGCGAGCGGCGGTCCGGCTGCGGCTGCGGGGTCGGCGGGTCGTCGTACGGGCCTGAGCGGCCCCGCGGGTCGTCGTACGGACCTGAGTGGGCTCGCGGGTCGTCGTACGGATCTGAGTGGGCCCGCGGATGCGAGCTCGGTGGGGCGGCGTGCGGGTGGGAATCCGCCTTCGGACACGGGGCTGTTGGACGGGGTCCGGCAGTGGCTTGCCGAGAGCGGGGCAGAGCCGACTCCCGCACGCGTGGCGCAGGCCCTGCGGGAACAGGGGCGGGTGCTCGGGGACGCCGAAGTCCTCGGAGCGGCCGAGCGGTTGAGGTCGGAGCTGGTCGGCAGTGGGCCGTTGGAGCCGCTGCTCGGTGATCCCTCGGTCACCGACGTGCTGGTCTCGGCGCCCGACCGGGTGTGGGTGGACCGGGGCGGCGGCCTGGAGCTGACGGCCGTCTCCTTTCCGGATACGGCGGCCGTACGACGCCTCGCGCAGCGCCTGGCGGCCGTGGCCGGACGGCGCCTCGACGACGCGCACCCCTGGGTGGACGCCCGGCTCCCGGACGGCACCCGTCTGCACGCGGTACTGCCACCGGTCGCCGTCGGCTCGACATGCCTGTCGCTGCGGGTCGTACGGCCACGGGCCTTCACGCTCCCCGAGCTGGTGGCGGCGGGCACGGTACCGCCGGGAGGGGACCTGCTCCTGCGGGCCTTGCTCGACGCGAGGCTGTCCTTCCTGATCAGCGGCGGCACGGGCAGCGGCAAGACGACGCTTCTGAGCGCGCTGCTCGGCCTCGTCGGGCCGGGCGAGCGGATCGTGCTCGCCGAGGACTCGGCGGAGCTGCGCCCCGACCATCCCCACGTCGTACGGCTGGAATCCAGACCCGCCAACCAGGAGGGCGCCGGACTCGTCACGCTCCAGGACCTGGTGCGCCAGGCCCTGCGGATGCGGCCGGACCGGTTGGTCGTCGGCGAGGTCCGAGGACCCGAAGTGGTCGCCCTGCTGGCAGCTTTGAACACAGGCCACGAAGGCGGCTGCGGGACCGTCCACGCCAACGCGGCCTCGGGAGTGCCGGCCCGGCTGGAGGCGCTGGGCACGGCCGCGGGGCTCGACCGGGCCGCTCTGCACAGCCAGGTGGCGGCCGCGCTCTCGGTGGTGCTCCATCTCGTACGCGACCGGGCCGGGCGGCGGCGTATCGCCGAGGTGCATGTGCTGGAGCGGGATCCGGCGGGTCTGGTGGTGACGGTGCCGGCGCTGCGGTGGGGCGCGGAGGCCTTCACGTACGAGCGGGGGTGGGAGCGGCTGCGGGGGCTGCTCGGCGGCATCGGGGACGTCTGGGACTCAGGGGACGCCCGGGGCTCCGAGCGCTGCGGGCGCTCCGGGACTTGGGGACGTCGGTCCGGCATCGGTGAATTCGGTGGAGTCGGCGAGAGGGGTGAGGGGTTGTGACGGGGGTCGGTGAGGTGTCGGTGTCCGTGAGTGCGGCGATGGCGTGTGCCGGGGCGGCGGCCTGGCTGATGGGCGGGCAGGGGCCGGGGGTGCGGCGGGCGCGGTTGGTGTGTGCGGGCGGCGGGGCGGTGGGGGTCGGGCCGCCGGCGGGGGAACGGGCCGCACGGGCCGGAGAGCGACTGCGGCGATGGCACCGGATGCGGGGCGAATGGTGGGTCCTCGTCGCCGGGGCGGTGGTCGGCCTGCTCGGGGCGTCCGTGGTGCCGCTCGTCGCGGGGGCACTCGGGGTGCCGCTGGTCCGCCGGGCCAGGCGTGCCGGGGCGGAACGGCGGGCGCGGGAGCGACGGGCCGACGCGGTGATCGCGCTGTGCGGGGCGCTCGCGGGGGAGGTGCGCGCCGGGCGCCAGCCGGGCGAGGCCCTGCTCGGCGCATCCCGTGACTCGGGCGGGCTGGGCCGAGCGCAGGCGGTGGTGCTGGCGGCGGCCCGGTTCGGCGGGGACGTGCCCGGCGCGCTCACCGACGCGGCACGACGACCGGGAGCCGAAGGACTGCTGGGTCTCGCCGCGTGCTGGCGCGTCGCCGTGGACCGGGGCGCCGGACTCGCGGCCGGGCTCGACCGGCTGGAGGGCGCGTTGCGTGCGGAGCGGGATCAACGGGCCGACCTGCGGGCCCAGTTGGCCGGGGCACGGTCGACGGCGGTGCTGCTGGCGGGACTGCCGGTGCTCGGACTGCTCCTCGGCACCGCGCTCGGCGCCGATCCGCTGCATGTCGTGCTGCACACCGGCGCGGGGCTGGGCTGTCTGCTCGTCGGCGGGGTCCTGGAGGGCGTCGGGCTGTGGTGGGTGCTGCGGATCGTACGGGGAGCGGAGGCGGGATGAGCACGGAAGTTGTCCACAGGCTGGGGGTCGCGCTGTGCGTCGTGGTGGCGGTGTGGGCGCTCACCCGGGCTCTGGGTGCGGCGCGGCGGGAGCGTAGGACACGAAGGCGGTTGAAGGCCGTGGTGGCTGTGGGCGCGGGTCCGACCATGGGCGCGGGTCAGGCCGTGGGCACGGGGTCGGTGATGGAGTCGGCTTCCGGTGGGTGGCGCCTGGAGATTCGCGGTGAGTTGAGGCGGTGGCTTCCGGTCTTAGCTGCCCTGAGCGTCTGTTGGGCCGTCGTCGGAGGTGCGACCGGCGTCGTGGTCGGGCTTGTGGCCGGCTTCGGGATGTGGCGGTGGCAGCGGAGACCGGCACCGGTGGAGGAGTTCGACGTGGGGCTGGCCACGCGGCAACTGCCCCTCGCCGCCGATCTGCTGGCCGCCTGTATCGCGGCGGGTGCCAGTCCCGCGGTGGCTGCCCAGGCGGTGGGGGAGGCGCTTGACGGGCCCGTGGGGCAGCGGCTGGCGCGTGGTGCGGCCGAGGTACGGCTCGGGGGTGAACCGGCCGAGGCGTGGCGGGGGTTGGCCGCCTTGCCAGGGGCTCGGGCGCTGGCCCGGTTGCTGGAGCGGGCGGGCGAATCCGGCGTACCGGCGGCCGGTCCCGTCGCCCGCCTCGCCGCGGACGCCCGCGCGGAGTGGGGGCGCACCGCCACGGCCCGTGCTCGGCGGGCGGGAGTCCTGGTCACCGCACCGGTGGGGCTGTGCTTCCTGCCGGCCTTCATCGCCATCGGCGTGCTGCCCGTGGTGATCGGCCTCGCGGGCGGGGTGCTGGGCGGAGGTGGTGGGTGACGTACGGAACGGGGTGAGCGAGGAGTGGTCAGGGTCGGCCAACGGCCAAGTGTCGAAGGGCCGAAGTGTCGATGGGCCGAAGTGTTCGAAGGGCCAAGGCCCGAGTTCAGAGGTCAACGGAACAGAGTTGTACGGGGGTTCGGATGAGCAAGGCAATGCGGCGAGTACGAGTACGAGTGCTGGGGCCGGTGCGGGCGTGGGTCCTGGCGGGCCGGGACCGGAAGGTGCGGAGGGATACCGGAATGGTCACCTCCGAGTACGCGATGGGGTTGATCACGGCGGTGGGCTTCGCCGTGGTGCTCTATGAGGTGCTGACCAGTGGGCAGGTGCGGGGCGCTCTGCAGGACATCGTGGGGCGGGCGCTCAATGGGCAGTTCTGAGGCCGGCGCCGAGGCGGTCGCGGATGCGGAGGCTGGGGCGTCCGGTCCGGGGCGGGTTCGAAGTCCGGACGCGCCTCTGGAGGTGTCCAGGGACCGGGGTTTCGTGACGGCGGAGGCGGCCGTGGTGCTGCCCGTGCTGGTCGCGTTCACGATGGCGCTGGTCTGGGCGCTGATGGCGGCGGCCGCGCTGATCCAGTGTGTGGACGCTGCCCGGGCGGGGGCCCGCGCGGCGGCCCGGCAGGACCCGCCGGGCACGGTGATGGCTGCGGCCCGTGACACGGCGCCGAGCGGTGCGCGGGTCACCGTCCGCAGAGAGGGCGACCTGGTGCACGTACGGGTCGAGGCGAAGGCGCCGGGGCCCGACGCGCTGGCCCTCGACCTGACGCACGAGGCCGTGGCCCTCGCCGAGGAGACGGTGGGGGTGGGCGGATGAGGAGGACGGGCCTCGGGTCGCGTACGAGGGCCGCTACGAGAGTGAGCACGAGGGTGAGTACGAGACCGCGTGGGCTGTCGCGGTGGCGTGCAGGGGCCTTCGCGAGGGCCCCCGCGAAGGCCTTCGCGTCGGACCGAGGGTCGGCGACCGTCTGGACCGTGGGTGCGATCGCCGTGCTGTGCGTCGTGTTCGGTGCCGTCCTTGCCATGGGCCAGGCGGTGGTGGTCCGTCACCGCGCGGGCGGAGCGGCCGACTTGGCGGCTCTCGCGGCGGCCGACCGCTGGATGGAAGGCGGGACGGTAGCCTGCGCCCAGGCGGACCGGGTGGCACAGGCCCAGGGCACCCGGGTCGTGCGGTGCGCCGTCCAGGGCGAGGTCTCGGACGTCACGGTCGCGGCGGGACGGGGACCTTTGACGGCGGAGGTGCGGGCCAGGGCGGGCCCGTCGGGGCCGGTAGGGCCCGTAGGGCCTGTGGTTCCGGCCGGTCCTCCCGGATCGCCGGGGTCGGCAGGGTCTGGGGGATCGGCAGGGTCGGCGGGATCCGTGGGGTCGGCCCGTCCCCGCGTACCTGCCGCGTCGGCCGGAGCGCCCGGCCGAGCTGTCGAGGAGGTAAGACCGTAATCCTGAGCCATGAGCCATGAGCCATGAGCCATGAGCCCTCCGTCCTCAGTACTCAGCCCTCCGCCCTAGTCCGGCGGGCGGGGCCTCAGCCCTCTCCGCCCGGCTTCTCCGGTGCCCCCTTCAGCAGCACCGTCAGCAACCGCACGGCTCCCCGTTTGTGCAACGGCTCGTTGCCGTTGCCGCACTTGGGGGACTGGATGCAGGACGGGCAGCCGGCGTCGCACTCGCAGGAGACGATGGCCTGGTGGGTGGCGGTGAGCCACTCGCGGGCCGTGTGGAAGGCGCGTTCCGCGAAACCCGCGCCGCCCGGGTGGCCGTCGTACACGAAGACGGTGGGCAGCAGGGTGTCCGGGTGCAGCGGGACGGAGACGCCGCCGATGTCCCAGCGGTCGCAGGTGGCGAAGAGCGGCAGCATGCCGATCGACGCGTGTTCGGCGGCGTGCAGGGCGCCGCCGAGGATCTCGGGGTTCACACGGGCGGCGTCGAGTTGGTCCTCGGTGACCGTCCACCACACGGCACGGGTGCGGAGGGTGCGGGGCGGGAGGTCGAGTTTGGTCTCACCGAGCACCTCGCCGGTGATGACACGACGACGCAGGAAGGAGACGACCTGGTTGGTGACTTCGACGGAGCCGTAGCACAACCGGCCGTCGCCCCAGGGGACTTCGACATCCGTCTCCAGGACGGAGATGGCGGTGGTGTCGCGGGCGACCGTCGAATACGGAGGGTTGGCCTCCTCGACCAGGGCGACGGAGTCGTCCAGGTGCAGCTCCTTCACCAGGTACGTACGACCTTGGTGAAGGTGGACGGCGCCCTCGTGGACGGTGGCGTGCGCGGCCGCCGCGTCGACCGTGCCCAGCAGGCGCCCGGAACCGGCCTCCACGATCTGTACCGGACTGCCGCCCCCGCCGCGGATGTCGGCCAGATCGGCGGCCCGTTCCCGGCGTGTCCAGTGCCATGCCTTCGTGCGGCGGCGCAGCAGCTTCGCGGCCTCCAACTGTGGGAGCAGCTCGGCGGTGGCGGGGCCGAAGAGGGGCAAGTCGTCGTCGGTCAACGGTAGTTCGGCGGCCGCGGCGCACAAGTGCGGGGCGAGGACGTACGGGTTGTCGGGATCGAGGACGGTGGACTCCACCGGCTGGTCGAACAGGGCCTCGGGGTGGTGGACGAGGAACGTGTCCAGCGGGTCGTCGCGGGCGACCAGGATCGCCAGCGCACCCTGCCCGGAACGGCCGGCGCGGCCCGCCTGCTGCCACAGGGAGGCCCGGGTGCCCGGGTAGCCGGCGATGACGACGGCGTCCAGGCCGGAGACGTCGATGCCGAGTTCGAGGGCGGTGGTGGCGGCGAGGCCGAGCAGTTCGCCGGAGTGGAGGGCCTGTTCCAGGGCGCGGCGTTCCTCGGGGAGGTAGCCGCCCCGGTAGGCCGCCACGCGGCGGGCAAGCGAGCGGTCGACCTCGGCGAGACGTTCCTGGGCGATCACCGAGATCAGCTCCGCGCCGCGGCGGGACCGTACGAAGGCGACCGAGCGGACACCCTGCACGGTCAGGTCGGTGAGGAGGTCGGCGGTCTCGGCGGTGGCGGTACGGCGGACGGGAGCGCCCTTCTCGCCGTGGAGTTCGGTGAGGGGCGGTTCCCAGAGGGCGAACACCAGTTCACCGCGGGGTGAGGCGTCGTCGGCGACCTCCAGCACCTTCAGGCCGGTGAGGCGGGAGGCGGCGACCGAGGGTTCGGCGGCGGTGGCCGAGGCCATCAGGAAGACGGGAGAGGAGCCGTAGCGGGCGCACAGGCGGCGCAGCCGGCGCAGCACTTGGGCGACATGGGACCCGAAGACGCCCCGGTAGGTGTGACATTCGTCGATGACGACGTAGCGCAGGGCGCGCAGGAAGGAGGACCAGCGGGGATGTGACGGAAGTATCCCGCGGTGCAGCATATCGGGGTTGGTGAGGACGTAGTTGGCGTACTGGCGTACCCATTCGCGCTCCTCGACGGGCGTGTCCCCGTCGTAGACCGCGGAACGTACAGCATTGCCCAGAGGTTGTGAAAGTTCCTTCACGGACCTGCGCTGGTCCGCTGCCAGCGCTTTTGTCGGGGCGAGGTACAGAGCGGTCGTGCCACGGCCGTTCGGAGCCTCGGAGCCGTCGAGGAGCGTCGACAGGACGGGGACGAGATACGCCAGGGACTTCCCGGAGGCGGTGCCCGTGGAGACGATCACCGAGTCGCCGTCGAGGGCGTGCTCGGCGGCGAGTGCCTGGTGGGCCCAGGGGTGTTCGATTCCCGCGGACTGCACCGCGGCGATGACCTCCGCGCGGATCCGGTCGGGCCACACGGCATGACGACCCTCACGTGGGGGCAAGTGCTCCGTATGAGTGATGCGCGAAGCCCGGCTCGGCCCCGAGGCGAGCCGGTCCAGGATCTCGCCCGGCGAGGGGCGGGATGCGGTGTCCGTCGAGGTTCGATCGGATCGGTGATTCTTGGCCATCGGCATCGAGTGTGTCACTGGCGTGACGGACAATGGACCCAAGGCGTCGTGCACGCCTGCCGGTAAGTGATTGAATGCCATCGCGGCTGGCGAACCGTCCCGGGGGCTCTGCCGAGGTGTCCCTTGGGATGACCGCTCGATAGCAAGGTGCTGGAGGATCCGTGGACCTGTCCCTGTCGACCCGTACCGTCGGCGATCGTACGGTCGTCGAGGTCGGTGGCGAAATCGATGTATATACCGCGCCCAAGCTGCGCGAGCAGTTGGTCGAGCTGGTGAACGACGGCAGTTTTCACCTCGTCGTAGACATGGAGGGCGTGGACTTCCTCGACTCCACCGGGCTCGGCGTTCTGGTCGGCGGCCTGAAGCGGGTGCGTGCCCATGAGGGTTCGCTCCGGCTCGTCTGCAATCAGGAGCGCATTCTGAAGATCTTCCGCATCACCGGCCTCACCAAGGTGTTCCCGATCCACACCTCGGTCGAGGAAGCGGTGGCGGCCACCGACTGACCGGCCGTGGACCGGCCCGTCCCTGACTGGCCGGTCAGCGGCCGACAGCCGGATCCCGGGCCGTGCCCGGGAGGCAGAAGTCAATGGAGGGGGGCCGGGTCTCGGCGACCCGGCCCCCCGACCGCACGCCCGTAGTTCCGAGGGGGATGCATGGCCACCGTTGAACTCCGCTTCAGCGCGCTGCCCGAGCACGTCAGGACCGCCCGACTGGTGGCGGCAGCGGTGGCGCGCAGGGCCGGAGTGGACGAGGCCGTTCTCGATGAGGTCAGGCTCGCCGTCGGCGAGGCCTGCACCCGGGCCGTCGGCCTGCACCAGAGTGGCGGAATCTCGGCGCCGGTGCGGGTGTCGCTGATCGAGGAGGAGAAGCAGTTCTCCATCGAGGTCGGCGACGAGGCCCCGCACACGGTTCCCGGCGACAAGACGCCGGGCGCCCATGGTGGAGCCAACGGCGTGGACGTCGAGACCGAAGAGGACGAGATGGGCCTCGCGGTCATCAGCGGCCTCGTCGACGACGTCGAAGTGACCGCCGGTGAGAACGGCGGCCTGATCAGGATGAGCTGGCCCACCACGCCGCCGGCTGCGCTCGTTCCCTGATCCACCCCCTGGTACTGCCTCAACATGTGCGAAAGGGCCCTGCTCAGCAGGGCCCTTTCGCATGCCCGGACCGGCTCGACGCCCTGACCGGACCTCATGCACGGCCATCTCCGGATCAAGCTCCCCGTTTTCGTGAATGAATTCACTATCTGGATTACGATCAACAATACGATCGGCTTTACGCCAGGCCGGGCGCCAATGGATCACGCGTCAATGCTTTTGAGGCATTACCACTTTCGGGTTCCGTGATGGTCCGTGGATCATTTGCTGAAGAGCATGTGAAGGCTGATTCCACTTACCGCGCACTGTTTTGATCAGGTTCCGGTACCTACAATCCGTCCACATCTTGAGCTCGGTCCAAGCGTCAAGGAGGACGAATGGCGGGGCTTTCTACCCCTCATCAGTTTGACCAGCCCACTACCCTCGCAGCCGCAGTACTGACAGACGACAACCGTCTCATCGTGATGGTCATCGCGGCCGTCGCCCTTGCGGCGCTTGTCGTCGCCGGGGTCCTGGTACGCCAGGTACTCGCGGCGGGCGAGGGCACCGAGAGCATGAAGAAGATCGCAGTGGCGATCCAGGAGGGCGCGAATGCCTACCTGGGCCGGCAGATGCGCACGCTCGGCGTTTTCGCCGTCGTGGTGTTCTTCCTGCTCATGCTGCTGCCCGCGGACGACTGGAATCAGCGCGCCGGACGATCGGTCTTCTTCTTGATCGGCGCGGCGTTCTCGGCAACCACCGGCTATATCGGCATGTGGCTCGCCGTACGCAGCAATGTCCGCGTGGCCGCCGCGGCACGGGAAGCGACTCCGGCAGAGGGTGAGCCCGAAAAGGATCTCACCGCCGTCTCGCACAAAGCCATGAAGATCGCTTTCCGCACAGGCGGCGTCGTCGGCATGTTCACCGTGGGGCTCGGACTCCTTGGTGCGTCCTGTGTGGTTCTCGTCTACGCGGCCGACGCGCCCAAGGTCCTGGAGGGCTTCGGCCTCGGTGCCGCGCTGATCGCCATGTTCATGCGTGTCGGCGGTGGCATCTTCACCAAGGCCGCCGACGTCGGCGCCGACCTGGTCGGCAAGGTCGAGCAGGGCATTCCGGAGGACGACCCGCGCAATGCCGCGACCATCGCGGACAACGTGGGCGACAACGTCGGCGACTGCGCCGGCATGGCCGCCGACCTCTTCGAGTCGTACGCCGTCACGCTCGTCGCCGCGCTGATCCTCGGCAAGGCGGCCTTCGGCGACGCCGGGCTCGCCTTCCCGCTGATCGTTCCCGCGATCGGCGTACTCACCGCCATGATCGGCATCTTCGCCGTGGCTCCGCGCCGATCGGACCGCAGCGGGATGAGCGCCATCAACCGCGGGTTCTTCATCTCAGCGGTGATCTCGCTGGCGCTCGTGGCAGCGGCGGTCTACGCCTATCTGCCGTCCTCGTACGCCGATTTGGACGGCGTCACGGACGAGGCCATCCTCGGCCACGCCGGTGACCCGCGGATCCTCGCGCTCATCGCGGTCGCCATCGGCATCGTCCTGGCCGCGCTGATCCAGCAGCTGACCGGCTACTTCACGGAGACCACCCGGCGTCCCGTACGGGACATCGGCAAGACCTCGCTGACCGGCCCGGCCACCGTCGTCCTCGCCGGTATCTCGCTCGGTCTCGAATCGGCCGTCTACACCGCCCTGTTGATCGGCCTCGGCGTGTACGGGGCCTTCCTGCTCGGCGGTACGTCCATCATGCTGGCGCTCTTCGCGGTGGCCCTGGCCGGTACCGGTCTGCTCACCACGGTCGGCGTCATCGTCGCCATGGACACCTTCGGTCCGGTCTCCGACAACGCGCAGGGCATCGCCGAGATGTCCGGCGACGTCGAGGGCGCGGGCGCGCAGGTGCTCACCGACCTGGACGCCGTCGGCAACACCACCAAGGCCATCACCAAGGGCATCGCCATCGCCACCGCGGTACTGGCGGCGGCGGCGCTCTTCGGCTCGTACCGCGACGCGATCCTCACGGCCGCGAACGAAGTGGGCGAGAAGGTCTCAGGGCCGGGCGCGCCCATGAACCTGATGATGGACATCTCGCAGCCCAACAACCTGGTGGGTCTCATCGCGGGCGCCGCGGTCGTCTTCCTCTTCTCGGGGCTGGCGATCAACGCGGTCTCGCGGTCCGCCGGGGCCGTGGTCTACGAGGTGCGGCGGCAGTTCCGCGAGCACCCCGGGATCATGGACTACACCGAGAAGCCCGAGTACGGGCGCGTCGTCGACATCTGCACCAAGGACGCGCTGCGCGAGCTGACCACACCGGGACTGCTCGCCGTACTGACGCCGATCGCGATCGGCTTCACTCTCGGGGTCGGCGCGCTCGGCTCGTTCCTCGCGGGCGCCATCGGCACCGGCACGCTGATGGCGGTGTTCCTCGCCAACTCCGGTGGCGCGTGGGACAACGCGAAGAAACTCGTCGAGGACGGCCACCACGGCGGCAAGGGCAGCGAGGCCCATGCCGCGACGGTGATCGGCGACACGATCGGCGACCCCTTCAAGGACACCGCGGGGCCGGCGATCAACCCTCTCCTGAAGGTGATGAACCTGGTGGCGCTGCTCATCGCGCCCGCGGTCGTCAAATTCAGCTACGGCGAGGACAAGAGCGTGGGCATGCGGGTTCTCATCGCGGTGCTCTCGCTCGCCGTCATCGTGGGCGCGGTGTACGTGTCCAAGCGGCGAGGCATCGCCGTGAGTGACGAAGGCAACTCCGAGCGGGTGGCCAAGTCGGTGGATCCGGCGGTGGTTTCGTAGCCATGGGACAACCGGCCGGGTCAACGCCCGGTCGGGTTCCGCTCAACGGGCGGGCGGACGGCGCGTATTGACGTGCCGTCCGCCCGCCCGTGTGTGTCCACGCCCTGTTCGTGAGCCTTATCTCGCTTGGTGCAAATGGCTTCAATAACGGATGAAGTGGACCTTCGTCACGCTGGTGTCGCCCACTTGGCGTGTATGTTCCGGGGCCGAGAGCCATGGAAGGGACCAATCCGGTGAACAAGAAGCTCGCGGCCGCACTGTCCGGCGGTGCGGTACTGGTACTGGCGCTGTCGGGATGCAGCAGTGACGACAGCAGCGACAAGCTGAACTCCTGGGCCAAGCAGGTGTGTGACGCGGTGCAGCCGCAGGCGGTGAAGATCGAGGCCGCCAATACCGCGATCCAGAAGCAGACCTCGGACAACAGCACCCCGGCGGACGTCCAGAAGACCGACTCCAAGGCCTTCCAGGACATGTCCGACGCCTACAAGGCGATCGGTGCTGCCGTGAACAAGGCCGGGGCGCCCGACGTCGACGACGGCGAGAAGAAGCAGAAGGACGCCGTCACGGAGCTCAACACCATCTCCTCCTCGTACGCCGACCTCAAGAAGCAGGTCGACGGCCTCGACACGAAGGACCAGGCGAAGTTCGCCGACGGTCTCAAGGGGATCGCCACCCAGCTCGACAAGCTCAGCCAGAGCGGCAACGACGCCCTCAAGAAGCTGGAGGAGGGTGACGTGGGCAAGGCGATGGCCAAGCAGGAGAGCTGCAAGTCCGCCTCGACGTCGCCGTCGGCGAGCAAGGCCTGAGAAACGAGACCTGCCCCCAGGGGCATCGATCGTTCGTCAACCGAAAGAGGGCCCGGTACGCGCGCGCGTACCGGGCCCTCGGCCTGTCTCCACCGATGCCGCCCGCGGACGGACGGCCCGTCCGTCCAGCCGATCCGTCTGTCCACAGGGCGCGCGCTACGGCGGCGGGAGCGGACACAATGGAGGCGTGAGTAACAGCAGCCTGGCACCGTTGCCCTCGTCCGACCGCACCGACGTCACCGCACGCCTGCGGGACGCCCTCCTGGGCGCCTCCTTCAGCGCGGACGGGCTGCTCGACCTGCTCGGAGCCCCCGCGTACGCGGCGCTGGCCCGCAGCGAGACCGTGCCCGCGCTCCGCGCCACCCGGGGCGACTCACCGCTGGAGGCGCTCGTCCGGCTCTTCCTGCTGCAGCAGCCCGTGCCGCACGCACGCGTGGCGGACGTGCTGCCGGTGGCGGACTGCCTGGAGAGCGGCTGGCTGACCCGGACCGGCGGGGACGAGGTCGCGGCCACGGTCGACGTACGGCCGTACGGCGGCCCGGGCGGCGAGGACTGGTTCATCGTCTCCGACCTCGGCTGCGCGGTCGGCGGGGCCGGCGGCATCGGCACCCTCGACGAAGGAGTCGTACTCGGAGTGGGCGGTGCGTCCACGACGCTCGCGGGCATCACGGTGCGTACGCCGGTGGGCTCGGCCCTCGACCTCGGCACCGGCTCAGGGATCCAGGCGCTGCACGCCGCGCAGCACGCCACGCGCGTGACCGCGACCGACCTCAACCCCCGCGCGCTGCACGTCACCGCGCTCACGCTCGCCCTGTCCGGTGCCCCGGCGGCGGACCTGCGCGAGGGATCCCTCTTCGAACCGGTGGCCGACGACGAGTCGTACGACCTGATCGTCTCCAACCCGCCCTTCGTGATCTCTCCCGGCGCCCGGCTCACCTACCGCGACGGCGGGATGGGCGGGGACGATCTGTGCCGCACGCTCGTTCAGGAGGCGGGCGACCGGCTGAACGACGGGGGGTACGCGCAGTTCCTCGCCAACTGGCAGCACGTGGAGGGCGAGGACTGGCAGGACCGGCTGCGGTCCTGGGTGCCGCGCGGCTGCGACGCGTGGATCGTCCAACGCGAGGTCCAGGACGTCACGCAGTACGCCGAGCTGTGGCTGCGCGACGCGGGCGACCACCGCTCCGACCCGGTCGAGTATCAGGCGCGGTACGACGCGTGGCTGGACGAGTTCGAGGCGCGCAAGGTGAAGTCCGTCGGCTTCGGCTGGATCACCCTGCGCAAGTCGGCGGCCGCCCAGCCCTCGGTCGTCGTGGAGGAGTGGCCGCACCCCGTCGAACAGCCGCTCGGCGACACCGTGCGCGCGCACTTCGACCGTGTGGACTATCTGCGGGCGCACGACGACGCGGCGCTGCTCGCCGGGCACTTCAGGCTCGCGGGCGAGGTCGTGCAGGAGCAGGTCGGGCTGCCCGGCGCCGAGGACCCCGAGCACGTCGTGCTGCGCCAGCACCGCGGGATGCGGCGGGCCACGAAGGTGGACACGGTCGGTGCGGGCTTCGCGGGCGTCTGCGACGGCACGCTGAGCGCGGGCCGGATCCTGGACGCCATCGCCCAACTGGTCGGAGAGGACCCGGTCCTGCTGCGGGACCGGACCCCGTCCCAGATCCGGCTGCTGGTCGAGCAGGGGTTCCTCGAGCCCGCCCGGTGAGTTTTCCCGGTCCGGCGGGAGAGTTTCCCGGCCCGGCTCGCGTACGACGAGGAGTCGGCCCGCATGTGGCCACCCTGTACGAGGGCTTCAGGACAGGGCTCGGAGTGCTCGACGCCCCATCAAGCCGCGGGACACCGGACCGGGATCCTGCACCGGGACGTGAAACCGGCCAACATCCTTCTCGTACCGGACGCTTCCGGCGATCCGTGCGCGCCTGTGGCGCTCACCGGCCACGGCATCGCGCTGCAGCCCGAGTCCCCTGGGCCCCGGCTCACCGTCACCGCCATCGACGTCCGGGGCGGTGTGACGGATTCCGCACGAGGGCGCTCGGTGCTGTCCGCTCTGCGTTCACCCGGGGTTGGTGTTCCGGCTGCCCGAAGGTGTCAGCGTCCCGATGCTGGGTACCAAAAGCCGGAGGAGACGGACCATGGAGAGCGGACCGGCGATCTTCACAGGATCGGTGTTCGCCCTGTTCGGGGGCGGGCTCCTGCTGTGGACGGCCGTCCGGCTCCGGCAGCGCGTCCCTGTCGCCCACGGAGTGCATCCGATGGCCTCCGCGGCGGTCGCGGCCTTCGCCGGGACGTCCGCGCTGCTCCTCGCCGTGTGGTGTTTCACTCGTACCTGAGCGTCGCGCCTTCCGGCGACACCCCCGGCGTCCCCTCGGCCGAGTCGGCGGGGTCGGCCGGGAACGATCTCCTTCGGAGTCCGGGAATCGACGCCCTGCGGCCGCCGCGGACAAGGCCCGCGGCCCTCTGGAACGCAGACCTCCAGTAACTGAGAGGTAACCCTCCGGATAGGTCCGAAACGGCAGGTCGGCACTCCGGGCGGCAGGAATGGCGGGAGTCGGGTTACCGTTCGAGTGGCCGTTGCGGGCTTTTCCCGTTTGACACGGGGGCGGGATGTACCGTCACACTCCGCAGCGTCAGCATGACCCGACCCCCGGGTTCAAGGCCTGGGGCGAGACCCCCTGCGTCGACCGGAGAGAAGAGCGAAGTTGTCCCCGACCAGCGAGACCGCACACGGCGGCCGCCGACTCGTCATCGTCGAGTCGCCCGCCAAGGCGAAGACGATCAAGGGCTATCTCGGCCCCGGCTACGTCGTCGAAGCGAGCGTCGGGCACATCCGCGACCTCCCCAACGGCGCCGCGGAGGTGCCTGAGAAGTACACCGGCGAGGTGCGCCGCCTAGGCGTGGACGTCGACAACGACTTCGAGCCGATCTACGTGGTCAACGCTGACAAGCGGGCCCAGGTCAAGAAGCTCAAGGACCTGCTCAAGGACTCCGACGAACTCTTCCTCGCCACCGATGAGGACCGCGAGGGCGAGGCCATCGCCTGGCACCTCCAGGAGGTGCTGAAGCCCAAGGTCCCGGTCAAGCGGATGGTCTTCCACGAGATCACCAAGGCCGCGATCCAGGCCGCCGTCGCCAACCCGCGCGAGCTCAACCAGAAGCTGGTCGACGCCCAGGAGACCCGCCGCATCCTCGACCGCCTCTACGGCTACGAGGTCTCGCCGGTCCTCTGGAAGAAGGTCATGCCGCGTCTGTCGGCGGGCCGTGTCCAGTCCGTGGCGACCCGTCTGGTCGTCGAGCGGGAGCGCGAGCGCATCGCCTTTCGCTCCGCCGAGTACTGGGATCTCACCGGCACCTTCGGCACCGGTCGCGCCGGTGACGCGAGCGACCCGGCCTCCCTGGTCGCCCGTCTGACCACGGTCGACGGCAAGCGCGTCGCCCAGGGCCGTGACTTCGACTCGCTCGGCCAGATCAAGGGCGCGAACACGCTTCACCTCGACGAGGCCAACGCCCGCGCGCTGGCCGCCGCCCTGGAGAACACGAACTTCTCCGTACGGTCCGTCGAGTCGAAGCCGTACCGCCGTTCGCCGTACGCCCCTTTCCGTACGACGACGCTCCAGCAGGAGGCCAGCCGCAAGCTCGGCTTCGGCGCCAAGGCCACGATGCAGGTGGCGCAGAAGCTGTACGAGAACGGCTTCATCACCTACATGCGTACGGACTCCACGACCCTCTCGGACACCGCGATCACCGCGGCCCGGGCCCAGGTCACGCAGCTCTACGGTGCGAACTATCTGCCGGACAAGCCGCGTACGTACGCCGGGAAGGTCAAGAACGCGCAGGAGGCGCACGAGGCGATCCGCCCCTCGGGCGATCGTTTCCGCACGCCCGCCGAGACGGGTCTGACCGGTGACCAGTTCAAGTTGTACGAGCTGATCTGGAAGCGGACCGTCGCCTCCCAGATGAAGGACGCGGTCGGGAACTCCGTCACCGTGAAGATCGCGGGCACGGCCTCCGACGGCCGCGACGCCGAGTTCAGCGCGTCCGGCAAGACGATCACCTTCCACGGCTTCCTCAAGGCCTACGTCGAGGGCGCCGACGACCCGAACGCCGAGCTGGACGACCGCGAGCGCCGGCTTCCGCAGGTCAACGAGGGCGACCCGCTGTCCGCCGAGGAGATCTCGGTCGACGGCCACGCGACCAAGCCCCCGGCCCGCTACACCGAGGCCAGCCTGGTCAAGGAGCTCGAAGAGCGCGAGATCGGCCGCCCGTCGACGTACGCGTCGATCATCGGCACGATCCTCGACCGCGGCTATGTGTTCAAGAAGGGCACGGCACTCGTGCCGTCCTTCCTGTCCTTCGCCGTGGTCAACCTCCTGGAGAAGCACTTCGGGCGGCTCGTCGACTACGACTTCACCGCCAAGATGGAGGACGACCTCGACCGCATCGCGCGGGGCGAGGCCCAGGCCATCCCGTGGCTCAGGCGCTTCTACTTCGGTGAGGGCGACGCGACCGGCGCCGCGGAGGCGGGCAACGGCGACGGGGACCACCTCGGCGGTCTCAAGGAGCTCGTCACCGACCTCGGTGCCATCGACGCCCGCGAGGTGTCGTCGTTCCGCGTGGACAGCAGCGACATCATGCTGCGCGTCGGCCGTTACGGCCCGTACGTCGAGCGCGGCGAGAAGGACTCCGAGAACCACCAGCGCGCCGACGTGCCCGAGGACCTGGCACCCGACGAGCTGACCGTCGAGCTCGCGGAGGAGCTGCTCGCCAAGCCGAGCGGTGACTTCGAGCTCGGCGCCGACCCCCAGTCGGGCCACCAGATCATCGCCAGGGACGGCCGCTACGGCCCGTACGTCACCGAGGTGCTCCCCGAGGGCACCCCGAAGACCGGCAAGAACGCCGTGAAGCCGCGTACGGCCTCCCTGTTCAAGTCGATGTCCCTCGACACGGTGACGCTGGCCGACGCCCTCAAGCTGATGTCGCTGCCGCGCGTCGTCGGCAAGGACGCCGAGGGTGTGGAGATCACCGCGCAGAACGGGCGCTACGGGCCGTACCTGAAGAAGGGCACCGACTCGCGCTCCCTCCAGGCCGAGGACCAGCTCTTCACGATCACCCTCGACGAGGCCCTGGCGATCTACGCGCAGCCCAAGCAGCGCGGGCGCGCCGCCGCCAAGCCGCCGCTGAAGGAACTCGGCGCGGACCCGGTCAGCGGGCAGCCCGTCGTCGTCAAGGACGGCCGCTTCGGTCCGTACGTCACCGACGGCGAGACCAACGCCACCCTGCGGTCCGGCGACAGCGTCGAGGAGATCACTCCGGAGCGCGGCTTCGAACTGCTCGCGGAGAAGCGCGCGAAGTCGCCCGCCAAGAAGACGGCGAAGAAGACGGCAGCCAAGAAGGCGCCGGCGAAGAAAACCGCCGCCAAGAAGACCGCGGCCACGAAAACGGCGGCAAAGAAGACCACTGCCAAGAAGACGACCGCAAAGAAGGCGACGGCTTCCCGGGCGACGGCCGAGGACTGAGGCGGCGCCGGCCAAGGACCGGGACCTTCGGGTCCCGCTTCTGGTGAGGGCCTTCGGTCCCGCCTGCGGTGAGGGCTCTCGGGTCCCGTCCACGGCTCGGGACCGAGTCCTTCACCTTTGGTTCGTCAAACGAACGCTCCCGCACCACTTGGTGTCGGGGGCGTTCGCATGTTCGGGGGCCTATTCGGCGAGTCAGTCCCTCCCGATAGGCTGGCAGGATGACGCGAGCCGAGCAGCCAACGGCCCACAACCCGGCCCCCGACGACGCCCTGGTCGCAGATTCACGGGAGCGCGCCGTCCGGGCGCTGCTGCGTGTGCCGCAACTGAGGCGCCTGTGGAGCGCCCAGCTGGTGGGCGGCATCGGCGATGCCCTCGCGCTGCTCGTGCTGGTCCTGCTCGCCCTCCAGGCGGCGGTGTCCGACGGCTCCTTCGGAGGCGGCTACCGCGGAGTGGCCCTCGCAGTGTCGGCGGTCTTCGGCGCGCGGATTCTCGCCACACTGCTCTTCGGGGCGGTCCTGCTCGGCCCGCTCACCTCCCTCACCTCCCAGGAGGGGCCGCTCGACCGCCGCTGGACCATGGTCGGCGCGGACGGTGTGCGGGCCGTGCTGCTGATCATCGCCCCCCTGTGGATCGACTGGACGCCGGAGAACGCGCTGGCGGTACTCCTGGTGACGGCCTTCGTGATCGGGGTCGCCGAGCGCTTCTGGATGGTGTGCCGCGAGAGCGCGGCGCCCGCGCTGCTGCCCGCGCCGCCGCTGGAGGGCGCGACGGTACGCCCGCTGCCGGACCACATGGAGGCGCTGCGGCGCCTGTCGCTGCGTACGGGATTCGTGGCGGTGCCCCTCGCGGCGGCCACGCTCCTTGTCGCCGCGCTCGTCAACAACCTGCTGGGCGCCGGGCTCGAATGGTTCGCGCAGCACCAGGCCGCGCTCGCCTCGTACGTCTCCGCGGGCCTGTTCGCCGCGTCCCTGTCGGTGCTCACCTTCCTCGAACTGCCCGACGCGCGAACCCCGCGCGCGCGGTCGCCGCTCGAAGGGCTGCGCCGCCCCAAGACGGGCACCGGCATCGACAAGGGCCGTACCGGGGCCATCCCGCTCCTGGTGCTCGCCTGCGCGGCCGTCGCCGGGGCGGTCGCCGCGGCCGTCGCCGTCTCCGTGCTGCACGCCAAGGACCTGGGCGGCGGGCCGGTGACGTACGGGCTGCTGGTGCTCGCGCTGACCGGCGGTGTCGTGTTCGGCATCCGTACGGCCGCCAAGCTGCTGCCCTCCCTGTCGCGGCGCCGGCTGCTCACGCTGGCGATCGCCTTCACGGGGATCGCGCTGCTCGCCGCGGGCCTCGTCCCGGACGTCACCACGGTCATCCTGATCGTCGCTCTGGCGGGAGTCGGCGCGGGCGTCGCCGCCAACACCGGGCACGCCCTCCTCGACCAGGAGGCCGAGGAGTACCGGCGGACGCGTACGACGGAACACCTGCACGCGGTCGTACGGGTCTCCGTGGCCCTGGGCGCGCTGGTGGCCCCCGTGGTGGCCGGCGCCATCGGACGGCACCGCCTGGAGACCGGCAAGTTCGTGTTCGCGCACGGCGGCGCGGCCTTCACGCTGATGCTGGTCGGCGCGCTGCTGCTGCCGGTCGCCGCCCTGGTGCTGGCCAAGGCCGACGACCGCTCCGGAGTTCCGCTGCGGCACGACCTGCTGGACGCGCTGCGCGGCGGGGACGACCCCGTGCAGGCGAACGCCGCGAAGGGCTTCTTCATCGCCCTGGAGGGCGGCGACGGGGCCGGGAAGTCGACCCAGGCCGAGGCGATCGCGGAGTGGATCCGCGCCAAGGGGCACGAGGTCGTGGTGACGCGCGAGCCGGGTGCCACGCCCGTCGGGAAGCGGCTGCGGTCGATCCTGCTGGACGTGTCGTCCGCCGGTCTCTCGCACCGCGCGGAGGCGCTGCTGTACGCCGCCGACCGCGCCGAGCACGTGGACACCGTCGTGCGGCCCGCCCTGGAGAGGGGCGCGGTGGTCGTCTCCGACCGCTACATCGACTCGTCCGTGGCGTACCAGGGGGCCGGGCGTGACCTGTCCCCGACCGAGATCGCCCGTATCAACCGGTGGGCGACCGACGGGCTGGTGCCTCATCTGACCGTGCTGCTCGACGTGCCGCCGGAGACCGCCCGTGAGCGGTTCACCGAGGCGCCGGACCGGCTGGAGTCGGAGCCCGCCGAGTTCCACGCGCGCGTGCGGTCCGGTTTCCTGACGCTCGCGGCCGCCGACCCGGCGCGCTATCTGGTCGTCGACGCCGGGCAGGAGCCCGAGGCCGTCACGACCGTGATCCGGCATCGGCTGGATGTGGTGCTCCCGCTCTCCGAGGCCGAGATCAAGGCCAAGGAGGAGGCCCGCAAGGCGGCCGAGGAAGAGGCCCGTCGGCGTGCCGAGGAGGAGGCCGCCCGCAAGGCCGAGGAGGAGCGGCTCGAGCGCGAGCGCCAGGAGCAGCTCGCCCGGCTGCGCGCCGAGGAAGAGGAGCGCAAGCAGCGCGAGCTCGAGGAGGCCCAGCGGCGCGAGGCCGAGCGGCAGGCCGAGGAGGCCCGGCAGCGCGCCGAGGCGGCACGCGTGCGTGCCGAGGAGGAACGGGTGCGGCAGCTCGCCGAGGAGAAGGCCCGCGCGGCCGAGGAGGCGCGCCGGCGCAAGCAGGCCGAGGAGGAGGCGCGGCTTCGTGCCGAGGCCGAGGAGCGGCGCCTGGAGAAGCAGCGGAAGGCCGAGGAGGCGTTGCTCCGGGCCGAGCAGGCTCGGCGGGCGGCGGAGGCGTCCAGCGCGGCTGCGGCTACCGCGGCGGCTGCGAGTAAGGCGGCCGATGCTGCGGATTCCGGTGCCGGAGCGACCGGTTCCGGCTCGGCCGCTGCGCATGACCACGAGACGACGGTGCCGACGCCCGTCGTGACACCCACGAACGCGTCCGGAGGGCCGGCCGACGAGACGGCGGTGCTTCCTCCGGTGCCGCCTCGCGAGGCCGGGCCCGACGACGACGAGACGACCGTGCTGCCGCGGCCTCCGGCACCGCAGGGAGCGGCGGACGAGACCGCTGTGCTGCCGCCGGTGAGGCCGGATTCCGCCGCCGACGAGACGGCCGTGCTGCCTCCGGTCGGGCAGGGTTCCGCCGCGGACGAGACGGCTGTCCTTCCTCCCGTACGGGAGGACCGTGGAAGCGGCGAGCAGGGGAGTGGCCCGGCGGACCGGGTACCCCCGGGGTACTTCCGTGACGAGCGGCCCGGGAGCGAAGGCACCGACGCCCGCACGCGCGAGCTGCCCCAGGTCGACGAGGACGGCACGCCTCGGCGGCGTCCCCGTTCGGACTGGGCGGAGGAGACTCCGCTGGACGACCTCCCGACCCTGGCGGACGAACTGCTCGGTCCCCGTGACGACGACGAGCCGGACGAGGGGCGGGGGCGCCGGCGGCGCTGACGGCAGCTCGGGGCCTGTGGCCCGGCGCGGGCGTCGGCGGTGATGCCGCCTGCGCGGTGGGTGTCGGATGCGCCTTGTGCGGTGGGCGCCGGCGGTGAGCGCGTGGGCCGTGCGGACCGCGTTGTCAGTCCCCTCCCGCACAATGGGACGCGCAAGGCACCGGTGCGACGGAAGGGCGGCATCCCATGACCGTGTGGGACGACCTGGTGGGCCAGGAGAAGGTGAGCGTGCAACTCGACGCCGCCGCCCGGGACGCCGACGCCCAGGTCACGGCGGTGGCGGACCACACCCCGGTGTCCGAGGCGTCGAAGATGACGCACGCCTGGCTCTTCACGGGGCCGCCGGGCTCGGGCCGTTCCACCGCGGCGCGCGCCTTCGCCGCGGCCCTCCAGTGTGTGAGCCCCGACCGGGCACTCGGCGGATCCCCCGGCTGCGGGTTCTGCGACGGCTGCCACACGAGCCTGATCGGCACCCACGCCGATGTGCAGATCATCCGCACCGACCTCCTCTCCATCGGCGTGAAGGAGACCCGCGATCTCGTACGCCGGGCCCAGATGTCCCCGGCGGGCCGCCGCTGGCAGGTCATCATCGTCGAAGACGCCGACCGCCTCACGGAGGGCGCGGGCAACGTCCTTCTGAAGGCCATCGAGGAGCCCGCCCCCCGCACGGTCTGGCTCCTGTGCGCGCCCTCCATCGAGGACGTGCTGCCCACCATCCGCTCCCGCTGCCGTCACCTCACGCTCCGGACGCCCCCCGTGGCCGCGGTCGCCGACGTCCTCGTACGCCGCGACGGCATCGAGCCGGACGTGGCGGCGGCCGTGGCCCGCGCCACCCAGGGGCACATCGGGCGGGCCCGCCGCCTCGCCACGGACAAGCGCGCCCGCGAGCGGCGTGCCGCCGTCCTCAAACTGCCCCTCCGTGTCGACGACGTGGGTGCCTGCCTCAAGGCGGCCCAGGAGCTGATCGACGCGGCCTCCGAGGACGCCAAGCAGGTCGCCGAGGAGACCGACGTCAAGGAGACCGAGGACATGAAGGCGGCGCTCGGAGCGTCCCAGGGCGGCCGGATGCCTCGCGGCACCGCGGGCGTGATGAAGGAGCTGGAGGACAAGCAGAAGCGCCGCAAGACGCGTACGCAGCGCGACAGCCTGGACCTGGCCCTGATCGACCTCACGGCCTTCTACCGTGACGTACTGGCCCTCCAGTTCGGCACCGACCTCGCCCTCGCCAACACGGAGATGCGGGACACCCTGGACCGGCTGGCCCGCGGCTCGTCCCCCGAGACCACCCTGCGCCGGATAGAGGCGATCGCCGCCTGCCGTGAGGCCCTCGACCGGAATGTGGCACCGCTGCTGGCGGTGGAGGCGATGACGATGGCGCTGCGGGCTGGCTGACACCGCGCGCCTCGCGTCCCGCCGCGGCATCCTGTGGTGCTGCGTGCTGCGTGCTGCGTGCCGCCCGCCGCCCGCCCTGTCCTGTCCCGTCTCGTCCCGCTCGGAGTTGACGGCGTCACTCGTACGAGGTCCGGTTGACGGCTCTGAGTGACCGAGTCGTCGCGCAGGGTTACGCTCGCTCGATGTACACCAGGCGCCAGCCCAGGTCACCCCGGGCCAACCGATCCCTTCGCGCGTGCGGCACGCTGCTCGCCGTCGCCGGACTGCTCGTCTCCGCCTGCTCCGCGGGGAGTTCGACGAGCTCAGCGAGCCCGGCCGGGGCGGCGGCCGCGCTGCGTGCGCTGCCCGAGTCCACCCCCTCGGCGCTGGCTTCGTACTACGGCCAGCGGCCGGCCTGGCGTTCCTGCGGTGTCCCCGGCTTCGAGTGCACCACGCTGAAGGCCCCCCTCGACTACGCCGAGCCGGCCAAGGGCGACGTCCGGCTGGCCGTCTCCCGCAAGAAGGCCACGGGCCCGGGCAAACGGCTCGGTTCGCTGCTGGTCAACCCGGGCGGGCCGGGCGGTTCGGCGGTCGGCTACCTCCAGGCGTACGCCGGAATCGGGTATCCGGCGAAGGTCCGCGCCCGCTACGACATGGTCGCGGTCGATCCGCGCGGCGTCGCCCGCAGCGAGCCCGTCGAATGCCTCACCGGGCGCGAGATGGACGCGTACACGCAGACGGACACCACCCCCGACAACGCGCGCGAGACCGGTGAACTGGTCGATGCCTTCAAGGAGTTCGCGGAGGGCTGCGGGCGGCGCTCGGGGAACCTGCTGCGCCATGTGTCCACGGTCGAGACGGCCCGTGACATGGACCTCGTGCGCGCGGCGCTGGGCGACGAGAAACTGACGTACGTGGGTGCCTCGTACGGCACGTTTCTCGGGGCGACGTACGCGGGCCTGTATCCGGAGCGCGTCGGCCGGCTCGTCCTGGACGGCGCGCTGGACCCGTCGCTGCCCGCGCGGAAGACGAACCAGGACCAGACGGCCGGCTTCGAGACGGCGTTCCAGTCCTTCGCCAAGGACTGCGTGCACGAGTCGGACTGCCCGCTGGGCGGCGCGGGCACGACGACGGAGCAGGTCGGCAAGAACCTGAAGGCCTTCTTCCGGCAGCTGGACGGCGCCCCCATCGAGACGGGCGACGCGGACGGCCGCAAGCTCGGCGAGGCGCTGGCCACGACAGGCGTCATCGCCGCGATGTACGACGAAGGGTCCTGGCCCCAACTGCGCGACGCCCTCGACATGGCCATGAAGGACAAGGACGGCGCGGGGCTGCTCGCGCTCTCCGACAGCTACTACGAGCGCGACTCCGACGGCAAGTACGAGAACCTGATGTTCGCCAACGCGGCGGTCAACTGTCTGGACCTGCCGGCCGCCTTCTCCTCCCCCGAGGAGGTGAAGGCGGCGCTCCCCTCCTTCGAGCAGGCCTCACCGGTCTTCGGCGAGACCCTCGCCTGGGCCTCCCTGAACTGCGCGTACTGGCCCGTGAAGGCCACCGGCGAAGCCCACAGCATCGAGGCGCGGGGCGCCGCACCCATCGTCGTCGTCGGCACCGTCCGTGACCCCGCGACCCCCTACCGCTGGGCCCAGGCCCTCGCCGCCCAGCTCTCCTCCGGCACCCTCCTCACCTACGACGGCGACGGCCACACGGCCTATGGGCGGGGCAGCGCCTGCATCGATTCCGCGATCAACAACTACCTCCTCGAAGGCACCCCTCCGAAGGACGGAAAGCGCTGCTCAGGGGCGTGATCACGCGGTCTGCCGGGGGTGCTCCCGAGGCCTGTACGGAGCACCCCCCGAAACTGTGTAGACTTACGCACGTTGCCGATCGCACCATAGTTCTGCAGCGCGCCGCCTTAGCTCAGATGGCCAGAGCAACGCACTCGTAATGCGTAGGTCTCGGGTTCGAATCCCGAAGGCGGCTCTGTAGAAGCCTCAGGACTCACTCGCCGTGACCTGGGGCTTTTGCTTTTGGCGGGGGTGGCGGTGGCGGTGGCGGTGAGTGTGACTCTGCCGCCGGGTTCGGCTGGTCCCGGGTTCCTCCGGCGCGGATGATCGCGTCCGGCGTGGAAGCGATCATGCCTCGCAACTGCCGCATAACAATCATGAGTTCCGGCTTCTGCCTGCGAACGGTGGGCCCCGTTGCCTATGGTGCGCGGAGCCCCTTCGCCCATGTGTTCGCAAAGGATGCCGCCATGTCTGACTCTGCACGACGCGAGGACGTCCTGGCTCAGGTTCGTTCGTGACGTCCGGTACGGCGTCCGGTACGGCAGCGCTGCAGGAACGCCGGTACCGGATCCTGGTCACCGGCTACGCGATCTCCTCGTACGGCACCTTCCTCAACGTCGTTGCGCTCAGCCTGTACGTGTATGCGGTCACCGACCGGGCGCTGGCCGTTGGTGTGTTCATGGCCGTGCGGCTCGCCGCGGGGTTCGTCGCGGGCCTCGCCGCGGCGGCGGTCCTGGCCCGCTGGACCGCGAAGGGCGTCATGTTCTGGGCCAACGTGGCCCAGGCGGCGGCGCTGCTCCTGCTGGTGCTGGCGCCCGACGGATTCCGTACGGGCACGCTGTTCGCCGTCTCCGCGGTGGTCGGGGCCTCGGGCACGCTGTTCATGGTCACGCTGCGCAGTTCCATCCCGGACATGGTCGGCGAGGGGCGGCACACCTGGGCCAACTCGCTGATGGTCAGCGGGCGTTCGATGGCGATGGTGGCCGGGTTCGCGTCGTCGGGCGTGGTGGTGTCGCTGCTCGGCTACACCGCGGCCTTCCTGGTGGACATGGCCACCTTCCTGGTCTGTGCCCTGACCGTCCTGCTCCTCCCGATGTCCATGAGCCCGGCGCGCAGCGACGACGAGAGCGGTGACGAGAAGGACGGCCAGAGCAGCCAAGGAGAAGAGAGCGACGGCGGGCAGGACCGCGAGGCCCGTCGGCGTCGGGTGCCTGCCGCGCTCGTGGCGCTCGGTGCGGTTCCGGTGCTCGGGCTGATGGTGGCGCTGCGTGGTATCGACGCGCTCGGGTCCTCCTCGCACAACGCGGCGCTGCCCGTGTACTCCACCGAACTCGACGCCGACAACCCGGCCGTGTTCGTCAGCGTCTTCTGGTGTGTCTGGGCGCTCGGCAACGTCCTTGTCCAGCAGGTACTGCAGAGATACACCAAGCGGACTGGACGCTCGGTCGGTGCCCTGGGCTTCGGGCTCGGCACCATCGCCATGTCGGGCACCTTCATCCTGGCCTTCGCCGGGCTTCCCTGGGCCGCGACGGTGGTGGTCGCGCTGCTGGCCGGTGCGGCCGACGGGCTGACCGAGGTGTCGTACACCTCGCATCTGCAGACCCTGCCGAGCCCACTGCGCACCCACGCCTTCGGGCTCTCCGCGACGGTGGAGAACCTCGGTTTCGGCGTCGGCATGATCGTGGTCGCCGCGGCCCTCGACGTCTTCACGCCGCTGTCGGTCGTCGGCGTCGCGCACGGTGCCGCCATCGTCCTCGCCCTGGTGTACGTGGCCCGGGTGCTGCGGGGACGCGGAGCGCAGGAAGCGCAGGAAGCCGTGCCGGGGAGCGAGGAGCGGGAGGGGAAGAAGAGAAAGGGGGAGAGCGGTGCAGGACCCGCGCGTGGCGGTCATCGGGATGGCGCTGAGGTTTCCGGGGGCTGACACACCCGAGGAGTACTGGCACGACATCCGGTCCGGCGTGTCCCACGTACGGCCCTTCACGGACGCCGAGTTCGCCGCCGCGGGCCTGCCCGAGGAGCTCTACCGGGACCCGGACTTCACCGGGGCGAGCGCGCTGCTGCACGGCATCGACGGCTTCGACGCCGGGTTCTTCGGGATGAGCGGGCGGGAGGCCACCCTCACCGACCCCCAGCAGCGGCTGTTCCTGGAGTGCGCCCATCACGCGCTGGAGGACGGTGGCTACGCCGGCAGCGAGGGGGGTGGAAGCGGCCGGTCCGGGGGCGTACGGATCGGGGTCTACGCCAGCGTCGGCTATCGGCTCTACTCGCTGCACAGCTATCTGGCCTCCAACATCGGTGAGTCGAGCCGCGGCGACGACTGGACCACGGTGAAGCAGATCCAGGTCGGCAACTACCCGGACTTCACCGCCAACAGGGCCGCGTTCCGGCTCGGACTCGACGGGCCGGCGGTGAATGTCGCGACCGCCTGTTCCAGCGGGCTCGTCTCGGTCCATCTGGCCTGTCAGGCGCTGCTCGCGGGCGACGCGGACCTCATGTTGGCGGGATCGGCCGCCCTGCATCTGCCGCAGGTCACCGGGCACCGCCATGTGAAGGGCTCGACGATCTCCAGGAGCGGTGCGGTAAGGGCCTTCGACGCCGCGGCGGACGGCACGGTCGGCGGCAACGGGGTGGCCGCCGTACTCCTCAAACCGCTGGCGAACGCGCTCGCCGACGGCGACACCGTGCACGCCGTCATCCTGGGCTCCGCGGTCACCAACGACGGTGCGGGCAAGGCGGGTTTCGCCGCTCCGGGTGTCGCGGGCCAGCGCGACGCGGTGCTCGGGGCGTTGGACCGCGCGGGTGTCGGGGCCGAGACGATCGGCTATCTGGAGGCGCACGGCACCGGCACCTACAAGGGCGATCCGATCGAATTCGCCGCGCTCAGCGAAGCGTTCCGGCGGCACACGGACCGCAGGGGCTTCTGCGCGCTCGGGTCCACCAAGCCCGCCATCGGGCACCTGGACAGCGCGGCAGGGCTCGCGGGGCTGGTCAAGGCGATCCTGGTGCTGCGGCACGGCATCGTCCCGCCGCTGGTGAACCTGACCCGGCCCAACCCTCAACTGGGGGTCGAGGACAGCCCGTTCACGCTCCCTCGGCGTGCCGTGCCGTGGCCGTTGGCGGGTGATGGGCCGCGGAGAGCGGGGGTGCACTCCATCGGGATGGGAGGCACCAACGCCCATGTGATCCTGGAAGAGGCCCCGACTGCCCCCGTTGGTACGGCCCGGGGCGACGGCGCCCCAGCGCCCGCACTCCTGCCGCTCTCGGCGCACAGCCACGAAGCCCTGGAGGAGTACGCACGTTCCTTCCACGACGCCCTGGTGCGGCGCCCGGACATGGCACCGGCCGATCTCCTCACGACGGCCGCGCTCGGGCGCCGCCACCTGCGCCACCGGCTGGTCGTCACCGCACCCGCTGTCACCCCGGCTGCTGCCCCACCCGTCGAAGGCCCGGCCGACAAGGTTGTCGACAACCTTGTCGGCGGGCTCGTCCACGGCCTCGACGCCTTCCTGGCGGATCCGGGGCGTCCCGCGCCTGCCACCGCCGCGTACCACACCGGAACCGTGGACACCCCGACCCCGGTCGCACCCGCGTACGTCTTCAGCGGGCAGGGCGGTGGCCGGCCCGGAATGGCCGGGGCCTTCGCCACCCGCTTCCCCGTGGTGGCCGACGTCCTGGAGCGGTGCGCCCGCATCCACCAGGAGGAGACCGGGGAACCGGACTTCCTCGACCGGATCGTCGGCGGTGAGGGCCCGGAGCGGTGGGACACCGACTTCGCCCAGCCGGCGCTGTTCGCCCTGCAAGTGGCGCAAGCCCGGCTCTGGCAGGAGTTCGGTGTGCGACCGTCGGCCGTCGCCGGGCACAGCGTCGGCGAGTACGCGGCTCTGTGCGTCGCGGGAGCCCTGTCGCCGGAGGACGGCATGCGGCTCGTCTGCCGCAGGGGCCGGCTCATGCAGGACACCGAACCCGGCGCGATGCTGGCCGTGTTCGCCCCGCCGGAGCACGTACGGCGGTTGCTCGGGGACATCGACGCGACGCGGTACGGGCGTCTCGAACTGGCGGTGTCCAACGGTCCCGCGCACCACGTCGTCGCCGGTCCACCGGCCGCGGTCGAGGCGGCCCGGGCCTGGCTGGCCGAGCACGATGTGGCAGGCGAGCCGCTCCCCGTCGACCGTGCCTTCCACACGGCGCTGCTCGACCCGATGCTCGACGAACTGCGCGCCGCCGCGGACAAGGCCGAACTCCGGCCCGTACAGGTGGAGTTCGTGAGTGGACTGGACGGTACGGCGTATCCCGTGGGCTGGCTGCCCGACGCCGACCACCTCGTACGGCAGGCGCGGCACACCGCGGACTTCCATGCCGTGCTGCGCACGCTCGCGCCCAGGGCCGTCCTGGTCGAACTGGGGCCCGGTGCGCCGCTGACCGGCATGGCCCGCCGTGCCGTGCCGGAAACCCTCTGCGTGCCGACGCAGGGCCGCGGCGCCGACACCGACGGTCTGTGGACGGCGGTCGCCCGACTGCACTGTGCCGGGGTGGACCTCGACTGGGCGGCGCTCCTGGACGGCTGCGGGGGACGCCGGATTCCGCTGCCCCTCTACCCGTTCCAGCACCGGTCGTACTGGACCGGCCCGCCACCGCACCCCGGTCCGGGAACGGACCGATTACCTGCAGAGGAAGGTTCCGTGGAGGACGGCATGACCGAACAGGCAGTACTCGTACGGGTACGGGAGCTCACGGCCCGGCATCTCGGCTACCGTGCCGACGAGCTCGGCGCCGGGCAGACGTTCGTCGGCCTCGGTGCGGACTCGCTGCAACTCATCGGGTTGCTGCGGCAGTTGGAGAGCGAGTTCGGCGTGCGGACGTCCGTCCGGGAGATCCTTGAGGAGGCGGGCACTCCGGAACTCACGGCCCGTCTGATCGCCGCGCGAGCGGGGCGGCAGGCTCCGCGGCCGGAGGCCGGGCCGGCCGGCGCCGACACGGAACCCGCGCCTGCCCCGGCGGCCCCCGCGGCTGCTCCTGCCTCTGGGCTTGCCTCAGGGGCGGCCCTTGCCGTAGGGCCCGCGCTCGCGCCTGCGGCCGTGCCTGCCCCACTGGCGGTGCCTACCCCAGCGCCCGCGACGGCGACGGCCCCGGCACCCGTGAACCCGGCGGCGCCCGTCGGCCCCGCACACGCAGGCCCGGAGTACGCGCTCCGCTCCGAGGTCGCCGAACTCCGCCGGCAGATCGATCTGCTCGCCGAGACGCAGGCGGCCATGCTGACCCAGCTCTCCGAGGCGATAGCCCTGCTCGGCGCCGAGCGTGCCCGATGAGCGCGACGGCGGCGGACCGGGCCGCGGAACTCTCCCGGAAACTGACGGCACAACTCGCGGCGGCCAAACGACACACGGCGGCGGCGCCCCCCGGACCCGCCTCGCCCCCTGCTCCCACCGCCGGCCCCACCTCCGTACCCGGGATCCCGGAACCCACCCTCCACGGCCCCCGTGTAACCCTCCCCGAAGGCTCCGGCATGGTCGGCGACGGTGCCGGTGCCGGTGCCGACGACGGTCAGCGGGCCCACGCCGTCGAGCTCGGGCGCAGGCTGGCCGAACGGACCCGTACCTCCAAGGAGTTGGCCCAGCGGCAGCGTGCCGTGCTCGCCGACAGCCGGGCCGTCGTCGGGTTCCGGCGCTCCACGAAGGAGACGCTGTACCCGCTCGCGGCGCGCTCGGCCGGGGGTGCGCGCCTGACCGACGTGGACGGCAACGAGTACACCGACATCACCATGGGCTTCGGCGCCCTGCTGCTCGGCCATGAGCCGGAGGTCGTCACCGAGGCCGTACGGGAGCACCTCGCCCAGGGCCTGCGCTTCGGCCCCCGGCCGGTCGAGGCCGGTGAAGTCGCCGAGCTGCTCGCCGACTTGTCGGGCATGGAGCGTGTGGCGTTCGCGGGCTCCGGCACCGAGGCCAACTCCGCCGCCGTCCGGCTCGCCCGCGCCGCCACCGGCCGCGACCGCGTCGTCATGTTCCGCGGTTCGTACCACGGCCACATCGACTCCGTGCTCGGCCGCCCGGGACCGGACGGCGTTCGCGCCGTACCCGTCTCGCACGGCATCCCGCACAGCGCCGTCTCCGAGCTGATCGTCCTCGAATACGGCAGCCAGGAAGCCCTCGACACCGTCGACGCGCTCGGCGACACCATCGCGGCGGTCCTCGTCGAGCCCGTCCAGTGCCGCAACCCCGCCCTGCGCCCGGTCGCGTTCCTGAGGGAACTGCGTGACCTCACGCGGCGCCGCGGCATCGTGCTCCTCTTCGACGAGATGCTCACCGGCCTGCGCCCCCATCCGCGCGGCGCCCAGCACCACTTCGGCGTCGTCCCGGACCTCGCCACCTACGGCAAGGCGCTCGGCAGCGGCTTCCCGATCGGCGCGATCGCGGGCCGCGCCGACATCCTGGACGGGGTCGACGGCGGCTTCTGGCGGTACGGCGACGACAGCCGCCCGGAGACCGAGACCACCTTCTTCGGCGGTACGTACATGCAGCACCCGCTGTCCATGGCGGCGGCCAAGGCGGTCCTCACCCATCTCGCCGCCGAGGGCCCCGCCCTCCAGGAACGGCTCAACGCCCGCACCGACGCCCTGGCCGAAGGCTTGAACGAGTTCTTCAGGGCCGAGGAATTCCCCCTGGAACTCAGCCACTTCGGGTCCATGTTCCGGTTCACGCACCGGGCCGACATGGAACTGCTCTACCAGCACCTGCTGTTGCGCGGAATCTACGTGTGGGAGTGGCGCAGTTTCTATCTGTCCACCGCCCACACCGACGCGGACGTCGAGCGTGTCTCGGACGCCGTGAAGGACTCCCTGCGAGCCCTGCGCGAGGGCGGCTTCTTCCCCACGACCCGCCCGAGCCCCAGCACGAACCCCAGCCAGAGCCCCGGCCTGCGTCAGCAGTCGCAGTCGCAGTCGGGGCCGAAGGCGACGCGCCCCCGCCCGGCCGCCGATTTCGGCGTGTACTTCTTCGGCGACTACCCGGATGCCGACACGGACGGCGCCGCGGACGGCCGGCCGAGCGCACCCCGCCCCTCCGACGCCTACGACCGCATCGTGGAGACGGCCCGCTTCGCCGACGAGCGGGGCTTCAGTTCCCTCTGGGTGCCTGAGCGGCACTTCCACTCCTTCGGCGGTCTCTTCCCCAACCCGTCCGTGCTCGCGGCCGCGCTGGCCCGGGAGACCGGCCGGATCCGGCTGAACGCGGGTTCCGTCGTACTGCCGCTGCACGACCCCGTCCGGATCGCCGAGGAGTGGTCGGTCGTCGACAACCTCTCCGGCGGCCGGGTCGGCATCGGCTGCGCCACCGGCTGGCACGCGCAGGACTTCGCCCTCCACCCGGACCGCTTCGCCCGCCGCAAGGAGATCGGCTTCGCCCACCTCGACGACGTACGGACGCTGTGGGGCGGCGGCACGCTGTCGCGGCGGACCGGGGACGGCGGGGAGACCGCGGTACGTATCCACCCGCGCCCCGTGCAGGACATGCCGCCCATGTTCCTCGCCACCTCGGGACGGCGGGAGTCGTACGAGGAGGCGGCGCGGCGCGGTCTGGGCATCGTCACCAACCTGATGAACCAGACCGTCGCCGAACTCGCCGAGAACATCGGCCACTACCGCAAGGCCCGCGAGCAGCACGGCCTCGACCCCGACACCGGCCGGGTGACCGTGCTCCTGCACACCTACCTCGGCGACGACCACACGACGGCGCGCGCCCAGGCGCTGGAGCCGATGACCCGCTACCTGCGCTCCTCGCTGCAGATGCGCTCCGCCGCGAGCACGCTGGGCGGCGATCCGCGGGACGTGGCCACGGCGAGCGAGGAGGACCTGGAGTACCTCTTCCGCCGGGCCTACGACGGGTACTGCGACGAGCGGGCCCTGATCGGTACACCGGAGACCTGCGCGCCCGTGGTGGACGCGCTGTACGAGGCGGGCGTCGACGAGATCGCCGCGCTCGTCGACTTCGGCATGCCCGCCGACCTGATGCGCTCCGGGCTCGAACACCTCGACGTGCTGCGCGAGCGCCACCAGGGCGCGGCGGGGGCCGTGGCGGACAGTCCCGGCGCCGATGTCTCCGCGCCCGCGACCGACGCCCAGCGCCGGGTCTGGCTCGCCTCCCAACTGATCGGCGACCCGGCCGCGTACAACGAGATCCAGGCGGTCCGGCTGCGCGGCCCGCTGGACGGGGAGGCGCTGGCCGACGCGGTCGACGGGCTGGTCGAGCGGCACGCGGGCCTGCGGACCGTGTTCCGCCCGGGCGGCGGCGACGAGACCGTACTGCAGGTCGTACGGCACGGGATGCGCGTTCCGCTCCAAGTGACCGATGCCAGAAGCCAGTCGACCGATTCCCAGGCGCCGGAGCCCGACGAGGCCGTCGCGGCGGTGCTGCGGGAGGAGAGCTCGCGGCCGTACGACCTTGCCGAGGGGCCGCTGTTCACCCCACGGCTCCTGACGCTCGCCGACGACGACCATGTACTCGTGCTCGGTCTGCATCACATCGTCACCGACGCGCACTCGGCCGGAATCCTCGCGGGCGACCTGGAGGAGTTCTACAAGGCCGCGGTCGAGGGCCGTCCCGCGCGGTTCGAGGCGCCCGCGGGCACGACGGTCGGCGCCGCCGAACCCGGCCGGGACCCTGCCGACCTGGAGTGGTGGCGGCGGAACCTCGACCCGCTGCCACCGGTGCCCGCGCTGCCCACCCGACGCCCACGCGGCCGTCGCGTGGCAGGCAGCGGGGCGGCCGCCGAGATCCGCCTCGACGGAGTTCGCACGGCGGCACTGCAGGAATGGAGCGGGCGACAGGGCGTCACGCTCTTCGCCACGCTCCTCACCGCCTGGCAGCTGGTGCTGCGCGAGCGCTCGGGCCAGGACGAGTTCGTCGTGGGATCGACCTTCGGGCGGCGCACCCCGGAGACCGCCGGCACGGTGGGATTCCATGTCGCGCTCCTTCCGCTGCGGGCCACACTGACGGAGTCGACACCGCTGACCGACGCCGTACGGGCCACCCGGGACGCGCTGTTCACGGCGGACGCCCATCAACACGTCGACCTGGACGCGCTCCTCGCCGCCGTCAACCCCGACCCCGGCAACCCGCGCCCGCTGATCACCGTCTCGGCGGACCTGGACACCGCTCCGCTGGCCGGGATCCGGCTGCCGGGGCTGTACGCCGAAGCGATCGACGGCGGTTCCGAATCGGCGCCGCTGGAGATGGGGTTGATGGCCGTCCGTACGGGTTCGGGGCTGCGGCTGCGCATCCGCTACGACGCCGATCTCTTCGACGCGGCGACGGTACGGGACTGTCTGGGCGATCTCGACCGGATCCTGGGTGCCATGGTGTCGGGCGACGCGGTGCTCGTACGGGACACCGCCGTGCGGCCGGAGCCCGTGGACGTCATGCCGACAACCGCGACCGCGACCGTGTCCGCCTCCGCCTCATCGGCGCCCTCCGTCCTGGAGACGCTCCGTACCGTCTGGAAGTCGGTCCTCGACGTCGACGACGTGGCCGACGACTCCAACTTCTTCGATCTCAGCGGCAATTCGATCGCGGCGATCAGGCTAGTCAACCGCGTACGCGACGCGCTGCACGTGGACATAAGCCTCGCGGACTTCTTCGCGGACGCGACCTTGGGCGCGATGGCACGTCAACTCGGCGTCGAGGGCCCCCAGGAGCCCGCCAACGCCTCCGCGACCGAAGCCGAACCCGAAGCCGTGGCCGAAGTGGCTCCGCCCGCCCTTTCCGACGACGCCCAGGTCATCGACCGAGCCCCCGCGAGCGACCAGCAGAACCGGATGATCGCGGGTCACTACGCCGTTCCCCAGGCGCAGGTCTGGAACGTGCCGACCAGGATCCGCTTCCGGGGCGCCCTGGACCCGGACGCCCTGCGCTCCGCCCTCGCCGAACTGATCGAGCGCCACCACTCGTTGCGTACCCGCTTCGTGCGGGACGGAGACGGAGACGGGGGCGGGGGTGGAGGCGGCGAAGGAGTCTGGTGGCAGGAGGTGGTCGCCGCGCCGCCGCTGCGGCTGCAGATCGACGACCTCACCCGCCTCGAACCCGGGAAGCGTGCCGCCCGCGTCGACAAGGTGTGCCGCGCGATGGCCGCGGTGCCCGTCGACCTCACCCGTCCGACGCTGCCCCGGCTGAGGCTGCTGCGGGTCGAGCCCGACGAGTGGGTGCTGATGTTCGTCATGCACCACATCTGCGCCGACGGCTGGGCCCACTCCGTGCTCCTGGCGGAGCTGGCCGCGCTCTACACGGCGGCCGCGGCCGGTACCGCGCACGCACTCGACGCGCCCCCGGCCCAGGCCACGCACTACGCCCGCCGTCAGCTGGAGTCGAAGGACCCGTCGGCCGAGGACCGGCGGGCCGCACACTGCGCCGACTACCTGGAGGGGGTGCCGTGCCGGCTCGACACCCCGACCGACCGCCCCAGGCCCGAGCGGCTGAGCGGCGACGGCGGCACGGCGCGCGGGGCCGCCTCCGGCGAACTCCGTGCCGCGATGGAGAAGTTGGCGGCGGACCGGCATGTGACGCCGTTCGCGGTGGCGGCCGCCGCACTCGGCATCCACCTCGCCCGGCTCTCCGGGGAGCGGGACGTCCTGCTCAGCGTCCCGTACGCCAACCGCGAGGACCTGGACTGCGAGTCGCTCGTGTCGGTGGTCTCCACGGCCGTCCTCGTCCGGGTGCGGATCGACCCGGCCGAGACCGTCGCCGAGCTGGTGACCCGTACCGGTGCGGGCGCCCTCGGAATCATGGCGAACGTGCTGCCCACCGCCCGCATCCTCCAGGCGATGCGCGACGCGGGCGCGACCGAGGTCCCCGACCGGGTGCCGAACGGCCTCGCCTTCCAGAACTACGCCGACTCCGACATCGAGATCCCCGGCCTCGACGTCGAGGTGGAGGACGTGGCCCCGCCGGTCGCCCGGGCCGAGCTGGTCTTCGGTCTCGCGCCGCGTCGCGATCCGGGCCTCGGCTACCGGACCTTCCTGGAGTATTCGGCCGATCTCTGGGATCGGGAATCGGCCGAAGACCTGCTCGCCGAGTACGTCTCGATGATCGGAGACTTGTGCGCGCAGCCCGACCGCCCGGTCGCCGCACTGCTCGACACGCACACAACGCCCCGGAAGGCGGACGCCGAATGACCCTGGCCACCGACCCCAGCCACACCGAGGACCTGCTCGCCTTCCTCCAGGGCAGCTCCTCGCCCTACCACGCCGTGTCCCAGGCCGCGCGCCGCCTGGAGAAGGCGGGCTTCACGGAGCTGAGCGAGACCGAGGAGTGGACGGGGCGCAGCGGCGGCTGTTTCGTCGCCCGGGGTGGTGCGCTCATCGCCTGGTACGTCCCCGAGGGCGCGCCCGCCCACACCCCCTTCCGGATCGTCGGCGCGCACACCGACTCGCCCAACCTGCGGGTCAAGCCGAGGCCCGACACCGGTTCCGCGGGGTGGCGGCAGGTCGCCGTGGAGATCTACGGAGGCGTTCCGCTCAACACGTGGCTCGACCGCGATCTGGGCATCTCGGGGCGTCTCACGCTGCGCGACGGCAGCTCCACTCTCGTCAAGGTCGACGAACCGCTGTTCCGCGTACCGCAGTTGGCCATCCATCTCGACCGCTCGGTCAACGAGTCCATGGCCCTGGACCGCCAGCGCCAGACCCAGCCGATCTGGTCCCTGGGCAGACCGGAACAGGGCGCGCTGCTGCGCCGGATCGCGTACGAGGCGGATCTGGAACCCACGGAGATCCTCGGCTGGGACCTGATGCTGCACGACATCCAGGCACCCGGACACCTGGGCGCGGAACGCGAGTTCCTGGTGTCGTCGCGCCTGGACAACCTGGTGTCCGTGCACGCGGGAGTCACCGCGCTGACGGCGGCGACCGAAGCCTGGCCGCAGGACGCCGGAGCCGAGTCGTTCCGGGTTCCGGTGCTCGCCGCCTTCGACCACGAAGAGGTGGGCAGCGGCTCCGAGACCGGTGCCCAGAGCCCGCTCCTGGAGCGCGTCCTGAACCGCTCGGTGGGCGCCCGCGGCGGCAGCGGCGAGGACTGGTCGCGGGCCCTCGCGGGCGCTCTCTGCGTCTCGGCCGACATGTCCCACGCGGTCCACCCCAACTACAGCGAGCGGCACGACCCGGACAACCACCCGCTGCCCAACGGCGGACCCGTGGTGAAGGTCAACGTCAACCAGCGGTACGCCACCGACGGCACAGGCCTCGCCGCGTTCGCCGCCGCGTGCGAGCGGGCCGGGGTGCCGTTGCAGCGGTTCGTGTCCAACAACGCCATGCCCTGCGGTACTTCGATCGGGCCCATCACCGCGGCCCGCCTGGGCGTGACGACGGTCGACGTGGGCGTGCCCGGCCTGTCCATGCACTCCGCACGGGAACTCGTCGGGGCCAGGGACCCCGGCTATCTGGCACAGGCGCTCGCCGAATTCGTCACGACGAGCTGAGAGCGGGGCCGTCCGCAAGAGGCCGGAAGCCGCGCGCGGACATCAGGCATCGGACATCAGGCACCGAACACCAGGCACCGAACACCAGGCATGGAGAGTGACAGAACGTTGTCGGCAAAGACCTTCGCCCTCAAGGGCGCCGACCCGCAGGACGCCTCGTTGCGCGTGCTGATCGTTCCGCACGCCGGCGCCGGGGCGGCGAGCGGCCAGGGCTTCGCGGAGCACGCTCCGGCCGACTGGCTGGTGGCCACGGCCCGGCTGCCCGGCAGGGAGACGCGTATCCGGGAGAGCGTTCCGGACATGCCCGGTCTGGTCGAAGACGTCGTGGCCACGGCTCGTGCGCTGCCCGGCACCGCCCCGTTGGTCGTCGTCGGGGTGTGCTTCGGGGCGATCGTCGGCCTGGAAGCCGTGCGCGCACTGCAGCGGGACGACAGCGTCCGCGTCGCCGGCATGGTGGCCGTCTCGCAGTGGGCGGTGACCGAGAAGCCGGACCCCGAGCGCCGGTTGCTGCGCGACACGGACGCCACCGACGACGTACTGGCGATCCTCGACGGGTTCGGCGGAGTCCCGGAACGGCTTGCCGCCAACGAGCAGATGCTCGAACTGGTGCTGCCGACGATCGTGGCGGACATCCGTGCCGTCGAGGACTACTCGTCGGGCCCCGACCCCCTTCTCCGGTGCCCGCTCCTCACCGTGTTCGGGGACGAGGACCCGCTGTGCCCCGACGAACGGACCGCCGACTGGGCCCTGTTCAGCGAGAACACCCGCAGTGTCTGGCTGCCGGGCGGACACATGCTGCTCACGGAGAGTCCCGCCCTGGTGGTGGACGCCCTCGTCGGCAATCTCGACCAGTTCGCGGCAGAACAGTCCTGACTCCCGCACCGGACCGACCGATCCCGCACCCGGACCGACCGAGGTTGACCTCCATGACGACCGTCCAGGCCTCCGCCGACCACCCGTCGGCCGATACGGACCACCGGCTCGACGCACTCCTGCTCGAACGGTGGGAGCGCGATCCCGCCCTCCCCGCGATCGTCTCCGGCGACACCGTCGTCACCGTGGGCGAGTTGAGGGAACGGGTCCTGCGGACCGCCGCGGCCCTTCGCGCGCACGGCGTACGGGCCGGCGACCGCGTCGTGATCCATCACGAGCGCTCCGTCGAGTTCGTGGTGGCCGTGCTGGGCGCGATGTTCGCGGGCGCCGCCCACGCGGCACTCGGCGTGGACGACCCGCCGCGGCGGATCCTGCGGGCCGTCCAGGACTGCGAGCCCCGGGCCGTGCTCACCGACTCCGCGCTGCGCGACCGCTTTTCGGACGTGCCGGGCCTGTCGGACCTGATCGTCCTGACGGACGAGGAGTGCGCCACGTACCCGCCGACACCCGAACCGGTACGGGGGAATGCGTCGGCGGACGACCCCGTCGCCGTCATCTACACGTCCGGGTCCACGGGCCGCCCCAAGGCCTCGCTGATCAGCCACCGCGCTCTCGTCTCACGGATCACGGCCCTGCAGACCACGCACCGCATGGACGAGCGCGACCGGATGATGCACCACACGGTGTGCACGTTCGACATGTATCTCGGCGAGCTGTACTGGCCGTTGCTCGCCGGCGCCACCGTCGTCGTCGCGGCCCCGGGCCGCCATCGCGACGCGGACCATCTCGCGGCGCTGATACGCGACCAGGGGGTCACGACGGTCTACTTCGGCGTGTCCCAGCTCGAACTCTTCCTGCTGACCCGCGATCCCGCCGAGCGGTACGACGGGCTGCGGCAGGTGCTCACCGGCGGCGAGCCGCTCGGTCCCGACCTGGTCAAGCGCTTCCACTCGCGCTCCACCGCGTCGCTCACCAATATCTACGGGCCCAGCGAGTGCACGATCTACAGCACGGCCTGGCTGTGCCCGCGCGATCCCGACCTCGACACCGTGCTCATCGGTCCCGCCATCCAGGACACCGAGCTGTGGATCCTCGACCAGAACGGCGCTCCGGTCCCCGACGGGGAGCCCGGCGAGCTCTACATCGGCGGCGCCGGCGTCGCCCTCGGCTATCTGAACCGGCCCGAACTCACCGCCGAGCGCTTCCTCGGCGCCGAGCGCTTTCCCGACGCCCCCGCGGTGAGCCCGGACAGCCGCCTCTACCGTTCCGGCGACCTGGTCAGGGCGCGGTCCGACGGCGCGCTGGAGTTCCTGGGCCGGGCCGACCGGCAGGTGAAGATCAGGGGCATCCGCATCGAGCCCGGCGAGATCGAGGAGACCGCCAAGCGCTGTACGGGGGTCCGGCAGGCGGCGGTAGTCGCGCACGGCTCGGGTGCCGAGAAGCGTCTCGCCGCGTTCGTGGTGCCCGAGAAGGGTGTGGCACCGGGCAGCCTGCCGTCGTCCGTACGCGAGGCTCTGCGGATCTGGCTCCCGCCGTACATGGTGCCGTCGGCCATCGAGGTGGCGGACGAACTGCCGCTGACGCCGAACGGCAAGCTCGACCGCCGTCTCCTGGAGACCTGGGCGGCGAAGCGGTCGGCCGAATCCACGCCCGCGCGGCCCGTACACCGTGCGCCCGCCGAAGCGGCTGCGGACGCGGGAGCCGACATGGACGCGCATCCGGATGTGGAGAGCGTCGTCTCCGAGGTGTGGTGCGAGGTCCTCCAGGTCTCCGCCGTCGGCCGGGACGACGACTTCTTCGACCTGGGCGGGGATTCCTTCAAGGTGCTGCGCGTCGTCGAGACCCTCCGGGAACGGCTGCGGACGGACATCCCCCTGGCGGCGCTGCTGCTGGAGCCGACAGCGGCCGAGTTCAGCGCGGAACTGCGCCGCATCATGTCTCTCGGACCCACGGACTGAACCCGGGAGTTCCGGGGAGTCCATGGAGCCCCGGGAGCGCGATACGGGGGCCCGGAACTTCCGGGCCCCCGCGTCTGGTTCGTACCGAGCTGCTACGGCGCGTCCACCACCGTGCCGTCGAGCACCGGCCCCTCCACCTGCTCGCCGTCCTCCTTCCAGAGGGACAGCTGGATCCGCAGCGACTCCTCCGGCTCGCTCACGCCGTCCGCGACGACGGGAACGGTCACGTCGGTGCTCAGCTCGCCCTGGGGGATGGCGAGGGGCAGATAGAGCCCTTCCAGTGAGGACAGCGGCCGGGAGGGGGCCGGTGACTCACCGGTGGTCTCGTCGAGCCAGGCCGGGTCGACGTCGGTGGTGGACAGTTCGGCGCCGTCGACCGGCGCGAACGCGGAGTCGATCCAGATCTCCGTGTCGGCGACCGCGGACTGGGTGATCCGCCACTTCAGGCTCTGGCCCTCGGTGACCCGGTTCGGGACCGGCGTCACGCTGAACGTGGGCATCGGGTCGTCGTCCTTCACGGTCACGCCGCCGAGGTGGTTGCCGACCACCGTGTCGTGGACGGCCTTGGCGAACACGTTGTACGCCGTGCCGTAGCTGTAGCGGGTGTTGCCGGGCACGTCGACAGGGACGTCGATGCCTTCGCCGCCGGGGCGCACCGTCACCACCCGGGACGTGGTCTCACGCGTCTCGGGGTCCGAGACGAAGAGCCGGATCTGGCCACTGCCCTGCCCGGAGAGCCGTACCGGCACCTGGTAGGTCCTGACCCCGGAGTCGCCCTCGTCGGCGGTCAGCCGGCCGATGTCGACGCGCGGCAGCGAGACCGGCCGTACGTCCGCCATGCCGGGGCGCCAGCCCCAGGCGTCGATCAGCCACGCCTTTCCGGATCCGCTGCGAGGAGTCAGTTCGAGGGACTTCACCTTCTTCAGGTCCAGCCCGGCCGCGGTCGCGGCGGTCAGCGGGACGCGTACCTCCTGGCCCCAGTACGAGGTCGTCCGCTCGGTGCCCGGGAGTCCGTCGAGGCGGAGGCCGCCGAGCGTCGCCCGTCGGCCCGCGGTGTCGGTGAGGGACACGTCCATGCGGGTGCCGGTGGTGTTCGGGGGCACGATGACCCGCAGGGCCAGCGACTTGGCTCCGGTCACGGAGACCGGTTGCGCGGGCTGTACCCGTACCGGGGAACCCGGCGCCGACCAGTCGAGCGCCACGGCGTTACGGCCCTGCTCCCGGTCGGTCTCCCAGCCGGCGAAGTGCGGTGACGCGCCGGGCTCGTCGGGGTTGAGGCAGCTCGTCGCCGGGTCGGGGTCGACCTGCTCGCACAGCCTGCCGCCGTCCACCTTCACCGAGGGGTCCGGCAGGAACGCGCCGGCGCGACGGGCACCGACGGCGTGGGTGAGGACGCGGGCGGGACCCGCGGACTCCGCGCGTACGCCGGAGCCGTCCAGCAGCGGCCGGACCCGGTCGTCGCCCGCGACGAACGCCCGGGCGGCGGCGGCTGTGTAGGTGGAGCCGGCGGCCTGCTGCTGCTTGGCGGTCAGGCGCGTCGCGGCGCCCGGCGTGCACACCGCGTCCGGCGACTCCTCGTCGTCCCAGAAGTCGTCGTTGGCGGGCGCCTCGGCCTGGCCCGGCGTCCACTCGGTGTTGAAGTAGTTGTGGTTGGCGCCGACCATGTAGACCGCGCTGTGCAGGGCGGCACCACGGCTGACACCGCGTGTCCCGTCCACGAAGATCTCACCCTGCAGATCGGACACGTCGCCGTCGCAGCCGGGCAGGATCGTCATCGACGGCACCTCGGGAGCGGGGTTCTGCCCGAAGATGGTGGGGCCGATGAGGACGGTCCCCCGTATCTTCCAGCGCACCGGACCCCGGTAGCCGTCCCGGTCGGCGGGAGGCTTCGAGAGGCTGTCCATCGCGGCCCGGTTCACGCCCTCGCCGCCCCGCGAGTGACCGACCAGGAGTACGCGCGACAGGTCGGCCCGCGCCGACTTCCGTACGATCGCCGGTGCCGAAGTCCGTCCGGCGCCCGACCAGTTGGCCCAGCGGGCGAGATGCTGCCGCACGAGGGACGAGCGGGCCTGCGCTCCGCCGTCCTCCGCCGCGAAGTCCTGCCCGTTGACGCCGTTGGCGGATATGGACACCGTCACATAGCCCTGGGACGCCAGCAGCTTCTGGTCGTGCAGATAGCCGCGGTGACTCGGTACCGGCTTCGAGTCGGTGGGGCAGGGCCAGTCGCCGACGAACTCGCCCTCCGGGCCCCCGGTGTAGCAGGTGGGGTGCCGGCCGTGCAGGAAGAGGGCCAGCGGGCGCTTGCCCTGGGCTCCGGCCGGTGCGACCACGGCCGCGCGCATCTCCACCGGTTCGGGGAAGTCGGGCAGCTTCACGGACTTCAGCTCGTACTCGCCGCTGACCGTGCGGTACGGGCCGGGGACGCCGGGGTCCACGGGGTTGGCGGGCGGCAGGGCCGACGGCTTCACCGGCGCCTTGGAGCGTCGCCGTTGCGAGTCGGCCTCGATGCCGGCCTCGTCGAGGCGGCGGCCGGCTGCCCGTACCTGGAGGTCCTTCGCCGGCCCGGGTTCCACGCCCTGGAGGGCCAGGCTGAACGTGTGCCCGTCCTTGGCGGCGAGGGGCCGGCCCAGCAGCCGGTCGCCGGAGTAGAACTCGACGGCGGCGTCTCCCATGGGCACCGGTGTGGCCGAGCGCCAGGTCAGGTGCTGACCGGATCTCGTTCCGGTGATCTGCCAGCCCGCCGGCAGTCTGCCGTCGGGGTCGGCCGAGGCCGCGGGCGGTGCGGGTTCGGCGGCCGGCCGGGCCTGCGCCACTCCTTGCGACCCCACCACCACCCCCAACAACGCGGCGGCGGCGACCAATGTGCGCCGGGCATGGATCAACGTCCTTCTCCTCCTGTTGGCTCCGCGCCCGGGCACCTCAGTTGCCCCAGGTGTCCCGGGCATCTCTCTCGTCCCTGAGAAGAAGATGAGAATCGAGGCCACAGGGTTGCTCGGAATGGACGTCCGGTCGAGGCAAGCGTGTGCCTCAAGTGGAGCCCGGAGAAGTGGAGTTGGCCCGGCGCGGGGCCGTCAGGCAGGCCCTAGGAGCCGAGCGTCGCCAGGGCCGGGCCGAAGGCGATGAGCAGCGGGATGAGCGGGGCCAGGGCGGCGGCCGTCGTCGTACCGCGGCGGTGGGTCCGGGGCAGGCGGGGCGGCGGGTCCAGGAGGCGTTCCACCCGCTGGTGGAGCAGGGGGCGGGGAGTGGCGCAGGACAGGACGCCCCGGTGCTGGTTCAGCTCGATCAGCGCGAGGGCCGTGGTGAGGTGACCGCAGCTCCGGGAGGCCGTGTCGTCGGCGGAGAGCTCGACCAGGCGATGGGTCTGGTCGCGGAAGTGGGTGAAGAGCGGGATGCCGGGGAAGCCGGAGGCCAGCGCCTGGGAGAGGTGCAGGAGCCAGTCGTGGCGGGCCCGGGCGTGACCCAGCTCGTGGGCCTGGATGGCGTCCAGCTGGTGGTCGGTGAGGCGCTGCAGGGCGCCCGTGGTGACGACGAGCTGGGGCGGGCTGCCCGGCATCCACCAGGCGTCCGGGTACTCGTCCTCCAGCACGAGGAGCGGGCCGCGGGAGTCGCTGAGCCCGGCCGGCAGCTCGGGGGCGCGTTCGCGCAGGTGCGCGCGGCGCAGCCGGCCTCGCCTGCGGGCCTCCGTCACCTCCCGCGCGAGCATGGCCGTGGTCCAGGCGGCACCGCCGGCCAGCAGCAGCGTCAGCGCGGTGGTCCAGGGCGGGGCGGCGGCCAGGTCGTACGCCGCGGTGACCCTGGGCGGCGCGGGCGCGAAGACATGGACACGGACGGTGTGGAAGACCGCCGAGGCACTCAGCACGAGCGACGTCAGACAGCAGAGCAGCACGGTGGCGACCAGGCACTGCCACACCCACAGCGCGAGCACGGGCTCCCGGTCGGGCCAGACCGCACGGGTCAGGACACGGGGCGCCGCGACCGCGGCCGCCAGGGCGACGACCGCCATCAGGAGGAGGGAGATCGATACGGTCATGTCGCGGGGTACCTCTCGTCCGCCGGCCGTGCCGTGGTGAACGTGCCGCCCGTGGTCGCGGGGACGGCGGTGAGCCGTGCGGGGCGGACGGTCATGTCGCGGGCTCCTTCGGGAAGCGGCCGTGGACACGCTACCTGCCACCGGGGCCATGAGGGCAATGAGCGGCACGACGGCGAACCGCGAGTAACCATGGACGCATGGACGGTGGCGGCGCGGTGAGTGGCGGGTACTCCGGTACGCCGCCGGCCAAGAAGATCGGGATCAAGGCCGGGCAGCGGGTGCGGTTGCTGCACGCGCCGGGGGAGGGGTGGGCGATCCCCGGGCTGCCCGAGGGCTGCGAGGTTGCCGAAGGAGGGCCGAAGGGGGCGGACGTCACCCTGGCCTTCTACCGGGAGGCGGCCCTCCTGGCCGCCGAGGGACCCGGCCTCGTCGAGGCGCTCGCCGACTCCGCGATGCTCTGGATCGCCTGGCCGCGGAAGGCCGCCGGCCACGTCAGCGACATCACCGAGAACGGGCTGCGGGAGCTGTTCCTGCCACTGGGTGTCGTGGATGTGAAGGTCGCCGCGCTCGGGGACGACTGGTCCGGGCTGAAGTTCGTACGCCGCAGGGAGAATCGGCGTATTTGAAGAGTCCTTACCGTGAACGGCTAGCATCGCTCCTTGTTGTCGAACGAGGTCGAGTGGTGGGGGTGGGCGCCGTGCCGATGGAGCCGCGGATCGCGGTGGCCGTGGTGACGATGGGCACACGGCCCCAGGAAGTCGACGCGCTGCTCGCGTCGGTGGCCAAGCAGGACGTCGCACCCACGCGGATCGTGATCGTCGGGAACGGCTGTCCGCTGCCCGAGTTCGCCGACCGGCTGGGGCTGCCCGGCGAGGTCACGGCCATCGAGGTCGACGAGAACCTCGGCTGCCCGGGCGGCCGGAACGTCGCGCTGCGCCGGCTGCGGGAGTTCGGGGACGTGGACGTCGTCATCGACCTGGACGACGACGGGCTCCTCGTCGACCCCGACGTCCTGCGACGCGTACGGGACCTGTACGCCGCCGATCCGCGCCTCGGCATCGTGGGTTTCCGCATCGCCGACGAGCTCGGCGAGACCCAGCGGCGGCACGTACCCCGGCTCGGTGCCAAGGACCCGATGCGGGGCGGGGAGGTCACCGGCTTCCTCGGCGGCGGACACGCCCTCTCGATGGAGATGCTCGCGCAGACCGGGGACTGGCCGGCCGAGTTCTTCTTCGCGCACGAGGAGACCGACCTGGCGTGGCGGGCCGCCGACGCCGGGTGGACCATCCGGTACGAGCCCGAGCTGCTGCTCCAGCACCCCAAGACCTCACCCGCACGGCACGCCATCTACTACCGCGTCACCGCCCGCAACCGCGTCTGGCTGGTCCGGCGCAGGCTGCCGCTCCCGCTCATCCCCGTCCACCTGGCGGTCTGGATCGCGCTGACTCTCCTGCGGACACGGTCCGTTGGCGGGTTGCGGGCATGGTTCGGCGGCTTCGTGGAGGGGCTCCGGGTGTCGGCGGGGGAACGGCGGCCGATGCGCTGGAAGACCGTGTGGCGCCTCACGCGCCTGGGGCGGCCGCCGGTCGTCTGAGCGGGTCCCACCTGCGCCCGCGCCGGTTTTTGCTCGTGGGAACTCGCGGGTGGCTGTGCCCGTCGGAGGAGCGCTGGAGGCCTGGCGCGGAGGGCTGTTCGTTGTTCGTGGCCGCTCTTCGCCCTGCTCACGTGCTTTCGGACCCGGTCGCTACGGCGACACTCCCCCGAGCCGCGGCGACCTACGACGCCAACCGCGTACCGGAACGACCGGGTCCGAACGGTGATCAAATCAGGCCACGCCAACCGATCGCTAACATGGGGCGAACGGTGTGGCGAGGCACAGAGTTTCGCCTGGGAGGTGGCGGGAGCGGCGGATTCAGGCCGTTGACGGCCGCCGATGGGAAGAGGCGGACAGGTGGGCGGCGGACAGCGGTCGGAGCGGGGCGCCGGGCCGCGCCGTGGCCGATCGCCCGGCCGCCCGGGCGGGCCGTCGCCCGGGGCGATACCCGCGCCGCCGCCAAAAGCACCGCCCGCGTCCTCGCCCGAGCCGGGTTCCGGAGTGCGATCAGGGCTGCGATCGGGGCTGCGTTTCGGGCTTCTCGGGCCGACCGTCGTGTACGACGCCGACGGTGTGCCACGGCCGGTGAGCAGCGCCAAGGGGCGAGTACTGCTCACCTCTTTGCTGCTGGAACCGGGACGGGTCGTCTCCGTCGACGTCCTCAAGGACGCGCTGTGGGGCGGGACACCGCCCGCCTCCGCGCACGCGTCGCTGCAGAACCACGTGACCCGTCTGCGACGCCTCCTGGACGACCCGGACCGGCTGCGGTCGGTACCACCCGGCTATCAACTTCGCGTCTCCGAGGGCGAGCTGGACGTACGCCTCTTCGAGACCCGGATCGGCGCCGCCCGTGAGGCACACGCGCGGCGGGACTGGGAACGGGCCGTGGCCGAGGCCGTGGCGGCACTCGGACTGTGGCGAGGCACCCCGCTGACCGGCATGCCTCCCGGGCTCGGCGGACTCTCCCTCGTCCAACGGCTGGAAGAGGCACGGCTGTTCGCCCTGGAGTGCCGGTACGAGGCCGAGCTGGAGCTGGGCCGCGGGATGTCCGACGGGGACGTACGGCTCTTCGGTCTCGCACCCGAACTGGCCGCGCTGGTCGCGGAGTTCCCCCTTCGCGAGGCCTTCCACCGCCAGCTGATGATGGTCCTCTACCGGACGGGCCGCCGGGCCGAGGCCCTCGCCGTCCACCGCGACCTGCGCCGCACCCTCGTCCGCGAACTCGGCGTGGAACCGGGGCTCACGGTCAGGGAGGCCCACCTGGAGATTCTGCGGGACCAGGATCCGGGGGCAGGGGCAGGAGTAGGGGGAGGGTCGGAGGCAGGGTCGGGATCGCGATCGGGGCCGACGGCCGGGCCAGGGCCAGGGCCGGGATCGGGATCGGGATCGGGTACGGATGCGTCCGCCGGTGTTGGGACCGGCGCCGCCGAGGCAGCGGCTTCCAGCCGGACAGGTGCTCCCGCCGAAGCAGTGGGTCCCGCCGGGCGGCAGCCCACCGGAGGCGACGGCGTCTCCGCTCCGAAGCCCGCCAAGTCGGCCTCCAGCCGTACCGATCGGCGCGGAGCCGACCGCCCACCCTCCACGGAAGCCTCTCCGGCGGCCCCGGCCGCTCCGAAGGTGCCCACCCTCGTCCCCGTCCCCCGGCCCGCCCAACTCCCTCCCGCTCCCGTCTGTTTCACGGGTCGCGCCGAGACCATCGACAGTCTGCGGGCCACGCTCGTGCCGGTCGGGGCGGGGCACCTCCGCGTGGCCGTCGTCAGTGGCATGGCGGGCGTCGGGAAGAGCGCGCTGGGCGTGCAGGCGGCGCACGGGCTGCGGGCCGAGTTCCCGGACGGCCAGCTGTACGTACGGCTGCACGGGGCCACGCCCGGCGTGCCGCCGCTCACCGTCGGGCAGGCCCTCGCCGCGCTGCTCCGCGACCTGGGCGTGGAACCGCGGGGCGTCCCCGAACACCCGGACGCGGCAAGCGCGTTGCTCCGCTCACTGCTGGCACCCACCCGCACCCTGCTCGTACTGGACGACGCCGTGAACGCCGCCCAGGTCCGCCCCCTGCTGCCCGCCGGTCCCGGCTGCGCGGTGATCGTCACCAGCCGCTCGCCCCTCACCGCGCTGGACGGCGTGACCCGCTTCCCGCTCGCACCGCTCTCCGACGAGGAGAGCGCCGAACTGCTGCGGGCCGTCTCCGGACGGGACGGCCTCGACGGTACGCACCCTCTCGTCGGCCTCACCGGACGGCTGCCGCTCGCGCTGCGGATCGTCGCGGCCCGGCTCGCCGCCCGCAAGGTCCTCACGCCGGACGCGCTGGCCGGTCAACTGGCCGCAAGCGACGGACGGTTGAACCACCTGGAGTACGACGACCTCAGCGTGCGCCGCTCGCTCGCGGTGGCCCTCGACGCCCTGCGGGCCTCGGACCGCGAGGCCGACCGGGACGCCGCCCTCGCCCTGCGCCGGATCGGCGCGCTCGACCTGCCGACGTACGGGGTTCCGCTCCTCGCCCGGCTCCTGGGCACCGGCGAACGCCGCACCGAGGCCGCCCTCGACCGCCTCGTCGACGTCGCCCTCCTCGACGAGACGACGTACGGCCGCTACACCCCGCACGACCTCGTACGAGACTTCGCCCGCGAGGTGGCCCGCGAGGTCGCCCGGGAGACGGCGGAGGGGGAGGACCCCGGCCCCACGGACCTCGACCTCACGGATTCGGACCCCACAGGCGCCGGCTCCACAGGCGCCGGCTCCACAGGCTCCGGCTCCTCGGGTTCCAGCTTCACGGATTCCAGCTCCTCGGGTTCCGGCTCCGAGGACCCGGACCCCACCGACATCGCTCTGCGCTGGTACGTCGCCTCCGCCCGCCGGTGCGTACCGGCCCTGATCCCCACCGGTGTCGACCGCGACAACCGGCTCGGTGCGACGCCGGTCGAGTCGGAGCGTGCGGGCGCCGGAGGCGATGAGGCCGTGCCGTTCGCGTCGGCCGCCGAGGCTGTCGCCTGGGGGGACCGCGAGGTGGCGAACGTCGTCGCGCTCGTCGAGGGCCGCGCCGCCGATTCCCCGCTGGTCCCCGTCCTCGTACGCGCCCTCTTCCCGTATCTGCAGCGCCGCGGCCGGCTGCGCGAGCTGGCGGTGCTCGGGCGGCGGGCGCTGAACGTGGCGCGGCGGCTAGGGGACGACGCCGCCGAGGCGATCGCGCTGTCCGACCTGGCGGGCCTGTACTTCATGCAGGGGCAGGCGGGCAAGGCGCTCGTCCTGACCGACCAGGCCCTCACGCGCTGGCGCGGCCTCGGAGTCGTCTCGCGCATCCAGCGCTGTCTGAACAACCGCGGCCTGCTGCTCGAAAGCCTGGGCCGGTACGTCGAGTGCGAACTCGCCCTGCGGGAAAGCCTGGAGCTGGCACGGGAGTCGGGCGACCTGGACGGCGAGGCCGTCGCCTACAGCAACCTCGGCAACCTCTACGAGCACTCCGACCCGAGCGTCGCCATCGAGTGGCACGAGCGGAGCCTCGCGCTCGGCGAGTCCATGGGCGACTCCCGGGTCCGTGAGTCAGGGCACTGCAACATCGGGTACGCCCACCTCACGCTCGGCGAACCGGCCCGTGCGCTGGAGCACTTCGACCGTGCCCTGAGCGTCTCGGACGGGGTCGACTGGCAGAGCGGCTCCCAGACCCGCCTCGGTCTCGTCCGTGCGCTGCGCGGCCTCGACCGCACCGAGCGGGCCGCCCGCGAGTGCGCCCTGCTGCTGGCCCGCGCCGAACAGCGCGCCGACCGCTACACCGCCGGTCTCGCCCGGCACCAGCAGGGCCTGCTGCACCGGTCGGCGGGCCGCACCGACGAGGCGTACGAGCAGTGGGAACTGGCCCTCGACGACCTGGACGGCACCGACAGCACGGTGACCGACGAACTGCGGGAGCTACTGCTGGTCCAGCTCAACAACCCTTCTGTGCGAGGGAGTTGAGTGGGAACTCGGCGGAAGGCAGGCGCGCCCGCTCACTTCGCGTCCGCGTAACACTCCACCACCGCCGTCGTGAACGGAAACCGCACCGGCGTCTCCCCGAACGTCAGCCGCCCCGCCAGTTCCGCGGCCTCGCGGATGGCCTCGACCACCGTGTCGGCCTCCGCCGCCGGACAGTGCACCATCACCTCGTCGTGCTGGAAGAAGACCAGCTCGGCCGCCATGTCCCGGCAGGTGCGGCGGAGGGCGGCGAGCACGAGGAGGGTCCAGTCGGCGGCGCTGCCCTGCACGACGAAGTTGCGCGCGAAGCGGCCCCTGGCACGGGAGTTGGTGGAGGCATACCCCGGCACCCAGTCCTGGGTGTCCCCGGGCTCGGCCCCCTCGCCCGGTACGACGCCGGTCTGCTCGCTCTCCGGAATCCCCGCCTCCTCCCCGGAGGAGTCCGACCCCGCCGCCGGCGGGCAGGTCCGCCCCAGCCAGGTCCGCACGAGCCGCCCCTCCTCGCCCGCCCGCGCCGCGTCGTCCACGTACGCCACCGCCTTGGGGAAGCGGCGGCGCAGCAGCGCGAGGTTCTTGAGACCGTCGCCGGACGTCTGGCCGTAGACCGCGCCGAGCACGGCGAGTTTGGCCTGTGCGCGGTCGCCGGAGAAGGCGCGGTCGGACACGGACTGGTAGAGGTCGGTCTCCCGCCCGGCGACCTCCATCAGTCCGGGGTCGCGGGAGATCGCGGCCAGCACACGCGGCTCCATCTGGTCGGCGTCCGCGACCACGAGCCGCCAGCCGGGATCGGCGACCGCGGCCCTGCGTATGACCTTGGGGATCTGCAGTGCGCCCCCGCCGTTGGTCACCCAGCGCCCGGTGACCGTCCCGCCCGGCAGGTACTCCGGTCTGAACCGCCCGTCCCGCACCCAGTCCTGGAGCCATGACCAGCCATGGGCGACCCAGATGCGGTACAGCTTCTTGTACTCGACGAGCGGCTTCACGGCCGGGTGGTCGATCGTCTCGATCTCCCAGCGGCGGGTGGACTTGATCTTGATCCCGGCCTGCGCGAAGGCCTTGATGACATCGGCGGGCAGATCGGGCCGCACCCGTCTCCCGAACGCGGCCGACACCTCGTCCGTGAGCTCGGCGAGGCGGCGCGGCTCGCCCCCTCCCGTGTACCGCTCGCCGAGCAGTTCGTGCAGCACGTTCCGGTGCACGTCCGCGCTCCACGGCAGCCCGGACGCGTTCATCTCCGTCGCCACGAGCATGCCCGCCGACTCGGCGGCCGTCAGCAGCCGCATCCGCCCGGGGTGCGCGGCAGCGTCATGTCTTCGCTGCTGGTCCCCGTACACCTCGATGAGCTGTTCCAGCGGTACGTGGACGGGGCGGGGCTCGAAGAGGGAGGACTGGGAGCCGGGCTCGGCGGAGCGCTGCGGGGGATCGGGCGGTACGGGACCGCCGCGCAGTCTCGCCAGGGCGGCGGCCGCCGAGTGGGGCTCGCCGAGCCGTCCCTCGTGGCCGAGGAGGAGGGTCTCGGCGGCCTCCATGTCGTAACACCGCTCCACGCGGACGCCCGCGTCGCGCAGGCGCGGATAGACCTCGGCCGTCGACCGCCACACCCAACGGGCGACGTCCGGCCTCGTCCGTACGGACTCGGCGAGATCCGGTTCCCTCAGGACCGGTCCGGCGGGCAGCCCGTCGGGGCCGAGGGGAGCGAGCTCGGCGCCGCCGTCCTCGGCCGGCGCGAGAGCCCACCGGTCGTTCATGACTTCGAGTCTCGCAGGAGGGTCTGACAACGGCCCTGAACCGCGAGTTCAGGGCCGTGTCCGGCACCGGGCGCGGGGCGCACCCGGTCGTCGGACGGTCATTCGGCCGGTCGGTCGCTCAGCGGATCGGCCAGCCGATCAGCCGGCCGGTCGGTCAGTCCTCCTGGAGGGACTTCCGCACCTTCTCCAGCGCTTCCGCGACGTTCGCCTCGGCCGCCGCCTTGTCGACGCCGAGCCCGCTGAGGAGACCCGAGCCCGCCTCGTGCTCCAGCAGTGCGAGCAGGATGTGCTCCGTGCCGATGTAGTTGTGCCCGAGCCGGAGGGCCTCGCGGAAGGTGAGTTCGAGGGACTTCTTGGCGTTGCCGTCGAAGGGGATGAGCGCGGGTACGTCCTCGGCGCTCGGCGGCAGGGCGGCGGTCGCGGCCTCGCGCACGGCGTCCAGGGTGACGCCCTGCGCGGTGATCGCCTTCGCCCCGAGGCCCTCCGGCTCGGCGATCAGCCCGAGGACCAGGTGCTCGGTGCGGATCAGGTCGTTGCCCGCGTTCTTGGCCTCGTTCTGGGAGACGATCACCACGTTCCTGGCCCGTGGCGTGTAGCGGCTGAAGCCCTGGCTGGGGTCGAGGTCCGACTCCGCCTTCGGCACGAACCGCTTCTGGGCCGCCTGCCGGGTGACCCCCATGCTCTTGCCGATGTCCGTCCAGGACGCGCCCGAACGCCGGGCCTGGTCCACGAAGTGACCGATCAGATGGTCGGCCACGTCGCCGAGGTGGTCCGCCGCGATCACCGCGTCCTGGAGCTGGTCGAGAGCGTCTTCGTGAACCTTCTTGATGGCCTCGATCAGATCGTCGAGGCGTACGGAGGTGGTGGCGCGTGGATTCGTCGTCATGTGTCAACGGTAGGTTGACAGCGATCGGGTGTCAACCCCGAGTTGACACCTGCCGCGCCTGCCCGTTGACACCCACGGGCAGCCCGACCAGCCCGCTCCCGGCCCTCAGGAGGCGCCCGGGGGCAGGGCCGGCCCCACCGCGACGCGTGACACGATCGAGGAATGAGCAGTACGCCCAGCACCGTGGAGCGCGCCTTCGAGGCCGCCCTCTACGCCGATTCCGACGCGGCCCTCGACACCGGTGCCTCGCTCCTCGCCTCCGACCCCGCGTCCGACGCCGAACTGGCCCGGCGCGGCGAGGAGTTCGTCGAGGGGGCCTGGCGGCGCGGCTGGCAGCCCGCCGATGTCGTACGGATCGTGCGGCGCGAGCTGGACGACGTGCACGTACGCCTGGTGTCCGTGCTGATCCTCGACGAGAGCGGCCGGAACCGGCAGCCCCGCGGCCCGCGCTGGACGGCACAGCTCGAAGAGCTGAACGCCGAGGCGGGCGGGACGAAGGCGCCACCTCGCACCGGACCCCGTACCGACCGCTTCTCGTACGCCACCGCCGTACTGGGGCTGTACCGGCTGCTGCTCCGCCTGCCCTCCATCGAGCCGCTGGACGTGGACGCGCCCAAGGGGACGGCCGGCGCCCCGAGGGACTCCCGCATGCTCACCCGCATCCGCGCGCTGCTCGCCAAGGCCGAGGCGACCGGGTTCCCGGAGGAGGCGGAGGCGCTGAGCGCCAAGGCGCAGGAGCTGATGGCGCGGCACAGCATCGACGAGGCGCTGCTCGCGGCCCGTACGCACGCCAAGGACGCGCCCGGCGCCTGCCGCATCGGCGTCGACCCGCCCTACGAGACGGCCAAGGCGGTACTCCTCGACGCGGTGTCCGGCGCGAACCGCTGCCGGGCGGTCTGGAACGAGGCCCTCGGCTTCTCGACCGTCGTCGGCTTCGAACCCGACCTGGAGGCCGTCGAACTCCTCTACACCTCGCTCCTCGTGCAGGCCACCGCCGCGATGACGAAGGCGGAGGCGGCACAGCGGGCGGGCGGCAGGAAGCGTACGAAGTCCTTCCGGCAGTCCTTCCTCGCCGCGTACGCCCATCGCATCGGCGACCGGCTCGCGGATGTGGCCGAGGGGCAGGTGACGGCGACGCAGGGGGAGTTGCTGCCGGTTCTCGCGGCCCGCGAGGTAGCGGTCGCCGACGAGACGGAGCGGATGTTCCCGGCGACCGTCACGACCAGGCTGCGCGGGGTGAACGACGCGGCCGGCTGGGAGGAAGGAGCCGCCGCGGCGGACCGCGCCCAGGTCAGGGCACGGCCGCCGCTGCGGTGACCCGGCCGGACCGGGGCGGTGGTTCAGGGCCGGTGCCCCGGGGGCCGGCGGCTCAGTCGCCGGCGCGCTGGAGCGGGCCCACCGAGGCGTCCGGCTCGCTCTCGCTCCGCAGCGCGACCTCGCCGTACTTCCAGGGGAAGGACAGGTCGGCATCCTCGCCGGGCAGGCCGAACTTCACGGTCTTCACGGCGGCACCCTTCGTCGCGTCGCCCGCGGGCCCTCGTACGTACGTGATCGTGAAGGCGGTGGTCTCGTCCGGCTTGAGGGTCAGCTTCTCCGGCTTCGCGGACTCCTCCGGGGTGAGGGACCAGGTGGTGCCGCCCGCGGTCAGGTCGACGCGGGGGAAGCCCTCCAGGGTGCAGTCGCCGCCGGAGCGGTTGGTGAGGGTGACGGAGACGCTCCCGGTGTCGCCCGCGGCCGGGGCCTCGCTCGCGGCGACCTCCTGCCCGACCTGGTCCGCCTTGCAGGCGGAGGAGCCGGCGGAGGACGCCGAACTGTCGGCCTTCTTGCCTCCCTCGTCACCGCTGCCGCCGTCGTCGCAGGCGGTCAGGGCGAGGGCCGCCACGAGGGCGGTGAGTGCGGAGACGGCTATCGGTAGGGCGCGCATGGCTTACCTCTGACTTCCGGGACCCGCTTCTGGGTCCGGCTTGCGGGGACTTCGGGTGCGTGGCGGTGCTCGTAGATCATCGGTCATGGGCCGTCGCGCGGCGTACGCTGGCGCGGTGAGCTGGCGACGGGCGCTGAAGGACACTGCTCGCTCCGGCATCGCCGTGGAGAAGAAGCGGCTCGAACCGCTCATCGCGGTGCGCGGAGCCGCGGGACTCGCGATCGTCATCGCGCTGAGCCTGTGGCTCTTCGGCCCCGCGGCCGCGGCGAGTTCGGCGTTCGGCGCGTTCCAGGCGGCCATCGCGACGTTCCAGCGCAGCTGGCGCCCCCGTCCCGAACTGGCCATCGCCTCCGGTACGAGCCTGGCCGTGTCCACGTTCCTCGGCTACCTCACCATCTCCAAGGAGCCGCTCTTCCTCGCGCTCCTCGTGGTGTGGACCTTCGCCGCCGGGATGAGCTGGGCCGCGGGCCCGACCATCGGCCTGATCGCCTCCTCGAACGTGGCGATCATGCTGGTGACGGTCACCCTGCCGACCTCCGTCGCCCAGGCCGCGGGCCACGCCGCGATGATGATCGTGGGCGGCCTGGTGCAGGCGGCACTGATCGTCCTCTTTCCCGTACGACGCTGGGGTGCCCACCGGGACGCGCTCGCCGACGCCCTGGCAGCCGAGGCCGACTACGCGCGCCGGCTGCGCCACGACCCGGTCGCGTCCTTCGACCCGCAGCCCCTGATGGAGGCGCGCAACGCGGCCGCCGTCACCCCGCGCCAGGCCCGCCGCCGCCCCGCCGAACTCCACGGCGCCCGCGGCATCGCCGAACGCATCCGCCCGGTCCTCGCCTCCCTCGCCGACCCCGCGATGGGCGTCCCGGCCGAGGGCCCGGCCCGCGACCGCGTCCGCGAACTCCTCGCCTCCGCGGCCGCCCTCCTCGACGCCGCGGCCCACGCCATCCGCCACGGCGAGCCGGTCAAGGTCCCCCCAGCGGCCCTCGCCACCTTCCGCACCCCGGACACCGGCAGCATCCTCACGGGCGCCCCCTACCGAGCGATGACCCGCCTCAACACCCTCCTCCAGGACGTGGTGGAAACGGCAGGCGGCGCCCCGCAGGATGGCGCCCCGTCAGGGGCGCGGGGAACTGCGCGCTCAGCCGAGACGGACGGTCGGTCGACATCGGGCCGAGCCCCCACTCACCCAGGGGCGCGGGGAACTGCGCGACCAGCCCCCACGACCCGCAGCCGCCCCACCTTCCTCGCCCTCATCCCCAAAGCCCTCAAAGCCATGCGCAGCGAACTCCGCCGGGGTTCCCCCGTCACCCGCCACGCCACCCGCGTGTCCGCGGTGGCGGCCACCGGCTACATCCTCGGCACCTGGCTCCCCCTCGGCCACGGCTACTGGGCCCCACTGACCTCGGTCATGGTCATGCGCCCGGACTTCTCCCAGACATACAGCCGGGCCGTGGCCCGCCTCGCCGGCACGGTCATCGGCGTGGCCGTGGCCACAGGCGCGGTACAGGCGGCGTCCCCCGGAACGCTCCTCTCCGGCGCACTCGCCGTGGCGAGCGCAGCGCTCATGTACCTCCTCATGCGCACCGGCCAGTTCGCGACCCAGGCCTGCATCGCCGCGTACGTCGTCTTCCTGCTCGGCATGGGCGGCGAGGAGTGGACCCAGACCGTGCCCGAACGCGTCCTGCTCACCCTCATGGGCGGATTCCTCGCGATGCTGGCGTACGCCGTCTACCCGGCCTGGGAGACCCCGCGCCTGCGCACCCGCCTCGCGGACTGGCTGGCCGCGCAGGGCACGTACGCCGCCGCCGTCTTCGGCTCCTACGCAGACCCGTCCGCGAGCAACGCCCCGGACGTCCGCCAGGCCCTGCTCACCGCCCGTACCGCCCGCGCGGCCTGGCACGCGGCGGTGGCCCGCGCCACCGCCGAACCGGTCCGCCACCGCGGCCTCTCCCGCACCGCGGCCGACGACGCCGAGGACGCGCTCGCCCAACTGGGCCGCGTGGCCATGCTCCTGGAGGCCCACCTCCCGGAACGCGGGGCGACCCCCGTACCGCCCGCCGCCCGCTTCGCCGACGCCCTGCGCGAGTCCACCCACCAGGGCGCGAAGGCCATCCGCGAGCGCCGGGTCCCCACCTGGGACGCGGTACGCGAGGCTCTGGACGCCTGGGACACCGAGAACCCCGAGAACGCTGACAAGGTCGTACGCAACACCGCGACCCTCGTCCTCGACACCCTCACCGAGCTTTCCGAGGCCCTCGACACGGCCGTACCGCCCATGACGCTCGACGGAACGGCCCCCGAAAAGCCGGACGGGCCGCGAAACCCGAAGGATTCCGCGACCCGCTGACGTGAGCCGACGCGACGCGCGCCGGGCGTGAGGTGAACCGGCGTGACGTGAACCGGTGTGATGCGAACCGGTGTGATGCGAACCGGTGTGATGCGAACCGGGTCTTCAGGACCCCGGACTCGGATCTTCAGGACCCCAGACTCGGTCCTCAGGACCCCAGACTCGCCGTAGGCAGCCCGGACGGCATCTTGCCGCCCTCCGCCTTCGTATACGTTTCCTCGCCGAGGCCCTCCCACGTGACCTTCAGGGTCTTGGAGTCGACCGAGTCGACCATGCCCTCGGCCCGGTCCTTGTTCCCGTCGGAGCACTTCAGCTCGATCATGCGCATGCCCGAGGTCTCACCGGCGGTGCCGCTGCACACGGATCCGCCCGTCGAGAACAGCCCGGCCTCCTCGCCGGTGATCACCAGCGCCACGGCCTTGCCGCTCTTGGTGGCCAGCCAGCTGCCCTCCAACGCCTCGACCTTGCCCTTGCTCCCGCCGGAACCGCCGGAACCACCTGTTCCGCCGCCGGTGTCGGCCGACCCGGTCGGTGCCGCGCCGGTGGAGGAGGGGGAGTCGTCGCTCCCGCCGCTGTCACCGCTGCAGCCGGTCGTCAGGACGAGCGCGGCCGCCAGCCCCGCCGCCGCGGCCGCGATCCGCGCCTGCCCGCGCGAGATGGTCGCCGAAGTCACTGAAGCCCCCAAGGGTCTGGCCGGACGAGTCGCCGGTACCCGCCGGGTACCGCCGGTGGCGCCTGTGCAACCGGGAACGACCGCCAGCAAGCTACCAGGCCCCTCTTCCAGCACCTCGGGAAGCACGCCCGCCCGACAACGGGGGAGCGCCGGCGCCTCCGCCGGAGTCCGCTACCAGGAGGACTTCCGAACCCCCGGCAGGAACCCCTTGTGCGCCTGGTCCCGCAGGTTCACCCGCGAGAGTCCGAACGTCCGCAGGTAGCCGCGCGGCCGCCCGTCCACACTGTCCCGGTTGCGTACGCGCGTGGCGCTCGCGTCACGCGGCTGCCGCTCCAACTCGCGCCGGGCGGCGGACCGTTCGGCGTCCGTCGAGGACGGCCTGCGGATGATCTCCTTCAGCTCGGCGCGCCGCGCGGCGTACCGGGCGACGACTTCCTGCCGCTTCTCGTTCTTCGCGATCTTGCTCTTCTTGGCCATCAGACCCTCACCCCACGGGCCCGGATCCGTGCCACGGCGGCCTCGACACCGATGACGTCGACCGTCTTGATGCCCTTCGTGCTCAGCCTCAGCCGTACGTACCGGCCCTCGCCCGGCAGCCAGTACCGCTTGCTCTGGATGTTGGGGTCGAAGCGGCGCGACGTGCGCCGGTGCGAGTGGGAGATGGAGTTCCCGAAGCCCGGCTGGGCCCCGGTCAGCATGCAGTGCGCGGACATGTGAGTGACGTACCTCTCTGATTTCTCGTTATCGATAATGGGATCCGTTTTCATATACTAGCCACATGGCACGCAACGAACTCCGTCCGGTCATCAAGCTCCGGTCCACGGCCGGGACCGGCTACACGTACGTCACCCGCAAGAACCGCCGTAACGACCCCGACCGGATGACCCTGCGCAAGTACGACCCCGTCGCCGGCCGGCACGTCGACTTCCGAGAGGAGCGCTGACCGTCATGCGCGAGGAAATCCACCCGGCGTACGGTCCCGTCGTCTTCCGGGACCGGGCCGCGAACCACGCCTTCCTGACCCGCTCGACCCTCGTCGCCGGGGCGAACGGGAAGGCGATCGAGTGGGAGGACGGCAACACCTACCCGGTCGTCGACGTCGAGATCTCGAACGTGAGCCACCCCTTCTACACGGGGACGGCCCGCGTCCTGGACACGGCCGGCCGCGTGGAGCGCTTCGAGCGCCGGTTCGGCAGGCGCGACAGCCGGCCCACCGGCGGGCGCGACGACCGGCGCGACGACCAGCGCGGGGAGCGCTGATGCTGTCCGTCGCCATCGTGGGCGGGCTGCACGCCGATGCCCGCCGGGCGGCCGTGGACCGGCTGCTCGCCGATGTGCCCGGGTCGGTGGCGCTGCACCACGACCTGGCAACGGCCGTACAGGGCACGGTGGTTCGCACCGTTCGCGACCGCACCGGCATCGTCTCCGCCGGTGAGGCGCCCCTCGTCAACGACTGCGCGTGCTGCGCCCTGCGTGAGGACCTGGTCCCCGAACTGGAGCGTCTCGCGGAGGACGGACTGACCCGGCTCGCGATCGTCGAACTCTGGGACTCGGTCGAGCCGAAGGCGATGGCCGAGGTGGTGGCGGAGGCGATGGCGAGCGCGGATCTCCGCCTGACCGGTGTCATCACGGCGGTCGACCCCGCCCTGGTGCTGCCCTACCTCGGCAACGGCGACGACCTCGCCGACGCGGGCCTCGCCGCTGCCGCCACCGACCAGCGCACGGTCGCCGACACCTTCGCCCGCCAACTGGAGTACGCGCCCGTCCTAGCCCTCGCCACCTCGGAAGACGCCGACGACGAGGACCGCGCGCTCCTGGCCCAACTCCACCCGACAGCCCGGCAGGTCCCGATAGGCGACGGCGACTTGTCGGGCCGGGGGGACGGCGACCGGGAGTCGTGGTTCGAGAGGCGACCGGCCGAGGAGCTGGGCCTCGCGGGACCGGCGGGACTCGCCCCGGCGGACTCGGAGCCCGGGCGGTCCCCGCTCGCGGAAGCGGCGTTCGGCGGTTTCGACGTGGAGGCGGCCGCCGCCGCCCAGCATCCGGCCTGCGCGTTGTTGCCGGCCGAGGCGGACGAGTGCGGGGTCTCCACGCTCGTGTGGCACCGGCGGCGGCCGTTCCACCCGGAGCGGCTGTACGCGGCGCTGGAGGATCTGTGCTGTGCGGCGGCGCGCAGCCGCGGGCGGTTCTGGCTCGCGGACCGGCCCGACACGCTGCTGCACTGGGACGCCGCGGGAGGCGCCCTGTGCGTGGAGAACGCCGGACCCTGGCTGGCCTCCCTGCCCGACGCGGCCTGGGAGCTGGTGCCGCCGGTACGCCGTGCCGCGGCCGCGCTCGACTGGCACCCGGAGCACGGCGACTGCTGCCAGCACCTCGTCTTCACATCACCCGGCCTCGACCGCGACGGACTCGAACTGCTCCTGGAGTCCTGCCTGTTGACGGACGCGGAGTACGCGGCCGGCCGCACCGCCTGGAAACAGCTCCCGCCCGCCTTCGACTCCCTCCTGGAGGTCTGACCATGCCCCGCAAGCCCGACCGCAAGCCGACGCCCCGCCCCAATCCGCTGGGCACGGCGAAGATCACGTACATCGACTACAAGGACACGGACCTGCTGAGGAAGTTCATCTCCGACCGCGGCAAGATCCGCAGCCGGCGGGTCACGCGGGTGAGCGCCCAGCAGCAGCGGCTGCTGGCCCGCGCGATCAAGAACGCCCGTGAGATGGCCCTGCTGCCGTACTCGTCGCGATAGGCCCACGGCCGACCCCGGGACCCCCACGACCGACCCTGCCCGCCCCACTGTGCACATGCGACCCTCACGACCCCCTCCCTCCCATTCATTTCATGGGCAGGAGGGGGTCGTTCTGGAACACAAAGGGCCCGGTTCGCGTCCCTTATTCATGCGGGGGCAGGCGTTGGAACGATTCGGCCCGCGGGACCGTCAAACGTGTAACCGCAGGACCACCCCCCGTGCACGTGCATCTGCTCATGCAACTGCATGTGAAGAGCGGCTATGATCCGGGCAGTTGACCAACACTGCATCACTGGCAACAGACGCCAATGCACCACCGGGGAGCGACCTGTGGACCACGACGTGTACAACGGCATGGCTGCCACGGAGCTGCGCGGAGCGGCCTGGCAGAAGAGCATGCACAGCAACTCGCAGGGCTCCTGCGTGGAGTTCGCCCGGCTGCCGGGCGGCGAGGTGGCGGTGCGCAACTCGCGCTTCCCCGACGGCCCCGCCCTCATCTACACGCCTGCCGAGATAGAGGCCATGCTTCTGGGCATCAAGGACGGCGAGTTCGACCACCTGATAGCGGGCTGACGGCGGGCCTGCGGTCGGCCGGTGGGGGCAACTCGCCCCATTCAGGGATGTTCACGGACCGTAGGCGGTCGGTAACGCGCGTAGAACCGCGGCGCGAAAAGGCGCCGCGGTTCCTCATGCGGAGGGGCCGAGCCGGAACAGTGCCCAGACGACCTTGCCGTTGAGCGTGCCGGCGAGCGGGTGCCAGCCCCAGCCGTCGGCGAACGAGTCGACGAGGAACAGCCCGCGGCCCGACTCCGCCGAGAAGTCCTCGGAGTCGCCCGCGACCGGGCTGTCGTGACTGGGATCGCGCACCGCGCACACGAGTCGCTCGGTCCACCGCATCAGGTGCAGCCGCACGGGCGCGTCGTGGTCGCCGGGGCGCGGGGTGTCCGCGGGCAGGGCGTGCCGCAGCGCGTTGGTGACGAGTTCCGAGACCACCAGACAGACGTCGTCGAAGCGGTTGCCGATGTCCCACTGGTCCAGCGTGCGGCGGGTGAACTGCCGCGCGTCGCGCACCGCTTCGTAGCGGGGCGGCAGGGCGCAGGAGGCGGCGTTGGACACGGACGCGGGGTCCAGTGGCGGAAGCCCCTGCCGTAACGGCTCGAGCATGGTCGATCCATTCGTCCCCATGCGAGGCACTCCCGGGGTTCGCGGTCGTTGCGATGCAGCGGTGGCGCGAGACCATCGTTCCGAATGCGTTCGGCAGATGCAAGGGCAGATGCACGTGCACGTGCCCGAATTGGACCTTCCCATACCGCTTCTTGGTCATTTTTTCCGCGACCTTCTTGCCGCTTTTTTGTGTCTGGCTTGTCTTCTCCTTGTCGATTCCTGTGTGTCCCCGCTGAAACCTTGCCGTTTCTGTAATCGAACGAGTACTGCTTGGAGTGATTTAGTGGCAGACTGCGGCCCTTGAAGACGGGTTGGGGAGGCGGACGAACGTGAGCGCGCAGGAGTCGGGATCGGTGGTACGACGCATGCTGCTCGGCTCGCACCTGAGGCGGCTGCGCGAGTCGCGCGGCATCACGAGGGAAAAGGCCGGCTACTCGATCCGCGCCTCCGAATCGAAGATCAGCCGTATGGAGTTGGGCCGGGTGAGCTTCAAGACGAGAGACGTCGAGGATCTGCTGACGCTCTACGGGATCGCCGACGAGGCGGAGCGGACCTCCCTGCTCTCCCTCGCCAAGGAGGCCAACGTCGCGGGCTGGTGGCACAGTTACTCGGACGTCCTGCCCAGCTGGTTCCCGACGTACGTCGGCCTGGAGGGCGCCGCGTCCCTGATCCGCTCCTACGAGGTCCAGTTCGTGCACGGCCTGCTGCAGACCGAGGCGTACGCGCACGCGGTCGTGGCCCGGGGCATGAAGGGCGCGAGCGAGGCGGACATCGAGCGGCGCGTGGCGCTGCGCCTGGAGCGCCAGAAGTACCTGGTGTCGGAGAGCGCCCCGGACTTCCACGTCGTACTCGACGAGGCGGCCCTGCGACGCCCGTACGGCGACCGGGAGGTGATGCGCGGTCAGCTCCAGCACCTCATCGACATCTCCCAGCGTCCCAACGTGCGGCTGCAGGTCATGCCGTTCAGCTTCGGCGGGCACGCGGGTGAGAGCGGGGCCTTCACGGTGCTCAGCTTCCCCGAGTCCGACCTGTCCGACGTCGTGTACCTGGAACAGCTCACCAGTGCGTTGTATCTGGACAAGCGCGAGGACGTCACCCAGTACGAGAAGGCGATGAAGGAACTCCAGCAGGACAGCCCCGGTCCCGACGAGAGCCGTGACTTGCTCAGGGGTCTGCTGCAGCTCTCCTGAGGTCTGCCCTCCAACTCCCTTGAGACACCAGTACGATGACGTGTGATCAGACCGTGAAGATGATCGTTCGGGTGTCTGCTGCGGCAGCAAGGGATTGAGGGATCACATGTCGTCCTACTTCACCGACCTGGCTCAGCAGTACATCGACGGCGAGTGGCGTACCGGTACCGGCTCCTGGGACATCATCGACTTCAACCCGTACGACGGTGAGAAGCTCGCGTCGATCACGATAGCCACGGTCGACGAGGTGGATCAGGCCTACCAAGCCGCCGCCCGCGCCCAGAAGGAATGGGCCGCGACGAACCCGTACGCGCGTCGTGCCGTGTTCGAGAAGGCCCTGCGGATCATCGAGGAGCGCGAGCAGGAGATCGCCGAGGTGATCATCGCGGAGCTCGGCGGCACGCATCTGAAGGCCGGCTTCGAACTGCACCTCGCCAAGGAGTTCCTGCGCGAGTCGGTCAACCTGGCGCTGCGGCCCGAGGGCAGGATCATCCCCTCGCCGGTCGACGGCAAGGAGAACCGCCTCTACCTCGTCCCGGTCGGCGTCGTCGGTGTGATCAGCCCCTTCAACTTCCCGTTCCTGCTGTCGCTGAAGTCCGTCGCGCCCGCCCTTGCCCTCGGCAACGGCGTGGTCCTCAAGCCGCACCAGAACACCCCGATCGTGGGCGGTTCCCTGGTCGCGAAGATCTTCGAGGACGCGGGCCTGCCGGCCGGTCTGCTCAACGTCGTGATCACCGACATCGCGGAGATCGGCGACGCCTTCATCGAGCACCCGGTCCCGAAGGTCATCTCCTTCACCGGCTCCGACAAGGTCGGCCGCCATGTCGCCACGGTCTGCGCCGCGAACTTCAAGCGCTCCGTCCTCGAACTCGGCGGCAACAGCGCGCTGGTGGTCCTGGACGACGCGGACATCGACTACGCCGTGGACGCCGCGGTCTTCAGCCGGTACGTGCACCAGGGCCAGGTCTGCATGGCCGCGAACCGCGTCCTGGTGGACCGCTCGATCGAGGCCGAGTTCACCGAGAAGTTCGTCGCCAAGGTGAAGACGCTCAAGGTCGGCGACCCGAGCGACCCGCAGACCGTCATCGGCCCGCTCATCAACTCCTCGCAGGCCGACTCCGTTTCGGGCGTCGTGGACCAGGCGATCGCCGAGGGCGCCACCGCCCTCGTGCACGGCACCGTCACCGACAACCTCGTCGAGCCGTCCGTGCTGACCGGCCTGCCCGCCGACTCGGACATCCTCCGCCAGGAGATCTTCGGCCCCGTGGCGCTCCTCGTCCCGTTCGACGGCGAGGAGGAGGCCGTGCGGATCGTCAACGACACCCCGTACGGGCTGAGCGGCGCCGTGCACACCTCCGACGTCGAGCGCGGTGTCTCCTTCGCCAGGCAGATCGACACGGGCATGTTCCACGTGAACGACGGCACCGTGCACGACGAGCCGCTGGTCGACTTCGGCGGCGAGAAGTCCTCGGGCATCGGCCGGCTGAACGGCGAGTCGACGGTCGGCGCCTTCACCACCCAGAAGTGGATCTCGGTGCAGCACGGGCGCAGCTTCTTCCCGTTCTGACCTGCCAACTCCTTTACGGGGCGCCCCTGCCGACCGCGGCGAGGGCGCCCCGTGCCACGTCCAGGGGACAGGGGGCGTGCGGGGCGCGCGGTACGGCTTCAGCGGCGACTCAGCAGATAGGCGTCCGGACCGTACGCGGCGGCGATGTCCTGCGCCGGGATACCGAGCATCGTGGAGAACGCCGTCACGACCGGCAGATGGGCCGCGCCGGGCTCGTCACCGGTGAGGAGGTCCCCGACCGCGTCACGGAGCGCGGGGCTGAGGCGCAGCTGGTCGACGGCCATCCTCGCCGTCTGCGCGGTGCCCGGCTCCTGACGGCTCAGCAGACGGTAGAGCGCCATCGCCACCCGTCCGGTCGCCGCGCCCGCTCCCGCGTGCTCCCGGGCGTACGCCTCGGCGGATCCGTGCGCCGCGAGACTCAGGGCGTCCTGGATACCGAGGGTCGTGCCGGCCGCGAGGATCGGGTGGATGTGCCCGACCGCGTCGCCGACCAGCGCGAGCCTGCCCTGCCCGTAGTGCACGCGGGGGCGAAAACCGGTCGCGGACCACGTCAGCCGGCCCGCCGCCAGGGCATCGGCCAGCGGCCGCCGCAGCACCTCCGGCATCAGCGGCACGAAGTGACGGTGCAGATACGCGTGCAGCGCCGGCGGTCGCGGATGCGTCGGGGGTACGTCGAGGACCACCCGGATAGCGTCGGGAGCGATGGAGTAGATGGCCACACCGTGCCCGGGCACCTCGCTCGCGACCTGGAACGACTCGTAGACCGGCAGCCCGGGCCCTTCGAGCACGACACCGGCCGAGTGCGACACGACGGTCTGCGGTGTGTGCCCGAACAGCGCGCGGCGGACGCCGGAGGAGCGGCCGTCCGCCGCCACCACGAGATCGGCGCGCAGCCGCGTCTCCTGCCCGTCGCGGGTCAGCCGGACCGTGCCGTCCGGTGTGGCCGAGGTGACGCGGGCGCAGGTGAGCACCTCCACCCCGGGCCGCTCCACGACACTGTCCCGCAGCGCGTCCACCAGCTCCGCGTGGGGCATGGACACCGCCCGCATGCCCCGCCGGTACGGCACCACGACCGGCTCGTGCCCCTCGTCGGCCAGGTGCATGCTGACGCCCGTACCCCGGACGTGCCCGCCCTCCGGAAGCGCCAGGCCCCAGCGCAGCAGCACATCGGCGGCGGTCGGATGCAGCCATTCCACGGCGAACGGCGAGGCGGGCCCCCGCTCCATGCGCTCGACCACCACGACCCGGGCACCGCGGTCGGCCAACGCGTGCGCGGCGGCGCAGCCGACGGGGCCGGCCCCCACGACGATCGCGTCCACGGATTCGCTCATGCCTGGCTCACATCCCGGGCTGGCGCCCTGTGTTGACGGTGCGTCACTGTTGGTGACCGATCGCCTACGGAACCTAGCCCATGTCCGTTCTCCGCCCCGGCGGCGTACCACGATCGGGCGAGAAGGTCGCCGAGCCCGCGCGGCGCGGCGGCGGGACCGGTAGGAAGGGGGCACCGTCGGGTGGCGCACCAGGCCGTTCCGAGGGCCGTGCAGGGTCGTTGAGAGAGTGCCGCACCAGGCCGGTCCGTGGGCCGTTCCGGGCCGACGGCGACCGCTTTTCCGACCTATCGCCAGGCGTGACGTGCGACGTGACGGCTGTGAAAGAAGGGCTCCTTGTCCCCCGTTCTCCCTCAGCCCGCCGTTCCCGACCCTGCCTCCGCCCCCGACATCGCCGCCGCCTACGCGTCCTGCCGACGGCTGGTCAGGTCCTCCCGCTCCGTCGAGTACTCCGTCATGCAGCTGATGCCGGCCGCGCTGCGCCCCGCGTGCTGGGCCATGTACGCGGCCGCGGTGACGACCGACGCCCTTGTCGACGACGAGGAGGGCAGCCCGGCCGAGCGCGCCGCGAGACTGCAGGCCTGGGTGGACGCCCTGCGCGCGGAGCTCTCGGAGACGGGATTCCCGGCCGTGGGACCGTCGGCCGCGGGGCACTCCCGGGCAGGGCTGTCCCACGGGCCCGGGGGAGACGGACGGGACCGCGGGGACCCGGTCCGCCGAGCGCTCGCGGACACCATCCGAACGTGGCAACTCGACGTCGAGACGTTGACGCCCGTCTTCACCGCCCTGCGCGAGGACGCCTCGGGCCGCCGCCCGCAGACGTGGCGCGAGTGGAGCCTGCGCACCCAGGCGGAGAACACCCCGTGGGCGATGTGGTGTCTGACTCTCCTGACCCGGGCCGGAGTTCCCACCACGGTCCGCCAGGAGCACCTGGAGGCCATGCCCGCCTTCCTCGACGGCCTCTACCTCACCGACACCCTCACCGACCTGGCGTCCGACCTCGGCCGCGGCATCCTGACGCTCCCGGAGGAGGCCCTCGCGGCCCACGGGGTCCCCGAGGCCGACCTCCTCGCCCGCCGCTGGACACCGCCCGTCGAGGCACTGATCGCCGGCCTGACGGAGCAGGCCCACGACTGGCTGGAACAGCCCGCGCTGCAGCGGGGGGTGCACCCGGGGATGGCCGTCCTGCTCCGCACCTCCACCGACCTCTTCCGGGCCCGCGTGCGCACCGCCCGACGGCTCGGCCCCGCGCTGCTGCACCGCACCGCCGAACTGTCCCCGGCCGTACGGCTGCGGCTGCTCGCCCCCGCCCGAGTCCGTGCCGTACGAGCCTGGCGCCGGGCCGCGCTCGTGCAGCCGGCCGAGCCCGTGGTGGCCCTGCCCGAGCCCAGGCGCGAGGCCGATCCGGCGTTCCTCCCGCCGGTTCCGCCGCGCCCCCACCCGAGCGGGGAGTGCGCGCCGGACATCCCCGCGGAGCGGCTTCCCCGGCACGTGGGCGTCATCATGGACGGCAACGGCCGCTGGGCCGCCCAGCAGGGGCTGCCCCGCAGCGAGGGCCACCGCGTCGGCTCCGACGCCACCCGCGACGTCGTCCACGGGGCGCTGGAGCTCGGTCTGAGCCATCTGACGCTCTACGCGTTCTCCACCGAGAACTGGCGGCGCGACGCGAGCGAGGTCGCCCGGCTGTTCCGCACCATGCACGACACCCTGCGCGACTCGGACCTGCGCTCCCTCGACGTCCGCCTGCGCTGGGCGGGCAGTCCCGAGGGGCTCCCGGTCGACCTGGCCGACGCGCTGCGCCAGAGCGCGCGCGACAGCCGTCACCGGACCGGGCTGACACTCACGCTCTGCGTCAACTACGGGGGCCGCGCCGAACTCGTCCAGGCCGCGGCGGGACTGGCCCGCGCGGCAGCGGCGGGCGAGTTGGACCCGGACCGCATCGACGAACGCCTCCTCGCCGCCCACCTGCCGCACCCCCACCTTCCTGAGGTCGACCTGCTGTGGCGCACCGGCGGTGAACACCGGATCTCCAACTTCCTCCCCTGGCACCTCAGTTACAGCGAACTCCACTTCACGGACACGCTGTGGCCCGAGGTCGACCGCCGCGACCTGTGGCGGGCGGTCAGCACGTACACGCACCGCAGGCGACGGCACGGGGCCGCGCCGGTCGTGGAGGGCACGCGGGTCTGAAGTCCCGGATTTCTGCCTGGAGTCCCGGCTCTCATTGAGGACAGAAGCTGACCGCAAGGGTCCGTAACTTGGTTGATGTCAGCAGGCAAGAGGACCCCGATGAGAGGCGGCCACCCATGGTCATGCACGTGCACGCGGAGGCCCACGGCGACGAGCGCGGGGCGCTGCTCGCCTTCCTGGACGAGCAGCGCGGGGGCATCCGCCGGACGTTGCTCGGCCTGACCGACGAGCAGGCCGCCACCCGCCCGAGCGCCAGCGAACTCTCGCTCTCCGGGCTGCTCAAGCACGTCGCCGAGACCGAGCAGGGCTGGCTGTCGCGGGCCCGGCAGGTGGTGCCCGACACCCAGCGCTCCGAGGAGAACTGGGGCGACAGCTTCCGGCTCGTCGGCGACGAGACCGTCGAGTCGACGCTCGCCCACTGGGACAAGATCGCCCGGCAGACCGAGGACTTCATCCGGACCGTGCCCAGCCTGAACGACACCTTCCCGCTGCCCGACGAGCCCTGGTTCCCGGACGACGAGGCCGTGTCCATGCGCTGGGTGATGCTCCGCCTGATCGCGGAGATGGCCCGGCACGCGGGCCACGCCGACGTCATCCGTGAGTCCCTGGACGGGAAGACCGCCTTCGAGCTGGTCGCGCAGGAGCAGGGAGCCTCCTGGGGGTGAGTCCGGGGGGAGCACTGAGGGTGAGGTGCCGCCCGGCGCCGGGGAGACGGGCCATACGCTGGCTCCATGTCAGCGATCCGTCTCCTCGTGCTCGGCGCCGTGCGCCAGCACGGCCGGGCCCACGGCTACCAGGTGCGCAACGACCTGGAGTACTGGGGCGCGCACGAGTGGTCCAACGCCAAGCCGGGCTCGATCTACCACGCGCTCAAGCAGATGGCGAAGCAGGGACTGCTGCTCGCCCACGAGATCGCGCCCTCCACGGCCGGCGGTCCGCCGCGCACGGAGTACGAGATCACGGAGGCGGGCACCGCGGAGTACCTCACGCTGCTGCGCCACTACCTCACCGCGTACGACCAGAAGCCGGACGTGCTCACGGCCGCACTCGGTTTCATGGTCGACCTGGACCGCGAGGAAGTCCTCGAACTGCTGGAGGAGCGGGTGCGCGCCATAGAGGCGTGGCGCAAGGGCGTCACCGAGTACTACACGCCCGAGGAAGGCCCCGAACAACTGGGCCACATCGGCGAGATCATGAACTTCTGGGTCACCTCCGCGGACACCGGCGCCCAGTGGACCCGCGGCCTGATCGAGCGGATCAGGGGCGGCGCGTACGTCTTCTCCGGCGAGGGGGATCCGTTCGTGGGGGTGCTGGCGGAGGACGAGGCGAACCCGTACGCGACGGGGGAGTCCCATCCGGGGGACGCGCGCTGAGCTGAAGGGCGCGCGCTCGGCGATCGGGGTTCGGGTTCGGAGAATTTTCGCTAATCAAGTTTGACTAAATGCCCGGCCGGGCATACGGTTCACCGGCACGCTGGTAGTCAAGTTTGATTACTCGAAGTTGAAGGGAGCCCGATGACCGACGTGATCGTCGTCGAGGGCGTACGGAAGAGTTACGGAGACAAGCACGCGCTGGACGGGCTCGACCTGAGCGTCGGGCGCGGCACGGTGCACGGAGTGCTCGGGCCGAACGGCGCGGGCAAGACGACCCTGGTCCGCATCCTGGCCACCCTGCTGCGGCCCGACGAGGGCCGCGTCGAGGTGGCGGGGCACGACGTGAGGACCGACGCGCACGAGGTGCGCTTCCGCATCGGACTGCTCGGCCAGCACGCGGCGCTCGACGAGGAGCTCGGCGGACGGCAGAACCTGGAGATGTTCGGCCGCCTCTACCACCTGGGCGCCCGCCACGCGCGCGTGCGGGCCGACGAACTCCTGGAGCGCTTCGGCCTGGCGGACACGGGCCGCAAGGCGGTCAAGCAGTACAGCGGCGGCATGCGGCGCCGCCTCGACCTCGCGGCCTCGCTCATCACCGAACCGGAGGTGCTCTTCCTGGACGAGCCGACGACGGGCCTCGACCCGCGCGGCCGCGCGGAGGTGTGGGACGCGGTGCGCTCCCTGGTCGGCGGCGGCACGACCGTGCTGCTCACCACGCAGTACCTGGAGGAGGCGGACCAGCTCGCCGACCGCATCTCGGTCGTCGACCGGGGCCAGGTCATCGCGGACGGCACGGCGGACGAGCTGAAGGCGAAGACGGGCGGCGACCGGATCGACGTCGTACTGCACGACGCCGGCCAACTGGGCGCGGCCGTGGCCCTGTTGCCCTTCGACAAGGCCACCCTCTCGGTGGACACCGACCGGCGCCTGCTCAGCGCCCCGGTCACCGACCGCATGACGGCCCTCGCCGGGGCCGTGCGCGCCCTGGAGGAGGCCGGGATAGAGGCCGAGGACATCGCGCTGCGCCGGCCGACCCTGGACGAGGTCTTCCTGCACCTGACCGGCAAGACCGAGGAGGCCGCGTGAGTACGTCGTTGAGTTGGGCCGTCACCGACTCCTGGACCATGACCCGGCGCGAACTCGCCCACTGGGCGCGGCAGCCCTTCCAGGTCTTCGTGGGGCTGGCGTTCCCCGTGATGCTCCTGCTGATGTTCGGCTATCTGATGGGCGGCGGCAGCGGCATCTCGGGCGACTACCGCGAGTACCTGGTGCCGGGCATGTTCGCGCTGACCATGGCCTTCGGCCTCGACGCCACCATGGTCGCGGTCACCCAGGACCTCAACAAGGGAGTGATCGACCGGTTCCGGTCGATGCCGATGGCCGTCGGCGCCGTCCTCGTGGGCCGTGCGACCGCGGACATGCTGCAGTCGGCCCTCTCCCTGGTGGTCCTCGTCGGCGTCGGGCTCGCGGTCGGCTGGACCTGGCACGGCTCGTTCGCGGCCTTCCTGGGCGCCCTCGGCCTGCTGCTCCTGCTGCGGTTCGCGATGCTGTGGATAGGCATCCACCTGGCCATGGTCGCGGGCAAGCCCGAGCTGGTGGTCACCGTGCAGATCCTGGTCTGGCCGGTGAGCTTCCTCTCCAACGCCTTCGCCACCCCCGAGTCCATGCCGGGCTGGCTGGGGGCGACCGTCGAGTGGAACCCGATGTCCGCGACGGCCACCGCGGTCCGTGACCTGTTCGGCAACGAAGGCGGCGCCGTGAGCACCTCCTGGGCGGCGGAACACGCCCAACTGCTGGCGGTGCTCTGGCCACTCGCCCTGATCGCGGTGTTCTTCCCGCTGGCGGTACGGAGGTTCGGGGCGCTGAGCAAGTAGCGGGGGAGGAGGCGGCCGGCTCAGTGGTGGAAGCCGGTCGCCGCTCCCTTGTCCCGGGCCAGCGGATGCTGCTGCTGACGCAGTTCGGGCAGCAGACTGCCCAGGTCCTCCACGAACAGCTCGGCGAGGTCGGACGAGAACCCGTTGCGGCACACCACCCGCAGCACGGACAGGTCCTGACGGTTCTCGGGGAAGGTGTACGCGGGCAGCAGCCAGCCGCGCTCCCGCATGCGCCGGGACACGTCGAAGACGTCGTACGCGGTGATGTCCGGAGCCGTTGTGAAGGCGAACACCGGCAACTGGTCGCCCCGGGTGAGGAGACGGAAGTCGCCGAGCGCCTCGACCCGCTCGGCGACCCCCAGGGCGACGTCCCGCGTCGTCTGCTGAACGGCCCGGTAGCCCTCGCGGCCCAGCCGCAGGAAGGTGTAGTACTGCGCCACGACCTGCGCCCCCGGCCGGGAGAAGTTGAGCGCGAAGGTCGGCATGTCACCGCCCAGGTAGTTGACCCGGAAGACCAACTCCTCCGGCAGCTCGGCGGCCGAGCGCCACAGGGCCCAGCCGACACCCGGGTAGACGAGGCCGTACTTGTGCCCCGAGGTGTTGATGGAGGAGACCCGCGGCAGCCGGAAGTCCCAGACCAGGTCCTCGTCGAGGAAGGGAGCGACCATCGCGCCGGACGCGCCGTCGACGTGGACGGGGATGTCCAGACCCGTGCGCGACTGCAACTCGTCCAGGGCGGCGCAGAGTTCGGCGATCGGCTCGTACGACCCGTCGAAGGTGGAGCCGAGGATGCCGACGACGCCGATGGTGTTCTCGTCGCACAGTTCGGCGGCGGCCTGCGGGTCGAGGTGGAACCGGTCGCCCTCCATGGGCACCAGGCGCGGCTCGACCTCCCAGAAGTTGCAGAACTTGTCCCAGCAGACCTGGACGTTGATGCCCATGACGAGATTGGGGCGGGCCCCCGGATACCGGTCCGCGTTCCGTTTGGCCCAGCGCCGTTTGAGCGCCATGCCGGCGAGCATGCACGCCTCGCTGGACCCCGTCGTCGAACAGCCCACGGCGGCGGACGGATCCGGCGCGTTCCACAGATCGGCGAGCATCGCCACACACCGCCGCTCCAGCTCGGCCGTGCGCGGGTACTCGTCCTTGTCGATCATGTTCTTGTCGCTGCACTCGTCCATCAGCACCCTGGCCTGGGGTTCCATCCAGGTGGTGACGAAGGTGGCGAGGTTGAGACGGGAGTTGCCGTCCAGCATCAGCTCGTCGTGTACCAGCTGATACGCGGTGGAGGGCGGCAGCGGCCCGTCCGGCAGCCGGTGCTGGGGCGGGGCCTCGGTCATGCCACCGACCGGATTCGCCTGCCCGTAGAAGGGGTTGACGGTCGCGGGGCGCTTGTCGGGCTGCTCGGGGCCTTTGTGCAGCGGCATGGGTCCTCCGGTCGGTGGGGTCGGGTCTCCATGGTGGGCCACCACCCCGTCATAAGCGGGTAAAACCGGCATGGCACCCGGTGGATTCGGGTCCGGTGGATCCGGTCGGTGGATTCCGGCTTGCACCTCACGTGACGTGAGGCCTCAGCCTGAGGTGCGTACCGAAAAGGAGGGAGCGGAGACGATGAGCTACTCCGTGGGACAGGTCGCCGGTTTCGCCGGGGTGACGGTGCGGACGCTGCACCACTACGACGGGATCGGGCTGCTCGTGCCGAGCGAGCGCAGCCACGCGGGCCACCGGCGCTACGGCGACGAGGACCTCGACCGGCTGCAGCAGATCCTGTTCTACCGGGAGCTGGGCTTTCCGCTCGACGAGGTCGCGGCCCTGCTCGACGACCCGGAGACGGACCCGCGCGCACACCTGCGCCGCCAGCACGAGCTGCTGACCGCCCGGATCGAGAAGCTGCAGAAGATGGCCGCGGCCGTGGAGCACGCCATGGAGGCACGCACGATGGGCATCAACCTCACACCCGAGGAGAGGTTCGAGGTCTTCGGAGACAAGGACCCCGAGGAGCACGCGGAGGAGGCCGAGCGCCGCTGGGGCGGCACGGAGGCGTACGCGGAGTCGCAGCGCCGCGCCGCCCGCTACACCAAGGACGACTGGAAGCGCATGCAGGCCGAGGTCGCCTCCTGGGGCGAGCGCTACGACGCCCTCATGGCGGCCGGCGAGCCCGCCACGGGGGAGCGGGCCATGGACATGGCCGAGGAACACCGGCAGCACATCGGCCAGTGGTTCTACGACTGCTCGTACGAGATGCACCGGGGACTCAGCGAGATGTACATGTCGGACGAGCGGTTCAAGGAGTTCTACGACTCCATGCGGCCGGGGCTCGCCGAACACCTGAGGGACGCGATCACGGCGAACGCGGCACGGCACGAAGCCTGACTGCGGGCGGCACGAAGCCCGAGGTGAGCGCCGCGAAGTCCGAGGCGATCGGCGAGTGCCCGCCGGTAGGGGTGGGTAAGGGGCGTTCGCAACGGCGGGCGCCCCTTACCCACGTCCGCCGTCGGCCTACTCCTTGACCATCACCACGGCCGTGCCGTACGCGCACACCTCCGTCCCGACGTCCGAGGCCTCGGTCACGTCGAAGCGGAACGCCAGCACACCGTTGGCGCCGCGCGCGCGTGCCTGCTCGACGAGCCGTTCCATCGCCTGGTTGCGGGTCTCCACCAGCGTCTTGGTGAGGCCCTTGAGCTCGCCGCCGATCATCGACTTCAGACCGGCCCCGATCTGGCTGCCCAGGTGCCTGGAGCGCACGGTCAGCCCGAAGACCTCACCGATGACCTGTTCGACCCGGTAGCCGGGCACGTCGTTCGTCGTCACGACCAGTACGTCGGGCTGGGGTCCCTGACCGCCGCCGTATTCTTCGATTCCCATGGCTCACAGCTTTGTCCCAGTCGGGGCACAGTGCATCCTGTACGAGTCGGTGGAACCTGGTCACGTCATGCTGCGTTGATAACTTTGGTCGGCCACATCCTCGGCTGCCGCATATCCACCACCCTTCAGGAGTCCGGAATCGTGACGACGACGCTTGCCCTCGGCCCAAGCTGGTTGGATCCGGACTACCTTCTCGACTCGTTCGGCATCTGGGGCCTGCTCCTGATCGTCTTCGCCGAGTCCGGCCTGCTCATCGGCTTCTTCCTGCCGGGTGACTCCCTGCTGTTCACGGCGGGTCTGCTCATCACGTCGAACCAGCTGGACTTCCCGCTGTGGGCCGCCATCGTCCTGATCTGCATCGCCGCGATCGTCGGCGACCAGGTGGGCTACATGTTCGGCAAGAAGGTGGGGCCGTCGCTCTTCACCCGCCCTGACTCCCGCCTCTTCAAACAGGAGAACGTGGTCAAGGCCCACGAGTTCTTCGAGAAGTACGGCCCCAAGTCGCTGGTCCTGGCCCGCTTCGTGCCCATCGTGCGCACGTTCACGCCGATCATCGCCGGCGTCAGCGGCATGAAGTACCGCTCGTTCCTGATCTTCAACGTGGTCGGCGGCATCCTCTGGGGCGCGGGCGTCACGCTGCTCGGCTCCTGGCTCGGCCAGATCGACTTCGTGAAGAAGAACATCGAGCCGATCCTGCTCCTGATCGTCTTCATCTCGGTGGTCCCGATCATCATCGAGTTCATGCGGGCCCGCAGTAAGTCCAAGAAGAACCCGCAGCGGCAGCCCCCGGCGGCCCACATGCCCCCGACGGCCCCCACCATGGACGACCGGACGACCCAGCTCCGCCGCATCCCCCCGGCCCACGAGAACGGCCAGGACGACTACTACGGCAACGGCGGCCAGAACAACGGCCAGAACCAGCAGTACCAGCAGCAGCCCTACACCCCGGACCAGGGCTACGACCAGAACTACGGCGGCCACCCCCAGGACCAGTACGCCCAGCAGTACCCCCAGAACTACCCGCCCCAGAACCAGCAGCAGTACCCCCAGCCCCCGTACCCCCAGGACCAGAACCAGGGCCAGCAGTACCCCCAGGACCAGGGCTACCCGTACGGCCAGAACTACCCGCAGAACTGACGAACGCGGCTCAACTGAAACGCGCCCCTATAGGGGCGCGGGGCCGTGACATATGCGGCTTCGCCGCGTGGGCGCGACAAGCCACAACGGCCCAGCACCCGGCTACGGGACCTCAGCCACGCAGGATCAAAGCCGCCCCAAGAGGACCCGCACCTCAGAACCCACGGGTCCTCTTCGCAGCCCTTCGCGCCCCCGCAGACGCCCCGGGCAACCGCAGGAACAGCCGAGAAATCTCGGACCCCAGATTCACCCCGATGGCGATGGCCATCGCAAGGGCGGCCGCCTTGGTCAGCGACACCAGCCCCTCGTCGACATCGTTCTGAGCGATCGCCAGCAGCCCGAAGTACGTGGCCGACCCCGGCAACAGGGGCCCGATCGCCGCGGTGGTGTAGGGCAACGCCGAAGCGAACCGATACCGCGACAGCAACTGCCCGAACAGCCCCACGAGCCCGGCCGCTGCGGCTGTCGAGGCGACGGGCGAGATCTCGCCCACGTAGTGCATGGCCCCGTACACGCTCCATGCCACGCCTCCGTTGAGCGTCACGATCAGCACGGTGGAACGTTCCTGCTGGAGCAGCACCGCGAAGCAGAGCGTCAGGAGCATCGACGCGGCGATCTGCCACCCCGGACGGTTGGAGGACTGCAGGGCCGCGTCCGGATTGAGCTCGGCGCCCAGCTTCACGCCGAAGTACAGGATCACGAGGACGCCGATGACGATGCCGACGTAGAAGTACATGACTTCCAGAAGCCGGGCCGCGGCGGTGATGTAGTAGCCGGTCAGGCCGTCCTGTACACCCGCCACCAGCGCCCGCCCGGGCAGCAGCGCGAACAGCCCACCGGTGATGACCGCGGAAGCGCGCACGTCGACGTGCGCGATCGTGAGCGCGGCCCCCATCGCGGCGGCCGGCATCGCGGCCACCGTGAACTGGTAGAACTCCGGCAGCCCGCGCCCCGCGCACAGCCATGCCAGCCGGTCGCCGAGCATCGCGCCGATGGCCGCCGCGATGAACACGATCAGGTCACCGCCGACGAGCACGGAGGCCGCGCCCGCGAGGCCCCCGGTGGCCATGGTCAGCAGCCAGCCGTTGTACGGGTGCCGGTTGCGGCGGATCTCCGCGAGCCGCCGGTAGGACTCCTCCAGGGAGACCTCGGTCTGCTCGTCGCTGATGTCGTCGACGAGCTGGTAGACGGCCGCCAGACGCGTGTAGTCGGTGCCCCGGCGCCGTACGGTCCGCGACGCGGTCACCGGATCGTCGACCAGCGACGGCTGGTACGAGATGGACAGCAGCGTGAAGGTGACGCCCGGCTCGCAGCGGTCGAGGCCGTACGAGCGGCAGACGGCGAACATGGCCGCCTCCACGTCCTCGGCGCCCTCGCCGCCCGCGAGCAGCAACTCGCCGATACGCAGGGTCAGGTCGAGCACGCGCGGGACGGCCGGACCCTCGTCCTCCGTCTTCTGCACGGTCTCGGGGACGGGCCGCTCGGCGACGGGCATGCGCAGCATCGTGCGCATCCGGTCCTGCCAGGGGACGTCCTTGGTGAGATCGACGCGCGGTATGCCGGCGGGCGGGGTGAAGGCGGGCGGCGCGTGCTTCGAGCTGTACGTCCTCGGCGTGCTGAACGCCGACCCCTCCGACTCGGTGGCCGGCACCTGAGGGACACCGAGCCCCTTGGGGAGCGCGAACTCCGACGTCGTCGAGGACTCCTCCTCGACCGGCGCGGGCTGCGCCACCACACCGGCGGGCGGGACGAACGCGCTCCTCGCCTCGTCCGACTGCGGTTTACGGTCTTCCGCCTCCGGCTCGGTCACCCACGACTCCTGAATCGCACGTCCAGTACGCCTCAGTATGCGCACTGACAGACAAAGGGGCCGCGCGACCCCGAGGGGTCACGCGGCCCGCAGGCCACAGGGGGTCAGTGCCCGCCCTGCTCCTTGGCACGCTTGTAGGACCGCTCGATCTCGGCCTCGGCGTCCGTACGGCCCACCCAGTTGGCGCCCTCGACGGACTTGCCGGGCTCCAGGTCCTTGTAGACCTCGAAGAAGTGCTGGATCTCCAGACGGTCGAACTCCGACACGTGGTGGATGTCCCGCAGGTGCTCCACACGAGGGTCGTGCGCGGGCACGCACAGCAGCTTGTCGTCGCCGCCGGCCTCGTCCGTCATACGGAACATGCCGATCGTGCGGCACTGGATGAGACAGCCGGGGAAGGTCGGCTCGTCCAGGATGACCAGGGCGTCCAGCGGGTCGCCGTCCTCGCCGAGGGTGTTCTCGACGAAGCCGTAGTCGGCCGGGTAACTGGTCGAGGTGAAGAGACGACGGTCCAGACGGATCCGACCGGTCTCGTGGTCCACCTCGTACTTGTTCCGTGAACCCTTCGGAATCTCGATCGTGACGTCGAACTCCACCGGTGGCTCCTCCATGATCAGCACATAGTTCTGGTGATTAAGTGTCCCTCACGCAGGTGTGTGATCGCGAAAGGGGCTGGTGGTCGTGCCAGAGCTGAAGGCTTGGCGGGCCGCGAGACCGCATGTGGTGCGGGTCGCGCGGTCCGTGAGACCGCAACTCGTACGAGCCGTGGGAGCAGTCAAGCCACCGCTCGTCCGGGCCGCAGGAGCCGTGAAGCCGCTGGTCACGCAGCCGTCGACCGTGCAGTTCACGGCGGGCGCCGCCACCCTCGGACTCGTCGTGGCGGCCACCGTGGTCACTGCGGCCGGGCCCTGGGACTCCACCGGTCAGCGTACGGCGGAGCGCGACTGGGCCGCATCGCAGGGGCGCGCAGGTGGCGCAGATCACGGTCATGTGTCCGGTACGTCCGGAAAGGCGCCGGCGCCCGCTCCCAGCGCCGCGTCCGTGCTCACCGGACTCGGCGGCTCCGTCGGCGCCGGGCCGTCCCCCACGGAGAAGGCCCTCGCCGACGTTCTCGGCCCGCTCCTCGGCGACCCCGCGCTGGGCTCCGAACGTGCGGCCGCCGTCGTCGACCTGGCCACCGGAAAGCGCCTGTACGGCAAGGGCGCGGACGACGCGCTGACCCCGGCGTCCACCACGAAGATCGCCACGGCCGTCGCGGCCCTCACCGCGGCGGGCGCCGACCACCGCATCGCGACCCGTACGGTCCTCGAACCCGGCGCCCCCGGCAAGCAGGAGGTCGTCCTCGTCGGCGGCGGCGACCCCACGCTGACCGCCCGCAAGGACGCGGAGGGCAACGCGAGTCTGCGCACCCTCGCCGACGACACGGCCCGCGCCCTCAAGGACCGCAAGACCGACGAGGTGACCCTCTCGTACGACACCTCGCTGTACGAGGGTCCCGACGTGCACCCGATCGGGCTCGACAACACCAACGTCGCCAGGGTGACCGCCCTGATGGCCGACGAGGGCCGTCTCGACGACTCCTCCAGCGGCACCGCGAAGCGCAGCGAGAACCCGGCGGCCGACGCGGCGAAGAAGTTCGCGGACCTGCTGAAGGACCGCGGCATCAAGACCACGGTCCCCGGCCCCTCCAAGGCGACCGACCGCGCCAAGGCCCTCGCCACGGTGAAGTCCCCGCCTCTTTCCGCCCTGGTCGAACGCATGCTGACCAGCAGCGACAACGACATCGCCGAGGCTCTGGCCCGCCAGACGGCCGTCGCCGCGGACGAACCGGCGAGCTTCAAGGGCGGCGGCACCGCCATCCGCAAGCAGCTCAAGAAGCTCGGACTGCCTCTCAAGGGCGCGGAGTTCGCCGACGGCAGCGGCCTGGACCGCGCCGACAAGCTCACCGCCGACCTGCTCACCGCCCTGCTGGCCAAGGCAGCCGATCCCGCCCACCCGGAGCTGCGTGCCGCCCTCACGGGCCTCCCCGTGGCCGGTTTCACCGGCACCCTCAGCACGCGCTACGCAGGCCAGCCCGGCACCGGCCTCGTACGGGCCAAGACGGGCACCCTGACCGGCGTACACACCCTGGCGGGCACCGTCGTGGACACGGACGGCCACCTCCTGGCCTTCGCCTTCCTGACGGCCTCCGACCCACCCACCGAGCCGACGGCAACCCAGAAGGGCCTGGACGCCCTGGCATCAACACTGGCGACCTGCGGCTGCAACTGAGGACGCCGGGGGAGCCCCTACGGTCCACTCCCTGCCCCAAGCGGCAGCGCTCACGTACGGTTGACTGCATGACGAGCATCGGTGGTGCGGAGATGGTCGACTGGAATCTCGCGGTGGCGACCGCGACCCGGCTCGTAAGGCCGGGCCCAGAAGTGAGCCGCGACGAGGCCAGGGCCGTCGTCGCGGAGCTGCGCCGGCACGCAAAGGCTTCGGAGGAGCACGTCCGCGGCTTCACGCGGATGGGAGGCGACGACCTCCGCGACACTCCCATCCTCGTGGTCGACCGCCCGGGCTGGGTCCGGGCGAACGTCGCCGGGTTCCGCGAACTGCTCAAACCGCTGCTCGACAAGATGCAGGAACGTCGCGGCAGCACCCCCGGCGGAGCCGTCCTGGGCGCCGTCGGCGGCAAGGTCACCGGCGTCGAGTTGGGCATGCTGCTGTCCTTCCTCTCCTCCCGGGTCCTCGGCCAGTACGAGACCTTCGCCCCGGCCACCCGCGAACTCCCGGCCGGCGAGAACGGAGGGGGCAGGCTCCTCCTGGTCGCGCCGAACATCGTGCACGTGGAGCGCGAACTCGACGTCCAGCCCCACGACTTCCGGCTCTGGGTCTGCCTCCACGAGGAGACCCACCGCACGCAGTTCACGGCCGTGCCCTGGCTGCGTGACCACCTCGAGGGCGAAATCCAGTCTTTCTTGGGGGAGACCGAGGTCGACCCCATGACCGTCCTGGAGCGCGTCCGCGAGGCCGCCCAGTCCCTCGCGGGCGGCCGCCCCGAGGGCGAGGAGGGCGACGACCAGCGCTCCATCGTCGAGATCGTGCAGACCCCCGCCCAGCGCGAGATCCTCGGCAGGCTGACCGCCGTGATGTCCCTCCTTGAGGGCCACGCCGACTTCGTGATGGACGGCGTCGGGCCCGCAGTCGTCCCGTCCGTGGCCGAGATCCGCGAGAAATTCCAGCAGCGACGCGCCCGCGGCGCCTCCCGCCTCGACCTGGCCCTGCGCAAGCTGCTCGGCCTCGACGCCAAACTGCGCCAGTACCGCGACGGGGAGCGATTCGTACGCGCGGTCGTGGACGAGGTCGGCATGGACGGCTTCAACCGGGTGTGGACCTCGCCGAACACGCTCCCCACCAAGTCGGAGATCGCCAAACCGGCGGACTGGGTCGCGCGGGTGCACCGTAAGGCAGAGTCGTGAAACGAATCCGGCCGACGGCAGGTGAACGCCCCTCCAATCACCCGTCCGAGGGACCGTGAGCGATGGGTAGGCGTGCAATGCTCGGGGAACGGCCCGGTTCTGTCACCATCTACACACTCTGAGTGACCGAACCTCGGGCTCACCCCCCGACAATTTCATGAAGGGAACCGGACATGGGTCCCCATCCTGCGGTCGCGGCGATACGCCTGGCGGTCCGCCGCGTGCTCCATGACGTCCTCACCGACCACACGCCCTCCCCTGGCGCCACCCCCGCCTCCTCCGCCTCCCCGGGCACTTCGCACGAGCAGCCGCCCCCGCCGCTCGTGCTCGTCGCGTGCTCCGGCGGCGCCGACTCCATGGCGCTCGCCTCCGCCCTCGCCTTCGAAGCCCCCAAACTCGGCATCCGCGCCGGCGGTGTCACCGTGGACCACGGTCTGCAGCCCGGCTCCGACCTGCGTGCCGCAGAGGTGGTGCTGCGCCTCAACGAACTCGGCCTGGCCCCGGTCGAGTCCGTGGCCGTCACCGTCGGCCGGGACGGCGGGCCCGAGGCCGCGGCCCGCGACGCACGCTACGGCGCGCTGGACGCCGCCGCCGAGCGCCACGGCGCCGCCGCGGTCCTGCTCGGCCACACCCGCGACGACCAGGCCGAAACCGTCCTGCTCGGCCTGGCCCGCGGCTCCGGCATCCGTTCCCTGTCCGGAATGGCCGCCGTCTCCGGAGGGCCGGGAGCCGCCCGCCGCTACCGCCGCCCCTTCCTGCACCTCGACCGGCAGACCGCCCGCAAGGCCTGCATGGTCCAGTCCCTGCCCGTCTGGGACGACCCCCACAACGCGGATCCGGCGTACACCCGTTCCCGGCTGCGCCACGAGGGACTGCCCGCCCTGGAGAAGGCGCTCGGCAAGGGCGTCGTCGAGGCACTCGCCCGTACGGCCCAGCTGTCGCGTGACGACGCCGACGCGCTCGACGCGTGGGCGGGTCAGGCCGAGGCGTCCGTGCGCGACGCCACGGGCCTCCTGGAGTGCGCCAAGCTGTACGCCCTGCCGCCCGCCGTGCGCCGCCGCATCCTGCGCCGCGCCGCCATCGAGGCCGGGGCGCCCGCCGGTTCGCTGTTCGCCCGGCACATCGAAGAGGTCGACCGGCTGATCACCGGCTGGCGCGGTCAGGGAGCCATCAACCTCCCGGGCAAAGTCGTCGCCCAGCGGCAGGGTGGCAGACTGGTGATTCGGCAAGGCTGAAAAAGGGTTCCCCTTCGGGGAGCGACCCGCCCCGGAGGGCAACCCCTTCGGGGAGCGGCTCCTCTTCGGGGAGGGCCGGGAAGCAGCCGGTGGGACGACCGAAAGTGATGCGGGTGGACGCGAAAGACCTGGGCACCGACCTCAAGTCGGTGCTCATCACCAAGGAAGAGATCGACGCGAAGCTGGGCGAGCTGGCCGCGAAGATCGACGCGGAGTACGCGGGCAAGGACCTGCTGATCGTCGGTGTCCTCAAGGGCGCCGTGATGGTCATGGCGGACCTGGCGCGGGCCCTGTCCACCCCCGTCACCATGGACTGGATGGCGGTGTCCTCGTACGGGGCGGGCACCCAGTCCTCCGGAGTGGTGCGGATCCTCAAGGACCTCGACACCGACATCAAGGGCAAGCACGTCCTGATCGTCGAGGACATCATCGACTCCGGGCTCACACTCTCCTGGCTGATCTCCAACCTCGGCTCCCGCGAGCCCGCTTCCCTCAAGGTGTGCACGCTGCTGCGCAAGCCGGAGGCCGCGAAGGTCGCGATCGACGTGGAGTGGGTCGGGTTCGACATTCCCAACGAGTTCGTCATCGGCTACGGCCTCGACTACGCGGAGAAGTACCGGAACCTGCCGTTCGTCGGTACGCTCGCGCCTCACGTGTACGGCGGCTGAGGCACCCTGGAGGGACGGCGTCCCACTGACAGGGGTCCAACCCCTGTAGGACGTCCGGGAACCCCAGCGGGTTTCGCGCCGTTGGAGCATGCGTAGACGGGTTTGTCAGCCGGACCGCGCAGCTTCGGGTGACAATGCTGAGGTACCGTCCGAAGAACAGTCTTATCAAACTCACTATGGCAGGAGGGACGGGGCGGCACCGCTCCGTATGGATGGACGTGAAGCGATACTTCCGTGGGCCGGTCATGTGGATCGTGCTGGCCGTCCTTGCCGTGGTCGTGTTGATGCAGGTCGTCGGCTCGTCCGGTGGCTACAAGACGGTGGACACAGGCCAGGTCGTCCAGGCGATCAATGACAACAAGGTCCAGCAGGCCAAGCTCACCACCGGCGACGAGCAGATCATCAAGATCGAGCTCAAGGACGGTACAAAGGTCGAGGGCAGCTCGAAGATCCAGGCGAGCTACATCGGCGACCAGGGCGTGGCCCTGGCCACCACCCTCCAGGACAAGTACCAGAACAAGCAGATTCCGGACGGCTACACGGTCTCGCCGACCAAGCAGAACGCTTTCGTCGGCATCCTGCTGTCCCTGCTCCCCTTCGTCCTCATCGTCGTTGTCTTCCTGTTCCTGATGAATCAGATGCAGGGCGGCGGCTCCCGGGTCATGAACTTCGGGAAGTCCAAGGCGAAGCTCATCACCAAGGACACCCCGAAGACGACGTTCGCCGATGTGGCGGGCTCGGACGAGGCGGTCGAGGAGCTCCACGAGATCAAGGAGTTCCTCCAGGAGCCGGCGAAGTTCCAGGCCGTCGGGGCGAAGATCCCCAAGGGCGTGCTCCTCTACGGGCCTCCCGGTACGGGCAAGACGCTGCTCGCGCGTGCTGTCGCGGGCGAGGCGGGCGTCCCGTTCTACTCGATCTCCGGTTCCGACTTCGTCGAGATGTTCGTCGGTGTCGGTGCCTCCCGAGTCCGTGACCTGTTCGAGCAGGCCAAGGCGAACGCCCCGGCGATCGTCTTCGTCGACGAGATCGACGCGGTCGGCCGCCATCGCGGTGCCGGCCTCGGCGGCGGTCACGACGAGCGCGAGCAGACGCTGAACCAGCTGCTCGTCGAGATGGACGGATTCGACGTCAAGGGCGGTGTGATTCTCATCGCCGCCACGAACCGTCCGGACATCCTCGACCCGGCCCTCCTGCGCCCCGGCCGATTCGACCGCCAGATCGCGGTCGACCGCCCGGACATGCAGGGCCGTCTGGAGATCCTCAAGGTCCACCAGAAGGGCAAGCCGGTCGCTCCGGACGTCGACCTGGGCGCGGTTGCCCGGCGTACGCCCGGCTTCACGGGCGCGGACCTGTCGAACGTGCTGAACGAAGCCGCGCTGCTCACCGCACGCAGCAACCTGAAGCTCATCGACAACAACATGCTCGACGAGGCGATCGACCGTGTGGTCGCGGGCCCGCAGAAGCGGACCCGGATCATGTCGGACAAGGAGAAGAAGATCACCGCGTACCACGAGGGCGGACACGCCCTGGTCGCGGCGGCGTCTCCGAACTCCGACCCGGTCCACAAGATCACGATCCTCTCCAGAGGCCGTGCTCTGGGCTACACGATGGTCCTGCCCGACGAGGACAAGTACTCCACGACCCGCAACGAAATGCTCGACCAGCTGGCATACATGCTGGGCGGGCGCGCGGCCGAGGAACTCGTCTTCCACGACCCGACCACGGGTGCCGCGAACGACATCGAGAAGGCCACCGCCACGGCCCGCGCGATGGTCACGCAGTACGGCATGACCGAGCGTCTCGGCGCGATCAAGTTCGGCGGCGACAACACCGAGCCCTTCCTGGGCCGGGAGATGTCGCACCCGCGCGACTACTCGGAAGAGGTCGCCGCGCTCGTCGACGAAGAGGTCAAGAAGCTCATCGAGAACGCGCACAACGAGGCCTGGGAGATCCTGGTCGAGAACCGCGACGTCCTCGATGCGCTGGTCCTCCAGCTGCTGGAGAAGGAGACGCTGAGCAAGGAGCAGATCGCCGAGGTCTTCGCTCCCCTCATCAAGCGTCCGGCCCGCCCCGCGTGGACCGGTTCCTCCCGGCGCACGCCGTCCACCCGCCCGCCGGTGCTCTCCCCCAGGGAGCTGTCACTGACGAACGGGACGAACGGCGCGAGCCCCGCGATCACCGCGAGCACCAAGGCCTCCACCGAGGCGCTCCCGGTGACCGAGTCGGCCCCCGAGGACCGTTCCGAGAGCTGATCCAGGCTCGGGTGCGATACACCTCACCAGGTCCGGAACGAAATGCCGCGCCCCCCAGGTCTTAGCCTGGGGGGCGCGGCATCGTTGTATGCCCGAACATGAGACGCGTGATCCGTACGCGTCACAGGCTCAGGAACGAGGCACGAGATGACCGATCCCGTGACGCTGGACGGCGAGGGCACGATCGGCGAGTTCGACGAGAAGCGCGCCGAGAACGCCGTACGAGAGCTGCTGATCGCGGTCGGTGAGGACCCGGACCGTGAGGGGCTGCGGGAGACGCCGGGGCGGGTGGCCCGGGCGTACAAGGAGATCTTCGCGGGGTTGTGGCAGACGCCCGAGGACGTCCTGACGACGACGTTCGATCTCGGCCACGACGAGATGATCCTGGTGAAGGACATCGAGGTGTTCTCGACCTGCGAACACCATCTGGTGCCGTTCAGGGGCGTCGCGCACGTCGGGTACATCCCGAGCACGAACGGCAAGATCACGGGGCTGTCGAAGCTGGCGCGGCTCGTGGACGTCTATGCCCGGCGGCCTCAGGTGCAGGAACGGCTCACCACGCAGATCGCCGAATCGCTGATGGAGATCCTGGAGCCGCGTGGTGTGATCGTGGTGGTCGAGTGCGAGCACATGTGCATGTCGATGCGGGGGATTCGCAAGCCGGGGGCGAAGACCATAACGTCGGCCGTTCGCGGGCAGCTGCGGGATGCTGCGACCCGTAACGAGGCGATGAGCCTCATCATGGCTCGCTGAGTGGCTCGCTGATCGGTTCGCTGCGCGGGGACGCTTCGCGGTGCGTGCGGGTTCGTTGTGGCTGGGCGCACAGTTCCCTGCGCCCTCGACCACGAGGCTGCGCCTCGTTACGTCGCTCGGGCCGTGCCACCGTTCGTGTCGTCGTCCTCCGGGAGTTTGCAGACGCGCTCCAGGAAGAAGGCGGCCGCTATGACGGCGATGCCGGCGAGGACGGAGAAGCCTGCGTAGATGGCCTGGTCCCGGCGGGCGGGGATGTCGAGGGACTCCAGGAGGAAGACGCCCGTGCCGCCGTACATACCGGCGACGAGGGCGGCCACGAGGGCGCTGGCCTGGCCGAAAACGACCGCTCGGGCCGCCATCATGGGGTCGACACCCTTCGCGTCGGGGCGGCGCTCGCGCTGGGCCTTGAGACGGGCCCTCAGGGAGATCGCCGTCGCCAGGAGCACGACGGCGATCAGGGCGAGGACGATGGGGGCGGCCAGTGGGACCCGGGGGAGTGTCCCGACCGAGTTCCACAGGCGGGCACCCGCCCAGGACAGCACCCCGGCGACGAAGAACACCGTGGCCAGCGTCCTGATGCGCAGCTCTTTCACATTGCCCCTTCGATCGACCCGCCTGTGTGCGTCTCGACCTTAACGACTACTCGGGCAGCTGGAGTTCCAGGTCGGCGCGGGGCGCGACACCTTCCCGGGGGACGTCGGCGAGCAGATGCGCCACGGGGCCGCGCCCGGGGAGCTGGGCCTCGGGCTCCACGTCGTACCAGGGGGCCAGGACGAAGGCGCGCTCGTGGGCCCGGGGGTGGGGGAGGGTCAGGACCGGGTCGTCGGAGACCACGTCCGCGTACGCCACGATGTCCACGTCGATCGTGCGGGGGCCCCAGCGCTCGTCCCGGACGCGGTGGAAGGCCTCCTCGACCGCGTGGGCCCGCTCCAGGAGCGAGGAGGGCGGGAGGGTCGTCTTCAGCACGATCACCGCGTTGAAGTACGTCGGCTGGCTTCCCGGGTCCACGCCCCACGGCTCCGTCTCGTACACCGGAGAGACCGCTTTGACGCGGACGCCCGGGGTGTCCTCCAGGGCGTCGATGGCGCCCTGGAGGGTCTCCAGACGGTTGCCGAGGTTCGAGCCCAGGGAGAGCACGGCGCGCCTGGGGTTCTGCAGGGTCGTGTCGGCGGCGTCCACGCGCTCCACCACGGAGGCGGGCACCGGCTGGACGGTCGGGTCGCTCTGGCCCTCGGTGAACGCGGTCATGCTCGGCTCCGGGTGATGGTGACGGTCACGTCGTCGAAGGGGACCGTGATCGGGGCGTCCGGCTTGTGGACGCAGACCTCGACCTCCTGGACCCCGTCGTGCTTGAGGCACGTCTGGGCGATGCGCTCGGCGAGCGTCTCGATGAGGTTCACCGGCTCGCCCTCGACGACGGCCACGACCTCCTCCGCCACGATGCCGTAGTGCACGGTCTTCGTGAGGTCGTCGTCGGCCGCGGCGGGCCGGGTGTCCAGGCCCAGCGTGAGGTCCACGATGAAGGTCTGGCCCTCTTCGCGTTCCCTGGGAAAGACACCGTGGTGCCCACGGGCCCTGAGGCCGCGCAGCGCGACACGATCCACGCGAATCACTCCTGCAATCGTCGGTAACGGCGGGCTCTCCCGAGTGCGGTCGGCAACACCAGCCACATTCGAATCTACCTGCGAGCACTGACAGTGCCCGCCCGCAGGGGGCTCGCCCCGCGCGGGGGCAACAAGGGTTCATCGAGTGTTTTCTTTGGGGGCGTGCGACGGCTCACGGGCTGGTAGCCGCCCCTACCCCGGGGCCGGTGATCTCAATCTCTGCCAGGGCTTGTCTGACAATTCCCGTCTGCCTCGCGACGCCATGCACGCACTCTCGCCGCACCGGGCGCAGACCCAAGTACGTCCAGTACGAGGCTCTACGCCCGGCACGCCGAGAGCACGCACCTGACGCCGCGAGGCCGCCCTCCGGGCGACGACGGGAATTGTCAGACAGGCCCTGGGCCCCTACCCACTCAAGCGGGCGACTCGTCCTCTTCTTCCTCGCCGGATTCGGCCAGTACGGGAGAGGCGTGGTGGGACCAGAGTTTCCAGCCCTCGGGTGTGCGGCGGAACACATTCGTGGCGACGACGAGCTGGCCCACGAGGGGCCCGAGTTCGTCGCTGTCCTCGGGCGACGGGCCGCCGCTGAGGATGTTCTCCGTACAGGTCACCAGAGCGGTGTCGCCGGTGACCGAAACGTGCACGTCGGTCAGGAAGAACTGGATGTACTCGGTGTTCGCCATGATCAGCGCGTACGACCTCAGGACCTCGCCCCGGCCGTTGAGCACCGGCCAGCCGGGGTGGACGCAGGAGACCTCGCCGGCCTGTGCGGGGTCGTGGTACTCCTCGTCGTGGCCCAGGTCGGACGGGGTCAGCCAGATCGACGACAGCACTTCGAAGTCGCCCCGCTCCATCGCCTCGTAGAAGGAGGTGTTGGCGAGTTCGACCTGCTCGACGTCCGTGTGGGGGGCGCTCACCGGTCTCCCTCTGCGGCCCGGGCGCCCTCCACGGCCCGGGCGACCCGGACGGCGTCGGCGGTGGCCCGTACCTCGTGGACACGCACGGCCCACGCGCCCTGGTGGGCGGCGAGCGCGGAGACGGCCGCGGTGGCCGCGTCCCGCTCCCGGGCGGGCGGCGGGGCGCCCTCCGGGCCCGCCAGTACGCGGCCCAGGAACCGCTTGCGGGAGGCGGCCACCAGCACGGGGTGCCCGAGCTCCCGGAGACGGTCGAGGTGGGCGAGCAGGATCAGGTCGTGCTCGGCCTCCTTGGAGAAGCCGAGGCCCGGGTCGACGACTATGCGGTCCGCGGCGACGCCGCCCGCCAGAACGGCCTCCACGCGTGCGTGGAGCTCGGCGACGACTTCGGAGACGACATCCTCGTACGACCCTCGTACGGTGCTGCCCTGGAGGAAGCCGCGCCAGTGCATGACCACGAAGGGGGCGCCGGCGGCCGCGACGGCCGGGATCATCGCCGGGTCGGCGAGGCCGCCGCTGACGTCGTTGACGAGGACGGCGCCGGCGGCGAGCGAGCGCTCGGCCACGGAGGCGCGCATCGTGTCGACCGAGACGGTGACGCCCTCCGAGGCGAGGCCCCGGACGACCGGGATGACGCGCTTGAGCTCCTCCGCCTCGTCGACGCGGGCGGCGCCGGGGCGGGTGGACTCACCGCCCACGTCGACCAGGTCCGCGCCCTCCGCGACCAGGTCGAGGCCGTGCTTGACGGCGGCGGTCGTGTCGAACCAGTGTCCGCCGTCCGAGAAGGAATCGGGGGTCACGTTCACGACGCCCATGACCGCGCAGCGGTCCCATTCCGGGAGGCCCGCGACTTGGCTGCGCCCGCTCCTTTTGCTCATGACCTCCAGCCTAGGCCCCCGGCGGTGAGCGGTTGGTCGCCCTTGGTGGTGAGGGCCCGTCCTGTTCGGCGGCTGATCGCTGTCGCCGACCGGGGCCTCTGCCCCTTCGCGGCCTGTTTCCCGCCCACCCGTCCGGAAAGCAACCGACCGCCGCGCGGCGCGGGGGTGGGCGTCGCGTGGCGGTCGGGGTCTGTGGTGCGGGGACGGGAGTGCGGAGGTGGTTACGCCGCTCGCACGTCTCGTTCCGGCACGGCGTGGGCGCAGGGGCGCGGGGCCGGTGCGCGGCGGCGCAGGAGGCGGGGGAGGGCGAGGTTCACGAAGCCCTCGGCCTGCATGGCGGCGAAGCCGATGCGGGGGAGGTCGCGGGAGGAGCGGTAGACGACGAAACGGGGCTCCCAGTAGGGGCGGAACTTCGCGTTGAACTTGTAGAGCGACTCGATCTGGAACCAGCGGGAGAGGAACACCAGCAGACCGCGCCAGGCCCGCAGGACGGGGCCCGCGCCGATCTTCTCGCCGCGGGCCAGGGCCGCGCGGAACATCGCGAAGTTCAGGGAGACGCGGGTGATGCCCAGGCGGGGCGCTGCCTGGAGGGCCGCTACGATGAGGAGTTCGTTCATGCCGGGGTCCGCCGAGCGGTCGCGGCGCATGAGGTCCAGGGAAACCCCGTCGGTACCCCAGGGGACGAAGTGGAGTACGGCCTTCAGGTCGCCGTACGGGCCCGGATCGGTGTCTTCCTTGTGGGACGTCGCGATGAGACAGTCCCCGTCCTCCGGGTCGCCGATGCGGCCGAGCGCCATGGAGAAGCCGCGCTCGGTGTCGGTGCCGCGCCAGGCCTCCGCGGCCCGCCGGATCCGGTCCAGCTCGCCCTCGCTCAGGTCACGGATGCGCCGTACGCGGGTCTCGTAACCGGCTCGCTCGATGCGCTTCACCATCTGGCGCACGTTCCGCATCGCGCGTCCGGCCAAGGAGAAATCCGCGACGTTCACCACCGCCTCGTCGCCGAGTTCGAGGGCGTCGAGGCCGGTCTCGCGGGTCCAGACCTCGCCGCCCGTCTCGGAGCAGCCCATGACGGCGGGCGTCCAGGAGTGGGCCTTCGCCTCGTCCATGAAGCGTTCGATCGCGCCGGGCCAGGCCTCGACGTCGCCGATGGGGTCGCCGCTGGCGAGCATCACCCCGGAGACGACGCGGTACGTCACCGCCGCCTTGCCGCTCGGCGAGAAGACGACCGCCTTGTCGCGGCGGAGCGCGAAGTGGCCGAGCGAGTCGCGGCCGCCGTGCTTCTCCAGGAGGGCGCGCAGCCGTGTCTCGTCGTCCTCCGTCAGGCGTGCGGCCGGGTGTTCGGGGCGGAAGGCCAGGTAGATGGTGGTCACGGCGGTCAGCAGGCCGAGCGCGCCGAGGGAGAAGGCCACCGTCCAGGACGTGTTGCCCTGGTAGTCGACCGGCCCCTCGAAGCCGAACAGGCCGTACAGCACATGGCTGATGCGGTCCGCGAGGCTCGGGTTTCCGACCAGCCGGTTGGGGTGGACGCTGACGATGACCAGGCCGAGGAGGAGCGAACCCGCGCCCATGAGGACGAAGTTGGCGAGGGCCCGCCAGCGGCTGCGCGGGTCGGGCAGCGCCTCGAACTCGCTCCGGTGGCGCAGCAGCGGGGCGAGCAGCGCCAGCGAGATGAGGACCCCGATGAGGGAGTGCCGGTAGGTGAACTGGGCGAGGGCGCCCAGCGGGAGCAGTATCACCGCGGCCCGCCACGCCCGCCGCTTGCGCCGGCGCAGACCGTGGGCGAGGAGCAGCAGCAGGACGCCCGCGCTGAGGGACAGGGCGGCCGCGAACGGACCGAACGCGCCCGGCAGCACCTCGGCGAGCGTGTGCATACGGCTGTTGCGGAAGCGCGGGAAGACACCCGCCGCGATGTCCAGAAGCCCTACGAGCGTGCAGGCCCTGGCGACCAGGGCGGGAACGGCTTCGGGGCGCGGACCGCGGAGTACGCCCCGCAGTCGGCCCGTTCGAGCCGGAACCTCACCCGACATTTCCCCATCTATCCTGACAGACATCGCATCCCGTAGTTCTGCGAGAGACCTTGAATCCGGTGCCAATCCGGCATCCGGCGACATTGCGCCCTCTAGGACGGTGTCTTGGGGAGACAGGTTCACTCCCCATCGGAAAACCGTTTCAAAGGGCAAGGAAAGACCGGGGCAAGGCGCCGTGAAGGAAGCGGCGCCGGTCACCGGCCGGAAAGCGCAGGCAGGAACAGCTCATGGGTCTCACGAGCAACAAGGTGCTGGCATTCGCGGTTCTCTTCGCTGTGCTGCTGTTCGTCGGCACGGTGTGGTGGTGGCCGCGGCTCGCGCGCCGCAACTGGCGTGCCGTGTCGGGGCGGATCGGCCTCCTGCTGGCCACCCAGGTCGCGATCTTCGCGTCGATCGGCCTCGGCGCCAATCAGGCTTTCGGGTTCTACGCCAGCTGGGCCGATCTCCTCGGCCGGGAGTCGGGCCAGGGCATCGTGGTCGACCATGACGCCGGAGGCGCGAACGGTCCTCTCCAGGTGGTCGACACACGACAGGTGAACGTCTCCGGCGGTACGCGGCCGCAGATCGGCGGGCAGATCCAGAAGGTCGACATCGTGGGCCGGCGGACCCATATCGCGTCTCCCGCGTACGTCTATCTGCCGCCGGAGTACTTCCAGCCGCAGTACCGCACCCGTACGTTTCCGGCGGCTGTCGTGCTGACCGGCTATCCGGGCACCGCCGAGGCGCTCATCAAGGGCCTGCACTATCCGCAGACCGCCCACCGGCTCGCCAAGAACGGCACGATGCAGCCGATGATCCTGGTCATGATGCGGCCGACCGTCGCACCGCCGCGCGACACGGAATGCGTGGACGTTCCCGGTGGTCCGAAGACCGAGTCGTTCTTCGCCAAGGACCTGCCCGACGCGGTGTCGCACCACTACAGGGTGGGCAAAAAGCCCGGGAGCTGGGGAATCGTCGGCGATTCCACGGGCGGTTACTGCGCGCTGAAGCTCGCGATCCACCACCCGGAGACATACGCCGCCGGAGCGGGCCTTTCCCCCTACTACAGGGCGCCGAGCGACCCCACGACGGGCGATCTCTTCCACGGGGACGAGGAGTTGAAGAACCGCGCCGACCTGATGTGGTACCTGAAGCACAAGCCCGCGCCCGACACCTCACTGCTCGTCAGCAGCAGCAGGAACGGCGAGAGCAACTACCAGGAGACGCTGCGGTTCATCGACCTCGTGCAGGCGAAGAAGCCGACCCGGATCTCGTCGATCATCCTCGACAGCGGAGGGCATAACTTCAACACCTGGCGGCGCGAGATCCCGGCGACCTTGCAGTGGATCAGCGGACGGCTGAGCGACCGCTGACGGCCTTTTCCCGGCCGACGTTCTTTCCCGGACGCCCGGTGCAGGACGCCCGGTGCAGGACGCCCGATGCCGGGCGCCGGACGCCGGGAGAAAGCACTTGAGAAAGCCACTCGGAATTCCGCAATCCACAGGAGAAGGGTTGATTCGGGAGAGGGGACGATCAAGAAACAGCGGCCGGCGCAGTGGCGGTTGGGGCAGCCGATGAGGGACCGAAGTCGTGGTCGTCGAGCGGCCAATGCGGAGACTGCCCGGTGATGGTGCGGTGAGAAGGTCTCGGTGTGGCTGTGTTTTTGCCCCGCGGGGCACCACGATTCGCCTACGCGCGGTAAGTTTCTGGCCATGCCACGAGGACGTCACCGCCATTCCCCACCTCTGCACCGGCTGTTGCCCCCCTCGGCGATCGCAGGCGTCTCCGCCGTCTGCGCCGCGGGGCCATGGCTGTTCTCCGAAACGTTGGTGCTCCGAGGGCTGGCCGCGGGTGCCGCGGCGACGGCTGTCGTGGGCGCGGTCGTCATGCGCCGCTGGGACGCGGCGGCGGGCAAACGCGTCGCGGACCTCACGCGCGCGCGTGCGAGCGACGAGTGGCGTCACGAGGAGCGGGCCGCCGAGCTGGAGACCGATCTCGACGAGTCGCGCGAGCTGCGCACCAAGCTGGAGCAGCGGCTCCGTTCGAAGCGTGCCGAGTTGCAGGGGCTGCGCAACGAACATGCCGCCCTGCTGCGGCGATACGCCACGGCGGAGACCGAGCGTGCCACCGCGCTGGAGGGCCGTCGGCTCCTTGAGATAGAGGCGACGGCTCCGGCCCGGGTGGCACTGCCCGCGGCGGCTTCGATACCGCCGGACACCGACGAGACGGCATCCGCCCAGGACGCGGTTCCGGAGGCGACCGCGGCGACGGTCCAGGCCGCCCTCGCGGCGTCCGCGGCGGCCTCGGTCCTCTACGTGAAGGCCAACGCGGCGCTGGACCGGCTGGCGAAGGCCGCAGTCGTCGGTACGGCCGATGCGACCGAGGGCGCTGGTTCGGCGGGCGACTCCGCGGAGGACGTGTCCGAGGACGGCGCGCCTGCTGAGGACGTGACGGCGGAGGACGGTTCGGCGACGGCCGACTCCACGACGGATTCGGCGACGGACGACTCCTTTGCGGCCGAGACCGGGACCGGGACCGAGACCGAGGTCGCCCCCGAGGCGGCCGACTCAGCCTCTGCCGAGGACGGGTCGGCTCAGGACGACACAGCCACAGACGCAGCCACAGACACAGACGGCGCCGGCCAGGACGCCCCGGCGGCCACGGGCGGCTCCGCCCCGAGCGCCTCGGCGAAGAGTGGTCCGGTCAAGCGGGCCGCCACGAAGGGCGGTGGCCCCAAGGGTTCGCCCTCGCCGGGAGGCCCCGGCAAGCGGGCGCCCCGGCCGAACGGTTCCCCGAACGGCTCCGCCAAGGGCGCGTCCGCGGCCGGCAGCACCGTGACGGGTGCGCCCGCCAAGGGTGACGCCGGGCAGGAGGGCGAGACGCGGGGGAAGTCCGAGGCGGTCGGCGGTCATGAGCGCACGGCCGCCGCGACCGCACCGATATCCGCGAGGCCCGCGAAGGCCACGCAACCCGCGGAGACCGTACGGCCGCACGCACAGGCCACCGCGACCGACATGACGCCCCAGCGGTCCACCGCGACCGGCACGACCCCCCAGCGGTCCACGGCGATCGACGTGACGCCCCTGCAGTCCACGGCGACCCGCACGGCGCCCGCCCCCGAGCCGTCGACGGGCACCGCCCTCGCGCGGCCCACTCCGTCCGAAGTGGCCCGTGTGCAGCGGCCCGAGCCCGGAGCGACGAGCAACTCCCCGACGAGCGCGGCCGCTCTCACCCCCGCCGCGCGGCCCTCGCAGCCTTCCGGGCACTTCACCGTGCCCACTGCCGTTGCGGTCGTGCCGAACTCGCCCGCACGACGCCCCTCGGTGGAGGGCGGGTTCGACTTCTTCGGTACGCAGAAGGGCGCCGAGGCGCTGGAGGCCGTACAGAACGAGGACCTCGCCGACGTGGTGGGCCAGGAGGCGCTCGCGCTTCACAAGGCCGAGTCCGAGGCCGAGTTCAAGCCCGTGAGCGAGGAGTCCCGCGGAGTCGGCCAGGTCATCGACCTGACCGCGCACGACGAGACGGAGCAGATCGACCTGACGGAACTGCGGAGCGCGGTTTCGTAGGCTCCGTAGAACCCGAACGTGATGAGGGCAGTGGCAACCCGCCACTGCCCTCACGCCGTTCGCTCCTGAGGCTCTACACGGCCCTCACGAGCCGGTACGAGCCAGTGCGAGCCGGTCGAGGCCTCAGGCCATCCACCGGTCCGGCCGGGCCTCCCGCCGCCCCGTGCGCGACCGGTCCGCCTGCCCGTACAGCAGCTCCGCCGCCTCCGAGGCGTCCCGCAGCCGGGCCGTCACGGTCTTGTTGGCGCCGGTGTCCACGCGGACGTCGGCCAGCCCCTTGTGGCGCTGCCACGGCCCCTGCTCCAGGCGCACGCTCTGCACCTTGGCGTGCGGCACGAGCGCGATGCTGCGGCGCAGCAGCCCGTGCCGGGCCACGAAGACGGTGTCGGTCACGGCGAGCCCGTAACCCCGCCACCAGAACGGCACGCACCAGCGCGCCCGGCGCGGCGGCCGTGCCAGTGAGGTGGGCACGGTCACGCCCGGCAGCACGCGCGAGATGACCGCGTCGGCGACCTCGCGCGGAGCGACCGGCACGAGAACGGAGTTGGACGACCCCGCCACGTCCAGCTCGACCCGGACCCACCCGCGCCGCCGCCAGAGCAGCGGTTCGACGATGCGTACGGTCTGGACGCGCCCGGGCGGCACCGTCTCGTGCGTACGGTCGAGGAGCCCGTGGTCGATGCGGAGCCCGTCCGGGGACTCGCCCACGGTCCAGTCGTACTCGCCGACGAACCGTCCCACGCTGCTCGCGCCCGCCGCGCCGAGCAGCGGAAGCGCCGTCGCGAGGACAGTCCACACGCTGTGGGTGGCGAACCACAGCAGCGGTGGTACGACGAGCGCGGCGGCCAGCGTTCCCCAGGTGGCCCCGGTCAGGACGAGCGACACGGCGAGGACACCGGCGGGCACGTGGAGCAGCCGCTGCACCGGCGCCTCGCCCACCTCGTGCGCCGTCTCGGGCGCGAAACCGGCGGCCCGGGCGAGCAGTTCGGCCCGCAGCACCCGGGCCTCCTCCTGGCCGAGGTAGGCCAGCTCGTCCTTCTTGTCGGTGCCTACGACGTCGAGTTTGAGTTTGGCGACGCCGGCCACGCGGGCCAGCAGCGGCTGGGTGACGTCGACCGCCTGGAGCCGTTCGAGCCGGATGTGCACGGTGCGCCGGAACACCAGGCCCGTACGGATGCGCAGTTCGGTGTCGGTCACCGCGAAGTGTGTGAACCACCAGCTCAGAAAGCCGTAGAGGGCGGCCCCCAGGACGGCTGCGACCAGCACGGCCAGCAGCGTCATCGTGGTGAGCCGGGTCAGCTGCCGCTGTGCCTGGTCGGGGTCGTGCACGGCCCAGCCGGCGATCACGGCGACGGGCGCCCACGCGCGCCGCAGCGGCGTCACGGGGTGCAGCCGCCGCTCGGTCGGCCCGGCCGCGCCCTTCCGCCGGTCCCCGGCAGGCTCCTCCGGTGCGGGCGCCTTCTCCGCGTCCTCCGGTACGGGTGCCTCTTCCGGTACGGGCCGGGGCTCGTCCCGTACGTCCTTGGAGGCGCCCGGCGTCGTCACAGCCCCGCCGATCGGGCTTCGCCCAGCTCCGTGAGCCGGTCGCGCAGCCGTTCCGCCTCGGCCGGGTCCAGCCCCGGAATGCGGGCGTCCGTCGCCGCGGCTGCCGTGTGCAGCTGCACGCTGGCCAGCCCGAAGTGCCGCTCGACGGGGCCGGAGGTGACCTCGACCAGCTGCATGCGCCCGTACGGCACGACGGTCTCCTCCTGCCACAGCACACCCCGGCTGATCAGCAGGTCGTCCGCGCGCTCGGCGTACCGCCAGGACCGCCAGTTGCGCCCCAGCATCGGCCAGCCCCACAGCAGCACCGCGAGCGGTAGCAGGGCGAAGGCCGCCCAGCCTGGCCCGGCGAGCAGGCCGAGCAGCAGGCCCGTACCGACGGTCAGCAGCCCCAGCCACACCACCAGCAGCAGCCGTCGCATTCTCAGCAGCCCCGGCGGGAGTCCGATCCACACCGGCTCGCCCGCCGCCTGCCCCGCTGTCTGCCCCGCGTTTTCCGAGGTCCCCGTCTCCATGTCGCAAGCGTACGTACGCGACACTGTTCCCATGACTCCTACGACGGGTCCCACGGAGACCATGGTCGGGATCGGCGGCGCCGCGGAGAGCACCGACATGGTGCTCAACATCGGGCCCCAGCACCCGTCCACACATGGCGTGCTGCGGCTGCGGCTCGTCCTCGACGGTGAGCGGATCCAGCACGCGGAGCCGGTGATCGGCTATATGCACCGCGGCGCGGAGAAGCTCTTCGAGGCGCGCGACTACCGCCAGATCATCATGCTGGCCAACCGCCACGACTGGCTCTCCGCCTTCTCGAACGAGCTGGGCGTGGTCCTCGGTGTGGAGCGGATGCTCGGCATGGAGGTCCCCGAGCGCGCGGTGTGGACACGCACGCTGCTCGCGGAGCTGAACCGGGTCCTGAACCACCTGATGTTCCTGGGGTCCTACCCCCTGGAGCTGGGCGGGATCACGCCGATCTTCTACGCCTTCACCGAGCGCGAGGAACTCCAGCACGTCATGGAGGAGATCTCCGGCGGGCGTATGCACTACATGTTCAACCGCGTCGGCGGCCTCAAGGAGGACATGCCCGCCGGATGGACCGCCCGCGCGCGTGCCTCCGTTTCCGGAGTGCGCTCCCGTATGGACCGCTTCGACGACCTGGTGCTCGGCAACGAGATCTTCCGCGGGCGTACGAGGGATGTGGGCGTCCTCTCCCCGGAGGCCGTGCACGCCTACGGAGTGAGCGGTCCCATCGCCCGCGCTTCCGGTGTCGACTTCGACCTGCGCCGTGACGAGCCGTATCTCGCGTACGGGGAGCTCCAGGACACCCTGAAGGTCGTCACGCGGCAGGAGGGCGACTGTCTGGCCCGCTTCGAGTGCCTCCTGGAGCAGACCCACGTCGCGCTCGACCTCGCCGACGCCTGCCTGGACCGGCTCGCGGAGCTGCCCCCGGGCCCCATCAACCAGCGGCTCCCGAAGGTCCTGAAGGCCCCCGAGGGCCACACGTACGCCTGGACCGAGAACCCTCTCGGCATCAACGGCTACTACCTCGTCAGCAAGGGCGAGAAGACCCCGTACAGGCTGAAGCTCCGTTCGGCCTCGTACAACAACATCCAGGCGCTGGCGGAGCTGCTGCCGGGGACGCTGGTCGCGGACATGGTGGCGATCCTGGGGTCGCTGTTCTTCGTGGTCGGAGACATCGACAAGTAGGCCGACCTCTACGTAGAGGGCTGTTCTCCGCCGGGGAGCGGGTCCGGAATTCCAACCGGCTGCAGCAGCCACCCGAAGTCGCCGAGCCCGCCCCGGGCGGTCAGCTCGGCGGCCTCACCCGCGCCCGCGAGAGCCCGTACGTATGCTGTCGGGTCCGTGGAGGCCAGGCTCAGGGACGGCCGCTCCCCGCTCACCCCGAGCGCGCCCAGCGCCTTCCGCTGGCTCAGCAGCCGTGCCCCGGGCAGCGCGCACGCGTCCAGTGCCACATGCGCGGTGATGTCACAGGAGCCGTCGGGTACGGGTGCGGTCTCCCTGCCCTCCTTGAACCCGGTCAGTGTCCCGAAGGGCGGCCGCGCCCCCGCGAAGTGCGCGTAGTCCGCCGCCACGGCGAGACCCCGGCCGAGGGAGGCCACGGCAGCGGCCCAGGCGACGTCCCTGGGGAGCCCGACCTCGGCGCGAAGGCCTTCCGTGGGGACGTGGACGCCCTCGGAAGGGCCCTGGAGGGCCTCTGCGGGCGGCCGGACGTCCTCGGCCGGGAGCGGGCCACCCGGTGCTTCAGGGAGCGCCGACGGGCTGCCTGGAGTCCCTGTGAGCGGCCACCACTTCTCCAGCCACTCCGCCTCCGCCCCGGCCACCGGTTCCCCGAGGCACTCCGTCCCGTCCTCCTGTACGAGAACGAGCCGTACCGTCCCCTCCGCGTCCGCCTCGGCCACGTCCACGGGCACGTTGTCGAGCCACTCGTTGGCGAACAGGAGGCCCGTGACGCCCGGCGGGGGCTCCGGGAGCCACTCGATCCGGTGATCGAGTCCGGCGGGGCGGGCGGCCCGTTCCACGGCGTACCCGTGCGCGCGGGTGGCCACTTCGGCGGGGAGGGCCCTCAGGACGCCGGTCACCAGCTCGCCGCGGCCCGCGCCCATGTCGACGAAGGCGAGTTCGGCGGGGTGGGCCAGCGCCTCGTCGACGAGGCACAGGAGCCGGGCCACGGCCCCCGCGAACAGCGGTGACGCGTGCACCGAGGTGCGGAAATGGCCCGCGGGCCCCTCCGCGCGGCGATAGAAACCGGAGGGCCCGTACAGCGCCTCCTCGGTCGCCGGGCGCCACCCGCGCACCCCGCCCGCGCTCTCACGCTTCACTGCGCTCACCACTGCTCCCGACCGCTTCCACCGCGTCAGGTTAAGCGCCAAGTCGAATGAGGCCTCCACCTTGGGGAGTACGAGCACCGGTTACGGATCGACCCTCCGGTTGACCCCTGCACACAGCACGCTTCCCTACGCTGGGTTACGTGCAGCGCCTCTATGACTTTCTCCGCAGGCACCCGATGTGGGTCGACAGCTTCTGGGCCGTCTTCCTGCTCGGGATCTCTGTCGTGAGCGGAACCACCGACCAGGAGGCCACCGGGACCGACCTCCCGGTCGTCGTCATCCCGGTCACCCTGCTCCTCTGCCTGGTGATCGCGCTGCGCAGGCGCATGCCCGAGAAGATGCTGCTGCTGGCCGTCGCCGTGGGCGTGGCACAGCTGGCACTGGACGTGGCGGTGGTGCCGGCCGACTTCGCGCTGCTGGTGATCAGCTACACCGTGGCGTCGAACGGCACGCGCTGGGCCTCCCGGCTCGCCCTGACCGCCGGTCTGTTCGCGGCGCCCCTCTCGCAGCTTCGCTGGCCGGCCGGGGACACGAGCGGCGCGGGCCACGTCGCGATAGTGGTCTTCCAGATGGTCCCGTTCGCCCTCGCCTGGGTCCTCGGCGACTCCCTGCGCACCCGCCGCGCCTACTTCGCGCAGCTGGAGGAGCGGGCCGCCCGTCTGGAGAAGGAGCGCGAGGCGCAGGCCAAGGTCGCCGTCGCCGCCGAGCGCGCCCGGATCGCCCGCGAGCTGCACGACGTGGTCGCGCACAACGTCTCGGTGATGGTGGTCCAGGCCGACGGCGCGGCGTACGTCCTCGACTCCGCTCCCGACCAGGCCAAGAAGGCCCTGGAGACCATCTCGGGGACGGGCCGGCAGGCCCTTGCCGAGATGCGCCGCCTCCTCGGCGTGCTGCGCACCGGCGAACACCAGGAGTCCGGCGAGTACGTGCCGCAGCCCGACGTGGAGCAGCTCGACGACCTCGTGGAGCAGTGCCGCACCTCCGGCCTCCCCGTCGACTTCAAGATCGAGGGGACCCCGCGCCCCCTGCCGAGCGGCGTGGAGCTCACGGCGTACCGCATCGTGCAGGAGGCCCTCACCAACACCCGCAAGCACGGGGGGCCGAACGCGGGTGCGAGCGTGCGACTGGTCTACTTCGACGACGGCCTGGGCCTGCTCGTCGAGGACGACGGCAAGGGCGCCCCGCACGAGCTGTACGAGGAGGGCGGCGCCGACGGCCGGGGCCACGGCCTGATCGGGATGCGCGAGCGCGTCGGTATGGTCGGCGGCACCCTGGACGCCGGGCCGCGGCCGGGCGGCGGTTTTCGCATCAGCGCCCTGCTTCCGCTCAAGCCGGCCCACTGACACGTGCACGCTTCAGCTCCACGAACCGACCGGAGGACCTTCCCATGCCGATCCGCGTGATGCTCGTCGACGACCAGGTGCTGCTGCGCACCGGGTTCCGGATGGTGCTCGCCGCCCAGCCGGACATGGAGGTCGTGGCGGAGGCGGGCGACGGCGTCGAGGCCCTCCAGGTGCTGCGCGCGACCGAGGTCGACGTGGTGCTCATGGACGTACGTATGCCGAAGCTGGACGGCGTGGAGACCACCCGCCGCATCTGCCAGGACGAGAACCCGCCGAAGGTGCTGATCCTGACCACCTTCGACCTCGACGAGTACGCCTTCTCGGGGCTCAAGGCCGGCGCCTCCGGCTTCATGCTCAAGGACGTGCCTCCCGGTGAACTCCTCACCGCGATCCGCTCCGTGCACAGCGGCGACGCGGTGGTCGCGCCCTCCACCACCCGGCGCCTGCTCGACCGGTTCGCGCCGATGCTGCCCAGCGCCGGCAGTGAGCCCCAGCACAAGGAGCTGGAGCGGCTCACCGGTCGCGAGCGCGAGGTGATGATCCTGGTTGCGCAGGGACTGTCGAACGGCGAGATCGCGGCCCGGCTCGTCCTCTCCGAGGCGACGGTCAAGACCCATGTCGGCCGCATCCTCACGAAGCTCGGCCTGCGTGACCGCGTCCAGGTCGTCGTCCTCGCGTACGAGACGGGTCTGGTGCGGGCCGGGGGCGGGAGCGGGGGGCAGGGCTGACCACCTCCCGGGGACAGGGCCGACCACCGTCCGGGGGCCGGGCTGTGCCGTGCGTGACCGGGGCGTAATCGGCGGCCACTAGGGTCTGCGCATGCTCCTGTGGATCAACGGCCCTTTCGGCGGCGGAAAGACGCAGACGGCGTACGAGCTCCAGCGGCGGCTGCCCGGCAGTGTCGTCTGCGATCCCGAGCACGCCGGCTTCGGTCTGCGCCGCATGCTTCCGCCCGAACTGCGCGGGAACTTCCAGGACTTGGCCTCCTGGCGGCAGGGCGTGGTCGAGGTGCTCGATCTCGCCCTCACCAAGCACGACGGAGTCGTCGTCGCGCCCATGACGGTCACCGACTTCGGCTACTTCGACGAGACCGTCGGGCTGCTGCGCGAGAAGGGCCACGACGTACGCCACTTCACGCTGCTCGCCGAGCGCGAGACCGTCCTGAATAGGCTGCGCGAGCGCGGCTTCGGCCATCTCCTTCGGTACGTCGCCGGCAAGGACGCCCCGTTGCGCAGGGAGAGTTGGGCGGTCGAGCAGCTGGACCACTGTCTGGAGCGGCTGCGCGAACCGGAGTTCGCCGAGCACCTGTGGACCGACGACACCACGGTCGCCAGGACGGCCGACCGCATCGCGGTCCTCGCGGGCCTGACACTCGCGCCGAACAAGGACGGCGCCCTGAGGGGTCGGCTGCGGCGGTCCTGGACGAGCGCCAGGCACATCCGCTTCGACTGAGCCGAAGCCGCAGCCGAAGCCGCAGCGCGGGTTGGCCGGAACGCGGGACGGCTCAGCGCAGGATGCCCTCCAGGAAGTCGCTGCCCAGCCGGGCCACCATCGTGACGTCGAGTTGGTGCAGGACGTACCGCCCGCGGCGGCGGGTGGTGAGCAGGCCCGCCTTCTTCAGGACACTCAGGTGCCGGGATATCTCGGGCGGCGTCATGCCGTGCGTCTGGGCCAGCTCGCTCGTGGTGAACGCGCTGCGGGCCAGACTGCGGCACAGGCGCATCCGCACCGGGTGGGACAGGGCCGTCATCCGCAGGGTCAGCTGCTCGACGGAGGGCGGGGCCGCCAGCTCGGGGGAGCCGACCGGGTAGTGCAGCACCGGCTGCCAGCCGTACCGGTGCAGCACCATGAGGTGGGGCCAGCCGAGGCTCGTCGGCACCAGCAGCAGGCTGCTGTCCCGGACCGTGGTGTGGCCGCTTCCCAGCTTGTCGACGGTGACGCGGCCGGCGGCCTCGTCGAGCGTCACCGCGGGCGACACCGAGGTCAGTGCCTCGGCCAGGCCCCTTCGTCTGAGCAGGTCCGTCTTGTGGCGGGCGTCCGCGGAGAGCTGGTGGCGCAGCCGGGACCAGGTCTCGGCGAAGAAGGCCTCGTCGCAGTCCTCCAGGAACTGGCGCAGCCAGGCCCGGATCCTGGGCGGGTCCTCCAGCAGCCGCGCGGTGAACTCCGCCGGCCGGGGTCCGCGCGCGGCGGCCAGGTCCAGCGCGCGGCGACGGGCCCCGGCGTCGGTGAGCGCGCCCGCGCCCTGCGCGTCGTACGGCAGCGCGCAGGTGAATTCGAGGGCCGCGTCCACGAACTGGTCGTCCGTCAGTTTGTCGAGCAGGTCCAGGTCCTCGGCCAGGGTGGCGCCGGGGAGCGCGGTGCCGCCCGCCACCCCCGCATACGGCAGGAACAGGTCCGAGAAGGTCGTCCGCCACAGGAAGTCGGCCTCGCACATCCGGTCCGCGAGATGCGGGTCGAGCCGCGCGGTCACTCCGGTCGCCCAGCCCTGCAGCCCGGGATGGTGCCCCGGCTCGGCCAACGCGTGCAGCGCCATGCAGAGCTCGGCCAGGGGCGAGGGCACGACGGCCACCCGCTCCCTGCGGAGCCCGGAAATGTCGATGGTCACGCTCATGACCTCATGGTGCACCCCGCCACTGACAACGCGGCCGTCGATTGACGAGCCCGGTCAATCGACGCGACGCCCCGGCAGGCCGCGCGCAAGCTGGGTTCACAGACCGGGGCAACCGCGGGGCCCACGGCGTTCACGTCCGTACCCAGTCCCGAAGAGGCGATCCGCCATGAGCATCACCCAGCAGTACCTCCTCGACACCTACCGGGCCCGGCAGCACGGCGACCCGACCCCGCCGGCCCCCGGCACCCACGACTGGCAGGCCATGCGCGAACTGGCGGACCACCGCCGGTTCCGCGCGGCCCTCACCGGCCGTCCGCCCCGGGGCCGGATACGGGCGGCACTGACCCGGCTTCTCGGGCACTGAGGCGCACCGACGTACTGGGACGCGCTGAGACGCGCTGAGACGTACTGAGGAGCCGACTTCTCAGGCACAGGCCCGGCTGCACGGTCGTCGACCGACACCGGCCCGGGCCGGGCCCTCAGCGCGGGAGCCGCGCCACGAAGTCGGCGACCGCCGCGTGGACGTCTTCAGCGGTCCACTCCAGCCCCGGCGCGGCGACGGTGACCTCGGTGAACGCCAGACCTGGTCCACCCCGCTCCCAGACCTGCGGGAACAGGCCGGTCCTGGTCTCCTCGGCCTGCAGCGTCCCCGCGTCGGTGAGGACATCGGCGTCGTACGGCAGCCAGACCTGGAACTGGTGCGTGTGCGGCTCCTCGGGGTGGATCCGAGCCCAAGGCACCCCGGCCCCGGCGAACCCCTCGCGCAGCGCCGCGGCGACCACGCGCGCGTGGGTCACGTACTCCGGGAGCCGCGGCAGCTCCTTCTCCAGGCCGATCAGCGCGGACAGGGCGGTGGGGAACTGCTGGAGGATCTGCCCGCCGTAGCGGTGGCGCCAGGCCTTCGCCTCGTCGACGAGCGTCTTCGGGCCCGCGAGGGCGGCGCCGCCGAATCCGCCGAGCGACTTGTAGAACGACACGTAGACGCTGTCCGCGAGGTCCGCGATCTCGTCCAGAGAGTGGCCGAGACGGGTGGGGCACTCCCACAGGCGGGCTCCGTCGATGTGCACCACGGCGTCGCGTTCGCGCGCCGCGTCCGTGACGGCGACCAGTTCCTCCCAGGAGGGCAGGACGAAACCGGCCTCCCTGAGGGGCAGTTCGAGGAAGAGCGTCCCGAAGGGTTCCTCCAGGTCGCGTACCTCCTCGGCGGAGGGCATGCGCGGCTCACGTGTCGGATGGACGGTCCGCAGGCCGCTGACCGTGCTGAGGGAATGCCGTTCGTGGACCTCCGGGTGGGAGAGGGGATGCATCGCCACCGTGGTATTGCCTGTACGGCCCGCCCAGCAGCGCAGTGCGACCTGCTGGGCCATGGTGCCCGAGGGGAAGAAGGCGGCGGCCTCCTTGCCGAGCAGAGCCGCGACCCGCTCCTCCAGGGTCTCGACGATCCCGTCGCCGTACATGTCCACCGGCTTGTCCAGGTCGTACACGTCCGGTGCCGCGTCCGTCAGCCGGGACAGCAGCTCACCGACCGTGGCACGGAAACTCGGCCGCCACAGCACCCGCCCCGCCCCTCGCCAGGCGATCCTGCGCCGCTCCCGCCGCTGCTCGGCCGTCTCTTCCCCGGCCTGATCCGTCGAACCGTCCGCCGCCTGCTTCGCCGCCTGTTGCACCGCGTGCTCCGCCGTATCGCCCATGCCCGGATCATGCAGGACACGACGGCGACCGGTCACATGAATTCCCCACAGCCTGTGGACAGGAAAACGGCCCTCGGACCAATCGCGTTAACATGACGAGAAATCGTCCGGTACCCCGAGCGGACTGGAACGGAAGGCCGCCGTCGAGTGAGTACATTCCCCCAGCCAGACCCCAAGGACCGCCCCGCACGCCTCACCGTCGGTGTGGTCGGCACCGGTCGTGTGGGCCCCGCCCTGGCCGCGTCGCTGCAGCTCGCCGGACACCGCCCGGTGGCCGCCTCCGGGGTCTCCGACGCCTCCCGGCGACGAGCGGCGGAGCTGCTGCCCGACGTACCGCTGGTGACCCCCGAGCAGGTCCTGGAGCGGGCCGACCTGGTGCTCCTCACCGTCCCGGACGACGCCCTGCCGGGACTGGCGGAAGGCCTCGCCGAGACCGGTGCCGTACGGCCGGGACAGCTCATCGTGCACACCTCCGGGAGGTACGGCGCGAGGGTTCTGGACCCCATGCTGCGCGCCGGTGCGCTGCCGCTCGCGCTGCACCCCGCGATGACGTTCACCGGGACCCCGGTGGACGTGCAGCGCCTCGCCGGGTGTTCCTTCGGGGTCACCGCGCCCGAGGAGCTGCGCCTGGCCGCCGAGGCCCTGGTCATCGAGATGGGCGGCGAGCCCGAGTGGATCGCCGAGGCCTCCCGGCCGCTCTACCACGCGGCCCTCGCGCTCGGTGCCAACCATCTGGTGACGCTGGTCGCCGAGTCCATGGAGCTGCTGCGCGCGGCCGGTGTCGAGGCCCCGGACCGGATGCTGGGCCCGCTGCTGGGCGCGGCCCTGGACAACGCGCTGAGGTCGGGAGACGCCGCCCTCACGGGACCGGTGGCGCGCGGAGACGCGGGCACGGTCGCCGCGCACGTCGCCGAGTTGCGCAAGCACGCGCCCCAGACCGTCGCCGGCTATCTGGCGATGGCCCGCGCGACCGCCGACCGGGCCCTCGCCCACGGCCTGCTCAAGCCGGAACTCGCCGAGGACCTCCTCGGAGTACTCGCCAACGGGACGGCCGGGACCGCCGGGCCGGGCGGAACGAACGGGCCCGACGGAACGAACGGACCCGACGGGCCCGAAGGAGACGCCCGATGACGCGCGCAGGTGCCGAGAACGGAGCGACCCGATGACCACCACCGTGCTGCGCACCGCCGACGAGCTCCACGCGCGCGTGCGCACCGGCCGCCGTGCCGTCGTGATGACCATGGGCGCCCTGCACGAGGGTCACGCGACGCTGATCCGCACCGCCCGTGGGATCGCGGGTGACGGCGAGGTCGTCGTCACCGTCTTCGTGAACCCCCTCCAGTTCGGCGCGGGCGAGGACCTCGACCGCTACCCGCGCACCCTGGACGCCGACGTCAAGATCGCCGGTCTGGCGGGCGCGGACGTCGTGTTCGCCCCCTCCGTGGACGAGGTCTACCCGGGCGGCGAACCCCAGGTCCGCATCAGCGCCGGCCCCATGGGCGAGCGCCTGGAGGGCTCGACGCGTCCCGGGCACTTCGACGGCATGCTCACCGTCGTCGCCAAGCTGCTGCACCTCACCCGCCCCGACGTGGCGCTGTACGGGCAGAAGGACGCTCAGCAGCTCGCCCTGATCCGCCGCATGGTGCGCGACCTGAACTTCGGCATGGAGATCGTCGGCGTCCCGACGGTGCGTGAGGCGGACGGCCTGGCCCTGTCCAGCCGCAACCGCTATCTGTCGGCCACCGAGCGCCGCACCGCGCTCGCCCTCTCCCAGGCCCTGTTCGCGGGCAGCGACCGGCACGCCGCCCAGGAGGCCCTGCGCGCGCGTGCCCGCGAGGTGCCCGCCACGCACGCGCGTGCCGAGGCCCTCAGCGCCATCGGCGAGTCCCGCGCCGCGGCCGACACGCACGCCGTCGCCAAGGCGGCACCAGGCGGCCCCGCCGCGGTCCGCGCCGCCGCCCGTCTGATCCTCGACGACGCGGCCCGCCTCAACCCGCCGCTCACGCTCGACTACCTCGCGCTGGTCGATCCGTCCGACTTCACGGAGATCCCGGACGACCACACCGGCGAGGCGGTCCTCGCCGTCGCCGCCCGGGTCGGGACGACCCGGCTGATCGACAACATTCCTCTGACCTTCGGAGCCGCCTCGTGACCAGCACAGGCATACGTCTGCACGCGCCCGCACCCGGCTGGTCCGTCACCGCCGACGTCGTGGTCGTCGGCTCCGGAGTCGCCGGACTCACCGCGGCCCTGCGCTGCGACGCCGCCGGCCTGCGCACCGTCGTCGTCACCAAGGCCCGCCTGGACGACGGCTCCACCCGCTGGGCCCAGGGCGGCATAGCCGCGGCCCTGGGCGAGGGCGACACCCCCGAGCAGCACCTCGACGACACGCTGGTGGCGGGCGCGGGCCTGTGCGACGAGGACGCCGTCCGCATCCTCGTCACCGAGGGCCCCGACGCGGTACGCCGGCTCATCGAGACCGGCGCCCACTTCGACGAGTCCGAAGAGGGCGGCCTGGAGCTGACCCGGGAGGGCGGCCACCACCGCCGCCGCATCGCCCACGCGGGCGGCGACGCCACCGGTGCCGAGATCTCCCGGGCCCTCGTCGAGGCAGTACGCGCGCGCGGCCTGCGCACCGTCGAGAACGCGCTCGTCCTGGACCTCCTCACGGACGCCGACGGACGCACCGCGGGTGTGACCCTGCACGTCATGGGAGAGGGCCAGCACGACGGCGTGGGAGCCGTCCACGCGCCCGCCGTGGTCCTCGCGACCGGCGGCATGGGCCAGGTCTTCTCGGCGACCACCAACCCCTCCGTCTCCACCGGCGACGGCGTGGCGCTCGCCCTGCGCGCCGGCGCCGAGGTCAGCGACCTCGAATTCGTGCAGTTCCACCCGACCGTGCTGTTCCTGGGCGCGGACGCCGAGGGCCAGCAGCCGCTCGTCTCGGAGGCGGTCCGCGGCGAGGGCGCCCACCTGGTCGACGCGGGCGGCGTGCGCTTCATGGTCGGCCAGCACGAACAGGCCGAGCTCGCCCCCCGCGACATCGTCGCCAAGGGCATCATGCGGCGCATGCAGGAGCAGGACGCCGAGCACATGTACCTGGACGCCCGGCACTTCGGCTCCCACATGTGGGAGCACCGCTTCCCGACGATCCTCGCCGCCTGCCGCGCCCACGGCATCGACCCGGTCACCCAGCCCGTCCCGGTCGCCCCGGCCGCCCACTACGCCTCCGGAGGCGTCCGCACGGACTCCCGCGGCCGTACGACCGTCCCCGGCCTGTACGCGTGCGGCGAGGTCGCCTGCACCGGCGTCCACGGCGCCAACCGGCTCGCCTCCAACTCCCTCCTGGAGGGCCTTGTCTACGCCGAGCGCATCGCGGCCGACATCGTGGGCGGCCACCAGGAGAACAGCCTCCACGCGCGCGTGCCCGCGCCGGTCGCCCACCCGGAGAAGCCCGCCCATCCGCTGCTCGCCCCCGAGGCACGCTTCGCGATCCAGCGGATCATGACCGACGGCGCCGGGGTCCTGCGTTCGGCCGCCTCCCTGGAGACCGCGGCCGAGCGCATCCAGCAGCTGCACACCGACGCCCGCGACGCCCTCGACGTGAACGGCAAGACCGCCGAGCCCGGCGTCGACACCTGGGAGGCCACCAACCTCCTGTGCGTGGCCCGCGTCCTCGTCGCCGCCGCCCGGCTGCGCGAGGAGACCCGCGGCTGCCACTGGCGCGAGGACAAAGGTGAACGGGACGACACGAACTGGCGGCGCCACATCGTCGTGCGGCTGAATCCCGACCGGACACTCGCCGTACACACCACCGACACCCCAGACTTCCCCCCGACACAGCAGTCCCGTCCCCAGGAGCAGTGACAGAAGTGAGCACCCCCGACCTTCCCCTCCTCACCGGCGGTGGCTGCGGCGACGGCTGCGGCTGCGGCGCCGCAGGGGAGTACGACGTCGATCCCCTCGAGTACGCCGAGTGCGGGCTCGACCCCGCCCTCGCACAGCTCCTCGCCGACGCCGGGCTCGACCCCGTCGAGGTCGAGGACATCGCCCATCTGGCCATCGAGGAGGACCTCGACCACGGCGTGGACGTGACCACGGTCGCGACCATCCCCGAGGAGGCCGTCTCCACCGCCGACTTCACCGCCCGCGAGGCCGGTGTCGTGGCGGGCCTCAGGGTCGCCGAGGCGGTCGTCTCCGTGGTCTGCACGGACGAGTTCGAGGTCGAGCGGCACGTCGACGACGGCGACCGCGTCGAGGCCGGCCAGAAGCTCCTGAGCGTCACGACCCGCACCCGCGACCTGCTGACGGCCGAGCGCAGCGCGCTGAACCTCCTGTGCCGTCTCTCCGGCATCGCGACGGCCACGCGCGCGTGGGCGGACGTTCTGGAGGGCACCGGCACGCGCGTGCGTGACACCCGCAAGACGACGCCGGGACTGCGCTCCCTGGAGAAGTTCGCGGTCCGCATGGGCGGCGGCGTCAACCACCGCATGTCCCTCTCGGACGCGGCCCTCGTCAAGGACAACCACGTGGTCGCCGCCGGCGGCGTCTCCCAGGCCTTCAAGGCCGTACGGGAGACCTTCCCGGACGTGCCGATCGAGGTCGAGGTCGACACCCTGCACCAGCTCCGCGAGGTCGTGGACGCGGGCGCCGACCTGATCCTCCTGGACAACTTCACGCCCGGCGAGTGCGAGGAGGCCGTCGCCGTCGTCGACGGCCGCGCACTCCTGGAGGCCTCGGGCCGTCTCACCCTGGACACCGCCCTGACGTACGCGAAGACGGGCGTCGACTTCCTCGCGGTGGGCGCACTCACGCACTCCTCGCCCATCCTGGACGTCGGCCTCGACCTGCGCGAGGCCGACGAGACCTCCGAAGTCCCCGAGACGTCCAAGGCCTCCGACGCGTCGACGACGAGCGAGGCTGAGTAGGCATGCTGCTCACGATCGACGTAGGCAACACGCACACCGTCCTCGGCCTCTTCGACGGCGAGGACATCGTCGAGCACTGGCGCATCTCCACGGACGCGCGCCGCACCGCGGACGAGCTGGCCGTACTCCTCCAGGGCCTGATGGGCATGCACCCGCTCCTCGGCGACGAGCTGGGCGACGGCATCGACGGCATCGCGATCTGCTCGACCGTCCCCTCGGTCCTGCACGAGCTGCGCGAGGTGACCCGCCGCTACTACGGCGACGTACCCGCCGTCCTCGTCGAACCGGGCATCAAGACGGGCGTCCCGATCCTGATGGACAACCCCAAGGAGGTCGGCGCCGACCGCATCATCAACGCGGTCGCGGCCGTCGAGCTCTACGGCGGACCGGCCATCGTCGTCGACTTCGGCACGGCGACGACGTTCGACGCGGTCTCCGCGCGCGGGGAGTACGCCGGCGGCGTCATCGCCCCCGGCATCGAGATCTCCGTCGAGGCACTCGGCGTCCGTGGCGCCCAGCTCCGCAAGATCGAGATCGCCCGCCCGCGCACGGTCATCGGCAAGAACACCGTCGAGGCCATGCAGTCGGGCATCATCTACGGCTTCGCGGGCCAGGTCGACGGCGTCGTCAACCGCATGGCCCGCGAACTCGCCGATGACCCCGACGACGTCACGGTCATCGCGACCGGCGGCCTGGCCCCCATGGTCCTCGGCGAGGCCTCGGTCATCGACGAACACGAGCCCTGGCTGACCCTGATCGGCCTCCGCCTGGTCTACGAAAGAAACGTGTCCCGCACCTAGGCGCCCCGACAGGGGCGCGGGGCTGTGCCGGTTTGCGGCTCCGCCGCGTGGGCGCAAGCAACCCGAGACGGCCCGCAGACAACGCGCGTCCCCCGGTCCCACTCACCCAGGGGCGCGGGGAACTGCGCGACAAGCCCCCACCCACCCGCAGCCAGCAACCGAACCCGCGGAGCCACCCCCGTGAGCACGGCGAGGCGAAGCCACGCCACACCGGCACCCGATCTACGGATTTTGTCTGATTAGCGCGTATCGTCGCGAGCATGCCCACGCCCTATGGATCCCGCGGCGGCATGGCGTTCGGTGCGGAGGAGCTGCGTGTGCTCCGACGTGCGCTCGCTCTCGCCCTCCACCCCCGCCCCGTCTCGGCCGAGGACGTCCAGGACTGCCTCCGCCTGGCGGAGGCAGTCGACGAGGCGGCCCGCGAGGGCGCCCGGCTGCGCGCCTTCCTGCTGGCCGACCTCGCCCGCTACCGCGCCGCGCTCCCCGGCACGGCGGCCGGCTACCTGACGCTCCTTGAGGAGGCCCTCGTGGTCGGCTATCACCCGGTCCCCGACGACCTCGCCGCGCTGCGCGCCCTGCGCGGCAACCCCGTCGCGGCCGACCTCCTCGACCGCTGCCACGACCTCGCGGAGCAGGACGTACGCATGCGTCTCGCCCTCCGTACGATCCCGGCCTCCCGCAGCCGTGCGCGCACCCGTCTGACGGCCCTCCCGGGCGGCCTCGCCGCCGCCACGGAGGAACCCGGCAGGAAGCCCGCGGAAAAGCCCGCCGAGAAGCCGGCCGCCCCCCGGCCCAAGCCGCAGTCCCCGCGCCGAGACCGCCCCATCCCCACCCCCGGCGAGGTCTTCCCCCCGAGGCGCAAACCGGCCGCCCCGCCCGCGAACGCGCCGCAGCAGCTCGCCGCGGTCTAGCCGCACCGTGGGGGCGGTCCACGCCACCCCCACCCCTCACCCGCCCCGCGGCCCCTGGCTACTCTGGACGGCATGGACTACGTCTCCGCGCTCGTGCCCCCGGTAGTGATGGCCGTGTTCTTCACCGGTCTGATCGTGACGATCGTGAAGACCCAGGGCGGCGCCAACAAGGCCAAGGAGGACGCGGTCGTCGACGCGGCCCTCGCCCGCGCCGAGGGCGCCCGCCAGACCTCCCGCGACACCGGCGCCTGACCTTCACCGGGGCGCCGGACGGCGTCCACCCCGTGGCGTACGACTCATCAGCTTTTCGAGTCGTACGCCCTTTTTGTTGCTGTTTGTCATCCAAAGCCACGTCCACCACGTGATTGGCGACATCTCCCCCTATTGTTCTGAGCTGTGCCTCGCCCATTGGGAGAACTCGAAGACGCGGTCATGACGCGGGTGTGGAAGTGGAACCGCCCGGTGACCGTTCGGGAAGTCCTGGAAGACCTTCAGCAGGAGCGGTCCATCGCGTACACGACGGTGATGACCGTTTTGGACAATCTCCATCAGAAGGGCTGGGTACGTCGCGAAGCCGAAGGCCGGGCCTATCGATATGAGGCGGTCTCCACCCGGGCCGCCTACGCGGCGGCACTCATGAACGAAGCCTGGACCCAGAGCGACAACCCGGCCGCCGCTCTCGTCGCCTTCTTCGGCATGATGTCCCCGGAACAGCGCGAAGCACTGCGCGATGCCGTGCGTATGGTCCAAGGGCCGGAGGAAACCCCCGCGCCACAGAACCCGGCGGCGGAGAACCCGGCAGTCGAGAAGCAGACGGCCGAGAAGCACGCTGCCGAGAACCCGGCAGTGCAGAACCCGGCAGTGCAGAACCCTGCAGTCGAGAACCCAGTCGGCGAGAACCCCGCCGCCACTGGGGGCGAGACCGGGCGATAACGTCCGCTCATGCCAGCAGAGCAGCCCGAACTCACCACTAAAGCCCTCACCGTCCGCCGGGCCAGGACCAGCGATGTCCAGGCGGTTCGCCGCCTCCTCGACGCGTACGTCCGCGGCGGCATCCTGCTCGACAAAGCGACGGTGACGCTTTACGAGGACATCCAGGAGTTCTGGGTCGCGGAACGCGACACCGGCTCAACCACGGAGGTCGTGGGCTGCGGCGCTCTGCACGTCATGTGGGAAGACCTCGCGGAAGTCCGCACTCTTGCCGTGGACGGCTCCATGAAGGGCGCCGGCGTCGGACATCAGTTGCTGGGGAAGTTGCTGGAGACCGCCCGCTGGCTCGGTGTTCGCCGCGTATTCTGCCTGACCTTCGAAGTCGACTTCTTCGCGAAGCACGGCTTCGTGGAGATCGGTGAGACACCTGTGGACACCGATGTCTACGCCGAGCTGTTGCGTTCCTATGACGAGGGCGTGGCCGAGTTCCTCGGTCTCGAACGAGTGAAACCGAACACCTTGGGCAACAGCCGGATGCTTCTGCATCTGTGATCGCCACCCCGTAATACCCGTGGCATACCCCCGTCACTACCCCGGCGGCCCATGCCCGCGGGTCCTATGTCCGAAACGCGCACGTTTCCGGTCTTCCCGGGTCCGTCGGTCTCTGCCAGGGGTTTGTGTTTTTCCAGCAAAAGCGGTTTGCTTTCCGACGTACTGCAGTAGTGCATATAACAGGGACGTGAAACAGCGGCGGCCGCCGTGGACCCCGTCCCTGAAGATATCGATGAAAGGAAATCCGGTGGCACAGAAGGTTCAGGTCCTTCTTGTCGACGACCTCGACGGTGGCGAGGCGGACGAGACCGTGACGTTCGCGTTGGACGGCAAGACGTACGAGATCGATCTCACGACTGCCAATGCGGACAAGCTCCGTGGACTTCTCGAGCCGTACGTCAAGGGCGGTCGTCGTACCGGAGGCCGCGCCTCGGGGAGCCGTGGAAAGGCGCGCGCCGCTTCCGGTGGCAGCCAGGACACCGCTCAGATCCGTGCGTGGGCGAAGGAGAACGGTTACGAGGTCAATGACCGCGGTCGCGTTCCGGCGTCCATTCGCGAGGCCTACGAGAAGGCCAACGGCTGAGCAGAGGCCTACGACAAGGCCAAAGGCTGAGCACAGGAACGGCGCAGCCGGATGCGATGGCATTCCGTGGCCATCGTGTTCACGAGTCGTACGAGATCGGGGGCGCCCCCAACGCCCCCACCGAGCGCCGACAGTGTCGGCAGCGACGGCTCCACCTCGCAGCCAGGCTCAGGGGGTCGCAGCCAGACAGCGGCCCCCTGCGAGCCGTCCACAGCGGTGTCCATGGCCGTCTTCACGGACGTCTTCACCGGCGTTTCCGCAGACGTGTGCGCCGGGACATGTACGGAGATCCCCGCAGGTCGCGGAGTGCCGGGCGGCAGTGGCGCCTCGATGCGCCCGCCCTCGCCGATCGCCCTGAGATCCAGCGCGAGAGCCCCCCACTCCAGCCAGTCGAGCAGCCCGGGCAGTTCGTCCGCGCTTCCCGCCGCCACCAGAATCCGCATCCGGTCCGCCCGCACAACCACCGGAGAGCCCGGCCCAAGATGCCGCAGCGCCGCGTACCCCGCCTCCACCGGTGCGTCCAGTACGTCGAAACGCAGCCCCGTCGGCAGGTCCACGGGAGTGCCGGGCACGGTCGGCCAGCCCAGTTCGTTCTCGTACCAATGCCGGACCGTGCGACTCGCGTGGCTCGGGCGGCCCGAGGCGCTCGGGTGGCTCGTGTTGAGCGGTCGGCGGGGAGAAGGGACCGTGGGGACCATGCAAGGCCAACCGCCGGAGCGGCGTTCGAGTTACGCTGGGTGGCTGCGCATGTTCGCAGAGTGTCCGAAAAGTGGGCGCTCCGAAGCGGTCCGCGGCGCAAGGATGTTCGCCCATAGCGGAGGGAACCGGTGCGTTCGGCATGGAGTGTCAGTGCGTACGGGTAAGACATCCCTAGTGGGAGGGGCGACACGCATGGCTCGGGCATCTCACGTTCGCCATCGGCGTACAGATGGTGGGGGTATCTGCCTGGCCTGCGGGAACATCGTCTCGCACCATCAGGTTGGAGCAGATGTCGGCGTTCGGGGTCAGGAGGCCAAGGACGGTGTCGGCAGTTGGAATGAGCGGTCCCCGCTTGCGGGACTAAGCTGCGGAAGGACAGGGAGGGGAGCGTCCCCTTACTGCCTGACCGCTCTGAGGAGCGATTAACGATGTTCGAGAGGTTCACCGACCGCGCGCGGCGGGTTGTCGTCCTGGCTCAGGAAGAAGCCCGGATGCTCAACCACAACTACATCGGCACCGAGCACATCCTCCTGGGCCTGATCCACGAGGGTGAGGGTGTCGCCGCTAAGGCCCTGGAGAGCCTCGGGATTTCGCTCGAGGCGGTCCGCCAGCAGGTGGAGGAGATCATCGGCCAGGGCCAGCAGGCCCCGTCCGGGCACATCCCCTTCACCCCCCGTGCCAAGAAGGTCCTGGAGCTGTCGCTCCGCGAGGCCCTTCAGCTGGGCCACAACTACATCGGCACGGAGCACATCCTGCTCGGCCTGATCCGCGAGGGCGAGGGCGTCGCCGCCCAGGTCCTCGTCAAGCTGGGCGCAGATCTCAACCGGGTGCGGCAGCAGGTCATCCAGCTGCTCTCCGGTTACCAGGGCAAGGAGACCGCCGGCGCCAGTGGCGGTCCTGCCGAGGGCACCCCCTCGACGTCCCTGGTCCTCGACCAGTTCGGCCGGAACCTCACCCAGGCCGCTCGTGAGTCCAAGCTCGACCCGGTCATCGGGCGCGAGAAGGAGATCGAGCGGGTCATGCAGGTGCTGTCCCGTCGTACGAAGAACAACCCGGTCCTGATCGGTGAGCCCGGCGTCGGCAAGACCGCCGTCGTCGAAGGTCTCGCGCAGGCCATCGTCAAGGGCGAGGTGCCCGAGACCCTCAAGGACAAGCACCTCTACACCCTGGACCTCGGCGCCCTGGTCGCCGGCTCCCGCTACCGCGGTGACTTCGAGGAGCGCCTGAAGAAGGTCCTCAAGGAGATCCGCACCCGCGGCGACATCATCCTGTTCATCGACGAGCTGCACACGCTGGTCGGTGCGGGTGCCGCCGAGGGCGCCATCGACGCCGCGAGCATCCTGAAGCCGATGCTGGCCCGTGGCGAGCTGCAGACGATCGGTGCGACGACGCTCGACGAGTACCGCAAGCACCTGGAGAAGGACGCCGCGCTGGAGCGCCGCTTCCAGCCCATCCAGGTCGCGGAGCCGTCGCTGCCGCACACCATCGAGATCCTCAAGGGTCTGCGCGACCGCTACGAGGCGCACCACCGCGTGTCCATCACGGACGAGGCCCTGGTGCAGGCGGCGACGCTCGCCGACCGGTACATCTCGGACCGCTTCCTGCCGGACAAGGCGATCGACCTGATCGACGAGGCCGGCTCCCGGATGCGTATCCGCCGGATGACCGCGCCGCCGGACCTCCGCGAGTTCGACGAGAAGATCGCCGGCGTCCGCCGTGACAAGGAGTCCGCGATCGACTCGCAGGACTTCGAGAAGGCCGCCTCGCTGCGCGACAAGGAGAAGCAGCTCCTCGCCGCGAAGGCCAAGCGGGAGAAGGAGTGGAAGGCCGGCGACATGGACGTCGTCGCCGAGGTCGACGGCGAGCTGATCGCCGAGGTCCTCGCGACCGCCACCGGCATCCCGGTCTTCAAGCTGACCGAGGAGGAGTCCTCGCGTCTGCTGCGCATGGAGGACGAGCTCCACAAGCGGGTCATCGGCCAGGTGGACGCCGTCAAGGCGCTCTCCAAGGCGATCCGTCGTACGCGCGCCGGTCTGAAGGACCCGAAGCGTCCGGGTGGTTCGTTCATCTTCGCCGGTCCGTCCGGTGTCGGTAAGACCGAGCTGTCCAAGGCGCTCGCCGAGTTCCTCTTCGGTGACGAGGACGCGCTGATCTCCCTCGACATGTCGGAGTTCAGCGAGAAGCACACGGTCTCGCGTCTCTTCGGTTCGCCTCCCGGTTACGTGGGCTACGAAGAGGGCGGCCAGCTGACCGAGAAGGTCCGCCGCAAGCCGTTCTCCGTCGTCCTCTTCGACGAGGTCGAGAAGGCCCACCCGGACATCTTCAACTCGCTGCTGCAGATCCTGGAGGACGGTCGACTGACCGACTCCCAGGGCCGGGTCGTGGACTTCAAGAACACGGTCATCATCATGACGACCAACCTCGGCACCCGGGACATCTCCAAGGGCTTCAACCTGGGCTTCGCGGCCTCGGGCGACAAGAAGACCAACTACGAGCGCATGAAGAACAAGGTCTCGGACGAGCTGAAGCAGCACTTCCGGCCCGAGTTCCTCAACCGCGTCGACGACGTGGTCGTCTTCCCGCAGCTGACCCAGGACGACATCCTCACGATCGTCGACCTGATGATCGGCAAGGTCGACGAGCGCCTCAAGGACCGGGACATGGGCATCGAGCTCTCCCAGTCCGCGAAGGAGCTGCTGGCGAAGAAGGGTTACGACCCGGTGCTCGGCGCGCGTCCGCTGCGGCGCACGATCCAGCGCGAGGTCGAGGACTCCCTGTCGGAGAAGATCCTCTTCGGCGAGCTGCGTCCCGGCCACATCGTGGTCGTCGACACGGAGGGCGAGGGCGAGGCCAAGACCTTCACCTTCCGCGGCGAGGAGAAGTCCGCGCTGCCGGACGTCCCGCCGATCGAGCAGGCGGCCGGCGGCGCCGGTCCCAACCTGAGCAAGGAGGCGTGACCCCGAGGGGTTGCGTCTGAGAACGGCCGAAGGGGCCGGTGCCACCAGGCACCGGCCCCTTCGTCGTGCCCGGCCGTGGTTACGACAGCTGGCCGTCGTAGTCCGGCAGCTTGTACGTCTTCTCGGCGTGCCCGCCCGACAGGTCGGTGGCGCTGTTGCCGATGTTCGCGATGATCGTGTAGCCCTTGGCCTCGATGGCCGTGCGCTGGGCCGTCTTGTACTCGGCCACGTCCCTGAACAGGTCGATGAAGTTGCGTACGTACAGGCCCGAGACCTTGTAGCTGGCGTGCTTGAGGTTGTAGTCCGTCACCGGCTTGATGATGTCCGGGCGGGCCGTGACGAAGAACAGGGCGACGCCGTGGTCCTGGGCATACTTGGCGACGTCGAGGACGGGCGCGTTGGCCGGCGACGGGTAGCTGAAGCCGAAGTCGGTCTCCAGCGTGGTGTTGTCGATGTCGAAGACGATGGCCTGCTTCTCACCGGCGGACGCGTCGGCGATACGTTCCTTCAGGTGGGGCAGCGCCTCGGCCATGACGGCCCGGCAGTCCTTCTGCCAGGTGTCGTAGTCCACGTCCTCCGCGGTGGCGGCAGAGGCGGCGGTCGCGACGGTGGTGGCCGCGGTGGTCGCCGCGGCCGGGGTCGCGGCGGTGGCAGGGATCGCCAGGGCCGCGGTCACGGCGGTGGCGGCGGCGGTCACGCCTATGAGGCGCTGCCAGCTTCTTCCTGTCATGGGATGGGGGGTTCCTCTCGCGTCGGAGCGCTGCGGACGTGGGTCGTGGTGCATGCTCATGTGCGTGTGAGGCCACAGGGAAGCGAAGGGATTACTGGTCGGTAACTGTAGGGTGCCCAGGTGGGGTTGGGCTAGAGGACGGTGTGCGTCCTTGTCACGGTGTGGATGTCCGGGAAGAGCGCGAGAGTGTGCTCCGGGACCTTCGTCGTATCCGGGGCGAGTACGAATGTGACCGACTGCAGCCCCGGAAACAGAGCCGATACCGCCGTGAGATCTTCGTTTCCGGTGAATTTGTTGAACCTGAGCCGCTTAATGCCCGGCAGGATGGGGCCTTCGCCCCACGGGAGGGTGGCCCACTTGAGGTGCAATTCCTCAAGTTCGGGGAGCAGCGAGACCTCTTCGTAGTCCTCGGGGGTGAGCGGTTCGAAGAGGGTGCCCAGGGCCAGTGTTTTCACCGAGCGCATATGGCGCAAGCCGCGCAGTCCGGTGAACTGGAGGGCATTCTTGGTGAATCGCAGAGATGTCAGCGGCAGATCCGGGAGTGCGACATCGAGGGATTCGCCCTGGAGTGGTACTCCGGTGTCGAGTTCGCGCAGCGTGGCCGAGGCGGAGAGCGGCGCCAGCACACCCGGCCTTTCCAGGCCCGGCATGTAGTCCAACGACAGGTGCTCCAGTGGCAATTCGGTCAGGGGCGTGAGGTCGTCGACGTACGGACTGCGGCTGATGGCCAGTCGCCGGAGCCGGCGCAGGCGTGCGAGGACGTTCAGGTCGGGCAGCCTGTTGTTGTCCCGGATGACGAGCAGCCGAGTGGTGTCCGGGTCCAGGCAGGCGTGCAGTTCCGCCGCCTCGATGTCTCCGACGAGTTGGAGGTGGGGCCGGCCGCCGAATGAACTCAGGGTGCGCAAGTGGGCCGCCGAATGGGCGGTGAAATAGAGCTCGCCCTGGGGAAGGTGGGCGATGACGTCGGCCGCGTACCGGTCGGAGTCGAACCGGTCCCAGGTCCAGCTGAGCTGGGCGCGCACCGGCACGGCGGGGTGGGTGCGGAAGCGGGCCAGTACCGGTATGGCCGCGTCGCCGCCGATGAGGGACGCGGTGATCACGACGGCCAGCGCCTCCGCGTCGGAAAGACCATCGGGACCCGGCAGCAGTTCCAGGACGAGCGGGCCGGCCGAGGCGAGCTGGCGGGCCTCCTCCGGCGTACGCGGCGGAATGAGTGTGGCCGCCTGTTCCTCCACGTCGGCCCGGACCTGCGGGTCGAGTTCCGTGGCGTGTTCGAGGCCGGCCAGGGCGAGGAGGCGGACACGGGTGCCCGCGGTGCCCTCGACACCCTCGGCGGAGTCGACCAGGTCGCGCAGGAGCTGTGCCCGTTCGCGCGGACGGGCGTGGGCGACGGCCATGCGGATCACGTCGGACCACTGGGAGTCGGCGGCGTTGCGGACGAGGAGCCCGAAGTCGCCGTCCTCCACAGCGGCCTTCGCGCCCAGGTAGTCCTGGAAGGTGCGGTGGACGAACTCGACGGTCCCCACCGCGGGTTCGCGCAGCAGGCCGCTGCGGATCAGGAGATAGCGGTAGATCTCGGCCGCGTCGCCCTGGCTCGCCACCGCGGGGAGAGAGGGCAGTGCGTCGGCGATGATGCGCTCGGCCCGTTCGCGGTCCATCTCCGCCTGGTTGTTGCGGATCAGCCAGTAGGCCAGTCGCTGGAGCAGCTGGATCTGCGGGAGTTCGCTGAGCTGGATGTGGTCGAGCTGCATCGACCGTTCCTGGTCGCGGCGCGAGAGGAGTGCGGAGAGGGCCGCGTCGTACAACTCCTGGCGTCCGTGCGGGAGATAGCCGCGTCGGTCGCGGTGCAGGGCGCAGATCAGCCCGCACATCAGGGGGTTGGTGGCGAGCCGGCCGAGATCCTGTTTGACGCCGACGGCCTCCAGGAGCGAGTGCTCGTAGGAGGCGAGGAGTTCCGTGTCCGGTGCGTCGGCGGCGGCCGCCGTGTGCCAGCGCCGGATGAAGGCGGTGACATCGGCGCGGCTCATGGCCGTCAGGAGCAGTTCGGTGAAGCCGTCCGGGGTGAGCCAGTCCTCGCCCACGGCGGAGGGGCGGGAGGTGACCAGCCACTGGTTGCCGGGGTACGCGTCGAGAAGGTCCCGCAGCCAGTGCCTCGTCCGTTCGCGGTCGCGCTCGGGGATCTCGTCGAGGCCGTCGACGAGGAGGAGCCCGCGGCCCGCGCCCAGGACCCGGTCCGCCCAGCCGTCCGGGGCCGTGCCGTGGAACGGGACGCGCACGGCCGCCAGGAAGTCGGCGGGCGCCGGCAGCCCGTCGGCACGGCGGATGAGCGTACGCAGCGGAAGGACGAAAGGGATACGGTCCCCGCGCTCGGCCCGTGCGGCCGTCACCGCGAGCCACTGGACGAGCGTCGTCTTGCCCGAGCCCGCCACTCCGCGCAGCAGCACCAGGTCGTGGTCCGCGAGCGCCTCCTCGGCGGGCAGCGGCGTCCCCGGCGAGGCGAGGTAGGCGTCACCGGAGGCGGCCGACTCCCCGTCCGTGGAGCGGCGCATCGCCTGCAGGGTCATGTAGGCGGCGTCGAGCTGCCAGCGGTTCGGTGTGTTGGCGAGGTCGATGCCGTAGATGGTCAGCTTGCTGTGCTTGGTGGCGACGTACGCCAGATACCGCCGCTCGAACGCCCCGTCCCCGTCGCCGGGACGCGGGGTCCGGGCGATCAACTCGTCGACCTTGGCGATGAGTTCGGATTGCCGCCGGGTCTGCTCGACGAGGGTTCGGGCGACGAACGTCGAGCGCTGGGTGAAGAAGTGCAGGATGTGCAGACAGGCCGTGTCGAGGAGCCGCTCGTAGAAGAGCGTCGCGTCGAATGCGAGGTCGCGGTCTGGGCTCCCGGCGGCATGGCGGAGATGGAGCGCGAGGCCTGAGTGACCGAGCGCCACGGCCTGGGCGTCGGTCATGGTGATGTCGCCGAGGGCGCGGAGCGTGTCGGCCAGGGCGTGGACGACGGGTTGCGCCTCGTCGGAGGGGATGGGGCGTTCGTCGGCGTCCTTCAGAGCCCGCCGGACCAGCTCGGCGGCGAGCCTGGTGACGTCCTTCTCCCCGAGCGTGCGCTGCTCGCCCTTGAAGGAGACACGGGACGAGATGCGGACGGGCTTGTCGACCAGTCCCGCGCCCGGCCCCTCCGGCGTGAAGAGCTTCTTGATCAGCGGCCACGGTGGACGCCAGTCGGACTCCGACCGTTGCTGGTTCCATGGCGCTCCCCCGAGGGCATGGTGCGTCGTCTGCGGGTCCGTCGTGGCTGGTCGCGCCCCGCGGCGGAGCCGCATATGTCACCGCCCCGCGCCCCTTTGGGGCGCCGCTGGATCAGCCTAGTCGCCGGGGCGGGCCCCTGTCCGTGGATCTTGGGGCGGGAAAACCGGTGGCCCTGGCGTCCGGTTCGACGGGATGATCCGCGATGACCGAACTGTCTGCGGAGGGAACCGTGATGGGCGCCGACGAACCCGAGGTCCGTACGACGGCAGGTGTGGTGCGGGGAGCCGGAGAGGCGTCGGGATCGGCGGTGTTCAAAGGGATCCCGTTCGCCGAACCACCCGTCGGAGCACTGCGGTTCGGGGTGCCGGTGCCCGTGCGGAGCTGGGACGGCGTACGGAAGGCGGTCGCGTACGGGACGCCGCCTCCGCAGTCCGCCGCGTTCGGCATGGACGCACTGGTGTCCGGCGACGCGGCGGACGAAGGGGACTGGCTGACCCTCAATGTCTGGACACCCGACCCCGGCCCCGGCGCGGGGCTGCCGGTGATCGTGTGGATGCACGGCGGCGCGTACGTCATCGGGATGTCGGGCCTGCCCGAGTACGACGGCGGCCGGCTGGCGCGGGAGGGTGCCGTCGTCGTGGTGACGCTCAACTACCGGGTCGGCATCGAGGGGTTCGCGCAGATCGAGGGAGCGCCCGCCAACCGGGGCCTGCTCGACCAGGTGGCCGCGCTGGAGTGGGTGCGGGACAACATCCGCGCCTTCGGCGGCGATCCGGGCCGCGTCACGGTCGTCGGCCAGTCGGCGGGCGCGGGTTCGCTGGCCGCGCTGCTCGCGATGCCACGCGCGGCAGGGCTCTTCGGCCGGGCCGTCGCCCAGAGCGTGCCCGGTACGTTCTTCTCGACCGAGCTCGCCGCCGACATCGCCCGGGAGTTCGCCGCGGAGCTGGGCGTGCGCCCGACGGTGGAGGAGCTGGGGGCGGTGGCGCCACGACGGCTGCCCGCGGTGGCGGACGCGGTCGGCGCGAAGGGCGGGGCGTTCGCGGAGCGGTGGGGGCCGACGGCCCACGCGCTGATCCCGGTCGCGCCCGTCGTCGACGGCGAGGTGCTGCCGGCCGCCCCCTGGGAGGCGCTGGCCGCCGGCACGGGACGGGACGTCGAACTCGTGGTCGGCCACACCCGTGACGAGTTCCGGCTGATGATGCTGCTCCGCGGACTGACCGGCGAGGTGACGGAGGATCAGGCCGCCGTCGCACTCCGGACGTTCGGGCCCGTGGGCGGCGTGGGCGGCGTGGGCGGCGATGCGGCGTACCGTGCCGCGTTCCCGGCCGCGAGTGCCGAGGACCTCTACGAACTCGTCCAGTCCGACTGGCTGTTCCGTATGCCGTCACTCCGGCTGGCCGAGGCGCAGATCGCGGGCGGCGGTCGCGCACACGTCTACGAGCTGGTCTGGGAGGCGCCGGGCATGGGCGGGATGCTGGGCGCCTGCCACGGGCTCGACGTGCCACTGGTGTTCGGCAACCTCGGCGAGGGTCTGCCGGCGCTGCTCCTCGGGGAGGAACCGCCTGCCGAGGCCGAGGAGTTGTCGCGGCTGGTCCGGGCCGCCTGGACGGGGTTCGCGGCGGGGGAGGACCCGGGGTGGCCCGCGTACGACGTCGAGCGGCGGCCGGTGCGGATCTTCGACGCGAGGCCCTCAGTGGCCCCGTACCCGGAAGAGGCGTCGCGGCAGCTCTGGCGTGAGCACGCTTTCGGTGCGCTGCCGCTGCGCGGTTAGGGAGCTTGCCGGCCAGGGCGCGTTTCCCGGCCGGGCACGACGAAGGAGCCGCACACTGCAGTGTGCGGCTCCTTGTTGGCTTGCGCCCGAGGCTCGTCGGCCTGCCGCCCGGTCGTGGATCAGCCGCAGTGGCCGGTGCCCTTCGTGGAGTACGTGGTGATGCCGCCCTCCCACGTGACGCACTCGCCGGGGGCCTCGATGTAGACGGGCCCCGCGTACGTCGTGAACCGGCCCTTGTCGGTGGCCGTACCGCCGGTCTTCGAGCTGAGCCTGGCGAACATGTCCACCGCGGCCCCGGGCTTGGTGCGGACGGTGACCACGCAGTTCTCGCCGGTCGTCTTGTTGTAGGTGAGGAAGGTGGTGCCGAGGTTCTCCATGTTGGCGGAGTCGATCACCTTGTGACCGGTGCCGCAGGCGCCGTTGTACTTCGCGACCGGGGCCTCCGACGGGGCCGCGACGGCGGCCGACCTGGCCGCCGTGGGCGCGGACGCGGAGGCCGACGCGGAGGCGGGCGCCGCGAGGGCGAGGGCACCACCGGTGACGACGACGGCGACGGCGGCTGCGTGACGGACGAGCTTCATTTCTGTTCCCCCAGTTTGGTGTGTCAGTTCGTGCGTTCGTGGATCCGTGTCCGGTGGCGCGTCCGGCAAGGTCAACTGCCGTTCGCCCCACACCAGGTGAGACCAGGGGACCCGGGGGTTGGTTGTGGCCTCTTTTGTCACCGTTCTGTCGCCGCGTGTCACTGGACTGTCACCGCGCCGGTCCGTGACCGCGGTGCTCGCCCTACGCCGTGATCGTCACCCCCTCCGGCACGTTCCGTACCCGTGGCAGGCGCGGATTGACGCGCAGGACCTGGAGGTTGGGGAAGAGGGACAGCCAGGACATGTCCGGGTCGGTGGGTTCGGCGTTGAGCCAGAGATGGGTGAGCCGGTCGCGGTCCAGGCCGTCCATGAGGTCGGTGGCGGGGATGACGCCGGCCACCTGGACGCGGGGGCGGCCGCCGAGGTGACGCAGGGCCGAGAGTTCGGCGGTGTCGGAGACCGGGAAGTACACGCCGTCGGGATCCAGGTGGGCGATGATCTCGCGCGCGTACCGCTCGGTGTCGAAGTGCCGCCAGGGCCGGGCGAGTTCGGTCCGTACCGCGAGCGAGGAACGCCCCCGCAGACGGGCCAGGTAGTCGATGGCGGCGTCGTCCTCGACCCGGGTCGCAGTGAGGGCGAGAAGCAGCGCCTGCTGGTCGCTCGGCACCTGCTCGGGGTCGGGCAGCAGCTCCAGGACGATGGGCCCCACCCAGCCCAGACTGCGGGCGCCCAGCTCGCTCGTGGGGCGCACGAGATTCTTCGTACGGTCGTGGACGAGCCGCCGGACCGACGGGTCGAGCTCGGTGACATGGTCCAGGCAGGCCGCGGCCATCAGCCGGCGGTGGTTGACCTGGGGTCTGCGCAGCGCGGGAGCAGCCGACAGCAGGCGTTCGAGGAAGTCGCCGCACTCCTCGGGGCGGGCGTGGGCGGCGGCCATGCGGATGACCTCCTCCCACTCGGGCTGGTGGGCGTGGTCGACCAGGTCGCGCAGCCGTCCGCGCGCCACGATCTCCTTGGCGGCCAGATAGTCCTGGAAGGTGCGGTGGACGAAGTCCACCGAGAGGCCCGCCTGTTCGCGCAGCAGCCCGGTGCGGTGCAGCAGATGCCCGAAGATCTTCTCGCCGTCGCCCGCCGCGCGTGCGGCGGGGATCGCGGGCAGCGCGCCCTCCAGGATGGCGACCGCCCGTCGGCGTGGCAGTTCCGAGACGCCGTCCTCCAGCATGGCGTGTGCGAGCTTCTGCAACAGCCTTTCCCGAGGCTCCTGTTGGAGGCGCACGTCGTCCGCGTACAGCACGTCCCGCTCGGGGTCGCGGCGTTGCAGGAGCATCTCCAGGGCAGCCTCGTACAACTCCTTGCGGCCGTGCGGGAGGGAGCCGGAGCGGTCCCTGTTCAGCGCGCATATGAGGCCGCACATCAGGGGGTTGGTGGCGAGCTGGCGCAGCTCCCGGTAGATCCGTACGGAGTGGAGCAGCCGCTGCTCGTACTCCTTCAGCTCGTCCCGGTCGCGCTGCTCACGGCAGTTCTCGTCGCCCATCGCCGCCGTGTGCCAGTCCCGGACGAACCGCGTGACCTGGTCCCGGGACATCGGCGCGAGCGACAGCTCCGCGAAGCCCTCCTCCGCGAGACGTTCCTCCGCGAGCCAGCCGTCCGCCACGGCGGAGGGGCGCGAGGTGACCAGGCAGCCGTTCCCGGAGAACACGCGCAGCAGACGGCGGAGCTGGTCGCGCAGCTCGCCGCGCGTCGACTCCGGGGCCTCGTCGATCCCGTCGACCAGCAGCAGGGCACGGCCCGCGAGCAGCGTCCGTACGACCCACCCTTCCGGCGCCTGGTCGGCGAGCGGGTGGCGGACGGCGCGCAGGAAGTCGTCGGGAGCGGGAAAGCCCTCGCGGGCGAAACGGCGTACGGGCAGGACGAACGGCACCCGCGCACCCTCGCGGGCGGTGGCCACGGCGAGCCACTGGACGAGGGTCGTCTTCCCCGAGCCCGCCACCCCGCGCAGCAGAACCCGCTCGTGCCCCTCCAGCGCCCGGTCCGCGAGCAGCACGGTCCGCTGCCCGGCCCCGCTCCCGTCGCCGGTGCTCTCCTCGGCCTCCAGACTCAGATACGTGTCCTCAAGGAGCCAGCGGTCCGGCGCGTTCGGGAAGTCGACGCCGACGATGGTCAGCCAGCCGTGCTGGCGTACGACCTCCTCGGCGTAACGGGCCTCGAAGTCCGCGTCCTGCCGCGAGCGTTCGGGACGGCGGGCCGCCGCCTCGGTGTCGTTGAGATCGACGAGCTGTCGGATACGGCTGGCACGCTCCGGCATGTGCTGCTGGATGTGTGGCGAGCGCCCGATGAAGTGGTGCAGCACGTGCAGACACACGTTCACGAGCAGCGCGTCGTGGAACCACGCGGCGTCGGGCGACAGCCCCCGGTCCGCGCCCGGCACGGCCCCGCGCAGTCGGCGCGCGTAGTCCTGCGGACCCAGCCGTACCGCGTCCACGTCGGTGAGGTCGAGCTCTCCGACGGCGAGCAGCGTGCGGGCCAGCACGTCGACCACGGCGGGCAGTTCGGACGTGGGGGTCGTGTGCTTCTCGGCTGCCAGCTGGATGAACTCGGCGGCCGTGCGGTGGACTTCGTCCGGGGGCACGGGGGCTTCGGCGCCGCGCCAGGTGGTGAACGCGGCGATCAGTTCGGGCGCGAGGGAGGGCTGGGGTTCCGGTGTGCGGAAGAGCCGTTGTACGAGGGGTGCGGTGTGAGGGGAGGGGATGCGGACAACGGGCTCCATGGGCATCAAGGTCCCTGTGGGGTGGGGCTGTTGTGGGAGTCAAGGGTAGGTCAAATCGGCTGACTAGCGGGTGGTGAGTTGGATCCAGTGCGGCACCTGCTGTGCCTCGTTCGTACTCAATTCTGTCGCCACATGGACCCTCTCGAGATGGGGGAAGGCTGAGAGCCAGGCCAGTCCTTCGACTGGATGGGGTGCTTCCAGTTCGAGATGGGTGAGTCGTTCGGGCACGATGAGTTCCGTCAGGTCTTCGACCCGGTAGGCACCGAGGACCACGATGTCCTTCCAGCCGCCGATGGAGCGGAGTGCGCGGAGATCCGCAGCACTGTAGACCGGGACAAAGTGCTGCTGGGTCAGGTGCGCGAGGATGGTGCGCGCATAGATCTCGCAGTCGAAGTGTTTCCAGGATGCGGCCAGGGTCATCTGGACGACTGTGCCCGGGTGTTTCCGGAAGCGGGTCAGAAACTGCAGCGCGGCCTCACTGCCCAGTTGAGCCGTGGCCCTGACCATCAGTTCTGCTGTCTGGTCGTCGACCCCCTCCGGACCCGGCAGGAGGGCAATTATCAGATCACCGCCGGCTCGTGCCAGCTCGTCCGCCTCTCTGAGCGTCCGCGGCGGAATCAGTGACCCCATCCCCTCCTCCACCAGCGTCCTCACCGAAGGCTCCACCTCCGCCGCGAACCGCAACCCCGCCGCGGCCAGCAGCTTCCCGCGCGAGGTGTCCAGCCCCACCAGCCGCCGCAGCATCTGCTCCGCCTCCTTCGGACGGGCGTGCGCGACGGCGAGAAGGATGACGTCCTCCCAGTCGTCCTTCTCCGCGTTGTTCACCAGCAGATCGAAGTCCAGCTCCTGCACGGCCAGTCGGGAGCCGAGGTAGTCCTGGAAGGTCCGGTGGAGGAAGTCCACCCTCCCCTCCGCCGGCTCCCGCAGCAGCCCCGACCGCAGCAACAGCGACCGGTAGACGTCCTCGGCGGTCCCGTCGAGATTCACCGCGGGAACCGCCTGCCCGATGATGTGCAGCGCGTCCGAACGGTCCATCTCCGCCCGGCTGTTGCGGATCAGCCACCACGCCAGCTTCTGCAGCAGCTGCACTTGCGTGGCGTACGGGATGCGCAGTCCGTCGGGGTGGTCCAACTCCCGTTCCCGGTCCCGACGTTCGAGGAGCATGGTGAGGGCGGCCTCGTACAGGGACTTCCTGTCCTGTGGGAGAAAGCCGCGCCGGTCGCGGTGGAGTGCGCAGAGCATGCCGCACATCAGCGGGTTGGTGGCCAGCCGGTTCAGCTCGGACGTGGTCCGCACGGCCTGGAGCAGTGACATCCCCTCGCCCTCGTCCGCTCCGGCGGCGCGGTGCCAGCGCCGTACGAACGTGGCGACGTCGTCGCGTGCCATCGGGGAGAGCGTGAGTTCGTGGAAGTCCGCCGCCTCCAGCCACCTCTCCGGCACGGCCGACGGGCGGGAGGTGACGAGCCACAGGTTCCCCGGGAAGGTCCGGGTCAGTTCGCGCAGCCAGCGCCGGGCCGCGTCCCGGCGGTCACCGGCGATCTCGTCTATCCCGTCGACCAGCAGCACACCCCGCCCGGCCCGGAGCACCCGTTCCGCCCAGCCGGCCGGCTGCTCCCCGGCGACCGGGCAGCCGACGGCCTTCAGGAAGTCCCCCGGGATGGGGAACTCCGTCCCCGGGCGCACGATCCTGCGCATCGGCAGGACGAACGGCACCCTCCCGATGAGGTGCGTCAGGCCATGGTCGTACGTACGGCTCGCCGTCGTCACCGCGAGCCACTGGACGAGGGTCGTCTTCCCGGAGCCCGCGACCCCGCGCAGCAGTACCTGGTCGTGCTGCGCCAGGACCTGCTCGGCGGGGATCTGGAGTCCGCCGTCCTGCCCGTCGCGCTCCCGGGTCGCCTCCAGGCTGAGATACGCGGTGTCGAGCGACCACTCGCTCGTCCCGGTGTCCAGGCCGTAGATGGTCAGCGTTCCGTACCGCCCGGTGATGTGCTCCGCGTACCGCGCCTCGAACCCCGCGTCCTCGGCCGACTGGGACGGCAGGCGCCCCAGCAGGACGTCCACGGCCCGCACCAGCCGGGCAAGCTGCCGGCTCTGCGCGGTCTGCTGCCGGGCGATGTAGGTGGAGCGCTGGGTGAAGAAGTTCAAAATGTGCAGCGCGGCCGTGTGCAGCAGCTGCTCGTAGAAGAACTCGCCGTCGCCGCTGAGTCCGTAGGCGGCGACCGTGGTGTTGGAGCGGAGGAGGCGTGCGAACTCGTCGGTGCCGAGAGCCACGGCTTCGTAGTCCTCGATGGTGATGTGCCCGAGCGAGGCGAGCGAGTGCCCGAGGGCGTGCTTTATGGCGACTGCCTCCTCGGCCTTCACCGGCCGCTCGCCGGGTCCCGCCGTCCTCAACGCCCTCAGGACCAGCTCGTCCGCGACCTTCTCGACGTCCTTCGGCGTGACGCTCCGTTTCTCGCGCCCGAACGACACCAGCGCCGATATCCGTACCGGACTGCTCACCAGCCCGGCCCCCGGCTGGTCCTTCACGAAGAGCCTCTTCACCAGCGGTGCGACCGCGCTGGACGCGATACGGGCCCCGAGCACTCCGGCGTCGACCATGCACCGAGCGTAGGCGAACCACCTGGGCCCTTGTGTAGCCCCCGCCACATTCCCGGGCCTCTGGATCATGCCCTCCGGTGACATGACGCACAGGTGATTTGTCCGGTACTAGGGCGAGTAGTGGTGGACTGGAAACGGGCAAAAAGGACCTTTGGCCCGGGGGTGGTGACGGGGTCGGAGCGCATGCGGCGCGGGCCCGGAGTGAGGGGTCCGGGGCCGGGGCGGACGGCCCTGAAGTGGGCGTAAACCAGACTTCACGGAGAAAAGGCGGAGGATTTCGTCCCAGACGTTCTTCTTGTCAAGGAGTCGGAAGTTTCGGTGTCAAGTACGACTTCGGGTCGTAGATGGGCCCTTTGTGGGATGACGGCGGCGCGGGTTACCAAGGGACCTCGCCCGGTGCGCCGACAGCGCGCCGGGTGTGTCGATGCCCGTCCCCCGATGTCCGTCCCCCGGAGGTAGCCCCATGTCGCAGCGCATCACGTCCCACCTTCCCGGCACGCCCAAGCTCCGTGTCCGGGCGGCCGCCATGGCTCTCGGCCTGGGAGCCTCGGCCGCGCTCGGAGCCGGGGTCGCGGTCGCCGCCGACACCAAGGCGAGCGCCGTCGCGCTGCCGGGCTCCGCCGCCGTCTCGGTGCAGCAGCAGGCCGCCGCGCAGGCCAAGGCCGCCGCTCAGACGAAGGCCAAGAGCAAGACGGCCGCCAAGAAGGCCGCCGCCAAGCCCGTCGCGGCCAAGAAGGCCGCCTCCTGGGTCGACCCCGTCAAGAAGTACAAGCTCTCCGCGAAGTTCGCCCAGGCCGGCAACCTCTGGTCGTCCACCCACTCCGGCCAGGACTTCGCCGTCGCCTCCGGCACACAGGTCGTCGCCGCGCACGGCGGCACCGTGGTGAAGGCCGGCGGCAACGGCGCCGGTGACGGACCCGCGTACGGCAACGCCGTCGTGATCAAGCACGGCAACGGTACGTACTCGCAGTACGCGCACCTGTCCCGCGTGGACGTGAAGGTCGGCCAGATAGTGAAGACCGGCCAGCGCATCGCCCTGTCCGGCAACACCGGCAACTCCAGCGGGCCGCACCTGCACTTCGAGATCCGCACGAAGGCCAGTTACGGCTCGGCGGTCGACCCGGTCGCCTTCCTGCGCTCGAAGGGCGTGAGCCTCTAAGGGCGCCTGGGGCTCACGGTTGGGAGTCCAGGGCTCAGAGTGACCCGGAAGCGCCGGCGTGTGCCCGCGTGACCAGATCGATGGCGACCTCCAGGACGGCCTTCCGCTTGTCCTCGGGGTCGCCTTCGATGTCCTTGAGGGCGAACATCCCGGCGTGCATCGTGAACAGGGCGCTCACGCAACGGACCTGATCCGTCAGCGCGGCGTCCGACTCCCTGATGATGTCCAGCATCCCGAGCATGCGGTCCTTGAAGGAGTCGCCGATGCTCAGCTCGCGGATCGTGGCCTGGTTCTCCTGTACGAAGCGGAAGAGGGGGGCCGCGTCGGTGAGCGCCAGGCTGTAGCGGCTCAGCAGCTCCTGCTTGGTCTCCAGGGTGTGCGGCTGCCCCTTGCCCCACTCGATCAGCTCGTCCATCGGCCTCGTCAGGTCCTGGAAGAGGCTGATGAGGATGTCTTCCTTGGTCTTGAAGTGGTAGTAGAGCGCCGCCTTGGTGACGTCCAGCCGTTCGGCGATCTCCCGCAGTGACGTCTTCTCGTAACCCTGCTCGGCGAAGAGTTCGATGGCCACGTCCTGGATGCGCTGACGGGTGTCCCCGCGCCGCCGCTGCCTGCTGCCGCCCATCGTGGCTGCTCCTCGTCCTTGTCGTCCCTACGTGTCGTAGGTGCTCGCCGTAAGGTAAAGAAAAACTTACTTGACGCCCGGCTAGTTACGGGTCTACTTTTCCCCAGTGTAGTCAACTAGCCGGTCGGCAAGTAAGTGCAAGTAAGTAGCAGTGCAGTACCCAGGGGAGTGGGGACAGTGGCGGACACCAAGGCGGCTGACGCAGCCGGGGCAGTGGTAGAAGCGGGGGCGGAGACAGGAGCGGAACAGGGGGCGGCCGAGGTCGAGGGCAAGCAGCCCAGGAGCGTTCGGGTCGTCCTGCTCGCGTTGATGATCGCGATGCTCCTCGCCATGCTCGACAACATGATCGTCGGCACTGCCATGCCGACCATCGTGGGGGAGCTGGGCGGGCTCGAACACCTGTCGTGGGTCGTCACGGCCTACACGCTCGCGACCGCCGCCTCCACCCCGATCTGGGGCAAGCTCGGCGACATGTACGGGCGCAAGGGCGTCTTCATGACCTCGATCGTGCTCTTCCTGATCGGGTCGGCCCTGAGCGGAATGGCGCAGGACATGGGGCAGCTCATCGGGTTCCGGGCGATCCAGGGACTCGGTGCCGGCGGTCTGATGGTCGGTGTCATGGCGATCATCGGGGACCTGATTCCGCCGCGGGAGCGCGGCAAGTACCAGGGCATGATGGCCGGCGTGATGGCCCTCGCCATGATCGGCGGGCCGCTGGTCGGCGGCACCATCACCGACCACTGGGGCTGGCGCTGGTCCTTCTACATCAACCTGCCGCTCGGTGTCGTCGCGCTGATCGCCATCAGTGCCGTACTGCATCTGCCCCGGAAGCGGGCGCAGGCGCGGATCGACTACCTCGGGGCCGGGCTGCTCACCGTGGGCATCACCTCGATCGTGCTGGTCACCACCTGGGGCGGGAGCGAGTACGCCTGGGGCTCCGCCATGATCATGGAGCTGATCGGGATCGGGGTCGCGGCGCTCGTCGGGTTCCTGTTCTGGCAGACCAAGGCAGCCGCGCCGGTCGTGCCGCTGCACATCTTCCGGAGCGGCAACTTCTCGCTGATGTCCGTCATCGGTTTCATCGCCGGGTTCGTGATGTTCGGCGCGGTGCTGTTCCTGCCGCTCTACCAGCAGTCCGTGCAGGGCGCGTCCGCGACCAACTCCGGGTTGCTGCTGCTGCCGATGCTCGGCGCGATGCTCGTCACCTCGATGGTCGCCGGGCGGGTCACCACCAACACCGGGCACTACAAGGCCTTCCCGATCGTGGGCAGCGCGCTGATGGCGGTCGGGCTGTACCTGCTGTCGCTCATGGACACGGATACGTCGCGACTGACGTCCGGGGTGTACATGGCCGTGGTCGGTGCCGGGATGGGCTGCCTGATGCAGATCACCATGCTGGTCTCGCAGAACAGCGTCGAGATGAAGGACATGGGCGTCGCGTCGTCCACCACCACGCTGTTCCGTACGCTCGGGTCGTCCTTCGGGGTCGCGATCATGGGCGCGCTCTTCAACAACCGGGTCCAGGACGTGATGACCGAGCGGGCCGGGGCGCTGGGCTCGAAGGTCACCGAGCAGTCGGCCCAACTGGACGCGGCGAGCCTCGCGAAGCTGCCGGTCGCTGCGCGCGAGGCGTACCAGCACGCGGTGTCCTCCGGTACGCACTCGGCGTTCCTCCTCGGAGCGGCGGTCGCCGTCGTTGCCCTGATCGCGGCGGTGTTCGTGAAGGAGGTTCCGCTGAGGGGCGGTTCGGCGCCGACGCCGACCGAGACGGTCTGAGTATCCGTTGATGGCGGGGCTTGCGTTGTGTGTTTGCTGCGGGCCGGTGGGGGCTGGTCGCGCAGTTCCCGCGCCCCTTAAAGGCAAGGGCTACCGCCCCTCAAAGACGAAAGGCCGGGGCGGTAGCCCTGGCCTTTGTCTTTAGGGGCGCGGGGAACTGCGCGACCAGCCCCCACCGGACCGGCGGATACGGACGGCCCGTGGATGTCGGACGACCCGCGGGTGCTAAGGAAGCATCGGGAAACTTCCCGTGTTCGTCGGCGCATGTTCAGGCAGCCACAGCACGGCGACCGCCCCCTCGACCGGCCCCAGCCCCGCATCGAGCCCCACATTGCGGAAGGTCAGCCGCGCACCGAGCACCCGCGCCTGCCCCGCCGCGATGGTGAGGCCGAGCCCGTGACCGTGCCCCGCCCGGTCGCTGCTGCCCGTGCGGAAGCGGCTCGGCCCCTCGGCGAGCAGGTCCGCGGGGAAGCCGGGCCCGTGATCGCGGACCCGGATGACCCGCCCCTCGACGGAGATCTCGATGGGGGGCTTGCCGTGCTTGGCGGCATTGGCGATGAGGTTGCCGACAACCCGCTCCAGACGCCGCGGATCCGTGGTGACCAACGACTCGTGCACCACCCGGACCTCGATGTCCGGATGCGTCGAGGCGACCCGCCGGCTGATGAACTCGCCGAGGTTGATGTCCTGCAACTCGGCCCGCTCGGACGCCCCGTCGAGCCGCGCCACCTCCAGCACGTCCTCCACGAGCGTGCGCATCGCCTGGGCCCGGTCCCTGACCAGCTCGGACGGCCGCCCCGGCGGCAGGAGTTCGGCCGCGGTGAGCAGCCCGGTCACCGGCGTGCGCAACTCGTGCGCGATGTCCGCGGTGACCCGCCGCTCGGCCTCGTACCGCTGCTTCAGTGCGTCCGCCATGGCGTCCACCGCGTGCGCGAGGTCGTCGGTCTCGTCCCGTACGACACCGCCGATGGCGTCCCGCACCCGCACATCGCTCTGCCGCTGCGCGACCAGGTTCGCGGCACTGGCGGCCTTGCGGAGGCGGCCGGAGAGCTGGCCGCCGACCAGCACGCCGAGGGCGCAGCCACCGAAGATGACCGCGATCGAACCGATGAGCAGGGCCTGGTCGAGGTCCGCCATGACGTTGGCGCTGCGGTCCGTGAAACGGGTGTGCAGCGACAGGGTCCGGCCATCCCGCATCGGCATGGCAGCCCAGATGTCGGGCACCCCGTCGGCGTTGTCCTGCACGAAGGTGGCCCGCCGTTCGGCCTTGACCTTGCGCAGCAGCTCCTGAGGTATGTCCGGATCGTCCACCCTGGTGCCCAGCCGGGCCGCCCCGCTGGAGGTGTCGTAGTACCGCGCCGCGATCTGCAGCCGCTCGTCCTGCACATCGCGGGCGTTGTCCAGCATGGTGACCCAGGCGGCGTTGTGCACGACGATGCTGAGCACCAGCGCCACCAGTGCGCTGACCAGCGCGATCGCCGCACTCAGCTTCCAGCGCAGCCCGATCCGCAGCCCTCTGGGCCGCACCGGGAGCCTCATCCCTTGAGCTTGTAGCCGAAGCCGCGGACCGTCTCGATCCGGTCCTGGCCGATCTTCGTACGCAGCCGCTGCACATGGACGTCGACGACGCGGGTGTCGCCGCCCCAGCCGTAGTCCCACACCCGCTCCAGGAGCTTGTCGCGCGACAGGACCGTGCCCGGCGCCGACGAGAACTCCAGGAGCAGCCGCATCTCGGTGGGCGTCAGCGCCACCGGCGTACCGCCCCTGCGCACCTCCATGCCCACGGTGTCGATCTCCAGCTCGCCGTCACCGTCCCCGAAGGACAGCACGCCATCGGCGGGGACGGACGGACCGCCCTCGGAGTCGGCCGCGGACCGCGGCCCGCTCGCGTGCCCGAAGCGCCGCAGCACGGCACGGATCCGCGCGACGAGGACGGCCCCGTCGAAGGGTTTCGTCACGTAGTCGTCGGCGCCCGCCTCCAGGCCCAGGACGACGTCGATCGAGTCGGCGCGGGCCGACAGCATGATCACGGGCACGGTCGACTCGTCCCGGATCCGACGGCACAGCGACACACCGTCGAGCCCCGGCACCATCACGTCGAGGAGCGCGATGTCGGGCCGGTCGCTGCGGAACGCCTCCAGCCCCGACAGACCGTCGGGCATCGCGGTGACCACGAAGCCGTCGCGCTCCAGCGCGAGTTGGGTGGCCTCGCGGATGACGTCGTCGTCCTCAACGAACAGGACGTGGGTCTGCTCTGTCATCCGGTGCTCTCAGTTTCTCGGTCGGTCGGGTCGGTTGCGGAAGTGGCCGGTCTAGTTCTCGGTCGGGACCGGCGTCTCGCCGCCCGCCACCTTGCTGTAGTCGTTCGTCGTCCTGGCCCGCTCCGCGAAGCGGTTCGCCGTCCAGCGGTACGTGATGACCTGCTCGCCTGACGGATACTCCAGCGAGTCGCCCTTCCCGTACACCTGCTGGGTGACCACCAGGTCGCCCCGGTCGATCTCCGCGTAGACCGGGGGTTCCTCGGCCCGGAAGACATTCTTGTACGCGTCGCCGTCCTCGCGATACACGTACGAGCCGACGCCGACCGCGTCGCCGCAGGTCATCACGTTGACCAGGACGTCGTCCGCGGTCCCGCCGGTGAGTTTTCCGTACGACACGTCGACCGGGTACTCGTCGCCGAAGCAGGGCTTCAGGTCGCGCTTGACCGCCGCGCTGACACCCGGGTCGGCCCGGACGAGCCTGATGGCGTCCGCGCGTTCCTTGGTGGGGGAGGCGGAGGGGGTGCCGGCCTCCACGGCGCCCGCGGACACCGAGTCGGAAGCCGGGCCCTCGTCACGGGCGCCGGTGCCGCCCGTGCCGCAGGCGGACACCAAAAGGCCGAGGGCGGCGAGCACGGCCACTGCCGTGATCACCGCCTTCAAGGCCCCACCGGGCCGTGGAACCGTCGTGCCTAGGCCGCGCAACGCTCCCGCTCCTCACGCTCCGGCACACCCGCGCCGAACTGGTCGCGTTCGTCGGACGCCCGGCGCTCCAGCTCCTCGCGGAGCCGGGCGAGCGCCCGGTGCAGTGTGCTCTTGACCGTGCCGGCCGACATGCCGAGGGCGGCGGCGGTCTCCTCCGTGGACATCTGCTCCCAGTGTCGCAGCACGACGACACTGCGTTGCTTCGGAGCGAGCACCTTCATGATGTCCATCAGGAGCGCGCGGTCGGCGTGCTGCTCGGTGGAGTCGTCCACGCTCGCGTCCGGCAGCTGCTCGGTGGGGACCTCCTCCAGCTTGCGGGCCCGCCACCACTCCGTACGCGTGTTGATCATGACTCGGCGCAGATAGGCGTCGGCGAGACGCTTGTCGGCGATGCCGTCCCAGCGGCCGTACGTGCGGACCAGCGCGGTCTGCAGGAGGTCCTGGGCGTCGACCGGGTCGGGGACCAGGCGGCGTGCGCTGCGCAGCAGCGCGTCCTGCCGGGTGCGTACGTACTCTTCGAACTCGAGCACCTCGCCATGCGCCATTCCAACCGCCTCCGTCCCCGTTTTCCGACCTGCGTGCTGCCGGTTGTCCGTTGCCTGCCGTACCGCTGGTCCGCGGTACGGCACTGAAGTTACGGAGCGGTTGTCACGGGGCTGTCCGAACGAGCCTGCGGGAAGCGCTCGGCTGTCCGTCGGTTGTGTAACGGAAGTAGGGGATGGGTAAAGCGAGGCGCCGACTGGGGTGGTTATGGGGCGGTTTGCCTGCCGGGAGGTGTCAAGACGAACTGTCACGGACCCCGGTGGAACCTGTGAGTCAGCTCAGCGGGAGCCGGTACAGACCGCCCGCGAGGGGCTCGGCCAGACCGTCGGCGACCAGCCCGTCCAGGGCCCGGGCGCGCTGGACCGGCTCGTCCCACACCCGGTCCAGGACCGACTGCGGGACCGGCGCCACCGCCTCGCGCAGCACGGCGAGCAGCCGGCCGCGCACCTGCCGGTCCGTGCCCGCGTACGTCTGCCCGCGCCGCGGCGGCCCCTCGTGCGCGGGCTTGCCCCCCAGCCGCCACGCGCACTGGGCCGCGATCGGGCAGCGCACGCAACTCTCGTTCTTCGCCGTGCAGACGAGTGCGCCGAGTTCCATGGACGCGGCGGCCCAGAGCGAGGCCGTGCGCTCGTCGTCGGGCAACAGGGCGCGCGCGAGCTTGCGTTCGGCGGCGGTCGTGGCGTTCGGCGGGTACTGGACACCGGTGACGGCCCGCGCGAACACGCGCCGCACGTTCGTGTCGAGCACGGCGTGCCGCTGCCCGTACGCGAAGGAGGCGACGGCGGCCGCCGTGTACTCGCCGATACCGGGCAGCGCGAGCAACTGGGCGTGCTCGGTGGGTACGTCGCCGCCGTGGCGCTCCGTTATGGCGACCGCGGCGCCGTGCAGTCGCAGCGCGCGGCGCGGGTAGCCGAGGCGGCCCCAGGCGCGGACGGCCTCGCCCGGCGCGTCCTCGGCGAGGTCGGCGGGGCGTGGCCAGCGGGCGAGCCACTGCTCGTACACCGGCAGCACCCGGCTCACCGGCGTCTGCTGCAGCATGAACTCGCTGACCATCACTCCCCACGGTCCCGCGTCGGCCCGCCGCCATGGCAGGTCGCGCGCGTTGTCCTCGAACCAGTCGATGACAGGGGCGTGCAGGTCGTCGCCGACGGCTTCTTGTGCGTCGGCCTGGGCGTGGGATGTGGGTTTCGTGGGCGCAGTCATGGCAGGTCCGATCCTCCCATGCGGGGGCGCCTCCGGCGGTTTGGCGGGGCTGCCGTCGTGTGTTGTCCGCGGGTGGGCGGGGGCTTGCCGCGCAGTTCCCCGCGCCCCTTACAGGGCGTCCCCGGGACGATGATCTGTAAAAGATGATGGTGTGAGCGGCGGGTGGGGACAGTGAACTCCCGGATCTCTCGTACAGTTTGCGCCGTGGGATCTATGCGCAATCCGGTCGGGCCGCTTCCCTCCTCCATCTACTGGCGACGGAGGGCCGTTCTCGTGTCCGTGGTCGCGGTGTTGGCGCTGTTGGTCACGTGGGTGGTGACCTCAAGTGGCGGGGGCGGCGGCAAGAACGACGCCGACGGGTCCAACGACAAGAACCCCACCGCCTCGATCACACCGGGCCCCTCCGGCTCCGATCCCGCGATCAGCCAAGCCCCGGGCGGGCGCGACGAGTCGGGCGACGAAGGCGACGGCGGTTCCGGGGGTTCTGGGGACTCCGGCGGTTCGGCGGGTTCCGGCGGCTCGGACGGTTCCACCTCCGGCGGCTCCGCCTCGGGCGGTGGCAGCGTGGACGACGGCGAGGGCGGCGGTGGCTCCGGCGACACGCTCCCGGCCGGTTCCAGCCTGCCCAACTGCACCGCCGGTGCCGTGAAGTTGACTGTGCGCAGCGTCAACAACGCGTACGCGCCCGGCGAGAAGCCCACCTTCGAACTGATCGCCAGAAACTCCTCGGGCAGCGACTGCAAGCTCGATCTCGGTCCGAAGAACGCGGTCCTGACCATCACCCAGGCGGAAAGCGACGACGAGATCTGGTCCTCGGCCGACTGCCCGACGGGCGCCGCCACCATCCTCTTCCGCATCCCGGCCGACGACCGCGTCACCCACACCGTCCAGTGGAACCGCAAGTCCAGCGCCCCCGAGTGCGCCACCCCACCGGCCATCGCAGCAACAGCCGGAACCTACTTGGTAGAGGCCAAGGCCCCAGGCTTCACAAAGACCCAGACATCATTCGTCCTGAAGAAGGACTAGCACCCCGAAAGGGGCGCGGGGGAACGGCGCAGTCTTTCAGGGGCGCGAGGAACGGCGCGCTCAGCCCCCACTACCCAGGGGCGCGGGGAACGGCGCAATCTTTAGGGGCGCGGGGAACGGCGCGCTCAGCCCCCACTACCCAGGGGCGCGGGGAACGGCGCAATCTTTAGGGGCGCGGGGAACGGCGCGACCAGCCCCCACCAACCCGCACCAAAACACAAGGCCCGGCCCCGCCAAACCGCCGGACGGCTACACGTACCGCTCGAGGATCGAAGACTCGGCCAACCGGGAAAGCCCCTCCCGCACACTACGAGCCCGAGCCTCCCCCACCCCATCCACGGTCTGCAGATCATCCACGCTCGCGGCAAGAAGCTTCTGCAGCCCACCGAAGTGCTCGACAAGCCGGTCGATGATCGCCCCCGGCAACCGCGGCACCTTCGCCAGCAACCGGAACCCGCGGGGCGAAACGGCGGAGTCGAGCGCCTCGGGCGACCCGGTGTACCCCAACGCCCGAGCCACCGTCGGCAGTTCGAGAAGCTCCGCATGGGTGAGCGCGTCGAGCTCGAACAACGCCTCGTCGACGGTCCGCGACCGCTTGGCCGTCGGCTCGGGCACATAGTCCCGCACGACAAGCTCCCGCTCGGGCTCGACCCCGGCGATCAACTCGTCCAGCTGAAGCGCGAGCAACCGCCCGTCCGTGCCCAACTCGACCACGTACTCGGCGATCTCGGTCGCGATGCGCCGCACCATCTCCAGCCGCTGGGCGACCGCCGACACGTCCCGGACGGTGACCAGGTCCTCGATCTCGAGGGCCGACAACGTGCCCGCGACCTCGTCGAGGCGGAGCTTGTACCGCTCCAGCGTGGCCAGGGCCTGGTTCGCGCGGGAGAGGATCGCGGCCGAGTCCTCCAGGACCCGCCGCTGCCCGTCCACGTACAGCGCGATCAGCCGCATGGACTGGGAGACGGAGACGACGGGGAAGCCGACCTGCTTGCTCACCCGGTCCGCCGTGCGGTGACGGGTACCGGTCTCCTCCGTCGGAATGGTGGGGTCGGGCACCAGCTGCACACCGGCCCGCAGGATCTTGGTGATGTCCTTGTCGACGATGATGCCGCCGTCGAGCTTGCACAGCTCGCGCAGCCGGGTCGCCGTGAACTCCACGTCCAGCACGAAACCGCCGCTGCACATCGCCTCGACGGTCTTGTCCCAGCCGAGCACGATGAGCCCGCCGGTGTTGCCGCGGAGAATTCGCTCCAGGCCGTCACGCAGCCCTGTGCCGGGTGCCACGGCGCTGAGTGAGGTGCGCATCAGGCCATCGGCACCGGAACTCCCGGCGGACTTGCCGGGAACTGCTGCCCGGTCGTTGGCTGCCACTGCACTCCTCCGGTCGCAGGTGTCTGGGGGCGCCCTGAGTTCGTACGGACGGGCGAGACCTGGGCAAAGTCTACCGGCGCTCTTCCTCGTCCCGTGGGGCCTCTCGCCGACGCGACCTCGGGAGGACCCTCAGCGCGTCCCCCATGTCGGCGACTTCCAGGACCTTCATGCCGGGAGGGATCTTGCCCGGATCGCTCGGAACAAGGGCGTGGGTGAAGCCCAGACGATGGGCTTCGGCGAGTCTGCGCTGGACGCCCGTGACCCGTCTGACCTCGCCCGCGAGGCCCACTTCGCCGATCGCGACGAGGTTCTTGGGCAGCGGGGTGTCGCTCGCGGCGCTGGCCAGCGCGAGCGCGATCGCGAGGTCCGCGGCGGGCTCGGTGAGCTTCACGCCGCCGACCGTCGCGGTGTAGATGTCCCGCTTCCCGATGGCGCTGATCCGGCCGCGCTGCTCCAGAACGGCGAGCATCATCTGGACCCGGGAGGTCTCCAGACCGGAGGTCGTGCGCCTCGGGGTGGGGATCTGGGTGTCCACGGTGAGCGCCTGGACCTCGGCCACCAGGGGGCGGCGGCCTTCCAGGGTGACGGTCAGACAGGTGCCGGGGACGGGCTCGGCCCGGCGGGTCAGGAACAGACCGCTCGGGTCGGTCAGCCCCGTGATGCCCTCGTCGTGCAGCTCGAAGCAGCCGACCTCGTCCGTCGTCCCGTAACGGTTCTTGACGCCTCGTACGAGCCTGAGGCGCGCGTGCCGGTCGCCCTCGAAGCTCAGGACGACGTCCACGAGATGCTCCAGGAGACGCGGTCCCGCGATGGCGCCGTCCTTGGTGACATGGCCCACCAGCAGGGTGGCCATGCCGCGCTCCTTGGAGGCACGGATCAGGGCCCCGGCCACCTCACGCACCTGGGACATGCCTCCGGGGGCGCCGTCGATCTCCGGAGAGGCCACCGTCTGCACGGAGTCGACGATGAGCAGGGACGGCTTCACCGCGTCCAAGTGACCGAGGACCGCGGCCAGATCCGTCTCCGCCGCCAGAAACAGGTGGTCGTCGATCGCCTTGATGCGGTCGGCGCGCAGCCTGACCTGGCTCGCCGACTCCTCACCCGTGATGTAGAGCGTGCGGTGCTCGTCGCTGGCCGCCTTGGCCGCCACGTCCAGCAGCAGCGTGGACTTGCCGACGCCCGGCTCGCCCGCCACGAGTACGACCGCGCCCGGTACGAGCCCGCCGCCGAGCACCCGGTCCAGCTCGGGCACGCCGGTCGAGCGTGCGGTCGCCTGCCGGCCGTCGACCTGGCCGATGGGCAGCGCGGACGTGGTGACCCGGCCGGGGGCCGTCGTACGCACCGCGGGCGCGCCGTACTCGTCGATCGTCCCCCACGCATGGCATTCGGGGCAGCGGCCGAGCCACTTGGCCGCCTGCCAGCCGCACTCGGTGCAGCGGTAGGACGGCCGGTCCTTCGCGGTCTTCGTACGGGCAGCCATGACACGAACCGTAACCGCCCTCACTGACGGCGCGATGCCGGTCCTTTCCGCGCCCGATGCCGATAACCGGGCACCCTTCGCAAACCGGCCACGACTCGTCAGGAACACGCCATGGAATTCAGGGTTCCTGTCCCCTTATGAGGGATCGTTTCACCCGTACGGATTAAATGTGCGCAAGCAGGAAGAAGGGGCCACCGCCCGGCCCCTACGGTCGCACGGGTGATGAGCCGCAGTCCCGAGACCTCGACCCGCACCACCAGCGCACACCGGGCGCACCGCGAGGCGCGCGACCGGGCGGCGGCGCGCACGCTGGCGCAGTGCCCGCCTCCGCGCTACGAGCCGTACCTGGACGGTCTGTTCACCTACTGCCTGTCCGTGCTGTGCGACCACGACACGGCGACCGCCGCCCTCGGAGACGTTCTCGCGCTGGCCGAACGCCGCGGCCAGCGCGGCCCGGAGGCGCCCGACGACCGCAGGGCATGGCTGTACGCCCTCGCCCGCTGGTCGTGCCTGCGCAAGCTCGCCGAGGCCAAGCAGAAACGTCATGGCGCCCATGCGCTGGGACGTTCCGAGGGTGCGCACGCCTCCGGCCGCCCCCAAGGTGCGTACGCCGGCGTCCACCGCGCCGCCGCCGCGGTCGCCGACCGCCCCGGCGGCCAGACAACAGACCGGGCGGCAGACCGTACAGCCGACCGCACAACCGACCGGCCCTCGGACCGGGCCGCGGACTCGACCGCCGACCTCCTCGCCGCCGCCGAGGAGGACCGTCGCCGTCGTGAACTCGCCCTGCTGGCCTGGCCGGAGGCCGCCGGTACGACGCCCGAACAGCGTGAGGCGCTCGAACTGGCCGTACGGCACCAGCTCGCCGCGCACGAGGTCGCCGCCGTCCTCGGCATGGACCTGGCCGCCGCCCGCGAACTCCTGGCGACGGCCGCCTGCGAGGTCGAGCGCACGCGCGCGGCCCTCGCCGTCGTCGAGACCGGCACCTGTCCGGGAGTCAGCCGGCTCACCGGAGACAACCACCTCGTCCTCAGCACGGCCCTGCGCCGCGAACTGGTCCGGCACGTCGACGACTGCCCGCGCTGTCGCCGTACCGCGGAGCGCGCGGTCCCCGGCTCCTGGCCCGGCACCAGCGTCACGCCCGCCGCGCTGCCCGTACTCGAAGCCCCGCGCGCGGCCCTCCACAGGGCGATGACGCACGTCCCACGCGCGCGGGGCGGCGGCCCGCGCTTCGACCGGCGCGGTTTCCCGATGGACCCCAAGGACCGCGCGGCCCGTCGTGACCGCCTCCGCGCGCGTGCCGTCACCACCACCGTCGTCGCCACCGTCGTGGCGGCACCCGTACTCGCTCTGTGGGCGGCCTACCGAGGCGCACCCCTCACCGGCGAGGGAACGGACGGCCGCCCGGTCACCGCGAACGAGGCGCACGGCCCCGACGGACTCGGCGGCGAGGGGCCCGGCTACGAGAACGCCGGCAACGCCAGCACCAGGCCCGACCCCCGCTTCACCCGGGGCGGCGACTCGCCTGACGTCTCCGTGGAAGTCATCGGAGTGGCCTCGGGACAACAGAAAACCGGCCTCTCCGTAGAGGCCGGTTCCAGCGGCGACACGACGCTGATCACCCTCACGGCGACCGGGAGTTCACCGGTCCACTGGTCCGCGCACACCGGAGCGTCCTGGCTCTACCTCAGCCAGTCGTCCGGAACGCTGGAGCCCGGCGAGTCATTGACGATCAAGGTGTACGTCGATCATCTGCGCGAGCCGATCGGTCGCTGGAGCGCGAGCGTGTCGGTGGCACCCGCGGGCGCGGTGGTCACGATCGACGGCTACGGGACGGCGGGCCCGAGCCCGACGCATCCGGGGCCCCGCCCGGATCCGCCCGCGCCGACACCGACCCATCCCGGTCCGACCGGCCCGGGGCCCGACCCGGAGCCCACGCCGAGCGATCCGCCGCCGTCCAGTCCCGATCCCGAGCCCACGCCCAGCGACACGGCTCCGTCGGACCCGGAGCCGGAACCCCCGCCGGAGTCCTCCGGAGGTTCTACGCCGCCGCCCAGTGGTACTCCGAGTGACAGTGGCGACCCGAGCCCGTCGGAGGGCTGAACGCTTCCGCCGGCCGGTCCTCGTCCGCGAGCAGTCGTGGGCCGGTCGCGCAGTTCCCCGCGCCCCTGACGGGGCGCTGGCCCTTACGGGGCGGCGCCTATTTGCCGACGGGGTCCGCCGGATGCGGAGCCAGCAACGGCAGCTGGGACGCCAGGCGCTCCTCGCAGAGCTCCACCAGGCGGTCGTAGCCGGCCTTGCCCATCAGCTCGATCAGTTCCGGCCGGTACGAGACGTAGACCGGGTCGCCCGCGCCGTGCGCCGAGGTCGCCGACGTGCACCACCAGTGCAGGTCGTGCCCGCCCGGACCCCATCCGCGGCGGTCGTACTCGCCGATCGAGACCTGGAGCACCCGGGTGTCGTCGGGCCGGTCGATCCACTCGTACGTACGCCGGACCGGCAGCTGCCAGCAGACGTCCGGCTTGGTCTCCAGGGGCTCGCGGCCCTCCTTGACGGCCAGGATGTGCAGCGAGCAGCCCGCGCCGCCCGCGAAGCCCGGCCGGTTCTGGAAGATGCACGAGCCCTGGTACGGCCGGGTCTGCCGGTCGCCGTCCTCGTCCTTCGAGACCCAGCCGGTCTCGGTCCCCACCTCGTGGTTCTGCCACATCTCCGGCGTGAGCCTCGCCACATGCCCGGCGACGCGCTTCTCGTCCTCCTCGTCCGAGAAGTGGGCGCCCAGCGTGCAGCACCCGTCGTCCGCGCGGCCCGCCTGGATTCCCTGGCAGCCGCTTCCGAAGATGCAGTTCCAGCGAGAGGTCAGCCATGTCAGATCGCAGCGGAAGATCTGTTCGTCGTCGGCCGGATCCGGGAACTCCACCCACGCACGCGCGAAGTCGAGCCCCTTCTCGTCGCCCTGCTTGGGGAGATCCGGGGACTTCTTGGACTTGGCCGCGCCCTTGGCGGACTTGGCGGACGCTGCCGACTTGTCGGGCTTTGCCTTTTTCGTCTTTGGCACGAGTCCAGGGTAAGTGGCCGGGAAGCCATCCGGGGACTGCTGGGCGTTCCGCGCGCAGTAGCGTTCCGTACATGAGACTCGGTGTCCTCGACGTGGGATCGAACACGGTGCATCTGCTGGTGGTGGATGCACACCCCGGCGCGCGCCCGCTGCCCGCGCACTCGCACAAGGCGGAGCTGCGGCTCGCCCAACTCCTCGACGAGAGCGGCGCGATCGATTCTGTAGGAGTCGACAAACTGATCGCCGTTGTCCAGGAGGCGCTGGAGGCCGCCGAGGACAAGGGCGTCGAGGACCTGCTGCCGTTCGCGACCTCCGCCGTGCGGGAGGCCAGCAACGCCGACGACGTACTGGCCCGGGTGCGCGCCGAGACCGGCGTCGAGCTCCAGGTCCTCACCGGCGCGGAGGAGGCGCGGCTCACGTTCCTGGCCGCCCGCCGCTGGTTCGGCTGGTCGGCGGGGAAGCTGCTCGTCCTCGACATCGGCGGCGGCTCGCTGGAGATCGCGTACGGCATCGACGAGGAGCCGGACGCGGCGGCCTCGCTGCCGCTGGGCGCGGGCCGGCTGACCGCGGGCTGGCTGCCGAACGATCCCGCTGACCCGGCGGACATCAAGGCCCTGCGCCGCCATGTGCGGGCCCAGATCGCCCGTACGGTCGGCGAGTTCAGCCGCTTCGGCGCCCCCGACCACGTGGTCGCGACCTCCAAGACCTTCCGGCAGCTCGCCCGTATCGCGGGGGCCGCCCGCTCGGCCGACGGCCTGTACGTCCAGCGCGAGCTCAAGCGCCGCTCCCTGGAGGACTGGGTCCCACGCCTCGCCTCCATGACCACCGCCGAACGCGCCGAACTCCCCGGCGTCTCCGAGGGCCGCGCCAACCAGCTCCTCGCCGGCGCCATCGTCGCCGCCGGCGCCATGGACCTCTTCGGCGTAGAAACCCTGGAAATCTGCCCCTGGGCCCTGAGAGAGGGCGTAATCCTCCGAACCCTGGACCAGATGGCGACCCCGTAGCCCCCCGAACCCGCCCGGGGACCCAGCACCAGTCGCAATCTCTCGGGGGCGCGGAAGCCGGGGACGCGGGCAACGGCGCAGTCTTCGGGCGCACGGGGAACGACGCAGTCTTTCGCGGCGCGAGGAACGGTGCAGCCTCTTGGGGGCACGGGGAACGACGCCGCCTCTTGGGGGCGCGGGGAACTGCGCAATCTTTTAGGGGCGCGGGGAACGGCGCGAGCAACCCAAGCCGGCCGTCACCCGACACACGACCTCAGCCCCACCCCCCCAGGGGCGCGGGGAACGGCGCGAGCAACCCGAACCGACCCGCACCCGACACACGCCCCGATCCCACCCCCCCGGGGCACCCAGAGTCGCGGGGAACTGCGCGACAAGCCACACCCACCCCTCACCCAACCCGCACCCACCCACGAACCGAATCCCCAACGGCAACCAGCCACCCCGACCAGCCCCCCGACCGTCACCCCCCGGCCAAAGCCCCCCACCCGAACACAACCACCAGAGCCACCCCGTAACCTGTCCCCGTGGCAGAACCAGTCGTGCGCATCCCGGATGCGAAGGTCGCACTGTCCACGGCCTCCGTGTACCCGGAGTCGACGGCAACGGCCTTCGAGATCGCCGCACGCCTCGGCTACGACGGCGTCGAGGTCATGGTGTGGACCGACCCCGTCAGCCAGGACATCGAGGCCCTCCGCCGCCTCAGCGACTACCACCAGGTCCCGATCCTCGCGATCCACGCCCCCTGCCTGCTCATCACCCAGCGCGTCTGGTCCACCGACCCGTGGACCAAGCTCCAGCGCGCCCAGGCGGCGGCCGAGAAACTCGGTGCGAGCACGGTCGTCGTACACCCCCCTTTCCGCTGGCAGCGCCAGTACGCGCGTGACTTCGTCACCGGGATCTGGCGGATGGCGAACGAGACGGACGTACGGTTCGCCGTCGAAAACATGTACCCCTGGCGTTACCGCGACCGCGAGATGCTTGCCTACGCCCCCGACTGGGACGTCACGAAGGAGGACTACCGCCACTTCACGATCGATCTCAGCCACACGGCGACCGCCCGCTCGGACGCGCTTCAGATGATCGACCGCATGAGCGACCGCCTCGGCCATGTCCACCTCGCCGACGGCAACGGCTCCAACAAGGACGAGCACCTCGTCCCCGGCCGCGGCACACAGCCCTGCGCCGAGCTGCTGGAACGCCTCGCCCTGTCCGGCTTCGACGGCCACGTCGTCATCGAGGTCAACACCCGCCGGGCCATGTCCAGCGCCGAACGCGAGGCCGACCTGGCGGAGGCCCTCGCCTTCACCCGGCTCCACCTGGCCTCGGCCGTACGGGTCCCGCGCTCGTGACCAGCGCCGCCCCGCGCCGCCGCGGACGCCCCTCCCACGCGGACTCCGCGGACACCCCCGCGGCCCCCGACCGCATTCTGGCGGCGGCCCGCGAGGAGTTCTCCGAGCGGGGGTACGAGAAGACGTCCGTACGCGGCATCGCCAAGGCCGCGGGCGTGGACTCGGCGCTCGTGCACCACTACTTCGGCACCAAGGAGCAGGTCTTCGAGGCGTCCATCGAGGTCGCCTTCGGGCCTCTCCTGAGCGCCCCGGGCTCGATCGCGGAAGGCCCTCTCGACGGCGTCGGCGAGCGGCTGGCCCGCTTCTTCTTCGGAGTCTGGGAGAACCCGGCCACCCGCAAGGCACTGCTCGCGATCGTCCGCTCCGCAGTGAACAACGAGGCCGCGGCCGGCGTCTTCCGTCGCCTGATCTCCACCCAGCTGCTGCGCCGCGTAGCCGCCCAGCTGGACCTCCCGGACGCCGAGCTCCGCGCCGAACTGGCCGCCGCCCAACTCGTGGGCATCGCGATGCTGCGCTACGTCATCAAGGTCGAGCCCCTGGCGTCGGCGGACCCGGAGCAGATCATCGAGAGGGTGGCCCCGGCAATCCAGGCCCACCTGACCGCGCACCGTCTCTAGGAACGCGGGGAACTGCGCGACGGGCCCCACCTGGCCGGCAGCCGAAAGCCGAGACGCCCATCCCGTATTCCGGACACCGCGTCGGCAACCGGAACGACCGGCGTACGCTCGACGTGAGTCATTACTCTCCGAAGGAGCGAGCGACGATGCCCGAGCTGAGGTCCCGCACAGTCACCCACGGCCGCAACATGGCGGGCGCACGCGCCCTTATGCGCGCCTCCGGTGTACCGGGCGCGGACATCGGCCGCAAGCCGATCATCGCGGTCGCGAACAGCTTCACCGAGTTCGTGCCCGGCCACACCCACCTCCAGCCGGTCGGCCGGATCGTGAGCGAGGCCATCACGGCCGCAGGCGGCATCCCGCGCGAGTTCAACACGATCGCGGTCGACGACGGCATCGCGATGGGCCACGGCGGCATGCTCTACAGCCTGCCCTCCCGAGACCTGATCGCGGACAGCGTCGAGTACATGGTGGAGGCCCACTGCGCCGACGCCCTGATCTGCATCTCGAACTGCGACAAGATCACGCCCGGCATGCTGATGGCGGCCCTGCGCCTGAACATCCCGACGGTCTTTGTCTCCGGCGGCCCCATGGAGTCCGGCCGCGCGACCCTGGTCGACGGCACGGTCCGTACGCTCGACCTGGTCGACGCGATCTCCGACGCCGTGAACGACAAGATCTCGGACGAGGACATCCTCCGTATCGAGGAGAACGCCTGTCCGACCTGCGGCTCCTGCTCCGGCATGTTCACGGCCAACTCCATGAACTGCCTGACGGAGGCCATCGGCCTCTCTCTCCCCGGCAACGGCTCGGTCCTCGCCACGCACACCGCCCGCAAGGCGCTGTACGAGGACGCGGGGCGCACGGTGATGGACATCACCCGCCGCTACTACGAGCAGGACGACGAGACGGTCCTGCCGCGCAACATCGCCACGATCGCGGCCTTCGAGAACGCCATGGCGCTCGACATCGCCATGGGCGGCTCGACCAACACGATCCTCCACCTGCTGGCCGCCGCCCAGGAGGCGGGCGTCCCGTTCGGTCTCGACGAGATCAACGACGTCTCGCGCCGCGTGCCCTGTCTCGCCAAGGTCGCCCCGAACGTGGCCAAGGACCGGACGTACTACATGGAGGACGTGCATCGGGCCGGAGGTATCCCCGCTCTGCTCGGCGAACTGCACCGCGGCGGCCACCTGAACGAGGACGTGCACTCGGTCCACAGCCCGTCCCTCTCCGACTGGCTGAAGACCTGGGACGTCCGCGCCGGCTCCCCGTCCCCCGAGGCGCTGGAGCTGTGGCACGCGGCACCCGGCTGTGTCCGTTCCGCCGAGGCCTTCTCCCAGTCCGAGCGTTGGGAGGCCCTCGACGAGGACGCGGAGGGCGGCTGCATCCGCTCGGCGGAGCACGCGTACTCGAAGGACGGCGGCCTCGCGGTCCTCAAGGGCAACCTCGCCGTCGACGGCTGTGTCGTGAAGACGGCGGGCGTGGACGAGTCGATCTGGACCTTCGAGGGCCCGGCGGTCGTCTGCGAGTCGCAGGAGGAGGCCGTCGACAAGATCCTCAAGAAGGAGATCACGCACGGCGACGTCGTCGTCATCCGCTACGAGGGCCCCAAGGGCGGCCCCGGCATGCAGGAGATGCTCTACCCGACGTCCTTCCTGAAGGGCCGCGGCCTGGGCAAGACCTGCGCCCTGATCACCGACGGCCGCTTCTCCGGCGGCACGTCCGGCCTGTCCATCGGCCACGCCTCCCCGGAGGCGGCCTCCGGCGGCACGATCGCCCTCGTCCGGGACGGCGACCGCATCCGTATCGACATCCCGAACCGCGGCATCGAGCTCCTGGTCTCCGACGAGGAGCTGGCCACCCGCCGCGAGGCCCTGGGCGGCGTCTACGCTCCGGCCGGCCGCGAGCGCAAGGTCTCGGCCGCCCTCCGCGCATACGCGGCGATGGCGACCAGCGCGGACAAGGGCGCAGTCCGAGACGTCTCCAAACTCGGCTAACCCCCGCACCACCCCATCACGTGGGCCCGCCCGGTCCTCACCACCGGGCGGGTTCGCCGTTTGCGGGGCTCAGTGCTTGCTTGCGGCACGGCACGGCACGGCACGGCACGGCAGGCATGGCATGGCATGGCATGGAACCGTGCGGCTCGTCACGGGTGCCGGGGTACTACCAGCCGGCGGGCTTGCGGGCGTCCACCGCGAAGACACTTCCGTCGGGCGCGCTGCCGAAGACCTTCCCGTCCATGACGACGGGCAGGGGCAGCTCGGCCACCACTCGTGCCATGTCGCCGCCGAGGCGGGGGCGGGTCTGGCCCAGGGGGTCGCCGCTCCGGACGTCCGTGGCGAGAAGGCGGCCGTCGGGGGCGGTGACGTACACGTGACTGCCGGACACCACGGGCCTCGACGGACGGCTGACCGATGTCTCGAGGCGCCATCGCTCGGTGCTCTTCCCGGCCTGGCGCGTATCGACGGCCACGAGTGAACCGCCGACATCGCTGAGGTACACGACTCCACCGCTCTCCGCGGCCGAGGCCCGGTCGAGCGGAGTCGGCAGGGGCACCCGGTGGACGCTCCGCTCCCCGCTCTTTCCGCTGTCGATCCGGACGACCGCGTCGACCAGCTGATCGACGTTCGTCGACATGAGGTGGACGGCCCCGTCCGGAGCGGCGAACGGGCTCAGGTTTCCCGCCGCTGATCTCGTCCACTGCACGGTGCCGCGGTCCGCGGACACCGCGCTGACCTGTGTGACGGATCCGTCGGCCGAGGGCGTCGCCGCATAGAACACCCCGGCTTCGTCCGATCCGCCGATCCACTGCGTGCCCAGGCCGCCGACATGCGAATCCCAGCGCTCCTTGCCCGTCGTGCTGTCCAGCGCCCGCACGGTGCCGCGCTCCCCGACGAGGAGCGTGGTGTCCGCGGTGTGCACGACGGACGCGTACGCGGAGATGTCGGCGTCCCATTTCTGTTTCCCCGACCGGGGATCGAGCGCGCTGAGCCGGCTGCCGCTCGTGATGTGCAGCAGTCCGCCGGACAGCTCGGGCAGTGCTTTCGCGTCCGCCGAACCACCACCACCGTCGCCGCCGTCGTCGGCCACATCGTTCTTCTCGCCGACGTCCCCGGCCTTGTGCGACCAGACGATCCGGCCGTCCGTGGGGTCGAGCCTCGCCGCCGCGATCCCTGGCGCCGAGCAGTAGAGGGCGCCTCCACCGGATGTACAGACCGGAGGCGTGCCCTGTGCCCGAGCGCTGCCGAGGCTCGTACTCCACGGCCGAAACGCTTCGGGGCTTTCCGCGGCGGATCCGGTCGACGGTGTCTCGGACGAGACCCATTCCCGTACGCCCAGGACGCCTCCGACAGCCAGCACGAGCGCGACGCCGACCGCCGTCGCCCGTCTGAGACGGCGGCGAGCGCGCGGGGGAGCGACGGGCTCCGGCCGCGGGCTCGCGGCGATGTGTGTCTCCTCCGGAGGGCGCCGCTGGGCGGGAATGCGGGGTGCCGAAGCGGGTGCCGGCTGCCGCAGGGCGTCCATCACCTCGGCGGGCACGGGCCGTTCGTCGGGATCCTTCGCGAGGCAGCGCAGGATCAACGGCACCAGGTCGTCCGGGACACCCGCCAAGTCCGGCTCGTTGTGCACCACTTGATACGCGACGATGTACGGGCTGTTGGAGTCGAAGGGCCCGCGTCCGGTCGCCGCGTGGGCGAGCACCGCGCCCATTGCGAACACGTCGGCGGCGGGCCCGACCTCCCTCGGCCGCTGGAACTGTTCGGGCGCCATGAAGGGCGGCGAACCGATCAACTTCCCTGTCTCCGTGCGCAGATCACTGTCCGTCGGACGCGATATCCCGAAGTCGATGACCTTGGGGCCGTCGGGCGCGAGGAGAACATTGCTCGGTTTGAGATCGCGGTGCACCACCCCGACGCGATGGATGTCGCGCAGCGCCTCGGCCAGGCCCGCACCGAGCCTGCGCACCTCGTCGGGCTCCATCGCACCATTCCGCTTCACCTGCTCGGCGAGCGTCGGGCCAGGTATGAACAGCGTTGCCATCCACGGCAGTTCGGCGTTCGGATCCGCGTCCACCACGGGTGCGGTGAAGGCCCCGCTCACTCGTCGGGCGGCGCTCACCTCCTGCCGGAAACGCGCCCTGAACTCGGGGTCCGCCGCGTACTCGGAATGCACGACCTTGATCGCGAGACGCAGCCCGGAAGCAGACGTCGCGAGATGCACCACACCCATGCCGCCCGCGCCCAGGCATGACTCGAGGCGGTACTGCCCGGCGTATTCCGGGTGTTCCGCTTCCTTGCCGGGACCGAAGCTGCGCAGCGGGGCCATGGCCCACCCCCGTGATCTGTGTCCGCGAGCGCGACGCACGGAGCCTAGTCGATGGTGCGTGCGATGTCGGAGGGGCTTGCTAGCCTGCGCGGGTCGCGTGTGAAAGACGTGCACAGGACAAACATCAACGGGGGAGGCCGGAATGGCTGTTGAGGACAGAACGAGCACGGTCGAAGGCGCAGCGGAGGGGACGGCGACCGAGACACTGGCCGCCGCGGAAAGCACGGAGGCGCTGGCGGTCCGATACCCGGTCGCCCCGGGTGTCCGCCTGAAGGTTCGCAGCGGGCCCGGCACGCAGTACCAGCTCATCAAGGTGCTGCCGCTCGGATCCCGCGTGCCGATCAACTGCCAGAAGCCCGGCGAGTGGGTCACCGGCACCTACGGCACGACGAACATCTGGGACAACATCGCGAACGGCCAGTACGTCTCGGACGCGTACGTGAACACGGGCAGCGACGGCTACGTGGCGCCGCGCTGCGCCTGAGCCGTGCGGGACGCGAGATCCGAGAGGGACACACATGAGGGGGACACAGATGAGGGGAGAAAGATGAGGTTCGGCAAGGGCAGAGGCACTCTGATCGCCGGTGCGGCGGCCGGGGCCTTCCTCATGGTCATGGGCTCGCCCACGTCCGCGAACGCGGCGGCGGCACGCGCGTACCCGATCGCACCGGGCTACACCGTGAACGTCCGCAGCGGCCCGGGCACCGGGTACTCCATCGTCGGCACCCTGCGCGTGGGCTCCAGTGTCCGGATCTACTGCCAGACCCCGGGAGAGACGATCAGCGGGCCCTACGGCACGACGAACATCTGGGACAACGTCGCGAACGGCGAGTACGTCTCGGACGCGTACGTGAACACGGGCAGCGACGGCTACGTGGCCGCGCGCTGCGGCTGATCCCTCTGCGCCCCTGAGCGAAACCCGAACACTCGGAACAAGCCCGAACACCACCGCCACGTCCGCCCCTTCGACACCGAGCCCGGACTCAGGCCCGGACTCAGGGTAGGGACGAGCCCGAGAATCGCCCCGCCCGCAGGCCACTCCGTCTGCGGGCGGGGCGATAATCGAGCGGTGAGCGACGAAACCGGCACCCCCACAGGCCCCCGCCCCGAACCGATCCGCTTCTTCGGAACGACCTGGGTGGACCACGACGGCGGCTATGCGGGACGCCGCGCGACCGTGGCCGCCGGCTCGCTGGCGGCCGCAGTGGCGAGCTGCCTGATCCTCCGCTTCGCCTACGAGGGACTGGCGATCGCGGCCGTGGGCGGCTTCGTCACCCTCCTTGTCGTCGTGATGTTCGCGATCTGCAGCGCGATCGCCTTCCGCCGTACCTGGGAGGGCTTCACCGAGCGCCCCGACCCCGACACCCAGGCATCCCTCCGCGGCCTCCTGGCCATCGGCTTCGTGGGCGCCCTCCTGGCCTACTTCTTCCGCTCCCTCACCGAGGCCCCGGGCGAAAAACTCCACCGCCGGGAGTACGAGGCGGCCCGCGCCGAACACACCCGTCGAGCCTCCCGCCGCACCGGAAACCCATCCCGCAAGCGCCGCCGCTAGCGGCTCCGCCCCAGGCCCCAAAGGGGCGCGGGGAACTGCGCACGGGGGTTCGGGGGCGGAGCCCCCGAGTAAGTGACGGGAATGGGTAGGGGCGGCGGGGGCGAAAACCTCCCCACCCTCACCCCAACCTCTTACCGAAGCCCACTGTCCCCCACCCCCGCCCAAGGCCACCATGGCGGCATGACCGCCTCCTCCCGCGCCCACCACCACACCCGAGCCCACTCCTTCAACGCCGCCGCAGCCCAGTACGCCGCGAACCGCCCCTCCTACCCACCCACCCTCTTCGAAGCGATGGAGCACGCCGCAGGCCACCCCCTGGCAGGCGCCCGAACCATCGACGTAGGCGCAGGCACAGGCATCGCAACCACCCTCCTGCACGCCCGCGGCGCAAACGTCGTAGCGGTCGAACCCGGCGACGGCATGGCACGCCAGTTCCGCCGCACCCTCCCCGACGTCCCCCTCGTACGCGGCGACGGCAACGCCCTCCCCTTCACCGACGCCTCGGCCGACTTCGTGACATACGCCCAGGCCTGGCACTGGACGGAGCCGGCCCGGGCCGCCCCGGAGGCGATGCGCGTCCTGCGCCCGGGCGGCGCCCTCGCCCTCTGGTGGAACATGGACGCCCTGGACATCCCATGGATCGCAGCCCAGGAGCAACGCGTAGAGCGGTACTTCGGCGGCGACGCCGTCGGCAAGAAGGGCGGCACCTCCGCCCGCGCCGAGACCGCCTTCGCCGGCGCGATCACCGTCCCGGACATCACGCACCACCAGGTCCGCTGGACCCGCAGCGTCCCCCTCGACACGCACCTCGCCAACATAGGCAGCCACTCGATCTTCCTCGTCCTGGGTGAGGAGGGCACGGCCTCCTTCCTCGCCGAGGAGCGAGAGCACCTCCTGGAGGTGTTCCCGCACGGCCTCGTCGAGGAGACCTACGACGTCGACCTCCTGGTCGCACTCCGCCCCTGACCCCACCACCCACTTTCCGGCGCCCGCCACCCACCACTCGGCAACCACCACGGGGCCCTTCACTCACCACCCGGCGCCCCACGTACCGCACGAGCCCCCGCCACGCGCCCCAGCCCAGCCATGCCCCCGCCCAGGCTTGACGCCTCCAACCCTCAGGCGCATTATTCATCACATGATGAATTACTCGCCCGGTCCACCTGCCACCCCGCAGGAGCACCCCACCGCCCCGGCGGTCCACGCCGCCGCACTCACTGTCGTCCGAGGCATCCGCCAGGTCCTCCGCGGGCTCGACTTCGAGGTCCCGCGAGGCCAGATCACCGGCCTGCTCGGCCCCTCGGGATGCGGCAAGTCCACCTTGATGAGGTCGATCGTCGGCACCCAGGCCAAGGTCACCGGCACCCTGGACGTCCTAGGCCTCCCCGCCGGCCACGCCACACTCCGCTCCCGGATCGGGTACGTCACCCAAGCCCCCTCCGTCTACGACGACCTGACCGTCCGCCAGAACCTGGACTACTTCGCCGCGATCCTCGACCCCGGCCGCGCCGCCGCCGAGCGCCGCCACGAGAACGTCACCCACGCCATCGCCGACGTGGACCTCACCTCCCACGCCGACGCCCTCGCGGGCAACCTCTCCGGCGGCCAGCGCAGCCGCGTCTCCCTCGCCGTCGCCCTCCTCGGCACCCCCGAACTCCTCGTCCTGGACGAACCCACGGTCGGCCTCGACCCCGTACTCCGCCGCGACCTGTGGCAGCTCTTCCACACCATCGCCGCCGACCGGGGCGCCACCCTCCTCGTCTCCTCCCACGTCATGGACGAGGCCGAGCGCTGCCACCGCCTCCTCCTGATGCGCGAGGGCGAGATCCTCGCCGACGACACCCCGGACGCCCTGCGCAACCAGACCGGCACCGACACCGTCGAGGCCGCCTTCCTCCACCTGGTCGACGAGGCGATCGCGGCCGGCAACCAGACCCGCAAGGAGTCCGTCCGATGAGCACCGCGACCACCACCACCCGGACGGGCACGACCACGCCCCCGAGGCAGAGCACGATCAACTTCTCCCGCACCACCGCCACCGCGGCCCGGGTCCTGCGCCAGCTCCGCCACGACCCGCGCTCGATCGCGCTGATGATCCTCATCCCGTGCGTGATGCTCCTGCTGCTCCGCTACGTGTTCGACGGCAGCCCGCGCACCTTCGACTCCATCGGCGCCTCACTGCTCGGCATCTTCCCCCTCATCACGATGTTCCTGGTGACCTCCATCGCCACCCTCCGCGAACGCACCTCCGGCACCCTGGAGCGCCTCCTGGCCATGCCCCTCGGCAAGGCCGACCTGATCGTCGGCTATGCCCTCGCCTTCGGCGCGCTCGCCGTCATCCAGTCCGCCCTCGCCACCGGTCTCGCCGTCTGGGCCCTCGGTCTCGACGTCACGGGCTCGACCTGGCTCCTCCTTCTGGTGGCTCTTCTCGACGCCCTGCTGGGCACGGCCCTCGGCCTCTTCGTCTCGGCCTTCGCGTCCTCGGAGTTCCAGGCCGTCCAGTTCATGCCGGCCGTGATCTTCCCCCAGCTACTCCTCTGCGGCCTGTTCACCCCGCGCCCCGACATGCACCCCGTACTCGAAGGCATCTCCAACGTCCTCCCCATGTCCTACGCCGTCGACGGCATGAACGAAGTCCTCAAGCACACCGACGTCACCGCCAACTTCATCCGCGACGCCCTGATCGTCGCGGCCTGCGCCCTCCTCGTCCTGAGCCTCGGCGCGGCAACCCTCCGCCGCCGCACCGCGTAACACCGAGCACCACCCCCGCCCCCGGACGGTCGCGTCCCGCTCACCGGACAACGCGGCCCGCCCCCACGCCCCCGGTGCGAGGATGGGCCTCGGACGACGCACCCCCGGAGGGCAACAGAACATGACCCAGAAAGTCGCAGTTCTCGGCACCGGCAAGATCGGCGAGGCCCTGCTCAGCGGAATGATCCGGGCCGGCTGGGCCCCCGCCGACCTCCTGGTCACGGCCCGCCGCCCCGAACGCGCCAAGGAACTCCAGGAGCGCTACGGCGTCACCCCGGTCACCAACGCCGAGGCGGCCAAGAGCGCCGACACCCTGATCCTCACGGTCAAGCCCCAGGACATGGGCACCCTCCTCGACGAACTCGCCCCGCACGTCCCCGCCGACCGCCTGGTCATCAGCGGCGCAGCGGGCATCCCCACCTCCTTCTTCGAGGAGCGCCTCGCCCAGAACACCCCCGTCGTCCGTGTCATGACGAACACCCCCGCCCTCGTCGACGAGGCCATGTCCGTCATCTCCGCCGGCAGCCACGCCACCGCCGAGCACCTCGCCCACGCCGAGGAGATCTTCGGCGCGGTCGGCAAGACCCTCCGCGTCCCCGAGTCCCAGCAGGACGCCTGCACCGCCCTCTCCGGCTCGGGCCCGGCGTACTTCTTCTACCTGGTCGAGGCCATGACCGACGCCGGCATCCTGCTCGGCCTGCCCCGCGACAAGGCGCACGACCTCATCGTCCAGTCCGCGATCGGCGCCGCCGTGATGCTCCGCGACAGCGGCGAGCACCCCGTGAAGCTCCGCGAGAACGTCACGTCCCCCGCGGGCACCACGATCAACGCCATCCGCGAACTCGAGAACCACGGCGTACGAGCGGCCCTCATCGCCGCCCTGGAAGCAGCCCGCGACCGCAGCCGCGAACTGGCCTCCGGCAACAGCTAGGAGCTTCGGGGCCGGGCCCACCTCCGGCCCCGCCGCTCCTCATCACATCGCCGGCAGCAGCCCGATCGCCCGGTACGCCGCGTCCACCCTCGGCCTCGCCATCTCCCTGGCCTTCTCCGCACCCTCCCGCAACACCCCTTCCACGTACGCAGGATCCGCGCACAACTCCTTGTGCCTCTGCTGTACGGGCCTGAGGAGCTCCACCACGGCCTCGGCGGTGTCCTTCTTCAAAGATCCGTACGACTCATATACACCGGCCAGGCCCTCCGGGTTCCCACCTTCACAGGCGGCGAGGATCTCCAGCAGATTCGAGATCCCAGGCCGGGCCTCCCGGTCGTACGACACGTCCAGCCCGCTGTCGGTCACGGCCCGCATGACCTTCTTCCGGATCACCTCGGGTTCGTCGAGCAGATAGACGATCCCCGGCCCCACGTCGTCGGACTTCCCCATCTTCGACGTCGGCTCCTGCAGGTTCATGACCCGCGTCGCCACCTCCGGGAGCGTGGCCCGCGGCACCACGAACGTGTGTCCGTACCGCTGGTTGAACCGCACCGCCAGATCCCGCGCCAACTCCACGTGCTGCGCCTGGTCGTCGCCCACCGGCACCTCGTCGGTCCCGTACGCCAGGATGTCCGCCGCCATCAGCACGGGATACGTCAGCAGCGACAGCCGCACACTCCCGCCCCGTGTCCGCTCGACCGCGGCCTTCTCCTTGTACTGGATCATCCGCCGCATCTCGCCGTCCGTGGCCACGCACTCCAACAGGTACGACAGCCGCGCGTGCTCATCCACATGACTCTGCGCGAAGACGGTGCACAGCTTCGGATCGAGCCCCGCGGCCAGCAGCAGCGTGGCCGCCTGCCTACTGAGCCTGCGTACCCGGCCGGGATCGTGGTCCACGGTCAGCGCGTGCAGGTCGACGATGCAGAACAGCGCGTCGGCCTCGTGCTGATCGACCGCACTCCACCGCCGCATCGCCCCCAGGTAGTTCCCCAACGTCAGATGCCCGGTCGGCTTGACCCCGCTGAAGACCCGCTTCATTCCTCTACCTCCTGGTCGAGGCCGCCACCACCGCCGGCCGGCGCTCCAGGAGGGAGAAACAAGAACGGCCGCCGAGGCGGCGGCCGTTGAGTACACGCGTATGTACGGCCGCCGTCAGGCGGCCCACCACAGTTGGGTGCACGCGTGCGTAGTCATGCCCCCGAGGGTACGCCTCCAGGGCGGCTCCTGGCGTCAAGTTGACACGCCCTGGACCCCTACGTAGTGTTCTCCGAGTTGTCCGACGTGAGCGCCGACTCCGGTTGGTCCCCGGACAGCCATTCCGCAACAAGCACACAGCGATCGACGATCCGTCGTCGGCCCGCTTTCATGCGCGTTTGCGAAATGAGGAATCCGCGTTCGAAAGGACGCGACCCCGATTAGCTCGGGGGCCAGGATTCCGCTAAAGTCTCACTCGTCGGAACGGCCCAACAGCCGCGAAGACAACCCGCTCTGACCGGGAATCAGGCCCGAAAGGATCTGATAGAGTCGGAACCGCCGGAAAGGGAAACGCGAAAGCGAAAACCTGGAAAGCACCGAGGAAATCGGATCGGAAAACGGTCTGATAGAGTCGGAAACGCAAGACCGAAGGGAAGCCCGGAGGAAAGCCCGAGAGGGTGAGTACAAAGGAAGCGTCCGTTCCTTGAGAACTCAACAGCGTGCCAAAAATCAACGCCAGATATGTTGATACCCCGTCTCCGGCCATCACGGCCGGGACGAGGTTCCTTTGAAAAAGTCCTGCCGGGCATTGTTCCGGTAGGCGCACAGCGAGGACGTTGTGAACAGTCGGGCTTATTCCGCCCGGTTGTTCCGCTCTCGTGGTGTCATCCCGATTACGGGAATACATTCACGGAGAGTTTGATCCTGGCTCAGGACGAACGCTGGCGGCGTGCTTAACACATGCAAGTCGAACGATGAAGCCCTTCGGGGTGGATTAGTGGCGAACGGGTGAGTAACACGTGGGCAATCTGCCCTTCACTCTGGGACAAGCCCTGGAAACGGGGTCTAATACCGGATAACACTTCCACTCGCATGGGTGGGGGTTGAAAGCTCCGGCGGTGAAGGATGAGCCCGCGGCCTATCAGCTTGTTGGTGAGGTAGAAGCTCACCAAGGCGACGACGGGTAGCCGGCCTGAGAGGGCGACCGGCCACACTGGGACTGAGACACGGCCCAGACTCCTACGGGAGGCAGCAGTGGGGAATATTGCACAATGGGCGAAAGCCTGATGCAGCGACGCCGCGTGAGGGATGACGGCCTTCGGGTTGTAAACCTCTTTCAGCAGGGAAGAAGCGAAAGTGACGGTACCTGCAGAAGAAGCGCCGGCTAACTACGTGCCAGCAGCCGCGGTAATACGTAGGGCGCAAGCGTTGTCCGGAATTATTGGGCGTAAAGAGCTCGTAGGCGGTCTGTCACGTCGGATGTGAAAGCCCGGGGCTTAACCCCGGGTCTGCATTCGATACGGGCAGACTAGAGTGTGGTAGGGGAGATCGGAATTCCTGGTGTAGCGGTGAAATGCGCAGATATCAGGAGGAACACCGGTGGCGAAGGCGGATCTCTGGGCCATTACTGACGCTGAGGAGCGAAAGCGTGGGGAGCGAACAGGATTAGATACCCTGGTAGTCCACGCCGTAAACGGTGGGAACTAGGTGTTGGCGACATTCCACGTCGTCGGTGCCGCAGCTAACGCATTAAGTTCCCCGCCTGGGGAGTACGGCCGCAAGGCTAAAACTCAAAGGAATTGACGGGGGCCCGCACAAGCAGCGGAGCATGTGGCTTAATTCGACGCAACGCGAAGAACCTTACCAAGGCTTGACATCGCCCGGAAAGCATCAGAGATGGTGCCCCCCTTGTGGTCGGGTGACAGGTGGTGCATGGCTGTCGTCAGCTCGTGTCGTGAGATGTTGGGTTAAGTCCCGCAACGAGCGCAACCCTTGTTCTGTGTTGCCAGCACGTCCCTTCGGGGATGGTGGGGACTCACAGGAGACTGCCGGGGTCAACTCGGAGGAAGGTGGGGACGACGTCAAGTCATCATGCCCCTTATGTCTTGGGCTGCACACGTGCTACAATGGCAGGTACAATGAGCTGCGATGTCGCAAGGCGGAGCGAATCTCAAAAAGCCTGTCTCAGTTCGGATTGGGGTCTGCAACTCGACCCCATGAAGTCGGAGTTGCTAGTAATCGCAGATCAGCATTGCTGCGGTGAATACGTTCCCGGGCCTTGTACACACCGCCCGTCACGTCACGAAAGTCGGTAACACCCGAAGCCGGTGGCCCAACCCCCTTGTGGGGAGGGAGCTGTCGAAGGTGGGACTGGCGATTGGGACGAAGTCGTAACAAGGTAGCCGTACCGGAAGGTGCGGCTGGATCACCTCCTTTCTAAGGAGCACTTCTTGGCTGTCGGCTTGCCGATGGTCCAGAGGCCAGTACATCGGCGTACGTCCGGTGCTGGTTGCTCAAGGGTGGAACGTTGATTATTCGGCACTCTCAGTCATCTCGGGCTGCAAGTACTGTCCTTCGGGGCGTGGAAAGCTGATCACGAGTGGCGAGGGTGCCGGGCACGCTGTTGGGTGTCTGAGGGTACGGACTTTATGTCTGGATCTTCAGTGCCGGCCCCGGTAAAAATCTGCTTCGGCGGGTTGTGACGGGTGGTTGGTCGTTGTTTGAGAACTGCACAGTGGACGCGAGCATCTGTGGCCAAGTTTTTAAGGGCGCACGGTGGATGCCTTGGTACCAGGAACCGATGAAGGACGTGGGAGGCCACGATAGTCCCCGGGGAGCCGTCAACCAGGCTTTGATCCGGGGGTTTCCGAATGGGGAAACCCGGCAGTCGTCATGGGCTGTCACCCACATCTGAACACATAGGGTGTGTGGAGGGAACGCGGGGAAGTGAAACATCTCAGTACCCGCAGGAAGAGAAAACAACCGTGATTCCGGGAGTAGTGGCGAGCGAAACCGGATGAGGCCAAACCGTATACGTGTGAGACCCGGCAGGGGTTGCGTGTACGGGGTTGTGGGATCTCTCTTTCACAGTCTGCCGGCTGTGAGACGAGTCAGAAACCGTTGGTGTAGGCGAAGGACATGCGAAAGGTCCGGCGTAGAGGGTAAGACCCCCGTAGTCGAAACATCAACGGCTCGTTTGAGAGACACCCAAGTAGCACGGGGCCCGAGAAATCCCGTGTGAATCTGGCGGGACCACCCGCTAAGCCTAAATATTCCCTGGTGACCGATAGCGGATAGTACCGTGAGGGAATGGTGAAAAGTACCGCGGGAGCGGAGTGAAATAGTACCTGAAACCGTGTGCCTACAAGCCGTGGGAGCGTCGCTGTATGTGCTTGCACATACAGTCGTGACTGCGTGCCTTTTGAAGAATGAGCCTGCGAGTTTGCGGTGTGTTGCGAGGTTAACCCGTGTGGGGAAGCCGTAGCGAAAGCGAGTCCGAACAGGGCGATTCAGTAGCGCGCTCAAGACCCGAAGCGGAGTGATCTAGCCATGGGCAGGTTGAAGCGGCTGTAAGAGGTCGTGGAGGACCGAACCCACCAGGGTTGAAAACCTGGGGGATGACCTGTGGTTAGGGGTGAAAGGCCAATCAAACTCCGTGATAGCTGGTTCTCCCCGAAATGCATTTAGGTGCAGCGTCGTGTGTTTCTTGCCGGAGGTAGAGCACTGGATAGGCGATGGGCCCTACCGGGTTACTGACCTTAGCCAAACTCCGAATGCCGGTAAGTGAGAGCACGGCAGTGAGACTGTGGGGGATAAGCTCCATGGTCGAGAGGGAAACAGCCCAGAGCATCGACTAAGGCCCCTAAGCGTACGCTAAGTGGGAAAGGATGTGGAGTCGCAGAGACAACCAGGAGGTTGGCTTAGAAGCAGCCACCCTTGAAAGAGTGCGTAATAGCTCACTGGTCTAGTGATTCCGCGCCGACAATGTAGCGGGGCTCAAGCGTACCGCCGAAGTCGTGTCATTTCAGCATATAGGGCCAACGCCCGCTGGGATGGGTAGGGGAGCGTCGTGTGCCGGGTGAAGCCGCAGCGGAAGCTAGTGGTGGACGGTTCACGAGTGAGAATGCAGGCATGAGTAGCGATACACACGTGAGAAACGTGTGCGCCGATTGACTAAGGGTTCCTGGGTCAAGCTGATCTGCCCAGGGTAAGTCGGGACCTAAGGCGAGGCCGACAGGCGTAGTCGATGGATAACCGGTTGATATTCCGGTACCCGCTGTGAAGCGTCAAACAGTGAACCAGGCGATGCTAAGTCCGTGAAGCCGCCCTGGAGCCTTCGGGCAAAGGGGAGTGGTGGAGCCGACGGACCAGACCTGTAGTAGGTGAGTGATGGGGTGACGCAGGAAGGTAGTCCAGCCCGGGCGGTGGTTGTCCCGGGGTAAGGGTGTAGGACGTCAGGTAGGTAAATCCGCCTGGCAATAGTCTGAGACCTGATGCCGAGCCGATTGTGGTGAAGTGGATGATCCTATGCTGTCGAGAAAAGCCTCTAGCGAGTTTCATGGCGGCCCGTACCCTAAACCGACTCAGGTGGTCAGGTAGAGAATACCGAGGCGTTCGGGTGAACTATGGTTAAGGAACTCGGCAAAATGCCCCCGTAACTTCGGGAGAAGGGGGGCCATCACTGGTGATCCGTTTTACACGGTGAGCTGGGGGTGGCCGCAGAGACCAGCGAGAAGCGACTGTTTACTAAAAACACAGGTCCGTGCGAAGCCGTAAGGCGATGTATACGGACTGACGCCTGCCCGGTGCTGGAACGTTAAGGGGACCGGTTAGTGCACTTTCGGGTGTGCGAAGCTGAGAACTTAAGCGCCAGTAAACGGCGGTGGTAACTATAACCATCCTAAGGTAGCGAAATTCCTTGTCGGGTAAGTTCCGACCTGCACGAATGGCGTAACGACTTCTCGACTGTCTCAACCATAGGCCCGGTGAAATTGCACTACGAGTAAAGATGCTCGTTTCGCGCAGCAGGACGGAAAGACCCCGGGACCTTTACTACAGTTTGATATTGGTGTTCGGTTCGGCTTGTGTAGGATAGCTGGGAGACTGTGAAGTCATGGCGCCAGCCATGGTGGAGTCGTCGTTGAAATACCAGTCTGGTCGTGCTGGATGTCTAACCTGGGTCCGTGATCCGGATCAGGGACAGTGTCTGATGGGTAGTTTAACTGGGGCGGTTGCCTCCTAAAGAGTAACGGAGGCGCCCAAAGGTTCCCTCAGCCTGGTTGGCAATCAGGTGTTGAGTGTAAGTGCACAAGGGAGCTTGACTGTGAGACCGACGGGTCGAGCAGGGACGAAAGTCGGGACTAGTGATCCGGCGGTGGCTTGTGGAAGCGCCGTCGCTCAACGGATAAAAGGTACCCCGGGGATAACAGGCTGATCTTCCCCAAGAGTCCATATCGACGGGATGGTTTGGCACCTCGATGTCGGCTCGTCGCATCCTGGGGCTGGAGTCGGTCCCAAGGGTTGGGCTGTTCGCCCATTAAAGCGGTACGCGAGCTGGGTTTAGAACGTCGTGAGACAGTTCGGTCCCTATCCGCTGTGCGCGTAGGAATATTGAGAAGGGCTGTCCCTAGTACGAGAGGACCGGGACGGACGAACCTCTGGTGTGCCAGTTGTCCTGCCAAGGGCATGGCTGGTTGGCTACGTTCGGGAGGGATAACCGCTGAAAGCATCTAAGCGGGAAGCCTGCTTCGAGATGAGTATTCCCACCAACTAGATTGGTTAAGGCTCCCAGTAGACGACTGGGTTGATAGGCCGGATGTGGAAGCCTCGTAAGGGGTGAAGCTGACCGGTACTAATAGGCCGAGGGCTTGTCCTCAGTTGCTCGCGTCCACTGTGTTGGTTCTGAAACCACGAACAACCCCATACCCGTGTGGCCACGCGGTGTGGTGCGGTATTCACAGTTTCATAGTGTTTCGGTGGTCATAGCGTGAGGGAAACGCCCGGTAACATTCCGAACCCGGAAGCTAAGCCTTACAGCGCCGATGGTACTGCAGGGGGGACCCTGTGGGAGAGTAGGACACCGCCGAACAAATTTTAATGGGAAAGCCCCCGCACTTCGGTGCGGGGGCTTTCCTGCGTTTAGGGTCTTTGTTATGCGCTACGAACTGGTGATCTTCGACAACGACGGTGTCCTCGTGGACAGTGAGCCGATCTCCAACACGCTGCTGGCCGCCTATCTCACCGAGCTGGGGCACCCCACCTCGTACGAGGAGTCCCTGCGTGACTACATGGGCGCCGCCATGCACCGCGTACACGACATCGTCGAGGAGCGGACCGGGGAGCGGCTGCCCGCCGACTTCGACGATGTCTTTCATGCGCGGGTGTTCGCCGCCTTCGAGCGGGAGTTGGAGCCGGTTGCGGGGGCCGTGGAGGTCCTGGAGAAGCTGGCCGCGGACGGAGTTCCGTACTGTGTGGCGTCGTCCGGGAGCCATGAGCGGATCCGGGTCGGGCACCGGAAGACCGGGTTGGACCGGTGGTTCGACGACGGGCGGATCTTCAGTTCGCAGGACGTGGGGCGGGGGAAGCCGGCGCCGGATCTGTTCCTTCACGCGGCTGAGCGCATGGGGGTGCCGCCGGAGAAGTGCCTTGTTGTCGAGGACAGTCCGCTCGGAGTGCGGGCGGCCGTCGCGGCCGGGATGGACGTGTACGGGTTCACGGCGATGACGCCGGCGGAGCGGTTGGCGGGGGCGGACCGGCTCTTCGGGGACATGGGGGAGCTGATCGGCCTGCTTCAGGGCTGACTTTCCGCCCCTCCGGCCGCCAAGTTGATCTTTCCGCGTCAGAGTTGAACAAAATTCATCTTTGAACGGTCTACCCACGAGTAAGTCTGAGCCCTACGCTGAGCCGCCATGACAGATGTGCTGCGGCGTGGCCGGGCTTCATTGGCGTTCAGCTTCTTCGCCCAGGGCGTCGCCTTCGCGCTGCTCGTGACACGTATCCCGGCGATCCAGGACCGCTACGGGATATCCGACGCGTTGCTGCCCGCCTTCCTCGCCGCCGTGCCGATCCTGGCCGGGGTCGGCAGTGTCTGCACCGAGCAGTTGGTGAAGCGGGTGCCGCCCAGCCACGTACTGCGTTGGTCGCAGCCGGTCGTGCTGCTGGCGCTGCTCGGGGTGGGGGCCGGCGACGGGCTGTGGGCGATCGGGCTGTCGCTCGCCGCCTTCGGGCTGGCCGTCGGGTCGCTCGACGCGTCCATGAACATGCTCGGCGTGAGCCTTCAACACAGGTACGGGCGAAGCATCATGCTCGGGTTCCACGCGGCGTTCAGCCTGGGCGGGATCGTCGGGGCGTCGCTCGCGTGGGTGGGCGCGCACTGGGATCTGGCGTTGTTCGTGTCGTATCTGCCGGTGGTCGTGGTGCTGCTGCCCGCGGCGTTCGTGGGGAGCCGGTGGTTCGTCGACGGGAGCGGGCCCGAGGCCGAGGCGAAGGCGCAGGGCGAAGGTGGGAACGGCGGCGTCGGGTTCAAGTTGCTGCTGCCTCTGTGCGTGGTGATGGCCGTCGCGTACATCGGGGATTCGACCGTCTCCAACTGGAGCGCCAAGTATCTGCAGGATGTGCTCGGCAGTTCGGAGCAGCTGGCGACCGTTCCGTACAACGTCTATATGGTCACCACGCTCATCGGGCGGGCTGTGGGGGACTTCGGGGTGCGGCGATTCGGGGCCGTGACGGTGGTGCGGGCCGGTGCGGTGGTCGCGGCGATGGGCTTCGCGGTGGTGGCGGGGGCGCCGGGGGCCTGGGTCGGGATGCTCGGCTTCACGCTGCTGGGGTTCGGGTTGTGCGTGATCGTGCCGCAGACCTTCGCGGCCGCAGGACGACTCTTCCCCGGGGCTGCGGATGCGGCCGTCGCTCGACTGAATATCTTCAACTATGTGGGGTTCTTGATCGGTTCGCCCTTGGTGGGGGCTCTGGGCGATGCGTGGAGCTATCGGGGGGCCATGCTCGTGCCGATGGTGTTGGTGCTGGTGACGCTGGTGTACGCCAAGTCGTTCGCTTCTGGACCTTCCCGATACGGTGACGGGCATGAGCGGCCGCGCACAGCTGATGTGGGACGAGGCAGTAACGGGCTATGACTTCGGCCCGGATCATCCGATGGATCCGGTCCGGTTGGCGTTGACCCGGCGACTGGTCGATGCCTTCGGCCTCGACCGGGAGGTGGAGGTCGTCTCGGCCAAGCCGGCCGGGGACTCGACCCTGCGGCTTGTGCACCGGGAGGACTACATCGAGGCGGTCAAGGCCGCTTCCGTGGATCCGAGGGGTGCGGACGGGGCGTACGGGCTGGGGACCATGGACGATCCCGCCTTCGCCGGGATGCATGAGGTGTCCGCGCTGATCGCCGGGCAGTCGGTGGGGGCCGCCGAGGCCGTGTGGCGGGGTGAGGCGCTGCACGCGGTGAACTTCGCGGGTGGGCTGCATCATGCGATGCCCGGGGGCGCCTCGGGGTTCTGCATCTACAACGACGCCTCCTTGGCCATTGCCCGGTTGCTGGAGCTCGGGGCCGAGCGGGTCGTGTACGTGGACGTGGACGTGCATCACGGGGACGGGGTGCAGGCCGCGTTCTGGGAGGATCCGCGGGTGCTGACCGTGTCGTTGCACGAGCATCCTCGGACCCTGTTTCCGCAGACCGGGTGGCCGGAGGAGACCGGGGCCGCGTCGGCGGAGGGGTCCGCCGTGAACGTGGCGTTGCCGGCCGGGACCGGGGACGCGGGGTGGTTGCGGGCCTTTCACTCCGTGGTGCCGGAGCTGGTCGCGGACTTTCGGCCGCAGGTGCTGGTCACTCAGCACGGGGCCGATACGCACTTCGAGGATCCGCTGGCTCATCTTGCCGTGTCGTTGGATGCGCAGCGGGCTGTGCAGGTGGCCTGCCATGAGCTGGCGCACGAGTACGCCGACGGGCGGTGGGTCGCTCTTGGCGGGGGCGGCTACGCCGTGGTGGATGTGGTGCCCCGGTCGTGGACGCATCTTGTCGCTGTCGCGGCGGGGCGGGAGATCGCGCCGGAGACGGTGGTTCCTGAGGGGTGGCGGCAGGAGGTCTTTGCCCGTACGCGGCAGTTGGCGCCTGCGCGGATGACTGATGGGCGGTGGCCTGTGGAGTGGAAGGGGTGGGAGTCGGGGTATGACCCCGCCGACCGTCTTGACCAGGCTGTGCTGGCCGCGCGGCGGGCTGTGTTTCCGCTGCGGGGGTTGCTGGCGTAGGGCTCCGCCGGGGGGCCTGGCCTTTTTCCCGCCCCCGCCGCCCTTACCCGTCCCATCCCTGGGGGCTGCGCCCCCAGACCCCCGCATCGCGCTGACGCGCTCGTCCTCAAGCGCCGGACGGGCTGAGACGTACGTGCGGATTCGTTGTGGCTGGTCGCGCAGTTCCCCGCGCCCCTGAGGTATTTCAGCCCCTCCGGCGTTTGAGGAGCGGGGGTTCGGGGGCGGAGCCCCTGAGCAAGGGACGGGAATGGGTAGGGGCGGCGGGGGCGAGAAGGGTCCTCGCCGCCTCGGCCGATATAGACCCCGTTACGCCAACTGTGCGGTGTTTCCGGTGTTTTGGGGGTGGGGGGCCGGTGGCTGCGTCAGCATCGGGGCGTGTTGAGTACGGGAGCGTTGCGGGCGCATTTGCTGGCGGCGAGGCTGGCTGGGACGGTGGCCACCTCGCGGGAGGCGAGTCTCAGGAGCTATCGGTTGTTCGCCGCGCGGGATCCGCGGGTGATGATCGGGCTTGACCCCGAATGGACATGGGAACAACCGGATCTGATCGCTTTGATGGCGGACAAGTGCGGGGTGTCGGCCGATCCGCGGCATACATCTGGCTTCGATGTGATCGATCCTGAGCGAACCGTGGCGGCTCTTGACGCCTTCGCCGCCCGGCTTGCGGAAGCCGCACGGAACCGTGCCCCGGTGCTGCTCGGCACCGGACATCCGCACCGACTGATCGGTTTCTACGCCGCCCTCGCGGACGCTCTGTCGGCGTCGGGGTGTACCGTCCTCACCCCCGCGCATGGTCACTGTATCGACATAACGACCCGGTTCGGTCTACGCACGTACAACCTTGACTACGTACGAGGAGTCGCGCTGGTGCGCGAACCCGGGGTGTGCGACCCCGGTCGTGAGACCGGCGCGCACACTCACTCTCCCCTCCCGGTTCGTACCGCTCTGGCTGCCGCGGCGGAGGCCGGCGGACCCCTCCCGGAGCTCGTGGTGGGAGACCACGGCTGGGTCTGCGGAGCAGGTCAGCTGGGGTTCGAGGCCATTGGCCTGGGTGACACCGACGATCCCGCGCTGTTCGTCGGAGAGGCAGAGGGGCGGGTGTCCGTCGTCGTTCCACTTGATGACGCTGTGCGGTCTGATTACTACCGACCGCTTACTCGCTATGTACTCAATCGAGCGTGTCTGTCACAGTAGGCCGCCGATGGCCCCTCCTCTTCCCCACTCGCATCACACGCCCCTACTCTGGGGAGTGAGCACGCAACGACGAAGTGTCACCGGAAGGGGAAGCCGGTGACCGTCGAGTGCGGAAGGTTCAGGTGTGTCATGGCTGCTGGCGAGAGGCCTCTGAACGAGGTTCAGTTCCTTACCGTGGCGGAAGTCGCCTCGGTGATGCGAGTGTCGAAGATGACCGTGTACCGCTTGGTGCACAGCGGTCATCTGCCCGCGATCCGGGTCGGGAGGTCATTCCGCGTCCCGGAGCAAGCGGTTCACGAGTACCTTCGCGAGTCATACGTGGGGGTGGAGACAGCCTGACGGCGGTCCGGGGAGGTCCCGGGGCGGCTCGATCGCGTCCCCGGGGTCTCACCCGGAACTCTCGATTACGACCTCGGCGCTCGGGCGGGTAGGCTGGCCCCTCATAAGTCGTGTGGGCCCATGCAGCCCAGCAACGAGTAAAGAGAAGTGAGCGAGGGTAGTCGTGGGCTCTGTTATCAAGAAGCGGCGCAAGCGGATGGCGAAGAAGAAGCACCGCAAGCTGCTCAAGCGCACTCGCGTTCAGCGTCGCAACAAGAAGTAAGTCGCGACGGACAGCGGTCCTCCGCCACAAGCAGGGCAGACGGCGGGCGACGACGCTGTGACAGTGCGCTCTGTGGCCCCCCACCGGCTGGTGGGGGGCCACAGTCGTATCCCTGTTCCCTTGCCGCGGCGTGCGGCCGGACGAACGCTGTGCGTATGTCCGGGCCTACTACTGTGCGGCGAATGGCTGGGTCTGATCGTACGTCCGGGGGCGCCGTCACTTCATGCATCGGGCGGTCATCACAGCGCAACATCGACCCGCTAACGTGGCCGTCACGGGGAACACGGCAGAGTACGAACGGCACAGTACGAGCAGCATGTCGTCGACGGCTGGAAGGAAGGCGCTGATCTTGGGGAAGGTCGTGCTCGTGACCGGAGTGGCCCGTCAGTTGGGGGGCCGGTTCGTACGACGGATTCAGCGTGACCCCGAGGTGGACAGGGTGGTCGCCGTGGACGCGGTCCCGCCGGAGCACCACCTGGGCGGCGCCGACTTCGTACGGGCCGACATAAGGCAGCCCGCCATCGCCAGGGTGCTGGCGGAGCACTCCGTGGACACGGTGGTGCACCTGGACGTGACGGCGACCCCGCTGGGCGGCGGCAGCCGGACCACGGTCAAGGAGACCAACGTCATCGGCACCATGCAGCTGCTGGGTGCCTGCCAGAAGTCGCCGACGGTCAAGCGGCTCGTCGTGAAGTCCAGTACGAACGTGTACGGGTCGGCTCCGCGTGATCCGGCCGTCTTCACCGAGACCACCCCACCCAAGTCGCTGCCCAGCGGCGGCTTCGCGAAGGACACGGTCGAGGTCGAGGGATATGTGCGGGGGTTCGCGCGGCGGCGGCCCGACGTCGCCGTGTGTGTGCTGCGGTTCGCGAACATCCTCGGGCCGAGCGCGGACTCGCCGCTCGCCGCGTACTTCTCGCTGCCCGTGCTGCCGACCGTGCTCGGCTACGACCCGCGGCTGCAGTTCGTGCACGAGGACGACGTGATCGAGGTGCTGCGGATCGCCTCGCACGAGCCGCGGCGCGGCACGCTCAACAGCGGCACGTTCAACATCGCCGGCGACGGTGTCCTGCTGCTCTCGCAGTGCGCGCGCCGGCTCGGCCGGCCCACGGTTCCCGTGCTGATGCCCGCGGTGAGCTGGGTGGGCTCGGCGCTGCGTACGCTGGGCATGACGGACTTCTCGCCGGAGCAGCTGCGGCTGCTCACCCACGGCCGGGTCGTGGCGACCCGGCAGATGCGCGAGACGCTCGGCTACGGTCCCAGGTACACGACCGCGGAGACCTTCGCGGACTTCGCACGCAGCCGGGGGCCCGGACTCCTGCCCCCCGAGGCCCTTGCGGGGGCCGTCGACCGGATCGCGGCACTGCCTGTACTCGGCGGTGGCCACCTCCCGACGCAGAGCGCCAACTGAGGAGCGCATCAACGATGGCGGACGCCAAGGTCATTCCGTTCGACGACGACCGGTCCCGCGGGAGTGCCGTACAGCGGCCGCCGCGGCGCCGGGGCGCGGGGAGCAGGCGCAAGGGCGAGCCGGTGGCGGTTCGTGAGGTCCAGCCCCTGCCCGCACGAACGATTCCGCAGGATGATGTTCCCGTGACGCGTGAGGAACCGGCTGCTGTGGAGAAGCCGCAGGAGAATGGCTGGGACCGGCGCATCGCCGGCGGCCTGTCCTTCCTGCGGCGGCGACTGACGGGTGAGTACGAGGTCGACGACTTCGGTTACGACCAGGAGCTCACCGACCAGGTCCTGATGTCGATGCTGCGGCCCCTCTACGAGAAGTACTTCCGCGTAGAGGTGAAGGGCATCGAGAACATCCCGTCGGAGGGCGGGGCGCTGATCGTCGCCAACCACTCCGGGACGCTGCCGCTGGACGGCCTGATGATGCAGGTCGCCGTCCACGACAACCACCCCGACGGCCGTCATCTGCGGCTCCTCGCGGCCGACCTGGTCTTCATGCTGCCGGTGGTCAACGAACTGGCCCGCAAGGCCGGTCACACGCTCGCCTGCGCGGAGGACGCCGAACGGCTCCTGGAGCGCGGCGAGCTGGTCGGTGTGATGCCGGAGGGCTTCAAGGGCATTGGCAAGCCGTTCAGCGAGCGCTACAAGCTCCAGCGCTTCGGCCGCGGCGGCTTCGTGTCGACAGCCCTGCGCCAGGGCACGCCGATCATCCCGTGCTCCATCGTGGGCGCGGAGGAGATCTACCCGATGATCGGCAACTCCAAGACGCTGGCACGTCTCCTCGGCTTCCCGTACTTCCCGATCACGCCCACCTTCCCGTGGCTGGGCCCGCTCGGCGGGGTCCCGCTCCCGACGAAGTGGACGATCCAGTTCGGCGAGCCGATCCTGACCGACGGCTACCCGCCGGAGGCGGCAGAGGATCCCATGCTCATGTTCAACCTGACGGACCAGGTGAGAGAGCAGATCCAGCACACGCTCTACAAGCTGCTGGTGCAGCGCAGGTCGGTGTTCTTCTAACGGTTCTGGAAATGTCCAGGACTCCTGGATACGTCGGTGGGGGCGCCCCTTTTCACAAGGGGCGCCCCCACCGACGTATCCGAAGAAGCTAGTTCGCGTCCTCGCTGTCGATTCCCAGGCCGGGCAGCAGGCCCGGGAGGAGGGGCGGCAGGGTCACGTCCGGCTCTGCCGGTGGGGTGTTCCTGCCGGACGGGGAGGCGCTGGTCTCGTCCTCGGGCGGGTCCAGGAGGCCGCCGGTGTTGCCGCCGAGCAGGCCGTCGTCCTGGGTCTTGGACGTGGACGGCTTGGGCTTGCCGCCGCTGGACCCGGTGCCGTCGGACGAGCCGCCGCCGGTGGCGCTGGGGGCGGCCGGGCGGTCCGTACGGGACGAGCCGGTGGCGTCCGAGCTCGCGCCGCGGTGGCGGCCGGTGCCCTCCGGGGAGGGCGGCTGCGGGAGCAGCGAGCGCAGCGGCTCGACCTCTTCGTCTATGGCGTCGAAGACCGAGCTGACCTGGCGGCTGACGTCGCCGAGTTGCACGGGCAGCCGGTCGCGCAGGGCGCCCCAGGCGTCGCGGTGCGACTGGGAGAAGGCGGAGAGGGCCTGGATGGGGCCCAGGGAGTCCGGGTCCCGCTCATAGGCCTCGTGCAGCAGGCGGTGCCCCTCGGAGGCGTCGTGCTGCATGCCGGACAGCGCACGCCGGATCTCGCCCAGGGACTCGTGGTCGAGGGGCCCCGAACGGCCGCGCTCCATCAGGCGGCGCGCCTCGCTCAGCCGGGTGGAGGCCTGGTCGAGGTAGAGCCGGCCGCGGTCGCCCTCGCCGTCGGCCATGCCCAGCTTGAGGTCCTCCATGCCGCGCTTGAGCCCGTAGAGCGAATCACCGGGCAGGGCGTCGGAACTGGCAGCGGCGACACCGCTGAAGGCTCCGGCGGCCACACCGACGGTGAGCCCGCCCGCGGCGAGCCCCTTCGACAGCCGGGAACGCGGTCGCAACTTCCCCAGCCCGGTCGCCCGGTGCGCGCCCCGGCCCCGGTGGGAGCGCTGCTCGGGCACCGAAGGGTCCGCCGCCCCGCCCCCCGCGGCCGTGCCCTCCTGGAGCATGGCCTCCATCGCGGCCACCAGCTGTGCCCGCTGGACGACCTTGACCTCGGGGTCCAGCTCCGGTTTGGGCAGTTCGCCGAGGCCGGTCGCCAGGGACAGCATCCGGCCCTGCTCGGGCCGGTCCACGGCGGCCGGAGCAGGGCCTTCGGACTGCTCGGCCGCCGTGCCCCGGTCCGGCTGCTCTTCCAGGGCCTGGGCGAAGGCGTTCGCCCGCCGGTGCGCCGATACGTTCGCGATCACTGGCGGCACCTCCTCTCGTCATCACGGTCGACTCCCCAGGGGGTCCTGAGGGTTGCACACCCCGACCACGACCACTCGATCGAGTGATCGAAGTCGGCCAGGGTATGACCACAGGGAGCCTGTATCCCGCACAACGAGCGGCTCGGCACTTGGGTTACGGACGACGGATGATCGGACCGCGAAGTCAACGGACTTTCACGGACGGTGAGTTGGGCATCGCTGAGCGTATGGAGTCATACGGAGTCGTACGGAGAGGGGCGGGGCAGGGCCCGCCGTGTACGGGGTCTCAGCGGGCGTCTTCCGGGAGGAGCCGGGCCAGTGTGCGCACCGCCCGGTACTGGAGGGTCTTGATCGCGCCCTCGTTCTTGCCCATCACGCGGGCGGTCTCGGCGACCGAGAGGCCCTGGAGGAAGCGCAGGGTCACGCATTCCTGCTGCTGCGGGTTGAGGCGGCGGACGGCATCCAGCAGCGCCGCGTTCGAGAGGGACTCCAGGACGGAGTCCTCGGGGGAGCGCTCGACCTCGTTGGCGTCGAGCATCTCGCCGGTGGTCACTTCGAGCCGGAAGCGGCTCGACTTGAAGTGGTCCGCGACGAGGTTGCGGGCAATGGTGACCAGCCAGGCGCCGAAGTCACGGCCCTGCCAGGTGAACGTGCCGATGCGGCGCAGTGCGCGCAGGAACGTCTCGCTCGTGAGGTCTTCCGCGGTCGCCTTTCCGCCGACGCGGTAATAGATATAGCGGTACACAGTGTCGCTGTACTGGTCGTAGAGCCGGCCGAAGGCCTCGGCCTCACCGGCCTGTGCGCGCTCCACGAGGTCCATCATCCGGGCGCTGTCACTGTCTGCGGCCGGGCGGCGTGCGGTGGTGGCCGACGCGCTCGAACGACCTCGTCTGACCACCGCCGCGCTGCCGTCCGCCAGTGCGTAGCACGGGCCGACGGGCGCGACGGAGACAGCGAGGGCGGGGACGGCGTACGCGGTGGGGACGAAGCCGCGCAGGCGGTCGAGGACCGTTGCGCGCAGCGTAGCCAGGCCCGAGGCGTCAACCCCGACGTGTGGGTACACGGGACTCCCAGAGGCAGAGCTTCCATCACGTGCAGTACCGGACCGTTCACCCGTCGTAGCGAAGAGCGGGGCCCGTCATGCGTCTGAGGAGAATAACGCTTCGTACAGGCAGTGCTACACCCAGTTGCTCAAATCATCGATTACGTCGCTTCTGTTACCGAACGACGTCTCATCAAGTGCCTGAGAGTGACCGGTTGTTGATCGAATGATTCCGCGTTCCGTCTGAGTCCGGGGCGTGTTGTGGCCGGGTGCCGTTAACGGGACTGGCGGGGGCTCTGCGCGGGTAGGACAGCACGATTGCCCGCATGTCCGTGCGGGACGCCGCTGCTCAGCGGGTGTTCGAGGGGTGCCGGCGACGGTGTGTCAGCGACGGCGGCGGTGCAGGGCGATCGCGGCCGCCGTGCCGCCCGCGACCGCGCCGACGCCGGCCGCGGCGGGAATGCCGACCTTCGCCGCCTTGCGGCCCGTGCGGTAGTCGCGCAGCCGCCAGTCGAGCGTGCGGGCGTGCTTGCGGAGCTTGGAGTCCGGGTTGATCGCGTACGGGTGCCCGACCAGCGAGAGCATCGGGATGTCGTTGTGGGAGTCGCTGTACGCGGCGCAGCGGCCGAGGTCCAGGCCCTCCGCCGCGGCCAGGGCGCGTACCGCCTCCGCCTTGGCGGGGCCGTGCAGCGGTTCGCCGACGAGCTTGCCGGTGTAGACGCCGTCGACCGACTCGGCGACCGTGCCGAGCGCGCCGGTCAGGCCCAGGCGGCGGGCGATCACCGTGGCGATCTCCACGGGTGCCGCCGTGACCAGCCACACCTTCTGACCTGCGTCCAGGTGGGCCTGGGCGAGTGCGCGGGTGCCGGGCCAGATGCGCTCGGCCATGTACTCGTCGTAGATCTCCTCGCCGATCGACATCAGCTCGGAGACGCGGTGGCCCTTCACGATGGACAGCGCCGAGTCGCGGGCGTCCTGCATGTGCTCGGGGTCCTCGACGCCGGCCAGCCGGAACCAGGCCTGCTGCCAGGCGAACCGGTAGAGGTCGCGGGTCTCGAAGAACTTCCGCTTGTAGAGGCCGCGGCCGAAGTGGAACAGCGCAGCGCCCTGCATCACGGTGTTGTCGAGGTCGAAGAACGCGGCGGCCCTGTCGTCACCGACCACCGGGAACTCCGGTTCGGTGCCTGCGGGCGCGGCTTCGTGCGCGAGCTCCTCCAACTCCTGGGAGGACTTGCGCGCAGCCTCAGCCGAGGCCTCGCCTGCCAGCACGCTCCGCGCGGTGGCGGAGCGCCTACGGGGGGTGAGCCATCCGAGAGCGGCCATGGCGTGAGCATAGCCAGTTTGTTCGGTGGTTCCGGAGTCGGGAGGTTTGGAGGCTGTGAACTCTCCGCGACGCATTGTTAAAGAGCACATCCCCTCGGGAGCCTCTTCTGGTCGCTTCGCGGGGTGGTTGTGCCTCGGGTGCGGGTCCGTGGGGCTGGGCGCACAGTTCCCCGCGCCCCTGACGGGCGGGAGAATGGTTCGTATGAGCCCCATCTTTCGGCGTGGTGAGCGTCGTGCGGAGAAGAGCGTGTCGCCGGAGCGGCTGGTCACTTTGATCGGGAAGCCCGACTGCCATTTGTGCGAAGACGCACAGGAAGTCGTGGAGAAGGTCTGTGGTGATCTCGGTGTCCGCTGGGAGAAGAAGGACATCACCCAGGACGAGGAACTGCACCGCGAGTACTGGGAGCAGATCCCGGTGGTGCTGGTGGACGGGGCCCAGCACACGTTCTGGCGGGTGGACGAGGAGCGGCTGCGCAGGGTGCTCAAGGCGTAGCCGATGGGGCGGAGTAATGGAACCGTGGCCTGACCGAGGCGTCCAAAGGGGCCGGAAAGTCACTTAGGATCGAGGGCGGTTCGGACTCGGGGGCGGGGATCGTAGAGGAGAGTGTGCGGTTTTGCCCCCAACAAGTGAGGAACGAAGGTGCGTGTGCGCCGGTTCCGTACGGGTGCGCCGGGGGTGCGTGACCCCGGTCACGTTGGCCGGGCAAATCGGACACCATCTTTGTGCACGCGTTCACAAAGACATAGCCTGCATTCGACGGGGCGGTCTAGGTACGTGCGACCGCCTGAAGCCCCGCGCTACCCGCAGGAGCACCGTGGCAACTGGCCGAACTCACCGACCGGCGACCCGCAGCCGAGGGATTCCCGAGGCCACCGTCGCCAGGCTTCCGCTGTACCTCCGAGCCCTCACCGCTCTGTCGGAGCGCTCGGTACCCACGGTCTCCTCCGAGGAGCTCGCGGCCGCGGCGGGGGTCAACTCCGCCAAGCTGCGCAAGGACTTCTCGTACCTCGGGTCGTACGGGACGCGCGGTGTGGGCTACGACGTCGAGTACCTCGTCTACCAGATCTCCCGCGAGCTCGGCCTTACCCAGGACTGGCCGGTCGTGATCGTCGGTATCGGTAACCTCGGCGCGGCGCTGGCCAACTACGGCGGGTTCGCCTCGCGCGGGTTCCGTGTCGCGGCGCTGATCGACGCCGATCCCGAGATGGCCGGCAAGCCCGTCGCCGGGATCCCCGTGCAGCACACCGACGAGCTGGAAAAGATCATCGACGACAACGGTGTGTCGATCGGTGTCATCGCGACCCCCGCCGGCGCCGCCCAGCAGGTCTGCGACCGGCTCGTCGCCGCCGGTGTGACCTCCATCCTGAACTTCGCGCCGACCGTGCTGACCGTCCCCGACGGTGTCGACGTACGCAAGGTCGATCTCTCCATCGAGCTGCAGATCCTCGCCTTCCACGAGCAGCGCAAGGCCGGCGAGGAGGCCGAGGCGGCGATGGAGGCGGAGGCCGAGGCGGCCGCCGCGGCCAAGGAGGCCGGGAAAGGGCCCGACGGGGATGTCCCCGCCGTGATGCCGGCATGAGTCTTCTTGTCGTCGGGCTGAGCCACCGCAGCGCTCCGGTCAGCGTCCTGGAGCGGGCCGCGCTGTCCGCGGACGCCCAGATCAAGCTGCTCCAGGACACGGTCGCCGCCGAGCCGGCCGCCGAGGCCGCGGTGCTCGCCACCTGCAACCGGATCGAGCTCTACGCCGACGTGGACAAGTTCCACGCGGGCGTCGCCGAGCTCTCCACGCTGCTCGCGCAGCACAGCGGCGTCGGTCTCGAGGAGCTCACCCCTTATCTGTACGTGCACTACGAGGACCGGGCCGTCCACCACTTCTTCTCGGTGGCCTGCGGGCTCGACTCGATGGTCGTCGGCGAGGGCCAGATCCTCGGCCAGATCAAGGACGCCCTCGCCACCGCGCAGGAACTGCACACGGCCGGGCGGCTGCTGAACGACCTCTTCCAGCAGGCGCTGCGGGTCGGCAAGCGTGCCCACTCCGAGACCGGCATCGACCGGGCCGGGCAGTCCCTGGTGACCTTCGGCCTGGAGCAGCTGTCGTCCGGCGCCCCGGCCGACGCCTGGCTCAAGGGCAAGCGGGCCCTCGTGATCGGCGCGGGCTCCATGTCCTCGCTCGCCGCGGCGACGCTCGCGCGGGCCGGGGTGGCCGAGCTGGTCGTCGCCAACCGGACGTTCGACCGGGCGGAGCGCCTCGCGGCCCTGCTCGCCGAGCAGTACGGACAGCGCCCGGCGGAACAGGGCGACCTGGACGTGCTGGCCCGCGCGGTACCGATGGAATCGGTGCCGGGCGAGCTGACACGTGCCGATGTCGTCGTGTCCTGCACCGGCGCGACCGGGCTGGTTCTGACGGCGGACCTCGTGGCCGAGGCCGTCGAGGGACGCACGGGCGCGCCCGCCGTGGAGCGCGCCGCCGACTCCGCCGCCGTACGGTCCGGCCTTCCGCCCACCAGCGTCGGCAGCGAGGACGGCTGTCCGCTCGACCTGTCCGCCGTGCAGGGTTCCGCCGTGCAGGGGGCCACCGGTTTCTCCGTCATGGGGGAGGCCGCGGTGGCCGGTATGGACGCGGCCACCCTGGAGCAGCACGCCGCCTGGGTGGACAACGGGACGGTCGACCGTCGCGAGGGCCGCCGTACACCCGAGATCGACACCGAGGCCGTCGCCGCCCTCGCCGCCGCCGCGGCCGCCCTCGGGCGGGTGCCCGAGCGGCGCCGGCCCGAGCCCGTCGCCGAGGTGCCCCGGCCCCTGCCCGTGCTCTCCCTGCTCGACCTCGCCATGCCCCGCGACATCGACGCGGCCGCGCACCGGCTGCTCGGGGTGCGGCTGGTGGACATCGAGTCCCTCGCCGAGGCCTCCGCGGACGCCCCGATGGCCGCCGACGTCGACCAGGTGCGGCGGATCGTCGCCGACGAGGTCGCCGCCTTCGACGCCGCTCAGCGGGCCGCGCACATCACGCCCACCGTCGTGGCGCTGCGCGCCATGGCCGCCGACGTCGTGGCGAGCGAGATCGCCCGGCTCGACGGCCGGCTGCCCGGCCTCGACGACAAGCAGCGCGGCGAGATCACCCAGACCGTGCGACGCGTCGTGGACAAGCTCCTGCACGCGCCGACCGTACGGGTCAAGCAACTGGCCGCCGAGCCCGGCGGTGCCGGGTACGCGGACGCGCTGCGGACCCTGTTCGACCTGGAACCCGAGACGGTCGCCGCCGTCTCCCGGGCCGATGACAACAGCCCGGACGGCAACAGCCGGGACGAGGACAGCGCTGCCTTCGGCGGCCTGTACTTCGACCGCGAGAACTTCGACAGCAAGAACTTCGAGAGCGCCGAGAACCGAGGGCGAGCATGAATGGGCAAGCACTGAGACTGGGGACCAGGCGGAGCAGACTCGCCATGGCCCAGTCCCGGCAGGTGGCGGATGCCGTGAGCCAGGTGACAGGGCGATCCGTCGAGCTTGTGGAGATCACGACCTACGGGGACACGTCCCGCGAGCATCTCGCGCAGATCGGCGGTACGGGGGTCTTCGTGACCGCCCTGCGCGACGCGCTCCTGAGCGGTGAGGTCGACTTCGCCGTCCACTCCCTCAAGGACCTGCCGACCGCGCAGCCCGACGATCTGGTGCTGGCCGCGATCCCGGTGCGTGAGGACCCGCGCGATGTGCTGATCGCCCGCGACGGGCGCACCTTCGCGCAACTGCCCGACGGGGCGCGGGTCGGGACCGGCTCGCCGCGTCGCATGGCCCAGTTGAACGCGTACGCGCGGGACCACGGGACGACGATAGAGACCGTTCCGATCCGTGGGAACGTCGATACGCGGATCGGGTACGTGCGCAGTGGTGAGCTCGATGGTGTCGTGCTTGCTGCGGCTGGGATGAAGAGGATCGGACGGATCGAGGAAGTGACCGACTTCCTGCCCGTCGACACTGTTTTGCCCGCCCCCGGCCAGGGGGCCCTCGCGATCGAGTGTGCCGCGGACAACGCGGACCTCTTCGCTGCGCTCGCCGAGCTCGACGACCCGTTCACCCGGGCCGCCGTGACCGCCGAGCGGTCCCTGCTCGCCGCCCTGGAGGCCGGCTGCAGTGCACCTGTGGGTGCGCTCGCCGACCTTCTGGCCGACGGGCAGATTGTCAAGGAAATGCGCCTGCGCGGCGTCGTCGGCACGACCGACGGCTCGACGCTGGTGCAGTTGTCCACCACCGGTCCCGTGCCCGAGACACATGACCAAGCAATGGCGCTCGGCCGTGAACTCGCCGCCGAGATGCTTGCCAAGGGCGCGGCCGGTCTGATGGGGGAGCGAGCACATTGAGCCCCACCACCCTTCCCGCCGGCCTCGAACACGGGCACGTCACCTTCCTCGGTGCCGGACCCGGGGATCCGGGACTGCTGACTCTGCGCGCCGTCGAGGCGCTGGCGAACGCGGATGTCCTGGTCGCCGAACCCGAAGTGATCGACGTCGTCCGCACGCACGCCAGACGAAACGTCACCGTGCTCGACACCGAAACGGGGGCGAGCCCGGACACGCCTCAGCTAACGGTAGTTGACGGCACGTCAACTACCCCTGGCGTCCCCGCGTCGAAGGACGCGGCCAATATTGTCATGGAGGCCGCGCGCGGCGGCAGGCGGGTCGTCCGTGCCGTCTCGGGCGACCCCGGGCTCGACGCGTACGCCGCCGAGGAGATGCTCGCCTGCGCCGCCGCGGGTGTGCCCTTCGAAGTCGTGCCCGGTGTCGCCGCCGCTGTCGGTGTGCCCGCGTACGCGGGTGTGCCTTTGCGGGACGCCCAGGGTGCTGACGTGCGGTTCGTGGACGCCCGTACGGCGTCCGGGCGTTGCTGGACCGAGGTCGGGGCGTCCGACGGGACCGTTGTCGTTTCGGCGACTCTTGAGTCCGTGGGTGCTGCTGCGGGGGAGCTTGTCGCCGCGGGGCGTAAGCCCGATACGCCGATGACCGTCACTGTTGCCGGTACTACTACTCGGCAGCGGACCTGGGCCGCGACGCTCGGGACCATCGCGCAGACGCTGAAGCAGGCCAAGGTGCTGCCCTCGCCCGAGGGCGGGCGGCCGGTGATAGCCGTGGTCGGCGAGCGTTCCGCCGCCGCCCAGCGCGACCAGTTGTCGTGGTTCGAGTCCAAGCCGCTGTTCGGCTGGAAGGTGCTCGTGCCGCGTACGAAGGAGCAGGCGGCCTCGCTCTCCGACCAGCTGCGGTCGTACGGGGCCGTGCCGCACGAGGTGCCGACGATCGCCGTCGAGCCGCCGCGGACGCCTCAGCAGATGGAGCGGGCCGTCAAGGGGCTCGTGACCGGGCGGTACGAGTGGATCGCCTTCACGTCGGTGAACGCCGTCAAGGCCGTGCGGGAGAAGTTCGAGGAGTACGGGCTTGATGCTCGGGCTTTTGCCGGGATCAAGGTTGCCGCGGTGGGGGAGCAGACCGCCAAGGCGTTGATCGCCTTTGGTGTGAAGCCGGATCTGGTGCCGAGTGGGGAGCAGTCTGCGGCTGGGTTGTTGGAGGACTGGCCTCCTTACGATCCCGTTTTTGATCCGATCGACCGGGTGTTCCTGCCTCGGGCCGATATCGCCACGGAGACGTTGGTCGCCGGGCTGATCGAGCTCGGGTGGGAGGTCGATGACGTCACTGCCTATCGGACCGTGCGGGCCTCGCCTCCTCCTGCGGAGACTCGTGAGGCGATCAAGGGTGGTGGGTTCGACGCTGTTCTTTTCACGTCGTCCAGCACTGTGCGGAACCTGGTGGGTATCGCCGGGAAGCCGCACAACGTGACTGTCATTGCCTGTATCGGGCCTGCCACGGCCAAGACCGCCGAGGAGCATGGGCTGCGGGTCGATGTCATGGCTCCGGAGCCGTCCGTGCATCGGCTGGCCGAGGCGCTGGCCGACTTCGGGCTTCGTCGGCGGGCCGCGGCTCTTGAGGCCGGGGATCCTGTTACTCGGCCCAGTGAGCGGCGGCCGGGGTCCCGGCGGAGGCGTACCACGTAGTCGACGTAGGTGTGTGGCAGCGCGTCGCGGTCCCTTGGGGGAGTGCGGCGCGTTGTCGTGTGCGGTGCGGTGCGGTGCGGTGCGGTGTGCGTTGTTCTGGGGCGCGGGCCGTGCCGGTACGTCGAGCCCGCCGCCTCCGGGTGTACTGCTGCGGTTTTGAGGTTCCGCCTTTTTTGGAGGAGCCGTACGCGGCGGGCTTTCGACGTACCGGCACGGCCCGCTCCCGTGCGTACTTGGCTGCGGGTGCCGTTGTTCTCGTTTATGCCGCCGGGGGGACTGCGTGGCCGTAGCGGAGCAGGTTTGCCGGGTCGTAGGTGGCCTTGGTTCGTTGGAGGTGGGTGTAGACCTCCGGGGTCCAGGCTCGGGCTCGGTCTGCTTCGTTTCCGGGGGTGCCGTGGATGTTGACCATGGTGCGGCCCGTGCCATAAGGGGTCATGGCCTGCTGTAGGGCTGTTGTGGCTTGTTCTACTGCCTGTGCGGTTTTCGGGTCGGGCAGGATCGCGACCGATTCCAGGAAGTACGTGGCGTCCCGGGCGCAGACCGCGTCCTGTGTGGAGGCGGGGCGGGACAGCGCGCCTCCCATGTGGCGGAGTTCGACGAGGAGGAGGGGGCAGTCCGTGGCTGCCGGGCCCACCTGGTCGAGGAACGTGCGGATGGCCTCGGGGGTGAGGTCGTGGAGCAGGGCGCACGATTCCCTTGCGGGGAGCGGGTCCTCGGGTTCCGCGTAGATCTGGTCCACCGCCGTGTAGTCCATCGGGGCGATCGTGTCGATCACGGGTGGGGCCGCCTCGCGGATGGGGGTCAGGAGGCGTTCGCCCTCTGCTGGGTCGCCTGTCCAGGCGACTGCCACCCGGGACCAGAAGCCGCCTCGCAGGGGCTCCGGGATCTGGGGGAGCGGAGGGAGGCGGAGCAGGCTGAATGCCGTGCACATCTCCGGGGGGAGTGTGGGCGTCCAGGTCGCGTACGCGTTGAGGAGGGCCTCCGCGTCCGTGCCCGCGCAGTAGATCGCGCCGCCGAGGATGCGGGAGAGCGGGAGCAGCTCGGTGACGAGGGATGTTACGACGCCGACGTTGCCCTTGCCGCCGCGCAGGGCCCGGAACAGGTCGGGCTCGTGGGTCGCGTCGGTCTCGTGCAGGACTCCGTCGGGGGTCACCACCTGGAAGGAGCGGACCAGATCTGAGGCGTAGCCGTAGGTGCGGCCGAGGACCGGCAGGCCGCCGCCCAGCGTGTAGCCGATCACGCCGATGTCGGTCGAGGAGCCGTTGAGCGCGGCCAGGCCGTGGGGTGCGGCCGCCGCCAGGACGTCCCGCCATTTCGCTCCGGCGGACACCGTCGCGGTTCGTTCGGCCGGGTCGATCCGTACGTCCGTCATACGGCTGGTGTTGATCAGCAGGCCGTCGTCGATGGGGAAGTTCGCGCCGTGGCCCGTCGCCTGTACCGAGACGGGGGTGCCTGTCGCGGTCGCCCAGCGGAGTGCCGCGACGATGTCGTCGGTTCCCGTTGCCCCGATCACGATGTCCGGCGTGTGGCGCTGCGACAGGTTGAAGCCTGTGACCTCTGCCATGTAGGCGGCGTCGTCGGGTCTCAGGACCGGGCCCCGGATGTCCGAGAGGGCGAAGAGGTCGGTGGGGGTGTGGTGCGCGGTCGTCATCTCGTCCTCCAGCCCAGAGAGGCCGTCGGGGTCCTTGTTCCACCAGCTTGCGCCCGGGGCGTCCCGGGCGCATGTGGGGGCGGCAGGGGCGCGGGGGAGGGGCCGTGGCGCCGACTCCTCGTCGGCAAAGGTGGTTCTGGCGCGGGCGTAGCGTTGGTGTATGACTACGTACGGATCCTTCCCCGGCAGCCGGCCGCGGCGGCTGCGGACCACCCCCGTGATGCGGCGCATGGTCGCCGAGACCCGGCTGCATCCCGCCGACTTCATCCTCCCCGCGTTCGTGCGCGAGGGCATCAGCGAGGCCGTGCCCATCGCCGCGATGCCGGGCGTCGTGCAGCACTCCCGGGACAGTCTCAAGAAGGCTGCCGCGGAGGCCGTGGCGGCCGGGATCTCCGGGATCATGCTGTTCGGTGTCCCGGAGGAGTCCAAGAAGGACGCGGTGGGGACTCCTGGGACCGATCCGGACGGGATTCTGCAGGTCGCTCTTCGGGATGTGCGGGCCGAGGTCGGCGACGAGCTGCTGGTGATGTCCGATCTGTGTCTTGATGAGACCACTGATCATGGACATTGCGGGGTCCTGGACGCCGAGGGCCGCGTCGACAATGACGCGACCCTGGAGCGGTACGCCGAGATGGCCCAGGTACAGGCCGACGCCGGGGCCCATGTGGTGGGCCCCAGCGGGATGATGGACGGCCAGGTCGGGGTCGTACGCGATGCCCTCGACCAGATCGGGCGGGAGGACGTGTCGATCCTGGCCTACACCGTCAAGTACTCCTCCGCCTTCTTCGGGCCCTTCCGGGAAGCCGTCGCCTCCTCTTTGAAGGGCGACCGGAAGACCTATCAGCAGGATCCCGCCAATGTGCGTGAGTCCCTGCGGGAGTTGGCCCTCGATCTGGAGGAGGGGGCCGACATGGTGATGGTCAAGCCGGCCGGCCCGTATCTCGACATCCTCGCGCGGGTCGCGGACGCCGTGGACGTGCCCGTGGCGGCCTACCAGATCTCCGGTGAGTACTCGATGGTCGAAGCCGCCGCCGAGAAGGGGTGGATCGACCGGGACAAGGCGATCCTGGAGACGCTCACCGGGATCAAGCGGGCCGGTGCCCAGAACATCCTCACGTACTGGGCGACCGAGGTGGCGCAGAAGCTGCGCTGAGCCCCTTTGCTCACCGGTTGCTCACCAGGTGAGGGCGTCCGCCATCGTCTGCTGCCAGTACGTGACGGCGATCGAGTCGTCCACGTACACGCCCTTGGCGGGCAGCGACGGCTTGGACGCGGCTCCCGAGTCCGTGTTCAGGTAGAACGAGAGCGACTTGGCCGTGTAGCCGTTGGAACCGCTGCCGTCCGCCGCCGAGAGGCGCACGCCCGCGTAGCCCGACTCGCCGGGGGCCAGCGTGACCACCGCCTGCGGCTTGGACTCCTCCATGACCGGCGGGACCGACTGCGCCTCGCCGAAGCGGACGGCCGGGTAGCCGATCACGTTGCAGTTCTTCGAGCCGGTGTTGGTGACGGTGAGGAGAAGGTGGTTGAGGGGGCGTGAGACCACCGTGGCGGTCGCGCGGGTGTTGGCGCTGGTGCAGGGCGTGCGGGTGGGGGGCGTGTCCTGCGAGTCCGACGACTTCGACGAGTCCGATGAGCCCGTCGAGCCCGACGAGTTCTGCGCGCCCTTCCCGTCCTTGGGCTTGGAGGTTGAGTCCGGCGAGGAAGCCGCCTGTCCCGCGTCCGTGGTCGTCTCCTTGTTCTTCTGCGACTCGGACGTCGGCGTGGACGACGGCTGGGACGTGGCGCCCGCCGACGCGCCCTCGTCGCGTACGCCCTCTCCGTTGTTGCAGGCCGTCAGTGTCAGCGTGGCGACGGCGAGCGCTGCGGCGGCGAGGACACGGGTGCGGGTGGTGCGAGCGGACATGGGTGATCCCCCTGATGCGGTACGGCTGTTGGTGCAGGCCGCTCGACCGAGTGACGGGAGCGGCGTGCTTGGATGGCCCAAGCTTGTGCGGCGACCTGTCCCGGCCGCCACACCTGCCGGGGTTTCCGGGATGCCGGAACGCTCGCAGTGGCTCTGACCTGGGGGAATGACCTCCCCCTGGAACGTGGATCCGGGACGTGGGAGAGGGAGGAACGGTGGCGGGGGACGAGTTCTCGGAGCTCTTGGGACAGTTGAAGGAGCGGTCCGGGCTCAGTTACGGGGTGCTCGGGAAGCGGCTTCACACGAGTACGTCCACGCTTCACCGGTACGTCAACGGGGATGCCGTGCCGACGGACTACGCGCCCGTGGAGCGGTTCGCCCGCGCCTGCAAGGCCACCCCCGAGGAACTGGTGGAGCTGCATCGGCGGTGGGTTCTCGCGGATGCGCGGCGGGGGCAGAAGGCGGACGAGGGGCCCGTACAGGGGGCTGCGGCCGGGCCGGCCGTGGGGTCCCTCGAAGAGCCGGGGGAGATGGCCGGCGAGTCCGCTTCGGCCGATGCCGTCGGCTCGGAGGGTCCCGAGGTCGAGCGTGGAGGGGCGCCGGACACGCCTGTTGCGCGGCGGCGGCGTACCGTCGTGCTCGCCGGTGCCGCCGTGGCCGCCGCGATCGTGTCGGCCGCCCTCGTGGTGAATCTCGTGCCGGGCAAGGGCGACGACGGCGAGGGCGGGAAGCAGTCCGTGGGGGCCGCCGGCGAGACCGTCGACGACAGTCCGGGGGCCAGTGAGTCCGGCGACGCGAAAGGCAAATCGCCCTCGCCGTCCGCCTCGCGCAGTGGCACGCCCAAGGCGTCCGCCTCCGCCTCCCGGAGCGCCGGGGCCGGGGCCGGGGTCGCGCAGGACTCCGGGGCACAGGAGAGTGCCTCCGCGCCCACCGTCGCCGTCAATCCGTACAAGTGGGAGAGTCCGTGCAGCCAGCACTACCTCGTCGACCGGAAGCCCGAGCAGGTGCCTCCGCCGCCGAGTGAGACGGACGCGCGCGGGTGGGTCTCCGCGCTCGGCGGGGTCGCCGGCGGGCAGCAGATGCTCGCGCTGACCGTGCAGGGCACCGGGAAGGCCACCGTCGTCCTTGAGGCGCTGCATGTGCGGGTCGTGGAGAAGAGCGCGCCTCTCGCCTGGAACGACTTCGAGATGGGCGTCGGGTGCGGTGGCGGGGTGGAGACCACGTCGTTCGGCGTGAACCTCGATGCGGGGCGGCCCGCGACCTCGCCCAAGGCCGGGCAGCGCGATTTCCCGTACAAGGTGAGCGAGTCCGACCCCGAGGTCTTCTACGTCTTCGCGGACGCCCGGGCGCACAACGTGAGTTGGTATCTGGAGCTCGACTGGTCCAGCGGCACCAAGCAGGGCACCGTACGCGTCGACAACAGGGGGCAACCCTTCCGGACCAGCGGGAACGTGGGGCGGCCCGCGTACAACTACCCGCTCGGTGACTCCGAATGGGGGCGGAACGAGTACGAGCCCGACATTCCCGGCTGAGTGCCTCTCCTTTCCCGGCCGGGCGGTCTGCAAAACCCGGCGGACGCGATTCGCACAGCCGATCTGCCGGTCAGGGCACTATCAAGTCACCCCGAGAGTTAGGTTGTTGCTCGTTCAGTGACGCGACTCTCCAGGGAGAGGCTCTATGCCCGGTGATGCTCTCAGCCAGGACCCCGCCGAGCTGAGAAGGAGGATCGACACCACCAAGGCACACCCGGCACGTGTCTACGACGTTTTTCTCGGGGGCAAGGACAACTACGACGTCGACCGGGCCGCTGCCGCCGCCGCGCTCACCGCCAACCCGCGCGGCTACCTGGACGTCCGGCACAACCGCGACTTCCTGCGCCGGGCCGTGAACAGGCTGACCGGCGAAGAGGGCATCCGGCAGTACCTGGACATCGGCACGGGCCTGCCGACCCAGGAGAACGTTCACCAGATCGCCCAGCGCCTCGCCCCCGACTCCCGGGTCGTGTACGTCGACAACGACCCGGTCGTCCTCGCCCATGCGCGCGCCCTGCTCACCAGCGGGCCCGAGGGCCGGACCGACTACATCGACGCCGACCTCGAGAACCCGGCCCAGATCCTCGAAGCGGCCGCGAAGACCATCGACTTCGACGAGCCGGTCGCCCTCGCGCTCGTGGCGATCCTGCACTTCGTCGAGGACGACAAGGCCTACCCGATCGTGCGCGATCTGATCGACGCCCTGGCCCCGGGCAGCCGGATCGTCCTCAGCCATCTCACCGAGGACCTCAACCCCGAGAACATCCGCGCGGTCCAGCGGACGTACACCGAGCGCGGTTTCACCTTCGTGCTGCGCTCGAAGGCGGAGGTCGAGCGGTTCCTCACCGAGAACGGCCTGGAGGTCGACGAGCCCGGTGTGGTCCCCGCCCACCACTGGCGGCCCGACAACGCGGCGCCCGTCCCCGAGCAGCCCGAGCCCGGCTACTTCGACGGCCTCGACGACATCGAGAAGGTCAGGTACCGCGACATCAACGACGTGACGGACGCGGACATCAACGTGTACGCGGTCACGGGCCGCAAGCCGTGAGTCGCAAGCCGTGAGTCGCAAGCTCTGAGCCCACAGGACGGCCCGGAGTTCAGGCCCGTCCCACCGACCGGCTCAGTCCCACCGGAACGTCCAGGAGTGTGCGCCGAGCACCTCGTGCCCGGCGTACGCCGACAGGGAGCCGTGGCCGCTCCGCTCGACCGCGTCCGGGCAGAACGCGTAGTGCTCGGCGGCGATCGCCTCGGCCTCGGCCGAGGTCCGGGGCGGGGCCGCGACCGAGACGACCAGCTGGTCGTAGGTCATCGCCACGACCCGTATCCCGAAGCGGTCCTCCCAGGAGCGGAGGACCGCGCACAACGGCGCCACGTCCTCCGTGTGGTTGACCGGGCCGCACCAGCCGACGGCCGCCGGGACGTCCGCGCTGCGGCGGGCCGGCACGAGGGCGATGTGCGCCCGCTCCAGCCAACTCCCGCCGCCGGTCAGGGAGTCGGCGACCTCGGCCGCCCGCTCGTCCGGGTCGGCGTCCGGCGGGCCCGCCGCGGCGAGGCCCGGCCAGTCGGCGTCCTCCGCCTCGGCCGCGCACTCCTCCCAGAGGTCCGCCAGCACCTCGTCCGCGTCGTGGTCGCCCGGATACGAGGCGAGGTCCGGGTCCAGCTCCCACTTGTCCGGGTGGGGTTCGCTCTCCGCGTCGGCGCCCACCAGCACCGGATGCAGGCCCGCCGTGCGGCGCGCGGACCCCAGCCGCAGCCAGTCGCCCGGCGCCGCCGGGGCGTCGGCCCGCCACAGCAGCGGTTCGTCCCAGGGGCCGTCGACCGTCGTGTCGAGCAGCGTCCCGGGCGGGATGTCGAGACCGAGCGAGCGGCCGGTCGGGTCGGCCGCCAACGCAGGCAGCTGGTTCGGAAGAGTCGCCATGCACGTGACTTTAGGGCCCGCCACTGACAACGCCCTCAGGAGCCGACCAACGCCCGCGGAGACCGTCAGCCGATGCCGAACCACGTCTCGGCGAGCGCGTCCAGCGTCGGCTCCGGAGGCTTGGGCAGCACACTCATATAGCCGGGCAGGTTGCTGTAGACGTGCAGCAGCGCGTACGCCATGAGCGTGTGCGGGTCGATCGGCGGGCACCCGTAGGCCTCGTAGAACCGCTTCAGCAGCCGGGGGTCCCCGCACGAGATGAACAGCCCGACGCCCACGAAGTCGTACGCCGGGTCGCCGATCATCGCCGGCTCGAAGTCGAACAGGCCCGTCAGGCGCCAGCCGTCCGGGTCCACGGTCAGATGCTGGCGCATGAACTCCGTGTGCAGCAGCACGCGCCGTGCCGGAGGGGTCAGCGGCACCGAGCTCAGGAACCACGGGATCTGCTCCAGCCAGGTGTCCGACAGACCGGCCTCGCGCTGCTGTTCCACCGCGTTCGTCCGCTGCGCGTCGACGAACAGGCCCCAGTCGGAGGGGCCGACGGAGCTGGCGAGCGGCGCCGGGTTCAGCGCGTGCAGCGCCGCCAGGGTCTCGCCTGCCTCCGTGACGATCCGGTCCTGCTCCGCGGCCGGAATCCGCGGCCACGCGTCGGCCAGACTCTCGCCGGGCAGCCGGGACATCAGGACGAAGGACCAGCCGTTCTTGTACGCCCCCGCGGAGTACACCTGCGGTGTCGGAACCGGCAGTCTGCCGTACACATGGTTCAGTACCTGCTCCTCGCGCCTGGCGTCGATCTTCTCGAAGGCGGGGAACAGCTTGACGACGTGTGCGGCGCCGACGGAGTAGACCGGCAGCGAACCCTCGATGAAGCGGATCAGCGGCTTCACGGTCACCCCGAGGCGCTCGCACAGGTCCATGACGGCGGGCCGCAACAGGGCCTCGTCGCGGACCATGTCGTCCAGCTCTTCGCCGGTCTCAACGAGTGGCAGCACGGGTCAACACCATCCAGAGGGCCGGGGTGACGGAGAAGGGCAGTGCAGTGCTCATTGGGCTCCCAGTGCGGTCCAACAGGGCTCTGGATTCCCCGGAGTTGGGGTTTGCGCCCCGCAGCATCGCATACTCCGGGGTGCGCCAGAGCACCTCAACCTTTGGCCATCACTCATACGGATTGCCAGGTCAGTGCGGGGGGAGGCCAGTGGCATATGCGGGCCTCCGTCGCCGCACGGGTCACCTCTATCGCGGGCGTCCGCCTGTCGTGTACGCCTTCAACTGTCTTCACCCGAACGGGGTAAGCGGCCGGGCCGGTTGTCGTATGTGCCGAGACCCGGGCGCAGCCCCGTGGTGAGGGGCCGCGCCCGGGTCTCGGGTGGCTGCCGGTGGAGCTCGGCCGACGATCAGAGGCGGTCGGGCGTCCTGATGCCGAGCAGGGCCATGCCCTGGTGGAGCGTGCGGGCCGTCAGGTCGACGAGGAACAGCCTGTTCTCGACGACCTCCTTCGGGTTCGCGTCGCTCAGCACCTGGCACTGGTCGTAGAACGTCGTCAGGTGCGACGCCAGCTGGTACAGGTACGAGGCCAGCTTGTGCGGCTCGTACCCCGACGCCACGTCCAGGAGCAGTTCGCCGAACTGGTCCAGGTGCAGACCCAGCGCGCGCTCCGCCGGGGCCAGTTCGAGCTCCGGGTGGGCCAGCGGACGCGCGTCCCCGGCCTTGCGGAGGATCGACCGGATACGGGCGTACGCGTACTGGAGGTACACGCTCGTGTCGCCGTTCAGCGACACCATCTGGTCCAGGTCGAACTTGTAGTCCCGGACGGCCGACGTGGACAGGTCCGCGTACTTCACGGCGCCGATCCCGACGTACCGGCCGTTCTCGACGATCTCGTCCTCGGTCAGGCCGACCTTCTCGGCCTTCTCGCGGACCACCGCCGTGGCACGGTCGATCGCCTCGTCGAGCAGGTCGACCAGCCGGATCGTCTCGCCCTCACGGGTCTTGAACGGCTTGCCGTCCTTGCCGAGGACCGTGCCGAAGGCCAGCTGCTCCGCCTTCGCGTCGCCGTTCAGCCAGCCCACCCTGCGCGCCGTCTCGAAGACCATCTTGAAGTGCAGGGACTGCCGGGCGTCGACCACATAGACGAGGTTGTTCGCCTTCAGGCCGAAGACGCGGTCCCTGATCGCGGAGAGGTCCGTCGCCGCGTAGCCGTAGCCGCCGTCCGACTTCTTCACGATCAGCGGGACCGGGTTGCCGTCCGGGCCCTTGACGTCGTCGAAGAACACGCACAGCGCACCCTCGGACCACACCGCCACACCGGCCTCTTCGAGGAGGCGGCACGTCTCGTCCAGCATGTCGTTGTAGCCCGACTCGCCGACGATGTCCGCGTCCTGGATCTCCATGTCCAGCTTCTCGAAGACCGAGAAGAAGTAGATCTTCGACTCGTCCACGAACTTCTGCCACGTGGACAGGGTGTGCGGGTCGCCGGCCTGGAGGTCGACCACCCTGCGCCGGGCCCGCGTCTTGAACTCCTCGTCGGAGTCGAAGTGCGTGCGCGCGGCCTTGTAGAGGCGGTTGAGGTTCGACATCGCCTCCTCGCCCGTCACCGCGCCGTCCTCGGCGGCACCGTGGTCCAGCTCGTGCGGGTGCTCGTCCAGGTACTGGATGAGCATGCCGAACTGGGTGCCCCAGTCGCCGATGTGGTGCCGCCTGACGACGGTCTCGCCGACGAACTCCAGGATCTGGACGACCGCGTCGCCGATCACCGCGGAGCGGAGGTGGCCTACGTGCATCTCCTTCGCCACGTTCGGCTGGGCGTAGTCGATGACCGTCGTGCCCGGGTTCTCCTTGAACGGGACGCCGAGGCGGTCCGCCGGATCCGTGGCGCGGGCCGCGAGGTTCTGCGTGATCGCGCTGTCCGTGATCGTGATGTTCAGGAAGCCGGGGCCCGAGACCTCGATGTCCTTGATCACGTCACCCTTGACCAGCCGGTCGACGACCTGGGTCGCGAGGTCCCTGGGGTTGGCCTTCGCCTTCTTCGCCAGGGCGAGGATTCCGTTGGCCTGGAAGTCCGCCCTGTCGCTGCGTCGCAGCAGCGGGTCCGCGGGCGCGGTCTCCGGCAGGGCTGCCGTGAGCGCGTCCGCCAGGCGCTGGTGGACGTGGGCGGTGAGGGACGTGACCGAGGCCATGGGGTGGGTGCCGTTCTCCTCGTGGGTACGGGTGGATCCGCCCAGTATCCCACGGTGGGTAAAGCGATTTTCGCCCCCGCCGCCCTTACCCATTCCCGTCACTTACTCGGGGGCCAGCCCCCGAACCCCCGCTCCTCAAACGCCGGAGGGGCTGGATTTTCCGCGGCCTGGGCCGACACTTCCAGCCTGTCCGGCGTTTGAGGACGAGGCCGTTCAGGCCGATGAGCGGGGGTCTGGGGGCGGCAGCCCCCAGGGACGGGACGGGAAGGGGCGGCGGGGGCGGTGAAAAGGGGTTTTCGTGGATGCGGGGCGAGCTGGGAGAATGGGGTGGTCAGCCGTGCGAACCGTACCGCCGGCTCATGACACCTCCTGAGGAAAGAAGGACGTGCCGATCGTGGCTCAGAGCACCGAGACCACCGACTGGGTCTCCCGTTACGCGGATGAGGTCATCGAGGAGTCGGAGCGTCGGGCCCCGGGCAAACCGGTCGTCGTCGCGTCCGGGCTGTCCCCGTCCGGGCCCATCCACCTCGGGAATCTCAGGGAGGTCATGACCCCGCATCTCGTCGCCGACGAGATCCGCCGCCGGGGCCACGAGGTCAGGCACCTCATCTCGTGGGACGACTACGACCGCTACCGCAAGGTGCCGAACGGCGTCGCCGGCGTGGACGAGTCCTGGGCCGAGCACATCGGCAGGCCCCTGACCGCCGTCCCCGCCCCGAAGGGCTCCCCGTACCCGAGCTGGGCCGAGCACTTCAAGGCCGCCATGGTCGAGGCACTCGGCGAGCTGGGCGTCGAGTTCGACGGCATCAGCCAGACCGAGCAGTACACCTCCGGTACGTATCGCGAGCAGGTCCTGCACGCGATGAAGCACCGGGGGGACATCGACGCGATCCTCGACCAGTACCGGACCAAGAAGGCCCCGGCCAAGAAGCAGTCGCAGAAGCCCGTCGACGAGGCCGAACTCGAAGCCGCCGAGGGGTCGGGCGCGGCTGCCGACGACGACGGCACCGGCTCCGCCGGGTACTTCCCGTACAAGCCCTACTGCGGCGACTGCGGCAAGGACCTCACCACCGTCACGGCCTACGACGACGACACCACCGAGCTGACGTACACCTGCACCGCGTGCGACTTCTCGGAGACCGTGCGGCTCAGCGAGTTCAACCGCGGCAAGCTGGTCTGGAAGGTCGACTGGCCGATGCGCTGGGCCTACGAGGGCGTCATCTTCGAGCCCTCCGGCGTCGACCACTCCTCGCCCGGGTCCAGCTTCCAGGTCGGCGGACGGATCGTCGGGAGCATCTTCGACGGCAAGCAGCCCATCGGCCCGATGTACGCCTTCGTGGGCATCTCCGGCATGGCGAAGATGTCCTCCTCCAAGGGAGGCGTGCCCACACCCGGTGACGCGCTGAAGATCATGGAGCCGCAGATCCTCCGCTGGCTCTACGCCCGCCGCCGCCCCAACCAGTCCTTCAAGATCGCCTTCGACCAGGAGATCCAGCGGCTCTACGACGAGTGGGACAAGCTGGAGGGCAAGGTCGCCGACGGGTCTGCCCTGCCGGCAGACGTCGCCGCGCACTCGCGCGCCGTCGGCACCGCCGCGGGCGAGCTCCCGAAGACGCCCCGCCCGATGCCCTACCGCACGCTCGCCTCCGTCGCCGACATCACCGCCGGCGCCGAGGACCAGACCCTGCGCATCCTCAGCGAACTCGACCCCGCCGACCCGCTCTCGTCCCTCGACGAGGTCCGGCCGCGCCTCGACAGGGCCGAGGCCTGGATCAACACCCAGGTCCCCGCCGACCAGCGCACGGTCGTCCGCAAGGAGGCCGACACCGAGCTCATCAAGTCCCTCGACGACCAGGGGCGCGCATCGCTGCGGCTCCTCCTCGACGGCCTCGACTCGCACTGGTCGCTCGACGGACTCACACACCTCGTGTACGGAGTGCCGAAGGTCCAGGCCGGCTTCTCCGCCGACGCCACGCCCAAGGAACTCCCGGCGGAGATCAAGGTCGCCCAGCGCACCTTCTTCGCCCTGCTCTACCACCTGCTCGTCGGCCGCGACACCGGCCCCCGCCTGCCCACCCTGCTCCTCGCGGTGGGCCAGGAGCGGGTGAGGAAGCTGCTCGGCGAGTAGCCGTAGGAAGTCGTACGACGAAGGGGGCGCCCGGAGAATCTCCGGGCGCCCCCATCCACGTACACACGCATGTCCCTATGCGATGTGATCCTCTTCCAGTTCCATGGTGTGGCGGTTGGTGAAGCGCGTGACCAGGCGCTTCGCCTCCGGCTCGGGGAGGGTCACACGGAACTCCGCCTCGACGTTGTCACCGAACTCGCGCGGGGTCGGGTAACTGCCGTTTATCGACTGCTTGAAGACCTGGTAGAACGACTCCTCGTCCGGCTCCGGGGCCGGGGTGCCGCCGCCCTCGCCGAGCTGGCGGGTGCGGTTCGGGCCCGACGGGATGGGGAAGGTGCCGGTGTCCTCGGGAGAGGGCTCCCGCTCCTCGTACTCCTGAAGCACCTGCCCCTGCCCGTTCTGGTACGCCTGGCGCTGCTCGGCCTCGTACTGGGCCTGCTGCGCCTCGTACTGGGCCCACATCTGGTCCGGTGCGTACGAGGGGTCGTAGCCGCCCTCGTAGACGATCTCCTGCTGCGGAGGAGCGAACCACGGGCTCGACTCCGGCTCCTCCTCCAGGTACTCCGGCTGCTGCTCCTGCCGACCCGGCTGCCCCTGCTGCTCCTGCTGCTCCTGAGCGGGGTAGCCGTCGGCGTCCAGGTCCTGGCGGCGCCGGTCGTCCCGGGGTGTTCCCGGGCCCACCTGGGCGGGGACGGCGGCCTGCGGTGCCTCTATGCGCTCAAGCTCCGTCTGCTGGCGGGGCGCCGGAGGCAGCAGCGCCGGCTCGATGCCCGCCGCGGCCAGACCCGAAGGAGCCGTCTCCGCCAGGGGCACGCCGTAACGCGCCAGCCGCAGCGGCATCAGGGACTCGACCGGCGCCTTGCGGCGCCAGGCGCGGCCGAAGCGCGAACGCAGCCGGGCCTGGTAGACGAGACGCTCCTGCTCCAGCTTGATGACCTGCTCGTAGGAGCGCAGCTCCCACAGCTTCATCCGGCGCCAGAGGAGGAACGTGGGGAGCGGGGACAGCAGCCAGCGGGTGAGGCGTACGCCCTCCATGTGCTTGTCGGCCGTGATGTCCGCGATCCGGCCGATCGCGTGCCGGGCCGCCTCCACGGAGACCACGAACAGGATCGGGATGACACCGTGCATACCGACACCCAGCGGGTCCGGCCAGGCGGCCGCGCCGTTGAACGCGATCGTCGCCGCCGTCAGCAGCCACGCCGTCTGGCGCAGCAGCGGGAACGGGATCCTGATCCAGGTCAGGAGCAGGTCGAGCGCGAGCAGGACACATATTCCCGCGTCGATACCGATCGGGAAGACGTAGCTGAACTTCCCGAAGCCCTTCTGGAGGGCGAGTTCGCGCACCGCGGCGTACGAACCGGCGAAGCCGATTCCGGCGATGACGACGGCTCCGAAGACGACCACCCCGATGAGAATCCGGTGCGTCTTCGTGAGCTGCATAGGCGCGGACACCCGTACTCCCCTCCCATGACGACCTGTTGCGCGCAACAGAGTGGCACATGTGTACGGGCTCCGGGCGCGCAGTACGGCACCAGTCCGGCCCCCACGGAGGCCGGGCCGCTGCAAATGTCCTGGTCCGGCCGCGAGTTGGGCAGCGGCCGGATTGCCGGAACGGCCGTCAGTCCTTCTTCGTGGCCGACTTGCTCGGGCTCTTGCTCGTGCCCGAGTCCTTGCCGAGGTCCGCGCCCTGGCCCGCGTCCTTGCTCGCGCTCTTGCTCGGGCTGGGGCTCTTGCTCGGCGCCGTGCTCGAACCGGCCGCGGAGCCGCCGGCCCCGTTCGCCGTCCGGACCGCCTCCACGGCCTCCTTGGCGGCCTTCTCCGCCGCCTTCGTCAGATCGGCGACCTTCGGAGCCTTGTCGCCCGCCAGACCCGCGCCGTTGTAGTCGACCGTCACGACGACGTTCTCGACCCGCGTCACGACCGTCTGCTGCTTGAACGTGCCTTCCTTCTTCTTCAGGTCGTACGTCACCAGCGTCGCCTCGTTGCCCATCCCCGTCAGCGGCTGCGACTTGGTGTTCTTCGCGTCCGTCACCGAGCGCGCGTCCTCGGCGTGCTTGGTGAAGTACTCAGAGGCCAGCTTCTCGCCCGTACCGCGGGTCGCGTCCGACTCGAAACGCAGCAGGGACACGTTCAGCCAGCGGAACTGCGAACCGTCCACGCCGTTGTTGTCCAGGCTGTTCCAGGAGCAGTTGCCGCGCGTCTGCGTGTCGCCCGACTTGCCCTCCTTGTTGGACTTGGTGCCCTTCGGGACCATTTCCTTCAACGTCTTCGACGAGAACACCTTGCAGGGCTCGGGAAGCTCCGCGTACGCGGCCTCCTTCACCACCGAGCCGGCCTCCGTCGCGGAGGACGACGCCGAGGCGCCGGAGTCCTTCTTCGCGTCGTCGCCGGAGCCGTCGCCGGAGTCCGAGGAGCAGCCGGAGGCGACGAGCATCATCGGGACGGCGGCCGCGCCGACAAGGATGCGGGTGAGTCGCTGGCGCTGTGCGGGTCGGTGCATGGTTCCTTCACTCAAGACGCTCGGGTGTGCGTGCGAACGGCCGCGTCCTCGGTCGGCCGCACTCGGTCGGGTCCGAGGGGCCACCGTACGCCGAACGGGACACGGGTGACTCGGGTTCCGTCCAGCCCGAAACCCCTGCCGGGAGCCCCTAGTCGTTGAACGTCTCGGCGAGCTGACCCGCCAGTTTCCGTGCTCTGTCCTGCATGTCCTTGCTGCTCGGGACGTCGGTCGTGGTCGCCGGCTGCTCGTCGTACTGGATCGTCACGACCACGTTGGACGTGCGGAACACCACAGTCACCGTGCGCTGCCGCGAGCTGCTCAGCGCGTCGTCCAGGAACGCCTCGTCGCCCAGGTCGTCGAGCGTGCGGGGCTGGAGGGCGGAGGGGGTGGAGCCGTCGGAGGGGGTGGCGGAGCCGCTCGCGTCGCCGCTCTCCGCGTCCGACGCGCCGGAGCTCGGACCGGAACCGGAACCTGAACCGGAGTCGTCCGAGGGGGATCCGCTCCCCTCCGGGGATGATTCGGGCGACTCGGATGAATCGGGCGACTCCGGCGACTCCGGCGACTCGGACGAGGCGACCGGCTCCGGAAGGTCCGCCGCCGTCTCCCTCTTCAGATAGATCCCCGTCGCGCGGTCGTCGTCACTGATCGCGTTGTCGTACGAGACCACGCGCTCGAAGTCCACCAGCAGGTGATCCGTCGCCGCCGCCGACTCGGCCTTCCAGCGGCAGCCGACCTTGCGGTCCGTGTCGTACGTCTGCGTCGCAGTGCCCTCGTACGCCCTCCCGCGCTGCTCCTCGTCCGTGACCTGCTTGATGCCGGGCAGCAGCGAGTCCAGCGTGCCGTGCGACACCGCGGCGCACGGCTCCGGGAGCGTGCGGTACTTGCCGGGCTGCGCCGCGGTCGGCGTCGTGGCCGATTCGCCCGGCTTCGGGTCGGTCGTGCCGTTGTCGTCGCCCGATCCACCGGTGCAGCCGGCCAGCAGCACCGCGAGGAGCGCGGCGACGCCGGGTACGTACGCCTTCCGCTGCACGGTGGGGCTCCTCTCGACGGGTCGCCGCGCTGGGCGCACGACCGGGGTGTCCTGTGGTTATTCGTTGGTTATTCAGTTGCCGCGCGAGGGCGGCTCCTGGAGACAATGTGTATCGCACGCACTGCCGTGGACGCCGGTCCGTTGTCCCAATCGTTGACCTTGGCGCCGGTTTTGCGATTTGCGACTTCTGCTTGTTTTACGGGGGAATGAGGACGATATGTCGTACGTAGAAGTGCCGGGCGCGAAGGTGCCGATCCGCATGTGGGCGGACCCGGCGTCGGTCGAGGACGTCGCGATGCAGCAGCTCCGCAACGTCTCCACGCTCCCCTGGATCAAGGGCCTGGCCGTCATGCCGGACGTCCACTTCGGCAAGGGCGCGACGGTCGGTTCCGTGATCGCCATGCAGGGGGCCGTGTGCCCCGCGGCGGTCGGGGTCGACATCGGCTGCGGGATGTCCGCGGTCAAGACGTCCCTGACGGCCAACGACCTGCCCGGGGACCTTTCCCGGCTGCGGTCGAAGGTCGAGCAGGCCATTCCGGTGGGGCGGGGGATGCATGACAGCCCGGTGGATCCTGGAGGGTTCCATGGGCTGGCCACGGCGGGGTGGGACGACTTCTGGGGGCGGTTCGACGGTGTGGCCGAAGCGGTCAAATTCCGTCAGGGGAGGGCAACGAAGCAGATGGGAACGCTCGGATCCGGAAATCACTTCGTCGAGGTGTGCACGGATACGACCGGTTCTGTTTGGTTGATGCTGCACTCCGGCTCCCGAAACATCGGCAAGGAACTGGCCGAGCACCACATAGGAATTGCCCAGAAGCTCTCGCACAACCAGGGCTTGATCGACCGCGATCTCGCTGTCTTCGTCGCGGACACCCCACAGATGGCGGCGTACCAGAACGACCTCTACTGGGCGCAGGAGTACGCCAGGTACAACCGGACGATCATGATGGCGCTCTTGAAGGACGTGGTCCGCAAGGAGTTCAAGAAGGCCCGAGTGACCTTTGAACCGGAGGTCAGCTGCCACCACAACTACGTCAACCGCGAGCGTTACGAGGGCATGGATCTGCTCGTCACGCGCAAGGGGGCCATCAGTGCCAGGGCGGGTGAGTACGGCATCATCCCGGGTTCGATGGGCACGGGTTCGTACATCGTGAAGGGCCTCGGCAACGAGAAGGCCTTCAACTCGGCCTCGCACGGGGCGGGTCGGCGTATGAGCCGTAACGCCGCCAAGCGTCGCTTCTCGACGCAGGACCTGGAGGAGCAGACGCGGGGCGTGGAGTGCCGCAAGGACTCCGGCGTCGTGGACGAGATTCCGAGCGCGTACAAGCCGATCGAGCAGGTCATCGATCAGCAGCGCGACCTCGTGGAGATCGTGGCGAAGCTGAAGCAGATTGTTTGCGTCAAGGGATGACGTGCGACAGCGGGAGAGGGTCCGGCAAGCTCCTTGTCGGACCCTCCATTCTTCCTGTGCCTGCGGTTATCCGCCCAAGCTTGGTGAGCCGAGGTCTCGCCACACGGGAACGACCGTGGCCGGTTCGAAGCGGTGTGACCCCTTAGTGCCCGGAAGGATGGTCACAGAATCGAGGAGACCGGAGAGGATTTCGCGTTTCTCACGCAGGCTTGTCCTGTTCCAGGCGGTTCGCGCGTCCACGTGCGGATGCCGCACGGATTGCTGTCCGGCCGTCCACACCTTCTGCTCGTTGACGAGTCGCTTGAGCTCGGCTTCCTCCGAAGTCAGTTGTGAGAAATACAGCGCATCACTGATTTCCTCGGCGTACCACTGTTCCTGGAGGAGCGATTTTTGTTGTCGCGCCAGTTCCAGCCGGTGCTCGCCGGGCCAGGAAGCTGTGAGGCGTGCACCGAGTGTGTCCTGTTGGTCCAGGATGTCCAAGGCGTACTGAGTGATCAGATCGTCCACCGCAGGACCTTGCCGACTTACGCGACCGCAGCCACCGTCCAGTGCGAGACGGCAGCGGTATACGTACGATTTATCGCTGGGGTGGCCGTGCATCGGCGCGTTGCACGTCTGCCCCTGTGCCGAGGGTCTCCCACATCGCACCAGTCCTGTCAGCAAGTACCTGCCGTGTTCGTGGAGGTGCCCGCCGGCCTTGTCCCATCCACCGGCGTGGCGTTTTTGGTCCAGCATGTCCGCGACGGCCTGCCACTCCTCCGGGGACACGATGGGATTCCACTGGCCGACGACGGGGTAACCGTCGGGACCACGGACCAATTCGCCGTGGAGCTTGCGGTATCCGCAGATGCGTGGATTCCGGAGGATCTGCTTGACCGTCTGCCGTTGCCACGGGTTGCCCAGTGAGCTCAAGTGGCCGGACGCGACGAAGTCGTGCGTGACAGCCGTGAGGGTCTTCCCTGCGAGGAAGCTCCACACTCCTTGCCGGACGACCTCCGATTCACTGGGATGCAGCGTGATCCTGTCGCTGTTCCACCCAAAGGGGCGACGCGATGCGACAGGCTCCCCTCGATCGGCACGGGCGCGATGATTGAGCTTTGCGCGCTGTTGCTGCTTCTTGCTCTCGGTGCGTGAGGCCGCTGCTCCGAGCAGGCCGCGTCGTGCCGCATCCTCCTTGTAGAGGTTGTACGTGCCGAGCTCATCCGCGTATGCGCGAGAGGGGTGCGCAGTGAAACACTTGAGGAAGCGCTGATACGTACGCACATTCCGGTAAAGCCGGTCGTCGGACACGCAGATCACTCCGTCGATCGGATACCCGGCCCTGGTGGCTCCGTCCTTGAGTGCTTCGAGCATTGCGTCGAAGTCGGGACGGGTGACGCCGATTTTGGAGGCTGATTTGTCGTTGTCGACATAGCGGTGAACGATGATCATGCGATGCCGGGCGGCGATGCGCGCACAGTGCCTGGCCTGGTCCTCGACGCCGTGGCCGTCTCTCCTGTGCCTGTCACAGGAGATGCGACAGTACGCGACAACCAGGAGCCAGCCGGAATCCCGGAGAGCCAGCGCTTCAGGCAGTGATGGCGCGGTACCGGGGACGCCCCGGAGTTCTGTGAGTAGAAGCTCTACTTCGGCAGGCTGAGGCCTCGCCTTTCTGCGTCGCTTGGTAGGCGCGTTTGAGCGCACGCTAGTGTCATGTTCAGCCACGGGAAGTACCTGTCTTCCTTGGTGGTCAGGCCCTCGGGTGGGACGGCAATCCCGGCCGAGGGCCGTCGTTTGATGTTGTGGCGTGAGCCTAGATCGGGCGTTCACGTCCCGTATGAGTGATCCATCCGGTTCACCTTTGTGGGTTATCCGGAGGCGGAGACGCGCGGTTGGAGTTCATACTGCCCGGATGGCTGAACTCCCGGTGCTGTCCAGCGAGTTGTTGGGTTTCCCCGCCGATGCCCGTGTTCTCATCGTCAATTGCGATGACTTCGGGATGCGGCGCGGGGTCAATGCTGCCGTTGTCGAGGCGATCGAGAGCGGGATCGCTGGTTCGTGCAGCTTGATGGTGCCCTGTGGTGGGACCGAAGAGGCCATGGGGTTGTTGCGGGAGCGGCCCGAGGTGTCGTTCGGGGTGCATCTCTCGCTGGTGTGTGAGGTGGGGGCGCGGAGTGGGCGGGGGCCCGTTGCGCCGAAGGCGGACGTGAGGTCCTTGGTTGATGAGGACGGGGAGCTCTATACGCCCGAGCGGCGTTCCGAGTTGATGGGGCGGGCTCGGATCGAGGACGTCGAGGCGGAGTTCCGGGCTCAGGTCGAGGCTGTCTTACGGGCCGGGCTGGAGCCGGCCCACCTTGACTGGCATTGTCTGCTTGACGGTGGGCGCGGCGATGTCTTCGAGCTGACCGTGGCCCTGGCGGGGGAGTACGGGCTCGCCGTGCGGGTTTGGGGGGAGGCCGGGCGGCAGCGGGTACGCGGGCTGCCCGTTGTCGACCATGACTTTCTCGACAGCTTTTCGCTGTCCCTCGACGGTAAGGCGGAGCGGTACGCGCGGCTGCTGCGGGAGCTTCCGGCCGGGCTGAGCGAGTGGGCCGTGCATCCGGGGCTGGGGGACGGGCAGTCGCGGGCCGCCGAGCCCGAGGGGTGGCGGGTTCGGCGTAGCGACTATGAGTTCCTCGTCTCGGCCGAAGCCCGTGAACTCATCGAGGAGGAAGGGATCTTCGTGATCGACTACCAGGGTGTGCGGGAGAAATGGCGTCGGGGCGATGAGTGATGGATGACGGGATTCGGTGGCTCGTCGGTCACCGGCGTTCCTGACGCCTGGGCGCGCGGCCGGCAGGGCCCGGCCTACTACGCGTGCGTGACCGCGTAGATCATCACGAATGCCACGAGGTGGATGCCGAAGAGGAAGTACGCGAGGTACCACCAAACGTAGCGTTCGTCCTTCTTCTCCTGGGCCAGGCGGCGTTGTTCCTGGTCCCGGGCGGATGGGGCCGCGGCGGGCTGTTCTTGGGCCGGGTCGTCGGCGTCCGGCATCACAGCTCCCTGTGGACCTTTGTGTTGGAGGCTTGGGCGCGGGGGCGTACGACCAGGAGGTCGATGTTGACGTGGGAGGGGCGGGTGACCGTCCACGTGATGGTGTCGGCGACGTCTTCGGCGGTCAGGGGCTCCGCGACGCCGGCGTAGACCTTCGAGGCCTTCTCCGTGTCGCCGCCGAAGCGGGTCAGGGCGAACTCGTCCGTCTTGACCATGCCGGGGGCGATCTCGATGACGCGGACCGGGGTGCCGACGATCTCCAGGCGGAGCGTCTCGGCGAGGACGTGCTCGGCGTGCTTGGCGGCCACATAGCCCGCGCCGCCCTCGTACGTGCCGTGTCCGGCGGTCGAGGAGACGACGACCACCGTGCCGTCGCCGCTCGCGGTCAGGGCGGGGAGCAGGGCCTGGGTGATGTTCAGCGTGCCGATGACGTTCGTCTCGTACATCTGGCGCCATTCGGCCGGGTCGCCGGACGCGACCGGGTCGGCCCCGAGCGCGCCGCCCGCGTTGTTGACGAGGACGCCGATCGTCTTGAAGGCGGTGGCGAACTCGTCGACGGCCGTGCGGTCCGTGATGTCCAGCGCGTACGCCGTCGCCTGGCCGCCCGCCGCGTCGATCTCCTCCGCGAGCGCCTCGATACGGTCCTTGCGGCGGGCGGTGAGGACGACGCGGTAGCCCGCGGCCGCCAGCTGCCTGGCCGTCGCGGCACCTATCCCGCTGCTCGCGCCGGTGACGACGGCGATGCGGGAGGCGGCGGAGGGCGCGGCGGATGCGGCGGCGGTCATGGGCTGCTCCTCGGGGGAGGGTGCGGGCGCGGCCGCGGTGCGGGGCCGCTGCTCGCTCGTACGGTCGATTGCTTCACCGGCCAGGATAGGCGCGCGGGGTGTACGGCCCCGTCGGGCGTCTCACCTGATGGGCGGCGCCTGTCGTGCGGCCCAGGTGGCATACATCCGTTGACGTTCGAGGTCAGACGTTCGAGGTCAGACGTATGAGCTCGTCGTACGGAGACACACGGGTCGACGCGGAGGACATGACACATGCGGATTCTTTGTGGGCTGGGTGCGGCTGTCGTGGTGGCCGTGGCCTCTCCGGCCGCCACTGCGGCTGCGACTGTTGCGGCGGCACCGGAGGCCGTGGCGCCCGAGGCCGATCTCGCCTATCACGGGCATCTCTCGATGACCGGCGGACGCGTGGACCTGCGGATGACCCCGCAGAACCACGGGCCTTCCGGTGTCGTCGAGGCGACCGTGCGGCTGCGGTGGTCGGTGCCGCTCGCGGACGAGCAGGGGCTGCCGGCCGGGTGTGCGCGGACGGAGGTGCGGACGGTGATGTGCCGGACGGGTGCGCTGCCGGCGGACGGGTGGGGAGAGACGATCACCATGGCCGTACGGCTGAGGGGGGCGCCCTCGGAGGTGTCGCTGGGCATCGACACGGTGTGGGGCGGCGGTGCGGTGGATCGCAACCATCACAACGACCGGCAGGAGGTGCTGGTGCTGGACACCGGGGACACGTACGTCTTCTAGGGGTGGCGCGCATGCACCGGGGGTGGCGACGGTCACGACTCCGACGTGTCGTAGCGCTCCCGTGCCACGTTGACCTCCTCGACGTGCAGCTCCGCCCAGTTCTTCACGGCGGTGAGCAGGCAGCTGAGTTCCTGAGTATCGCGTCGTACCCGACCCGCGCCTGGTCGCTCCGCTGGGGAGGGTGGGGTTCGGGGGCGGGTGGTGCTGGTGCCTTGAGTGCCGGTGCCGTGAGTGTTTTGGAGGGGGAGGGGGAGGTTGTGGTTTGACTGCGGGGCGGTGGGGGCTGGTCGCGCAGTTCCCCGCGCCCCTACGGGGCCCGGTGGGGCCGCGTATGTCACGGCACCGTGTCCCTGATCCGGCTGGGCCGGTGCGGATTCTGCGGTGCGGTGCGGTGCGGCGGGCGTGGCTACGACGGCTGCGCCCCGCCCGCGTACGCCGTCGGGGGTACCCCCACCGTCGCTGTGAAGTCGCGGATCAGGTGGGCCTGGTCCGCGTAGCCGAGGTCTGCCGCGAGGGTGGCCCAGTCGGTGGACGGGGTGGACTCGGCGTGCTCCAGGGCCTCGTGGATGCGGTAGCGGAGGATGATCCACTTGGGGCCCACGCCGACGTAGGTGGAGAAGAGGCGCTGCATCGCTCGTACGGTCATGCCCTGGGCGTGGGCGAAGTCGGCGACGCGGCGGATCGTGCGGTCGGTCCGGATGGTGTCGACCAGGGCCATCGCCAGGTCGGCGCGGGGGTCGGGGGCCGGGGCGAGGCCGAGCAGGAACGTGTCGAGCGCGGCCACTCGGGCGGTCTCGTCGGGCGGGGTGAGCACGGCGTCGAGGGCGTCCCGGGCCGCGGGGAGGACCTCCGTCAGGGGCAGGCGCTTTCCCGTCCAGTCGGACACCGGGTGCCGCGGCGCGAAGGGGTGGAAGGCGCCCGGCCGGAACTTGATGCCGCACACCCGGCCCCGCCCCTCCAGTTTCTGTGTGAAGAGCCCGAGCTGGATGCCCGCGAACTCCACGAAGGGGTCCTGGCCCTCGAGCTGCTGGAAGACGACGTGGACCGCGGGGTGCGGGACCACATGGGAGACGTACGGCTCGGGGAGGTCCCAGTCGATCAGCCAGTAGTGCTCCACGTGACGACGCAGGGGCTCGGCGGGCTCCGGGCGGCGGAAGTCCACATGCGCGAAGAGCTCCGCGGCGTCGACGATGCCTCTCGTGTCGCGGTCGGTGTCGCGGCTGGTGTCATGGTTTGCGTCACGGCGTGGGGCGGCCATATCGGGATGGTAGGACGGGGCACTGACAACGGCGCGGGGCGCGTGTCCGCGGGCCGGCGTACCGGCGTTGTCCAGGCTTGCGTACCGAGGCTGCGCGGGCTTGCGTACCGGGCTTGCGCGGGCTTGCCTACCGAGGTTGCGGGGGCCCGGGCGTCGGGGTCGCCCGGGCACCGGGATGCCCGGGTACCCGGGGTGTCGGAGGCTGGGAATAGCCCGGCGGGGTCCATCGTTGGCGGGTATAGTTGAATCGTAAACAACCTGTGGAGGATGAGGCAGCCATGCAGTTCGGGATCTTCAGCGTCGGTGACGTCACGCCGGACCCCACCACGGGCCGGGCGCCGTCCGAGCACGAGCGGATCAAGGCCATGGTCGCCATCGCGCAGAAGGCCGAGGAGGTCGGGCTCGACGTCTTCGCGACCGGTGAGCACCACAACCCGCCGTTCGTGCCGTCGTCGCCGACCACCATGCTCGGCTGGATCGCCGCGCGCACCGAGAACCTCATCCTCTCCACCTCCACCACCCTCATCACCACCAACGACCCGGTGAAGATCGCCGAGGACTTCGCGATGCTCCAGCACCTGGCGGACGGGCGCGTGGACCTGATGATGGGGCGCGGCAACACCGGGCCGGTCTACCCCTGGTTCGGGCAGGACATCAGGCAGGGCATCAACCTCGCCGTCGAGAACTACGCGTTGCTGTACCGGCTGTGGCGCGAGGACGTCGTCGACTGGGAGGGCAAGTTCCGTACGCCGCTGCAGTCGTTCACGTCGACGCCCCGGCCGCTGGACGGTGTGCCGCCGTTCGTCTGGCACGGCTCGATCCGCTCGCCGGAGATCGCGGAGCAGGCCGCGTACTACGGTGACGGGTTCTTCCACAACAACATCTTCTGGCCGGCCGACCACACCAAGCGGATGGTCGAGCTGTACCGGTCGCGGTACGCGCACTACGGGCACGGCACGGCCGAGCAGGCGATCGTCGGGCTCGGCGGCCAGGTGTTCATGCGCAGGAACTCGCAGGACGCGGTGCGGGAGTTCCGGCCCTACTTCGACAACGCGCCGGTGTACGGGCACGGGCCGTCGCTCGAGGACTTCACCGAGCAGACTCCGCTGACGGTCGGCTCGCCGGAGCAGGTGATCGAGAAGACGCTGGGCTTCCGGGAGTACGCGGGTGACTACCAGCGTCAGTTGTTCCTCGTGGACCATGCCGGGCTGCCGCTGAAGTCCGTGCTGGAGCAGATCGACATGCTGGGCGAGGAGGTCGTGCCCGTGCTGCGCGAGGAGTTCGCGAAGCGACGTCCGGCCGGGGTGCCGGAGGCGCCTACGCATGCGGCGAGGGTCGCTGCCGCGGCCGACACCGCCGCCGGCAAGGAGGTGGCGTCGTCATGAAGCTCGTCGTCGTCTCCGCGGGACTGAGTGTTCCGTCGTCCACGCGGCTGCTTGGTGACCGGCTGGCCAACGCGACCGCCGAGCGCACCTCGGCGGACGTCCAGGTGGTGGAGCTGCGTGATCTCGCAGTCGAGATCGCGCACAACTTCACCACCGGCTTTCCGGGGACCGCGCTGGGTGCCGCCCTGGACGCGGTGGCGTCGGCGGACGGGCTGATCGTCGTCACGCCGGTGTTCTCCGCGTCGTACAGCGGTCTGTTCAAGTCCTTCTTCGACGTGCTGGACCCGGACGCGCTCACCGGGAAGCCCGTGCTGGTCGCGGCGACCGGGGGTTCGGCTCGTCATTCGCTGGTCCTGGAGCACGCGTTGCGGCCGCTGTTCGCGTATCTGCGGGCCGTGGTCGTGCCCACCGGGGTGTACGCGGCTTCGGAGGACTGGGGGGCCGAGGGGCTCGTTGAGCGGATCGACCGGGCCGCGGGGGAGTTGGCGGGGCTGATGAACGGCCTGGCGGCCGGGCGGTCCGGGTCGGTGCCGGTTTCGGTGCCGACGCAGGGCGGGGTGGAGCTCGTGCGTGGCGGTGGGTTCGAGGTGGTTCCGTTCGAGCAGCAGCTCGCCGCGTTGCGACCGGAGTAGCGAGCGGGGCTCGGGGTGTTGCCGCACCGGCCGGCCGGGGTGCTGGGGGCGTCCTCCGGCCGGCCGGGCGGGTTTTTGGGGACCGCGGGTTCTCTTCGGCCTTCAGCAAGAGCCGCAGATGTCAGGACTCCCCCTACGAGCCGCCCGCCGTGCGAAAGCGGGCGGCTCGTCGCATCGGCCCGGGAAGCCGGGCGGGCCGGTGCGGGAGCCGGGCGGTCCTGGGGGACTGGGAACCCATGTGGGCCGCCCGGCGTACTGGGTGTGACGCCCTCGGAGACCCGGGCGTCACGGTCCTGTGGGTCTCGTGCTGTTGATGGCTGGGGGCCGGCCGTTCGTCGGGCGGCGGAAGCGGCGTGACTGGCGGCGGGCCCAGCCCACGGCGCGGACCCGGCCCCGGGTCCAGGCGCGGCGGGTGCGGGTGGCCCTGAGTTCCGTGAACAGGGCCTCGTAGCGGTCGACGATCGGGCCGGCGTCGTAGCGGTGGGAGCTTCGCAGGGCCGCCTCGCCCATCGCCTGCCGCAGGGGCTCGTCCGTGATCAGGTCGAGCATCGCCTCTGCGAGGGAGCGGGCGTCGCCCACGGGGACGAGCCTGCCGTCGACGCCGTCCGTGATGATCTCGGCGGGGCCGAGCGGGCAGTCCGTGCTGATCACCGGCACCCCGCAGCGCATCGCCTCGACCAGGGTCATCCCGAACGACTCCGCGTCCGAGGCCGAGACCACCATCGCCGACTTGGCGAACTCCGCCTCGATCGGCGTACGCGGACCCATGAGGCGGGCGTGCCCGGCCAGGCCCAAGCCGTCGATCAGGTGCTGGAGGTGTTCCCGCTCGGGACCGCCGCCGAAGATCCGCAACTGCCAGTCGGGTTCCTTCGAGGCGACCGCGGAGAAGGCCTCGATCAGCAGGTCGAAGCGTTTGCCGCGGACAAGACGGCCGGCCGCGGTGATCACCTTCGTCGTGTCGTCCCGGGTGAGGCCGTGCGGCGCGGGCACCATGTTCGGCACCGCGGCGACCCGTACCCCCGGCAGCGGCATCCGCTGCCGGTACACCTCCGCGTCCGCCTCCGTCGTCGTCACCACCGCGTCGAGCGAGCGGTAGGCACGGGCCAGGACACCCCGCAGCCGCTTGCTGTGCGAGTCGTGCCGCAGATGCTCCTGGGCGATGCGCAGCGCCCTGCGCGGGGCGAACCGGGCCACGTACACGTTGATGCCGGGCCGCGTGCCGATCACCACGTCCGCGTCGCAGTCCGCCAGATGGTCGCGGGCGCGCAGGTCGGTGAGCCGCGTGTACTGCTCGTAGCGTTTGTCGGAGGCGGGGAAGTCGACGGCCGGCTGGGCGTAGGACGGGTCCGTGAGGTCCTGGCTGCCGTCCCGCTCGTCCACCAGCGGGACGATGGTGATCCGTGGGTCGACGGTGAACCTCGGCTCGTCCCGGTGCCGCCTCATCGACACGATCTCCACGTCGTGCCGCCCGGCGAGCGCCGCCGCGAGGTTGAGTGTGGTGCGGACGGTCCCCCCGATGGCGTACGCGTTGTGCAGAAGGAACACGATCCTCATGCGTTCGGTGGTCTCCCTACGTTTCATGCGGTGCGCTGCCTCCCCGTTGCGGCGCTCGCCCCCGGCATCGGGGACACAGTGGCGGGGCGAGGTAAGCCACTGGTCCCGGCAGGGTGAGAGCCGGGTAAGAGGCCCGGCCGTACCCCTCTCCAGCAGGTAGTACGTACCGCAGGGCTTGGCAGACTGGTCCCGTGCCCCAGAATCTGCTGCTCGCCGAGGACGACCGCGCGATCCGCCATGCCCTGGAGCGGGCCCTGACCCTGGAGGGATACGCGGTCACGGCGGTCGCCGACGGCGTCGAGGCGCTCGCGCAGGCCCACCGCACCCCACCCGACGTGCTCGTTCTCGATGTGATGATGCCGGGCATCGACGGCCTCCAGGTCTGTCGCGTCCTGCGTGCAGAGGGCAATCGCACCCCCATCCTCATGCTCACCGCACTCGTCGAGACCGCAGACCGCATCGCAGGTCTGGACGCCGGCGCCGACGACTACGTGGTAAAGCCGTTCGACGTCGAGGAGGTCTTCGCCCGGCTCCGGGCCCTGCTCCGGCGTACGGGCGCCCCCGTCGACGTACCCAGTGAACCGCCGCGCATGCCCGACGGCCAGATCGCCGCAGCGGGTCTGCGCATCGATCCGCAGGCGCGTCGCGTGTGGCGGGGCCCGCACGAGGTCGAACTCACCCGCACCGAGTTCGACCTGCTGGAACTGCTCGTCCGCAACGCGGGCATCGTCCTCGACCACACCACCATCTACGACCGCATCTGGGGCTACGACTTCGGTCCCGGCTCCAAGAACCTCGCCGTGTACGTCGGCTACCTGCGGCGCAAGCTCGACGAGCCGGGCGCGCCCTCCCTGATCCACACGGTGCGCGGTGTGGGGTACGTGCTGAGGGAGGACTGAGTGCGCTCCGGCGGCGCGCGCCTGAGGCGGTGGGTGGCCCGGGCCCGGCTGTCCTCGCTGCGCACCACGTTCACGGTGTCGTTCGCGGCCGTGGCGGCCGCCGTCACCGTCCTCGTCGGGTTCCTGTCGTACGACGCCGCCGCCCGGCTCGTACGCGTCGACCAGCAGACCGTGTTCGAGGGTGTCGTGCAGGACCTGCTGGACGAGGTGCGCCACAGTGCCCTGACCCCCGCCGACTTCGCCACCGCCGACGCCGACGGCGGCCCGCGCGACGAACTGATCAGGCCGAGCGGCACGGTCGTGCAGGTGCTTGGACCGGACGCGGCGGTCGTCGACCGGGGCCATCCGCCGCTGCCCGTCGGCGCCGACGACAAGCGGATCGCCGCCGCGCGGCCCGCCGGCCAGTTGGTGGAACACCGTGACGTCGACGTCGGCGACGGCATGTACCGGGTGGCCACCGTCTCGCTCGGCGACGGGCGGGGCGCGGTGCAGATCGCGCAGGAGTTCAGCGACACCGAGGACCTGCTGCGCGAACTCCAGCAGCGGACCGTGCTGCTGGTGGGCGCCGTCGTGATCGCCGCCGGTCTGTTCGGCTGGTGGCTGGCCCGGCGCATCACCTCGCGGCTCGTCCGGCTCGCCGGGGCCGCGGAGGACGTGGCCCGGACCGGGCGGCTCGGCATCCAGGTGCCGGTCGCCGGCTACGACGAGGTGGCTCGGCTCGGCCGCTCCTTCGACCGCATGCTGGGCCGCCTGGCCCAGTCCGAGGAGGACCAGCGGCGCCTCGTCCAGGACGCGGGCCATGAACTCCGTACGCCGCTGACCTCGTTGCGCACCAACATCTCGATGCTCCGCCGGATCGACGAACTCCCGCCCGCCGCCCGCGGGGAACTGGTCGCCGACCTCGCCCAGGAGTCCCGCGAACTCACCGACCTGGTCAACGAGTTGGTGGACCTCGCGGCCGGCCAGTCGGACCGGGAGCCGCTCCAGCGGGTGGCCCTCGCCGACATCGCCGAGGACGTGGCGGTGGCGGCGAGGCGGCGGACGGGGCGGGCCGTCACCGTGCGGGTGTCCGGCGACACGGTGGTCGACGGCCGGCCCGGCGCGCTGCAGCGGGCGCTGTCCAACCTCGTGGACAACGCGGCGAAGTTCGACCGGGGCGGGAGCGAGCCGATCGACATCGTGGTGACGGGGACAGGGACCGGGACGGGAGCGGGGATGCCTGTGGGCACGGGCGCCGGTGCCGGCACGGCGGCTGCCGTCCGTGTCGAGGTCCTCGACCGCGGGACCGGTATCGCCGAGGAGGACCTTGAGCGGGTCTTCGACCGCTTCTACCGCGCGCCGGACGCCCGGAGCCTGCCCGGCTCCGGGCTCGGACTGTCGATCGTCCGCGAGGTGGCTGCCGCCCACGGCGGAGATCCGTTCGCCCGGCGCCGGGAGGGCGGGGGGTCGGCGATCGGGTTCACGGTGAGTGGGGGCAGCGGGGGCGGCGAGGGCTGAGGCGTCCGCGTACGCCTTCGGACCGCCGCCGGCCCCGAGCGTTCCTCCGCGAGCTCCTCCTGGCGCCCGGCCAGGCGCTCCTCCGTGAGCCCCCTACCAGCCCTCCTGCAGTTCGTCGTCCTCGCCCGCCTCCAGCAGGGTCGCCGCCGCGCCGACTATCCGGGGGTCCGGCTTTCCGACCACCTCGTGGTCCTTGCCCGTGTAGTCGAAGCGGGCCAGCACACTGCGCATGGCCTCCACCCGGGCCCGCTTCTTGTCGTTGCTCTTCACCACGGTCCACGGGGCCTGTTCGGTGTCCGTCTCGCGGAACATGGAGACCTTGGCGGCGGTGTAGTCGTCCCAGAGGTCGAGGGACGCCAGGTCCATGGGGCTGAGCTTCCACTGCCGTACGGGGTCGACCTGCCGGATCGTGAACCGCGTGCGCTGCTCGCCCTGCGACACCGAGAACCAGAACTTCACCAGGTCCACGCCGTCGTCGACGAGCATCCGCTCGAACGCGGGCGCCTGCCGCATGAAGCGCCGGTACTCGTCGCCCGTGCAGAAGCCCATCACCCGCTCCACACCGGCCCGGTTGTACCAGGACCGGTCGAACAGCACGATCTCCCCGGCCGTCGGCAGATGCTCGACGTACCGCTGGAAGTACCACTGTCCGCGCTCGCGTTCCGTCGGCTTCTCCAGGGCCACCACCCGGGCACCGCGCGGATTGAGGTGCTCGGTGAAGCGCTTGATCGTGCCGCCCTTGCCGGCCGCGTCCCGCCCCTCGAAGACGACGACGAGCCGGCGCCCGGTCTCCTTGATCCAGCTCTGCAGCTTCAGCAGCTCGATCTGCTGCAGCCGCTTGTGCCAGTCGTACTCGCCGCGCTCCATGCGCTGTGCGTACGGGTAGTTCTCCCGCCAGGTGTCCACCGGGCTGCCGTCGGGGCGGATCAGCACCGGGTCGTCGTGGTCGCTGTAGTCGACGCGCATGTCACTCAGCAGCTCGGTCATCTCTACTCCCCGGGAGGATCAGTGGAACTGCGGCACGATCAGATAGATCCCGTACGCCACCACGCTCGCGCACGCCAGGAAGCACAGCCCGGCCACGCCGAGCCCCACCGGGTCGGTGCCTCCGTCGCCCTCCCGCGCGGTCTCGGCGCGGGCCAGGCCCAGCACGCCGAGGGCGAAGACGACGACCACTCCGACCGTGACTCCGGTACTCACCGCGGCGACCTCGCCGAGGGCGCTCCAGTCCAGCTGCATCGTTCGTACTCTCCTTGCTCGTCCCGACCAGGGCGACTCAGGCGGCGGTGGAGACCCGCGGCGCGGCCGCGACGCGGACGCTGACCTCGTGGGTCTCGTTGACGTTGGACGCGTGCACGGGGTTGCGGCGCGACATCACGACGATGAACGTGGCGACGGCGAGCGCGAGGAGTGCGATTACCACGATGCCGAAGTTCCCGCCGTGCGTCACCACGCTCGCGGAGAGGCCGCCGACCAGCGCGGCGGCGGGAAGCGTCACCAGCCACGCCACCACCATCCGCCCCGCCGTGCCCCACCGCACCTCGGCGAGACGCCTGCCCAGGCCCGCGCCGAGGATGCCGCCGGAGCACACCTGTGTGGTCGACAGCGCGAAACCGAGGTGTGCGGAGGTCAGGATCACCGTCGTGGAGGCTGCCTCGGCCGCGAAGCCCTGCGGCGACTGGATGTCGGTCAGGCCCTTGCCCATCGTCCGGATGATCCGCCAGCCGCCGAGATACGTACCGAGGCCGATCGCGAGTCCGGCCGACGCGATCACCCACAGGGGCGGCCCGGCGTCATGTCCGAGCGCCCCGGCCGAGATCAGCGTGAGCGTGATGACGCCCATCGTCTTCTGCGCGTCGTTGGTGCCGTGCGCGAGCGAGACCAGCGACGCCGAGGCGATCTGCCCGAGCCGGAACCCCTTCGTCACCGACTTCTCCCGGGACCGGGCCGTGATCCTGTACGCGAGGTACGTCGCGATCAGCGCGGCCACACCCGCCACCAGCGGTGAGGCGACCGCCGGGACCAGCACCTTCTCGACGACCTTGTCGAAGTGCACCCCGTGCTCGCCCGCGCCCACCCAGACGGCCCCGATCAGACCGCCGAAGAGCGCGTGCGAGGAGCTCGACGGCAGCCCGAGCAGCCAGGTCGCGAGGTTCCACAGGATCGCGCCGACCAGACCGGCGAAGATCATGCCCGGTGTCACCAGGGTGTCGTCCACGATCCCGCCGGAGATCGTCTTGGCGACCTCGGTGGACAGGAACGCGCCGCCGACGTTCAGTACGCCGCTGATCAGGACCGCGGTTCTGGGCTGCAGCGCGCCGGTGGCGATCGAGGTCGCCATCGCGTTCGCCGTGTCGTGGAAGCCGTTGGTGAAGTCGAAGGCGAGGGCCGTGACGATGACGACGGCCACAAGGAACGTGATGTGGTCCATGCCGTCGATGCAAGCAAGTGGAGGCGTACGGGCGGCGAAGCGGAGGCAAAGGGCACGCATGAGTGTGGTCATGCCACCTACAAGTCCGCTGTTCCGGGGAGTGTCGAGCCGGGGATTCCCTTCACAACCGGGGTTTGTCCTCGGCGGGACCGGGATTTCCCGCCGGGGGAGGTGTCGCTGAGTACACCCCCCGATACGGGTTCTGCGCCCAATGTGCCCGCCCCGCCTTCTCCGTAGCGTCTTTCGCGGGGCACAGGAAGTGCCCGGACAGCGGGGCACGGACGGTGCCCGACGGAGGCTGATGACGATGTTTCGCCGAACCGATCGACGCAACCACCAGCACGGCACGGGCCCCGCCGCCGAGGCGCTGCGGCTGGTCAAGGTCACCAAGACCTACGGGGGCGAGGAGAACGCGGTGACCGCCCTCGACGGGGTGACGCTCGCCCTGCCGCGCGGCACGTTCACCGCGGTGATGGGGCCCTCGGGCTCCGGCAAGTCCACGCTGCTGCAGTGCGCGGCCGGGCTCGACCGGCCCGACAGCGGCATCGTCGTGGTCGACGGCGCCGAGATGACCGGCGGCACCGAGGCCGAGCTGACGAAGTTCCGGCGCAACCGGATCGGCTTCGTCTTCCAGCAGTACAACCTGCTGGACACCCTCACCGTCGCCCAGAACACGGTCCTGCCGCTCAAGCTCGCCCGCCGCCGCGTGAACCGGGCCCGGGTGGAGGAGATCCTCACCGCCGTCGGCCTCGGCGACCGCCTCGGCCACCGGCCCGACCAGCTCTCCGGCGGCCAGCGCCAGCGAGTCGCCATCGCCCGCGCCCTGGTCACCGAGCCGAGTGTGATCTTCGCCGACGAGCCGACCGGCGCCCTCGACACCCGCAGCGCGCGGGACGTCCTGCGGCTCCTCCAGGAGGCGGTACGGGTCCACGGCCGTACGGTCGTCATGGTGACCCACGACCCGGTGGCGGCCTCGTACGCCGACTCGGTGCTGTTCCTCGCGGACGGCCGGCTCGCCGGTGAGTTGCACCGGCCGACCGCGGACGCGGTGGCCGAGCGCCTCGCGCACCTCGGCGACGACGTGATGGCGGGGGTGTGACCGTCATGTTCGCTCTGGCCATGCGTTCCATCCGGCAGCGCCCCGGGCGCTTCGCCGCGACGCTGCTGTCCGCCTTCCTGGGCGCGGCGATCATCATGACCTTCAACTCGATGCACGACACGGCGGGCGCGAAGGGCGTCGACTCCACCAGCGCGGAGAGCCTCTCCACCGCGGCGGGCGTCGTCGGCGGCTACGGCACCCTCCTGGTGTTCTTCGCCGTCGCCTCCACCCTGACGGTGAACGTCCGTCAGCGCTCCGCCGAGATCGAGCTGTTGCGCTGCTCCGGCGCGACCCCCGCACAGATCAAGCGGATGGTCGTGGGGGAGTCCGTGGCCGTCGCCCTGGTGGGCGCGCTGCTCGCGATCGGTCCCGCGATGCTCGGCGGGCGGCTGCTGCTCGACCTCTTCCAGGACAGCGGGCAGGTCGCCGAGTCCGTCGACTACTCCTTCGGGGCGATCGCGCTGCTCTCGGGCATCGACATCACCGTCCTCGCGGCGGCGGGCGCGGCGTTCCTCGCGGTGCGCCGGGCCACCCGGAAGACCGGGCCCCGCGGCAGGGGACGGACGTTCTTCGTCCGCGCCGCCCTGGTCCTCGGCGGCCTGTCGGTCTGCTCCACCTTCGCGTTCTCCTCGACCGACGCCGCGCTGATGGCACCGGCCGCGTACGGTTCGATCCTGCTCGCGGTCGGCTTCGCGCTGCTGTCGCCGAAGCTGCTGAGGGCCCTGCTCGACCGGCTTCCGCTGACGGGCCCGAGCGGCTATCTCGCCGTACGCACCATGCGGGAGCGTGCCGCGCAGTTGTCCGGTGTCCTCATGCCGTTGATCCTCTTCACCGGCATGGCGACGGCGACCCTCTACATGCAGGCCGTCGAGAACGACGCCATCGACGCCGCCGGAGTCCCGAAGTCCATCGACGCGAAGAACCTCGAGACCCTGAACCTCGTGGTCGTCGGAATCATCGTGGTCTTCTCCTGCATCATGCTGATCAACTCGCTGTACGCGGCGACCACCTACCGGCGCCGGGAGTTCGGCCAGCAGCGGCTGGCGGGGGCGACTCCGGGTCAGGTCCTCGGGATGGTCGGCATCGAGTCCCTGGTCCTCACGGTGACGGGTGTCTTCTTCGGTACGGCGGCCGGGCTCGCCGGGATCATCCCCTTCACGATGGTCCGCACGGACTCGGTCCTTCCGGACGAAGGGCTGGGCATCTGGTTCGGGATCGTGGCGGTCGCGGGGGCGGCGGTGCTCGTGACCAGCCTGACGACGGCCCGCAGGGCGCTGAGGACACCGGCGGTCGGGGCGGTTTCGCTGGCCGCGTGACGCTCCGCTGGGTGGGCGGTTCTTCGGATGCGGGTGGGTGGGGGCTGGTCGCGCAGTTCCCCGCGCCCCTAAAGACAAAGGCCAGGGCTACCGCCCCGGCCTTTTGTCCTTGAGGGGTGGCAGCCCTGGCCGTTCGTCTTCAGGGGGCGGTAGCCCTTGCTTTTAAGGGGCGCGGGGAACTGCGCGACCAGCCCCCACCGGATCCGCACCCGAAGAACCGCATACCCCGCGGAGCGTCAGGCGCCCGCGCTCCACCGACCCAGCACCGGCTCGGTCATCGTGCGTGCCGCGAAGCACAACGTCTGGCCGTGCTGCGTGAAGAGCGCATCCCGGGAGTCGAAGTGGCCCAGGTCCGTCTGGACCTGGGCCGACAGATCGCAGCTCCCACCGATGGCGCCGCAGGCAGTCGCCCCGCCCCAGTCGACCGTCGTGCGGGCCACGGCGTCGAAGAGGGTCTCGCCGCCGCGGTTGGTGAACCCGCCGTCGCCGCCGCCCTTCCCGAACAGCTCACCGATCGGCACCCACGCGCCCTCCAGCCGGAACTCCGGCCAGGCCAGCAGCACCTGCTTCGGCACCAGCGGCTTCAGCCGGGGGAACCGCGGATACCAGAAGACGCCGTCGACGAGCAGGCCCCGTACCCGCGTGCGGACGCCCACGGCACGGGCGACCGCCTCAAGGACCGCCATCCGCTGACTGCACGAACCGCGTCCCAGCCGCAGTGTCGCCGAGACCCGCCGCTGGTCCTCCACGGAGTACACCGGCCGGATCTCCCGCGCGATGATCCCGTGGGCCACACGCAGGGTCTCGGATGCGGAGGCCCGTCCCCGGACCCGGTTCACCAGGGCCGTGACACCCGGATCCGCCCAGTCGAGGATCTCGGTGGCCCGCGTCGAACCCCGTACCTCCGGTGGCCGGGCCACCCGCCGTACGCCCGACCGTGCAGCGCGTCCGGCGCTCCGGTACGGCATCAGCAACCGGCTGGTCATGGTCGCCCACCCCCGCTTCTCTCCACGACTTCCGCCATCATCACACGCGCCCGCCGGCCGGCCCGGAGCGGTGGCACACGGCCGTGCGACCGCCCTGCGCGCGGCGGCGGTACGAGGGTCGGCGCGCGGAGTGCGAAAAGCCGTACGTATCTTGGTGGTTGGACCTTGATCGGTGAATCTTGAACCTTATGTTTGTGCGTGTCCGTACACGCCTTGGATGAGAAGACGGTGCCCATGACCGACCACGAGAGCTCGACCGGCCCGGCGGCGAGGCAGAGAATCGACACCTCCGTGCCGCACTCGGCGCGGATCTGGAACTACTGGCTGGGTGGCAAGGACAACTACCCCGTGGACGAGGAGGCCGGCGACGCGTACACCGCCGTCTTCCCCGGCATCGTGACCATCGCCCGCAGCAGCCGCGCCTTCCTCGGACGCAGCATCCGTCATCTGGTGGAGGAGGCGGGCGTCCGGCAGTTCCTGGACGTCGGTACGGGTCTGCCGACCGTGGACAACACGCACGAGGTCGCCCAGCGCCTCGCGCCGGAGTCCAGGATCGTCTACGTCGACAACGACCCGCTGGTCCTCGCCCACGCGCGCGTGCTGCTGACCTCCTCGAAGGAGGGGGCCACCGACTACGTGGACTCCAGCCTCTACGAGCCGGACCTCATCCTGGCGGAGGCCGCCCGGACCCTGGACCTCTCCCGCCCGACCGCCCTGATCCTCAGCGGCATCCTCGGTCACGTCGCGGACTACGACCGGGCCCGCACCCTCGTCAGTGCCCTCGTGGACGGCCTCCCGTCGGGCAGCTACCTGTGCGTCAACGACGGCTCCCGCGGCACCGACCCGGCGTACGAGGCGGCCCAGGACGGCTACAACGAGACCGGCGCGGTCCCGTACTTCCTCCGTCCCGTCTCCCAGATCGAGGCGTTCTTCGAGGGCCTCGAACTCGTCGAGCCCGGGGTCGTCTCGGTCCCGCTGTGGCACCCGGAGAAGTCGGACACGGCCCCGACGCCGATCGGCCAGCACGGGGGCCTGGGCCGCAAGCCCTGACCGCACCCCGTACGAACGCAGGCGGTCGCCTCCCACGGGAGGCGACCGCCTGGATGCTTGAAAGGCCCGGGGGCCTTATGACTTCACTCCGGCCGCCTCCGTGACCTCGGCCCGACCGTCGCCCGCGTCTCCGGCCGGGGACACGGCCTGCGCGGCCGTCCGCTGCCGCGGCAGGAAGGCGGCGAGAGCCAGCGCGAGGAGCGCCGCACCCGCACCGATGGCCATGACCACCTTGAAGCCGTTCTCGGAGGGCAGGGCGACCGAGCCGAAGTCCGTGGTCATCTGCGCCAGTACGACACCGGCGACGGCGCTCGCGAACGACGTACCGATGGACCGCATCAGGGTGTTGAGGCTGTTGGCGGCGGCCGTCTCGGACGCGGGCACGGCGCCCATGATCAGCGCGGGCATCGCGCCGTAGGCGAAGCCGACACCGGCGCCGATGACGCAGGAGACCAGGACGAGGTGCCAGACCTCGGACATCAGCAGGATGTTCAGGCCGTAGCCGGCGGCGACGATGACGGCACCCGTCATCAGGGTGATCTTCGGGCCCTTGGTCTTGGTGATCGCGGCGGAGACCGGCGCCATCGCCATCATCACCAGGCCCTGCGGGGCCAGCACCAGACCGACGGTCATCATGGACTTGCCGAGGCCGTAACCGGTCTGCTCGGGCAGCTGGAGCAGCTGCGGAAGCACCAGCGACATCGCGAACATCGAGAAGCCGAACGCGATCGAGGCGAGGTTGGTGAACAGCACCTGCCGGCGGGCGGTGGTCCGCAGATCCACCAGCGGCTGGCTGGTCCGCAGCTCGTAGAAGCCCCACGCCACCAGTACGACGGCCGCGACGGCGAACAGGCCGAGCGTCGTTCCGCTGCTCCAGCCCCAGTCGGCGCCCTTGGAGATGGCCAGCAGCAGGGAGACCAGCGCGGCCGACAGACCGAGCGAGCCGACCAGGTCGAAGCGCCCGCCGGTACGCACCTTCGACTCGGGCACGATCGTCAGGACGAGCGCGAAGGCGACGGCACCGAGAACCGCGGAGACCCAGAACAGCACGTGCCAGTCGTAGTTGTCGGCGATGAACGCGGCGGACGGCAGACCCAGCGCGCCGCCCACACCCAGCGAGGCGCTCATCATCGCGGTGGAGCCGGCGAGCCGCTCGGAGGGCAGTACGTCACGCATGATGCTGATGCCGAGCGGGACGACACCGGCCGCCAGGCCCTGCAGCGCCCGGCCGACGATCATCGGGACCAGGGAGTCGCTGAACGCGGCCACCACCGAGCCGCTCACCAGCAGGACGATGCTGACCAGCAGCATCCGCCGCTTGCCGAACATGTCGCCCAGGCGCCCGACGACGGGGGTCGCGACAGCGGCGGCCAGCAGGGTGGCGGTCACCGCCCAGGCGGCGTTCGACGCCGAGGCGTCCAGGTACTTCGGCAGCTCCGGGACGATCGGGATCACCAGGGTCTGCATCAACGAGACGACGATTCCGGCGAAGGCCAGGACCGCCACCACGGCGTTCGACCTCGGCCGGGCGGAATCCCCGGCCTCGGCGGATCGGACAAGGGCGTCGGACATCGTGCTGCCTCCGTCGGAAGGGTCAATGGATTTGCTTGACTCACTCAACGATATGCAGGATTGATTGACTTACGCAAGTTGATTCGGGCGACAGTGCCGCAAAGACAGGGCAAAGGGGGAAGGGGAGGGTGTCCGGTGCTGCCCGGTGCCTCAGAGCAGCGTCGGCGCGTGGAACATGCCGAGGCCGGAGGTCAGGTCGCGGTCCAGCCAGTAGCGGCGCGGTTCGGCGAGCATGACGTCGACGCTGACGCCGAGGATGCCGGGGATCCTGGCGAGTTCGTTGTCGATGAAGAGCGCCAGGGCGGAGCGGTCGGTGACCAGGCCGGTGGCGAGTACGGACATGTCGCTGGCCACGTGGGCGGCGAGCCGGGTCTGGGGGAGCCGGTCGATGCGGCGCATGACGTCGGGGGTCTCGCCGGGCGCGATCCGCAGGCGGAGCACGAACGGGGTCTGGAAGCCCAGCCAGTCCGACACGATCTCCAGGCGTGGCTGTACCCACCGCTCGTCGAGGACCCGGCGGACGACCCGGTGTGCGGTGGAGGTGGCCAGGCCCGCGGCCCGGCCGATGCTCGCGGCGGAGGCCCGGCTGTCCTGGAGCAGCTGGGCCACGACGGTGCGCTCGGCCTCGCTGAGGGGCTTGGCGGGGGGTGTCGCGGTCGCGGTGCCCTCGGTGCGGGTGCCGGTGAGTTCGAGCAGTTCGGCCCGTTCGGTGGCGGTCAGGAACTGCGGGTCCCAGGTGATGCCCCGGCGCAGGGTGCTGAGCGCGGGCAGGGCCTTGACGCGGCGGACGCCGGGCACGGAGAACATCCGGTCGATCGCCTCGCTGGTGGCCGCCTCGGAGGGGGCGTGCACGACGGCGTAGAGCGGGTAGTCGCCGGAGATCTGCGCCAGGAGCTGGAGGTGGGGCAGGTTGCGGAGACGGTCCAGAACGGCCAGCGGGGTCTCACCGGTGATGTCCAGGAAGACGTGCACCGGCATCGCCGTGGAGTGCATCCCCCAGTCGGCCTGCCCGATCACGCGGACCATCCGGGCCTCGTGCAGCCGGTCGTAACGGCGCTTCAGCGTGCCGGCGTCGGCGGACAGGATCGCGCCGATGTCGTCCCAGGTGGCCCGGGGTGCCAGGTGAAGGGCCCCGATGAGGCGCCGGTCGAGCTCGTCGAGGAGAGGGCTGGTCATAGCGCCCCACCTTAGACTGCCGATTAATCCCACCGTTACGTCCAAGGTATAGAGAATCTCTCATCAGGATGCCATTGTTCGCGAGAACATCCCTCAAATGCACGAAGAGGTACCGATGAGTGCCACCTCTGCCCAGCCACAGCCGACCGAGCCCCGGTCGAGAGTCATGCGTGCCGCGTTCCGGAGTTTCGCGGCGATCGAGAAGGTCGGGAACAGACTCCCCAACCCGTTCTGGCTGTTCTGGATCCTCGCGGGGGTGGTGATCGTCCTCAGCGCGGTACTGGCGGCGGCCGGTGTCGGCACCGTGCATCCAGGGACGCACGACACCATCGAGGTGCAGAGCCTGCTGAGCAAGGCCGGGCTCACGACGATGGTCGAGGGGGCCGTCGAGAACTTCGCGACCTTCCCGCCGCTGGCCACGATCCTCATCGTGGGCTTCGGCATCGCCGTCGCCGAGGCGAGCGGACTGTTCACGGCCATGCTGCGCCGCATGGTCGCCCGAGTGCCGGGCAAGTACCTCACCTTCGCGCTGTCGATGACGGCGATGGTCGCCCACGTCGCCGGCGACGCCGCGTACGTCACGCTCATCCCGCTCGGGGCGCTGATCTACCGCGCCGCCGGCCGCAGCCCGGTGCTCGGCTGCATCGTCGCCTACGTCTCCATCTCCGCCGGGTACGACGCCTCCCCGGCGATCACCACGACCGACGTGCTGCTGTCGTCGATCTCCACCGCTGCGGCCCACACCATCGACGCGGACTACGTCGTCACCCCGGTGGCGAACTACTTCTTCGCGCTCGCCTCGTCGGTCCTGGTGGCCCTGGTGATCACGCTCGTCGTCGACAAGGTCCTCGCCCGCCGATCGGACCTGGAGCCCGACGAGCCGGTCACCGCGCTGACCGACGACGAGCTGAAGACGATCGAGGTGACCGAGCAGCAGCGCCGCGCGCTGCGGGTGACCGGGCTGGTCGCGGCCGGCTTCGTCGCGCTGCTGGCGCTGGCCCTCGTCCCGGCGTCCTCACCCCTGCGCGGCGAGAACGGCTCCATCGTCGAATCCCCGCTGATCACAGGCATGTCGCTCGTCCTCTTCCTGTTCTTCACCCTCGTCGGCTGGGTCTACGGCCGGATGACCGGCACCTTCCGTGCCCCCGCCGACATCGTCGACGCGCTGGTCGAGGGCACGCGCACATACGCCCCGATCCTCGTTCTCTTCTTCGCGATCTCGCAGTTCCTCGCGTACTTCAAGTGGACGAACATCGGCAACGTCATCGCCATCGAGGGCGCGCAGACCCTGAAGGACATGCACCTGGGCGGCTGGACCGTGCTGGTCGGCATCGCCGTGCTGATCACCTTCATGAACCTCGTCATCACCAGCGGCTCCGCGCTGTGGGCCCTGGCCGCTCCCATCCTCGTACCCATGCTGATGCTCATCGGCATCGAGCCCGAGACCACCCAGGCCGTCTACCGCGTCGCCGACTCGGTCACCAACTGCGTCACCCCGATGAGCCCGTACTTCGCGATGGCGCTGGGCTTCATCCAGCAGCACAAGAAGTCGGCCGGCATCGGCACCCTGGCCTCCTTCACGATCCCGATCGCCGCTGTCGTCTGGGTCGCCTGGGTCGCGTTCTTCGTGGCCTGGTACCTGCTCGGCATCCCCCTGGGCGTCGGCTGACCCCGCTCTCCCGCAACAGCGCCCGCACGCCCTCGTACGAGAAGGAAGACCATGACCGCATCGCCCGCTGCCGCCGCCCTCACCGCCCGCGCCCAGGAGGTCTCGACGGAGATCGTCGGCGACATCCTGGCCCTCGTCCGCCAGGAGACCGGCAGTTACGACCTGCCCGGTCTCGCGGCCGGCCTGGACCTCCTGCGTGAACTGGCCGTCCGCCGGCTCGGGCAGCCCGACCACGAGCACCGCCACCCGGGCGGCGAGTGCGGAGACACCCTCACGATGACCTACACCGGCTCCGGTACCGGCGCCGGGCACGTCCTGCTCGTCGGCCACTACGACACCGTGTGGCCGACCGGGACGCTCGCCGGATGGGAGCAGCCTCAGGCGTCCGACGACGGGCGGGAGAAGCTCGGCGGACCGGGCATCTTCGACATGAAGACCGGCCTGGCCCAAGGGATCTGGGCCCTGAAGCTGGCCCGGGAGAGCGGGGCGCCCGTGCCCACCGTCACCTTCCTCTTCAACGGCGACGAGGAGATCGGCTCCCTGTCCTCGCGGCCGGTGATCGAGGAGGCCGCGCAGAAGGCCGACGTCACGCTGGTGCTGGAGCCGACCGCCCACGGCGCGGTCAAGACCGCCCGCAAGGGCACCGGGATCTTCCAGGTCACCGCCACCGGTGTCGAGGCGCACGCCGGGCTCGCGCCCCAGGACGGGGCGAGCGCGGTCACCGCCCTGTCGGAGTTCGTGGTCGCCGCGGCGAAGGTCGCCGCGCCCGACCGGGGCACCACGATCAACACCGGGCTCTTCAGGGGTGGTTCGGCCATCAACGTCGTCGCCGGGCAGGCCACCGCAGGCGTCGACATCCGGGTCGGCAGCCAGGCCGAACAGGACCGTGTCGACGCCGAACTGGACGCCATCGAGGTCAGCGACCCGCGCGTCCGCATCGAGATCGCACACGACTGGAACCGGCCCCCGATGACCCTCAACGCCGCCTCCGCCCCTCTCCTCGACCTCGCCCGCGAGGTCGCCCGCGAGCAGGGCCGGGGCGAGCTGCCCGACGCCGCCGTCGGCGGCGCCAGCGACGCCAACTTCGTCGCCGCGCTCGGCCTGCCGGTGCTGTGCGGCATGGGCGCGGTCGGCGACGGCGCCCACGCCCAGGGCGAGTTCATCTACCCCGACACGGTGCCCGCGCAGACGGCCCTGGTCGCGGGCCTGCTCGGCCGCCTGACGCAGCCGCTGCGCGGCTGAACGCGTCAGCGACAGACACCCGTGGGCGCGGGCGCTCAGTACCCTCGCCCACGCGTATGCGCCTTCAAGGGGCCTTGGCCGCCCTCTCCCGGAACATGACGAGGGCGGAGCCCGAAAGCTCCGCCCGGTTCGCAGGAAACCCGGATCACCCGGATCAGGTCAGGGCCACACCAGGCAGTACGGCTGGTGCCCCGCCTCGTGCAGACGGTGGCTGAAGTCCTGCCACTCGTGCAGCAGCTGGTACACGTTGTACGCGTCTCGGGGGCCGCCGCGGTCCGGGACCGTCGACCAGATGAAGGCGGCCGCGCCCACGGCCTCCTCGCCGATGCCGCGCAGGGGGTCGACGACGGTCATGGGGAGCTTCACGACGGCGTAGTCGGGGTGGAGGACGACGAGTTCCAGCGGGGGCACCTTGTGCAGAGGTATGCCCTCTATGCCGGTGAGGACCATCGCGGCCATCGTCTCCGGCTTGATCTTGGTGAACATGCCGTTCATACCGAGCTCGTCGCCGCCGAGTTCCTCGGGCCTCATGGAGATCGGAACGCGAGCGGCGGTCGCGCCGTCCGGGGCTCCGAAGTATTTGTACGTCACCCCCACCCGGCCACCATTCCCGCTTCCTGCCCTGAGCTGGTCCGCCCCGCGGTCTGTGTAGTCCATACCGTCCATACGGCTCGACGGGTCGTTCCGCTCAGGTTCGCTCTGCGATCCCTGTGCCTGACGTGTCTCGGCCGCTTCCGCTTCGCGTCGGTGCTTCCCCCGCCGGGCACGCCGAGGACCCAGGTCATCGGTCCCCTCGCCCAGTCCGCCACCGCGATGCATATCTCCACCCGACTGCTTTTCCAAGGCGCGCAACCCCCGCCACGCAACCCGATCATCGTGAGAGTGACCTCCCCCACGGCCGCCCGCCGAAACGTGCGTTGAAACACTTGTCCGTCGCCGTGGACCGACCCCACGCGTGTGAAGTCAACTATCCCCGAGAACGGCACCTTCAGGGAGTCTAGGTAGTTCGCGCTCGCGGTGACCAACGAAGAGTGGAGCGGCGCGCGGTATCGCGTGACAGAAGGGTATACCGTTCCCGAGCCGATTAGCAGATATCGGTGAAATCGGGCATCCGGAGTGGAGGGTTCGGACGGGAGTGCTCTGGTGCCGGAGACCCCGGGGCAGAGCCGGGGCGATCGGCCTCTGGCCGTACGCTGAAGGACATGGCAGAGGCGAACAACATCTCCGGCGGTGCGTCCCCCGAGGCGGGGGCGGCGGTCCCGTACCCCTATGAGGCGCCGGTCTCGCAGACCCTTTTCGACCGTGCGGCGGCCGTCACGCCCGGTGGCGTGAACTCGCCCGTCCGCGCGTTCCGGGCCGTGGGCGGTACGCCCCGGTTCATGGTGTCCGGCACCGGTCCCTACCTGACGGACGCCGACGGGAGGGGGTACGTGGACCTGGTTTGTTCCTGGGGGCCGATGATCCTCGGCCATTCCCGTCCCGAGGTGATCGCGGCGGTCCAGGAGGCCGTGTCCCGAGGCACTTCCTTCGGTACGCCGGGGGAGGGCGAGGTCGCACTCGCCGAGGAGATGGTCGCGCGGATCGAGCCCCTGGAGCAGGTGCGGCTCGTGTCCAGCGGGACCGAGGCCACCATGTCGGCGATCCGGCTGGCCCGCGGGTTCACCGGCCGCGCCAAGGTCGTGAAGTTCGCCGGCTGCTACCACGGGCACGTGGACGCGCTGCTCGCCGCGGCCGGCTCCGGCGTCGCCACCTTCGGGCTTCCCGACACCCCGGGCGTCACCGGCGCCCAGGCCGGGGACACCATCGTCCTGCCGTACAACGATCTCGACGCCGTGCGCGAGGCCTTCCGGGCCCATCCCGGCGAGATCGCCTGCGTCATCACCGAGGCCTCGCCCGGGAACATGGGCGTCGTGCCGCCCGGGCCCGGCTTCAATCAGGGGCTCAAGGACATCTGTGCCGAGGGCGGCGCGCTGTTCATCTCCGACGAGGTCATGACCGGCTTCCGGACCAGCAAAGCCGGCTGGTACGGCGTCGACGGCGTCACCCCCGACCTCATGACCTTCGGCAAGGTCATGGGCGGCGGCTTCCCGGCCGCGGCCTTCGGCGGGCGGACGGACGTGATGGCGCACCTCGCACCCGCGGGGCCCGTCTACCAGGCCGGCACCCTGTCCGGGAACCCGGTCGCGACCGCCGCCGGGCTCGCGCAGCTGCGGCTGCTCGACGACGCCGCGTACGTGAAGGTCGACGCGGTGTCCGAGCAGATCCGTACGCTCGTTACTGACGCCCTCACCAAGGAAGGTGTGGCGCACCGGCTGCAGAACGCGTCCAACATGTTCTCCGTCTTCTTCACCGAGGGGGACGTACGTAATTACGAGGACGCGAAGGCGCAGGAGTCGTACCGCTTCACCGCGTTCTTCCACTCGATGCTGGCGCAGGGTGTCTACCTGCCGCCGTCCTCGTTCGAGTCCTGGTTCGTGTCGACGGCGCACGACGAACGGGCGGTTCAGCGGATCGCCGACGCCCTTCCGGCGGCGGCACGGGCAGCAGCGGAGGCCACGGCAGCATGAGTGACATCACCGTCGTACACGTGATGCGGCACGGCGAGGTCGCCAACCCGGACGGGGTTCTGTACGGGCGACTCCCGGGCTACCGCCTGTCCGAGCTCGGGCAGCAGATGGCCGAGCGGGTCGCCGAGCATCTCGCCTCGCGGGACATCACGCATGTCGTCTCCTCGCCGCTGGAGCGGGCGCGGGAGACGGCCACGCCGATCGCCAAGTCGCACGGCCTTGAGCTCGCGACCGACGGCCGGCTGATCGAGGCCGACAACGTCTTCCAGGGCAAGACCTTCGGGGTCGGGGACGGTGCGCTGCGCCGGCCCGAGAACTGGAAGCACCTCGTCAACCCGTTCAAGCCGTCCTGGGGCGAGCCGTACGTGGACCAGGTCGTGCGGATGATGGGGGCGCTCGACGCCGCGAAGGACGCGGCCCGGGGGCATGAGGCCGTGTGCGTCAGCCATCAGTTGCCGATCTGGATCGTGCGGTCCTATGTGGAGCGGCGGCGGTTGTGGCACGACCCGCGGAAGCGGCAGTGCACGTTGGCGTCGTTGACGACCTTCACGTATCAGGGCGACAAGATCGTGTCTGTTGGCTACAGCGAGCCCGCGCGGGATCTTGTGCCTGCGCATCTCCTTGCGGGGGCCAAGCCGGTGAAGGGTAAGTCCAAGGCCTTCGGAGCGTAGGCGCTGCGCTGGCTGGCTCGGTTCGCTCCGGGCGGTTCGTTGCGTGCCGGCCGGTGGGGGCTTGTCGCGCAGTTCCCCGCGTCCCTTATGGGGCGCGCTGGTCCCTGGCCCCTTGAAAAAGTCGTCCTGCTGAGACGGTGAATCCGTCTGTCGCGTTCCGGTGTGTCCGTTACAGGTTCATCTTCGGATAGTCACCGAAATATGTGTGTGTGACCGGGAACCCACGTGTTCGTCGTGCCCTCTAACCCGGTGTCCATTCGACATGGGCGCAGGGCACGACGGATGGGGACGGAATGCGCGACATCAGCCGAAGGGGAGCGCTGGGGCTCGGAGTCGGGGCCGCGGCCGCGATGGGAATCGCGGGCTGCGGTAGCGCACTGGGAGACGGCTCCGGCGGGGTCGGGGGTTCCGGAAACCGTGGCAACGGCGGAAACAAGCGAGGCGAACACCCCGTACGCCCCATCGGTGACGGTTCCACCTCCTTCACCGGGAAGCAGCCGAAGCAGCCCGGCAGGCCCCGGCCCCTCGAACCCGGCGAGACCCCTCCGCAGTTCGTCGTCTTTTCCTGGGACGGTGCGGGCGACGTCGGCAACGGCCTCTTCGAGCGATTCCTGAAACTCTCCGAAGAGCACGACGCGAGCATGACGTTCTTTCTCTCCGGGCTCTATCTGCTGCCCGAGTCGAGAAAGCGCAAGTACCTCCCGCCGAACAACGCGCCGGGCGCGTCCGACATCGGTTATCTGACGGACGACCACATCAAGTCGACGCTGAAGAACGTCCGGCGGGCCTGGCTCGACGGCCACGAGATCGGCACGCACTTCAACGGCCACTTCTGCGGCGGCAGCGGCACGGTCGGCAACTGGACGCCCGCCCAGTGGAAGAGCGAGATAGCCCAGGCGAAGTCCTTCGTCAAGGAATGGCGCACGAACACGGGCTGGAGCGAGGCCGAGGTGCCCGCGCTGCCCTTCGATTATGAGAAGGAACTCATCGGCGGCCGCACGCCCTGTCTGCTCGGCCAGAGCAACCTGCTGCCGACCGCCCGCGAACTCGGCTGGCGCTACGACGCCTCCTCGCCCGGCGGCACCCAGGTCTGGCCCAGGAAGAACGGCGGTGTCTGGGACCTGCCGCTCCAGGCGATCCCCTTCCCCGGCCACACCTTCGAGGTCCTCTCGATGGACTACAACATCCTCGCCAACCAGTCGGTCAACTCGACGCAGGCGCCGCCCGCCAACTACCCGGCCTGGCGCGAGCAGGCGACCAACTCGTACATAGCTGGCTTCAAGCGGGCATACGAGACGAATCGCGCCCCCTTCTTCGTCGGCAACCACTTCGAGGAGTGGAACGGCGGCATCTACATGGATGCCGTCGAGGGCGCGCTGAAGCACATCGCGGGCAAGAAGGACGTACGCCTGGTGTCGTTCCGCCAGTTCGTGGACTGGCTCGACGCGCAGGACCCGGCCGTCCTGGAGAAGCTGCGGTCGCTGGGCGTGGGGCAGGAACCGGCCGGTGGCTGGAACGGGTTCCTCGGCGAGGTCGGCACGAACTCCACGAACGGGTCGGAGAAGGACTCGGACAAGACCACCTGACGGTCGCCCGGAGGAGTGCCCGAAATGGCGTCCGACGTGCGGGTTTCCGCCTGCGAGGGGGGTGGGCAAGATCCTCGGAACGGACATGCGAAACTTTTCACATGAGTGCCGCCAGCCGCGCCCCCCAGCGCTCGATCCGGACCCCTCAGCGCACGAACCGTACGAACCGAGCCCGCAGCCGTAGTCATGGCCGCGCCGTCCTGCTGACCGGCGGGGCCGTCGTCGCGGCGCTGCTGCTGTCCGCCTGCGGTTCCGGGGGCAAGTCCGGCGGGACCGGCAACACCGGCTTCGTCACCGGCTCCGACGGCATCGCGACGGCCGAGAAGGGCAGCCGGGTCGCGGCTCCCGAACTGTCGGGCAAGACCATCGACGGCAAGCAGCTCGACGTCGCCGACTACAAGGGCAAGATCGTCGTCCTGAACGTCTGGGGCTCCTGGTGCGGCCCCTGCCGCCTGGAAGCGAAGAACTTCGTCAAGGTCTCCGACGACCTCAAGGACCAGGGCGTGCAGTTCGTCGGCATCAACACCCGCGACACCAGCACCAGTCCGGCGATCGCCTTCGAGAAGGCGCACGGGGTCACGTACCCGAGCCTGTACGACCCGACGGGCAAGCTGATGCTCCGCTTCAAGAAGGGCACGCTCAACCCGCAGACGATCCCCTCCACGCTCGTGCTCGACCGGGACGGCAAGGTCGCCTCCCGCTCGCTGTCGGCGCTCAGCGAGGCGAGCCTGCGCAAGATGCTCAAGCCGATCCTCGCGGAGAAGTGACGGCTCGTGTCTCTTCTCGTAGCCGCGGGCACCGACCCCAACCAGACCGTCCTCACCGGGGCGCTGGTGCTCGCCATCCCGATCGCCGTACTCGGCGGGCTCGTCTCCTTCTTCTCGCCGTGCGTACTGCCGCTCGTGCCCGGTTATCTGTCGTACGTCACCGGCGTCGGCGGCACCGACCTGGGTGACGCGAAGCGCGGGCGGATGGTGGCGGGCGCCTCGCTCTTCGTGCTCGGGTTCTCCGCGGTGTTCGTCTCCGGCGGTGCCCTCTTCGGGTACTTCGGCTCGACCCTGCAGGAGCACCAGAGCGTCCTCTCCAAGGTGCTCGGCGGGCTCATGATCGCCATGGGCGTCTTCTTCCTGGGCCTGATGCCCTGGCTCACCCAGCGTGAATTCCGCTTCCACAAGCGGCCGGTGGCCGGTCTCGTCGGGGCCCCGGTGCTCGGTGCGCTCTTCGGGATCGGCTGGACGCCCTGCATCGGACCGACGCTCGCGTCCGTGAACGCGCTCGCCTTCGACCAGGCGAGCGCCGGCCGCGGGGCCATACTGACCATCGCGTACTGCGTCGGTCTGGGCGTGCCCTTCGTCCTCGCGGCCGTCGCCTTCCGCAAGGCGCTCGGCGCCTTCGGCTGGGTCAAGCGCCACTACGTGTGGGTGATGCGCGTCGGCGGCGGAATGATGATCGCGACCGGTCTGCTGCTGCTGACCGGCGCGTGGGACAGCATCGTGCAGGAGATGCAGGGCTGGTCCGACGGCTTCACGGTGGGGGTCTGATCGATGAGCACGACACGGGACACGGACGTGCGGACCGGTGGGGCGGCTGGTGGGACGACCGGTCAGGAGAACGACACCGCCGCGACGGACGCCGCCGCGGCGCGGGACGCCGGTGAACTCGGCGCGGCCGGGGCGCAGCTGTCCACCGCTCCCCGGGACACGGTCGTACCGGGCTCCTTCGGCGGTGTGCGCGCCCCCGGTGCCGCGGGATGGCTGGCGTGGACCGGCCGCGAGACCGTCGGCTGGGCCCGCTGGTTCTGGCGGCAGCTGACCTCGATGCGGGTCGCGCTGATCCTGCTCTTCCTGCTGTCGCTCGGTGCGATCCCCGGGTCCCTGATCCCGCAGACGGGCCAGGACGAGACCAAGGTCGCCGACTTCATGAGCCGGCACGAGACTCTGGGCCCGATATACGAGAAGCTCGGCCTCTTCAACGTCTACAGCTCGGCGTGGTTCTCGGCGATCTACATCCTGCTGTTCATCTCGCTCATCGGCTGCATCGTGCCCCGCACCTGGCAGTTCGTGGGCCAGCTGCGCGGCAGGCCGCCGGGCGCCCCGCGACGGCTGAACCGGCTGCCCGCGTACACGACATGGCGCACCGAGGCCGCGCCGGAGGCCGTCCGCGAGGAGGCACTGAAGCTGCTGAAGCGGCGGCGCTTTCGCGCGCATGCCGCCGGGGACGCCGTCGCCGCCGAGAAGGGCTACCTCCGGGAGGTCGGCAACCTCGCCTTCCACATCGCGCTGATCGTGATGCTGATCGCCTTCGCCTGGGGCCAGCTGTTCAAGTACGAGGGCAACAAGCTGATCGTCGAGGGCGACGGCTTCGCCAACACCCTCACGCAGTACGACGACTTCAAGTCCGGGAGCCTCTTCAGCACGGACGACCTGGAGCCGTTCAGCTTCGTCCTCGACAACTTCAAGGGCACGTACGAGCCGAGCGGGCCCAACAAGGGCACGCCGCGCACGTACGAGTCCCACGTCACCTACAGCGAGGGCTCCGACGGCAAGGAGAAGCAGCGGACGATCAAGGTCAACGAGCCGCTGGACATCGCCGGCACGAAGGTCTACCTCGTCAGCCACGGGTACGCGCCCGTCGTCACTGTGCGGGACGGCAAGGGCGACGTCGTCTACCGCCAGGCCGTGCCGCTGCTGCCGCTCGACTCCAACGTCACCTCCACCGGTGCGATCAAGGTCATGGACGGCTACCGCGACGCCGACGGGAAGAAGGACCAGCTCGGCTTCCGGGCCTTCTTCCTTCCGGCCTACGGCGGGGCGAACACCGCGGTGGTCTCGCAGTTCCCCGCGCTGCTCAACCCGGTGCTGAACCTGGAAGCCTTCCACGGCGACCTCGGTGTGGACTCGGGCCTCCCGCAGAGCGTGTACCAGCTCGACAAGACCAACATGAAGGGCTTCAAGGACTCCAAGGGCAAGCAGCTCAGGGAGAACCTGAAGCCCGGCGAGACCATGAAGCTCCCGAACGGCGCCGGCTCGATCACCTTCGAGAAGGACATCAAGGAGTGGGCCGGCTTCCAGGTCACCGAGCAGCCCGGCTCCGGCTGGGCCCTCGCCGGAGCCCTCACCGCCATCTTCGGTCTCGCCGCCTCCCTCTTCATCCAGCGGCGCCGCGTCTGGGTCCGCGCCACCGCCGGTCCCGACGGCGTCACCGTCGTCGAAATGGCCGGCCTCGGCCGCAGCGAGTCGGCCAAGGTCCCGGAGGAACTGGGCGACCTGGCCGGAATCCTGTACGACCTGGCCCCGGGCGCACCGGACGCCCCGGACACACCTGAGTCCGACCCGGACCCGGAAGCAAAGACCTCCACCCCCGAACCCCCCGCCGTACCTGCCGCCGAAGGGGCTGAGAACAAGTGACTCTCGCCGCCGCAACCGAGCTCGCCGCCGCGACCAACGAAAACCTCGCGAACCTCAGCAACACGCTGATCTACTCCGCGATGGCCGTCTACACGCTGGCCTTCTTCGCGTACATCGCCGAATGGCTCTTCGGCAGCCGCAGCAAGGTCGGCCGGACGGCCGCCGCGCTGACCGCGGACAAGGACGCCAAGAAGGCGGCGGCTCCCGCGGTCACCGTGAAGAACGCGGGCGGGACCGCCGTACTGGAACGGCCCAAGGTCGTCACGCGGGCCGCTCCCGGCTCCCGGGACGTGCCGGACGGGCCCGGCGCGCACGGCGGGGACGAGCAGGGGGACCTCTACGGGCGTATCGCCGTGTCCCTGACCGTGCTCGCGTTCCTCATCGCGTTCGGCGGTGTGCTCACACGGGCTCTGTCGGTGCAGCGGGCGCCGTGGGGCAACATGTACGAGTTCAACATCACCTTCTCCACCGTCGCCGTCGGTGTGTACCTCGCGCTGCTCGCGATGAAGAAGAACGTCCGCTGGATGGGCCTCTTCCTGGTGACCACGGTCCTCCTCGATCTCGGTCTCGCCGTCACTGTCTTGTACACCGCCAGCGACCAGTTGGTTCCCGCCCTCCACTCGTACTGGCTCTACATCCACGTCTCCACGGCGATCTTCTGCGGTGCCGTCTTCTACGTGGGCGCGGTCGGCACGATCCTGTACCTCTTCAAGGACTCGTACGAGAACAAGCTGACGACCGGCGGGAAGCCCGGCCGTTTCGCCACGTCCGTCATGGAGCGGCTGCCCGCGTCGGCGTCGCTGGACAAGTTCTCGTACCGCGTGAACGCCGCCGTCTTCCCGCTGTGGACGTTCACGATCATCGCGGGCGCCATCTGGGCGGGCGACGCGTGGGGCCGCTACTGGGGCTGGGACCCCAAGGAGACCTGGTCCTTCATCACCTGGGTCGCCTACGCCTGCTATCTGCACGCCCGCGCCACGGCCGGCTGGAAGGGCCGCAAGGCCGCGTACATCGCGCTCATCGCCTTCGCCTGCTGGCTGTTCAACTACTACGGCGTGAACATCTTCGTCACCGGCAAGCACTCCTACGCGGGCGTCTGACACCTCCGTACGGCACCTCCGTCTGACACCCTCGTACGACCCGAGGCCGGTTCCATGTGACGTACGTCACGGGAACCGGCCTTCGTCGTACGGACAGGTGGGGGACGTGGAGACGAATCAGGGGGACCGCCCGAGCCGGCGGGAGATGCGCGCTCGAATACGGGCAGGGGACGCGGAGGCGTTCGGCGGGCTCTTCGACGCGTACGCGCGCTCCGTCTACAACCACGCCTTCCGGCTGACGGGGGACTGGTCGGGGGCCGAGGACATCGTGTCGCTGACGTTCCTGGAGGCCTGGCGGCTGCGGGAGCGGCTGGACGAGGAGGGCGGTTCGCCGCGGCCGTGGCTGCTCGGCATCGCCACGAACGTGGCCCGCAACAGGCGCCGGGCCGCCCGGCGTCACACGGCGGCGGTGGCACGGCTGCCGCCCGCCGAGGCCGAGCGCGACTTCGCCGACGAGGTCGCCGCCCGGATCGACGACGTGGAGTACCTCAGGTCCGTACGCGTCGCCGTCGACCGGTTGCGCCGCCCCGAGCGCGAGGTCCTCGCGCTGTGCGTCTGGGGCGGCCTCGACTACGCGGCCGCCGCGGAGGCGCTCGGCATCCCGGTCGGCACGGTGCGCTCCCGGCTCTCCCGGGCGCGCACGAAGCTCGCGGCGGAACTGGTCGGCGGGCGCGGACAGGTGAGGGACGGCCGCCCGTCCGTGGCCGGGCCCATCCAGGAGGGGAACCAGTGAGCACGATTCCCGAGAAGGACCTCCCGCCGGGCCGCCACCGCGTCCTGAGGGAGCATCTGATGCGCGAGATCAACGGGGAGACCCCGCCCGAGCCCGTACGCAGGATCTGGCGTCGCCCGGCCTTCGTGGCCCCGGCGGTGGCCGCGGCCCTTTCGGTCGCCGTCGTCATCGGGGCCGGCGTGACCCGGGACGCGGCCTCGGACGGGCCGCCCAGGCCGCACTCCGGGGCATCGGAACGCCCGGAGCGCAGCAGTTCGGAGAGCCCGGCCCAGCTGCTGGAGCGGGTCGCCGTGGCCGCCGCGAAACTGCCGACCGGGGTTGAGGGTGACGAGTTCGTCTACACGAAGACCGACAACTACCACTGGAAGATGGACCCCGAAAAGACGGTGGGGGACTGCCCCAGGACCCTGGAGGGCCACGGCTACGGCGTACGGGAGCGCTGGGAGTCCGTCGACGGCCGGCACGTGGGCCTGTCGCGGGAGCACAAGTCCGGCGGCGGAGTGGTGGAGCGGCCGATCGCCGAGCAGCTGCCCGGCAAGCACACGATCAACTTCTACGAGCAGGCGTTGGAACTCCCCACCGACACGGAGGGGATGTACCGCTGGCTCTACGGGCTCGACCCCGGTGAGAAGCCCTCCGGCAAGCGGTCCGCCGACGTGGCCGCCTTCGTGAAGGCGAGCGGTCTGCTCACCGGCAGCCTCCTGCCGCCGAAGACCGCCGCCGCGCTCTACCGGGCCGTCGCGAAGATCCCCGGTCTGATCGTCCTCGAAGGAGCCCGGGACGCCGCGGGCCGCACGGGGGTGGCCGTCGCCATGGATGGAGTCGCCGTTATCGGCTTCGGGCAGGGCGAGTCCCGCTCCGAGCTGATCTTCGACGAGAAGACCCTCGGCTACCTGGGCGAGAGCACGGTCAACCTCGCCGTTCCGAAACACCGGTGCGACTCTCTCGCGGCGGGCGACCTCGTCGGCTCGATCGCCATCCTGGAGCGGACCGTCGTCGACAGGAAGGGCGAGCAGCCGTAGGACCCGGGGGGCAGGCATCCGTGCCCCTCACGGTCCGCCTTCCACAGCCTGTGGAGAAGGAATCGCGTGCGGCGGCAGCGGTACGAGCAGGGCCCGGGACGAGACCGTGCCGCCGGGCTCCCAGCCGGTGGCGCGGGCCACCTCCGGCAGGGCGCGGCGTGCGGCGTTGCGCAGGGAGGGGTGGCCGTCACCGCGCAGCCCCGCGAAGAACGCCACCCGGTCGGCGATCCCGTCGGCCCGGTCCCGCAGTACCGGGCCGATCAGCCCGACACCGGCCGTGGCCTGGACGTTGTCGACGAGGACGACCGGACGTCCGGGCCGGTGCGTGCGCTGTACGGCACCGGTGTAGGCGTCGTCCAGGTCGGCCAGCAGGGCCCGTACGAGATACCGCTCGGCGTGGGTGCGGGAGTCGCCGCCCGCCCTGAAGTGCCCGGAGAGCAGGATCAGTCCGAGCTTCGGGTTGCCGCCCGCGCTCGGGCAGTCGCGGTACCAGGCGGCCGCCTTCCGCAGCCGGCGGTGGGTGGGTGTGACGCCCTCCGAGAAGACCTCCAGGGTCGCCTCGATGATCGGCTCGACGACCGACCCCGTACTGGATGGCGTGAGGGCAGATCCCGTACCGGACAGCGCGTCGACCCGTCCCGTGCCGGACAGTGCGTCGACCAGTCTGGTCGACACCCGGCCGACCCAGCGGCCGGTGAATCCGGCGACCCAGGAGCCGGTGTCGTTCAGCAGCAGGATCCGCTCGGCCTCCTGCCGGATGCGGGGCAGGTCACGGTCGCGCCAGCCGCCCGCGGCCACCGCCAGCAGCCCCGCCGTGAGCCTCGGGAAGGCGATCCGCCCGGAGCCCGCGACCGGCTCGGCGAGCTGCTCGGCGATCGTCAGGACGGCCTGCGACACGGGCGACCAGGCCTCGCCGGGCCGCTGGGCCGGGGGCCGCGCGAACAGCTCGTCCTCGCAGTCGATCAGGGCGAGCGGCGTGTGTCCTTCGTAGGCGGCCCGGAGTTCGCCGAGCACCGCGCTCTTGCCGAGCCCGGGCCCGCCCGTGAACACCACGAACGGCGGCTCCTTCGCGTACTCCAGAGGAGTCGGCCCGTGCTGGAACGGGCACAGGCCGACGAGTCGTGCGACGAGGCCGGGCGGATCCGTGTCGAACAGCGCCCCTCGGCCGTGCAGCCCACTGTGCACCGCATCTCCCCCTGGGGCGGTCCGGTTCTCCGTGCTGTTGAGAGGTGTATCAACAGCAGCACGGAGAGGGGGGAGTTGATTCGGACTGGGCCGCATGATGTCCGGCAGCTTGCGAAAGTGTCGCCGTCGTTGGCGGAGAGTGATCGCGGAATCGGTCGTGCGGCGCGTGCTCCCTGCCGTCTGCCGTCTGCCGTCTGCCGTCTGCCGTCTGCCCCGCGCTCCGCGGGAACGCGTCCCTGGGCCGTCGTCAGCCCACCGTGATCGAGTCCAGTTTCGCCCGCAGATACACGTGCGAGTCCACCGGCTCGTGGGCCACCCTTCCCACCGGAGCCGGGACGGACTCGACGACGGTGCCCGGGGTGCACTCGCCGAAGTAGACGAGGGACATCAGCTCCTCGGCGGGAGCGTCGGCGGGCGGCGGCAGGACGCGGTGACGGCCGGAGCGCCACCTGTCTCCCGTCCAGCGGGCCATCAGATCACCGATGTTGATGGTGAAGGCCTCGGGGTCGAAGGGTGCGTCCTCCCAGCCGCCCTCGTCCGTGTAGACCTGCAGACCGCCCTTGCCGGCCTGGCGGTCGAGGATGGTGACCGTGCCGAAGTCGGTGTGCGGGCCGATGCGGAACTGGCCCTCCTGCGGCTCGCCGACGACCTCCGTACCCGGGTACCAGTTGATGTTGAAGCCGTAGGTCGGGTGGTCCATGTGCTTGGTGAAGAAGTCGGGATCCAGGCCGAGGGCCTCGCCGAGCAGGGCGAGGAGGTGGTTCTCCAGCTCGGCCATCCGGGCCAGGTACTCCTCGCACAGCGCCCGGAGTTCGGGGGCCTGGGCAGGCCAGACGTTCGGCGCGTACCACTCCGCGTTCGTCGCCGGGTCGTCGAAGGGCTCGTGGGTCGCGAAGGTCAGGGACTCCTTGAGGTCGGGCGGGGTCTCCGTACCCTCCGAGTAGCCGTTGGCCTCGGCGCCCGGGCCGAGCCAGCCGCGGCCGCCGACCTTGACGGCGTACGCCTGCTTCACCTCGGCGGGCAGCCGGAAGAAGGAGCGGGCGCTCTCCCGGACGGCCGTGCGCAGGGCGGGGTCGACGCCGTGTCCGGTCACCAGGAGGAAGCCGGCGCTCTGGAGCGCCGCGTCGACCGTACGCGCGATCTCCTTGCGGGCCGTCGGGTCGCCGGAGACCCAGGGCCTCAGATCGACGGTCGGGACACGGGGGGTACGGGAGGTATCAGGGATACGGGAGGTACTGGGGCTGCCGGGGGCGCCGGGGCCGCTGGGGGTGGTGCCGTCACTCACCGATGTCCTCATTCCACAGCTCGGGTCGGTCCTTGATGAAGTCGCGCATCAGGGCGGTGCACTCGGGGTCGTCGAGGAGCACGATCTCCACGCCGTGTTCGGCGAGCCAGTCGTGCCCGCCGTGGAAGGTCTCGGCCTCCCCGACGACGACCCTGGAGATCCCGAACTGCCGGACGAGACCGCTGCAGTACCAGCAGGGGGAGAGGGTGGTCACCATCGTCGTGTCCTTGTACGTACGCTGCCGTCCCGCGTTCCGGAAGGCTGCCGTCTCCGCGTGCGTCGACGGGTCGCCGTCCTGGACGCGGCGGTTGTGCCCGCGCCCCAGCAGGGTGCCGTCCGCTCCGTACAACGCGGCCCCGATGGGGATGCCGCCCTCGTCCAGCCCCGTACGTGCCTCCTCGACAGCGGTGGCCAGCCATGCGCGCGCCTGTGCCTGATCCATGCCTTCCACTTTCCTTCGGCCGGTATACCGGGGCAACGTGCGGAAACTACCCGGTGGGCGACCAAAGTTGCGGGCACGTAGACCATCGGCCGACGACCGGACGTGCCGCGCTCGCCAGACTGGGGACCGCACCATCGGCGCCGATCGGGGGAGAAGCAGCGTGGACATGGAGAAGAGCGGCCGGGATCCGCGGGACAGGACGGTGGCGGGGCCGGGGGAGGCCACCGTGCTCGCGGAGCCGGTCTGGCAGCTCATGCTCGTCTGCGTGGGGTGCGGGGGCGTGGGCGGCTGGCTGCTCACGCTCCTGGCCGACCTGTGGCTGTCGCTGCCCTGGGTGCCGATGAAGGGACCGGCCCGGCTGCTGACCTCGGTCCCCGAACCCTGGCTCACCGTCGGCGCGGTCGGCGTGGGACTGGCACTGGGCCTGCTGCTCGGGATCACCGCCGTGTACGAGTCCCTGACCGCCCGTATCTCCGACAGCCGGGTGGTCCTCACGATCAGGGACTCGGACCGGGAGTTCACGCACGACGAGATCGCCCTCGCGTGCCGGGACGGCAAACAGCTCGTGCTGGTCGCCCCGGACGGCGGGGAGCTGGCCCGGGAGCACTGCGGCCTCCCCTGGCGCCGCCTCGCCGAGGCCTTCGCCGCACACGGCTACGACTGGGGAGCGCCTCAGCGGTCGTAGGCGGCGGCCGGCGGCGGTTGGCGGTCCTGGGCGGGCCTGGTGATGACCGAGAACTCCACTCCGAAGGGGTCCGTGAGGGTGGCGCTCCGGCCGTACGGGGTGTCCTCGGGGGCGTCGGCGGTGCCGCCCGCGGCGACGGCACGGCGTACGACGGCATCCGTGTCGGCCACCTCGAACGTGGTCGCCCAGACGGACCTGGGGGCGACCGGGAAACCGAAGATGCCGCCGATCTCGTGGCCGTCCCGGCGGCGCAGGAACGTGAAGTCGAGGTCCGGGAGGGTCTCGTTGAGGTCCAGGGTGTAGTCGAACACGGCCGTGTAGAAGGCCCGGGCCGGCTCGGGGTCCGGGGTGACCAGGTCGTTCCGTACGAGCGAGTCCGGCTCGTTCACGACCTCGCAGCCGACGTGCGCCCGCGCCTCCCAGAGGCCGAAGCGGGCGCCGACCGGGTCCTCCGCGAGGGCCGCGCGGCCGTGCTCCCCGATGTCCGCCGGAGCCGTGAGCACGGATCCGCCCGCGTCGGCGACCCGCTTGGCGGTGCCGTCGCAGTCCGCCGTCGCGAAGTACATGGTCCAGCCGGGATCCGTGGTGGCAGGCGAAGCCTGCGCGATGGCCGCGACGGGGCGTCCGCGCAGCAGACACACCGTCCCCAGGCCGGTCTTCGCGGAGTCCGGCGCGTACTCCCACCCGAAGAGCGCGCCGTAGAACTCCAGCGCGCGTTCGAGGTCGGGCACCCGGAGGTCGATCCACGTGGGCGTACCGTCCGGCTGGATGGTGGTGACGAGGCTCATCGGGGCTCCTTGGTCGGTCGGCGGAGGCGGTGAGCCCGACGATAGGAGCCGTGTAGGCCTAATCGTGTCCTATACGGCCAGGGCTCACGCCAGCCGTAGATCGATCCAGAGCGCGCTCTCGCCCGGCAGGGTGTACCGGTCGAACTCGACGAATCCGTGCCGTTCCGCGAACCGGAGTCCTTCCGTGTTGGCGGCCAGTACGACGGTCTCGATCCGCCGGGCGCCGAGTTCGCGCGCCTGCGCCAGCCCTCGTACGTATAGCCGCTCACCGAGTCCCTGGTGGCGGTGGCCGGGGAGTACGCGGGCGATCACGGTGGCCGTCGCCGTGTCGTCCGTGGGCGGGCGCACCGTCGTGCACCCGACGAGCACGTCGTCGCGGTAGGCGACCTCCAGGTGATTCCGCCCGGCCCGTTCCCGCACCTCGTCGAGGCCCATGGCGGCCGGCGGAACGATCACGTTGTGAACGTGCCGCCAGTCTTCGAGCAGGGACTCGGTGGCATCGACCCGTTCGATACGAAGATCAGTCATGGCAGCAGGGAATCCCCGCGGGCGGGCGACCGTCAACCGTGTTCTTCGCCCCCGCCGCCCCTACCCGTCCCATCCCTGGGGGCTGCGCCCCCAGACCCCCGCTGTCGGCCTGAACGGCCTCGTCCTCAAACGCCGGACGGGCTGAAGTGTCGGCCCGGGCCGCGAAGTATTCAGCCTCTCCGGCGTTTGAGGAGCGGGGGTTCGGGGGCGGAGCCCCTGAGTAAGGGACGGGAATGGGTAGGGGCGGCGGGGGCGAGGAAAGGCCCTTTCCTACGCCGGCGTCGGCGCCCCCTCCGGCAGCAACCCCCTCCCCTTCACCGCCCTCCAGAAATCCCCCGGAACAGGGTGGTTGAGGAGAGACACGGTCCCCGCCACCTCCTCGGCCGAGCGGGCCCCGACGACCACGTTCGTGACCGCGGGATGACCGAGCGGGAACTGGACGGCCGCCGCGAGGGGCGGGACGTCGAAGGCAGTGCAGATCCGCCTCAACGCCCCGATACGGGAGGCCAGTTCAGCCGGAACCGACGTGTACCCGTGCGGAGCACCCGGCCGGGGATCGGCCAGCAACCCCGACTGATAGACCCCCGCGGCCATGACAGCCACCCCCTGCTCGACACACAGCGGCAGCAACTCGTCGAGCCCCGACTGGTCGAGAAGGTTGTACCGCCCGGCCAACAGCACGCAGTCGGGCCCGGGCACAGCCGCCTCCCTCAGGAAGCGCGCCGCCACGGGCGCATGGTTGACGCCGAGGGAGACCGCGCCGACGACACCCTCGGCCCGCAGGTCGGCCAGCGCGCGGTACGCCTCGCCCACCGCGGCCCCGAAGTCCTCGTCGGGATCGTGGACATGGAGCACGTCGATCCGGTCGAGCCCCAACCGCCCCAGGCTCTCCTCGACCGACCGCAGCACCCCGGCGTACGAGTAGTCGAGCCGCGGACCGACCCCGGCCGGCGGGTCCGCCCAGATCGGCTGGGTGTCCGGTCCGCCGGGCTCGATGAGCCGCCCCACCTTGGTGCACAGCACGTACGCGTCACGGGGCCGCGACGCGAGGCCCGCGCCCGTACGGGTCTCCGAGCGTCCGTACCCGTACACGGGAGCCGTGTCGAAGAGCCGTACGCCCAACTCCCAGGCGGTGTCGATGGTGGCGGCTGCCTGTTCCTCGGGCACCGGCTCGAACAGGCCGCCCAGGGAGGCGAGTCCCAGCCCGAGACGGCTGACCTGAAGTCCCGTGCGGCCCAGTGGTACGAGGTCGTCGGCTCTCATCACCAACCTCTCCCCACGACACGATCCCTCTAACACGACCCGTCAGACAGGACCCGTCCAACGCGACCCGTCCGACTCGACCGGCACGCCTACTCGGCCAGGACGGCGACCACCGACGGCAGACGGCCCATGGCATGCGCCACGCCGAGCCCGTCCATGTAGTCGCGGACATGCGTGATCAGGCCGTCATGGACCCGGATCACCAGCAGGCCGGGAAAGTGGAAAGCTCGGCCGGTCGTGGTCACGGTCCCGGTGACGACCTGTTCGACGGTGATCACTTCGGGGTCGGTGCTGTCGTGCACGACGACGTCATGGATCTCCCGTGGCCGCGCCGGGCTCGCACCCCAGGCCGCCCGGTAGCCCGCACGTACCTCCTCGCGCCCCTGGTACCGCTCGGGCATCCCGGGGAAGAGGAACGGGAACTCGTGGACGGCGTCGACCGCGTAGAGGTCGGCCAGGTCGTCCGCGGAACCGTCGAGCATCGCCCGCTGATAGCGGGCCAGGACCTCGCGGGGCCCGGGGGAGTTCACGGCTGCTGTGTCCGGCATGGCATCGGTCTCCGTTCGTTCGGGTCTCCGACGAGTCTCCAGTCTCCGGCCGTCACGCCGCGTCGGTCCCACCGGGGCGGTCACGCCGCGTCGGTCTCGCCCAGGACGCCGACAGGGCGGCGTACGCCGACGTGGTGTCGGAGTGCGCCGCCCTGGGGCGGGACGAGTTGCGGGAGGTGGCCCGCGCTGTCACGGCGGTTACTTCGGGTCGCTGTTGAACTTCGCGGTCGACCAGAAGTAGCCGAGCACCGCGAGACCCAGGGACCAGGCGAGGGCGAGCCAGCCGTTGTGGCCGATCTCGGTGCCGAGGAGGAGTCCGCGCAGGGTCTCGATGGCCGGGGTGAACGGCTGGTACTCGGCGATCGGCTGGAACCAGCCCGGCATGGAGTCCACCGGCACGAAGGCGCTGGAGATGAGGGGCAGGAAGATGAGCGGCATCGCGTTGTTGCTGGCGGCTTCGGCGTTCGGGCTGATCAGGCCCATGCCGACGGCGATCCAGGTGAGTGCCAGGGCGAAGAGCACGAGCAGTCCGAACGCCGCCAGCCACTCCAGGACCGTGGCGTCCGTGGACCGGAAGCCGATGGCCACCGCGACGGCCCCGACGAGGATCACGCTCATCACGCACTGCAGCACGCTGCCGACGACGTGTCCGATGAGCACGGACGGGCGGTGGATCGCCATCGTGCGGAAGCGGGCGATGATGCCCTCGGTCATATCCATGGAGACGGACACCGCGGTGCCGATGGTCGTGCCACCGATGGTCATCAGCAGCAGGCCCGGCACGAGATACGCGACGTACGCGGACCGGTCCGGACCGCCGCCACCTCCTATGCCCGCGCTCATCGTGTCGCCGAAGACATAGACGAAGAGCAGCAGCAGCATGATCGGGGTGAGCAGCAGGTTCAGGGTGAGGGACGGGTAGCGCCGGGCGTGGAGCAGGTTGCGGCGCAGCATGGTGTTCGAGTCGCGTACGGCGAGGGCGAGGGAGCTCATCGGACATCCTCCTTGGCCTGGGTGGGCCGGCTGGGCTGGGCGGGCTGGGTGGGCAGGGTGGTGGTGCTGGTGAGGGCGAAGAAGACGTCGTCGAGGTCGGGGGTGTGCACGGTGAGTTCGTCGGCCTCGATGCCGGCCGCGTCGAGCCAGTCGAGGATGGAGCGCAGTTCGCGTTGGCTGCCGTCGCTGGGGATCTGCAGGGACAGGGCTTCGTCGTCGCGGGTGGCTTCGTGCAGGGCGAGGGCTGCGGACTGGTAGGTGGCCGGGTCGTCGAAGCGCAGTCGTACGTGTCCGCCGGGGATCAGCCGTTTCAGTTCTTCTGCGGTGCCTTCGGCGGCGATCCTGCCGTCGTTGAGTACGGCGATGCGGTCGGCGAGTTCGTCGGCCTCCTCCAGGTACTGGGTGGTGAGGAAGACCGTCACGCCGCCTGTGACGAGTTCGCGGATGATCTGCCACATGTTGTGGCGGGAGCGTGGGTCCAGGCCGGTGGTGGGTTCGTCGAGGAAGATGATCCTCGGGTTGCCGACCAGGGTCATGGCGATGTCCAGGCGGCGTTTCATGCCGCCGGAGTAGGTGGAGGCGGGCTTCTTCGCGGCCTCCACCAGGTCGAAGCGTTCCAGGAGTTCGGCGGCGACCCGCCGCCCCTCGCTGCGGGAGAGGTGGTGCAGGTCCGCCATGAGGAGCATGTTCTCCTCGCCCGTGATCAGACCGTCCACGGCGGAGAACTGACCGGTGACACCGATCGCGGACCGCACCGCCTGGGGGTCGGCGGCCAGGTCGTGGCCGCCGATGTGGATGTCGCCGGTGCCCGGGTCGGCGGAGACGAGGGTGGAGAGGATCTTCACGGCGGTGGTCTTGCCGGCGCCGTTCGGGCCGAGCAGGGCGAAGACCGTTCCTTCGGGGACGGCCACGTCGACGCCGTCGAGCACGGTCTTGTCGCCGTAGGACTTCCGCAGCCCGTTCGCCGCGATGGCCAAGCTGGTCATGATGGGTGCTCCTTCAGAGGCGCTGCTGACGGTGTGGTCGCCCGGAGGCCGCGGACGGTGTGGTTGCTCAGAGGCTGCGGGCGGTGATGTCGCCGTAGGCGGTGGTCGCGCGGATGTTGAGGCCGGCGTCGGCGCCCTCGGTGTTCTTGAGCGTGTTGTTGATCCGGCCGTAGGTGGTGCCGGCGTCCAGGGAGGCGGAGACTCCGCGTGCGGCGCCGACGGAGATCTCCCCGGCCTCGGTGCGCAGTTCGACCGTGCCGCGCACGGCCTCGGCGATGTGGATGCCGCCCTTCTGGGTGCTGATCTCCGCGGGACCGCCCAGGCGGCCGACCGTGACGTCGCCGGCGAGGAGGGTGAGGCGGGCGCCCGCGGTCTCGTCGAGCTTGACCGAGCCCTGCGCGCCCTCGAAGGCGACGTCGCCGAGCCGTCCGACGCCCCGGAACTCGGCGCTGGCCGCCTTCGCCTCGATGCGGGAGCCGACGGGCAGCTGGACGGTCACCTCGACGGATCCGGACTGGCCGAGGATCCGGTTCTTCGCCGGTGAGGCCCCGATCCGCAGGACACCGTCGTCGCCGTACGCGACCTCGGTCCGTTCCGCCGCCTTCACGTCGCGGCTGTTCGAGGCATCCGCCGGCAGGACCTCGACCGTGGTGTCGGCCCGGTCGGCGGCGATGAGCCGGATGCGTCCCGCGGGGATGTCGAGAACGGCGGAGATCGCGGCGGGGGTGTCGAACTTCTGCATGGTGTTCTCCTCTTGCGCTGTTTGTTTCTGACACCGGAAACGCTACGTTGCGTTCATGGATCGCACAATGAGGTTGTTGCATCTGATGAGCATCAGTGCAGGTAGATGCTCAATTATCGTTGCAACCGTCTGGAATTTAATGCAACGTCAGTCATGTAGCTCGTTGCATTGGGTTGGAAGTGAACGCTATGCTGGACGCGTCAAGGAAGCGTGAAAGGGGACCGCGATGCCCGGAGGCAGACTCAGTCAGCAGGAACGTCAGCAGATCGCGCTGGGACTGGCCGACGGGCTCGCCTACGCGGAGGTCGCCAGGCGTCTCGACCGTCCGACCTCGACGATCACGCGTGAGGTGATGCGCAACGGCGGCCCCACCGCCTACCGCGCCGACCTGGCCCACCGCGCCACCGAGCGCCGCGCCCACCGGCGCAAGCAGGCCGCACCCCGGGGGTCGCAGGCGCCCGAGCAGGCTCATGGGCGCGACGCCGAGGCGGTGCGCGAGTACGAGGAGACGCTCACCACCGTTTTCATGCAGTCAGGTACGCCCAAGATGATGGCCCGGGTGATGGCCGCCCTCTGTATCAGCGACGCGGGCAGCCTCACGGCGTCCGAACTCGTCCAGCGCCTCCAGGTAAGTCCGGCGTCCATCTCCAAAGCGGTCGCGTTCCTGGAGAGCCAGGGCCTCATCCGCCGGGAACGCGACGAACGCCGCCGTGAGCGCTATGTCGTCGACGACGACATCTGGTACCAGTCCATGATGGCCAGCGCCCGCAGCGTCGCCCAGATCGCCGAGACCGCGCGGAACGGCGTCGGCGTCCTCGGCCGAGACACCCCGGCCGCCACTCGCCTCCAGAACATCGCCCGCTTCCTCGACTTCATCTCCGAGAGCACCGCCCGCGCCGCGGACCAGGCCCGCGAGGTCCTCCACACGAAACCCGAAGCGGCCCCGCGCGGCACCGCCGAGCCAAGTCCGGACGAGGGTGGTGAGTGACCGGAGTGGGTGACGGGAGCGAGTGAAGGGGAGTAAGTGACAAGAGGGGCGCGAGGCCCGGTTACGCGACCCGCAGCAGCAGCTTCCCCGTGCTCGTGCGCCCGCCCATCAGCCGGTGTGCCTCGGACGCCTCCTCCAGCGGGAACTCCGCGGTCACCGGCAGGGACACGACCCCCTCCGCCACGGCCGCGAACGCCTTCTTCGTCAGCTCCCGCAGAGCGCCCGGCGCCGTCTGGGCCAGGGTCAGGATGGAGAAGCCGGAGACCGACAGGCCGGTGGGGTACAGCTCCGGCTGGCCCACCCGCCACGGCTCGGCGGAACTTGCGTTGCCGAACGACACCAGGCGGCCGAAGACGGCCAGGGACGCGAGGGACGACTTGAAGGTCTCGCCGCCGACCGGGTCCAGGGCCAGGTCGACGCCCCGGCCGCCGGTCGCCGCACGCACCGCCTCCGCGAACTCCGCGGACGAGGCGACGAACACGTCGTCGTAGCCGTGGTCCAGCGCGTACTTCGCCTTCGCCGCACCCGACACCACCCCGAACACCCCGGAAGCGCCCGCCGCCTTCGCCAACTGCCCCACCGCCGTGCCGACTCCGCCCGCCGCGCCCTGTACGAGAACCGTCTCGCCGGGCTGCAGGCGGCCCACCGCGTGCACGAGGGCGTACGCGGTCGGCAGGACCGTGGGCAGCGTGGCGGCCGTACGGAGGTCCACGCCGGACGGCAGCGGGAAGACGGTCGCCGCGTCGGCCACCACCACGTCCGCGTACGCGCCGCCGTTCGTGAGAGCCGCCACCTCCTGGCCCGCTTCGACACCCGACACGCCCTCGCCGAGCGCCCGGACCCGGCCCGAGACCTCAAGACCGGGGACGTACGGCAGTGACGGCACGCGGTAGCCCTCGCCCCGCGCCTTGAGGTCGGCGAAGTTGACCCCCGTGTACGCCACATCCACGCTCACCTGGCCGGGGCCCGGCGCGGGCACCTCCGTCTCCACCGTCCTGAGGACCTCGGGACCGCCGTACTCCTGGACCTGAACCGCGCGCATGCCACACTCCCGCTCGACTGTTCAATGAAAAGCGAACACTCCGGAGTGTATGGTTTTCATCGAACACTCGGCAAGGCTGAAACGGCCGTGCCCAAGGGGAGGCGGACATGGTGGAACGCGTCAGTCACCGGGCGGCCCCCGAGCACACCCACCCCGACGAGGTCCCGGTCCTGACCGCGCTCGCCGCCCTCTCCGATCCCGTACGCATCACGTTGGTACGGGAGTTGGCGGGGTCCCCCGTCTGGACGCGCAGCTGCGGAAGCTTCGACGTGCCGGTCGGCAAGGCGGCCCTCAGCCATCACTTCTCCGTGCTGCGAGGCGCCGGTCTCGTGGAGCAGCGCGACGAGGGGCCCAAGCGGGTCAACCGCCTCCGCCGCGAGGAGTTCGACACCCGCTTCCCGGGGCTCCTCGCCCTCGTCCTGCGCGAGGACTGACCACCGCGTCTTTCTGCGTCCTGACGACCCACCGGCCCCACCCTGCTCATCCGGCGGAGCACCTGGGCGGTGTTCGTGGCGGCCGTCCGGTAGGAGACGCCAACTCCTCTGGTGGGGCTGGCTACACCTCCACTTGGGGTGGTCGCTTCATGGCGACGGAGGGCGGGCGGCGGGATGGTTGAACCCAGACGCTCCCGGAGGTTCACAGCCTCTCCGCCCGGAAGGAAACCGCCATGAACATCCCCGCCATCCCCGCGACCGTCGTCGTGGCCCCCGAGAGTGAGCTCGGGCCGCTGCTGGACGCCTGGGACCAGGCGCACACGGCCGCCACCGCTGATCCCGAGTGGCGGCATCTGCTGGACGAGATGGCTCATCCGCGCACGACGCAGGCGTTCTACCGCCTGGCGGCGGGGCGTTGACCGGGTGGGGCCTCTTCTCGCCCCCGCCGCCCCTACCCATTCCCGTCACTACTCGGGGGCTCCGCCCCCGAACCCCCGTGCGCAGTTCCCCGCGCCCCTAAAAGGGGCGCGGGGAACTGCGCGACAAGCCACAGCCGGGCCCGCACCCGAAATCGCACCCCACGGGGTCCGGGGCGGAGCCCCAGGGGACGGGAATGGGTAGGGGCGGCGGGGGCGAGAACCTCATCGGGAGGGCCGATGGCCTCATCGGCAGGACGCCCCACTGGCTCGTGGACCGGTACCGCGGGCCGCTCGTAACTTCCTTGGCATGAACGCAGACAGGAAGTCGGACAGCAGGTTCGAGCACAAGGGCACGGTTCAGCTCACCGCGGCGATGGTCCTCTCCGGAACCCTCGGCATCTTCGTCGTCGAGTCGGGCGCCTCGCCCTTCAACGTCGTGTTCTTCCGTGTGCTCTTCGGAGCCCTGGCACTCGGCGCGTACGCCCTCGCCCGCGGCTACTTCCGCGACCACGGGCTCACCCCGCGCAAACTCGGACTCGCCGCACTGGGCGGCCTGTTCATCGTCTTCAACTGGGTCTTCCTCTTCCAGTCGTACGAGAACACGTCGATCTCCGTCGCGACCGTCGTCTACCACACGCAGCCGTTCTACGTGGTGCTGCTCGGCGCCCTCCTCTTCCGTGAACGCCTCACCGCGGCGAAGGCCGGCTGGATCGCGCTCGCCTTCGGAGGCCTGACCCTCGTCTCCGGCGTCACGCCCTCGGACTTCACCGGCGGCGACGGCACGTACCTCCTCGGCGTCGGCCAGGCCCTCCTCGCCGCGCTCCTCTACGGCCTGTCCACCCTCGTGACCAAGCGCATCACGGGCGTACGCCCGCACCTCATCGCCCTCGTCCAGGTCGTCGTCGGGATCCCGCTGCTGCTGCCGTTCGCCGACTTCGGCGCGATGAGCGGCACGGGTGCCGACTGGGGCTGGCTGGTCGGCCTCGGAGTCATCCACACGGGCCTGATGTACGTCCTGATGTACGCCGCCTACGCCCAGCTGCCGACCGCCAAGATCGCCGTACTCGCCTTCACCTACCCGGCGGTGGCGATGGTCGCGGACTGGGCGGTGTACGGGCACCACATCGGACTCGTCCAGGCGCTCGGCGTCCCGCTGATCGTGGCGGCGAGCCTGAAGGTCACCCTTGCTCGGCAACCAGCTTCCGCGCCTGCTCCACGAACAGCCGCGCGTGCGCCGGAAGCCGCTTCCCGGACCGCCACGCCAGCTGAGTGCTGAGGGTGAACGGCTGCTCCCAGGACAGGGCCACGAGCCGGCCGTCGGCAAGCTCCTCCGCCACCGTCACCGCGGGCAGGAGGGCGATGCCGAGGCCGGCCGCCGCCGCACGCTTGGTCGCCTCGATCGTGCCGAACTCCATGAACGGGACCGGCTCCGCGGACCGCGTGTTGAGCTCCTCCTCGAACAGGTCCCGGTAGGCGCAGCCCGGTTCGGTGGCCAGCAGCGGCTCGTGCACAAGATCGGCGGTCGACACGGCCGCTCCCACGAGGGGATGGCCCGGCGCCGCCACCAGCGCCAGCGGTTCCTGCGTGAGCAGCGTGACCTCGAGCCCCGCGTGTTCCGTCTCCCGCTCCATCAGGAAACCCACGTCGTACGTGCCCTGCCGCAGCGCCTGCCGGGTCTCGTCGCCCAGCGTCGGGCGCATGGACAGCCGCACCCCGGGATAGCGGTGGTGGAACAGTTCGAGGAGCGGGGACAGACGGTAGGACGTCAGCGACTCCATCGTGCCGATCGTCAGAGTGCCCGAGGGCTCCTCCGTACCGACGACCGCCGCCCGTGCCTCCTCGCTCAGCTCGATGATCTGCCGGGCGTAGGGAAGGAGCCGTTCACCCGCCTCTGTCAGGCGGATGCGGCTGCCGAGCCGGTCGAAGAGCTGCGTCCCGAGCGAGGACTCCAGGGCGCGGACCTGGCTGGTCACGCTGGACTGGGCGTACTTCAGCTCGGCGGCCGCCTGCGTGAAGCTCAGCACGGTGGCGACCTTCTCGAAGGTGACCAGCAGCCGGATCTCCACGTCAGGGCTTCGGAGGTGTGGAGTCGTCGGGGCCGTCGCCGGACCCGCCCTCCCGCCGCTTCAGTTCCTCCTCGCGGCGGCGGAGGTCGTCCTCCCAGTTCTTGAGGTGCGCCTCGTCGTCCGTCACGGCGTCCGTCGGGGCGTCGGCCTTGTCCTTGCCCTCGCTGTCGCCCTTGCCGTCGCCCTTGCTGTCGTCCTTCAGGGACTTCAGGAACTCCGGGTTGTCGTCGGGCGCGACCCAGCCGCCGCGGCCGGAGGAGAGGCCGCGCGGCTTGCGCTGGTGGCCGACGATCAGCCAGGAGATGGAGCCGACGAGCGGGAACAGCAGCACAAGGATCGCCCAGAGGGGCTTCGGGATGTACCGGATGTCCTTCTCGTCGGTGGTGATGCAGTCGATGAACGCATAGATGCTGAGCCCCAACGGCACCAGAATCATCAGCACCCGAAGCATTCGGCGGTCCCCCTGCGTGTGGAGAGTGGAGATGCGTGCGAGATCGGGGCCGGGTGAGCGGCCCCCGTTACAGGTTCAGCGTAGCGAGTAGCCGATACTGGAACGCATGGCTTACGACGATCTTCGCTCCCTGCTCCGGGCGCTTGAGCGCGAGGGCGACCTCCAGCGCATCAAGGCCGAGGTGGACCCGTATCTGGAGGTCGGGGAGATCGTCGACCGCGTCCAGAAGGCGGGCGGCCCGGCCCTGCTCTTCGAGAACGTGCGCGGTTCGGCGATGCCGCTCGCGATGAACGTGTTCGGGACGGACCGCAGGCTCCTCAAATCGCTCGGCCTGAAGTCGTACGAGGAGATCAGCGAGAAGATCGGCGGCCTGCTCAGGCCGGAGCTGCCGCACGGGTTCGTCGGGGTGCGCGAGGCCTTCGGGAAGCTCGGCGCCATGACCCACGTACCGCCGAAGAAGATCAAGTCCGACAACGCGCCGGTGCACGAGGTCGTGCTGCAGGGCGACGAGGTCGACCTGGACCGGTTGCCGGCCCTCTTCACCTGGCCCAAGGACGGCGGGTCCTTCTTCAACCTGGGCCTGACCCACACCAAGGACCCGGAGAGCGGCATCCGCAATCTCGGGCTCTACCGCCTCCAGCGCCACGACAAGCGCACCATCGGCATGCACTGGCAGATCCACAAGGACAGCCGCAACCACTACCAGGTGGCCGCGCGGAAGGGCGAGCGACTGCCGGTCGCGATCGCCTTCGGGTGTCCGCCGGCGGTGACGTACGCGTCCACGGCCCCGCTGCCCGGTGACATCGACGAGTACCTCTTCGCCGGGTTCGTCCAGGGCAAGCGGATCGAGATGGTCGACTGCAAGACCGTGCCGTTGCAGGTGCCGGCGCAGGCCGAGGTCGTACTGGAGGGTTGGCTGGAGCCCGGTGAGATGCTCCCGGAAGGACCTTTCGGCGACCACACCGGGTTCTACACCCCGCAGGAGCCCTTCCCCGCCCTGACCATCGACTGCGTGACGATGCGCAAGCGCCCGCTGCTCCAGTCGATCGTGGTCGGCCGGCCGCCGACGGAGGACGGTCCGCTGGGCCGGGCGACGGAGAGGTTCTTCCTCCCCCTCCTCAAGATCATCGTGCCGGACATCGTGGACTACCACCTCCCCGAGGCGGGCGGTTTCCACAACTGCGCGATCGTCGCGATCGACAAGAAGTACCCGAAGCACGCCCAGAAGGTGATGCACGCCGTCTGGGGTGCCCACATGATGTCCCTGACCAAACTGATCGTGGTCGTCGACTCCGACTGCGACGTCCACGACCTGCACGAGGTCGCGTGGCGCGCGCTGGGGAACACGGACTACTCCCGTGACCTCACCGTCGTCGAGGGGCCCGTCGATCACCTCGACCACTCCTCGTACCAGCAGTTCTGGGGCGGCAAGGCGGGCATCGACGCGACGAAGAAGTGGCCCGAGGAGGGGTACACACGGGACGGCGGCTGGCCCGACATGGTGCTGTCCGACCCGGAGACGGCGGCGAAGGTCGACCGCCGGTGGAAGGAGTACGGACTCTCGTGAGCAGCGCATCAGCCGCGATCCCGCAGCCGGGGCGCACCAAGGCGTTCCTGCGCCTCGTCATGATCGAGCACTCCGTCTTCGCGCTGCCCTTCGCGTACATCGCGGCGCTCACGGCGATGTTCACGGTGGACGAGAACATCGCCTGGGGCCGGCTGCTGCTGGTGACCGTCGCGATGGTCGGCCTGCGGACGTTCGCCATGGCCGCGAACCGGATCATCGACCGCGAGATCGACGCCCGCAATCCCCGTACGGCCCATCGCGAGCTGGTCACCGGCGCGATGACGGTGAAGCACGCGTGGACGGGCGCCCTGGTCGCCCTGGTGTTCTTCCTCGGCGCGGCGGCCCTGCTCAACCCGCTGTGCCTGGCGCTCGCGCCCATCGCGGTCATCCCGATGGTCGTGTACCCGTACGGCAAGCGGTTCACGAACTTCCCGCAGGCCATCCTCGGTCTCGCGCAGGCGATGGGGCCGATCGGCGGCTGGCTGGCGATCACCGGTGAGTGGTCCTGGGACGCGGTGATCCTCGGCCTCGCGGTCGGCATCTGGATCGGCGGCTTCGACCTCATCTACGCCTGCCAGGACGTCAAGACGGACCGCGAGATCGGCGTCATGTCGGTCCCGGCCCGCTTCGGCATCCCGGCGGCCGTCTGGGGCGCGCGCGTCTGCCACACCCTCACCACGGGACTCTTCGTCTGGTACGCGCTGGCCACCGACGCGGGCACCTTCTTCTGGGTCGGCCTGGTGATCGTCGCGGGCGCGTTCCTGTACGAGCACTCGATCGTCCGCCCGCACGACCTCTCCCGGGTGAACCGCGCCTTCTTCAGCGTCAACGGCTTCATCGGGATCGCCCTGTTCGCGTGCGCGCTGCTCGATCTGTTGGTGCGAGGTCTGACCGTGTGAATGCCGTGTGGGTGGCGTGTGAGTACGGCGCGGCCCGTTGACGGGCCGCAAGCACGGCCGGTCCTGAGCTCCGGGCGGCCCGCCGGTAGGCTCAGGGTGTGAACGCAGGAGAAACTCAGCGTCGGCCTTGGATCGTGGGGGTCTCCGGCGCGTCCGGAACGCCGTACGCGGCTGCCGTGCTGCGTGCCCTCCTCGCGGCCGGGGAGAGCGTCGACCTGGTCGTCTCGCGGGCCTCACGGCTCACGCTGCTCGACGAGACCGGGATCAGCTTCCGGGACGGCCACTGGCAGGACGACCTCCGGGAGTGGCTCGGCCGGGGGGCCGACGGCAAGCCCGGCACCTTCGCGGTGGACGTCGACGACGTACGGCACTGGAGCGCGGGGGACCTGGCGGCGGGGCCGTCCTCGGGTTCGTACGCCACGAAGGGCATGCTCATCGTGCCCGCCTCCACCGCCTGTGTCGCCGGGGTCGCGCTCGGCCTCTCGAAGGACCTGTTGCAGCGCGCCGCGAGCGTCACGCTCAAGGAGCGGCGCAAGCTGGTCGTCGCCGTCCGCGAGACCCCGTTGAACGGGCAGACCCTGCGGCATCTGGTGACACTGGACGACGCGGGCGCGACCGTACTGCCGGCCTCCCCGGCGTTCTACGCGGGAGCGACCCACATCCAGGACCTGGTGGACTTCGTCGCCGGACGCGTGCTGGACGCGGCGGGCGTCGGGCACACGCTCTACCGCCGCTGGGAGGGCGAACTCGGCGGCGGCTCACGCACGACCTGAGCAGCACGTTCGACCTGTACTACCTGTACGACCGAGCAACGCGCAGTACCCACACATCACTTCAGGAACTTTCAGCGGAAGGCTATCGATCGCATGGACGCGGTGGACAGGCAGCTCATCCAGGCCCTCCGGGAGAACGGCCGGGCCTCCTACGCGGAGCTGGGACGCCTCGTCGGACTGTCGGGACCCAGCGTCACCGACCGCATCAACCGCCTGGAGGCCGCCGGTGTCATCACCGGCTACCGCGCGACGGTCGACGCGACCTCGCTCGGCCTCGGCGTCACCGCCCTCATCGGCATCTCGCTCTCCGACGCCACCGACCACGAGGACGTGGCGCACCGCCTCAAGGACCTCAACGAGATCGAGGACTGCTGGTTCATCGCCGGCGACGACTCCTACATGCTCAAGGTGCGGGCGCCCGACGTGGACGGCCTGGAGAAGACCATCCGGCGGCTGTCGGGGACCAAGGGCGTCTCCCGTACGCGTACGACGATCGTTCTCTCCACGAAGTGGGAGAACCGGGTGGGTGAGCTGCCCGAAGAGGAATAGGGCGCAGGCACGAAGTGCCTGATGGAGGCCCCTCCCGCCCGAAGGGTGGGGGAGTACGGTTGACAAGGTTCGTCACTTACGAGAGGTAGAAGCAGCATGGATGTCGGGCTCAAGCGCGAGCTGGAGGACAAGGTCCGGGCCGGTGAGCGGCTGACCCGCGAGGACGGCATCGCGCTGTACGAGTCGGACGACCTGGCCTGGCTGGGCGGGCTCGCCCACGAGGTGCGGATGAAGAAGAACGGCGACGTCGTCCACTTCAACGTCAACCGCCACCTCAACATGACGAACGTGTGCACCGCGTCGTGCGCGTACTGCTCGTTCCAGCGCAAGCCGGGCGAGAAGGACGCGTACACGATGCGCATCGAGGAGGCCGTCCGTCTCGCCAAGGCGATGGAGGGCGAGAACCTCACCGAGCTGCACATCGTGAACGGCCTGCACCCGAACCTGCCGTGGCGCTACTACCCGCGCTCGCTCAGCGAACTCAAGAAGGCTCTCCCGGACGTCTCCCTCAAGGCCTTCACGGCCACGGAGATCCACCACTTCGAGACGATCTCGGGGCTGAGCGCGAGCGAGATCCTCGACGAGCTGATCGACGCGGGGCTCGAATCCCTGACCGGTGGCGGCGCCGAGATCTTCGACTGGGAGATCCGGCAGCACATCGTCGACCACCGCACCCACTGGGAGGACTGGTCGCGCATCCACCGCCTCGCGCACGAGAAGGGTCTCAAGACCCCGTGCACGATGCTGTACGGGCACATCGAGGAGCCGCGCCACCGGGTCGACCACGTCCTGCGTCTGCGTGAGCTGCAGGACGAGACCGGCGGCTTCCAGGTCTTCATCCCGCTGCGCTACCAGCACGACTTCGTCGACGTGAAGGACGGCAAGGTCCGCAACAGGCTGCAGGCGCGTACGCAGATGGCGACCGGCGCCGAGGCCCTGAAGACCTTCGCGGTCTCCCGGCTGCTCTTCGACAACGTGCCGCACGTCAAGGTCTTCTGGGTCATGCACGGCGTCCAGACCGCCCAGCTGGCGCTCCAGCACGGCGCGGACGACATGGACGGCTCGGTCGTCGAGTACAAGATCACGCACGACGCCGACAACTACGGCACGCCGAACAAGCTGACCCGCGAGGATCTGCTCGACCTGATCCGTGACGCCGGGTTCCGTCCGGTGGAGCGGAACACCCGGTACGAGATCATTCGCGAGTACGACGGTCCGGACGCGGGGCGTCGGGAGTCGCCTCAGCCGATGAGGGTCTGACGTTTTCGTGTGAGTGGTCGGGTGCGGGTCCGGTGGGGGCTGGCCGCGCAGTTCCCCGCGCCCCTGGAAGGCAGGGGCTGCGCCCCTGCCTTCCGGCCTGTCCGGCGTTTGAGGACGAGCGCGTCAGCGCGATGCGGGGGTCTGGGGGCGGAGCCCCCAGAAGGGACGGGAATGGGCAGGGGCGGCGGGGGCGAGGAAAGCGCGTGACGTACGTGACGTCGGAACACGCTTGAGACCGGCGTGACGTAATAGCTAACCTTGCCGCATGGCCCTTACCTTCGCTCTCGATCCGGCCGTGACCCCCGAGGTGCGCGACGGTCTTCTCGATCTGTGGACGGACGTCTCCAACGCGGGCGGCGCCGTCGGCTTCGTCGCGCCGGTGGACCGCGAGGTGATCCGGCCGGAGCTGGTGAAGCACTTCGCGGCGATGGCGGAGGGGCGCGCCCGCCTCTTGGCCGGGTTCGACGAGGAGGGGCAGGTGGCCGCGGCGGCCTTCCTCACCTTCAACACACACCGGCTGATGACCCACTGGCTGTGGCTCTACACGGTGATGGTGCACCCGAAGCACCAGGGCAAGGGATACGGCCGGGACCTCCTGGCCGCCGCCGCGGACGCCGCCCGCACCCTCGACGGCATCGAGGCGATCCGGCTCACCTGCCGCGGCGGCCTCGGCCTGGAGCGGTTCTACGGCTCGTGCGGATACAAGGAGGTCGGCCGGATACCGGACGCGATACGCGTCGCGCCCGGCGACGACCGCGACGACGTTTTCATGCTGCTGCCGCTCGCCTGACTCCCCGCACCCCCCTGCAAGATCGGGTGCCGGGCGTGCTTGACTGGACGGTGCCCTTTGGGAATGTCGGGGATTTTCGGACCCCTTCGGACCCGTTCGACACGGAAGAGTGGATTGAGATGCTCCGCTACACACTGATGCGCCTAGGAATCCTCGCGGGCTGCCTCGTGGTCGTCTGGGGCCTCGTCTACTCCGGTGTCGCCCCGCGCGGGCTCGGCGACTCGAACGGCATGTGGATCATCCTGCTCTCCCTGCTGATCTCGGCCCCCATCAGCTTCGTGGTCCTGCGCAAGGAGCGCGACCGCGCCTCGATCCGGATCGTCGAGCGCGTCGACCGCGTCAAGTCCAACCTGGAGGCCAACCGCAGCCAGGAGGACGACGTGGTGGACGAGGTGTCGCGAGCCCAGGGTCAGACCTCGTAACGACCGGCAACTCCGCCGAGCCGTCGGCAGACAACTCGTACTCTTGCTCGTATGGGTGCAGTGAAGAGCAAGCGGATGCCGCGGGCCGTGCGCGAACAGCAGATGCTGGACGCGGCGGTGCAGACCTTCGGTCAGCGGGGGTACCGGGCCGCGTCGATGGACGAGATCGCCGATCTGGCGGGTGTGTCCAAGCCGCTGGTCTATCTGTACCTGAACTCCAAGGAAGACCTCTTCACCGCGTGCATCCGGCGTGAGGCGGCCGCCCTGACCGCGGCCGTGCGGGCGGGAGTCCAGCCGGACGTGCCCGCCGACCGCCAACTGTGGGACGGGCTGCGGGCGTTCTTCACGCACACCGCGCAGAACCCGGACGGCTGGGCCGTGCTGCACCTCCAGGCGCGTACGCACGGAGAGCCGTTCGCCGCGGAGTTCGCCGCGATGCGCGAGGAGATCGTCGCGTTCGTCACGCAGTTGATCGTGGTGGCCGCCCGTGAGGCGCACCGGGACCCGTCGCTGCCCGAGCGCGAGGTCGCCGGCCTGGCGGAAGCCCTTGTCGGCGCCGCCGAGTCCCTCGCCGCCTGGGCCAACGCCACCCCCGGCGTCTCCGCCCGCCAGGCCGCCACGACGTTGATGAACTTCGCCTGGGCGGGCCTGGGGGACCTGATGGAGGGGAGACCCTGGTCGGAGCACGGGGCGCAGCACGGTTCGGCCGGGTCACCCGAGTAGGGCGGGGCACGCATCAGAGCACGGGGAGCACCTCTCCGGACAGGTGCAGCCGGCCACCCGCCCCCCGCAGCTCGAACGCGGCACCCTCCGCCCCGTACGACACCGTCCCCGGCAGGAGCACCGGCGCCCTGAACTCCGCCCGGACCACGGCCGCTTGAGGCGCCCCGTGCTCGGAGAGGCAGCGCGCCACGGTCCACATGCCGTGCGCGATGGCCCGGGGGAAGCCGAACAGCCGGGCGGTGAGGGGGTGGAGATGGATCGGGTTCCGGTCGCCGGACGCGGCCCCGTACCGCCGCCCCACATCCCCGGCGAGCGCCCACTCGGCCACGACGGGCAGCGGCTTGCGCTCCGCGGGCGCGGCCGGCCCGCCCGCGCTCCCCGCCGAGGTGCGGTGCCGCGCCAGATACGTACTCCGCGACTCCCACACGACCTCGCCCCCCGCCCGCATCTCGGTCACGACGACGGCCTCGGTCCCGCGCCGGTGGGGCACCAACTCATCCACGTACACGGCGAGTTCGTACTCCCCGGTCGCCGCCGTCGCCTTCCGCCGGGTGATCCCGATGGACGTGTGCACCAGCCCGAGCAACGGCAACGGGAAGGCCCGCTCACTCATCAGCCGCATGACCAACGGAAATCCGAGAACATGCGGATAGGTAATGGGCAACTCGTCCGCCCCCACCCCGAATCCACAGGCACGCTCATACGCGGCGAGCTTTCCCAGATCGATACGAAGCCCCGGGAGAACCAATCGGGTCCGGGGCGCCGTGACTCCCGTCCGGGCCCGCTTGAAGAGCGAGAGGAAAGCACCCCGGGCAAGCAAGGGCCAAAGGCGCGGCGAACCGTCGAGAACATGGGTACGCACAGGACCCGTTACGTCATCCATCGCTGACCTGACCTTTCTCCTGGGCCGAGCAGAGGCGAGCCGCCTTTGGTTTTTAGGGGCGCGGGGCTGTGTCAATTTGCGGCTCCGCCGCGTGGGCGCGACCAGCCCCAACGCACCCGCAGACAACAAACCAACCCCTCACGCCCCCAAAAGACTCTGTCCGCAAACCCGAACAACCTGCCCGTTCACAGCCCCCGCTCCAGGGCTCGCAAGCCAAGCCGTCGTCTCGGCGACATCAACCGGCAACCCGCCCTGCGCAAGCGAGTTCATCCGCCGCCCCGCCTCACGGATGAACAACGGCACGGCCGCAGTCATCTTCGTCTCGATGAACCCGGGCGCGACCGCGTTCACGGTCACCCCGTATTCCGAAAGCGCCCGGGGCGCGAGCGACCGAACAAGCCCCACGACCCCCGCCTTGGACGCGGCATAGTTCGTCTGCCCGGCATTCCCCGCGATCCCGGCGATGGACGCGGTGGCAACCACACGCCCGCCCGCTCGGAGCGCGCCACGGGACAGCAGCACATCGGTCGTGCGGAGCACACTCGCAAGGTTGACGTCGAGCACCGAACCCCACCGCTCCGCAGCCATGTTGACCAGCCTCCGGTCCCGCGTGATCCCCGCGTTGTGGACCAGTACGTCGAGCCGCCCGCCGGGCAACGCGTCCGCGATCCGCGCCCCCGCGTCCTCCGCCGTGATGTCGAGCGGCAGCGCGACCCCGCCGAGCCGCTCGGCGACGGAGGTGAGATCGCCGCCGGCGGCGGGCACGTCGAGGCACACCACCAGAGCCCCGTCCCGTGCCAGTGTCGCGGCGACGGCCTCACCGATCCCGCGGGCGGCCCCGGTGACGAGCGCGGTACGCCCGGCAAGGGGCTTCTCGGGATCCTCGGGCCCGGCCGGCCCACCGCCACCACGACCGGAGACGCCGTGGCCGCCGACCTCGATCACCTGCCCGCTGACATAGGCCGACCTGGGCGACAGCAGAAAACGCAACGTCGACTCGGCGGCCCCCGCCTCCAGGAGCCGTACGAGATTCACCGTCCGCCCGCGCCCGATCTCCTTGCCGAGGGAGCGTACGAACCCTTCGAGGGCCTGCTGGACGGCGGCCTGGTGGTGGTCGGCGGGGTCCAGGGGCGCGCCGAGCACCACGATCCGCCCGCTCTCGGCGACCGACCGTACGACGGGGTGGAGTGCCGCGTGCACCTCGGCCAGGGCGTCGACGTCACGGACACCGGTGGCGTCGAGGACGACGGCGACGGGTCTGTCGCCGCCGGAGCCCGGCCCCGACCGGGCCAGGACGGGCGCGAGGTCCAGCTCGGACTTGCCCGCGGTGAGATGCAGCAACTCCCCTTGGAGTACAGGCTGTTCGGCGCTCCAGCGCCGCAACCGCACCGGCTGCGGCAGCCCGAGCCGGCGGGTCAGGAACCGGCCGGGGGCGGTGCCGGTGAGACTCAGGTAGCGGTCGGCCATCGTCCAACTCCCAGCTCGGTCGTGTTCTTACTCTGGAGTAAGGTTACCCGAGGTAAGGCTACGTCACGGTGAGGAGCAGGTCGAGATGAGCCCCCTTGAACCCCTCCGGGAATCCATCCGGGAACCCCTCCGGGCGCCGCGGCCGCGGCGCGTCGCGGTCGTCGGCGGCACCCGTATCCCCTTCGCCCGCTCGGACGGCCCGTACGCGACCGCCTCGAACCAGGAGATGCTGACCGCGGCGGTCGACGGACTCGTCGAGCACGTCGGACGCCTCGGCCGCTTCGGTCTCGAAGAGCCGGGCGCGGTGGGGGAGTTGGTCGCCGGTGCCGTGCTCAAGCACAGCCGGGACTTCAACCTCGCGCGCGAGACGGTGCTCGGGTCGAGGCTGGACGCCCGCACCCCCGCGTACGACATCCAGCAGGCCTGCGGCACCGGCCTCCAGGCGATCGTCGCGGCGGCCAACAAGATCACCCTCGGCCAGACCGAGTCGGCGATCGCGGGCGGCGCGGACACGGCGAGCGACGCCCCGCTCGGCGTCAACGACCAGCTGCGGCGCATCCTGCTGGAGGTCCGGCGTGCGAAGTCGGCGGGCGCCCGGCTGAAGGCGCTGGCCCGGATCCGCCCCGGGCACCTCGTCCCGGACATCCCGCGCAACGCGGAGCCCCGTACGGGCCTCTCGATGGGCGAGCACGCTGCCGTCACGGCCCGCGTGTGGGGCGTGACCCGGGAGGCGCAGGACGAGTTGGCGGCCGCGAGCCATCAGCGGCTGGCGGCGGCGTACGAACGCGGCTTCTTCGAGGACCTGGTCGTGCCCTTCCGGGGGCTGGCCCGCGACCAGAACCTCCGGCCCGGCTCGACGGTCGGCAAACTCGCCTCCCTGAAGCCGGTGTTCGGGCTGAAGGACCTGGGCAATCCCGACAGCCCCGACAATCCGGCCCCGACCATGACCGCGGGGAACTCGACGCCCCTCACGGACGGCGCGGCGCTCGTGCTGCTCGCGAGCGAGGAGTGGGCGTCGGTGCGCGGACTGACGCCGCTCGCGTATCTGACGGCGTACGAGACGGCGGCCGTCGACTTCGTCAGGGGCGACGTGGCCGGTGGCGAGGACGGGTTGTTGATGGCGCCCGCGTACGCCGTGCCGCGCATGCTGGAGCGGGCCGGGCTCGGCCTGGACGACTTCGACTTCGTCGAGGTGCACGAGGCGTTCGCCTCACAGGTGCTGGCCACGCTGGCGGCCTGGGAGAAGCGGGGCCTCGGCACGGTCGACCGTGCCCGGCTGAACGTGGCGGGCTCGTCGCTCGCGACCGGTCACCCCTTCGCGGCCACCGGGGCGCGGATCGTGGCGACCCTCGCGAAACTGCTCGCCGAGCGGGACGCTCCCGGGCGCGGACTGATCTCGGTCTGCGCGGCGGGCGGACAGGGCGTCACGGCGATCCTCGAACGCCCGTGAGGGGCCGAAGGGCACGAACTCGACGGATCCGCGGGCAACGCCCTTGTTGCGTCGGTATGTTGGGCAAAAGATGAACAGGCGTCCGAACGTGCACGAACCTCTCACTCTTCCGCACAGAAGCGCCTCACTTTCCCAGGTGAACCCGCCACTTCACAGGTCCGTAATGGGGGTAGTGCAAGAGTTAGGAGCCGTCAGTGTCCCGCGATCCCTCCGACAACCCCGAGCTCGTCATCCCTGAACCCGAGGTCAGGCGACTCGACGGGGTCGTGCGTGAGGTCTCGGTGCCTCCGATGGTGTACGCCGTGACGCACGGCTCGCTCGCGGACATCCCCTTCGACAACGCGGAGGAGGCGCCCGACGACCCGGTGCTCAGCCGGAAGGGCGCGGACGGCCGCTGGACGGACGTCACGGCCGCCGAGTTCGCCGCCGAGGTGCTGGCGGTCGCCAAGGGGCTGATCGCGGAGGGGCTGCTGCCGGGCGACCGGCTCGCGATCATGGCGCGTACGACGTACGAGTGGACGCTGCTGGACTTCGCGGCCTGGGCCGCCGGACTCGTCACCGTCCCCGTCTACCCCACCTCTTCCGTCTTCCAGACCCGCTGGATCCTCCAGGACTCCGGCGCTGTGGCGATCGCCGTCGAGCATGTGGCGCAGGCCGCCGCGCTCGGCCCGGAGCGTGACCGGCTCCCCGACGTCCGCCACATGTGGATCTTCGAGAAGGGGCACACCGAGCGCCTCGCCGAGCTGGGGCGTGACGTGCCGGACCAGGAGGTCGCGGTACGCCGTGGCGTCCTCGGCCCCGACTCGCTCGCGACGATCATGTACACCTCGGGCACCACGGGCCGGCCCAAGGGCTGCGCGCTGACCCACGCCAACTTCTTCGCCGAGGTCGACAACGCCGTCCAACTGCTCCACCCGGTCTTCAAGTCCACCTTCAAGGACCCGGCGTCCACGCTCCTCTACCTGCCCCTCTCGCACGTCTTCGGCCGGATGGTCGCCATCGCCTGTATGCGCGCGCGGGTCCGCCTGGGGCACGCGCCGAGCATCCGTACGGAGGAGCTGCTGGCCGATCTCGCCGGCTTCAGCCCGACCTTCCTCCTGGCGATCCCGTACGTGCTGGAGAAGGTCTACAACACCGGCCGTGCGACCGCCGAGAAGATGGGCCGCGCCGCCTCCTTCGACCGGGCGGCCCGCGTGGCCCGCGGCTACGGCGAGGCGCTGGAGGCCCAGCAGCACGGCACGGGCTCAGGACCGGGTACGAAACTCAAGGCGGCCCGTGCCCTCTACGATCCGCTCGTCTACCGCCGTATCCGCGCGGCCCTCGGCGGGAAGGTCCGCCAGGTGGTCTGCGGCGGCTCCCCGCTCGGGCGCCGCCTCGCCTCCTTCTACGCCGGCGCGGGCATCCAGGTCTTCGAGGGCTACGGCCTGACGGAGTCGACGGCCGCCGCGACCCTCACCTACCCGCACCGGCCGCGGCTCGGCACGGTCGGCTGGCCGCTGCCCGGCACGCGCGTCCGGATCGCGCAGGACGGCGAGATCCTGCTCAGCGGGGAGCAGGTGTTCCGCGGCTACTGGGATCCGCAGGCGGGTGGTGTGGTGCCGGCCGACCAGGAGGGCTGGTTCGCCACCGGTGACCTCGGTGAACTGGACGACGACGGCTACCTCACCATCACCGGCCGCAAGAAGGACATCCTCATCACCACCAGCGGCAAGAACGTGGCCCCCGCGCCGCTGGAGGACTGGCTCCGTGCCCATCCCCTCATCAACCAGTGCGTGGTCGTCGGTGACAACCGCCCCTACATCACCGCCCTGTTGACCCTCGATGCCGAGGGCATGGCCCACTGGTGCCGGATGACCGCCAAGTCGGACGTCCCCGTCGCCACGCTGGTCACCGACCCCGATCTCCTGGCCGTCCTCCAGCGCGCCGTCGACGACGCCAACCGCCTCGTCTCCCGGGCCGAGTCGATCCGCCGCTTCACCGTCCTCCCCCTCAACTTCACGGAGACGGCGGGCCACTTGACCCCGACGATGAAGCTCCGCCGGGCCGTGGTGACGAGAGAGTTCGCCCGAGAAATCGACGAACTGTACGCGGAGTAGGCCCCCGGCCGGGTTTCCTCGCCCCCGCCGCCCCTACCCATTCCCGTCCCTGGGGGCCAGCCCCCGAACCCCCGCTCCTCAAACGCCGGAGGGGCTGAAGATTTCGCAGCCCGGGCCGACATTTCAGCCCGTCCGGCGTTTGAGGACGAGCGCGTCAGCCCGATGCGGGGGTCTGGGGGCGGAGCCCCAGGGACGGGACGGGCAGGGGCGGCGGGGGCGAGGAAGGCCGTCCCTGCTTGCGCTTCGTCTTCAGCAGCTGCTCCCGCAACCTCGCCTCCGTACCGGGCGAGGGCTGGGCCCCGGCGGACGCGGTCGAGGCGCGGGCGGCACTGAGCGCGTGAGCGGGCGTCGCCCAGTGCCTGAGAAGGCAGGAGGAGCCGTCCGGAAAGGCAGGAGCCCCCGCACCTGACGGTGTAGGGGCTCCTTGGGTACTTCTACTCGGTTCCGGATCAGAGTATTGGGCTCATGGAGCCAAGACTCGGCCGAAGGATCAGACGGGGGTGACGTTCTCCGCCTGCGGGCCCTTCGGACCCTGGGTCACGTCGAAGGTAACCGCCTGGTTCTCTTCGAGAGAGCGGAATCCGCTCGCGTTGATCGCGGAGTAGTGGACGAAGACGTCCGGGCCGCCGCCTTCCTGGGCGATGAAACCAAAGCCCTTTTCAGCGTTGAACCACTTCACGGTTCCGGTAGCCATAAGCCCTCCTTGGGCCCAAAGGGTTGCCCTGCTCCAGAACCTGCAAGGTGTAAACAAAAGCTTGTAAACAACTGCATTCGTCTGAAAACGACGAGAGCCCGCGGTCACATGCTCCGCAGGCTCTGTACTGCAAGGGAAACCAAACTGCAACTTGCGACGAGCGTACCCACGAGGGCAGCCGAAAGCAATAGAGGGCAAGATCACGTCACCCGGAAGTTTGGCGGGGTCGCCCGATGGGTTGACGTTGAGGTATCACTTGGCGTCACAGGGGTTGACAGGAGCGGGCTAGATCCTTTCGGAAACCACTCGGGACCCTGAAGCCTGCACCGTACCCCATGGGCGCTAGCCTCGCGATGTGGACAATTCTCCCGAGTCTCCCGAGGGGCGTCCCGGCGCCCGCCCGTCCAGGCCGCGCGTCGGCCACATCCAGTTCCTGAACTGCCTGCCCCTCTACTGGGGGCTCGCGAGAACGGGCACGCTGCTCGATTTCGAGCTCACCAAGGACACCCCGGAGAAGCTCAGCGAGCGGCTGGTGCGGGGCGAGCTCGACATCGGCCCCATCACCCTCGTCGAGTTCCTCAGGCACGCCGACGAACTGGTCGCCTTCCCCGACATCGCGGTCGGCTGCGACGGCCCGGTGATGTCCTGCGTACTCGTCTCCCAGGTCCCGCTGGACCAGCTGGACGGAGCCAGGGTCGCCCTCGGCTCGACCTCCCGTACGTCCGTACGTCTCGCGCAGCTCCTGCTGTCGGAGCGGTACGGCGTCCAGCCGTCCTACTACACGTGCCCGCCCGACCTCAGCCTGATGATGCAGGAGGCCGACGCGGCGGTCCTGATCGGTGACGCCGCCCTGCGCGCCAACCTCCTCGACGGCCCGCGCTACGGCCTCGCGGTGCACGACCTGGGCACGCTGTGGAAGGAGTGGACGGGCCTGCCGTTCGTCTTCGCGGTCTGGGCGGCCCGCCGGGACTACCTGGAGCGCGAGCCCGTCCTCACACGCCAGGTCCACGAGGCCTTCCTCGCCTCCCGGGACCTCTCGCTCGACGAGGTCGGCAAGGTCGCCGAGCAGGCGGCCCGCTGGGAGGCCTTCGACGAGAGCGTCCTGGAGCGCTACTTCACGACCCTCGACTTCCGCTTCGGGGGACCGCAGCTGGAAGCGGTCACCGAGTTCGCGCGGAGGGTGGGGTCGACGACCGGGTTCGCGGCGGACGTGAAGGTGGATCTGCTGCAGCCGTAAGGAAGGTCGCCCGCGTACGGCACGGCATTACCCTGCTGGACAGTGCGGCACGGCGGGATGGCGCGGCACGCACGGGGACGGGTAGGGAACGGGGTAGTGGAACACGGGGGAGGTGCGGGCACCATGCAACCGCTCGGAGTCGATGAACCCACCGTCGTGGGGCCCTACCGGCTGCTGGGCCGGCTCGGCTCGGGCGGGATGGGCCGTGTCTATCTGGGCCGCAGCGCGGGCGGCCGTACTGTCGCGGTCAAGATCGTGCACCCGCACTTCGCGCTCGACGAGGAGTTCCGGGCCCGGTTCCGCCGGGAGGTGGAGGCGGCGCGGCGGGTGGGCGGCGCGTACACGGCACCCGTTCTGGACGCCGGCCCGGACGCACCGGTCCCGTGGGTCGCCACGGCCTACGCCGCGGGACCGTCCCTCGCCGCCGCGGTCGCCGACTCGGGCCCGCTCCCGGAGCATTCCGTACGGGTCCTCGGCGCCGGACTCGCCGAGGCGCTGTCGGCGGTGCACGGCCTGGACCTCGTGCATCGCGACGTCAAGCCGTCGAACGTCCTGCTGACCCTCGACGGCCCCCTCCTCATCGACTTCGGCATCGCCCGCGCGACGGACGGCACGGCCTCCCTGACCTCGACCGGCGTCTCCGTCGGCTCGCCCGGCTACATGTCGCCCGAGCAGATCCTCGGCAAGGGGGTCACGGGCGCGGCGGACGTCTTCTCGCTGGGTGCGGTACTGGCGTACGCGGCGACGGGATCGTCCCCGTTCCCCGGCGACTCCTCGGCCGCGCTCCTCTACAAGGTGGTCCACGAGGAGCCCGAACTGGGCGCGCTGTCGGGCGACTTGAGGGACATCGTGGCCGACTGCCTCTCGAAGGACCCGGCCGCCCGCCCGTCCCCCTCCACTCTTGCTTCCCGCCTCGCCGCGGAGGGTGCGGCGCGGCTGGTGACTGCGGGATGGCTGCCGGGACCGCTGGTGGAACAGGTCAGCCGCAGCGCGGTCCAGATCCTGAACCTGGAGGCGGCGGACGTGACGCCGTCGGGGGTGGTGGGCTTCAGCAGCCCTTCGGTGGGGGACTCCGGCTCCAACGGACCGGCGGTGGCGGAAGGCCCCCGAGCGACGCCGGCCCCGGCCGACTCCGCACCGCCCGTCGGCGTGTTCGGCCCCCCGGACCCGTCGTACGCGCCCTACGCGCCGCACGCATCCCAGTCACCCCATGCACCCCCGTCCGGCCCCCCGACCCATGTTCCGGAACCACACGACGCGGCGGGCCCGGACACCTCCCCCGGCAAGGTGTCCGTCAGCGTGGCCGCGACCTCCGTACCGACCGCCAACGGCCGTGGCCGCAGGCTGAGTTGCACGGTGGCGCTCGCGGTGGCGGGAGCGCTGGCGGCGGTGATGGTCGGCGGGGTGTTCGTGCTCGACCTGCTGCCGGGCGGGGACAACGACAGCGACAGTGGCAGCGACGCGGGCGGACCCGCCAACTCCCAGCCCGCGGCCACCCCGAGCGCGTCTGCGCCGAGCGCCTCCGGCACGGGCGGCAGCGACCTCTCCGCGATCCCCAGCTCCTACCTCGGCACCTGGGAGGGCGACGGCTTCGCCCTCGACGGCAAGCTGCCCATGGGTACGTTCCGCGTCACCGTCAGCCAGGCCGAGGTGGGCGACCAGCTCGGCACCTTCCGCCAGACCGACCTCATCGGCGGCATCTGCGACACCGACCTCGTCCTCAAGAAGGTCACACCCAAGCAACTGATCGCCACCAGCATCTCCAAGCCGTCCACGACCTCCGAGTGCACGACGGGCCGCCACGAGGTCCGCCTGATCCCGGTGGGCGACGACCTCCGCTACGAGACGGACAACGCGGACGCGGGAGATCCGGTGGCCCGGATGTCGAAGGTCGAATGAGCCGCTGAGCGGCATGGCCGGCGGTGTCGGTGTGGGCGTCGGACCGGGCGTCGGCGGCCTCTGACCGCCGACGCCCGAACCCTCCGCGCCGCTACAGCGGCACGGTCACCGTGACCGGTTCCCCGTTGCCCAGGTGGAGCATTCCCTTGCCCGGGGTGATCGGGCCGCCGACCATGCTGCGGGTGGTGCGGATGCCGATCAGTTCGCCGGCGCCGGAGTCCTGGGGGGAGAGGAGGATGCCGCGGCGGCCCTTCTTGGCCTCGACCTGCCACCCGGAGAAGCCGCTGCAGACCTCTTCCTCGTCGCCGCCGATGACGAGCGCGAGGCCGCGGTCGGCGCCGCGCTGGACGAGACGCTTCAACTCGCGCTCGCAGTCCGCGTCCTCCAGGACCTCGCCGTCGTCGACGACGACCACGATGGGCTCCTCGGGGGACGCCGACTCGATCGCCTCGTTGAAGTCGTCGCTCTCGATGTCGTCGTCGGTGAAGACCTTCAGCACGCCGTCCTGGCCGTCGAGTTCACGGAGAGGCGACGGGCGCGGGGCCGCGATGACGAGGCGTACGCCCTGGAGGAGGTACGAGCGGGCGAGGTTCAGCAGTGCAGTGCTGCGGCCCGACTTCGCGGGGCCCGCGACGACGAACGTCGGTACGCCCTGCGAGAGGTCCGGGCCGAAGGCCATGATGTCGTCGCCGCCGATACCGGCCAGACCCCACAGCTTGGACTGCGCGACCGCCGGGTCCCGCATCTCCCAGGCGTCCGCGAAACCGATGCGGGAGGGCAGGGAGTCCACCCGGAACGGGCGCCGGGCGCGCGGGACTTCGGCGTCCCGGGCCGCGGCCGCCTCGCCGATCGTGGCGAGCGCCGCCGCCTGCCCCTGACCGGTCAGGTCGTCGGACAGCAGCGCGAACTGCGTCTCGATCGCCGACTCGTTCTTGAAGCCGCGCCCCGGCGGGATCTCCTCGGGCACCTTGCGCGCGTTGATGCCGAGCATCGAGAAGTCGGACTTGTCGGCGAGCCGCAGGCCGTACTTCTCCTCCGTGAGCGAGGCCATCCGGCCGAGCAGCACCTGCCGGTCACCCGTGACGACGAGGTGGATGCCGACGCTCGCGCCCTCGCGCATCATCGTCTGCAACTCGTCCGTCAGCTCACCGTGGTTGTACTCGCCGAGCGTCGGCAGCCAGCCCTCCCACCGGTCGAGCAGTACGACGATGTGCGGCAGCCGCTCCTCCTCGGTGACGGACGCCCGCTGTTCACCGATGTCGGCGAACCCCTTGTCGGACAACAGGTCCTGACGTCTCGTCAACTCGCCCTTGAGGCGCGTGACCAGTCGTACGGCCCGTTCCGTCTGGTTACGCGCGACGACGGCACCGCAGTGCGGCAGCCGCGTCAGCGCGTTGAGCGCGCCGTTGCCGCAGTCGATGCCGTACAGGTGCACGTCCGACGAGGAGTGCGTGCGGGCGATCGATCCGGCGAGGGTCCGCAGGATCTGCGAACGGCCGCTGCGCGGCGCACCGCCCACGATGAGGTGCCCGAAGGAGGAGAAGTCGACGACGACCGGGCGGCGGGCCTGGTCGGCGGGCAGGTCCTCGACGCCGAACGGGGCCGGCGGCAGCTTGCCCGCCGCGAGTGCGGCTCCCGCGGGCATCTCGACCTCGTCCAGCAGCAGTGTCTCGGAGAGCGCGGGCAGCCACGGGCTGTGCTGGGAGGGGATGCCGAGCGTCCCGTTGGCGTCGCGGATCGCGTCCACGAGCACCTTCAGGTCGGTGATCTCCTCCTCCTCGCGCGCCTCGGCCTTCGGCTTGACCAGCGCGGCACGGCCCAGGTCCTCCCAGGCCAGCGGCCCGGCCCAGGGCGCGAGCACCGTCGGGTCGGCGGCTCCGGGCCGCCGACCGCCGACACGTCCCGACTGGAACGGCACGAGCGAGGCGTGCCCGAGCCGGACGTACGCGCGGCCCGGCGTGCTCTTGGAGATGTGCCCGGCCTCGGGCGAGTCGATGACGTCGCTCGACTCGCCGCCGTCCGTCACGCGCAGCGCGATACGGAGGTTGGTGTTGGCCCGGATTTCGGGTGACACGACACCACTCGGCCGCTGGGTGGCGAGCAGCAGGTGGATCCCGAGCGAACGGCCTCGCTGGGCGATGTTGACCAGACCCGTCACGAAGTCGGGCAGGTCACGCACCATCGAGGCGAACTCGTCGATGACGATGAGGAGTCGGGGCAGCGGCCGGTTCGAGGGATCACGCCGTACGAGATCCTGGTAGTCCTCGATGTCCTTGGCGTCGGCGGCGGCCAGGATGTGCTCGCGCCGGTGCAGTTCGGCGCCGAGCGACTCCAGGGCCCGCTCGACGAGGTGGGCGTCGAGGTCGGTGACCATGCCGACGGTGTGCGGCAGGTTCACACAGTCCTTGAAGGCCGCGCCACCCTTGTAGTCGACCAGCACGAACGTCATGTTCTCGGGTGTGTTCGCCACGGCCAGCGCGGCCACGATGGTCTGCAGCAGCTCCGACTTGCCCGAACCGGTCGTACCGGCGATCAGACCGTGCGGCCCGTCCCGCCGGATGTCGATGCCGAACGCCCCGTCGTACGACTCACCGACGACCGCCATCGTCGACTGCCCGCCCATGCGCCAGCGGGCGGAGATCGCGTCGCTCGTCGGCGGCTCCAGCTGGAGCACGTCGAGCAGCCGGCTGGAGCCGGGCAGCGCCGAGTCCTCGGTCTCGCCGCTGATGTCGCGGATGGGGGAGAGGGACCGGGACAGACGGGCGCACCAGGCCGCCGACACGAAGTCGGGCCGTACGTTCTTGACCCGGGCCGTGCCCGTCTGCTCGACGCGCAGCCGCAGTTCGAGCGGCTTCTGCTCGCCCGTCTGCTGGTCGTCGGGCTCGGCGGTGTGCCAGGCCTGGAAGGAGGGGAAGCCGCTGCCCTGGGCGGCCGGTTCCCGGGACGCCGTGACCGAGGTGACGTGCTCCTCGGGCTTCGGTTCGGCGATGACGATGGCCTGGCACTCGCCGGGCAGGAACCGTTCCTCGGCGTCGAGGCAGATCGCGTACATGCTGACGCCCGGGCCTTCGCGCAGCAGCCGCACCACACCCGGCATGGACCGGAGCCGCCGAGAACCGTCCCAGATCACCACAATGTCCGGGTCGGTGAAGCTGGTCTGGCGCCCGTTCTCCTTGGCCGCCTTCTGGCGGGCGTCGAGGAGCTGGGTGAGTTCGCCGATGCGGGCGCCTACGGTCTCGGCGTCCGTACCGATCAGGACGTTGGCGTCCTGGGCGCCGGAGGGGCGCGAGTGCGGCAGCCAGCGGACCCAGTCCCAGGTGGTCTGGGCGCTGTTCTCGGTGAGGACGTAGAACTGCACGTCGAGCGGGCTGTGCAGCACGGCGCTCTGCGCGACGATCCAACGCCCGATGGACTGGGCAGAGTCGCCTGGGCCCGCGATCCCGACGACCCCGCGCTCGCGCAGCGGCAGCGTCACCGGGGCGTCCTGGATCTTCCAGGTGACCTCGCGCTTGTGGTCGTCCTGCTCGGGGTCGTCGAGCACGACCTCGGAGGGCAGCTGCCCCGTGCCGACGCGGAGGACGAGATGGTCGGCGTCGGTACGCCGCCGCTCCCACAGCCGCGTACGGGGCCCGGTGCTCATGGACAGCACGGTCGCGGGATCGGGCACGGCGAGCCGCCGGTCGAGCCGCTCGGCTATCAGGGCGTCCTGAGCGTCCTTCTCGATCCGCTCCTTGTGCTCCTTGTACTCCTTGACCTGCTTCGCATGGGACTTGCGCCCGTGCTTCTTGTCCATGAAGTAGTTGCCGAAGAGGATCAGCGGGCTCAGCAGAGCCATGATCAGGTAGTACCAGCGCCCGAAGATCATCACGGCGACGACCGCGCCGACCAGCGGGGTCAGGGCCATCAGCCAGGGCAGCGGGCGGGCCTCGAAGTCGCGCGGCGGGGCGGGCAGCTTGAACCGGGTCTGGCGCTCGGGCGGCTGGAGCCGGGGCGGCCGGTTGTAGTCGAGCCCGGCCCCGTCGTCGGACCACTTCAGGGCGGCGTTGGGCGGGGAATAGCGGTCGAGTTCGAGAAGGGTGTTGCCGACGGCGACCTGGGCGCCGAGGGGCCAGTCCTTGCCGTCGAGGGGCTCGCCGTCGAGGGTGACGCCGCCCTTGTCCTTGTCGTCCTTGTCATCCCTGTTGTTCCGGTCATCCCCGTGTGCGACGACCTGACAGGTTCCGTCCGTTGCAACTGACAACGTCAGCGCGCGGGAGGGAAGCTCGGGATCGTCGATCCGTACGTAGGAGGCGGGGCCGCTGCCGATGTCGTACCGCCCGATGCCGAGCCGGTGCACGGCGCCGGCGGCGGGCCCGCTCGCGACGCGCAGCTCGACCAGGCCGGTCGGCTCGCCGGGCAGGCAGCCGGCGGGGTCGTGCAGGCTGACGACGGCGCCTTCGCGCAGGGGTGAGGTGCCGATCGTGGAGGCCGGGTCGACGGGATGGCCGTCGACATAGGCGAGGGGCGCCCCGCCGCTGCCCGCCTGCTGTCCGTGCTGTCCGATGGGGATGATCTGTGCCCCGCCGCTGTAGCCGACGTGGGCGGCCAGCTCTTTCGCGATGTCCCCCACCGAGGACTCGGGATCCGCGTCGAGCACCACGTCGGCGTTGGCGCCGCCCAGTGGATCGACGACGGTCAGAGTCAGGCGCACGATCGTCCTCCCCGTTGACTGCACTCCTACTGCCCCGTGACGATATCCGCTCCACCCTTCCCACAGGCAACGGCGTATGTGCTGGTTCCCTGAAGGCTCTTGACGGATCCGGGGTGTGCGGCTGCAAGCGTCCTGCGTAAGCTGCAGACTCGGCGGACGATCGCATCATCCGCAACGGGAGCCACGGGGGTTGGCCCTGCGGCAAGTCGAGTTGTTATGGAGGACGCCACATGGCCGGCGGCAAAGACGCAGATATCACTTATGACGAGATGCACAAGGCGGCTACCAAGCTGACCGACGCCAAGGACAAGATCGACGAGAAGCTCGACGCCCTTGAGCGCTACATCCAGGGCCTCGTCAAGGACGGCTACACCACCCGCAAGGGCTCGCAGGCCTTCGAGGACTCCTTCACCGAGTTCAAGAAGGGCGCGAAGGACACGATCGAGGGCCTGACCGGCATGTCCAAGTTCCTGACCAGCGCCGCGAAGGCGTACCAGGACCTGGATGATGAGCTGGCCAAGGGCGTCAAGGGCTGAAACTGCCCTTTGGGGCGACCCGTCGCTTTTGGGCGGCTGGGGCCGCCCGGTGCAGGTCCGGTGCGGTGGGAGGCTTCGGCGTCCCACCGCACCGGGCTGTTCCGGGGCCCGCGTGACCGCGGCAGGTTCGGTACGGCAGGTTCGGTTCAGGGGGGTGCCATGAGTGGCGACGGCGGGCAGGGGTTCCGGGCGCGGGACGGTCTGGGTATCGCCGGAATGGTCATCGGCGCAGGTGCTGTGCTCCTCGTGGCTCTCGGGGCATGGAAATGGTTCGTCCGGAAGTCCGCCCCATGGGTGCTGGACTGGCCCGGCGGGCCATGGGCGGTAGGTGCCGTCTTCGGGCTGATCATGGTGGCGGGCTCCATCGGCGCCCTGCGGTTCTCGGCGGTCGACTCGGGCGCCTCGAAGCCGCGGCGCGCGGGCCGTGTGGCAGGCGTATCGATCTGCGGCGGGTCGGCGTTCGGGGCGTTCATGTACGTACTCGGAGCGTTGCCCGGCAAGAACTGCTCGTCGAGCGAACTCGGCTGTGAGTACATCCCCGGCTCGGGCAGTGCCCTCGTCTCCAGCGTGCTCACGGCGGCCGTCGTGGGATGGCTCGCCTTCCGTGTGAGCAGTGCCCGCGCCGAGGCGCAAGCCGCCCGGGAACGGGTCCGGATGAAGAAGCTGCGGAAGAAGGGCAAGGGGAAGAACCGGGCTGCCCGGTGACCGTGAGGCGTTGGCGTTCGGGAACCGGATGTCGACTGCTTCGCGTGTCTACCTGTGTCCCTCAGGTCTCTCGGATCCCTCAAGTCCGTTCCGGCACAAGGCACTTCATCACCGCCCAGCACTACTGAAGCTCACCAAAAGCGCACTTACCGGAAATATCGATCACTCAACCCTGGGATACGTACATGCTGACCACGCGACGGCGGACGGCCGTGGCCTGTCTCTTCGCTGCTGCCGCTCTTTCTCTCACCGGTTGCAGTAGTGATTCGGGCGATTCCGGGAACGACAAGATCGCGGGAGCGGGCGGGGACGGGGCGAGTTCTCCGACACCGTCGGCGTCCGCGTCCGCCGAGAAGGGGGCGCCGGACTTCGACCTGCCCTCGGACATCAACGTGGATGTCGAGAAGGAGTCGACCGGGGACGCGGCGAAGGACGCGATCGTGCGGGATGTGGCGTACGCGGCGCAGGCCCGTATCGAGGCCTTCGCCGAGGGGGACGGCCGGACCGCCAACATGAACCGCTACTTCGCGGCGAATGCCCTCGCCTACTGGGGCGATCGAGTGGCGACGGTCAAGAAGGACGGGCTGACCGTGACGGGCGACTACCGGTACTTCGACTTCGAGGTCACCGATGTCGCGAACGGCAAGAAGGCGGCGGCCCGTTACTGCGAGGACCAGAGCAAGGCGTACAACAAGGTGATCAAGACCGAGAAGGTGCAGCGCACCCAGCCGAGCGACAAGGACTTCGTCCTCTACACGCTCCAGGTCGAGAAGGACTCCCGCGGCGACTGGCAGGTGACGCAGCAGAACTGGAAGAAGGGGGACGCGTCGTGCGTGCAGGGATAGGTACGAGGATACGTACGAGTATCGGCACAGGGACGGGCGTGGTTCGTCCTGTTCTGCGGACGGCCGTGGCCGCGGGGCTGGTCATGGCGCTGGGGACGGGCTTCCCGGCGTACGCGGGTGAGACCACCGGCGGAGACCAGGGGACCACCGCGCCCGACCAGCCGAACCAGGACTCCGGCGCCGGATCCGGCAACGGCACCATCGGCGCCCACATCCGTATCGACCAGAGCAAGGCCGGTTCGGGCGGCCCCACCTCGACCACCACGTCCTCGAACGCGAACTGGAAGCCCCCGGTTTGCTGGTACGAGCCCATGTACACGTCCGAGGAGTACGAGGAGTTCATCAAGACCGCGTACGACGGGGCGCAGGAGCCCGCGGCGAGTTACGCCAGGAAGCGCGAGGAAGAGGGCTACCGCAAGGACGACAAGGGCCTGTGGTGGCAGGTGCAGTTCCGCAACGACGAGTACACCGACGCCTGCCCCGTCACCACGGACAACTGGGAGATCTGGGTCCCGCCGGCCGACCCGCAGCCCGATCCCAACAAGCTCACCCCCGAGACCCTCTCCGAACTCGCCTTCAACTCCACCAAGTTGCCCGCGCCGCCCGTCGAACTGAGCCCGCGCGCGGACCGGCTCATCGTGAACCTCGGTACGCGGGTGAAGTTCAAGGGCGACTTCGATCGCGTGTGGACGACCGCGAGCATCAACTACAAGGGCGTCCAGATGGCCGCGACCACCGTCGCGACCCCGGTCGCGCTCAAGGTCGAGGCCGGTACCGACGACGCCGACCCGCAGACCTGCACGTACGACCTCGCCAAGGGCAAGAACGGCTACGCGGTCGACAGCGAGGACGCGGGCTGCAACGTCACCTACCGTCGCTCGTCCGGCACGGGCACCTACCCCTTCAAGGCGTCGATCACCTGGAAGGTGACCTGGACCGACTCCGCCGACCCGGACGGCCCGCCGCAGCAGCCCGCTCTGCCGGACGGTCTGTCCACGTACGAGGAGAACGTCACGGTCAAGGAGATCCAGTCCGTGAACCGCTAGACGACTGGTTCCGGGCCGGTGCGGGCGCCGGTCGGCCGCGCGGGGCGGTTCCGTGTGGAGCCGCCCCCTCCGGTTCCGGCCCCCGTCCCACTCCTCGTGGCCGACCCCGCCAGCTATCCTCGTCCGGACCCCGCGAGGAATGGGAGAGTCCATGTCTGTTGGATCAGGGGCCGGGGAGTCCCGGGGGCAGAGTCCCGGGCGGTCGGCGGCAGGGAACATCGCGTTCGGTGTGGGGCTGCTGCTCGTCCTGGCGACCATGACGCTCGGTGCCTTCGAGGGCGTTGCCCTGACCATCGGCCTGGCCGACGACTCGTTCCTGTCGTCTGCGGTCCCTGATGACGGACGGAACGCCGTGGGCATCGGCGGCATCGGCATGGGTGGCCTGCTGGGTCTGATGCTGCCCCTGCTCCTCCTCGCGGCGGTCCGCGGGACCGACGAGAAGCCCAGGCTCGGACCGGGCGAGGCCCTGCTCAAGGGGCTCGCCATCGTGGTGTTCAGCGTCTACCTGGTTGTCGTCTCGCTGCTTGCCGCCCAGCTCGGCTGGATCCTTCCCAAGGGACCGACGACCCTGGTGAGCGTCTTCGTCGTCGGCTTCAGCTGGATGCCGCTGGCCTTCGTCCCGTGGGAACGGTTCGGACTGGGAGGCGTGGGCGGGCTGCTCCCCAGCTCCGGCGGCACCTCTGCCGACACCCCTGCCGGCACCTCTCCCGGCACTTCCCTCGGCACTTCTCTCGACAAGGACGGCGAGTCAGACAAGTCGGACTGAGTCCGCCAGCTCGTCGGCCATCTTTCCCAGCTCCTCGCCCAGCCCCGGAGCGCCCCAGAGAAGGCGGCACTCCAACGCGGTGGGGTGCTCGCGCGGCAGCACGTAATGCGCCACACCCTCCAGCACATTGCCGCTGTCGGCCTCGGGATCCGTGGGCTCCAGGCGGTGCACCCGCAGCGCGGCACCCAGCGGCAGCTCCACCTCCGTGATCTCCGGCGGACGGAAGAACGGCCCCTCGGCGGCCTCGGCCTCCGCGCGCAGCACATCCAGGCGCAGCGACTCGGCCGGGACGCCCCCCAGTTCCCGTACGCAGTAGAACGCGGCCACGCCACCGCCCTGAGGCGCGAGGACCGCCGCGCAGAGCGCCTTCTGCCGGGCGGCGACGGCCCAGTACCAGAGCACGTCCCCGGCGAACGCCTCGCGCCAGTCGGCGGGGGTGTCGTCGGCCGAGAAGTGCTCGTCGGCCGCCGCCCGCGCCCACTCCTCGGGCCGCTCGGCGGTGAGGTCGAGTACGAGCCAGTTGTGCGGGGCGGTCAGTGTGACGCGGCACTCGTGCCAGTCGGCGGCCGCGGCCGTCTCCGGGGTGTTCATCGGCGGCTACCTCCCCGCCAGCGAGGCGTCGGGGCCGGTCACGTCGATGTCGTTGCTGTCGAAGAGCCCGATGAAGCTGTTGGTGTCCGAGGTCGCCCCGGTACCGGTCGCCCCGAGCGCCCACGAGTTGTACGACATGGCCTGCTTGAAGGCGTCGGGCGTGCCGATGAAGCTCAGGTCCGTCGGATCGATGTTCTTGATCCGGGAGAGTTCGTCGACCATTCCGGGGCCCACGTACATGCTCGCGAGGCCGCGCGCACCACCGGCGCGGTAGGCGTCCCGTACCGCCGAGACGTTGTCGCCGACCTTGAACAGGTCACTCCAGTTGCTCCGGATCGTGCCCAGGTCGTCGACGAAGGAGGTGCCAAGACCCCTGAACACGCCTCCCAGGCCCACGCGGGGCGCGGCGGCCGCTCCGGTCGCCCCGGCGCGCGCACCGACCATCTCGATGACCAGCGCGCGCCGCGCGGCCGAGCTCATGGCCGGATTCCACGCGCGTACGTACTGGGCCGCCGCGGTCCAGACGCGGCTGCGGCCGGCCGTGGCGGCGAGCTTGGCACCGGCGGAGAAGACCCGTCCGATACCGAAGGTCGCAAGGCCCAGTACGTCCATGGCGACGTCTCCCCACGACCCGTCGCCGTTGATGGCGAGGAGCAGATGGCAGACGAGCGAGATGGCGGTGGCGATCAGCGCGATGGTGCCGAGGACACCGGCGATCGCCTGCCCGATGATCGGGATCCAGCCGACAAGGAGCGCCACCACCCCGCAGACGGCGGCGACGGCTCCCGCGATGTCGGCGACGATGTTCAGGGTGTCCCGGAGCTCGTCCAGCCAGGAGTCGTTGAGGTCGTCGCCCTCGGTGATCTCGTGGATGCGCTTGGCGGCGGAGTTGCCCGCCGTGTTGTGCCGGCCCTTGAGCGTGGCGAGTTTGCCGCGCAGGTCGTCCAGGTCGCCCTGCAGATTCGTCACCGCGGTGTCGAGCGTCTTCTGCCCGGCCTTGTCGGTCTCCTCGGGCGGGTTGTCGGCCTTCGACTTCGCGGTCGTGAGATCGCCGCTCTTCGTCTCGGCCTGCTTCAGCAGCCCGTCCGCCTCGCCCTGGATCGTCGAGAGCTCGGTGTGGTACTCCTTCAGCGCGGCGCCGGCCTCCTCGTAGCGGCCGTGCGCCTTGCTCACGGTCTTCGCGGTGTCGTCGGCCTTCTCGGCGAACTCCCGGCCCGCCTTGGAGTCCCAGCTCTTCTGGTCGCCGAGCCTGCGCAGCGCGGCGGCGGCGTCCGAGATGGTCTTCGCGGTGGCGGTGAAACGCTTGGCGAGCGCCGTGAGGTCGTACACGTCACCCGGTACGGGATCCTCGCTCTCGCCCAGCACCTCCCAGCGGTGGTCGGCGGGGCGCGTCACTTCTGGTCCTTGCCGGTCTTGCTCTTGCCGTTCTTGTCCTGGCCGACGAGCGCCTTGTAGAGCTCGTCGTCGATCTGGGTGTACGCCTCGCCGGCCGTCTTGGCGACCTCGCCCAGGCCCTTGATCTCCTCGATCATCTTCTCGCGGTTGTCGTTCCAGCCGTCGGAGAACTCCTGCAGCCTCTCCTGCAGAAGCTTGTGCCCGACCGTCCGCCGGTCGTACGCGTCCAGGAGCTTGTCGAGCCCCTCGAACTCCGTGGCCACCGTCCGCAGACCCACCCCGGCCGTGTGCAGATCCTCGGTGGAGACCCTGAGTCGCCCCTCCGTCATGCCTGTTGCCCCCGTGGTTCCTGAGTTGCCTGAGCTGTCTCTGCTGCTTGAGTCGCTTGAGCTGCCTGAGTCGCCTGAGCCGCTTGGGTCGGCTGAGCCGTTTTCTGCCAGCGCAGGGTACCGGCGACCGCGTCGAAGAGCTCCACCATCGAGTCCGCGATGGGCTCCAGCGGGGTGCTGAACGTCAGCATCAGCACTTCGTCGCGATCCGGAACGGGCACGAAGTACTCCACGATGGTGTCCGCGAACTCGGTGCCCAGCCGCCGGGACTCCCGGGTCCGCTCCGACCGTCGCCGACGGGCAGCCCGCCCGGCGGCCGGCAGCCGTACGGGAGCGGTCTCGCCCTTGCCCCTGAGCGCCGAGACGGCGTCGAGGGTGTCGAACCGCTGGTGGATGCGGGAGATCAGGAGGGACGCGGAGAGAGGGATACCGGCCGCTTCCAGGAACGACAGGTAGAGCACCACTCCGCCCTGCTCGACACCCGCCTCGGCGGCCCCCAGCAACTGTTCCTCCGCCTGACGGCGAAGCACCGGCTGGTCGTCCACACCTGCGAACTGCCTCTTGATCAGGGCACTCACGGACGCTTCACGCCGCTCCTCGGGAAGAAGCGGAATGCGAAACCAGTCCTCGGGCGTGATCAGGCCGAAGACGTTCTCACCATCGGTCCTGCCATCGGTCCTGCCATCGGCGGTCCGGTCGGCCGGCGCGGTCTGTCGCATGTCGCCCGACGCTAGCTGTGGGGGGCGGGTTTTCGCCACTGCGAAGTTCTCCGCGAGAAGCAACAAGAGGCAGCAAACAGAGTCAATTCGGTTCGGGCGCACCGGCGTCACCGGCCGGCGAAGTCCGCTTGTGGCGTGCCACGGCCAAGGCGATCAGCAGCGCGGCCGTGGCGATGGTGGACACCAGGCCGACCGCCCACAGCCAGGGGTAGTTGCTGAAGACCCAGCTGGGGGAGCTGTCCGGACCGCGGCCCCACTTGCCGGTGTTCTGGGCGTTGTAGATCAGCGACACGAGCTGGAGCATCGCCACTCCGCACATGACGGCCAGCAGCGTGCAGCCGAACGAGCGTGCCTTGTGAGCCTTCCAGGATTTCCAGTCCGTACGGGATGCGGACAGGACGAAGAGCGTCGCCACGCACGGCACCAGCGCTCCCAGGAACACAGCGAAGCCGTACGCGCCGCCCGGCCATGTGTCGGCCGACCATTCCCAGGTTTCGTCGCCCCAGAACATGTCCGAAAGGGCGAGGAGGACGAAGACGGCTGAAAGGGAGATGAAGACGAGACAGCCGAACGCCTTGTCGCCCTTACCGGAACCCTTGCCCTTGCTCTCCGAGCGTTTGCCGGGCCGGTGCTCATACCGCAGCGAAGGTGCGGCCGCCCTCCGCCGTTTTGGCCTGGCTGACCCTGCCATGTTCTTGTCCCCCAAGGTGTTCCGGTCCGCGCCTCCGCGGAGTTCGTCAGGCGAGCCAGATGCTTTTTGCGAAGTCGTCGATGGCGTCGAGAGAGGCTTCGAGGAGTTCGGGGTCGTCGTAGTGGCCCTTGAGCACCAGGTCGATGTCGCGGGCCTCGTCGTTCCAGGCGTACGCGACGGACATGATCGGGCCGCCGTCGGGGCGGGTCCAACTGCGTACGTTGCGCAGGCCCTCGCCGAAGTGGGGCGAGACGAAGGGGACCGTGTCCACGTGCCGACTCGCGGCGGCGGCCGCGGGGTCGGGTTCGACCAGCTTGCTCAGGTGCAGGGGGCTGTGTTCCTCGTCGCAGGCGAACTGCTTGGTGAAGAGGACCAGCGGCGACACCTGCGGTGGCATCGGGCCGAAGAGGAACGCCTGGTCGGCCTCGACGCGGTCGCGCAGCATGGCGGCCGAACTCTCCAGGAACTTCTTCGTCTGCCGCTTCTCACGCCAGGTGAGCTTGCGCCGGTGGACCAGAGCACTTGCCTTGAGCTGCAGATCCATCCACTGCGCGAATTCCGCCCCGCTGCCACGCAGGGGCATGTGAAACCACACGGCTGGGTCGGAATCGGTCTCGACGATCAACGTGCTTGGTCCTTCTCCGCGCCTTCCGCGCCTTCCGCGCCTTCCGCACTCTCCGTCGGATCCGTGAAGGACACCGTCTGGAGGACCGCCACCATCAGGTCGCAGAACTCGGCCCAGTAGTCCATCGACGCCGTGTGGAGCGTGAAGACCGCGGTGAACGGGCCGGTGGGGAAGGGGACATGGACCTGGATCTGCCCGGTGAGCAGATCAACCTGTTCACCGGTCTCCGTCAGCTCCGGCCGGATTTTGTACTCGCGCATGGTCACGCAGGACACAGCAGGCCCGCACGGCAGGTCCAGCCACCGGGCGTCGTTGTACTCGTCGCCGGAGAGGATCGCGAGGATGCCCTGGGCCACGACATCGGTGTCGGCGTCGTCCTGGTCCGTCGGCACGGCTGCCACGGTGAGGGCGCACTGGGCGACGCCGTCGGCTCCTTCGTGCCGGACGGTTTCCCCGTCCCGCTCCTCGCTTTCGCCGGCAGTGGAGAACAGCCCCACGGCCGAATAGGAGACCCCGGTGCCCGTCATCATCTCGGCCATCGCCGCGTAGTACGGGGCGGCCGGCTCCCATATGTTCTCGTCACCGCGGGAGTAGAGCTCTCGTACGAAGGACTGGGAGAGCTCGGCTCTTTCCTCGGGAGTGGCGGCGAGAGGGAGGGCGAAGAAGCCTTCGGGGGCCAGGAACCAGATGGGTGGGGGTTCTTGGGAGGCGGGGGCGGTGGGAAGGGGGCTCGTGGTCTCGGTGGGGGGAGTCATGAAGGGCTGAGCCGTTCTGGTCAGGCGTAGGGGCAGAGGTCAGAGGTCTTCCGGGCGGACGTCTTTCGGTTGTACCTGGGCCCCGTCCGAGTTCATGATCATGCTGCGGCTGTTGGAGCCGAAGAAGGAACTGAGTTCGCTCGGCACCGGAACCTCAACCCGGTAGTGGCCGGAGGGGCGGCGATCGACCACAGGCGTTCCGACGTCCGGGGCGTGAGCTGTGGCGACGAAGTCCTCGACAGCGCTTCGCTGTGCCGGAGTAAGACTGCCCAAGGGGACGAGGTCGAGAGGGTGGAGGAGATACCGGGTGAGTTTTTCTCGTCTGAAGCTGCTCAACCTGCACCACGAGGCGTCTGTGAAGGAAATCTTCACGTCTTGCCCGTCTTTGAAATCCCGACGCTCGATTCTCCCGATGTGGGATCGAGGGATCTCCCAGAGGGTTTCGTCCTCGATGAGCTTGTCATCCTTCTTGTGGTATAGGAGACCTACGATGACCAGTCGACGGTCTGTGACGATCGCGTGCGTTCGGTAGTGCTTTTCGCCCGAGCGGCCGGGATCCAACTGCCAGGGCAGGGTGCGGGCAATCGTGCCGGGTGCGGCCCACAGGACCGGGAAGTCCTCAACCTCGTCTGCGCGGTCGTCCGATGTGTCCTTGCCGGAGGTGTCGCCGTAGGTGCCACTGATATTTCCGCCGGCCGAGCCGAGGATGCCCATGACGGCGGCACCCAGCGCCATTGCCGCACCCTTTATGGAGTTTCGTGCGACCGACTCTCCTGTTGAACGGGGCGTGTACGCGGGTCCCTCGGGCCAGCCCGGCAGCTCACCTTGGATGTCATTGCGCTCCGCGTCCCGGAACCATCGCATGCCTCGCACGCGCATTGCCGCGCCGGACGCGAAAGTGATCGGAGTACGGCCCAGAAGTGTCTCGCCCGGTTCGGGCTGCCAGATGTGCATGTCCTTACGCCTTCTCCTACGTGGCGGCTTTGTGGACGTCGTCGTACGTGCCCACTCTGTACCGGCTGCTCAGCTACCCGATGCCGACTTCTCGAACTGGTCGCCGGGGAAGAGTGCCTCTCCTACATGCTGGTGGATACTAGTGATCTTGGGGAGGATCTTGGCTCCGGCGTCGATTGCGATACCGGCTCCCATAGGATTGATGCTCACGCCGGGAATCAAGTTGAGCCCCTTGGAGCCGACCCACTGGCCCTCGTGATATCCAGCGCTGGCAAGTCCTCCCATCCGCGACATCAAGCCGCTCGTCGCATGCTCGACCTTCCAGACATCAGTTGACTTACCGCCGATTTTCACCAGACCTGCCTTGCCGAGGCCACCAGTCAGGCCCTGTGCCTTCTCACCGAATGCCATAAGGATTCGTGAGTTGCCGATCGAGCTGGCTTGGAAACCCTCGCCCAGAGCGGCTGCCTTGGCGAGCGCCGGAGTCTCGCCGACCACCTTGATGCCCTTGCTGAACATACCGATCCCCGGCATCAATCCCACGGCGTCCAGCCCGATCTGCATCCAGCTCACATCGGCTCCGGCGGCCTTGGCCACTCCGTGCGCCACCAGTGCCAGCCCACTCGCGATGAGTGCAGCCGTACCGAAGATCGCTGCCAGCGGAGGGAAGGGCAGCGTGATGATCGCCAGCAGACCCAGAACGGCCGTCAGATCACTAAGCAGATCGCCGATCAGCTTGATCATGTCGGCGTGGTCCTTGATCCACTGACCGGTGGCGTCCCACGCGTCCGAGACGCCCTTGGTGAGCTTGTCCCAGAAGCCGGGCTCGTCAGGTGCGATGTCGCCGGCCTTGTCGAGTTCCTTGCTTATGTTGCCGGCGGCCCGTTTGTAGCGGTCCTCCAGGTCGTGGACCTTGCCCGTGATCTCGTCGACCGCGCCGGAGGCCTTGCCGAGTTCCTCGCTGCCCTTGCCGTCGCCTTTCGCGTCGGCTTTCTGCTGGGCCGTCTCCCTGGCTTCCAGCTTCTCCCCGGCGGACTTCTCCAGCCGGTTCGCCTCGTCCTGGAAGTCGAGGAGTTCGTTCGCCCACCGGTGCAGGGCGCGCGAGGCCTTGTCGAAGGAGTCGTGGCTCTTGCGGATGAGCGGGGTGACGTCCTTGCCGACGTACTCGGTGAAGGCGACCGCGGTCTTGCCCTTCCAGGCACCGGCCTCGATCCGCTCCAACTCGCGGAGAGTGGTGCCGAGGTCGCTCGCCAGACCGCCCAGCTTCTTGGCGAGGTCCCGGGTGTCGTCGACGTCTCCCGGCGTCGGGTCCCAGCCTATGTTCGGAAAGGCGGGGCGCTTGCCGGCCACGATTACTTGCCCTTCTTCTTCGTCTTGAGGGACTCGGCGAGATCGTGATCGAGCTTGCCGAACTCCTCACCTATCTTGTTGATCATCTTCACGGCGCCCTGAGTGTGCTTGCCGAGCTGCTTGATGCCGTAGCCCCAGTCGTCGGCGAATTCGTGGACCTCCTCGACGAGTTTGCTTTGGCCGACCGCGGAGCCGTCGGCGCCACGGAGCGTGCGGCGCGCGGTGTCCATCCGGTCGCTGATCGTCGAGAAGGTCTTCTTCAGGTCTTCGAAGACGGTGTCTTCGAGACGGAGGTCACTCATGTTGTGGTCCGGGTTCCCTGAGTGGTTTGTATGTGGGGGGAGGGGCTGAAGTTGGCGTCGTCGTCTGCGAGTTCGTCGTCGCTGCCGGACCGGTCGCCGTCGCTTGCGCCCTCAACCCCGCAAGCCGCCGGCAACAGGGTGGTGAACGCGGCAGCAACCGGCAAAGTGCGGCGCTTCACAGTGGACTCCCCGTGAGACAAAAGTGCAGTCGAGAGCAACGACCGTATCCGTGGGGCGATCATTTTCGCTACAGCGAACTTCCCTGCACAGTCGGGCGGATGAGGACCAATCGGGGCAAGCGCATGGCCCTCGTGGCCTGATCGTGTCTGGGCACACAGCGGCCCCGAACGCGGGGTGCGCGTTCGGGGCCGGGAGGTGGTGACGGGTGTCGGCTGACGGTTGCCGGGGTCAGGCTTCCTGAACCGTGCTCCGCTCTCGCGTCCGGCAGCGCGGGCATCCGCACGGTGGATACGCCGATGTGTGAGGGAGTGAGTCGGTCCAGCTGCCCGTACGGACTTCGACCTTGCCCCGGTCGTCGGTCACGGCGCCGTCCGCGTCGACCGTGTAGACGCGGAGGGTGAGACGGGAGCGGCGGCGGGGAGCGGGCTCCGGGAGTTCCAGTACGTCGGTCATGGGTGGGTAGAGGTCGGCGCACTCCGAGCATGCGTACACGTTGAAACCCGGCCCCGTCGCCGCGTGCACCTCGTGGACGAGTACCGGGTGGCTCGTCGTGCGGTGGCAGCGGGCGCACATCCGTACGGCGGGGCGCGTCATCGGGCGGTCACCGGGACGCCGTGGATGCGGTCCGGGCCGATGTCGATGCCGAGCGTGGCGAGATAGAGGGCGCGGCGGCGTTCGCGTTGGCGGCGGTGTTCGGCGGCGCGGCCGCGGAGGACTCCGCTGAAGCGGGGCGGTGGGACGGGGGTGAACCGGAGGGGCGGGATCACTCCGAGCCGGTGGCGGCCTCGGGGGTGGGGGGTGCAGATGCTCAGCATTCGGGAGAGGCATCGGAGGGTAAGGTCCAGCACGTTGGCGCTCCATTTCAAGGGTTAAGCGTCGGCCATGCCCCGGGACGGTTGCCTCCGTCGCCGGGGTCTTTCGTGCAAAGAGCCTACATTGCTGCGCATGTCAGTGCATAGCAGTACGCAGCAATAGGACCATCACTGCAGCTCAATGCTGTTTTACGGTGGTTGTTATGGCAGCAGAGACTGGCGATTCACCGATCGATCCCAACAAGATCGCGTACGTCTATATGCAGGTGGCCGACCACATTGCTGCCCGCATCGCCTCGGGCGACCTGAGCCCGGGAGCGCGGCTGCCCGGTGAGCGGGATCTGGGTACGGAGTATGGAGTCGCCTACCTGACCGCCCGCCGAGCAGTCCGCGAACTCCGCGAACGAGGCCTCGTCGTAACGCTCCCCGCGAAGGGCACCTTCGTCGCGTATCCCGAGGCCGACGAGCCCGTAGGCAGGGGCCAGGAGCAGTAGCACGCCAGAGCGAATGTGTCCCGCCTCGTCTGTGCCCTCGGATCGGCGGGACTCGGCTGGCTCGCCCCCGCGGTCCCGCTGAAGTCCTGGGTCGGCGGGCGGACGGTACAAGGATCTCGCCGACGCTCTCCGAGGGCGATGGCTGCCGCTCGGCCTCGAAGGGCGACATCCTGCGCGTCCGGTACGACCCCGAAGGCGTCGCCGGCCCGGTGACCGACGCCGAGTCCGACTCGTACGGAGGATTCATCGCCGCCCTCGTCCTCGCCGCCGTGGCGATGGGCGCCTGGGGGAGTGTACGAATGAGCCGCTGGGACCGCGCGTACGCGGCCTCGTAGGCTTACGCGCACATCAGTACTGCAGTTTGCTTCGGAACCGGGGGAGATCAACCACATGGCCCGCTACATGGAGACGCTCACGATCGAGCGCGGCGGCTTCCTGATCAAGGTTCCGGAGTCGTGGTGGGAGTTCGACGTGCGGCCCGAGTCGCGGGACGACTCGATCCGGCGGATGGTGGCCGAACGGGTGCGGCAGCAGCCCGAGTTGGCCAAGTACCAGGACACGTACACCGCCTTCCTCCGGAAGGCCGCGGCGGACGCCTGGAAGTCGGGCGCGCTGTACTGCGGCTGCATGGCCGAGAGTTTCGGCGGCGACACCCCCATCACCGGCTCGATCACCGTCTCGCTCGTCGGCGGGCGTACGCAGGCCGGCGAGCCCCTCTCCACCGACCCGCAGGTCATCGCGAGCCAGCTCGCCGTGCGGGAGGCCAAGAAGGAGGGCGACGCGTGGCGGAAGGTCACGACGGTCGACATCCCCGGCGTCGGCACGGCCGCGCGGACGTACGGCATCGAGGACATCCCCGTACCCGACGACGCCCTCAAGCGCACCATCCGCGCCGTGCTCATGCAAACGTTCATCCCCGTCCCGGGGCAGGAGGGCAAGGTCGCCCTCGTCGCGGGCAGCAGCCAGGTGCTCGACCTCGCCGACTCGTTCTTCGACATCTTCGACGCGATCACGTCGACGTTCCGCTTCGCGGAGTAGCCGGCGGACCACGGCGGCGGAGGGCCGTCGTGACCGTGAGGTAGCCCCGCCATCATCGTGACCTTTTCATCGAACGCCCGTACCCAGTAACTTCACTTGTGCGTATGTGTGGTTGACGGGGTTGGCGTGACGGGGGTTGCGGCGTGGCGGGTTATCGGCCGACGGACTGGCATGTGCTGGATCTGGAGAAGGATCCGACGCCGGGGGATCCGGTCCGGGTGAAGTCGTTGGCGAAGAATCTGCACGACTTCGCGGACGATGTGCAGGACGCTCTGCGTCTGGTGAAGGGGATGGCGGACGAGGACGCCGTCCTGACGATGGTGGGCAAGACGGCCGATGTGTTCCGGGATGAGTTCTCCGGTGTCCCGAAGAACTTGAAGAAGCTGAAGAAGTCGTACGACCTGGCCGGGGACGCGCTTGCGGCGTACTGGCCCGAACTCGAACGCGCCCAGGCCCTCGCCGACAAGGCGCTGGCCCAGGGGCGGGAGGCGCAGGCGGACCTCTCCTCCGCCAAGTCCCGTCTCTCCTCGGCCGATTCGTGGGTCACCCGCGCCAACAAGGAAGCGGACAAGTACAAGGACGACCCGGGGTCGGCGGGCAAGGATGTCCCCAAGCCGGACGAGTCCAAGGTCCGCGCCGCCACCCGCGACGCCCAGAGCGCCAAGGACGCCCACACCTCCGCCCAGTCCGACGTCACCACCGCGCAGAACGCGCTCGATGCCGCGAAGAAGATGGCCGGGGACGCGCGGAAGATGCGCGAGGACGCGGCCGGTGACGCCAAGCGGAAGCTGGACGAAGCCTCCGACGCGGGCATTCAGAACCGCAAATGGTACGAGGAGGTCGGGGACTGGTTCGTCGACAACTGGGACACCATCGTCGCCGTCTGCAAGGTCGTCGTCGCGGTCCTCGGTGTCATCGCCCTGATCATTGGCGGGCCGATCCTGGGCGCGATCGTCCTCATCGCGGCACTCGTGGTCCTGGCCGACACCCTCAACAAATATATGAAGGGCCAGGCATCCCTGTTGGATGTGGCCTTCGCGGCGCTGGACTGCATACCCGGGATGAAAGGCCTGACGACTCTTGGCGGACTCGCCAAGGGGCTCAAAGGGCTCGGCAAGCTAGGCCTGAAAGGTATGGCGAAAGGCCTCGGGAAAGGGCTGCGCCGCGGAGGTGATGACGCGCTCGCCAAGAGCAAGCCCACGAAGGGGCGTTGCAAGGGTGGCGACCCGATCGACATGGTCTCCGGCGAGATGCTCATGGAGCAGACCGATGTGGTGCTGCCCGGGCTGCTCCCGCTGGTTCTGCGTCGTACGCATCTGTCGACGTACCGGTGGGGCCGCTGGTTCGGCCCGTCCTGGGCCTCCACGCTCGACGAGCGCCTGGAACTCGATGCCGAGGGAGCGCTGTTCGCCACCGAAGACGGCATGATCCTGGTCTATCCCGTGCCGTCGCCCGGCACTTCGGTGCTGCCTGTCGAGGGGCCGCGGTGGCCGCTGGACTGGGACGGGGCGCCCGGCGCCCCCATCCGCATCACCGATCCGCAGACGGGCCATGTTCGGCACTTCGCCCCGGTCGGCAGATCCGCGCCCATGGATGAGGCGTTCACCCTGCCGCTGGCCGCGATATCCGACCGCAACGGCCACCGCATCGAGTTCGACCGGGCCGATGACGGCACGCCCGTGGCCGTTCGGCACACCGGTGGCTATCACGTCGACGTCGACGTCGAGAACGACCGGATCTCCCGTCTGCGGCTGCGCAACCCGGAGGACGGCCCGGACGGCACCACCCTGCTGCGCTACGCGTACAGCGACGGCGATCTGACCGAGATTCACAACTCCTCCGGCCTGCCCCTCCGGCTGACCTATGACGACCACGCGCGCATCACGTCCTGGACCGACCGCAACAACTCCTGGTATCGCTTCACCTACGACGGCCAGGACCGTTGTGTACGCGGCGAGGGCATCGACGGCATCCTCGGCTGCACCATCGAGTACGACACCGAGCGCCGGGAAACGCGTTACACCAACTCGCTCGGGCACACGACCACACACTCCTACAACGAACTCCTCCAGCGCACGGCCGTCACCGACCAGCTCGGCAACACCACCCGCAGCGAATGGGACAGGCACAACCACCTTCTCGCCAGCACGGATCCGCTGGAGAACGTCACGCGTTTCGCCTACGACGACGTGGGCAATCCGACCGCGATCCACCACCCCGACGGCACGATCGAAACCGCCGAGTACAACGAGTGGCACCAGCCGACCGTGGTCGTCGACGCCGACGGGGCGATCTGGCGGCACGACTACGACACGCGGGGCAATCGGATCGCCACGACCAACCCCGCCGGATTCACGACCAGTTACACCTACGACGACCAGGGCCGCCCCTCCGAGGTCGTCGACCCGCTGGGCCGCACTCGGCGTTTCGTAACCGACTCGGCGGGCCTGGTGGTCGCCGCCGCTGACCCGCTCGGCAACTCCGCCCGCATCGAGCGGGACGCGTTCGGGCGGCCCAGGACGGTAGAGGACGTCCTGGGCCGTGCGATCCGCATGGGATGGTCCGCCGAGGGCAAGCTGCTCTGGCGCACGACACACGACGGCCGACGTGAGCGGTGGACGTGGGACGGCGAGGGAAACCTCGTGGACCACACGGATGTCGCGGGGCGTGCCACCCGCTTCGCGACCGGCCCTTTCGACCTGCCGCGTGCACGGACCGGGCTCGACGGAAGGTCGTACTCCTTCACGTACGACACCGAGAGGCGTCTGAGCCGGGTCACCAACCCACAGGGGCTCTCCTGGTCCTACGCGTACGACGGGGCCGGCCGTCTCGTGTCCGAGACCGACTTCAACGGCCGGTCGATCACGTACTCCCACGATGCCGCGGGGAACCTCACCTCACGAACCAACGCGGGCAGCGAGACCGTCCGGTTCACCCGCGACGCCATGGGACGGACCACATCCCTGGAGACCGCCGACGAGACGACGACGTACGCGTACGACGCTGTCGGCCGGCTGATTCACTCGGTCGTCCATTCGGCTGACGAGGATGTCGAACTCCGTGTCGACCGGGATGCGTTGGGCCGCATCGTCGCGGAGAGCGTGAACGGACGCAGCACGGCGTACGCGTACGACGCGATCAGCCGACGCGTGTCCCGGACAACGCCGAGCGGGCACGTTTCCACGTGGTCCTACGACGACGCCGACCTGCCGGTGTCCCTGGAGACGGCGGGGCGGACGCTCACCTTCAGCCACGACGTCCTCGGCCGTGAGACCGGCAGGCGCCTTGGTGACGCGTTCGCCCTCACCCAGACATGGGACTCGGTCGATCGGCTCATCGGCCAGACCGTCGAGGCACACCCGGACAGTGTGACGGAGCTCCTTCAGGAACGCGTCTTCACTTACGAGGTGGACGGACGCCTGGCCGGGATCACCGACCGGTCGGCCGGAGCGCGACGCTTCGACTCCGAGCCCGACGGACGCATCACCGCGGTCGTCGCCTATGACTGGACCGAGCGATACGCCTACGACGGAGCAGGGAACGTCACCCACGCCGAGACACCGGGCGACGGTGCGGCGGAAGGGGCCCGGGAGTTCACCGGCACGCTCGTCCGGCGCGCCGGACGCACCGTCTACGAGCACGACGCTCAGGGCCGACTCGTCCGCAAGACGCGCCGTCTGCTCAACGGCCAGTCGCGCACGTGGACATACACCTGGAACACCGAAGACCGGCTGATCGGGACGGTCACGCCGGACGGACACCGGTGGAGTTACCTCTACGACCCCATCGGCCGCAGAATCGCCAAGCGGCGCGTGGCCGAGGGCGGCGAAACGCTCCAGGAGATCAGGTTCAACTGGGACGGCACCCGGCTCGCCGAACAGGTCGACGACACTGGCCGGGTCCAGACCTGGGACTACACGCCGGGGAGCCACCGACCGATCGCCCAGACGGTCGGGGACGGCGACACCGACACCCGCTTCTACGCCATCGTCGCGGACCTCGTGGGTGCTCCCACCGAACTCGTCGACGAGGACGGTGACGTCGCCTGGCGGCGGCTCGCCACGGTCTGGGGCTCCGGCGTCCGGGGCGACCCGGCCCCTGCGGAGCCCGGCGCCGTCGACTGCCCACTGCGGTTCCCCGGCCAGTACGCCGATCCTGAGACCGGCCACTACTACAACTACCACCGGCATTACGACCCCGAGACAGCCCGCTACATATCGCCGGACCCGCTCGGTCTTGAAGCGGCACCGAACCATCACGGGTATGTGGCCACACCCCAGCAGAGCTCCGACCCGTTGGGCCTGGCTCCGGACGATTGTGTTCCAGAGGGGATGGATCCGGAGTTCCCGACCATTCGGCTGGAGAATTACCGGGGACGGTTCCAGGCAGCGCTGCACCGCGACGGCCGACAGCGACTGCCCGCTGACTGGGACGCGCATCACGCGATACCCCAGGAGTATCGTGGGCACCCCGATTTCGCAGACTTCGATTTCGACCACCCGTCGAACATGCGGGGAATTCTTGGTAGCAGGTCGGGGGGGCGTGCAACCAATCACCATCAGGACATAACCAACCACTGGGCAGACTTCCGGACCGCGAACCCGAACGCGTCGCGGGCCGAGATCGAGAGTTTCGCCCGGACGATCGATGAGGGATTCCGTGACTATTACTGGTGAGTGGATCGGCGAATGGGCCGGGCGTATGGACGCGCTCGCATCGACCTTCATGGAGCAGTTCACGTCCAAGTTCGGCTACCCGCCGGACGAGAACTACGTGGCTCGTGCCTCGACTTCTGGATCCGAGGAAATCACGGGCGTCGGCGGCGTGCCCGAGGATCTGGTCACGTTCTACCGATACGTGGAGCGGGTCAGTCTTCCGGACGTGGGCTCGGGGTTCTTCGTCCACCCGGAAGCCCAGACGGTGGCCGGGTTGCGCGGGGACCTGCCGACGCGGATCGTCGGCTCACGCGAGGACTCCGTCGTGGTTTTCGGGTCCGACGGCGGAGGGGCCCTGTTCGCCCTGAGCACCACCGACGGCTCGACCGTGTACCGCCTGCCCCCTTCCCGAGTCGAAGGGGATGTCTACACAGAAGGGCCGATCCCGTGCGAGATCGCCGCTCCGGACCTGGCCGGCTGTCTGTCTCTCCTCGAACGTGAACTGCGGGCGGGGATCTAGCAGTCCGCGATGCTGGGGCCTGCTTCAGCGGTGCCGGTCAGTCCGACGTGTCCGTGATCGTGAACAAGTCCCCGGCGGTCGTGACCGTGAGCGAGCGTCTGAGCCAGGTCCGGAGGACTTCCAGATCGATGCAGTCCGTGATCCGGGCGCGTACGTCGTCCGGGACCTCGATGCCGCGCTCGTCCAGGACCACCAGAATGTCCTCGACGCGGCCTTCCGCACGCAGGCGCTGGGACGTCTCCGAACGGAAGAAGGAGAGGTCGACGGACATCAGATGCCTCCAGATCTTGGCGGACGGCATGGTGCCGAGGCCGAGTTCGGTGAGTTCGGCGAAGATACGCGCGGTCTCTTCGTCGATGGTCTTCAGGGCGGCGGCCAGGGCTTTCAGTATGGCAGTGGCGTTGTCGTCCTTGCCATGAGTGATGGCGGAGAGTGTGGCGAGGGGGATGTCGCGGGCCGCGGTGGACGGGTCGGTGATGGCCGGGACGTTGTGCGGGCCCAGGACGAGGGGGCGGAGAGTGAGGGTGCGCCACTGTCGAGGGCCGATGGTGATCGGCTCGGCGGCCCATGTGGCGGTCGCCTTGTCCTGGCAGGTGATGAGCAGGACGGGCGGGATGCGGTACTTCGCATAGAGGTGGGCGATGTAATAGGCCCAGCTGGCGGGCTTGTCCGGATCCCTCTTGCCCTGGGCCTCGACGACCAGGAGGTGGCTCTCACCGGAGGCGGTGTCCAGTCGCAGGAGGGTGTCGACCCGTCGCTCCAGCGGTTTGATCTCGGTGAGGTCGGTGGGCATGAGGGACACCGCGACCGGGTCCGGGAACGGGAGGTCGAGGGCCCGAAAGGTCCGCGCGAAAGCGCCGGGGTCCTCCTGGAAGATGCGGTGCATCGCCTCGTGGGATGAGCTGACCATGTGGCGGACGGTAGTGGCCACAGGTCAGGGGCGGTTTGGCATATGTCTATGACTCACTCGTACGGGCGAGTCATGGACAGGCCTCAACCCAGCTTCGCGTTCTGCGCCTCGACCACGACCGCCGCCAGCTTCGTGTCGCTCGGCCTCGACTCCGCGATCGCCCTGCCGTCCACCGAGAAGTAGACCGCGATGACGTCGTCGCGGCGTACGGCGGCCGAGTGGAGCGTGTGTGTGGTGCCCAGGACCGTCATCGTGGACTTGAAGGCGAGGGACTCGTCGCCCGCCTTGGTGGTCGGTTCCGCGGTGACCGAGTCGTACGGGCTGGTGCCGCTCTTCGACTTGGCGGTGAAGCCGTCGCCGCAGGAGGCCACCGCCTTGGAGAGGCCGGTCATGGCCGACTTCGCTCCGCCGTCCTCGTAGGTGGTGAGCGTGACGTAGGTGTAGCCGCCGTTGAGGCCGTCCTTCGAGGCGACCCGCGTGAGGTCCGCCTGCGGTTCGCCGAGCGGGAGTTGGTTCATCGCGTACGCCAGCGGGGCGCACACCTTCTTGTCCAGGGTCACCTCGTCCGGGGACTTGGCGAACACGAACTCGTCGGAGGGCTCCTCGACCGCGTACTCGCCCACGTCGGCCTTCGTGATCATGAGCTTCGCCAGGCGCTCCGCCGGACTCACCTCCTCGGCCTTGGAAGCCGTGGCCCCGGTCCCGGGCTTGCCGGCCGCGTCCGTCTCCGAGTCGCCGCCTCCGCAGGCGGTCAGTCCGGCGAGTGCGGCGACGGTGAGCGCGGAGGCGGCGAGGGCGGATCGCTTCATGTGGGGGAGGGCTCCTTGGTTTTCGCGAGGCGACGGACGGGGCCGTCGTCCGCGCGGCTGAAGATCGCTGGAGATCCTTCCACGCCCCCGTCCCACCCCCGTGAGCGAGTAGTGCAGACCTGATGGACGGAGCGTGACGAACTCGCGTCTGAGCAGGACCGGATGATTCGCTCGTGCACAGCGGCAGCCCCGTACGCAGGCCCTTCCTCAACCGGGAACCGAACGCCCCGCGTTGCGCGTGGATAACGTCGGGGCGTGTGAGCTTCACGGCCCCGGGCGCGCCTTGAGGGGCTTATGCGCTGCTGATACGGTGCGATGACTTGACACTCATTCCGGCCGTGGCTATTCGACCAGGTCGGGCGGTACGCCCGGTGCGGCCGAAGTGTTCCAAGTGTCCTGAATGACGAAACCTTCTTGGGTGTACGGGGAGCGGTTGCGTGAAGATCCAAGAGCGTACGGGGGCGGGCAACAACCGTTCCGCTGCGCCGGTTCAGCCGACGATGGGGGAGCGCCTTCCCTCGCCGCCTCGCGAGCGCAAACCCGCGCTGGCCGCGCTCGCGGTCCTGCTGATCCTCGTGGGTGCGCTCGGGGCGACCATGCTGGTGCTGCGCGCCGGCGACCGTATCGAGGTCGTGAAGATCACGCAGCCCATCCCCGCCGGGGAGTCCGTCACCGACGCCAACACGACCTCGGTCATGGTCGCGGCCGACGACAGCATCCACTACGTGGAGTGGTCCCAGCTGGCCGGGCTGAAGAAGCTGAAGGCCGTCAACGCGATTCCCAAGGGTGTCGTCGCCGTCGGCGAGATGTTCGGAAAGAAGAGCGCGCTCCCGGCAGGCAAGGCCTCCGTGGGCCTCGCCCTCAAGGAGGGCCAGTACCCCGCGAACATCAAGGCCGGTGACATCGTGGCCGCCTACCGCGTCGGCGACGACAGCGGCAGTTCCAACTCCGACGAGGGCAACTCGACCGGTACGCCGAGCAGCAACGCCCTCATCGTCGACGACGCGCGCGTCAACACCAAGAGCAGCGACGACGACTCCACCATCAGCACCGGCAACCTCGCCCTCAGCCTCCTCGTGGACCAGTCCGACGCCGCCGCCCTCGCCCAGGCCGCCGCCGCGGGCGAAGTCGCTGTCGTCCTCGTCCCCGGCAACTAGCGGCAAGAGAGTCACACACACCATGGCCCTCATCGCCCTCGCCGCCGACAAAGGTTCCCCCGGCGTCACCACGGCGGCCGTCGCCCTCGCCGCCGTCTGGCCCCGCAGGGTGCTGCTCGCCGAGACCGACCCGGCCGGCGGCGACCTCGTGTACCGCAGTGCCGCCGCGCACGGCGGGCCGCTGAACCCGAACACCGGCATGCTGTCCATCGCCGCGACCGCCCGCCGTGGCCTCGTACCGGATCAACTCTGGGACCACGTACAGCCGTTGAGCGGTGGGCTCGAAGTGCTCGTCGGGCTCGGGAACGCCGAGCAGGCGGCCGGGCTCGCGGGGCTGTGGCCCACGCTCGGCCGGGCCTTCGCGCAGCTCGCCGACTCCCCGCACGCGCCCGCCGACGTCATCGCGGACTGCGGACGGATCAGCGGTGACACCCCGGCCGTCGAGATGTTCTCGCAGGCGGCACTCGTACTCCTCATCTCCCGCACCGAGCCGGAGGCCATCGCGCGCGTACGCGACCGGGCCGCCGCCCTCAGTGCCAAGCTGCACGGCGGAGCCAGGGGGGCGGCCGCCCTCGGCACGCCCCTCATCGGCGTCGTCCTCATCACCGACCCGAGCGAGTCCGGCAAGCTCGTCCACCAGGTCAACGACATGCTGGTGGCCGCGCAGACCGGCGCCCGCGTCGTCGGCACGGTCGCCGACGACCCGGCAGGCGCCGACCAGTTGGCCGGCCGCAAGCGCGGACGGCTCGACAAGTCGCTGCTCATCCGCTCGGCGCGCAAGGTGACCTCGGACCTCTACCAGCAGTTCGGCGCGGCCTGGGCCGTACCGGCGGCCGGCGGTCCGAACGGTCAGGCCACCGCCGGAGCCGGCCGATGACAGCAGTCGACCACCAGCTGGTCAAGCGGTTCCGGCAGGAGGCCGGCGACCGTATCGCCGAGCAGCGCCGTCTCGACCAGGTCTCCGGCGTCACGCCGATGTCCAACGAGGACGAGCGGCACTACGCCCGCGCGGTGATAGCCCAGATACTGGAGGAGTACGCCCGTACGGAGATCAACTCCGGGCGTACGCCGCTGGACGCGGAGACCGAGGAGCAGTACGCGGCCGCCGTGCACGCCGCGCTCTTCGGCGTCGGGCGTCTGCAGCCCCTGCTGGACAACCCCGAGGTCGAGAACATCGACATCAACGGGTACGACCAGGTCTTCGTCGGCTACTCGGACGGGCGGGAGGAGAAGGGCGATCCCGTCGCCGAGACCGACGAGGAGCTCATCGAGCTGATCCAGATCCTCGGCGCGTACTCCGGTCTCTCCTCCCGGCCCTTCGACTCCGCGAACCCGCAGCTCGACCTGCGGCTGCCGGACGGGTCCCGACTGTCCGCCGTCATGGACGTGACGCGGCGCCCGGCGCTCTCCATCCGTCGCGCGCGTATGGGCAAGGTCTTCATGTCCGACCTCGTCGGCAACGGCACGCTCACCCCCGACATCGGGCACTTCCTCGCCTGCGCCGTCCGGGCGCGCAAGAACATCATGATCGCGGGCGCGACCAACGCCGGTAAGACCACCCTCCTGAGGGCCCTGGCGAACGAGATCCCGCCGCACGAGCGCCTCATCACCGTCGAGCGCGCCCTGGAGCTCGGCCTCGACCAGTTCGCCGATCTGCACCCGAACGTCGTGGCGTTCGAGGAGCGGCTGCCCAACTCCGAGGGCCAGGGCACCATTTCGATGGCCGAGCTGGTCCGGCGGTCGCTGCGAATGAACCCCTCGCGCGTCATCGTCGGTGAGGTCCTCGGCGACGAGATCGTGACCATGCTGAACGCGATGTCGCAGGGCAACGACGGCTCGCTGTCCACGATCCACGCCAACAGCTCCAGCGAGGTCTTCAACCGTATTTCCACGTACGCGCTCCAGGCCACCGAGCGGCTGCCCATCGAGGCCAGCCAGATGCTCGTCGCGGGAGCGGTGAACTTCGTCGTCTTCGTCCAGCGGCGCAACAACTACCAGACGGGCGGCCGACTCCAGCGCATGGTCACCTCCATCCGCGAGGTCAACGGCGTCGACGGACGCGTCCTGTCCAGCGAGGTGTTCGCCGAGGCGGCGGACGGCCGGATCGTGCCGCACGCGCCGCTCGCCTGTCTCGAAGACCTGATCCAGCACGGCTATCGCCTGCCCGGCGGCGGGAACTGGGGGTGAGCTGACCATGAATCTCGACGGACTCGGCTCCATGGGCGGGCTGTTCTCCACGACGGTCCTGTACGCGCTCGGGTGCGGTATCGCCGTCGGCGGCGGCCTCGCGCTGTTCGCCGTCGCGGTCCGCGGACTGCCCGCCAAGCCCGAGCACGAGAAGCAGAAGGCGAGCGAACGGGCCTCCGAGCTCGTACGGTTCGCCGGTCAGCGCGGTTCGATCGCCGCCGGCGCCGGCATCGTCGTCCTGCTGCTCACGCGGTGGGCCGTCGCCGGTATCGCGACCGCCGTCCTCGTCTTCTTCTGGGACAAGCTCTTCGGCGGCGCCTCCGAGGAGAAGTCCGCCATGCGCCGCGTGGAGGCCCTCGCCTCCTGGACCGAGTCGCTGCGCGACACCATCGCGGGCGCGGTCGGCCTCGAACAGGCCATCCCCGCCTCCGCGCGCGCCGCGGCACCGGTCCTCCGCCCGCACCTCGACGCCCTCGTCGACCGCCTCCGCTCCCGTACGCCGCTGCCGGAAGCCCTCCAGCAGCTCGCCGACGAGATCGACGACGCGTCCGCCGACATCATCGTGGCCGCCCTGATCCTCAACGCGCGGCTGCGCGGCCCGGGTCTGCGGCAGGTCCTGGGCGCGCTCGCCAAGTCGGCGCGCGAAGAGGTCGACATGCGGCAGAGGGTCATGGCACAGCGCGCTTCGACCCGTCGCTCCGTACAGATCGTCGTCGCCGTCTCGGTCGCCTTCGTGCTCGGCCTGTCGATCTTCAACCGCGAGTTCGTCGAGCCGTACGGCACGGCGGTCGGCCAGCTCGTACTCGCCTGTGTCTGCGGCCTGTTCGCGCTCGGCTTCGTATGGCTGCGCAAGCTGTCGACCATCGAGACGCCGGAACGCTTCCTGGTACGGGACGAGTCGTCCGTCCAGTTCGTCCGGCCCCGTACGTCGTCGCCGACGCCGTCCCAGCCCCAGTCGTTGCCGGAGGAGGGGGTACGCCGATGAACTCGTCCCTGACCATGCCCGTCGTGGTCGGCGCCGTCCTGGGCCTGGGCATCTACGCCCTCGTCCGCGCCATGATGCCGTCCAAGCGCAGCGCGGTCTCACAGGTCGCGCGCATCGACGCGATGCGGGCGCGGGGAGCGGCGTACGAGTCCTCGCACCGCACCACCTCCGACACCGGGCGGCTCGGCAGCGTACGGACCGGAGTCGGTGCGCGCGTCTCCGAGTTCTACATGCAGCAGGGCTGGGAGCTGCGGTCGTTGCGGGCCGACCTGGCCGTGCTGGACCGGAGTTGGGAGAACTTCCTCGCGACGAAGGTGCTGCTGGCGGCGGCCGGGCTGTTCTTCGGCCCGTTCATGTTCGCCGTGGTCTGGACACTCGGCTTCGGCCGCAGCCCCGTCATCCCGGTCTGGCTCGCGCTGATGTTCGCGACCCTCTTCTTCTTCCTGCCGGACCTGGAAGTACGCAGGGACGCGGCGGAGAAGCGGCGTGACCTGCGGCGCGTGATCGGCGCGTATCTGGACCTCGTGTCGATGAGCCTCGCGGGCGGCCGGGGTCTCCCGGAGGCCCTGATGGCCGCCGCCGAGGTCTCCGACGGCTGGGCCACGCAGCGCATCCGTAATGCGCTCGCGGACGCCCGGATCACCGGCATCAGCCAGTGGCAGGCGCTCGGTTCCCTGGGCGAGGACCTGGGGGTGGAGGAACTGAAGGACCTGTCGGCCTCGTTGGCGCTGGTCGCGGACGACGGCGCGAAGGTGCGCGAGTCGCTCGCCTCCCGGGCCGAGACGATGCGGCACCGCGAACTCGCCGAGATCGAGGGCAGCGCGGGTGAGAAGTCGCAGTCGATGCTCGTCGCGCAGCTGCTGCTCTGCGCGGGCTTCCTCGTCTTCCTGATCTTCCCGGCGGCGATGCGTGTGTTCCAGGTCTGACTCCGGCACCGACAACTGCATCCTCGAACTGCTCTGAAATGAACTCGAGAACTGTCTTGAGAGGACAACTCACCATGAACGGACGGAACTTCAGCACCGGGATCCCGGGGGTGGACTTCCTGATCACCTTCCTCCAGGGGCGGGTGCAGCGTGCCCGCTCCGGCGAGCTCGACCGTGGTGCGTCCGCGGTGGAGTGGGTCATCATCTCGGCGGTCGTCGTGGCGATCGTCGGCGTGGTCGCCGCGATCATCAACGCCGCGCTGAGCGACGGCGCCAACAAGGTCGGCGACTGCATCAAGGGCGCGGACGCGGGCAGCACCTGCTGATTCCGCTCTCCGACTCTCTTCCCTCTCATATCTCTCATACGGGGTAACTGGTGAGCGTACGACGCTGGGTACGCCGCCGGGTGGAGGCCGCCTCCACCCGCGGCGACTCCGGCATGACCGCGATCGAGTTCGTGCTGCTCACGCCCGTGCTCTTCTTCATGATCTTCGCCACCGTGCAGTTCGCGCTGTACTTCTTCGCCGACCACGTCGCCCAGGCGGCGGCCCAGGCCGGCGCCCGCAAGGCCCGCGCGACGGCCGACGAACAGCCGGGCGCGTGGCGCGGCGAGGCACGGGACGTCGTCGACAGCTACATCGCGCAGCTGGGGCCGCAGTTGGTGCTCTCCCCGAACGTGGAGATGCTCCAGCCGGAGCAGAACACGGTGGGCGTGGAGATCACGGCGAAGGTGCCGTCGGTGTTCCCGGGGCTGGACATGACGGTGCACGCTCAGTCCTCGGGACCGGTGGAGCGGTTCGTGCAGGAGGAGGGCAACTGATGGGTGCGCTTCCTGCCGGGGTGCGCTCGGCGGTACGGGAGTCCGGGGACTTCGTACGGGACCATGTGCGGGACTTTGTACGGCAGCGGGCTCGTGCCGTCACCGCAGCAGCCGCGGGCGCCCGCGACCGGGGGCTGTCCACCATCGAAGTGGTCATCCTGGCCCCGGTGATGATCCTCTTCATCCTTGTCCTCGTGGCCTTCGGGCAGCTCGTGGACGGGCGCGGTGCGATCGACGGCGCCGCGCGGGACGCGGCCCGGGCCGGCTCGATCCAGAAGAACCACGCCATCGCCATGTCCGAGGCCCGCAAGGCGGCCGCCGCGGACCTCGACGACGTCTGCTCGGGTCCCGTGACCGTCAACCAGACGAGCGCGGGCTTCGAGCCCGACAGCATCTTCACGGTCGAGGTGAGCTGTGAGGTGCGGGGCCTGGCGATGCTCGGGCTCGACGTCCCCACGACGCTGACCGCGAGCTTCAGTTCGCCGATCGACCCCCTGCGGAGGGCCGCGTGAACATCCCTCCCGCCGTACGCGACTGGGTCTCCGCCCGCCGCACGCGGCTCGACGACCGGGGCTCGGGCGCCGGAGCGGTCATCATCTTCGCCCTCGTGTTCCTGTCCCTCTCGGCCTTCGTCATCGACGGCGGCCTGTCGATCTCCAAGCGGGAACGCGCCGCCGACATCGCCGAACAGGCCGCCCGGTACGCGGCCCAGGACATCGACCGCGAGGCCCTGTACGAGAACGAGGGCGGCCCCGCCCCCATCCTCTTCGAGAACTGCGGCGCCCGGGTCAAGGCCTTCGCCCAGGAGATGGGCATGACCGGCGCGGACATCGCCGCCACCCACTGCGTCGCCGCCACCGCCGACGAGGTCGAGGTGGAGGTCCAGCTCACGTACTCGCCGGTCTTCACGGGGATGTTCTACGGCGGCGACGTGACGGTCCGGGGGCGGGCGGTTGCCGAGAACGAGGTCGGCTGACGGGGTGGACAGCGAGGCCGGCTGAGGCGCGGGCGCCCACTCACGCGGACGGGGCGGCCCGCTTGCCGCCGCCGTTCTACTTGCCGCTCTCGCCGCCCTTGCCGTCGGACTTCACGCCCTCGGAGACCTGCTTCGCCAGGTCGTCGTCCAGCTTCTTGAACTCCCGCACGATCGCCTCGGACATCTGGGCCAGCGCGTCGAGCGCCTGGTTGATGTCCTCGCGGCCGTCCTCCCAGTTGGACTCGAAGTCCTCCAGCTTTTCGTAGACGCCGCCGTCACCGATGTCGTCCTTGTAGGACTCGAAGAGCTTCTTGGTGTGGTTCATCCGCGACTTGATGTCACGCAGCCGGGTGCCGTAGTCCTCCAGCTCACTGAGCGGCAGCGCGAGGTCGGGCTTGCCCATGTGCGTTCCCCCTGTGGTGTCCGTGCCTCGGCGGCTCGTGTCTGCTGTCTGCGCAAGTTGTGACTATATGAAGCGGACGATACCCCCGTCACCCGCGCCGACAATGCCCCGCCGGTCCCGTCGTCTACTTCGAGTCCGTCATCCGGTACTCGTACGCGATCACCGAAGGCTTGCCCGACTTCGGCAGGGTGGCGAGCGTCATGCCCTGGAAGGTGTCGGTGACGAGGGCGCGCTTGGCCGGGTTGTAGACGGACTCCTCTTTGTTCGGGGTGATCTCGAAGCTGCCCATGTACTGCTGCTTGAGCAGCGTCTCCTGGGTGTGGGCGGTCGGGACGACCGCGAGCACACCGCCGTCGGCCAGCCGCAGCGCGTAGGTCTTCCCGTACGCCGGGTCCTTGGCGAAGTACTTCTTGGTCGCCCACTTGGCCAGATCGAATGTGTCGCGCCCCTTGTAGAGCTTGAGGGCGTCCTTGGCCGGGTCCGTGGTGTGGGAGATCCCGGCGCCGGCCTTCTTCCCACCGGTCTCGTACAGGTCCTCGAACGCCGCGCTCACTTCGTTCGGGGCGAGGGCTCCGACACGGGTGGAGGGGGCCACGGCGGTGGCGAGACCGTGGTCGCCGGTGTCGATCGCCGGGATCGGTGCCTCGGCGTAGACCGCCGACGTCAGCTTCCAGGCGCCGCCGTCCTTGTCGAAGACCAGGAGGGCGGGGGTCTTCGATCCACTGGCGGTGGCCTTGACGGCGAACCAGTCCCCACCGGCGGGGATGTAGTACGTACGGTCCTGGTAGGTGAAGGGCTTCTCGTAGTCGCTCCGGTCCGCCTTCGTCCAGGTGCCGAAGGTCTTGTAGTCGGCCTTGCTCTGCTCGTGGACCTGGCCGCCTTCGACCGTCGCCAGCAGCTTGGCGTTCTGCGTTTTGTTCGCCTTGCCGTTGACAGCCGCGTAGTTGTCGACGATCTTCGCCGCCTGCTCGCGGGTCACGGCGCCCTTGGGGGCGGCGGAGGCCGAGGCTTTCGGGCCGGCCTTCCCGTCGTCGTCCGTGCTGCCGCCGCACCCGGTGAGAGCGACGGTGGAAGTCAGCCCGAGCATCAGCAGAGCGATGCCGGTCGTGCGTGCGGCGCGTGCCGGGTGGGGGGAAGCCATGGTGTGCGCGTCTCTTCTTCTGTTGTGGGGACTCGGGGCAGGGGAACGCCTGCCGCGAAGGGAACGACTGCCGCGAAGTGGTGGCCGCGCGTCAGCGGTTGATCGACTGGATCTCCTGGACGTTCATGTCCTGGGTGGTCTCGAAGGTGCCGTCGGGCAGGTCACCGCCCGCACCGCCGTTGCCCTCCCAGGAGATCTGCCAGGTGACGGAGGCCTTGAGCGCGTACGGCTCTCCGCCGGTGGCACGCAGGTACGTGATCCCGCAGGGAGGCGCCTGCTCGGCGTCGCCCTTCTTGTACGGGGTGCCGATGGAGCCGTCGTCGTTGATCTCACACTCACCGGAGGCGGGGTAGGTCTCCGCGTCCGCCGTACCTGGTTCGAGATGAAGACTCACCGGCTTCGCGGTGGTTTCTGCCCAGATGCCCGTGTTGGGGAGTTCGGCACGGACCTGGACGTCTTGGAACGTGCCCTTGTCCAGCCACACCCAAGTGGGCAGGTTGACCGTGGACTTGGCCTCCGGCCGCAGCTCGATCTCCGTGTCGGGGACCTCGATCTTGTCGTAGGCGTAGTCGGCCAGGGTCTTGGGAGTCGGCGCGTTGGGCACGTCGGGGATCTGGCCGGCGTCCTGCCAGAACATGATGAGGCCGCAGTCCCAGGAGTCCGGGTCGGAGTCGTCGGGCGCGACGCTGCGCCAGAAGTAGCCGTCCTTGCCCTTGTTGTAGTCCTCGTAGCCGGGGGCGGACGTCCAGTTGTCGTCCATGTTGTCTTCCGGCTTGCCGTCCTTGTAGTGGTCGGTCCAGAGCCCCTTGCCGATCCACGACTGGTGGATGCCGACGTCTCCGACACCGTCCGACTCGTCCACGAAGCGCTCAAGGCTCTCGGGGGTGAAGACGGGCTCGTACCAGCAGGCCGGGGGCTTCCAGTTCGGGTCGACCGCCCCGAGATTGCCCTTCTTCCCGCCGCCGTCTCCGCCCTTGGGGTACGAGATCCGGATCTGCGAGTGGGTGGCGGAGGCGTAGAGGTCCTTTCCGCCCGCGCCGCCGGACGACTCGCCTTCATGTCCCGGTTCGCCGAGGGCGAGTGCCGGTGACGGCGCCAGTGCGGTTGTCAGTGCCAGCGGGACGACCAAACCTACGAGGACGTACCGAACAGTGCGCATCATCAGCACCCTCCCGGCTTCGTCTCGACGGTCTGGGTCTTCCAGACGCCGTTCGCCTCTCTCCCCAGACTCGTCCGGTACTGCACCTTCGGGGACTCACCCTTGGGAGTGCCGGCCTTCTCGCCGGTCTTGAGGTCCTTGCTGAAGCCCTTGCTCTCGTCGACGCAGTAGAAGAGCGTGGCGCGCTTCTTCGTCTTGCCGATGTAGGTGATCTCGGGGGCGTAGGCCTTGACTTCGCCGACGATCGTCAGGCCCTTGTAGCCCTTGACCCACGCGGAGCCGGTACTCATCGCCCCCTGCCCGCTGTAGAAGGACATGGAGGCGGCCTCCGGGTCGCCCTCGATGATGGCGGCGTACGAAGCCCGAAGCCGTTCCTTGCCGTCGTTCAGAGCGGTCTGGAGTTCGGGATCGCTGTCCGTCCAGCCCTCGAAGTCCGCCTGGAAGCTCTTCGGCAGCTCGATGACGGGCCGGTTTGCCTTCGAAGCCGCGGACGCCGAAGCCGACGGACTCGACCCCTTGTCCGCCCCCTTGATGTCGTCCGACGACGAGTCGTCGCCCCCACCACAAGCGGTCAGCAGAAGCGCCGCGGTGGCGGCGAGCGCGGCAGCGGTGGTCACGGTGCGGCGGGCCACGGGTGTACTCCCCCTGTATAAGGCATGTGTGCAACAGAGAACGAAGCTACCAGGGGCACGTAGAGGGCCTCGGGGCGGTGGTGGGGGATTGTGTGGGGATCGTGAGATCTGTGACGTGACAGTTGCGAAGTGCTTGGAGCCCAGGCGTGGAACGGCGGACGCCCGAATGGAAATCGCGGGCATAGCGGGCGGGCGGTGAGGAATCGGTCGGGCTCAAGGACTGCTTCTCTCCCCGCCCTTCGACACCCTCAATAAGATCTAAGTAGGCTCAGCACACCCCCGCTCTCCCTCCCTCCACACACGACACCAGGACACCCGCCATGGCGCGACGTACCACTTCCAACTCGACGGGAAGCTCGCCGGGTCCGAGGAATCGGACGCCGCAGCCCCTGCCTCGGCGGCGCCGTACGTTCGGGGACTTTCTGAAGGCGTTTCTCGCCTTCGTGGCCCTGCTCGTGCTGCTGATCGGGGTGCCCGGGGCGCTGGCCTCGCAGATCGGGTGGCCGCTGCCGAGCGGTTCGCCGAGTCTGGACTGGCTCCAGAAAGAGATCAGCGTCGATACGTTCATCAATACGCTGACCGTCGTCGTCTGGTTCGCCTGGGCCCAGTTCACCGCGTGCGTGCTCGTCGAGGTGAAGGCCGCCCTGTCGGGCGTCGGGCTGCCGAACCGCGTGCCCGGCGCCGGCCCGAGCCAGCTGCTCGCGCGGCAGCTCGTCGCGGCCCTGCTGCTCGTCGGCGCGACCGCCGCGAGCTTCACGCCGGGCCTGTCGCAGCTCGGGCAGCAGCTGGACGGGAACCAGCGGCCGGCCGCCGCGGCCGCGCAGCAGACGCCGGGCGGGCTCCTCGGCCAGCAGCAGGAGCAGGCGGCCTCGACGGCCGCCGCCCTGGCCGAGCAGGCGGCCTCCGCCGCCGCGCACGCCGAGAGCGGGACCGCCGCCCACGCCTCCGACGACGACACGAAGTTCTACCGGATCCAGCCCCCCGAGGGCCGTCACCACGACTCCCTCTGGGAGGTCGCGGAACGCCACCTCGGCGACGGGCGGCGGTACAAGGAGATCTACCAGCTCAACAAGGACCGTACGCAGCCCGACGGTTCGAAGCTCTCCGAGGCCAGCCTCATCCGGCCCGGCTGGATCATGGAGATGCCCGGCGACGCCCGCGGCGGCGAGCTGGTGGAGATGCCCGACGAGGCCCCGAAGGTCTCGGAGGAAGTGCAGCAGCAGATCTCCGACTACGCCAGGACCGGTGGCGCCGGCGGACAGCAGGGGAGCGGTCAGCAGGGCGGCGGCTCCGGGTCCCTCGACCGCGACACCGCCCACATCAGCCTTCCCGAGCAGCGGCCCGCCCCCGACAAGGGGCACCAGCAGGGGCAGGACGAGCGGCAAGGACAGCAGGGGCAGGAGCATGCCGCCCCGGCCGCCGGTGAGGACGGCGGGTTCGGGCTGCCGCAGGCACTGCTCGGCGCGCCCCTTCTCGCCGCCGGTCTCCTCGGCGCCCTCGGCAGGCGCCGGCGTCAGGCGCTGTGGCAGTCCGCCCTCGGTGCCGTCGGCGGGCGGCGCGGCATGGAACCGCCGACGCCCACCGGCGCGGCCGCCGACGCGCAGGACGCGCTGCTGGTGGGGGCCGACCCCGAGGGCGTACGCCTTCTCGACCTCTCCCTGCGCGGGCTCGCCGCGTCGCTCGCGGGCGAGTCCCGGCCGCTGCCGACCGTCTACGCGGCCTGGATGAGCGGCAACGGCGACCTGCACCTCCAGCTCGCCCAGCCCGCCGGAAAGCCGCCGGCGCCCTGGCAGCTCGGGCAGGACCAGACGTTCTGGATGCTCGCGAGGGCAGACGCCGAGCGGTACGAGGACGTCGACACGGCCGCTCCCTACCCCGGCCTCGTCAGCCTCGGCACGATGGACGACTCGCGGCTCCTCCTCAATCTGGAGGCCGTGCCCGGCATCGTCTCACTGAGCGGCCGTGAGCAGGACCGGGCGGGCGTGTTCGCCTCCGTGGCCGCCGAGTTGGCCACCAACGGCTGGTCCGACCGCATGACGATCACCCTCGTCGGCTTCGGCGAGGACCTCACTCCTCTCGCGCCCAACCGGCTCCGCCACCTCGACGACATCGAGGCGCTCGTGGAGACCATGGAGGCGGAGACGCGGCAGCGGCGCGGCGCGCTGGGTGCCGCAGGGCACGACTCGGTCCTGACCGGGCGTACGGGCCCTGCCCAGCACACCCGTTGGGCCCCGCACCTCGTGCTGCTCGCCGCCGAGCCGTCCGCCGAGGACGCCGTCACGCTCGCCGAACTGGCCGCCGACGCGAGCCGGTTGGGCATCGGGTACCTCGTCGGCACGCAGTCGGGCGATCTGCCCGGTGCCGCCTGGGAGATGGAGATCACCAGCGAGGGCAAGCTCCTCGCGCCGCTCCTCGGGCTCGAACTCGACGCGCAGCTCCTGCCGGTGTCCCAGCAGCGGGCCGTCGTCGAGCTGTTCACCGACGCCGACCCCGAGCGCGACGACGACCGCCCCACCACCACCCCGCCGTTCCTCGTCGACATCAGCGAGCAGGGGCGTCCCGCGGTGTACGCGCGGCTCGTCGGCCCGTACGAGATCATCGGCCTCGAAACGCCGGACGGTGAGCGCAGCCCGCTGCTGCACGAGGCGTTGGCGCTGCTGCTTCTGCACCGCGAGGGTGTGCATCCGCGGGTGCTGTCCTCCGCGCTGTGGCCGCGCGGCGTCACGGACGACGTGCGGGACGCGCTCGTCGAGCGGCTGCGCACCTGGCTCGGCAACGACCCGGACGGTACGCCGCGACTCGGCACCGACTCGACCGGGCGGCTCAAGCTCGCCAAGTCCGTGGTGTCCGACCTGGATGTGCTGCGGTCGCTGTACCACGAGGCCACGCAGGGGCGGGGCGCCAACAGCCGTGCCGTGCGCGGGCGTCTGCTGACCGATGCGCTGGTGCTGGTGCGGGGACCGTTGCTGGCCGAGCGGCCCGCGGGGCGGTACGGGTGGCTGACCCACGAGATCATCGACGCACAACTGCCGCTGCTCGTCGCGGACATCGGGCTCGCCCTGTCCGCGTTCCACCTGGAGAAGGACCGGGCGGAGAAGGCGATCGAGGCGCTGAACGCGGCGCTCGGCTCCGCGCCGGGCGATGAGCGGCTGTGGAACGAGTTGCTTCGGGCCACGCATGCCACCGGTGACAGTGATCGCCTCAAGAGGCTTGCTGCGGATCTGGTGGCGCGGAGCGGGGCACGTGGGCTGCCGCCCAGGACCGAGGCCCTGCTGGACGAGCTGCTGCCGACCTGGCGCAGCGGCGTGGCCGCCGTGGGATGAACGGCCTCCAACCGATCGACCTGTTGATGATCGTCGGCGCCGCCCTCTGGGGCGGCGCCATCGGCGTGTTCATCCCTCGCCCTGCCTATCGCTTCTCCGTCGCCCCCGACGAGCCGTGGCAGACGCGGTGTCCCGAAGGGCACCACATCGGCGGCTGGGTCGGGCCGGCCCGATGTCGGGAGTGTGGAGGGCGGACGTACGGGCCCAGCACCCCCCTCGTCGCCCTCGCGGCCGCGCTCGTGTGCGCGGCGCTTGCGGCAGCGACCGGTACCCGGCCCGAGCTGGGCGTCTGGCTGTTGCTCGCGCCGCTCGGCGTGCTGCTCGCCGTCGTGGACTTCACCGTGCAGCGGCTGCCGGACGTGCTGACGCTGTCGCTCGCGGGAGCGGCCCTGGTCCTGCTTGCGGGGGCCGCCGCCGCGCCCGAGAACGCCGGGGACTGGCTGACCGCGCTGTACGGAGGCCTCGCCCTCGGCGGCGGCTACTTCGTCCTCTTCCTCATCAACCCCAACGGCATGGGCTTCGGCGACGTGAAGCTCGCGCTCGGGCTCGGGGCCGTCCTCGGCTGGTACGGCTGGGGAGCCCTGCTGCTGGGCACCTTCGCCGGGTTCCTGTTCGGCGGGCTGTACGGGCTGGGGCTCGTCGTCGTCCGCAGGGCCGGGCGCAAGACCTCCATGCCCTTCGGGCCCTTCCTGATCGCGGGCGCCTTTGTGGGTCTGCTCATCGGGGCGTACGCGGCCTGACGTCGGGTGATCACACGGCCTGGCGTACGCTGGATCAGTCCGTCCACACCCCTATGAAAGGGACCGCTCCGGTGACCGAGAAGGCCGACCTCCAGTCCGTCCTCGACCGTGCCGCCGAGGGTGGGCGGATCACCCCGGAAGAGGCGCTCGACCTCTACCGCGACGCCCCGCTGCACGCGCTGGGCGCCGCCGCCGACGCCGTACGCCGCCGTCGGTACGCCGGTACGGAGCACATCGCGACGTACATCATCGAGCGCAACATCAACTACACGAACGTCTGCGTCACGGCGTGCAAGTTCTGCGCCTTCTACGCGCCGCCGAAGGACACCGCCAAGGGCTGGACGCGGGATCTGGACGACATCCTGCGCCGCTGCGCGGAGACCGTCGAGCTCGGCGGGACGCAGATCATGTTCCAGGGCGGGCACCACCCGGACTTCGGCGTCGAGTACTACGAGGAGCACTTCGCCGCGATCAAGGCCGCCTACCCGCAGCTCGTCATCCACAGCCTGGGGGCGAGCGAGGTCGAGCACATGGCCCGTATCTCCAAGGTCTCCGCCGAGGAGGCGATCCAGCGCATTCACGCCGCCGGTCTCGACTCCTTCGCCGGTGCCGGTGCCGAACTGCTGCCCGCGCGGCCCCGCAAGGCCATCGCCCCGCTGAAGGAGAGCGGCGAGCGCTGGCTGGAGATCATGGAGGCCGCGCACAACCTCGGTGTGGAGTCCACGTCCACCATGCTCATGGGTACCGGCGAGACCAACGCCGAGCGCATCGAGCACCTGCGGATGATCCGTGACGTGCAGGACCGGACGGGCGGCTTCCGCGCCTTCATCCCGTACACGTACCAGCCCGAGAACAACCACCTCAAGGGCCGTACGCAGGCCACGCTCTTCGAGTACCTGCGGATGATCGCCATCGCGCGGCTCTTCATGGACAACATCGCCCACATCCAGGGCTCCTGGCTGACGACGGGCAAGGAGGTCGGCCAGCTCTCCCTGCACTACGGCGCCGACGACCTCGGCTCGATCATGCTGGAGGAGAACGTCGTGTCCTCGGCCGGTGCCAAGCACCGCTCCAACCGCATGGAGATCATCGACCTGATCCGCAAGGCCGGCCGCGTCCCGGCACAGCGGGCCACGACGTACGAGCACCTCGTCGTCCACGACGACCCGGCGAACGACCCGGTCGACGAGCGGGTCCAGTCCCACATCTCCTCGACGGCGATCGAGGGCGGCACGGCCCACCCGGAGCTGAAGCTCCTCGCCTCCAACTAGTGCCCCGACCAGTGCGATCAGTGCTCCGACTGGCGTTGCTGTGCTGACGATTCACGTCGCTGACGAGTTGCGGTACGCCTGGGACGACCCCGATCCGGTCAAGGACGGGGCCGTCGCCGTGGAGGGCGACCGGATCGCCGCGACGGGCTCGCTGGCCGGCCTTCAGGAACGCTTCCCGGGTGCGCGTGTGCGGCGGTGGCCCGGCGTCCTCGGGCCGGGCCGCGTCCTTGAGGGCCCGCTCCCGGATGCTCCGACGCCACGCGAACGGGTGCACGCGGTGCTGAAGTTGGGTGCGGTGGCGGTTCTGGAGCAGTACGCCGACACGGCCGAGCTGAGGGCAGCGGCCGGGCGCAATGACGTGGCCGTACTGGCCCGGGTCCGTCCCGCGGCGATCGTGGCCGGGGGCCGGGCCGATCTCGCGGTCTTCGACGAGGACGGGGCGTGCGTGGCGACCGTGTGCGGGGGGCGCCTTGTGCACAGGCGCCGTTGAGCTTTCCGTTGTCCTGAGGGTGCGGGTTCGTTGTGGCTGGTCGCGGAGTTCCCCGCGCCCCTGAAAAGCAGGCGTGCCTGAAAAACCGCGGTGCACCAGGCGCCCTCGCCTTTTGCTTTTAGGGGCGCGGGGAACTGCGCGATCAACCCCCACCCACCCGCAGTCGAAATGTGACCCGATCACCCGGTGAACGCTTCGGCGAAATCCCCGGCCTCCTGGTCAACCCCACTGCAATTCGTCGCCGCGTCATCCGAAGCCGCATCGTCACCTTCACACTGCTGGTCCCGGAACGTCGACCACATCGACACCCACGCGATCCCCTTCTCCTCCGCGAACGAGCGAACCTGCACCGCGTCGGACAGGGAGAACGTCTCGTTGTCCACGTCGTTGACGCCGATCATCGAGGTGAGGGCGAGCCCCTTCCAGGCCCCGGCGTCCGACAGCCCGAAGACGTCCTCCAGTTGGTCGTGGGCGGCCTCGGCCGACGTCTCCGCGTAGTCGCCCATGTCCTCGTCGTACGAACTGCCGTAGTTCATGGTCATGATGTTGACCGTGGAGACCTGGACGCCGTTGTCGTTGGCGGACTCCAGCAGCGCCAGGCTGTCGTCGTCGAGCCCGGACGGCATCACGGGCAGGGTGAAGGTGACCGCCAGGTCGGAGCGCTCCTTCTGGAGCAGGGCGATGGCTTCGGAGCGCAGCGCGACCGAGTCGGAGTCGGTCAACTGCTTGCCCTCGATGTCGAAGTCGGCCTCCGTGGCCCCTGCGGCGTCGAGCGCTGCCCCGTAGGCCTCGGCCAGTTCGGGGGCGCTGTCGCAGGTAGAGGCGAGTTCCTTGCCGGAGGCGCCGCCGAAGGAGACGCGCACGGTGCCACCGGACTCCTTGAGCGCCGATATACGGGACTTGACGGCCGAGTCGCCGATGGCCGTCGTGCCGTTCCACTCCGGCGTGCAGCCGCTGCCGCCCGCGATGACGAAGGCCAGGTTGTACGTGGCCGGGGAGCCGGCCGAGTCGTTGTCGGAGGCGCTGGTGGCGCTGACGTACGGGGCGTACGCGGTGGCGGCCGACTCCGCCGAGGCCGAGGCCGATGGCGACTCCGAGGCCGCCCCCGCCCCCGCCGCCGACGGCTGTGAGGACGACGATGACGACGACTCCGAGTCCGGTTCCGAGGAGCACCCGGCGCAGGTCAGGGCCGCCAGACAGACGAACCCGGCAGTCGGCTTGAGGAAACTCCGCATTGCGTATGCACCGCTCTCTGGTTCACGTCGTGGACCGAAAACGTCTCACAGGCGGCCGCGGTGCACGAAGTCGAGCGGGACTCTCTCAGGGAAACGACAGGATCAGGAATTTCTCATGGCTGTCTCACAAGGAAATCAGAGTTTCGGACACATAAAGGCTGCCTAATGTCCGGGGAATGCATTCCGAGCCTGCCATCGAATCCCGCGCCGCCGGGCGCGGCCGCCGCCGCAAACGCGGCAACGGGTCCAACGGGTCCAACGGATCCGAAGACGGTCCCGTGTTCGTTGACAACTCCGGGCGCAGAGCCAAGCTGCTGCGCCGGATCGGTCTCCTCCTGGGTGCCGTCTGCATCGGGTACGCGGTCGTGCTCGGCATGGCGTTCATGGGCTGGGGCCCCTCGCTCTCCCCGTCCTCGCTGCTGCCCTTCGGGGGCGGCGGCCCGGGCAACCAGAACTCCCGGCCCGGCGGCGGTGTCCAGCCGCAGGGCGGCACCGGCACACCGCCCGCGCAGCCCACCGGCGTCCCGCCCACGGGTGTCGCCACTGGCGCCCCGCCGGCCGGAGCCGTGCCCACCGCCGTCCCGTCGGCATCCGCGGATCCCGCCTCCGTCTCCGCTCCGTCCGCGTCCGCCTCGGCGGCCGCGGACGCCAACTGACCGGAACGCACTCACACTCATGGCTACTACGACGCCCTCGCGCGGCCGCAGGCGCGCCCCGTCCCGGATGACACGGGCCGCGGGCAAGGCCGCGGCGCTGCAGAAACCGCGTGTCATCCTCGCCCTGCTGCTCCTTCTCGCACTCACCAGCGTGATGCTGCTCGACGGCTATCTGCGCGCCGAGGTCGGCGGCGACGAGCGCGTACGCAGCAACGCCAGCTCCAGCAAGGTCCCCGACAAGGTCCTCGACGGCGGGCCGATCCTCTCCTTCCGGGGCGGAGAGGCCCGGAGCCAGTCCGTCCCCGAGAAGACCATCGCGCTCACCTTCGACGACGGCCCCAACCCCACCTGGACTCCCCAGATCCTGAAGATCCTGGAGGCGAACGACGTCCCGGGCACGTTCTTCGTGGTCGGCTCGATGGTGTCCCGCTATCCGAGCATCGTGAAGGACCTGGTGGACCAGGGCAACGAGATCGGCATCCACACCTTCACGCACGTCGACCTGTCGTACCAGAGCGACGACCGGATCACCCGTGAGATGGACCAGACGCAGCTCGCGCTCGCGGGCGCGGCGGGCATCACGACCACGCTGTTCCGTGCCCCGTACTCCTCCGAGGCGGACGCCATCGACAACTACAGCTGGCCCGTCTACAAGAAGCTGGGTGAGGAGGGCTACACCAGCGTCTTCGTCGACACCGACAGCGACGACTGGAAGCGCCCGGGCGTCTCGAAGATCATCAAGTGGGCCACGCCGTCCAAGAACAAGGGCGCCTCGGTCCTCTTCCACGACGCGGGCGGCGAGCGCTCGCAGACGGTCAAGGCGCTCGGGACGTACATCAAGAAAATGAAGGCGAAGGGCTACACCTTCACCACCATCAGCGGTGCCATCCAGCAGACGGAGAGCGCGAACCGAGAGGCCGGCACGGGTACGGGCTCCGGCGCGGAGGCCGGTGCGACGGCGGACGCGAACCAGCAGGGGAGCGGCCAGAACGGTCAGCAGCCCGGCGGTGAGCAGGCGGGCGGTCAGGCCCCCGGCGGCCAACAGGGTCAACAGCCCGGACAGTCCGGTCAGTTGGGCCAGGCCGGGGGAGCCAACAGCCTCCAGGCCGCCCACCGCGCCGCCACCGGCACCACCCTCTACGAAGGCAAGGCCCTCGTCGCGGCCGTCGCCGTCGCCGAGTGGACCGTACCGGGGCTCGCGACCGGGCTCGCCGTCGTCGGCGTCGCCGTCATGGGCCGCTTCGGGATGATGCTGATCCTCGCGCGCAGGCACTACCGGCAGCGCAACAAGCGCCGGTTCAGCTGGGGCACGCCCATCACCCGTCCCGTCAGCGTGATCGTGCCCGCGTACAACGAGAAGGAGTGCATCGCCAACACCCTCAGGTCGCTGGCGCGGAGCACGCATCCGATCGAGATCATCGTGGTCGACGACGGGTCGACGGACGACACGTCCGAGATCGCGCGGAGCGCGGCCGAGTCCTTCGGCATGACGAACGTCCGGGTCATCCGCCAGGAGAACGCGGGCAAGCCGGCCGCCCTCAACAACGGTGTACGCAGCGCCAGTTACGACATCGTCGTGATGATGGACGGCGACACGGTCTTCGAGGCGGACACCGTACGGCAGTTGGTGCAGCCCTTCGCCGACCCCGGGGTCGGCGCGGTCGCGGGCAACGCCAAGGTAGGCAACCGCGACACGATCATCGGCGCCTGGCAGCACATCGAGTACGTGATGGGTTTCAACCTCGACCGCCGCATGTACGACCTGCTGCGCTGCATGCCCACCATCCCGGGCGCGATCGGCGCGTTCCGCCGGGAGGCCGTGCTCGCGGTCGGCGGGATGAGCGAGGACACGCTCGCCGAGGACACCGACATCACCATCGCCATGCACCGGCAGGGCTGGCGGGTCGTCTACCAGGAGCACGCCAAGGCCTGGACGGAGGCGCCGGGTTCGCTGAAACAGCTCTGGTCGCAGCGCTACCGCTGGTCGTACGGGACGATGCAGGCGCTGTGGAAGCACCGCAAGTCCCTTACGGACAAGGGTCCTTCGGGCCGCTTCGGCCGGGTCGGCATGCCGCTGGTCGTCATCTTCCAGATCGTCACGCCGGTCTTCGCCCCGCTCATCGACGTGTTCACCCTCTATTCGATGATCTTCATCGACTTCAAGGCGGCCCTGCTCGCCTGGCTGGCCGTCCTCTGCGTCCAACTCGTCTGCGCCGCCTACGCGTTCCGGCTCGACCGGGAGAAGTACCGCTACCTGCTGATGATGCCGCTGCAGCAGCTCGCGTACCGGCAGATGATGTACCTCGTCCTCATCCACTCCTGCATCACCGCCCTCACCGGCGGCCGCCTGCGCTGGCAGAAACTGAAGCGCACGGGCGAGGTCGGCACACCGGCGGGGGTCGGCCGATGAGCTGGGGGACGGACCAGCCGGGCCACCCGCAGGAGCATCCACAGCAACCACAGGGCTATGGCTACGGGTACGGCCAGCAGCAACAGCTGTACGGACAGCCGCAGTACGGTGGCACGCCGTACCCCCAGCAGTACGTCGGCCACGACCAGCAGGGGTACGCAGGGGAGTACGTACAGGAGCAGGCGTCGGCGGACTACCCGGCGCACCCCGCGCCGGGGCCGGAGCCGGAGCCCGAACCGGCCCCGGTCCCGTACGCGCCGCCGAAACCCGCCGTCCGGGACCGCTACTTCGACACCCTGCGCGCGGTCGCCCTCGTCCGCGTCGTCACTTACCACACCTTCGGCTGGGCCTGGGCGGGCATGGTCTTCCCCTCCATGGGGATCATGTTCGCGCTGGCCGGCACGCTGATGGCGATGTCGCTGGAGCGGCCCGCCCTCAAGGTGATCAGGAGCCGGATCCGCCGGCTTCTGCCGCCCTTCTGGTTCTGGGGCTTCTTCGTCGTGGTCGCGATGCTGATCCACGACTGGATGCCCGGCTGGCAGATCGTCTACTGGATCGTTCCGCTCGGCGACCCGCCGGGCAACGCGTGGGGCGAGCAGGCCTGGGAGATCCTTTGGTACCTGCGGACGTACCTGTGGTTCGTCCTGCTCTCGCCCCTTCTCCTGAGGGTGTTCCGCCTGGCCCCGGTCACGGTCCTCGTCCTCTCCCTCGCCCCGATCCTGGTCGTCCACTTCCTGTGGGAGCCGCCGGACAACCGCTTCGGCAGCGCGCTCACCGACCTGGCCACCTTCCTCTTCTGCTGGATCCTCGGCTTCGCGCACCGCGACGGCGTCCTGCAGCGGCTGAAGCCGTTCGCCGTCGTCGTCCTCTCGCTCGCCGCGATCGGCTACGGCGGCTGGTACGCCTTCACGCACCAGGCCGAGACGGGCTCGTACGACCTCGACGACATCCCGCTCGCACAGGCCTTCTGGTCGGCGGGGTTCGTGACGCTCCTGATGTACGCGAAGGCACACTTCCGGATCGACTTCGCCGGGCCGGCCCGCTTCAGGCGCCTCGACCGGATCGTGACGATCTTCAACGCCCGAGCCGTGACCCTCTACCTCTGGCACGAGATCGCGCTGATCCTGGCCGTCCCGTTGATCGACCGGTTCTGGGACGTGCCGGCCTTCGAGACGTATCTGCCGCTGGAGAGCCAGTGGTTCATGTTCGGCATCGGCTGGCTCCTCATCGCCGTGTTCATCCTGCTCTGCGGGTGGGTGGAGGACGTGGCGGCGAAGAAGAAACCGAGGCTGCTGCCCTGAAAGGCCCACAGGCACCAAGGGGCCTTGTGGAAGCCGTCCTCGTGGCGGCGTTCCGACCGGCGTACGGGCCGGGTGCTGGAGAGTCACCCGGTCCGTACTGCCACAATGGGGGCGTGACCCGCGCATCCCTGAACAAGCAGCCGCACGAAGTCGCCTCGATGTTCGACGACGTGGCGGAACGCTACGACCTGACGAACGACGTGCTGTCGCTCGGCCAGGACCGGGTGTGGCGCAAGGAGGTCGCGAAGGCGGTCGACGCGCGGCCCGCGCAGAAGATCCTCGACCTCGCCGCGGGCACCGCCACCTCGTCGCTGCCCTTCGCGCGCACGGGTGCGTACGTCGTCCCCTGCGACTTCTCCCTCGGGATGCTCAGGGTCGGCAAGAAGAACCACCCCTGGCTGCCGCTCACGGCGGGCGACGCGACGAAGCTGCCGTTCAAGGACGACACGTTCGACGCGGTGACGATCTCCTTCGGCCTGCGGAACGTGCAGGACACGGACACCGCGCTGCGCGAGCTGCACCGGGTGACCAAGCCCGGCGGACGCGTCGTGATCTGCGAGTTCTCGCATCCGACCTGGGCGCCGTTCCGCACGGTCTACACCGAGTACCTGATGCGCGCCCTCCCGCCGGTGGCCCGCGCGGTCTCCTCCAACCCCGACGCGTACGTCTACCTCGCCGAGTCCATCCGCGACTGGCCCGACCAGCCCGCCCTCGCCGAACGCCTCACCAAGGCGGGTTGGTCAAAGGTCGCCTGGCGCAACCTGACGGGCGGGGTCGTGGCGCTGCACAGGGGTTACAAGCAGGCCCCGTAAGCCGCTTCTCTCAGGGGCACGGGAGGTGCCTTCTTTTAGGGGCGCGGGGAACTGCGCAATCTTTTGGCTTTCAGGGGCGCGGGGAACGGCGCAGTCTTTCAGGGGCGCGGGGAACTGCGCGACCAGCCCCCACCGGCCCGCGGTGTTCCCACAACCTGCAGCCCCCAGCGACTACCGCAGCACGGCAAACGGATCCCCCGGCTCATCAAGCTCCCGGTACAGCCCCCCGGCCGGCGGCCCACCCCGCCGAGGCTCCCGCACACCGGCCCCGCCCCCACCCTCACCCTCCCCGAAGTCGAACCACACCGTCACAACCGCCCCGCGCGGCACCTCGGAACCGGGCAACGGGTACTGGCGTACGACGTAATCGACGACGGTCAGATGGAAGTCGGGCCGATCCGGCGCCGCGAGCAGCACCCCTCGCGCCTCGGCCGTCTCCCGCGCGTCCACGGCCATCAGACCGACGAGCCGCGGCACGCGCACTTCGGGTGTCTTGCGTGGTATGCGCACAGACGTCACCCCCAGCGGTACCGGCAGAGTAAGCCCTGCCGAGCCGTGCCGGAAGGTGTCGGAAGCCCGCCCGAAAGCCCCCGGGAACCCGGTGGGAACTTGGCGGGAAACGGTCAGAGCGCCAACCGGTAGCAGTGCCCCAGCTGGTCCGACGTCTCCGTGGTGAACGTCTCGGCGAGTTCCATGCCGAGGCGTCTGGTCACCGCGATCGAGCGTGCGTTGCGGGAGTTCACCATGGCCACCACGCTGGGTACGCCCGTCGCGCGTACCCGTTCCAGCGTGATCCGCGCGGCCGTGGTGACGTACCCCTTGCCCCAGTGCTTCCGCCCGAGCCGCCAGCCGATCTCGATCTCGCCCTTCGGTCCCCACTCGCGCGGCCACGGCTGGGCGCCGGTGAAGCCGATGACCTGGCCCTCCTCGTCGAGCATGGTCCAGAAGCAGAACCCGTACTCGGCGTCGTGCCGGCGCTGCCGGGCGGTCAGTTCCTCGTAGAAGGACAGCTCGGCCGGCTTTCCGCCGTGGAACTCCATCACGTCCGGGTCGTCGAAGACCCGGTGCCAGGCGAACGCGTCCTCGTCGGTCGGGACGCGCAGGTGTACCACGGGGAGAGCTCGGTTCACGGGGCAGCCCTTCAGCCAGGTGATCAGTACCGCTGCATAGACTGCCCATGTCGCGTGCCCGTCAGCACGCGGATTTCGAGACTTCGCACTTCGAGACCTAGAGACCTAGAGCCTTCGAGACTTGGGGAGAACCCGTCGTGACCGAGTCCCAGCCCCTCTCCGAACACACCGCCGATGTGATCGTCGTCGGGGCCGGGCCAGCCGGTTCCACCACCGCGTACTACCTGGCCAAGGCCGGACTCGACGTCCTGCTCCTCGAGAAGACCGCGTTTCCGCGGGAGAAGGTGTGCGGTGACGGGCTGACGCCCCGCGCCACCAAACAACTCGTCTCCATGGGCATCGACATCTCGGAGGAGGCGGGCTGGCTCCGGAACAAGGGGCTCCGCATCATCGGCGGCGGCGTCCGCCTCCAGCTGGACTGGCCGGATCTCGCCGCCTACCCGGACTACGGACTCGTACGGAAGCGGGACGACTTCGACGAGCAGCTGGCCCGGCAGGCGCAGAAGGCGGGCGCGCGGCTGCACGAGCGCTGCAACGTCGGCGCCCCGATCATCGACGACCGCACGGGCCGGATCACCGGCGTGCACGCGAAGCTCGGTGACGCCGACTCCAAGGAGAAGCGCGAGGTCACCTTCCACGCGCCCCTCGTGGTCGCCGCCGACGGCAACTCGACCCGGCTGTCGCTGGCGATGGGCCTGCACCGCCGCGAGGACCGTCCGATGGGCGTCGCGGTCCGTACGTACTTCACGTCCCCGCGCCACGACGACGACTACCTGGAGTCGTGGCTGGAGCTGTGGGACCGCCGCGGCCCCGGCGAGGACCGGCTGCTGCCCGGTTACGGGTGGATCTTCGGCATGGGCGACGGCACGTCGAACGTCGGCCTCGGTGTCCTGAACACCACGTCGTCCTTCAAGGAGCTGGACTGGCGCGAGGTCCTGAAGGCCTGGTGCGCGTCGATGCCCGAGGACTGGGGCTACACCCCGGAGAACATGACGATCCCGATCCGGGGCGCCGCTCTCCCGATGGCCTTCAACCGCCAGCCCCACTACACGAAGGGGCTGTTGCTCGTCGGCGACGCGGGCGGGATGGTGAACCCCTTCAACGGCGAGGGCATCGCCTACGCCATGGAGTCCGGCCAGATCGCCGCCGACGTCATCGTCCAGGCGCACGCCCGTGCGACCCCCGCCCAGCGTGAACTCGCCCTCCAGCGCTACCCGAAGGTCCTCAAGGACACCTACGGCGGCTACTACACGCTGGGCCGCGCCTTCGTGAAGCTCATCGGCAACCCGAAGGTCATGAAGATCGCCACGCAGCGGGGTCTCACGCACCCCGTTCTGATGAAGTTCACGCTGAAGATGCTGGCCAACCTGACCGACCCGACGGGCGGCGACGCGATGGACCGCATCATCAACGGCCTCTCCAAGGTGGCCCCGAGGGCGTGACGCACGGACGCGCCGGAAGCGGGCCGAGTCCCGCTTCCAGGGGCGCGTTGTTCGGGTGGGGCCGCTGTGGCGCGCCTGAGGGCCGCTCCCCGTGTTGGGGGAGCGGCCCTTCGATGTGCGTGGCCGGGGCCCGGAGAAGCCCGGTCAGGGGCCGGGAAGGCGTGACCGAGGTCAGAGGACGCGTACCGCGCCGCTCGCCGGGTAGCCCGACAGGTCCTGGATGACGACACCCTTCGAGGGGTTCGCGGCGTCCAGGTACTGACCGCCACCGATGTAGACACCGGTGTGGTACGCCGAACCCGCGCCACCCCAGTACAGGATGTCGCCGACCTGGATGTTGGACAGCGAGACCGGGGTGCCGGACACGGACTGGTCCTGGGAGACGCGCGGCAGGTCCACGCCGACCTGCTTGAACGCGGCCTGCACCAGGCTGGAGCAGTCCCACGCGTTGGGGCCGGTGGCGCCCATGACGTAGGCGTCGCCGACCTGGGCCTTGAGGAAGTTGATGACCGTGCCGACGCTGCCGCTCGCGGGGGCGGGGACGTCGCTGTCGGCCGACGTCGACGTGAGTGTGGTCCGCTCGGAGGACCGGGTGGCACGCTCGGCGGCGGCCTTGCGGGCGTCCTCGGCCTTCTGCTTGGCCTCCGCCTTCTTCTTCGCGTCGGCGAGGTCCGCCTTGGCCTGCTTGGCGGCCTTGGCGGCGGCCGCGTCACGCTCGGCACGCAGCTGGTAGTCGGCCGCGGCCTGCTGGGTGACCTCCGCGGACTCGGCGACCTGGGCGGTCATGTCGGCCGTGAGGGTGGGCAGCTCGATGGTCTGGGTCACCGGTTCGGCAGCGTTCGCCGATCCGGCCGCACCGGCCACTGCCAGGGTGCTGAGGACGCCACCGGCAACTCCGGCGCGCATCGCGAGCGCCGAGCTGCTGCGAGGCCGGGGTTTCCGGTGGCTGCGTATGTGAGCGGTGTGGGACATAGGGACAACCGGTATCAGGGGCTCCTCCATACCTTCAAGAAACGTGTGGTGCGCCACAGTTGTTCAATGGGCCGTCCGAATCCCGGGCGTGGCGTTCTTTATTGACGCCGTAACGGGCATTGCGGACACCGCCCGTCGGGGCTGTGATCACGGCCTTTCTGTGTTACGCCCGAATTGCCCGCGACCTACCACCCGTTGGAGCCGTTGGCCAAGCCCGGTTGTTTCCCGGCTGTTACCAATGTGACGCAGGTCACGGAACGGCTGCCCCTGCGGCGGTGTCGCGCGCGTGAAGCGGGGGAGCCGTGGAGGTCGGGCCGGCGGCGCGTTCCGCTCGTGAACGGATGCACGCGCCCGGGTCGTCCACATCGGGCACTCCAACTCCCCCCGAAGTGTGAACGAGTTCCTCTATCAAGCGCCGATGTCCAACGCCAATTTGCCTTGGATCTCGCCCCCTTGGTAGAGCGCCGAAGCCTGGACCAGCGACGACGAGCGAAAATGTCACCTCTGGTGATCACTCCGACGCTTCTCGTACGAAGATCGGCACTCATCCGACTTCATGATCCTTCGCCGGGTGGTGGAGATCACAAAGGCGTTGTCGTACCCCGTGTCGCAGATCACAGACCCGCAGGCATAAGATGCGGGGCAGTTGGGCTTGTGACCTGCTTCACATGTACGCGATCTTCGTGGAGCCGCACGGAGCTCGTGGGCCTCATGAGGTTCATGGGGCACGCGAGGCAGGGAGCCAGTCCTGATGCAACCGCCAGCAGTCAATGCCGACTGAGAGGAGCGAGGAGCGGTGAACGCGTATGCGCCCATCCTCGTACTGGGAGCCCTCGGAGCAGGCTTTGCGATCTTCTCCGTGGTCATGGCCACGCTTATCGGTCCAAAGCGCTACAACCGGGCCAAGCTCGAAGCCTACGAGTGCGGTATCGAGCCGACCCCCACGCCGGCCGGCGGCGGGCGGTTCCCCATCAAGTACTACCTGACGGCGATGCTCTTCATCATTTTCGATATCGAGATCGTCTTCCTCTATCCCTGGGCCGTCACGTTCGACGCGCTCGGGGTTTTCGGGCTCGTGGAGATGTTGCTCTTCGTGCTCACCGTCTTCGTCGCGTACGCGTACGTGTGGCGGCGAGGCGGCCTGGAATGGGACTGAAACCCGCATGGGACTGAACCCCGCAAGGGACTGAGCCCCGTATAGGGGACAGAGGAGCCACTGAGCATGGGACTCGAAGAAAAGCTGCCGAGCGGCTTCCTGCTGACCACCGTCGAGCAGGCCGCGGGATGGGTGCGCAAGTCGTCCGTCTTCCCCGCCACCTTCGGCCTCGCCTGCTGCGCCATCGAGATGATGACGACGGGCGCGGGCCGCTACGACCTGGCGCGCTTCGGCATGGAGGTCTTCCGCGGCTCGCCGCGCCAGGCCGACCTGATGATCGTCGCCGGACGCGTCAGCCAGAAGATGGCGCCGGTCCTGAGGCAGGTCTACGACCAGATGCCGAACCCCAAGTGGGTGATCTCCATGGGGGTTTGTGCCTCGTCGGGCGGCATGTTCAACAACTACGCGATCGTGCAGGGCGTCGACCACATCGTCCCTGTCGACATCTATCTGCCCGGCTGTCCGCCACGGCCCGAGATGCTGATGGACGCGATTCTCAAGCTCCACCAGAAGATCCAGTCCTCGAAGCTCGGCGTGAACGCCGAGGAGGCGGCCCGCGAGGCGGAGGAAGCGGCGCTCAAGGCGCTCCCCACCATCGAGATGAAGGGCCTGCTGCGGTGAGCGACGCGAACGGCAACGGGGTGAACCCCGAGAAGGACCTCGGCGCCTCCAACCTCCCGGGCCAGCGAGGCGACGGCGGCGAGGAGATCCGCGTCCAGCGCGGCATGTTCGGCGCCAACAACGGCGGGGACACCTCCGGCTACGGCGGCCTGGTCCGCTCGATCCGGCTGCCGGGCGCGGCCTCCCGCCCGTACGGCGGCTGGTTCGACGAGGTCGCCGACGAGCTCGAAGGCGCCCTGGAGGAACAGGGTCTCGTCCCCGAGAACGCGATCGAGAAGACGATCGTCGACCGCGACGAGATGACCTTCCACATCGACCGCGAGTTCCTGCTCCAGGTCGCCCAGACCCTGCGCGACGACCCGGCCCTGCGCTTCGAGCTCTGCACAGGCGTGAGCGGAGTCCACTACCCGCAGGACAAGGGCCGCGAGCTGCACGCCGTCTACCACCTGCGCTCGATCACCCACAACCGGCTGATCCGCCTGGAAGTCAGCGCCCCGGACAGCGAGCCGCGCGTCCCGTCCCTGGTCTCGGTCTATCCGACGAACGACTGGCACGAGCGCGAGACGTACGACTTCTTCGGCATCGTCTTCGAGGGCCACCCGGCCCTCACGCGGATCATGATGCCGGACGACTGGCAGGGCTTTCCGCAGCGCAAGGACTATCCCCTCGGCGGCATCCCCGTCGAGTACAAGGGCGCCCAGATCCCGGCTCCGGACCAGCGGAGGTCGTACTCATGAGCACGCAGTCAGCATCCGCACGGGAGACCACCGAGGGCCGCGTCTACACGGTCACCGGTGGTGACTGGGACGAGGTCGTCGAGACCGCGGCCAAGGCCGACGACGAGCGCATCGTCGTCAACATGGGCCCCCAGCACCCGTCCACGCACGGCGTGCTCCGGCTCATCCTGGAGATCGACGGCGAGACGGTCACCGAGGCCCGCTGCGGCATCGGCTATCTGCACACCGGCATCGAGAAGAACCTCGAGTTCCGTACGTGGACACAGGGCACGACCTTCGTGACGCGCATGGACTACCTGACGTCGTTCTTCAACGAGACCGCGTACTGCCTGGCCGTCGAGAAGCTCCTCGGCATCGAGGACCAGATCCCGGACCGCGCCACGATCATCCGGGTGCTCCTGATGGAGCTGAACCGGCTCTCCTCGCACCTGGTGTGCATCGCCACCGGAGGCATGGAACTCGGCGCCACCACGATCATGATCTACGGCTTCCGTGATCGTGAACTCGTTCTCGACATCTACGAGCTGATCACCGGCCTGCGCATGAACCACGCGTACATCCGGCCCGGCGGCCTCGCCCAGGACCTGCCCCCGGGCGCGGTGGACCAGATCCGCGAGTTCGTGAAGAAGATGCAGAAGAACCTTCCCGAGTACGACAAGCTCGCCACCGGGAACCCCATCTTCAAGGCCCGTATGCAGGGCATCGGCCATCTCGACCTGGCCGGCTGCATGGCCCTCGGCGCCACCGGCCCGATCCTCCGCTCGGCCGGCCTGCCGCACGACCTGCGCAAGGCGCAGCCGTACTGCGGCTACGAGACGTACGACTTCGACGTCCCGACCACCGACACCTCCGACGCGTACGGGCGCTTCCTGATCCGTCTCGAGGAGATGCGCCAGTCGCTGCGGATCGTCGAGCAGTGCCTGGACCGGCTGCAGCCCGGCCCGGTCATGGTCACCGACAAGAAGATCGCCTGGCCCGCCCAGCTCGCGCTCGGCCCCGACGGACTCGGCAACTCGCTCGACCACATCAAGCAGATCATGGGCACCTCCATGGAGGCCCTGATCCACCACTTCAAGCTGGTGACCGAGGGGTTCCGCGTGCCGCCGGGACAGGCGTACGCGGCCGTCGAGTCGCCGAAGGGCGAACTCGGGGTGCACGCCGTGTCCGACGGAGGCACCCGCCCCTACCGGGTCCACTACCGGGACCCGTCCTTCACCAATCTGCAGGCCATGGCGGCGATGTGCGAGGGCGGCCAGGTCGCCGACGTCATCGTCGCCGTCGCGTCCATCGACCCCGTGATGGGAGGCGTCGACCGGTGACCACGACCCCCGAGGGCGTCAGCCTGGGCATGCCCCAACTGCCCGCGCCCGACTACCCGGACGACGTTCGAGCCAGGCTGGAGGCGGACGCGCGCGAGGTCATCGCCCGCTACCCGGACTCCCGGTCCGCCCTCCTTCCGTTGCTGCATCTCGTGCAGTCGGAGGAGGGCCACGTCACGCGCACCGGGCAGCGGTTCTGCGCGGAGATGCTCGACCTGACCACCGCGGAGGTCACCGCGGTCGCGACCTTCTACTCGATGTACCGGCGCAAGCCGAGCGGTGACTACCAGGTGGGCGTCTGCACCAACACCCTGTGCGCGGTCATGGGCGGCGACGCGATCTTCGAGTCCCTCCAGGACCACCTCGGTGTCGGCAACGGCGAGACGACCGACGACGGCAAGGTCACCCTGGAGCACATCGAGTGCAACGCGGCCTGCGACTTCGCACCGGTCGTGATGGTCAACTGGGAGTTCTTCGACAACCAGACCGTGGCGAGCGCGAAGCGCCTCGTCGACGACCTGCGCGCGGGAACACAGGTCGAGCCGACGCGCGGTGCCCCCTTGTGCACCTTCAAGGACACGGCCCGCATCCTGGCGGGCTTCCCCGACGAGCGCGAGGGCGCGGTCGAGGCGAGTGGCGGCGCGGGCCCCGCCTCGCTGATCGGTCTCCGGCTGGCCAAGGGGGAGACGGGCCCCGCGCGCGTGGTGCACCCGCGAGGATCCGGCGCTCCCCAGGACGAGGCGCCGCACGACCCGTCCCCGTCCGAGCACCTCAGTTCGCACGACGCACCGCAGGACACGTCGGCCTCCGACCCGTCCCACCCGGCCGGGCCCACTGCCGAGGAGGGGGAGTGATGACCTTGTCCACTCAATACGGGGGCACCTCTCAGCCGGGGACCGGCGGAGAGACGAGCCCCGAGAAGCTGCTCTCACCGGTGCTGTCCGCCTTCTGGGACGAGGACAAGTCCTGGTCGCTGGACGTGTACCGGAGGCACGACGGGTACGAGGGCCTGCGCAAGGCGCTCGCGATGTCGCCGGACGACCTCATCGCGTACGTGAAGGACTCCGGTCTGCGCGGCCGTGGCGGCGCGGGATTCCCCACCGGAATGAAGTGGCAGTTCATTCCCCAGGGTGATGGAAAGCCTCACTATCTAGTTGTCAACGCCGACGAATCGGAGCCGGGCACCTGTAAGGACATCCCGCTTCTCTTCGCGAACCCGCACAGCCTCATTGAGGGCATTGTCATCGCCTGTTATGCGATCCGGTCGTCGCATGCCTTCATTTATCTGCGTGGTGAAGTCGTCCCCGTGCTCAGGCGGTTGCACGAGGCCGTCCGTGAGGCCTACGCGGCGGGCTACCTGGGCGAGAACATCCTGGGCAGCGGGCTGGATCTCCAGCTCACCGTGCACGCGGGCGCCGGCGCGTACATCTGCGGTGAGGAGACCGCGCTGCTCGACTCGCTCGAAGGCCGCCGTGGACAGCCGCGACTTCGTCCCCCTTTCCCTGCCGTCGCGGGCCTCTATGCCTGTCCGACTGTTGTGAACAACGTCGAGTCCATCGCGTCGGTTCCCGCGATTCTCCACAAGGGCAAGGAATGGTTCCGGTCGATGGGAAGCGAGAAGTCCCCGGGCTTCACGCTCTACTCCCTCAGCGGCCATGTCACCAGCCCCGGCCAGTACGAGGCCCCGCTCGGCATCACACTCCGTCAGCTCCTCGACATGAGCGGCGGCATCCGGAAGGGGCACCGCCTCAAGTTCTGGACGCCGGGCGGCTCCTCGACCCCGATGTTCACCGACGAGCACCTCGACGTCCCTCTTGACTACGAAGGAGTGGGCGCCGCGGGTTCCATGCTCGGCACAAAAGCACTCCAGTGCTTCGACGAGACGACCTGCGTCGTCCGGGCCGTCACGCGGTGGACCGAGTTCTACGCCCACGAGTCCTGCGGCAAGTGCACGCCCTGCCGCGAAGGGACGTACTGGCTCGTGCAGTTGCTGCGCGACATCGAGGCCGGCAAGGGCGTCATGTCCGACCTCGACAAGCTGAACGACATCGCCGACAACATCAACGGCAAGTCCTTCTGCGCCCTCGGCGACGGCGCCGCCTCGCCGATCTTCTCCTCGCTCAAGTACTTCCGCGCGGAGTACGAGGAGCACATCAACGGCCGGGGCTGCCCCTTCGACCCCGCCAAGTCGACGGCCTGGGCCGACAAGGAAAAGCACACGGAGGTGAACGCATGACGGTAACCACGAGCGCTCCCTCCGGAGGCGGGGAGGCTGCGGTTCCGCCGGAGGATCTCGTCTCGCTGACCATCGACGGCGTCGAGATCAGCGTGCCCAAGGGCACCCTGGTCATCCGCGCGGCCGAACAGCTCGGCATCGAGATCCCCCGCTTCTGCGACCACCCGCTCCTCGACCCGGCCGGCGCCTGCCGCCAGTGCATCGTCGAGGTCGAGGGCCAGCGCAAGCCCATGGCGTCCTGCACGATCACCTGTACGGACGGGATGGTCGTCAAGACCCACCTCAGCTCTCCTGTCGCCGAGAAGGCCCAGAAGGGTGTGATGGAGCTCCTGCTCATCAACCACCCGCTGGACTGCCCGGTCTGCGACAAGGGCGGCGAGTGCCCCCTGCAGAACCAGGCCATGTCGCACGGCTACTCCGAGTCCCGCTTCGAGGGCAGGAAGCGCACGTACGAGAAGCCCGTCCCGATCTCCACCCAGGTGCTGCTCGACCGCGAACGCTGCGTCCTGTGCGCCCGCTGCACGCGGTTCTCGAACCAGATCGCGGGCGACCCGATGATCGAGCTGATCGAGCGGGGCGCGCTCCAGCAGGTCGGCACCGGCGAGGGCGACCCCTTCGAGTCGTACTTCTCCGGGAACACGATCCAGATCTGCCCGGTCGGGGCGCTGACCTCGGCGGCGTATCGCTTCCGCTCCCGGCCGTTCGACCTCGTCTCGTCGCACTCGGTGTGCGAGCACTGCTCCGGCGGCTGCGCGACCCGCACCGACCACCGGCGCGGCAAGGTCATGCGGCGCCTCGCCTCCCCGGACCCGCAGGTCAACGAGGAGTGGCTCTGCGACAAGGGGCGGTTCGGCTTCCGCTACGCCCAGCAGCGGGACCGGCTGCAGACCCCGCTGGTACGCGGCGAGTCCGGTGAGCTGGAGCCCGCTTCCTGGCCGGAGGCCCTGGAGGCCGCGGCCCAGGGACTTCTCGCCGCCCGCTCCCGGGCCGGTGTCCTCACCGGCGGCCGGCTGACCGTCGAGGACGCCTACGCGTACAGCAAGTTCGCGCGCGTGGCCCTCGACACGAACGACATCGACTTCCGCGCGCGCGTGCACAGCGGCGAGGAGGCCGACTTCCTGGCCGCCCGGGTCGCCGGACGCGGACGTGACCTCGACGGTACGGGCGTCACGTACACCGCACTGGAGAAGGCACCCGCCGTCCTGCTCGCCGGATTCGAGTCCGAGGAGGAGGCGCCCGGTGTCTTCCTGAGGCTGCGCAAGGCCTGGCGCGGACACGGGCAGAAGACCTTCTCGCTGGCCACGCACGCGACCCGGGGCCTGGAGAAGGCGGGCGGCACGCTGCTGCCGGCCGCTCCCGGCACCGAGACCGAGTGGCTGGACGCGCTCGCCTCCGGGACGGGCCTGGAGGGCGACGGAGCGAAGGCCGCCGAGGCGCTGCGCACCGAGGGCGCGGTGATCGTCGTCGGCGAGCGGCTGGCCGCCGTCGCCGGCGGGCTCACCGCCGCCGTACGGGCCTCCACCGCGACCGGTGCCCAACTGGTGTGGATCCCGCGCCGGGCCGGGGAGCGCGGCGCGATCGAGGCGGGGGCGCTGCCCTCGCTGCTGCCCGGCGGACGCCCGGCCACCGACCCGCGCGCGCGGGACGAGGTCACCCTGGCCTGGGGCATCGCGGCACTGCCGCACCGCCACGGCCGTGACACCGGACAGATCATCGAGGCCGCAGCCACCGGGGAGCTCTCCGCGCTCGTCGTTGCGGGCGTCGAGGTCGCCGACCTCCCCGACCCGGCACGCGCGCGTGAAGCACTCTCCGCGGTCGGCTTCCTGGTGTCGCTGGAACTGCGCCCCAGTGAGGTCACCGAGAACGCGGACGTCGTCCTCCCCGTGGCCGCGGTCGCCGAGAAGGCGGGCACCTTCCTCAACTGGGAAGGCCGCGCACGCCTCTTCGAGTCCGCGCTCAAGCCCGAGCAGATGACCCGCCGGGTGGCACCCACCGACGGGCGCGTCCTGCAGATGCTGGCCGACGCCATGGACGTACACCTGGGACTGCCCGACCTGCGCACCGCGCGCGTGGAGCTGGACCGGCTCGGCGCCTGGGACGGACCGCGGGCCACCGAACCCCTGGAGACCGCGGCCGTGCTGCCGCGGCCCGCCTCGGGGGAGGCCGTGCTCGCGGGACACCGGCTGCTGCTCGACCAGGGCCGTCTCCAGGAGGGCGACGAGGCACTCGCCGGGACGCGGCACGCCGCACACGCGCGCGTGTCGGCCGCCACGGCCGCCGAGGCGGGCGTCAAGAACGGCGACCTGCTCGCCGTGACCGGCCCCTCCGGAGTGGTCGAACTCCCCCTGCAGATCACGGAGATGCCCGACCGCGTGGTCTGGCTCCCGCTGAACTCCGCCGGGGGAGGCGTCGCCTCGGACACGGGCGCACTGCCCGGCGCACTCGTCCGCATCGGCCCGGCGACGCTCGCCGCCGAGACCCCCAAGGAGGTGGAGGCATGACCGGAAACCTCGCCGCGCCCGTGTACCTGGCCGCGGAGGACCTCTCCATGTTCGGCCGCGACCCCTGGTGGCTCGTCGTCATCAAGGCGGTCTTCTGCTTCGCCTTCCTGATGATCACCGTGCTGTTCTCCATCGTGTGGGAGCGCAAGGTCGTCGCCTGGATGCAGCTGCGCATCGGCCCCAACCGGCACGGCCCCTGGGGCATGCTCCAGTCGCTCGCCGACGGCATCAAGCTGATGCTCAAGGAAGACCTGATCGTCAAGCGCGCCGACAAGGCCGTCTACATCCTGGCGCCCATCGTGGCCGCGATCCCGGCCTTCATGGCGATCGCCGTGATCCCCTTCGGGCCGGCCGACAACCAGATCTCGATCTTCGGCCAGCGCACCACGATGCAGCTCACCGACCTCCCGATCGCGATGCTCTACATCCTCGCGGTCGCCTCGGTGGGCATCTACGGGATCGTGCTCGCGGGCTGGTCCTCCGGGTCGACGTACCCGCTCCTGGGCGGTCTGCGCTCCTGCGCGCAGATGATCTCGTACGAGATCGCCATGGGCGCCGCGTTCGCGTCGGTGTTCCTGTACTCCGGCTCGATGTCGACCTCGGAGATCGTCGCCCAGCAGCAGGACCGCTGGTACATCATCCTGCTGCCGGTGTCGTTCCTGATCTACATCGTGACGATGGTCGGCGAGACCAACCGCGCCCCCTTCGACATGCCGGAGTCCGAGGGCGACCTGGTCGGCGGCTTCAACACCGAGTACTCGTCCATCAAGTTCGCGCTGTTCATGCTCGCCGAGTACGTGAACATGGTGACCGTCTCGGCGGTCTCCGTGACGCTCTTCCTGGGCGGCTGGCGGGCCCCCTGGCCGGTCAGCACCTTCTGGGAGGGCGCGAACCACGGCTGGTGGCCGATGCTCTGGTTCGTCATCAAGGTGCAACTGCTGCTGTTCTTCTTCATCTGGCTGCGCGGCACGCTGCCCCGCGTCCGCTACGACCAGCTGATGAAGCTCGGCTGGAAGGTCCTCATCCCGGTCTCCGTGGTCTGGCTGATGTGCGTCGCGACCGTACGGACCCTGCGGAACGAGAACTACGACTTCGCCGACATCGCCCTGTACGTGGCGGGCGCGGTCCTTGTCCTGCTGTTGCTGTCCTTCATCGCCGACATGTACCGCGACCGGAAGGACGCCCAGGAGACGCCGGAAGAACCCGTTGCCTTCGACCCGATGGCGGGCGGGTTCCCCGTACCGCCGCTGCCCGGACAGGAGCTGCCGCCGGTGCCCCGGCGACGTCCGCGCCGGGAGCGGGAGTTGATTGTCAGTGGCGGCGTGAATACTGACAGTGACGGAACCGATGGACCTCGTGACGGAAAGGAGGCGTCCGATGGCTGATGAGCAGAAGGAGACCAAACCCGGTTTCCAGAACCCCGTCGCAGGCTTCGGCGTGACCTTCAAGGCCATGTTCAAGAAGCGGCTGACCGAGCAGTATCCGGAGCAGCCGAAGACCACCGCCCCGCGGTTCCACGGCCGGCACCAGCTCAACCGCCATCCGGACGGCCTGGAGAAGTGCATCGGCTGCGAGCTGTGCGCCTGGGCCTGTCCCGCGGACGCCATCTATGTGGAGGGCGCGGAGAACACCGAGGAGGAGCGCTACTCCCCGGGCGAGCGGTACGGCCGCGTCTACCAGATCAACTACGCCCGCTGCATCCTGTGCGGCCTGTGCATCGAGGCGTGCCCCACGCGCGCGCTCACGATGACGAACGAGTTCGAGCTGGCCGACAGCAGCCGCGCCAACCTCATCTACACCAAGGAGCAGCTGCTCGCCGGTCTGGAGGAGGGCATGGTCGAGTCGCCGCACTCGATCTTCCCGGGCATGGACGAGGGCGACTACTACCGGGGCATGGTCACGGAGGCCGCGCCCGGCACGGTGCCCCAGGTGGCCGTTTCCAAGGGAGAGAAGCCCGAGGAAGAGGGGGCGGACGCATGAGCGCGCAACTCGCCGCCCACGCCACCTCCCTCGCGGCCTACTCGACGTCCACCGGCGAGGCCTTCCAGTTCTGGATCCTCGGAACCGTCGCGGTGATCGGCGCCCTGTGCACCGTCTTCATGAAGAAGGCCGTGCACAGCGCGCTCTGCCTCGCCGGGACCATGATCATCCTGGCGGTGTTCTACCTCGCCAACGGCGCGTACTTCCTGGGCATCGTCCAGGTCGTCGTCTACACCGGCGCGATCATGATGCTGTTCCTCTTCGTGGTCATGCTCGTCGGTGTCACCGCGGCGGACTCCCTGAAGGAGACCATCAAGGGCCAGCGCTGGCTGGCCCTCCTGTGCGGCCTCGGCTTCGGAATCCTGCTCTGCGCGGGCATCGGCAACGCGTCGCTGACGGAGTTCAACGGCCTGACCCAGGCCAACTCCGGTGGCAACGTGGAGGGTCTGGCGGCCCTCATCTTCACGAAGTACGTCTTCGCCTTCGAGATCACCGGCGCCCTGCTCATCACGGCCGCCGTCGGCGCCATGGTGCTCACCCACCGCGAGCGCACCGAGCGGGCCAAGACCCAGCGCGAACTGGCCGAGGAGCGCGTGCGGGCGAACAAGCAGCTCCCGCCGCTGCCCGCCCCCGGCGTCTACGCCCGGCACAACGCGGTGGACATCGCAGGCCTCCTGCCGGACGGCACCCCGTCCGAGCTCACCGTCATCAAGACACTGCGTGACCGCGGCCAGATCCGCGACGTGTCGGACGAGGCGATCAAGGACCTCAAGGCGCTGGAGCAGCGCTCCGAGGAGCGGCTCGGCCGCGAAGAGCGGGAAGAGGAGGCCGCGAAGTGAACCCCGTCAACTACCTCTACCTCGCCGCCCTGTTGTTCACGATCGGCGCCACCGGCGTCCTGATCAGGCGCAACGCGATCGTGGTGTTCATGTGCATCGAGCTGATGCTCAACGCCTGCAATCTCGCGTTCGTCGCCTTCTCCCGGATGCACGGCAATCTCGACGGCCAGATCATCGCCTTCTTCACGATGGTCGTCGCCGCCGCGGAGGTCGTGGTCGGGCTCGCGATCATCGTGTCGCTGTTCCGTTCCCGCCACTCGGCCTCGGTCGACGACGCCAGCCTGATGAAGCTGTAAGGGGTCGCTGAATCGTGGAGAACCTGATTGCGCTGCTTGTGGCGGCGCCTCTGCTCGGAGCGGCCGTACTGCTGTGCGGCGGCCGGCGGCTGGACGCCGTCGGCCACTTGATCGGTACGGCTCTCTCGTCCGTCTCCTTCGTGATCGGCGCGATCCTCTTCGCCGACATGCTGGGGAAGGACGCCGAACACCGGGCCATCGGCCAGCACCTGTTCAGCTGGATCCCCGTAGAGGGCTTCCAGGCGGACGTGGCCTTCCAGCTCGACCAGCTGTCGATGACGTTCGTGCTGCTGATCACGGGCGTCGGCTCGCTGATCCACCTGTACTCCATCGGGTACATGGAGCACGACGAGCGGCGCCGCCGTTTCTTCGGCTATCTGAACCTGTTCCTCGCGGCGATGCTGCTGCTCGTCCTCGCGGACAACTACCTGCTGCTTTACGTCGGCTGGGAGGGCGTCGGCCTCGCCTCGTACCTCCTGATCGGTTTCTGGCAGCACAAGCCCAGCGCCGCCACCGCCGCGAAGAAGGCCTTCCTGGTCAACCGCGTCGGCGACATGGGCCTGTCGATCGCGATCATGCTGATGTTCACCACCTTCGGGACCTTCGCCTTCGGGCCGGTCCTGGAGTCCACCGGTGAGACCGGCGAGGGCAAGCTGACCGCCATCGCCCTGATGCTGCTGCTCGCAGCCTGCGGCAAGTCCGCCCAGGTACCGCTGCAGTCCTGGCTCGGGGACGCGATGGAGGGCCCGACCCCGGTCTCGGCCCTCATCCACGCCGCGACCATGGTGACCGCGGGCGTGTACCTGATCGTCCGCTCCGCCGACATCTTCAACGCCGCGCCGGACGCCCAGCTCGTGACCACCGTGGTCGGAGCGGTCACGCTCCTCTTCGGTGCGATCGTCGGTTGCGCCAAGGACGACATCAAGAAGGCACTCGCCGGTTCGACCATGTCGCAGATCGGCTACATGATCCTCGCGGCGGGCCTCGGTCCCATCGGCTACGTCTTCGCGATCATGCACCTGGTGACGCACGGCTTCTTCAAGGCCGGGCTCTTCCTCGGCGCCGGTTCGGTCATGCACGGCATGAACGACGAGGTCGACATGAGGAAGTACGGCGGCCTCAGGAAGTACATGCCGGTCACCTTCGTGACGTTCGGCCTCGGTTACCTGGCCATCATCGGCTTCCCAGGCCTGTCCGGCTTCTTCTCCAAGGACAAGATCATCGAGGCGGCCTTCGCCAAGGGCGGCACCGAGGGCTGGATCCTCGGCAGCGTGGCCCTGCTCGGCGCGGCCATCACCGCGTACTACATGACGCGCGTGATGCTGATGACCTTCTTCGGAGAGAAGCGCTGGCAGCCGGACGAGAACGGCCACGAGCCGCACCCGCACGAGTCCCCCAGGTCCATGACGATCCCGATGATCGTGCTGGCCTTCGGATCGGTCTTCGCGGGCGGGTTCTTCAGCATCGGTGACCGCTTCGTGCACTGGCTGGAGCCCGTCACCGAGCACGCGCACGGCAACCCGCCGGTCAGCGCGACGACGGTCACGCTCGCCACCATGGTCGTGCTCGTCATCGGCGTCGCTCTGGCCTACGTCCAGTACGGGCGCCGTCCCGTCCCGGTGGTCGCCCCGCGCGGCTCCCTGCTCACCCGGGCCGCCCGGCGCGACCTCCTCCAGGACGACTTCAACCACGTCGTCCTCGTACGCGGCGGAGAGCACCTCACGCGCTCCCTGGTGTACGTCGACCACACGCTGGTCGACGGGGTCGTGAACGGCACGGCGGCCTCGATGGGCGGCCTCTCCGGACGGCTCCGCAAGCTGCAGAACGGCTATGCGCGGTCGTACGCGGTCTCCATGTTCGGCGGTGCTGCGATCCTCATCGCCGCGACCCTGCTGATGAGGGCGGTCTGATACCGATGTCCTTTCCTCTGCTGACAGCGACGGCGGTGCTCCCTGCGATCGGGGCCATCGCCACGGCCGCCGTGCCGGCCGCGCGCCGCACCGCAGCCAAGTGGCTGGCGCTGATCGTCTCGCTCGCCACCCTGGTACTCGCCCTGGTCGTCCTGATCCGCTTCGACCCCGACGGCGACCGCTACCAGCTCACCGAATCGCACGCCTGGATCGCGGACTTCGGGGTGCGGTACGAACTGGGCGTGGACGGCATCGCGGTGGCGCTCATCGCGCTGACCGCCCTGCTGATCCCGTTCGTGATCCTCGCGGGCTGGCACGACGCCGACCCGCTGGAGACCAACAGCAGCCGCTGGCGCCCGACCCAGGGCTTCTTCGCCCTGATCCTCGGCGTCGAGGCGATGGTGATCATCTCCTTCGAGGCCACCGACGTCTTCCTCTTCTACATCTTCTTCGAAGCCATGCTCATCCCGATGTACTTCCTCATCGGCGGCTTCGGGGACCGTGCCCACGCGGGCTCGGACGAGCACGCGGCGGCCCAGCGCTCGTACGCCGCGGTGAAGTTCCTCCTCTACAACCTGGTCGGCGGCCTGATCATGCTGGCCGCCGTGATCGGTCTCTACGTAGTGGCCGGAAACTTCTCGCTCCAGGAGATCGCCGAGGCCCGGGCCAACGGCACGCTGGACATGGCGACCAACACCGAGCGATGGCTCTTCCTGGGCTTCTTCTTCGCCTTCGCGGTGAAGGCGCCCCTGTGGCCGCTGCACACCTGGCTGCCCAACGCGATGGGGGAGGCAACGGCCCCGGTCGCCGTCCTGATCACCGCGGTGGTCGACAAGGTCGGCACCTTCGCGATGCTCCGCTTCTGCCTCCAGCTCTTCCCGGAGGCCTCGAAGTGGGCGACGCCGGTCATCCTCGTACTCGCCCTGATCAGCATCATCTACGGGGCGCTGCTCGCGGTCGGCCAGCGTGACATCAAGCGGCTGGTGGCGTACGCGTCGATCTCCCACTTCGGGTTCATCATCATGGGCATCTTCGCCATGACGAGCCAGGGCCAGTCGGGCGCGACGCTCTACATGGTCAACCACGGGATCTCGACCGCCGCGCTGATGCTGGTGGCCGGCTTCCTGATCTCGCGGCGCGGCTCGCGTCTGATCGCCGACTACGGAGGGGTGCAGAAAGTCGCCCCGGTGCTCGCGGGCACCTTCCTGATCGGCAGCCTCGCGACGCTGTCCCTGCCGGGGCTCGCGCCGTTCGTGAGTGAGTTCCTGGTCCTGGTCGGCACGTTCACGCGCTACCCGGTGATCGGGATCATCGCCACCTTCGGCATCGTCCTCGCCGCGCTCTACACGCTCGTGCTCTACCAGCGGACGATGACCGGCCCGGTGAAGCCCGAGGTGTCGGCCATGCCCGACCTCCGGGTGCGGGAACTCGCGGTGGTCGCCCCGCTGATCGCCCTGCTGATCTTCCTCGGCGTCTACCCGAAGCCCCTCACCGACATCGTCAACCCGGCGGTCAAACAGACCATGTCCGACGTACAGAAGACAGACCCCAAGCCCGAGGTGGAGGCGGCCCCGTGAGCGCTACAGCCGTCCACAGCCTGTGGACAATGGCGGCCGACCCGATCGACAAGATCGACGCGCCGAAGATCGAATACGGGCAGTTGTCGCCCACCCTGATCGTCATCGGTGCGGCGATCATCGGGATCCTGGTCGAGGCCTTCGTGCCCCGGAAGTCCCGCTACTACGTCCAGTTGTTCGTGTCCGTCGTCGCCCTCGTCGCAGCCTTCGCCGCGGTCGTGGGACTCGCGGCCGGCGGATACGGCACCACGAAGGCCGGTATCGCCGCGATGGGTGCCATCGCGGTCGACGGGCCCTCGCTGTTCCTGCAGGGCACGATCCTGCTGGCCGGTGTGCTCGGCGTGTTCACGTTCGCCGAGCGGCGTCTCGACCCGGTGGCGCACGGCAACCGCGTCGACTCGTTCGCCGCGCAGGCCGCGTCCGTGCCGGGCAGCGACAGCGAGAAGGCCGCGGTCAAGGCCGGGTTCGCCACGACCGAGGTGTTCCCGCTGCTGCTCTTCGCGATCGGCGGCATGCTCGTCTTCCCGTCGGCGAACGACCTGCTGACGCTGTTCATCGCCCTGGAAGTCTTCTCACTGCCGCTCTACCTCCTGTGCGCCGTGGCCCGCCGCAAGCGGATCATGTCGCAGGAGGCCGCGGTCAAGTACTTCCTGCTCGGCGCCTTCGCCTCCGCGTTCACCCTCTTCGGCATCGCCCTGCTGTACGGCTACGCCGGTTCGGTGTCGTACGCCACGATCGCGCAGGTCGTCGACGGCACCATCGGGACGGTGAACCCGGCACTCGCCGGCACCATGGGCAACGACGCGCTGCTGCTCATCGGCGCCGCGATGGTCGTGATGGGCCTGCTCTTCAAGGTCGGCGCGGTGCCGTTCCACATGTGGACCCCGGACGTCTACCAGGGCGCGCCGACCCCGGTGACCGGCTTCATGGCCGCCGCGACCAAGGTGGCCGCCTTCGGCGCGCTGCTGCGGCTGCTGTACGTCGTGCTGCCGGGCCTGCGCTGGGACTGGCGGCCGGTGATGATGGGCGTGGCGGTCGTCACCATGCTGGGCGGCGCGATCGTCGCGATCACCCAGACCGACATCAAGCGGCTCCTCGCGTACTCGTCGATCGCGCACGCGGGATTCATCCTCGCGGGTGTCATCGCGATGACACCGGACGGCGTCTCGTCGGTGCTGTTCTACCTGGGCGCGTACTCGTTCGTCACGATCGGCGCTTTCGCGGTGGTCACCCTCGTACGGGACGCGGGCGGCGAGGCCACGCACCTGTCCAAGTGGGCCGGTCTCGGACGCAGGTCACCACTGGTGGCCGCCGTGTTCGCGGTCTTCCTGCTGGCCTTCGCGGGCATCCCGCTGACCTCCGGTTTCGCCGGGAAGTTCGCCGTGTTCAAGGCGGCGGCCGAGGGCGGCGCGGGAGCGCTGGTCGTGGTCGGTGTGATCTCGTCGGCCATCGCGGCGTTCTTCTACATCCGCGTGATCGTGCTGATGTTCTTCAGCGAGCCGCGTCCGGAGGGACCGACGGTCGCCGTGCCGTCGCCGCTCACGATGACGGCGATCGCGGTGGGCGTGGCGGTCACGCTGGTACTCGGTGTGGCGCCGCAGTACTTCCTCGACCTGGCAGGTCAGGCGGGCGTCTTCGTGCGCTGACGGTGGGGCGGGCGGGCGCTCGCGTCCGCCCACGCTGTGGCTCTTCGGGCCCCGGCTCCCGTTGGGAGCCGGGGCCCGAAGCGTTTCTCGGGGCGTGGCGGAGGCCTTTCGGGGCGCGTCGGCGGACGCGTTGCGCAGATACTCCGTCGCAGCCTGTGGATAACTCTGAGGCTGTCGGTGCGGACCCCTATCGTGGAGGCAGCGGTCGAGGCACGACGTACGGGGGACGGGACGATGGGCGGGACGGGTGTGATGACAGAGGTGGCGGAGAGCGAAGCGCTCGGCACGCTCCACCGGGTCTTCGGTTACGAGACCTTCCGAGGCGAGCAGGAAGCCGTCATCGAGCATGTGGTGAGCGGCGGGGACGCGGTCGTCCTCATGCCCACGGGCGGCGGAAAGTCGCTCTGCTACCAGATTCCGGCCCTGGTCAGACCAGGCACGGGCGTGGTGGTCTCACCCCTCATCGCGCTGATGCAGGACCAGGTGGACGCGCTGCGGGCGCTCGGCGTGCGCGCCGGGTTCATGAACTCCACGCAGGACTTCGACGAGCGGCGCACCGTCGAGGCAGAGTTCCTCGCGGGCGAGCTCGACCTGATCTACCTCGCGCCCGAGCGGCTGCGGCTGGAGTCCACGCTCGACCTCCTCAAGCGCGGAAAGATCTCCGTCTTCGCGATCGACGAGGCGCACTGCGTGTCGCAGTGGGGCCACGACTTCCGCCCCGACTACCTGTCGCTCTCCCTGCTGGGCGAGCGCTGGCCGGACGTACCGCGGATCGCGCTGACCGCCACGGCAACGGACGCCACGCACAAGGAGATCACCCAGCGCCTGGGCATGCCGGACGCCCGTCACTTCGTGGCGAGCTTCGACCGGCCCAACATCCAGTACCGGATCGTGCCGAAGGCCGACCCGAAGAAGCAGCTCCTGTCCTTCCTCAAGGAGGAGCACGCGGGCGACGCGGGCATCGTCTACTGCCTGTCGCGCAACTCGGTCGAGAAGACGGCCGAGTTCCTCGCCCGCAACGGCATCGCGGCGGTGCCGTACCACGCGGGTCTGGACTCCGGCACGCGCGCCGCCCACCAGTCGCGGTTCCTGCGCGAGGACGGCCTGGTGGTGTGCGCGACCATCGCCTTCGGCATGGGCATCGACAAGCCGGACGTCCGGTTCGTCGCCCACCTCGACCTGCCGAAGTCGGTCGAGGGCTATTACCAGGAGACGGGCCGCGCCGGCCGCGACGGACTGCCGTCCACGGCATGGATGGCCTACGGCCTGAACGACGTCATACAGCAGCGCAAGATGATCCAGTCGAGCGAGGGCGACGAGGCGTTCCGGCGCCGGGCGGCCGCGCATCTTGAGGCGATGCTCGCGCTGTGCGAGACCGCCCAGTGCCGGCGCGGCCAGCTGCTCGCCTACTTCGGCCAGGACCCGGAGGCTCCGGCCTGCGGGAACTGCGACACGTGCCTGCTCCCGCCCGAGACCTGGGACGGCACGGTCGCGGCCCAGAAGGTGCTGTCCACCGTGGTGCGGCTGCAGCGTGAGCGGGGGCAGAAGTTCGGGGCGCTCCAGATCGTCGACATCCTGCTCGGGCGCAGGAGCGCCAAGGTCATCCAGTTCGACCACGACCAGCTGTCCGTGTTCGGCATCGGTGAGGATCTGGCCGAGGGCGAATGGCGCGGTGTCGTCCGGCAGTTGCTGGCCCAGGGGCTCCTCGCGGTCGAGGGCGAGTACGGCACGCTGGTGCTGACCGAGGCGAGCGGGACCGTGCTGCGGCGCGAGCGGGAGGTGCCGCTGCGCAAGGAGCCGCCGAAGCCGGTGGCTTCCCGTTCCTCGTCCTCCTCGTCCGGTTCCGGTCGGAGCGAGCGCAAGGCCAAGGCGGCAGCAGCGGCGGCCGAGCTCTCTCCGGAGCTGCTCCCCGCCTTCGAGGCCCTGCGCGCCTGGCGTGCCGGTCAGGCCAAGGAGCAGGGCGTCCCGGCGTACGTCATCTTCCACGACGCCACGCTGCGGGAGATCGCCACGGTGTGGCCCGCCTCCGTCGCGGAGCTGGGCGGGATCAGCGGGATCGGCGAGAAGAAGCTCGTGACGTACGGGGAGGGTGTGATCGGGGTGCTCGCTTCCCTGGAGCGGCCCTCCGGTTCCAGCTCCAGCTCTGGCTCCGAATCCGGTTCTGACTCCGGCTCCGGCTCTGGTGCTGGGCGAGCGGAGGATTCGGGGAGCGGCGAGAGGTCGGTTCCGGCACGTCGGAGCGACGGCGACCCCGGGTTGTACTGGCCCGAGATGGAAGCGGAGCCGGAGCCGGAGGACTGGGTGTAGCTGCGGGTCGGTGGGGGCTGGTCGCGCAGTTCCCCGCGCCCCTGAAGAGCGGGGCTGCGTCCCAGCTCTTCAGTCTGGGTGGCGTTCGCGGGGCGCAGGGCACCGCGTGCGTGTCACAGAGCGCGTGACGCGTAGGCCCTGACGTCGGCGTCGGAGTCGGTCGCTGCCGTGGAGAGGGCCTCGCGGGCTGCGGCGACGGCAGTCGAGGTGGAGGCGAGCGAAGCGTCCCCGGCTGTCCCGCCTTCCAAGAGTTCGCCCTGCTCGCCGAACTCCGTTGGCTGCGTGTGCCGGACGAGTGCGAGGACCGCGGCCTTCCGGACGTCCGCGTTCGGGTCGCCCAGGGTCTTGGCGAGGGAAGGCACGGCCACCTCGGCGTCAGCCGCGGACAGCGCGGTGGCGGCGCCGGCCCGGACCTGCCACGCGGGATCGGCCTGAGCACGGACGGCGCGTTCGGCCAGCGGCGCTGGGCACCCCGTGCCGGCCAGCGACGCGAAGGCGGCGCCGCGGACCAGGGCGTCGGAGTCCTCGGTGAGGCGGTCGAGGGCGCCGAGCACGGCGTCGGCGGCCTTGGCGTCCGGAGCCGGAGCCGGAGCGGCGCCCGCGCCCGTCGCGGCCGCCGCGACAGCCACCTTCCGGCGGTCGGCGTCCGCGCCCACCGTCGCCAACGCCTTCGCCACGGTCACCCGGACCTCGCGGGACGCGTCGTCCGCCGCCCGGACCAGTTCGTCGGCCGCGTCGACGGAGACCAGTGCCCGGACCGCTTCGATACGGACGGAGATATCAGGATCGCCCAGTGAGCGGGCGAAGAGGCCGGCGTCGCCCAGCCGCAGGGCACGCAGGACATCGAGGGCGGCGGCGCGGACGACGCGGTCGGGCTGTGCGAGGGCGTGTGTCAGCGGGTCGCGCAGGGCCGGTTCCGGCGTGAGCGTCTCGACGAGTTCGCGCAACGAAGCCGCCGCGGCGGCGCGTACGGCAGCGTCGGTGTCGGCGAGTGCGGCGGCCAGCGCCGGACCGGTTCCGGTGGGCGTGGTCTCGGTGAGCACGCTGACGGCCGCTCGCCGGACGGAGGGCTCGGGGTCGGTCAAGTAGGGCCGGACTAGGGAGAGTTCGGGCTCCTCCTCGGCGAGGGCGAGGAGTTCGAGCAGCCGTGGTGAGGCGTCCCTGCGGGAGCTGTCGCTGCCGGCTCCGTCGCTGGTGCCGTCGGGACCGGTGCTCCCGGCCACGGCGGTGGACGGCCGCGCGGCCACAGGAGCCGCGTCCCGTGCGCCCGCCGTGGCCACGCCCTCCGGGTGGACCTCGCCGAGGTGCCGGGAGGGGCCGCCGGTCGCGTCGAAGCCGTCGACGGGGACGGCGTAGGGAGCCACGGGACGAGCCGTGAACTCCATCGAACCAGAGGGGGACTTGTGCAGGTCGAGGTGGTGGAACCAGGAGACGTCGTCGCGCGCGGGATGGTCCGTGCGGTCGTGGTAGAGGCCCCAGCGGGACTCCGTGCGGGCCAGCGAGGCGCGGGCCGCCATCTCCGCGCAGTCGCGGATGAAGGTGACCTCGGCGCACCGCATCAGCTCGTGCGGAGTGCGCCCGCCCATCGTGGAGATGTCGTCGCGCATCCGCTCGAAGGACTCGACGGCGAGCGACAGCCGGGCACCGGTCTTGGGGGGCGCCACGTAGTCGTTCACGAGGCGCCGGAGCTTGTACTCGACCTGGGTCTGGGGCGGCCCCTCCGGGTTGCGCAGCGGGCGGTAGACCAACTCGTGCGCCTCGCGCAGCTGCTCCTGGGGCAACTCGCCCTCGTGGGCGCGGTACTGGGCCGCGTCCGCCCCCGCGAGGTCACCGAAGACGAACGCGCCGATCATGTAGTTGTGCGGGACGCACGCCAGGTCCCCGGCGGCGTACAGCCGCGGCACGGTCGTACGGGCGTGGTCGTCGACCCGTACGCCGGAGGCCGAGTGGCCGCCGCACAGGCCGATCTCGGAGATGTGCATCTCGACGTCGTGGGTGCGGTAGTCGTGACCGCGACCGGCGTGGAAGGTGCCGCGGGTGGGCCGCTCGGTGGAGTGCAGGATCGACTCCAGGGCCGAGATGGACTCCTCGGGAAGGTGGCTCAGTTTCAGGTACACCGGGCCCCGGTCGCTCGCCACCTCCGCGGCGAACTCCGCCATCATCTGGCCCGACCAGTAGTCGGAGTCGACGAAGCGCTCGCCGTGCCGGTTGACCTGGTAGCCGCCGAAGGGGTTGGCGACATAGGCGCAGGCGGGGCCGTTGTAGTCCTTGATCAGCGGGTTGATCTGGAAGCACTCGATGCCGGTGAGCTCGGCGCCCGCGTGGTAGGCCATGGCGTAGCCGTCACCGGCGTTGGTGGGGTTCTCGTAGGTCCCGTAGAGGTAGCCCGAGGCGGGCAGGCCGAGGCGGCCGCAGGCGCCGGTCGCGAGGATCACGCTGCCCGCGCGGACCGTCACGAACCGGCCCGTGCGGGTGTTGAAGCCGGCCGCCCCGATGGCGCGCCCGTCCTCGGGGGACGTCAGCACGCGCACCGGCATCACCCGGTTCTCGATGCGGATCCGTTCGCGCATCTCGCGCCGCCGCAGCTGCCGGTAGAGGACCTTCTTGACGTCCTTGCCCTCGGGCATCGGCAGCACGTAGGAGCCGGACCGGTGGACCTGGCGGACCGCGTACTCGCCGTGCTCGTCCTTCTCGAACTTCACGCCGTACGACTCGAGGCGCTGGACCATCGCGAAGCCGCGGGTGGCGGTCTGGCGGACGGTGGACTGGTCGACGATGCCGTCGTTGGCACGGGTGATCTCGGCGACGTAGTCGTCGGGCTCGGCGCGGCCGGGGATGACCGCGTTGTTGACGCCGTCCATGCCCATGGCGAGCGCGCCGGAGTGCCGGACGTGCGCCTTCTCCAGCAGCAGTACGTCGGCCCCGTGCTCGGCGGCGGTCAGCGCCGCCATGGTGCCGGCCGTGCCGCCGCCGATGACGAGGACGTCGCAGGAGATCTCCTCGGCGTCACCGAGGGCGGGGATCTCCAAGAGGGAGCCACGGGTGTCGCGGGTGTCCGGGGTGTCCACCAGGGTGCCTTTCACGTGCTGAGAGAAGTGAGGACTTCGCGCCGCAGAGCCACGCGTGCGGGGTCGTCGTGCGCCGTACGGTCGCGTGGCCGTGGCACCTCGCGCACCGCCGTGAGCCGGCCGGACCCGAGGAGCGCCACGCGGTCGCCGAGGAACAGGGCCTCGTCCACGTCGTGGGTGACGAAGACGACGGTCGCCCCCGTACCGTGCAGCACCTCCACCAGCAGGTCCTGCATGCCGGCCCGGGTCTGGGCGTCGAGGGCACCGAAGGGCTCGTCCATCAGGACGGCGCGCGGGCGCGGGGCGAGCGCACGGGCCAACTGCGCGCGCTGGCGCTGGCCCCCGGAGACGCGGTGCGGCAACTGCGTCGACCGGTCGGCGAGTCCGACCCGGTCGAGCCAGGACTCGGCCTGCCTTCTGCGTTCGCCGCGCGGCAGTCCCTGGATGGCCAGGGGCAGTTCGACGTTGGCGCGCAGGGTGCGCCAGGGGAGCAGGGCGTCCTCCTGGAAGACCAGGGCGCGATCCGCCGCCGGTCCTTCGATCCGTCGGCCGTCCTGCTCCACCGTCCCGGCCAGGACGGGCAGCAGCCCGGCGAGCGTGCGCAGCAGCGTCGACTTGCCGCAGCCCGAAGGGCCGACGACGGTGAGGATCTCGCCCGGGGTGACATCCAGGTCGACGTCGGCCAGCGCGGAGGCGTCCGGCCGGCCCAGCGTGGCGGCGCTGAGGGTGAGCCGGGTGCCGCGTACGGGCGCGGGTGCCCGTGCCGCCGTCGTCCCGGCGGATGTCCGGGTCTCAGACGAGGTGCTCATCGCGCGCCTCCTCGGTGCGGACGGCGGTGGGGGCGGAGCCGGCCCGCGGAGGGCGCTTCGGTGTCCTGGTGCGTGCCGCGGGGACGTACGACGTGCGCGGGAGCCAGCGGGTCAGCCGGCGGCCCAGGAGTTCCACGGCCGTGGAGGTGAGCCAGCCCAGCACTCCGATGGTGACCATGCCGACGAAGACGCCGGGGTAGTCGACGACCGTGTAGTCCTGCCAGGTGCGGTAGCCGACGCCGTATTGGCCGGAGATCATCTCGGCGGAGATGACACAGATCCACGAGACGCCGATGCCGACCGACAGGCCGCCGAAGATGCCCGGCAGGGCGCCCGGCAGGACGACCGAGCCGAGGATCCGCCACCGGCCGCCGCCCATCGTGCGTACGGCCTCCTCCCAGGCGGGGGTCAGCGCGCGGACCGCGTGCCGGGTGGAGACCAGGACCGGGAAGTAGGCGGCCGTGAAGGTGATGAAGACGATGCCCTGTTCGTTGGAGGGGAACAGGAGGATCGCGACGGGGACCAGGGCGATCGCCGGGATCGGGCGGACGACCTCCAACAGCGGGCCGAGCAGGTCCTCGGCGAGGCGGGAGCGGGCCACGAGCCCGCCCGTGGCCACGCCCAGGACGGCCGCGAGCAGGAAGCCGGTGAGGATCCGGGTGAGGCTGTCGGTGAGGTCGGTCCAGTAGTCGGGGCCGCTCACCCGGTCGGCGAAGGCGTGGGCCACGTCGGCGACCGTGGGGAACTGCGAGAAGCGCAGCCACAGGTCGACGTTCAGGCTGGTCAGCAGCTGCCACAGACCGAGGGCGGCCGCCAGTGAGGCCGCCTTCAGTACGTACCGGGTCACGACGCCCGCTCCAGGGCGTCGGCGTACGTGATCACGCGGGCGCCCGCGTGATCGACGGCGTACGCCTTCGCGGTCTCCGGGGCGACGAAGGGCAGCAGGTCATCGCCGTCGGCCACCCATACCGCCTTGTCGGCGAACCACAGGGTGCCGGTGGTGGCGTCGGGGACGTAGGCCGCGCGGATCCCGTCCTTGTGCTGCGCGACGTAACCCAGCAGCTCGGCGGGCGACTTGAAGGCGCGGGTCTCGGTGGCGCCCTTGGGCCACACCTCGCTCGCGGCCGGTGCGGGCGTCGAGGCCAGGCGCTCGGCGTAGTCCGGGCCGAGGGCCTTCCTGACGTACTGGTCGTCGACGAAGGAGTCCACGTCCACGTCCCCGGTCAGCTTCGCCGACTTCAGGATCGAGACGTCCTTCTTGAGGGCGGAGACCAGCTTCGGCTTGATCGCCGGGTCGAAGGTGGCGATGCCGTGCGCGCCGTTGTAGAGGTACACGACCTCGGCGGGCAGCCCGGTTGCCTTCGCGACCTTCTCCGCCGCGGCCACCGGATGGTCGTGGAGGTAGTCAGTCGCCTCCGCCTGGGCCTTGAGGAACGCCTCCAGCACGGCGGGGCGCTTCTTCGCGAAGTCCTCGCGGGCGGTGACCCCGTGGAAGGTCGGCAGGTTCAGCTCGGCACCGTCGTACAGCACCTTCGCCCTGCCCTGGAAAGCGAGCAGGCCGGGCCATGCGACGAACTGCGAGAGCGCGTCGGTGCTGCCCGCCGAGAGAGCCGAAGCACCCACCGCGGGCTGCTGGTTGAGCTTCTCGATGCCCTTGTCCGGCTCGATCCCGGCGCGCTGCAGGGCCCGTACGAGAGTGCCGTCGGCCGCCGAGCCGATGCTCGTCGACACCTTCTTGCCGCGCAGGTCCTTGAGGGAGTCGAGCTTCGAATCCGGCGCGGTGACAATGGTGTTGAGGCCGCCGCGCAGGTTGTAGCCGGTGACGGAGACGAGGCGGGTGGGGCGGCCCAGCTGCTTGCCGCGGGCCGCGTTGATCAGCAGCGGGAAGTCGCCCATCGAGCCGATGTCGATCTTTCCGGCGGTCATCTGCGCGGTGATGGGGGCGCCGGTCGCGTAGTCCTGCCAGTTCACCTTGTAGGTGACGCCGTCGCCCAGCGCGTTCAGCTGCTTCTCGAAGGAGCCGAGGGAGCGGAGGAGGGTGCCCGCCGTGACCGTGTTGATGGTCTTGGACTGGTAGCCGACCGTGACGGTGACCGTGGAGCCGGAGCCGGCCTCGGCGTCACCGCCGCAGCCGGTCAGGGGGAGCAGGACGGCGACCGCGACCGTGGCGACCGCCGTGCGTTTCAGGGCGACGCGTTTCAGAGCTGCCCGTTCAAGGGCTGTTCGTTCAGGGGCCGTGTGTTTCATGGGAGTCCGCGCCTCTCACCGGAGCAGATAGGGCATGTTGACCGTCACGGCTCCGGTGGGGCAGCGGGCCGCGCACGGGCCGCAGTACCAGCACTCGTCGACGTGCATATAGGCCTTGCCGTTGCTCTCGTCGATGGCGAGGGAGTCCAGCGGGCACATGTCCACACAGAGGGTGCAGCCGTCGATGCACTTCGACTCGTCGATGGTCACGGGCACGTCGGCCCGCTGGGGCGCCAAGGGCATGGCTGTCTCCAGGGATGTCCCGCTGATACGGGAAAGGGGGCGGGGCGGTCAGAGCGAGCGGCGCAGCAGACCGCTCATCGTGATGCGGTCGCCGCGGAAGCGGATGAACTCCAGGTCGACGGGGCGGCCGTCGGCGAGATGAGTGAGGCGCTCCAGCATCAGGACGGCCGAGCCGCGCGGGGCCTGCAGAACCGTCGCGGAGTGCGCGTCGGCGTTGACGGCCTCCAGGGTGATCTCGGCGTGCCCGAGCGGCTGTCCGGTGATGCCTTCCAGGAGGCGGAAGACGTCGGTGTTCTCCAGATCGGCGCCGAGCAGGTCGGTGCCGAGGTCGAGTGGGATGTAGGTGAGGTCGAGGGAGAGCGGGAGGCCGTTCAGCCGTCGCAGCCGCTCGATGTAGAGGACGTCGGCGCCGACGGGCACACGCAGCCGCTCGGCGACCGGGGCGGGTGCGGCGACGGGGCCGACCGAGCGGACCTCGTTGCTGACCCGGCCGTGTTCGCGCAGGGTCTCCGCGAGTCCCATCAGCCGGTCGAGTCCGTGCGGGTACTTCTCGGCGACGACGACCGTGCCGACGCCGGGCAGCCGTTCCACGAGGCCCTCGGCCCGCAGCAGGTCCAGGGCCTGGCGCACGGTGTTGCGCGAGGCCCGGTAGTCGGCGCCGATGGCCGCCTCGTGCGGCAGTGTGCCGTCCGGGAAGCCTCCCGCCAGCACCTGGTGGCGCAGCAGGTCGGCGAGTTGCCTGGCCCGGTCCGCGCGCAGCCGCCGTCGGTGGGCGGCGACGGTGGTCGCGCCCTGGCCGGCGTGGTCACGGATGCGTTCGGTGGGCATGCGACGGACCATACCGACGGGGCACGGGATGTGGTGTTGCCGGAGTGTTGCGCCACCAGTGGCTCCGCCGGTCGAGCGGCTGACCTGCGGGTTCTTCGGGGGTGCGGCAAGATCTGCCACTGCGGGTGCCGCCGGGGAGGGCACGTGCCTGGGGGCGTGCCCCCCTCGTAACGGGCCGCCTCGGCAGGGGCGCCCTTGAGGGGCGCGGGGGACTGCGCGACAAGCCCCCACCGACCCGCAGAGCCGAATAACCCGCGTCAGCGAACGCCAACGCCGACGCGCCCTACCGGAAAGGCCGCCCCGGCCAGGCAGGGCAGGCCCGCAGCCGGACGCGCCCGCGGGCGGACGCTACGCGCTCGCCGCGATGCGCCCGCTCACCTCGCCGAGGCCCACCCGTGTGCCGTGCGGCCCGGGAGCCCACGCGGTCAGCGTCACCGTGTCCCCGTCCTCCAGGAACGTCCGCTTGCCATCCGGCAGTTCGAGGGTGTCGCGCCCGTTCCAGGTCAGTTCCAGGAGGGAGCCCCGCTGGTTGTCCGAGGCCCCGCTCACGGTGCCCGACCCGTACAGGTCGCCCGTGCGCAGCGACGCGCCGTTCACCGTCATGTGGGCCAGCTGCTGGGCGGCCGTCCAGTACATGGTCGAGAAGGGAGGCTCGGAGACGACATGGCCGTTGACGGCGACGGAGATGCGCAGGTCGTAGCCGCCGGGGTCCTCCGCGGCGTCGTCGGCGTCGTCCAGATACGGCAGCAGCGGATGCGTACGCGTCGGGGGCGCGACCCGGGCGTCGTCCAGGGCGTCGAGCGGGGTGATCCAGGCAGACACCGACGTGGCAAAGGACTTGCCGAGGAACGGGCCGAGGGGGACGTACTCCCAGGCCTGGAGGTCGCGGGCGGACCAGTCGTTGAGGAGGCAGAGCCCGAAGACGTGGTCGCGGAAGCCGCTCAGCGGGACGGCCGTGCCCATCGGCGAAGGCGTGCCGACCACGAAGCCGACCTCCGCCTCGATGTCGAGCCGGACGGACGGCCCGAAGACCGGTGCCGGGTCGGCCGGGGCCTTGCGCTGGCCCGAGGGGCGTACGACCTCGGTCCCGGAGACCACGACGGTGCCCGACCTGCCGTGGTAACCGATCGGCAGATGCTTCCAGTTGGGGGTGAGGGAGTCCTCGGCGTCGGGGCGGAAGATCTGGCCGACGTTACGGGCGTGGTTCTCGGAGGCGTAGAAGTCGACGTAGTCGGCGACCTCGAAGGGGAGGTGGAGCGTCACCTCGGAGAGCGGGTGCAGCAGGGGCGCGATCGTTTCGCGGTGGGACGGCACCGTTACCCACGCCGTGATCGCGCGCCGCACGTCCGACCATGCCGTGCGGCCGGCCGCGAGCAGAGGGTTCAGCGAGGGGCGGGCGAGCAGAGCGGCGTACGGGGAGCCGAGTTCCACGGCCGCCGCCCCCGCGTCCAGCACGTGGTCGCCCAGCCGGACGCCCACGCTCCGCCGGCCGGAGCCGCTGCCGGAGTCGCTGTCGGAGCCACTGACGGGCCCGCTGTCGGACCCGCCAAGGGAGAACACGCCGTACGGAAGATTGTGCGGGCCGAAGGGATCGCCCTCGGTGACATCGAAGGGGGGCATCGGGTGCTGCCTCGCTTTCCGTGTGGGTGCAGCACACGTTACGGGGGAGTTGCCGCTCTTGGGCAGTGTCTAAAGAGTTCGCAATGTCCGATTAAGGGCGGGGTCGGAGTAGTTGATTCCGGCTTAGCGTCCTTTCGGGGGGCGCGGACGGGGTGGGTCCGGGTCCGGTGGAGGGGGACACGTGGGGGGACCCGTGGCCAGACGTTTCACAGGCGTGCCGTTCGGCGCGGACCGGGAAGTTCCGGGCCTGATCGTGAAGTTCGGCGACTACCCGCTGCACCACGGCGGAGTGGGCGCGATCCGCAGCCTCGGACGCCTGGGCGTACCGATGTACGCGATCACGGAGGACCGGTACACGCCCGCCGCGGCCTCGCGGCACCTGAGGCAGGCGTTCGTCTGGCCGACCACGGGGACGGAGCGGCCGGAGCGGCTCGTCGAGGGACTGCTGCGCGTCGGGCGCCGGATCGGCCGGCCCACCGTGCTGATCCCGACCGACGAGGAGGCCGCGGTGCTGATCGCCGAACACCAGGCGGACCTCGCGGACCGCTTCCTGTTTCCCAGAGTGGAGGCCGGGCTTCCGCGCCGGCTCGCCAGCAAGCAGGGCCTGCACGAACTCTGCCTGGAGCACGGCATACCCAGCCCGGAGTCCGTCTGCCCGGAGTCCTACGAGGAGATCGAGGACTTCGCGGCGAAGGCGGCATTCCCGCTCGTGGCCAAGAACCGTGAGGCCTTCGTGCGCCGCGTGCGACCGGCCGTGAACGGGACGACCCGTGTCGAGACCCGCGAGAGGCTGCTCGCGCTGGCGCGTGACTGGGGCGAGCACCCCGGGGTGATCCTCCAGGAGTATCTGCCCAGGGAGGACGCCGAGGACTGGATCGTGCACGCGTACTTCGACGCGGACTCGACGCCGCTCGCGATGTTCACCGGCGTCAAGGTCCGCTCCTGGCCGCCGCACGCGGGGATGACGGCGAACGCGTACGTGGTCGACAATCCTGAACTCGCGGACATCGCCGCGCGTTTCATCAAACAGATCGGCTTCAGCGGTGTCATCGACCTCGACCTGCGCTTCGACCGGCGCGACGGCCGGTACAAACTGCTCGACTTCAACCCGCGGATGGGCGCGCAGTTCCGGCTCTTCGAGAACGAGTCGGGGATCGACGTCGTCCGTGCCATGCATCTGGATCTGACCGGCCGCACCGTTCCGGAGGGGGAACAGCTCGCGGGCCGGCACTACATCGTGGAGAACATCGACCTGCCCGCCCTGCTCGCATACCGCCGGAGCGGCTACACGACACCGCACGCTCCCGCCCGCGCGAGCGGCACGGAGCTGGCGTGGCTGGCGGCGGACGACCTGCGGCCGTTCTTCACCATGCTCGCGCGCTTCGTGCGGCCCGGAGTGAAGCACATGTACCAGCTGTGGCGGACCAACCGCGCGAGCACCCGTCCGAGCACGGGGTAGAGGCCCGTCCGAGCGTGGGCCGAGCGCCTGTCCGGCCACGAAACCGGCAGTACGGGCGAGCGGGCAGTACGGGCGAGCCGGCAGTACGACGAGCCAGCAGTACACAGCACATGTTGTGTCGACCACGAAGTGACGAAACAGCGTCCTGGGGAGGGGACTTCGTGATGGAGCCGGTGGCAGTGATCGGTGCCGGGCCCTTCGGCCTGTCCACCGCCGCGCATCTGCGAGCGCGCGGCATTCCGGTACGGGTGTTCGGTGAGCCCATGGTGAGCTGGCGTGCGCACATGCCTGAGGGGATGCTTCTCAAGTCGACCCCGGCCGCCTCGAACATCGACGCCCCGCAGCGCGGGCACGACCTCGTCGACTACTGCGACGCGGCTGGCATCCGCCGACTCGTCACGGACGAGGACATCGTCCCGGTCGAGACGTTCGTCGCGTACGGGGAGTGGTTCCAGCAGAAGCTCGTGCCGGACCTGGAGCGGGTGCGGGTCGTCTCGGTCGACCGGCGCGGCGATCACGGGGATGCCGGGCAAGGCGGTCAACGGGGTGGCCCGGGAGGCGATCGGCCAGGCCCTGGGGGTTTTGAACTCAAGCTGGACTCCGGGGAGTTGTTCACCGCGCGGGCGGTCGTCGTCGCGACCGGGCTGTCCGGGCTGGCGCATCTGCCGCCGGAGCTGGCCGCGGCCGCGCCCGACGGACCGACCCCCACGGGGCCCGTCTCGCACAGCTCACAGCTCCACGACCTGTCCAGGTTCTCCGGCAGGGAGCTGATCGTCGTGGGCGCGGGCCAGTCCGCCCTGGAGACGGCGGCGCTCGCGGCGGAGGCAGGCGCGCAGGTGCGCGTGGTGGCGCGCGGCAAGGGATCGGTCGCCTTCGGCGCGCCCCCCTGGACGCAGCCGCGGCTGCGCCCCGAGTCGCCCTTCGGCCGGGCCTGGTCGCTGTGGGCGCTCAGCTACTACCCCCACCAGTACCGCAATCTGCCCCCGCAGGCCCGGCACTTCCTCGTCCGACGTGTGCTCGGCCCACTCGGCGCCTGGTGGCTGCGGGAGCGGTTCGAGGGGAAGGTGCAGGTGAGCGAGGTGTCGCGGATCGTCCGCTCCGGATCGGTGGGCGGCCACCCGGCCCTCGCCGTCCAGACCCTCGACGGACGCGTCGAGGAGCTCGCGGCGGATCACGTCGTCGCCGCGACCGGATACCGCGTCGACCTCGCCGCGATGGACTTCCTCGGGCACGAACTGCGTACGGAACTGGCGGTGAGCCGGGGGACACCGAAGCTGGGAGCCAGGTTCAGGTCCTCAGTACCAGGGCTGTACTTCACGGGGCTGCCGGCGGCGGCTTCGTACGGGCCGGTGATGCGGTTCGTGTGCGGGACGGAGTTCGCCTCACCGAGGTTGGTCCGGCATCTGGCGGGGGCGCGCGGCTGAACGAAACCTCCGGTTCGTGCGCGTACGCATCAACGCGTCGCTGAAGCCGCCGAGCGGCGCGAAGTTCGGGCGCGAGCCACGACTAGGGGATGAGGCCGGGCACGGGGACGCGGGGCCCGGGGGCGGGCGACGGGCCGGTTGACCGGGGGTGCGGGAGCAGTCCGGACATGGTCAACTGCTCCCCTTCGCCTGCGATTTGCCTCCGGGCGGCGGACGGATGGTGCTGGCGGGGACCCCTGTGCCTGACGAGATACCGGACGACGTCCGGTTCCCGTCGAGTCGTTGGGGCGTTCGATCCGTATTCTCTGATCATGGCCGCACCGATTGCATATTCACTCATCGCCACTGACCTGGACGGGACGTTGTTGCGAGGCGACGACACCCTTTCGGACCGGTCACGCGCCGCGCTGGCGATGGCAATCGGGAGAGGTGCCAGGCACCTCGTGGTGACGGGGCGCCCGGCACCGCGCGTACGCCCCCTGCTGGACGAACTGGGCAGCCGGGGACTGGCTGTGTGCGGTCAGGGGGCGCAGTTGTACGACGCCGGCGCCGAGCGCATGGTCTGGTCGGTCACCCTCGACCGCGAGCTGGCCGAGACGGCGCTAGGCAAGATCGAGGCGGAGGTCGGGGACGTGTACGCCGCGGTCGACCAGGACGGGGTCGACGGACTCACGCTCATCGAGCCGGGGTACGAGATGCCGCACCCGACGCTCCCCGCGGTACGCGTCCTGCGTCGCGACGACCTCTGGACGGAACCCATCAGCAAGGTGCTGCTGCGCCATCCCCTGCTGTCCGACGACGAGTTGGCGTCCGCGGCCCGCGGAGCGGTCGGTTCCCTCGCCACGGTCACGATGTCCGGCCCCGGCACAGTCGAACTCCAGCCATGTGGCGTGACCAAGGCGACGGGTCTCGCCCTGGCGGCCGAACACCTCGGCCTCACTCCCGCCACCACGATCGCTTTCGGTGACATGCCCAACGACATCCCGATGTTCGACTGGGCGGCCCACGGCGTCGCGATGGCCAACGCCCACCCCGAACTCCAGGCGGTGGCCGACGAGGTGACCCTGTCGAACGAGGAGGACGGCATCGCGGTGGTGCTGGAACGGCTCTTCGGCTCGCGGGTCTAGCTCTCCGCCAGGAGAAAACCTCGGCGGGCCCGCGGAGAGATTGGTTCCCTCGCCGTGGGCCCGCCCGATACCGGATCGCCCGATACCGGATCGCCCGATACCGGATCGCCCGATACCGGATCGCCCGATACCGGATCGCCCGGTGCCGGCCCGCTCAGTAGGCCCCGAAGACGTTGTCGATCGAGCCGTACCTCGCGGCGGCGTAGTTGCACGCCGCCGTGATGTTGGCGACCGGGTCGAAGGGGTCCATCGAGGTGCCGGCCACGTGGTAGGCGTTGAAGGTCGGGTCGATGGTCTGGAGGAGCCCCTTCGACGGCGTACCGGCCGCGGCGTTGGAGTCCCAGTTGTTCATGGCCTGCGGGTTGCCCGACGACTCACGCATGATGTTGCGGTAGATGCCGTCGTACGACCCCGGGATGCCCTGCTGGGCCATGATGTCCAGCGATTCCCTGATCCAGCCGTCGAGGTCGTTCGAGTACGTCTTCGCGGCGGCGGGGGTGACGGCGGACGCGGTGGACGACTTGGTCGCAGTGGCCGTCTTTGCCAAGGTTTGGGCGTTTTTCGTGCCGACTGTCAGCTTGAGGCCCGGGCGGATGACCGCCGGGTCGTCGCCGATGACCGCGCGGTTGGCCTTGTAAAGGTTCTGCCAGCCGCCGCTCGTGGAGTGCTTCTTGGCGATCTTGGTCAGGGTGTCGCCCGCGACCACCTTGTACGTGACGAGCGAGACCTGCGGGACCGCGGCCGATGCGACCTGCGCGGCCTGTGCCGGCTGTGCGGCGTGGGCGCCGGTCGCCCCGACGATGGGGAGCGCGAGCGCGGCTCCGCCGGTTCCCGCGGCGACGATGCCACGTGTGAGGGTGTTGATTCGGGGGCGGCGGTGCTTGCCTCGTGCGGCCATGGCGCGTTTCCTCTCCGACGCCTGCGAGGTGAGCTGTCGGGTTCGGGCGGGAGCTGCCCGGCCGCATGCTGCACGCGGCTTCACCCCTAGCCGTTCCGGAATCCGGACCGGCGGCCTACCTGGGTCCCCCGCTCCTGCCGTACGCGAGTGAATGGATGGCTGGGATCTCCGGGCGGCGGCAGGATTAGGCGGTCCATCCGGAGTGACGTGAACGTATGCGAGAGCACATGCCGTGAACAAGCCCAGAATTCACATGGAGATGCCATTTGCCTGTTCGGGACGGATGGGAATTCTTGATCCATTCGGAAGGTGAAGTTCAACTTGCTTTGAGCAAAGGTGAATCGACCGACTCGGCAAATCGGCGGTCCTGGGCGGACGTGACCCAATTCACTGGCACAGGTGGGGAATTAAGTGCGTCCAGTGCGTAATACGGGCAAGTCGGGCGGAGCCTGGATGTCCGCCCAGTCGGCATAAGGGACCACTTGTCCAGAAACGTTCTCGCTGCTCTTCGAGGTTCCGGAGAGTTCAGTCTTCCGGGTTCCAGAGGGTCAGTACGTCACGCAGTTTCTGCCGGTGGCCGTCGATCCAGTTCCGGGGAAGATCGACGGGTACGCACACGGTGGCCATGGAAATCGTGTCGTCCTCCACGATCACCTCGGGGCAATCCCGTTCTCCCGTGAGCCGAATGGAAATCGACGGTCCTTGTTCCACCGTCATCCATGCGATGTCCTCGCCGCGGTGCGATGCGGCGTCCAGGGCGCGTCCCCAGGCCTCAAGTCGGCGGCGCCACAGCGCGAGTTCGAGGCGGCCACGGACGAAAGGCGTCTCCACGACGATCTCGGCCGCGAGGCCCGCCGCCATCAGCGGGTGCCGGCCGAGGACCGTGATCCTGACCGAGTTGCCCTCCTCGTCGGTGAGGAGCGCGAGGTCCGTCGGGCCGGTGCGGTGGTCGGCCGGGAGGTCGGCGTCGCAGAGGGCGCAGACGAAATGGGCCTCCTGCACGGAGTTCCACTCGGCGCAGGACGGGCAGCGGCGGTAGGTGATCGGGTGGGTGTAGCCGCCGGTGTGGGTGCCGGCGCGGTCGACGCCCACGCGGGTGAGGGCCGCCGCGAGCGATCGCCATGACTCGGGGTCGGGGCAGTAGCCGGTGGACTGGTTGCTCGCGTACGTGACCGCCCAGCCGGACGCGGTCCGCGTGAAGCCCAACTCCCCGGCGGCGCGCACCGGTTTCCCGTCCGCGCAGGCCACGTGCTCGGAGCGGCGTGGAGCCAGGCGCAGGGTCATGGAGGCGTCGACGACGAAGGTGAACGGCTCGGCGAGTTCGTCGGCGGGGCGGGCGGACAGGAAGGCGTCGAGGTCGGCCGGGGTCCGGATCCGGGCGCCGCCCCCGCCGGGCCGGACGGCTTCCCATATGTCTTCGGGGCCCACATAGGCGTACGCGGTCATGGGGTCCCTACATACGCGTTTGCGGTCGTGGGACCTACACGCGTGATTGCGATCGTGTGGCCCACGTACGCCTTCGCCGTCATGCGGGGAGCGTACGAGTTCACCCCGCGGTCCGCGGAATCCTTTTCTCCCAGGTGCGGTGGAACACCACCTCGTCGCCGTCCTTGCAGATCACCTCGTTCGAGGTGATGAAGTCCGCCTCGTCGCAGGTGGTTTCGGAGTGCGACTCGACGCTCGCGTCCCACGGCAGGTCCGGTCGGTGCAGACGGACGAACCAGTCCGAGCGGGCGCGGGCCGACAGGGGGTCCGACTCGACGATCGTGTACGTGTCCAGGGCCTCCTCGGTGAATTCGAGGCCGTCGGGATACACACGGGTGCCTCCGTAGCGCGGGTCCACCTCCAGGCGCCACTCGCCCTTGGCGACATCGCGGACGACGAGACGCTCGGGGCGCGGCTCGTCCAGTGTCGCGGGGAAGTTGACCCCCATGGGCTCCGCCTGCTCCGGTTCCTCGAAGGAGATGGAAGGGTCCGACTCCTGCGCGCGGAGCGGGAGTTCCAGCGCGCTCCCCGAAGGGGTGAGCGTGAAGCCCGCCTCCGAACCGGGCTGGGGCCAGATCCACGGCCAGTACGCGGAGGAGACGGCGAGACGGACGCGATGGCCCGGAGGGAAGGCGTGGCCGATGGCGTTCAGGTCGAGAACCACATCCTCCGTAGAGCCCGGTTTCCAGGGAGCCACCTGGTCACGGCCATGGCGGGCTGACAGGTTCAGGACGCCTCGGGTGACGAGGGTCGAGGAGCCGTCGGGGGCCACGTCGCAGATTCGGGCCACTACTTGTCCTCGCGTCGCGTCCGTGGTGAGCCTCAGGCGCACGCGCGGGCGGCCCAGTACCCAGATCTCCTCCGGGACCTCGAAGTCGAAGCACGCCGACCTCGCGTCCTCGTCCCGCTGGTCGGGCGGCAGGTCCGCGTCGTTGCCGAAGGGGAAGAAGCGTCCCGCGTCCACCCCGGTGTGCTGAGGGGACCGCACCACCACGGGCTCACCCCTGAGCGCGTACGTCTCCCGGGCCACCAGGGGAGAGGGCCAGGCCGGATCGCCCACCCAGCGGCCCGGCAGCGTCGGGTACACCGTCGCGGGCGGGTGGGAGTCGCTGACGTACGAGCGCAGGAGCGGCTCGGACATGATCCCGGTCTCCGCGCCCTTGAGCCAGTGGTCCCACCAGCGCAGCGTCTCCTGGAGGAAGCCGATCGCCGGGCCGGGCGGCAGCCCCCGGTCGGGGTACTGGTGCGACCACGGCCCGACGATCCCCCGTACGCGGTCCGCCGGGAGGTGTTCCACCAGGCGCAGGACCGTGTCCCGGTACGGGTCGTGCCAGCCGCCGACCGTGAGCACCGCCGCCCGGATCGCGGAGTAGTCCTCGCACACGCTGCCGCGGCGCCAGTGGTCGTCCCTCGTCTGGTGCGCCAGCCAGGTGTGCAGGAACGGATCGACGGTCTCCAGCCGTTTGACCCACAGGTCGTGCCAGACCTCGCCCGCGTACACCGGGTCCGGAGGGCGGGAGACGAACGCGAGCATGGTCGCCGCCCACGCGTGCATGTCGACGGCGAGTACGGAACCACCCATGTAGTGCACGTCGTTGTCATACCGGTCGTCCGTCGAGCAGACCGTGACGACCGCCTTGAGCGGTTCGGGGGCGAGGGCGGCGATCTGGAGGGAGTTGAAGCCGCCCCAGGAGATGCCGAACATGCCGACCCTGCCGGAGCACCAGGGCTGGGCGGCGAGCCAGTTGACGACCTCGACCCCGTCGGCCAGCTCGGTCGCGGAGTACTCGTCGCCGGGCATGCCCTCGGAGTTGCCGTGCCCACGGATGTCCACACGTACGGAGGCATAGCCGTGCCCCGCGTACCAGGGGTGGCGCTGCCAGTCGCGCGGGGCCGTCCAGTCGGTCAGTCGGTAGGGCAGGTATTCGAGCAGGGCCGGTACGGGTTCGTCGGTGAGCGGGCGCCACACGCGCGCGTAGAGCTTGGTTCCGTCCGGGAGGGGAACGCGGAGGTCCTCGTGAGTCGTCTCGTAGGGGAAGGACGTACGGATGCGCATGGCGGTGACCTCCAGGGCCTGTGGGGTCTCAGTGGACCGGGTGCATCGTGCGGCGCAGCCAGGGCGCGGCGGCGATCACGAGCAGGCCCGCGGCGACCGCGATCGCGCCGTTGACGCCGAAGTAGGCGGGCTTGGAGACGTCGTCGTAGAGCTTCACGGTCTGGGCCTGGATGCCGTTGGCGAGGGCCAGCGAGAGGAACCAGAGGGACATCGTCTGACTGGAGAAGGCGCGCGGGGCGAACTTGGTGGTGGCCGACATGCCGGAGGTCTCCAGGAGGATGTCGCCGAGCCCCAGCAGGAGGTACGAGCCGACGATCCACCAGGCCGACATCAGGTAGTCGTCGCCGGCGTGGCCGGAGGTCGGCAGCACCATCAGGAGGAAGGACAGGCCTCCCAGCACCACTCCGAACGCGATCTTGTTGGAGGCGTGCGGCTGGCTGTGCCCCATCCTTACCCACAGCGCGGCCACGACCGGGGCGAGCGCCACCTCGAAGGCGCCCAGGGCGGACGCGTACCAGCTGGCGGGGAAGTCGAAGCCGAGGATCGTCGTCTCGGCGTTCGACGCGGCCAGCAGCATCATCGTCGAGTACGCCTGGAAGAGGATGAAGTTGAAGACCGTGGAGGCCAGGAACAGCACGATGTACGGGCGCAGCCGGCCCCGTTCCCCGGGAGTCACCCGGGGGCTCCTGAACATCACCGCGAAGTAGACCACCGGCGCGATCACCGAGATCAGGGTCAGCAGGTCCACGAACCGGCCCATGGTCAGCCATCCGGCGGCGGCCAGCAGGACCGCGAGGACGGCCACCGCCAGCAGGCCGAGGACGATCAGGCGGACGGCCCTGCGCATGGACGCCGGCGGCAGCGCGAATTCCGCCGTGTTCCTGCGTCCGGCCAGGTGACGGCGGCCCGCGACGTACTGGATCAGACCGAGGGTCATGCCGACCGCGGCCGCCGAGAAGCCCCAGTGCCAGCCCTGGTGGTCGCCGAGCCAGCCGGTGATCAGCGGACCCGCGAAGGCGCCGATGTTGATCGCCATGTAGTACACGGCGAAACCGGCGTCGCGGCGGTCGTCGTCGGTGCGGTAGAGCTTGCCGACCATGGTGGCGACGTTCGGCTTCAGCAGGCCCGTGCCCGCGCTGATCAGGCCGAGTCCCGCCCAGGTCATGGCCGCGGTGGGCACCGCCATCGCGTAGTGGCCGCAGGCGATCAGGACACCGCCCCACAGGACCGCCCGGTACGAGCCGAGGATGCGGTCGGCCAGCCAGCCGCCGGCCACCGAGACCAGATAGACCAGCGTTCCGTACGCGGCCGAGACGGATGCGGCCGTTCCGGCGGACATGCCCATGCCGCCGTGGGCCACCGTGTCCGCGAAGTACAGGACGAGGATCGCCTGCATCCCCAGGAACGAGAACCGCTCCCACACCTCCAGGCCCGAGAGGGTGAGCAGGCCCCTGGGCTGGCCGAAGAAGGCGTGGTCGTCGGCGGGCTCCGAGGGCGGGCCGTCGGGATCGGGGTCGGACTCGATCGTGTCGCGGGACAAGGAGCATCACTTCCTGAAAAATGGCTCGCTTTCAGGACGTATCGCAAGTGTCGTCCGTATCGGATCTATCAGTCGTATCGGCAGATCAAGAACATACCTTCCGTGATCGGATACCGCCCGGCTGGGAGTGGGGGGCAAAAGGGGGCAGGTGGAGCGTGTCAGGCAGGGTGGTGGCAGGTGACGGGCGGGCGCTCACTGTGATCGAAAGACGACCGGATACGCTGACTTGAGTGCCTGCAGCGACACATCGACAAACACCCACAGCATCCGCAGCACCTGTAGTACCCAGCAGGCCCAGCACACCCAGAGCATCCAGAGACCGCCGTTGAGAGCGTCAGCAGACAGGAGACCCTCGTGACCGTCGTCGGGCCGTTCGGGCTGAGCGTGCGGGACCAGGCTCTCGAAGCCGATGTCCAGGCCGGATTGGCGGCTGTCGAGGAGGGACTGCTCGAGGCCACCAAGAGCGAGGTCCCGTTCATCACGGAGGCCGCGCAGCACCTCGTGCGCGCGGGCGGCAAGCGGTTCCGGCCGCTGCTCGTGACGCTCGCCGCGCAGTTCGGTGACCCGTACGCGCCGGGTGTCGTGCCCTCGGCCGTGGTCGTCGAGCTGACCCACCTCGCCACGCTCTACCACGACGACGTGATGGACGAGGCGGACGTGCGCCGCGGAGTGCCCAGCGCCAACAGCCGCTGGGGCAACTCGGTCGCGGTCCTCACCGGCGACTTCCTCTTCGCGCGGGCCTCGCACATACTGGCCGACCTCGGCCCCGAGGCCGTACGCATCCAGGCGGAGGCGTTCGAGCGGCTGGTCACCGGCCAGATCCTGGAGACGGCGGGCCCGCGCGACGGGCGCGACCCGATCGACCACTACATGGACGTGCTCAGCGGCAAGACCGGCTCGCTGATCGCCGTGGCGGGACGATTCGGCGCGATGATGTCGGGCGCCGACGAGACGGTCGTCGACGTGCTGACGCAGTACGGCGAGCGGCTCGGCGTCGCCTTCCAGCTCGCCGACGACGTGCTGGACATCGCCAGCGACTCGCACGAGTCCGGCAAGACGCCGGGCACCGACCTGCGCGAGGGCATTCCGACGATGCCCGTGCTGCGGCTGCGCGAGCGCGTGGAGCGGCTGGGGCTCGCCGAGGACATCGCACTGTCGGAGCTGCTCGCCTCGGACCTGTCCGACGACGCGCGGCACGCCGAGGCGCTGGCGAGGCTGCGGGTGCACCCCGCCCTGGACCTGGCCCGCCGCGACACCGTGCGGTACGCGGAGGACGCCCGCGCCACGCTGGCTCCGCTCCCCGAGTGCGACGCGAAGGCGGCGCTGGTGGAGCTGTGCGACGCGGTGGTGCACCGGGCGGGCTGACCTGCGCGTCTCCCCGTTCTCTCCAAGATCCCCTCGGAATTTTCTCCAAGATCCCTTTTGTGTGTGATGCAGGTCACTTCCTTGGAATGAGTCCAATCTAGGATCCGTTCCGTAGTTCATGCACAGAAGCTGACGCAGGGGGTGTCAGCGGAACTACGGGGAGAAAAAAGAATCATGGGGACGATCGTTACGTTCGCACAGCGTCGTAGGAACCTCGTCATGACCGGCGTCGCGGTGGCCACCGCGGCCGGAGTCGCCGCCGCCGTCATCCCGGCGGTCGCCGACAGCGGGAGCGCCGGCAAGGGTTCGAGCGCGAGCGCGGGCCACTCGGGGCACGGGGACCAGTCCATCGAGGTACAGAGCGGCGCTCTCGCCGGCGGCAGCGGCGGCACCATCCTCGCCGCGAGCCTGAACGGCGCCAACGAGGTGCCGGTGCAGGGCGGTCCCGCCGTCGGTGACAAGGACGGCGCCGCGCTCGAGTTCGTCAAGGTCAAGGGGGACAAGGTGTCCGTCGCCGTCAAGTGGCGCGGCACCGGCAAGCCGACCCTGCTCCACATCCACCAGGGCGCCAAGGGGGTCAACGGCGGTATCAAGGTCGACTTCACCAAGCTGCTGGACAACGCCAGGGGCCGCACGGTCACCGGCACGGTCAAGGTCGAGGACGCCGCCCTGCTCGGGCAGCTGAAGGCCGACCCGGGCAGCTTCTACGCCAATCTGCACACCGCCGAGTTCCCGGGCGGAGCCGTCCGCGGCCAGCTCCACAAGGTCACGACGAAGTTCGACTTCCGGCACGCGCTGAACAACTTCCAGGCGTCCGTCATCAAGGGCAAGCAGATCTACGAGTGCAAGAGGGCGGCCGACGGCACCACGTCCTTCGCCCAGCGTGACGTGCTCGCCGTGCTCGGCGGACCCATCGCGCACTCGTTCGTGAAGCCCAACTCGGGTACTCCGCAGTGGATCGCGGCCGACCGCAGCGCGGTCACCGGCGCGCTGATCTCCAAGACCCCGAACGGCGACAGGAACATCCCCGAACTGGACCTCAGGGCCACGCAGTCCGGCAAGCACCGGGGGCTGCTCGCGGGCACCGCGGAGATCCTGCGGCTGAACACCGTGGGCGGGGTGGCTCCGGCCGGTTCCTGCAAGGTCGGCAAGATCGTGGGAGTGCCGTACGGGGCGGACTACGTGTTCGTGAACCGGTGAACAGCCCACTGACCACCGGCTGATCCGCCGGATCCGGAAGCCATCCACCCGGATCTGAAAGGGTTTCACCCCGCTCCGGCGAGATACACGGACGGCGTCTTCCCCGCACGACCCCTACGGGTCGGGGGAGGCGCCGTCCACCCATGTCATACCGCAGGTGTACGCGGAGTTGGCTCCGAGGTCTGACGCTTTCCGCCGGCCGATTTGGTCAGATTGGACACACCACTTCACAGGAGTTCGGGTGACAATGGCGGCCAGGGATGGACGAGTGCATCAGCCGCCGACAACGGAGGTAGGGCACACATGGCACCGTACGAATCCGACGACAACACGAACGAGGACCTGCGCACCGGCCGACGTAAAGCCGCTCGGTACGTCGTCCCCGTCGCGGTGCTGGGGGTGGCGGCTGCGACCATCGGGCTGGTCCCGGCGTTCGCCGGTTCCGGAGACCCGGACCTGCCGGACATCACCGCCCAGCAGCTCATCGAGAAGATCGCGGCGTCGGACGTACAGCAGCTGTCCGGCACGGTGAAGATCAGCACGGACCTCGGCCTGCCGAACCTCGGTGGCCTGGGGAGCAGCCTCGGCGGCGGAGTGGGCGGGCGTGAGGAGTCGGGTTCCTCCGCGGACCCGTCGTCCAAGCTGCTTGAACTGGCGTCCGGTACGCACACGTTGCGGGTCGCGTCCGACGGCGAGGACAAGCAGAAGCTCTCACTGCTCGACAAGGCCGCCGAATACAGCGTGATCCACAACGGCGACGAGGTGTGGGCGTACGACAGCGCGTCCAACGAGGCGTACCACATGAAGGACTCCTCCGGCGCCGCCGAGAAGGGGACGAAGGGCAAGTCCGAGGACGTGCCGGCCACGCCCAAGGAACTGGCCGACGAGGTGCTGAAGGCGGCCGACGACACGACGTCCGTGACCGTCGACGGTACGGCGCAGGTCGCGGGCCGCGACGCCTACAAGCTGCTGATCAAGCCCAAGGCATCCGGTTCGACGGTCGGCGCGATCTCCATCGCGGTGGACTCGAAGACCGGTCTGCCCCTGAAGTTCACGCTGACCCCGGCGAGCGGCGGCGCGGCCGTCATCGACGCGGGCTTCACCAAGGTCGACTTCTCCAAGCCGGCCGCGTCCACCTTCGACTTCAGCCCGCCCAAGGGCACGAAGGTCACCGAGGGCGACGAGGCGAAGGCCGAGGGCAGGACGGACCGGGCGCAGCCCAAGGGCGGCGAGGACCTGGGCAAGGAGTTCCAGGGTCTGAACGTCATCGGTGAGGGCTGGAGCTCGATAGCCCAGTTCGACACCGGCGGCGAGGGCATGCCGTCGGAGTCCTCCGGCGCGGGTGACGCGGGCCGCTTCCTCGACTCGCTGGGCGACCACGTGACCGGCAAGTTCGGCTCGGGCACGGTCTTCTCGACCCGCCTGGTCAACGCGCTCATCACGGACGACGGCAAGGTCTACGCGGGCGCGGTCACCAAGGACGCGCTGGTGAAGGCGGCCAACGCGGCGAAGTAGCGCACGCGGTCCCGGGAGCCCCTTGTGGGAAAGGCGAAGTGAGGGAGTCGATGGCGGAACTGTCCACCGCGGACGGGGACATGGAGGGTGAGCGCGGCACGGCTGACGCGGACGGCTTCGCGGAGGCCGGTGACACGGCGAAGGCCGGTGACACCGTGGCCGACGCGGCAGCGACCGCGGACACGGGTGACACCGTGATCGCCACCCGCGCCCTCACCAAGCGCTACCGCGGCGGACAGCTCGCCGTCGACGGCCTCGACCTGTCCGTCCCGGCGGGCAGCGTCTTCGGCTACCTCGGGCCGAACGGCTCCGGCAAGACGACCACCATCAGAATGCTGATGGGCCTGATCGAGCCGACCTCCGGCACGGCGCGCGTGCTGGGGCAGCCCATGCCGCGCGCCACGAGCACCGTGCTGCCGCACGTCGGCGCGCTCATCGAGGGGCCCGCTCTCTACGGCTTCCTCTCCGGCCGCGACAACCTCCTGCGATACGACTCGGCCGACCCGACCGCCGACCCGCGCACCCGGCGTACACGCGTCGCGGCCGCGCTCGACCGAGTAGGGCTGACCGCCGCCGCGGGCAAGAAGGCGAAGGCGTACTCCCTGGGGATGAAGCAGCGGCTCGGGCTCGCGGCGGCGCTGCTGCAGCCCCGCCGGCTGCTCGTGCTGGACGAGCCGACCAACGGGCTCGACCCGCAGGGGATGCGGGAAATCCGTTCCCTGGTGAGGGAGCTGGCGTCGGACGGCACCACCGTCTTCCTCTCCTCGCATCTGCTGGACGAGATCGAGCAGGTGTGCACGCACGTGGCGGTGATGGCCCAGGGACGGCTGATCACCCAGGGGCCGGTGGCCGACCTCGCGGCGGGCGCGCGCGGCCGGCTCGTCGTGACGACACCGGATCCGGGCGACGCGGCCCGGGTACTGAAGGAACAGGGCGTGAGTGATGTCGTGCTCGCCGAGGACCGTGTGACCGCCGAGCCACCGGACCGCGATCTCGCCGAGGTGAACGCGGCACTGGTCACGGCAGGCGTCCGCGTCCGGGGCTTCGGGGTCGAACGGGCCTCGCTGGAGGACGCCTTCGTGGCGCTCACGGGGGAGGGATTCGATGTCGCGGGCTGAACTCGCAGAGCCGTCGGCGCAGGCCGCGAAGACCGCCGCCGGCCCACGGACGCCGACCCCGCTGTGGACCCTCGGCCTGTTGCGCAACGAGCTGGGGACCACACTCCGGCGGTGGCGGACGATCGCGCTGCTCGGCGTGCTGGCCGCGGTGCCGGTGCTGGTCGGGATCGCGGTGAAGATCGAGACGAGCGACGGATCGTCGGCCGGAGGCGGCGGAGGCGAGGGACCCGCCTTCATCGCGCAGATCACCAACAACGGACTGTTCCTGGTCTTCACCGCGCTCGCCGCCACACTGCCGTTCTTCCTGCCGATGGCGGTCGGCGTCGTCGCGGGCGACGCGATAGCGGGCGAGGCCAACGCGGGGACACTGCGCTATCTGCTGGTCGCCCCGGCCGGGCGGACCCGCCTGCTGATCACCAAGTACGCGACCACGCTGGCCTTCTGCGTCATCGCGACCCTCGTGGTGGCGACCTCGGCGCTCATCGTGGGCGCGCTCCTGTTCCCACTGGGAGAGCTGACGACGATCTCCGGCACGCGGATCAGTTTCGGCGAGGGGCTCGGGCGGGCGCTGCTGATCGCGCTGGCCGTCGCCGCGTCACTGATCGGGATCGCGGCCCTCGGCCTGTTCGTCTCGACCCTGACGAACAGCGGGATCGCCGCGATGGCGACGACCGTCGGCCTGCTCATCACCGTGCAGATCCTCGACCAGATCCCCCAGCTCCACGCGATACAGCCGTACTTCTTCTCGCACTACTGGCTGTCCTTCGCCGACCTCATGCGCGACCCGGTCTACTGGGACGACCTGATACGCAACCTGCAGCTCCAGGGGCTGTACGCGGCGGTGTTCGGCGCGGCCGCGTGGGCGCGGTTCACGGCGAAGGACATCACCGCGTAGGGCGCACCGACCATGGGACCCGCTGGTGGCGGGGGCCCCGGACGGCGGGGGCCTCAGCTGTCGTACGGGAAGCGGGCGAGCGGGGGCTCCTGCGCGAAGAACGTCTTGGCGCGGGTCAGGGCGGCGGAGTCGGTCAGGACGTCCCCGGGCTTGCTGCCGTTGCCGAGGAGGACTCCGCCGAAACGCATTCCCATGTACGCGGCCGAGTGGTTGAGCGTGCCGATCAGCGGGTCGGCGACCTCTTCCTCCTCGTGCGCGAGGGCGGTGACGCCCCACAGGGTGCGCCCGGCCATCGTCTTCTTGAAGTCGAGGCCGGGGGTGCGCAGCCAGCCCGACCAGTGGTCCAGGTAGCGCTTGGTGTGCGCGGACAGGGAGTACCAGTACAGGGGGGAGGCGATGACGAGGTCCGTCGCCGCGAGCGTCGCGTCGAGCAGCAGCGCGGTGTTGTCGCCGGACGGCCGGACATGGTCGCTGTCGTGGCGCAGGTCCTCGAAGTCGGGCACCGGGTGCTCGGTGAGACTCAGCCAGCGCTGGGTGACGTCGGCCGGCAGCTGTTCCGCGGCCTTGCGGGCCAGCAGCTCGGTGTTGCCGCTGTCGCGGGCGCTGCCCAGGAGGAAGAGGAAGTGGCGGGTCATGAGCGGCTCCGTCATGGAAGGCGTACGACGACTGCATGCGTACGCAGTATATGCACACGCATGCAGTCGTCGGCTACCCCGGAGGACGGGCCGCGGCGGGCCGGAGCCGGCCGATCTGTCCTGGAGTCGGCCGGCGCCGGCGGGAGTGGATCTGGCTGTCCGGCTACTCCGAGAGCTCCCACACCGCGTACGCCAGTGCGTCGCTGTTCCGGTTCAGGGCGGTGTCGTTGATGTTCGACGTCGTGTCGCACGAGGAGTGGTAGCAGCGGTCGAACGACTGGCCCGCCGTGCCGCCCCACTTGGCGGCCTGGGCCGCGGACTTGGTGTTGCTGGCGCCGGTGAAGAGGCCGCCGACGGGGATGCCCGCGCTCTTGAAGGGGGCGTGGTCCGAGCGGCCGTCGCCCTCGGTCTCGATCTCGGTGGCGACGCCGAGGCCCGCGTAGAAGTCCTTGAAGGTCTTCTCGATGGCCGGGTCGTCGTCGTAGACGAAGTAGCCGGGGTTCGGCGACCCGATCATGTCGAAGTTGAGGTAGCCGCTGATCTTGGCGCGGTTGGCGGTGGAGAGGCTGTTGACGTAGTAGCGCGAGCCGACCAGGCCCAGCTCCTCCGCTCCCCACCAGGCGAACCGCAGGTGCTTGGTCGGCTGGTACTGCGCACGGGACACGGCGAGCGCGGCTTCGAGTACGGCCGCCGAGCCCGAGCCGTTGTCGTTGATGCCGGCCCCCGAGGTGACGCTGTCGAGGTGGGAGCCCGCCATGACGACCTGGTTGGCGTCGCCGCCGGGCCAGTCGGCGATCAGGTTGTAGCCGACGCGGCCGGAGGCGGTGAACTGCTGGATGGTCGTGGTGAATCCGGCCGCGTCCAGCTTGGCCTTCACGTAGTCGAGGGACGCCTTGTAGCCGGCGCGTCCATGGGCGCGGTTGCCGCCGTTGGCGGTGGCGATGGACTGCAGTTGAGTGAGATGTGCCTTGACGTTGGCGACGGGTATGTCCGGTGCGGCGGCCACGCGCGCGGGCGCGGCGTCGGCTATCGCGCTCGTGGTGAGGAGTGCGGCGACGGCTATGACCGCGGCACCCGTGACACGTCCGGGAACAGAGAGCTTCATGTGGGGGGCTCCGAATTCCATACGGGAATGGGTGCCTGATGGTGAAGCTGAGGCTGACGTTCCGTCAAGAGCGCAATCCGGTCAGAGCTGTTCGGATAACGGACCCCTGGAGTTCACCCGATCGCGGCCGCGCGTGAGACACCGGTTGCGCCGTGTTCGGGCGGCTGTTCCCTGCTTCCTGTTGCCTCTTGCCGCGGACGGGTTGGCGGGCGCAGGGCGCAGCCGAGGCGGCCGTGGGCGGGCGTCCGTCCAGGGGCTGGCATCCCTGGTGGCCGCGCACGGGCGGACATCCCGGTCCCCGTGGGTCCCCGCCTGTCAGTGCACGCAGAACTCGTTGCCCTCCGGATCCGCCATCAGCACCCACTCGCCGCCCTGCTCCTTCACCTCCCGGAGCACCTCCGCCCCCAGCCCGGTCAGCCGCGCGACCTCCGCCGCCCGCTGCCCGTCCGCGGTGTGTACGTCGATGTGCACCCGGTTCTTCACCGTCTTCGGCTCCGGCACGCGCTGGAAGAGCAGCCGTCGTCCGAGTCCGGTCCCGCTGTCCTTGTCGTACGGATCGTCGGGGTGGCGTACGGCAGCGGCATCCCGCCAGGCCCGGCGGCCGTGCGACTCGACGGTGACCTCGGGCGGTACGGCGCCGAAGCCGAGCAGGCGCTCGACCAGGGCGCTGTGGTCCTCGACCAGATAACCGAGGGTGGCGGCCCAGAAGTCGGCCTGGGCGTGCGGGTCAGCGGTGTCGATGACGAGCTTCCAGTGCAGGGGCGCCGGTGCCGACGAGGGTGTCTGGGGCTGGGGCTGGGTCTCTGTCATGGTAACCAGTTATAGTGGTTACGTGAGTGAGCGTGCAACGAAATCGCCCGGGATGACTCTCGTGTCGTACGGGGGGAAGTCGTTCCGCTTCGACCCCGGGGCGCTGTGCATGGAGCTCGTGACGACGGGCGGGCCGGGGGAGTTCGCGCGGTACGAGGTGCTGCACGAGCCCGCGGATCTGGTGCGCTGGGTGGAGCGCAGCCGCTTGCCCGGCGGCCTTGAAGTGACGGTCACGGAAGGGGAGTTGGCGCAAACGCGAGCCTTGCGCGACGCGGTTTTTCTACTGGCCGCGGACCGGGCCCATGGGCGGCCTCTCCAGGCCCATCACCTCGACGTCGTCAACGCCGCCGCGGCCGGGGCGCCGCTTGCCGCCCGGGTCGAGGCGGACGGGTCGCGCGGGTGGGCGCCGGGGGCCACTGGTTCGCGGTTGCTGGCCACCGTTGCGCGTGACGCGGTGGAGCTGTTCACCGGTCCGCACGCGGATCGGATCCGGGAGTGCGGGTCCCACAACTGCGCTCTGCTCTTCGTCGACACCTCCCGGCCCGGGCGGCGGCGCTGGTGCGCCATGGAGCACTGCGGCAACCGCCAGAAGGCACGCACACATCGGGCCCGCCGGGCCGAGGAGGGGGACGGCTGAGGCTTTCTTACGCCCCCGCCGCCCCTACCCTCCCCCACTCTCGGCTTCGCTCGAGCGGGGGGACCCCCATCGTCACTGACTCAGGGGCTCCGCCCCCGAACCCCCAAAAGACTGCGCAGTTCCCCGCGCCCCTTTTAGGGGCGCGGGGAACTGCGCGATCAGCCACAGCCGACCCGCACCCGAAATCGCACCCCACGGGGTCTGGGGCAGAGCCCCAGGGGACGGGAACGGGTAGGGGCGGCGGGGGCGAAAAAAAAGCCAGCCTCAAGCAGAAGCCCCAGCAGCCCCCACCCGCTCGTCATAAGCCTCCCGAGCCGCCGCGATCTCCCCCTGGTGCGCCTCCGTCCACCCCACCAGCGACCGGATGGTCGAGTGGAGCGTCCCGCCGAGCGGAGTGAGCTCGTACTCCACCCGAGGCGGCACCACAGGATGCACGGTCCGCTTCACGAGCCCGTCCCGCTCCAACTGCCGCAGCGTCACCGTCAGCATCCGCTGACTCACCCCGTCGATCTCCCGCCGCAACTCGGTGAACCGCAACCGCCGGTTGTCGAGCAGGGCGATCACGAGGAGCGACCACTTGTCGGCCACCCGGTCGAGGATCTGCCGCACCTGACAGTCCTCACGGGTGTCCCACTGGAAGGGATCGGTGTCCTCGCCGTCCATGGTTACCGCGCACTTACTCGGTGACTCCAAAGTGCCTTCTTCCATGTCCGCCGATGCTGCCGCAGGCTGGCACCGGTTACAAGAGGGAACCGACCCTCATTCGGGTAACCGCCCCTTCCCTTACCCAAGGAGCCGTGATGGGTACCCGTGCCTGGGCCCTGCTGCTCGTCCTCTGCGGAACGATCTTCCTGGAGGGCATCGACGTCGCCATGCTGGCGGTCGCGATCCCCTCCATCAGATCCGACCTCGACCTGCCGACCGACACCGCGGCCTGGGTGATGAGCGCGTACGTGCTCGGCTACGCCGGCTTCACCCTGCTCGGCGGCCGCGCGGCCGACCTGCTGGGCCGCCGCCGGATGTTCCTCACCTGGCTGACGGTCTTCCTCGCCTTCTCGGGCCTGGGCGGCTTCGCCACGGAGGGCTGGACGCTGATCGTCGCCCGCTTCGTCACCGGCGTCTCGGCCGCGTTCATGACACCGGCCGCGCTGTCCCTCATCACGACGTCGTACGAGGAGGGCGAGCAGCGCAACAAGGCGTTGCTGGTCTTCGCGGGCACGGCGGCCGGCGGCTTCTCCCTCGGCCTGGTCATCGGCGGCCTGCTCACCCAACTGGGCTGGCGCTGGGTGTTCTTCGCCCCGGTCCTGCTCGCGGGCGCCCTGCTCGTGGCGGCGATACGCCTGATCCCGGCCCAACCGCGCGCCGAAGAACCCGGGAACGAGGAACCCGGGAACGGGGAATCCGGGAACGACGAGCCCGCGAACGAGAAGAGTCCCGGGCGCCCCCGGCGGCGTACCGAAGGCTTCGACATCCTCGGTGCCGCCACCGCCGCGGCAACGATGCTGCTCGCCGCCTACGCCGTCATCCGCCTCGAACACGGCCTGGACGGCTGGCAGTTGACCGCCGGTGCTGCCGCCGCGGCCACCACCCTGCTCGTCGTCTTCGTCGCCGTGGAACGCCGCACCCTCACGCCTCTCGTCCGCCTCGGCATCCTCCGCACCGGCTCCGTCGTACGGGCCGACCTCGGCGCGCTCCTCTTCGTGGGCGCCTTCTTCGGCTTCCAGTTCGTCCTCACGCTCTACCTCCAGGAACTGCGCGGCTGGTCCTCCCTGCAGACGGCGATCGCCCTGGTGGTCCTGGGCTGCGACGCGATCCTCGCCCCCACGCTCACCCCGCGCCTGGTCACCCGCTTCGGCCACGCCAAGGTGATCCTCGGCGGCTTCGTCCTGGCGGTCGTCGCGTACGGGCTCTTCCTTCCCGTGGGCATGGACTGGTCGTACGCGGCGATGTTCCCGACCCTGATCATCGCGGGCACCGCCTTCGCGCTGGCCTACGGGCCGCTCACGATCGCGGCGACGGACGGTGTGGCGGAGTCGGAACAGGGCCTGGCGAGCGGCCTGTTGCACACCTTCACCCAGTTCGGCTCGGCGATCGGCATCTCGGCGGTGACGGCGGTGTACGGCCTGGTCTCCTCCGGCGCCTCCGCGGGCTCGGACCCGGACGCCACCCTCTCCGCCTTCCGCGCGGCCCTGATCGTCCCGGTGGCGATGGTGACACTGGGCGCGCTGCTGTCGTCCTTCGGCCTCAGAAGCCGTACGAAGCCGCCGACGGCCGGAGCGCCCGCCGCACCCACCGCGGCCGCGGCCACCGTTGCCGTGGCTGCCGCCACGACCACCGCGGCCGTTACCGACGCGTCCGCCAACCCCACCCGGAAGGCCTTGAGTTGACGGTCGGCCACACCGGATTCGCCATACTGTTCGCATGACCGCAGACGCCTCCGCCCCGTCGGCCGCCGCCCACCCACAGCGCACCCGCGTCGTCATAGTGGGGGCGGGGCCCGCGGGACTCACCCTCGCCAACATCCTCCGGGCCGCCTCCGTCGACTGCGTGGTGCTGGAGAACGAGAGCAGGGCCTTCATCGAACAGCGGCCGCGCGCGGGCTTCCTGGAGGAGTGGGCGGTGCGCGCGCTGGAGGGGCGAGGCCTGGCGGACCGGCTCCTGGAGAACACCGTGGCGCACACCGAGTGCGAGTTCCGGTTCGCCGGAGAGCGCCACAGGTTCCCGTACGCGGATGTGTCGGGCCACCGTCACTACGTGTACCCGCAGCCGCTGCTGGTGACGGACCTGGTGCGCGAGTACGCGGATGTCCGGGGCGGCGACATCCGTTTCGGTGTCCGCGACGTCGAGCCGGCCGGGATCGACACGGACCGGCCCTCTGTGGCGTACACGGATCCGGAGACGGGCGAACGGGTCCGCCTGGACTGCGAGTTCATCGCGGGTTGCGACGGTGCACGCGGTGTGACCCGGGACCGTATGCCCGCGGAGCACGTCACCGTCGCCCGGCACGACTTCGGTGTCGGCTGGCTGGCGCTGCTGGCCGAGGCGCCGCCGTCCTCGGACTGTGTCGTCTTCGGCATCCATCCGCGCGGGTTCGCAGGTCACATGGCCCGCAGCCCGCAGGTCACCCGCTACTACCTGGAGTGCCCGCCGGACGACGACCCGGAGAACTGGTCGCACGAGCGCGTATGGGCGGAGCTCCACGCACGCCTCGGGGCGGAGGGGGCCCAGCCGCTCAACGAGGGCAAGCTGATCGAGAAGCGGGTCCTGGCCATGCACAACTACGTGGTGGAGCCGATGGCGTACGGGCGGCTGTATCTGGCCGGCGACGCGGCCCACCTGCTCGCGCCGATCGGCGCGAAGGGCATGAACCTCGCGATCCACGACTCCCTACTGCTCGGCGACGCGCTCGTCGCGTACTACGGCAAGGGGGACGACAGCGGGCTGCGCGGCTACTCGGCGGCCTGTCTGCGCCGGGTGTGGCAGTACCAGGAGTTCTCGCAGTGGCTCTCCGACGTGTACCACGGCGCCTCGTCCGGCGATGCCTTCAAGGCGGGCACCTCGATGGCCAGGCTGCGGCGGATACTCGCCTCACCCGCCGCGGCGACCGGCTTCGCGGAGCTGTTCCTCGGCAAGGACACGGACTACTGACGCCGACGCCGTCACCGACTACGTGTTCGTGCCGGTGGCGGTGCCACTGGTGGTGGTCGGGCTCGTGGCCGCCGCCTCCCGGGCCGCTTCCGCGGCGGCGGTGGCAGCGGTGGCCGCCTCGCGCAACACCGTCCTGGACCTCCGCGCCGTCCGCAGCGCATCCCACGTCAGCAGTGACAACGCGGCCCACACCAGCGCGAACCCGGCCCACCGCTCGGCGGGCATCGCCTCGTGGAAGTACAGGATGCCGAGCAGGAACTGCAGCACGGGCGCCAGGTACTGCAGCAGTCCCAGCGTCGACAGCGGCACCCGGATCGCCGCCGCTCCGAAGCAGACGAGCGGCAGCGCGGTCACCACACCGGTCGCGGCCAGCAGTGCCGCGTGCCCGGTGCCCTCGCCGCCGAAGGTCGCGTCGCCCCGGGACGACAGCCACAGCAGATAGCCCAGCGCGGGCAGGAACTGGATCGCGGTCTCCGCGGCCAGCGACTCGATACCGCCGAGGTTGACCTTCTTCTTCACCAGTCCGTACGTCGCGAAGGAGAAGGCGAGGCAGAGGGAGATCCACGGCGGCTGGCCGTATCCGACGGTCAGTACGAGCACCGCGGCGAAGCCGATGCCCACCGCCGCCCACTGCGCGGGGCGCAGCCGCTCCTTCAGGAGCAGGACGCCCATCGCGATGGTGACGAGCGGGTTGATGAAGTAGCCGAGGGACGCCTCCACCACGTGGCCGGCGTTGACGGCCCAGATGTAGACGCCCCAGTTGACCGTGATGGTGGCCGCCGCGATGGTGATCAGGCCCAGCCTGCGCGGCTGCCGCAGCAGCGGACCGGCCCAGGCCCAGCGCCGCATCACCACGAGCGCGATCAACACGACGCCCAGCGACCACACCATGCGGTGGGCGAGGATCTCCGCCGCTCCCGCGGGTTCGAGGAGCGGCCAGAAGAGGGGCACGAGCCCCCACATGCCGTACGCCGCGAAGCCGTTCAGCAGACCGATCCGCTGTTCGCCCTTGGAATCCAGACCTATGTGCTGTTCGCCCTTGGACTCCACCGGCACGGCCCCTCCCTCTCACCAGGCTGCGGACGCGCGGCTTCCGAACCACGCGCAACCTCCAAGAAGGTAGCGCCGAGCACCCCCGCCTGTCATGCCCGTATCGCCATACGGTCATGACAGTCGGAGGTGCTTCCCGCGGGTCACGAACGGGGGTCCTTCGTGGGCGGGGGTCAGCCCTTCAGCGCCGCCGCGATCGACTCCGCGATCGGCGTGGTCGGCCGGCCGGTCAGCCGGGACAGGTCACCGGTGGCGACGACCAGCTCGCCCTTCTCGATCGACGCGTCCACGCCGGCCAGGATCGCGGCGAGCGGCTCGGGGAGCCCGGCGCCGGTCAGGATGCCCTTGTACGCCTCGACGGGGACGGAGTTGTAGACGATCTCCTTGCCGGACGCCTTGGCCACCTCGGCCGCGTACTCGGCGAAGTCCCACGCGGTGTCGCCACCCAGCTCGTACGACTTGTTCTCGTGGCCCTCGCCGGTCAGTACGGCCACGGCGGCGGCCGCGTAGTCCGCGCGGGAGGCCGAGGAGACCTTGCCCTCACCGGCGGCCTGGACGACGGCGCCGTACTCCAGGACCGGGGCCAGGTTCTCGGTGTAGTTCTCGTTGTACCAGCCGTTGCGCAGGAAGGCGTACGTCACGCCGGACTCGAGGACTGCCGCCTCGGTGTCGCGGTGGTCGTCGGCCAGTGCGGCGGACAGGCTCCCGGGAGCACTGGTGTACGCGAGGAGCGCGACGCCGGCGGCCTTGGCGGCGTCGAGGACGACCTTGTGCTGGCCGACGCGGCCCTTGTCGAACTCGTTGCCGGAGATCAGCAGCACCTTGTCGCCGGCGGAGAAGAGGCCGTCGAAGGTCTCGGGAGCGTTGTAGTCGGCGATCGCGAGCTTCACGCCGCGGGCCGCGAAGTCCGCCGCCTTCTCCTCGCTGCGGACGACGGCCGTGATCTGGTCGGCCGGAACCTTCTCCAGCAGTCCCTCGATGACGAAACGGCCGAGGTGTCCGGTGGCTCCGGTGACGACGATGCTCATGGTGGAAACAACTCCTTGTGGGGTGGGTACGGCACTAACCATAGGAGCTGCACTAACTCTGCGAAAGTACCCACTTTGAAGTAAGGTACTGGCATGGCCGTAAGTGATTCAGCAGTGAGTGCTTCCACAGCAGCCCGCGGTGCCGCGGCAACGGGCAGTCCCGCGCTGACCACCAAGTGGAGCGTCGAGGGCGAGGCGATGTGCCCGTACCGCCTCGTCCTGGAGCACGTCACCAGCCGCTGGGGCGTCCTCGTCCTGATCGTCCTGCTGGAGCGCCCGTACCGCTTCAGCGAGCTGCGCCGCGCGATCGGCAGGGTCAGCGAGAAGATGCTCACCCAGACCCTGCAGACCCTGGAGCGCGACGGTCTCGTGAACCGGGACGCCAAGCCGGTCATCCCGCCGCGCGTCGACTACTCGCTCACCGACCTGGGCCGCGAGGCCGCCGACCAGGTGAAGGCGCTCGCGGGCTGGACCGAGCAGCGGATGGACGCCGTACTGGAAGCGCGCCAGGCATACGACGAGCTGAAGACCCGCCAGACAAACGGCGAGGCCCGGGCCTGAAGGGCCCGGACCTCACCGAATCCGTATGACGGCGTCGGCATCGGTCGACGCCGTATCTGTGCCGTATCTGTAAAGCGGTGTCAGCCGACGACGGTCCAGGTGTCGCCGCCGGCGAGGAGTGCGGAGAGGTCGCCTTTGCCGTTCTGTTCGATGGCGGTGTCGAGTTGGTCGGCCATTTGTGTGTCGTAGACGGGGCGGTCGACGGCCCTCAGGACTCCGATGGGGGTGTGGTGGAGGGTGTCGGGGTCGGCGAGCCGGGACAGTGCGAATGCTGTGGTGGGGGAGGTGGTGTGTGCGTCGTGGACCAGGATGTGTGGTTCGTTTTCGGGGGTGACGGTGATGGCTTTGAGGTCGCCGGTCTGTGTGTCGCGTACGACGCCTTTGGAGCCGAGGCCGTTGTCGAGGGGGGCGCCGAAGCGGATGGGCTGCCCGTGTTCGAGGCGGATGACGGCTTCTTCGGCTTGTTGCCTGTCCTTGAGGACTTCGAAGGCGCCGTCGTTGAAGATGTTGCAGTTCTGGTAGATCTCGACGAGGGCGGTGCCGGGGTGGGCGGCCGCCTGGCGCAGCACCTCGGTGAGGTGTTTGCGGTCGGAGTCCACGGTCCGCGCCACGAAGGAGGCTTCGGCGCCGATGGCGAGGGAGACCGGGTTGAAGGGTGCGTCCAGGGAGCCCATGGGCGTGGACTTGGTGATCTTCCCGACCTCTGAAGTGGGGGAGTACTGGCCTTTGGTGAGTCCGTAGATCCGGTTGTTGAAGAGGAGGATCTTCAGGTTGACGTTGCGGCGGAGGGCGTGGATGAGGTGGTTGCCGCCGATGGACAGGGCGTCGCCGTCGCCGGTGACGACCCACACGGACAGGTCGCGGCGGGAGGAGGCGAGGCCGGTGGCGATGGCGGGGGCGCGGCCGTGGATGGAGTGCATGCCGTAGGTGTTCATGTAGTACGGGAAACGGGAGGAGCAGCCGATGCCCGAGACGAAGACGATGTTTTCTTTGGCGAGGCCCAGTTCGGGCATGAAGCCCTGGACGGCGGCGAGGACGGCGTAGTCGCCGCAGCCGGGGCACCAGCGCACTTCCTGGTCGGACTTGAAGTCCTTCATGGACTGCCTGGCCTCGGCCTTGGGCACCAGGGTGAGTGCCTCGATCGTGCCCGGGCCTTCCGTGGTCGTCTCAGCCATCGATGGCCTCCTTGAGAGCCGTGGCGAGCTGTTCGGCCTTGAACGGCATTCCGTTGACCTGGTTGTAGGAGTGGGCGTCCACCAGGTATTTCGCCCGGACCAGGGTGGCGAGCTGCCCGAGGTTCATCTCGGGGATCACCACCGTCTCGTAACCCTTGAGCACCGCGCCGAGATTGCGGGGGAAGGGGTTGAGGTGGCGCAGGTGGGCCTGCGCGATCGCTTCCCCGGCCCCGCGCAGCCGCCGCACGGCTGCGGTGATCGGCCCGTAGGTCGAACCCCAGCCCAGCACCAGCGTGGTGGCCGCGCCGGAGGGGTCGTCGACCTCGACGTCCGGGACGTCGATGCCGTCGATTTTCGCTTGGCGGGTGCGGACCATGAAGTCGTGGTTGGCGGGGTCGTAGGAGATGTTGCCGGTGCCGTCCTGCTTTTCGATGCCGCCGATGCGGTGTTCCAGACCCGGCGTACCCGGAATCGCCCAGGGGCGGGCGAGGGTGTGGGGGTCGCGTTTGTAGGGCCAGAAGACGTCGGTGCCGTCGTCCAGGGTGTGGTTGGGGCCCTGGGCGAACTGCACTTGCAGGTCGGGCAGTTCGTCGGTGTCGGGGATGCGCCAGGGCTCGGACCCGTTGGCGAGGTAGCCGTCGGACAGCAGCAGGACCGGGGTGCGGTAGGTGAGCGCGATGCGCGCCGCCTCGATGGCGGCGTCGAAGCAGTCGGCGGGCGTCTGGGGGGCCACGATGGGCACCGGTGCCTCGCCGTTGCGGCCGAACATGGCCTGCAGCAGGTCGGCCTGCTCGGTCTTGGTGGGCAGGCCGGTGGAGGGGCCGCCGCGCTGGATGTCGATGACCAGCAGCGGCAGCTCGAGGGAGACGGCGAGCCCGATCGTCTCCGACTTGAGGGCGACACCCGGTCCGGAGGTGGTGGTGACGGCCAGCGAGCCGCCGAAGGCGGCGCCCAGGGCGGCGCCGATGCCGGCGATCTCGTCCTCGGCCTGGAAGGTCCGCACGCCGAAGTTCTTGTGCCGGCTCAGCTCGTGCAGGATGTCCGAGGCCGGGGTGATGGGGTAGGAGCCCAGGTAGAGCGGCAGGTCGGCCTGGCGGCCGGCGGCGATCAGGCCGTAGGACAGGGCCAGGTTCCCGGAGATGTTGCGGTAGGTGCCGGCCGGGAACGCGGCGGTGGCCGGGGCGATCTCGTAGGAGACCGCGAAGTCCTCGGTGGTCTCGCCGAAGTTCCAGCCCGCCCGGAACGCGGCGATGTTGGCCGCCGCGATATCGGGCTTCTTGGCGAACTTGGCCGTCAGGAACTTCTCGGTGCCCTCCGTGGGCCGGTGGTACATCCACGACAGCAGACCGAGCGCGAACATGTTCTTGCTGCGCTCGGCCTCCTTGCGGGTGAGGTCGAAGTCCTTGAGGGCCTCGACGGTCAGCGTGGTCAGGGGCACGGGGTGGACGCTGAAGCCGTCCAGCGAACCGTCCTCCAGAGGGCTGGTGGGGTAGCCGACCTTGTGCATCGCCCGTTTGGTGAACTCGTCGGTGTTGACGATGATCTCCGCGCCGCGCGGCACGTCGGCGATGTTCGCCTTCAGCGCGGCGGGGTTCATCGCGACCAGGACGTTGGGGGCGTCGCCGGGGGTGAGGATGTCGTGGTCGGCGAAGTGCAGCTGGAAAGACGAAACGCCCGGCAGGGTTCCTGCGGGCGCGCGGATCTCGGCGGGGAAGTTCGGCAGTGTCGAAAGGTCGTTTCCAAAGGATGCCGTTTCGGAGGTGAAACGGTCCCCGGTGAGTTGCATACCGTCACCCGAGTCCCCCGCGAACCGGATGATCACCCGATCCAACCGGCGAACATCCTTTGTGCCCGCCGGTTTGCGCTGTTCTCCTACGACGGCTCCGTCGGCATGCTCGGCCGGACTGCTGACCTGACTGGTCACTGAAGTGAACCTCCTTCGAGGCGGCTGTCCGGGATCGGCCCTCCCGCAGGCCATCCCGGGTCCAACCCTACGTCGGTAAGGGTCGCCTTCCCCTGACCGTTCGCACGGTGAACCCCAATTTGAGACCGCCGGACACCCTGATTTGCCATGATTTATCCGCCCCCCGGCGTTACCTGTGAAGACGCTCGGTGCTCATCCTTTGGTTCTCGTGCTCACGCTCGGCCTCGTGCTCACGCCTGGCTCTCGTGTTCGTGTTGTGGTGCCGGCCGAGTTTCGAGTTGTGGTGGATTCCTGACACAGTGTCAGGTCGTCAGGAGTTGAGGTAGGTGAGGACCGCGAGAACACGCCGGTGATCCCCGTCACTCTGGGACAGGCCCAGCTTCATGAAGATGTTGCTCACGTGCTTCTCGACCGCGCCGTCGCTGACCACGAGCTGTCGTGCGATCGCGGAGTTCGTCCGCCCCTCGGCCATCAGTCCTAGGACCTCCCGCTCGCGTGGCGTCAGCCCCACGAGGACGTCCTGCTTGCGGCTGCGCCCGAGCAGCTGCGCGACGACCTCGGGATCCAGCGCGGTGCCGCCGCGGGCCACGCGGACGACCGCGTCCACGAATTCCCTCACCTCGGCTACCCGGTCCTTCAGCAGATAGCCGACACCGTGAGTGGAACCGGCCAGCAGTTCGGTGGCGTACTGCTCCTCCACGTACTGCGACAGCACGAGTACCCCGAGTCCAGGGTGCTGCTTGCGCAGCTGCACGGCCGCCTTCACGCCCTCGTCCGTGTGCGTCGGCGGCATCCGTACGTCGGCGACCACGACATCCGGCAGCGCGTCCTGTGCCGCGAACTCCGTGATGGTCTTGATCAACGCCTCCCCGTCGCCGACCCCGGCGATCACGTCGTGTCCGCGGTCGGTCAGCAACCGGGTCAGGCCCTCCCTGAGCAGCACTGAATCCTCGGCGATGACCACGCGCACCCTGTCCTCCACGATTGCTCGGCCCCCCACGCTCGTACGTCAACCCCCAGCATTCCAGCATTTGGGACCAACTGAGGGTGGGTGAGGGAATCGTTGTCGGTCCGCGCCCCGTGAGGGGCGCGGGGAACGGCGCGATCAACCGAGAAGGAGGCGAGCCGGACGCACGGACCGAGGGGAAAGGGGAGACAACGGGGGTCTGGGGGCGGAGCCCCCAGTTTCGGGAAGGGGTGGGTCCGGGGAAAGGAAACCCCCACACCCACCGCCAACAAGAAGGGAACGGCTCACCCCCGCCAGGGCAGCTCCGCCGTGATGCGAGTCGGTCCGGCGACAGGGGAGTCCACCACGAGGATGCCGTCGACCGCGTCGAGCCGCTCGGCCAGCCCCGCGAGCCCCGAGCCGGAGGCGACATCCGCACCGCCCACACCGTTGTCGACCACCTGGATCATGAGCCGGTTCTCGATCCGCCAGACATCGACCGAGGCACGGGTGGCCCCCGAGTGCTTGCTGATGTTCTGCAGCAGCTCCGAGACGGTGAAGTACGCGATCCCCTCGATCGCCGGCGCCGGCCGGGCCGGCAGATCGACCTCGACCTGTACGGGAACCGTGCACCGGGACGCCACGGAGGACAACGCCGCGTCCAGCCCGCGGTCCGTCAGCACGGCGGGATGGATCCCGCGCGCCAGGTCCCGCAGCTCCTGAAGCGCCGTCTTCACCTCACCGTGCGCCTCGCCCACCATTCGCGCCGCTGCCTCCGGATCCTCCGTGAGCTTCTCCTTCGCCAGACCCAGATCCATCGCAAGCGCCACCAGCCGGGCCTGCGCCCCGTCGTGCAGATCGCGCTCGATGCGCCGAAGGTCGGCCGCCGCCGTGTCGATCACGACGCCCCGGTCCGACTCCAGCTCGACGACCCGCGTGGCCAGCCGCGACGGCCCGAGCAGCCCGTGCACCATCAGCCGGTCCACCTGCGTCAGCGCCCGAACGATCCACGGCGAGGCCATCGTGAGCAGCAGGCCCACCAGCGCGGTCACCGTGATCTCGAAGGGGTTGTCCAGATAGATGCTGTGCCCCTGGTCCCCGTACAGCTGGAGCCCGTCCTGCCCGCCGTAGACCGGGAACAGCCAGAACCACAGCGGGTACGTCAGCATCGCCCAGCCGTACGTCCAGAAGCTGATGGCCACCGAGAAGGCGAACACGGCCCAGGGAAAGTGCAGCACCGTGTACAGGAGATGCCTCCAGGACGCGCCGCTCTTCAGCATCGCGCCCATCCAGGCCATCGGGCCCTGCTTGGTCATGCGCAACGGCTCCGGCGCCGCGACGTCGAGCCCCAGCAGCCCGCGCGCCCGGGTCCGCTCCAGCGCGCCGAGACCGCGGCAGCCCGCGAGGCCGGCGGCGAGTACCGGGATGCCCAGGAACGTGATCAGCAGGCCCGCGCCGAGCGACACCATCGTCACGGCGAAGGTGAACATGATGATGCTGATCGGCAGGCTCAGCATCAGGTACCCGAACTCACGCCAGCTGCGCGCCTCAATCGGCGCCCGCAGCGCGGCCGGGAGCAGGTGTCGCCGCTCCTCGGCGCCCTCCCCGTGGAACCCGGGTCCGCCGTCCCACCCGTATCCCTGTCCGTACTCCGTGGCCATGGCCGCCGTCCGTTTCTACTCGTCCGCTGTTGTAACTCCAGACTGCTCGGTCCCGCGCAGCCGGGACATGGAGCGAGTCGGCGTCTTGGGGCGGGGGTTTTCCCTACCTTCCGGGGGCCGGGGCGGCGCGGAGCTCATGACGGCGGTGGCCGGCCTCCTCGCGCGTGCATGCCGGGGCCCCCGGCATACACGCGCGAGGGCCGGAGGACGCGAGGTCCGCATACACGGCCGCTCTTCCCACTCCGCCCCCTCCACCTGTTCCGCCTACTCCTCCCGGTCCCGCCAAGGGAGTTCCGCCGTGATGGTCGTCGGTCCCCCCTCCGGTGAGTCGATGACGAACAAGCCGTCCACCGCGCCGAGCCGGTCCGCGAGTCCCGCCATTCCCGTGCCGCCGTCGAGGGCGGCCCCGCCGCGGCCGTCGTCCCAGACCTGTATGAGGAGGCGGTTGTCGGAGCGCCACACGTCGACGGACGCGGACCGTGCTGCGCTGTGCTTGCTGACGTTCTGAAGGAGCTCCGAGACGGTGAAGTACGCGATGCCCTCGATGGCCGCGGCCGGCCGCATCGGAAGATCGGCGGTCACCTTCACCGGCACCGTGCAGCGCGAGGCGACCGAGGACAGTGCGGCGTCCAGACCGCGGTCGGTGAGGACCGCGGGATGGATGCCGCGGGCGAGATCCCGCAGCTCCTGCAAGGCCAGCTTCACCTCGCCGTGCGCCTCGTCGACCATGGCGGCGACGGTCTCGTCGGCCCGGCCCTCCAGCAGCTTCTCCTTCGCCAGGCCGAGGCCCATCGCGAGGTTCACCAGCCGGGCCTGCGCCCCGTCGTGCAGATCGCGCTCGATGCGCCGCAGGTCGGCCGCGGCCGTGTCGACGACCACTCCCCGGTCGGACTCCAGCTCGGCGATCCGCTGCTCCAGCTCGTCCGAGGGCGAGAGCAGCCCGCGCACCATCGCCCGGTCCGCGTTGGCCAGTCCCCGTGCGATGTACGGAAGCACCGGCCACAGCACGAACAATGAGACCAGTGTGACGGTGAAGGTCACCACGCCCCACGGCAGCCGCATGAACTCGTACAGCACCGTGCGCCAGCCGACCGGATCCTTCAGCGCCATCCACAGCTGTGCGAAGAACCCGCCCCGCCCGCGCAACGGCAGTGGGCTCGGCTCGTCGATCCGCACCCCGAGCAGGCCCCTGGCCCGGCCCCGCTCCAGCTTGCCCAGCTGGCGCGCGCCCAGCAGCCCGGCCGCGAGCAGCGGAAACCCGATCACCGTAAGGGTCAGGAAGGCACCCGTGAACAGCACGGTCACCACGTACGTGAACCCGACGAGCGACACCGGCAGGTTGGCCAGGAGATGCGCGATCTCCTTCCAGGTGTGCCGGTCGTAGGCGAAGCGCGCGGGTGGTGGCCGGTCGGTGCCGCCGTCCGGAGTGTCGGCGGTCAGGATGCGTTCGGTCATAGGCGCCAGCCTGCCGGGCCGCGGGCCGCTGCGCCATGAGGCGGACCGCCCGGATCCCCTGGGGTAAACCCCACCATCCCCGGCTTCCAGGACGACCCAAGGACGACCCGGAGACGGCCTGGGGACGGGTCGAGGGCGGGGCGAGACCGGTCGTGCGTGGGTCGGTGGCTGCGCGAGGGCGGTTCGGGGGTGGCTCGGGGCGGTGCGAGAGGGCTCGGAGACCGGCTGGAAGGTGCCCGAAAGACGGCTGAAAGACGGTCGGAAGACAGCCGGAAGGCGGCCGGAGCACGGCCCTGGAAAGCCATCGCATCATGCCTACCCGTGACGGGCTGCTTACCGTCTCTTTATCAGGCCCTAGACTCCGGTGCGTACAGATCGTCGAACGCGGCGCATCGCACGGCGCACGCGTAGTCGGCGCGTAGTCAGTACGGGGTCATCCGAGGTCAGGGAGCGAGGGGCGGACGTGCCGGAACCGACCATGATCGTGGCGACCGGGACCGCTGGGGCCGCCGAGACAGCCGGGACCGTCGTCGCGGCGGACTATTTCGAGTCCTATTCGGTCGTCGGACTGCTCGCCGTGGTCGGCGTGCTGTTCGTCGCCGTCGCCTTCGGAGCGGGCCGTCTGCTGCGGCCCGTCGTTCCGACGCCCGAGAAGCTCATGACATACGAATGCGGCGTCGACCCCGTCGGCGAGGGCTGGGCCCACACCCAGGTCCGCTACTACGTCTACGCCTTCCTCTACGTGATCTTCGCCGTCGACTCGATCTTCCTCTTCCCCTGGGCGACGGTCTTCGCCGCGCCGGGCTACGGCGCGGCGACGCTCGTGGAGATGTTCATCTTCCTCGGCTTCCTGGCCGTGGGCCTGCTGTACGCATACAAGAAGGGCGTCCTCACATGGACGTGACCCGTCCGCAGCCGGACGCGACCTCCGAGCCCGTGCTCCTGCCGGAACCGAAGCGCTTGGGCGCGCTCGCCCGCCTGGCCCCCGAGCCGATGAAGGTGGTCCTGAACTGGGGCCGCCGCTACTCGCTCTGGGTCTTCAACTTCGGCCTCGCCTGCTGCGCGATCGAGTTCATCGCGGCGTCGATGGCCCGCCACGACTTCATCCGCCTCGGCGTCATCCCGTTCGCGCCGGGTCCCCGCCAGGCCGACCTGATGGTCGTGTCCGGCACGGTCACCGACAAGATGGCCCCGGCCGTGAAGCGCCTGTACGAGCAGATGCCCGAGCCGAAGTACGTCATCTCCTTCGGCGCCTGCTCGAACTGTGGCGGCCCGTACTGGGACTCGTACTCGGTGACGAAGGGCGTCGACCAGATCATCCCCGTCGACGTGTACGTCCCCGGCTGTCCGCCCCGGCCCGAGGCCCTCCTCCAAGGCATCCTCAAGCTCCAGGAGAAGATCGCCCGGGAGTCGCTGGGGGAGCGCTACGGAACCTCCCGTCCCTCCACGGCCGCCCTTCAGAGCGGCCTCGTGCAGCCTCCGTCCGGGACGCCGTCCGCGCAGTCGTCCACACCGCCGTCCACACAGCCGTCGGCCACGGGGGACGCCCGATGACCGGTTGGCTCCCCGTCCCCGTCGAGGAACTCTTCGGCCCGGACACCACGGCCGAGGAGTCGTACGAGGTCCTGACGGTCGACGTACCGCCGACGTCCTGGCTCGCCTCCCTGGAGGCCGCACGCGACGGACTCGGCTGTACGTACTTCGACTGGCTGAGTGCCGTCGACGAACCCGGCACCGGTTTCCGCGTCTCGGCCCACGTCGTCGCCCTCGCTCCGGTCCGCCGCCTCCTCGTACGGACGACCGTCCCGCACGACGCCCCCGTACTTCCTTCCGCCGTCGAGGTCTACGCGGGCGCCGCCTGGCACGAACGCGAGACCCACGAGATGTTCGGCGTCACCTTCGAAGGCCACCCCGGCCTGGATCCGCTCCTCCTCCCCGAGGGTTTCGAGGGCCACCCCCTCCGCAAGGACTTCGTCCTGGCCGCGCGCGTGGCCAAGGCCTGGCCGGGCGCGAAGGAACCGGGGGAGTCGGAACACGGCGGCCCGAAGCGCCGCCAGATGCTCCCGCCGGGAGTCCCCGACCCCAACGAGTGGGGTCCCCTCAAGGGCCAGCTCCCTCCGGCCCCGGCCCGCCCGGCCCGAGGTGCCGCCCGCGCGGCCGGCGACCGCCCGGCGCGGCGCGCCCGCACGACGGGGGAGGGCTCGGCAAGCCAGACGGCGGCGTCGGGCGCCGCGTCCCCGGGTGCGGAGGCCGGGGGTGCCCCGTCGAGTGGTGCGCAGACCGCGGGTGCCGCGTCCACGGAGGGCGGCGGTGCGGCAGCGGAGGCTCGGCCCACGGCCCGTCGGGCTCGCAGTGTGAACGAGGGCTCGGCGACGCAGCGCCGCACCGACCCGACCGCGGAAGCGGCTTCTGCTTCTGCCTCTGCCTCTGCCTCTGCCTCGGAGACTGCACCGGCACCGGCACCGGAACCCGATCCGGCACCGGCTTCTGCTCCCGCTCCTGCTTCTGAGGCGGCGTCGGCTCCGGCCCCGGCCTCGGAAGCCGCTCAAGCCCCGGCCTCTGCTGCAGAGGCCGGTGCGGAGGCTGCTCCGGCCGAGGGCGTCGAAGCCGCACCGGCATCAGAGTCGGCACCGGCACCGGCACCGGCGTCCCCGCGTAGGGCGCGCAGCGCGGGCGAAGGCTCGGCGTCGCAACGCCAGGCACCTGCCACACCCGCCACGCCCCCCGATCGATCCGGTGACGACCGGTCGACAGGCCCGGCGCGCCCCCGCAGCTCGGACGCCCCCTGGCACCACGCACGCCCCGCCTTCGACGAGGCCGACCAGGACTCCGCCACTGAGAAGCCGCCACCGGCCGAGCAGCCGGCCCCGGAGCCCGGGAGCACTCCGGAATCCGAGGCCACTGAGCCCTCCGAAGCTCCTGAAGCGGATCCCACGCCCACCCCCAGCCCCACCCCCACGGACGACGAAAACTCCTCAGGAGGCCGGCAGTGAACGACGTGCTCGACGTCGCCCTGCGACTTCTGATCGTCTTCGTCGTGTTCCTCACCTTCCCGCTGATCGTCGGTCAGACGGAACACAAGGTGATGGCCCACATGCAGGGCCGCCTCGGCCCCATGTACGCGGGCGGTTTCCACGGCTGGGCCCAACTCGTCGCGGACGGCGTGAAGTTCGCGCAGAAGGAAGACATCGTTCCCGCGGGCGCGGACCGCCGTATCTTCCAACTCGCCCCCGCCGTCGCCCTGCTCCCGTACCTCCTCGTCCTCCTCGCCATCCCGATCGGCCCGGGCGAGGGCGCGGTCGGCGAGGTCATCGACGCGGGCATCTTCTTCGTACTCGCCGTGATGGGCGTGGGCGTCCTCGGGTCGCTGATGGCGGGCTGGGCCTCGGCCAACAAGTTCTCCCTCCTCGGCGGCCTCCGCACCGCCGCCCAACTCCTCGCGTACGAACTCCCGATGCTGCTGACCGCCGCCTCGGTCGCCATGGCGGCGGGCACGGTCTCCCTCCCCGGCATCGTCGACGCCTTCGAGTGGTGGTGGCTGCCCTGGCAGATCGTCGGCGCCATCGTCTTCTTCGTGGCGGGCCTCGCCGAACTCCAGCGCCCGCCCTTCGACATGCCGGTGGCCGACTCGGAGATCATCTTCGGTGCGTACACCGAGTACACGGGTCTCCGCTTCGCGCTGTTCCTCCTTGCCGAGTACGCCGGAATCGTCGTCCTGTGCGGCCTGACCACCGTGCTCTTCCTGGGCGGCTGGCACGGCCCCTGGGACGCCGACGGCCTCGGCTGGGTCTGGACCCTGCTGAAGACGGCCCTCCTCGCCTTCGTCGTCATCTGGCTGCGCGTCACCTATCCCCGCCTGCGCGAGGACCAGCTCCAGAAACTCGCCTGGACCCTCCTCGTCCCCCTCTCCCTCGCCCAGATCGCCCTGACCGGCGTCGTGAAGGTGGTGATCTCGTAACCATGGCTCCGATCCCCGGTAGTGGCCTGGCCAAGGGCCTGGCCGTCACCCTCCGCACGATGACGAAGAAGACCGTCACCGCGCAGTACCCGGACGCCCAGCCCGAACTCCCGCCCCGCACCCGCGGCGTCATCGGCCTCTTCGAGGAGAACTGCACGGTCTGCATGCTGTGCGCCCGCGAGTGCCCGGACTGGTGCATCTACATCGACTCCCACAAGGAGACGGTCCCGGCCGCCGCTCCCGGCGGCCGCGAGCGCAGCCGCAACGTCCTCGACCGCTTCGCCATCGACTTCGCCCTCTGCATGTACTGCGGTATCTGCATCGAGGTCTGCCCCTTCGACGCCCTCTTCTGGTCCCCCGAGTTCGAGTACGCCGAGACCGACATCCATGAACTCACCCACGAGCGCGACAAACTCCGCGACTGGATGTGGACCGTCCCGGCCCCGCCGGCCCTCGACCCCGGCGCCGAGGAACCCAAGGAGATCGCCGCCGCCCGCAAAACCGCGGAGAAGCTGGCCGCCGCAGCCCAGGCCGAACCCACACCGGAACCGGGACCGGGAACGGGAACGGGCACCCAGGCGGGAGCCACGCCCGGCACGCAAGCCGGAGCCGCGCCCGGCACCGGAGCTGGGACTCAGCCCGGCACCGATGCAGGGACTCAGCCCGGCACCAACGCCGGCACCCAACCCGGTTCCACCCCGCAGGCCAAGCCCACCGATCCGCAGGGCGGTGAATCGTGACCGTCGCCGCAGCCACCGTGATGGCGGCCCATGCCACGACCACCTCCGCCGCCTCCGAATCCCACGGCTTCCTCTCCCCGACCGGCGTCGAGATCGCCTTCCTCCTCGTCGGCCTGGTCACCTTCGGCGCCGCGGTCGTCACGGTCACCACGAAACAGCTGGTGCACGCCGCCCTGTGGCTGGTGGTGGCCCTCGGCGGTCTCGCCGTCGAATACCTCCTCCTCACTGCCGAGTTCATCGCCTGGGTACAGGTCCTCATCTACGTCGGTTCCGTCGTCGTACTCCTCCTCTTCGGTCTGATGCTCACCAGGGCTCCCATCGGCCGCTCCCCGGACGCCGACTCCGGCAACCGCTGGGCCGCCCTGACCGTGGCGATCACCGCGGCCGCCGCTCTCGTCTGGGTCGTCGTCGACGCCTTCCGGACGACCTGGATCGACCTGGACGGCGCCGCCGTCGGCTCCACCGAGGTCACCGGCGCGAGCCTCTTCCAGAGCTGGGTGCTCCCCTTCGAGGCCCTCTCGGTCCTGCTGCTCGCAGCGCTGGTCGGCGCGATCGTCCTGTCCCGCAAGGCGAAGGCGAACGCGGCCAACGCGGCGACCACCACGAACACTCCGAGCACCCGGAACGACGGCACCCGGAACGACGGCACCGGAAAAGACACCCCCCGGAGCGACAAGGAAGGCGCCCGCTGATGCACCTCGCCTATCCCGCCGTGCTCTCCGCCCTCCTCTTCGCCACGGGCCTGTACGGAGTCCTCGCGCGCCGCAACGCGATCCTGGTCCTGATGTCCGTCGAGCTGATGCTCAACGCCGTCAACCTCAACCTCGTCGCCTTCGACGTCTGGCTCAGCAAGACCGCCCAGGACACCCTCCACTCCGGTCAGGCCCTGACCCTGTTCACCATCGCCATCGCCGCCGCCGAGATCGGCATCGGCCTGGCGATCGTCCTCGCCGTCCACCGCAACCGGGGCACCGCGGACATCGACAAGCTCCGCGACACCGCCGAGACCGACGACGACTCCGAGCCCGACGACTCCGGCGCCGCCCGTCCCGAACCGGCCGAGAAGGCTGAGGCCACCGCGTGACCACGACCACCCTCGCCGTCCTCGTCCCCCTCCTTCCGCTCCTGGGCGCCGTGGCCGGCCTGCTCCTGGGCCGCACGGCCCCCGGTTTCGTACGCCCGCTCGCCGTCCTGCCCCCGCTCGCGGCCCTCGGACTCGCCGTCGTCGTCGCCGTACGGCAGGGCGGCGACCAGGCGGTGAACGCCGCCACCGAGCTGACCCCCACCGGCTCGGTCCCCATCGAACTCGCCCTGCACATCGACGGTTTCGCCGCCCTTGTCGCCGTGCTGGTCGGCCTGGTCGCCACCTGCGTGCAGATCTACTCGACGGGCTACCTGCGCGACGACCCCCGCTACCCCTCGTACGCCGCTCTCGTCTCCCTCTTCACCTCCGCGATGCTGCTCGTCGTCTACTCCGGCGACCTGATGGTGCTGCTGGTCGGCTGGGAGATCATGGGCATCTGCTCGTACTTCCTCGTCGGCCACTACTGGGAGACCCCGGAAGCCCGCGCCGCCTCCATCAAGGCGTTCCTGGTTACCAAGCTCGGCGATGTCCCCTTCCTGATCGGCCTGTTCGCGCTCGCCGCCGACACCGGGTCCTTCCGCATCACGAAGATCCTCGGCAACGTCGCGAGCGGTGGACTCGACCACCCGACCCTGATCGCCCTGCTGCTCCTGGCCGGCGTGGCGGGCAAGTCGGCGCAGTTCCCGCTCCACACCTGGCTCCCCGACGCGATGGCGGGCCCCACCCCCGTCTCCGCGCTGATCCACGCCGCGACGATGGTTGCCGCCGGTGTCTACTTCGTCGCCCGGCTCCTCCCGGTCTTCGCCGCCTCCTCGGCAGCCCTGGTCGTCCTCGCCGTCATGGCCGCCGTCACGATGGCCGGCTCGGCCCTCGCCGCACTCGCCCAGGACGACATCAAGCGAGTCCTCGCGTACTCGACGATCGGCCAGCTCGGCTACATGACCGGCGCCCTCGCCGTCGGCGACCGCGGTGCCGCCGTCTTCCACCTCCTCTCGCACGGCGCCTTCAAGGCGCTGCTGTTCCTCGGGGCAGGCGTGATCATCCACGCCGCCGGCACCAACTCACTGGCCGCCATGTCCCGAATGAAGGACCTGCGCGCCCGCGTCCCCGACGCCTACTGGACGATGACCGTGGCGCTCCTCGCGCTCGCCGCGATCCCGCCCTTCAGCGGCTTCTTCACCAAGGAGGCCGTCCTCGGCGCCGCGGAGCACGTCGCCACCGGCCACGCCGAGGGCATCCCCGGCGCCGTCGGCTGGATCGTCCTCGTCGCCGGCCTGGTCACGGCCCTGCTCACCGCCGCGTACGCGATGCGCCTGTGGCTCCTCGCCTTCCGCGGCCACGGACCGGAGGCTCCCGACCACGGCCGACAGCCCATCGCCATGAACGCGGTCCTCTGGGTGCTCGCCGTCCCATCGCTCGCCTTCGGACTCGCCACCGGCCCACTGCCCGACTGGTTCGACGGACGCGACCTGACCCCGACCCTCACCACCTCCGTGCTGGGCACGGGCGTGGCGCTGGTCGGCGGCATCGTCACGTACGGCGCCTGGCGGCACACCATGGCCATGGCGGCCCGCGTACCGATCGGCGCGGTCGCGGCCCACCCCGAGGGAGACGCAGGACTCGTCGAGGCCGAGGCCATCGCCAGCCACGCGCCCGCGTACGGAGACGTGGCCTCCGCGCCCGACCCGGCGGACCCGGGCCGCCTCCTGCTCGGTCCGCTGCACCGCCACGCGGCCGTCGGCTTCCACGTCGACGCCGTGTACGCGGCACTGTTCGTCCGCCCCGTGCAGGCCGCCGCCACGCTCGTCCGGTTCCTCGACCGCGAGGTCGTCGACACCTACGTACGCGGCGCGGGCGCCCTGCCCCGCTGGCTCGGCACGGCCGTCCGGCGAGCCCAGACCGGCAATCTGCAGACCTATGTGAGCGCGCTGCTCGCCGGCACCGTCGTCCTGGTGGTAGCCGCCCTCCTCGTCGCCACCGCGGGAGCGTGAGCAGGCGTGATCGATATCAGTGAATCCGTGATGCAGGTCCTTCTGGCGTTCATCGTCGTCGGCCCGCTCATCGGCGCCGCCGCGGCTCTCCTGCCGGCTCCGCCCGGGCTGAAGGGGAAGTCGCCCGAGCAGGCCGTGCTGCGGCACGGCGTGACCGTCACCGGCGCCGTGCTCATCGCCGCGATCGTCCTCACGCTCGGCTTCGACCACGACCATCCGTCGAAGATGCAGGCCACGACGGACATCAGCTGGATCCCCGCACTCGACGTGCGGATCCACCTCGGCATCGACGGCATCTCGCTCCCCCTCCTCGTGCTGACCGCGCTGCTGACCTTCCTCTGCGCGCTGTACTCCTACTTCAAAATGCCGTCGGGCCCGTCCCCGAAGGCATTCGTGGCGCTCGTCCTCGTCCTCGAGTCCGGCACCCTCGCGACCTTCGCCGTCCTCGACCTGCTGCTGTTCTTCCTGGCTTTCGAGATGGTGCTCATCCCGATGTACTTCCTCATCGCCCGCTGGGGCGGTGAACAACGGCAGGCCGCAGCCTGGAAGTTCATCCTCTACACCCTGCTCGGTTCCGTCGTCATGCTGCTGGGCCTGCTCCTGATCGGAATCAAGGCGGGCACATTCGACATGGTGGCACTCGCCACTGACAATCACCCGGCGTTGACCACATCGGTGCAGGTCATCGCCGTTCTGGCGATCGGGCTCGGGCTCGCGGTCAAGACGCCGATGTGGCCGCTCCACAGCTGGCTGCCGGACGCGCACACCGCCGCCCCGACCATCGGCTCGGTCCTGCTGGCCGGCGTCCTGTTGAAGATGGGTACGTATGGATTCGTCCGGATCCTGCTGCCCATCACGCCGGACGGCATGAGCACGTTCGCGCCCTACCTCGCCGCCTTCGCGGTCGTCGGCATCATCTACGGATCCCTGGCCTGCCTCGCCCTCGCCAAGCAGGGCGCGAAGGGCGACCTCAAGCGCCTCATCGCGTACTCCTCCGTCGGCCACATGGGCTTCGTGCTCCTCGGCATCGCGTCGATGACGCCGACCGGCGTGAACGGCGCGCTGTTCGCCAACATCGCCCACGGCCTCATCACCGGCCTGCTCTTCTTCCTGGTCGGCGCGCTCAAGGACCGCACGGGCACGACCGACCTCGACACCCTCGCGCAGCAGACCGGCGCCGCGCTCTACGGCAAGGCACCCCGGCTCGGCGGCCTGCTCGCCTTCGCCGCCGTCGCCTCGCTCGGTCTGCCGGGTCTGGCCGGGTTCTGGGGCGAGATGCTGACCCTGTTCGGCGCGTTCGACCCCGCCGACGGCCTCAGCCGCCCCGCGTTCCTGACCTTCATGATGATCGCCGCGTTCGGCACCCTGCTCACCGCCGCGTACATGCTCGTCGTGGTCCGCCGCGTCTGCATGGGCGCGGTCCCGCAGGAGGGGCCGAAGCTCACCGACGTCCAGTCGTACGAGTTCGCCGCCTGGACCCCGCTCGTCGTCCTGACCGTCATCGCCGGGCTCTGGCCCAAGACACTCCTCGGCCTGACCGACCCGGCCGTGCAGCAGCTCCTCTCAGGAGGCACCCGATGAGCACCCAGGCCCAGTCCCTGGTCCAGTCCGTCGACTGGCTCGCGATCGCGCCGCCCACCATCGCGGCGGTCGTCGGACTCGTGGTGCTCGTCACCGACCTGTTCGTGGGAGACAACAGGAAGGCCCTGCTCGGCTGGGTCTCCGTCGCCGGACTCGCCGCCTCCGCGCTCATGCTGCTGCCCCTCCTGGACGGCGACCGCTCCACCTTCTGCCTGACGGGCGACGCCGACGTCTGCAGCTACACCGCGGACCGGTTCACGCTGGTCATCCAGTTCCTCGTCCTCGGCGGCGCACTCCTCGCGGCACTCCTGTCGATGACCGCCCTCAAGGACGCCGACAAGGAACTCCCCGAAGGGGAGTTCTGGTTCCTGCTGCTCTCCTCCGCCGCGGGCGCCGCCCTGCTGCCCGCCTCCCGCGACCTCGCGACCCTGATCGTCGCCCTGGAGGTCGCCTCCCTGCCCGCCTTCGCCCTCGTAGGCATCAAGCACGGCGACAGGAAGTCCTCCGAAGCCGCTCTGAAGTTCTTCCTGTCCTCGGTCACCGCGACCGCCGTGAGCCTCATGGGCATCAGCTTCGTCTACGCGTCGACGGGCACCCTGTACCTCACCGAGATCGCCACCAGGATCGAGAACGTCGACGACCAGTTGCAGACGCTCGCCCAGGCGGGCGTCGTCCTCACCCTCGTCGGCTTCGCCTTCAAGACCGCCGCCGTCCCCTTCCACTTCTGGGTACCCGACACCTACGTAGGAGCGCCCCTCCCGGTCGCTGCCTACCTGTCGGTCGTCGGCAAGGCCGTCGGCTTCTCCGGGCTGATCCTCATCACCGTGATCGCCCTCCCGTCGTACGCCGACGTCTGGGGCCCGGCACTCGCCGCCCTGGCCGCGCTCACCATGACCGTCGGCAACGTCGGCGCCCTCAGACAGCAGTCCACGCGCGCGTACAGCGCGGTCCGCCTGCTCGCCTGGTCCTCGGTCGGCCAGGCCGGCTACCTCCTGGTGCCGATCGCCGCCGCCGCGTACTCCGAGGACGCCGAGAAGGCAATCGGCTCCACTGTCGCGTACGCCCTGATGTACGCCGCGGTGAACCTCGGCGCCTTCGCGGTGGCCGCCCTGGTGGCCCGTACGAAGCCGCTCAACCGCGTCAGCGACTACCGGGGCCTGTACGCCTCACGGCCCCTCGCAGCGCTCGTCCTCGGCTTCTTCCTGCTCTGTCTCGCGGGCCTGCCGCCGGGCATCATCGGCCTCTTCGCGAAGGTCACCGTCTTCTCGGCCGCCGTCGACGCCGGCCTCGGCTGGCTCGCCGTGGTCATGGCCGTCAACGTCGTGATCGCGCTCTTCTACTACCTCCAGTGGACGACCCTCCTGTTCCGTGCCCCGGAGGGCGAGCCCGAGACCCACCGCGTCCCGGCCCCCCTCACGGCGGCGATCGCCTTGACCGCCGTCCTCGGCATCGCCCTCTCCGGAGCACCCCAACTGGTCCTGCGCTTCTCCGACACCGGCCTCTTCTGACCGCCGCTGCCCAAAAGCATGCGCACGCGCGCGTGGAGCATCCGAGCCCCACGCGCGCGTGCTGGTGTCCCCCTCATCACCCGGACGGCCCACGCGCGTCGCCGCGCGCACAAGGGAACTAGTGCTTCCCGCCTGGCGTTGACCAGTACGGGAGGGTCCACTGGACCGTGGAGCCACGGACCAGTGACGTCAGAGATCGACAAGCAAAGGGTTCCCCTGCTGCACCACTTGGAGGGCGTACCGTGCACCGCCGGCACAACGGGCTAAGGACCGCCGTACTCCTCGGGGGACTGTCCGCACTCATCATCGGCATTGGCAGTTTCTTCGGGCGTATGGGCCTCGTCGTCGCACTCGTGATCGCGATCGGCACGAACGCGTACGCGTACTGGAACAGCGACAAAATGGCTCTACGCGCGATGCGCGCGCGCCCGGTGAGCGAGTTCGAGGCCCCGGCTCTGTACAAGATGGTCCGCGAGCTCTCCACACAGGCCCGCCAGCCCATGCCCCGGCTGTACATCTCCCCGACGGAGGCGCCGAACGCGTTCGCGACGGGCCGCAATCCGCGCAACGCCGCCGTGTGCTGCACCGAGGGCATCCTGCGCATCCTGAACGAGCGGGAGCTGCGCGGTGTCATCGGCCACGAACTGAGCCACGTCTACAACCGCGACATCCTGATCTCGTCCGTCGCGGGCGCCCTGGCCTCCGTCATCATGTTCCTGGTCAACTTCGCCTGGCTGATCCCGATCGGGCGATCCAACGACGACGACGGCCCCGGCATCCTCGGCATGCTGTTGATCATGATCCTGGGCCCGCTCGCCGCGTCCCTCATCCAGCTCGCCATCAGCCGCTCCAGGGAGTACGAGGCGGACGCGTCGGGCGCCCAGCTCACCGGCGACCCGCTGGCCCTCGCGAGCGCCCTGAGCAAGCTGGAGGCCGGCACGAAACAGCTTCCACTGCCTCCGGAGCCGCGTATCGAGACCGCAAGCCACATGATGATCGCCAACCCCTTCCGTCCGGGCCAGGGACTCTCCAAGATGTTCTCTACGCACCCGCCGATGGCGGAGCGCATCGCCCGGCTCGAACAGATGGCAGGTCGTAACCAGTGAAGACAATCCTGAACGTCATTTGGCTCGTCCTGAGCGGCTTCTGGCTGTTCCTCGGCTACATGTTCGCGGGCTTGCTGCTGTGCATCACGATCATCGGCATTCCGTTCGGCGTCGCGGCGTTCCGCATCGGCGCCTATGCGCTGTGGCCGTTCGGTCGGACAACGGTGGAGCGACGTGACGCGGGCGCGCCGTCCTTCATCGTCAACATCCTGTGGTTGATCCTCGCCGGCTGGTGGCTGGCCCTCGCCCACATCGTCACGGGCCTCCTCCAGTGCATCACGATCATCGGTATCCCTCTGGGCATCGCCAACTTCAAGCTGATCCCGGTCTCGCTGTTCCCCCTGGGACGCGAAATCGTGAGTACGGACCAGCCGTTCGCTTCGTCGGTCCGCTAGGGCGGCGCCGGAGTGCGGCGGCCGAAGTACGCCCTTGCGGCGTACGCCGCCGCGGACGAGGCCGACGAGATCTGGGCCCTGTGCGCGGACGCCGAGAACCTCTTCGGCGATCCGCCGCCTCCCGCGCGCGGGACGTACGAACTGATCGGCTGCACCCCCGAGGGGGACCTGGACAAGGCCCTCACGCGCGCGCGTGCCGACGGCTCGGCGCCCCTCGGCACCCTCACCCTGGAGATCCTCGACAAGGAGGGCGCACAGGTCGAGGAGTGGTCGCTGGAGGACGTACGCGTCCTCGGCGACCGCCCGTGCGCACGTGACCTGTCGCTCCGCGACATCACGATCGAGGCGAGCGAGTCCCCGGACAACCCGTACGACTATCCGCAGTGCCCGCCGCTCTCCCCGGGCTACCGGCTGCTCGGCGCACAGAGCGAACCATGGGGCGGCTGTCGGGACTTGGCGCACGTCCTCGACGGACAGCCGGAACTCGCCGAACCGTCCGTGCGGCTGCTCGGCTGCTCCCCACGCGGAGCGCTTCAAGCGGCCCTGGACGCGGGGGAGGAGGACCTCGGACACGCCAGGCTGATACGCCTCGACGAGTCCGGCCGCACCGTTCAGTCCGCCGTCGAGGGCGAACTCGTGGCATGGATCCCGTCCGCGCGCGGCCGTGGCCTGGTGGACCTCACGCTGGAACCCTGGTCGGAACGGCCCCCGACCGCGGCCGAGGAGGTCTGGGCGCTGTGGGACGGCGGTCGCCCCACCGAGCCCGGCCTCTGGGCCCGGTGCGGCGTGGAGGGGCGCCGCCACTGGCTGAGCTTGGCGCTGGACCATCACGAGTCGGGCAGGCTCGACGCGGAAACCGGCGGCACGTTTCACCTCGACGGCCGCCGCGTCACCGACCTGCCGGGTTTCTTCTGCGCGCTGGGCGAGGCGGTGAACGGGCCCGGAGGCTATTTCGGTTGGGGGCTGGACGCGCTCGCGGACTGCCTCTGCGGCCGCTGGGGAGCCCGGTGGCCCTTCACTCTCGTCTGGCACGACGCGGAGGTCGCCCGTACCTGCCTCGGCCTCGTACCGCGCACAGGTCAGCGGCCCTGGACATTCGAGGAACTCCTTGAATTCTTTGGGGAAAAGGGCATCGCCGTCCGTCTCGAATGAGGGTTATCCACAGGCTGCCCGGATGTCAGTGGCGCCCTGCATCATGAACGCATGACCGAGATCGAGCAGCTGCTGGCAAGTGTCTCCGCCGAGGCGCGCAACTCCCGGCCGTGGGGCTGGCCTTCGCTCCCCGAGCCGGTGGATGCGGCCACGCTCGCCCGCGCGGAGTCCACCCTGGGCTTCACCGTCCCGCCGCTGCTCGCCGCCCTCTATCTGCGGATAGGCGACGGAGGATTCGGCCCGGAGTACGGTCTGCTGCCCCTGCTCGACAGCCCGCCGTCCGGCGAGCCCGCCGTCGTCGCGCAGTACCTCACCCATCGCGAGAGCGGCCGCAAGGACCCCGAATGGCCCTGGCCCGAGGGCATCCTGCCGATATCCCACTGGGGCTGCGGCATGTACGCCTGCGTGGACTGCCGCACTCCCGACGCCACCGTCCTCCTCTTCGAGCCCAACGCGGACGAGGCCGACCACGCTTGGTACGTGGACGCCCCCACCCTCACGGCCTGGCTCCACACCTGGCTCGACGGCACGGGCTGGTACGACGAGTCCCACGACGGCGCGGATCTGCAGCCCTGGGGCGACTTCCGCATACGCACGGGGGCGGCGCGGGCTTCGTAGGGCAAGGTGCTTCGGCCTTCGAGTAGGGGGCGCCCCTTCAGGGACGCGGGGAACGGCGTGACCAGCCCCCGTGACCCGCACCTTCTCCACGCCCGCACCGCCCACATGCACACTCTGTACGGAGCCCTCAGTGCCCAGTGCCCAGTGCCCAGTGCCCAGTGCCCAGTGCCCAGTGCCCAGTGCCCAGTGCCCAGCGCTCAGCGCTCAGCGAGAGACAGCCGTCTCCTCACCCCGTACACGACCGCTCCCAACCCCAACACGCCCGCGCCCACAGTCACCGACACCCAGGGCAACGCGAAGGCCAAGATCGCACACCCCGCCAGCCCCACCACTGGCGCAACCCGCGACACGACCGTCGAGCTCAACGTCCAGGCGGCCGCGTTGGCGATCGCGTAGTACACCAGCACCCCGAAGGAGGAGAAGCCGATAGCGCCCCGCACATCCACCGTCGCGGCCACCGCGACGACCACCGCTCCGACGGCCAGCTCCGCCCGATGAGGCACCTGGAAACGCGGATGCACAGCGGCCAGCGCGCCCGGGAGATGCCGGTCGCGGGCCATCGCCAGCGTGGTCCGTGACACCCCCAGGATCAGCGCGAGAAGGGAGCCGAGCGCTGCCACGGCGGCGCCCACCCGTACGACCGGGACGAGTTCCGGCACACCCGCGGCGCGCACCGCGTCGACCAGTGGCGCCGTCGCCTGCCCGAGCCCGTTCGACCCCAGCACGGAGAGGACAGCCACCGCGACAGCCGCGTACACGACCAGCGCGATGCCCAGCGCGAGCGGGATCGCGCGCGGAATGGTGCGCGCCGGATCCCGCACCTCCTCACCGAGCGTCGCGATCCGCGCGTACCCGGCGAAGGCGAAGAACAGCAGGCCGGCCGCCTGGAGCACCCCGCCCACACCCCCGGAGACCCCCACGTCCAGTCGCCCGGCGTCGGAGTTCGCGGAGGTGAGAGACACGACGACCACGGAAGCGAGGATCCCGAGGACCACAGCCACGATCACCCGTGTCAGCCACGCGGATTTCTGGACACCGCCGTAGTTCACCGCGGTCAGCATCACCACGGCCCCGACGGCCACGGCGTGCTCCTGCCCCGGCCAGACGTACGCGCCCACGGTGAGCGCCATCGCCGCACACGAGGAGGTCTTGCCGACGACGAACGACCAGCCCGCCAGATACCCCCAGAACTCCCCGAGCCGCTCCCGCCCGTACACATACGTCCCGCCCGACGCGGGATAGCGGGCGGCGAGGCGCGCCGACGCCGTCGCGTTGCAGTAGGCGACGACGGCGGCGATGCCCAGGCCGAGGAGAAGCCCGGACCCGGCGGCCCGCGCCGCGGGCCCCAGGGCGGCGAAGATTCCCGCACCGACCATCGAGCCGAGGCCGATGACAACGGCGTCGCCGACGCCGAGCGTTCGCTTCAGCTCAGCCGTGCGCTGCGGCGCTCCGGGCTGGGCCGAGCCGGTTCGGCCGGGATCGGACTGTGCCATGGATCGCACCCTACTGATCAGTGCAACCGGTTACCGCCGCGCCGACGTCCTCCCCACCAACAGCAAACGAACAAGCGAGCAAACAAGCGCGCGAGCGGCGACACCAGAGCGGCATGAACACAGCCTGGCCGGAGCAAGATCACAGCACAGGCACAGCACGGAGAGGCAGGTTCACGGCATGGGCATCATCAGCTGGATCATCCTGGGGCTGTTGGCCGGCGCCATCGCCAAATTCCTGCTGCCGGGCCGTGACCCCGGCGGCTTCATCGGTACGACGCTGATAGGCGTCGCGGGCGCGTTCATCGGCGGCTGGATATCGGCCCGTTGGCTGGACCACCCGGTCGCCAAGGACTTCTACGACGGTGCCACCTGGGCCGCGGCGATCGGCGGCTCGCTCGTCCTGCTGGTCGTCTACCGCCTCCTGTTCGGCAACTCGCGCAACTGAGCGCGCGCCCCTGAGACCGCGGCCAGCAGGCGAGAAGGGTGGGCACCGACGGTGCCCACCCTTCCTCGTGCCGCCTTACGTACGCGCAACGAGCACGCGGTCACCGGTAGTTGACGAACTGCAACGCGAAGTCGAAGTCCTGGCCCTTCAGCAGCGTCTGTACGGCCTGCAGGTCGTCACGGCTCTTCGAGCTGACCCGCAGCTCGTCGCCCTGCACCTGTGCCTTCACGCCCTTCGGGCCCTCATCACGAATGATCTTCGCCACCTTCTTCGCGTTCTCCTGGGAGATGCCTTCCTCGATCGAGGCGAAGATCTTGTACTCCTTGCCGGAGAGCTGGGGCTCACCGGCGTCCAGCGCCTTCAGCGAGATGCCCCGCTTGACCAGCTTGGACTGGAAGACGTCGAGGATGGCCTTGACCCGCTCCTCGGAGTTCGCCTCCATAAGGATCTTCTCGCCGGACCAGGAGATGGAGGCGCCGACGTTCTTGAAGTCGTAGCGCTGCGAGATCTCCTTGCCGGCCTGGTTGAGGGCGTTGTCGACCTCCTGCCGCTCGACCTTCGAGACGATGTCGAAACTGGAGTCGGCCATGTCCTGTGGCTCCTTGTATCGGGGTGCGTAGTGGCGGCCGTCGAGCACCGCATCGGTCCCGTGCCGCATCCGCATAAGCCTAGCCACCCGCTCCCCTCCGAGCGCCGATCAATCGGGTGGCGAAGCACCCCCGAGCATCGGGTATCGTTTACGTCGTTGCCACGGAGCGCCGCCGAATAGCGGTTCGAATGGCAGCGACCCCGGCGGTGTGCCCGAGCGGCCAAAGGGAGCAGACTGTAAATCTGCCGGCTCAGCCTTCCCAGGTTCGAATCCTGGCGCCGCCACGCTGAGAGAAACCCCCTCCGAACTGCGTCTGCGCAGGTCGGAGGGGGTTTCTGCGTGTCAGGGGTGATCCGTGCGCGGGGGCGAGCGCGGGCCTTGGACGCTGTCCCATTCGCGGGGCCGCTGTCCCTTTCGCCAGCAGGGTGGCGGCCGATTCCTGGGCCGGGGCCTCCCGGGCCTTCCACCGCTTCCTTCGTACCCTGAGTCCATGTCCTCACGTCGCAGGAACTGCCCCGAGTGCCGTCGCGAGATTGCCGTTGTCGCGGGACGGTTCGCCAGGCACGACCCGCCGGGGGCGCGGGGGAGCGGGGAACTCGTGTCGTGTCCCGGATCGCGCAGGCAGGCGGAGCTGGGCGCGGCGCAGCCGGCGCTGGACGGGTATGTCGTCGCGGAGTTCCCCGGTCAGCTGCCGCTCTTCTGACCCGCGCTGCGCGCTCGCTGCCCGCGCCCGCCAACCTCGCAACCCCTGGCTGCCCCGCCCGCAGCCTCTGGTTGACCCCGTAGTCCGTGCTGCCCCGCTGATTCCCGCGTCCCGTGCTGCCCCGCCCCGGCGGTTCAGGGTCGGCGTACGTCCATCCGGCTCACCAGTCCGTCCGCTCCGAAGGCGTACACGTGCTCGACCGGCTCCTCCGCCCAGTGCTCGCCCGTGGCGTCTTGCAGCCCGGGTCTCACCAGGGCGACCACGCGTCGCCCGTCCTCGTCGAGGCGCAGCCCCTCCAGGCGTACGAGGGGGTGTGCGGCTGCGAACTGCGCTGCCCAGTAGGCGCGTACCGCCTCGTGGCCGTGCAGGCGGACCCCGTCGGCGACGTTCGGCCAGTTCACGTCGGGCGCCAGGCAGTGGGGGATGAACGCGTCGCGATCGGCGGTGTTGAAGACGTCGTACATCTTCCGCAGCAGGGCCTCCTGATCTGCGGGTACCTCAACGGGCACGGAATCTCCCCCTCTCGTGCGGAGGGGGCGGCCGATCACCACCCCACGCCCGCGTGCGTGCTCCCGGTCAGTTCCCGGCCACCGACTTCACCGCCACGGACACCGGCGCCGACCCGCTGATCAGCTCCAGAGTCAGTCCGGCCGTCGCCGGAGTGTCCACCAGTTCCGCGAGCACCGCCGCGACGTCGTCGCGCGGGATGGGGCCGCGCCCTGTGGCGGCCTCCAGGCGTACGAGACCGGTGCCGGCGTCGCTCGTCAGCATCCCGGGACGCAGGATCGTCCAGTCCAGGCCCCGGTGAGCGCGTACGTACGCGTCGGCCTCGCCCTTGGCGCGCAGATACGCGTCGAAGACGTCGTCCCCGGGATGCTCCGGGTCCGCGCCCATCGACGACACGACCACATGCCGGCGCACCCCGGCCCGGGCGGCCGCGTCCGCGAAGAGCACGGCGGCGCCCCGGTCCACGGTGTTCTTGCGGTCCACCCCGCTGCCCGGGCCCGCGCCCGCCGCGAAGACGGCGGCGTCCGCGCCCTCCATGTGCGTGGCGACCTCCTCCACCGAAGCCGACTCCAGATCGCAGACCACCGGCTCGGCGCCGGCCGCCCGCAGATCCTCGCCCTGCTCGGCGCGGCGGATGATCCCCGCCACCTCGTCACCGCGCGCGGTGAGCAGCCGCTCCAACCGCAGCGCGATCTGACCATGACCTCCAGCGATGACAATGCGCATGTTTCCGACCGTACGCCCGGACGACCCCACTCGCCGCACAACCCTGTGGATAACTCGTGGGTCTCATGAACGATCACTGTGTACGAGGGGGGACGCCGCGAGGCGTCATGAAGGAGACCGTCATCACCACCACACGCGAGAGCCTCGCGATGCGCAAGAGCCCTGCCACGCGCAACCGCCCTGCCCTGCGCAAGACCCTCACCGCGGCCGCCTGCACCACGGCTCTGCTCGCCGGCGTGGCCGCCTGCGGCACGGTCGAGAACCTCACCGCCGGTCAGAAGGTCGACCGCGCCTTCGAAGGGCTCGGTGAAAAGAAGTCGCTGGCCTTCGAGTTGGGGCTCGACGCCAAGCCCTCCGCCCTCACGAAGCTGGCCGGAGAGGCGGAGCCCGGCGAGGAGTTGCCGCCAGAGCTCGCCGAACTCCTCACCGGGGTGCGGATCAAGGTGTCCGTCGAGTCGAGGAAACCGCTCGCCGACTCGGGTGAGAAGGATCTCGTCGGTACGGGGGTGAAGATCTCTGGGCCCGACGGCGTTCTGGCCGAATACCGCCTCGTCGGCGACTACACGTACTACCGCGCCGACATGAAGGCGCTCGGCGAGGCCATGGGCTTCCCACTGCCGTCGGCCGACGAACTCCCCGAGAGCGAGAAGGAGCTCAAGAAGGTCCTTGAGGGCGAGTGGGCCAAGGTCGACACCAGCGAGCTCGACCGGGCAGGGAAGGGCGCCCCGGGCTCCGAGAAGGGCGACAAGGCCGGCAAGGGTGGCAAGGACGATCAACCCGGCGGGCCCGACGAGATCGACACCAAGACCCAGCAGAAGATCCTCAAGGCCGTACGCGGAGCCGTCGCCCGCGAGGTCACCTTCAGCAACGAGGGAGGCAGCGACGGCGTCGAACGGATCGTCGCCAAGGCCTCGTTCCGCGAACTGCTCACCGGTGTCCTCGACAAGCTCCGGCCCCTGGCCGACGACCTTCCGGCGGGCGCCGAACTGCCCACCGACGCGGACCTCAAGGACGCCCCGGACAAGAAGATCGCCGTCAACTTCTCCCTGAAGAACGGCGACTTGACCCGTGTCTCCGTAGACCTCGCCGCCCTCGCGGACGGTCCGAAGGGCACCCGGGTTCCTCTGGTGGTCAAGTTCGGCGAGGCGGGCGACGTCAGCGCCCCGTCCGGTGCCACCGAGATACCCGCTGACGGGTTCGGAGGACCGGGTAACCCGTTCACCGGGGGGATTCTGGGCGGCTTCTGACGGCCTGTCCGGTATTCGACGGTCACGGGTAGCCCGACGGCGATGGGTAATCCGACGGCCACGGCCACCGGTGGGCGTACTTCAAAAGCACCAGCACGCGCGCGTGGAGCCCAAACAGACCTCCACGCGCGGGTGCCCGCGCCAAGAGCCCACCCCCGCCTCAGGGCACCTCTCAGAACACCCAGGCCTCACACCCTCAGAACACCCAAGCCTCACGACGGCTCCTCCGCGCGCCCCGTCCGCCCCTGCCGAGGCAGGTCCAACGCCACGGTCACAGCCGAGTTGCAGTACTCCCGCACCGCACTCGTCCGCGCCACCACCCGCCCCCGATGCACCACGATCCGGCTGTACGCCAGGGACAGCGCCGCGTCGAGCCGGTCCCCGCGCACCGCGAGCAACTCCGCCGGAAACCCGGCCTCCACCCGCACCTCGGGCAGTCCCAGAGCAGCCCGCGCCGACGAACTCACCGCGTCGTAGGCGTCCCCGGCCCGCAGCCCGTACCGCGAGGCCAGCAGATACGCCGCCTCCAGTGGGTCCCCGCGCCCAACGGGATTCGACACGTCCCTGAGGGCGCCGCTGCCGGCCGCCACGCGTACTCCGGCCGTACGCAGCAGCCGTACCGGAGCCGTTCCGCGGCGGTCCACGCCCGAGCAGCCGCCCTGGGGCAGACAGACCACGCTCACGCCGGCCGCGGCGAGTTGGTCCGCCGCCCGCGAGGCGACCTCGGAGGGCAGCCGCCCAAGTCCGCCGCACGGGCCGAGCGTCACCCCCGGCCGCAGTCCGCCGGCCATCGCCGCGAGCCGTGCGAGCCGCGCCGGGTCGTCACCGTCCGTGTGCAGATCGACCGGGCAGCCGTGCTCCGAGGCGACCTCCAGGACCGCCTCCACATATCCCGTCGGATCAGGGTCCAAATCTGGACAACCACCCACTACGGAGGCGCCCATTTTCACCGCGTCCCGCAGTATCGCCAGCCCGTCGGCCCCGGCGAGCCCGGTCAGTACCCGCGGCATCGCCACCACCGTCAACTCGGCAAGCCCTCGCAGCGCGCGCCGTGCCTGGAGCACCGCGGCCATCGAGCCCAGCCCCTGCACATCGCCCACGCGCACGTGCGAGCGCAGGACCGTGGCCCCGTGCCCGAGCTGGAGCAACGCGGCCTCGGTCGTACGGCGCTGGACCTCCTGGGCCTCGTACGACACCGGTCCGTCGCCGTCGGCCGACAGGGCCGTGTCCCCGTGTGCGTGGGGCTCGGCCGGGGCCGGCAGGAGCAGATAGCCGGCGAGGTCCACGCGCGCGCTGTGCGCGGTGAGGCTGCCCGCCGTGCCGACCGCCTCGATGCGTCCGCCGCCCAGCCTTACGTCCACGGTCCGGCCGTCGGTGAGCCGCGCACCGCAGAGCAGCAGGTCGGAGCCGTCGCTCCGGCCGGAAGAACCCGAGGAGCCCGACGAGGACGAGGAGGAGTGGGGCTGCTGCGGCTGACTGTCGGGCATCGCGCTCCTGGGGCTCGGCGGCGGCTGCGAAAGAGGGACAGGCGGCTGCGAAGGAGGGGCACAAGATCACGCAGCGTGAGTCGAGCCTAGGGTGGCGACCGGCGCGCATCGAGGAGGAGCGGAATAGTCGTACCGGTGTGGTCCGTCGTGCGGGAGGGGTGTGTGAAACGCCCTGCGAGCGGCCGGGAACGGGCCGGGGCAGGTGCCGCGAAACGGATTTGGGCGTTCGGTGGCCGAGCGTGTAATGTCTTCATCGCTCGCCCCAATAGCTCAGTCGGTAGAGCGTCTCCATGGTAAGGAGAAGGTCTACGGTTCGATTCCGTATTGGGGCTCTGGTGTGGGAGGTTCCCGTCGCAAGGCGGGAACTGATCACATCACAGCGGTGTAGCTCAGTCGGTAGAGCAAGCGGCTCATAATCGCTGTGTCACCGGTTCAAGTCCGGTCACCGCTACTGACAGTAGCCGATTGTGGGGTCGGTCCTTCGATCGGCTACTCTTCTGTGTGTTAATGCGCCAATCGTCCCATCCGTTCGTCAAGGAGCACTCCTGTGGCTGCCACCGACGTCCGCCCGAAGATCACGCTGGCCTGCGTGGAGTGCAAGGAGCGGAACTACATCACCAAGAAGAACCGGCGTAACAACCCGGACCGACTGGAGATGAAGAAGCACTGCCCGCGTTGCAATGCGCACACCGCGCACCGCGAAACGCGATAAATCAGGCTCGTACACGAGGCCGTCCCCTGAAGTCGGGGGGCGGCCTCGCGTCGTTACACCCAGCTGCGAACCAGGAGGTGCCGGGCCCATGGCGCTCGACCAGTCCTTCGTGGGGCGGTCCTATCCGCCCACCGAGCCCTATGAGGTCGGCCGGGAGAAGATCCGCGAATTCGCGGAGGCGGTGGGCGACACCAATCCCGCGTACACGGACCCGGAGGCCGCCAAGGCTTTCGGTCACGCCGATGTGATCGCCCCGCCGACCTTCGTGTTCACCATCACGTTCAAGGCGGCGGGACAGGTCGTCCAGGACCCCCAACTGGGGCTCGACTACAGCCGTGTGGTGCACGGCGACCAGAAGTTCGTCCACCGCCGCCCGGTGCGTGCGGGCGACCGGCTCACGGTCACCTCCACCATCGAGGCGATCAAGTCGCTGGCGGGCAACGACATCCTGGACATCCGCGGCGAGGTCCACGACGAGGCGGGCGAGCACGTGGTGACCGCCTGGACCAAGCTCGTGGCCCGCGCGGCCGAGGGGGCGTGAACAGATGACGGCGAAGATCTCGTACGACGACGTCGAGGTCGGCACCGAACTGCCGGCCCAGACCTTCGGCGTGACGCGCGCCATGCTCGTGCAGTACGCGGGCGCCTCGGGGGACTTCAACCCGATCCACTGGAACGAGAAGTTCGCCAAGGAGGTCGGCCTCCCGGACGTCATCGCGCACGGCATGTTCACCATGGCCGAGGCGGTCCGGGTCGTCACCGACTGGACCGGCGACCCGGGCGCGGTCGTCGAGTACGGCGTCCGCTTCACCAAGCCGGTCGTCGTCCCGAACGACGACCAGGGCGCCACGATCGAGGTCAGCGGCAAGGTCGCGGCCAAGCTCGACGACAACACCGTCCGCGTCGACCTCGTCGCGATGAGCGCGGGCCAGAAGGTCCTTGGCATGTCGCGGGCCGTCGTACGCCTGGCCTGACGGGGCGGGGCTCGGCAGGAGTGCGAGGAGCGCGAGGAGTGCGAGTAAGGGGCGTCCGCCATTGCGGGCGCCCCTTACTGCTTTGCTCCCTGCGCCACTTGCTTCCTCTCTCCTCATCCCACCCCTTGACGTAGTTAGTGATTGAGTACTAACTTTCTCGTATGGTCAGGATGAGCGCAGACGAGAGGCGCGAGAGCGTCATCCGCGCGGCGATGAGCGAGTTCTCCCGGGGCGGCTACTACGGCACGTCCACCGAGGCGATCGCCAAGCGTGTGGGTGTCTCGCAGCCGTACCTCTTCCGGCTCTTCCCGGGCAAGAAGGCGATCTTCCTCGCGGCGGCCGAGCGGTGCATGGAGGAGACCATGCGCACCTTCGCCGACGCCTCCAAGGGACTGGAGGGAGAAGAAGCCCTGCACTCCATGGCGAACGCCTACACCAGGGTCATCGCCGAGAATCCCGAACAGCTGCTCATGCAGATGCAGATGTACGTCGCGGTGGCGGCCGCCGAGCAGACCGGTGACCACGAACTGGGCGAGGCGGTGCGGGCGGGCTGGATGCGCCTGTGGGACACCGTCCATCTGCCGCTCGGTGCCGATGTCGACGAGACCACGACCTTCATGGCGTACGGAATGCTCGTCAACTGCCTGGTGGTCATGGGATTTCCGCCCGAGCACCGGGTCTGGGAGGGGCTCTACCCCTCGGCCAGGATCAATGGCCGGCTCGAGCACTGAACCAAGGGTGGCGGAGATTGCCGCCCTTTCATGCCCGTGAAAGTTAGTCAGCAATAACTAATTGAAGTCAGTGATCACCCGCTGGGGGAAGCGATGTCACAGCAGACCGCACGTCGCGGGGGAGCCGTCTGGGCCCTCGTCATCACCAGCGTCGCCGGGTTCATGGCGGCGCTCGACAACCTCGTCGTCACCACCGCACTGCCCTCGATCCGCGAGGACCTCGGGGGAGACCTCTCCGATCTGGAATGGACCGTGAGCGCCTACACGCTCACCTTCGCCGTGCTGCTGATGTTCGGCGCGGCCCTGGGCGACCGGTTCGGGCGGCGCCGGCTCTTCCTCGTCGGCATCACCGTGTTCACCGCCGCCTCCGCCGCCGCGGCCATGGCGCCCGGCATCGAATCGCTGATCGCCGCCCGCGCGGTCCAGGGCGTCGGCGCCGCCATCATGATGCCGCTGACGCTGACCCTGCTCACGGCCGCCGTTCCGGCCGCCAAGCGCGGGATGGCGTACGGGATCTGGGGTGCCGTCAACGGTCTCGCGGTCGCTTCGGGGCCGCTCATCGGCGGCACCCTCACCGAGCACATCTCCTGGCAGTGGATCTTCTGGCTGAACGTTCCGCTCGGGCTGGCACTCCTGCCGCTCGCCCGGCTGCGTCTGTCGGAGTCGTTCGGCGTCGGCGCCCCGCTCGACATCCGCGGCACCCTGCTGGCCAGTGGAGGCCTCTTCGGGATCGTGTACGGGCTGGTCCGGGCGCCCGTCGTCGGCTGGACCGACGGGATAGTCCTGCTGGGGCTGTTCGCGGGTACCGCTCTGCTCGTCGGCTTCGTGATCCACGGCATCAACGCCAAGAACCCGATGCTGCCGATGCGGCTCTTCCGCAACCGGGCCTTCGCCGGGATCAACGCGGCCAGCCTGCTGATGTTCCTCGGGATGTTCGGCTCGATCTTCCTGCTCAGCCAGTACATGCAGGGCGTCCTCGGCTACTCGCCCACCCAGGCCGGGCTGCGCATGCTCCCCTGGACGGGGATGCCGATGGTCATAGCGCCCGTCGCCGGCTATCTGTCCGACCGGATCGGCGGCCGCCCGGTCGTCGCCGCGGGTCTGTTCCTGCAGGCCGTCGGGCTCGGCTGGTTCGCCACCGTGATCGCGCCCGACACGCCGTACGCCACGCAGCTCCCCGCCCTGATCATCAGCGGCGTGGGCATGTCCCTCTTCTTCGCCCCCGCCTCCAGCCTGGTCATGTCCAGTGTCCGGCCGCATGAGCAGGGGATCGCGTCCGGCGCCAACAACGCGCTGCGCGAGGTCGGCGGCGCGCTCGGCATCGCGGTGATGGCCTCGATCTTCTCCGCCCAGGGCGGCTACGGGACCGCGCAGACCTTCGTGGACGGCACCCAGCCGGCGCTCTGGGTCGGCTCCGCCGCGGTGGCCGTGGCGGGAGTCGCGGCACTGTTCATCCCCGGTCGTCGCCGTGCGGCGGAGGCGGGGGACGACAGCGCGGAGACCCCGCCCGAGCGGGTCCTGGAGACGGCCTCCCGCTGAGGTCCTCACCGAGTCCGGAATCCGAACGCTCGCTTCGCCTTCGGCTCGCAGTTGGCCAGCGGCTGGTCCGGAAGCCAAACCCGCGAGAGTTCGGAAAACAAACCGAAAGGAGTCCGATCATGCCCACCCTTCCCTGGACCGTGCCGAACAAGCCGCCGCAGGGCGCCGAGGTGCACGTCTTCGCCTCCCGCTTCGAGACCCGCACCCGCTGGGGAGCGCTGAAGTTCTTCGCCAGGACGCCGGCCGTCTGGCGGCAGGTGAGCAAAGCCCCCGGAGCGTACGGCGCCACGCTCAGGGCGGCCCCGTTGCGGCGGACCTTCTGGACCCTCTCCGCCTGGGAGTCGCCCGCGGCGCTCAAGGCCTTCGCCCGTTCCGGCACGCACGCGCCGACCGCCCGGGGCCTCGGCCCTCAGATGCGCGACGCGAAGTTCGTCTCGTGGACGGTCACGGCGGACGACCTCCCGCTCGACTGGTCGGAGGCCTTGCGCCGTCTGTGACCGACCGCCACCGCGAACAGCTGTCCGGCTACGAGAACGGCCCCGCCCCGACCGGCGGGGCCGTTCTCGTACTCTTGGGCACGTGCTGGAACTCCACGACGCCCCGCTCGCCCCGCTGACCACCTTCCGGCTCGGCGGCCCCGCCGCGCGCCTGATCACCGCCACGACCGACGCCGAGGTGATCGCCGCCGTCCGCGAGGCCGACGACTCCGGCACGCCGCTGCTGCTGATCGGCGGCGGATCCAACCTGGTCATCGGCGACAAGGGCTTCGCGGGCACCGCCCTGCGCATCGCCACCCGCGGCTTCGCCCTCGACGGTACGAAGCTGGAGCTGGCCGCCGGCGAGGTGTGGACCGACGCCGTCGCCCGCACCGTCGAGGCCGGTCTCGCGGGCATCGAGTGCCTCGCCGGAATCCCGGGCTCCGCGGGCGCGACACCCATCCAGAACGTGGGAGCGTACGGCCAGGAGGTGTCGTCGACGATCACCGAGGTGATCGCCTACGACCGGCGGACCCGCGAGACGGTCACCGTTGCGAACACCGAGTGCGCCTTCTCGTACCGCCACAGCCGCTTCAAGGCCGACCCCGAGCGCTTCGTCGTGCTGCGCGTCCGCTTCGACCTGGAGGACGCCTCCGGGCTCTCCGCGCCGATCAAGTACGCCGAGACGGCCCGCGCCCTCGGTGTCGAGCCCGGCGACCGCGTACCGCTGGACAAGGCCCGTGAGACCGTCCTGAAGCTGCGCTCGGGCAAGGGCATGGTGCTCGACCCCGAGGACCACGACACCTGGTCGGCGGGCTCGTTCTTCACCAACCCGATCCTCACCCACGAGGAGTTCGCCGCGTTCCACGCGCGCGTGGCCGAGCGCCTCGGTGACGGCGTGATCCCGCCCGCGTACCCGGCGGGCGACGGACACACCAAGACCTCCGCGGCCTGGCTGATCGACAAGTCCGGCTTCACCAAGGGCTACGGCACCGGCCCCGCCCGCATCTCCACCAAGCACACCCTGGCCCTCACCAACCGCGGCGAGGCCACCACGGAGGACCTCCTCACGCTGGCCCGCGAGGTCGTCGCCGGCGTTCACGCCGCCTTCGGGATCACGCTCGTCAACGAACCGGTGACGGTGGGCGTCAGCCTCTGAGGCCGCCGCCCCGCACCACCTCCCGAGTGCGGCGGCGGGATATTTCGCTTGCCGGTCGCCCGGCCCGGCGATCACCCTGGGGCCATGAGAGAACTCCTGTGCGACTGAGGGTCGGTGAGTTCCGGCCGAGCACCGGCCGGTACGCGTTCCGGGTGGTCCAGCCACGTCCCGCGCTGCGGCACACCACGCTCAGCGACCCCTTGCGGGACTGGGGCTACCTGGTCGGCGACCACGACGGACTGGCCCGCCTCGCCGCGCTGTTCTCGTTCGCTGCGTACTCCCCGCACACGGTCGTCCACGTCCCGCTGCGAGACAGCGTGCCCAGGACGTACGCGCCCGGAGTGCCGGTCGACCTCGTGCTCGCCCACGGGTCGCTGGGCCTGCGGCCCTCCGTGTGGCCGTCGCTGCGCCGCGGGCTGACCCGGGGCACCCCGGGCACCGTCCGCACCGACGAACGGCGCACCGCGGACCACGCCGCGGCCTGGCAGGCGCGCTGGGAGCAGCGCTGGGACCGCCTGGACCCCGTCGACCGGATCCGCCCCGCCGTCCACGCCCGGACGCTGTTCCTCTTCGGCGCCCGGGACACCTTCGCCTCGGCGTCCGTCCGACTGGAGACCGCGGCCGGCTTCGGCCCCCGCCATAAGAGGGCCGCCAAGGGACACGACGTGCTGGTCACCTCACTCACGCCGCACATGCCCCTGAGCCGGGGACGTCACACGGAACTGGACATCGGCTTCCAGGCGTACCCGCCCTACGCCCACTTCAGGCGACCGGGGCGGTCAGCCAGTCGTCGATCCCGGACAGCAGCTTCTCCTTGATGTCGTGCGGGGCCGCCGAACCCCGTACCGACTGCCGTGCCAGTTCGGCAAGTTCGGCGTCCGTGAAGGCGTGATGCTGACGCGCGATGTCGTACTGGGCGGCCAGCCGCGAGCCGAACAGCAGAGGGTCGTCCGCACCGAGTGCCAAAGGGACCCCCGCCTCGAAAAGCGTGCGCAGGGGAACGTCCTCCGGCTTTTCGTACACCCCCAGGGCGACGTTCGACGCCGGGCAGACCTCACAGGTGATGCCCCGGTCCGCGAGCCGCTTAAGGAGCCGCGGGTCCTCGGCCGCCCGCACCCCGTGCCCGATGCGCGAGGCGTGCAGGTCGTCCAGGCAGTCGCGTACGGACGCCGGGCCCGTCAGCTCGCCGCCGTGCGGCGCCGCCAGCAGTCCGCCCTCACGCGCGATCGCGAAGGCCCGGTCGAAGTCCCGCGCCATACCGCGCCGCTCGTCGTTGGAGAGCCCGAAGCCGACGATGCCGCGGTCCGCGTACCGCACGGCCAGCCGGGCCAGCGTGCGGGCGTCCAGCGGATGCTTCATGCGGTTCGCGGCCACCAGCACGCGCATCCCGAGCCCGGTCTCGCGCGCGGCCGAGTCCACGGCGTCCAGGATGATCTCCAGCGCCGGGATCAGCCCGCCCAGCCGGGGCGCGTACGAGGTCGGGTCGACCTGGATCTCCAGCCACCCCGAGCCGTCCTTGAGGTCCTCCTCGGCGGCCTCTCTCACCAGCCGCTGGATGTCCTCGGGATCTCTGAGGCACGACCGTGCCGCGTCGTACAGCCGCTGGAAGCGGAACCAGCCCCGCTCGTCGGTGGCCCGTAGTTTCGGCGGCTCCCCGCTGGTCAGCGCGTCGGGAAGGTGGATCCCGTGCTTGTCCGCCAGTTCCAGCAGAGTGGTGATCCGCATCGACCCGGTGAAATGCAGGTGCAGATGAGCTTTGGGCAGCTCAGAGACATCACGTACGTGCTCCATTCCAGGATCCTGCCGTACGCCGCCTCCGTATCGGTAGCGCTTTCCCTGAACGTGGTCTTGCTCGCACTGACACACGAACCAGGACACGAAGAAGCGGGCCGCCTCCCAGGGGAGGCGGCCCGCTCGTACCCGCTCACGGTGAGGGGGTTCAGTCCGTGGCCTCGGCCAGCAGCTTCTGGATCCGCGAGACGCCCTCGACGAGGTCCTCGTCACCCAGCGCGTACGAGAGCCGCAGGTAGCCCGGCGTACCGAAGGCCTCACCCGGGACGACCGCGACCTCGGCCTCCTCCAGGATCAGCGCGGCCAGCTCGACGGAGTTCTGCGGGCGCCTGCCGCGGATCTCCTTGCCGATGAGGGCCTTCACCGAGGGGTACGCGTAGAAGGCGCCCTCGGGCTCCGGGCAGAGCACACCGTCGATCTCGTTGAGCATCCGCACCATGATCTTGCGGCGGCGGTCGAAGGCCTCGCGCATCTCGGCGACGGCCGTCAGGTCCCCGGAGACGGCGGCGATGGCGGCGGCCTGGGCGACGTTCGACACGTTCGACGTGGCGTGCGACTGGAGGTTCGTCGCGGCCTTCACCACGTCCTTCGGGCCGATGATCCACCCGACACGCCAGCCGGTCATCGCATACGTCTTCGCGACGCCGTTGACCACGATGCACTTGTCGCGCAGCTCCGGCAGGACCGCCGGCAGCGAGGTGAACTTCGCGTCCCCGTAGACCAGGTGTTCGTAGATCTCGTCCGTCAGCACCCACAGACCGTGCTCGACGGCCCAGCGGCCGATCGCCTCGGTGTCCTCGGCGCTGTAGACCGCGCCCGTCGGGTTGGAGGGCGACACGAAGAGGACGACCTTCGTCTTCTCCGTACGGGCCGCCTCCAGCTGCTCGACCGACACGCGGTAGCCGGTGGTCTCGTCCGCGACGACCTCGACCGGGACACCGCCGGCGAGACGGATCGACTCGGGGTACGTCGTCCAGTAGGGCGCCGGGACGATGACCTCGTCGCCCGGGTCGAGGATCGCGGCGAACGCCTCGTAGATGGCCTGCTTTCCGCCGTTGGTCACCAGGATCTGGGACGTGTCCACCTCGTAGCCGGAGTCGCGCAGCGTCTTGGCGACGAGCGCGGCCTTCAGCTCGGGCAGACCGCCGGCCGGCGTGTAGCGGTGGAACTTCGGGTTCTTGCAGGCCTCGATGGCGGCCTCGACGATGTAGCCCGGGGTCGGGAAGTCGGGCTCACCGGCGCCGAAGCCGATCACCGGACGTCCTGCGGCCTTGAGGGCCTTGGCCTTGGCGTCCACGGCGAGGGTGGCGGACTCGGAGATCGCACCGATCCGGGCGGAGACCCGGCGCTCGGTGGGAGGGGTTGCAGCGCTCATGGGCCCATCGTTCCAGACACGAAACCTCCCCGGCACACCGGTTTCACAGACTGAGCAGTGGCCGACAAAGCCCGTACGGACACTTCCTGTTCGACGACCGGCCGTCGACCACGTACACTCTCACCTCGTTGGCCTTCATCGGCCGCGCCCACCCGGTGCACACCGAGCACCCGGGCGGATGCGGTACGTTGTTGGGGAAACAAAGGGTCGTAGCTCAATTGGTAGAGCACTGGTCTCCAAAACCAGCGGTTGGGGGTTCAAGTCCCTCCGGCCCTGCTACACACTCCTTTCGCCAGGATGTGTGCGCATGTACGTACTGCATTGCACCGCCGTGCGGCTCATACCCGGGCGCGGCACGGCCACGACCCGGAATCAGGTGAGGACGAGTGACGGACGCCGTGGGCTCCATCGACATGCCTGATGCCCAGGATGAGGCGCCGGAGTCCCAGAAGAAGGGCCGCAAGGGTGGTAAGCGTGCCAAGAAGGGCCCGCTGAAGCGCCTTGCCCTCTTCTACCGCCAGATCGTCGCGGAACTCCGCAAGGTTGTCTGGCCGACTCGCAATCAGCTGACGACGTACACCACAGTGGTGATTGTTTTTGTCGTCATCATGATCGGTCTGGTGACTCTGATTGACTTCGGACTCGACAAGGCCGCCAAGTACGTCTTCGGCTGAGCCAAGCGCGAAGGGCGCCGTACCCGGCGCCCGCTTTCGCGTGTTCCACCCCCATGATCCAGGAAGAAGCAGCCACAGTGTCTGACCCGAACCTGAACGACGCCGGCGAGTCGGTCGAGTCCGTTGACGACGAGCTCGACATCGTCGAGGGCGCGGACGTCGAGGACGAGGTCGAGGCTGCCGACGCCGAAGCCGGCGAGGCCGCCGAAGAGGCTGCCCTGCACGTCGAGGACGAGTCCGGCGAGGACGTCGAGACCGACGTGGACGCCGAGGACGTGGCCGTCTCCGACGAGGCCGAAGAAGCCGAGAAGCTCGAAGAGCCCGAAGAAGAGGCCGAGCCGGTCGACCCCGTCGTGGCCCTCCGCGAGGAGCTCCGCAGGCTGCCCGGTGAGTGGTACGTCATCCACACGTACGCGGGTTACGAGAACCGCGTGAAGACGAACCTCGAACAGCGTGCCGTCTCTCTGAACGTCGAGGACTTCATCTTCGCGGCCGAGGTGCCGCAGGAAGAGGTCGCGCAGATCAAGAACGGCGAGCGCAAGACCGTCCGTCAGAACAAGCTCCCCGGCTACGTGCTGGTGCGCATGGACCTGACGAACGAGTCCTGGGGCGTCGTCCGCAACACCCCCGGCGTCACCGGCTTCGTGGGCAACGCGTACGACCCGTACCCGCTGACGCTGGACGAGATCGTCAAGATGCTCGCCCCGGAGGCCGAGGAGAAGGCCGCCCGTGAGGCGGCCGAGGCCGAGGGCAAGCCGGCTCCGTCCCGCAAGCTCGAGGTCCAGGTGCTGGACTTCGAGGTGGGCGACTCGGTCACCGTCACCGACGGCCCGTTCGCGACGCTGCAGGCGACCATCAACGAGATCAACGCCGACTCGAAGAAGGTCAAGGGCCTCGTCGAGATCTTCGGCCGCGAGACCCCGGTCGAGCTGAGCTTCGACCAGATCCAGAAGAACTGACCCCTCGCGGGACGATCTTCCGGAACACATGCCTCCGACCAGGTCAGACGGGCCTTCACAGCCTGTCTGACCTGCTCGGTTTTTGGCCGCACACAGATACCCGTTATCGTTGTGCGGTATGCCTCCGTCCGGATGATCCGGATCGGCGGCTGAAAACTCTCACTAGGACCCGGAGAGAGCAATGCCTCCCAAGAAGAAGAAGGTCACGGGGCTCATCAAGCTCCAGATCCAGGCCGGTGCGGCCAACCCGGCGCCGCCGGTCGGCCCCGCGCTGGGCCAGCACGGCGTCAACATCATGGAGTTCTGCAAGGCCTACAACGCCGCGACCGAGTCGCAGCGTGGCTGGGTGATCCCGGTGGAGATCACGGTCTACGAAGACCGCTCCTTCACCTTCATCACCAAGACCCCGCCGGCCGCGAAGATGATCCTCAAGGCCGCGGGCGTGGAGAAGGGCTCCGGCGAGCCGCACAAGACCAAGGTCGCCAAGATCACCCAGGCGCAGGTCCGCGAGATCGCCACCACGAAGATGCCCGACCTGAACGCCAACGACCTGGACGCCGCGTCGAAGATCATCGCCGGCACCGCCCGTTCCATGGGCATCACGGTCGAGGGCTGACCTCCACCCCGTAGGAAAGACCGTGGCAGGGCCTGCTCGGCCCACACCACGACTCCTCAGAACACACAGGAGCAGTAGTGAGCAAGCGCAGCAAGTCTCTCCGCGCTGCGGACGCCAAGATCGACCGGGACAAGCAGTACGCCCCGCTCGAGGCCGTCCGTCTCGCCAAGGAGACCTCCACGAGCAAGTTCGACGGCACCGTCGAGGTCGCCTTCCGCCTGGGTGTCGACCCGCGCAAGGCCGACCAGATGGTCCGTGGCACCGTGAACCTCCCGCACGGCACCGGTAAGACCGCCCGGGTCCTGGTCTTCGCGACCGGTGACCGTGCCGAGGCCGCGACCGCCGCGGGCGCCGACATCGTCGGCTCCGACGAGCTCATCGACGAGGTGGCGAAGGGCCGTCTGGACTTCGACGCCGTCGTCGCCACCCCGGACCTCATGGGCAAGGTCGGCCGCCTGGGCCGTGTCCTCGGCCCGCGTGGTCTGATGCCGAACCCGAAGACCGGCACCGTGACCCCGGACGTGGCCAAGGCCGTGACCGAGATCAAGGGCGGCAAGATCGAGTTCCGCGTCGACAAGCACTCGAACCTGCACTTCATCATCGGCAAGACCTCGTTCGACGAGACCCAGCTGGTGGAGAACTACGGCGCCGCGCTGGAGGAGATCCTCCGTCTGAAGCCGTCCGCCGCCAAGGGTCGCTACATCCGGAAGGCCGCGATCAGCACGACGATCGGCCCCGGCATTCCGCTCGACCCGAACCGCACCCGCAACCTCCTCGTCGAGGAGGACCCGGCCGCCGTCTGAGCCTGACGCTCACCGGCAGCCGCGTCGCACACGCGATTCCAGGACGGGCCCCGCAACCTTTCGAGGTGCGGGGCCCGTCCCTTTTTGTCAGATGCCCGTTTCCGAACCGGGTGTCAGTGCCCTGCGCTAGCGTGCAGGGCACAGGAATCGCATAGGGGGACGAATGAAGAGCACTGCCGTGCGACGCGCGACTGTCTCGATCGCGATGGCCGCCGCGCTGACGGGGGTCGCGGCCTGTAGCGGCTCGGACTCCGACGGGGGTTCGGGCGGGAGCTCGGGCGAAAGCTCCGGAGGGGGCGACAAGGCGGCCGGCAAGGCCAAGACCCAGGCGAACCCGATCGCGGCCCTGCGCTCCGTCGAGAAGTCCACCGACAAGGCCGACTCCGCCAAGGTCGAGTCCACCACGAGCATGGGCACGATCATGTCCATGGAGGCGGACGGCGCCCTCGGCTGGTCCGACGGCCTCACCGGCACCCTGACGATCACGTACACCGGCGGCACGATGGCCGACCAGATGCGGCAGCTGGGCACCACCTCCATGGAGGCGCGCTATCTGCCGGACGCCTACTACGCGAAGATGGGCGACAAGTTCGCCGAGCAGTCCGGCGGCAAGCACTGGATCAAGTACGCGTACGACGACCTGGCGGACCTCGCCGGCGGATCGGGCGCGTACATGAAGGACCAGATGCAGAACACCACGCCGAACCAGTCGGTGAAGCTCCTGCTTGCCTCCGGGGACGTCAAGAAGGTCGGCGAGGAGAAGGTGCGCGGCGAGAACACCACGCACTACTCGGGCACGGTCGACGTCGCGGACCTCGCGGGCGAGAGCTCGAACCTCACCGCGGACCAACTGGCCGACATGAAGCGCCAGTTGGAGCAGGCCGGAGTCACCACCGAGACCATCGACATATGGGTCAACGACGAGGACCTGCTGGTCAAGAAGGTCGAGAAGGGCGAGCTGGCGACCGGCTCGATGTCCTCGACGGCGTTCTACAGCGACTACGGCGTGAAGGTCTCCACCGAGGAGCCCCCGGCGGGCGACACCGCCGACTTCAAGGACCTGATGCAGACTCAGCCGGCGGCCTGAGAGACCTCGTGCGGGACGCAGGGGAGCGCCACCCAGGCGGCCCCGGGCGTCCCACACGCCTCAAGGAACTCGGAGGACTGCCCGAGTCCCTCTGGGATACGCTCGCGCCCTGTCTGTGAGTCGCTCATCTGTTCCTTGGGGGGAACCATGAAGTTTTCTGTGCGCGGATCCGTGCGTCGTAGGACGACCGGTGCGGCACTCGCCGCGCTGGTCCTCGCCGGGGGTGCCGTCGGCTGTTCGAAGGACAGCGCGAGCGAGGAGTCGCCGAAGATGACGCCCGCCGCGGCCGTGGCCAAGGCGGCGAAGAACACGGAGGACATCACCTCCATCAGCTACCGGATGAGGGGCACGACTCCTGAGGAGGGCCGCGTCACGGCCGAGGCCCAGATGCGGATGAAGCCCGACGTCGCCATGAGCATGAAGATGACCGCCGTCGACCAGGGCAAGGACGGCACCGCCGAGATCCGCCTCGTCGACAAGGCGATGTACATAGGCGGAGGCGCCGCGGCCGCCAAGGAGATGGACGGCAAGAGCTGGATCAAGTTCGACCTGTCCACGCTGGGGGACGACGCGCTGGGGGGCGCGGCTCCGGGTGCCGGGACGGCCGACAAGAACCCGGCCCAGGAGTCCACCTTCCTCACCGGCTCCAAGGACGTGAGGAAGGTCGGCCCCCAGAAGGTCGACGGCGTCGAGACCACCCACTACCAGGGCACGGTCACCCTCGACGAGTTCCGCAAGTCCCTCAAGGACGAGAGCAAGGCCACCCGCGAGCAGCGGGAGAAGAGCCTTGAGCAGTACGAGAAGATGGGCGTGGACGCGCTCACGATGGACATGTGGATCGACGGCGAGGACCGCACCAAGCAGTTCCGTATGCAGGGTGACGCCGACAAGGGCAAGCTCGACATGACCATCACCTTCGTCGACTACAACAAGCCTGTGACGGTCGAGGCGCCGCCCGCCAAGGACGTCATGGACCTGGCCGAGATGATGGGCGACATCGAGAGCTGACATCGACGTCGGCCGGCGTACGACGTCGGCCGACGTACGGATTTGCTTGACAGCGACCCGTTCACGTAACCTTCCACAGAAGCCAAAGACCGCTGGTCGTTGCCGTGTGCTCGTTAGAGGGCGCGGTGACCGAAGGATCCGCTGAAACTGCGGACGACCCGCGTAGGTGACTGTGGATGAACTCCCGAACAGTCCCGTACTTCGTACGGATCCGTTCGGTCGAGTCACGCCCCGTGCGCCTGCGCCGGGGCGTTTCGTTTTCCCAGTCTCCTTCTGAGCGGTCCTCATCACCCGGAAGGAGGCCACGCTTATGGCAAGGCCCGACAAGGCTGCCGCGGTAGCCGAGCTCGCGGACCAGTTCCGCAGCTCGAACGCCGCTGTGCTGACCGAGTACCGGGGTCTCACCGTGGCGCAGCTCAAGACGCTGCGTCGTTCGCTCGGTGAAGACGCCCAGTACGCCGTGGTGAAGAACACGCTGACCAAGATCGCGGCCAACGAGGCCGGGATCTCGACGCTCGACGACCTGTTCAACGGTCCGACGGCGGTTGCCTTCATCTCCGGTGACCCGGTGACGTCGGCGAAGGGTCTTCGTGACTTCGCCAAGGACAACCCCAACCTCGTCATCAAGGGCGGTGTCCTTGACGGCAAGGCGCTGTCCGCCGACGAGATCAAGAAGCTTGCGGACCTCGAGTCCCGCGAGGTTCTGCTCGCCAAGCTGGCGGGTGCCATGAAGGGCAAGCAGACTCAGGCTGCGCAGCTCTTCCAGGCGCTTCCGTCGAAGTTCGTCCGCACCGCGGAGGCGCTTCGCGTCAAGCTCGAAGAGCAGGGCGGTGCCGAGTAATTCGGCTCGCGCATTGACCGCCGCCTGAGGCGACGGTCGCAGCGGGCCGAACGTACGCCCGCCTCACCAGTACATCCGGCACCTGCCGAATTAGTGGAAGGACGCCATCATGGCGAAGCTGTCCCAGGAAGAGCTGCTCGCGCAGTTCGAGTCCCTCACCCTCATCGAGCTCTCCGAGTTCGTTAAGGCCTTCGAGGAGAAGTTCGACGTCACCGCCGCCGCCGCGGTCGCCGTTGCCGGCCCCGCCGGTGCCGCCGCTCCCGCCGAGGCCGAGGCCGAGCAGGACGAGTTCGACGTCATCCTCACGGGTGCCGGCGACAAGAAGATCCAGGTCATCAAGGTCGTGCGTGAGCTGACCTCCCTGGGTCTCAAGGAGGCCAAGGACCTCGTGGACGGCGCTCCGAAGCCGGTCCTCGAGAAGGTCGCCAAGGACGCCGCCGAGAAGGCCGCCGAGTCCCTCAAGGGCGCCGGCGCCTCCGTCGAGGTCAAGTAACCCCACGAGCCGTCCGCCAGGCGCCCTCAGGGGCACGGTGGCAGCGGCTCAAGTGAAGCCGACACAGCCGCTCCCGCAGGGGCTGTAACGCTGACGCACCGAAGAGCGATCATCCATCTGGGTGGTCGCTCTTCGGCGTTCGAGGGGGCCGTGCGGCGACTGCCTTGCGCTGTCGGTCGCGACGAGTATGGTGATCTTCGTTCGTGCCTCCGGCCGCCCTGTGACGGGCAGCGAGACAGGTTGCAAGACGGGTTGCAAGTGACGATGGCAGCACCCGGTTCGGGCATGGGGGGCCTTGACGAACCGCACGCAGCGCGCAATTCTCAGGACGCGTCGTCACAACGATCCGGATCCGAGGCATGGATCGGTGGCGAAGAGGGCAGTATCGATGTGCATCGAGGGCGTGGCTTGCAGCAGGGGTTGAGAACAACGAGGGTCTTCAAAAACCCGCACTGGACATCAGTGGGCCTAGTGGCTACACTGACCCTTTGCGCTGCCTGTTAGCTGCCTCCTGCCCGTCACCAGGGGCATGCCCTCGCTTCAGCACTGTGGATTGAACCGATCCTGACCTGGCCTTTTGGCTGATCCAGGAAACGGCTGTCCCGGTGTCCGGCTTGGGACCGGTACGCGCGTAGTGAGTCCGAGCCCTCGGAAGGACCCCCTCTTGGCCGCCTCGCGCACTGCCTCCGCGAATACGAACAACGGCGCCAGCACCGCCCCGCTGCGCATTTCTTTTGCAAAGATCAAGGAGCCCCTCGAGGTTCCGAACCTTCTTGCGCTGCAAACCGAGAGCTTCGACTGGCTGCTCGGGAACGACGCGTGGAAGGCTCGTGTCGAGGCGGCTCTGGACAGCGGACAGGACGTCCCCACCAAGTCCGGTCTGGAGGAGATCTTCGAGGAGATCTCCCCGATCGAGGACTTCTCCGGGTCGATGTCCCTGACATTCCGCGACCACCGCTTCGAGCCTCCCAAGAACTCGATCGACGAGTGCAAGGAGCGCGACTTCACGTACGCCGCCCCGCTCTTCGTCACGGCCGAGTTCACCAACAACGAGACCGGCGAGATCAAGTCCCAGACGGTCTTCATGGGCGATTTCCCGCTCATGACCAACAAGGGCACCTTCGTCATCAACGGCACCGAGCGTGTCGTCGTGACGCAGCTGGTCCGTTCGCCGGGTGTCTACTTCGACTCCTCCATCGACAAGACGTCCGACAAGGACATCTTCTCGGTCAAGGTCATCCCCTCCCGGGGTGCCTGGCTGGAGATGGAGATCGACAAGCGCGACATGGTCGGTGTCCGCATCGACCGCAAGCGCAAGCAGTCCGTCACCGTTCTCCTGAAGGCTCTCGGCTGGACGACCGAGCAGATCCTCGAGGAGTTCGGCGAGTACGAGTCCATGCGCGCCACCCTGGAGAAGGACCACACCCAGGGCCAGGACGACGCACTGCTCGACATCTACCGCAAGCTGCGTCCGGGCGAGCCCCCGACCCGTGAGGCCGCGCAGACGCTGCTCGAGAACCTCTACTTCAACCCGAAGCGCTACGACCTCGCCAACGTCGGCCGTTACAAGGTCAACAAGAAGCTGGGCAGCGAGGCCCCGCTGGACGCCGGGATCCTGACCGTCGAAGACATCATCGAGACGATCAAGTACCTGGTGAAGCTGCACGCCGGTGAGACCGAGACCGTTGGTCCCAACGGCGCCTCGATCGTCGTCGAGACCGACGACATCGACCACTTCGGCAACCGTCGTCTGCGCAACGTCGGCGAGCTCATCCAGAACCAGGTCCGTACGGGTCTGGCGCGTATGGAGCGTGTCGTCCGCGAGCGGATGACGACCCAGGACGTCGAGGCGATCACGCCGCAGACCCTGATCAACATCCGGCCGGTCGTCGCCTCCATCAAGGAGTTCTTCGGCACCAGCCAGCTGTCGCAGTTCATGGACCAGAACAACCCGCTGTCGGGCCTGACGCACAAGCGTCGTCTCAACGCGCTCGGCCCGGGTGGTCTGTCCCGTGAGCGGGCCGGCTTCGAAGTCCGTGACGTGCACCCCTCGCACTACGGCCGCATGTGTCCGATCGAGACCCCCGAAGGCCCGAACATCGGCCTGATCGGCTCGCTCGCCTCCTACGGCCGGATCAACGCCTTCGGTTTCGTCGAGACGCCGTACCGCAAGGTCGTCGAGGGTCGGGTCACCGACGACGTCGACTACCTCACGGCCGACGAGGAGGACCGGTTCGTCATCGCGCAGGCCAACGCCTCGCTCAATGACGACATGCGCTTCGACGAGGCTCGTGTCCTGGTCCGCCGTCGTGGCGGCGAGGTCGACTACGTCCCCGGTGACGACGTCGACTACATGGACGTCTCCCCGCGCCAGATGGTGTCCGTCGCGACCGCGATGATCCCCTTCCTGGAGCACGACGACGCCAACCGTGCCCTCATGGGCGCGAACATGATGCGCCAGGCCGTGCCGCTGATCACCGCCGAGGCCCCCCTCGTCGGTACGGGCATGGAGTACCGCTGCGCCGTCGACGCCGGTGACGTCATCAAGGCCGAGAAGGCGGGTGTCGTCCAGGAGGTCTCCGCGGACTACATCACCGTCGCCAACGACGACGGCACGTACACCACGTACCGCGTCGCCAAGTTCTCGCGCTCCAACCAGGGCACCTCGGTCAACCAGAAGGTGATCGTGGACGAGGGCGACCGGGTCGTCGAGAACCAGGTTCTCGCCGACGGTCCGGCCACCCAGGAAGGCGAGATGGCGCTGGGCAAGAACCTGCTCGTCGCCTTCATGCCTTGGGAGGGTCACAACTACGAGGACGCGATCATCCTGTCGCAGCGCCTCGTCCAGGACGACGTCCTCTCCTCGATCCACATCGAGGAGCACGAGGTCGACGCCCGTGACACCAAGCTCGGCCCCGAGGAGATCACCCGGGACATCCCGAACGTCTCCGAGGAGGTCCTGGCCGACCTCGACGAGCGCGGCATCATCCGCATCGGTGCCGAGGTCGTAGCCGGCGACATCCTGGTCGGCAAGGTCACGCCCAAGGGCGAGACCGAGCTGACCCCGGAGGAGCGCCTGCTCCGCGCGATCTTCGGTGAGAAGGCGCGCGAGGTGCGCGACACCTCGCTGAAGGTGCCGCACGGCGAGATCGGCAAGGTCATCGGCGTCCGCGTCTTCGACCGTGAGGAGGGCGACGAGCTTCCCCCCGGTGTGAACCAGCTGGTGCGCGTGTACGTGGCGCAGAAGCGCAAGATCACCGACGGTGACAAGCTCGCCGGCCGTCACGGCAACAAGGGCGTCATCTCGAAGATCCTGCCGATCGAGGACATGCCGTTCCTGGAGGACGGCACCCCGGTCGACATCATCCTCAACCCGCTGGGTGTCCCGTCCCGAATGAACCCGGGACAGGTCCTGGAGATCCACCTCGGCTGGCTCGCCAGCCGCGGCTGGGACGTCTCCGGTCTCGCGGACGACTGGGCGCAGCGCCTGCAGTCCATCGAGGCCGACAAGGTCGACCCGGGCACGAACGTCGCCACCCCCGTCTTCGACGGTGCGCGTGAGGACGAGCTGGCCGGTCTGCTGCAGCACACCATCCCGAACCGCGACGGCGAGCGCATGGTGCTCCCCACCGGTAAGGCACCTCTGTTCGACGGCCGCTCCGGCGAGCCGTTCCCGGAGCCGATCTCGGTCGGCTACATGTACATCCTCAAGCTCCACCACCTGGTCGACGACAAGCTCCACGCCCGCTCGACCGGTCCGTACTCGATGATCACCCAGCAGCCGCTGGGTGGTAAGGCCCAGTTCGGTGGCCAGCGCTTCGGTGAGATGGAGGTGTGGGCGCTCGAGGCTTATGGCGCCGCATACGCCCTCCAGGAACTGCTGACCATCAAGTCCGACGACGTGACCGGCCGCGTGAAGGTCTACGAGGCCATCGTCAAGGGCGAGAACATCCCCGAGCCCGGCATTCCCGAGTCCTTCAAGGTACTCATCAAGGAAATGCAGTCGCTCTGCCTCAACGTGGAGGTGCTGTCCTCGGACGGCATGTCCATCGAGATGCGCGACACGGACGAGGACGTCTTCCGCGCCGCGGAGGAGCTCGGTATCGACCTGTCCCGGCGCGAGCCGAGCAGCGTCGAAGAGGTCTGACGGGTCTGGCCGGGGCTCCCTGAACAAGAGCCCCGGCTAACCCCGGACCCCAGTCAGACCAGTGAAGAATCGACCCCGAAAGAGGGATTGACGACAAGTGCTCGACGTCAACTTCTTCGACGAGCTGCGGATCGGCCTTGCTACCGCTGACGACATTCGTCAGTGGTCACACGGTGAGGTCAAGAAGCCGGAGACCATCAACTACCGCACCCTCAAGCCCGAAAAGGACGGACTCTTCTGCGAGAAGATCTTCGGTCCGACCCGGGACTGGGAGTGCTACTGCGGCAAGTACAAGCGTGTCCGCTTCAAGGGCATCATCTGCGAGCGCTGCGGCGTCGAGGTCACTCGCGCCAAGGTGCGTCGTGAGCGGATGGGCCACATTGAGCTGGCCGCTCCCGTCACCCACATCTGGTACTTCAAGGGCGTTCCGTCGCGGCTGGGCTACCTGCTCGACCTCGCCCCGAAGGACCTCGAGAAGGTCATCTACTTCGCCGCGTACATGATCACGTACGTGGACGACGAGCGTCGTACCCGCGACCTGCCGTCGCTGGAGGCTCACGTCTCCGTCGAGCGTCAGCAGATCGAGAACCGCCGCGACGCCGACCTCGAGACCCGCGCCAAGAAGCTCGAGACCGACCTGGCCGAGCTCGAGGCCGAGGGCGCCAAGGCCGACGTACGCCGCAAGGTGCGCGAAGGTGCCGAGCGTGAGATGAAGCAGCTGCGTGACCGTTCGCAGCGCGAGATCGACCGTCTCGACGAGGTGTGGACCCGATTCAAGAACCTCAAGGTCCAGGACCTGGAGGGTGACGAGCTCCTCTACCGCGAGCTGCGTGACCGCTTCGGGACCTACTTTGACGGCTCCATGGGTGCCGCTGCCCTGCAGAAGCGCCTGGAGTCCTTCGACCTGGACGAGGAAGCCGAGCGCCTCCGCGAGATCATCCGTACCGGCAAGGGCCAGAAGAAGACCCGTGCGCTGAAGCGGCTGAAGGTCGTGTCTGCCTTCCTGCAGACCTCCAACAGCCCCAAGGGCATGGTTCTCGACTGCGTCCCGGTCATCCCGCCGGACCTTCGCCCGATGGTGCAGCTGGACGGTGGCCGCTTCGCGACCTCCGACCTGAACGACCTGTACCGCCGTGTGATCAACCGGAACAACCGCCTGAAGCGGCTTCTCGACCTCGGCGCGCCCGAGATCATCGTGAACAACGAGAAGCGCATGCTCCAGGAGGCCGTCGACGCGCTGTTCGACAACGGTCGTCGTGGCCGTCCGGTCACCGGTCCGGGCAACCGCCCGCTGAAGTCCCTGAGCGACATGCTCAAGGGCAAGCAGGGCCGTTTCCGTCAGAACCTGCTCGGCAAGCGTGTGGACTACTCCGCGCGTTCCGTGATCGTCGTCGGTCCGCAGCTGAAGCTGCACCAGTGCGGTCTGCCGAAGGCGATGGCGCTGGAGCTCTTCAAGCCGTTCGTGATGAAGCGGCTCGTGGACCTCAACCACGCGCAGAACATCAAGAGCGCCAAGCGCATGGTGGAGCGCGGCCGCACCGTCGTGTACGACGTCCTCGAAGAGGTCATCGCCGAGCACCCGGTGCTGCTGAACCGTGCGCCCACCCTGCACCGCCTCGGCATCCAGGCCTTCGAGCCGCAGCTGGTCGAGGGCAAGGCCATCCAGATCCACCCGCTCGTCTGCACCGCGTTCAACGCGGACTTCGACGGTGACCAGATGGCCGTGCACCTGCCGCTCTCCGCGGAGGCGCAGGCCGAGGCCCGCATCCTGATGCTGTCCTCGAACAACATCCTCAAGCCCGCCGACGGCCGTCCGGTGACGATGCCGACCCAGGACATGGTCCTCGGTCTGTTCTTCCTCACCACCGACGGCGAGCTGCGGGACGTCAAGGGCGAGGGCCGGTCCTTCGGCTCCGCGGCCGAGGCGATCATGGCGTTCGACGCCGGCGACCTCTCGCTGCAGTCGCGCGTGGACATCCGCTTCCCGGTGGGCACCATCCCGCCGCGCGGCTGGACCCCGCCGGCTCGGGAGGAGGGCGACCCGGAGTGGCAGCAGGGTGACACCTTCCGCCTGAACACCACGCTGGGCCGCGCGCTCTTCAACGAGCTGCTGCCCGAGGACTACCCGTTCGTCGACTACGAGGTCGGCAAGAAGCAGCTCTCCGAGATCGTCAACGACCTCGCCGAGCGCTACCCCAAGGTCATCGTGGCGGCGACGCTCGACAACCTGAAGGCGGCCGGCTTCTACTGGGCGACCCGTTCCGGCGTCACCGTAGCCATCTCCGACATCGTCGTTCCCGACGCGAAGCGCGCGATCGTCAAGGGCTACGAGGACCAGGACGAGAAGGTCCAGAAGCAGTACGAGCGTGGTCTGATCACCAAGGACGAGCGCACGCAGGAGCTCATCGCGATCTGGACCAAGGCGACCAACGAGGTCGCCGAGGCGATGAACGCGAACTTCCCGAAGACCAACCCGGTCTCGATGATGGTCAACTCGGGCGCCCGCGGAAACATGATGCAGATGCGTCAGATCGCCGGTATGCGTGGTCTGGTGTCGAACGCCAAGAACGAGACGATTCCTCGTCCCATCAAGGCGTCCTTCCGTGAGGGCCTGTCCGTGCTGGAGTACTTCATCTCCACGCACGGTGCCCGTAAGGGTCTGGCGGACACCGCCCTGCGTACCGCCGACTCGGGTTACCTCACCCGTCGTCTGGTGGACGTGTCGCAGGACGTCATCATCCGCGAGGAGGACTGCGGCACCGACCGCGGTCTGCGTCTGGCGATCGCCGAGCGGGGCTCCGACGGAGTCCTGCGCAAGACGGAGAACGTCGAGACCAGCGTGTACGCACGCGCGCTGGCCGAGGACATCACCGTCGACGGCAAGGTGCTGGCCCCGGCCAACACCGACCTGGGCGACGTCCTCATCGACGAGCTCGTCAAGTACGGCATCGAGGAGGTCAAGACCCGTTCGGTCCTGACCTGCGAGTCCGCCGTCGGCACCTGCGCCATGTGCTACGGCCGTTCGCTGGCCACCGGCAAGCTGGTCGACATCGGTGAGGCGGTCGGCATCATCGCCGCCCAGTCCATCGGTGAGCCCGGCACGCAGCTGACGATGCGTACCTTCCACACCGGTGGTGTGGCCGGTGACGACATCACCCAGGGTCTGCCCCGTGTCGTCGAGCTCTTCGAGGCTCGTACGCCGAAGGGTGTCGCCCCGATCTCCGAGGCTTCCGGCCGCGTGCGGATCGAGGAGACCGAGAAGACCAAGAAGCTCGTCGTCACTCCGGACGACGGCAGCGACGAGACGGCGTTCCCGATCTCGAAGCGTGCCCGTCTGCTGGTGGGCGAGGGCGACCACGTCGAGGTGGGCCAGAAGCTCACCGTGGGTGCCACCAACCCGCACGACGTGCTGCGCATCCTGGGTCAGCGTGCCGTCCAGGTCCACCTGGTCGGCGAAGTCCAGCGGGTCTACAACTCGCAGGGCGTGTCGATCCACGACAAGCACATCGAGATCATCATCCGGCAGATGCTCCGCCGTGTGACGATCATCGAGTCCGGCGACGCCGAGCTGCTGCCCGGCGAGCTCGTCGAGCGCTCGAAGTTCGAGACCGAGAACCGTCGTGTGGTCCAGGAAGGCGGCCACCCGGCCTCCGGCCGTCCGCAGCTGATGGGTATCACCAAGGCGTCGCTGGCCACCGAGTCGTGGCTGTCGGCGGCGTCCTTCCAGGAGACGACCAGGGTTCTGACGGACGCGGCGATCAACGCCAAGTCCGACTCCCTGATCGGCCTCAAGGAGAACGTCATCATCGGTAAGCTCATCCCGGCCGGTACGGGCCTGTCCCGCTACCGCAACATCCGGGTCGAGCCGACCGAGGAGGCCAAGGCCGCGATGTACTCGGCCGTCGGCTACGACGACATCGACTACTCGCCGTTCGGCACGGGCTCCGGCCAGGCCGTTCCGCTGGAGGACTACGACTACGGTCCGTACAACCAGTAAGCGGGTTGCTTGAGTTGAAGGGCGGTCACCCTCTGGGGTGGCCGCCCTTCGGCTTTTCCCGTGACGGGAACCTATGCCGGAAATGCCGCGTTGGAGCATGATGGAAGCCCAGTCTTTGGGGGGAGGTGCTCCCGTGTCGTACCCGTCGTGGCAGCCCGGGGAGGGGCCGAAGGATGCGCAGGCCCGGCAAGGGCCGGGTGGTGTGCCGTCCTGGCGTGGGCAGGGTGGTCCGTCGCCGGTCTGGTACGGGCAGGGAGGCCCTCCGCAGCCCGGGTACGGGGACAACGGGCATTCCATGCTCGCCTCGCACGCGGACCGGGAGCGGGCCGTCGATGTGCTCAGAGCCGGCTTCGGCGAGGGGCGCATGGAGCAGACCGAGTTCGAGAAGCGGGTGGCACGGGCCTACGCGGCCCGTACGGTGGGCGAGCTGGCCCTTCTGGTGTCCGACCTGCCCCAGGGGCCCGTACCGCTGCCGACGGCCGTAGGAGCCGTGCCACGGACGTTCCTGCCCCTTCCTGTGCCGAAGACGAACGAGAAGGCGATCGGGTCGGCGATCTGCGGTGGGCTGTGCCTGGTGACCGTCGGGCTCACCGGTCTTCCCGCGGTGATTCTCGGCCATTCCGCGCGCTCGGAGATCCGGCGCACGGGCGAGGGCGGAGACGGTCTCGCGCTCACCGGGCTGGTCATCGGATGGCTGGCCACGGCCAGCTGGACCCTTGTGGTGACGCTGCTGCTCATCGCCGCGCTGACGACCGGATGAAGATCACGGACGGCGTGGCGGGTTGGCATGGTCCGCTCAGAGATGTTAGTGCGGCCCATTTGTTTTGACCGCAGCCTATGAGGTAGGTACGCTCAGACCTTGTGCCTGGGGTGTGCCCTGGCTCCCGTGCGTGCCTTCAAACCGCAAGGGGAGTCGTAAGCGGCCACCGTAAATCTGCGCCCTTCTCGCTTCGCGGCGAGAGTCTGCAGGATTCGACACACCCGACCGCGTGGGTCGGCGATGTTCCAGGTTAGCTTCACCATTCGGCACACAGAAACCGGAGAAGTAGTGCCTACGATCCAGCAGCTGGTCCGGAAGGGCCGGCAGGACAAGGTCGAGAAGAACAAGACGCCCGCACTCGAGGGTTCGCCCCAGCGTCGCGGCGTCTGCACGCGTGTGTTCACGACCACCCCGAAGAAGCCGAACTCGGCCCTGCGTAAGGTCGCGCGTGTGCGTCTGACCAGCGGGATCGAAGTCACCGCTTACATTCCGGGTGAGGGACACAACCTGCAGGAGCACTCCATCGTGCTCGTGCGTGGTGGCCGTGTGAAGGACCTGCCGGGTGTTCGCTACAAGATCATCCGAGGTTCCCTGGACACCCAGGGTGTCAAGAACCGCAAGCAGGCCCGCAGCCGCTACGGCGCCAAGAAGGAGAAGTAGAAATGCCTCGTAAGGGCCCCGCCCCGAAGCGCCCGGTCATCATCGACCCGGTCTACGGTTCTCCTCTTGTCACGTCGCTCATCAACAAGGTGCTGCTGAACGGCAAGCGCTCCACCGCCGAGCGCATCGTCTACGGCGCCATGGAGGGCCTGCGCGAGAAGACCGGCAACGACCCGGTCATCACGCTCAAGCGCGCTCTTGAGAACATCAAGCCGACCCTCGAGGTCAAGTCCCGCCGTGTCGGTGGCGCCACCTACCAGGTGCCGGTCGAGGTCAAGCCCGGCCGCGCGAGCACCCTGGCGCTGCGCTGGCTGGTCGGTTACTCCCGCGCCCGTCGCGAGAAGACCATGACCGAGCGTCTGCTCAACGAGCTTCTCGACGCCTCCAACGGCCTCGGTGCCGCTGTGAAGAAGCGCGAGGACACCCACAAGATGGCCGAGTCCAACAAGGCCTTCGCGCACTACCGCTGGTAGTCGCTACCCCCATCGAGACCGAGAGAAGACCGAAGCCTTATGGCTACCACTTCACTTGACCTGGCCAGGGTCCGCAACATCGGGATCATGGCCCACATCGACGCGGGTAAGACGACCACCACCGAGCGGATCCTCTTCTACACCGGCGTCAGCTACAAGATCGGTGAAGTCCACGACGGCGCTGCCACCATGGACTGGATGGAGCAGGAGCAGGAGCGTGGCATCACGATCACCTCTGCTGCTACCACCTGTCATTGGCCGCTTGAGGACAACGACTACACGATCAACATCATCGACACCCCGGGGCACGTCGACTTCACGGTCGAGGTGGAGCGTTCGCTCCGCGTCCTCGACGGTGCCGTCACCGTGTTCGACGGTGTCGCGGGTGTCGAGCCGCAGTCCGAGACGGTGTGGCGTCAGGCCGACCGTTACGGCGTGCCGCGCATCTGCTTCGTGAACAAGCTCGACCGGACCGGCGCGGAGTTCCACCGCTGCGTCGACATGATCAGCGGCCGCCTCGGCGCGCAGCCGATCGTCATGCAGCTCCCGATCGGTGCCGAGGCCGACTTCAAGGGTGTCGTCGACCTCGTCACGATGAAGGCTCTCGTGTGGTCCGCCGAGGCGGAGAAGGGCGAGATGTACGACGTCGTCGACATCCCGGCCACCCACACCGAGGCTGCCGAGGAGTACCGCGGCAAGCTCGTCGAGACGGTCGCCGAGAACGACGACGAGATCATGGAGCTGTACCTGGAGGGCAAGGAGCCTTCCGTGGAGCAGCTGTACGCCGCGATCCGTCGCATCACCATCGCGTCCGGCAAGTCCGAGGGCACCACGGTCACCCCGGTGTTCTGTGGCACCGCGTTCAAGAACAAGGGCGTTCAGCCCCTGCTCGACGCGGTCGTGCGCTACCTGCCGACCCCGCTTGACGTCGAGGCCATCGAGGGCCACGACGTGAAGGACCCCGAGGTCGTCATCCAGCGCAAGCCGTCCGTGGACGAGCCGCTGTCCGCCCTCGCGTTCAAGATCATGAGCGACCCGCACCTGGGCAAGCTCACCTTCGTCCGGGTCTACTCGGGCCGCCTGGTGTCCGGCACTGCCGTGCTGAACTCCGTCAAGGGCAAGAAGGAGCGCATCGGCAAGATCTACCGCATGCACGCGAACAAGCGTGAGGAGATCGAGGCGGTGGGCGCCGGCGACATCGTCGCCGTGATGGGCCTGAAGCAGACCACCACCGGTGAGACGCTCAGTGACGACAAGCACCCGGTCATCCTGGAGTCCATGGACTTCCCGGCGCCGGTCATCCAGGTCGCCATCGAGCCCAAGTCCAAGGGTGACCAGGAGAAGCTGGGTGTAGCCATCCAGCGTCTCGCGGAGGAGGACCCCTCCTTCCAGGTTCACTCGGACGAGGAGACCGGCCAGACCATCATCGGTGGTATGGGCGAGCTGCACCTCGAGGTGCTGGTCGACCGTATGCGCCGTGAGTTCAAGGTCGAGGCCAACGTCGGTAAGCCGCAGGTCGCGTACCGTGAGACGATCCGCAAGGCCGTCGAGCGTGTGGACTACACCCACAAGAAGCAGACCGGTGGTACGGGTCAGTTCGCCAAGGTGCAGATCGCGATCGAGCCGATCGTGGACGGCGACGCCTCGTACGAGTTCGTGAACAAGGTCACCGGTGGCCGTATCCCGCGGGAGTACATCCCGTCGGTGGACGCCGGTGCGCAGGAGGCCATGCAGTTCGGCATCCTCGCCGGTTACGAGATGACGGGCGTCCGCGTCACGCTTCTCGACGGTGCCTACCACGAGGTCGACTCCTCCGAGCTGGCGTTCAAGATCGCCGGTTCGCAGGCCTTCAAGGAGGCCGCCCGCAAGGCCAGCCCCGTGCTGCTCGAGCCGATGATGGCCGTCGAGGTCACCACGCCCGAGGACTACATGGGTGACGTCATCGGCGACATCAACTCCCGCCGTGGCCAGATCCAGGCCATGGAGGAGCGTGCCGGTGCTCGCGTCGTGAAGGGCCTCGTGCCCCTCTCGGAGATGTTCGGCTACGTCGGCGACCTCCGCAGCAAGACCTCGGGTCGCGCAAGCTACTCGATGCAGTTCGACTCCTACGCCGAGGTTCCCCGGAACGTCGCCGAGGAGATCATCGCGAAGGCCAAGGGCGAGTAACGCACGCCGTTTGCACGCTTTAGGCTTGACACCGACCGACGGGATTCATCCGGAAACGGAAATCCCGGCGGGCGGCATCCCAGCAAAGATCACCCTGGCGCCGATGAGTAAGGCGTACCAGAACCACTCCACAGGAGGACCCAGTGGCGAAGGCGAAGTTCGAGCGGACTAAGCCGCACGTCAACATCGGCACCATCGGTCACATCGACCACGGTAAGACGACCCTCACGGCCGCCATTACCAAGGTGCTGCATGACGCGTACCCGGACCTGAACGAGGCCTCGGCCTTCGACCAGATCGACAAGGCTCCTGAGGAGCGCCAGCGCGGTATCACGATCTCCATCGCGCACGTCGAGTACCAGACGGAGACGCGTCACTACGCCCACGTCGACTGCCCCGGTCACGCGGACTACATCAAGAACATGATCACGGGTGCGGCGCAGATGGACGGCGCCATCCTCGTTGTCGCCGCGACGGACGGCCCGATGCCGCAGACCAAGGAGCACGTGCTCCTGGCCCGCCAGGTCGGCGTTCCGTACATCGTTGTCGCGCTGAACAAGGCCGACATGGTGGACGACGAGGAGATCCTGGAGCTCGTCGAGCTCGAGGTCCGTGAGCTGCTCTCCGAGTACGAGTTCCCGGGCGACGACCTTCCGGTCGTCAAGGTCTCGGCGCTCAAGGCCCTTGAGGGCGACAAGGAGTGGGGCCAGTCCGTCCTCGACCTGATGAAGGCCGTCGACGAGTCGATCCCGCAGCCCGAGCGTGACGTCGACAAGCCGTTCCTCATGCCGATCGAGGACGTCTTCACGATCACCGGTCGTGGCACCGTCGTCACCGGTCGTATCGAGCGTGGTGTCCTCAAGGTCAACGAGACCGTCGACATCGTCGGCATCAAGACCGAGAAGACCACCACCACGGTCACGGGCATCGAGATGTTCCGCAAGCTGCTCGACGAGGGCCAGGCCGGTGAGAACGTCGGTCTGCTGCTTCGTGGCATCAAGCGCGAGGACGTCGAGCGCGGCCAGGTCATCATCAAGCCCGGCTCGGTCACCCCGCACACGGAGTTCGAGGCCCAGGCGTACATCCTGTCCAAGGACGAGGGTGGCCGTCACACGCCGTTCTTCAACAACTACCGTCCCCAGTTCTACTTCCGCACGACGGACGTGACTGGCGTGGTGACCCTCCCCGAGGGCACCGAGATGGTCATGCCGGGCGACAACACTGAGATGACCGTTGAGCTCATCCAGCCCGTCGCCATGGAGGAGGGCCTGAAGTTCGCCATCCGTGAGGGTGGCCGGACCGTGGGCGCCGGCCAGGTCACCAAGATCAACAAGTAGGCATCGCTTACCTGTTGGGCTTGAACGCCTGGTAGCTCCAGCATTGCTGAGCTCCTTGAAGGGGCCCGTACGACTTCGGTCGTACGGGCCCTTTTGCTTTCCCGGCAGGCCCGCCGGGGCCATCCCGCCGGGGCCGTCCTGTAACGCGTTCGGCTGCCTGTTCCAAGTAGAAGTGACAGCAGGACGGACAACGGGAGGTTCACACCTTGGCACCCGACAGCAGAAGCCGGGGCGGTCCACCGGGAGAGATGTACGACCCGGCCGCCTTCGAGGTCTTCTATCGCCGCCATGTCGACACCGTCACCCGCTTCATGGCCCGGCGGGTCACCGACCCGCACACCGTCGCCGATCTCACCGCCGAGACCTTCCTCGCGGTGATCGACTCCGCCCGTGCCTACCGCCCCGACCTCGGGAGCGAGACGGCCTGGCTGTACGGCATCGCACGCAACGTGGTGGCCGCGGAAGCCCGAAGAAGCGCGCGTCAGAACGTGCTCGGCGGCCGTATCGCCGGCCGCCGGCTGCTGGAAGGCGACGACATCGACCGGCTGGAGGAGAAGCTCGACGCCGAGGAGGCCGGTCGTCGCGCGCTGGCCGCCCTGGACAGGCTCCCCGACGGCGAGCGCGCGGTGATGGAACTCGTCGCCGTGGACCAGCTGAGCGTCACCGAGGCCGCCGTGGCGCTGGGCATACGCAAGGTCACCGCCCGGGTGCGGCTGCACCGGGCGCGCAGGTCGCTGCGCTCGGCGGCGGCCGGAGCCGACGGGCAGCAGGCAGCACTCACGTACGCAGGGGGAGAGGCATGAGCGCCAGGACGACGAAGACCTTCGAGGACCGGCTGCTGAACGAACTCCAGCGGGAGATCGCTCTCAGGGCCGAGGACCCGCCGCAGCCGGAACCGGTGATCCGCCGCACGATCACCACTCGCCGGGCGCTGGTCGCCCTCGCGGCGTGTGTCGCCGCGGCGGGGGTGGTGGTGGGGCTGCCGTCGTCGCACGGCGGGTCGCCCGCGTACGCGGTGGAGCGGAACGGGGACGGCAGTGTCGCCGTCAGCATTGAGGACATCGAGCTGAGCGGCGACGACCAGAAGGAGCTGAGCGAGCGGCTGCGTGCCGAAGGCATCAGCATGACCGTCGACAAGCCCAGGAACGGATATGTCTGTGCGGGGCGCCGCGGTGAGGCCTATCAGCCGGCCTTCGCCGTGGGGCCGTCGCGTGGCACCGGTGAGGTGTTTCCACCCATGCGCGCCTTCACTCTGCGCCCTGGCGATTCCGTGGTGTTCGAGGAGCCGCAGTGGGGGACGCGGGACCCCGCTCCCGCTGCGATCGTGACTGCTTACAAGGGGCGGGCCGAGCCCTGCCGGGAAGTGCCCTGGGACGGGAGTGGTGCCCGTAGGGACTCCTTCGAGGAGAAGTAGGCCGGGCGGCCCGCACGGCGTCGACCGTGCGGGCCGCTCGATGCTCCGCCCTTCGAAACTATTCGGCGCGTTCGACCCGTTGTCCCCTCGCCTCACTCCCTCCACCATTTGTCATGGCGATGAGCAAATTCGGCCTTCGGGATGACCGGCGAGGGGTGTGGCATGTCCGCGGACATCAGTCGGAGAACCGTTCTGGGAGCGGGTGCGGGGCTCGCCGTGGTGCCCGCTCTGCCGGGGGTGGCGCGGGCGGAGGAGGCGGCGGTGGGCGGCGGGCCGGGAGTGGCGGGTGGACCGAAGATCACCGATCCTGGCGCGTACCTCTCCTTCACGCCCGTGCCGGGGGCCTTCGCGCTGGTCGGAGCGCCGGTGGTGGTCAGCTCCGAGGATCACCCCGGAGTCGTACGGGTCGCAGGGGATCTGCGGGACGACATCGAGCGGGTCACGGGTGTGCGGCCGGGTTCGGCGGTGGCGCGGGAGGTCGTCCTCGTCGGGACGATCGGGCGCAGTCCGCTGATCGACGGGCTGATCGCGGCCGGGAAGCTCGACGTCGGCGGGATCCGGGGCAAGTGGGAGACCTCGCTGCAGACCGTGGTCGAGCGGCCGATGCCCGGGGTGGAGCGGGCCTTCGTCGTCGCGGGCAGTGATCCGCGCGGCACGATCTTCGGGGCATACGACGTCTCGTACGGGATCGGGGTCTCGCCCTGGTACTGGTGGGACGACGTGAGGCCGGTGCGGCGGAGCGAGGTGTATGTGCTGCCGGGGCGGTACAGCCAGGGAACGCCGGTGGTGAAGTACCGCGGGGTCTTCATCAACGACGAGAACCCGGCGCTGGGGACGTGGGCGCCCGCGTTCTTCGGTCCGGGGAAAGCCCCTGGCCATCCCGGGGGCTTCAACGCGGACTTCTTCGCCAGGGTCTTCGAGGTGCTGCTGCGGCTGAAGGCGAACTATCTGTGGCCGGCGGTGTGGGGGCGGGCCTTCGCCGAGGACGATCCCGAGAACCACGCGAGGGCGAAGACGTACGGGATTGTCATGGGCACGTCTCATGAGGCGCCCATGATGCGGGGTATCGAGGAGTGGAACCGGCATGCGGTGTCGGCCGTGCGTGACGGTGCGGGGAATGTGGTGACGCCGGGTCGTGACCCGTACGGCGGCACCGGGGAGTGGTCGTACCGGCGCAACTCCGAGGCGATCAGGGCGTACTGGCGCGAGGGCGTGCGGCGCATGGTCGACCAGGACTTCGAGGGCGTCGTCACGCTCGGGATGCGGGGGAACGGGGACACGAGCCTGCCCGACGGTGACGGCATCGAGCTGATGCAGGAGATCATCGCGACGCAGAGATCGATCATCGAGGACGTCACCGGGCGCCCGGCCGCCGAGACCCCGCAGGTGTGGACGCTCTACAAGGAGGTCCAGCGGTACTGGGACCGCGGGCTGCGGGCGCCGGACGACGTGACCGTCGTACTGACGGACGACAACTGGGGCAACATCCGCAAGCATCCGGATCCGGCGGAGGCGGTTCGGGGCGGCGGGTACGGGCTGTACTACCACTTCGACTACGTCGGCGTCGGCCGCAACTACAAGTGGGTGGACACCACTTCGCTGCCGAACATGTGGGACCAGCTCCACCAGGCGGTCGAGTACGGGAACCGGGAGTTGTGGGTCACCAACGTCGGCGACTTGAAGGGGAACGAGCTGCCGACCGAGTTCTTTCTCAACTACGCCTGGGATCCCGAGCGTTGGCCGCTGGAGAGGCTGGAGGAGTGGGAGCGGAGGTATGCGCGGCAGAACTTCGGTGAGAGGTCTGCTTCCGAGATCGCGTCGGTGCTGGCGAGGTACGCGCAGCTCCAGTCGCGCCGCAAGCCGGAGTTGTTGAACCGCAGGATCACTCTGGTGGAAGGGAAGGTCGTGTACGACGACCAGGAGACGCCCTTCCACTTCGGTCACCGTGAGCTGGAGCGGGTGACGGAGGAGTGGCGGCGGCTGGGGAAGGACGCGGCGCGGATCGGCCGACGGCTGCCGGCCGCGGACCAGGACGCGTGGTTCGAGCTCGTCGGGTACGAGGTGGAGGCGACGGCCAACCTGTACGGGCTGCGGGAAGCGGAGTTCACCAATCTGCTGTACGCGCGGCAGGGGCGGGCCGCGACGAACGACCTGGCGGCTGAGGCGGAGGCCGGGCTGGCCCGGGACTTCGCTCTCGCCGAACGCTTCAACTCCCGGGTGGCGGGCGGCAAATGGCGTGGTTTCCAGACGCAGCCGCACATCGGCTACGGGGATGTGGAGCGGTACGGGCCGAACGCGCCGTGGCAGCAGCCGGAGCGGGACAACGTGGCGTTGCCGGACGAGATCTTTCCGGCGGTGAAACGGATCGAGGTGCCGGCGGCCGCTGAGATGGGGGTGGCGGTGGACGGGGCCGAGTCGGGGGAGTGGTGGCCCGGGGAGGCGGGGGAATCGCCGGGTGCGGCTGTGCTGCCTGTCTTCAGCCCGCACCAGACCCGGCCCGACCAGTACATCGAGGTCTTCAACCGGGGGCGTACGGCCTTCGACTGTCGGATCACGCCGTCGGTGCCGTGGATCAGGGTCGACCGTCCGCGGGGCCGGGTCGAGAAGCAGGTGCGGGCGGTGCTGACGGTGGACTGGGCCCGGGCTCCGCGGGGGCGGACGGAAGCGTCGGTGACCGTGGAGGGGGCGGGCGCGGTGGTGACGGTCGGGGTGGTCGCCGAGCAGCCGTCGGCGCGTGGGGTGCGTGGACTGCGGGGGTTCGTCGAGGCGGGCGGGTACGTGGCCGTCGATGCCGAGCACTTCGAGCGCTCGGTGGGGACGTGGCGGCGTATCGACGGGATCGGGCGTACGGGGGCGGGGGTGACGCCATGGCCGGTGACGGCTCCGAGGCGGACGCCTGGGGGATCGTCTCCGCGGCTGGAGTACGAGGTGAGCCTGCTGTCCGCGGGGGAGGTCACGGTGTGGGCGTACCTGTCTCCGCGGAACCCGACCTTGCCGACCGGCGGGCTGAAGTACGGGATCTCCTTCGACGGGGACGCCCCGCAGACCGTCGACATCCACGCGGCCACGGGCGCCGACGACGGCCTGATGGACATCGAGTGGGCCCGCAACACATCGGACAACGTCAACCGCACGTCTACGCGCCACACGATCGGGGCTGCCGGGGTGCACCGGCTGAAGTTCTGGATGGTCGATCCGACGGTGGTGGTGCAGCGGCTGGTGATCGATACGGGTGGATTGACGCCGACGTATCTGGGGCCGCCGGAGAGCTACCGCGTTCGCTGAGTCGTACTTGTCGAGCAGTTTTCATTGGAGGGACCGCACATGAAGAAGTTCCGCATGCCTGTTGTCGGGCTGCTCAGTGCGATGCTGCTGGTCACGGGCGTCGTGGGCGTACAGACGGCTTCCGCGGATGAGCTGTCACCGGTTCCGCTGCGGGCGCTCGCCGAGCGTGCCGACCTGCGGATCGGTACGGCCGTGGACATGGCGGCGCTGGGCGAGGACACGACGTACCGGCGGGCGACCGGGCGGGAGTTCAACTCCGTCACCGCCGAGAACGTCATGAAGTGGGAGGTCGTCGAGCCGACGCGGGGGGCGTACGACTGGTCGGGGGCGGATGAGTTGGTGCGGTTCGCGCGTGACCGGGGGCAGGTGGTGCGCGGGCACACGCTGGTGTGGCACAGCCAGTTGCCGGGGTGGCTGACGACGGGGGTGGCGGACGGTTCGATCGGAGCGGAGGAGCTTCGGGGGATCCTGCGCAAGCACGTCACCACGGAGGTCAAGCGGTACAAGGGCAGGATCCAGCAGTGGGACGTGGTGAACGAGGTCTTCGAGGAGGACGGCTCGCTGCGGAACTCGATCTGGCTGCAGAAGCTCGGACCGTCGTACATCGCCGACGCCTTCCGCTGGGCGCACGCCGCGGACCCGAAGGCGAAGCTCTTCCTGAACGACTACAACGTGGAGGGCGTCAACGCGAAGTCGACCGCCTACTACGAACTGGCGAAGCGGCTGCGGGCGGAGGGCGTTCCCGTGCAGGGCTTCGGGATCCAGGGGCATCTGGCGATCCAGTACGGCTTCCCGGGGGATGTGGCGGGGAACCTCGCGCGGTTCGAGCGCCTGGGGATGCAGACCGCCTTCACCGAGGTGGACGTACGGATGATCCTGCCCGCGGACGAGGAGAAGCTCGCCACGCAGGCGGCGTACTTCCGAGGGCTGCTGGATGCCTGCCTGGGGGCGCGGAGTTGCAGGTCCTTCACCGTGTGGGGGTTCACGGACAAGTACTCGTGGGTGCCGGGGGTCTTCGCGGGGCAGGGGGCGGCGACGTTGCTGGGTGAGGACTTCGGACGGAAGCCGGCTTATGGGGCTGTGGGGGAGGGGTTGGCGGCGGGGCGTTGACCCGGGGCTTGTCAGCCGTTGCCCTTGGGGTCGGATTTGGGCCTGTCCTTGTCCGCATAGCGCGGCAGGTTCTCCGTCGAGATCGTCAAGTCGCCGATGGTGACGTCCTCGCCGTGGACGAAGTCCTTGCGGGTCGCGTATCGGGGGCCGCTCGGCCTTGCGGTGCCGGTTGGCCGTTCATCGGGACGGGAGGCTCCGGGTGTCGGTGTGAGCGGCGGGGTGGGGCTGGGGCCGCGGTACTACTGCATGTTCTGCACGTGCGGATGTTCGGGTGAGGCCGTGCACACGTACAGCTGCATATGGAGGCACGGTCGACGATCACGCGTTCCTCCGGCGTGAGGAGGTCGGCGCCCTCGGCGCGCGGCCGGGCCCAGGCCTCGGCGAGGATGCGCCGCTGAAGCCGTACGTCGTCGGGGGCGACACCGTGGTGCCACGGCCCGTCGTGATCCGGGCAGGTGGGCCACGGTTCCTCGGCCGGCCACAGCAGGGGGCCGCCGATCGAACTGTCCGCAGCGGTGGGCGTACCGGTGCGCGGGTGCAACCGGACGGCAGTGCGGGCCATCGGTGCCAACTCGGGGAAGAGAACGGTGACGTCGAGGGGGCGGGGTGGGGTGGTGCGGGGCATGGAGGAGAGGGTAGGCGCCCCCCTGCGGGGCGCGCGTCCCATATCCGCTGGCCTCAGCATCTGTTTGGCCCCGGCATCTGCTTGGTCTCGACGGGATGATCTGTACGAGACTGTGGCGATGTGATGTATCGATCGGTGTGCAGCGGAGGCGGACGGCATGCCCATCCCTGAGGAGTTGCTCGCGCGTTCGGTGTTCGCGTCGCTCGGGGGCGTCGTGGAGATCGGGGCCGTGAACTTCACCGGCACCTGGAGGCTCGCCGACGTCTCGGTGGGCGATTTCCTGGAGCGCAGAGGGAAGGACCTGGGGCGCCTCATGGACGGCATCCAGGAGGTCTGCCGGTTCGGTGCTCCGGCCACGGCGATCGCCGGCGAGCTGGGGTATCTGTGGGATCACGAGGTGACGCCGGAGTTTCTGCTGCTGTGGTCGGCGGGTCTCACGGGGGTCCCGGAGCCTCTCGAAGAGCTTGCCGAACCGCGTGTGGTGCAGCGCATGTGCCGGATGGGCGCCGACCTCCAACTGACGCAATTCCTCCAGGCTTTGATCACTGCCGCCATCTGCGCCGAGGTGGAGGAACGGGCCGGAGCGGCCCATATCGCCGAGATCCTCGGCATCGCATCCGACCTGGTGGACGCCTCGGGCCGTAGCTCGCCTGAAACGGCCTTCCGCATGTGGCGGGTCGCCCACCTGCCGGGCATCCTTCGCCCGGATTCAGAGGCGCCGGAGAGTGGGCGGGCCGCGTTTCGCGCGTACGACTACGAGATGGAGAGGGCACTCGTGCCAGCCGTATGAGATCCCGCCCGGCCGGAGTGCCGGCTCTGTCCAGATCGGTTCGGAGTTTCGGGCGGCAGCTTGATCGCACCGGTGTCCCCGGTAAGTTCACGTGTGCACACGGATGTCTTTGGTACTGGCGTGACGGGGTTGCGGCGTGGCGGGTTATCGGCCGACGGACTGGCATGTGCTGGATCTGGAGAAGGATCCGACGCCGGGGGATCCGGTCCGGGTGAAGTCGTTGGCGAAGAATCTGCACGATTTCGCGGATGACGTGCAGGACGCCCTGCGCCTGGTGAAGGGGATGGCGGACGAGGACGCCGTCCTGACGATGGTGGGCAAGACCGCCGATGTGTTCCGGGACGAGTTCTCCGGTGTCCCGAAGAATCTCAAGAAGCTGAAGAAGTCCTACGACCTGGCCGGGGATGCGCTGGCGGCGTACTGGCCGCAGTTGGAGCGCGCCCAGGCCCTCGCCGACAAGGCGCTGGCCCAGGGGCGGGAGGCGCAGGCGGACCTCTCCTCCGCCAAGTCGCGTCTGTCGTCGGCTGATTCGTGGGTCACTCGCGCCAACAAGGAGGCGGACAAGTACAAGGAGGACAAGGACGCGGGCAAGGATGTCCCGAAGCCGGACGAGTCCAAGGTCCGTGCCGCGACGAGGGATGCGCAGAGCGCGGAGTCCGCGCAGACGTCCGCCCAGTCGGACGTCACCTCCGCCTCCAATGCCCTCGACGCGGCGAAGAAGATGGCGGCTGATGCGCGCAGGATGCGCGAGGACGCGGCCGGTGATGCCAAGCGGAAACTCGATGAGGCGTCCGACGCGGGGATTCAGAACCGTAAGTGGTACGAGGAGGTCGGCGACTGGTTCGTCGACAATTGGGACACCATCGTCGCCGTCTGCAAAGTTGTCGTCGCCGTCCTCGGCATTGTTGCCATGATCATCGGCGGGCCGATCCTGGGCGCGATCGTTCTGATCGCCGCCCTGGTCGTCCTGGCCGACACCCTTAACAAGTACGCGAAGGGACAAGCGTCCCTATGGGATGTGGCGTTCGCCGCGCTTGACTGCATACCCGGCATGAAGGGCCTCACCAGCCTCGGAGGTCTTGCCAAGGGACTCAAGGCTCTCGGCAGGACCGGCTTGAAGGGTATGGCCGCAGGAGCCAAGGGGCTGGGCCGTCAGATGCGGCAGTCAGCCGTGCAGATGTTCAAGCGGAACGGCTGTGGTGACCCTGTTGACGTCGCCACCGGCGAACTGATCATGCCGTCCACCGATGTCGAACTCCCGGGCGTCCTCGCCCTGGTCGTCGAACGGCACCACATATCCACCTACCGCTCCGGTCGCTGGTTCGGCCCTTCGTGGGCTTCGACCCTTGACCAACGGCTGGTACTGGACGACGCGGGCGTACGGTTCCACACCGCGGACGGCATGATTCTGGAGTACCCCGTGCCGCTCGCCGATCCCGACCAGCTGGTGATGCCGGTGGAAGGGCCTCGGTGGGGTCTGCTCTGGAGCGGGCAGCCTGGCGCGCCGATGAGCGTGTACCAGCGAGAGACCGGCCGCACCCTGCACTTCGCGTCCGTCCCGGGTTCCCCCGGTGCCGAGTTTCCCCTGACCGCCATCACCGACCGCAACGGCAACCGCATCGGTCTCACCTACACCGCTGACGGTGCCCCTGCGGAACTTGCCCATTCCGGCGGCTACCGCGTCGGCGTGGCCACCCATGATGGGAGAGTCACCTCCCTGACGCTGCTCAGCGACCCCGCGCGGCCGCTGCTTCTGGCCTACGGCTACGACCAGGCTGGGAACCTGTCGGAGGTCTACAACTCCTCAGGCCTGCCGATGCGGTTCTCCTATGACGATCATGCACGGCTGGTCCGTTGGGAGGACCGCAACGGCACCTGGTACCGCTACGAGTACGACGCGGACGGCCGGTGTGTGTTCTCCACCGGCACGGACCGCCTGCTGGAGTACTCGTACAACTACGACCTGGCCAACCACCGCACAACCGCCACGAACTCCCTTGGCGACGCGACGGTCTATCAGTTCAACGACGCCTTCCAACTCATCGCCGAAACAGATCCGCTGGGCCACACCACCACGCACGAATGGGACCGCTACGACCGCATCCAGGCCGTCACCGATCCGCTGGGGCAGACCACACGCTATGCCTACGACGAGCACGGCGACCCAGTAGCCGTCATCCGGCCGGACGGTAGTCGAAGCGTCGCGGTGAACGGTGAACACGGCCTGCCTGTGGCCGTGACCCAGCCTGACGGGCATGTCTGGCGCATGGAGTACGACTCGCGCGGCAACCTGACCGCCGAGACCGATCCCACCGGCGCCAAGCTGTCCTACCAGTACAACGGCATCGGCGCGGTCACCACGATCACCGATGCTGCCGGGCGATCAGCGCTGATGGACACGGACGCCACGGGCATGCCGGTAGCGACCACCGACGCCGAGGGCTCGACGACACGGTACGAGCGCGACGCTTTCGGCAGACTCGCGGCGCAGACCGGTCCGGACGGGGCACGCACGCGGTTCGAGTGGACGCCTGAGGGCAAGCTGAGCCGACGCACGCTGCCTGGCGGCACCACCGAGCGGCGGGTCTACGACGGCGAGGGAAATCTCGTCGAGCATGTGGACCCCGCCGGGCAGGTGACGCGCTTCGAGTACGCCGGATTCGACCGTCCCGCGGCCAGGACCGATCCGGACGGGTCGCGTCTTGAGTTCGCCTACGACGTCGAACTCCGCGTGACGTCGGTGACGAACCAACTGGGCGACGCCTGGCGATACTTCTACGACAAGGCGGGCAGGCTGGCCCGCGAGCAGGACTTCGGCGGGCGCACGCAGAGCTACCGCCACGACGCGGCCGGCCGGCTGGTGGAGCAGACCAACGGCGCGGGTGAGTCCACCGTGTACGTGCGGGACATGCTCGGCAAGGTGCTGGAGCAGCGGGCTCCTGAAGAGGTCACGACCTACACCTATGACCCGGTCGGCAACCTGAGCCAAGTACGCGGCAGGCACGCCGAGTTGACCTACGAACGCGACGCGCTCGGCCGGGTCCTGGCCGAGACGTGCAACGGCGCCACCGTGCGCTCGACGTACGACGTGCTCGGCAGGCGCACCCGCCGGGTGACACCGTCGAATGCCGAGAGTGTCTGGGAGTACGACGGGCGCGACCAGCCGGTGCTGCTGCGGACGGCGGGCAGAACTGTCACCTTCGCCTACGACGAGGCTGGGCGGGAGGTCGAACGCAAGGCGGGCGCTGCCGTTCTCAACCAGGTCTGGGACGCGAAAGACCGGCTGAGCACGCAGACCCTGACCGCGCGCGACCTTTCCGGCGCCCTTGAGCCGCGGCAGGTGCAGCACCGGGCCTATCACTACCGGCCGGACGGAACGGTCGGTGCGATCAACGACCTCCTGAGCGGCGACCGTGTCATCGACGTCGACCGCACCGGACGCGTCACCGGTGTTCAGGCAGCTACATGGTCTGAGCACTATGCGTACGACGCGGCGGGCAACCTCACGCAGGGGCAATGGCAGGAGCATCAGCCCGGGCAGCGCACGCAGGTTGCGCCGCTCGCCGGCGGCGGACCTGCCCGTAGGTCGGGCAGCTCGGGTGACGTGCGCTACGAATACGACGCCCAGGGCCGGGTGGTCCAGCGACGTAAGAAGCGGCTCTCCCGCAAACCCGACGTCTGGCGGTACACCTGGGACAGCCAGGACCGGCTGGTCGGGGTGGTCACTCCGGACGGCACCCAGTGGGCCTACCGTTACGACCCGTTCGGCCGCCGGATTGCCAAGGAGCGATTCGGTCCGGACGGTGAGACCGTCGTGGAGCAGGTGCTGTTCGCCTGGGACGGATTCGTCCTGGCAGAACAGGTCACGTTGTCGGGCGACGACGCCCCGAGGTGCACGGTGTGGGACTGGGAGCGGGACCGGTTCAGTCCCGTCACCCAGATCGACCGTATCCCTTCGCGGGACCGCCCACAGGAGTGGGTCGACGAACAGTTCTACTCGATCGTGACCGACCTGGTCGGCGCGCCCTCGGAACTGGTCGACGATCAGGGTGACCTGGCCTGGCGAGCACGGACGACGGTGTGGGGCGTCGGCTTGAGCGAGCCGGGGGCCGACGGCGCTTACTGCCCACTGCGCTTCCCGGGGCAGTACCACGATCCTGAGACAGCGCTCAACTACAACTACCACCGGCACTACGACCCGGAGACGGGCCAGTACGTATCGTCGGACCCACTCGGCCTCGCCCCTGGTCCCAACCCGCGTGCGTACGTGCCGAACCCGTTCGCCGAAGTGGACCCGCTCGGCCTTTCTCCTGCTTGCGAGACCGCTGCCCGGCAGGCTGCGCGCGACCGTGCGGACCTTGAACAGGCCCGGCCGGGCGCGAACAAACACACCAGACCGACGAGCGCGGCCGGACTCTCGGTGCCAGGCCACGAGCCGCCGTTCAACGGTGCGAGCATCAAGGGCGGTGGAGACCATGACCTGCATCCGGATGTGCAGGCTGCCTACGACAGGGTTCCTGAGCATCTGAGGCCTACTGGGAACCAGAATGGGCGTTGCGGTGAGGCGGAAGCGCTGTCGGACGCCATGAAAGCGGGCGTCAATCCGCGAGGTGGAGTGATGGCCGCAGTGGAGGTACGGGCGGAGGGGAACCCGAAGCACGGTCTACCGAAGCCTCCCTGTGGTTCATGTGAACGTGTTCTTGAAGAATTCGGCGTTACGGCGGTGGTATAGGGATGAGTGACGAAAACTCGCAGCGGTGGTCCGCGGAGGCTGATCGTGTACTGCGTGCGATCGGGTGGTATCCCGGCCGCACTGTTTCCACCACGGAGTGGGAAAGCATCTTGCACGAGCACGGAGGCTTCACGATCCACGACGCCGCACGACGGTTCCTCACCGAATTCGGGGGACTGGCGAGCGAGGAGCGAGGGCCGGGCAAGACGATGGCCCGGATGGGGTTCCGGCTTGACCCGCTCGCGGCCGAGTGGGACGACGAGATCTACGACGTACTGAGTGAGGAGGCGGGGGCCTACCTCTATCCCATCGGCGAGGCCGACCGAGGGAACAGCTACCTGGGTATCGCTCCGAACGGGGCCGTCTACGCCGGCAGGGAGGACGTCACTCTGCTCGCGGACAACGCAGACAAGGCACTCGAGAAGCTCATCGAGGGAGTCCGGTAGGCGTGGCTGAACGGTCAAGGCCGTTCACCTGCAGCGGCAGACTGGTTTCGGCTGCACGCCGAAAAAAGTGTCCGGGGCCCGGGCCGCATCTCTCGGGGCCAAGGAGGCTGTCGGGACCCAGCTCTGCACCGGAGTCACGGACTGCCACTCGACTGCTTTGGTGAAGGTTTCGTCCTTCTCGGCCTGCATCTCCTCCAGACGATCGGGGGCGATGACGCCGAGGGCAGCGCGTAGGGCTTCGGGAGTCCTTTCGGGGCGGGGGATCAGCTCGTGTCCATGGTCGGACCGTGTGCGCACGGTGTCCTCCAGGGGTGCCCCGATCAGGGGTATCCGGCCATGGAGACACCGTCCGGTACCGGCGGTGAGCGCTCATGCTAGGCGGCCTCCAGGAGATCGGATCGGCAGTCGCGGCAGCGGCCGGGGGCCGGGGCCCGGAAGGCGCGGTCGCAGCCGTCGCAGTTCTGGAGGGGAGGCCGCAGGTGTACGGCTGCCCGGGATGCCGGGGCCGCGGGGAGTGGGGGTGGGAGCAGTTCGGTGAGGCGGTGGGCCAGGAGGCCGGCCGGGTGGCGGAGGGGGGCCTCGGGGAGGCTCGCCGTCAGGGTGCGGCGTACGGCTTCGGGGGCGGCGCCGCGGTCCAGCCAGGCGGTGACGGCGGGGGCGAGGCGGCGTACGTCGCGCTCCGCGAGCAGCAGGCGGGCGTCGTCGCGGTGCAGGCTCGCGAGGAGGGTGGTGGCTGTGTGGTGGGCGGCTGAGTCGTGGGTGTGCCGTTCGGGGGCGGGGAGAGGGTTGCTGGGATGGGGAGCTGCGGCGGGGCTTGGTGGAATCTCGGCGTCAGGCTGTACGGGGGCTGGGGCAGGGGCAGGGGCAGGGGTGGGCGTCGGCGTGGGAGCAGGCTTCGACTGGGGAGTTGTGGGTCGGGGCTCCTGGACGTCGGCGTACCTCGGCCGGTTGTACGACACCGTGTGTGTGACTACGCGGCCGCTCGGCAGGCGCTCGCGGATTCGGGCGAGATAGCCGTGCGCCTCCAACTCCCGCAGGGCCGCCGCGATTCTCGTCTCGCCCTCGGGGAAGCGGGCCGCGAGCGTCTTGATGTCGGCGCGGGCGCCGGTGGGCAGCGACTGGATGTGGACGGCGAGCCCGATCGCGAGCCCGGACAGCTCCGGGTGCTGGGCGAGATGGTTGCCGATCACCGTGAAGCGGGTGGTGTGGCGGACGTTGATATGGGTGATGCCCCGCGGAATCCGGGGCTGGGCGCACGGGGGCGCGCTAGGGTTCTGCTTATCCATCGGGAAGGTCCTATCTTCCTCGGTGGTCAGGCCCTCGATCGGGATTGCACTCCCGGCGAGGGCCGTCGCATGTTCTGAAGTTGTCTTGCTGCTTGGCTTGCTGGTTGTTCTCGGTTGTCGCGGGGCGAGCATATGCCCGCCAACCGGACGGAAATCCAGCTGAGTTGGCGATTGTCACCCTTGTGGGCGACTCGGCCTCGCGGTGCTGACGAGGTGCCTGGCGCGGCCCTGACGCGGAGGGTCGGGTTGGGTTTGGTGGGGTTCTCTCCCGAAGTTCTTTGAAGAGCTTTGATGTCGTGCGGGACCGGTCTGTCATTTACCGGGACGGGAAGTTCCGGGGGTCGGTGGCGGCGGGACCGATCTCGGCCCAGACCGTTTTGCGTGGGGGTGGGCCGGGGATCACGCCCCAGCGGTCGGCCAGTGCCTCGACGATGACGAGGCCGCGTCCCGACTCGGCTGTGGGTCTGCGGTGTTGGGGGCCCGGGACCGGTTGGTCGCCACGGGTGTCGGTCACCTCGATACGCAGGGTGCCGCCGATCACGTACAGCGTGAGCCGGAAGCCTCGACCCGCCTCCAGGTGATGCCGACAGCTCGCGCGGATCACCCGGGAACGGGCGGGCCGATCGAGGTGCTGAAATTCGGGGACGGCACGGCACTGGGCCGTACCGATGGTCAGTTCGGTGGGCGGACGGTCTCCGAACCGAGGCAGCTCCGGGTCCTTGAGCTGCGATATGGCATCACCCGGGCTCAGGCGCTGACGCCAGGGGAATCGCTGGTCTTCATCGAACAGGTGCTGGGAGAGACATGACTGTCGGGGACGCTTTCGAGCTGACGTGGTTCAAGAGCAGCTACAGCAGCAGTAGCAATGGCGAGGACTGCGTCGAGATAGCCGCGACCTCCGCCACCATCCACGTCCGAGACTCCAAGAATGCCGAAGGCCCACAGGTCACGCTCAGTCTGGCGGCCCGGTCGTCGTTCGTGGCGTCCCTGTCGACGGCTCAGTAGAACGGGGCTGGTCACCCCGAGGCCAACTGTTCCGCTATCTCCTGGATCCAATCGCCGGTCTTCGCCGGGTCGTTGAGGGTCTCAACCCACGCTTCCGGCTCCAGCTTGTGCTTGGCGGGGCCGGATTTGAGAGCGATGAGCAGGGATCTGGCGGACTCCCGCATCTCGGCCGTCGTGCTGCCGCTCCCGGAGATGTCGGGACCCGCCGCCAGGGCGTAGATCTCGCGCGCCATGGCCTGGCGTTCGCCCTTCGACACCTTCTTCCAGAACTTCAGGGCATGCTGCAGTGACTCCTTGCGGGACGCGGCCTCCGCGGGGGTCTCGCCCTTCGGCGCCCAGCGCTCGGGGTGGTGGACCTCTTCGTAGCGCTTCGTGGCGGCGCGGAGCGCCTTGTACATGGTGACGCCGAGGACGAGGCCGGCCCCGGCCCCGGCGAGGCCCCATCCGACCGGGTTGCTCGCCAGCCCGACCGTTCCCGCCGCGACCGCCGTCACGATGCCGGCGGCGGCCTTGGTGGACTCGCCCCCGCCGCTGACCGTCTCCTTGCCCATCTTGGTGAGCTGCTTCTTCTTCGCGTAGCCCTGCACGGTGCTCAGCTTTTCCACGTCTCGTTCGGCGTGCTGGAGGGTCTCGGCGGCGTCACGGGCTTCGCCCATCGCATCCCAGGCGGCGTCGATGGCCTCGGAGACGAGCTCCAGCCGTTCCGGGCCGTCGTGGGCCCAGTAGGCGTCCAGTGCGACGTAGGCCTCCGCGGCGGCCCAGCCGGCTTGCTCCCGTGACTCGTTCAGCCGGGCCAGTGACCCGGCCTGGACGACGTGGGGGTCTCCCAGCTTCTTGATCTGCCGGTACTTGCCGGCCGCTCCGCCGACGCGGAAGGCGGACCGCATGCCCTTGATCGCGCCGATGGAAGCGCTGGCGATACCGCTCGCCTCGGACGCCACCGCGGCGTCCGCCGCCTTCTGGACCTTGGTCACCTCCTTGGCGATGGCGGCGCTGTAGCTTCCCGAATTGGCGGCGCCGACAACCGCGTCGGCCCCCTTGGTCTTGGCCTTCTTCTTCGCCGTGTGGTGGTTGGCCCCGGTCTCGTGCTTCTTGGCGTCCTTCATGTTCTTGTACGCGTCCATGCCACTGACCACGGTGCCGGCGGCCTCCGTGAGGAGGTTCCCCGACGCCGCGGAGGTCCCCGAGGCGGCGGTGGAGTGCTTGAGGCCCTCATTGGCCGAGACGGCGGCCTGCTGGGTGAAGGCCGCGTTGGTGGGGGTCTGGAAGCCCTTGATGAAGGTGTCGATGGGTTCGAGATTCTTCTTGAACCTGTCGAGGAGCGCGGCGATCCGGTCGCGATAGTTCTTCTTCTTCGCTCCGGCGGACGCGCCGCCGTTCTCCGCCGCTCTGTCTCTCTCGGTGTCCCGGGCGGGGTCTCGGGCGGTGTCCCGGGCGCGCTGCACCGCCGCGGTCGTGGCCCGGTTGCCGGCGCGGGACTGCATCGCGAGGAGGGCGTGCTCCGTCGAACGTGCGGACGTACTCCCGGTCCGGCTCCCTTCCCGACGCTGCTGGGCCGACGTCAGGACGGCCGCAGACTGCCGTGTCGAGGTGCGGTGGATCGGGGTGCTCATGGATGGGCCTCTCCTGTACCGGACCGGGCGAGGCGAAGGTAGCCCCACCTGGCAAACAGAAGGGGAGCGGCGGGGAAACTCCTCGCAGATGCTGTGGGGCGCGTGCGGTGGGTCGCTCGGGCCGAGCACGCCGGCCGGCGGGGAGTTCGCGTTCACTACGGCCACGACAAGGAGGCAGGGATGCTTGAAGGAGTGCTGATCGCCGAGAGTCTGCGGCCGGACGCCCCGTCGGAGTCCCTGAACAGCAACTCGACTGGCCTTGACCGGCAGGCCTGACCTCGGGATCCGAACTGTTCTTTCCTTGGCATGAACCGCGCCGCGGAAAGGGAAAGCTGTAATGAGTAATGAACACGCTTCGTGTGTCTTCTGCGGGGAGTTCGTCCTGCACATCCCCGGGTGGGCCAGCAGTGTTCCTTCGTACCGCCTCATGCGGGCGACCTGGCAGGAGGACCACGCGTTCGTGGTCGGGTCGCTCCACTTCTCCTGCCTGCGTGCCTCGCCCGCCCGGTCGGAGTTCGCCGCCGAGTTCGCGCAGATCGCGACAGGACACGGAAGGGAGATCACGTATCAGGCGGCCGGCGAGACCCAGACCCTGATCCAGCCCGGCCTCGGCTACGTCGAGCAGATCTTCCGGGGCGACGAATGCGCCATCCATCGCAGTGACACCCGGGACAGCTGGCTCGTGCAGGAGTACGCCGGGCCCTGGTACGTGCTGGACCGGCCCCAGTTGGAGGACATCGCGCAGGGGAAGCAGCCTCGTCTCGACCCCGGTGTGGAGCGGATCGTGCTCCCGAGTGAGCCGATGGCCAATCTCGCCGATGCCACGCTTCCCGAACTCCTGGACAGCCTCGGCGTCACGGACCGGTATCCGGGCCTCGCGGCGGGGGAGCCGGAGTACGAGTTCTGGAAGTACTTCGCCCCGAAGCGCGTACTGGAGTACGCGGTGATCGCGACCCCGCCCCTGCCGACGGAGGCGGCCGCGTTCCTGCGTGACTACGCCCCGGGCTATCAGCCGATCGACTTCGACGCACTCGAACGCGACGAGCCCCGGAGCTGAGAAGCCGGACGACGTGGGCCGGGGGCGGGCCCGCCGACCGCGAGCGACCGCGATCGTGTCGCGAGTGCAGGACGGCTGCGAGACCGGGCGCCTCACGCCCCGAGGGTGCCCCGCAGTGAGGGCCCGCCCGGCCCGCCCGTGCGAGCCTGTGTTTGACCTGCGTCACCCTGCGGGTATTCTCTCCGGCTCGATTGGCCAGCCGTATGCCCCGTATGGCAGACTGTCGGGGTTGCTCGGTTGAGTGCCGATGCTGCGCGCCTCCCGCCGGGAGGACCGGAAGCGAGTCCCACAGTACTCGTCGCTCCAACTGCCGTAAGGCAGCGCTGGGGCGGACGTACGGGAATCTTCCGGGAAGTGTCAGCGGGGTACCGGCCAGGCGCCCGGTGGGTGTTCAGCCCCCGGTCCAGCGGTTGTCTTTTGGGCTCGACCGCGTCCCTCGGCAGGGAAAATCCACTCGTGGATATCTCTGTCAGCAGGAGCGCGACACGCCCGACCGCGTGGGTCGGAGGCAAGGGACGCGAACCCCCGGGTTCCAGAGCGTTAAACGAGACTAAGGACTACTGAGTAGCCATGGCGGGACAGAAGATCCGCATCCGGCTCAAGGCCTACGACCACGAGGTCATCGACAGCTCGGCGAAGAAGATCGTCGAGACGGTGACGCGAACTGGTGCGTCTGTCGCGGGCCCGGTGCCGCTGCCCACTGAGAAGAACGTGTACTGCGTCATCAAGTCGCCGCACAAGTACAAGGACTCGCGCGAGCACTTCGAGATGCGCACGCACAAGCGCCTGATCGACATTCTCGACCCGACGCCCAAGACCGTTGACTCCCTGATGCGACTCGACCTCCCGGCCGGTGTCGACATCGAGATCAAGCTCTAGGGGCCGGTGATCTGAGAATGGCTAAGCAGATCAAGGGCATCCTGGGCGAGAAGCTCGGCATGACGCAGGTGTGGGACGAGAACAACCGTGTTGTTCCCGTGACGGTCGTCAAGGCCAGCCCCAACGTCGTCACCCAGGTCCGTACGAATGACTCCGACGGCTACGAAGCGGTCCAGATCGCCTTCGGCGAGATCGACCCGCGCAAGGTGAACAAGCCCCTCAAGGGTCACTTCGCCAAGGCCGACGTCACCCCCCGCCGCCACCTCGTCGAGATCCGCACCGCGGACGCCTCCGAGTACACGCTCGGCCAGGAGATCTCCGCTGAGGTCTTCGAGTCCGGCGTCAAGGTGGACGTGACCGGCACGAGCAAGGGCAAGGGCTTCGCCGGTGTCATGAAGCGTCACAACTTCAAGGGACTCGGCGCCGGTCACGGCACCCAGCGCAAGCACCGCTCTCCCGGCTCCATCGGTGGCTGTGCCACCCCGGGCCGTGTGTTCAAGGGCCTCCGCATGGCGGGTCGCATGGGCAACGAGCGGGTCACCACCCAGAACCTGACCGTCCACGCCGTTGACGCGGAGAAGGGTCTGCTGCTCATCAAGGGCGCGGTTCCCGGTCCGAACGGCGGCCTCGTCCTGGTCCGCACTGCGGCCAAGGGGGCCTGAGGTAACGATGAGCACTGTTGACATCCTTTCGCCGGCAGGCGACAAGACCGGGACGGTCGAGCTCCCCGCGGAGATCTTCGACGTCGAGAAGATCAGCATCCCGCTGCTTCACCAGGTCGTAGTCGCCCAGCTGGCCGCTGCCCGCCAGGGCACGCACAAGACCAAGACCCGCGGCGAGGTTCGCGGTGGCGGTAAGAAGCCTTACCGCCAGAAGGGCACCGGCCGCGCCCGTCAGGGCTCGACCCGCGCCCCGCAGTTCGCCGGTGGTGGCGTCGTCCACGGCCCGCAGCCGCGTGACTACTCGCAGCGGACCCCGAAGAAGATGAAGGCCGCGGCCCTGCGCCACGCCCTCACCGACCGGGCCCGCAACGCTCGCATCCACGTCGTCACCGGCGTGGTCGACGGCGAGATCTCCACGAAGGCCGCGAAGTCCCTGCTGGGCAAGATCAGCGAGCGCAAGAACGTGCTCCTGGTCATCTCCCGCGAGGACGAGCAGGGCCTGCTCTCCGCACGCAACCTGCCCCAGGTGCACATCCTGGAGCCGGGCCAGCTGAACACGTACGACGTTCTCGTCTCGGACGACGTGGTCTTCACCCAGGCCGCATTCGAGTCCTTCGTGTCTGGCCCCAAGGCCGCTGACACCGAAGGGAGCGAAGCCTGATGGCTACGCGTCACCCGAGCATCGCCTCGAAGGCCGCCAAGGCCAAGAAGGTCGCGCGCGTCGCCAAGGCGAAGCGCCACGCCACCGAGGGCAAGAACACCGTCGAGACCCCGCTGAGCAAGTCCTTCACGGATCCCCGTGACGTGCTCCTCAAGCCGGTCGTCTCGGAGAAGAGCTACGCGCTTCTCGATGAGGGCAAGTACACCTTCATCGTCGCGCCCGGCTCCAACAAGACGCAGATCAAGGAGGCCGTCCAGGCGGTCTTCTCGGTCAAGGTCACCGGGGTCAACACGATCAACCGTCAGGGCAAGCGCAAGCGCACCCGCACCGGCTTCGGCAAGCGTGCGGACAGCAAGCGCGCGATCGTGACCCTCGCTGAGGGCGACCGTATCGACATCTTCGGCCAGGCCTCCTAACGGAGCGCCCTGGTCCGAATATCGGACGAGGACTGAGAAATGGGAATCCGCAAGTACAAGCCGACTACGCCGGGCCGTCGTGGCTCCAGCGTCGCCGACTTCGTCGAGGTCACGCGGTCCACGCCGGAGAAGTCGCTGGTTCGCCCGCTGCACAGCAAGGGCGGCCGTAACAATTCCGGTCGTGTGACCGTTCGCCACCAGGGTGGTGGACACAAGCGCGCCTACCGTGTCATCGACTTCCGTCGCCATGACAAGGACGGCGTGCCGGCGAAGGTCGCGCACATCGAGTACGACCCCAACCGCACCGCGCGCATCGCGCTGCTTCACTACGCGGACGGCGAGAAGCGCTACATCCTCGCCCCCCGCAACCTGTCGCAGGGCGACCGCGTCGAGAACGGTCCCGGGGCCGACATCAAGCCGGGCAACAACCTGGCCCTCCGCAACATCCCGGTCGGTACCACGATCCACGCGATCGAGCTCCGTCCCGGTGGCGGTGCCAAGTTCGCCCGCTCCGCCGGTGCCTCTGTGCAGCTGCTCGCGAAGGAGGGCCAGATGGCCCACCTGCGCATGCCGTCCGGAGAGATCCGCCTGGTCGACGTGCGCTGCCGCGCCACCGTCGGCGAGGTCGGCAACGCCGAGCAGTCGAACATCAACTGGGGCAAGGCCGGCCGCAAGCGCTGGCTGGGCGTCCGCCCGACCGTTCGCGGTGTGGCGATGAACCCGGTTGACCACCCGCACGGTGGTGGTGAAGGCAAGACTTCCGGTGGTCGCCACCCGGTCTCGCCGTGGGGTCAGAAGGAGGGTCGTACTCGTTCGCCGAAGAAGGCTTCGAACAAGTACATCGTCCGCCGCCGCAAGACGAACAAGAAGCGCTAGGAGCGGGTTTAGATGCCGCGCAGTCTCAAGAAGGGGCCCTTCGTCGACGACCACCTCATCAAGAAGGTGGACGTACAGAACGAAGCCGGTTCCAAGAACGTCATCAAGACCTGGTCCCGTCGCTCGATGATCATCCCGGCCATGCTCGGCCACACGATCGCGGTGCACAACGGCAAGACCCACATCCCGGTGTTTGTCACCGAGTCGATGGTCGGCCACAAGCTCGGCGAGTTCTCGCCGACGCGCACCTTCCGGGGTCACGTCAAGGACGACCGGAAGTCGAAGCGCCGCTAACGCGGGGTGGAATCGACCATGACAGACACTGGAAGGACAACCATGGAAGCCAGGGCCCAGGCGCGGTACATCCGCGTTACGCCCATGAAGGCCCGCCGCGTGGTGGACCTTATCCGTGGCATGGATGCCACGGAGGCTCAGGCGGTCCTGCGTTTCGCCCCGCAGGCCGCGAGCGTGCCGGTCGGCAAGGTGCTTGACAGCGCCATTGCCAACGCCGCACACAACTACGACCACACCGACGCCGGCAGCCTTGTCATCTCCGAGGCTTACGTCGACGAGGGCCCGACCCTGAAGCGGTTCCGTCCGCGTGCCCAGGGCCGCGCCTACCGGATCCGCAAGCGGACCAGCCACATCACCGTGGTCGTCAGCAGCAAGGAAGGAACCCGGTAATGGGCCAGAAGGTTAACCCGCATGGGTTCCGGCTCGGCATCACCACGGACTTCAAGTCCCGGTGGTACGCCGACAAGCTGTACAAGGACTACGTCAAGGAAGACGTCGCCATCCGTCGGATGATGACGTCCGGCATGGAGCGCGCCGGCATCTCGAAGGTTGAGATCGAGCGCACCCGTGACCGCGTCCGTGTGGACATCCACACCGCGCGCCCGGGCATCGTCATCGGCCGTCGTGGCGCCGAGGCCGACCGCATCCGCGGTGACCTCGAGAAGCTGACCGGCAAGCAGGTCCAGCTGAACATCCTTGAGGTCAAGAGCCCGGAGACGGACGCTCAGCTGGTGGCCCAGGCCGTCGCCGAGCAGCTGTCCTCCCGCGTCTCCTTCCGTCGTGCCATGCGCAAGAGCATGCAGGGCACGATGAAGGCCGGCGCCAAGGGCATCAAGATCCAGTGTGGTGGCCGTCTCGGCGGCGCCGAGATGTCCCGCTCGGAGTTCTACCGCGAGGGCCGTGTGCCCCTGCACACGCTCCGCGCGAACGTCGACTACGGCTTCTTCGAGGCCAAGACGACCTTCGGCCGCATCGGTGTGAAGGTCTGGATCTACAAGGGCGACGTCAAGAACATCGCCGAGGTCCGCGCCGAGAACGCCGCAGCCCGCGCGGGTAACCGCCCGGCCCGCGGCGGCGGCCCGGGCGGCGACCGCCCGGCCCGCGGCGGTGGCCGCGGTGGCGAGCGTGGCGGCCGCGGCCGCAAGCCGCAGCAGCAGTCCGCGCCGGCTGCCGAGGCCCCCAAGGCCGACGCTCCCGCCGCCGCTGCCGCTCCGGCTGAGAGCACCGGAACGGAGGCCTGACCGAAATGCTGATCCCCCGTAGGGTCAAGCACCGCAAGCAGCACCACCCCAAGCGCCGTGGTCAGGCCAAGGGTGGTACGGAGGTTTCGTTCGGCGAGTACGGCATTCAGGCCCTCACGCCGGCGTACGTGACGAACCGCCAGATCGAGGCGGCTCGTATCGCGATGACCCGTCACATCAAGCGTGGCGGCAAGGTCTGGATCAACATCTACCCGGACCGCCCGCTGACCAAGAAGCCCGCCGAGACCCGCATGGGTTCCGGTAAGGGTTCCCCCGAGTGGTGGGTCGCGAACGTGCACCCGGGCCGGGTCATGTTCGAGCTGTCCTACCCCAACGAGAAGATCGCCCGTGAGGCCCTCACTCGCGCAGCCCACAAGCTGCCGATGAAGTGCCGGATCGTCAAGCGCGAGGCAGGTGAAGCGTGATGTCGGCCGGTACCAAGGCGTCCGAGCTGCGCGAACTGGGTGACGAGGAGCTTCTCGCGAAGCTCCGCGAAGCCAAGGAAGAGCTGTTCAACCTCCGCTTCCAGGCGGCGACCGGTCAGCTCGAGAACCACGGTCGGCTGAAGGCCGTCCGCAAGGACATCGCGCGGATCTACACCCTGATGCGTGAGCGCGAGCTGGGCATCGAGACGGTGGAGAGCGCCTGATGAGCGAGAGCAACGTGACTGAAGAGACCAAGACGAGCCGCGGTTTCCGCAAGACCCGTGAGGGTCTGGTCGTCAGCGACAAGATGGACAAGACCGTCGTCGTCGCTGTCGAGGACCGCGTCAAGCACGCGCTGTACGGCAAGGTCATCCGCCGTACGAACAAGCTCAAGGCCCACGACGAGCAGAACGCCGCGGGCGTCGGCGACCGAGTCATCATCATGGAGACCCGGCCGCTGTCCGCGACGAAGCGCTGGCGCATCGTCGAGATCCTCGAGAAGGCCAAGTAATTCTCCTGCGGGGCACCCCCCGCAGGACAGTTCCGCCAGGCTCGGCAGGGGTCCGAATCCCGTACAGGACAAGGCCCCTGCCGGGAACCGGCAGACAATCAGGAGATAGACGTGATCCAGCAGGAGTCGCGACTGCGTGTCGCCGACAACACTGGTGCGAAGGAGATCCTTTGCATCCGTGTGCTCGGTGGCTCCGGTCGCCGCTACGCGGGCATCGGTGACGTGATCGTCGCCACCGTCAAGGACGCGATCCCCGGCGGCAACGTGAAGAAGGGTGACGTCATCAAGGCGGTCATCGTTCGCACCGTCAAGGAGCGCCGCCGTCCGGACGGCTCGTACATCCGCTTCGACGAGAACGCCGCCGTCATTCTGAAGAACGACGGCGACCCTCGCGGCACCCGCATCTTCGGCCCGGTGGGCCGGGAGCTGCGCGAGAAGAAGTTCATGAAGATCATCTCGCTCGCGCCGGAGGTGCTGTAAGCATGAAGATCAAGAAGGGCGACCTGGTACAGGTCATCACCGGTAAGGACAAGGGCAAGCAGGGCAAGGTCATCGCGGCCTACCCCCGCGAGGACCGCGTCCTGGTCGAGGGTGTCAACCGGGTCAAGAAGCACACCAAGGCCGGCCCGACCGCTCGCGGTTCGCAGGCCGGTGGCATCGTCACGACCGAGGCGCCCGTCCACGTCTCCAACGTCCAGCTGGTCGTTGAGAAGGACGGTAACAAGGTCGTCACGCGTGTCGGTTACCGCTTCGACGACGAGGGCAACAAGGTTCGCGTTGCCAAGCGGACGGGTGAGGACATCTGATGGCTACCACCACGACTCCGCGTCTCAAGACGAAGTACCGCGAGGAGATCGCGGGCAAGCTGCAGGAAGAGTTCTCCTACGAGAACGTCATGCAGACCCCGGGCCTCGTCAAGATCGTGGTCAACATGGGTGTGGGCGACGCCGCCCGCGACTCCAAGCTGATCGACGGCGCGATTCGCGACCTCACCACGATCACCGGCCAGAAGCCGGCCGTCACCAAGGCCCGTAAGTCCATCGCGCAGTTCAAGCTGCGTGAGGGCCAGCCGATCGGTGCCCACGTCACGCTTCGTGGCGACCGCATGTGGGAGTTCCTGGACCGCACCCTGTCGCTCGCGCTGCCGCGCATCCGCGACTTCCGTGGTCTGTCCCCCAAGCAGTTCGACGGCCGTGGCAACTACACCTTCGGTCTCACGGAGCAGGTCATGTTCCACGAGATCGACCAGGACAAGATCGACCGCGTCCGGGGTATGGACATCACCGTGGTCACCACGGCGACCAACGACGCCGAAGGCCGTGCCCTTCTCCGTCACCTCGGCTTCCCCTTCAAGGAGGCGTAAGCGAGATGGCGAAGAAGGCTCTGATTGCCAAGGCTGCTCGTAAGCCCAAGTTCGGCGTACGTGGCTACACGCGCTGCCAGCGCTGCGGCCGTCCGCACTCCGTGTACCGCAAGTTCGGCCTCTGCCGTGTGTGCCTTCGTGAGATGGCTCACCGTGGCGAGCTGCCGGGCGTGACCAAGAGCTCCTGGTAGTCCCGTACTTCGGGATTCCAGAGGCTCTCGGTAAGTAAAGGGCGATGTCGGGCGCCCACCCCTCCATGGCTTAGGCTAGGAGGGTTGGGCGCCTGGACGCCCGTACGACTTACTACGCCGTAGGTCCCCGCACCGCACCCGTCCCGCCACTGAGTGGGGAGAGGGATGGCGCATACAGGAAACCCCGGCGAGAGAGGCCGAAGGCCAATTCATGACCATGACTGATCCCATCGCAGACATGCTTACTCGTCTGCGTAACGCGAACTCGGCGTACCACGACGATGTCGCGATGCCGCACAGCAAGATCAAGTCTCACATCGCGGAGATCCTCCAGCAGGAGGGCTTCATCACCGGCTGGAAGGTCGAGGACGCCGAGGTCGGCAAGAAGCTCGTCCTCGAGCTGAAGTTCGGCCCGAACCGTGAGCGCTCCATCGCGGGCATCAAGCGGATCTCGAAGCCGGGTCTGCGTGTGTACGCGAAGTCCACCTCCCTGCCCAAGGTGCTCGGTGGCCTCGGCGTGGCGATCATCTCCACGTCGCACGGTCTCCTCACCGACAAGCAGGCCGGCAAGAAGGGCGTAGGCGGAGAAGTTCTCGCCTACGTCTGGTAGCGGAAGGGAACGGAAGAAGCTATGTCGCGTATTGGCAAGCTCCCCATCACGGTTCCCGCCGGCGTGGACGTCACCATCGACGGCCGTACGGTTTCGGTGAAGGGCCCCAAGGGCTCTCTCTCCCACACCGTCGCGGCGCCGATCGAGATCGCTAAGGGCGAGGACGGCATTCTCAATGTCACCCGCCCGAACGACGAGCGTCAGAACAAGGCCCTGCACGGCCTGTCCCGCACGCTGGTGGCGAACATGATCACCGGCGTGACCACGGGTTACGTGAAGAAGCTCGAAATCAGCGGTGTCGGTTACCGAGTCCTGGCGAAGGGTTCCAACCTGGAGTTCTCGCTCGGCTACAGCCACTCGATCACTGTCGAGGCCCCCGAGGGCATCACCTTCAAGGTCGAGAACCCCACGCGGTTCTCGGTCGAGGGCATCGACAAGCAGAAGGTCGGAGAGGTTGCGGCCAACATCCGCAAGCTGCGCAAGCCCGACCCGTACAAGGCCAAGGGTGTCAAGTACGAGGGCGAAGTCATCCGCCGCAAGGTCGGAAAGGCGGGTAAGTAAGCCATGGCATACGGTACGAAGATCGCTAAGGGCGACGCTTACAAGCGTGCTGCCATCAAGCGGCGCCACATCCGGATCCGTAAGAAGGTCAACGGAACGGCTGAGCGTCCTCGCCTGGTCGTGACGCGCTCGAACCGCCACATCGTGGCCCAGGTCATCGACGACATCAAGGGTCACACCCTGGCGTCGGCGTCGACCCTGGACACGTCGATCCGTGGCGAGGGCGAGAAGTCGGCGCAGGCCGGCAAGGTCGGCGCTCTTGTCGCCGAGCGTGCCAAGGCCGCCGGTGTCGAGGCTGTCGTATTCGACCGTGGTGGCAACCAGTACGCCGGGCGCATCGCTGCCCTGGCGGACGCCGCCCGCGAGGCCGGACTCAAGTTCTGAGTCCTGGTTCCGTAGCTAGCGGAAACAGAGAGAGGTAATTCCAATGGCTGGACCCCAGCGCCGCGGAAGCGGTGCCGGTGGCGGCGAGCGGCGGGACCGGAAGGGCCGTGACGGCGGCGCTGCTGCCGAGAAGACCGCGTACGTTGAGCGCGTTGTCGCGATCAACCGCGTCGCCAAGGTTGTGAAGGGTGGTCGTCGCTTCAGCTTCACTGCGCTCGTCGTAGTGGGCGATGGCGATGGCACCGTCGGTGTCGGCTACGGCAAGGCCAAGGAGGTGCCGGCCGCCATCGCCAAGGGTGTTGAGGAGGCCAAGAAGCACTTCTTCAAGGTCCCCCGTATCCAGGGCACCATCCCGCACCCGATCACGGGCGAGAAGGCCGCGGGCGTCGTCCTGCTCAAGCCTGCTTCCCCCGGTACCGGCGTTATCGCCGGTGGCCCGGTGCGTGCTGTCCTCGAGTGCGCCGGCGTCCACGACATCCTGTCGAAGTCGCTCGGCTCGTCCAACGCGATCAACATCGTGCACGCGACCGTGGCGGCCCTCAAGGGCCTGCAGCGTCCCGAGGAGATCGCGGCCCGCCGCGGTCTGCCCCTCGAGGACGTCGCCCCCGCGGCTCTGCTTCGTGCGCGTGCGGGAGCGGGTGCGTAATGGCTCGCCTCAAGGTCACGCAGACGAAGTCGTACATCGGCAGCAAGCAGAACCACCGTGACACTCTGCGGTCCCTTGGTCTCAAGGGGATCAACACCGTGGTCGTCAAGGAGGACCGCCCCGAGTTCCGCGGAATGGTTCACACCGTCCGCCACCTCGTGACGGTTGAGGAGGTCGACTGATCATGGCGGAGAACAACCCGCTCAAGATCCACAACCTCCGTCCCGCCCCGGGCGCCAAGACCGCCAAGACCCGTGTGGGTCGTGGTGAGGCGTCGAAGGGTAAGACGGCTGGACGTGGTACCAAGGGCACGAAGGCCCGTTACCAGGTTCCGGAGCGCTTCGAGGGTGGCCAGATGCCCCTCCACATGCGTCTCCCGAAGCTCAAGGGCTTCCGGAACCCGTTCAAGACCGAGTACCAGGTCGTGAACCTCGACAAGCTGGCGTCGCTGTACCCGGAGGGTGGCGAAGTCACCGTCGAGGGGCTCGTCGCCAACGGTGCGGTTCGCAAGAACAGCCTCGTCAAGGTCCTCGGCCAGGGCGAGATCTCCGTGGCGCTGCAGGTGACGGTCGATGCCGTCTCCGGCTCCGCCAAGGAGAAGATCACCGCCGCCGGCGGTACCGTCACCGAGCTCATCTGAAATCACCAGGTGTCTCGATGACTTGAGCGATCCCGACCGGGGGTGCCCCACAAAAGGGGCATCCCCGGTTGGTCGTTCCTAGGGGAGCGGTGTCGCCGGTAAGGTGGCCTGCACTGCTAATTTTCGCCCGGTGTGACCTCTGGGAACTCAGGGCGGTTCTTAACTGTTAGTCAGCTGTCCGTTACTTATTCGTCGAACCTCAAGACCGTCACCTCTGACGCACTTGCGCGGGGGTCGCAGGAGGCACCGTGCTCACCGCGTTCGCCCGGGCGTTCAAGACGCCCGACCTGCGCAAGAAGCTGCTCTTCACGCTCGGCATCATCGTGGTCTATCGGGTTGGTACGCACATCCCGATCCCCGGTGTCGACTACAAGAACGTCCAGATCTGTATCGACGACGCGAGCCAGAACACGGGCCTGTTCGGTCTGGTCAACATGTTCAGCGGTGGCGCCCTGCTGCAGATCACGATCTTCGCGCTGGGCATCATGCCGTACATCACGGCGAGCATCATTCTGCAGCTGTTGACCGTGGTGATCCCGCGTCTGGAGGCCCTCAAGAAGGAGGGTCAGGCCGGTACGGCGAAGATCACGCAGTACACCCGTTATCTGACGGTGGCGCTGGCCATCCTGCAGGGCACCGGCCTCGTGGCCACCGCCCGCAGTGGTGCACTGTTCACCAGCTGCCCGGTCGCGAACCAGATCGTGCCCGACCAGTCGATCTTCGTCACGATCACGATGGTCATCACGATGACCGCCGGTACGGCCGTCGTCATGTGGCTCGGTGAGCTCATCACCGACCGCGGCATCGGCAACGGCATGTCGATCCTGATGTTCATCTCGATCGCCGCGACCTTCCCGTCCGCGCTGTGGGCCATCAAGGTGCAGGGCAACCTCGCGGGCGGCTGGATCGAGTTCGGCACCGTGATCGCGGTCGGTCTCGTCATGGTCGGTCTGGTCGTCTTCGTGGAGCAGGCTCAGCGCCGCATTCCCGTCCAGTACGCGAAGCGCATGATCGGCCGCCGTTCCTACGGCGGCACGTCCACGTACATCCCGCTGAAGGTCAACCAGGCCGGCATCATCCCTGTGATCTTTGCCTCGTCGCTGCTCTACATCCCGGCGCTGATCGCTCAGTTCGCAGGTGGGACGTCCGGCTGGAAGACCTGGATCGAGCAGAACCTCACCAAGGGTGACCACCCGATTTACATCAGCACGTACTTCTTGCTGATCGTGTTCTTCGCCTTCTTCTACGTGGCTATCTCGTTCAACCCCGAGGAAGTCGCCGACAACATGAAGAAGTATGGTGGCTTCATCCCGGGCATCCGGGCCGGCCGGCCAACCGCTGAGTACCTGGGATACGTACTCAACCGGATCACCTGGCCGGGTTCGCTGTATCTGGGCCTGATCGCTCTCGTACCGACGATGGCGTTGGTTGGTTTCGGGGCAAACCAGAACTTCCCGTTCGGTGGTACCAGCATCCTGATCATCGTGGGTGTGGGTCTGGAGACGGTGAAGCAGATCGAGAGCCAGCTCCAGCAGCGCAATTACGAAGGGTTCCTCCGCTGATGCGTATCGTCCTCGTCGGGCCGCCCGGTGCGGGCAAGGGAACGCAGGCCGCGTTCCTCGCCCAGAACCTGTCGATTCCGCACATCTCCACGGGCGACCTCTTCCGTGCGAACATCAGCCAGCAGACGGAACTCGGCAAACTGGCGAAGTCGTACATGGACGAGGGAAACCTTGTGCCGGACGAGGTCACGATCGCCATGGCCAGGGACCGCATGGAGCAGCCGGACGCCGCGAACGGCTTCCTGCTCGACGGCTTCCCGCGGAACGTCTCGCAGGCCGAGGCGCTCGACCAGGCGCTCAAGGCCGACGCTGTGGAGCTGGACGCGGTGCTCGACCTGGAGGTCCCCGAGGACGAGGTGGTCAAGCGCATCGCCGGCCGCCGCATCTGCCGCAGGGACTCGAGTCATGTCTTCCACGTGACGTACAGCCCGCCGAAGAAGACGGACGTCTGCGACGCCTGCGGCGGCGAGCTGTACCAGCGCGACGACGACACCGAGGAGACCGTCCGCAAGCGCCTGGAGGTCTACCACACGCAGACCGAGCCGATCATCGACTACTACCGGGCCCAGGGCCTGGTCGTGACGATCTCTGCGCTCGGCAAGGTGGACGACGTCACCAAGCGCGCGATGGACGCCCTCAACCGCCAGGTGGAGGGCAAGGACCAGAGCGACGAGGACAAGAGCGACAGCGAGGGCGACGACAAGTAGTCGTCCTGGCTGGTTCGGCCGCGGTGCCCTTGTGGGGCGCCGCGGCCGTACTGTTGTGTACGTAACCGAGCAGGCAGAGAAGACGGAGAGCGCGGGCCCTCATGGTGCAGATCAAGACCCCCGAGCAGATCGCCAAGATGCGTGAGGCGGGCCTTGTCGTCGCCGCCGTCCACAGCGCGACACGGGAAGCGGCGGTGCCCGGGGCCACGACGAAGGACCTCGACGAGGTCGCCCGCAAGGTGCTGGCCGAGCACGGCGCCAAGTCGAACTTCCTGGGATACGGCGGGTTCCCCGCGACGATCTGCACCTCGGCGAACGAGGTCGTCGTGCACGGCATCCCGAGCGACGACGTCGTGCTCAAGGACGGCGACATCATCTCGATCGACGCCGGCGCCATCGTCGACGGCTGGCACGGGGACGCCGCCTTCACCGCCTTCGTCGGGTCCGGTCACGCTCCGGAGCTCATCGAGCTGTCCCGGGTGACCGAGGAGTCGATGTGGGCCGGGATCGCCGCGATGAAGCTGGGTAACCGGCTCGTCGACGTCTCCCGCGCCATCGAGACGTACATCCGGCGGCAGCCGAAGCCCGGCGGTGGCAAGTACGGGATCGTCGAGGACTACGGCGGCCACGGCATCGGCACCGAGATGCACATGGATCCGCATCTGCTGAACTACGTGGAGCGGCGGCGGGGGAAGGGGCCGAAGCTCGTTCCCGGGTTCTGCCTTGCCATTGAGCCCATGGTTTCGCTGGGTACACCGAAGACCGAGGTTCTCTCGGACGACTGGACCGTCATCACGACGGACGGCACGTGGTCCTCCCACTGGGAGCACTCTGTCGCGCTGACGGAGGGCGGTCCGCTTGTGCTGACGGCTCCCGACGGGGGCAAGGCGAAGCTGGCCGAGTACGGGATCACTGCGGCTCCTGATCCCTTGGGCTGAGTTCGCTCCGTAGGGGCGGGCTGGTGTATGTGTCGCGGCTGCGGGCCCCTGAGGGCCGGTCGCGCCCACGCGGCGGAGCCGCACATCGATACAGTCCCGCGCCCCTTCAGGGCGCCTGTTGTGAGCCCGGTTGCCCGTGCCCCCCGCGCGCCCGCTGCTTAGGGATCTTCCGAGCGGGGCAGGCTATCTCGATTCGTCTTTCCGAGGGCCCTGGCGTAGACTGACTCGTCGGCTCTCGTGCATCTGCATGTCTGCGTGCAGTAAGCGCGGGGTCGATCAAGGTAGTCGATTCGAAGGGCGAAGCGTGGCCAAGAAGCAAGGTGCCATCGAGATCGAGGGCACTGTCGTCGAGTCTCTTCCGAACGCCATGTTCAAGGTCGAGCTCCAGAACGGCCACCAGGTCCTGGCACACATCAGCGGCAAGATGCGCATGCACTACATCCGCATCCTCCCTGACGACCGGGTCGTGGTGGAGTTGTCTCCGTACGACCTGACCCGTGGCCGGATCGTCTACCGGTACAAGTAGATCTTGCCTGTGTCCCGTATTCCGCGGGGCGGTGGCACTGACCCGGAGAACCTCACCCAATGAAGGTCAAGCCGAGCGTCAAGAAGATCTGCGACAAGTGCAGGGTGATCCGCCGTCACGGCCGGGTCATGGTCATCTGCGAAAACCCGCGGCACAAGCAGCGCCAGGGCTGACGCACGACCGAACCTTCTGCACCCGCAGAGTTTCGCGCGACGCAAGTAGTACATGTTCATACGCAGAGCCCGGATCCACTGTTCGCAGGGATTCCGATACCCCCGGTCGGAGGCCGGGGACCCAGTTCGTACCTCATACGGCGGCTGGGAACCGGTTTTGCGGAAGACCTCCGAACGACAACTGGAGCCATTGAATGGCACGCGTTTCCGGTGTTGACATCCCGCGCGAAAAGCGCGTGGAGGTTGCCCTCACCTACGTGTTCGGCATCGGCCGGACCCTCTCGCAGAAGACGCTGGCCGACACCGGCGTCAACCCCAACACCCGCGTTCGTGACCTCTCCGAGGAGGAGCTGGTCAGGATCCGCGAGTACGTGGACAACAACTTCAAGACCGAGGGTGACCTCCGCCGCGAGGTTCAGGCCGACATCCGCCGCAAGGTCGAGATCGGCTGCTACCAGGGTCTGCGCCACCGTCGTGGCCTGCCCGTCCACGGTCAGCGCACCAGCACGAACGCTCGTACCCGCAAGGGCCCGCGTCGCGCCATCGCCGGCAAGAAGAAGCCGGGCAAGAAGTAGTCCGCAGCGGACAACGCTTCATCAGCGGTCTTCGCTGTAGGACCGACCACCTCCCCGTAGGAGTTATAGATGCCCCCCAAGGGTCGTCAGGGCGCTGCCAAGAAGGTGCGCCGCAAGGAAAAGAAGAACGTCGCTCACGGTCACGCGCACATCAAGAGCACGTTCAACAACACGATCGTCTCGATCACGGACCCCTCGGGCAACGTGATCTCCTGGGCCTCCGCCGGCCACGTCGGCTTCAAGGGCTCGCGCAAGTCCACCCCCTTCGCCGCGCAGATGGCCGCCGAGTCGGCCGCCCGCCGCGCGCAGGAGCACGGCATGCGCAAGGTCGACGTCTTCGTCAAGGGCCCGGGTTCGGGTCGCGAGACGGCCATCCGTTCGCTTCAGGCGACCGGTCTTGAGGTCGGCTCCATCCAGGACGTGACGCCCACGCCGCACAACGGCTGCCGTCCGCCCAAGCGCCGCCGCGTCTGACGCACGGTTGTCTTAAGGTTTCGGGCGGTATGGCCTTTCGGGGCCGTGCCGCCCGTACCCTTGTAGTACTCAAGGGCATCAAATAGTGGGTGCCCATGACTGAAGGACTCCTTCATGCTTATTGCTCAGCGCCCGTCGCTGACCGAAGAGGTCGTCGACGAGTTCCGCTCCCGGTTCGTGATCGAGCCGCTGGAGCCGGGCTTCGGCTACACCCTCGGCAACTCGCTCCGTCGTACGCTCCTGTCGTCGATCCCCGGTGCTGCTGTCACCAGCATCCGTATCGACGGTGTCCTGCACGAGTTCACCACCGTGCCGGGCGTCAAGGAGGACGTCACCGACCTGATCCTCAACATCAAGCAGCTCGTCGTCTCCTCGGAGCACGACGAGCCGGTCGTGATGTACCTGCGCAAGCAGGGCCCGGGTCTGGTCACCGCCGCCGACATCGCGCCCCCGGCCGGTGTCGAGGTCCACAACCCCGATCTCGTCCTCGCCACGCTCAACGGCAAGGGCAAGCTGGAGATGGAGCTGACCGTCGAGCGCGGTCGCGGCTACGTCTCCGCCGTGCAGAACAAGCAGGTCGGTCAGGAGATCGGGCGCATCCCGGTCGACTCGATCTACTCGCCGGTCCTCAAGGTCACGTACAAGGTCGAGGCGACGCGTGTCGAGCAGCGCACCGACTTCGACAAGCTGATCGTCGACGTCGAGACCAAGCAGGCGATGCGTCCGCGTGACGCCATGGCCTCCGCCGGCAAGACGCTCGTCGAGCTGTTCGGGCTCGCCCGTGAGCTCAACATCGACGCCGAGGGCATCGACATGGGCCCGTCCCCGACGGACGCCGCCCTCGCCGCCGATCTCGCCCTGCCGATCGAGGAGCTCGAGCTCACCGTTCGGTCGTACAACTGCCTCAAGCGCGAGGGCATCCACTCCGTGGGTGAGCTCGTGGCCCGGTCCGAGGCGGACCTGCTCGACATCCGCAACTTCGGTGCGAAGTCCATCGACGAGGTCAAGGCCAAGCTCGTCGGCATGGGTCTTGCTCTGAAGGACTCGCCTCCCGGGTTCGACCCGACCGCCGCCGCTGACGCCTTTGGCGCCGACGACGACGCGGACGCGGGCTTCGTGGAGACCGAGCAGTACTAGTCTCTCTACGAGACGGCCGGAATTTGGCTGCGGGACCGTTGTGGCTGGTCGCGCAGCTCCCCGCGCCCCTGACGGGGCGCGGACCCTCCGGGGCGCTTTGAAAAGGGTGCCCCGGATCTCCGACAGGCGATCGCCTGCTCGGACACTGACCTCGGTACCTGATACGGCCGGGGCAGACACCTAGGAGAAACACCATGCCGAAGCCCACCAAGGGTGCCCGTATGGGCGGCAGTGCCGCGCACGAGAAGCTGCTTCTCGCGAACCTCGCGAAGTCGCTCTTCGAGCACGGCAAGATCACGACCACCGAGGCGAAGGCCCGTCGGCTGCGGCCGTACGCCGAGCGTCTGGTCACCAAGGCGAAGAAGGGCGACCTTCACAACCGCCGTCAGGTGCTCTCGGTCATCACGGACAAGAGCGTCGTGCACACGCTCTTCACCGAGATCGGCCCGCGCTACGAGAACCGTCCGGGTGGCTACACCCGTATCACCAAGATCGGTAACCGCCGTGGCGACAACGCGCCCATGGCTGTCATCGAGCTGGTGGAGGCGTTGACTGTTGCACAGGCTGCGACGGGTGAGGCCGAGGCTGCGACCAAGCGTGCCGCCAAGGACGCCGAGGCTGTTGTCGAGGCTCCGGTCGAGGACGCCAAGGTCGAGGATGCCAAGGTCGATGTGACCAAGGCTGACGAGGCCGAGGAGTCCAAGGAGGCGTAAGGCCTTCCTTTGGCTGCTGGTCCGTCGTGGCTGGTCGCGCAGTTCCCCGCGCCCCTTTGGGGCGCGCTTGAGCGGGTCCGTTCCTTCCAGGGGCGGGCCCGCTTTTTCGTACCTGAAAGGATCCAGGGTGAGTGACGAAGTTCAGCCCGGCCATGTCCGTGTCCGTCTTGACCTGTCGTACGACGGGAGCGAGTTCTCCGGGTGGGCCAAGCAGGCCGGGGGGCGCAGGACCGTTCAAGGGGAGATCGAGGACGCGCTGCGGACCGTCACCCGGTCGAAGGACACGACGTACGAGCTGACCGTCGCCGGGCGGACGGACGCGGGCGTGCACGCGCGCGGGCAGGTGGCTCATGTCGATCTGCCGGTGGAGCTGTGGGACGAGCACCGGGAGAAGCTGCTCAAGCGGCTGGCCGGACGGCTGCCCAAGGACGTGCGGGTGTGGGCCGTCAGGGAGGCGCCGAGCGGCTTCAACGCGCGGTTCTCGGCGGTCTGGCGGCGGTACGCCTATCGCGTCACCGACAATCCCGGCGGCGTCGATCCGCTGCTGCGCAGCCATGTCCTCTGGCACGACTGGCCGCTCGACGTCGATGCCATGAACGAGGCCGCGCAGCAGCTCCTCGGGGAGCACGACTTCGCCGCCTACTGCAAGAAGCGGGAGGGCGCCACGACCATCCGTACGCTTCAGCAGCTGAGCCTGGAGCGGGGGAGTGACGGGATCATCACCGCCACCGTTCGGGCCGATGCCTTCTGTCACAACATGGTGCGGTCGCTGATCGGGGCGCTGCTGTTCGTGGGGGACGGGCACCGGGGAGCCGACTGGCCCGGGAAGGTGCTCGCCGCGGGGGTGCGGGACTCCGCCGTGCATGTGGTGCGGCCGCACGGGCTGACGCTCGAAGAGGTCGGGTATCCGGCCGACGAGTTGCTGGCGGCACGGAACAAAGAGGCACGAAACCGGCGGACCCTGCCGGGAGCGGGGTGCTGCTGACGGGAGCCGTGCCCCCTGTAAAGAGGGGCAAGTGGCTACGTATGCCCGCTGTGGCGCGTGATGAAACCCCTGCGTAACACGTACGTTCGGACGTAACCTCTGAAACTCGGTTATGATTCCGCTGCTCGGCTGAAGGTTCGATTAGGGGTTGGCCGAGTTCGGGTGGGGGTAACGGGCCGCAACGGCCCCGGGGGTTTTGCATGAGTGCAGTGGGGACTGCTCGTGTTCCGCAGAACAGGAAACGAAAAAGGACGCCGCAGAGTCATGGGCTCCTGCCGACGCCGCCTGACGACGTCGAGAAGTACTCGTACTCCCGTCGGTACCTGTGGGTGCTGACGGTCGGTTCGCTGATCAGCTTCGCGTGTCTGGCGATGAGCCAGTTCCTGTTCACGGCGTCGAGTCCGTGGTTCTGGCTGACGCTGCCGCTGCTGGCGTTCATCATCGCGGACTACCTGATCTCGTTGTACCTCGACGGGCTCAGCAAGGACTTCGACATCAAGGGCCACAAGCGTCTCGTACGCCAGTGGCGCCCGGCGGTGTACCCGAGCGTGGACATCTTCCTGCCGGTGTGCGGTGAGCCCCTGGAGGTGCTCCACAACACCTGGGTCCATGTGAACCGCCTCGCGGACAGCTACCAGGGTGTCGTGAAGACGTACGTCCTGGACGACGCGGCGGAGGAAGAGGTCGGGGCGATGGCCCGCGACTTCGGGTTCAACTACGTGGTGCGGCCCAACCGCGGCTGGTTCAAGAAGGCCGGCAACCTCAACCACGCCTTCGAGAAGACCGACGGCGACCACATCCTGATCCTGGACGCCGACTTCGCGCCGCGCGCCGACCTGCTCGACGAGCTGCTGCCGCACATGGACGACGACGAGAAGTGCGCCATCGTGCAGTCGCCGCAGTTCTTCCGCATCGTCGACGCGCAGAACTGGATCGAGCGGGGCGCGGGCGCCGTGCAGGAGCAGTTCTACCGGTCCGTACAGACCTCCCGTGAGGACCTGGACGGCTCCATCTGTGTCGGCTCGTGCGCCGTCTACCGGCGCGCGGCCCTGGAACAGACCAACGGCATCACGCTGATCGAGCACTCCGAGGACATGTACACCGGCTTCGACCTCAGGGCCCTCGGCTGGAAGCTGCGCTACGTGCCCGTCGCGCTGTCCGCCGGTGTGTGCCCGGACACGGCCGGTGCCTTCCACAACCAGCAGTACCGCTGGTGCATGGGCTCCCTGGAGCTCCTGACCAGCAAGCGGTTCTGGGAGATGGACCTCAAGTTCAAGACCCGGCTCTGCTATGTGTCGGGCTTCCTCTACTACCTTCAGACCGCGCTCGCCACGTTCATCGCGCCGGTCATCCCGCTCGCCCTGATGATCCTGCGGCCCGACCTGCTGCGCGCCGAGGCCGCCCTGTGGGTGCTGCCGAGCGTCGCGTACGTGACGCTGGTCCTGCCGCTGTGGCACCGGGCGCCGTACCGTCTCGAGGCCTGGGCCGTCCGGATCATGTACGGGTGGTCGCACGTCTTCGCGGTCTGGGACGTGCTGCGGGGCCGTCCGATGGGCTGGAAGCCCACGGGCTCGGCGGGCGCCAAGAAGAACGGTATGCGCCGCTACTGGAACTGCATGATCTTCTGGACCGGCGGCACCGCCGTCCTGTGGATCATCGTCGCCGCCTGGCGCATGCTCACCCTCTATCCGCCGGACTTCGCGCTGATGCTGTCCGCCGGCCTCTTCTACGCGATGGTCGTCGGCCGTGTTCTCGTACAGCCGCGTGCCCAGGAAGTGCAGGAAGCGACCGCATGAGTTTTTCCGTACGCCGAGTGCGGGCATCACGTCCCGTGCGGGCGCTCGCCGCCACGCTCATCGCCGGTGCGCTGCTGGCCGGGTGCAGCACGTTCTCCGAGGAGGGCCGCGACCAGTACGAGCGCGGCCAGGGCGAGCAGCCGGGTGCCGAGGGCACCGGTGAGGCCAGTGAGTCCGCGAAGCCGGAGCCGCCGTACGACGTGCGGCCGCTGCTGGACCCGAAGAAGAAGTACCTGGGCGTGGCCGCCGACGGCGCTCCCGCCAAGATGAAGGCCGTACAGGACTTCGCGAAGCGCGCCGGCAAGAAGCCCAACCTGATCGAGTTCTACTCCGCCTGGGGCGACCAGTACGAGCAGGAGCTCGTGACGAACTCCTGGGACTACGGCTCTGTCGCGTTCATCGCCTGGGAGCCCTTCGAGACCAGCATGAAGGACATCGCCTCCGGCAAGGAGGACAAGTACATCCGCGAGTACGCGAAGTCCGTCAAGGAGCTGAACCTGCCCGTCGCGATCAGCTTCGCGCACGAGATGAACGGCTTCTGGTACCCGTGGGGCACCAAGAAGACCAGCGCCGCCGACTTCACCGCCGCGTACAAGCACATCCACGACATCTTCGACGACGAGGGCGCCACCCAGGTCATCTGGGTGTGGAGCCCGAACGTCACCCACCCGATGCCGAAGGTGAAGCTCAAGCCGTACTGGCCGGGCGACGACTACGTCGACTGGGTCGGCGTCATCGGCTACTACGCGGCCACCGGCCCGAACACGTACCAGACGCTGTACGGGCCGACTATGACCCAGATCCGTGGTTTCACGAAGAAACCATTCATCATCGCGGAGACCGCCGCGCAGGCCGGTGAGCGCAAGCCCGCCGACATCAAGTCCCTCTTCCAGGGGACGGCGGAGCGCGACGACGTCATCGGGTTCGTCTGGTTCAACTTCGACAAGGAGACGGACTGGCGCATCAACAGCGGTCCGCTGTCGGAGAAGACCTTCAAGCAGCAGGCGGCGAACTCTAGCTTCGGATTCGATGTGACGAAGCCATGAGCGACCGACGCACGCCCACCTGGGCGGACGACTCCGAGTTGCACGACGAGTACGGGTACGGGCAGCAGCAGGGCCAGGCGCAGGGGCATCAGCAGGGGCAACAACAGCAGGGCCAGCAGCAGTACGCCGACAACGGGTACCCGCAGCAGAACCAGCAGTACCAGCAGAGCGGGCAGCAACAGCAGCACCAGCAACAACAGCAGTACGGCCACGGAAACCAGCAGCAGTACGCCCCGACCGACGAGGACCAGCGGCGGTACGCGCAGCAGGAGAGCCTGCGGCAGTACGCGCAGCAGGCTCAGACCCGGTCCCGGGTGCAGCCGACCTACCCTCCGTACCAGGAGCAGGCCCACCAGGGCGGCTATGTCACGGAGACCGGCAGCTGGCGCTTCGACGTCCACGACCGGACGACCTCGTACCCGGACCAGCAGACCTACGACACGTACGCGCCGTACGACCCGTATGCCTCGTACACGGCGGTGGAGCCGGAGGCCGTCGCTGAGCCCGTCGTGCCGGAGCCGGAGAAGCCCGGGTACACGCTGCCGCCGGTGCAGGAGTCGGCCTGGGCCGTGGACACGCGGCGCAGCAGGCTGCTGGGGCGCGGGGTGCTGCTGTGCGTCATGCTCGTGCAGGCAGGGTTGTCCCTGCGGCTGAGCGGGACGGCCTTCCAGGACGAGGCGCTCTACATCGCGTCCGGCCACTACGAACTGGCCAACCTGCTGCACGGCACCAAGCTGCCGGTGGACTTCGCGGCCTACTTCTCCGGGCATCCCAAGCTGTACCCGGTGATCGCGGCCGTCGTGGACAGCCAGTTCGGCCTGACCGGCGTACGCCTGCTCAGTCTGCTGTTCATGCTGGGCGCTACCGGGCTGCTCTACTCGCTCACCCGGCGTCTGTTCAACCTGCGTGCCGGGCTCGGGGCCGCCGCGCTGTTCTCGGTGCTCCAGTCGACGATGGTGCTCGGCAACTTCGCCACTTACGACGCCGCCGCCGTGTTCCTGCTCGCGCTGTCCGCCTGGGCGGTGGTGCGCACGGACCGGATGAGCGCCGCGGCCGTGCTGCTCGCGGCGCCGCCGGCCGCACTGGCCTTCGGCGTGAAGTACGCGTCCGGCATGTATCTGCCGACCCTTGTGGTTCTGGCGGTGATCACCGCGCACCAGCATCGCGGCATCCGTGCGCTCGGCCGCGGGGTGATGCTGGGCGCGGGAATCGTGGCCCTGCTCGGGATCGGCTACTTCTTCTCCGGTCCGCTGGGCGGCATCAGCTCCACGACCACTGACCGTGCGAAGGGCACGGACACCGCCGCGACGATGCTCGCGCACAGCGCGGAGTGGGGCGGGCTGGTCTTCCTGGCCGCGCTCGGTGGCTCGATCGCGTACGCGCTGCGCGCACGGATGGGCGAGATGCCGTGGCTCGGCGCCGAGACCTCGGGACGCTGGCGGCGCGTTGCGCTCGGCCTGGTGCTGACGGGGACCGCGCTGCTCGCCCCTGCCTACCAGATCCACCTTCAGACCGAGATCTCGCTCTACAAGCACGTCGGCTTCGGGTTGCTCTTCGCCGCGCCGATGGCCGGCCTCGGCATGGCCCGTCTGGTCGGTCCGCACTTCCGGCATCCACAGCTCGGGATCCTGCTGTACGTCCTGACGCTGGTGTTCGGCATGGTGCAGGCCCAGCGGGCGTTCAGCTTCCCGGACTCCACGCAGATGACCACGTACCTGAGCACGGTCGTCGACAAGAAGGGCACCTACCTCGCCGAGGAGCAGGAGGTCCCTGCCTACTACCTGCGGGACAAGACCAACTGGACCCAGTGGCAGAACTCCTACTTCATGGACTACCGCGGCAAGGACGGCAAGCAGTACACCGGCCCCGACGCCTTCCGGCAGGCAGTCCGCGACGGAAAGTTCGACGCGATCGTGATGCACGGCTCGGTCAGCCCGGCGACGTACGAGGCGGTCAAGGAGGGGTTGAAGAACAACTCCCACTACCGACTGGCGGCCGTGTTCCCGTTCACCACGAGCAGCGGAGAGAACGCCTACCGGATTTGGGTGAAGCGATGAGTCTCGATGCCTCCGCTCCGTACGGCGGCGGGTACCCCGATGTCCAGGGAGGCCATGATCCGTACGCGGGTCAGGGCACCTACGCCGGTGGTCAGGGCGGCTACGCCGACCCGGGCCAACAGGGCCCCTATGCCGACCCGGCGCAGGGCGCGTACGCGGGTCCCGGCCAGTACGCCGACCCTGGTCAGTACACCGACCCCGGTCAGTACGCCGATCAAGGCGCGTACGCCGCTCCCGGGCAGCAGCAGGCTCAGGTCGCCGAGCCCGTCACGCCGGATCCGGTCGACCCGGAGCCGTCCGCGGACGAGCCCGGGGAGGACGAGCCCGAGGATTCCAAGGGCGGCCGGCTCGCCACTGCCGTGACGTTTCTGCTGCCCACGGTGCTCGCCTTCGCCATGATCTGGCGCGGGATCGGCGACCGCCAGCTGTGGCGGGACGAGCACGCCACCTGGTGGGCGTCCACGCTGTCGTTCCACGATCTGAGCCTGTTGATCCGCTCCATCGACGTCGTGTTCACGCCGTACTACGTGCTGATGCACATCTGGATCTCGGTCGCCGGGGACTCCCCGACCGCGATGCGCATCCCCGGCGCGGTGGCCATGGCGGCCTCGGCCGGTCTGCTCGCGCTGCTCGGGCGGCGGATGTTCACCACACAGGCGGGACTGCTTGCGGGACTGGCTCTCGCCGTCGTCCCGTTCACCACGCGGTACGGGCAGGAGATCCGGCCGTACGCCTTCGCGGTGGCCGCGGTCCTGCTGTCGACGCTGCTGCTCGCCAGAGCGCTGGACAAGCCGTCGTTCAAGGTGTGGGTCGCCTACACGCTGTCGGTGCCGCTGATCGGCTGGAGCCACCTGGCCTCGCTCGCCGTGCTCGGCGCGCACCTGGTGATGATCCTGATCGCACGGCGCGCGGGCGACAAGATCGTGGGCTGGGCCTACGCCGCGGCTTGCACCCTGGGCATGTGCTTCGTCATCCCCATGGCCGTGTCGGGCTCGGGGCAGAGCGGACAGATCGCCTGGAACAACCCGGTGCTGAAGGACCTGATCGAGTTTCCCAAGAACCTGTTCGGGGCCTGGGCGGTGGCCGTACCGGTCATGGCACTCGGTGCGCTCGGGCTGTTCTTCGCGGGCCGGCGCGCGCTTCCGCTCGCTGTCTGGATCGTGCTGCCGCCCGTGGCCACATACGTCACCGCCGCTCAGCTGCACCTCTTCCTGCCGCGCTATCTGCTGTTCACGGCGCCCGCGTGGGTGCTGCTCGCGGCCGTGGCCGTCGTCCGGATCGCCGGGCCCGTGGCCGGTGCGAAGGCCGGTACGGGGGCGGTGGCACGGCGTGGCTTCGGCTGGGTGCTCGTGGCGGCCGCGGTCGCCGGGATCGCCTTCCAGTCGCTGCCGGGCATCCGTGAGACCAGGCAGAACACCTTGGGCGAACCGGACTACCGGGGCGCCGCCCAGCTCATCGAGGCCGGGCAGAAGAAGGGTGACGGCATCGTCTTCAGCGGTGTGCAGTCCGAGCGCCGGGCCATGGACTACGAACTGCGCAACGACGCCGGCCGTCCGCGCGACTGGCTGATGTACCGCACTCCGCAGGAACTGGGTTCGTTCGGCGCGATCGAATGCCCCCAGGCCTCGAAGTGCCTGGCGAAGGCCGACAGGCTCTGGCTCGTGTCGACCACGCTCGACGGGAAGCCGTTCAGCGGCATGCCGAAGACGTCGGCGACCGTGATCCAGCGAAGCTTCAAGGTCGTGAAGACCAAGAAGCTCAAATACCTCCAGCTCGTGCTCCTCGAAAGGACACGCGCGGCGACGGACGACTCGTCCGAGGAAAAGGACGACGCCGCCAAGCGCAAGGTGCATACCTGAGTTGGGTTGCCGGACGCGGGTCCAGTCCCGCGTCCGGTGGGGGGCGAACAGAGAATGGGGAGGGAAAGAGATGTCGTACGACGTGGGGGCGGACGTGGCTGTCACCGTGGTGATGCCTACGTACAACGAAGCCGCCAATCTGCCGAGAATGGCCGAGGCTGTGCTTCAACTGCCGCTGAACGGACTCCACTTGAAGATAGTGGACGACTCTAGTCCGGATGGTACAGGACGCATCGCCGAGGAGCTGGCGGAGAAGTACAACTGGGACGGGCGGCGCCGGATGAGCGTGCTGCACCGCACCGAGAAGGACGGCCTGGGGCGTGCGTACGTCGCGGGCATGAGCGCCGCCGTCGACGAGGGCGCGCAGTACGTCGTCCAGATGGACGCCGATGGCAGCCACCCCGTGGAAGCGGTCCCACGCATGCTCGGCACCGCCGTGGCCTCGGGTGTCGGCCTGGTCATCGGCAGCCGGTACGTCGAGGGGGGCCAGCTCGACGACGACTGGGGCGCGCACCGCGTGCTGCTGTCCCGCTTCGCCAACCGCTACGCGCGTACGGTGCTCGGCACGAAGATCCGTGACATCACGGCGGGCTTCAACCTGTGGTCGGCCCAGACCCTGCGCGACGTCGACCTGCACTCCCTGGACAGCGCCGGCTACAGCTTCCAGGTCGAGCTCAAGTTCAAGGCCGTACGGGCCGGTCACGCCGCCGTCGAGATCCCGATCCGCTTCGAGGAGCGGACCGAGGGCGTCTCGAAGATGACCCTGCGTACGCAGCTGGAGTCGGCCGTGGTGCCGGTGAAGCTGCGGCTCAAGCACAAGTAGGCATGCGCGCAGGTGAGCGTGCAGAAGTGCGAGCAGCAGTAGGCGAGTAGAGACGAGGACGGCGGCCTGCCGGGGGGCGGGCCGCCGTTCCGTTCTCCGGCGGCCGTTCCGCCGGTCGAACGAGGTCTACTGGTTGGCGGCCGCCGACGCCTGGGCCTCGCCGCGGCGGTGGATCTGCCGGAACGTGAACTCGGCCAGGTCGTCACCGGTGGTGAAGACCTTGGAGTCCTTCTGGGTCACGTCCTTGCCGTTGGTGAAGCCGGCGACCGTGAAGTACGTGTAGCGGCCGTACGAGTTGGTGGTCGAGCGGCAGATCGCCGAGCGGCAGAAGGTGGGAACGCCCTCGCCGGCCAGGGACTGGACGACGCTCTTGTCGTCGGCGTCGTTCTTCGCCTTGAGGGCCTGGCCCTCGGCGTCGAAGACGGCCACGCCCACCGTCACGGCGATCCCGTCCTTCGTGTACGTGACGCGCATGAACCGGGTGCAGTCGTTCTTGGTGAGAACCGGGCCGAGCGTGCCCTGGGCGGCCGAGGCGCAGTTCTTCGTGGACGCCATCGCGCCCTTCTTGTAGACGGTCTCGCCCATCGTCAGCTGCGTACCCGGGAAGAGCAGGTCCGGGGCGAGCGGCGCGGTGTCCTTCTTGACGTTGCCTATGAAGTCCTTCGGATCCAGCGGCGGCGGCGCCGAGGTCTCCTCGAAGGACGGGCCGGTGCCCGTGGTGTCCGACGGGATGGCCGCGGACGTGGGCAACTCGGAGGCAGGCTTGTTCGACGCCTGTCCGTTGCCGTCCGTCGAGACCACGGCCATGGCCACGGCGGTGCCGACCGCGACCGTGGCGAGCGCGCCTCCGCCGATCAGCAGCCATCTGCGGCGCCGGTTGCGCGTTTCGGACGCCTCGGCCAGCGCAGCCCAGTCGGGTGACTGACCGCCCCACTGCGGCGGCTGAGAACCTGATCCCCCGGAACCCCACTGGGGTCCCCCCTGCCCAAAGCTCATGGGGCGCATCTTAGACGGGACATGGGGCGTGCTGGTCCGTCTCCAGCACCACCGGAACCCCTAGCGTGTCAAGCGTGAATGAGGCCAAAGGGGGCATCTCAGGGTGGTTGGTACGAGCCGCGTCCTGGCACGCGTGGGTCGTTCTGGGGGTCGCGCTCTGTGCCGGCGCGGCCGAGACGTCCCTGCGTACACGGGATGGGGGTATGGACAACGCCATCGTCGTACGTGCCGCGAAGGCCTGGCTCGACGGTGGATCCCCGTATGACGATCCGCACTTCCTTTATTTGCCGGGAGCCGTGCCGGCCGCCGTCCCGCTGGCCCTTTTGCCCTGGGGTGTACTGCGTCTCCTCGTCCCCCTCGCCGTCACCGGCGGGCTCGTCGCCGGCTGGGCGTGCGCGCTGCGGCTGTACGGCGTCCCGTGGCGCAGCCGTTTCGCCGTGCTCGGCCTGACCGGGCTCGCCCTCGGGTTCGCGCCCTTCGGGCATCTCGTGCGGCTCGGGAACTGGACCGTCGTCGCGGTCGTGGCCCTGCCGTTCGCCCTGCTCCTCGCGAGCCGGGGGAGGTGGGGTGCGGCGGGGGCCGTGATCGGTGCCACGATCGCCGTGAAACCGCTGCTGGTGCCTCTTGTGCTGCTCTTCGTCTTCGCGCGGCGGTGGCGGGGGCTCGGGGCGGTGCTTCTCGTGCCCGCGGTGGTCTCCGGGGGCGCGGCGCTGCTGATGCCGGATCCCGCGGGGTTCTTCACGCGGACGCTGCCGTTTCTGCTGCGGGGGGACGACACGTTCGTACGGCTCTATGAGGCGTCTCCCGCGGCTGTGCTGCCGCGGGTGGGGGTGCCGGAGGGGGGTGCGGTGCTGTTGGCCTGCGGCGCCGCGGGGGTCGGGGTGTGGTGTGCGTATCGGTGCTGGCGGCGGGAGGGGAAGGTCGTGGACACGGGGGTGATGCTGATGCTGTCGGCGTTTCTGGTGTCCCGGCCCTCGTACGACCACTATCTGCTGGTGGTTGTGCCGGTGCTGCTTGCGGGGGTTCTGGAGGCGGGGAGCGTGGCTCGGGGGCCGTGGTTCTGGGTGGCGCTGGTGCCGCAGGTTCCAGGGCTCGCCCTGCCCTACCTGGAGCCCGTGACCCGGCGGGCTTTCCGGGACTCGCTTACTCTTTGCCTGCTGGCGGGTGCCGTTGCCTTGAGGTTGGTTTCACGGGCGCCCGGAGCCAGGGGCTGTGCCCACCAGTCCCGCTCTGCGGGACGCCTGCCCACAGCCGCGGGGGCTGGGCGGCGTCACTCGTTTTGACCCTTCCGGGGCGGCGCGAGTACTCTTGCACTTCGTTATGCGTATCGGCTTGGTCGTTCTCACGCGAGGGGCCCTTACGTAGGTTCCCTGGAGCAGTTACCAGTGGGCGGCATACGGGCAGCGTCCCCGGCATTGTCGTCCCCAGCTGCACGATCGCTTCAGTGATGCCATGTGTCAGGACCCATCCACTGAAGAAGCGAAGGCTACGAAGTGCGTACGTTCAGCCCCAAGCCCGGCGACATCACTCGCCAGTGGTATGTCATTGACGCTCAGGATGTCGTCCTGGGCCGTCTGGCGACCACCGCCGCGAACATCCTCCGGGGCAAGCACAAGCCGATTTACGCCCCCCACGTCGACGCTGGTGACTTCGTCATCATCATCAACGCCGACAAGGTGCACCTCTCCGGCAACAAGAAGACCCAGAAGCTGGCGTACCGCCACTCCGGTTACCCGGGTGGTCTGCGCTCCGTCCGTTACGACGAGCTGCTGGCGAAGAACCCCGAGAAGGCCGTCGAGAAGGCCATCAAGGGCATGATCCCCAAGAACACCCTGGGCCGTCAGGTGCTCTCGAAGCTGAAGGTCTACTCGGGCGACCAGCACCCGCACGCTGCTCAGCAGCCGGTGCCGTTCGAGATCACCCAGGTCGCGCAGTAGTTCCGGCCACCCCCTAAGACGAAAAAGAATCTGAGGAGAATCGTGGCCGAGACCACCGTTGAGCAGCCGGTCGAAGAGACTGAGACCGAGCTCGTCGACGTCGAGCAGTACACCACCGAGTCCGAGGTCCCCGTCGAGGGCGAGTACACCTCGGAGTCCCTCGCCGGCCGCTTCGGCGACCCGCAGCCGGCCGCCGGCCTGGGCCGTCGCAAGAACGCCATCGCCCGCGTCCGGATCGTCCCGGGCTCCGGTAAGTGGAAGATCAACGGTCGCACCCTTGAGGACTACTTCCCCAACAAGGTGCACCAGCAGGAAGTCAACGAGCCCTTCAAGGTGCTCGAGCTCGACGACCGCTACGACGTTGTCGCCCGCATCTCGGGTGGCGGCGTCTCCGGTCAGGCCGGAGCCCTGCGCCTCGGCGTGGCCCGCGCGCTGAACGAGGCGGACGTGGACAACAACCGCGGCGCCCTGAAGAAGGCCGGATTCCTCAAGCGTGACGACCGTGCGGTCGAGCGCAAGAAGGCCGGTCTCAAGAAGGCCCGTAAGGCCCCGCAGTACAGCAAGCGCTAAATATCGCTCAGCTGTTTTGCACGAAACGCCCCGGCGGCACGTTCTGTGCCGCCGGGGCGTTCGTTTACCACAACCTTGGAACAGGTCCGGAAGTCTGCCTTGAGAGAGGCCTGCAAGGCGGCAGCCTTGCGACGGACCTGGGAGATATACAGGTCCGGGGGATATACCTGACAGGGGTCGTAGCCGGACCCTGACAAGGGCCGCAGCCGGACCCCGGCCCGAGCCGCACGTTTCTGAGTAAGCCTGAGCAAGCCTGAGCAAGTTCGGAGGACACCAGTGGGACGACTCTTCGGGACGGACGGCGTACGTGGTGTCGCCAACGCGGATCTGACGGCCGAGCTCACGCTCGGCCTCTCCGTGGCGGCGGCGCACGTACTGGCCGAAGCGGGAACCTTCGAAGGCCACCGGCCGACGGCGGTGGTCGGACGGGACCCGCGCGCGTCCGGGGAGTTCCTGGAGGCCGCCGTGGTCGCGGGCCTCGCCAGCGCGGGCGTGGACGTCCTGCGCGTCGGTGTCCTGCCGACCCCCGCGGTGGCGCATCTCACCGGTGCGCTCGGCGCCGACCTCGGTGTGATGCTCTCCGCCAGCCACAACGCCATGCCGGACAACGGCATCAAGTTCTTCGCCCGCGGCGGACACAAGCTCGCCGACGAGCTGGAGGACCGGATCGAGGCCGTCTACGAGGAGCACCGCACCGGCGCTCCCTGGGACCGGCCCACCGGCTCGGGCGTCGGCCGCGTCCGCTCGTACGAGGAGGGCTTCGACCAGTACGTCGCCCATCTCCTCACGGCCGTTCCGAACCGTCTGGACGGTCTGAAGGTCGTCCTCGACGAGGCGCACGGCGCGGCCGCGCGGGTCTCGCCCGAGGCCTTCACCCGCGCGGGCGCCGAGATCGTCACGATCGGTGCCGACCCGGACGGGCTCAACATCAACGACGGGTGCGGCTCGACCCACCTCGGCCTGCTGAAGGCCGCCGTCATCGAGCACGGGGCCGCTCTCGGCATCGCGCACGACGGTGACGCCGACCGGTGCCTCGCCGTGGACCACACGGGTGCCGAGGTCGACGGCGACCAGATCCTCGCCGTGCTCGCGCTCGCGATGCGGGAACGCTCCGAGCTGCGGTCCGACACCGTGGTCGCCACGGTCATGTCGAACCTCGGGTTCAAACTCGCCATGGAGCGTGAGGGGCTGTCCCTCGTGCAGACGGCGGTCGGGGACCGGTACGTGCTGGAGGAGATGAAGGAGCACGGGTTCGCACTCGGCGGCGAGCAGTCCGGGCACGTGATCATCCTTGACCACGCGACCACGGGCGACGGGACGTTGACCGGGCTGTTGCTCGCGGCGCGGATCGCTCAGACCGGTCGTACGCTCCGGGAACTCGCCTCTGTGATGGAGCGGTTGCCGCAGGTTCTCATCAACGTGCCCGATGTCGACCGGGCTCGGGTGGGGACGTCTGCCGAGTTGGCTGCGGCCGTTACTGAGGCCGAGCGGGAACTCGGGGCCACCGGGCGGGTGTTGCTGCGGCCTTCCGGGACCGAGCCGTTGGTTCGGGTGATGGTCGAGGCGGCGGACATTGATCAGGCTCGGTCTGTGGCTGGGCGGCTGGCCGATGCGGTGAAGTCTGCGCTTGGCTGATCTTTGGGCCGCGTAGGGGGTGGGGGAGCTGTTCGTTGCGGGGTGCGGGTTCGTTGTGGCTGGTCGCGCAGTTCCCCGCGCCCCTGAAAGCCAAAAGATTGCGCAGTTCCCCGCGCCCCCAACCCCAAAGGCCGCGCAGTTCCCCGTGGCCCCAACCCCAAGGCCGCGCCGTTCCCCTCGCCCCTTAAGGGCGTGCCTTCTGTCTTGACCAGAGCCATTTCTGGGCCAGGAGGGTCAGCGTTCCTGCCAGGACGATGCCCAGGAGGTTCAGGAGGAGCTGGTTCGTTGAGCCGATCGTTTGGGTGGTGTCTCCGTAGCTGAGGGCCACGGCCGCGTTGGCGGCTGCCGGGACCGTGGTGACGGAGATGGCCACGCCGACCAGGAGGCCCGACTTGGCCGAGGTCAGGGAGAGGGTGCCGGCGATGCCCGCGAGGACCGCCACGACGAACGAGAACGCGTCGGGGGCGTAGACGAAGGCCGTGTTCGGGCGGTCGCCCTCCAACTGGGCCTCGCTGAACAGGCCGAGGCCGTCCATGAAGAGACTGAAGCCGACCGTCACCGCCATCGCCACGGCGAAGCCCACCAGCAGCGCGATGAGTGAGCGCAGGGCCAGGCGCGGGTGACGCTGGACCAGGGCCGTGCTGAAGCCGGCCAGCGGGCCGAACTCCGGGCCCACCGCCATCGCGCCCACGATCAGGATCGCGTTGTCGAGGACCACACCGCACGCCGCGATCATCGTGGCGAGCGTGATGAAGGCGATGTACGTGACCGAGAGCGTCGACTCCTCGTGCGTCGCGTCCGCCAGGTGCTCCCACAGGACCGCGTCCGCGCCCTCGCCGGGCGCGTCGTCCGCCGCCTTGTCGGCGCGCGTCGACAGCGACAGGTCGATGTTCTCGACGGCGATCGAACCGTGCGTGTCGATCTCCAACTCGCGCAGCCCGCCGATCAGTTCGTCGCCCGCCTCGCGCGCCACGTCGACCATCACGACGTCGCCCGTGGGGTTGCGGGCGGCACCCGGCACGACACACAGGTGAGTGGTGCCGACCGTCTTCTCGATCAGGCGGACCACGGCGTCGGTCCTGTCGGCCGGGGTGATCAGGCGGAGATGCAGCATGCCCCGCAGAGTAGCCGCGGAGGGTGACGGCCCGGGGCACCGGCCTCGCGGCTCGTGCAGGGCTCGTCAGCAGCTCGCCCACCGCTCGTCTACAGCTTGCGCAGGCTCAGTTTCTGCACCTTGTGGTCCGGGCCCTTGCGCACGACGAGGGTGGCGCGGCCGCGGGTCGGGGCCACGTTCTCCAGGAGGTTGACCTTGTTGATGGTCCGCCAGGTCGTCCGGGCGTAGTCGAGGGCCTCGTCCTCGGAGACCTGCGTGTACTTGCGGAAGTACGAGGACGGGTTCTGGAACGCCGTCTCGCGCAGCCTGCGGAAACGGTTCAGGTACCAGCTCTCGATGTCCTCGGCCCGCGCGTCCACGTACACGCTGAAGTCGAAGTAGTCGGCGAGGCCGACCCGGGTGCGGCCGTCCTTGCCGGGCAGGGCGGGCTGCAGGACGTTCAGGCCCTCGACGATCAGGATGTCCGGGCGGCGGACGGTGAGCCGCGCGCCGGGGACGATGTCGTAGATGAGGTGCGAGTAGACGGGGGCCGTCACCTCGTCCTTGCCCGCCTTGATGTCCGCGACGAAACGGGTCAGCGCCCGGCGGTCGTACGACTCCGGGAAGCCCTTCCTCGACATCAGGCCGCGGGCCTGGAGCTCCTTGGTCGGCAGCAGGAAGCCGTCCGTGGTGACCAGCTCCACTCGCGGGTGCTCGGGCCAGCGGGACAGCAGGGCCTGCAGGAGGCGCGCGACGGTGGACTTGCCTACGGCGACCGAGCCCGCGACGCCTATCACGAACGGCGTACCGGACTGGGAGCCCTTCTCGCCGAGGAACGTGTTCAGGGCGCCGCGCAGGCCGTCGGTCGCGCCCACGTAGAGGTTGAGGAGCCGGGAGAGCGGCAGATAGATGTCCCGCACCTCATCGAGGTCGATGACATCGCCCAGGCCACGCAGCTTCTCCACCTCCTCGGCGGTCAGCGGCAGCGGAGTCTTCTCACGCAGCGCGCTCCACTCCGAGCGGGTGAGGTCGAGGTAGGGAGTCGCCTCCGGCCTGGGCCGGTGGGCGCTCCGCGGCAACGAGGAGACCGGTGAGATCACAGTTCATTGTTACGGGAGTTTGAACGGGGTGGCGGGTGGAGTCCGTCACGTCGGTGTTCTCTACACACGTCCACCGCGGTGTCTACTCGCGTTCGACGGGTGTGTCTACACGCGTCCGGAGGTCTGGACCGCGTGACCGTACGGGGATAGCGTCCGCCCATCCGGGAGCGAGCCGCCTTCCGGTGTTCTGGGGGGTTTGGGGTGGTCGTCATGGCCGTGCGTTTCCGTGTGCGTGGATTCGGCAGACGCAGACCCGGGCCGACGGCCGGGGCCCCGTCGCTGGAGCACGAGGGCCGGGTCTGCAGCGAGCTGGCAGTCGACCTGCCGGACGAGGACCTGGGGGAGTACCTCTACGACTGCATCGACCTGTACGAGATGGGCAGCAAGCCGCGCTGCGAGGAGGTCGAGTACCTGGGGATGGTCCAGGAGGCGATCGACCGGATCGAGCGGGGCGAATAGGCGGGGCGAACAGCGGGGAGCAGGGGAGCAAGGGGCAGGCAGGGGGCTCCCCGGCGGGAATTTCCGATATCGGGCACGCGGTACCGGGGTGGGGCGTGCGTCGGCATCTAGGCTGCCGCCATGTGCGGAATCGTGGGATACGTGGGGTCGCAGTCGGCGCTCGATGTGGTGGTGGCCGGACTGAAGCGGCTGGAGTACCGGGGTTACGACTCGGCGGGCGTCGCGGTGCTCGCGGACGGTGGGATGGCGGCGGCGAAGAAGGCCGGGAAGCTCGCCAACCTGGAGAAGGAGCTGGTCGAGCGGCCGTTGCCGACCGGGTCCACGGGCATCGGGCACACGCGGTGGGCCACCCATGGCGGACCGACCGACGCGAACGCCCATCCTCACCTCGACAACGCGGGGCGGGTCGCCGTCGTCCACAACGGCATCATCGAGAACTTCGCCGCGCTGCGCGCCGAGTTGGCGGAGCGGGGGCATGAGCTGACCTCCGAGACCGACACCGAGGTCGTCGCGCACCTGCTCGCCGAGGAGTTCTCCGCGTGCGCCGACCTCGCCGAGGCCATGCGGCTGGTGTGCCGGCGGCTGGAGGGCGCCTTCACGCTGGTCGCCGTCCACGCCGATGAGCCGGATGTCGTCGTTGGGGCGCGGCGCAACTCGCCGCTCGTGGTCGGGGTCGGGGAGGGCGAGGCGTTTCTGGCCTCCGATGTCGCCGCGTTCATCGCGCACACCCGGTCCGCCATCGAGCTCGGGCAGGACCAGGTGGTCGAGCTGCGGCGGGACGGGGTGAGCGTCACCGGGTTCGACGGGCGGCCCGCCGAGGTGCGGCCGTACCACGTCGACTGGGACGTGTCCGCCGCCGAGAAGGGCGGCTACGACTACTTCATGCTCAAGGAGATCGCCGAGCAGCCGAAGGCCGTCGCCGACACGCTGCTCGGGCGCATCGACGCGAGCGGGGCTCTCTCGCTCGACGAGGTCCGGATCTCTCCGAGCGAGCTGCGGGAGGTCGACAAGGTCGTGGTGGTGGCCTGCGGGACCGCCTTCCACGCCGGGCTGATCGCCAAGTACGCCATCGAGCACTGGACCCGGATCCCGTGCGAGGTGGAACTCGCGAGCGAGTTCCGGTACCGGGATCCGATCCTGGACGCGCGGACGCTGGTGATCGCCATCTCGCAGTCCGGCGAGACCATGGACACGCTGATGGCGCTTCGGCACGCGCGGGAGCAGGGGGCCAGGGTGCTGGCCGTCTGCAACACGAACGGGTCGACGATTCCGCGGGAGTCCGACGCGGTGCTGTACACGCATGCGGGGCCGGAGGTCGCGGTCGCCTCGACGAAGGCATTTCTGACGCAGCTCGTGGCCTGCTATCTGGTCGCGCTGTATCTGGGACAGGTGCGGGGCACGAAGTGGGGGGACGAGATCCAGGCCGTCGTACGCGACCTCTCGCGGATCTCGTGCGAGGTCGAGCGGGTGCTGGAGACGATGGAGCCGGTGCGGGAGTTGGCCCGGTCGCTGGCCGGGAAGAACACCGTGCTGTTCCTGGGGCGGCATGTGGGGTATCCGGTGGCCCTGGAGGGTGCGCTCAAGCTCAAGGAGCTCGCCTACATGCACGCCGAGGGCTTTGCGGCGGGGGAGTTGAAGCACGGGCCGATCGCTCTGATCGAGGAGGATCTGCCGGTGGTTGTCGTTGTGCCGTCGCCTCGGGGGCGGTCCGTGCTGCACGACAAGATCGTGTCCAACATCCAGGAGATCCGGGCTCGGGGGGCGCGGACCATCGTGATCGCGGAGGAGGGGGACGAGGCGGTCGTCCCGTACGCGGATCACCTGATCCGGATCCCGGCCACCCCGACGTTGCTTCAGCCGCTGGTGGCGACTGTGCCGTTGCAGGTGTTCGCGTGTGAGCTGGCGACGGCTCGCGGCAACGAGGTGGATCAGCCGCGGAACCTGGCGAAGTCGGTGACGGTGGAGTAGGGCGACTTCAGCGCCTCTATGAAGGGGGTGAAGGCTCCGGCCGGGAAGGTGAGGGTTGCCCTGGCCGGGGTCTTGGAGTCGCGGACGGCCACCTGGGTGGGGGAGTTGGCTATCTCTACGCAGGCGTTCCCGTCGCCTTCGCCCGAGTAGGACGACTTCCGCCAGTTGTCCACAGGTGCCTCACAGCTCTCTCGCCAGCTCGTGGATAAAGTCGCGCGATCGTACGGGGTCGATTGATACGGCCTCCACCATACGGAAGCGCGTTCGATAGATGTTGAGCTGGGCTTCGGCATCGAGAAGGATCGAGCCATGGGGTGCGTCCCGCACCACCGTGTCCAGCTTGGGCAAGGGCCCGCCCGCGTACGTCATCGTGCTCGACGCCCTGGCGAAGTCGTCCAGGTCGAATGGAATGACACGCACGGTGATGTGGTCCGCTTCGGAGAGTTCGAGGAGCCGGGCGAGTTGGGACTTCGAGGTGGCACGGTCGCTGACCCTGATCCGAAGTGCCGCCTCATGAATGACCGCTTCGTACGGGATCGTGTTCTCCTGGCGTGCCTTTCGGTGCCGGATGCGCAATTCAAGCTCTTGGCGGGTGAGCTCGGGCAGCCTGGCCGAGAAGAGGGCACGTGCGTAGTCCTCCGTCTGAAGCAGGCCCGGTACGAACAGCATGTCCACGCTGCGTAGAAAACGGGCGTGGTGCTCCAGCTCGGACAGGTCCAGGAAAGGCTTGGGCAACAGGTCCTGGTACTCCTCCCACCAGCCACGGGTTCGGTCGGTGGCCATCGCGGCCAAGGCGTCGATGAACTCCTTGTCCGTGCAGGCGTAGTGGGATGCGAAGCGGCGTACTCGCTCCTTGCTCACGCCCACGAGTCCAGATTCGATCTGGCTCATCTGGACGCGATTCACCCCGAGTAGTGCTGCTGCTTCGGTGGTGGTGAGTCCTGCCGTCTGGCGGAGCCTGCGCAGTTCGATCGCCAGGCGCATCTGACGTGCGGTTGGTTCGCGCCTCTGGGACATCAACAGCTCCTCGTTCGGGGTCGAATTACGCGATCGGCTTGCTCGGCGTTACATGTTACGCCTACCGTCAGTGATGCGACGCCTACTCTGCGGAACGCCGGGATCCCCGGAAGCGCACCGCCCCGTCCTGCCATGACGGCTGCGGCATGCCACCGCCCGCCCCCTCCCGTAACTCCCCACCACCCGAACGGAGTTCACGCATGCCCGAGAACGAATCCGAACCCTGGGAGTACTCCCTCTACATCCCGAACGACCCCCGAGCCGTCACCATCTGCCGCCGCACGCTCCGGCTGATCCTCACCATGCACGGCCTGATCCGACTCGTCGATGTCGCCGAGCTCCTCGCGACCGAGTTGGTCGCCAACGCCGTATGCCACACGAAGGGACCCGCCGCCCTGCGGGTGCGCTGGTCGGCGGGTGTGCTGCGGATCGGGGCGTGGGACGCCGATCCGGAGCCGCCCGAACCGCCGGGGAAGCTGGAGCAGCTCGGTGAGGCGGAGGAGGGGAGGGGGCTCGCACTGGTCCGCGCGTGCTCGGACCTGTGGGGGTGGCAACCGCTGTCCAGATTCGGCAACCGCGGCAAGTACGTGTGGTGCGAGTTGGCAGCCGTCGCCTGAACGTTTTATCGCCCATCGAAAGGGTGAACGCATCCCGATCGACCGGACAGCCCATCCCTTGATCAACCTAGGTTGCGCACATGGTCACATCAGCTCACGAGGGCATGCACCGCATCTTTCAGGAGCGCCCCGAGATCCTCGGTCCCGTGTTCGGCGTGCTGGGTGTCCCGTTCGCCGTGAAGGCGACCGTCGATGCCGTCACCACGGACGTGACAGAGGCCCGGCCGCTGGAACGCCGCGTGGACACCGTGCTGCGGATCGGCCCGTCCGACGGTGAGGACTTCCTGCTCGCCATCGAGTCGCAGTCGCGCAAGGTCGCCGGCAAGGAGTGGAGTTGGGCGTATTACGTCGCCTACCTCCAGGCGAAGTACGAACTGCCAGTGCTGCTGCTCGTGGTCTGTCAGGACGCGGCCACAGCCAAGTGGGCGACCGGCCCCTTCGACTGCGGCACGCGCGGCTGGACGGCTCTTCGGGTGTATCCACTGGTCGCGGGGCCGGACAACCTGCCGGTGATCACGGATGTCAGGAGCGTGGCCAAGAACCTTCCGCTGGCCGTGCTCTCCGCCCTGGCACACGCCCGCAGCCCCGACTGCGACGCCATACTGGAAGCAATCAGCAGCGCCCTTCAGGAACTCCGGGAAACCGACCCTGACACCGCCGAGTACTTCTTCGACTTCCTGGAAGTCACTCTGGGTAAGACCCCAGCTGGAAAGAAATGGAAGGACATCATGTCGTTCGTCAGCTACTTCCCCGGCCGGGGGACGGTCCGTGAGACGGCCTATCTCGAAGGCGAGGCCAAAGGCGAGGCCAAGGGCAGGGCTGAAGGGGAGGCGAAGGGGATCCTGCTTGTACTGGAGGTGCGCGGCATCCCCGTGCCGACCGACGTGCGCGAGCGCATCACCACCTGTACCGATCTCGACCGCATGGACGCCTGGCTGGAGCGTTCCCGTACGGTCGAGCGGGCCGAGGATCTGTTTGCCGAGGACCCGGAGGTCCCTGGGACCACTCCTGAGCAGGCCTAGCCGTTGGCTGACCAGCAAGACAGCCAACAGGACGAGCCGCCGGAGTGCTTGACCTCTTCTGGCGGATCGTAGAGTCCCCGGATGAGCATCATCGGCGTCGGGATCGACGTAGCTGAGATCGACCGGTTCGCGGCGTCGCTGGAGCGGACGCCCGGGATGGCCGAACGGCTGTTTCTGGAGAGCGAGTTGCTGCTGCCCAGTGGGGAGCGGCGGGGTGTCGCCTCCCTCGCCGCCCGCTTCGCTGCGAAGGAGGCGCTGGCCAAGGCGCTGGGTGCGCCGGGGGGTCTGCGCTGGTCCGATGCCGAGGTCTACGTCGAGGACAGCGGGCAGCCCCGGCTCCGCGTGACGGGAACGGTTGCCGCGCGGGCGGCCGAGCTGGGGGTTCGGTCGTGGCATGTGTCGTTGAGCCATGACGCGGGGGTGGCTTCTGCGGTGGTGATTGCGGAGGGGTAGGGGTGGCTGGGGTGTGTGATTGGCTGCGGGTGGGTGGGGGCTGGTCGCGCAGTTCCTCGCGCCCCTAAAAGATTGCGCAGTTCCCCGCGCCCCTGAAGACACCGGTGGTCGAGGTCTGTTTGCCGCGTGCCCGTCCGCCGTGGTTGCTCGCGCCGTGCCCCTGGCGGGGCACGGGCCGGAGGGGACGTGGCGGGATGTGTGGCCGCAGCTTACGACGACACACGTACGCGGTCAGCGCGGCAAACGGACCTTGCGTCTTGCGCTGCGGACGGACATCCCGACGCGGCCCCGCACCCGACTGACGAGCCGAAACCCCCACCCACCCAGGGGCGCGGGGAACTGCGCGATCAGCCACAACGCACCCGCACCCGACGTACCGGCTCGGCGCGCAGCCGCGGAATGCGGGAAACTCGGGGCCATGCGTACTGCGTACAGCGTGGAGACGGTGAGGGCCGCCGAGCGGGAGCTGATGGCACGGCTGCCGGACGGGGCCTTGATGCAGCGGGCGGCAGCCGGACTGGCCGCGGCCTGCGCCGAGTTGCTGGGGCGGGTGTACGGCAGCCGGGTCGTCCTGCTGGTCGGCAGCGGCGACAACGGCGGCGATGCCCTCTACGCCGGGGCCCGGCTGGCCCGCCGCGGTGCCGGCGTCGTAGCCGTGCTGCTCGCGCCCGACAGGACCCACGCCGGCGGGCTCGCGGCTCTGCGCCGGGCCGGCGGCACCGCGGTGCGAGGGGCGGACGCGGCCGAGGCACCGATCCGTCGTGCCGACCTCGTCGTCGACGGCATCGTCGGCATCGGCGGGAAGGGCGGCCTCCGGCCGGACGCCGCGCCCCTCGCGGACCTCGCCCGCGAATCCCGCGCCGCCGTCGTGGCTGTCGACCTGCCCAGCGGCGTCGAGGCCGACAGCGGGGAAGTACGGGGCGCCGCCGTGCGCGCCGATCTGACCGTGACCTTCGGGACGCACAAGCCCGGGCTGCTCGTCGATCCCGCGAAGGAGTACGCCGGGTCCGTGCGGCTCGTCGACATCGGGCTCTCGTTGCCCGACGAGGCCGAGCTGGAGGCCCTGCAGCACGCCGACGTGGCCGCGCTGCTGCCCGTGCCCGGGGCCGAGAGCGACAAGTACCGGCGCGGGGTGGTGGGAATCGTGGCCGGGTCCGCCCGGTACCCCGGTGCGGCCGTGCTGGCCGTCGCCGGGGCCCTGCGGGGCGGGGCCGGGGCCGTACGGTACGTCGGGCCTGCCGGGGACGCGGTGATCGCGCGGTTCCCGGAGACGCTGGTGTCGGACGGTTCGCCCGAGCGGGCCGGCCGGGTGCAGGCCTGGGTCGCGGGGCCGGGGGTCGGCGAGGACGCCGATTCCGTGGCGGCCGTGCTGAAGTCGGACGTGCCGGTCCTCGTGGACGCCGATGGGCTGCGGCTCGCGGACCGGGGCGTCGTGCGGGCCCGGACCGCGCCCACGCTGCTCACGCCGCACGCCGGTGAGGCCGCCGCGCTGCTCGGGGTCTCGCGGGACGAGGTCGAGGGGGCGCGGCTGGCCTCCGTACGGGAACTCGCGGCGGCGTACGGGGCGACCGTGCTGCTCAAGGGGTCCACCACCTTGGTGGCCGAGCCCGGTGGTGGGGCCGTGCGCGTGAATTCCACCGGTACGTCCTGGCTCGCCACCGCGGGGAGCGGGGACGTGCTGTCGGGGCTGACCGGGTCGCTGCTCGCCGCCGGGCTCGGGGCGCAGGACGCCGGCAGCGTGGGGGCGTATCTCCACGGGCTGGCGGGGCGGTTCGCGGCGGACGGGGCGCCCGTGGGGGCGTACGACGTGGCCGACGCGGTACGGGAGGCCTGGCGGGACGTCATGGAGAGCTGAGACGCTCCCGCATTTCCGTCGCGCCTCGCCGCACTTCTGTCCCACCTCACCGCCTACCCGTCCCGCCTCGCCGCGTACTCCGTACGCGTGCGCACAACGGGCGACCCTTCCGCGCGGCTGAAGCCCGTACGCCGCCCCGGGGGTTTCGCTGGGGGCATGGTCCGTCAGAGAACCGTTGCCGTGTTGGTCGCCGTCATCACGGCGCTGTCCGTGCCGGGGGCCGTCGCGGAGCCTCCGCCCGCCCCCGGCGCCTCCGGGGTTCCCGCGCCGCTGAGTGAGCTGGTGCCCGGGGTACCCCCTGGGCCGTCCCAGCCTTGGCAGTTGGACACTCCCGACCAGGCGCTGGCCCCGAAGGTCTACACGCCGAGCGCCGACGAGGACGCCATCGAGCCGCGCGACGCCGCCGCTGAGAGCGACGAGCTGATCGAGTACGTACCGCTGAGCGACGCGGTGGCGCGGCAGTCCGGGGTCGTGGCGTGCAGCAGGCAGACCGGGCCGTACCAGCGGCAGGTCGAGGGGTGGCTGCGGCTCAGGGTGGACGGGAGGCAGTCGGCGAACGACTGCCTGGCCATCCGGGCCTTTCAGGTCAGGCACGGGATCCGGCCCGACAGCGGCTTCGCCGGGCCCGTGACCTGGGCGCGGATGCAGCTCCTGTCGGCCGCGAAGAACCCGAACGCCGCCGGGAAGTGTCCCGTACGGGCCTACCGGGTCGCCTGTGTCGACCTCACCCGGCAGCTGACCTGGGTGCAGAAGGGGACGAAGGTGCTGTTCGGGCCCGTGCCGATCCGCAGCGGCAAGGCCGGTTACCGGACCAGGGGCGGCTGGCACCGCGTCTACTGGAAGCACAAGAACCACTGGTCGACGCTCTACAACACCCCCATGCCGTACAGCCAGTTCTTCAGCGGCGGCCAGGCCTTCCACGGCATCTACGGCAGCGTCTACAACCCGCCCGGCTCGATGGGCTGCGTGAACATGCGGATCGCCGACGCCCGCACCCTGTGGGGCGTGCTCTACAAGGGCGACAGCGTGTACGTGTGGGGCCGCAGGCCCGGTACCTGAGGGCTGTGTCCGACCCCTCTGAGACACTGGGCGCGATGACTGAAACTGCACCCGCGCGGGCCCGCGCCGAGATCGACCTGGCCGCACTGCGGGCCAATGTGCGGGCTCTGCGTGCCCAGGCGCCGACCGCCGCCCTCATGGCGGTGGTCAAGTCCGACGCGTACGGACACGGCGCGCTCCCGTGCGCCCGCGCGGCCCTGGAGGCGGGCGCGACCTGGCTGGGCACGGCCACGCCCGAGGAGGCCCTGGCGCTGCGCGCGGCCGGACTGCCGGGCCGGATCATGTGCTGGCTGTGGACCCCGGGCGGGCCCTGGCGGGCGGCCGTCGAGGCCGATCTGGACCTGGGGATCAGCGGGGTGTGGGCGCTGCGGGAGGCCGTGGAGGCCGCGCGTGTGTCCGGTCGAGCCGCTCGCGTCCAGCTGAAGGCCGACACGGGGCTCGGGCGGAACGGGTGCCAGCCCGCCGACTGGCCCGAGCTCGTGGCCGAAGCCCTGCGCGCCGAGGCCGAGGGGCTCGTCCGGGTCACCGGTCTGTGGTCCCACTTCGCCTGCGCCGACGAGCCCGGTCATCCCTCCGTCCAGGCCCAGCTCAGCAGCTTCCGCGAGATGCTGGCCTACGCGGAGGGGCAGGGCGTCCGCCCCGAGGTCCGGCACATCGCCAACTCGCCCGCCACGCTCACGCTCCCCGAGAGCCACTTCGACCTCGTACGGACCGGGATCGCGGTGTACGGCGTCTCGCCCAGTCCCGAGCTGGGCACCCCGGCCGACCTCGGGCTGCGCCCGGTGATGACCCTGTCGGCGTCGCTGGCGCTGGTGAAGCACGTACCGGCCGGGCACGGTGTCAGTTACGGACACCACTACGTCACGGCGGGCGACACGACCCTCGGCCTGGTGCCCGTCGGGTACGCGGACGGCATCCCGCGCCACGCCTCCGGCACCGGACCCGTCCTGGTCGCCGGCAAGTGGCGGACGGTCGCGGGACGGGTCGCGATGGACCAGTTCGCGGTCGACCTCGGCGGGGACGAGCCACCGGTCGGCGAGCGAGTGGTCCTCTTCGGCCCCGGCGACCACGGCGAGCCCACCGCCGAGGACTGGGCCCAGGCGGTCGGCACGATCGCCTACGAAATCGTCACCCGGATCGGAACCCGGGTGCCGCGCGTTTACGTGAATACCGAACAAGCGGGGTAACCGCATAGATGCCGGGCACGGCATCGCGGGAACCGGCAGCACGACCGGCACCAAGAGTGACAGCGACAGCAACACCGACAGCGGACATGGGCATCGTCCCGGCGAAGAGGAGCGGTACGTGAGCGAGAGCAGTGCGGAGGCCGCCGTGGAAGCGGCCACGGCCGCAGCCTCGGCCGTCTCCGCAGCGGGGGGCGCGAACTGGCGCAGGGCCGGGATCGCCGGCGCCGCGATAGGCGTGGTCGCCGCGGGCGCCGCCGCCGGAGTCGCCATAGAGCGGCTCACGGTCGGCCGGGGCATGCGCAGGAAGGCGCGGCTAGCCCTCGACTCGGCCGGTCCGTACGGATCGTTGCGCGGCATGCCCGGCAAGGCCGTCGCGGACGACGGCACGGAGCTGTACTACGAGGTCGACGAGGTGGAGCCCGACTCCACCCTCGCCCCGCGCCGCCGTCGGCTCTTCGGCCGCAAGTCCCCGGCTCCCGTCACGGTCGTCTTCAGCCACGGCTACTGCCTCAGCCAGGACTCCTGGCACTTCCAGCGGGCCGCGCTGCGCGGCGTCGTGCGGACCGTCCACTGGGACCAGCGCAGCCACGGCCGCTCCGCGCGGGGCGTGGCCCAGGTCCAGGACGACATGCCAGTCACCATCGACCAGCTCGGCCGCGACCTGAAGGCCGTCATCGACGCGGCCGCGCCCGAGGGACCGCTCGTGCTCGTCGGCCACTCGATGGGCGGTATGACGGTGATGGCCCTGGCCGACCAGTACCCCTCCCTGATCCGCGAGCGGGTCGTCGGCGTCGCCTTCGTCGGTACGTCCTCGGGGAAGCTCGGCGAGGTCAACTTCGGGCTGCCCGTCGCCGGCGTCAACGCGGTGCGGCGGGTGCTGCCCGGAGTGCTGAAGGCCCTGGGGCAGCAGGCCGCGCTGGTGGAGCGCGGGCGGCGGGCCACGGCCGACCTGTTCGCCGGGATCATCAAGCGGTACTCGTTCGCGTCCAGGGACGTCGACCCGGCGGTCGCGCGGTTCGCGGAGCGGCTGATCGAGGGCACGCCCATCGACGTGGTCGCGGAGTTCTACCCGGCCTTCACCGACCACGACAAGACGGAGGCGCTCGCGCACTTCGCCGAGATGCCCGTGCTCGTGCTGGCCGGGGTCAAGGATCTCGTCACGCCGAGCGAGCACAGCGAGGCCATCGCCGACCTGCTGCCGGACGCCGAGCTGGTGCTCGTGCCGGACGCCGGGCACCTGGTGATGCTGGAGCACCCCGAGGTCGTCATAGACCGGCTGGCCGACCTCCTCACACGCGCCGGAGCCGTCCCGGCAGGGGCTACCGTGGGTGGTTATGGAAGCACCAGCAGCACCGCGCAACCCGGCTGAGTCCTCGGGACCCTCGGAGCCTTCCGTGGCCGGCGTCACCACAGAGATCACCGTCAACTCACCCGAACAGATGCGGGAGTTGGGTCGCAGGCTCGCCAAGCTGTTGCGGGCGGGAGACCTCGTGATGCTCACCGGGGAACTCGGCGCGGGCAAGACGACGATGACCCGCGGGCTCGGCGAGGGCCTTGGAGTGCGGGGTGCGGTCACCTCGCCGACCTTCGTGATCGCGCGCGTGCACCCGCCCCTCGGTGACGGCCCGCCGCTGGTCCACGTGGACGCGTACCGCCTGGGCGGCGGGCTCGACGAGATGGACGACCTCGACCTCGACGTCTCGCTGTCCGACTCCGTGGTCGTCGTGGAGTGGGGCGAGGGCAAGGTCGAGGAGCTGACCGACGACCGGCTGCACGTCCTCATCCACCGGGCCGTCGGCGACACGACCGACGAGGTACGGCACGTCACGCTGACGGGGGTCGGGGAGCGGTGGGCGACGGTCGGGCTCGGCGTGCTCTCCGCCTGACCCGGCCAGGTCCCGTCCGATCACGCCTGCTCCGGCCGCCTGGTCCTGCCTGCTCCGGCCCGGTCCTCGTAGGTTCGCCCCAACATTCCGACAAGGCGTCGGGAAGATGTTGCGTCGGGCGGCTTCGGCGTGTTCACATGGACGGAGGAGTTGGTTAGGTCTACCTAACCACGTCTGCTCCCGGAGACCCTAGGAGGCCGCCATGGCGACGTCTGAACGTGATGTGACGCGTCCGTCGGTGCCGGTGGAGTCGACTTCGTCCGGGGTGGCTGGGGTGTCCATGCGGGAGTTGCTTGCGGCCGGGGTTTTTGCGCGGGCCGTTTCCACGCCGCCGGCTCCACCGGCTGCGCCGGTGCGTGAGTCGCGGCCTCGGGCCGCCTGAGCGTTCTGCTGGGTGCGTCGTTTGGATCTGCGGGTGCGTTGTGGCTGGTCGCGCAGTTCCCCGCGCCCCTAAAAGATTGCGCAGTTCCCCGCGCCCCTAGAACCAAAGATTGCGCCGTTCCCCGCGCCCCTAAAGACAAAAGATTGCGCCGTTCCCCGCGCCCCCAAAGACAAAAGACTGCGCCGTTCCCCGCGCCCCCAAAGCCAAAGATTGCGCCGTTCCCCGCGCCCCTGGCGGGGCGCTGGTGTTGGGCTACTTGATTACCGTGACCCTTGTGCCGATGGTGGCGAACTCCCACATCGCTGTGCCGTCTTCGCGGGATTCGCGGATGCCGCCGAGTCTCTTTTTTGAGGGGGCGGGGGCGGAGGTCGAGCCGTCCACCGCCGCGCTGAAGCCGATTGCGACGCCGGAGACGTTCGTGAAGCGGACCACGTGTTCCACGGCGATGCCGTCCGAGCCGGTGATCTTGCCGGAGCGGGAGGTGACGACGTACGCGGCGGGCGGGGGATCCACCGTCCCGGGGGTCACCCTGAACGTCCGCTTGACCCGGTCACCCCCTCCGACGAGCCATACGCGGTCGTCGTCCACCGAGTAGACGACCCGTCGTCCCGTGCCGGACGCGGAGGGCAGTGCCGTCGGGTGCTTCGTGTCCCGGGGGGCCTTGGCGGCCGCGGTCGTCGAGGACTCGGCGGGCCGGGAGGAGCCCAGGCCGCCCGGCACGTCCGCCGAGGCCTGGTAGGCGAGGAAGCCGATCGCGGCGAGCGCCGCCGCGGTGAGCCCGGCCACGATTCCCGAGCTGCTCCGAACCACCTTGGGTGCCCACCTCTCGTACGGCATTTGTGCTTTCTGTGACGTTAGCAGCAGGTCTGCGATGGATTGAGGCGGCCGTGCTCCGAGCCCGGGCGCCGTAGGCTGTTCGCGTGCTCTTGCTCGCTCTGGATACCGCCACTCCCGCCGTCACCGTCGCGCTGCACGACGGGACGTCCGTCATCGCCGCCTCCAGCCAGGTGGACGCGCGCCGGCACGGGGAGTTGCTCCTGCCGGCCGTCGACCGGGTGCTCGCCGAGGCCGGGCTGCGGCTCGACGCCGTCACCGGCATCGTCGTAGGCGTCGGCCCCGGCCCGTACACCGGCCTGCGCGTCGGTCTGATGACCGCCGACACCTTCGGGCTCGCGCTCGGCATCCCCGTACACGGACTGTGCACGCTCGACGGTCTCGCGTACGCGGCCGACGGCTCCATCGCAGACGGACCCTTCGTCGTGGCGACCGACGCCCGGCGCAAAGAGGTCTACTGGGCGCGGTACGCCGACTCGCGCACCCGGGTCACCGAGCCCGCCGTCGACCGGCCGGGCGACCTGGACATCGGCGGTCTGCCCGCCGTCGGCGCGGGTGCGCTGCTCTACCCCGACACCTTCCCGGACGCGCGCGCACCCGAGCACGTCTCCGCGGCCGCGCTCGCGTCCCTGGCGGCGGAACGGCTGGCCGCGGGCGAGGAACTGGAGGCGCCACGGCCCCTCTATCTGCGCCGGCCGGACGCCCAGGTGCCCAAGAACTACAAGGTGGTCACCCCCAAGTGACGACCGCGGTGCTGCGCGAGATGCGCTGGTGGGACATCGAGCCCGTGCTGGAGCTGGAGAAGGACCTCTTCCCCGAGGACGCCTGGTCACGGGGCATGTTCTGGTCGGACCTGGCCCATGCGCGGGGGCCGGGGGCGACTCGGCGGTACGTCGTGGCCGAGATCGTGGACGAGACCGGCTCCGCGTCCGAGGGCGCGTCGGATTCCAAGGGCGGTGCGCGGATCGTGGGGTACGGCGGGCTCGCCGCCGCCGGGGACGTCGGTGACGTGCAGACCATCGCCGTCTCCCGGGAGCACTGGGGCACCGGCCTCGGCGCGATGATCCTGACCGAGCTGCTGCGGGCCGCGACCGCGTTCGAGTGCGCCGAGGTGATGCTCGAATGCCGCGTCGACAACGTCCGCGCCCAGAAGCTGTACGAGCGCTTCGGCTTCGAGGCGATCGGTTTCCGGCGCGGCTACTACCAGCCGGGGAACGTGGACGCGCTCGTCATGCGACTCAACACAGCAGCTGACAGCGGCTCCGCCGCGGGTTCGACATCCGTACAAGGAACAGAGATCAATGACTGACGAACCGCTCGTCCTCGGCATCGAGACCTCCTGCGACGAGACCGGCGTCGGCATCGTCCGCGGCACGACCCTCCTCGCGGACGCGATCGCGTCCAGCGTCGACGAGCACGCGCGCTTCGGGGGTGTCGTGCCCGAAGTCGCGTCCCGCGCGCACCTGGAGGCGATGGTCCCCACCATCGAGCGGGCGCTGAAGGAGGCGGGCGTCGGCGCGAAGGACCTGGACGGGATCGCCGTCACCGCCGGCCCCGGGCTCGCGGGCGCGCTGCTCGTCGGGGTGTCGGCGGCGAAGGCGTACGCGTACGCGCTGGGCAAGCCGCTGTACGGGGTCAATCACCTCGCCTCGCACATCTGCGTGGACCAGTTGGAGCACGGCGCGCTGCCGGAGCCGACGATGGCGCTGCTCGTCTCCGGCGGGCACTCCTCGCTGCTGCTCTCCTCGGACATCACGAGTGACGTACGGCCGATGGGCGCGACCATCGACGACGCGGCCGGTGAGGCCTTCGACAAGATCGCGCGGGTTTTGAACCTCGGGTTTCCCGGCGGGCCGGTCATCGACCGGTACGCGAAGGAGGGGGACCCGGGTGCCATTGCCTTCCCGCGTGGGCTCACCGGGCCGCGGGACCCCGCGTACGACTTCTCGTTCTCCGGGCTGAAGACCGCCGTGGCGCGGTGGATCGAGGCCAAGCGGGCGGCTGGGGAGGACGTGCCGGTGCGGGATGTGGCCGCGTCCTTCCAGGAGGCCGTCGTCGATGTGCTGACGCGCAAGGCCGTACGGGCCTGTCGTGACGAGGGTGTCGACCACCTGATGATCGGTGGGGGAGTCGCCGCGAACTCGCGGCTGCGGGTGCTTGCGCAGGAGCGGTGCGAGGCCGCGGGGATTCGGCTGCGGGTGCCGCGGCCGAAGTTGTGTACGGACAACGGGGCGATGGTTGCCGCGCTGGGTGCGGAGATGGTTGCCCGGGGGCGGGCGGCCTCCGACTGGGATCTGTCCGCGGATTCGTCGTTGCCGGTGACCGACACGCATGTGCCGGGGCACTCTCATGCACACGATCATGACCATGTGCATGAGGTCAGCAAGGGCAATCTGTACTCATGACCGTTGCGTTGATGTGGGAGGCGCGGGCCGTCGAGGGGCGCGGGGAGGAACTGCTTGCGTGGGCGAGGGGGCAGGACCTCCCGGCGCGGCCCCTGCGTCGGGAGGTCCTGCGGGCTCCGGGGGATCGGGTGCTCGTCATTACGTGGTGGGATGCCGCGTATGAGGCTGAGCTGCCTGAATTGCCGGAGCCGACTGGGGAGTTGGTTGCGCGGGCGGTTCATCGGTGGCGGTTCGAGGTTGTGGACGGGTAAGGGGTTCGGGGGGTGTTCGTCGGGTGTGGGCCGGTGGGGGCTGGTCGCGCAGTTCCCCGCGCCCCTGAAAGCCAAAGGATTGCGCCGTTCCCCGCGCCCCCTGAAGGACTGCGCCGTTCTCTCTCCCCTCGCGCCCTAGGGTGTCTCCGCTTCCCTTGATTCGCAGCGCAGGCGGCGGTCCGGGCCCAGGTGGCGTTCCGGGCCCGTCAGGGTCAGGTGGGTCGTGTGGTGGGTGGTTGTGCTGGAGCTGCCCAGGCGGAGTTCCAAGGCGCCCGGTTCCACGATGCGTTGGCCCTTTCGGTCCGTGAAGGCCGACAGGTCCGGGTGGAAGGTGAAGGTGACGCGGCGGGCCTTGCCGGGGGGCAGGGTCAGGCGGTGGTAGCCGATCAGGCGGACGTCGGGGCGGGTCACGCGGGCCACCGGGTCGTGGAGGTAGAGCTGGACCACCTCCGTGCCTTCTCGGGGGCCGGTGTTGCGGACCGTGACCGATACGTCGTACGAGTCGTCCGTGCCGATCTCCGTCTGCCCCCGGTCCTCGATGTCCTCCCAGGTGAAGTCCGTGTAGCCGAGGCCGTGGCCGAAGGGGTGCAGGGGGGTCGGGTCGAGGCTGCTGACCGTGCCGGCGAGGCCGAGCGGGGGCTGGAGGTAGGTCCACGGCTGGCCGCCGGGCGTCTGCGGGACGCTCACGGGGAGCCTGCCCGACGGGTTCACGCGGCCCGACAGCACTCCTGCCACTGCCGGGCCGCCCTCCTCCCCGGGGAAGAACGCCTGGACGGAGGCGGCCAGTTGGTCGTGCCAGCGGCCGAGCGCGTACGGGCGGCCGGTGAGCAGGACCAGGACGACGGGGGTGCCGGTGGCCGTCAGGGTGTCCAGCAACTGGGCCTGTACGCCCGGGAGCCGGAGGTCGCCGACGTCGCAGCCCTCGCCCGATGTGCCCCGGCCGAAGAGGCCCGCCCGGTCGCCCAGTACCGCCACGCAGACGTCCGCCTCTGCGGAGCGTGCCACCGCCTCCGCGAAGCCCGAGGTGTCCGGGTCCGTGGTGTCGCAGCCCTCGGTGAACGTGACCTTGGCGTCGGGGAGTTCGGTGCGCAGGGACTCCAGCAGGGTGGGGATCTCGATGCCTGTCGGCAGGCCGGGGTGGTCGATGCCCACGTGGGAGGGGAACGAGTAGCAGCCCAGCATGGCCAGGGCGTCGGCGGCGCGCGGCCCGACCACGGCGATCCGGGTGTCGGGGGCGAGAGGGAGAAGGCCGTCCGGGTTGGAGAGCAGGACGACGGACTCCTCGGCGACGCGGCGGGCCAGTACGCGGTTCGCGGTCGAGTCCAGGTCGATCGGGCCCGTCGGCTCGGGGGTCCAGTCCTCGTCCAGCAGGCCCAGTTCGCACTTCTGGCGCAGGACCCGGGCCGCCGCCCGGTCCACCAGGGATTCCGGGATGTCGCCCGCCCTCACCGCCTCGACCAGCGGGTCGCCGTAGCAGCGGAGTGTGGGGAGCTCGACGTCGATGCCGGCCGCCAGGGCCGCGTGGGCGGCCTCCGCCTTCGTGCCCGCGACCCGATGGAGGGTCTCCAGGAAGCCGACACCGTAGTAGTCGGACACGACCGTGCCGGTGAACTGCCATTGTTCCCGCAGGAGTTCGGTCAGCAGGTACGGGTCCGAGGAGGCGGGCACGCCGTCCGTGTCCGTGTACGCGGCCATCACCGAGCGGGCCCCGCCCTCGCGCAGCGCGAACTCGAACGGCGGCAGGGTGATGTCGGCGAACTCGCGCACACCCGCGCGTACGGGAGCGAGGTTGCGGGCGCCCGCGGAGGACGCGTACCCCGCGAAGTGCTTGAGCGTGGCGATGACCCCCGCGGACTCCAGGCCGCGGACGTAGGCCGCGCCGATCGTGCCGACCAGGTAGGGGTCCTCGCCGATGGTCTCCTCGACGCGGCCCCAGCGCGGGTCCCGCACGACGTCCAGGACGGGGGCCAGGCCCTGGTGGACGCCGACGGAGGCCAGGTCGTGGCCGATGCGACGGGCCATCTCCTCGACCAGGTCCGGGTCGAAGGTGGCGCCCCAGGCCAGGGGGACCGGGTACGCGGTGGCGCCCCAGGCCGTGAAGCCCGCCAGGCACTCCTCGTGGGCGACGGCGGGGATGCCGAAGCGGCCGGCCTCGGCGATGCGGCGCTGGGCGCGGGCCAATGCCTGCGCGCCCAGCGCCGGGTCCACGGGGGACGTGCCGAAGGAGCGGGTCAGCTGGCCCAGGCCGTGGGGGATCAGCTCGTCCCAGTCGAAGTCCGAGGCCATCTCGTCCTGGTTCGGGGCGACTCCGTCGCCGTCCGTGGCGGCGCCCACCCACACGCCGTACAGCTGGGCGGTCTTCTCCTCCAGGGTCATCCGGGCGAGCAGGTCGTCGACCCGGGCCTCGGCGGGCAGGGCGGGATCACGCCAGGGGGCGGTGGTCATGAAACTCCTGTCAGAGTCGAGTGGGTTCACTTTCCGCCCACACCCATCAGGCCGCCGATCAGGGCGCGGCGGGCGACCAGGTACACGGCGAAGATGGGGATGCCGGAGAGGACGACCGAGGCGAGCAGGGCGGGGATGTTCACGCCGAACTGGCTGACGTAGTTGAAGAGTCCGAGGGTCAGGACGCGTGGGCCGTCGGACTGGGTGAAGATCAGCGGGAAGAGGAAGCCGTTCCAGGCCTGGAGCGCCGCGAAGATGACGACCGTGCTGATGCCGCCCTTGGCCAGTGGGACGGCGAGCTGGAACAGCATCCGCTGGGGGGACGCTCCGTCCAGGGCCATCGCCTCGTACAGCTCTTCGGACACGTCCCGGAGAGTGCCGACGAGGACCAGCACCGAGACCGGCATCGCGAAGGCCGCCGTCGGCAGGATGACCGCCAACAGGCTGTCGTACAGGTTGAGTTTGGCGATGAGGAGGTAGAGGGGGACCACGACCGCCTGGGCCGGGATCGCCACGCCGAGGAGGAACAGGCGGAAGGCCAGGCCCGACCAGCGGTTGCGGGTGCGGACGGCGACGTACGCGATCGGGACGGACAGGCCGAGGACGATGGCCACGACCGCGACGGCCACGATCGCGGTGTTGCTGAGCAGATGGCCGAAGCCGCTGTTCAGCACGGTGTTGTAGTTGTCGAGCGTCGGACTCGTGGGCGGGTTCAGCGGGTTGCCGGTGAGTGCCTTGTCCTGGCTGGTGAGCGAGGCCGACAGCATCGCGTAGATCGGGACGATGACGATCGCGAGCCAGATGACCGAGCCGAGGCCCGAGACGGGGTTGCCGCGCTTCGTCCAGTGCTTGCGGCGGCGTTGTGGAGGCGGTGGCGTGGGACGCTCCTCGGTCTTCGCGGGACGCGGCAACGTATCGTGTGACACTCCGTCACATCCCTTCGCGGGTGCTGCGCATGCTGCCGAAGCCGGTCAGCCGCACGAGGATCAGGGACAGCCCCGTGGCGGCCACCACCAGGAAGGACGCGATGGCGCTCGCGTAGCCGAAGTCGTAGCTCTTGAAGCCCGCCTCGTACATCAGGTACGGCAGGATCGCCGTGTCGGTGCCCGGGCCGCCCTTGGTGAGGATCAGCACGGTCTCGAAGTACGTGAGCGAGCCGACGACCAGCAGCACGGTGGACGTCGTGACGGTGTGGCGCAGCTGCGGAAGCGTGATCGAGAAGAACTGGCGGTAGCGGCCCGCCCCGTCGATCGCCGCCGCCTGGTACAGCACCTCGGGTATCTGACGGGCCCCGCCCTGGTAGATCAGGGTGTGGAAGGGGATGAACTGCCAGCCGCCGACGAAGACGATCGCGAGGAACGCGCCGCTGGAGGAGCCCAGGATGTTCTCCTGGATGATGCCGAAGTTCGGGTCGAGCAGGGCGTAGAAGAGCAGCGCGATCGCCGTCGAGGAGAGCAGGAACGGGACGAAGAAGATCGCGGAGAGGATCGCCCGGTTGCGCTGGCGGCCCGCCGCCCAGACGCCGAGCAGCAGGGCGATCACCGTCTGGAAGAGCCAGCTCGCCGCCGTCAGCAGGACGGTGAGCCACAGGGACTGGACCATCCGGTCGTCGTTGATCAGCTTCCGCCAGTTCTCCAGGCCGACGGGCTGCGGGTCGCCCAGGCCGTCCCAGCTGGTGAAGGAGAGGTAGAAGGCCAGGATCATCGGGACCACGGCGAAGAACGCGAAGAAGAGGACGCCGGGCAGGGCCCAGGCGGCGTGCGGGCGGCCGACCGTGGAGGCCGAGGACTTCCGCGGCCTCCCGGACTCCTCGGGACTGCCGTGCTCCGCGGCCCGGCCCTTCACCCGGCCTTTCACCCGGCCCTTGGCGGGGGCCTTCGTCGGGCTCGGTGCGCTCACTTCAGCTCCTTGAGCGCCGACACGAACTGGCTCGGCGAGGACTTCCCGACGAACAGCTTGTTGATCTCGGTGAGCATCGGGGTCGCGATGTCCGCGCCCAGCGCCTGGTCCCAGGAGAGCGTGAAGGCGGGCGCCTTCTCGACCATCTCGTACTGGAACTTGGCGAACTCCGGGTTGGGCGAGGCCTCCAGCAGCTTGGCCGCGTTGGAGGTCGTCGGGATGTCGCCGTTGGCCACCAGCGCCTTCGCGTACGTCTCCGAGGCGCAGTCCTTCAGGAAGGCGATCGCGGCGTCCTTGTTCTGCGTACGGCTGTTGACGGACCAGTAGTTGGTGGGGTTGCCGACGACGTTGCGGATGTCGCCCGTGCCGCCCTCGACCGTGGGGAACGAACACCAGCCCAGGTTGTTCTTCGCGAAGGACGGGAACTTGCCGAGCTGCGTCGAGTACTCCCACGAGCCCATCAGGTGCATCGCCGCCTTGCCCTTGGCGAACACGGCCGGGGCGCCGCCGTTGACGTACGACACCGAGCTGAACTTCGAGCCGAACGCGCCGTCGTCGATGAGTTCCTTGACGGTCTCGGCGGCCTTGAGGACGGCAGGGTCGCCCCATGCGGACGCGTCGCCGCCCTGGATCTTCGCGAAGACCTCCGGTCCGCCGATGCGGTCGACGAGGTACTCCAGCCACATCAGCTCGGTCCAGGTGTCCGCGCCGCCGAGGGCGAACGGAGTGATCTTCGCCGCCTTCAGCTTGGTGTTGATGTCCTGCAACTCGGCCCAGGTGGTGGGCGGTTGGAGCTTGTGCTCGGCGAAGACGGACTTGTTGTAGAAGAGGATGACCGGCTGCATGCCGCGCATCGGTATGCCGTAGTGGCGGCCGCCGAGTCCGCCGGCCGCGAGCACGGCGGGCAGGAAGCCGCCCTTCAGGACCGGGTCGCCCTCGATCGTGTCGGTCAGGTCGACGAGTTGCTTCGCCTCCTGGTACGCCTTGATGGAGCCGCCGCCCCAGTTGAAGAAGACGTCCGGGGCGCTCGGGGAGCCCATCGCCGTGCGCAGTTTGGCCGAGTAGTCCGTGCCCGGGACCTTCTCCAGCTTCACCTTGCCCTTGGCCGTCTTGGCGGCGGCGGACTTGTTGAAACGGTCGACGGCAGCCGTCTGGACCTTCACGGCGTCGTCCCCGTACGTGAATGCGGTGATCGTGCTGCCGCCCCCGCCGGAACCGTCACCGGAGCCGCAGGCGGTCAGACCAGTGGTGAGCAGGGTGGTGGCACCGGCGCCGAGGACCCAGCGCCTGCTGAACGTCCTGCTGCTGAACGTTCCGCCGCCCAGGCTCCCGGGGCTCTCGCCCATGGGCTGCCCGCCCGTGGGCCGTCCGTCGTTGGACCGCCCGCTGATCGACTCCATGACAGCACCTCTTTTTGGACTCACGACACGAATGTTTCGGAAGGCACTTCGAATGTTCCGGGAACGTATGGCTGTCGAAGGGCTTCGTCAAGAGGTTGCGCAGGGATACGATCCGGTTCATGACTCGCCCGAATCCCGCTGTAGCCCAGTCGGCGACACTCGCCGAGATCGCCCGCGAGGCGGGAGTCTCCGCTCCGACTGTTTCGAAGGTGCTCAACGGCCGTGCCGATGTGGCCCCCTCGACCCGAACCCGGGTCGAGGAACTGCTGCGCAACCACGGCTATCGGCGCCGCCGGGCCGAGGCGTCCCGGTCACCGCTGATCGACCTCGTCTTCCACGAACTGGAGAGCGCGTGGGCGATGGAGGTCATCCGGGGCGTGGAGAACGTGGCGCGGGACGAGGGGCTGAGCGTGGTCCTCTCCGAGAGCGCGGGCCGACTCACGCCCGGGCGCACCTGGGCCGACCAGGTCGCCGCGCGCCGCCCGCACGGCGTGGTCCTCGTCCTGAACGGGCTGGACGAGTCCCAGCGGGCGTTGCTCACCAGCCGCTCGATCCCGTTCGTGGTGGTCGACCCGGCGGGCGACCCGGGCGACGACGTGCCGTCCGTGGGCGCCACCAACTGGCAGGGCGGCCTCGCGGCCACCCGGCACCTCGCCGACCTCGGCCACCGGCGCATCGGCGTGATCAGCGGACCCTCGCGGATGATGTGCAGCCGGGCCCGGCTCGACGGCTACCGCGCGGCGCTCGACACGGCCGGGCTGCCGGTCGACCCCACGCTCGTCCGCACCGGCGACTTCCACCACGAGAGCGGCTACCGGGAGGGTCTTGAGCTGCTGAAGCTCCCCGACCGTCCGACGGCCGTCTTCGCGGGCAACGACCTCCAGGCACTCGGTCTGTACGAGGCCGCCCGCGAGCTGGGTCTGCGCGTGCCGGAGGACCTCAGCATCGTCGGTTTCGACGATCTGCCGGTGGCCCGCTGGGTCGGCCCGCCGCTGACCACCGTCCGTCAGCCGCTCACGGAGATGGCCGAGGCCGCGGCCCGGCTCGTCCTCGACCTGGGCCGTGGCGAGCGCCCGTCGGCGGCGACCCGGGTGGAACTGGCCACGAGCCTGGTGGTGCGCAGCAGCACGGCGGCGCCGGCAGGGGAGGGGCGGGCTGCGTACTTCGGGGCGCAGTGATCGAGTCGACCGGTGAGCCGCGCCCGGACGGCCCATCGGTCGAGTCCGTCCGGCGCTTCGGTCTGCCCGGACGGCGCTTCGAAACTTTCGAAGGCTCTCGGAGGGGTGCCCTCCGCCTCTTGGGGCAACTGAGAAGACTCAACGAAATATGAGAGTTTGACTAGTAAAACCGCGAAGTGGTTCCTCGTTGTAATAATTCGGACTTACGTTCCTCTCTGTGAGCGGAGAAGACGAACACGGGGGCGCCGCGACAGCGGGCGCGGGGCGGCAACGATCCAGACGGGCACGGCTGTTCAGGGCCGCGGGGATCGCGCTCGGGTGCGTCCTGGTCGTCTCGCTGGCCGGTGCGGCATGGGCGTACTGGCATCTGAACCAGAACATCAAGAGCGTCGACATCGACAGCGCGCTGGGCGACGACCGCCCGGCGAGGGCGATGACGACGCCGAGCCCCTATGGCGCGGCCTCCCCCTCCCCGCTCCCGAGCGGCGCGCTCAACATCCTGGTCCTCGGCTCCGACTCGCGAGACGGCAAGCGGAACAAGGAACTTGGCGGCGGCAGCAGCGGCGGAGCCCGTTCCGACACCGCGATGGTCATCCACCTCGACGAGGGCCGGACGAAGGCGACCGTCGTGAGCATCCCGCGCGACACGCTCGTCACGCGCCCCTCCTGCCCGCGGGAGTCCGGCGGTTCGACATCGGTGTCGTACGGCGCGATGTTCAACTCCGCGTACTCGGTCGGCGGGCCCGTCTGCGCCGTCAAGACCGTGGAGTCCATGACGAACGTCCGCATGGACCACTACATCGAGATCGACTTCGCGGGCTTCGCCGACCTGGTGGACGCGCTGGACGGGGTCACGGTGACGACGGACGAGGACATCTCCGACCCGGACAGCCACCTCGAACTGGAGGCGGGCACCCACCACCTCGACGGCGCGAAGGCCCTGGCCCTCGCGCGCACCCGGCACGGCATAGGCGACGAGAGCGACCTCGGCCGCATAGGTCTCCAGCAGCAACTGGTGAAGGCCCTCCTCGACCAGGTCGACTCCACGAACCTCCTCACCAACCCCACCCGCCTCTACCGGGTCGCCGACGCCCTCACCGACAGCCTCACCACGGACACCGGCCTCAACTCCCTCACCGAACTGATGAGCCTCGGCCAGAGCCTGAAGTCCCTCTCCTCCGCAACAACGGAGACGGTGATGATGCCGGTGGTCCCCGCCCCGTCCGACCCCAACCGGGTGGTTGCGAACGAGCCGGAGGCGAGCGAGCTGTGGGAGTCGTTGCGGTGAGGGGCTTTTAGCAGGTGGGAGGGGGATGTCGGGTAACACCGGCTGGTCTTCACCCCGTTGAGGGGCAGCGGCCGGATGCGGCAGCCGCCAAGGCCCCCTCGGACCCATCATGCTGAGGTGCTCCGGGGACCCTCACGGCGTTCGCGCCACCGACTTGTCCGAGACTCCGTCATCGCCGGCGCAGGCCTGACCTTCGTCGGGCTCGCCACGACACTGCTGGTGAGCGGCGACAGCAACGACGACAACCAACTGGCCACGGTGGCCAGTCTGTTCGTGGGAATCGCCTCACTGCTCGTGGCGCTCATGGATTTCTTCCGCCAGGAGCCGACGCCCGCCGACCCTGCCGCGTACGCCGACGATCTCGCCCTCACGCTCAGGGCGCAGTGGCTGGAGGAGGCGGAGTCGCGGCGGTTGCGGGATCCGCGGGTGCTGCCGCTCGTGTGGACGACGACGTCCCGGCCGGTGGCCGACGAACCCCACACCTCGGCCTCCGGGCCGCGGGTGCTGCGCGTGCGCCTCGACGGCCGCCTGGACGGCCGCTTCGATGCGGTCATCGGCCAACTCGCCGAACGCTATGAGCAGTTGCCGCAACGCCGTCTGGTCGTCATCGGTGAGCCCGGCGCGGGCAAGACGGTCCTGGCGATGCTGCTGACCCTGGGCCTGCTGGGTGCCCGGCAGCCGGGCGGACGCGTCCCGGTCCTGCTCCCCGTCTCGACCTGGGACCCCGTACGCGAGCCCCTCGACGACTGGATCGTGCGGACACTCGCGGTGCCGTACTACAGCGGACGTCAGGAGATTCCGCGTGCCCTGCTGGCTCACGGGCTGCTCCTTCCTGTCCTGGACGGACTGGACGAGATCCCCGAGTCGGCCCGCCGCGGAGCCATCCGGGGCATCAATCACGCGATCGGCGGTGAACGGCCGGTCGTCGTCACGTGCCGTGCCGTGGAGTACGAGGAGCTGATCCGAGGCGGGGCTCCGACGCTGCGACAGGCACCCGTGGTGGAGGTGACGCCGGTGCCGCCCCGGGATGTCATCGGATACCTGCGGGACGTGGACTGGCCGGAGGGCGGCGCAGGGTGGGACGGCGTCTTCGCCCGACTGGGCGCCGAGCCCGGCGGTCCACTGGCCGTAGCGCTGTCCACCCCGCTGATGGTGACCACGGCACGTCTGGTGTACCAGCGCGGTGGTGGTGACCCGGCCGAACTCCTCGACCGGGAGCGGTTCGACTGCCGGTACGCGGTGGAGGATCACCTCACGCACCGGGTTGTCGATGCGACGTACGGGCCGGATCCAGGCGGGCCGGAGGGGGCGGCGGCAGGGGAACCATGGGACGCCGAGCGGGCTCGGCGATGGCTGACGTTTCTGGCCCGCTATCTGCACGATCACCGGGAGCGGGATCTGGCTTGGTGGCTCGTGAGCGGGCGGGTGCTGCCGGTGTGGGCGGGGCCGGTTCTGGCCTTCGGACTGGGACTGTCACTGGCCGTCGGGGCCGTGGTGTGGACCGCCGCGGCCAGAGGGTTCGGGCAGGCACTGTCGAGCAATGACGTTCTCGTCCCCATGTACATCGGTGGAGCCTTCGCACTGATCAGCTGCCTCATCTGGTACGCGGCGGGAACCCGTCCGCCGGGTCGGCTCTCCTTCTCGCTGCGGGGGTCCGCCGGGCGGTTGCGGCGTGGATTTCGCCTCGGTGTCCTGCTGGGAGCGGCGGCCGTGGTGCCGGTGACCGCCGGGACGTGCGTCTTCCGGGTTCTCACACAGACGCCGGGACCGGGCTCGTTGCAGGCCGCGGCGGACGTGTCCGAGTCGTTCATGGTCTGCGTCACCCTGAGCCTGGTGGCCGGAGTGGCTCTCGCCGCGCACAACTGGCTCAACGCACCTCCGTCCAGGGCGACCCAGGCAAGTCCCCTGAAGTCCTATGCGCAGGACCGCCGTTCCGCGCTGGCCGGGGCATCGGTGGGAGGATTCGTCGTCGGAGCCGCCGGGCTGCTTGGGCTGCATGTCGGTCAGTTGGCGGGGGACCTGGTCTTCCGCGCGCTCACAGACTGGCCGGGCTTGCCCGGCACAGGCGATGTGTCGGATTCCGCGGCGTTCAAGTGGCGGCAGGACAATGAGGCGTTGGGCCTGGACTCCCATGGCTGGGGAATGCCCTTCGTTCTGCCTGGAGTGGCGTTCGCGCTCTTCATCCTCATGACGCGCGCGTGGCCCCGGTTCCTGCTGGCGAAGGTCTGGCTCGCGGTGAGCGGCCAACTGCCCTGGCGGCTGTTCGCCTTCCTCGGAGACGCCCGGCGACGCGAGATCGTCAAGCAGTCCAACAGCACCTATCAGTTCCGTCATATCCGGCTGCAGGAGGCGCTGGCCGGGGAGCCGGCGTATGCCGAAAGGGCGGTGGCCGTGCGATCTGTGGCGCTCGGGGCTGTGCGACGCCGTCTGGTACTGGGGGCGGGGGTGGCCGCGGTCATGGGCGGTGGAGCGGCGCTGGTCGGACGGCACAAGGACCAGGGGGAGGTCCTGTACTGGGATCGCGATGAAGTGCCGATGACCGCGGTTGCGTTTCGGCCCGGTACGGATGAGCTGGTTTGGGGGGCGAGGGACGGGCGATTGTGGCGGGGCAACCAGGGGAGGACTGAACTGCTTCTGGGGCGAAGGCCTCGTCCTGCTGGGTCTGGCAACTCGTACTGGAATTGGGGGGTCACGAGTGTGGCGTTTCCTGCGGATGGCGGCGTTCTGGCCGTCGGCCGGAACGGGCAGCTGAAGACATTGAATGTGCGGGGGCAGCCAGAGTGGCGAACCTATGAGAAGGAGAGCCCTCCGACCCGGGAGCTGGCTTTCGGCGGAGAGGGACGCCACCTGTCGGGGTTCACCGAGTCGGACAGCCGCCCCGTTCTGCTGGGGATCGATGAGGATGGTCGGCTGAAGGGGAACGGCACCAGTGAGAAAGGCACGCGTGAGATGACTGCGGCGGGCTGGCTGAGCGCAAACAGGCTGGTGCGGCTTGGGCAGGACGGGCGAGTATGGGTTTACGTGGCGCCGGAATTCACCAAGCGCTCCCGCATTCCGATGGCCGGGGCACCAGAGGGTGACGACTCGCTGTTTTCCGGGGAGAAGATGGCTGCCAGCCCGCACGACGATTGCCTGTACGTGGATTTCACCATGGCCTCGGCCGGGCAGAGCGGACTGTGGCGCCCCGACCAACGTGACGGAAAGTGGCACCGGACCGGGGCTGTGCCTTCCCCGTCCTTGGTCATGTTCCATCCAGAGAAACCGCTTCTGGCCCTCAGCCGGATCTTTCTGGACGTGGAGTGGTCCGGTGACGGAACCATCGAACTGTGGCGCACCGACGGCACTCCATCACGCTGGAAGATCTTCCACGGACACATGGGCGAAGTCAGCTCCATGAGCTTCAACTCGAACGGAACCAAGCTCGCCTCCGCCAGCTACGACGGCACCGTACGCCTGTGGAACATCGGTCACCTGCCGTAACCTCGAAGTGACCGTTGGTGCACGCGGCGTGGTGTGTGCAGGTGGAGGTGGGGTCCACGGCGTGTGGGGAGCCCGGTGACGGGGGTGAGATGCGGGGCGGGTTGTGCGGTGGCTGCTGGGGCGGACGGCCTGGCCTCGCGTCGGAACACGTCCACGCCCGTGCGGGGCAGGTGCGCGCCGCCCTGCGCACAGGGCGACGTACGGGGAGTACAGGGAAAGGAGCGCGCGCATGACGACCTTGCAGCACGGTCCGCCCGCGAGCGGGGCAGGATGGAGGGAAGGAGGCGACGCAATGACCCCCATGACTTCCGATCAGCCCCAGATGCTCGTCGAGGAATTCGAGGAGCTCGCCCGCCATGCGCCGGAAACGGTGGCGCTGGAGTTCTTGAACGGAAAGGTTGGGGTCAAGCCCATGCCGGACGGCAATCATGGGACGATCGTCGCCTGGCTTCTCCAACGATGTATGCAGCATCGTCCTGACCTGTTCTTTTCCCGGAACAGGGGGCTCAAGGTCGAGGCGTACCCCAATGGGAGGGCCCGCCCTGACGGGTCGCTGGCGCCGCAGACGTTCTTCGCGGGCAAGGGGGAGTGGTCAGAGCCCGAGGGAGTGCTGATGGTCGTCGAAGTCACGTCCCGTGACAGCGACGCGAACCGGCGTGACCGGATCGAGAAGCCAACGGGTTACGCGACCACAGGTATCCCCGTCTACCTGCTGATTGATCGCGAGGCAGCGACTGTCACTGTCCACTCGGAGCCGAAAGGCAGTAGGTACCGCTCCGGCACCCCACAACCGTTCGGCACCGTGATCGAGCTGCCGAACCCTGTCGGCTTCACCCTGGAGACCGAGAAGCTCAAGGACTTCGCCGACTGATGTGACCTCCTGACCTGTGGAAACGGCCTCGGTGGAATTCTCTCGAAGAAATTCGGCGAGCGTGTCGATCCCGCCGCCCCCCGTTCGACGCACGGGTGAGAGGGAAGGTGGGACAAGCCCCGCCCCCGTACCGAGAGACTCAGGGAGTCACCATGCCTCGCTACCTGTCGATGATCCGTATCGATGAGCAGAACGCGCCCGCCGAGGGGCCGAGCGACGAGCTCATGGCGCGGATGGGGGAGCTGATCGAGGAGATGACGAAGGCCGGGGTGCTGCTGGACACCTCGGGGCTGAAGCCGACCGCCGAGGGGACGCGGGTGCGGTGGGAGGGCGGCGAGATGTCCGTCACCGACGGGCCGTTCACCGAGGCCAAGGAGGTCGTCGGCGGGTACGCGATGCTGCAGGCCAAGGACAAGGCCGAGGCCGTCGAGTGGACCAAGCGGTTCCTCCAGATCCACGAGGCCCACTGGACGGTGACCTGCGAGGTACGGGAGATCGTCGAAGGCTGAGCCTTGGACGTACGGGTCCGGGGGGTGTCTGATGGTGGAGCGTGACACCAGAGCCACAGCCAGAACCTCAGCCGGAGTCGGAGCCAGATCCTGAGACGGGCCCTGAGGCAGGGCCCGAGACCGGGCCGCCCGAGACCGGGCCGACAGGTACCCCCGCGCCGGCCGCCGCCCCCGCCCACGCCATCGAAACCGTCTTCCGTATCGAGTCGCCCCGCATCATCGCCGGGGTCGCGCGCATCGTGCGGGACGTCGGGATCGCGGAGGAACTGGCGCAGGACGCGCTGGTCGCCGCGTTGGAGCAGTGGCCCCGGGAGGGGGTGCCCGGCAATCCCGGGGCCTGGCTCATGGCCACGGCCAAGCACCGGGCGATCGATCTCGTACGGCGGCGCGAGCGGTACGCGCGCAAGCTCGTGGAGATGGGGCGGGACCTGGAGGCGGCCGAGCCGTACGGGCACGGGCACGTCGACGAGCCGGCCGATCCCGACGACATCGACGACGACCTGCTGCGACTCGTCTTCACCGCGTGCCATCCCGTGCTGTCCGCCGAGGCCCGGATCGCCCTCACCCTGCGGCTGCTCGGCGGGCTGACCACCGTCGAGATCGCCCGTGCCTACCTCGTCCCGGAGGCGACCGTCGCCCAGCGCATCGTGCGCGCCAAGCGGACGCTCGCCGCGAAGGCCGTCGCCTTCGAGGTGCCGTACGGGCCCGAGCGCGAGGCCCGGCTCGGGTCCGTACTCGAAGTCATCTACCTGATCTTCAACGAGGGGTACGCGGCCACCGCGGGCGACGACCTGCTGCGCCCCGCGCTCTGCGAGGACGCCCTCCGACTCGCGCGAGTGCTCGCCGAGTTGATGCCCAAGGAGCCCGAAGTGCACGGGCTGGCCGCCCTGTTGGAGATCCAGGCATCGCGGTCGGCCGCGCGCACCGGGCCGTCGGGCGAGCCCGTACTGCTCAGGGACCAGCAGCGCTCCCGGTGGAACCGGCTCCTCATCCGCCGCGGGTTCGCCGCCCTCGCCCGGGCGGAGGCCGTGTCCACGGGGGGCGGTCCCGGGCCGTACGTGCTGCAGGCCGCCATCGCCGCGTGCCATGCCCACGCCTATACGTACGAGGAGACCGACTGGGCGCGGATCGCCACGCTGTACGGGCTGCTTGCCGCCCGGACTCCGTCTCCGGTCGTCGAGCTGAACCGGGCCGTTGCCGTCTCCATGGCCGAGGGGCCCGAGGCCGGGCTCGCCATCGTGGACGCGTTGGTCGCCGAACCGGCGCTGCGGGGCTATTACCTGCTGCCCAGTGTGCGGGGGGATCTGCTGGTGCGGCTCGGACGGGTGGGGGAGGCGCGGGGGGAGTTCGAGAAGGCGGCCTCGTTGACGCGGAACGAGAGGGAACGGGGGCTTTTGCTGGGGCGGGCGGAGCAGTGCGGGTAGTTCCGCCGGTTTGCTGCAGTTGGCTCCGCCGGTTCGTTTCGCCGGGCGTGTGGTTCGGAGTCTGCGGGTGCGTGAGGGCTGGGCGCGCAGTTCCCCGCGCCCCTTAGGGGGCGGGGGTTGCCGCGTTCCCGTTACGGGGGGGCAGGGTGCCGTGACCCCAGCGGGGCGCCGGGTGGGGTAGCTCGAACGGCTCATCCACCGAGACCCTGTCACGGTCGCGTGGCACGGTGGGGATACCTGTCGCCACCACCGGACCCCGGAGCGTCGCCATGGCAGATCTGCAGGACGAACTGCACGCAACCGCCGAGGTGGGCGAGCTGGATCGCCCCGATGTGGAGGGGGAGTTCGAGCCGGATGTTCTTGAGGACGAGCGGGGGCTCGCAGTCGATGCCGGACCCGCGGGGGACGCGGCCGACGACCCCCTGGTCCGTGCGCACGCCCTTCTCGCCGCCCACCCCGTCGCCGACGGCTACAGCGGTCTGCCGTGGGCGCTGCGGCACCTCCCCTGGTACGACCTGGAGCTCGGCGAGAGCACGATAGACACGGATGTGCCCAGGCTGAGAGAAGGGCACGTGGCGGCGTTGTTCTGGTCGCTGCATCTGCCCGAGGGCCTCGTCGGCGAGCGTGCGGTCGGGGCCACGCTGGAGCAGCTCGACCTGGTGAAGACCGTGGTGGAGGCCCATCCGGAGGGCCTGCGGATGGCGCACAGCGCGGCGCAGGTCACGGACGCCAGGAACTGCGGGCGGGTCGCCGTGCTGCTCGGTCCCGCGGCCGCCGCCGCGCTGGACGACTCGCTGGGCATCCTGCGCGCGCTGCACTCTCTCGGCCTGCGCGTCCTCACCCTCTCCGGCGCGTCCTGGGCCGGCCAGAACGGGCTGACCAGGTTCGGCGAGGAGGTCGTGCGCGAGACGAACCGCATCGGCGTACTCGTCGACCTGTCCGGTGCTTCCGACGCGACCGTCCGCCGTGCCCTCACCATCTCCAAGTCCCCGGTCGTCTTCACCCGCTCCGCCGCCCGCGCCCTGCGCCCCCACCCGGCGAACCTCCCCGACGACGTGCTCGTCGAACTCGGCATCACCAAGGGCCTGTGCCTCGTACCGCTGACCGCCGAGCAGACGGGCCCGTCGGTACGGGACGTCGCGGACCACCTCGACCACGTACGCGCGCTCGCGGGCCCGGAGTGCGTCGGTCTCTCGGGGACGTACGACTCCGGGGCCGCGCACCCCCAGGACCTGTCCGACGCCTCGGGGTATCCGCGCCTGGTGGCCGAACTCCTCGGCCGCGGCTGGTCCGAGTCCGACCTGGCCCTGCTCACCTGGGGCAACGTCCAACGCGTCCTGCGCAGCGCGGACTTCACGGCCCGCGCCGCCCGCAGCCGCCGCGAGCCGTCCACGGCGAAGATCGCCGAGTTGGACGGCTAGCCTCCCGGCGGTCGTTCGTCGGCTCCGGGTGAGTGGGGACAAAGGACAGGGGCGCAGCCCCGTCTTTCAGGGGCGCGGGGAACTGCGCGACCAGCCCCCACTCACCCGCACGCCGGCCCGAGGCCCTAGTTCCGCCTCAGCAGGCGCAGAGGCAGAACGGGTGCCCGGCCGGATCCGCGTACACCCGCCACCCCCGCCCCCGGTCCTCCGCTTCGAGCACCTTCGCGCCCAGCGCCAGGACCTCCTTCTCCGCCGAGTCCAGGTCCTCGACCGTCAGGTCCAGATGGAACTGCTGGGAGCCGTCGGGCGCGGGCCACTTCGGCGGTACGTGGCCGGGGGCGGCCTGGAACGCCAGCGCCTGTGCGCCGGGCAGCCGGAGGTCGACCCAGTCGGCCTCCCCCTCGGTCTCGACGGTGCCGCCCAGCACCTCGGCGTAGAACGAAGCGAGCGCGCGGGGGTCGGGACAGTCCAGAACGACGGGGCCCAGTTTGGCGACAGCCATGACTTCCTCCTCTGATGTCCATGCATCGCCCGTTACCTGCAAAGCGACTCAGCAGGTAACGGTTACTGCATGCTCCCGCATAAGAGGTAACGTCGCAACCATGAATGACCGTGCGCCCGCACCCGGTGGGCTGGCCCTGCTCCAGTCCCTGGTGAACACCCTGGACATCGAGTCGGGTGCCGACTCCCTGGACACGGCGGAGGGGCGCGCGGGGCTGGGCCTGGCGGAGGCCGACGTGGAGGCCGCGCGGGAACTGCGCGAGTCGCTGCGGGCCGTCTGTCTCGCGCACGCGGGCCATCCGGCGCACCGGGAGGTACGCCCTCTCGACGTGCTGCTCGCGTCGGCGCCGCTCGTCGTCACCGTCTCCGCGGCCGACGGCTCGGCGGTGCTCCGGCCGGCGGACCCGGCCGACCTCACCTCCCGGGTCGCCGCGGCCGTCGCCGAGTCCCTCACCGCCGGCACCTGGCTCCGCCTCAAGGCCTGCGAGGCGCCGGACTGCCACTGGGCGTACTACGACCGCAGCCCGGCGGGGCGTGGCCGCTGGTGCTCGATGTCGGTCTGCGGGGCGCGGGCGAAGATGCGCCGCTATCGCGCCAAGTAGCCCGAGCCCGGGGGCCGCCCGAGGCGACCCCCGTCACGGCTACGCGGTGTCCTGTTTCTCCCTCGCCGCCGAGCGCGAACCCACCAGCAGCAGACACAGCACGGCCACGCCCGCCACGACTCCCGCCAGGACGAGCAGGCCGTCGAGGGGACGGGCGGAGGCGGTTGGTTCCAGGGCTTGTGGGTTCGCCGCCGGACCTGCTGCCGAAGGTGCCGCCGCGGCCGCGGGAGCCGAAGTCGGCGGCGCGGACGGGGACTTGGTGGGAGTCGGCGATTTGGAACGCCCCGCCGGAGAGGCTGCCGAAGTCGTCGGAGCCGTGTGGTGCCCGGTCCCGGACCCGGTGCCCGTCCCGGCCCCAGCTCCCGTCCCGGACTCGTGATCGTCCGACCCCGTGTGCGTATGAGTCGGCGCCGCGGATGTCGGCGCCGCCTGGACCACGATCCGGGCCGTCATGTCCGGGTGCACGGTGCAGTAGTACCCGTACGACCCGGCCGTCGTGAACGTGAAGCTCCAGCTCTGCCCCTTCTGCAGCATCGGCGAGTGGATGGAGACCGGCCCGGAGGTGGTCTTCACGTCGTGCGGGGCCGTGTCCTGGTTGGTCCAGGTCACCGTGGAGCCCACCGGGACGGTGAGGGCCGCGGGGCTGAACGCGTACCCCTTCATCGCCACCCGGTAGGTGGCCGCCGACGCGGGCCCGGGCGCCGCCCACAGCAGCAACAGCGGTACCAGCAGGACGAGTACGGCGAGCATGGCGAATGCGGCGGCTCCCGTCGGCACACGCCGCTCCCGCCATCCCGCGCTCACGCGAACTCCGCGGCGAGCAGCAGCCGCAGCCGGGTCGCCGGACGGGACCACGGCAGCCGGAAGCCCGTGGCGCGCCGGAGCAGCCGGTACGGGAGCCGGGCCGAGCCCACCACCAGCATCCGGCCCTCGGCGCACCTCACCACGCGCAGGCGCAGCAGCACCGGGAACGCGACACCCCGCACGTCGAGGTCGGCGATCAGCTGCAGGTGCTGCCCGTCCGCCAGGGGTTCCACGTGCTCGGAGACCAGGGAAGCCTTCATCGTGCCGGCGAGGTCGAAGCGGAACACGGGCCGCGCGCCCTCGGACGCGGACGCGGACTCGGGCTCGGAAACGGGCCCGGCCTCGGACACGGGTGCGGACCCGGACTCGGACTCGGGGACCGTGAGCGACGCCCCGGTCAGCGTGACGCGGCGTCGCAGGGTCGCCAACGGGCCGTAGTAGGCGGTGAGTTCGGCGAAGGAGCGGCCGGGTGCGACGGCGTACCGGCCGGGCGGTGGGGAGACGGTGGGCAGGGTGACGGTCGTCATCCTGGTTCTCCTTCCGAGGAGAAACAGAGCGGGGGAGAATGAACGCCGGACGCCGGGCCGGCCGACTGAGCCTCGGCCGGCCCGGCGTCCTCCCGCGGCGGCGGTGCCGCAGGAATCAGGGGTTCGCCTGGATCGGCGATGCCGCCGGTGTCAGCAGCTGCTGGTCAGATAGCCCGTCGTGGGTGCGAGCAGGTGCTCGGCCCAGACCGTGTGCATCTTCACGTAGCTGTCGACGTTGAGCAGATCGGTGATCTGCTGGCCGAGCGACTCCTCCAGATGCGCCGAGTTGATGTGCTGGAGCAGCACACCGAGGGTGTCGTCGGCGACCGCGCCCCCGCCTTCCGTGGCGGGCGTGAGGATGCTCTCGACCCAGACGGTGTGCATCTTGATGTACGAGTCGAGGGCCAGCGCGTCCTGCACCTGCTCACCCGGCGAACGCTCCAGGTGCGCGGTGTTGAGGTGCTGCAGGATCGGCAGCAGCACGTCCTGGACGCTGGCGCACTGCTCGTCGCCGCCGTCCCCACCGCCCGTGCCGCCACCGGTGCTGCCACCGCTGGTTCCGCCGGAGCCGCCTCCGGACGTGCCGCCGGTGTCACCCCCGCTCGTACCGCCCGAGCCGGAACCCCCGGTCGAGCCCCCCGACGTACCGCCGGAGGAGCCGCCCGTGGAGCCACCGGACGTACCGCCGCTCCCGGAACCACCAGTGGATCCGCCGGTGGATCCGCCCGTGGACCCGCTGTCGTCCGCGACGACCTTCACGGACGCCACCATGTCCGGGTGCACCGCGCAGTAGTACTCGTACGTGCCCGCCGTGGTGAAGGTGTACGACCAGGAGTCGCCCTGCTGGAGGGTGCCCGAGTCGAACTTCTTCGGGCCCTTGGTGGTGGTGACGGTGTGCGGGGCCGTGTCGTGGTTGGTCCACTGCACGGTCTCGCCGACCTTGACGACCAACTGCTTCCCGTCGCCGAACTTGTTGCCCATGATGTCGACCTTGTGGTCGGCCGCGGCGGCTGCCGCGGGACGCGCCTCGGCTGCCTCGGCCGCCGCGGCTGCGGGCGCCTGAGCCGCGCCCGCCGCCGAGTCGGTCGTCGACGCCGAACCGGCCGTCGCCTGAAGCAGCCCCAGGCTGAGCACCGCCGCGAAGGCGGCGCCGAGCCCGGCGACGAGGAGGGCCCGGTTCCCGGCGGGCGCCCGACGGCGCCGTTCACCGGTGTCTTTACTGCGCATCAACGCAACTCCCTTGTCTGTGAGGGGATTTCGGGGTTTTCAGGGGAGGTCAGCGGCCTGGATCGGCCGTGACCAGGAGACTCGTCACGGCGAGCACGACGAGGACGAGCCCCGTCTCCGCCGCGACCGAGTAACCGAAGGGCCGCACGGTGGCGGCCTCGCCGCGCAGCAGCACGGCGAGTTCCAGACGCGTACGCACCCACTGACGGCTGCGCCACGCGGCGAACAGAACGAGGGCCAGCACACCGGTCTTGACCAGCAGCAACCGCCCGTACGAGGTATGCAGCAGGGCGTCGTACGAGCCCACGACCTGCCAGGCCAGCACCAGGCCGGCCACGGCGATCGCGGCCACCGACGCGCCCGCGAGCTTCGAGTAGCCGGGCACGACCAGCGCCAGCTCGTCGGGGTCCCGGCGCGGCAGCACGGCCACCGCGAGCATGGCCAGACCGCCGATCCACAGACTCGCCCCGAGCAGATGCACCAGGTCGGCCAGCGCGCCCCAGGTCGGTTCCGTGCCCTCGGAGTTGTGGCCCGTCATCCCGGTCGCCCGCAGCAGCCCGAGCGACACGGCGAGGGCACCCACCCGCCAGCCGGGCGAGCGTGCCGTACGGGCACCGCCCTGGAGCAGCGCGCTCAGCACGACGGCGGCGAGCACCCAGAGCAGCCCGCGGGCGGCGAGCGCGAGACCCGGCCCGGTGGTGAGCACGTTCGCGTACACCGACGCGGAGAGCGCGTCGCGGACGCCGCCCAACTCGGCGTACGCGCCCTGCAGTCCGAGCGCCACGACCGTCGAGAGCAGCCCGACCGTCCAGGCGAGGGCGAGCATCGCCCGTGCCCGCGGCTCACCAGCCCCGCGCGGCCAGAGGAGCGCGACGAACGCGATCCCGCCGATGAACAGGGCCAGCGAGAGGTAACCGGCCCAGCGAGCGGCGACGAGGCCGTGCCGCACCGAGGGGGAGGGCGCGGGTGCGGCCTCGTCGCCGCGGTCCTGGGCGGTGGCGGGCGCCGCCGCCGTACCGATGCCGAACGTCAGCCGGCCGGAGGACGCGTGCCCGTCCTCCTCGTCGACGACGGACCAGGAGAGAGCGAGTTCACCGGTCCTCGGAGCCACGTCGGGGAGCGCGGCCCGCACGGTGTCGCCGCCCCCGCGCGGGGCACGGGCGACGGGGAGTCGGTCACCGTCGAGCGTCATCACGCGTACGTCGGACAGCTCGACGGGCTCGTCGAAGGTGAGGGTGAGGTGGGCGGGTGCCTTGCCGAGTTCCGTGCCGTCCTTGGGAGTCGAGCGGACCAGCTCGGTGTGGGCGGAGGCGGGGGCCGCGCCTGCGAGGACGTACAGCAGGGCGGTGAGGACGGCGAGGAGGGGAGCGGCGAGGCGGGAGGTGAGGGAGCGGGGTCGCGTTGTCACGGCGTGGCCTCCGCGTCGTCCGGGGCGGAGAGGAGGCCCGGTGTGGCGACTCCGACACAGAGGGAGGGTGTCGGCGCGGGGGTCGGTTCCGTGCCGCCCACCAGGCCGAGGGCCTGGCCCGTGAGCCCGGCGATCCCGGTGAGCAGGGGCTTTACGAGGTGTACGTCGCCGTCGTCGCAGGAGTCGTCGGCCGGGGGCTCCTCGCCCGCGGAGCCGGAGGGGGAGGGCGTGGGGGTGGGAGTCGGCGTCGTGCCCTGCCCGCCGTGACCGTCATGGCCGCCGGTGCCGGACTCCCCGCTCCCGTTGCCGGTTCCGGTCCCGTGCCCGGCATGGCCGCCGTCCCCGATCGGCACGACGCCGGTGCCGATCGGCAACCCGCCCGCCCCGACCGGGACTTGGGGCACGGGAGCGGCTCCCTCCGGCACGTCCTCGCCCGGCGCCGGAGTCGTACTGGGCGGTGCCGTCGCCGCGGGCGGTGACGCGGGAGGCACGGCGGCCTGTGCCGACCCCGACGACGGCGGGGCGCCGATCCCCGAGGCGTAGCCGAGCACGATCAGCACGGCGCCGACGAGCGCGCCCGCGACCACCTCGTCGCGGTGATCCCTCGGCCAATCCGCCCTGTTGAACAGGGGCATGATCACTCCTGGCATGGTCCGGTCATTCAGATCGGTGAATGCGGACCAGTGGAGTGGCAGCCGAATTCCGCGTGGCTACGCGTTGGTTAATCGCCTGTTGCCTGCCTCTCTTCCAGGGGTGCCCCTGCTGTGAGAACGGGCTACAACGACGTCATTCCGTGCATTGCGACTGTGAAGAACTGGCGTGCACGGCACGGCAATTCCACCACATTGCTCGAATGCGATTCGAACCAATTGGAGGGAAGAAGTGCAGGCGTATGCCGCTCAGGCGGCCGGTCGCCCCATCGCCCGGTACGTCCAGCCCGCGGCCCGCCACACGGCGGGGTCGAGCGCGTTGCGGCCGTCCAGCACGATCCGGTCCGTCACGGCCTCGCCGAGCGCCGCCGGGTCCAGCTCGCGGAACTCACGCCACTCGGTGAGGTGCAGGACGGCATGGGCGCCACGTACGGCCTCCGCTGCCGTCTCCGCGTACGCCAGCGTCGGAAAGAGGCGCCGGGCGTTGTCCATGCCCTTGGGGTCGTAGACCGTGACCTGGCCGCCCTGCAGATGAATCTGCCCGGCGACGTTCAGCGCGGGCGAATCCCGGACGTCGTCCGAATCCGGCTTGAACGTGGCGCCGAGCACCGCGATCCGCTTCCCGAGGAAAGAACCGCCGCCCAGGGCCTCTCGCGTCATTTCCACCATCTGACCGCGGCGCCGCATATTGATGGAGTCGATCTCGCGCAGGAAGGTGAGCGCCTGGTCGGCGCCCAGCTCACCGGCGCGCGCCATGAACGCGCGAATGTCCTTGGGGAGGCATCCGCCGCCGAAGCCGATCCCGGCGCGCAGGAACTTCCTTCCGATCCGGTCGTCGTACCCGATCGCCTCGGCGAGCTTCACGACGTCGCCGCCGGCGGCCTCGCAGACCTCGGCCATGGCGTTGATGAAGGAGATCTTGGTGGCGAGGAAGGAGTTCGCGGCGGTCTTCACCAGCTCGGCGGTCGGGAAGTCGGTCACCACGAAGGGCGTGCCCTCGGCCATCGGCGTCGCGTACACCTCGCGCAGCAGCTTCTCGGCGCGCTCACTGCGGACGCCGGCGACGATGCGGTCGGGGTGCAGGGTGTCCTGGACGGCGAGGCCCTCGCGCAGGAACTCGGGGTTCCAGCCCAGCTCGACCTCCTCGCCGGCGGGGGCGAGTTCGACCAGCGTGCGGGCCAGCCGCTCGGCCGACCCCACGGGCACGGTGGACTTGCCGACGACGAGGGCGGGGCCCGTCAGATGGGGTGCGAGCGAGGCGAAGGCGGCGTCGACGTACGACATGTCGCACGCGTACTCGCCGTGCTTCTGCGGGGTGTTCACGCAGACGAAGTGGATGTCGCCGAACTCCGCGACCTCGGCCCAGTCCATGGTGAACCGCAGCCGCCCGCTGGACCCCTCGATACCGGCGACGTGCTTGGCCAGCAGCTCTTCGAGACCCGGCTCGTACATCGGGACCTCGCCCCGCTGGAGCATCTCGATCTTCTCGGGTACGACGTCGAGTCCCAGCACCTCGAACCCGAGCTCGGCCATGGCCGCGGCGTGCGTGGCGCCGAGGTAGCCGGTGCCGATCACGGTGATCTTGAGGGCCATGGATGCTCCAGTAGGTGTCCGTCAGGTATCCGTCAGGGGTGCGACTGCAGTGCGCCTCGAGTGCGCTGACCGAGCATAGTCGGGGCTTGTTCGAGCGCTTCACCGGGCAGTTTCCCCCTTGTCGCCAAGCTCACGTATCACTCCCGTGGGCGGGCCCCTAAAATTTGAGTTACTTAACGGTAATTAGCGTCAGCATCACAGCGTCTTTGGAGCGTGAGAGACCTTGGCCGGATCGGCTGATTTCGACCTGTACCGCCCGTCCGAGGAGCACGACATGCTCCGCGACGCGATCCGCTCGCTGTCCGAGGCGAAGATCGCGCCCTACGCCGCGGCGGTGGACGAGGAAGCCCGTTTCCCGCGGGAGGCGCTGGACGCCCTGGTCTCCTCCGACCTGCACGCCGTGCACGTGCCGGAGACGTACGGCGGTGCGGGCGCGGACGCGCTGGCGACGGTCATCGTGATCGAGGAGGTGGCGCGGGTCTGTGCCAGCTCCTCCCTGATCCCCGCGGTGAACAAGCTGGGCTCGCTCCCGGTGATCCTCTCCGGCTCCGAGGACCTGAAGAAGAAGTACCTGGGCCCGCTGGCCAAGGGCGACGCGATGTTCTCGTACGCGCTCTCCGAGCCGGACGCGGGCTCGGACGCGGCGGGCATGAAGACGAAGGCGGTCCGCGACGGCGACTTCTACGTCCTGAACGGCGTGAAGCGCTGGATCACCAACGCGGGCGAGTCGGAGTACTACACGGTGATGGCCGTGACCGACCCCACCAAGCGCTCCAAGGGCATCTCGGCCTTCGTCGTGGAGAAGTCGGACGAGGGTGTCTCCTTCGGCGCCCCGGAGAAGAAGCTCGGCATCAAGGGCTCCCCGACGCGCGAGGTCTACCTCGACAACGTTCGCATCCCGGCCGACCGCATGATCGGCGAGGAGGGCACGGGCTTCGCCACCGCGATGAAGACCCTGGACCACACCCGCATCACGATCGCCGCCCAGGCCCTCGGTATCGCGCAGGGCGCCCTGGACTACGCCAAGGGTTACGTCCAGGAGCGCAAGCAGTTCGGCAAGGCGATCGCCGACTTCCAGGGCATCCAGTTCATGCTCGCCGACATGGCCATGAAGATCGAGGCCGCCCGCCAGCTCACGTACGCGGCGGCGGCCAAGTCGGAGCGCGGTGACAGCGACCTGACCTTCCAGGGGGCGGCGGCCAAGTGCTTCGCCTCCGACGTGGCGATGGAGGTCACCACGGACGCCGTCCAGCTCCTCGGCGGTTACGGCTACACCCGCGACTACCCGGTCGAGCGCATGATGCGCGACGCCAAGATCACCCAGATCTACGAGGGCACGAACCAGGTCCAGCGCATCGTGATGGCCCGCAACCTGCCGTAGGGCGCGGTCCTACTGCAGCGATGGGCCCCCGGCGCCGTGCCGGGGGCCCATCGCTGTCATAGGACTTCTCGTGCGGTACGGGCTCGGGGTTCGCTCAGTTCCCCGACACCGTCACCTTCTCGTCGTTCTTCAGCTGGTTCACCAGGGTCTTGACCTTGGCGGTGTCCCACTGGAGGTTGCCGTTGCCCGCGTTGCCGGAGATGGGCATGTTCATCGACTTGCCGTCACCGCCGGTGATGCCCTTCATGGCCCAGAACATCGAGGCGAGGTCCCAGAGGGACATGTCCTTGTCGACGGTGAGGGTGTCGAGGCCGGCGCCCATGGTCGGGTAGAGCTTGAAGGGGTTGAGGACCGTGGACGGCGTCGCCGTCTGGCTCGCCAGGGCCGCGAGGAACTTCTGCTGGTTCTTCGTGCGGTCCAGGTCGCTGCCCGCGAACGCGTACCGCGTACGGACGAAGGCCAGGGCCTGCTCGCCGTTGAGGGTCTGCTTGCCCGCCTTGAAGTCGGCGCCGGACTTGTCGTCCTTGAACGCCTTGGGGATGTCCATCTCGACACCGCCCACCGCGTCGACGATCTTCGCGAAGCCGCCGAAGCCGATCTCCGCGTAGTGGTCGATGCGCAGCCCGGTGTTGGCCTCGACGGTCCGCACGAGCAGCTCGGGCCCGTCCTCGGCGTACGCCGCGTTGAGCTTCACCTGACGGCCGGTGCCCTGGAAGGTCTTGCCGGACTCGGAGCCCTTGAACGTGGGGATCGTCACGTTCGAGTCGCGCGGCAGCGAGATCATCGTGTTCCCGTTGTCGCCGACGTGCAGGATCATCATCGAGTCCGTGCGCTTGCCCTCGGCGGAGCCCGTGTGGAGCTTCTTCTTCTCCTCGGCGGACATGCCCTCGCGGCTGTCGGAGCCGACGATCAGGTAGTTGGTGCCCTCGCCGCCGTCGGGCCGGTCGATCACCTTCGACAGGTCGACCTCGCGCTTGAGCTTCGAGTCGGCCCAGAAGTACGTGCCCACGGAGACCACGACCAGCACGGTGACCACCGTGATCGCCGTCCACTTGATCCGCTTGCGCCAGTTCGGCGCGGGCCGCGGACCCCGTCCATGACCCCCGGGCGGCTCCTGGGGACCGCCTCCGCCCGGCGAGCCGTACACCTGTCCGGTGTTGTAACCGTCATAGGCGTCCTCGCCGTAGCCGTCCGTGTACGTCGGCTGGGGCGGGACTCCGCGCGACGGTGCCGAGGGGCGTGGACCGGCCCCCGAGCCGCGCTGCACCTGCCGCATCACACGGGCGCCCTCGGGCTCGGCGCCTGCGCTGCCGCGGCCGTGCCGGTCGCCGCCGTTGTATCCCTGGGGCCAATCGCTCATGGGCCCAGTGTGCAGGTTCCCACTGTGTGCCATACAAGGGTCTTCGGAAAATCGCACCAGGGCTGTTGCAGAGCTGATGCAAAGCAACCCTTGCGTGTGCCCGGCATAAGGTGGGCGCCATGACAGACCAGGCCCGTCCCCCGGAATCCGATATTCCGGGCAAGCCGACTTCGGCGTCCCGAACCACCCTCAGCCACATCATGACCCATAACGACACCAACCTTCTGGGCACGGTGCACGGTGGCGTGATCATGAAACTGGTCGACGACGCGGCCGGCGCGGTGGCCGGGCGGCACTCCGGCGGGCCTGCCGTGACCGCCTCCATGGACGAGATGGCGTTCCTGGAACCCGTTCGCGTAGGCGACCTCGTGCATGTGAAGGCACAGGTGAACTGGACGGGTCGTACGTCGATGGAGGTCGGCGTCCGCGTTCTCGCCGAGCGTTGGAACGAGTCGACGCCGCCTCAGCAGGTCGGCTCTGCCTACCTGGTTTTTGCTGCGGTGGATGCCGATGGGAAGCCTCGGCGGGTACCTCCGGTGGTGGCGGAGAGTGAGCGGGACCGGCGCCGCAATCAGGAGGCGCAGATCCGTCGTACGCATCGGCTTGCCCGGCGGCGGGCGATCGTGGAGCTGCGGGAGAAGCGTTCCGCGGAAGGGCTCGACGACTAGGGCGGTTGGCGGCCGCGGGCCGGTGGGGGCTTGTCGCGCAGTTCCCCGCGCCCCTGGAGGGGCGCGCCCCTCCACAACACATTCGGTGGCGAGCCCCTCGTTGGATTGGTCGGCTACGGGCAGACCACCTGGTCGCCCGTCACCGTTTTGAACTCGCCCTGGGTCGGGTCCTCCGCCCGGACCTTGTGGACCTCCTTGAAGTCCGAGCCGGCGATCACCTTCATCAGGGGGCCCTGGCCGTTCACGGGGCGCAGCTCGCTGCCGGGCAAGGCTGTGGCGAGGGATTTCGCGGAGCGGTCCCAGCGGGGGTCGTACTGGACGATCGTGCGCCGGACCGAGCGGTCGGGGGCGTTCACGGGGGCCCGGGTCGTGCGGAAGCCGGTGGCCGCCAGACCGCTGTCGACGCGGCGGCCGAGGCCGGCGGTCATGGTGCCGTTCTCGACCTGGACCCGGATCTGCTGCGGGGCGACATCGACGCGCAGGGCCTTGGAGCGGACCCGGTGCGGGGCGAGCGGCTTGTCGTCGCGCAGGGTGCGGAAGAGCCGGTCCGCCTTCTGCTCGTCCCACTTCAGGGTCGATCCGATGCCCTTCACGGCGTACCCCATCTTCCCGATCGGGACCGTCGTGAACTCCGAGGAGGACGGCGAGAAGGTCCGCATCGCCCGCCCCAGGTCGACGAGTTCGTCCGACCCGAGACCCTTGTCGGCGCGCACCGAGCCGAGCACGGCCCCGGTCACCTCCCGGAACCTGATCGGGTTGAGCAGCACCCCGGACGAGGTGGCCCGCTCGATCAGCGCGGCCAGGAAGCGCTGCTGGCGCTGCATCCGGCCGAGGTCCGAGGCTCCGTCGATGTGCCGCGAGCGCACGTATTGCAGCGCCTGCCCGCCGTTCAGATCGTGCACACCGGTCGGCAGGTCGAGCCCGGTGTACGTGTCCTTGAGCGGCTTCACCGTGCAGATCCGGACCCCGCCGAGGACGTCCACGGTCTTGATGAAGCTGGTGAAGTCGACCTCCAGATAGTGGTCGATCTTCACATGGGTCATGTTCTCCACGGTCCGCACGGTCAGCTGCGGCCCGCCCTCCGCGTACGCCGCGTTCAGCTTGACCGGGTGCGGCTGGTGCCGTCGGCCGGTGGTGCGGTCGATGTGGGCGGGCGTCTCGGCGTACGAGTCGCGCGGCAGGCTCACGATGCTGGCCCGCTTCCGGTCCTCGGAGAGGTGCACGATCATGATCGTGTCGGTGCAGTGGCAGGGGGCGCCGCCGAGCCGGTACTTCTCCTTCTCCTCCGGGGTGATCCGGTCGCGGCCGTCGGTGCCGACGAGGAGCACGTTCATGCCGTGGCCGTGCGCGGGCCGGTTCTTCATGTCCTTGAAGGGGTCGATCCGGTCGATGTCGGAGCCGAGACCGGTGAGCAGCGCGTGCCCGATGCCGGCCGCCGCGAGCACCGTCACGGACACCGAGGTCGTCACCCGCATGGCCCAGCGCGGCCGCCTGCGCCGTACGGGCGGCCGCGCTGGGCGCTGCCGCTGCGGGCGGGCGGGGGAGCGGGGCGGCGTGGGCAAGGCGGACACCTCCGCGTCGGCCGGGTGTGGGGGTCCGCGAGCACCGTAGGCCCATACGATCTGCGGCCCGGCGCAAGGACCGGGCGGCGCGCGTCCGTGTCCCCCGTTCGCGGTAACGTAATCCGCGATGAACGCCAAGCCCGACGTGCAGCTCCCCGCCGTCTCCGTGATCATGCCCGTCCTCAACGAGGAACGGCATCTGCGCGGCGCCGTCCAAGCGATCCTCGCCCAGGAGTACGGGGGTGAGATGGAGGTCGTGATCGCCATCGGTCCCTCGACGGACCGTACGGACGAGATCGCGGCCGAGCTCGTACGAGAAGACCCCCGTGTGCACACGGTGCCGAACCCGACCGGTCGTACCCCCGCCGCGCTGAACGCCGCGATCAAGGCGTCCCGCCACCCGATCGTGGTACGCGTCGACGGGCACGGCATGCTCTCGCCGAACTACATCGCGACCGCCGTCCGCCTCCTGGAGGAGACCGGCGCGCAGAACGTCGGCGGCATCATGCACGCCGAGGGCGAGAACGACTGGGAGCACGCGGTCGCCGCGGCGATGACGTCGAAGATCGGCGTGGGCAACGCGGCCTTCCACACGGGCGGCGAGGCCGCACCGGCCGAGACCGTGTACCTCGGTGTCTTCCGCCGTGAGGCCCTGGAGCAACAGGGCGGCTACAACGAGGAGTTCATCCGCGCCCAGGACTGGGAGCTGAACTTCCGGATCCGTGAGGCGGGCGGCCTGATCTGGTTCTCGCCCGAGCTGCGGGTCTCGTATCGCCCGCGTCCCTCGATGCAGGCCCTGGCCAAGCAGTACAAGGACTACGGGCGTTGGCGTCATGTCGTCGCCCGCTATCACTCGGGTTCGATCAACCTGCGCTATCTGGCCCCGCCGGCCGCGGTCTGCGCGATCGTCGCCGGGCTCGTGGTGGGTGCGGCGGTGACCCCCTGGGGCTTCCTGGTCCCCGGCGGCTACCTCGCGGCGATCGCCCTCGGCTCCCTCCCCGCGGGCAAGGGGCTGCCGCCGAAGGCGCGGCTGTGGATTCCCGTGGCCCTCGCCACCATGCACATGTCGTGGGGCATCGGCTTCCTGACCAGCCCGAAGGCTCTGGCGAAGAAGGTCATCGCGTCGCGGCGGCCGGCGGTGCTGAGCGAGAACTGACCGCCTCTTGGCGCACATGGCGAAGGCCCCTTCCGGACAGGGAAAGGGGCCTTCGCCGTCAGCGGGATCAGCCGCAGTGGACCTTGTAGTTGACCTGGATGTAGCTCGCGTTGCCCGCGGTGCCGCCGTAGTCGATGCAGGTGTCCACGGCCTTCAGGTAGACGGGGCCCGCGTAGTACTTGAAGTTGCCCTCGTCCACCTCGCTGGCCTTCCACACGGTGTCGGTCCGGTGGATCCGCAGCCGGGCGTCCAGATACATCGACGAGCCCGGGGTGTCGCTGACGGTGACGACGCAGTTGTAGCCGTTGGAGCTGTTGTACGTGATGAAGGCGTTGCCGTCGCCGACGTCCCTGGAGCCGATCACGCTGTAGCCGGACCCGCAGCCGCCGTTGTACGAGGCGGCCGAGGCGGTGCCGGTGGCGGCGACCGTTCCGGCGACGGTCAGACCGAGGATGGCTGCCACCGAACCAAGTCGCTTGGTGTCGAACATGCTTGAGTTCCCATCAGATCAATTTCAGAACCGAGCATGATCATTCCGAGGCGGGTTCCGGGTACGCAACTCATAAAGGCGTGACCCGTGTCACCGCGGGCGCCGGTCCCTCGTCGCGTCGGAGTCAGTCGCAGTGGAAGTAGCTGGAGTTCGGAACGTGATCCTGGATGATGTTGTTGCCACTGAAGTTCCACACGTCGGTCTCGACCGCGATACAGCGGTCCTTCCCGTAGAACTTGAAGCTCGCGTAGTAGAGGTACTGGCCGTCGTCCCCCGGCGAGACGTAGCCGTCCCTGTTCGTCCAGGCGTCCACGGCGATACGGGACTTGACGCCGTAGTACGAACCGCGCTTCACGGCCGCGACGCAGTTGTACGTGCCGTCCCAGAACAGGTAGGTCGTGGCGTACGTGGTGCCGTTGTACGTGTTGTTCCAGCTGTCGATCTGGGAGCCGTTGCAGCCGTACGTGGCGGCGCTGGCGGCGGGCGCGGTGACGAGCGAGTAGCCGGCGATGCCCGACAGCATGAGAGCCATCGAGGTGGCGTAGCGGGCGACTTTGCTCCTGGACTTCACGTTGCTCTCCTGAAGGGCTCGACGGGGAAGGAAGATCGTCGAGAGTGATCACATCATCGAACGGTTCTTCGACAGTTGGGTGTGATGTGTACATGTCCATTAATGGTCATGGAATGGCTGATTCCGGGAGCTTGGAGTCCGCTCGATCCCGCGCCTGCGGAGCCGGCCCGGTTCCCCTGCACCTGCGGTGGGGCGGCCGCCCGGTGCCACCCCACCGGGACGGCTACCAGCGGTAGGGCTTGTACACGTCCATGCACTGACTCTTGTCCGACCCGTTGATGGCGTCGGCGTTGCCGGGGACGTCCCCGGCCTTCGGGGCCGACTTCTTCGGATAGGCCGTGCCCGTACGCCAGTCGGCGCCCACGACGAGGGTGACCCCGGAGACGTCGGTGCTCCGCTTCACCGAACTCATCGGAATCCCCAGCGACTTGGCGACCCGCTGGGCGTCACCCTCCAGGTCCGCACTGGGATAGCGGACGACCGTCTTGTCCTCGCTGAGCACCACCGAACGGTCCGCCACCGCCTGTGTGAAGCCCTTGCCGGTGAGCTGATCCGCGATCGCGCTCGCCCGCAGGGGCGCCGCCGCCTCCGTGTTGGTCCGCGTGCCGTTCTGCACCTGTACGGCGATCTGGCCGTCGGCCGCGGCCGGGTCCTTGGAGGTCTTCTCCTCGGTCTTCTTCTTCGCGTCCGAGTCCGAGCCGTTGCTGTCGAACGGCACGTCGTCGCGGAGCATCGACCACACCTTCTCGGCGTCGGCGCCGGCCGGCACCACGTGGTTGGCGTCCAGCGGGTCCGGGACGTTCGGCATCGTCGTCATCGTGATGCGGTTCGTCGGCACCGTCTTGAGCTGCATGCCCAGGTCGTACAGCTTCTTGACCGTGCCGATCTCCTCGGAGACCTTCAGCGACTTCGTGGCAGCCTCGGCCAGGCCCATCAGCCGGCCCGTGTCGGTGAAGACGTTCTGCTCCTTCAGCCCTCGGATCATCGAGTTCATGTACATGTGCTGAGCCCTGGCCCGCATGAGGTCACTGCCCCAGGCGTGGCGCGTGCGCAGCCACTGGAGCGCCTGCTTGCCCTGGACCTTCTTCGTACCGGCCTTCAGCTTCAGGCCGGAGCCCCCGGGCACACCGGGCAGCGGGCCGTCCTTCACGTTCTGTCTCACGCAGACCTCGACCCCGCCGATGGCGTCCGCCATGCTCACGACGCCCGCGAAGTCGATCGTCATCCAGTGGTCGATGTAGACCCCGGTGAGGTTCTCCCAGGTGGCCAGCGTGCAGCCGGCGCCGCCGCGGGACAGCGACGTGTTGATGATGGTGTTGGTCGCCGGATAGGTCTTGCCGTCCTCCGGGTCCGTGCACTTGGGGATGTCGACGCGGGTGTCGCGCGGAATGGTCACCACCGCGGCGCTCTTGCGGTCCGCGGACAGGTGGATGAGCATCTGCACGTCGCCCAGCGGCGGGTTGCTGCGGTTGTCCCTGCTGCCGCCCAGCGCCACGTTCGCGTCGGAGGCACGGCTGTCGGAGCCGACCAGCAGGATGTTCAGCGGAGTCTGCCCGGCCGCGTTGGGCGCCGTCTTCGGCGCCTTCGAGTCGCCGCTGCTGCGCTCGCCCTTCTCGATGTTGCCGTTCAGGTGCCGGTAGTACAGGTATCCCGTGCCGGCGGTCCCGAGTATCACCACCGACAGGACCGTCGCCGACCAGCGGAGCACCCGCCGTCTGCGCCGGGACCGGTCGGTTCCCTGGCCGCCTGGGCGCCGCCTGTTCCCGCCGTGCCTGCCCGGTCCGGCCGCCGCGTCCTTGCCCTGCGGAGCGAGGGACATGGTGTCCTCGACCGCGGGCACCTCCCCCTGCACACTGCTCTGACTCAACTCCCTGCCCCTTCCCCACCCCTGTTGCCCGGACAAGGCCGCGCCCCGTGTCCGGCCCTCCCTGGCCGGTGCGGAGCGAACCCTGTCAGGCCACCCTGTCCGACACTGGTCCGCCACCTGTCAGACCCCTGTGAGCCCGAACCGGGTTGGCTACGCATCGGCAAAATCAGCGACCGGCACGGCCGTGTGCTGTCGGCCCGGCATGCGGCCGACGTCGGACGGACGTGCAGTCGACACAGCGGTGCCCCACGTCAGACCAACGTGAGCCCCGCACGGTTGTGTTCCGAGCCGGACAACTCCGAGCCGGATTCGGCCCGCCCCGCACCTGATACGGCCACTCCGCACCTGGAACCGGGAAAACCCGCACTTGGCACCGGCCAACCCTGCACGTGGCACCGGGCGATCGCGGCCCGGGCACCGGCCGATCCCGCCCCGGAGTCAACTCCGCATCCGGCAAAGGCCCGTCGCTCGCCCCGTAAGACGTGCGACAGGCCCGTCAGGCCACCCGCGTCAGCGAATCAGCTGGCGCACTGGACCTTGTCCGCCGTGGACTTCTCCACATCCGGAGTGGCGGCCGAAGCGGAGTTCAGCTTCACCCCGGCGCCCTTGAAGTCCTCTCCCAGCGTGAGTGTCATCGTCGGCAGCCCCTGGGAGTTGGTGACGCTCTTGCCCGGCTTCATCGCCGAGCCGGACAGACCCATGATGTCGGCCAGCCTGCGTGCCTGGTCCGCCTGATCGGGCGCGTACTCGAGCGTCGTCTTGGCCTGTGTGTCACCCGAGTTGCCCGCGTTCTCGGACTTGGACACGCCGGCTTCCAACTGCAGCCAGTTGAGCTCCGCCTGGGCGCTGCCGGCCGGGGCACCGCCGTTGAGGATCTGGACGCGCACCTCCGAGGCGGCGGCCTTCTTGCCCTTGAGACGGGCGGCGACGGCCGCCTTCTCCTTCGCCTCCTTCTGCTTCACCGCGGTGAAGGAGGTGTCGCTCTTGATCATCTGGAAGACCTGGGGCGCGCGCGAGTCGTCGACGACGACTGTCGCCTTGACCGTCTCGGCCGGGTTGTCGCGCACCGGCACCGTGGTGAAGGTGATGTTCTTCGGCGGCACCTTCTTCAGCTCCAGCGCCACGTCCTTGAGCGTGCCGACCTTGCCGATGCCGGTGTCCACGGTCAGTGCCTTGGTGGCGGCCTCGGCGAGCTTCAGCAGCTTGCTGGGGTTGGTGAGGGTGTCACTGGACGCCATCTTGCGCATCAGCGATCCGAGGAACTGCTGCTGCACCTTGATGCGGTCGAGGTCGCCCTGGTTGCCGAAGCTGTGCCGGGTCCGCACGAAGGCCAGCGCCTGCTCGCCCTCGACCTTGGACGTACCGGCCGGCAGCTTGAGCTTCGACTCCTTGTCGTCGACGGCCTTCTCCACGCACACGTCGACGCCGTCCACCGCCGTGGTCAGGGTCTTGACGGCGTTGAAGTCGGCCATCATGAAGTGGTCCGGCGAGATGCCGGTGACCGCCTTGACCGTGCGCATGGTGCAGCCCGGGTCCCGCTCGTCCTGGCCCAGGCTCGTGTTGAAGCGCTGGCTGGGGGTCCCCGCGATGACCTTCTCGGTGCCGTCCGCCAGTTTGGTCGGGCAGTCCGGGATGTCGACGATCAGGTCACGCGGGATGCTCATCGCGGTCGCGTTCGTACGGTCCTTGGAGACGTGCAACAGGATGTTCGTGTCGGCGTGCCCGACGCTGCCCTTGTCGCCGTAGCCCTCGTTGCCCGCACCGGTGCGCTTGTCCGTACCGATGATCAGGATATTGAAGGCCTCGTCCTTGCTGAAGCCGCTCGCACCCGCACTGCCGACGTCCGTCGTGTTGACGTTGCCCTCAAGGTGCTTGATGTAGGCGTACGCCGCCGCCGAGACACCGACCAGCACGAGGGCCATGCCGCCGCCGGTCCACAGCAGTATTTTCTTCGCCCGCGACTGCTTGGGTTTCGTACGCGTCCGGCGGCGACCCGGAAGTGGTTCCTCCGGCGCGCCACGGCGCCTGCGCGGTCCCGGCACATCGGTGCCCGGAATCTCACGGTCACGGCCCGGCGCGGTACGCGGGCGTGTTGCCGCCCCTCCGGCGCGGGTGGCGGTTCTCCGGGGACCGGGAACCGTCGACTGCGGTGCGGAACTCTGCAGTCGCAGTTCGTAGTCACCGGTGTTCGGGTTGAGTACCCACTGGTCTGCGGGATCGATATCGTCCGCCCGCCCACGGCCTTGCGCGTCCACGGTTGCTTGAGTCCTCCGTCGGGGCCACGCGGCGTCTTTCCCCCTCAAAAGACGCTCGGTCAGTCGGTCCAACCAGTGCGCGACCTCAGGACAGACCTCAGGACCGGGTGCACCGGATCGCTCACACTAGCCGCCCAGTTCGGCGTCAAGCGACGACGGTGAGAAATTGCACTTCCCTACAACCGGGCAATCCGCCCAATTCTTTGAACGTACGTTCCCCGTCTTGGTGTGCTCTTTACCAAAAGGCCTGTTCGGGTGTTAGCCGCACGCGTCCTCGGCGGCCGTGTTCCCTCGGAAAGTCGGCGCGGGACTCGGCGTCGGCGAAGGACCGCCGGGCCGCTTTGCGCCCGATTTGCCATCTTCCCGGCTGAATTCCTGGTCGTAGTCGTCCACGCGCTCCCTGTAACTCCCGTCATGGGGCTCGTAGTTGTGCGAATCGCCGTATGAGGCCCCGTCGCCGACCGGCTCCGAGCCACTCCTCTTTGTGCCGGAATCCTCCGGAAGTTCCTTCGAGACCTCCAACGGGGCGTCCATGCGCAGCCGTTCGAAGAGTTTCTCCGCGTCGGGTTCCACGAGCTGGTCGCGATTGGCGTTGTAGGCGTACGACTCCCGCGGCACCGTAAGGAATTGCACACGTTCGGTGGGGATGTTGCGCATGCCGCGGACCAGGTCGTACAGGCCCCGCAGGCTCGCGAGGCCCGGGTCGGTGGTGAGCGACGAGGTCGCCGCGTCCAGCACCGGATAGAGCTTCACCGGATTCAGCAGTACGTCATTGCTGCGCACCTTGTTGACGAGGGCACCCAGGAAGCGCTGCTGGCGGTCCATCCTGTCGGTGTCGCTGCCGTCGCCGATGGTCTTGCGGGCGCGTACGTACCCGAGGGCCTGCTCGCCGTTGAGCTTCACCTTGCCCGCGGGCAGCCGGAGCTTGGCGGCGGGATCGTCGATCGGCTCCTTCAGGCACACCACGACCCCGTCGACGGCGTCGACCATGTCCTTGAAACCGTGGAAATCCACGACCATGTGGTGGTCGATCCGGATGTCGGTCAGCTTCTCGACCGTACGGATCGTGCACGCCGGACCGCCGCTCTGGAACGCCTGGTTGAACATCGCGAACACCGGCGAGGTGCGGCTGCCGTCGGGCCGGCGACAGCTCGGCACGTCCACCATCAGATCCCGGGGGAGGGAGACCGCGGTCGCGCTGCGCCGGTCGGCCGGGAGATGCAGCAGGATGGTGGTGTCGGACCGCTCGGTGCCGGAGTCCCGTCCGTACTTCCCGTTCCCGCGCCCCGACCGCGAGTCCGACCCGATCAGCAGGATGTTCTGCGCGTCACGCGCCAACGAGGTCGGCCGCTCCTTCTCGTACCGGGCGAGTTCCGCAGCGGTGTCGTCGTCCGACGTGATGTTGCCGTTCAGCTTCTCGTACAGCACCCAGCCGGCCCCCGCGGCACCCACCACGACCACGACGACGCCGATCGCCGTGTACCGCAGCCACCGCCGCCGACGCCGCCTGACCCCGGCCCCGGTGGGAGACGCGCCGACCCCGGGCCCGACCGGCCCCGGCGCCGCGCCCCGCGTCCCTCCGGTGTCGCTCACGTGAGATTCCGCCCCTCATGGCGTACGGACCTGCTCCTACGACCATGGCCCGGGCGGGGGCGGAGGGCTTCGGGGGGTGGGCCGAATGAGGGACGGGGCCATCTCAGCCCCTCCGGCGTTTGAGGAGCGGGGGTTCGGGGGCGGAGCCCTCGAGTAAGTGCCGGGAATGGGTAGGGGCGGCGGGGGCGGAAAAGGCCCCCCACTCCGGCGGGGCGTCAGCGTGCCGTAGCCGAAACCCGCTCACTCTCGATCCGCTTCGCCAACGCGTCCTCCCCGGCCTGCTCGAGGTTCCGGCACAACACCACGGACCCCCCGACGGCCAGCGGAGCGAAGAGGCCGGCACTCAACCCCTCCCACGTGTCGTACGGAAGAGCGGACAACAGCCGAGCCCCGGGCCCCGTCAGACCCAGCGCGGGCGCATCCGCCCGAGCCCGCTCGACGACCTCCGCCCCCGTCAGCTCCGCCCCGGCGACAACCACCGCGGGCGCCTCCGGATCCACCGGCCCGTACGCCTGGAAGACGTCCCCCTGGCCGGGCACCTCGACCGCGTAGTCGGCGTATCCGGCAGGCACCTGGGCGAACCGCCGCCCGAGCGGCGCGAGCGACAACGCCACCCGCTCCCCGGAACACGCGAGACCGGCCTCGAACTGCCCGGGCCCGGCCACCACATGGTCGGCGGCACCCGCATCGCCCCCGACATCCGCCACGACCCCCACGGAGGAGCAGGCGAGCAGCCACACCGCCGTCTGCCAGTGCGCGGGCAGCAGCAACGCGACCCGCTCCCCGGGCTCGGCGGCCAGCTCGCCCTGGAGCAGGTTGGCGGTCTTGGCCACCCAATTGGCGAAGGTGGCCACGGACAGTTCGACACGTTCCCCCGTGGCGTCGTCGTAGAAGGTCACCAGGGGGCGCGTGGGATCCGTGGCGAGCGCGGATCGCAGCAGGTCGGCAGGGGTGCGGTCGGTGGCGTTCACGGGACGCAAGCGTACGCGGACACCCGCCCGGGCGGGGGAGTGAGGGCCACCGGTTCGGCGGAGTGCGGCCGACGGTCCGTCAAATCCCAGATGGACAGATAAGTATGACTATGTCCAGGATCAGGGGCATGCGCGGATATCTTGCTTCCTCGATCGCCGTCACGTGTGCGGCCGCCCTGGCCTTCCCCCTGGCCCTGTCCACCGAAGCCGCGGCCGCACCCCCGGCGGCCGAGAGCCCGACCACCGACCGGGCGACACCGGACAGACCGGCATCCGAACGAACGGCCAGGGCCCGACCGGAGACGCCGAGCACCTCGACGACATCGGCCGGGACGGCCACCTCGGCCGCGGAAGCCGCCCCTGCCGCCCCCGCCGGCTCCGCGGCCGACCGATCGATCCCCGGCAGCACCCAGTCCCTCCCCCTCGCGCCCCTCACCCCGCCCTCCAGCGACCGCACCCTGCCCCCCACGTCCGCCGCCCCCTCCTCCGCTCCCACCCAAGGCCTTCCGCGACGCGACGTACGCCACTTCTCCCTCGTGGGCGTCGTCTGGGACAACCCGGACGCGGAACTCCAGGGCCGGGTCCAGGTCCGTACCCGCGCGAGCGGCACCGCGAAGTGGTCCGTCTGGCAGGACGTGGACACGCACAACCACGAGCACGCGGCGGACCCGGACACCGCGGAGCGCACCTCCGGGCGCGTACGGGGAGCCACGGCACCCCTGTGGGTCGGTGACTCGGACGGTGTGGAGGTCCGCGTCCAGGCGGAGGCGGACGGCAGGCCGAGAACGGACGGCCGGGCCGTCGCCGGCGACCCCCTCCCCACGGGCCTGCACATCGAACTGATCGACCCCGGAGCCGACCCGGCCGCCGAGCCCCCGCCCCAGGCCTCCGGAGTGGACACCCCGCGGGGCAACGTCCTGTCCCCCGAGGCCGCGGCCTCCTCCGCCGTCAACGCCGACCTCGCCCCCCTCGGCGCCACCACGATCCCCGCCCTCAGCCAGAAGCAGACGGAGGCCGACCTGATCGCGACCCGCGGTGAGACGTCGGACGCGGCGAGCGGGACGGCCAAGCCGGCGGCGAAGGACAAGCCAGGTGTGAAGGAGAAGCCGGGTACGACAGGCAAGACCGGCACGATCGGTACCGCCGACGCGGCGGACCCGGCGACGGGCCAGCGCGTGAAGCCGTACATCGGCGCACGTCCGCGCATCGTCACCCGCCGGGGCTGGGGCGCCGACGAGACGCTCCGCGAGCGGAACTTCAGCTACACGAAGACCGTGAAGGCCGCCTTCGTCCACCACACCGCGTCGGGCAACAACTACCGCTGCGCGCAGGCACCTTCAGTCATCCGCAGTATCTACCGCTACCACGTGAAGAGCAGCGGCTGGCGGGACATCGGCTACAACTTCCTCGTCGACAAGTGCGGAAACATCTACGAGGGGCGGGCCGGAGGCGTGGCCAAGCCCGTCATGGGCGCACACACTCTCGGTTTCAACACCAACAGCATGGGGATCGCGGTCCTCGGGAGCTTCGGTACCGCGAACCCGCCCGCCGCCGCGGTGAAGGCGATCGCGAAGCTCACGGCATGGAAGCTCGGCCTCTTCGGAGCGAACCCGAAGGGCAAGACCTACCTCAAGTCCGGGGGCGGAAATCTCTACCGAAAAGGAAAGAACGTACGACTCAATGTAATCTCCGGTCACCGGGATGGTTTCGCCACCGAATGCCCGGGCGGCCGACTGTACGCGAAGCTCGGCAAGGCCCGTGCGACTTCGGCCCGCTACCAGGGACGATGAGGTCCGGTCGGCGGGAACGGTGACCCGGTAAGCCGGGGCCCCCGCCCGGCGGCTCCCCACAGTCAACCCTCCCCCCAGAGGCGCCCCACAGCCATCGAAACGGTCTGCATACACTGGCCGGTCGAAAGACAGTTCGACCGGCCCCATCAGGAAGCAGAGACGACAGGTGACAGAAGCGATCCTCCTGGTCGGCGGCAAGGGCACACGGCTGCGCCCCCTCACGGTGCACACGCCGAAGCCGATGGTTCCGGCGGCCGGGGTACCGTTCCTCACGCACCAGCTGGCACGGGCAAGAGCGGCGGGGGTCGAGCACATCGTGCTCGCCACGTCCTACCTGGCCGAGGTCTTCGAGCCCCACTTCGGCGACGGTTCGTCGCTGGGGCTCCACATCGAGTACGTCACCGAGGAGGAGCCCCTCGGCACCGGCGGCGCCATCCGGAACGTGGCCTCCCGTCTGAGATCGGGCCCGGACGACCCGGTCCTGATCTTCAACGGGGACATCCTGACGGGCCTGGACATCCCGGCCCTGATCAGCACGCACCGGTCGTCGGGCGCTGACGTCTCCCTGCACCTCACGAGGGTGACGGACCCGAGGGCGTACGGACTGGTCCCCACGGACTCGTCGGGCCGGGTCCAGGCGTTCCTCGAAAAACCCCAGACCCCCGAGGAGATCGTCACCGACCAGATCAACGCGGGCGCGTACGTCTTCCGCCGCTCGGTGATCGACGCGATCCCGGTGGGCCGCCCGGTCTCGGTCGAACGGGAGACGTTCCCGGAACTCCTGTCCTCCGGCGCCCACCTCCAGGGAATGGTCGACTCGACCTACTGGCTTGACCTGGGCACCCCGGGCGCCTTCGTGCGCGGCTCGGCCGACCTGGTACTCGGCCGCGCTCCGTCCCCGGCCGTCCCGGGCCGCTGCGGTGACCGCCTGGTCCTCCCGTCGGCCACGGTCGCCTCCGACGCCAAACTGACCGGCGGCACCGTCGTCGGCCACGGCGCCACCGTCGGCGAGGGCGCCCGTATCTCCGGCAGCACGATCCTGGACGGCGCGGTCATCGCCCCGGGCGCGGTCATCACCGACTCCCTGATCGGCGCCCGCGCCCACGTCGGCGCCCGCTCGATCCTCACCGGAGCGGTCGTCGGCGACGGCGCCTCGGTAGGCCCGGACAACGAACTCCGCGAAGGCGTACGCATCTGGTGCGACGCCCAGATCCCGGCCGCGGCACTCCGCTTCTCATCGGACCAGTAACACCGACTCGACCAAGGACTTCACCAAGGGGGGAGCAGAGCCTGCGCACACAAACTGGCGCAGGCTCACACCACCCAGCCCGTCCGGCGTTTGAGGACGAGGCCGTTCAGGCCGATTCCCACCCACCCACCTCTCAGCCCGTCCGGCGTTTGAGGACGAGCGCGGAGCGCGATACGGGGGTTCGGGGGCGGAGCCCCTGAGTAAGGGACGGGATTGGGTAGGGGCGGCGGGGGCGAAAAAAGCCCCCACTCACAGCCGCCCGATATCCCCCCGAGGCATCCGCGGCTGACGCCGCGCCGGCGTACGCCCGCTCAACAGGATGAGCCGAGCAGCCCGATGCCGCTGCCCCGCATAAGGCTCCAGCAACGACAGCATCACGGCGTCATCCGCATCCCGGTCGCCCGCCAGCGCGTACCCCACGATCCCGGGAAGGTGCAGGTCCCCGACCGTCACCGCATCCGCCGCCCCATGACTCCGCTGCACAACCTCCGCCGAGGTCCACGGCCCCACCCCCGCCACCACTTCAAGCCGCTCCTGGGCCCGCCCCGCCTCGAACCCCACCGCCTCCTCCATCCGCCGGGCCACCCGGACGGCCCGCAGAATCGTCGACGCCCGCTTGTTGTCGACCCCGGCCCGATGCCACTCCCACGAGGGAATCAACGCCCAGACCCGAGGCTCGGGCATCACGAACATCCCCCCACCCCGACCCACCACGGGCCCGGGCCCGGGCGCAGGCACCCCGTACTTCCGCACGAGCAACCGCCAGGCCCGATACGCCTCGTCCGTAGTGACCTTCTGCTCAAGAACCGACGGGATCAACGACTCCAGCACCAGCCCCGTACGCGTCAGCCGCAACCCGGGCCGCCGATGCCGGGCCAGCGCCACCAGCCGATGCCGCGGCTCGAACGCGTCGGGATCGTCCGACTCCCCGAGCATCCGCGGCAGCTGCTCCAGCAACCACTCGGCCCCGGGACCCCACGCCTCCCCTTCGACGACACCCGCGCGCACGGACACCCGCAGGGTCCCAGGCCCGACCGGCGTGAGACTGGCCCGCCACACGGCCCCGTCCGGCGTCGTACGGAAGGTCGGATCGGCGGGCCCCCGCCGCAACGGCCCGAGCACGAGCCCGAGATCCAGCGGCCACGGCGGCACCCAGCTCCGCGTACGCCCGCCGGGTCGGGCCGGCCGGTCCGCCCGCGCCTGCCCGGGCACGACGACATGCCCGCCGCGCACGGTCGTACGCGTGGGCCGAGGATCAAAACGTCCGGCCACGATGGGGTCCTAGGGCTTGGGGCGCTCGGGATGCCGTACGAGAATGCCGTACGAACCAGGGGTGATGTGAACGTCGACGCTCAGCGCACCTCGATGAACGCCCCCGCATCCCGCTCGGGCCGCGCCCTGGGCTCCTCCGCCGCGTGCCCGACCGCGACGGCCCCCATGGGATCCCATCCCTCCGGCAGCCCGAGCACGTCCCGCACGACGTCCCGGCAGAACATCGTCGACGACACCCACGCGGACCCGAGCCGCTCCCCGGCGAGCGCGACGAGGAAGTTCTGCACCCCGGCACCCGCGGCGACCACGAACATCTCCCGCTCGGCCCCGTCACGCCGGTCGTCCCCGTACGTGTGGGACCCGTCCATGACGAGGCACGGCACGACGAGATACGGCGCCCCCCGCAGCACGTCCCCGCGCCGCACGCGCTTGGCGATGGACTCCGCGCTCTTCCCGTCCCGCTCCAGATCGGCGACCCAGGCGTCCCGCATGGCGTCGAGCAGCCGCGTCCGCGACTCGGCCGACTCCAGGAGTACGAATCTCCAGGGCGTCGTGTGATGCGGCGCGGGCGCGGTCACGGCGGCGGCCACCGCACGCCGTACGGCATCGGGGTCGACGGGCTCGTCGGTGAAGGCCCGTACGGTACGCCGTTGGGTGACGGCCTCCCGGACGGCCTCGGAGGTGCCGAGCCGGAACATGTCGTCGCGCGCGCCCCGGACCATGCCTCGCGTCCCTTCGTCCTTGCCGTCGTCGCCGTACGTGCCCACCACATGGGGCAGTCCGCGGACGACGGCGACGGGCAGTCCGGCGGCCTTGCCCTTGACCAGGTCACCGGCGGAGGCGAGCTCGTCGGCGGTGGCGACGACGGTGGCGCTGAGCGGATTCCCGTGCGCGTCCGTGCCGCCCCGCAGATCGTCGAGTACGCGCACTCCGGCGGCCCCGATGGCGACATCGGTGAGCCCGGTCCGCCAGGGCCGCCCGAACGTGTCCGTGACGACGACCCCGACCTCGACCCCGAGCGCGTCCCGCAGTCCGTCGCGGATCGCGCGCGCGGAGGCGTCGGAGTCCTCGGGCAGCAGCAGCACGGTCCCGGAAGGTGTGTTGGAGGCGTCGACGCCGGCGGCGGCCATGATGAACCCCTGCCGGTTCTCCACGATCCGCAGCGGCCCGCGCCGCGCCACGACCCGCACGGTCTCGGCGTCGATGGCCGCTTCACGGTCCGCCGCCTCGACGATCCGCCCCTCGGCCTTGGACACGATCTTCGAGGTGACCAGCAGTACGTCCCCGTCGGCCAGGCCCGGCTCGGCGCTGGCGATCAGCTTGGCGAGATCGTCCCCCGGCCGTACCTCGGGCAGTCCGGGCAGAGCCCAGACCCGGAAGCCGGGCACCCCCGACGGCAGCTCTTCGTCCCCGGCCCGAGCCGGACTCGTGGAAACCTCCGGACTCGCGGAAACCTCGCCGCTCATGTGCCCCGCACTCCCGAGATCGTTGTCGCTGTCGTCGCTCAAACGCCCCGCACCTCCTCCGCCAGCGCCAGCGCCTGACGGGCCATCTCGGCCGTCGCGTCCAGGTCGGTCATCATCAGGGGCACGGCCCTGCACCGGATGCCGGCGGCGGCGACCTGCTCCACCGTCCCGGCGTCCACGGTGTCGACGAGCCAGCCGTCGAGGAGTCCCGAGCCGTAGTGCTCGGCGACCGCGGCGGCCGTGGACTCGACGCCGACGGCCGCGAGGACCTTGTCGGCCATGCCGCGCACGGGCGCGTCACCGACGATGGGGGAGAGGCCGACCACCGGGACGCCCGCCTCGGCGATGGCCTCCCGGATACCGGGCACGGCGAGGATCGTGCCGACGGACACGACCGGGTTGGACGGCGGGAAGAGGATCACGTCGGCCGAGGCGATCGCCTCCAGCACCCCGGGTGCCGGCTTTGCCTGGTCGGCTCCGACGGGCACCACCGCGTACGCGTCCACGGAGGCCCGCAGCCGCACCCAGTACTCCTGGAAGTGGATGGCCTTGCGCTCGCCGTCGACCTCGACGGCCACATGGGTCTCGACGCGGTCGTCGGACATGGGGATCAGCCGGACGCCCGGCTGCCACCGGTCGCAGAGCGCCTCGGTGACGGCGCTGAGGGGATACCCGGCGCTCAGCATCTGCGTCCGCACGATGTGCGTCGCGAAGTCCCGGTCGCCGAGCCCGAACCACTCGGGCCCGACCCCGTACGCCGCGAGCTCCTCCTTGAGGTGGAAGGTCTCGTCGGTCCGCCCCCAGCCCTGCTCCTCGTTGATACCGCCGCCGAGGGTGTACATCACCGTGTCGAGGTCCGGGCAGACCTTCAGCCCGAAGAGGTGGATGTCGTCCCCGGTGTTGCCGATGACCGTGACGTTCGCGTCCGGCGCGGCCTGCTTCAGACCGCGCAGGAACCGGGCACCACCGATGCCGCCTGCCAGAACCACAATGCGCATGGATTCAGTCTTGCAGGCGGCTACGACAACGCGTCAGCCGGTTACGAGACCTCGGCCACAGCGCACCGCACCGCGTGCATCGGCATCTCCGTCAACCCGGGGTAGTACACGTGCAGGCTTATGGCCGGATCGAGCGAGTCGTTGACGACCTCGTGCACGTACCCGGGCGCGAACACACGCTGGGCGCCCGCGCCCAACGCGCGCGTGCCCCGCTCGGTGCGCTCGGTCAACGCGCCCTCCAGGACGGTGAGTACGCCGGAGGAGCGGCCGTGGTCGTGCAGTCCGCTGCCCTGCCCGGGCACCCAGGAGAGCAGCCACACCTCGTAGCCGGGCCCGGTGCGCAGCCGGTGGTACCAGCGGGAGGTCGCGTCGTACTCGACGAGGTGCTCCCACTGGGAGCGGTCGGCCGCGATGGAGCGTGCGAGGCCGACGAAGTCGGCCACCGTGGCCGGGTGCTCGCGCGGCGCCTGGAGGAGGTGCGGTACTTCGAGGATGTCGCCGGCGATCTGGAGGTCGCTGTCGCTGTTCATGGGTGCGGTGGGTTCCTCGGCGGAAGAGAGTGCTGGAGGACTGGGGTGTCACGTACCGTCCGCCCGGGTCGCGGGCATGAGGTGTGCCCTTGGTACGGGCGGGGGACCAGCGGCCGGGTCCCGGTCAGGGAACCCGGCGGCAGCCGGAGCGCGGTGGGCTCAACAGCTGTGACAGCAACAGAAACAGCTACAGCGAGCGTGGGCAGCACCGAGGGACCCGGCGGTGCGGGTCGAGGTGAGTGCCAAGTTCGCGAGCATGCCCACTAGGACACCGGTTCACACTCGGACTGTCAACTTGATGTCCGGTATGTGGGCGATGTTTCACCTCATCCGGTTCACCTCTGTGGCGAAAGGTTTGTGCAGGAGCTTGCGGGGACACATGGCGCACAACCGGGCGCACGAACCTCGTCGCGATCCCGTGATCCATGGGGCATGCGTGTGATCCACATGTGATCCGGTTCGCTTCGTCGTTCGTACAGGAACGAGATCGAACTTCTGAGCGTCCTTCTTCGTACAGGTCCTGTGCGGAGACGGAGCCCGGCCGGGTCCCTATTCGGCTGTCAGGGTTTATGCCGATTTGAACACTTTCCGCAAAGCCTTGGTTCCGCAGAGTGAATAAGGGGCCCAATAGCAGATCTCGGCTTGACTGGCCCGGATCGGCACACTTGTAATTTCACTCGTGTCGTTCAGCCGAAATCGGTAACGGCAGCATCACGGGGACGCGAGACGGACGAGGGGCGCACATGACCGAGCTGTTTCAGGAACTGCTGGTCGACGAGGCCGAAGAGGAGCTCGGCTGGCAGGAGCGGGCGCTCTGCGCGCAGACCGACCCCGAGTCCTTTTTCCCCGAGAAGGGCGGCTCCACCCGCGAGGCCAAGAAGGTCTGCCTCGCCTGTGAGGTCCGCTCCGAGTGCCTTGAATACGCGCTCGCCAACGACGAACGTTTCGGCATCTGGGGCGGCCTGTCCGAGCGTGAACGGCGCCGCCTGAAGAAGGCCGCCGTCTGATCGTGGCTTGATCGCGACCTGATCGCCATCCGATCGCCGTCCGACCGAACGGCGCACACCCCTACGTTCTGATACGTAACGAACGGCCCGTCGCAGGTGGGTTATCCACAGGCGGCGGGCCGCTCTCGTGCCCAGCCGTTAGTGTGGGCCTCCGTCCGAGACGCCCCGCTGTCCTCTGGGGGCACAGGCGTCCACCGCAGTCCATCGAACCGGGGCCCGTACCTCGATGTCCGTGCACAGCCATTCGGCAGGTCAGTACGACACTGCCACACCCGAGTTCCCGCGGCACGTGGTCACCGCCGTGCTCGTCTCGCACGACGGCGCCCGCTGGCTGCCCGACGCCCTCGCCGGGCTGCTCGGTCAGGAACGCCCCGTACAGAACGCCGTGGCGGCCGACACCGGCAGCGCGGACGACTCCGCCCGACTGGTCACCGACGCCCTCGGCGCCGACCGGGTGCTGCACCTCGCCCGGCGCACCGGCTTCGGCCAGGCCGTCGAGGAGGCCGCTCGCACGGCCGGCGTGCTGACCCCGGACGACCTGCCGTACCTCAAGCGCCCCAGCGGCTGGGACCCGGTCACCCGCACCTGGCGCGACGACGCGTACGACATGCCGGAGCTGCCCCACGGCGAGCCCGAGCAGTGGCTGTGGCTCCTGCACGACGACAGCGCCCCCGAAGCCGACGCCCTGGCCCAGCTGCTGCGGGTCGTGGAGAACGAACGGGAGCTCGGCAAGGAAGTCGCGATCGTCGGCCCCAAGCTCCGCGGCTGGTACGACCGCAGACAGCTCCTGGAAGTCGGCGTCACCATCGCGCACAGCGGCCGTCGCTGGACCGGCCTCGACCGGCGCGAACAGGACCAGGGCCAGCACGACCACGTCAGGCCCGTGCTCGCCGTGTCCACCGCCGGCATGCTGATCCGCCGCGACGTCTTCGAGGAGCTCGGCGGCTTCGACCGCCGGCTGCCCCTGATGCGTGACGACATCGACCTGTGCTGGCGCGCCCAGGCCGCGGGCCACCGCGTCCTCGTCGCCCCGGAAGCGGTCGTGCGGCATGCCGAGGCGTCCTCCCGCGAGCGGCGCACCGTCGACTGCGTGGGCCGCACCTCCGCCTCCCCGCACAAGGTCGACAAGGCCGGCGCCGTCTACACCCTCCTCGTCAACAGCCGCAGCGCGGCACTCCCCTGGATCCTCGTACGGCTCGTGCTGGGCACGCTGCTGCGCACGGTCGCCTACCTCGTCGGCAAGGTCCCCGGACAGGCGGTCGACGAGATCCGCGGCCTCCTGGGCACACTGCTGCGCCCGGAGCGCATCCTCGCGGGCCGGCGCAGGCGCGGCCGCCCCCAGGTCGACAAGGACGAACTGCGCCCGCTGTTCCCGCCGCCCGGCGCGACCGTACGGGCCACGATCGAACAGGCCGCGGGCAACCTCACGGGCAGCTCCGACCCGGAGCTGAACGCGGCAGGGCGGCACGGCAGCGCCGTCGAGTCCGGGCCGGGCGGCGACGACGCCGACTTCCTGGAGGTCGAGCAGTTCGCCCGCCTCAAGCGCGTCGCCCGCAAGCCGGGACCGATGCTCTTCGTGGCCCTCCTCCTCATCTCGCTCGTCGCCTGCCGTGAGCTCCTCGGCGGCGGCGCGCTCTCGGGCGGCGCGCTGCTGCCCGCCCCGGCCGACTCCTCCGAGCTGTGGTCGCGCTATCTGGACGCCTGGCATCCGGTCGGCGCCGGCGGCACCCAGTCCGCGCCGCCGTATCTCGCGCTCGTCGCGATGCTCGCGAGCCTGCTGTTCGGCTCCACCGGGCTCGCCGTCACCGTGCTGCTGGTCGGCTCGGTACCGCTGGCCGGCTTCACCGCCTACTTCGCCTCCCGGCCACTCGTCCAGTCACGCCTGCTGCGCGCCTGGGCGTCCGTGGCGTACGCCTTCCTGCCCGCCGCCACCGGCGCGCTCGCGGGCGGCCGCATCGGCACGGCCGTGCTCGCCGTGCTGCTGCCCCTCATCGCCCGCGCGGGCATTGCGGCCAGTGGCCTCGCCTCGGAGACGGCCCGCGGCAGCTGGCGCGCCACCTGGGCGTACGCGCTGCTGCTGACCCTCGCCACCGCCTTCACGCCGATCGTGTGGCCCATCGCGCTCGTGCTGGGCGTCGCCCTGCTGGTCGTGCGCCGCGGCGAGATCACCGCCTATGTGCCGCGCTTCCTGGCGCAGCTCGGCACCCCGCTGCTCGTCCTCGCCCCCTGGTCGCTGACGCTGCTGCCGTTCGGCTTCTTCCAGGAGGCCGGAATGGAGTACGGATCGGGGGCGGCCTCCGCGCTCGACCTGCTCGGCGGCAGCCCGGGCGGCCCCGGGACCGTCAGCGGGCTGATGCTCATCGGCATCGTGTGCGCCGCCGTGGCCGCGCTGGTGCGTACAGAACGTCAGTTGGGAATCTGGACCGCCTGGGCGGCCGGCCTTGTGGCGCTCGTTTTCGCCGTCCTGTCCAACGCCTCCACCTGGGCCGGACCGGCCACCCTCGTCTACGGCCTCGCCTTCCTCGCAGCCGCCGCGCTCGGCGCCGACGGCGCACGCTCGCGCGTGGCGGAGCAGAGCTTCGGCTGGCGTCAGCCGCTCGCGGTGCTCATCGCGTTCGCCGCGGCGGCGGGACCCGTGCTCGTCGCCGCCGGGTGGATGATCCGCGGCGCGGACGGGCCCCTGGAGCGCCGTGATCCCGTCCAGGTGCCCGCGTTCGTCGCCGAGGAGAGCGGCACCCGCGACCAGGCCCGCACCCTCGTCCTGGACAGCGCCTCGGCGGCCGAGGTCGGCTACATGCTCGTCCGGGGCTCCGGCGCCCGCCTCGGCGACGCCGAACTGGCGGCGGCAGACGGCGAGAACAAGCCGCTCGACAAGGTCGTCGCGAACCTCGTGGCGGGCTCCGGCGCCGACCAGGCCGACCAGCTCGGCGGCTTCGCCGTGCGCTACGTCCTCGTGCGCGGCGGCGCGCCCCGCGAGGTCAGCCGCGTCCTGGACGCCACCCCCGGCCTGAGCCGGCTGAGCCAGCAGGACGGCAGCGCCCTGTGGCGCGTCGACCGGCAGGTCGCGCGCGCGGCCATCGTCCCCGGGTCCGGCGACCCGCAGCCCATCGCCGCCGGTCCCGTCGAGCTGCACACCAAGATCCCCGCCGGTGCCGACGGCCGCGTCCTGCGCCTCGCCGACACCGCCGACGAGGGCTGGACGGCCACCCTCGACGGGAAGCCGCTCACCAGGACCACGGTCGACGGCTGGGCGCAGGGCTTCGAACTGCCCGCCACCGCGGGCCGGCTGGACGTCACCTTCGAGGCCCCGATGAGCCACACCGGATGGCTGTGGGCGCAGGGCGCGCTCGCCGTCGTCCTCGTGGTGCTCGCCCTGCCCGGCCGCCGCCGCGACGTCGACGACGACCTCCCGGAGGAGCCCGTCGTCCCCGCCCAGGCCGTCTCCGGCGAGGGCCGCAGGGCCCGCAGGCTGCGCGCCCAGGCGGAGGCCGAACAGACGGACCAGCCCGACCAGTTCACCCCCGACGCCCCGCCCGCCACACCTCCTCCTTCGGAGGAGGTCCCCGTCCCCGCCCAGGTCCCGCAGCAGCAGACCTATGGGGAATGGGACACGACGACGTACGCGGGCGCCGAGTACGGCACCTACGGCGGCGAGCAGCAGTACCAGGGCGCCCCGCAGTACCCGGCGGGCACCTACGACCAGCAGCAGTACCAGGCGGACCCGTACCAGACGGGCCAGTACGACCCGTACGCGACGTACGGCACGGGGAACGCGGCGTACGACCCGACGCAGACGTACTCCCAGGGCTACGACCCGGCGTACGACCCGGACCAGCAACAGCAGCCGCCCCACGGCACCGACAGTGAGCGCCCCGACGGGAGCCAGCAGTGAACCGCACCACCGTGTCCCTGATCGCCGGCGTGACCGCGCTCGCCGCCGTCACCGGATTCGCCTCGATGTCCGAACCGGAGACCGCGGGCACGGCCACGGCGAAGGCGGCCGCCCAACTGCCCGTGGAGCGCACCAGCCTGCTCTGCCCGGCTCCCAGCACCTCGGACCTCGCGGAGACCGCGTACACGTCGTTCACCCCCGTCGCCGAGGGCACCGGTGACGACGGGTCGGCCGAACTCACGGCGGCGGGCGAGGAGTCGGCCGACGGCAAGACCGACGACTCCAAGGACGACAAGAAGGACGACGACAAGGACGGCAAGGGGAAGGCCGTCCTGACGCCGAAGGAGCCGGGCAAGCCGGTCACCGGCGAGGCCTCCGGCGCCGAGTCGCCCGCGCTCGTCGGTACCGCCGAGGGCAGGTTCGCGCCCGGCTGGACCGTCCAGCAGACCACGGAGATCCCGGCGGGCAGCGGCCGAGGCCTGCTCGGCACCAACTGCACGGCTCCGGACACGGAGTTCTGGTTCCCGGGCGCCAGCACCGCCAAGGAGCGCACGGACTACGCGCACCTGACCAACCCGGACGACGCGGCCGCCGTCGCCGACATCGAGCTGTACGGCAAGGACGGCGCCCTCAAGTCGACGGTGGGGGAGGGCATCCAGATCCCGCCGCACTCCAGCGAGGCGGTGCTGCTGTCCACGCTCATCGACGAGCCCCAGACCAACGTCACCGTGCATGTCACGGTCCGCAGCGGCCGGGTCGCCGCCGCCGTCCAGGCCGTCGACGACAGGCTCGGCGCCGACTGGCTGGCCCCCTCCACCGACCCCGCGGGCAGCCTCGTCCTGCCGGGCATCCCGAAGGACGCGACGTCCGTACGGCTGATCGCCTTCGCGCCCGGTGACGCCGACGCCGACCTGAAGGTGCGGCTCGCCTCTCCGAACGGGCCGATCACCCCCGCCGGAAACGAGACGCTGCACGTCAAGGCAGGCATGACCGCCGCCATCGACCTCGGTGACGTCACGCGCGGCGAGGCGGGATCCCTGATACTGACGCCGACCGGGCGGTCCACACCGGTCGTCGCGGCCCTCAAGGTCGTCCGCGGCAAGGGCGACAAGCAGGAGACGGCGTTCATCCCGGCGACCGGCCCGGTGGACACGCGCGCGACGGCTGCCGACAACCGCTCCAAGGGCTCCACGCTCTCCCTGGTGGCCCCCGGCCGCACCGCGAAGGTCAAGGTCACGGCCTCCGCGGGCAGCGGCGGCGGCACGGCCGCGGAGAAGACGTACACGATCAAGGGCGGCACCACCCAGAACGTCGAGCTGCCCGTCCCCAGCGGTCTCAAGGGCACGTACGCCCTCACGGTCGAGCCGCAGTCCGGTGGTCCCGTCTACGCGGCGCGCATGCTCGAAGCGGCCAGTGGCGGCGTACCGATGTTCACGGTGCAGACGCTGCCGGACGACCGGGGAACGGTGGAGGTACCGGACGCGGAGCAGGACCTCTCGGTGCTGCAGAAGTAGGACGCCGCACGCCTCCGGGAGTGCGGTCAGTCCTCCCCGTAGCGGGGATCCACCGTCTCCGGAGTCAGTCCGAGCAGCTCGGCGACCTGCTCCACCACGACCTCGTGCACGAGCGCGGCCCGCTCGTCGCGCCCCTTGGTGCGGATCTCGACCGGGCGCCGGTAGACGACGACACGGCCGGGCCGGCCCTCGCGCGCAGGGATCGTGCCGCCCAGGGGGACCGTCTCGTCGGCCCAGCCCTCGTCACGCGCCGGGTCGAGCCGGGGTACCTCCAGCACCAGGAACTCGATGTCGGCGAGCTGCGGCCAGCGCCGCTCCAGCCGCTCCACGGAGTCCTGCACCAGATCCGCGAACACTTCGGCCCGAGGCGCCGAGAGGGGTACCTGCGGCGGCGCCACGGGGCCACGCATCCCCCGCCCGTGTCGATCACGACGACGGGGCCTGGGCTCGGCGGCACGGGGCGGTACGGGGTTGTCCATCACTGACGAAGAGTAGTCCCCAGACCCTTCTCCCGCCTGCACGTGTCCACCGACGGTCACCCCCTCAGGGGAGCGGTGCGGGTACATCCCACGACTCCTGCCGCAGGGCGCGACCAGCGCCCACAGCCGGCAGCGACTCACCAACCGCGTATGCCACTTGATGACCATTCCAGCCAAGGTTGGGCTCGTTTCCATATGCCTCTAGGACCACAGAAATAACGGCAATTGACAGCTTTTGCACCAACTCGGGGCCGCTCCTGGACCCGTCCGAAATTTCGCCAACACCCGTACCCGCAGGTCAACAAGGCGCGCCAGGAACCACCTGTGTCAGGGGTCACACCACGACACGGTGGAGTGACCTCGGGGGGAGTCGTCGCGGCCCGCTCAAGAGTGCGGTACCGTCCAACGTCGTGAGCCCTGTACGTCGCTGTTCGCGCACCGCTTGCGGCCGTCCCGCCGTCGCGACGCTGACGTACGTCTACGCCGACTCGACCGCGGTCCTCGGCCCGCTCGCCACCTACGCCGAACCCCACTGTTACGACCTGTGCGCCGAGCACTCCGAGCGCCTCACCGCCCCGCGCGGCTGGGAGGTCGTCCGGCTCGCCGACGGCTCCGCTCCCTCCCGCCCCAGCGGTGACGACCTGGAAGCGCTCGCCAACGCCGTGCGTGAGGCGGCCCGTCCGCAGGAGCGCGCCGCGCAGTCGGGTGGCGGCAACGCCCGCGGCGCGGACCCGATGGAGGTCGGCCGCCGCGGTCACCTCCGGGTGCTGCGCTCGCCGGACTCCTGAACCCCCCTCCCGCGAACGGGACTTCACCTCGTGCACATTCGGTGCACGTTTCACTCGATGACGCACGACCATTGACGCGCGCTTGTCGCGGACACGACCATTCCCCCGCCCGTGAGAAATCGCTTTCCGCATCGCGGAATCCGGGGAGGCTCCGTGTACATCCAGGAACTCGAGCCCGTGGCCGACTCGCTCGGCCTGTCCGCACTCGTCGCGACCCTGCCCCTCGTCATCGTCCTCGTCCTGCTCGGCGGCGTCCGGATGAAGGCGCATCTGGCGGGCCTCATCGGCCTCGCGGCCGCGGCCCTTGTCGCCTGGCTCGCGTACGGCATGCCCGTCGGCCAGACGCTCTCCAGCGCCGCCCAGGGGGCCGTGTTCGGCCTCTTCCCCATCCTGTGGATCGTCGTCAACGCCCTCTGGGTGTACCGGATGACCGTCCACACCCGGCACTTCGACATCCTGCGCCGCTCGTTCGGGCGACTCTCCGACGACCCGCGCATCCAGGCGCTCGTCGTCGCGTTCTGCTTCGGCGCGCTCCTGGAGGCCCTCGCGGGCTTCGGCGCGCCCGTCGCGATCTGCTCGGTCATGCTCGTCGCGCTCGGCTTCGATCCCGTCCGCGCCGCGGTGGTCGCGCTGGTCGCCAACACCGCGCCGGTCGCCTTCGGCGCGATGGGCACACCGGTCGTGACACTCGCTCAAGTCACGGGCCTGCCACTGGATTCCGTCGCCTCCGTGGTGGGCCGTCAGACTCCGCTGCTCGCCCTGGTGGTGCCCCTGGTGCTCGTCTTCCTGGTGGACGGGCGACGCGGCCTGCGCGAGACCTGGATCCCGGCTGTGGCGTGCGGATTCGCCTTCGCCGTCGCCCAGTTCGCCGCCTCCAACTACGTCTCCGCCCAACTCGCCGACATCGGCGCCGCCCTGGCCGGTGCGGGCGCACTGATGGCGGTGCCGCAGGCGCGCAAGCCCGCCGCGGAGCCCGTACGGGCCGCGGTCCTGACGGGAGCGCGCAGCGAGGACCTGGACGAGGAGGACCCGCGCCCCGAGGTGCTGCGGGCGTACGCCCCGTACGCGCTGATCGTCGTGATCTTCTCCATCGCCCAGATCCCGGTGGTGAAGGACCAGTTGGCGAAGGCGACCCGCACCTTCGACTGGCCGTTCCTGAACGTCGCGAACGCGGACGGCGACCCCGTCGGCGGCAACGTCTTCACCTGGCCCATCGTGTCCACGGGCGGCACGCTCGTACTGCTCGCGGGGGTGTGCACGGCCGTCGTTCTGGGGGTGCACGCGCGCGTGGCGCTCAGGGAATGGGCCGCCACCGTCCACGAGTTGAGGTTCGCGATCCTCACCGTGACGTCGGTCCTGGCACTCGCCTACGTCATGAACCTGTCCGGACAGGCGGCCACGATCGGACACTTCGTGGCGGCGGCCGGCGCGGGACTCGCCTTCCTCTCACCGGTCCTGGGCTGGTTCGGCGTGGCGGTCACCGGATCGGACACCTCGGCCAACGCGCTCTTCGGCGCCCTTCAGGTGACCGCGGCCCGCGAGTCGGGGCTCTCCCCCGAGCTCCTCGCGGCCGCCAACAGCTCGGGAGGCGTCCTCGGCAAGATGATCTCGCCGCAGAACCTCACCATCGCCTGTGCGGCGGTCGGCCTCGCCGGCCGCGAGGGAGACCTGCTGCGCAAGGTTCTCCCATGGAGCCTCGGACTCCTGCTGGTCATGTGCCTGATCGTCGTCGGACAGAGCTCGCCCGTCCTGGAATGGATGCTTCCGTAAGCCCTTGCGAAGTCCGTGCGAGGTCCGTGCGCGATGTCCGTTTCTGCCCTCCCGGGTCCCGCACGGCCGAGTGTCAGTTCGTACGGGTAGTTTGGGGCCACCGTTGAGGACTCAAGGAAGGTTGGCCGTGACCGCTGATCTGTCGCAGCTCGTTAAGGCGTACGACGTACGCGGGGTGGTCCCGGACCAGTGGGACGAGACATTGGCCGAGCTGTTCGGCGCGGCCTTCGTGCAGGTCACGGGCGCCGACGCGATCGTGACCGGGCACGACATGCGCCCCTCGTCCCCCGGTCTGTCGCGGGCCTTCGCGCGCGGTGCGGCGGCGCGCGGCGTCGACGTGACCGAGATCGGGCTGTGCTCGACGGACCAGCTGTACTACGCGTCGGGGGCGTTCGGCCTCGCGGGCGCGATGTTCACGGCCTCGCACAACCCGGCGCAGTACAACGGCATCAAGATGTGCCGCCCGGGCGCCGCCCCGGTCGGCCAGGACACCGGCCTCTCGGAGGTCCGCGAACTGGTCGAGTCCTGGATCGACTCCGGAGCCCCGACGTCGGACGCGACACCGGGCACGATCACGCGGCGGGACACCCTGGAGGACTACGCGGCGCACCTGCGCGGCCTCGTCGACCTGACCTCCATCCGTCCCCTGAAGGTCGTGGTCGACGCGGGCAACGGCATGGGCGGACACACGGTCCCGACCGTCTTCGCCGGGCTGCCCCTGACGCTCGTGCCGATGTACTTCGAGCTGGACGGCACGTTCCCCAACCACGAGGCGAATCCGCTGGATCCGGCGAACATCGTCGACCTCCAGAAGCGTGTCCGCGAGGAGGGCGCCGACCTCGGCATCGCCTTCGACGGCGACGCCGACCGCTGCTTCGTCGTCGACGAGCGCGGCGAGCCCGTCTCCCCGTCCGCGATCACGGCCCTGGTCGCCGCCCGCGAGCTCGCCAGGCACGGCGGCAAGGGCACGGTCATCCACAACCTGATCACGTCCTGGTCGGTCCCGGAGGTCGTCCGGGAGAACGGCGGCACGCCGGTACGCACGCGCGTGGGCCACTCCTTCATCAAGGCCGAGATGGCCACGTCCGGCGCGATCTTCGGCGGCGAGCACTCCGCGCACTACTACTTCAAGGACTTCTGGAACGCGGACACGGGCATGCTCGCCGCCCTCCACGTCCTCGCCGCCCTCGGCGGCCAGGAGGGCACGCTCTCCGCCCTCGTCGCCCAGTACGACCGCTACGCCGGCTCCGGAGAGATCAACTCCACGGTCGACGACCAGGCCGGCCGCCTCGCCGCGATCAAGAAGACGTACGAGGGGCGCGAGGACGTCACCCTCGACGAACTCGACGGTCTCACCGTCTCCGCCACCGACTGGTGGTTTAACGTCCGCCCGTCCAACACAGAGCCGCTGCTGCGCCTGAACGCGGAGGCGCGGGACGAGCCGACGATGGCGAAGGTGCGGGACGAGGTATTGGCGATCATCAGAGGCTGAAGCGTGTCGGCCCGGGCCGACATTTCAGCCCGTCCGGCGTTTGAGGACGAGGCCGTTCAGGCCGATCAGCGGGGGTCTGGGGGCGGCAGCCCCCAAGGACGGGAAGGGTAAGGGCGGCGGGGGCGGACTCTCCCGACGCCCAGCCACCCGCAGCGGTACCCTGACCAGGCCACATCACCGCACGACCCCGCCCCCGAAGGGACCCGACATGCCGCTCGAAGCCGGCCTCCTGGAGATCCTCGCCTGCCCGGCGTGCCACGCCCCCCTCAAGGAGCAGGAAACCGAGCTGATCTGCACCGGCCAGGACTGCGGCCTGGCCTACCCCGTCCGGGACGACATCCCGGTCCTCCTCGTGGACGAGGCCCGCCGCCCCGCATAAGGCCCGCCGCCAAGGCGACCGGTGCACAAGCCCCGCCGCCAAGGCGACCCGCAAGGCCGAGCCCCAAGGAAGAACCGGCGACCGGAGGCTGCCGCCCATGCTCGACGAATCGCTGCTCGACGCCCCCGAGGCCCTCGCGGAGGCGGACCGCCGCGGCCTGCTCCGCGGCGCCGCCGAAGCGGGCGCCCGAGTCCGCACGGCGGCCCGGCACGCGGCCGAGGCGGGCATCCCCGAGCTCAAGCCGGACGGCCGCCCGCGCGCAGTCCTGATCGCGGGCCCCGGCGCGGCCGCGATCAGCGCCGCGGACCTGCTCGGCACCCTGGCCGGAGCGGGCTGCCCCGTCATCCGTCTGGCCCCCACCGGCGTGGCCCCGGCCGGGGGAGCACTCCGCTGGGAGCTGCCCGGCTGGGCGGGCTCCGTCGACCTGCTCCTGATCGCCACCCCGGACGGCAGTGAGCCCGGCCTCTCGCTCCTGGTCGAGCAGGCCTACCGCCGCGGCTGCACGGTCGCCGCGGTGGCCCCGGCCCGCTCCCCGCTGACCGACGCGGTGGACGGCGCCCACGGCCTCTTCGTACAGATGGCGACCGCCCCGTACGAGCCGGGGGCACCCTCCGCCGCGTCCGCCCCCGGAGTGCTGTGGGCGCTGCTCACACCGCTGCTCGCGCTCCTCGACCGCACCGGTCTGGTCACCGCACCGCCCGAGGCCCTGCAGAAGGTCGCCGACCGGCTCGACCAGATCGCGGAGCGCTGCGGCCCGGCCATCGCGACGTACAGCAACCCCGCCAAGACCCTCGCGGCCGAACTGGCCGAGGCGCTCCCGGTGATCTGGACCGAGGGCACGTCCGCGGGTCCGGCCGGCCGCCGTTTCGTCGGCGCGCTGGCCGAGCTGGCGGGCCGCCCCGCGCTCGCCGCCGAACTGCCCGAGGCGCTCTCCGCGCACAGCGTCCTGCTCTCGGGCGCACTGGCCGCCGGCGCGGACCCGGACGACTTCTTCCGCGACCGCGTCGAGGACGCGCAGGTCATGCACGCGCGCGTGGTCCTCCTCCGCGACCGCCCGACCGGCGGCCTCAGCGCCGCCCCCGCCGCCCGCGAACTGGCCCTCAGTCACGACACACCGATCAGCGAACTCGAACCGGAGGACGGCGGCGACCTGGAGACCCTCGCCGAGCTGATCGCCATCACGGATTTCGCCGCCGTTTACCTGGCGCTCGCCTCGGGAGCCTGACCTTGAGCCACGCCTGGTGACCAGCGCCCGCTGAGCAGCGTACGTACGGAGAAGAAAACAGAGCATGGACCGCCTCGACAACACGATCCGCCCCTACGCCTGGGGCTCCACCACGGCCATCCCGCGCCTCCTGGGCGTCGAGCCGACCGGCGAGCCGCAGGCCGAGATGTGGATGGGCGCCCACCCGGGCGCACCCTCGCGCACGCCCCGCGGCCCGCTCACCGAGGTGATCGACGAGGCTCCCGAGAAGGAACTGGGCCCGGCGGCCGTCGCCAGGTTCGGCCCACGCCTCCCGTTCCTCCTCAAGCTCCTCGCCGCGGGCGCCCCCCTCTCCCTCCAGGTGCACCCCGACCTCGCCCAGGCCAAGGAGGGGTACGAGGACGAGGAGCGCCGAGGCGTCCCGATCGACGCCCCGCACCGCAACTACAAGGACGCCAACCACAAGCCCGAACTGATCTGCGCGCTCACCGAGTTCGACGGCCTGTGCGGATTCCGGGCCCCGGCGGAGGCCGCCGACCTGCTCGCGGCCCTTGAGGTCGACTCCCTCAAGCCGTACGTCGACCTGCTGCACGCCCACCCCGAAGAGGCGGCGCTGCGCGAGGTGTTGACGGCCGTGCTGTCCGCGGACCGCGAGCAGACGGCCGCCACGGTCACCGAGGCCGCCGCGGCCTGCGCCCGGCTCGGCGGCGCCCACGCCCCGTACGCCGATCTCGCCCACCACTACCCGGGCGACCCGGGCGTCATCGCCGCCATGCTGCTCAACCACGTCCGACTGCAGCCCGGCGAGGCACTGTTCCTCGGCGCGGGCGTGCCGCACGCGTATCTGAACGGCCTCGGCGTCGAGATCATGGCCAACTCCGACAACGTCCTGCGCTGCGGCCTCACCCCCAAGCACGTCGACGTCCCCGAACTCCTGCGTATCGTCCGCTTCGAGGCGAGCGACCCGGGCGTACTGCGCCCCGAGGCGTCCCCCGACGGCGAGGAGGTCTACGAGACCCCCATCGACGAGTTCCGCCTCTCCCGTTACGTCCTCGTGGCGGGCGCCCCGGTCCACGACCTCACCCTCGGCACACCGCAGATCCTGCTGTGCACCGCGGGTTCCGTACAGGCGGGCGAGCACGCGCTCGGCCCCGGCCGGTCCGTCTTCGTACCGGCGGGCGAAAAAGCGGAAGTGTCCGGAGACGGCACGGTCTTCCGGGCCACCGTCATCGCCTGAGCCCCGGCGACGAGGCCTGAGCCCTGGCGACCGTCCCCATGGCCTGAAACGGTCACTGTGGTGACCCGGCGCACCGATGTCGGCCCGGGCTGCAACAATGGCCCACCGCAAAGGGCGGGCAAAGCCCGGGACGGCAGCCGAGCGGGCAGACGGCCGGCCGAGATGGCAGACGAAGGGACATCGGGAACACATGAGCGCGTCAGGCGGCACCAAAGCGATCGTGGCGGCACTCGCCGCGAACCTCGCGATCGCGGTAGCGAAGTTCGTGGCGTTCCTCTTCAGCGGTTCGTCGTCGATGCTCGCCGAATCCGTGCACTCGCTCGCCGACTCGGGCAACCAGGGCCTGCTGCTCCTCGGCGGCAAGAAGGCCCAGCGCGAGGCGACCCCGCAGCACCCCTTCGGCTACGGCCGCGAGCGGTACATCTACGCCTTCCTCGTCTCGATCGTCCTCTTCTCGGTCGGCGGCATGTTCGCGATCTACGAGGGCTACGAGAAGATCAAGCACCCGCACGAAATCACCCACTGGTACTGGCCGGTGGGCGTCCTCGTCTTCGCGATCATCGCCGAGACCTTCTCCTTCCGGACGGCCATCAAGGAGTCCAACACGGTGCGCGGCAAGCAGTCCTGGAAGGAGTTCGTGCGCCACGCCAAGGCGCCCGAGCTCCCGGTGGTGCTCCTTGAGGACCTGGGCGCGCTCGTCGGTCTGGTTCTCGCGCTCATCGGCGTGGGCCTGGCCCTGGGCACGGGCGACGGCGTCTGGGACGGCATCGGCACCCTCTGCATCGGCATCCTGCTGATCGTCATCGCGATCGTCCTGGCCGCCGAGACCAAGTCGCTGCTCCTGGGCGAGGCCGCCGGCGTCGAGGACGTCAGGAAGATCGAGGCCGCGCTCGTCGACGGCACCACGGTCCCCGCCATCATCCACATGCGTACGCTCCACCTCGGCCCCGAGGAACTGCTGGTCGCCGCCAAGATCGCCGTCCGGCACGACGAGACGGCCACCGAGGTCGCCGCCGCCATCGACGCCGCCGAGTCCCGCATCCGCGAGGCCGTCCCGATCGCCCGCGTCATCTACCTCGAACCCGACATCTACAGCGAGACCGAGGCCTCGAAGGGCCCGGACCCCGAGGCCGCCCCGGGCGGCCCGGTACCCACCGCCGGGCACTGACTTCCCGTACGAGGAAGGGGGGCGCCCTCTTCCTCGTACGCCCTCTTCCTCGTACGAGACCGGGCCCGCCGAGCGATTCGGCGGGCCCTTCGCAGTACAAGCCACCTACCGGCACACTCCGCCTACGCGCGCACGGGCCCGAGCACTGTCTCTTGCGCATCCCCGTCCCCTCCCCTTGCGTTCCCTTGCGGCACTTCCGTCCGTGCGGAGAGAAGGGCGTCCCGGTGAACGGGCGGGGCCTCGCGCCTCCGAGAGGAGCGAGGCCCCGGACGGGATGCGCGCGGCTACCGGATCTCGCGCAGCACGTCGAGAACCGCCGCCTCGTCGGAGGCGGTCATCAGCCGCTCCCGGAACCCGGTGTCCATCAACTTCCGGGACAGCAGCGCCAGGATCCGCAGATGCTCGTCCCCGGCGGCGGCCTCGGGCACGGAGATCATGAAGACCAGCTTCGCCTTCGTACCGTCGAGCGAACCCCACTCGACACCCTCCGCCGACCGCGCGAACCCGACCACAGGCGCCGTCACGGCATCGGTCTTGGCATGCGGGATGGCGATCTCTTCGCCGAGCCCCGTCGTGCCCTGCTCCTCGCGCCGCAGCGCCGCCGCCACCAACTCCTCGACGTCCGTGACCTTCCCGGTGGCGGCCAGCAGCCCGGCCATCTCCCGGATCGCGGACTCCTTGTCACCGGAATCGAGCCGAACCTTGACGGTCTGGGCGGTGAGATAACCGGAGAGGACTTCGTCGTTCGAGGCACCGGATGCGTCACCAGATGCGTCACCGGACGTGTCGGCAGGCGGTTTCGAACTGCTGCTGCCACTTTCGTCGCCGGCGCCCGTACTGCCGTCGGTGCCGACGGCAGCGGAGCCGGCGGGTGCCGGAACCGATTCCGTGCGCTGGGCGGGAGCGTGCACGGTGGCCGTCCCACCGCCGGCGCCGAGGCCATCGCCGCCGACGCCCACGCCGGCTCCCGCGAGGGCGAGTTCGGGCTGCGGCGCGAGCCCGTCGACGAGCGACTGGCCCTTCCGCCTGCGCTCACTGACATCGACGAGCGCGACCGTCGTCAGGGCCGTCACCACGGTCCCGATCACCACGGCCACGAAGAACATCGGTACGCCGCTGACGGCGCCCAGCACCGCCACGATCGGCCCGCCGTGCGGCACCGCGTCCTCGACCCCGGCGAGACCCGCGATCGCACCGGCCACCGCGCCGCCCAGCATGTTGGCGGGGATGACCTGCGCCGGCCGCGCGGCGGCGAACGGAATGGCGCCCTCGGATATCCCGAACAACCCCATGAACAGCGAGGCAAGCCCCGTCTCGCGCTCCTGCTCGGTGTAGAGCCGCTTCCGGATCAGCGTGGCGAGGCCCTGCCCGAGCGGCATCACCGGGATCGCGGCGGCACACATGCCCATGACCTCCTGGTTGCCGGTCGCGATGAGCCCCGCACCGAACAGGAACGCCGTCTTGTTGACCGGCCCGCCCATGTCGAACGCGATCATCAGCCCCAGGATCGCGCCGAGCAGCACCGCACTGGTCCCGGTCATCCCGCCGAGCCAGTCCGTCAGATGCTCGAAGACCCAGGAGATGGGCTCGCCGATCACGTAGATGAAGAACAGCCCGAGCGCCGTCGTCGCCACGATCGGGATCACGATGATCGGCATGATCGGCCGGACGAACTTCGGAACCTCGACCTTCTTGATCCACAGCACCAGATAGCCGGCGAGGAACCCGGTCACGATCGCCCCGATGAAGCCCGCGCCCGCCTCGGAGTCGTACAGCGAGCCGGTGTTGGCGATCCACCCGCCGACCATGCCCGGCACCAGCGCCGGCCGGTCCCCGATCGCGTACGCGATATAGCCGGACAGGATCGGCACCATCAGCTGGAACCCGATGACGCCGATGTTGTTGACGTCCATCCAGAAGGAGTCCTTCGGGATGACCAGGCCACCGGACGGATCGGTGTGCCCGCCGAGCGACAGCGAGATCGCGATCAGCAGCCCGCCGACCACGACGAACGGGATCATGTAGCTGACGCCGTTCATCAGCGCCTTGTACCCGATGCTCCGCTCCTTGCCGCCGCCCCCACCGCCGCTGTTGGCGGGTGAGGACGTACTGGTCCCGCCCCCACCCCCTCCGTGCACGGGCGCGGTCCGCACCTGCTCGATCAGCCGCTCGGGGTGGTGGATTCCCTCGGCGACGCCGACCGTCACCACCCGCTTCCCGGCGAACCGGCTCAGGTCCACATCCTTGTCCGCGGCGATGATGATGCCGTCCGCGGTTCTGACATCGTTGTCAGTGAGTACGTTTTCGGCCCCGATCGAGCCCTGGGTCTCCACCTTGATGTCGACGCCGAGCTGCTCCGCCGCCTGCGAGAGCTTCTCGGCCGCCATGTAGGTGTGGGCAATGCCGGTCGGGCAGGCGGTCACCGCGAGCAGCCTCAACCGCTGCCGCTCGCCACCGCCGCCGCCCGTGGGGGGAAGGCCGGCCGGACTGGTCACGTCGATCTCCTAACGCCTTTGTTGTGGGGGATCGCGATCCGCGAGCTGGTGCACATGGTCCCGATCCCCGGCATCCTGCAACAGACCCCTGCACAGGACCAAAAGTTCAAAAGTCCCGGATTGTCCGGGCTTGTTGGTCCCTGATCCCGGCCTTGCGGACGCTCAGAGTCCGCTTTCTTTCTGTCCGGAGGCGGACTGGGGCCCGCTGAGCCGATCGGTGTAGATTCGTAACCGAGCCAGACGTCGCTGCTGATGGCGGTCGGGCGGCCCCGTACGGGCCGACCGAGGGAGAGAGGGCCTCCGACGGACTGCGCTGCGCAAGGCACCGGGCATTCGTGTGCCCCGTGGACGCACGTCCTGCCCCGCCGCCGCGCAGACCAGCCCAACCGACCTCGCCCAACCCGAGGAGCAGCTCGAATGACCACTGTCGACAACCGACAGGACTTCAAGGTCGCCGACCTTTCCCTGGCCGACTTCGGTCGCAAGGAGATCACCCTCGCCGAGCACGAGATGCCCGGCCTGATGTCGATCCGCAAGGAGTTCGCCGCATCCCAGCCGCTGGCCGGCGCCCGCATCATGGGCTCGCTGCACATGACCGTGCAGACCGCCGTCCTGATCGAGACCCTGGTCGCCCTGGGCGCCGAGGTCCGCTGGGTGTCCTGCAACATCTTCTCCACCCAGGACCACGCGGCCGCCGCCATCGCCGTTGGCCCGAACGGCACGCCCGACAACCCCCAGGGCATCCCGGTCTTCGCCTGGAAGGGCGAGACGCTCGAGGAGTACTGGTGGTGCACGGAGCAGGCGCTGACCTGGCCGAACACCCCCACCGGCGGCCCGAACATGATCCTGGACGACGGCGGTGACGCCACCATGCTCGTCCACAAGGGCGTCGAGTACGAGAAGGCCGGCAAGGTCCCGTCCCTCGACACCGCGGAGTCCGACGAGCACCGCGTCGTCCTGGGGCTCCTGACCCGGACGATCTCGAACGGCTCGCAGAAGTGGACCCAGGTCGCCTCGGAGATCCGCGGCGTGACCGAGGAGACCACCACCGGCGTCCACCGCCTGTACGAGATGCACCGCGACGGCACCCTCCTGTTCCCGGCGATCAACGTGAACGACGCCGTCACCAAGTCGAAGTTCGACAACAAGTACGGATGCCGCCACTCCCTGATCGACGGCATCAACCGCGCCACCGACGTCCTCATCGGCGGCAAGACCGCGGTCGTCCTCGGCTACGGCGACGTGGGCAAGGGCTGCGCGGAGTCCCTGCGCGGTCAGGGCGCCCGCGTGATCGTCACCGAGATCGACCCGATCTGCGCACTGCAGGCGGCGATGGACGGCTACCAGGTCACGACGCTCGACGAGGTCGTCGACAAGGCCGACATCTTCATCACCACGACCGGCAACAAGGACATCATCATGGCCTCGGACATGGCCAAGATGAAGCACCAGGCGATCGTGGGCAACATCGGCCACTTCGACAACGAGATCGACATGGCCGGCCTCGCGCAGATCCCGGGCATCGTCAAGGACGAGGTCAAGCCGCAGGTCCACACCTGGAAGTTCCCCGACGGCAAGGTGCTCATCGTCCTCTCCGAGGGCCGCCTGCTGAACCTGGGCAACGCGACCGGCCACCCGTCGTTCGTGATGTCCAACTCGTTCGCGGACCAGACCCTGGCCCAGATCGAGCTGTTCACCAAGCCCGAGGAGTACCCGACCGACGTCTACGTGCTGCCCAAGCACCTCGACGAGAAGGTCGCCCGCCTCCACCTCGACGCGCTCGGCGTGAAGCTCACGACGCTCCGCCCCGAGCAGGCCTCGTACATCGGTGTCGAGGTCGAGGGCCCGTACAAGTCGGACCACTACCGCTACTGAGCAGCCGAACCCGGCGCTCAGCCAACGGTTGTCAGCAGGCCCCCGTCGTCACCGGCGGGGGCCTGCCCCCTACGAGGACCCGAGCCACCATGCCCCGCGGCCGATATTCGCTCCATGACCCGCACGACCACACCCCCCTCGCCGAAGAACACTTCCACTGCGCGCCCGGCCCCTCCGGCTGGCGCTACGTCTCCCAACTGACCTCTCCCTCCGGCGACCCGGCCGGTTCCGTCGACCTCGCACTCGACGACCTCGGCCGCCCCATCCGCCTCGAACTGCACGCTTCGGGCTGGCAGGTCCGCGGTGCCGCCCTCGACGGCGTCACCTGGGTCCGCACCGACCCCACGGGAGCTCACGCCACCGAAGGCAATGTCCGCGCCCACGCCTTCACCGGCACATCCCCCGCGTTCCTCATCGCCACCGCACGCCTGCTGCGCCTCACCCCCGATGCCACCGCCACGCGTGTACGCCTCGTCGCCTTCACGGACCCGGTCCTCGCCCCGCGCACCCTCGACCAGTCCTGGGCCCTGATCACGAGAGAAACACACGCCACTGACAACGGCCCTCTGACCGTGGAGGAATACCAGGTCACAGCCCTGGACACCGGTGAGCAGCACGCCGTGCACCTCTCGGGCGACGTGATCCTCTCCGCGCCCGGCATCGAACTGGAGGACCTGGAATCTCCACCGTCGGTGTTCGCCTGACAAAGGCGCCGAGGCGGCGCCGGAGCTACGCGGGCGGCGCGAAGCCGGTGGCAGGACGCTCGGCGCCGACGTCCTGCGGAGCCGGAGTCGGAGTCGGCGTCGCTGTCTGTGCCTGTGCCTGTGCCTGTGTCGGAGGTGAGTAGGCGGAGGGCGGCGAAGCCGGTGGAGACGAGTAGGACGGGTAGGCCGATTCCGGCGAAGGCACCATCCCGTACGGCATCCCGGGCCCGCTCGTACCTGGAGTACCTGGCGTGCCTGCCATCTGCCCGCCCGCGGCAGGACCACCAGCAGCGGCCCCGCCACTGAACGCCCGCCGGGCCTCCCGAGCCTGCCGCTCCTGCATCACGGCCGCCAGATACGCCGCCGGCGGCACCCCCTGCGGCGCCGGAGCCCCGGTGCGCTCAGCGACATCGGCCGCGAGCCGCTCCGCCATCGCCCAGCCGACCTGCGGATCGAGCTGCTGCATCCGTGTCAGGTACTGCCGGACAGCCAGCCACAGCGCATCCGGAACCCCGGACAGATCAAGGCCGGAGAACCGTCCCGCCAGCCAAGGCGGCGGCGGAGGCACGAAGGACGTACGCCCGGCGGGAATCCGTTCCCGTACGACCAGGGTCCCCGCGAACACATCACCGAGCCGCCGCCCCCGTGCGGACACCAGCGAGGCGATGCACGCCACGACCCCGAACGTCATCAGGATCTCGACCACGCCGACCGCCCCACGCACCAGCGCATGCCGGAACCGGATGGGTCCGCCGTCGTCCCGCACCACCCGCAGCCCGCACGCCAGCTTTCCCAGCGACCGCCCATGACTGAGCGTCTCCACGGCGATCGGCCCGCCCACCAGCAGCAGAATGAACGCGGCGATCGACACCGCCATCTGCGCCGCCTCGTCGAGAGCGGCCGTGGACGCCACCAGGGCAATGGTCACCGCGACATAGGCGGCCACCGCCACCGCCAGGTCGAGCACCACGGCCAGCACCCGGCTCGGCAGCTTCGCGGGGCGCAGCTCCAGCGCCACCGCCTCGCCCGTCACAAGCTCACTCACGCCCGCCGTCCTTCCCCGAACTGCCCCGAGGACAGCCAGTCTGCCAAGCTGAGGGCACATCGCGCCGCAGTGCGACAAGCTGACCACACGACGAGCAGCCGAGGAGCAGCCAACCCAATGGACCTCGACGTCTTCGTGTCCGCCCACCGAGCCGAATGGGACCGGCTCGACGCACTCCTCGGACGCCAAAGGCGCCTCACCGGCGCGGAGGCCGACGAACTCGTCGCCCTCTACCAGCGGACGGCGACCCACCTCTCCCTGATCCAGTCGAGCGCCCCGGACCCCCAGCTGACCGGCCGCCTCAGCCAACTGGTGGCACGCGCGCGTAGTGCCGTAACAGGCACCCGCCGGGCCTCCTGGCGGGATGTCACCCGCTTCCTCACGCATGGTTTCCCCGCCGCGGTCTACCGCTCACGCCACTGGTGGGTGCCCACCGCGCTGCTCTCCACGGCCGTCGCCATCGTCCTGGGGTGGTGGATCGGCACCCACCCGGAGGTCCAGTCCTCGATCGCGGCCCCGAGCGAACTGCGGGAACTCACGCGCCCCGGCGGCGAGTACGAGACCTACTACTCAAGCCATCCGGCGACGTCCTTCGCGGCCCAGGTGTGGACGAACAACGCCCAGGCCGCCGCGATGTGCCTGGTACTCGGCGCCTTCCTCTGCCTGCCGGTCGTCTGGATCCTCTTCCAGAACATGCTCAACGTGGGCGTGGGCATCGGCCTGATGTCCTCGGCGGGCCGCCTCGACACCTTCCTCGGCCTGATCCTCCCGCACGGCCTCCTGGAACTGACCGCCGTCTTCGTAGCGGCCGGTACGGGCCTACGCCTCGGGTGGACCGTCATCGACCCCGGCCCTCGCAGTCGCCGCTCCGCCCTCGCCGAGGAGGGCCGAGCCGCCCTGGGCATGGCGATAGGCCTGGCCCTGGTCCTCTTCGTCTCGGGCGCCATCGAAGGCTTCGTCACCCCGTCCGGCCTCCCGACCTGGGCCCGCATCAGCATCGGCATAGCCGCCGAGCTGCTCTTCCTCGCATACGTCTACATCCTGGGCGGTCGCGCGGCGCGGGCCGGCGAGACGGGCGACGTCGAGGAAACCGAACGCAGCGCCTCCGTACCGACCGCCGCCTGATGTGCGGGCACACCGGCTGAGCTGCTACTCTCCTCTTCGCCCCACAAAAACCGTTGACACGGGACGTGTGGGGAGGTAGATTCGAACAGTTGCCTAGAACTGGACAAGTTCGGTGGCAGCGGTTTAACATCTGTCAGCTTCCTGGAATTCGGTTCCAGAGAAGCACTTCCCGATAAATCAGGCGCGAGTGGCCGGTCAGTCCGGTCAAAAACTTCTGATAAAGTCGGACTCGCCGAAAGAAAGCCACCAGGCAATCGAATAGGCAAAGGCCCCCCAACTGGCCACCGGAAATGAATTCCGACCGGAAACGGATCGGAAATCGGATCTGGTAGGGTTGGAAACACCGAAGGGAAGCCCGGAGGAAAGCCCGAGAGGGTGAGTACGAAGGAAGCGTCCGTTCCTTGAGAACTCAACAGCGTGCCAAAAATCAACGCCAGATATGTTGATACCCCGTCTCCGGCCATCACGGCCGGGACGAGGTTCCTTTGAAAAAGTCCTGCCGGGCATTGTTCCGGTAGGCGCACAGCGAGGACGCTGTGAACAGTCGGGCTTATTCCGCCCGACTGTTCCGCTCTCGTGGTGTCATCCCGATTACGGGAATACATTCACGGAGAGTTTGATCCTGGCTCAGGACGAACGCTGGCGGCGTGCTTAACACATGCAAGTCGAACGATGAAGCCCTTCGGGGTGGATTAGTGGCGAACGGGTGAGTAACACGTGGGCAATCTGCCCTTCACTCTGGGACAAGCCCTGGAAACGGGGTCTAATACCGGATAACACTTCCACTCGCATGGGTGGGGGTTGAAAGCTCCGGCGGTGAAGGATGAGCCCGCGGCCTATCAGCTTGTTGGTGAGGTAGAAGCTCACCAAGGCGACGACGGGTAGCCGGCCTGAGAGGGCGACCGGCCACACTGGGACTGAGACACGGCCCAGACTCCTACGGGAGGCAGCAGTGGGGAATATTGCACAATGGGCGAAAGCCTGATGCAGCGACGCCGCGTGAGGGATGACGGCCTTCGGGTTGTAAACCTCTTTCAGCAGGGAAGAAGCGAAAGTGACGGTACCTGCAGAAGAAGCGCCGGCTAACTACGTGCCAGCAGCCGCGGTAATACGTAGGGCGCAAGCGTTGTCCGGAATTATTGGGCGTAAAGAGCTCGTAGGCGGTCTGTCACGTCGGATGTGAAAGCCCGGGGCTTAACCCCGGGTCTGCATTCGATACGGGCAGACTAGAGTGTGGTAGGGGAGATCGGAATTCCTGGTGTAGCGGTGAAATGCGCAGATATCAGGAGGAACACCGGTGGCGAAGGCGGATCTCTGGGCCATTACTGACGCTGAGGAGCGAAAGCGTGGGGAGCGAACAGGATTAGATACCCTGGTAGTCCACGCCGTAAACGGTGGGAACTAGGTGTTGGCGACATTCCACGTCGTCGGTGCCGCAGCTAACGCATTAAGTTCCCCGCCTGGGGAGTACGGCCGCAAGGCTAAAACTCAAAGGAATTGACGGGGGCCCGCACAAGCAGCGGAGCATGTGGCTTAATTCGACGCAACGCGAAGAACCTTACCAAGGCTTGACATCGCCCGGAAAGCATCAGAGATGGTGCCCCCCTTGTGGTCGGGTGACAGGTGGTGCATGGCTGTCGTCAGCTCGTGTCGTGAGATGTTGGGTTAAGTCCCGCAACGAGCGCAACCCTTGTTCTGTGTTGCCAGCACGTCCCTTCGGGGATGGTGGGGACTCACAGGAGACTGCCGGGGTCAACTCGGAGGAAGGTGGGGACGACGTCAAGTCATCATGCCCCTTATGTCTTGGGCTGCACACGTGCTACAATGGCAGGTACAATGAGCTGCGATGTCGCAAGGCGGAGCGAATCTCAAAAAGCCTGTCTCAGTTCGGATTGGGGTCTGCAACTCGACCCCATGAAGTCGGAGTTGCTAGTAATCGCAGATCAGCATTGCTGCGGTGAATACGTTCCCGGGCCTTGTACACACCGCCCGTCACGTCACGAAAGTCGGTAACACCCGAAGCCGGTGGCCCAACCCCCTTGTGGGGAGGGAGCTGTCGAAGGTGGGACTGGCGATTGGGACGAAGTCGTAACAAGGTAGCCGTACCGGAAGGTGCGGCTGGATCACCTCCTTTCTAAGGAGCACTTCTTGGCTGTCGGCTTGCCGATGGTCCAGAGGCCAGTACATCGGCGTACGTCCGGTGCTGGTTGCTCAAGGGTGGAACGTTGATTATTCGGCACTCTCAGTCATCTCGGGCTGCAAGTACTGTCCTTCGGGGCGTGGAAAGCTGATCACGAGTGGCGAGGGTGCCGGGCACGCTGTTGGGTGTCTGAGGGTACGGACTTTATGTCTGGATCTTCAGTGCCGGCCCCGGTGAAAATCTGCTTCGGCGGGTTGTGACGGGTGGTTGGTCGTTGTTTGAGAACTGCACAGTGGACGCGAGCATCTGTGGCCAAGTTTTTAAGGGCGCACGGTGGATGCCTTGGTACCAGGAACCGATGAAGGACGTGGGAGGCCACGATAGTCCCCGGGGAGCCGTCAACCAGGCTTTGATCCGGGGGTTTCCGAATGGGGAAACCCGGCAGTCGTCATGGGCTGTCACCCACATCTGAACACATAGGGTGTGTGGAGGGAACGCGGGGAAGTGAAACATCTCAGTACCCGCAGGAAGAGAAAACAACCGTGATTCCGGGAGTAGTGGCGAGCGAAACCGGATGAGGCCAAACCGTATACGTGTGAGACCCGGCAGGGGTTGCGTGTACGGGGTTGTGGGATCTCTCTTTCACAGTCTGCCGGCTGTGAGACGAGTCAGAAACCGTTGGTGTAGGCGAAGGACATGCGAAAGGTCCGGCGTAGAGGGTAAGACCCCCGTAGTCGAAACATCAACGGCTCGTTTGAGAGACACCCAAGTAGCACGGGGCCCGAGAAATCCCGTGTGAATCTGGCGGGACCACCCGCTAAGCCTAAATATTCCCTGGTGACCGATAGCGGATAGTACCGTGAGGGAATGGTGAAAAGTACCGCGGGAGCGGAGTGAAATAGTACCTGAAACCGTGTGCCTACAAGCCGTGGGAGCGTCGCTGTATGTGCTTGCACATACAGTCGTGACTGCGTGCCTTTTGAAGAATGAGCCTGCGAGTTTGCGGTGTGTTGCGAGGTTAACCCGTGTGGGGAAGCCGTAGCGAAAGCGAGTCCGAACAGGGCGATTCAGTAGCGCGCTCAAGACCCGAAGCGGAGTGATCTAGCCATGGGCAGGTTGAAGCGGCTGTAAGAGGTCGTGGAGGACCGAACCCACCAGGGTTGAAAACCTGGGGGATGACCTGTGGTTAGGGGTGAAAGGCCAATCAAACTCCGTGATAGCTGGTTCTCCCCGAAATGCATTTAGGTGCAGCGTCGTGTGTTTCTTGCCGGAGGTAGAGCACTGGATAGGCGATGGGCCCTACCGGGTTACTGACCTTAGCCAAACTCCGAATGCCGGTAAGTGAGAGCACGGCAGTGAGACTGTGGGGGATAAGCTCCATGGTCGAGAGGGAAACAGCCCAGAGCATCGACTAAGGCCCCTAAGCGTACGCTAAGTGGGAAAGGATGTGGAGTCGCAGAGACAACCAGGAGGTTGGCTTAGAAGCAGCCACCCTTGAAAGAGTGCGTAATAGCTCACTGGTCTAGTGATTCCGCGCCGACAATGTAGCGGGGCTCAAGCGTACCGCCGAAGTCGTGTCATTTCAGCATATAGGGCCAACGCCCGCTGGGATGGGTAGGGGAGCGTCGTGTGCCGGGTGAAGCCGCAGCGGAAGCTAGTGGTGGACGGTTCACGAGTGAGAATGCAGGCATGAGTAGCGATACACACGTGAGAAACGTGTGCGCCGATTGACTAAGGGTTCCTGGGTCAAGCTGATCTGCCCAGGGTAAGTCGGGACCTAAGGCGAGGCCGACAGGCGTAGTCGATGGATAACCGGTTGATATTCCGGTACCCGCTGTGAAGCGTCAAACAGTGAACCAGGCGATGCTAAGTCCGTGAAGCCGCCCTGGAGCCTTCGGGCAAAGGGGAGTGGTGGAGCCGACGGACCAGACCTGTAGTAGGTGAGTGATGGGGTGACGCAGGAAGGTAGTCCAGCCCGGGCGGTGGTTGTCCCGGGGTAAGGGTGTAGGACGTCAGGTAGGTAAATCCGCCTGGCAATAGTCTGAGACCTGATGCCGAGCCGATTGTGGTGAAGTGGATGATCCTATGCTGTCGAGAAAAGCCTCTAGCGAGTTTCATGGCGGCCCGTACCCTAAACCGACTCAGGTGGTCAGGTAGAGAATACCGAGGCGTTCGGGTGAACTATGGTTAAGGAACTCGGCAAAATGCCCCCGTAACTTCGGGAGAAGGGGGCCATCACTGGTGATCCGTTTTACACGGTGAGCTGGGGGTGGCCGCAGAGACCAGCGAGAAGCGACTGTTTACTAAAAACACAGGTCCGTGCGAAGCCGTAAGGCGATGTATACGGACTGACGCCTGCCCGGTGCTGGAACGTTAAGGGGACCGGTTAGTGCACTTTCGGGTGTGCGAAGCTGAGAACTTAAGCGCCAGTAAACGGCGGTGGTAACTATAACCATCCTAAGGTAGCGAAATTCCTTGTCGGGTAAGTTCCGACCTGCACGAATGGCGTAACGACTTCTCGACTGTCTCAACCATAGGCCCGGTGAAATTGCACTACGAGTAAAGATGCTCGTTTCGCGCAGCAGGACGGAAAGACCCCGGGACCTTTACTACAGTTTGATATTGGTGTTCGGTTCGGCTTGTGTAGGATAGCTGGGAGACTGTGAAGTCATGGCGCCAGCCATGGTGGAGTCGTCGTTGAAATACCAGTCTGGTCGTGCTGGATGTCTAACCTGGGTCCGTGATCCGGATCAGGGACAGTGTCTGATGGGTAGTTTAACTGGGGCGGTTGCCTCCTAAAGAGTAACGGAGGCGCCCAAAGGTTCCCTCAGCCTGGTTGGCAATCAGGTGTTGAGTGTAAGTGCACAAGGGAGCTTGACTGTGAGACCGACGGGTCGAGCAGGGACGAAAGTCGGGACTAGTGATCCGGCGGTGGCTTGTGGAAGCGCCGTCGCTCAACGGATAAAAGGTACCCCGGGGATAACAGGCTGATCTTCCCCAAGAGTCCATATCGACGGGATGGTTTGGCACCTCGATGTCGGCTCGTCGCATCCTGGGGCTGGAGTCGGTCCCAAGGGTTGGGCTGTTCGCCCATTAAAGCGGTACGCGAGCTGGGTTTAGAACGTCGTGAGACAGTTCGGTCCCTATCCGCTGTGCGCGTAGGAATATTGAGAAGGGCTGTCCCTAGTACGAGAGGACCGGGACGGACGAACCTCTGGTGTGCCAGTTGTCCTGCCAAGGGCATGGCTGGTTGGCTACGTTCGGGAGGGATAACCGCTGAAAGCATCTAAGCGGGAAGCCTGCTTCGAGATGAGTATTCCCACCAACTAGATTGGTTAAGGCTCCCAGTAGACGACTGGGTTGATAGGCCGGATGTGGAAGCCTCGTAAGGGGTGAAGCTGACCGGTACTAATAGGCCGAGGGCTTGTCCTCAGTTGCTCGCGTCCACTGTGTTGGTTCTGAAACCACGAACAACCCCATACCCGTGTGGCCACGCGGTGTGGTGCGGTATTCACAGTTTCATAGTGTTTCGGTGGTCATAGCGTGAGGGAAACGCCCGGTAACATTCCGAACCCGGAAGCTAAGCCTTACAGCGCCGATGGTACTGCAGGGGGGACCCTGTGGGAGAGTAGGACACCGCCGAACAAATTTTAATGGGAAAGCCCCCGCACTTCGGTGCGGGGGCTTTCTTGCGTTCAGGGGTACTTTTCATGGCGGATTCCTTTTTTCGCCCCTGCATTTCTGCAGTATTCAGAGGCGTCCCGCTGCCTTGAGTGCCAGATATGCATCCGCCAAGGCCGGCGGGAGGTCGTTCGGGGTCGCGTCGACGACAGTCACTCCGTGGCGGGTGAGTTGTTCCGCGGTGCGATGACGTTCTGCCTGGGCCTGCGCCGCCGCGGCGGCCTCGTACACGGCTTCGGTGTTTCCTCGTGCCGCTGCCATGCGCTCTATGTGGGGGTCGGACACCGAAGCTACGAGGACTGTGTGGCGGTGGGTTAGGCGGGAGAGTACGGGAAGCAGGCCTTCCTCGATGGGGGCCGCGTCGAGGGTCGTGAGGAGCACGATCAGGGAGCGGCGGGGGGCCGTGCGGAGAGCGGTGGAGGTCAGGCCGCGGGCGTCCGTTTCGAGGAGTTCCGGTTCGAGGCGGGCCATGGCGTTGACCAGGGAGGGAAGGACATCGCCTGCGGACCGGCCCTGGACGAGGGCTCGTACGCGGCGGTCGTATGCGAGGAGGTCCACGCGGTCGCCGGCCCGGGAGGCCAGGGCTGCGAGGAGGAGGGCCGCGTCCATGGAGGCGTCGAGGCGGGGGATGTCTCCGACGCGGCCGGCTGAAGTGCGGCCAGTGTCGAGGATCAGGAGGATGTGGCGGTCGCGTTCGGGGCGCCAGGTGCGTACGGCGACCGTGGTCTGGCGGGCGGTGGCGCGCCAGTCGATCGAGCGGGTGTCGTCGCCGGGGACGTACTCGCGGAGGCTGTCGAATTCGGTGCCCTCGCCGCGGGTCAGGACGCTGGTGCGGCCGTCGAGTTCGCGCAGTCGGGCCAGCTTCGAGGGGAGGTGCTTGCGGCTGGTGAAGGGGGGCAGGACGCGTACCGTCCAGGGGGCTTTGTGGCTGCCCTGGCGGGCGAAGAGGCCGAGAGGGCCGTACGAGCGGATGGTGACGCGGTCCGCGTGGCGGTCGCCGCGGCGGGTGGGGCGCAGTCGGGTCGTCACGCGTCGGCGTTCGCCTGCGGGGACCGTGAGCTCGTGGCGGGACGCGGCGATCTCCGTGCCGGGCTGCCAGCTGCTCGGGGGCCAGGCGTCGCGGATGCGGGCGCGCAGGGGGCGGCTGGACGGGTTGGTGACCGTGAGGGTGACGTCGGCTGTTTCGCCGAGGCGTGCCGAGGTGTCGCCGGAGCGGGTCAGGCCGAGGCGGCGTACGGGGGCTGCGAGCGCGAAGTCGCAGGCGCAGGCGAGGGCCAGCGGGGCGTTCACGGCGAGGATGCCCGTCCAGCTGGGTTCCCAGATGCCGACGGGGAGGGTGCCGAGGGCCGCCAGGAGGGCGGCGCGTCCGGTGAGGGCCATCAGCGGGGTACGGGGACGTGGGCGAGGATCGCGTTGATGACCGAGTCGGCCGTCACGCCCTCCATCTCTGCTTCCGGGCGGAGTTGGATGCGGTGGCGCAGGGTCGGGAGCGCGAGGGCCTTCACGTCGTCGGGGATGACGTAGTCGCGGCCGGTCAGCCAGGCCCAGGCGCGGGCCGTGGACTGGAGTGCCGTCGCGCCGCGCGGGGAGACGCCGAGCGTGAGGGACGGGGATTCGCGGGTGGCGCGGCAGATGTCCACTACGTAGCCGGTGATATCGGGGGAGACCGAGGTCTTGGCGACTGCCGCGCGGGCGGCTTCGAGGTCTGCGGGGCCGGCGACGGGGCGTACGCCGGCGGCGCGCAGGTCGCGCGGGTTGAAGCCCTCCGCGTGGCGGGTGAGGACGTTGACCTCGTCCTGGCGGGACGGGAGAGGGATCGTCAGCTTCAGGAGGAAACGGTCCAGCTGGGCTTCGGGGAGGGGGTACGTGCCTTCGTACTCGACCGGGTTCTGGGTCGCGGCGACCAGGAACGGCTCGGGGAGTGGGCGGGGAGTGCCGTCGACCGTGACCTGGCGTTCCTCCATCGCTTCGAGGAGCGAGGACTGGGTCTTGGGCGGCGTGCGGTTGATCTCGTCGGCGAGGAGGAGGTTCGTGAAGACCGGGCCCGGCTGGAAGGAGAACTCGGCGGTGCGGGCGTCGTAGACGAGGGAGCCCGTGATGTCGCTCGGCATCAGGTCCGGGGTGAACTGGACGCGCTTGGTGTCGAGTTCGAGTGCGGATGCCAGGGCGCGGACGAGCAGGGTCTTGGCCACTCCGGGGACCCCTTCCAGCAGGACGTGTCCGCGGCAGAGGAGGGCGACGACGAGGCCGGTCACGGCGGGGTCCTGGCCGACCACGGCTTTGGCGATCTCGGCGCGCAGGGCTTCCAGGGAGGCGCGGGCGGTGCCCGGATCCCCGGTGTACCCGGCGTTGTCAGTGGTCGGGTCCATCATGGACGGCGTACCTCTCTTTCGAGGGCGTCGAGTTGGTCGGCGAGAGAGATGAGGGCCGCGTCGTCGCGGGGTGGCGGCCCGAAGAGGAGTGAGTGCAGGGCCTGTCCTTCCCGGCGGAGCTGGGCGGACAGGGCGGGGAGCAGGGCCTCGGGCGCGTGCGCCTGGGCGGGGGATACGCCGACGAGGGGGGCGAGGCGGGTGCGGGTGGTGGAGCGCAGAGCCGCGGCGGCGCGGTCGCGGGCGTTGGACTTGCGGTAGAGGCGGGCGCGGCCTTCGACGGTCTCGGAGGCGCGGATCGCGACGGGGAGTCTCTCGGGCACGAGTGGGCCGAGGCGGCGGGCGCGCCAGAGGGCGGCCAGGAGCGCGGCGATGAAGAGCTGCAGCGTGCCCCAGAGCCAGCCGGAGGGCATCAGGTCGAAGAAGCTGCGGTCACCGGCGTCGGTGGCCGAGTCGTCGGAGAGCGAGGGGAGGTACCAGACCAAGTGGGGGCGGGAACCGAGCAGTTGGAGGGCGAGCGAGGCGTTGCCCTGCTTGTCGAGGTGTTCGTTCTGGAGGATGTCGGGAGCACCGAGCACGACGGTGTCGCCGTTGCCCTCGGCTGCCGGGACGCGCACCAGGGTGGGCAGGCCGTCGCTGGGGTAGCAGGCGTCGGCGTCGGGTGCGCTCGTGGTGTAGCGGATACCGCCGGTTTGTGCGTTGCCCGCTCGCCGGGCTGCGGGCAGGGCACAGCCGGGCGACAGCGTGGAGTCGAAGCTGGGCGCGGGGTCGGCGTCGACTCCGGGAGCGAGGGTGCCGACGGAGGGGGCGCTGGGGGCGACGAGGAGGGTGCGGCCGCCGGAGTTCGTGAACGCCGAGTGGAGGCGGTCCTGCTGGCGGTCGGTCAGCAGATCGGGGCGTGCGACCACCAGGGTCGTGTCGGAGCCGGCGGCGGCTCCGGCCTCTTCCAGGGTGGTGATCACGCGCGTGGACACACCTCGGTCTGCGAGGAGTTCTGCGACGGCGCGGCTGCCGGAGGGGTCTGCGGAGCGCGGGTCGAGGCTGCCGCCCTGGGCGTCCGAGCGGACCGCGGCGATGGCCACGGCCGCCGCCAGGAGGACCACGAGCGCGAGCACGACACCGCGCGTGCGGGTCCACAACTGGCGGGCGGTGGGAGAGGCCGAGGTGGACGGAGGGGTGGCCTCGGGCGCCTCGGGTGCGGAGGCCTCGGTGGTCACTCGGCGGCCCCCTGGCGGGCGTTGTGGGCCGTGCTGTGGGTGCTGCTCGCGAGGACCGGCCTGGTGCGTTCCAGGTCGCGGTCGAGTTGGGAGAGGCGTTGGTACGTATCCGAGCCGGCCGTTCGTCCGCCGTACGTCACGTCGTCGAAGTCCCGGGCGGCGGCGCGCAGTCGGTCCGTGTGGGCGGGGAGGGTGCGGCCAGCTTCGGCGGCGGCCTCGTCGGCGGTTCGGCCGGGACGGGGGTCGAGCAGGGCGCGCTCCTCCAGGGAACGCACGATGGCGCGCATGCGCTCCTGGACGGCTTGGTTCCAGTGGCCCTGGGCCGCGTGTGCCTCGGCCGCCGCGCGGTGCTCGGCTGCGCTGCGCGGACGGTCGTCGAAGAGCGGGGCCGCTGACGTCGGGCCGCGGCGTGGGGTGCCAAGGCGCCACCAGAGGGCGCCGATGACTGCCACGGCGACCAGGGCGACGACGAGGAGGCCGAGTGCGCCGCCCGGTGTTGCGGAGGAGGCGGCGCTGAACAGCTTGTCCACCCACTCCCAGAAGGCGTTCAGGGCACGTTCGAGCAGGCCGGGGTCGTTCTCGTGGTACATCCGCTTGGACAGTTCGCGCCGGGCGGCCTCCCGCGCGGGGTCGCGCGGGATCGTTACCGGCGGTTCGCCTTCGCTGCGCGACAGCGCGCGTACTGCCGTCTCGTTGGCGCGTGGCAGCGCCAGTACCGCTGTGAGAACTCCCCCCGCCAAACCCACTCCGTCAGCTCCCCGGCGTGCCGGAGCCGTATTCCTGGACACCGGCCGCGCGGGCCAGGTCGAGGTCGAGGGCCTCGCGGCGGATGCGCTGGTCGATGTAGAGGAGCACGGAGACGCCGGCGGTGATCGGGAACGTGAGCATGGAGCCGATCACCGAGCCGATCCCGCTGATGACGAGGAACGTCCAGCCGAGGTCGCCCGTACCGGTGTTGAGGAAGCCGGTGACGCCCTCGCCGCTGAGTGCGGAGGCGAGGAAGGCGAAGGGGATCACGATGATCGACGCCACGATGTTCGCGATGATCGTGGCGAGCAGCTGGATGCCGAAGACCCGCCACCAGGAGCCGCGGACGAGCTTCGCCGAGCGGCTCATCGACTTGAAGACGCTCTGCTTCTCCAGCATCAGGGCGGGCGAGGCCAGCGAGAAGCGGATCATCAGCCAGAGCGCGACGACGGCAGCGGCCAGGCCGCCGAAGACGGCGAGTGCGATGGCGCCGTCACCTCCGCCGGCGAGGCCGACGAGGATGCCGGGCAGTGTGCCCAGGGCGCCGACCGTGATGGCGATGAGCGGGAGCAGGAAGGTCAGCCCGAAGAGCTTGGGCAGCTGCGGCCGGGCGTCGCGCCAGGCTTCCGCGGTGGTCACCGACTTGCCGAGCACGGCGCGGCTGGTCACCGTCGTGAGCAGGGCGGTAGCCACGATCGTGCCGAGCAGGGTGATCAGCAGGACGACGCCGGAGTTCAGGAGACTGTCGCCCAGGGCGCGCGACAGTTCGCCGGCGGTGGCGCTGGGGTCGTTGAGGGTGTCCGTGCTGGCGCTGTCGTCCAGGACGAGGCCCTGGAGCAGGATCACGGCGATCTGAGTGAAGACCGCGACGGTCAGCGAGATACCGAGCACGGTGCGCCAGTGCGTGCGCATCGTCGACACGGCGCCGTCGAGGATCTCGCCGACGCCGAGCGGGCGGAGCGGGATGATGCCGGGCTTGGCCGCGGGCGGGGGACCGCCCCAGCCGCCTCCCCAGCCCGGGTGTCCGCCGGGGCCGTAACCGCCGGGGCCTCCGTAGCCACCAGGGCCGCCGGGACCTCCGTAGCCGCCGTACGGGCCGGGGCCGGCGGGCGGTTGGCCGCCCCAGCCGGGACCCGCGGGGGGCGGGCCGCCCCAGCCGGGGCCGGGCGGGGGTGGTGGCGGGGCCTGGGGCGGGGTGTCCTGAGGGCTGCCGGGGGACGGCCACTGGGCCGGTGGGGGCTGCTCCTTGGACCACTTCGGGCCGGGGCCGGACGGGTCGGTGCCGGGTCGGCCCGGTTCGCCCGCGGGCTCCGTGGGACCGGGCCGGTCCGCGGGCTCGGCGGGGCCGGAAGCCGTCGGCTCCTGTCCGTTCTGCCCGTCGGAGGGGGCAGATCCGGGCGATGCCCAGCCCGGAGTGTCTTTCATCGTCGCTCCTTCACGGTGCCCGTCCGCGGTCGCGGCGGCAGGTTGGCAGCCATCGTGCCACGGTGCGGCCGGGAAGTGACCGGCTGCCGTATGGGCTGCACACCTTCAATTGTCCGGCCGGTACGGGGCAGACTGGTCGGATGGCTGATCAGTACGCGCAATCCAGCGAGAACAACCGGCCCACCGAGATACCGGCGATCCGGTGGGACGAGCCGCCGGAAGGCCCGGTACTGGTCCTCCTCGACCAGACGCGGCTGCCCGCCGAGGAGGTCGAGCTGGTGTGCACGGACGCACCCGCCCTGGTGGAGGCGATCCGTACGCTCGCCGTTCGCGGGGCGCCGCTGCTCGGCATCGCGGGGGCGTACGGCGTCGCGCTCGCCGCCGCGCGAGGGTTCGACGTGGACGAGGCAGCCGCCGCGCTCGCGAGTGCCCGGCCCACCGCCGTGAACCTCTCGTACGGGGCACGCAGGGCCCAGGCGGCCCACCTCGCGGTCCTGCGGGGCGGTGGTGACCAGAAGCAGGCCGCGGAGGCCGCGCTGGCCGCCGCGCGGGCACTCCACAAGGAGGATGCCCAGGCCAGCGCCCGGATGGCCACGCACGGGCTGGCGCTCCTCGACGAGCTGCTGCCCGGGGGAAACCACCGGATTCTGACCCACTGCAACACCGGTGCGCTGGTGTCAGGGGGCGAGGGCACGGCGTTCGCCGTGGCGCTCGCGGCGCATCGGGCGGGGCGGCTGCGCAGGCTCTGGGTGGACGAGACGCGGCCGTTGCTGCAAGGTGCTCGCCTGACAGCCTATGAGGCGGCGCGGACCGGAATGGCGTACACCTTGCTCACGGACAACGCGGCGGGATCGCTGTTCTCGGCGGGAGAGGTGGACGCGGTGCTGATCGGTGCCGACCGGATCGCGGCCGACGGTTCGGTGGCGAACAAGGTGGGGAGCTATCCGCTCGCGGTGCTGGCCAGGTACCACCATGTGCCGTTCATCGTGGTGGCGCCGGTGACGACGGTGGATCCGGACACTCCGAACGGAGCAGCGATCGAGGTCGAGCAGCGTGCCGGACATGAAGTGACGGAGATCACAGCACCCCAGGTGCCGGTGGCGGGAGCGGAAGCGGGAGGCGGGATACCGGTGGCACCCCTGGGGACCCAGGCGTACAACCCGGCGTTCGACGTGACGCCGCCCGAGCTGGTGACCGCGATCGTCACCGAGGAGGGCGCTGTTTCTCCCGTGACGGCTGAGGCGCTTGAAGAGCTGTGTGACAGGTCACGCCAGGTAACGATTTAGTTAATGGGATGATGTCGTTTATGAAGGGACGAGTCCTTGTCGTCGATGACGACACCGCACTGGCCGAGATGCTCGGCATTGTGTTGCGTGGTGAAGGTTTTGAGCCGTCTTTCGTAGCCGACGGCGACAAGGCGCTGGCCGCTTTCCGTGAGAGCAAGCCCGACCTGGTGCTCCTGGACCTGATGCTTCCCGGCCGGGACGGTATCGAGGTGTGCCGCCTGATCAGGGCGGAGTCCGGGGTGCCGATCGTGATGCTCACCGCGAAGAGCGACACCGTCGATGTCGTGGTCGGCCTGGAGTCGGGCGCGGACGACTACATCGTGAAGCCGTTCAAGCCAAAGGAGCTGGTGGCCCGGATCCGGGCCAGGCTGCGCAGGTCGGAGGAGCCGGCGCCCGAGCAGCTCGCGATCGGCGATCTGGTCATCGACGTGGCCGGTCACTCTGTGAAGCGGGACGGGGCGTCCATCGCACTGACCCCGCTGGAGTTCGACCTGCTGGTGGCGCTGGCCCGCAAGCCGTGGCAGGTGTTCACGCGAGAGGTGCTCCTGGAGCAGGTGTGGGGCTACCGCCACGCGGCGGACACCCGCCTGGTGAACGTCCATGTGCAGCGGCTGCGCTCCAAGGTCGAGAAGGACCCGGAGCGGCCGGAGATCGTGGTGACCGTCCGTGGCGTCGGTTACAAGGCCGGACCGAGCTGACATGTCCCGGGACAGTGCCGCTTCGGCGCCCGGCCAGCCGGGGACCCGCGCGGGGCGGCCTGTCGGCCGGAAGACGACGGGCTCCCGCTGGGGGCAGTTCACCGAGGGCGGGCTGCTGCAGGGCGGAGTCCAGGGCAGCCCGGTCCTTCGGCTGTTCATGCGCTGGGTGCGCCGTCCGCTGCTGCCCGTCATGCGGCTGTGGCGGCGCAACATCCAGCTCAAGGTCGTCGTCACGACCCTGCTGATGTCGCTGGGTGTCGTTCTGCTGCTGGGCTTCGTCGTGATCGGGCAGGTGCGCAACGGCCTGCTGGACGCCAAGGTGAAGGCCTCGCAGAGCCAGGCCACGGGCGGGTTCACGGTCGCCAAGCAGGAGGCCGACAGCGCGGCGGGCGCGGGCGGGGACGACGGCCCGGGCGCGGACGAGAACCCCGTGCAGAACGTGAGCGGGTGGATGAGCGCTCTCGTGGAGTCGCTGTCCAGCGGCGGCCAGGGCGCGTTCAGTGTCGTGACCCTCACCACCACCTCCGCCGACAGCGACAGCAGGGGCCTCGGACCACGTGCGTCGGGCTTCGTCGACTGGAGCCTCAGCGTGCCCGAGGACCTGCGTGACCGGGTCGACGAGGGCACGGGCGCCGCCCAGAGCTACACGCGCATCTTCTACACCAACGGCCAGGATTCCCAGCCGGCGCTGATCATCGGCACACAGCTCAACGACCCCAAGAACAACCCGTACCAGCTGTACTACCTCTTCCCGCTCACGCAGGAGGAGAAGTCGCTCAGCCTCGTCAAGGGGACGCTCGCGACGGCCGGGCTGTTCGTGGTGGTGCTGCTCGGGGCGATCGCCTGGCTCGTGGTGCGCCAGGTCGTCACGCCCGTGCGGATGGCCGCAGGGATCGCCGAACGGCTGTCCGCCGGACGCCTTCAGGAACGTATGAAGGTCACCGGCGAGGACGACATCGCGCGGCTCGGCGAGGCCTTCAACAAGATGGCGCAGAACCTGCAGCTGAAGATCCAGCAGCTGGAGGACCTGTCGCGGATGCAGCGGCGGTTCGTCTCCGACGTGTCGCACGAGCTGCGTACGCCGCTGACGACCGTCCGGATGGCGGCCGACGTCATCCACGACGCGCGCGTGGACTTCGATCCGATGACCGCACGGTCGGCCGAGCTGCTCGCCGACCAGCTGGACCGGTTCGAGACGCTGCTCGCGGACCTGCTGGAGATCAGCCGCTTCGACGCGGGCGCGGCGGCCCTGGAGGCCGAGCCGATAGACCTGCGTGAGGTCGTACGCAGGGTCGTCAGCGGGGCCGAGCCGCTCGCCGAGCGCAAGGGCACGCACATACAGGTCGTCGGGGACCAGCAGCCGGTGGTCGCCGAGGCGGACGCCCGGCGCGTGGAGCGGGTGCTGCGCAACCTCGTCGTCAACGCCGTGGAGCACGGCGAGGGCAAGGACGTCGTGGTCAAACTCGCCGCGGCGGGCGGGGCGGTCGCGGTCGCGGTGCGCGACTACGGAGTGGGGCTCAAGCCCGGCGAGGCGACCCGGGTGTTCAGCCGCTTCTGGCGGGCGGACCCGGCACGCGCGCGTACGACCGGCGGTACGGGCCTCGGCCTGTCCATCGCCCTGGAGGACGCGCGGCTGCACGGTGGCTGGCTGCAGGCCTGGGGGGAGCCGGGTGGCGGCTCGCAGTTCCGGCTGACGCTGCCGCGGACCGCGGACGAGCCGCTGCGGGGCTCGCCGATACCCCTGGAGCCCAAGGACTCGCGGCGCAACCGTGGGCTGAACGACGCGGGGCTGCCCCTCGGCGGCACGCAGAAGATGGCCACAGTGCCCGCGCAGCCCGTCAGTGAGCGTGCCGGGCCGCCGCCCATGCAGGCGCGCTCGCAGCTCGCCCCCCGGGTGACGGGCGCCGTGGATCCCGCGGCGCTGCCCGGCAACGGCGCGCGCGTGGTGCCGCGGCCCACCGCGGAGGTGCGTGGCCAGAGCACCGCGGCTGCGGAGGAAGCCCCGTCCGAGGACGGCCGGGGAACCGGTGGGGAGCCGGAACAGTTGAAGCAGGGGGAGGAATCACGTGGGCGCTGACCGCGATCGGGGCGGCCGTCGGCGTCCGGTGCGCCTGGTGGCGTACGGCGTCTGCGGAGCCCTGCTGCTGACCGGGTGCGCCTCGATGCCGGACGGCGGGGATCTGCGCGGGGTCGAAGCCTCGCAGCGGCCGGACCCGCAGGTCCGGGTCTTCGCCATGCCGCCGCGGGAGAACGCGCGGCCCGAGGAGATCGTGCAGGGCTTCCTGGAGGCGCTGACCAGCGACGATCCGGGGTTCGAGACGGCACGCAAGTACCTGACGGGCGAGGCGTCCAAGGAGTGGCGTCCCAACCAGTCGACGACGGTGCTCGCGGACGGGCCGAACACCGCGGCGGAGCACAGCGGCAGCCGGGAGGCGACCGGCGACTACGCCTACTCGCTGACCGGCACCAGGGTCGCCAAGGTGGACTCGCAGTTCGCGTACGAGCCGGCCGCGGGAACGTACAGCGAGTTCGTGCACCTCACGAAGCAGAAGGAGAAGGACGGCAGCAAGCAGTGGCGCATCGACGAGCTGCCGCAGGGCCTCGTGATGGGGAAGTCCGACTTCCAGCGCAACTACGTGTCCGTCAACAAGTACTACTTCGCGTCGAACACGTCGGGCGGGGCGGACAAGCGGCTCGGGGCGGTCGCCGACCCCGTCTATGTGCGTGAGCAGGTGGACCCGGTGACGCAGATGGTCCGCTCGCTCCTGAAGGGGCCGACGAGCTGGCTCAAGCCGGTCGTCAGGTCCAGCTTCCCCACCGGTACGGCGTTGAAGAAGGGCGTCAAGTCACTGACGCTCGACGACCAGAACCGGCTGACGGTGCCACTGAACGACAAGGCCGACCGGATCGACCAGTCCGTGTGCACGGAGATGGCGGCCCAACTCCTGTTCACCCTCCAGGACCTGACGCCCACGGGCATCGACGAGGTGGAACTGCAGCGTTCGGACGGTACGCAGTCGTGCGTGCTCGGCGCCGGCAACGCCGAGGTCTACGTCGCGCACGGCCCGGCGAAGCGTGCCGAGTACGAGTACTTCATCGACGGTGAGAAGAGGCTCGTCCGGATAGCGAGCGCGGGCAGCGAGCAGGAGCCCGAGCCGGTGCCGGGTGCGCTCGGCGACGGTGACAAGGCGCTGCGGGCGGCCGCGGTCTCGCGGGACGAGGACACGGCGGCCGGGGTGTCGCTCGACGGGCGCTCGCTGTACGTCGGGTCGCTCGCGTCGGGCGGTTCGCTCGGGGAGCCCGTGCTGCGCAGCAAGGCCAAGTCGGAGGACGACGGGCTGACGACGCCCAGTTGGGACACGAGCCGGAACCTGTGGGTGGCCGACCGTGACCCGAAGAGCTCCAGGCTGCTTCTGCTCGCGAAGGGCGCGGGTGAGCCTCTGGTGGTCACGACGCCCGGGCTCGAAGGGCGGATCGAGGCGGTGCGGGTGGCCGCCGACGGTGTGCGGATCGCGCTGATCGTGCGGAAGGACGACAGGACGACGCTGCTCATGGGGCGGATCGAGCGGCAGAACGGATCGGACGGGAAGCCGTCCGTCTCCATCCATGAGCTGCGGTCCGTGGCACCGCAGTTGGAGGAGGTCACCGCCATGTCCTGGGCCGGCGACAGCCGTCTGGTCGTGGTCGGACGCGAGGCCCGGGTCGTGCAGCAGATCCAGTACGTCCAGGTCGACGGCTCCACGCCGGTCGGCCCGGCACCCGCCGCGCTCACCGGTGTGAAGGAGATCGCCGCCTCCGAGGACGAACGGCTGCCCCTGGTGGCCCACTCGGAGGACGGGATCGTGCGGCTCTCGTCCGGGTCCCAGTGGCAGACGGTGGTCAAGACGGGGATGGCGCCGGTCTATCCGGGGTGAGCCCCGGCCTTGCCCGGACTGGCCGGTTTGCCTTCGCCCTCTGAGCGCCTCACTCGTGTGGGTGACAACGTCCTTGTGGTTGCGCGGAGTTGTCCACAGGGAGTTGTCCACAGGGGTGGCCGGGGCGCTCGGGCGTTGGCACAGTGGTGGGCATGCGGGGGTGGTGGCAGGACCTCACCGACCTGGTGCTGCCGGCCGAGTGCGGAGGCTGTGGGAGGCCTCGCACGGTGCTCTGCCCGGAGTGCCGTGCCGCCCTGACGGGGGCCGTACCGAGCCGGGTGCGACCGGAGCCGGAACCACCGGGGCTGCCGGTGGTGCACGCGGCGGCTCCGTACGAGGACGAGGTGCGCGCGGTGCTCCTCGCCCACAAGGAACGGGGTGCGCTGATGCTCGCGGGGCCTCTGGGAGCGGCGCTGGCTGGGGCCGTGCGGGCGGGGCTCGCGACCGGCGGCGGGAGCGGGGCCGCGGGGCTCGTGCCCGGCGGACCTGGCGGAGTGGTCGGCTCAGAGGCGTCCGTGGTGCTCGTTCCCGTGCCGTCCGCGCCCTGGGCGGTCCGGGCGCGGGGGCACGACCCGGCACGGCGGATCGCGCTCGCCGCGGCGGGTGAGCTGCGGCGTACGGGGACACCTGCCCGGGTACTCGCCGTACTGCGGCAGCGGCGTGCCGTGGCCGACCAGTCCGGGCTCAACTCCCGGCAGCGGCTGGACAATCTCGCCGGTGCCCTGGAGGTGCCCGCGGGAGGCGCGCGGCTGCTGGCCGGGGGCGGGCGGGTCGTGCTCGTCGACGACCTGATGACCACGGGCGCGTCCCTGACAGAGGCGGCACGGGCCCTGAGGGCCGTTCTCGTGGCGAGAACCGGTCCTTACGGCCGGGTAACACCCAAAGTGACTGGGGAAGGGATGTCTCAAGCGACGGCGACAGGTGTAGGCCGACCAGAAGCGGTCAGGGAAATGAGAGGTACGAACGGCGCCGAAGGCATGCTCGCAGCGGCTGTGGTCGCGGCGACTCCGGCATCTTTCGAAATAAACCGGAACTGACAGAGAAGTTGCGTCGTTGCAGGTAGTGAGAGGTTCTATTCACCTGAATGGAGGTACGCCGCAGTAGAGGGTGACGCCATCCGTCCAGGCGAGATATGTTCGGTTGTGAGGGAATGGCGGACGCCGCCCCTCGCATATCGGAATGCCGTGCCGTGGGTTTTCTGCAATCACCCGCGACAGTGGGTGGAGATCTTGCCCGCGGGGGAGGAGGAGGTGGAAGTCACCGAGTCCGAGGCTCCGGGAGTCGCTGGAGCCTGGTGCAAAAGGGAGATGCTCCGCCGTCGATGCGGAGTGATCCGGGAACGGAGTTCTGCGTGGACATCGTCGTCAAGGGCCGCAAGACCGAGGTGCCCGAGCGGTTCCGCAAGCACGTGGCCGAGAAGCTGAAGCTGGAGAAGATCCAGAAGCTCGACGGCAAGGTGATCAGCCTCGACGTCGAGGTGTCCAAGGAGCTCAACCCTCGACAGGCCGACCGCTCCGACCGAGTGGAGATCACGCTTCACTCCCGCGGTCCGGTGATCCGGGCGGAGGCAGCGGCAAGCGATCCGTACGCGGCGCTGGACCTGGCGGCAGACAAGCTGGAAGCACGGCTGCGCAAGCAGCACGACAAGCGGTACACACGCCGTGGCGCCCGCAGGATCTCGGCAGCCGAGGTCGCCGACCACGTCCCGGGCGCGGCAACGCTGAACGGGAACGGCAGTGTGGTCCACGAGGAAGAGCCCGAGGCCGTGCCGACCAAGAAGATCGGCTCGATCGAGGTGAAGGGTGACGGCCCCCTCGTCGTCCGCGAGAAGACACATGTCGCGTCCCCGATGACGCTCGACCAGGCGCTCTACGAGATGGAGCTGGTCGGGCACGACTTCTATCTGTTCGTCGACTCCGAGACCAAGGAACCGAGTGTCGTCTACCGGCGGCACGCGTACGACTACGGCGTCATTCACCTCAGTACCGACCCGATGGTCGCCAAGGCGCAGCAGGCCCCGGCAGGCGGGGCGCTGGGCGGCTGACCTCGCCCGGTCGGCTCCCCACGGCCTTCGGCCGGGGATCCCCACCGGTGCCCCTGGAGCGCCCGTGCGCCCCCAGGGGCACCGGTGTGCGACCCCTTAGTGCCCCGCTCTGTCGTCGCGTTGTCGCCCGGGCATGAAATCATGGCCGTACCGGCCCAACCGGTGGGCCGTTGCCTCGGGTTGGCGATGGCACAAGAAACACAGGCCACGGCCTTCAGGGGGAGGAACCATGGCGGACAGCTTCGGACCGATGCGTGACGAAGATGCCGACGACGGCGTCGTCGGCATGGGCCCGGACGCGGGGGCCCCACGCAAGGAACCCATCAGGGTCCTTGTCGTGGACGACCACGCCCTCTTCCGTCGCGGCCTGGAGATCGTGCTCGCCGCCGAGGAGGACATCCAGGTCGTCGGGGAGGCGGGTGACGGCGCGGAGGCGGTCGACAAGGCCGCCGATCTGCTGCCGGACATCGTGCTGATGGACGTACGGATGCCCAAGCGTGGCGGCATCGAGGCATGCACCTCCATCAAGGAGGTCGCGCCCAGCGCGAAGATCATCATGCTGACGATCAGCGACGAGGAGGCCGACCTCTACGACGCGATCAAGGCGGGGGCCACCGGGTATCTCCTGAAGGAGATCTCCACGGACGAAGTGGCCACGGCCATTCGTGCCGTTGCGGACGGGCAGTCGCAGATCAGTCCGTCGATGGCGTCGAAGCTGCTCACCGAGTTCAAGTCGATGATCCAGCGCACGGATGAGCGGCGGCTTGTGCCGGCGCCTCGGCTCACCGAGCGTGAGCTGGAGGTTCTCAAGCTCGTCGCGACCGGGATGAACAACCGGGATATCGCCAAGGAGTTGTTCATCTCCGAGAACACCGTGAAGAACCACGTGCGGAACATTCTGGAGAAGCTGCAGCTGCACTCCAGGATGGAGGCCGTGGTGTATGCGATGCGGGAGAAGATTCTTGAGATTCGTTGAGGGCGCCGTGGGGTCGGGGGCCGGTTCGTAGCTGCGGGCCGGTGGGGGCTTGTCGCGCAGTTCCCCGCGCCCCTCAACGGGGCGCTTGGCCTTCGCACTGCCGACTAGGACCCCTAGCCCAGCGTTCGGGCCAGTTCCGTTGTCAGGGCGTCTCGTAGGGCCGGGGTGTTCGCCCGCTCCACGCGGATGTTGGTGCAGTCGACCCAGGTGGCTGCTTCCAGGAGGGCCTGGGCCACTGCTGGTACTGCTTTGAGGCTGTCGAGGGTGACCTGCTTGGCGACCAGTGTGGTGCCCTCGCGGGCCGGGTCGACGCGGCCGACCAGGTGGCCGCCGGCGAGGACCGGCATGGCGAAGTAGCCGTAGACCCGCTTCGGCTTGGGGACGTAGGCCTCCAGGCGGTGGGTGAAGCCGAAGACGCGCTCCGTACGGGCCCGCTCCCAGACCAGGGAGTCGAACGGCGACAGGAGTGTGGTGCGGTGGCGGCCCCGCGGAGGTGTCTCCAGGGCCACAGGATCCGCCCAGGCGGGCTTGGACCAGCCCTCCACCGTGACCGGGACCAGACCGGAGTCCGCGAGCACCGCGTCGACCTGCTCGCCCTTGAGGCGGTGGTAGTCGGCGATGTCCGCGCGCGTGCCGACTCCCAGGGACTGGCCCGCGAGCCGGACCAGGCGGCGCAGGCACTCCGTGTCGTCCAGCTCGTCGTGGAGCAGGTCGCCGGGGATGGCGCGCTCGGCGAGGTCGTACACCCGCTTCCAGCCGCGGCGCTCGGTGCACACCACCTCGCCGTACATCAGCGCGCGCTCGACGGCGACCTTCGTGCCCGACCAGTCCCACCACTCGCTGGTCTTCTTCGCGCCGCCCAAGTCGGTGGCCGTGAGCGGGCCTTCGGTCCTCAGCTGCTTGATGACCTGTTCGTACGTGCCGTCCGGCAGCGCGTGGTTCCAGTGCGGGCGGGCGCGGTAGGCGCGGCGGCGGAACGCGAAGTGCGGCCACTCCTCGACGGGGAGGATGCAGGCGGCGTGCGACCAGTACTCGAAGGCGTGGGGGCGTGGCGGAGCCGTGCCGTCGGACGCGGGGGTCCAGTAGGCGCCGTCCACCGTCTTGCGGCCGACCGAGCCGAGGCGGGCGTACGGGATGAGTTCGTGGGAGCGGGCCAGGACGGAGATCGTGTCGAGCTGGACCGCGCCCAGGTGCCGCAGTACGCCTCGGACGCCGCCCCTGCGGTCCGGGGCGCCCAGGAAACCCTGGGCGCGCAGGGCGATTCGGCGGGCCTCGTCGGCGGAGAGTTCGGCGGTGGGGCGCGGCAGACTCGTCATGGTCCGCACGATATGCGGTGCCACTGACAGTCGGCTCTGAGCTGCGAGAACTGCCGGGGAGAGAGCCGGCGGACGGGCGGGCGCCGGGAGTTCAGCCCTGGTGTGGAGCGGGCAGGTAGGGCGCTGTCGACGGCAGTCCCAGGTCCGACGGGAGCAGGGATCCGACCCAGCAGTCGCGGCGTACGCCCTTGTTGTTGATGCCGGAGCGGAGGGTGCCCTCGACGGTGAAGCCGGCGCGTTCGGCGACCGCGCGGGAGCCCGTGTTGCCCACCTCGGCCCGCCATTCGACGCGGTCGATCGCCCGTTGGGTGAACGCCCAGCGGGAGGCGGTGAGGGCGGCCTCGGTGATGTAGCCGTTGCCCCGGTGTTCCTTCGTCGCCCAGAAGCCGATCTCGCCGACCCCCAGGGAGCGCATCGTGATGGCGAGCATGCCGGCGAGTTCACCGCCGACCGGCAGGAAGACACCGAACGTGAACATCGAGCAGTCCGCCCAGCCGTCGGGCACCAGCTGCTCCGTGAAGCCCACCGCGTGCTCGCGCAGATAGGGCGACGGGATCGTGGTCCAGCGCTGGATGTCGGGATCCTGGACGGCGTCGTACACGGCGTCGGTGTCGTGCGGTCCCACGGTGCGCAGCAGGAGCCGTTCGGAGGTCAGTGTGACGGGGTCCATCGGCCGATTCTGCTAGGGCTTCGGTGCGGAAGCCATAACTTTGGCTCTGCGTGAGTCGACGGTTACCTTTCGTAGCGCTTGCGCGGCACCTTCCGCATCCTCCGCCCGTTGTCTTGATGGCTGTCACATGCAGACCTCCCGGCGCGGTGGGGTCCTCGCTTACGATGGCCGTTGCTCAAGCTGTGATTTGAAACCGTCATTGAAACCGACCGTCCCAGGCCCGACCGGCAAGGAGACAAACCCCCGTGTCCGTCCTCTCGAAGATCATGCGTGCAGGCGAAGGAAAGATCCTGCGCAAGCTGCACCGCATCGCGGACCAGGTCAACTCCATCGAAGAGGACTTCGTTGACCTCTCCGACGCCGAGCTGCGAGCCCTGACCGATGAGTACAAGCAGCGGTACGTCGACGGCGAAAGCCTCGACGACCTGCTGCCCGAGGCGTTCGCGACCGTCCGGGAGGCCGCCAAGCGCGCCCTCGGCCAGCGTCCCTACGACGTGCAGATCATGGGCGGCGCAGCGCTCCACCTCGGCTATGTCGCCGAGATGAAGACCGGTGAGGGCAAGACCCTGGTCGGCACGCTGCCCACGTATCTGAACGCCCTCTCCGGAGACGGCGTTCACCTCATCACGGTCAACGACTACCTGGCCGAGCGCGACTCCGAGATGATGGGCCGTGTCCACAAGTTCCTGGGCCTGAGCGTCGGCTGCATCCTGGCCAACATGACGCCGGCCCAGCGCCGCGAGCAGTACGCGTGCGACATCACGTACGGCACGAACAACGAGTTCGGCTTCGACTACCTGCGCGACAACATGGCGTGGTCGCAGGACGAACTGGTGCAGCGCGGCCACAACTTCGCGGTGGTCGACGAGGTCGACTCGATCCTCGTCGACGAGGCCCGTACGCCGCTGATCATCTCCGGCCCCGCCGACCAGGCCACCAAGTGGTATGGCGACTTCGCGAAGCTCGTCACGCGCCTGAAGAAGGGCGAGGCGGGCAACACCCTCAAGGGCATCGAGGAAACCGGCGACTACGAGGTCGACGAGAAGAAGCGCACCGTCGCCATCCACGAGCCCGGCGTCGCCAAGGTCGAGGACTGGCTGGGCATCGACAACCTCTACGAGTCGGTGAACACGCCTCTGGTGGGCTACCTGAACAACGCCATCAAGGCCAAGGAGCTCTTCAAGAAGGACAAGGACTACGTCGTCATCGACGGCGAAGTCATGATCGTCGACGAGCACACCGGCCGTATCCTCGCCGGCCGCCGCTACAACGAGGGCATGCACCAGGCGATCGAGGCGAAGGAAGGGGTGGACATCAAGGACGAGAACCAGACGCTCGCCACGATCACCCTGCAGAACTTCTTCCGCCTCTACAAGCGCCACGACCGCAACGGCAAGGAAGTCCCCGGTCTCTCCGGCATGACTGGTACGGCGATGACCGAGGCCGCCGAGTTCCACCAGATCTACAAGCTCGGCGTCGTCCCGATCCCGACCAACCGGCCGATGGTCCGCAAGGACATGTCCGACCTGATCTACCGCACCGAGGTGGCGAAGTTCGAGGCCGTCGTCGACGACATCGCCGAGAAGCACGAGAAGGGCCAGCCGATCCTCGTCGGTACGACGTCGGTCGAGAAGTCCGAGTACCTCTCGCAGCAGCTCTCCAAGCGAGGCATCCAGCACGAGGTGCTGAACGCGAAGCAGCACGACCGCGAGGCCCCGATCATCGCCCAGGCCGGCCGCAAGGGTGCCGTCACCGTCGCCACGAACATGGCCGGCCGTGGTACGGACATCAAGCTCGGCGGCAACCCCGACGACCTCGCCGAGGCGGAGCTGCGCCAGCGCGGCCTCGACCCCGAGGAGCACATCGAGGAGTGGGCCGCCGCGCTGCCCGCCGCCCTGGAGCGGGCCGAGAAGGCCGTGCAGGCCGAGTTCGAAGAGGTCAAGGACCTCGGCGGGCTCTATGTGCTGGGCACCGAGCGGCACGAGTCCCGCCGTATCGACAACCAGCTGCGCGGCCGCAGCGGCCGTCAGGGCGACCCGGGCGAGTCCCGCTTCTACCTCTCCCTTGGCGACGACCTGATGCGCCTCTTCAAGGCCCAGATGGTCGAGCGCGTCATGTCGATGGCCAACGTCCCGGACGACGTGCCGATCGAGAACAAGATGGTCACCCGGGCCATCGCCTCCGCCCAGTCGCAGGTCGAGACGCAGAACTTCGAGACCCGGAAGAACGTCCTCAAGTACGACGAGGTCCTCAACCGGCAGCGCGAGGTCATCTACGGCGAGCGTCGCCGCGTCCTGGAGGGCGAGGACCTGCAGGAGCAGATCCAGCACTTCATGAACGACACGATCGACGCGTACATCGACGCGGAGACCGCCGAGGGCTTCGCCGAGGAATGGGACGTGGACCGGCTGTGGGGCGCCTTCAAGCAGCTCTACCCGGTGAAGGTCACCGTCGAGGAGCTGGAGGACGCGGCCGGCGACCGCGCAGGCCTGACCGCCGAGTTCATCTCCGAGTCCATCAAGGACGACATCTACGAGCAGTACGCGTCCCGTGAGGAGCAGCTCGGCTCCGAGATCATGCGTGAGCTGGAGCGTCGGGTCGTGCTGTCGGTCCTGGACCGCAAGTGGCGCGAGCACCTCTACGAGATGGACTACCTCCAGGAGGGCATCGGCCTGCGCGCGATGGCCCAGAAGGACCCGCTGGTCGAGTACCAGCGCGAGGGCTTCGACATGTTCACCGCCATGATGGACGGCATCAAGGAGGAGTCCGTCGGCTACCTGTTCAACCTGGAGGTCCAGGTCGAGCAGCAGGTCGAGGAGGTTCCGGTCGAGGACGCCAAGCCGTCGCTCTCCAAGGGCGGCGCGGTTCCGGCGGGTGCCTCCCGTCCGGAGATCCGGGCCAAGGGGCTCGACGCTCCGCAGCGGCCGGACCGGCTGCACTTCTCCGCGCCCACCGTGGACGGCGAGGGCGGCGTCGTCGAGGGCGACTTCGCCAACGACGACGAGCCGGTGCGGTCGGAGTCCGACGGGCTTACGCGCGCGGAGCGTCGTAAGCAGCAGAAGGGTGGCCGTCGCCGCAAGAAGTGACGGTTCGCTCCCCGGGGTGAGCGGTTCGCTCCGCGGGGTGGGCAGTTGAAGGGCCGGGCACCTTTTGGTGCCCGGCCCTTCGTGTTGGGTCGGCCCCTGGCCCGGGTGTTGTCGGCTGCGGGCCGGTGGGGGCTTGTCGCGCAGTTCCCCGCGCCCCTGACGGGGCGCCCAGGGTGGGGGCGTATCTGGTGCGCGGGTCAGTCCTCGTCCGTGTGCGGCATGCGGGCGCCGCCCAGCTCCACTGCTGTGCAGCGCCAGCGGAGGTCGGAGCCCTGTTCCAGGCGGAATGCCATGGCGCGGAGCTGGTCGCCCGCCCCGATGCGGGCGAAGGCCTCGACGGCGCCCGGACGGGGCACGTAGTAGCCGATGTCGCGGACGACGGGGCGGGTGCCGCGGGCGCGGAGCGGGCCGCGTTCGGCGAGCCAGGCCAGTTCGTCGTACGCGCGTCCCGCGGTGTGCCGGAGCATGCAGTGGACGGGGCGCTGACCACTCAGAACGGCCAGCAGACGGTCGGCGAACAGGTCGGTGGGGCGAGGCTGCCGGGGTGCGCCCGGAGGGCCCTCAGCGGGGGCTGTGGGGGTCGTCCGGGGCGGGGCTCCGGACGGGACGGGCGAGGCGGTGGGCGGGCGGCCGTCGCGCGGTGCCGTACGAGGTGCGCTCGCGCTCGCGTTCCGGGCCGGGGCGAGTGAGGTGCTGCCCGGCGGCGTGCCGCCCACTGCCGTGTCCGGCGCGGTGCCGGCCCGCCGCGTGCGGGGTGTGCCGCCACCCGGGGTCGTACGCGGTGAGCCGCCGCCAGGGCGGCGCGTGTCGTGGCGTACCGGCGGGCGGGTGCCCGGGGCGCCCGTGGTGCGCTTCGTCCTGGTCATCACCTTGTTCACGGCGGGATCCCCATTCCGTCGGACCGGCTGGATACCGGTCGGTAACTTTCCGTTGGGGATCTTGTACGAGGCGGGAGCGGGCGGCCGCAAGGACGCTGGGCGCGCGCCGGGGGCACCGGAATGTTCACCTATCAGGGTGACGGGGGAGGGCGGGAGGCTTGGCGGGGCAGGGGTGTACCGGGTGATGTGCGAGGCGGGCGGTGGACGCCTCCGGAGGGGTGGCCGGGACTCGAAAGGGGACGCCCGCACGTATCCTGAAGGCCCTCCCGGGAGGCGCGGAGCCGCCCCCTCGGAGTCCTCCGACGGCGAAACCCGACGGCGAAACCCGACCACGCGATCCGATTGCGGGATCCGACTACGAAAGCGGCCAGCCATGCGCGTCTACGTCCCCCTGACCCTCTCCGGTCTCGCCGAGGCGTACAAGACGGGTGAGCTGGGGTCGGGGCCCTTCGTCGCGTACGCCGTCACGCCCGCGCTGCGGGAGTGGTACCTGTCCGAGGACATCGAGGAACTGGAGTACGCGGCGCTGAACCGGGCCGCCATCGCCTCTCTGAGGCTGGTCGCGCTCGACCCCGGAGCCCCCCGGCGGCGGGTCGTCGTCGCGGTAGACGTGCCGGACGGGGCCGCGGTCGCCGACCCCGACCGGGGGCTCGACCCCGCCTCGCTCGGCGAGGTGCGGGTCGGCGGGGCCGTCGCGCTGGCCAAGGCCGCGGCCGTGCACCTGGACTCGGACGAGGCCGAGGCGGACGTCACGGCGGCCGCGGAGGCGCTGGGCGCGGCCGACCGGGGGGACGACGACGCGCAGTTCGTCGTGGACGGGGCCGAGGACTACGAGCTGCTGTGGTTCGCCACGCAGGAGATTCCGAACCTGGTGGGGCTGGGCGACTGACGGGCCCGGCCTCCTGGCCGCGGCTCCTGGGGGCGCGCACTGGAGCACACCGGATGTGTTGTCAGTGTGGCCGGGTATTTTTCTGGTATGGGGATGCACGGAGCGGCACACATTGTCTGGGACTGGAACGGAACCCTGTTCCACGACAACACGGCGATCATCGGCGCGACGAACGCGGCGTTCGCCGAGCTTGGGCTGGAACCGATCACGCTGGAGCGATACCGGGAGCTGTACTGCGTACCGGTGCCGAAGTTCTACGAGCGGCTGATAGGGCGGCTGCCCACGGACGAGGAGTGGGAGGTCATGGACCTGACCTTCCATCGGTACTACACGGAGCACCGGGTGGGCTGCGGGCTCACCGACGGGGTGCCCGGGCTGCTCGCCGAATGGGTGTCGGCCGGTCGCAGTCAGTCGATCCTGAGCATGTACGGGCACGACGAGCTCGTCCCGTTGGTGCGGGGGTTCGGGATCGAGCCCCATTTCGTACGGGTCGACGGGCGGACCGGGCCGTCCGGGGGCAGCAAGGCCGAGCACATGGTCCGCCATGTGGGAGCGCTGACGGGCGTGGAGCCCGCTCGTACGGTGGTGATCGGGGACGCGGCGGACGACGCGGTCGCGGCGCTGCACGTGGGGGCGCGGGCCGTGCTCTACACCGGCGGGTCGCACAGCCGGGCCAGCCTTGAGGGGGTCGGGGTGCCGGTCGTGGACAGCCTGGAGGAGGCCGTCGCGGAGGCCGAGCGACTGGCGGCCTGAGGCCCTTTGGGGCGGGTCCCCCTTGGCGGAACTGGGGGCTTCGCCCCCAGGCCCCCGGGTGGGTTGTCGGCTGCGGGGCCGTCGTGGCTTGTCGCGCAGTTCCCCGCGCCCCTTAGGGGCGCCCCTCGCGGAGCGAACTGTGCAGAGTGTCAAAAAGGGGGTCCCTCTTTTGTACACATACGGCTCATGACGGGGGGCCCGTGGAGAGCGATAGCCTTGTGCCGTGATCAGCGCGATACGTCGCGGGGGCCTTGTCGCCCCTGCCCTGCGCCCGGAACGCACGGACGACATCCGTGACCGGGCGGTCGCTGGTCTCTCCGAGCGGGGAAGCGCAGAAAACACCGCATACGCGGCAGGCGCAGGTGCACCGAGAGCAGCGTCACAGCCTCCGGAGCCGCCAAGAATGGCCGATAACGCCCCGCTCATCTCTCATCGCGGCATAGCGTCGAACGAGACCGGACACCCCGCGTCGCGGCGCTACGTCACTTCACGTTCTACGACGTCACGCAACGGCGCGCGACAGGAGCCAGAGGACAATGCAGACCAAGCTGGACGAAGCCAAGGCCGAGCTGCTCGAACGGGCCGCCCGGGTAGCTGAGAACAGCCCGGTCGGGGGGATTCTTCACCTGCCGACCGGGAAGACGGGCGCGAGCGCTCCCGACCAGGACACCCTGCTCGCGTTCCTCCAGCGCTACTACCTGCACACCGCCCCTGAAGACCTCACCGACCGAGACCCGGACGACGTCTTCGGAGCCGCCTTCTCGCACTACCGGCTGGCCGAGAACCGACCTCAGGGCACGGCCAACGTAAGAGTCCACACCCCGACGGTCGAGGAGAACGGCTGGACCTGCAGCCACTCCGTCGTCGAGGTCGTCACGGACGACATGCCCTTCCTCGTCGACTCCGTGACCAACGAGCTGTCCCGGCAGGGGCGCGGGATCCATGTCGTCATCCACCCGCAGGTCATCGTGCGGCGCGACCTCACCGGCAAGCTCATCGAGGTCCTGAGGACCCGGCCCTCGGGCGACCTGCCCCACGACGCCTTCGTCGAGTCCTGGATCCACGTCGAGATCGACCGCGAGACCGACCGCGCCGATCTCAAGCAGATCACCGCCGACCTGGTGCGTGTCCTGTCCGACGCCCGTGAGGCGGTCGAGGACTGGGAGAAGATGCGCGACTCCGCGCTGCGCATCGCCGACGAACTGCCCACCGAGCCGACCGCCGACGACCTGCGCGACCAGGAGGTGGAGGAGGCCCGTGAGCTGCTGCGCTGGCTCGCGGACGACCACTTCACCTTCCTCGGATACCGGGAGTACGAGCTGCGCGAGGACGACTCGCTCGCCGCCGTTCCCGGCACCGGACTCGGCATCCTGCGCTCGGACCCGCACCACGCGACCGACGAGAGCCACCCGGTCAGCCCGTCCTTCGAGCGGCTGCCCGCCGACGCCCGCGCCAAGGCCCGCGAGCACAAGCTGCTGGTCCTCACCAAGGCCAACAGCCGCGCCACCGTGCACCGGCCCTCCTACCTCGACTACGTCGGCGTGAAGAAGTTCGACGGTGACGGCAACGTCGTCGGCGAGCGCCGTTTTCTGGGTCTCTTCTCCTCCGCCGCGTACACCGAGTCCGTACGCCGCGTCCCCGTCGTCCGGCGCAAGGTCGCCGAGGTCCTCAAGGGCGCGGGATTCCTGCCCAACAGCCACGACGGGCGCGACCTCCTCCAGATCCTGGAGACGTACCCGCGCGACGAGCTCTTCCAGACCCCGCCCGACGAGCTCCGGGCGATCGTCACCTCCGTCCTCTACCTCCAGGAGCGGCGGCGCCTCAGGCTCTACCTGCGGCAGGACGAGTACGGGCGCTACTACTCCGCGCTCGTCTACCTCCCGCGCGACCGCTACACCACCGGCGTGCGCCTGCGGATCATCGACATCCTGAAGGAGGAGCTCGGCGGCATCAGCGTCGACTTCACCGCCTGGAACACCGAGTCGATCCTCTCCCGGCTGCACTTCGTGGTCCGGGTCCCGCAGGGCACCGAACTGCCGCAGCTCAGCGACGCCGACAAGGACCGCATCGAGGCGCGGCTCGTCGAGGCCGCCCGCTCCTGGGCCGACGGTTTCGCCGAGGCACTCAACGCCGAGTGCGGCGAGGAGCGCGCGGCCGAACTGCTGCGCCGGTACGGCAACGCCATCCCCGAGGGCTACAAGGCCGACCACAACCCGCGCACCGCGGTCGCGGACCTGGTCCACCTGGAGCAGCTCGGCAACGGCAAGAACTTCGCGCTCAGCTTGTACGAGCCGGTGGGGGCCGCCCCCGGTGAGCGCCGTTTCAAGATCTACCGCACCGGGGAGTCGGTCTCCCTCTCCGCCGTCCTGCCGGTCCTCACTCGGCTCGGCGTCGAGGTCACCGACGAGCGCCCGTACGAGCTGCGCTGCTCGGACCGCGCGTCCGCGTGGATCTACGACTTCGGCCTGCGCCTGCCCAAGTCGGGCAGCGGCAACGGCGACCACCTCGGTGACGACGGCCGCGAGCGGTTCCAGGAGGCCTTCTCGGCGACCTGGACCGGGCAGGCCGAGAACGACGGCTTCAACTCCCTCGTCCTGAGCGCCGGCCTGAACTGGCGGCAGGCGATGGTGCTGCGCGCGTACGCCAAGTACCTGCGGCAGGCCGGTTCGACGTTCAGCCAGGACTACATGGAGGACACCCTCCGCAACAACGTCCACACCACCCGGCTGCTCGTCTCGCTCTTCGAGGCGCGGATGTCGCCGGACCGTCAGCGCGCCGGCCTCGAACTGACCGACGCCCTCCTCGAGGAGCTGGACGCCGCCCTCGACCAGGTGGCCAGCCTGGACGAGGACCGGATCCTGCGCTCGTTCCTCACGGTCATCAAGGCGACCCTGCGCACGAACTTCTTCCAGGAGGCGGGCGGCGGCGAGCCGCACACGTACGTCTCCATGAAGTTCGACCCGCAGGCCATCCCGGACCTGCCGGCGCCGCGTCCGGCGTACGAGATCTGGGTGTACTCGCCGCGCGTCGAGGGCGTCCACCTCAGGTTCGGCAAGGTCGCGCGAGGCGGTCTGCGCTGGTCCGACCGGCGTGAGGACTTCCGGACCGAGATCCTCGGCCTGGTCAAGGCACAGATGGTCAAGAACACCGTCATCGTGCCCGTCGGCGCCAAGGGCGGCTTCGTCGCCAAGCAGCTGCCGGACCCGGCCGTGGACCGCGACGCCTGGCTGGCCGAGGGCATCCGCAGCTACAAGACCTTCATCTCGGCGCTGCTCGACATCACCGACAACATGGTGGCCGGCGAGGTCGTACCGCCCGCCGACGTCGTACGGCACGACGAGGACGACACGTACCTCGTCGTCGCCGCGGACAAGGGCACGGCGACGTTCTCCGACATCGCCAACGGTGTCGCGGAGAGCTACAACTTCTGGCTCGGGGACGCCTTCGCCTCCGGCGGCTCCGCCGGCTACGACCACAAGAAGATGGGCATCACCGCCCGCGGCGCCTGGGAGTCCGTCAAGCGGCACTTCCGGGAGCTGGCCGTCAACACGCAGACCGAGGACTTCACGGTCGTCGGCGTGGGTGACATGTCCGGTGACGTGTTCGGCAACGGCATGCTGCTCAGCGAGCACATCCGGCTGGTCGCGGCCTTCGACCACCGGCACATCTTCATCGACCCGAACCCGGACGCGGCCACCTCGTACGCCGAGCGTCGTCGCCTCTTCGAGCTGCCACGCTCCTCCTGGGAGGAGTACGACAAGACGCTGCTGTCGCAGGGCGGCGGCATCTTCCCCCGTACGGCCAAGGCCATCCAGCTCAACAGCCACATCCGCGAGGCCCTCGGCATCGAGGGCAACATCGCCAAGATGACCCCCGCCGACCTGATGCGGGCGATCCTCAAGGCGCAGGTCGACCTGCTGTGGAACGGCGGCATCGGTACGTACGTGAAGGCGTCCACCGAGTCGCACGCGGACGTCGGTGACAAGGCCAACGACGCGATCCGCGTGGACGGCGCCGACCTCCGGGTCAAGGTCGTCGGCGAGGGCGGCAACCTCGGTCTCACCCAGCTCGGCCGCATCGAGTTCGCGCAGGCCGGCGGCAAGGTCAACACCGACGCCATCGACAACAGCGCGGGCGTGGACACCTCCGACCACGAGGTGAACATCAAGATCCTGCTCAACGCGGTGGTCGCGGACGGCGACATGACCGTCAAGCAGCGCAACAAGCTGCTCGCCGAGATGACCGACGAGGTCGGCGCCCTCGTCCTGCGCAACAACTACGCGCAGAACACGGCCCTGGCGAACGCGCTCGCCCAGTCCAAGGACATGCTCCACGCCCAGCAGCGCTTCATGCGCCACCTGGTCCGCGAGGGCCATCTGGACCGGGCGCTGGAGTTCCTGCCGACCGACCGGCAGATCCGGGAGCGGCTCGGCACCGGGCAGGGCCTGACCTCGCCGGAGACGGCCGTCCTCCTCGCGTACACGAAGATCACGGTCTCCGACGAGCTGCTGCACACGTCGCTGCCCGACGACGTGTATCTGCGGAGCCTGCTGCACGCGTACTTCCCGACCGCGCTGCGCGAGCAGTTCATCGAGCAGATCGACAACCATCCGCTGTCGCGCGAGATCGTCACGACCGTGCTGGTCAACGACACGGTCAACACCGGTGGTACGAGCTTCCTGCACCGCCTCCGCGAGGAGACCGGGGCCTCGCTGGAGGAGATCGTCCGGGCGCAGACCGCGGCCCGTGCGATCTTCAACTCCAGCGAGGTGTGGGACGCCGTCGAGGCGCTCGACAACACGGTCGACGCGGGTGTCCAGACCCGGATCAGGCTGCACTCGCGGCGGCTCGTCGAGCGGGGGACGCGGTGGCTGCTCAACAACCGGCCGCAGCCGTTGGAGCTCGCCGAGACGATCGACTTCTTCCGGGACGGGGTCACGCGGGTCTGGGCCGAGCTGCCCAAGCTGCTGCGGGGTGCGGATCAGGAGTGGTACCAGCAGATCTACGACGAGCTGTCCGAGGGCGGGGTGCCCGATGAGCTCGCCCAGCGGGTGGCCGGGTTCTCGTCCGCCTTCCCGTCGCTCGACATCGTGGCGGTGGGGGACCGGGTGGGCAAGGACCCGATGGACGTCGCGGAGGTCTACTACGACCTCGCCGACCGGCTGCGGATCACGCAGCTCATGGATCGCATCATCGAGCTGCCTCGTGCGGACCGGTGGCAGTCCATGGCCCGGGCGTCCATCCGTGAGGACCTGTATGCGGCGCACGCCGCGTTGACCGCCGATGTTCTCGCCGTCGGGAACGGGGGGTCCACGCCTGAGCAGCGGTACAAGGCGTGGGAGCAGAAGAACACGGCGATTCTCACTCGGGCGCGGACGACTCTGGAGGAGATCCAGGGGTCCGAGGCGTTCGATCTCGCGAATCTGTCGGTGGCGATGCGGACGATGCGGACGATGCTGCGTACGCGGACGTAGTTCCTCGCGACCGGAGAAGGGGCGCCCTGCGGGTTGGGGGCGCCCCTCTTTTTTCGCCCCCGCCGCCCCTACCCGTCCCGTCCCTGGGGGCTGCCGCCCCCAGACCCCCGCTGTCGGCCTGAACGGCCTCGTCCTCAAACGCCGGACGGGCTGGAGCGGGGGCGGAGAAGTCCCGGGAGCAACCCGGGCCTCTCGATCAACATCTACCTAAGTGGCCCCCAAGCGGCCTAGACCCCGTACAGGGTCCAGCGAGGGACACTTAGGATAAATAGGATGAACGAGGAATCGCTTCCCGCGCAGGGCGTCGTACCGGACGTATCCGTCGTAGTGATCGTCTACAACGACGAGACACGGCTGCCCACAGCCGTGCGCTCCGTGCTGGAGCAGACCCTGCGGAACGTCGAGGTCGTGATCGTGGACGACCGGAGCACGGACGGGTCGTACGACGTGGCACGGCGGCTGGCCGCCGAGCACCCCGGCCGGGTGAGGGCGTTCCAGCTCGACCGGAACAGCGGAGGATGCGGGGCTCCCCGCAATCACGGCATCGCCCGGGCGCGCGGCACGTACGTCCTCTTCCTCGACAGTGACGACGTACTGGAACGCAACGCATGCCGGAACATGCTGGAGGCGGCCGAGACGACCGGCGCCGACCTGGTCTCCGGGATGTGCGTGCGGGTGCACGTGGACTCACGCAACGGCAAGGAGGTCAAGTGGTACCCCTGGCTGTACGCCGGCACCCGCACCCTGGAGTCGATCTCCGAGCTGCCCGACCTGCTGGTCTTCGACACCCTCTCGACGAACAAGTGCTATCGGCGGGACTTCCTCGTCGGGCAGGGGCTCTCGTTTCCCGTCGGGATCCACTACGAGGACCTGCTCTTCTCCGCTCAGGCCTACGCCGCCGCCCGCCGGATCACCCTCATCCCCAACCGCGTCTACGACTGGAACGTCGTGGACAAGGCCGCGACCAAGTCGATCAGCAACCGGCGTGCGGAGATCGCCAACTTCGCGCACCGGATGGAGATCCATCGCCGGGTCGATCAACTCCTCGCCGACAAGGGCCTGTTGGAGCTGAAGTTCCACAAGGACGTCAAGTTCCTCAAGCACGACCTGGTGCTGCATCTGCGTGACCTGCCGTTCCGGGACGCCTCCTACCGGGAGGAGTTCGCCGCGATCGCCCGCGACTACCTGGAGTCCATCGACCGCGCCGCCTTCGACGAGGTGGAGCCCATCCACGCCATCTGCGCCTATCTGCTGCAGAAGAGCGACTGGGACAACCTGCTGCCGGCCGTGGACACGCTCACCAACCGCGACAAGATCTCCGCGCCGATGGTGGAGCGCGACGGCCGGATCTACTGGTGCGCCGAACACCTCGACGATCACCTCGACGGAGACTTCGCCCGACGCGTCCTCGACGTCACCGAACTCGGCTATCACACGAAGCCCGTCGAGAAGATGTTCCTGCGCAACGTGCTGACCGGGTACGAGGAAGCGGGCGGTACCGTTCGGCTGGCCGGGCACATCACCAACCCCCTCGGTGTCGTTCCGCCCGGCGCCCGGCTCACCGGCGAGCTGGAGTTCGCCGCCCGCCGCAAGGGAGTGCGGTTCCAGATCTTCCGCTTCCCGGTCGCCACCCTGCGGCACGAGGGCGAGACCATCGGCTGGGAGGCGTCGGCCGACCTCGCGCGCGGGCTGCGGCCGCTGGGCATCGTGGACGCGGTGTGGGACGTACGGCTGCATCTCGACGTCGACGGCGTACGCACCACCACCCGCCTCACCGCCTCCGAACCCGGGCTGGCCGACGGGCAGTTGTCCGTCCGGCCCCGGCTCACCCGGCTCGTCGCCGACCACGTCACGCCCGAGATCTCCTCGCGCGGCCATCTCTCCTTCCGGATCGTGACCCGCGAGAAGGTGGACGCGCTCGTCGAGCGGGGTGTGCGGGGCGCGCCCGGCCGGTTCGCCAAGTCCGGGTACCGGAAGGCGAAGCAGGTGCGCAGGAGGCTCACCTCCGGTGACACCAAGATCCGCCTCTACCACGAGGTGTTCAGCCGGCTGCCCGTGAAGAAGGGGCTCGTCGTCTTCGAGAGTCACCTGGGGCGGCAGTACAGCGACAGCCCGAAGGCGATCTACGAGGAGATGCGGCGCCAGGGGCTCGACTTCGAGGCCGTGTGGTCGTACACGGGGAGCGATCCTTCCGGGTTCCCGGCCGACGCCACCCTCGTACGCCGCTGGTCGCTGCCCTATCTGAAGGCGCTGGCGCAGGCCGAGTTCTGGGTCGACAACCAGAGCTATCCGCTGAAGCTCACCAAGCGGCCCGGGACGACGTACATCCAGACCTGGCACGGTTCGGCGCTCAAGCGGATGGGCTTCGACGAGCCCGAGTGGAAGCTCAGGACCCGGCCCGAGCAGGCCGAGCAGCAGCGCACCCTCGACCGCTTCGACCGGTTCCTGATCCGCTCCGAGCACGACGTACGCACCCTCGCCCGGGCGTTCCGCCTCAAGGAGAAGACGCTGCTGAGGGTGGGCTACCCCCGCAACGACGACCTCGTGCGGGCCAGGAGAAGGGAAGAGGAAGCCGGCCTTCGCGAACGCGGGGCGCTCGCCGCAGAGTTGGGGCTTCCCGACGACAAGGCCGTACTGCTGTACGCGCCCACCTTCCGTCAGCACGGGGGCAGGCAGCGGCGGTTCGAGCTGCCCTTCGACGTGGAGCGGTTCGCCGACACGTTCGGCGACCGGTACGTCCTGCTCGTGCGCTCGCACTACCTCAACCACGTCGTGCTCCCGCCGTCCGTGCGCGGGCGCGTCCTCGACGTGTCGGCACACCACGACGTGACCCCGCTGCTCGCGCTCGCCGACGGGCTGATCACCGACTACTCGTCCGTGATGTTCGACTACGCGCTCCTCGGCCGGCCGATGTTCTTCTTCGCGTACGACTACGAGGAGTACGTGCACGAGGGCCGCGGGACCTACTTCGACCTGCTGGAGCGGGCGCCGGGGCCGGTCGTGCGCACCGAGGAGGAACTGCACACCGCTCTTGCCTCCCTGGACGAGCAGGCCGTGAAGTACGCGGAGGCGCGGGAGGGGTTCGTGGCGGAATTCGGCGAGTACGACAAGGGGAACGCCGCCCAGAGCATCGTCGACCAGTTCTTCGCGCAGTGGAGGCGTGGATGACCCTCGTGAGCACCGATCCGCAGCGGGACGTCTTCTTCGTCTCCAACAGTGTCGACGAGCTGGGCGGAGTGACCAGTTGGTCGCACCAGATGGCCCGGCTCCTCACCGGGCGCGGGCACCGCGTCCATGTCGTCGGCATCACCCCGCCCGGCGTCGTGCAGGAACTCGGCGAAGTGCCCTACCCGATGACGACGTTGTACGCCGGACAGCCGCCGCGGCCCGGCCGGGCGCGTGAGGCGAGCATGCGCGAGCAGGCCGTCAGGCTCACCGCGCTGTTCCGGGCGGCCCGGCCGGGCGCTGTCGTCATCGTCACGCAGGTGTGGGCCATGGAGTGGGTCGCGCAGGCCGACACAAGCGGGCTGACCGTGATCGGCATGAGCCACGAGTCCTTCGAGTACTCGAAGGCGTCCTCGCGCTTCCAGCGGGTGCGGAAGTACTACAAGGACGTCGACCGCATGCTGGCGCTGACCCGCGAGGACGCCGACCTGTGGATCGGACAGGGCATGAACAACGCGTCATTCATGCCGAATCCGCTGCCGTTCATGCCTGAGGTGCCCTCGCCGCGCACCGAGAAGGCGGTCGTCAGCATCGGACGGCTGCACGACCAGAAGGGCATCGACATGCTCCTCGACACCTGGGCGGAGGTCGCGCCGCGCCATCCCGACTGGCGGCTGCGCATCTACGGCTCGGGCGAGGACGAGGAGATCCTGAAGAAGCAGTGCACGGCTCTCGGACTCGACAGCTCCGTGGACTGGATGGGGCGTACGAGCGATGTGCCGGGCGCCCTGCGTGGCGGTTCCGTCTTCGTCCAGTCCTCCCGCGGCGAGGGTTTCCCGCTGGCCCTCATGGAGGCCATGGCGACCGCCGTGCCCTGCGCCGCCTTCGACTGCGCCCCCGGCGTCCACGAGATCGTCCACGACGGCGAGGACGGTCTGCTCGCCACCCTGGGCAACACCGGTGAACTGGCCCGCCGCCTCGACACGTTGATGTCCGACAAGGAGCTGCGGGACGGTATGGGCGACCGGGCCCGCATCAACATCCGGCGTTACACGACGACCGAGATCGTGAACAGGTGGGAGGACCTGTTCAGCTTCCTCGAACGCTGATCCCCGGCGGATCCCGGTTGTTCGTCGGCTGCGGGTGCGCTGTGGTCGCTCGCGCAGTTCCCCGCGCCCCTCAGGGGGCTTTCCCCCCACCTCCGGTGAACTTCTCGTACTCCTTCAGCACTTCCTCCGTACCCCCGTCCATCCGCAACTCCCCCCGCTCCAGCCACAGCACCCGATCGCACGTGTCACGGATCGACTTGTTGTTGTGGCTCACGAGAAAGACCGTCCCCGCACTCTTCCGCAACTCCCGGATCCGAGCCTCGGAGCGCTTCTGAAAGGAGCGATCCCCCGTGGCCAGGGCCTCGTCGATCATCAGCACGTCATGGTCCTTGGCCGCGGCGATGGAGAAACGGAGCCGTGCGGCCATACCGGACGAGTACGTCCGCATGGGCAGCGTGATGAAGTCGCCCTTCTCGTTGATGCCGGAGAAGTCGACGATCTCCTGATACCGCTCGCGCACCTGTTCCCGGGACATTCCCATGGCGAGGCCGCCGAGATGGACGTTGCGTTCGCCGGTCAGGTCGTTCATCAGGGCGGCGTTCACACCGAGCAGCGAGGGCTGACCGTCCGTGTAGATCCGCCCGTGCTCCACCGGGAGCAGTCCGGCGACGGCCTTGAGCAGCGTGGACTTTCCGGACCCGTTCGTGCCGATGAGCCCGATCGCCTCTCCCCGGTACGCCGTGAAGGAGACCGCCTTCACGGCGTGCACCTTCCGCACACCCGACGCCTGTTCGGTCTTCTTCCGGCGCAGGATGCGATTGAGGGCCGCGGTGGCGCTGCCGCGGCCGGCCCCCGTGCCGTTGACGCGGTAGACGATGTCGACGCGGTCGACGACGACCGTGGGGACGAGGTCCGCCCCGAGGGTGGGGACGGAGCCGTCGGTCGCCTCGCCGGGGACACGGTCCGCGACGAGGGTGGGGGCGGGTGCGTTCCTGGGATCAGCCACGGCCGTACGTCTCCTCTGCCTTCCAGAAGTAGATGAAGCCGCCGACGCCGGCGAGCAGTGCCCAGCCGACCGCGAGCGCCCACACGTGGTGGGGCAGCTGGCTCGCGTGGAAGGTGTCGATGAGCGCGAACCGCATCAGGTCGATGTAGACCGCGGCCGGGTTGCACTCCAGGGCGACCAGCACGATGTGCGGCATGTCCTGGTGGGCGGTGAGCACCCTGTCGATGCTCCACATGACACCGGACACGTACATCCAGGTGCGCAGCACGAACGGCATCAGCTGTGCGATGTCCGGCGTCCTCGCGCCCATCCGGGCCATGATCATCGCCACGCCCGCGTTGAACACGAACTGCAGTGCCAGGGCGGGAACGGCCAGCAGCCAGGACGCACTCACGGGCACGCCGACGCAGAGCAGGATCACGAACAGCGCGGCCATCGAGAACAGCAGCTGCTGGAGCTGTTGCAGCGCGTACGACACCGGGAGCGCGGCCCGCGGGAAGTGCAGGGCGCGCACCAGGCCGAGGCTGCCGGAGATCGCCCGGGTGCCCGCCATGATCGAGCTCTGGGTGAACGTCCACACGAAGACGCCGGTGACCAGGAACGGGATGTAGTCCGGCACGCCGCGGCTCGTGCCCATGAGCTCGCCGAAGATGAAGTAGTAGACCGCCGCGTTCAGCAGGGGCGTGGCCACCTGCCAGACCTGGCCGAGCTTCGCCTGGCTGTACTGGGCGGTGAGCTTGGCCGTGGCGAACGCCGTGATGAAGTGCCGGCGTGCCCACAACTGGCGGACGTACGCGGGCAGTGTGGGACGGGCGCCGCTGACCGTGAGGCCGTAACGGGCGGCGAGTGCCGCGGCGTCGTCGGGCAGGGCGGCCGACGCCGGCACCGGGTCGGGTGCCGGGGGCGGTGTGTGGAGGACCTGACTCACATCCGCTGCTTTCGCTCGGAGCGCGGGGCTCGTGGGAGGGGGTGTGCGAACGCTTCTTTTACGTCGCTACGGGCCCGTCTTTACCCGTACCTGGGACCCTCTTTACGTCGGGACGGAACCGTATCGTCGTAACGTGAGCGTAGATCGATCTGACGTCGGAACGCAACCGTTTCGTCGTGACGCCCCTATGCTGTTCGGTATGACGACGAACGCCGACGGGGCCCCAGAGAGCCCGCAGCAGCCGCGCCGCCGGACTCCCGCCGGAGCGGCGGTGCTCCGGGAGGATGTGACGGAGGCCATCAGGGCGGCCGTCTTCGAGGAACTCGCGGCCGTCGGATACGCGCGGATGTCCATCGAGGGGATCGCGCGCCGCGCGGGCGTGGGCAAGACCGCGGTGTACCGCAGGTGGCGTTCAAAGCTGCACCTGGTGCTCGACCTGGTGTCGGCGGTCGCGGTGCAGGGGCTGCCGGCACCGGACACGGGCTCCCTGGAGGGCGACCTGCGTCTCCTGTACGAGGTCACGTCCCGCGCCCTGCGTCACCCTGTCGCCTCGCAGATCATCCCCGACCTTCAGGCCGAGGCCGCCCGCAATCCGGACATCGCCGAGGCCATGCAGAAGGCCCTGCGGGAGGGGCAGGAGGGCGTCGCCAGCGGCATCGTGGCCGCGGCGGAGCGGCGCGGCGAGGTCCGTACGGGCATCGACGACGAACTGGCGCTCGACCTGATCTCCGGACCGCTGTACTGGCGCTCGGTGGTGATCCGCAGCCCCAAGCTGCCGAAGGGGTACCTGGAGAGCCTGGCCCGGGCCACGGCGGTGGCGCTCAAGGCGTTGTAAGGATGTTGTAAAGGCGGCCGTAAGGCGTCGAAGGGTGTCGAAATGGCGCCGCCGGGCCACGAAGTCCGGGTTCATGTGCGGGTAGTGGAAGTCGGCCGACGCCGGTCCCGTTCATGCCAGGGAGCCGTGAATCGTCGCAGCTCCGCACCCCTTGCGGGGTGCCCCGGCAAGGGGCGTCAACCCCGTAGCGTCCGGATCGTTGTCATCCGGGCCTCACTTTCGAGGCCCTCGGGGGCGCATACTGGACTGACGATGACGAAGCCATCCGCGCCCCGGCGCCACCTGTCCACCAGTCCCTTCAAAGCTCCGGTTGTCCCGGTCGCCAAGCACTTCGCCCTGGGTGACCGTGTTACGCACGACCAGTTCGGCCTGGGCAGGATTGTCGGCGTCGAGGAGGGCATTGCGATGCTCGTCGACTTCGGCTCCCGCCAGGCCCGTATCGTCAGCCCCTACACCCGCATGGACAAGCTCTGACGGATCCCGTCAGTACGCCCGTCAGGCACTCGCCGCGGTCCCGGACGACGTCCGGTCCGCGGCGAGCTCGTTTCCGGGCCTCCTGAACCGGTCTTCTGAAACGGGGGCGCCCCCCTCGTCACCGGTCCGGCCCTCAGCGCCTGGCCCTCGGCACCTAGTCCTTCCGGGCCTCGGGATGGAGCCGCACCCAGCCCTCCCAGGCCGACGTGATCATGTCGTGGACGTCGTACTTGGCCTTCCAGGCCAGTTCCGCGGCGATGCGGTCGGCGGAGGCGACGACACGGGGCGGGTCACCGGGGCGCCGCGGGGTGACGGTCGGGTCGAGCGTGCGGCCGGTGACCTCGTTGATCCGGTCGATCATCTCGCGGACGGAGACGCCCTCACCGCGGCCGATGTTGAGGGTCAGGTCCGTGCCGGGGGCGGCGGCCAGGCGGCGGGCGGCCGCCACATGGGCGTCCGCGAGGTCGGCGACGTGGATGTAGTCGCGGACGCACGTGCCGTCGGGGGTCGGGTAGTCGTCGCCGAAGACCCGCGGGGGCGCACCCTCGGTGAGCTTCTCGAAGACCATGGGGATCAGGTTGAAGACGCCCGTGTCGGCCAGTTCCGGCGCCGCGGCGCCCGCCACGTTGAAGTAGCGCAGGGAAGCCGTCGACAGGCCGTGGGCGCGGCCCGTGGCGCGGACCAGCCACTCGCCCGCCAGCTTGGTCTCGCCGTACGGGCTCATCGGCACACAGGGTGTTTCCTCGGTCACCAGGCTGACGTCCGGCATGCCGTACACCGCCGCGGAGGACGAGAACACGAAGGACGGCACCGCGGCGGCCGTGACCGCCTGCAGGAGCATCCGCAGCCCCTCGACGTTCTCGCGGTAGTAGTGCAGCGGCAGGTCCACGGACTCGCCGACCTGCTTCTTCGCCGCCAGATGGACGACGCCCGTGACCGCGTGGTCCTTCAGCGCGCGGGCCACCCGCTCCCCGTCCAGGGTCGAGCCGACGACCAGCGGCACCCCGTCGGGCACGCGCTCGGCGATCCCGGTGGACAGGTCGTCGTACACCACGGCCCGTTCGCCCGCCTCGGTCATCGCACGGACGACGTGCGCCCCGATGTAGCCGGCGCCGCCGGTGATCAGCCAGGTCATGTAGCGGCCGTCCCCTCGTGTGTCGGTTCGTGTGTCGGTGATGGTGCGGCCGGTCGGACACGCGGACCGGTAATGCGGACGCGGATCCGCCCGGGTGGTCGAGCCGACTGTCAGTGAAGCAAACGCCTCATTCTGCGGCGCACCACGGTGGTCATTCCACGCCAGCCGGGCGCCAGTCGCAGCGCGAGCGAGCCCGCGTGGGTCGCGTACGGATGGACGAGCAGCAGCCCGTGCCGGCCGTTGGGCACGACGGAGCGGCGCAGCAGGCCCGGGCCCGCGACGGCGTGCGCGGTGGTCTCGCGGCTCGTGCCGTCGTGGAAGCGCAGCCGAAGGCGCAGGTCCCAGATGCCGGACCCGAGCGCCGCGAGGTCGACGGCCGCCTCGGCCGTCCATGAGTCGGGGTCCGAGCCGTCGTCGACGGGATCGGGGTCGTCGGGCAGGAACTCCGCCGTCACCGTGAGCCCGACCACCCCGTCGTGCCGGTTCACGAACTCGGCGTCCACGGACGCCGGCGCCGCGTCCGCCATCCGCCCGTACAGCTCGTGCAGGCGCAGCCGCAGCCGGGTGGCACGCGCGCGTGGCCGCAGTTCCGCGTCGACGGCCACGGGGAGGAGGCGTACGGGCCGGAACAGCAGGTGTTCCAGAGTCACCTGGGTCAGGTCGGCGGACCAGACCGGCGTACCGTCCGCGAGCCGTGCGTACGGCGGCCGCAGCCGGGCCGGGCGCGCCGAGACCTCCTTGACGCGGGTCAGGTCGCGGGGCTCCTCGGAGGCCGTCACGACCTGTGCGACGACCCGTCCCGGCGCCGGGGCGAGCGCGAGGTCGGCCGCGTCGAACGTCGCTAGGTACGCGCGCGTGAGGGCCCACCACTCCCTCCGGTACTCGGGACCGCGCTGATCCAGCTCGCGCGCGTACATCCGCAGCGAGTGGTCGAGGAACCGCGCGCGCGTCGCCCGCGCCAGCCGCTTCTCACCGGCGGCGAGGAGGATGTCGTACGAGAGGGCGTGGGCGGTGATCCTGGACCGCCAGTTGCCGACATCCGCCCGGTCCAGCGAGATCGACAGCCGCTCGGCGCTCCGGCGCACGTGCCAGACGTACACCGTGTCCGGGATCAGCGCGACGCGCGGACCGGCGGCGAGCACGCGCGCGGTGAAGACGAAGTCCTCGTAGGGGAAGCGTCCTTCGGGGAAGCGGATGCCGTGCTCGCGCAGGAAGTCGGTGCGGTAGAGCTTGTTGACGCAGAGGGTGTCGTGGACCAGGTGGGTGCGGCGGGACGGGTGCTTCACCAGGGCGGCCCTGGCGTACAGCTCGGGCTGCCAGGGGACCTCGCGGCCGGAGGGCAGCTCGCGGCGCACACACAGCCCGGCGGCGACCTCGGCCCCGCGCCCGGCGGCCGCGTCGAGGAGCGCGTCCACGGCGCCGGGCGGCAGGACGTCGTCGCTGTCCAGGAACATCACGTACGGGGCCGTGGCGGCGTCGATCCCGTCGTTGCGCGGGCTGCCGCAACCCCCGCTGTTGACCTTGCGGCGGAGCACCTTCAGGCGTGGTTCGTCGAGGGCGAGGCGGTCCAGGAGATCCGCGCTGCCGTCGGCCGAGCAGTCGTCCACGGCGATCACCTCGCGGACGGCGGGCCCCTGCGCGAGGGCCGAGCGCACCGCCTCCGTCACATGGGCGGCGTCGTCGTACCCGATGACCACGACGCACACCTGTGACCGGTGGGGAGGTATGGCTTGGATGGGTCGCATGGCTTCCACAGGGCGAAATAGTGGCTGGTGTAGGTAATTTTCCGTTAAGAGGTACTTACTGTCTCGTGGGGAAGATGACGGGAATTGTGTGCGGGTTCCGTCTCCCCTGATCGAATTCCCGCGGACCGTGTGCCGGCGGGCCGGATTCCGGCGGTCCACAGGCGGCGGAAGGAGAGCGCCGCGGCCGCGACGAGCAGTCCGTTGCGGACGAGCATCAGCAGGGAGCCCGTCCAGGTGCAGTCCATGACGTCCCTGTACAGGACGGGGTACGCGAGAGCGCTGGCCGCCGCGGCCGCCGTGATCAGCACGGCCACCGGACGCTGCGAGGTGTGCCGCGAGGTCAGGCACACGGCCGCCAGGCCGAGCAGCCACACGAGGTACTGGGGGCTGATCACCCGGCTCGTCACGGTGAACAGGAGTACGGCACAGAGCGCGGCGTCGTACGGGGTCGCCGGCGTCCAGTGCCGGGCCCGCAGGCGCCACAGCAGCATGGCCCCGAAGGCGGCGACGGTGAGTGCCAGCGACGCCGCGGCGATCGTGCTGACGTACGGTCCCGTGAACTCCATCGCCCCGTACCGGTAGCGCACCTGCCCCGGCCAGCCGGCGTGCCGCGCGAAGGAGAGGGCCGTCCCGCCGAGCGACTCGATCTGTACGCCCCGGCCGCCCTGCTGGCGCAGGAAGTCGAAGGGGTTGCGGAAGAGCGCGGTGAGTGCCAGGAGCAGGGCGCCCGCGGTGACGGCCGCCGAGGTCCACACCTCCCTCGTCGTACGCCCCCTGGGGGTGCCGATCAGGATCAGAGCGGGCCACACCTTCACGAGAGCGCCCAGCGCGGCGAAGGCGCCGCACGCGCGCGTGGAGCGCGAAAACGTCAACAGGGCGATGACGGCAAGGGCGGTGACCTGCACGTCGTAGCGGGCGAGCGGGAGGTGCAGGAGGAGGGGGAGGCCCGCGATCCACAGGGCCGCGCCGCGCAGGCTGCGGCCCGTCCGGGTGCCCGCGCGCGTGAGGGCGACGGCGACCAGGGCGTCGGCGGCGAGTGCGAGGAGCACGAACGCCTGGAAGTACGTCAGCCCCGGCAGCAGCCCGGGGGACAACAGGACCGGGCCCGCGCCCGGCGGGTACTGCCACAGCCGGTCGCCCGAGGGGAACGTGCCGTGGGCGAGCACGCCGTACCAGCGGGCGTACAACTCGTGCACCTCGCGCGCGACACCGCCGATGCCCAGCGGGGCGTGCCCGTCCCGGGCGAGCAGCCAGAGCATCAGGGCGCGGGTGGTGAGCCAGCCGACGGCGACGAGGAGGAGACGGGGCTTCATCCAGGGCTTCACCCGACGGATCGTAAGCCGCAAGAAGGCATATAACGTCTGATGACGGGTCAATCACGTGCGAAGGCTGACTAATAGCACAAAATCTGGCGCATGGTCGTCAAGCGTCCGCAGGTTGCCGTCGCCGTGCTCGTACCCGTACTCGTCATGTTCGGGATCGGTCTGTGGGGGATCGATCGTGGCGGGATGTGGCGGGACGAGGCGGTCACCTTCCAGGTGGCGCGGCGCTCGCTCCCGCAGATCTGGCAGCTGCTGCACTCCGTGGACGCGGTGCACGGCCTCTACTACCTCCTCATGCACCCCGTCCTCGCCCTCCACCCCGGAGAGGTCGCCCTGCGCGTCCCCTCGCTCTGCGCGGCCGCCGCGACCGCGGGTCTGGTCGCGGCCCTGGGGGCCCGGCTCGCCCGCCCGAGAGTGGGCCTGTGGGCGGGCCTGCTGTACGCCGTGACCCCGATGGCCGGGCACTTCGCCCAGGAGGGACGTTCGTACGCGCTGGTCGCCGCCGGGGTCGCGGCATCGACGCTGCTGCTGGCGCGGGCGACGACCGCCGACGCGGGCGGGAACGGGGGCGGGAACGGAAACGGGGCCGAGGGCCAGGAGGACGAGCCCGTGGGCCGGCTCGCCCGGCACGCGCGCGTGGTCGGCTGGTGCGCGTACGGAGGGGTCGTCGCCGTCACCGTCCTGCTGCACGAGTTCGCCGTACTGATCCTGCTCGCGCACGCCGCCACCCTGGCCCTCGCCCGTATGCCCCGCCGCGTGTGGCGCGACTGGGCCTGCGCCGCGGGTGCCGTACTCCTCGTCCTGCTTCCGCTAGCCCTGGTCTCCAGCGGCCAGGCGGACCAGGTCGCCTGGCTCCGGCCCCCGGGCGGCGGCACCGTCGAACGCCTGCTGTGCTCCTTCACCGGCCCGACCCAGCTGGTCCTCGGCCCGTATCTGCTGCTGATCGCCCTCGCCCTGCGCGCCCCGTTCACCCCGCCCGCCCGCCGCGGCGAACTCTCCCTCCCCGCGGTCGCCCTGCCGCTGCTGCTCCTCCCGCCCGCGGTCCTCATCGCGGTCTCACGCCACTGGCCGCTCTACGACGACCGCTATGTGCTGTACGCGCTCGCCGGGGCGCCGTTGCTGGCGGCGGCGGGGGCGGAACGGCTGGTCGTGGCGGCGCGCCGGTCGGGGCTTGCGCGACGCGAGGCCGACGCCGACGACCCGATGCGGGGCCTGGGCGGCGCGGCCGTTCCCGCTCCCGATTCCGATCTCGTGCGAGGCGTCCGCGTGCCGTACGCCGCCACGCTGGTCGGCGTGCTGGCCATCGGTCTCGCCTTCGTCTCACAGCTGCCCGTCCTCCGGGAGGACCGGGACCCCGCCCGCCGCCCCGACAACCTCGCCGTCGTCTCGGCCGCCGCCGCCCAGCGGATGAGCCCCGGTGACCCCGTGCTCTTCCTGCCGTCGCTCGGCAGGCGCTCCGCGCTGGCGTACCCGAAGGGGTTCCAGGGCACGCGGGACATCGCGCTGGAGGAGCCCGCACCCGTCTCCGGGACGCTCTACGGACGCGAGGCCGGCCCGGACGAGCTGCGCCGCAGACTCGCCGGCCTGGACCGCGTATGGGTGGTCGCCGAGCCGTACGCGCTGAAGTCGGCCTGGTATCCGAGTGATCCGACCGAGCGGGTCAAACTCACCGTCGTGGGCGAGGAGTTCGTGCCGCGGGCGGAGTTCGTACGGAAGGGGTCGATTCTGCGGCTGTATGTGCGGAGGGCTCCGACGATGTGAGGGGCGGGGCGGGGGAGTGGTGGGGGAGTGGTGGGCGGCAGGTGGTGCGTGGCCGGTGGCGTGTGGTGCGTGGGCGGGGGTTACGCGCCGCAGCCCGGCGTCTCGTCCAGGGCCGCCGCGTCCAGCGCGTTCGTGAGTTTGTCGAGCCGGGCGCGCAGTTCGAGGATCTCGTCCAGTTCGAAGGTCGTCGCGGCGGCGATCCGGCGCGGTACGCGCAGTGCCTGCTCGCGCATGGCCGTGCCCTCGTCCGTGAGTCCGACCACCACGGACCGCTCGTCGCGCGCACTGCGCTCACGCCGTACGAGGCCTGCCGCCTCCAGTCGCTTCAGCAGCGGCGACAGCGTGCCGGAGTCGAGCCGCAGGTGCTCGCCGACCTTCTTCACGGGCAGCTCGCCGTGCTCCCACAGGACGAGCATGACCAGGTACTGGGGGTACGTGAGCCCCAGGTCCTTCAGCACGACCCGGTACACGCCTCCGAAGGCGCGGGAGGCCGCGTTCAGGGAGAAGCAGATCTGCTGGTCGAGGCGGAGGAAGTCCTCGTCCCGTGCGGGGTGCTGTACGGCGGGGCCGGGTGCGGGCGTCGTGGTCATGCCTCCAGGGTACCTCCGGTGCGTCATTTAGTTGTGCACAATTAAATTGTGTGCTCTACTTGTGGTCGTGAGGGGGGCCGGACCAAGGCCCGCCGATACGACGTTGACCCTGAGAGGGATGGTTTTCATGGACGCGCTCTACACCGCTGTCGCCACCGCCACCCACGGCCGTGACGGCCGGGCCTACAGCTCCGACGGCAAGCTCGACCTGGAGCTCGGCATACCGGTGGAGATGGGCGGCAACGGTCAGGGCACGAACCCGGAGCAGCTGTTCGCGGCCGGTTACTCGGCCTGTTTCGCCAGTGCGCTCGGGCTGGTCGGGCGTGCGGCGAAGGTCGATGTCAGTGACGCGGCGGTGACCGCCGAGGTCGGGATCGGCAAGCAGGGGGAGGGCTTCGCCCTTGCTGTCACGCTCCGTGTGGAGCTGCCCGAGTCCGTGGACGCCGAGACCGGCCGCAAGCTGATCGAGCAGGCCCACCAGGTGTGCCCCTACTCCAACGCGACCCGGGGCAACATTCCGGTGGAGCTCGTCGTCGAGTAGTGGCAGTGGCTTTCCTCGCCCCCGCCGCCCCTACCCGTCCCGTCCCTGAGGGCCGCCGCCCCCAGACCCCCGCTGATCGGCCTGAACGGCCTCGTCCTCAAACGCCGGACGGGCTGGTTGTGCCTGGACCGGGCTATTGAGGTTCGGCCCGGCCGCGAATTCTTTAGCCCCTCCGGCGTTTGAGGAGCGGGGGTTCGGGGGCCGGCCCCCGAGTAGTGACGGGAACGGGTAGGGGCGGCGGGGGCGATAGAACTCTGCCAGCAGCAACGGCACCCCCACCACCGGCACCAGCCACACCATCACCATCAACCGGTCGATGCCGATGTCGGGATGGGCGGCGATGCTGAGGACGCCGGTGCCCCCGGCGGCGGCGAGGAGCACGCCGAAGGCGGGCCACCGTCGGAGAGCCCCCCACCCGCCGGCCACCAGAAGCGCCAGGAACAGCGGCTCGGCCAGCTGCCGCCGGAGCCACTCCGTCCAGAAGTTGAGCTCCAGATGGAGGAACTCCCACCACGCCCGCTCCCGGTCGGGCCGGTTGAAGTGGTCGGTGAGGAGGTCCTGGAGGCTGTCGGACTCCGAGGGGTACGGGAGCAGCCGGGTCAGCAGCATGACGCCGACGGTCGCCCCCACCGTCACCTTCAGCAGCGTCTTCACGGCCGCACCCACAGGCCGCCCCGCCCGCCTCCGGTAGAGGCCGATCACCCCGAGCCCCCCGGCCAGGCACACCGACAGAAACAGCGCCTGCGAGTGCTTCACGGTGAACAGCAGCGCCAGCGAGACGCCCACCAGGCCGGCGGCTCCCGCCCGTCCCCGCAGCACCAGCGCACACCCCCACAGCACCGCCAACGTGAGCGCTATCATCGTGCCCTCGGTCATGGGCCGCATCGCGGTCGCACCGGTAGGCAGGACGTAGTAGAGGGCCTGTCCGGTCAGCGCCAAGCCCACCGGCACGCCCACCGTCCGCAGGACGAGGAACACCAGCACGCCCCCGGCCGCCGCGACACACACCCCCGCCGCCCACAGCCCCCACGTCACCCCGAGCACCGTCACGAACGGCACGAGCAGCAGCGGATACCCGGGCCGCACCTCGAAGATCCGCATGAACCGTTCGCTCATGAAGGGCGCCGTCCACCCGGACGTCTGCCCGGCCTCCAGCCGCCGCCCGACGCTCCAGTCGTAGTAGCCCCGGCACTCGTCCCGGATCTCCGGCCCCGGATCGGGAGCGCGGAAGCGCCGCACGTCCACACTGTGGTTCCGCGACGCGGTCTCGCCCCGGCTCGCGCACACGTACGCGATCGTGCGCCCCGCCGCCTCCTCCTTGTCCGCACCGCCCAGACTCAGCGCGTACGACAGGTAGTTGCGGCTGTCGGGCGTGTCCCGTCCGGTGACGTTGGCGAGCTGGAGACAGCCGAAGAGGGCGGCGAGGAACAGCACCCACGCGGCGGGCCGAGCGTTCACGAGCGCGCCAACTGCCCGCTCGGGACGCCGGGTGCGGGGACCGTGGGCGGCACGGCGGCCAGGTCCTCGCCCAGCATCAGCAGCCGTACGACCCGCTCGGCGGCCCGCCCGTCGTCGTAGCCGCCGAACCGCTCCCGGAAGGCGCCCCGCAGTCGCGCCGACTCCTCGTCCCGCCACGCGCCCGACGCGAACAGTCGCGCCAACTCGCCTTCGTCGTACGCCACATGGCCCGGCGGGCGCTCGGTCACGTCGAAGTACGTGCCGCGTCCGGCGAGGTAGGTGTCCCGGTCGTAGACGTGCAGGACGATCGGCCGGTCGAGGTGGGCGTAGTCGAACATCAGGGACGAGTAGTCGGTGACCAGCGCGTCGGAGGCGAGCATCAGGTCCTCGACGCTCGGCTCGTCGGTGACGTCCAGGAGCACTCCCCGCCGCGCCAGGTCCTTGAGTTCCAGGCCGCGTTCGTGGCGCTGGGCCAGTGACGGGTGGAGGCGGACCGCCAGGACGTGGTCGCCCGGCAGCCCGGCCGCGAGGCGTTCCAGGTCGCAGTCGGGCGCGTAACCGCCCTGACGGTGGTCGCGGTTGGTCGGCGCGTACAGGATCAGGGTCCTGTCGTCACCGACGTCCAGCCGCTGCCGTACGGACTCCCGCCGGCCCGGTTCCGGGCGGACCAGGCAGTCGTTGCGCGGGCTGCCCGAGCGCAGGGACACGAAGTCGCAGGGGTAAGCGCGGTCCCAGACCAGCTCCGAGTGCGGGTTCGCGACCAGGCTGTAGTCCCAGCGGTCGGCCCGCCGCAGCATCTTCGGGACGCTGAAGCCCCGTCGCGCGCCCGGGTACTTGAGCAGGTCCACGCCCATCGACTTGAGCGGGGTGCCCTGGTGGGTGTGGATGTGCACCGCGCCCTCGCGCTTCACCAGGTCGTTCGCCCAATTCATGTTGTTGACCAGGTACTTGGCCCTCGCCGTCACCTTCCGGTACGCCCGGCTGCCCGGCAGGACGTGCTCGACGTCCGGCGGCAGCGTGTCCACGTACTCCTTCCCGACCACCCACACGCCCCGGATGTGCGGGGCGATCTCCCGCGCCTTGCGGTGGATCGCGGCCGGATCGCCGAGGACGCCCCGGTGGGAAAAGGCCGAGTACACGGCCAGGTTGGGGTCGAGCGCGCGCCGCAGCACCAGCCGCCGGTGCGCCGCGAGCAGCACCCTGCGCAGCCGCCGGCGCCAGACCCGGTAGCGCCTGCGCAGACCGGCCCGCCGCACGGCGGCCGCGCGGTGCAGACCGTAGAGGACGTACGGAGTCCGGGCGAGCAGCGTGAAGGACACCCTCGGGATGTCCGCACCGAGCCGGTGCCCGCTCGGCCGGTACGCCCGCAGGTCCCGCGCCGCCCGCCGGTGGAACTCGGGACGGGCCGACGGTGGTACGCGGTCCTGCTGGCGGAGGATGAAGAGGTAGTGGTCCGCCATGTGGTCGTAGAGGAAGCCGCGCCACCGCTCCAACCCGGGCCGCTCCGCGATGAACCGGAACAGCCGCTCGTACTGCGCGAACACCTCGAAGTGCTCCCGGCTCGGCGTGCGCATCGCGTTGCCCTGGCGGCGCTGCCGGTAGTACACGCAGATCCGGTCGACGAGCGTGATCGTGCGGGCCGTCCACAGCGTCTGGTAGACGACCACCGCGTCCTCGTAGAAGCCGGTGGGGAAGGTGAAACCGCCCTCGCGGAAGAAGTCGAGGCGGTACGCCTTGTTCCAGACGACCGTGAACAGGTCGAGCAGATCGGGGCGTTCGGCGACCGTGAACACCTCGGGGCCCGGCGCCTCGAACACCGCCGCGTCCCGGTTGCGCTTCACCGCGCCGTGCCAGTGCGTGCGCGCGTAGTCGAACAGGACGATGTCGGGCCGCGAGGTCGCGTCGATGCGCTCGGCGATCGCCCGCAGCGTGCCCGGCGTGTAGCTGTCGTCGCTGTCGAGGAACAGCAGGTACTCGCCCCGCGCCAGCTTCGCCCCGTGGTTGCGGGCCGGACCGATACCGCCGTTGACCGGCAGATGCACCGGCACGACCCGCTCGTCGCGGGCCGCGAACTCGTCGATGATCGCCGAACTCCCGTCCGGGGAACAGTCGTTGACGACGATCAGCTCGAAGTCGCCGTACGACTGGTCGAGGACCGACTCCAGGCATACGCGCAGATAGCCCTGCACGTTGTGGACGGGCACGACGATGCTGAAGCGGGGCATGGCACCTCCAGGTCCGGGAACCGGCGGGGATTTCGGGGGACGTGACGTCGGCATCAGCGGGCCGGCGTGTGGGTCCGTGAGCCGGCGACGACCGCCGGTCTCGCCGCCGGAACGGGGAGGCGCTCGTGCAACGGCACCACCGGCGGCAGCTCCTCCTCGGCCTGCCCCAGCAGCACCCGCCGTACGACCCGCTCGGCGGCCCGCCCGTCGTCGAACCGGCAGAAGCGCTCCCGGAACCGGTCCCGCAGCCCGGCGGACCGCTCGTCCGCCCACTCGCCCGACGTGAAGACCCGGATCAACTCGTCCTGCGTACGCGCGACATGGCCGGGTGGCTCGGCCAGCAGGTCGAAATAGACGCCTCGCGTGTCCCGGTAGACGTCCCAGTCGTCGGCGTAGGTGACGATCGGCCGGTCCAGGTTGGCGTAGTCGAACATGATCGACGAGTAGTCCGTGATCAGTGCGTCCGAGGCCAGACAGATGTCCTCGGTCTCCCGCGAGGCCGTGACGTCGATCAACCGCCCGGAGGACACGGCCTGTCGGAGGTCCGCGTCGCCTTCGAGGAAGTAGTGCGCCCGCAGCAGCACCACGAACTCCGGTCCCAGCTCGGCACAGAAGCGGGCCAGGTCGAACTGGGCCGACACATCGCGCGGATAGTCGCGGTACGTCGGCGCGTACAGCAGCGCCACCCGGTCCTGCGGGATGCCGAGCCGCTCGCGGATCGCGGTGACCTCGGCCGGATCCGCCGTGTAGAAGCGGTCGTTGCGCGGATAGCCGTACTCCAGGTGCGTGAAAGCGCTGGGGTAGGCGCCCGACCAGACCTCCGTGGAGTGCGCGTTGGAGGACAGGGAGTAGTCCCAGCGGTCCGCGCGCTCCATCAGCCGGCCGAAGCTCCCGGTGGCCGCCGCGACGGCCCGGTACTCGATCTGGTCGACGCCCATCCGCTTCAGAGGTGTCCCGTGGTGCGTCTGGACGTGCACGGATCCGGGGCGTTTGACCATGGCCGTCTCGAAGTTGACGTTGTTGAACGTGTACTTGGCCCGCGCCAGCACCTCCCAGTACCGCCTGCTCCCGATCACCACGCTCTCCACGTCCTCGGGCATGTTCGCCGCGTCCTGTTCCCGCACCAGGAACACCGACCTGATGTGCGGGGCGAGTTCGCGCGCCTTGCGGTGGACGGCGGCCGGGTTGCAGGCGTAGCCGCGGCCCCAGTAGGCGGCGTAGACGGCGAGGTTCTCGTCGAGGGGCCTGCGGAGGTACCTCCGGTACGGGCCGCTGGGGTGGCCGCGGCGCCATCTGCGGGCGGCGCGGGTCGCGAACGCACGGGCCTGCTCTGTCCGTCGCTCGGCGCCGAGGAGCGCGCGGAACGTGGCGTACGCGCCGCGCGAGAGCAGCCGGTTGCGCAGCCCTTCGGTGCGGTGGCCCGCCGGGCGGTGGCGGCGGTAGAGCCTGCCCGCGCGACGGAAGAAGGCCCTGCGGCAGGACGTGGCCGCCGTGTCGAGGACCTCGGCGAAGAGATGGTCGAAGAGGGCGCGCGATGTGTCCGGGTCCAACTCCTGTTCGGCTGCCCGCCTCAGTACCAGCTCCACCTGGTCGAGGAGTTGGCGCTGTGCGTCGGGCGTCGGGCGGTCGCTGCCGCTGGGGCGCCGCTCGTGACGTCGTACGCAGACCGTGTCCAGCGCGGCGGTCCTCCCGGCCGCGAGGGTCACCGCACCGGACCAGCCGATGTCCGTGAAGTGGCCCTCCGGGAAGGCGAGTTGGTGATCGGCGAGGAATGCCCTTCGGTAGGCCGTGGCCCAGACCGGCCGCCGTACGTCCGTGGGGTCGCCGTCGGCGGTTCCTTCCGCCACCGGTTCGCCCACCCACCACGGGACCCGCTCGTGGGCGAGGTGCAGGACGTCCACCTCGCCGGTCTCCTGGAGCCGTGCGTCCATCGCCGCGAGTGCTCCCGGCGTCAGCACGTCGGTCGCGTTCAGGAAGAGCAGGTAGGTGCCGGTGGCCGCGTGCATGCCTTCGGCGCGTGAACCGGGGGTTCGGACGATGCGGGGGTCTCCGGTGGCGTACTCGTCTGCGACGGTCGCCGCCGGGGAACCGGGGGTGTCGTGGGCCGTGATCAGTTCGAAGTCGGTGAAGGACTGGGCCAGGACCGAGTCGAGGGCGGTGGGGAGGCGCCCCGCGAGGCCTTGTGCGGTGACGATGACGCTGAAGCGGGGCATGTGGTGCGGTGCTCTTTCTGTGACGTGGGGTGCGTTGCCGGGTGCGGGTGGGTGGAGGCTTGTCGCGCAGTTCCCCGCGCCCCTGGGTGAGTGGGCGGTCGGTGTGGTGTGTTGGGTGCGTCTGGGCTGAGCGCGCAGTTCCCCGCGCCCCTGAAAAAGCAGGGGCGCAGCCCCGCCTTTGAGGGCGCGGGGAACTGCGCGACCAGCCCTCACCGGGCCCGCACCCGACAACCGGGCCCGCGCCCTAAAGACAAGGGGCCTGGCCCGCAGGCGTAGGGACGGTGGCAAGCGGTGCCGTTGCAGACTGGTCCGCCGCCGACCGGGCGGGATTGCGCGCGGCGAGCGGCACCACCGCCGGCAGCCCCGACGCCTCGCCCAGCACGACGTGGCGCACCACGCGTTCGGCCGCGTGACCGTCGTCGTACGGACAGAAGCGGTCCCGGAACGCCGATCTGAGCTGCGTGGAGCGGGACCCCCGCCAGTGCCCCGTCGCGAAGATGTCGATCAGCTCGTCCTCGCTGCGCGCCACCGCACCCGGCGGGAACGCGCGCAGGTCGAAATACGTCCCGCGCGCCGCCTCGTACGCCTCCCAGTCGTCCGCGTGGATCACGATCGGCCGGTCGAGGCCCGCGTAGTCGAACATCAGGGAGGAGTAGTCGGTGATGAGCGCGTCCGAGGCGAGGCACAGGGACTCGACGCTCGGGTGGTCCGACACGTCGATGAGCCGGCCGGCGCTCCGCGCGAGCGGGGCCCCGTACGCGTGGTGCGAGCGGGCCAGCAGGACGAAGCGCGGGCCGAGCTGGCGCAGCACCCGCTCCAGGTCGAGCGCGGTGCGCTGGGCGCGCTGGTAGTCGCGGTGCGTGGGCGCGTACAGGACGGCGACCGCGCCCTCGGGGATGCCGAGGTTCTCGCGCAGCCGGGCCACGTCGGTCGAACTCGCCTGCTGGAACCGGTCGTTGCGCGGCTGGCCGTACTCCAGTGTCGTGTAGCCGGACGGGAAGACGCGCTCCCAGACGAGGGTGGAGTGGCGGTTGGCGGACAGGCAGTAGTCCCACTGGTCGGCGTCGCGCAGCAGGGCGGTGAAGTCCGTGCCGCGGGCCGCGGCCGGGCGTTCCTGGAGGTCCAGGCCCATGTGCTTGAGCGGTGTGCCGTGCTGCGTCTGGACGAGGACCTGGCCGGGGCGCTTGACCAGCCGGCGGTCGAAGTCGGCGTTGTTCACGAGGTACTTGGAGCGGGCGAGGGCCGTCCAGTACGCGGCCGTGCCCGGTGTCAGCCTGCGGGTCGCCGTCGGGATCGTGTGGTGGAACTCGGGGCGCGCGATCCACGCGGTGCGCACGTCCGGCGCGTACGTACGGAACGCGGACTCCAGTGCCCCCGGGTTGCAGCCGTGGCCACGCCCGCCGTGGCTGGTGAACACGGCCTGGTCGGCCCGGACGGGAAGGCGGAGCTGGATCTTGTAGTGGAGACGGAGCGCGGCCGTGCGGAGGGTCCGGGCCAGTGCCCCGGTGAGTCGCGTGACGCCTCGCTGGAGCCGCAGAGCCGCCCACAGCGCGCGGTAGGTGGGGTGACTGCCCAGGCGTACCAGCGCGTGCCGCAGCCGGTTGTGGGCCGGGACGTCGGCGGCCCGTACCCGGTAACGGACGTAGTGGGCACGGGCCTTGCGCAGGAACAGGGCGCGGGAGCCGTGCGGCACCCGGTCGCGCTTGAGGAACACGGCCGACAGGTGGTCGACCATGCGGTGGAACAGGACCGGCCGCCAGTGCGCCAGTTCGGGGTGCGCGTCGAGATGCGCGAAGACCCGGTCGTACTGGTCGAAGATGTCGAAGTGCTTGCTGCTGACCGTGCCGAGGATGTTCCCCTGGCGCCGCTGGCGGTAGTGGACGCAGACGCGGTCGAGCGTCGCGATCGTCTCGGCGGCCATCAGGACCGGGGACGTCCAGGGGGTGTCCTCGTAGTAGCCGGGCGGGAAGGCGAAACCCTCCCCCGCGACGAACTCCCGGCGGTACGCCTTGTTCCACACGACCATGAGGACCTTCAGCAGCCCCGGACGGTCGTCGAGCCTGAACGGCGCCGGGGCGTCCTCGGTGAGCTGGCCCGCCTGTACGTTGCGTACCGTCTCGCCCGACCAGAAGGTGCGCGCGTAGTCGTAGACCAGGACGTCCGGGTCGCCGGTCTCCTTGACGCGGTCGGCGATGGCCCGCAGGGCGTCCGGGGTGAGGCTGTCGTCGCCGTCCAGGAAGATCAGGTAGTCGCCGGTCGCGTACCGCATACCGGCGTTGCGGGCCCGGCCGAGGCCCACGTTCTCCTTGAGGTGGACGGCCCGCACACGGGGGTCGGCGGCCGCGAACTCGTCGATGATCGCGCCGCAGGCGTCGGGTGAGCAGTCGTCCACCGCGATCAACTCAAGGTCGGTGAAGGACTGTTCGAGGACGGATGCCATGCACTCGTGCAGATATGCCTGCACCTGGTACGCGGGGACAATGACACTGAACCGGGGCAAGGGACATCCTTGTGTCGGCGCGGGCATACTGCCCGGAAACGGCCGAAGGGGTTACCGGGTTACGCCGGATGCGGCATGTGGGGGACCCCGGGTGAACGCGAAGGGGCGGGCCGATGGCGGCCCGCCCCTCGCGATGTGTACTCCGGGTGCCCGGCCCGGATGTCCCGGACGCTACTTCACCGCGCCCGCCATCACACCGGACACGAACTGCCGCTGGAACGCGAAGAACACGGCCAGCGGGATGACCATCGAGATGAACGCGCCGGGCGCCAGCGTCTCGATGTTGCCCGAGAACTGACGGGTCTGCTGGGTCAGGGCGACCGTCAGCGGCCGTGAGTCGGAGTCCGAGAAGACCAGTGCCACCAGCATGTCGTTCCACACCCACAGGAACTGGAAGATGCCGAGCGACGCGATCGCGGGCCCGCCGAGCGGCAGGACCACGGTGGTGAACAGACGGGTCTCGCTCGCGCCGTCGAGCCGTGCGGCCTCCAGGAGTTCACGGGGGATCTCCGCGAAGAAGTTCCGCAGCAGGAAGATCGCGAACGGCAGGCCGAAGCCCACGTGGAACACGACGACACCGATGATGGTGCCGAAGATCCCGAGGTCGCCGAAGAGTTCGGACATCGGGATCAGGGCGATCTGCACCGGCACCACGAGCAGCGCCACCACGGCCAGGAACCACCAGTCGCGGCCCTTGAAGTCCATCCAGGCGAAGGCGTATCCGGCCATGGCCCCGATGACGATGACCAGGAGGGTGGCCGGCACGGTGATCCAGATCGTGTTGAGCAGGGAGTCGGTGATCTCCTCCTTGCCGAGCAGGGTCGAGTAGCTCTCGGTGGTGAGCTGGGCCGGCTTGCTGAAGACCGTCCACCAGCCGGAGTCCGCGATGTCGGTCGGGTCACGGAACGACGAGGCCAGCAGCCCCACCGTCGGCGTCACCCAGAGCAGTGCGACCAGGATGAGGAAGACCCGCATCACACCGCCGGTCGCGCCGCTCGCCAGCCTTGAGGCGAGCGACCGCTCGGGCGGACCGGCCGCTTCCGCGGTCTCCGGTGGGGCTTTCAGAGGTACGGAGGGTGCGGTCACCGTCGGCGCTCCCTTCGCAGTCGGCGGATGTTGACGATCATCACCGGCATGACGAGCAGCAGCAGGACCACACCGATCGCGCTGGCGAGGCCGAGGTCTCCGCCACCGCCGGTGTACGAGTTGTAGAGCTGCAGGGCCAGGACGTTGGCCTCGTCCTGGGTGGGCTGCGGGGCGATGATGTAGATCAGGTCGAAGATCTTCATCACGTTGATCATCAGCGTGATCAGCACGACCACGAGGACCGGAGCGAGCAGAGGGACCGTGACCCTGCGGAACACCTGCCACTCGTTGGCCCCGTCGACCCGGGCCGCCTCCAGGAGGTTGCGGTCCACTCCGGCGAGACCCGCCGCGATGAGCACCATCGCGAAGCCCGCCCACATCCACGCGTACGAACCGATGATGGCCGGCGTGATCAGGCTCGGGCCGAGCCAGTCGACACCGTTGTAGGGCGCCGCGAAGTTCGAGGACGGCAGGCGCAGTTGGGCACCTTCGGCGGAGGCCGGCAGCGTGAACGTACCGTCGTCGCCCGCCTTCGCGGAGGCCACGACCTTGCCGTCCTTGACCGCCTCGACCTTGAGGCCGGGCAGGGCCTTCTCACCCGTGTCGATGGCGCCCTTCTCGCCGCCGCCGCCCAGTTTGAAGTCCAGCCAGACCGTGCCGGACACCCCGTCGCCCGAGGCCTGGGCGGCCTTGGCGTCCCCGGGGCTGCCGGGCACCTTGTTCGGGGCGATGCCGACCAGCGGGATCAGGGCCGGGGAGCCCGCGCTCACCGTGCCCGTGGAGGTGAAGGAACCCCCGCCGGACGCCTTGAGGTCGCTCTCGGTCGACGGGCGTGCCTTCGGATAGACCGACGACTCGGCGAAGGTGTCGTGCACGCCCACCACCACGGCGTTCGCCACACCCTGGTCGGGGTCCGCCTCGTACACGAGCCGGAAGATGATGCCCGCGGCCAGCATGGAGATGGCCATCGGCATGAAGATGATGAGCTTGAACGCCGTTGCCCAGCGCACCCGTTCGGTCAGCACGGCGAAGATCAGGCCGAGCCCGGTGACCAGCGCCGGGGCGACCGCCACCCAGATCGCGGTGTTCTTGACCGCGGTGAACGTGGCGTCGTCCGTGAAGATGTCGCCGTAGTTGCCCAGCCCCACGAAACCCGAACCGTCGGCGTTGTAGAGACTGCGCCAGACCGAGTACCCGATCGGGTAGACCACGAGCGCGCCGAGCAGCACGATCGCGGGCAGCAGGAACAGACCCACCACCCACGCCCGGGTGCCCATCACGCTCTTGCGTTTTCCGGCGGGGGGCACCGGACCTGCCGGGCCCCCCGCCGTCGCCACCTGCGACGACATGGGCTGCCGTCAGCCCTTGTACGCCTTGGCGGCGGCCGCTTCGAGCGCCTGCTGCGCGCCCTCGACGTCCGAGGGGGTCTTCAGGAAGTCCTGCAGCCCCTTCCACTCGCCCTGTCCCTGGGTGCCACCGAAGGCGGCAGGGGCCTGGTCGGACATGTCGAAGCGGAAGTCGTCGCCCGCGTCGAGCAGTGCCTTGGCGATGTCTCCGGCCACGGCGTCCTTGTAACTCTTCAGGTCCATCTCCTTGTTGGGGGAGATGACGCCGCCCTGCGCCGCCCAGAGCTCGGCCGCGTCGGTCGAGGCGAGGAAGGTGATCAGGGCCTGCGAGGCCTTGTCGTCCTTCAGGACCACGGCCACGTCACCACCGCTGACCACCGGCGACTCGTCGCCGACCGCCGGGAACGGGAACACCTTGGCGTCCGTGCCGATCTTGGCCTTCGTGTCGGCGTTGATGTTCGCCGCGACGAAGTCGCCCTCGTAGACCATCGCGGCGGGAGTGTCGCCCGAGAAGGTGTTCGTCACCGACTTGGGGAACTCGGTGCGCAGCGCGCCGGCCTTCCCGCCCGCGATCAGGTCGTCCTTGCCCCACAGCTGGGCCAGCGTGGTCAGGGCCTCCTTGACGGAGGGGTCCGTCCACTTGATCTCGTGCTTCGCCAGCTGGTCGTACTTCTCAGGGCCCGCCTGCGAGAGATAGATGTTCTCGAACCAGTCGGTGAGGGTCCAGCCGTCCTGGCCGCCGATGGAGACCGCGGGCGAACCGGCGTCCGACAGTGTCTGAGCGGTCTGGAGGAACTCGTCCCAGGTCTTGGGCTCCGAGGTGATCCCGGCCGCCTCGAACGCGGCCGTGTTGTACCAGACCAGGGACTTGTTGGCGGCCTTCGCGTAGACGCCGTACTGCTTGCCCTTGTAGGCGCCCAGGTCCTTCCAGCCCGTCGAGAAGTTCTTGTCGATCTGCGCCTGTGCCTCGGCGCCGAGGGGCTTGACCCAGCCCTTGTCGACGAACTGGTGCAGCACACCGACCTGCGGCAGGAACGCCACGTTCGGCGGCTTGCCGCCCTGGATCTTCGTGCCCAGGAAGGTGGAGGTGTTGTTGCCGGTCGGTACGAAGCTGACCTCCGCGCCGGTCCGCTTCTCGAACTCGTCCAGGACCTTGGTGAAGTTGTCCTGCTCAGGGCCGGTCCAGACGGCCGCGACCTCCAGCTTCTGGCCGTCGAGCTTGGGGAGCTCGACACTGGCGGCGCTGCCGCCGGTCTCGCTTCCCCCGCCTCCTTCGTCGCTCTTGTCGTCGTCACCGCCGCACGCCGTCAGCGTGAGCGCCATCGCCCCCGCGACGACGGCGGCCGCGGTTCGCGCGATCCTGCTCATCTTGTGCGACTTGTTGTGCGGCCTGTGTGTACGAAGAGTGTTGCTGCGCATGACTTGCCCCGTTCTTCGTCGAACGTCCGAGCGCTGTCCCGTGCGCTCTTGGTCTACGCCCGTGCGCTTGGGGGCGGCAAGAGCGCCTGCGCTGTCAAGGCCGTGATCGTAACCGCGTCGTGACGTGGGGACTTGGGGCCACGCCCCGGACCCCGTGGGGGTGCGTTGTCGGGTGCGGGTCCGGCTGTGGCTGATCGCGCAGTTCCCCGCGCCCCTGAAAACCTGGGGGCGCGGGGAACTGCGCAGTCTTTTGGGGGTTCGGGGGCGGAGCCCCTGAGTCAGGGACGATGGGGGTCCCCCCGCTCGAGCGAAGCCGAGAGTGGGGGAGGGTAGGGGCGGCGGGGGCGAAAAAAGCCCGGACGAACCCGGCGCTAAAGAAGCGACGGCACCTCCGTCGCCGAGACCGAGCGGGCGGCACGCTCCAGGGCGCTGGCCAGGAGGGCCAGGTCCGTGGGCCCGTTGCCCAGCTCGCGGACGGGCCGGCGCGCGGGCGGATCGCCCATACGGGCCCACTCCAAGGGCACGACCGTGGGACGCAGCGTCGCCGTACGAGGAATACGGCCCGTGACCCTGCCCCCCTGGAACGGCGTCGACCGACCGGCCGGCCCGCCGAGCCGCCCCCGCCCGGGCGAGGGCTCCTCCGGCCCGGCCACCGCCGCTTCGAGGACAACCCGAAGCGTCACCCGCCGAGCCAGCTCCGTCTCGTCCGTCCGCTCCCCGCCCGCGGTCGCCGCCACCAGATGCACCCCGAGCCGCTCCCCGTCCCGCGCCACGGCTTCCAGCGCCCGCACGACCGAACCGGCGGCCGGTCGCCCGGGGGAGCCCAGCGCGGGCGAGAGCAGCGCGTCCAGGTCGTCGACGATCACGACGAGCCGGGGGAGCGGAGGCCCTGAGTCCGGCCGGGGCCGGGCCGCGGCGGGGCGCAGCCGGAGGGTGGAGCTGGAGGGCGCGTCGAGGTCACCCGCACCACCGCCGCTGCCGGACCCGCCCGTCTGCCTGGCCGCCGCTGAAGCTGCCGAACCCGCCGAGCGCTGGGCGACGACACGCCCCGACGCCCCCTGCCGGTCCTGTCGGGCCTGCCTGTCCTGTCGGTCCTGAAGGGCATGCCACTCGGCGAAGTCGAGCCGGCCGAGCAGTTCGGCCCGCCGCTTCAGCTCGGCGGCCAGGGACTGGGCGAACTCCCGCATCCGTACGGGATCGTGGGCGCCCAGATGCGTCGTGACGTGAGGCAGGTCCGTACACACCTGGAGCCCGTCCCCGCGCGTGGCCGCGCCACCGCTGCCCGTGCCGTCCCGGCCGTCGATGAGGACGATGCCGAGCCGGTCGGGCCGCTCCGCGGCGGCGAGCGAGGCTGCCACCGAACGCAGCAGTTCCGTACGCCCGCTGCCCGAGGGGCCCTCGACCAGCAGATGCGGGCCCTCGACCGCGAGGTCCGCGCAGACGGGCCCGCGAGGACCGGCGCCGAGCACGGCCGTGGCCCGGCCGCCGAGCGCCTCCGGGTCGTCGGCCGCGTCCGCCCATCGCGCCATCAGCGACGCCGGGGTGGCCCTCGCCAGGCCCAGCTCGTCAAGGAGCCGGGCGGCTTGGGGCAGCGGCGCGGACACGCGGGTGTGCCGTTCGCCCGCCACACCGTCCGCGCGGAGCGGCGCCAGCGCCCGGGCGAACCGCTCGGCCCAGGCCATGGACACGGCGTCCACGGCGGCGACCGTGCCATGGCCCACAGGGCCGCCCTGTGTGGTGGCGGAGGAGCCGCCCGCCTGCTTGCCGTGCGCCACGCGCAGCAGCCGCAGCGCCGTCGCCACGTCCCCGCTGAGCAGTGCGACGGCACCGCACTCCCGGAAGGCGGGCGAGGCCGCGCAGGCCGCCTCGTACGTGTCCGTCACCGGTGAGGCGGGCGACGCGGCCGGCGTCTCGACGAGACAGATGACGTGGATCCCGGCCTGGGGCCCCTCGGCCGCGAGCCGCGACACGGCCTCCCGCACACCGGCCGACCCGGGATCCCCGTCCACCACGACGACGGTGTGGGGGCCCGGCCACTCGGTCTCGGCCGGATCGTCGGACCGCGCCCAGGAGGGCCGCCTGGCCCGCCCTCGGGCGGCCGCGTCACTGGTCTGCGTACCGCTGCGGGGGAGCCCCAGGTGGGTGATGTTGCTGTCGCGTGCGGTGGGGTGGGCGCGGGGCAGCCCCGGACCGGTGGTCCCGTCGGGCGCCGGGGAACCGGAACCGGTGCGCTCACCGGCGCGGGCCGGGTCGCCGTCGGACGGGTGCCTCGGCCTGGCCGGGCCGTCGGAGGAGGAGAAGGGCGACGAGGGTGCGGAGGACCGGGGACGGCCGCCGCTCGTGCCGCCCTCATGGCCCCGCTCACCGCCGGGATCGCGTCGCTCGCCGCCGCCGGACCGGCGTACGGCCGCGAAGGCCCCGCTGTCGTCCGGTGAGCCGTCACCGAGGCGAAGCGCTCCGCCGGTGGATCCGGAGGCCCGGCCCATTTCCGCCAGCTGGTCCTCGAGGCGGCGGACCAGCTCCTCCGTACGCGCCGTCGCCTGTTCGCGGTCGTAGGCGAGGAGGAGACGGCAGTCCTGGCCGTGGGTGGGACGGAGATGGGGGAGCCAGCCGAGCCAGGACCACTCGGCGGTGCGCTCCTCCACGGAACGCGAGCGGTCCGTGCTGATCAGGGTGATTTCCAGGGCGTCGGGCGAGTGCAGCGCGGCGAGCTGGGCGACCACCGCGCGGGCGAGTCCCGAGAGGCGGCCGCGCGGCCCGGCCAGGCCCAGCGCCCCGACCTCCCGCAGGCCCGCGGTCACCGGCACCGAGGGCAGCAGCCCGGAGCCGTCGGGCGCGCTCCGGTCCGCCGTGCCGAGCCGCACCGTGAGCGTCTCCGGGTGTCCCGGGCCGCGCTCCCACAGCCGCGGCCCCGGTCCGAGCGCGGCCAGCAGCAGCGCGGCGGGATCGGGCCACCGCTCGGGAGCGGACGCGCCAGCGACGACGGGCTCCTCGGCGGCCGGTGTCTCGTACCCGTCGTCGTACGCGCCGTCGTACGTCTCGTCGTGCTCCGCGTCCGGCTCGTCGCTCCGGCCGCCGGTCAGCCGCCGGGCCCATGCGGAGAGTCCGCCGCGCTTGCGCACACCGCCCGGCATGGGTGTCCCCCGGAGGGGAGTGCCTTTTCGGCCGCCCTCACCGGGGGCGGGTGCGTCCGGGTTCTCCTCGGGGGCCGCCGCCGAAGGCGCCCCGGAGTCCGTGCTCTCGATCCGCGGCGCCCTGCCCTGCCCGGGCACGACGGTCGGGTCCGCGGGCGTGTGGCCCTGGGGAGAGGGCGCGGTCCGGTGGGAGCGCCCGCCCTCGGCGGAGCCCCACCCGGCGGTGCCGTACCCGTGATGCGTCTCGGCGGTCGGCGGCGCGACCTGGGAACGGGACGCCTCCGGGGCGCCGTCATAACCCCCGTCACTCCGGTCGCCCCCGTCGCGCGCGTGGGGCACCTTCGCCGCTCCGGCCGCCTCACCGGGGGCCGGCGCCTGCTGTTCCGTACGACCGGACGTGGCCGTCGGCTGTTCCCGCTCGGGAGGCGCCGGTGCCGTCACGACCCGGACATGTCCCTCGCCGTCCGGCGCGGTCTCCCGCACGACGGCCGGTTCGCCCGGCGGGGCCAGGCGCAGGGCCGACTCGCCCACCCGGAGGAGTGCCCCGGGAGCGAACCGCACCTGGCGCTCGCTCACGCGTCGGCCGTCCAGCGTCGTGCCGTTCGTGGAGCCCAGGTCCGCCACCGAGACGCGGCCGTCGGCCGCGACCGTCACGGCGCAGTGGAGGCGGGAGACGTCCGGGTCGTCCAGCGGCACGTCGGCGTCGGCGGAGCGGCCGATGTCGATCCGGCCGCCGTGCAGGAAATGGACACCTCCGGCGTCGGGTCCGGCCACCACGCGCAGCTGTGCCGCGGCGGGGTCGAGGTCGGGACCGGGCTCCGCGGGGGCGCCCAGGGACAGCACGGCGCCGTCCATGAGAGGTGGCTCACCCAGCGTGCAGCGCTGCGCGTCGAGCCGCTCCGCTCCCGCGTACAGCACCCCGGCGCCCTCGCCCCCGACCGCCGAGGCGAGGCCCGAGGCCACCGCCGCGAGCGCGGTCCCGGCGGGTGCTGTCACCAGCACGTCGCAGGACGCGGGGCGTCCCTCGGGGCGCGTCCCCAGCGGGTCTACGACGGTCAGCCGGATCTGCATCGCCGTCAGCGGTCCCTTCTGTCGCGGGCGCCCGCGACGAGGCTGCTCCGCGATCCCCCACCGCAGATTCCCCCCACCGCACACGGGCACGTCGGCCAGTACGGAAAGCATCCTCGCACCTGCCACTGACAACACGCCCGTCCTCCACCGGCAAGTGATCTTGATTGGTCGGCTCTGCCCGCAAAAGTGCCTGACCAATGCCCGACCGATGTCCGCTTGAGATCGGTCACGTCAAGATGCGGCAACCAAACCACCCAAACCGAGCGTCTTTTCATCGAACACATACAGGAGCGCCATACGTAATGCATGGGCAGGCGGGGCGAGGGAAACCGCAGCGGGACGACAGCCCGGTGCCACGTTCGACGGCACTACAGTGGGTCGGAACCATCCGTAGCAGGGTGGACGGATCAGTCAGGCAAGCAGCAGGGAGCGCATGACGTGCGGCCGGTAGGGAGCAAGTACCTCCTTGAGGAGCCGCTTGGGCGCGGCGCCACAGGCACCGTCTGGCGCGCCCGCCAGAGGGAGACAGCGGGCGCCGAGGCGGCAGTACCCGGTCAGCCGGGTGAAACGGTGGCGATCAAGGTCCTCAAGGAGGAGCTCGCCAACGACGCGGACATCGTGATGCGGTTCCTGCGCGAGCGCTCCGTGCTGCTCCGCCTGACCCACCCGAACATCGTTCGCGTACGGGACCTCGTGGTCGAGGGCGATCTGCTGGCCCTGGTCATGGACCTGATCGAGGGCCCGGACCTCCATCACTACCTGCGCCAGAACGGCCCGTTCTCGCCGGTCGCCGCCGCGCTCCTCACCGCCCAGGTGGCCGACGCGCTCGCCGCCAGCCATGCCGACGGCGTCGTGCACCGCGACCTCAAGCCCGCGAACGTCCTGCTCAAGCAGGACGGCGGCCAGATGCACCCGATGCTGACGGACTTCGGCATCGCCCGCCTCGCCGACTCCCCGGGCCTGACCCGCACCCACGAGTTCGTCGGCACGCCCGCCTACGTCGCGCCCGAGTCGGCCGAGGGCCGCCCGCAGACCTCCGCCGTCGACATCTACGGCGCCGGAATCATGCTGTACGAGCTGGTCACCGGCCGTCCTCCGTTCGGCGGCGGATCGGCCCTGGAGGTCCTGCACCAGCACCTGAGCGCCGAGCCGCGCCGGCCCTCCACGGTCCCCGACCCGCTGTGGACCGTCATAGAGCGCTGCCTGCGCAAGAACCCCGACGAGCGGCCCAGCGCCGAGAACCTCGCCCGCGGTCTGCGTACGGTCGCCGAGGGCATCGGCGTGCACGCGAACTCCGCGCAGATCGCCGCCGCCGAGGCCGTGGGTGTCCTGCTCGCCCCGGACCTGGCGCCCGCCGCCGTACCCGGCGACTTCGGTGCCGCCGACCCCACCCAGGTGCTTCCGCAGGGTGCCGGCTCGTACGACCCGAACGGCGCGACCAGCGTCCTGCCGCACACCGGCGCCGCCGACCCCACCGCCGTTCTGCCCAACCGTGGCGCGGCCGACCCGACGGCCGTGATGCCGCCGGTGCCGCCAGGCCAGCCCGGGGCCGGGCCCGAGGACCCGCACCCCTGGCAGAACCAGCTGCGAGCGGCCCGCGACCGCAACGAGCCGACGCAGGTGCAGCCGTACCTCGACCCGAACGCGGACCCGCTGCGACGGCGCCCGCAGCGCCAGGTGGCGAGGCCCCAGCAGCAGCCACCGCCGCCGCAGAGGCCCCAGCAGCCCCAGCGGCGCGGGCAGCGACCGCCCCAGAACCAGCCGGGGTACGGCTATCCGCAGCAGGGACAGCAGCCCCAGGGGTACGCGCCCCAGCATCAGCCTCAGCAGCCGCAGCAGCGGCACGCTCCGCCCCAGCAGCCTCAGCAGCCCGCGCCGCGGCCGCCGCGCGAGCCCCGGCAGCGCAGCTCCAACCCGATGAAGATCCCCGGGCTCGGCTGTCTCAAGGGATGTCTGTTCACGGTCGTCATCCTGTTCCTGGCCGGGTGGGCGATCTGGGAGTTCAGCCCGCTCCAGGGCTGGATCGGCACGTCCAAGAGCTACTGGGACCAGCTGACGGACTGGGTCGGCACGGTCTCCGGCTGGGTCAAGGAACTGGACAACGGTTCCGGGAAGTAAGTCTTTTTAGGTGCCAGTAAGCCTTTTCAGGAATTTCAGAGCATTGCCCCTTCAAATCCCCGGAACCGCGGTGCGGTTCTGGGGATTTGTCGACACCTGGGGGGTGATTTCTGTCGCCGAAGCGGAGGTTGGCGCTCTGGGCGCGTAGCTTTATCGGCAACACGCGCCCGTAGGAGCAGTCTTGGTACGGAAGATCGGCAGCCGGTACACCGCCAACCAGATTCTGGGGCGGGGCAGCGCCGGCACGGTGTGGCTCGGCGAGGGGCCCGAGGGCCCCGTCGCCATCAAGCTGCTGCGCGAGGACCTCGCGTCCGACCAGGAGCTCGTGGGCCGTTTCGTGCAGGAGCGGACGGCCCTGCTGGGCCTCGACGACCCGCACGTCGTCTCCGTACGCGACCTCGTGGTCGACGGCAACGACCTCGCCCTGGTCATGGACCTCGTCCGCGGTACGGATCTGCGGACCCGGCTCGACCGGGAACGGCGGCTCGCGCCCGAGTCGGCCGTCGCCATCGTGGCCGACGTCGCGGACGGCCTCGCCGCGGCGCACGCGGCGGGGGTCGTGCACCGGGACGTCAAGCCGGAGAACGTGCTGCTCGACATGCAGGGGCCCCTCGGACCCGGCGGCTCGCACCCCGCGCTGCTCACCGACTTCGGAGTCGCCAAGCTCATCGACTCACCGCGGCGGACCCGGGCGACGAAGATCATCGGTACGCCGGACTACCTGGCGCCCGAGATCATCGAGGGGCTGCCCCCGCGGGCGGCCGTCGACATCTACGCGCTGGCGACCGTGCTGTACGAACTCCTCGCCGGGTTCACGCCGTTCGGCGGGGGACACCCGGGGGCGGTCCTGCGGCGGCACGTCACCGAGACCGTCGTCCCGCTGCCCGGGATTCCCGAGGAGCTGTGGCAGCTGCTCGTGCAGTGTCTGGCGAAGGCGCCCGCGTCCCGCCTGCGGGCGTCCGAGCTGGGTGAGCGGCTGCGGGAGCAGTTGCCGCTCCTGGCGGGGATGCCGCCGCTGGACGTGGACGAGCCGGAGGGCGACGAGGACGGGGGCGGCGGGTACGACGAGGGGCCGGCCGAGCCGGAGGCTCCGCGCGAGCGGGTCCGGCGCGGGGCCGTTCCCCTCGTGCCCGGGGCCAAGCCGGACTCGAACCGTGACACGCATACGTCGATGAGGGTGCCGGGGCCCGACGAGCTCGCGGGCGGCGCCCGCGGCACGGCCCGCGCTCCGCGTGCCGCCGGGGCGCCCCGGCCTGGGTCCGCCCGCCATCGGGCCGCCGCGGCCCGGCGCCGGCGGATCACGCTGGGGGCGGCGGGGGTGGCGCTCGTCGCCGCGGTGGGGGTGGGCGCGTGGCTCGCCACCTCGGGGGACGACGCGGGTGCGACGCCGTCCGAGACGGAGACGTCGGCGCCGGCTTCGCCCTGACGGGCGGCTGTTGTTTGTAGGGTGCGGCCCGGCGGGGGCTGGTCGCGCAGTTCCCCGCGCCCCTGGGGTGGGTGGGGGTTGGCGTGGGGTGTCGGGTGCGGGTTGGTTCGGGCTGAGCGCGCAGTTCCCCGCGTCCCTAAAGACAAAAAGCCAGGGGCGCAGCCCCGCTTTTAGGGGCGCGGGGAACTGCGCGACCAGCCCCCACCGGGCCCGCAGACGACAAACCGAGCCCCGCAAACACAAGCCCCCCGTTCCACCGGCGGAGCCACTTCGTGGAGCCGTTACGCTGGAGGCGTGGCAGTCGTCGATGTATCCGAAGAGCTCAAGTCCCTCTCCTCGACCATGGAGTCGATCGAGGCCGTCCTGGACCTCGACAAGCTGAGGGCAGACATCGCCGTGCTCGAGGAGCAGGCGGCGGCGCCGTCCCTGTGGGACGACCCGGACGAGGCGCAGAAGATCACCAGCAAGCTGAGCCACCTCCAGGCGGAGGTGCGCAAGACCGAAGCGCTCCGCGGGCGTATCGATGATCTCAGCGTCCTCTTCGAGATGGCCGAGGAGGAGGACGACCCGGACACCCGCGCCGAGGCCGAGACCGAGCTCATCGCCGTCAAGAAGGCGCTGGACGAGATGGAGGTCCGCACCCTGCTCTCCGGGGAGTACGACTCCCGCGAGGCCCTCGTCAACATCCGCGCGGAAGCCGGTGGCGTGGACGCCGCCGACTTCGCCGAGAAGCTGCAGCGCATGTACCTGCGCTGGGCCGAGCAGCACGGATACAAGACGGAGGTCTACGAGACCTCGTACGCGGAAGAGGCCGGCATCAAGTCGACCACCTTCGCCATCCAGATCCCGTACGCGTACGGGACGCTGTCGGTGGAGCAGGGCACGCACCGGCTGGTGCGGATCTCGCCCTTCGACAACCAGGGGCGGCGCCAGACGTCGTTCGCGGGTGTGGAGGTGCTGCCCGTCGTCGAGCAGACCGATCACATCGAGATCGACGAGTCCGAGCTCCGCGTGGACGTGTACCGCTCGTCCGGGCCCGGCGGCCAGGGCGTCAACACGACCGACTCCGCGGTGCGACTCACCCACCTCCCCACCGGAATCGTCGTCTCCTGCCAGAACGAGCGGTCGCAGATCCAGAACAAGGCGTCCGCGATGAACGTGCTGCAGGCGAAGCTCCTCGACCGGCGCCGGCAGGAGGAGCAGGCCAAGATGGACGCCCTCAAGGGCGACGGCGGCAACTCCTGGGGCAACCAGATGCGTTCGTACGTCCTGCACCCGTACCAAATGGTCAAGGATCTGCGCACGGAGTTCGAAGTCGGAAACCCCGAGGCCGTTTTCAATGGCGAGATCGACGGGTTCCTGGAGGCCGGAATTCGCTGGCGCAAGCAGCAGGAGAAGTAGGCGACATTTGTAGGCGTCGCTTTGTCGACAGGGCAACTGCCATCCATCGGACGGCAGTTGCCCTTTGTGTAGGCCGATGTCTGGGTTTTACATCACACTCACATGTCGCTGTGCCGGTCAAATGAGCTTGATCTGGACATCGCGGTCGCAACGACCTTGACGTTGCATTGAAAAGTGGGAAGGCTAACGCGCGGCATGCGTATCTCTGGGGCGCATGTGAACCGGGGGCTCCACCGAGCTTTCCCCGACGTCGCGGCCCCGGGCGCTGCACCATTGACAATGAGCTACTGGGGGTAGCAACCAGATGACCAAGAAGACGCGCATCCGGATCGCGCGGATAGCCGCCGGCACGGTGATCGCCGCCGGTGCCTCGCTGACCGCCGCCGGTGCCGCCTCGGCTCTCGACGTCGGCGTCGAGGTGGGCGGTCTGAACGTCGGCGCCAGCGCCGACAAGGACGGTGTCGAGGTCGGCATCGGTGTCGAGGACCCGACCGACCCTCCCACCGAGGAGCCGCCCACCGAGGAGCCGACGGTTATTCCGACGGACCCGACCGACCCTCCCACCGAGGAGCCCACGGAGGAGCCCACCGAGCCCACGGAGGAGCCGACCGACGAGCCCACCGACGGGCCGAGCGACCCGGGCAACGGCAACGGCGGCAGCACCGGCGGCAACGACACCGACCCCGACGGCGGCTCCCAGCCGGTCGAGCAGGGCGCGGGCAAGGAGAGCCTGACCGACACCGGTTCGGACACCTCCGCCCAGGGCACCGGCGGCGAGCTGGCCGAGACCGGCGCCGCCGAGAACATCACGTACCTGCTGATCGGCGCCGCCACGATGATCGCCGGCGGCATCGGCTTCCGTATGCTGCCCCGCCTCATGAACGGCCGCGGCGCTGCTGCCTGACGGATTTCATAGGCGTACGCACGTGAGTGCGTGAGCGTGAGAAGGGCCCGGAGCCTGAAGCTCCGGGCCCTTCTTCATGCCTTGTCTGCGTCTTGTCCGCTGCGGCCGTGCCTCATGCGTGCCCGCTCGTGCCTCGCGCGCGTCCTACGCGGTCTGGTGGGCCAGCAGGGCCACTGCCGCGATCAGGACGGCGAGCAGTGCGATCAGCGTCATGGGGTTGAGGCCGCCTCCGAAAGGGCCCTCCTGCTGCAGCCGCGCACGGTTCGCGCGGCAGACGGGGCAGCGGCCTTCGTTCACGGGCGCGGCACAGTTCGCGCACACCAGCCGGTCGTACGTCATGCGCTCGCCCTCCTTGCACCGGTTCCACGTACACAACGCTCTCGGGAACGGATACGTTCCCCCTCCACTGTGCCAGGTTCCTCCGGAGGGTGCGCGGGTTCTCGTGCGGGGACTGGGCAGGGGGCCCTCCTGAGGGGTGGCTCGGGGGTCGTTTCGCGGCTGCGGGCGGGTGGGGGCTTGTCGCGCAGTTCCCCGCGCCCCTTACCGGGCGCGTCCCGGCCCCGTCCCCTCTCTGAGGTTGCCCCGCACAAAAGCGCACAACCCTTGCGCAACCTCTCCCGGCGACTGCGCGCGTGTACCCGGGTCGCGTATGGTCACGCTCATCTAACCCCGATATCCCCGACGGCCTGTGGTGCATCCGTGATCCGATTCGACAACGTGTCCAAGGTCTACCCAAAGCAGACCCACCCCGCTCTGAGGGACGTTTCCCTGGAGGTCGAGCGAGGCGAGTTCGTGTTCCTGGTGGGGTCCTCCGGCTCCGGAAAGTCCACCTTCCTGCGGCTGATCCTCCGCGAGGAGCGGACCAGCCACGGCCAGGTGCACGTCCTGGGCAAGGACCTCGCGCGCATCTCCAACTGGAAGGTGCCGCAGATGCGCCGCCAGCTCGGGACGGTGTTCCAGGACTTCCGCCTCCTGCCGAACAAGACGGTCGCCGAGAACGTGGCCTTCGCGCAGGAGGTCATCGGCAAGTCGCGCGGCGAGATCCGCAAGTCCGTGCCGCAGGTGCTCGACCTCGTCGGGCTCGGCGGCAAGGAGGACCGGATGCCCGGTGAGCTGTCCGGCGGTGAGCAGCAGCGGGTGGCGATCGCGAGAGCGTTCGTCAACCGGCCCAAGCTGCTGATCGCGGACGAGCCCACCGGAAACCTCGACCCGCAGACCTCCGTCGGCATCATGAAGCTGCTCGACCGGATCAACCGGACGGGCACGACCGTCCTGATGGCGACGCACGACCAGAACATCGTGGACCAGATGCGCAAGCGCGTCATCGAGCTGGAGAAGGGCCGACTAGTCCGCGACCAGGCGCGCGGCGTGTACGGCTACCAGCACTGACCGCGACCTCCCTCACGCTCTCGGCGTCACCGCAGAGCAGGGGGAGGACTCCCCACGGATCCGCCACGGAAAGGCCTGAGAAGACGCCATGCGCGCCCAGTTCGTTCTGTCGGAGATCGGTGTCGGTCTCCGCCGCAATCTGACGATGACCTTCGCGGTCGTCGTCTCGGTCGCCCTGTCCCTCGCCCTGTTCGGCGGTTCGCTCCTGATGAGCGACCAGGTGAACACGATGAAGGGCTACTGGTACGACAAGGTCAACGTCTCGATCTTCCTCTGCAACAAGAGCGACGCGGAGTCCGACCCCAACTGCGCCAAGGGAGCGGTCACCACCGAGCAGAAGAAGCAGATCGAGACCGACCTCGACAAGATGTCCGTCGTCGAGACCGTCTCGCACGAGTCCAGCGACCAGGCGTACAAGCACTACAAGGAGCAGTTCGGCGACTCCCCGCTCGCCGCCTCGCTCACCCCGGACCAGATGCAGGAGTCCTTCCGCATCAAGCTGAAGGACCCGGAGAAGTACCAGGTCATCGCGACCGCCTTCGACGGCCGTGACGGCGTGCAGTCCGTGCAGGACCAGAAGGGCATCCTCGACAACCTCTTCGGGCTCCTCAACGGCATGAACTGGGCCGCCCGCGCGGTGATGGCGATGATGCTCGTCGTCGCGCTGATGCTGATCGTCAACACGGTGCGCGTCTCCGCCTTCAGCCGTCGGCGTGAGACCGGGATCATGCGCCTGGTGGGCGCCTCCGGCTTCTACATCCAGGCGCCGTTCATCATGGAGGCCGCGGTCGCCGGACTGATCGGCGGCGGGGTGGCGTGTGCCTTCCTGCTGATCGCCCGGTACTTCATCATCGACCACGGTCTGGCCCTGTCGGAGAAGCTGAATCTGATCAACTTCATCGGCTGGGACGCCGTTCTCACGAAGCTGCCGCTCATCCTCGCGACGAGTCTGCTGATGCCCGCGCTTGCCGCGTTCTTCGCGTTGCGCAAGTACCTGAAGGTGTGACGCATGCCAAGAGGGCCGTACCGGCAAGCGCCGGTACGGCCCTTCTCGTTGTCCTAGACTCACCGGCATGTCAGGCCGTGACCTGTTCTGTCAGCCCCGCCGTTTCGGCCGCGGGGCGGCCCTGACGTTGGTCTTCGCGAGCGTTCTAGCGGCGGGCGCCGCGACCGGCTCGTTCGACACCCCCGCCCGCAGGAGCGCCTCCCCGTCCACCGGGTCCGCCCCGGCGGGCCACCAGGAGGACGTCGCCGACGCCGCCGCCGAGGCCATGGCCGACGGCAAGTCCCCGGTCGAGGCCGCCGAGCGGGCCGTCAGCCGCAGCGGCGACCGCTGGGGCGCGGTCTACTCCCAGGGCGAGTACGAGGAGTTCGAGGAAGCCCTCGACGGCCAGTACACCGGCGTCGGCCTGTGGGCCCGGCGCGAGCGCGACGGACGCATCGAGGTGACCCGGGTGCAGTCCGGCTCACCCGCACAGGCCGCCGGGATCCGCGAGGGCGACCGGCTGCGCAGCGTCGACGGCCACCGGGTCGACGGCAGGCCCGTCACGGAGGTCGTCTCATTACTGAGGGGCGACGCGACCGACGCGAGCGCCGGCACCACCGTCGCTCTCGGCCTTGAGCGCGGCACGCGCGCGTGGCGCGAGACCCTGCGCCGGGCCCGTCTGTCCACCGACTCCGTGACGGTCCGCGAACTGCCCGGCGGCATCACCGTGATCAAGGTCGCCGCCTTCACCAAGGGCTCCGGAGACCTCGTACGGACCGCCGTGGCCGACGCCCCCACGGGCACCGGGGTCGTCCTGGACCTGCGCGGCAACTCCGGCGGCCTGGTCACCGAGGCCGTCACCGCCGCCTCCGCCTTCCTCGACGGCGGCCTCGTCGCCACGTACGACGTGAACGGCGACCAGCGCGCCCTGCACGCCGATCCCGGCGGTGACACCACCAGACCCCTGGTCGCGCTCGTCGACGGCGGCACGATGAGCGCGGCCGAGCTCCTCACCGGGGGCCTTCAGGACCGCGGGCGCGCGGTCGTCGTGGGCTCCAGGACCTTCGGCAAGGGCTCGGTCCAGATGCCGAGCCGGCTGCCCGACGGCTCCGTCGCCGAGCTGACCGTCGGGCACTACCGCACCCCCTCCGGCCGCGGGGTCGACGGCCGCGGCATCACTCCCGACCTGGAGGCCGAGGAGGGCGCGCTGGAGCGGGCCGAGACCGTACTGAGCGGGCTCGGCGACCCCTCGTAGCCGACCGGACACGGCTTTCCGGGCCGACGGTTCGCGTCTCCCGTAATCGGCTTTCCCTCGTGGGCCCCTCTAGTGCGAAAATGGCCAGCACTATGAGCAAGGGCATGTACGTACCGAAAGAATCCCAGCCGAAGCAGGGAGGGGGCACCTCCGGCAAGGTCAAGGACGGCAAGCGGAAGATCGTCGCGCAGAACAAGAAGGCGCGGCACGACTACGCCATCATCGACACCTACGAGGCCGGGCTCGTCCTCACCGGCACGGAGGTGAAGTCCCTGCGCCAGGGCCGGGCCTCGCTGACCGACGGCTTCGTCCAGATCGACGGGAACGAGGCGTGGCTGCACAACGCCCACATCCCCGAGTACAGCCAGGGCACGTGGACCAACCACACCGTGCGCCGAAAGCGGAAGCTGCTCCTGCACCGCGAGGAGATCGACAAGCTGGCGTCGAAGTCCGAGGAGACGGGTCACACGATCGTGCCCCTCGCCCTCTACTTCAAGGACGGCCGCGCGAAGGCCGAGATCGCGCTCGCCCGGGGCAAGAAGGAGTACGACAAGCGGCAGACCCTGCGCGAGAAGCAGGACCGGCGGGAGTCGGACCGGGCCATCGCGGCTGCCAAGAGGAAGCAGCGGGGCGAGTAGCGGGCCGGTGGGCGCCGGGCCGCCGGGAATACGGTGGCATGGGTGCGCGTTGGTCACGTACGATGGCACTGCACCTCGTAGCGGGTGCGCGTCTCTTCGCTTGGAGAAGTTCCGGAGAGGCTTGAAAAATCAACATGGGGATGATCGGTTTCGACAGCGGCTGTTGAAGCAGGGGAAGCGTGTCGAGGAAGCGGCAATGATCTCGTTAACCATATGTCGCAACCAATAATCGCCAATTCCAAGAGCGATTCCCAGTCCTTCGCCCTCGCTGCCTAATAAGCAGTGAGTGAGGGACCCTAAAGGGTGTCAGCCCGGGGGTGTTCCCGACCCGGACCCTGGCATAATCTAGGGAACTAAACCATCGAGCCCGGTCACGGGGTTCGATGGGAAATCAAACAGTGACTGGGCCCGTCGGCGACTTGTTCGCGTGATCGCCGGGGCCGAGAAAATCGCAGCGAACTGCACACGGAGAAGCCCTGATTCTGCACCGGTGGACGCGGGTTCGATTCCCGCCATCTCCACTCATCCCATGTTAAACAAAGGTCCCGCTGCTCAGGCAGTGGGGCCTTTGTCGTGTCTGCCCACTGTCCACGGGGCGCATCGTCCGGGATGCTCCTGTGGCATGAGTAGACCCGTGAGTAGAACCGCGAAGAGTTCTGGGGAGCGCGTCAACTCCCGTACGAAACGGTGGATCTGGCCCGTCGTGATCGGGCTCGCGGCGGCCGCGCTCGGTTCCGGTTCGCCGGCCGGGGCGGACGCCGACCGGAGCGGACTGCCTGAGGCCATCGACACCATCCTCGGGGACAGCCGGATGGAGGGCGGGGCGGCGAGCGTAGTGGTCGCCGATGCCGCGAGCGGTGACGTGCTGTACCAGCACCGGCCGACCGAGCGGCTGATGCCCGCCTCCAACACCAAACTGCCCACCTCGGCCGCGGCGATGGAGATCCTCGGCCCCGACCACAGGTTCACGACGGACGTCCTGACGAACGGCAGGCGACAGGGCTCCGTCCTGCGCGGCGATCTGTATCTGCGCGGCAGCGGTGACCCGACCGCCCTCGCCAAGGACTACGACAAACTGGCAGCCGACCTCGCCGGCTCGGGCGTCACCCGCGTCGACGGGCGGCTCCTCGCCGACGACACCCGCTTCGACAGCGCCCGGCTCGGCCGGTCCTGGGCCGCCGACGACGAGTCCGCGTACTACTCGGCGCAGATCAGCGCGCTGAGCGTCGCGCCCGACACCGACTACGACACGGGGACCGTCATCGTGGAGGTCGCGCCGGGCACGGAGGCCGGGGACGAGCCGACCGTCACCGTCACGCCCAAGACGGACTACGTCGACCTGGACGTCCGGGCCACGACCGTCGCCGCGGGCGGCTCGAACGACCTCACCGTCGAGCGGGAGCACGGCACCAACACCATCGTGGTCAGCGGTACGACGCCCGTGGGCGGCTCCGGCGCCACGGAGTGGGTGAGTGTGTGGGAGCCCACCGGGTACGCGGCCGCCGTCTTCCGGGACGCGCTCGCCGCGCACGGGGTGAAGGTGACCGGGCCGACACGGCTCGGGCGCGCCACGCCCGCGGGGGCACGGCAGCTGGCCTCACACGCCTCCATGCCGCTGAAGGACCTGCTGATCCCCTTCATGAAGCTGTCGAACAACATGCACGCCGAGATCCTCACCAAGGCCATGGGCCGGAAGGTCTCGGGCGAGGGGACCTGGAGCGCCGGGCTCGCCGCCGTCAGCGGCTACGCGAAGGGCGTCGGCGTCGACACGGGCAAGCTGCGGCAGGTCGACGGGTCGGGGCTCTCCCGGATGAACAACTTCACCGCCGGCCAGTTCGCCGAGCTGCTGCTCGCGGTGCGGGCCGAGCCCTGGTACGCCGACTGGTACAAGTCCCTGCCGGTCGCCTGCGGCCCCGACCGCTTCGTGGGCGGAACACTGCGGACCAGGATGTGCGGGACGCCCGCGGCGCTCAACGCCCGTGCCAAGACCGGCTCGTTGACCGGGGCGTCCGCGCTCTCCGGGTACGTGACGGACGCGGGCGGCCGCGAACTCGTCTACAGCATCGTGCTCAACAACTACCTCGCCTCTTCCGTGAAGCCGCTGGAGGACGCGATCGTGGTGACGCTGGCGCGCTCCACGGCGGACGAGGCCGTACCGGTGAAGCCGGGAGGCGCCGCGCGGGCGGCCGAACGGAACGGGGACCTGGAGTGCTCGTGGCGCAAGCCGGGGGAGTGCTGAGGGAGTGAGGTGCGGCCAGGGCGTCTCTTCGGCGCCCTGGCCTCATCTTCCGCCTGCGCGTCACAGCTCCTTCGTGTCACAGCTCCTTCGGCCAGGGCTCCCTACGGTCCACGGTCAGGGCCGCGGCATCGTGCTCGCCCGTACCGTCAGCCGTGGCGAGAGCAGCGTGGCCTCCGGTACGGCCGTGGCGCCGCCGAGCTTCCTCATCAGCAGTTCCACCGCTCCCGTGCCCACCTCGGCGGTCGGTATGGCGATCGAGGTGACGGGGACGCGGGTCTGCTCGGCCACCTCGTCCGGGCAGATCGCCGTGACCGACAGATCCCCCGGGACCCGTAGGCCCAGTGCCTCGAACGCGTCGATCAGCGGCTCCAGGACCGGCTCGTTGTGCACCACGACACCCGTCAAGGCGGGCCGCTCCCGCAGGAGTTGCTCGGCGACCTGCCGGGCCGCCGCGGGTGCCGCCTCGCACGGGTGCACCGAGGAGGACAGCCCGTTGCGGTCGGCCGCGGCCGTGAAGCCCTGGACCACGCGCTGGGCGAACCCGGTCTCCCGTACGTACACCTCGGGCGGTGAGCCCACCAGGCCGATCACTCGGTGTCCGAGGCCCGCGAGATGCTCGACGCACAGCTCGCCCGCCGCCCTGAAGTCCAGGTCGATGCAGGTCAGGCCGGCGGGCTCGGCCGGGAAGCCGATGAGCACCGACGGGCGGTCCAGGGCGCGCAGCAACGGCAGCCGCCGGTCGTGGAGTTGGACGTCCATCACGATCAGCGCGTCCACGAGGGCGGTGTCCGCGACCCGGCGCAGCCCGTCCTCGCCCTCCTCCTGGGTGAGCAGCAGCACGTCGTGGTCGTGCCGGCGCGCGGCCGTCACCACGGACACCGCGAACTGCATCACCACCGGGACATGGATGCCGGTCCGTAACGGCACCACCAGAGCCAGCACGTTCGACCGGCTGCTCGCGAGGGCCCGGGCGCCCGCGTGCGGCCGGTAGCCCAGCTCGCGGATGCTGTCCTCGATGCGCTGCCGGGTCTCCTCGGAGATCGGGCGCTTGCCACTCAGGGCGTACGAGACGGTGCTGGGGGACACCCCGGCGTGCCGTGCCACGTCGGTGATCTTCACCATGCTCAGCCCCGCTCCTGCTCGGGTCCCGGCTGAGGGGACTCGGGGCCCAGTTCCAGGGAGAGGAACCCGGTCCCGGCCTTCGCCCGTGCCACCCGTTCCCCGGCCGCCAGCGCCCAGGGCGCCGACGGATCGCTCGACGAGGCCCGCAGTGTGTCACCTTCGCGTACGACGGTGAAGGTCATGCCGTCCACGGGCACCGTGACCTGCGCGCCGCGATCGAGCCCGTACGCGTGCAGCGTCACCCCCTCCGCGTGCGGATAGTCGGGCCGGTCGTCGACGGCTCCCACCGGGATCACCGCGCCCGGCCTGACGAGGAGCGGCACGCTGGAGAAGCCGTGCGTCTCGCGCACCCAGCGCGGCCCGGTCACCGGCCGGCCGCTCAGGAAGTGGGTCCAGGTGCCCTCGGGCACGTAGTACGACACCTCGCCGTCGTCGGAGAACACCGGCGCGACCAGCAGGTCCGGGCCGAGCATGTACTGCCGTTCCAGATGCGCGCACCCGGGGTCGTCCGGGAACTCCAGGAGCATCGCGCGCATCATCGGCACGCCCTCGGCGTGCGCGGTGCGGGCGGCCTCGTACAGATACGGCATGAGGCGCAGCTTCAGCCGGGTGAACAGGCGCAGGACGTCCACGGCCTCCTCGTCGAAGAGCCAGGGCACCCGGTAGGAGGAGCTGCCGTGCAGCCGGCTGTGCGAGGAGAGCATGCCGAAGGCGAGCCACCGTTTGAACAGGGCCGGCGTCGGTGTGCCCTCGAAGCCGCCGATGTCGTGGCTCCAGTAGCCGAACCCGGAGAGGCCGAGCGACAGGCCGCCGCGCAGCGACTCGGCCATCGACTCGTAGGTCGCCTCGCAGTCGCCGCCCCAGTGCACGGGGAACTTCTGGCTGCCGGCGGTCGCCGAGCGCGCGAAGACGACGGCCTCCGCCTCGCCGCGGTGCTTGCGCAGCACGTCGAAGACGGTCCGGTTGTAGAGGTAGGTGTAGTAGTTGTGCATCCGTTCGGGGTCGCCGCCGTCCGCGTACGCCACGTCGAGCGGGACCCGCTCCCCGAAGTCCGTCTTGAAGCAGTCGACGCCCTGCGCGAGCAGTGCCTCCAGCTTGGACGCGTACCAGTCGCGGGCGGCCTCACTGGTGAAGTCGACCAGTGCCATGCCCGGTTGCCACAGGTCCCACTGCCAGACGCTGCCGTCCGGGCGCTTCAGCAGGTGCCCGAGGGCCTTGCCCTCCGCGAACAGCGGTGAGCGCTGCGCGATGTACGGGTTGATCCACACGCTGATGTGCAGCCCGCGCTCCTTCAGGCGGGCCAGCATCCCCTCCGGGTCCGGGAAGACCCGCGGATCCCACTCGAAGTCGCACCAGTTGAACTCCCGCATCCAGAAGCAGTCGAAGTGGAAGACGGAGAGTGGGAGTTCGCGCTCCTTCATGCCGTCGATGAAGGACGTCACGGTCGTCTCGTCGTACGACGTCGTGAAGGACGTCGACAGCCACAGCCCGAACGACCAGGCGGGCGGCAGCGCCGGACGGCCGGTGAGGGCCGTGTACTTGCGGAGGATGTCCTTCGGCGTCGGGCCGTAGATCACGTAGTACGTCAACTGCTGGGTCTCGGCGCTGAACTGGACCCGGGACACCGCCTCCGAACCGACCTCGAACGACACCCGGCCCGGATGGTCGACGAACACGCCGTAGCCCGCGTCCGTCAGATAGAACGGCACGTTCTTGTAGGCCTGTTCCGTGGCCGTGCCCCCGTCGGCGTTCCACATGTCGACGACCTGGCCGTTCTTGACGAGCGGCCCGAAGCGCTCGCCGAGTCCGTAGACCTGGGTGCCCACACCGAGGTTGAGCTGCTCGCGCAGATAGTGGCCGCCCGTGCCCGCGTCCCGCATGATGCCCATGCCCTTGGCGCCGCTGGTTGTCAGGGTGCGGCCGTCCGCGAGGAAGTCGACGTGCCAGGGTCCTGTGCGGCTCACCCGCACGGACAGGGCGCCCGCGGTGAGGGTCGCGGACTCCTCGTCGTACTCGGCGTGCGCCTGGAACTCCTCCTTGCCCAGCTCGAATTGGGGCCCGCGCGGCTCCTCGCCCTCGAAGTGCGTGAACGTGACGCCGATGACGTCCGGCATCGGCGCGTGTGCGCTGATCGTCACGACCGGTCCCTTCAGCAGGTCGCCGCGGTGGCGGATGGGCTGGGTCGGCGCGTGGATCGCCAACGCGCCCTGCCCGGCGGTCACATCGAGGACCTCGACCGGATGCGCGGCGCTCACGCCCTCGCGCAGCATCCAGTAGCCGTCGGTGAACTTCACACGCACACCCCTTACTTGACCGCGCCCACGGCGATGCCGCGGGTGAGCGTCCGCTGGAAGACGAGGAAGAAGACGAGGGCGGGCAGGACGCCGAGGAGCGCGGCCGCGTTCGTCATGGTGGCGTCCATCAGGCGCTGGCCCTGGAGGACGCCGAGCGCCACCGACACGGTCTGGTTGTCGTTGGAGATCAGCATGACCAGGGGGAGCAGGAACTCGTTCCAGGTCCAGATGAAGAAGAAGACCAGGAGCACGCCGATGGTCGGCCGGCTGACCGGCACCACGATCCGCCACAGCACCTGCCACTTGTTCGCCCCGTCGATCCGGGCGGCCTCGATGATCTCGCGCGGGAACTGGCCGAGGACGGAGGCGAGAAGGTACGTGCCGAAGGCGGCCTGGATCACGACGAAGACGATGATCACGCTCAGCCTGGTGTCGTACAGGCCGGCTTCCTTGCTCAGGTAGTAGACCGGGTAGACCAGCGCCTCCTGCGGCAGCATGTTCGCGAGCACGAAGAAGGCGAGCACCCAGGTGCGGCCCCTGATCCGGCCGATGCCGATCGCGTACGCGTTGAGGACCGACAGGACGACGGCGCCCAGGGCCACCGACCCGCTGATGAGCACCGAGTTGACCAGCTTCTGCCCGAAGTCGACGCGCTCCCAGAAGTCCTTCAGACCGTCGAGGTAGACGCCCTCGGGAAGGCTGAGCGGGCCGTTCGACGAGTACTCGGCCGGCGACTTCACCGCGTTGACGGCGACGATCAGGAAGGGCAGGACCATGAAGAGGGCCCCGATGAACAGGGCGACGAGCACGGGATAGCGACGGGCGGCTGTCACACTCGGAGCCCTTCCTCGGCGTCTTCGGCGCGGGTCTGGAGCTTCAGCCCCACGAGGGCGAGGACGAGAATGATCACGGTCAGGACCGTGGAGATCGCCGCTCCGTAGCCCACCTGCGTCTTCTCGAAGAACGTGGTGAAGGAGAAGTAGGAGGGCACGTTCGTCGCCCCGCCGGGCCCGCCCTTCGTGAGCACGTACACCGCGCCGAAGACCTTGAGCGCGGCGATCGTGCACCACAGGAGTACGACGTAGATCTCGGGCCTGATCTGCGGCAGCGTGATGTGCCAGAACCGCCGCCACCAGCCAGCCCCGTCCAGCTCGGCGGCCTCGTACAGCTGTGGGTCGACGCGTTGCAGGCCCGCCATGAAGACGACGAGCGGGAAGCCGAGCTGCACCCACACCATCACGCCCATGACGGTGTAGAGGGCGAGGTCGGGGTCGCCGAGCCAGTCCTGCTGGAGGCTGCCGAGGCCGATGGCCTTCAGCAGCTCGTTCAGCGAGCCGTTCTCCGGCGCGAGGATCCAGCTCCACACGATGCCCGCGACCGCGATCGGCAGCACCTGCGGCAGATAGAAGCAGGCCCGCAGCACGGCGACCGTCCTGCTGCCGAAGTGCTTGCCGACGAAGTCGAAGAGGGCGGCGGCCAGCACGAGCCCGACGACGGTCGGTACGGCCGCCATCGCCACGACCATGAACAGGCTGTGCCGGAAGGACGCCCAGAACTCCGAGTCGTCCATCAGCTCCCGGTAGTTGGTGAGCCCGGTCCACTTCGGCGTACCCACGCCCTGCCACTCGGTGAAGCTCACGCCCGTGTTCATCAGGAACGGCACGATGATGATCGCGAAGAAGGCGAGCACTCCGGGGAGCAGGAACAGCGCGTACGAGTCGCGGGGGCGGCGCGGCTTCTTCGCGCGGTGATGCGCTTCGACAACATCACCGTCGCGACTGCCCCGGCCGCCCCGTTCGACGGTGACCGTCATGGGGCCTGTACGCCCTTGTCGTACGCCGATTCCACCGCGTCCAGGTAGGCGTCCGGCTTCGCGCTTCCCGTGATCAGCTTCTGCGTCTCGGAGACGAGCACGTCGTAGAAGCCGGCGACCGGCCAGTCGGGGTAGAAGGCCAGACCGTCCCGCTCGGCGAGGGTGTTGAAGTTGGCGATCAGGGCCTTGGAGCGCGGGTCCGTGATGGCGGCGGGGTCGGCGGCCACCGGGACCCCGCCGTTGTTGCCGAGCAGGTTCTGGATCTTCTTCGACATGGTGATGTCGATGAAGTCGTAAGCCAGTTCCTTGTTCTTGGCGCCCTTGGGGACCACCCAGAGGTTGCCGCCGGAGCCGAGGGTCATGTTCGAGTCCGGCCACAGGAAGGTGCCCCAGTCGACCTTGCTCTCCGCGACGAAGCGGCCGTACCACCAGCTGCCGGAGAACAGGATCGGGCTCTTGCCCTGGATGAAGGAGACCCCGGCGTCCTCCGCCTTCGTACCGGTGGACTTCTCGCTGATGTAGCCCTTCTTCACCCAGTCCGCGAAGGTCTCGGCGCCGTACGTCCAGGCGGCGTCGTGGAAGTCGGGCTTGCCCTTGTAGAGCTCGTACGAGTCCACCCAGGAGCGGTCGGCCTTCGACAGGGCCAGCTGGTACAGGTACTGCTGGGCCACGTACTCGGCGCCCCCGTTGGCGAGCGGGGTGATGCCCTCGTCGACGAACCTGTCCATGGCGGCGGTCAGTTCGTCGAACGTCTTCGGCTCGGCCATCCCGTACTTCTTGAAGAGGTCCTTGTTGTAGAACACCATCGTGTACTCGGCGTAGTTGGGGATCCCGTACCACTTCCCGGAACCCATCACGCCCTTGGCGTCGTACTGGCTGGTGGTCCGCACGCCGGCGCTGAGCTTCTTGTCCCAGCCGCGTTTGGTGGTCTCCGCGGACAGGTCGGTGAGAAGCCCCTGTTGAGAGAGGTGCCCGGCCGTCGCGTTGCCCTTGTTGTACTCCATGAGGTCGGGCGCGTCATTGGAGTTGAGGACCATCGGGGCCGTCTTCTGGATCTGCTCGAAGCCCTTCTCCTCGAACTTCACCTCGACGCCCGGATGGGTCTTCTCGAACTCCTTGATGGCCTCGTTCCAGGCCACGCCCATCGCGCTGTTGGGCGCCTCGTAGTGCCACAACTTCAACGTCTTCCCGTCGGCGGACCCGCTGTCCGAGTCGCCGCCGCAGGAAGCCAGTAACAGGGTGGTGCTCATCACCGCCGCGGCCGCGGCCATCACACGCCTTCGTGCCGTCAACATCCAGTGCCTCCGGGGGAGTCGGATGGGTATCGGGACATCACGCAGCGTTCATCGAATCGCTTCGATACGTGACGTCGAAGCGCTTCGACGGGCGAAGGTATGTGGGGGTTGTGAGCGAGTCAATGGGGTGCGCGCGAATTGGGGCGGGTGTTCGACGGGTCGGACGGGGGCAGGGTGTCCTCAGCGTCGGGACCGGGACCGGGACCGGGACCGGGCTTGGGCTTGGGTCCGACTCGGTCCCGGTCCGAGGCTGGGCGGCCCGCCGTCGACGTGACGGAGATCAGGAGGGCGGTCGCCGCCGCCGCGACCGGTACTCCGTAGCCCGCGGTCGCCGACACGTGCTCCACGACCCATCCGCCGGCCGCGGCCCCGCAGGCGATACCGCCCAGCAGCCCGGTCACCGCCAAGGTCATCCCCTCGTTCAGCCGGCCCTCGGGCGTGCGGTGCTGGACCAGGGTCATGCCCGTGACCATCGCGGGGGCGGTCGCCATCCCGGCCACGAGCAGCGCCCCGGCGAGCACCACGAGGGAACCCGTGGACGAGGCGGCCAGCAGCGGCAGCCACATGAGGAGGGCCATCGCGGCGAGGCTCCACGGGTGGCGCCGCCCGGCCGGGCCCGCGGGCTTCAGAGCCCCGTAGAGGAGCCCGGCGGCGCACGATCCGGCCGCCTGGAGCCCGAGGACCATGCCTGCCGCCGCCCGGTGCCCCTGCGCGTCGGCGAACGCGATCGTCACCACCTCCATCGAGCCGAACACCGCGCCGGTGGCGAGGAATCCGACCAGCAGCGGCGGCATCCCGGGCGCCCGGACCGGCGACCGGGTGGTTGTGGCCGTACGGCCCCGGGCGGGCGGTTCCGTCGAGCGCTGGGCGGTGAAGGTCAGCACGCCGGTCAGCAGCAGGACGATCCCGGCGAGGGTGCCCGCCTCCGGGAACAGGGCCCCGCACAGGAACGCGGCCAGCACCGGCCCGAGCATGAAGCACAGCTCGTCCGCGGCCTGCTCGAAGGAGTTCGCGGTGTGGAGGCGTACCGCATCACCCTTCAGGAGATGTGCCCAGCGTGCCCGGGACATGCCGCCGGTGTTGGGCGTGGTGGCCGTGGCGGCGTACGCGGCGAACAGCGTCCAGTCGGGCGCCCCGTACCGGACGCAGAGCACCAGTGCGAGCGAGCCGAGCGCGGCGACCGCCGCCGCGGGCACGGCGATCCGCGCCTGCCCGTGCCGGTCGACCAGTCGTGCCGTCCAGGGCGCCACGACCGCCGTCGCCGCCAGCCCGGTCGCCGTGACGGCACCGGCGAGCGCGTACGAGCCCCGCGCTCCCGCGATCATGATCACCGCGCTCACGCTGAACATGCCCATGGGGAGCCGCGCGATCAGGTTCCCGAGGGTGAAGGCCCGGGTGCCGGGGATGGTGAAGAGGCGGCGGTACGGGTTGCGGTGGGGATGGCTGCTTGCGGGATGGCGGCTTCCGTGCGGGCCGCTTGCCTGCGGGCTGGTTCGGTTCGGGCCGCTTCGGTGTGGGCTGCTCAGGTGCGGGTCGGCGTCGCGCCGATGCCGTTTCGGTCCAGGGACGGGGCCAGGGGCGGGTCCAGGGCCGGAGGGCCGGCGCCGCGGTCCGAAGTCGGCGACCACAAGGCTGTCGGCGGTGACGGCGGGGACGGTCGTACGTGCGTCGGGCCGGGGCCGGGGGTACGGCCGAGGGGGCTGCTGGAGAGGTGGTCGCGGCATGGATCAACGTTCGCCCGGCCCGTCGGCGGGGGTCCAACACTTACTCCGTACCGATTGACGCACCCGCGTTGTAGGTTCGCCGGATGCCCGCCCACCTCGACCCCCGCCTGCTGCGCGCTTTCCTCGCCGTTGCCGAGGACCTGCACTTCACGCGTGCGGCCGCCCGGCTGTACGTCGCCCAGCAGGCCCTCAGCCGTGACATCCGGCGGCTGGAGCGGGAGCTGGGCGCCACCCTCTTCGTACGCACCACCCGGCAGGTGACGCTCACCCTCGACGGGGAGCGGCTGTTGCCCTACGCGCGGCGGGCGCTGGAGGCGCAGGACGAGCTGCTCTCCGCCTTCGGGCGGCCGGATGCCGCGAGGCCCCTGCTCGTCGATGTGAACAGCCCCGGGCTGGTCTCCGGGCGGGTGCTGGCCCTGGCCCGTGAACTCGCCCCCGACTGCGAACTGATGACCCGCTTCGAGAGCGGCCTCACCGGTGCCGCCGCCGAACTGCTCGCCGGGCGGCTCGACGCGTCCTTCGGGCGGTTCGGGGGCCTGGACCCGGCGGTCCGCGCCCGCCTGGAGCAGCAGCCCGTGCGGTACGAGCCCATGGCCGTCGTGCTGCCGGAGGACCACCGACTGGCCGAATTGGATGCCATACCGCTCGACGCGCTGGCGGGCGAACAGGTGTACGCCGGAGCCGGCAATCCCCGGACGCTGGAGTGGACCGACCTCGCCCGTCAGCTTTTCGAGGGACGCGGGATCGAGGTCGCGGCGCCGGCACCGCTCGCCGTCGGCACCGAGGAGTTCCAAAGGATCATGGCCAAGAAACGAAACCCCGTCCTGGCCGTGATGGACTTTCCGGCCATGCCGAAATCAGTCCTCCGGCCCCTGGTCGACCCCGTTCCGCTGTCACCGGTGTCGCTGGTGTGGCGGAAGGGACTGATGCATCGCGGAGTCGAGGCGCTGCGCGCCGCGGCGGCGCGACTTGCGGGGGCGGAAGGGTGGCTGGAGCGCCCTTCGGAGGGTTGGATTCCGGCCACAGATGCACTCATCATGATGAGTCGGGCCTGACACAGAACCCTCACTGTTGCTTACGTGCGCTACATTCATGGGCCGGGTGCAGTGTGATAAAGGGGGCGCTCGGGCCGGATGGGGGTCCGGTCCGGACGACAAGTACGAGTGCCCGGGTCGTACATGCACCCCTTGAACCAGTCCCGTGGGGGGATGTGCGTGCGCGTGGAAAATTGGCGGGAAGACGCCCAACCGGGTCGGAACGATTCCGATCACCCGGGTGAGGGTGGAGCCGATCCGTCGGCCCGTCGTAAGGACGGTCTGTCGTTCCGGGGCGAGGCCGGTCAGGCGGCCCCTCGGGAGACCGATCGGTCGTTTCGCAGCGACTTCGATGGCGATGAGTTCGGCGGCAGAGCCGCCGGCCGTGGGGACTTCGGCCGTGGTGATTCCGGCCGGCGTGATCCGGACCGGCGTGAAACCGACGTGTGGTTCCGCCGTGCCGCGGCTCCGTCGGTGCCGCGGCAGAGATACGACGAGCCGATCGATTACGAGCGGAACGACTACGAGCAGAACGACGACGGGCGGAACAACGACGTGCTGAGCGACGACCGGCGCGGTGACGACCGGCGCGGTGACGGCCCGCGCGGTGACGGCCCGTGGAACGACGGCCCGTGGAGTGACGGCGAACACCGGAAATTCGGGGAACGCGGCGAGCGTGGAGAGAGCGGCGAACAGAGAGACGGTGGCCCGGGCGTGAGCCGGCCGGAGCCCGGCCTGTCCGGAGGGTCCGCCGGGCCCATCGGGCCCGTCGTGTCCACCGAGCCCGTCATATCCGCAGGGTCCGCCGGGTCCGCGGGATCCGTGTGGGACGACGCCGACTCCGAGGCCGCCCAGGACTCCTGGCAGGAGTCCGAGCACCCCGAGCACACCCATGACCCGCACGAGGTCACGGTCCAGCTCGACGGTGTGGGACGGCAGCTGGAGGACTGGCTCGTCCAGCAGGCCAAGGGGTCCCCCAGCGCCAAGGAGGCCTCGGACGGCCCGGTCTTCGTCGACGAGACGGGCCGCCGCAGCCGCAGGTACCGCAGAATCGGCATGGCCGTTGGCATGGCCTGCGCGGTCTACGCGGTGGTCATCCTCGGCACGCTCCTGTCGGGCAACTCCAGCGCGCCCTGGCTCCCGGAACTGGGCCAGGAGCAGGAGGACAAGCCGGCCGGAAAGGTCGAGATCCCGCCGCTGCCCGCCGACTCCGCGGGCCCGTCCGGCTCGGTGGTCCCCTCGCCCGGCGTGACGCCGTCGGCGGGTGGCACGGTGAGCAACTCGCCGGGCGCCGGTACCTCGACGGGCCCGTCGGCCAGCCCCACGGGCACGGGGAAGAGCACCGACCCGAAGCCGTCGGCGACGAACACGAAGCCCACCACACCGAAGCCGACGAACACCGCGCCGTCGAACCCGCCTCCGACTTCGCCCGACCCCGAGCCGAGCGTCACCGTCAGCAGCGACCCCTCGGATCCGCCGGCCGATACCGACACGGTCGCCGGTGACCCGCTCACGCCCGGGCCGGTCGTCTCGCCGGACCCGAGCGCAGCCCCAACCGCACAGTCCCCGGAGAACACCCTCTGATGGCACCCCGCACCAGCCGCCGCGGCGCAGAGCGGGGCGCCGCCCGGCGTCGACGCCTGCCCATGCGTTATCTACTGCCCTCGCTCATCCTCGTCGCCCTGATGGCGATGCTGATGCTGCGCGGCTTCGTCCACAGCGAGATCCTCGCCGACCACCGCGTCCAGTCGCCGGCCGCCTCCGACCGGGTCCCCAAGGAGATCCTGGAGGGCGGCCCGGTGATCGACACCCGCAACGGCCGCGAGGACAGCGTGGAGGTCCCGGACCAGAAGCTGGTCCTGACCTTCGACGACGGCCCGGACCCCGAGTGGACGCCCAAGGTGCTCGACGTGCTCAAGAGGCACGACGCGCACGCCGTCTTCTTCATCACCGGCACCATGGCCTCGCGCTATCCGGACCTCGTCCAGCGCATGGTCGACGAGGGCCACGAGATCGGCCTGCACACCTTCAACCACCCCGACCTCTCACTCCAGTCCAAGAGCCGGGTCGACTGGGAGCTGTCCCAGAACCAGCTCGCGCTGGCGGGCGCGGCCGGCATCCGGACCTCTCTCTTCCGGCCGCCGTACTCGTCGTTCGCGGGCGAGATGGACAACAAGTCGTGGCCGGTGACCGAGTACATCGGCAGCCGCGGCTACATCACGATCGTCAACAACACCGACAGCGAGGACTGGCGCAGGCCGGGCGTCGAGAAGATCATCAGCAACGCCACGCCCAAGGGCGGCAAGGGCGCCATCGTGCTGATGCACGACTCCGGCGGCGACCGCTCGCAGACCGTGGCCGCGCTCGACCGGTTCATCTCCGGACTCCAGGACGACGGCTACCGCTTCGACACGCTCACCGCGGCCCTGAAGGTGCCCAGCGCGCACACCCCGGTCGCCGGCCTCGACCTGTGGAAGGGCAAGGCGTGGGTCGTCGCGGTCCAGGCCTCCGAGAACACCACCTCCGTCCTGGTCGTCGGCCTCGCCATCATCGGCGCCCTCGTCATCGCCCGCTTCGGCCTGATGCTGCTGCTCTCCGTCCTGCACGCCCGCAAGGTCCGCCGCCGCGGCTTCAGCTGGGGGCGGCCGATCACCGAACCGGTCTCCGTCCTGGTGCCCGCCTACAACGAGGCGAAGTGCATCGAGCAGACGGTCCACTCGCTCGTGGCGAGCGATCACCCCATCGAGGTGATCGTGATCGACGACGGGTCGAGCGACGGCACCGCGCGCATCGTCGAGAACCTGCGCCTGCCGAACGTACGCGTCGTGCGCCAGCTCAACGCGGGCAAGCCCGCCGCCCTCAACAGGGGTGTGGCGAACGCCCGTTACGACCTCATCGTGATGATGGACGGCGACACCGTCTTCGAACCGGCCACCGTCCGCGAGCTGGTCCAGCCCTTCGGCGACCCGAGCGTCGGCGCCGTCGCGGGCAACGCGAAGGTCGGCAACCGCGACTCGCTGATCGGTGCCTGGCAGCACATCGAGTACGTGATGGGCTTCAACCTCGACCGCCGTATGTACGACATGCTCAACTGCATGCCGACCATCCCGGGCGCGGTCGGTGCCTTCCGGCGCTCCGCGCTCAAGCGCGTCGGCGGCATGAGCGACGACACGCTCGCCGAGGACACCGACATCACCATCGCCATGCACCGCGACGGCTGGCGGGTCGTGTACGCGGAGAACGCCCGCGCGTGGACCGAGGCCCCGGAGTCCGTCCAGCAGCTGTGGTCCCAGCGCTACCGCTGGTCGTACGGCACGATGCAGGCGATCTGGAAGCACCGCAGGGCGGTCATCGAACGCGGCCCGTCGGGCCGCTTCGGCCGCGTGGGCATGCCCCTCGTCTCCCTCTTCATGATCCTGGCCCCGCTCCTGGCCCCGCTGATCGACGTGTTCCTCCTCTACGGACTCGTCTTCGGCCCCACCGAGCAGACGATCCTCGCCTGGTTCGGCGTCCTGGCGGTCCAGGCGATCTGCGCGGCGTACGCGTTCCGCCTCGACAAGGAACGCATGACCCACCTCCTCTCCCTCCCGCTCCAACAGATCCTGTACCGCCAGCTCATGTACGTCGTGCTGCTCCAGTCCTGGATCACCGCCCTCACCGGCGGCCGGCTGCGCTGGCAGAAGCTCCGGCGTACGGGCGCGGTCGGGCTTCCCGGCGCCGCGGGCCCGGGCGGCGGCGCCGCGCAACAGCCGGAGATGGACCGGAGGCCGGTCGGATGAGCACGCCGCCACCCGGGACTCCGTGGCCGGAGCCTCCCGGCACGCCGTGGACGGGCGCGGACGCAGGCACAGGAACGGGTACAGGTACAGGAATCGGTACCGGTACCGGCACAGGCACATGGGCCGGACAGGACACCTCGATGCACGACTCGTACGACGGGACGATCCCCGGCCCCACCACCGCACCGGCTTACCCGGACGGCGGTCCGACGGCGACGAGGCCGGGACCGGGTTCGGGTCCGGGCTGGGGGCCGGAACCGGGCGCGGCTTCGGGGTCCGCGTCGGACTCCACGGCGGACTCCGGATCGGACTCCGGGTCGGGTGTCGCCTCGACGACGGCCAAGCGGTCCGGCCCCGTCCGGGACCGCTACTTCGACCTGCTCCGCGCACTCGCCCTCTTCCGCGTGGTTCTCTACCACCTCACGGGCTGGGCCTGGCTGCCGCTGGTGTTCCCGTCCATGGGCGTGATGTTCGCGCTGGCCGGCAACCTGATGGCCCGCTCGCTCAAGCGCCCGGCCCCGCAGGTCATCCGCAGCCGCATCCGTCGCCTCATTCCCCCGATCTGGCTGCTCGGCGCGATCGGCGTCACCGGCATGGTCCTCCAGGGCTGGGGCCCGGACGAGGACGGCCACCCGGGCTGGTGGCTGCTCCACCTCACCTTCTGGATCCTCCCGATCAGCGATCCGCCGTACGCCGAGGGGCTCTCCGGAATCCACGGCTTCATCGGCGACGACTGGGCCGCGGAACTCGCGGGCCCGCTCTGGTACGTCCGCGCGTACCTCTGGTACGTACTTCTGTCGCCGTTCCTGCTCCGCGCCCTGCGCGCGCTGCCGGTCGCGACGATCGCGGCGCCGATCGCCCTGTCGGCGGCGTTCCAGCTCGAGTGGCTGTCGCTCCCCGGCGAGCGGATCCCGTCCGCGCTCACGGACTTCAGCACGTTCGGAGCCTGCTGGATCCTCGGCATGGCGCACCAGGAGGGAATCCTCCAGCGCCTCCCGCGCTATGTGGTCCCTTCCGTCGCCCCGGCCATCGCCCTGCTGGGCCTCTGGTACGCCACGAACCACAACTTCACGGAGGGCCACGACCTGGACAGCATCCCGCTGGCCCAGGCCCTCTGGTCCTGCGGCACGGTGATGCTCCTGCTGCACTTCAGCCCGTCCTGGTCCGAATGGCCACGCAGGCTGCGCCGCTGGGACAAGCCGATCACCCTGCTCAACTCCCGTGCCGTGACGATCTACCTCTGGCACAACACCTGCATCCTCATCGCGGCGACGCAGTGGGACCGCCTGTGGAACTACGACGTGATCTGGCAGAACGTCCCCTGGCTCCTGGAAAGCCCCTGGCCGGTCCTCGCCCTCACCTGGGTCCTCATCGGAGCCTGCGTCATCTCCTTCGGCTGGGCGGAGGACCTGGCGGCAAAACGCCGACCACAGCTGTGGCCGACGGGATCGAAGAAGCCGGTCCCGAGCTCGCGGGGGCATCGGGCCAGGGCGCGGTAGGGGCAGGCCGGCCGAGGCAGAGGCTGGGCAGGGGCTGGGCGTCGCGCTGCCCTAGTGCCGCCTGGCCTCGCCCGGCGTTGCTCGCGTCACGCCGTTTGCGCGGGCCAAGTCAGGGACTTGGCCCGCCATTTGTCGTAGCTCTTTCGGTGATCCAGTGTGCCGGATTGCCAGCTTTGGTGACTATTTCGTCAGGGCGTCGACGTAATTCGCTCTGGTGTCGGTCTCGCCCCCTCGGTAGCGTGGCTGCGCTCATGACCCCCTCGCCCCACCGGGAGCCGTCCGTGAACCGCCGCCCCACCCTGCTCGCAGCGATCGCGCTGACCGCCGCCGCGGCCCTGTCGCTGTCCGCCTGCGGTAGCGACGACAGTTCCAAGGACAAGGACAACGACAAGATCGCGGGCGCCGACACAGGAACGGACAAGTCGGCTTCGCCTAGCGCTTCTGCTCCAGCGGGCGCGGGTCGGCCGAAGATCGAGTTGCCTTCGGATCTGACGTACACCTTCGACTGGCCGAAGACGGGCGACAAGGAGAAGGACGCGGTCCTCGCAGACAGTGAGCAGTTCATCAAGGCGGTGGACATGGCCATCGCTGAACAGGACCCGCTGCACAAGGCTTTCCGCTTTTACTCCGAAGGCGAGGCGGCGGCAGGCAGCGAGCAGTTCATCCAGGAATTCGTCAAGTACAAGGACCGCATCACCGGAGCAAAGCGCTACTACGACTCCAACGTGAAGGTCAACGACGATGGAACGGCGGGCTTCGTCTACTGCGAGGATCAGAACAAGGCTTACAACAAGAGCCTGAAGACCGGCAAGACAAATGTGACCTCGAAGTCGAAGGACAACTACGTCCTCTACAACAGTCGGCTTCGAGTCAACAAGCAGGGCATCTGGATCACTGAGAAGCTGACGTCGCAGCGGGGGAGCGCAGCATGCCAGTCCTGAAGCACAGAAAATCCGCAACAGTCACCGTTGCGGCCGCTACAGCCCTGCTGTTGTGCCCAACGCAAGCATTCGCGGGCTATGGGCACGGCGGCAGTACCAACGGCGGCTCCGACACCACCGCGTCCGGAAACGCCGATGACGAAGGAAATGTCGGTGCAGTAGCCGGGGCCGTTGTCTTCGACCGTTCAAAGAACGGCTCCGGCCAGTCTGCCGGTCCGGTCACCACCACCGCGTCCAACTGGACTCCACCCGCCTGCTACTACGCCCCCAAGTACTCCCCGGACCAGCTCAAGAAGTACCTGGAGCCGATCTGGGAAGCAGGCTCGACGGGATACGAGTGGGACGCGGAGCAGCGTAAGAAGTTCGAGGGTGGTGACCCGTACAAGGACTTCAACAAGGACAAGGCCGGCGAGGGCTATTTCTGGGCCTCCTACGTCACGGAGGGCAGGGAAGGCGATCCCGGTGCGCTCGACTGCACCAGGGACTACTTCTGGGTGGACACGGGCGACCCGCCGCCGCCCGAGATCCCGCAGGCGATCACCCCCGAAATGCTGGCCCAGCTCGCCTACGCCGAGATCCGCGTGCCTTCGACGAAGGTCGAACTCGCCCCGGAGGGCACCACGAAGGTGAACCTGCCGACGTGGGCGTGGCTGGACGCGGCGGATTTCAAGCCGGTCTCGGTGACGGCATCCGTCCCGCTTCTGGGCGTCCAGGCGACGACCACAGCCGAACCGATCTCCCTGAAGATCGAACCGGGCACGGACGACGCGACGACCTACCCGGCCTCCGGCGTGTGCGAACTCAACGGCGACCAGATCGGCGAGGCCTTCGCGAAGGGCAAGGCGGATGAGACCCCGCCCTGCGGTGTGAAGTACCTCCGCTCCTCGGGCGACGACTCCTACAAACTCCAGGCCACGGTCACCTGGAAAATCCACTGGACCGGCACCGGCGTGAACGGTGACCAGCCTTTGCCCGACGGCGAGTTCGGGGCCGACCAGGACGTGATCGTCCAGGAGATCCAGGCCGTCAACCGCTGACCGATCCATGTCGAGAAATCACAGTCCCGGGGTCCGTTTCGCAACGTGAGACGGATCTCGGGCCGATGAGCCCACAGTTGCCCGGCCCCGTCCCGACGGTGCGATAACTTCGCTCGTGCGTACGGATGTTGGTGGTTCTGGCGTGACGGGGGTTGCGGCGTGGCGGGTTATCGGCCGACGGACTGGCATGTGCTGGATCTGGAGAAGGATCCGACGCCGGGGGATCCGGTCCGGGTGAAGTCGTTGGCGAAGAGCTTGCACGACTTCGCGGATGACGTGCAGGACGCTCTGCGTCTGGTGAAGGGGATGGCGGACGAGGACGCCGTCCTGACGATGGTGGGCAAGACGGCCGATGTGTTCCGGGATGAGTTCTCCGGTGTCCCGAAGAACTTGAAGAAGCTGAAGAAGTCGTACGACCTGGCCGGGGACGCGCTTGCGGCGTACTGGCCCGAACTCGAACGCGCCCAGGCCCTCGCCGACAAGGCGCTGGCCCAGGGGCGGGAGGCGCAGGCGGACCTCTCCTCCGCCAAGTCCCGTCTCTCCTCGGCCGATTCGTGGGTCACCCGCGCCAACAAGGAAGCGGACAAGTACAAGGACGACCCGGGGTCGGCGGGCAAGGATGTCCCCAAGCCGGACGAGTCCAAGGTCCGCGCCGCCACCCGTGACGCGCAGAGTGCCAAGGACGCCCACACCTCGGCCCAGTCCGACGTCACCACCGCGCAGAACGCCCTCGACGCGGCGAAGAAGATGGCCGGGGACGCGCGGAAGATGCGCGAGGACGCGGCCGGTGACGCCAAGCGGAAGCTGGACGAAGCCTCCGACGCGGGCATTCAGAACCGCAAATGGTACGAGGAGGTCGGGGACTGGTTCGTCGACAACTGGGACACCATCGTCGCCGTCTGCAAGGTCGTCGTCGCGGTCCTCGGTGTCATCGCCCTGATCATTGGCGGGCCGATCCTCGGCGCGATCGTCCTCATCGCCGCCCTCGTGGTCCTGGCCGACACCCTCAACAAATATATGAAGGGCCAGGCATCCCTGTTGGATGTGGCCTTTGCCGCGCTGGACTGCATACCCGGCATGAAGGGTCTGACCACCCTCGGAGGACTCGCCAAGGGACTGAAGGCATTCGGGAAGACCGGGCTCAAAGGGCTGGCCCTGGGGGCCAGGGGGCTGGGTCGGGGGGCTCGGGCGGGCGCGCGGCAGATGAAGACCCTCTTCACACGCGGTGACCCGATCGACATGGCCACCGGCGAGATGGTCATGTCCGCGAGCGATGTCCTGCTACCCGGAATCCTGCCGCTCGCCGTCGAACGGCATCATCGCAGTAGTGTCCGCTCCGGCCGCTGGTTCGGTCCCTCGTGGACCTCCACGCTCGACCAGCGGTTGCTGCTGGACGACGACGGCGTACGTTTCATCGCGGACGACGGCATGGTGCTGGTCTATCCCGTCCCGGAACCCGGACTGGACGTGCTGCCGGTCGAGGGACCGCGCTGGCCGCTGGAGTGGCCGGAAGGCCCCGACGGGCACATGACCATACGTCAGCCCCACACAGCCCGAGTGCTCCATTTTCAGCCCCTGCCGGGCCGCTCGTCGGCCGAACTGCCGCTCACGGCGATCACGGACCGGCACGGCAACACCATCCGGTTCTCCTACGACGCCGACGGCAGCCCTCTGGAGATCACGCACAACGGCGGCTATCGCGTCGGGCTCACCGTCGACGCCGGCCGCGTCACCGCTCTCCGGCTCCTGAGCGCTCCGCAGGAGCCCGAGCTGCTGCACTACCGGTACGACCAGGCCGGCAACCTCTCCGAGATCCGTGACTCCTCAGGGCTTCCCCTGTGTTTCTCGTACGACGAGCAGCGCCGCATCAACCGCTGGGAGGACCGGAACAACACCTCGTACGGCTACACGTACGACGTGCAGGGCCGGTGCGTCCGGGCCGGCAGTGGGGACGGGATCCTGGACTACGTCTACACGTACGACGACGTGGCCCACACCACGACGGCGCGGAACTCCCTTGGCCACACCACGACCTACGTGTTCAGCGACGCCTTCCAGCTCCTGACCGAGACGGATCCGCTGGGACATGTGACCACCCGCACCTGGGACCGGTACGACAGGCTTCTGTCCATCACGGATCCGTTGGGCCGTCGCACGCGGTACGGGTACGACGAACTTGGCCGCAACACCGAGGTCGTCTACTCCGACGGGGCGAAGGCCGTCGTCTCCTACGACAGCTCCGGGTTGCCCGTGCACGCCACCGACCCCGGCGGAGCGCGGGCCGAGCACACCTATGACGAACGCGGCAACCTCGTGGCCACGACGGATCCCCTGGGTGCCGTGACGAGGTACGAGTACGACGACCGCGGCGCCCTGGTCAGGACCGACGACGCCATGGGCGGCGTACAGCGCATCGATCGTGACGGCGCAGGTCTGCCCATACGGTTCACGGATACGGCTGGTGCCGTGTCGTCGTGCCTGCTGGACGCCTTCGGACGCGTCGTCGAGAGCACGGATCCGGTCGGCGGTGTGACGCGCTTCGGCTGGACCCTCGAAGGCAAGCTGGCCTGGCGCACCAAACCGGGCGGTGGCACCGAACGCTGGCGTTACGACGGCGAGGGAAACCTCGTCGAGCATCGTGACGCCGAAGGCAGCGCGACGCGCTACACCTACGCGCCCTTCGATCTCCCCAGGACCCGTACCACCGCGGACGGTTCGGTGCTGCACTTCACCTATGACACCGAACTGCGGTTGCAGAGGGTGGAGAACGGTGCGGGCCAGTTGTGGTCGTACGAGTACGACGCCGTGGGAAACACCGTTGCGGAGGAGGACTTCAACGGGCGCCGACTCACCTATCGCTACGACGCCGCACTCCAACTCGTCGAGCAGAGCGGAGGGCCGGAGCACACGGTCCGCTACGAGCGCGACCTGGCGGGCAACGTCGTCACACGGCTCTCGAACGACGAAACGGCCACCTTCTCCTACAGCCCGACCGGGCGCATGATCCGGACGGCCAACGCACACGCGGTGGTGGACTTCGAGTACGACCTCGCGGGCCAGTTGATCGCCGAGACCTGCAACGGCCGCACGGTGGCCAGCGCGTACGACGGACTGGGACGGCGTACGGTACGGACCACGCCGTCCGGAGTGACCAGCCGCTGGGAGTACGACCCCGGGCACCGGCCCTCCGCGATGCACATGGACGACGAGTCCCTCTACTTCGCCTATGACGCGGCCGGTCGCGAGATCGAACGCGCCCTCGGTGGCGGGGCCACGCTCTCCCAGAGCTGGGACGAGTCCTTCCAGCTGACCGAGCAGACCCTGCTCGGCGCCGCGGACCGGAGTGTCCTGGAGAGGCGCACCTACAGCTACCGCCCCAACGGGGTACCGGCCGCCGTCACGACCCGGTCGGCGGGACATCGCCGTTTCGAGACCGATCCCGCGGGACGCGTCACCGGCGTCGAGGCCGCGGAATGGACGGAACGCTACGCGTACGACGCCGCCGGGAACATGAAGTCCACGGCAGGCGAAGGTGTGGAGGGGCCGGAGGGCCCGGAAGAGCCGTGGAGCTTCACCGGCACGCGACTTCGCCGCGCCGGGCGCATCCACTATGCGTACGACGACCAGGGACGCGTCGTTCGCAAGTCGCAGAAACTGCTCTCGGGTGGAAGCCGGAAGTGGGCCTACCGCTGGGACGCCCTCGACCGGCTCGTATCGGTCACCACGCCGGATGGCGAGATCTGGCGCTACCTCTACGACCCGCTCGGACGCCGGGTTGCGAAGCAGCTGATCGACGACGACGGGGCCGTGCTGAGCAGCACGGTGTTCAGCTGGGACGGGAACGGGCTCGCCGAGCAGGTGCACCACGGATCGCCGGACGGATCGCCGGACGGCTCGCGACAGGTGACCACCTGGGAGTTCTCGCCGGCTCTCGTTCCTCGGCCCTTGGCGCAGGTCGACACGCGGGAGCCTGCCGAGGCGTCCCAGGACGAGATCGACAAACGCTTCAACGCCATCGTGACCGACCTGATCGGTGCGCCGACCGAACTTGCCGACACCGATGGCCGGGTGACCTGGCGCCGCAGGGCCACGCTCTGGGGCGCCGGGGACTCTTCGCCGGTCGACGGCACGGACTGCCGCCTCAGATTCCCGGGCCAGTACAACGATCCGGAGTCCGGCCTCGACTACAACAGGCACCGCTACTACGACTCGTCGACAGGGCGCTATCTGAGCCCGGACCCGCTGGGGCTCGATCCGGCACCCAACAACTACGCCTATACGGACAACCCGCTCGTCTGGAGCGACCCTTTGGGCCTGGCTCCCTGCGGCCCGGAGATCATCAACCACTATCGCGGCGCATCGCAGCGAGTACCTGGCGGTCAGCGTGGGCCGGCGGTGTCCGTACGCCAGCTGAGAATGGCGCTGGGCAGGCGGGGCATGTCGGTGGAGGACTACGACATCGTGCACGTGCCGCAGATCGACGGACCCCTCGGCCCGGCCTACGGCAACAGTCCGCACACGGCGGACGGCTTCCCCCTGCTCGGCCCCCGAGGACGTCCCGTGATCGAGATCTCCGACATGGGGCTGCGGAGTATGGACGAGGCCGTCGGTACTGTCTTTCACGAGACCATGCATCACCAGCAGCAGGCGGCACGGAGGGGGATGCAGGACTCCCACAACGGCAGGGCGTACATCACCACTCCTGGTGATGAGGACATGGCGGAGATCTACGGGCAGCAGATGCTCGAACGATTTCGTGCCCGGGGCGGCTGAACGGACAAGGAAGCAAGAATGCGCGAGTTCGACATGGACCAGGTCAAGGAGTTGGTGGCCGGGCCGAAGTTCTATGAGGACCAGTCGGAGCGAACCTGTCCGGCCTGCGGCAACACATCGGTCCGCACCTACGTGTACCGCAGCCACATCAGGCAGCGGCCCACGCTGATCAGCTACATGTGGTGCGCGAACTGCCGCAGGTTCAAGGGCTGGACCGGCCCCGACCTCGGAACCTTCGATTTCACGGACCCGCTGGAGAAGCTTTCCACGGACGAGCGCACCGCCATGTCGAAGGACTTCGGCGGCTACTTCCGACACCTGGACCGACTGTGGGAGACGGGCGAGTTGCCCCAGCAGTTCTCTTGACCCAGGCGCCCCGTGACGTGAACTGTCCAAGATCCATCTGCTGGGTGAACCAGGCAGGATTCCGCCGCTTGAACTTGTGAGTGTTCGCACCTTCGAAGTACGCGCGCGGACCCGTGAGCCCCCTGGAGGGGCTCCAAGTGCCTTCCTCGCCTCCTTGGATGCACCCCAGCTGGGATGTCTGCGAGGACCCACCTTTTGGGTGAACCTGGGCGAGGCTCCTTGTCGGCATTCAGGCAGTCACCAGGGAGAGGAACGTGTTCGTGCGGGAGACTCCGGGCTGTCAACTGACGCCTACGGCGGCGATCATGGCCGGCCGGGGTAGCGCGAGAAGCAGCTAGCGTCCCTCCCCTGCAGAAATGGCAGGCGGCGATCGGGGAGCAGAGGCGCGTGGCGGAGCGGCTGGCTGTTGACGGCGATGAGCTCGGGCGGTTCATGAAGCTGCTGAACAGGTCGACCGATTCGCTCAAGGGCGTGAGGAAGGCGTTGTCCGCGGCGACCATCACTGGACTGGGCACGGATGATCTCGACTCCGCGTGCGAGGAATTCCAGGAGGAATGGAAGTACGGCTCGGAGGAGATCGGCAAGCAGACCGAGGACCTCGCCGAGATCATCGGCAAGAGCCGGGACAGCTACCGCGAGGTCGACAAGGCGCTGGAGGAGGCGCTGAAGCAGGCCGGGGACGGTAGCGGAGGCGGCCAGAAGTGACCCAAACGCCGGGCATCGAGCCGTCGCCCTTCTCTCAATCCGAGGCTGCGAGGAACGGTCCCCTTCCACAGGGATTGAAGTCCTCCCCGCGGATCGCGAACCCCGATTACCCCAACCTGGGCTTCAACCCCGTACCAGGCAGCACCGAGACCGTGAGCGGCCTGCACAAGAAGCTCGCCGGCTGCGCGAAGGTCCTCGAAGACACACGTGACCTGGTCACCAAGCTGATGGACGGCAGCTACTGGAAGGGCGACGCGGCCGTCGCGTTCCGGGAGCAGCTCGACGAGGGCCCGCTGCCGCTGAACCTGAAGAACGCCGCACGTTCTCTTCGCAAGGCGGCCAAGCAACTGAGCCTCTGGGAGGGCGAACTCGACGACTTCCAGCGCCGGGCCAAGCGCCTGGACGAGGAGGCGAAGGACGCGCGCGCTGCGGTCGACACCGCCAAGGGCAAGGCGACGACAGCGGGCGACGACCCGGCCCTGGACAAGAAGAAGGGCACTGGGCACGACGATGCCCAGAAGGCGTTGACCCGCGCGAACACAGCCGTCGACGAGGCGGAAGCCGACCTCGAGAAGATCCTGGGCAGGGCTCGGAAGCTCGCTGAGGAGCATGAGAAGCAGGCTCAGTACCGAGCGGGCAAGATCGGGGACGCGACGAAGAAGCTGGCGCCGCATGAGCCGGGGTGGTTCGACTCGGCGGTGGACTGGCTGGGCGAGAACCTCCCGGACATCCTCAGTGGAGTGGCCGCAGTAGTCGGGTTGGTGGCGCTGTTCGTTCTGTCGGGCGGGACGGTGGCTGCGGTGCTGCTGCTGGCTGCGGCGGCGTTGAGTGCTACGGCGTTGACTCTGCGGATCGCCGGAAAACCTGAAGTATGGGCGTCGCTGAAGGACGGTTTCACCAAGGGCGAGTTCGACTCGGACTTCTGGAGCAATCTCGTCACCGTGGGGGGCGACGCCCTTGGCATGGTGCCCGGTATCGGAGCTGTGGGCAAAGGAGCCACAGCTGCCGTGCGGGCGACTGGTGAGGCAGGGGAGGCGCTAACACTCGGTCAACGGGTGGCTCGATTCGGAAGCACCACCGTGGAGCACGCGAAGTCCATCTCCAACCTGGACAACGCGCTGCTCGGCTTTACGATTCGGGGTGCCCGGGCGGACCAGGTCACGAGAACGGTCGAGGTCACTTCAGCCTCGGTCGGTGTGGCCACTGCGGGCTTCGGCCTCGTCATGACCGCTGTGGACACCGACGACGACGGGATCAAGGACGGTTCTGTGGCAGGTATCGACGGAACGCGGCTTGGCCTCGACGTCGGAGGTCTCGTCGATATCGCCCGTCACGTTTTCTGAGCCCCGAACAGAGAGAGCTCACCTCATGCATCCGACCGACTACTCAACTGCTTGGGGCCATCCGCCGACCAGGCGGGCTTGGGTCCAGCACATGATCATGACTGTCGTGCGACTGGTGGGCTGGATCGCTGTGTGCGTCGGCTCGTTGGGTGTGCTGGTCTCGTTCCTATCTCCAGGTCTCACCCCATTCTTCGTGCCTTTGCTGGGCTACGCGACCTACCGTGCCGTACTCCAGCTCGCCTCTTTCCGTCCCTCCGCCTATATCCAGCGCGTCCTCCAGCAGTACCCCTGGCAGTTCCTCACCGACGTCCCCCGCGGCCGGAACAAGCACCCCCAAGCGCAAGAGGATGAGATGTGGTTCGAGATCCCCAATCCGGAGAAGCCAGAGGAACAGATTCCTCTGCTCTTCCTGGCAAACATGCGCACCTTCTGGTGGATGAGACGATTCGGTACCTCTCGCACCAAGCCAGAGCTGAAGGCCCAGATCGAGCCCCTTTGGTTTGCCGGAGATCCTCGCTTCATCGCCGTTGTCGCGGCCGCCGGCCGCGGAGGCGAAACCCCCAAGCGACTGCACCTCCTATACCAGCGGACGGCTACCGGCCGTCGGGGGATCACTCCGGCCGACTGGAACGCCGGCCCCCATGCCCTCGAACGTGCCCGCCGCGCCGGAGCTCACGTGCCCGACCCGTCGCCTCAGCAGTAGTGCTGACGCTGAGCCACGCGTACCGGACAGGACTTCATGACCGCCAACCCCCGCTTCACCGTCGCCGACTCCGCCAAGGATCCTCAGGCCGACATCTGGTTCGCCGAACCCGCCGCCTTCACTCCGCTCCCTCTCGACTTCCTGCTCGCCGCACCTGACTCCCCGGCCGCCGACGAACTGCGTAGGGCCTTCGCCCCGTTCCTCGAAGCGGCGCCCGATGAGGCGACCCGTCAGTGGTTCGTCGCTCAGGTTGCGGAAGGGCAGCAAATGCTGGCCACGCTGAGTGAGATCGGTGCCGTCCACTGCTCCATCGGTCTGCATCGCGATGACATCGACGACTCGGGCAGTGGCGGCAAGGGGCAGCCGTTGTTCTCTTTCCTGACTCTCTCCTGGCGTGACACGGCGGTGGCGTCACGCGCGGCAACCGCAGCCCGCGCCGTGGCTTCTGCCGAGGGTCACACGCACATCGAGTGCCTAGAACTGCCCTGTGGTCCTGCCACGTTCAGTGAGACCGTCCGCACGCCATCAGCCGACAGCGGTCTTCCCCCGCAGACACTCCTCCAGATTCACGCCTACTTGCCGCACCCGGACTGCAAGCGTCTGGTCGTCCTCACACTGAGTACGACGGCCGTGGCCCGCCGAGAGGAGTACCGCGCAATCCTTCAGCAACTGGCGGAAACGGTCAGTTTCGACAATCCGCTGGAATCGGGACCGAGCGAGGTGCGTTGAATGAGGGGGATCCGGTCGTGCAGAGGGCGGTGGCAAGCGAGACGGTTTCCTGACTTGTCTCGGCGCGGTGGGCCTCTTTCTGGGCCTCTTCGTTGTCTCCGGCGGGGCGGGGGGCTTTGGGGCTCAGAGGCGCCGGGCAGGAGCCGCCTGGCCAGGTGAGGTATGAGCCTTCGCGGCGACGACAGGACCGCTGGTGCCTTGACCGTGTTCCCCTGTCACAAGATCAATGATCAGAGTGCCTGCGGTCAGACTCGGACGCGGGGTCCGCCACGAACCGGCTCAGCCGATAGGCGGTCGGCTGCACCAGACGGCCACACAGCGTGTTGATCGGGAGTTCCTACGCTGCTCAGCCCAGTGCCGGGGCCACGTACGCTCCTCAGTCCGGAGTCGGAGGTCCATATGTTCCTTAGCCCGGCGCGGGAGTTCCCTACACCCCCCAGCCCCAGCCCACCGCAGGCCCCCTACACCCCCGGCCCGTACGCTGCACCCCAGCCGCAGTCGTACCTCCAGGTCGGCCCGCCCGGGGCCCCGCCCGCGAACCCCCACCAAACCCCGTAGGCACCCCCCTCACCAGTAGAAACCCCCCGCCCCCAGAAAAAACCCTCACCGCGTCCCCCGCGCCAGGGTGAGAGCAACGTTCCCGGGCGGTCACTCGTCGCCACAGGCCGGAAACGCGCCATCCCTACCTTCGGGTGGACCAGCCGGAGAAATTGTGGAGGCGTGAGATGACAGCCCCGAGCAGCAGCATCGCACCGCGCAAGGGGGGCCGCTGGATCGAGCAGTGGGACCCGGAGGACGAGACGTTCTGGAAGGAGACGGGGGAGAAGGTCGCCCGGCGCAACCTGTTCTTCTCCGTTCTTTCCGAGCACATCGGGTTCTCGATCTGGACCCTGTGGTCGGTGATGGTGCTCTTCATGGGGCCCGAGTACGGGCTCACCCCGGCCGACAAGTTCTTCATCATCTCCATGGCCACGCTGGTCGGCGCCGTCGTGCGGGTGCCGTACACCTTCGCGGTCGCGCGCTTCGGTGGCCGGAACTGGACCATCGTCTCGGCGAGCATGCTGCTCATTCCGACGATCGCGGCGTTCATCGTGATGGAGCCGGGGACGTCCTTCGGGACCTTCCTCGTGTGTGCCATGCTCGCCGGTGTGGGAGGCGGGAACTTCGCCTCCTCCATGACCAACATCAACTCCTTCTTCCCGTTGCGGAAGAAGGGGTGGGCGCTGGGGCTCAACGCCGGTGGCGGCAACATCGGGGTGCCCGTCGTGCAGCTCGTCGCGCTCGCCGTCATCGGGGCCAGCGGCGGCCCGCGGGTGCTCCTCGGTATTTACATTCCGCTGATCGTCGTCGCCGCCGTTCTCGGGGCCTTCTACATGGACAACATCACGTCCGTGAAGAACGACACCGGTGCCGCCAAGGAGGCGGTGAAGGACCCGCACACCTGGATCATGTCCTTCCTCTACATCGGGACGTTCGGGTCGTTCATCGGGTACAGCTTCGCCTTCGGGCTCGTACTCCAGACGCAGTTCGGGCGTACGCCGCTGGAGTCGGCCTACGTCACCTTCATCGGGCCGCTGCTCGGCTCGCTGATCCGGCCCGTGGGCGGCTGGCTCGCCGACAAGTACGGCGGGGCGCGCATCACCCTGTGGAACTTCGTCGCCATGGGCGCGGCCACCGGCGTCATCGTGGTCGCCTCCATGGAGAAGTCCCTGCCCCTGTTCACCACGGCGTTCATCGTGCTGTTCGTGCTGACCGGGCTCGGCAACGGCTCCACGTTCAAGATGATCCCCGGCATCTTCCACGCCAAGGCCACCGCCATGGGACTCACCGGGGAGGAGGCCGCGTCCTACGGGCGGCGGCTGTCCGGTGCCTCGATGGGGCTCATCGGGGCCGTGGGCGCGCTCGGCGGGCTCGGTATCAACCTGGCCTTCCGGCAGTCGTTCCTGAGCGTGGGGTCGGGCACGGGGGCCTTCGTCGCCTTCCTCGCCTTCTACGCGGTCTGCTTCGGGGTCACCTGGGCCGTATACCTTCGCCGCCCGGCGGCCGCCGAGTCCCCGGCGGTGACCACTTCCGAGGCGAAGCCGCAGCTCAGCTACGCGGAAGTGTGACGTAACACGGATGACATCAAGCGGAACCGAGCCTGTCACGCATGATTGACAGGCTCGGTCATCCGCCATGATGCGGGCAAATGGGGCGTGCAGAGGACGCCCCAGGAGCAGGACGCCCCGGCCCTCGTGCCCGGGCGCCCCACCACGGAGGCTCCAAGCGGGACGCCCCAACCCAGCGGGTGACGCAGGACGAACACCACTCGAGCGGGACGAGAGCCATGTACGAAGAGCAGCGACCGGAGCAACTCCCTGAGCAACGACCCGAGCAACGACCTGAGCAGCGCCCCGAGCGACCCGAGCCGCGAGCCGACCGGCCGGATCACGGCCCCCTCGCCGGGTTCACCGTCGGTGTGACCGCCGCCCGCCGTGCCGATGAACTCGGAGCCCTGCTCCAGCGGCGCGGGGCCGCCGTCATGCACGCGCCGGCCCTGCGAATCGTGCCCCTCTCCGACGACAGCGAGCTGCTCGCGGCGACCAAGCAACTGCTCCACGAGGCCCCGGACATCGTGGTCGCGACCACCGCGATCGGGTTCCGCGGGTGGGTCGAGGCCGCCGACGGGTGGGGGCTGGGGGAGGATCTGCTCGCCGTGCTGCGGGGAGTCGAGCTGCTCGCCCGCGGACCGAAGGTGAAGGGTGCGATACGGGCCCAGGGGCTGACCGAGGAGTGGTCCCCGTCCTCCGAATCCATGGCCGAGGTGCTCGACCGGCTGCTGGAGGAGGGTGTCGAGGGGCGCCGGATCGCTGTCCAGCTGCACGGTGAGCCGCTGCCCGGGTTCGTCGAGTCGCTGCGGGCCGCGGGCGGGGACGTCGTCGGCGTGCCCGTGTACCGGTGGATGCCGCCGGAGGACATCGCCCCGGTCGACCGGCTGCTCGACGCCACGGTCAGCCGCGGTGTGGACGCGCTGACCTTCACCAGCGCCCCGGCCGCCGCCTCGCTGCTGGGCCGCGCCGAGGACCGCGGGCTGCTGCCCGAGCTGCTCGCCGCCCTCAACCACGACGTGCTGCCCGCCTGCGTCGGCCCGGTCACCGCGCTGCCGCTGCAGGCCAGGGGCATCGACACGGTCCAGCCGGAGCGCTTCCGGCTCGGCCCCCTCGTACAGGTGCTGTGTCAGGAACTGCCGTCCCGGGCGCGAACGTTGCCGATCGCCGGCCATCGGGTGGAGATCCGGGGACACGCCGTGCTGGTGGACGACCTGCTGCGGCCCGTACCGCCGGCCGGGATGTCCCTGCTGCGCGCGCTGTCCCGGCGGCCCGGCTGGGTGGTGGCCCGCGCCGACCTGCTGCGGGCCCTGCCCGGCGCCGGCAAGGACGAGCACGCGGTGGAGACCGCGATGGCCCGGCTGCGTACGGCACTGGGGGCGCCCAAGCTCATCCAGACCGTCGTCAAGCGCGGCTACCGGCTGGCGCTCGACCCGGCCGCCGACTCCAAGTACGGCGACGACTGACGCCCGCTCCGGCCGTGGCGCCCGTACAGCACCAGCGCCTGCGCCAGCAGGCCGAACGCGAGGACGTGCAGCACGGCCCGTACGACGTTCCAGGCCACCCACGGGTCCTCGAACCTCTCGCGCACGGCGGCCGGATCGGCCGTCGTGGCCGGATTCCCGGCGTCCACGATCTCGTTGTTCAGCGGGATGTTGAAGACGACGGTGACCAGGAACGCCAGCGCGTACACGGCGAGTGCCGCGAACACCCACACCCGGACACGTGGCGAGCCGCGCAACTGCCAGGCAGAGAAGGCCGTCACCAGCAGTGCGCCGTTGAAGCTCAGCAGGAACACCGGGTTCTGGATGACGTCGTTGATGTTCTGGATGACCTCGATGTAGGTGCGGTCGTCGCTGCGGGCCAGCGCCGGCATCACGTTGTTCGCGTACGCGTAGAACAGCCCGGCGACCAGACCCGTGACGACCGTGGCCGCGACCAGTACACCCCCGGCGGTCGAACGCCGCCCCTTGTTGCTCTCCGTGGTGGTTGCCATGTCTCTCAGTCAACCGGCGGGCCCCGGCCGGCGACATGCTTCGGACGCGCGCCCGCATAAGCGGACGTCCAGCCGGGGGAGGGCCGGACGGCGCGGGGAGGGTACGGCCCGGCGCGGGGCTTCCCGCCGCGCGCGGGGGAGGGCACTGTAGGGAGTACGGGCCATGCACGGCCCCCTCCCGTACCCCCACTCACGACCACTCACCGGCCCCGCATGGCGGCAACCCCAAGGCGGTGACAGGCACATGGCACTGGGCACGGCCACAGCCACGGCCTCGTACGAGCTGCGGTTCGACTCCGGACGGATCTGTCTCGATCTCCTGGCGACCACACACCCCGAGGAACGGCTCGACGCGGCGGAGCCCTTGCGGGCCTGGATCGCCGGATCCGGACTCGTCCCGGCGGGCACGCCGCTCGCGCCCGTCGATTCCTCCTGGCTCGTCGGGTTTCGCGAACTACGCAGTCATATAGGCCAGTTGGTACGCGCGGAGCCCTCCCGGGACTCCCGGCCGTTCGTCATCGCGCTGGCCCGCGTGAACGAACTCGCCCGCACCGCACCGCCCGTGGCGCACGCGGTGTGGGACGCCGGTGGCTCGCTCGTGCGAGCCCTGGACGGCCCGCCGGCCCCTGCCGCGCTGCTCGCGGCCATCGCTCGTGACACAGTGGAGCTGCTGACGGATCCGGCCGCCCGCGCGAGCATTCGGCAGTGTGAGGGAGACAACTGCCCCATCGTGTACCTGGATACGTCCAGAGGGCGTCGTCGCAGGTGGTGCTCCAGTGAGGTGTGCGGAAACCGCGAACGCGTTGCCAGGCACCGGCGCAGAGCAGCCCTCGCGCGGGCTTAGAGTTCACCCGTGAAGGAGAGCCCCCCAACTTCCCCACACTCTCCTCACAAAGAATGCCCGTCACTTTGAACACAGCCGCGCCTGCGCCCGTATCCCGGGATGAGCGACCGACTGGGGGATCCCCCGGACACCGGAGGTAGGCGTGCGCAAGGATTCCGCCGTGGCCGATGAACGATTGCCGAGGGCCCGACATCGTATGTCCCAGCCCTCGGAGCCGGACGAGGAGCTGATGCGTGCGCTCTACCGCGAACACGCCGGGCCTCTGCTCGCCTATGTGCTGCGGCTGGTCGCCGGGGACCGGCAGCGTGCGGAGGACGTCGTGCAGGAGACGCTCATCCGTGCCTGGAAGAACGCCGGGCAGCTCAACCGAGCTACCGGTTCGGTACGCCCCTGGCTGGTGACGGTCGCTCGGCGCATCGTCATCGACGGGCACCGCAGCCGGCAGGCCCGGCCGCAGGAGGTGGACCCGTCGCCGCTGGAGGTCATTCCCGCGGAGGACGAGATCGACAAGGCGTTGTGGCTGATGACACTCTCTGACGCGCTCGACGACCTGACCCCCGCCCACCGGGAGGTACTGGTCGAGACGTACTTCAAGGGGCGTACCGTAAACGAGGCCGCCGAAACCCTGGGGATACCCAGCGGCACGGTGCGCTCACGGGTGTTCTATGCCCTGCGTTCGATGAAGCTCGCACTGGAGGAGCGGGGGGTGACGGCATGAGCACATACGGGGGATACGGAACGGGTAGTCCTGGACCCATGCAAAGTTCGCAAGGGCAGGGCGATGTGCACGAGACGGTTGGGGCGTACGCGCTCGGCATCCTCGACGACGCCGAAGCCACCGCCTTCGAGGCGCACCTCGCGACCTGCGAGTGGTGCGGCCAGCAGCTCGACGAACTCGCCGGCATGGAGCCGATGCTCGCCGCCCTGGCGGATCTGCCTGCGGCCCAGGGCACGCCGGCCATCGGCGAGACGCTCTCCGCCCGCCCGAGCCCACAGCTCGCGGACCGGCTGGTCGGCGAAGTCGTGGAGCGTCGTGTCCGCGCCAAGAGAAGCCGCCGTGCCTTCTTCGGCCTCGCGGCCTCGCTGATCATCGGCGGCCCCATCGTCGCGATCGCGGCCACCGGCGGCGACACGGCTCAGGAGGCCAAGCCCCTGCAGTCCGCCAGTCCGGCCAAGGACGCGTTCACGCACATGACCGACAAGGTCAAGGCCACGGACCCGAGCACCGAGGTCAGCGCCGTGGTGGGCATGGAGGGCAAGGCCTGGGGCACCCATTCGGTCCTGGAGCTGAAGAACGTCAAGGGGCCGGAGAAGTGCTCCCTCATCGCCGTCGGCAAGAACGGCGAGCGGGAGACGGCGACCACCTGGGCGGTCCCGAAGTGGGGCTACGGGATCAAGAACGCCACGACCGAGCAGGCCAAGAACCCGCTCTACGTACACGGTGGCGTCGCCATGAACCCCGAGGACATCGACCACTTCGAGGTCATGACCTTCTCCGGCAAGAAGCTGGTCGAGGTCGACGTGTAGGCGATCAAGAGCGGAAACGTAGCCTGACGGGCTCCCCTTCGCGTACGGTTGACGGCTGCCATGCACGTCAGAAGGGGGCCCGGTGGCCGCTCAGGTTCAGCAGGAAACGGCGTTCGATCCGGTGGGCGACTCCGTGCGCGACCGCGAGATCGGCGTCGAACAGGAACACCTTGACCGGGTGTACCAGCGCCTTGAGGAAAAGATCCACGAGGCGGAGTTCCTGATGAACGACGCCGCCCAGCGTGGCCAGGTCGGTACACCCGGGGCACTCGCGGAGCGTGACGCGCAGGTGTTCCGGGCGGGGATCCATCTCAACCGCCTCAACAACGAGTTCGAGGACTTCCTCTTCGGAAGGATCGACCTCCTCCTCGGCAAGGACGGCAAGAAGGGCCCGGACGGCGCGTACACGGCGGTCGAACCCGCCGAGGGCGCCGTACGGCCCGACAGCACCGCCGAGATCGCGGAGACCCTCCACATCGGCCGTATCGGCGTCCTGGACTCGGACTACACGCCGCTGGTCATCGACTGGCGGGCCCCGGCGGCCGCGCCGTTCTACCGCTCCACACCGGTCGACCCCGGCCGGGTCGTACGCCGCCGGGTCATCCGCTCCAAGGGCCGCAGGGTCCTCGGGGTCGAGGACGACCTGATGCGCCCGGAGCTGAAAGCTTCCCTCTCCGGCCGCGAACTGCCGGTGATCGGCGACGGCGCCCTGATGGCCGCGCTCGGCCAGGCCCGCAGCCACACCATGCGGGACATCGTCGCCTCCATCCAGGCCGAGCAGGACCTGGTCATCCGGGCACCCGCCGCCTCCGTCACGTACGTGGAGGGCGGGCCGGGCACCGGCAAGACGGCGGTCGCCCTGCACCGGGCCGCCTACCTGCTCTACCAGGACCGCAGGCGGTACGCGGGCGGCATCCTGATCGTCTCGCCCACGCCCCTGCTGGTCGCGTACACGGAGGGCGTCCTGCCGTCCCTGGGCGAGGAGGGCCAGGTCGCCATCCGCGCGGTCGGCTCCCTGGTCGACGGCGCCGAGGCCACGCTGTACGACTCGCCGGCGGTGGCCCGGGCCAAGGGCTCGTACAGAATGCTCAAGGTGCTGCGGAAGGCGGCGCGGGGGGCACTTGAGGGGCCGGGCGGACCCGGCCAGGCGCCCGCGCGCGGCAGGCGGAACGGGCAGGCGAGCCGCAACGGCCAGAACGGCCAGCTCGCGTTCGGAGACCCGGACGACGGCTTCGGCGGCTTCGCCGACTCCGACGACGAATCCCAGGCTCCCTCCGCCACATCCACCACCCGCCTCCGCGTCGTCGCCTTCGGGCGCCGGCTGGAACTGGAGGCGCCCGAGCTGGACCGGATCCGCCAGAACGCGCTCTCCGGGACGGCCCCCGTGAACCTGCTGCGCCCGCGCGCCCGCAAGCTGCTGCTCGACGCCCTCTGGTCGCGGTCCGGCGCCGGGACCCGGCACACGGACCCCGAGCTGGCTGCCGAGCTGCGCTCCTCGTTCGACGAGGACGTCAGCTCCGAGGACAGCTTCATCGCGTTCGTCGACGCCTGGTGGCCCGAGCTGGCACCGAGTGCCGTTCTGGAGGCGATGGCCGACGAGAAACGGCTCGGTCGCTGGGCGCGGCGGATCCTCAACCCCGGTGAGGTCCGGCGGGTCGCCCGTTCCCTCAAGCGGGACGGGCTCTCCGTGCACGACGTGGCCATGCTCGACGAACTCCAGGCGATCCTCGGCACCCCGGCCCGCCCTCGCAGGAAGCGCGACCTCGACCCGCTCGACCAGCTGACGGGCCTGGAGGAGCTCATGCCCGTACGCGAGGAGACACAGCGCGAGCGGGCCGAGCGGCTGGCCCAGGAGCGCACCGAGTACGCGCACGTCATCGTCGACGAGGCGCAGGACCTCACGCCCATGCAGTGGCGCATGATCGGCCGCCGCGGCCGGCACGCCACGTGGACCGTCGTCGGCGACCCCGCCCAGTCGTCCTGGTCGGACCCCGACGAGGCCGCCGAGGCGCGCGACGAGGCTCTCGGCACGCGCCCGCGCCGCCGCTTCACGCTCACCGTGAACTACCGCAACCCGGCCGAGATCGCCGAGCTCGCCGCCAAGGTCCTGGCCCTGGCCATGCCCGGCTCCACCTCCCCGTCCGCGGTGCGCTCCACGGGCGTACGGCCGCGGTACGCAGTCGTACGGGATTCGCAGGCGAAGACCGTGCGGGAGGAGGCCGCGCGGCTGCTCGACCAGGTCGACGGCACGGTCGGTGTCGTCGTCGCCATGAACCGCCGCGCCGAGGCCGCGCGCTGGCTCGCCGGGCTCGGCGACCGCGTGGTGGCGCTCGGCAGCCTGGAGGCGAAGGGCCTGGAGTACGACGCCACGGTGGTGGTCTCCCCGGCGGAGATCGCCGACGAGTCGCCGGCCGGGCTGCGCGTGCTGTACGTGGCACTGACCCGGGCCACCCAGCAGCTCACCGTCGTCTCGGCCGACCGCGACGAACCGGACGCGAACGGGGTGCCGGACCTGCTGCGGGACTGACCGGGACCCGGCCCGCGAGCGGGACCGGACCGGGCCCGCAGATCATTCTCTGTGAACCTCCGGTACGGGAATTGCCTTACGGGGATCGTTTGTTACGGTTGGTGTGGCACCGGCCCGATCCAAGCCCCCGGGCCCAACCTTCGTCGCTACGAGCGACCACTTGCCGCGAGGCGAGCATGGCGGGTCGGTGTCATTGAACGTGTTCCGCTCGACGTGACGTGAGCGGGAAGAGAGGCCCCTGTCACCCAGTGACAGGGGCCTCTCTTTGTTTGAGAACAAAACGTTCGCAATCCAGGGCGGCTACCACGTACTCCGCGGTAGGTGCGACGATCGGACGGCAAACCCGCGAACCAGTAGCGCTCGCAGTACCCGGTGAAAGCAGAGGAAGTCGGCCATGGCAACGGCGCCCAGCGTCTCCTACTCGATTACGGTCCGGTTGGAGGTGCCCGCGAGCGGAACCGCGGTCTCCCAGATCACCACCGCCGTGGAGTCCCACGGAGGCTCGGTGACCGGCCTCGACGTGACGGCCTCCGGCCACGAGAAGCTCCGGATCGACGTCACCATCGCGGCGACGTCGACCGCCCATGCCGACGAGATCGTCGAGCAGCTGCGCGGCATCGAGGACGTGACGCTCGGCAAGGTGTCCGACCGTACGTTCCTGATGCACCTCGGCGGCAAGATCGAGATGCAGTCCAAGCACCCGATCCGCAACCGTGACGACCTCTCGATGATCTACACCCCGGGCGTGGCCCGTGTCTGCATGGCGATCGCCGAGAACCCCGAGGACGCCCGCCGTCTGACCATCAAGCGCAACACCGTCGCGGTCGTGACGGACGGCTCGGCGGTCCTGGGCCTGGGCAACATCGGCCCGATGGCCGCCATGCCGGTCATGGAGGGCAAGGCGGCCCTCTTCAAGCGCTTCGCCGACATCGACGCCTGGCCGCTGTGCCTGGACACCCAGGACACCGACGAGATCGTCGCGATCGTCAAGGCGATCGCCCCGGGCTTCGCCGGGATCAACCTCGAGGACATCTCGGCCCCGCGCTGCTTCGAGATCGAGGCCCGCCTCCGTGAGGCCCTCGACATCCCCGTCTTCCACGACGACCAGCACGGCACGGCGATCGTCGTGCTCGCGGCCCTCACGAACGCGCTGCGCGTGGCCGGCAAGGCGATCGGCGACATCCGTGTGGTCATGTCCGGTGCGGGCGCGGCCGGTACGGCCATCCTGAAGCTGCTGCTGGCCGCCGGCGTCAAGCACGCCGTCGTGGCCGACATCCACGGTGTCGTGCACGCGGGCCGTGAGGACCTGGTGAAGGCCGCCGCCGACTCGCCGCTGCGGTGGATCGCCGACAACACCAACCCCGAAGGTGTCACGGGGACGCTCAAGGAGGCCGTGCGCGGCTCGGACGTCTTCATCGGCGTCTCGGCCCCGAACGTGCTGGACGGCACCGACGTGGCCGCCATGGCCGAGGGTGCCATCGTGTTCGCGCTCGCGAACCCCGACCCCGAGGTCGACCCGGCGATCGCCCGTCAGACCGCGGCCGTCGTGGCCACCGGCCGCTCAGACTTCCCGAACCAGATCAACAACGTGCTGGTCTTCCCGGGTGTCTTCCGTGGTCTGCTGGACGCGCAGTCCCGCACGGTCAACACGGAGATGATGCTTGCGGCCGCAACGGCTCTGGCGGACGTGGTGACCGAGGACGAGCTCAACCCGAACTACATCATCCCCAGCGTCTTCAACGACAAGGTCGCGGGCGCGGTCGCGGGCGCGGTCCGTACCGCGGCGAAGGCCGCGGGCGCGACGGCCTGAGCGGCCGTCCCGCCGGAATTTCGGCCCCTCCGGCGACTGAGCAGCGGGGGTTCGGGGGCGGAGCCCCTGAAACGGACGGGAATGGGTAGGGGAGGCGGGGGCGGGGAAATTCCCCGTCCGATGGCGACTGTGACGGTTGCCACCCGGCCCCCGTACCGGCGCGTCGCCGGACGTGGGGCCTCGGGCCGCCTCTAGGGTGGCGGCCATGGCTAAGTCCCTGAGGGCCCACCAGGCCTTTCAGGCCCTGCGGTCCGCTGCCGGGAACCGACGGAGCGTCACCAATTCGAGGCCGTGGCGCTTTTCGTGTGACTCCCAGGGGTGCCGGATTGGCTTTCCCGCCGCAGGTGGGGGCAGGATGCGTCTTCGGGCGCGAGGGTCCGGCCACGGACCCGGGTCCGGGGACCGCCGAGGAACCTGGCAGCATCGGCTTCGACGTGCCCAATATGCGGCTCCGCCGCGTGGCACGCCTCAACGGCAAGAAGAACACGGGAGTAACAACATGAACCGCAGTGAGCTGGTGGCCGCGCTGGCCGACCGTGCCGAGGTGACCCGCAAGGACGCCGACGCCGTTCTGGCCGCCTTTGCCGAGACCGTCGGTGAGATCGTCGCCAAGGGCGACGAGAAGGTCACCATCCCCGGCTTCCTGACCTTCGAGCGCACCCACCGTGCCGCTCGCACCGCGCGGAACCCGCAGACCGGCGACCCGATCCAGATCCCCGCCGGCTACAGCGTCAAGGTCTCCGCCGGCAGCAAGCTCAAGGAAGCCGCCAAGGGCAAGTGACCTTGCCGTCTACACCTCGCGGGACGGTGTTCGGCAGGTAGTAGCAGGTAGGCAGTAGGTAGTAGGAAGTGCGATGGGGCGGCACCCGGAATCCGGGTGCCGCCCCATCGCTGTTGCGCTTGCCGACGGCCTCGAACGCCGGCCGGGCTGGATCTAGCCCAGCGCCTTACCGGGCAGCTCCACCTTCGCGCCCAGTTCCACGAGCTTCTCCATGAAGTTCTCGTAGCCGCGGTTGATCAGGTCGATGCCGTGGACGCGGGACGTGCCCTGGGCCGCCAGCGCCGCGATGAGGTACGAGAAGCCGCCGCGGAGGTCGGGGATGACCAGATCGGCGCCCTGGAGCTTCGTGGGGCCCGACACGACCGCCGAATGGAGGAAGTTGCGCTGGCCGAAGCGGCAGTGGGAGCCGCCGAGGCACTCGCGGTAGAGCTGGATGTGTGCGCCCATCTGGTTGAGCGCGGAGGTGAAGCCGAGGCGGGACTCGTACACCGTCTCGTGGACGATGGAGAGGCCGGTCGCCTGTGTGAGGGCGACGACGAGCGGCTGCTGCCAGTCCGTCTGGAAGCCCGGGTGGACGTCCGTCTCCAGCGCGATGGACTTCAGCTGGCCGCCGGGGTGCCAGAAGCGGATGCCCTCGTCGTCGATCTCGAAGGCACCGCCCACCTTCCGGTAGGTGTTCAGGAACGTCATCATCGAGCGCTGCTGGGCGCCGCGGACGTAGATGTTGCCTTCGGTCGCCAGGGCCGCGGAAGCCCACGAGGCGGCCTCCAGGCGGTCCGGCAGGGCCGCGTGGGTGTAGCCGCCGAGCTTGTCGACGCCGGTGACGCGGATGGTGCGGTCGGTGTCCATCGCGATGATCGCGCCCATTTTCTGCAGAACGCAGATCAGGTCCTCGATCTCCGGCTCGACCGCCGCGTTCGCGAGCTCCGTGACGCCCTCCGCGAGGACGGCCGTCAGGAGCACCTGCTCGGTCGCGCCGACTGACGGGTACGGCAGCTCGATCTTCGTGCCGCGCAGCCGCTGCGGAGCCTCCAGGTACTGGCCGTCCGCGCGCTTCTCGATCGTCGCGCCGAACTGCCGCAGCACCTCGAAGTGGAAGTCGATCGGCCGGCCGCCGATGTCGCAGCCGCCCAGACCCGGGATGAACGCGTGCCCGAGGCGGTGCAGGAGCGGACCGCAGAGGAGGATCGGGATACGCGACGATCCCGCGTGCGCGTCGATGTCCGCGACGTTCGCGCTCTCCACGTGCGACGGGTCCATGACGAGCTCGCCCGGCTCCTCGCCCGGACGGACCGTCACACCGTGCAGCTGCAGCAGTCCGCGTACGACCCGCACGTCACGGATGTCGGGGACGTTGCGCAGTCGGCTCGGAGCACTACCGAGCAGCGCGGCGACCATGGCCTTCGGTACGAGGTTCTTCGCACCGCGGACACGGATCTCGCCCTCCAGCGGGGTTCCGCCGTGGACAAGGAGTACGTCGTCTGAGCCGTTGACGGTCATGTATCTCGCGTTCCGGTTGGTTGGGCAGGGGCGAAGAAGCAAGCGTAATGGCCGCCTACCCCCCTTCAGTAAGCCCAAGGGCGCCCCAGGGACGTCATAGCTTTGCCACAACACGAACCGCTCCTAAACGGGCACACGGGGTCACCGGCGGGGGCGTGCGCTCCACCTGCATCTGTACGCCCTGAGCTGCATTCACCCGGGTACGGGTATTGCCTCCCCCCGCACGGGGAAGATGCGGGATCATGTCTCGCATGACCGAGGTGTCCTCGCTCACAGGGCGGCTGCTCGTGGCCACGCCCGCCCTGGCGGACCCGAACTTCGACCGAGCGGTGGTGCTGCTCCTCGACCACGACGAGGAGGGCTCCCTCGGTGTCGTCCTCAACCGCCCCACACCGGTGGATGTGAGCGACATCCTCTCGGGCTGGGCGGACCTCGCGGGCGAGCCCGGCGTGGTCTTCCAGGGCGGCCCGGTCTCGCTCGACTCCGCGCTCGGCGTGGCGGTGATCCCCGGGGGCGCGTCGGGGGAGCGCGCTCCGCTCGGCTGGCGGCGGGTGCACGGGGCGATCGGCCTCGTGGACCTGGAGGCCCCGCCCGAACTGCTCGCCTCGGCCCTCGGCTCGCTCCGGATCTTCGCGGGATACGCGGGCTGGGGCCCCGGACAACTGGAGGACGAGCTCGTCGAGGGCGCCTGGTACGTCGTCGAGTCGGAGCCCGGAGACGTCTCCTCGCCCTCCCCGGAACGGCTGTGGCGCGAGGTGCTGCGCCGCCAGCGCAACGAGCTGGCGATGGTGGCCACGTACCCGGACGACCCTTCGCTCAACTGATGCCTCCAGGCTTCAGTACTCTTGCGTCTATGAGCACTCTTGAGCCTGAGACCCAGCCCCAGCGAGGCACTGGGACGGGGACCCTCGTAGAGCCGACGCCGCAGACGTCGCACGGCGACGGGGACCACGAGCGCTTCGCCCACTACGTCCAGAAGGACAAGATCATGGCGAGCGCGCTGGACGGCACGCCCGTCGTGGCGCTCTGCGGCAAGGTGTGGGTCCCCGGCCGTGACCCGAAGAAGTACCCCGTGTGCCCCATGTGCAAGGAGATCTACGAGTCCATGGGCGCCGGCGGCGACGAGGGCAAGGGCGGCGGCGACAAGAAGTAACGCCTCCCGCGCACGTCCGGTGAGCTCCCGCCCGGTGCGGGGTGCCGGGCGCGGTGGTGCCGTGCCGAGCGGTACCCGTCTGTGAGGCGTTGGGCCCCTGATGCGTTCTTTGGGCGCTTCCGGGGCCTTTTCACTGCCCGTGTACGACCCACTCGTTGCACGGAGTGCTTCGAGTGGTCACAGAGTGGTTGAGACCTCTTGTGGCCGTGTTCATGTAGTCCATAGCCTCCGACGTGTTGTGCAGCGCAAAACCACCATTGCACGTGCTGCAACGCGCTCCCCCGGAGGACGCCCCGTGAAGCTCCCGAATCTCTCTGCCCGAATGGCCGCCCCGATAGCCGCGCTTGTCGTCGCCGGGCTCACGGCCACCGCCTGCGCCCCCGAGTCCTCCGACAACTCCGGGGGCAAGGACGAGAAGAGCGGCACCCTGCGGGTGTGGCTCTTCCAGGAGGTCGACACCGCACCGAAGGAGAAGGTGGTCGACGGTGTCGTCGCCGCCTTCGAGAAGGCCCACAAGGGCACGAAGGTCGACGTCCAGTACATCCCCGTCGAGACCCGCGCCGAGAAGATCAAGGCCGCCTTCAACGACCCCAAGAGCGCGCCCGACCTCATCGAGTACGGGAACACCGACACGGCCGGCTACGTCAAGGACGGCGGACTCGCCGACGTCACCAAGGAGTTCACGGACTGGAGCGAGTCCAAGGACACCGACCCGACCGCCAAGCAGTCCGTCACGGTCGACGGCAAGATCTACGGCGCCCCGTACTTCGTCGGCGTCCGCGCCCTCTACTACCGCACGGACGTGTTCGAGGAGCTCGGCCTCGAAGTACCCAAGACCCAGGCCGAGTTGATCAGCACCGCCAAGGCGATCCGGCAGGCGAAGCCGGACCTGTACGGGCTCGCGGTCGGCGGCGCCTACACGTACGGCGCGATGCCGTTCATCTGGTCCAACGGCGGCGAGATCGCCGAGGGCAAGGGCGGCTCGTACGCCTCGACCATCGACGGCGCGGCCGCCCAGAAGGGCATCAAGGCGTACACCTCGCTGTTCGGCGACGACAACTGTCCGGCCGCCAAGTGCGCGGGCATGGGCGGTAACGACACGGTGACGGCCTTCGCCTCCGGCAAGGCGGGGATGGCGATCGGCGGCGACTTCAGTCACGCGGCGATCGAGGCCGGGAAGGTCAAGGGCAAGTACGCGGTCGTGCCGCTGCCCGGTGTGAAGTCCGGTGAGATCGCTCCCGCGTTCGCGGGCGGCAACAACCTCGGCGTACTGAAGAGCACTTCGCACCGCACGCTCGCCGTCGACCTGATGGAGCAGCTCGCCTCGAAGAAGTCGCAGGACGAACTCTTCGACGCGATGGGCTTCCTGCCGACGTTCACGGACGTACGCCAGGACGTCGCGAAGCGCGAGCCGTTCGTCGCGCCCTTCGTGAAGACCCTCGGCGCGGGCGCCAAGTTCGTCCCGGCCTCGCCCGCCTGGTCCGAGATCGACGCGTCCCTCGTCCTGCCGACGATGTTCCAGGAGGTCGTCAGCGGGCGTAAGAGCGTGGACGCGGCCTCGAAGGACGCGGCGAAGAAGATGAACGCCGCGTTCAGCTCCGCGGGGTGAGCCGGATGACGAACCGTCCGCTGCCGGGGGCCGCGCCGCCGCCGGGCCCGTCCGCGCAGCAGCCCTCGCGCGAGGGCGGGCCGGACGGGGCGGGGCCTGGGGCGGCAGCCCCGCCCGCGCCCCGGCGGGGCGCGGGGTCCGGTCCGGCCAAGGGTGCGTCGCCCGCACCCGTCCGCACGGCGGCCCGCCCGGGCCGCCGTGGCGGCGGGGGCCGCAAGTCCCCGCTCGCGCGGGGCGGATGGACGCCCTGGCTCTACCTCGCCCCCGCGCTCGTCGTCATCGGCGGGCTGCTCGTCTACCCCGTCTACCAGCTCGGGCTGATCTCGTTCCTGGAGTACACGCAGGCACAGGTCAGCGGCGGGGAGCCCGCCACCTTCCAGGGGTTCGGGAACTACGCGACGCTCTTCGGGGACCCGCAGTTCTGGCAGGTCCTGCTGGCCACCGTGCTGTTCGCCGGCGCGTGCGTGGTGTCGACGCTCGCGGTGGGCTGCGCGCTCGCCGTCCTCCTGACACGTGTCCGTGCCGTGCCGCGGCTCGCGCTGATGCTGGCCGCGCTCGGCGCCTGGGCGACACCCGCGGTGACCGGGTCGACGGTGTGGCTGCTCCTCTTCGACCCCGACTTCGGTCCGGTCAACCGGATCCTCGGGCTCGGCGACCACTCGTGGACGTACGGCCGGTACAGCGCCTTCGCCCTCGTCCTGCTCGAAGTGGTCTGGTGCTCCTTCCCGTTCGTGATGGTCACGGTGTACGCCGGCATTCGCGCCGTACCGGCCGAGGTCCTGGAGGCCGCGTCCCTGGACGGCGCCTCCCAGTGGCGGATCTGGCGCTCGGTGCTCGCCCCGATGCTCCGGCCGATCCTCGTGGTCGTCACCATCCAGTCGGTCATCTGGGACTTCAAGGTCTTCACGCAGATCTACGTCATGACGGGCGGCGGCGGTATCGCCGGCCAGAACCTCGTGCTGAACGTGTACGCCTATCAGAAGGCCTTCGCGTCCTCCCAGTACAGCCTCGGCTCGGCGATCGGAGTGGTGATGCTGCTGATTCTGCTCGCCGTCACGCTCGTATATCTGAGGCTGATCAGAAGGCAGGGGGAGGAGCTGTGAGTTCCGCAAGTCCCGTGAAAACCCAAGGCTTTGTACGTGATTTCGCACGCCGTTCCGTACAGCGGCCGTGGCGGCTGGCCGCCGAGGCGTCCGCACTGCTGATCGCGGCGGTCGTCGCATTCCCCCTCTACTGGATGGCGCTCAGCGCCTTCAAGCCCGCCGGGGAGATCGAGTCGACCGAGCCGCGGCCCTGGACGCTGGACCCGACGCTCGATTCCTTCCGACGGGTCTTCGGGCAGCAGGAATTCGGCCGGTACTTCCTCAACAGCCTCGTCGTGGCGGTCACGGTGGTGGCCGTCTCGGCGCTCATCGCGTTTCTCGCGGCGACCGCCGTGACACGATTCCGCTTCCGGTTCCGCACCACTCTGCTGATCATGTTCCTGATCGCGCAGATGGTGCCCGTCGAGGCCCTGACGATCCCCCTCTTCTTCCAGATGCGGGACTTCGGGCAGCTCAACACGCTGGGCGCGCTGATCCTGCCGCACATCGCCTTCTCGCTGCCCTTCGCGATCTGGATGCTGCGCGGCTTTGTGAAGGCCGTCCCGGAGGCGCTGGAGGAGGCCGCGTACATCGACGGGGCGAGCAGGACGCGGTTCCTGTGGCAGATCCTTTTCCCGCTGGTCTTTCCCGGGCTCGTCGCCACCAGCGTGTTCTCGTTCATCTCCGCGTGGAACGACTTCCTCTTCGCCAAGTCCTTCATCATCAGCGACACTTCGCAGTCCACGCTGCCGATGGCCCTCCTTGTCTTCTACAAGCCCGACGACCCCGACTGGGGCGGTGTGATGGCCGCGTCCACGGTGATGACCATTCCGGTACTGATCTTCTTCGTACTCGTACAGCGGCGGCTGGTCTCCGGACTGGGCGGCGCGGTGAAGGACTGAGACATGACCACCACGGAACTGATTCCCGGGCCGCGTTCCACGTCTGCCTGGGGCGAGGGCGTTTTCCCCCTCGACGAGGAGACGACCCTCGTGGCGGGGCCGGGGACCGACGGCACGGCACGCTGGCTGCGCGCGGTGCTCGTTGCCGCCACGGGGCTTCCCCTGCGTGAAGGCGAACCCGGGCCGTCCGGGCACGCGGCGGAGAACTCCGTCGAACTGCGCCTCGACCCGCAACTGCCGCCCGAGGGCTACCGGATCACGGTCCGTGACCGGCGGGCCCTCGTCACCGGGGGCGGCCCGGCCGGGGTGTTCTGGGGCGCCCAGACGCTACGGCAGCTGCTGGGCCCCGACGCCTTCCGGCGCGCCCCTCTGAGGCGCACCGGCTGGGCCTTGCCGGAAACCGAGATCCAGGACGCCCCGCGATTCGCCTGGCGCGGCCTCATGCTCGACGTCTCACGGCACTTCATGCCCAAGGACGGTGTCCTGCGCTATCTCGACCTGATGGCGGCACACAAGCTGAACGTCTTCCACTTCCACCTCACCGACGACCAGGGCTGGCGTATCGAGATCAAGCGGTACCCGAAGCTCACGGAGACCGGATCGTGGCGGGCGCGCACCAAATTCGGCCATCGCGCCTCGCCCCTCTGGGAGGACAAGCCGCACGGGGGCTTCTACACCCAGGACGACATCCGCGAGATCGTCGCGTACGCCACCGAGCGGCATATCGCCGTCGTCCCCGAAATCGACATCCCGGGGCACTCGCAGGCCGCCATCGCCGCATATCCGGAACTCGGCAACACCGACGTCATCGACACGACCTCCCTCTCCGTCTGGGACACCTGGGGCGTCTCCAAAAACGTACTCGCCCCCACTGACAACGTCCTTCGCTTCTACGAGGGCGTCTTCGAGGAAGTCCTCGACCTGTTCCCCGCGGACGCGGTCGGCTTCTCGGAGTTCATCCACGTCGGCGGCGACGAGTGCGCCAAGGACCAGTGGGAGGCGTCACCGACCGCGAAGGCGCGGATCGTGGACCTCGGGCTCGCGGACGTGGACGAACTCCAGTCGTGGTTCATCCGGCACTTCGACAACTGGCTGACCGCGCGCGGGCGCAGGCTGATCGGCTGGGACGAGATCCTGGAGGGCGGCCTCGCCCCGGGCGCCGCCGTGTCCTCGTGGCGCGGCTACCGCGGCGGCATCACGGCGGCGCGGGCGGGCCACGACGTCGTCATGTGCCCCGAGCAGCAGGTCTACTTGGACCACCGTCAGCACGCCGGCCCCGACGAGCCGGTGCCGATCGGCTTCGTACGCACCCTTGAGGACGTCTACCGCTTCGAGCCCGTTCCACCGGAGTTGACCTCCGATCAGGCGCGGCACGTCCTGGGCACCCAGGCCAACCTGTGGACCGAGGTGATGGAGGACCGCACACGCGTGGACTACCAGGCGTTCCCCCGGCTCGCGGCCTTCGCCGAGGTCGCCTGGAGCGCCCTGCCGGACCCCGCGGAGCGCGACTTCGCCGACTTCGAGCGGCGGATGACCGCCCACTACGGGCGACTTGACGCCCTCGGAGTCTCCTACCGGCCGCCCACCGGGCCGTTGCCGTGGCAGCAGCGTCCAGGAGTGCTCGGACGCCCGATCGAGGGAGCGCCCCCGAACGTGTGAGGTGCCTCCCAAGGGGTGTCGTCCGAAGCGGTTGCCCTGGGACGGTGACCCTCAAGGAGAAAGGCCCCCAAGGGCCATCGAAGGATGCCAATTCGCGCTGACGGGCGATGTGGTGCGAAAACGGACCATCCGCTGGTGGCGGTAGGAATGCCTCCTAGCGGACCCCCGCGCCGAGGGGCGGGGAAGATGTGCCAGAGTTGCCACGTCCGCCCTGTCAGCACGTACCGTACGGCAACACAGGTGGGACCAGGTGGGGCAGCGGGAAGGGGCAGCCGGTTTGACCACGCACGCACCGCAGGCGGCGCAGGCCGTGACGCTGCCCGCCTCGCTGGACGAGGCCGTGGCGGCTCTCGCAGCCATGCCCGCGGCCGTTCCCGTGGCCGGCGGCACCGACCTCATGGCCTCCGTCAACTCCGGGCAGCTGCGGCCCGCCGCGCTCGTCGGCCTCGGCCGGATCAGCGAGATCCGCGGCTGGCAGTACCAGGACGGCCACGCGCTCCTCGGCGCGGGCCTCACGCACGCCCGCATGGGACGCCCCGACTTCGCCGCCCTCATCCCCGCCCTCGCGGCCGCCGCGAGGGCCGCGGGACCGCCGCAGATCCGCAACGCGGGCACCCTCGGCGGCAACATCGCCTCGGCGTCCCCCACGGGCGACGCGCTTCCCGTGCTCGCCGCACTGGAGGCGACGCTCATCATCGCGGGCCCGGGCGGCGCCCGCCGTGAGATCCCCGTCTCCCACCTGCTCGCGGGCATGGAGATGCTCCGCGGCGGCGAACTCATCGGGTACGTGCGCGTGCCGCTCCTGCACGCCCCGCAGGTCTTCCTGAAGGCCACCGGACGGACCGGGCCCGGGCGCGCGATCGCGTCCGTCGCGCTCGTCCTCGACCCCGCCCGGCGCGGAGTGCGGTGCGCCGTGGGCGCCATAGCGCCGATGCCGCTGCGCCCCCTGGACGCCGAGCAGTGGGTCGCCTCGCTGATCGACTGGGACAACAACCGCGCGATCGTGCCCGAGGCGCTGAACGCCTTCGGGGAGTACGTCGCCGCGGCCTGCATCCCGGACCCCGCGCCCGCCGAGGACGGCTCCGCCCAGCAACTGCCACCCGCCGTACTGCACCTGCGGCGCACCGTCGCCGCGCTGGCCCGACGAGCACTGGGGAGGGCACTTTCGTGACCGACGACCAGCACGGAGAGAGCGGGCCCCGGTCGGGCAGCCGCTGGGATCCGCTGCCCCAGGGCGACTACGACGACGGCGCCACCGCCTTCGTGAAGCTCCCCGAAGGGGGCATCGACGCCCTCCTGGCGGACTCGCCGCTCGCCGCGCCCGGCCACGGCTACGTACCGCCGCCGATAACGCCCACGCCCGCCGCGGACGACGGGACCGACCCGGCCGCGCCCGGCTCCTGGGCCCCGCAGCCCGAGGGCGGGCAGCCGCAGTCCGTGCAGTGGCCCGACCCCAACGCCCTGCCCGAGGAGCACCGGCAGGGCGCCCAGGACGCCTTCGCGTACAACCCGGGGGCCACAGGCCAGTGGACCTTCGACGAGCCCGCACAGGGCGGCCAGGGCGGTCAGGGAGACCCGGGCGCGCCCGGCCAGGACGTGACCGGACAGTGGTCCATTCCCGTCGCCGACGGTGATCTGCCCGACGAGTCCGGCGAGTTCACGACGTCGGCCCTGGTCGAGCAGTGGGGCGGGACCCCTCCGGCCACCCTGCCGGGCGGAGCGGCGGCGCCCTGGGCCAACGAGCCCTGGGCCCAGCAGCCGGGTCCCGAACAGCAGTCGCCCGCCGAGGAGGCCGTGGCCCACGCCGAGCACGGCACCGCCGGGCCCACCGCCGCGGAGATCGAGGCCGCCGAGATCATCGACGTCTCCGGAGAGCACGCCGATGAGATCGCCGTCTCCGTGGACCGCGAAGAATCGATGCGCGAAGGCACTATGCGCGAGGAGCCGGGTGAGGCACCGGCCGGTCACGGCCCCCCGGAACGGGCCGACGAACCGGCCTCCGAGCCCGGGGCGCACTCTCCGGAGGAGCCCGCCGAGTCTCCTGCCGACGCCGCCGAGGGGCCCGAGGCCGACGACACTCCGGGTACGCCCGCGCACAACGACCACCCCCTGGCCTCGTACGTCCTGCGGGTGAACGGCGTCGAACGGCCCGTGACGGACGCCTGGATCGGCGAATCGCTGCTCTACGTACTGCGTGAGCGGCTCGGCCTCGCCGGCGCCAAGGACGGCTGCTCGCAGGGCGAGTGCGGGGCCTGCAACGTGCAGGTGGACGGCCGGCTCGTGGCGTCCTGCCTGGTGCCCGCCGTGACCGCCGCCGGGAGCGAGGTGCGCACCGTCGAGGGCCTCGCCGCCGACGGGCAGCCCTCCGACGTCCAGCGGGCGCTCGCCAAGTGCGGCGCCGTGCAGTGCGGATTCTGCGTCCCGGGCATGGCGATGACCGTGCACGACCTCCTGGAGGGCAACCCGGCGCCGACCGAGCTGGAGACGCGCCAGGCCCTGTGCGGCAACCTGTGCCGCTGCTCCGGCTACCGCGGCGTCCTGAACGCCGTACGCGAGGTCGTCACCGAGCGAGAGGCCCACGCGGCCGCGGACAGCGCCGCGGACTCCGCAGACGCCCGAATCCCGCACCAGGCGGGCCCCGGCGCCGGCGGCGTCAACCCGTCCGCGTTCGAGTCCCCACAGCCGCACGAGCAGCCGTACGGCCAGGACGGAGGCCAGGCGTGAGCAACGACACCGCCACCGCGACCACCGCGGAGCCCGGCACTGCCCCGGAGCCGCTGCCCCACGGCCTCGGCGTGTCCCTGCCGACCGCGGAGGCCCGCGCCAAGACCGAGGGCACCTTCCCGTACGCGGCCGACCTGTGGGCCGAGGGCCTCCTGTGGGCGGCCGTCCTCAGATCGCCGCACCCGCACGCGCGCATCCTGTCCATCGACACCACCCACGCGCGCGAGATGCCCGGTGTACGGGCCGTCATCACTCACGAGGACGTGCCCGGCAGCGCGCTGCACGGCCGCGGCAGAGCCGACCGCCCGGTGTTCGCCTCCGAGGTCGTACGCCACCACGGGGAGCCCATCGCGGCCGTCGCCGCCGACCACCCCGACACCGCCCGCATGGCCGCGGCCGCCATCATCGTCGAGTACGAGGCACTCGACCCGGTGACCGACCCGGAGCAGGCGTTCGAGGCCGAACCCCTGCACCCCGACGGCAACCTGATCCGCCACATCCCGCTGCGCCACGGCGACCCGGACGCGGCCGGCGAGATCGTCGTCGAGGGCCTGTACCGCATCGGCCGCCAGGACCCGGCCCCGATCGGCGCGGAGGCCGGCCTCGCCGTGCCCCGCCCCGACGGCGGGGTCGAGCTCTACGTGGCGTCCACCGACCCGCACGCCGACCGCGACACGGCCGCCGCCTGCTACGGCCTGGAACCCGAGCGCGTGAAGGTCGTGGTCACCGGAGTGCCCGGCGCCACCGCCGACCGCGAGGACCAGAGCTTCCAGCTCGCCCTCGGACTGCTTGCCATGAAGACCGGATGTCCGGTCAAACTCACCGCGACGCGCGAAGAGTCCTTCCTGGGGCACGCCCACCGGCACCCGACGCTCCTGCGCTACCGGCACCACGCCGACGCCGAGGGCAAGCTGGTCAAGGTCGAGGCGCAGATCCTGCTCGACGCGGGCGCGTACGCCGACACGTCGTCCGAGGCCCTCGCCGCCGCCGTCTCCTTCGCCTGCGGCCCCTACGTCGTTCCGAACGCCTTCATCGAGGGCTGGGCCGTCCGCACCAACAACCCGCCCTCCGGGCACGTACGCGGCGAGGGCGCCATGCAGGTGTGCGCCGCCTACGAGGCCCAGATGGACAAGCTCGCGAAGAAACTGGGCGTCGACCCGGCCGAACTGCGCTTGCAGAACGCGATGGCCACGGGGGACGTGCTCCCCACCGGCCAGACCGTGACATGCCCCGCCCCGGTCGCCGAACTGCTGCAGGCCGTGCAGGACTTCCCGCTGCCCGCCCTCCCGAAGGACACGCCCGAGGAGGAGTGGCTGCTGCCCGGCGGACCCGAGGGCGCCGGCGAACCCGGTGCCGTACGGCGTGGCGTCGGCTACGCCCTGGGCATGGTCCACATGCTCGGCGCCGAGGGCGCGGACGAGGTCTCGACCGCCACCGTGAAGGTCCACGACGGCATCGCCACCGTGCTCTGCGCGGCCGTGGAGACCGGCCAGGGCTTCACCACGCTGGCCCGGCAGATCGTCCAGGAGACGCTCGGCATCGAAGAGGTGCACGTCGCCTCCGTGGACACCGATCAGCCCCCCGCGGGGCCCAGCTGCCGCGGCCGTCACACCTGGGTGTCCGGCGGCGCGGTCGAACGGGCCGCCAAGATGGTCCGTACGCAGCTGCTGCAGCCCCTGGCCCACAAGTTCGGGATGTCCACCGAGCTCCTCCAGATCACCGACGGCAAGATCACCTCGTACGACGGTGTGCTGTCGACCACCGTCACAGAGGCCATGGACGGCAAGGAGCTGTGGGCCACCGCGCAGTGCCGCCCGCACCCCACCGAACCGCTCGACGGCACCGGCCAGGGCGACGCCTTCGTGGGGCTCGCCTTCTGCGCGGTCCGCGCGGTCGTCGACGTCGACATCGAGCTGGGCTCGGTGCGGGTCGTGGAGATGGCGCTCGCCCAGGACGTCGGGCGAGTGCTGAACCCTGCGCAGCTCGCCTCCCGGATCGAGGCCGGTGTCACCCAGGGCATCGGCGTCGCCCTCACCGAGAACCTGCGCACCGCGCGCGGGCTGGTGCGCCACCCCGACCTCACGGGGTACTCGCTGCCGACCGCCCTCGACACCCCCGACATCCGCATCGTCAAGCTCGTCGAGGAGCGTGACGTGGTCGCGCCGTTCGGCGCGAAGGCCGTCAGCGCGGTGCCGGTGGTCACGTCCCCGGCCGCGGTCGCCTCCGCGGTACGGGCGGCCACGGGGCGCCCGGTGAACCGGCTGCCGATAAGGCCACAGGCCGCCGTGGTGACGGCGACGCAGTGACCCCTCCCGATCCGCCGCGCTACGAACCGGGCCCCGGCGTCGGGAAGCTGATGCTGTGGGTGCTGCTGTTCGTGCTGGCGGCGGTGGTGGTCGTCGCGGGCGGCGTGTACTTCGGCTGAGGCCGGATCCGGCCGAGCGCTGCCGGGAATCCGCTGGTCACGGCGGTGCCGGGGCGTTGTCAGTGGTGCCGCGTAATGTTCTGGGCAGTGGGGAGGACCGCTGGGCGGCGGGGCATCTTCCACGGGTGTTTCATGGGTTTTCCGTGGCTCTGCCCACGGGCTCCATTCATGGGTTTCCGTGGTTCTCCCGAGCGTGCCGCCCGGTCCGGTCCTGCCGGGGGACTGTGAACAACCATGCGCGGGGGAACGATGGGCACGACGGACGCCGGCATCAAGACGATCACCCTGACCGAGGACGAACTGGACCGGTACGTCACGCACGCGGCGACGCGGCGCTGGCTGGCGGGCCCCGGACTGCCGGGCGACGGCGGCCTGTTGACCTTCGAGGCGCTGCGCGCGGACGGCCCCCGCACGGTGGCGGACTCGACCGGGGACCCGGACCTGCTCGCGGAGGACCTGCGGGACCAGCTGGTGATAGGCGCGCTGCGTGGCCCCGCCGACGCCGAGACGGAGTCGGTCCTGCTCGACGGAGCGACGGGCGAGGTCTCCACCACGTACTTCTTCCACGACCGCCCCGACCTGATGGACCGTCGCCCGCTCGCACCCTCGCTCCAGGCGCTGACGGAGTTCGTGGCGGCGACGGAGGAGATGGCGGCCAGACGCGGCCGGTTCGCCTCCTACGAGGGCCGGTTCGGGCCGAAGGCCGTGGCCGCGATGTCACGCCAGCTGCTCGCGGTGTTCGAGGAGGGCACCGGCGGCGAGGTCCCGCCGTTCTGGCGGATGGCGGCGCTGATCCGCCCGCTGGCCCTCGTCGCGGGCCCGCCCGCCGACGAGACGCTGACCCTGGACCTGCCCGACCGGCTGCTGGACCAGGAGTTCGGCCAGGGCCGGGTCGTGCGCTTCGAGGACGTCGACTTCCCGGCGGCCCTGGCGCACGAGCCGACCCGCCGCTTCCTGCGCGACACGGGCCTGCCGGAGGACGGCTTCCTCTTCCAGCTGGACACGGACGTGCCGCTGCCGACCCTCTCCGAGTACTACGAGGACGAGCGCCCGGGCGAGTACACCGCCGCCGAACTCCCCGACGGATCGGACCACTTGATACGCCTCGGTCACCTCATCGAGGACAACAGCCTGGTCGTGGACGGCTCGACGGGCGCGGTCCTCAACTGGAGCGAGCCCGAGGCCACCCTGTACGCCCTCAACACGGACGTCTCCACACTGGCCTTCACCCTCTGGCTGCTCCACCGCGAGAAGGCCATCGACGGGACCCTGTCCCACGAACTGACCACGGAGGCCTACGACCAGCTCGCCACGACGATGACGCAGACCCTGTCGATGGTCGACCCCACGGGCTCCGCCTCCCAGGCGGACTGGCACTACTGGACGGAACTGTTCCAGGACGAGGCGGGCGGGGTGCTGTGAGCCCCTTCCGTGCACGGAGGCACGGCCCCGCCTGAGCCGGCGGCGTACGGGAGCCCGGGCCGATTGAGTACGGCCGCCGCACACGCGTCGGGGCCGACCGCCTGACAGCGGCCGACCCCGACACCGAACAGAGGCCGTGGCGGGAATTGAACCCACGTGCCTCGCTTTGCAGGCGAGTCCCTAAGCCACTCGGGCACACGGCCAAGCTTGAGTCCGGTGTTCCGGCGTTCGGTCACCCGGTGTTCCGGACTCGTTGTGTCGACCGTACGGCGCTGTCGGCAGGGGGCTCAAGGGACCGGGCGGGGCTGCAACGGGACTGCCACACGGCGTTCATGAAAGGGGGCGGGGAGGGGGCTGAGGGAGGGGCGGGCGAGGGTGGTCGTACGACCAAGGTCCCGGGGCAGGTCCCGTCTCTCGACAGGGGTCAATGTCAGTGGTGCCCCTTACGCTGGCGGGCATGACCACCCTGGAACCGAGCGACACGGGCGTCGCTGAGACACCGGCCGACCTGGCTGTCCCGCCCGGCACGGCCGTCCCCGCGGCACCGGCCGTACACATCCCGGCGACCGAAGCCGGCGAGGGCGAGGGCGTCCTCGGGCGGGCTCACCGGGCGCTCAGTATCGGGATCGTGTCCGTCGTGCTGCTGATCGCCTTCGAGGCGACCGCGGTGGGAACGGCCATGCCGGTGGCGGCGCGGGAGCTGGGCGGGGTCTCGCTGTACGCGTTCGCGTTCTCCGGGTACTTCACGACGAGCCTGTTCGGAATGGTGCTGGCCGGGCAGTGGTCGGACCGTACGGGCCCGCTGGGGTCGCTGACGGCGGGGATCGGGGCGTTCGCGGCGGGGCTGCTGCTGTCGGGGACGGCCGGGGTGATGTGGCTGTTCATCCTCGGGCGGGCCGTGCAGGGGCTCGGCGGCGGCCTGGTGATCGTCGCGCTGTACGTGGTCGTGGGGCGGGCCTATCCGGAGCGGTTGCGGCCGTCGATCATGGCGGCGTTCGCGGCGAGCTGGGTGATCCCGTCCGTGGTCGGGCCGCTCGCCTCCGGCGCGGTGACCGAACACCTCGGCTGGCGCTGGGTGTTCGTCGGGATACCGGTCCTCGTCGTCCTGCCGCTGGCGTTCGCGCTGCCGCAGATACGGCGGCGGGCGTCCGGCCCGGCCGGGGGCACCGTGGCCGCGCGCTTCGACCGGCGGCGCATCCGGCTGGCGCTGGGCATCTCGCTGGGCGCCGGGCTGCTGCAGTACGGGGCGCAGGACCTGAGGTGGCTGTCGGTGGTCCCGGCCGTGGCGGGGGTCGCCCTGCTGATCCCGGCGGTGCTCGGGCTGCTGCCCAGAGGGACCTACCTGGCGGCGCGCGGGCTGCCGTCCGTCGTGCTGCTGCGCGGGATCGCCGCCGGGTCCTTCATCGCGGCCGAGTCCTTCGTGCCGCTGATGCTGGTCACCGAGCGGGGGCTGTCGCCGACGCTGGCCGGATTCTCACTGGCGGCGGGCGGGGGCACCTGGGCGCTGGGTTCCTTCGTGCAGTCCAGGGCGCGCGTGGAACCGTACCGGGACCGGCTGATGATGCTGGGCATGGTCCTGACCGCGGCCGCCATCGCCGCAGCGCCGAGCGTGCTGATCGACGGGGTGCCGGTGTGGACGGTGGCGGTGGCCTGGGCCTTCGGCTGCTTCGGCATGGGCCTGGTGATCTCCTCCACCAGCGTCCTGCTGCTCCACCTCTCCGCCCCCGAGGAGGCCGGCAGCAATTCCGCCGCCCTCCAGATATCCGACGGCCTCTCGAACGTCCTCCTCCTCGCCGCGGGCGGCGCGGCCTTCGCGGCCCTGGGTGGCGGCACGGTCACCCATGCCGCCACAAACGCCTCCGGCGGCCATCCGGCCGCCTTCGCGGCGGTGTTCCTGCCGATGGCCGGGGTCGCATTGGTGGGGGCCTGGGTGACCACGCGGCTGCGGATCGACTCCCGCTGATCGCGGGGGCGTCGCGCAATCGGCCGGGGCGCCGCGGAGTTGCCGGACCCGGCGAGTCTCGCCCCCCGCCGACGAGAACAAGCCGGATCCACCCGACGCTGTTCTCTGTGACGTGAGTCCCATCCAAGGGTGACCCCGCGTCGTCCGCGCGTTGACGCGGTCGGGGCGCCGGTAGGGTGGCCCGGTTGTCATACGCAGCCGATGCCAGCCATAAGCCGAGCCGCCCAACCACCCCACGGAGACCGTGACTACCACCGCCGCCAGTGCCATCTCCTCGCACCACCTGTCACCCGCGTTTCCCGGGCGCGCCCCTTGGGGCACCGCCAGCAAGCTGCGTGCCTGGCAGCAAGGTGCGATGGAGAAGTACATCCAGGAGCAGCCGCGTGACTTTCTCGCCGTCGCCACACCCGGGGCCGGCAAGACGACCTTCGCGCTGACGCTCGCCTCGTGGCTGCTGCACCACCATGTGGTGCAGCAGGTGACCGTGGTCGCGCCGACCGAGCATCTGAAGAAGCAGTGGGCGGAGGCGGCCGCACGGATAGGGATCAAGCTGGATCCCGAGTACAGCGCGGGGCCGCTCAGCAAGGAGTACCAGGGCGTCGCGGTCACGTACGCCGGTGTCGGCGTGCGGCACATGCTGCACCGCAACCGCGTCGAGCAGCGCAAGACCCTGGTGATCCTCGACGAGATCCACCACGCCGGTGACAGCAAGTCCTGGGGTGAGGCCTGCCTCGAGGCCTTCGAGCCCGCCACCCGCCGGCTCGCGCTCACCGGTACGCCCTTCCGGTCCGACACCAACCCCATCCCCTTCGTCACGTACGAGGAGGGGAACGACGGGATCCGGCGGTCCGCCGCCGACTACACCTACGGATACGGCAGCGCGCTGGGCGACGGCGTCGTGCGGCCCGTCATCTTCCTCTCCTACAGCGGCAACATGCGGTGGCGTACGAAGGCGGGGGACGAGATCGCCGCCCGGCTCGGCGAGCCGATGACCAAGGACGCCGTCTCGCAGGCCTGGCGCACCGCCCTCGACCCGCGCGGCGAGTGGATGCCGAGCGTGCTGCGCGCCGCCGACCAGCGGCTCACGGAGGTCAGGAAGGGCATCCCGGACGCCGGCGCCCTCGTCATCGCCTCCGACCAGGAATCCGCCCGCGCCTACGCCAAGCTCATCCGTGACATCACCGGCAGCAAGGCCACCCTCGTCCTCTCCGACGACACGGGCGCGTCCAACCGCATCGACGAGTTCAGCCACAGCGACGACCGCTGGATGGTCGCCGTCCGCATGGTGTCCGAGGGCGTCGACGTGCCCCGGCTGGCGGTGGGCGTGTACGCGACCACCATCTCCACGCCGCTCTTCTTCGCCCAGGCCGTCGGCCGTTTCGTACGGTCCAGGCGGCGCGGCGAGACCGCCTCCGTCTTCCTGCCGACGGTCCCCGACCTCCTCACCTTCGCCAACGAGATGGAGGTCGAGCGCGACCACGCCCTCGACAAGCCCAAGAAGGAGGGCGAGGAGGACCCGTACGCCGAATCCGAGAAGGAGATGGAGGAGGCGAACCGGGAGGAAGACGAGGACACCGGGGAGCAGGAGCAGTTCTCCTTCGAGGCCCTCGAGTCCGAGGCCACCTTCGACCGGGTGCTCTACGACGGCGCCGAGTTCGGTATGCAGGCCCACCCGGGCAGCGCCGAGGAGCAGGACTACCTCGGTATTCCGGGGCTCCTCGAACCCGACCAGGTCCAGCTGCTGCTCCAGAAGCGGCAGGCCCGGCAGATCGCGCACAGCCGCAAGAAGCCGGACGACGAGGCAGATCTTCTCGAACTCCCCGCCGAGCGGCGGCCCGTGGTCTCCCACAAGGAGATGCTGGAGCTCAGGAAGCAGCTCAACACGATGGTCGGCGCGTACGTCCACCAGAGCGGCAAGCCGCACGGTGTGATCCACACCGAGCTGCGCCGGGTGTGCGGCGGGCCGCCGAGCGCGGAGGCGACGGCCGGGCAGCTGCGTCAGCGGATCGCCAAGGTGCAGGAGTGGGCCACCCGTATGCGGTGACCACGCTCCCGCCCGCCCCACCCGCCCCGGTACGTCCACGTGAGCGCCGGTGTCGTCATGACACCGGCGCTCACGCGTGTGCGCGCTCTGTGCAAGGGTCGTGCACGCCGAGTGGTGTGCGCCGGATATATCAGGTCGAAAGTGAACCTAACTCCGGGTAACCGAACCCGGTCCGTACCTGCGAACGCCCGGATTCTGGACGGAGACTTCCGCTGAGCGAACCAGCTCGCTACTGTCCCGCTACGCACACGCCCCGTGGCAGCGCCGCCGCGGAGCGCAGCCGGTGCCCGCCCGGGAGATCCCGGGACGCTGCCGACCGGCGGCCTCTGACGCGCGTCGCCGATGGGACCGGTGACGTATCCGCCGCGTAGGGGGCCGTCGACTCTCACCACTAAGGAGTGGGCGTCGTGACCGCGGAAACCTCCCAGACGCTCGACCGGGGACTCCGTGTCCTCAAACTGCTCGCCGACACCGACCACGGTCTGACCGTCACCGAGCTGTCCAACAAACTCGGAGTCAACCGGACCGTTGTGTACCGCTTGCTCGCCACGCTGGAACAGCACGCCCTCGTACGCCGTGACCTGGGCGGCCGTGCCCGCGTCGGGCTCGGTGTGCTGCGGCTCGGGCGGCAGGTGCATCCGCTGGTCCGCGAGGCCGCGCTGCCCGCGTTGCGCTCGCTCGCCGAGGACATAGGGGCGACCGCCCATCTCACGCTGGTCGACGGTGCGGAGGCGCTCGCCGTCGCCGTGGTCGAGCCGACGTGGACCGACTACCACGTTGCCTATCGCGCCGGGTTCCGTCATCCGCTCGACCGGGGGGCCGCCGGCAAGGCGATCCTCTCCGCGCGGGCCGCTTCCGCGGAGGAGCCGGGCTACACCCTCACTCACGGGGAGCTGGAGGCGGGCGCCAGTGGGGCGGCCGCGCCGCTGCTCGGGGTGACCGGGGTGGAGGGGAGCGTGGGGGTGGTCATGCTTGCCGATGCTGTGCCTGAGCGGGTGGGGCCGCGTGTCGTTGACGCGGCCAAGGAAGTGGCTGAGGCCTTGCGGTGATCTTGGTCCGGAGGGCTCGGAAGGTGCGGACTGATGGCTGAGGGCTGGGGGCTGGGGGTGCCGTGGGGGAGGTTGTACGTCGTCCGCGGGGTGGTGGGGGCTGGTCGCGCAGTTCCCCGCGCCCCTGAAGATGCGCAGTTCCCCGCGCCCCTGAAACCGCGCGGCTCCCCGCGTCCCTGAAAAGCGCGCGGCCCCGGCGCCCTGACGGCGCGCGGCCCCGGCGCCCTGACGGCGCGCGGCCCCGGCGCCCTGACGGCGCGCGGCCCCGGCGCCCCTGACGGCGCGCGGCCCCGGCGCCCCTGACGGCGCGCGGCTCCCCGCAGTCCAGCCCCTGTGGTGATCCCGTGGGTGGGCCCCGGCCGGAATTCGCCCTCGCGTTAGATTGATCCCGTGCTCTCTCGCCTCACGCGCCCCCGGGCCGTCGCCGTCTGCGCCCTTCCCGTCGTGGCCCTGCTCGCCACGGCGGTGTTCGCGCCGTTGCCCTTCTCGGTGGCCCAGCCCGGGATGACGGCGAACGTCCTCGGCGAGAACAAGGGCGACCCGGTCATCACGATCACCGGCGCGGACACCCACAAGACGCGCGGCGAGCTGCGGATGACGACCATCGAGGCGACGGGCCCCGACCAGGACGTGAGCCTGGGTGACGTGCTCGACGGCTGGTTCCGTACGGACCAGGCGATCATGCCGCGCGACTCCGTGTACCCGAGCGGCGACAGTGTGAAGGAGATCGAGGAGCACAACGCCGAGGAGATGAAGAAGTCCCAGGACACCGCCACCGAGGCCGCCCTGAACCACCTCGGTGAGAACTCCGGCGACATCAAGGTCACCCTGAGGCTCGCCGATGTCGGCGGCCCCAGCGCCGGGCTCCTCTTCTCCCTCGGCATCGTCGACAAGCTGGACGGCGACGGCAGCGGCGGCGACCTCACGGGCGGCCGGGTCATCGCGGGCACGGGGACGATCGACGCCGACGGGAAGGTCGGCCCGGTCGGCGGCGTCGCCCTCAAGACGCAGGCCGCCCGCCGCGACGGCGCCACGGTCTTCCTGGTCCCGAAGGCGGAGTGCTCGGACGCGAAGACGGACCTCCCGAAGGGGCTCCGCCTCATCCCGGTGACCACTCTGAAGGGCGCGGTCAGTGCCCTGGTGGCCCTGGAGAAGGACCAGGGCTCGGTACCGAGCTGCTAGCGGAAACTCGGTACCGAGCTGCTAGCGGAACCGGACCGCCCCCTGAGGCAGCGTCCAGCCTCCGCTCAGCCCTCCTTCACGAACCCCTCGTCCTTCATCCAGTCCAGCGCGACCGAGTGCGGGTCCTCCCCGTCCACGTCCACCCGCGCGTTCAACTCCTGTGCCACGTCGTTGTCCAGGCGCTTGGTGATCGGGTCGAGCACCTCCGCGATCGCCGGATACTTCTTCAGCGCCTTGGAGTTGATCTCCGGAGCCACGTTGTAGTTGGGGAAGAACTTCTTGTCGTCCGCCATCACGACCAGGTTCATCGACTTGATGCGCCCGTCGGTGGTGAAGACCTCCCCGTACGTGCAACTCCCCTTCGCCGCCTGGGTGTAGATGATCCCCGTGTCCATCTGCGTGATGTTCCCGGCGGGCAGCTTGATGCCGTACGCCTTCTCCATGCCCGGCAGCCCGTCGGCCCGGTTGGCGAACTCGCTCTCCACGCAGAGCGTGACCGCCTTCGGATCGGACTTCGACAGCGCTGCCACGTCGGAGAGGGTCTTCGTGCCGTACTTCTTGAAGTTGGCCTGGTTCATGGCGAGGGCGTAGGTGTTGTTCAGCGCCGACGGCGGCAGCCAGGTCAGCCCGTTCTTCAGGTCGGCCTCGCGCACGGCCTCCCACTGCTTGCGCGGATCGGTGATGGGCCCGCTGTTGCCCTGGTACGTGATCCAGGCGGTGCCCGTGTACTCGTACATGCCGTCCGCGTCCCCGCTCTTGACGGCCTCGCGGGCGCCGATGGAGCCCTGGATGCCCGTGCGGTCCAGTACGTCCGCGCCGGCCGCCTGGAAGGCGATGCCCATGATCGCGCCGAGGATCAGCTGCTCGGTGAACTCCTTGGACGTCACGGTGAGGTCGGTGCCCTTGAGCGGCTGTCCCTGCCCGATCGAGCCGGGCTCCACGTCGTCGACCATGGGCGAGCCGCTGGTCAGTCCGCACCCGGCCGAGGCCGCCAGCATCGCCCCGGCGGCCACCAGCCCCGTACGCCGTCTCATGTCCCCGCCTCCAACCCGCGCGGGCTGAGCAGCAGTTCGGCCAGCGAGGCCAGCCAGTCCACCAGCAGCGCGAGGGCCACGGTCAGGATCGAGCCGAGCACCAGCACCGGCATCCGCTGGTTGGTGATCCCGGTAGTGATCAGTACGCCGAGACCGCCGCCCCCGCCGAAGGTGGCGAGGGTCGACGTGCCCACGTTCAGGACGAGCGCGGTTCGGACACCGGCGAGGATCAGCGGTACGGCGAGGGGCAGTTCGACGCGGGCCAGCACTCCCGCGGGCGACATTCCGATACCCCGGGCGGCCTCCAGCAGCGTCGGATCGTTCGCCTTGAGCCCGGCGATCGTGTTCGACAGGACCGGCAGGACGGCGTACGCGATGATGCCGATCAGGGCCGCCTTCTGCCCGATGCCCAGCCAGATCACGAGCAGCGCCAGCAGGCCGATGGCAGGGGTCGCCTGCCCCATGTTGGCGACGGACATGGCGACCGGGGTCGCCTGCCGGAATGCCCTGCGCGTCAGCAGGATGCCCAGCGGAATCGCGATGATCAGCACGAAGAACGTGGAGATCACGGTCAGTTCGATGCTCTGCCGCAGTGCCTTCCACACCTGGCCGCCCGACAGCGCGTTCTCCGAGAGCGGGTCCAGGTCCGCCTGCCGGAACCAGAGCCAGGTGGTGAGCAGCACGACGGTGAGCACGGCCGGCAGCAGGGTCAGCTTCTGCCAGGTCACCCGGGAGGCACGGGACTTGCCGGGCGGGGGAGCCTTCGTCTCCTCGAACCCGGAGTCCGGCCCGGCGCCCTCGCCGTTGGGGTCCGCCTCGGTGTCGTGGTCGGTCTCCGGGGCCCTCACGCCTTCGCCTCCCCGCCGGCACCGGCGGTACCGATGACGCCTTCCTGCTCGTGGTGGGTCTGCTCGGCGCGCGTCTCCTCCAGTTCGTGCTGGTGCTCCATCGCGTCGAGCCGGTCGGCCTCCAGCAGTTCGTGCACGGAGTTCATCAGCGTCTCCATGTCCACGACGCCCGTGTACTCCCCGCGCCGCCCCGTCACCACGACCCGCCCCGCATTGTCGATGAGCACGGCCTCCAGCGCGTCCCGCAGCGTCGCGTCCCGGGTCACCGTGTCGTGCACCAGCGTGCCCGCCCGGGCCAGCGAGCCCTTGGCCCGCATCAGGTCCCCGCGCCGCAGCCACTTGTAGGGCCGCCCGCGCCGGTCGAGCAGCAGGATCTCGTTCGTGCCGCTCGACCGGAGCTTGTTGAAGATCTCCTGGAGCGGATCGTCGACGGTCACCGTCGGATAGCCGGTGATCTCCACGTCCCGTACGCGAGACAGGTTGAGCCGCTTCAACGCGGCCCCCGCGCCCACGAACCCGGACACGAAGTCGTCGGCGGGGTTGGTGAGGATCGCCTCCGGGGTGTCGAACTGGGCGATGTGCGACCGCTCCCGCAGCACGGCGATCCGGTCGCCCAGCTTGATCGCCTCGTCGAAGTCGTGGGTGACGAAGACGATGGTCTTGTGCAGCTCGTGCTGCAGCCGGATCAGCTCGTCCTGGAGGTGGTCGCGGGTGATGGGGTCCACGGCCCCGAAGGGCTCGTCCATCAACAGCACGGGCGGATCGGCGGCCAACGCCCGTGCCACGCCCACCCGTTGCTGCTGCCCGCCGGACAGCTGCCGCGGATAGCGCCCGTGGAACTCGCCCGGGTCGAGACCGACCAGGTCCAGCATCTCCTCGACCCGGGCGCTGATCCGTGCCTTCGGCCACCCCACCATCCTCGGTACGAGGGCGATGTTCTGGGCGACCGTCATGTGCGGGAAGAGCCCGGAGGCCTGGATCGCGTACCCGATCTTGCGGCGCAGCTTCACGGGATCCATGTGGGTGACGTCCTCGCCACCGATCCTGATGCGCCCGCCCGTGGGCTCGATCAGCCGGTTGATCATCTTCAGGGTGGTGGACTTCCCGCACCCCGAAGGCCCCACGAAGACGACGAGCTCACCGGCGTTGATCTCCATGTTGACGCTGTCGACGGCGGGGTCGGAGCTCCCCGGGTACTGCTTGGTGAGGTTCTCGAGCTCGATTGTGGCGCCGGTGGTGGCGTTCGCGCCGGTGGTCGCGGCGGGCACCGCAGCAGCGGCGGCGCTGGTGGTCGGCTCAGGCACGGATCCCCCTGGGAATGGTCAGCCGCCCGATGAGGACGTACGCGGCGTCGAACAGCAGGGCCAGGACGATGATCCCGAGCGTGCCCGCGAGCACCTGGTTGAGCGCGTTCTTGCTGCCCAGGGAGGCGATACCGCGGAAGATCTCATTGCCGAGACCCGGCCCCGAGGCATAGGCGGCGATGGCGGCGATCCCCATCAGCATCTGTGTGGAGACCCGGATCCCGGTCAGGATCGGCGGCCAGGCGAGCGGCAGTTCGACCCGCAGGAGCCGGGCGAGCCGCGACATCCCGATGCCGGTGGCCGCGTCGACGAGCGAGGGATCGACTCCGCGCAGCCCCACGATCGAGTTGCGCACGATCGGCAGCAGCCCGTACAGGGTCAGCGCGATCACCGTGGGCGGAACCCCCAGCCCCACGATCGGGATGAGCAGACCGATCATGGCGAGCGAGGGAATGGTCAGCAGGGTCGCCGTCGTGGTCGTGGCCAGATTCCCGGCCCACTCGCTCCGATAGGTGACGACACCGACCACCACACCGATCACCGTGGCGACGACCATGCACTGGAAGACGGCGCTGGCGTGCTGGTAGGCGTCGGCGAGAAGCTGTTGATGGCGACTGCCCAGGTACTCCCAGAAGCTCACCCGCTTTTCACCCCTGTCGCCTCAGCCGTCACTGTCGCCTCAGTCGTCGTCCTCCGCGGCCTGCTCCACCAGCGGGATGATCCGCAGCGGCACGGGGTTCTCCATGACGATCGCCGTGGAGGCCCGGACGATGCCATCAAAACCGACAACCCGGTCGATCACCCGCTGAAGATCGGCGTTGGACCGCGCCACGAGCCGGCACAGCATGTCCCCGCCGCCCGTCGTCGTGTGCAGCTCCAGCACCTCGGGCACGGTCGTCAAGTGCGCCCGTACGTCCGCCCCTTGCCCCTGCCGGATCTGCAGCGTCGCGAAGGCGGTGACGGGATATCCGAGGGCCGCGGGATCGACCTGCGGCCCGAACCCCCGGATGACTCCATTGGACTGAAGCCGGTCGAGCCGCGCCTGCACGGTCCCGCGCGCGACCCCGAGCCGCCGGGACATCTCCAGCACACCGATGCGCGGCTCCCGCGCGAGCAGCACCAGCAGCCGCCCGTCCAGATGATCGATCGCCATGAACGCCTCCGCGGTGGTCATCCTGTACACAAAGCCCGGACATGCAGGCTTTTCACTGAACATATTGCCCAGTGGATTCGCAAACTATTGCGCACCTTGCAGAACGGAGAGAGCCTGCGGCCATGACTCAGACCACCCACACCACCCCGGACACCGCGCGGCAGGCAGACCCCTTCCCGGTCAAGGGAATGGACGCGGTCGTCTTCGCCGTGGGCAACGCCAAGCAGGCGGCGCACTACTACTCCACCGCCTTCGGCATGAAGCTGGTCGCCTACTCCGGACCGGAGAACGGCAGCCGCGAGACCGCGAGCTACGTCCTGGAGAACGGCTCAGCCCGCTTCGTCCTCACCTCCGTCATCAAGGCCGCCACCCCCTGGGGCCACTTCCTGGCCGAGCACGTGGCGGAGCACGGTGACGGCGTGGTCGACCTCGCCATCGAGGTCCCGGACGCCCGCGCCGCGTACGCCTACGCCGTCGAGCACGGCGCCCGCCCGGTCACCGAGCCCTACGAGCTGAAGGACGAGCACGGCACCGTCGTACTCGCCGCCATCGCCACGTACGGCAAGACCCGCCACACCCTGGTCGAGCGCACGGGCTACGACGGCCCCTACCTCCCCGGGTTCACGGCCGCGGACCCGATCGTCCAGCCGCCCGCCCACCGCACCTTCCAGGCCATCGACCACTGCGTCGGCAACGTCGAACTCGGCCGCATGAACGAGTGGGTCGCCTTCTACAACAAGGTCATGGGCTTCACGAACATGAAGGAGTTCGTGGGCGACGACATCGCGACCGAGTACAGCGCCCTGATGTCGAAGGTCGTCGCCGACGGCACGCTCAAGGTCAAGTTCCCGATCAACGAGCCCGCCATCGCCAAGAAGAAGTCCCAGATCGACGAGTACCTGGAGTTCTACGGCGGCGCCGGCGTCCAGCACATCGCCCTCAACACGAACGACATCGTGGAGACCGTACGGACCATGCGCGCGGCCGGCGTGCGGTTCCTCGACACCCCGGACTCCTACTACGACACCCTCGGCGAGTGGGTCGGCGACACCCGCGTACCCGTCGACACCCTGCGCGAACTGAAGATCCTGGCCGACCGCGACGAGGACGGCTACCTGCTGCAGATCTTCACCAAGCCGGTCCAGGACCGCCCGACGGTCTTCTTCGAGATCATCGAACGCCACGGTTCGATGGGCTTCGGCAAGGGCAACTTCAAGGCCCTCTTCCAGGCGATCGAACGGGAGCAGGAGAAGCGCGGCAACCTGTAAGCACCGCAGCCTGCAAGGCCGTTGGGGCACTGGGCGCTGTCACACCGGGCCCAGTGCCCCCAGCGCCTCCTTCGCCGCCGGAACGCCCAGCGGCGAGAAGTACGGACTGATCCGCAGCGCCTCCTCAAGATGGCGGCGCGCGGGTCCCTCCAGCTTCGACTGCCGCTCGATCATGCCCCGGTGGTACGCGTAGGGCGCGCTGCGGACCGCACCCACGTGCTCCTTGTCGGTGGCCTTCGTGGCGAAGACGAGCGCGTCCTCGTGCTGCCCCGCGCGATGCAGCGCCCACCCCAGCGCATCCGCGACCGCCGCGGAGGGATGCCGCTCCCACTCGTCCCGCAGCAGCCGCACAGCGGCCTTCGGGTCACCGTGGTCCGCCTCGAAGAGACCCGCCACGAGATCGGTGTTCACCCCACCGGCGGCGCCCTCGCGCACCCGCTCCCGCACCACGTCGTACTGGGCCCGCGCCTCGTCGCCCAGCCCCAGGGACTCGTACAACTCGCCCAGCTCCCACGCGTACCGGGGCAGCGCCCGCTTCTCCGACGCGGCCCGGTACGCGCGTACGGCCTCCGAGGTCCGGCCAAGGGCGGCCAGCGCCCTGCCCTGCCCCGCGAGCGCGGCGTGCCCGTCGGGATCGGCCCGCACCGCGGCCTCGAAGGCGCGCAGCGACTCGGCGGGCTCCCCGCGCTCCCAGGCCAGCTCCCCGGCCCCGACGAGACAGTCCGCCCGCTCGGCCGGAGCGGAGGCGAGCGCCACCGCGTCCCAGAGCGCGGCGGCGGCGTCCTCGCGGAGCCCCTGGTCCCGGTACACGAGAGCGGCCCGCGTCAGCACCCGTGCCCTCGGCGCCGCGGCTCCCTTCGGCAGCCGGACGAGCCTGGCCAGCGCCTTGTCCGCGGCCTTGAACTCCCCGAGCCCCCGGTACGCGTCGATCAACGCCGGATAGGCCGTCCACCGCTTCGGCGAGGCGGCCACCGAGGCCTCGCCCCACTTCCGCGCCGCCCGGAAGTCGTGCCGGGCGTTGGCGAGCGCGGCGAGACCGTCGAGCGCCTCCACGTTCTTCTTCGGCTTCGCCCGCAACGACGTACGCAGCGCCTTCTCGGCCTTCGGGTAGAACCGCGCCTCGCCGGTCCGCTCGCCCCGCTCCGCATACGCCGCGCCGAGCACCGCCCACGACCGCACATCACCCGGATGGGCCCGCAGATGCGCCTCGCGGTCCCCGATCAGGGCGACCAGATCGGGCAGTGAGGCGGGCGCCCCGGCCCCGACGGCGGTCTCGGCCCGAGCCACCGGACCGGGTGCGGGCGGCGGCCCGTCCCGCTCGGGGGGCGCCACCATCAGCACACCGCCCAGCACGGCACACCCCGCCACGGCACCGACGAGCGCCCACCCCTTGGCCGAACCCGGACCACCCGAGGGACGGCCCGCCGGGCCACCCGCCGGACCGTCCGCCGAACCCGAGGCCAGCTCTTTTCCCATGCCGCTCTCCATGCCGCTCACTGTGCGCCAATACGAAGAGCACACCCGGCCACCACCCCGGCGCGGAAAGCCCCTCGCGGGCGGGGTTCACACCGATGGCCCCGAGTGCGACGCTGTGATCATGAGCCGTATCGAAGCCCGTCCCGATGAAGACACCGTGGCACCGGGCAGCCTCGCCGAACGTCTCCTCGTGGGCCTGCCGGACGAGGCGGTCCTCACCGACCCGGACGTCACCAGCTCGTACGCCAACGACATGGCCAGCTTCTGCGAGGCCGGCACCCCCGCCGTCGTGGTGCTGCCGCGCACCGTCGAGCAGGTCCAGCACGTCATGCGCGTCGCGACCGAACTGCGCGTCCCGGTCGTCCCGCAGGGCGCCCGTACGGGCCTGTCGGGCGCCGCCAACGCCTCCGAGGGCTGCATCGTGCTGTCCCTCGTCAAGATGGACCGGATCCTGGAGATCAGCCCGGTCGACCGGATCGCGGTGGTGGAGCCGGGCGTCATCAACGCCACGCTCTCCCGCGCCGTCAACGAACACGGCCTCTACTACCCGCCGGACCCCTCCAGCTGGGAGATGTGCACGATCGGCGGCAACATCGGCACGGCGTCCGGCGGCCTGTGCTGTGTGAAGTACGGGGTGACGGCCGAGTACGTCCTCGGCCTGGACGTGGTTCTCGCCGACGGCCGCCTGATGTCCACCGGCCGCCGTACGGCGAAGGGCGTCGCCGGATACGACCTGACCCGCCTCCTCGTCGGCTCGGAGGGCTCGCTCGGCATCGTCGTACGGGCCACCCTCGCCCTGAAGCCGCAGCCGCCCCAACAGCTGGTGCTGGCCGCCGAGTTCGCCTCCGCCGCGGCAGCCTGCGACGCGGTCTGCCGGATCATGGAGGGCGGCCATGTGCCGTCCCTCCTCGAACTGATGGACCGTACGACGGTGAAGGCCGTCAACGACATGGCGAACATGGGCCTGCCGGAGTCCACCGAGGCCCTGCTCCTCGCCGCCTTCGACACCCTCGACCCGGCCGCCGACCTGACGGCCGTGGGCGCGCTCTGCGAGGCGGCCGGCGCCACACAGGTCGTACCGGCGGACGACGCGGCCGAGTCCGAACTGCTGCTCCAGGCCCGCCGGTTGTCCCTCACCGGCCTCGAAGCGGTCAAGGGCACGACGATGATCGACGACGTGTGCGTACCGCGCTCGAAGCTCGCCGAGATGCTCGAAGGGGTCGACCGGATCGCCGAGAAGTACCAGCTGACCATCGGCGTCGTCGCACACGCCGGAGACGGCAACACCCACCCGACCGTCTGCTTCGACGCGGGCGACCCCGACGAGTCCCGCCGCGCCCGCGAGTCCTTCGACGAGATCATGGCCCTCGGCCTGGAGCTCGGCGGCACGATCACCGGCGAGCACGGTGTGGGTGTCCTCAAGAAGGAGTGGCTGGCGCGCGAGATCGGCCCGGTGGGCGTGGAGATGCAGCGGGCGATCAAGACGGCGTTCGACCCGCTCGGCATCCTCAACCCCGGCAAGCTCTTCTGAGCCACCTCCTCCGCTTCTCGCGCCCCTCCGTCTCACTCCCCGTCCTTGGACTCGTCCGAGGGCCAGGGGTCGCGCAGCCAGAGATCGTCGGCCGGGGTGGGCGCGAGCAGCTCGGCGAGGCCGTCGTCGATACCGAGCTGTTCGGCCTCGGTACCCGGCGGCACCGCCCGCAGGGTGCGCTCCAGCCAGGCCGACACCTGCGCGGCGGGCGCTTCGAGGAGGGCGTCCCCGTCGGGTGAACTCAGCGCCATCAGGACGACGCTCCGTCCGGCGACCTTCGTCGGCCACACCCGCACATCCCCGTGCCCGCACGGCCGGAACACCCCCTCTACGAGCAGCTCGCGCGCGAACGTCCAGTTCACGGGGTGGTCCGAGCCGATGTGGAAGGCCATGTGGACGGCGTACGGATCGTCGGTGCGGTAGCTCAGCCGGGCCGGGACCGGGATGCTTCGCTCGGGGGACAGGACCAGTTTCAGTTCGAGCTCGCGCTCCACCACGGTGTTCATGTCGTGCGTTTCCTCTCGTCCAGTGGCCCTGTGGGCGGGCCCGTACGAGTGGAGAGGGCGCGGGCCGCGCAGCATTACGCGGGTTCGCGGAACTTTTTCCGAAGGCACCGGCACACGACCGGCAGACACAAGCAGCACACGGCCGACAGAGACGGTCAGCACACGGCCGGCAGACGGTCGGCACCCGACCGGAAGCGGCCGGAAAACGTGGCGGAACCTTGCTCGAAGGGGGTAGGTACGCCAGGAGCGGCAGTGGTGCTTGCGCCCGTCTGATAGATGTGGACGCTCAACACGACCCCCGAGCAGATACGGGACGACGGACATGAGCGCCCCAACCCCGGCCCCCGGCGACGACAGGCCCCGCGAAGGGTATTACCCGGACCCCTCCATTCCCGGATATGTCCGGTACTGGAACGGTGCCGCGTGGGTGCCGGGCACCAGCCGGCCGGCGCCGTCCGGAGGCGAGCCGATCTCGTCGCCCGCGGACGAACGGTCCGTGCCCGCCTCCACGGAGGAGACGGGCCCGCACTTCTTCGACGAGGACCCGCCGGCCGCGAGCCCGTCGCCCGCCGACGCCCAGCACGGCAGCCGGCCCGAACCCGCGACCGCGTGGGGCGCCGACCGCTCACGACAGACCGGCTTCGGCGGCGATCCGGACCGCCGGATCCGCTGGGGCAAGCCCGATCCGCGGGTGCCCACCGAGGAGCCGGCCGAGTCCGCCGGCTCCTCCCTGCCGTCCCAGCCCGACGGCAGGTCGGACCACACGGACGGTATGGCCACGTTCCACTCGTCCGAGTCCGAGTCCCGGGCCGATTCCGATGCCGGGTCCGACGGAGGCTCAGGGGCCCTCAAGCCGCCGGGCTCCGGCGGCACGGTGGTGTTCCGCAGGCCCACCGGACCGGTGCGGCCGACCGGAGCCGGCAACGCGGCGGGCTCCGCAGGACCCGGGGGCGCCGGGGGCACGGACAGGGCCGACGGGCCGGCCGGGGGAGCGGGCACGGCGGGAGCCATGGGCGCCGGGCGCGCGCATGTCTCGGGCGGCGATCGTTCGGGCGGTGTCCCCGGCTCCCGTGAACCCCTCGCCTCCGAGGGCACAATGGCCTTCAGGGCCGTGTCACCGCGCGGGGGACAGCAGCGCGGGGCCCAGCCCTCCGCCGCCCAGTCCCCGGCGGCCCAGGCAGCCGCGGCTCAGGCCCAAACAGCCGCCCCCCAGGGCCCCGCAGCCGCCTCCCCGGCCGCCCCCGCCACCCCTCAGCAGTCGACCCCTCAGCGGTCCACCCCCGATACCCCTCCGCAGTCCGGCTCCGGCGCCCCCATGGCCGCGGGTGCCGGTGGCGGGCAGCCCTCCTGGGCCCAGCAGGTGCACCGCCTGGCCGGGCCGGAGGGCGACCAGCCCGTCGTGCCGTGGAAGCCGGTGCGGGAGGACCCGTTCCAGGCGGCGGCCCGCTCGCAGGCGAACGCCCGCCCGGCGGGGCTCGGCAAGCGCCTGGCGGCCAGACTCGTGGACACGATCGTGCTGGCCGCCGTCACCGGCGCGGCCGCCGTTCCGCTGGGCACCAGGGCCCTCGACCACGTCAACGAGAAGATCGACGCGGCCAAGCTGTCGGGCGAGACCGTCACGGTCTGGCTCCTTGACGGCACCACCGCGGTCTACCTCGGCATCATCCTCGCCGTACTGCTCCTCTTCGGTGTCCTCTACGAGGCGTTGCCCACCGCCAAGTGGGGCCGCACCCTCGGCAAGAAGCTGTGCGGCCTCCAGGTGCGGGACATCGAGGGCGGCGACCCGCCGTCGTTCGGTCTGGCGCTGCGCCGCTGGCTCGTCTACAGCGTTCCCGGCCTTCTCGCCATCGGTGTCCTGGGTGTCCTGTGGGGCGCGTTCGACCGCCCGTGGCGCCAGTGCTGGCACGACAAGGCGGCCCACACGTTCGTCGCGGGCTGACCGGTCCCCCGGACGGCCGCCCCCCATTGCGCAGTCGGGGGGTTCGCGGTCGACTCGGGATATGACGACCGAGCCGCCGCCCCCGCCGGATGACGATCCGTTCAAGAAGAAGCCGCCGGACGAGGGCTCGTCCGGACAGCAGCCGCCGCCACCCGGCGAGGGCCCGCCGTTCGACCCCTCGTACGGCAACGAGCCCCCGCCGGGCACCGGTTCCCCGTACGGCGCCACTCCGCCGCCACCGCCCTACGGCGGCGGTGACCCGTACGGCAGCGGTGGTGGTGACCCCTACGGCGGCGGCCCGTACGGCAACGACCCGCTGGCCGGGATGCCTCCGCTCGCCGACAGCGGCAAGCGCACGCTCGCGCGGATCATCGACATGATCCTCGTCGTCATCGTGGTGTGGCTGGTGACGTGGGCCTTCAACGTCAACGAGTACGACGTGGACACGGACAGGATCGACTACGGCAGGTCGTTCGGCCAGTCGCTGATCGCCGCGGTGCTCTACGTCGGCTACGACACCGTCATGACCGCGAGGGCGGGGCAGACCCTCGGCAAGAAGTGGCTGCACCTGCGGGTGGCGAACCTCGACAACGGCTCCACGCCCTCCGTGCAGACCTCGCTGGTCCGTGCGCTGGTCCTGTGGCTGCCGTTCGCGTTCTGCTGCGCGTGCATCTGGACCGCGATCGCGGGTGGTTGGAGCTTCTTCGACAAGCCCTACAAGCAGGGCCTGCACGACAAGGCGGCCAAGACGGTGGTGGTCAGCACGGGCTGAGTTCCACGGGAGTCGGCATGGGCCGAGTCCCCAGGCGGCGCAAACGACCGGCGGGTCCGTGGTCAACGGGCCCGCCGGTTCGCGTTGCGGTTGGGGGCGGGCTCAGGCGCGCTCGCGGACCGGCTCGGACGCCCTGGCGGCCGCGACGGTCTCGCGCCGCACCGGAACCCGGTGTTCCGAGAGGGTGACGGACGCGGGCCGGGCAACGGACGCCGTCGGCAGGGCGGGCTTCGGTACGGGAACCGTCATGGCCACGAGGAGGCCGAGCACGAGGGCGGAGAGTGCGATCACCACGACTCCCAGGCCCGAACTCGTCTGTGACAGCAGCAGCATGGCGAGAGTGGAGAAGATCACGGTGCAGGAACCGTAGGCGAGCTGTGCGGCGGTCGGACGAGGCATGGCTATTCCGATCCTCGGGGTGGGGGTCTCCCCCCGTGCCTCTCGCGATGGGGGAGGGTGCGGATAAGAATCTGGGGTTCGACAACGGTGTCCGGTTGGCAAACCACCGGAAATCCGGCGAGCCGCCAACCGACTCTAATCGGCTGTCTGCCCGAGCGGAACGAGCAGTAAGCGTGACCTAACCCACGGTGCCGGTGCACAGGGGGCGCACGGAGTCATGACGTCCATCAAGTGGACGTTCGAACGCGCCTGTTGATTCGTACACCGTTCTTCCGTGAGCGGACGGATGTCCTTGCGCGGCGCACGACCGCCGGTGCATAGCTCACTTGACCTGTTCAAGTCAAGATCTGTCTTTTCTCCTGCAACTCCGATCGAATGTCGTCACTTGTGACGCGCATAGAGCGCGCGCGGACTCCATGACCTGGACACCCCTCCATTCCGCGCGCCCGGGCGCGGGGGAGGACTGCATCAAGTGACCAGCAGACCATGGACGTTCAGAGCAGCCGCGGTGGGTGTGTCGCTCGCAGCGGCCGCTGCCACGTTCTCGACCTTCGCGGTGGCGCAGGCCGCTGCCGGCGATCAGCCGGCCGCGGCGGCGGGCCGTCAGGATCCGGCCGCGAACCGGCAGGACCCGGCACGCGCCGAGAACCACACCGATCGCGAGCACGACCTGAAGGGCCCGCTGACCGAACGTCAGGAGGCCCAGCGCGAAGAGGCGCTCAAGCAGGTCATATCCGGCGACGCCACCGTCAGGAACCGCGGCGGCTCGCAGGTCGTGAAACTCCAGGACGGCAAGTACGTCGAGCTCGGCCGGGAGAAGACCGACCAGATCTTCACGATCCTCGTGGAGTTCGGCGACAAGACGGACCCCCGCTACGGCGGCACCCCGGGTCCCCTGCACAACCAGATAGCCGAGCCGGACCGCTCCGAGGACAACAGCACGGCCTGGCAGGCGGACTACAACAAGAAGCACTTCGAAGAGCTCTACTTCGGCACCGGCAAGGGTGTCGAGTCGATGAAGAAGTACTACGAGAAGCAGTCCTCGGGCCGCTACTCCATCGGCGGCGCGGTCTCCGACTGGGTCAAGGTGCCCTACAACGAGGCCCGTTACGGCTCCAACAAGTGCGAGCCCGACACCTGCGCGTGGAACGCCGTCGCCGACGGTGTCACCGCCTGGGCCGACGCCCAGAAGGCGGCCGGCAAGTCCGACGCCGACATCAAGTCCGAGCTGGCCGCCTACGACAAGTGGGACCGCAACGACTTCGACGCCGACGGCAACTTCAACGAGCCCGACGGCTACATCGACCACTTCCAGATCGTGCACGCCGGCGAGGACGAGTCCGCGGGCGGCGGCGCCCAGGGCGAGGACGCCATCTGGGCCCACCGCTGGTACGCGTTCGGCACGGACGCCGGCGCCACCGGCCCCACGGGCAACAAGATGGGCGGGGCGCAGATCGGCAGCTCCGGCATCTGGGTCGGCGACTACACCATCCAGCCGGAGAACGGCGGACTCGGCGTCTTCGCCCACGAGTACGGCCACGACCTCGGTCTGCCGGACCACTACGACACCACCAACACCGCCGAGAACTCCACCGGGTTCTGGACGCTGATGTCGTCCGGCTCCTGGCTCGGCGAGGGCAAGGGCACCATCGGTGACCTGCCCGGCGACATGACCGCCTGGGACAAACTCCAGCTCGGCTGGCTGAAGTACGACACGGCCAAGGCCGCGACGCGCTCCACCCACAAGCTGGGCCTGGCGGAGTACAACACCAAGAACGCCCAGGCGCTGGTGGTCGAACTGCCCGAGAAGGAGGTCACCAACCCGGTGGTCACCCCGGCTCAGGGCGACACCCAGTGGTGGAGCGGCAGCGGCGACGACCTCAAGAACACGCTGACCCGTTCCGTCGACCTCACCGGCAAGTCCTCGGCCGCGCTGACCCTCGACGGCTGGTACGACATCGAGACCGACTTCGACTACCTCTACACCGAGGTCTCGACCGACGGCGCCAACTGGACGCCGCTGGACGGCACGGTCGACGGCGCGGCCCTCCCGCGCGACGGCAGTGGCAAGCCCGCGCTGACCGGCACCGTGGACGCGTACAAGAAGCTCTCGTTCCCGCTCGACGCCTACGCGGGCAAGAAGTTCGACCTCCGCTTCCGCTACCAGACCGACGGCGGGGTGGCCCAGAAGGGCTTCGCGGCCGACGTGATCACGGTGACGGCCGACGGTTCGCCGGTCTTCTCGGACAACGCCGAGACCGCCGACGCCGCCTGGAAGACCGACGGCTTCTCCCGCATCGGCGCGGCCGTCACGGACGACTACGCGCAGTACTACATCGCCGAGAACCGCCAGTACGTGTCGTACGACAAGACCCTCAAGTCCGGCCCGTACAACTTCGGCTTCTCGACCACGCGCCCGTCCTGGGTGGAGCACTTCCCGTACCAGAACGGTCTGCTGATCTGGAAGTGGGACACCTCCCAGAACGACAACAACGTCAGCCAGCACGCGGGCTCCGGTCTGCTGCTGCCGGTGGACGCCCACCCGAAGCCGCTGAAGTGGTCCGACGGCACGCTGATGCGCACCCGCATCCAGTCGTACGACTCGCCCTTCAGCTCGTACCGGACGGACGCCCTCAGGCTGCACAAGGCGGACGTCGCCACGAAGATCCCGTCGCTTCCGGGCAACCGGATCTTCGACGACCACAAGAACACGTACTACGACGAGACCAACCCGACCTCGGGCGTCCGCGTCACTGACACCAACACCAAGATCGCGATCGTGAAGGAGCCGCGCGACGGCTCGACGATCACGGTGAAGGTCTCCGCCGCGACGAAGTAAAAGCCATAACTGCAGGTCAAGCCATGATCGGCCGCGACCCCCTGGCGGGTCGCGGCCGATCGTGTTTAGGTGCGTGCTGTGACTCTCTTATTGACACTGGTTCTCACGGGGGTGTGACTGCATGGCCGCAGGAGGTTTCTGCAAGCTGCCGAACGGCACGGTGGTGGTGGCGTTGAACCTGCCACGACCACTCGCCGCGGGCAGCGGCTCGGTACGCGTGCTCGTGCACGCCCAGAACCGCGCCCGCGCCCTGACGCGGCTGCGCAACCTGGGCATGCGGGCGGTGTACCTGCGCGGCAACGCGGAGCCCCCGACCCCGGACGAGATCACCGCGGTCCTGCATCATCCCGACGGCCTCATATGGCGCACGGCACCCGGTGCGGACGCTTGCGCGGCCGAGCTGTGGCATCCGATCCGGGCGCTGATGCGGCGTACGGCCACGCCGCAGGGGTTCTAGGCCGGGCCTCGGACCGGGCAGGGGTGCGCGGGCCGCTGCCGGTTCAGACGACCGGCTTGCCGCTCAGTTCCACGCCCGCGGCGCTCAGCTCCTCCAGGGCCCGCTCGGTGGTCTCCTCGGCCACGCCGGCCGTGAGGTCGAGCAGGACCTGCGTACGGAAGCCCTCGCGGGCCGCGTCCAGGGCGGTGGCGCGGACGCAGTGGTCGGTGGCGATGCCCACCACGTCGACCTCGGTGATCTCGCGGGCGCGCAGCCAGTCGCCCAGCGTCACGCCGTTCTCGTCGGCGCCCTCGAAGCCGCTGTACGCCGCCGCGTACGCCCCCTTGTCGAAGACGGCGTCGATCGCGCCGGAGGCGACCGCCGGGGCGAAGTTCGGGTGGAAGCCGACGCCCTCGGTGCCCGCCACGCAGTGCGCCGGCCAGGAGTGGACGTAGTCGGGGTTGTCGGCGAAGTGGCCGCCGGGGGCGATGTGGTGGTCGCGGGTCGCCACGACGTGGCGGTAGCCCGCGGGGGCCTGCCCGATCAGCTCCGTGATCGCGGCGGCGACATCGGCTCCGCCGGACACGGCGAGGCTGCCGCCTTCGCAGAAGTCGTTCTGCACGTCTACGACGATCAAGGCGCGGCGCATGTCGGTGTCCTTCTGCGGGTTGTAGTGGGCTGATCGTGCAGTTCCCCGCGCCCCTGGCGGGGCGTGACCGTGTGACCGAGTCGTTGCCGTTGCATTCCCGCTCCTCGTCCGTTCATGCCCGTTCGGGCTCGGGGTGGCCTGAGGTGTGCCCCCGGGTGTTCCTCGGATCCGGTCCCACCTGGCTCATACGTACTCGGTCGGAATGACGGCTTCCCCGCGGGAGAGCTGGGTCGCCGAGAGGGGCAGGTTCGCGCGGGCGGCCGCGTGCCGGTCGCGTACGACGTCCAGGGGCTCGCGGGCGAGGACCTGGCCGCCCTTGACGAGCTCCACCAGGAGCTGACGGTCGCTGAGCTCGGCCGGGACGGCCCCGAGGCCGATCACCTCGGCCTCGGCGACCCCGTACGGGTCGAGCCGCCGCGCGGCCCATTTGCGGCCGCCGATGGACGTCTTGCCGCCCGTCGACTTCTTGGCCACCGGAACCAGCGGAGCCTTCGGGTCCGCGGACTCGGCACGGGCGACGAGCTTGTAGACCATCGAACAGGTCGGATGGCCGGATCCCGTCACCAGCTGCGTGCCCACGCCGTACGCGTCCACGGGCGCCGCGGCCAGCGAGGCGATCGCGTACTCGTCCAGGTCCGAGGTCACGATGATGCGGGTGTTCGTGGCGCCCAGCTCGTCCAGCTGCTGGCGTACCCGGTGCGCCACGAGCAGCAGGTCACCGGAGTCGATGCGGACGGCCCCCAGCTCGGGTCCGGCCACCTCGACGGCCAGCCGGACGGCCTCGGCGACGTCGTACGTGTCGACCAGCAGCGTCGTGCCCCGGCCGAGCGAGTCCACCTGGGCCTGGAAGGCGTCCCGCTCGCTGTCGTGGAGGAGCGTGAAGGCATGGGCGCTGGTGCCGACGGTCGGAATGCCGTAACGGAAGCCGGCTGCCAGGTCGGAGGTGGTCGTGAAGCCACCGACGTACGCCGCCCGGGACGCCGCCACCGCGGCCAGTTCGTGGGTGCGGCGGGCGCCCATCTCGATCAGCGGGCGCTCCCCGGCGGCCGAGGCCATCCGGGAGGCGGCGGCCGCGATCGCCGAGTCGTGGTTGAGGATGGAGAGGATCACCGTCTCCAGGAGCACGCACTCCGCGAAGGAGCCCTCGACCCGCAGGATCGGCGACCCGGGGAAGTACACCTCGCCCTCGGGGTAGCCCCAGACGGCGCCGCTGAAGCGGTAGGAGGCCAGCCATTCCAGGGTCGGCTCGTCCACCACACGGCGCTCGCGCAGAAAGCCGAGGACGTCCGCGTCGAAGCGGAAGTTCTCGATCGCGTCCAGCACCCGTCCGGTCCCCGCCACGACACCGTAGCGGCGGCCCTCGGGCAGCCGGCGCGTGAAGACCTCGAAGACCGAGCGCCGGTCGGCGGCCCCGCCCTTGAGGGCGGCCTGCAACATCGTCAGCTCGTAGTGGTCCGTGAAGAGCGCGGTGGAGGGAACATCAACCGGCAGCCCTAGGTCCGCTGCGTTCACTTAGGGTCTCCTCGCGATGACACAGGGGGCACCCCCAGGTCGGCCGGGGGTCCGGGGGTTGGCCCCCGGGAATTGCGGCATGGCAAGGGATGGTACCCCCTATCTCGTCACTCTGACGATTTGTGGGGCTCGTTTGGCCGGGCACCCACCTGTGGTGGCAGCATGGGCCGTGTGACGGCTCCCGCACCCCTAGAGACCGAAAAAACCGAGTCGGCGGAGGAGGTCTTCGCCGTACCCGAGCCCGACGTCCCCTGGGTGACCATCGTCCACAACGACCCGGTCAACCTGATGAGCTACGTGACCTACGTCTTCCAGTCGTACTTCGGCTACTCGAAGGACAAGGCCACCAAGCTGATGCTCGACGTCCACCACAAGGGCCGGGCCGTGGTCTCCAGCGGCACGCGTGAGGAGATGGAACGCGACGTACAGGCCATGCACGGCTACGGTCTGTGGGCCACCCTCCAGCACGACCGGAAATAGACCGGAAGCAGACCGGCGAAACACAGCCCGACCGGCAGTTGCCCGACGCCCGCGCAGTACTGGAAGTAGCGACGCACCTGATGCCAGGACACTTCGAACCGCTCCCCGGCGGCGGCGCGGCCGTCGCCCTCGACGAGGTCGAGATCTCCATCATCCGCTCCCTCGCCGTACAGCTCCTGGAACTCATCGGACCGGGACCGGGCGAGGACGCCTCCGACGACCCGCTCGCCGAGCTGTTCGCGGAGGGCCCGAGCGAACCGCCCTCCGATCCCGTGCTGAAACGGCTCTTCCCCGACGCGTACAGCGGACCCGACGTCGAGGCCGACTCGCGCGAGCAGGCCGAGGAGCAGCGCGCGTACTCGGCGGAGTTCCGCCGCTTCACCGAGAACGACCTGCGCGCCGCCAAGCGCGAGAACGCGCTCACGGTGATCCGATCCCTGGACACGCTCTCGGCCGTGGGGGAGGGCGGCGCGGTCCTCAAGCTGTCCGCCGAGGAGTCCGAGCAGTGGCTGCGTGCCCTCAACGACCTGCGCTTGGCCATCGGATCCCGCCTCGACGTCGTCGACGAGGAGGACACCGACCTCCTCTACCGGCTGCCGGACGAGGACCCGCGCAAGCCGATGGTGATGGCGTATCTGTGGCTGGGCGGGCTCCAGGAGACGTTGGTTGAAACGTTGATGTCCTGACATATTTCGTTCGCTCAGCGGACGCTCAAATCCGAATAACGATCCCGTCACCGTGACCGCGTCCTATGGGGCGCGGTCTGACTTTTGTCCGGTTCTCCCTGTGGTGTGCGCTACACGCGCCTCAGGTGATCAGTGTTGCGGCCGTGATAAATCTTCACGACCGCCCGGCGGGACGCCACCCATGTCCCCGTCGGGTGCGCCACCGGCCGGCGGATCGCCGACCAGGCACGAGCAGGCTCGGGGAGCCTGCTCCGCTCCATTCAATCCGGGGGGATCGGGACCCGATCCGGAGCCGACGACGGCTCGGATCGGCATGGAGAAAGGCGCATCAGACATGACCTCGGTGCAGGTCGGCAAGAACGACGACGGGCACGACCGCCAAGGTGTCGTGGGCAGCGAAGCCCCCGAAGAGGGTTACGAACGCGGCCTCAACAGCCGTCAGGTCCAGATGATCGCGATCGGCGGCGCCATCGGCGTCGGCCTCTTCCTGGGGGCCGGGGCGAACATCGCCAAGGCGGGCCCCAGCCTCATCCTCATGTACGCCCTCGCGGGCGTCATCATCTTCTTCATCATGCGGGCCCTCGGAGAGCTCCTGCTCTACCGCCCGGTCTCGGGCTCCTTCGCGGAGTACTCCCGCGAGTTCCTCGGCCCGTTCTTCGGCTACTTCACCGGCTGGACGTACTGGCTGATGTGGGTCGTCACCGGCATGGCGGAACTCACCGCCGCCGCGATCTACGTCAACTACTGGTTCCCGCAGATCCCGCAGTGGGTCACGGCCCTGGTCTTCCTGCTGGTCCTCTTCGGAGCCAACCTGATCTCGGTGAAGCTCTTCGGCGAGATCGAGTTCTGGTTCTCGATGGTCAAGGTCACCGCCCTCATCGGCATGATCGTGATCGGCCTGGGCGTCCTCACCTTCGGCTTCAGCTCCGCGGGCGACTCGGCGGCCGTCTCCAACCTCTGGGCCTTCGACGGCTTCTTCCCCAAGGGCATCGGCTCGTCCCTGATGACCCTGCAGGGCGTGATGTTCGCGTACCTCGCCGTCGAGCTCGTCGGCGTCACCGCCGGTGAGTCCGAGAACCCCGAGAAGACCCTCCCCAAGGCGATCAACACCCTGCCCTGGCGCATCGCCCTCTTCTACGTCGGCGCCCTCACCGTCATCCTCTGCGTCGTGAAGTGGACCGAGTTCGCACCAGGAGTGAGCCCCTTCGTGGAGGCCTTCGCGAAGATCGGCATCCCGGCGGGCGCGGGCATCGTGAACTTCGTCGTCCTGACGGCGGCCCTGTCCTCCTGCAACTCCGGCATGTACTCCACGGGCCGCATGCTGCGCACCCTGGCGGACAACGGCGAGGCCCCCAGGATCTTCAACAAGCTGTCCTCCACCAAGACGCCCGCGCTCGGCATCACCGTCTCCATGCTCTTCATGGGCATCGGCGTGATTCTGAACTACATCGTCCCGGAGAAGGCCTTCGGCTACGTCACCTCGGTGGCCACCGCGGCCGGCATCTGGACCTGGCTGATGATCCTGGCCAGCCACATCCTGTACCGCCGCGCGGTCGACGCCGGGCGGCTGCCCGCCTCGTCCTTCCCGGCCCCGGGCGGCTCGAAGCTCAGCTGGGTCGCGGTCGTGTTCCTGCTCTTCGTCACCTGCCTCATCGCGTACGACGCCGACTCCCGAGTCTGCCTCTACGTGATGGCCGGCTGGGCGGCGGCACTGGGCATCGGCTGGGCCGTACTGAAGTCGCGGAACCCGGAGGTCACGGAGCGCCGCGACCCCGAGTTCGAGAAGATCGGCTGACGGACCTGGCGCAGAACATGTAGGGCTCGTGGCCCAGCATGTGGGCCTCCCCGTACCACCCCTCGGTACGGGGAGGCCCTTCTGCTTATCCTGACGACCATGCTGACCATCACCCAGGCCCTCGTCGACCAGATCGTCGCGCACGCGCGCCAGGACCACCCCGACGAGGCGTGCGGCGTGGTCGCCGGCCCGGAGGGCACCGGCCGCCCCGAGCGGTTCATCCCGATGCTCAACGCCGCGCGCTCGCCCACGTTCTACGAGTTCGACTCCGGCGACCTCCTCAAGCTCTACCGCGAGCTGGACGACCGCGACGAGGAACCGGTCGTCATCTACCACTCCCACACGGCCACCGAGGCGTACCCCTCACGCACCGACATCTCGTACGCGAACGAGCCCGGCGCGCACTACGTCCTGGTCTCCACGGCGGACGCCGACGACGCCGGGCCCTTCCAGTTCCGGTCCTTCCGGATCCTGGAGGGCGAGGTGACGGAGGAGGAGGTCACGGTCGTGGAGACGTACTGATCCCGTATTTCGGTCAGAATTCATCCAGCATCTGAGATCACATTCCAGAACCCGGACCGGGAATCGATACGATGACCCCATGGTTTCCCACGACGTGAGCGACAAGACCCCGGGCATGCTGCTCGTGGCACGGTTGCACGTCGACCTGTGCAGGCTGCAGAGCGCCATCTGTACGCGCTGAACCCTGCCGCCGTACGGCCGTGAGCCGCGGCGCCTCACGACGCACTGCCCCGCTTTTCTGCGCTGCCGCGCGCCCACCGACCGACTCACTCCCGACAGGAGCCCACAGTCATGGCCATCGAGGTCCGCATCCCCACCATCCTCCGCACCTACACCGACGGCCAGAAGGCCGTCGAGGGCGGCGGGGAGACCCTCGCCGCTCTCTTCGCCGACCTGGAGACCCGCCATGCGGGCATCCAGGCCCGCATCGTGGACGGCGGCGAGCTGCGCCGCTTCGTGAACGTGTACCTGAACGACGAGGACGTGCGCTTCCTCGACGGCATCAACACCAAGCTGACCGACGGCGACAACGTCACGATCCTGCCGGCCGTGGCCGGCGGCATGGTCTGACCGGCACCGGGCTCTGATCGCTGATGCGTTACGACTCCCCGCTGGCCGCGGTGGGCAACACCCCTCTGGTGCGCCTGCCGCGGCTCTCGCCGTCCGCCGACGTCCGCATCTGGGCGAAGCTGGAGGACCGCAATCCGACCGGCTCGGTCAAGGACCGTCCCGCGCTCCACATGATCGAACAGGCGGAGAAGGACGGCCGGTTGACGCCCGGCTGCACGATTCTGGAGCCCACCTCCGGCAACACCGGCATCTCGCTCGCCATGGCGGCGAAGCTCAAGGGCTACCGCATGGTCTGCGTCATGCCCGAGAACACCTCACAGGAGAGGCGGGAACTGCTCGGCATGTGGGGCGCCGAGATCATCCCGTCTCCGGCGGCCGGGGGCTCGAACACGACGGTGCGGGTGGCGAAGGAGCTGGCCGCCGAGCACCCCGACTGGGTGATGCTCTACCAGTACGGGAACCCCGACAACGCGGGTGCGCACTACGCCACGACGGGGCCGGAGATCCTGGCGGACCTGCCCTCCGTCACGCACTTCGTCGCAGGGCTCGGCACCACCGGCACGCTGATGGGTGTGGGCCGCTTCCTCCGCGAGCACAAGCCCGACGTCAAGATCGTCGCGGCTGAGCCGCGGTACGACGACCTCGTGTACGGGCTTCGGAACCTCGACGAGGGATTCGTGCCCGAGCTCTACGACGCGTCCGTCCTGACGACCCGGTTCTCCGTCGGCTCCGCCGACGCCGTGACCCGTACGCGGGAGCTGTTGCAGCAGGAGGGGATCTTCGCGGGTGTCTCCACGGGGGCGGCGCTGCACGCGGCGATCGGAGTCGGACAGAAGTCCGTGAAGTCGGGCGAGCCCGCCGACATCGTCTTCGTCGTGGCCGACGGCGGCTGGAAGTACCTCTCCACGGGGGTCTACACAGCCGCCACGACGGAAGAGGCCATCGAAACACTGCAGGGCCAGCTCTGGGCGTAGCGGGGTTCCTCGCCCCCGCCGCCCCTACCCGTTTTCGTCCCCTGGGGTGCGATTTCGGGTGCGGGCCCGGCTGTGGCTGGTCGCGCAGTTCCCCGCGCCCCTGAAAAGCGGGGCTGCGCCCCTGCTTTTCACCCCGTCCGCGCACGGCTACCCGTCCGCCCTCATCAGCCCCCACCCACCCAGCCCCTCCGGCGTTTGAGGAGCGGGGGCTCGGGGGCTGGCCCCCGAGTAGTGACGGGAACGGGCAGGGGCGGCGGGGGCGAGGAAGATCCCTAGCGGGTCAGGTCGCGGACCTGGTCCCAGATCGCGGGGTCCACCGGGCCCACCCGTCGGCGGAAGTCCCGTACCGGCAGACCCCGCAGCTCGGACGTTTCGAGGAAGCTGGCCCGCCCGCGGGCGTCCCCGACGGACCCGGGCGGAAGCGGGATGACCCCGGCCCGCCGCTCGTCCTGGTGCTTGCTGGTGATCTTGGCGACGACAGCGGTACGGCCCCGCACGGACAGGACGAGACAGGGCCGGTCCTTCGCCCCGGGCCCGTCCTCGTAGGGAACGTTCGCCCACCAGATCTCGGCAGGCCGCGGACGGGAAGTTCGGGAAGAACGCAGGAGCCCGCCCCGGCCCCGCGGCCGCCCCGGAGGACGGTCCGCCCGGCGACCGGGCGACCGGCCTGTCGAACGGCTCCGCGAACGGCCCCGCCCGCGGGAGGACCCCCGCCCCCACCCGTCCACCAGCGTCGCGACACCCGCCAGTAGCACCACCGCCACCAACGCGAGCCACCACGACGCATCCATGGATATGACGGTACCGGCGTGACCGGGCCCACGCTTGGCCACCCCGCTGGCCCCCGAACCGGTGACACCGCAGGTGAGTTCCCCCACAACAGCCCTCGACGGAGGAGCGACAGGACCTTTTGCGCCTTACGCTCGACGGACCGCACGACCCCCGTCTTCACTCCCCGCCAGCGGAGGTTTCTGCTTTATGAAGCTCACCGTCGTCGGCTGCTCGGGGTCGTTCCCGTCCGCGGAATCGGCCTGCTCGAGCTACCTCGTCGAGGCCGACGGCTTCCGGCTGCTTCTCGACATGGGCAACGGTGCCCTTGGCGAGCTGCAGCGCCACTGCGGTCTCTACGACCTTGACGCGATCTTCCTCAGCCATCTGCACGCCGACCACTGCATCGACATGTGCGCGTACTTCGTCGCGCGCTACTACCGCCATGACGGCGGCCGCTGCGATCCGATCCCCGTCTACGGACCAGAGGGCACGGAGCAGCGCCTGACCACCGCGTACGCGGACACTCCCTCCGCCTCCTCCATGAGTGAGGTCTTCGACTTCCACACGGTCAAGCCGGGCTCCTTCGAGATCGGCCCGTTCTCGGTGCACACCGAGAAGGTGAGCCACCCCGTGGAGGCGTACGGCATCCGTGTCGAGCACGGCGGCCGGTCGCTCACGTACTCCGGGGACACCGGCGTGTGCGACACCCTCGACGAACTCGCCCGGGACACCGACCTGTTCCTCTGCGAGGCCGCGTTCACGCACGGCAAGGAGAACATCCCGGATCTCCACCTCAACGGCCGCGAGGCCGGCGAGACCGCGGCCCGCGCAGCGGCCCGCCGCCTGGTCCTGACCCACATCCCGCCGTGGACGGACCCCCAGGCGAACCTGGCGGACGCCCGAGCGGTGTTCGGAGGGCCGGTGGAACTCGCGACACCGCGGGTCACGTACGAGATCTGACGTCGTCCGTACGCAGCACTGCGCAGGGTTACGCGGCACAAGGCCCCCGGAGCCGATCGGCTCCGGGGGCCTTCGTCATGCTTCGGGCCTTGGTCCTCAGGCCCTGGTCGTCACGCCTTGGTGAGGTCCTCGACCTCCTCGTCGGGCTCACGGCCCGGCGTCGCGAGGTTGAACCTGATGATCGCGAAGCGGAAGGTCACGTAGTAGATCGCCGCGAAGACCAGGCCGATCGGGATGATCATCCATGGCTTGGTGGCGAGGTTCCAGTTCAGGAAGTAGTCGATGGCACCGGCGGAGAAACTGAAGCCGTGGTGGACGCCCAGCGCCCAGGTGACGGCCATCGAGATCGCGGTGAGGACCGCGTGGATCACGTACAGGACCGGCGCGATGAACATGAACGCGAACTCGATCGGTTCGGTGATACCCGTGACGAAGGAGGTCAGCGCGAGGGAGACCATCATGCCGCCGACGGCCTTGCGGCGCTCGGGGCGGGCGCAGTGCGTGATCGCCAGGGCGGCGGCCGGGAGCGCGAACATCATGATGGGGAAGAAGCCCGTCATGAACTGACCGGCGGTCGGGTCGCCGTGGAAGAAGCGGGGCAGGTCACCGTGCCAGACGGCGCCGGCGGAGTCCGTGTAGGTGCCGATCTCCTGCCAGGCGACGGTGTTCACGAACTGGTGCATGCCGACCGGCAGCAGCGCGCGGTTGATCGCGCCGAAGATGCCCGCGCCGACCGCGCCGAGGCCGGTCATCCACTCGCCGAAGTTGGTGATGACATCGCCGATGGGCTCCCAGACGAGGCCGAAGAAGACGCCGACGGCGGTGCCGATGAAGGCCATCAGGATCGGCACGAGACGGCGGCCGTTGAAGAAGCCGAGCCAGTCGGGGAGCTTGGTGCGGTGGAAGCGCTGCCAGGTGACCGCGGCTATCAGGCCCATCACGATGCCGCCGAGGACCTTGGGGTCGTTGTAGGTCGCGGCGACGTCCGCGCCCTTCTGGACCTTGGCCTCGCTGATCGGGAACGCGGTGAGCACGTTCTTGTAGACGAGGAAACCGACGAGCGCCGCGAGCGCGGTGGAGCCGTCCGACTTCTTGGCGAAGCCGATGGCGATGCCGACGCAGAACAGCAACGGCAGGTTGGCGAAGACCGCGTCGCCGGCGGTGGCGAACACGGACGCGACCTTGTTCCAGCCGAGCCCGTCCGCGCCGAACACATCGGGCTGGCCGAGACGGAGCAGGATGCCGGCGGCCGGCAGCACGGCAATGGGGAGCTGCAGGCTGCGGCCGACCTTCTGCAGGCCCTGGAACAGGCCGGATCCCCACTTCTTCGCGGGGGCCGCCGGAGCTGTGGCGGTGGTCATGGTTCCTCCATGTGCAGGGTGCTGCCGGGGACGGGAAATGAACGGAAGGAAATTGCACGGGGGATGGACAGCATCCACGTGGTCTACACCACTCAGTGGTGTAGACCTGTTGTAGCACGGTGAAGGTGAGATAAGGAACCCGCAGTTTTTGTGGCCTGGGCCATAGCGGAACAAGCATCAACAAACACGACGAAGGGCCCACGGAACGGGGAGTTCCGGGGCCCTTTGTGCTGTTCGTGCAGTGGTGCGTTCCTGCCGCGGCGCGTGACGCGTTGGCGGCCGGCGCCTGGTGCGCTACGCCTTCGTCACGTCCTCGACCTCGTCCTCCGGCTCCCGGCCGGGCGTCGGCAGGTCGAACTTCGTGATCGCGAACCGGAAGACCACGTAGTAGACGACGGCGAAGCACAGGCCGATCGGAATGATCGCCCAGGGTTTCGTGGCCAGATTCCAGTTGATGACGTAGTCGATCAGGCCCGCCGAGAAACTGAAGCCGTCGTGCACACCCAGACCCCACGTCACCGCCATCGAGGCGCCCGTGAGAACCGCGTGCACCGCGTACAGGGCGGGCGCGATGAACACGAAGGAGTACTCGATCGGTTCCGTGATGCCCGTGACGAACGACGTCAGGGCGATCGACATCATCAGGCCGCCAATTTCCTTGCGGCGCTGGGGTTTTGCGCAGTGCGTCATCGCCAGGCACGCCGCCGGCAGCGCGAACATCATGATGGGGAAGAAGCCCGACGTGAACTGGCCCGCGTCCGGGTCGCCCGCCAGGAACATGTTGATGTCGCCGTGCACGACCGTGCCGTCCGGCTTGGTGTAACTGCCGAACTGGAACCACATGGGCACGTTCAGGAACTGGTGCAGCCCGATCACCAGCAGCGCGCGGTTGGCGATACCGAAGAGGCCCGCACCCCACGAACCCAGACTCACCAGCCAGTCGCTGAAGTCCTCGAGACCCCGGCCGATCGGCGGCCACACCCACAGGCACAGCGCCGCGAAGGCGATCGCCACGAACGCCATGATGATCGGGACGAGACGGCGGCCATTGAAGAAGCCGAGCCAGTCCACCAGCTTGGTGCGGTGGTAACGCTGCCAGAAGTAGGCCGCCATCAGCCCCATGACGATGCCGCCGAAGACACCCGGATTCTGGTAGGTGAAGACCACCACCGAGCCGTCGTCCGCCTGACAGCCGGCCGCCACCACCTTCGCCTGCTCCGCGCAGTCCTCCGGGAACTGCCGCAGCACGTTGTAGTAGACGAGGAATCCGGCCACCGCCGCGAGCGCCGTCGAACCGTCGGCCTTCTTCGCCATACCGATCGCCACACCGACACAGAACAGCAGCGGCAGACCGAGCGAACCGTCCAGCAGCGCGCCGCCCGCGCCCGCCATCACCTTGGAGACGTTCGTCCAGCCCAGACCGTCGTCCCCGAACACGTCCGGCTGACCCAGGCGGTTGAGAATGCCGGCGGCCGGCAGCACGGCGATGGGCAGTTGGAGGCTGCGGCCCATCTTCTGCAGACCCTGGAACAGGTTGCTCCAACGGGCGCGCGCGGGCGCGGCGGCGCTGTCGGCACTCATCGGCGGTCCTCCTGCATCCTCCCGCGCCCCTCCGCCGGACTTCAGCCGCCCCTCCGCACCCGCTGGAACGGGGGCGGGTTTGGCGGCCGTTGAAAACTGGTGTAGACCAGTCGGCGAACGGTTGCGCTGTCGTGTTCGCCATCATTCGGTACGGGTGACGTGACCGCTCGCGAAGATGGGCCAACTGTGGGTTACTGCGACAAAGCGGTTCGGATCAGGGAGTAGGACATGGCCAGCAAGGCTGAGAAGATCGTCGCCGGGCTCGGCGGCATCGAGAACATCGAAGAGGTCGAGGGCTGCATCACCCGCCTCCGCACCGAGGTCATCGACCCGAGCAAGGTCGACGAGGCCGCCCTGAAGGCCGCGGGCGCCCACGGCGTCGTCAAGATGGGCAACGCCATCCAGGTCGTCATCGGCACCGACGCGGACCCGATCGCCGCGGACATCGAAGACATGATGTGAACCCTCGGACTCCGGGCCCCGGCCCGGGGACCTGAGGTCTCACTCCTGAGGGGCCGCTTCCGTTACCCGGGGCGGCCCCTCACCCGTATGCGACTAGGCTCGACGCCATGTCTCGAATCGACGGCCGCACGCCCGAACAGCTCCGCCCGATCACCATCGAACGCGGCTGGAGCAAGCACGCCGAGGGCTCCGTCCTCGTCTCCTTCGGCGACACGAAGGTCTTCTGCACCGCCTCCGTGACCGAGGGCGTCCCGCGCTGGCGCAAGGGCAGCGGCGAGGGCTGGGTCACCGCCGAGTACTCCATGCTCCCGCGGGCCACCAACACCCGCGGCGACCGCGAATCCGTCCGCGGCAAGATCGGCGGCCGCACGCACGAGATCAGCCGCCTCATCGGCCGCTCCCTGCGCGCCGTCATCGACTACAAGGCGCTCGGCGAGAACACCATCGTCCTCGACTGCGACGTCCTCCAGGCCGACGGCGGCACCCGCACAGCCGCCATCACCGGCGCGTACGTCGCCCTCGCGGACGCCATCTCCTGGGCCCAGGGCAAGAAGATCATCCGGGTCGGCCGTCAGCCCCTCACCGGAACGGTCAGCGCCGTCTCCGTCGGCATCGTCGGCGGCGTGCCCCTCCTCGACCTCTGCTACGAGGAGGACGTCCGCGCCGACACCGACATGAACGTCGTCTGCACCGGCGACGGCCGCTTCGTCGAGGTCCAGGGCACCGCCGAGGCCGAACCGTTCGCCCGCGAGGAGCTCAACTCCCTTCTCGACCTGGCCGTTCTGGGCTGCACGGAACTCGCTGTCGCCCAGCGCACGGCGCTTGATACGGTCCTGGAAAGGTAAAGGACACACCAAGACGACCGCCTGCCACGGGCAACCACGGCACCGGCCGTCGCGTCCCTACGAGTACGGGCGTACGGCACACCGCTGTACGCCCGGCCAGCACCACACGGGGGCCTTGTGGCCTACGCAACGGGGCCCTCGGGCCTGACGCAACGGGAGGACCGTTCCATGGCCGCGAGTCGCCGCCGAGCACGTCGTACCACTGCCATCGCCGCAGCCGTGGCAGCCGTCGCGCTGACGGCCGGGCTGACCACCGGCTGCGACGCCGTAAACAAGGCCCTGGACTGTGTCCAGACCGCCGACACCATCGCAGACAGCGTCACCGACCTCCAGCAGGCCGTGGAGAACGCCGCGAACGACCCGACGCAGGCGGACGAGGCACTCGACTCCATCGACAAGAACCTCGACACCATCGGTGACAAGACGGACGACACCGACATCAACAAGGCCGTGGACGACCTCCAGAAGGCGGTCACCAACGTCCGCGACTCCATCAAGAACGGTGACGAGACCCCGGACATCAGCCCCGTCACGGACGCGGCCGGCGAACTCACCAAGGTCTGCACGCCGTAGCCGCAGCGGTCGCGGTCGCGCAACGGCCGCTCCGCCGCGAGTGGACGACCTGCCCCGCCGCGGGTGGGCGACGGCTCCTTGGCGGGTGGCAGACGATCGGATCACGGGCACCGGCCGGCGACCAGATCACCGGCACGGTGGGCGATCGCAGGCATCGCACGAGCGGCTCGGCCCGCCTGGCTAGGGTGAGCACCATGACCCGCCTGATCCTCGCCACCCGCAACCCCGGAAAGATCACCGAGCTGAGGGCGATCCTCGCCGCCGCAGGTCTCGACCACGACCTCGTCGGCGCGGACGCCTACCCGGAGATCCCCGACGTCAAGGAAACCGGCGTCACCTTCGCCGAGAACGCCCTCCTCAAGGCGCACGCCCTCGCCCAGGCCACCGGCCTCCCGGCCGTCGCCGACGACTCGGGCCTGTGCGTCGACGTCCTCGGCGGCGCCCCCGGCATCTTCTCCGCCCGCTGGTCCGGCACCCACGGCGACGACCGGGCCAACCTCGGGCTCCTCCTCGCCCAACTCGGCGACATCGCCGACGAACACCGCGCCGCCCACTTCGCCTGCGCCGCCGCGCTGGCCCTCCCCGACGGGACGGAACGCGTGGTCGAGGGCCGCCTCCGCGGCACCCTGCGCCACGAGCCCACCGGAACCCACGGGTTCGGCTACGACCCGATCCTCCAGCCCGACGGCGACACCCGCACCTGCGCGGAACTCACCCCCGACGAGAAGAACGCGATCAGCCACCGGGGCAAGGCGTTCCGCGGACTCGTGCCGGTGGTACGGGAGTTGCTGGGCTGACCTGGGCTGACCACCCCCCGGACCTCGGCTACCCCGCCTCGCCGTACGACCGCAGCGCCACCCGCGCGTCCAGGTCGATGCCGTTCACGCCCGCCGGCGCCGGCAACCGCAGAACCTTGTCGAGCACCGGGCCCAGCCGACCGCAGCCCGAAGTGCCCGGCGCCGCAAAGCGGTTGTCGGCCACCCCGAAGGCGACGACCAGCGGATCCGGCGAGACGACCCTCGACGGATCCGTCTCCTTGAGCACCAGATGGACCGGGGCCGCGTCGGTACCTATGGAACAACCGCGCGGGACCCCCGGCCCGGATATACGGAACGTCAGATCCAGCTCGCCCCGCCGCTCGTCGTTGGACTCGAAGTCCGAATAACCGCCGTACCGAGGCGTGATCGACAGCGGTGTGCCCCGAACTCGTAGGGGAGTGGCGGCCATCGCCCCGAACACCTGACGGAACTCGCCGTCGACCCGGCCCTCCGCGAAGGTGATCGCCAAGGGCCGGTCTATCGGCACAGAGACACGGCCGAGGGTCAGATGCCCGGTGGCGGTCATGGCCTCGCACCGCCACGCCGCCGGATCCGCGCCTTCGGGAAGCTCTGAGAGGCGCGGACAGTCCGCGAAGCCACGCTGCCGTGCATCTGCGTCAGCACCGACACCGGTGCCGACGTCGGCACCGGTGTCGGCTTGCACGGGACCCGCAGTCGCCGCGCCCGTACCGGCGGCGAGTGCCAGAGCGGACAGGGCCATGACGAGACGTCGGGCGCGAAGCATGAAGGCCTCCTGGTGAATGACCGGACGGACGGGAGGATCCCGCGATGTCCACGCCTCAAGGATTGCAGCCATTTCTCTGCAATGGAAGATCTGCAGAGAAAATTCTGCAGACTTCACTCTGCAGAGATTCGGCTGTGTGGCGGTAGGCTGCCCCCATGAGCGATGAAGGCGAGCCCGAGCCCGGGCCGGAGGCCGGCACCGGTACCGAACCCGTCGGCGAACGACGCACGGTCAGTGACCCGGCAGCCCTCAAGGCCCTCGCGCACCCGCTACGGCTGAAGATCCTCCGCCAACTGGCCGTCTCCGGCCCGGCGACCTCCACGACCCTCGCCGCCGCCCTCGGGGAGAACACCGGCACCCTCAGCTACCACCTGCGCCGCCTGGAGCGCGGCGGCTTCATCGAGGACGTACCGGAACGGCCCAACAGCCGCGAGCGCTGGTGGCGGGCGGTGCGCGGACTGGACGTACGCAGGCCGGCGCAGGACGAGATGACCGACGGCGAACGGGCGGTCGCGGGAGCCCTCGACCGGATGCGGCTCGACGAGGACATCGAGCTGGCCCGGCGCTTCACCGAGGAACAGGCCGAGTCGGACGGCTGGATGCGCGGCTCCCGCAGCCTCAGTCACCTCACCAAGGAAGAGGTGACCGCCTTCCACGACGCCTACCTCGACCTCCTGACCCGCTTCGCCCGGGGCCCGGAGGACGCGCCCGCGGACGCGAAGCCGGTACTGCTGCGGTGGTTCGCGCTGCCGGTTGAGTGAGGGGCTCTGCTTCGCGACTGCCCCATTCCCGCCCGAGGCTGTCCTGGCCAACTCCTATGTACGGCGAAGGCCCGGCTCGCAGGAAGTGCGAGGCGGGCCTTCGATTTAAAGGCGTGCGGCCGGTGGGACTCGAACCCACACGGGTGTGAACCCACTGGGACCTAAACCCAGCATGACTGCCAGTTCCATCACGGCCGCTCAAAAATGGTCATCGTGCTCGACCGGCGTTAAGTGTACGGGGAGAACAGGTCACCCTGCGAGACGTGCCCTTCCCTTCTGGCGGCACCACGTCTCCGTCAGTGCATGGCAGTTGGGGCAGAGGTATCGCAGGTTCTCTCTGCGGTTGTCCCGCCAGTCTCCGTTGGCATGATCGATCTGCAGGGTAATCGGGCGCCCCCGCCACTCACCGGTGTTGCCGCACTCCACGCATACGTACGGCACCCCGATCTCGATCAAGGCCCGGTGGAGCTGCGTCCTGTTGGTCCGTCCCGCTTGATCCGGCAGGACGACCAGTACCCGGTGTGCGGTCGATGACGGTGGTGGGCGATCCGGTAGCCCCCAGGCTCGGCGCTTGAAGTGGCTGGTGTCGAGATTCAGGCGCGAAGCGGTGCGCCGAACACGTCGGTGATTGGTGTCGTTGACTTCCATGTCGAGACCACGCATGACGTCGGCATAGCTGCTGGAGCTCTGTACAAGGCTGCGCAGTCTGTCCTCGGGAATAGCGGCACGTCGGTACAAAAAGTGTCCGACGTCAATGCCCAGTGCGAGGAGCATCCGGCTCAACGTCGCGCGTGAACGACTGTCATCCGGGACGCCAAGTGTGCGGGCAACACCCCGCATGCTGGTTGACGCGGATGCGGCTGTCCGCAGCTCTTCCGGCGTGAAAGGCAGGTCCACGTCGGGGCGATCCATGCCGGGGAAGTGGCTGATGTCGATGCCCGCCGCACTGATGCGGCGTCGGATGTGGGAGAGCGTTCCTGTTGCCGGGGTGGCACCCAACTTCAGGGCCACTTCGCGCAGCGAGGACGACGCGAGGGCAGCTTCTGCAATGGCGGCGTCCGGGTACTTGCGCCATGGGCTTCGCTTGGCGAAGTGGCTCGTGTCGAGTCCGTGATCCGTTACTTTCCCCTGCAGCACTCGCCGTTGGCCGCCACTTGTCCCGAGGCCGAGGCGTCGCATCAGGTCAGTCCAGTTACGGGCCTCGGCGACGACCGGTGCGAGCCGCTCCTTGCTGTACGGGTCTGGTCGTGGCATGCCGCGACCAGGGTCGGTTTTCATCGCTGGCTCCGGTGTGCTCCGCATACCCGCTTGCCCTTCCTGCCTCGACTGCCTGTTCGCAGTCCCGTACGGAGTAACGAACCGTTTATCGGATGGTCACGTCCGAACGTGGAACGGCCCGCGCCGCTTGTTGCGGTGCGGGCCGTTCTGGTGCAGGTAATGCGGGGAGCCGGGCCTCAGGCCCTAGGATCCCCGGGATCTCAGATCCCCAAGTCCTTGATGATCTTCGCCACGTGGCCCGTGGCCCGGACGTTGTACAGCGCCCGTTCGACCTTGCCTTCCTCGTCCACCACGATCGTGGAGCGGATGACGCCCATGTAGGTCTTGCCGTAGTTCTTCTTTTCGCCGTAGGCGGCGTAGGACTCGGTGACCGTCTTTTCGGGGTCGGCGAGCAGGGTGATCTTGAGGTTTTCCTTGTCGCGGAACTTGGCGAGCTTCTCGGGCTTGTCGGGGGAGACGCCGATGACGTCGTAGCCCGCGCCGGCGAGGAGCTCGAGGTTGTCCGTGAAGTCGCAGGCCTGCTTGGTGCAGCCGGGGGTCAGGGCGGCCGGGTAGAAGTAGACGATGACCTTGCGGCCCTTGTGGTCGGCCAGGGAGACCTCGTTGCCGTCGGCGTCGGGCAGGGTGAAGGCGGGGGCGGTGTCGCCGGGCTGGAGTCGCTCGCTCATCTCGTGGGGTCTCCTTGCGGGGTGGTGGATACGCACCCGAGCGTAATGGGGGTGCCGGGCGGTGCGCGGCGTGCGGAGCTGACAGACTGTCGACCAGAGAAAAGGCCGAAGAGAACAGGCCACGGGAAGAAACGACCACGACCACGGAGGCAGCGCGTGTCGGACACGTCGAGCACGCCGGACACCAGGACTCCGGCGCAGATCGAGGCGGACATCAAGCGCCGTCGCGAAACTCTCGCCGATACGCTCGACGAGATCGGTGTGCGGGTGCACCCGAAGACCATCGTCGGGGACGCCAAGGCCAAGGTGGCGTCCAGCATCGACCACACGCTCGGACGTGCCTACGTCGGCGTCAACCGCGTCGTCGGCGATGTGAAGGGGCAGTTCGTCACGGAGGAGGGGGCGCCGCGGCTGGACCGTATCGTGCCCGTCGCCCTCGTCGTGGTCGGAGTCGTCGGACTGCTCACCCTGGGCACCAGGCGCCGCAGGGGTTGACCCGCCGTCACCCCCGCCCGCACCCGCGCCCGTACGCCGGGCGCTCCGCCGGCCGGGCCGACCGCACCCCACGTACGTACGAACCGTGTGAAGGCAGGTAGGTTCGAGACGTGAGCGAGAAGAACCATCACGACAAGCTGCCCATCCGGATGCTCCACGACCGTGTGCTCGTGCGGCAGGACACCGCCGAGGGCGAGCGCCGTTCCGGCGGCGGCATCCTGATCCCCGCGACGGCGGCCGTGGGCCGGCGGCTCGCCTGGGCCGAGGTCGTCGCGGTCGGGCAGAACGTACGGACCGTGGAGCCGGGTGACCGCGTCCTGTACGACCCGGAGGACCTTGCCGAGGTCGAGGTGCGCGGCACCGCGTACGTGCTGATGCGTGAGCGGGATCTGCACGCCGTGGCGGCGGACCGGTTCGAGGGTTCCGAGGACTCGACCGGCCTGTACCTCTGACATCCCTGATATCCCCGGTATCCCTGACATCTCTGGTGCCTCTGATGTCTCCGGTGCCTTTGGAACAGAGGCCTGAGGGGCTGGTGACCATCGTCACCAGCCCCTCTTGCTTGCCCTTTGCTACCTTTGGAAGGACCCCGACGAGACGCGCCGTACCGGGACTCGCAAAGACGACGCACCCCTGTTGATCAACCCCTGTTGATCCGTTCACGGAGGTGCCTCATGGCCTGGGTCCTGCTCGTCGTCGCCGGTCTGCTGGAAGTCGGCTGGTCGATCGGTATGAAGTACACCGACGGTTTCACGCGGCTCGTGCCGAGCGTTCTCACCGGTGCGGGCATCGTCGCCAGCATGTTCCTGCTGTCGTACGCGGCGAAGACGCTGCCCATCGGTACCGCCTACGGCGTCTGGGTCGGCATCGGCGCGGCCGGGGCGGCGGTGTTCGGCATGGCGGTGCTCGGTGAACCGGCGACCGCCGCCCGGATCTTCTTCGTGTGCCTGCTGCTGGTTGCCGTGGTGGGGCTGAAGGCGACCTCCGGTCACTGACCCCTGGACGACGAGGGACGGCGAGGGGCGGACGAGGGGCGGCCCCGGGCAGCCCCGAACTACGGGAAGCCGCCGAAGTTCGTCCCCGCGACTCCGCCGTCGTCCCCTGTTCCGTCCGTCGTGCCGCCGTCCGTCGTCCCGCCGTCGGTGGTGCCGCCCGAGTCGCCGGTGCCGCCCGTGGGGAAGCCGGTGCCGCCACCCGTCGCCGCGCCCCCGTCGGCCGTCCCGCCGTCGCCCGTGGTGCCGCCGTCGGTCGTCGTCCCGCCGTCGCCGGTGGTGCCGCCGTCCGTGGTGGTACCGCCGTTGGTCTGGCCCTCGGTCGCGGGGGTCTCCTCGCCGCCGGTGGTCGTGCCGCCGTTGTCCTGCCCGGCGTCCGTGCCCGGCTGGTCCTCGTCGGGGTCGGCCGGCGGCAGTTGCTGCTCCTCCGCGCCGTCCTGGAGCCGCAGGTCGAACTCCTGGGCGGAGGTGCCCTTCAGGGCGGCCTTCGTGTACTGGGCCCAGATCTGCGCCGGGTAGCCGCCGCCGTTGATGCGGGGCTGCCCGAGCGCCCCGTACAGCGGCTTGTGCGCGCCCGTGTCGGGGTCCTGGCCCATGATGGCGACGACCGTGGCGAGGTTCGGGGTGTAGCCCGCGAACCAGGCCGCCTGGTCCTCCTCCGCGGTGCCGGTCTTGCCCGCCGCGGGCCGTCCGGCGGCCTGCGCGGCCGTGCCGGTGCCGCCGTCGACGACGCTCTGCAGGATGGAGGTCGTGGTGTCGGCGGCCTCGCGGCTCACCGCCTGCCAGGTCTTGCGCTCGGGCAGGTCCACCACGTCCGCGCCGTCCTTGGTGATCTTCTCGATCATCGTGTACGTGCCGCGCTTGCCGTGGTTGGCGAGGGTCGCGTACGCCTCCGCCATGTCTAGGACGCTGGCCGTGGCCGGGCCGAGCGCGATCGACGGGGACGCCGTCAGGTCGGGGGTGTCGGACGGGATGCCGAGGCCGACGGCCGTCTTCTCGACCTTCTCCGGATCGACGTCCACGGCCATCTGCGCGTACACGGAGTTCACGGACTTGTCCGTGGCGGTGCGGACCGAGATCTGCCCGTACGAGACCTGGTCCTCGTTCTCCGGGGCGTACGTGCCGCCCTCCCAGCCCTGTACGGGGCGCTTGTTGGTGCCGTCGTAGACGGTGTTCGGGGTGATCGTGCGGCCGTCCTGCGTGGTCGAGTCGTTCTGCACGGCCGCGGTGAACACGAACGGCTTGAAGGTGGAGCCGACCTGGTAGTCCCGGCGGGTCGCGTTGTTGTAGTACTGCTTCGTGTAGTCGATGCCGCCGTACATCGCGAGGACCCTGCCGGTCTTCGGGTCGATGGAGGCGCCGCCCGCGCGGACGTAGTTGTCGACCTTGCGGTCCTTCTTGTCGAGCTTCTCCATCACCTGGTCGTTCACGGCCTTCACGAAGGCGTCCTGCTTGGGCTTCTGCAGGGTGGTCGTGATGCGGTAGCCGCCGGCGTTCAGTTCGTCCTCGCCGAGGATCTTGTTGTCGGTCAGGTAGTCGTTCACGGCCTTGACGATGTAGCCGCGCTGTCCGGACATGCCTGCCGCGATCACCGTCTGCTTGGGCTCGGGGAACTTGACGCCCGAGCGCTCCGACGCGGTGATCCACTTCTTCTTGACCATGCCGTCGAGTACGTAGTTCCAGCGGGCCAGCGCCGCGGGCTTGTTCTCGGGGTGGGCCACGACGTCGAACTCGCTCGGCGCGTTCAGCAGCGATGCCAGGTACGCGCCCTGGCCGACCGTCAGGTCCTTGGCGTCGACGCCGTAGTAGGCCTGGGCGGCGGCCTGGATGCCGTAGGCGTTGCGGCCGAAGTAGCTCGTGTTGAGGTAGCCCTCCAGGATGTCGTCCTTGCTCTTCTCGCGGTCCAGCTTGATCGCGATGAAGAACTCCTTCGCCTTCCGGGTGACCGTCTGCTCCTGGGCCAGGTAGTAGTTCTTCACGTACTGTTGGGTGATCGTCGAGCCGGACTGCTTGCCCTTGCCTGTGGCGGTGTTCCAGCCGGCGCGGAGCATCGCCTTGGGGTCGATCGCCGACTCGCTGTAGAAGTCGCGGTCCTCGGCGGCCAGCACCGCGTGCTGGGCGTCCTTGGAGATCAGCGCCAGGGTCACGTTCTCCCGGTTGACCTCGCCGTCACGGGCGAGCTGGCTGCCGTCCGAGTACAGATAGACGTTGCTCTGCTTCATCGCCGCCGAGTTCGCGGCCGGGATCTTCACCAGGTAGTAGCCGAGTGCGAACGCGCCGATGAGCAGCAGGAGCCCGGTGAGGACCGTGCCGAGCACCATCCGCCAGGTCGGGATCAGGCGTCGCCATCCGGTGCGTTTCCGCTTGGGCTTCCTGCCGGGTGTCCCGGGTGCCGCCGCGGTGGCGGGTCCCGGTTCCCTCGGTGCCCAGCCCTCGCTCGGCTGCTGCGGCTGCGGCTGGTCGTTCATGTTGTGCCGGACTCCCGTTTCGCGTCATACGTCTCGTACGCCCTCGTACGCCTTGTGCGCCCCTCCTTGAAGACTGTCGCACCCGGCGATTCGTTCCCGGCACGTGGCACGCGTCCCGTGGAGAAAATGCGTGGCACGCGATACGGCCCCGGGACTAGGCTCCTGCGCTTTGGCTCGGATCGGCCGAAGGGGGCCCGACGTGGGGACATGGCGGTTGTACGCGGCCGTCGCGGTGGGCGCGTTCCGGCGGTACGCGACCTATCGGGTGGCCACCGCCGCGGGCGTGTTCACCAACACCGTCTTCGGGCTGATCCTGGCGTACACGTACATCGCGCTGTGGGACGAAAGGCCTGGCCTCGGCGGGTACGACCAGTCCCAGGCGGTGACGTACGTGTGGCTCGGGCAGGGGCTGCTCGCGGCGGTCGCGGTGATCGGCGGCGGCTTCGAGGACGAGATGATCGAGAGAATCCGTACGGGTGACATCGCGATCGACCTGTACCGGCCCGTGGACCTTCAGATGTGGTGGCTGGCGGCCGACGGAGGGCGGGCCGCGTTCCAGTTGGTGGGGCGTGGTGTGGTGCCGATGGCGTTCGGGGGGCTCGTGTTCCATCTCGCGCTTCCGGCCGATGCCGGGACCTGGCTGGCGTTCCTCGTCGCGGTCGTCCTCGGCCTCCTGGTGAGTTTCGCGATCCGCTATCTCGTGGCGCTGCTGGCGTTCTGGTTCATGGACGGGGCGGGAGTGCAGCAGCTGGCCGTGCTCGCGGGGATCTTCTTCTCCGGGATGACGCTGCCGCTGAACGTCTTCCCGGGAGCCCTCGGCGAGCTGGCCCGGGCGCTGCCCTGGTCGTCGCTGCTCCAGGCCCCGGCGGATGTGCTGCTCGGCGAGCGCACCGGCTTCGCGCTGTGGCGCACGTACGCCTTCCAGGCCGCCTGGGCCGTCGGGCTGCTCGCGGTGGGCCGCCTGGTCCAGTCGGCGGCGACACGCAGGGTGGTGGTCCAGGGTGGCTGACCTTCAGGCTCAGGAGAGGCACGACGCGCACCGGGGCTTCCCGCCGACCGGTCGCTCGCGGGTGGTGGACGGGCTGCGGGCCTACCGGCTGATCGCCTGGATGTGGATCCGCTCGACGATGGCGTACCGCGCGTCCTTCGCGATGACGGTCTTCGGCAACTTCGCGGGGACCGCCCTCGACTTCGTGGCGATCCTGCTGATGTTCTCGCGGGTCGACGAGCTCGGCGGCTACTCGCTGGGCGAGGTGGCGTTCCTGTACGGGCTGTCGAGCGCCGCGTTCGGTCTCACCGATCTGGCGCTGGGCTCGGTGGACCGGCTCGGGCAGCGGGTGCGCGACGGCACGCTCGACACGCTGCTGGTGCGGCCCGCGCCGGTGCTCGCACAGGTCGCCGCGGACCGGTTCGCGCTGCGCCGGCTGGGCCGGATCACGCAGGGGCTGCTGGTCCTCGGGTACGCGCTCTTCGTGGTCGACATCTCCTGGACGCCGCTGAAGGTGCTGATGATGCCGGTGATGGTGGTCAGCGGGGCCGCCATCTTCGCGTCGGTGTTCGTGGCGGGCGCGGCCTTCCAGTTCGTGGCGCAGGACGCGTCCCAGGTGCAGAACTCCTTCACGTACGGCGGCACCACGCTGCTGCAGTATCCGCCGACGGTCTTCGCGAAGGACCTGGTGCGCGGGGTGACGTTCGTGCTGCCGCTGGCCTTCGTCAACTGGGTGCCCGCGCTGTACGTGCTGGGCCTGCCGTACCCGCTCGACCTGCCCGAGTGGGTCGCGTTCCTGTCGCCGCCGGTGGCGGTGGTCTGCTGCGCGCTCTCGGGGTTCGCCTGGCGCGCGGGTCTTCGTTCGTACCGGAGCACGGGGAGTTAGCCGCACATGGACACGCAGACGGACTTCGGCCACGCCGATGACCACGCCGACGACTTCATTCGCCTCGACCGCGTCGAGAAGGTCTTCGACGTACGCAAGAAGACCGGCTTCATGCGCAGTGAGCGGCGGCAGGTGCGGGCGGTCGACTCGATCTCCTTCACCGTGGCGCGCGGCGAGATGGTCGGCTACATCGGGCCGAACGGCGCGGGCAAGTCGACCACCATCAAGATGCTCACCGGCATCCTCACCCCGAGCGGCGGACGGCTCCGCGTGGCGGGTATCGATCCGTCCCGCGAGCGCACGCGGCTCGCGCAGCGCATCGGGGTGGTGTTCGGGCAGCGGACGACCCTGTGGTGGGACCTCCCGCTGATCGACTCGTACCGGCTGATGCACCGTATGTACCGGATCCCGGACGCGCGGTACGTCGAGAACCTCGACCGGTGCGTCGAACTCCTCGAACTGGGCGAGCTGTTGGACGTGCCCGTACGGCAGCTGTCGCTCGGGCAGCGGATGCGCGGGGACATCGCGGCGGCCCTGCTGCACGACCCGGAGGTGCTGTACCTGGACGAGCCGACGATCGGGCTCGACGTGATCAGCAAGGCGAAGGTGCGGGAGTTTCTGCGGCACCTCAACGCCGAGCAGGGCACCACCGTCCTGCTCACCACCCACGATCTCACCGACATCGAGCAGCTGTGCCGGCGCGTGATGGTCATCGACCACGGGCGTCTGATGTACGACGGTCCGCTGACCGGGCTGCACGAGATCGGTGAGAGCGAGCGGACGCTCGTGGTGGACCTGGAGCGTGAACTCCCGCCCATCGAGGTCGAGTCGGCGCGGGTGGTGAAGGTCGAGGGGCCCCGGCAGTGGCTCGCGTTCCCGGCGGCGGAGTCGGCGGCGCCGCTCGTGGCGCGGATCGCCGCCGCGTATCCGCTGGTGGACCTGTCGGTACGCGAGCCGGACATCGAGGCGGTCATCAGCCGCATGTACGAGGAGAAGGCAACCTCGTAGGCTTCTGCCCATGACGGACGAACTCCCCGACGGGCTTCCCGAGCTGCGAGCCTCCGACGCCGACCGCGAGCAGGTCGCCGAAGTGCTGAGGGACGCCCTCGCGGAGGGCCGCCTCGACATGGAGGAGTTCGAGGAGCGTCTGGAGGCCACGTACAAGGCCCGTACGTACAAGGAGCTGGCGCCCATCACGCGGGATCTGCCCGCGCCCGGGGTGACTCCTCCCGCTCCCACCGTGTCCATGGTCAAGCAGCCCGCGGGGGCGGGTGGCTGGGCGGGCCGCATCGTCGGCGGTGACGGTTCGTCCCGGTGGGGTGTCGCGGTCCTGGGCGGGTTCGAGCGCAAGGGGCGCTGGACCATGCCGAAGCGGTTCAACTCCTTCGCGTTCTGGGGCGGTGGCGTCATCGACCTGCGCGAGGCGAACTTCGCCGACGGCGAGGTCGTCGTCAACTGCGTCGCGATCATGGGCGGGATGAGCGTGATCGTGCCGCCCGGTGTCGAGGTCGTCGTCCGCGGCATCGGCGTCATGGGCGGCTTCGACCACCGCGAGGAGGGTGTCGAGGGCGACCCCGGCGCCCCGCGTGTCGTCGTCACCGGGTTCGCCTTCTGGGGCGGTGTCGGTGTCGAACGCAAGGTGACCAAGGCCGAGCGGCTCCGCCAGAAGGAGGAACGACGGCTGGAGAAGCTGGAGCGGAAGGCCGCGAGGCAGGAGGAGTTGGAGGAGTCCCGGCGCCGGGCCCTGGAGGGCACCGGCTCCTTGGACCACCGGGGCTCGCTGGATGATGCGCGGTCCATTCACCGGGCCGCGATGGAGCAGCACCGTGAGCTGATGCGGGAGCATCGGGAGGCTCGGCGGGAGGAACGTCGTGAGCGGCGGGACGAGCGGCGGGACCGGGACTGAGCCCGGGCCCGAGCGCTCCCGCAGGTAGTGCCGTGCAGCGCGGGCCGGATGTGGCCTGTCGCGCGGTTCTCCGCGCCCCTGGAGGGGCGCAGCCCCGTCACAGCTCGGCCGGGACCGAGCCCTTCAGGTCGTTCAGGTCGAAGACCTCCGCCATGCGCTTGTAGCCCTTGTCGCTGGGGTGGAGGTGGTCGCCCGAGTCGTAGTCGGAGCGGAGGCGGCGGGGGTTGTAGGGGTCGCGGAGTGCCTTGTCGAAGTCGACGTAGGCGTCGTAGACCTTGCCGGCGCGGATCTGGGCGTTGACGGCCTGACGGGTGTCCTCCAGGTGCGGGCGGTAGCCGCGGTGGCCCTGGAAGGGCATGAGCGTGGCCCCGACGACCCGCAGGCCGCGGGCGTGGGCCAGGCGCTTCAGTTCCCGCAGCCCGGCGGTGATCTTGTTCGCGTCGGTCTGCTGGGGCGTACGGAGGATGTCGTTGACGCCGAGGGCGACCACGACCGCCCTGACGTTCGTACGGCCGAGCACGTCACGGTTGAAGCGGATCAGACCGCTCGGGTTCTCGGCGGGCCGGCCGAGGCCGCTGCCGAGGACACGGTTTCCGCTGATGCCCTGGTTGACGACGCTGTAGCGGGGCCCGTCCGAGTTGTCGCGCAGCCGGTCGGCGAGGACGTCCGTCCAGCGCCGGTTCTGGCCCACGGACGAGGTCGAGCCGTCGGTGAGCGAGTCGCCGATGACGACGACCGTGCCGTCGGACTCGTTGCTCAGCACGTCCAGCGCGGTCACATAGCGCCAGTACGGCGTCTGCCCGGTGTACGCGGTGCCGGTCACGTCCTCCGTGAGGTCACCCTCGGCGGTGTACGAGATCTGCCGTGCCTGCGGGTGGATGGTGACGGGCCCCGACGGGGTCGGCGAGTACGTCGTCACCAGCACGTCCGTGTCGTGCGGGACGAGCAGGCGTACGGCGTCGCTGACCACCTGCTGCCCGGCCGGCACGACCACCGACGGGCTGCCGCGGAAGGTGAGGCGGCGCATGCTGCCGGCAGCGGCGGCGGGGTTGTTCGCGGCGGCCGCGACGGCGACCGAGGCGTGCGTGATGCTGAGCGGCTGCTGTCCGTAGAGGTTGGACAGGGTGATCCGGGCCGCGGTGCCGCCGATGCCGACATGCACCACGTTGCGTACCGAACGGCCCGCCATTCCGTTGGCCTCGGTGCCGGGCTCCGCTCCGGACGGGGACGCCGACCAGGCGCCGACCCAGGTGCCGACGGACGCGGGGGCCGCCGAGTTGTGTGGCGTACCGCCGCCCACGAGCGGCTTCTCCTCGCCGTCGTCGGCTGCGACCCCGACGTATATGGCGGCTGAGATGACCACGACTACGGCGACGATCGCGGCCAGCAAGGCATAACCGTGACGCTTGGTCATGCGGTGCAAGTCTCCTCGGGCAGTGGGAGCCCGAGGCTCCGATGTGATGACCCCATGATGAGGCATGGCGTGGGGGGAAGCAGACAGGGCCCCCATTGCCCCCGCCGCCCGTATCCGATTTTTCTGGCCCCGCCCGGCAAGACGCCGGGAACTCCTGTTCCGTTCCAGTAGTCGGTCAGGTTGGGACAATGGGTGTGGGGGACAGGGAACGGGTGGAGCGGATGGAAAGCACGAAAGCGGATCAAACGGATGAGGCAGGGCCCGAAGGGCAGCATGCCCGGCCCGGCGGTGTGGCGAACCGCACGGTGCCCGGGCGCGCGATGAACTCGTTCAGCCCCGCGGACGAGGAGAAGTTCCGCGGGGTGCGCCGGATGAAACTCACGGCGACGGGCCTGCTGTTGTTCGTCGCCGTCGTCTACGTACTGGCCAAGTGGGCCGGGAACTCCGGCGCGGGCGCCTGGACGGGCTATGTCGCGGCCGCCGCCGAGGCCGGCATGGTCGGCGCGCTCGCCGACTGGTTCGCCGTCACCGCGCTGTTCCGGCACCCCCTCGGCATCCCCATCCCGCACACCGCGATCATCCCCACCAAGAAGGACCAGCTCGGCGTCTCCCTGGGCGAGTTCGTCGGAGAGAACTTCCTCTCGCGGGACGTCGTACGGCAGCGGCTGCGCGCGGTCGGCATCGGCAGCCGCCTCGGCGCCTGGCTGGCCCATCCGGAGCACGCCGACCGGGTGACCGCGGAGCTGGCCACCGCCCTGCGCGGCGCCCTCGCCGTGCTGCGCGACTCGGACGTGCAGGCCGTCGTCGGCGAGGCCATCAACCGGCGGGCCGACGCCCAGGAGATCGCCCCCGGCATAGGGAAGATGCTGGAGAAGGTCGTCGCGGACGGCGGCCACCGGCGGGTGGTCGACCTGATCTGCGTACGAGCCCACGACTGGCTGGTCCTCCACAACGACCAGGTGATGGACGCCGTGCAGGGCGGCGCTCCCGGCTGGACCCCGCGGTTCGTCGACAAGCGGGTCGGCGAGCGCGTCTACAAGGAACTGCTGCGCTTCGTCACCGAGATGCGCGACATGCCCGCCCACCCCGCCCGCGGCGCGCTCGACCGGTTCCTCACCGACTTCGCCTCCGACCTCCAGTCCGACACCGACACCCGCGCCCGGGTGGAGAACCTCAAGCGGGAGGTCCTCGGCCGCGGCGAGGTCCAGGACCTGATCGCGTCCGCCTGGTCCTCCGTACGGCAGATGATCGTGTCCGCGGCGGAGGACGAGCGCAGTGAACTGCGGCTGCGTGTGCGTGCCTCGCTGCTCTCGCTCGGTGCGCGCATGGCCACCGACGCGAAGCTCCAGGCCAAGGTCGACGGCTGGGTCGAGGGGGCCGCGGTGTACGTCGTCACGACGTACCGGGACGAGATCACCTCGCTCATCACGGACACGGTCGCGGGCTGGGACGCCGAGCACACCTCGAAGAAGATCGAGGCGCATATCGGGCGTGACCTGCAGTTCATCCGGATCAACGGCACGGTGGTTGGCTCGCTGGCGGGCCTTCTGATTTTTGCGGTGTCGCGGGCGCTAGGGGCGTGACCTCACCCTCGGGGGGATTGCCCGCTCCCGCAGGTTGTGTCGTATCTGCGGGTCGGATGTGGCTTGTCGCGCAGTTCCCCGCGCCCCTAAAAGGGGCGTAGCCCCCGCAGGGCAGCGTGAAAGGCGGCAGGTGAGAGGGGCGCGGATCTGGGGACTCGGGGACGTGTTCCGGAGTCTGAGGAGGGCGCCATGGCCGTCACCCACGCCGATACCGGCACTGTCACCACTGCCGTCCCCGCCCGGCTGGACCGGCTGCCGTGGTCGCGCTGGCACTGGACCATCGTCATCGGGCTCGGCACCGTGTGGATCCTCGACGGCCTGGAGGTCACCGTCGTCGGCAACATCGCCGGCCGGCTCTCCGAGTCCGGCAGCGGGCTGCCCATCTCGGCCGCCCAGGTCACCGGTATCGCGGCCGCGCTCTACGTGGCCGGGGCCTGCTCGGGAGCGCTGTTCTTCGGGCGGCTGACGGACGTCTTCGGCCGTAAAAAGCTGTTCATGATCACCCTCGCCGTCTATCTCGCGGCCACCGCGATGACGGCGTTCTCCTTCTCCACCTGGTGGTTCTTCCTCTTCCGCTTCCTGACCGGCTTCGGCATCGGCGGCGAGTACGCGGCCATCAACTCGGCGATCGACGAGCTGATCCCCTCCCACTACCGCGGCCGCGTCGACCTGATCATCAACGGCAGCTTCTGGCTCGGTGCGATCGGCGGCTCGCTCCTGTCGATCGTCGCGCTGAACACGGACCTGTTCGCGATCAACGTCGGCTGGCGGCTCACCTTCCTCCTCGGCGTCGTCCTCGGCCTGGTGATCCTGCTCGTACGCCGCAACGTCCCTGAGAGTCCCAGGTGGCTGTTCATCCACGGCAGGGGAGAGGAGGCCGAACGCCTCGTCGCCTCCGTCGAGCGGCAGATCGAGGAGGAGACCGGACGCGAACTCCCGCCGCCCGCGGGCGAGATCACCATCCACCAGCGCAAGAGCATCGGGTTCCTCACCATCGGGCGCACGGTCTTCTCGACGTACCGCAAACGCGCCGTGCTCGGCCTCTCCCTCTTCATCGGGCAGGCGTTCCTCTACAACGCGATCACCTTCGGCTTCGGCGCGATCCTCACCACGTTCTTCGACGTGCCGACCTCCTCGACCGGCTACTACTTCGCCGTCATCGCGGCCGGCAACTTCCTCGGCCCGCTGCTGCTCGGCAAGCTCTTCGACACCGTGGGCCGCCGGATCATGATCTCGTCCACCTATCTGCTCTCCGGCATCCTGCTCTTCGCCACCGCCTGGCTCTTCGACCGGGGCTCGCTGAGCGCGACGACGATGACCGCCTGCTGGTGCGTGGTCCTGTTCTTCGCCTCCGCGGGCGCCAGCAGCGCGTACCTCACGGTCTCCGAGATCTTCCCGATGGAGACCCGCGCAATGGCCATCGCCTTCTTCTACGCCATCGGCACCGCGGCCGGCGGCATCAGCGGGCCGCTGCTCTTCGCCGACCTGACCAGCACGGGCGTGGTCGGCGACACGGTGCTCGCCTTCCAGATCGGTGCCGGGCTGATGTGCGCGGCGGGGCTGGTCGCGGCGGCCCTCGCGGTACGGGCGGAACGGCGCTCGCTGGAGGACATCGCCAGGCCGTTGTCGGAGGCGGTTTCGCCGTCTCCGGGGTCGAAGCCTTCCGGGCCTGCGCCTTCCGGGGCGACGGCGTAGGCGGACAGCGCGGGTCAGACCTGGTTCTCGCCGCCGTCGACGTACAGGTTGGCTCCGAGGATGAAGCTGCTCTGCCCGGAGGCGAGGAACGCCACCACGTCGGCGACCTCGTCCGCGCGCCCGATCCGGCCGAGTGGGACACCCGCGGCGAACTGCGACTTGGTGACGGGCGTGTCCGGCGTATCGACCACGGCATCGAGTCCAGGAGTGTCGATCGTGCCCGGGGAGACCGCGTTGACCCGTACGTTCCGGTCCTTGAGCTCGTTGGCCCAGGTCCGGGCGAAGGACCGGATCGCCGCCTTGGAGGCCGCATAGGTGCCGAACGACGCGACACCGTCATCGGCGCGCACCGACGAGTTGAGGATCACCGACGCGCCGTCGTTGAGCAGCGGCAGCGCCTTCTGCACCGTGAACAGCGTGCCCCGCACGTTGACGCCGAAGGTCTGGTCGAAGTGCTCCTCGGTGATCTCCTCCAGTGTCGCGAACGACGCGGCGGCGGCGTTCGCGAAGACCACGTCCAGGCCCCGGCCCCGGGCGCGGACCGCGTCGTACAGGCGGTCCAGGTCCGCCAGGTCGGAGATGTCACCTGCCACCGCGGTGGCCCTTGCCGGGCCGATGGCCTCCACGGCCCTGTCCAGCTCGGCCTTGCGCCGGCCGGTGATGAACACGTGTGCGCCCTCGCCCGCCAGCCGGACGGCGGTGGCCAGGCCGATCCCGGTGCTGCCGCCGGTGACGACGGCGGTCTTGCCTTCGAGCTGTCCCATGGAAACTACCTCCGCGAATTTCGGTACTGATCGGTACTGAATGGCGCTGAACGAGAACGTAGCACATCTGCACCGACCGGTACGGAAGAGGTATGGTTGGCCGCATGGCGACGCGACAGAAGGCACAGATCGGCCGGCCGAGAGGCTTCGACACCGACGAGGCCCTTGAACACGCCATGCGGGTCTTCTGGGAACAGGGCTACGACGGAGCCAGCCTCACCGACCTGACCAGCGCCATGGGCATCACCCGTACCAGCATGTACGCGGCCTTCGGCAACAAGGAGGACCTGTTCCGCAAGGCCCTGGAGCGCTACACCGAGGGCCCCGCCTCGTACGGGGCCCGGGCCATGCGGGAGCCGACGGCACGGCAGGTGGCCACCGCGTTCCTGAACGGCTCCGTCCGGGCCACCACCCGTCCCGGCTGCCCCACCGGATGCCTCGGTGTCCAGGGCGCCCTCGCCGTCGGCGACCCGGGGCGCAGCGCCCGTGACGCCCTCGTCGTCTGGCGCAACGAGCACGTCTCCCTCCTCCGCGACCGGTTCCGGCGGGCCGTCGACGAAGGCGACCTGCCCCGCGACGCCGACCCCGGAGCGCTCGCCCGCTACCTCATGACCGTGGCGAACGGCATCGCCGTCCAGGCCGCGGGCGGTGTCACCCGCGACGACCTGCAACTGGTGGCCGACATGGCACTGCAAAGCTGGCCGTCCGCCTGACGGCCCTTCGCGAAACCGGCCCGCGGGCCTTCGCGAACCGGCCCGCCGGCGCCGACCCGTACGGCTGTCGGGTCGCCCTCCCGGATTCCCCGACGCCCGTCGGGTGACCTGCGAGGATGCGCCGTGTCACCGTTTCCGGAACGACGCAGCGACGTACGACGCAGAGCCGCGACGACGACGGGACCGCGCGTCGAATCGGAGGACGAGATGACGACCTACCCGCTGGACCCGGAGCTTGCCGCGGTCGTGCCCATGCTGCCCAGGGCCGACACCTCGGACCTCGAAGGCGCCCGCGCCGAGATGCTCGTCGGTATCGCGGCGGCCCTCGCGGACGTGGACGCCACCGGTGTGGACGTCTTCGACGTGGTGGCGCCCGGACCGGAGGGTGCCCCGGACGTCGTCCTGCGCGGCTACCGCCCGCAGGGCGCCGAGGGCCCGCTCCCGGTGGTCTACGACATCCACGGCGGCGGCTTCATGCTGGGTAACGTCGAATTCGACCACGGCATCAACGTGGCGCTCGCGCGGGAACTGGGCGCCGCCGTCTTCTCCGTGGAGTACCGGCTCGCCCCCGAGCACCCGTACCCGGCGGGCCTCGAAGACGCGTACGCCGGACTCGTCCACATCACCAAGAACGCCGCCGAACTCGGTGTCGACCCCACCAGGGTCGCCCTCTTCGGCGCCAGCGCGGGCGGCGGTCTCGCGGCCGGTCTCGCACTGCTCGCCCGGGACCGGGGCGGCCCCGCGATCGTCTTCCAGTACCTCGGCATCCCCGAACTCGACGACCGCCTCGACACGCCCAGCATGCGGGACTTCACCGACACGCCCCTGTGGAACCGGCCCAACGCGATCATCAGCTGGGACGCCTACCTCGGCAGCGGCGTCCCGGGCAGCCCCGACGTCCCGATCTACGCGGCTCCCGCCCGGGCCACCGCCGAGCAGCTCGCGGGACTGCCGCCCGCCTACATCTCGGTGATGGAGTTCGACCCCCTGCGGGACGAGGGCATCGACTACGCCCGTGCGCTGCTCGCGGCCGGGGTGAGTGTGGAGCTGCATCTGTTCCCGGGTACGTTCCACGGCTCGGCGATGGTCGCGTATGCGGAGGTCTCCCAGAGGGATGCGGCAGAGGCGGTCGCGGTGCTTCGAAAGGCACTTCGGTAGGTGCGGGTGCGGGTGCGTTGTGGCTGGTCGCGCAGTTCCCCGCGCCCCCTAAAAGCGCCGGTGTCGCCGTGGCTCTGACGCGGCGCGCGGCACCCCCTAGCCCCAATGCCGTTGTTTTAGTTGCGGGCGTACGCTGCTGCGTAGTGCTTCCCGGGGGTGGTGCGGGTGTCTGCGGATGTCGGCGAGTTATCGGGGCTGGGGCTGCTGACCTGGGTGTATCGGCCTGGGTTGGTGGATCGTGTGGTGGCTGCCTGTGGTCGTGCGGAGCATCGTAGACGTCTGCTGCCGGCCCGGCTGGTGGTGTATTTCGTGCTCGCCCTTGCCCTGTTCTCGCCGGCTCCGTATCTGGAGGTGATGCGGCACCTGGTCGAGGGCCTGCGGAGCCAGGGGCTCTTGGGCGAGTGGCGCATCCCTGCGAAGTCGTCACTGTTTCGGGCCCGCCAGCGCCTGGGATCGGAGCCGTTGCGGGTGCTGTTTGCCACGACCGCGAAGCCGATGGGCACCGAGGCCACTCCGGGTTGCTTCTGGCGAGGGATGCGGCTGCTGGCGGTGGACGGCACTTGCTGGGACGTGGCCGACAGTGCGGCGAATGAGGCCGCGTTCGGCCGTCCCGGAAACAGCCGCGGCCACGACAAGTCCGGCTTTCCCCAGGTGCGGATGGCATGCCTGATCGAGGTGGGCACCCATCTCGTGCTGGATGCGGAGCTGGCCGGCTGTCGCACCGGCGAAGTGACCCTGGTCAGCCGCCTGCCACGCTCCTGCGGGCCCGGCGAACTGGTCCTTGCAGACCGGGAGTTCCTCGGCGTGCCCATGTGGAGAGCCTTCACCGACAGCGGTGCCGATCTGTTGTGGCGGGTGCCCGCCAACCGGATCCTGCCCGTGGAGCGGATGCTGCGGGACGGATCGTGGCTCTCGCGCATCCACGCCACCACCGACCGGGCGCACCGTGATCCGGTCCCGGTGCGGGTGGTGGCTTACCAGTTGCACGGCACCGGCCGCGAAGACGAGGACTACCGGCTGGTGACCACGCTGCTCGATGCCCGTCGCTATCCGGCCCGCCAGCTGGCTGCGCTCTATCAGGAACGCTGGGAGGTGGAGGCTGTCTTCGCCGAGCTCAAGACCCATCAACGCGGAGCCCGCGTCGTGCTCACCAGCAAGACGCCCGACGGTGTCCTGCAGCAGATCTGGGCCCACCTGCTGGTCCATCATGCGCTGCGTGAGCTGATGGTGAGAACCGCGGCCACCCGGGGCCTGGACCCGGACCGGGTCTCCTTCACCGAAACCCTGCGCTCCGCCCGGCGCAGCGTGACCGTCACGCCGGGCAGCTTTTCCCCCTGAGCTGCTGGTCAGAGCCCTTGTCCTGCTTCAGCACGACCTGCTCGAACGCCTCCTGCCACGCAGACGCTTGCGTAGTCAGCCCCGCGTCGTCAAACGCAAGATGTCCAACTACCTGCTGAAACGGGCCGGACACCACACCTGGCCCCAACCCACCCGCACCGGCGCCCGAGCAGTCCGCATCCAACGACCCCAACCCTCAACCACGTAAAGCAACGGCATGACTCTGTTGGTGATCTTGACGGGGTGGTGACGGCGGACGCTGGTGGTGGTTGGCTGGTCGGAGGCGGGGCGGCCTCGGTTTGGGGCGGTGGACGGTGTCGATGCGTCCGGCAAGTTTCCAGCGGATTCCTCCGATGACGGTCCGCACGGCGTGGGCGGCGTGTCCGAAGGGGACGCCGGTGATGCTGATGAGGGACCGGCTCGATGTGGTGTTCGCCGACGAGGACTTCACTCATCTGTATCCGTCCGATGGCCGACCAAGCTTCTCGCCGGGGCAGCTGGCGCTGGTGTCGGTGCTGCAGTTCGCGGAGAACCTCTCGGACCGGGCGGCGGCGGATGCGGTGCGCACGAGGATCGACTGGAAGTACGGACTCGGCCTTGAACTGGACGATCCGGGCTTCGACCACTCGGTACTCAGTGAGTTCCGGGCCCGGCTGGCCGAGGGCAGCCGGGCGGATCAGCTGCTGCAGTTGATGCTGGACCGCTTGGTGGCGGCCGGGCTGCTCAAGGGGCGGGGCCGACAGCGTACTGATGCCACTCATGTCCTGGCGGCGGTGCGGCGGTTGAGCCGGCTGGAGCTGGCGGGCGAGAGCGTGCGGGCTGCGCTGGAGGAGATTACCGAGGCCGATCCCAACTGGCTGGTGCCGCTGATCGAACCGGAGTGGGCCAAGCGGTACGGCCGGAAGGTCGAGATCGGGAAAGTTGCGGGCGGCAAGGTAGCGGTGCGCGAGCGTGCCGAGGAGTTCGGCCGGGACGGGCAGAAACTCCTCACCGCGGTCTGGGCGGCCGACGCCCCAGGCCGTCTGCGGATGCTGCGCCAGGTGGAGATCTTGCGGCGGGTCTGGGTCCATCAGTACTACTGGGATCGTGAGGGGCAATTGCGCTGGCGGGAGGGCACGGCTCTGCCGCCGGCCTCGCTGCGGTTCGACTCCCCGTATGACACGGACGCGCACTACTGCGTCAAACGTGATGTCCAGTGGAGCGGGTACCGGGTTCATGTCACCGAGTCATGTGATCAGGATCTGCCGCACCTGGTGACGCATGTGGCCACCACCATTGCTCCCGTCCAGGACGGGCAGTTGACCGAGAAGATCCACGACGACCTCGCCACCCGTCGCCTGGCTCCGGCCGAGCACGTCGTGGACACCGCTTACCTTTCACCCGCGCAGATCGAGCGGGCTGAGCACGTGCACGGCATCACGCTGCTCGGCCCGGTTCTTGCGGACAACAGCCGCCAGGCCAAAGCGGATTCGGGCTTCGGCAAGACGGCCTTCGCCATCGACTGGGGCAACGAGCAGGCGATCTGCCCGCGAGGTGCGACGAGTGTGTCCTGGACCGAGCTGCATATCTCCGGCCACACCTATCATCAGGCCCGGTTCGCCGAGAGGGACTGCCGGCCCTGCCCAGACCGTGCCCGGTGCACCTCCTCGGCCACAGGCTCCCGCTCCATCGCAGTCCTGCCGCAGGCACTGCACGAGATCCAGATGCGCAATCGGCTCGACCAACAGACCGAACAGTGGCAACGCCGGTACGCGATCCGCGCCGGCATCGAGTCCACCCTCTCTCAGAACGTAAGAGCTCACGGCCTGCGCAGAAGCCGCTATCGAGGTCTGACTCGCACTCACGTGCAGCACGTCTTGACCGCCATGGCCTGCAACCTCAGCCGCCTCGCCAACTGGCACGACACCACCTCATCGACCCGCCGCGCATCTCGCTTTCAGACTCTCTGCACCGCAGCAGGATTCACGATCATCTGACCACTAAAGATCACCAACAGAGTCACGGCATTGCCCCTAGCCCTCGTCCGCCAATCGCAGCGCGTACAACGCCAGTTGAGCTCGGAAGCGGTCCTGGGAGTTGCTCAGGCGGTAGCCCAACGCGGTTTCCACGCCTGCGAGGCGGGCGGCGACCGAGCTGTGGTGAAGGTGGAGGTCGCCGGCGGCGTGCCGCAGGGAGCCGGTGCGCAGGAACGCCGTCAGGGCGGCCAGAGCCGCCGGGCCGCCCTTGCCCTCGGCGAGTCCGGCCAGGGCGCGCACGTCGGGCTGGGCCCGCAGCCGGTCGACGGGGATGTCGGCGAGCAGCGCCACCGGCCCGAGGGTGTCGTGGTCCACGACGGCCTCGTCGGGCAGCCCGGCCACATCCACGGCGAACCGCAGCGCGAGCCGGGCCTGCGCCCAGGAGGCCCCTGCGTCCAGGGCGGGAGCACTGCCGCCGACCCCGATCCGTACGCCCTCGGCGCCGTGCTCGCGGAGGAACGCCCGCAACTCCTCGGCGGCTGACTCGGCACCCGGCGCCAACGCCACGGCGAGCGGACCGACCGCGGCGACCCGCACCCCGGGCCGCAGTTCACGCCGCCCGAGCACGGCCACCGAGGAAGCCCCGGCGACGGCAACCACCCGCAGCGGCTGCTCGGGCACCAGACCCAGCAGGCGCAGCGCCCGCGCCCGGTCCTCGACGGCCTCGCGCTCCGACAACACCCGCTCGACCAGCGCCGGGTCCGCCACCTGATGGGGTGCGCTGTCCTGCTCACGGCTGCCGTGCACGACGCCCGCGGCGATGGCCATCCACTCCAGCACCAGCTCGTCGAAGGGCCCCGGCGCCCCCGTCCGCTCCAGCCACACCCGCCCGCCCGGCGGGAACTCGGCGCTCCCGGAGACCGTGCCGACAGGCCCCGCCGGTACGGTCCCGGCCGGCCCGAACCGCACCACACGTCCGCCCACCTCGAGGCCCGCCGGACACTCGGCCAGCCCCGCCGTGGACCGCACGAGCGACTCGGCGTCGATCCGCCCGGCCCCGAGCAGCGCCTCGAAGTGCGCGATGACCCGCAGCGCCGCCGCGGCATCCGCGTCGAGGGCCGACAGCCGTAGCAGCAGTCCCTTCATGACCTGGGAGTCTAGGCCGCGAGCGGGGCGTACGGGTCGGTCGTGCGCCCCGTTGTACGGCTGTAGGTGGCTGTACGCCCGGTACGCCTGGGAGGAACGGCCCAGCGATCTGAGTACGCGTACTCTGTCGGCCCTGTGTGCGTCTGAGGAACTCTCGTTCCCATGACCGAGAAGCTGCTGGGCCTGCTGTCGAAGCGCCCCTGGACGGAACGCTGGCTGACCCGCCTGCTGGGTGCCGCCCTGTCCTCGGCGGCGTACCTTCTCTGCCTGCCCTGGGATCTGCGCAACCGCCCCGAGTCACCCGGTTCGACGACCGAGACGACCCCGGTGACCGTCCTCGGCGTCGCGGTCCTGGCCGTGACCCTGCTCCTCCTGGCCGTGTACTTCGGCCACCGGGACGCCCTCGCCTGGCCCCTGCTCCTGGTGGCCGCGCCCCCGGCGACACTCATGTACCTCTCGTTCCGCACGAACCCCGAGCCGCCGGACGCGTCCATGTGGCCTCTGACCTGGGCGTTCTCCACGCTCGTCATGGCGGCGGGGGTACTCGTCGCCGCGTCCGTCGCCCGGCAGTTCAGAAAGGACACGGGGGACTCGACGGACGGGCTGGTGTTCGCCCACTCCTCGTCGGGAGCGGGCGGCGGTTCCTCGGCCGTCAGGCGCCCGTCGTGGAACCCGGGCGGACGATCATGAGGATCGTGACGGTGGCCCAGAGCAGATTGAAGATGCCGGTGAACATGGCGAGCCGGACGGTGGCGCGGGGGTTCGCGGCGACGCCGGTGGACGTGGCACCAGCACCGGTCGCGTCGGTGGTGCCGGTGACCCCGGCGGTCACGTCCGCCCCGGCCGCCGCCTCCACCGCTTCGAGGAGTTCCTCTTGACGCGGCAGCACCAGCGCCAGCAGGACCGCCGCCGCGATCCCGGTCAGGGCCATCGAGGCGATCAGCCAGGCGTCACTGAGCACGCCCATGCTCATGGCCGTGGCGAAACCGAGGACGGGAACGGCGATGCCGAGGCCCGCGTACACCCGGCAGATCCGGTGCAGCAGCCGTAGCGTCTCCGCCGCCCGCTGGTCCCCCGGATCGGCGAGGGCGCGGCGGGCACCGGGCGGGAACATGCTGGCCGCCACGGTGACGGGCCCGACGGCGACGATCGCGGCCAGGACATGGAGAACGAGGAAGAACTTGGTCACGAGGGGACGGTAGGCGGCGTACCGGATCTTGTGGAAGTGGCGGTATTGCCAGGGTTCAACGGATTCTCGCCAGAGCCTTAGGGATCAGTCGCAGGCCGTCGACAGGCCCTCGGCACGCTCTCGGCGGACAGTCACCGGGCGAATCAGCAGACTGGCGGCACGCGGAACCCTAGGCGGGCGCCAGACCACCCCTGTTGGCCAGAACCCGCGCCACCCCTACTATTTCGCCATGCACACAGTGGCCGTACTGGTACTGGACCAGGTCATCCCGTTCGATCTCGCCGCGCCGATCGACACGTTCAACTGGGCCCGGCTGCCGGACGGCCGCGCGCCCTACCGGGTCAAGGTCTGCTCGGTGGCGGAGGAGGTGAGCGCGGGGCCGTTCAACGTACGGGCGCCGTACGGTCTTGAGGCGCTGGCCGAGGCCGACACGATCGTCGTGCCGGGTACCGCCGACCCGACCGTGCCGCTGCCGCCGGGGGTCGCCGAGGCACTGTGCGCGGCGGCCGCGAACGGGACGCGTATCGCGTCGATCTGCGTCGGCGCGTTCATCTTCGCCGCCACCGGTCTTCTGGACGGGCAGCGGGCGACGACCCACTGGATCGCGGCCGCGGACCTGGCGGCCATGTACCCGAAGGTGACGGTCGACCCGAACGTCCTCTACGTCGACAACGGCCAGTTCCTCACCTCGGCCGGCGCCGCCGCGGCGATGGACATGTGTCTGCACATGATCCGCCTGGACTACGGCTCGGCCGTCGCCGCGCACGCGGCCCGGATGTCCGTCATGCCGCTCGAACGGGAGGGCGGGCAGGCGCAGTTCATCGTCCACGCCCAGCCGCCGGCACCGGCGGGCACGACGATGGAACCCCTGCTGAGCTGGCTGGAGGAGCACTCCGACCGCGATCTGACCCTGGACGACATCGCGACCCGGGCGGGCATGAGCGCCCGTACGCTCAACCGCCGGTTCCGCGAACAGACCGGCACGACGCCCCTGCAGTGGTTGCACCTGGCGCGGGTGCGCCGCGCCCAGCACCTTCTGGAGACCACGACCCACCCGGTCGAACGGATCGCGGTCCAGACGGGGTTCGGCTCACCGACGGCTTTCCGCGACCGCTTCAAGCGGGTGGTGGGAACGAGCCCGCAGGCCTACCGGAGGGCGTTCCGGGGAGCGCCGGTGAGCTAGGGGCCGGCCCTCCCCGGGGACGGCCCCCAGCAGGAATACGACCTCAGCCGTGCCGGTCGGCCACCGCCCAGGACGCCAGCGCCACGGCCCCGGCCACGCCGAACACCGCGGGCCAGGCGCCCACCTTCTTGGCGAGCGGATGCGATCCGGCGAACCCGGCGACGTACGCGACGGTCAGTGCCCCGGCAGCCCGCCCACCGGCCTGCCGCCGCCACTGCTGCGCGGCCGCGGCCCCGGCGACGGCGAGTACGGCCCCGCCGAGCTGCCGCTTCTTCGTCCAGCGAGCGACCCCGTACCCACCGATGAGCCCGCTCGCGGCCACCGCCGCGGCCGGTACCTTCGCCATCACTGCCTCCTGATGCTGCTTCCGGGCGGACTTCCGGCCGGTCGACCGAGGCTAACCCGCCCCTACCGGGCGCCCGGCAGCACCTCTCCCGAGATCGGCAGCCCCAGCCCCGCCACCGCCCGGGCGACCAGCCGGGCCATCTCGACCGCGCCCCGCTCCTGGAAGTGGGTGTTGTCCTGGACGCCGTTCGGGAAGTTCGGGTACTGCCCCGCGGCCAGCCACAGGAAGATCCCCTTGGAACCCTCGATCCCGACCCCGTCGAGGTAGACCCGGCTGGCCGCCGAGAGGTCGACCAGCGGGGCGCCCTCCTCCCGCGCGACCGCCTTCGCGGCATCCACGTACGCCGGGAAGGAGACGTTGAACTTCCCGGTCGACGTGTTGTACGAGCGCCGCGACACCGGCGTGACGACGACGGGCGTCGCGCCCCGCGCCCGGGTCGCCCGGATGTAGTCGTTGCGCAGGTACCCCTTGTAGTCGGCGGGCGACGTGTACCGCTCCGGATTGTTCACGGTCGCATCGTTGTGCCCGAACTGCACGAAGAGGTAGTCACCGGCCCTGATCACCTGATGGATCGCGGCCAGCCGCCCCTGCTCGATGAAGGACCGCGAACTCCGCCCGCCGATCGCATGGTTGGCGACGGTGATGTTCGAGGTGAGGAACGAGGACAGCTTCTGCCCCCAGCCGGCCTGGGGGTAGTAACGGGAGTTGTACGTCTGGGCGGTGGAGTCACTGGCGACGTACACGGTGCCGGTCGCCGCCGCGGCGGCGGCAGCGGTACCGGGCAGCCCCAGCACCCCGAGTGCCCCGCCCCCGACCGCACCCGCGGTACCCACAAGGAACCGTCTACGACTGCTCACACTGACATTGCGGCTCATCCGACCATCCCTGCGCAGGAGTTGAGGAACTGTCGGAGAGTGGTGGCAGCCGGGAGGGGAAAGGTTGCCGGGGCCGCGGCCGCGGGCCTACTGACGCGAGTCCGCCAGCCAAGTCCGCCAGACATGGCGGCTGTTGGGCACCTCGGGCCGGTCCAGAATCCACAGTACGTACCCGGCGTGCAACTGGGCCCAGGGGTTCTCCGAACGCCGGGCCCCCTCCAGCCGCACCCGCAGCGGGTCCCCGTCGACGACCCGGGCGATGCGCACGTACTCGCGATCCTTGCAGCGATAGGCACGCCGTACGACGATCTCCACCAGGTCGATCAGCTTGGTCCGGGCCACCGGATCCTGACCGACGGCGTCGGTGGCGAGATCCCGGATGAGCCCCTCCTTGGTCCCCCACGCCTTGGCGTGCCGGGTCCACTCCTCCGGATACCGGGCCTCCCACTCCAGGAAGAGCAGCGCGTAGGGCAGCCCGGGCCATTTGGAAAGATCCTCACCGGGCCCTCTGTCCCACATACCGCTGGGCAACGAATGACTTCGGGCCCACAGGTACTCCTCCATGGCCGACCGCAGGGCCGGATCCTCGTACGGGGACATCACCCCCTGCCCCTGCAACATCCGCAACGTCTCGTTGAACCGATGCTGAGCCTCCTCGGTCCTCCTCCGCGCGGAGGCCAAGTGGTCGAGTGCGGCGGCCCGTTCGGCCGAGTCGTTCGCGATCAGTCCGTACGCCCATGCCAGCCGCTTGTCCCACGCCCGGGCGTCGTCCATGTCCGCCCCGTGCCCTTTCCCATGCCCCATGGGACAGATCATCCCTGAGCGTGCCGCGCCCCGCTCCTCCGGGCACCGGTACCGGGAGGAGCGGGGCGCGAACAGGGGCCTCGGATCAGCCGGCGCAGAGCGTCACATCGACGGTGTCGCCGTTGGCGACGGTCTTCGGGCTGTGCGGGTCGACCTGGATGACCGTGCCCGGCTTGCCGTACTTGCCGCAGTCCACCTTGTTGACCTTGCCCAGCTTGGTCTGGGTCTTCGCGATCTGCCCCTTGGCCTCGTCCAGGCCGGCGCCGAGGAGATCGATGGGGATGGTCATGCCCGCGCTGTGGGCGAACAACAGGGTGGCGGCGTCCTTGGCGGGCGCCGCGGTGATGGCGGCCGCGGGAGCGGACTTCGACGAGTCCGAACCGCCGGTGATGGAGGCGAGGGCGGTACCGCCGCCGGCCACGATGAGGGCGGCCGAGATACCGGCGATGGCCGTGGCCCGCTTCCGACGGGACCTGCGGGTGATGCCGGGCGCGTCGAAGGTGGGCGCGTCGGCGGAGTTCGCGAAGTTGTTCATGGCGTTCACCAGTTCCTCTTCGAAGGCTGTGGGGTGTGCGCAGCCGAAGGGCCGCGAATCGTTCGAGGTCATCGGGATCCCTCCTCGGGCTGCCGTGGTGAAGGGCCGGAGAGCGCGGGGAACTGGCTTCTGAGCTTTTCCATGCCACGAGCGAGCTGCGACCGTACGGTGCTCTGCGAGATGCGCAGGTCGGCCGCGATCTCGGCGTCGGACAGATCGTGGAAGTACCGCAGCACCACGACCGTACGCATCCGCATCGGCAGACCCTGAAGAGCGCGGACCAACTGGTCCCTGCTGTCTATACGCCCGTACTCGTCACCCGGAGCCGCCATGTCGCCGGTGTCCTGGTGCGGAACCGTGCGACGGAACCTCCGCCAACGGTCGTTGGCCAGGTTCACCATGATCCGCCGGACGTAGGCGTCCGGGGCATCCTTGGCGGCGATCGTGCGCCACTTGCGGCAGACCCGCTCCAGGGTCTCCTGGACCAGGTCCTCCGCCGTCTCGCGGTTCCCGGTCAGAACGAGGGCGCCGCGGAACAACGGAGCCGACCGGGCGGCGACGAACTGCTGAAAGTCCATCTCCGCCGACTCGGCCTCGGCCTCACCGCGACCGGCACTCAGCTTCCACTCGGTTGCCAGATCCACACGCTCCTCCCTTCCTGTCACCCCCTCGACGCGGAACCCGTGTTTTCTGCTGCACAGCGATGATGAGACCTGGGTCACAGGCTGCTCGAAAGCCGGAGATCATGCCTACGCCTACGCCCGCACCCCGCCCCGTGACAGGAGACGCCCCCGCATGACTGATCCGGAACCGAGAGCAGCCCGCAGCAGCCGAGGGACGACCGGAGTCTGGCCCCTGATCCGCGCCGAGCGAACGGCGCTGGCGGCCGATCTCGCGGACCTGACCGACGAACAGTGGAGAACGCCCTCGCTCTGCACCGAGCTGACGGTGCGTGAGGTGCTGGCGCACCTCACAGCGGCAGCGAGCCTCAACTCCGTACGCTGGCTGGCGGGTGTGATCCGCTGCCGGTTCGACTTCGACAAACAGGTGGCCATGAGGCTGGCCGAGCAGTTGGGCGCCACCCCGGCGGAGACACTGGAGAGATTCCGACGAGTGGTCCCGAGCACGACCAAGCCTCCCCTCCCCACCCTGGCGATGCTGGGCGAGACGATCGTGCACGGAGAGGACATCCGACACCCGCTGGGCATCGTCCGCGACCACCCGATCGAGACGGTCACGCGGGCGGCCGAGTACTACCGGGGCTCGGACCTCGTGGTCCTCGCCAAGGGACGCATCGGCGGCCTGAGACTCACCGCGACGGACGGCCCCTTCACGACCGGCGCAGGACCACTGGTCTCCGGCAGCACCTTGGCCTTGGTGATGGCGATGACGGGACGTACGGCGTACTGCGACGACCTGGAGGGCGACGGCGTCGAGCTCCTACGAGGGCGCTGCGGGACGGCGTGACGCGAGGAGGTGCCATGGGGAGAGCTCGTCTCGCGAGCACATCGTGCAATCGCAGCCGAGCAGGCGCACCCTGGAGGAAGGTGGAAGCGGCTGAGAACAGCTGGAGGCAGCTGGAAACAGCGGCTCCGGAGGTGATCGTGATGACGATGAAGACCGCTGTCGGATGGCACATAGAGCTGGAATTCGACGAGGACGACAACCGCACCCGTGCGGCCGCCCTCGTACGCCTCCCCGACGGAAGCGAGGTACGGGCCCACGGCTACGCGAGCCGCCACCCCTCCGACTCCAACCAGCCGAGGGTGGGCGAGGAAGTGGCCGGCGCCAGGGCCCTCAACGAACTGGCGATGAAACTCCTGACCAAGGCCCACGACGAAATAGACGAGGCCTCGGGCAGGACATCACACCCGCTGACCTGAGCGGCAGGACAACGGGCAGGCCGCCTCACCCGCTCGCTCGCTCACTCGCGATAGACGGGCGGGGTGTTGATATACGTGTGCCCGGTTGGCGCGGTCCAGACGGCGGCACCGGTATGCGCAGCCGCCCACTCGCTTCTCACCCGTGCCGGAGTGGGCCGAGTCAAGGGTGAAGCGCAGCGAAATCGCCGCAGGCGACGGCCGAAGGCCGCCCTTTACGCGGCCCACGGATGCACGACACTGGCCAAGAAGCGGGCGGCCCCACGGCACCTTCGAAGCCCAGGCTCACCAACACCACCCCCGCCCCCGGACATTGGCTTGACCAAGTCATGAGAACTCCGCCGGCCCACGCAGTGACGTACACCGGCGAGTCACTGCTCCGAGTCCGCGCGAGCCTGCGGCACCACATCACGCCGGGCGGATTCCCCGGCTATTCCGAGATTCTGCCGAGCATGCTCGTGGAAGTTGTTGAGGGCGACCAGCCACTCGTTGGCGCGCTCCTGCCACATGTCCTGGGTGATCTCTTCGGCACCCCGGGCCGGCCGTTCCAGCTGCCACAGCCGGTTGTTGAGTTCGTGGGCAGCTTGCACGGTCGCCGTGTCGCCCAGCAGCATCACCTGCTCAAAGGCGTGCGACCGATCTCCCTCGGCCGACCTCATCTCAACCAGCAGAGGATCACGAGCGGCCGGATCACCGTCGTCCCATTGCGGGGTGAACACCTGCTGTGCACACCGATAGACGTGCTTGACCGCCGCGACGTAGGCGACGTAGGAGTCGAGGCGGTGCGCGTCCCACCGGACGCGGAGTTCACGCTCGAACCGATCCCGCTCGGTCAGCCGAGTAGTGAAGTACGACCCCGCGGCACCCGCCATGACCGCGCCCACCGTGACCAGTTGCTCAGCAAACCCCACGTCGACCCCTGGATCCCTATCGGCCATCATCCGGTCAGTTCGAGGCACCCGGCCGCGACACCAGTGGGCGGGGACCCGCACCCGTCCGCCCAGACTCTGGGATTTCGCGCGTCAGGATACACATCGCCAAAGAAGCGGGCACACGATGCCGCCTTCGACGCCCGGTCCACTGAACGCTCCCCGGCCGCCACTCCAACACGGCACCAATCGGAGGCCTTCGCCATGTCCGAACGCGACGAACTCGGCAGCCAGAGCGCCTACTGGAACGCGGCCGCAGCGTCGGGTACAAAACAGTTCGCGCACCCCTTACACCTGCCATGGCTGGAAGACGTCAGCCGAAGTGCCACGGTCCTCGACTACGGCTGCGGATACGGCCGAATCATGAGCGACCTTGCACAGCAGGCCCTCAACAACCTTGCTGGAGTCGACACTTCACCGAAAATGATCGCCCAGGCTCGCCAGCGACACCCCACAATGCAGTTCACAACGCTGGACACGCCACCGACGCTCCCTATGGCTGCTGCGAGCGTCGACGTGATCCTGCTCTTCGCAGTACTGACCTGTATCCCTGAAGACCGGGCGCAACGAAGCCTGATCTGCGAACTGACCCGAGTCCTCAAGCCAAACGGCCTGCTCTACGTCAGCGACCTGCTCCTACAGAACGACCAGCGCAACCAAGACCGCTACGCCAAATCCGCCGAACGCTACGGCACCTACGGGGTATTCAAGACCGACGACGGCGCGGTCTGCCGCCACCACCCGAGCGACTGGTTCACCACACTGCTCGCAGGACTAGATCCCATCGCCACCCGACACATCACAGTCCCCACAATGAACGGCCACGAGTCAGAGGGAATCCAACTTCTGACCCGTAAGCCGACTCCGAACCACTAGTCCTCGACCGTTCGGCTCATCCCACCGCCAGAGAGTCGCCCTCCAGCGCCCGTATGAATGCCCACCAGGCTTGAGCGCGGACGGCCACAACCGGGCCGTCGACACACTTGGAGTCGCGTACATGCAAGCGACCGTCAGCGTGGGCACACTCGACGCACTCAGTGCCACTACCGCCGCTGTACGAGGACTTGAACCAGTGAGGCTCGGACCGTATGGCCATCAGGACTCCTCGCTTATGCGTTGGATCAGCGCCGCAGAAGCCTCAAGGTCGAGGGCCTGTGCGCGAAGGTATTGGAACGCCAACCTATAGCGCTCCAGTTCCTCCGGCTTCTCCATGAAGAGCCCGCCGCCGAGGATGTCCACGTACACCACGTCCAGCTCGGGAGTCTGACCTCCCAAGACGACGAAGCTCCCAACTGCCGCCGCATGAGCCCCTGTTGAGAACGGGAGGACTTGGATGGTCACGTGGGGGAGTTCGGACGTGGTGAGAAGGTGCCGCAGTTGCTCGTGCATCACCGTCGGCCCACCAACGCTGCGCCGGATCGCGGCCTCGTCGATGACACACCAGATGTGCGGCGGTTCGTCGCGCTGGAGAAGTTCCTGTCGCTTCATGCGGATGTCCACCATGTGCTGTACCTCCCTTTCAGCGCACCGCATTTCCGAGGCACGGTGAACGGCCTCGGCGTAGGCGCGCGTCTGGAGGAGCCCTGGGATGTACATGCAGGCGTAGTGGTCCTCCCGTACCACCTCGTCTTCTAGCGTGAGCATGAGATTCATCGACTCAGGGATGGGATCGGCGAGTGACCGCCACCAGCCCTGAATCTTGGCGCCCTTCGCCAGATCGACCAGAGCGAGACGCTCTTCGTCGGAGGCGCCGTACTCGCGACAAAGGGCGTCCACAGCCGGCCACTTGACCGAGCCTTCCTTGGTCTCGTAGCGGCTCAGTGTTGCCTTCGAGATGCCGACGCGCCCGCCTGCATCTTCAAGGGTCAGGCCCTTGAGCTCGCGGAGGCGACGCAGGTCGGCGCCCAACTGGCGCCTACGAGTGGTAGGTCCGGCTGCCATGTCCAAGGCCCTTCATGTTGATCTGTCGGATCGTCGAGGTTGCTCAACCGCACCGGCAAGACGGCACGCGCCGGGGGCGCGCGGATCACAGTCGTGCTCCCGCGAGCACAAAATGAGAGTTCCATTTTGAGAGTTCCAATGCAACTCTCGGTGTGTAGTCGATTGCGTACAGCAACGCGACATCATGCCAGAGGAGTTGAACGATGGACTGCACCGCCGGTTTGCTGAGGAAGCCGTGGGATCTGCCTTTCGTGGCCGAACCCGAGGAAGTCTCGGGGCTTCGTCACATCCTCAGGTTGCACCTGGAGCTCTGGGGGTTGCACGAGGTCACCGACGCAGCCCAACTCTGCGTCAGCGAGCTCGTGTCCAATGTCATCAGGCACGTCGGCCTCGGCACTCCGACGACGCTCGCCGTCTCGATGAACGGCACGCACCTACGCATCGAAGTCCACGACCCCGACACGCGAGCACTCCCCACCCTCCTCGACGCAGGCTCCGACGCCGAGGCCGGACGAGGAGTGGCCATCATCGACGCCGTCGCCGACCGGTGGGGTGTCCAACTCTCCCCCGACCGGAAGGTGACTTGGTGTGAGCTGGAGACGGGGCTGGATTCCATGAACGGACATCGCGGAGGGGATCGAGTTACCCGGGTCGAGTCGATGCTTCGCATGTACGGGAATGGCGCAGACAGACTCCCGCGCGCAGCGAGCTCCCGCATCCTGACTGTGGCCATCGCAGAGGAAGCAGCGATCGACATGATCGCCGACCTGCTCCACTGGCTCAGAGCGCACGGTTGCGACGTGGATGGCGCACTCGACCGTGCGCAGATCCACTACGAGGCCGAGGCCGCAGAGGGCGTCGATCTGCCGGCTTGAGCAACAGGGTGAAGGGTGCTGCCGAGCGTCGCAGTTGCTACATGCTCGGCAGTGCGAAGTAAGGTTCGGGCCACTCAATAGCCCCGTCTTTGTCGGCCTGGGCTACATGCTGCATCAGTAGTGCGGTCGGGTTTTGGAGGTCCACCTTTGTGGCGGGCTCACCGATCCCGGAGGGGGCTGACGGGTAATCTATGCCGAGTAGCCGGCATATGTGCTCTAGCTCCTTATTCTCGTTACCTTCGCCGAGGTCTTCGTGTAGGTAATCGCGAAGTCGGGAGCAGATGTCGAGCATGGCATGCCCGCTATCGCTAATCCGGAAAACTCCACCTTGTAGGCTGTCGCTCTCAAGGAACCCTATGACGAAAAGTCGTTGGACCTCTTCCTTGAGGATTTGCGTGCTAAATCCTAGAACCTTCGCAGTGTTGGAGAGGCTTCGATATCCTTGCGTCTTGACGTGAGACAGGATTGCGAGAGGATATCCGGGGCGGCCCGAAGCTGCGAAGCGAGACACATCCTGCGGAGTCAGGCCACCAAGAACCACCTGCATGAGCAGGTCTTTAGTCATCTCGTCTCTCAGGTTCTCGTACGTCGAGTCCCGAGCATTTTCACTGTCTGCGTCAAAGTCCCCCGGGACCCAGAAAACGCGTAGTCGGGAGAGTCTTTCGCGCATCGGAGTGTCACGGAACGATCCAGTCACCTCAGCCAGTCGCCTTTTATTCTGTGTCGAATGGCGGGCTATGTACACCGCGGCGGAGACGTCTCGCTGGGTGAGTAGTGTCCTTATATCCTTATCTATGCCGTCTCTATCATGCTTCCATAGAGTTTGCCCCGAGACTATCTTTGACCAGTCCTTTTTGAGGTCACATGAGAAGTCGAAGAGCTTCCGGCTCCCCTCCTGATAGCTGAAGAGACCAGAGCTTGCGGCGCTCTCCATTATTTTCAGGGCGGAGTCCGACAGAAAGTCGTGCTCTGGCGACGGCATGCTAGCTCCCTGAGGTGTGTGTCGGGTATCCCTCGCCGTCCTGGTAGACCAGGCTGATGCCTTCTCTGTTGAGCAGGTCTTGAAGATCTTCGTGAGGCTTTTCGGGGAGTAGTACAGCCAGCTTTGGATTGGCGGGCTTGATGTGTCGGACGTAGTCCTTGAGTTGACCGATAGCCATGCGTATTTCTTCCCGGCTACTCTCACCCTTCACGCAATACAACACATGATCGGTGGCGTCGTAGAGGTCGGTCTTTAGAGTGGACCGCGTTCCTGCGATCTTGATCTGGTAGGCGAATACCTCGTGCTGTTGTTCTTCGAGAAACCTGAGATATTCGCCCAGAATCCGCATCTTGCGATGCTCTGCAATGGTGCTCGGCTGTGCCGAGCGCCTGCTCTCTGGCACTCGCTTGCTCGGCGGTTCAACCATCGAGCTTGCGGTTACCGCTGCCGATACCTGTTGAATCTGCGTCGTCTCTGCAGGTGTAATTGCGTCCTCAGGGAGGTGCTGAACGCTTCCCTTTGGTCGCAATCTGAAGACGATGATTAGGCGCCGATTTCCTTCTGGGTCGTCAGCCTCGCGGATCGTATAAGGTTGTTTAAAATCCAGCTCAAATTCGCCAAGATATCGTTGAAGCTTTGCGGCGGATTTAGATCCGGGGGATTTTCCTGCTGCCATGAAGAGGCGCAGGGTTTTTCCGTCATCGACATGGTGAAGAATTGCATTGTTGCGGGAGCCGGACGACCCCTCGAACGTCTGATGCCCGGTGCGACCTTTTCCTGTGTACTCGAATACGGGGCCGTGCTCGTCTTCCTCTTCGAGCCAGCCGTCTTCGTAGCCGTACTCTCTACCGCTCTCGTGATCTGTGTAGATCAATATATTTGGCGTGGTTTTGGATAAAATTATCCCCTCTTGATCGCCTCCGCCGAAGCGTTCCTTCATCTTGGCGCGCGTCGTGAGGTGCCCAGGTTCTAACGGAGATACGTTCATGCCTCGACGTTAGCGGACAGTGCTGACACTGGGTCAGGTGCCTAGCCCGCAGCGATAGCCGAGTACGTCCACACGTCGGCTGGAAGTTCATGCTTCAGTCGCCATGTGATCGCCATCGGCTTGCTGCCGGTGTGCTCCACGTATGTTGCCGGTCCCAAGAGCATCCAGGGCTGGGACTTGCCCATGTCGTTGTTCTTGTAGCGACGCATGAACAGGAGGACATGGTTGCCCTGCTGCTCGTGACGTCGGTAGCGCAGACCGGTACGTGAGTTCTCCGCAGTAGCGTTCTGCGATTCCCAGTGGAACAGGGTGGGGCTCAGGGCGTAGTCCTTGTAGCGGATGGTGGGGGAGAAGTCCTTTTCGTTCTTCTCCAGCGTGATCAACAGGGCGTCCGTCTGGATCTCGTCGACCCACTGGACGCCCTGAGCGAAGGATCTGGGCATCTGGCCGCCGAAACGAGCCACACCGAGAGCGGCCAGGATCTCAGAACGGTTGTAGGCGCTGTGGACTTTCAAGGGGATGTGGCGATGGGGGCCCGACAGCGGGATCGGGAAGTGGTCTGACCGTTCGATGACGTATGACAGCACCTGCCGGAGCTCATCGCGGAACACATGTTGGGAGTGCAGCGATTCGAGGCCCTGCTGGAAGCTGGTGAAGCCTCCGGCGTTGTCCCACAAGTTGAAGAAGAGCATGTGGGCGTACGTCTGGTCGGTGGGTGTCAGAGCCTCGTACATGGGAGCGTCGTCTGAGAGCAGGCGACGGTAAGCGTGGGCTCGCTCGGGGTCGTCGATGTGTAGGAACGCGTGGACACGCTTGAGGAGCGCCGCTTCCTCTGACGGGGCTGGATCTTCGACGAGGCCGGCCTTGCGGAGGACCGTTGTCCAGGAGTTGTCGCTCTTGTAGAGCTCCTTGATCTCCCGGCGGCTCTCGCGGAGATAGTCCGCCAGCCGCGGCGTGTCGTATGCCTTGGCCTCGGTCACCAACGTCTTGATGGTGGCGCCCAGTTGGGTGCGGATGTTGTCGAGGACGAGGTCCTTGGACTTGCCCTCCAAGATGATCTGGCACCCGGAGGGAAGCTGTGGGAAGTCTCGCTCGATGTGGTCGACGAGTCGGTTCCGGGTGAGGTTTGTCAGCGCCCGAAACTGCTCCTCAAAGCGGAACTCCGCTCGGTGCTGGCCGATGAAGTCCAGGACGGTGAGTACTGGCTTAGTCTCCGTGCGGCGAAGCCCTCGGCCCAGTTGCTGGAGAAAGATCGTGGCGCTGTTCGTGGGGCGCAGGAGTAGAAGGGTGTCGACGTCAGGAATGTCGAGCCCTTCGTTGAACAGGTCGACGGAGAAGACCACTTGAAGCGTGCCGTCGCGCAGGTCCGCCAGAGTCTGTGTTCGTACTCCAGCGGACGAGTCGCTGTCGAGTGCTGCGGCCTGGAATCCGGCCTTGCGGAAAAAGTCGGCCATGAAGTGGGCATGAGCTCTGGTTACGCAGAAGCCCAAGGCTCGCATGGCTCCCGGGTTGGAGATCTTGTCCCGGATCTGCTTGACCACGATGCGGGCGCGGGCGTGGTCTCCCGTATAGAGGTTGCCGAGCTCCCGATCCGCGTAAGTGCCTTTCTGCCAACCGAGGTTGGTCAGGTCCGTGCCGTCCGGGATGCCGAAGTAGTGAAAGGGGCACAGCAGATCATTCTCAAGGGCTTCCCACAGCCGCATCTCGGCCGCGATGCGGCCCTCGAAGAACTCGTCCTGCACATTCCGCCCGTCCATCCGCTCAGGGGTGGCGGTGAGGCCCAGTAGTTCCCTCGGCGTGAAGTGTTCGATGACCCGGCGGTATGTGGTGGCTGTGGCGTGGTGGAACTCGTCGATGACGATGATGTCGAAGTGGTCCGGGCTGAGCTGTTCGAGGCGTCGAACGTTCAGTGACTGGACGCTGGCGAAGACGTGGTTCCAGTCTCGGGGATCTTCGCCGCTGTGGAGCAGCTCTCCGAAGGACGCGTCATCGAGTACCTCGCGGTATGTACGCAGCGACTGTCGGAGGATCTCCTTGCGGTGAGCCACAAACAGCAGCCTTGGACTCCTGTTGTCGAACTTCTTACGCAGGGCTCGGTAGTCGAGGGCAGCCATGACCGTCTTACCCGTGCCCGTGGCTGCGACAAGGAGGTTGCGATTTCGGCCGCGAATCTCACGCTCGACATCGAGGCGTTCCAGCATGTCCCGCTGGTGCGGGAAGGCACGTACTTCAAGTCCGGAGAGGTTGATCTTCAGGTCAGTAGTGGAGCCGGTGCCGCCCGCTTGGGCCAGGGCTCGATCGAGTCGCTCGCCATCGCCGTCGGGGTCGTACGACTCGAAGGCGCTGTCGTTCCAGTACGCGTCGAAGGTCGCCTCGAACTTGTCCAGTACCGAGGGAGTCGCCACCGACGACAGGCGTACGTTCCACTCCAAGCCGTCGAGTAGTGCGGCTTTGGACAGGTTCGAGCTGCCGACATACGCGGTGTCGAAACCGCTATTGCGTCGGAACAGCCATGCCTTTGCATGTAGCCGTGTAGACCGGATCTCGTAGTTGACCTTTACCTCGGCACCGAAATCGCGGACAAGGCGGTCGAGCGCGAGCCGATCGGTGGCACCGATGTAGGTCGTCGTGATGACCCGGATCGGTACGCCCCGCTCCTTGGCAGCACGGAGCGAGTCTTCCAAGACACGGATGCCGTACCACTTCACGAACGCGCATAGCAGATCGACGCGGTCTGCGGTGGCCAGCTCGGCTCTCAACTCCGCGCCCAGACTGGGGTCATCCGAGGCGTTAGTGATCAGCGACGTCTCGGAGAGGGGTGTGAGGGGACGTAGCGCGTAGACGCCCGGAGCCTCTTGCTCGGCGAGGGTCAGGAGCTGCCGTGGGCCGTCGACGATGGTACCGACGGTCTCGTCCGGGTCCGGCGCACTCTCAGCGAGCGACTTGAGGATCTGGTTCGCGGCGGCAACCTGCTTGTCGTGGGGCAGTCGGCTTAGCCTGCGTCCGACAGCCTCAGCGATGTGGCGGGCGAGCACGTGCGGAGAGGACTCCGCACTGACTTCCTCGTGGATGGCTTTCCAGCCGGAGGCTTCGAGCTGCTCTATCTGACTGTGCAGGTTCCGGGTGATGAGCTGCTCGTAGACACCTGCGACCGGCTGCGCCAGATCCCCCGGTTCCGCCACCCGATGCTCCCTCGATTGCTCACGTTGATATGGCTCTGTCCCGACTGCAGTTCTAACAGCAGCCGCTGACAATCGAGGGTGTTACACCCAAAGGTGATCGTCTTTGAGCGTGCTACGCAATCGGGCGACCCACGTCACTCGTCGTTGCCGTGGCACTCCCCATACCCCCGCCCCGACCCACACCAACAAGACGCCCCCCGCTCCGGCGGCCAAGCCTCAGCCCGCCCCCTCGCCGCCAACGTCGTCGCATACTGCGGCAACAACGACGCATCGCCAGGCGAAGCCCCCTCCGAGGCAGCGAACGCCTCGTAGGACGGAACCGTGCCTGTCACGATCCCCAAGTTCGGGGTGCCGGAGGCCGCGAGCTCCCTCAGTGAGCCCTCTATCGTCGCGAGGTGTTCCTCATGGGACGGGTACTCCTCCGCCAAGGTCGGGTACGCCGTCACCAGTTCTGTCAGTTCCGAGGCCGGCCAGTGGAGTACCGCCACCGGGAACGGGCGGGACAGCGCCTCCCGATACGTGCCCAACTCGGCGCGCAGGCGCGAGATTTCCGCCTCCAGCTCCGCCGGGTTGTCCGAGCCCAGGGACCAGACGCGCTTCGGGTCGTGGAGTTCGTCCAGGGAGACCGGGGAGGAGTGGAGGGTGTCCGCGAGGGAGTCCCAGTTGTCGTGGGGGAGGCCCAGCATGCGGCGTACGCGGTGGCGGCCGAAGAGGACCGGGTGGGTCGCGTACGGGGGTTCGGGGACGTCCGTCAGGAGGTGGGTCGCCGCCTCCGTGAACGTCTGCTGTGCCGCTTCGAGCTCGTCGTGGGACTCCAGGGACTCGGCCACGATCACCCAGGGGGCCGGGTCGCGGGGTGACGCCGCGCGGACGCCCTCGATGATCGCCTTTGCCTCCGCCTCGTGGCCGTACTCCCAGAGGTTGGCCGCTTTGAGGGCCCGTACCAGGAATGGGTTCTCCAGGGGGGTCGCACTGGAGAGGAGACGGTCGTAGAAGGCGGTGGCTCGCGGGCGGTCGTCAGCCAGTTCGAGGTGGGCCGCAGCCTGCAGCAGCAGGTGCTCGGCGTCCTCGGGGTAGAGGCCGGCGGTCCGCTCCAGGCGTGCTGCTTCGGCGTTGTGGTCGACGTACTCGGCAGACGTGTCGGGGCGCATGGTGGACACCGTACTGCCGACCGCCCGGCGGAGGAGAGGTATGGGCAGGCCAGGGGTGAGATCAGCGGAGGGGGCGAGCGGTCGTGAGCGGTAGGGAGGGGGCGGCTCGTTCATGGGGATGGTGAGTTGGGGCCGCAGCCCTTATCGTGCGGCCCCGGCCCCGGCCCCGGCCACCGCCACCGCCACCGCCACCGCCACCGCCATGGCCATCACCATCGCCACCGCCTTGGCTCGGCGTCGGCCACTGCAGCCGCCCGGACCCCGGCCACCGCCGAGGCCACCGCACGGAGGGAGGCATACGCGTATGCGAGTCCCCGTCGTCCATCAGCAGGCCCGGCGGCGGCGTGCCCGCTACGCCCGCCTCCTCTGGAACGGTGCCGAGCTCCTCGTAACCCTCGGTGTCGTCCTCATGCTCCTCGTCGCCCACCAGCTGTGGTGGACCAATCGGCAGGCCCGCGAGGGCGCCGAGAGAAAAGTCCAGGCCCTGGAGCGGGAGTGGGAGTGGGAGGGAGAAGGGGAAGGGGACCGGGGGGACGGGGATGGGGGAGGGGCGGCGGCCGACGGGTCGGGCGCGGACGATGGCTCCGCCGCCACCGGCGACGGTTCCGGCTCCCGGAGTGCGCCGGACTCCGCCTCCGCCGCCAGCTCAACCCCCCGCCCCCGCTGGACCCAGGCCTACGCCGTCCTCACCATCCCCCGCCTCGACCTCCGTGTCCCGGTCGCGGAAGGCATCAGTAAGGGGAACGTGCTCAACAAGGGGTACGTCGGTCACTACCCGGAGACCGCGCAGCCCGGGCGGGCCGGGAACTTCGCGCTCGCCGGGCACCGGAACACCCATGGCGAGCCGTTCCGGTACATCAACCGGCTGCGGCGGGGGGACCGGATCGAGGTGGAGACCAGTACCGCCGTCTATACGTACGTCGTCGACAGGACGCTGGCGCAGACCTCGGCGGGAGACGGCGGAGTGATCCGGGAGATCCCTCGCAGCACGGTCAGAACGGGGTACGGCTACAAGGACCCCGGTTACTACCTCACGCTCACCACGTGCACTCCGGAGTACACGTCCAAGTACCGCCTGGTCGTCTGGGGGAAGCTCGGCTCCATGAGGCCCCGCTGAACCATCTCGCCGAGCCACCTCGCCGAACCACCCGCCGAGCAGCCCGAGCCCTGGCCCGGGGTTTCCGCCGGATCAGGCCTCCTTCACCCGGTCGTAGCGGCCCAGGAAGTCCGGGGTGCCGTTCCGTATCCGGTGGAGGAAGAGGCCGTTGACCCAGCGGAACTCCTTGGTCACCGGGTCGAACTCGATGGTCTTGGCGAGCCCCTTGTAGGCGGTCGCACGGAGCCTGCGCACCATGGCGCCCCGCTCGGGCTCGACGCTGCCCAGCTCGCTCAGGCCCTGGGCGACGAAGAGCAGCGCGTCGTACGCCTCGACGGCGAAGCGCTCGACGGTGCGCACTCCGAAGCGCTTCCTGTACCCCGCCACGAAGCGTGCCGCGGTCGGCAGCTCGGCCGGGTCGGTATAGGTCGTGGAGATCACCCAGCCCTCGGCCGCCGGGCCCGCCTCGGTGAGGAACGCGGCCTGGAGGACCGGTTCCGGCGCCATGCGCGTGCCCCGGAACCCGGCCTCTTCCAGCGCGCGGGCGCAGAGGGCGGCCCGGTGCGGTGAGGAGCCGCCGTAGACGACGGCCTCCGCGTCGGCGGCGAGCACCGCGGCGGCCACCGTGTCGAAGTCCTCGCTGCCCGCGGGGACGGCATGGGTCGTGGTCGTGCCCTCGGAGGGCGGGAACGCGGCCAGGTCCTTGACGATCTGCCAGCTGGTGCGGCCGGCCGCCCTGTCGTCTATGACGGCGGTCCTGCGGCTCTTCCGGGCGTGGGTGAGGTAGTGGATGAAGGGGGTCGACAGAGCGTTCTCGTCGGGCCTTAGCTGGAAGTACGCGCGGGTGGTGATCTGGGAGTACAGATCGTCCCCGGAGGAGACGGTCACGATGGGCAGCAGGGCCTTCTCGTAGCGGGTGACGGCGGTCTCGGCCGAGGCGCTGCCGGTCGGGCCGATGACGGCGTACACGTCGTTGTCCGCGACGAACCTTCCGGCCACCTCCGCGGCCCGCTTCGCCTCCCCGGCGTCGTCGAGGACCTTCAGGACCAGGTCGAAGGCGCGGCCGTCACGGGAGCGGGAGTTGAAGTCCGCGACGGCGAGCCGGGCGCCCCGCTCCTGCGCCCTGCCGATCGCCTTGTCCGTGCCCGACAGGTCCGCGTGCAGCCCGATGACGTACCGGGGCAGTGGTGCGGAACTCGTCGCGCCGTCGCCGTCGGACGAGGGCCTGGAGGCGGCCCAGGCCGCGATCCCGCCGCCGGTCAGGACGACCGCGGCCGCCGAGCCCAGCGTCAGCAGGCGGCGCCGTGAGACGGCGGGCCCCTCCCGAGGCTGCTCCACGAGCGTGGTCGGGCCCGGGCTGGGGGCGGGGCTGGGGCTGGGGTCGGGCAGGGCCAAGACGGCGGACGAGCGTTCCGCGATCAGCCGGGGCAGCGAGGGCGGCAGCCAGTCGTCTGCTCGCCCGTCCGTTCGCCCGTCCGCCCCGCCGGCCTCTCGCCCGGCCTCTCGACCGTCCGCCCCTCCGGCCTCGTGCCTGCCCGCCGGTTCGCCCGCCGAGCCCTCCGCCGAGCCGCGCTCCTGGTCGTTCTCCCTGTCGTTCTCCCGTTCGTGCTCCCGGTCGTCCTCACCGGACAGGGCGTCCCGTACCGCCTCCGCGGTGGGGCGGGCCGCCGGGTCCTTGGCTAGGCAGTCGGTCAGCAGCGGGACCAGGGTCCACGGCACGGCGTCCAGGTCCGGTTCCTCGTGGACCGTACGGAAGATGACCGCGGCCGCGGTACCGGTACCGAACGGGCGGCGGCCGGTCGCCGCGTACGCCAGGACGCAGCCCAGCGAGAAGACGTCGCTCGGCGGGCCGATGTCACCGCCCCGCGCCCGCGCCTGCTCGGGCGAGAGATAGCCGGGCGAGCCGATCACCACGTCGCTCGCGGTCAGCGCGGTGGCACCGGTGGAACGCGCGATGCCGAAGTCGATCAGCCGGGGGCCGTCCAGGGCGAGCAGGATGTTGCCCGGCTTGACGTCCCGGTGCACCAGGCCCGCGGCGTGCACCTCGGTGAGCGCCTCGGCCAGCCGGGCGCCCAGCGCGCGGACCGTACGCTCCGGCAGCGGCCCGTGCAGCGTGACGGCCTCGGCCAGCGACGGGCCCGGTACGAAGGCGGTCGCCAGCCAGGGCTCGCGGGCCGCCGGCTCCGCCGCGGTCACCGGTGTCAGCCACTGCCCGGTGAGCCCGCTCGCCGCCTCGGCCTCGCGCCGGAACCGGGCCCGGAAGTCGTGGTCGGCCGCGTACTCGGCGCGGATCACCTTCAGCGCGACCAGCGCCCCGCCCGTCGAACGGGCCAGGTAGACCACGCCCATGCCGCCCGCGCCGAGCCGGCCGAGCAGGCGGTAGCCGCCGACGAAGGGCGGGTCGCCCGGCTTGAGGGCACGCACTCCCGCCCGACCCTCGGACGGCGACCCGCTCACCGCTACACCTCGGAGGGGGCTTCGCCGACGAAGCGGAACCGGCCGCCCTCGACCCGGTGCAGGAAGATGCCCCAGCCGGCGAACGTGCCGTCCTCCGGCTTGAACGAGAACTCCTTGGTGATGCCCTTGTAGCGGCTCTTGCGCAGCAGGCCCACCAACTCCTGGCGCTTCGGCGGCCGTCCGCCCTTCGTGGCCCTCACCAGCTCCTGGAGGAGGAGGCGGACGGCGTCGTACGCCTCGGCGGCGAAGTAGCCGGGCGCGGCTCCATAGCGCTTGCGGAAGGCCGCGGTGAAGGCCGCCGCCGCGGGTACGGCGGAGGGGTCGACGAAGGAGGAGGTCAGCAGCCATCCCTCGGCCGCGTCACCCGCCAGCTCCAGGAACGCCGGGTCGATCACCGCCTGCGAGGCGAGCCGCGGCCCGTCGAAACCCGCCGCTGTCAGTTCCCGGGCCACCTGGGCCGCCCCCTGCGCGTAGCCGGCGTAGACGAAGGAGCCGATGCCGGCCCGCAGCATGTCGGCGATCACGGGCCCCAGGTCGTCCGTGCCCGCCGGGACCACCCGGGGATAGGCCGGCCGGCCCAGTTGGCGCAGCATCATGGCGTTGATCGAGGCGGACTCCTGGGCGTACGTCTGCGCGGTGCGGTCCTGGAGCAGACCGGCGCGCCGCGTCCCCTTCTGCCCCATGAGGTAGACGCTGATCGGGAGGGAGAGGGCGGCGTCGCTGGGGCGGCAGTGCACGAAGGACCGGTACTGCTGCGTGGTCAGGAGCACTCCCCCCGCCGAGACGCACAGCAGCGGCAGCAGGGCTTCGTCGTACGCGCCGAGGACCGCGTTGGCCGTCTCGTCGTTGGTCGGGCCGAGCACGGCGAGCACGTCGGTGTCCTGGATCAGCTTCTTGGCCGCGGCGGGCGCCCGCCCCGCGGCGCCGCCGTCGTCGACGGTCTTCAGGGTGAGCTCGAAGGGCTTGTCCTTACGGGAGTTGAACTGCTCGACCGCCAGCCGCGCGCCCCGCTCCTGCGCCTGTCCCGCCGTCCGCCGGGGACCGCTCAGATCCGCCTGTACGCCGATGGCCCAGCGGCGGGCCCCCGACGCCGACCCGCCCGGGGTGTCCTCGTCGCGCAGGGCGGCCCAGGCCGCGGTTCCGCCCGCCGCCAGGAGGACCGCCGCGCCGGAGGCCAGGAGCAGCCGCCGACGGCCGGGCGACGGCGGCTCCGCGTCCCCCGATGCCGATGTGGATGTAGATGCCGATGCCTCGGCGACGGTCGGCTCGATGTCCGGAAGCGCCAGCATCTCGGCCGAACGGTCGGCGATGATCCGTACGACATCCTCGGGCAGCCAGTCGATCCGCCCGCCCTCGGGGACCGCGTCCTCGACCAGCAGGACCGTTCCGAACTGCTCGGCCGTCGGACGGTCCGCCGGGTCCTTCGTCAGGCACAGGTGCAGCAGCGTCAGCAGTTCGACGCCTTCCGTGTCCTCCCCGGCCTCGATGCCGGCCAGGTCGAGTTCGTCGTGGACCGTGCGGTAGAGCAGGGCGTCGGCCGTGCCGGTGCCGAACGGCGGACGGCCGCTCGCCGCGTACGCGAGCAGACAGCCCAGCGAGAAGATGTCGCTCGCCGGGCCCACCGCCGCGCCGCGCGCCTCGGCCTGCTCGGGGGAGAGGAAACCGGGCGTGCCGACGACCAGGTCGGTGGAGGTGATCGCGGTCTCGTCGGTCGCGCGGGCGATCCCGAAGTCGATGAGGCGCGGACCGTCCACGGCGAGCAGGACGTTGGCGGGCTTGACGTCGCGGTGGACGAGACCGGCGGCGTGCACCTCGCGCAGTGCCGCGGCGAGCATCCGGCCCAGGACGCGCACGCTGCGGGTGGGCAACGGGCCGTGGCGGGCGACCGCCTCCTCCAGGGAGGGGCCGGGTACGAAGGCGGTGGCCAGCCAGGGCTCGTCCGCGTCCGGGTCGGCGCCGGTGACCGGCACCGCCCAGGGGCTGGTCACCCGGCGGGCCGTCTCGACCTCACGGCGGAACCGGGCGCGGAAGTCCGGCTCGTGCGCGTACTCGGCCTGGATGACCTTGACGGCTGCCAGCGCCCCGGCCTCCGTACGGCCGAGGTAGACCACGCCCATGCCGCCCGCGCCGAGGCGGGCCAGCAGTCGGTGTCCGCCTATGGAGGCGGGGTCGGTGGGGAGCAGCCGCTCGCTCATTCCGGCGCCTCCAGTTCGGTCTGGGCGCGGCTCAGCATCTGGTTCACTCCCTGTACCAAGGCGGTGTTGACCTCTTCGTCGGCGCGGCCCTTGGCCCCCTTGCCGACGGCGGCCACGGTGACCTGGCCCAGACGGCTCTGCACCCAGTAGTAGTAGCGGGGGCCGCCGAGCTCGTCGCTGTAGTACTTGGCCGACTCGGAGAGCGTGTCCTCGGAGGTGAAGTTGCCCATCAGGCCGAAGACCGCGCCTTGGGAGAGCAGTCCCGTGATCCGCTCGCCCTGGCGGAGCTGCTGGTCGGGGCAGCGCAGCCCTTCTTCGAGGGACTCGGCCATCTCCCACTCGGCGTCCGTCACGGACCGGTGCACGGTGGCGACGGCGGCGACACGGATCGGGCCCTTGCCGTCCTCCGCGGGCAGTTCCATGTAGCGGGTGAGGGTGGAGAGGACTGTCGCGGGCAGTGGCTCGCGCTGCCAGACGCAGTTCGCGTCGAGCACCGGCCAGTCGCCCGGGCCGCTCTCGTACGGGCTGCGCCTGACGAAACCGGGTCCCAGGTCGCCGGGCGTCCCGGCGACGGTGCCGGCCAGGCGCACCGCCTCCGCGCGGGTCTTCGGCGCGCGGCCGGGATCGGGGGAGAAGTCCAGGCCCGCGGTACTGGCGCCGGGGGTGGGACCGGGGGTCGGGCTGGAGCGGGTGTCACCGCTCGCGGCCGGGCTCTTGGAGCCGGTGGATCCGGACCCGGTGGGCTTGGCGGTTCCGTCGCCCCCGCCCCCCGAACAGCCGGCCAATAACAGCCCGGCGGACAAGATGCCGACGCCCAGCCGCACACGTCTTCGGCTCACCATCAACTCCCCCAACTCCCCACACACGTACGCGTGTTCCCCCGCAGGGAGAGTAGCGACTATGCCCCTGGGGTACTACGGCTCCGGCGGAGTCCGTCGTTCCTCGGAGCCGGAATTTCCGCGGAGCCGAACGAGGAGCGCGGCGGCCGGGGTGCGCGGCCGCCGAGGCGTGCTGCTCACCGGCGGCAGCCGCTCCCGGAGGCGGATCCTGTATAACGGCAGGAGGGCGCAGAGCGAGACCGCGCGAAGAGAACCGGAGGGAGGGCAGCCGATGACACGGACCTGGGCACAGCTGAAGCCCGCCGTCCTGCTGTTCGTTCTCCTTCTGCAGGTGGCGCTCCTCGACACCGGCAGCCTCGCCGGAGCCGTCGCCGTCACGTTCGCGGCGACCGCCGCGGCCGGGTCCGCGCTCGCCGCCTGTTCCCTCATCGCCTCACGGCTCGCGCCCGCAGTTCCCCGTACGAGAGTCCGTACGGCGATGCGCGACCGTGAGAAGCGCACGGCGTTCCTGCCGCAGCGCGACCCCGACGCCCGGGGGCGCAGGCGTCCCCGAGCACCCGGCCGTTCCCTCCTGACGGCCGCGTAGGGGACCACTCTCCGGACGCTCTGAGAGCGTCCACAGGTCTTCGGGACGCTCTCAGAGCGTCCGCAGGAGATTTCCGGAGAACCTCAGCAGACCCCCTCGCGGGTCGTCATGCCGACGTACGTCACGTCTCATCTCCTCGGCACGACGAGACCCACGGAGGGCTCATCCATGTCCGGCTTCTCTTCCCTCTTCTCTTCCTTCATGTCCGCTTTCGCGAGCCTCGTCGAGGGGCTCGCCGAACTGCTCGAACCGCTCTTCCAGGCCTCCGCGGCGGCCGCAGCGATCGTCCTGTTCACCGCGCTCGTACGACTCCTCGTGCATCCCCTCTCCCGGGCCTCGGCGCGCGGGCAGCGGGCGCGGGCCGCCCTGCAGCCGCAGATCGCCGCACTGCGCAGGAAGCACGGCAAGAACCCCGAGAAGCTGCAGAAGGCGGTGCTGGAGCTGCACGCCAAGGAGAAGGTCTCGCCGCTCTCCGGCTGCCTGCCCAGCCTCTTCCAGCTGCCGGCCTTCTTCCTCCTCTACCACCTGTTCTCGAACTCGCAGATCGGCGGCGAGGCGAACTCCCTGCTCGCCCACCAGCTCTTCGCCGCGCCGCTCGGCGACCGTTGGGCGGACGCCCTCGGCGACGGCGGGGTCCTCGGGGCGCCCGGTCTGGTGTACCTGGCCCTGTTCGTGATCGTCGCGGCCGTCGCCACCTTCAACTACCGGCGTACGAAGCGGATGATGGCGGCCAGTGCCGCGGTGGCTCCGGTGACCGGTGGCGACCGGGGCGAGCAGCAGGTGCCCGGGCTCGGCGCGATCACCAAGGTCATGCCGCTGATGTCCTTCCTGACGCTGTTCACCGTGGCGGTGGTGCCGCTCGCCGCCGCGCTGTACGTGGTGACCAGTACGACGTGGAGCGCGGTCGAGCGGGCCGTGCTGTACCGGGACATGCCGGGGGCGGCGCCGGCCGCCGCGGTGCTCGGCTGACACGGCGGGGATCCACAGGAAGCCCCGGGGAGCCGCAGGGATCCATGGGCTCGGCTGCCGGTTCGGATGGGCGGTTACGGTCCAGTCCGTGAACCGGGTATTGCGGACTGGACGCCGACCTTGGACGATCGACCAGTCCTCCGATGGCTGCACCCGTCGGACGGGCCGCCCGCGATCAAGGGAGATTGTGATCATGAAGCTGCTGCGAGTCGGTACGACAGGGGCCGAGCGCCCCGCGCTCCTCGATGCCGAGAGAGTCCTGCGGGACCTGTCGGGCGTCGTGCCGGACATCGACGGGGCGCTGCTCGCCGACGACGTGGCGCTCGGCCGGATCCGTACCGCCGCCGAGGCCGGGGAGCTGCCCGTGCTCGACGCGGACGGGCTGCGGGTCGGCCCGCCCGTCGCCCGGATCGGCAAGGTCGTCTGCATCGGCCTCAACTACCACGACCACGCCAAGGAGACCGGCGCCGAGCCGCCCGCCGAGCCGGTGATCTTCTTCAAGGCGGCGGACACGGTCGTCGGGCCGTACGACACCGTGCTCGTGCCGCGCGGCTCGGTGAAGACCGACTGGGAGGTCGAGCTGGCCGTCGTCATCGGGCGCACGGCCCGGTACCTCGGCTCGCACGAGGAGGCGCTCGCGCATGTCGCCGGGTACGCGGTGGCGCACGACGTGTCCGAGCGGGAGTTCCAGATCGAGCGGGGCGGGACCTGGGACAAGGGGAAGAACTGCGAGACGTTCAACCCGCTCGGGCCGTGGCTCGTGACGGCGGACGAGGTTCCCGATCCGCAGCGGCTGGGGCTGAAGTTGTGGGTCAACGGGGAGCTGCGGCAGGACGGGAGTACGTCCGACCAGATCTTCCCCGTTGCCGAAGTCGTGCGGTATGTGAGTCAGTTCATGACTCTCTATCCCGGAGACGTCATCAACACCGGGACGCCGGCGGGAGTTGCTCTGGGGATGCCCGAGCCCAAGCCGTTCCTGCGGGCGGGGGATGTCGTGGAGCTGGAGATCGAGGGGCTTGGGCGGCAGCGGCAGGAATTCAAGCCGGCGTAGCGCTCCGCTGGGTGGGGCGGGGGACTGCGGTGCGTTGTCGGGTGCGGGGCCGTTGTGGCTGGCCGCGCAGTTCCCCGCGCCCCTGAAAGCGAAAGATTGCGCAGTTCCCCGCGCCCCTGAAGAGTCCCCCGTGCCTTAAAGCGTTGCCGCGAAGTGCTCCAGCGCCTCCACCACCATTGCGTGGTCCTCCAGTTGGGGTAGCCCGGAGACCACGACCGTGCCGATTACGCCTGCGCCCTCGACGGTGATCGGGAAGGCTCCGCCGTGGGCCGCGTACACGTCCGGGTCCAGGCGGGAGGAGTCCTCGAACGTCGTGTTCTTGGCTCGGAAGCGGGTGCCGACCAGGAGGGACGAGGCGGCGTAGCGGTCGACGACCCGGCGTTTGCGGTCGATCCAGGCGTCGTTGTCGGGGGTGGAGCCCGGGAGGGCGGCGTGGAAGAGCTGCTGGCCTCCGCGGCGGATGTCGATGGCGACCGGGGCGTTGCGCTCGCGGGCCAGTTCGACGAGGAGTGTGCCGAGGGCCCACGCGTCGTCGTACGTGAAGTGAGGGAGCGTCAGGCGACGCTCCTGCTCCTCCAGTTCGGCGACGGTCGGTGCGGTGGTCGGTGCGGTCGGGGCGCTCACAGGGTCACCGTCACGTTCTCGCGGGCCGAGCGGCGCGCGCCTTCCAGGACGTCCAGGGCGGCGGCGGCCTCCAGTGCGGTGACCGGGTTCTCGCCGGTGCCGCTCAGGGCGGCGGCGACGGCCGCGTAGTACGCGGGGTAGGCGCCCGGGAGGGTCGGGACCGGGGTGCCTCCGCCGGTCGCCGGGGACTCGCCGGAGCCGACGCGGCCCCACAGCTCCTCCGGCTCGACGCCCCACTCCTTCTCCTTGCCCGCGACCGGGCGCTCACCGTCGCGCAGGGCGGCCTCCTGGGGGTCGAGGCCGTACTTCACGTAACCGGCCTTCGAGCCCAGCGTGCGGAAGCGCGGGCCGAGTTGGGCGGTCGTCGCGGAGGCGTAGAGGTGGGAGCGGACGCCGTTCGTGTGCGTGATCGCGATGAACGTGTCGTCGTCCGCCTCGGCACCCGGGCGGCGTACGTCCGACTCCGCGTACACCGCGGCCGCCGGGCCGAAGAGGACCAGAGCCTGGTCGACCACGTGGCTGCCGAGGTCGAACAGCAGACCTCCGACCTCTGCCGGGTCGCCGGACTCGCGCCAGCCGCCCTTGAGTTCGGGGCGCCAGCGCTCGAAACGGGACTCGAAGCGGTAGACGTCACCGAGGCCGCCCTCGGTGATCAGCTGCTGGAGGGTCAGGAAGTCGTTGTCCCAGCGGCGGTTCTGGAAGACGGAGAGAAGCAGTCCGCGCTCGTCGGCGAGGGCGGCGAGCTCGCGGGCGTCCGCCGCCGTGCCCGCGATCGGCTTGTCGACGACGACCGGCAGGCCCGCCTTGAGGGCGGCCGTGGCGATCGGGACGTGCGTCTTGTTCGGGGACGCGATGACGATCAGGTCCAGCTCGTCGGCGCGCGGCCAGAGCTCGTCGGGGGCCGCCGCGATCCGTACGTCCGGGAACTCGTCCCTCGCCTGCTGCTGCCGGTCCGCGTTCGACGTGACCACCGTGTCGAGGGTGAGGCCCTCGGTGGCGGCGATCAGCGGGGCGTGGAAGACGGAGCCCGCGAGACCGTAGCCGACGAGGCCTACGCGGAAGGGACCCTCGCGGACGGGGCCTTCGCCGAGGGAGGTGCCAGTGCCTGTACCAGTCATGCCCTCCACTTAAGCAACGCTGTTGCCAAAGTGCAAGCGCGGGGGACAATGGGGGTGTGGACGCACGGGGTACAGGCGCACGTGGTGCAGGGGCATGCGGTACAGGCGCACGCGGCACAAGGAGGATCTGAGTGGCTGGGATCGGGGCTGGTTCCGGAGCGGCCCGGGTGGGCGGCGGGGTGAACCTGCTCGCGCTGCGCAGTCACAACGCCGCCCTGCTGCTCGATCTGCTGCGGCGCGCCGGGCGTACGGGGATGAGCCGCCTCGAACTCGCGGAGCGTACGGGGCTGACGCCTCAGGCCGTCAGCAAGATCACCGCCCGCCTTCGGGAGGACGGGCTGGTGACCGAGGCCGGGCGCCAGGCCTCCACGGGCGGCAAGCCGCGCACGGTGCTGCGGCTGGTGCCCGAGGCCGGGCATGCGGTGGGGATGCATCTCGACCGGGACGAGCTGCGGGTCGTGCTCGTCGATCTCACGGGGGCGGTCGTGGGGGAGCGGTGTGCTCCGCTGGATCTGGGGGCCGGGGCGGACGCCGTGCTGGACGTGGTCGTGGCGGAGTTCGGGGAGGTCGTGGCGGGGCTGGGGCTGGGGCTGGGGACGAGTGCGGAGGGGCAGGGAGGTGCCGGGGCCACCGTTCTCGGGGTCGGTGTCGCCATGCCCGGGCCCCTCGATCACACGCATGGAGTGCTGCACCGGGTGACCGGGTTTCCCGAGTGGGACGGCTTCCCGCTGCGCGACGCGCTGGCGCGGCGGCTCGGTGCGCCGGTCGTGCTGGACAAGGACACGAACGCCGCGGCGCTCGGGCTGGCGGTCGAGGGTGAGGCCGGGGCCTTCGCGTATCTCCATCTCGGTACGGGGCTGGGGGCCGGGCTGGTACTCGGCGGGGCCGTGCATCGCGGGTCCCGTACCGGGGCGGGCGAGTTCGGGCACCAAGTCATCCAGCTGGACGGGCCGCCCTGCTCCTGCGGCAACCGGGGGTGCGTCGAGGCGTTGTGCCTCGCGGCGGTGGCCCGGGGGGACGTGGACGAGGCGGCGCGTGTTCTCGGCGAGGGCGCCGCGAACCTTGTGGGGCTTCTGGACATCGACGTTGTGCTGCTGGGCGGACGCACGGTTGCGGCGGAGTCGGCGCGGTTCGTGCGGGGGGTCGGGACGGTGCTCGATGCCCGGGCTCGGCGGGAGGGGGTGGGGGTGTCCGTTCCCGTACGGGTTGCCTCCGGCGGGGGGCGGGGGGTTGCCGAGGGGGCGGCTCAGTTGTTGTTGGTGCCGTTGTTCGGGCGGGGCGAGGGGTGAGTTCTTTGGTGCGGGGGCTTGTGGCTTCCGCGGGTTCGGTGTCGGGTACGGGTCCGTTGTCGGGTGCTGGTCCGTCGTGGCTTGTCGCGCAGTTCCCCGCGCCCCTAGGTGGATCGGCCTCGGCCCCGCTATAACGGCCCAGCCCAGCCCAGCCCACTCCAGCCCACTCCAGCCCACCCCAGCCCCATCCTCAGCCCTGCGCAGGCCCAGGCCAGCCCCAGCCCAGCCTCATCCCCAGCCCAGGCCTGCCCCGCCGCAGCCGTGCGCTGCCCCGACCGGGCGCAATCCGTTCCCCGAACGGGCCCCGTGTCAGCGTGCCGGGGTCGGTGGGGGGTGAGGGCGTGGCAGGCTCCCGTGTCCATGCGACTGAGCAAGCCCGTGTGTCTCGCTGTCAGTGCTGCAGCCGCCCTCGTTCCCGTGTCCGCCGATGCCGCGGCGGGGGTGGACCAACGGCCGGGTCGGCCGACCTGTGCCGAGCCGGGGAACGGGGAGTTTCCCGTGCGTACGCGGATCCATGGCGGGCCCGCCGAGTACGACGCCGGGGGCGGGTTCCGGACCTGGTACATCGATCTCACCAACACCACCGACGCGACCTGCGGGAACATCCACCCGGTCGTCGTCCTCGTGGACGGGAAGCGGGCCCTGCGGCCGGAGCAGCCGCGGCTCGAGTTCTACGACGGGGAGCGGCCCCGTCCCGTCGGCTTCGAACGGACCGAGCAGGACGAGAACATCGGCGTACTCGGCTCCCCCGCGAGTGCGGCCGACGGACCCGCGGCCGAAGAGGCTCCGTTCCCCGGATTCACCGTGGCGCCCGGTGCGACCCTCTCCGTCAAGGTGCGGCTCGCGGTCACCTCGGACGCCGTGGCCAACGACGTCGTCGCGCACGCCGCCGTCGTGCAGCGGCAGGGGGACGACGACGGTGACTGGATCGGGCAGTCGAACGACTACCGCTTCCGCATCCTCGGCGAGGGGGAGCGTGAAGGGGGTGAGAGGGGCGAGGTCGGCGGCAAGGACGATGCAGGGACCACGGGTGACCGGGACCGTGTCGACGCCTCCGGGCGCGTACCGGACGGGATTCCCTTCGCGGAGGAGCTGGCCCGGACGGGGCTGCACTCGACCCGGGGGATCCTCGCCGCGACCGCCGGCGCGCTCCTGCTCCTCGGCGCGGGACTGGGCGCACTGCTCGCGGCCCGCCGCAGGCGCTGAGGGAGTCGCGGGAGCCGCGGGATTCTCTGCCCGGGCCGCTGCCGCCCCCTCCACCAAGATCGGGCGGATGGCTAGTCTGGAGGCGTCGGCACACAGCTGTGACGGCGTCCCCCACACCCGCGGCAGACCCGCACGGCTCACGCAGCACGCGTACGGCAGGAGACGGCACATGGCAGAGCGCAAGCCCATCGAATCGTGGCTCACCGACATGGACGGGGTGCTCATCCACGAGGGCGTGCCGATCCCCGGCGCCGACGCCTTCATAAAGAAGCTCAGGGAGTCCGGGAAGCCCTTCCTGGTGCTCACCAACAACTCCATCTACACGGCCCGCGACCTGCACGCCCGGCTGCGGCGGATGGGCCTGGACGTGCCCGTCGAGAACATCTGGACGTCCGCCCTGGCCACCGCCCAGTTCCTGGACGACCAGCGCCCCGACGGCTCCGCGTACGTCATCGGTGAGGCGGGTCTGACCACCGCGCTGCACGACATCGGGTACGTGCTGACCGACCACGACCCCGACTACGTGGTCCTGGGCGAGACCCGTACGTACTCCTTCGAGGCCATGACCAAGGCGGTGCGGCTGATCAACGACGGCGCCCGTTTCATCGCCACGAACCCCGACGAGACCGGCCCGTCGGCCGAGGGCGCGCTGCCCGCCACCGGCGCGGTCGCCGCGCTGATCACCAAGGCGACCGGCAAGAAGCCGTACTTCGCGGGCAAGCCGAACCCGCTGATGATGCGTACCGGACTCAACACCATCGGGGCGCACTCCGAGACCAGCGCGATGATCGGCGACCGGATGGACACGGACGTCCTGGCCGGCCTGGAGGCGGGCATGGAGACCTTCCTCGTCCTCACCGGTCTCACCGGCCGGGCGGAGATCGAGAAGTACCCCTACCGTCCGTCCACGGTCGTCGACTCCATCGCGGACCTCGTCGACCGCGTCTGAGCCATCCGTGAGCCGTCCGTGAGCCGTCCGTACGGGAGCGCCATCCGCCTGGGACGGCCACCCGTACGGAGCAGCGGACCCCCTCCCCGGATGCGTCCCCGTGCCCCGAGGAGGACGCTCCAGATATCTGGAGGTTCACGATGGGTTCACTGCGACTGACTCTCTGTGCCGGGGTGGTGGCTGCCGCCGCACTCGCCCCCACCGCGTACGCGGCCGACGGGGGAGTCTCCGTGACCCCGGGGTCCCCGGCCCCCGGCAGCGACATCCGGCTGCGGGTCCAGGGCTGCTCCGGGATGTCGGGCACCGCCGCGTCCGAGGCGTTCGTCGCCGACGCGCAGCTCACCGGGAAGCCCGGGGTCCTCACCGGCGAGACCCGCGTCCGCTCGACGCTCGACCCCGGCACGTACGACGTCAAGGTCACCTGCGACGGCTTCGAGGACAAGGTCAAGGGCGCCATCAGCGTCGTCGACAAGAAGCAGCGGGAGAAGCAGGAGAAGCAGGAACAGAACGAGAAGAAGGAACAGCGGGAGCAGAAGGAGGAGCAGCCCGGGGACTCGGCGGCTTCGCCCGTCGCGCCCGCGTCCCCGGTCGCGCCCGTGCAGGCGGGCGGCGGCGGGTCCGCGCGGCTCGCCGTCGTCGACGCCCGCTCGGAGGGGCCCGGCACCCGGCACGCGGTGATCGGGCTGGTCCTGGCCGGTGTCGCCGCCGTCGCCGTGGCGGTCCGCAGTTCCCGTCGGAGTCGCGGGAGTACCCGCGGTACGGACTGACCGGCCATGTCCGACCGGGAACACACCTCCGGCGGCGGCCGTCTGCTCATGGGCGTGGCCTGGGCGCTGCTGCTCCTCGGGCTGTGGCTGTGGGGCCGCGAGGTGACCGACGTGCGCCAGGGCATATCCGCGCCGACCACGGGTGACGTGGCAGCGGTCGGGCGGCCCCTCGGAGTCGAACTGCCGCCCGCGGCCGAACCGTTGGGGGACGCGCGGCCCCAGCGCGTGGACATCCCCGCGCTGGGCGTACAGGCACCCGTGGTGACCCGCGGGCTCGACCCCCGCGGGGCGATCGACCCGCCGCCGTACGGACAGCCGGGGACCGTCGGCTGGTACGGGGACGGTGCGCGGCCCGGGGCGGCCGGGACCGCGCTGCTCGTTGGGCACGTGGACACCGAGACCCGGCCCGCGGTCTTCTACCACCTCAGCGAGGTGCGGCCGGGCGAGACGGTCCGGGTGATCCGCGACGACGGCAGGGTCGCCGAGTTCACCGTCGAGGACGTCCAGGTCTTCGCCCGGGACCGCTTCGACGCCGAGAAGGTGTACGGGACACGGCAGACCGGCCGCGCCGAACTGCGCCTGATCACCTGCGGCGGCACCTTCGACCGGACCAGCCGCACCTACACGGCGAACGTGGTCGTCTCCGCGTACCTCAGCGGCACCGGTCTGTGAGCCCCGAGCAGCCTTTGCCCGAACTCCTCGTACCGCACCTGGCCCGGTCGACGACTCGCTCCCCCCGGAGCCGCCGACCGGGCTGGTCCTCGACCGTGGGCGCCCGGGCTGCGGGAGTAACCCGGCGGCCGGCACGGGAGGTTCAGGGGCCCGTACACGCGTCATGAACGCGCCTCACGAATGGTCCGACAGCCGGGGCCGGGGCCGTCTGACAAGACTCTAGTTCGGATGAGCGCTGCGGCCTAGGGTCTGATTGACGCCAAGTCCCGTACCGGTGGCGCTGTGTTACCCGCGCAGCTGGTCGTGGGGTCCACGCAGGTCCGGGGTGCTCGCGGCGCAGCTCTGAGGGGTCCTCCGAGCCCGCGATCACGACCGTCGCGACCTTGTCGAGGGGCAGCGACCCGACCGACGCGCACGCAGCTGGAGAGCACCTCCTGCAACCGGCCCGTCGGCGGCCGGTACCGGGTGGGGCCCGGCCGGACCTCCCGGCTGCTGCGGTGCATGTCCGCGCCCTTCCCGACTCCGGCCACCGCCCCCGCACGTCCGTCCGGCGCCCACCCGGCACGGAGGGGGTGTAACAGCTAGTGGACAAGGAGCGGGCGCGCTCGTGGGCGGACCGACACCTATGTCAGGATTGGGACTTCGGACGGTGCACCCGAGGGGGAGTTTGATGTACGGGAGCAGGGGGGCTGTGTCTCTTTTCGCCACTGGAGGGGTGGCAAAGGCGTCCGTGGCGGTGGCCGGAGCTGTGCTGCTGCTAGCGGGGTGTTCATCCTCGGACGGCGACGGCGACGGCGAGAAGGACGAGTCGGGCGCCAAGGTGAGCCAGCAGCCCAAGGACAAGGACCCGTTCTGGGTCAATCCCGATGGGAACGCGGCCGAGCAGGTGGCCACATATGTGAAGGACGGCAAGAAGGACGACGCCGAACTGATCCGCAAGATCGCAGAGCAGCCCACCGGTGAGTGGCTCACTCCGGAGAACGCCGAGCAGGAGGCGCGCGGCTTCACCGAGGCCGCCGCGAAGGCCGACCGGGACGCGCTGCTCGTCGTCTACAACATCCCGCACCGCGACTGCGGCCAGTTCTCCGGCGGCGGCGCCGCGGACGGCAACGCGTACCGGGGCTTCATCGACCAGGTCGCCAAGGGCATCGGCGACCGTGCGACCACGGTGATCCTGGAGCCGGACGCCGTGCTGCACATGGTGGACGGCTGCACCCCGGACGAGTTCCACGAGGAGCGCTACGACCTTCTGCGGGGCGCGGTCGAGAAGTTCAAGTCCCTGAAGAACACGAAGGTCTACCTGGACGCGGGCAACGCGGGCTGGGGCAAGACCGACGACATCGCCGAGCCGCTGAAACTGGCGGGCGTCGAGCAGGCCGACGGCTTCTCGGTCAACGTGTCCAACTTCTACAAGACGGCCGACAGCACGAAGTACGGCAAGGAGCTGTCCTCGAAGGTCGGCAACAAGCCGTTCGTGATCGACACCAGCCGCAACGGCAACGGCCCGTACACGGAAGGTGATCCGGCGGAGAACTGGTGCAACCCGCCCGGCCGCGCGCTCGGCGAGTCGCCCACGACCAAGACCGACGACGACCTCGTCGACGCGTACGTGTGGGTCAAGCGGCCCGGCGAGTCCGACGGCACGTGCAAGGGCGGCCCGAAGGCCGGCCAGTGGTGGCCCGAGTACGCGCTCAAGCTCGCGAAGGCGACCAAGTAGCAGCCCGCGGGCAACAGCCGGTAGGTGACCGCGAGCAACATCCCTACGTGACTGGGGGCGCCCTCCGCAAAGGAGGGCGCCCCCAGTCGTGTCACGCTCGGCGGGTCAGGGAATCTTGACCCACTGGGCCTTGCTCGGGGTGCCCTGGTCGTCCGTGACGAACAGCATGTACCAGCCGGACTCGACGAGGTTGCGGCTCTTGGGGATGGTGACCTCGATGCCGTTCTTCGTCTTCGTGAAGTCCAGCGCGATGGACCGCTGGTCGACGTCGGTGACGTGGGTCGACGCGCTCGGCCGGATCAGCCGGGCCGACTTGATCGACGAGGCGTGCTGCGAGGTGAACGTCCCGGTGCCGCCGCGCTCGATGGTCTTGGGACCGCCCGAGAGGGAGGGCCGCGAACCCTGGTACAGGTACGGCGGCGTATAGATCTCCACGCGCTGCTCGAACTTGCCCGGCTTGGTGTTGCCCTTGTCGGCGTAGAGCGAGTCCGAGCCGAAGAACATCACGCGGCCGTCGGGCAGCAGGATCGAGCCCGAGTGGTAGTTCCGGCCCACCAGCGGGTCGGCGACCCGCTTGAAGTCGTTGGACTTCGAGTCGTACATCCGCGCCTGGAGGATGTTGGAGGCACCGCGGCCGCGGTAGTCCTCCGAGCCGCCGGACACCAGCACGTCGTCGTTGGGCAGGATCGAGTACTGCGGGTAGCGCGTACCCTTCTCCAGCTCGGGACCGTCGACGAACTTCGGGTCGTCGGCCAGCAGGTCGATGATGCGGGTCTTCTTGCTGGACCGCTCGGACTCGCCGACCCCGCCACCGCCGATCACCATGTACTTCTCGTCCTGCGCGGGCGGCAGCAGCACCGTGCCCGCGGTCTCCAGGAGCTTCGGGTCGGACATGCCCTTGAGTTTGTTGAACTTGTTCGTCTTCAGGTCCCAGATGCCCGGGTCACGGCCGACGTCGTCGGGGCCGTAACCGGCGTTCGCGCCCGAGTAGAACAGCTTGCCGTTCTGCATCAGGGAGATCGCCGGGTAGGTCGGGAACTGCCTGACGCCCTTGGTGTACGTCCACTTCTTGGTCTTGGGGTCGTACACCTCGTTCTTGCCCGGCACGAGCTGGCCGATCTCGTCCAGTCCGGAGAGGCTGAGGATCTTGCCGTCGGACAGGGTGGTGAGCGTCGGGTACCAGCGCGCCTCGTTCATCGGGTCGACCTTGATGTACTTCTCGGCGACCGGGTCGAACTCGTAGGCGTCCTTGATGCCCTGGAAGTCCTTCTTGTCCAGGGCGAGCTTCTCGGCGATGCCGTACGTGTTGCGCGCTTCGGCGCCCGACAGGCCCTGCACGCGGTAGTTGTCCTGCGTACCCGTCTCGTACTTCTTGCCGCTCTTCTGCGCCTCGACGTAGATCCGGCCCAGGCCGGGCTCGTTGCGCAGGAACTTGCCGGTGTCCGGGTCGAAGACCTTCTTGGCCCGCTCGACGACGACCGGGTCCTTCGACACGAACGTCTTGCCGCCCTCCTTGCCCGTGAAGCGGGTGCCCGCGGGCAGGGTGATCGGCTTGTCCGGGTTCTCGTTGTGGACGACCATCAGGCCGCCGGCCTTGGTGATGTCGCCCTTGAGCTTCTCGTACCGCTTGGTGCCGCCCGCGATCAGCAGGTTGCCGTTGGGCAGTTGCGTATGGCCCGTGCAGAACAGGTCGGCCGGCGTCGGAACCTTCTTGATCGTCTTCTTGACCGGGTCCCAGACACGTGTGTCGAACTTCTTCGCGTCGAAGTTGTCCTGGTTGTTGCCGGAGCCCGCGATCAGCAGGATCTTGCCGGTGTGCAGGAGCGCGGCGTGGATGGTGTTGAGCCGGTACTCCTCCGGGAACTCGACGATGTCCCACTTGCCGTTGTCGGCCTTGTACTCAGGTCTGTTGATCTTGTACTCGTGGTACTGGTCCGACCCGAAGCGGTAGAGCGCGGGACCGTTCATCCCGGCCAGCGCAAGCACCACCGCCGCACCTATCGCGATGCGGCGGGCGCGGCGGCGGCTGGAACCGTCTTTCACTTCATTTCCCGTCTAACTTGTCTCGATGACTGGCGTACAAGGCTTTTCCGGCTGGGGGGCCGGGGCCGGGGGACGCGGCGGAGCCGCTGACGGAACTCAGCCCCCGGATTGGTGCTGCCGTCCCCCAAGGGCGATCTGCACGGTCTGGTCGTTGCCCCCGCCTGCCGCCCAGCTCGGCTTCTGCTGGGGCGTGTGCGGTGCGACCGGAGGCTGCTGTGAACTCTGTGGCTGGTGGGGAATGCGGCTGTCCTGCGGGGGCGCGGGCGGGTCCTGGGGACCGCCCTGCCGGTGCTTCCGCCCCTTCTTGTCCTGCCGCATCATCCAGCGCCAGGCGAACATCGGCGAGGCGGTGATCAGCAGCGCGAACGACGCCCAGATGATCATCGCCGGGTGGGCGTGACCGTAGACGAAGCCGGCGGCGATCGAGCCGGCGAAGATCAGGATGAAGTACCAGTGGTACCGGAAGGTCCCGAACCAGGTGTCGGGGCTCGCGGAATCGCCCTTCGGGGTGACCACGAACTTGCTCTTGCGACGCAGCACGGAGTCGATCAGTGCCTTCGCGTAGAGCGGCGCCGACAGCGCGGACATGATCATGCCGGCCACACCGCCGGAGCCCTCCGGCTCGTGCGGCGAGACGTTGTGGCGGCGGTTCCAGACGTAGAGACCGATCTGCAGCGCCGAGGCGTTGCCGTAGAGCATCAGCCAGATCGCCGGGTCGATGTTCACACCCGAGGCGCCCAGGCCCAGGAACAGCGCACAGCTCAGCGCCGCCAGAAGCCAGTTGAGGGCCGACATCGGGTAGAAGATGATCATCATCGTGTAGTTGAAGAGCTTGCTCGGCGGAAGCGAGTACCAGCCCTTCCAGTACTGCTTGAGGATCGTCTCGTACGTCCCTCGCGACCAGCGCATCTGCTGGGTGAAGAAGTCCGTCCAGGCGTTCGGGCCCTCACCGACGGCCAGCACGTCCGGCGTGTAGACCGAGCGCCACTTCTTGCCCGTCGCCGGGTTCTTGTGGCGGTGGATCTCGAAGCCGGTCGCCATGTCCTCGGTGATCGAGTCGTACAGACCGCCGATCTGCTTCAGCGCCTTGATGCGTACGGCGTTGGACGTGCCGACGAACATCGGGGAGCCGTAGGCGTTGCCGGCCCGCTGGATCAGCGCGTGGAACAGGAACTGCTGCGACTCGGCGGCCTTGGTGATCGGGTTGTCGTAGTTGCCGTAGACCTGCGGGCCGATCACGAAGCCGACGTTCGGGTCGCGGAAGAAGCCGAGCATCCGCTCCAGGTAGTTCGGCAGCGGCACGTGGTCGGTGTCGACGGAGGCGAAGTAGTCGTAGTTGTCGCCGTGCGCGTCCAGCCAGGCGTTGTAGTTGCCGTGCTTGGTCTTGGCGCGGTGCGGGCCCTTGGGCATGTTCCACTTCGCGACGCCCTTGCGGGAGAAGTGGTGCACGCCGAGGCGCTCGCAGACGTCCCGGACCTCGGGGTCGTTGCCCTCGTCGAGCAGCCAGACGTGCATGAGGCCGCGGTGGCGGATCTTGACCGCGGCTTCGAGGGTCTTCGTCACCATCTCCAGCGGCTCCTTGCCGGGCACGAAGGAGGTGAGGAAGGCCACTCTCGTACCGGTCTCGGGCACCACCGGGATCGGGTCGCGGGCGACCAGCGTGGCGTGCGCGTTCGACAGCACGTTCATGCAGCGGAACAGCTCGATCAGACCGATCGAGACCAGCATGACCATGTCGAGCGTGGGCAGGAAGTCGTACGCGGGATAGTCCCGCTCGGTCCAGTGCGTGGGCTGGAGCAGCCAGGCCAGCAGCACGAGCGACAGCAGCGGCGCGGCACCCAGCATCAGGGCGGCGCGCAGCCGGTGCGGCTCCTGCGAGAGCAGCGAGCGGTACTGCACCTGGTACGGCTGGGTCGGATCGGGCTGTGTGAGAGGCCCCGCAAGCCTGCTGTAGTGCTCGTAGTCGTATCTCGGCAGTGTTTTCTTGATTCTCCGGAAGCTGCCGGTCCGAGTCTGTGACGGCACCCTCAGTTGGGTGGTCTCGGACGGATCGGAGTTCTGCCGGGCGCCCGTCGGCGTCGACGTCATGAGTCATCCCCCCACACGCGAACCATCGCGTGCTCGTTGTTCCGTTCGCCTGCTCATGTCCCCCTAGACATTCACAGGCGCATCAACAGCAGGCCCCCGCCACCACATCATCCACATACCCTATAGACACGGCGCACCGGCCTTCCGGTTGCATGATGCCCCCCTCGACATCCGTTCATGAACGGGGCCCCTATTCCCCGCCTTCGCACGCAACCGGTTCCAAGCCCCCAACTGCCCTGTAACCGCAGCCTCTTGTCGCCCAGGGTTCTACGCCGTTCATCATGATCGCAAGATGCGAAACACGGTGTTTACCGGTCATACGCGTTCATTGGGGTGTCTGATGGTCTCGTTCGGTGTGGTTACGGTCAAGCGGGTACGGATGTTGCCGAAGTGTTCTCTTATCGCGTCCTCCGCCCGGGTGGCGTCGCCGGAGCGCACCGCGTCGAGGATCTCCCGGTGCTGCCGACAGGTGACCTTCGGATCCTGCGGCAGCTCCACGAGATCCGTGCGTACGCGGTGGAAGGCGTCCCAGAAGGCCTCCAGGAGTTCGCTCAGCAGCAGGTTGCCCAGGCCCCGGTAGAGAGTGGCGTGAAAGGCGCGGTCCGTGTCCGCGAGACCGGTGCCGGCCGCCGCCTCCGCGTCCATGCGGTCCACCAGGGCATCCAGTTCGGCGAGATCGTCCGCCGGGACCCGGCCCGCGAGCCGGACGATCAGCCCGGTCTCCACGGCCTCGCGCAGCTGGAGGAGCTGGAGGAGGCTGTCGTCGCCCCGGTAGTGCCCGGCGACCGTGCGGAAGGCGAGGCCCTCGATCATCGGGGCCATGGACATCGGCCCGACGTAGGTGCCGAAGCCGTGCCGGATCTCGACGATGCCCATCGCCTGGAGCGCCTTCAGCGCCTCGCGCACGGAATTGCGGCTCGCGCCGAGCAGCTCCATGAGCTCGGGCTCGGTCGGGAGTACGGCGCCCGAGGGCAGCCGGCGGTCAATGATGAGCTTCTTGATCCGCTCCTGGAGGTCGCGCGCCATGGCCAGAGGGTAGCGGGCCGAAAGGGTTCGGCCATACGCGATGGAGTTTCGGCCGCATGCGAAGAGGCTCCTCGCGATGACGAGGAGCCTCTTCGGTGGTGCGCCGCCAGGGACTCGAACCCCGGACCCGCTGATTAAGAGTCAGCTGCTCTAACCAACTGAGCTAGCGGCGCGTGCTGCTCCGCAGATCTTACCTGGTGTCGGGGGGTGCCCCGGCCCTCCATGCACGTGTGCGGGCCGGTGGGGGCTGATCGCGCAGTTCCCCGCGCCCCCGAGATGGCTGGGGCCGGTGCGTCGGCTGCGCCCCTTCAGGGGCGCGGGGAACTGCGCGACCAGCCCCCACCCACCCGCAGACAAAAAACAACCCCCCTGCCGAACCGCCGGAGGCATCCCGCTTACATCATTTGGACCGTCAACATGCGACACCCGGTGACAGTTGAGAAACTGACGGACGTGCAGAAGCGCGGACTTTTCCACCAGGAGTGTGAGGGGAATCGCATGGCGGCTCCGGTATTCGAGGAATTCGATCCCGAGAGCGACTGTGATTGCCCCGGATGTAAGCACTGGCGGCTTGTGCTGCCCCATTCCGCGGCCACCGGATTCGGCGGCCACCCGGCGGCCCACCGGGCGCTCGTCCTGGCCGCCGCGGCGGGCACGGCGCTCGGCGCGGGCCACGTCGTACCGGCCGTCGCGGCAGCCGCGCACGCCCCGCGGCTGCCCGGCGCCCCCGCGGCCGACGAACCCGACACACCGCAGGGCGGCAAGGCCCCGCTCCACGGCCCCGGAGGCGTTCCGGCCAAGATCAGGACACCCCCGACGACCCGGTCCGAGATCATCAACCGGGCCAAGGAGTGGGTCGCCGCCGAGGTGCCCTACAGCATGAGCGCGTACTGGTCCGACGGGTACCGCCAGGACTGCTCGGGCTTCGTCTCGATGGCCTGGAACCTCGGCGGGAACGAATGGACGGGCAGCCTCGACAAGTTCGGCGTCCGGATTCCCCGGGAGCAGCTGGAGCCCGGTGACATTCTCCTGTTCCACAATCCGGCGGACCCCGAGAAGGGGTCGCACGTCGTGATTTTCGGGGGCTGGACGGATTACACGCAGGACTATTACATCGCGTACGAGGAGGCCCGCCCGCGCGCCCGCAAGCAGGCCACCCCGTACGCCTACTGGAAGTATTCGGACCGCTATCTGGCGTACCGCTACAAGGGGCTGAAAGGGGGAACGGAGGGTGAGGGGCCGGATTCGCCCGCCGACCCGAAGACTCCGAACACCCCCGTCACCTCTCCGGGGACGAAACCGGCGGCACCGCCCTACCCCGGTCCGGCGGCCTTCGGGCCCGGGGCGAGCAACGCCAGCGTCACCCGGCTGGGGCGGATGCTCGTCGAGCGGGGCGCGAGCGCGTACTACTCGGCGGGGCCCGGGCCGCGCTGGTCGGAGGCGGACCGCAGGGCCACCGAGGCGTTCCAGCGGGCGCAGGGCTGGACAGGTGCGGACGCGGACGGGTTCCCGGGGCCGACGACCTGGGCGTACCTGGTGAGCGACAAGGGACGGGACATCGTCGCCCCGAGCGGCGGCAGTTCCGGCAAACCCGGACGTCCCCCGGCCGGAGGTGTCGCCTCGCACGGCGTCCCCGGCTACCCCGGGCGGGCGTTGTTCCGGCCGGGCGCCAGCAACGAGTACGTCACCCGGCTCGGGAAGCAGCTGGTGAGGAAGGGGTTCGGCAAGCACTACACGCAGGGGCCGGGACCGCGCTGGGGCGAGGGCGACCGGCGCAACGTCGAGGCGTTCCAGCGTGCGCAGGGGTGGCGCGGCGGTGCGGCCGACGGCTACCCGGGGCCGGAGACCTGGCGGCGGCTCTTCTCCTGAGGAGCCGGGCCGTTCGGATGAGGACCCGGACCCGTTCGGACGGCTCCTGACGGCACTTCCCTCATGACAGTTCTTCCTGGCGCGGAGGCACGGAGGCACGTATGAGTACGACGACTGAACAGTCCCCGGAGTTCGAGGGGACACCAGAGGCGGGTGGACGGGAGGCGGGTGGCCGCGGGGCGCGGCTCATCCACAACGAGGCGACCACCGAGATCCCGGTCCACCTGCTGTTCCGCGACGAGCCCGAGCCGGTGTCCGTACCGCTCGCGCCCGCCGTCGTGAGCCGGCGGCGCGGCACCGGCGAGCAGCCGAGGGTCGCCCGGCGCCCGCCCGCCCCGGTGCGGCCGCGGCCGGTGGTGGAGGTCGACCCCGACCTGGTGGAGCGGCCCGCGGGCGTACTGCCGGGCCTGGCCGGGGTACTGGCCGGTGCCGTCGGCGCGGCCGGCTGCGTCCTCGCGTCGTGGTGGGCGGGCGTGCTGCCGCCGCTCGCCGTGGACGCGCTGGGGCTGCCGGTGCGTCCGAGTGCCGGGCTCGGCGGACCGCAGTGGGCGGCGCTCGCCGGGACCGGGGCGCTCACCCTGTTCGGGTTCGGCGGGCTGGCCCGCGGCCGTACCGGACGCGCCTGGGTGCTCGGCCTCTTCGGCCGCTACCGGGGCACGGTCCGGCGCACCGGACTCATGTGGGTGAACCCGCTGGTGCTGCGCCGCCGGATCGACGTACGCCTTCGGCACTGGCGCAGCGACCCGATGCCCGCGGTCGACGCGAACGGGGTCGCGCTCAGGGTCGTCGTGCTCGTCGTCTGGCGGGTGCGGGACACCGCGCGCGCCGCGCTCGGCGTCGAGGACCACCAGCGGTATCTGCGCGAGTGCGTGGAGGCGGCGCTCGCCCGGGTGCTCGCGCAACTGCCCGCCGATGTCGCGCCGAACTCGCCGAGGGCCGCCGACTCCGCGACCCTGCGCAACACCGAGGCCGTCGGCGACTCACTGACCCGGATCGTGGCCGCGGACGCGGCGGCGGCCGGCCTCCAGGTGTTCTCCGCACAGCCGCTGCGCGTCGAGTACGCCCCCGAGGTCGCCGCCGTGATGCAGCGCCGCCGGATCGCGGCACTCGACGCCCAGCACCGCGACAAGGTCCTCACGTCGGTCGTCGACTCCGTCGAGGACACGGTGACCCGGCTGACCGTGCGCGGCCTCGTCGAACTCGACGACTACGAGCGCAAGGCTCTGGTGAAGGATCTGACGGTGGCGTTCTATACGGGACATGGAGATCGATGACCGCCGCACCCCCGCTGCCCAACACCGCACCCCTGCCGGCGAACAGCGCACCCCCGCCGGAGACCGCCTCACCCTCGCCGGGCTCGCCTCGGACGCCTGGAGCCTGACCGACGGAACACCGCGCGCCGTGCTGGGCCTCGCAGGCCCGCCCGGCGCCGGCAAGTCGACCCTCGCCCGCGCCCTCGTCGCGCACCTGGGGGAGGGGGCCGCCTATCTGCCGCTCGACGGCTTCCATCTCTCCAACGCCCAGCTGGAGCGCCTCGGCCTGACCGCCCGCAAGGGCTCCGAGCCGAGCTTCGACGTGTGGGGATACGTCGATCTGCTGCGCCGGGTCCTGGACGAGACCGGCCGCGACATCTACGTACCGGACTACGACCGCACGCTCGACGAACCGGTCGCCGCACGGCATGTGGTGCCCCCGGCGGCCCGGCTGATCGTCACGGAGGGGAACTACCTCGCCTGCGACATGCCGGGATGGCGGGAGGCGTATGTGTTCATGGGGGAGTGCTGGTACGTCGAGGCGCCCGGGGACGTGCGTCAGGTGAGGCTGGTGGAGCGGCAGTTGGCGGGTGGGAGGGACGAGGCGCAGGCGCGGGACTGGGTCGTGACCAACGACGATCCCAACGGGGAGCTCGTGGAGAAGTCGCGGGACCGCTGCCACCGAATCCTCTCCACTATTGGTATGGACATGTTCAAGGCTCAGCAATAATCTGGGACTTGGTCTAGACCTGAATCATCGCCACACGCATCGCGATGCGCACGCACAGCTCACGGAACTTCCCCCACGTTCTCCAGGAGCGGCAGCATGCGGAAAAAGACGAAGTTGTACGCCGCCGCGGTCGGCCTCGCCACCACGGGAGCGCTCGTGCTCTCCAGTGGTGGCGCCACCGGCCACGGCTACACCGACCTCCCCATCAGCCGGCAGAAGCTCTGCCAGAACGGCTCCGTGACCAACTGCGGCGACATCCAGTGGGAGCCCCAGAGCGTCGAGGGGCCCAAGGGCTTCCCGGCGGCCGGGCCCGCGGACGGGCAGATCTGCTCCGCGAACCACGGCAACTTCGGCGCGCTCGACAAGGCGACGACGCCCTCGGGCGGTGCCTGGCCGACGACCAGGGTCAGCGGCGGGCAGAGCTACACCTTCCGCTGGCAGTTCACGGCCCGGCACTCCACGACCGACTTCAAGTACTACGTCACCAAGAACGGCTGGAACCAGAACGCTCCGCTGACCCGGTCCGCGCTGGTCACGGCCCCGTTCCTGACCGTCCCCTACAGCGGCCAGCCGCCGGCGACGCTCTCGCACAGCGGCACCCTGCCGACCGGCAAGAGCGGTCACCACGTCATCCTCGCGGTGTGGACGATCGCCGACACGGGGAACGCCTTCTACGCCTGCTCGGACGTGACGTTCTGAGCGCCCGCCACCCGTTCGCCGCGCAACTCTGAGCATCTCTTGAGGCTCATGCCCACCCCCCACGGGTAGGTTCCACGCACGTCGACATGACCATGACGGCGTGCGTGGAGCTGTACCGAACATCGGGGGACGTCGATGGACTTCATGTTCTATGCGGTGCCTGGCCTGATCATGGCCGTGACCGTATTCCTGGCGGTCAGGGTGATCCGCCGGGCGTTTGAGCTCAGGCGGGCCTGGAACAGCGGGCTGACCGCGGAGGCGCGCTGCCTGCGCACGTACACGACGACCAGCGGCGGCAGCGGTGACTCCTCCGTGCGCACGACGCTGCACCACGTGTACGAGTTCACGGCCAGGGACGGGCGCACCATCCGTTTCGAGGAGGAGGGCGGGCCGGGCACGACGGTCGAGGGCGACATCGTCGTCGTGCACTACGCCGAGGGTGAGATGGTGAAGGCCACGGCCCAGGCGCCGGGCCACGTCAGGAACACGGCCTCCACCGTGGGCATCCTGGCGTTCCTCTCCGTGATCGTGGTGTTCTGCGTCGGCTTCATGGTCACGTACACCGAGGCCTTCGGCGACAACTCCTCCGTCTCCCACGTGGACGAGCCTCCCTCGATCGACGACAGGCCGTACAACAAGGTGCCGTGACCACCCTTCCGCACCTGACCCTCCACATCTGACGCCCCGTCAATTATGGTGCGCCTCCATGGGATCCAGGAGCGTGGGGACCGGCGCGCGGACCGTCGCGGAGCTCGTGCAGGACCGGTGGGGCGACCACCGGCCGGGGCTGTGGTTCGAGGAGCGGACCCTGACCCACCACCAGGTGGCCGCGGGCGCGGCGGCGCGGGCCGCGCTGCTGAGGGACCTGCTGCCGCCCGGCGCTGAACCGCACGTGGGTGTGCTGCTCGACAACACCCCCGAATACCCGCTGTGGCTGAGCGCGGCCGCTCTGGCGGGCGCGGCCGTCGCCGGGATCAATCCCACCCGCCGCGGTCCCGAACTCGCCCGCGACATCCTGCACACCGAGTGCCGCGTCCTGGTCACCGAGCAGGCACACCTCCCGCTCCTCGACGGACTCGAACTCCCGGGCGTACGGCTGCTGGTGACCGACACCGAGGCGTACGAGCGGCTGCTCGCGCCGTACGCGGACGCGCGCCCCGAGCCGGCGCGGGCCGGTCCGGAGAGCCGTCTCCTCCTGTACTTCACCTCCGGCTCGACCGGGGCGCCCAAGGCGGCGATCTGCTCACAGGGGCGGCTCGCGGCGGCCGGGCGGTCACTCGTCGACCACTTCGGGGTGCGCGCGGACGACGTGCACTACATCTGCATGCCGATGTTCCACGGCAACGCGGTCATCGCGGACTGGGCACCCGCCCTCGCGGCCGGCGCGGGAGTCGCCCTGCGGCGACGCTTCTCGGCCTCGGGCTTCCTTTCGGACGTACGGGCGTACGGGGCCACGTACTTCACATACGTGGGACGGGCCGTGCAGTACATCCTGGCCACCCCGGCCCGGGCCGACGACCGGGACAACCCGCTGCGCACGGGCTTCGGGACGGAGGCGGGGGCGGTGGACGCGGCCGCCTTCGAGGAGCGGTTCGGGGTGCGGCTGGTGGAGGGGTACGGGTCCTCCGAGGGCGGGGCGGCGATCCAGCGGACGCCCGGCACGCCGAAGGGGGCGATCGGGCGGGCCGCGCCCGGCGACGATCTCGCGGTGGTCGACCCGGTGAGCCGGGCGGAGTGCCCCGCGGCGGATTTCGGGGCCGACGGCAGGCTGCTCAACGGGCGTGAGGCGATAGGGGAGCTGGTGAACCGCGGGCCCAACCCCTTCGAGGGCTACTGGCGGAACGAGGCGGCGGAGGCGGCCCGGCAGAAGGGCGGCTGGTACTGGACCGGGGACCTCTTCTACCGGGACGCCGACGGGTTCCTGTACTTCGCGGGGCGCACGGACGACCGGCTCCGCGTCGACAGCGAGAACCTGGCGGCCGCGGTGATCGAGAACATCCTCGCCCGCTACGAGGGCGCGGACGCCGTGGCCGTCTACGCCGTACCCGACCCGGTGGCAGGCGACCAGGTGATGGCCACCGTGGCCGGCTCCTTCGACCCCGTCGCCTTCGGGACGTTCCTGCATGCCCAGCCGGACCTGGGCACCAAGATGGCCCCCCGCTTCGTACGGATCGTGGACCGCATGCCGGTCACCGCCACCAACAAGATCCACCGGGTGGGGCTGCGGCGGGAGGGGTTCCGGTGCGTGGATCCGGTGTGGTGGCGGCCGCCGGGGGAGTCCGCGTACCGACGGCTGGGCGAGGCGGACCTGGCGGAGCTGATGGCGCGGTACCGGGCGCGGGGGCGCGAGGAACTGCTGGTGAGGTAGGGCGGCCGGACCTGTCGAGGTCCTCGACAGGGCTCAGGGAAGGTACGCGAAAGGCCCCCGCTCGCGCGGAGGCCTTCGTGTTGTGCGCCGCCAGGGACTCGAACCCCGGACCCGCTGATTAAGAGTCAGCTGCTCTAACCAACTGAGCTAGCGGCGCATGACTCTCGCCAACCGCTTTTCGCGGCTGGCGACAGAAAAAATAATACCTGGTCCGAGCGGGTGCTCCGGACCACGCCGCTCGCGCTCAGATCGCGAGCGAGAGCAGTACGGGCGCCGCGCCCCGGTTCAGGGTGTCCGCCGCCTCGCGCAGCCGGTGGGCGTGGGAGACCGGGAGGGAGAGGGCGAGGCAGCCCACGGCCGAGCCGGCCGTGATGGGGACCGCCGCGCACACCGTGCCGACCGCGTACTCCTGGAGGTCGAGCACGGGCACGGTGGGTGCCTGGGCGTCGAGCCGTGACAGGAACGCGCGCTCGTTCGTGATGGTGCGCGAGGTGAGGCGGGCCATCCTGTGGCGGGAGAGGTGGTCGCGCCGGCCGTTGAGGTCGAGCTGGCCGAGAAGGCTCTTGCCGATGGCGCTGGCGTGGGCGGCCGAGCGGAAGTCCACCCATTCGTTGACCGCGGGGGTGCTGGGGCCCTCGGCCCACTGGGAGACATGGACCTCGCCGTCCACGTACCGGCTCATGTAGATGGCGGCGCCGACCGAGTCGCGCAGCCGGTCGAGGTTCCGCTGGAGCTGGGTGCGCAGGGCCTCGTCCCGGTCGTGTGCGGAACCCAGCCTGCGGAGCGCCGCCCCGGTGACGTACGCCCCGTCGGTGGTCTGCTCGACGTACCCCTCGCGGCGCAGCATCCGCAGGAGCGCGGTGAGGCGCTCGGTGCCGAGGCCGGTGCGGCTGGCGAGTTCGGCGTCCGTGACACCGGCGGTGTGCCGCGCCGCCACGGTCTCCAGGACGCGCAGGGCGTCCTGGGCCGAGTGGTACGGCACGGTCGGCTCGACCTTCACGACAGCTCACCTCGCTGTGACGCTCCGGGTGCTGGCAGATGTTCTTCCTGCCGGGGGTCCGGGGGTTGTCCCCCGGAATGATGCAGCAGCGCCACGGTGTCCCCTTGCGCTTTTCGGCCCGGCTTTCACATCAACGCAGCCCGGACGGCCGGGCCCCCTCCACGATAACCGCCAAGAGGCGTACGGGGAGGGGCTGTTGGCGAGATTGGTGGCGCGTTCCAGTCCCCTCAACAGCGGGGCATCCTTCTGGCATATGCCAAAGTCATGCCCCATCGGCTCGGCCTCGGAACCTTGCGGTCTTCACTTCTTGAAGACAGGTGGTGACGCTCCCGGAGGATTACAGCACCGCGCCGAGGAACTCCCGCGTCCGCTCGTGCTCCGGGTCGCCGAAGATCTTCTCCGGCGGACCGGACTCTAGAACGCGCCCCGAGTCGAACATCAGCACCTGGTCGGAGATGTCCCGGGCGAAGTTCATCTCGTGGGTCACGCAGAGCATCGTGATGTCGGTGGTGCGGGCGATGTCCCTGAGCACGTCGAGGACGCCCGCGACCAGCTCGGGGTCGAGCGCGGAGGTCACCTCGTCGAGGAGCAGTACCTGCGGCCGCATCGCCAGGGCCCGCGCGATCGCGACACGCTGCTGCTGGCCGCCGGAGAGCTGGCTCGGGTACTTGTCGACGTGCTCGGTCAGCCCGACCAGTTCGAGCAGCTCCCGGGCCCGCTCCTCGGCCGCGTCCTTGGACATGCCGAGCACGGTGACCGGCGCCTCGGTGATGTTGCGCAGCACCTTCATGTTGGGGAAGAGGTTGAACTGCTGGAAGACCATCCCGATGTTTTTGCGGACCTCGCGGATGTGCTTCTCGCCGGCCGGGACCAGCTTGCCGTTCTTCTCCTCGTGGGTGAGGTAGTCGCCGTTGACCTTGATCGTGCCCTCGTCGGGCTTGGCCAGGGTCATCAGCAGCCGCAGGATCGTCGTCTTGCCGGAGCCGGACGGGCCGATCAGTGTGACGTGCTTGCCGGAGGCGACCGAGAAGTCCAGCTCGTCGAGGACGACGTTGTCCCCGAAGCGCTTGGTGACCTTGTCGAAGCGGATCAGCTCGCTGCCGTCCGTCGCCGGGTTGGCGTCGGAGTTGGCGTCGGGCTCTTTCATCAAAGGGGTGTCAGCGGACAAGACGTCGCTCCAGGGCTCGCATGAGGAGGGAAGCGGGATAGGAAATGAGGATGAAGGCCACGCCGATGACCGTCAGCGGCTCGGTGAACTGGAAGTTCTGCTGCGCGAACAGCCGCGCCTCGCCGAGCATGTCGAGGACGGTGATCGCCATCAGCATCGGCGTGTCCTTGAGCATCGAGATGACGTAGTTGCCCAGCGCGGGCACCACCCGGCGGATCGCCTGCGGCAGGATCACCGCGGTCCAGGTCCGGGTCATGGGCAGGTTCAGTGCCGTGGCCGCTTCCCACTGGCCGACCGGCACGCCCTCGATGCCGGCCCGGTAGACCTGCATCGTGTACGTCGAGTAGTGCAGCCCGATGGCGACGACACCGGTGGTCATCGCGGAGAACGTGATGTTCCACTCGGGCAGCACGTAGAAGAGGAAGAACAGCTGCACCAGCAGCGGGGTGTTCCGGATGAACTCCGTGACAACCCCCACCGGCCAGCGCACCCAGCGGCTCGGCGCGCGCATCAGCAGCGCCCACACCAGCCCGAGGGCGAAGGAGATCAGCGAGCCGAGCACCAGGGCCTGCAGCGTGACCAGCAGTCCGTCCCAGAAGTGCGGCATGAAGTCGCCGACGGCACTCCAGTCCCATTTCATCAGCGACCCCCTGCCGCTTCGGCACCGACGGCCGTGGTCTCCGGGCGGGGCGCGGGAAGCTTCCCGCCGCCCTCGGGCACCCTGCCGAGCCCGGCCTTCAGCTTCTTCTCCAGACCGCGCATGACCCGCGTGAGCAGGAAGGCGATCACGAAGTAGATCAGCAGGATGTACGTGTAGATCTCCGCGCTCTCCTGCAGCGCGAGCCGCACGAGGTTGCCGCTGAACGCCAGGTCGCCCATGCCCATCACGGACACCAGGGCCGTGCCCTTGAGCAGCTCGATCAGCAGGTTCGAGAAGGGCGGGATCATCTCCGGCACCGCCTGCGGAAGCAGGATCAGCCGCAGCCGCTGCCAGGGCGTGAAGCTGAGTGCGATCCCGCCCTCACGCTGCGCCGGGTCGACGGAGTTCAGAGCGCCGCGCACGATCTCGGAGCCGTACGCCCCGTAGGTGAGGCCCAGTGCGAGGGTGCCGGCCCACATGGGGACCAGCTGCCAGCCGAAGGCCGGTGGCAGCACGAAGAACACCCAGAAGATCATGATCAGCGCGGAGGTGCCGCGGAACACCTCGGTGTAGAAGCCTGCGAGGAAGCGGACGATCCACAGCCGGTGGGTGCGCGCGATGCCCACCACGAAGGAGACGGCCGCGGCCAGCAGCGCGCTGAACACCAGCAGCTGGACCGTGACCCAGATCCCCTTCAGTACGAGTTCCCAGAGTCCCGATGTCATCCGCCGCACAACTCCTTCGCGGTCATATCGGTCATCTCGTTCTTGGTGAAACCGAAGGGCTGGAGGATCCGGAACAGTTCACCGCTCTCCTTCAGCTTCCTGAGCTCCACGTTGAAGGCGTCCCGCAGCGCGGTCTCCGTCGGGCGGAACGCGAAGCCACCTCCGTCGACGTGCGGCTTGCCGTCCACGAGTGGCGCGAACGGCTTGGTCGACTCCGTCTTTCGGGACTTCTTGACGACCTCGCGGGTGGTCAGCGCCGTACCCGCGAAGACGTCGACACGGCCCGCCTCGACGGCGTTCAGACCCGCGACCTGGTCCGGGACGATCAGGATGTCGCTCTCCTTGTAGCCGGCGTCGACCGCGTACTGGATCTCCGCGTAGCCGGTTCCGGTCGCGAACTTCGCCTTCGACTCCACGACGTCCTTGTAGTCGTGCAGGTTCTTCGGGTTGCCCTTGCGCACGATGAAGGAGTCGAGCATCTGGTAGTCGGGGTCGGAGAAGATCACCTGCTCGCAGCGTTCGGCGTTGATGTACATGCCGGCGGCGACGACGTCGAACTGCTGGGAGTTCAGACCCGGGATGAGCGAGCCGAACTCCGTGGGCACCGGCTGGACACTGTCCACTCCCAGCCGCTTGAAGATCACCCGTGCGAGTTCCGGTGCCTCGCCGGTGAGCTTGCCGTTCTTGTCGATGTAGCCGAAAGGGATCTCGCCGGCGATACCGAGGCGTACGACGCCCTGGGCCTTCAACCGGTCCAGGAGATCACCGCCCTCCTTGCCGGACGCCGTGGCCACGCGGCTGCATCCGGCCGCGCCGAGCGCGCCGAACGCCGCGACGCCGGCCAGTAGTGACCGGCGGCTCGCGCCGCGTTTCTCTTCCTTCGCGGAAGCTTCCTTCGCGTCGTTCCCAAATGGTGGAGCCATGGGCGCGCGGCTACCCGGGACGATGCGAGTTATGCGGATCTGTTTGCGCCCCGTTTGCGGAGGGCCCTCTTGACCCGGGGTGGACCATGGAAATCATGACCGACCGCTACATCGACGTGTCCCTGTCCAAGCGCGGAGTCCACTGCACCGCGAAGCTCCTCGACGACCGTGCGCCGATCACCTGCGAGGCGGTGTGGAACGCATTGCCGCTGAGCAGTGACGTGTATCACGCGAAGTACGCCCGCAACGAGATCTATGCCCTGTTCCCGGCGTTCGCGCCGGCCGAGCCGCCGCTGGAGAACCCGACCGTCACGCCCATTCCCGGCGATCTCTGCTATTTCTCCTTCTCCGGTACGCAGCTGGGTACGCAGGCGTACGGGTACGGGGGTGCCTCCGGCGTGCAGGCCGGGACGCCGGTGATCGACCTCGCCCTGTTCTACGAGCGGAACAATCTGCTGCTCAACGGGGATGTGGGGTGGGTGCCCGGGATTGTGTGGGGGCAGGTGGTGGAGGGGCTGGATGCGATGGCGGAGGCGTGCAACGACCTCTGGCGCGCGGGCGCGCTCGGGGAGACGCTGAGCTTCTCCCGGGTGTAGGAGCCGGGTACGACGGGGTTGTGGGGAGCTGCGGGCCGGTGGGGGCCGATTGCGCAGTTCCCCGCGCCCCTTTTGGGGCGCGGGGAACTGCGCAGTCTTTTGCTTTCAGGGGCGCGGGGAACTGCGCGACCAGCCCCCACCGGCCCGCGGCCGACGCACTACCCCCAGCGGAGCGCTAGCGCGCGGGTGGCGCGATCCCCGCGACCCCCGCCTCGTACAGCGCGTGCGCCGTCCGCAGGACCAGCGCGTCCTGGTGGCGCGCCCCCACGATCTGAAGACCGACCGGCAGGCCGGTCTCGTCCGTGCCCACCGGGACGGTCGCCGCGGGCTGCTGGGTCATGTTGAACGGGTAGGTGAACGGCGTCCAGCCGGTCCAGCGGCGATGGCCCGAGCCGCGGGGAACCTCCGCGCCCGCCTCGAACGCGGTGATCGGGATCGTCGGGGTGACCAGGACGTCGTAGGTCTCGTGGAAGAGGCCCATCCGGCGGCCGAGTTCCATCCGTACGTCCACCGCGGCGAGGTAGTCCAGCGCGCTGGACCGGGCCCCCAGATCGCAGATCTCCCGCAGCCCGGGGTCCAGCAGCTTCCGCTGTTCGGGGCCGAGCCGCTGGGTGACCCGGGCCGCCCCGCCGAACCACAGCGTGTGGAACGCCTCGACGGGATCCGTGAAGTCGGGGTCCGCCTCCTCGACGTACGCCCCGAGGGACGCGAGCCCCTGCACCCCGCGCCGCACCGCCGCGGCGACCCCGGGCTGCACGGCGACCTGGCCGCCGAGGGAGGGCGAGTACGCGACGCGCAGCCCTCGCACACCGCCGGCCAGCCCGTCCACGAAGGAGCCGTTCACCGGGCCGAGCTGCGACCAGTCGCGTGGGTCGGGGCCGCTGATGACGTCCATCATCAGGGCCGCGTCCGCGGCGTCCCGTGTCATCGGCCCGACGTGCGCCAGCGTGCCGAACGCGCTCGCGGGATACAGCGGCACCCTCCCGTACGTCGCCTTCAGCGCGAAGATCCCGCAGAAGGCGCCGGGGATGCGGACGCTGCCGCCCCCGTCCGTGCCCAGCGACAGCGGGCCCGCGCCCAGCGCCACGGCCGCCGCGCTGCCGCCGCTGGACCCGCCCGAGGTGCGCGAGAGGTCGTACGGGTTCCGGGTCACGCCCGCCTGCGGTGAGTCCGTGACGCCCTTCCAGCCGAACTCCGGCGTCGTCGTCCGGCCGACGAACACGGCCCCGTGCTCGCGCAGCCGCGCCACGGAGGGCGCGTCCTCGTCCCAGCGCCCCTGGGAGGAGATCGTTCTGGAGCCCTTCAGGGTCGGCCCGCCGCGCATCAGCAGGATGTCCTTCACCGAGACCGGCACCCCGTCGACCAGCCCGGCCGGCTCGCCGCGCTGCCATCGCTCGGCCGACTCCGCGGCCTGGGAGAGGGCCGCGTCCGCCTCGACGCTTACGAACGCGTTCACCGCGGGCTGGACCTCCTCGGCCCTGCGCAGCGCGGCCCGCACCACGTCAACGGGGCTGAATTCGCCCTTGCGGTATCCCTCGACGAGTCGTACAGCGGTCAGCTCGGTGAGATCGGTCATCCGCCCCTCCAACATGCTTCAGTGGACGTTTTTCAGTGGCCGGGTACGTATCCACGCTGTTTGTCGACGAGGTTCGGCAGCGGCTCTCCCGTCTCCCAGAGCTCGTACAACTCCACGAACTGCGCACCGAGTTCGTCCCGCCAGCCCACCGTGTCCCCGCTCATGTGCGGCGACACGATCAGGCCCGGGGCCTCCCACAACGGGCTGTCGGGGCCCAGCGGTTCGTGCTCGAAGACGTCGAGCGCCGCCCCCGCGATCCAGCGGCTCGCGAGGGCCTCGGCCAGCGCTTCCTCGATCACAAGCTGCCCGCGTCCGACGTTCACGAAGCGTGCCGACGGCTGCATCAGTCCAAAACGCCGCGCGTCGAACATCCCGTGCGTGTCATCGGTGAGCGGTGCCGCGGACACCACCCAGTCGGCGCGGGCGATCAGCCGGTCGAGGTCCTCCGGGCCGTGCACCCCCTCGCGCGGTGTGCGCCCCACGAGCGCCGTCGTGATGCCGAGGGCCTTCAACGTCCGCTCGATCGCGCGCCCGATCGGCCCGGAGCCCACCACGCACGCGCGCGTGCCGGCGATCCGCTGCGACTCGCGGTGCCGCCACTCCCGGGCCCGCTGCAGGTCCCAGGTGCGCGGCAGGTCCTTGGCCATGGCGAGGACGAGCGCGGCCACGTACTCCGCGATCGGCTGGTCGAAGACCCCGCGCGCGTTCGTCACCAGCGTGTCGGACGCGGCGAGTTCGGGGCACATCAGGTGGTCCACACCCGCGCTCGCCGTGTGCACCCAGCGCGGCCGCGGGCCCTCGCCCGGCCAGGCCCGGCGTACGGCGTGCGAGGCGAAGTCCCAGACCAGCAGGACGTCGGCGGTGGGCAGGAGCGCGGCCAGCGACGACTCGTCGGCATGCTCGACCCGCACCCGGCCGGTGAGCCGGCCGAGCCGGGGCGGCGGGTCGGTGTCGAGCACCAGGAGGGTTGTCTTTTCGGCCAGGTTCGAGGGCGTGGCAGAGGTCATCGGGGGGAAACCATTTCGCAACGAGGGTCCGCTTCTCTGGTATCTGGATGCTGGACGCCGGGCTCTGAGTGCTTGCGGGACATCGGCCGAACCGTCTGGGACCGGCCGTCGGGCCGGGGGCGCACAGCCGTCTCAGATGCGCGGATTGACCACGCTCGCACCGGAACCTACCTTCGTCAACAAGGGCTAGTTTCCGTGGGAATCCCGGAGTCCCGTCCGTTCCCCTGTCCCGACGTCCCGGCATGCGCCGGCTTGTGTCCCCCGGCCCCTCGGCCGGTCACCACCACTCGCTCAACCCGAGTTTGGGGCTGCTCATGGACGTCTCCTTCCTTGGTGGACCACACCCTCAAAGGGGTGTCGGCGTCGTCGCTCCCTTCGATTTCGCTCTCGACCGTGAACTGTGGCGCTGGGTCCCCGACGAGGTCTCGCTCCACCTCACCCGTACCCCGTTCGTGCCCGTGGAGGTCAGCCTCGACCTGGCCCGTCTGGTCAGCGAGCACGAGACGCTCGGCGACGCGGTGCGCGCGCTGAACGCCGTCGGACCGGAGATCGTCGCGTACGCCTGTACGTCCGGCAGCTTCGTCGGCGGCATCCCGGGCGAGCGCGCGATGTGCGAGGCCATGACCCGGGCCGGCGAGATCCCCTCCGTGACCACGTCCGGCGCTCTCCTGGAGGCACTGGAGGAGCTGGGCGCACGCCGGATCGCGCTCGTCACGCCGTACACCGTCTCCGTGACCCAGTCCCTGGAGGAGTACCTCGCCGAGGCGGGCATCATGGTCACCGGCCGCGCCTACATGGGCCTGACCAGGCACATCTGGAAGGTCCCGTACCGCAATGTGGTCGACATGGCGCGCGACGCCGTACGTGGCCATGCGGACGCCCTCTTCATCAGCTGCACGAATCTCCCCACCTACGACGTCATCCCGCAGCTGGAGGCCGAGCTGCGCATCCCGGTGATCTCGGCCAACCAGGTGACGATGTGGGCTGCGCTGCGTCACCTGGGTACCCGGGCAGTAGGGCCGTACCAGGCGCTGATCGACGAGTCGGCGCGACAGCGGCCCGTACCGCCCGCGCTACCGGCAGAACCAGCGCTACCGGAAGAACAGGAAGGTTGGGCATGACGGCTCTCGGATTCCTCTACCCGGGCCACTCGGCCGAGGACGACTACCCGCGCATGGAGCAGCTCCTCGGCAGCGACATCCGCCTCCAGGTCGTCCACACGGACATCGGGGAGGACGCCCACCGCGTGGACGCACTGCTGGAGATGGGCTCGGCGGCCCGCCTCGCCGCCGGGGTCGAGGACCTGCGGCTGTCCGGGGCCGAGGCGGTGGTCTGGGCCTGCACGAGCGGCAGCTTCGTCTACGGCTGGGAGGGCGCCCACGATCAGGTCCGCACCCTGGCCACGACGGCGGGGCTGCCGGCCTCCTCGACGTCCTTCGCGTTCGCCCATGCCGTACGGGAGCTGGGCGTGAAGCGGGTCGCGATCGCCGCGACGTACCCCGACGACGTGGCCGTCCTCTTCGGGACCTTCCTGACGGACGCGGGCCTGGACGTCCTCGGTGTGCGCAGTTCCGGGATCATCACGGCGGCCGAGGTGGGTACGTGGGGTGAGGCCGAGGTGCTGGCCCTGGCCCGTGCGGGTGACCACCCGGAGGCGGAGGTCGTCCTCCTCCCCGACACGGCCCTCCACACGGCTTCCCACATCCCGTCCCTGGAGAAGGAACTGGGCAAGCCGGTCCTCACCGCCAACCAGGTCACGGTCTGGGAGGCCCTGCGCCTCACGGACCGCCGCGTGAACGCCCCCGAACTCGGCGCCCTCTTCACCAGGGAGCCGATCGTCCAGGCGTGACGGTCCCGGCGGGGGCGGAGCCAGGGCTTTTTCGCCCCCGCCGCCCCTACCCTTCCCGTCCTTCTGGGGCTCCGCCCCAGACCCCGTTGCCGGGTGCGGGTGGGTGGGGGCTGGTCGCGCAGTTCCCCGCGCCCCTGGAAGGCGGGGCTGCGCCCGGCCTTCCAGCCCGCCACCCCCCACCCACGGTCAACCCACCCACCCCCAGTAGCCCCCACTCACCCAGCCCCTCCGGCGTTTGAGGAGCGGGGGTTCGGGGGCGGAGCCCCCGAGTAGTGACGGGAATGGGTAGGGGCGGCGGGGGCGAGGGAATAAAGCGGAGCCCACCTCCTGTTACGGCAGCGCGGACAACGCGTCGTACCAAACAGGAGGACCCCCGTGGCGGCACCGGACCACACCACCAGTGAACCCGACGAGATCAGGGCGGAGGCGAAGGGCACCTCACAGGTACCTCTCTCCGTTCTCGACCTGGTCACGGTAGGCGCCGGCCGCACCGCGACGGACGCCCTCCGCACCAGCGTCAAACTCTCCCGCCTCGCGGAGGACAGGGGCTTCCACCGCTACTGGGTGGCCGAACACCACTCCATGCCGGGCGTGGCCTCCACCTCCCCCGCCGTGATCCTCGCCCACCTCGCCGCCCACACGACCCGCATCCGCCTGGGCTCGGGCGGCGTGATGCTCCCGAACCACGCCCCGCTGGTCATCGCGGAGCAGTTCGGCACACTCGAAGCGATGGCCCCGGGCCGCGTCGACCTGGGCCTCGGCCGGGCCCCGGGCACGGACGGCGCCACGGCCGCGGCCCTCCGCCGCACGGACCGTCTCAACGAAGGCGCGGACGACTTCCCCGAGCAGCTCGCGGAACTCACCCGCTTCCTGGACGACGACTTCCCGCCCGGCCACCGCTACGCCCGCATCCACGCGGTCCCGGGCCCCATCCAGGCGACCTCCCCCGGCGGCGTCCAGTCCCCGCACCGCCCGCCGATCTGGCTGCTCGGCTCCTCCGGCTTCAGCGCCCGCCTCGCGGGCACCCTCGGTCTGCCCTTCGCCTTCGCGCACCACTTCTCGGCGCAGAACACGGTCCCGGCGCTCGACCTCTACCGCGAGTCCTTCCGGCCGTCGGCGGTACTCGACTCGCCCTACGCCCTGATCGGCGTCTCCGCCCTCGCGACGGACGACGAGAAGGAGGCCCGCCGCCAGATCATGGCCGCCGCGCTGAACATGGTCCGCCTGCGCACCGGCCGCCCCGGCCTGGTCCCCACCCCGGAGGAGGCGGAGGCGTACGAGTTCAGCCCGATGGAGCGGGAGTTCGTCGACTCCTGGAACACGAACGTCATCCACGGCACCGCCGACGAGGTCCGCTCCGGCCTCGACGACCTCCAGAAGCGCACCGGCGCCGACGAGCTGATGCTCACCGCCAACGCCCACAGCAGTGACGTACGTCTGCGCTCCTACGAACTGATCGCGGACGCCTACCAGCTGCCCGCGGTCGGAGAGCCTGAGGCCGGAGAGCCTCAGGCCTGAGAGCAGGCCGCCGCCGTCAGGAGCGCGGAGATACGATCCGGCGCCACCGGCCGGGAGTACAGCCACCCCTGGCCGGTGTCGCAGCCGATACGCCGCAGCCGTGACGCCTGGCCCGCGGTCTCCACGCACTCGGCGGTGACCGTCAGGCCGAGCCGGTGCGCGAGCTGGATCATCGCCTCGACGATGACCTCGTCCGCGGGGTTGGACCGGGCGTCCGGGCCCGCGCCGTTCTCGCCGGTCTCGTACTGGAAGCCGCGCACGAACGACCCGTCGAGCTTCAGCACCGAGACGGGCAGCCGGCTGAGGTAGGCGAGGTTCGAGTACCCCGTGCCGAAGTCGTCGATGGCGATGCGTACGCCCATGTCGCTGAGCGCCTGGAGGGCCTGCAGCGGGCGGCCCGCGGAGCCCATCACCGCGGACTCGGTGAGCTCCAGCTGGAGGAGGTGCGGGGCGAGTCCGGTCTCGGCGAGGGTCGCCGCCACGTCCGCCACCAGGTCGGAGTCCCAGACCTGACGCACCGCCACGTTCACGCTGACGAAGATCGGTTCCGCGTCCGGGTGGTCCAGCTGCCAGCGGCGCGCCTGCCGGCAGGCGGTGGCCAGCACCCAGCGGCCCAGCTGCACGATCGAGCCGTCTTCTTCGGCAAGTCCGATGAACCGATTCGGCGTCAGTGTGCCGAACTGAGGATGGTTCCATCGCACCAGCGCCTCGACCCCGCGCACCCCGCCGTCCTCCATGCACACGAGCGGCTGGTACTCCAGGGCGAACTCGCCCTTCTCGATGGCCGGGCGGAGCGTGGAGGAGAGGGCCTGGCGGGTCATCCGGTGGGCGTTGCGCTCCGGGTCGAACAGCGTCCAGCGGGACTTGCCGTCGGCCTTCGCCCAGTACAGCGTCGTGTCGGCGGCCTGCATCAGACCGGTCGCGGTGGTGCCGGCCGCGTGACGCTCGACGACACCGATCGAGGCCGAGACCGAGAGCCGCTGCCCGGAAAGGTCGAACGGCACCTGCAGGGACTTCAGTACGGAGTCGGCGAGGTCCGCGAGCTGCTCCGTACCCGTGGAGTCCTCGACCAGCAGCGCGAACTCGTCGCCGCCGAGCCGGGCGACCAGGGGGGTGGCCGGCCGCGCGTACCCGGCCTCGTTCGCGCAGCGTGTCAGCCGCTCGGCGACGGCCGCGAGCAGCCGGTCGCCAACACGGTGGCCGAGCGTGTCGTTGACCGCCTTGAACCCGTCGAGGTCCAGATAGCAGAGCCCGATCCGGCCGGTGCCGGACTCCTCGTACGCCTCCGCCTCCAGCGCGGCCGAAAGCCGCTCGAAGAACAGGGTGCGGTTGGGCAGCCGGGTCACCGGGTCGTGCATCTGCAAGTGGCGCAGCCGGGCCTGGAGTTCGCGGCGGGCGCTGATGTCGGAGACCGAGAGCAGCACCGCGCGCTCCTCCTCGGGCAGCGGACTGACCGTCACCTGGGCCCAGAGGGAGTGGCCGTCGGGGTGCTTGAGGCGTCGGGTGCAGCGCAGTCTGGCCTGCCGGCCGCGGAGCACCTCGCGGTACGCGTGCCACGTACGGGCGTCCGAGGCGAGGTCCACCAGGTCGGCGGCGATCCGGCCGGTGAGCCCGCCCGGGCCCGCCCCGAGGAGCGCGGCAAGGGTGTCGTTGGCCGTGACGACCAGGCCCTCCCGGTCCACGACGGCCATCGCGAGGGGAGCGGCGGCGAAAGTGGCGCGGAATGTACGGGCGCCGGCCTCGGTGTCGGTGCCGGCCCGGGCTCCCGCGCCGGCACTGGGGTGGGGATGGGGATGGGCGTCGGCACGTGGATCGGTGCCGGTATGGGGGTGGCCGTCGGCCTCGAAGTCGATACCGGGGCGCGGCGGGAGGCCGGCCGGCGAACCGGCCGAGAGCCGCGCCGGAAGACCCGCCGACAGACCCGACGGGAATCCGGCGAGGAAGTCGGCCGGAAGTCCGGCCGGTAGCTCGGCGGGGAGTCCCGCCGAGAGGTCCAGAGGGGCTGCGACCAGGGACTCGACGCGTGGGACCCGTTCCTCGTGAGGAGGGGTCCCGACGCGACGAGAGGCCGCGATGTGACTCTCTGTGACGGCCGGCCGGACGAGGTCTACCGCGGGCGCCGGCCCATCGGACGTTCCGCTCACCGTTCGCTCCCGCTGTGCACTCGTTCGTCGTACAGGTCTCGTCGGGGGGTCGGCCGGTGGTGGACGGCCGCTCTAGCCGTGTCCGCGCAGGAAAGTGTGCCGATCATAGAGGTTGGCCGTAGGGCCTTCCAGCTACTGTCCAGTGTCCCGGATGAACCCCTCTCTCTGACAGATCGTTTCTGCCCGCAGCTGGACGGGTTCCTTCCCCGGTCGATCACTTGTGACGTTCCGTGAGTGCTCGGGGTGTCGGCGCGTCCTGGCGCCCCCCTGGCGCTCCCCGATGTTCTCGGTCGGATGTCGGCCCTCTCACTCCTTTGGTTCAGATAAACAGGGCGTAAACGATCAAATCGGAACAGGCTGGGTGCGGTATCCCGAATTCCGCATCCGGAGGTCGACGTGCCGCGTCTGCTCCCCCTCAAGGGGCTCACCCGTGGCGGGGTTCGGCCCCGTTGGCGAGGCCTCGGCCGGCCCGGTCCGGGGCGGCGCGGCCCTGGCCGACGTGTGCCGGCCTGGTGGGGGCAGACCTGGCGGGAACGGTGGTGGCACGCGCCCGCGGCCGTGTTCACCTCCATGACGGCCCTCGCCGCCACCTCCCTCGTGACGGGCCCCTCGGCCGCCGTCCCGCTCTCCATGCCGTGCGCCCTCAAGCGCACCGAGGCGCACCACTCGGAGGGTCTGGACACCTGGAACGCCGCCTATCCGCGCCCCACCAGGCGCCTCGACGCGGTGATGGTCTTCCTCTCCTTCCCGGACGCCGAGCCGCTGACCACGCCGGACGAACTGACGGCCGACTACTTCCCCGCCACCAGCCGCTTCTTCGAACGGGCCTCGTACGGCAGGTTCCAGCTCCGCCCGCACCCGCTCGCCGAGTGGATCCGGATGCCGCGGGCCTCCACCTCGTACGCCATACAGCGCGACTGGAGCGCGGCGGCGCGCTCGGCGTATCTGCGCGACGCCCTCGCCGCGGCGGACGAGCGGGTCGACTTCTCCCGCTACGACATCGTCTACTTCGTCGCCGACCCGGACGCGCCGGGCGTGGACTCGGACGCGACGAAGGTGGTGAACATGGACACGCCGCTGCGGGCCGACGGGAAGGACATCCGCCGGGTCGTCACGGTCTTCGAGAAGCATCCGCCGGACCGGCTGGTCCTGGCCCACGAGACCGGACACGTCTTCGACCTGCCCGACCTCTACCACCGCCCCTCCGACGGCAAGGGCGACTGGGACACGTACGTCGGCGACTGGGACCTCATGGGCAGCCAGTTCGGCCTGGCGCCCGACCTGTTCGGCTGGCACAAGTGGAAACTCGGGTGGCTGGAAACACGCCAGGTGGCGTGTGTGCGGGGCGCGGGCGGACGGGGTACGCGGCTGACGCTGGAGCCTCTGGGGGCGGGGCCCGGGGTGGCCGCGGCGGGTTCGGAGGCCTTCGGGAGGGCGGGTGTTCCCGGTGCCGGGCCGGAGTCGGAAGGCGTGGGATTCGGGTCCGGGAACGGGACGAAACTGGCGGTGGTGCGGACCGGGCGGGACACCGCGGTCGCCTTGGAGGCGCGCGGGCCGGTCGGCAACGACGCGGCGGTCTGCTCACAGGGAGTGCTCGTCTACCGCGTGCGCGGCGGGACCCAGTCCGGCGGCGGTCCGATCGAGGTCGTCGACGCGCACCCCTCGTCCGCGGCCTGTTGGGACGACTCGGTCTATCCGCCGCTCGCCGACGCGCCGGTCGGGCTCGGGGAGACCTTCACCGTGCCGGGCGAGAACGTACGCGTCGAGGTGGAGGACCGGACGGCTTCCGGGGCGTGGACGGTGACGATCTCTACCGGGAGCTGAGAGCGTCTCGCCGGCGGCAGGGAGGCATGGCGGGCATGCGAAAGGCCCCTCGCTTTCGCGAGGGGCCTTTCACCGTCTGTGCGCCGCCAGGGACTCGAACCCCGGACCCGCTGATTAAGAGTCAGCTGCTCTAACCAACTGAGCTAGCGGCGCCTGCTGACGTCGTAGACCTTAGCATCCTGATCGGCGGGAGGAAAAATCGATATCCGGGCCTCGGGGGAGGGCTCGGGGATGCGCCGACGGGCCGCTGACCGGGCAGCTCGTATCGCCGCCCAGAGCAGGATCGCCGGGGTCGGCAGCCAGGGGTGGCGGGTGTCGGGAGCGACCAGCCAGCGGGATTCCACGGGGGGACGGGAGCCGGTGCGGGGAGCGGCCGGGACGGTCGGGGCGGGGGGCGGGACGGTCACCGCGTCACCGGTGCCGTGGCAGAGGAGGGGCGGGACGGTCCGGGCCCGGTCCGAGGCTCCGCCCGAGCCCCACTCCTCCCACTCCAGGAGCGCGGGCAGCCGCTGTGCGGTGCCCGGCGCGGCGAACAGGAGCATCCGGCCCCGGTAGGTGGCCACGGGTCCCGATCCCGGGCCCTCGTCCCACAGCCGGTCCAGCATGCGGCGACCGAAGATCGCGGGCGCGTTGACGACGTCGAAGGCGGAGCCGCAGGACAGGACCACCGGGGCGGTGGGCCGGTCCGCCCAGAAGGCGAGCGTGCCGCGCGGGTACGTTCCTGTCGAGGCGAGCCAGGCGGCGCCCTCGGAGGTGACCCCCGAGACGTCGAACCGGTCGGGGAGGTCGGGGAACGGCTCGACGGTGCCGCGGCCGTGGCCTGAGCCGGGGCTGTCGGGGGCGATGCTTGCCGGGTTCCGGTCGCTGCTCATGTCATCTAGAGCTACCGGGGGTGAACGGCCCGTCTCCGAGGGTTGCGGGAACGTGGGACAGCGGGGTGTGGGGTGGGGTATCTTGCCCGACTGGCATATGCCACGGGTTGTTTTCGGGCCAGGCCCGCGTGTCCCGCCCGCTTGCCGGGTCCGCGTGTCACCTCGGCGCACGTGCTTGCTGCTGCTGGCGTCCCTGTCCCTGTCCCTGTTGCTGCCGTCGCCGTCGCCGTCGCCGTCGACGCTCAGACCGGGTCCGCGTACCCCTCGGCGTCCGCGCCGCGCAGGAGTTCGCGGCCGAACTCCACCATCTTCTTCGCGTAGTCCTCGGTCCACTCGGCCCGTTCGGCGATCTCCGCGGGCGTCAGCCGGTCGAACCGGCGGGGATCGGCGAGCTGCGCGGCGGCCATCGCCTGGAACTCGACCGCCCGGTCGGTGGCCGCGCGGAACGCGAGGGTCAGCTCCGTGGCCCGGTCCAGCAGCGCCTGGGGATCGTCTATCGATTCCAGGTCGAAAAAGTGCTCGGGATCGGCAGCAGCCTCCGCGGGCTCGAAGAGCAGCGGCGCGGGGCGAAGCCGCGGCTCGTTCCGACGCGGCGTGGGCTCCGCCATGACTTCTCCTCCTCGTACGGTGGTCGGCCCGTCCTTGTGGTGGGCCACCGTCCATTGTCCCTTGACCGTGCAAGAGGGCATCAGGGCGCGGCTGACCGGCACTGATGCACGCCTTCTCCTACCCTGCGCGCTCCCTCACGACTCCCACGTCACCCGGTGCTCCGCCAGATGGGACAGCACCGCGTGGTTCGCCTCCCAGCCGTCCGGGAACTTCACCGTGACGCCGAGCTGGACCGGCTCCGTGGACGGGTGGTCGTCGAGGAGGTCGGTGACACCGGCGCGGCAGACGACGATGCAGGCATGGCGGTGGCGGGAGGCCAGGACGCACAGGCGGCCCGTTTCGAGGTGGAAGGCCGTCGCGTCGGGGCGGCCCGACAGCGGGTGCAGGACGACCGTCACGTCGTACTCGCGGCCCTGGAGGCGGTTCGCCGTGTCCACGGTCACGTCCGCGACGCCCAGCTCCGCCAGGGCCGAGCGGACGGCCGCCGCCTGGTCGCGGTGCGCGGTGCCGACGGCGATGCGGTCGGCCGTCAGCGGGGCCGGGTCGGGGGAGAGCTCCGAGGTCGCCGCGCCGCCCCGGTCCAGGAGACGGCGTACGACCTGGGCGAGCGCCCGGATCGCCTCCGGGTCCGTGCGCGGGGTGTTCCGGGCGGGCAGTTCCAGCAGGCCCCAGCCCGATTCCGCCGCCTCGTCGATCACCCGGTCGGGGCCCGAACCGTCCGACGGGACGGCGAAGGCGAGGTGACGGTCGCCGTGGCCCGTACCGCTGCGGAACGGCGTGAAGGGGTAGAACGCGTCCGAGACCAGCGGCGCCGCCGAAGCCGGCAGCCGCCAGGAGACGGGGAGGCGGTGCTGCGGCAGCTCCGGGTTGTGGGCGAGGAGCGTCGATACGGCGGAGGCCGAGGGGTCGTACGACAGCCCTGCCCACTGCTCGCTGCCGACGATCGCGAACGGGTCCAGCTGGCCCGGGTCGCCCACGAAGAGCGCCCGCTCGAACAGCCCGGCCACGGCCAGCAGCGCGTCCGACCGCATCTGGTACGCCTCGTCGACGATCGCGTGCCGCCATGGCTCGACGCCCTTGACGTGCGCCCACTTCGCGGCCGTCGAGATCACGACGTCGAGCCCGGCGAGATCGCCGGCCTTCGCGGACTTGCGGACGTTGGGCAGGTCGTCGAGCGCCTTGTCGTACGGGTCCGCGTCGCTGCTGTGCAGCCGGCCGACGGGCAGGTCGGGGTTCTTCGCGGCGAGCCGCAGCACCAGGTCGTCGACCTGCGCGTTCGTCTGTGCGATGACCATCAACGGGCGTCCCGCGTCGGCCAGTTCGAGCGCGGCCCGCACCACGAGCGTGGACTTGCCGGCGCCGGGCGGGGAGTCGACCACGACACCGCGGTGCGTCCCGTGCAGGGTGTCGCGCAGGATCGCGTCGGTGGCGTGGGCGGCCTCGGCGCCCGGATCGAACACGGTGGTCACAGGACGTCCTCTTCGGTCACGGCGTCGGGCTGCACCTCGAGTTGCGGGGCGGCGGCATCGGTCTCGCCGGGCGGCCCGCCGTGCGTCCACGGCGTCTCCTCCGGGTCGGGCAGCTTCGCACCGCCCCGCTGCTCGTGCTCGAAGAGCGTGAAGCAGAGGTGGTCGCCCTTCTCCGGTACGGATCCGGTCTCTGGCTCCTTGCCGCGGCCCATCTTGTCGACCACGCGCAGCACGACCAGGGAGCCGAGGGTGCTGGTGGGGTCGTCGCCGCGGGCATGGCTGTGGTCGTCGTTGTGGTTGTCGGCGGTGCCGTCGCCCTCGTACCGGACGTACTCGACGAACTCGGCCGCCTGCGGCTTGCCGCCGAGCGACCGGTAGACCTTGGCGCGATCGCCGAAGTGCGGCCGGTCGTCCGTGCGGACGGTCACGAGGGGGCGCGGGCTGGGCCGCTTGCCCTCGCTGTACGCCATCACGACATCCGTGACCTCGCCCGCGAAGGCCTCGCCCGCGAGCCGTCGGCCGGCCATGACGAGCGGGTCGTCGAGGGCCTCCTGGGCCTCCAGACGGGCCTGTTCGCGCTCGCGCGTGGCGAGTTTGTTCGCCGCCGTGACCGCGTCGTCGCGCCGCGGTTGCGGGGGCTCGCCGGCCAGGACCCGGTCCCGGTGGCCGGTGAACGACCAGCGGTCCCGGGTCCACCGGTCGGCCGCGTGGGCGCCCTCGGGCAGGGCGCGCAGCAGGTCGAGGCCGCGCCACACCGCGTCCCAGGTGGGGCGGGTGCGGCTCTCCACGAGGTCGCGGATCTGCCGCTCGGCGGCGGTGAGGTCACCGAGCCGGTCGTCCGCCTCGATGCCGTCCTCGGCGGCCGCGAGTGCCGTACGCGCCCGGTCGTAGCGCTCGATGGCGGGAGCGAGCAGTTTGTTGTCGAACGCCGGGTCGGTGGCGGGCCCGGCCGGCGGGCAGACGAGCTGTCCCTTGCCGTCCCGCTGCAGCTCGGCCCGCAGCGCGGCCTCGGCGCCGGACTCGCCCCGCGGCGGGTCGATCCAGGCGAGCAGCGCTCCGAGGTGCTGGTCCTCCAGGCTGGACTGCCCGGTCGCCCAGTGCCGGGACAGGACGTCGGTGAGCGCGAGGAGGAGCGAGGAGCCGGGTACGCGGGACCGCTCGCCGTAGTGCGTGAGCCACCGGCCGAGCAGGGGCACGCGCGGGGGCGCCGGGTGCGGTGTCTCCGGGTCCTGCTCGGCGGTGCGGCGGAAGCGCATGGAGCGGCCGAGCAGCCGTACGAAGTCGATGCCCGAGCGGCTCGGGACGATCAACTGCGGGGCGTCCGCGCACAGTTCGACCTCGACCTTGACCCGCTTGCCGGTCTCCGGGTCGGTCTCGTTGCGCTCGGCGGGCTCGACGTCATCGGCGTACGCGTCGATGTACGGCAGGACGATGTCCGCCAGCTCGGCGAGGAACGCGAAGCGGAGGTCGCGGTCGCGGGGCTGGGGGACGACGAGGAGGCGGGGGGTGTCGCGGTCCGTGCCGACGAGTGCCCCCAGCGGGGCCCCGGCTTCTCCCGCGGTGGTGAGCGGTACGAAGACGAGGGGGTGCGGGGAGAGGTGGCGGTGGCGGGTGGTGGCCAGGGGCTGGGCTCGGCCGGTGTCCACGGCTTCCAGGCGGGCCAGGGTGGTGATCAGGGACATGGGGCTGCCTCCCGGGAGGGGCGCGCCGAGTGGTGCGGTTCGGTGTGTGTGGGGTGTGTTTCGACTGCGGGGCGGTGGGGGCTTGTCGCGCAGTTCCCCGCGCCCCTCAGAGGCCGGGGTTGTGTTGTACGTGCGGGTCGGTGGGGGTTGCTCGCGCAGTTCCCCGCGCCCCTGACGGGGTCGGTTGTGCGCCGGGGCCGGAAGGGGCTCAGCACGCTGTGCGCCCCGGCAGCCCGGCCGGCAGCTTCTCTTCGCCGCCCAGGGCCTCCGCCCGCAAGGCCGCCGCTCTGCGCAGGGCCGCGACCGCCGGGTCCGTCGGGTCGCCGGTTTCGCCGCGGGCCGCCGACAGGACGTCGTTGATTGTCGTCAGGCCGCCCAGTTCGGCTCGGAGGGAGCGGCCGAGTGAGGTCACCGTGCCCTCCGCGCGGGAGTGGCCGCGGCAGTGGAAGGCGAGTTCGCAGGCGGAGAGGCACTCGGGGGCGTAGGTCGCCGGGACCGATTCCACCGCGGCTGTCAGGTCGGCGGTGGGGAGGTCGGGGGAGAAGCAGGTGCCCTCGGGGAGCAGGTCGGCGATGTCCTCGATGCGGGTGAGGCGGTCCAGCTGGCGGCGGGTGACCGAGCGCTGCTTGCGGACGTCGACGGCGGACGCGGTGGGGAGGTTGGAGAAGTCCTTCGGGCAGACGAGCAGCACCGTGTGCCGCACCTCCGGCGCGGGGGCCAGCCGGGCCGCGACCCGCTCCAGTGCCAGGACGTACACCGCGGCCTGGCGTGCGGCCGCGCCGACCTTCGCCGCGTCCGCCGAACCGTCCAGCATCGGGAAGGACTTGATCTCCACGACGGTCCAGCTCCCGTCCGGATGCACGACCACCGCGTCCGGCTCCAGGAAGGCGGGGGAGCCCGCGACGTCCAGGGCGAGCAGCGGGTGGTCGAGCAGCGTCCAGACGCCTGCCCCGGTGGCCTCGCGCAGCGCCAGGGCCGTACGAGCCGTGCGTCCCTCGGGGCCTACGGCGGACAGGTCGGGGACGGCGCCGGCCGTGGGCGGTACGGCCCCCGCGTCCAGCTTCTCGTGCACCAGCCGCAGCAGCTCCGCGCCGCCGTCGGCCTTGACCCGCGCCTCGAAGGCGTTGCCCCGCATGAACGCGAACTGCGACTGACCGAAGGCCGACGGCGAGCCGAGCGCGCTCGCCAGTGCGGCCTTGTTCACCCCCGCCCCGTCGAGGATCGCGCGCCGCTTGCACCCCGGATTCGCGGCCAGTGCCGCGAGGGCGCGCGCGTCGAGCGGCTGCGGCGGGACCGCGGGGCCGCGCAGCTCAGCGAGCCGCTGCCGGAGCCCCGTCCCCCGCGCCGGGGGGACTCGCTCCCGGTTCGGCTCCCGCAGGGGCTCCTGCCGGGGCTCCCGGCTCGGCGGTACCCGGGACGGCTGGGACCTTGCGTTGTCGGGGAATTCGCTCACCCGGCGAAGTCTGGCACCCCGCACTGACAATTGAGGAACCTGCGCCGTGCGAGGCGCCTGTGGAACCCCCGGCGACCGGTCCGAAGGGCCGGATCCCGAGCCGCGCCCGGAGCGTGTCCGCGAGCCGCAGCACCGGCCGGGTCAGCAGGAACCCGATCCCCATCACGACGAAGCCCGCGACCGCGTCGAGGAAGTAGTGGTTGGCGGTGCCCATCACCACGATCGTGGTGATCAACGGGTACAGGACCCCCGCGACCTTGGTGAGCCGCGTGCCGCCGTACATCCAGAGCATCACACCGCACCACAGCGCCCAGCCGCAGTGCAGGCTCGGCATCGCCGCGTACTGGTTCGTCATGCCGCCGAGCCCGCGCGGCGCGCTCGCCTCGCCGCCCCACCAGCCGTAGTCGCTGTACTGGGCCATCGTGTCGACGAACCCGTGGCTCGCGGACAGCAGCCGCGGCGGGCAGGTCGGCAGCAGCGTGAAACCGATCAGACCGATGAACGTGGACGTCATCAGCCAGGTCCTGGCCGCTCGGTAGCGCACGGCACGGGACCGGAAGAGCCAGACCAGGACGGCCGGCGTGACCATGTAGTGCAGCGACGCGTACCAGAAGTCCGCCGGTATGCCGATCCAGGGCTCGCGTGTGAAGAGACGGTTCAGCGGGTGCTCGGCGTTGAGAAAGAAGAACTTCTCGACGCGCAGGATCGCCAGACCGTGGTCGACGGCGCTGGTCACGTCCCCGCGCGCGAGGAGCCGGCCCGCCGAGTACGCCCCGTACACCAGCAGGATCAGTGGCAGCTCGGTCCACCAGCGGAGGCGGGAACGTGGTGCCGCCTCGGTGCTCGGTGCATCGGTCCGCAACATCCGATCCCTCCCCCTCCTGCTTTCCCGGCCGCAATGACCTGGCCCAATTTACGTTCTGCGCGCGTCCCTCGTGGCCGCGCCCCCGGTGGTCTTAGACGCAGAGATCGCCCAGCGGGTTGCTAAACCTGTGAGTGAGCGATGATGGAGTGATCCACCCCTCGTTCGCCTGCGGTTCACCGCTCGATCTTCCCCGAAAGGCCCCTTCCATGGCACCGCGTTTCCTTCTGGCCCGGCACGGACAGACGGAATGGTCGCTGTCCGGCAAGCACACCGGCAGGACCGACATCCCCCTCCTGGAGGAGGGCAGGCGCGGCGCCAAACTGCTCGGGGAGCGCCTGCACAGGGCCCCGCTGAACGGCCTGCCCGGGGTGGAGATCCGTACGAGTCCGCTGGCACGCGCGCGTGAGACCTGCGAACTCGCCGGGTTCGGCGACCGGGCGACCCCATGGGACACGCTCATGGAGTGGGACTACGGCGCGTACGAGGGCATGACTCCCGACGAGATCCGGGGCGACCGCCCCGACTGGCTGATCTGGCGGGACGGGGTGCCCCGGGGCGAGACCCTCGCCGAGGTCTCCGCGCGCGCGGACGAGATCGTCGAGTGGGCCCGCTCCGCCGACCGTGACGTGCTGGTGTTCGCCCACGGACACATCCTGCGCTCCATCGGGGCCCGCTGGCTCGGCCTGGACATCGAGTTCGCGGCCCGCATACGCCTCAACCCGACGTCCCTCTCGATCCTGGGCTGGGCCTACGGAGAGCCCGCGATCGAGACGTGGAACGACTGCGGCCACCTGAGCGCGTAGTCCCGCTGCGGCACCCCGCGCCCCCGAAGGGGCGCCCGTCAGGGGCGCGCGGAACTGCGCGATCAACCCCCACCGGCCCGCACGTGGATCACAACGCTCCCATCGCCAGGTTGATCACAACGCGCCCCGGCGCAGCGCACCCTCTCAGGCGGACGGCGGCAGCGCCCCGTGCCGTTCCAGGAAGTCCGACACCCCCGAAGCGCGGCGGTGCGGCAGCAGAACCCGGGCCGTCCCCGCCAGCATTGTCTGCACCCGGGACGACTGGACCTCGTCCAGCAGGTCCAGGACGCGCAGCCCGGCCGCGGCCGCCTCGTCGGGGTGCCCGGCGCGGGCCAGGTCGTCGGCCAGCTCGGCCATGTAGAGCGCGAGGTTGCGCGTGAAGTGCGGGTCCTGGAGCCGGGTGGCGCGCCGAGCCTGATGGGCAGCGCGCGACCAGTCGCCCAGCGTCGACCAGCACTGGGCCTCAAGACCGGCCAGCTCGGCGTCTCCGTAGAAGCTCATCCACTCCGGATCGGCGTCGCACGGGCCGCGCCCGTACAGCGCCTGCGCGCGGGTCAGCGCCTGTTCGCAGCCCCTGCGGTCGGCGAGCCCCGCCCAGCCGCCCGCCTCTCGCAGCGAGAGGAGCGACAGGAGCCGCGCCGAGCCCAGCGGGCGCGCCGCGTACTGGGCCGCCTGGGCGGCCCGGACCGCCTCCCGCGGACGCCCCGCGTCACGTGCGAGGAAGGACGTGTTGCAGAAGGCGTGAGCCTCCAGGGCCGGGTCCCCGGCCACCCGGGCGGTCGCGAGTGCCTCCGCGTAGTGCGAACGCGCGTCCTCGAAACGCCCCGAGTCGTGGGCCAGCCAGCCCACGGAGATGGCCAGTTCACCGGCCCCCGTGTGCAGCCGCTCGGCGGTCGCCTGCCGCGCGGCGCCCGCGTCCAGCAGGGCGTACGCGGCCCGCAGCGGCGCCGATGCCCTGCGGTACAGCCCGTCGGCGCCGTGCCGGTCGTCCAGCAGCCGGATCTTGCGAACGGCCTCTTCCAGCGCCCCCGCCTCGGCCTCGCCGGCCCGGCGCACGGAACGGTCCGCGGCCGCGGCAGCGCCGCCGAACGCGAGCCCTATGGGGCCCAGTGAGGCGGCCGCCACGGTGGCGGTACCGCCGCTCATGAATGCGCGACGTTGCACGTCGCTCTCCTCGTGGTTCTGGTCGTCGATCTCGTGCGGGTCATACCGGTCGTTCGGTTCGTGCGTGCCGTACGTCGTGTCATACGGCTCGTACGCCCCGTCCGTCTCATGCGGGGCGTACATCGGGCTCGTGGTGCGCGGGTCGGGCGCCTCCTCGAAGGTGCGCGCCCCCCGGCCGCGCACCGCCGAACGGGGCACGAAACCCAGGTCCGTCAGCGTCCGGCCGGGGAACATGTGCAGGAACACCCGCTCGTACGCGTAGTTGGGACACCGGATCTCTCCCGCCTCGACCCGCCCGATGTAGCGCGCGTCGCAGCTGACCTGCTCGTCGATCTCCCGGGCGGCCCGTCGCACCGCCGCGGCGAACTCGCCCGGCGAGCGCTGACCGCGCAGCCGCCGGAAGGCGAGATTCGGCCGCGCCGGCCGAGGTGACTGGGACGACGAGGTCATCGGTGACGACGCCATGGCCGGGCCCTCTCTCACGAACCGTCGAACCATGCCGGAATCAGAGCGAGTTGATCATGTTGTCGACCCAGCCGCACCTGTGTTTCCGGCGGGCACGAACGTACCCGCTGTGACGAGTCCACCACTCGGGGTTTGGCTACAAAACGGATATCTCATCCCTGATCTGCCATGAACTGCCATCCTTTGCGGCCGAGTTTCGCCGTAGCCGTTGACGCCGTACGGCGTTGAACCATGCGGTGTGCCCGATCGAGGAGGGGTTCCGTGGTGGAGGCCAGGATGGAGACCAGGCAGGGCGTCGATCCTTGTGATCTCGTGACCGTCCCCGCTCGGCAGGGGCTGGAGGCGGTCGACATCCTGCGGCGCGGTGCGTCGGCGGAGGCAGTCGGCCCCGTCCTGCACGACGACAGCTGCGACACGCTCGGCTTTCTGGTGCCGCCGGGGACGGCTTCTGCCTGGGATGTCCCAGGCAGTACGTGTACGCGGACCGACGGGCGGGGTCTTCGGCTGGCGCCGGAGCCGCCGGTCGAGGGGTCGGACTGGCTGTTGCCTCCTGGGGAGGCCGAGCTGGCCACGGATCCCGCGGTTCTGCGGGCTGCGTTGGGGGAGGCGGCGCGTCTGATCGAGGCGGCGGACAACTGCCGTTGAGGTTGGGCGGGGGGTTCGTGGGGCTTGCGGTCCGTATTTGTCTGCGGGTCGATCGGGCTGGTCGCGCCCACGCGGCGGAGCCGCACAATGTCACAGCCCCGCGCCCCTCATGGGGCGAGCCCTCGCTGGGCTGGGTGACGCGCTCGGGTCGATAATGGGTGGATGGCGAGGGCTAAGAAGCAGCGGGCGGACGACAAGCGGGGCGGTGACAGACGTGTTGCTGCCTCGGCCGTCGTCGAGAGCGTGGACGGGGGGCTTGCCGAGCTCATGCCCGACCGGGACCGGGGGCGGGCCTGGACGCTGCTCATCGACGGGGCTCCGCAGTCGCATGTGGACCTCGACGACCCCTCGTATCTGAACTTCGAGTACCAGCGCCGGCTCGGGCACGTCATCGATCTCGTCGCCCCGCCCGGCAAGCCCGTGCAGGTCGTGCACCTCGGCGGTGGTGCCTTCACCCTCGCCCGGTACGTGGCCGCCACCCGGCCCCGCTCCACCCAGCAGGTCGTCGAACGCGACGCCGCGCTCGTCCAACTGGTCCGCCGGGAACTGCCGTTGGACCCGAACGCCCGGATCCGCGTACGGTCCGTCGACGCGCGCGAAGGGCTCGCCAAGGTGCCGGACGGCTGGGCGGACCTGGTGATCGCGGACGTGTTCAGCGGGGCACGGACCCCCGCGCATCTGACGTCGGGCGAGTTCCTCACCGACGTACGCCGGGTCGTCAACGCCGGTGGCCTGTACGCCGCCAACCTCGCCGACGGCCCGCCCCTCGCGCACCTGCGCGGCCAGATCGCCACCGCCGCAGGCGTCTTCCCCGAACTCGCCCTCATCGCCGACCCGACGGTCCTGCGAGGCAAACGCTTCGGCAACGCCGTCCTGATCGGCTCGGCCCTGCCCCTCCCCGTACCCGAACTGACCCGCCGCGCCGCCTCCGACCCCCACCCGGCAAGAGTCGAACACGGCAGAGCACTGCGGGACTTCACCGGCGGAGCGACCCCGGTGACGGACGCGGCGGCAGTCGCCTCACCGGCACCCCCGCCGTCGGTTTTTCGGTAGGAACGTCCCGTCGACTGTTTTGGCTCAGGGTGACGGATGCTCTTAAGGGATGCGGGGAACTGCGCGACCAGCCCTCACGTACCCGCAGACAACCACAAGCCCAGCGCCCGCGGCGCTCAGTAGTCGTTGACAGAGACCCGCGGCGCGGAGTCGTGCCACGTACAGAACACCGAAACCCGGTCCGCCCCGGCCGAGAACTCCACCCGAATCCACGTCTCGGTCTTCCACACCTGCATCGACCACCCGGACGCCGGCGTCGCGGACACCAGCGACGCGTACGACTTACCGAGGTCGAACACGACCCGGCCCCCGTCGGTGTCGTAACTCTTCACCACACCGGAGGCACCCGCGCCAGGATCGGCACCCCCCGCACCCGCCGACTTCGAGGGCGAGGGCGAGGAAGGGGGCGAGGACGAAGCCGGGGCCGAGGGCGAACGGCCCGCACTCGACGAACGGCTCTTCGACGGCTCGGGCCCGGACTCGGGCCGACTCGTCGAGGAGGCAAGCGGTTTCGCGCCCTGCTCGGTCGCCCCGTCCGCCGTGATCGGCAGCGCGCGCGGCGGGTCGTACGCCGTCCCCGCCATCACCGTGTGGACACCCCACCACGACAGCGTGACCGCCGCGCCCGTGGCGAGCGACCAAGCCAATCCGTGTACGAGTCCTCTGAGCATCGTGGGCCATACTGCCCCACGCGCCCCACACATGTCCCCTGTCGGTGCTGCCCGGGCGGTTGTCCACAGGCCCCGGACCGGCCCACCCCGTATGGCGTACGGTGCGGGCCATGGCAAGTGTGCTCGTGGTCGAGGACGACCAGTTCGTGCGCTCGGCCCTCATCCGGCATCTGACCGACGCCGCACACACGGTGCGCAGCGTCGGTACGGCACTTGAGGCGCTGCGCGAGGTCGCCCATTTCCGTTTCGACGTCGTGATCCTGGATCTCGGCCTGCCCGACCTGGACGGGTCGGAGGCGCTGAAGATGCTGCGCGGCATCACCGACGTGCCCGTGATCGTCGCGACCGCGCGGGACGACGAGACCGAGATCGTGCGGCTGCTGAACGACGGCGCGGACGACTACCTGACCAAGCCGTTCTCGGTCGAGCACCTGGCGGCACGCATGGCGGCGGTGCTGCGCCGCGCCCGGTCCTCGGCCGGGGAGGCCCCGCCGTCGCCGGAGATCCGCGTCGGCGGTCTGTCCATCGACCCGCTGCGCCGCCAGGCCGAGCTGGACGGCGTACGACTCGATCTGACCCGGCGCGAGTTCGACCTGCTGGCCTTCCTCGCCGGACGGCCCGGGGTCGTCGTGGCCCGCAAGGAACTGCTCGCCGAGGTGTGGCAGCAGTCGTACGGGGACGACCAGACCATCGACGTCCATCTGTCCTGGCTGCGACGGAAGCTGGGCGAGACGGCGGCCCGCCCGCGCTATCTGCACACCCTGCGCGGAGTGGGTGTGAAGCTGGAGCCGCCGGGACCGTCGGGAGCGGAGCCGCCGCGATGAGGTGGGCACTGGTCAAGGTCTGTGTGGCGGTGACCACCATGGTCGTGGTGTCCTTCGCGGTGCCGCTCGGGCTCGTCATCAGGGAGATGGCAAGGGACCGCGCGTTCTCGAACGCCGAGCGGGAGGCCGCGGCCATCGCCCCCGCGCTCTCCATCACCACCGACCGGGCACAGCTGGAGAAGGTCGTCGCCTCGGCGGGCTCGGACGCGGGGATGGCCGTCCACATACCCGCGAGCGACGGTGCGGAGGCGGTCGACCTCGGCCGTCAGCGCGCCGTCGGCAAGGACATCGCCACGACCCGGAAGCTGGGCCGGGCCTCCACCACCGAGGTCCCCGGCGGCTCCACACTGCTCCAGCCCGTCGCGCTGAGCTCGGGCGAGATCGCCGTCGTCGAGGTGTACGTGCCCGAGTCGGAGGTCACCAACGGCGTGGCCACGGCCTGGGCCGTGCTCGCCGGGGTCGGCATCGCGCTCATCGTCGGCTCGGTCGCGGTGGCGGACCGGCTCGGCGTACGGATGGTGCAGCCGGCGCAGCGACTGGTGGAGAGCGCGCACGAGCTGGGGGAGGGGAAGCTGGGCGCCCGGGTGCCCGAGGAGGGGCCGACCGAACTGCGGCTCGCGGCGGTCGCCTTCAACTCGATGGCCGACCAGGTCGTCCAACTGCTGGCGAACGAGCGGGAGTTGGCGGCCGACCTCTCGCACCGGCTGCGTACGCCGCTGACGGTGCTGCGGCTGAACGCGGCCTCGCTGGGGGACGGGCCCGCCGCCGAGCAGACGCGGGCCGCCGTCGCGCAGCTGGAGCGCGAGGTCGACACGATCATCCGGACCGCCCGGGACGCCAAGCCGCAGACCGCGGCGATAGGCGTGGGCGCCGGGTGCGACGCGGCCGAGGTCGTCCGGGAGCGGATGGACTTCTGGTCGGCGCTCGCGGAGGACGAGGGGCGCAAGGTGCGGGTGGCCGGGGTCGACCGGCCGGTACGGATACCCGTGGCCCGCGCGGACCTGGTGGCCTCGCTCGACGCGCTGCTCGGGAACGTGTTCCGGCACACGGCCGAGGGCACGGCCTTCGCGGTCGACGTGCACAACGGCGAGGACGCCGTCATCGTGCTCGTCTCGGACGCGGGCCCGGGCATCACCGACCCCGAGGCGGCGATGGCGCGGGGCGGCGGATCCGGCAGCGACGGCTCGACCGGGCTCGGGCTCGACATCGTGCGCCGGCTCGCGGAGTCGACGGGCGGGGACGTACGGATCGGGCGCTCCGTCCTGGGCGGGACCGAGGTCAGGATCTGGATCCAGCTGGACGGCCGGGAGCCGGAGCGGCGAGGTCACCGGGGCTCTGTGCGCCGACGCCGATCGGCCAAATTGGTCTCGACCTTTAACCGGTCCCGATCCCTTCCTTAAGCGCACCCTAAGATCCCCAACCCCCGTCCGGATCAGGCCGTTTGCCCGTTTCCGGCTCGCTAGCGTGCTGCCGCACCCCACCCCCCTCCCGTGACCCCCTCGGGGACTCGCGGAACAGCGAAGGCAGGCACGCCATGAGCACGCACCGGCACACGGTCAGTGGCAGGAACAAGGCGATCGGAGGCGTGGTCGCCGCGGCCGTGGTCGGCGGTGGAGCCCTCGTGTTCTCCGGTACGGCGCAGGCGGCCGGGGTGGGCGCCGTCTACACCAGGACCAGCGACTGGTCGACCGGCTACACCGCGCAGTACGTCGTCACCAACGACACCGGCGCGGCGAAGACGGACTGGACGCTGGAGTTCGACCTGCCGTCCGGGGCCAAGCTGAGCTCGCTGTGGAACGGCGAGTCGAGTGTGAGCGGCCGGCACGTCACCGTGAAGCCTCCCGCCTGGGACAAGGACGGGCTGGCCAAGGGCGAGTCGGTGACGGTCGGCTTCGTGGTGAACGGCTCAGGCAGCCCCACCGGCTGTCTCGTCGACGACGCCAAGTGCTCGGTGGACGACGGGGCGACCCCGGAACCGACCGGCCGCCCGACGGAGACCACGACACCGAAACCCACCGCGACTCCCACGGCCACCCCCACCCGGACCTCGGGCCCCACCGCCTCGCCCTCCGAGTCCACCGGCGGCGGCACGGCGGCCACCGCCGGCTTCGCGCCCTATGTCGACACCTCCCTCTACCCCGCCTTCGACCTGGTCGCCGCCGCGACGGCCACCGGTGTGAAGGACTACAACCTCGCCTTCGTCACGGACGGCGGCGGCTGCACCCCCAAGTGGGGCGGCGTGACGGACCTCGGCACTGACGCGGTCGCCGCGCAGATCGGCGCCCTGCGCGCCAAGGGCGGCGACGTCCGTGTCTCCTTCGGCGGCGCGGCCGGCTCGGAACTGGCCCTGAACTGCTCGTCGGCGGACGCCCTCGCGGCGGCGTACGAGAAGGCCGTGGACGCGTACAAGCTCACGAAGGTCGACTTCGACGTCGAGGGCGGCGCGCTCCCCGACACCGCGGCGAACACCCGCCGGGCGAAGGCGATAGCCACGCTCCAGGCCGAACACCCGGACCTGGACGTCTCGTTCACTCTCCCCGTCATGCCCGAGGGGCTCACCCAGGACGGCGTGAACCTCCTCGCCGACGCCAAGTCGAACGGCGTCGGCATCGACACGGTCAACATCATGGCGATGGACTACGGGCCGGCGTACAGCGGTGACATGGGCACCTACGCCGAACAGGCCGCGACGGCTACCCAGGCGCAGATCAAGGGAGTTCTGGGCCTGTCCGAGTCCGCCGCATGGAAGGCGGTCGCCGTCACCCCGATGATCGGCGTCAACGACGTGGTCACGGAGATCTTCAAGGTCGACGACGCCACCCAGCTCGTGGACTTCGCCAGGTCGAAGGGGATCGGCTGGCTCTCCATGTGGTCCGCCACCCGCGACAAGCAGTGCCCCGGCGGCACCAAGCCCTCGGCCGACGCGACCTGCAGCTCGATCCTCCAGGACCCCCACGCCTTCTCGAAGGCCCTCGCCGCCTACAAGTAGCCAGTAGCCCAATACGAGTAGCCCGGTGGAAGCGGGCCGGTACAGGAAGCCCAACCAGCCATCTCCGCACGGGGGTCAGCGCCCCGGTCGGCCTTCCCCCCCACCCGGCCGGGGTTCGCGGAGGGGCGCGGCACTCCCCTCACAGTGCCGCGCCCCGTCCCCCGCCCGTGTCCCCCCTCGGGGAAGGGTTATTCGGTCGTGTTCACCGACGGAAGCGCTCCCGTCCGGGCCGCCTCGCCGTACCAGAGGGCGCTCGACTTCGGGGTACGGGCCTGGGTCGCGTAGTCCACGTACACCGCGCCGAAGCGCTTGCCGTAGCCGTACGCCCACTCGAAGTTGTCCATGAGGGACCACAGGTAGTAGCCGCGGACGTCCGCGCCGTCGGTGATCGCCCGGCGTACGGCCGACAGATGGCCGTGGAGGTAGGCGATGCGCTCCGGGTCGTGGACGCGTCCGTCCGGGTCGGGCTTGTCGTCGTACGCGGCGCCGTTCTCGGTGACGTAGAGGGGAAGCCCGGGGGCCTCCGCCGTGTAGCGCATGATCAGCTCGTGCAGGCCCGTCGGGTCGATGGTCCAGCCCATCTCCGTACGCTCGCCCGGGGTCTGATGGAACATCACGTCGTCCACGCCCGGCCACGGCGAGTGGTCGCTCGCCCCGTGGCCGTCCGCGCGCGGACCGTTCGGGGCGTTCTCGGCGGCGCCGACCAGCGTCGGCGTGTAGTAGTTGAGGCCGAGCGCGTCCAACGGCTGGTTGATCAGGGCGAGATCGCCGTCCAGGACGTACGACCAGTCCGTGACCGACGACGTGTCGGCCAGCAGGGTCTCCGGGTACGCGCCGTGCAGCATCGGCCCGTGGAAGACGCCGTTGGCCAGGTCGTCGATGCGCCGGACCGCCACCAGGTCCGCCGGGTCCTGCGAACGCGGCCTGACCACCGAGGAGTTGAGGCTCACCGCGATGCTGTTGCGGGCCGGCATCGCGGTGCGCAGCGCCGAAGTCCCGAGCCCGTGCGCCAGGTTGAGGTGGTGCGCGGCACGCAGGGACGCCTCCGGATCCGTACGTCCAGGAGCGTGCACCCCTGATCCGTACCCCAGGAACGCGCTGCACCAGGGCTCGTTGAGCGTGATCCACTGCTCGACGCGGTCACCCAGCGCCTCTCCGACGATCTGCGCGTACTCGGCGAACCGCAGCGCCGTGTCGCGCTCGGGCCAGCCGCCCGCGTCCTCCAGCTCCTGGGGGAGGTCCCAGTGGTAGAGGGTGAGCGCGGGCTTGATGTTGTGGGAGAGCAGCTCGTCGACCAGACGGCGGTAGAAGTCCAGGCCGCGCTGGACGGCGGGACCGCGGCCCGTCGGCTGCACCCGGGACCACGACACGGAGAAGCGGTACGCGGTGAGGCCCAGCTCCGCCATGAGGGCCACGTCGTCGCGGTACAGGTGGTAGTGGTCGTTGGCGATGTCGCCGTTCTCGCCGCCCGCCGTCTTGCCGGGCGTGTGACTGAAGGTGTCCCAGATCGAGGGCGTACGGCCGTCCTCCCGCACCGCCCCCTCGATCTGGTACGCGGAGGTGGCCGCGCCCCAGAGAAAGGCGGGCGGGAAGGTCACGGGCGTTGCGGGCTCAGGCATGGAAGCGCTCCCATGGGAGGAAAGGTCGTAGGAGACCTGGGGATATGGGGTCGGAGGGGGGAGGAGGGGCCGAGGCAGCAGCGGCTCGGCCCCTTCGGCCAGCGTCTGGCCGGGCACCGCAAGGGCCGGCTCCGTCGGGCGGAGCCAGGTGCGGCGGTTCAGCCCTTGATCGCGCCCTGCATGATCCCGCCCACGATCTGCTTGCCGAACAGCAGGAAGGCGATGAGCAGCGGCAGGGTGCCGAGGAGCGCGCCCGCCATGATCACCGCCTGGTCGGGGACGTAGCCGGTGCCGAGCGAGTTGAGGGCGACCTGCACGGTGGGGTTCTGCTGGTTGAGCGCGATGATCGGCCACAGGAAGTCGTTCCAGGCCATCACGAACGTCAGCAGCCCGAGCACGGCCATCGCGGGCCGCGCCGCCGGGAAGACCACGTGCCACACGACGCGCAGACTGCTCGCGCCGTCGACCCGCGCCGCCTCGATCAGCTCGCTGGGCAGCGCCTGTACCAGGTACTGCCGCATGAAGAACGTACCGAAGGCGCTGACCAGGGTGGGCAGGATGACCGTCTGCAGCTGGTTGGACCAGCCCAGCTCGCTCATCCACAGGTACAGGGGCACGACCGCCAGTTGCGGCGGGATCATCATCGTGCCGATGGTCAGCAGCAGCAGGACGTTGGAGAACTTGAACCGCAGCTTGGCGAAGGCGAACCCGGCGAGCGTGGAGAACAGGACCGTGCCGACGGTGATGGTCGTGGCGACGATCGTGCTGTTGAGCATCGCGGTGCCGAGTCCGCCCTGCTCCCACGCCGCCTCCAGGTTCTTGAAGAGGTTCCCGCCGATCCACAGCGGCGGGGGCGTCTCGGCGAGCCGCTGGTTGGTGCGCGAGGCCGCGACCACCGTCCACAGCAGCGGCGCCAGCGAGACGAGGGCGAAGACGGCCAGGACGACATACGTGACGGGCCCCGCGTGCAGTTGTTTGCCCGCGCCGAGAAACCGGCGGCGCCCGGGGCCGGCCCTGTTCTCCTTCTCCGCCGCATCCATCACCTGAGGAGGTGTCAGTTCACGTGTGGTCATTGTGACTTCCTCAGCCGTCGGGTGATCAGCAGGTTGACCGCGGCGACGATCAGCAGGATCAGGAACATCGTCCAGGCGATGGCGGACGCCTTGCCGAGGTTGCCGATGATCCAGCCCTGGTCGTACATGTAGAGACCGAGCGTCTGGTACTGGTGCTCGGAGCCGCCCTTGGAGCCGCTGGCCCCGCCGAACAGCAGCGGTTCACCGAAGAGCTGCGTCGCGCCGATCGTGGAGACGACCACCGTGAACAGGATCGTCGGCCGCAGCATCGGGATCGTCACATGGCGGAACTGCTGCCAGCGGCCGGCGCCGTCCAGGGCCGCCGACTCGTACAGGTCGGCGGGGATGGCCTGCATCGCCGCGAGGTAGATCAGGGCGTTGTAGCCGGTCCACCGCCAGATCACGATGGAGGAGACGGCGAACTGTGAACCCCAGGTGGATTCACGCCAGTTGACCGGGTCGACCCCGACGAAGTCCAGCAGCCAGTTGATCATGCCGCCGTCCCACGAGTACAGCAGCACGAACACCAGGGTCGCCGCCGCCACCGAGGTGGCGTACGGGGTGAGCATCACGACCCGCCACACGGTCGAGCCGCGCAGCTTGTAGTTGAGCAGGTGGGCGATGCCGAGCGCCATGATCAGCTGCGGCACGGTCGAGATGACACCGATGGTGAAGGTGTTCTTCAGCGCGGTCCAGAAGAAGTCCGAGGAGATCAGGTTCCGGTAGTTGTCCAGGCCCACCCAGGTCTGCTGGTCCAGGTTGGACAGCTGCACGTTGTGCAGCGAGTACCAGGCCGTGTAGAGCAGCGGGATCAGCCCGAAGGCGCCGAAGAAGATGAAGAAGGGGGCGATGAACGCGTACGGCGACGCCTTCATGTCCCAGCGGTACAGCCGGCTGCGCCAGGAGTCGGGGCCCGGGGGCGGTGTACCGCGACCGTGAGCACGGCGCGCCGCGCCCGGCTGGGAGCCGGGCGCGGCGTCGGCGCTCGACGCGGATTGCGCGAGAGCCTGCTTGGAGCTGGTCACTGGCCGAGCACGTCCTTGATCTCCTTGTTGGCCGCGTCCCAGCCCTGGGCCGGGGTCTTGCCCTTCTGCTCGACCTGAAGGATGCCGATGTCCGTGATGGCGGTGCCGATCGGCTGGTCCTTGACGCCGAAGATCTGCGTCGGAATGGTCTTCGCCGAGTCGGAGAAGATCTGCGTGATCGGCGCGTTCGAGAAGAACGCCGTCGTGGCGGCCTGCGGCTTCAGACTCGGGTACGCCGCCGGGATCGACGGGAAGCTCGCCTGCTTGGCGAAGACCTTCGCCTGCTGCTCGGGGGCGGTCAGCCACTTCGCCAGCGCGATGGCCTCCTTCTGGTGCTTGCCCGCCGTGGGCACACCGACGAAGGCGCCGCCCCAGTTGGCCGCGGTGGGTGCCGCCGCGATGTCCCACTTGCCCTTGCCGGCGTCACCGGACTTCTCCTGGATGTAGCCGATCATCCAGGCGGGGCAGGCCACCGTCGCGAACTTGGCGTTGGCGAAGGCCTGGTCCCACGGCTTGTCGAACTGCTTCAGCTTCGCCGACATGTCACTGGTCGCCACCTCCATCGAGGCGTCCCAGGCCTTCTTCACGCCTGTGGACTTGTCCCAGATGACGTTGCCGTCCTCGTCGTAGTAGCGCTGGCTCTCGCCACCGAGCGCCGCGTTGTAGACCGAGGAGGCCGAGTCCACGAACTTGGTGCCCTTCGGCGCCTTCTTCATGTACTCCTTGCCGACGTCGACGTACTTGGACCAGTCGCCCTTCCACTGCTCGGCGAGCTTGGTGCGGTCCGTCTCCAGACCTGCCGCCTTGAAGAGGTCCTTGCGGTAGCAGACCGCCATCGGGCCGATGTCGGTGCCGAGCCCGATGGTCTTGCCGTCCTTGGTGGTGGCCTGCGCCGTCTTCCAGTCCAGCCACTGGGACTTGTCGACGTCCTTGCCGAGGTCGACGAACTTGTCGGCCTGCGTCTGCACCGCCTCGGCGATGTTGCCGATCTCGATCGCCTGGATGTCGTCGGTACCGGAACCGGCCTGCAGACGGGTGAGCGTCTTCGGCCAGTACACGTCGGTACGGGTCGTGACGTTCTCCTTGATGGTGATGTCCGGGTTCTTCTTCATGTACTCGTCGTAGAGGCCGGCCTGCTTGTAGCCGAAGACACCGAAGGTGCCGATGGTGAGTGTGGTCTTGCCACCGCCGCTACCGCCGTCCGAGTTCGACGAGCCGTCGTCCGAGTCCTCGGCGCAGCCGGCGAGCAGCCCCGTCGTCAGCGCGGCGACGACCGTGAGGGTCATCAGCCTGCGGGACCCGCGGGTACTCGTGCGCATTGCGTCCTCCTGTTGCCTGACGTGCCGACCCCCCGGCCAACTGCATTGTTGGGCCCGTTAGTTCACGCTGCGGCTCGGGCGGGGAACGTGCGGGATGTGTATGTGTCAGGTACTGTGGGAGCGCTCCCACAGGTGATGTGTTGAAGGTTCGTCGCTCGGCGCGGGGGTGTCAAGGGAGAGGGCATAGAGATATGTCTTCAGTTATCGGGCTGTTAGCTAACGGAGGTTGGGTTCGGGAGAGTAGGTCTCCGACGGTTTCGGGACGGCCTCGGGAAGGCTCCGGATCGGCCTCGGAGTGGCATCGCCGCGGACGCGGTGCGGACGTGTCGTGGACGTGGCACGGCTTCGGGGCGGACCCCCGGGCGGGCCCCGGGGGCGGCGTTCCGGGCGCCGGGCGGGCCTCACGACGGAGTGCCGGGGAGGTGCGGCCGGGGTGCTGAACGAGTACGGCCGCGGTGTGGGCCGGGGCACCGGGGGAGTACGGCCGGAGTGCGGAGGCCCCGACTCCGGGAGCCCGGTCCCGATCACGACTGTTACATTCCAGGCCAAGCACGGTGAGAGCCGTGCCGGACGGGAGGCGGACCATGGCAGTCCACGGAGCACGTAGCCGGAGCGGCGGACGGCCGACCCTCGAAGAGGTCGCCGCACGTGCCGGTGTGGGCCGCGGCACGGTCTCCCGCGTGATCAACGGCTCCCCGCGGGTCAGCGACGCCACCCGCGCGGCCGTGGAGGCGGCGGTCGCGGAGCTGGGATACGTGCCCAACACGGCGGCCCGTGCCCTCGCCGCCAACCGTACGGACGCGATCGCGCTGGTCGTCCCCGAGCCCGAGACCCGCTTCTTCGCCGAGCCGTACTTCTCCGACATGCTGCGGGGCGTGGGCGCGGCGCTCTCCGACACCGAGCTGCAGCTCCTGCTGATCTTCGCGGGCAGCGACCGGGAGCGGCGCCGGCTGGCCCAGTACCTGGCGGCGCACCGGGTGGACGGGGTCCTGCTGGTCTCGGTCCACGCGGACGACCCGCTGCCCGACCTGCTGGCCCAGCTGGAGATCCCGGCGGTGATCAGCGGCCGGCGCTCGGCCGACGAGACGCTGCCGTCGGTGGACTCGGACAACTTCGGCGGCGGCCGGTTCGCCGTGGAACACCTGATCGCCCAGGGCCGGCAGACCATAGCCCACCTGGCGGGACGCCTCGACGTGTTCGGTGCCCAGCGCCGTGTCGACGGCTACCGCGAGGCGCTGCGCGAGGCGGGACGAGAGGTCGACGACCGCCTCATCGTCCCCGGCGACTTCACGGAGGAGGGCGGCCGCCGGGCGATGAAGGAGCTGCTCTCCGTCTGCCCGACGCTGGACGCGGTCTTCGCGGGCTCGGACGTGATGGCGGCCGGTGCCCGCCAGGTCCTGCGCGAGGAGGGCCGCCGTATACCCGACGACGTGGCCCTCGTCGGCTACGACGACTCGGCCATCGCCCGCCACATGGACCCGCCCCTGACGAGCGTGCGCCAGCCGATCGAGGACATGGGCCGCGCGATGCTCGACCTCCTGATCGACGAGATCGCGGACCGCCGCCCCGCGGTGTCCCGCGGGCTGGAGCGGCGGCAGCTGGTTCTTCCCACGGAACTGGTGGCACGGGCCTCGTCGTAGGGGCGGTCGGGAAGGAGCCACGGGCGGCCACCGGGTGTCCCAACTGCCAAGCCGGTGGCCGGTGGTGCGGGAAACGCCTGAGGGCCGATCCGCTTTCGCGGATCGGCCCTCAGACCTTCAGGGTGAGTGACGGGACTTGAACCCGCGGCATCCTGGACCACAACCAGGTGCTCTACCAGCTGAGCTACACCCACCATGACCGGATGGTTCTCCGAGTGGTTCACCGACCGGCCGAGAAAAAGTGTACAGGGTCCGAAGGGGTGCTCGCGCCCGCGTTTCGGTGGGGGCTATCCCGCAGGTAGGACGTGCTTCGAGGCGATGCTGCGAGCCGTGTCCGAGTCGGGGCCGGGCTGCGGGACGAAGATCGCCTCGCGGTAGTAGCGGAGCTCCGCGATGGATTCGCGGATGTCGGCGAGCGCGCGGTGGTTGCCGTTCTTCTCCGGGCTGTTGAAGTACGCCCGGGGGTACCAGCGACGGGCCAGTTCCTTGACGGAGGAGACGTCCACGATGCGGTAGTGGAGGTACTCCTCGAGGGTCGCCATGTCACGCAGGAGGAAGCCGCGGTCCGTGCCGACCGAGTTCCCGCACAGCGGGGCCTTGCCCGGATCCTTGACGTGCTCACGGATATAGGTGAGGACCTGCTCCTCCGCGTCCGCCAGGGTCGTGCCACCGGCCAGCTCGGAGAGGAGGCCGGAGGACGTGTGCATCTGGCGCACCACGTCCGGCATCGTCTCCAGCGAGGCGTCCGGCGGGCGGATCACGATGTCCACCCCCTCGCCGAGTACGTTCAGCTCCGAGTCGGTCACCAGCGCGGCCACCTCGATGAGCGCGTCGTCCGACAGCGAGAGACCGGTCATCTCGCAGTCGATCCACACCATGCGATCGTTCATGGGCTCACCCTACGGCCCGCTCCCGCGCCCGGGCAGGCCCGGGACCTCGGCAGTCGGCACCGATGACGGACAAAAACCGCGCCGGCCCCGGACCACAACGGTCCGGGGCCGGCGCGCAGCGCTCTGACACGGCTAGGGCGCGCTCCGCTGCCCGGGCAGGCTCGCCCGGCCCCCCGCGTACATCTCCGTGCCGGCCCGTCCCTCGGTGGAGAGGGACGACGTCGCCGGGCCGACCGCGTGCGCGGCCGCCGTACGCCGGGTCTGGAACGGCACGGGTGCCTCCTGCTGCTGCTGCAGCGGTGGCGGTGGCGGCGCGCCGGAACCGTCCGAGTCCGACGGCTTGTCGCCCTGCGGCCGGCGGGCCCGGTAGGCGGCCCGGTAGGCGGCGGGGGACGAGCCGAGCTGCCGGCGGAAATGGCCACGCAGGGCCACCGGGGAGCGGAAGCCGCAACGGCCCGCCACCTCGTCCACCGAGTAGTCGGACGTCTCCAGGAGCCGCTGCGCCTGGAGCACCCGCTGCGTGATCAGCCACTGCAGGGGAGCGCTCCCGGTGAGCGAGCGGAACCGGCGGTCGAACGTACGCCTGCTCATGTACGCGCGTGCCGCCAGCGTCTCCACGTCGAACTGTTCGTGGAGGTGCTCCAGCGCCCAGGCGACGACCTCCGCGAGCGGGTCGGCGCCGATCTCCTCTGGTAAAGACCTGTCGAGATAGCGCTCCTGACCGCCACTGCGCCGGGGCGGGACCACCAGACGGCGGGCCAGCGCTCCGGCTGCCTCGTTTCCGTGGTCCGTCCGCACTATGTGCAGACAGAGGTCGATCCCCGCCGCCGTGCCCGCCGACGTGAGTACGTCGCCGTCGTCCACGAACAGCTCGCGGGGATCGACGTGCACCGACGGATAGCGCTTGGCCAGCGTCGGCGCGTACATCCAGTGTGTCGTCGCGGGACGGCCGTCCAGCAGTCCGGCCGCCGCGAGTACGAAGGCGCCGGTGCACAGCCCGACTATGCGGGCACCCTCCTCATGGGCCCGGCGCAGTGCGTCGAGCGCCTCCTCCGGTGGTGGTGAGGTGATCGACCGCCAGGCCGGCACGACGACCGTGCCTGCCCGGGAGATCGCCTCCAGCCCATTGGGCGCGGTGAGTTCCAGGCCTCCTGTGGTCCGCAGTGGGCCTTCCTCGCCGGCGCACACCAGTAGTCGGTAGCGCGGCACGCCGGCGTCCTGGCGGTCAATCCCGAACACCGAAAGCGGTATGGAACTCTCGAAGATGGGGCCGCCGCTGAACAGCAGCACCGCGACGATCTCCTTGCGGCGTCGCCCGGAAAGTTTCCGGGCCGCGGCTTCCGGCGCGGCAGTGGAGTCGTGGCTCATACTGCTAAGCCCCCCTCGGTGGTCGCGGCTCCTCGGTTGTGTCGCTCCTGCACGTTTCCCCTCGGTCCTGCACGAGTCCCCCGCCGTAAGACGTCAAGATCGAATCTACTGTGTCCCGTGGTGCCGAGGTGGCCAGTTCAGCACTCGGCAGATTGTCGACATGGCAACTTGGCGTGAAGCATTCGATCACGAAGCGTTGCACTCGTGGGCCGTGCAGGGAAGTGCGCCTGGCCCGCGTGGCCGGTCCCAGTAGGGTGCGGGCACCCTACTGGACCCTTTCAGTGCAGGTCGAACGGGGGTTGGGGCCCTGGTCGGCCAAGGGGTGCGCGGTGTCCAGAAGTTGGCTGAAAAGCAACGGGCCCGTGCGCGGAAACCGGTCAGTCAACCGGCGTATTTCCACCGGCATGCCGACCGCCCCGGTGGGCTCCCGCACCGACCCTGCCGCGGGGCACATGATGCGCTGCCGGCTCCTCCGTGCGCAGCCGTGCCGCGCCCCGCTCGGACCGGCGCAGCAGCACCCGGCACGCCCCCGTCACCGCGGCCAGGCCGAGGGCCGTGCCGGCGGCGCCCGCCAGGGAGGCCCCGTACCCGACGAGGACGACCGGAACCAGGACGCAGCTGAAGGCCGCCCAGCGGACCACGTCGCTCGCCGTGTCCTGGGCGGCGGCCCGTGCGGCGGACGTCCTGGAGGGCGGCTGGGGCGCGGTCGAGGGTCGTCCGGACACGGTGGGGCTCCCTGGGGCGGTGGCTTACAGGGGTTCAACGCGTGTTCGACCGGGCGGTCACGGGGGGCTTCCCAGAGGGTCCTCGGAAGCCCTGCGGGGTGTCGGGGGTCGTGGGTCGGCCGCGGGTGCGTCGTGGTTGACCGCGCGGTTCCCCTTGCCCCTGAAGGGGCACGCCCCCACCGGTGGCTTCCCGCCTGGGTGAACGCTGTGCAAACCGCCTGTACGGGGCAGCAACCATTGCGTTACGGGCGTCCTCTCGTGCATGCTCCCTGGAACCCTCCCGCGGCGAGAGCGGGATCTGGGCAGAGGAGGCGTGCCGCCGTACCCTTGGGGGTATGGGGTTGGGAAGATGATTCCCGGACACAGCTCCGTAGCACCTGTCGTCCCACCCACGAGGATCCGAACGCCGAGACACTCATGGCCGGTCACGAATTCGAACCCGCGGACCGCAAGCGCCCCGTCGCCGATCCCACGGCGGCCGAGCCCTTGGCGGCGGAAGAGCCACGTCAGTCCTGCGATCCCGCCTTCAAGCACGGCGTCGTCGTCGGCTTCGACGGATCGACGTCCAGTGAGCGCGCCCTCGCGTACGCGATCGGCATGGCCTGCCGCTCCGGCTCGGGCCTGATCATCGTCCACGTCGCAAACCGGCTGCCCACCACGGTGTGGGCGGGCTGCGAGCCCCCGGTCTTCGTCGACGTCCCCGATCACCGCACCGAGGTGCTCGGGCTCGAACTCGCCTGCGCGGAGTATCTGGCCGAGGTCCCCTGGATCCTCGTCGAGCGCGGCGGCGACATCTGCCACGAACTCGAAGAGGTGGGGCGGGAGTACGAGGCGGACGCGATCGTCGTCGGATCGACCCACGGCATCGTCGGGCGCATCTTCGGCTCGGTCGCCGGCCGGCTCGCGAAGCGCGCGCAGCGCCCCGTGGTCGTCATCCCCTGATCGGCCTCCGGCCGTTCCCCGACCGACCGCCGATCGCCTCTGTTTCGACCTCTGTTCGAACGTCTTCGGAGTTGTCGTTTCGCAACTCGGCGTTGTCCCAGGTGAGATGAGCCGTGGGAGAGGTCAACTTCCTTTACGTGTCGGGTAAATCTACTCGCGCGTAGATGTGTTTGTGCGCTTGTGAAGGGCATATACCGGTCACCGCACAACAGCACATGCACGAAGGGAGCCCGCCGTGGACAACGACGTCTCTGCGGGAAGTACCACCTGGACCCTCGGCCATCTCGCGCTCGGACTCACGCTGCTGGCCTTCGGCCTCGGTCACACCGAAGTGATCGACGGCGTCACGGCAGCCGACTCCGTCTCTCTCGCCATCTATGTCGGTGGCGTCGCACTCTTCGCCGCCGGTCTCATGGCCTTCCGCGACCGCGACGCGTTCACGGGGACGGCGTTCGCCGGGCTCGGGGCGTTCTGGTTCACCTGGGGCGTCGGCGTCGACGCGCAGGTCTCCGACAATGCGGCGGGGCTGTTCCTGCTGCTCTTCGCGCTTGTCGCGCTGAGTCTGACGCTGGGGGCGTCCGCTGCGGCGCCGCTCACCAGGGGTGCGTACGGGCTGTTGTTCGTGGCGATGGTGCTGCTCGCCGTCGCGCGGTTCGGTGACTCCGCGGGGCTTGCCAAGGTGGGCGGGTGGTTCGCGGTCGTCGGCGGGCTGGCCGCCTGGTATGCCGCGACTGCGGCGCTGGCTCACTGGCCTACGGCCATGCCGCGTCGTGCTGCCGGCCGGGGCGTGACGGCAACCGGCTAAATGGCAGCCTGCCGGGGTTTTGGGCGGCCCCGGCCCGTGGACGGACCCCCGTGTTCTGGTGGCAACACGGCGGGTCCGTCCTCTTGTTCGGCCTCTGCGGGTGAGTGGGGGTTGCTCGCGCAGTTCCCCGCGCCCCTAAAGGACTCCGTTGGGAAATCCACAAAGCGGCTCTCGGGAGCGGGTCATGCCGTGAGGGTGAGGCGTGCGAGGTGGGAGGCGCGAGTGGTGCCGAGCGGGGTGTCGTTCAGCCAGGCGTCGGCGCGGGTGATGTTGAGGGCGGTGACGGAGAGGACGTTCGCGAGGTGGGTTTTGCTCTGGCCTCGGTAGGGAGTGCGTCGTAGGTGGGTGCGGCGGACGGCCTGGGAGATGGTGCCCTCCACCCCGGCGCGCACGTCGTAGCGTTCCTTCCACGCGTCGGTGTGCTGCTCGGTGCGTCGTTCTTCGAGGATCTGCTGTTGCTCGCGGGGCAGCAGGGTCAGGCTGCGGCCCCACTTGCCATTGGCTGCCTTGGTGCACCGCGGTCTCAGCGGGCATGCGTCGCAGTCGGCGAGCGCGAAGTGCACCCGGACGAGCGGGGTCCCACTGGCCTTGCGCTGCTGGGACCAGCTGACACTGGACGCACCCTGGGGGCAGATGACCTTCCTGGCCTCCCAGTCCGTCGTGAAGGCGGCCTGGGTCAGGTCCGGCGCCTGCGCGTCCTGTCCGCTGTGGTGGGTGTCGATCCCGACGGGGCCGACCAGGTCGATGCCGTGGTCCTCGCGGGCGGCCAGGATGTGGGCGGCGGTGACATATCCGGCGTCCACCACATGCTCGCGCGGTGTCAATTCCCGCTCGGCCAGACGCTGGTGGATTGTCGCGGTGACCTCGGTGTCGTTGACGGTGGCATTCGTGGTCTCCACGTTCGTGATCAGATGCGGTGCGTCCGGCTCGCAGGTCTCACTCAGGTGGACCTTGTAACCGCACCAGCCCGACCCGCGCTTGATGCCGTAGTGGGCGTCCGTGTCATACGGCGAGGACAGCCGGTCTCTGGCCGGCGGGAGGTCCTTGCCCTCCCGCCAGCGCACCCCCTGTCCATCCCGGTGATACTGCTCCGCCCAGGCCCGGCGCAGGATGCGCACCGCGGGGACCTCGCGCAGCCAGGCCGGAGCGGCCGGCCGATCGATGGCGTCCAGGAGAGCGAACCCGTCCCGGCCGACCTGCTCGGCCCATTCCCGGCGGACGTCCTCCCCCTTGGGGAAGCGGTAGTTGTCGACCCTGGCCCCGTAGCGCTCCACCCAGCCGGGGCTGATCAACGGCGTCAGCCAGTCCGGGGCGGCCGCGGCCAGCGCCTCCAGCGCCGCCCGCAGTGTCTCGCCGACGAACTCCATGCGGTTCAGCGTGCGCACCGCGGCCAGCACGTGCGTGGAATCGGTCCGCTGCCGACCGCCGGCCCGCAGCAGTGCGGCGTCCGACAGCCTGGCCAGCACCACCTCCAGGACCCGCTCTTCCAGCCCGTGCGCGATCAAACGGGAGCGGAAGTCTCCCAGGACGGTGAAGTCGAACCCCGGATCATCCAGCTCCAGCCCCAACAAGAACTTCCAGTCCATGCGCGCTCGCACCTGGTCAGCGGCCTGACGGTCGGACAGTCCCTCGGCATACTGCAGCACCGACACCAGCGCCAGAGCCCCTGGCGAGATCGCGGGCCGGCCCCGATCAGGAAAGGCCCCGGAGAAATCCTCGTCCGTGAACAGCTCACCGAGGACTTCCCGGATCCGGATGGCCAAGGTCCCCTTGGGGAACGAGGCCCGCACCACCCGGGCCGTCAGCTCAGGCACCCCATCATCCGACCGCGACTCCAGCGACATCCCGCTCCCCCATCCCGCCAACGACCATAACCATCAGCAAGACGAACGACACAGCCCCGCTCGAATCACGACTTTCCCAACGGAGTCCTAAAGGGGCGGGCTTACTCCACCGTGACCGACTTCGCCAGGTTCCTCGGCTTGTCGATGTCCCTGCCCAGGGCCAATGCCGTGTGGTAGGCGAGGAGTTGGAGGGGGATGCCCATCAGGATGGGGTCGAGTTCGTCCTCGTTCTTCGGGACGACGATGGTCTGGTCGGCCTTCTCCTGGCACTCGTGGGCCACGGCGAGGATCTTGCCGCTGCGGGCCTTGATCTCCTCCAGGGCCGCGCGGTTCTTCTCCAGGAGGTCGTCGTTCGGGACGATCGCCACGGTCGGCAGCGCGGGCTCGATCAGCGCGAGCGGGCCGTGCTTCAACTCCGAGGCGGGGTAGGCCTCGGCGTGGATGTACGAGACCTCCTTGAGCTTCAGCGAGGCCTCCCGGGCCACCGGATAGCCGCGGACCCGGCCGATGAAGAGCATCGAGCGCGCTTCGGCGTACTGCTCGGCGAGCTTCTTGATCTCGTCCTCCTGGTCGAGGATCTCGGTGATCTGGCCGGGCAGCTTGCGCAGGCCCTCGATGATCCGCTTGCCGTCGGAGACCGACAGGTCACGGGTGCGGCCCAGGTGCAGCGCGAGCAGCGCGAAGGCGACCGTGGTGTTGGTGAAGCACTTGGTGGAGACCACGCACACCTCGGGGCCGGCGTGCACGTACATGCCGCCGTCGGCCTCGCGGGCGATGGCCGAACCGACCACGTTCACGATGCCCAGGACCCGCGCGCCCTTGCGCTTCAGCTCCTGCACGGCCGCCAGGACGTCGTACGTCTCACCGGACTGGGACACCGCGACGTACAGCGTGTCGGGGTCGACGACCGCGTTGCGGTAGCGGAACTCCGAGGCGGGCTCGGCGTCCGCGGGGATACGGGCCAGCTCCTCTATCATCTGCGCGCCGATCATGCCCGCGTGGTACGAGGTGCCGCAGCCGAGGATCTTCACGCGGCGGATCTGGCGCGCCTCGCGGGCGTCCAGGTTCAGGCCGCCCAGGTGCACGGTCGAGAACCGGTCGTCGATCCGGCCGCGCAGCACGCGGTCCACGGCGTCGGCCTGCTCGTGGATCTCCTTGTGCATGTACGTGTCGTGGCCGCCCATGTCGTACGAGGCGGCCTCCCACTCCACGGTGGTCGGCTCGGCCGTGGTGCGCGTGCCCTCGGTCGTGTACGTACGGAAGTCGTCGGCCTTCAGCGTCGCCATCTCGCCGTCGTCAAGGGTGACGATCTGGCGGGTGTGCGTCACGAGCGCGGCGATGTCCGAGGCGACGAACATCTCCTTCTCGCCGATGCCGAGGACGACCGGGGAGCCGTTTCGGGCCACCACGATGCGGTCCGCGAAGTCGGCGTGCATCACGGCGATGCCGTACGTGCCCTCGACGACCCGGAGGGTCTCGCGGACCTTGTCCTCCAGCTTCTCGGCCTGGGAGCGGGCGATCAGGTGGGTGAGGACCTCGGTGTCGGTCTCGGAGAGGAACTCGACGCCGTCGGCCTCCAGCTTCTTCCGCAGGTCGGAGGCGTTGTCGATGATGCCGTTGTGGACGACGGCGACCTTGTTGTCGGCCGACATGTGCGGGTGCGCGTTCACGTCGGACGGGGCGCCGTGGGTGGCCCAGCGGGTGTGGGCGATGCCCGTGGTGCCGGCGAAGCGCTTGGGGACGCGGGCCTCCAGGTCACGGACGCGGCCCTTGGCCTTGACCATCTTCAGGCCGGCCGTCTTCGGAGACGTCACGACGATGCCCGCCGAGTCGTAGCCGCGGTACTCGAGGCGCTGCAGGCCTTCGAGGAGGAGCGGTGCCACATCACGCCTGCCGATGTATCCCACGATTCCGCACATACGGTTTCTCTGTCCCCTCAGTCGTTCGGTTCGGCTCTGTGGTGCTGCTTCGCCCGGCCGGTCTCACGCTGTTCCGGCAGGCCGTTCGTCCCGCGGTCAGCCGTAGACGATGCGGCGCAGCTGTCTGAGCGTGAGCTCGGGCGGTGCGACCGCGCGGTACTTCAGGTCCGCCGCGATCCGTTCGAAGATCGTCGAGTTCACCAGTCCCTGAGCCTGGAGCTCGCGATGGCGGCGACGGACGTAGTCGTCGGTCGCCTCGTCGAAGTAGGCGAGGACGTCCTGGACCACCCGCAGTGCCTCGCCCCGGCTGAGGGGCGAGGAACGCGTCAGATGATCAACAAGTTCGTCGTGCACCCGTCGATCCTGAGGTAAAGCGCTGGCAATCGCAAGAATCCTGCCCGATTTCGGGCAAGTGCCTGTTGAAACTCTCATGGGAGGCTGTTCGGGGCCTGTTCATCCTGTGGCCCGCGGTGCGATGGTTGCCAGGAGCACCTTTTCGGCCATGGACACTCCACGCATGGGCGTACCGGAGAAGCTCGCCGCGCGAATGAACATGGCTGAGCAGCACGAATACCTCCGCGCCAGATTCTCGCGGCGCACGATGATCAGGGGCGGCGCCGTCACGCTGGGCGCCGTCGCGGGCGGGGCCTTCGTGCCCGGCACCGTCGCACAGGCCGCGACGCGGACCTCCGTACCGACGCAGACGTACACCAACGCCGAGAAGGTCGACGGCGCGCTCGTCGCCCCCTTCGGCCGCCACCTCGCCTGGGGCAACGACCCCCGTACGGAGATCACCGTCTCCTGGCAGGTCCCGGTCGCGGTGAAGAAGCCCTTCGTCCGCATCGGCGCCCACCCCTGGGACCTCTCCCACAAGATCGACGCCGAGGTCCGCACCCTCTTCACCCCGGCAGGCGTCGGCGCGAGCGGCAACCACACCCAGTACTACGTGCACGCCAAGCTCACCCACCTGCGGCCCGGCCGGACGTACTACTACGGAGTCGGCCACGCGGGCTTCGACCCGGCCGAGGCGCACCTGCTGGGCACGCTCGGCACCTTCACCACCGCCCCCGCGCACAAGGAGCCGTTCACCTTCACCGCCTTCGGCGACGAGGGCGTCAGCTATCACGGCCTCGCCAACAACAGCCTGCTGCTCGGCCAGAACCCGGCCTTCCACCTGCACGCCGGTGACATCGCCTACGCCGACCCGGCCGGTTCCGGCCAGGCCTCGGACACCGGTTTCGACTCGCGTGTCTGGGACCAGTTCCTCGCCCAGACCGAGTCGGTCGCCAAGTCCGTCCCGTGGATGCCGGCCTACGGCAACCACGACATGGAGGCCTGGTACTCGCCCAACGGCTACGGCGGCGAAGAGGCCCGCTGGAACCTTCCGGACAACGGGCCCGACAAGAAGAACCTGCCGGGCGTCTACTCCTTCGTCTACGGCAACACCGCGGTCATCTCGCTCGACGCCAACGACATCTCGTTCGAGATCCCCGCCAACCTGGGGATCTCCGGCGGTACGCAGACCAAGTGGCTGGAGGCGCAGCTGAAGAAGTACCGCGCCTCGAAGGACGTCGACTTCGTCGTCGTCTTCTTCCACCACTGCGCCTACTGCACCTCCACCTCGCACGCCTCGGAGGGGGGTGTGCGGCAGGAGTGGGTGCCGCTGTTCGAGAAGTACACGGTCGACCTGGTCATCAACGGCCACAACCACCAGTACGAGCGCACGGACGTCATCAAGGCGGGCAAGGTCGCCAAGAAGCTTCCGATCGGCGGTACGGCGTATCCCGAGACGGACGGTGTGGTGTACGTGACGGCGGGTGCGGCCGGTCGCAGTCTGTACGCGTTCACCGCGCCGCTGTCCTACGAGGGGCACGAGAACGAGGTCGAGTCCGTCGCCTCCTTCATCAACACGAAGGATGGCAAGGTCAACGAGACGGTCGCGTGGTCTCGGGTGCGGTATCTCGACTACTCGTTCTTGCGGGTGGATGTGACGCCGGCGTCTCGGGGGCGGCTTGCGACGCTGAAGGTGCGGGGGATCGCCGAGACGGGTGAGGAGGTTGACCACTTCACTGTGGCGCGGCGGGTTCGGTGACCTGGTCGTGGTTCGGCGGGTGCGGGTGCGGGTGAGTGGGGGCTGGTCGCGCAGTTCCCCGCGCCCCTGAAAGATTGCGCAGTTCCCCGCGCCCCTTGATGGCCCCCCGCGCCCCTGAAGAAGGCGCCCGCGCCCCCGGACAGGGCGCGGGCGCCTTCTTTGCAGGGCTACATGCCCCTCAGTACCGCCTGCTTGGCCAGGGTGAATTCCTCGTCCGTGAGGACGCCGGACTTGTGGAGGTCGCCGAGTTCGCGGAGGCGGCGCAGGAGGGCGTCGTGGTCGGCCTCCGGGGGCGGCTCCGGGGCGGCGGAGAGTTGCCTGGGCGGGGTGTCCGTGGTGGACGGGGCCGACGGGTGCGGGAGGCGGGCCTGTACCGCCGCCGCGACCAGGGCCATCAGGGGGTCCTTCTTGAAGCCCCACAGATCCACGGAGTTGGGGTCGTACTTCGGCGGGGCCTTCGTGGGCGCGCCCCGGACGGTGAAGCGCAGGAAGCCGTTCTCCAGTCCGACCGCGGGGTGCCACTCCACGGACTGGATGTCGGCCAGGGCGAGCGTGCGGGCGCCGGCCGCCGACTTGGCCTCCTCCGTCTTCCAGTTCCACTCCAGGCGGATGTTCTCCCCGTCGAAGCTCGCGGTGCCGTCGCCCGCCGAGACCGACAGGGGCACCGCGGGCCCCGGCAGCAGATAGCGGTCGACGGCGGTGGCCGGCACCTCGTCCAGGAGCAGCGCGTTGCGGATCTCGTCCACGAAGTACTCGGCGACGCCGTAGCGGTCCGAGTCGACGGTCATCTGGTAGGGGTCGGAGGAGTCCGTGAGTCTGCCGCCTGTCGCGTGCAGCAGCGGGTCGGCGCCGTCGCGCAGCCGCAGCCTGAGCCGTCCGGACTTCTTGCCCTGTTCGAACGAGATCCCCGCCAACGCGCCCAGCGGGACCGCGAGTTCGCCCAACGTCTTGCGCAGCAGGCCCACGTTCTTGTCACGGCCTGGCACGAGCCGCAGGGCGTCGCCGTCGAAGGTCCACGTGCCGTCCCGTTGGATGATTTCCGCCATGAGGGGGATTGTTTCACCGGCTGTGCGGGAGAGTGGTCTATACCCATTCGAAGGGAGCGCATGTGAGACAGCACAGAACGCCCCGACTCCTCGGTACGCTGCTGCTCGTGGTGGCTGCAGGTATCTCCGTCGTCGGCGCGGCACCGTCCGCCGCCGGCCGAACCGCTACTCCGCTCGGCCAGGTGATCCCGGCCCCCGCCTCTGTCGACGCGGGCGGATCCCCGTACCGGATCACCGGTGATACGCGCATTCGTGTGGACGACTCGCGGGAGGCCCGGCGCATCGGCTCGTATCTGGCCGATGTCCTGCGCCCGTCGACCGGCTACCGGCTGCCGGTCACGGACGGCGGCGGCCGCGACGGCATCCGGCTCCAGCTCAGCCGCAAGGACTCCGCGCTCGGCGCGGAGGGCTACCGGCTGCAGAGCGGCAAGGGCGCCGTCACCATCACGGCCCGGGAGCCCGCCGGGCTCTTCCACGGCGTGCAGACCCTGCGCCAGCTCCTGCCGGCCGCGGTCGAGAAGGACTCCGTACAGCCCGGACCCTGGGCGGTCGCCGGCGGCACCATCACCGACACGCCCCGCTACGGCTACCGCGGCGCGATGCTGGACGTCTCCCGGCACTTCTTCGGCGTCGATCAGGTCAAGCGCTACATCGACCAGTTGGCGCTCTACAAGGTCAACACGCTGCACCTCCACCTCAGCGACGACCAGGGCTGGCGGATCGCGATCGACTCCTGGCCGCGGCTCGCGACGTACGGCGGGTCCACGCAGGTCGGCGGCGGGCCCGGCGGCTTCTACACGAAGGCCCAGTACAAGGAGATCGTCCGGTACGCCACCTCGCGATACCTCGAAGTCGTGCCCGAGATCGACATGCCCGGCCACACCAACGCGGCGCTCGCCTCGTACGCGGAGCTGAACTGCGACGGGGTCGCGCCGCCGCTCTACACCGGTACCGAGGTCGGCTTCAGCTCGCTGTGCGTCGACAAGCCGGTGACGTACGACTTCGTGGACGACGTGATCCGTGAGCTGGCCGCCATCACGCCCGGCAGGTACATCCACATCGGCGGGGACGAGGCGCACTCGACGCCCCACGAGGACTTCGTGGAGTTCATGACCAAGGTCCAGCCGGTCGTCGCCAAGTACGGGAAGAAGGTCATGGGCTGGCACCAGCTGACCGGGGCGAGCCCCGCGAAGGGCGCGCTGGCCCAGTACTGGGGGCTCGACGACACGAACGCCGCCGAGAAGGAGCAGGTCGCGGCGGCCGCGCGGAACGGGACCGGGCTGGTCCTGTCGCCCGCCGACCGGGTGTACCTCGACATGAAGTACAACGCGGACACCCCGCTCGGCCTCGACTGGGCCGGCCTGGTGGAGGTCAAGCGGTCGTACGACTGGGATCCCGGCAACTACCTTGCGGGCGTGCCCGGTTCGGCGGTCCGGGGTGTCGAGGCACCGCTGTGGACGGAGACCCTCTCCACCTCGGCGAACCTCGACTACATGGCGTTCCCGCGGCTGCCCGGGGTGGCCGAGCTCGGCTGGTCGCCCGCGGCCACGCACGACTGGGACACGTACAAGGTGCGGCTCGCGGCACAGGCGCCGCGCTGGGACGCGATGGGGACCGGCTACTACCGGTCGTCGCAAGTCCCCTGGCCCGCCGAGTAGTTGAACCCGGCTGGTTGAGGCCCGGCTGGTTGAGGCCAGGCAGCTGAACACGGCGGCGGGCGCCCCCTGGGACCGTACTTGGGGACGCCCGCCTGCTTGTGGGAGCTGTAAGTCGGTGCCTACAGCCCGGCGATGGGGTTCTTCAGGTTCCCGACGAGCTGGAGGGCTCCGGCGGGATCGGCGAGATCCACCATCTGCTTGTTGTTGCGCAGCTGGAGTCGGTTCAGGCAGGACAGCGAGAACTCGGGCGCGAACATGTCGTACTGCTTGAACTTGTCCGCGAGTTCGGGCGTGGCCGCCTGGTACTCGTGTACGCAGTCGGCGACCGTCCGCCAGAAGTCGTCCTCCTCCAGGACGCCCTCGCTCGCCAGGTTCGCGGCGAGGAAGCGGAAGAAGCAGTCGAAGACGTCCGTGAAGATCGACAGGAGTTTCTTGTCCTCGGGCACGTCGACGCGCAGCCGTTCGACCGTCGGCGGGAGCACCGCGTCCGGGTCCATGACGGCGATCTCCTCGGCGATGTCCTTGTAGATCGCCCGCTCGACGACACCGTCCTTGAGTACGAGGATGACGTTCTCGCCGTGCGGCATGAACACCAGGTCGTACGCGTAGAAGCTGTGCAGCAGCGGTGTGAAGTAGGCCCGCAGATAGCGGCGCAGCCACTCCACCGGTGTCAGCCCCGACCGCTCGACCAGCGTGGCGGCGATCGACGCGCCCTCGTGGTCGACGTGCACGAGCGAGGCCATGGTGGCCAGCGACTCGCCGTCCCGGAGCGAGGAGACCGGGCTCTCGCGCCACAGGGCGGCGAGCATCTTCCGGTACGGGGAGTAGCGGTCGGTGGCGGCCTCGTACTCCAGGTGCCGGTAGCCGACGGCCGCCCGCTCGCGGATGATCGACAGGCCCGTCGACTTCAACACCGGGTCGTTGTCGATGAGTTGCGCGAGCCAGTCGTTGATGGCCGGGGTCGCCTCCATGTAGGCGGCGGACAGGCCGCGCATGAAGCCCATGTTGATGACCGACAGGGCGGTCTTCACATAGTGCTTCTCGGGGGCGCTCTTGTTGAAGAACGTCCGGATCGACTGCTGGGCCAGGTACTCGTCGTCGCCCTCGCCCAGGCACACCAGGTGCTTCTGGGCGACCTCGGCGGCGAAGGTGACCGTGAGCTTGTTCCACCACTGCCAGGGGTGGACCGGGATGAAGAGGAAGTCCGCCGGGTCCAACTCCTGGGCGCGCAGGGTGTCGTTGAACCGCGCGACGGTCTCCTCGCCCAGCTCGTCGCGCAGGAACGACTCGTACTCGATGCCCACGCCCGCGGTGAAGGCGGCCCGCGAGCGGTGCGCGGCCAGCCAGACCAGCCGTACGGGGCTGGCCGTCTCCGGCGCGTACGAGAGGTACTCGTGGACACCGAAGCCCAGTCGCCCGTTGTTGGCGACGAAGCAGGGGTGGCCCTCGGTCATGCCCGTCTCGATCTCCTGGAAGCCGCTTCTCGCGAGCTCGGCGGAGGTGAGCTGGGGCTTCGTGAGCTTGTAGGAGGTGCCGGCGAGGGTCGAGGAGATCTCCTCCAGGTACACCGGGAGAACCTCGTCGCTCAGGCCGAGCGCGCCCTTCAGCTCGATGAAGAAGTCCAGCGCGTGCAGGGGGAGTTCGCCGCCGTCCCGGTGGCGGGTGATCGACTCGGCGTCGACCTGCCAGTGGTCGAGGGCGCGGCGGGCGGCGGTGAACCGGTAGCTGGTCAGCCCGTCGTCACTGCGGACGGCGTACTCGGGGTTCTTGCCCTCGTTGCCCGCGTTGCTGCCCTCGCCGCCGTCGATCGGCTCCGGCGTGATCAGCCGTTCGTGGGTGAACTCGGCGAGGGCCTTGCGGATGAGGAGGCGGTTGGCCCGCGCCCAGCGGTGGGGGGACAGATGTGCCACGGCGTCGGACAGGGTCACAGGGAAACTCCTCGGGTGGCCAGGAACTGCTCGCGCGTGCAGAAGGACAGCAGCGCGCGCTTCTCCAGCTTGTCGATCTCGCGCGCCGGGACGAAGCCGACGGCCTCGTTCAGCGCGTGTACTGCCTTGTTGGTGACATCCGGCTCGACGACGACCCGCCGCGTGCGCGGGTCGGCGAACAGCTCGTCCATCACCGTGGTGATGACGGCCCGGGTGAAGCCGTGCACGGGCCGGTCGGTGGGGGCGACCAGGAAGTGCATGCCGACGTCACCGGGCTCGGGCTCGTACAGCCCGACCAGCTCGATGTACCGGGGGTCGTACTTCTCCATCAGGAACGCGGGCCGGCCGTCGTGGAACCCGAGATACGCGTGATGGTGCTCATGGGCCGCGATGGCCATGTACTCCCGCTCCACGTCCTGGAGTCTCGCCTCCTGCATCATCCAGAAGGCGGCCTTGGGATGCGTCACCCAGGAGTGCAGGAGCTCGGCGTCCTTGAGGGGGTCGAGGGGGCGCAGGCTCAGGGAGCCCACGGTGTTGCCGGTTCCGGCGGCGCTCATACGGCGAACTCCTGGAACGCGATGGACTTCTCCACCGGGTAGTACTCGGTGCCGAGCAGTTCCCGGATGATGTAGGCGTTGCGGTAGGCGCCCATGCCCAGGTCGGGTGAGGTGATCGAGTGGGTGTGGACACCGGCGTTCTGCAGGAAGATGCCGCGGCCGGTCGTGTCGATGGCGTAGTTGCGGGCCACGTCGTGGTTGCCCTGCTCGTCGTAGACGATGCGGTCGCGGACGGGCTTCAGGAACTCGGGCTCCACGTACTTGTAGCCGGTCGCCAGCACCAGACCCTCGGAGTGCAGCTCGTAGTCCTTGCCCTGCTCCTCCTGGCGCAGACCCAGGGTGTACGTGCCGTTCTCGTAACTCGCCGTGCTGAGGGCGGAGTTGGTGAGCAGGCGGGTGGGGACCGGGCCGCCGAGGTTCTTCTGGTAGAGCAGGTCGAAGATCGAGTCGATCAGCTCGCCGTCGATGCCCTTGAACAGGCCCTTCTGCTCCGTCTGGAGGCGGTAGCGGGTCCGCTCGGGCAGCGCGTGGAAGTAGTCGATGTACTCCGGGGAGGTCATCTCCAGCGTCAGCTTGGTGTATTCGAGCGGGAAGAAGCGCGGCGAGCGGGTGACCCAGTTCAGCCGGTAGCCGTGGACGTCGATCTCGCTCAGCAGGTCGTAGTAGATCTCGGCCGCGGACTGCCCGCTGCCGACCAGCGTGATCGACTTCTTGGCCTGCAGCTCCCGCTTGTGCTGCTGGTAGCGGGAGTTGTGGATGAAGTCCCCGCCGAGTTCCGCGCAGGCCTCCGGGACGTACGGGGGAGTGCCGGTGCCCAGGACGAGGTGCCGGGCGCGGAACTCGTCACCGGCCGTCGTGCGGACGACGTACACGTCATCGGCGTACGAGACCTCCGCGACCGTCGTGCTGAAACGGACGCTGGTGAGTTTCGAGGCGGCCCAGCGGCAGTAGTCGTCGTACTCGACGCGCAGCGGGTAGAAGTTCTCGCGGATGTAGAACGAGTACAGACGGCCCGAGTCCTTCAGGTAGTTGAGGAAGGAGTACGGGGACGTCGGGTCGGCCAGGGTGACCAGGTCCGACATGAACGGGGTCTGGAGGTGTGCGCCCTCCAGGAACATCCCGGAGTGCCATTCGAAGTCCGGCTTGGACTCAAGGAAGACACCGTCGAGTTCGTCGATCGGCTCGGTGAGGCAGGCGAGGCCGAGGTTGAAGGGGCCGAGCCCGATGCCGATGAAGTCGTGGATCTTCCCGGCGGATCCAGGAAGCGCGGATTCAGGAAGCGCGGTCAAGGGACTCTCCCAGGTACTGCTCGGCGTGGCCGGCGATCAGGTCGAGCACGGCGGAGATGTCGTCCGTCGTGGTCTCGGGGTTGAGCAGGGTGAACTTGAGGAAGTGGCGGCCGCCGACCTTCGTACCCGCGACCACCGCGTCGCCGGAGGCGAACAGGGCCTTGCGGGCGTACAGGTTGGCGCGGTCGATCTCGGCCGGGTCGGTGACGGCCGCCGGGATGTAGCGGAAGACGAGGGTGGAGAGCGACGGCTCGACCACGACGTCGTAGCGCGGGTCGGCGGCGAGCAGCTCCCAGCCCTCCCCGGCCAGGTCGCAGACCTCGTCGAAGAGCTGGCCGATGCCGTCGGCGCCCATCACGCGCAGCGTCATCCACAGCTTGAGGGCGTCGAAGCGGCGGGTGGTCTGGAGGGACTTGTCGACCTGGTTGGGTATGCGCTCCTGCACCATGCGGCGCGGGTTGAGGTACTCCGCGTGGTAGGTCGCGTGGCTCAGGGTGGCCGCGTCGCGGACCAGGACGGCGGACGAACTCACCGGCTGGAAGAAGGACTTGTGGTAGTCCACGGTCACGGAGTCGGCGCGCTCGATGCCGTCGATGCGGTGCCGGTTCTTCCGGGACGCGAGCAGTCCGCAGCCGTACGCGGCGTCGACGTGCATCCAGGCACCGAACTGCTCGCACAGCTCGGCGATCTCGGGCAGCGGGTCGATGGAGCCGAAGTCGGTGGTGCCCGCGGTCGCGACGACGGCCATCGGGACCAGGCCGTCCCGCTTGCAGCGCTCCAGCTCTCGGGCGAGCGCGACCGTCTGCATGCGCTTGTCGTTGCCCACGGGGATCGAGACCACCGAGTCCTGGCTGAGGCCGAGGAGTTTCGCCGACTTCTTGACGCTGAAGTGGCTCACCTCGGAGGCGAAGATCCGCAGTTTGGCGTGCGAGTCGCTCTTGGCCTCCTCGCGGGCGAGCAGCAGCGCCTGGAGGTTGGACTGCGAACCGCCGGAGGTGAACACGCCGTCGGCGGAGGGCCCGAACCCGATGCGGTCGTTGGTCCAGTCGATCAGCTTGCGCTCGATGAGGGTGCCGCCGGCCGACTGGTCCCATGTGTCGAGGGAGGAGTTGACGGCGGAGAGGACCGCCTCGCCGAGCACGGCGGGTATGACCACCGGGCAGTTGAGGTGCGCGAGATAGCGGGGGTGGTGGAAGTAGACGGCGTCCCGGAGGTAGACGTCCTCCAGCTCGTCCAGCACCGCGGTCGTGTCGTGCAGCGGCTTGTCGAGGTCGATCTGCTCGATCCGGGGGGCGAGGGCGTCGACCGTGACGCCTGTGAACGGACGGTCGGTGGTGGCGAGTTTGGCCGCCACCCGCTCTATTCCTTCGGTCACGGAACGGCGATACCGCTCCGCGGTCGTGTCATTGAGCAGGTGCGAGCGCATGGGGGAGTCCTCCGGGGACAGGAGAGAAACGGGCGCGTAAGAGAAGTGGGGGGGGCGGCGCTTAACTTAGGTAAGCCTAACCTAACTTCCTATGTGTGTCCGCCTCACCCGTCACGCTGTGACCCATGCCTCCCTCTCGTCACATCTCTCGTCACATCTCCCGTCACTCGGCTTGCTCGCGCAGCTGCTCCTCGCTCAGTCCACGCCGCCAGTAGCCGACGAAGGTGACCCGCCTGCGGTCGATCTCGCGCTCCCGCACGAGGTGGCGCCGCAGCGCCTTCACGCAGCCGGACTCGCCCGCGATCCAGGCGTAGGGGGCCTGGGCGGAGGGGAGTTGGGCGGTGCGGATGGCTTCCAGGGCGAGGGGGGTTGCTTCGGCGTGTGTCTGAGTGGAGGGCTCGCCCTGTGCGTTGTCCGGTATCGCGGCGCGCGCTTCGTCGCGTACCCCGTCGCGCATCTCGTCGCGTACGAGCCAGGTGATCTCCGCGTCCGCGGATGTGGTGGGCTCGACGCGGTCGCCGGCGTGCGGGACCTCCAGCCAGACGCGGGCCTTGGTCCCGGCGGGCAGGCTCTCCAGGATGGCCGAGGCGGCGGGCAGTGCCGTCTCGTCGGCCCAGATGACGATCAGGTCGGCGTCGGCGGGCGGGCGGAACCGGATCGCCGTGTTGTCGGCGACGGACGGGCCGAGCAGGACGGCCCGGTCACCGGCCCCGGCGTCCGCGGCCCAGCGGGAGGCGGGGCCCGCGAGGGTGGCCGCGCCGGGTTCCGTGCCGTGCAGCACGAAGTCGATGTCGATCTCGGTGGTGGCGCCGTTCGTGTCCTGGCGCAGGGCGCGCAGGGTGTACGAGCGCATGACAGCGCGGACGTCTTCGGGGGTGTCGATCCAGGCCTGGCGCCAGCCTTCGCCGTACTCCATCGGCATGACGGGGGTCTGCTGGCCCGGGCGGGGGAGGAAGAGCGAGAGGCTCTGGTCCTGGCCGTCGGAGGCGAAGGCGTGGATGTCCGGGCCGGTGAAGGTGACGCGGACGAGGGACGGGCTGAGCCGCCTCGTCCGTGTGACCTGAAGGGTGAAGAAACGGAACGGGGCGGCTACTGCCGTCGGCATGGGTTTGCTCCTGAGTTGCGTCAGGGGGCGGGTGGTTCTGTGTTGTGTCCGGGTGCGGGCCGGTGGGGGCTGGTCGCGCAGTTCCCCGCGCCCCTGACGGGGCGCACCTCGAACCGAACGGATCAGGCGACCTTCTTGGCCTTCTCTATTGCCTCGGCGAGGGTGTTGAGCATGGGGGTGCACTTGTCGTAGGAGAGGATCGGCTCCGGGGTGCGGGGGATGACCTGGTCGGCCTTGACCGCGGGGAGCTTCTTCCAGGTGGCCTCGGTGATGTCGGCCGGCTGGATGGTCGCGGTGCGGTCGTCCATCATGATGATGTCCGCCGGGTACTTGTCGACGTTCTCCCAGCTCAGGTTCTCGAACCAACCGCCGCTGGCCTTCAGGGCCTTGGCGGAGGGCTCGACGAGGTTCACGCCGAGGGCCTTGAAGTACTCCAGGTCGATGGAGAGGTTCGAGCCGGAGACGTAGAAGATGTCCTGGCTCGCGGAGCCGATGAGGACCTTGATCTCCGGGCGGGCCTTGGCTGCCTTGCGCAGACGCTCGGCGGCCGTCTCGAAGTTCTTCTTCGCCTCGACGGTCTTGGCGGCCTTCACATCGGCGCCCAGTGACTCGGCGAGCGCGAGCATGCGCTCCAGCGGCTTGGGCAGCTGGCGGTCGTAGACGGAGATGCCGACGCTCGGGGCGAGCTTGAGGATCTTGTCCTTGGACTCCGCGGGGACGTACCAGAGGGTGCCGGCGTCGTCGAACATCGTGGAGAGCAGCACGTCGGGGGCGAGCCCCGCGTACTTCTCGATGTTGAACTCGCCCCATGTGTTGCCGAGGACCGTCACCTTGCTGATGTCCATGTCGCCGGCCTGGACATCAGCCTTGCCGTCCTTGGTCTTCGTCGGGCCGAAGACGCCCTTGACCTCGATGCCGTAGTCGTACAGGGCGGCGGCGACGCCGGTGAAGGCGACGATGCTGGCCGGGATCCTGTCCAGCTTCACCGTCGTGCCGCGGTCGTCCTCGAAGCTCCACGGGCCTGACGCGGCGGCGCTTTTCGTCGCGTCCCCCGAGCCACCGCTCTTCGAGTCTTCGTCACCGCAGGCGGCGAGCGCGGCACCGAGGCCGAGGGCGCCACCGGCGGCGAGGATGCCGCGGCGGGTGAGGTGGGTGACACGGGCGTTGGACATGGCGTGGCTGCTTTCGAACAGGGCGGATGACCCACCGGACAGTGCGGAAGGTAGGTTAGCCTAACCTCATCACATGTCCAGGGGGTGGGTCTCACCTGCGGAGATGCCGAAGGTGGCCCGCATAAGCCCTTGTGAGCGGCCTGTGCGCCCCCTGAGCCTAGAGGTCCGGGGGTGCGCTTTTCGGCCACCGGCTCGGCCGGCGACTCGGCCACCGGCTCAGCCGGTGAGCCGGCCGGTGAGTCAGCCCACCAACCCCAACTCCCGCGCGATCAGCATCCGCTGGACCTCGCTCGTGCCCTCGCCGATTTCCAGGATCTTGGAGTCGCGCCACATGCGGGCGACCGGGTACTCGTTCATGAAGCCGTAGCCGCCGTGGATCTGGGTGGCGTCGCGGGCGTTGTCGACGGCGATGGTGGAGGAGTGGAGCTTGGCCAGGGCCGCCTCCTTCTTGAAGGGCTCGCCCGCCACCAGTCGGGAGGCCGCGTCGCGCCAGGCGAGGCGGGCCGTGTGGGCCTTCATCTCCATGTCCGCGATCTTGAACTGGATCGCCTGGTTCGCGCCGATCGGGCGGCCGAAGGCGTGGCGCTCCTTCGCGTACTTCACCGACTCGTCCACGCAGCCCTGGGCGAGGCCGGTCGCGAGGGCTGCGATCGCGATGCGGCCCTCGTCCAGGATGCGGAGGAACTGCGCGTAGCCGCGGCCCTCGGAGCCGAGCAGGTTCGCGGCGGGGACGCGGACGTCCGCGAAGGACAACTCGCGGGTGTCCGAGGCGTTCCAGCCGACCTTCGAGTACGGGGCCGCCACCGTGAAGCCGGGGGTGCCGGACGGCACGATGATCGAGGAGATCAGCGGCTTGCCCTCCGGGGTGCGGCCGGTCACCGCCGTCACCGTGACCAGGCCCGTGATGTCCGTCCCCGAGTTGGTGATGAAGCACTTGGTGCCATTGATCACCCACTCGTCCGTCGCCTCGTCCAGGCGGGCCGTCGTACGGGTCGCGCCCGCGTCCGAACCGCCGTCCGGCTCGGTGAGACCGAAGGCACCGAGGATCTCGCCCGAGCAGAGACGGGGAAGCCACTCGGCCTTCTGGGCGTCGGTGCCGAAGAGGTGGATCGGCATGGCGCCGAGGGAGACGCCCGCCTCCAGGGTGATGGCCACCGACGAGTCGACGCGTGCCAGCTCCTCCAGCACGATGCCGAGAGCCATGTAGTCGCCGCCCATGCCCCCGTACTCCTCCGGGAACGGCAGCCCGAACAGGCCCATGCGGCCCATCTCACGGACGATCTCGTACGGGAACTCGTGGCGCTCGTAGAAGTCGCCGATCTTCGGCGCCACGACGTCGTGCGCGAAGTCGGCCACCGTACGGCGGAGTTCGTCGAGTTCGGGGGAGAGGCGGTGGTCGAGAGGCATGGGGATCACTCCTGGTGGGAGAGGGCGCGGACGGTGCGGGACGGGCTGGGTCGGCCCAGTTGGTCGGCCATCCACACGCTGGTGGCGGTGAGACGGTCGAGGTCGACCCCGGTGTCGATGCCGAGGCCCGTCAGCATCCACACGAGGTCTTCGGTGGCGAGGTTGCCGGTGGCGCTCTTCGCGTACGGACAGCCGCCGAGGCCGCCCGCGGACGCGTCCACCGTCGTGACGCCGTGCTGGAGCGCGGCCAGGGTGTTGGAGAGCGCCTGGCCGTACGTGTCGTGGAAGTGCACGCCGAGGGAGGCCGTGGGCACGCCCTCTTCGTTGAGCGCGGTGAGGAGTCGGCTCACATGCCCGGGTGTCGCCACGCCGATCGTGTCGCCCAGGCTCAGCTCGTCGCAGCCCATGTCGAGGAGCGCACGGCAGACCCGTACGACCTGGGGGACGGGCACCGGTCCCTCCCACGGATCGCCGAAGCACATCGACAAGTAGCCGCGCACATGGGCGTCCTGGTCCTTGGCCCGCCGGACCACCGGCTCGAACATCGCCAGCGCCTCGTCCACGCTCCGGTTGAGATTGGCCTTGGCGAAGGACTCCGTGGCACTGGCGAAGACCGCGATACGGGTCGCGCCGAGAGCCAGGGCCCGGTCCAGGCCCCGTTCGTTCGGTACGAGGACGGGGAGGGCCGTGCCCGAGAGGTCGCCGAGGTCGCGCACCAGGGGGAACAGCTGCTCCGCATCGGCCAGTTGGGGCACCCACCTGGGGTGGACGAAGCTCGTCGCCTCGATGGTGCCGAGGCCCGCGTCGGCCAGCCGCCGTACGAACTCCGCCTTGGTCTCCGTCGGGACGGTCGACTTCTCGTTCTGCAGTCCGTCGCGGGCGCCGACCTCGTGGATGCGGACGTGGGCCGGGAGCCCCTCGGCCGGTACGGGCATGGGCAGCCCGAGCTCGGGGGTGGTCATGCCTTCTCCTCCTCCTGCGCTTCCTCTCCCGGCGCGACCACGGCCAGGATCTGGTCCATGGCGACCGTCGTGCCCGGGGTGACGTCCAGCTCGGTGACGGTGCCGGCGTGCGGGGCGGAGATGACGTGCTCCATCTTCATCGCCTCCACCACCAGCAGGCTCTGCCCGGCCGTCACTTCGTCCCCGACGGCGACCTTCACGACGGTCACCGTGCCGGGCATGGGGGCGGTGAGGGAGTCCGCGCCCGCGTGTGCCGCGCCGGTGAGGGATGCGGCGACGGGGTCGTGGTCCAGGAGGTTCCACGCGTCACCGTCGCGGCCCAGCCAGGTGTCGGCGTGGTGGAAGGTGTGGGTGATGCCGTCGAGGTGGAGGGTGATGGTGGGGGGCTGAGACAGGCGGTTCTCTTCCCCAGCCCCACCCCTTCCCGAAACCGGGGGCAAGCCCCCGGATCCCCAAGAGATGGCGGCTGCGCCACCAGGCTCGTCGACGGGTTCGGCTGCGCCGTCAACGCCGTCGAGCCGGAACTCCGCGCCCTCCGCCGTGCCCCGCACGCGGACGGCCACGGGGTCGTGGCCGGGTACGCGGAGATGGTGCACGGTCCAGGCGTGCTCCCCGCCGAGCCGCCACCCACTGGGCACGGAGAACGGATCGACCCAGCCCGACTCGGTACCACTCAGCCCGTCCGGCGTTTGAGGACGAGGCCGTTCAGGCCGAAGGGGGGTCTGGGGGCGCAGCCCCCAGCTTCGGGAAGGGGCGGGGTTGGGGAAGAGCGCCGCCTGTCGCAGCAACCCACCCACCACGTACACCTCCGGCGGAACCCCGGTCGAGACCAGCCCCTCGACCTCCCGCTCAACCAACCCCGTGTCCAACTCACCAGCAACAACCGCAGGATGACCGAGCAACCTCCGGAGGAACCCCGCGTTCGTCTGCACCCCCAGCGTCACCGTCCCCGCCAACGCCCCGCGAAGCCGCCGCAGCGCGGTCGCCCGGTCCGGCCCGTACGCGATCACCTTGGACAGCATCGGGTCGTACAACGACCCGACCTCCGTGCCCTCGGACAGCCCCGAGTCCGTGCGGACGCCGTCACCCTGGGGCTCGTGCAACCGCAGGACCGTACCGCCGGACGGCAGGAACCCCCGCGCCGGATCCTCCGCACAGATCCGGGCCTCGACGGCATGCCCGGTGAGGGTGACGTCGTCCTGGGCGAACGCGAGCCGCTCGCCCGCCGCCACCCGCAACTGCCATTCCACGAGATCGATCCCCGTGATCATCTCGGTCACCGGATGCTCGACCTGGAGACGCGTGTTCATCTCCATGAAGTAGTACGAGGACGGGTCGACGCCCGGCACGATGAACTCGACCGTGCCCGCCCCCGAGTACCCGCACGAGCGGGCCGCCTGGACGGCCGCCTCGCCCATCGCGGCGCGGGTCTTCTCGTCCAGGAGCACGCTCGGCGCCTCCTCGATGATCTTCTGGTGCCGGCGCTGGAGGGAGCACTCGCGCTCGCCGAGATGCACGACGTTCCCGTGGCCGTCCGCCAGGACCTGGATCTCGATGTGCCGCGGCCGGTCGACCCATCGCTCGACGAGGAGCGTGTCGTCACCGAAGGAGGCCCGCGCCTCCCGGCGCGCGGCGGCGATCTCGTCCGCCAGCACGGAGGCGTCCCGCACGAGCCGCATCCCCTTGCCGCCACCGCCCGCCGAGGGCTTCAGCAGCACGGGCATCCCGATCTCCCGGGCGGCCTCGGCCAGTTCGGCATCGGACAGTCCGCTGCCCGAGGATCCCGGCACCACCGGAACCCCCGCCGCCTTCACCGTCTCCTTGGCGCGGATCTTGTCGCCCATGAGCGAGATGGCGTCGGCGGGAGGCCCGATGAAGACGAGTCCCGCGTCGGCGCACGCCCGCGCGAAGTCGGCGTTCTCCGCGAGGAAGCCGTAGCCCGGGTGCACCGCCTGCGCGCCCGTCCGGGCAGCCGCCTCCAGCAGCCGTTCCGCCGACAGATAGCTCTCGGCGGCGGGCGCCGGACCGATCCGGACCGCCGTGTCCGCCTCGCGCACGTGCCGGGCGTCGGCGTCCGCGTCCGAGAAGACGGCCACCGAGCGGACGCCCAGCGACCGGAGCGTACGGATGACCCGTACGGCGATCTCGCCCCGGTTGGCCACAAGTACCGTGTCGAACATCGTCGTTCGTCCCCTCACGTCTGTCCCCTCACATCCGGAAGACGCCGAACTGGGGGTCACCCAGCGGGGCGTTCGCGCAAGCCGTCAGGGCAAGTCCCAGCACCTGCCGGGTCTCCATCGGGTCGATCACACCGTCGTCCCAGAGCCGGGCCGTGGCGTAGTAGGCGTTGCCCTGGGTCTCGTACTGCGTGCGGATCGGGTCCTTGAAGGCCTCTTCGTCCTCCGCCGGCCAGGACTCGCCGCGCCCCTCCAACTGGTCGCGCTTGACGGTCGCGAGGACGGACGCGGCCTGTTCGCCGCCCATGACCGAGATCTTGGCGTTCGGCCACATCCACAGGAAGCGCGGGGAGTACGCCCGGCCGCACATCGAGTAGTTGCCCGCGCCGTACGACCCGCCGACCACCACCGTCAGCTTCGGGACGCGGGTGCAGGCCACCGCGGTCACCATCTTGGCGCCGTGCTTGGCGATGCCCCCGGCCTCGTACTGGCGGCCCACCATGAAGCCCGAGATGTTCTGCAGGAACACCAGCGGGATGCCGCGCTGGTCGCACAGCTCGATGAAGTGGGCGCCCTTCTGGGCGGACTCGGAGAACAGGATGCCGTTGTTCGCGACGATGCCGACCGGGTGGCCGTGGATCCGGGCGAAGCCGGTGACGAGGGTCTGCCCGAACTCCGACTTGAACTCCGCGAACCGCGAGCCGTCGACCATGCGCGCGATGACCTCGCGCACGTCATAGGGGGTGCGCGAGTCCACCGGCACCGCGCCGTACAGCCCGGCCGGGTCCACCTTCGGCTCGATGCCCTGTGCGACGGACCAGGGGAGGGGGCCGCGGTCGGGGAGGGTGGAGACGATGGTCCGTACGATCCGCAGCGCGTGCGCGTCGTCCTCCGCGAGGTGGTCCGTGACGCCGGAGACCCGGGAGTGGACCTCGCCGCCGCCCAGCTCCTCCGCCGTGACGACCTCGCCCGTCGCGGCCTTCACCAGGGGCGGGCCGCCGAGGAAGATCGTGCCCTGGTTCCGCACGATCACGGCCTCGTCGCTCATCGCCGGGACGTACGCCCCGCCGGCCGTGCACGAGCCGAGGACGGCCGCGATCTGCGGGATCCCGGCCCCCGACATCCGGGCCTGGTTGTAGAAGATCCGCCCGAAGTGCTCGCGGTCGGGGAAGACCTCGTCCTGCATGGGGAGGAAGGCGCCGCCCGAGTCCACCAGGTACACACAGGGGAGGCGGTTCTCCAGGGCCACCTCCTGGGCGCGCAGGTGCTTCTTCACCGTCATCGGGTAGTACGTGCCGCCCTTGACCGTGGCGTCGTTGGCGATCACCACGCACTCGCGGCCGCTCACCCGGCCGATCCCGGCGATGACGCCCGCGGCCGGGGCCTGCCCCTCGTACAGTCCGTCGGCCGCCAGCGGGGCCAGCTCCAGGAAGGGTGAGCCGGGATCGAGGAGTGTGTCCACGCGGTCGCGCGGCAGCAGCTTGCCGCGGGCGGTGTGCCGGGCGCGGGCCCGCTCACCGCCGCCGAGACGGGCCGCGGCCAGCTTGCGCCGCAGCTCGTCGACGAGCGTGCGGTGCGCCTCCTCGTTGGCCCGCCAGGCCTCCGCCGCGGGGTCTGCCGCGGTCGTCAGCTCCGGTGCCTCGTGCATTCTGCGGTCCCCTCACCCGGTGGTCACCGGTCCATGAACCAGGCCGTCGCCGCCCATGAACCAAGTTAATGAGCGTTAACGCGTTTCCTTCAGGTTAACGAGCGCTAACCTCCCTGTCTAGAATTGCGTCCATGGCCACGAGAACCGACGCCCCCACCCGCCGCGAGCAGATCCTCAAGGAGGCCGCGCGGCTCTTCGCCGAGCGCGGTTTCCACGGTGTCGGGGTCGACGAGATAGGGGCGGCGGTCGGCATCAGCGGCCCCGGCCTGTACCGGCACTTCCCGGGCAAGGACGCGATGCTCGCCGAGCTGCTGGTGGGGATCAGCGGACAGCTGCTGACCGGCGGCAAGCGCCGTCTGTCGGAGTCCGACGGGAATCCCGAGGCGCTCCTCGACTCGCTCATCGAGGGGCACATCGACTTCGCGCTCGACGACCGCCCCTTGATCACCCTGCACGACCGCGAGCTGGACCGCCTCCGGGACAGCGACCGCAAGCTGGTGCGGCAGCTGCAGCGGCAGTACGTCGAGCTGTGGGTGGAGGTGGTCCGGGAGGTCTACCCGGAGCTGGCGGAACCGGCGGCCCGCTCGGCGGTGCACTCGGTGTTCGGACTGCTGAACTCCACCCCCCACCTGGGCCGCCCCGGCTCCCTCCCGGGCCGCGCGGGCACGGCGGAACTGCTGCACCGAATGGCCAGGGGTGCCTTCGCGGCCGCCGCGTCGGCGTGACGAGCGTTACGCGGGTGCTCCTCTGGACGCTGCCGCCTACTCGCCGGTACGGTGAATGAGCAAGCGCTTAGCCGTGGAACCGCAACCATCAATTGAGGCACCCCCACGGCGAGCGACCACGTACGCGAGAGCGGCGCCGGCTTAGGCGCAAGGAGGTGCGGCGGTGCGCCGTACGGTGTTCAACGAGGACCACGAGGCGTTCCGGGAGACCCTCCGGGCCTTCATCGAGGCCGAGGTCGTTCCCGTCTACGACGAGTGGTTCGCAGCCGGCCAGGCGCCGCGCGACTTCTACTACAAGCTCGCCGAGCTGGGTGTCTTCGGTATCCGCGTGGACGAGGAGTTCGGCGGCGCCGGCATCGACTCGTACAAGTTCGAGGCCGTGATGTACGAGGAGACCGCCCGCGCGGGTGTCTCCTTCGGCGGCTCCGGTGTGCACGTGCTCCTTGGCCTGCCCTACATCAAGGCGCTCGCCACCGACGAGCAGAAGAAGCGCTTCCTGCCGAAGTTCGTCTCCGGCGAGGAGATGTGGGCGCTGGCGATGACCGAGCCGGGCACCGGCTCCGACCTCGCGGGCATGAAGACCACCGCGAAGCTCTCCGAGGACGGCTCGCACTACGTCCTCAACGGCTCCAAGACCTTCATCACCGGTGGCGTGCACGCCGACCGCGTCATCGTCTGCGCCCGCACCGACGCGCCCAGCGCCGAGGACCGCCGCCACGGCATCTCCCTGTTCGCCGTGGACACGAAGGCCGAGGGCTACTCCATCGGCCGCAAGCTCGACAAGCTCGGCCTGAAGACCTCCGACACCGCCGAGCTGGCGTTCGTCGACGTGAAGGTGCCCGTCGAGGACCTCCTCGGCGAGGAGAACAAGGGCTTCTACTACCTCGGTGGCAACCTGCCCTCCGAGCGCTGGGGCATCGCCTTCGGCGCGTACGCGCAGGCCGCGGCGGCCGTCCGGTTCGCCAAGGAGTACGTGCTTGAGCGCACTGTCTTCGGCAAGCCGGTCTCGCACTTCCAGAACACCAAGTTCGAACTGGCCGCCTGCCAGGCCGAGGTGGACGCCGCGCAGGCGGTCGCCGACCGCTCCCTGGAGGCCCTCGACGCGGGCGAACTGTCGCCGGCCGAGGCCGCGTCGGCGAAGCTCTTCTGCACCGAGGTCGCGCACCGCGTCATCGACCGCTGCCTCCAGCTGCACGGCGGCTACGGCTTCATGAACGAGTACCCGATCGCCCGGCTGTACGCGGACAACCGCGTCAACCGCATCTACGGCGGGACCAGCGAGATCATGAAGTCGATCATCGCCAAGGACATGGGTCTGTAAGGTCCGCGAAATTACCGCACGGTACAACCGAAGCATGAGTAAGGCACTTGAAGCCCTGCTCGATCTGCTCGACCTGGAGCAGATCGAGCAGGACATTTTCCGCGGCCAGTCCCGGTTCGCCGTCGTCCCCCGCGTCTTCGGCGGGCAGGTCGCCGCGCAGGCACTGGTCGCCGCGGGCCGCACGGTCCCCGACGACCGGTTCGCCCACTCCCTGCACGCGTACTTCCTGCGCGCCGGGGACCCGGGCGCGCCGATCGTCTACACCGTCGACCGGATCCGCGACGGCCGGTCCTTCACGACCCGCCGGGTGGTCGCCGTCCAGCACGGGCAGCCGATCTTCCATCTCTCCGCGTCCTTCCAGACGTACGAGGAGGGCATGGAGCACCAGGCCGACATGCCGGCCGCGCCCGATCCGGAGACCCTGCCGACGGCGGCCGAGCTGCTGCCGCGGTACGCGGACCTGTACCGCGAACAGGGTGTCGTGGACCGGCTGTTGGAGGCACGCGAGGCCGTCGACCTCCGCTATGTCGACGCGCCGCCGTTCGCAAGCGTCGGGGAGGCCCGCGAGCCGCGCTCCCAGGTGTGGTTCCGCGCCAACGGCAAGCTCGCGGACGACCCACTGCTGCATGTCTGCCTCGCCACGTACGTCTCCGACATGACGCTCCTCGACTCCGTGCTGCTCGCCCACGGGCGCGGCGGCTGGGTCACGGGAGACGTCGTCGGGGCCTCCCTGGACCACGCGATGTGGTTCCACCGGCCGTTCCGCGCCGACGAATGGCTGCTGTACGACCAGGAGTCGCCGTCCGCCTCCGGCGGGCGGGGCCTCGGTCAGGCCCGCATCTACACGCAGGACGGGCGGCTGGCGGTCACGGTGATCCAGGAGGGCGTTGTACGGATTCCGCGGTGACGGGGGCCGACGGTGCCTGCCGGGCGCGGACGGAGAGAACTCAGCCGGTGCTGGTGTCGGTGTCGGTGTCCGAATCGGTGTTCGTGAGGCCCGCCGCGTCCAGCAGGTATGCCGTCATCGGGTCGTAGTACCGGGGGCTCGTGACGTGGTCGTCCATGGGGATGGTCACCTGGACCGTGCCCTCGGACTCCGCGAGGAACAGGGCCGGGTCGTTGCAGTCCGCGTAGCCCATGGAGTCGACGCCCAGCTGGCCCGCGCAGCCCGCCCAGCCGTGGTCGGCGACGACCAGGTCGGGCAGCGGGCGGCCCTCGCCCTCCAGGGCCTTCAGGATCGCGCGCATCGGCTCGCCCGAGTGCGTGTGCCACAGCGTCGCGCCGTGCTCCAGGACCGCGACGTCCGCGAACTGGAAGACGTATCCCTCGTCCGTGGTCAGGCCGTCCGGGATCACGACGATCTCGCAGCCGGCGGAGCGCAGGGCGGCGGCGGTGGCGCGGTGCACGTCGAGGAGGCCGCCCGGGTGGCCCGTCGCGAACAGCACCCGCTGCTTGCCCGCGGCCGCCTTGCGCAGCCGGCCCGCCATCCGCTCCAGGGCGTCGACCGTCAGGTCCGGGTCGATGGTGTCCTGGCCGTAGCGGTACTCCGGGTCGTCGTTCACGCCACACCGCTCGGCCATGACCGCCAGGACGTCCTGCTCGTCGGTCCAGCGGTCGCCGAGCTCCAGGCCGAGCCAGTAGTTGCGGTCGCCGTTCGCCAGCTTGCGGTAGTGGGAGAGGTTGTTCTCGCGGGGGGTGGCTACGTCGCCCGCGATACGCGTCCGTACGAGGTGGTCGACAAGGTCGGCGCGGCTGGGGGTCCCGGGTATCGGCATGCCCCCCATTCTGCCGGTGCGCTCCGCTGGGTGGCGCCGGTGTATCGAACCGTGGGACATGGGTCACTCGGGGTTTGGGGCGCGGTGGAGTGGGGTGGGCGGGGTTGTGTGCCGGGTGCGGGTGGTGTGTGGCTGGTCGCGCAGTTCCCCGCGCCCCTGAAAAGCGGGGCTGCGCCCCTGCTTTTCACCCCGTCCGCGCACGGCTGCCCGTCCGCGCACGGTTAGCCATTCACCGTCATCAGCCCCACCCACCCAGCCCCTCCGGCGTTTGAGGAGCGGGGGTTCGGGGGCGGAGCCCCTGAGTAAGGGACGATGGGGGTCCCCCCGCTCGAGCGAAGCCGAGAGTGGGGGAGGGTAAGGGCGGCGGGGGCGAAGAACGCCTTACGCCTGCCGCAGGGCGAACCACAGCTCCATGCGGACGTCCGGGTCGTCCAGGTCCGTGGACAGCAGGGTCGCGCAGCGGGCGATGCGCTGGCGGACCGTGTTGCGGTGGACGGAGAGGGCGACCGCCGTACGGTCCCAACTGCCGTGCAGGGAGAGCCAGGTGCGGAGGGTCTCCGTGAGAGCGGGGTTCGCGGTGATGGGGGCGAGCACCGTACGGGCATGGGCGGCGGCCTCGTCCGGCGGGACCAGGCCGGCGAGGCCCGGGTGTTCGCCGTGGCGGACCAGGCGAGTGCGGGTCGCCCTCGCGCGGGACAGGGCACGCGCCGCCTGCGTGTCCGCGGACGCCCACTCGTGCGGGCCGACCGGGGCACTCGCTCCGCACGTCCAGCCCGGCTGGACGGCGAGTTCACGGCGGCCCGCGGCCACGAGGACCCGTACGACGTCACCGTCCACGTCCACCAGCGCCGAACCGAGCGCCGCCCCCAGCGCGGACGCGGTGACGGCGTCCGGCGCCGGACCGTCCGGCCGCGCGTGCACCACCACCCAGCGCTCACCCCCGCCCAGCAGCGGCGCGACCTCCTCCGGAGCGGCGCCGAGCAGCAGCCGCACCAGGGCCGAGGAGCGGGCGGCACCCGTGCTGCTCTGGTGCTCCCCGGTGAGGAGGGAGAGGAGCACCGCGCCCACGGACGCGATCGTGTGGTCGCCGGGATCGCGGCGCGGGGCGGCCACGCCCAGCACGAAACCCTGCCCGGTGCCGAGGGCGTACGCGGCGAGGTGGACACCTGCGGCGGTGTCACTGGCGGAGGAGGGGGTGGGGCCGCCGCCCGCGCTCACGCCCCCGGCTCCGGAACCGTTCCCCGTAGCCGGCCGCACCACCGCCACCAGCCCCGCCAGCGCCTCGCTCACCTCCGAGCCGGAGCTGGAGCCGGAGCCCGAACCCGCACCCCCGTCCAAACTCCCGCCCGCGCCCACCCCCGGCACCCGCCCCGCCGAAGCCACCTCCCCGCCGTCCGGGGCGTACAGCGCGGCCCGGCCTCCCACCCGCTGGGCGAGTTGCCGCAGGACCGACGGGACGGGGTCCGGGCGGGCCGCGGCGGCGGCCAGGCTCTGCTGGGCCTCCGTGACGCGGCGCAGTTCGGTGTGGCGGGCCTGGGCCATGAGCTGCCAGACCGCCCGGGCCACGCCGGAGAAGGTCGTGCGGGGCGGGACCTCCACCAGCGGCAGCCCGTAGTCGTCGCAGGCCACGACCAGGGCGCGCGGGACCGTGTCGTGCACCGGGGCCACACCGAAGCCGAGGGCGGCGCCGCCCGCCTCGACGATTCGGGAGACGTAGTCGTCGAAGTAGGTGCCCGAGCCCGCCGCCTCCGGCACGTGCACCCCCGCCGTGAGCAGCAGCTCGCCGCCGAGCAGATACGGGTACGGGTCCGCCATCTCCGAGGTGTGCGCCCAGTGGATCACCGTGGCCGAATCCCGCGGCCCCGCGATCTGCCGCAGACCGAGGTCCTCCCGGGCCAGCAGCGCGGCGAGAGGGACGGGAGGTGTGGGTGGGACAGCGGGGGCGGGGCCCGGAACGGCAGAGTCCGGCATGGTGGACGTTTCCTCCATCAGATCCGGTGAGCGTGGATGAAACGTACACTTCTTCGTTGCTTTCCGGCCACCTAGGGTCGTCCCCACCGGAGGCCGCGGGTACGGGCGGATGTCCCCGCGAACACGCCACGCGAATGTCACGTGACGACGCCATGCCGAGGACGTCGTACGAAGACGTCACCCGGCGGCGCCGTGCGACGACGCGAGCGGTCAGCCACCGGCGAACCCCCATCACCCACCCGCACGACACGCCACCGAACGCGCGAAGAGGAGCCCCCAATGGCCGTCGACTACACAGTGATCGTCGTCTATCTGGTCGGCATGCTGGCCGTGGGCTGGTGGGGCATGCGCCGCGCCAAGTCCAAGAGCGAGTTCCTGGTCGCCGGACGGCGGCTCGGCCCGACGATGTACTCCGGCACCATGGCCGCCATCGTCCTCGGCGGCGCGTCCACCATCGGCGGCGTCGGCCTCGGCTACCAGTACGGGCTCTCCGGCGCCTGGATGGTCTTCACCATCGGCCTCGGTCTCCTCGCCCTCTCCGTCTTCTTCTCGGCCCGCATCGCCCGCCTGAAGGTCTACACGGTCTCCGAGATGCTGGATCTCCGGTACGGCGGCCGGGCCGGAGTCATCTCCGGCGTCGTCATGTGGGCGTACACCCTCATGCTCGCGGTCACGTCGACCATCGCGTACGCCACGATCTTCGACGTCCTCTTCGACATGAACCGCACGGTCGCGATCATCCTCGGCGGCTCGATCGTCGTCGCGTACTCGACGCTCGGCGGCATGTGGTCGATCACCCTCACCGACATGGTGCAGTTCGTCGTCAAGACCATCGGTGTGCTGCTGCTCCTGCTCCCCATCGCCGTCGTCAAGGCCGGCGGGTTCAGTGAGATGAAGGCGCAGCTGCCCACCGAGTACTTCGACCCGCTGGGCATCGGCGGAGAGACGATCTTCACGTACGTGCTGATCTACACGTTCGGCATGCTGATCGGGCAGGACATCTGGCAGCGCGTGTTCACCGCGGGGAGCGACCGCACCGCCAAGTGGGGCGGCACCGTCGCGGGCACGTACTGCCTGGTCTACGCGCTCGCCGGTGCCGTCATCGGCACCGCGGCCAAGGTGCTCTACCCGAAGCTCGGCAGCGCCGACGACGCCTTCGCGACCATCGTCAAGGACGAACTGCCCATGGGTGTACGGGGGTTGGTCCTCGCTGCCGCCCTCGCCGCCGTGATGTCCACGTCCTCCGGAGCCCTCATCGCCTGCGCGACCGTCGCCAACAACGACATCTGGTCGCGGCTGCGCGGAGCCGTCGCCGGTGCCTCAGGCGCCCCCGACGAGGAGCGCGACGAGGTCAGGGGCAACCGCGCCTTCATCCTCATCATGGGCGTCGCGGTGATCTGTACGGCGATCGCGCTCAACAACGTCGTCGAGGCACTGACCGTCGCCTACAACCTGCTCGTCGGCGGTCTCCTCGTGCCCATCCTCGGCGGTCTGCTCTGGAAGCGCGGCACCGCCCAGGGCGCCCTCGCCGCCGTCGCGGTCGGCGGCCTCGCGGTGATCGGCCTCATGGCGTCCTACGGAATCCTCGCCAACGAACCCATCTACTACGGGCTCCTCTCCTCCCTGGCCGTCTACGTGATCGTCTCGCTGGCCACTCCCGCCACCGACCCGGCGGTCCTCGCAGCCTGGCGCGAGCGGCTCGCGGGCCGCGGCTCCGAACCCGTGTCCGAATCGGTTCCGGCTCACCAGTAGAGTCGGAGAAGCAGCACATACGCGATGAAGCGTGTGAATCGCAGGAAAGAAGGCATTACCCCCATGAGCAGTTACGAGACGCCCCGCGGCCCCGTCGACTCGTCCCGCGTGCCGCGGTTCGCGGGCCCCGCGACCTTCGCCCGGCTGCCCCGGCTCGACGAGGTCGGCACCACCGACGTCGCCGTCGTCGGTGTGCCGTTCGACGCGGGCGTCTCGTACCGGCCCGGGGCCCGCTTCGGCGGCAACGCGATCCGCGAGGCGAGCCGGCTCCTGCGGCCGTACAACCCGGCCCAGGACGCCTCGCCCTTCGCCCTCGCCCAGGTCGCGGACGCCGGCGACATCGCCGCGAACCCGTTCAACATCAACGAGGCCGTCGACACCATCGAGGGTGCCGCCGACGAACTCCTCGGCACCGGCGCCCGGTTGATGACCCTCGGCGGCGACCACACCATCGCGCTGCCGCTGCTGCGCTCGGTCGCCAAGAAGCACGGTCCGGTCGCGCTGCTCCACTTCGACGCGCACCTCGACACCTGGGACACGTACTTCGGCGCGGAGTACACCCACGGCACCCCGTTCCGCCGGGCCGTCGAGGAGGGCATCCTGGACACGGAGGCCCTCTCCCACGTCGGCACGCGCGGCCCGCTCTACGGCCGGCAGGACCTCACCGACGACGAGAAGCTCGGCTTCGGCATCGTCACCTCCGCCGACATCTACCGGCGCGGCGCCGACGAGGTCGCCGACCAGCTGCGCCAGCGCATCGGCGACCGTCCGCTCTACATCTCCATCGACATCGACTGCCTCGACCCGGCCCACGCGCCCGGCACCGGCACTCCCGAGGCCGGCGGCATGACCTCCCGCGAACTCCTGGAGATCCTGCGCGGCCTCGCCTCCTGCCACCTGGTCTCCGCCGACGTCGTGGAGGTCGCCCCCGCGTACGATCACGCCGAGATCACCTCCGTCGCCGCTTCCCACACGGCGTACGAGCTCACGACCATCATGTCCCGCCAGATCGCGCAGGCCCGCGAGAAGACCGCGCAGGCGCCCGAGGAGACCGACGCCAAGTGACCCACGACCACGACCTGGTGCTCCGCCCGACCGCCGCGCAGACGGAGGCCGCACTCAACCCGCCGCCCGGACGCAACGGCGGAGACCTCGTCGTGGAGACCCTCACCGGTCTCGGCGCGACCACCGTCTTCGGCCTGCCCGGCCAGCACGCCCTCGGCATGTTCGACGCGCTGCGCCGCTCCGACCTCGCATACATCGGCCTGCGGGTCGAGAACAACGCCGGGTTCGCGGCGGACGCGTACGGCCGGATCACCGGCGAGGCCGCCCCGCTGCTCCTGTCGACCGGCCCCGGCGCGCTGACCTCGCTGGCCGCGCTCCAGGAGGCGGCCGCAGCGAGTGCGCCCGTCCTCGCCATCAGCAGTCAGATCCCGAGCGCGGGACTCGGCGGCGGACGGCACGGCTATCTGCATGAACTCCCGGACCAGCAGGCCTCGTTCAGGGGCGTCGTGAAGTCCGTCCACACGGTCCGTACGCAGTCGCAGATCCCGTCCGCGATCGCCGAGGCCTGGGAGTCGGCACTGACCGCCCCGCACGGCCCGGTGTGGGTGGAGATCCCGCAGGACGTGCTGCTCGCCGAGACGTCACTGCCCGTCGTCACGGCCGCGGACGCCGCGCCCCACGACCTCCCGCCCCGCCCCGAACTGACCGCCGTGGCCGCCGACCTGCTCTCGAAGGCGGCCCGCCCGGCGATCATCGCGGGCGGCGGGGTCGTACGGTCCGACGCGTCCGGCAAGCTGCGTCAGCTCGCCGAGCGGCTGAACGCGCCCGTCGTCACCACCTTCGGCGGCAAGGGCGCCTTCCCCTGGAACCACCCGCTCTCCCTCCAGTCCTGGCTGGAGGACCGGCACACCACGGACTTCCTGGAGGACGCCGACGTCCTGCTCGTCGTCGGCTCGGGCCTGGGCGAACTCTCCTCGAACTACTACACGTTCAAGCCCCGCGGCCGCGTCATCCAGATCGAGGCCGACCTCGGCAAACTGGAGTCCAACCACCCGGCCCTCGGCATCCACGCGGACGCCCGCCTCGCCCTGTCGGCGCTCCTCGAAACCGTGCCCGTACGGGAGGACGCGGCGGCCGCGGACCGCGTACGGACCGTGCTCGACCTCGTCCGCGAGCGCATCGACTCCCAGGAACTGACCCTGGAGCAGCTGGTGTTGGCCGCCGTCCGCGAGGCCCTGCCCGACCGATCGGCCAGCTTCTGGGACATGACGATCCTCGCCTACTGGGCCTGGTCCGCCTTCGATGCCCGCCGGCCGAACACCATGCACTCCGCCCAGGGCGCCGGCGGCCTCGGCTACGCCTTTCCGGCGGCCATCGGCGGCGCGGTCGCCGACCCGACCCACCCCGTCCTCGCGGTCTCCGGCGACGGCGGCGCGCTGTACTCCATCGCCGAACTGGCCACCGCCAGGCAGCACAACCTCGACGTGACCTGGCTCATCGTCGACGACGGCGGCTACGGCATCCTGCGCGAGTACATGACCGACGCCTTCGGCCAGTCCACGGCGACGGAACTGTCCCGCCCCGACTACGTGGCGCTCGCGGAGTCCTTCGGCGTACCAGGCGTACGGACCACCCCGGACACCCTCGCCGACGACCTCGCCAAGTCCCTTGCCACGCCCGGCCCTTCGGTGGTCGTGCTGCCGGCACTGCTGCGGATGTTCGCGCCTACGCATCTGGACTGACATCCCCCGGCGGGCCACCGCCCGGGCCTGTTCCGGACATGACGGTGGGGCGGCACCAGGCCGCCCCACCGCAGTGCTGTGGATCGATCGGTCAGCGCAGGAACGCGCCGAAGTGCACACCGGTGGCGGGTGCGCCGAGGTCACCGGCGCCGAACGCGAACGACGACGTGGCGGTGAGGCCGCTCGCCGTGCCGTTCAGCACCCAGACCGCGCCGTTCTGCTCGTTCTCGGCCGTGGAACCGGCCGCGAGGTCGGCGTGGCCGTCGCCGTTGAGGTCCAGGAGAGCGGTGCTCACACCGAACTCGTCGCTGTTCTCGGCGACTCCGGGGATACCGGCGGTGTCCTGATGGAAGGTCTTCGTTCCGGCGCCCGTGGCGCCGGAGGCGCTGCCGGGGACCAGGGCGATCGAGCCGGCGTCGTAGATGTCGCCGATGTCCTCGCCCGGGATGCCGAGCGCGATGTCGGCGTAGCCGTCACCCGTGACGTCCGCGACCGAGACCGACGCGCCGATCTCGTCCTCCTCTTCCTCGACTCCGGGGAACCCGGGGCTGTCCTGGTTGAAGGTCTGGACGCGGTCCGAGGACAGGCCGGTGGCCGAACCGAGAGCGACCTTGACGGTGCCGCTGCCCCAGTCGTTGCCGACCACGACGTCGTCGAAGCCGTCGTTGTTGACGTCCCCGACGCCGGTGCCCGTCCTGTTGCCGGCGGCCTCACCGGGGACCCAGCCGCTCTTGAAGCCCGTGCTGCCGCCACCGAGGAGCAGGCGGTTGCCGTAGACGCCGTCGCCCTTGTAATCCCAGACAACGATGTCGTCCTTGCCGTCACCGTTGACGTCACCGGTCTCGGTGGAGGTGTAGGGGCCGCTGATGGAGTCGGCGTCCTCCTCGCAGCCGCCGTTGGTGGCGCAGGAGGCGTCGTCGGCGTCGTAGCCCCACCACAGGGACTTGTCCAGGACGGGCAGGACGGCGGTGGGCGTGCCGGTCCGCGAGATCGGGCCCTTCCACACGGCGGCGGCGCTGCTGGGGGCTTCGTCGCCGAAGGAGGTCACCTGCTCGAACAGGGCGAGGTCCGTCTTGCCGTCGCCGTCGAAGTCGCCGGTCGTGGGGGACTGCCCGTACCCGGCTATGGTCGTGCCGCCGGTGAGTCCGGAGGCGGAGCCCCACAGGATGACGGAGCCGGCCTTGCCGCCCGAGATCACCAGGTCGCTGAAGCCGTCGCCGTCGAGGTCACCCTTGGTGAAGTTGGTCCCGAAGCGCTCGCTCGCGACGGCGGAGCCGGGAACGCCGCTGGTGGAGCGGCTGATGAGCTTCTTGTTGGCGGCGGAGACGCCATTGGCGGAGCCGTACGTGACGGCCACGTAGCCCGCCTTGGTCTTGCTGGAGATCGTGGCGTCCGGGGCCGACACGACCAGGTCGGCGTATCCGTCGCCGTTGAAGTCGTCCTGCGCGTCCGCGGACCCGGTGGCCGCCTGCGCCGAGCCCCCGGTGAGGGCCATGGCGCCGAATCCTCCGGCGAGCAGCACCGCGGCTGCCAGGGGTGCGGTGAGCGCGGTACGAGTTCGGCGGTGTGCTCGGGACATACGTGAGCCTTTCGAGTCGGTCGGTTCTGCACGCGGAATCTCGCGTTCAGTGAGTTCGACTCGATCCGAGCGCCCCCGGTTGTACGCCCCAATGTCATGGGTTCGTAACCGAGGGGACAGGTGTGGCGCTGAACTCCCTTTCTGTCACAGGGAGTTCAGCGCGGGTCACCGTCGGTCTACCAGATCGCCTCGACCCATTCGGGGTGGTCGATGAACGGGTTCCGGTTGCCCTGGTAGTCCGAGTAGATGAGCTCGTTGCGGCGCTCTTCGGAGGCGCTGGGCGGGTCCGCCTCGTTCCACTGCTTCAGGACCGAGAGGCGGCCGTGGTACGGGACGCTGCCGTTGGTGACGGCGTCGTTGGGCTCCAGGTCCTCCCAGGCGTCGTCGCCCTCGTAGCGGACGGCCATGTAGAGGATCATGCGGGCCACGTCGCCCTTGACGGCACTGCGGGGCTCGAAGGAGTTCGAGTCGGTGAGGCTGCCGCCGCTGTTGGTGAAGCTGCTGCCGCCCGTGTCGAAGTCCTTGTTGCCGCGGATGCTGTTGACCTGGACGTCCTCGGGGCGCAGGTGGTGCAGGTCCGTGCCGGGGCCGGCCGAGGTGCCGAAGTCGCCGTGGGACTGGGCCCACACGTGCTCGCGGTTCCAGTTGCCGGTGTTGCCGCCGTTGAGCGTCTTGCTCCGGGAGATGCCGGAGTACAGCAGGACCACGTTGCTGCTGTTGTTCGGGTCCTGGTCGGTGACCTTGAGCGCGTTCCAGACCGCGGAGTACGAGATCGTGGTCTGGTCGCTGATGATCGAGTGCAGCGAGCTCGTGAGGGCCGTGCCGGTCTTGCCGATCGCGCCCGCGTAGTAGGTGTCGTCGTACGCGGTGGTCGTCGCCGCGGCGGGGGGCGCGGCGACCGTCGGGAGCGTGAGGCCGACGAGGACGGCGGAAACGCCTACCGCCAGCGCCTTCCAACTGCCTTTGTGCGCAACGGACATGGGGGTGCCCTTTCCCGGGAACGGACACGCGCCGGGATGCGGGATCCTGCTCAACGGGCCCGCGTTCTACGCGTGTTGACACTTCGGTCAATCGGGAGCGTGACATGGACATGGGGTCACTCGTGTAACCGGAAGGAGGCGTTTGTGTGACGTTCTCGCATACGACGCAACCCCTGGCCGTTCCCGGTCCAGGGGCTGCGCGACGCGAGGGTTCTCCCCGGTCGGGGGAGGGTTCGCCCTAATTGACGTCCGCGGCGTCCAGGCGGTAGAGCGCCTGGGAGTTGGAGCTGTCAGAGCTGTCAGAGCTGTCGGAGTCCGCGGAGGACTCGGACGACGCATTGCCGTACTCGCTCGCCTTCACGGCCGTCGCGTGTTCCTGGACCCACGCGGTCACCTCGGAGCTTGCACTGTCGCCGCCGCCCATGCCGCCGCCGAGCACGATGTAGTGCAGCTCGCCCTTCTTCACGAGCTCCTTCAGCTTGGCGAGGGTCATGGCCTTGTCGCTGCCGGACCAGCCCCACATCGAGATGACGGGCTGCTTCGTGCTGACGATCAGCTGGGCCGCGCTCTGCGAACTGGACACCGCCACCAGCCACTTGGCGCCGTCGCGGTGCTTCTCCAGGTACGTGACCATCGCGCTGTCGGCGCCGCCGGGACCGCCGCCCATGCCACCGCCGCCGCCCGTGCCACCGGGGCGGGAGGTGGCGTCGCCGCCCTGTTCGCCGGTGCCGGAGGTGCCGTTCGGCGGGGTGCCGGTCTGGCCGCCGCCCGGGGCCTCACCGCCCGCCTGCTGACCGCCCTGCTGCTGGCCGCCCGGTGCCTGGCGGCCGCCGGGGAAGCCGCCCCGGCCGCCACCGCCACCGCCGCCGGGGCCACCGCCCATGCCGCCACCCGTGGTGGGGCCGGCCGTCGGGTTCGTACCGCTCATGCCGCCGCCCGAACTCGCGGTCACCGAGGCCGCGTACGCGGTCGGTCCGGCGAGGGAGGCTGCGACGGCCGCGGTCAGGGCGACGGCGAGCAGCCGCACGCGCCGGCCCGACCGGAAGAGGAGGAGTCCGACGATCGCCAGGACCATCACGACGGCGACGGTCGGCCACAGCCACGAGTTCCAGCCGGAGGCGCGCCGCAGCAGCACCACGGCCCAGATGCCGGTGGCGGCGAACGCGACGGGCAGGACCCACAGCCACTTCCTGTCGGTGCGGAAGGCGTGCAGGAGCATCAGCCCGCCGCCTCCGCACAGTGCCGCGATGCCGGGGGCGAGGGCGGTCGTGTAGTACGGGTGCATCGTGCCTTCGGCGAGGCTGAAGGTGAGGTAGTGCAGGGCGGTCCAGCCGCCCCACAGGACCAGTGCGGCCCGCGTGAGATCCGTACGGGGGGCGCGGCCGCGCAGTACGAGGCCGCCGACGAGTGCGATGGTGGTGAAGGGGAGCAGCCAGGAGATCTGGCCGCCGAGCACCTCGTTGAACATCCGGCCGATCCCGGCGGTCCCGGAGAAGCCGCCTCCGCCACCGCCTCCACCGCCGCCGTTGCCCTCGCCGCCGAGGACGCGGCCCAGGCCGTTGTAGCCCATGATCAGGTTCCAGGCGGTGCCGTCCGTCGAGCCGCCGATGTAGGGCCGGTCGGCGGCGGGGACCAGCGACACGGCCGCCGCCCACCAGAAGCTGGAGACGGCGAGGGCGACCGCGGCGACCGCGAGGTTGCGTATCCGGCGCAGCAAGCCGCCCCGGGCCGCGTACAGGTAGACCGCGAAGACGGCGGGCAGGGCGATGTACCCCTGGAGCATCTTGGTGTTGAAGGCGAGGCCGAAGCAGACGGCCGAGCCGACGAGCGGCAGCAGCCTGCCGTTGTGGACGGCGCGCAGGGCCAGGGCGGCGCCCGCGACCATCAGGAAGACGAGCAGAGTGTCCGGGTTGTTGTCGCGGTTGATGGCGACGGTGATCGGGGTGAGCGCGAGGACGAGCGCGGCGACGGCCGCGGCGCCGTGCCCCCAGACCCGCTTGACCGACGCGTGCAGGATCCAGATCGTGCCGAGGGCGGAGGCGACCAGCGGCAGCATCATCTGCCAGGTGCCGTACCCGAAGACCCGGCAGGACAGCCCCATCACCATCAGCACGACGGGCGGCTTGTCGACGGTGAGGAAGTTCCCCGCGTCCAGCGACCCGAAGAACCACGCCTTCCAGCTCTGTGTGCCGCTGAGCACGGCGGCGCTGTAGAAGCTGTTCAGGCTGGACGAGGAGAGGTTCCAGGAGTACAGCACCCCGGCCAGGACCATGATCGCGACCAGCGCGGGGAGCGACCAGCGGGGTGGCTTCCCGGGCCGCGCGCCGGTCTCGGCGGGGGGCGGGGAGGAGGCGGCCCGGTCTGCTGCGGGGGAGGCCTGGGCGACCTCGGGGGCGTGGGGGTACGGATCGGTGGCAGATGTCACGCGTGCATCGTGCGAAAGCGGTGTGGGCGCGGGCTGTGCTGAACCTGGGGCCCGGCTGTGAGTGGAGGAAGGGTGGTCCCATGGAAGCGTATGAACACGTAAAGGGGCGGGCGGTCACAGAGAACGCTGACCGGCAACAGGGCTGGACGGTCACAGGGGTGGGCGCCCGGTAACAGTTACCGGCGGTTCATGCCGGCTGCGCAACAGGAGTGGCTGCCGATGAACCGGCTTGCTGCGTAAGGCGTTTGACGGGTTGAGATCAACAAGCCATGACGCCGAAAGGGCACCCCGACATGTCGCTCAGCCGCACCCGCTTCCGTACGCTCGCTGCCGTCGGATTCCTGGCCGCCACGGGACTGTTCCTCACCGCGTGCGACCCCGACGCCGCGGCCGGATCGGGTGCCTCCTCCTCACCTGCTGGTGCCTCGGACTCTCCCAGCGCCTCGGCCTCTGCCGGTTCTCCCGCGGCCTCCGGTGGCGCCGACGCCTCGGAGCCGCCGGCCGGTTCGGACGGTACGTTCTCGGGCACATTGACGTTTCTGGCGCCGGGCAAGCTGCTGGTCGGGGAGCGGGCCTTCTGGGTTGCCGAGGACACGGAGATCGCGGGCGGCGACATCTGCGGTGACCCCGAGACCTCGGAGGCGGAGAAGTGCACCGCCGATGAACTGGACGCGGCCGCCGAGGCAGGCAACCTCACGGTGGAGGTGACGATCAAGAAGGGGATCGCCGAGCGGGTCACCCAGAAGTAGCCCCAGTGGCCGCGACCGCTGTCGCACGAGGGGGGATCCGGCATTCGCTCTTCGGCGCCGCCTCGGGCGTCCCCACTTCAGGGCGTCACGGTCGCCCCCTCCGTGTCCCAAGGCCGCCCGACTTCCTTTCCAGGAAGACGCGTACACGCGTACAACCCCCAGCCATCCCGGTGAGTCGAGAGAGGCGGGTGTGCCCAGGCGCGCTCGCATGTACCCAAGGGGATGGAATGACTCGATGACTCACCGGATATCCCGGCGTACCCGTGTGTTCTGCGCGGGCCTCGGCGCCGGGGTCCTAGTGCCGCTCACCGTGGCCGTGACACCAGCGACCGCGGCCACACCGCAGGCGACGTGCACGTCCGCCCAGCCGGCCCTGGCCACCAAACTGCAGAAGGACATCACCACGGCCCTCGCGAACCGCAGGGGCACCGTGGCCGTCGGCCTCCACGACCGGAGCACCGACACCACCTGCACGCTGAGACCGACCCAGGCCTACGACTCGGCCAGCGTCGTCAAGGTGACCGTCCTCGCCACGCTTCTCTGGGACGCCAAGAAGACCAACCGCCATCTCACCCAGCGGGAGTCCGATCTGGCCACCGCCATGATCACCAAGTCGGACAACGCGGCCACCACCAAGCTCTGGAACCAGCTGGGCACGACGAAGGTGAAGGGCTTCCTCGCCGCGGCCGGCATGACCCGGACCAAGCCGGGGGCGAACGGTTACTGGGGCCTCACCCAGATCACGGTCCAGGACGAGCAGAAGCTCCTCGCGCTGCTCACCGCCAGGAACACGGTGCTGAGCGACAACTCCCGGGCCTACGTACTCAAGCTCATGGGCAGGGTCGTCTCCTCGCAGCGCTGGGGCACTCCGGCGGGAGCGCCCTCCTCCGTCGCCGTCCATGTGAAGAACGGCTGGCTGTCCCGCTCCACGCACGGCTGGCGGGTCCACAGCGTGGGCACCTTCAAGGGCGCGGGCCACGACTACACGATCTCGATCCTGACCCACGGCAACAGCACCATGAACTACGGCGTGACGACGATCCAGGCCGTGGCCAAAGCCATCCACAAGGATCTCGTGCCGACCAGAGCGAAGCGTTACACGCCGACGACCGACCCGCAGGAGGCCTTCCCGGCGGTACCCGCTTCATGATCATCTGGCTCAACGGCACCTTCGGCGTGGGCAAGACCACCACCGCCAGGCAACTCACCACCCTCCTGCCGGACTCCAGGCTCCTGGACACCGAACAGGTCGGCTACATGCTCTGGCACGTCCTGGGGAAGCCGGCCCGCGACTTCCAGGAATTCCCGCCGTGGCGCGGTCTCGTGGTGGAGACCGCGCGTCAGGTGCTCGACCATGTGGGCGGCACGCTGGTCGTGCCGCAGACCGTGCTGGAGAAGCCGTACTGGCGTGAGATCCGCACGGGACTGGTCCAAGCGGGCATCCCCTTACGTCACTTCGTCCTCCACGCCGACCACAACACGCTCGTCGAACGCATCCAGAACGACACGGACCCGGAGAGCATCGGCTCCCGCCGGCGGCGCCTGGACCATCTCCACGACTACGACGAGGCGCTGCTCTGGCTGCGCGGGGAGGCGGAGTTGATCGACACGACCGGTGTCCCGCCTGCCATGGTCGCGAAACTCGTCAAGACGATGATCCGGCATCAGGGCGCCTCCACGATGAGGGAGAACGTTCACCCGGGCTTCCGCAAGAGCTCACCAAGGAGTGCTAGTAACCCCCGCTGACCTGCGGAGTTCGGCGAAAAGAAGCGATTCTCCGGTGCAACCCTCACCCCCGGTCCGCTGTCTGAATGGGTGATCGGAAACAACACCCGCCACACCCGTCACAGACCACACGGCCCGTACGGACCGTACGGACCACGCAGGCCGCACCGGCCGTCCGATCGCCGATCGCGGCGAGGGCCCCGACGACATCACCGGCGCCCTCGCCGTCGACTCCGTTCAGCACGCACTCCACGAAGGGTCTCTTTCGCATGCGCGTTTTACGAAGCATCGCCGCCACCTCCACCCTCGTCCTGGCTCTGGGAGGCGCCGTACTCGCCGCGCCCGTCGCCCAGGCGGACACCGGCGCGGACACGGCCTCCACGGCCACCGTCGAGCGCTATGACGGCGCCATCCGGTACCGGGCCGCCGCCGGACAGGTGAACGACCTGCGGATCTCCACCAAGGCGATCGACGTCGACCCGGACGAGTTCGGCGGCGACTACCTCGTCACCTTCCGGGACAAGTTCGAGATCACCATCACCACGGACGCGTGCACGTACCCCTCGGCGACCGACCGCACCGTCGTCGAGTGCGTGGAGCCCGAGCCCCTGGGGTCCGACGACTCGGACATCTACGACGTCGACCTCGGTGACGGCGACGACACCGTGACGGTCGGAGACGACGTCTTCACGCAGGGCACCCTCTCCGGCGGCCCGGGCGACGACGTCATCCGGGGCAAGGGGGCGAACGTCCTCGAGGGCGGGGACGGCGACGACCACCTCGAAGGCATCGACGGCGTCTGGGTCAAGGGCTCCTTCGGCGACGCCGGCAACGACACCATCCTCACCGGCTGCGAGTACCACTGCAGCGGCGGTGCCGGGAACGACACCCTCACGGTGACCGGCGAGGACGACCTCGGCTACACCACGCTGTACGGCGACGACGGCAACGACATCGTGCGCGGCTCCTCCGGCAACGACACCCTCTACGGCGGCAGGGGCAACGACACCCTGTACGGCCTGGGGGGCGACGACACGATCTTCGGCAACACCGGCGACGACGTGATCCACGGCGGCCAGGGCAACGACACGCTCTCCGGCGGCGCGGGCAACAACAAGGTCTACCAGGACTGAGGGCGAGAGCCCCGCCGGAGGTCGCGCGGGCTCCGGCCGCCCGCGCGGGCTCCGGCCCCCCGGTCCCGAGGACTCCCCGTCCCTCAGGCCCACCGCCCCGCCGACTCCCTGGAATTAACGGCCAGTACCCTCCCCCTCAACCCACGCCCGCCTACCGTGACGCCATGCGCCTGAGACCACTCCTCGCCACCGTCACGGCCGCCCTGGCGGCAGCCACCTGCCTCACCGCGGCAGCACCCGCCGACGCCCAGCCCGCCAACACCCGGCGCGGCAACGCCTGTTCACCCTCCGTCTCCATCGAGAGCTTCTCCGACGCGCTCGACAAGACGACGTACGAGGGCACGTTCGTCGGCAACTTCTCCGCGCTCGCCGTGGACCGCGACGGCAGGATCGCCGCGGTCTCCGACAGGTCCGCCCTCTTCACCCTGGACCGCAAGACCCTCCGGCCCGCCTCCGTCGTCCCGCTCGCCGACGAGACCGGTGCCGCGCTCGACTCCGAGGGCCTGGCCGTGGACCGCGACGGCACCCGGCTGGTGGCCTCCGAGACCGAGCCCTCCATACGCCGTTACGCCCGCGACGGCCGCATCCTCGACCGCCTCCCCGTACCGGACGCGCTCAGGGTCGCCCCCGCGGGCCGGGCCACGTCGAACCAGACCTTCGAGGGCCTGACCTTCCTGCCCGGCCGCCGCACCCTGCTGGCCGGTATGGAGGGCTCCCTCGCGGGGGACACCACGGGCATCGTCCGCTTCCAGACCTGGGAGCGGCAGCGGGGCCACTTCGCTCTAGACGCCCAGTACGGCTACCGCACCGACGCCGGTCTGAACGTCTCCGAGACCACGGCCACCCCCGACGGCCGCCTCCTCGTCCTGGAACGCGGCTTCACCGCGGGCGTCGGCAACACGGTCCGCCTCTACCTCGCCGATCTGCGCCGCGCCACGGACACGTCCGGCATCGACACGCTGACCGGCCGGAGCGGTGTACGCCTCGTCCGCAAGACCCCGCTCGCCGACCTCGTGAACTGTCCTTCACTCGGCGCCCAGGCCAAGCAGCCCCAGCCCAACCCGCTCCTCGACAACATCGAGGGGCTCGCCGTCACGGGCGGCAGCCACGGCCGTCTGAACCTGCTTCTGGTCAGCGACGACAACCAGAACCCGGTCCAGATCACCCGCTTCTACTCCCTCCGGGTCCGCCTCTGACCGCTGCCCGGACTGCCCCCGGCTACCAGCACGACCACCGCCCCATTACCGCCCCGATTGTTGCGGAGGGATGAAATCCCCTCCCGTCCGCGTTGGTGCCTTCCGGACGATCAGGATCGACTGGACGGATGGAAGGCACTCGTGGCGACGCAGCGGGGATGGGCACGACGGCTGGCCGGGTACGCCTGGCGGTACCCGAAGGACGTCGTGCTGGCGCTGGGCGCCTCGCTCGTGGGCATGGCCGTCATGGCACTGGTCCCGCTGGTCACCAAGGTGATCATCGACGACGTCGTCGGGGACCACACGCGGGGCATGGCCCCCTGGGCCGCCATGCTCATCGGCGCCGGGGTCGTCGTCTACGTCCTCACCTACATCCGCCGCTACTACGGCGGCCGTCTCGCGCTCGACGTCCAGCACGACCTGCGCACGGACATGTACGAGACGATCACGCGACTCGACGGCCGGCGCCAGGACGAGCTGTCGACCGGCCAGGTGGTGGGCCGCGCGACCAGCGACCTCCAGCTCATCCAGGGCCTGCTGTTCATGCTCCCGATGACGGTCGGGAACGTACTGCTCTTCCTGATCTCCCTCGTGATCATGGCCTGGCTGTCGCTGCCGCTCACCCTGGTCGCCCTCGCCGTCGCCCCGGCCCTGTGGGTCATCGCCAAGCGCAGCCGCTCCAAGCTCCACCCCGCCACCTGGTACGCCCAGGCGCAGGCGGCCGCCGTGGCCGGTGTCGTGGACGGCGCGGTCAGTGGCGTACGCGTGGTCAAGGGCTTCGGCCAGGAGGACCAGGAGACCGGCAAGCTGCGCGAGATCGGCCGCAAGCTCTTCGCGGGCCGTCTGCGCACGATCCGCCTGAACTCCAAGTACACCCCCGCGCTCCAGGCGGTCCCGGCCCTCGGCCAGGTGGCCATGCTGGCCCTCGGAGGCTGGCTGGCGGTCAAGGGCCAGATCACCCTCGGCACCTTCGTGGCCTTCTCCGCCTACCTCGCCCAGCTCGTCGGCCCCGTCCGGATGCTCGCGATGGTCCTCACGGTCGGCCAGCAGGCCCGCGCCGGCGCCGAACGCGTCCTGGAGCTGATCGACACGGAGCCGTCGATCAAGGACGGCACGAAACCGCTGCCCGCAGACGCCCCCGCGACCGTCGAGTTCGACGACGTGTCGTTCGCCTACGAGGACAGCCGCCCGGTCCTGGACGGCCTCTCGTTCGAGATCCGCGCGGGCGAGACCCTCGCGGTCGTCGGCTCCTCGGGTTCCGGCAAGTCCACGGTCTCCCTGCTGCTGCCCCGCTTCTACGACGTGACCAGGGGCGCGGTCCTCATCGGCGGCCACGACGCGCGCGAGCTGACCCTCGACTCGCTGCGGGCCGCGATCGGCCTCGTCCCCGAGGACTCCTTCCTCTTCTCCGACACCGTCCGCGCCAACATCGCGTACGGCCGCCCCGAGGCCACGCAGGAAGAGGTCGAGAAGGCGGCCCGGGCCGCCCAGGCGGACCGTTTCATCGCCGCCCTGCCCGACGGCTACGACACCACGGTCGGCGAGCACGGCCTCACCCTCTCCGGCGGCCAGCGCCAGCGCGTGGCCCTGGCCCGCGCGATCCTCACCGACCCCCGCCTGCTGGTCCTGGACGACGCCACCTCGGCCGTGGACGCCCGCGTGGAGCACGAGATCCACGAGGCCCTCAAGCAGGTCATGGCCGACCGCACCACGCTCCTCATCGCCCACCGCCGCTCCACCCTGAACCTCGCCGACCGCATCGCGGTCCTCGACGAGGGCCGCCTCGCCGACATCGGCACGCACCGTGAGCTGACCGAACGCTCACCGCTGTACCGGCGTCTGCTCACCGACCCGGACGAGCTGGGCGGCGTTTCACCCGGTCACGCCCGGCCGACCTGTCCGCAGGAGGACACCTCCGTCCGGGACGAACTGGACGCCGAGTTCGACGCCGAGCGGGGCGTGACCCCACACCTGTGGACGGGGGACCGCGAGCCCAAGGACACCGCCCTCGACGGATCGCCCGCGACCCCCGAACTCCTCGCCCAGGTCGACGCGTTGCCCCCGGCCACCGACATTCCCGAGATCGACGAGGCACGCGCGGTCACGCCGGAGGAGTCGTACGGCCTGAAGCGTCTGCTGCGCGGCTTCGGGCTTCCGCTGCTCGTCAGCCTCGGCCTGGTCGCCGTGGACGCGGGCATGGGTCTGCTCCTGCCGGTCCTGATCCGGCACGGCATCGACCAGGGTGTCTCCGAGGTCGCCCTCGGCGCCGTCTGGGCCGCGTCCGCCCTCGCCCTGGTGACCGTCATCGTCCAGTGGGTGGCGCAGACCGGCGAGATCCGCATGACCGGACGCACCGGCGAGCGCGTCCTGTACTCACTGCGTCTGAAGATCTTCGCCCAGCTCCAGCGCCTCGGACTCGACTACTACGAGCGCGAGTTGACCGGCCGGATCATGACCCGGATGACGACGGACGTGGACGCGCTGTCCACGTTCCTCCAGACGGGCCTGGTCACCGCGTTCGTCTCGGTCGTCACCTTCTTCGGCATCATGGTCGCCCTGCTGGTGATCGACGTGGGCCTTGCCGTGGTCGTCTTCCTGACGCTGCCGCCGCTGATCATCGGCACGTTCTTCTTCCGCCGGTCCAGCGTGAAGGCGTACGAACTCGCCCGTGAGCGGGTGTCCGTGGTGAACGCGGACCTCCAGGAGTCGGTGTCCGGGCTGCGGATCCTCCAGGCGTTCCGCCGCGAGGGCGCCGGCGGCAAGCGGTTCGCGGAGCGCAGCGACAGCTACCGCCAGGCCCGTATCCGCGGCCAGTGGCTGATCTCGATCTACTTCCCGTTCGTGCAGCTGCTGTCGTCGGTCGCGGCGGCCGCGGTGCTCATCGTGGGCGCGGGCCGGGTCGACGCGGGCACCCTCACCACGGGTGCGCTGGTGGCGTACCTCCTCTACATCGACCTGTTCTTCGCCCCCGTGCAGCAGCTCTCGCAGGTCTTCGACGGCTACCAGCAGGCGACCGTCTCGCTCGGCCGGATCCAGGAGCTGCTCCAGGAGCCGACGTCGACGAAGGCCGCCGACGAGCCGCTCGAAGTCCTGTCCCTGCGGGGCGAGATCGCCTTCGAGGACGTGGACTTCGCGTACGGCTCCGCCGACGAAGCAGAAGAGGCCCTCAGCGAGGTCTCCCTGAGCATCCCGGCCGGGCAGACCGTCGCGTTCGTCGGCGAGACGGGCGCCGGAAAGTCGACTCTCGTCAAGCTCGTGGCCCGCTTCTACGACCCGACCGGCGGCCGGGTCACGGTCGACGGCACCGACCTGCGCTCCCTCGACATCACGTCGTACCGCCACCGTCTGGGCGTCGTCCCGCAAGAGGCGTACCTGTTCCTGGGCACGGTCCGGGACGCCATCGCGTACGGCCGTCCGGACGCGAGCGACGCCGAGGTGGAGGCGGCGGCCCGCACGGTCGGCGCGCACGACATGATCGCCACGCTGGACGGCGGCTACCTCCACGAGGTCGCCGAGCGCGGCCGCAACCTCTCCGCCGGGCAACGGCAGCTGATCGCGCTGGCCCGCGCGGAACTCGTCGACCCGGACATCCTGCTCCTCGACGAGGCCACCGCCGCCCTCGACCTGGCCACCGAGGCCCAGGTCAACCAGGCCACCGACCGCATCGCGGGCCGCCGCACCACGCTGGTGGTCGCCCACCGCCTGACCACGGCGGCGCGCGCGGACCGGGTCGTGGTCATGGCCGACGGGCGGGTCGCGGAGGACGGCACGCACGACGAACTGCTCGCACGGGACGGCCGGTACGCGGAACTGTGGCGGACGTTCGTGGGGGAGCCCGACCAGGACGAGGCCGCGACCGTCAGTACGCCGAGGTGACCCGGTAGCCCTTTCCGCGCAACCATTCGCCGTACGTCATGCGTCCGTACATCAGTACGCCGATTGCTGCGGGCCGTGGAAGGGACACCAGTGGACATGGGCGTGATACGCCGACGCCTGGCGCTCGGTACTGCCCTGGTGACCGCGTCGGGGCTGCTGGCGCTCGCGGGCCCCGGGGTGGGTGAGGCGTCCGCGGCGAGCCCGTGCCCCGGGCGGAAGGTGCGCACGGTGACCTTCTCCACCGGATACGTGCAGGTCTACAAGAAGCGCGGCTACGTCTGCGCGGTGACCCGTCCCAAGAAGGTGGGCGCCCGCAAGTACATGATGGTGAGCGTGCGGGCCTGGGGGAACCAGGCCGTCCCCAACGACGGGATGTTCAAGAAGTACGCGGGCCCGGTGAAGGTGCACGCCGGCAACCGCTGCGTGTGGATCAAGGGCGCCGTCGGCTCGGGCTCGGTGAGCACGGGCTGGATTCTCTGCTGACCGGATTCTCTGCCGGCTGGATTCTCCGCCGAGCGGACTCTCCCCGGCCGAGTTACGCGATCTTCGTGCCATCCTGTCCGTAATGCACCCAACATCCCCTGGTGCGACAGCAGTTGCTCCGCTAGGTTCCGGCGGACATCTGCGTATTCAGGGGAGAACGCATGCGCAAGACGCTCAGATGGCTGTTGTCACTCGTGGTGCTGATAGGCACTGTGAGCACGGCCGGGGCGGCCACCGCCGCCCAGCCGGACGCCACCGGCACGAACGTCGTCACCGACGACGCCGCGGACATCAAGGACCGGCTCCTCGCGATACCGGGCATGAGCCTGATCGAGGAGAAGCCCTACACGGGCTATCGCTTCTTCGTCCTCAACTACACCCAGCCCGTCGACCACCGGAAGCCGTCCAAGGGCACCTTCCAGCAGCGGATCACCGTGCTGCACAAGGACACGTCCCGCCCGACGGTCTTCTACACCGGCGGCTACAACGTCTCCACGACCCCGAGTCGCCGCGAGCCGACCCAGATCGTGGACGGCAACCAGGTCTCGATGGAGTACCGCTACTTCACTCCGTCCCGGCCCGCGCCGGCCGACTGGACCAAGCTGGACATCTGGCAGGCCGCCAGCGACCAGCACCGCATCTTCAAGGCCCTCAAGCCGGTCTACGACAAGAAGTGGGTCTCCACCGGCGGCTCGAAGGGCGGCATGACCGCCACCTACTTCGAGCGCTTCTACCCGCGTGACATGGACGGCGTCGTCGCGTACGTCGCCCCCAACGACGTGGTGAACAAGGAGGACTCGGCGTACGACCGGTTCTTCGCGAAGGTCGGCACCAAGGAGTGCCGCACCCGGCTGAACGCGGTGCAGCGCGAGGCACTCGTCCGCCGTACGGCCCTGGAGAAGAAGTACAAGGAGGTGGCCGCCGCCGAGGGCTACACCTTCAACACCGTCGGCAGCCTGGACAAGGCCTACGAGGCGGTCGTCCTCGACTACGTCTGGGGCTTCTGGCAGTACAGCACCCTCGCCGACTGCGAATCGATCCCGGCGAACGCGAAGACCGCGACCGACGAGGAGATCTGGACGTCGGTCGACACGATCTCCGGCTTCTCCTTCTACACGGACCAGGGCCTGGAGCCGTACACGCCGTACTACTACCAGGCGGGTACGCAGCTCGGCGCGCCGACCATCGGCTTCCCGCACATCGAGAAGAAGCTGATCCGGTACGGCTACCAGCCGCCGCGGAACTTCGTGCCGCGCGACATCTCCATGAAGTTCCAGCCCGGCGTCATGCACGACGTCGACGCGTGGGTGAAGCGCAACGCGAACCAGATGCTGTTCGTGTACGGCCAGAACGACCCGTGGGGTGCCGAGCCGTTCCGCCTGGGCAAGGGTGCGCGTGACTCGTACGTCTTCACGGCCCCCGGCATGAACCACGGCGCCAACGTCGCGGGTCTCGTCGCCGACCAGAAGGCCCTCGCCACGGCCCGGATCCTGGAGTGGGCGGGCGTCGCCTCCGCCGCGGTCCAGGCGAACCCGGACAAGGCGAAGCCGCTGGCCAAGTACGACTCGAAGCTCGACAAGCGCAAGGTGGAGCGCCAGCTCAGGCCGTAACCGGCCGACGCCACAGCCCTGCCGCGCCCGTCCGGTGGAGTCCTCGGGGAAACCCCGGGGCTACACCGGGCGGGCGCAGCCCACCGGCTTCGGCCCGCCCAGCTGGACGTACAACGCCGTCGAGGGCGGGCAGCCGGTGCGCTTCTCCACCGCCGCGGTCACCTTGAACTCCGGCGCCTTCTTGCCCGTGCTGTCGCACGACGTCTCACGGACCTCGCCCTCGCCCGCGCTGTAGACACAGTCGCCCACGATGGTGCGGGGGCCTCCGCCGCCGCCCGGGTCGCCCGGGTGCGGGGCCTCGAGATTGCGCATACAGGCGTAGCCCTGCGGGACCGCGCCGTCGCCGTCCTCGTCGGCCGAGGGCTTCTGCTCGCTGATGTGCAGCACGAAGTCCGTGGTGGCGGGGCAGGGCGGCCCCTCGCCGACCTTCCCGTCGTGCCGCGCGACCACCCGTGCCGCCGCCTTCTCGCTGGTGCACGGCACTTCGGTGAACGACTCGCGCCCGAACGAACTGCACTCGTCGATGGCGAGGAACACCACCCCGTATCCCGAGGCCCGCGTCGGAGCCGGAGTCGTCTCGTCCAGCCTGCGCTCCTCGGTCCCGGACGACTGCTGGCATCCCATGAGCGCCGCCACCAGCATCAGCAGCGCGCACACCATCCCCGTACGACGTGCTCCCACGCCCCGTACATCGCGCATGGCCTTTCCCCCGATCCCCCGCCCAGCGTGACCCGTCGCCGCGGGCCCCGCCAGGCGTACGGGGTGCTTTGCGTCAGTTGGGGGCGGTGCGCCGGGTGTGCGGCGTAGGTCCCGTACGTCAGGCCCAGTAGGCCGGCCCTAGTACCTCAGACCGTGCCCGACGGGGTACAGCACCTCCGTCGGCTTGTCCGCCTTCTGCACCGGCACCGGCAGCTCGCCCACCGGGTCGGCGCGCCCCGCGAGCACGCGCACTGCGGCGCGCAGCTCGACGTCCGTCCAGGAGTACGCCGCCAAGTAGGCCTTCACATCGGGCAGTTGGGCCACGTCGTACGGATTGCGGATGGCGAGCGCGACCACCGGACGGCCCGTGGCGAGCAGCTGGTTCACGAGCGTCCGCTGACTGGAGGCGGCGGTGACGTTGTACGTCCCCACGAGCACCGCGTCCACGTCCTGGGCCGCCGCGACGGCCTTCGCGATGGTCGCGTCGGTGGGAGCCGTGCCGGTGGAGAGGACCGTCGCCGTGAAGCCCAGCTCGGTCAGCGCGGCGCCGAGCACGGTCGTGGGGGGCCCGGTGGTCCCGGACGGCGAGGCGGGATCGGCCCCGACGACGAGCACCTTCCGATGCGTACGACGAGAAAGCGGCAGCAGACCCCCGGAGTTGACCAGCAGAGTTGTGGTCCGCTCGGCGATGCGATCGGCGGCCTTGAGATGCGACGGGATCCCGACGACCCGGTCCACTCCGCGCCGAGTGACGTACGGATCCTTGATCAGCCCCAGCTTGGCCTTCAGCCGCAGCACCCGCAGGATCGATTCGTCGAGGCGCGCCTCCGTCAGCTCGCCACCGCGGACGGCCTGGAGGACCGCGTTCCAGGCGACGTCCAGCTTCGGCGGGTTGAGCAGCTGGTCGACGCCGGCCTTGAGCGCGAGCACGGGCACCCGGTCGTCCCCGTACTTGGTCCGAACGCCCTCCATGCCCAGCGAGTCCGTCACCACGACCCCGTCGTAGCCGAGCCGCTCGCGCAGGATGCCGGTGAGGATGGGCCGGGAGAGGGTCGCCGGATCGCCGGACGGATCGAGCGCCGGGACCATGATGTGCGCGGTCATGATCGAGTCGATCCCGGCGGCGATGGCAGCGCGGAACGGCGGCGCGTCGAGTTCGGCCCACTGCGCCTCGGTGTGCTCGATGACGGGGAAGCCGTAGTGGCTGTCGGTCTCGGTGTCCCCGTGCCCCGGGAAGTGCTTGGACGTGGCGGCGACCCCGGCGCTCTGATACCCCTTCACCTGCGCGGCGACCATGCCCGCCACCGCCTGGGGGTCGGCGCCGAAGGACCGTACGCCGATGACCGGGTTGGCCGGGTTGACGTTTACGTCGGCGACCGGCGCGTAGTCCTGCCGGACGCCCATCGCACGCAGTTCGGCACCGCCGATCCGCCCCGCCGTACGGGCGTCCGTGCGCGAGCCGCCGGCCCCGAGGGCCATCGCACCAGGGAAGAGCGTCGCGGGCTTGCCCACCCGGGCGACGATGCCGTGCTCCTGGTCGGTGGAGATGAGGACGGGCAGCCCGCGGGACTGTGCCAGCGAGGCCTTCTGGATGCCGTTGCTCAGGTCCGCGATCTGGTGCGGGTCACGGGTGTTGTGCGCCCACCCGAAGTAGATGATCCCGCCGACCCGGTACTTCGCGATCAGTTCGGCGGCCGTCCGTACGCCGATCTCCTTGAGGTTGGCGTCGATGTCGGCCTGGTCGGGCGCGGTCGCCGAGTGCCCGTAGACCCGCATCACGAAGAGCTGCCCGACCTTCTCTTCGAGCGTCATACGGGAGATCAGGGCCCGGAGCCTCTTGTCGTCGTGCCTGGCGGTGTCGTCGTCCTCGGCCGACGCCGGACCGCCGACGGCGACAACCGCCGCCGCGCCCGCGGTCGCCGCGAGCAGCGTACGTCTGGAGGTGTGCACGTGCGCTCCTTCCGGAGAGGGCCCGATGGGCCCGTGGAGGGGCGAGTATGAAGGAAACTTCCAAGGAGTCACGGATATCCGGGAAATTTCTGCCAGTCAATAGCGCGGACAGCCGACACGGCGGATACACCCCGCTTGAGCTCTTACGGCGAGGGTCCTCCGGGACCCTCGCCGTACGCTTGAACCGGCGGCAGACGAAGGGCAGAAGACCGGCAGACGAGGGGACGGACGCCATGTCCGAAGTGCCACGCACGGAATGCGCCGAGACCATGAACGCGCTCCGCGAGGAGCTGCAACGGGCGGCGGAGGACCGTTCGGCGGAGGGGTTACCCACGCACCGGGCGGACGGGGACCGGCCGCTGGACGACCGTCCGGTGGAGAACCGTCCGGTGGAGGAACCACCACCCGCCGACGACCTGGTGTCGGAGTTCGAGCGCACCCTGTCCGACCGTGAACGCACGCTGGGCGCCGGCCATCCCGACACCCTGCGCGCCCGTAGCAACCTCGGAGGTGCCTGCCAGCAGGCGGGACACGCGGATCGCGCCGTGCGGCTGTTCGAACAGATCCTGGCCGACGGGGAACGCGTCCTGGGGCCCGACCACCCCGACACCCTCACCTTCCGGAACAACCTCGCGGGCGGCCACGAGGCGGCCGGCGACCCGGCCCGCGCAATCCCGCTCTACGAAGACGCCCTGGCCGGCCGTGAGCGTGTCCTCGGCCTCGACAACCCGCTCACCCTGCAATGCCGGGACAATCTGGCCCGAGCCCACGAACTGACGGACGCGCCGGACCAGGCCATTCCCCTCCACGAGCGGACCCTGTCCGACCGTGAACGCACGCTGGGCCCCGGCCATCCGTACACGCTCCTCTCCCGAGGCAACCTCGCCCACACCCACCACAAGGCGGGCAACGGGGAGATGGGCGCGCAGTTGTTCGCGCACACCCTGACCGACAGCGAACGCCACCTGGGGCCCGACCACCCCGCGACCCGACACGTCCGGCAGTTGCTGGCCCACGTACGGAGTGCCTGACACACGAGGGGCCGCCATCGGCGCTGTTGGAGGGGGGCGCGCCGATGACGGCGTGCTGCCGGCCGCAGGCGGCGGAGAGGGTAAGTCAGCGATCGCAGCCAGCAGCGAGGCCGACACCGCACTGCGGTGACTCATCCGGCAGCATGCCGGTTGGACGGGGGGTGGCGAGGATGGGTTCCCCTGATTCCACCGATTCCCGGAAATTGGTACGGGCGGGCACGGGAGTGCACAACGGGGTTGGTGTGGTGCTGTTTTGGGCCGCTCGATTGCGGTCGTTGTGGGCCGATGCCGGCGTCACGCCACGGGCGCGACGACGCGAGGCTCCCGAGCCCTGAGGTCCCGGTACAGCACGGCGACCACCGAGCACACGAGCGGCAGAACCACCAACGGCAGCAGGAGCAGGGCCACCGCCGTCGGCGTGATCAGCACCAGCACCCCTGTGATGTACGGGTTGTCGTCGCTCAGCCACAACATGCCGAGGCCCAGCACGTGCGCGGCGGGAGCCGCCGCGTACCGCAGGACGACGAAGGCGAGTGCGACGGCGGCCGCGAGCAGCAGACCGATGCCGTACGTCTTCCAGGGCGCTCTCTTCGTCAGCGCCCAGGCACGTCGGACCGCCGCCTTGGAAGAGGAGTTCTCGGTCACCAGCGCGGCGGTGGCCACGCAGTGGCGGAAGTACACCAGCAGGCCGAGCGCCGCGACGGTGATCGGCAGAACCCCGCCCACGAGCCGGTACTGCCAGGTCGCGGTCTCACCCACACTCGTCCGCTCGACCCCCGGCACGACCCCCGAGTCCGCGACGACCGAGGCCGCGAGCGCCAGGAATCCGACCACGCCGACGCGCAGCCAGATCCGCCACTGCACCCAGTAGGCGACGCCGATGTGCGGACGCATGCGCGCCCACAACACACGGACGGTCAGGGTCTGTTGACCCTCCTCCGACGTGTGCTCGAAGGCCACGGTGTACGCGGTCTGCAGCACGGCGAGGACGGCCGCGGCGAGGGCCAGCAGCAGCACCGTGACGCCCGCGCCGACCTGTTGCAGGTTCTCCATCGTCCCGTCGATGTACGCCGCGATGGGGTCCTCGTAGGCGACATCCTGGTCCGCGCTCCTCCGCACCTCCTCGAACGTCCCCCACGACAGGAGGAACCCGGCCCCCACGACGGCGCTTCCCACGAGGGTGGCGAGGCCGGTGACGAGGAGCGTGAACAGGTAGAGGGGCCGCCAGGTGAGACGGAGAGTGCGGAGGGCTTCGCGGATCAGCATCAGGACTGCGGGCTGTTCCTTACCTCGGCTATGAAGACGCCCCAGGCGGCGGGGGAGACGTGAAGGGAGGGGCGTGCGATGTCTTTGGAGTCACGGATGTGGATGGCGGAGGTGGTGGCCACCTCTACGCATTCGCCGCCACTGGAGTCGCTGTAGCTGCTCTTGAACCAAGTGAAGGCGGTTTCGACGCACTCGCCGCCGGTGTTGTCGCTGTAACTGCTCTTGAACCAGGTCAAGTTGCTCACAGTTCACCCGCCAGCTGCTCGATCACAATCACGGACTCCTCGGGGTTGAGGGCCTGTGTTCGGATCATCGCATAACGCCGCGCGAGTACTCCCACTTCGTCGGGCTTGGAGACCAAGTGGCTGTTTCCTTGCCCCTCCAAGTAGACCAGAGTGACCTCCTCTGGGGTCTCGATGACCGTCATCGGACCGGCCAGGCACGCATGTCCGGCCCGCCCCATGGGCATCACCTGCAGCGCCAGGTTGGGGCGCGTGGCGCATTCGACGAGGTATTCGTACTGTCGCCCCATCACGCTCGCACCGCCGATGTGCCGCCGCAACGCGGCCTCTTCCAGCACCATGCTGATCATTGCCACAGGCTTGCGGTCGAACAGCGCCTTGCGCTCCATGCGGGCCGCAACGTGATGCTCGATCTCCTCGGGGTCGACCGGAGGAACGGCGTGGTCATACAGAGCACAGGCGTATGCCTCGGTCTGCAACAACCCGTGGATCAGCTGGACGCAGTACGAGGAGACCGTCAGCGCATCCTGCTCCAGCTGGACCATGCCTTGAAAGTGGGCCGGATAGCGCTCCAGTCGCAAATACTTGGCCGCGGCCGCGATCAATCCACCCGCATCCAGCGCCTTCTCCGCGGCCTCGATGAACTCATCGGTCGCCGGTTTCGCGCAGGTCTCCACGGCGCTCACGGCGGCCCCCGTATAAGCCATCCGTTCGCCCAACTCGTTCTGCGACAACCCCACCTTCGTGCGCAGCATCCGCAGCACCTCCGCGAAATACTGCGCGGCAGGTGACGACGAGTTCTTCTTGGGTTGCGCCATCGCGAACCTCCCCCTTCACACGGCCACCGTGCTCAACACGCCTCAACGCCAATCAACACCCACCCAGGCCCAGTTGCCCGCCGGAGGCGTCGACGCTCGGTCACTGGTGACGGTAGCCACCAGGGCCGAAAGTGTTCATGTGAACACAGAAAGTGACGGAGTAAACCTCCGAGACTTCCGAGACGTCCGCGACCTCCGAGTCCGGACCTGGCGACGCAGGCTCACACCGGTGACCCGCTCCGTACCGGAGGCCCGCCGAGGGGCCAGGTCCGTACTCACGGAATGGCGGATCCCGACAGGCGCGGCCGAGGCGATCGAACTGATCGTCTCGGAGCTGTCGACGAACGCGGTACGCCACGCCCGCGTCCCCGACCGCTTCTTCGAGGTGGCCCTCACCTACGACGGCGAGAAGGCGGTGGAGATCGAGGTATCCGACGCGTCGCCCCGTCTCCCGGAACTCCAAGTGCCGCCCCTGGAGGCGGAGTCGGGCCGGGGCCTGCCCCTCGTGGCGGCCCTGGCGGAGAGCTGGGAGCTGAGAGGCAGAGTGATCGGCAAGACGGTATGGGCGAGGGTGCTCACACGGTAGGCACCCCTATGGGCGCCCCGGCGTGCCGGTCGAGGCGGCGCCGCCCTACGCCGACTCGTTCAGCAACCGCGACAGATGCTCCCGCCCGGCTCCCAGCAACCCCTCAAGCGGGGCCGCGGCCTCGTACCAGCGCTTCTCGTACTCCCAGCACAGCCAGCCGTCCCAGCCCTCGCGGGAGAGGAGTTCGACGCACTCGGTGAGGGGGAGGACGCCCGTGCCGAGCGGCAGCGGGGTGGTGTCGTCGGCGGAGGCGATGTCCTTGACCTGGATGTAGCCGAGGTGGGGGGAGAGCGCGGCGAAAGTGGACGGGGGCTGCTCGCCGCCGAGCCAGGTGTGCATGACGTCCCACAGGGCGCCGGCCTGGCGGTGGCCGACGAGGCCGAGGACGCGGATCGCGTCGGCGCCCGTGCGGTGCGAGTCGTGGGTCTCAAGGAGGATCCGTACGCCAAGGTCGGCGGCGTACTCGGCGGCCGTGCCCAGGCGCCGGGCGGCCGTGGCGTCGGCCTCCTCGGGGCTCTGGTCGGGGCCGCCGCCGGGGAAGACACGGATGAAGGGGGCGCCGAGGTCCCGGGCCAGTTCGAGGAGCTCGCGGATCTCGGCGATCACGGGGCCGTCGTCTCCCGGCGCCGCGACGCGCGCGTACCCGGCGAGGCCCAGGATCTCGATGCCCGCGGCCTTGAACTCGGCCGCCACGTCGGCCCGTTCGGTGAGGTCCATGCCGGGGTGGACCGGCTCCTCGGGATGCGTGCGCAGCTCGACGCCGTGATAGCCGTGCGTGGCGGCGAGGAGCACCACGTCGCTGATCGGGAGTCCGGGAACGCCGAGGGTGGAGAAGGCCAGCTTCATGAGTCGGACACTACCCGCCGATCGTCTTCTGTCACTCCCGCGTGCCGCACGGTTCCGGAGATCGAATCCAGGTGGCGCCTCGAAGCCCTCGACCCATGTACGGCCCATCCGTCTGCCAAGTCCCGGCAACGGCCGGGCAATGCCCCGACCTGGCATGTCATGGCTTGGCCAACCCCTTTCCACCCGTTTCTCACTTGTTCACCGGGTGCCCCTGATGTGCCATGCCGAACCGGGCGGAGAGTGATCGGCGGCCCGCTGCTCTCCGTCACGGGCCCACGCCACTCCGCAGAGCTCATTGGCTCAAGAAGGGGCAATCATGCCCGAGTTGACTCGTCGTAGACTCCTCGGTTCCGCCGCCGGCGCGGTGGGCGGCGCCGCGGCCCTCACTCTCCTTCCGCCCAGCGTGCAGAAGGCCGTCGCGGCCGGACCGCCGCGGCGCGGCTCGCTCCGTGACATCGAGCATGTCGTGATGCTGATGCAGGAGAACCGTTCCTTCGATCACTACTTCGGCACGCTGTCCGGGGTGCGCGGCTTCGCGGACCCGCACGCGCTGAAGCTCGACAACGGCCGTTCGGTCTTCTACCAGCCCGACGCCGAGAACCCGAAGGGCTATCTGCTGCCCTTCCACCTCGACACACGCACGTCGAGCGCGCAGGCGATACCGTCCACCAGCCACGCCTGGTCGGTCCAGCACGAGGCCTGGAACAACGGCAGGATGGACCGCTGGCTGCCGGCCCACCGCAAGGCGGACGGCGTCAACGGCCCGTACGTGATGGGCTACTACACCCGCGAGGACATCCCCTTCCAGTTCGCCCTCGCCGAGACCTTCACCATCTGCGACAACTACTACTGCTCGGTGTTCGGCCCGACCTGGCCGAACCGTCTGATGTGGATGACGGGCACGATCGACCCCGGCGGGCAGCAGGGCGGCCCGATCCTCAGCAACGTGGCGCCGACTCCGTACCGCTGGACGACGTACGCGGAGCGGCTCCAGGCGGCCGGGATCAGCTGGAAGGTGTACCAGCAGGACGACGACTACGGCTGCAACATGCTGGAGCAGTTCGCGTCCTTCAAGAACGCGCAGCCGGGCTCGGACCTCTACGAGCGCGGCGTACGCCCCCAGCCCGAGGGCACCTTCGAGGACGACGCCCGCAACGACCGCCTGCCGACGGTCAGTTGGATCATGCCGACGAGCTTCCAGTCCGAGCACCCGGACTATCTGCCGGCCGCGGGCGCGGACTTCGTGGCATCGAAGATCGAGGCCATCGCCTCCAACCCCAAGGTGTGGCGGAAGACCGCCTTCATCCTCAACTACGACGAGAACGACGGCCTGTTCGACCACGTGCCCCCGCCGACTCCCCACGCGGGCACGGCGGACGAGTTCGTCCAGGGCCTGCCGATCGGCGGCGGCTTCCGCGTCCCGGCGATAGTCATCTCACCCTGGACAGTGGGCGGTTGGGTGGCATCGGAGGCCTTCGACCACACCTCGGCCCTCCAGTTCCTGGAGAGCTTCACGGGCGTGGAGGAACCGAACATCAGCGACTGGCGCCGCGAGACCTTCGGCGACCTCACGTCAGCGTTCCGCTTCTCCAGCACCCGCCCCCGCGCGCCCCGCCTCCCGGACGACACGGCGGAGCAACTGGAACGGGCGAAGGAGGAGGTGGCGACTCTGCCGAAGCCGACGCTTCCTGGCGGCCGCCAGTCTTTCCCGAAGCAGGAGAAAGGGCGACGCCCGCACGTGTGACTCCGTCGGGGGCAGCTGGTTGGTCGGCTGCGGGCCGGTGGGGGCTGGTCGCGCAGTTCCCCGCGCCCCTGAGGGGGCGCCCCGTCAGGGGGCGCCCCCACACAACGCCCGGCCAGGTCTCAGCTCAACTCAGCTCAGCCGGCGCCGTGCAGATCCAGGCGCCAGTCCTGGCCGTTGAGGTCGGTGCCGAAGGAGCGGTGGGGCTTTTCGTCGACGAGGACGAAGCCGTGGCGCTGGTAGATGCGACGGGCAGAGGACAGGACGTCATTCGTCCACAGGACCATCTCCCGGTAGCCGACGCCGCGGGCGAACTCGACGCAGGCGCCCACCAGTTGATCGCCGATTCCGAGACCGCGCGCGTCCGGTTCGACGAGCAGGAGGCGCAGCCGGGCGGCGCCGGGTGCCTCGTCACGTACGCACATCACGCAGCCCACCGGACGACCGTCCAGCTCCGCGATCCACACCCGCTCCAGGTGCGGGTCGTGGTCCTCGGCGAAGTCGGCGACGATCCGGGCGACCAGGCCCTCGTAGTCCGTGTTGAAGCCGTACTCGGACGCATAGAGCGCGGCGTTGCGCTGCACGACCCAGCCGAGGTCGCCGGGCCCCGGCTCACGCAGCAGCACGTCCTCCCGACGCGGCGGCCGCCGGCGCGCGTCCGAAAGGATCTCGCGGATGTCCCGCATGGCATCGGCGAGCCGCGGCCGGTCCTCCGGAGGCACGGTGGAGAGCAGCGAGCCGACGGCCTCCCGCGAGCGCTCGTTCAGCAGATCGGCGGTCTCCCGGCCACGGGCCGTGAGCGTGATCCGGCGCCGCCGGGTGTCCTTCTCCGACGGCGCCCGCTCGATCAGCCCGTCCTTCTCGAACTTCGCGAGCAGGCGGCTCAAGTACCCGGAGTCCAGACAGAGTTCACCGCGGAGGTCGGCCGCGTCCGTACGGGGCGAGTGGGCGAGTTCGTACAGCACACGGGACTCCGTGAGCGTGTACGGGGCGTGGAGCTGGCGGCTGTAGTCGAGTGCGCCGATGAGGTTCGTGTAGAAGCGGTTGAAAGCACGGATCTCTTGAATCATGACGTCCGGCACCTGCCTTTGACACCTGCCTTGGGGTTCGCACACCGGGCTGGATAGCTGACTCAGTCAGAGATTATGCCCGCTGTGTCCGCCGCGCGCACGGGTTTTTCCGGTCTGCGGGCGCTGTTAGCGTGGCCGTTCGATCGAGGGGGAGATTCGTAGATGCCGACGACCACATCGAGCACGTTCCGCATCGGCGGGGACCTGGAGGTGGGGCGGCTCGGATTCGGGGCCATGCACCTGCCCACCGAGCCGGCCGACGCCCGCGAGGCAGCAATCGCGGTGGCCCGGCGGGCCGTCGAACTCGGAGTGACACTGATCGACACGGCGTACATGTACGGCGGGGGAGCCAACGAGGAGCTCCTGGCCGAGGCCCTGTACCCGTACGCGGACGGGCTGCTCGTCACCACCAAGATCGGCCTCGAACGGTCGGCGGCCTCGGGCGAGTGGGAACTGAACGGCCGACCGGAGGTTCTGCGGTCCCAGGTCGACAGGGCCCTGCGCCGCCTGCGAGTGGAGCGCATCGAACTGCTCCAACTGCACCGCATCGACCCGGCGACGCCGCTCGCGGACCAACTCGGCGCGCTGCGGGACCTTCGGGACGAGGGCAAGGTGGGCAGGATCGGACTGTCCGAGGTCACGGTCGACGAACTCGACCAGGCACGGGCGATCGTCGACATCGCGAGCGTCCAGAACCGCTACAACCTGCTCGACCGCGAGCATGAGCCGGTGCTGGATGCCTGCGCGGCGGCGGGGATCGCATTCCTGCCGTGGCGGACCGTGGCGTGGGGTTCCTCGGGGGACGAGGCCGAGGTCGCGGCGGTCGCGGCCGAACTCGACGCCACGCCCACGCAGGTCGCCCTCGCCTGGCTCCTCGGCCACTCACCGGTCGTCCTGCCCATCCCGGGCACGGCCCGCCTCTCCCACCTGGAGGAGAACATCGCGTCGGCCGGGCTCCACCTCAGCCCGGGCCAACGGGTTCGCTTGGACGCGCTGTAGTACCTCCACGGGCGGGCTGAGCCCTGACCGCGGCCCGGCGGGGGCTGACCGCGCAGTTCCCCGCGCCCCTGGGGGGTGGGGCCTGCGGTCGTTCGTCGGCTGCCGGCCCGGTGGGGGCCGATCGCGCAGTTCCCCGCGCCCCTAAAAGCCAAAAGACTGCGCAGTTCCCCGCGCCCCTGACGGGGCGCGGCCCCACTCGGCGGCAGCCGCCCCCCGGCGCAAGGGGTCGTGTCGGGGTTTCCGATCGCAGCACGACCTCCCGAGGGCACCCAATCGGCCCGGGATGACACAGCTGCGATCGGATGCCCCGTCGCGGCCCCGACCCGACGACAGACGGCTGGCGCGTCTTTTAGGGGCGCGGGGAACTGCGCGACAAGCCACACCCAACCCGCACCCGACGCACCGAGCCTCAGGAGTTCTTGGGCGCGCCAGTAGACCCCCGCACCATCAACTCCCCCCGAATCGTGGCAATCCCCCCAGGCGGCGCCTCCTCCCGCCCCATGGCAATCCGCCCCGCCCGAGTCCCCGCCTCCGCCAACGGCAACCGCACAGTCGTCAACGCAGGCACCGCATCAATACTGAAGGGAAGATCATCGAACCCCACGACGGACACGTCATCCGGAATCCGCAACCCGGAGTCCCGCAGCGCCGCACACGCCCCAAGCGCAACCGTGTCATTCGCAGCGACAACAGCCGTCAACTCCGGATCACGACGCAGCAGTTCAAGCGTCGCCTCGTACCCGGCCCGCCGGTCGTACCGCCCGTGCACGGTCCGAGCAGGCTCGTCCGGAATGCCGTGCGCCGCAAGCGCGTCCCGATGCCCCTCAAGCCGATGCCGAGTCGTCGTCCGCTCCTCCGGCCCCGCGATGTACCCCATCCGCCGATGCCCGAGCTCGATCAGATGCTCGGTGAGCCGCCGCCCCCCACCCCGATTGTCGAAGGTAAGAGCGACCGCGTCGGTGTCGGCCGGCGCCGGCGGCCGCCCGCACAGCACGACCCGCGTCCCCGCCGCCGCGAGCTTGCGCAGCTTCGTCGCCACGGCCTCCGCGTGCGCGGTGTTCTCCACGGCCCCACCGGTCAGCACGACCGCCGCGGCCCGCTGACGCTGGAGAAGCGTGAGGTACGTGAGCTCCCGCTCGGGGGAACCGCCGGTGTTGCACACAACAGCGAGCCGCTCCCCGCCGGCCCGGCCCCCCGGCCCCCCGATCTCGCCCTGGATCGCCCCCGCCATGATCCCGAAGAACGGGTCGGCGATGTCGTTGACCAGGATCCCGACCAGGTCGGACGTCGCCGCGGCGAGCGCGCTCGCGGGGCCGTTCAGTACGTAGTCCAGCTCATCCACGGCCCGCAGCACCCGCTCACGGGTGGAGGCGGCCACGGGATAGTTCCCGTTCAGCACGCGCGACACCGTCGCGGGCGAGACCTGCGCGCGGGCCGCCACGTCCGCCAGGGTCACCGTCATCTTCGTCGTCCTCCGGTCGCGCATCTCGTAGTACGTCTTCGTGCACCGTTCCGGGCCCCTGCACACATGGGCGCTCAAGCCCCTGCACGCACGGGCGTACGGGCACGGTTCCGTGCAGACCCTATGGCCGAAACCCCCAGTTGTTCGCCCCCTCGAACAACTCATCCCCGTCACGGTCTTGTCCAGACCGCTCCTCAGAGGCTAGCTTCTCTACATATAGAAAGCGCTTGCTGTGACGCTCACCAGTTCACCAGGGTGCACCGGACGTACCGGGGTCCACCTGTGGGGCGTACGCGGCGCGGGACGCGTACGAAGGGAATCACGTGACACGCAAGACGGTGCGCATCGCGATGAACGGTGTGACGGGACGCATGGGCTACCGCCAGCATCTCGTCCGCTCGATCCTCGCCCTGCGCGAACAGGGCGGTCTCGACCTCGGCGACGGCACCGTGCTGTGGCCCGAGCCGGTCCTCGTCGGCCGCCGCGAGCACGCCCTGAAGGCGCTCGCGGAGCAGCACGGCCTGGACCCGGAGAACATCTCCACGGACGTCGACGCGGTCCTCGCCGACCCGACCGTCGAGATCTACTTCGACGCCCAGGTGACCTCGGCCCGAGAGGAGGCGCTCCAGAAGGCGATCGCCGCGGGCAAGCACATCTACACCGAGAAGCCGACGGCGACCGGTCTCGACGGCGCCCTGGAGCTGGCCCGCCTGGCCACCGCCGCCGGCATCAAGCACGGCGTGGTCCAGGACAAGCTCTTCCTCCCGGGCCTGCTCAAGCTGAAGCGGCTCATCGACGGCGGCTTCTTCGGCCGCATCCTCTCCATCCGCGGAGAGTTCGGCTACTGGGTCTTCGAGGGCGACTGGCAGACGGCCCAGCGCCCGTCCTGGAATTACCGCTCCGAGGACGGCGGTGGCATCGTTGTCGACATGTTCCCGCACTGGGAGTACGTCCTCCACGAGCTGTTCGGCCGCGTGAAGTCCGTACAGGCCCTGACCGCCACGCACATCCCGCAGCGCTGGGACGAGCAGGACAAGCCGTACGACGCCACGGCCGACGACGCCGCCTACGGGGTCTTCGAACTCGAAGGCGGAGCCATCGCCCAGATCAACTCCTCCTGGGCCGTCCGCGTCAACCGCGACGAACTCGTCGAGTTCCAGGTCGACGGCACCGAGGGATCGGCCGTCGCCGGGCTGCGCAACTGCCGTGTCCAGCACCGCAGTTCGACGCCCAAGCCGGTCTGGAACCCCGACATCCCGGCCACCTACTCCTTCCGCGACCAGTGGCAGGAGATCCCCGACAACGCCGAGTTCGACAACGGCTTCAAGGCCCAGTGGGAGCTCTTCCTCAAGCACGTCTACGCCGACGCGCCCTACCACTGGGACCTGCTGGCCGGCGCCCGCGGCGTCCAGCTCGCCGAACTGGGCCTGAAGTCCTCGGCCGAGGGCCGCCGTTTCGACGTACCGGAGATCGCGCTGTGACGAACGGGCAGATCCAACTACCCAATGCGGACGGCGTGCTGCGCGCCTACACCCCACGCTCCGAACCCCTGCCCCTCACCACCGGCGCCCCCTTCTCCTCCCGTACGGTCTACTCGGCGGCCCACGTGGTCGCCGACCCGTACGCCGACACCACCCCGGACTCGCCCGCCGCCGTCGACTGGGACGCCACCCTCGCCTTCCGCCGCCATCTGTGGTCCCACGGGCTCGGTGTCGCGGAGGCCATGGACACCGCCCAGCGCGGGATGGGCCTCGACTGGGCGGGCGCGGCCGAGCTGATCCGCCGTTCGTCGGCCGAGGCCAAGGCGGTCGGCGGTCTGATCGCCTGCGGCGTCGGCACCGACCAGCTGCCGGTCACCGAGGTCGGCTACCCGTACAGCCTGGACGAGGTGCGGGCCGCGTACGAGGAGCAGCTGGCCCTCGTGGAGGAGTCCGGCTCGCGGTCCATCCTCATGGCCTCGCGGGCGCTGGCCGCCATCGCCAAGGGCCCCGAGGACTACCTGGAGGTCTACGGCCACCTGCTGCGCCAGGCCGCCGAGCCGGTGGTCCTGCACTGGCTGGGCCCGATGTTCGACCCGGCCCTTGAGGGCTACTGGGGCAGCACCGACCTCGATGCCGCCACCAACACCTTCCTGGAGGTCATCGCCGCCCACCCCGACAAGGTCGACGGCATCAAGGTCTCCCTCCTCGACGCCCAGCGCGAGATCGACCTGCGCCGCAAGCTTCCCGACGGGGTGCGCTGCTACACCGGCGACGACTTCAACTACCCCGAACTGATCGCGGGAGACGACCAGGGCTTCAGCCACGCCCTGCTCGGCATCTTCGACCCGCTGGGGCCGCTGGCGGCCGAGGCCGTACGCGTCCTGGACACCGGAAACACGGGCGGCTTCCGTGAACTCCTCGACCCCACCGTCGAGTTGTCCCGCCACCTCTTCCAGACCCCGACCCGCTTCTACAAGACGGGCGTCGTCTTCCTCGCCTGGCTCGCGGGCCACCAGGAGCACTTCACGATGGTCGGCGGCCTCCAGTCGTCCCGCTCGCTCCCGCACTTCGCCCGCGCGTACGAACTCGCCGACGGCCTGGGCCTGTTCCCGGACCCGGCACTCGCCGAGGCCCGTATGAAGAACCTGCTCTCCCTGTACGGAGTGAACCAGTGAGCACGAGCCCTCTCGGCGACCTCTCCCGCTTCTCCATCAACCAGATGACGGTCAAGCAGCTGTCGATGCCCGAACTGGTCGACGCCTGCCTGGAGTTGGGCGTCCCGGGTGTCGGCCTGTGGCGTGCGCCGGTCGAGGCGTACGGCCTGGAGGAGACGGCCAAGCTGGTCCGCGACGCCGGTCTGGCCGTCACCACCCTCTGCCGCGGCGGCTTCTTCACGGCCATCGACCCGGCCGAGCGAGCCGAGGCCCTGGCCGACAACCGCCGCGCCATCGACGAGGCGGCCACCCTGGGCACGGACACGCTCGTGCTGGTGTCCGGCGGCCTCCCGGCGGGCTCGAAGGACCTCCACGGGGCGAGGGAGCGCATCGCCGACGCCCTGGGGGAGTTGGGCCCGTACGCGGCCGCCAACGGTGTCCGGCTGGCCATCGAGCCGCTCCACCCGATGTACGCCTCCGACCGCTGTGCGGTCTCCACTCTGACCCAGGCCCTCGACCTCGCGGAACGCTTCCCCGCGAACCAGGTCGGCGTCGCGGTCGACACGTACCACATCTGGTGGGACGACCAGGCCCCCGCGCAGATCGCCCGCGCGGGTGCGGGCGGCCGCATCCACACCTTCCAACTCGCCGACTGGACGACCCCGTTGCCCGAGGGCGTCCTGAACGGCCGGGGCCAGATCGGCGACGGCGCGATCGACATGCGCGAGTGGAAGGCGTACGTCGAGGCGGCCGGCTACACCGGCCCCATCGAGGTCGAGCTGTTCAACGACGGTTTGTGGGCCAGGGACGGCCGCGAGGTGCTGGCGGAGACGGCGGCACGGTTCGTGGAACACGCGGCCTGAGAAACGGCCGCAGCGTTCCGTACGCCCCCCCCGGACCGCGGACGTCGGTCCGCCCGTGACCCCGTCACAGGCGGACCGACGTCCGCGTCTCGTGCACCTCTTCGTCGTCGGTGAAGACGCCGGACACCGTCGCCCCGCCGAGGAGCGCGGTGACGAGCGCCGCCGCGGCGACGAGTGTCCACCGCGTGCGCCGGGGCCTGGTGTACGCGGCTGCGGCGACCGCAGGCACGGACGCAGGCGTGGCGTCCGCAGGCTTAGGCACCGGCACAGACGCAGGCGTCGGCCCGCACGCGATGTCGGTGCGGGCGTCCAGCCATGCCTCCGCCTCGGTGCCCCGGACTCCGCACGCCGCGACGAACGCGGCGACCAGTTCCTCGCGGGGCAGCCGTTCCCGGCCGAGCATGGTCGCCGCCGTGGAGTACGGCAGACAGTGGCCCGCCTCCGCCGCCCGGCGCTCCAGCCGGCGATAGCTGAGGCCCGACCACGCCTTGAGGCGCCGAAGTGCCGCCACGAAGGCGGCCGCGTCGGTGTCCGGCGGGCTGGGCGGTGCGGTGGTCATGACGGTGGTCCCCCCTGGTGAGCTGGACGTACACGGGTTCGCACAAGCTCGAACACCCTGACAGCTTGAGGAACGGCGACGGCGGCGGTCAACCTCGGTGCGGATTCCCGATGTTGGAGGTCATGGTTCATATGGGTCAGCCCCGCTGCCGCCGTACTGCCGCTGCCGTCACCGCCCTGGCGACCCTGCTGACGCTGGGCGCGTGCGCCGAAGAGCGCGCCGCCGGGCCCGCCAAAGGGCCCGCCGAGGAGCGGTCGGCCGCCGGGCCCGCCGCGAAGGCGCGCGACGGGGAGTCGGTCGCCGACTTCCTCCGCCGGACCGTCCCGGCCGGTCCCGGCGGGACCGTGATCGCAGCACGCGGCGACGAACTCGTCTACTGCGGAGGCTTCGGAACGGCGGACCGCGCCGCGCGCACCCCCGCGAGCTGCCGCACGGTCTACGACGTCATGTCGATCACGAAGCAGTTCACCGCCGCCGCGATCCTGAAGCTGGAGGTGATGGGACGGCTGCGGGTGAGCGACCGGATCAGCCGGTTCCTCGGCCCGGTCCCCGAGGACAAAAAGGACATCACCATCGAGCAGTTGCTCACGCACACATCGGGCCTGGTCGAAGGGCTCGGCGACGACTACGACCCGGTCTCCCGCGACGAGATGGTGCGCCAGGCCCTGGCGTCGAAGCCGCAGTCGGCCCCGGGGAAGGAGTTCCACTACTCCAACACGGGGTACAGCCTGCTCGCCGCGATCGTCGAGGAGGCGTCCGGGGAGGGCTACGAGGCGTTCCTCGCCCGGCAGCTGTTCGGTCCTGCCGGGATGGAGCGGACCGGATACGTACTGCCCCGGTGGCCGCGGCACCTGGTCGCGGTGGAGTACGACAGCAAGGGGCGCAGCAAGGGCAGGCCCCTCGACCATCCCTGGGCCGCCGACGGGCCGTACTGGAACCTGCGAGGCAACGGCGGAATGCTCTCCACCGCCGAGGACATGTTCCGCTGGCACCGGGCCCTCTCGGGTGACGCGGTCCTGCCGGAGCGGGCCAGGCAGAAGCTGTTCACGCCCCGCGTGCGGGTGCCCGACTCCGACGACGGCTGGTACGGATACGGCTGGGCCGTCCGCGAGAGCCCCGAAGGCCGGGTCGTCTGGCACGACGGCGGCAACGACTGGTCGCTGGGGGTCCTCACGAGATCACTGCGCGACGGCGTCCTCGTGTACTGGGTGAGCAACCACGCCTACCAGGACGGCAAGTGGAACCTGGAGGACCAGGCGGAGAAGCTGACCCTGGGCATCGCCGACCGCGTCCGCGCCGAGGGCGACTGAGACCTCGGCCGTCCCGGCCGGCCAGGTGCCACCGGACCTCGAATCGGACGTCCGGTCGAACCTCAAAAAAATCTCAAGAGACCGTGCAACCCTCCCCGCCCTCCGTGGGTCGTACTTGGCATCAGGACTTCTGGAGGGGGATCCGGGGGGATCGCGGGGGTTCTGGTTTGGGGGAGGGGAAACCGAGGGGGCCCGGTCGACGGACCGGGCTCCCTCGAAGCTTGTCCGGGCACTCGTGCCCCGGGGCTCAGAAGAAGACCCCGCAGTGCAGCAGCACATTTGCGTACGGGCGGGCCTCGCCGGTCCGCACGATCAGGCGGGCGTCGGCCGAGAGGATCTTCAGGTCCTCGTGGGAGACATGGGTCAGCGCGTAGGGGAAGCGGTCGGCCAGCAGCGCGGACGCCTCCGGGTTCGCCTCCCGCACCTCCTTCGCCGCCGTGGCACTCTCCACGACCAGTTCCTCCAGCAGGCCTTCAAGGACCTCCTCGAAGGACGGCACCCCGGCACGGAAAGCCAGGTCCACCACCCTCGGCCCGGCCGGGATGGGCATGCCCGCGTCGCAGATCAGTACGCCGTCACCGTGGCCCAGCTCGGCTATCGCCCCGGCGAGATGACGGTTCAGGATTCCGGCCTTCTTCACAGTGCGGCGACCTCTTCTGCTGTGGGGAAGGACGCCTGCGCGCCCTCGCGGGTGACGGCGACGGCGCCCACGCGGGCCGCGTACGCCGCCGAGTCCGCGAGGGACTCCCCGGCGCCGAGGCGCCAGGCCAGCGCCGCGGTGAAGGAGTCGCCCGCGCCGGTCGTGTCCACGGCGTTCACCTTCACGGACGGCACCCGGGCCGTACCGGAGGCGTCGGCGACCAGCGCGCCCTCCTCGCCCAGGGTGACGACCACCGAGCGCGGACCGAGCGCGAGGAGCGCCCGGGCCCACTCCTCGGGCGTCCTGCCCGCGTCGGCGCCGAGCACCACCCGCGCCTCGTGCTCGTTCACGATCAGCGGGTCGCAGGCCGCGAGCACCTCCTCGGGCAACTCCCGCGGCGGGGACGGGTTCAGTACGAAACGGGTGCCGGTCGGCAGGCCGCGTACGACCTCCACGACCGTCTCCAGCGGGATCTCCAGCTGGGCCGAGACCACCCGGGAGGCCGCGAGCAGGGCCGAGGCCGCGTGGACGTCGTCCGGGGTGAGGCGGCCGTTCGCGCCCGGCGACACGACGATGCTGTTGTCGCCGGACGGGTCCACGGTGATCAGCGCGACCCCGGTGGGCGCCCCGCCGACGAGGACCCCGGCCGTGTCGACCCCCGCTGCCCGCTGCGAGTCGAGCAGCAGCCGGCCGTGCGCGTCGTCGCCGACCCGGGCCAGCAGTCCCGTGCGCGCCCCGAGCCGGGCGGCGGCCACCGCCTGGTTGGCGCCCTTGCCGCCCGGGTGGAGGGCCAGGTCGGAGCCGAGGACGGTCTCCCCGGCGCCCGGCCGCCGCTCGACACCGATGACGAGGTCGGCGTTGGCCGATCCCACGACCAGCAGGTCGTAGTCGTACATGAACAGTCTCCCTGTGGGGGTGAGTTGAGGGCGGGTGGACGGCAGCCGCCGTCCACCCGCCCCTCGACATCGGTCGGGGTCAGCCGGTGAACTCGTCCACGTTCTTCGCCGTGACCACCTTCACCGGAACCTTCACCGTCTTGTCGACCTCCTTGTCGTCGGCGGCACGCAGCGCGTTCTCCACCGCGATCCTGCCGAGTTCCTTCGGCTGCTGCGCCACGGAGGCGTACATCGTGCCCTCCTTGACAGCCTTCAGACCGTCGGGCGTGCCGTCGAAGCCGATGACCTGGACGGACTTGCCGGCCTTGGAGCCGAGCGCCTTGACCGCGCCGAGCGCCATCTCGTCGTTCTCGGCGAAGACGCCCTGGACGTCCGGGTGGGCCTGGAGCAGGTTCGTCATCACGTCGAGGCCCTTGGTGCGGTCGAAGTCGGCCGGCTGCTTGGCCACGACGTCGATGCCCGGGTAGGCCTTCAGGCCCTCCGCGAAGCCCGCGCCGCGCTCACGGCTCGCGGACGTACCGGCCAGACCCTGAAGGATGACGATCTTGCCCTTGCCGCCCAGCTTCTCGGCGAGCGCCTTGGCGCCCAGCTTGCCGCCCTCGACGTTGTCGGAGGCCACGAGCGCGGCCGTCTCCGCCTTGTTGACGCCACGGTCGACGCCGACGACGGGGATGTCGGCCTTGTTCGCGGAGCGCACCGACGGGCCCGCCGCGTCCGAGTCCACCGGGTTGACGATGATCGAGTCGACGCCCTCGCTGGTGAAGTTCTGCAGCTGGTTGGCCTGCTGAGAGGCGTCGTTCTGCGCGTCCGTGACGGTCAGGTCGGCGCCGAGCTTCTTCGCCTCCGCCTGCGCGCCCTCCTTGATCTGTACGAAGAAGGGGTTGTTCAGGGTGGAGAGGGACAGGCCGACCTTCGGGTTCGACGAGGACGAGCCGTTGTTGAACAGGGACAGCCCGCCCACGATCGCCGCCACGAGGACCACGGCGAGCCCGTACTTGATGGCCTGTGGCCCCTTGAGGCCCGACGAGCCCCCGGCGCCGGCGGTGACCGGAGTCGCCCCGGCCTTGCGGCGCACGGTGTCGAGGAGCACCGCCAGCGCGATGACCACACCGATGACGACCTGCTGCCAGAACGCCGACACGGAGAGGAGGTTGAGGCCGTTGCGCAGCACCGCGAGGATCAGCGCGCCGATCAGGGTGCCGGACGCCTTGCCCGTACCGCCCGCGAGGGAGGCGCCGCCGATGACGACCGCGGCGATCGCGTCCAGCTCGTAGCCCTGCGCGGCCTGCGGCTGCGCGGAGGAGAGCCGCGAGGCGAGCACGATGCCCGCGGCGGCCGCGAACAGCCCGGACAGCGCGTAGATGACGAGCTTCTGCCTCTTCACCCGCAGACCGGAGAGGCGGGCCGCCTCCTCGTTGCCGCCGATCGCGTACATGGAACGCCCGATGTACGTACGCCCCAGGATCAGGGCCGTGATCAGCCCCATGACGATCATCACGAGGACCGGCACCGGCAGCCAGCCGCCCAGCGTGTCACCGAGGTGCGAGACCGACTCCGGGAAGGCGATCGGGCTGCCCTGCGAGATCACCAGGGACAGACCGCGGCCCACCGACAGCATGGCGAGCGTCGCGATGAACGGCGGCAGCTTCCCGTACGAGATCAGGACGCCGTTGACCAGGCCGCAGGCTATGCCGGTGGCGATCGCGAGGATCACCGCGATCCAGACCGGTACGCCCTCCGAAGTCGCCGTCCAGGCAAGGACGGTGGCGGACAGGGCGGCGACGGAACCGACCGACAGGTCGATGCCCGCCGAGACGATCACGAAGGTCACACCGAAGGCGAGGATGGCCGTCACGGCCGCCTGGACGCCGATGTTCAGCAGGTTGTCCGTCGTCAGGAAGTCGCCCGACAGGGCCGACATCGCGATGACGAGGATGATGAGCGCGGTGAGCGCGCCGTTGTCGAGCAGGAGCCGGCGCAGGCCGCCCGAGGCGCCACTCGCGCCCGGTGTGCTCTTGAGCGTGTCAGTGGCCATCGGGGCCCTCCACAGCGGTAACGGAGTCGGTGGTAACGGTCGTAACGGGTGTCGTGGGTGTGCTGACGGCGAGTGCCATCACGGAGTCCTGGGTCGCGTCGTCGGCGGAGAGTTCACCGGCGATCCGGCCCTGGGCCATCACCAGCACCCGGTCGCTCATGCCGAGCACCTCGGGCAGATCGCTGGAGATCATCAGGACGGCATGGCCGGCGGCGGTGAGTTCGTTGATCAGCTGGTAGATCTCGACCTTGGCGCCGACGTCGATGCCGCGCGTCGGCTCGTCGAGGATCAGCACCTTGGTGTCGGCGAGCAGCCACTTGCCGATGACGACCTTCTGCTGGTTGCCGCCGGAGAGCGTGCGCACGTGCTGGCCGAGCCCGGCCATCCGTACGCCGAGCTGCTCGGCGATCCTCGCGGCGGCCGTCCGCTGCCCCTTGAGGTCGACGAGCCCGCCGCGGGTCGCCGCCCGCAGGGTGACGAGCCCGAGGTTCTCCTCGACGGAGGCGTCGAGCAGGAGGCCCTGGCCCTTGCGGTCCTCGGGGACGAGCCCGATGCCCGCGGTCATGGCCGCGCTCACGTCGTGGCGCGGCAGCCGCTCGCCGGCCACGGCCACGGACCCCTTGTCGTACGGATCGGCCCCGAAGACCGCTCGTACGACCTCGGTACGTCCCGCTCCCACGAGCCCCGCGATGCCGACGACCTCACCGGCCCGCACCTCGAAACTCACGTCGTGGAAGACACCGTCCCTGGTGAGCCCCTCCACGGTGAGCAACGCGGTCCCGGTGTCGGCCCGTTCGCGCGGATACTGCAGCTCGATGGAGCGGCCCACCATGAGGCGTACGAGCTCGTCCTCGGGCGTGTCGGCGGGCACCTGGCCGATGCTCCGGCCGTCCCGGAGGACCGTGACCCGGTCTCCCAGGGCGGCGATCTCCTCCAGGTGGTGCGTGATGAAGACGACGCCGACGCCGTCCTCGCGCAGCTGCCGCACGATCCGGAAGAGCTTCTCGACCTCTCCGGAGGTGAGCACCGCGGTCGGCTCGTCCATGATCAGGACGCGTGCGTCCAGGCTCAGCGCCTTGGCGATCTCGACCATCTGCAGACGCGCGATACCGAGTTCACGCACCCGCGCGCGCGGGGACACGTTCACACCGACCCGCTCCAGGAGCACGGCGGCGTCGGCCTCCATCGTCCTGCGGTCGATCATCCCGAAGCGACGCGGCTGGCGGCCCAGGAAGATGTTCTCGGCGACCGTCAGATCGGGGACCAGGTTGAACTCCTGGTAGATGGTCGCGATCCCGAGGCGCTCGGCGTCCTGCGCACCATGGATACGGACCTTCTTGCCGTCGACCACGATCTTCCCGGCGTCGGGCCGGTAGGCGCCGGACAGCATCTTGATGAGCGTGCTCTTGCCGGCGCCGTTCTCACCGAGCAGCACGTGCACCTCGCCGCGGCGCAGATCGAAGTCGACGCTGTCGAGCGCGACCACACCGGGGAAGGTCTTGCGTATGCCTTCGATACGCAGCAACTCGTCGGGACTGCTCACGTGTTGCTCCTTTGCGGGGACGTGTGCGGGTACGGGGGCTCGCCGCCCGGCTCGCCGCACGAGCGGCGGACGACGAGACGGGCGGGGAGGGTGACGGAGTGCGGGGGCCGGCCCTCGATGCGGTCGACGAGGGCGCGTACGGCGGCGCGGCCCAGCTCGGGGGTGGGCTGGGCGATCGCCGTGATCGGCGGATCGGTGTGCACGAACCAGGCGATGTCGTCGAACGCCGCGAGCGCGATGTCGTCGGGAACCCGCATCCCGCGCGCGCGGATGGCGTCCAGGGCGCCCAGGGCCATCAGGTTGTCGGCCGCGAAGACGACCTCGGGCGGTTCGGGGAGGTCGAGGAACTCCTCGGTGACCCGGCGACCGCTGGCCGCCTGGAAGTCGCCCTGCCCTATGTAGGCGTCGGGCAGCGGGAGCCCGTACTCCTGGAGGGCGTCCCGGAAGGCCGCCACGCGCTCGCTGCCGGTCGTGGTGGCCGCCGGGCCCGCGATGATGGCGAGCCTGCGGTGGCCGAGGCGGTGCAGGTGGGTGACCAGGTCGTGGATGGCGGTGCGTCCGTCCGCCCGGACGACGGGCACGTCCATGCCCGGGATCCAGCGGTCCACGAAGACCATCGGGGTCCCCGCGCGCGCGGCGTCCAGCATCAGCGGGGAGCCGCCGTCCGTGGGGGAGACCAGGAGGCCGTCGATACGGCGGTCGAGGAGCGTACGGACGTGGTGGTCCTGCAACTCGGGCCGCTCGTCGGCGTTTCCGATGATCACGCTGTAGCCGAGGGCGCGGGCCTCCTCCTCGACGGAGCGGGCCAGTTCGGTGAAGTACGGGTTGAGCACGTCACTGATGACCAGGCCGAGGGTGCGGGTCTGGTCGGTGCGCAGGGAGCGGGCGACGGCGTTCGGGCGGTAGCCCAGCGTCTCGACCGCGGCCAGCACCTGGGCGCGTGCCGCTGCGCTGACCGAGGGGTGGTCGTTCAGGACGCGCGAGACCGTGGCGACGGATACGCCTGCCTCGGCGGCGACGTCCTTGATGCTCGCCATCGACGCTCCACCTCCTTGTGGAATCGATTACATGCGCCTACAGGGAGGATTGGAATCGATTACATGGAAGTTAACAAGTGCCTGAGACCGGATCGTGATGAAGGGGGGTGGGGTGGGTGGGGTGTGTGTGGTGTCTGCGGGTGGGTGGGGGCTTGTCGCGCAGTTCCTCGCGCCCCTGAAAGATGCGCCTGCCGTTCGTCGTCGGGTCGGGGCCGCGACGGGGCATCCGATCGCAGCTGTGTCATCCCGGGCCGATTGGGTGCCCTCGGGAGGTCGTGCTGCGATCGGAAACCCCGACACGACCCCTTCGGCCGGAGGGCGACTGGCGGAGGGTGGGGGCGGGCCCCTTTAGGGGCGCGGGGAACTGCGCGGTCAGCCCCCGCCGGGCCGCGGATGCCATGGACGCCATGAATGGGCGCCCCCGCTGTCAGAGGTGGGGGGTAGCGTCGGATCATGTCCAAGCAAGGGGCGGGGAACGGGGAGCGGAACCTGGCGGTTCTGGAGGGCGTGCTGGAGCGGATCACGTACGCCAATGAGGAGAACGGCTACACGGTGGCCCGGGTGGACACGGGTCGAGGTGGCGGTGATCTCCTCACGGTCGTCGGGGCGCTGCTCGGCGCCCAGGTGGGGGAGTCCCTGCGGATGGAGGGCCGTTGGGGCTCCCATCAGCAGTACGGGAAGCAGTTCACCGTCGAGAACTACACGACCGTGCTGCCCGCCACCGTCCAGGGCATCCGCCGCTATCTCGGTTCCGGTCTGGTGAAGGGCATCGGGCCGATCTTCGCCGACCGCATCACGCAGCACTTCGGGCTGGACACGCTGCAGATCATCGAGGAGGAGCCGAAGCGGCTCATCGAGGTTCCCGGTCTCGGCCCGAAGCGGACCAAGAAGATCGCCGAGGCCTGGGAGGAGCAGAAGGCGATCAAGGAGGTCATGCTCTTCCTCCAGACCGTCGAGGTGTCGACGTCGATCGCGGTCCGCATCTACAAGAAGTACGGCGACGCGTCGATCTCGGTCGTGAAGAACCAGCCGTACCGCCTCGCGTCGGACGTCTGGGGCATCGGGTTCCTCACCGCCGACAAGATCGCCCAGTCCGTGGGCATCCCGCACGACAGCCCGGAGCGCGTCAAGGCGGGCCTGCAGTACGCCCTTTCGCAGTCGACGGACCAGGGCCACTGTTTCCTCCCGGAGGAGCAGCTGATCGCGGACGCGGTGAAACTGCTCCAGGTGGACACGGGCCTGGTCATCGAGTGCCTCGCGGAGCTGGCGGCTCCGACCGAGGAGGGCGAGGAGCCGGGTGTCGTGCGGGAGCGCGTGCCCGGCCTGGACGGCGGCGATCCGGTCACCGCCATCTACCTGGTCCCCTTCCACCGGGCCGAACTGTCCCTCTCGGCGCAGCTGTTGCGCCTCCTGCGTACGGACGAGGACCGCATGCCGGGCTTCCGGAACGTGGCCTGGGACAAGGCACTTGCCTGGCTCAAGGACCGTACGGGGGTGGAGCTGGCCCCCGAGCAGGAGGAGGCGGTCCGGCTCGCCCTCACCGAGAAGGTCGCGGTGCTCACGGGCGGGCCCGGCTGTGGCAAGTCCTTCACGGTCCGTTCGATCGTGGAGCTGGCCAGGGCGAAGAAGGCGAAGGTCGTGCTGGCCGCGCCGACGGGCCGCGCCGCCAAACGACTTGCCGAACTGACCGGCGCCGACGCCTCCACCGTGCACCGGCTCCTTGAGCTGAAGCCGGGCGGTGACGCGGCGTACGACAAGGACCGCCCGCTGGACGCGGACCTGGTGGTAGTGGACGAGGCGTCCATGCTGGACCTCCTACTCGCCAACAAGCTGGTGAAGGCGATCCCTCCGGGGGCGCACCTGCTCTTCGTCGGGGACGTCGACCAGTTGCCGAGCGTGGGGGCGGGCGAGGTGCTGCGGGATCTGCTCGCCGAGGGTGGGCCGGTCCCGGCGGTCCGTCTCACCCGGGTGTTCCGGCAGGCCCAGCAGTCAGGGGTGGTGACGAACGCTCACCGGATCAACGAGGGCCGGCATCCGATCACGGACGGGCTCAAGGACTTCTTCCTCTTCGTCGAGGACGACACGGAGGAGGCGGGGCGGCTGACGGTGGATGTGGCCGCGCGGCGCATTCCGGCCAAGTTCGGCCTGGATCCCCGGCGTGACGTCCAGGTCCTGGCGCCCATGCACCGAGGCCCGGCAGGCGCCGGCACCCTCAACGGCCTGCTCCAGCAGGCCATCACGCCGGCCCGCCCCGACCTCCCCGAGAAGCGGTTCGGCGGCCGCGTCTTCCGTGTTGGCGACAAGGTCACCCAGATCCGCAACAACTACGAGAAGGGCGAGAACGGCGTCTTCAACGGCACGGTGGGGGTGGTGACTTCCCTCAACCTCGACGACCAGCGCCTCACGGTCCTGACGGACGAGGACGAGGAGGTCCCGTACGAGTTCGACGAGCTCGACGAGCTGGCCCACGCGTACGCGGTGACGATCCACCGCTCCCAGGGCAGTGAGTATCCCGCCGTCGTCATCCCCGTCACCACGGGCGCCTGGATGATGCTCCAGCGCAACCTTCTGTATACGGCCGTCACTCGCGCCAAGCAGCTCGTAGTGCTGGTCGGCTCCCGCAAGGCCCTCGGCCAGGCCGTTCGCACGGTGTCCGCCGGCCGCCGCTGCACGTCTTTGGACCACCGCCTGTCCGGAGCCCGCCTCCCGAACTGACCCCGCCCCCGACCCCGACCCCGGCGAGGGCTGGCCGCGCCCCTAAAAGATTGCGCAGTTCCCCGCGCCCCTAAAGCCAAAAGACTGCGCCGTTCCCCGCGCCCCTGAGGATGAGGGCGTGCCGCCGTTCGTCAGCTGCCGGCCGCCGTGGGCTGATCGCGCAGTTCCCCGCGCCCCCAAAGGGGGCGCAGCCCCTCTGGCAAGTGGCCCCACCGGGCGGCAGTCGCTCCCCGGCGCAAGGGGTCGTGTCGGGGTTTCCGATCGCAGCACGACCTCCCGTGGGCGCCCAATGAACAGGGGATGACACAGCTGCGATCGGATGCCCCGTCGCGGCCCCGACCCGACGACGAACGGCAGGCGCATCTTTTAGGGGCGCGAGGAACGGCGCGACCAGCCCCACCCAACCCGCAGACAAAAAATGATCGATCAAACGAGTCGGAAACGTCACACGGCACTTTCGGAAGAAGGAGGAACCGGGCAGGATGAACAGGTTGGCGGCACTGAGTGCCGCCAATAGGCCCAATGGTCGACCCCGAGTGCACTCTCCTGCGCCAAATGGGGGATGGTAGAGACAGTCAGGGCACCTCGAAGAAGAGGCACAACGTCGGTGAGGGATGACGTGAGCGACAACTCTGTAGTACTGCGGCACGGCGACGGCGAGTACACCTACCCGGTGATCGACAGCACCGTCGGCGACAAGGGCTTCGACATCGGGAAGCTCCGCGCCCAGACCGGTCTGGTGACGCTGGACAGCGGGTATGGAAACACCGCCGCCTATAAATCCGCCATCACCTACCTCGACGGTGAGCAGGGCATCCTCCGCTACCGCGGCTACCCGATCGAGCAGCTGGCCGAGCGCTCCACCTTCCTTGAGGTGGCCTCCCTGCTGATCAACGGCGAGCTGCCCACGGTCGACGAGCTCTCCGTCTTCAAGAACGAGATCACGCAGCACACCCTGCTGCACGAGGACGTCAAGCGCTTCTACCAGGGCTTCCCGCGCGACGCCCACCCGATGGCGATGCTGTCGTCGGTGGTCAGCGCCCTGTCGACGTTCTACCAGGACAGCCACAACCCGTTCGACGAGAAGCAGCGTCACCTCTCGACGATCCGCCTTCTCGCCAAGCTTCCGACGATCGCGGCGTACGCGTACAAGAAGTCCATCGGTCACCCCTTCGTCTACCCGCGCAACGACCTCGGGTACGTCGAGAACTTCCTGCGCATGACCTTCTCGGTCCCCGCCCAGGAGTACGACCTGGACCCGGTCGTCGTCTCCGCGCTCGACAAGCTGCTCATCCTGCACGCGGACCACGAGCAGAACTGTTCGACCTCCACCGTCCGTCTGGTGGGCTCGTCGCAGGCGAACATGTTCGCCTCGATCTCGGCCGGCATCAGCGCCCTCTGGGGCCCGCTGCACGGCGGCGCCAACCAGTCGGTCCTGGAGATGCTGGAAGGCATCAAGGCCAACGGCGGCGACGTCGACTCCTTCATCCGCAAGGTGAAGAACAAGGAGGACGGCGTCCGCCTGATGGGCTTCGGCCACCGGGTGTACAAGTCCTTCGACCCGCGCGCCAAGATCATCAAGGCGGCGGCGCACGACGTCCTCTCGGCCCTCGGCAAGTCCGACGAGCTGCTGGACATCGCGCTCAAGCTGGAGGAGCACGCGCTCTCCGACGACTACTTCGTCTCGCGCAACCTCTACCCGAACGTGGACTTCTACACCGGCCTGATCTACCGGGCCATGGGCTTCCCGACCGAGATGTTCACGGTCCTGTTCGCCCTCGGCCGCCTCCCGGGCTGGATCGCCCAGTGGCACGAGATGATCAAGGAGCCGGGTTCGCGCATCGGCCGCCCGCGCCAGATCTACACCGGCGTGGTCGAGCGGGACTTCGTTCCTGTCGAAGAGCGCTAGGCAGTTCGTTCGTCTGCAGGTCCGCGGGGGCTGGTCGCCCAGCTCCCCGCGCCCTGAAAGAAGAGGGGGCGTCCCTGACCAGGGACGCCCCCTCTTCAGCTGTACAAGTTGCACAAGCTGCACAAGTCGTACGGATAACAGAAGGCGCCCCGCTACGGTCCCCCCACGGGCCGTAGATCGGGGCGCCTTCCCATGTCCCGGTGCGGATTCCCCCCACGGGATCCGGCCGGGCGTCTGAAGGCAGCGCCTGAGTCGCTGCGAGCAAAACGAGCAAAACTGGTTGGACTGCCGTGCTGCGGTCTGCCGGGACCCGTACGTACGGGAGGGCCGCTCAAAGCTCCCCGCTGTACGTGTCCCGGCAACGCAATTCCGAGAACGTCCCCCAAGACGTCCCCAGATGTCAGATACGCCCCCCAAGACGTCTCTGACATCGTCAATCTAGACTCACGAACCCCTTCGATGGTTACGTTCACATCACTGTGATCTGCGTCTCTTGCGTATGTCCTGAAGATGCGCAAGCGCTCCGATATCGCTACCGGAACCCAAGCGTAAGGATGATGCGCGAGCCTTGTGAAGAGCTTATGTGAAGGCGTGTGCCGGACTCTAGGGGGACTCTTACCTCTTCGTCATGAAAATGCCCTGAGCCGCAGGCTGTTCGTCACCACGAACACCGAGGAGAAGGCCATGGCCGCGCCCGCGATCATCGGGTTCAGCAGTCCGGCCGCGGCGAGCGGCAGCGCCGCCACGTTGTAGCCGAAGGCCCAGACGAGGTTCCCCCTGATCGTGGAGAGGGTCTTCCGCGACAGCCGGATGGCGTCCGCGGCCACCCGAAGATCCCCTCGTACGAGTGTCAGGTCGCTCGCCTCGATCGCCGCGTCCGTCCCGGTGCCCATGGCGAGACCCAGATCGGCGGTGGCGAGGGCGGCCGCGTCGTTGACGCCGTCGCCGACCATCGCCACCGTCCGCCCCTCGCTCCGCAGCCGCTCGATCACGTCGACCTTGTCCCGCGGCAGCACCTCGGCGATGACGTCGGCGGCGTCGATGCCGACCGCGCGGGCCACGGACTCGGCGACGGTCCGGTTGTCCCCGGTCAGCAGCACCGGCCGCAGGCCCAGGGCGCGCAGGGCGCGTACCGCCTCCGCGCTGGTCTCCTTGACCGCGTCGGCGACGGTGACGACACCGCGTGCCACGCCGTCCCAGGCGACGGCCACGGCGGTACGCCCGTCCTCCTCGGCCCGGGTCTTGAGCGCGGCCAGTTCGTCCGGCAGCGCGATCCCGGCATCTTCGAGGAGGCGGGCCCGCCCGACGAGGACCTCGTGGCCCTCGACCGTGCCGCGTACGCCGAGCCCGGCCACGTTCTCGAAGCCGTCCACGGCCGCCAGAGGGCCTGTACGGGCCTGAGCGCCCTCGGCGACCGCCCGGGCCACCGGATGCTCGGAAGCGTGCTCCAGGGCCCCCGCGAGCCGCAGTACGCGCTCCTCGTCGGTGCCGTCGGCCGCGTACACCTCCTGGAGGGTCATGCGGCCGGTGGTGACCGTGCCGGTCTTGTCCAGGACGACCGTGTCGACGCGGCGGGTGGACTCCAGGACCTCGGGGCCCTTGATGAGGATGCCGAGCTGGGCGCCGCGGCCGGTGCCGACCATGAGTGCCGTCGGGGTGGCGAGGCCGAGCGCGCACGGGCAGGCGATGATCAGCACGGCGACGGCGGCGGTGAACGCGGCGGCCGTGTCACCGGTGACGCCGAGCCAGCCGCCGAACGTGCCGGCCGCGATCAGCAGCACGACGGGTACGAAGACGCCGGAGATCCGGTCGGCGAGGCGCTGCACCTGGGCCTTGCCGTTCTGCGCGTCCTCCACGAGCCGTGCCATCCGCGCCAGCCGGGTGTCCGCGCCGACCCGGGTCGCCTCGACGACGAGCCGCCCGCCCGCGTTCACGGTCGCGCCCGTGACGGCCGAACCCACCTTCACGTCCACCGGCACCGACTCGCCGGTCAGCATGGACGCGTCGACCGCCGAGGAACCCTCGACGACCGTGCCGTCCGTGGCGACCTTCTCACCGGGCCGTACGACGAAACGGTCGCCCACGGCCAGAGAGGCCACCGGAACGCGGACTTCGCGGCCGTCCCGTACGACGGTCACGTCCTTCGCGCCCAGTTCCATGAGGGCCCGCAGGGCGGCACCCGCTCGGCGCTTGGAACGGGCCTCCAGATAGCGGCCGAGGAGGATGAGGGCGACCACCCCGGCGGCGACTTCGAGGTAGATGGCCGACGAGCCCTCAGTACGGGAGACGGTGAGGGTGAAGCCCTCGTCCCGCATGCCCTCCATCCCCGCGTCGCCGAAGAACAGCGCCCACAGGGACCAGCCGAACGCGGCCAGCGTGCCGATGGAGATGAGGGTGTCCATGGTGGCCGCGCCGTGCCGGGCGTTCGTGAACGCCGCCCGGTGGAACGGCAGTCCGCCCCATACGACGACGGGCGCGGCCAGGGTGAGCGCGAGCCACTGCCAGTTGTCGAACTGCAGCGCCGGGACCATCGACAGCAGGACGACGGGGACGGAGAGGAGGACGGAGACGGTGAGACGCTCGCGCAGCGCGGCCAGTTCGGGATCCCGGGCGGGCTGCGCTGCGTCGGCCTCCGGCGGCTCGGTCCTCGGCGGGGGAGGCTCCTCGGCCGTGTACCCCGTCTTCACCACCGTGGCGATCAGATCGGTGACCAGCACCCCCCGCGCGTACGAGACCTTCGCCTTCTCCGTCGCGTAGTTCACCGTGGCGGTGACACCGTCCATGCGGTTGAGCTTCTTCTCGACGCGGGCCGCGCAGGAGGCGCAGGTCATCCCGCCGATCGTCAGCTCGACCTCCGTGGCCCCGGCTATCGGAGTCGCTGCGGTGGTGCCGGTCATCTCCGTGCTCCGGTTCCCGCCGGTTTCAGGCCTTGCCGACGAGCTCGAAGCCGGCCTCGTCGACGGCGGCGCGCACGGCCTCCTCGTCGAGCGGGGCGGCGGAGACCACGGTCACCTCGCCGGTGGAGGCGACGGCCTTCACCGAGGTGACACCGGCGATCTCGGAGATCTCACCGGACACCGAGCCTTCGCAGTGTCCGCAGCTCATCCCGCTCACCTGGTAGACGGTGGTGAGGGAGCCCGGGGTGTCGGTCTGGGCGGTCATGTCGTTGCTCCTCGTCGAGACGTGTGGGGCGTGCGTGGCCCACGAGGGCCTCACACTATCCACACTGTACCCCTAGGGGGTATTTCTCCAAGAGGGGTCGCGACGTGCCAGTGACCGCACCCAGGCGATGCCCATCAGCGACACGGCGACCATGCCACCGACCGAGAACAGCGTGAAGAGATGTTTCTGCTGGTCCGTCACGGCAGGCAGGTAGCCCGGTCCGAACAGTGACGTATCCAGCCCCGCGCCCGTCAGCCGCGCCACCAGCCAGAGGGCGATGCCGTGTGTCGAGTCCCACAGGGTGTGCAGGAGCGCGACACCGACGTACGTGCCGACGACCGGGGCGGTGAACGCGAACTGCCCGCTCGGGCGGCGGTGCGCGAGCAGGACCGCGCCCGTGATCGCCGTCCACAGGCCGTGCCCGAAGGGGGCCGGCACGCCCCGCAGGATCTCGGTCTCCAGCAGCGCCCGCAGATCGATGCCCTCGGTCGAGACGGCCGCGTTGAACGCGTACCCCGCGCTCTCCAGTGCCGCGAACCCGAAACCGACCGACGCCCCGAGCACGAGCCCGGCCCGCAGTCCGCGGATACGGGTCTGCCGGCGCAGCACGAACATCAGCGCGGCCGCCTTCACCGCCTCCTCGATGAGGCCGACCCCGACGAACATCCACAGCGACGGATGGAGCAGGTAGTACTCCATCACCGAGGCGCCGAGCACCCCCAGCACGCCACCGGTCAGGAAGCAGCCGAGGATCACGTTCACGCCCAGGTCGCGGCCGTGGTGCTCGTACGCCCACAGCACGAAGACGACCGGGACCAGGAAGCTGCCGAGCAGGATCAGCGTCGGCAGCAGGGTGGTGTTCCCGGTCGCGTACGTGACGAGCGCGCTGAGCGCCCAGAGTGCGAGTCCGCCCCACAGGCACCGCCGCCACAGGCCGGTGCGCGTCCGGGGAGAGGAGGGCGGGGGCTGCTGAGGGCCGGGGATGCGGGCTCGGGGTGCGCCGGGCGGCGGGGGCTGGGTCACGACAGGTCCCTCGGGCTCGGAAGTGCGGCTCGGAAGATTTGTCCGCACTTTATGGCAAGTGGTTGTTATGCGCCTTTCTGGCATATGCGGGCCCGCGCCCTTCAGGGGCGCGGGGAACTGCGCGACAAGCCCCCACGGACGCGCAGGCAAAATCGGTGCTCCCCGCGGGGCGTCTAGCGTTCGACCGGGAACAGTGATCCAGGGGCCGACGGCGGAGGGGTAAAACACATGAGGGCAGTGGTGTTCGAGCAATACGGAAAGCCGGCCGAACTGCGAACCGTCCCGGACCCGACCCCCGCACCGCACGGCGTTGTGGTGCGCGTGGAGGCCACCGGCCTCTGCCGGAGCGACTGGCACGGCTGGCAGGGCCACGACCCGGACATCACGCTGCCGCACGTGCCCGGACACGAACTCGCCGGAACCGTCGAGGCGGTGGGCGCCCTGGTGACCGGCCGGCGCCCCGGCGACCGGGTCACGGTGCCCTTCGTCTGCGCCTGCGGCAGCTGCGCCTCCTGCGCGGCGGGCGACCAGCAGGTGTGCGAGCGCCAGACCCAGCCGGGGTTCACGCACTGGGGGTCGTTCGCCGAGTTCGTGGCCCTGGACCACGCAGACGTCAACCTGGTCGCCGTCGCGGACGAGTTGTCCTTCGGGACGGCGGCCTCGTTGGGCTGCCGGTTCGCCACGGCGTTCCGCGCGGTCGTCGCGCAGGGGCGGGTGGCGCCGGGGGAGTGGGTGGCCGTGTACGGCTGCGGCGGTGTGGGGCTGTCCGCCGTGATGATCGCGGCGGCGGCCGGCGCACGGGTCGTCGCGGTCGACCTCTCGCCCCGGGCGCTGGAGCTGGCACGGCGGTTCGGGGCGGCGGAGTGCGTGGCGGTGTCCCGGGACGCCCGGCCCGAGGAGACGGCGGAGGCCGTCCGTGAACTGACGGGCGGCGGCGCCCATCTCTCCCTGGACGCTCTCGGCTCGCCGGCCACCTGCGCGGCCTCGGTCGGCAGCCTGCGCCGCCGGGGCCGGCACGTCCAGGTCGGCCTGCTCCCCCAGGACCCGACACTGCCGATGTCCCGCGTGATCGGCCTCGAACTCGAACTCCTCGGCAGCCACGGCATGCCCGCCCACGCCTACCCGCCGATGCTGGAGTCCGTACGGGCGGGGTTGCTGCGCCCCGACCTCCTGGTGACGTCCACGATTCCGCTGGACGAGGCCCCCGCCGCGCTGGCGGCGATGGGAACGGCGCCGGGGGCGGGAGTGACGATCATCGAGCCGTGGGCGTGAACCGCTCACTCCCCGGGCCGACATGAAGAGGACCCCCGCACGTCTGCCGTGCGGGGGCCCAGTTGTCGTGGTTGGCGTGCCGGGAGCTGATCAGCCGTCTCTGCGGCCTCTGTTGCCGGGCCGCGAGGCGACCCAGGCGCGGACCGTGTCGGCGTACCAGTAGGGCTTGCCGCTCTCCACGTGGTCGGGCGGGGGCAGCAGCCCGTGCTTGCGGTAGGACCGCACGGTGTCCGGCTGCACCTTGATGTGCGCCGCGATCTCCTTGTACGACCAGAGCCTTCGGTCGGTCATGAGTTGCACCTCCCTGCGCGCGCCACAGCGGCGGCCGAGGGGCGGCCGTCGGGGGAGCCGGGCACTGCGCTGGCGATCACAAAGCCTGTGTCCGCTCAACGACACAGCGTGACCGCCGGGTAGCGCCTGTCGCCCGGGTGTGACGCAAGACCCGCGTACACGCGACATGTGTGACAGGAAGGGGTCTTTTGTGACACGGCTGACGCATCGCGCCCCTTTAGGGGCGCGGGGAACTGCGCGACAAGCCCCCACCGGCCCGCAGCCGATTCACGCTCCGCAGGACCTCAGGAACGCCCGCGTGCGCTGAGCAATGGGCAACGGCTTGTCCGGCTCGCACGGATACATGTCCTGCTCGACGATGGCGAACAACTCCACGTCCAGCTTCTGCGCAGCGGCCAGCACCGGCTCCAGCGCGGGCACCCCGGCCGGCGGTTCGCACATCACGCCACGCGCCACGGCCGGCCCGAACGGAATCTCGTTCGCCCGCACGTCGGCCAGGATCTCGGGATCCACCTGCTTGAGGTGGAGGTACCCGATCCGCTCCCCGTACGTCTCGATGAGCTTGACGCTGTCGCCGCCGCAGTAGGCGTAGTGCCCGGTGTCGAGACACAGCGACACCAGCGACGAGTCCGTGCCGTCGAGGAAGCGCGCCACGTTCTCCTCACTGTCGATGTGTGTGTCCGCGTGCGGGTGGACGACGATTTTCAGCCCGTAGCGCTCGCGCACCTCGTGCCCGAGCCGCTCGGTCTGCGTGGTGAGGTGGCGCCACTGCTCGGGCGTGAGCGTGTCGGGCTCCAGGACCTCGCCGGTCTTGTCGTCCCGCCAGAAGGACGGGATGACGACCAGGTGCTCGGCGCCCATCGCCTGGGTGAGCGCGGCGATGTCCGAGACATGGGCCCACGTGGCGTCCCACACGTCCGGGCCGCGGTGCAGCCCGGTGAAGACCGTGCCGGCCGACACCCGCAGGTTCCGGCGGGCGGTCTCGTCCGCGAGGACGGCCGGCTCGCTCGGCAGATAGCCGTACGGGCCCAGCTCGATCCACTCGTATCCGGACTCGGCGACCTCGTCGAGGAAGCGCTGCCAGGGGACCTGTTGGGGGTCGTCGGGGAACCACACGCCCCAGGAGTCGGGGGCCGAGCCGATCCGGATGCGCGACAGTGAGGACTGAGGCGATGACTGAGGTGGCAACGACGTCATGAGCGTCAGCTTCAGGTCCGTCGGGGAGAGGTGTCAAGGCCTGGTCCGAATGTCCGGACAACCAATTGACAGGGCTCTGTGAGCGCCGCTAGACCTTGGGTCAACCGATACGAAGGGAACTCGATGGCCGAGTCCGCGGAGTCCAGTGCGTACGACCTCGTCACCATGGGGCGGATCGGCGTGGACCTCTATCCGCTGCAGACCGGGGTGCCGCTCCCGCAGGTGACCTCCTTCGGGAAGTTCCTCGGCGGTTCGGCGACCAACGTGGCTGTGGCGGCGGCTCGGCTCGGGCGGCGTACGGCGGTGGTGACGCGGACCGGTGACGATCCCTTCGGGGCGTATCTGCACGAGGCGCTGCGGGACTTCGGGGTCGACGACCGCTGGGTGACGCCGGTGCCAGGGCTGCCGACGCCGGTCACCTTCTGCGAGGTGTTCCCGCCGGACGACTTCCCGCTGTACTTCTACCGGCTGCCCAAGGCGCCCGACCTGGAGATCGACGCCCACGAACTGGATCTGGACGCCATCCGCGACACCCGGATCTTCTGGGTCACGGGTACGGGCCTGAGCGAGGAGCCCAGCCGCACGGCGACGCTCGCCGCCCTCGCCCACCGCGCCAAGTCCGGCACCACGGTCTTCGATCTGGACTGGCGGCCCGCATTTTGGAAAGACACAGCCTGGAGCGATCCCGAAGCCGCCCGGCCCTTCTACGCCGAGGCCCTGCGCCACACCACCGTCGCCGTCGGCAACCTCGACGAGGTGGAGGTCGCCACGGGCGTGCGCGAGCCCCACGCGGCCGCCCGTGCCCTCCTGGACGCGGGTGTGGAACTGGCCGTGGTCAAGCAGGGCCCCAAGGGCGTCCTGGCCGTGAACCGGAAGGGTGAGTCGGCGGAGGTCCCGCCCCTCCCGGTGACGGTCCTCAACGGCCTGGGCGCGGGCGACGCGTTCGGCGGCTCCCTCTGCCACGGCCTCCTCGCGGGCTGGGACCTGGAGCGGATCATGCGGCACGCCAACGCCGCCGGCGCCATCGTCGCGTCCCGCCTGGAGTGCTCCTCCGCCATGCCCACCCCGTCGGAGGTCGAGCAGGCCCTGAAGGCGGGGGCGGTGCTGTGAAGGCGGGATACGCGGGGACCGGTCGGCGCGAAGGAGGTGCCGCGGGGGCGTACGGCTCCGCGGGCGGCGCCCCGACGGGCATCGACATCTCGGAGCTGGTCCGGATCCGGGCCCAGCGCCCCGAGGCCGTCGAGGAGGCCGCCGCACGGCGGCCCCGGCGGTCGCTCCTCGGCGAGTCCGGGCTGCTGATGATCGTCGCCGCCGACCACCCCGCCCGCGGATCCCTCTCCGTGGGTGACCGCAGGCTGGCCATGGCCAACCGGATCGACCTGCTCGAACGGCTCTGCCTCGCCCTCTCCCGGCCGGGCGTCGACGGCGTGCTCGCGACCGCCGACATCCTCGACGACCTGCTGCTGCTCGGCGCGCTGGACCACAAGGTGGTCATGGGCTCGATGAACCGGGGCGGACTCGCGGGCGCGGCCTGGGAGTTGGACGACCGGTTCACCGGACACCGCCCGCGGGACATCGAGCGGCTCCGCTTCGACGCGGGCAAGCTGCTGCTGCGGATCGACTACGACGACCCGGGCTCGCTCACCACCCTGGAGTCGACGGCCCGTGCCGTGGACGACATGGCCGAGCGCCGGCTCCCCGTGTTCGTCGAGCCGTTCCTCAGCCGCCGCGACCCGACCACCGGCACCCTCCGCAACGACCTGGGCGCCGACGCCGTGACGAGGTCCATCGCCATCGCGAGCGGCCTGGGCGGCAGTTCGGCGTACACCTGGCTGAAGGTCCCCGTCACGGAGAATCCGGACGACATGGCCCGCGTCATGGAGACCTCCACCCTCCCGGCCGTCCTGCTCGGCGGAGACGTCGGCGCCGACCAGGAGGGCGCGTACGAGAAATGGCGCGGTGCCCTTCAACTGCCCACCGTCCAGGGGCTGGTGGTCGGACGCTCGCTGCTCTACCCGGCCGACGGCGATGTCGGGGCCGCGGTCGACACAGCCGTCGGACTGCTGTGAGGGGGAGCCGGCATGACCGACGAGACGTACCTCTCCGGCGGCGGTTGTACTGTGCGCACAGAGGGGAATAAAGAGGACAAAGTGTTCGAACTCCCGGGCAGGGATGGTGTGTTCGACGGAGTCACCGACTTCGCGCGCGCTCCCCGTGACGCCCGGGTCCTGATCGCCTCCGGCGCGGGAAGCCGCTTCGCCCTGGCAGGAGCGAAGTGCGAGCGACGACTCCCCGCCCGCTACGGCCCCGCGCCGGAGGTCCCCGTCATCGGGTGTGCACGGCCGCACATTGGCGGACGGGCCATAGAGACGTAAGGCCCGTTCAGACGTATGACGTGGCGGATCTGCTTCCACCCGGGACACGAAGAAAGCGCAGAGGGCTACCGATGACAGAGCCGACGTCAACGACGACAAGGCTGACGGTCGCGCAGGCACTGGTGCGGTTCCTCGCCGCCCAGTACACGGAACGCGACGGCGTGCGACGCCGCCTGGTCGACTCCACCTGGGGCATCTTCGGGCACGGCAACGTCGCCGGGCTCGGGCAGGCGCTCCTGGAGTACGGCGACGAGATGCCGTACCACCAGGGCCGCAACGAACAGTCCATGGTCCACGCGGCCGTCGGCTACGCGCGTCAGTCCAACCGCCTCTCCGTCCAGGCGGTCACGACCTCCATCGGCCCCGGCGCCACCAACCTCGTCACCGGCGCCGCCCTCGCCACGATCAACCACCTGCCGGTGCTCCTGCTGCCCGGGGACGTCTTCGCGACCCGCCCCGCCGACCCGGTCCTCCAACAGCTCGAAGTCCCGTACGCGGGCGATGTGTCGGTCAACGACTGTCTGCGCCCGGTGTCGAAGTACTTCGACCGGATCACCCGCCCCGAGGCCCTGATCCCGGCCGCCCTCCAGGCGATGCGGGTGCTCACCGACCCGGTCGAGACGGGTGCCGTCACGCTCGCCCTGCCGCAGGACGTGCAGGCGGAAGCCTTCGACTGGCCCGAGGAGTTCTTCGCCGAGCGCGTCTGGACGGTCCGCCGCCCGGTCGCCGACCCGGAGGAACTGGCCGCCGCCGTCAGGGCTGTTCGGGACGCCCGGCGTCCCTTGATCGTCGCGGGCGGCGGGGTCCACCACAGCGAGGCCGAGGACGCGCTCAAGGAGTTCGCCGACCTCACCCGTATCCCGGTCGCCTCCACACAGGCCGGCAAGGGCTCACTGATCTGGGACCATCCGGCGGACGTCGGCGGCGTCGGGCACACCGGCACCGCGACCGCCTGCGAACTCGCCCGCACCGCGGACCTGGTGATCGGCGTCGGCACCCGCTACACCGACTTCACCACCGCCTCCGGCACCCTCTTCGCCGCCCAGGGCGTGCGCTTCCTGAACGTCAACATCGCGTCCCTCGACGGACACAAGCTCTCCGGACAGCCGCTGATCGCGGACGCCCGCACGGCCCTGGAGTCCCTCACGGAGGCGCTCGCGCTGCACGGCCACCGCGCCGAACCCGCGTACGTCACCGAGTACACGGACGACAAGGAGCGCTGGGAGTACCGCGTCGACGCGGCGTACGAGTCGGAGGACCCGGACATCCGGCCCACCCAGCCGCAGGTCCTCGGCCTCCTCGACGAGATCGTCACCGGGGACGACATCCTCATCAACGCGGCCGGCTCCCTCCCCGGCGACCTGCACAAACTCTGGCGCGCCCGCTCCCGCGACCAGTACCACGTCGAGTACGGCTACTCCTGCATGGGCTACGAGATCCCGGCCGCCATCGGCGTACGGCTCGCGGCGCCCGACCGTCCCGTCTGGGCGCTGGTCGGCGACGGCACGTACCTGATGATGCCGACGGAGATCGTCACCGCCGTCCAGGAGGGCATCGCGATCAAGGTCGTGATCCTGCAGAACCACGGGTACGCGTCCATCGGCGGCCTCTCCGAGACGGTCGGCGGCGAGCGGTTCGCCACCGCCTACCGCCACCGGTCCGAGGACGGCACGTACACGGGGCGCCCGCTGCCCGTCGACCTGGCCGCCAACGCGGCCAGCCTGGGCATGCGGGTCCTGCGCGCGAAGACCGTCCGCGACCTGCGGGCGGCCCTCGCCGAGGCCCGGGCCGACGACACTCCCACTTGTGTCTACGTGGAGACCCAAACGGCAGACACAGTGTCGGGCGCGCCTCCGGCGCAGGCCTGGTGGGATGTTCCTGTGGCCGAGACCGCGACCCGACCGTCGGCGGTCAAGGCCCGTGAGCTGTACGAACGGCACGTCTCCACCCGACGCCGCCATCTGTGAAGGAGCACTCGGTCATGACGAAGATCGTCAACCACTGGATCGGCGGCAAGTCCGTCGAGGGCGCGTCGGGTACGTACGGGCCGGTGACCGACCCGGCGACCGGCGCCGTGACGACCAAGGTCGCCTTCGCGACCGTCGACGAGGTCGACGCGGCGATCGCCGCCGCGAAGGACGCCTACGCGACCTGGGGCACCGCCTCGCTCGCCAAGCGGTCCACGATCCTCTTCAAGTTCCGCGCGCTGCTCGACGCCCACCGCGACGAGATCGCCGAGCTGATCACCGCCGAGCACGGCAAGGTGCACTCGGACGCGCTCGGCGAGGTCGCGCGCGGCCTGGAGATCGTCGACCTGGCGTGCGGGATCACCGTCCAGCTGAAGGGCGAGCTGTCGACCGAGGTGGCCTCCCGGGTCGACGTCGCCTCGATCCGCCAGCCGCTCGGTGTCGTGGCCGGCATCACGCCGTTCAACTTCCCGGCCATGGTGCCGATGTGGATGTTCCCGCTGGCCATCGCGTGCGGCAACACCTTCGTGCTGAAGCCGAGCGAGAAGGACCCGTCGGCGTCCGTCCGCCTCGCGGAGCTGTTCGCGGAGGCCGGGCTGCCGGACGGCGTGCTGAACGTCGTGCACGGCGACAAGGTGGCCGTCGACCGCCTCCTGGAGCACCCGGACGTCAAGGCGGTCTCCTTCGTCGGCTCGACCCCGATCGCCCGCTACATCCACACCACCGCCTCCGCGAACGGCAAGCGCGTCCAAGCGCTCGGCGGCGCCAAGAACCACATGCTGGTCCTCCCGGACGCCGACCTGGACGCGGCGGCGGACGCGGCCGTCTCGGCGGCCTACGGCTCGGCGGGCGAGCGCTGCATGGCCATCTCGGCCGTCGTCGCGGTCGGTGCGGTCGGCGACGAGCTGGTGGAGAAGATCCGCGAGCGCGCCGAGAAGATCAAGATCGGCCCCGGCAACGACCCGGCCTCCGAGATGGGCCCGCTGATCACGGCGGCCCACCGCGACAAGGTCGCCTCGTACGTGACGGGCGCGGCCGCCCAGGGCTCCGAGGTCGTTCTCGACGGCACCGGCTACACGGTCGAGGGCCACGAGGACGGCCACTGGATCGGCCTCTCGCTCCTGGACAAGGTGCCCACGGCCTCGGACGCCTACCGCGACGAGATCTTCGGCCCGGTGCTGTGCGTGCTGCGCGTCGACACGTACGAGGAGGGCGTGGCCCTGATCAACGGGTCGCCCTTCGGCAACGGCACCGCGATCTTCACCCGGGACGGCGGCGCCGCCCGCCGCTTCCAGCTGGAGATCGAGGCCGGCATGGTCGGCGTGAACGTGCCGATCCCGGTGCCGGTGGGCTACCACTCCTTCGGTGGCTGGAAGGACTCCCTCTTCGGGGACCACCACATCTACGGCAACGACGGCACGCACTTCTACACCCGCGGCAAGGTCGTCACGACCCGCTGGCCGGACCCGTCGGAGGCACCGACGGGCGTCGACCTCGGATTCCCGCGCAACCACTGAGCACCCGTACCCGGCCACGGACAGAGCCGCCCGAACTCTCCTCCGGGTACCACGGACGCGGTACCCGGAGGGGGTTCCGTACTCCCGTGGGAGGGGTGGGGGTTCAGCCTGGAAGCTGTCTGGGGCCGACAGGTACGGCCCGTACTGTTGACGCATGGATCTTCGACTGCCCGCACTGCGGCGGCCTCGACGGTGGATCGCCGCCGGGGCCGCCGTCGTGGTGCTCGCCGGCGCCGGCACGTGGAGCGCCGTCGCCTCCGACGGGGCGCCCGCGGTACACCGCTCAGACCAGTTCATCAGTACGGGCGACGGGGTGAGAATCAACACGTCGTACTTCACCGGCGACGCCTCCGGACGCCGGCCCGCCGTCCTGCTCGCGCACGGCTTCGGCGGCAGCAAGAAGGACGTACGCACCCAGGCGGAGGACCTCGCACGCGATGGCTACGCGGTCCTGACGTGGTCGGCCCGCGGCTTCGGCGGATCCACGGGGAAGATCGGGCTGAACGACCCCAAGGGCGAGGTCGCCGACGCCTCCAAGCTGATCGACTGGCTGGCCGAGCGGCCCGAGGTCCAGCTCGACAAGACCGGCGACCCCCGCGTGGGCATGGCGGGCGCTTCCTACGGCGGCGCGGTCTCCCTGCTCACCGCCGGGACCGACGACCGCGTGGACGCCATCGCCCCGGCGATCACGTACTGGAACCTCGCGGACGCGCTGTTCCCGAACGGCGTCTTCAAGAAGCTGTGGGCGGGCATCTTCATCAACACCGGCGGCGGCTGCGACAGGTTCGAGAAGCAGCTGTGCGAGATGTACGACCGGGTCGCGGAGTCCGGCACACCGGACGCGGCGGCGACGAAGCTCCTTCAGGAGCGCAGCCCCGCCGCCGTCGGTGACCGCATCAAGGTCCCCACGCTCCTCACGCAGGGCCAGACCGACTCGCTCTTCCCGCTCGACCAGGCCGACACCGCGGCCAAGGCGATCCGAGCCAACGGCGCCCCCGTGGACGTCGACTGGATCGCGGGCGGGCACGACGGCGGCGACATGGAGGCGAGCCGTGTCCAGGCCCGTACCCAGACGTGGTTCGACCGCTACCTGAAGGACGAGAAGGGCGTCGACACCGGCCCCGCCTTCCGCGTCACCCGGACCCTCGGCCTGGGCTCCGGCGACGGAGAGCCGCGGCTGGGCAGTGCGACCGAGGAGACCTACCCCGGCCTGACGAGCGGGGGGCGCTCGATCGCCCTGACCGGCCGCGAGCAGCGTTTCGACAACCCGGCGGGCTCCAGTCCGCCCGCCATCTCGGCCCTGCCCGGCCTCGGCGGCGGTGGCCTGTCCCAGCTGTCCTCGCTCGGGGTCGGGGTGTCCCTCGACTTCCCCGGCCAGTTCGCCTCGTTCGAGTCGGCGCCCCTGCGGGAGGATCTGCAGATCACCGGCTCGCCGACGGTGACGGTCCACGTCAAGTCGACCAGCGAGGACGCGGTGCTCTTCGCGAAGGTGTACGACGTCGGTCCGGGCGGCGCCCAGCCGGTGCTGCCCTCGCAGCTGGTCGAGCCCGTCCGCGTGGAGGGCGCCAAGGCCGGCAAGGACGTACGGATCACCCTGCCGGCGATCGACCACGAGGTGGACGACGGCCACCGGCTGCGCCTGGTCCTCGCCTCGACGGACCTCGGCTACGCCTCACCGACGGCCCCGGCGACGTACACCGTCTCCCAGAAGAGCGGCCTGACCGTGCCCACGCCGCTCGGCGGGGACACCGCCGCGGCGGCGCTGCCCGCCTGGGTGTGGTGGCTGCCGCTCGCCGGTGCCGGGCTCGCGCTGGCCCTGCTGCTCAGCGGACGGCGCCGCACCGCGACGCCCGCACCGGACCCCGCACAGGCCGAAGTCCCGCTCCAGATCACCGACCTGAGCAAGCGATACGCCAAGTCGGCGGACCGCTACGCCGTGCGGGACCTCACCTTCCGCGTGGAGAAGGGCCAGGTCCTGGGCCTGCTGGGGCCGAACGGCGCCGGCAAGACCACGACGCTGCGCATGCTGATGGGTCTGATCAAGCCGGACGCCGGAGAGATCCGCGTCTTCGGCCATGTGATCCGGCCGGGCGCACCGGTGCTGTCACGCGTCGGGGCCTTCGTCGAGGGAGCGGGTTTCCTGCCGCACCTCTCCGGCCAGGAGAACCTCGAACTGTACTGGCGGGCGACGGGCCGCCCGCCCGAGGACGCGCATCTGGAAGAGGCGCTGAAGATCGCGGGGCTCGGCGGCGCGCTGTCCCGCGCGGTACGGACCTACTCCCAGGGCATGCGCCAGCGCCTCGCCATCGCCCAGGCCATGCTCGGCCTGCCGGACCTGCTCATCCTCGACGAACCGACCAACGGCCTCGACCCGCCGCAGATCCGCGAGATGCGCGACGTCATGATCCGCTACGCGGCTGCCGGCCGTACGGTGATCGTCTCCAGCCACCTCCTCGCCGAGGTCGAGCAGACCTGCACCCACCTCGTGGTCATGGACCACGGGAAGCTGGTCCAGGCGGGCCCGGTGGCGGAGATCATCGGCTCGGGCGACACGCTGCTGGTGGGCACGGCCACGCCGACGGACGAGCCCGTCGTCGAGAAGGTCGCCGCGCTGCCGGGCGTGGTCTCGGCCGTCCGCACCGACGACGGACTCCTGGTCCGGCTCGACGAGGACGGAAGCGCACGGCGCCTGGTCGCCGAGCTCGTACGGATGGACGTACCCGTGGAGTCCGTGGGCCCCCACCGCCGTCTCGAAGACGCCTTCCTCACCCTGATCGGAGAGTCCGCATGAGCACGCTGGCCGACCGCGCGGAGGAGCGCGAGGAACGCGCCGAGGAGCGTGCCGGGGCCGGCTCCGCCCGGCCTGTCGAGGTCGCCGACGGCTACCGCGCGGGCCGCACGCTGCCCCTGAGGGTCGAACTGGTCCGGCAGCTGAAGCGGCGCCGCACGATGGTCATGGGCGGGCTGCTGTTCGCCCTGCCCTTCATCCTGCTGATCGCCTTCCAGGTCGGCGACCCGGGCGGCGGCGGCAACGCCGCCCAGCGGGTCAACCTGATGGACACCGCGACCGCGTCCGGGGCGAACTTCGCCGCCGTGAACCTCTTCGCCTCCGCGGGCTTCCTGCTCGTCATCCCGGTGGCGCTGTTCTTCGGGGACACGGTCGCCTCGGAGGCGAGCTGGTCGTCGCTGCGCTATCTGCTCGCGGCGCCGGTGCCCCGGGCCCGTCTGCTGTGGTCCAAGCTGGCCGTCGCCTTCGGACTCAGCCTGGCCGCGCTGGTGCTGCTGCCGCTCGTCGCGCTCGCCGTCGGTACGGCGGCCTACGGCTGGGGGCCACTTCAGCTGCCCGTCGGTGGCACGCTGCCCGTCGGGACCGCCGCCCTGCGCCTGCTGATCGTCGTCGCGTACATCCTCGTGTCCCAACTGATCACCGCGGCCCTGGCGTTCTGGCTTTCGACCAGGACGGACGCCCCGCTGGGAGCGGTCGGCGGAGCGGTGGGGCTGACGATCATCGGCAACGTCCTCGACGAGGTGACGGCGCTCGGCGACTGGCGCCACTTCGTGCCCGCGCACTGGCAGTACGCCTGGCTCGACGCCGTCCAGCCGCAGCTCGACTGGAGCGACATGATCCAGGGCACGTCTCTGTCCCTCACCTACGCGATGGTGCTGTTCGCCCTGGCCTTCCGCGGGTTCGCCCGCAAGGACGTCGTGTCGTAGCCGGCGCGTGGCTGCCGCGCAGTTGCCGCCCAGTAGTCGCTGCCTCGTAGCGCCGCTGTTGGGGCCCTCCGGACACCCCCAGGTCTCCGGAGGGTCTCCCACCGGTCTCAACTGCCGCCCACCGTGGCCGCATTGAGATTCATCCGCAACACCCTGGCCCGCTCCTTCCGGCCTCCTCCGACGTCACAGTCACAGACGTCGACTCAAAGAGGTCATCCGAGGGGGCACGCATGAGGCGCATTGGACGGCATCAGGCACGGTGGGACGAGCCGGGCGGGCAGGGCGGGCAGGGCAGCGAAGGCCGTCAGGAACGGTGGGTCCGGCCGGGGCGGCGCCGCCGCCTGCGCGCCGCGCTCGTCGCCGGGAGCGTGGCCGCGGGACTTCTGCTCACGGCCTGCAGCGGCGGCAGCGGCGAGAGTTCGTACGACGGGGGCGGCAGCAGGGCCAAGGACGACAACGGCTTCCCGGCCCCCGGCCCCGTCCAGCCGACCGGCCCCTCGGGTACCGACGACGGCACCGCCGAGGGCGACCGGAAGGGCGAACTCCGAGAGAGCGCGCCGCCCGCCGACTACCTCTCCACCTTCGCCCTGGACGTCGACACCGCCTCGTACGGCTACGCGCGCCGCACCCTTGAGGAAGGCCGCAGGCCCGACCCGTCGACCATCCGCCCCGAGGAGTTCATCAACAGCTTCGGCCAGAACTACGAGCGCCCGGACGGCAACGGCTTCACTGTCACGGTGGACGGCGCCCGCACGGCCGCCCCGGACGGTTCACGCGGGGAGGAGGACGCCAACTCCGACACGTTCGGTCAGGAGAACCGGGACTGGCGCTTCCTCAGGGTCGGGCTCGCCACCCGCGAGGCCGAGGACGCCGGTGAACGCCCGCCCGCCGCCCTCACCTTCGTCATCGACGTCTCCGGCTCCATGGCCGAACCGGGGCGGCTCGACCTGGTCAAGGAGTCCCTGGGCGTGATGACGGAACGGCTGCGCGACGACGACGCGGTCGCACTCGTCTCCTTCAGCGACGAGGCCAGGACCGTGCTCCCGATGACCCGCCTGGGCGACCACCGCGGCCGGGTCCACGACGCGATCGACACGCTTGAGCCCACGGATTCGACCAACCTCGGCGCGGGCGTCACCACCGGGTACCGCACCGCCGTGGACGGCCTGCGCGAGGGCGCCACCAACCGGGTCGTGCTGCTCTCCGACGCCCTCGCCAACACCGGCGAGACCGACGCCGACGCGATCCTCGACCGCGTCGCCGACGCCCGCCGCGCGCACGGCATCACGCTCTTCGGCGTCGGCGTGGGCAGCGACTACGGCGACGCCCTGATGGAACGCCTCGCCGACAAGGGCGACGGCCACACCACGTACGTGTCCAATGCCGAGGACGCCCGTACGGTCTTCGTCGACCAGCTCCCGCGGAACATCGACCTCACCGCCCGTGACGCCAAGGCGCAGGTCTCCTTCGACCCCGAGACCGTCGACCGGTTCCGGCTGATCGGTTACGACAACCGCCAGGTCGCCGACGAGGACTTCCGCGACGACCGTGTGGACGGCGGCGAGATCGGTCCCGGCCATACGGTCACGGCCCTGTACGCCGTGCGAGTCAAGCCGGGCGCGTCGGGTCACGTCGCCACGGCGACCGTGCGGTGGCTCGACCCGAAGTCCCGTGTCCCGCACGAGGAGACGGGCCAGATCGAGACCGACTCGCTCGACCGGAACCTGTGGGCTGCGGAGACTGGGCGCAGTGGCCTCCAAGTCACCGCGATAGCGGCGTACTTCGCGGACTCGCTCCGCTCGGGTGGCGACCGCGTGGACGCCCTGCCGGTGCCGCCTTCATTGAGTGAACTCGCCGAACGTGCTGACGAGTTGGCCTCCACCACGGAGAGCAAGCCGATACGGCAGCTTGCCGAGACGATCGACCGGGCTACTGATCTGGGGTAGTTCGCGGGTGCGGGTTGGGTGGGGCTGGTCGCGCCGTTCCTCGCGCCCCTGAAAGACGCGCCTGCCGTCTGTCGTCGGGTCGGGGCCGCGACGGGGCATCCGATCGCAGCTGTGTCATCCCGGGCCATCAACTCACCCTCGGGAGGTCGTGCTGCGATCGGAAACCCCGACACGACCCCTTGCGCCGGGGGGCGACTGCCGCCCGGTGGGGCCGCGCCCCGCCAGGGGCGCGGGGAACTGCGCAGTCTTTCGGCTTTTAGGGGCGCGGGGAACTGCGCGCTCAGCCCCCACCGGGCCGCACGGTTCGATGTGACCTCAATCCCCCGCCCACCCAGGGGCGCGGGGAACGGCGCAGTCTTTTAGGGGCGCGAGGAACTGCGCGCTCAGCCCCCACCGGGCCGCACGGTTCGATGTGACCTCAATCCCCCGCCCACCTAGGGGCGCGGGGAACGGCGCAGTCTTTTAGGGGCGCGGGAACTGCGCGACCAGCCCCCACTCAGCCGCACAGTTTCTTCTCCGCGCGCACGGGGTCGTTCGGGAAGCGGAATGTCGTCCGCTCCCAGGCCCCGGTCGCGTTGCGGAGAAAGCGACCCGGGGTCAGCGCCCCCCGAGTCGCCGAGTTCAACTCGGCAAGCGCACCGCAGCGCAGGGCGCGCCGGGCAGCGGCCACCTGGGCAGGGTCGGTCCGGGCGGGCAGAGCCCCGGGCACGCCCCGGTCCGCCGCGAGCCACGCGGCCGGCAGCCGCTTGTCGTGCCCGACCCGCCCGCCCCCGACCCGCTCGGAATGCGCGGCAAGCGGATAGGCCAGCCCGATCGGATCGAGCGCGGCCCCGTCCAGGGGCACGAGCGACCCGTTGAGCCCCAGCACCACATAACTGGCCGTCATGGAAGGCGCACCCGCACCCACCGGCGCGGCAACCCGCCCCTCCTTGCCGAACAGCAGCGCCGGCGCCCCGGAGTACCGTGCCGCCCACACCTTCCGTGCGTACTCCAAGTGATGCGGTGCCCCCACGAAGGTGTGCCGCACCGGATGCGGATCGGCGTTGTGGCGGACGTACACCCCGCGCTCGTCCGCGATCCCCGCCGCACCGATCTGGCCGCCGTACGGAATCCGCAGCCACCCCGCGCACACCACCGCCCACAGGCCGACCCCGACCGCCGCCAGCACGCCCACCCGCGTCACCGGCACCACGAAGACGGGCAGCAGCATCAGCAGCAGCCCCGGCAGCAGCATCCGCCCGTGCATGAAGTCACCGCCGACCTTGATGACGTACAGCCAGCACAGCAGCCCGGCGACGACGGGCGCGAGCACGGGGACGAGCCGGGCGACCCCGCGTTCGGCGAGCCCGCCGCGCGCGGGCAGCACCGCGGCCACCACGAACAGCGCGGGCACCCACAGCAGATAGGGATGCGCGAAGTCCCCGAGATACCCGAGGCCCCGCCACCACAGACTCTGCGAGGCCTCCTTCGTCACGGCGGGCAGCGGCACCAGATGCCCGTAGTACCCGGCCCGGAACACCTCGTACGCGGCAGGCAGCGCGCCCGCCGCCCCCGCGCCCGCGAGAGTGCCCCGCCACGACGGCCGCACGAGCAGCCACTGCGCGCCGAGGAAGACGACCGACACGAGCCCCAGGTCGGGCCGTACGAGCGGCCCGAGCCCGATGACCGCCGAGGTCAGGAGGGCGGAGGGCCGCTTGATCAGCGCCAGCCACGCCCCCGCGATCCAGCACGTCGCGAGCCCCGTCTCAAGACCCGAGGTGGCGAAGTCCCATACGGGCGGCAGCCCGAGCAGCACCAGCGACCCCAGCGGCACGGCCGCCCGCCCGCCATACGTCCGCAGCGCCCCGAGCCCCGCGAGCGCGAACCCGGCCGCTGTCAGCAGCAGCCCCCCGAGCACCGCCGCCGACACCGGATCCACCCCCGCCGTCCCGGCCGCCACAAGCAGCCACTGCCACAGGGTCCCGGTGGACGACTCGACCCGCTCACCCGCGTTGAACACGGGCCCGTTGCCTGCAAGCACCTGCCGCACGGTCCGTACGTAGATGTAGGCGTCGTCGGACATCCACCGCCGTTGGAATCCGGCGTACGCCACCACGAGCGCGGGCCCGAGCCACATCGCCATCCGGGCCCGGTCCGCCCACACCGCCCGCTGCCCCGGTCCGGGCAGCAGCGACACGGAGGAGGGAGAGGGGGGAGAGGAGGGCGGACGGGGCCTCGGGTACGTGGGGGAGTGCGTCGACGTCATGTCCCGTTCATCGGCCCACGTCAAGCCGAGCTTGACGCCCGAGGTGGGCCGAACGGGGGACGAACCAGCCGGAACTGACGTCGAATCAGGCTGAACCGCAGACCGACGGCAGCGACCGCCCGAGGCCCTTCAGATGGAGTACGTCCAGTCGGTGTTCGTACGCGGACAGCGCGGCCGCGGCGTACAGACGCGGGCCGCAGGAGGCGTCGGCGCGTACCGGGACCGTCTCCCGGAGTGCGGCCAGGAGCCGGGTGGTGATCAGGTCGAGTGCTGGGCGGACCTCCTTGGCCAGGTCGGGGCGCTCGGTGGGCCGCTCGTCGGGGTGGGCGTCCCAACGCGCGTACAGGCCGCGCTGGACCAGCTTGTTCGCCTCGATCTGGTCGCGGAGGACGGCGGTCACGGAGTCGGGGTCGAGCCCGAGTCCGGCCGCCCGCGCGGCGACGTCGTCCAGGATCTGCCGCTCACGCACCGGGTCGTCGATGGGCATCTCGGTGCCGTACTTGGCCGCCGCCACCTTGTCGGCCAACAGCAGCCGCTCGGCGAACAACTCGGTGAGGGCGCCGAGACCGGAGGAGGGGGCGGCGGTGGCGGTGGCGGATTCGGGGACGGGTGTGGCGGCCGGAGCATGGGCAGCGGCGGACGCCGTGCCGGAGACGGCCGCGGCGGTGACCACGGCGGCGGTGACGAAGACGGACCGAAGGCGGTGGGGGCGCACGGGGTTCCCTTCGAAAGGAGGTCAGTTGGCGCCGGACCGTCGCCCCGCGCCGTGCAGCAACGTATCGACGACGAGCGTGGCCAGCGCATCCGGGTCCTGTTGGATCTGGGGCCCGTGCAGGGCCTCCCCGATGAGGGCGTAGTAGACGCGCCGCGTCCACTCCAGGTCCACCGACGCGTCGAGCAGGCCCTCGTCCCGCGCACGCCCGAGGAGTTCGAGGCAGCGGGCGCCGACCTGCTCCCAGCCGGCCGCCGCGGTGCTGCCCTCGTCGTCCGGGCGGCTCAGCGCATAGCTCCAAGCCCCCTTGATCCGCAGGACGTTGGCCGTGATGCGGTGCAGGGAGACCAGTGGCGGCGCGGTGTCGGGGCGGCCGTCCTCGACGGCCTCCGCGAGCTGACGTACGGCCGACTCGGCGAGCGCCTCGATCAGTGCCTTCCGGCTGGCGAACCGTCGGTGCACCGTCGTCCGCGCCACCCCCGCCGCCTCCGCGATCTGCTCCATGGACGCGCCGGGGTCGGCGGCGAGCACCTGCTCGGCCGCCTCCAGGATCACGCGCACACTGCGCTCTGCGTCGGCACGCAGCCGCCGGACGGCGGGTTCGGCCATGGGGACCTCCTGAGGGGACACGGATCGTTTGGTCAAACGATACGTGCTGGTGGCGGGTTCTCTTTTATCTGCGACATTGCTGTTGCGGTTCTTTGTAAATCGGCTACTCTCTTGTAGTAGGTAGTGCATCCAGAAGCGAAGGGAACCACCATGACTCTCGCTCTCGTCACCGGCGCCTCCTCCGGGCTCGGCGCTGAGTTCGCCGACCAGCTCGCCGCGCGTGGCCACGACGTGGTCCTCGTGGCCCGTTCCGAAGGTCGCCTCGAAGAGGTGGCCGACCGGCTCCGCGTACGCCACGGTGTCCGGGCGTACGTGCTGCCCCAGGACCTCGCCGAACCGGACGCGGCCCGACGCGTCACGGACGCCCTCGCCGCCCGGGGTCTCGCCGTAGACCTGCTGGTCAACAACGCCGGGTTCGGTACCTGCGGCCGTTTCGAGGACATCGACCCGTCCCGCGACCACGACGAGATGATGGTCAACGTCGTCGCCCTGGTCGACCTCACCCACGCCCTTGTCCCCGGCATGCTGGAGCGCGGCTCGGGCGCGGTCCTGAACGTCGGCTCCACGGCGGGCTACCAGCCCGGCCCGTACTTCGCGGTCTACAGCGCCACCAAGGTGTTCGTCCTGAACTTCTCCCTGGCCCTGCGTCAGGAGTACCGCGGTCGCGGCATCAAGGTCACAGCCCTCTGTCCGGGCCCGGTGGAGACCGGCTTCTTCGACGCGATCGGCACCCGCAAGGCCGCGGTCACGGGCTCCTTCACCACCTCGGAACCCGTCGTACGAGCCGCCCTGCGCGCCCTCGACCGCGACCGCGCCTACGTCACCCCGGGCCTCGGCAACGCCCTGGGCGCCCACCTCACCCCACGCCGCCCGCGCACCCTGGTGGCCGCCATGGCGGAGCGCGTCACCCGCAAGGTCCTGGAGCCGGAGACCGGGCGGGAGCGGGTCGCCGTCTGAGGCCCGCCCGTGAGCTGCTGGGGTGCTCCGCCCGACGAGGGGAAATCCCGAAGCGGGTTGAAAATACCCTACGCATGAGTAAGTTGACCCGGAAGTAAGTACGCGCCACCGCGCAACGCGAGCCGCGAAACCGGGAGCCGTCATGGGCGTACGCAAGGACCTGAAGCAGGCGAAGAAGCGCACCGATCTGGCGGACCGCACCACGGTCGAGATCACCAGGGACCACCACGGAGCCGTCCGTGAGGCACGGATGCCGGCCCTCGCCGCGAAGGCAGCCACCGGCAGCATCGCCGATCTGCCCTTCACCAACGCGGCCGAGGCTCCGGACGCCGTGGTCCTCCGCCGCAGGGAGCGCGGCACCTGGCAGCCGGTGACCGCCGCCGACTTCGCCGGCGAAGTCACCGCCGTCGCCAAGGGGTTGGTCGCGGCGGGCCTCGAACCGGGCGGCCGAGTCGCGGTCATGTCCCGTACGCGCTACGAGTGGACGCTGCTCGACTTCGCGATCTGGGCGGCGGGCGGCCGGAGCGTGCCCGTGTACGCCACGTCCTCACCCGAGCAGATCGAGTGGATCGTCCGCGACTCGGACGCCCGTTTTGTTGTCGTCGAGACCCCCGAGAACGCTGCGGCAGTCGCGGCCGGCACGGCCGACCACCCGGATCCGCCGCGCGTGTGGCAGATCGACGGGGGAGCGATCTCCGACCTGACCGTCCTGGGCGGCGGCATCGCCGAGGAGGAGGTCACCAGGCGGCGTGCCGCGCTGACCCCCGACACCGTCGCGACGATCTGCTACACCTCGGGCACCACGGGCCGGCCCAAGGGCTGCGTCCTCACCCACGCCAACCTGCACGCCGAGGCCGCGAACACGGTCGAGCTGCTGCACCCCGTCTTCAAGGAGGTCACCAGCCAGATCGCCTCGACGCTCCTCTTCCTCCCGCTCGCCCACATCCTGGGCCGCACCCTCCAGATCGCCTGTCTGATGGCCCGTATCGAACTGGGCCACTGCCCGAGCATCAAGCCCGACGAACTCCGCCCGGCGCTACGGGAGTTCCGGCCCACCTTCCTGGTCGGCGTGCCGTACCTCTTCGAGAAGATCCACGGCACCGGCCGCGCCACCGCCGAACGGATAGGCCGCGCAGCCTCCTTCGACCGTGCGCACCGCATCGCGGTCCGCTTCGGCGAGGCGCACCTCGACCGGTTCCTCGGCCGCGGCAAGGGCCCGGGGCCCGGTCTGTACGCGGCCTGGGCCCTGTACGACCTGCTGGTCTACCGCCGCATCCGCAGGGAACTCGGCGGCCGCACGCGCTACGCCATCAGTGGCGGCTCCCCGCTCGACCGCGACCTCAACCTCTTCTTCTACGCCGCCGGCATCATCGTCTACGAGGGCTACGGCCTGACCGAGACCACCGCCGCGGCGACGATCGTCCCGCCCCTCGACCCCCGCCCCGGAACGGTCGGCCTCCCCGTCCCCGGCACGGCGATCCGGATCGCCGACGACGGCGAGGTCCTCATCAAGGGCGGCATCGTCTTCGGCGCCTACTGGAACAACCCGGCCGCCACCGACGCCGCCCTGACCGACGAGTGGTTCGCGACCGGCGACCTCGGAGCCCTCGACGAGGACGGCTACCTCACCATCACCGGGCGCAAGAAGGACATCCTCGTCACCTCCGGCGGCAAGAACGTTTCCCCGGCCGTTCTGGAGGACCGTCTCCGCAGCCGCCCCCCGGTCGGCCAGTGCGTCGTCGTCGGCGACAACCGCCCCTATGTCGCCGCCCTGATCACCCTGGACCGGGAGGATCTCACCCACTGGCTCTACGTCCGCGGGATGCCGGCGGACACCCCGGTCTCCGAGCTCGTTCACGACCCCCGCATACGCGCCGATGTACAGAAGGTCGTCGACCACGCGAACCAGGCCGTCTCCCGCGCCGAGTCGATCCGCGAATTCGCCCTGGTGGAAGGCGAGTTCACCGAGGAGAACGGGCTGCTCACCCCGTCCCTGAAGATCAAGCGTCACGCCGTGACCGCCGCGTTCGCCAAGGAGATCGAGGAGCTGTACGGAGACTGAGACCGCAGCACGGCGGCCGGGGCCGGACGGGCTGCCGGGGCCGGGCATGGGAACAGCGGGCCACCCACGAGGGGTGACCCGCTGTTCGTGCCGCTGCGGAGATCAGCTGCGGTCGGCGCCGTTGCCCGAGAGCACCGGGATGTTGTCCAGGATGTGCGACAGCGGCTCGTCGCCCTTGGCCTGGGTGGAGTTCTCGGTGCACTGCTGGTTCTGCGGGGCCGACAGGATCGGCACGTCCTGCAGGACGGTGATCGGCACGACGCCGATGAGCGAGGCCAGGTTGGCCTTGACCGGCAGACCCACACACGGCTTGTTCAGCGTGCCCTGCACGAGCGAGAGCTGGGGGCTCATCTTGCCGTGCGTCGCCTGGTTGCCGTACTTCTGGACGGAACCGTTGCCGTTGGCGGTGGTGACGCCGTCGTCGTTGCCGATGGCCAGCGCCTGGGGCGCGCCGGCGGCCGACAGACCGGCGACAGAGGCGGCAATGGCCGCGGTCGCCATCAGCTTCTTCATGTTCGTTCCCTTTCGGAGAATGGCCCCGTTACGGAGCCGCATAATGATCAACAGTGCGGTGGACGGTGCGGTTGCGGGGTTTGCCCCGATTGGCCCACAGGGTTCCTCGGGACCGAAGTTGCGCGCGCCGCCGTAAGACGTGAGAGGGGCAGCGGGCCGCCGTGAGACCGGAGGCCCGCTGCGAGGTGCGGCAGATCAGCTGCGGTCGGCGCCGTTGCCGGAGAGCACCGGGATGTTGGAGAGGATGTGCGACAGCGGCTCGTCGCCCTTGGCCTGGGTGGAGTTCTCGGTGCACTGCTGGTTCTGCGGGGCCGACAGGATCGGCACGTCCTGGGCGACGGTGATCGGCACCAAGCCGATGAGCGAGGCCAGGTTGGCCTTGGCCGGCAGGCCGATGCAGGGCTTGTTCAGCGAGCCCTGGATGAGCGCCATCTGCGGGCTCATGTTCCCGTACGTCGCCTGGTTGCCGTAGATCTGCGCGGCGTGATTGCCGTTGGCGGTGGTGACGCCACCGTCGTTGCCAATGGCCATCGCCTGGGGCGCGGCGGCAGCCGAAACACCGGCGACGGAAGCGGCGACCGCCGCGGCAGCCATAACCTTCTTGATCACTTGCTGGTCCCTTCTGAAGTAACCCCGTCCACCGGAGCGACCTGGACAACTGCCCCCGGCCCGCATAGTTGCTCCGATTCACTCCGATGGCCCATTTGGGAGGCCCGTTTGTACGGTGCACGCGCGCGAGGGATTCCGTGAATTCCGGGGTGTCGAACGGGCCAACCGGGTGACAGTAAGAAACCAATGGCGCCGCCTCCGGTTGATGTGAAAGCAGGAACATGTGTCTCTGCCAGGAAAGGACCGGAGAAATGCTCAAGAAGGCAATGGCCACGGCGGCGGTCGCCGCTTCTGTCGTCGGCGTCTCGGCGGCGGCAGCCCCCCAGGCGCTTGCCATCGGGAACGACGACGGCGTCACCACGGCCAACGGCAACCACGCCGAGCAGGCGTACGGAAACGCCAAGACGGGCGGCGACCTGAGCCCCCAGGCCTCGCTGGTCCAGGGCTCGCTGAACAAGCTCTGTGTCGGCCTGCCGGCCAAGGTCAACGCGGGTTCGCTCGTCGGCATCCTGGTCCCGGTCACCGTCCTCCAGGACGTGCCGATCCTGTCGGCCCCGCAGAACCAGCAGTGCGCCGAGAACTCGACCCAGGCGAAGGGCGACGAGCCGCTGTCGCACGTCCTCTCCAACATCCCGGTGCTCTCGGGCAACGGCGCCGACCGCAGCTGATCCACCGTCACAAAGGATGCCCGGGTGTCCCCTTCGCTCTTCGCGCAGGGGGCGCCCGGGCTCTTTGGCACTATTTTCTGTTTTTGTTTTCTGTCGGTTCTTCCGCTGGTCTTTCCTTATGGCAGTGACGTTTCCCCTGCCGAATCCACGCGGAGCGTTCGGGTGAATTACCGGGGAACCGCACTTTCTGTAGTTTCTTCGGCCCCCTTCCCCTCGTTCTACAGCCCGCAGGTCATGGTGCGAGCCGTTCAGGCTGGGCTCGTCCGGTTTCGGCCGTCATAGGGGCATGACCGCAGAGAAAGGGAAGTACGTGAAGCACAAGAAGAGTGCCGTCGTCGTAGCCGGCGCGATCATGGCCATGGGAATGGCCGCCCCGGCCTTCGCCGACTCCGAGGCGCACGGTGCCGCCGTGGGCTCGCCGGGTGTCCTCTCGGGCAACGTGGTCCAGGTTCCCGTCCACGTTCCCGTCAACGTGTGCGGCAACTCGATCAACGTGATCGGCCTGCTGAACCCGGCGTTCGGCAACGAGTGCGTCAACGACTGACGTCGTAACGCACCAGCCGACCGGCTGTGTCACGCCGGCCTTGGACCGCCTTTCGGCGCCAAGGCCGGCTTTCCCACTTCTACGAGCAGAGAAGACAACGAGATTGCGACAGACCCTGAGCAGGGGAATGGTCGCGGCCGCCGCCGCGACGAGCTTCATGTCCCTGTACACCCCCCAGGCGTTCGCCGACACGAACGCGAACGGGGTCGCAGCGGACTCGCCCGGCCTGCTGTCCGGCAACAGTGTGCAGGCACCCGTGAACGTCCCGGTCAACGCGTGCGGCAACTCCGTGGACGCGGCGGCCGGCCTCAACCCGACGTTCGGCAACTCCTGCGCCAGTACCCCGGGCACGGGCAAGCACAGGAAGCCGGACCCACCCAGGCATGCCCCGCCGTCCGGCTATGGCTCGGACCACGGCTATGGCTCGGACCACGCCTATGGCTCGGACTACGGCTATGGCTCGGACGACGGTTACGGTTCGGACCGCGGTCATGGCTCGGACCACGGCTACGGCTCGCACCACGGTGACGGCTCCGGGCGCCACGGCTCGGGCCACCACGGCGGTCCCGGGCACGGTGGCGGTTCCGGCCACCACGGCGGTGGCTCCGCCGCGCACGGCGGGACGCACAACTCGCCCGGCGTCGCGTCGGGCAACAACGCCGAGGTGCCGGTGGACGTGCCGGTGAACGCGTGCGGCAACACCGTGGACGTGGTCGCGCTGCTGAACCCGGCGTTCGGCAACAAGTGTGGGAACCACAACGGCCCTCGTCACAACGGCCCCCACCACAGCGGACCCCACCACAGCGGACCCCATCACAGCGGCCCGCAGAGCCATGGACCGGAGGGTTACGGCGACGACACCCCGCCGACCAGGCCCCCGACCACGAAGCCCCCGACCACGCCGCCCACGAAGCCGCCGGGCACTCCTCCCACCACCGCACCGCCCACCCCCGCGCCACCGACCAGGACTCCGCCTGTCACCACCCCGCCTGTCACGACTCCGCCTGTCACGACTCCGCCCACCAGCACGCCGCCGACGGTCAACCCGCCGACGACGGCGCCGCCCACCACCGCACCGCCGACCAGGACCCCGCCTGCCGCGACTCCGCCGACCACGACTCCTCCGGTCGTGGGTCCGCCGGCGACCGTGCCGCCTGCCATGGCCCCTCCGGGGCCGGGGACCAGGGCGCCGCAGCTCGCGCACACCGGCAGCGACGGACTGCTGGCGGCCTCGGTCGCGAGCGCGGGTCTGCTGATCGGTGGAGCGGTGCTGTACCGGCGAAGCCGGGTCGCGTCCCGTCAGTGGTGACTCATCGGGTGCCGGACGCCTCGCGCCCGGCACCCGCACCGTCAGTGACCCGCCGCCCGAGCACCCCGCGCCGCTCCCGGGCGCCGGGCACGGGCAGCCGGGCCGGCCCCGTACGCAGCCGGCGCCGTACCCCTCGTACGAGAGTCCGGGCCGTGAAAGAGGCGCCGTGCACGAAGCGCATGGCCGGGCCGAAGCCGGAGGCCGTGACCAGGCCCGCCAGGAAGAGGCCGGGGCAGGAGGACTCGAACTCCCGGCCCACGCAAGGGGATCCGTCGGGTGACGCGGCCAGGGTCCCGCGTACGTCCTCGGCCAGCAGGCCCAGACGGTCGCGGGTCGCCCTGAACCCCGTGGCCGCGATGACGTGTTCGGTGTCCAGGGAGGTCAACTCGCCCGAGCGGCCCAGTGTTTCGAGGCGTACGGCGCCCTGGGCCGTGTAGGCAGCCGCGACCTCGTGGCCCAGCAGCAGCTCGACGGCCGGTTCGACCCGGTCGCGGACCCACCAGGCTCCCGCGGGGCCCAGTGCAGTGGCGGCGATGCGGGTGCGGGTGGATTCGGGGAGAGCGCGGAAGGCGTCGGGGCGTTCGGCGTAGAACCAGTTGCGCCAGCCGCAGCCCAGGCCGGTGTGCGGGGCGCGGGCCGACTGCCACCAGGGGCGGTCCCAGGGCGGGGGCACGTCGTTCCACCGGAGTCCGCCGGCGCGGGCGATCACCCGGACGCGGGTGCCCTGTTCGGCGAGCAGGGCCGCCGTCTCCAGGGCCGCCTGGCCGCCGCCGATGACGGTCACGTCCTTGCCGCGGAAGCGGGCGAGATCACCGTGGTCGCTGCTGTGCGAGACGTGCTCGGGGCCCAACTCGCCGAGAACAGCGGGTACTTCGGTGAAGGGCAGGACACCGACCGCCAGTACGACCGTTCGCGCGCGGACACTCCTGCCGTCCTCGACGACCGCCTCGAAACCGCCCGGACAGGGGTGGACACCGGTCACCATGCGCTCGTCGACCTCGGGGACCGCGTGCCGCGCGAACCACAGTCCGTACGAGGCGAACATCTCCACCGGGACGGGCTCCCCGTGCCGGGCCCGTACCCCCTGTTCCGCGCAGTAGGTGTCCAGGCGCAGACGGCCCTCGGGGTCCGAGAGGCTGGACGCCCACGGCTCGGACTTGAGGAACATGCCGCGGGGCATGTGGTCACGCCAGGACGCCATCGGCCGGCCGAACACACGCAGGCTCAGCCCGGCCGCCGCGGCGTGGGAGGCGATGGACAGACCGTAGGGACCGGCCCCCACCACCAGCAGGTCGTACATCAGCAACTGCTCGCTTTCTCGTCGTCGGACAGGGGGTTGGCGTCATGGTGGGCCGTCTGCCGGACGACCCTCGTGCCGACGGCCGGTGCGGCGGTGGCCCGGCGGGCGCGGTGCAGCACACGGCGGCCCACATGGCGGGACCACAGCGCCCACAGGGCGGCACCGGGCGCGAGGTCGTCCCGGGCGTGCCAGGCCCGTTCGGTGCCGGAGCCGAGCGCGGCGAGCGGCGCGTAGTTCTCCGCCACGAAGGTCCGGCCGGGAAGCGGGGCGGACGGCGGCAGCGGACGGTGGGTCAGATCCAGGTGCAGCGCACGCACCACGTCGAGCCCCGCCCCGTCCGCGAAGAGCCGGAACTGGGCGCCGGGCCGCGGATTGAAGTCGAGCAGGTGGTACGCGCCCGTGGCGTGGTCGCGGCGGAAGTCCAGGTCGAAGATGCCGCGGTAGCCGAGCGCCGACACCAGTCGTTCCGCCAGCGCCTGCACGGCGGGGTTCGGGGTCCAGCGGCCCACCGCGGTAAGCCCCGCCCCACGCGGCCAGGCGTGCAGTTTGCGGCCGGGGCCGCCGCCGCACACCGCCCCCGACCGGTCCGCGTACCCGTGGAAGAACCAGTCCTGGTCGGGCGCCGGCGGCAGGAACGCCTGAAGCAGCAGTCTGCTGCCCGCCTCCTCGGCGCGGCGGCACAGCGTGTGGGCCTCCTGCGCCGAGCGCAGCACCGCCGTGCTGCGCAGGTCCGTACCCGCGGGCAGCAGCCAGGGGCGGCTCCACTTCGCGACCACGGGCAGCCCCAACCGCCGGACGGCCGCGGTCGCCTGTGCCGGGGTGTCGGGCATCAGCGTCGGCGGGTGCGGGATGCCCGCGGTCTCGCACACGGCGGCCAGCTCCGCCTTGTCCGCGACGCGTTCGGCGAGACCGGCCGGGGAGAGGGGAAGCAGATAGCGGGGTGCGAGAGCGTCCCGCATCCGGTCCACCGCGACCGCGCTCGCGTCATCCAATGGGATCAGTACGGCGGGACGGGACACCCGGGCCGCCACTCGGCGCAATGCCAGCGCGATGTCGGCGGGTGAGGCGTCGGGTGCGGGCGGCGGATGCATCCGGTGGACAAAGCGCGATCTGCGCACCGGACTTCCGGTGGAATCGGCGACCACGTGCACGTCGATTCCGGCCCGGCCGAGGGAGCGTACGGCTCCCAGCGTTCCGTGGTGAAAGGGATTCCGGTCGATTCGCAGAAGTACGGCGGGGACGCGGGTGTCGAAGGGCGACATGGGCATATTTCCTTGAGGTCTCTTCTGATGTCTCACTCGTGCGGGTGATCCGGGATATTCCCGATTGCCCGGCCCGGTTGGCGCATTGCACATTTATGTGACTGGGTGTCAGTGGACGGTGGAAAAGGAACGCGAGGAGCGGACATGGCCCCACTGCAACGGACCCGAACCAGACGGCTGGCGTACGCCACCGCCGCACTCACCGCCGGACTCGTCGCGTCGGCCGCCCTCGCCTCGGGGCCGGGGTACGCCGTGGGCGCGGGGGTGGGGGACCCCCCGGCCCCGACGCCGACCGTTCCCACCGCCGTCGTGGCGCCCGTGGCACCGGCGCAGCCCGTCACCCCGGCCGCGCCCGCGACGACCGCCCCGGCCACGCCGACCGCGACACCCTCGAAGGAACCCGGGGGCCCCGCCTTCGGCGCCTACCTGGACTACGGCCCCCGTGGCGTGGCCCGGATCTCCGAGCTCAGCCGCTGGCTGGGCGGCGCCGACCTGCGCGTGGCGCACACGTATCTGCCCGGCGACCGCTGGAGCAACATCGAGGGCCTGCCCGGCTTCCTCGACACGTGGGCGGACTGGCGGGCGGACGAGGACGACCGGCTCTTCGTCCTCAACGTCCCCATGCTGGAGCGCAACGAGGAGAACGTCTCCGACGCGCAGGTCCGCTTCGAGCTGCGCCGCGGCGCGGCCGGAAACTTCGACCACCACTTCCGCAGGCTCGCCGAGCGGCTCGTCGACCTGGACGCGCCCGACACCGTCATCGTGCTCGGCTGGGAAATGAACGGCATGACGTACACCCATCGCTGCGGCCCGGACCCGGAGGCCTGGAAGAAGTACTGGAACAGAATCGTCACCACCATGCGGGCGGTGCCGGGGCAGAAATTCCGGTTCGACTTCGCGCCGAACCGCGGCCGGGACGCCATTCCCTGGACCCAGTGCTATCCGGGCGACGACACGGTCGACATCATCGGCATGGATTCGTACGACCAGCCGCGGGGCCAGTCATTCGACGAGGCCGTGTCGGAGCCCTACGGGCTTCAGGCGCACGTCGACTTCGCGAAGGCCCACGGAAAGCCGATTTCCTATCCGGAATGGGGGCTCTTCCGCAACGGCGACAACCCGACGTACATGAAGCGCATGCTCGCGTGGATGGACGAGCACAAGCCGCTGTACAACACGCTCACCGACTACTGCCCGCACGGCGTGTGGCAGTGCGGGGACAACCCCAAGGCGTCCGAGATCTACCGGGCGGCGCTCTTCGGCCGCACCGACACGACACCGCTGCCCAAGCCCACCGACCCGACGCCGAAGCCGACCGCACCGACCCCGGTGCCCAAGCCGACACCGGTGCACCCGCCCAACTGTTCGCCGCTGGAGCTGGGCGACTGGGTCGAGTACTGGCTCGGCGGGAAGCTCTGCCTGCGCTTCGACTGGTGGTCGCGCCACCGCTGAGCTGGCGTCCGCCGACGGGGCGGTGGCGGCGGGTCGGTCACGGCCTGCCGCCACCGCGTTCCCTCCAGCCGTGGAAGCGGTCGAGCAGTTCCTTGCCCCGGCTGCGCGCGGCCACGTCGCACACGGCCGCCGACATCAGCGGGGCTGTCCGCCGCTGGGCGAGCAGGAAGCGCTGGTTGACGACGGGCTGGGGCCGCCAGTGGTGCTTGTAGGGCTCGTTGCCGCGCAGCAGGCTCAGCACCCGGCGGCCGCCCGCCTCGGTGTGCTGGGCGCAGGCGTGCAGCAGCATCGTCGCCACGTCCGCCTTCCGCTCGCGCAGCTGAGGATGGGCGCCGTACAGATAGCCGCCCGCCAACTGCCGTGACAGCAGCGTCAGATCGACCGCCATCACGGTGTCGCCCAGCCGGAACTCGGTCACGACCGCGTCACCGGCGTCGACCATCGGCCCCACCGACCGGACCAGATGCTCGGCGAACCGCTCCTGCAGATGCTCGGCGGTCACCTTGCGGCCCTGCCACTGGAGCCGGTGCAGTTCGAGGAGCCGGCGCAGGGCCGCGCCCACCTCGTCGGGGCGTACGGCACGCCGTTCGACCCCCAGCGAGGTGAGTTTGCGCAGCTTGGCGCGGACCCGCTGCTGGGCCTTGGCCGTCGCGAGCCGTCCGATCAGATCGTCCATCGACGCGCCGGGCAGCTCCAGGCACAGGGAGTCCCGCACCCGCCGTCGTGGCCCGCGCCAGCTAGCGTAGACCCGCTCCACCGCGCCGCCGGGCCGTACCTCGCGGAAGTCGATCAGCGCGGTGCGGGCGGCCGTGGCGAGCCCCTCGGCGAGGGCGGCGGCCGCCCGGTCCGCCCGCTCGCCGTCCTCGATGAGCACATCCCCGAAGTCGGAGATCGACCCGCCGAGCGGCACCAGGGCCGGCCACGGCTGCCGTACGAGCATCAGCGGGGCGGCGGCGACCAGCTCACCGCCCTCGCGGACGAGGACGAGCCGGAGCCGGCCGGGTCTGCCGTACGAGAGCCACCAGGAGTGCAGCCAGGCGTGGCTCTGGAACGGGGTCGCCGCGCCGCACCGCCGGTACAGCCGCCCCCAGTCCTCGGCCAAGCGGCCGAACTCCCGCTCGTCCGTGCACAGTTCGGTCCGCGCCGCGCCGGTCGCGGCACCGGTCACCGTGCCACTCACAGCTGTCCGTGGACGTCGGCGGCGGTGGCCGGGCCGGGCACCGAGGGGGTGGGCGAGACGTCCGAGGACCGGCGCGGCCTGACCAGCATCACCAGCCCGCCGAGCAGCCCGCCCGCGCTCGCGCCGACCAGCCCGGTCACCGTCGAGGACGCCGACGACGCCTCGGTGGGCTTCATCGCGCGGGAGAACTGCAGCAGCTCCACATGGGTGCTGTCCTCGGCGGAGTTCGCGTGCCGGGTCAGCGAGCGCGACACGGCGTTGGCCATGTCCGCGGCGAGGTCCGGGCGCGCGGAGGTGGCGGTCACGGCGACCATCGGGGCGTCCGGCGAGGTCGCCGTCTGCACGCTCTCGCGCAGCGTCGCCACCGGTACGCCCGCCCACACCTGGGCGTCCCCCAGCACCGCGAGCTGCGTGGCGACCCGGCCGTACGCCTGGGCGAAGCCGAGCGCCGCCGCCGGGTCCGACTTCTCCGTCGGGACGGCGATGACATAGCTGGTGGCCGAGTACTGCGGCGTCCTCAGCTCGCCGTACGCGCCGCCGAGCAGGCCGCCCAGGACGGCGCCCGCGGCCAGCAGGGACCAGGGCGGCAGCCCCTTGGCGCGGACAAGTGCCGTCACCGGCCGGCCGGTTGTACGAGTGGGGTTTTCGGTCATGCGGAACTCACTCCCAGAGTTGCGGCCGTGTAGATGTCCATGAGCCGGTCGGCACTGCGGGCGATGCTGTAGTGGTGGGCCGCCTCGGGCGCGGAGCGTGGCCGCGGGCCCTGAGCGCGGACCTGCCGCAGGGCCCGTACGAACGAGTCCGCGCCGCCCTGGACGCGCCGGGCGAACGGGGCCGCGCCCGGCGGCAGGTCGTCGACGGCCGGGCAGGAGACGTAGAGGACGGGCAGGCCGGCCGCGAGGGCCTCCACGACGGCGAGACCGAACGCCTCCTCCGCGCAGGGCGAGGCGAGCGTGTCCATGGCTCCTATCAGGGAGGGCAGATCGAGACCCGAACCACCTTGTGAGGCATCGGTGTTGGGGCGCTCGCCGGTGAACAGCACCCGGTCGGCGACACCCGCGGCCTGCGCCGTACGCCGCAGTACGTTCTCCTCCGGACCGCCGCCGACCAGCAACAGCCATACGTCGTCGGGGAGTTCGGCCAGCGCTCGCACCAGCACCTCGAAGCGCTTGGCGGCCGTCAGACGTCCGACGCCCCCGACGACGTACGCGTCCTGCGGCAGCCCGAGGCGTCGCCGGGTGCTCTCGCGCCGGGCCGCGTCGAAGCGGAAACGCTCCACGTCGATGCCGTTCGGTACGACCTCGATGCGCGGCCCGGGCACGCCCCAGCGGCGCAGGCGCTCGGCGACCGTGGGCGACACGGCGACCGTGGCGCGCCCGAGGCGCTCGCTGGCCAGGTAGAGCCCGCGGACGCCCGGGGTGAGTCGGCGGCCCTCCATCTGCGAGTCGCCCAGCGAGTGCTCGGTGGCCACCACGGCCCGTACACCCGCGAGGCGCGCGGCGATCCTGCCGTACACGCAGGCCCGGTAGAGATGCGTGTGGACCACGTCGTACCGGCCGCCGCGGATCTCGCGGACGAGGCGGGGCAGCGCCGACAGGTCCCGGTTGCCGTGCATGCCGAGGTGCATGACGCGTACGCCGTCCGCGGTGAGGTCCTCGGCGACCGCGCCCGGGTTGGTGAGGGTCACGACGTCGCAGTCGACCGGCAGGTGGCGGACCAGTAGGCGCAGTTGCTGCTCGGCCCCGCCCACGCCGAGGCCGGTGATGACGTGCAGGGCCTTCACGGGGTCTCCTTCACCGGGGACTCCCCGGACGCGGGGGACGGCAGGGACACCGAGGTCGGCACGGGCTCCGGCGGCGTGAGGGGCACCGGGCGGCGGCGGAGCCGGTTGAGGCGGTACTTCAGCAGCAGCCGCCAGGAGGTGTCGTTCTCGCCGATGTGGACCCGGGGGAGGGCGAACGGTCCGGTCAGCGACCCGGGGTCGATCGCGCACGCGTAGTCGTAGCCGGCCGCGCGCACCACGTCGGCGACCCGCTGGTCGACGGTCCCGTACGGGTAGCAGAAGCCGAGGACCTCGCGGCCCGTCAGCTCGGAGAGCAGGGCCCGGCTGCCGCCGACCTCCGCGCCGAGCAGGGCGTCGTCCGCCTCGGTGAGGTCGACGTGGGTGAGGCCGTGCGAGGCGATCTCCAGGCCTTCGGTGTCCGCCAGTTCGCGGATGCCGTCGGCGGTGAGGAGCGGCTTGCGCGGGCCGAGCGGGTCCCATTCGTTCGTGCCGCCCAGCCTGCCGGGGAGCACGAAGACGGTGGCGCCGCAGTCCCAGCGCCGCAGCACCGGAAGGGCGTTGTCGGTGAAGTCCGCGTACCCATCGTCGAAGGTCAGCCCCACGAGGTCCCGCCCCTCATCCCGGGCGCGGGCCGCGAGCAGGTCGGCCATGCTCACCCCGCGCAGGCCCCGGCGGCGCAGCCAGCCGAGCTGCCGGTCCAGCCGGTCGGGCGAGACCGTGATGCGGTACGGGTCGTCCGAGCAGTCGCCCACCGAGTGGTACATCGCCACCCAGAGGGGCGCGGCCGGGCGCGGGTCGGTACGGGTCAGGTCGGGGGTGTCAGCGGAAACGGACATGCGGCAGCCTTCGTGTGACGGAGCGGAGGGCGGTACGGAAGGCGGGTGCGACGGCCTCGACGCCGAGCACCCGGAGCAGCAGGACGTAGACGACGGTCACGGTCAGACCGCCGGCGGCCAGGGAGAGTTCGGGGGAGTCCACGCGGCTCGCGCAGAAGGCCCCCGCGATGGCCGCGCACACGGCGGCCCGGACCGGCTTGGAGAGTTCGTGGACGACCCGGCGGGTGCGGATCGGTACGCTGCGCCGCTCGCCCATGCCGGACAGCAGCAGGGCCGCGGTGACGGTGATCCCGATCGCGTTGGCGGCGGCGATCCCGCGCACGCCCCAGGCATCGACGGTCCCCGCGCCGATCCAGGAGGTGGCGACGATGCCCGCCGCCATCGCGGCCAGCGGGTACCAGGTGGGCCGGCCGGCCGAGAAGTACGTCCGCACCAGCGCGCCCACCAGCGTGTGCCCGAGCAGCCCGACGGAGTAGACGCGCATGACGGTGGCCGTCGCCGCCGTGTCCTGGGCGGTGAACGCGCCACGCTGGAAAAGGAGTTGGATGATCTGCGGTGCGCACGCGAACACCGCGGCGGCGCCCAGCAGCACCATGCACGAGGCGACCGCGACATCGCGCTCCACACGGGAGCGGGCCCGCTCGGTGTCGCCCTCGGCGAGAGCCTGCGCCAGCACCGGGAAGGTGACGGTGCACAGCATCAGCGACAGTGTCATCGGGATCTGGGCCACCTTCTGCGCGTAGTTCAGATGCGAGATGGCTCCGGAGGGGAGGGTCGAGGCGAGGAAGCGCTCGATGAGGACCTGGGACTGACGGCACAGGGCGAACATGAGCACCGGTGCGATGAGGGCGAGTTCGACCGAGTGCTTCACCGAGGGGGCCGGGCCGTCGGTGGCCTCGGTGGCGGCCTCGGTGACTTGGGTGGCCTTGGTGACCTCGGGGCCGTCGAGGGGTGACTGGCCCTGTGCGGCGGCGGCTTCGGCCTCCGGGGCGGACCGGCGGCGGCCGAAGAGCTGCCGGGCGAGGGAGGGCGCCTGCGCCGCCACCATCAGACAGCCGCCCAGCGCGACGCCGACGGCCGCCGACCGCACGCCCCAGCGGCCGCCGAGGACGAACATCGCCGTGATGATGCCGGTGTTGTAGGCGACGTAGATGGCCGCGGGCGCCAGGAAGCGTCGGTGCGCCCGCAGGGCCGCGCTGCAGTATCCGGCGAGCCCGAAGCTCAGGACGCAGGTCGCGGTCAGCCGCGTGCAGTCGACGGCGAGCCCGGGGTCGGGCAGTCCGGGCGCGAGGCCCGCGACCAGGTAGGGCGCCCCGGCCATCAGCAGTGCCGCGACCGCCACGAAGGCCAGTGCGAGGCGCGGCAGTGTCGAAGCGACGAGCGCGCGGACGGGGTCGGCGCCGGTGCCTGACCCGCGCGCCCGCCGGGCCACCGCCAGGCTGAACGCCGGGACCAGCACGAAGGCCATCCCGTCCTCGATCAGCAGCGTCGCCGCGACCTCCGGCACCGTCCAGGCCACCAGGAAGGCGTCCGTCTCGGTCCCGGCCCCGAAGAGGTGCGCGAGCGCCTGGTCCCGGCCCAGACCGAGCAGGGCACCGGCGATGGAGAGAACGGCGGTGACGAGCGTGGCCTTGGCGAGGAACCCGCGGGTGGGCGGGGCGACTTCGTCGGGCGGCACGGCATCGACGGGTGCGACCCGGGCCGCGGGCAACGTGATCGGGTTCCCGGCTTTGGCCTCCGTGCCGCGTCCCTCGGGCGCAACCCTCTCGCCGGGAGAGCCCTCGGGCGCGGGCGACGCACCGAGCCCCGTGCCCCCGGCCCCCGACCCCGACCCCGACCCCGACCCAAGACGATCCCCAGCCCCCGACCCCGGCCCCGGCCCCCCACGACCCCCGGTCCGGACCACCGCGTCCTCCCCCTCCGCCCGGGAGGGCGTCACCGTCATCGCTCCCCGGCCTCCTCGGAGGCCAGCGCCCACCAGGCGCCGAGCCCGAAGAGGACCGCGGTCAGCGCGGTCGAGGGGCCGCCGATGTCGGCGTACGCGAAGTCGACGAGCTGCCAGGTCAGCAGCCCGCACGCGACCAGCGCGCAGTCGAGGCCGTGCGGCGCCTGCCGCCGTGCGCGAAAGAGCCTGCGCAGCCCGCACACCAGCAGGGCCAGCCAGCTCCCGGCCAGCGCGAGCAGCCCCAGCAGCCCCTGCTCGCTGAGGATCAGCAAGTACATGTTGTGCGGCGACAGGAGCGGCTGGCGCTTGAAGCCGGCGCCCGCGCCCTCCGTGTCGCTGCCCGACGACAGCGCGAGCGAGGCGTGCCCGTCGCGATGGTCGGGGAAGCCCTTCAGCCCGACGCCGGTCAGCGGCTGGTCGCGCCACATGTCGACCGCGGCCGCCCACATCGTGTAACGGTCCGTCACCGACTGGTCCGGCGCGTCCGCGACCTGCGTGATGCTGCTGATCCGCTCCTGGAGCATCGCGGTGCCCACCCCGAGCCCGCCCACGAGAATCACCGACGCGGCCGCCACCACCGCGAACACCTTCACCGCCCGCCGCATCCCGGCGAGCGCCAGCTGGGCCCCGCACGTCACGGCCGTCGCGATCCACGCGCCCCGGCTGAACGACAGCGCGAGCGGCAGCAACAGGGCGAGTGAGCACAGAGCCGCCACCGTCCGCTGTCGGCCCGGTCCCGCCCCGAGCGCCAGCCCGAGCGAGCACACCACGCCGAAGGACACCACGGTCGCCATCCCCATGACGTCCGCCGCCCCGAACGTGCCGACCGCCCGGATCTCCTCGCCCATGTACGAGGCCCCGGTGCCGGTCGCGTACTGATGGACCCCGATCGCCCCCTGCCACAGCGCGAGCCCGATCAGCGACCAGGCGACCAGCCGCGCGTCCCGGCGGTCGCGGATCAGCAGCATGACCGCCGCGGGCACGAGCACGAAGATCTGCAGATAGCGCACGAGCCCGGTGATCCCCGCCCCCGGCGAGGCCGCCCCCGCCGCCGCGAGCGCGATCCCGACGACGGGCAGGGCGAGTACGACTGCAGCGGTACGGGACAGGGGGCGCCGGCGGTCGCGTACGAGACGGATCGCGCAGAACAGCACGACCAGACCCGACACGGCGTCGGCGACGGTGCCGCCTCCTCCGTCACCGCCCCCGGAGACCGGCAGCGCCATCATGGCGACGAGGGCCACCACGGGCAGCACGGGAAGGAAGCGGCGCGGCACCGACACGGCGGTCGTGGGAGGAGGAGCGGTCAGCAGCTGGGTCACGCGGTCAGCTCCCCGTCGGGCGCACGAGTGAGGCGGCGGTGCGCAGCAGGATGCACACGTCCTGCCAGAGCGACCAGTTGTCGATGTACGCGTTGTCGAACCGGCAGCGGTCCTCGATCGAGGTGTCACCGCGCAGCCCGTGGATCTGCGCGAGCCCGGTGATCCCGGTCCGCATCCGGTGACGGGCCGCGTAACCGGGGTACGTCTGACTGAACTGGCCCACGAAGTAGGGCCGTTCGGGCCGCGGGCCGACCAGGCTCATGTCGCCCCAGAAGACGTTCCACAGCTGGAGCAGCTCGTCCAGCGAGGACCGGCGCAGGAAACGGCAGAACCAGCTCATCTCGTGCTCGTTCGCCACGCTCCACCGCGTCGCCGCCTCGTGCGCGTCGACCGGCCGGTGCGTACGGAACTTCAGCAGCGTGAACGGCCGCCCGTCCTTGCCGATCCGCTCCTGCCGGAACACCACCCCGGGCCCGTCGCCGATCCGCAGCACGACCGCGCACACCAGCAGCACCGGACTGACCATCAGCAGCAGCACCCCGGACACCAGCACGTCCAGCAGCCGCTTCCCGGCGCTCCCGTACCGCCGCCCCACCGGCAGCCGCCGGCAGGCGAACCCCGCGAGCCGGTCCGCTCTCTCGTACGCCGGAGAGTCCGCGTCCACCTCCCACACCGCGCAGCCCGACTCGCCCAGCGCCCGCAGCAGCGGCCCCTGTTCGGCGCGCGCGGCGGGGCCCACGACGAGCACGTCCTGCACGCCGTTCTGGATGAGCGCCCGCTGGACCTCCTCGCCCGTGGTCAGGACCGGCAGTCCCTCGCCGCCGGACGTCTCGTCGGAGACGACGCCCACCGGCCGTACCCCGCAGCCCGGGTGGCGCAGGAAGGCGGCCGCCACGCGCTGTGCCGTCGCGGCCCGGCCGACCACGAGGGCCGAGCGCGGCCGTCGCAGCAGCGCCCGGCGCCGCCGCCCGTGCACAGCGCCGCGGCCCGCGCAGCTCGCCGCCGACTGCACCGCGCAGCCGAGGACCAGGGTGCGGGCGGACAGCGCGTGGTCCGGGGAGTACGCCGCGAGCAGGGCCGCGAGCGCGCACCAGCCCACCGCGATCCGGCCGCAGACGGCGGGCAGTTCGTCCAGGACCGCGGGGACGGGAGCGGCGCGGTACAGCGACCCGTGCGCGTTCAGCCACAGCACCGCGAGCACCAGCAGGACGAGCGGAAGCGGATGCGTCCAGGGCAGCACCAGGCCGCCGCCGAGCAGTGCCGCGCAGACGTCCGCGGCCGGCAGCGGCAGCCGCGAGGCACGCCGTACGAACGGCCGTCCGCCGCTGGGGAATCTGAAGCCGCCGTGGGCCTCGCGCGGCGGGATGACCGAGACGGGCGAGAATCCGTGGTCCGTCGCCCGCGGCCGGCCACCGGGGGAGGGAACGGTACTTTCCGCAGTCACGTGTGGATGGACTCCCTGCACTCGGTGGCTTCCACGCCCGTGTTCCGTCCTCTCGGCCGCGTCGACCTCGTCGGCCGGGTGCCGATCAGCTCGCGGTACACCTGGGCGACGGCCTCGGCCGTGCGCCCGATGTCGTGCGTGGTCGTTACGTACCGGCGCCCCTGATGGCCGAGCGACTCGCGCAGCAGCGGGTCGAGCAGCAGCTCGGCTACGGCCGCGGCCAGTTCGTCCGGCCGGTCCGGCGGCACCAGACAGCGCGGCCCCTGACCCGGCGGCAGACTCTCGCGCGCCCCGTCCACGTCGGTGATCACGACCGGCCGCCCGCAGGCCATGGCCTCCAGCGGGGCCAGCGCCATGCCCTCCCAACGGGACGGCAGGACCACCAGATCGGCGGCCTGGTACCAGGGCACGGCCTCGGTGACGGCCCCGGCGAACAGCACCGACGAGGGAGCGGTGGCCCGCAGCGCCTGCGCGTCCGGGCCGTCGCCCACCAGCACGAGCCGCGCCTCCGGCACCCGTCGGGACACCTCGCGCCAGGCGTCGAGCAGGACGTCCTGCCCCTTCTGCCGGCACAGCCGACCGACGCAGACCACGAGGGGCGCCGCCGGATCGATCCCGTCGAGCAGCGGAATCGCGGCCCGTACGGTTCCGACCGACGCCGGGTGGAAGCGCTCCGGATCGACCCCGTTGGGGATCACGGTGAACCGGCCGGCGATCCCGGACCGCCGCCCGGTCCGTCGCTCCGCCTCGCTGACGCACACCACGCGGGAGGCCCAACGCGCACCCAGCCGCTCCCAGTTGAGGGCGAGCAGCCCCGTGACCCCGCCGGCCGCCTCGAACGACCAGGCGTGCGGCTGGAACACGGTCGGCACCCGCCCGCGCACGGCGAGCCGCGCCGCGAGTCCCGCCTTGGCACTGTGCGCGTGCACCAGGTCGGGGTCGACCTCCCGCACGACCTGGCGCAGACTCCGTACCTCCTGCGCGAGCCACGGCCCGGGCGAACGGGTCGCGTGCCAGGTCCGTACGCCGCAGCCCAGTGTCTCGGCCGCCGCGGCGAGTGAGCCGCCCGCCGGACAGGCGACGGTGACCTCGGTCCCGGCGGCCAGCTGGGCCCGTACGAGATCCGTGATCACGCGGGCCACCCCGCCGTCGACGGGCTGGGAGACGTGCAGGACCCGCGGCCGAGGGCCGGGCGGTGACAGTTGCATGCGTGCGTTCCTCGCTCACGGATGGCGCTCGGAGGGGCTCAGGGGGAGGTCACTGGGGAACTCACGGGGAAGAGGAGAAGGCGTCAGCGCTTCGCGTCGACGGCGACGAACAGCGCTCCGGCCCAGGCCGTGTCGCGCGGCGACACCAGGCGGAAGTCGAGACGGTCACCGCCGTGCCGCAGCCCCTTGTCGAGCTCGAAGACGTCGGAGTCGTACCCGAGCGTGTTCGGATACGCGGGCGTGCGTCCCGGGGCCGTCCGGCCGGGCTCGCTGATGGTCGAGTTCAGTACGTCGTCACGGGGGTTCACGCCGTTGGCCAGACGGGTCGTCAGGCCGCCCGCGGACAGGGTGAGCGAGCCGCCGGTCCGCCCGCGGTCACCGTTGTAGGCGACGAGCCCCGCACGCCCTTCGGCCCCCTTGGGGAACTTCGTGCCGGGCAGCCGGACCGTCTGCTCCCTGCCCGCGCCCAGTGGGTCGAAGCCGTCCCACATCGCCAGGTGCCGCAGCGGCTCCGACTCCTTCTCGTACGCCACCATCAGCGTCCAGCCGCCCCACGCCCCGGCCGCCGAGTGGCCCATCGCCACGTTGACCTGCGCCACGGTGTAGGCGCCCGCGCCGCTGGAGCGCACCAGACGGGTGACGTCCGCCGAGGCCTGGAAGGCGTCCGCGCCGTGCGCGACCCGGTGCCCGACGACCGTGTCGGCGAGCACCTCCTTGTACTGGCCGCCCGGCTCGGCGATCAGCACCCGCCCGTTGTCCTTGGGCGGCTTCTGCTCACCGACCCGGAGGTTGCCGCCCCAGTACAGCCGCGCGTACGAGACCCGGGCGCCGGCCGGCGGACGGACCTCGGCGCGGCTGGAGTTGTAGGTGTTCGGGTCGTTGTCGACGTCGATGTAGAACATCTCGAAGTCGTCGTTGTCGTCGTTCGCGGCGGCCCGGCCCTCGCGTGCGGCGGGACAGGACGCCGCCGCCCGCTCGACGGGCCTCCTGCAGGTGATGGACGAGTTGGCGGCCCTGACGATCCCGCCGTGCTGGAGCGCGCGGTACCGCTGTGTGAAGGCGAGGCTCTCGGCCTCGGCGGCCGGCGCTGTCGACGTCGTGGGCATGGCAGGCGCGGCCGCCGCCGGTCCGCCCGGTGCCCACAGCGAGGCGAGGGAAAAGACACCCACCATCCCACGGCGCAGCAGAGGACCCAGGGAATTGCGCATGACCGGCGTTGCCCTTTCGGGGGGATTTTCGAGAGGAGGTTCTGACCCTGCGGACGGACAAGCTGTGGACATCACCTGAGTGCCGCCATGACTCCCCGTCTGTTTCAAGCGGCCTGAGGAGGAACGCAACTGTAGCTGCTATCCGTATTTATCGGTGAAACCCGTCAAGTGTGTCGTAATCATGCTGCATACACTGGTTGACGCCGTGTCGGGCGGAGACTCCGTCCTGGGCCCGGCCTCCGCCCGGTACTCGCTCCGGGACTTCACCCATTTGGTGGCACAACCCGCGCCAGTGCCGCGCGTTGATTCCAGAGCCGGGCACCCCGCCCGGATTGTTGTGTCAATCCCAAGGAGCACCTCTCCATGTCGCGTATCGCGAAGGGCCTGGTCCTTACCTCCGTTGCCGCCGCCGCCATGGCAGGCACCGGTGGCGTCGCCGCCGCCGACAGTGACGCGCACGGCTTCGCCGCCCACTCCCCGGGCGTCCTGTCGGGCAACCTGGTCCAGGTCCCGGTCCACGTGCCGGTCAACGTCTGCGGCAACACCGTGAACGTCATCGCGCTGCTGAACCCGGCGTTCGGCAACGAGTGCGCCAACGACTGACGTCGCTGCGCAGCCCTTGACCGGCCGTCCTCCCGCAGGGAGGGCGGCCGGTCCGCGTTGCCCCGAATGGGCGGAGGGGTGCCAAGTGCCCGGGGGACACCCGGGCATGGCGCCTCACCAGGGACAACGGACGCGGCGGCCCGCCCGGGCCGCTACGGAGAGCAGTTGTTCGGTTGCAGGAGGTGCTCACCGATTCCACGGTGAGCACAAGATCCGTACGCACCACCGAAAGGACCCCTCCATGCGTGCTCTGCCCGCACGGCGTATCGCGGCTCCCGCACTCTGCGCCACGCTTCTGCTCGGGATCGCCGGACCGGCCGCCGTGGCCGCCGACCACGACTCGACCCGCGACGCCCGTTCGATAGCGGCCGAGGCGCCGGTGCCCGGAGCGGACGCTCTGCTGGCGCAGGTCAAGAGCCTCGGCGACGTCGGCGGAGTGCTCACTCCGGTCACCGACCTGCTCAACGCCGTGCTCAAGGCCGACAACGGCCAGCTTCCCGCCGCCGACGCGGCCAAGCTCGCCGACGCGGTGAAGGCCGCCATCGCCAAGGCCTCCGCGGCCGCCCCGGCCGCCGGCGCGGTGACCCCGCCCGTCAAGGCCGAGCGGGACCAGGCCGTGCCGACCGCACCGCCCACCCCGGCCGCCCCGACCATGCCCGCCGTTCCGACGGCGCCGGCCAAGCCCGCGACGCCCGACAGCGCGACGTCGCCGGTCGTGCCGAGCGCGCCGGCCACTCCCGCGACACCGGCCAAGCCTGCCGCTCCGGCCACGCCGGTCACCCCCGTCACGCCGGTCGCCCCGCCGGCCGCGCTGCCGGAGGTGCCGAAGCTTCCGGCGGCCCCGGCGCTGCCGCTGCCGAAGGACGCCGAGCGTGCGGTCGCCGAGGCGCCGCTCGACCTCAAGGCCGACGCGCTCAAGGCCCTGCAGGCCGCGGTCGACTCCCTGGTCAAGGCTGCCACCAGCGGTGACGTCGCCGGTGTCGCTGCGGCCGCGCTGGCCGTCGTGACGGGCCTCGTCAACGTCGTCGTCGCCACGGTCCTGGGCGGCGGCCTGCCCGCGGCGAACCTGCCGGGTCTGCCCAAGCTGCCCCTGCCGACGGGCGCCCTGCCGCTGCCCACCGGCGGCCTGCTGCCGTCCTGAACGATCCGCGGACCACTGCCCTCCTGAGAACGGGGAACGGTGGCTGACGCGAAGCAGTCGCACATCCCGGCCGTCGGGCCGGTCCGTCATCCGGGCCGGCCCGACGGCTGTTTTCATATGAGGGATCCCATTTGACGATTTGACACACCCTTCAATTGGGTGGCTTCCAGGAAATTTCGGCGAACGGAGTTTCCGTCCAGAACGGGGATCGTTGGGCAGGGCGCAGTTCAGCGAAATTTCCCTCCGGCGACGCGAGTTGCCGACGAAAGGAACACGATGAAGTCCCTGAAGGCCGCCGCCGTCGTCGCCGGGTCCCTGGTCATCGCTGCTGCCGCAGCGCCCGCCTTTGCCGCCGACCTCACGCCCTCCAGTCTCAACGGCGGCCTCGACTCGGCGCTCGGCGCGCTCACCACCGAGCCGGTGGACGCCGCGGACGCCATGCCCCTGCAGTCGCAGTCGAACGCGCTCGACACGCAGAACAAGGACTCGGTGCTGAACACCGTCGACGGCGCGACGAAGGCCCTCAACTCGGCGGAGGGTCCCACGGGCCTCCTGGGTGGTCTTCCCCTCCAGAAGTGACTTCGGACGCAACTCCGGACGTAACTCCGGACGCGGCATCGGACGCAACTTCCGGAAGTGACGAAGGGCCGGTTCCGCATCACGCGGAACCGGCCCTTCGTTCTGTTCTCCGATTATCCGTGCCGTTCCTATTGTTCTTTCCGGCCGTTCGACGCCGTCCCCCGTTCGTGTGGAGACCCAGCCGGAAATCCCCCGGGCGAGTGAGAAACGGAGCGGACGCATTCCGGCGCGTCGATACGGTTCCGCGGTGACCTCAACATCAAGCGAAACGCGTCCTTTCCGTGCCGCCGACCTCGGCACGCTCGTCGTCATGGCGTGGAGCGGCGAACACCCCGACGGTGACATGCCCTTCCTGCTGGCCTACTCGCTCGGTGACGGCGAGGGCGGCCCCGAGGGTTCCACGGCCGCCGTCGAGCAGCTGCTGCAGCGCAGCGGCCTGCCCATCGGCGACGAGATCGTCGACGGCACCCGGCAGCCCAGCTTCCCCGTCGGTCTCCTCGTCGAGGCCGGCCAGGCCGTCGTCACCATGGCCCACCTCAACGCCCAGTGCTCCGTGCCGCCGGAGTGGCTCGCCGCGGTCGGCGAGCGCGGCTACGCCTACTTCCTGTTCACCACCCGCCCCTGGCCCGAGGCCGAGCCGGGCAAGCCCGTCGCACCGGAGGCGCTGGCCGCCTTCGCCGGCGACGAGAAGACCCTGAACAGCGCGGCGCACGCCCTCCTCCCGGCGCGCAGCCTGCGCGGCTGACGATGCGCACCGCGGGCGCCGGCCGCGCGTTCGCCCTGCTGCTGGTGATCACGGGCGCGGCCGGACTGCTGGCCTCCTGGGTCATCACCATCGACAAGTTCAAGCTGCTGGAGGACCCGGACTTCACCCCCGGCTGCAGCCTGAACCCGGTCGTCTCCTGCGGCAACATCATGAAGAGCGACCAGGCCTCCGCCTTCGGCTTCCCCAACCCGATGCTCGGTCTGGTCGCGTACGGCATCGTGATCTGCGTCGGCGTGAGCCTGCTGGCCGGTGCGGCGTTCCCGCGCCGGTACTGGCTGACGCTCGACGCGGGCACGCTGTTCGGCGTCGGGTTCGTGACGTGGCTGCAGTACGAGTCGCTGTACAGCATCAACGCGCTGTGCCTGTGGTGCTGCCTCGCCTGGATCGCCACCGCCGTCATGTTCTGGTATGTCACGTCGTTCAACGTACGAAATGAGTTCCTGCCCGCACCCGGCTGGGTGAAGGGATTCCTCGCCGAATTCACCTGGGTGCCGCCGGTCCTGCATCTGGGGATCATCGGAATACTCGTGTTGACGCGTTGGTGGGACTTCTGGACGAGCTGACAATTGCATCCACCGGGGGAATTTTGATCTGTTGTCGTTGGCCGGGTCGTTACGCGTTTCGGACGCAGCCCCCCGAATCCCGAAAGGCCCGTACCTGAGATGAAGTCGACCACCCGAGGAACTCTTGCCGCCGTCGTCACCTGTGTGGCGGCCGCCGTCGCGACGCCCGCCGTCGCGGCCGACGGGATCCCGGTCGCCGTACCGCTGGACGGTGTGGAGAACTCGCTGAACATGGAGATGCCCAGGATCGGCGGCTCCCTGCCGCTGCCCACGCCGGGCAACCCCGACGGGCCGCGGTACGTCGAGGGCCGGCTGCTGCCGGACCGGGCCGTCCCGCAGCTGCCGGTCACCAGCGACCTGCCCTCCCTCGACCTGCGTACGCCGGTGCCGCGCGTTCTCGGGGACACCTTCGACCACGTCGCCGCCAGCACGCCCACGTCCGACCTGCGCGCCCTGACGCCGGGCGCCTCGCTGGACGCCCCGCTGACCGCGCCCCAGGCGGACAAGCTCGGTCTCCCGGCCCCGAAGCTGCCCGAGGTCGGTCTTCTCGCCCCGGTCCTGCAGGCGGCGCCGGGGGCGACCCTGGGCCTCGCGCCCGGGCTGTAGACACCACGGGCCGACCCGGCCAACCGGCCGTACAGACCGAACAGTTCATGGAGGAGTGCGGGTGGGAGCGGTGAACGGTACGCGGCGGGATGTCCTGAGAGGGCTGCTCGTCGCGGCCGTCGCCGCCGCCCTGGCTCCGCTCCTCGCGGCCTCGCGCCCGTCGCGTACCGAGCCGCCCGCGTCCGGCGAACCGGCCGAGTCCGAGGCCGACTTCGAAGCGGAGTCCGAGACCGGTCTCGCGTCCGGGTTCGACGAGATGTACCGCGGACGACGAATCCGCGGGGTCAAGGACGCCACGGACGTCAGGGATGCCACGGACATCGAAGGCGCGGCGAGTGGTGTCCGGCGAACCGGTGCCGCGGGCCCGGGCCCCGCCGGGCAGTGGAGGGTCACCGTGGACGAGAGGCCGCTGCACCTCATGCGGCGGGCCGACGGCGGCTATCTGACCATGGTCGACCACTACCAGTCGTATCCGACGCCGCTCGCCGCCGCCCGCGGGGCCGTCGACGAACTGGGCGGCACACTGCGGCTGCGCGCGGCCGCCACGGGGGCGGAGCGGGGGGAGGGGCACGGGCATGGCGTACACGCGTAAGAACGTGAGCGCGCTGACACGGGCCGAGAGGCGCAGGCTGGTCGGCGCGTTCCTGGAGATCAAACGCACCGGCGAGTACGACGAGTTCGTCCGCATGCACATCGACCACTACGTGTCGGACGGCGACGGCGGGCTGCGTACGGCCCATATGGCGCCCTCCTTCCTGCCCTGGCACCGGCGGTTCCTGCTGGAGCTGGAGCGGGCGCTGCGGCGGGTCGACTCCGGGGTGTCCGTGCCGTACTGGGACTGGACGAAGGACCGGACGCCCGCCGCCTCGCTGTGGGGGGAGGACCTGCTGGGGGGCAACGGGCGTCGCTCCGACCGGCAGGTGACGACCGGGCCGTTCGCCTACCAGCACAAGAAGTGGGTCGTCAGGGAGTCGATGACCGACGGCGAGTACCTCATGCGTGACCTCGGCCGGCCCCACGATCCGCTCGCCCTCCCGACCGCGAACGAGCTCGCGCGGGCCCTCAAGGACCCGGTGTACGACACGACCCCCTGGGATTCCACCTCCTCCCGCGGCTTCCGGAACAAGCTCGAAGGGTGGGGGACCGGGCAGGGCAACGACGCCTGGCGCAACCACAATCGCGTGCACCGCTGGGTCGGCGGGCACATGCTCGGCGGGGCCTCGGTCAACGACCCCGTCTTCTGGCTGCACCACTCGTTCGTGGACCTGCTCTGGACGCGCTGGCAGAAGCGGCACCAGGGGACCCGGTATCTGCCCGCGTCGCCGCCGGAACTCGGGGACCGGCAGCGGGGACGCGTGGTGGCACGGCACGAGGAGATGCCGCCGTGGGGCGTGACGCCGGACGAGTTGGAGGACCACAGCCGGATCTACCGGTACGTCTGATGTGCCGGTACGTCTGATCCACCGGCGCAGCTGATCCATCGGTACGTCCGGTCTGCACGTCCGGTCTGCCGGTTACGTGTGACCGGCGGCGCGTGACAGGTGAACAGGGAAAGGCCCCCGGTGGTGTGTACCGCCGGGGGCCCTTCGCGTGAGTGCGGTGACTCAGTGGCCGTAGCCCTTGGGGCCGTGTCCCTTGGGGCCGGGGTGACCCTTCGGGCCGTCGTCGACGTTCGCGCACTCGTTGCCGAACGTCGGGTTCAGCAGCGCGATGACGTTCACGGTGTTGCCGCAGACGTTGACCGGCACGTGGACCGGGACCTGGACGACGTTGCCCGACAGGACGCCGGGCGAGCCGACGGCCTTGCCCTCGGCGCCCGCGTCCGCCATGGCCAGACCGGCGCCACTGATCACAACGGCACTCGTGCCGAGAGCCACACCGGCTGCCTTCGCGATGCGAGACATCACGTTCACTCCTTCGATTTCGGTGAGCGCGGCTGCTCCGACGCGACCGCACTGCCCGTTCAACGCGAGGGCCCACAGGGGGTAACGGTGCTCACCGGGGCATCATCCACCAAGCTCCTTCATATGGGGTGATAAAGCATATGAGTGTCCTCCTTGTTCGGTTCCTGGTGGCGGTCCGGGCCCGGCTCACGGAACAGGCGGCCGGGCCACCAGAACCAGCGGCCCAGGTCGAGGGCGAGGGCCGGCACCAGGACCGTACGGACGAGGAAGGTGTCCAGGAGGACGCCGATGCCGACGATGACGCCCATCTGGGCCATCGTCACCAGGGGCAGCCCGGCGAACACCGCGAACGTGGCGGCGAGGACGATGCCCGCGGAGGTGATCACGCCTCCGGTACTGGTCAGTCCCTCCAGGACACCTCGGGTGTGACCGAGGCGGGCGGTCTCCTCCTTCACCCGGTGCATGAGGAAGATGTTGTAGTCGATGCCGAGGGCGACCAGGAAGACGAAGCCCATGAGCGGGATCGACCAGTCGACGCCCGCGAAGTCCAGGACGTGCTCGAAGAGCAGGTTCGAGGCGCCCAGTGCCGCGAAGTACGACAGCACGACGGTGGCCAGGAGCAGCAGCGGGGCGACGAGGGCACGCAGCAGCCACACGAGTACGGCGAGGACGACCAGCAGCACGATCGGGATGACCGTGGTGAGGTCGCGGTCGGCGGCCCGCTGGGTGTCCAGTGCCTCCGCGGTGGTGCCGCCCACCAGGGCGTCCTGCCGGTGCACCGCGTCGCGCAGGGCGTCGACGGTGTCCTTGGCGGCCCGGCTGTCGGGGGCGTCCTTCAGCACCACGTCCAGCGTGGCGAGCCGGCCGTCCGGCGTACGGTCGCCGGTCTCGACGCGGGCGACACCGGGCACCGTCCGCGCCGACTCGCGTACCTCGGCGGTCCGTTCGGGGGCGGTGACGATCGTGGCCGGGTCCGAGGCACCCGACGGGTAGTGGGCGGAGATCCTCTCCTGGGCGACGACCGACCCGGGCTTGTCCTGGAACATCTCGGCCTGGGTGAGGCCCAGGTTGATCCCGGCCGCGCTGAGGGCGAGTACGCCCGTGACGGCGGCGGACATCAGCCAGGACCAGCGGGGGCGCCGGGCGACCGCGTTCCCGATCCGGGCCCAGACGGTGCGGGGCTTGCGGGCGGGCGTGCCGTGGCGTGGGACGAAGGGCCAGAAGACCCAGCGGCCCGCGACGACCAGCAGGGCCGGAAGCACCGTCACCATCGCCAGGAAGGCGCAGACGACGCCGACCGCGCCCACGAGGCCCAGCGAGCGTGAGGAGTTGATGTCGGCGAAGGCGAGACAGGCGAGGCCGGCCGCGATGGTGCCGGCCGAGGCGAGGACGGCCGGGCCCGAGCGGCGCAGGGCGATCCGCATCGCCGTGTGCCGGTCCTCGTGGCGGTGCAACTCCTCACGGTAGCGGGCGATCAGCAGGAGCGCGTAGTCCGTGCCGACGCCGAAGACGAGCACCATGAGAACGCCCGAACTCTGCGGATCGACCGGCAGATCGGCGTACTTGGCGAGCAGATAGGTGCCGGCCTGGGTGAGGACGGCGGCGAAGCCGACCGCGAGGATCGGGAAGAGCCAGAGGACCGGGCTGCGGTAGGTGATGAGCAGCAGGGCGGCCACGACCAGGCCGGTGGCGATCATCAGGGTCGAGTCGAGGGTGTCGAACACCGCGACCGAGTCGGTGAGGGAGGCGGCCGGGCCGCCCACCTCGACGTCCACGCCGGGCGGGGCGTTCGCCGCCGCCACCGCGCGCAACTCGTCGACCTTGTCGGTGACTTCGTCCTCCGAGTCCAGGGGGACGACGGTCATCAGGGCCTTGCCGTCGTCGGAGGGGATCGGCTGCGAGACCTCCTCGCCCCTGGGTACGAACGGGGCGAAGGCGGTGCGGTCCGCGGCGGCCTTGGCGTTCATCGCGCCATCGCCATCGCCATCGCCATCGCCATCGCCGGTGCCGGCGTCGTTCGTGTAGATGACGACCGCCGGCATGATCGGGTCCGTACGGAACTTCTCCAGTTCCGTGTTGACCCGCGCGGACTCGGAGCCGCCCGGCAGGAAGGCGTTGGCGCTGGAGTCCTCGACGTCGCCGAGCTTTCCGGCGAGCGGGCCGAGTGCGACGGCCAGGATCAGCCAGGCCGCGAGGACGAGCCATTTGCCGCGCCGGCCGCCGGGCGCACCGGTGGCGCGCTGGAGCAGCGCACGCATGAGTAGTCTCCTTCGTGTGGAGCGCGCCGCCGGTCATGTACCGGCTCTGGGCCGGTCCATGACCGGCCCGGGGCGCACGTGGGCCCGCACCACGGCGCAACAGGTGTCACGACCTGCCGTGGCGTTCGGGATGTGTGTCAGGGATGTCGTTCCGCTTCGGTACGGCCGGGAGTTGGCGCTCCCGGCCGTACGCGCGGTCGTGCGGTGGTTCGGCAGTGCGGTGGTTCGGTGGCGGGGCTTTTGGCGCCGCCCGCTACTCGATCTCGCGCATCATCTTCTCCATCGAGTTGACCGACAGTCGCGTCTGCGTCAGCTCGTCGAGGGTCTGCCGCTGCTCCTCGACCGTGCGTCGCTGCAACTCCACGGTGTCCTCGAGGAGTTGGGCGTACTTCGCGGCCAGCTCCTTGTACTGCTGCTCGCGGGCGGCCAGCATCCGGGCGCGCCAGGTGGCGGCGACCTGCCAGACGATCACGATCAGCAGGGAGAAGAGCCCGGCCGCGCCGACGGCGCCGACCAGGACCCCCAGTTCGTCGGCGCTCGCGGCGGTCGTCACCAGTTGCTCCTTCACTTGGCTTCCTCTTTCGCGGTCTTCGCGGTCTTGGCGCTCTGCGTGGTCTGCGCGGGCTGATCCGCCTTGTTCGTCTTGTCCGTCGGCTCGGTGATCGTCGTGGCCGCCCGTGCGATGACGTGCGGCGTCAGTCGGTAGCAGAACGGGGCGACTTCGAAGTACTTCATCGCCTTGCCGTCCTCCGAGAGTTCGAGCGTGCCGACGACCAGTCCGGCCGCCTCCAGCCGCTGCAGGTGCATGTGCAGCAGCGGGCGGCCCATACCGATCTCCCGAGCCAGCGCGCTGACGTAGTTCCGGCGCTCCATGAGGGCCGCGACGATCCGCAGGCGATGCGGATTGCCCAGCGCGGAGAGCACCTTCAGCAGCTCGTCGCCGGTTGGTTCCGGATCGGGCATCGCGCCCCTTTCCTTCGTACCTGTCAGAAAAGGCTGACAGCTGTCTCCAGGACCTGTCAAAGACTTCTGACACATCTCGGGGATGACATCGGGGGCGTCTCAGGGTTGCGTCAGGGTCGGACCCGGCTCACTGGCGTGTGCAGCGGCCCTTCGGGCTCGCGGCCGGGGGACTGCACTGGAGGCTGTAGTCCGCCGACGCCGTGCTCAGGTAACGGCCGACGCAGGTGGTCGGCGTGGTCCTGCCGCGTTCCGCGCAGAAGCTCAGGGCGGCGCGGCCGTCGGTGAAGGGGCCCGGGGCGTAGATGACCCAGAAGCCCGGGCGGAGCGAGGCGTAGTCGTCGCTGCGGACGTAGACCGCCTCGGGGACGGACTTGCGGACGGCCGCGAGCCGTTGGTCCCGCGCGGCGGTTCCGGAGCCGACCGGTTCGGAGAACAACTGGGCGATCCACCGGCCGTCGGTGGCGGGCGGGGTGGTCGACTCCTTGGACGGGGACGCGGCCGGCTGCGAGGCCTCCTTCGACGGCGCGGGTGTCGATGCGGGCGTGGGCGTCTTCTTCGCGGACGGGGAGGTCGCGGTGCCGGACGCCGAAACGCCGCCGCCCTTGGCCTTGCCGTCCTCGCCGTCCGACTCGCGGAGGTTGAGGACGAGGGCGGTCGCGGCGGTGGCGAGGGCGGCCACGACGACGGCGACGGTGGCGATGAGAGCCGGGCGCCCTCTGCGCCCCCGCAGAGGGACGTTCTGTACGTTCTGGACGCGCGTCGGGTGTTCGCCGACCGGCTCGGCCGGTTCGGCGGGCACGGGACCGCCGGGAACCGTGCTGCCGGGCCCGGGCACGGGACCGCCGGGAATCGTGGCGCCGGACGCGGGCGGTGCGCGCAGGACGTGTGTCGGCGCTGTCGTCGGGCCGGGCGGCAGCGGGGCCGTCGCCGTCGGCAGCGCCCAGTCCGGAGTCGTACCCGACTCGACCTGCGCCAGCATCGCGTCCAGCCGCGCCGCGTCGGGGCGGGCCGCCGGATCCCGTACGAGCAGGGCCTGGAGCACGGGCGAGAGCGGGCCGGAGCGCACCGGCGGCGGTACGGCCTCGTCGAGGACGGCGGCGAGGGTGCCCAGGGTGGTGCCGCGGCGCAGCGGGCTGATGCCCTCCACGCAGACGTACAGGACGAGCCCCAGGGACCAGAGGTCTGAGGCCGGGTCGTCGTCGTTGCCGCGGATCCGCTCGGGGGCGATGTACTCGGGGGAGCCGATGAGTTCGCCGGTCGCCGTCAGCGCGGTCGACCCCTGGAGGGCCGCGATGCCGAAGTCGGTGAGCACGGCGGAACCGTCGGTGCGCAGCAGGATGTTGGCCGGTTTGACGTCCCGGTGCTGGATACCGGCGGCGACCGCCGCGCGCAGGGCGGCGAGCACCTGACGGCCGAGACGGGCGGCCTCCGAGGGGGTCAACGGGCCGTCGTCCAGCCGCGCCTGGAGCGAGACGCCGTCCACCAGTTCCATGACGAGCCAGGGGTGCGGGTCGTCGTCGACGATGTGGTGGATCATCACCACGTTCGGGTGGCTGATCCGGGCGAGTGCCCGCGCCTCGCGCAGCACCCGCTCGCGGACGGAGGCGGAGGCCGCCGCGTCGTGCCGTACGGCCTTGAGGGCGACCTCGCGGTGCAGGACGCTGTCGCGGGCCCGCCACACCGTCCCCATGCCGCCACTGCCGAGCCGCTCGATCAGCTCGAACCGCCCGTCGACCATGTCCCCCGCTGCGTTCATGGCCGACAGATTAGTGGGGCTCGCCCGGCGCTCAGGACGTCGGGTGCTTACGCCCGAAGCAGCGCTCCAGTTCGTTCAGCTCGTAGAACGTGCTGCCCTTGGACACCGGGCGGCAGCCCTGCCTGAACGCGGTCTCCTTCTCGTTGTAGAGCATCCGTACGAGGTAGGTGTGGCCCTTGCGGAACACGTCCCACTGGATGTTCGCGGCCATCGGCGCCACGGACGCGCCGCGCCAGGGGTTGCCGGCGTAGGTGTACGGGCGCTGGGCGGTCACCGGCTTCGTACTGCCCGGCAGACCCATCAGCGCGGCCAGCGGGATGATCTCCTCGGCGTGGGTGAAGCGCAGTTCCGCGCCGAGGTCGCTGGTGCCGGCCCGCTTGGCCTCGGCCTTCTTGAAGAAGTCGTCGAGCAGGACGCCGGCCATCTTGTAGGTGATGTCGCTGTCGGCGAAGCCGGGGCCCTTCTCGTAGAAGTCCTCGGCGTCGCTCAGATATCCGAACCAGGCGGCGTCGCGCGGCGCGATGTACCGGTCCATGTGCCAGCCGCGGCCGCCCGGGCTCTCGGCGCTCATCGCGGGGGCGATGCCGTAGAGGTTGTAGACCGCCTCGGCCGCGTCGACGTCGCTGCCGACGGCGGAGAACTCACCCGCGGAGATCCGTGCGACGAACGCCGGCTTGAAGATCTTCTTCAGTACGTTCACGGCGGCGCGGTGGGTGGCCGGCTGGTCGGTGACGCTCTTGAGCGTGTCCGCGAGCCGCTTGTCGTTGTCGATGTAGTCGCGGTAGGCGGCGCCCCCGGCCGCCTTGTGGAAGTACAGCAGGTCCTCGTCCGCGCGGGCGGGCCCGATCAGCGGCTTCAGCGCCGGGTCGGCCTTGGTGAGCGCGGTCGCGAACTCGCCCGCGCTGTCCACCGCGCGCCCCTGCCCGGAGCTGACGACGTCGATCGGCTCGCCGTCCTCGGCGATGTGCGCGAAGAGTCCCGGGAGCCGCTTCTCCATGCGTACGGCGGTGTCCTGGATCTCCTGCCTGCCACGCCCGCTCAGGTTTCCGTACCCGACCTTGGCCATGGCGTCGAGCAGAGCCTGGACCTGGGGCCCGAACTCCCTGCCCGCCTCGGTCAGCTGCCCCTCGCTCGCCGCCCGGTCCCACAGCTTGAGGATGAGGTCACCGTCCTCGCTGTCGGTCGCGGCGCGGGACCCGTGCCGGGAGACGTTCTCCGTGAACACCGGCTCGAACCCCCGGGGCGCGGCTCGGTACGTCCGCGGGTTCTGCCCCGGTGCGTACGAGGCCTTCGTCCCGTAGCTGTCGCTGTGCCCGTCGGCCGAGTTGCCGGCCGAGCCGCTGTTCGAATGGCCGGTCGAGTGGCCCGCGGCGTGGGCGGGCAGCGCGCCGGAGAGGAGGGCGCACAGGGCGAGGCCGAGGGCGGGAGTGAGACCGGGGGAGAGGCGTTTCATGGTTCGTCTCATGGGGCGTCGCTTCATGGGTGGGCCGTCGTTTCGTCGGGCGGGAGAGGCCATGTCCGCAGTTGTGGCCTCTGGGAGGGGATCGAACGATCCGCCGCATCGTTTCCGCCGCGGGCCAACACCGGGTGACCGCGGTGTGGCTCGTTTCCGACTGGTGGTCCATGGAGGGACCATGGGCTGGTCAAGGGCGGGTGTGCCCGTTCTCGCCCACGTTGTGACCGGTCGAGCAGTGGTGTGACACCGGATTCATTTTCGGACAGTTTTCGGATCCCGAACGGTGAATGACGCCCGGTTCGGGCGCTCCTGAGGCGCTCAAGGTGCTCGGCGCAGGCCGGGAGGGGCCGGAGAACGTCGCGCGTGTCCGCTGCGACCGCCTGCCGAAGCAAGCCCCGACCAGCAAAAAAGCCCTCCCGGAGGGGAGGGCGGGGATAGGCGCCCCCGGCAGGACTCGAACCTGCGGCCAAGCGCTTAGAAGGCGCCTGCTCTATCCACTGAGCTACGGGGGCCGGGTGTGGTGGCCTGTGGTGCTGGTGCCCGGGTGTGGGCGGGTCCGTGACCTTGCCGGGGACAAGGATAGAGCGCCCGGGTCCCTGTCCTTGGTGCTTCGCCTCCGTGGCTCGATGTGGAGGTTCGGTGAAGCGGTCCTGATAATCGCAGGCAGGTGCGAATCGTGCATCGCTTTTGGCGTCTCACGCCCCGGGTGTTGTGCACTCGTTATGCCTGCGCCCCATGCGTCCCTTCCGCCTCGTATGTCCGATCGGCGCGCAGACATGCTCATATGCTTCAGAAAGCCTCCAAAATTGGGCATTCTTCGCATGTGGTGACCTTGGACGTACGGCCTCAGCTGCTCGACGCACTTTCCGCCCTGCGCGACCGTGTCGCCGCCGCACGCTTCCCGCTGCCCCTGGCGGGGGCTCCACGCGCGCGTGCCAACCGCGACGAACTGCTCGCGCAACTCGACGACTATCTCGTGCCCCGGTTGAGAGAACCCGAAGCACCCTTGCTCGCCGTGATCGGAGGATCGACCGGGGCGGGCAAGTCCACACTGGTCAACTCCCTTGTGGGACGCCGGGTCAGTGAAGCCGGGGTACTGCGGCCCACGACGCGCACTCCGGTGCTCGTGTGCCACCCGGAGGACCATCACTGGTTCAGCGGTATGCGCGTACTGCCCGACCTCACACGCGTGTGGGTGCCCCAACAGGACGCCGGGGACGATCCACTGCTGCCGGGCGAGGACGACGGGCGCGTGCTGCGCATCGAGACCGCCGACACCCTCCCGCGCGGGCTCGCCCTCCTCGACGCGCCCGACATCGACTCCCTCGTGGCCGACAACAGGGTGCTCGCCGCCGAACTGATCTGCGCGGCCGACATCTGGGTGATGGTCACCACGGCCGCCCGGTACGCGGATGCGGTGCCGTGGCATCTGCTGCGTACCGCGAAGGAACACGACGCGACGCTCGTCACGGTCCTCGACCGGGTGCCCCACCAGGTCGTTTCGGAGGTGTCGCGTCAGTACGGCGCGCTCCTCACCAAGGCGGGGCTCGGCGACGTACCCCGCTTCACCGTGCCCGAGTTGCCCGAGTCGGCATGGGGTGGGGGGCTGCTTCCGGCCACCGCGGTGGCGCCCCTGCTCGCCTGGCTCACGGAGCAGGTGGAGGATCCGGGAGCCCGACAGCAGGCGATGGCACGCACGGCGTACGGGGTCCTCGACTCGCTGAAGACACGGATGCCCGAGCTGGCCGGTGCGGCGGCCGCACAGTACGCCGCCGCCCTCCGGCTCACCGCGGCCGTCGACGGGGCGTACGACAGCGAGCACACGCGCGTACGGGGCCGATTGCAGGCCGGGGCCGTGCTCGCCGGGGACGCGCTCAAGCGGTGGCGCAGCTATCCGCTGGACTGCAGCGCCGGCGAACTGCTCGACGCGCTCGCCGAGAGCCTGGCCGCGCTGCTGCTGTGCGCCGTCACCGCCGCCGACGAGCGCATCGACGAGGCCTGGCGCCGCGAACCCGGCGCGGCCGCGCCGGGGCTGACGGACCGTGATCCGGCGCTGGAGAGCGCCGAGCACCGCATCGGGATGGCCGTACGGCGCTGGCGGCGGATCCTCGAGGAGTACGCCGAGGAGGAGGTGCGTGCCCTTGAGAAGAGCGTCGCGCCGGACCCCGAGGTGGTGGCGGCGCTGGTCGCCACCGCGCTGCTGGGCGGCCGTCGGGCGCGGTCCGCGGGCGAAGGACTCGCCGAGCGGATCGGAGCCCACGGCGCTCTGCGGCTGCGCGACAAGGGCGGGCGGCTGCTCAGCGACTACCTCGACAAGACCCTGCACACCGAACGGGAGCGGCGGCTCGCGCCGCTCGACGCACTCGACGTACACCCCGAACCCCAGGCCGAACTCATCGCCGCGCTGTCCGTACTGCAGAAGGAGAGGTGATCGTGGTGACCGCCGTCACGGACCACACGGATCACGCCGATCACCCCGGAGACGACGAAGGGCGTGAGGGCAGTGGGCACACGCGCGTGGAGGACGATTTCGTGACCGACGGCAAAGACGCCCCCATGAAGGACCCCGGCAAGAAGGACCCCAGCGGGAAGGACTTCGACAAGAAGGACTTCGGCAAGAGGCATTCCGGCAAGAAGGACACCGTCAAGGGAGGTGTCCGTTCGGAGAGCCGCATGTTCGGGCTCGTGCGCGTGGAGATCGACGACTACCCCGAGAAGCACGCTTCCGGGGACGACACGGACGGCATCGACGGCACCGATGGCATCGGCAACAAGGGCCGCGCGGACGGCACGACCGGCGCCGACGCCGCGGACTCCGGCGTCTCCTGGGACGACGGGCTGATCGCGCGTCGCGTGTCCGCCACGGCGGAGGGACAGGCCCGGCCCGTGAAGGAGGCAGTCGTGGACAGCAGGCCGCCCGTGGTGACCCCGCTCGCGTACGACGGTTCGCTACGGTCCCGCCTCGACGCGCTGCGTGAACTGGTGGGGCTCTCCCGCACCCGGCTCGACAGCAGGACGCTCGCCGAGGCGGGGCAGGTCCTGGACGAGGCCACCGCGCGGCGCAGGCTGTCCGGACAGCACACCGTGGTCGCCATCGCGGGCGCCACCGGAAGCGGCAAGTCGCAGCTCTTCAACGCGCTCGCCGGAGTGGCCATTTCGGAGACCGGGGTACGCAGGCCGACCACCGCCGCGCCCATCGCGTGCAGTTGGAGCGACGGCGCGGCGAGCCTCATCGACCGGCTCGGCATCCCGGGGCGGCTGCGACGGCGCCCGCTGCAGAGCGCGGAGGCCGAGGCGCAGTTGCGCGGGCTCGTCCTGGTGGACCTGCCCGACCACGACTCCGCGGCCGTCCAGCACCGCGAGCAGGTGGACCGCATCCTGGCGCTCGTCGACGCCGTCATCTGGGTCGTCGACCCGGAGAAGTACGCCGACGCCGTGCTGCACGAGCGCTATCTGCGCCCCATGGCGGGACACGCGGAGGTCACCTTCGTGGTCCTCAACCAGATCGACCGGCTGCCCGGGGAGGCCGCCGACCAGGTCCTCGACGACCTGCGGCGGCTGCTCGACGAGGACGGGATCGCACTCGGCGAGTACGGCGAGCCGGGCGCGACCGTCCTCTCGCTGTCCGCGCTCACCGGGGACGGCGTCCCGGAACTGCGCGAGGTACTCGGTCACTTCGTGGCCGAGCGGGGAGCCGCGGCGCGCCGGATCTCCGCCGATGTCGACGCGGCGGCGGCCCGTCTGTGGCCTGTCTACGCGAACCGGCGGCAGGCAGGCCTCACCGAGGAGGCGCGCGACGAGTTCGCCGACCGGCTGGCGGACGCGGTCGGCGCCACGGCGGCGGGCGAGGCGGCCGAGCGCGCGTGGCGACGCAACGCCAACCGCGCGTGCGGCACGCCCTGGCTGCGCCTGTGGCGCTGGTACCAGGACCGGCGCGAACCACCGACCGGACGCCTGGCCGTACGGACCCACGCCGACGAGGAGGCCACGGCACGGCAGCGCGTCGAGCAGGCGGTCCGTACGGTCGCCGAGCAGGCGGCGGGCGGACTGCCCACGCCCTGGGCCCAGGCGGTGCGCGAGGCGGCCGTACGAGGGTCACAGGGGTTGTGCGAGGCGCTCGACGAGCTGGCCGTACGAGCCGGTGCGCCGGTCGGGCGGCCGCCGAGGCCCGGCTGGTGGCCGGTCGCCGTACTGGCCCAGGCGGCCATGACGATCCTCCAGGCCATCGGCGGGCTCTGGCTGCTGGGGCAGGTCGTCGGCTTCATGTCGCCGAATCTCGGGGTGCCGGTGCTGCTGATGGTGATCGGCATCGTGGGCGGACCGGGCGTCGAGTGGGCCTGCCGGCTGGCGGCACGCGGGCCGGCCCGGCGGTACGGGCTGGAGGCGGAACGACGGTTGCGGGAGGCGGCGTCGGGGTGCGGCCGGGCCCGGGTCCTCGATCCGCTGGCGGCGGAGCTGCTGCGGTATCGGGAGGTGCGGGAGCAGTACCTGCGGGTTACGGGCGTCGGCGTCTAGGCCTGTCCGACAGTTCGCGAGGCCGGGGCACCTCCCGGCCGGAGGCAGGGGGAGGGAACTGTCGGGCATGCCCTCGGCGGGGGGAAGCTCTCGTTCGGGTGGCGGAGTTGTCCACAACCGGGCGGTGGCCCACAGCGCTCAGCGGGCTCGGGCCGGCGGAGGCAGTCTGGAACCGCGGCGATCAACGACGCGAGCACATCGCGGTCGCCGCACCGGACGCAGCCGTACGGGACGAGCCCGTAGGCGTGGGCAGGGAGGGATTCCGCGATGAACGAGACGACGGTGTGTGTGGTGGGGAACGTGGCGACGCAGCCGGTGTTCCGGGAGACGGCGACGGGCCCGTCGGCGAGGTTCCGGCTGGCGGTGACGCAGAGGTACTGGGACCGGGAGAAGAACGCCTGGACGGACGGGCACACCAACTTCTTCACGGTGTGGGCCAATCGGGCACTCGCGACGAACGTGCAGGCGTCCGTCTCGGTGGGCGAGCCGCTCGTGGTGCGGGGGAGGCTGAAGGTCCGCTCCGAGCTGCGCGACGGACAGTCGTGGACGGGCGCGGACATCGAGGCCACGGCGATCGGCCACGATCTGGCGCGCGGCACCGCGGCGTTCCGGCGCGCCCACAAGGGCGAGACACCGTCGGAGACACCGGCCAGGCCGGAGCCCAACTGGGAGACGGGGCCGACGACTCAGGCGGCCGAGACCGCTGAACAGCAACAGCAACAGCAACAGCAACCGGCTCTGGTGACGTGACATCAGGTACACACCAGGTACTGGATTCAACGTCTGACCGAAGTGCGGCTTATCGGCGAATGTATTCCGAACGGTCCCCATGGATTTGTCGATAAGCCCAGCTCACGCCTCATCCAGGCGATAACGATTCCGAGTCGGATCGCTTGTCCGATGTCATGACCGGGGAGAGAGGTGCGCCCCGTCCTTAGGATGCCGGGCATAGCTCTCGGGGCTTCTGATTCTGCTGGTGGGACCGTAACCCCCCACGTCAACGGGTCCTGCTCGAAGGGGAATTCTGTGCTTTCTTCGTTCTCTGCGTCGTCCGTGCGCGGACGGGTCGCCGCCCGTCTCGGCGCGGCGGCGCTGGTGTCCGGACTCGTCGCCGTGAGCGCCCTGACGGCCGCGGGCACGGCCACCGCCGACGAACTTCCCCTGAGCCGGGGCGGCGCGACCGCCACCATAGGCGAGCTGAAGACGTCCGGAACCGCCGTCATCCACGAGAACGGCGAGGACAAGCAGGTGCCCGCGGGACTGTTCGAGATGTCCGTCGACAACGGCGGCACCCTGCAGACCTACTGCGTCGACCTCCACAACCCGACACAGATGGACGCCAAGTACCAGGAGACGCCCTGGAGCGGCACGTCACTGAACGGCAACCCCGACGCGGGCCGCATCCGCTGGATCCTGCAGAACTCCTACCCGCAGGTGAACGACCTCGCCGCGCTGGCCACCAGGGCGGGCGCGAGCGGCCTCACCGAGCAGGACGCGGCGGCCGGCACGCAGGTCGCGATCTGGCGGTACTCGGACGGTGCCGACGTGGACGCCGTCGACCCGCAGGCGGAGAAGCTCGCCGACTATCTGCAGCGCAACGCGCGCAACCTCGCGGAGCCCGAGGCCTCGCTGACCCTGGACCCGCCCGCGGTCTCCGGCCACGCCGGTGAGCTGCTCGGCCCGGTCACCGTGCACACCAACGCGGACAGCGTGACGGTGACACCGCCCGCCGACGCCACCAGCGGAGTGCTGGTCGTCGACAAGGACGGCAATGAGATCACGTCCGCGGTCGACGGCGGCGAGTTGTTCTTCGACGTCCCCGAGGACACCGCGGACGGTTCGGCCGCGCTGACGGTGCAGGCCTCGACCACCGTCCCGGTCGGCCGGGCCTTCGCCTCCGAGAGCAGGAGCCAGACCCAGATCCTCGCCGGCTCCAGCGAGTCGACGGTCTCGGCTACGGCCACCGCGAACTGGGCGAAGACCGGCGCGATACCCGCGCTGTCCGCCGAGAAGAACTGCGCCGAGGGTGGCGTGGACATCACGGCGGCCAACGAGGGCGACAAGGCGTTCACCTTCGAGCTGATGGGCGTCGAGCACACCATCGCGGCAGGCGAGTCACAGACCGTGACGGTCCCGCTGCAGGAGGACCAGGCGTACGACTTCACGATCAAGGGGCCGAACGGCTACGAGAAGCGGTTCAAGGGCGTACTCGACTGCCGGACGCAGGGCAGCACCGCCGGCGAGACGACCCAGACGCTGAACGACCCCAGCCCGGCCACGGTGGGCGGCACCTCCGCCACCACGGTCGACCTCGCCGAGACCGGCGCCTCCAGCTCCACCCCGGTGATAGCCGGGATCGCGATCGGCCTGGTCGTGATCGGCGGCGCGGCGGTGCTCTTCGTCCGCAAGAAGAAGACCTCCGAGCAGGGCTGAAGGGTTGCGGGGACGAAGAAGACGGCACCTTGACAACTGGACAGTGGGTAACCGCTCGCTGACTCCTTGCGCGTCCCGTCCCATGCGCACGCGGCTCCGGCCCGCCCGGCGGGCCGGAGCCGCGCGGCGATCACTGAGCCACACCGGCCAGCAGCCAGCGCCGCACGGAAACTTCGAGCAGCACGCGCTCTCCGTCCGGTGTCCGCGGGGCGGAGACGTCCCATCCGTACTTCACGGCGAAGGCCTCCGTGATCTCCTCTGGGAACTGTCCGCGGTGCAGCACCGCCTCCCCCTCGGCCACGACGGGTGACACGCCGTCCTCCAGCGCCAGCGAGACCCGCGAGAACTTCTCGACGTTGCGGACCTTGACCGAGGTCCCGTCCACACCGATCCACCAGCGGTCCCGCAGGAAGACGAACCAGACCGGCGTCACATGGGGAGACCCGTCCGGACGCACGGTGCACAGCCAGACGTTCCTCTCCCGGGCCAGACGATCGCGAACAGCGGCCTCGGGCGGCACAAAAGGATCACTCATGCACCCATCCCACCCGCACCCCCGCCGGAACACCTCGGCCGCACGACCCGAAAGCCTCAGGCTTAAGTCCTACGCCCATGAGGGCAGGGCAGGTTCGCGGCGACGGATGGCGACGGATCCCGACGTATGGAAACGGTGAGTGACAGAGCCGTTACGGGAGTGGCGGGGTGGCGTCCGGTAACCGGCCCCCGGCCGGAACGGGTTTCCTTCGAGGGGTGGCGGTACGGCAAGATGGGGTGTATCTGCCCACTGCCGATTTCAAGCGTCCGGACGGTTTCTCTTGGCTGAGTTCATTTACACCATGCGCAAGACGCGCAAGGCGCACGGCGACAAGGTGATTCTTGATGACGTCACCCTGAACTTCCTGCCAGGCGCGAAGATCGGTGTGGTCGGGCCGAACGGTGCCGGTAAGTCCACCGTTCTCAAGATCATGGCGGGCCTTGAGCAGCCGTCCAACGGTGACGCGTTCCTGTCTCCCGGTTACAGCGTCGGCATCCTCATGCAGGAGCCGAAGCTGGACGAGACCAAGACGGTTCTGGAGAACGTCCAGGACGGTGCCGCCGAGCTCATGGGCAAGCTCAAGCGCTTCAACGAGGTCGCCGAGCTGATGGCGACCGACTACTCGGACGCGCTGATGGACGAGATGGGCAAGCTCCAGGAAGACCTGGACCACTCCAACGCCTGGGACCTCGACGCGCAGCTGGAGCAGGCCATGGACGCGCTGGGCTGCCCGCCCGGCGACTGGCCGGTCGTCAACCTCTCCGGTGGCGAGAAGCGTCGCGTCGCGCTCTGCAAGCTGCTGATCGAGGCTCCGGACCTGCTCCTTCTCGACGAGCCCACCAACCATCTCGACGCCGAGTCGGTGAACTGGCTGGAGCAGCACCTCTCGAAGTACGCGGGCTGCGTCATCGCCGTCACTCACGACCGGTACTTCCTGAACAACGTCGCCGAGTGGATCCTCGAGCTGGACCGCGGCCGTGCGATCGCCTACGAGGGCAACTACTCCACGTACCTCGACAAGAAGTCCACCCGTCTCAAGGTGGAGGGCCGCAAGGACGAGAAGCGGCAGAAGCGGCTCAAGGAAGAGCTGGAGTGGGTCCGGTCCAACGCCAAGGGCCGTCAGACCAAGTCCAAGGCGCGCCTGGCCCGTTACGAGGAGATGGCAGCCGAGGCCGACAAGATGCGGAAGCTGGACTTCGAGGAGATCCAGATCCCGCCGGGCCCGCGTCTGGGGTCCATCGTCGTCGAGGTCCAGAACCTTTCCAAGGCGTACGGCGACAAGGTCCTCATCGATGACTTGAGCTTCACGCTGCCGCGCAACGGGATCGTCGGGGTCATCGGTCCCAACGGCGCCGGCAAGACCACCCTCTTCAAGATGATCCAGGGCCTTGAGACCCCTGACTCCGGTGCGATCAAGGTCGGCGACACCGTCAAGATCAGCTACGTCGACCAGAGTCGCGCCAACATCGACCCCAAGAAGTCGCTGTGGGCCGTCGTCTCCGACGAGCTCGACTACATCAACGTCGGTCAGGTCGAGATGCCGTCGCGGGCCTATGTGTCCGCCTTCGGCTTCAAGGGCCCGGACCAGCAGAAGCCCGCCGGTGTCCTCTCCGGTGGTGAGCGCAACCGTCTGAACCTGGCTCTCACCCTCAAGGAGGGCGGCAACCTGCTGCTCCTCGACGAGCCCACCAACGACCTCGACGTCGAGACCCTGTCGTCGCTCGAGAACGCGCTGCTGGAGTTCCCCGGTGCGGCCGTGGTCATCTCCCACGACCGCTGGTTCCTGGACCGGGTCGCGACGCACATCCTCGCCTACGAGGGTGAGTCGAAGTGGTACTGGTTCGAGGGCAACTTCGAGTCGTACGAGAAGAACAAGGTAGAGCGGCTCGGACCGGACGCCGCGCGTCCGCACCGCGCCACCTACAAGAAGCTGACCCGGGGCTGATCTCTTGCGGCACATCTACCGCTGCCCGCTGCGCTGGGCGGACATGGACGCGTACGGCCACATCAACAACGTGGTCTTCCTCCGCTATCTGGAGGAGGCGCGCATCGACTTCCTGTTCCGCCCGGACAAGGATTTCCAGCAGGGGTCCGTGGTGGCACGCCATGAGATCGACTACAAGCAGCAGTTGGTCCACCGGCACCAGCCGGTGGACATCGAGCTGTGGGTCACGCGGATAAGGGCGGCGTCGTTCACCGTCGCCTACGAGGTCAAGGATCCGGACCAGGTGTACGTCCGGGCGCAGACGGTCATAGTGCCGTTCGACTTCGAGGCGCAGCGGCCGCGTCGCCTCACCGCCGAGGAGCGGGAGTTCCTCGAGGAGTACGCGGACGACGAGGACGACCCTGCGGGGGCCGTCGCGGCATGACGGCCCTGCACCTCGCCGACGAGGGGGAGGCGGCGGACCTCGCCGCCTTCCTGGCCAGGCTGATCCACTACGACCGTGCGGCCGCGGTGCGGCTGCAGGCGTCGGGGACGACGCTCGCGGTGTTCGGCCGGCCACCGTCGTTCGAGGTGCTCGCGATCCGTACGGCACGCCTCGACAAGCCGTACGAGAACGGTCTCGACCTCTCGCTCGACGTGACCGTCTCGGCCGGTGAACTCCTGGAGTCCCTCGACGAGCCGGCGGCCACCGCGGCCGTGCCCGCCGCCGTCACCGGCCCGCCGTGGGCCGGGGTGCTGCCGCCCCGCGGGGGCTGGCGGCCCGAGCCGGGACTGCCCGGGCCCGACGCGGTGCGGACGATGGTGGCCGGGGCGGTCGCCGAATTCCGTTCGCGCATCGACGAGTTGGCACCCGAAGGGCGTACGAGGACCGCGCTCGACCAGATCGGGCGGGAGATCTGGTCCCGGCCGGTCGGCGACACCGAGCTTCCCGTGCGGGCCGCGCACGCCGCCCAGTCGCTGGGATTCCTGCGGCCCGCGCGCCCGGTCGCGAGCACGGACATGACCGCGACCGCGGCCGTACGCGATGGCGCCGTACTGCGGCTGCTCTCGGCGGGCGCTTGGCTCAGGCTGCGTACGCCGTACGGGTCGATCGCCGTACGCAGGGCGGGACTTGGGGCGTTGGGCGTCAGCGTCCGCTGAGCGTCCCTGGATTTCCAGGACCGGCGGCATTCTCAGGATCGGCGACGGCGAGTGCCGGCCGGGTTCACTTGTCGGCCGAGTGCCCTCGTCAGCCGTGTTCGCTGTCGTCCGGCCACACGCCGATGTGGTCCGGTTCCAGTTCCAGGGCGACGCGGTCGCGCATGCCGAGGGCCTCGGTGTACTCGGCGGGGAGCTGCAGCCGGCCCGCGCGGTCGAGCATCGCGTACTCGCGGGCCACCACCGTCTCGTGGCCGGTCGTGGCGTCGACCTCGGTGCGGCGCAGGACCTCCGTGGAGGTGCGGCCGTCGCGGATGGCGACCGTGCGGCGGACCTCGCCGGCGACCGCCTGGTCGTGCGTGACGATGACGACGGTGGTGCCGAGGTGTTCGTTCGCGGTGCGGAAGGCGGCGAAGATCTGCTCGGCGGTGTGCGAGTCGAGTTCACCGGTGGGCTCGTCGGCGAGGAGCACGGCGGGGGAGTTGGCCAGGGCGACGGCGATGGCCACGCGCTGCTGCTGGCCGCCGGACATCTGGTACGGGCGGCGGGCCCGGCAGTCGGCGACGCCCAGCAAATCCAGTAGTTCCAGGGCGCGTTCGGACTGAGCGCGACGGTTCCTGCGGGCGCCGGTGAGCTGCATCGGCAGGGTGACGTTCTGGGCGGCCGTCAGATAGGGCAGGAGATTGCGGGCCGTCTGCTGCCAGACGAAGCCGACGGTGTCGCGGCGGTAGCGGAGCCGGTCCTTCGCGTTCATGGTCAGCAGGTCGTGGCCCGAGACCCGGGCGGCACCCGCGGTGGGGGTGTCCAGGCCGGCCAGGATGTTCATCAGGGTCGACTTGCCACTGCCCGACGCACCCACCAACGCCATCAACTCGCCCTCCCGGACGAGGAGATCGAGGCCCTGAAGCGCCTGCACCTCGACGCCGTCCGCGGAGAAGATCCGGACCAGCCGGTCGCAGGTGATCAGGGCGTCGTGACCGTAGGCGGGCCGGTCGCGACGGGCGGCGGCACGTTCGGCCAGGTCGGCGAAGCTGGGGCCGGTGGGTTCGGTGGTGGTCATCGGGCGACTCCCGTGGTGATCGTCATGGAGAGCACGTCTCCGCCGGTGCCAGTTGTCGTGGGGGGCGCGCTTCCGCCGAAGCCGGTGGTCGCGATGGGCACGTCTGCGCCGGTCCCGGCCGTCGTGGCGGGCACGTCTGCGCGGGTCCCGGCCGTCGTGGCGAGCGTGCCGGTGCTGGCGCCGGTGCCGGTCGTCGTGGACGGCGCACATCCGCCGCTGCCGTCCGTCGTGACGGGCACATGCCCGCCGTTGCCGCGAGTCATCGGCTGTCCCCCGCCCTCAGCTCCCGCACCGATCCGCGTCGGCCCGTCCACCATGCCTGGCCGGCTGCGATTCCGGTGGCCAGGAGGAGGACGGTCAGGGCGGGCAGGAAGAGGGACGCCGGGTCCGTGTGGAGCGCGGCGGTGCCGGTCGGGGGTGCTCCGCCGGGGGTGGCGAGGGCGATGGAGGTGAGGTCGATGCCAGGGGCCAGGAGACGGACCGCCGCCCAGCCGGTCAGGACGCCGCCCACCGCGGCGAGGAGCGCCTGGGGCAACGCCTCCAGTACGAGCAGTCGGCGCCCTTGGCTCCGGGTGAGGCCCATCGTGCGCAGCCGGGCCAGCAGGGCGGCACGCTCGGGCGCGGCGCGCACCAGGGCGAGCAGCAGCGCGAGTACGGCGTATCCGGAGCCCGCAGCCACCGCGACCGCGTAGACGCGTTCCGCGCCGGACTGGAGAGGTGAGTCGACGTAACGTGCCCGCTCCTCCGAACGCAGGCGTACGTCGGCACGGGCGGTGGCGCCCGCATCGGCACCCGTACCGGCGGCGACGGCCTTGCGGAGGGCGCCGCCGCTCACCTGGTCGCCCGTCACCAGGAGCGTGGTGGGGCGCGCGGCAATCGTGCTGAGGCCGGCCCGGTCCACGATGAGGAAGTCCGTGCCCGGCAGAGCCGGGGTCAGGTCGCGTACGAGGGTGATGCGGACGGTGACGTCGCTGCCGTCCGACAGCCGCAGCGAGAAGGGATGGGTGCCGTACCGGTCGGCGACGGCGGAGGAGGCGAGCGCGGGAAGCGGGGTCTTCGCCGAGCCGCTGCCGCCGGCCTTCGCCGAGCCGTCGGCGCCGGACGGCGAAGGGCGGCTGCCGGTGCCGGACTTCGCCGTACCGCCGACCGGTGAAGCCTTCAACTCGTCCGCCGGGAACGCCCCGAGACCCGTCCGTCCCGCCAGCCGTGCGTACCCCTCGGGGTCCACTCCGGCCAGGGGTACCGACTCCACGCCGGCTCCCGGCTTGGCCTCGTACGCGATGCTCAGGGGAGTGACCTCCCGTACGCCGGGTGCCGAGCGGACCCGCTCCGGCAGGGCGGCGGGCAGGGCGCCCTCCGCCTCGACGCGGGCGTCCGCGCCGAGGTTGAGCACCGCCGCCCGGTCCCGCGCGTCCGCGACGCCCGCGAGGACCGAACCCCCGAACGCGGCGGTGGTGAGCGCCGTCAGCAGGGCGAGCAGCGGGAGCACCGTGGAGACGGAGGTACGGCCCGCGCGGGCCAGCGACAGATGGCCGATCGCGCCGCGCATCCGCCCGGCGGGACGGGCCAGCCAGCGCAGCGGCAGCGGATAGAGCCGGACCAGGACGAGCGCGGCGACGACACCGATCAACACCGGGGCCATCGCGACGAGTTGGTCGCCGGAGCTGCCCAGGTCGCCGGAGGTGCCGGAGTCGAGCGCCTCGTCGGAGGTGCCCGACGTCCCCCTGCCGCGCAGCGCGAGCACCGCCGCCGACGCCAGCACGAGCAGCGTGAGTTCGGCGATCGTGCGGCGCCGCGAGGGCCGTACGGACGCGAGGTCCTCGCGGGCGCCGTGCACCCCCACGACCCGGTGGGCGGCCAGGGCGCGCAGGGGCAGCGCGGCGCAGGCGAGGAGGGTGACCGCGAGGGCCGCCCCGACGGCGTACGACGCGCGGCCGTACGGGACGACGAGCAGCGCGCCCGCGAGGCCGAGCGCGCCCGCGGGCAGCGCGACCACCGCCGTCTCGGTGAGCAGCCGCCTCGTGAGCCCGCGCAGCGAGGCGCCACGGGCACGCAGGAGGGCGAGTTCGGTGCGGCGGCGGTCGGCGGTGAGGCGGCCCGCCATCAGGAGGACGACGACCGCGACCGCACCGGTGCCGAAGGCGGCGACGGAGACCAGGGGCCGTACGCCGGAACGGAGTTCGGCGTAGGAGGCGAGCACCTCGTCGAGGTCGGTGCTCACACCGGTGTCCGCGTCCGTGGACTCGCGGACCTTCACCAGACCCGGGCCCGATTCCAGCGAGGCGACGGCGCTGCCCAGCCGGGACAGTTCGTGCGCGGTGAGCGCGGCGGGGTCCGGGGTGAGCAGCCAGTAGCGTGCGGGTTCGCCCGGGGTGCCGAGGAGCACCGGGGCCGCGTCCGGGGACAGCAGCAGGGCGCCCAGCCAGTAGGCCTCGGGCTCACCGCCCTGCGTGGGCGGCCGGATCAGGGACGGAGTGCGCAGAAGGGGCTGCGTGGTCCAGTACGCGCCCTCGGGGTCACGCGGGACGACGATGCCGGTGACGCGCACGGCGAGCGGGGCACGCTGCACCCCTGGCACGTGGATCACCGAACCCACCTTGATGTTGAGGCGCCTGGCCGTCTCCGTGGTGACCGCGGCCTCCACCTCCCGGGTCCCGGCGGTCACCGGCTCCTTCGCGCGCGGAAGGCGGCCCGCGCTCGGCCTGGAGTGCTCGGCGAGTCCGCTCTGCGCGGCGAGCGACATCTGTGCGGGCAGCCCGCTCGGCATCGGCAGCCAGGTCTCCGCCGCTTCGAGGTTGTTGATGTTGCGGACGCCGTACACGGACTGCGCGGAGTCGACGGCGAGCGGCCGCTCCACCACGTTCAGCACCCGCTCGTACGACTTGCGCATGCTTTCCGGACGCAGGGCCGTCTCCCGTTCGGACTGCGGGATGTAGTTGCCGGGCTGCGGGGCGGACACCTGCAGGGAGGTCCTGGGTGCCGTCGCGTCCACGACTGCCTGACGCAGGCCCGCGTCCTCGTAGCGTTCGACGGCCCGGGGGAAGGCCGCGGCCAGACAGGCGGTGGCCATCACCAGGAGCGCGAGGGCGACCGCGGCGCCGGGGGCAGTGCGCAGACGGGTACGGATCCAGGGGGCGACGGAGTGGTCCCGCCGCCGGAAGCCCGGACGCCCGTCGGAGCCGGAATCACGCCCCATCTCACCCACCGTCCTGCCCGTTGAGCGACTTCATCGACCGCAGCGAGGGAGCGGTGTCCTCCCGCCGCAGCGCCAGCACGGCGGTGACGGCCAGCGGAGCGACCACCACGGCGGCCAGCAGGAACACGACCTGGTCGAGCGGGAGTTCCACCAGTACCTCCGGGACCGGCCGGCTCGCCCCCGACGTCAGCACGATCAACGGGATCACCGCCCGCGCAAGAACCGCCCCCAGCGCCACACCCACCACCAACGCCAGCGCCATCAGCACGCCCTGCTCGGCGGCGACCAGCCGCGCGAGCTGACGCCGCGGCGCCCCCAGCGCACGCAGCAGCGCGAACTCACCGCTGCGCGCCCGCAACGACCCCGCCGTGCTCACGGCGAAGCCGACCGCGGCCAGCGCCGCCGCGACCACGGACGCCGCCGCGAACGCCGCCTCGGGCCCGGCCCCGAAGGGGTCGTCCCGCAACTCCTCGGCGACCTCGTCGCGCACGACCACCTGCGACGGCTCGACATCGGGCCGCTCGCGCAACTCCGTGGCCACCCGCGCCGCCGCTCCCGGCTCGGTCCGCAGCCACCACTCGCCGGGCGCGACACTCTCCCCGTACCGCTGCTCCAACACCCGGTTCACGGACCGGAGATCGACCAGCAGCGCCCCGCCGGAGGGGTCCCCGCCACCGGAGTCCTGTGTGGTCGGCAGCGACCGTACGTGCCCCACGATCCGCACCGGTACGGCCGAGCCGTCGAAGGCCACGTCCACCCGTTGCCCCGTACGCGCGCCCGCGGCCTTCAGATAGCCGTCCGTCGCCACCGCGGCGACCTCGGGCACGGCGGGCCGGTCCACCCGCAGCCGGATCGTCAACGACGAGACCTCCCAGGCGTATTCGCCGGGTACGTAGCCGGTGCCGTAGCCGACCGTCAGCGGCTTCTCGGACCTCACGGTCGCCGCCGTCGGGCTGGAGTCCGCCTCGGGGTCCGCCGTGCTGCTGTTGCTGCGGGACTTCGCCAGCCAGGACGCGGGCTGTTCAAGACGTTGCTCGGCCCCGTCGGCTCCCGTGGCCGTCAACTCCTCGACGGAGAGCAGGTGGCGCTCGGCGCGCCCCGTCGGCTGGAGCATGTCCAACTGCAGTCCGGTCAGCGCCAGCGGTTCGGCGGCCCGGCCGGCCGGGGCCTCGGCCGCCTTCGACAGGTCCAGGGTGAGCCGGTGGGCCCGTCCGTCGGCGGGCAGTTCACCGACGGGAACGCGGTACGGAGTGCCGTACCGGTCCTCCAGCGTCACCGCCACGTCCGCCGACATCTCGGAGCGGAACGCCGCCGGGTCCGAGCCGGACCCCGCCGCTTCCGACCCCGACTCCTCAGCGTCCGAGTCCGAAGTGTCCGACCCCTGCTTCACCGGCGCGGCCTCCGCTCGGATCCGCAACATCAGCCCCAGCCGCGTACTCCCCTTCGGCAGCACCGCGCCGGGCGACGCGGCCCCCTTCGGCGCGAGCCCGGCCAGCATCCGCCCCACCGGCTCCTGTGCCAGATCCCCGCGCATCAGCAAACCGTCCTCGCCCCCGGAGTCCGCCGTGTCGAGGGCCAGCACCGTCGCCGTCCGGTTCCCGGACAACGGCAGCGTCGTACGCACCGCGGGAGCCGTCCCGCTCACACCGTCGACCGCCGAGTAGATCCCGGCCTGCCCCAGCCCGCTCTCGCCGGAGCCCGTCACACGTACGGAGGTGCCGGCCCTGAAGTCCGCCTGGTCGTCCTGCGAGCCGTCCCACGACGCGCCCTGGCCGATCGCGAGCATGCCCATGGCGATGGCGAGAACGAGCAGCAGGACGGGCCCGGCGCCGCGCATCGGGCGGCGGCTGAACTGCCAGCCCGCGAGCGCCGTCGGCAGCCCCCTGCCGCTCGCCGCGCGCCGCTCGGCGAGGCGGGCGACGGGCGGCAGCAGACGCAGGGTGAGTACGGTTCCGGCGAGCAGGGCGAGCGCGGGTGCGGAGACGAGGAGCGGGTCGATGCCGAGCGTGCCCGAACGGTCGTCCGTGACGGCACCGGAGTTCTGCCGGCTCAACTGCCAGTACGCGACGGCCGCGATCACCAGCAGCCCCACATCCGCACCGGCCCGTACCGGCGCGGGCAGTGCCCGGGCCCGGCCGCCTCCCGAACCCCCGGTCAGCGCGGGCACGGTCACCGCCAGCGCGCACCCGAGGGCCACCCCGGCCGCCACCACCCACACAGCGCCGGCCGTCACCGAGGTGTCCAGCCGCAGCCCGATCCGCGACAGCGCGCCCTGCCCGGCCAGCAGCCGCGTCAAAGGCCCGGCGAGCAGCGGCGCGCACACGGCGGCCGGGATGGCCAGCAGCAGCGCCTCCAGCGCGGCGAGCCACGCCACCCGCCCGCGCGTGGCGCCACGCGCCCGCAACAGCCGTGTCTCACCGGCCCGTTCGACGCTCAGCAGCCGGGCCACGAGCAGCAGCGCGTACCCGGCGAGCAGCGAGAGCTGGAGCGCCACGATCAGCAGCGTCGAACGGGAGACAAGCAACGACCGTTCGACCCGGTCCAGTTCCTCCGGCAACGATGTCGTGACGGCCGTGGTGCCGTGCAGCGCGGGGGACTTGAGCAGTGAACGAGGTCCGGAGCGTGCCGCGTCCCGCAGGGTGTCGATCCGCCCGGTCGTCAGCGTGGAGAAGTCGGCGGACGCCAGCCAGCCGGTCTGCCCGGCGCTCACCGTCACGGCCGTCCGGTCCGTCCGGCCCGTCTGTCCGCTGCCCGTCGCCGCCGCGAGCACCGCCGGATCGGCGAGCAGCGGCCCGTACGTCGTGAAGTCCAGCCTGCTGACCCCGCGTCCGCGCAGGTCCTCCAACTGCCAGTAGGGGGAGGTGACGCGCGCGGGCCGGTAGACGCCGGTCACCTGGATCCGCACCTTGGGCCCGCCGAACCGGTCGACGAGCGTCAGTCGTGCGCCCGCCTTCAGCGCGAGTTCCCGCGCGGCGGCCTCGGGAAGGGCCACCTCGATCTCGCGGCTGTCGCCCGGGGCGCCGGGCAGGCGGCCGGAGATCATCCGGACCTGGGTCCGGTCGAGTGCCGCGAAGTGTGTGAGGTCCGGATCGCCCGAGCGTTCGGCGGCGGGCTGCAGCGACCTCGGCAGCGCGTACGGCCCCGACCGCGTCAGCGTCCGCAGCGTCACCGGCAGCCCGTCGAAGGTGCGCCGCGCGCCCTTCCGTACGGACTTGTCGGCGGCGGCGCGTTCCTGCGGGGGCACGTCGGCCTTGACGATCAGCGTCGTGGCCGCCGCGCTCTCCCCGCGCCCGGCACCCCGTGAGGTGTCGAGGAGCGAGTGGCGCAGGGCGGCGTCACCGATCGCGCCGGAGTACGCGGTGAGGGTCGCCAGGACCGCCGTGGTGAGCACGACGGTCAGCAGCGCGGCGGTCAGCAGCAGTCGATGTGCCCGCACGCGCGAAAAAACGAACCCCGTCACCCGGCCCCCCGCCGTATCCCGGAATCCCCGTCACTCCGGATCTTCGGGCGATGTTGTCAGACGTGACGGCCCCGGGGTAAGCGCTTGAGAGCCGACTTTGACCGGATCGTGACCGGAATCCGGCGACCCGCGACCGGAATGCGCGCGTCGGGCGGAGGCGGCGACGGCGTCCGGCCCGACGGTGGTCAGCCCGCCGGCGCTCAGCCCTCCGTGTTCACCATCGACGCCGCCGCGTACGTCAGGTAGTTCCACAGAGTGTGCTCGTGCTCCTCGGAGAGACCGAGCTCGTCGACGGCGACCCGCATGTGCTTCAGCCAGGCGTCGTGCGCCGCGCGGTCGACCGCGAACGGGGCGTGCCGCATCCGCAGCCGGGGGTGACCGCGGTTCTCGCTGTAGGTGGTCGGGCCGCCCCAGTACTGGATCAGGAACAGGGTGAAGCGCTCCTCGGCCGGGCCCAGGTCCTCCTCGGGATACATGGGCCGCAGCAGCGGGTCCTCGGCGACGCCCTCGTAGAACCGGTGCACCAGTCGCCGGAAGGTCTCCTCGCCGCCGACCTGCTCGTAGAAGGTCTGCTCCTGAAGCGTGCCGCGCGGAATCTCTTTCACGTCAGTTGGCCCTCACAAAGGTCGCTCCGGTCAGCCCCTGGTCGTCTCGGCCGGGGGGCCGGGGGTCGTCCCCCGGCAAATGCAGCACGCTGTCCATGGTCTCAGACGGGGTGACCGAGGACTCAAGGCTTAGGACCTCCCGAATCGAAGGGCCGGTTCCGGATCGTCGAAGGATTGATTCCGGATCCGTCGTTCCCGGCGCTCGCCTCCCGGCCCGTCCGGCAGCACAGTGGAGGTATGGGCGCGCATGCGATCGACCCCGGTCTCGACGACCTCGCCGCCACGGCGCGGGCGGCGCTGGTGAGCGAGATCGAGGCGAGCGGGGCCTGGGACGCCGACCCGGTCTGGCGGGAGGCCTTCGAGAGCGTCCCGCGCCACCTCTTCGTGCCGTACTACTACGTCGGCGCGCTCGGCGGCGGCTACGAGCGCCGGTGGGGCGAGGATCCCAGCCCGCGCAGGCGCGAGAACTGGGTGCGCGGCGCGTACGCGGACGCCCCGCTGGCCACCCGGGTGCGCGACGGCGAGCTGCTGTCGTCGAGCAGCCAGCCCTCCCTGATGGCGAAGATGCTGGCCGAGCTGGAGGTACGGGACGGCGACGCGGTCCTGGAGATCGGCGCGGGCACCGGCTACAACGCGGCCCTGCTGTCCCACCGGCTGGGCGACCAGCAGGTCACCACGGTCGACCTCGACCCGGAGATCACCGACTCCGCCCGGCGGCACCTGGCCCTCGCCGGCCACCACCCCACCGTCGTCACCGGTGACGGGGCGCGCGGCTGCCCGGAGCGAACCCCCTTCGACCGGATCATCGCGACCTGCACGCTGAGCTCGATCCCCCGCGCCTGGCTGCCCCAGTGCGCCCCGGGCGCCCGGATCCTGGCGCCGTTCGCCACCGGCCTCATCGCGCTGCGGGTACGCGACTCCGGGTACGCCGAGGGCCGCTTCCTGCACACGCCCGCCTATTTCGTACCCCTGCGCGGCGGCGGCCTGCCCGGGCCCGAACTCCCGGACGTGGACCTGTCGGGGCTGCCGCGCCGGATCAGGAGCCACGAGCTGTTCCACTTCCTGCTGACCCTGACCGCGGACAGCCTCGACCCGCACGAGGCGTACGGGATCTGGGAGCGCGAGGGGCAGCCGCCGCGGCAGCGGTACGGGATCACGGTCGACGGCGGCCGCGCGTGGGCGTGGCTGGACGACCCCGCGGGGCCGTACGCCTGGCCGCTGCCGTGAACTCCGCCGGTTGTGCGGTTCGTCGGCTGCGGGCCGGCCATGCCCCGCGGCGGAGCCGCACATGGTCACGGCCCCGCGCGCTCACGGGGCCCGGTTCCGCCTAGCCCCGTCGGATCGTGATCGTCGTCCACGCGCCCACGTGCACCCGGTCGCCGTCCTGCAGCGGTACGGGGACGAAGGGCTGGATGGGCTCCTCGGCGCCGTTGACCGTGGTGCCGTTCGTGGAGTTCTGGTCGACGACCGCCCAGCTGCCGTCGGGCTGCTGGACGAGCACCGCGTGCTGGTGCGAGACGCCCGGGTCCTCCGGCGGCACCGCCAGGTCGATGTCCGGGGACTCGCCCGTGGAGTGACGGCGGCGGCCGATGGTGATCTGGTTGCCGGTGAGCGGACGCTGCTGCTCGGGCGAGTACGCGGGCAGGTTCAGGCCCGCGGCCTCCGGTCCCGAGCGCTGCATCATCGCCATGAAGTACTCACGGTCGGGTCCGATCGTGATGCTCCACGACAGCGGCTGCTGCTGGTAGCCGGGGGGCGCCTGCGTTGAGCCGGGCTGCGGGTAGCCGTAGCCACCGCCCGGGCCGGGAGGACCGCCGGGGCCACCAGGACCGCCGGGCGTACCGGTCGACGGGGGCGGGAGCACCCAGTCGTCCTCACCGCCACCGAAGGACTGCCCGCCCGGACCACCAGGACCACCGGGTCCGCCGGGACCCTGAGGGTGCCCGGTCTCCTGCGGGTACGCGGGCGGAGCGGGCGGACCTGACTGCTGGTACCCCTGCGGAGCACCGGGACCGCTGTAGCCGCCGCCCGGGCCGCCACCGGGCCCGTTCGGACCGCCGGGGCCACCAGGGCCGCCGGGCCCGCCGAGACCGTTCGGGCCGCCGGGGCCACCAGGCCCACCCTGGCCACCAGGTCCACCGGGACCGTTGGGTCCGCCAGGTCCGTTGGGTCCGCCAGGTCCGTTGGGTCCGCCGGGAGGACCACCGGGACCGCCGAAGCCGCCGGGCATCCCGGGTCCCGTGCCGCCAGGGCCGGGCGGTGGCGGAACCGGTCGTGACGGATCACCGGGGAAGCCCGAGGGGTTCTCGCCGAACGGCGGGATCGGCTCGGCGGGCCGGTTCATCTGCGAGGGCCGCGAGCCCTGGTAGTCGTACCCGCCGGTGGGCTGTCCGGGCGGCTGCTGCTGGAAGCGCAGCGCCGGGTTCTGCCCACCGGGACCACCAGGACCGCCGCCGGGCCCCGGAGGGCGCGGCGCGGCCGGGGTGTACGAGGTCGCGGTGTTCGTCAGGAAGTTCCACCGGCACTCCTCGCAGAACGGCGCCCCGCCCTCACGCGGAGTACGGCACTGCGGGCAGAGCTCGGCCGAGGGCGCGTCGGGCACCGCGGAGAGATGCGGGCGGCCGCCCTGACCGGGAGGCGGAGGCGAACCGGGCGGCGGATAGCCGTAGCCGGCCGCCGGGGGCGGCGGTGGAGGTGGCGGGGGCACGGCACCGGCCATGCGGTGACCGCAGACCTCGCACCAGTCGTCGGAACCCGACTGGTGTCCGTTCGGGCAGGTCGGCATGTCGGCGCTTCCCCCTCTCCTGTTCCGGCCCGAGAGGGCCGCAAATCGTGCAAACCGCTTGCGTACTGCTGGTTACTGCCTGCTTGTTGCCGCGCTCGCTGCCGAGTGCGTACTGCTCTACTTCTTTACACGAACAGTCTTTGTGGACCGTGTCTCGAGAGTCATCTCGTCGGCCTCCGCGACCTTCGCCTTCAATCGCACAGTACCTGCCGCGGCGTCGACCACGTCCACCACCTTCGAAAGCAGTTTCGCCGTATCCGCGTTTCCGGAGGCACTGGCGAGCTGAACGGCGCGGCCCAGCTTGGCCGTTGCGCCGTCGACATCTCCTGCTTTGCGGGCATCCAGGCCCTGTTGGATGACTTGTGCCAGTTCCGCCTGACCCGTGTAGTGCGCGACCTGCGGGTTGATCGACGTGGACGCCGCCATGTCGTCGGTCCACACGGCCCGTACGAGACCCTGGGCGCCCAGCGTCTGGGCGGTGCCGTCGCCCTGCGGGATCACCAGGGAGACACGGGCGGCCAGCATCTCCTGGCCGAGGTCGGCCTCGGGGACCTCGACGCACACGTGGTAGTCACGTGACTCGTCCCCCCAGGAGCCGGTGGGGTAGTCCCCGGCACGCGGGCCCGCCTCCGTGCGGCGGTCGGTCAGTTCCTCGACCGTGGGCGCGACCTGCTTCACGAACTTGATCGACGTGCCGACCGGGGTCCACAGCCGCAGCGCCACGTCCGCGACCTCCTTGCCCATGGCCGTCTCCATCATCTGCGTGAAGTCGGCGGACAGGCCCGCCGGGTCGGCGACGATGTCGGAGGTGCCGAGCAGCGCGGACGCGATCCCGGTGACCTCCTTGACCTCCCAGTCCGTGCCGACGCCCCGCGCGTCCGCGGTGAACCGGCCCGCGCAGGCGTCCAGCGCGGCCTTGAGGTCCTCGGGCGACTCGTGTTCGTTGCGGCCGTCGGTGAGCACGATGCCGTGCCGGATGGCGACGTCCGCCGAGGACAGCAGCCGGTCGGCCAGCCGCAGCCAGGTGCCGATCGCCGTGCCGCCGCCCGCGCTCAGCTTGCGCAGCGCCTGCTTGGCCTGGTCGCGGGTCTGCGCGTCGGCGACGGCGAGCCGGCCGCCGCCCGGGTAGACCTCCTTGGCCACGTGCGTCCCGCCGATCACCGCGAAGTGCACGCCGTCGCGCACCGCGTCGATCGCGGCGGCCGTCGCGTCCCTGGCGCCCCGCATCTTCGTCGGCGGGTAGTCCATGGACCCCGAACAGTCGACCATGATCGCCACGGCCGCGTCCGGGCCCTCTCCCGGTGTGTAGAGGTGGGGTGCCGCCACGGCACTGCCCACCGTGCCGCCGCCGGTCGAGGTCACCGTGACGATCGCGTTGACCTCGCGGCCGCCCTCCGGCAGGTACTCGTTCTGGTACACCTCCACCGAGAACTGCGGCACGTTCGACTTCGAGAAATTGGCCATGCCTTCTCTGCTCCCCCTCAGGACTCCCACGAGGTGTGGGTGATGTCGGTGGGCGGACCGGTCCCCTCCGGTCCTGGCCCCTCCGAGGCCGATGCCGTTCAGTACCGCTTCGGCCTCAGGCCGATCCTGCCCCCTGCGGCGGGGCGGGGAACGGCACGACGGCCACTGTTACGTTGTCGTGGCCCCCGCCGTCCAGCGCGTGGCCCACCAGGACCTGGGCGCTGTGCAGCGGCCGGTCCGCGGCGTCGGGCGGGATGACCTCGGCCATTTCCTCCGCCGCCTCCGCGTAGTTCCACAGTCCGTCGGTGCACACCACCACTACACCCGGCCGGTCCGGCTTGAAGGAAGCGGTGTGCGGCTCCAGTTCGTACGCGTCCGCCCCGAGCCAGCCCGTGATGGCGTGGGCGCGCTCGTCCGCGTACGCCTCGGCCTCGCTCATCAGGCCCGCGGCGACCATCTGGGCGGCCCAGGAGTCGTCCTCGGTGAGCCGGGCCGGGGGTGACGACCGGTCCACGGGCACCCAGTAGGCGCGGCTGTCGCCGACCCAGCCGACGATCAGCAGGCTTGGGGTGACGACGGAGCCGACGATGGTGCAGGCGGGCGCGTTCACGTGCGGCTGGTGCTCGTGGGCCGGAGCGCTGCGGTCCGCCAGGGAGTTGACCGCCTCCGAGGCCGCGAGGATCGCGTCGTGCATCGCCTGCTGCGGGTGCGTGCCGCGCGGCAGGGCGGCCAGGAGGGACTCGTTGGCCGCGCGGGAGGCGGCCAGGGAGGCCTCGTCGGGGCGGGTCGCCGAGGAGACGCCGTCGCACACGATCGCGACGACCGCGGGCGAGCCGTCGGACAGCGCGGTCGAGGACACCGTGAACGCGTCCTCGTTGCGGTGGTGGCGCAGACCCCGGTCGCTGACCGCGGCCACCGTGCCCAGCTCCTGCTCCATGTGGTCGCGCTCGCGCGGCTGCGCGTGCCCGCAGTTCTCGCAGTAGCCGTCCCGGTCGACCTGGCCCGCGCGGCAGGCCACACAGACCTTCAGGCCCGCGGCGGGCGTCGGGAGGTCGGCCGTACGCGGATCGGCGGGCGGCACCTCGGGAGGCAGCGGCGCGGCGAGCGGGTACTCGTCCGGCTCCGTGGACGCCTGCGCGGCAGGTGGGGCGGCGGCCTGTGGCGCCTGCGCGGGGGAGGGCAGCGGCGGTGGTGCGGCGGGGGGCGACGGCGGCTGCGCGGGCCGGTCGAACCGTACGCCCGGGCTGTCGGAGCCCGCCGACTCGCGGCCGTCGATGTCCGTCGGCAGGACCACGGGCGCGGGTGTGTCCGAGGTGTCCACCTCGGGGGCGACCGGCCAGTCCACGGACGCCGCCGCCGAAGGGGGCCGTGGCGCAGCTCCGTTGACGGCGACCGTGGGGTTGTCGTCCGGTGGCGCGGGTACGGCGGTCAGGTCGTACCCGCACGCACCGCAGAAACGGTCCCCCGACTCCAGCGGCTCCTCGCAGCTGGGGCAGGCGGCCAGTTGAGGCATCTGCGACATCAATTACACCCACGTCCGGGGGCGGTAGCGGTTGGCGCGCTCCACCAGATCGATCCTCTCCTCGCCACGCTGGGCGAGCCGGGCCAGTGTCCGGTACGAGCGCTCCAGACCGAAGCGCAGGCCCCGCTCGTCCAGGTCGCTGCCGAGCAGTACGGTCCGCGACCCAGTGCTCGGCGGGGCGGAACCCTGGCTACCGGAGAGTACCCAGTCCAGGGCGCAACCAAGGACCTCTGTGGACAACTGCTCGCGGCGCACCGCGTCCAGACCGTACCCGTCCAGCGCCTCGACCTGGGCCGCGGCCGAGGTCAGGTCGTCCAGGAACGGGGCGTCGGGAATCCCCGCACCGGACAGCGCCGGCCCGGGAACTCCCGTACCGGGTACGCCCGCTGCGGGCACCGCCGTACCGGACGTACCCAGAGCCGGTGGGCCCGGTGGGGGCGGCGCCGTCTCGGCCAGCCGCTGGCGCAGCCGTGCCCGGACGGCGGCGACCCGGGCCGCCGTGTAGTGGATCGACGCCTCCGGCACCGACTCCAGCGTCCGTACGGAGCCACGGCGGTCGCCCGCCGCCAGCTGGACGCGGGCCAGGCCGAACGCGGTGCTCACATAGCTGGGGTCGGTGGTCCACACCAGGCGGTAGTACTCGGCGGCGTTGTCCAGCTGTCCGAGGACCTCCGCGCACACGCCGAGGGCCAGCTTGGGCGCCGGCTCGCCGGGGAACGCGTCGTAGATCGCGTCGAAGGACACCGCCGCGACCTCGTGGTCGCCGGTCGCGAGCGCCGCCACGCCCCGGTACCAGACCACCCGCCAGTCGTCGGGATGGTCCGCTTCCAGGGCTTCGAGCGTCCTGGTCGCCTGGTCGAGCTCGCCCATCTCCAGGCGCGCCCGCAGCTCGCGCAGCCGCAGCTCCAGGGAACCGGCGGGCGCGGCGTGCAGCGCGGTGATCAGCTCGGCCGGTGCGGACGTCATCAGCCCGGCCAGGAACCCGGCGTTCGGGTCGCCCGGGTCCACCCGCGGCACCGGCAGCGCGAGGGCCGCGGCGGCGGTGTTCAGCGGCTTGAGGAGGGAGGCCCGAGCGGCCGCGGAGGCCGGCGGGAGGAACGGCGTGCCGTTCGCCCCTGCGGTCCCGCTCGCTCCGCCGGCAGCCCCCGCCCCGTTCGTGCCGCTCGTTCCGTTCGCCCCGGCCGTCAGCGCGGGCGCGCCCTTCTTCCCCCGTACGGGATCGATCCGCACGCCAAGTCGCGACACGTCGCCGGCCAGTGAGCTGAACAACTCCGTGTCCGTGACCTTCAGTTCGGGTCCGAACAGGGTGGACAGCGAGGGACGGGCGCGCCCCGTCTGCACGGAGACGACCTCGCGCAGCACACCCGTGAGCTGCTCGGCCATCTCCTGCGCGGAGGCGAACCGGCGGGCCGGGTCGGGGTCGGTGGCGCGCACGAGGAGCCGGTAGAAGGACTCGTACGTGCGGAAGACCTCGATGTTGTCGGGGTCGGGCAGGGAGTCCACGAACACGTTCGTGTAGCCCTGGAAGTCGAAGGTCAGGACCGCCAGCGTGCGGGCGACCGTGTAGAGGTCCGAGGCGACCGACGGGCCGACGTCGGCGACCTCCGGCGCCTGGTAGCCGACCGTGCCGTAGATGGCCGACTCGTCGTCGTCCATCCTGCGCACCGCGCCCATGTCGATCAGCTTGAGCTGGTCCTCGGTCTGTATCGCGTTGTCGACCTTGAAGTCGCAGTACAGGAGGTTGCGGCTGTGCAGATGGCCGAGGGCCTCGAGCGCCTCGATGCCGTACGCGCAGGCCTGTTCCACCGGCAGCGGGTCGCGTTTGCCGGTCGCCGTGCGGCGGCCGTTGGCGATCTCCTTGAGGGACTTGCCGCCGACGTACTCCATGACGATGTACCCGTCCAGCGAACCCGTCCGCTGGTCGAGGTGCTCCACGAAGTTGTAGATCCGCACGATGTTGGAGTGCTCGATCTCGGCGAGGAAGCGGCGCTCGGAGATCGCGGCCTCCATCGCGTCCTGGTCGCCCGTGTCGAGGAGGCCCTTGAGGACCACCCAGCGGTCGGACACCGCACGGTCGACGGCGAGATAGACCCAGCCGAGCCCGCCGTGCGCGAGGCAGCCCACGACCTCGTACTGGCCGTGCACGATGTCGCCGGTCTGCAGCTTCGGCACGAACGAGTACGGGTGGCCGCACTTGGTGCAGAAACCCTCCGTGCGGCCGGACCGCTCGCCGCGCGAACGCCCCACCGGCGCACCGCAGTCGGAGCGCGAGCAGAACCGCTTGCGCTCGGGGACCTCGGGGTTCTCCTGGATCATCACGCGCGGGTCGGGCCGCGGCACGTCCGGGACCTGCACCAGGCCGACGCCGAGCCGGCCGCGCCCCGAGGACCCGGCGGTCGAGCCGGAGCTGCGCACCGACACCGAACGGCCCGTGGTGCGGCCCGACACCGAGCGCGAGAGACGGCCCGACACCGAGCGCCGCGACTGGGACGACCGCGACGAGGCGCGTGAGGAGGCGCGGGAGCTGGAGCGCGAACTGGCGCTGCGCGAACTCCGCGAACCGCTCCTGCCGCCCCCGGTGATCCCGGTCGGCGGTGAGCCCACCATGCCGGTCGACGAGACGACCGGGGCCAGACCGCAGGTGTCGCAGTACAGCTCGCCGCCGCCCACGTCCTCGTACGACCCCGAGCAGCCGGGCCGCTGACACGGTTGCTGCGGACTCTGCCCACTCGCTTCGGCGTTGACGTTCTGTTCGCTCACGATTCCCCCCTCCGGTCCTGTGGTCCGCCGTGCCCGGGGACCCTGGGTACCAGCACTTCGGCGGCCGCGTGCTGGTAGCGCAGCACCGCCTGTTCCGCCACACGCAGGTCGCAGGGCGCGCTCCACAGCATGCGGCGCGCCGCGTCGTACCTCTCCACCAGCAGCGGGTCCTCGGCGAAGCCGTGCCGGGCGACCTTCGCCTTGTACGCGTCGAGACGGCCGCGCAGCTCCGCGCGGACCGCGAGCGGCGCGGTGACCGCGGTCAACGACTCGCGGGCGCGCAGCAGTTCGTCGTCGGCCTTCGCCTCCAGGGACTCCAGGAGCGGCGAGAGGCGGTGCCACTGGGCGTGCCTGCGGTACTCGGCGGCCGTCGCCAGCTGTTCCTGCAGCGCGGTCGGCGGGCCGCTCACCGCGGGCACCTCGGACGCGGCGATCTTCGCGAGGACCTCGCCGCGGGCACTCCGCGCCTCGGCGAGCGTGCGGTCCGCGCGGCTCAGCACGTCCCGCAGCCGCACCAGCCGCGCCTCCGCGTCCTGCCGCACGGTGAGCACGGCGTCGATCTCGCGCCGCACCTCCTCCAGTGCGCGCGCCTCGCGGTCGTAGCGCGTGGTGTCGGGGCGTCCGCCGCCCGGCGCCGAACTGCCCTGCGCGGGCAGCCAGAAGTCCAGCGGATCGGACACCACCCGCTCGCGCAGCGAGGTCAGGGTGCGGGTGATCCGCTCCAGGTCGTCGCCCGAGGGGTGCTCACCGGGCCGTACGCCCACGGAGTGCGCGAGCTGGCGGGTGCGCTGCAACTCCGCGGCCAGTAAATCGATCCGGGCGGGCAGCGCAGACCACACGGCGTCGGCCGTCACGACCATGTCCAGCGAGGTCGCGTACAACTCGTTCATGCGCTCCACGAGTTCGGCGAGCGAGAAGCGCTCGCTGAGCTTGCCCGTGCCCGCCATCGTGGGCGCGGCGGCCGTGGCGGACGCGCTGCCGGCGACCGTGACGCTCTCGCCGCGCAGCAGCTCCGTCAGCTCCACGAGGTCCTCGCGGTTCGACCAGCGTCTGCGAGAACGGATCTCCCGTGCGGAGCGCAACGCGTCGGCGTACGCGTCGAAGTACGCCCACAGCAGGGAGATCGACGCCTCGGCGGCACCCCAGCGCTCCTTGGTCGTACCAGTGAGCTCGGCGCCTTCGAGGAGTCTGCGGCCCGCGTGGTCCTGCAGGGCGAGGAGCGAGGTCTCGATGGCCTCGTGCTCCGCGCCGAGCCGCGCCAGCGCACGGTCCACCTCGTCCCGGTCCATCACCGGCCCGGAGGGTCCCGTGACGCCCATCGATCACCCCTCGTTTCGTGGTGCTTGCGGTGCTTGCTTCGTCTCGATGAAGAACTACTGGAACACTCCGGCTACTTGTACTGGACCGCGGGCGGTCCGTCGCCCTTGCCGAGCGTCCCGGCGAGCCAGGTGTCGTACGACTTCTGCCAGTCGGCCTTGCGGTAGTCCACCAGGATCTGGTTGACCCGGCGTATCAGATCGGTTGCGTCCTTCTTCATCGCCACGCCGTAGTACTCGTCCGTGAACGGCTCGCCCTTGAGCTGGACCGTCGGGTCCTGTGCGGCCTGGCTCGCGGCGAGCGCGCCGTCGGTGACCACGGCGTCGACCTCACCGAGCTGCAGCCGCACCAGGCAGTCGAGTTGGTTCGGCACGGTGCGCTTCTCGAAGTCGGCGGACGCGACGAGGCGGCCGTCCTGCTTGCCCGCCGTCAGTGCGTCGAAGGCGGTGGAGCCCTTCGCCGTGCAGATCCGCTTGCCCGCCAGCGACTTGTCGTACCCGGTGACGTCCGACTTCTTCGGGGCGAGCACCTGCTGGCCGGTCTCGAAGTAGGGGGACGAGAAGGCGACGTCCTCCAGCCGGTCGCAGTTGATCGTCATGGTGCGCACCACCATGTCGACCTTCCCGTCCTGGATCGCCGGGATGCGCTCGCTGGTCGGGATGGCCTTGAAGCGGACCTCGGCGTCCTTCTTGCCGAGGATCTCGTCCGCGATCGCATGCACCAGGTCGATGTCGAAGCCCTCCAACGTGGCGGTCTTCGACGTGCTGTTCGGGTCGCGGTAGCCGAAGCGGTAGCTGTTCTGGTCGACGCCGACCGTCAGATAGCCGTCCTGCTTGATCTTCTGGACCGTCGCGCCGTCCTGGGGGCCGGAGTCCGGTGCCAGGCTCTGGTCCTCGGGGTCCACGCACTCCTCGGCCCTCGCCTGCTCACCCCGGGCCACACCCTGGCCGTCGACACCCGTGCCGCCGTCCTCGCGGCTCTGGGTCACCGGCAGCAGGAGAGCGAACACCGCCGCGAGGGCGCAGACGACCGCCATCGCACCCACCCCGCCCCAGCCCCTCAGACTGGTCCGCAAACGCCGTGCGTTCATCGTCATGCCCCCTCTCACCGGTACTCCGACAGCCTGCGCCCGATGCCGAGCACCGCGCCGGCCGCGGCCAGCACCGCGAGGACCGCGGCGCCCACCACCAGGCCGTTCATCGCGCCCCGGCCGTCTCCGGCGGCCTGCTTGAACTCGGTCTCCTCGCGGCCTATCGCCGTCTCCAGGGCCGTGTCGACCTTGTCGAAGCACTCGCCCGTCGGCTTCTTGTCCTTGGTGCCGATCACCTTGTCGAGCGCGCCCTGGTAGTTGCCCAGCGTGTCCTCCGCGCGGGCTTCCTTGTGCCGTTCCTTCCAGACCTTCATGTTGGCCGTGGCGGCCTGGACCGGCTTCTCGCCCGCGCTGTTGTCGGCGAGGTCCTCGGCGGCCGCCAGCTTTACGGTGAGGTCCTTCATCTGCTGCTCGAAGTCGTAGTCGTACGCGTCCACGGTCTCCGCGCCCACGGTCCTGGTCTCCGCACCGCGGGCGACCAGCGTGAGGTTCTCGTTGCCCCGGGCCTTGAGCGAGGCGATCCGGGCGTCGTTCAGCGTGTTCAGCGAGCGGACCGCGTTGTCGTACGAGTCGTTCAGGCCGGCGCGGGCGACGCTGTGGCCGACGACCAGCCACAGCAGGACGACCGTGGAGGCGGCCGTGGCGGCGACCAGGCCGTGGTTCAGCACGCGGTTCGTACGGCGGTAGTTGCGGTGCTGGGCCCAGGCGAGGCCGCCGATGGCGAGGACTCCGGCGCCGATCGCGATCCACGGGTAGGGCGTCGCGTCGTCGTAGTCGGAGCGCAGGCGCTGGTTCTCCACCGTGTAGAGACGCTCGGCGTCTTCGAGCATCACCTGCATCTTCGAGTTCGCGTACCGGAGGTAGGCGCCGCCGAGGGGGAAGCCCTGGCGGTTGTTGGCCCGGGCGCGCTCCACCAGGCCCTTGTACTCCGGAAGCATCGTGTTCAGCTTGGTGATGGTCTTCTCCGAGGTGGAGCCCGGCTCGGAGTTGGCCGCCGCGGTCACCAGCTTGTCCGCGGCGACCCGGATGTCCTTCTCGTACCGCTCGCGGGACTCCTCAGTCTCCTGACCGCCCGCGAGGAAGCCGCTGGACGCGGCCGTGTTGGCGTCGGCGAGGGAGCGGTAGATGTCCGCCGCGTCGGCGCTCAGCGGCTGGCTGCTGTGCAGCACGTCGTCCGCCGCGGCCGAACGATCCGTCATCTGCCAGGCGGTGACCGCCCCGAACGCGACGACGAGGAGCGCGAGCACCGCGCCGATGATGCGCAGCCGCCCGGGCTCGGTGGTCGCCGCGGCACGCAGCTGGTCGACGCCCTCGGCCCACGCCGTACGGCGTGGGGGCCCGGTGTCGGGCACGGCGGAGCGGACCTGCGGCCCGGGCGGCGGGGCCTGCGGCGGAACCGCGGGCATCGTGGGCGCGGGCGCCCCCGGTGGCGCCGCACCACCCTTCTGCTGATATGTCACTCGACCTCCCCCATGGTCATAGGCCGGTCACCTCCGCCCGGGCGCCAGGAAGCGAGGGCAGAGGTACACGGCCGCAAGTATCGCCGCCGGGACTGACATCCGCACAGGCCTTGACGCGATCTTGTTCCGATTGCAGCAAGGCCTTGCCCGGATCGCAGCACGGCGAAGATCCCGTACCACCCCTGCCCATGAATACGCCAACCCGAACTGTTCGGTTCCCGGCGCGCTCAGACCCTCTCGTAAAACTCCCGCACGCGGGCGTGCGCCAGGGCCGGGGCACCCTCGTGGTCGAGTCCGAGGAGGGCGGATCCGAGGACCGGCCGAGCGGTGACGACGCGGGGTACGGCCTTGGGGGCGCGCTCGGCCAGCAGTTCCCTTATCCGGTCGTCGAGTTGGGGGTGGCGGGCGGCCAGGACGCCCCCGCCGAGCAGGACCGGGGTCTCCTCGTCGAGCAGGTCGAGACGGGTCAGGGCGACGACCGACATGGACGTGACCTCGTCCGCGAGCCGGTCGACGAGCGCGCGGGCCACGGGGTCGCCGTCCGCCGCAGTGGCGAAAAGGACCGGCGTCAGCTCGTGGCGCCGCGCGTGCTCGATGTGTTCCAGGTGCAGGGCCTCGATCAACTCGTACATGGAGCCCAGGCCGAAGTGCGCGGGGAGGGTGCGGGCCAGCGCGGTCGGACCGCCCCGCCCGTCCTCGGCCCGTGCCCCGTGCCACAGCGCCTCCTCGGAGAGACCCCAGCCCCCGCCCCAGTCACCGGAGATACGCCCCAGGGCGGGGAACCGGGCGACCCGGCCGTCGGGCCGCATGCCCACGCAGTTGATGCCCGCGCCGCACACCACGGCCACACCGCGCGGCTCCTCCACACCGGCCCGCAGGATCGCGAAGGTGTCGTTGCGGACCTCCACCGTCGTCCCCCACGCGCGCGCGTGCAGCGCGGCCGCCAACTGCTCCTCCTCCACGGGCAGATCCGCGTTGGCCAGACACGCCGAGACATGGTTCACGGAGTCGACGCCCGCCGCGGCGAAGGCCCGGCCGACGGCGCCCGCGACCGTGTCGACCGCCTCCCGGATGCCGACGACGGGCGGCCGGAACCCGCCGGCGCGTGCCGTGGCGAGCACGCTTCCGTCGTCGGCCACGACCGCGACGTCGGTCTTGCTGTTCCCCGCGTCGACGGCGAGGACAGTTGCGGTCACGCCCACGCGAGGTGCTCCCGGTTGTGCGCGATCAGCCGGTCGGTGAGGCCCTCGGCGTACGCGTACTGGCCCACCAGGGGATGGGCGAGCAGCGCCCGGAACACCCGCTCGCGCCCGCCGCGCAGCGCGGCCTCCAGGGCCAGGTCCTCGTACGCGGTGACGTTCGCCATCAGCCCCGCGTACAGCGGGTCCACCGGGGCCACCGGCAGCGGGGTCGCCCCCGAGTGCCCGACCGCGGCCTGCACCTCGATCACGGCGTCGTCGGGCAGGAACGGCAGCGTCCCGCGGTTGTATGTGTTCACCACCTGGTAGGTGCTTCCGCCCGCGCCGAGCAGCGAGGCGGCGAGGTCGACGGCCGCCTCGGAGTAGTAGGCCCCGCCCCTCTTGGCGAGCAGCGCCGGCTTCTCGTCCAGCTCCGGGTCGCCGTACATCTTCAGCAACTCCCGCTCCATCTCCGCCACTTCCGCGGCCCGCGACGGCTTCGTACCCAGTTCTCGTACGACCTCGTCGTGCGCGTAGAAGTAGCGCAGGTAGTAGGACGGGACGACGCCCAGCCGGTCGAGGATCTCGTGCGGCAGGCGCAGGGTGTCGGCGAGGGTGTCGCCGTGCTCGGCGAGCAGCTTGGGCAGGACGTTCTCGCCCTCGGGGCCGCCGAGACGCACACCGGTCTCCCAGGTGAGGTGGTTGAGGCCCACATGGTCCAGGTGCACATCGCCGGGGGTGACCCCCAGCATTCCGGCGAACTTCCGCTGGAATCCGATCGCCACGTTGCACAGTCCGACCACCTTGTGACCGGCCTGGAGCAGGGCGCGGGTCACGATGCCGACGGGGTTGGTGAAGTCGATGATCCAGGCGTCCGGGTTGGCACGCCGTACGCGCTCGGCGATGTCGAGCACCACCGGGACCGTACGCAGCGCCTTGGCGAGGCCGCCGGCTCCGGTCGTCTCCTGGCCGACGCAGCCGCACTCCAACGGCCAGGTCTCGTCCTCGTTGCGGGCGGCCTGCCCGCCGACGCGGAGCTGGAGCAGCACCGCGTCGGCGCCCTCGACACCCGCGTCGAGATCGTCGGTCGTGGTGACGCGGCCGGGGTGCCCCTGCTTGGCGAAGATGCGCCGGGCAAGACCGCCGACGAGTTCGAGACGGTCGAGAGCGGGGTCGACGAGCACCAGCTCCTCTATGGGCAGGGTGTCCCTCAGCCTCGCGAATCCGTCGATGAGTTCAGGGGTGTAGGTGGAGCCCCCGCCCACTACTGCGAGTTTCATGTCAGCCCTTCACTCCGGTGAGCGTGACGCCCTCGACGAACGCCTTCTGCGCGAAGAAGAACACGAGGATCACGGGGGCCATGACCAGGACGGTCGCGGCCATCGTCAGATTCCAGTCGGTGTGGTGCGCGCCCTTGAAGGACTCCAGGCCGTAGCTCAGGGTCCAGGCGCCGGGATTCTCGGACGCGTAGATCTGCGGTCCGAAGTAGTCGTTCCAGGCGTAGAAGAACTGGAAGAGCGCGACGGCGGCGATGCCCGGCTTGGCCATCGGCAGGACGACCTTCAGCAGGGTCCTGAAGTCACCGCAGCCGTCGACCTTCGCCGCGTCGATGTACTCGTTCGGGATCGTCATCAGGAACTGCCGCAGCAGGAAGATGGAGAACGCGTCCCCGAACGCCATCGGGATGATCAGTGGCCACAGGGTGCCCGACAGATCCAGTTGCTTCGCCCAGAACAGGTACATCGGGATGATGATGACCTGCGGCGGCAGCATCATCATGGAGATGACCAGCATCAACGACAGGTTCCGGCCACGGAAGCGGAACTTGGCGAGCGCGTACGCCACCGGAATGCTGGACACCACCGTCAGGACGGTGCCGCCACCCGCGTACAGAAGGGTGTTCTTCCACCAGGTGAGGAAGCCGGGCGTGTCGAAGACCTTCGCGTAGTTGCCCCACTCCCAGGTGTCCGGGATCAGGTCCCTGGTGAGGGTCTGGTTGTCGCTCATCAGGGAGGTGAGGACGACGAACACGAAGGGCAGGACGAAGAACAGTGCCGCCGCGACGCCGAGCGCGTGCACGGCGATCCATTCGAGGAGCGCCCTGCGGCGGGCGGTCCGCTCCGCGGGTGTGACCGGCGGCGTCCCCAACTCCACGGGCTTGTCGAGTACTTGGGTCATGGATCAGTCACCTGCCTGGATGAGACCGCCCCGGCGCCGCATCAGGAACGCGGTGAACACCATGGACAGGGCGAACAGCACCAGCGCGACCACGCACGCGGAGCCGTAGTCGAAGCGCTGGAAGCCGAGGTTGTAGACGAGCTGCGGCAGGGTGAGCGTCGACTTGTCGGGGTATCCCGGTTCGAACTGCTGGCCCGAGCCGCCGATGATCCCGGAGGCGACCTTCCCCGCGACCAGCGGCTGCGTGTAGTACTGCATCGTCTGGATCACACCGGTGACCACCGCGAACATGACGATCGGTGAGATGTTCGGCAGCGTCACGAACCGGAACCGGTGCCAGGCGGACGCGCCGTCCAGCTCGGCGGCCTCGTACTGCTCCTTCGGTACGTCGAGGAGCGCGGCCATGAAGATGACCATCAGGTCGCCGACGCCCCACAGGGCCAGCATGGTGAGGGCGGGCTTGGACCACGCGGCGTCCGTGAACCAGCCGGGCGTCGGCAGTCCGAGGTCACCGAGGACCGAGTTGACCGGCCCCGTACCCGGGTTGAGCAGGAAGACGAAGGCCAGCGTCGCCGCGACGGGCGGCGCCAGGTAGGGCAGGTAGAAGAGGGTGCGGAACACACCCGTGCCCGTCTTGATCTTCGTGATCAACAGGCCGATGCCCAGGCCGAAGGCGACCCGCAGGGTGACCATGACGAGCACCAGCCACAGGGTGTTGCGCAGCGCGGGCCAGAACATGGGGTAGTCGTTGAAGACGTAGTTCCAGTTCTCAAGACCCCTGAACTCGGGGACACCGAAGCCGTCGTACTTCATGAACGAGAAGTACACGGTCGAGATCAGCGGATACGCGAAGAAGACGCTGAAGCCGATCAGCCACGGCGACATGAACGCGGCCGTCCGAAGCGCCGACCTGCGGCGCTTCGAACGCAGAGTGAGCGTGGACATCGAGGGCTACTTCGCCTGCTCGATGTCACGGTCGATCTGGTCGGCCGTCTTCTTCAGACCGGCCTTGAGATCCTTCGCCTTGCCGGACTCGTACTGGTAGCCGAAGTCCTGCAGGGTCGTCTGGTACGTCGAGCCGTTGACGGAGGCCGGCGGGGTGTTCGAGTGCGGGTTCTGCGCGATGTCCAGGAAGGTCTTGAAGCCCGGGTCGACCGTCAGGTCGGGCGACTTCAGCGCGGCGAACGTGGACGGCACGTTGTGGATGGCGTTGGCGAAGGCGACGACGGCCTCGGTGTCGGTCGTCATGTACTTCACCAGCTCCCAGGCCGCGTTCTGCTTCTTGCTCTGCGGCGCGATCCCCATGATCGTGCCGGAGAGGAAGCCCTTGCCGTACTCGTCGGCCTCGTCGTCGGCGACGGGCATCGGAGCCGTGCCGATGTCGAACTTCACGCCCGCGTCCTTGGCCATGCCGAGCCGCCACTCGCCGTCGAGCTGCATGGCCACCTGGCCGGTCTGGAAGGGGTGCTTGGCGCCCCATTCGTCACCGAAGGTGTTGCGGTACTTCTCCAGCTTCTGGAAGCCGCCGAGGCTGTCGACGAGCTTCTTCTGGTACGTGAACATCTCGGCGAACGCCGGGTCCTCGGCGATGCTGGACTTGCCGTCCTTGTCGAAGTAGGCGTGGTCCCACTGCGACATGTAGTGGTCCACGACCGTCTCGTAGCCGTGGTAGTTCGGCATGAAGCCGAGCTGCTGGTACGAGTCGCCCTTGGTCTTCGTCAGCTTCTTGGCGACCTCGGCGAACTCGGACCACGTCTTCGGCGGCGCCTTGATGCCGGCCTTCTCGAAGGCGTCCTTGTTGTAGTAGAGGCCGTACGCGTCGCCCAGCAGCGGCATCGCGCAGCGCGTGCCCTCGAACTGGGTGTACTCCAGCATCGGCTTCGGAATGATCTTGTCGAGGTCGAGCTTCGACTTCTCGATGAACGGCTTGAGGTCGGCGAAGGCGCCGGACGAACAGAACTTGCCGATGTTGGACGTGGTGAACGACGACACCACGTCGGGGCCCTTGGAACCACCCGCGCGCAGCGCCTGGTTGAGCTTGTCGTCGTTGATGTTGCCGACGACCTTCACCTTGATGTTGGGGTGTTCCTTCTCGAAGCGGTCGATGTTCGCCTGGATGGCCTTGACCTCGGCGGGAGCGCTCCAGCCGTGCCAGAACGTGATCGTGGTCGAGGCGTTCGGGTCGTCCGTGGCGCCGGTGTCCGACTGGCCGGTGCACGCGGTGGTGAGAAGGGCTATCGAGGCGGCGGCGAGCACCGCTTTCCTGGGCATTTTGGGCATGGCGAGGTCTCCCTGGGGCGGGACGGGGTGGTGTGGGACGGGATGTGTACGGAGATGTGCGGGGGGAGGCGTGCGGGGTCCTGCTCAGCGCGAGGTGTCGAAGGCCTCGTCGCGGGTGGCCGCGAGCGCGCTCTCCAACGCGCCGCGCAGCACGGGGTGTTCGTCGACGTCGCCGACCACGAGGCGCGGCCGGGGTGCGGCCAGCTCCTCCAGCTCGGCCTGCACCAGGGCGCGCAGCAGTTCGCCGCCCCTGGTGAGCGAGGCCCCGCTGAGGACGACGAGTTCGGGGTCGAGGACGGAGACGAGCGAGGCGAGACCGGTGGCGAGCCCCGTCGCGTACGTCTCCAGGAGCTGCCGGTGGGCCCCCGCGTTGATGTCCGCCGCCTGCTCGACGAGCGCGGCGGCGACCTCGGCGTACGGCCCGTTGGGCAGGGGCTGGATGCCGAGTTCGCGGGCGAGTTTCGGGATGGCCTGGGAGCCTGCCAGCTCCTGGTAGCCGCCGCTGTTGGTCTTGGCGACGTGCCGGACGAGCGGCGCGCCGGGTACGGGGAGGAAGCCGACCTCGCCCGCGCCGCCGGTCCAGCCGCGGTGCAGGCGTCCGCCGAGCACGAGGGCCGCGCCGAGACCGCCCTCGTTCCACAGCAGCACGAAGTCCTCGTGGCCCCGGGCCGCACCGAGCCGCTGCTCGGCTATGGCGACGAGGTTGACGTCGTTCTCGTACTCGACGGGCATCGGCAGTGCGGCCGCGAGCTCGTCGAGCAGGGCGGGGGAGTGCCACCCGGGGAGGTGGGAGGCGTAGCGCAGCCGACCCGTGTTGGGGTCGAAGGCTCCGGGGGTGCCGATGACGAGCCGCTGGATGTCGGCCCGGACCAGTCCCGCCGCCTTCACCGCGCCGTCGAGGGCGTCGGTGACCTGCCGTACGACGGTCTGGCCCGCGCGACGGCCGGGGGTGAGCAGTTCGTACTCTCCCACCGTCCGCCCCGTCACATCGGCGACGGCGGCGAGGATCCGCTCGGGCGTCACGTCGAGCCCGCCGGCATAGGCGGCGGCGGGGTTCACCGCGTACAGCTGTGCGTTGGGCCCCGGCCGGCCCTCGCTGGTGCCGGTGACGAGGACGAGCCCCGCCGCCTCCAGCCGGGCCAGCAGCTGCGAAGCGGTCGGCTTCGACAGGCCGGTCAGCTTGCCGATCCGCGTCCGGGACAACGGCCCGTGCTCCAGCAGGAGATCGAGCGCGGCACGGTCGTTCATGGCGCGCAGGACGCGAGGGGTGCCCGGCGTACCGGCGGTTCCTGCCATGAGTGTCGACACCTGCCTTTCGGCTGCCCAGCTTCCCAGTGGTGCCACCGGGAAGTCCACTGCGGAAGCACTGTTAGGAAACTTTCCTATCGGTGGGAGGAAGGTAGGCCCGGGGTGGGGGAAGCGTCAATACCGGCCACTGCCGGGAAACGAAGTCGTTACCTCTGGGGAGGAGAAGAGGGGAGCGTGATACTCGGGCGACTCGTGTGAGTCGCTGGGGAGCGGAGGCGGCTGCCTCGTGCAAGGCCCGGTGGACCGGGCACCACATCATCGACTTCGACTTCGACTTCGACTTCGACTTCGGGTTCTGGGGGACTGGTGGACGACAAGCGGCTTGTCGAGAAGATCGGCGAACACCCCGAGGGGTACGGCCTGGACGGCACCTACTACCCGACGGCCATGTTCCTCACGGGGATCGACGTCGGAAGGTCGGGCGGGCTGCTGCGTGGCTTCACGGAGTGGCTGGTCGTCCGCAGGGGCGAGTGCAGCAGCTTCTACTGGCACAAGCTCGTCCTCCTGGACCTGTTCCCCGACATGCGCCTCGACGGCTGGAAGGACCCGGACCACCTGACCCCGGAGCAGCACCGACAGGTCGTGGAGCACTTGTTCTCGCTCGTCCTCGAGTTCCTGGACGTGCGGAACAAGCCGCGAGAACTGGGTCTGATGTACACGCGGTACGAGGCGATGTACGCGCACGTCTGGGGATAGGCAAAAAGGGCCGCCCACCGGAATCCCACCGGCTGCGGGGCGGCACCCGGAGTGACCCGGATACCGCCCCGCAGAGGCCCGTGCGCGTATGAGAAAGCTCTCGCCCCTACTTCGTCACATTCGTCGGAACCGCCGCCGGTGCTATCGGGGACGCCGTCTGCGACTGGGGGGACGCGGAGTTGGAGTAGGCCGAGGGGGCCGCCATCCCTGCCGTCGGGTCGGGGGCGGTGTCCTCGTCCTGCTGGGCGGGGAGGCCGCCGACGATGCGGATGCCGGCCCCGTCGAGGGCGTGCTTGATGCGCCAGCGCAGTTCGCGTTCCACGCTGAGCGCCTTGCCGGGCATCGTCTTCGCGGACACGTGGACGACCATCGAGTCGAGAAGGACGCTGTCGAGGCCGAGGACCTCGATGGGGCCCCAGAGACGTTCGTTCCAGGGCTCGGCCTTGCTCATGTCCTCGCCGACCTGGTTGAGGAGGGTCTTCACCCGGTCCAGGTCCTCCGAGGGGTGGACCGTGACGTCGACGCCGGCCGTGGCCCAGCCCTGGGAGAGGTTGCCGATGCGCTTGACCTCGCCGTTGCGGACGTACCAGATCTCGCCGTTGTCGCCGCGGAGCTTGGTGACGCGCAGGCCCACCTCGATGACCTCGCCGGAGGCGACTCCCGCGTCGACCGTGTCGCCCACGCCGTACTGGTCCTCCAGGATCATGAAGACGCCGGAGAGGAAGTCCGTGACCAGGTTGCGGGCGCCGAAACCGATGGCCACGCCCGCCACACCCGCGGAGGCCAGCAGCGGGGCCAGGTTGATCTCGAACGTGCCGAGGATCATCAGCGCGGCCGTGCTCATGATCGCGAAGGACGCGACCGAACGGAGCACCGAACCGATGGCCTGGGAGCGCTGACGGCGGCGCTCGACATTGACCAGGAGGCCGCCGAGCGCCGTCCCGTCGACCGCCTGGGCCGTACGGTTCATGCGGTCTATGAACTTCGTGATGGTCCGCCGTATGACCACTCTCAGCACGGCCGCTATCACCAGGATCAGCAGCACCCGCAGGCCGATGCTGAGCCATGTGGACCAGTTCTGCTCGACCCAGCTCGCGGCGTTGGTCGCGCTTTCCTGGGCGTCCTGGAGCGATGGCGACGTCGGTTCCTCGGTGGGATCGGCGGCCGACAGGACGGACAAGAACACGGCAGGTACCTCCAGGCGTAGCGGTCCGCCCGCGGCAGGGACATCGGGATAGGGGCACCGACGGGCAGAACCACCACACTAACGGGGCACCATGTGTGGATCGTTGCAATGTTCGAGGGAGAGACTGTGCTCACCTGGGGATGAACAAGATGTGGTCGAAAACACTCCCAGCCCGTTACCGGGACATGGTGGCGCTTCCACCAGGCATGAGGGGAGACTGACTACAGATCGTCCCGGCGCGAGCCACGCGCCGCCGGCGTACAAGGAGGCCATCCGTGCCGCATGTCCTGGTCCTCAACGCGTCGTACGAGCCCCTCGGTGTCGTACCGCTCCGCCGCGCGCTCGTCCTCGTCCTCGAGAACAAGGCTGTCTGCCTCGAGGAATCCGGCGCCTTTATGCATAGTGCAACCGTTACTGTCCCCGCACCCAGCGTGGTCCGGCTGAAAAGGTTCGTACGGGTCCCTTACCGGGGGCCCGTTCCGCTGACCCGTCGGGCGCTCTTCGCCCGCGACGGCGGCCGGTGCATGTATTGCGGTGGCGTCGCAACCAGCGTCGACCACGTCATCCCGCGCAGCCGCGGGGGTCAGCACGTCTGGGACAACGTGGTGGCGTCCTGCCGCCGCTGCAACCACGTCAAGGCCGACCGTCACCTGGTCGAGATCGGCTGGCGCCTGCGCCATAAACCGGCCCCGCCGACGGGGCTCGCTTGGCGCATCATCGGAACCGGGCATAGGGACCCGCGCTGGCTGCCATACCTGCAGCCGTACGGCGCGGAGGACGCGATGGCCCGGATCGACGGCATTTCCGCCTGACGATCCGGGCCTTCGTCTTGCCTTGTGCGGGCCGGTCCGTCCTGCGTCGCGCGGGCCGGTCCGCTTCTTTCGTGCGGGCCGGGCCGCCGCCTTTCCCGGCCCTCCGGGAAGTCCCCTCGCGCCTCCCGGAGGACCGGAGGTCTGTCGTGCGCCGGGTGGCCCGGGCCGGCGCGGCTACGCGAAGCGCAGCTCCGCCGGATGCACCGAACGGCGCAGCAGCGGCAGAGAAGTGGCGGCGGCGAGGAGACAGGCCGCGTAGACGGCCACCGGCACGAGCAGCGGCATCAGCACCGGGATGGTCGCAGCGTGCACGGCCTTTCCGTACGCGACGTACACCGCCGTGCCGCCGAAGCCCGCGAGCAGCATCGCCGGGGCCAGTGGCAGCGCGGTCTCGAGCAACAGTGCCTGGCCGAGCACCTTCTGCGGTACGCCCGCCGCGGCCTGTGCGGCGAGGCCCCGGCGCCGGGTGGCGAGCGACTCGGCGGTGCCCACGGCAAGACCGCCCAGGCTGATCAGCAGCGCCAGCAGGACGGCGGCGCCCGCCAGGTTGACGCCGGTGGTGTAGAACGCCACGTCCTCGGGGCTGTAGGGCAGGCCCTCCCGCGGGTGATGCACGGAGTCGAGGAACATCTGGCGTACGCCCACGAAGCCCACGCCCACGACGGCCACCAGGAGTACGGCCGCGTTGGTGCGCGCGGTTGCCCACGGGTCGGCCCGGAGCCGTTCGGCGGCGATCAGGACCGCGGGGTTCTCGGTCCGGGCGGCGAGCCGCCTGCCGGTGGCCCGCGCGGTGATCCCGGCAACCGCCACCGAGCCCGCACCGGTCAGCGCCACCGCGGAGAACACCAGCAGGGGGAACGAGGTGGCCCCCGGCCCGGTGGTCCGCATGACGATCAGCAGGGCGGCCAGACCCACCAGCACCGTCGGTACCACAAGAGTGAGGGTCGCGACCCGGCCGTGGCCCGGCCGCACCCGGCGCACCCAGCCGAGCGGCGAGGCCACGACGCGGCGCAGCGCGACCACACTTACCAGCACGGCGAGGAGCGGCACGGCGAGCGTCACCAGGGCGAAGCCGCCCCAGGTCTGCAGCGGAAGCGGCTGCTGCAGCATGCCCAGCATGAGGAGCACGCAGAGCACCGCGGCGACACCCGACCCCAGCAGACAGGCGAGGCCGGACTCCAGGGCCGCGATGCGCCGCACCTGCATCGGCGTCGCCCCGGCCAGGCGCAGTCCGGCCAGCCTGCGGTCGCGGTGCACGGCGCCGATGCGTGCGCACTGGCCGAGGAAGCCGAGCACCGGCACCCACAGGAGCAGCAGCGCGACAACCACCCCGGCGCGCTGCCCCGGCTGGTTCAGGAGGCCGTGAAAGTACGAGGAGGACACCTGTCCGCGCACCGAGGCGACCGCGACCGCCGCGAGCCCGAAGCCGGTGGCCAGCGCGGCCCCCACCGCCGTCAGCATCACCCGCCACCACTCCCGCCGGTCCGAGCCCCGCGTCAGCAGCAGCGCGAGCCGCAGGTCGGCCCTCATCGGGACATCTCCACGACGACGTCCGCCCCGGAGACGACGGCTCCGTCCCGCAGCTCCACCTCACGGTCCGCGTACGCCGCGACCTGGGCGTCGTGCGTGATGAGCAGCACGGCGGTGCCGGACTCCCGCGCGGTGTGCGCCAGCGCCGACAGAACGCCCTCGCTCGCGAACGAGTCCAGCGCGCCGGTGGGCTCGTCCGCGAAGACGACGCGCGGGCCGGTCACCAACGCCCGTGCCAGCGACACCCGTTGGGCCTGCCCACCGCTCATCTCGCCGGGGCGCAGCTCCCCCTGACCGCGTACGCCGAACCGCTCCAGCCACTCGCCCGCCCGCTCGTGGGCCTCCTTGCGGGCGGTCCCCGCGAGCAGCAGCGGCAGCGCGACGTTGTCGAGCGCGGTCAACTCGGGGATCAGCTGCCCGAACTGGAACACCACCCCGAACTCCGTACGCCGCAGTTCGCTCAGCCGCTTCTCCGTCAGCTGGTCGAGGCGCTGCTCGGCGTAGACGACCGAGCCCTCGTCGGGGCGGACGATTCCGGCCAGGCAGTGCAGCAGGGTGGACTTGCCGCTGCCGCTCGCGCCGGTGACGGCGAGGATCTCGCCCTCGCGCAGCTCGACCGAGGCGCCGCGCAGCGCCCTGGTCCTGCCGTGCGTCTTGGCGATCCCCCGCGCGGCCAGGATCGGCACGGTCCGGTGCGTACTGCTCATGGGCGTGCTGCTCATGGGCGTGCTGCTCATGCTGAGTCGACCTCCGCGGTCAAAGTGGTGAGCCGGGCCGCGGTGGTGGTCATCCAGCGCAGATCGGCGTCCAGGTGGTTGAGGGCGTAGTCGGCCGAGAGGACCGTCGCGAGATCGGCGCCGTGCGCCGTCTTGACCGCCGTGAGCTCCCGCATGCGCGCCATGTGCGCGGCGCGCTGGGCGAGCAGGTAGTCGGCGGGGTCGGCCGAGGCGAGGATCGAACACACGACCTTGGCGAAGATCTCGTTGGTCACGAAGGGGGCGGGCGGGGTGATCTCGCCCGTCCAGCCGACGAGTTCTTTCGCCCCCTCGTCGGTGGACCGGTACAGGGTTCGCTCGGGACCACCGTCCGAGCCGGTCCCGTCGACCTCGGCCAAGCCGTCGCGGACCAGGCGCTGCAACGTCGTATAGACCTGGCCGTAGGCCAGCGGGCGGGCTTGCGGGAAGCGTTCGTCATGGCGTCGCTTGAGGTCGTAGCCATGGCTCGGCCCTCCGGCGAGCAGCCCCAGCAGGATGTGGCGGGTGCTCATGGCGATCATTATGTACTCAATATATGTAGCGAGTGAATAGTGAGCGGTGAAAAGCTTCGGCCGCGCCCCGGCCAGCCCTCGTGAGAAGAGCACCTCGGGGGAAGAGGGCGCAGGAGACGGGGCCCGCGAAAAGAGGGCTCGATCGCGGACGGTGGTCGTCCAGGCCCTCTTGGTCACCCGGCACATCCAGGGACAGAATGTGAACAAGGGCACGTTGTCCGGGCTGTCACGTCTGCGCGCCCGCCCACTGGGTAGGGCTGCCCTGACCGCAGAACGACCACTCGTGACGATCAAGGAGGCCCCCGTGGCCGCATCAGCACAGCTTCTGCTCTCGGCCCTCTCCAAACGCCCGGCGGAACTGCCCGCCGACCCCGACCCGCACTTCTGTGTCTTCAGCGCCGAAGGATCCTGCGCGGAGACGCCCCTCACCAGCGAACCGCCGCTGCCCGACGCCGCCCCCCTCACCAGCGAACCGCCCCTCGCCGACGCCGCCCCCCTGACGAGCGAGCCCACCTCCATGGGTGCCGCCGCGGGCCTGGACCCATCGGGGGTCTGATGCCGCTCTCCCGGCTCGCCGCGCTGCACGGCGTCGCCACCTCCTTCAGCCCGTCCCCGGGGCGCACGGTCGCGGCCTCGGACGCCGCGGTCGTCGCAGTCCTCGCCGCACTGGGCGTCGCCGCCGGCACACCGGACGCCGTCCGCACGGCGCTCACGGCGCGCGAGACGGAGCTACGGGAACGGCTGCTCCCCCCGACCCTGGTGTGCTGGAGCGGGTCGGCGGCGACCGCCGGGAGTGACCATGGCCCCGGGGCGCGCGAATCCGCCCCGGGGGCGGACGAAGGCGAGCGCGCGCCGAGCGAGGGCCCGCCCGCGCCGGATGAGAACCCGCCCGTGGCAGGCGAGGACCGGTCCGGGGCAAGCGAGAACCGGCCCGCGCCGGACGAGGATGCGGCCGCGCCGGGCGGATCACCGTCCGTGACCCGTGCGTCCGAGGTCGGCGGTTCCAGCAGTTCCGGCGCTTCCGCCGGGTCCGGTGGATCCGAGCCCGCGCCGGGTGGCCAGGACCCGGCCGATCCGGCCGCCCCGCCCGGATCCCCGGGGGACTCCTCGCTCGCCTCCGCCCTCGCCGCGCTGCCCGCCGGGACCCGGTTGCGGATCCTTACCGAGCAGGGGGAGGTGCGCGCCTCCGCCGAGCAACTGCCCCTGGGTGTCCATGAGTTGGAGGCCACCGCCCCCGACGGACGGACCGCCCGCGCCCATCTGGTCGTCGCGCCGAGGCGCCTGCCCGCGGCACCGGGGCGTACGTACGGGCTGCTCGTGCAGGTCTACTCCCTGCTGTCCCGGCGCTCCTGGGGCATGGGCGACCTCGGGGACCTCGCCGAGCTGACGGCCTGGGCGGGACGGGCGCTCGGGGCGGGGTTCGTGCAGGTCAACCCGATGCACGCGGCCGTGCCGGGCGCGCCCACCGACCCGTCGCCGTACCGGCCCTCCTCCCGCCGCTACCCCGACCCCGTCTACCTGCGCGTCGAGGACGTCCCCGAGTTCGCGTACGCCGGCGAGGGTGACCGTGACCGCGTCCGTACGCTCCTGGAGCGGGCCGGGCGGCAGCGCGAATCCGTGCTGGACAAAGGCGCGTTGATCGACCGCGACGCCGTGTGGGAGCTGAAGCGCGAGGCCCTGGAACTGGTACGGGACGTGCCGCTCGGACCCGGACGCCGCGCCGCCTACTGCGACTTCCTCGCCGAGGAGGGCGAGGCGCTGGAGGACCACGCCACCTGGTGCGCGCTCGCCGAGGTGTACGGCTCCGACTGGCAGAAGTGGCCGGCCGCCCTGCGCGACCCCCGCTCGGCAGAAACCGCCCGCGCCCGGGGCGAGTTGATGGACCGTGTCGACTTCCACAGCCGCCTCGCCTGGCTGACGGACGCCCAGCTCGCCACCGCCCAGCGCAGCGCGCGCGACGCGGGCATGGGGGTGGGACTCGTGCACGACCTCGCGGTGGGCGTCCACCCCGGCGGCGCCGACGCCTGGGCGCAGCAGGAGTACTTCGCGGCGGGCATGTCGGTCGGCGCACCCCCGGACGCGTTCAGCGTGCAGGGCCAGGACTGGGGGCTGCCGCCGTGGCGCCCGGACCGTCTCGCCGAGTCCGGCTACGCCCCCTACCGTCGCCTCCTGCGCGCCCTCTTCCGGTACGCCGGCGCCCTCCGCATCGACCACGTCATGGGCCTCTTCCGCCTCTGGTGGATCCCGCAGGGCCGCCCGGCCACCGAGGGAACGTATGTCCGATACGACGCCGAGGCCATGCTCGCGATCCTCGCGCTGGAGGCGTACCGCGCCGGGGCGCTGGTGATCGGCGAGGACCTCGGCACCGTCGAGCCGGGCGTCCGGGAGAAACTGCACGAGCACGGCGTGCTCGGCACCTCGGTGCTGTGGTTCGAACGCGACTGGGACGGTACGGGGCTGCCGTTGCCCCCCGAAGGCTGGCGCGCCGACTGCCTCGCCACCGCCACCACCCACGATCTGCCGCCCACCGCGTCCCGGCTCACCGGCGACCATGTCGAACTCCGCGACCGGCTGGGCCTGTTGACCCGCCCCGTGGAGGAGGAGCGGGCCGAGGCGGCCGCCGACGTGGGGGAGTGGCTGGCGCTGCTCGCCCGGCTAGGGCTGCTCCAAGGGGCCGCCGGCGGGCAGTCGGAGGACTCGGAGGAGGCGCAGATCCAGGCCCTGCACCGGTTCCTGCTGCGCACGCCCGCCCGCATGATCGGCATCTGGCTCCCGGACACCGTCGGCGACCGCCGCCCGCAGAACCTGCCCGGCACCTGGGACCAGTACCCGAACTGGCGCCTGCCCGTCGCCGACGCCGAGGGCCGCCCCGTCACCCTGGAGGAACTCGCTGCCTCACCCCGGCTGCACGCCCTCATCGACGTGGTGCGTGAGGGCCGGGCGGTGGGCGGATGCGGGCCGGACCCGGCAGAATCCGCGCTGGACCCGGGAGGCGCTCCGCCTCGTACGGCACCCCCGGGCGCGCGGCCGGATTAGGTGTTCGCTACGTTTGCACCGTGGACAAGAAGAACGCCCTGCGCGCCGGCGCCCTGGCTGCCGGTACGACGCTGATGATGCTGCTGATGTCGTCCCCCGCGCTCGCGGTGACGCCTGACGACGGCGACGACCCCGGCCCGGGCCTGAGCGTCATCGAGACGCTGGGGCTCTTTGTCGTGGCGCCGATCGGGCTGTTCCTGCTGATCGCCGGTCTGGTCTGGGTTCTCGACGGGTCGACGGACCGTCACCCGAAGGCGAAGGGCAAGGCCAAGACGAAGGCGGCCGTGAAGGCTTCCTGACCTCGGCCGGCCCCGGCCGCCATTGAGGTTTTCCGTTTCGAGGGCACCGTCCTCGCGTACGTACGGCAGTCGTCGTACGTGCACGAGGACGGTGCCCTCGACGTGTTTCCGGCCGGACCGGACCGGGCCGAGCCGGGCGCGACCGGATTCGGTGCCGGCACCGTGGTCCGCGGCGGCTTCAGCGGGAGGGGCCCGGGTGCGGGGCCGTCAGATAGCGCTGGACGGTCGGCGCCAGCCAGGCCACGATCTCCTCGCGGGGCAGGTCAACGGCGGGCGGCAGGCGCAGGACGTACCGCGTCAGCGCCATGCCCAGCATCTGTGACGCGACGAGCGCGGCGCGGGCCGGGACCTGCTCGGGATCGGGGCACACGCGCAGGGCGACCGGCACCAACTGCTCCTTGAAGATGCCCTGCATGCGCTCGGCCCCGGCGGTGTTGGTGACCCCGACCCGCAGCAACGCCGTGAGCACCTCGTTCTTCTCCCACAGCGCCACGAAGTGCTCGACGAAGATCCGGCCGACCTCCTCCTTCGGCACCTTCTCCGGCACCGGCAGCCGCAGATCGATGTCGACGGCCGCCGCGAACAGGCCCTCCTTGTTGCCGTAGTAGCGCATCACCATCGAGGGGTCGATCTTCGCGTCGCGGGCGATGGCGCGGATGGTCGCGCGCTCGTACCCGTCGGCGGCGAAGCGCTCGCGCGCGGCGGTGAGGATCGTGGCGCGGGTGGCGTCGGAGCGGCGGGCGGGCTGAGGGGACTGTGCGGGCCGGGCGGGCTGCGCGTGCTGGGTGGGGGAGTCGGTGTCGGTCATGCCAACAAGCGTAGGCCAACGGCTGTTGACGGGCCAGAGGTGTCGTCCTATGGTGGCAAACGGGCGTTGGCCTACAAGTGTTGGCCTACGAGTGTTGGCAACCGGGCCGCCCGGTGTTCGCCGACAGCCCTTGACCAACAACCGTTGGCACCAGGAGGCCGCCATGACCAGTACGACCGACAAGAACGGCACCCCCCGTACCGCCGTCGCCGCTTCCCGCGACGTCATCGTCGTGGGCGCGGGTCCCACCGGTCTGCTGCTGGCCGGCGACCTCGCCACCGCCGGCGTCCCCGTCACCCTCGTCGAGAAGCGCCCGCACAGGACCAGCAACCTCTCCCGCGCGTTCGTCCTGCACGCCCGCACGCTGGAGCAACTCGACGCCCGTGGCCTCGCCGACGAGTTGGAGAGCAAGGGGCAGACGCTCGACCGGCTCCGGCTCTTCTCCCGCCTGACCGTCGACCTGACCACCCTCCCCTCACGCTTCAACCACCTGCTCGTGCTGCCGCAGTACGAGGTGGAGCGGGCGTTGGAGCGGCGGGCGGTGGAGGCCGGGGTGCGGTTCGCGTACGAGACCGAGGTGACCGGGCTGGTCCAGGACGCGGACGGGGTCACCCTCCGGGTGCGCGCGGCCGCCGGGACCGAGGGGGCCGACGGGGGAGCGCGGGAACTGCAGGAACTGCGGGCGGCGTACGTCGTCGGGACGGACGGGATGCGCAGTGCCGTGCGGGAGGCGGTGGGGCTGCCCTTCCCCGGGCGTTCGGCGATCCGTTCCGTCGTCCTCGCCGATGTCCGGCTGGCCGAGGAGCCGGAGACGCTGCTGACCGTGAACGCGGTCGGAGACGCGTTCGCGTTCCTCGCGCCCTTCGGGGACGGTTACTACCGGGTGATCGGCTGGGACCGCCGACGCGATGTCGCCGACGACGCGCCCCTCGACCTCGACGAGGTCAAGGAGATCACCCGGCTCGCCCTCGGCCGCGACTACGGCATGCGCGACGCCCGCTGGATGTCCCGCTTCCACAGCGACGAACGACAGGCTCCCGCGTACCGGGTGGGCCGCGTGTTCCTGGCCGGGGACGCCGCGCACGTGCACACCCCGGCCGGCGGCCAGGGCATGAACACCGGTCTCCAGGACGCCGCCAACCTGAGCTGGAAGCTGGCGGCGACACTCAACGGCCACGCCCACGCCGACCTGTTGGACACCTACCAGTCCGAACGCCACCCGGTCGGAAAGTCCGTCCTCCGCAGCAGCGGCGGAATCGTACGGCTCGCGATGGCCAACCGGCCCTGGACGCTCGCGGCCCGCACCCTGCTCACCACGTTCCTGGATCACACCCGCCCGGCCCGCACCCGCATGATCGGCCAGATCACCGGCATCGGCTACGCCTACCCGGCCCCACGCGGCGCCCACTCCCTGGTCGGCAAGCGCGTCCCGGACGTGACCCTTCGGGACGGCCGCCTGTACGAGGCCCTGCGAGGCGGCAGGTTCGTACTGATCACCCCGTCCGGCACACCCACGGACCCCGACACCGACACCCGCAAGGACCGCCTCACCGTGGCGAGTTGGGCGAGCGACCGCCGTACGACACTCCTGGTCCGCCCGGACGGCTACGCGGCCTGGGCGGCGGAGGAACCGACCACCGAGGAACTCGAAGCGGCACTGACGGCATCGATGGGGCAGGACTGACCGCGCCCCGTGAGGGGCGCGGGTCTCTGGCATTGTCGTCGGCCATAGCCGGCCGCCCGGTTCAGAAGGCGTGCGCCATCAGCTCCGCGAACAGCGCGTGCTCGTCGACGTCGAGGCCCCGCGAGCGGAACCAGCCGCAGATGTTGGCGCAGTCGCGCTGGAGGAAGGTCATCCCGTTGAGGTTGCCGACCAGGTCGACGATCTGTGGCAGGTCGATGACGACCAGCCGCTCGCCCGCCGCCAGGATGTTGTACGCCGAGAGGTCGCCGTGCACGAGGCCGTTCTGCACCATCGTCGCGAGCGCATCGGTGAGCTGCTCGAAGTACGCTGCCAGCAGCTCGGGTGAGGGCCGGGTCTGGGCGAGCCGGGGTGCGGTTCCGACGGAGCCGTCCTCGTCGACGACGGTGATCCACTCCATCAGGATCTCGGTGCCGTCGATCTGGACCGGGTAGGGAACCGGCAGCCCGAGGTTCCAGAGCCGCACCAGCGCACCCCACTCGGACACCGCCCACTCGCCGGCCGCGACCTGCCGGCCGAAGGTGCTCTTCCGCTTGACGGCCCGCTCGTCACGTGAGCGCTTCATCGAGCGGCCCTCGGTGTAGGACGCGGAGCGGTGGAAGGTCCGGTGCTCGGGAGAGCGGTACCGCTTGGCCGCCATGACCACGCCGGCGGCGGGGTCGAGCGGGTCGGCGCGCTCGATGAGGTGGACGTCGGCCTCCTTGCCGGTCTTGAGGACGCCGAGCTCCGTGTCGATCGCGCCCTGCGAGGTCACCACCCAGTCCGGGAGCGGCTCGGGGCCTCGGCAGAGGGGTTCGACGCTGAGCCAGGTCGACCAGCGCCGGCCGTCCTCGAGGTCGTCATAGGCGCGGAATTCGAAGACGAACCGGTCGTCGACGTCGCCCAGGTCGTCCGGCGGCGGGACGTCGCGGTAAGGGTCGGCGATGAAGCCGTCAGGAAATGCCGGGTGCTGGGGGTGTTGCGAGAGATCGTCGTGAGACATCGCTGGAGGTGCTCCATGAGTTGAGAGAGAGGCGGTCTGCGGGCAGGCCGACGACAGTCGTGGTCACGGTCGTGCCTCCTCTCGTGGAGCACCGGGCAGCTCCCGGTTTCCCGCCCATGGTGAGGGGCGGAGACGGGGAGCGGCAACCGAATAAAGTCGGCCCGCGCCGAGCGGACCCGGCTGTGCCGTGGGTGTCCGGCGTGGTCCTCCGTACCGGGCTCGTCCCGGTCCTGCTCGGGCTGACGCTTCCGGCGAGCACGGACCGGAAGACCTGACGGATTCCTACTGGCGACTCGTCCGCTCCGTGCCGGTCAGCAACTGACGCAACAGGTCGGCCAGTTGGCCGGCCTGTTCCTCGTCGAGGGACGACAGCGCCTCCGTCTGGACGGCGAGACCGGCCCCGACCGCCTCGTCGACGAGCGCCAACCCCTTGTCCGTGAGCGTCACTTGGAGGGCGCGGCGGTCGTGGGGGTCCGGGGACCTGCGGAGCAGACCGGCCCGTTCCAGCTTGTCGAGGCGGCCGGTCATGCCTCCCGTGGTCAGCATTAGCGTCGCCGAGAGCTGGCGGGGCGAGAGGGCGTACGGGGCGCCGGACCGCCGCAGGGTGGCGAGCACGTCGAACTCGCCGCGCGAGATGCCGAGGCGCGCGTACGTCTTCTCCATCCGGTCGCCCATCGCCCGCGAGAGCCGGAAGACGCGCCCGAAGACCTCCATCGCGGCGGTGTCCAGGTCGGGCCGGACGGCGGCCCACTGGTCGATGATCGCGTCGACGGGGTCCGCGGGGGTCCTGGCGGCCTTGGATGTGCTCATGGGGCGAGTATCCGCACCCTGTCACTCGGCTGCAAGAAGGTGGCTTGACGATAAGTAGCTTAGCGCTAAGCTAATTACTCCCAAGCTACTTCCGTCGAGCCACCTCCCTCATGGAGCCGGTCATGAACCGCCGCACCGTCATCGCGCTCACCGCCCTGGCCCCCGTCTCCTGGGGCAGCACCTACGCCGTCACCACGGAGTTCCTCCCGGCCGACCGCCCCCTGTTCACCGGGCTGATGCGCGCCCTGCCCGCCGGGCTCGTCCTGCTCGCCCTCGCCCGCGCACTGCCCCGCGGGGTCTGGTGGTGGAAGGCGGCGGCCCTGGGCGCACTGAACATCGGTGCCTTCTTCCCGCTCCTCTTCCTCTCCGCGTACCGGCTGCCGGGCGGGATGGCCGCGGTCGTCGGTTCCGTCGGCCCGCTCTTCGTCGTGGGCCTCGCGGCGGCCCTGCTCGGCGAACGCCCGACCCTCCGTACGCTCCTCACCGGCATGGCGGCGGCCCTCGGTGTGAGCCTGGTCGTGCTGAAGGCGGCAGGTGCGCTGGACGCCGTGGGTCTGCTCGCCGCCGTCGCCGCTACCGCGTCGATGTCCGCGGGCACCGTGCTGACGAAGAGGTGGGGGCGCCCCGAGGGGGTGGGCCCGCTGGCCCTCACCGGCTGGCAACTGACCGCGGGCGGGCTGCTGATAGCTCCCGTCGCACTGCTCGTGGAGGGCGCGCCGCCCGCGCTCGACGGCAGGGCGGTCGGCGGCTACCTCTATCTGGCGCTGGCCAACACGGCGATCGCGTACTGGCTCTGGTTCCGTGGCATCGGCCGGCTCACCGCCACGCAGGTCACCTTCCTCGGCCCGCTCTCCCCGCTCACGGCGGCCGTCATCGGCTGGGCGGCGCTCGGCCAGGCGCTGGGTCCCGTGCAGCTGGCGGGCATGGCCCTCGCATTCGGGGCGACGGTGTTCGGCCAGCTCGGGGCGCGTCCCGCGTCTACGGCGCAAACGTTCAGCTCAGCTGAAAGGAATCGTCGAAAAGATTCGATGGACGTGATGGTTTAACCCCTGTGACGGTAGATCCACATCGACCGAGTTCCCGGCCGACGGGAAGAGAGGCGTGGGATACACCGTGGGAGTCCTGGACCCGACCACCCGTACGCACAGTTCGCCGGACGCGGACCGAGCAGAGCGAAAGGGCGTCGGCCCCGGCCTCGGTCCCGGACCCCGCCTCGGGCTCGGTCTCGGCATCGCGCTCGCCGCGGTCGCCACCGTCGTCTGGTCCGGCAGTTTCGTCACCTCCCGTGCCCTGCACGACAGCGTCCCGCCCGTCCAACAGGCCTTCTGGCGCTGGATCGTGGCGCTCGCGGCCCTCGCCCCGTTCGGGGCCCGGGCGGCCTGGCGGCAACGGCACGTACTCCGCCGCCACCTCGGTTTCCTCCTCCTCGCCTCCCTCCTCGGCATCACCGCGTACAACACCCTCGTCAACCAGGCGGCCCTCTCCACCTCCGCAGGCACCATGGGCATGATCATGGCCGCGTCGCCGGTCCTGATGGCGGTGTACGAACGCGTCGGCGGCGTACGTCTCGGAGTGCGCCGGGTCGTGGGCATGCTGATCGCCTGCGCCGGGGTCCTGCTGCTCATGAGCGGCGGGAGGCCCTCGCTCGACTTCGGGGCCGGGGACCTCTGGATGGCGGGGGCGGCCGCGTGCTTCGCCTCGTACAGCGCGCTCCTGCGTCACAGGCCGCGGGAGATCGACGGACTCGCGTTCCTCTTCTCGGCGTTCGTGCTCGGGACGGCGATGCTGCTCCCGGCGTACGCGGTGAGTCTGGCCGTGCAGGGCCCCTTCGACCCGACGCCGTCGACCGTCGGACCGATCCTCTACATCGGCGTCTTCTCCTCCGCGCTCGCCTTCTTCGCCTGGAGCAGGGCGATCGCGCTGATCGGCGCGGCCAGGGCCGGGGCGGTCTACTACCTCCAGCCAGTGTGTGTGGCGGCGCTGTCGTACGTGGTCCTCGGCGAGGAGACGAGTCCCGCGCAGCTGCTCTGCATGGCGCTGATCCTCGGCGGGGTCGTCCTCAGTGCCGGATAGGAGGGGCGGACGGGAGCGCCGGATAGGTTGCCGTCCATGGCCGAGCACGACAAGTGGGACATCAAGAAGCTGATCATTCTGCGTACGTTGCGTGAGCGCGGCACCGTCACGGCGACGGCGGAGGCCCTCCTGCTGACCCCCTCGGCCGTCTCCCAGCAGCTGACCAACCTCGCCAAGCAGCTCGGTGTGCCGCTGCTGGAGGCACAGGGGCGGCGGGTACGGCTCACCGGCGCGGCGCATCTCGTCCTGCGGCACGCGGAGGCGGTGTTCGAGCAACTGGAGCGGGCGGACGCGGAGTTGGCGGCGTACGCGCACGGGGATGCCGGGGAGGTGCGGGTGGGCGCCTTCTCCACGGCCGTGCCCGCGCTCGTCGTACCCGTCGTGCGGGCCCTGCGTGTGGCGCGGCCGGGGGTCCGGGTGCAGGTGCGGGAGGCCGAGGCGGGGGAGGCGTACGAGTTGCTGGGGGCCGGTGAGGTGGATCTCGCACTGTCGCTCACGGCGCGGGCCGTGCCCGGTGCGGGGGGCGGGCGGTTCACCCGGGTGCCGTTGCTCGCCGATCCGCTGGATGTCGCGCTGCCAGTCGGTCACGCGCTGGCGGGGGCGGCGGAGGTACGGCTCGCCGATCTGGCGGGGGAGGCGTGGATCTTCGGGGGGAGCGGGCCGTGGTCCGACATCACGCGGGGGGCGTGCGAGGCAGCCGGATTCGCCCCTCGTCAGGGGCACTCGGCGGCCGGGTGGACCGCCATCCTCGCCATGGTGGGGGCGGGGATGGGGGTTGCGCTGGTACCCCGGATGGCCGTGGCGGGGAGAGAGGACGGCGTGGTGATGCGGGCCCTCGACTCCGACCGGCCCCGGCGGCATGTGGTGGCAGCGGTGCGGCGCGGGGGTGAGGGGGCGCCGGCGGTGGCGCGTGTTCTCGACGCCCTGCAGGCCGAAGCGGACGCGTTGACGGCCCGCCGTCCCGGGTGACGGTTCCTCGCCCCGCCCTTTCCCGCCCCGACCACGCCGCTCGACGGGACACCGGGGCCGGAACTCCTCCAACCGGCCCCGGACCGCCCGAGGTTATTTCTTGACGTCCTTCACCGATGTCGGCCCCAACTGCTTGGCGCTGGCGTACTCCGGCATCGTCATGGGCTTGTCGAACAGGAAGAACGACTGGTTGGTGCCGACCGTGAACTCCATGTACGCGCCCGTCGTGGCGTCGAAGCCGTAGTAGGCGTTGCAGGTGGACCCCGTCGTGTACGTGCCGTCCATGCCGGGCTGCGCGAGGACCGCGACACCGCTGTCGGAGTGCTCCACCTTCTCCGTCGGGGTGAGCATCTTGCAGCGCGGCACCGGCAGGCCCTTCATGATGAAGTACCCGTACTCGCCTTTGGCGTTCTGGATGTAGACGTACGAGAGCTTGCCCCGCTTCCCCCACGTCCTGACCCACTGGTTGATCGCTTCGCGGGTCGGCGAGTACTCCATGCGGCCCGCCGGCTGCTGGGCCACCAGGTGGTCGTAGCCTTCCTGCTTGGCCTTGTTCTCCTTGTCCTGGCTGGAGTCGGTGCAGGACGTCAGGGCGAGGCCCACGACGAGCGCGACGACGGATGCCAGGGCCATGCGTACGAACTTCCTCATGCGGTGCTGCCCTCTTCCCTGGGACGAGACGGAGATCAGTTGGTGCATGTCGTGCGCTTGGCGTCGGCATCCAGCCGGTACGGCAGGTCCTTGTCACGGAAGGGCGCGCGGTGCTCCTGGGCGGCCTTCGAGTTGTAGTCGTTGACCGACTCGATCCGTGTGGCCCTCAGCGCGGTGACCGACTGGTCGATCTGTGTCGTGCGGGTCTCCGAAGCGGCCTTCCGCTCCTCCTGGAGCACCTGGATCGTTCCTTCGGCGTTCTGCACGGCCTCGCACAGATCGAAGAACTCCTCGTACGTGGCCTGACGGAACTCGCCCGAGCCGACGGTGTTGTCGCGCTCGTCCGCCTCACCGCGGAACGGGGCGGTGATCCACCCCGCACCGCCGAAGGCGAACACCCCGACCACGTACAACACCGCCAGGCCGACGACCCCTGCCACGGCCCAAGCGCCCAACTGTGCCCCCTCGCGTATCTGCCCCATGGCCATCCCCCTTCACAGGCGGCTCCGCGGCGTGGAACCACCTCCCGCGAAGGAGGACACGGCACCCGGTGAGACGGTTCCGCCGGCGGCGGCAGGCGGCTTGTCCCGCGGCGCCTGCGCTGTCGCGCACCTCGGCCGGCCGAGGTGCGGGGCACGGTCAGCGGGAGGTGAGGGGGGTTTCGGACTCGATGCGGGTGAGCTTTTCGGGGTTGCGGACGTAGTAGAGGCCGGTGACGCGGGTGTTCTCCACGAGGAAGGCCAGCACGCCGTCGATCACGCCGTCCACGCGCAGGACGAGCGCGGGGTTGCCGTTGACCGTCATGGACTCACTGGTGAAGGTGCCGCCGGCCTTTTCGACACTGCCGGCCATGTAGCGGAGCACCTTGTCGGCGCCGACGACGGGCCGTAGGGCCGCGAGCTTGAGGCCGCCGCCGTCGCTGACGAAGACGACGTCCGGGGCGAGTACGTCGAGCAGTCCCTGCAGGTCCCCGGTCTCGAGCGCGGACCGGAACGAGGTCAACGCTGCCCGGGCTTCTTCCAGTGAACCCGGTGTCCGCGGCCGGCGGGCGTCGACGTGCCGGCGGGCGCGGTAGGCGATCTGACGTGTGGCGGCCGGGCTCTTGCCGATCGTCTCCGCGATCTCGTCGTGGCCGAAGTCGAAAACCTCACGCAGGACGAAGACGGCGCGTTCGGTCGGTGAGAGGGTCTCGAGGATGAACATGAGTGCCAGCGACAGGTTCTCGGACAGTTCGACGTCCTCGGCCACGTCCGGCGCGGTGAGCAGGGGCTCGGGCAGCCAGGGCCCGACGTAGGCCTCCTTGCGCCGTTTGGCGGTGCGCAGCCGGTTGAGTGCCTGCCGGGTCGTGATCCGCACCAGGTAGGCGCGCTGGTCCCGCACCTGCGCCAGGTCGACCTTGGCCCACCGCAGCCAGGCCTCCTGGAGGACGTCCTCGGCGTCCGCCGCCGATCCGAGCATCTCGTAGGCGACGGTGAACAGCAGGTTGCGGTGGGCGACGAAGGCCTCGGTCGCAGGGTCGGTGACGTGGTCGTTCATGTCGTGCGCTTCACTCTCTCGTGGTCACGCCCCTCGGTCCTTCTTGGGCCGAACCGGTCGGTGCGGCCCAAGAAGGGGATGTGGGCGGCTAGGCCGCGCGCCGGGTGTCGGGCGGCGCCGTGGGTTGTTCCGGCCGAGGCGTCTCCGGGCGGTCGGTGCTGTCGCTGCGGGATCCGCGGGAACCGGCCCTGCGTGCCCCGGACACCAACTTGCCGAGGGTGAACCGGCAGGCGATCTCCTTGACGCCGGCACCGGGCCGTCCGCTGACGCGGAGCGCGTTGACCTTGTCGTTCGGGTACGAGAACTGGGTGACGCCCTCGTTTCGGCCGAGGCTGAGGCACTGCCCGGCGAAGAACATCCGGACGCGAGCGGGTGTCCTCCCCGCGATCCGGCGCAGGACCGTGTCGGCGGCCGCCGGGCCCAGCTGCACGGCGGCCTGGCAGCTCATCCGGAACGGCTGGTCCGTCATGACCGCCGCGTCCCCGGCGGCGACGATGCGCACGTCGTCCACGCTGGTCAGGGTCGCGTCGGTGAGCAGGCGGCCGTTGGTGTCGGTGCGCAGGCCGCTGCGGGCGGCCAGGTCCGGGACAGTGAATCCCGCGGTCCAGATCGTCACCGCGCTGGGCAGCTCGCGGCCGTCGTCGAGCTGAACGGCGTCCCGCGTCACTTCCCTCACCCGCGCACGGGGACCTTCGAGGACGGTCACACCCAGCTCGGCGAGCCGGCGGGCGACCGGGCGGCGGACCCGGGCGTGCAGAGAGGGGCCGAGCACGTCGCCGCAGACCAGGGTGACCCTGCGGCCCGCCTCCGCCAGCTCGGCGGCGGTCTCCAGGCCGGTCGGGCCGGCCCCGACCACGGTCACCGGAGCCGACGCGGGCGCCGCATCCAGCGCCGACCGCAGTCGCTGCGCCCCCTCGAAGTCCGACACCCGGTAGGCGAACTCCGTCGCACCGGGTACGCCGGGATCGGCGCCGCCGCTGCCCACCGCGTAGACGAGGTAGTCGTAGGAGAGCAAGCCACCGCCCGCCAGCGACACCCGGCGCCCGGCCGAGTCGATCCGGGTCGCGGTGTCGACCACCAGCCGGACGTTCCCGCCCAGGACCTCACCGAAGCCCTCGACCGCGTCGTCGGAGCCGGTCACGAGCTGGTGCAGACGGATCCGCGAGACGAACTCCGGACGCGGATTGACCAGCGTCACCGACACACCATCGCGCCGAGCCAGGCTGTTGGCCGCCGCCACGCCTCCGTACCCTCCCCCGACGACGACCACCTCGACGTTCCCGTTCATCATGTCTCCTCGTGTTGTGGACTCGGCATGGAGACACCAGCCGCCGGCCCGGCATAACAACCCGCGGATGAGACGTAGCACACATCAAACTCCGCGAAACGGCGCCCTCACGAACGCCGGGCGGGCTGGAAACGGGCGCAGCCCCGCTTTTCAGGGGCGCGGGGAACTGCGCGCCCAGCCACACACCCCCCGCACCCGACGTAGGACAGGCAGCCATTCAGCCTCTCCGGCGTTCGAGGAGCGGGGGTTCGGGGGCGGAGCCCCTGAGTAAGGGACGCTGGGGGTCCCCCCGCTCGAGCGAAGCCGAGAGTGGGGGAGGGTAAGGGCGGCGGGGGCGAAAAGGCACCCGGCATATTCACAGGAGTTGATCTCCGTCGCGACCGCCCCAAGGGCCCCTTGACACCCTGACCCGGCACATCGAGCCTTGACGGGGCGCGCTCCCCGGACCCCCGGACCGCCCGTTCGGAGCGCTCAACGGCCGTACCGAGGTGAGGAGTTGGCGTGAGGCCAGAGGCCGCCCGCAGCCGGGGAAACCCGTACCCCACCGTCGACGAGCTGGCGCACCGGGCGCGGGCGATGGTCGCGGAGCGGCCCGGCACCCTGCGCCTGCGCACGGTCGGAACGTCCCGGGCCGGCCGCCCCCTGTGGCTGCTCTCCGCAGGCCACGGCGAGCACCAGATACTGACCGTGGCCGGCGCCCACGCCAACGAACCGGTCGGCGGCGCCTCGTCGCTCACCCTCGCCGAGGACTTCGTACGCGACCCCCGAGTGCTGGACGAACTCGGCTGCACCTGGCACTTCCTGCTCTGCCTGGACCCGGACGGCACGACCCTCGGCGAGCGCAGGTTCGCCGAACACCCGGCCTCCGCGCCGACCCTGGACGGCTACTACCGCGGCTTCTACCGGCCCGCGTTCATCAGCCAGCCCGAGTTCCCGCCCGTGGAGAGTGACCCGCACACGGCGATGCCCGAGTCCCGCGCGCTGACCCGGCTCCTCGACGAACTGCGGCCCCTGATCCAGTTCTCCCTGCACGGCGTCGAAGTAGGAGGATCGTTCCTGCAGTTGACCCGCCCCGTGCCCGGAGCGCCGCGCGCCTTCCGTTCCGTGGCGGCGGAGCTCGGCATCCCGCTGGAGTACCGGCCGTTCGACGGCATGGGCTGGTTCGTCGACAGCCCCGGCGTGCTCGTCCTGCCCGACGGCAGCCCCGGCGACGAACGCGACCCCTCCGGCTACACCTCCCAGGCGACCTGGATGTACGCGATGCGGCACGGGACGGTCTCGGCCGTCGTCGAGGCACCCTTCTGGAGCGTGGCCGGAGTGAGCGACCCGAGCCCCGTCACCCGGCCGCAGCGGGAGATCTCCCGGGCCGCCGAGATCCTGCTCAGCCGCGCCAAACAGCTGGAGAAGGTGCTCGGCGCGCTCGCCGACCGGCCGCCCACGGACGAGCGCCGGCTGCCGTTCCACACCGCCGCGCGCGAACTCATGGACATCGGCCCCGGCGTGGTGGACACCTGGAACACCCACGACGCCCACGGCCTCGGCGACGCCGAACTCGCCACCACCGTCGGCAACTCCGTCTCCCTCGGCATAGCCGCCCGCCGCATACCCCTGCGCGCGGCCGCGATGATGCGCAGCGCCCTCGACGAACCGCCCGAGGCCCTCGACACCCTCGTACGCGACTGGAGCCAGGAGCTGGAGACCACCTTCGTCGCGCGCTGGGTGCCGGTGCACCGGCAGACCGCGCTGCACATCCGCACGATGCTGCACCTGGCCCGGCAGCTGGTCGGCGCATGAAACGCGTCGGCTCGCTCGTGAGCGCATGAAAAGGGCGCCCGGCACAGCACACGCCGGGCGCCCCATTCACGTACGGCCTACCGGCTGGTTGCCGCCGCGTCCGCCGCCTGGGCCCTGAGCGCGCGCTCGACGCCCGCGCGGGACTCCGAGATCAGCCGGCGCAGCGCCGGGCCGGGCTCGGCGGAGGCCAGCCACTCGTCCGTCTTGCGGAGCGTCTCCTCGGAGACCTGGACCGACGGGTAGAGGCCCACCACGATCTGCTGGGCCATCTCGTGCGAGCGGGAGTCCCAGACGTCCTTGACCGCCGCGAAGTACTTGTCCGTGTACGGGGCGAGCAGCTCGCGCTGGCCGGTCTGGACGAAGCCGCCGATCACGGCCTCCTGCACGGCGTTCGGCAGCTTGTCGGACTCGACGACCGACGCCCAGGCCTCCGACTTCGCCTCCTCCGTCGGGCGGGCCGAGCGGGCGGACGCCGCGTGGCGCTCACCGGCGGCCGTCCTGTCGCGCTCGTACTCGCCCGCGATCTCCGCCTCGTCGAACCGGCCCACCGCCGCGAGCTGCTGCACGAACGCCCAGCGCAGCTCGGTGTCGACGGCCAGACCCTCGATGGTCTCCCGGCCGTCGAGCAGGCCCTCCAGGAGGTCCAGCTGCTCCGGCGTACGGGCCGTCGCCGCGAAGGCGCGCGCCCAGGCCAGCTGGTGGTCGCTGCCGCCCGCGGCGGACTTCAGGTGGGCCAGCGTGGCGTCCGTCCAGCGGGTCAGCAGTGCCTCGCGCGCGGTCGGGTCGGCGTACAGCTCGATCGCCAGCTTCACCTGCCGGTGCAGCGACTGCACGACGCCGATGTCCGACTCCTTGCCGATACCGGACAGGACCAGGGACAGGTAGTCGCGGGTCGCCAGCTCGGCGTCACGCGTCATGTCCCAGGCCGAGGCCCAGCACAGGGCACGCGGCAGGGACGACTCGAAGTCGCCGAGGTGCTCGGTGACGAAGGCCAGGGACTGCTCGTCGAGACGGACCTTCGCGTACGAGAGGTCGTCGTCGTTGAGGAGGATCACCGCCGGGCGGCGCCTGCCCACCAGCTCGGGCACGGCGGTCAGTTCGCCGTCGACGTCCAGCTCGATACGGCCGTTCTCGTCGTCCCGCAGCAGCTTGCCGCTGCTGTCGTCGAGGTCGTACAGGCCGACGGCGATGCGGTGCGGACGCAGCGTCGACTCGCCCTTGGCGCCTGCGGGCAGTGCGGGAGCCTCCTGGCGGACGGCGAAGGCGGTGATGACGCCGTTCGCGTCCGTCTCGATCTCCGGGCGCAGGACGTTGATGCCGGCCGTCTCCAGCCACGCCTTCGACCAGGTCTTCAGGTCCCGGCCCGAGGTCTCCTCCAGGGCGCCCAGCAGGTCGGACAGGCGCGTGTTGCCGAACGCGTGCCGCTTGAAGTAGGCCTGCACGCCCTGGAAGAACTCGTCCTCACCGACGTAGGCGACGAGCTGCTTGAGGACGCTCGCGCCCTTGGCGTACGTGATGCCGTCGAAGTTGACCAGCACGTCGTCGAGGTCGTTGATCTCGGCCATGATCGGGTGCGTGGACGGCAGCTGGTCCTGCCGGTACGCCCACGTCTTCATGGAGTTGGCGAACGTGGTCCAGGAGTGCGGCCAGCGCGACTGCGGGGCGTACGCCTGGCACGCGGCCTCGGCGTAGGTGGCGAACGACTCGTTCAGCCACAGGTCGTTCCACCACTCCATGGTGACCAGGTCGCCGAACCACATGTGCGCCAGCTCGTGCAGGATCGTGGCGGCCCGCACCTCGTAGGCGGCGTCCGTGACCTTCGAGCGGAACACGTACTGGTCGCGGATGGTGACCGCGCCCGCGTTCTCCATCGCGCCCGCGTTGAACTCCGGCACGAACAGCTGGTCGTACTTCTTGAACGGGTACGCGTAGTCGAACTTCTCCTGGAACCACTCGAAGCCCTGCCGCGTCACCTCGAAGATCGCGTCCGAGTCGAGGAACTCGGCGAGCGAGGGCCGGCAGTAGATCCCGAGCGGGACCGACTGCCCGTCCTTCTCGTACACGCTGTGCACCGAGTGGTACGGGCCCAGGATGAGCGCCGTGATGTACGTGGAGATACGGGGCGTCGGCTCGAAGACCCAGATGTCGTCCTTGGGCTCCGGCGTCGGCGAGTTGGAGATGACGGTCCAGCCGGTGGGCGCCTTCACGGTGAACTGGAAGGTGGCCTTCAGGTCCGGCTGCTCGAAGCTCGCGAAGACACGGCGGGCGTCCGGTACCTCGAACTGCGTGTAGAGATAGGCCTGCTGGTCGACCGGGTCGACGAACCGGTGCAGGCCCTCACCGGTGTTGGTGTACGCGCAGTCGGCGACGACCCGCAGGATGTTGCGGCCCTCCAGGATCCCGGGCAGCGCGATCCGTGAGTCCTTGAAGACCTCGGCCGGGTCGAGGGAGTCGCCGTTGAGGGTGACTTCGTGGACGGCCGGGGCCACCAGGTCGATGAACGACTCGGCGCCGGTCTCGGCCGAGTCGAAGCGCACGGTGGTCACGGACCGGTAGGTGCCTCCCTCGCCCTGCGCGCCGGAGAGGTCGAGATCGATCTCGTACGAGTCAACGGTGAGCAGCTTCGCCCGCTGCTGCGCCTCTTCGCGGGTCAGGTTTGTGCCAGGCACGCGGTCATCTCCTCGTTATGTGTGGGTTGCGCCATCCTTCCACGGCTGATGCGGGGAATGCGATGTCCGTTTCCCGCCGGTGAGGTGGGGTGCGCGGCGGGACGCTGGACGCATGACGACGTACACCGCACGGGCCGTCGAACCGGCCGCGCTGAAGGAACTCCGAGATGTCGATGACGCGGACCGGGCCTGTGTCCCGTTCGTGGAGGAGGAGGGCGGAAGCCCGCTGCGGTGCTGTCTGCGGCGCAGCCGAACCGGGGAGCGGATCGCTCTCGTCTCGTACGCACCGTTGCGGCGGTGGGCCGCGGACACCGGGGCCGAGCCCGGCGCGTACGACGAGCAGGGCCCCGTCTTCGTCCACGCCGCGGAGTGCCCGGGCCCGGACACCGCCAGGTACCCCTTCGCCCGGCCGGGCGCCGTGCGTACCGTCCGCCGGTACTCCGCCGACGGACACATCCTCGGCGGACGTCTTCTGGAGATCCCGGAGTCGGCCGACGAGGCGCTGGACGCGGCCTTCGAGGAGGCCTTCGCCGATCCGGCGGTGGCGTTGGTGCACGTCAGGGCCGTCGAGTACGGCTGTTTCCTCTACGAGGTGCGCCGCCCCTGACCGCCGGACACCGGCGGGGGCGAGGAGCAGGGGAGTGGTACGGGACGGACTGGGAACCCGGTTCGGGTCAAGTAGACCGTCTATGACCCGAGTTGAGGGGAAACATTCCGATGGCGGGAACGGGAACACGTGCTTTAGGCGCCACCGCCGTGGCGCTGGTGCTCACCGCGGGACTGGCCGCCTGCTCCGACGGCGAGGACAAGGCGGAATCACCGTCGAAGAAGGACAAGGCGACGACCGGGGCGTCCGAGTCCCAGGTGGTGCGGGCGGCCCATCGCAAGACGGCCGCGGCGGACACGGCGAGGATGACCGTCGACACCAAGGCGGCCGCGGCCGGCGAGTCCGTGACGGTGCGCGGTGCCGGCGTGATGGACCTGGAGGACGGTGACAGCCGTATGACGCTGACCGCCCAGGGCCAGAAGGTCGAGCAGCGGGTCCTCGACGGTGTCGTCTACCAGAAGCCGCCCGCCGAGCAGCGCAAGCAGCTCCAGCTGCCCGGGAACAAGACCTGGATGAAGATCGACCCGGCCCGGCTGAACGGCTCGGGCGGTGCGGGCGGGCAGGTCAGCGACCCGGCCGAGTCGTTCGCGTACACCAAGGGCGTCGACGACCGGGACGTCACCAAGGTCGGGACGGAGACGATCGACGGGGCGCGCACCACGCACTACCGCGTCAAGGTCGACGTGGCGGCGCTGGCCGAGGGCGACCGGGCGAAGGCGCAGCAGCTGCGGGAGCAGCTGGGCACGTCGTCACTGCCGCTCGACATGTGGCTCGACGACGAGGGCCGTCTGCGCCAGGAGACCGTCCGGCTCACCCTGCGTCCCCAGTCCGGGGAGGGACAGAAGAGCCGGCAGGTCACCAGCACCACCACGCTCAGGTTCAGCGACTTCGGTACCGAGGCCGACATCGAGGAGCCGGCCGCCGGTGACACCGTGGACGTGACGGACAAGCTCGCCCGGGAAGCACAGTCCCCGGGCACCGCCTGACCGGCACTCGGATCAGCCGAGTTCCGCCGCCACCAGCTCCGCGATCTGGACCGCGTTCAGTGCGGCGCCCTTGCGGAGGTTGTCGTTCGAGACGAAGAGGGCGAGGCCGTGCTCGACGGTCTCGTCCTGGCGGATGCGGCCGACGAAGGAGGGGTCCTGGCCCGCCGCCTGGAGGGGCGTCGGGATCTCCGAGAGCGCCACACCCGGGGCACCCGCCAGCAGCTCCGTCGCGCGCTCCACGGACAGCGGACGCGCGAAGCGGGCGTTGACCTGGAGCGAGTGGCCCGAGAAGACGGGGACACGGACACACGTGCCGGAGACCTTGAGGGCCGGGATCTCCAGGATCTTGCGGGACTCGTTGCGGAGCTTCTGCTCCTCGTCGGTCTCGTTCAGGCCGTCGTCGACGATCGATCCGGCGAGCGGCAGCACGTTGAAGGCGATGGGCCGCTTGTAGACGCCCGGCTCGGGGAAGTCGACCGCCGAACCGTCGTGGGTCAGCTTGTCCGCGTCCGCCACGACCTTCTGCACCTGACCGTGCAGCTCCGCCACGCCCGCGAGCCCCGACCCGGACACGGCCTGGTACGTCGCGACGACCAGTGCTTCGAGGCCCGCCTCCTCGTGGAGCGGCTTGAGCACCGGCATCGCGGCCATCGTCGTGCAGTTCGGGTTGGCGATGATGCCCTTGGGGCGGTCGGCGATCGCGTGCGGGTTCACCTCGGAGACCACGAGGGGGACCTCCGGGTCCCTGCGCCACGCGGACGAGTTGTCGATCACGACGGCACCCTGGGAGGCGACCTTCTCGGCGAGGGCCTTGGAGGTGGCGCCGCCCGCGGAGAACAGGACGATGTCCAGGCCGCTGTAGTCGGCGGTGGAGGCGTCCTCCACGGTCACGGCCGTGTCCTTGTAGTCGATCGTCGAACCGGCCGAACGTGCCGAGGCGAACAGCCGCAGCGTCTCCATCGGGAAGTCCCGCTCAGCGAGGATCTTGAGCATGACCGTGCCGACCTGACCGGTGGCTCCGACGATTCCTACCTTCACAGCGACTCCTTTTGCCTGTGCATAACTGGCCAGTGTTTCCATCATGCGTCTCACCCCGGCCCGCCTGTCCAATCCTTTGACCTCGGGGACCGAGGACTGGGACGGGCCGGGGGGACCCCGCGAAGGGCCGGTCAGCCGCCGTTCTCGATCGTCCAGTTTCCGTTGGTCCTGATCTGGAGGAACCCCCCGGGCAGCCGCTGCAGCCCCGAGGCCGGGGCGATCCGGCGTACGGGCCGCAGACGTTCGTCGAGTTCCCAGACCACCAGCTGGTCGAGCATGCCGCGGCCCTCGTGGGTGAGCATCATCTCGGTTTCCGGACCCGTGTGACGTACGACTCCATAGCCCTGCCCGGACACCGGTCCGGCCTGCTGTCCGAAGACGGGAGCCGTCTCGAGTGGAGCCGGGTCGAGCCGCCAGCCGGTCCGGTCGTCCGCCTGGACCAGGAGGTAGCAGTACCCGGCCTCCGACACCCACAGCGGGCCGGTCACCGGCCGACGGCGCCCCGAGGTGTCCGCGCAGACCACGCCCTTGCCGTGGGGCTGCACCGTGGAGCTGTCCAGCCAGCCGTCGTCGTCCGTGGTCCGGCGCAGGTGGACCAGGGCGGGCGGGCCGGTGTAGCCGAGCACCGTGCTGCCCACGCCCTCCACCGAGCCCGCCAGCGGCTGCGCCTGCTCGACCGGCAGCAGCCGAAAACTCCAGTCGCCTGCGTCCTCGATCCGCAGCCTGGCCTCGGGCTCGCCCTTGCGGAACAGGAGGGTGCGGCCTCGGCGGCCGTGGAACTGGCCGCGCAGGAACTTCGCCTCGTCGTCGTACTCGTCGAGCAGCTTGACCTCGTACCCCATGAACGAGCCCTCGTCCGAGATCGCGTACTCCAGGATCGAAGGACGGCCCGGGGCCGGGTTGACCAGCGTGACCGTGCTCTTGCCCCGGCCGGTGTAGTCGCCGGAGGACTGTGCCGCTGCCTGGTCGAGCACGGGCAGGGGGCGGGCGGTGAGCTGCCAGGGGCCGTCGGCCTCGATCAGGAGCAGGAGGGGGCCGGCCGGGACGGGCACGGTCTGGCGCAGCGCGTCGGTCTCGTTGACGAGCAGGTCGTACTCGTCCGGGTTCCGCAGGTTCGCGAGCTCCTGGCTCTTGAGCGCGAAGTAGCCGCCGCCGTCCTCGTCACCGGCGAACTCCACGTCGATGTCGGCCGCGGTGCCCGTGTACGCCACCACCTCCGGGCCGTACCCCTGGAGCGGGGAGTCCAGCCGGCGGGCCACCGAGAGCGGCTGGACCATGACCGTCCAGTCGTTGTCGGCCTCCACCCGCAGCCGCAGCGGGATGCCCTCCGGCGGGTGGACGAGGGTGCGGCCCCGGAAGTCGCGCAGGGTGCTGTTGTAGAGGAGGTCGTCGTCCTTGTTGCGGCGGTTGAGGGTGTGCATGCCGAAGTAGCCGTCGCCCTCGTGCCAGGCCTCGACGATCACGGGCCCCGGCGGGATGGGCACACCGACGGAGACCACCCCGTTGCCGCGGCCGCGCTGCACGAACGGCTGGAAGCCGGGCCCGAAGGAGACGGCCGCCGCCGGTGCCCGCGGCGCCGGGCCGGGGTGCGGCGGCACCGCGTCCCGTACGTCGTACCCGGGCGGCGCGGTCGGTGTCGGTGGCGGGACCGGTGCCGGTATGGGCGCCGGTATCGGGGGCGGGGGCGGTGTCGGGTCCTCCACCGCTGTCCCGAAGTCGGTCGCGAGGCCCGCGAGACCGGACGCGTAGCCCTGGCCCACCGCGCGGAACTTCCACGTGCCGTTCCTGCGGTAGAACTCGCCGAGCACGAAGGCCGTTTCCTCGGTCGCGTCGGTCACGTCGTAGCGGGCGACGACGGTGCCGTCCCCGGTGAGCGCCTGCACATTCAGCCCGGGCACGGCACCGAAGGCCCCGCCGTCGCACGACCCGGCGATCACCACCCGCTGCACGTCGGGTTCGATGCGCGGCAGGTCCAGCTCGAGCCACTCGGCGAGCTGTCCGCCGCCGTCGGCCGTGCCCGCGTGGCGTACGGCCCCGGAGGGGTGCGCGGGCTGGTTGTAGAAGACCAGGTCGGCGTCGCCGCGTACCTTGCCCAGGGCGTCGAGAAGCAGCGCCGAGGCATCCACGGACGGAGCCCCCGGAACGCTCCGCCGACAGACCGCCACACGCAACAGAGCTGCGGGAACAGGGGTGTTGGCACCTTTGGTGATGTGCGTCATGCGGCACATGGTGGCAGTGGAGACGGTGTGAAGTCGATAAGTGGGAAATGTGGAGGGTGGGAGTCCGTAAAGATCTCCCCGATCGAGCCGAAACGATTTCCGCAATCGGGCCGAAAAGATCTCCCCGATGGGGCCGAACGTTTCCCGCACCAGCGGCGTCCTAGAGAAAACGCGGCGAGGGGAGGGGTGGCTGTGCTGCGCAGAAAAGCCCGCCGCGTCCTGGGGGGCGGGGAGAGCGCCGGGGGGACGCTCGACGACCCCCTGGACGCGGCCCAGGAGCGTCGGGTGCGAGCCGTGCTCGCGCTCGGCGGGGTGCCGCAGGCGGACCTGCCGGACGGGGTACAGCAGGTCCGGCTGCGGCTCCTGGAGCGCGCGGCCAGCGGGGCGGAGGCACCCCGTGACGTGTCGGCGTGGGCGGCGGTCGTCGCCTCGAACCTGGCGATGGACTGGCATCGCGCCAGGCGCCGCCAGGAGCGGATCGGTGAGCGGCTGGCCTCGCTGAGGCAGTCGCCGCACATCGAGGGCGACTCGGGCGACGACACCAAGGTGATGTCGCTCGCGGTGGCCCAGGGCCTGGACGAACTGCCGGACGCCCAGCGGCAGATCCTCGTGCTGCGCTTCTACGCCGACCTGCCCGTCCGCGGCATCGCCGAGGAGCTCGGCATCCCGGAGGGCACGGTCAAGAGCAGGCTGCACACGGCGGTCCGCGCGCTGCGCGCCCGCCTGCACGAGGACGAGGTGGTGTGACGTGGCCGAGTACGAAGGAATGGACGCGCTGATGGCCGCGCTCACGGACGAACCCCTCCCCGAGGACGCCCGGGACGACGCGGAGTTCCAGGTGGAGCACCGGTCCGCGCTCGCGGACATCGCCCTGCTCAGGGACCAGCTGCGGCTCATGGGCGACACGCTGGCCGCGGAGACACCGGGTACGGAGGAAGCGAGTACGGAGTCAGCGAGTACGCGGACACCGGTGGCGGAAGGCGGGCGGCCCGAAGCCGAGCCGTCCCCGGCATCCGTACCGCTCGGGGAACCGAAGCCGCGCAGGACACCCAGGCCGCTCAGGAAACCGAAGTCGCTCAGGAAACCTAGGTCGATCAGGGCGCCCAAACCGGGCAGGCCGTCCCAGCCGCCCTGGTACCGGCGTTACGCGGGTGTGGCTCTCGGCACCCTCGTGGTGGGCGCGGGCACGGCGATGCTCGGCGGAATGGTGTGGCTCGGGGTACAGGGGGGCGCCGCCGACGGGGGCGCCGACTCGTCGGCCGCGAAGCAGGAGGACAGCGGGGGCGACTCGTCGCTGTACTCGCCCGAGATGCACCTCGCGTGCTCCAAGGTCCTCGTCGAGGGGACCGTGCAGAGCATCACGCCCACCGACGACGGGAACGTACGCGTCGTCCTGAAGGTGAAGCGCTACTACCGGCCCGAACAGTCCGTGGCAGAGCATCCGACGATCACCGTCACGCTGCTCGACAGTGCCAGGGCGGACCTGAAGGTCGGCACGTACACCCTGGTCCGGGTGCCGGTGCACCCGCAGGACCGGCAGGACTGGGAGACCGGCGGAGGTGTCGCCGACGCCCGCGAGGGCATCGTGGACGCGCTGCCGGGAGCGCGGGGGATGAAGTGCGCGGGCCCGAACGGGGGATAGGGCCGGCGGACGACGAGAAGGGCGGGCGCCCGGTGGACCGGACGCCCGCCCTTCTCGTACAGATCTCGTACCAGAGAGTGCAAGGCCTTCAGAGCGTCACGAAAGCTACGGCGTGACCTTCTCGATCAGCACACTGCCGGTACCGGCGACCGTGCCCCGGGCGTTCACGAGCTGCGCGCGCCCGAAGAACGTCCGGCCCTCCGGCGGCGCCGCGTTCGCGACGACCTTGGCCTCGACGGAGGCGGTGGCCCCGGTGCCGAGCTTCACGGGCGTCGAGTCGACCTGGACCTCGCCGAGCGAAGGCGCGAAGTACACGTCGAGGTAGTCGTACGCCGTGGAGCCCGCCGGGATCGCGTAGCCGACGACCTCGATGGTGTACGTGCCGGCGGCGGGCGACGGGACGGAGACGGACTCCTCGGAGTCGCCGTCCGCGGACTGGCCGACCTGGTTGCCCTGAGCGTCGTAGACGGTCAGGTCGAGGTCCGCCGCGGCGTCCGAGACGTTGCCGATGGTGACGTCGAGCGAACCGGCGCCCGCGGGCACGTCCACCGTGGTGGTGTCCGTGGCGCCGTTGGCGATGGTCGGCCGAGCGTTCTTGGAGGAGCCGAGCGGGCCGCCCTTCAGCGAACCGTCGACCGGGACGAGCTTGTTCGTCACCTTCCAGGAGACCGGGGCCGGCGTGCCGACCTTGGCCTCGGGGACGGTCACGACCGCCGGGTCGAAGTCGGCGCCGAGCACCTCGACGTTCAGCTTGTACGGGTTGTCGAGCACCGGCGACGTACGGCGCGACTCGACCTCGATCTCCCAGACGCCGGGCTGCGGGTCGGCGTACGAACGCACGTCGGGCTTGCAGCCGTTGCCGTCGAGGTAGTTGTTGTAGCAGAACGGCGTCGAGGTGTTGTCGACCGGAACGCCGTACGGGTGGATGGCGATGAACCGGGTCTGGCTCTTGTCCTTCAGCCCGCCGATCGCGACCTCAAGGGCCTTGGCGCCCTCGGGGACGGTCACGAAGTACGACTTGCTTTCGTTGCGCTGGACCTTGCCGGACGCCGAGTAGGTGTACTTCAGCGGGGCGGAGACCACGACCGTGGTGAGGACCTGCTTGTCGATGCCCTCGGTCCTCGGGTCGTCGACCTCCAGGATCGCGCTGCTGAGACCGGAGTTCTCGGCCTTGGCCGCGACCTTCACAGTGACCGGCTTGTTCAGCGGCAGGGACACCTCGTCGCTGCTGACGATCCTGAACGTGTCGTCGCGGTTGTTCTCCAGGTGCAGCTCGTGCCGGATGGCACGGTCGGCGCCCGTCGTACGGGTGATGGTGACGTCGTACGTCTTCTTCTGGCCGACCTTGAGGCCGCCCTCGCGGTCGTAGAGGCCCGTGCCGAAGCCCGGGGTCTTGAGCGCGAAGTCGATCGCGGTGTCGACCGGGGCCTTCACCGTGTACTCGTGGGCGGTGGCGCCGTCACGGATCGAGTCCCAGGCGTCGGGGATGTTGACGAGGCCCGCGCCCTCCGCGTACGCCTGCGTGCCGCTGATGTGGTCCGCGGTCGAGGTGAGCGCGGTGCGCAGCTTGGCGGGCGTCAGGTCGATGTTCTTCTGCTTCGCGGCGCTCAGCAGCAGCGCGGAGGCGCCCGCGGCCTGCGGGGACGCCATCGAGGTGCCCTGGAGCATCGAGTAGCCGGCCGGCAGGGAGTAGCCCGCCTCGGCGACCGGGCCGCCGGGCAGCCAGGTCTGCGTGGTGTTGATGGAGGCACCGGGCGCGGTCAGCGTCGGCGTGAAGCCGCCGTCCTCACGCGGGCCGCGCGAGGAGAAGGGCAGCATCGCGTACTTCTTCTCGACGGCCGAGCCGTAGTTGGAGGCCCAGGTCTCCTTGGAGATGGACGCGCCGACCGAGATGACCTTGTCGGCCAGGCCGGGGTCGCCGATCGTGTTGGCGCCGGGGCCCGAGTTGCCGGCCGAGATGACCAGCTCGACACCGTAGGTGTCGATCAGGCGGGTGTAGAGCTCGGCGCGCGCGGTGTTGCCGTCGTTCAGCGCCGGGAGGCCGCCGATGGACATGTTGACGATGTCGACGCCGCGGTTGGCGACGAGGTCGATCATGCCCTCGGTGAGCGCGACGTTGGTGCAGCTGGGGCCGAAGAGGCAGGCGCGGGAGGAGACGACCTTCGCACCGGGCGCGGCACCGTTCATCTTGCCGCCGAACAGCCCGTTCGCGGCGGTGATGCCGGCGACGTGCGTGCCGTGCTCGCTCGCTATCAGGCCGATGTTGACGAAGTCGCGCTTCTGGCCGACCCAGTCGCCGCCCAGCGGGTCCATCGGGACGTCCTTGCGGATCTCCACGACGAACGGCTGCCGCTCGACCACGTCGGTGGCCGGGTTGTCGGTACCGAAGTAGCCGATCTGGTACCCGTCCTTGTACGGCTTCATCGGCGCGTCGTCGGTGAAGTCGCTGTTGCCGTTGGAGTCGACACGGACCGTGCCGGCCGCTGCGTCGTACAGGACACCCCAGGCGTCGGTGGTGTCGCCGTCGCGGTTCACGTCGCCGGCCGCGTCGCCGCCGGCGGTCGCGGACTCGCGGAAGAGGTTCACCTGGTAGCTGCCCGCGGGCGCGGTCCAGGTCTTGCCGCTGAAGGCGAACGTGGGCCCGGACACGGAGGTCAGCATCGCGCGCCAGGACGCGTCGCCGTCGATGATCGGGTCGGTGGACGTCACCCAGTCGACGATCTTGCGCTCGCCGGTGGTGGTCTTCTGCAGCGCCGGGTGCGCCAGGTCCACACCGGAGTCGAGGACGCCGATGGTGATGCCCCGGCCGTCCGCCTTCGGGTTCTTCTTCACGAAGTCGACGGCACCCGTCTCGAAGGACGGGTTGTACGGGTTCTCGGCGGGGGTGTTCTTGCCGGGCGCCGGGTAGGCGCCGGCCGTCGGGGCCTTCTTGGTGCCCTTGGCGGTGTCGGCGGACGGCGTCGGGTCGTCCAGCGCGATCTCCTGGCGCAGGTCGATGCCGTGCACGGAGGAGAGCTTGGAGGCCGCCTTGATGGCCGCGTCGGCCTTGGCGGTCGGGACGGTGGCGCGGACGTAGCCGAGCTTGTCGTAGGTACGGCCCACGGAGCCGCCCTTCACCGCGTCCAGCTGGTCCGCGACCTGCTCGGTCTGGCCCGGCGCGGTGGCGACCATCATCGTGACGTTCTTGTCGCCGCCGGCCTCGGCCTCGGCGAGGAGGTCGGCGTCGTCCGAACCGAGCTTGCCGCTCGCGGACTTGACCGATGTGTCGACGGGAGTACCCGGATCGTCCGCGGAGAAGGCCATGGGTATCGGCCCCGCCGCGGAGAGTGCGGCCACGAGCCCGGCGGCCACGGCTATGCGCGCCGCGCGTCTCGCGCCGGTGATCGGAGCTCGCTGAGGGTTGGGGGTCATCAGCATCCTTGTAGGTAAAGGAAAGTCCGTTGACGATCGGAACGATCGCCCCAGTCCGGTATGTGAACCCGGATGACCGCTCAGCTTTACCCAAGTGATGGATGTTTGGGGAGGGTTGACCGTGGCGTGAAGTGAGCATGGCGTACTTCCGCCATACGCCACCACGGGCATAGCAGCGTATGGCCGGACATTCCCGGAGGGCTCAGCCCTCTCGCGTGCGCGCGTAGTGGCGGGACGCCTTCGCGCGGTTGCCACAGGCGGCCATCGAGCACCAGCGGCGGGTGCCGTTCCGCGAGGTGTCGAAGAAGTGCAGGACGCACGCCTCGTGGGCGCAGCGCCGGATGCGGTCGGGGGCGGTGTTCAGCAGTTCCAGGTAGTCACGCGCGGCGAGCCAGGCGGGCCCCCAGGACGGGTCGCGGAACTCGGCCTCCTCGCCCGGCCCCTCGGTCGTCAGGGTCGCCCGGATCCGCCCGTGCGCGAGCACGGCGTCGACGCGGCCCGCGCCCTCCGTCAGGGATCCGTCCACGGCGGCCCGCAGTGCGTCCCGTGCCGTCAGCGCGTGGCGCAGGGTCGCCTCGTCGGCAGTGAAGTCCAGCGCGTTGGCGCCCAGCCACACCGCGAGTCCGTCGGTGTCCGTCAGCAGGTCCTGGATCACGCCCTCGTCCATCCACCGCGTGTTGAGCAGGTCCAGCGAGAGCGGTTCCCCGGTGAGCGGGCGTGGATCCCGGGCGGCGACGGACATCTGGCGGCTCCCTGCTTCCCCGGCCGGCGTTGACCGGTCGGCCCCTGCTAACCGGTCAAGGGTATGTGACCGGTTGACGCTCACCGATTCTAACCCTTAAAGTCACTTACAACGGTTAGCTCGCGCCGGGCCCGACGCAAGGGGAGTGTCATGTCGACGACCACCGCACTACGCACCGGCCACATCGGCCTCAACGTCACGGACCTCGACCGCTCGCTCGCCTTCTACCGGGACGTCCTCGGCTTCACGGTGATCGTCGAGGGCAAGGAGGAGGACCGGCGGTACGCGTTCCTCGGCGAGGACGGCCGCCCCGTACTCACGCTGTGGCAGCAGGCCGACCACGGATACGGGGCGACCGGCGCGGGGCTGCACCACCTGGCCCTGGAGGTCGACACGGTCGAGCAGGTCAGGGCGTACGAGACGGCGCTGCGCGCCCATGGCGTGGACTTCGCCCACGAGGGCGTCGTGGCCCATCGCGAGGGCGCCGCGTCCGGGGGCATCTTCTTCCACGACCCGGACGGCACCCGCCTGGAGATCTGCACGGCCCACGGCGCCGAGGGGGCACCGGCCCCGTCGGGCGAGGCCCCGACCTGCGGATTCTTCTAGCCCGGACCGATAGAGGAGGGCAACATGACCTACCACTCCGGCTCGCGTGCCGTGCAGGACCGGGTCGGCGTGCGTGACATGGCCGACCACGTCGGACGGTCGATCGGGGAGGGGCTGCGACCGGTGGCCGCCGCCTTCCTGGAACTCCAGCCGATGCTCGTGCTCGGCGCCGCCGACCCGGACACCGGCCGGGTGTGGGCCTCCCCGGTCACCGGTGAGGCCGGGTTCGTACGGGCCACCGGATCACGGCAGATCTCGGTCGCGGGCGGACCGCGAGCGGGCGACCCGCTCACCTCGGCGCTCGCCGTCGCGGGGACCCCGGTCGGCACCATCGCGCTCGACCCGCGCACCCGCCGCCGCATGCGGCTCAACGGCCGCTCCAGGCCCACCACCCGCGGCCTGGCGGTCGAGGCCGACCAGGTCTTCTCCAACTGCCCCAAGTACCTCCAGAAACGAGAGTCGTACGAGACGGTCGCGCGCACCCCGGGCGAGCCGCTGCGCGGCGGCGAACTCGGCGTGGCCCAGCGGGAGTTCGTCCGCGCCGCCGACACCTTCTTCCTGGCCACCGTGCACGGGGACGGCGCCGACGCCAGTCACCGCGGCGGCAACCCCGGCTTCGTGCACGTCACTTCGCCGACCGAGCTGAGCTGGCGCGACTACCCCGGCAACTCCATGTTCCTCACCCTCGGCAACCTCGCCGCGGACCCACGCGCCGGACTCCTCTTCCTCGACTGGGAGACGGGTGCCGCCCTCCAGCTCTCCGGCACGGCCCGCACCGAGTTCGCCCCCGACGGCACCCGCACCGTCCGCTTCACCGTCGAGGCCGTCGTGGACACGCCCGGGGCGAGCCCGCTGCGCTGGTCGCCGCCCGAATACTCACCGGCGAACCCGCCCCTCCCGTAATAACGTCGGCGCATGCACAAGGAGTTGAGGGTGGCGGCCTACGCCGTATGCGTACGGGACGATCGGATACTCCTCGCGCGCCTGGTGGAGAAGAACGGCACCAGGCCGTGGACGCTGCCCGGCGGCGGCATGGATCACGGCGAGGACCCGTACGACACCGTGATCCGGGAGGCCCGGGAGGAGACCGGATACACGGTCGAACCCCTCGCGCTGCTGGGCGTCGACTCCGTCCGGCGCACCTATGCGCGCCGCCTCGGCCCCGCCGCCGACTTCCAGGGCCTGCGGATCGTCTACGAGGTCGGCGTCACCGGCGGCGAACTGCGCCACGAGACCGACGGCTCCACCGACCTGGCGGCCTGGCACCCTCTCGCCGAGGTGCCCGCGCTGGACCGGGTGGGCCTCGTCGACGTCGGCCTGGCGCTGTGGCGGGACCGGCCGGTGGTGGGGCGTGTGACGGGAATCCCCGAGCGCCGAAGGACCTCCGGCAACTAGGCCGCCTCGGGGCGGCGGTGCTGTACCGCGCCCCGTAAGGGGCGCGGGGAACTGCGCGATCAGCCGAAGCGGACCCGCAGGTTCATGACCGCACCTCCAGCGGAGCGTTTAGGTTCTGTACCCAGCCAGGTGAACATGGAGTGACCGCCTCCCCTCGGTTCGGCCAGGACTCGGTGGACGCGGAGGGTAGTCCAAGATCCACGTACGGTGATCGGCGTTGCCCGTTGCTGTCCAGTTAACGCGCAGGTCACCCCCAGTGCCAACGATCCAGTATGAGCGGGAAGTTCGCGTGAGCGAACCGCCCGCGACCACTGCTGACGCGTTCGGACCCGGGGAGATCGCGCCATGTCGCGCATACGCTCTGTCGCCACCGCCACTGTTCGTGACCGCCGCGCCTTCCTGGCCGCAACCGGGGCGGTGTCCCTCTCCGCGGGCATCGGCCTCGCGCTGCGGCCCGGTTCCGGCGAGGCCGCCGCGCACACCGCCACGACCCAGGGGCAGCCCCTCGCAGTCTCCCGCCCGGCGCCCGCCGCGCCGCTGGCTCCGTACACCCGCGGCACCACCCTCTCGACGGTCGCGGTCCCGCGCGGCGGCTCCGGGTACCGGCGGCTCGGCGACGGGCCCGCCTGGTCGCGCGTCGTCCGCGGCGATCTGGCCGCGCCCAAGGCCGGCCGGGGCGAACGGCGCACCGCGCTCGCCGCGTTCGTACAGTTCACCGACCTGCACCTGGTCGACGTACAGCACCCGCTGCGCTACGAGTACCTGCGCGCCCAGACCGCCAGCGCCTGGCGCCCCCAGGAGGCCCTGTCCGTGCCGGGCGCGGTCTCGCTCGTCGAGCGGGTCAACGCGCTGCGCGGCGCCCCCGTCACCGGCTCGCCGCTGCACTTCGTGATGACCACCGGCGACAACACCGACAACAACGCCAAGACGGAACTGGACTGGTTCCTGAAGGTGATGAGCGGCGGCCGGATCACCCCCAACTCCGGTGACCCGAACCGCTACGAGGGCGTCCAGAACAGCGACCTCAAGCTGTACTGGCAGCCCGACGCGGCCCTGCGCGACGCCGACAAGCAGCTCGGCTTCCCCCGTATCGACGGCTTCCTCGCCGCCGCCATCCGCGAACTGCGCAGCCCCGGCCTCAACCTGCCCTGGTACTCCACGGTCGGCAACCACGACTCCCTGCCCGGCGGCTGCTACGCGCCCGGCGACTCCTTCTTCACCGACTTCGCGGTCGGCGGCAAGAAGCTGATGACCCTCGACGAGTCGGAGGGCGTCGCCATCTGGAACAACGTCAAGAAGGGCGGCGACCCCAAGGGCGCGGCCTTCAAGGCGATGCTCAAGTCCCAGGCACGGAGGATGCGTTCGGTCACCCCGGACGAGGGCCGCGCACCCTTCACCCCCGCCGAGTACCTCCAGGCGCACCTCGACCCCGCGCACACCGGAGCGGGACCCGTCGGGCACGGCTACTCGCAGGCGAACCTCGCCGCGAAGACGCAGTACTACACCTTCCGCATCGCCGACGGCCTGCTCGGTGTCAGCCTCGACAGCACCGACCCGGGCGGCCACTACGAGGGTTCGCTCGGCACCGCCCAACTGCGGTGGCTGGAGCGCACGCTGAAGGCGGCCGAGAAGAACAAGGAACACGTGATCGTGTTCAGCCACCACACCAGCAAGTCGATGCGCAACCTCCGCGAGGACCCGGCCCACCCGGGCGAGCGGCGGCACGGCGGTGACGAGGTGCTCGCCCTCCTCGGCACGTACCGCTCGGTGCTGGCCTGGGTGAACGGGCACAGCCACAAGAACAAGATCACCCCGCACTCCGCCCCGGACGGCCGCTCCTTCTGGGAGGTCTCCACCGCCTCCCACATCGACTTCCCGCAGCTCGCCCGGGTGATCGAGATCGTCGACAACCACGACGGCACGGTCTCCCTGTTCACCACGCTCATCGAGTCCGGCGCCCCGCACGGAACGGACTTCGCCGACCTCACCCAGACAGGCCTCGCCGCCCTCTACCGAGAACTCTCCTTCAACGCCCCGGGCGCCCGAACGGACTTGACCGGCGAACCGGGAGACCGCAACACAGAGCTGGTACTGAGGAAGGGCTGAGGCTGTCACGCCCTTCGGAGGGCGCCCCTTCAAGGGCGCGGGGAACTGCGCGACAAGCCACGACGCACCCGCACCTTCAAGACAACACAACCCACCCCACGCCACTCACGAGTTGTTCAAGTAGGCCAACACCGCAAGCACCCGCCGATGCCCACTGTCACTCGGCGGCAACCCCAGCTTCAAGAACACATTCCCAATGTGCTTGCTGACAGACCGCTCGGTCACGACGAGAGCCTTGGCGATAGTCGTGTTGTCATGCCCTTCAGCCATCAGCTGAAGAACCTCCCGCTCACGAGGCGTGAGCGAATCGAGCGGTGAATCCCGCCGCCGCACAAGCAGCTCCGACACCACCTCGGGGTCCAACGCGGTCCCCCCGGACGCGACGCGGTCGAGCGCGTCCAGGAACTCGTCGACCCGCCCCACCCGGTCCTTGAGCAGATAACCGACCCCGCTCGCCCCACCGCCGAGCAACTCCGCGGCGTACGACTCCTCGACGTACTGCGAGAGCACGAGCACCGGCAGCCCGGGGATCTCCTTGCGCGCCGCGAGCGCCGCGCGCAGACCCTCGTCGCGGAAGCCGGGCGGCATCCGGACGTCGAGCACGGCGACATCGGGGCGGTGTTCGAGCAGCGCGGGCAGCACCTCGGGCCCGCTGCCCGCGACGGCCACCACCTCGTGTCCGGAGGAGGTGAGCAGCAGGACGAGCCCCTCCCGCAACAGGGCGTTGTCCTCGGCGATCACCACACGCACGGCAGCTCCACTTCGATCACGGTCGGGCCCCCGAGGGGGCTGGTCAGCCGCAGGGTCCCGTCGAGCGCGGCGACCCGGCGTTGCATACCGAGCAGCCCGGAGCCTCCCGCCTCGTCGACACCGCCCCGGCCCTCGTCGCGTACGGTCACCCGCAGCCCCTTGCCGGTACGGGCGAGCCGGACCTCGGCCCGCTCCGCACCGCTGTGCTTGGCGGAGTTCGTCAGCGACTCGGCGACGACGAAGTACGCGGCGGCCTCGACCGCCGCCGGGGCCCGCGCCCCGTCCCGCTCGCTGTCGGCGTCCTCCAGGCCGTCCACGGTCACGGCCACGTCCAGGCCGCTGCTCGCGGCGAGCGCCCGGACCGCGCCGGCCAGTCCACGGTCGGTGAGGATCGGCGGGTGGATGCCCCGTACGACGTGCCGCAGTTCGGTCAGGGCCTCCTCGGCCTGGTCCTGGGCGTCGTCGAGGAGCCTGCGCGCGGCCTCGGGATCACGGTCGTACGCCCGCTTGGCCAGCCCGATCCGCATCGACAGGGAGACCAGCCGGGCCTGTGTGCCGTCGTGCAGGTCCCGCTCGATGCGCCGCAGTTCGGCGCCGTGCGCGGCGATCGCGCCGGCCCGGGTCTCGGTCAGCTCCTCGACCCGCACGGCGAGCTCCGCCTTGGGGGAGGGCTTGAGCAGGGCGGTCGACCACTTGGCGTCCAGGTCCACGAGCCGGCCGATCAACGGCAGCACGACGGCCTCGCGGCGCAGCAGCCCGCACCACACACCGTCGACGAGCAGGCCCAGCGGCCACAGCGGGATCGCCAGATACGGCAGGCAGCCGTAGCCGTAGTAGGCGACCATCCAGCGCAGATCGGTGAACGTGCCCGGATCGCGGACGACCGTTCGCACCCGCTCGCGCACCGTGCCCTCGACGGGCTGGTAGGCCTCGGGGATCTCCTGGCCCGTCCACGCGGCCACCATGCGCCGCTTGGCCCCGGCGATCCGGCGCACCAGCAGCACCGTCTCGGGCAGCAGCCCGATGGCGACCACGCTGACCGCGCCGATGGCCCCGATCAGCAGGACCGTGATGAAGAGGTACGAGCCGAAGGACAGCACGGCGGCAGGCGCGAGCCGGCGTGTGGCCCGCGCGGCCTCCCGGACTGTCTTCCGCATGGCGATCAGAGTAGGCGAACGGGCGCACGTGCGGACGCGTGGCCACCTTCCTTTGATCAGCGGACACCTTCCCTTGACCTGCGGGCACCTCGTCGCTGACCTGCGGCGGCCTCCCTGCCGGCCTGCGGGCGCCTCCCCGCGACGAGCCCCTGCCTCTCCGTCACGGCCGCGGCCGGCACCGCCCGTGGTGTAGCCCGCTACACCTCCGGTTCGGGAGGGCACTCCCTCGTGGCGGCGGGCGGATCCCGGGATCGTTGATCTCAGTCGATCGCGGGAGTTCCCAGCTCCCCACCCGGAAGGAAACTCCCATGAAGGCGCTGCTCTCCTCGAAGCCGGTCCTGTGGTTCCTGTTCCTGTTCAACCTCGTCGTCGCCGCGGCCGCGCCCTTCGTCGTGGACGGCTCGCAGGGCGTGCTGACCGCCGTCGGCATGGGCGTCGTCTCCCTCGGGGCGGGCCTGAGCCTCCTCAAGGGCCGCGGGCAGGGGCAGGGGCAGGGCCAGCAGGCCTGAGCCATACAGGCAGGCGGGCCGAGCTGTTCCAGAAGGGCCGAAACCCGCTCAACCGCCGCAGTCGCAGGCAACCCGTACGACAGGCCACCCGGTCCCTCCCGTCGGTGCACCACGACGGACACGACGGATGGGACACGACGACACATGACTGCATCCCGCACGCTGCGCCTCGGACTGACGAGCGCGGCCGCACTGGTCGCGGCCTCGCTCACGGCTCCGGTGGCCATGGCCGCCCCGGCTTCCTCCTCGGCCTCATCCCCGTCCCCGGCCCCGCTCAGAGACCACGCCGCGACCCAGCGGGCGATGGACGCCGCCGTGCAGGACGGTGTCCCCGGTGCGGCCGGGCAGGCGAAGGACAAGTACGGGACCTGGAAGGGAACTTCGGGCGTCGGCAACCTCAGGACGAACAAGCCGCGCTCCGCCCACGACCGCTACCGCGTCGGCAGCATCACCAAGACGTTCGTGTCGACGGTGCTGCTCCAACTGGAGGCGGAGGGACGGCTCTCGCTCGACGACAAGGTGGAGAAGTGGCTGCCGGGCGTGGTCCGCGGCAACGGCCACGACGGCAGCCGGATCACGCTCCGCCAGCTCCTGAACCACACCAGCGGGATCTTCAACTACACCGACGACGAGGACTTCGGCCGGACCTACTTCCTGAAGGACGGCTTCTTCGAGCACCGCTTCGACCGGCTGTCGCCCGCGCAGCTCGTGAAGGTCGCCACGGCCCACAAGCCGGACTTCGAGCCGGGCACCTCCTGGAACTACTCCAACACCAACTACGTACTCGCCGGAATGGTGATCGAGAAGGCCACGGGCCACACGTACGGGGACGAGGTCGGGCAGCGCATCATCGAGCCGCTCGGCCTGCGCGCCACTACGGTCCCCGGCACGAACCCGCACGTGCCCCGGCCCAGCAGCCGGGCCTACGGCAAGCTCGCCGAGACGGCGACCGGCCCGACCTACGACGTCACGGAGCTCAACCCGTCCCTCGCCTCCGCGGCGGGCGAGATGATCTCCGACTCGGGCGACCTCAACCGCTTCTACTCGGCGCTGCTGCGGGGCAAGCTGCTGCCGAAGAAGCAGCTCACCGAGATGAAGACCACCATCAAGGTCGACGCGATCCCGAACGCCGGCTACGGCCTCGGTCTCATGGAACGCAAACTGAGCTGCGGTGTCGTCGTCTGGGGCCACGGCGGCGGCATCCACGGCTCGAACTCGGAGGCCGTCACGACGGCGGACGGCCGCCACTCCCTCGCCTTCAACTTCAACGGCGACTGGTCGGGGGACAGCGACGCGGTGATCGAGGCGGAGTTCTGCGCCGAGTAACCGGACGGACGGTGGGCCGGGTGAGCGCGCACAGGGCCGCTTGCCCGTTCCCGGGAACCGCTCAGGACCCGGCACAGCCGAAAGTCCTCGGGCTCGCGCTCAGGCTCCGGACGCGGCCCGCAGCAGGCGGAGCTGCCCGATCTCGGCGGCGTTCTTCATGAGCTCGGAGTTCACCCAGCCGGCCATGTGGGCGACGGTGTGCTCCGGATCGTTCTGCCACGGAAACGGGGCGATGGCGTCCAACTCGGCGTCCGTGAGCCGCTCCAGCACCGCCAGCCACTCCCCGCGCAGACCGCGCAGCCACTCGACGGCCGCCTTCCCCTCGCCCGGCCACACGATCTCGGTCCGCTCCCGGGGCACCCGCCCCTGGGCGTGATCGACGGTCACACTCCACCACCACCCGATGTGCCAGCTCACCCACCCGATCGTCGGAACCGGTATCGGGTCGGGCTCGGTCTCCGCCCAGTCCGCCACCCACCTCCCATCGGCATCCGGACGCACCGTCCAGCAGAGCGGCCCGGGCTCCCACAGGAAGTCCTCGTCCTCCAGCCGCTCCAGGTGGTACTCGAACAACGACCACGTCAGCTCGAACTGCCAGCGCAACAACTCACAACGGGAAACAGTCATCGAGCGACCCTGACATGCCGTCACTCCTGCCGGGAAACGGTTATCCGAGGGCGTACGCAGACCGGCCCGGACGATCCGGCGCAATCCCGCAGCCTGCGAACTATCCTGCAGCGCACGTGGATTGAGAGCTCGGGGGAAGCGTGGCAGCGAAGTCATCTGCGCCATGGGTGCCATCTGCGCACCTTGCGCAATCGGCGCCATCCGTGCCGACCGGACCGGGCCATCGCGACGCGGTCCTCGTCCTGCCCGGGATCATGGGCAGCGAACTGGTGGAGACCGCGACCGGCCGCGTCCTGTGGGGCGGCTCGGACCTCCGCCGGTACGGCAGCGCCTGGGCGTCCGGCGGTTCGCTCTCGGCCCTCCATGTGACGGACGAGGAACGCGCGGGCGTGACCGGCCGCATCCACGCGACCAGACTGCTCCGCTTCCCCGCCTTCGCGCCCGTGCTGCGGGGCTTCGAGCCGTACACCAAGCTCCTGGCGGGCATCCGGCGCCTGTCGGTCCACCCCGACGCGGTACGGGAGTTCGCGTACGACTGGCGCCTGTCGACCGAGCACGCCGCCGCCCGCCTGGCGGAGACGGCGGACGACCACCTGCGGGCCTGGCGTGCCCATCCGCACGGCAGCCGGGACGCCCGGCTCACCCTCGTGGCCCACTCCATGGGCGGCCTGGTCGCCCGCTTCTTCATGACCGCGCTGGGCGGGGCCCGCGACGTCCGCACCCTGATCACCCTGGGCACCCCGTTCCAGGGTTCGGTCCAGGCCGCGGGCCTGCTCGGTCCGGGCAGCGGCACCCCGCTGCCGCTGCCCCGCCGCCGACTGCGTGCCCTGGCCCGCACCCTGCCCGGCCTGTACGAGCTGCTGCCCGGCTACCGCTGTGTGGAGGAACCCGGCGGGAACTTCCGCCACTTCACACCGGCCGACGCCGAATCCCTGGGCGGAGACGGGGAGTTGGCCCGGCAGTCGCTCGACCGCAGGGAGAAGCTGACCGGGTCGGACGACGGCACCCTCCCCCAACTGCGCGCTGTGGTGGGCGTCGGCCAGCGCACCCCGCAGAGCCTGACCCTCGCGGACGGCACGGCGGAACTGCACGAGTACGTCCCGGACGGCGACACCCGGCTCGACCGCCGCGGCGACGGAACGGTGTACCGGGAGGCGGCGACACCGGTCGGGCTGCGCCCCTTCTACCTTCCCCAGAGCCATGGCGCCCTCGCCCGCAGCGAGGAGGCGGTCGCGTTCACGGGCTCGGTCCTGACCGAACGCCCGCTGGGCCCGCCCCTCGGCGCGACGGAACTGGGTTTGTACGTACCGGACGTGGCGACGGCACGCGAACCGTGCCCGGTCGAGGTCGAGCTGGTGGACAACCCGGTCGCCGTCGAACTCCAGGTCATCGACGTCTCCGAGAACCTGGAGATCGACCGCCCGCGCCTGTCCCGCCGCGACGGCCGCCTGCGCGCCGACGTACGGCTCCCGTGGCCGGGCCTGTTCCGCATCGAGGCGAAGTGCGGCGGCTTCTCGGCGGTGAGCCAACTCGTCCTGGCGGTCGCCGGTGACTGAGTTCAGCGGACCGCACTCGCGCCACCCCGGCGCCTCGCGTCGCCCCAGGCGGTAATTCGATGTCCCGGCGGGCCCCGCAGCGGGATCATGAGGGCCCGGGCGCTGCCGCCCGCCCGCGCCCCCGACGCCCAAGGAGCCGCTCGACATGCCACTGCCCGCCGACCCCACGGTGCTCCACCCGATGCCCGAGCAGCCGCGGGTGGTGCTGCTCAGGCCGTTGGTGAAGTCCCCGCTGATCGAGGTCGGGGAGTACTCCTACTACGACGACCCGGACGACCCGACCGCGTTCGAGACGCGCAACGTCCTCTATCACTACGGGCCGGAGAAGCTGGTCATCGGGAGGTTCTGCGCGCTGGGCACGGGGGTGCGGTTCATCATGAACGGCGCCAACCACCGGATGGACGGCCCCTCGACCTTCCCGTTCCCCACCATGGGCGGTTCCTGGGCCGAGCACTTCGACCTGCTCACCGGTCTGCCGAACAGGGGTGACACGGTCGTCGGCAACGACGTCTGGTTCGGCCACGGCACGACGGTGATGCCCGGTGTACGGATCGGACACGGCGCGATCATCGGCACCGGCGCAGTGGTCACCACGGACGTGCCCGACTACGGCATCGTCGGCGGCAACCCGGCCCGGCTCATCCGCACCCGCTTCAGCGACGACGAGATCGACCGGCTCCTCGCGGTGGCCTGGTGGGACTGGCCCGCGGAGCACATCACCGAGCACGTGCGGACGATCATGTCGGGCAACATCGCCGAGCTGGAGGCCGCCGCCCCGAACCGCGCGTGAAGGGGCGGACCCCCGGTCTCCCGGGGGGCCCGCCCCTTCACTCCCCTCCTGACGCCGTCCCGGTCCGTCACTACCGGGGCAGCACCACTACATACGCAGCCGGGTCGCGGTCCGCTGAAGCCATCAGGGCCGTACGTACGACCGTTGCCTGCTGTTCCATCGAGTCCCGCAGCTTCTTCGGGGTGATGTGGACGACCGTGATGCCGAGCCGCTCCAGGTGCTCGCGCTTGCGGGCGTACTCGGACCACATGGCGTCGTCGTCCTGGCGGGGCGCGCGGGTGTCGAGTTCGAGGGCGACGGCGTGGTCGGGCCAGTACGCGTCGAGGCCGCCGAGGTGCGGGCCGCCGGGCAGCCGGAGGTCCACGTTCCAGACCGGGTCCGGCAGACCGTGCTCGTGGACCAGGCGGTAGAGGCGGTCCTCCGCGATGGCCCTCCCCTCGGCGAGCAGCGAGTCGACGGCGTCCACGACGTGCGGACGGCTCAGCAGCCGGGCCTGCGTCAACTCCTTGACCACGGCGGCCGGTTCGCAGTGCCCGCCGCGTACGGCCTCGGTGAGCAGCCGGCGTACGACACCCGCGTCCGTGAGGTCGGCCACCGCGTCGGCCAGGGCGCGCGGGACGGGGGCCACCGGGATGCCGGTGATCTGCTGGGGCTCCGGCATGCCCGGCGTACGGACGATGCGGACGCAGCCCGTCGAACGCAGCCGGCGCAGGCGCGGGACGAGGACGTCGATGCGGTCCAGCGACAGAAGCGGGGGCGCCGAGGAGAAGCGGTGCAGGGCCAGCGCCGCCAGGCCGGTGATCATCGCGTCGGCGTACCGCTGCGGGGCGTGCGGCTCACCTGCGCCGGGCTGGGCGGGGACCGACGGTTCCGCGGCGGGCGAGCGGGCCGCGTACAGGAGAACCGCGTGCAGCCGCTCCTCGCTGGTGGCCGGGCCCGGGCGGAGCAGGAACACGCCCGGCAGAAGCTGCTGCCAGGTGCCGCCCGGCCGGCACTGCGCGTTGATGTCGGCGGTGCCCACACCCTGCGAGCGCAACTGCGCGGTGGTCAGGACACGGAGCTGGACGTCGGACAGGTGGCGGAGGGGCCGGGGGGAGAGCGGGGTGTTGTGGTTCATGCCCCGAGGATTTCCCGCCCCCGATCACCCTGCTAACCGCTGTTACACGCCCGTCGACAAACCCGGACAAGCTCGCCCTAAAGTGCAAGCGTTCGACTGCCGAAACCCCCTGGTCCGTACGGGGGTCACGGCACCGATTACCCGCATTCCGTAACTGTTATGGACGGGCCAGAAGTCAACCGCGCGAGCCACCAGCCCCGTTAGGGGGGCGCAGCCTTTGGGGGCGCAGCCGCTGGGGGCGCGGGGAACTGCGCGACCAGCCCCCACCCACCCGCACCCGACCACGAACCTCCGGCCCCCTCAGTCGCCGACGGCACCCGCCCCGTCACACGCCTGCGCCCGCAGGGCCCGCGCCAGATCATCCCGAGCCTCCAACACCAGCCTCCTCAACGCAGGCGCAGCCGCCCCATGGGCGGCAAGCCACGCATCCGACGAGTCCAGGGTCCCCTGGGAATCCTGCAGCGAAGGGAACAACCCCTTCACCACATCCATCCCGATCTGGATCGACCGCTCACCCCACACCCGCTCGATCACCTCGAAGTACTTCGACGCGTACGGAGCGGTCAGCTCCCGGTGCGACGACTGGGCGAAGCCCGCGATCGTCGCCTCGACCAGCGCGTTGGACAGCGAGTCCGACTCGACGACGGACGCCCACGCCTGCGCCTTGACCGCCGCGGAGGGCCGCGCGGCCAGACACCGCACCTGATGCCGCTTGCCCGACGCCGTGTCGTCCCGCGCCAGCTCGGCGGCGATGACACCCTCGTCCGCGACCCCGTGCGCGGCGAGCGGTTCGAGGAACGCCCAGCGCAGCTCCTGGTCCACCTCAAGGCCGTCGATCTTCGCAGTGCCCTCCAACAGGCCCTGGAGCAGCTGGAGATCGGCCTCGTCGGACGCGACCGCCGCGAAGAACCGCGCCCACGTCAGCTGGTGCTGGCTGCCGGGCTCGGTCAGCCGCAGCTCGCGCAGCGCGCCCTCGGCGAGCAGCCGTCCGCCCTCGCCGCGCCACCCGGGCGCCGCGTAGTGGGTGAGCGCGGAGTTCGCCCACGCGTGCAGCATCTGGAGCACGCCGATGTCGGTCTCGCGGCCCGCGAAGCGCAGGACCAGGTCGATGAAGTCCCGGGCGGGCATGAGTGCGTCGCGGGTCAGGTTCCACAGCGCGGACCAGCACAGGGCGCGGGCCAGCGGGTCGGTGATGTCGCCGAGACCGTCCCGCAGGGCCGCCAACGAGCCCTCGTCGAACCGGATCTTGCAGTACGTCAGGTCGTCGTCGTTCACGAGCACCAGGTCGGGAGCCTCCGTGCCCACCAGTTCCCCGACGACCGTACGCGGACCCTCGACGTCGACCTCGGCACGCGCGTACCGCTCCACCACCCCGTCGGGCGACCGCCGGTACAGGCCCACCGCCACCCGGTGCGGCCGCAGTTCGGGATGCGACTCGGCCGCCTCCTGGAGGATCGCCAGCTCGGTGACGCGCCCCTCCGCGCTCAGAATCACCTGCGGGGTGAGGGAGTTGACCCCGGCGGTCTGCAGCCAGGACCGCGACCAGGTGGCCATGTCACGCCCGCTGGTCTCCTCCAGGACCGACAGCAGATCACCGAGCCGCGTGTTCCCGTACGCGTGCCGCTTGAAGTAGCGGCGGGCACCCTCAAGGAACGCGTCCCGCCCGACGTAGGCCACCAACTGCTTGAGGACGGAGGCGCCCTTGGCGTACGTGATCCCGTCGAAGTTGAGCTTGGCGTCCTCCAGGTCACGGATGTCGGCCGTGATCGGGTGCGTGGAGGGCAGCTGGTCGGCGCGGTACGCCCATGACTTGCGGTTGTTGGCGAAGGTGATCCAGCCGTTCGTGAAGCGGGTCGCCTCGACCATCGAGAACGTGCCCATGAAGTCCGCGAAGGACTCCTTGAGCCACAGGTCGTCCCACCACACCATGGTCACCAGGTCGCCGAACCACATGTGGGCCATCTCGTGCAGGATCACGTTCGCCCGGCGCTCGTACGACGCCTGCGTCACCCTGCCGCGGAAGATGAACTCCTCGCGGAAGGTGACGAGCCCCGGGTTCTCCATCGCGCCGAGGTTGTACTCCGGCACGAACGCCTGGTCGTACTTCCCGAACGGGTACGGGTAGTCGAAGTGGTCGTGGAAGAAGTCCAGCCCCTGCTTGGTGACGAGGAAGACGTCTTCGGAGTCGAAGTGCCGGGCGAGGCCCTTGCGGCACATCGCACCGAGCGGGATCTCCAGGCGCGTACCGTCCTCGAAGACACGCTCGTAGGAGTCCGTCACGTAGTGGTACGGGCCCGCGACGAACGCCGTGATGTACGTCGAGATGGGCTTGGTCTCGGCGAACTTCCAGACCCCGTCGGCCAGTTCACCGACGCCGTTGCTCCACACCACCCAGCCCTCGGGGGCCCGCACCTCGAAGCGGAAGGGTGCCTTGAGGTCCGGCTGCTCGAAGTTCGCGAAGACACGGCGGGAGTCGGCCGGCTCGTACTGCGTGTAGAGGTAGACCTCGCCGTCCTCGGGGTCGACGAAGCGGTGCATGCCCTCGCCGGTGCGGCTGTAGGCGCACTGGGCGTCGACGACGAGTTCGTTGTCCTCGGCGAGGTCCTCCAGGAGGATGCGCGAGCCGTCGAAGACCGCGCCCGGGTCGAGGTCCCTGCCGTTCAGCGAGAGGGCCGTGACGCTCGGGGCGATCAGGTCCGCGAAGGTCGTGGCGCCCGGCTCGGCGCTGCGGAAGCGGATCGTCGTGACCGACCGGAATGTGCGCGGCCCGGCGTCCGTCCCGCCGACGGCGGAGCGCAGGTCCAGGGACACCTCGTACCCCTCGACGGACAGCAGTGCGGCCCGCTCGCGGGCCTCGTCGCGGGACAGATTCTCACCGGGCACGGGCGGCACTCCCTCGTGGGGTCATGGATACGCGTCGGGTACGCGTCTGGGTACGCGTGAACAGCACCGATCCTGCCATGTGCCCCTGACCCGGGACACCCGGGAATGGCACAGGTGACCGGTTGCGTTGGGGCTGAGGGAGACGACCGAGGACCCCCTGAGACCCGTACCCGGATCCGTACCGAGGAGAAGCATGTCCGAGCAGACCGCGCAGACCGCCGGCAAGACCCCCGTCGACTTCTGGTTCGACCCGCTCTGCCCCTGGGCGTGGATGACCTCGCGGTGGGTCCTGGAGGTGGAGAAGGTCCGGGACATCGAGGTCCGCTGGCATCTGATGAGCCTCGCGGTACTGAACGAGCCGAAGCTGGACGAGCTGCCCGAGGAGTACCGCGAGCTGCTCAGCACGAAGGCGTGGGGCCCGGTCCGCGTCGTCATCGCGGCCCAGGAGGAGCACGGCCCCGAGGTGCTCGGAGACCTTTACACCGCGCTCGGCACCCGCATCCACAACCAGGGCGAGGGCCCCGGCAAGGAGATCGTCGCCGCAGCCCTGAAGGACGTCGGCCTGCCCGAGTCCCTCATGGACCACTGGGACGACACCCCGTACGAGCCCCAGCTGCGCGCCTCCCACAAGGAGGGCATAGACAAGGTCGGCCAGGAGGTCGGCACCCCCGTGATCGCGGTCCCCGGCTCCGACGGCGAGCAGATTGCCTTCTTCGGCCCGGTCGTGACCCCGGCCCCCAAGGGCGACGAGGCCGGCAGGCTGTGGGACGGCACGCTGATGGTCGCCTCGATCCCGGGCTTCTACGAGATCAAGCGCACGCGGACCAAGGGCCCGGACTTCAGCAACCTCTGACCGGGGGAGCCGACAGCGGCGGGCTCAGTTCCGCTCAGCTCGGTTCCGGCAGGCGCAGGGGCTCCCTGAACGGCTTCTCGGTGAAGGAGGTCCGCAGGTTGCGGCACTGCTTGCCCTTGTCGTCCAGGGGCGCCATGCACACCATGAACGTGTCCACGTTCTTCTGGCCCGTGTGCTTCTTGAGCCAGGCCGCTTCCTGGGTTTCCAGGAAGCGGTGCTCTTCTTCGAGGCTCTTGCAGGTGAAGCAGCTTCGCTTGCGCATCCCGTAACCATCACCCGGAGCCCCCCGTACCGGAAGCCCTTCGCAACAGTCCCCGCTCCATCGCCACCACCACCGCCCGCGTCCGGTCGTTCACGTCCAGCTTGGCGAACAGGCGCAGGAGGTGGGTCTTCACGGTGGCCTCGGCGATGACCAGACGGGCACCGATCTCGGCATTGGTGAGACCGTCCGCGACGGCGTTCAGGACATCGGCCTCGCGGGCGGTCAGCGGCGGATGGGCGGGCCGGCGCATGCGGGCGACCAGCTTCTCGGCCACCCGCGGGGCGAGAACCGTCTCGCCCCGCGCCGCCGCGTGGATCGCGTCGACGAGCTGTTCGCGCGTGGTGTCCTTGAGCAGATAGCCGATGGCGCCCGCCTCCACCCCGCGCTCGATCTCCGCGTCGGTGTCGTACGTCGTGAGGATCAGGACCCGGGTACGGGGGTGGGCCGCCACGATCTCGGTCGTCGTCGCCACCCCGTCCAGCACCGGCATCCGCAGATCCACCAGCGCGACATCGGGTTCGTGCGCGGCGACGAGGTCGAGCGCCGCCCGTCCGTCGCCCGCCTCCCCGACGATCTCGATGCTCGGCTCGGCGGCGAGCAGGGCCACGACACCGGCCCGCATCACCGTGTGGTCGTCGACCACGACGATCCGCAGCGTCCGGCCGGTCATGCCGTTGCCTCGCCTTCGGCGAGCCCGGCCGCGGGGGCCGCCCCCTCCGCCGGGTCCCTGGCCGGTGCGGGTTTTCCGTGGCCGGCCGCGCGGTTCCCCGCGCCCCCGAGGAGCAGGGGCTCAGCCCAACCTCCAGGGGCGCGGGGAACCGCGCGACCAGCCCCCACGCACCCGCGGTCGCCGACAGCCGCGTCCCCCGGGACCGTCGTCACGGGGGCCGGGACATCCGCTCCGTCCGTCGAAATCGTCGCCAGGACCCGCGTCCCGTCCCCCACCGAACTCGTCACCGTCAGCTCCCCGCCCAGCTCCGCCAGCCGCTTGCGCATCCCGTCGAGCCCGAACCCCGCCGAGTCTCCGACCACGAACCCGGCCCCGTCGTCCGTGACCTCCAGTTCCACCCCGTACGGCTGCCGGGCCAGCACCACACCGACCGTGGACGCCCGTGCGTGCTTGCGCACATTGGCCAGCGACTCCTGGGTGCAGCGCAGCAGCGCGATCCGGGTCGGCTGGTCGCACTCGATGTCCGCCAGGTCCGCGTCGACCGCGAGCCCGGTGTCCTCCGCGAACCGGTCCAGGATCCGGCGCAGCGTCTGCGCCACCGAACCCGCGGCCACCTGCCCCTGCTGCTGGGCCGAACCGACCAGCTCCCGCGCCTCGGCGAGGTTCTCCCGCGCCGTGGACTCGATCGAGCGCAACTGCTGTATCGACCGCAACTGCTGTGCGCTGCGAGCCGGTTCGCTGTCGAGACCGGCGCGTGCCGCCTCCGCGAGCACGATGATCGAGGCGAAGCCCTGTGCGAGCGTGTCATGGATGTCGCGTGCCATCCGCTCCCTCTCGTCGGCCGCCCCCTGACGCTGGTGCGCCTCGGACAGCTCGGCCTGTGCCTGCTCCAACTCGACGATCAGCCCGGCCCGTTCATGACTCTGGGCGACGACGGAGTGCACCCACAGACCGATCAGCATCCCGACCGCCACCACGATCACCACCGGGACCAGTGTCTCCCCGAAGAACTCCGGGGAGTTCCCGAGCCGCAGCCAACTCCCGGTCAGCGTCGACCCGGTGGCCAGCCCCAGGAAGAGGAGCGAGGCCCGGGGCGTACGGCTGAACATCCAGAAGTGCGGCAGCGTCACCATGAACAGCGACCCGAAGGAACCGCGCATGTACGCGAACACCCCGAGCACGGCCACCAGCACCAGCAGATACGTGTGCGGGCGCAGCACGGGGTTGTCCGGGAACCGGTCGACCACCGCGTAGCACAGCACCAGGAACCCCAGCAGTCCGAGCGCCCAGTACTTGCCCCCGCCGGGCCGGTCCATCGCGGCGAGCCCGACCGCCATCGCGGCGAACAGCACCCAGCACACCGCGTTCCAGCGACGGAACGTGGCGGCCCAGAAGGGATCGGTGGCCTGCCCGGCGGAAGTGGTCATACGGATCAACGTACGTCCGCCGCCACCGCGGAGGCCTCCCGGTTTTCCCGTACGGGCCGGCGCACCCCGCGCGAGGGCCACCAGCTCGCCTCGCCGAGCAGCAGCATCGCCGCGGGCAGGATCAGCACCCGGATGACGAAGGCGTCGAGCAGCACGGCCACCGCGAGCACGAACCCGATCTGCTTCATCTCGATGATGTGGAGAAAGACGAAGCTCGTGAAGACGGTCGTCATCACCGCCGCCGCGCTGGTCACCACGCTCGCCGAGCTGCGGATCCCGTCGAGCACGGCCTGCCGCGTCGGTACGCCGCCCAGCACGGCCTCCCTGATCCGGCTCACCACGAACACCTGGTAGTCCATCGAGAGCCCGAAGAGGATCACGAAGAGGAACAGGGGCACGCGGGATCCGATCGACCCGGTGGAGTCGAAGTTGAGCGGACCCTCGGCCCAACTGCCCTGGAAGACCAGGACGAGCAGCCCCAGCGCCGCCGCCGCGGAGAGCAGGTTCAGTACGACACCGAGCAGGGCCAGCACCACCGAGCGGAACGCGTACAGGGTCATCGCGAACGTCACCAGGAGCAACGCGCCCAGTACCAGGGGCAGTTTGCTGTTCTGGTGCGCCGGATAGTCGCTGTAGCGGGCGACGTCGCCGCTCACGCCGTACTCGGCGCCCTCGATCCCGCCGACGGTGGCGGGCACGTACTCGTCCCGCAGGTGGTCCAGCGAGTCGTAGGCCTCGTCGGAGTTGCCGAGGTGGGGCACCTTCAGTTCGAGGACGCTGACGCGGCGGTCGTCCGAGGTGCGGATGCGCTCCGTGTCGGTGAACAGCGGGTCGGTGTGGGCGAGTTCGGCCAGCTTCGACAGGGCGGCCGTCACCTCGCCGGAACGGCCGGCGTCGGCGCGTACGACGACGTCGTGGGTGACCCGGCGCTCGGGGAAGGCCTCGTTGAGCCGGTCGTACACCTGCATGGCGGGGATCTCGCGGGAGTGGGTGTCCCGGCTCATCTCCGTGATCTTCAGGCCGGCCAGTGGTGCGGCGAGCGCGAGCAGGGCGAGGACGGCGACGCACAGGGTGGCCACCGGATGCCGGTTCGCGGGCCGCAGCAGCGCGGCCCACACCCGCCCGCCGCTCTCGCCGCGCGTCCGGCGTCGTACGGGCTTCCCGCGCTCCGCGCGCCGGCGTTCCCTGCGCTCGGCCCGCCTGCCGAGCTTGACCAGCAGCGCGGGCAGCACGGTCAGGGAGCTGAGCACCGCCACCAGGACGACCACGATGGTGCCGGTGGCCAGCGAGGAGAAGATCACGTCGGAGGCCAGGTACAGCGTCGCCGTGGAGACCACGACCGCGAGCCCGGAGACCACGACCGCCCGGCCCGAGGTCGCCGCGGCCAGTTCCACCAGCGCTTCTGAGCTCAACTTCCCCTGGCTGCGGGCCCGTTCCTCGCGTTCGCGCTTGAGGTAGAAGAGCGTGTAGTCGACGCCGACCGCGAGGCCGATCATCAGGATGAGGTTGGTGCCGACGCCGGTGTCCGGGGAGATGTGCGAGACCACCATCGACAGTCCGACGGCCGCCGCGATCGACGACAGCGCGAGCAGCAGCGGCACCCCGGCCATGGTCACCGAACCGAACACGATCAGCAGGGTGATCAGCGTGACGGGAAGGGTGATCGCCTCGGAGAGCGCCAGATCCTCGCCGCGCTGCTTGTCGACGCCCTTGCTGATGGAGGGACTTCCGGTCTCCTCCAGGAGCAGACCGGGGTTCGCCTTCTGCACGGCCCCGGTCTGCGCGACCAGCGCGTCGACCTTGTCCTTCGCGTCGCGCTCCTCGCCCTTCAGGGCCGCCTCGACCAGGAGGGTCCCGCCGTCTCCGGACAGCACCGGCTCGGCCACGCCCTCCACTTCGGGCAGCCGCTCGAACCGGGTGGTCAGGTCCTTCGCGGCGGCCTCGACGGCGGTTCTCGCGGCGGTCTCGCCCAGGGCGCCCGGCCGGGCGGAGATCATCACCTGCTCGGTGGACCTGCGCTCCAACTGCCCCTCGGCGGCCATGGCTTCGGCCCGGCCGGCCTCGCCGACCCGGTAGTCGGCGGTCTTCGCGCTGTTGACGCCGACGGCGCTGCCGAGGCCCAGGCAGAGCACGACGAACACGAGCCAGCCGATGATGGCCCGCCATGGGTGCAGGGCACTCCAGCGAGCCATGCGCACAGTGAATGAGTTCATACCCAAAAGCCTGGCCGCGCAGGGCAGTTGTCCGGCAGAGGTACTCGGTTGAACCTGCCGTCCACCGATCGGTGGACCCCGGTGCTGAGGAAAACCCCCGCCGGAGACGAGGAGAACCCCCGCGAGTCACGTCCTCGCGGGGGCTCTCCCCTCTTTCCGCCTGCCCGCGCGAAGGTTGAGAAGACGATCACGAGGCAGGGCGCTTCGGCCGCCCTCGGGGCGGGTTCGGCTGGTTGTTCAGGGGGCGAGCAGCAACACGTCGGCGCGGGACTTGGCGGCCTCGTAACGACGTGCCACGTCCTGCCAGTTGACGACCTGCCACATGGCGTCGATGAAGTCGACCTTCTGGTTCCGGTACTGGAGGTAGAAGGCGTGCTCCCAGGCGTCGAAGACCAGGATCGGCACCGAGCCCTGGCCGACGTTGCCCTGGTGGTCGTAGATCTGCTCGACGACCAGACGGCCACTGAGAGGCTCGTACGCGAGCACGCCCCAGCCGGAGCCCTGGGTGGTCGCGGAGGCCTTGGTCAGCTGGGCCTTGAACGCGGCGAAGGATCCGAAGGACTCGGTGATCGCGTCGGCGAGCTCGCCCACACCGTCCGAGGCGAGGGGCTCACCGCCGCCCTCGCCCGTCATGTTGTGCCAGTAGATGCTGTGCAGGATGTGCCCGGAGAGGTGGAAGGCGAGGTTCTTCTCCAGCCCGTTGATCGACCCCCACGACTCCTTGTCCCGCGCCTCGGCGAGCTGGTCCAGGGTGTCGTTCGCCCCCTTCACATACGCCGCGTGGTGCTTGTCGTGGTGCAGCTCGATGATCTCGGGGCTGATCACGGGTGCGAGCGCGGAGTAGTCGTACGGCAGTTCGGGAAGTGTGTAGACGGCCATGCCAGGTCCTCTCCGACCTCTTATTGCAAGCTACTTGCAAGTGCACGCTAGCAGCAAGAGGGTGACGGGGTTCGCTAGGGCCCGCCGATGGGGAGTGCGCTGTCGGAGCCGGGCGCTCTACTATCGGTGGTCGTCGAAAGGGAGGCCATGGGACCGGAGATCGCCGACCTCGCCAGGACGGTGGGTACGACGATGGTGACGCTGATGGCCACCCAGACCTGGGAGTCGGCGCGCGACGGCCTGGTCGCCGTCTGGCAGCGCTTCCAGCCGGACCGTGCCGAGTCCGTCGGCGGGGAACTGGAGGCCACCCGCGAGGACCTGCTGCTCGCGCAGCAGTCGGGCGACACGGACACCGAGGCCGAACTGACCGCCGAGTGGCAGGCGAGAGTCCGCCGGCTGCTGGTCGCCCGCCCCGAGGTCGCCGACGAACTGCGCCACATCCTCGCGGAGTTGAGCCCTCAACTGCCCGAGCAGAGCCCCTCGGTCGAGGTCAGACTGCGTGCCGAGGTCTCCGGCAGCGGCCGCGTCTACCAGGCGGGCCGCGACCAGCACATCACTGAGCGACCCGAGCGACCGGACGCATGAGCGAACTCGGCGCCCGCGCCTCCGGCCAGGGCCGGATCTTCCAGACGTCCGGCGACCAGTACATAGAGGAGCACCACCACCACTACGGCACCGGTGGACCTCTCTTCGAACGCCGGCTTGTGCCGGCCGTGGCGGCGTCCGCACCGGCCGGCCCCGACTCCGTCCGCGTACCGCTGGTGGGCCGCCCGCCCGGTGTGCTGCGCAACCGCGAGGAACTGCGCGAGATCCTCGGCGCGGCCGTCGCCGGTCCCGGCGGCGGGGCGCACGTCGTGCACGGCATGGGTGGCTGCGGCAAGACCGCGCTGGCGTACTGGCTGTTCGCCCAGGCCGTACGCGCACACGGTCGCGTCGGCTTCTGGATCAACGCGTCCGAGCGGATGTCCCTGCGGGCCGGGATGCTCGCGGTCGCGGGAGACCGGGGCGCGACGGCCGGCGAACTGGCCGCGGCGGCTGCGGGTCAGCGGGCCGCGGCCGACCTGGTCTGGCACTACCTCGACCACTCCGCCGACCCCTGGCTGCTGGTTCTCGACAACGCCGACGAACCGACGGTCCTGGAGGACGGGGCCTGGCTGCGCACCAGCCCACAGGGCACGGTCCTCGTCACCACGCGTCACGCCACGTCCAGGCTGTGGCACGTGCCGGGCGTGACGCGGCACGGCCTCGGTGTCCTGCCACTGGAGGACGCGGCGCAGGTGTTGTGCGACCTCGCGCCGGACGCGGGGGATCTGACGGCGGCCCGGAAGGTGGCCGCCCGCTTGGGCGGCCTGCCGCTCGCGCTCACTCTCGCCGGCTCCCATCTCGCCCACCAGCTACTGGAGTCGTGGTCCATGGACGAGTACGACCGCAGGCTCGGGGAGGAGTCGACGGCGATCGTCGACCGGGGCGCCGCGGGGTACGGCGGGGGTTCGTCACGCCATCTGGTCAGCGGAACCTGGCAGTTGTCCCTGGACAGCCTCACCGCACAGGGTCTGCCGGAGGCGACCACGCTGCTGCGGCTCATGTCGTACTGGGCGGCGGAGCCGGTGCCGCTGAGTCTGCTGGCGGCGGCAGCCAGGGGAGAGGCCACGCTCGACGAGCTGGAACCGGTCTTGCGGGCGGAGCAGTTGGAACCGGCACTCAGAGGACTGCTCGATCACTCGCTGGCCGAACTGGTCGAGGCGGACGGCGCGCGGTCCGTGCGGGTGCACGGGGTGCTGCTGGACAGCGTCGCCACGGCGGTGCCGGAAAGCCGGCGCGATGCCTTCGGCGCGGTGGCGGCCGAGTTGCTGGAGGCCGCACTGCCCCCGCGGGACGAGCAGTCGCCGGCGGCGCTGCGGCAGCTCGTGCTGCTGGCGCCGCACGCCTCGCGACTGTTGGACAGGGCGCCCGTGCAGCGGTCGGCGGAGCTGGCGACGAGGGTCGTGCGGCAGGTGTACGAGGCGGGCGACCACGCGGCGGCCCATGCGCTGGCGCTCTCCGTCGTCGAGCGGGTCGGCAGGTTGCTGGGCGTGGATCACGGTGTGACCCTGGACGTTCAGGACGTGATGGGCCGGGCGCTGTTCCGCCTGGGGCGCTACGAGGAGTCCGAGGCGATGCACCGAGGGGTACTCGCCCGGCGCGAGCGCCTGTTCGGCCCCGACGCTCCGGACACGCTGCGCAGTGCCTTCGGCCTCCACCGGCCGCTCATCGGGCTCGACCGGAGAGAGGAGGCCGAGAAGTGGCTTCGCCGGGCGATCGCCGGCCTTCGTGAGGCGCTGGGGGAGGACTCACCGGAGACGCTGTTCACCTGGACCTCCCTGCCCGAGGTGCTGGCGGATCTCGGCAAGGAGGAAGAGTTCGAGACGGAGACGGCCGCGCTCCTCGTCGCGTGCGAGCGCGTTCTGCCGGAAGACCACCTCACCACCGTCCTGGCACGCCACATGCAGGCCTACGGCTTCTGCGCGATGAGGCGTTTCGAGGAGGCGGAACCGGTGGCTCGCCGGATGCTGGCCGATCGGATCCGCCTCATGGGACCCGAACACCATCTGTCGCTCTCGGCTCTGAGTCTCACCGGGGTGATCGCGAACGGACTGGGGCGCCGGAGCGAGGCCATCGACATCGTGCGGCGGGTCATCGAAGCGCGTGAACGGACCCTCGGCTCCGATCACCCGTTCGTCACGTACCACCGGGAGACACTCGCCCGATATCGGGCCGAGTCCTCCGCCCCTTGATCACCTCCGGGCCCGGGCCCGCTGCCGGCCGTACCCCACCGCCGCCAGGAACAGCGTCATCCCGCCCGTCGAGTACAACTGCACCCGCGTGTCCGGCTCCCGGGCCATCAGGATGAAGATCGCCAGCATGCCTGCCAGGGCCACCCAGGTCAGTACGGGGAACGCCCACATGCGTACGGCCAGTTTCTCCGGGGCCTCGCGTTCCAGGGCGCGGCGCAGGCGGAGCTGGGAGACCGCGATGAAGATCCAGACGACCAGGATCACCGCGCCGATCATGTTCAGCAGCCAGGGGAAGACGTCGTCGGGGCGCCAGTAGCTCAGCAGGACGCAGACGAAGCCGAACACGGAGGAGGCGAGGACCGCGGTCCGCGGGACGCCTCCCGACACCCGGCCGAGAGCCTTCGGGCCCTGGCCCCGCTCCACCAGCGAGTACGCGATGCGCGAGGAGCCGTAGATGTTGGCGTTCATCGCCGAGAGCAGGGCGACCAGCACCACCACGTTCATCAGTTGGCCCGCGCCCGGGATGCCCAGGTGGTCGAGGGCGGCGACGTACGGGCCCTTCTCGACGACCGCCTTCGAGTCCCACGGGACGAGCGTGACGATGACCGCCATCGAGCCGATGTAGAAGAGCGCGATGCGCCACATCGCGGTGCGCACGGCGCTCGCGACACCTCGTACCGGGTCCTGCGACTCGGCCGCCGCGATGGTGACCGTCTCCAGACCGCCGTACGCGAACACGGAGGCGAGCAGCCCGATGACGAGCCCCTCGCTGCCGTTCGGCAGGAAGCCCCCCTCGCCGGTGAGGTTCGTGAGGCCGGGGGAGTCCGTGCCCGGCAGAACACCGGCGATCGCCAGCACGCCGAGCACCAGGAACAGCGTGATCGCGCCCACCTTCAGCGCGGCGAACCAGAACTCGAACTCGCCGAAGTTCTTCACCGCGGCCAGGTTCGCGGCACAGAAGGCGACCATGAAGAGAGCCACCCAGGCCCACTCCGGCGTACCCGGCAGCCAGCCCGTCACGATCTTCGCGGCGCCGATGCCCTCCAGGCCGACGGCCGTGCAGAGCAGCACCCAGAACGACCAGCCGGCGGTGAACCCCGCCCACGGCCCGATCGCCCGCTCGGCGTGCGCCGAGAAGGAACCCGACGACGGATACGCGGCCGACATCTCGCCGAGCATCCGCATCACCAGCATGACGAGCAGACCGGAGACGGCGTACGCGACGACGATCGACGGGCCGGCGGCCGCGATGCCCGCGCCGGAGCCGACGAACAGGCCCGCGCCGATCACCCCGCCGAGGGCGATCATCGACAGATGGCGCTGCTTGAGGCCGTGCGAGAGCGAGACGTCCGCGTCGGGGGTGCCGGGAGTGCCGGGCGCGGGGTCGTGGGTGGTACGGGACATGGGTGCGGGTGGTCCCTTACGTGCGAGGGCAAAAACGCCCACAGTCTGGGCAGCCCCTCCACCCGCGCGGAGAGGCCGCCCACCATGTGGACGGCCTCGACACTGAGTGCGAGATTCCGATTACGCGACCGTCGCGTACGTGGCGACCGACGTGTAGTGCGAGGCGTCCCCCGCGATCGAGTAGCTCTCCTTGCCCTCGATGCCGACCGGCACGTCACCGGCGACCGTCACCCGGTTCAGGCGGCGCGGCAGGCCGTCGTAGTTGTCGATGGCGTAGTGCTGGGTGATGCGGTTGTCGAAGAGGACGAGCTGGTTCGGCGACCAGCGGTGGCGCAGGACGTTCTCGGGCCGGGTGACGTAGGCCTGGAGCAGGTCGAGGACCTTGCGGGACTCGCTCAGCGACAGGCCGACGATCCGCTGCGCGAAGCCGCCGATGAACAGCCCGCGCTCACCGGTCAGCGGGTGGACGCGGACGACGGGGTGTGCGGTGCGGTACTTGATGGACGTGAACTGGGCGCGCCGCGCGGCCTGTTCCTCGTCCACCTCCTCCTCGGGCACCGCGTAGTCGTAGTCGTTGGTGTGCTCGGCCCACAGGGTGTCGGCGAGCAGCCGGAGGGGTTCGGGCAGGTTGCGGTAGGCGGCGGCCGAACTGGCGATCAGCGTCTCGCCCCCGTACGGCGGGATCGTGATGCTGCGCAGGGTGCTGGCCTGCGGCGGGTTGAGGACGAACGTGACGTCGGTGTGCCAGTTGTTGGCGGCGCGGCCGCGCTCGCTGTCGACGGGCAGCACGTTCGGGGCGCCCTCCACGGCGGGCACGGTCGGGTGGGCGGTGGTCAGGTCGCCGAAGTGACGGGCGAAGGCCTGCTGGCCCGCGTCGTCGAGGTTCACGTCGTCGAAGACCAGGGCCTTGTGGACGTTGAGGGCGTCACGGAGGGCGGTGACGGTCTCGGGGTCGAGCGGCCTGGAGATGTCGACGCCGGATATCTGAGCGCCGATCCTCGCGGTGACCTTGCGGATCTCGATGTCGGACATGGGGTTCCTTTCGGAGCGGACGCGGACGCGGACGCGGGCTCGGAGTCCGGGCCGGGATCGGGATCGGGCTCAGACTCGGGCGAGTGCGGGGGCGGTGACGTACTGGTTGGCGGGGCGCGGGAGTCCGTATCTCTCGCGGAGGGTCTGCCGGGGGCCGTACTCCTCGCGGAGCAGACCGCGGGCGCGCAGGAGCGGGACGACATGGTCGACGAAGGCGTCGAGCCCGGACGGCAGGACCGCGGGCATGATGTTGAAGCCGTCGGCGGCCCCGCGCGTGAACCACTTCTCGATGGCGTCGGCGACCTGCTCGGGTGTCCCGGCGAAGGTGAGGTGCCCACGCCCGCCGCCGAGGCGCCCGATCAGCTGCCGCACGGTGAGGCGCTCACGCCGGGCCAGCTCCACCACGAGCGTGTAGCGGCTCTTGGCGCCCTCGATGACGCTCTCCGGAGGCAGGTCGGCGGGGAGCTCGGCATCCAACTCCAGTGATCCCGGCGGCAGTTGCAGCAGCGCTTCCAGACGGCCCACGCCGTGCGCGTACACGATGTGGTCCTCCAGCACCTGTTCCGCCGCCAGTGCCTCGGTCTCCGTCGAACCGATGACGGGGACGATGCCGGGCAGCACCTTGATGTGGTCGGGGTCCCGACCGGCCGCTGCCGTACGGGACTTGAGGTCGGCGTAGAAGGCCTGCGCGTCCTCGATGGTCTGCTGGGCGGTGAACACCGCCTCCGCGTACCGGGCCGCGAACCCCTTGCCGTCCTCGGACGAGCCCGCCTGCACGAGCAGCGGGTAACCCTGCGGGGTGCGCGGCACGTTGAGGGCGCCCTCGACGCTGAAGTACCGGCCCTTGTGCCGGGCGGGGTGGACTCTCGTGTCGTCGCCCCAGACGCCGGCCGCCTTGTCGGCGACGATCGCGTCGTCCTCCCAGCTGTCCCAGAGCTTCAGGGCCACGTCGAGGAACTCCGCGGCACGGGCGTACCGCTCGGCGTGCGCGGGCTCCGCGTCGAGACCGAAGTTGCGGGCGGCCTCGGCGCCCGCCGTGGTGACGATGTTCCAGCCCGCCCGGCCGCCGCTGATGATGTCGAGCGAGGCGAACTTACGGGCCAGGTTGTAGGGCGAGTTGTAGGAGGTGGAGGCGGTGGCGATCAGACCGATGTGCTCGGTGGCCGTCGCCAGCGCGGTGAGCAGGGTGAGCGGCTCCAGGGCGCCGGCCGGCCGCTGGGCGAGGTTGCCCCACAGCTGCGGCCCGTCGGCGAGGAAGAGCGAGTCGAAGGTCCCGCGTTCGGCGATACGGGCCAGATGGACGTAGTGGCCGAGCTCCACATGGGCGTACGGGTCGCTCTCCGGGAGCCGCCACGACGCCTCGTGGTGGCCGGTGTTCATCAGGAAGGCGTTGAGATGCAGTCTGCGCTCGGTCACTTGGGGTCCTCCGCGTGCTCGTGGTGCTTGTGGCGGTCGTGGTTCCCGTCGTTCCCGTGGCTCCCATCGATTCCGTCGATTCCGTCGATCCCGTCGCTCCCGTGGTGGTCGTGGTGCTCCGTGACGCCGAGGGCGGCGAGGAGCCGCTCGCGGTACTCGCCGAGCAGCGGGTCCCGGTACGAGCGGGGGTGCGGGCGGTCGATGGTCAGGTCGAGGCCGATGCGGCCCTCGTCGAGCACGAGCACCCGGTCGGCCAGCACGATCGCCTCGTCCACGTCGTGGGTGACGAGCAGGACGGAGGGCCGGTGGCGCTCCCACAGCTCGCGCAGCAGGGTGTGCATACGGATCCGGGTGAGCGCGTCCAGCGCGCCGAACGGTTCGTCGGCCAGCAGGAGTTCGGGCTCGCGGACGAGGGAGCGGGCCAGGGCGGCGCGCTGGGCCTCGCCGCCGGACAGCTCGTTGGGCCAGGCCCGTTCGCGGCCCGCGAGGCCCACCTCGGCGAGAGCGGCACGGCCCTTCTGCTCGGCCTCCTTGCCGTCGAGGCCGAGCAGCACGTTGTCGAGGACGCGCTGCCAGGGCAGCAGCCGGGAGTCCTGGAAGACCACGGACACCCTTGACGGAGCCGTGAGTTGACCGCTTCCCGCGACCTCGTGGTCGAGTCCCGCGACCGCCCGCAGCAGCGTGCTCTTGCCGGAGCCGCTGTGCCCGAGCAGGGCGGTGAACTGTCCGGAGGGAAGGTCGAGATCGATGCCGTCGAGGACGGTCCTTCCGTCGAACGACCTTGTCAGGCCCCGGAGTTGGACGGCCGGCCGGATCAGCTGCTCAGTGTGCGGCGCCATGACAGCACCCTCCGTTCGATCAGACGGACCGCGCTGTCGGAGATCAGGCCGAAGATGCCGTAGACGACCAGGCCGACGAGGATGACGTCCGTCTGGCCGTAGTTCTGGGCCTGGAACATCATGTAACCGAGCCCGCTGGTGGCGTTGATCTGCTCCAGCACGACCAGGCCCAGCCAGGAACCGGTGACCCCGAGCCGCAGCCCGACGAAGAAGCCGGGCAGCGCGCCCGGGATGACGATCCGCCGGATGAAGGCGTACCTCGACAGGCCCTGGACCTCGGCGAGTTCGACGAAACGGCTGTCGATGCCGGACAGTGCGGCGTGTGTGTTCAGGTAGATCGGGATGTAGACGACGATCGCGATGATGGCGATCTTGAAGGTCTCGCCGATGCCCAGCCAGAGGATGAACAGCGGGATCAGACCGAGTGTCGGGATCGCCCGGTTGAGCTGCACCGACCCGTCGATCAGCGCCTCGCCGGTCCGGCTGAGCCCGGAGGCCAGTGCGAGGGCGATGCCCGCGGTCAGGCCGATCGCGAAGCCGGAGCCGGCGCGTTGCAGCGAGGTCAGGATGTCGGTGGGCAGTGTCCCGTCGGTCCACAGCTGGGCGCCGGTCTCCAGCACCGTCCAGGGCGCCGGGATCGCACCCGGGTCGAGCTGCCCGGCGGCGGAGGCGGCGGCCCACAGGGCGAGCAGCAGGGCCGGCCCGAGGAAGCGGGTGGCGGGCAGCCGCTTGCCGGGGGAGAGCCGACGACGCCTGCGGACCTGGGGATTCTCCACGGTGGCCGCGAGGGGCGAGGCGGCGATCGTAGTCGCGGTAGTGGTCGTGGTCACGGCGCTCACCTCCGGTACTCCGCCGGTACGGACTTCGCCGCGATGCCCTCGAAACGCCGGTCGAAGAGCGAGTCGACCTTGAACCCCTTCACGAAGCCGCCCTCGGCCAGCAGGTCGGCGGTCTCCTGCTCCCACTTGACCGCTTCGTCCCAACTCGGCGGGAACAGCGGCTTGTTGGCGAGCTCGGTGATCGACCGCGCCTGTGCGAGCGTGAGGTTCTGCGTCTTCACGTAGAACTCCTCGTTCCAGTCGTCGGGGTGCTCGTACGTCCACACCGCGCCCTTCGCCCAGCGCGGGATGTACGCGGCGACCGCGGCGGCCTTCGCGGGGTCGGCGAGCACGGAGGTGGGCGCCCACAGCAGGTTCAGCAGGTCCACGACGTCCGTGGTGATGACATGGGCGCCCTTGGACCCGTACTGCTTGAGGTACGCCGGTGACTGGGAGTTGGCGAGCGGGGCGATGTCCACCTGGCCCGCCTGGAGCGCGGTCAGGAACTGGTTGCTGGTCAGCGGCACCAGATCGACGTCGTCGTAGGCCAGCCCGGCCTGCTTCAACGCCCGCAGCAGCACGACCCCCTGCGCCTGGCCCTGCGAGAACGCGAGCTTCTTGCCCTTGAAGCCCTGGACGTCCTGGATGTCGCTGCCGGGCTTGGTGGCGAAGAGATAGTTGGGCTTGCGGGTGACGTTGATCGCGACGATCTTCGCGTCGAAGCCCTGGTAGTGCGCCTGGATGGGCGGGATGCCCGCGTTGTTGCCGACGTCCAGGGACTTGGCGCGGAAGGCGTTGATGACATCGGGTCCCGCGCCGAGGTTCGGCCAGTCGGCCACCTTGAACGGCAGGTCGGACAGTCCCGCCAACTTGAACTGCAACTGCTGGACACCCTGGTAGGAGGCGATCTTCAGGCTCGTACCGGACGGGACCTTGTCCGCCAGAGGGGCGGACGTGGACCCCTTGACCCCGGTGTCGGCGGCGCTGCTGCCCGCGCAGCCGCTGAGCCCGGCCGCGGCGGCGGCCCCGAGCAGGGACGAGAGGAAGAGACGTCGGTCGACACCGGTGGCGGACGGAGGTGGCATGGGAGGACTCCCTGAATTCATTGGGGCAGGCAGATGCGCGGCATTCCGGGCAGTTCCGGGCAGTTCCAGGCAGGGCGGAGCCGGGAACGCGGAAGGTGCGCAGGGGTAGGCACACGTGGAGGCTCACGCGGAGGGCGTGGCGTGGCGGTGGTGGGAGAAGGACGCTGACGGATCGGCGAGGACCGCGGACGGATCGGCGAGTAGCGCGGATGGATCGTCGTCAGTGCGTCAACGCGTCAGCAACAGAAGGTGCGACAGCTCATGAACACGATGCTCCTGGCCTGGTGGGGGCCTGTCAACATTCGGATTTTCTGAATTAAGTCAGCCCCGGTGAGACGGTCCAGGACCTGCTCGGAGGCACGCTCAGCGGATCCCGGTAGAGCACGTCAAGGGCCACCGACCCGCCGGCCACGGCGAGCACCGAGTCCGGAAAACTGGTCGGCACGACGGCCGCCGCCCGGTCCGGACCGACCTCCTCGCGCAGAGCGGCAAGGCAGTCCTCCCGGTGGACGGCGCCCATCTCCGTGACGACGACCGTGTCCGGGTTGAGCACGTCGAGCAGGAGCCCCGCCGCACGGCCGACCATCCGGGCGCGCTGCAGCAGCAGACGTACGGCGACGGGGTCGCCGTCGGCCGCGGCGGCGAGGACGTGCATGGGGTCGGAGGTCCGGACGACCCCGGCCTCGCGCGCCCTTCTGCACAGGGTCCGCTCGCTCAACTCGGCCTGCAGGCAGCCGGTCCGGCCGCAGTCGCAGCGTTCCGTGCCGCCCGCGAGCGGGAGATGGGCGATCGAGCCGGCCTGGGAACGGGGCCCGTGGTGGACCTCGTCGTGGGTGGCGAAGGCTGCGTCCACGACGTTCCCGACGAAGAGGTGCAGCACGCTGCGGCCGGCGCCGGCGGACCGCCCGAAGAGCCGCTCTCCGTTGACCAGGGCCCGTGCGTGGCCGTCCACGTACACGGGCAGGCCGGTGAGCGCGTGGATCACCTCGCGTGCGCGTACGTCCCGCCAGCCGAGGAGGGGGTGCTCGACGATGGTCCCGGAGTCCCGGTCCACCCAGCCGCCGGTGGCGACGCCCACGCCGAGGGGAACGCGCTCGGGGGCGGCCGCGAGCAGTTCGCGCAGCCCGGCGGCGGCCCTGGCCAGTACGTGGGCGGGGGCCGGGGCGGGCTCGGCCCCGGCCCTCTCCCCCTCCCCGTGGTTCAGCCGGCGTTCGGCGACGACACGGCCGCGCAGGTCCAGGAGGGCGACGGTCGTGTACGGCACCGCCACGTGCACGCCGCCGACCACGAACCGGGAGTCGTCCAGGTCGACCGGTACGTGAGGGCGGCCGACCCCGTTCGACCGGCGGAGCGTGGCGGCCTCCTCGATCAGGCCGAGTGCGGTGAGGCGGTTGCAGTGGTCGGTGACCGATGCCGGGGAGAGCCCGGTCAGCCGGGCGATGGTGCTGCGGGCGACCGGTCCGTGCGCCAGCACCGACCGCAGGACGGCGCTGGCGCTGGTACGGCGGCGGTCGCTGTCGACGGCTCGGCGGGTGGGGACGGGGGAGGGAGGAGGGGCAGAGGGAGAGGCAAGAACGGGAGTGGGTGCGAAGGAGGAACTGGGCATGGAGAGAGGCATGGAGGGTTTCCTCGGGAACTGGTCCGACACTGCGCCGACGTCTACGTCTGTTACGTCTGTCTCGTCTCGGCGAGCCGGATGGATCCCCTCCGCGCCCGCCTCAGCGGTGGCGACAGGTGGCCGTGCCCTGGCGTCGCAGGTCGACATAGCGACGCGACGCGAAGTTCCTGGCTTGGGCGACCATGGGGTGAAGGGTAGGCGGTGAGCGGCCTGTCCGGCCAGGGCCCGTCTTTTCTCGCCCCCGCCGCCCCTACCCGTCCCGTCCCTGGGGGCTGCGCCCCCAGACCCCCGCTGTCGGCCTGAACGGCCTCGTCCTCAAACGCCGGACGGGCTACTAGTCAGCCCCTCCGGCGTTTGAGGAGCGGGGGTTCGGGGGCGGAGCCCCCGAGTAGTGACGGGAATGGGTAGGGGCGGCGGGGGCGAGAACCCTTTGGCGGGACCCTACAGATGGCGTCAGCCTCCTCCCCGTAGGGAACCCCACCCCACCTCAGTGACCAGCATCACGCCCCCACAGGTGTACACCACACTCTTTGTAAGAGGTGCACCACGCACGGGATCCCCCCTTTGTCGACCGCTGACGGTGCTGCCCCCAACCCCCCTGGGATAGCGTCACCGTGTCCCGAACTGCCCTCACCCGCCGGAGCCCCCATGACCACCGCCGTCGTCCCCACCCGCCCGGGCCAGGTAATCGCCGACCTGCTCCCCGCCTCCCGTGTAAGGGACGCCGCACTCGTGGCCGGCGGCGCCGCGCTCACGGGCCTCGCGGCCCAGATAGCGGTCCCGGTCCCGGGCTCCCCGGTCCCGGTGACCGGCCAGACCTTCGCGGCCCTGCTCGTCGGCACCGCGCTCGGCACCGGCCGAGGCCTCGCCTCCCTCGCGATGTACGCGCTGCTCGGCCTGGCAGGCGTCCCGTGGTTCGCCGAGGGCACCTCCGGAGCCACCGTGTCCTTCGGCTACATCCTCGGCATGCTGCTCGCGGCCACCGTCGTGGGCGCCCTCGCCCGCCGCGGCGCCGACCGCTCGGTCGTACGCATGGCGGGCACGATGCTCCTGGGCGAGGCGATCATCTACGCGATCGGCGTCCCGTACCTGGCGTTCGCCGCCGGCATGACGCTGACCCAGGCCATCGCGGCCGGCCTCACCCCGTTCCTGCTCGGCGACGCGCTCAAGGCCGCCCTCGCGATGGGCGTGCTGCCCACCGCCTGGAAGTTCGTCAAGCGCGAGAGCTGACGGACACGTCGTAGTTCCTGCGGAAGAGGTTCGCCGGGTCGTACACCGACTTCAGCCCGGCGAGCCTCAGTTGCGTTCCGGGGTCGTACAGCCCCGCCGCCGTACGCCCGCCCGCCCCGTACGCGAAGTTCAGCGCCCGCCCGATCGTCCACGGCTCCACCGCAGCGAGCGCCCGGTGCAACCGCTCCCGCGCCGGACCGTCGACGCCGCCGAGGACCCGTACGAGGAAACGCCCCTCGCGATGAGGTACTGCGTTCGGCCGCGGCTCGGCCAGCGCTCCGCCGAGGTGGTTGATCTGGACGACGTACATCGAGGGCGCGTCCGGGCCGGTCAGCGCGAGGAGTTCGCCCACCGCGGCCACGTCCAGCCGGCTCAGCACCGCGCTGTCCCCGTAGTACGCGTGCGGGAAGTCCGGGTCGGAGTGGATGGTGCGGCTGTCGGCGTACGGCATCTCGCGCAGCGAGTCCGCGAGCACCGGGCCGATCCCGCGCAGCGGTGCGACCAGCCGCTCACCATCGGCACCCGTGTAGGCGACCCGTACCGACACGACGTACCGCCCACGCAGATGTGGCGGTAGCGCCGGAACATCCGGACAGGGCACGGCCGCGAACGACGACGTCAGACCGTCCGGGACGGTCGCCGTCCAGCGTTCGTACGCGCGCAGCGCCGCCACCGGATCCACCACGCGTCCGTCGAAGGCGAGCGATCCGCCGTACAGCCGCGCCACCGGTACGAGCCCGATCTCCAGCTCCGTCACCACACCCAGGTTCGCGCCGCCGCCGAGCAGCCCCCAGAACAGCTCGGAGTCGTCGCCGTCGCCGGAACCGTCGGAGTCGGGGGTCACGTGCCGGAGCCGGCCGTCCGCCGTCACGACGTCCAGTGAGCGCACGTGGTCGGCCGCGTATCCGAACTCCCTTGCCAGGATGCCGAGTCCACCGCCCAGCGTGTACGCGACGGCTCCGACGCCCGGCGCCGAACCGTTCAACGGGGCGAGCCCGTACGGCTCGGCGGCCGCGACGACCTGGCTCCAGCGGACGCCCGCCTGCACCCGAACCGCGCGTGCCCCGGCGTCGACCGTCACCCGGTCCATGCGCTTCGTCGTGATCAGCACGCCACCCTCGGACGCGTCCGGCAGACCGTGCCCGGTGGCCTGCGCACCGACCGGCAGCCCCTCGGAGGCGGCGTACGCGACCGCGGCGGCCACGTCGTCGGCGGAGCGCGCGGCGAACACGACATCGGGACGCTGCGCGAACCCCGTCTGGAAACCGGCGAGTTCGTCCTCGAAGCCGGGGTCACCGGGCACGAGGACAAGACGGTCGGGGGTGATGAAGTCCTGCAGGCTCACGGGGTGTCCTTTGCGGCTCTACGGCTCTACGGCTCTACGGCTGTACGTCGCCATGCTGGCCGGATTACCTGACATCCGCCGTCAGCTTTTCCCCGAGTCCTGCCCGGGCACGACGACGCCTCCGCGGTGAGAGGCGCGGAGGCGTCGTACGTGTACCTGTCGTGCTGTGGGGAGTGGAGGCCTACGACTCACTCCGCTGCGGCCGCCGCTGTGTCCACCACAGGCCCGCCGCGCCCGCGGAGATCAGCGCCGCGCCGACCGCGCCGAGCGGCAGGATCCGGTCGGCCGGACCGGTCTTGGGCAGTTCCTTGCCGCCGGACTTGTCACCGCCCGCCTTGTCGCTGCCCGGGGTGACCGGGCTGTTGTCGGTGCCGAGCAGGAGCGGTGTGGCCGGTGCGTTCGGCGCCGGGTTGTTCGCGCCGAACGGGACCGGGCCCTGCTGCCAGAACGTCTTCTTGCCGTCGGCGTCCTGGACGGGCAGGCAGATCTTGCCCTCCTTCTTCAGATCGAAGGTCGCGTCCACGGCGTACGACTTCGACTTGCCGGCCGCGAGATTGTCGATGGCACATGCGAAACCACTGTTCGAACCTTCGGGGAGGTCTTTCTCGGCGATTTCCGCACAGCCCTCGACACCCTTGACCGAGAGGCCATCAAAACCGACCACAAGCAGTCGGATTTCGCCGCTGTCCTTCGTCCCCCCGTTCTTTACCGTGGCGGTAATCGCCGTTTCCTGTGAGCTGTTGTCGACCTCGATCTTCTCGGGCAGCAGCGTCGTCAGCTCGACACCCGAGGGCGCCTTGTCAACGGCCTTTCCTCCCTTGCCGCTCATCGGCCCTTCGTCGTCCGCACCGGCGGAGAAGGAAAAGATCATCACTGCCGAGAAAGATGCAGTGAGCAGCGATCCCGTGGTGATCGTCATGCGACGAGAACTCATGTTCGTCCCCCTTGTATCCCCCTGACCGCGCCTGAATTCGCAGTCTTTGAAGTGGTACCACAAGATTTCTCCCCACTATGCTGGTGTGGCACGAAGTTGTGGCCATTGTGCTTCTTTGCGGTTCTTCTGTGGCGGGTGTTGAAGGAGGGGGCATGGGGGTGCCGGAAATAACGAGGGGCGGTATTCCGGGATTGCTGGTGACGGGCCGTTACCGGCTGGCCGAGAGCATTGGTCAGGGGGGAATGGGGCGGGTGTGGCGGGCCGTCGACGAAATCCTCGACCGACCGGTCGCCGTCAAGGAGATGCGCATAGACGGCATGGACCAGGAGGACGCCAGGACCCGTCGCGAACGAACCCTGCGCGAGGCCAGGGCCACGGCCCGGATCGACCACCCCAACGTCGTGCGCGTGTACGACGTGGTGGACCAGGGCGAACGGCTGTGGATCGTGATGGAACTGGTCGACGGCCGCTCCCTGGACAGGGTCCTGGCGGAGGACGGGCCGCTGAGCCCGCGCGGCACCGCACGGATCGGCCTCGGACTGGTCGCAGCGCTCGGCCAGGTGCACGCGGGGGGCGTGCTGCACCGGGACATCAAGCCCGCCAACGTCCTGGTCGAGCGGCGCGCGGGCCGGGTCGTCCTCACCGACTTCGGCATCGCCGCGATCCAGGACGCCGAGGCGCTGACGATGGCGGGGATGCTGGTCGGCTCCCCCGACTACATGGCACCCGAGCGGGTCTCCGGCCGGCACCAGGGCCCGCCGTCCGACCTCTGGTCCCTCGGCGCCACCCTCTGCGCGGCCCTCGGCGGCCGCTCCCCCTTCTCCCGCGCAACCACCCTCGCCACCCTGCACGCCGTGCTGTACGAGGAGCCGGAGATCCCGTCCGCGGCGGGGGAGTTGAGGGAGGTGCTGTCGGCCCTGCTGCTGAAGGACCCGTCGGTACGGCCGGGCCTGGAGGAGCTGGCGGCGATTCTTGGTCCGGTGGCGGACGGGAGTACGGGGGCGTCCGCGCCGCCGGGTACGACTGCCGGGCTGGGCACGGCGGTTGGTCCTGGGCAACCTGAGCCGGCCGAGCCGGCTGAACTGACCGAGCCAGCTCGGCCGGTCGGCCTGGGGGAGGGGGAGCGGACCGCTCCGGGAGTGGTGGCGGAGCCCGGAGCGGGAGCGGGGGCGGGTCCTGAATCCGGTCCCGCGCCAGGGCTTGTTCCAGAACCCCGGTCCAGGTCCGGGTCCGGGTCCGGGTCCGAGTCCGGGGCTGGGGCTGGGTCCGCGGCTGGGCCCGAGCCCACGTCCGGGTTCGGGTCCGGGTCCGGGGCACGATCGGGAGCCGTACCGGCGGCTGCCGGTCAAGCACCATCGGAGCCCCACGCGGCGGCCCCGGCACCACCGACCGAACCTTCGCCGCCGACCGAGCACCCGACGCCTCCGTTCTTGCGGATCCCCGTCCTGGCCCCGCCGCCCGTGACCCCGCCGACGACGGGTGAGGGCGATCCGAGGCTGACGGCGCCGGTGGAGGACGCGGTACCGGTACGGCGTACACCGACACTGAGGAGCGCAACGGAATCTGAAGAGGCGGCCGGTCCCGCCTCCGGGCCCGCCCCGAGCCCAGCCTCAACCGAGGGCTCGTCCCCGATCGCCCCGGTTCCGGCCCCGACTCCGGCTTCGGCTCCGGAGGAACCCGCCCCCGAACCGCTCCCCGCAGAGCCCACCCCCACCAGACCTACAGGCCCAACCGGCACGGGCGGCCCCACCGCTCCCGCCACTCCCACAGGCCCCACATCCCCCGACCCCGAGAACGCGTCCTCCGAAGCCCCGCCCGAGGGCACTCCCGAGATCCCCTCCGCGGGAGCGGCTGGGACCAGCTCACTGCCCACAAGTCCCCGGTCCACCCCGATGCCGCCGGGCGAACCGCTCGGTCTCCCGGTGCCGGCCGACCCGCGCCGGAGCCGGACCTGGAGCCGGAACCGTAAGGGAATCGTGGCCGCCGCGGGTGTGCTCGTCGCCGGTGTCGTCGCCGCCCTGGTGATCCCGGCGCTCGGCGGATCCCCGGGCGACAAGGACAAGGCCTCTCCGTCCTCTTCCTCCTCCGCCACCACCGACGGCACTCCGTCCACCCCGCCCCCCACGGTCGCGGGCACCGCACGGCCGCCCACCCTCCCGGAGGGCTCCCGCACGGAGGCCGGCATGTACGCGTGGGTCCCGCCCGAGGGCTGGGAACGGGTGGTCCAGAGCGGCGCCGAGGTCCACTACACCTCCCCGGACCGCAAACAGGAGATCCTCGCCAACGCGGCTCCGGCCCGGGGTGACCTCATGGACCAGTGGACGAAGACGGAGAAGGAGACCAGCAAGGGTCTCGACTACCAGCGGATCCGCCTGGAGGAGACCACGTTCCGCGACGCGCCCGCGGTCGTCTGGGAGTACACGGTCACGGCCAAGGGACTGCCCTGGCACGCCCGGCTGCTCGGCTTCAACGCGGACGGCAAGTACTACGAGATCACCACCTGGTACCGCCCGGACACAGAGGACAGCGCACTCCCGGTCTACGAGGAGGTCAAGGGCAGCTTCACGCCCCTCTGACCCACGAGCCGGAGACTCGACGACCTCACGACACACGACGACGCCTCCGCGGAGAGTCCCGCGGAGGCGTCGTACAGAGAAACAGCTGAGGCCGTCTAGACCGTGGAGTCCTGCTCCTCCTGGAGCTCGGCCCGTGCCTTCCCGCGCCGCACCTTCTCCAGTACCAGCGAGATGCCGACGACGACGGCCGCCACGAGAAGCGACAGCAGCACCGTCTTGCGGCCGTCGTGCTCGGTGTCGGTGAGCATGTAGCCGAGGACGAACACGATCAGGGCGATCGTCGCGTACGTCAGATACGGGTACAGCCACATCCGCACGACCAGCTTCTCCGGCGTCTCGCGCTCGATGATCTTCCGCATCCGCAGCTGCGAGAGGCAGATGACGAGCCAGACGAACAGGGCGACCGCGCCGGAGGAGTTGACCAGGAACAGGAAGACCGAGTCGGGGAACTCGTAGTTGAAGAACACCGCCACGAAGCCGAAGACGACCGAGGCGATGATCGCCGGCATCGGCACACCACGGCTGGTGGTACGGGCGAAGGCCTTCGGTGCGTCACCGCGCTGGCCGAGCGAGAAGGCCATGCGGGAGGCCGTGTAGAGGCCGGAGTTGAGACAGGACAGTACGGACGTCAGCACGATGAACTTCATGATCTCGCCGGCGTTCGGGATGCCGAGCGAGTTCAGGGCGGCGACGTACGAACCGTCCTTCTGGATGGCGTCCGAGTCCCAGGGCAGCAGCGTGACCACGACGAAGATCGAGCCGAGGTAGAAGACGCCGATCCGCCAGATGATGCTGTTGGTGGACTTGGTGACCGCGCGCTGCGGGTTCTCCGACTCGCCCGCCGCGAGGGTGGCGATCTCGCTGCCCATGAAGGAGAAGACGACGAGCAGGATGCCGGTGAGGATCGCGCCGGGCCCGTTCGGCAGGAACCCGCCGTGATCGGTGAGGTTCCCGAGGCCTGCCGTGTCGCTGTCGACACCCGGCAGCACGCCGAAGACCGCGAGCCCGCCGATGACGATGAACGCGCCGATCGCGACGACCTTGATCCCGGCGAACCAGAATTCGAACTCGCCGTACGAGCCGACGGAGACCAGGTTCGTCGCGGTCAGGACGACCATGACGATGAGCGCCCAGCCCCACTGGGGTACGGCGGGGATCCAGCTCTCCAGGATCACGGCACCCGCGGTCGCCTCGATGGCGAGCACGACGACCCAGAAGAACCAGTACAGCCAGCCGATCGAGAACCCGGCCCACCGGCCGAGCGCCCGGTCCGCGTGCGCGGAGAACGAACCCGAGGTCGGGTTCGCGGCGGACATCTCGCCGAGCATCCGCATCACGAGGACGACCATCGTGCCGACGAGGGCGTACGACAGGAGGATGCCGGGGCCCGCGGTGGCGATACCGGAGCTGGAACCGACGAACAGGCCGGCGCCGATGACTCCGCCGATGGCGATCATCGAGAGGTGACGGTTCTTGAGCCCGGCCTGGAGGCCGGCGTCGGGCCCTCCGGGTTCTCCGGGCCCTTCGGGGCCGTTTCCGGCCTTCGTCATAGTCGGCTGCGAGGTCATAGGACGGTGTTCCTTTGCGCCGGGGACTGTAGGGGAGGGGACTCAAGTGGGGGACTGCGAGCCACCGCGGATGTTGCAGATACTGCGGTTTTCCTACGGGGAGCCCGTACGAGCGGTGTACGGGTGATGCACACGAGGTGCACAAGCCGGTCCAGTGAATCCCAGGCGAATGGATTCGTGAACCTTTGAATCCAGATCGTTACTTGAGGTTTCCTTGAGGTTCTGTAGTGTTACTCACACTTTTCCACCATGCGACGCGGCGCATTTCGTGCGCCTGCCCCGACGGGGCCGATCGGAAACCGGCGTGTCACACTCGGACCATGCGCGTGTACCTCGGCTCCGATCATGCCGGTTTCGAACTCAAGAACCACCTCGTCGAGTGGCTCAGGGCGGCCGGGCACGAGCCCGTCGACTGCGGGCCCCTCATCTATGACGCCCAGGACGACTACCCGCCGTTCTGCCTCCGCGCCGCGGAGCGCACGGCGGCCGACCCGGGCTCGCTGGGCATCGTGATCGGCGGCTCGGGGAACGGGGAGCAGATCGCGGCGAACAAGGTCGCCGGGGTGCGGGCCGCGCTCGCGTGGAGCGAGCAGACCGCGTCGCTCGGGCGGGAGCACAACGACGCCAACGTGGTGGCTGTCGGTGCCCGGATGCACACCGAGGAGGAGGCGACCAAGTTCGTCGAGATCTTCCTCAACACCCCGTTCTCCGGCGACGAGCGTCACATCCGCCGCATCGACATGCTGGCGGCGTACGAGACGACGCGCGACCTCCCGCCCATCCCGGCCCACCACCCGCAGGGCTAGAGGCTTTCTTCGCCGCTGCGCAGTTCCCCGCGCCCCTGAAAGGGGCGCGGGGAACTGCGCGACCAGCCACGACGAACCCGCACGTACGGGGGGTCTGGGGGCGCAGCCCCCAGTTTCGGGAAGGGGCGGGGCTGGGGAAGAGGAACAGCTCGTACGGCAACCGCACACCGACCAGGAGGCGCCGTGCCCGAAGGGCACACCATCCACCGGCTGGCCGAGGACTACCTCTCCGGCTTCGGCGGACGCAGGGCACACGTCACCAGCCCCCAGGGCAAGTTCACGGACGCCGCAGCCCTCCTGAACGGCACGGAACTGACCACGGCGGAAGCCCACGGCAAACACCTCTTCCTCCGCTTCGAGTCCGAGGACTGGATCCACATCCACCTCGGCCTCTTCGGCAAGGTGAACTTCGGCCCCACCCCCGCACCCCCACCCACGGACACGGTCCGCCTGAGACTCGCGAACGACACCATGTACGTCGACCTCCGCGGCCCCACCACCTGCACGCTGATCACGGACGCGGAGAAGCAGGCGATACACGCCCGCCTGGGCCCGGACCCGCTGCGCGAGGACGCGGAACCGGCCCGCGCGTACGCACGCGTCTCCCGCAGCCGTACGACGATCGCCGCACTCCTCATGGACCAGAAGGTCATCGCGGGCGTGGGCAACGTCTACCGCGCCGAGGTCCTCTTCCGGCAGGGCATCGACCCGTACAGAGCGGGCAGGAACATCACGGCGGCCGAGTGGGACGCGATCTGGGCGGACCTGGTCGCGCTCATGCGCGAGGGCGTCCGCAACAACCGCATCGACACCGTGCGCCCGGAGCACGAACCGGAGGCGATGGGCCGCCCGCCGCGCAAGGACGACCACGGCGGCGAGGTCTACGTGTACCGCAGGGCCAACCTGCCCTGCCTCATCTGTGGCGGCGAGATCCGCACCGCCGATCTCGCCGCCCGCAACCTCTTCTGGTGCCCGACCTGCCAGAAAGCCTGAAAGCCGGTGGGCCTGAAGCCCTCAGGTATGAGGGCCGTAACGCTCGATACGGCTCAGAAGCCGTGCGGCAGCCACGGCGCCACCACGGAGGAGAAGCCGAGCGAGGCCTCCGCGAGGGCGCCCTGGCGCAGCTCCCGCACCCGCCCCGCCGCGGCGAGCGAGGCGAGGGACACGCCACCGAGATAGACCGACCCCAACTCCCGTACGGACAGGGTGAGATCGGCCGCGTCGGCCGTCCGCGCGCAGGACGCTCCCTTCGCGTCACCCGTGAGCCGCCAACGCCCCTCGTTCCAGGGGCAGAAGGCGTCCTCGACCTCGAACACGACGTCCACCGGCGCCTGGTACGTCCGTGCCTCCAGCGCCGCGCCCACGTCGACGAGCCGCACGTAGAGCGAGTCCCTGAGCGACACGCCGCACCGCCGGACGTCGGAGACGAGGTGCTGCCAGGCGTCGTCCATGGGACGGCTGTGCACCTTCACCGTCGACGTCAGGTCGATGCCGAAGAGGTGCTGCCACAGCGCGGCGTACGCGGCCGGGTCGAGCGCCTCCAGGTCGCGCAGCTCGATGGTGCCGTTGGGGCCGGCCGAGTCCCAGTCCGGCTTGTTGAAGTACCGGGCGTAACCGACCACTTCGCCGTCCCGCTCCGCGAGCACGCACTGCAGCGGCGACGTGCCCTTGCGGTCGCTCTCCGGGTCGAGCAGCGGCAGCCGCTCCCAGCCGGGCCTGCGCTCCAGCATCCCGGGCCGGGCGGCCACGTGACGCGCGTACACGGCCTCGCAGGCGTCGCGTACGGCCGGCGCGTCCGGCGCCACGAGCCGCAGCCGTACGTCGTCCGTGCCCTCCGGCACCGACAGCCGCACCCGGGACGTGTCGATCTCGGCGCGCAGTTGGTGTGTCGCCACGCCGTAGCCGAACCGGCCGTAGATGACGGGCTCGGACGCCGTGAGCACGGCGAGCGACTCGCCCCAGGACCGTACGTCGTCCAGCTGGCGCCGCATCATCGACCGCAGTACACCCCGCCTGCGGTGCGTCGAGGCGACGCTCACCATCGTGACGCCGCCCGCCTGTACGGCTGCGCCGCCCGGGACGGTGACCCGGAACGTGAACGCTCCGGCCGTGCCCACACAGTCGTCGCCGTCCCAGGCACCGATGAACCGGTCGTGCTCCGTGAGGTCGCTCCACAGCGACCTCTCCTCGGGGGATTCCGCGACCCCGCCGAACGCGAGCTCCAGGTTCCCGTACCACTTGTCCCAGTCGTCCGGGCGCAGCACGCGCAGTTCTGTCGTCATGTCCTCATGCCTACCAGGGCAATCCGGGATGAGCGACTGTATTTCTCCCGGCCCGGCGATGTCGGGTCCGTATCCGGCCGTACGCTCTGCGAGGGTCGGAATTCCCTGTGACTTCCGTCCCCGGACGGGGGACAAGTGGGACCTCCCGTGCCAAGCACCTGGTCCGATGGATAGGGTCCCGAACTAATGGCAGCAGGACGAGAGCGGCGCGCTGAAGCCGATACGTTCACGGCCCGGTTGAAGAAGCAGGTTCACCGGGTCCGCACCGGCCTGCGCAGATCCGCTGTCGACTACTTCCGCGGCGACGGCTCCGACTGGGTCGCGCTCGCCGGTCTGCTGCTGACCATTCCCGTGATCGCCTGCCTCACACTCATGAACTCGGTCTGGTGCTCGCCGGCGCTGCTGGTCCTGCCGATCGTCGCCGGCGGGCTGCTGCTGCGGCCGTCGAGTCTGCTCGGGCTGTACGCCGCGGCGGCCACCGCGCTGATCGTGGAGTCCGTGAAACTCGGGCCGTACACGGAGGGGCCTTCCCGGGTGACGCCCGGGATCGTGCTGGTCGTGGCCGCGTGCGGGTTCTTCGGGCTGCTGATCGCCCAGTTCCGCAGCCGGGTGGGTGTGCCGTGGCGGCGGGGCGGGACCATGCTGTTCGACCTGCGTGAGCGGATCCGGGTGCAGAGCAAGTTGCCGAAGCTGCCGATGGGTTGGCATCGGGAGATGGCCCTGCGGCCGGCCGGTGGGCAGTCGTTCTCCGGCGACTTCGTCGTCGCGGCCCGTACGAACGGGGGCCGCACGCTTGAGGTCGTCCTGACTGACGTCTCCGGAAAGGGGATGGACGCGGGGTCGCGTGCGCTGCTGTTGTCCGGGGCGTTCGGGGGCCTGCTGGGCTCGCTTCCCCCGCACGCGTTCCTGCCCGCGGCGAACGGGTACCTGCTCCGGCAGGACTGGGACGAGGGTTTCGCCACGTCGATCCATCTGGTCCTGGACCTGGACTCGGGGGACTACGAACTGTTCTCCGCCGGGCATCCGCCGGGGCTTCAGCTCAGCGCGGGGAACGGGCGCTGGGAGGAGAAGGCCGCGGAGGGGCCGTTGCTTGGGGTGTACGACGGGGCTCAGTTCGACCCCGTGAAGGGGTCGTTGCGGCCCGGGGACGTTCTGATGCTCTTCACGGACGGTCTGGTCGAGACGTCCGAACGCGACATCGTCGAGGGCATCGACCGCCTGACCGGCGAGGCCGACCGGTATGTGGCCGGGGGCTTCCACGGCGCGGCCTGGCACCTCATCGAGGCGGTCGCGAAGGACGTGAACGACGATCGGGCGCTGTTGCTGATCTGCCGCGAGGGGGCGACGACGGGGCCGGCGACGGTCTGAGTCGTTTGTCTTCGTCTTCGTTGTCGGCTGCGGGTGTGTTTGTGGCTGGTCGCGCAGTTCCCCGCGCCCCTTGGGTGGGTGGGGGTTTCGGCTCGTCCGTCTGGTGCGGGGACGTGGCGGGATGTGCGTCCGCAGCCGGTGACGTAAGGCGCAGTTGCCGCCCGGTGGACGACAACTGGTGTCCTCGTATGCTGCGGCCACACATCCCGCCACGTCCCCTCCGGCCGGTGGATGATTCGGCCCTCGCTAGGGGGCGCGGGCCACGGCGGGGGCGCCCCTTCAGGGGCGCGGGGAACTGCGCGACAAGCCACAGCGGGCCCGCACTCACCAATCCGTCCCAATCCCCACCCACCCCGGGGTCTGGGGGCGGAGCCCCCAGTTTCGGGAAGGGGTGGGGTTGGGGGAAAGGAAAGCCCTGCCTCAGCCGACCCGTGCCACGTCCCGCTCGACCTCCACGTCGTCCCGCCCCCCGGGCAACACCCGAGCCAGCCACCCCGACCGCCCCGCGGCCAACGGCCCAAGAACAGCCAGCACCAGCACATACCCCGCGATGAACGGCGACAGCCGCTCGTCGAGCCCCGCCACCGCAGCCATCGTCGCAAGGATCAGCGCAAACTCCCCCCGAGCAAGAAGCGTCGTGGAGATATTGGCGGCGGGCCCGGCCCCGAACCCGTACACACGAGCCGCACCAAGCCCCGCAAGCACGTTCATGACGAGCGTCAGCGCCACCGCGGCCAGCACGGGCCAGAGCACGGTGGGCAGGTCACCGGGGTCGATGGACAGCCCGAACGCGAAGAAGAACATCGCGCCGAAGGCGTCCCGCAGCGGATGCACCAGCTTGAGTATCCGCTCCCCGGAGGAGGTGCTGCCGAGCATCAGCCCGACCATGAACGCCCCGATCGCGTCCGCGACCCCGAACCACTCCGAGACTCCCGCCATGAACACGGCCGCCCCGAGGAAGGAGATGACCAGCAGCTCGTCGTCCTTGGTGTCGAAGAGCCGCCCCACCACCCGCGTACCGAACCGCGCGGCGAGGGCGAGCAGCAGCAGGAAGGCGAAGGCCTTGCCGCCGTCGAGGACGGCCGCGCCGAGGGAGTTCGCGCCGGACAGGATCGGCTGGAGGGCGGCGAGGTAGAGGGCGAGGAAGACGTCCTCGACGACGATGATGCCGAGGATCGGCTTGGTCTCGGGGTTGCCGAGCCGCCCCGTGTCCACGAGCACCTTCGTCACGATCGCGGACGAGGAGATGCCCAGCACCCCGGCGAGGACCAGCGCTTCGGAGGTGCCCCAGCCGAGGGCGAATCCGAAGCCCAGGCCGGCGCCGACGTTCAAGGCGAGGTAGGTCCCTCCGGCGAGAGCCATCCGGCGCCCGCCCGCCTTGAGGTCGTCCATGTGGAACTCGAGGCCGAGGTAGAAGAGCAACAGGACCAGGCCGAGTGCGGAGAGCATCTCCATGTCGTGCGGGTCCGAGACGAGCACGATGCCGGGCGTGTGGGGGCCGAGCAGTATTCCGGCCAGGATGAAGAGGGGAATGGTGGGGAGCCCGATACGGGCACCCGCGCGGGCGAGAACGGCGGCGGCCAGAAAGGCGCCGCCCATGGCGATCAGAAGCTCTGCGTGTCCGATGGGCCCGTTCCTCCTTGGTCGAGAGAGCGGTAGGGAGCGGTAGAGGGGGTGGTGGTCGGGGATCTGGTCGTAGGTGGTCGGGAGTTGGTCAAGGGAGCGTCAAGGAATCGTCAGTAATTAGTTTACCAAACGATCTGGAGTGCCGACCGGGCCGGACCGAGTGGTGGGGTTTACCCCAGCTGGACTCGGCGGCCGTCCTCATGGTCCCGGGTGGTCCCGAATCCGTAGTTTCGAGACATCGGCAGCGAGCGCGCTGCGACGAGCGGGGCGACGAATGAGGGAAGGCGGACCCGGCCATGGGGCTGCGTAGGAAGCGGTACGAGGACGGAGACGCCGTAGAGAGCCCGACCGGGCCGTCGTTCGTCGCGGAGGGTGCGTCCGGACCGGCGGGGGACTGGGCCGTCGAACTGCGCGGCGTGCGGCGGCAGTACGGGCGCGGCGCGTCCGCCGTGCACGCCCTGCGCGGCATCGACCTCGCGCTCCCACGAGGCAGCTTCACCGCCGTGATGGGACCGTCCGGCTCGGGCAAGTCCACGTTCCTGCAGTGCGCGGCCGGCCTCGACCGGCCGAGCGGCGGCACGGTCAGGCTCGGCGGCACGGACATCACGGGCATGAACGAGAACAAGCTGACGGCGCTGCGGCGTTCGCGCCTCGGGTTCGTCTTCCAGGCGTTCAACCTGCTGCCGTCCCTGACCGTCGAGCAGAACGTGGTGCTGCCGATGCGCCTGGCGGGTCACCGGCCCGACCGGCGCCGGGCGGCCGCGGTCCTCGGTCAGGTGGGCCTCGAAGGCTTGGGGCGCCGACGCCCCGGCCAGCTCTCCGGCGGCCAGCAGCAGCGCGTCGCCATCGCCCGCGCCCTGGTCACCCGGCCCGACGTCGTCTTCGCGGACGAGCCGACCGGCGCGCTCGACACGACCACCGCCGCCGAGGTCCTCGGCCTGCTGAGGCAGGCCGTTGACGGGCTCGGCGCCACGGTCGTCATGGTCACCCACGATCCGGCGGCCGCCGCCTGGTCCGACCGCGTCCTGTTCCTCGCCGACGGCTCGATCGTCGACCACCTGGAGCGTGCCCCGGCCGACCGGATCGCCGCCCGCATGGCGTCGCTCGCCGTACCCTCCTACTCGGGAGCGGCAGCCTGATGTTCGTGCCCAACGGCCTTGCCCGCGCCGCCGTCCGCTTCAAGCCCGCCGCCTTCGTGGGCACGTTCGTCGCGCTCGCCATGGCCGCGTTCATCGTCTCGGCCTGCGGGATCCTCCTGGAGACCGGGCTGCGGGCCTCGGTTCCGCCCGTCCGCTACGCAGGCGCCCCCGTGGTCGCCGCCGCCGACCAGCGGGCCCACCTCGTCACCGGCCACGGCGACAACCGCGAGGACGACGCCGTGCCGGTCCCGGACCGGGCCTGGCTGGACAACTCCCTGGTGGCGAAGGCCGGTTCCGTGACGGGAGCGCGGGCGGCGGTGCCGGATGTGACCTTCCCCGTCCAGACACGTACGGGTGAGCAGGTCACCGCCCACGGCTGGGGCTCCACCGCCTTCACCGGCGAACGGCTGACGTCCGGGCACGCTCCCGGGGAAGGCGAAGTCGCCCTCACGAAGGGCGTCCTCACGAAAGGCACGGTGGGCGACCGCGTCACCCTCACCACGGCCGACGGCCCCCGCACCTACCGCGTGTCCGGGCTCATGAAGGCCGGGGCACCCACCGCCTGGTTCACCGACACCGAAGCCGTACGAGTCTCCGGGCACCCCGGCCGCGTCGACGCCATCGCCGTCCTCCCGAAGGAGGGCGTGTCCGCCGGGACCCTCAAGTCCCAGGTGGAGCACGCTCTCGGCAACCGTGCCGAGGTGTACGCCGGGGGCGACCGCGGGACCGTCGAGGACTCCTCCCTCGCCGAGGCGAAGGAGGCGCTCATCGCGCTCGGCGGCTCCTTCGGCGGTATCGCCGCGACGGTCGCCGTCTTCACGGCGATGGGTACCGTGGCGCTGTCCGTCGCCCAACGCGCGCGTGAGTTCGCCCTGTTGAGGGCCATCGGCACGACCCCGCGTCAGATCCGCCGCTCCATCGCCACCGAGACCCTGCTCGTCGCGCCCCTCGCCGGCCTGGCCGGCCTGCTGCCCGGGATCGCGCTGGCCGGCTGGTGGTTCGGACAGCTCAAGGACAAGGGCGCGATCCCGGAGGCCGTCGACCTGTCCGTCTCGTACATCCCGCTGCTCTCGGCCGTCGGCGCGGTCCTCCTCGCCGCGCTGCTCGCCGGGTACGCGGCCGCCCGCCGCCCGGCGCGGATCAAACCGGGCCAGGCGCTCACCGAGGCATCCGTGGAGCGGCTGCGCCCGGGCTGGATCCGTACGCCGCTGGGGATCGCGGCGGCCGCCGGAGGCTGTGTCTGCGCGGGGCTCGCCGCGTCGCTGACCGGCGAGGACGCGGCCAACGCGGCGCTGGGCATCGTCATGCTGTTCATGCTGGCCGTGGCGCTGCTCGGACCACTGGTCGCACGCGCCTGCGCCGCCCTGTTCGGCCTCCCGCTGCGCGGCGCCGGGGCGTCCGCCTCACTCGCCGCAGCCAACTCCCGTACGAACGCCCGCCGGCTGGCCTCCGCGATCACCCCGATCGTCCTCGCGATGGCCTTCTCGTCCGTCCTCGTCTTCATGCACACCAGCGAGGAGCGGGTCACCCGGGAGCAGCAGCGGGACGGCATCGTGGCCGACCACATCGTGACGTCGGACGGGGGCCTGGCTCCGGGCGCCGTGCGTGAGGCCGCCCGAGCACCGGAAGTCACCGCCGCCGTCGGCCTGTTGAGGACCGAGGTGCTCGTGCGGGCGAACGGGTACCTGAACTCGGCCTCCACCCAGGGCGTCACGGGCTCGGCGCGGGACCTGGCCCGGGTGCAGGACCTGAAGGTCGAGAAGGGCGCCCTGTCCCTGAAGCGGGGCGAGATCGCCGTCGACGCCTCACTGGCCGCGAACGCCGGCGCCGGTGTGGGCGACCGGATGGAACTGCGCCTGCCCGACGGCACGAAGACGTCCCCGCGCATCGTGGCGACGTACGAGCGCGGCATGGGACTGTCCCAGGTCACCATGGGCCAGGCCGACCTGGCGTCCCACGTCGGCTCCGCCTTCGCCACGGAGGTCTGGACGAAGGGCGGGAACGCCGGCGATCTCGCGAAGGTGGGCACTGTCCTGGACCGCGAGGACTACACGACCGCCCAGTCCCTCGACCGGGAGATCAACGCTTGGGCCAACACCGTCATGGCGGCCGTCCTCGGCGGATTCGCGGCCGTGGCCGCCGCCAACACCCTGGTGATGACGGTCCTCGACCGCCGGCGCGAGCTGGGCACGCTGCGGCTCATCGGTTCCACCCGCCGCCAGGTGATGCGCATGATCCGCTGGGAGGCGCTGCTCGTCGCACTCGCCGGCATCGCCCTCGGCACGGCCATCGCGCTCGCCACGCTCGTCCCGATGATGAAGGGCCTCACTGGCCAGGCACCGTACATACCCCCGCTGGTGTACGGCTCGTTCGCGGCGGCCATTGTGATCCTCGGCCTGACGGCGGCGACCGTACCGGCGCGGGCCGCGATACGGGGCACACTCGACGCATGAACGAGAACGAGCGCCGAGTGACCGAGAGACCGCTTCTGACCCTCACCGAGGTCGAGGCCCTGGCCCGGAACGCGCACGCGGCCCAGACGGACAAGGCGGGCCGCCCGTACACCGAGCACCTGCTGGCCGTGGCCGACGGGGTGCGGGCCCGCGGCGGCGACGAGGAGCAGATCGCCGCCGCCTGGCTGCACGACTCCGTCGAGGACGACGCGCTCTCCGAGGACTGGCTCCGCGAGGCCGCCCTGTCCCGGCGCACGAAGGACATCGTGCTGGCCCTCACCAAGCGGCAGGGCGAGCCCCCGGAGGCCTACGCCGACCGCATCCTGGCCACCCCGGGAGCCCTCCTCGTGAAGGAGTCCGACCTCGCCCACAACGCGAACCCGGCCCGCCTGGCGGCCCTGGACGAGTTCACCCGGGCCCGCCTGACCCAGAAGTACACGAAGATGCGCAAACTTCTGGGCCTGGCAAAGGCCCCGTAAGGGGCGCGGGGAACTGCGCGACCAGCCACAACGCACCCGCAGGTTCAAACGACGTGTTCCCGCGCGGAGCGCTCCGCAGGGGCGCCGAGCGGGGCGCGCCCTACGACTTGGCCCGCTCCCGGGCCAACTCCGTCGCGTCCCTCTTGAACGCCCACTCCATCTTCGGCTCCATCGCGAAGCGGAACGCCCGCTGCACAGGCGGAGTACACAGCACGGTGATGACCGCCGCCGCGACGACCGTGAGGAAGATCTCGCCGAGCGGCTGGTTCAGCCACGTGTACTCGTCGTACCAGCCCCAGAAACGGGAGCCCTTGGCGAGGAAGCCGTGCAGCAGATAGCCGTACAGCGTGCCCGCGCCCAGCACGGTGAACCACATCTTGCGGCGCGGCACCCAGGCGAAGAAGCACGAGGTGAGCACCATCGAGCAGCCGAACATGGCGAGTGTCATCACGACACCGGCCCACCAGGGGCCGCCCAACTCCTGGGCGCTGTCACGGTGGTAGAACCACGCCGAGCTCATGCGCGGCCCCGCCCAGTACGCGAAGACGAGCGCGCCCAGGAGGACCGGCACCGACAGGATCCGCACCTCGCGGCGCCGCATGAGCTGGAAGTGCTCGGGCTTCATGAACAGGCCCACGACGAAGAACGGCAGGAACTGCAGGACCCGCTGGAGGTCCAGGTCGTCGCCGATGTCGGGCGAGACGGAGGCGAGCATCGCGATGGCGAGCGCGAGCGGCACGGGCCAGCGCACGACCTTCCACAGCGGGACCGTCATGCGCCACACGAACAGCGCGACCAGGAACCACGTGAGGTACCAGGGGTCGAGCAGGCTGATCGGGTGGCTCGGGTCGTCGTCCGCCCACTTCTTGAAGAGGGAGTACGCGACCTCGAAGAGGATGTACGGCACGGCGATGCCCGTGACCAGCCGCTGGAGCCGGTCGGTGCGCATGTCGAAACTGCGGGAGAAGTAGCCGGAGATGAGGATGAAGGCCGGCATGTGGAAGGTGTAGACGACCATGTAGAGCGCCTCGGCGGCACGGCTGTGGTCGGTCAGCGGTTCCCAGGCGTGACCCATCGCGACGAACACGATCGCCAGGTACTTGGCGTTGTCGAAGAACGCGTCGCGCTGTTTGGCGGGCTTGGTGCCCGGCCCGGTGGTGGCGGTACCCGGTTGCGGGGATCCCGGGTTCCGTGGTGGTCGCGGGCTCGGTACACCCGGCGCCGGTGTCTGGGCCGACGGGAGCGGAGCCCTCTGGCCGTGCGGACGGAGCGAGTTCGTCACAGACCCTCCCACCAGGAGCTGGGGGAGACGATCCTGGACCTCGCTGCGCGTGCGGGGGACGTGGCAGCGTAGAACATCTGAGGCACCCTAGCGTTGTCTGTGTGATTTCGTAAAACCTCTGAGGCGAATCCTGCTTATCGCTGTACGGGTACCCGGTATTTGGCGAAGTCGTCATGCGGATGCCTGTGTCGATCGTCATACCGCAAGCGGGTGTTACGTCCTGATTCGTCACGACTAAATGGTGCATAACGTCTGCGGGCGACTCTGGTGAAATGTCCGGTTGATTCGTCTTTAGTGACCCGTCTTCAGTCTCGCCACTGTGCCTGTGGCAACAATTCGAATTGGCTGCGAACACGTTGTGTGGACGAGTGTGTGGACATGGAAACGATCTTCCTGAATTTCCCGTGAGAGGGATCGCTCGAATTGCCGTGCGACGCCCGGCCGTTCGCGTCCGTGACCGATGGATGGCTCACCCGCCGCATACGCCGGGCTGGTTGGTGGCACGATGGTTCTGGCGGGGGTGTGCGGGGTTGCACCTCCGGGCCGGGAGAGCGGACCGACCGTAGGGTGTGATCAGTTGTGGCCATTTCGCTGTCAGTGGTGCTTCTGTTGGGGATCGTCCTGGTGGTGTTGATACGAGGGGGATCGATCAAGGGCGGGCCGGCGGTGGTCGCCGTGCTCTTCGGTTTCTTCCTCGCCTCCACAGGCATGGCGGACGACATCCAACGGTTCCTCAACTCGGTAGCGGAGACCATCAACTCGATCCAGTTCTGAGCGGCTCCGGGACGCCCCGGCGGACGACGGCACCGGGGGAGCGGACGGGGATGGGGCTGCGCGACTCCCGACCCGTCGGAGGTTGCGCGGTCACGGCATCCGGCAGCGCCTGGAACACGGCGCCCCGGGTCACCGAGGACGAACCCGAACTCCACGGCGTACCGGAAGAGTTGCTCCCCTCGAAGCGCACGCCGGCGCGAGCTCCTGGACGGCGACGGCCTGTATGTGACGGCCTGTATGTGCCGTACGGAATCCGCTCGGTCCACGCGGTGGACGTCCGGGCCCTCTCGCCGACGTACGACTTCTCATCCGTTCTCCGTCTTCTTCCCAGCCGTCCTCTCGACCCAAGGAGCCCGAGGAAGTGAGCCCCGAGACCACCTGGCAGTTGCGTGAGAGTTGGGAGAGCCCCGTCGGAACCCTCCGGTGGGACCGCCTCGGGCCGGAGGACGGGCCGCCCGTGGTGCTGCTGCACGGCACCCCGTTCTCGTCGTACGTGTGGCACGACATCGCCCCGGCGCTCGCGGCCGACGGCCACCGGGTCCACGTCTGGGACATGCCCGGCTACGGCAGCTCCCAGAAGAGTGACGGCCAGGACGTGTCCCTCAAGGCGCAGGGCGAGGTGTTCGCCGAGTTCCTGGAGGTCTGGGGGCTGTCGAACCCGTCGGTGATCGCGCACGACTTCGGCGGCTGCGTCGCACTGCGCGCGCATCTGCTGCACAAGGCCGAGTACCGGCGCCTCGCCCTGGTCGACCCCGTCGCGCTCGCCCCCTGGGGCTCACCCTTCTTCCGCCTGGTCGCCGAGCACGCGGCGGTCTTCGAGCAACTGCCCGCACCGCTGCACGAGGCCCTGGTCCGCGAGTACGTGAGTTCCGCGAGCCATCGGGGACTGCTGCCCGAGGCGCTGGAGGCACTGGTAGCCCCCTGGGCGGACTCGGAGGGACAGGCGGCGTTCTACCGCCAGATCGCCCAGGCCGACCAGCGCCACACGGACGAGATCCAACCGCTCTATCCCACGCTGAACCTGCCCGTCACCGTCTGCTGGGCCACCGAGGACACCTGGATCCCACCCGCCAAGGGAGAGGAACTCGCGTCCCTGATCCCGGGCGCCCGCCTCCGCCCGATCCCGGACGCGGGCCACCTGGTCCCCCTGGACGCCCCGGCCCGCCTCCTGGGCGAGCTGATCGCCTTCCTCCGGAACTGAACCCGCGACGCTGAAACCCGCGACCCGCTCCGGAAACGCGTCAGGGCCAGGTCGGAGAATCAATCTCCGACCTGGCCCTGAGCCGTACAGAGCGGGCGACGGGAATCGAACCCGCGTAGCTAGTTTGGAAGACTAGGGCTCTACCATTGAGCTACGCCCGCGCAGGACGCGCCGCAGGTCAGTGACGCGCGGCACGGAAGTATCGTAGCGGGTCGCACCCCCTCGTCGCACACCCCGTTCCGGAGGGCCCGAGTGCCCCGTGAAATGCGGGAGCCGCGCCGCCTGCGGGCATGTACCCTACGTCTCGCACCAGACGGGGTGTGGCGCAGCTTGGTAGCGCGTCCGCTTTGGGAGCGGAAGGCCGTGGGTTCAAATCCCGCCACCCCGACCACCGTGCCGGACCACTGTGTCGGACATCGGCAAGATCACCTTTTGGGGCGTGTCCCGCCTGCGGCTAGTATGCAAACTGCGCGCCCGTGTGTCTGCATTGTTACGTCCCTCAAGGGCCGCCAATCCGCTGAGGCTCCGCCGTATCCGGCGGAGAACGTCAGCAGAACCCAAAGAAGTCAGCCCCCAAGGAGACCGAACCGTGAAGAGCGCCGTGGAGACCCTGAACCCGACCCGGGTTCGGCTCAGCATCGAGGTGCCCTTCGAGGAGCTCAAGGACAGCCTCGACGCGGCGTACAAGAAGATCAACCAGCAGGTCACGGTGAAGGGGTTCCGGAAGGGCAAGATTCCGGCTCGTGTCATCGACCAGCGGTTCGGCCGCGGTGCGGTTCTTGAGGAAGCGGTCAACGACGCGCTTCCGAAGTTCTACACCGACGCGGTCAACGAGGCCGAGCTGAACGTCCTCGGCCAGCCCGAGGTCGACATCACGGAGCTGAAGGACGGCGAGACGCTGAACTTCACCGCCGAGGTCGACGTCCGCCCGGCCATCGAGATCCCGGACTACTCCGGCATCGAGGTCGAGGTCGACGCAGTCGAGGTCAGCGAGGAGGACGTCGACAAGGCCGTCGAGGAGCTGCGTGAGCGCTTCGCCTCGACCGCACCTGTCGAGCGTGCCGCCGAGGACGGCGACGTCGTCACCCTCGACCTGGAGGCCAAGGTCGACGGCGAGGTCCTGGAGGACGGCGTCGCGAGCGGCGTCTCCTACACCATCGGTTCCGGTGAGCTGCTGGACGGCATCGACGACGCCGTGACGGGTGTGGAGGCCGGTGGCGAGGCCACCTTCGCCTCCGAGCTCAAGGGCGGCTCGGCGGCCGGCAAGGAGGCCGAGGTCACCGTCAAGGTCACCCAGGTCGCCAAGCGCGAACTGCCCGAGCTGGACGACGACTTCGCGCAGCTCGCGTCCGAGTTCGACACCCTCGAGGAGATGCGCGACGACAGCCGCAAGCGCCTCGAGAACATGAAGCAGTACGACCAGGCCACGCAGGCCCAGGAGCGAGTCCTGGAGAAGCTGCTGGAGCTCGTCGAGGTGCCCGTCCCCGAGAAGCTGCTCGAGGACGAGATCAACACCCGCAAGCACAACCTGGAGCACCACCAGCTCGGCCAGATGGGTCTGGACCTGGAGAAGTACCTCGAGATCCAGGGCAAGACGGCCGAGGAGTTCGACGCCGAGACCAAGGAAGCGGCGGTCAAGGGCATCAAGACGCAGTTCGTCCTGGACGAGCTCGTCAACAAGGAGAAGCTGAACGTCAACCAGGAGGAGCTCACCGAGCACCTCATGCGGCGCGCCGCCTCCTCCGGCATGTCCCCCGACCAGTTCGCCCAGCAGGTCGTCGAGGGTGGCCAGGTCCCGATGCTCGTCGGCGAGGTCGCCCGCGGCAAGGCCCTGGCCGTCGTGGTCGAGGCCGCCACGGTGAAGGACACCAACGGCGAGCTCGTCGACCTGGACGACGAGGACGAGGACGAGGCCTCTGCCGAGGACTCGACCGAGGAAGCGTCCGAGGAGGCCCCCGCGGCCGCCGAGGCCCCCAAGGCCGACGCCGCCGAGGCCTCCGAGGAGAAGACCGAGGCCTGATCGCCTCACCAGTACGTACTACGGGCCCCCGGGACATGTCCCGGGGGCCCGTAGGGCCTTCCAGGGGCGCGGGGAACTGCGCGAGCAACCCAGGACAACCCGCACCCGCCGTTGAACATCCCGCGGCAGATGCGACCGCGCCCCCGCGGGGGCCGAGCGCGCCGTTCCCCGCGCCCCCAGAAGCCGGGGCGGAGCCCGCCGTACCCCCTGCTCACCCAGCGGAGCACATGCGCTCACAGCGAACAGTCACCTCTCCGGGATTCCCCGGAGGGACCCGCGCGTTAGGGTCCATGAGTACGAGGGCAGGGGAGTCCCCGGAGCCGTCCGACACGGCGCGCACACGGGGTCCCACGCCCCCAGCAGAAGACGTGAGACGGCCCGGCGCCGTCGTAAGACGAGCAGGTGGATACGTGACGAATCTGATGCCCACAGCCGCCGGCGACCCCATCGGTGGTGGCCTCGGCGACCAGGTCTACAACCGGCTGCTCGGCGAGCGGATCATCTTCCTCGGCCAGGCGGTCGACGACGACATCGCCAACAAGATCACGGCGCAGCTGCTGCTCCTTGCCTCCGACCCGGAGAAGGACATCTACCTCTACATCAACAGCCCCGGCGGCTCGATCACCGCCGGCATGGCGATCTACGACACCATGCAGTACATCAAGAACGACGTGGTGACGATCGCGATGGGCATGGCGGCCTCCATGGGCCAGTTCCTGCTGAGCGCGGGTACTCCGGGCAAGCGCTTCGCGCTGCCGAACGCGGAGATCCTGATCCACCAGCCCTCGGCCGGCCTCGCCGGTTCCGCGTCGGACATCAAGATCCACGCCGAGCGGCTGCTGCACACCAAGAAGCGGATGGCGGAGCTGACCTCCTTCCACACCGGCCAGACCGTGGAGCAGATCACCCGCGACTCGGACCGGGACCGCTGGTTCGACCCGATCGAGGCCAAGGCGTACGGCCTCATCGACGACATCATGCCCACCGCTGCCGGAATGCCTGGCGGCGGCGGCACCGGGGCGGCATAGGTCGGCACACAGCCGACCTCGGTGCCGGCGTAGACCGGCACCAGCCCCTCCGAGCCCCCAGCCGACCGCCTCAGCCCTTATCAGGCTTTCCAGGAGACACAGTGAACGACTTCCCCGGCAGCGGCCTCTACGCCCGCACAGAGGCCGAGTACACCGGCCCTCGCGCGGAGTCCCGCTACGTCATCCCGCGCTTCGTCGAGCGCACCTCGCAGGGCGTCCGTGAGTACGACCCGTACGCGAAGCTCTTCGAGGAGCGCGTGATCTTCCTCGGCGTGCAGATCGACGACGCCTCCGCCAACGACGTCATGGCGCAGCTGCTGTGCCTGGAGTCGATGGACCCCGACCGGGACATCTCGGTCTACATCAACAGCCCCGGCGGCTCCTTCACGGCACTCACTGCGATTTACGACACTATGCAGTTCGTGAAGCCGGACATCCAGACGGTATGCATGGGCCAGGCCGCCTCGGCCGCCGCGATCCTGCTGGCCGCCGGTACGCCGGGCAAGCGCATGGCACTTCCGAACGCACGCGTGCTGATCCACCAGCCGTACAGCGAGACCGGCCGAGGCCAGGTCTCGGACCTCGAAATCGCGGCGAACGAGATCCTCCGCATGCGCGCCCAGCTGGAAGACATGCTGGCCAAGCACTCGACGACGCCGATCGAGAAGATCCGCGAGGACATCGAGCGCGACAAGATCCTCACGGCCGAGGACGCGCTCTCGTACGGCCTGATCGACCAGATCATCTCGACCCGGAAGATGAACAACGCCTCGGTCGCGTGACGCAGCGCTGTATCGTCTGCCGCTCCTTGACGCGGTTCACGACAAAGTGAACCGCGCCAAGGGGGGCCCGAACGGGGGGCTCGGCAAGGTACCGTCGGACATAAGGCAGCACCAGGAGCCGCTGGACCTAGGCGTCTCCCAGGCGAAGGGGAAGCACACCGTGGCACGCATCGGTGACGGCGGCGATCTGCTCAAGTGCTCGTTCTGTGGCAAGAGCCAGAAGCAGGTCAAGAAGCTCATCGCAGGCCCTGGTGTGTACATCTGCGACGAGTGCATCGATCTCTGCAACGAGATCATCGAGGAAGAGCTCGCGGAGACGAGCGAGGTCCGCTGGGAGGAACTCCCCAAACCTCGCGAGATCTACGAGTTCCTCGAGGGGTACGTCGTAGGCCAGGAGTCCGCCAAGAAGGCCCTCTCGGTCGCGGTGTACAACCACTACAAGCGGGTCCAGGCCGGCGAGAACAGCGCGGGTCAGAACCGCGAGGACGCCATCGAGTTGGCGAAGTCCAACATCCTGCTTCTGGGCCCCACGGGCTCGGGCAAGACGCTCCTCGCGCAGACCCTGGCACGCATGCTGAACGTCCCGTTCGCCATCGCGGACGCGACGGCGCTGACGGAGGCCGGCTATGTCGGTGAGGACGTCGAGAACATCCTGCTGAAGCTCATCCAGGCCGCTGACTACGACGTCAAGAAGGCCGAGACGGGCATCATCTACATCGACGAGATCGACAAGGTGGCTCGTAAGAGCGAAAACCCGTCGATCACGCGGGATGTGAGCGGCGAGGGTGTGCAGCAGGCCCTGCTGAAGATTCTCGAAGGCACCACGGCCTCGGTCCCGCCCCAGGGCGGACGCAAGCACCCGCACCAGGAGTTCATCCAGATCGACACGACGAACGTCCTGTTCATCGTGGGCGGTGCCTTCGCGGGGCTGGAGAAGCTGATCGAGTCCCGGGCCGGCGCGAAGGGCATCGGCTTCGGCGCGACGATCCGCTCGAAGCGCGAGATGGAGTCCAAGGACCAGTTCGAGGCCGTCATGCCCGAGGACCTCGTCAAGTTCGGCATGATCCCGGAGTTCATCGGCCGTCTGCCCGTCATCACTTCGGTGCACAACCTGGACCGCGAGGCCCTCCTCCAGATCCTCGTCGAGCCCCGCAACGCGCTGGTGAAGCAGTACCAGCGCCTCTTCGAACTCGACGGCGTGGAGCTGGACTTCGAGCGCGAGGCCATGGAGGCCATCGCCGACCAGGCCATCCTCCGCCAGACCGGCGCCCGAGGCCTGCGCGCCATCATGGAGGAAGTCCTCCAGTCCGTGATGTACGAGGTCCCGTCCCGCAAGGACGTGGCCCGAGTCGTCATCACGGCAGAAGCCGTCCGCTCGAACGTGAACCCGACCCTGATCCCGCGGGACGCGCGGGGGCGGGGGCCGGGGGAGCAGAAGACGGCGTAGCGCCTTTAGGCACATGAGGATGAGGGCGCTTGGCGGGTTCCGCCGGGCGCCTTCAGCCGTTCTCCGTGTGGATCAAGACAAGCGCATTTCAATTATGTTGTGTCATGCGCACGCCACATGATCTATTTACCCACCGCAGGGCAGACCACCTTGCGGTGAGTAAAACGGGAGGCAAGAACGTGAAGATCAAGCGTGCCTTGACGGCGCTGGGTATGACTGTCGCGGTTGGGGTCGTGCCCATGATGATGGCTAGCCCTGCCCAGGCCGATCAGATCGACTGTGTCGATTACCTGAGGTCCAAGAACTACGCCATCGGTGCGGGTGTGCGGTCGGCGTGCAGTTTCGACACTTGGACCACCAAGCCGTTCTGCGTGGCCAAGCTGGCCTCTCTGGGGATTACCAACCAGACGCACATAACCGTGGCATGCAACAAGGCGAACGACTGATGACTGCCCGAGCCTGTCGGTAGCTCTGCGCTGAGGGTTGAGCATGGCCAAGGGGGCCGTCGGGTTCGTTGATCGATGGCCCCCTTGTGCCTGCCGGGTACTCAGATCTTGACGCGAACTTCCTTGCGGAGCTTGGCTGTCAGCTCGGCGGCCGCCGAGAGGTCGGCGCCCTTGCCCGCCATGGCGTTGGCCATGTCGATGTTGATGATGACGCCGAGCGTGCTGTGGTCACCCCAGATGCACACCGGCATGCTGATCGACGAAGGGCCGGCGGCCGCGTCGCCGGACGCCTCGTCGTTCTTGAGCTTGGTTTCCTGGCACTTCAGGACCGCGCCGTCCAGCCCGCTGGGCGAGTAGCTCTTCGGGCTGCCGACGAGCTGGCCGTCCTCGGAGTCCTTGGTGGCCTCGTCCTTCAGGTCGGCGAACATGGCGTCGACGACCTTCTCCGGGTCCTCGATCTCGCCGTACACGCCCATGAATTGGATCATGTTCTGCGACAGCGGGTTGCTCTCGTCCCCGGCCACGTAGCCCGCATCGACGTCCTTGGCATTCTTGACGCCGTGCTTCTCGGCCTTCTTGACGTCGCTCGCGTCGAAGCCGCCGCCACCGGCCTCTTCGCTCTTCTTGTACTCCGTGAGCACCGTCGCCGGAGTCGTCAGCTTGTGGGGGCCGTCGTCCGCGACGTCCGAGGAGCCGCTGCTGCCGCTTCCGACGACGAAGTACGCGCCGACCGCGATCGCCGCAACGACCGCGACCGCGCCGATGATGAGGCCCGTCTTCTTCTTGCCGCCGCCGGGAGCGGGCGGCATCGGCGCGCCGTAGGGGGCGCCGGGGGGCTGCTGGCCGTAGCCGGGCTGCTGCGGCGGAACCCCGGGAGGGGCCTGCTGGGGGTACCCGTAGCCCGGCTGCTGCGGAGGCTGCTGCTGCGGGTATCCGTAGCCGGGCTGGGGGGCCTGCGGCTGCTGGCCGTAAGGACCCGGCTGACCGTACGGTCCGGGCTGCTGAGGCTGCCCGCCGTACGGGCCCGGCTGGTTGTAGCTCATTCTGGGTTCCCCTCCAGATGCTTATGTGTTCCGAACATCCTGACCCAAGGGAAGGGCGGGCGGAGCATCGGGGCCCTCACCGTTACCAAGTAATCGAGTTCAGAGCGAGCCGGTGACACCCCTAAACTGACCCCGTGACCGAGAACGCTCAGCAGCAGACGCCAGCCAACGCCCCCGAACTGCCGACCCAGTACGCGCCGGCCGAGGTAGAGGGGAAGCTGTACGAGCGCTGGGTGGAGCGGGGTTACTTCGCCGCCGACGCGAAGAGCGAGAAGCAGCCGTACACCATCGTCATTCCGCCGCCGAACGTCACCGGGTCGCTGCACCTGGGGCACGCCTTCCAGCACACGCTCATGGACGCGCTGACCAGGCGCAAGCGCATGCAGGGGTACGAGGCGCTGTGGCTGCCCGGCATGGACCACGCCGGTATCGCCACGCAGAACAAGGTCGAGCAGCAGCTTGCCGAGGAGGGCAAGTCGCGGCACGACCTCGGGCGCGAGGAGTTCGTCGAGCGCGTCTGGCAGTGGAAGGAGGAGTACGGCGGCAGGATCCTCGGACAGATGCGCCGGCTCGGGGACGGTGTGGACTGGGACCGTGAGCGGTTCACCATGGACGAAGGGCTGTCCAAGGCCGTCCAGACCATCTTCAAGAAGCTGTACGACGACGAGCTGATCTACCGCGCCGAGCGCATCATCAACTGGTGTCCCCGCTGTCTGACGGCTATTTCGGACATCGAGGTGGAGTACCAGGAGGACGACGGCGAGCTCGTCTCCATCAAGTACGGCGAGGGTGACGAGACGCTCGTCGTCGCCACCACCCGCGCCGAGACGATGCTCGGTGACACCGCCGTCGCCGTTCACCCCGACGACGAGCGCTACCGCCACCTCATCGGCAAGCGCATCAAGCTGCCGCTGACCGACCGCACCATCCCGGTCGTCGCGGACACGCACGTCGACCCCGAGTTCGGCACGGGTGCCGTCAAGGTCACCCCCGCCCACGACCCGAACGACTTCGCCATCGGCCGGCGCCACGGCCTGGAGTCGATCACGGTCATGGACGAGCGGGCGATCATCACCGTCCACGGCCCCTTCGAGGGACTCGACCGCTATGAGGCGCGTTCCGCCATCGTCGGCGCACTGCGCTCGCAGGGCCGGATCGTCGCCGAGAAGCGTCCGTACGTCCACAGCGTCGGGCACTGCTCGCGCTGCCGGACCACCATCGAGCCGCGGCAGTCCCTGCAGTGGTGGGTCAAGGTCGGACCGCTCGCGCAGGCCGCCGGTGACGCGGTCCGCGACGGCCGGGTGAAGATCCACCCCGAGGACATGTCGAAGCGGTACTTCGACTGGGTCGACAACCTCAACGACTGGAACATCTCGCGTCAGCTGTGGTGGGGCCACCGCATCCCGATCTGGTACGGCCCGGACGGCGAGACGGTCTGCGTCGGCCCCGACGAGGAGCCGCCGGGCACCGAGGCCGAGGGCTGGAGGCAGGACACCGACGTCCTCGACACCTGGTTCTCGTCCGGCCTGTGGCCGTTCTCCACGCTCGGCTGGCCCGAACAGACCCCGGACCTCAAGAAGTTCTACCCGACCGACGTCCTGCTCACCGGCCACGACATCATCTTCTTCTGGGTCGCCCGGATGATGATGTTCGGTCTGTACGCGATGGACGGCGAGGTCCCCTTCAAGACCATCGCCCTGACCGGTCTGGTCCGCGACGAGCGCGGCAAGAAGATGTCGAAGTCGTTCGGCAACGTCGTCGACCCGCTCGACTGGATGGACGCGTACGGCTCCGACGCCGTCCGCTTCACCCTGGCCCGCGGAGCCAACCCCGGTACGGACGTGCCGATCGGCGAGGACTGGGTCCAGGCGTCCCGGAACTTCGCCAACAAGATCTGGAACGCGACGCGGTTCGCGCTGATGAACGGCGCGACGGTCGAGGGGCCGCTCCCGGACGCCTCCGAGATGTCGGCGACGGACCGCTGGATCCTCTCCCGCCTCAACAAGACCGTCTCCCAAGTCGACGCGTTCTACGAGGACTTCCAGTTCGCGAAGCTCTCCGACGCGCTGTACCACTTCGCGTGGGACGAGGTCTTCGACTGGTACGTCGAGCTGTCGAAGACGACGTTCATGGCGGGCGGTGCCGCCGCCGACGTCAGCAAGCGGGTCCTCGGCGAGGTCCTGGACGTCACGCTGCGGCTGCTGCACCCGGTCGTCCCGTTCGTCACGGAGACGCTCTGGACCACCCTCACCGGTGGTGAGTCCGTCGTGATCGCGGACTGGCCCAAGGACAGCGGCTTCCGTGACATCGGCGCCGAGCGGGAGATCGAGACGCTTCAGCAGGTCATCACGGAGGTCCGCCGCTTCCGTGCCGACCAGGGGCTGCAGCCCGGCCAGCGGGTTCCGGCCCGGCTGACCCTCGACGGGACCGCCTTCGCCCCGCACGAGGCGGCCATCCGCCAGCTGCTGCGGCTCCAGCCCGAGGGCGACGCCTTCGCGGCGACGGCGACGCTGCCGGTCGCGGGGGCGCAGGTCGCGCTGGACCTCTCCGGCACGATCGACGTGGCGGCCGAGCGCAAGCGGCTTGCCAAGGACTTGGCCGCCGCCGAGAAGGAGAAGGCGCAGGCGAACGCGAAGCTCGGCAACGAGGCGTTCCTCGCGAAGGCTCCGGATCATGTCGTGGACAAGATCCGGGTGCGGCTGGCCAAGGCGGACGAGGACATCGCCCGTATCCAGGCCCAGCTGGAGGGGCTGCCTGCGGCGTAGCGCCTCTGATGCAGGTGAGCGTGCGTATGTGGCCGAGGGCCCCGGGACCTGGTGGTTCCGGGGCCCTCGGCGTACCCGTGCCCCGTCGTCCAGTGCTTCCGCCGGTTCGTTTTCGGCTGCGGGCCCGTTGTGGCTTGTCGCGCAGTTCCCCGCGCCGCTAAGAGGGCTGCGCCCTCCCCTCAAGACGGGGCCGCCCTCCCACGGCGGCAGCTGTGCGGCTCCGTAGACTGGGTGTGTGAGTGAGCTCCCGCACGACAGCAGTGAGTCCGACCCGGCCGACCCGTTCGACGAGATCGTCGAGGCGGAGACCGGGCGCGATCCCGATCTCGCCGTGATCGAGGCCGGCAGCCGTACCCTGCGCACGCAGGGCGGGCCGCCGGAGTCCGACATTCCTGGGCGCCCGTCCGACCAGGAGACCGACAAGGCACTCCGTGAGGTCGAGGCCGAGCTCGCCACGCGCTGGGGCGAGACCAAGCTGGAACCGTCCGTGAGCCGCATCGCCGCGCTCATGGACGTGCTCGGGGAGCCGCAGCGCGCGTATCCCTCCATCCACATCACGGGGACGAACGGCAAGACGTCGACCGCCCGCATGGTCGAGGCCCTCCTCGGCGCCTTCGACCTGCGCACCGGGCGGTACACCTCGCCGCACGTCCAGTCGATCACCGAGCGGATCAGCCTGGACGGCGCCGCGATCCCCGCCGAGCGGTTCGTGGAGACGTACCGGGACATCCAGCCGTACGTCGAGATGGTCGACTCCCAGCAGGAGTTCCGCCTCTCCTTCTTCGAGGTCCTCACGGGCATGGCGTACGCGGCCTTCGCGGACGCGCCCGTCGACGTGGCCGTCGTGGAGGTGGGGATGGGAGGCAGCTGGGACGCGACGAACGTGATCGACGGTGATGTCGCCGTTGTGACGCCGATCGATCTGGACCACACCGACCGGCTCGGTACCACCCCCGGGGAGATCGCCAAGGAGAAGGCCGGGATCGTCAAGCAGGACGCGACGGTGATCCTGGCCCAGCAGCCCGTCGACGCCGCCCAGGTGATGCTCAAGAAGGCCGTCGAGGTCGATGCCACAGTCGCCCGCGAGGGGCTCGAGTTCGGCGTCGTGAGCCGCCAGGTCGCCGTCGGCGGGCAGCTGCTGACTCTCCGGGGGCTGGGCGGGGAGTACGACGAGGTGTACATCCCGCTGCACGGGGCGTACCAGGCGCACAACGCGGCGGTGGCGCTCGCCGCGGTGGAGGCGTTCTTCGGGGTCGGGTCCCAGCGGCCCGAGCCGCTCGACATCGACACGGTCCGCAAGGCCTTCGCGGCGGTGTCCTCGCCCGGGCGGCTGGAGATCGTGCGTCGGTCGCCGACGGTCGTGCTGGACGCCGCGCACAATCCGGCGGGGGCCCGGGCGACCGCCGAGGGTGTCCGTGAGGTCTTCGACTTCAGCCGGCTGATCGGTGTCGTCGGGTCGAGCGGGGACAAGAACGTACGGGGGCTGCTGGAGGCCTTCGAGCCGATCTTCACCGAGGTCGTCGTCACGCAGAACTCCAGCCAGCGGGCCATGGACGTGGACTCGCTCGCCGCGATCGCCGTCGAGGTGTTCGGGGACGACCGGGTGCAGGTCGAGTCCCGGCTGGACGACGCACTGGAGGCCGCGATCACGTTGGCCGAGGAAGAGGCGGAGTATGCCGGGGCCGGTGTGCTGGTGACCGGGTCCGTCATCACGGTGGGCGAGGCCCGGTTGCTGCTGGGGAGGGGCTGATCCGTGCGTACGCTCTGTGCTTCGACGCTGATCGGTGAGTTCTTCGTCATCGGTTTCGCGGGGCTCGTCGCGATGAAGGATCCCGATCTGTCCATGACCACGGTCTGGACGGTGAGTGGGGTCGCGATGGTGTTGTGTCTGCTGCTCTGCGGGATGATCACGCGGCCGGGAGGCGTTCAGCTGGGCTGGGCGCTGCAGGTTTTGCTGATCGCGAGTGGGTTCGTCGTGCCGACCATGTTCTTCCTCGGGGCCGTTTTCGCCGCCCTGTGGTGGGCCTCGGTCCATTTCGGGCGGAAGGTGGAGGAGGCGAAGGCGCGGTTCGCCGCGCAGGCCGAGGCCGGGGGTAACACGGCGTAGGCGTTTTCCTCGCCCCCGCCGCCCCAACCCATTCCCGTCCCTTACTCAGGGGCTCCGCCCCCGAACCCCGCTCCTCAAACGCCGGAGGGGCCGAATTTCAGTGGGGGCGGCGGGGGCGAAAACAGTCGGGGTGGCCCGTATCGGACCGGTCCACCCCGTAGCACCTGACGCTGCGTAACACGCACCCGGACACGCCCTGTAGCCTCGGTCATCCGCACATCTGTGACCCGAAGGAGCCACCACCGTGAGCCAGCGCACCCTCGTCCTTCTCAAGCCCGACGCGGTCCGTCGCGGCCTGACCGGCGAGATCATCAGCCGCATCGAGCGCAAGGCCGGCTGGGAGATCACCGCGCTGGAGCTGCGCACGTTGGACCAGGACACGCTGGAGCAGCACTACGGCGAGCACAAGGGCAAGCCCTTCTACGAGCCGCTGGTCGCCTTCATGGCCTCCGGCCCGGTCGTGGCACTGGTCGTCGAGGGCGAGCGCGTCATCGAGGGCGTACGGGCGCTCGCGGGCCCGACCGACCCGATCGCCGCCGCCCCCGGCTCCATCCGTGGTGACTTCGGTGTGATCGTCCGGGAGAACCTGATCCACGCCTCCGACTCCGAGGAGTCCTCCGAGCGCGAGCTGAAGATCTTTTTCCCGGGCCTCGCCTGACCGCTGCCCGACGGACCGACGGACCGACGGACCGAGGACCGACGCACCCCGAGGCCCGCGCCACTCGCGGGCCGACGGGTGGCGGACCGGACGCGATGAGCGCCCAGGCCGCCACGTCCGGGCCCGTCAGGGCCGGCGTCCGGGCCCAGCCCGGTCCGGTCGGCCCACCCGGGCACCTGTTGTTCAGCCCGTACCCACCCATTTGCCCTACCGAGAACCCGCCCCGCCAAGAATCTTCTGATGTCATGTCAGGCACCTGGGCTTCTGACCTGGGGGCGGCGCACAATGGCAGCTGTCGGTTGGCATATGCGTGGCGATCGAGGGAACGCGTTCCCCCGATGGACCGTCTCCAGAAGCGGGGCGGCACGTCATCTGGTCACAATGGCGAAGACCCTCGCGCGGTGTTCGTGCAGGCGAGACTACGATGGAAGCCTTCACGTCACAGCGCTCACCCTCGCCGACCTAAAAAGCCATCAAAAGCTCCACTTGGGAAGGCCAGACGAATCCTGATGGGGAACTCAATGTCGTTCATCGGCCGTGACATGGCTGTCGACCTCGGGACCGCCAACACGCTGGTGTACGTCAGGGGTCGCGGGATCGTACTCAACGAGCCGTCCGTCGTCGCGATCAACACCAACACCGGTGGCATCCTCGCGGTCGGCGCGGAAGCGAAGAAGATGATCGGGCGGACGCCGGGCAACATCGTTGCCGTGCGCCCGCTGAAGGACGGTGTCATCGCCGACTTCGAGATCACCGAGCGCATGCTCCGCTACTTCATCCTGAAGATCCACAAGCGGCGCTATCTCGCCCGTCCTCGCGTCGTCGTCTGTGTGCCCTCGGGCATCACGGGCGTCGAGCGCCGTGCCGTCATCGAGGCGTCGTCCCAGGCCGGCGCCCGCCAGGTGCACATCATCGAGGAGCCCATGGCCGCGGCCATCGGTTCCGGCCTGCCGGTCCACGAGGCCACGGGCAACATGGTGGTGGACATCGGCGGCGGCACCACGGAGGTCGCGGTCATCTCGCTCGGCGGAATCGTCACGGCACAGTCCATCCGTGTCGCCGGCGACGAGCTGGACAACGCGATCATCCAGCACATCAAGAAGGAGTACTCGCTCCTTCTCGGTGAGCGGACGGCCGAACAGATCAAGATCACGATCGGTTCCGCGTACGACCTCGACAATGACGAACACACCGAAATCCGCGGCCGGGACCTGGTCTCCGGCCTCCCGAAGACCGTTGTCATCTCGGCCGCCGAAGTCCGGAAGGCGATCGAGGAGCCCGTCAACGCCATCGTCGACGCGGTCAAGACCACCCTCGACAAGTGCCCGCCGGAGCTGTCCGGCGACGTCATGGACCGCGGGATCGTGCTCACCGGTGGCGGCGCCCTGCTGCGCGGCCTCGACGAGCGGCTGCGTCGCGAGACCGGCATGCCGATCCATATCGCGGAGGATCCGCTCGACAGCGTGGCGCTCGGCTCCGGCAAGTGTGTCGAGGAGTTCGAGGCGCTCCAGCAGGTTCTGGACGCCCAGCCGCGCAGATGACGTAACGCTTCGATTCCGCCGTACGGGATGATCCCTTCTCGTACGGCGGATCGTTGATATTCAGGCATAAGCTCCCCCATAACGCCGCCCGCAGGTCCGCACTCCCGGGTCCGCACTCCGGGGATTTTCCGGGTGAGTCATACACGTATTCGACACACGCACTCGACACACGTATTCGACGAGGAAGGCACGGCCGCCGCACGTGAGGGACACACGAGAGAGCCGGCTGCTCTTGGTGCTGCTGATCGCCATCGCGTTCGCTTTGATCACGGTGGACATCCGCGGCGGCAAGGATTCGCCGGTCGACGGTGCCCGGCAGGCCGCCGCCACGGTCTTCGGCCCGATCGAGAACGGGGTGTCGTCCGCGGTCGACCCCGTCGGCAACGCGATCGAGGCAGTGAAGGGCTCGGGTGGCCGTCACGACCGCATCGCCCAACTGGAGCGCGACAACGCCGCGTTGAAGGCGAAGCTGGGCAGCGACGACCGTAACCGCAGCCGCCTCAAACAGCTCGACAAGGTCCTCAAGACGGCCGGCGCCGGGCAGTACGGCATCAAGGGCGCCGAGGTCATCGCCATAGGAGCGGCCCAGGGCTTCTCCTGGACCGTGACCATCGACGTCGGCGCGAACGACGGCATCAAGCGGGACATGACCGTCCTGAACGGAGACGGGCTGGTCGGCCGCGTCACCACCGTGGGGCCCAACACCGCCACCGTGCTGCTCGCCAACGACCCCGACTTCACGGTCGGCACGCGTATGGAGGCCACCGACGAGCTGGGCTTCGCCTCCGGCCAGGGTGACCGCCCGCTGCGCGTGGAGCTGCTCAACGGCAAGGCCAAGATCAAGAAGGGTGACCGGCTGGTCACCTTCGGATCCCAGGCCGACAGGCCGTTCGTGCCGGGCGTCCCGGTCGGCATCGTGTCCCGCGTGGACCCCTCCGGCGGCGACCTGACCCGCACGCTCTACGTCACGCCGTACGTGTCCTTCACCAAGCTCGACATCGTCGGTGTCGTAGTCCAGGCCCCGCGCAAGGACCCACGTGACGACGTGCTGCCGCCCAAACCGGAGCCAACGCCCACGCCGACCGTGACCGTGACGGTCACGCCCTCGGCGAACGCGCCCGCCGACGGTCTGCAGCAAGAGCAGTAGGAAGTAGGAGCTGAATCCCATGCGCTTCAACCGAATGCTGCTCTCCACCACCCTCGTGGTCGTCGCCCTGGTGGTTCAGGTGAGCGTCCTGGCCCGGCTCCACCTGCCGGGAGCCGTGCCCGATCTGCTGCTGCTCACCGTGCTCGGCCTCGCCCTGGTCTACGGCCATGTCGGCGGCGCCCTCATCGGCTTCGGCGCGGGCCTGCTCGCCGACCTGGCCCCGCCCGCCGACCACGCCGCCGGGCGCTACGCCCTCGTGCTGTGCGTCATCGGCTACCTCGCCGGACTCGCCAAGCCTGATCACGGCCAGCTCAAGTCCGCCACCGGCCCGATGGCCGTGGTCGTCGCCGCCGCGGTCGGATCCACCCTCCTGTACGCGGGAGTGGGCGCCCTCGTCGGCGACACCGCGGCCCGCCATGTGGGCCTGAGCAGCCTGCTGTTCACGGCCGCTCTGTACGACCTGCTGCTCGCCCCGTTCGTCGTGCCGGGGATCATGGCCCTGGCCCGGCGCGCCGAGAACGACCCGCTCGCGGAGGCAGGCGGCGGCGGTGGCTCCGCCAAGAAACCCGACGTCACCGCGGGCTGGCTGTCCTCCGGGACCGGCCTGAGCATCGGCAGCCAGCGCGGCGGCCTGAGAGTCAAGGCGGCCAAGGCGCGCGTCGCGCGTGCGGGACGCATCAAGGGGGTCAAGCGGCTGTGAGAGCGGTGCTCAAGACAACAACTGCACACCGGATGGGCTCTCACGACGACAGCACACCGTATGAGCTGAGGGAGGGGGATCAGTGACCAACATCCCGGAGACCGGCCGGAGCCCACGGGTCCAGATCCGGCTCGTCGTCATCCAGATCCTCGTGCTCTCGCTCCTGGGCACCCTCGGCGGGCGCCTCTGGTACCTCCAGATCCGCAACGGCGACGAGTACGCCAAGGAGGCCTCCGGCAACCACGTCCAGCAGGTCGTCAGCCCCGCCGTGCGCGGCTCGATCCTGGACGCCCGCGGAGTGCCGATCGCCGACAACGAGACCCGGCTCGTGGTCTCCGCGTCCCGCACCGACCTGCTGAAGATGAAGGACGACGGCGACGCCGTCCTCGCCAAGCTCGCGCGTGTCCTCGGCATGAAGGCCAAGGACGTCATGGACAAGGTCCGGCTGTGCGACTCGAAGACGCCGCAGCCGTGCTGGAACGGCTCGCCCTACCAGCCGATCCCCATCACCGACGAGGCCACGGCCAAGCAGGCCCTGCAGATCCGCGAGCGTGCCGAGGACTTCCCCGGCATCACCGCCGAGCCGCAGGCCGTCCGCCGCTACGCCGCCCCCGGTGAGGCCAACACCGCGCAGGTCCTCGGTTATCTCTCGCCCGTCACCGACGAGGAGATCACCAAGGCCAAGGACACCGACTCGCCGTATCTGCGCTCCGACCAGGTCGGCCGCTCGGGCCTCGAGCGCGAGTACGACAAGGAACTGCGCGGCAAGGCCGGCGTCACCCGCTACGAGGTCGACAACCTCGGCCGCGTCATCGGCCAGGCCAAGAGCGACGAGGCCCAGCCCGGCGCCAACGTCGTCACCAGCATCGACTCCCGCGTCCAGCGCGTCGCGGAGTACGAGCTGAACGAGGCGATGAAGGACGCCCGCGACGAATTCGACGACAACACCGGCGAGAACTACAAGGCCGACTCCGGCGCGGTCGTCGTCATGGAGGCCAAGACCGGCCGCGTCGTCGCGATGGCGTCCAACCCGTCGTACGACCCGAACGCCTGGGTCGGCGGGATCTCCGGCAAGGACTACACCAAGCTCACCGGCAAGGACTCCAACTACCCGCTCCTGAACCGCGCGATCCAGGGCCAGTCGGCCCCCGGCTCCGTCTTCAAGGTCATCCCGACGGCCGCCGCGATCAACGCGGGTTACTCCTTCGACGGCCCCTACGAATGCTCCAGTTCGTACTCCATCGGCGGCCAGGTCTTCAAGAACTTCGAGTCGAAGGGGTACGGCCCGATCAGCCTCGGCCGCGCCCTTGAGGTCTCCTGTGACACCGTCTTCTACCGGCTCTCCCACGAGGAGTGGAAGCGGGACGGCGGCATCAAGCCGAAGAAGAACGCCAAGAACTGGTTCTACAAGACGGCCCACCAGTTCGGCCTCGGCAAGGAGACCGGCATCGACCTGCCGAACGAGGTAGCCGGCCGCGTCCCCGACCGCCAGTGGAAGCTCGACTACTGGAAGGCCAACAAGGACGCCTGGTGCAAGTACGGCAAGAAGGGCGGCTCGTACGCCCAGCAGATCGCGTACGAGAACTGCCTCGAAGGCAACCGGATGCGTGCCGGTGACTCCGTCAACTACTCCATCGGCCAGGGCGACACGCTCGTCACCCCGATCCAGATGGCGACGATCTACGGGGCGATCTCCAACGGCGGCACCCTCTACGACCCGACCGTCGGCAAGGCGATCATCAGCCCCGACGGCAAGACGGTCCAGGAGATCAAGCCGAAGTCGCACGGCAAGCTGCCGATGACGCAGAAGACGCGCGACTCGATAGACGGTGCCCTCGCGGGAGTCGCGACCCGCGGTTCGGCCGCCTGGCGGTTCGGCGGCTGGCCGCAGGACAAGATCCCGCTGCACGCCAAGACGGGTACGGCCGAGGTCTACGGCAAGCAGACGACCTCATGGTTCACCACGTACACCAAGGACTACACGGTCGTCATGACCATCTCCCAGGGTGGTACGGGCTCCGGTGCCTCGGCCCCCGCCGTGCGCAAGATCTACAACGCGCTGTACGGCATCTCCGAGGACGGCACGATCGACAAGAAGAAGGCCCTGCTCTACACCCCGCAGAAGAGCCTTCCGAAGATCGAGGCCGACGGTTCGATCGACTCCCCGAAGGCCGAGAAGTACCCGGCCAAGGAGGAGCAGGCCTCCGAGGAGGGCGGGCAGCAGCCGGTGTCCGGTGACGACCCGGCCGCCATCGTGCCGAACCCCGACCCCGGCAACAACCGCGACGCCCGAAGGCGCTCGGCCCGCCCGAGGAAGAGGCGGAGGACGCTTACATGACCGGCGCGAACGGATTCTCCGTCTCCGGATACGGGCCCGAACGCTCCAGCTGGTCGCGGCTGTTCGCCCGCGACTCGCTCGCCCGCAGGCTCGACTGGCCGATACTGTTCTCGGCCATCGCGCTCTCCCTGATCGGCGCGGCCCTCGTCTACTCGGCGACCCGCAACCGCACCGAGCTCAACCAGGGCGACCCGTACTACTTCCTGTTCCGGCATCTGCTCAACACGGGCATCGGCTTCGCCCTGATGATCGGCACGGTCTGGCTCGGCCACCGCACCCTGCGCACGGCCGTACCGATCCTGTACGGGATCTCCGTCTTCCTGATCCTGCTGGTGCTGACCCCGCTCGGCGCGACCATCAACGGCGCGCACGCGTGGATCGTCATCGGCGGCGGCTTCTCGCTCCAGCCCTCCGAGTTCGTGAAGATCACGATCATCCTGGGCATGGCGATGCTGCTCGCGGCCCGGGTCGACGCCGGCGACAAGCCCTACCCCGACCACCGCACGGTCCTGCAGGCGCTCGGCCTGGCCGCCGTACCGATACTGATCGTCATGCTCATGCCCGACCTCGGCTCGGTCATGGTCATGGTGATCGTCGTGCTCGGCGTGCTGCTCGCCTCCGGCGCCTCCAACCGCTGGGTCTTCGGGCTGCTCGGCGCCGGCGCCCTCGGCGCGATCGCGGTCTGGCAACTCAAGATCCTCGACGAGTACCAGATCAACCGCTTCGCGGCCTTCGCCAACCCCGAGCTCGACCCTGCGGGCGTCGGCTACAACACCAACCAGGCGCGTATCGCGATCGGCTCCGGCGGTCTCTTCGGGACCGGCCTCGGCAAGGGCTCGCAGACCACCGGCCAGTTCGTGCCCGAGCAGCAGACGGACTTCGTCTTCACGGTCGCCGGCGAGGAACTCGGCTTCGTCGGCGCCGGACTGATCCTGGTCCTGCTGGGCATCGTGCTGTGGCGGGCCTGCCGCATCGCCCGCGAGACGACCGAGCTGTACGGCACGATCGTCGCCGCCGGGATCATCGCCTGGTTCGCCTTCCAGTCCTTCGAGAACGTCGGCATGACCCTAGGCATCATGCCGGTGGCGGGTCTGCCACTGCCTTTCGTGTCGTACGGAGGCTCGTCGATGTTCGCCGTCTGGGTGGCCGTGGGGCTCCTGCAGTCGATCCGAGTCCAAAGACCGATGTCGGCCTAGCGAACTTTGGGGGTCTGCCCATGGATCGGATTCGCGACTAGATTCGGTTCATGGCGGACACAAAGCGGGAGATCGAGCGTAAATACGAAGCCGATGAGAGCGCCGGACTGTCGGATCTGCCGGACCTGACACGGGTCTCCGGCGTCTCGGCCGTCATCGACAAGGGCGTCGCCGAACTCGACGCGACCTACTACGACACGCCCGACCAACGGCTCGCCGCCGCGTCGCTCACCCTGCGCCGCCGCACCGGGGGCGACGACGCGGGCTGGCACCTGAAACTGCCGGTCTCCGAGGGCGTACGCGACGAGATCCACGCCCCGCTCTCCGACACCGTGCCCCGGACGCTCAGCGGACTCGTCCGCTCCCGGGTGCGCGACGCCGAACTGGTCCCCGTCGTCCGGCTGCAGTCGGCCCGCGACATCCGCCACCTCGTCGACGCCTCCGGGGGACTGCTCGCCGAGATCAGCGTCGACCGCGTACACGCCGAGCGGCTCAGCGGCGGCGACGGGACCGCCGAATGGACCGAGATCGAGGTCGAGCTGGCCGACGACGGCGACCCCGCCTTCCTCGACAAGGTCGAGAAGAAACTCCGCAAGGCCGGCGTCTCCCGCTCCAAGTCGGCGTCCAAGCTGGCCAGGGCCCTCGGGGAGACGGGACAGGCGCCCCGTAAGCAGGCCGTCGTGGAGGCGGCTCCGGTCACTTCGGGCGACCATGTCCTCGCGTACGTCCGAGCCCAGCGCGACGCGATCATCGAGCTCGACCCCGCCGTCCGACGCGACGTGTACGACTCCGTGCACCGCATGCGCGTCGCCACCCGCCGGATGCGCAGCGCCTTCCGCTCGTTCGGGAAGGTCCTGGAGCCGGCCGTCACCGACCCGATCCGCGACGAGCTGAAGTGGCTGGCCGGGGAGCTGGGCGTCGACCGCGACCAGGAGGTTCTGACCGAGCGGCTGAACGCGGCCCTCGACGCACTCCCGCGCGCCCAGCTCACGGGGCCCGTCCGCACCAGGCTGCGCACCTGGTCGCACGCCCGCCGCTCCGGCTCCCGGCGCCGGCTGATCGCGGTCCTCGACGGCAGGCGGTACCTGGACCTGCTCACCACCCTGGACACGCTCCTCGCCACCCCGCCGCTTCTCAAGGCCGCCTCGGGCGACCCGGAGAGGGTGATCTCCAAGGCCGTACGCAAGGACTTCGACAAGCTGTCAGGACTGGTCGCAGAGGCCATCGAAGCTCCGCCGGGCCCGGACCGCGACCTCGCGATCCACGAGGCCCGCAAGAAGGCCAAGCGCACCCGCTACTCGGCGGAGGCGGCCACCCCCGCGCTCGGCAAACCCGCGAAGAGCCTGACGAGCGACATGAAGTCCCTCCAGAGCCTGCTCGGCGAGCACCAGGACAGCGTCATGGCCCGTGAGGCCCTGCGCGACGTCGCGACCCAGGCGCACGCGGCGGGAGAGAGTGCCTTCACGTACGGGGTGCTGTACGGGCGTGAGGAGCGGGCGGCCGAGGCCGTCGAGGCCGAGCTGCCGGGGGCGTGGGGGACGATCCGGAGCGGGACGGCGTTCTGAGGTCTCATCCGGCGATCTCCGCTCCGGACGGCGGACGGGGGGTGGCTCCCGGCACGTTAGGCTGGATGGTCACCCCTGTCGGATCTCACCCCACCAAAGGTTTGCGAGATGTCTGCCGAAGTCGCTGCATCGGTGTTCCCGCAGCTCGAAGCTCTGCTCCCGCATGTGCAGAAGCCGATCCAGTACGTCGGCGGAGAGCTCAACTCAACGGTCAAGCCCTGGGAGACCACTGACGTCCGCTGGGCACTCATGTACCCGGACGCGTACGAGGTCGGACTGCCCAACCAGGGTGTCATGATCCTTTACGAGGTCCTGAACGAGCGTGAGGGCGTCCTCGCCGAGCGCACGTACAGCGTGTGGCCGGACCTGGAGGAGCTGATGCGCGAGCATCGGGTCCCGCAGTTCACGGTGGACAGCCACCGCCCGGTGAAGGCCTTCGACGTGTTCGGCCTGTCCTTCTCCACGGAGCTGGGCTACACGAACATGCTCACCGCGCTGGACCTCGCGGGCATTCCGCTGGAGTCCAAGGACCGGACGCTCGACGACCCGATCGTGCTGGCCGGCGGTCACGCGGCCTTCAACCCCGAGCCGATCGCGGACTTCATCGACGCGGCGATCATCGGCGACGGCGAGCAGGCCGTGCTCGACATGACCGACATCATCCGCGCCTGGAAGGCGGAGGGCAGCCCGGGCGGCCGCGAGGAGGTCCTGTTCCGTCTGGCGAAGACGGGCAGCGTCTACATCCCGGCGTTCTACGACGTCGAGTACCTCCCCGACGGCCGGATCGCCCGCGTGGTCCCCAACAAGTCGGGCGTCCCGTGGCGGGTGTCGAAGCACACGGTCATGGACCTGGACGAGTGGCCGTACCCGAAGCAGCCCCTCGTCCCGCTGGCCGAGACGGTCCACGAGCGCATGTCGGTGGAGATCTTCCGCGGCTGCACGCGCGGCTGCCGTTTCTGCCAGGCGGGCATGATCACCCGCCCGGTGCGCGAGCGCTCCATCACGGGCATCGGCGACATGGTGGAGAAGGGCCTCAAGGCGACGGGCTTCGAGGAGGTCGGCCTGCTGTCCCTCTCCTCGGCGGACCACTCGGAGATCGGCGACATCGCGAAGGGCCTGGCGGACCGGTACGAGGAGGACAAGATCGGCCTGTCCCTCCCGTCGACCCGCGTGGACGCCTTCAACGTCGACCTGGCGAACGAACTGACGAGGAACGGCCGGCGCTCGGGCCTGACGTTCGCGCCCGAGGGCGGCTCGGAGCGCATGCGCAAGGTCATCAACAAGATGGTCTCGGAAGAGGACCTGATCCGTACGGTCTCCACGGCCTACGGCAACGGCTGGCGCCAGGTGAAGCTCTACTTCATGTGCGGCCTGCCGACGGAGACGGACGAGGACGTCCTCCAGATCGCGGACATGGCGATGAACGTGATCGCCGAGGGCCGCAAGGTCTCCGGCCAGAACGACATCCGCTGCACGGTGTCGATCGGCGGCTTCGTCCCCAAGCCCCACACCCCCTTCCAGTGGGCCCCGCAGCTGTCGGCGGAGGAGACGGACGTACGTCTCGGAAAGCTCCGCGACAAGATCCGCGGCGACAAGAAGTACGGCCGCTCCATCGGCTTCCGCTACCACGACGGCAAGCCCGGCATCGTCGAGGGCCTGCTCTCCCGCGGCGACCGCCGCATCGGCTCCGTCATCCGCGCCGTCTACGAGGACGGCGGCCGCTTCGACGGCTGGCGCGAGCACTTCTCGTACGACCGCTGGATGCAGTGCGCCGAGAAGACGCTGCCCGCCTTCGGCGTGGACGTCGACTGGTACACGACCCGCGAGAAGACCTACGAGGAGGTCCTCCCCTGGGACCACCTGGACTCCGGCCTCGACAAGGACTGGCTCTGGGAGGACTGGCAGGACGCCCTCGACGAGACAGAGGTCGAGGACTGCCGGTGGACACCTTGCTTCGACTGCGGGGTGTGCCCGCAGATGGATACTTGGCCACAAGTAAGCAACAGCGGGAAGAAGTTGCTGCCACTGACGGTCAAGAAGGACGCGGCGACCAGCGGACACGAGCACTGAGGTGAGCGATGCGTTCCGGCGCATCGCCGATGCTCTGGCGGGTGCCAGCGAGGATGAGGCAGCTGCCATGCTGAACGCCCTTGGCGGCGCAGAGGGCAGGCGGCAGGAGTCTGTGGGGGATGCGCCGAGGACGCCGCTGCCGCCGCCTGGAGGCCCTTCAACGGTCCACTCCGAGGTGGAGTGGGTCTGAGCCTGCTGCGTAGGCAGCATGTGGATATGTGTGCACTCATGAGCCCCTCCCGGTTGGGAGGGGCTTCGGGCTCTCTGTGGATCGCTGGGCGGCTGACTCGCTCCCGAGGCCTGCTCACACGGGTGGAACTGCTGCCTGCGACGATTCGCCTGTGAGCTATGACCTTGCTGTGTGGGACGGCGAACGTCCACTCGACAACCACCAAGCGGGCTCGGTCTACGACGAGCTGTACGAGCGGTATCTGGAGCCGGAGGACGGGGGCATGCCCCCGGCACCCCGGATCGTGGCCTACGTCGAAGCGCTCGTAGAGCAGTACCCGGACGATGTTGACCGCGGTGCCGTATGGGCGTCGTCACCGGTCATTGACGAGGCGTCGGGCCCGATCGTGTACCTACTTATGTCCTACGGCAAGGCTGAGGAAGTGTCCCAGTACGCCGCGTCGCTGGCTCGCGACCTCGGTCTCGTCTGCTTCGATCCGCAAGGAGAATGCCTCCGGCCTTGAACGGGCCGTTCGTTCAGCGGGCGGACCAGAGGAAGATGTCTTCGTCGTGCAGGCCGGTGCGGTAGACCGTGGCCGTCTTCTCGTAGCGAGTGGCCAGACCGCGCCATTGCTTGCCGTCGCAGCCTGATCACACGTAACCCCAACCCCATCGATTGACAACTGCTCCCGCCGGCGCTCGCCTACTTTGACTCCGGCTCCTCCGACGCGGGACGTAATCGCCTGCTTGGAATCGGCCACGCTCGCGTTCAGCGGCTTCAACCAGATCCAGCGCCCGGCCGTCACCGATGGCGGCCACCTGGTGATTCACCCCGCAATTGGCTAGGTTGCCCCCACCTCGTCCGATTCTCACAGGGGGAGTGGCAGCCGTGCGGCAACAGCACAAGACCTTCCAGGCGATCGAGGTCGGCGACGGCGGCGACGGGCGGTGGGCCGCCTACGCCCGGGTCCTGTGGCAGGAGATGGAGGGCCTGTTGACCGAAGAGGGCCAGACTCCGGAGGGGGCGGACCGTGTTCGGGCGCTGTTTCGTGCGCACATGCCGGAACTGGTCCCGGTTCTGGACCGCCTGGCCGGCCAGCTCGACCGGCCCGAGGCGGAAGTCTTCCTCACCCACGCGGCACTGCGGCCGTTCTCCCAGGCATGCACCCAGATCGGCCAGGACGGCACTCTGCTGCGCAACTATGACCTACGGCCCGATCAGTGCGAGGGAACCATCGTCTCCTCCTGCTTCCTGCGCCCCGTGATCGGGATGCAGGACATGCTGTGGGGCTTGCAGGACGGGATGAACGACGCCGGTCTCGCGGTCTCGCTCACCTGGGGCGGCCGTTCCGTCTACGGACGCGGCTTCGCCATTCTCATCGTGGTGCGCTACCTGCTGGAGACGTGCGACACCGTCGATGAGGCGGTCGGCAGGCTGCGGTCCCTGCCGGTCGCCGTCCCCCAGAACCTCACCCTTGTCGATCCCGCGAAGGCGGTGACGGTGTTCGTGGGGCCGGATATGTCACCGATGGTGGCGCCGGATGCCTGCGCCGCCAATCACCAGCACCTGCCGGTGACCGACGGGCAGGAGCGGGCCTTGCGGACGCAGGAGCGGCTGCGCGCCATTCGCGCCGCGGGCGCGGACGTGGCGGCGATGCTGAAGCCGCCGCTGTATCGATCCGTCGACGAGCAGGGGTCGAGAACGCTCTACACAGCCCACTACCGGCCCGTCGAGGGCCGTGTGAGGTACTACTGGCCCGGTGCGTCCTGGCAACAGTCCTTCGGTGACTTCACATCCGGATCCCGCACCGTGACCTTGGGCCGGGCCGGCTGAGAGGCCTCCGGACCCCCGCTCACCCCTGCACGAAGATCTCGCAAGAACGTGATTTCACCCGCCGCCCACAGGCGCCCTCCCCCGGCCGGCCCCGCCACGGCCGCGCGATGAACCGGCAGCGGCTCGGCACCGCTCCAACGGTCGGACGAGCGCCCGGCCCGATACACCCCGACAAGGCGTCTCTCGCTACGCGGTCACCAACCCACAGGTCTTGACAATTGCTCAGGCGATTGATGGGTACTGGCGCTTCCGCAAAGCCTCCCCCACCAGTGGATTTCTCTAGCGCCCTGCCCGCAAATGGACACTTCCATCCAAATCGGCCCGACCGGCAAGAAGCTGCTCCCACTGACGGTCAAGAAGGACCCTGCGACGAGCGGGCACACTCACTGACGTGAGTGAGGTGTTGGGACGCCTCGCTGCCGCCCTCGGGGGCGGCAGCGAGGAAGAAGTGGCTGCCGTCCCCAGGGCGTTCGGCGTCCGGTGCGTACTGCAGAGGAACGTGCGGGAGGTGTCGAGGACCCCGCTGCCGGCTACTGAGCAGGCCGGGGCTTGGTGGCGTGGACGATGGCGGAGTGCATGCCGTCGGCCACGGGGTGCGTGGGTGTGATCTCGACGTTGACGAACCCTGCGGCCTCCAGGCCTTCGCGGTACTCGGTGAACGACAGGGCGCCCGCGATGCAACCGACGTAGCTGCCGCGCTCCGAGCGCTGTTGGGGTGTCAGGGCGTTGTCGGCGACCACGTCCGAGACGCCGATGCGGCCGCCGGGCGTCAGGACCCGGAATGTCTCGGCGAAAACCGCCGCCTTGTCGGTCGACAGGTTGATCACGCAGTTGGAGATCACCACGTCGATGGTGCCCGCGGGGAGCGGGATGGCCTCGATGGTGCCCTTGAGGAACTCGACGTTCGTCGCGCCCGCCTTCTTCGCGTTGACGAGGGCCAGGGCGAGCATCTCGTCGGTCATGTCGAGGCCGTACGCCTTGCCGGTGGGGCCGACGCGACGGGCGGAGAGCAGGACGTCGATGCCGCCGCCGGAGCCGAGGTCGAGGACGCGTTCGCCTTCGTGGAGGTCGGCGACGGCGGTGGGGTTGCCACAGCCGAGGGAGGCGGCGACCGCTTCGGCGGGCAGGGCGTCGCGCTCGGCGTCGGCGTAGAGCGTGGAGCCGAAGTTCTCGTCGACCTCGACCGCTTGCGGGCCGCAACACCCGGTGCCGCCCTCGGTGACCTGCACGGCTGCTGCGGCGTACCGCCGGCGGACGGTCTCGCGCAGTTCAGTGGACTGTTCGCTCATGACTCACTCCTGGGTGACGGGGTATGGCACGCCCCGGAACGGCTTGTATTGACGTTCGTTGATGCAACCTTGCGCCTTGTATCGAAAAACGTCAACATAGACGTATGTCGAAACAAGAGCTTGAGGTGATCGGTCAGGAGGCGGACGGCGCCTGCTGCCAGGGGCTGGCCTCCGCCCCGCTGGCCGAGGACCGGGCCGTTGAACTGGCGAAGGTGTTCAAGGCGCTGGGTGATCCGGTCCGGCTACGGCTGCTCTCGATGATCGCTTCGCGGGACGGCGGCGAGGTGTGCGTGTGTGAGCTGACGCCCGCCTTCGAGCTGTCCCAACCGACGATCTCCCACCACCTCAAGCTGCTGCGGCAGGCCGGGCTCATCGACTGCGAGCGGCGTGGGACCTGGGTCTACTACTGGGTGCTGCCCGGTGTCCTGGACCGGCTGGGTGCGTTCCTGACCACTCCCGAGTCCGCCGGGGTGACCTTGTGAGCGCTTCGCTCGGCCGGCGTGCTGTGGCCGAACTGGTCGGGACGGCCGCGCTGGTCGCGGTCGTGGTCGGATCCGGTATCCAGGCGGCTGAGCTGTCACAGGACGTCGGCGTCCAGTTGCTCGCGAATTCGCTGGCCACCGTCTTCGGTCTGGCCGTGCTGATCACGCTGTTCGGGCCGGTGTCCGGGGCCCACTTCAACCCGGCCGTCACCCTGGTCGCCTGGTTCACCGGGCGGAGGAGTGGCGGCGGGACGACCGCACGCGAAGCAGCCGTGTACGTCCCTGCCCAGACCCTGGGCGCGATCGGCGGCGCGGTGCTGGCCAATGCGATGTTCGCCGAACCGTTGGTGAAGTGGTCCACGCACGACCGCTCCGCCGGCCACCTGTGGCTGGGCGAGATCGTGGCCACGGCCGGGCTCGTCCTGCTGGTCTTCGGCCTGCCCCGGACCGGTCGCGCCCACCTCGCACCGGCCGCGGTGGCGTCGTACATCGGGGCCGCGTACTGGTTCACGTCCTCCACGTCGTTCGCGAACCCGGCAGTGACGGTCGGCCGGGCCTTCAGCGACACGTTCGCCGGGATCGCTCCGGCTTCCGTCGCCTCGTTCATCGCCGCGCAGCTGGTCGGTGCCGCTGTCGGCCTGGGCCTTGTGGCGGCGGTGTTCGGCCGGCCGGCGCCCGCCGGGACAGACGTCGTCGTCCGTCACGACGAGACCGAACTCGCCCCGTCCGCTCCCTGAGCCCACCTGCTTCCCGGAAGGCACCTGCCATGAGCACCGCAACCCCGCGCCCCTCCGTCCTCTTCGTCTGCGTGCACAACGCCGGTCGGTCCCAGATGGCCGCCGCGTTCCTCACCCACCTCGCGGGCGACCGGGTCGAAGTCCGCTCGGCGGGCTCCGTTCCCGCCGACACGGTCAATCCGGCGGTCGTCGAAGCGATGGAGGAAGCCGGCATCGACATCTCGGCCGAGACCCCGAAGGTGCTGACCACGGAAGCGGTGCAGGCATCCGACGTCGTGATCACCATGGGTTGCGGCGACACCTGCCCGGTCTTCCCCGGCAAGCGGTACCTCGACTGGCAACTCGATGACCCGGCCGGGCAGGGCGTCGACGCGGTGCGGCCGATCCGGGACGAGATCGAAGAGCGCGTCCGTGCCTTGCTGGCGGACATGGATGGTTGATCCAGTTCAGGGCCACGAACGGAACGCGTCTGTCCGAGGGGCGGCCCTCTCCCCGACCGTCGCCTCCGGCCGGAAGGTCACGGCCACGGCTGTCGGCAAGGACCAGGTCACGCGGAAAGTGACGTGCAAGGTGACGAGGTGAACCGGATTGCGGGCTGAGTCGCCCCGCACGTACTCCGTGCGCCTGCGCGACGTGGGGGCGAGGCGGGCAATTGCGGACTAGAGTCGTCTGGTTACGGTCAGTTGTGGGGTCGGGGTTCGGTGGCAGGGCCTCGGAGTTGTGGGGGGAGGGCCTGTAGAGCATGAGTCGTCGCTCCAATGGGTTGGTCGGGATCTGGGCCGAGGTGCAGCGGCAGCAGCAGCGTCAGGTGGAGGAGCGGGCGCGGCAGCAGCGGGAGTCCGATAGACAGCAGCGTTACCAGCAGAGGGAGTTGGCGCGCAGCCGGCGTGAGCATCAGGCCGCGTACCGGCAGCAGCGGGAGGCCGACGCGAGGCGGCGCACCGAGGAGTTGGACGCGCGGGTCGAGTCCTTGCGGGGGTTGCTGGCCGCCGGGTGCCGGGCTCCGGCTTTCGGGACCGCGCAGCTCACCCGCGCCGAGCAGGTGGAGCCCTTCGCGCCCGGGCCGCTGGCGTATCCGAGGCCGATGCCTGATCCGAACCAGTATCAGGCGCAGGGCGGTTGGGGGCTCGGTGCCGGCCGGCGTGCCCAGGCACAGGCGGAGGCGCGCGCCCGGTTCGAGCGCGACTGGCAGGCCGCGCAGGCGGCGGAGGGGCAGCGCCTGCAACAACTGGCCGCCTACCAACGGCAGTACGAGCAGTGGGCCGACGACCGGTTGAGTGAGATCCGTCAACACAACGCCGGTGTCGCCGAGATGGCCGCCGGGCTCCGCGACGGTGATCCCGAGGCCGTGGTGGAGTACTTCTCCGCGGCCCTCTACGCCTCGTCCGCGTGGCCCGAGGACCTGCCCCGCCAGGTGACGGCCGCGTACGACTCGCCCGCACGGCAGCTGGTGCTGAACTGGGAGCTGCCCGGGTACGACGTCGTACCCGAGGTGAAGCTGGTGCGCTACATGCCAGGCGCCGACCAGGACAAGGAGGCGCCCCGCCCGGCGACCCAGCGCCGCGCGCTGTACCGGGACGTGCTCGCGCAGTGCGTGCTCCTCGTCCTGCACGATCTCTTCGCGGCGGACGAGTTCGGGGCGCTGGAGTCGGTGGCGCTCAACGGGTTCGTGGACGACCACGACCCGGCGACGGGCAGACAGGCGCGGATCTTCCTGGCCACGGTCATGGCGTCCCGCTCCGTCTTCTCGGGCCTCCGCCTGGAGCAGGTCAGCGCCGTCGACTGCCTGGTGGACGGGTTACGGGGGCAGCTGTCGGCACGGCCCGACCAACGTGCGGTCGTACGGCCCGGCCGGCGGCCCGAGGACGTCGGCAACGGCGTCGTCACCCACGGGGGCGACGAGGAGCCGGATCTGTACGAGATGGACCCGGTCGCCTTCGAGTCGCTGGTCGCGGAGCTGTTCCGGGCCATGGGCATGCAGGCCGTGACGACCCAGCGGTCGAACGACGGCGGTGTGGACGTCGACGCGCTGGACCCGACGCCGATCCGGGGCGGCAAGATCGTCGTGCAGGTGAAGCGCTATCGCAACACCGTGCCGCCCACCGCCGTCCGGGACCTGTTCGGCACGGTCCAGGACGCGGGCGCCAACAAGGGCGTACTCGTCACGACCTCCGGCTTCGGCCCGGGTTCGCACACCTTCGCCAACGGCAAGCCCCTGGAACTCGTCGCGGGCAACGAACTGGTCGACCTCCTGCACCGGCACGGGCTGCGCGGGCGGCTCGGGAACTCCGGCAGCCCGATCCCCGCCCAGCGCACACCGGAGGGACGTACACCGGACGCCGACGACGGGACGGACGACCACAACAGGCTGGGCATGTTCTGGACGGGCCAGGTCGCCCTGGACGTCTGCGCGCTCGTCTGCCACGGCAACCGGGTGCTCAGCGACGAGCACTTCGTCTTCTTCAACAACCCACGGACACCGGACGGTGCGGTCCGCGCGCTCGCCGCCGCCGCACCGGACAAGGCGGCGATCCGGGTGTCCTTCGACACGTTGCCCGAGCGGGCCGACAGGCTCGTCCTCGTCGCCGCGGTCGACCCCGAGATCAACCCCGAAGCCGATCTCTCCGGCTTCACCGAGGCGGGCATCCGGCTGTCGGACGCCTCGGGAGCCGAGCTGGGCCGCCTGGACGTGTCCGACGGCAGGGCCGACGAGACCGCGCTGGTCCTGGGCTCCTTCCGCCGCCGAGCCGGCGGCGACTGGGACTTCGTGCTCGGCGGCAAGGGATACCGGGGCGGTCTGGAGGAGCTGATCCGGGAGTACGGGATCGACGTGGACTAGCGTCCTCGCCGCGTCGGGCGAAGGCTCCGGTCCACGGCCGGTCCATGGTGGAAAAGCCGTGGCCGGACCTCGCCCGGGCCCGCCACAATGAGGCGATGCCGCAGCTCATCAGCCCCGACCCCCGGTTCCGGACCGCCTTCCTCGACGCCGTGCGCGAAAACGTGGCCGAGGGGGAGTACTTCGGCGACACCCTCAAGCGGGAGCTCGCCGTGTACGGCGACAACTGGCAGCAGCCGGACGGCTTCGTGCGCTATGTCGCGGCGATCCGTGAGGAGGAGCTGGAGGAGGGGCGGCGGCCCGAGGGCTTCGTACCGAGCAGCTGGTTCTGGTACGTGGACGGGGACGACTATCTGGGCCGGATCCAGATACGGCACCGGTTCACCCCTCATCTGCGCGACTTCGGCGGCCACATCGGCTACGGCGTACGGCCGACGGCGCGCAGAAGGGGGTACGCCACGGCCATGCTCCGGGACGTTCTGCCGCACGCGCGTGACCTCGGGCTCGATCGGGTCCTCGTCACCTGCGACACCACCAACGTCGGCTCCCGCAAGGTGATCGAGGCCAACGGTGGAGAGTTCGAGGACGAACGCGGCGGAATGCTGCGGTTCTGGATCCATACGGGCCCTTGATGCGTCCTCGTTGATATGGACCTGGAGAAGTCGCCGCAGCCCGCGCCGCGTGAGTCGCCCGGGCTGCGTGGGATTCCCGCGAAGCCCGAGTCGCCCGTGGCGTCCGGTGCACATGGTGCGCATGGTGTGCCCGCGCGGCAGGACGCCGCTCCCGAGGGCTGCCTCGCCGTCGCGATCCGTATCCCGGTGCGGATCGTGGTGCTGGTGCTGGTCGTGCCGGTACGGATGGTGTGGGACGCGTTGGTCGTCGGCGGGCGTCTCCTCAAGGACACGCTGTTCCGGCCCCTGGGGCGGGCGGTCATGTGGGTGTTCGCGCCCGTGGGGCGGGCCGTCGTGTGGCTGGTCGAGGGGATCGCGACCGTCGTCGCGTGGCTGCTGACCGGCCTCGGGTACGCCCTGGCGTGGCTGGGCAAGCTGCTGTTCGTCTGGCCGTGGGTGGGGCTCTGGCGGTACGTGGCCCTGCCGCTGGGCCGCGCCCTGGCCTGGCTCGGGAACGTGCTGATCGTCGTGCCCGCCGTCTGGCTGTACGAGCGCGTGCTGACGCCCGTCGGACACGGAGTGGTGTGGGCGCTGCGGGGGATCGGCGCCGGGTGCGCCTGGCTGTGGCGGGTGTCGGTCGTCACTCCCGCCGCATGGCTGTACCGGGCGCTGCTCGCACCGACCGGGCGGGGTTTCGCCTGGGCCGTGCTGGGACTGTGGGGCGCCATCACATGGGTCGGCCGCGGTGTGTGGGCGGGCGTGACATGGGCTTCCCTGGGCCTCTGGGCCGGAGTCGTATGGGTCGCGAGTGGTGTGTGGACCGGCGTCGTATGGGTCGCGAGTGGTCTGTGGGCCGGCATCACATGGATCGGCGGAGGACTGTGGGCCGCCATGACCTGGATGGGGCGTGGGATCTGGGTGGGAGTGACCTGGATCGCCATGGTCGTCGGGACACTCCTGCGGTGGATCTTCGTCGTACCCGCCGTCGCCCTGTGGCGCTGGGTGCTCGCACCCCTGGGCCGGGGCATCGCCGTCGTCGCCCGGGAGATCGGCGAAGCCCTGGGGCACGCGTGGCGCGTCGCCGGGTACATCTCGCTCGCCGTCGGACGCTTCCTCGGGCGACTCTTCCGGTGGATCTTCGTGGAGCCGGTGCGATGGGCGTACAAGAGCGTGCTCACTCCCGTCGGACACCTCGTACGGGACGCCGTCTGGCGGCCCGCGGCGGAGGCCGCCCGGAGCGTGGGCCGTACCACCCGGCAGGCCCTGGCGAGCGCCCGTGAGACGGCACGGCAGACCCGGGCCGACATCCGCCGCATGGTCTTCGGAGCGCCGCGTGAACCCGAGCCGGTCGCCCTGCCCAAGCCCCGGAGCGAGCCCGAGCCGGTGCCCCTGGCCAAGCCCGGCGGCGGCCTGTAGTCCGGGCCGGACCGCTCCCGACGGGAACCGGCGGGCGCCGAGGCACGTACTCTAGGTAGCAGTACGACCGCTCTCACGAAGGACTGAACGACACTGGGCAAGCGACAGCCCGAAGGCCCGCCGCCCGCACCCGCGGTGCAGCGCATCCGACTGCGTTACACCAAGCGCGGCCGCCTCCGGTTCACCAGCCACCGCGACTTCCAGCGTGCCTTCGAGCGTGCGCTGCGCCGCGCCGAGGTGCCCATGGCGTACTCGGCGGGGTTCACCCCACACCCGAAGGTGTCGTATGCCAATGCCGCACCCACCGGCACGGGCAGTGAGGCCGAGTACCTGGAGATCGCGCTCACCGACGCGCGCGACCCCGAGAAGCTGCGCCTGCTCCTCGACGAGTCGATGCCTCTCGGGCTCGACATCATCGACGCCGTGGAGGCCCGTACATCGGGTCTCGCCGACCGGCTCACCGCGTCCGTATGGGAGCTGCGCCTCGACGGCGTGACCCCCGAGGACGCGGAGCGCGCGGTCGACGCCTTCACGTCGGCCGAGGCCGTCGAGGTCCAGCGCAGGACGAAGAACGGCATGCGCACCTTCGACGCCCGCGGCGCCGTCGCGAGCCTGGAGGCGCACACAGCACAACCAGAGGCACAAAAGTCACAGCCTGAGACGCACAGTCCACAGGCTGATAGGCCGACCGACCAGGCCTGTGCGATACTGCGGCTGGTTGTTCGGCACGTGACGCCTGCCGTTCGACCTGACGACGTCCTGTCCGGTCTCCGAGCTGTGGCCGACCTGGCGCCGCCGGTCCCCGCAGCGGTGACCAGGCTGGCGCAGGGGCTTTTCGATGAAGAGACCGGCACGGTGACCGACCCGCTCGCGCCCGACCGCGAGGCAGTGGCTGCCGCCCCACCCACGGCCGCGACCGCTGCCGCCGCGAAGGCGTCGGCGTAAGGAAGGTCCCGCGTAAGGACGAACGTCGAAGCGCCGCCCTCGTATCCGGGAGCCACCTGGGTCGGGCAGCGCACCGACCAGAAGACTTTCGCCAGGCCGTACGCACACATGGCGTACGGAACCGGCGAGACAGGACACAGAGAGCTCCCGTGCGGCGCCCGCGCCCCGGACGGCGGCACCGCGCATCGCGCGAGCCGCGGACGTCACCGGATCCGCGGCGCCCGGGAGCCTGACGGGAGATCCACCCGCATGCTCGAACCGACCGAACCCGCTGAGCCCTCCAACGGCTCCGAGAACAGCACCCCCAGCGACACCCTGCCGCCGCGCAGGCGTCGTCGCGCCGCGTCCCGCCCCGCGGGACCGCCCTCCGGGAACCCCGAGGGCGAGAGCGTGGCCGAGACCACCGCGCCGGCCATACCGGCCGTGAGCTCCACCGATCTCGCGACGGAGGAGCCGGAGGAGACCGAAGAGGCGGCTGCGGCCGCTGAGGCGGTGACCGCCGAGAAGGCCGCCACTGAGACGTCTGTCACCGACGAGCCGGCAGCCGAGGCCGCCGCTCCTGCCGTACAGGCGGAGCCCGCAGCCGAGGAGGCTGCCCCGGCACCGCGTACGCGCCGTCGGGCCACCCGCCGTGCGTCCGCTCCCGCCGGTGCGCCGCAGGCCGCCGAGACGGCTCAGACCACTGGGCCCGACGAGGCCGTCGTGATCGAAGAGGCCGTCGCCGCCGCTCCTGCCGTACATGCGGAGCCCGGGACACCCGCCGCCGAGCCCGTGGCCGAGGAGGCTGCTCCGGCGCCCCGTACGCGCCGTCGGGCCACGCGCCGTGCCACCGCACCCGCCGGTGCGCCTACGGAGACCGAGGCCGCTGTGACCGCCGGGGCCGACGAGGCCGCCGTGGCCACGACCACCGCCCCGGCCGCCGCCGAAGCCGAAGAGGCGCCGGCCGTCGAGGCCGAGGACGCCGCCCCCAAGGGCCGTACCCGCCGCCGGGCCACCCGTCGGGCCACCGCGCCCACCGGTGCGCCGCAGGCCGAGGCGGAGACGCCCGTGACGGCGTCCGCCGAGGCCGCCGCCGAGCCCGCCCGCCGCGCCACCCCGCCCGAGGCGGAGCGCGCCGAGACCCCCACCGCGACCGAGCCCGTCGAGGCCGATGTCCGCGACGAGCGCAGGGAGGCCCCCGTGGCCGCTGCCAAGAACGACCGGGCCCCCGAGGCCGACACCACCGCCGACGCCGAGGACGGCGCCCCGCGCCGCGCCCGTCGCCGTGCCACGCGCAAGGCCGCCGGAGGCTTCGCCGCGCCCGCGCCCGACAAGAGCACGGAGACCGAGAAGGACTCCTCGCGGCGTCCCGCGCGTCCCGCGGTCGCCGTGTTCCAGGCGCCCGTGTTCACCGAGCCGATGTTCCAGACGCCGGAGCGCGCCGCGGCCGCCGCCGCTGCCGAGGCCGCCGAGGAGCCCGGGGCCCCCGAGGACATCGTGGAGCCGGTCCAGGAGGCCGCCCCCGTCGCCGAGGAGGAGACGGGCGGATCGCGCAGGCGTCGCCGCAGCAGGAAGGCCGAGGAGCCCGCCGCCCCCGTGGCGGAGGCCCCCGAGCCCGAGGAGGAGCCCGTCGACGAGGAGTCCGCGGAGGACACCGCCGACGACTCCGCCGAGGGTGACGACGGCGAGGAGACCGGTTCGCGTCGTCGGCGCCGTCGTGGCGGCCGTCGTCGCCGCCGGGGCGAGTCCGCCGAGGCGGACGGCGAGTCGGGAGACGGAGACGACTACGCCGCCGAGCAGTCCGAGCGGTCCGAGCGGGCTGCCCAGGACACCGAGGACACCGCAGAGCAGACGGACGAGGACGCCGAGGACGAGCGCGAGGAGCCGGGCGGCTCCAGCAGCAGCCGTCGCCGTCGTCGCCGTCGTCGTCGCGCCGGTGACTCGTCCGGCGAGGTCGAGACGAGCGACAACGACCCCGAGCGCACGGTCGTCAAGGTCCGTGAGCCGCGCAGCAAGAAGGAAGAGCGGTCCGACGCCTCGGACGAGGTGCAGTCCATCAAGGGCTCGACCCGTCTGGAGGCCAAGAAGCAGCGCCGCCGCGAGGGGCGCGAGCAGGGCCGCCGCCGCGTTCCGATCATCACCGAGGCCGAGTTCCTGGCCCGTCGTGAGGCCGTCGAGCGCGTGATGGTCGTCCGCCAGAGCGGCGAGCGCACCCAGATCGGCGTCCTGGAAGACAACGTGCTCGTCGAGCACTACGTCAACAAGGAGCAGTCGACCTCGTACGTCGGCAACGTCTACCTGGGCAAGGTCCAGAACGTGCTGCCGTCGATGGAGGCCGCCTTCATCGACATCGGCAAGGGCCGCAACGCCGTGCTGTACGCCGGTGAGGTCAACTTCGAGGCGCTGGGCATGGCCAACGGCCCCCGCCGCATCGAGAGCGCGCTCAAGTCCGGCCAGTCGGTCCTCGTGCAGGTCACCAAGGACCCGATCGGCCACAAGGGCGCCCGCCTCACCAGCCAGGTGTCCCTCCCCGGCCGCTACCTGGTCTACGTGCCCGAGGGCTCGATGACCGGCATCAGCCGCAAGCTGCCCGACACCGAGCGCGCGCGTCTGAAGACCATCCTCAAGAAGATCGTCCCCGAGGACGCGGGCGTCATCGTGCGCACCGCCGCCGAGGGCGCGAGCGAGGACGAGCTGCGCCGTGACGTCGAGCGGCTGCAGGCGCAGTGGGAGGACATCCAGAAGAAGGCGAAGGGCGGCGGCGGTTCGAACGCGCCGACGCTGCTCTACGGCGAGCCGGACATGACCGTCCGCGTCGTCCGCGACATCTTCAACGAGGACTTCACCAAGGTCATCGTGAGCGGCGACGAGGCATGGGAGACCATCCACGGTTACGTCGCCCATGTGGCGCCCGACCTGGCCGACCGCCTGTCGAGGTGGACCTCCGAGGTCGACGTCTTCGCGACGTACCGGATCGACGAGCAGCTCGCCAAGGCGCTGGACCGCAAGGTCTGGCTGCCGAGCGGCGGTTCGCTGGTCATCGACAAGACCGAAGCGATGATCGTCATCGACGTCAACACCGGCAAGTTCACCGGTCAGGGCGGCAACCTCGAAGAGACGGTCACCAGGAACAACCTGGAGGCGGCCGAGGAGATCGTGCGCCAGCTGCGGCTGCGCGACCTCGGCGGCATCGTCGTCATCGACTTCATCGACATGGTCCTGGAGTCCAACCGCGATCTGGTGCTGCGCCGCCTCCTGGAGTGCCTGGGACGCGACCGTACGAAGCACCAGGTCGCCGAGGTGACCTCGCTGGGCCTCGTCCAGATGACCCGTAAGCGGGTCGGCCAGGGCCTGTTGGAGTCGTTCTCCGAGACCTGCGTCCACTGCAACGGCCGTGGCGTGATCGTGCACATGGAGCAGCCGACCTCCGCCGGAGGCGGCGGCAAGCGCAAGAAGCGTGGCCGTGGCGGCGCCGAGCAGACCCACGACCACGACCACGAGCACACGCACGAGGCGGAGACGGCCGAGCCCGACGAGACGGCGGCCGAGGTCGCCGCGGAGGCCGCCGAGCCGGTCGCGCTGCCCGAGCCCGAGTTCGTACCGGACGAGGACCTCTACAGCAGTGCCGCCGAGGCGGAGGCCGCGGCCACGCGTGGCCGTTCGCGGCGCCGTGCCGGCAGGCGGGCGTCTGCCCCGGCGGGCGCGCCGAGGTCCGAGAGCCGTCGGTCCGAGCGCCGCTCGGAGGCTCCCACGGCCCAGTCCGTGACGTCGCAGGACGAGGCCGAGCGTCCCGTGCAGCCGGAGCCGGCCGCCACCGCGCAGGCCGCGCCCGCCGCCGCCGAGGACCCGGTGGTCGAGGCCCCGGCGGCCGCGGCCCCCGCCGTCGAGGACGCCGCGCCCAAGGGCCGTACGCGCCGTCGGGCGACCCGCAAGGCCACCGCGCCGGCCGGTTCGCCCAAGGCCGCGGAGGAGGCCGTGGTGACCGTCACCGAGCCGGTCGCCGCACCCGTCGAGTCCAAGACGGAGCCGGTCGCCGAGCCCGAGCCGCAGCCCGCCACGGACAGCGCCGCCCCGCCGCGGGCGCGCCGCCGTGCGGTCCGTAAGGCCACCGCTCCGACCGCGTCCGCGGAGACGGCCGTCATGGTCGTCCCCTCGGCTTCGGCGGAGGCTCCTGCGGAAGCCCGGACGGAGGCCGCCGAGGCGCCTGCCGAGGCCCCCGCGGAGGCGTCCGGCGACGGAGAGGCTCCGGCCAAGAAGACGGCCCGGAAGACGGCCAAGAAGGCGACCGCCAAGAAGGCCGCGGCGAAGAAGACGACGACGGCCAAGAAGACGGCCGCCAAGAAGACCGTGGCCAAGAAGACGGCGAAGACCGCCAAGACGGCCGCGAAGTCGACGTCGAAGAAGACGGCGGCGGCTGAGCAGCAGTCGCCGTCCACGGTCACGGCCTCCACCGACGAGGGCTGAGCACCCGCGCAACCGAAGACGCCCCCTGGCCCGTGGTCCGACCGCGGGTCAGGGGGCGTTCGGCTGCTCGGACGACGCTCCGTCAGGGAAACCGAACTGCTGCGGGTTCCGGCCGATTTGGGAGTTCCTGACATGTTTTCAGGAGCATCACGATCATCACAATTACCCCCCCGCCTCTTGGAGGGCGATCATCTACCTGTAAAACTCATGCAGTCATAGGCGTGAACACACGGGTGCGCGTTGGGGAGAACGTTCACACGTGTCAGGGGAGGGGATCTCAATGGCGCGCGTGCGCCTGAAGGGCACTGGGCGACACCGTGCCGTAAAGCCGGTCAAGGGCGGGCGGCAGGCCGTCGCGCTGGCCACTGTGCTGTCCGCGGCGGGCGGACAGGCCGTCATGTCGGCGGGTACCGCACAGGCCGTGGACAACCCGGCGTGGACCGAGGGGCCGATCTTCAACGACCCGCTCGGCACGGCCGACCAGCAGACCGTGATTCGCACCCGGCTCATCGAGCTGACGAACTCCGCGCTGCCCGGCTCCACGATCAAGGTCGCGGTCTACCACGTCTGGGAGGCCTCGGTCGTCAACGCGCTCGTGGCGGCCAAGAACCGCGGCGTCGACGTCCAGGTGCTGCTCGACGAGTCCAGCATCAGCGACCGGCCCACCAACACCGCGTACGGCACGCTGGCCTCGGGGCTCGGCACGGACCGTACGCAGAGTTCGTACGTCGCGACCTGCCCGGAGAACAAGTCGTGCCTCGGCGACCCGAAGTTCGGGCAGTCGATCATGCACAACAAGTTCTGGCTGTTCTCGGCGGTCGAGGGCGCCACGAACGTGGTCGTCGAGACCACCTCGAACTCCACGCCGTCGGCGCACACCAAGTTCTTCAACGACGCGCTGCTGCTGCCGAACAACCCGACGATGTACGACGCGTACGCGGACTACTTCGACACGATGGTCGCGCAGGACTGGGAGTCCTGGAACTACCGCACGGTGAGCAACGGCCTCTACAAGGCGTACTTCTTCCCGCGGGCCGGCAACACCCGGGCCACCGACACGGTGTACTCGATCCTCAACAACGTGACCTGCAAGTACAAGGACACCGCAGGCGTCACGCAGTCGACCAAGGTCCGGGTGGCGATCTTCAAGATCACACGGCTGGCCATCGCGGAGAAGCTGGTCTCGCTGAAGAAGGCGGGCTGCTCCGTGAGCATCGTCTACGCGGAGTCCGACAGTGCCAAGAGCAGCGGCGGCACCAAGGGCACGTGGGAGAAGCTGCACACCACCGGCGGTCCGACCGTGCGCTGCTACAACGACGACCGGGACCCGCTGAACCCCGGCCAGAAGCTGTCGACGCCGTACATCATCCACTCCAAGTACATCCTCATCGACGGCATGTACGACGGCGTGAAGAACAAGGTCAGCTTCACCGGCTCCGGCAACTACACGGGCCCCGCGCTGCGCGAGAACGACGAGTCGATCGTGAAGGTCGACGACGACGCCGTGCACGACATGTACAAGGTCCACTTCGACCGGGTGACCAAGGTGGCCTACCCGGGCACGGCGGACACCACGGACCTGTGCAAGGGCGTGAAGCCGCTGCCCGACGACGGCGAGAAGCCGACCACCTAGGTCCTGGTCAGGAGCGGCCCTCGACCCGGTTTGACCCCCAGGTCGGGGCCCCGTAACCTTGACCCTCGGTGTGTTCACTGACGCACCGCATTCCCGTAAACCTCTTCCTCCCGGTGGCTCGCGCCCCGGGAGAGGCCGCCTGCTTTCCTCGGCGGCTGGACTGCGGGGATTCCGATTTCGAGCGAGAGAGAGATCCGCGTGTACGCCATCGTGCGCAGCGGTGGTCGCCAGCACAAGGTTGCTGTCGGCGACATCGTTGAGGTTGACAAGATTTCCACTGCCAAGGTTGGCGACACGGTCGAGCTCTCGACCCTGCTCGTTGTCGACGGCGACGCCGTGACCAGCGACCCCTGGGTCCTTGCCGGCATCAAGGTCCAGGCCGAGATCGTGGATCACCACAAGGGTGTCAAGATCGACATCCTTCGCTACAAGAACAAGACCGGCTACCGCCGTCGTCAGGGCCACCGCCAGCAGTACACGGCGATCAAGGTCACTGAGATCCCCGCGGCTGCGAAGTAAGGGACTGAGGAGAGATGGCACACAAGAAGGGCGCATCGTCCACCCGGAACGGTCGCGACTCCAATGCTCAGCGGCTCGGCGTGAAGCGCTTCGGCGGTCAGGTCGTCAACGCCGGTGAGATCCTGGTCCGCCAGCGCGGCACCCACTTCCACCCCGGCGCGAGCGTCGGCCGCGGCAAGGACGACACGCTGTTCGCCCTCGCCGCCGGTGCGGTGGAGTTCGGTACTCACCGTGGCCGCAAGGTCGTGAACATCGTTCCGGTCGCCTGACCGGATCTTTCGCGAGGCGGACCTCACTTCCCGTACGGGAAGCGGGTCCGCCTTTCGCGTGTTTTAACTGAGTAGTGATCACTGAGCGGCGAAGACCGCCGGGTGATCATCGATGAGAGATTTCCGTACGTAACTGGAGGCACATCCCATGACCACCTTCGTGGACCGCGTCGAGCTGCATGTCGCCGCGGGTAGCGGAGGTCACGGCTGTGCCTCCGTCCACCGGGAGAAGTTCAAGCCGCTCGGCGGCCCGGACGGTGGCAACGGCGGCCGTGGCGGTGACGTGATCCTGGTCGTCGACCAGTCCGTCACCACGCTCCTCGACTACCACCACTCCCCGCACCGCAAGGCCACCAACGGCAAGCCCGGCGCGGGCGACAACCGCTCCGGCAAGGACGGCCAGGACCTGGTCCTGCCGGTCCCGGACGGCACGGTGATCCAGGACAAGGCGGGGAACGTACTCGCGGACCTGGTGGGCCAGGGCACCACCTACGTCGCCGCACAGGGCGGCCGGGGCGGCCTCGGCAACGCGGCGCTGGCCTCGGCCCGCCGCAAGGCCCCCGGCTTCGCGCTGCTCGGCGTGCCCGGTGACCTCCAGGACATCGTCCTGGAGCTGAAGACGGTCGCGGACGTCGCGCTCGTCGGCTACCCGAGCGCGGGCAAGTCCTCGCTGATCTCGGTCCTGTCGGCCGCCAAGCCGAAGATCGCGGACTACCCGTTCACGACCCTCGTCCCCAACCTCGGTGTGGTGACGGCGGGTTCGACCGTCTACACGATCGCGGACGTGCCGGGACTGATCCCCGGGGCGAGCCAGGGCAAGGGCCTCGGCCTGGAGTTCCTGCGCCATGTGGAGCGCTGCGAGGTGCTCGTCCACGTCCTCGACACGGCGACCCTGGAGTCCGACCGTGACCCGGTCTCCGACCTCGACATCATCGAGGAGGAGCTGAAGCAGTACGGCGGTCTCGGCAACCGGCCGCGGCTGGTCGTCCTCAACAAGATCGACGTACCGGACGGCAAGGACCTGGCCGAGATGGTCCGCCCGGATCTGGAGGCGCGCGGCTACCAGGTCTTCGAGGTCTCCGCGGTGGCCCACACGGGCCTCAAGGAGCTCTCCTTCGCCCTCGCCGGCCTGGTCGGTGAGGCCCGTGCTGCGAAGCCCGAGGAGGAGGCCACCCGAATCGTCATCCGCCCGAAGGCGGTCGACGACGCCGGCTTCACGGTGGTCCAGGAGGGGGACGGACTCTTCCGCGTACGGGGTGAGAAGCCCGAGCGCTGGGTCCGTCAGACCGACTTCAGCAACGACGAGGCCGTCGGCTACCTCGCCGACCGGCTCAACCGCCTCGGTGTGGAGGACTCGCTGATGAAGGCGGGCGCCCGGCACGGGGACGGGGTCGCCATCGGCCCCGAGGAGAACGCGGTCGTCTTCGACTGGGAGCCGACGGTCATGGCCGGCGCCGAGATGCTCGGGCGCCGCGGTGAGGACCATCGTTTCGAGGCGCCTCGGCCCGCCGTCACTCGGCGGCGCGAGAAGCAGGCGGAGCGGGACGAGGCGGACCAGGAGTTCGACGACTTCGACCCGTTCTAGACCGCAACTGGGAGCTCCGCCCCAGGCCCCCACGGTCCGCATTCACCCTGCGGGGCCGGTGGGGGCCGTTCGCGCAGTTCCCCGCGCCCCTAAAAGCGACAGGTGACCGTCGGCGGAAACCGGCACGTGACCGCCGGCCCCAGCCATCTTCAGGGGCGCGGGGAACTGCGCGACAAGCCCCCACCCACCCGCAGCCGAACACGCACCCAGATACCCAGCAAAAAGTGGGCCCGGAGAATATCCGGGCCCACTTTTTACTCGCTCCCCGCGGCAGCGGCTACGCGTTGACGGAGTCGTCCGCCTCGTTCGGGTCCTGCGCGGCCTCCTCGGCCGCGTCCTCCTTCGCGGAGCGCGGGGCGGGGATCTCCGCGGCGAGGCGGGACTCCATGCGCACGCGCCGCTCGTCGGCCTTGGTGCAGAGGTCGTCGATCGCCGCGTCGAAGCGGGCCAGCGACGGCGGGTCGGACGGGCCGAGCAGGTGCTCCTTGAGCTCGGCACGGGCCGCCGTGAAGTGGTCCTTCTCCGGGTGGCGGACCGACTCGAGCAGCGCCGGCACACCTCCCGCCTTGGGCGTCAGGATGGCGCCCGCTGACACGGTCGGGAAGCCCGCGCGGAACGCCGCCTCGGACATCCCCGAGGTGTTGGCGACCGCGTACGGCTTCTCGCTCGACAGCCAGTCGGAGACGACCGACGAGACATCGCTGATCAGCAGGTCCGCCTGGTTGAAGCAGGCGAAGATGGCCGGCCGCGCGTCCGTGATGATCTGGTGCTCCCACTCGGGGAAGGACGCCCAGTAGGCCTTCTCCCAGGCCAGCGTGGCCTCGACGATGGCCGCCTCACGGTCGCCCCGCGGCGCGCCCTGGAGCAGCATCCGCTCCATCTCGTCCGCGCTCTCGCGGAAGGCGGTGGACGTGAGCTTGTCCAACTCGGCCGTGCGGCGCGTCAGTTCGGCGGCGGCACCGGCGTCGGGACGGACGCCCGACCGCAAGGCGCTGGCCTCGCGGATCATCGCCATGATGCGCTGGTTCGCGGCGCCCGCGCGAGGGTCGACGGAACCGGTCATCGGGTGCGGCTTGTAGAGGAGCCGTACGCCCTCGTCGGCGAGCAGCCGCTTCACGATGTTCTCGCCGGCCAGCACCACCGAGGTGTTGCCGGGGTTGCCGTCCCAGCCCTCCCACGTCGGGGCGTACAGCACGGTCGTGTACGTACCCGTGGGCGCCCCGGAGTAGGGGCGGATCGGCGCCAGCTGCGGGCGGCCGACCTCCACGATGTCCTTGTCCTCGACGCCGACCTCGGCGAGCGCGTACCGCTCGCGCGCCGCGGGACCGGCCACCCACACCTCGTCGTACGCCTTCGCGTACGGGTTGCAGGAGGACAGCTTGTCGGACTCGCCGTGGTTGATGAAGGCGTGCTTGACCGTGGGGATGCGCAGGACCTGCGAGGTCTTCGCGGCGTTGGCCGGGTGCAGCATCATCTTCAGCGTCGAGTTCTCCAACGAGAACATCGTCGTGACCTTCGGGAAGCAGATGACCGGGACGTCCGTGGCGTCGATCTTCTGGACCATGAAGCGCTCACGCAGCACGATCAGCGGCTTGGCGTCGACCGAGGAGAGCGTGGAGAGCCACATGTTCGCCTGGTACGCCGAGGTCGTACCGCCCGAGAAGTACATGGCGACGGTCGGCCGGTAGTCGGCCAGCCACTTGTCCAGCCACTCCATGACCTTCTGCTCGCTCTTGGCGCGCTTCTTGGGCAGCAGCCAGGTGGCGAGGTAGGCCGTGCCGCCGCCGATCAGGACGAGCGCGATGCCGACGCCGATGGCGCCCCAGTACCCGTCCGCGGTGGCCGCGGTGACCATCAGGCCGGCCGTGGTCGGGATCGAGAAGGTGAGCAGGCGGTGGCCCGGGCGGCGGGCCAGGATGCGCGGCGGCGCCGTGCTCAGGCGCAGCGCGGACGCGTCGATGTTGCGGGTGACGATCGGCAGCGTGCGGGTGCGGCGGACCACGACCGCGGCGGCCTGGCAGGCGAAGTGCAGTGCGTAGAAGAGGCACAGCGCGACCAGCAGCGGTGCCTGCTCGCGCGTCGGGTTGATGCCCTCGATCCGCAGGAGCCCCACCAGGATCAGCATGTCGCGGAGCAACTGCCGGACCGTGACGTCGAAGCGGACCTTGCCCAGGAGTGAGAGCAGACCGGGATCGCGGTACTGCAGGAACACGTCGAGGGCGAGCCCGGCGGCGCTCGCGGCGATGAACACCGGGACGTTCGGCAACAGAGCGGAGACGATCTGCGCCGTGAAGAGCGCGAACATCGAGAGCAGCGCCGAGAGCTGCACGATGCGGCGGGGGGCGAGTCCGGCGGAGGGCACGGAATGGGCTCCTGCGAGGGATGCGACGGATGGGGGGATGCATGGGGGTCGGCCTCGTCATGCCTCGCGAATCCCCGCGATTTCTCGCGGATCCTCGTGCGAGCGGGAAGCCGATCCCTGACCGTATGACTTCGGCGGGCCCGCTAGCAATCTTGCGTGAGATCATTCACCGTATTTCGGGCTAAAAAGACTGGAACCTGTGAGCTGGTTCTCTCGTCTTCCTCACTCGGGTCTCCCACGGCCCCCGGGTCCGTCCGCCACTCGAAACGCGGCGGCGCCGGCCACCCTCGGTCACGTAGATTGCACAGACCGGGCTGGTCGGAACATTGGGGTACAGCGTGTCAGCGGCAAGGCAGGCGGCAGTGCAGGCGGCGAGGCCGGGAGTGGCCGAGGCCCGCAGGATCGTCGTCAAGGTGGGCTCCTCGTCCCTGACCACCGCGTCCGGGGGCCTCGACGCCGACCGTGTGGACGCTCTCGTGGACGTCCTCGCCAAGGGCCGCAGCGGCGGTGAGAAGGAGATCGTCCTCGTCTCGTCCGGTGCCATCGCCGCGGGCCTCGCCCCGCTGGGCCTGCGCCGCCGCCCCAAGGACCTCGCCCGCCAGCAGGCCGCCGCCAGCGTCGGCCAGGGGCTCCTGGTCGCCCGCTACACCGCCTCCTGCGCCCGCTACGGCGTCCGTGTCGGCCAGGTGCTGCTCACCTCCGACGACATGAGCCGCCGCGCCCACCACCGCAACGCCTCGCGCACCCTCGACAAGCTCCTCGCGATGGGCGCCCTGCCGGTCGTCAACGAGAACGACACCGTCGCCACGGACGAGATCCGCTTCGGCGACAACGACCGGCTCGCCGCCCTCGTCGCCCACCTCGTCCGCGCCGACCTGCTGGTCCTCCTCTCCGACGTGGACGGGGTGTACGACGGCGACCCCAGCAAGCCCGGTACGACGCGGATAGCGGAGGTGCGCACCCCGGCCGACCTCGCACACGTCGACATCGGCAGCGCGGGCAAGGCCGGCGTCGGCACCGGCGGCATGGTCACCAAGGTCGAGGCGGCCCGCATCGCGGCCGCGGCCGGCATTCCCGTCGTGCTGACGAGCGCGGTGCACGCCGCGGACGCCCTCGCGGGCCGGGACACCGGCACGTACTTCCACGCCACGGGCCGCCGTTCCGCCGACCGGCTGCTGTGGCTCCAGCACGCGTCGACCCCGCAGGGCGCCCTCACCCTCGACGACGGGGCCGTGCGCGCGGTCGTCGAGCGGCGTACGTCACTGCTGCCGGCCGGCATCGCGGCCGTCGAGGGCGACTTCACCGCGGGCGATCCCGTCGAACTGCGCGACAGCGCGGGCCGGGCGGTCGCCCGGGGGCTGGTGAACTTCGACGCCAAGGAGATCCCGCAGCTGATCGGCCGCTCCACGCACGAGCTGGCCCGCGAGCTGGGTCCCGCGTACGAACGCGAAGTCGTACACAGGGACGATCTGGTGCTGCTCCACCCGTAAACGGCCGAAAGGAAGGCCCCCGCCGGTGGACGTTCCGTAAAACCGTCACACGGAGGCTTCCCACCTGCTCAACTTTGTTTCAGGGAGACCCCCTCAGTCCGAGCGGACCCATTGCGTAAAGGAGGCCGTCGTGAGACGAGTGCGCCCTGGGGCGGCGGCGTCCCGCGGTGGTGTCGGCTCCCGGGTGGCCGGCGAGGAGCGGGCCCTCACCAGCGTCGCGGCCGGCGACACCTACGAGGTCGAGGAGCCGCAGGACCTGCCGAGGCTCTGGCACGTCACGCTCAGCGTCTCGGGCGCCGAGGCCCCGCTGAAGGAGGTCAGGCGCGGTCTTGAACAGCTCGCCCACGACCATCCCTTTCTGCTGACCAGCCGCTATGCCAACGACCACGCGGAGATCCGCTACTGGGAAGAGGCCCGCGACCTGCACGACGCCGCCGCGGTCGCGCTGCGCCTGTGGGGCGAGCACCGCCAGACCGCGAAACTGCCGCCCTGGGAGATCGTCGGCCTGGAGGTCATCGACCGCGAGACCTACCACCAGCGCATCGCCGAGGGATACGGGCCGCTGCCCGCGACACCTGTGGGCGTACACCCTTTCTAGGGGCATTTCAGGACCTGTCTCGCGGTGTGGGACAACGGCTGAACACCTCTCGCGGGCGCACTACCCTGCGGGATATGACCACGCTCTCGCCGTACGACTCGATGTCCCCGGTCACCCAGGCCGCCTACCGTGCCAAGGGCGCCGCCGCCGACCTCGCCCCGCTCCCGCGGGCCGAGAAGGACGACGCGTTGCTCGCGATCGCGGACGCGCTGGAGGTCCGTACGAGCGAGATCGTCGAGGCCAACGCCAAGGACGTCGAGCGCGCCCGTGAGGCCGGCACCAGCGAGTCGGTCATCGACCGGCTGACGCTCACCCCCGAGCGGATCCGCGCGATCGCCTCCGACGTACGGGACGTGGTGGCGCTGCCCGACCCGGTCGGCGAGGTCGTCCGCGGCTCGACCCTGCCCAACGGCATCGACCTGCGCCAGGTCCGCGTCCCGCTCGGCGTGGTCGGGATCATCTACGAGGCCCGCCCGAACGTGACCGTCGACGCGGCCGCCCTCTGCCTGAAGTCCGGCAACGCGGTGCTGCTGCGCGGCTCGTCCTCCGCGTACGAGTCCAACACCGCCCTCGTACGGGTCCTGCGCGACGCGGTGGGCGGCTCGGGCCTGCCCGCCGACGCCGTACAGCTCGTGCCGGGCGAGGGCCGGGAGTCCGTACGGGAGCTGATGCGTGCCCGCGGTCTCGTCGACGTGCTCATCCCGCGCGGCGGCGCCTCCCTGATCCAGACGGTCGTCCAGGAGTCCATCGTCCCGGTCATCGAGACCGGCACCGGCAACTGCCACGTCTACGTCGACGCGCACGCCGACCTCGACATGGCGATCGACATCCTGATCAACTCCAAGGCGCAGCGGCCCAGCGTCTGCAACGCCGCCGAGACGCTCCTCGTCCACCAGGACATCGCGCCCGAGTTCCTGCCGCGCGCCCTCGACGCCCTCGCGGACGCCGGTGTCACCGTGCACGCCGACGAGCGCGTCCTCGCGTACGCCAAGGACTCCAGGGCCACCGTGGTCGAGGCCACGACCGAGGACTGGGACACCGAGTACCTGTCGTACGACATCGCCGCCGCCGTCGTCGACTCGCTCGACAAGGCCGTGGCGCACATCCGGCTCTGGAGCTCCGGGCACACCGAGGCGATCGTCACCACCTCGCAGCAGGCGGCCCGCCGGTTCACCCAGCTGGTCGACTCCACGACGGTCGCCGTGAACGCGTCCACGCGCTTCACCGACGGCGGCCAGTTCGGCTTCGGCGCCGAGATCGGGATCTCCACGCAGAAGCTGCACGCGCGGGGGCCGATGGGGCTGCCGGAGCTGACGAGCACGAAGTACATCGTCACCGGCGACGGGCACATCCGCCGCTGATCAGCGGGCTGCCGGCTCCCCGAGGACCGCTGAAGGGGCTCCCCGGGGCGTGCCCGGGGTCTCTCCGGAACGCGGCGGGGGGCTCTCCGGGACGTGCCGAGGGGGCGCTCGGGGAACTCGCCGAGAAATCCCCGCACGGAGTGTTTGGGGGTCTCCCCGGAAAGCGTCTCGCCAGGCGGATGAATTTCCTTACCGTCTGCCCAAATTGACCACCCCGGTCTACTCTGGATCCGTGCCGGAGGACGTGGGGGGCACGCCGTTCCCTGACGGCTGGGAGCCCGACGACGACCGCGACCGCGGGGGTGCGGACGAAGAGTTCGCCTCCGTGGTCTTCGACGAGGCCTTTGTACGGGCGGCCACGGTTCACGAACCGACCGCCGTCGAGCGCCTCCTTGCCGCTGCCCAGGCGAGAGCCGAGGCCTCCGAGGCCGAAGCGCGCCAGACACACCCCCGGGGGGTACGCGGCGACGACGAGTTCTACGAAGACGGATTCGGACCCGACGGCCGTGCTGATTTCGGCCACGACCCGGATCTGGACGACCTCGACGACCGCGACGTCCTGCACGGCGGCTACGGCCACCCCGGGACGTACGGGAAGCAGGCCCGCTGGCACCGTCCCGTCGCCTGGATACTCGCCCTCGTGATGGGAATCGGCATGGTCGCGCTCGCTTTCACCGCGGTCTACCGGGGAGCGTCCTCGGGCAGCCGGGACCAGGTCCCGGCGCCCGCCTCCACAGGCCTCGAACAGGGAAGCGGAGTGGGTCCCTCGGCCTCGGCCGACTATTCCCAGCCAGCCGTCTCGGCGGTGCCGCGCACGCCGTAGGGCGTCCGTGAGGTCCTGTCAGAACTTGTCGTGTACCGCGGCGTTTACCTGAGGTCCTGGCGACCTACTCTGAATGTATGGGCGGACCTGGAGACCCACCTGAGGGGACCCCCGAGGGTGCTCCTGGTGGTGGCGAGGAAGAATACCGATCCGTCGTCTTCGACGAGTCGTTCGTCAGGGCTGCCCGCCTCCAGGAGTTCTCCGCACAGGAGCGGATCGGCGACCACGCCCCGGCAGTCCGCCGCCGTCCACAGATGCGGCGGGGCCTGTCCCGGCAGGCGCTGATCCTCGTCCTGCTGATCGCCGTGGCCTTCGGTACCGCGATCTACATGGGCGTACGTCATCCGTACCAGACGCCTGCCGCGAAGCACCCCGAGCCGCTGCGGATGACCGTGATACCGCTCGCGCCGCAGAACGCCGTGCCCGGCTCCACCGACATCGAGTCGCTGTACGCGCACAGCCCGGCCGACCAGTTCCGCATCGGCGCCGAGGGCATCACGCTGCCCGCCTCCCGGCGCACCGCCCACTTCTCCGACAGCCAGGTCGTCACCGCGCTGACCACGGCGAAGGACTACCTCGTCGAGTCCTCGCTCGACCCGGACGTCCTCACCGGCGGCGCCACCCGGTCCGTGCGGATACGGCTCGACCCGCAGCAGCTCGACCAGTTCGACCAGAGCTTCGAGCGGCCCACCGCGGACGGGCGGCACGCGCCCACCGGCTGGCTGGTCCGCTTCGACCCCAACCAGGCGGAGCTGGCCGACAGCGGGATCCGGGTGCAGGGCACGCTGTCGGCCGCCGAGACCGACTCCGACACCCTTGAGGTCAGCGCCGACCACACCTTCGTCTACGCCCTGCGGCCGACCGGCTCGGACGAGAAGGCCAAGGCCTCGCTGTTCACCGTGCGACGCGAGCTGCACTTCCGGTTCGACCGTGACGACCTGCGCATGCACCAGACAGAGCTGGTCGTCTCGTACGTCCAGGCCGGGCCGCTGGCCTGCGCCGAGGACGCGACGAACCATCTGCGCCCGCTGCTCGCGGGCGAGACGGCCAAGGCGGGCGGCCCGGCCGGCACCGACCCGTACGCGACGGGCAGCGCCACGTCGCTGTGCGGCTCACTGGCGGCCAGCGCCCAGCCGAAGCTGTAGTTCCGGCTCCGACTCCTCGGCTCCGGCCCGGCTGCGGTTCCGGGACCGACTTTTCGACTCCGCCCCGGCTGTGGTTTCGGCTCCGGGGTCGCGGCGGCCCGGGCTCGGGCCGGCCCCGGGCTTCCGGGGCCGCGGAGAGCCCGGACTCAGACCGTGCCGTTGCTTCCGTTGGGGCTTTCGTCGTCCGGGCGGTCGGTGGGCGGCTGGTCCGTGGGGGAGCTGCTGCTCGCGCCTCCGGCGCCGGTCGCGAAGCCGCCGAAGCCGCGCCGGACCCGGCCGCCGAGGTCGCCCGCGCCGCCCGCGATGTCGCTGACCAGCTTCATCAGCGGGTCCTTCGAGTTCTTGACGTCCGTCGCGTAGCTGGCCGCCGACTGGCGGAAGGAGTCCGTGACCGAGGTGTCCCCGTCCTCGTCCCGGCGCGGGTAGTGGCCGTCCATGATCCGCTGGTAGTCGCGGGACTCGGCCCACTTCTTCAGCTCGGCCGCCCGGACCGTGGTGAAGGGGTGGGAGCGGGGCATGACGTTGAGGATCTTGAGCACCGAGTCGCGGAGGTCGCCGCCGGCCTCGTACTCCTCGGCCTGGGCGAGGAACGCGTCCACGTTCATCTCGTGCAGGTGGTTGCCGCCCGCGATCTTCATCAGGCCGCGCATCGACGCCTTCAGGTCCTGACCGACCAGGAGACCGGCGCGGTCCGCGGACAGCTCGGACTTGCGGAACCACTCACGCAGGGCGGTCACGATCGCCATGATCGCGAGGTTGCCGAGCGGGATCCACGCCACTCGCAGGGCGAGGCTGGTCAGGAAGAGCAGGATCGTGCGGTAGACGGAGTGGCCGGACAGCGCGTGGCCCACCTCGTGGCCGATGACCGCCCGCATCTCCTCCTCGTCGAGCAGCTCCACGAGGCCGGTGGTGACGACGATGATCGGCTCGTCCAGACCGATGCACATCGCGTTCGGCTGCGGGTCCTGGTTGACGTACATCGGCGGGACCTTCTCCAGGTCCAGGATGTAACAGGCGTCGCGCAGCATGACGTTCAGGTGCGCGAACTGGGCGTCCGAGACGCGCACCGAGTCCGACAGGAACAGCAGCCTCAGACTGCGCTCCGGGAGCAGGCCGCTGAGCGCCTTGAAAACGGTGTCGAAGCCGCTGAGCTTGCGCAGGGCGACCAGGGCCGAGCGGTCCGCCGGGTGTTCGTACGCCCGGGAGGAGATCCCCTCGAAGCGCCGGCGCTGCCTGCTCGGTACGTTCTCGTGGCTTTCTTCTGGCATGTGGTCCCCCATGCGTTTGATTGCCTTCTGAGCCCCCAAGACGGGGCCCAGCCTAGGCGGAGATACCGTGGACGGGCAGTACAGCGAAGGAGTCGTACGTCATGGAGCATCTCCCCGAGCCCTGGCTCACCGAGGCCGCGAGCGCCGCCCAACAGCAAGGGGCGGGGAATCTCCTCCGTGTCGTGCTGATCGTGATGGTCGTCGGCTGTGTGCTGACTGCCTGGTTCCTTCTGCGCGGCTACAAACGGGACGAGTGAGGCCGGGCGGAAGGTTCCCGACCACTTAGACCCGCGGAAGGTTCCGGAAGGTTGAGAAGGGGGGAAGGATCTCTCGGCGGACGCCGGGCGGTCCTGACGGCGGAGTCGGAGTGATACCGGCGACAGCCCCCGCTTACGATGTGCGGAAGTCTTTATCCCGCATCCCGCCCACACCGGATAGGTCCTGCCGAAGATGAGCTTCCACAGCACCGCTGCCCAGTTGGTCACATTCGCCGCCGAGGGCGAGGAGCACGGCGGCAACCACGAGAGCCTCAGCCCCTACCTGACCGGCGGCGGGGCCTTCTTCATCCTGATGCTGCTGCTGTGGATCACCACCCGCTTCAACCGGGACCGCTGACGCCCGCGCGACCGGACCCGTCGTCGGGGCCGGTAGGGTCTGCACGCATGGGAGAGCAGGACATGCCTACCGGTCCGGCGGGCGGTACGGCGCGCAGCGCACGGCGCGGCCCCGGAAGGGGTCCGTCGAACCCGGGAAAGCGCCGCCTCGGTGTCATGGGCGGAACGTTTGACCCGATCCACCACGGGCACCTCGTGGCGGCCAGCGAGGTCGCCGCGCAGTTCCACCTCGACGAGGTGGTGTTCGTGCCGACCGGACAGCCGTGGCAGAAGAGCGACCGCAAGGTCTCCCCGGCCGAGGACCGCTACCTGATGACGGTCATCGCGACCGCCGAGAACCCGCAGTTCTCCGTGAGCCGCATCGACATCGACCGCGGCGGCCCGACCTACACCACGGACACGCTGCGCGATCTGCGGGTGCTGAACCCCGACGCGGACCTCTTCTTCATCACCGGCGCCGACGCACTCGGTCAGATCCTCACCTGGCGCGACGCCGAAGAACTGTTCTCCCTCGCGCACTTCATCGGGGTCACCCGGCCCGGCCACATATTGACCGACACCGGTCTGCCGGAGGGCGGTGTCTCGCTCGTCGAGGTCCCCGCGCTCGCCATCTCGTCCACAGACTGCCGTGCCAGGGTCGCGAAGGGCGACCCGGTCTGGTATCTGGTGCCGGACGGTGTGGTGCGCTACATCGACAAGCGAGAGCTGTACCGCGGCGAGTGAGCCGAGAGGGGCACCGGTGAACGACCGATACGACGCTGGGTACGGGGGCGACCAGTACGAGCTCGTCGGCTACGACGAGTTCGGGCAGCCTGTGTACCGGCAGGTGCCGTCACCTTCCCAGACTCCCCAAGCTCCCGGGGCCTCTCAGGCCCAGCAGGAGTACGGCTCGTACGACCCCTACGGGGGGCAGTCGCAGGGATACGGGCAAGGACAGCAGGGACAGCAGGCGTACCAGGGGCAGCAAGGCCACCAGGACCAGCAGGGTCAGGGATACGGGCAGGGGTACGGGTACGACCCGTACGCGATGGGCCAGCAGGGGCAGCAGGCGTCGCCCGTGGTGTCGTATGACACGGGTCAGCAGCAACCTGTGGCTCCCTATGACACCGGTCAGCAGCAGGCACACGTCGCGGAGCAGACCGCCTACATCCCGCAGCAGGCGCGCCCCGCCCAGGCCCCGGAGCCGCCGGAGGACGGGCCGCAGGGCGACGGGCCGCAAGGCGAACGCGACTACCGGACCGAGCAGTTCGCCTTCGTCGAGGAGCAGCCCGAGGACTCCGAAGACGTCATCGACTGGCTGAAGTTCACCGAGAACCGCACCGAGCGGCGCGAGGAGGCCAAGCGCCGGGCGCGCGGCCGTGTCGTCGCCCTGGTCGTGGTGCTCGCGCTGGTCGCGGTCGGCGGGGTCGGCTACCTCTGGTACGACGGCAGGCTGCCGGGCACGTCGTCCGAGTCGGCATCCGGGACGACCACCGCCGGCGGCGCCCAGAACCGCGACGTGATCGTCGTCCACCTGCACAACACCAAGGGCGGCGGCACCTCGACGGCACTGCTCGTCAACAACACCACCACCAAGCAGGGCACCACCGTCCTGCTGCCCAACTCGCTTGCCCTGACGGACGACAACGGCACCACGACCACGCTCGCCAAGTCGGTCGACGACGACGGGTCCTCCGGGACGCGCGACGAGATGGACACGGTGCTCGGGACGGACATCGAGGGCACCTGGCGCCTCGACACCCCGTACCTCAACAACCTCGTCGAACTCGTCGGCAACATCGACATCGACACCAACGCGGACGTGCCGGACCCGGACGCGAAGAAGAAGGGCGAGGCGCCCCTCGTCAAGAAGGGCGACGAGCAGACGCTGAGCGGCAAGATGGCCGTCGCGTACGCCACGTACCGAGCCTCGGGGGAGGCGCAGAACGCCCAGCTGGAGCGGTTCGGCCAGGTCATGCAGGGAGTGCTGCGCAAGCTGTCGTCGGACCCGCAGGCCGCGACGACCACCGTGCAGACGCTCGCGCAGATCCTCGACCCCTCGCTGAGCGACAAGGACCTGGGCGCGTTCCTGGCCAAGCTCGCCGACCATGCCAAGGGCGGCGACTACAAGACGGCGCTGCTGCCGGTCCAGACGGACGGCAGGCTCAGCGCGCAGGCCAGCGACAGCGTGGTCAAGGACGTGCTCGGCGGCGCCGCGAAGAGCCCCGAGAAGGGCGCGGCCGTCCAGGTCGGCATCCGCAACTCGACGGGGGACAAGGACGCCACCGAACAGGCCCGGGTCGTCCTGCTGAACGGCGGCTACACCTTCGTCGACGGCGGCGAGACCGATGCCGCCCAGGCCGTGTCCCAGATCACATACGCCGACGCCGCGAAGAAGGAGGACGCGGTGGAGGTCGCCAAGACGCTCGGCCTGCCGACGAGTTCGGTGAAGAAGGGCAAGACCACGTCGAACGCGGATGTGTCGGTCGTACTGGGCCAGGACTACAAGGTGGGTGGCTCGGCGGGTCAGTCGGGCGGGTGACGGACCGGGGTGACGGGCGGTGCCTTCCGGGGTGCCCGGGCCGCGCGGTGGGCCGGGCACTCGGCGCAGACACCGGCACGGGCACTGCTGCAGGCACCCGGCGCGGACAGCCCGTACCGGCACTGGGCGTGCCCGGGTGTGGTCCGGCGGACCCGGGAGGGCCCGCGGCGTGATCGGTTAATGGCGTGGGGTGCTGTCGGCGGTCCGTGAGACCCTTGGGGTGGGGCCTGCCCGGCGGAGCAGGCCGGAGGAGTGCGACGGCGTCCGGCAAGCGCGGACGCGCGTGCCAGACCCCGCGTCTCCGGCATGATCCGCCGAACAGGCCCCACCCCTCGGGGACTCCTGACCGTCTACGGAAAGCCTTGTAGTGACCGCCACTGACCGCTCTATCGAGCTCATCACCACCGCCGCGCAAGCGGCCGCCGACAAGCTCGCGCACGACATCATCGCGTACGACGTCAGCGACGTGCTGTCGATCACGGACGCCTTCCTGCTGGCCTCCGCGCCCAACGACCGCCAGGTCAAGTCGATCGTCGACGAGATCGAGGAGCGGCTGAACAAGGAGCTCGGCACGAAGCCGGTGCGCCGCGAGGGCGACCGCGACGCCCGCTGGATCCTGCTCGACTACGTCGACATCGTGGTGCACGTCCAGCACAGCGAGGAGCGGGTGTTCTACGCGCTGGAGCGGCTCTGGAAGGACTGCCCCGAGCTCGACCTGCCCGCGGACGCGAAGGCCACGCGCGGCAAGGGCGCCGAGCACGCCGAGCTCCAGGACGCGGAGGACGCCGCCGAGCTGCGCGGAGAGCTGCGGTGACCGCCGGGGCGGGGCATCCGGCGCCGGACGGCAGGCCGCTGTCCGAGGCCGGGAAGAAGGCCGGCCGGGGGCGCCGCGTCATCCTGTGGCGCCACGGCCAGACGCTGTGGAACGTGGAGCGCCGCTTCCAGGGCACGACGGACGTCGAGCTCACCGAGACCGGCGTGGGCCAGGCCCGCCGCGCCGCCCGGCTGCTCGCCTCCCTGAAGCCCGACGCGATCGTCGCCTCGGACCTGAAGCGGGCGGCGTACACGGCCGCTGAGCTGGCGGAACTCACCGGCCTCGACATCACCCACGACGAGGGCCTGCGCGAGACGTACGCGGGCGTCTGGCAGGGCCTGACGCACGAGGAGATCATCGCGCGGTTCGGCGACCAGTACGCGGCGTGGAAGCGCGGCGAGCCGGTGCGCCGGGGCGGCGGCGAACTGGAGACCGAGGTCGCCGACCGCGCGGCCCCCGTGGTGCTCCGGCACGCCGACAAGCTCCCCGACGACGGCACGCTCGTGGTCGTCAGCCACGGCGGCACGATCCGCACCACCATCGGCCGCCTCCTCGGCCTGGAGTCCCAGCACTGGGAGAGCCTCGGGGGCCTCTCCAACTGCTGCTGGTCCGTCCTCGGCGAGGGCGCCCGCGGCTGGCGACTGCTGGAACACAACGCGGGGACACTGCCGGAGCCGGTGCTGGGAGACGACGACTAGGCGCTTCGCCGGAAGCCTTTCGGGCTTCCGGCCGGGCCGCTCCTTCGAGGCGCTCGTGGCGTCCGGCGCAAGCCGTCGCGGGGCGCTCGAAGGGCACGTCGGCGGGCCTTCTGTCCGGCCCTCTGTGCCCCGCGGGACCGGATTTCACTTTCCGGCTGGTCGCAGGCTAAAGTTCTTCTTGTTCCGCCGCCGGGAAGTCGGGTCGGACACCGCGAGGGGCTATAGCTCAGTTGGTAGAGCGCCTGCATGGCATGCAGGAGGTCAGGAGTTCAATTCTCCTTAGCTCCACAGATCAGCTCCACAGATCGATGATCCCGTTCCCATCAGGGGGCGGGATTTTTCGTGCCCTCCGCTGCCGCCGGATCTCCCTCAGCCGCGCCGCCCGCGTACTCGTCTCCTCGTCGGCCGGCCGGTAGACCACGACCCGGCACTCCGGCATCCCGTCGACCGACATCGACACCGACGTCATCCGCAACTCGCCCACCGCCACGTGCCGGAACGTCTTCACGCGTGGTCCCGGCGGCGCCACGTCCCCGTTCCGCCACAGCCGGGCGAAGTCTCCGCTGACCTCCGACAGCCTGCGTATGAAGTCCTCCCACCCGGGCTCGCCGACATGTCTCCCGTACACGGCCCGCAGTGTCGCCACCATCACCGGCAGCTCGCTCTCCCGGAACACCAGCGGGCAGTCCTCCTCCGAGGCCGTGAACAGCGTCCACAGCGCGTTGCGGACGCCACCGCCGGCCGGGCGCGTCTCCGGCACGAAGAACACGTCCCGGTAGGCAGGGTTGGTCGCGAGGATGTCGTACCGCGCGTTGTAGACCACCGCCGGGCTCGGGTCGAGGGCGTCGACTATCTCCTGGACCTCCGGACCCACGGCCAGCGCGGTCGACTCGAAGCCGTGCGTGTACGGCACCTCCGCCAGGTCGTACAGATGCTCGCGCTCCGGCTGGTCGAGCCGCAGCGTGCGTGCCACGGCGTCCAGCACCTGCGGTGACGCGTTGATCGGCCGTCCCTGCTCCAGCCACGTGTACCAGGTGACGCCGACCCCCGACAGCTGTGCCACCTCCTCGCGCCGCAGCCCGGGCGTGCGGCGGCGCAGACCCGGCGGCATGCCCACATCGGCCGGTGTCACCCTCGCCCGTCTGCTCCGCAGGAAGGCGGCCAGCTCCGGCCGACGCCGCTGTGTCGTGGCCATCGTCGTCACATCCCCCATCGTCGACCCCGGACCCAACCCCTGCCAGGTGCTGTCAGTACCAGCATCAGCGGGCTCTCCGCACCCGTACCCGTCCGCCCCCACGCTCGATGCCATGACGACGACAACCCCCGCGGGCCCGGACTCCGTACCCGGATCAGGCCCCGGACCAAAGCCTGCCCCAAGTAAAACTCCCGGCACTGACAAACGCCCCGGCCACCTGCTCGCGATCGTCCTCGCCGCCCAGTTCATGGCGCTCCTCGACGTCTTCATCGTCAATGTCGCGGTCCTCACCATCGGTGCCGAACTCCACGCCTCGGGCGCCGAATTGCAGCTGGTGGTCGCCGGATACGCCATCTCGTACTCCGTCCTGCTGATCACCGGCGCCCGCCTGGGCGACCTGCTCGGCCACCGCCGCGTCTACCTGGCCGGCCTCGCGCTGTTCACGACGGCCTCGCTCGCCTGCGGACTCGCCCAGGGCACGGGCGAGTTGATCGCCTTCCGGCTGATCCAGGGAGCCGGCTCGGCCGTGATGATCCCGCAGGTCCTCAGCCTCATCCAGCGGAACTTCACCGGCGAGGCCAGGGGCAGGGCCCTCGGCCTGTACTCGGCGGTCCTCGCGACCGGCGCCGCGGCCGGACAGGTGGTCGGCGGGGTCCTGGTCAGCGCGGATCTGTTCGGCACGGGCTGGCGCCCGGTCTTCCTGGTGAACGTGCCCGTGGGCCTCGTACTGCTGGCGCTCGGCGCACGGGTCCTGCCGCGCGACGACGCACGCGCCCCGGAGCGCTCGCACCGGCTCGACCTGCCGGGCCTGGTGCTCCTGGGTGCGGCCGTGTCGCTGCTCACGGTGCCGCTGGTGCTCGGGCAGGAGGAGGACTGGCCCCTGTGGTCCTGGCTGTCACTCGCGGCCGCCGCGGTCGCCTTCGTCCTGTTCTGCGCGTACGAGTCCCGGCTCGCCCGGCGAGGTGGCACCCCACTGATCGCGCCCAGGGTGCTGCGCCACCCCGGCATGGGGCTCGCGGTCTTCCGGATCATGGCCGTGATGGCGGTCAACGGAGGCTTCCTGTTCGCGCTCACCCTGCACGTCCAGGGCGGCCTCGGCTTCAGCGCGCTGCGTGCGGGACTCACTTTCGCACCGACCGCCGTGGTCTTCGGTCTGGTCGGGCTGACCTGGCGCGGGTGGCCCGCCTCCTGGCAACGCGCCCTGATCCCGGCCGGGTTCGCGCTCGCAGCGGTCTCCGTCGCGGGCGCGGGCCTGGCGCTGCGGGACGGCCACGGGGCCGGCTTCTGGCTGTACGTGGCGTTCGCAGGCGTCGGCACAGGGCTCGCGCTCGGCTTCAGTCCCACTCTCACGCGGGCGCTCGCCACCGTGCGCCCCGAGGACGCGGCGGACGCCAGCGGCCTGCTCGCCACGGTCACCCAGCTCGGTCAGCTGATCGGTGTCGCGGTGTTCGGCACACTCTTCTTGAATCGGCTTGAGTCACTTGGGGCCTCGGGGGCGTATACCTCTTCGGACGCGCTTCTCGTCTGCATGTTCGCGCTGGCCGCGACCGCCGCGACGGGTGCCGTGTCCGGACTGGTACGAAGGCGTCGCTGACCGTATTGGTCCGGCCGTGGCAGAATCAAACGGCCGGAAGGGGCGGCCCGACGGGAGGGAGTGGCGATGCCTGCGAGCATCCTCGGGGAGGTCGACGACCTTCCCGGATCCGAGGTGATACGGGACAGGATCACCCGCCTCGACTGCCCTTCCTGCGGTTCGGCCCACGTCGCCCTGCTTCTCGGCGACAGCGGCGGAATTTCCTACGTGTGCACGGCCTGCGGCCACAGCTGGAGCTGATCGATGGGTGCACACAGGCGCAAGTGCGATTGGTGCGGCAGTGGTACGCCCATCGTGCGCGACATGGAGCCGGTCAACCACGACTACCAGTACTGGTGCGAGGAGTGCGCTCGGGCGCTGATCATAAAAGGCGACCCGATCGAGACGTACCGCGAGCTGGAGGGCGAGCCGATCTACGGCCGACTCCTCGACGAGCACTGCACGCTCAAGCGGTTCTATTCCTTCGCCACTGCCTGACGCCGACCGGGGTATCGCCACACGGTGACCCCGGTCATGGCCGGCAACGTGAAAGTGGCCTCTTCGTAGAGGGCCGACAACGTCAACCCGACGCCACCCTGCCGCGGTTCGAGCCGTCGGGCCGGTGTGACACCCGACACGATGTGTGCGAGGAGAAGACCAGCGCCGTCGTGGCCCGGGCGACGACGGCCCAGGCACGCCCTCCACGCGGTTCCGCGGCACGGCGACCGGCCAGTCCCCACGGCGGCGGTGAGCGCCGCTCAGACGGCCACAGAGGCCCGGCTCCGGGGTGCGCAGCAGCGGGGCGGGCCTCCCCGCGCGGTGAACGGGTCGGAAGCCGGCGCTGTCCACCGTGACCATTCGGCCTGTCCGGGCGTACCGGAAACGATTTGGTGGTGCACCGGGGGGACCGGTAATGTTGGCGTCGCCGCCGGGGAAGCCCGGTGGAACACCGCGAGGGGCTATAGCTCAGTTGGTAGAGCACCTGCATGGCATGCAGGGGGTCAGGAGTTCAAATCTCCTTAGCTCCACAGCAGATGAAGGCGGGTCATCCGATAAGGATGGCCCGCCTTTTGCATTGGCTCGCTTTTGCCGTCTCTTGCGCCGGTCCCCTGCACTGTCTCCTGTGTGCGGTTGGGCGGCCCGGTCTCCCGGGCCGCCGGTGTGTCAGCGGCCGCGGCCCAGGGCGCGGCGGCCACCGCCACCGCCCTCGCGTACGGCGGGGAGGTTCTGGCGGGGAGCCGCTCCGCGGGTGTCCTCCTCGAGGCGCAGCGCGAGCGCCGGGCAGCGGCGTACGGCGCGCAGCGCCTTCGCCTCCGCGTACCGGGGCACCCCCGCCTGCGCGACGGTCGGGAAGCCGTCGGCGCCCAGCTGGAAGACCTCCGGGAGAATGTCCGCGCACAGGCCGTGTCCGCGGCACAGCGTCCAGTCGACGTAGATCTTCTGGCGGCTGGGACCCTGCTCCTGCTCCGGCTGGCCGCCCGGGATGCCGGTGGGCTGCTGGCCGCCCTCGAAGAGCGGCAGAACGCCCTCCACGGGCCGTCCGCAGCCGTTGCCGAGGACATGCGCGGCCAGGTCGTCCGTGAACGCCTTGATGGTCGACTCCAGGAACATCGCGGAGCCGTCCGGGTGTGAGCACGCGCCGCGCCGCTTCACGGCGTTGGCGACCTGCTTGAGTGCCTCCAGGGCGGCCGGGCCGCCGCCGTTGAGGATGTCCTCCATGCCGCGTGCCGCGGCGGGCAGTCCGAGGTAGCAGGGACCGCACTGTCCCGCGCTCTCCTCCGCCAGCCACTGCGCCACTCGCAGCGACTCGCCGAGCGGGCAGGTCGCCGTGCTGATCGGCAGGATCGCGCCCGCTCCGAGCGCACCGCCCACCGCGTCGAGGGAGTTGCGCGAGACGATCGCCTCGTTGACCGTCGCGGAGTCCAGCCACTTGCCGTGGTACCCGCCGGTCAGCACGCCCTGCGGCATCGGCGGGGCGCCGGCCAGCTGCAGGATGTACCGCAGCGGTACGCCGGTGGGGGCCTCGATCACCATCGGGCGGGCGACCGCTCCGGAGACGGTGAGCATGACCGTGCCGGGCTCGTCGTACAGGCCGGTGTTGCCGTAGCGCTCGGCGCCGATGCGCGCGGCGATCGCCAGCTGGGCGAACGTCTCGGCGTTCGACAGCAGGGTGGGCGCGCCGCCGACACCGTTCTGCGAGGCGCTGGTCTTGCGGCCGGGCGGGATCGCGGGACCGCCGTCGATGGAGCGGACGAGGGAGGCCGCCGCTCCGGTCACCATGCGCACCGGATTGCGCTGCACGCGCGCGCGGATGGTCGCTCCGCGCCGGTTGGTCAGCCCGCGCTCGGAGAGCGCCGCCTCCATCGACCGCTGCGTGGACTCACGGGTCACACCGACGACCAGGGTGCGTGCGCCCAGCGCCTCGGCGACCAGCAGGGCGCCGTCCAGGATCAGGTGCGGGGCACGGTTGATCATCACCGTGTCCTTGCGGCAGGCGGGCTCGTCCTCGCTTCCGTTGACGACGACCACGGGACGTACACCGCGGCGGATGGCCGCCTCGGCGACCGACCGCAGTTTCTTGTGGAACGGGAAGCCCGCGCCGCCGCGGCCCTTCAGGTTGATGCGTTCGGAGAGCTGCGCGAGCTGCTCTCCGCCCATCGGCTCGAGCGGTCCGTGCACCTTCAGGTGCATGGGCAGGTCGAGTCTCTCGACGAGATCGAAACCGGAGGTGAGCTGGGGAAGGCCCACCACTCGGACTTCGGGGACGTCGGGAAGGGCCTCGTTCACTAAAAGCCTCCGGAAGGCGCGTTCCAGGGTTCGCCGTTGCTGGGTGCCTCGTAGGAACCGGGCTGCGTTTCAGTGGCGGGACCGCTGTTGTACATGTCGTTCGGGTTGTACGTACCGAGGGGGTCGTTCGTCTCACCGGTGTCGTACACATCACTTGTGCCGTACGTGGGGACGGCGCCGGTGTCGTACATGCCGTTCGCGTCGTATGTGGGGATGGTCCCGGTGTCGTACGTCGGTGTCCCGGCGGGGCGCGGCGGGGCCTCGTAGAGCGGCGGGGACGGGGCCGGCCAGCGGGGGCCGGAGTTGCCGTCGACGCGCGGCATCGCCTCCGTGGCCTGCATGTCCATCGGCTGCATGCGCTGGGTGGGGTCGGGCATCAGCGGGTCCTGCGCGCGCGGGGTGTTGACGGCCCGGTAGGCGGCGGCGAAGCCGCCGGTGTCCGTGAGGGATCCGGTGTCCGTGAAGGACGCCGAGTCCTGGAGGGCGGAGCGCTGCGGCGACGCGTACGACCCGGACGGGGACGACGTCCGCTGCGAGGGAACCGCCATGTCCGGGAAGCCGGGCCGACCGCCGCCGGGCAGCGAGGCGTCCGCGGCACGGCGTGCCCCGGGCTCTTCGCGGTAGGACCGGTTGCCGCTGTCGAGCAGGGACAGGACGCGCCTGGCGACCTTCCGCTTGAACGACAGGGGGGCCGACCGCAGGAGCAGTGCGCCCATGACGGCGACCAGGGCCAGGCTGTACAGGATCACGAAGACAGGCTGCGCCTCGCGCCCGGCGAAGAGGCCGTGGATCAGGGCCGAGCACCAGGCGGGGTAGGCCAGCATGTGCAACGCGCGCCAGCGACCGGCGACGTGCACGGGGGACGAGAAGGCGCTGCGCAGCGCGCCGGTGAGGGCCGTGACGACCATCAGGAGGCCGGCCAGGGTGCCGAAACCGATGAGCCCGTTGGTGCCGGTGACGCCGAGGCCGAAGGGGATCACGACCGCGATCGCCGAGGTGTGGTCGAGCACGAGCTTGACCGAGATGTGCAGCAGCAGGAAGCCGACCGAGGCCACCGCCGTACTCCTGTGCACGGCCTGGGCTATCAGCCTCTGGCGTGTGTTGAGGAAGACCCGGTCGGTCGCGACGAGCCCCCAGAGCACCGAGAGGGTGAGGGACACGAGCGACAGAACGCCCGCGCCGAAGTTGAGGAATTCACGGAATCCGTCACCTCCGACCACGACGACTAGGGGTATCAGCAGCAAAGCGGCAGCCGTCACTCCGCCCCGGACCGATCGGCTCGGCTGGGCGAGTGTGCTGTTGTTACGGCGAGAGTTCATGGGGGCAACTCCGAACAGTTCGGGAAAGCGGTCCCGCTGCCGCACTCTAGGTCGAGCCATACCGAGGGGTACGAGGTTTGAGTTATTGCGCTGTTATCAAAGGGCAGTGAGGGAGTTGTGATGTCCCTTAGAGGCCCTTACGCGAAGTAACTTTTGACTCTTGTTCAACTTCTGTCGACCTGGCGCGGACGTGACACGCAGTGCCGCAGCGTAGCCGAAAGCGCGTCGCGGTCCGCTCGGCCGCTGCGGTACCCTGACGCCATGCGTGCCGTACGCCTTCTGCTTAGTGAGCCGCGCTGATCAATCCCGGTCGCCGGAAAACCGCGACCGGCATCGGCGCGGCGCCCCCTCCTGTGCGAGGGGTTTTTTCATTTCCTGAGCCGCTGGCAGAGACGATCGATGGAGCTTTGAGGATCATGAGCGAGACGAACAACGCTGCCGCCTCCGAGGTGGCCGCGCCGCACCGCTACACGGCCGCCATGGCCGAGCAGATCGAGGCACGCTGGCAGGACTTCTGGGACGCCGACGGCACCTACGAGGCGCCCAACCCGAAGGGTGACCTGGCGGGAGACCCCTCGCTGGTCGCCAAGCCCAAGAAGTTCGTCATGGACATGTTCCCGTACCCCTCCGGTGCGGGCCTGCACGTCGGTCACCCCCTGGGCTACATCGCCACCGATGTATTCGCCCGGTATCAGCGCATGACCGGCCACAACGTCCTGCACACCCTGGGCTTCGACGCCTTCGGCCTGCCCGCCGAGCAGTACGCCGTGCAGACCGGCACGCACCCGCGGGTGTCCACCGAGGCCAACATCGAGAACATGAAGATCCAGCTGCGCCGGCTGGGCCTGGGTCACGACAGGCGCCGGTCGTTCGCGACGATCGACCCGGACTACTACAAGTGGACCCAGTGGATCTTCCTGCAGATCTTCAACTCCTGGTACGACGACGAGGCGGACAAGGCCCGCCCGATCGCCGACCTGGTCGCCCAGTTCGAGATCGGTGAGCGCGCCGTACCCGGTGGACGCTCCTGGAGCGAGCTGACCGACGTCGAGCGCGCCGACATCCTGAGCGAGTACCGCCTGGCGTACGCCTCCGACGCGCCCGTCAACTGGTGTCCCGGGCTGGGCACCGTCCTGGCCAACGAGGAAGTCACCGCCGACGGCCGCTCCGAGCGCGGCAACTTCCCCGTCTTCAAGGCCAAGCTGCGCCAGTGGAACATGCGGATCACCGCGTACGCGGACCGCCTGCTGGACGACCTGGACGCGCTGGACTGGCCCGAGGCCATCAAGCTGCAGCAGCGCAACTGGATCGGCCGCTCCGAGGGCGCCCGCGTCGACTTCCCCGTGGACGGCGAGGCCATCACGGTCTTCACCACCCGCCCCGACACCCTGTTCGGCGCCAGCTACATGGTCCTGGCGCCCGAGCACCCGCTGGTCGAGAAGTTCACCCCGGCCGCCTGGCCCGAGGGCACCCATGACGTCTGGACGGGCGGTCACGCCACCCCCGCCGAGGCCGTCGCCGCCTACCGCGCGCAGGCCGCCTCCAAGTCCGACGTCGAGCGGCAGGCCGAGGCCAAGGACAAGACCGGCGTCTTCATCGGCTCGTACGCGACCAACCCGGTCAACGGCGAGCAGATCCCCGTCTTCATCGCCGACTACGTCCTGATGGGCTACGGCACCGGCGCGATCATGGCCGTCCCGGCGGGCGACCAGCGCGACTTCGAGTTCGCGCGCGCCTTCGAGCTGCCGATCCACTGCATCGTCGAGCCGACCGACGGGCGCGGCACCGACACGTCGACGTGGGAGAACGCCTTCGGGGCGTACGACGCGAAGATCATCAACTCCGCCAACGACGACATCTCCCTGGACGGCATGGGGGTCGCCGACGCCAAGGCGCGCATCACCGAGTGGATGGAGCGCAAGGGCATCGGCCACGGCACCGTCAACTTCCGGCTGCGCGACTGGCTGTTCAGCCGCCAGCGCTACTGGGGCGAGCCCTTCCCGATCGTCTACGACGAGGACGGCATCGCCCACCCGCTGCCCGAGTCGATGCTGCCCCTGGAACTGCCCGAGGTCGAGGACTACTCGCCGCGCACCTTCGACCCGGACGACGCGAACACGTCCCCGGAGACCCCGCTGTCCCGCAACGAGGACTGGGTCGACGTCACGCTGGACCTGGGTGACGGCCGCGGCCCGCGCAAGTACCGCCGCGAGACCAACACCATGCCCAACTGGGCCGGTTCCTGCTGGTACGAGCTGCGCTACCTGGACCCGCACAACTCCGAGAAGCTGGTCGACCCGGAGATCGAGCAGTACTGGATGGGCCCGCGCGAGGGCCAGCCGCACGGCGGCGTCGACCTGTACGTCGGCGGCGCCGAGCACGCCGTGCTGCACCTGCTGTACGCGCGCTTCTGGTCCAAGGTGCTGTTCGACCTGGGGCACGTCTCCTCGGTCGAGCCGTTCCACAAGCTGTTCAACCAGGGCATGATCCAGGCCTACGTGTACCGCGACAGCCGTGGCATCGCCGTACCGGCCGCCGAGGTGGAGGAGCGCGACGGCGCGTACTACCACCAGGGCGAGAAGGTCTCCCGACTGCTGGGCAAGATGGGCAAGTCCCTGAAGAACGCGGTCACTCCGGACGAGATCTGCGCCGAGTACGGCGCGGACACGCTGCGTCTGTACGAGATGGCGATGGGCCCCCTGGACGTGTCGCGGCCGTGGGACACGCGCGCGGTGGTGGGCCAGTTCCGGCTGCTGCAGCGGCTGTGGCGCAACGTCGTCGACGAGGCGACGGGTGAGGTCACCGTCGTCGACACCGAGCCGGACGAGCAGGCGCTGCGCGCCCTGCACAAGGCGATCGACGGCGTGCGCCAGGACCTGGAGGGCATGCGCTTCAACACCGCGATCGCCAAGGTCACCGAGCTGAACAACCACCTGACCAAGGTGGGCGGTCCGGTCTCGCGCACGGTCGCCGAGTCGCTGGTGCTGCTGGTCGCGCCGCTGGCCCCGCACATCGCCGAGGAGCTGTGGCGCAAGCTGGGCCACACGGACTCCGTCGTGCACCGGGACTTCCCGGTCGCCGACCCGGCGTACGTCGTGGACGAGACCGTGACCTGCGTCGTGCAGATCAAGGGCAAGGTCAAGGCGCGCCTGGAGGTCTCCCCGTCGATCTCGGACGAGGAACTGGAGAAGGTCGCGCTGAGCGACGAGAAGGTGGTCGCCGCGCTGGACGGGGCGGGCATCCGCAAGGTGATCGTGCGGGCGCCGAAGCTGGTGAACATCGTTCCCGCGTAGACGGAGGCCCGAGAGGGTCGGGGTAGTCCCCTACGGGCAGGTTGGGGGTTCCGCTGGAACCCTCGGCCTGCCTTTTCCGTTTACCGTGGAAGAGCCGGCCGGCACCGCCGGGCACGGGAAGCAGCACCCGAGAGGATCGTCATGGAAGCCGTGGTCGCAATCGTGGCGCTGATCTTCGTGCTGTTCGTGGCGCTGGGGGCGTATGCCACGGTGAAGGTGGTCGGCGCGGCCAAGCGCGGAGTGGACCGCACCGTCGCACAGGCCCGCCGCACGGTGGAGGACTCCACGCTCAGGGCGAAGACCTTCGCCCAGCCGGGACCCCAGGGCGAGATCGCCCAACTCCGCCTCTCCCTGCGCACATCGATGCGTGCCACCCAGGAGGCGCTGCACGCGGGCGTGACGGAGGACGAGTCGCTGAAGGAGTCCCTGGCACTCTTCGAGCGGCTCAGCGCTCATGGCCACGAGCTGGACGGCGACCTGAAGCGACTGGAGCGCGAGCCGGACAGGACCCGCCTCACCGAGCGACTTCCCTCGCTGAGGGAGCGCACGGAGCAGATAACGAAGTCGGCGGACGCCCTGCGCTGGGCGGCTCGCGACCGTGCCCAGCGCTTCGGGAACGACGACCTGGAATCGCTGAGCACCCAGATCGACATGGAGGCGGGCGCACTGCGGCACTGGACGACGGAACCGGCTTCCACGGGGACATCGGATCCGTCTGCGGCCGGGTCGCCCGGTCCGTCCGTGGGGACGCCCGGCTCCTCCGCAGGGACGCCGGGTCCGTCCGCAGGGACGCCCGGTCCCGCCTCCACGCGGACGCCGCCGGAGCCGGCCGCGGCACGGACGCCGCCCCCGGCCCCGTGGCCCGAGGCGCCGCCCGTCCCCGCCGACCAGCAGACCTGGCCGGAGAGCCCCGAGTCGCGCAGGGCCGAGGAGCCCACCCGGGCCGCGATCGACCCGCCCGTGCAGCGACAGGCCTACCCTTGGGAGAAGAAGCCCCGCCCCGAGAGCACTACTTGATCCCATCTGCCCGGCCGCAGGTGGGAGGGGCCGGACTGCCGCCCACGCTCACTGACAGGTAACCTCCAGCTCATGTCCCGCCATGTCGCGATCGTCACCGATTCAACGGCCTACCTGCCGCCACGGACGATGGAGCGCCACGGCATCACCGCGGTGCCCCTGACCGTGGTCCTCGGGGACCAGGCACTCGAAGAGGGCACCGAGATCTCGGCCCGTTCACTGGCCCTGGCGCTGCAGAAACGACGGTCCGTCACCACCTCCCGGCCCAGCCCCGAGGTGTTCGCCGAGACCTACCGCAGGGTCGCCGAGTCCGGCGCGACCGGCATCGTCTCGCTGCACCTGTCAGCGGAGTTCTCGGGCACGTACGACGCCGCTGTCCTCGCCGCGCGCGAGGCGCCGGTGCCCGTGCGGGTGGTGGACACCGGGATGGTCGCCATGGCCCTCGGCTTCTGCGCGCTGGCCGCGGCCGAGTCCGCCGAGGCGGGCGGCACGGTCGACGAGGCGGTCACCGCGGCGGAGAAACGGGCCGCGGGTACGTACGCGTACTTCTACGTGGACACCCTCGACTATCTGCGCCGGGGCGGCCGCATCGGGGCGGCGCAGGCGCTGCTCGGGTCTGCGCTGGCCGTGAAACCGCTGCTGCAGCTGGACGGCGGGCGCATCGAGCTCCTGGAGAAGGTACGGACGGCGGGCAAGGCGATCGCCCGACTGGAAGAGATCGTGGCCGAGCGGGCGGGGAGCGCACAGGTCGACATCGCGGTCCACCATCTCGCCGCGCCCGAGCGGGCGGCGGCGCTCGCGGAGCGGTTGCGTGTTCGGGTGCCGGGGCTGGCCGATCTGCATGTGAGCGAGGTCGGGGCGGTGATCGGGGCGCACACCGGGCCCGGGCTGCTCGGGGCGGTCGTTTCTCCTCGCTGAGGTCGTTTCTCCTCGGCGAGTCTCCTCGGTGAGCTCGGACTGACTCGTGTGGGTGGCGGAGTTATCCACAACTGGGTGGTAATCCCCGGGAATTGAGCAAGATCATCGTGGTTCGGCAATTGTGCCCGATTCTCGTCGCATGGCACTTCGATCACCTTCACGGACAGCGACAGCAACCAGCGGACCGGGCCGGGGCCCGGTCTCCGACAGCCGTACGCGACACCGCCATCACCGCCGTCGCAGCAGGTCCCGGCGTCGAGAAGCCTCCGCGGAGGCGCTGCGCCTGCGCGCGGAGACACTCTTCGCCGAACGGAGGAGAGTGCGCGGGGAGTTGAGGCATGGTCCGCCGGTGGTGTCGGGGCGGGAGGGGTGGAGCCGTGGCCGCGGCGGTGTCGTCACCGATGTTGGTACCGATGCCGAAACTGGTGTTGAGAGCGGCGCTGAAGTTGGTGCTGAAACCGGCGCTGGAGTCGACGTAGAGATCGAAGCGGTTGGAGCCCGAGTCCGAGCGAGGGGCGAGGCCGGTGCCGGTGCCGGCGCTGGAGCTGATTCCGGTGCCCGAGCCGGTGCCCTGTGGCGGGAGCGGACCGGGCTTGCCGTCCGGGAGCGGATGCCCTTGTGGCTGCAGTCCAGGTGCGGGCTGGAGCGGAGGAGTGTGGTCGCGCTCACGGTGGTTCTCGTGGTCGCGGCTGTCTTCGCCGCTCAGCACTTCTGGGCGGGGCGGACCCAGCCGGTGCGGGCACCTGAAGTGGTGCGGGCCGTGGGTTCGTACGGGGGAGACGGCGAGGGCGGGCAGGAGGCGGCGCCGGGATCGTCCGCCGCCGCACGGGACCCCGTGGGCGTAGCTGGAGCGGCTGGTGCTGCTGCCGGTGCCGTCATCGTGGTGGACGTCAGCGGCAAGGTGCGGGAGCCCGGTATCCAGCGGTTGCCGGCCGGATCCCGGGTCGCCGATGCCCTCCGGGCGGCCGGCGGGGTGCGTCCCGGCACGGACACCGAGGGACTCAACCGGGCGCGGCTGCTCGTGGACGGTGAGCAGGTGGTGGTCGGAGGACCTCCGGCTGTCGCCGGGCCCGGTGTGGCGGGCGGTCCGGGTGCCGCGGGCTCAGGCGGAGCCGCCGCGGGAGCCGCCGCCACTCCGGTCGGCCTCAACACGGCCACGCTGGAACAGCTGGACACACTGCCCGGTGTCGGTCCCGTACTCGCCCAGCACATCATCGACTACCGCACCCAGCACGGCGGCTTCCGCTCTGTCGACGAACTCCGTGAGGTGAACGGAATCGGCGATCCTACATGTCGAAGGTAACCTATAGGGCATGACTCCACAACGGGCCGTGCTCCTCCTCCGGATCAGTTATCGGCGTGCCATCGAGGACGCCGATCCGCAGGTGGAAGAGGCGAAGGTCAAGTACAAGGAGCTGTCCAAGGGCATCGGCCGCCAAGAGGAAGACGCCCGTGCCCTCGCCGACCGGCTCGGCTGGAAGGTCATTGGCGTGATCCCGGAGGACGACACCAGCGCCTTCAAACGGCGGCGGATCAAGCTCCCCGACGGGTCGACCGCGCTCCGTACCGTGCGCCCCGGATTCCGCGAGGCCCTGGAAGGACTTGCGGACGGTACGTACGACGGGCTGATCGCGGACGACTTGGACCGTGTGGCCCGCGACCCGCGCGACCTTGAAGACCTGATCGACGTGGTGGAGTCCGGCCGCCCGCGCATCCCCGTCACCTCCGTCACGGGCTCGCTGCGCCTGGACGACGACGCCGGAGTGACCATGGCGCGGGTCATGGTCGCGGTCGCCAACAAGTCCTCCCGGGACACAGCACGGCGCGTCACCCGCAAGCACGAGGAGTTGGCCGCCGAGGGCAAGCCGCCCGGGGGCGGGTACCGCGGGTACGGGTTCACCGCGGCCGGGCACGAGCCGATCAAAGCCGAGACCGACATCATCCGCGAGATCACCGCGCGCATCCTGGGGGACTGGGACGGCTGGACCGACGAGCAGTTGGAGAAGGTCGACCCCGAGGTGGGGGAGTCCCTCAACTCGATCGCCGCAGACCTCCGCCGGCGGAAGGTGCCCACGGTGACGGGCGCGGCCTGGTCTGACCGCTCCGTGCGCTCCATCGCCTCCAAGCCGTCCGTGGCCGGACTGCGCGAGTACCGAGGCGAGATCGTCGGGAAAGCCGTGTGGGACCCGATCGTTCCGGAGGAGCGGTGGGAGCAGGTACGGGCCCGGCTCACGGCCCGGCACCGGTCGGTCGACCTGACCCTCCAGCGCTGGCTTACCGGGGTGCTGCGCTGCTCGCGGTGCTCCCACATGCTGCACGGCTGGTCGGGCAACAACGGCAAGCGCTACTGGTGCCCACCGTCCCTGGGAGGCTGCGGGAAGACCGCGGTGAAGGCCGTGTTCGCCGAGGACGAGGTCGAGCGGCAGATCCTCGAACTCCTCGGCCAGCCGAAGGTGTTGCAGCAGCTGCGGACGGTCGCCGATACGGAGGTCACGGACGAGGCCCGCGCCGAGCTGGCCGAGGACGAGCAGCAGTTGAAGCTGATGGCCGGCATGTTCGCGCGGCGGGAGATCACGTTCCCCGAGTTCCAGGAGGGGCGCCGGATTATCGAGCGCCGGATCAAGGAATCACGGGCGTTGCTGACGTCGCGGGCGCCTCGGGTGCTGCGCCGTCTGCTGGCCGGTGACGATGTGGCCGCGGGTTGGTCGGAGTTGTCGCCGGTCGACCGGCGGGAGGTGGTGCTGTCGCTGGTCCCGGGGTACGACGTGCTGCCGCATGACCGGTCCAAGGGCAACAAGTTCGACCCCGGGCGCCTGGTGCCGTTCGAGGCGTGAGCAACGCGTCAGATGACGCACTGCGGCCCGTGTCTACCAATGGTGGACACGGGCCGTTCCTACTTCTCGGCTTGGAGCCGCGGGCCCGGCTCGGCGCCAGCGCGACCCTTCGCGCTGGGGCCGAGCCAACCTTCCTTGCGCGCCCTGGAGACCCAGGTCCGGATCGTCTGCTCGGGCCGGCCGTAGGCCTCCGCGAGACGCCGCGTGGCACCTTGCGGCATACCTGTGGCCGTCTCCCGAAGGTAGGAGAGGGCCACGTCACGGAGGAATCCGTCCGTCATCTCCGTGCGGCCCGCCGAGACCGGCATGGTCGCGGCTGGCGCGTCTGGAAGCTGGAGGCTGGCTGAGAGTCGGCTGCGTACGTGGTCGAGGAAGGTCCCGATGGGGATCTGCCGCATGAGCGTGCCCGTGATCTCGACCGGGCTGTCCGGGTCGGTGTCGACCTCCAGGCGCGTGACCTTCAGGCCGTGCTCGGTCCGGTAGATGTCGCCGAAGATCCGCCAGACGCGTTCTTCGCCAGAGGCGGGGATCGCCGCGAAGGTGAAGTGGTTCGGGTCGTCGGTCTCGCTGATGTCCCAGCCCAGTCGGATCTTCGTGCCGGGCAGCAGGAGACCGGGAAGTTTCTTGGCGGATGTCACCCGGTGAGCATCGCAAACGTGGTGACAGCCCGCAACAGTCACCTTCTCCCACCTGCTCATGTCGTTGGGTCATCTGGGGTGCTTGCATTCTGTCGTTGGGTCTGTCAAGGTGGTCACATGACAGTCACAGTCGCTGAGCGAATTCGCTCTCGCCTGCACATTCGCCGGGAATTGCCCGAGCCGGAGGAATGCCGAGCACTGCGAATTGCCTCCGGTTTGACCCAGGAGGAATTGGCCGTAGCAATTGGCGTCACCCGGCAGGCCGTCACCCAGTGGGAGACAGGCGCGCGGTCGCCTCGGGGTCGTCTTCTGGACGCCTACGCCGAGGCCATCGCAACGCTCCGGGAGTCGGCGTGAGCCGCCCTCAGATCACCCTCGTCGACCTCTACCGGGATCGGCCTCTGACCGACGCACAGGCCCGCCGGATCGTCGCCCTGCTCGGCCTCGCCCAGCCGCGACACAAGAACGGGAGGGCCGGGGTTGCAGCCCCGACACCTCCCGCCATGCCCTCTCAGCAGCAAGCCAGCTGAACACACCGAAGCCCCGGGCTCATCGCTCGCCAGCGACCCAGGGCTTCAGCAGAAAGGACACGACCAGAATGACACAGACCACCGACATCATGCGCGGCGCTCTCCAGCCGACTGGCCACCCGCACCCCCTCCTCGTCGAGGGCGCGGTGCAGGCCGCCGTCGAGTCTGCGGACCGGCACATCGCCCGGGAGTACCCGGCGGTCGCCGCACTCCTCAGTGACGGAGCCCGCGAGCACACGCACTCGGACTCGGACGCTCCCGCGTTCGTCGACGGGAAGGCCACCCCGGAGGCCGCGAAGGTCTTCGCCGACCTGGCCGCCGGGATCGCCCCGGCTATCAACGCCGCCGCCGACCCGCAGGCCGCGTACGCCGAGGTCATGCAGGTGTGGCACAACCTCCTCGCCGACACGGCCGCCGGACCGCTCACCACCGAACAGCGCACCCTGGTCCACGACGAGGGCCTCGGCGCCTGGCGGACCGAGCCGGTCGAGACCGAGCTGCGGGACATCGACGACCAGCGAACCCGCTCTGAGAACGCGGAGACGTCGTTCCTCGGCGCCGAGGTCGTCATGACCGACTACCGGTCGCAGGCGTACGGCCGTCAGACAGAGATCTGGCTGCGCTACGGAATCACCGTCGGCACGCTCACCCCGGCCAAGGCCCGTGAGGCGCTGGACGCGATCAAGGGCTTCGTCCCGTACCTCGAAGCCGTGGTGGAGCTCGCCGAGGAGATCGGGGCCAACGACTTCGAGGGCGACCCCGAGATCGCGGCGGCCGACCGTGAGGCCGAGACCCGCCGACACCGCGCCATCACCGAGGCCCGCGCGTAATGACCATCAGCACCATCACCGAGACCCCCGCCAACCCGGCGGGGGCCTTCGGGCTTGCCCCGATCGACATCCCCAAGACGCTCCCCGAGGCCGCGCTGAACTACGCGCTCGCCGGCATCAAGGTCTTCCGCGTCCGTCGCAACAAGACCCCGTACGGGAACTGCTTCCTCTGCCGACAGACCATCGACGACAAGCCGAACCCCCGCTACGACGGGCACCGGCCCGAAGACTGCCGCTGCCACGTCGACACCTGCCACGCCCATTGGGCAGCAACCACCGACCCGGACACCGTTCGCCGTTGGTGGGCCGAAGAGCCTGATGCCAACATCGGCGCACCCTGCCGCCTCAACGGGTGGGCCGTGATCGACATCGACCCCCGAAACGGCGGACACCGCTCGTACGTCGCGGTCGAAGAACACTTCGGGGTACTCCCCGGGACCGCGATGCAGATCACCGGAGGCGACGGCCTGCACCTGCTCTACCGCAGCCCTGGTGACATCAGCCTGCCCGGTGCCCCGTTCCCCGGCATCGAGATCAAGCACAACGGCTACATCCTGCTCGCCCCGTCCGTGCACTCCTCTGGCTACCGCTACCAGTGGCCCGCGGACGGGCGCTTCCGCCACCCCGAGACGGAGTGGCCGCAGGTGCTGCTGCCCAGAACCAGGAAGGGCGCATGACCACCGCGAAGGATTTCGAAAGCCGCCTCGCCGAGGGCCTGGCCAAGTTCGGCGAGGCGGACCCTGTAGCGCCGGTACCGACTCCCCGGGCGGCCCCCTCGCTGGCCACAGACCGTCTCTCCGTCTACGTGGAGAACGCGGTACAGGCCGAGTGCGACACGATCGTGCACGCCCCGCACGGGGACCAGAACAACCGGATCAATAAGGCCGCGTTCAGCGTCGGCCAGTTGGTCGCCGTGCGCGCCATCGACGAGGACGAGGCCCGGGATCGGCTCTTCGCGGCCGGCGCGGCCGGGAACCACCCCGAGGGCCGAACCCGGGAAGCGATCACGTCCGGGCTCAACGCGGGTATGAGGCAGCCCCGCTCACCGTGGCCGCCGGTCTCCAGCACTCCGCAGGGACACAGCAGGGCGGACTATGAGGCCCTGATTGCACCCACGGACCCGGACCCCGCCGAGCACCCGGAAGGAGGTGACACCGGCGGTACGGAGAGCACGGGCCCGCTCCTCGGGAAGCTCCCCGCCTCCTTCTACGACCAGCGGGACGTCCTCAAGAACATCAGGCAGTACGCGCACGCGATGTGCTGCTCGGCCGACGTCGTCCTCTACGCGACCATGGCCCGACTCTCCGGGATGATCGACTACCGCATCAAGGTCGACACCGGAGTCAAGAAGCTCGCCTCACTCAACCTGTTCGTCGGCATCATCGACGGGTCCGGCAGCAACAAGAGTTCCTCCAACGAGGTCTCGGAGGACCTCCTCGAAGCCCCGGAGGACCGCGACTTCCTCGACGGGATCCCGCTCGGCTCCGGCGAGGGCATCGCCGAGGCCCTCATGGGTGAGGTCGAGCAAGACGACTTCACCAAGCTCGACCGGAACAACAACCCGAAGACCGTCAAGGTCCGCCAACAGGTCCGGCACAACGAGTACTTCTACCAGGACGAAGGCGAAGCCCTCATCCGCATCGGGTCGCGAGACGGCTCGTCGCTGTGGCCGTCGATCCGCTCGGCCTGGCAGGCCGGGACGCTCGGCCAGACCAACGCCAGCGCCGAACGCCGCCGATTCATCAAGCGCGGCTCCTACGCGCTCGGAATGGTCGTCGGATTTCAGTACACCAACGCCCTCGTCGTCCTCCGCGACAGCATCACCGGCACCGCGCAACGGTTCGTCTGGTGCCTGGCCATCGACCCCGACATCCCCATGGACCCGATTCCCCGCCCTGAGATCAACTTCGGCCACCCGCAGAACATCTACGGCACCACCGTGATGAGCATGCCGGACGACATCAAGCGGAAGATCCGCACGGAACTCGTACTCCGGCAGACCGGGCAGTTGCAGGTCGACCCGCTCGACGTCCACGCGAACCTCGTCAAGACGAAGTTGGCCGGCCTCCTCGCCCTCCTCGACGGGGCCCGGACGGGCATCACGATGGAGGACTGGGCGCTCGCCGAGCAGATGTGGGCGGTCTCCTGCACCCTGCGTACCGCCATCCTCCAGCGCGCTTCCCGCGAGGAGGCCACCGCGGCGCAGGCGAAGCGCGAGGAGCGGGTGGAGGACGCGGTACAAGCCCACACCGCGGTCACGCGCGCCGAGGCCCGGCTCGAACTGCGGGCCCGCTGGTGCGTGAAGAAGATCCGCGAAGGGCTCCGGCGCGAGCAGCTCATGGAGAAGGCGAGCAGCAAGTGGCGCAAGGAAGTGCCCGCGGGCTACGAACTCGCGCTCTCCCGAGGCTGGCTCGTCGAGGACGACGACGGACACGTCGAGACGACTTCGGAGGCCCCGTAAGCGGCTGCTGGACCCGCTGGACCCCTGGACCCCGGTGGACCGTGGGGCGCGTGTGAGAACGGGGTGACCGGGAAGCGAAAGCGGAACGCCTCCGGCGGAGGCTCTCCACTCCCCTTGATCAGCGAAAACGTAGGTAATTGAAAACTAAACTATTAGAACCATCTTTCGTACACGAGGCGCCGAATCGACCGCACCCGCGCGGGTCCAGAAAAGGGGTCCAGCGGTCCAGCTGTTGGACATAGGCCGCATATCGACAGGAGATCCGCATGGAACCCGTACGCACCGACTACGCAGCAGGCAACGCCCACCTCATCGCCTCCATGGTCAGCAACTACCAATGCGGCAGCTGCGGCGGCCAAGTCGAAGAACTCCTCACCGACAACACCACCGGATTCATCCAGGCCAACATCCACCACGACGACAACTGCCCCGTCCTCAACGGCCACGTCAGCAGCATCGACGACTTCGCCCGAGCCGCGGTCATCCCCGACACCTTCAAGGCCAGGCCCTGATGTCCGCGCGCGCCCATCCATGGCCTCGCGCGTGCGCGTAAGGAGACCCTCGTATGACTGCAAACCGCCCCGCCGCGATCCTCGCCCTTGCCCGCGGCGCCACCTCAGAAGAGGCAGCACGCGAGGCCGGCGCGTCCGGCCGCACCGTACGACGGTGGATGGAGGACGAGGACTTCCAGGCCGACGTACGCGACACCCGTACCGAGATGCTTCAGCACGCTGTCGGCCAGCTCGCCGCCGGAGCCGTCGAGGCCGTGACCGCGCTCCGGGAGGCGTTGAAGGACACCGACGGCCGTAACCGCGTGCAGGCCGCGCGGACGCTGCTGGACGCCACGCTGACCCTGCGGGAGACACTCCAGATCGAGGAGCGTCTCCGCGTGGTCGAGGCCCGCCAGAGGAACTCTCTCTGATGGCCCGCCGACTTGCCGGGTACGCGGCCCGCCTCGACCGCCTGGAAGCGACGTACGACAGCAACCGGATGCACTTCCGTACCGCCAAGGGCCGCCGGTTCTCCCTCGACGTGGGCGACGTGTTCCAGATCGTCTCCGACACCCTCGGATGGCTTCACGACCCCGACGCCGAGCAGCCGCGCGGCCCGCTCCTCAACCTCCTCGCGACCGCCGAGCCGGACAACGAGCTGGGCCTGATCGGGCAGACCGTCGTCCTCGCCGCCAAGCAGACGGTGACGGGGGTGCGGCCGTGACCGAGGAGCGACTGTCGAACGACGAGCTGTACGACCGCTGTTGGGCCGTGTTCGCGCTCGCTGTCGAGGGCCGTGACGACGACGTGGACGAGCTGCTCGTCACGCTCCCGTGGGAGGACGTGATCACAGTCGTGTGCGGGCTCGGGAGCATGGCCGCGGGGGCGATGGGCCGCGGCACGGGCCTGGACGAGGTGGCGGCGCGCGCCAGGGTGGCGGGGATGGCGCGGGCGATGCTGATGGAGCGGCTCGCGGCACGGGAACGGCCGGCCGATGGCCAGGGCTGAGGGCAGTGCGGATCGGTCCGCATTGCTCGACGAGGACGGCTCCGTACGCGTACCGGCCCGTCTCGCCTCGCCCCTGTTCGCGATCCTGTGGCGCCACTACAGGGCCGAGAAGCGGGACAGCGGCGGGGAGTTGAGCCCGGACGCCCACGCCCTCCTCATGGCCCTGCACCGGGCCGCCTCAGGTGTTTCAGGTGAAACACCCACCCCGACTTCCTCCGAAGGAAGCGACCTCGACACTTCCGAGATCTTGGGAGCGCATGAGGTCGCTGACCTGCTCGGGTGCTCCCGACGATGGGCGACCGCCCTCCTAGGGTCCGGCCGGATCCGCGCCTGGCAAGCCGGCCGGACCTGGGTGACCACCCGGGGCGACCTCGACCGCTACCGATTCGAGGAGCCCGCACATGGCAATGAAGAAGATCACCCACATCGGGGACGCCAACTCGGCTGACGGCCCCTGGAACCTCGACAACCCCAACACCCCCTGGTTCGTCGCAGGCGTCGCCTACACCGACAACGCACCCGTACTCGCCTACATGGCCCGCACCCCCGGCTACACCGTCACCGACCCGGACGTAGGCCAGCCCGACGCCGCGCACCTCGCCGCGGTCACGAAGCTGAAGGACCAGGCCGGCCGCACCTTCCACCACACCGCGACATGCGGCGACGCCGTCGACGGTGGCCGCATCCGGTACTTCCGGTGAGCGGGGCCGAGATGGGATCCCAGGACCAGCACCGCAGGCCCGGCCTCCTCGCCGCGATTGACGCGAGCCGCATCGCCCAGGAGACCGCCGCAGCCGAGGCCACCCGCCCGGAGCGCGAGGCCCGCGAGCAGCAGATCGAAGCCGACGCCGCGTTGCACGGCACCGCCGGATGGCAGGCACTCAGTACCCACCGCAGGCAGATGGCTGCCGCACACGTCGCCCGTCAGGCGCAGGAGGCTGGCAACGATGCCGCATAACACCCCCACCCCCGACGAGGCCCGCGAGGCCCTCGACACGGCCAGCCGCGAGGCCACCGAGGCGGCCGGCCTGGTCGAGTCCCTCGCCGAGCGCGTACGCGACGGTGACCCCGACGTCACCGCCGAGCAGCTCGGCGCGCAACGCCAGTTGGCCGACCTCGCGCAGCTGCGCATCACGGCCGCCGAGCGGAAGCTGGACGCAGCCCAGAAGGCGGACCTCGACGCCCGCGCACGGGCCACCGCGGACCGCATCCGTGACCTCGTCGCCGACGACACCGCGGAGCCGATCCTCGACGCCGTACGGGCCGTCATGGACGCCGCCCGCCTCCTCGTGAGGGTGTCGGAGGAACGGCACGCCGCGATCCGGGACGTGGCCATCGCAGGCGTCCACATGAACGAGGAACTCGGCCGGTCCCACGAGAATCCGTGGCCGTCCCGCGACCGGTACGGATTCATGGCACAGACCGGAGTCAGCCTGTCCGTCTCGATGGACGGCGAGGGCAGTGCGCAGGCCATTCCCGCCGGCCGTGTCCTCGGTGTCGTCCTGCGGGCCGTCCTCGACGACAGCAAGACCCGCACCCAGGCCACGGAGATGATCGGCCTCTCGACGGCGGGTCTCGACCGCAACACGGGCCTCGTCCCCGGGCTCGCGGAGGTTCTCGCCGAGGCCCCGCGCGCGGACACCGAGGGCTGACCCCGTGGGCAGCACGAGCGAGGTCGCCACGCCCAAGCTGACCGCCGTAGCGCGGCCGGCCGTCCAGTCGGTCACTCACGTCACCGACCCGAAGCGCCTCAGGGCCCCCAGCGTCGCCCCACGGGCACGTAGGGAGGGCTGACGCATGGCCCTCAACCTTGGTGAGCTCACCGCCGGACTTCGTGCGGACGATGGCCAGTTCACCCGCACCCTGACCCGCGCCGAGCTGACGATGCGCGGCCTCACCCGGGACGTGAACGGGCAGCTGCGGGACATGCATGGCCGGTTCGTCAACGAGTCCCGGGGCATGGGCCAGAGCCTCTCGTACAACCTCGGCCGGGGCGCCCGTGGTGCCGTGACCGCGCTCCGGACGGTGGGCAAGGCCGCGATGGTGATGGCCTTCGTGTCCGCCGGGGCGGCGGTGGCCGCGGGCGGTGCTCTGGCTCTGCTGCCGCTCATCGTGATCGCTGGCGCGGCGAAAATCCTCGCCGCGAATAAGGAAGTCGCCGGGGCGTTCTCCGCCCTCGGAAAGCACGTCAAGAGCGAACTGACCAGGCTGGCCCAGCCGTTGGTCAAACCGTTCGTCGCAGCCGCCGCTCAGCTGCGGAAGATCTTCGACGAGGTAGCCCCGCACATCGGTGCCGCGTTCGCCGCGGTCGCCCCGATGATCGGCCCCTTGGTGGACGGGATCGGGAAGTTCGCGACCGGGATCATGCCCGGCTTCGTGTCCGCGATCCAGTCGGCCCAGCCCGTCATCGAAGCCCTCGCGGACGGGCTCGGCTACATCGGCGCCGGCCTCGGAGGGTTCTTCGAAGGGCTCTCCGGAGGCGCTGGAGGGGCGGCTGCAGCGCTCGGCCCGTTCTTCCAGGTGATCGGCTCCCTCCTGCCCGTGGTCGGCTCCCTGCTCGGCGCGCTGGCCACGTTGGGCGGTCCGATCCTCGCCGGGGTCGCGTCCGCACTGACACCCCTGATCGGGGTGGTGCAGCAGCTCGCCGACTGGCTCGGGCAACTCGTCGCGAAGATCCCCCCGGGGGTCCTCACCGCGATCGGTGCCGGGTTCGTCGTCCTCGCCCTGGGCGTGAAGGCCTACTCACTGGCCATGGGTCTCGCGGGCGCGGCCACGAGGATCTGGGCAGGCGCTCAGCTCATCTTCAACGCGGTCATGGCCGCGAACCCCATCGGCCTCGTAATCGCCCTCGTCGTGGGCCTCGCCGCGGCCGTGGTCATCGCCTACCAGAAGTCGGAGACGTTCCGGGCGATCGTCCAGAGCGTGTGGACCGCGGTCAAGAACTTCATCAGATCGGCCGTCGACAGCATCAAGGGCGCCCTCGCCTGGTTCGGCACCCTCCCGGGCCGCATGTCCGCCTGGTGGGGCGCGGCGAAGGACGCCGCGATCCGGCAGGCGTCGTCGATGGTGTCGTGGGTGCGCGGCCTCCCCGGGCGGATCAAGTCAGCGCTCGGCAAGCTGGGCTCGCTGCTGGTCGGTGCCGGAAAGGACGTCATCAAGGGCCTGTGGAACGGCATCTCGGGCATGGGTGGCTGGCTCTGGTCCAAGGTCAAGTCGTTCGTGTCGGAGAACGTGGTGAACGCGGCGAAGAGTTTCCTGCATATCGGCTCCCCGTCGAAGCTGATGGCCGACCAGATCGGCCAGTGGATTCCCGCAGGTATCGCGCAAGGCGCCCTGGCGAACACCGGGGTCATCGACAAGGCCATGTCGTCGCTCGTGTCGACGCCCACCCCGTCCATGGCGATGGACATGGGCGCCAGCGCTGGGGCTGGAATCTCCGGGCGAGGCCGCGGCCTCGCGGATCTTCCCCTCGTGCGTGTGGACCTCGGCGGCCAGTTGGGTGACGCCCTGGTCGGAGTACTCCGCGACAAGATCGGGGTCGGTGGCGGGGACGTGCAGCTGTACTTGGGCAAGAGGAGGTGACCGTGAACGGACGCAAGGCACGAGCGCTGAAGGCGCAGAAGAAGGCCGAGGACGAGCGGCTGATCGAGTCGATCCGTGACGCGCACCCCGTACTGCTGCGGCGCGACGGAGAGATGGAGGAGTGGCAGAAAGGGCCGCTCACGCTGTGGGTGCCGGTCGTCCGGGACGACTACCCGCCGGCCTTGAAGGTGGGCCTGCAGCTGCGCCGTACGTCCATCTTCGAGTTGGAGTGCATGTGCGGTGCGGAGGTGCGGGTGTCTGCGTCTCGGCGGATCGCGCTACGGCACACGGTGTCGTGCCCAGCCTCGGGTGAGGCGTTGGAGCCGCTCGCGCAGGCTGCGGGTATCGCGACGGAGCGTGCGGACGGCTGATCCTGAAGCAAGGTTGAGGTTCGAGGGGTGTCTACCACGGTGGACACCCCTCAGTTGTGGCCGTATCGCCACGACTGACCTGCGTTGCGCAGACGGACACGCAGGTCACGGGGATGGACGTGTGAGACGCACGCCCGTCTCCCCTCAACCACGGTCGTTACGACCGTGGAGGTCACCGCCAAGGGTGTACCAGATTGGTACACCCCTTCTGCGAGGCGCCTCGCAGAAGGTCCGTGGGCGAATCCCCACGGTTGCCGGGTCCCAGGAGGACCCATCAGACGGTCAGCCTGACCGTCTGTTCCCCGGCGCCGGGGAACGGTTTTTCTGGGATCCCAGAAAAACGCAGGTCACCGCCAGGGCCCGGACTGGTCCGGACCCCTACGCCTTGCCCGGGAGCGCGATGACGAACACGCCCTTCCCCTGCACGCCCTGCACCAGGCCCTCATCCGCGAGGACCTCCAGCGCGCTCTTGATGGTCCGCCTCGACACGGTCCCGCCCGTCTCCTCCTCCAGCTCGGACTGAGAGGGCAGGCGCCGGCCCACCGGGATCTCACCGCTGCGGATGCGTTCGCGCAGCACATTGGCCAGCTGCACGTACAGCGGCGTCATGGCGTCCCGGTCCAGGTGGATCATGCTTTGACCGTAGGAGGACCACCCGGGCGGGCATAGATCTGCCTAGGCCGTCTGAGGACGTACCAAGACGTACTAAGTGGGCGTACGCTGCCGGAACGAGAGAGCCCCCGCGCCGTGTCACCGGCCAGGGGCGTGGACGACGCTTCGAGGAGCACCGCCATGGCAGACGATACGCAGCCCGAGGGCACACCGACCACCCCCACCGCATTCGGCTACTGCGCCTGGCACAGCGGCTACGCACGGGGCGTCCGCCTGGTGCAGCTGCACGACGCAGGCTCCGGGCATGGCGGGCGCGGTCACTTCGCCTGCCTCTCCTGCCGCCAGGCCTACGACCTCGCGCCGCTCGCGGACCAGTCGCTGTGAGCCGCGCCGAGGATCTGCCTCAGGGCTCGGGGAGCGCAGGCGGCCACCTGCGGCACGCGGAAGCCGACGCCGAGTTCACGCCCAAGCAGCTGACGTTCCGCGCCTACATGGAGCACTCGGTGGGCTGCGCGGACTGCGACTACGGCAACGTCAGGTGCGGCGTGGCGCGGGAGATATGGCGAGAGTGGCGGGCGCTGCCTCAGTAGACCCCCGGTCCGGCCGCGCACCCCAGGCTTAAGCGGCCGGACCGGGACCCGCGCGGACGCCCGTACGCGTCTCCGGGCCCGCGCGGAACCCTCCTCCACTTCCCCCAGATCTGGGGGGACTGGAGGAAGGTCTCCCCCTTCGGTTCCCCCAGGGCTGGGGGCACCGACGCAGGACCCGCGTAGGCCCCTCTCACGCGGTCGCCGGGCCCGTCCAGATGGCGGGCGACGCGGGCAACAGAACGGCCCCCCGGAGGTCTACACGGGGGGCCGTTCCTTGCGGCGGGCAACTACGACTGTAGTGCCTAGTGGGGTGGCACGGGGCAGGGGAAGTGCGAAGCCGGGTAGTGGCCGGCGCAGCCCGTGCAGTAGTACGTCGTGCTGTTGATGCCGAGGATGGCCAACAGGCGCTCAATCACGTCTCGTTCACCTCCGCCGCGATGTGCACGTGCGAGTGGCCGGGCCGTTCGGCGAGGTCGTAGCCGTAGATCCACATCCCCTTCTGGGTTTCGGAAGGGGTCACGCTGGCAGGCTCCTGACCTTTGCATTTGCGGCACGAGGGGCGCCCCGCTACCGGTGGGGGAGGGGCGGACTTTTCGGGCACCCGTCGCACGTGCCACCACACGGCCGCGGTGCCTGCTGCCCACACGAACAGCGGGCCGGCCGTACGCGACACGGCGAACACCACGGCGGTCACGACGCCGACGAGGACGATCAGGACGCACGCGCCCGCGGCCCTCGACGGCTCCTCCGGCTCGACGTCCGGCTTCTTCTTCGCGCCCATCAGATGGCCGCATACAGGTTGTCGCCGCACCAGTTCGCGGCCTGCGCGAGCGGCACCGCGGCGAACCCGGCCACGCCCGCCGAGGTGCCCAGGGTGATGCCGCACCAGGCGCCGAGCTTCAAGGTCTTCGAGTTGTCCTCGCTGGCCTTCTTCACGGCCGCGATGAACACACACGTGGCGATGAGCACCAGGGCCGCCCCGGGGCTGGACAGCGGGACGAATGTCTTCGCTCCGGCCTGCTGCCCGACGGACTCTCCGACACCCCAGACGAGGGCTGCGTCGCCGAGCCAGTTCGAGAGGCCCAGGACGGAGCTGGAGGCGGTGCCGATGAGGCCGCCGATCCCGAGGGTGGTGAGGCACCCGTACGCCCAGGAGGCGAGGAACGGGAGCAGCTTGGACGCGTGCTTGACCGGGTCCTTCATGAGCTGCTTGCGGCCGGGGTACCAGCCCATCAGCTGGTAGCCGAGGATGCAGAGACCGACGGTCACGCCGCCGAACGTCACATAGTTCACGGTGGGTCCTCAGCGGTACATGGCCACGCCGAGCGCGGCCAGGGTGACGATCAGGGCGACGGTCCCGGAGATCTTCGGGACGTCGTGGAGCGCGACGGCGCAGAGGCCGAACAGCGCGAGGAGAGCGGCGGTCGCGAAGCACGCGGCGACGATCACGAGCCGACCAACTCGGCTTGGATCCGCTGAGCGCGTGGCTGGCCGATCGAGTACGTATCCCGCAGGTTCCGGATCGAGGGTGCGCGGCCGTCCGCGAGCAGCTGCTCGAAGTCGGCGCGGGCCTTGACGGTGAGCTCGTCGACGGCTCCGTCTGCGCGGTCGTATCCGGGCGGGAGCGGGAGCGTATCCGGTGTATCCGTGTCCGTATCCGGGGCGGGTACGTCGTCGTCGGCGCGGCCGTGTTGCGCCTGCTCAGGCTGCGGATACGCCTCGGGGTACACGCGGGTACGGGGCAGCTCTTCGAGGCTGAGGAACGGGCCGAGGACGGGCAGCGCGGTGTCTGGAATTCCAGACACGACGGGCGGTGTATCCCGCTGTACCTCGACGGGCGGGTACGCCTCGGGTACGGCGGATACAGCCGGTGCCTGGACTGGGGAATTTTCCCCAGTCGGGACTGTCTCAGATGAGACAGACGCGGCCTCGCTGAGCCGGTGTACCCGCCACAAGACGAGCGGAGCGATCGCCGAGACCGACACGACCAGCGGCACGTTCACGGGCAGGAGACCGACCTCGACGAGGTGGCTCGCCGCGTTCACCGCGATCAGCACGGCCACGACCATCAGGACGTCACGACGGGCCCGGAGCGCAGCGATCGCGTAGATGTCGAGCGCGGCCGGCACTCCGGCGGCGACGTACGTGCCGAAGCCGCAGGCGACCGCGAGGTGGTACTCGGCCGAGGCGAGAACGACGAGGACCGCGACCAACGCAGCCCACAGGAGCGGGTCCCGGCGCTTCACTGGCCACCGCCCAGCATCGAGCCGAGCACACGGGCACGGTGGCGCAGGACGGCCGCGTGCTCAACGAGCGCGGCGGCCAGGGCGTCCAGGCCGGCGGGGTCGAGGGAGGTGGCGAGGCTGCCCGACTCGACGTACACGCCGATGGTGCGGGCGTCCGCGTCGGACGCGAACGGGGACTGCGCGAGCATGACGGTCCAGAGCGTCTCGCCCTGGAAGTCGAGCGTCTCCGGGGGCCCGTAGTGGGTGACGTCGGGCTTGAACTCGGCGACGTCGGCGGAATGGCCGGCGCACCAGTCCGGCTCGTCGACCTCCAAGGCCTTGACGACGAGGAGGTCCACCATCGCGGTGCGGGGCTCGGTGCTCACTGGCCACCGCCGGTGGGCAGGGTGACGGCCTCGGACCAGGTGGCGCCCGCGTCGAGCGCGGCATGGGCCTGGTCGGCGGTGACGTACCCGGCGATCGGGTGCTCGGCCAACCGCTCACGCAGATAGGCGGCGTTCCAGGCGGGGCCGAGGTCGCCGGGGGTGTCGTCGAGGACGGCGCGGAGGGCGATGCGGGCGTGCGTGACGCGGACGGCGAGCAGCTGGTCGTGTGCCTCGTTGCCGCCGACGGTCGCGGGGTGCGGGAGGTCGATGGCTTCGAGGACGGCCGCGAGCAGATCGCGTAGCTCGTTCGAGGGCTTGCCGGGCATGGCAAGCGGCATGGGAAGATCCATGAATCCGGCTCCTGGTTTCGTCAGGTAGGTCGGTCAGGCCCTCGGTCGGTGCTTCCAACACCGCCGGGGGCCGCTTCTTTGCAGTTTTGCGAGATAGGCAAGTACCTGTAGGCGACCGCAGGTTCGCCGATCTGCAGAATCTCGTACGGCCATGAGGGGCCCGGAGACGCACGGTCCGGCGGCGCCCGGAGCGCGGCAGGCCTCCCCGGCGTCCGGAGTGCGGAACGGTACTCAGCGGTCCGACGACCACCGCCCGGGCGTGCACGCCACGTCCGGCAATCCGCTCGGTGCCGCGCATCCCCGTCAAGAGGCGCCGACGGATCTGCGGTTGGTGCCGCCGGCGCTGGCGGCGTGGGCGACGGCGGCGTTGGCGCTGGACGCGCCGCCGGGGTGGGTCACCGGTGTGGTGATCGTCTGCGTGGTCGTGGCCGGTGGATTGCTGGCCACCCGACGAAGCCGCGCGAGCGGTGAGCCACGGCCGCACAATCAGCCGGAGCCGGAGCCGGAGCCGGAGCCGGAGCCGGAGCCGGAGCCGGAGCCGGAGCCGGAGCCGGAGCCGGAGCGAGGCGGTGTCCCGCAAGGTGGCACGCGGCGAGGGCGATGGCCTTCGTGGCCGAAGGTCTCCGTCGCCGCCGTGCTGCTCTGTGTCGCGGCGGCGGCTGCCTCCGGCGGTCTGCACGGCGCCGATCTGCGGCGTGGCCCCGTCCCGGAGCTGGCTCGGCAGTATGCCCAGGTGACCGCCGAGGCGGAGGTCACCTCGGATCCACGGCTGACGCGTCCGAGGATCAAGGGCAATCACGCGGCTCCGACCGCCGTCCTGCTCAACGCCGAGGTGAGACGGGTCGAGAAGCCGGACGGGACGGTGGCGGAAACACGAACGCCGGTGCTGCTGATCGTGGACCCGGGTGCGCGGGTGGCCCGTGAGCGACAGGGCTCGCCCTGGCTCTCCCTCCTGCCCTCCACGAGGGTGCGGGTGACGGCACGGGTCGTGCCCCCGCTCGGAGACGGTGACCGGATCGCGGCGGTACTGCGCGTGCGCGGCAGCGGCCCGCCGCGAGTGGTCGGGCAGCCGTCGGACACGCAGCGGTTCGCCGGAGAGCTGCGAGGCGGGCTGCGGGCGGCGACCGACGGGCTGGAGCCGGACGCACGGGCACTGTTGCCGGGCCTGGTGGTGGGGGACACCTCACGGATCACGCCGGAGCTGGACGAAGCGTTCAAGGCGACGGATCTCACTCACATCCTGGCGGTGAGCGGAGCAAATATCGGCCAGAGGGGTGGGTGACGCTCAGAGATCTACGTTGCTGATCAGCAAGGGTCCGTGCTGGGGCCGGCGCCTACGACTCGAAGGTCTCTTCCACCAGGGAGAGTACGTCGTGAAGTCGCGCGCGCAGCCGCTCGATCTGGAGCACCAGCGCGGCTCCGTCCATCTCCATCAAGTCGGCGGCCCGCGCCTTGTCGAGGTCCTGGCGCGCGAACTCAACTCGGGACTGCTGCGACTCCGTCAGGCGCGGGCGCGAGGCCTGACTCTGCTCTTCCATGTGGGGGTCACCTAAGACTGGACGCTCATGGCAAGCCGCGCTCGGGAGCGGAGCGGCCGGTGCGTGGGGGATACAGGTAATCGTCTGGCAAAAAAATGTCATATGCAATGATCACGTAAGCGCTTCACTCGAACGAGTGTTTTATTCGAAGGGGGCTTGCGGACTCCTGTGCCAGCGCACTCAGAAATGTACCAACGCTGGTACAGACAAAGATCACCGGTCCGACCAGCGTTGATCCGTGCCATCCGACCCGCTGCCCGACTGGGTGCCAACCCGCCGACAGGCCATCGGAGGCGCCATCCGAGTCGAACGCAAGCGCCAGAAGCTGACACAGGAGCGACTCGGAGAACTCGCCGGACTGGACCGCAAGACGATCAACCGCGTCGAGCAGGCCCACCACGCAACGAGCATCGACTACCTCCTCGTCATCGCCGACGCGCTGCACGTTCCGCTCGCCGAGCTGGTGAGGTGACCGGCCCCGGCCGGTGGACATGACCGGCCAGGGCCTGGCCCCACGTCGCCCGTCATCTGGACGGGCACGGCGACCGCGTGACCGACGCCGGACGTGGGCTTGAACCCGCCCGCCCCGCGGGGGAACGGGGACGGACGGGAGTCAGTGGTACACGGAGTCTTGGGTGGTCTGGATCGGTACCGGCCTGCACTCGTCGACATGCCGGTACACGGTGTCGCCCCCGTAGCTGGACCCGGCGATGGGATGCTTCGTGTACTTCTCGCCGTCCTGGAGCGGCTGATCGCACTTCCCGCAGATCTTCACTGGTCTCCTCCTGGGCGTTCGAGCTTCGGGCGGCGGGGCCGTTTCGGGCAGCGGGGAGAGCAGGCGTACACCTCGATGTCGAGGCAGTGGGCGCCGATCGATCCCCGCGCTATGCCCGCGCTGACGGCGCCGCGCCACAGCGGCTTGCTGCACCAGCAGCAGGCCCGCCCGGCGTACTGCTCACCGTTAAGTCCGGTGGCGGGCGGCGGCTTGGGTTTCCAGGTCCCGCTCACACTGGGTCCTCGACGCACATCGCGAAATGGCCGGCGGAGCACAGCCGCACCACGTCGGCCGGGTCGCACACCTCCGTGGGCGCGCGCATAGGCACCGACCAGTACGAGTCCACCCCCGAACCCGGCCGCACCGCGTCCAGGCGGGGCACCCCCAGGCGCGTCCCGAGCCCCAGGCACTCCGCGCCCGAGAGCAGGACGGTCGCCTTGTTCGGGGAGCTCCACGTCGCGTCTGTGTCCGCGGGCACCAGCGCGTAGTAACGCCGCCCGCACGGGTCGCAGATGACCGGGCCTCCGCGGAGATCCCTGGCGAGGTGTCGGTTCACCGTCGTGTGCTCGTCGCTGCCGGCGGCGGCGTGCACCAGACGCGCGGGCATCCGGACCGCGGCGAAGACGGTTCCCAGGGGCAGGAGCATCATCCCGTGCGGCTTGGCCCATTCCTCACGGGCCTTGTGCGGCTCGGGGTGCGCGGCCAGTAACGGGTGGGCGGCTGGGGGGTTCTGGGCTGCGGGGAGCTTCGTCACAGCGGCCGGTCCGCGAGCGGTACGAGGTTGTAGGCCTGGCGGCACGGGCGACAGGCGAACATGTTGCCCCTGGTGCTGGGGCCGGGGCCCGCCTCTTCCACGCGGATCAGTCGGACGCCGCGCGCGTGCCGGTGGTGCCAGGCGCAGTAGCCGTACCCGACAGGGGTGGTGGGGCTGCCCGAGGTCTGCGTATCGTCGGCCATGTCGACTCCAACTAGTCGGCCAAGCCCGGGGCCGGTGACACGGCCGCCGGGGTTTCTCGTACCCGCCGACGCTAGGAGCGTGATGTGCACGGACACCAGGAATGTGCAGATGTTTGCATTCCGATTTCGCCGCCTCACGTGATGGCGTTTTCGCGCTCTTGACCAGCTCTCTCGATGGGTTGACGGTGTTGCAAACAACTGCACATCACGTGGATGGAGACAGCCATGTCGCTACGGTTCATCGGGATCGACCCCGACACCAAGACCGCAGATTCCCCGACCGTGTGGGTCAACCAGGAGAAGAAGGAGATCGTCTTCCAGGGATGGAAGCCGGACACCGAACTGGAGGCGGAATGCGCCGCGTTCGAAGTGCCGGGCCATGCGGTCGGCATCCCTGACGACGAGGCAGTGATCCGTATCCCTGCCAGGATGGTGCAGATGATCAGGGAGGCATGCGATGCCGTCGAACGCGCCGACGATCGCTGAGCTGTTGGCCGGCTGCACGCGCTCGGCCGTACATCTGGAGTTGCGCGACCACTACGGGACTCCCGAGGAGGCCGAGGACTTCGACGCGTGGCTGCGTACCGGCCAGCTCGACACCGACCCCCGTTCCCCGGACTGGGCCCCGTGGGTCGACCTGGTCTCCCAGACCGTCGCGCGCGGCGTCTCCGTCCGGCGGGCCCGCGTCATCTCCGAGCCCGCCTCCGACTACATCCGGTACGAGCACGCCTCCACTGTCGTGAACGTCCACGCGGGTGAACAGGTGAGCTGGCTGCCTCGCCACCTCGCATCGGGCATCGTCCTGCCGGACAACGACTTCTGGCTGTTCGACGAGCAGCTGATCCGCTGGGGGTACTTCGACAGCAGCGGCGCCCGTCTCGGCCACGAGATCTCAGAGGACGTGGCAGACGCGAAGCTCTGCTCAGAAGCCTTCGAAGCGGTCTGGGCCCTCGCCGTCCCGCACGACCAGTACCAGATTCACTGACCAGGAAGCGTCGGCAGCCAGCATGTCCGTCTCGCCGTCCTCATCCGCTCAGGCAGCGCGCGAAGCCGTCGCCCAACGCCTGCGCGACATCCGCAGGGAGGCCGGCCTGACGGTCGTCTCGCTGGCTGCCGAGTGCGGCTGGCACTACTCCAAGACGAGCCGCATCGAGAACGCCCTCACCGGGCCGTCGGCCAACGACATCCGCGCCTGGTGCAAGGCCACCCGTACCGAGGGCCAGGCGCAGGACCTCATCGTGCAGTCCCTCAGCGCCGAGGCCATGTACCGGCAGTGGCGCCACCAGGTCCGCGCTGGCCTCAGGCACATCCAGGACAGCCGAGTCCGCGGCTACCGCGACACGGAGCTGTTCCGGCTGTACTCCAGCGGCCTCGTGCCCGGCCTCCTCCAGACCGAGGGCTACGCGACCGCCGTCCTCGGCATCGCTGCCAGTTTCCACGACCTGCCCGACGACAGCGCCGAGGCCGCGCACGCCCGCGTCGAGCGCTCACGCATCATCCACGAGCCGGGCCACCGGTTCATCGTGGTTGTCGAGGAGGCCGTGCTGTACTGCCAGGTCGCCGAGCCGGACGCGATGGCGGCGCAGCTCGGCTACCTCCTCACCGCCGGCGCCTTGCCCGCGGTGTCGCTCGGCATCGTGCCGATGACGGCCCGGCGCGCGCACTGGCCCGAGGAGACGTTCCACATCTACGACGACAGGCTTGTCTCCGTGGAGTTGGTGTCCGCGGAGGTGAGCGTCACCCAACCAGGCGAGATTGCCCAGTACTTGAAGACGTTCGAGCGCCTTCGCGACATGGCCGTGTATGGCGCCGAGGCGCGTGCTCTGGTCGTGAAGGCCATCGAGGCACTGCGCTGATTCCGGGCATGACGAAAGGCCCCCTCCCGCCCGAAGGCGAGAGGGGGCCATTCTGTTCACACGTACACGCGACGTTGCGGATCCAACCCGGCAGCCAGCGGAGACGTCGGATCCTCACTCGGATCCGGCGCGCCATCCCGCCGGCAGATCAACGCGTCCGGGTCGGAGGCCGGGGGCTGGAGGCTGTAGCCGTCCGGGCATGCCGGGCCGGGCGAACCCTGCTCGCCGCGTGGCCCTTGCTCGCCCTGCGGTCCCTGCTCCCCTTGTGGCCCCTGTGCGCCCTGCTCGCCCTGCGGCCCTGGAACGCCGTCCGTGCCCGACTCGCCATTCTGGCCCGGTGTCCCGGGGGTCCCGTCCTCGCCGTCCTCGCCGGGCTCACCGTTGCTGCCCGGCCGGCCGGGGTCTCCCTTCGGGCCGGGGATCGAGACAGGCACCTCAGCCCGTGCGGGTAGATCTTTGATCGCGTCCGACGGGTCGGGAGCTACAGGCGTCTCGCCCTCGCCCTTCACCTGCGCCCGCAGCTGCCGCACGTCCGTAGCGAGCGTGCTGACTGCCTCGCCTCGGCGGTTCGCCTCAGCGACCGCGTCCTGACGTGCGGTCGTCTCGGAGTCGATGCGGCCCCAGATGATGACGACCGCGCCGGACAGCGCGACCAGCCAGCACAGCAACGCCAGCGGTCGCCAGCGGCGAGCGAGAGCCCGCTCGGTCCGGGTCACGGGTGTCCTCCGGGTGGGATGAGTGCGCGGAGACGGGCTATCTCCGCTTGGTCTGCTGCGCGGCTCGCTGCCTGCTCGGCGAGCTTCGCGTTCAACTCGGTCACTTTCGAGTCGAGGCGATCGCGTTCCGTCTGGAGCTTCTCCGTCAGGCTGGAGTAGCCGGTGAGGGCGTTCTCGCCCCGCTTCCCCAGGTACGCCACCACGCCGCCGACGACCGCGCCCACGCCAACCAGGAGGCTGCCGAGGGTGGTGGCGTCCAAGGGGTCTCCTTACTGGCCGTGCGGGACGTTGCTGGCCTGCCGGTTGGGCACGGCGTAGGTGATGCCCCACGCCCCGAGCACGGCGAGCGCGATGGTGACGCCCTCCCCGGTGGTGAGGACGTTGTCCTGCACGGCCGTGATCGCAGCTGCGGACCCGGCAGCGATACCGGCGAGGAGCGACTTTGCGGCACTGGCGATCTTCATGGGTGGTTCCCTTCGGTGTCAGGCGGTGACGTTGAAGCCGCGGCGGGCGCCGAGCTTGCTGAGACTGCTCTTGCCGGGCAGGCCGTCGGCGTCCTTGCCGCTCCAGCCACAGCGCATCTGCCACAGGCCGTAGGCGGCTTTCGTGGCGGTGCCGAAGTGGCCGTCCGCGAGGGACTTCGCGAGGAGTCCCTCCTTCACGAGGGCGTCCTCGACGACCTTCACGCCCTCGTACGAGACGGGGGTGCCGGCCTTCGGCGGGTCCGCCTTCGCCGCGGCGAGCAGCTGCGAGAGGTCGACCACGGGGCGGCCGGTGCCGGGCTTCGGCTCCACGGGCTTCCCGCCCGGGCGAGGTGCGCCCTGCTTGACCCACGCGTACAGCGGGCCCCCGGGGCAGCTGGTCGCGTAGCCGTCTTTGTGGCCCTTGACCTCGGTTCCGGCGCCGTGCTCGCGGAGCAGCTCGATGCCGTCGCGGATCGCGCCGAGCAGCTCGTCCGTGGGCTGGGTCAGGCCGGAGGAGCCGACGAGGCCGAGGATCGCGTAGTGCGCCTTGTTGAGGGTCTGGCTGCCGTTGGCGCCGGTCCGGCGGCCGATGCCACGGCCCTCGAGGAGATGCCCGTGGACGCAGCCCGCGTAGTTGTACGCGACGTCGGAGTAGCCCTCGGCGACGTTGGCGAGGTGGGCGGCCCGGATGTCCCGCCAGAGGGCGAGGCACCGGTTGTGGTCCTTCAGGAGCGCCGTCGAGACGGCTCCTCCGGTGTAGTGGACCTTCACGCCCTTCGCGGTGGCCTGGGTGGGCGCGGCGGAGGCCGGCCAGCCCAGCGTCTTGCGCGTGACGAGCTGCATCAGCCCTCCTCGGGCATCTTGTCCAGGGCAGCCCGCACCGCCGCGTCCTTGGACTCCAGGAGCTTGCGGAGGGCCACGGTCAGTTCCGGCCCTTCGAGGAACTCCTCCTCGACGAGCGCCCACGCAAGGGCGTGGAAGCGGCTCGACACGCCGCGCAGTACTGGCGGCAGGTGGCTGTACTCGAAGTACCGGAGAATGCCGCTCACGCTCGGGTGGGGTGTTGCCATGAGTGCCTCCAGGGCATGAAAAAGGCCCCGGCCAGACGGCTCGGGGGGGCAGGGACGGAAACGGTCAGGCGGGAGGCGTGACCGTGATGGACTGCCGGAACTCGTACCGTTTCGTGGCCTCCAGGACCTCGAAGCCAGCCGTGGTCAGCGTGTCGACGGCCTTCTGGATGATGGCGTCCGCGTCCGCATCCAACTCGTCGTTGGCCGCGTGGGAGATCTGGAGCGTCAGCGGGTAGTCGCCCTGGATCGGCTGGTGCCGGATCGACAGGGTGTAGCGCGGATAGGACGGGCCGATCGGCTCGGAGTACGCCACGGTGTCTCCCTTGGTCAGGCTGCGGCCTCGTATGAGCCCCAGATGTTGAGGCGGTCCCCGTTCGCCCACGCGAGATTTCCGGGCTGGATGGACGTCGTGCTTGCCGCCTCGGCGGTCTGCGATGGCATCTCCTGGGAGTCCAGGAAGCCGCCGTCCGCGTTGGCCGTCAGGGCGGTGATGGTGGACGTGCTGGCGTTGATGTAGCCGGCCAACTGCCAGCGTGCGCCCGGCGACGCGTCGAAGACCCACGCCTTCACCGGTTGCCACGTGTTGCCGTCCCCGGTGTACGGAGCAACCGGCAGGCTGAAGCTCCAGTTGGAGGTGGTGACGGACTGGGACGTCGTCGTGCCCCAGTTGAGCCGGAGACTGAACTCGACTGTCGGGCCGCGCACCTGGTACCTGCCCACGATCGAGCCGTCGCCGATCGACGTCGTCCCCGAGTCTGCTGTCCACACCGGGGTGTACGGCGTCCACAGCCCGCACATCGCTTCGAGCCGACCAGCGGTAATCCGGTTGCCGGGCTGGAACAGCGTGAAGGCCACTGGTACCTCCTCAGAGAGCGACGATCGTCGGGTAGGCGAGACGCACGTCCGTGCCCGCCCCGTGGGATTTGGCGACCTCGTTCACGGAGCGCTCGACGGTGAACTTCTGCGGGTTGAGCAGCTGCACGTTGTCGAACGACGCGATCAGATTCGCGTTGGAATTCGCGGTCTGCCGGACGCTGCGAAGGCCGATGTTGCCGCCGGCGGTGAGGCTGGCGTCGGTGGCCGTCACCTGCCAGCCCCGCGGATCGGGGGCGCTGGCCGACCACACCCGGGCCCTCAGCTGATTCCCGATGACCTGGAATCGCACCCGGTAGAACGCGAAAGCGGAGTGCGTCAGGGGCGCGGGCACGGTGTAGGTGGCGAGCTGCGTCTCGACACCGGCCAGCCGCTTGCGGAGGGTCAGCGTGATGACCTGGGTGGTCGAGAAGCTCAGCTGCGCCATGTACAAGCTGGCGTCATCCGTGGCCCGGGCGACGACCGAGACCAGCTGCGGGCCGCCGGCGGCGAGCGCCCCCGTGGCGATATCCGCCTGCACGTCGTGGTCGGGACCGGCCACCGGCGTCAGATCGAGACGGGCGACGTCGACGTTCGTCAGCTGATGTGCCGCTTCCGAGCCTTGCGTGAAGTGGTCGCCGCCTGCGCCTCCGCTGCTGACCCAGGCCGACCCGATGTCAGGGGTCCCCCATCCGGGCGTCGTGGTCCGTGTGAACGTGTCGACGACCCCCGAGGTGATGGCCCAGACCTTCATCTCCTCCCCGCTGGCCTTGATCGGGAAGGGGAAGTCCTGCGGGAGGCCTCCGGCGGGCCGGAGGGTCGCCTGGTGCACCCACAACACGTCCGTGGTGGGTGGAAAGTCCGCCACGGTGGCAGCGAGATTTGCCGTGACCGCACCGACGGGGGCCGTGATGGTCTTCTCAAACCACTGCCACACCCCCGTGATGACCGGCACATCGTTGGCGTCGGTGGCCTGGTAGGCGCCGCCTGACGCGAACCAGTTCACGTTCAGGGCGACGGACCTCGTGACGGAGCAGCGCAGCCAGCCGGACGCCACGTATTGACGGCCAGGGACCACCGGTACCTGATCAGTGCCGGAGTTCGGGAACTGACTGACGCCGTCAGGTACGAAGAACAACGACCAGTCCCCATCGAACGGGACCGGAAGCGGCGCGGGCACCCGGACCTGGACGCCGCCCAAAGACGACCAGCCAGTCAGGTCCTCCTCGAAAGCAGGGTTGGCCGTGAGTGACGGGTAGGCGGTGGTCCATGGGCCGAGTTCGGTGAAGACGCTCAGCGTGGTGTCGTCGGCATCGACCGCGGCCGCGAGCTCGCTGCCGTCGGTGTCCACTCGCCCGAAGACCGGGTCCTCCACGACTCCGACGTTCCACGGCGCGCCCGGAGCACAGTTGAAGACGATGTCCCACGTGCCCTCGGTGAACGTCTCCTCGTAGCCCTGGACGATCAGCTCAATGTCTCCAGGCGGAAGCCACACTGGCGGGTTGCGGATGACGATCTTGTCACCGACATCCACCGCGAGGATCTGGTCCACCTGGGATTTCGCCCGGTGCACCATGACGCGCACGCTCGTGTACCGCGGTCCCGGTGCCGTGCCCAGATGGAGTCGCCAGTAGGCGATCGGCTCGGTCTGGTCGTCGGAGAACAGGTTCAGGTCGTATGCCTCGTCGTACGGCCCGATGCCTGCCGGCGGGTCCTGGACTGACAGCGCTCCCTCCTCGAGGACCGCGTATCCCTCTCCTCCGTTGGTACGCCGGACGGTGATGTCGTTGCGGGCCAGCCTGTCGTCAGGGACCGGCTCCAGTGGATCGGCGAGACCGGGCGCCTCGTAGTCGAGCACGAGCGCCGGGGCCTGGTTCTCCATCGACACCCGGTCCCGGTAGCGCAGGGCCAGCGCGTCCCGGTCCTCATAGAGGAACCCGCCGTCGGCGTCCTCGCACTGCTCCAGCAGCGTGAGAGGAGTCTGGGGACGCTGCGCGCCCATGAGCGGCTGGGCTTCGGGGGTGCCCGACAGCAGGATCGGCAGGTTCAGTTCTGTCCTGAGCCGCTCCAGGCGCTGTGAGGTGGCCTCGCCCGCGAAGCCGTCGTCCGCGCGGTCGAAGGCGAGGGTGTTGGTTGTGGGGAAGACGGCCAGGTGCCCGAGGCGCAGGTTGCCGGGCACGCCGAACACGCGCACGGAGGAGACACGGCCCTCGGTCCCGGCGAACGTGGTGTCGGAGGCGACACCCGTGATGCCGACGCCGATCCACGCGACGTGCATCTGCACGTTCCCGCCCTGCTGCTGCCCCCACAGGATGAAGCGGTTCCACCGGCCTGTGAATTCGGGTGCGGTGATGTTGATGAGCGCCAGTTCGGCGCCGTCCTCGTCCAGCGCACGGACCTGCACGTTGTTGGTCTGGATGCGGACGGTGTACTTCTTCGCCGTGCCAGTCGTGTTGATCTCGAACAGCGAGTTCAGCGACGTCGGCATGGTGTCCAGACGCATGACGCATTCCAGGTGCCAGGCACCCGTCGGCGCCGTGGGGATCAGACCGCGTCCCTCGGCGTCCTCGCTCCAGGCTGGCAGGGGGCCCGATCCGCCGAGTGAGTCGTCTGAGGCGAACTCGACTCCGCTCACCGTCATGGACCGCACACCGGCGATCGGGCTGGATGGCTGGGTGGCGCCCCGGCCCTCTTCGAACGGCCAGTACGCGGTAGGGCTGTAGGACGGCACGCGGCGGCGCAGCGTCGACTGGAGCGGCTTCTTGCCCTGGCGCAGGCGGCGCAGAATGCCGGCGGATTCGGCAGGCACCCACACGTCTTTCCCGGACACGTGCCAGCGGGTGGGCAGCGCGGACATCTCGTACGCGGCGCGCGTGCGACGGTTGCTGATCCGCGTTCCGCCGTTCATCGTCCAGGTGCGGCCCGAGGAGTCGACGAAGCTCGGCGCGCCGATGGTCTGCGCCGTGAAGTCCGGGCTGGCGACGATGGCGCCGTCGATGCCGTTGCGGATCTCTGCCTTGTGGACCCGTCCGAACGGCCGGGTGAGCCCGATGTCGGAGGCGTCGCCGATCTTCAGTGCAGTCGTGCTGTTGAAGATGCTCGTGGTCCCGGCCTGCACGATGGATGCGCCGAGCTGCGTCCAGGGCCCGGCCAAGCTGGTGGCCGTGTAGAACTTGAGCGTGCGGCCGCCGGCGCCGTTATCGACGTCCAGGATCACGCGCAGTGCGATGCGGCCGCTCGCAGGGACCGGCAGCGGCACCGTAGAGGTCGCGTCCAGGTTGTTCGTGCCGTCCTGCGACCAGCGGAAGTACAGCGAGTTGTTGCGCGTGCCGATCAGCCACGACTTCGTCCCGGCGGCGAACGACATCTTGGCCATCAGCTCGGCGATGCCGTTCGTCCCGACCGCGGGACGCAGCCAGTTCGCCAAGGTGGAGTCCACCCGGACGTCCAGATCTCCCGTGATGTCCAGGGTCGCGTCGTCCGGGGTCGATGCGTGGTCGCCAATGTTCCCGGGCAGCTCCAGCGCGGGTGTGCCCACGTTGACGGACAGCCGGAACGGAGTGTTGCGGCCGATCTTCCCGAACAGCGGTGAGCGGGGGTTCTCCGGCGAGTAGAGGCCGTCCTTGTTGTTGAGGACCGGTCGGCAGTCGCCGGCGTCGGTCCGGTCCCCCGAAGCGCGGCGCCCCCGGCTGTTGACGAGAGCGCCGCCCTTGGTGCGGAGATGGTGCGTGATGTTGGTCATCACGCCATCGATCATCAGGTCCGCGCGCAGGTCAGGCCACACGACGGCACCTCCTTCTACCGTCTGCCGAACGCAACTTGCACGTCACCGCCGCCCTTGACGTCAACGATGTCCCTGATCAGGCGGGTCATCGCCTCCGGGCCGTCCAGGAGGATCTTCACCACGCGCTCGCCACCGCCACCGCCGCCGCTCGGCGCGCTGCCGGGAACGCCCGGCAGAGCGCCCGTGCCAGCTCCGGGGAAGCCCGGTAGCGCCATCTCCGGGAGGCCCCGGGTGACGGCCTGCAACTGGGCTTGGAGGGACGGGATTTGGTCGTCGATGCCGTTCTGGAAGCCTCGGATGACGAGGCGTCCGGCCGGGGAGAGGATCCGCTTGTCGACGTCCTCGGGTCCCTTCCAGCTCGTCAGGGAACTGGTGAGGCCGCCGAGCGTGGATTTCACGGAGCCGAACATCGACTTCACGCCGTTGATGAAGCCGCGGATCAGGCTCTTCCCCGCGTCCATCAGGATGCTGCCGAGTGAGCCGAGGGCCGACTTCGCCCGTCCCGGCAGCCCGCGCACCCAGCTGACCACGTCGCTGATCTTCTGCCGGGTGGCCGAGACCATCGCGCTTCCGGCTTCCGACGCACGCGAGCGCAGAGTGCCCGCGAGACCGGAGAGCGCCGAGGACACACGCGCTGGAAGTCCAGCCACCCACCGGACCAGCTCCCAGAACTTGGCGATCGCGGCGTCCTTGGCGCGGCCGAACCAGCCGCCGATGCGGCCCGGCAGCTGAGCGAACCACCCGATGGCCGCCATGATCCCGTCGACCGCCGTGGAGATCGCTGCCTTCACGGCCTCCCACACGGTCTGGACGATCTGCCGGAACGTCTCGCTCTTCTGGTAGGCGACGATGATGATCGCGACCAGGGCCACGATCAGCCCGATGATCAGCGCGACCGGGTTGAGCATCATGACCGCGTTGAGGATGCCCTGCGCGATCGCCCACGCGCGCGTCACGCCCGCCGCGATCGCCGTGTACAGCGCGTACGCCTTGATCCCGAGGGCGATTGCAGCCCACGCCGTGCCGATCGCCAACAGCACGTCCGGCGGCGTCGAGTTGATGATGTCGGCGAGGAACAAGGCCAGCTGCGCCGTCACGCCGACGAGCGGCGACAGGGCCGACAGCACCTCCAGCGCAGCCAGGGCGAGGACCCCGAACGTCTCCCCGCCCTCTCGGGCCAGGTCCATGAACTGGGCAAAACCCTCGGAGTCCTTGAGGCCGGTCGCCCACTGCGCGAAGGCCTCGGACATGCTGACCAGGCCGCCGGTCACGCCGTCCGAGGCGGGGAGGAAGGCTTGCAGCAAGCCTCCGAACCCGATGGCGAGGTTCTTGATGACCTGCAAGAAGTCGGACAGCGCCGGACCGGCCGCCGCCGACATGTCCGCCGCCCATTCCTTGAACCCGGCGCTCTTCACGCCCGCGGCCACCTCGTCGAGGAAGCCACCGAAGGCGGACGCCGCGGCCTTGACGAAAGGAGTCAGGGCGGGCAACAGATCACGGAGGATCTCGATGCCCTTGGTGAAGACGGGCATCGTCGTGCCCGACAGGCCGTCCGACCAGGCCTTGAAGTCGCCCTTGAGGCCGACGAACGCGCGCGCTGTGGCCTGGGTGGCGGGCGGCAGCTGCGCGAGAGCGTCGGTGTAGGCCTTCTGCTTCTCCGCAGCGTCGGCGGCCCCGGACGCGGCAGCCTTCTGTGCCTCCTCGGCGAGCTTGGCGACGTCCTGGACGGCCGACCACTGCTGGCCGGCCGCGAGTGTGAAGGCTTTTACGGCGATACCCGCCGCGGCGGCTCCGGCGACCAGGCCCATCAGGCCCGCCGTAACTGCCGCGAGGGCGGGCAGGCCCACGCCGATCGTGGCGATCGCCGCCCCGACCGCCTTGACCGCAGGCGCGGCCAGCTGCGCGTGGGCCCGGATGCCGTCGGCGAGGCCCCGTCCGGCGGCTTCGCCTTCGGAGACGAACCGGCCGCGCAGGTCGCGCAGAGAGCCGTCGGCGTCGCGCTGGAGGCCACGCATCCGCAGCCGCGCGGAGTCCAGGCCGCGCTGCCACCCGCTGTCGTCGGCCCGGATGAAACCAACCAGCTCGCCGATGGAGAGGGCCACTGGGCACCCCCCATCAGCACGCGGAGCGCGCTATTCAGTTGTCGTTGATCAGCTGTGCAAGGCGGCTCTGATCTGCTCGTCGTCGTCGATGACCGAGACGTAGTCGCCCGCCACCTTGCGAAAGACCGCCTCCGGGGAGAGGCCCGCGAGGTAGGTGTAGAAGGTGCGCCGGGTCAGCTGCGCGATGTCTTGCGGGCCGAGCCCGTACTCGCGCCGGTAGTCCGCTTCGACCGCCCACCACCAGCGGCGGACCGCTTCGCGGGTGCGGACCTCCTCGCCGCCCTGTTCGGCCCCTTCGGGCCCAGCAGTTTTCCCGCGCCATCTCCGGAACGGACCGTCTCGAGCGCCTCCGCGAACGACATGTCCTTGCCGCCAGCCTGCGCCATGGCCCACGTCAGTACCGTCTGAAGCTCGACCATCCCCATGCCGTTGTCCAGCCAGGTGTCGAGGATGTCGTCTCCGAAGAGCATCGCCAGCAGCTCGGCGAGGTCCTCCTTGGCCGTGGACTCGCTCAGCTCCTCGATGCGCTGCTCCATGGCCAGTGGCACATCGCTGGGCACCTGCACCTCGACACCGCGGATGACCTCCGTACGGCCGCCGGAGGCCTCGGCCCAGAACGCGTCCCACGTCGCGTTGGTGGTGCTCTTGCGGGCGGTCACGGCTTGGCCACCGAGGTCTGCGCGCCGGAGCGGGTGAACGTCGCCGCCCACGCGGTCTTGTCGTTGTTGCCGCCGCCCTGGTCGCCCAGGTTGACGTGCGCCGTCCAGACCTCCCACGTGGAGTCGTTCTTGTGGGAGAAGCGCACGCGGCCGAGGCTGTCCTCGCCGAGCCGCTCGGACAGGGCCTCCACCTTGGCCTGCCCCGGGTTGATCGCCCCGGTTGCGCTGTCGCGCAGCCGCAGGCCCTCGATCGTCAGGGACTTGGCGATCTGCATCTTCTGCGACTCGGCCTGGCCCTCGGAGGCGTACGTCGTGGTGTCGGCCGTCTCCTCCTCGTGGCCCTTGCTGAACGTGTTGATGCCGCCGATGTCGATCCACGTGCCGGGCGTCAGGAAGTCCTCGATCTCGAACTCGACGTCGCGCGCGTTGTACTTCTGCTCTGCCATTTCTCCTCCGGGGCATGGCGAAATGCCCGCAGCGGAGGCCGCCCGGGCTACAGGGGAAGGGGGTTGAGGTCAGACGCGGTGCTTGGTAAGCGACCGCACCTCAAGCTGGTAGTTCGTCACGTGCTCGTGCCGGCCCTTGGCGTCGATGCCGAGGGAGACGGGGCCGCCCTGGAGGGCGAAGCACGAGATCAGCACGGTGCCGTCCGGCAGCTCGGTGTCGCAGAGGCCTTCGAGCTCGTTGTAGATGTCCTGGCAGCGCTGCCGCGAGACGCGCCGGTCGCGTGTCCCCCGGCATCGCACCTGGAGCCGGGGCTCGTCGTAGCCGAGCTTGGAGTCCGGCTCCAGGGCCTCGTACAGCGTCAGCGCGACCGCCTCGTCGGGGGCGTCGGGCATGGACTCCAGGAAGGTGTCTCCGCCGGTGCCCGCGGTCTCGTACGTGAGCAGGTTCTGTGCGGCGAGGTGACGGGCCAGGCCGTCGAGGAGGTCAGCCACGCAGCCACCTCCGCAGGCCCACCGCCATCAGCCGCAGGACGACGTCCCGTTCGCTGGCCATGGGCTTCTCCAGGTACTTCGCCGTCCGGCCGGGAAGATGCCGCCACGTCAGCTCTTCGTGTTGGCGGCGGGCGTACACGGTGTCGTATGACACCGATCCCTCCAGGCCGTCGACGTCGACCTTGCCGGACCGTTCGAGGGTGCCCTCCTCCAGCGGCACGATCTTCCGGGACTCGGCGAGAACGTGCTCCAGGCCGCGCCGCAGGCCCTCGCTCGCGAGGCGCCGGCCTCGGGAGGTCCACTGCTGTCGGCCGTCGAAGCGGAAGCGCGTGTACTGCGTCATACGAGCTGCACCTCCGAATTTTCGGGAGCCGGGAGCCCGCCAGCGTCGAGCGGGATCTGCTGGATGACGGTCGTCTTACGGCCGTCATCCAGCGTGACTTGGGACTCCGGCGGGGCGGAGACCGCATCGAGCCGACACCAAAACGTCGCGCCGGACAGAACCTGACGCCCGTCAGGCGCGCGCACGAGACGGGCCCTCTTCTCCAGCCAGCACGCCACCGCGACGGGAGCGCCGTAGACGGGGCCGTTCGCGCTGTCGCCCTCGTACGGCTCCACGGTCACCTCGTGCTGGAGAAGGAAGCCGGGTATCAGCACTGGACCACCAGCCCAAGGACGAAGATCTCCGGAGTGAGATCCGGGCTCCGGAGCACCTCCATCGCCGTCTCGGCGACCTCACGGCCGGACGAGGCGGAGCCCGACGAGGAGCCGGATGACGAGCCGCGCGACAGGGACAGAGAACCCAGCTTCACCGAGTCCCACCGCCCCGCCACGCCGAGCTCGTCGCCGGTCTCCGCCCACCACTGCACCTGCGCGCACACCGCGTCCGCGAAGGCCTGCCGCACCACCGCGTTCGAGGGGTAGCCGTCCTCGTCGACCTCGTACCAGCACAGGCGGAACACGTCGCTGTCGAGGAACCGCGAGGCGCGGCCGAGCCGGGCCTCGATGTCCGCCGGCGGGGTCTGTCCGGTGTAGCTCTGGTAGTCCGCCGACGTCGCGTAGTTCCGGGCCACCGGGCACCCCCCTACGCGCTCGTGCCGAGCAGGTACACGTCGTACGTGACGCTGGTTCCGGCACCCGAGTTGGCCACCGCGAGGAGGTCTCCGGTGCTCGGCGTCACGGTGACGCCCGCGCCCGGGGCCATCCAGAGGAACACCCCGCCCGGCAGGACCGGGACGCCGTCTCCGGCCGCCAGGAAGGCCGGCACTCCGCTCGTGCCTTCGCGACTCACGTTGACGTTGTTCGTGTTCGCCGCAGCCGCGATGACCAAGATGGCCTTGAGCTTGACGAACGTCAGCGTCGCGCCGAACGCGTCCGCCAGCGTGCCCGCGAGGTCGAGATTCTCGCTCGCGGAGGCAGCCAGCGTACGCCGGTCGGTGAACAGCCGGTCCGCCTGCTGCGCTGCCGTGCCTGAGCCGAGGCTGATCTCCTTGAGCAGCTCCACCGGGGCCCGCCCGGTCACCAGGTCCAACGGGTTTGTCTGGACCGTGCCCAGGGCCACGGACAGCTTCGTACCGACCAGAGGCATCAGGAACCGCCTCCGTCCGCGTACTTCGCGGCCAGCTCGTCACGCGTGGCCTTCTCCGCCTCCTCCTCGTCCATGCCTTCCTGGAGGGCGTAGGCCTTCCAGTCCGCCTTGGACGCCGACTTGGCCGGCCTTTCCAGCACGATGGACTCGGGTTCGCCCTGCTCGGACTCTTCGACGTGCCAGGCGCTCGCCGGATCGGCCGCCAGCGCCTCCAGCTCCTCGGCTCGGGCACTACCTTCGACCGGGCGCTCCCGCTCAGCGACGTGCGAACCGGCACCGCGTACGTACGTTGTCCGCATGGTCACACCTTCAGCCCGGTCAGGACCCCGTGGGCCTTTTCGACGCCGTACTTGAGGCCCACCTCGCCGTACAGCTGCGACTTGTCGCTCGCCCCCGTCTTGGCGAGCGGCTCCTCGAAGAACGTCCCCTTGCCGGGGATGTTGAGGAAGACCGGCATCAGCTGCTCCATGGACACCACCGAGATGACGTCCTGCGGCATGTGCCGGTCCATCATCACGGACAGGGTCCCGAAGTCCGTGATGATCGTGTCCACTGCGACACCGCCGACCGTGCGGCTGGTCTCCTGGAACTTGCCGTACGCCCCGGCGAATGCCGCCGTGACCGCCCGCCTCTGTGAGCTGTTCAGGAGCAGCGTCGCGGTCTCCTGCTCGCTGATGCCACCGTTGTCGTAGGCGAGCTGGAGGAGGTCGGAGACGTGGTCGGTGGTGAGCGCGGTCGCCCACGGCTTGGTGTAGGCGATGCCCGTCGCGGTGCCCAGGGTGAGCGCCGTGCCACCGAGGCTGGTGGCCACCTTGAAGGCGTTCGTGGTCTTGGAAACCACGTAGTAGGTACGACCCGCGATGATGCTCGTCGCGGCGCCGGTCGCCGTGAACACGATCTTGTCGCCGTCCACAAGGGCGGTCGCGGTCTCCGTGATGGTGTCCGTCGCCGAGGTCAGCCCGGTGACGCTGGTGCCCTTGGCGATCCGGTTGGTCGTGATGGCCTGGAGCAGCCCTCGCGTCTGCCGCGCGGTCGCATTGGTCGTCGGGTTGGCGTACGAGCCGTTGAGGAACGACCAGTTCACGTCCAGCGCCATCTGCTTCAGCGCCTGCGTGATCTGCCAGTCCAGCTCGTTGGTGACCGGGTTGTCGCCGCCGTTGTGGTTGAACGGAGCCGACTGAGGCGAAGCGACCTGGCCGATCGCGGCCTGCTTCGTGTAGGAGACGGAGACCTGCTCCTGGTGGATCTGCACGACGTTCTTCACGTTCCCGCGAGCCCGCTCCTCGGCGGTCGGCGCGTCGGCACCTTCCACCTTGGTGCGCTGCGCCGGGTCACGCAGGTCGTACTGCTCCCACTCGAACTCCGTCGCGGTCGTCATGCCGCCGCCTGTGAGTCCGCCGATGGCCGACAGCAGCGGGGTGTCCGCCGGGGTCAGGGCGAACAGCTCGCCCGTGTAGTTGGGGAGGTTGAAGGTCGTTCCCATCCCGGTGATGCCGGCCATGGTGACTCCTTACGTGGTCTGCGCGGCAGCCTTCTGCCGCTTGAGTCGGATGACACGGGGGAAGTCCCGCGCCTTCGTGGCCTCTTCGATCTGCTTGTCGAGCGAGGCGCTCTGGTCCCCGGAGCCGCCACCGCCGCCCATGTCGCCGCCGGAGCGGCCGGCCCCGGACGGAGCGAGCTTGGCGAACTTGGTGACGGCGGCCTTGATCGCCTTGTCGTCGACCTGGCCGTCCTCGCCGACGAACTTCTTGAGGTCGATGAACTCCGTGAACTCGGAGAGGTCGACGTGGGCGCGCGCGGCAGCTGCTTCGAGACGGGCCTGAGCGATCTGGGGGATGGCCTCGGAGAGGGCGGCCGTGCGGCCTGCCTTTTCCGCCTCTGTGACCGCCTTCTCCTGCTCGCTCATGTTCGCGGCCTTGAGCTTCTCCAGCTCGGTCGCGGCCGTGGCGTTGGCCTTGGCGCGCTTCTCCCACTCGCGCGAGTGCGCCTTCCAGTCCGTGACGTCGCCTTCGCCGGAGCCCGCGCCGCCCTGGCCGCCGGACGTGCCGGAACCCTGGCCGCCGTCGCCGGAGCCTTGACCGCCGTCGCCGCCCTGGCCTCCAGTGCCTGCTCCGCCGTCACCGCCGCTGCTCGCGCCGGATCCGGAGCCGCCTTCGCCCGCGCCGTTGCCACCCGCGATGGCGTAGATCGGCGAGCCGTTGCGGCGGGAGCCGAGCACCTCCATCGAGTGGTGTGTGGCGAGCGGGTGCTTGAAAGGGTGCTGCATGGGTGTTCTCCCTTTTCGGGATGTCCGGCGGTCGCCGTGCGGCGGGTGCCGGGAAAGGTGAGTGCCCTGCGCTGGCAGGGTGGAATGTGCCAATCCGCCGTACATTGGGGCTATGGCGGTTGAAGTGGTACTGGTCGGCACGAGCGGCCAGACATGGGAAGACGAGGGCGAAGTTAGGCCCTTCCCCGACGATGGATCCGAGCAGTACGCCTACTCGGTTAACCCCGGTGGTGCCCTTCTCGTCTGGAAGTTTGATCGGCAGGCGGCGCCGCCTGAGGTCGAAGTGGCGTATGCGCCCCACGCGTGGATCAAGGCGACTGGCCGTCACCGCAAGGAGTGACCCTGGGATAGGCGGCCGCCTGCGCCGGAGCATGAAAAAAGGCCCGCGCGCTGGCGGGCCTCGGTGAACCGGTCGATGGCTACTCGGGCAGCGGCCGGTTCTTCGCGTAGCCGCGGATCCAGGCCGAGCGGCGGAGGTCACCAGCCTCGTACGGGCAGGCAGTTGGACGGTCGCCTCGACGGCCGGCCTCGGCGCCCTCGCCGAGTGCCCTCACCAACTGCTCGCGCGGTCCCATCCGGTACCCCTCGGATCAGAGTCTGTTCTGCTGGTCACCTTGGTTCTTGCGGGCCTTGTCTGCGGCCTCGCTGCGCTGCCCGGTGGCCATCTCCGTGTACTCGACGAGCGTAGTGCGCGGATGATCTGCCCACCACCGTTTCAGCTCCTCCGAGGCGCGGCTGTAGGCAACATGTGACGGACCGGAGAACAAGGAGATCGGGTCCACTCCGGCGAGGTACGCCTCGCGAGTCAGGAGCACGCCGCGGAGCTCGTCTTCAGCGGTGAGGTATTGGCCGTAGACGTGCTCGCGGTACATCTCGCGTACCTGCTCGCGCGTGTACGCGCCGCGGCCTGCCTCGGCCTCCGCCTCGCGCTCAGCAATCCACCGTTCCGTCGAGGACATGCCCTCGTACGGGTCCGGCAGACCGTCGGCCAGGAACGCCCATTCGTCCGGCGAGCCCGCTGGTTCCAGGATCGCGTCCATCGCGGCCCGGTCGGCGAGCTGCCCCTCGATCGTGGTCGCGCCCGCAGCCGGGGGCAGCGGGGCCGGCGGGTGGCGCCGGTCCAGCTCCGCGGCGATCCGCTCGGCGTCCTCGGCGCTCGCGTAGCGCAGTGCCCACCCGAGGGTGTCCTCGTCGACGCCCTCGATGTTCGCGGCGAGGCGTCCGCCAGGGAGGACTGCGGCGAGCAGCTGGCGTCGGTCGGCCTCCGCGGCGATCGCCGCCAGGTCCTCGCCGCTCGCATGGCGGGCCCGCTGCCCGAGCTGCTCGTCCGACATCCCAGCCAGCTGCGAGTTCACGCTCGGAAGCCGGGTGTCGGCGTCCCTGCGGTCCATCTCCGCGGCCAGGCGCAGCACGTCGTCGGTGTTGAGGTGAGGCAGGAGACGGGCGAGCTCGTCGTCCGAGAAGCCGGTCAGGTCCTCGACCAGCCGCAGGGACGGGCGCGCCCGGGCGAGTAGCTGCTCCGTCTCGCGCCGGTCCACCTCGTCCTGGAACCGCTGGAGGTCCTCGCCGGTGAGCTGGCCGGAGCTCATCGCCGCGGTGATCTGCTCCTCGGTCATCTCCCGTAGCGCCCCGGGATCGGAGCGCAGGCGGGCCACCTCGACGTTCTCGGGGCGGGCCGCGGGCTGCGTGGCGGCTGTCTGGACTTGCTCGCGCGCAGGCTTGCGGCGCAGGTCCTCGTGTGCGGCCACGTGCTCGCGCATGGCGGCCTGCCAGGCGCGGACCTTGGCGCCTGCCGCGCGGCGGGTCTGCTCGTCCATCGCCACGTCCTGGCGGCGCTTCCACGCGCGGATGTGCCGCTCGATCTCGCGTTGGCGCTGCGTGTCCGCGTACGTCGTGCCTGGCGTCGCGTGATGCGGCGGCCTCGTGGTTACGCCCGGCAGGTACGCGGCCAAGCTGTGGCGGCAGTTGGGGTGGAACAGGCCTGCGGCACGGGCCTCCAGGAGGGATCCGGCGACGTGCACGACCACCGAGCGACCATCCTCGATCTCGTGCTCGGCCCGAATGGTGTGCGGGCCGGACGTGTTGCCGAGTGTGAGGACCTCGCCCTCCCAGGCCTCACACAGAGGGCAGTTGAGCGGGGCGTCGGAGACGATGACCAGGCCGATTTGGAGTTCGGCCAGAGCGTCGATGTGCCCTTCGATCGCGGCGCGTGCGGTCACGGAACGAACGGCCATCTCGGCGTAGGACGCCATGTCCCAGTTGCGGCCGGCCCGGTCGACGAAGCCGGTCACGCCGCGGCGGGCGAACTGGTTCAACGCCCGCTGACTGGCCTGGCGGCGGGTCATGGTGCCGAGTAGCGTCCCGCCGGACACGCGGGCCACGGTGGACCGGAAGACGTCCACGACGGAGCGCGTGATGCGCTGGTAGAGCGGGCGGGTGTCCTCGGCCATGGACGCGGCGAGCCGGTCGACCGCCGCGGCGTTGGGCAGCGCGCGGCGGGCGGCGAGCTCACGGCCGATGTCGAGCGCCCCGAGCTCGGCGACGGCGGACTGCCTGCCGCGGTTGTAGGCCTCGATCAGGGCCTCGGACACTGCGCCGGTGGTGTCCCGCTCCAGAGCAGTCGAGATGGTCTCGACGGCCCTGCGCAGGTCGCCTACGGAGGCGAGCTTGAGTTCCGCCCACAGCGGCGACTCGATGTCCGCCTCCAGGGCCGCGGCGAGGCGCTCCAGGAGTGCGCTCTCGGCGTCCTCGTACAGGCGCCGGACCTCGGTGGCGAGGTCCTCGGCCATAGCGGGAGACACCGGCATGACGGCCTCCCGCTACTCCTCGGTGCTGCCTCCGGCTTTCGGCGGGAAGCCGGGGCCGGGGCCCTCGGCACCCGTCAAGGCCGGGTCGGCGAGCGCCGATTCCGTCTTCATCTGCGCCACCTCGGCCTTCACCCGGTCCTTGTCCCAGTCCGGATGGGCCATGGTCACGAGCGTTTCCTTCGAGGCGGCCTCCGCACGGGCGATCAGCTCAACGGCGGTCGCAAGCTCGATCGGCCCTTCGGTGACGCCGTCCTGGAGCTCCACCTTCGGCGGGGTCAGGTCGAGCCCGCTCATCCGGAAGCGGAAGCCGGACAGCACGGCGAGGTAGGCCGCGGTGATGTCCGCGATGGCGGGCTGCCAGTACTTGCCCTTGCGGCCGGCCGTGGACAAGGAGCGCCGGTTACGGGCCTTCACCTCGGTCGCCGTGACGGCCTGCCCGTCGGACTCCCCGAAGGTGCCTGCGGAGTAGCCGGCCTGTCGCACGGCCTGCTCCATCAGGGCCTGGCAGGTGTCGCGGTGCTCCTGGACGCGGATCTCGAACTGGACGATCGTGAGCGGATTCGGGTCGCCGGGGCGCGGGAGCATGTCGAGGCCCGTGTAGATCCGGCGCTCCTCGTTCCAGGAGGCGCCCTTCCCGGGGCCCATGGACTGGAGCATCGAGCTGGGGACGACGACGCGGCCCTTGCCGTTGACGATGTCGCGCATCCACGAGCTATAAGTCTCGTCGAGGGCGTCCATCAGGCCTTCGATGCCCTGGAAGTCGGACTGTCCCCAGTACGCGGCGGTGGGGATGTGCCTCCAGGCGCGCGCGGGGCGCACGTTGGGCACGTAGGAGGCGGTGAGGTTCTTCGGGGCGCCGGTGTCGAGGCCCCCTTCCGCGTCCACCATCGCGGCGAGCGGCGCTGTGACGGGGTGGTCGGCGAGCGGGCGGGCCATGCCGAGCGATCCGCCCGAGCCCTCGTAGAGGCCGTGGTAGATCCGGCCCTTCTCGTGCCTCTCCAGGTGCCGGAACACGCGCCGGTCATCCTGCGACTCGGTCTCCAGGACGGTCCAGAACGTCACCGCGCGCAGGCGACCATAAGCGAACTCCGGGACGGCCCGATCTGCCGCTACGGCGTCGATCCATGGCCGATCGGACACGTCCTCGTCCCACACCACGCGCAGGTACGCCCCGCCCAGGCCAGAGCAGACCTCCCCGCCTTCGAGGAGCGTCGGCTGGAGGCCGCCCTCCAGCAGAGCGTCGAGGACGTCCTGCGTTGCGTCGCTCGCGCCCTCGGCGGCCTGGATCGTGGGCGGCTCCGAGAACAGCAGCTCGGCGGAGGTGCGTGCGATGTCTCCTGCGAGCGGGACGTGGAGCTTCTCCCGCTTCTGGCCGTCCTCGGTGGGGTTTCCCCAGAACCAGCGGGCGAGGCGGCCGACGACTCCGCCGCGGTGCTGCGCCGGCCGGTCGACGGCCTCGCGGAAGCCGCGGCCGGTGTACCGCAGTTCGAGCCGGTCGGGCTCAGACGAGTACCAGGCGTCCCAGTCGGCGAGCGAGGCCTGCACACGCTCGTCGGTGGGCGGCCAGACGGTGTCTGCCATGGGCAGGGGCATTACGCGGCCACCTCCAGGAGCATCGGAATGTGCGGCCGCCACAGGGCCTCGGTCGTACGCAGGCCGTACCGGAGCGCGTCCACGCTGTGGTCGTCCTGCTTGATCGGGACGTCCTCGCCCTTCTCGGCCTCCTCGTCGTCCCAGCTGTAGCCCGGGATCTCCTCGATCAGCCCGGTCGCTGACTCGTGGATGAGGAGCACTCCGCCCGCGATCAGCGACCCGGTGGTGCGGATGCCGTCGAGGACGCTGTTGTCCGCTGGGGTGACGCCGTGGACGCCATCGCGGTGCAGCTGCTCGATGTACGAGGCTGCGGACGGGTCGACGACGGTCCACTCCGGCTGCACGCCGAGGACGTTGGTCTGCGGGTGCGGCACCCCGGCAAGCCACCGCTTGCGGGCCTGGCTGTACTCGGAGTCGGTCTTCTTCCTGCGCTCCACGCGCGAGTCCCACCGGTACTCCGAGGCGACGTACAGCCGGTTGTCGATGCCCAGGCCGATGAGGAGGTCGGCGTACGGGTTGGTCGTGCCGTAGTCGATCGCGTCGCACAGCCAACGGGCCATGAGCGGGAGCGTCTTGACGACGTGCCGCTCCTCGTCGAAGGCGTCATAGATCGCGCCTTCGGCCTGGACCCAGTGCCCGAGGATGTTCCGCCGGTAGAACAGACCGGTGTACGTGCTCTTGAGGAACGCGACGTACTGCGGGTCGAGGTACGGGTTGTCGTCGAGGGTGAAGTGCCAGGACCGCAGCCCCGTCTCGACCGGGCGCTTCAGGTACTCGCGACGGAACCAGTGCGCCGGGTTGTCCGGGTTGGTCGTGGTGAAGAGCTTGGCGCCCTTCACGGAGCAGCGGGCGAGGAGCTGATCGAAGAACAGCTTGGGCAGCGTCGTCGCCTCATCGACGTACGCGCCGGCGCAGGTCATGCCCCTGACTTTGGGCTCGGCCTTCGCATCGTTGGCGCCGAGGACATGCACGACCCGGCCCATGATGATCGCGATCGGTGCGCCCGGGTTGTACTTGATCTGCTTCGACAGCTTCCCGAAGATCTCCGGGTTGGTGAGCGGCTGGATCACGTTCCGGTACAGCGAGTCGCGGGTGCGGCCCACCATGACCAACTCGCCGCCGCGCGGCGCGTTCCTGACGAAGGCCAGCCAGCAGATCAGCGAGGCGATCGTCTTTCCTGACCGCACCGAGCCTTCCCACGCGTTGATGCGCGAGTCGGCCTCGACGATGGAGATGATCTGCTTTCGGGACAGGGGCAGTGCGTCAAGGAGACTCACCCTCCGCCTCCTCGTTGCCTGCCTCCTCGCTCTTGGCCTGGTCGTACGCGGCCTTCAGCCCGACCATGAGCTGGCCGAGGACCGACTGAGCGTCCTCGACGCCGGTGTCGTCGGCCGGCGGGACGAGCTTGAGGGACTTCTCCAGGGCGATCCCGGCCGCGGCCATGAGGTTCTTCTTGTCGCCGGAGGGCGGCTCAGAGACGTGCTTGTCGCGGTAGGTGTTGTCCTTGCCGCCGAAGTTGAAGATCGTCGCGGGCTCCCACATCTGCTGCGTCAGCTTCAGCGCGTCGAGGTGGAGGTCGACGGCCGTGTCGGCGCGGAGCGCGGCGAGCTGGGCTACGCGGTGCCGGGTGGCGTCCTCGGTCATTGACGCGTCGAAGACGAGGCCTTCCTCGGCGCAGATGACGGAGACGGTGCGTTGTGCGCGGCCGGTGAGGCGGGCGATCTCGTTGCGGCCCTTGCCCTCGCCGTGCAGGAGGATGATCTCGTCTCGGTCCTCGGGGGTGACCGGGCGGTGCTGGTTCGACACGGGCCACCTCCGGACGTGCGAAGGCCCGGCCACGCACGGGCGCGGGCCGGGCCAGTTCAGCGGGGTGTGTCAGCAGGTCTCGGTGTCCTTGACGGCGTACAGGACCACCGGTGTGTCTGTGGGGTGCGTGCCGGCGGCGGGCTCTTGCTTGCAGACCGTCCAGTTGCGGTCCAGGACCTGCAAGCGGTTCTGGCCGCTGGCGTCCTGGTCGTCGAGGGCGTAGAACCCGGCGGCCTGCGCTTCGTCTTGGGCGGCCTGGAGGTCCTTGCCGACGACGTTGGGCAGGCTCGCGGTCTCGGGCTTCTTCTCGGCGGCCGGGGCGTCTTCCGTGGCCGTGTCGCTGTCCTTCTTGGTGTCGCTGGTCTGGCTCGTCGCAGGCGCCTTGGGCGCGGGGTCGGAGTCGGTGCTGGTGCCGGTGTCCTCGGCAGCGCAGCCGGTGAGCGCGAGCATGACGATGGCGGCGAGAGTGGTGATGGTGCGGGTGCGCATGGTCCCCCCTGGGATGGTGTTGCTGAGGGAGGCATCATGCGCCGTGTGTGCGGTGCGTGACGGCGCAGTGACGGTTCTGTGACCCGAATGGGTGTCGAACATGACGAAGGCCCACACGGTGGTGGGCCTGTTGTGTCCGGGCACGCGGGACGTGGGGCCAGGATGCGTCATGATCGCGCGGAACGCAACTACGCGTGTGCGCGCGGGAGGTCACTCGCAGGGGAAGTGGGAGGCCGGGTAGTAGCCCGCGCAGTTGATGCAGTAGGACGTGGTCGAGTCGAGGCCGAGGGCGGCGAGCAGGCGACGGATCATGCTTCGTTCACCTCCCCAGCGATGTGGAGGTGGGTGTGGTTGGGTCGGTCGGGCAGGGAGAAGCTGTAGATCAACATCCCCTTCTGGCTTTCAGAAGGGGTCACGCTGACAAGCTCATGACCTGCGCATTCGCTGCACGAGGGGTGCCCCTCCTCCGGTGGGGGAGTGGCGGACGAATCGGACACGCGGCGGGCGGCGCGCCACAGCAGCGTGGCCCCGACCGCCCACACCGCGAGCACTCCCGCGGTGGACGAGACGACGAACACCACGGCGGTCACGCCGCCCGCCAGGACGACCAGGACGCACGCCCCGGCCGCCCTCGACGGCTCCTCCGGCTCCTCGACGGGCTCCTTCCTCGCGGCCATCAGAGGGACCCGTACACGAGGTTGCCGAGCCAGTTCGCAGCCTGCGCCAGAGGCACCGCAGCGAACCCGGCCACCCCGGCCGAGGTGCCGAGGCAGATCCCGCACCACGTGCCGAACATCAGATCGCGGCCGTACTTCGACTTCTTCACCAAGGCCGCCATGACGGCGGTGAGGATGAGGAGGACGCCGCCGCCGGTTTGCGTGAGCGGCAGGTAGCCGGTGCCGGTCGCGGACTGCCCGGACGTCCCTCCTACGCCCCACACGAGGGCTGCGTCCCCCAGCCAGTTGGAGATCCAGAGCGCGGTATCGGCGGTCCAGCCGATCAGGCCGCCGACGCCGAGGATGGCGAGGCAGCCGTACACCCAGCCGAGGAGGAATGGCAGGAGCTGCGCCAGGTAGGGCAGGGGCTTCTTCTTCAGGGCCTTCAAGCCGGGGTACCAGGTGGCGAGTTGGTAGCCGAGGATGCAGAGTCCGACGGTCACGCCGCCGTACGTGACGTAGTTCAAGGTGCGTCCTATCGGAATGCGGCCACGACGCAGGCCGTGGCGAGGGCGAGGAGAGCGACGGTGCACGCGGCCGGCGCGAGGTACATGCCGGGCGCGCGGCGGGGTGCGATGACGCGGAGGCCGACAGCGCCGAGGAGCGCGGCCAGCGGGAAGACGATTTCGGGGATCACAGGTACGGCCCTGCCTTCCTGCGTTCGCGGCGAACAGCGGCGGCGACGCTGGCCTTGTTCGCGTCGGGGATGTTCGCGAGCACGCCGAGCACGGCGGCCGAGTTCTCGGTGTGGAGCCGGATCTGTTCGCGTACGACGTCGGCCATGACCGGCTGCTCGCGATCAGTGTTCGCGCTGGTGGAGGCCTTGTTCGCGATCTGTTCGCGGACCTTGTTCGGGGGGCTCGGCTCGGTGTTCGCGACGGCGTTCGGTTGTTCGCGATCATCGGTCTCGGGCTCGCGAACAACGTCGATCGCCTGATCGGCGGCGGCTTGGAACGTGCTCGTCTCGATCGCGGGCTGGGCCGTGTTCGCGGCGACTGCGACCGGGAGCCGCTCGATGTTCGGGGCAGTGATCGGCTCGCCGAGCGCGCGCCCGTAGCGGGTGAGGCGCAGGGCCATGACGTCGTCGAAGGGTGCCGTCCAGCGCCAGCGCCAGCCGTGCTCGGCGCGCAGTCGGGCCCGCGCGACGAGGCGCTGCCGCTCAAGGGCGATCACCTGCTCGTAGGAGCGCAGCTCCCACAGCTTCATGCGGCGCCACAGCAGGAACGTCGACCACGGGGCGAGGAGCCAGCGGGACAGTCGGACGCTGTCCATGTGCTTGTCGGCGGTGATGTCCGCGATCCGGCCGATCGCGTGTCGGGCGGCCTCGGTGACGACGACGAACAGGATCGGGATGACCGCGTGCATGCCCACGCCGAGCGGGTCGGGCCAGGCGGATGCGCCGTTGAACGCGATCGTGGCCGTGGTGAGGAGCCACGCGGTGTGGCGGAGCAGCGGGAAGGGGATCCGGATCCAGGTGAGGAGCAGGTCCAAGGCCAAGAGGACCAAGATCCCGGCGTCGATGCCGATCGGGAAGATCATGGCGAAGTCGCCGAAGCCCTTGTCGAGGGCAAGTTCGCGTACTGCGGCGTACGAGCCGAGGAAGCCGATCGCCGCGATCACGACGGCGCCGCTGGCGACGGTGATGACGAGCCGCCGCTGGATGGCCGTGAAGTGGGGCGTGGTCACGTGCTCCTCCGAGAGCGTAGGACCGCCCTCCCGCGGGGGGATTGTCGCGGGAGGGCGGCCGATCGGGGTGGGTCAGGAGAGCGCCAAGCCGATGGCCGTGGCGATCGCGAGGACACAGACGAGGAAGAGTGCGCCGCATCCCACCTGTGGCTCGTGGTCGTAGGAGGCGCGCTCCTGGAGTTCACGTTGGCTGCGTCCGCGCTGGGGGTCTTTGCCACTGATCTCGCCCGGGCGGTGCCAGGTGCCGGAGCTGAAGGTGTCGCCCATCAGCGTCGGCTCCCGGGTGCGGAGGCCTGATCGGCGGCGGCTTCGCGGGTGTGGGCGAGTTGGTCGCGTGCGTGTCCGGCGGCGGTGTCCTGCTCGTCGGGGGTGCGCAGGTCTTGGGCGCAGGCGTCGACGGTGGCGGGTTCGCTCATGATTCTGTTCGGCTGCTTCGCCGGGCTGGGCTGCTCAGGGGGCTGATCGGTACGGTTGGCCATCAGGGCCTGCCTTTTCGTGAAGGTTGAGGTGGGCCTGGCCCCGTCCCGGAGCGCCAACTCAGCGGGACGGGGCCGTTGTGCATTAGCAGCCGGGCTGCTTCCTTGAATGTATGGGACCCCCTACACTCATGGCAAGCGGCCCGCCCAACCGAGATGAGGCCGGGTGTGACCGAGGAGGCTCAGCGGGTGATCAACGCCATGGACGAGGTGGAGGCGATCCCTGACCCGGAGGAGCGCGCGAGGGCGATCAGCGAGGTGCTCGCCGACCAGGCAGCGCGGGCGAAGAAGTGGCGGGACGACCGTCGGAAGTTCGTCCTGGAGCAGCGCGCGATGAAGCCGAAGGCTGTGCCGTATCGGAAGATCGCGGCGATGCTCGGGGTCTCCCTGCGCACGGTGCAGGACATCGAGGCGGGCTACTCGGGGTCGGGGAAGGATCGGCCGCGGGCGACGCAGGCCGAGGAGTAGCAGGGCATACGCGAGCCCCCGCCGGAGGAGTCGGCGGGGGCTTCGTCGTGCTCAGGCGACAGCGGCCCGCTCGGACCAGACGTGCCCGCACGACGTGCACCGCGCGACCGGAGAAGCGCCGGCCCCACCATGCAGGTTCAGCAGCCCCCCACACTCCGGGCACGGGAGCGCGAGAGCAGCCGTCCTCTCTCCGACATCGAGAGCCCGCTCAACACGATCGGCCGCCCCTCGGGCCACGGTGGCAATGTGCTGCGCCTCGGCCTCCGGGAGCGGACGGAACGGGCCAGGCGCTCCCTGCACTCGGCCGAGCAACCACAGCGCGGTGTACGGCGCGTCCGGCCGGATCCCGGTCCACCTCCAACGGCGCCCGTCCGCAGCATCATCCTGCGCGACCTGGACGCGGCGGGCGTGGTCCTCCCAGGCGAGGCGCTCGGCCCGATTGTGGGCGTACGAAGCGCGGCGGGGCGCCGGGGGCTTGATCGGATCGCGCTGCACAACCTCGGCGACGGCGTCAGCGCAGTGCAGGAGGGCGGCCCGGACGACGCGCATCGTCTCGTACACAGGGAGCCGGATCGGGATGGGGCGCTCGCCGATCTGGCTCGGGTCCCGCTCGAGGATGCGCAGTGCGAGTGCCTCGTGTTGCTCGCGCGCCAGCTGCTCGGTGTCGGCCTGGTCGAGGGCGCGGAGGTAGTCGCTCATGCGGCCGGCGGGGGGCCAGGTTGGGGCGCTGGTTCCGCCGAGGGCGTCGGCGAGGTCGGGCCAGTGGAGGATGACGGTGGAGAGGTGCGCGGTGGTGGTCATCGTGGGTGCTCCTGTGGTGCGCGGGGGCGGTACGGTGATCAGCACCTGAGGGGCGTGCGCTGGTCTGGGGAGACGTGTGGCGCGCGCCCCTTCGTCGTGCTCAGGGGTGGTCGCTGCGGCTGAGGTAGACGCAGATCAGCGCGCCGAAGCAGGCGCCGATCACGAAGTAGATGGGCAGGAAGACGGCTTCGACCTTGGCGTCCATGACGAGGCGAACTACGCGCACGGGTCAGTCCCTGCTGTCGGGCGGGCAGTTGGGGCAGCGCTCGCCGTACGTGCAGGTGCACAGCGGAACGCCCTCGTCGTCGCTGAGCATGTTGATGGGACCCGCAGGGGTGAGGGCGTCGCGCATCTCGCCCCAGGGCATGGTGCGGATGCGCTGGTACTTCTCGTCCGTGGTGTGGCCGTCCCACGCTGCTCGCGGGTCTGCGAAGTCGACGTGCTCGACGTGCTTGAACAGCTCGGCGTCGCGCGGGGAGATGTGCCATGAGAGCTGGCGGCCCGCGACGTTGAGGAAGAGCAGGTGCCAGCCGTCCTCGTCGTCGATGTCCATCGCGGGGGCGAGGACTGCGTGTTCGGCGTAGAGGGTGGCGAGCCAGGCGAGGAGGTGGGCGCGTTCGCGGTATGCCCCGTCCCGCTCCTGCTCGGCGCGCAGCAGTGCCGTGCGGACGTCGGCCACGTCCTCGACGACACCGCGGACAGGGCCCTCGCCGGTCCGGCCGGTGGCGGCGGCGTGCATCTCCGCGATCGTCTTGCAGGCGCCGAGGTGGTCCTGCTTGAAGCGCTCGGCCTCGGCGGCGAGTTCGTTGATCTGGCCTTGCTGGTCAAGGAGCTTCTGGGCTACGCGGGTGTGGTCGAGGTACTCGGCCATGGTCAGGACTCCTTGGGCTGGTCGAGGGCTGCGCGGAGGGCGTTGCGGACGTCGTCGGGGCAGAGGTGATCGTGGTCGTCCGCACCGTGCGGGGCGGCGAGCCAGCGCTCGTCAAGGGCCCGGCGGACTCGCGCGATCGCGGCGGTGGCTTCCGCGCACAGCGCCTCGGCGTCGTCGAGCAGGGGGCGACGGGGCGCGGCGATCCACACCTCGGCCTGCCCGCTGTCGACAGCGGCCTGCCACGTGCGCTCGGCCGCGTGCTGCATCTCTGGGGTGACGTGGACGGTGGGCGCGTCGGGCGTCAGGGCGAAGTCGCTGCGCTTGGCGTCGGCGACGCGCTTGACCTGGGCTGTCAGCTTGTTGAGGGCTGCGACGATGGCCCGTCCGTCCGGGGTGTGCTGGCTCATGCGGTGCTGTCCTTCCGGGTGCAGTGCTCGGGGTCGTGGTCGGCGCCAGCGGTGGCGGCCCATGCGTCGCAGCACCAGCTCGTGGCGAACACGGCCTTGACGCCGTCCTCGACGGGTGTGGTGGCGCGGGGCTTGGTGGCGGCGTCCAGCTGCGCGTGCGCGTGCCGCAGCTCGTCGCGCAGGTACGAGTGGTGGACGATCGCGGTGCCGAAGGCGACGGCGGCCGCGGTGAAGAAGATCGCGTAGTGGAGAGCCTCGCGCTGGTAGCTGACGATGGCGCAGTGGATGAGGCCGCAGGCGATGAGGGCGTAGAGGCAGGCGAGGGCGTGTGTGAAGCGGCGCGTCATGGCTTCCTCCAGGGCGTGCGGAGCCAGTGGGCGAGCGGTAGGCCGGCGGTGACGACGACGAGGGCGACGAAGCCGAGGACGTAGATCACGGCTGCGCCTGGTCGGCTTGCGTGGTCTTGTGGCCGCACTCGGTGGGGCACTTGCAGACCGCCTCGGGCTGCGCCACGTCGGGGGCGCCCAGTAGCCACGCTTCGGCTCCGGCGCGTTCGTTGGCCCGCACCGCGGCCTCGAACCGCTCGACGGCGTCCACGAACCCGGGGCGCAGCGAGAACCCTCGGAGGGCCTCACGGGCGGCGTCGAGGTCGCTCATGGTCGTCTTCTCCTCGGCTCGGGCGGTCAGGAAGGCTCGGAAGTTGGCGACGGCCGCGCGGTCGCCGGGGGTGAGCTGGACGCGGGGGTCGTTTCCGCAGCGAGGGCGGGCGGTCACAGGTACTCGCCTCCGGGGACGTCCTCGACGTCGAGGACGACGGGAGGCTCGGCGGGCTGCTCCTCGGCGGCCGGGGCGGAGTGCACGGTGAAATGACCGTCGGGGTGCCTGACGAGCCACTCACCGAAGCGAGCCACGACACGGTCCTCACCGGCCCCGACGCGCAGGCCGACGACCTGGAGCGTGCCGCCGACTTCCTGCCAGTAGCCCTTGGAGAACACCCACGGGCGCAGCTGGTCGACCTCGTGGGCGACGCGCGGGTAGCTGCGCTCGGTGAGGCGCCACGTCTTGCAGCTCGCGGCCTCCAGCTCGACGAGGGGCCGGCAGTGGTCGCACTCCCCGCGCACGTCCCCGGCTGGTAGTCCGTGGACGGCGCGGTCCATCTCGGCGTCGGTGACGTCACCGAGGAAGGCCCCGCAGCCGTTGCAGGCGCGCTGCACGGTGAAGGTGGTGCTCTCGTGCCCGTGCTCGTTGGTGGTGACGCGGTCGGGGGTGTGGGTGCGAGTCGTCATGATCTTTCTCCGTACATGTACGCGCGCGTGATGACGCGGAGGAGGGCGGAACCGGATGCCGCGCGGTCAGGCGGTGTTGGGCGGCTTGCGGGGGCTGTGTGTGGTGGTGCCGCGGTATTGGCGGTCGGCGAGGGATGGGGAGGGTGCGCGGTAGCCGTGGCGTGCGAGTCGGCCGTAGACGGCTTGGTGTCCGACGCCGAGGACTTTGGCGAGCCGGTAGACGGTGACGCCCTGCTCGATGAGCGACTGGAGGGCGGCGGTGAACTCGATGCTGGTCTGCCGCTTCGGGTCGTCGAGGGGCGTGTTGCCGTTCACGGTTCGGGCGATGGCGTGCATGGCGCGGAGTTCGTCGGCGACTTCGGGGGTGATGGTGCTGGTGTGCGGGTCCCGGGTCATGCGCTGTGCCTCTCGGCTCGGGTGGTGGCGTCCTCGCAGCGGGCGTGCACGGTCCGGCCGGGGCGCTGCGGGTCGGGGAGGATCGGGCGGCTGCACTCGGTGCAGCGGCTCCACGTCGTGGGGTCGTCGTGGTCTGGTTCGTGGGAATCGATCTGGTCTTCGGGAGCGCCCACTACCTGAGGTTGGAAACCGACCTCAGCCCCGTCATGGGAGAACCCTGGGAACCCCCCTGGGTTATTCGGGCCGGAGTGGCCCGAACCGGTCGGGCCGGAGTGGCCCGAACTCCAACGGGCCGGAGTGGCCCGAACTTCGTTTTCCGTACCGTCGGTAAGTTCGGGCCGGAGTGGCCCGTTCTGGTTCGGGCCGGAGTGGCCCGAACTTTCGTCAGGCCCATCCGTCTCCTCCGACCACTTCGGAGGCCGCTTGCTGTTGTCCCGGGCGGTCGACTTCAGGTAGTCCTCAGCGGCCTGCCAGTCCGGGAACGGGTGCACGACGATCACGTACCGGGTCGCCTTGCCGCGCTTGCGCTCGCCGAGGGTCTGCACGACGCCGGCGCGCATGGCGGCCTCCAGGTAGCGGCGGGCGTCCTTCTCGCGGCAGCAGGAGGCGGCGGCGATGTCCGTGATCCGGATCGGCTTCCGGTCTCCGTTGAAGGCGACCTCTCCCGAGGCGCTGGCGAAGTTGCGTAGCTGGCACAGGAGCAGAGGCAGGCCGGATCGGCGCAGGTAAGGGGACATCTGGCGTGTCCACTTCCACGACAGGGCGTTGCCGAAGGCGTTCGGCACGCTGCCGCTGGTGCGGCTGTCCTGCTCGTCGGTGCTCAACTCGGGTCTTCTCTCGTGATGTTGCGGAACCGATACGGCAAGATCCGGGCCCGGGGCGGCCGTTCGGGTGCGCCCCGGGCGGCGGGTCAGCGGACGTACTCGTCGCGGCGGCGCTGCTCCTGCCGCGCACGGTGAGCCTTCAGCTCGTCCTCGGTGGGCTTGCTCGACGTGACGTCGAGGAGCGCGGCGTCCGGGCGCTGCGGGCCCTCACCGACCTCGTCGAGGGTTCCGTCGATCTGGCGGCCCCTCCACATCGCGCGCTTGGCGTCCGCGAGGGCGGCGGCGTCCTCGTCGCTGCGGGCGACCTCGCAGGAGGTGACGCGCACCTTGACCTCGGGGTCCTTGTCCTCCTGCTCGGCGTGGCCGGTGTAGGACTTGGAGGTGAGTTCGACGATGGCGAAGACGACGCGGCCGGGCTTCTCGAAGAGGGCGCGGCGCATCTCGCGGGTGAGGCTGACTTCGATGGCGCCGGCGGCCGAGTCGAGCTTGACGGTGGGGACGTCGGCGGGGCTGAGCTTGGGCATGTGCTGTGCCTTTCTCGTGGGTGGTGCCGGGTGTGGGGTCCCGGGGCCCGCCTTGGGGGGTGGTGGCGGGCCCCGGGGTGGCGGCCGCGGCGTAGGGGCGCCGTGAGCTCGGCCGCCGGTCTGGTGGTCAGGTGCGGTCGGCGATGGCGCGCAGCTGCTCGATGCCGGGCTGGCCCTTCTTCACGAGGGCGATGGCAGCGGCGTACTCGGGGAAGGCGTCCTCGAGGTGCTCGGCGTGCGTCGTGTCGGCCGACGTCCAGAGGTCGAGCAGCTTGCTGGCGAAGGTGCTGGGGGGCCATCCGCCGAGGCGCTCCTGGAAGAGGACGTGCGCGGCGGCCTCGGCCCCGATGGTGGGCTCCGGGTTCTCTTCGAGAGCGAGGCTCATCTCGCGGGCGGCGGCGGCCCCGAGTCCCTCGACGAACGCGTCCCGGCCCTCGTCGCCGAGCCCGGGGGCGAACCCGAAGTGCACGCGGATGATGGGCGTGGGTCCGGCGTTGAGGGTGAACTGGTGGTCTTCTGGCTCCAGCCCGTCGGCGCCGAGTTCGACGGCCCATCGCGAGACGTCGGCGGCCTTGCCGAGCAGGTCGTCGATCGCGCGGTGCGCCTTGTCGAAGTCGTCCTCGTCGAGCTGGTCCCACTGGAAGTCGTCCCGGCTGGGGATCTTGTGGCCTTCCATCTGCTCGCCGATGCCGGAGAAGTCGGGGTCCTCGGTGGCGGTCTTGTGCTGGCGCGCGGCCTCGGCGAGGAGGTCGGCGGTGGTGTACGCGTGGTCGGTCATGAGCGGGTCTGTCCGTTCTGGTGGTAGGCGTCGGCCGCTTCAGCGGCCTGGATGGCGAGGGCGGACTCGGCGCAGACCTTGTGTGCGTGATGGCGGCCGCGGTCGAGGAGCTGCGTGGGGAATCCGCAGTAGCGGCAGGGCCGCGGGCCGTCGTAGTCCCAGTGCGCGGAGGAGGTCCAGTCGAGGAGTTGGCCCGGCCGGTACTCGGCCTCGGGCTTCGGCGGCGCGCGGCGGCGCTGGCGGCCGGTCACGCCGACGGTCCGAAGATGTCGGCGTACAGGGCGTCCACGCGCTTCTCCCGCGCACGATCCGCCCGGTCTCCGTGGTGCCCCGGCTTCACGCAGTGCTCGCGCCCGCAGGAAGGCAGGGCGTACCCGTCGGGGTCTCGGCCGTTGGCGATGCGGAAGGCGAGCCGGTAGCCGGTGTGGAGGACGCCACCGTGACGCAGCAGGGGCGTGCCCTCCGCGCCGTGGTGGCCCGTCCACTCCATGTGGTCGTCGTCGGTCGGCTTGACCCGGCGCCAGAACAGGTCTTCCGGGGTGGCTGTGGGCCTCCGTCCGGGCTTGGACTTCGGGATGCCCAGGGCCTGCCGGGCGGGGCGCACGGTGGCGATCGGGTCGACGCCGAGTTCACGGCCGATGGCTCGGTCGGAAAGGCCGGCGCGGAGCAGCTCGGCGACGTCGGCGCGGACGTTCATCCGGTCACCGCCTCGTCGAGCGGCCAGACGCGGATCACACAGCCCGGCATCGACAGCACGTCCGGCACGTCCGTGCCCGCGTAGAACTTGCCGAGGCGGCCGTAGCCGACTACGCGGGCGTCGTCCGCCCACACGATCCCCTTCAGGGCGTCCTCGGTTGAGCGGAGGATCTTCGAGAGGTCGGGCATACCGTGCGGGCGTGGCGGTGCGGCGTCACGCAGGAGGTGCGCGTTCCTGCCGGTGCGGTAGTGCCCCTTGGGCCGGGCGAACGTGAACACCATCGAGGCGACGAGCGGGCCGTCCAGCGGCGTCCAGTCGGTGAGCCCCTGCACGGCGTCGAGGGCGGCTTGCTTGACGTCCTGACGCCACGGCTTGACCTTCTTCGAGGACTCGATCATGACGCCGTTGCCGACGTGTCGCTTCGAGCCCTGCGGGGCGGGGAGACCGTAGACGGTGAGGGAGATTCCCGGGGTGGGCCGGGGCCCGGCCGCCGTGGTGGCGGCCGGGACCTCAGGCTCGAACAGTGCGGGCGTACTCACTCGCTGCTCGCCCACGCCGTGACCGCGGTACGAACGGCGTCCGCTCCCGACCAGTTCGGGGCGTACACCTCCGGCGGGGTGTCCCCCCAGAGCAGGGCCCGCACGGCGACTGCGACCGACGTCGGGTCGGCGTACCGGCCGAGGGTCGGCAAGAACTCCGGTTCGTGCTCCAACTCGCCGTGCGCCTTGCGAGGCGCCCACTGCCACTGCTCGGCGGGATGCTCCCAGACGAGGGTGATGCCGTCCTCGTGGGCCTCGGTGTTGAGCCCGGGGGCGTCACCGCCCCAGATGAGGACGGCGCTGAGCATGGTGGCCACGCCGGCGTCGGCGTCGGTGCGGTACCGGTCGATCTCGGCCTCGGAGGTCCATGCGTCGGTGGGTTCCAGGCCAGCAGCGGCGAGGGCGTCCACGACTGCGGTGATGTAGGGGTCGTGGGGCAGGGTGTGGGCGGTCATGAGTCCCCCTTGGTCGGTGTGCTGGTGAGCGGGTCGTGCATGGTGTGGGTCCGGCACGTCCAGCACTCCCGACCGCCGAGGCGGTAGAACGCGTGCAACGTGTCCCGCTTCTCGGCCGGGCACCAGGCGAGGTCGTTGACCATGGCCTCGGCGGGCCGCATGAGGACGCCGAGCGGGACGGTCTCCTGTACGCGGCGCGGGCGGTGCTTCCCCGCAGGGGCGACGATCTGGCGCAGAGCGCGGAGCGGCCTCACGACTCTGCCCCCGCGCCCGGCTGACGAGCGGCCGGCCACTGCCCACCCTCGGCCGCCTGCTCCGGTGCTGCCGGGCTGCTGTGCTCGCTGGCCTGCCGGGTGATCTCGGCGGCCGTCACGCGCTGCTGCGGGAACTCCTCGTCGACCGTGACCTCACCTCGGCGGATCGACTCCGAGATGATGGACAGCTGGCCGAGGTCGAGGTTCGTCCACTTCCCCGACGCGCGGCCGGACCGGTTCTCCTCCAGCTGCTCGACGGTGACGCCGAGGGCCTCGAAGTGGGCGATGCAGTCCGCGGTGCGCTGCGCGAGGGGCTTGTCTCCCTGGCCGTTCTCCACGGTGTTCGTGGCGATCGTCTTCGCCTGCTCGCGGAACCAGTCCGGGAGCACACTGAAGATCATTTCCCTGAGCCTTCGGGCGCCGTTGTTGCTGTTGTTCTCGTAGACGTCCCGCGGGTCCTCCAGCCGGGTCCCACCGTTGTCCTTCGTCCACCTGGTGTGCGGCACGATGAACGTCGTGGACGCGCGCTCGTTGGTCTCCAGGTCCCACGCCCACGCCTGCATTTCCGACTCGCCGTTGGCGTCGTCGCGGCGCAACTCATGGACGCCGTAATGGATGTTCGTCCAGCAGCGGGCCAGCTCCTTCGCGAACTGGATCGTCTCGCCGGACACGTTGGACGTGCCGCGGCGGAAGCGGAAGAAGCTGCGGACGGCGAGGGTGTGCTGGGCGAAGCCGGTGCGCATCTTCTGGACGGCGAGGGCCTCGTTCCGCGGGAACTGGCGGGCGACGATCACGGCGGCCTGCACCTCGGCGACTGCACGGGACTGCTCAACCGCCGTGCCCTGCCCGACAAACGCAGGGGCAGGCGCGGCCGGGACGGCGAACTGGTGCTGCTCGACGGGGAAATTCACAGGTACTCCAAGGTGTCGCGGGTCTCCGCGTAGGGAGGCAGGGAGACGGGAACGACGTCGTCGCTGTAGCCGGGCCAGTAGCCGGACGCGGTGCACTCGGCGAAGGTCTCCAGCGCGCGCCGGTTGCGGGCGGCGCCGATCCGCCGGGACGTGGCGTTCACCTCGATGACGGTGATCACGTACGGGGCGGTCTTCTCCTGGCAGACGAAGACGAACGCAGCGTCGTCGTCCGCGATCCCGAGCGCCTTCGCGCCGGATCGGTAGGTGTCGTCCTGCTGGTGGTAGCCGTACTCGTCGATGTCCTTCGCGAGCTTCTCGGGGTTCGCCGAGCGGCACGTCTTGTAGTCCGGGATGATCAGCCGCCCGGAGCGCGGGTTCGGCAGCCAGTCGAGGCGGGCCCGCCGCATGACGCCCGTGCGGTCATCGCGCCAGAACAGGGACTGCTCCGGCTTGCCGCGCTCGGGGTCGAACAGCAGGGAGGCGACGGGGTGGCGGCGCAGCGCGTCCGCCATGTCGTGCACCTGCTGGTAGTCGACCGGCTTCAGCGGGATCTCGCCAGCCTCGCGGGCCTCGGCCACGTCAGCCTTCGCGACCTTCGTCGTCCACATCTCGTGCTCGATCAGCCGGAGCGCGGGCCCCTCGCCGAGCACGAGCTTGTGGGCGGCGTTGCCGATGTCCCACACCTTCTTCGGCGCCTGCGGGTGGTCCTGCTCGTACCGGAAGATCGCCGGGCACGAGGGCGGCAGAAGCTTCCGCGCACCGCTCGACGACAGCGCGTACCGGTGCGAGTGGTACGTCTCGTTGTCCATGTCGTAGATGCCGGGCTCGGTGATGGGAGCCGGGCCGGCGGCCGAGGCCGGAGCCTCGGCCTGCACGGTTGTCGTCATCGGGCAGCGCCCTTCCTGGTCTCAGCGGGTGTGTAGAAGCGGCGCGGAGTGCCGTCGCCGTGCCGGTCGAGGTGCCCGTCGCGGTGAAGAGCAGCGAGGTAGCGGCGGACGCTCGCGCGGAGGACATGCGTTCCGGCGATCTGGTGCCATGTGCGCCTGGTGCGGCCGGTGGTCCACTCGCCGCCCTCTGTGCGGATCGCCTCCAGGACGAGCTGGCGGGTGTTGCGCACCGGGTGGGGACAGTTGGGGTCCCCGCTGAGCCGGTAGAAGCGGACGCCTCGATGCTCAGCGGGTACGAGGCGCCCGCGTCGGGCGAGATCCCGGAGGTCGCGGCGCGCGGTGTTCCGGCTGATGTCCTTCCACGGCGACGCTGCGTAGATCCTCAGCGCCAGGCCGGTGGTGACGAGGCATCCCTTGTTCCGCACGACCGCCAGGAGGAAGGTGCGGCGGGTCTCGACGTCCATTGCGTCGATCGCGGCAGTCATCGGGCGCCGCCCTCCTGGCCGAGGGCGTCGGCGATCTGGTGGATCTCCCAGTCGCTCTCGGGGTACGCGCACTCGGTCCACTCGCCGTGGAAGTGCTTCCAGCCGAGGGCCGTGCGCTCACCGGTGCCGGGGTGGGTGGTGATGGCGTCGCAGCGGAACCGCCAGTCGGTGGTGTCGCCGGGCTCCGTGTACGTGCGGCCGACCTCGAAGAAGTCGGGAGTGGCCGTCGCCGCCGAAGCGGTGGCCTTCTCCTCGACGAGCCCCGCCCGCTCGATCACAGCCATCGCGGCAGCCAGATACTGCGACACGAGGAGCAGCGCCCTCGGCAGGTCATCGCTCAGCGGCCAGTGGCCGCCACGGGATCCGATGACGTGCAGCTCGTGCCGGGCGGCGGCGCCCTTCAGCCACGACAACTCGCGAGCCGTGAGCGGTCCACCGGACCCGTTGCGGATCTCGGTGATCCGGTCGTCCGTCGGGACCGATGCCGGGCACCACGTGGGGTGCGGAGTCTCGTCGCAGACGCACGGGCGGACGGCGTAGGAAGTGGCCGCATCCGCAGGGGCGGTGACCTCGGCGAGCACCTCGGCGCGGTATGCGTCGAGCTTCTGCTTCAGGTCCGAGAGAGTTCCGAGAGGAGCGGTGTCGGCCCGTCCGTACTCGTCGATCAGCTCGTCGCGGGCACTCATCGGCGGCCTCGCTTCCACAGCGCGACCGTCTTCGGGATGTCCACCGCGGCGAACACGAGGAAGATGACCCACAGCACCGCAGCCCAGAAGAGTCCCTCGACGACGCTCACTCGTCGGCCTCCGCGTCATACTCGGAGGCGATCTCCAGCGCGGTCACGATGTAGCCGGTGACGATCTCCTTGCGGCCGACCGTGGCGACCAGCTCATCGATTCCGTCCTCGTCGTCCTCGATCCAGTCGAGTACGGCCGTCGGCTTCTCGCGGAGCATGAGCGTGTCGCAGTGCAGGCGAGCCGCATCCTTGTTCCGGTAGCGGCCGAGGACGATCGCGTCGTGCGACGCCCGGTACACCGTCAGCGGGGGCTCCTCCGCGAGGAACTCGGCCACCTTCGGGAACTGAGCGTCGACCGAACGGCGGACGGCCTCCAGCTCGACGACCCGGGCCCGCTCAGCGTTAGCGATCCGCTCCAACTTGGTGATCTTCTGTGCCTGGCGCGCAACCGTGGCAACCGCCTCGGCGATACGCGTCCGCAGCTGCTCGTTCTCTGCCTCAACATCGACCAGCCGACGGAGCACAGGGCCCATCCGCTCGCCCATGTACGAGGAGAGGTTGAGGCAGTAGAAGTCCTCCCACTTCGGGTGGTCGTGCTCGCGCCGGTTGCGGACCGACTCGCCGAACGACACCAGCAGGGACGACGCCGCAGGCTTGGCGGCCCCGATCAGGCTGAGGACCATGTCCCGCTCCTGCGGCGTGAGACGCTCCGGTCCCACCGGCATCGGGAGCGCGCCCAACTCGCGCACTGCCTCCGCTGCGTTCGTGATGGGCTCGCTCATGCCGAGACCTCCGCAGCGTCCGCCGCGGCCTCAAGCACCGCGACAGCCGACTCCGTGGTCCGCCCCTCGACGTCACCCCACGCGGCGACGTGCACCTCCAGGTAATACGGCTCGTCGTTCCACGCAGGCTCGCCGTCCACCTCCAGACGACCGGCCAGCACCTTCACCGCCAGCTCCGACAGCGGCGTCTCGCGGTGCGGGTTGTCGCCGTGCGGCGAGGCCACGCAGCGCAGGGCCGCCACGATCGACAGGGGCCGCGTCGAGTGCGGGGTCTTGGTGCGGCGGTCGAACGGGTCGGGGCAGTAGTCGCCCTGGTGGTGGCCGTTCGCCACGATCAGGCGAGCCGCCGCACGGAACGCTGCGGGCAGGTTCATGGACCGGACCGGAAGCGGTGGCGAGATGGGTCGGGCGGTAGTCTCCGTGGTCACGGTGACCTCGATTTCTGTAGGTGGTTGAGGCGCCGGTCGAGGGGCTGCCAGGCCGGGAAGTCGGGCGGCCCTTCGGCGCATCTGGGATCAGGCGGCGCGGTCGGCCGGCCTGGAGTCCACGCGCGGGGCGATGGCGGGACGGGTGAGAATCCGACGCAGGTCATCGATGACCTCGGGGCCGGGCTCAGGCGCCTCGTCGACGCGCTCGTGGATCTGTGCGATGACGACGTCGCCGAGAAGCGCGCGGCGTTCAGCGGCCGTCATGCCGCAGCCTCGATCTGTACGCGCTCCATCAGCTTGCGAATGTCCAGGTCATATGCCTCGACGAGGCGCATAGCCGAGTTCAGGTCAGGCTGCGCTTCGCCGCTGAGGATCCGGTACACGGACGACTCGGCGATGCCGGTACGGCGGGAGATCTTGTAGCCGCTGCCGTCGCCACGGGCTTCTGTCATCTCCAGCAGCTTGTCGACGTTCAGACGGAACACGTACTCACTCCTCCCGGTGCAGGTAGCAGGGGGTTCCTTGCTCACGAGGCAGACTCTTCCATGAATCTCCCTCCCTAGCAAGGGAGCTTGCGCGCTAGGGAGGGAGATTCTTTAGGTCGAACATGCGTTCTAACACTGGAGTGAGCAGTGTTAATGCAGGTGGGTGGCCTAATGGTCACCCTTGCGATGGAGGGATTTTCTGGCTACTCCCTACCTAGGGAGCTACAGTTCTTGGACATGACGGATGCCCCCACCCGTGCGCAGCGGTTCGCCGCAGTAGTCGCGCCCGCAGCGCAACGTGCCGGCTATACCGGCCACGGATCCCAGGCGCGCCTTGCGCGCGACACCGGCATGTCCGAGAGCAGCGTCTCCCGCATGCTCAAGGGGAAAGCCGTTCCTGACCTGGAGTTCATCGAGCCGCTCGCGCAAGCGATCGAAATGGATCTGCTCGAACTGCTGACCAGAACTGGGATCTTTTCCCCCGAGTCCCTTCCGTCACTGTCCGAATCAGATCGGTCACAGGTAGGCTCGCGTTCCATCATCACTCCGGAAGAAGCTGCCGACGGACTCGGCATCAAGGACGAGGTGGGGCGCCAGATGCTCGCCGCAACCATCGAGCGACTGAGGCGTCTAGAAGACGACGGTGCTACCGATCACGGCGACGACGCCGGAGGCTCGGCAGCACACATGTAGCTCGGGGGTGCCAATGGATCTCACGGCCGGTGCACGAACGACCGCCGTAGCCGCAGCAACCGTGCTGGCCGCAGGGATCACAGTGATCCTCTACGGCATAGCAAGAAACGATTTGGCGCGATCCCTCGGCGGGGCCTGCCTGAGCATCACAGCCCTCACGCTCATAGCCCTCGTCGCCATCAGACGATGGGTCACCGACACCGAAGCAGAACGGGCCCGCCTCGCCGAGGCCTCCCGAGAAGCACAGGACGAGAAGACCCGGGCCATCGCAGCCCAAGCCGCACTGGAGATGGAACGACAGCGCTTCGCCCGCGACGCTGCGGCAGAGCGGGCCCGCCTTGCTGCCACCCTCCGCGCAGAACGAGAAGCCATGCGCGACCAGTTCGAGGAACAGCGCGCCAAGCTTGCGTCCGACGCCTTCGCAACCGGTGTCCGGATGGAACGCAGCGGCGCCCTCGAACCGGAATCAGAACACGACCGCGCTCAGGTCATCGGCCTGTTCCCCCAGCAGGAGAGGGAGAGGGCCCGGGACGCCGGCGCGAGGACCCGACCCTGACGAACCCCTCCTCGCCAACGAACGTGAACTCGATGCGGCCGGGCTCGATCGTTCGAACCCCCCGCGCACGGGCCTTGTTCAGGCGGATGTTCACCACCGACCGCAGCACGGCCCGCCGCTGCTCGATCGTCATCTCGTTGTTCCAGCGCCGGTCCACGTCATCGCTGCCGATCAGGCTCCGGACGATCGGCGGCGCGTGCATCTCCTCCGCTTCGTCCTTCGCTGCCTGAATCTGCGGCTCCAACCGGTCCTCCAGTTCAGCAAGCGACGCGATCGACAACCGCGGAGTGCCGTCCGGCCGGAACGTCGACGCCCGCTCCCGTGCCTCCTCCAGCTGCTTCTCCAGCGCCTGCTGCCGGTTACGCGCCAGCTCGGCCCGCTTCTCCTGGTCGGTCGACTGGAACGCAGCGACCGCGGCCCGCGAACTCAACCACTTGATGACCGCCTCCTCGACATAGGCATCGAGCTTGGTCTCTGCCATCTGCGTATCGAACTTGGCCGAGCAGCCGTACGTCAGGTAGCCGCGGGCCTTGCCCACACGCAGGTGCGGATGATCCGGGCAGTTGCCGCAGCGCGCGATCCCCGACAGCAGGTGCTTGACCGAGTAGTCCCGGGTGGTGCTGCGGTCCTCATTCGCGAGGATGCGCTGCACTGCGTCGAAGAGGTCCGGCGGGACGATACCGTCCCAGACCGCGTCGCCGAAGTCCTCGCCCTGGAAGACACGGCGGCCCTTGTAGCCGATGTTCCGGAGCATCGTCGGCAGGTGGTAGTAGTCCCACTTGACGCCGGGCAGCCGCTCGCCCTGGGACTGCAAATCCTTCATGATCGTGTACTCGGTCTCGCCCGCCGCAACCCGCTGGAAGATGTCCAGGACAACCGGCGCGCGCTCCGGGTGCGGGAGCTGCTCGATCAGTTCGCCCGTCTCCGGGTCGTACCGGCGGGCGTACCCCCACAGGATGCGGCCGTGCGGCATTCCCTTCTTCGCCTGCGATCGGGTGGTGCGGAGCACGCGGTCGCGGATGCCCTCGGCCTCATCCTCGGCCGCGATGGCATCCTGCGCCGTGGCCTTCCGGTCCTCGCGCTTGGACAGGTCATAGACCTGGCCGTTGTAGCAGAGCAGGACGGCGTTCTCCATGCACGCGTTGCGCAGGCGGATGTACGCCTCGATGTCGCGGTAGTAGCGGGACGCTTCCCACGCGACGACGATGCGGCCCTTGCCTGCCTCGATGGCGGCGAGGAGAGCCTCGAAGTCCTTGCGCTTCTTTCGGGCATGGCGGGATGCCGACTGACCAACGTCCTGGTCGAAGACCTCGGCGATTGGCCAGCTGTGCGCTTCGCATAGATCGCGGCCGGAGCCGATCTGATCGGCGACCGAACGGCCCTTCTTCTTCGGGTCGCGGGAGTTGCGTCCGTACAGAAGGGCGTGGAACACCGTGTCGGGATAGACCATGTGCAGGTATTCGGGCGCGATCGGCATGCTTCGAGGCTATCGAATAACCCCTCTGGTCGATATTGTCAGGCGCCAACTTCACGATCCTGCTCGCCCTGCTCATCGGGCCACCCGGTCGCGCCCAGCAGGCGGAGCGCCGAGGGCTGGCACCGCGACTCGGCATCCCGCTGCGGGCGACCGCCCTGGCCGGTGGGGCGCTCACGCTCGGGTTCGTCATCGTGTGCCGACCGGACCCGAGCGTGCTGCGAGCCGCGGCCTGCGGATCGATCGCGCTGCTGGCGATCGCGACCGGTCGCCGCCGATCACTGATCCCGGCGCTGGCCACGGCGGTTCTGGTGCTCGTGCTGTACGACCCCTGGCTCGCCCGGAGTTATGGGTTCCTGCTCTCCGTGCTCGCCACCGGCGCCCTGCTCACGCTGGCCCCGCGGTGGAGTTCCGCGCTGCGGAGGCGTGGGGTGCCACCGCGGTTGGCCGAGGCGTTGGCGGCCGCGGGGGCCGCGCAGGCGGTGTGTGCGCCGGTGGTCGCCGTTCTCTCGGCTCGGGTGAGCCTGGTGGCGGTGCCGTGCAATCTGCTGGTGGAGTTCGCGGTCGCGCCGGCCACGGTGCTGGGCTTCGGGACCCTGGCCATGGCTCCGTGGGCGATGCCGGTCGCCAAGGCGCTGGCGTGGTGCGCGAGTTGGCCCGCCGGATGGATCGCGGACATCGCCCGGGCGGGGGCCGCGCTGCCCGGCGGAGGAGTGGACTGGCCGGGCAGCTGGACGGGCGCGCTGCTGCTCGCTCTGGTGATCGCCGTGGTGGTGCTGGTCGGCCGCAGGCTCCTGCGGCACCCCTGGCTCAGCGCTGCCTGCGGAGTGCTGCTTCTGCTCGTGATGGTGCAGCCGCCTCCTCTCACCCGAGTGATCACGGGGTGGCCGCCGCCCGGCTGGCGGTTCGCGATGTGTGACGTGGGACAGGGCGACGCGACGGTGCTCGCGGCGGGCGACGGCACCGGTGTCGTGGTCGACGCGGGACCGGACCCGACATTGGTCGACCGATGCCTGCGCGCGCTCGGCATCACACGGATCCCGCTCGTCGTACTGACCCACTTCCACGCGGACCACGTAGCCGGGTTGCCTGGCGTACTGCGCGGGAGATCGGTGGGCGCGATCGAGACGACGGGCTTCGAAGAGCCACTGGAGCAGGCGGAGTCCGTCCACCGGCAGGCGGCGGCCCGGCGGATCCCGGTGACGCGGGCGGTGGCGGGGGAGCGGCGTCGCACGGGCGCGCTCGACTGGCAGGTCCTGTGGCCGCCGCCGGAGCGGGCCCCGGGACCGGAGGGCCCGAACGACGCGAGCGTCACCCTGCTCGTACGGTCGGCGGGCCTGACGCTGCTGATGCTCGGCGACCTCGAACCACCGGCACAACAGGCACTGCTGAGATCACCTGCCGGCGCCGGCCTGGGGAGCGTGGACGTGCTCAAGGTCGCCCACCACGGGTCGGCCTATCAGGATCCGGACCTCATACGCCGGGTGTCGCCGCGCCTCGCCCTGATCTCCTGCGGCGCCGACAACCCGTACGGACACCCTGCGCCGAGCACGGTGGCGGCGTTGCGGGGCGGGGGTGCGGAGGTGCTGCGTACGGACGAGGACGGGGCGGTCGCTGTGGCAGGCGGCGGTGAGCGCCTGCTGGTGGCGAGAGACTGAGGACATGAAACCCGCACAGGCTGATGCCTACCTCCGCCGTATCGGCGCCGCACACCCCGCCTGGCCCACCGCCGACGTACTGCGTGAGCTCCAGTTGCGGCACCTGCTGACCGTGCCGTTCGAGAACCTGTCGATCCATCTCGGCGAGGAGATCGTGCTGGAGGAGGAGCGGCTGCTGGACAAGTTGGTGGGCTCTCGGAGGGGCGGTTTCTGTTACGAACTGAACGGCGCGTTCGGGATGTTGCTCGGGGCACTGGGCTTCGATGTGACATTGCTCGCGGCGCGTGTGTACGGGGAGGAGGGGCGACTGGGGGTTCCGTTCGACCATCTCGCGCTGCGGGTGCGGACGGTGGACGGGGGTGACTGGCTCGTGGACGTCGGCTTCGGGGCGAACAGCCACTATCCGCTGGCTTTCAGGGAGCGGGGAGAGCAGGCGGATCCGGGTGGCACGTTCAGGGTGATCGTGGCCGGGGCGGATCCGGCGGGGGTGCGAGGGAACGACAGGCGGTTCGGGGACCTGGACGTCGTGCGGGACGGCACGTCGCAGTACCGGCTGGAGACCCGGCCGCGGGTGCTCGGGGACTGCGTGGCCGGAGCCTGGTGGCACAGCACCTCGCCGGCCTCGCACTTCACTCAGTCGCTTGTCTGCTCGCGGCTCACCGAGGACGGCGGGCGCATCACGCTCAGCGGACGCACGCTCACGATCACGAACCCCGACGGCGGGAAGGAGGGGTCGGATCTGGCCACGGACGAGGAGGTGTTGGAGGCGTATCGGGAGCGGTTCGGGATCGAGCTGGAGCGCGTTCCGATTGTCAGGAAAGGCTAATCCTGAGGGAAAAACACTAACGGAGCTGCCAATTCGGGCTACTCGTGCGTAGTCCCAGCACATGTGCTGGATTCCTGCGATGTAGTCGTCTGTTGCCTCGAAAGTCGCATCAGTGGTCGAATACCTCCTCGGCAACGGTGATTTCACAACGTTCGTGTCGCGCGAGGGTGGGTCGCAGATGGTCGGCAGCTGGCTGGGGAACCGTACGAACCGAGCGCAACGGGCGGATCGTGTCGCCGCGGTGCCGATGCCGGCCGGGGCCGGAGTGCTCACCTGCCGGGTACTGGATCCGGTCAACCAGCCGGTGCCGCATGCCGAGTTCGTGGTCACGGACACGGCGGGGCGAAAAGTGGTCGGCGGGGGGCTGGACCCGTTCGGGTCGTTCACGGTGACGGTGCCGGCGGGCGAGTACCGGCTCGCGGTGTCGGCCGAGGGATACGCCCCGTTCCGGGCGAACGCCAGTGTGGACGAGAACGCGCTGGCCTCGCTCGGCGAAGTGACGCTGCACGTCGCCCGGCCGCCCGCGCTGCCGCGGCCGGGGGACTGGGAGATCGAGCCGACGCACTCCACGATCGGGTTCACCGCCCGGCACATCGGACTGGCCAAGGTGCGAGGCAGGTTCAACACGTTCGCGGGGGTGATACGGCTGGCCGAGCGTGCCGAGCAGTCGGCCATGCATGTGGTGATCGACGCGTCGTCCATCGACACGAACGTGAAGATGCGGGACGACCATCTGCGGTCCGCGGACTTCCTGGACGTCGACCGGTTTCCGACGCTGGAGTTCTACAGCGACCGGTTCGCGCACCGGGGCGGCAACCGGTGGGCGGTCACCGGGGCGCTGTCGCTGCACGGGGTGACGCGGACGGTCACTCTCGACACGGAGTATCTCGGCGTCGGCAACGGCATGGAGGGCGAGGTGCGGGCGGCCTGCCGGGCTACTACCGAGCTGCGCCGAGACGACTTCACGGTGAGCTGGCAGACGATGCTCGCCAGGGGGATCGCCGTGGTCGGCCCGAGCATCAGGATCGACCTGGACGTACAGATCGTGCCCAAGGTCTGACGGACTGCCTCGTCCGACGAGTCTGACGGCTCCGACGGCTTCGACAGCTCCGATGGGTCTGGCAGGGCTGGCAGGTCTGACCTGGTGTTTTGGTGACCGCCCGCCCTCGGCGCGGAGTCTCGTCCGTGTATCGGAAAATAGTCGGGTGAGCGATGTGAGACATGTACTGGTCCTGCCCGACCGCGATGCCGCGCACGAGGCGGCGGAGGCGCTCGGGGAGCGGTTCGCACTCGACGAGGAGCCGCAGCTCGTAAGGGACGCCCTGGCCGGCGAGGACGACGCCGAGGACGCGCAGTGGCTGCTGGTCCTGCGGGACTCGGACGGGCGGCTCGATGCGGGGGAGCTGGACGAGTTCGCGGGGGAGTGGGACGGGTGGCGCGAGGAGCCGTAGGCCGCCGTCAGGGCTGAAGGCCACCTGAGTGTCGTGGGTCCACCGCATAGCTGCCGGTCCGCCCCATGGCGGGCGATCCCGCTCGCGGGCGGAGTCCGTTGTCGGTGGTGCGTGGGATGCTTGGCGCGATGGCCAGGAACTCTGCACAGGACAACCCGCTCGCCCCCGTCACGATCGCCGTCGGCCAGGAGGACCTCCTGCTCGACCGCGCCGTGCGGGAGGTGGTGGTCGCCGCGCGGGCCGCCGACGCGGACACGGATGTACGGGACCTCACGTCGGACCAGTTGCAGCCGGGCACGCTCGCCGAGCTGACCAGTCCGTCGCTCTTCGCGGAGCGGAAGGTCGTCGTGGTGCGCAACGCCCAGGATCTGTCGGCCGACACGATCAAGGATGTGAAGGCGTATCTGGGCGCCCCCGCCGAGGAGATCACGCTCGTGCTGTTGCACGCGGGGGCGGCCAAGGGCAAGGGGCTGCTCGATGCCGCGCGCAAGGCGGGTGCGCGGGAGGTCGCCTGCCCCAAGATGACGAAGCCCGCGGATCGGCTGGCCTTCGTGCGGAGCGAGTTCCGCGCGCTGGGGCGGTCCGCCACGCCTGAGGCCTGCCAGGCCCTTGTCGACTCCATCGGGAGCGATCTTCGGGAGCTGGCGTCCGCCGTGACGCAGCTCGTCTCGGACATCGAGGGGACGATCGACGAGGCCGTTGTGGGCCGGTACTACACGGGCCGGGCCGAGGCCTCCAGCTTCACGGTGGCCGACCGGGCGGTCGAGGGGCGGGCGGCGGAGGCGTTGGAGGCTCTGCGCTGGTCTCTGTCGACCGGGGTCGCGCCTGTGATGATCACGAGTGCGTTGGCGCAGGGGGTGCGGGCCATCGGGAAGCTGTCGTCGGCTCGTGGGGGGCGGCCTGCCGATCTTGCCCGGGAGCTGGGGATGCCGCCCTGGAAGATCGATCGGGTGCGGCAGCAGATGCGGGGGTGGACTCCGGACGGGGTTTCGGTCGCGCTTCGGGCGGTCGCGGAGGCCGATGCCGGGGTCAAGGGTGGCGGTGACGATCCCGAGTACGCCCTCGAGAAGGCCGTCGTCGCCATTGCCCGGGCGGCTCGGGCGCGCCGCGGCTAGCTGCCGCCAGGCGTTTCTCGCCCCCGCCGCCCCTAGCCATTCCCGTCCCTTCTGGGGGCTGCGCCCCCAGGCCCCCGCATCGCGCTGAACGCGCTCGTCCTCAAACGCCGGACGGGCTGGGTGGTGCGGGCCGGCGGGGTGGGTGGGAGATCGGCCTGGACGGCCTCGTCCTCAAACGCCGGACGGCTGAAGACGTCGACCCCACGCACGCCAAAGACCCCGACACTCCCCCTGGGGAAGGGAAAGCGGCCGGGGCCTCGGATTGTGCGGGGGACTCGTACCCGCGTGGCGAACGCAGATCGCGTACGAGTCGGGGTGCCGGTCGGGAGCGGATGAGAGAGGGCCCGCTCAGGTCCTTCCGGCGGTCAAATCAAGTGAGTTCAGCCCTTGAGGGAAGAGACCTTGGAAGCAAGCGCCGACTTCTTGTTGGCGGCCTGGTTCTTGTGGATGACGCCCTTCGAGACAGCCTTGTCCAGCTTGCGCGAAGCCTCGCGCGCGGCCTCCGTGGCCTTCTCGACGTCACCCGCGGCAGCAGCCTCACGGGCCTTGCGGATCGCGGTCTTCAGCGAAGACTTGACGGCCTTGTTGCGCAGCCGAGCCTTCTCGTTGGTCTTGATCCGCTTGATCTGGGACTTGATGTTCGCCACGAATGAGCCTTCTCAGGTTCTGGCACGCGAGAAACGAGAAATGAAAACACGCCTCACGCACCGTTTGGTTTCTTGAGGATGTGCCTCCTGCAGAGAGGGCATGAGACACAGCTGTTCAGGCTACCAGTCACCGCACGAGTGGCCCAAACCGGTCGCACGCCCCCGCCCGTGGGACCATGGAGACTACGTATCGATCCGACCCGAGGCGACAGGCGCCTCAAGAGACAGGACCCTGCGTGCCCGCGACCCCTAACAATGTGCCCGAGCCGAGCCGTACCGCCCCGGCGCTGCTCCGCAATTTCTGCATCATCGCGCACATCGACCACGGCAAGTCCACGCTCGCCGACCGGATGCTCCAGCTCACCGGTGTGGTCGATCAGCGGCAGATGCGCGCTCAGTACCTCGACCGGATGGACATCGAGCGCGAGCGCGGCATCACGATCAAGTCCCAGGCGGTCCGGCTGCCCTGGGCCCCGACCGAGGATCCGGGCAAGACCCACATCCTCAACATGATCGACACCCCCGGGCACGTGGACTTCACGTATGAGGTGTCCCGGTCGCTCGCCGCCTGCGAGGGGACCGTTCTCCTCGTCGACGCGGCTCAGGGCATCGAGGCGCAGACTCTCGCCAACCTCTACCTGGCGATGGAGAACGACCTCAAGATCATCCCCGTACTGAACAAGATCGACCTTCCGGCCGCCCAGCCCGAGAAGTTCTCCGAGGAACTGGCCAACCTCATCGGCTGCCAGCCCGAGGACGTGCTCAAGGTCTCGGCGAAGACCGGCATCGGCGTGGACGCGCTCCTGGACCGGGTCGTCCGCGACGTCCCGGCCCCGGTCGGCGTCAAGGACGCCCCCGCCCGCGCGATGATCTTCGACTCGGTCTACGACTCCTACCGGGGCGTGGTCACGTACGTCCGTGTGATCGACGGCCAGCTCAACAAGCGTGAGCGCATCAAGATGATGTCGACCGGCGCCACCCACGAGCTTCTTGAGATCGGCGTCTCGTCCCCCGAGATGACGCCGGCCGACGGCATCGGCGTCGGCGAGGTGGGCTACATCATCACCGGCGTGAAGGACGTCCGTCAGTCCAAGGTCGGTGACACGATCACCAGCAAGGACAAGGGCGCCACCGAGGCCCTCGGCGGGTACAAGGACCCCAAGCCGATGGTCTTCTCGGGTCTGTATCCGCTGGACGGCTCGGACTACCCCGACCTGCGTGAGGCGCTGGACAAGCTCCAGCTCAACGACGCCGCCCTGGTCTACGAGCCGGAGACCTCCGCAGCCCTCGGCTTCGGCTTCCGCGTCGGTTTCCTCGGCCTGCTGCACCTCGACGTCATCCGTGAGCGCCTGGAGCGCGAGTTCAACCTCGAACTCATCGCCACCGCGCCCAACGTGGTCTACCGCGTGATCATGGAGGACGGGAAGGAGCACACGGTCACCAACCCGAGCGAGTTCCCCGAGGGCAAGATCGACAAGGTCTTCGAGCCGGTCGTCCGGGCCACGATCCTCGCTCCCAGCGAGTTCATCGGCTCGATCATGGAGCTCTGCCAGACCCGCCGCGGCACCCTCCTCGGCATGGACTATCTGTCGGAGGACCGGGTCGAGATCCGCTACACGCTCCCCCTCGCCGAGATCGTCTTCGACTTCTTCGACAACCTGAAGTCCAAGACCCGCGGGTACGCCTCCCTGGACTACGAGCCCACCGGCGAGCAGGACGCCTCGCTGGTGAAGGTCGACATCCTGCTGCACGGCGACCGCGTCGACGCCTTCTCCGCCGTCACGCACAAGGACGCGGCCTACGCGTACGGGGTAAGGCTCGTCGCCAAGCTGCGCGAGCTGATCCCGCGCCAGGCCTTCGAGATCCCCATCCAGGCGGCCATCGGGTCCCGGGTCATCGCCCGGGAGACCATCCGCGCCATCCGCAAGGACGTCCTCGCCAAGTGCTACGGCGGTGACATCTCGCGTAAGCGGAAGCTGCTGGAGAAGCAGAAGGAAGGCAAGAAGCGGATGAAGATGGTGGGCTCTGTGGAGGTTCCGCAAGAGGCCTTCATCGCCGTTCTGTCCAGCGACGACAGCGCCGGCTCGGGCAAGGGCAAGAAGTAGCCGCCGGCCCGGTCGTCGGACGGCCGCGGAATCACGGGCCCGTCGCGCTTTCGCGCGGCGGGCCCGCCGCGTCAACGGACTGCCGCGTTCCGCCCACGCTCTGTAGGAAGTGACAGCACGCCGCCCCTTACGCACCGGGCGGACGGGCTTTACTCTGATCACCACTCGTTGGTTACTCGTGAGTTAAACAACGAGTGCACCGAGCCAGTAGCCAGTGAGTCACCAGCACCAACCTGCCCCTGAGCCAACTGTCAGAGCCAACCGCAATCAGCCAGCCACACGCACTGTCGCGGGCCCCGGAGGATGTCGTGAGCGACACACAGACCCTGATCGAGAACCGTCCGCCGTCCGTGGCGGCCCTCTTCCTGGAGCGCGTGGCGGCGACGCCGGACGCGGAGGCGTACCGCTACCCGGTGCCGGCCGCCTCGGGCGAGGGCCCGGACGAGTGGAAGTCCCTGAGCTGGGCGCAGGCGGCCGACCGGGTCTACGCGATCGCGGCCGGTCTGATCGAGCTGGGAGTGCAGCCGGAGCAGCGTGTCGCGCTCGCCTCCTCGACCCGCGTCGAGTGGATCCTCGCCGACCTCGGCATCATGTGCGCGGGCGCGGCGACGACGACCGTGTACCCGCAGACGAACGCCGAGGAGTCGGCCTTCATCCTGGCCGACTCCGAGAGCAAGGTGCTGATCGCGGAGGACGCGGCGCAGCTCGCCAAGGCCCGGGACAAGCGCGGTGAACTGCCCGAGCTGACCCATGTCGTCGTGATCGACCCGGCCGGCGTCGAGTCGAGCGAGTGGGTCCTCACGCTCGCCGAGCTGGAGGTCCGCGGCGCCGCGTACCTGGAGAAGAACCCCGACCTGGTCAAGGAGAAGGTCGGGGCGATCACCAAGGACCAGCTGGCCACCCTCATCTACACCTCCGGCACCACGGGCCGTCCCAAGGGCGTACGGCTGCCGCACGACAACTGGTCGTACATGGCGAAGGCCATCGCCGCGACCGGTCTGGTCGGCCAGGAGGACGTCCAGTACCTGTGGCTGCCGCTCGCGCACGTCTTCGGCAAGGTGCTCACGTCCGGCCAGATCGAGGTCGGGCACGTCACCGCCGTCGACGGCCGCGTCGACAAGATCATCGAGAACCTGCCGGTCGTGCAGCCGACGTACATGGCTGCCGTGCCCCGCATCTTCGAGAAGGTCTACAACGGGGTCGCGGCCAAGGCGCGGGCCGGCGGTGGCGCCAAGTACAAGATCTTCCAGTGGGCGGCCGGCGTCTCCCGCGAGTACGCGAAGGCCACACAGGACAACTTCCGCCGCACCGGCACCGCCTCCGCGCCCTTCGGTATCTCGGCCAAGCACAAGGTCGCCGACGCGCTCGTCTACGCCAAGATCCGCGAGGCCTTCGGCGGCAACCTGCGGGCCTGCGTCTCCGGGTCGGCGGCCCTCGCGCCCGAGATCGGCTTCTTCTTCGCGGGCGCCGGCATCCACATCCTGGAGGGGTACGGACTCACGGAGTCGTCCGCCGCCTCCTTCGTGAACCCCGGTGAGGCGTACCGCACCGGCACGGTCGGCAAGCCGCTGCCCGGCACCGAGGTGCGTATCGCGGACGACGGCGAGATCCTGCTGCGCGGCCCCGGCATCATGGAGGGCTACCACGGGCTGCCGGAGAAGACGGCCGAGGTGCTGGAGTCCGACGGCTGGTTCCACACCGGCGACATCGGTGAGCTGTCCCCCGACGGCTATCTGCGCATCACGGACCGCAAGAAGGACCTCATCAAGACCTCGGGCGGCAAGTACATCGCGCCCGCCGAGGTCGAGGGCCAGTTCAAGGCCGTCTGCCCGTACGTCTCCAACATCCTCGTGCACGGCGCCGACCGGAACTTCTGCACCGCGCTCATCTCCCTCGACGAGCCGTCGATCCTCGGCTGGGCCGCGGACAACGGCCTGTCGGGCAAGTCGTACGCCGAGGTCGTCGCCGCCCCCGCGACGGTCGAGCTCATCGACGGCTACGTCAAGACGCTCAACGAGGGTCTCCAGCGCTGGCAGACCATCAAGAAGTTCAAGCTCCTCCCGCGCGACCTCGACATCGAGCACGGCGAACTGACGCCGAGCCTGAAGCTGAAGCGCCCGGTCGTGGAGCGGGAGTACAAGCACCTGATCGACGAGATGTACGCCGGGTCACGCGAGGCGTAGCGCTCCGCTGGGAGCGTGTTGGTTCGTCTGCGGGTTCGTTGTGGCTGGTCGCGCAGTCCCCGCGCCCCTTACAGGGGCGCGGGGAAGGGTCACAGACCCCGTCCCCTTCGCATTTCGCGGAGCAGGTCCTCCATGTGGCGTATGTGGGAGCGCAGTTCGAGTACGTCCTTCAGGTCGCTGGTCGCCATGTGGGTCTCTATCGCGCGCAGGCGGTCGGCGAGTTCGTCGAACTGCGCCTGCTCGCGGGCGAGCATCCGCTCCAACTGCCGGTTCTTGCGGTGCAGATCGAGGAAGACGGTCACCTTGGCGCGCAGCACCCAGGGGTCGAACGGCTTGGTGAGATAGTCGGCGGCCCCGGTCGCGTACCCGCGGAACGCGTAGCCCGCGTCGGAGTCCGTGCCGGTCAGGAAGATGATCGGTACGTCCTTGGTCTGGTCGAGCCGCTTGATGTTCGCGGCGGTCTCGAAACCGTCCATGCCCGGCATCCGGATGTCGAGCAGAACGACGGCGAACCGTTGGCGCAGCAGCGCCTTCATCGCCTCCTCGCCCGAACGGGCGCGTACGAGCGGTTCGTTGAGGGACCCCAGGACGGCCTCCAGCGCGATCAGGTTGTCCTCCATGTCGTCCACGAGGAGGATGCTGGCGCGCTCGTCGGTCGAGCCTTCAGTGCTCATGGTGATTGACTGCCTGCCTCATTGGGTTGCCGGCGGGACGGTGGGCTCCTCCGATACGACGGACTCGGGCGCGCCGGAACCGACGGGTTCCGCTGCGCCGGTCGCCACGGAGAGGCCCTGCTGCTCGGCATCCGTGCTCTCGGGGTCCAGGAGCGCACAGACGACGGTCAGCAGTTGATCGACGTCCACCGGCTTGGGTACGTAGTCGTTCGCACCGCGCGCGATGGACTTCTCGCGGTCGCCCGGCATCGCCTTGGCGGTGAGGGCGACGATGGGAAGTCCGGCCCAGCGCGGGGTGCGGCGGATGGCGGAGATGGTCTCGTAGCCGTCCATCTCCGGCATCATGATGTCCATCAGTACGAGCTGGACGTCGGGGTTGCGCTCCAGTGTCTCGATGCCTTCCCGCCCGTTCTCCGCGTACAGGACGGGCATCCCGACCCGGCCCAGTACGTGGGTGAGCGCGAAGACGTTGCGGATGTCGTCGTCCACGATCAACACCCGCCGCCCGGGCAGGACTTGACCGGCCCGCCCAGCTTTCCACGCCTCCAGTTTGGTGGGTGCCGGCCAGCTGTCGTCCTGGTCGTGAACGGTGTACGGCTCGGAGGACAGCTGCTCGGGCATGGTCAGGGCCTGCTCCTCGGCGCCCGGCTCGGTCGCCGAGTGCCCGGGGCTGACGACCGGCACGTACAGGGTGAAGGTGGAACCCCTGCCGGGCATGCTCTCGGCGATGATGCGGCCGCCCAGCAGGCCCGCGATCTCCCGGCTGATGGACAGGCCGAGGCCCGTGCCGCCGTACTTGCGGTTCGTCGTGCCATCGGCCTGCTGGAACGCCTCGAAGATCACCGGGAGTTTCTCGGGGGCGATGCCGATGCCGGTGTCGGAGACCGCGAAGGCGATCACGTCGTCGTTCTTCTCGCGGGTGTAGCGGTGCTCGGGGTCCTTGACGCGGCTGACGCGCAGTTCGACCCGGCCCGCCGCGGTGAACTTGATCGCGTTGGAGAGCAGATTGCGCAGGATCTGCTGGAGCCGCTGCTCGTCCGAGTACATCTCGCGCGGTACGCCCTCGCCGACCGCCACCTCGAAGGCGAGCCCCCGGTCCAGTGTGAGCGGCCGGAACGTGGCGTGGACGTAGTCGAGCAGCTTGATCAGAGGCAGCTTCTTCGGGCGTACGTCCATCCGGCCTGCCTCGATCTTCGACAGGTCGAGGATGTCGTTGATCAGCTGGAGGAGGTCGGAGCCCGAGCGGTGGATCGTCGTCGCGAACTGCACCTCCTGGTCGGAGAGATGACCGTCCGGGTTGTCGGAGAGCAGCCGGGCCAGGATCAGCAGCGAGTTGAGGGGGGTGCGCAGTTCGTGCGACATGTTCGCCAGGAACTCCGACTTGTACTGGGAGCTGGTGGCCAACAGCGCTGCCTTCTCTTCCAGTTCGGCGTTGGAGCGCTGCAACTCGGCCTGTTGCAGCTGGAGTTCGTCCGAGCGGTCCTGGAGCTGGACGGCCAGGCGCTGCGACTCGCCCAGCAGTGACTCCGTACGGGAGTTGGCGATGATGGTGTTGATCGCGACGCCGATGGTGTTCACGAACTGGTCGAAGAACGCCAGGTGCACGTCGGAGAAGCGGGAGAACGAGGCGAGCTCGATCACGCCGAGCAGCTTGTCCTCGAACGGGATCGGGATGATGACGACACTCGCGGGCGCCGCCTCGCCCAGACCGCTGTTGATCTTGATGTAGTCCGGCGGGGCCTCCTCCACCAGGATCCGCTTCTTCTCGCGCGCGGCCTGCCGTACGAGACCGTGCACCGGCATGCTGCCCGTGTCGACCGTCGCACCCTGCGCCGAGCCGTATCCGGCGATGAAGGCGAGTCCCTTGGTGGGCACGGCCGTGTGCAGCGAGGCGCCGTCCTCCTCCGGGTCGGCCAGGAAGAAGGCGCCGTACTGCGCGTTCACCAGCGGGGTCAGCTCGCGCAGGATCAGGTCGGCGACCTCCATCAGGTCCCGGTGGCCCTGCATCAGGGCGGCGAGCCGGGCGAGGTTCGACTCCAGCCAGTCCTTCGCGCGGGTCGTCTCGCGGAGGTTGGCCACCATCAGGTTGATGTTGTCCTTCAGCTCGGCGACCTCGCCCTGCGTCTCCACCGTGATGGAGCGGGACATGTCGCCCTGGGCCACCGCGGACGCCACCTCGGCGATCGCGCGGACCTGGGTGGTGAGGTTGGACGCCAGCTCGTTCACGTTCGTCGTCAGGCGCTTCCAGGTGCCGTACACGCCCTCCACCCGTGCCTGGCCGCCGAGTTGGCCCTCGGAGCCCACCTCGCGGGCCACTCGTGTGACCTCGGACGAGAACGACGACAGCGTGTCCACCATCGTGTTGATCGTGGTCTTCAGCTCCAGGATCTCTCCGCGCGCGTCCACGTCGATCTTCTTGGAGAGGTCTCCCTGGGCCACGGCGGTCGCGACCTGCGCGATGTTGCGGACCTGTGAAGTCAGGTTGTCCGCCATGTAGTTGACGTTGTCGGTGAGGTCCCGCCAGACGCCGGACACGCCGAGGACCTGGGCGCGGCCGCCGAGCCGTCCGTCGGTGCCGACCTCGCGGGCCACGCGGGTCACCTCGTCGGCGAAGGCGCGCAGCTGGTCCACCATCGTGTTGACGGTGTCCTTCAGCTCCAGGATCTCACCGCGTGCGTCGACCGTGATCTTCTTGCCGAGGTTGCCGTTGGCCACGGCCGTCGTCACCTGGGCGATGTTCCGCACCTGTGAAGTCAGGTTCAGGGCCATGAAGTTGACGTTGTCGGTGAGGTCTTTCCAGACGCCGGACACCCCGCGGACCTGGGCCTGACCGCCGAGGTTCCCTTCGGTGCCGACCTCGCGGGCGACGCGGGTGACCTCGTCGGCGAAGGCGGAGAGCTGGTCGACCATGGTGTTGATGGTCGACTTCAGCTCCAGGATCTCGCCCTTCGCCTCCACGGTGATCTTCTTGCCGAGGTCGCCCTGGGCCACGGCGGTGGAGACGAGCGCGATATTGCGGACCTGCGAAGTCAGGTTGTCCGCCATGAAGTTGACGTTGTCGGTGAGGTCCTTCCAGACGCCGGACACCCCGCGGACCTGGGCCCGGCCCCCCAGGTTTCCTTCCGTACCCACCTCGCGGGCGACGCGGGTGACCTCGTCGGCGAAGGCGGAGAGCTGGTCGACCATCGTGTTGATGGTGGACTTCAGCTCCAGGATCTCGCCCTGCGCGTCGACCGTGATCTTCTGGCTCAGGTCGCCGTTGGCCACGGCGGTGGTGACCTGGGCGATGTTGCGGACCTGCGAAGTGAGGTTCGAGGCCATGAAGTTGACGTTGTCGGTGAGGTCCTTCCAGACCCCGGACACACCGCGCACCTGCGCCCGGCCGCCCAACTGGCCTTCCGTACCCACCTCGCGGGCCACTCGCGTGACCTCGTCGGCGAAGGCGGAGAGCTGGTCGACCATCGTGTTCACGGTCAGCTTCAGTTCGAGCAGCTCACCGGTCGCCTCGACCGTGACCGTGCGGGTCAGGTCGCCGCGCGCCACCGCCGTGGTGACCAGGGCGATGTCACGGACCTGGGCGGTCAGCCGGGACGCCATCGTGTTGACCGCCTCGGTCACGTCCCGCCAACTGCCCGACAGGCCCGTCACCTTGGCGCGGCCACCGAGCCGGCCCTCCGTGCCGACCTCGCGGGCCACCCGGGTCACCTCGCCGGTGAAGAGGGACAGCTGATCGACCATCTTGTTGACCGTCCGCCCCAACCGGCGCAGATCGCCCCGCAGCTGACGGTTGCCGTCGTGCAGGTCGACGCGCTGGGTCAGGTCGCCGCCCGCCACCGCGTCGAGCACGCGTGTCGCGTTGGCCGCCGGCGCGACGAGCGCGTCCAGCAGTTGGTTCACGTCGTTGACCCGGGTCGTCCAGTGGCCCTGGCCCGGGCTCGCGGAGAGCCGCTCGTCGAGCCGGCCGTGCCGTACGAGCTCCCGGCGGACGCGCTGCGCCTCCGAGTTGAAGTGCAGGCTGCGGTCCAGGATCTGGTTGAACACGGTGACCAGCTCGGCCACCATCCCGTGGCCGGATTCGGGCACCTTGCTGAAGTCGCCGTCTCGGGCGGCGGTCATGGCGGCGAGCAGGGGACGCAGGTCTGATGCCCGAATCTGTCCGTCTTCGAGCACATGCGTAGCACTGTTCTCACTCATGGTGGCCCAACTTCGGTAACTCGGCGCTTATGGGCGTGGTCAGTCTGTCACTCTGTCCGCATCGTCTGAGGCGTATCGTCCGAACTGCTCAGGGAGCCGCACAGTGGGGCCCATACCGACGCAACGGGAGTCCATGTCCCGTGCTCCTGAGGCGCCAGTGCGCCCGCGGGCGGTGGCACGCACGTCCTTACCGGGCAACCCCTTCGCGCCGGGTGCCGCCCGTCGGTTCGTCCGCACCGCGCTCGCCGAGTGGACCGAACTCGCCCTGCCCGGCACCGAGTTCATCACCGACCTGCTCGTCGCCGACGCCATGGTGGTGGTCAGCGAACTCGTCACGAACGCGGTGGTGCACGCCGGCACGGACGTGGAGCTGCTGTGCCGGCTCGGCCGTTGCTCGGAGGACTGCCCGGCGGCCGCCGCGGCGGACTCGGGGGCCGTACGGTCGGCCGCCTCGCACGACAGCTCGCGCGATGGCCCGGGCAACGACACGGGCGACGGCTCGGGCAGTGGCTCCAAGCCAGGGCCCGGCCCCGATTCAGGCGTCCTCGTCATAGAGGTCTCCGACCACCACCCCGCGCGCGTCGTGCGTGAAGACGGGGCCGAGCAGCCGTACGACACCGTCGAGTACGGGCGGGGCCTGCACCTGGTCTCCGCGCTCTCCGACGCCTGGGGCATCACCTACCGCACCGGCGTCAAGACCGTGTGGGCACGCCTGCCCGTCGACGGGACCGCGGCCGTCGAGGAGGAGGCCGAGGCGTACGACGGCGAACACGCGCTGCGGCGCGGGCAGCGGGCCGCCGAGATCCTCGCCCCCGCACCCCGGCGCGGCATGCAGGACCAGGACTGGCGCAGCCGCGGCGTCCTCTCCTTCCTCGCCGAGGCCTCCGACCTGCTCGCCGGACAGCTCGACGAGGACCTGGTCGCCGCGCTCACCGGGCAGCTGCTCGTACCGCGGCTCGCCGACTGGTGCGCGGTGTGGCTGGAGGACGAGGCCCCGGGCCGCTCCGACGGGGGTGTCGTCGGCGGGCCACGGCTCGCCCGCGTCTGGCACGGCAGCGAGAACCGCATCGAGGAACTGCGCCGGCTCCTGGAGAAGGACCCGCCCGAACCGCCCGAGTCGGACCGCGCGGGCCCCGTGCCCGTACCGTGGCCCGCCGAGGCGCTGGGAGCACGGGCGACCGGCGGATCGGCACTCGCGTTCCGGCTGATCGCGGGCGGCAGACCGCTCGGCACGCTGGTCATCGGCCGGGCCGGGCAGACCCGCTTCCCCGACGAGATCACCGGGCTCGTCGAGGACCTCAGCCGCCGGGTCGCGCTCGCCATCGGCGCGGCCCGGCAGTACGCGCGCCAGGCCACCATCAGCCGCGTACTGCAGCGCGGGCTGCTGCCCGGGGCGGTCGCCGAGATCCCCGGCGTACGCAGCGCGCTCGTCTACGAGCCGTGCGACAAGGGCGGACCCAGCGGGGACTTCTACGATCTCTTCCCCGCCGGGGACGGCCGCTGGTGCTTCGCCCTCGGCGACGTACAGGGCAAAGGGCCCGAGGCGGCCGTGGTGATCGGTCTCGCCCGGCCGTGGCTCCGGCTCCTCGCCCGGGAGGGGTACGAGGTGCCCGACGTCCTCGACCGCCTCAACCAGCTGCTCCTCGACGACGCGACCGAGGCCGCCGACGCGGCCGCCCGGGCCCTGGTGTCCGCGGGCGGCACCGGGCTCGCGGACGAGGGGCCGCAGACCCGCTTCCTCTCCCTCCTCTACGGCGAGCTGGTGCCCTTCGACGGCGGAGTGCACTGCACGGTCGCCTCCGCCGGGCATCCGCTGCCGTTGCTCCTGCAACCGTCCGGGGCGGTCGGCGAGGTGGCCCAGCCGCAGACCCTCCTCGGCGTCTTCGAGGACGCCAGCTACCTCTGCGGAACCTTCGAGCTGCGTCCCGGCGACAGCCTCCTGTGCGTCACGGACGGCGTGACCGAGCGCCGCAGCGGGCACCTGCAGTTCGACGACGACGACGGCCTCGCCGCCGCGCTCGCCGGGTGCGCCGGCCTGAGCGCCGAGCTGATCGCCGAGCGGATCCGCCGGCTCGTGCACGAGTTCGGCGGCAAGCCGCCGGAGGACGACCTGGCGCTGCTGGTGCTGCAGGCGGAGTAGGCGGTCCAGAGGGGTCCGGGCGGGGAGTGCCGAAGGTGCTGGACAATGGAGTACATGCCTTCCGCACTTCCCGACGGCGAGCCCGTCCCCGACGACGGGGTGCTGCCCGCGCACGCCCTGGCCGGCGCGGCCGACCGTCCGCTCGGGTTCTACCTCCACGTCCCGTACTGCGCGACGCGCTGCGGCTACTGCGACTTCAACACGTACACGGCGACGGAGCTGCGCGGCTCGGGGGGCGTGCTCGCCTCCCGCGACAACTACGCCTCGACCCTGATCGACGAGATCCGCCTGGCCCGCAAGGTCCTCGGCGACGACCCGCGGCCCGTCCGCACGGTCTTCGTCGGCGGCGGTACGCCCACACTGCTGCCCGCCGACGATCTCGTACGGATGCTGGGGGCGATCCGGGACGAGTTCGGGCTCGCGGCGGATGCGGAGATCACCACGGAGGCGAACCCGGAGTCGGTGGACCCGGCGTATCTGGCCGCGCTCCGGGAGGGCGGGTTCAACCGCGTCTCGTTCGGCATGCAGAGCGCGCGGCAGCACGTGCTCAAGGTCCTGGACCGTACGCACACGCCCGGCCGGCCCGAGGCCTGTGTCGCCGAGGCCCGCGCGGCCGGGTTCGACCACGTCAACCTCGACCTCATCTACGGCACACCCGGTGAGAGCGACGACGACTGGCGGGCCTCGCTCGACGCGGCGATCGGTGCCGGGCCCGACCACGTGTCGGCGTACGCCCTGATCGTCGAGGAGGGGACACAGCTCGCGCGCCGCATCCGGCGCGGGGAGGTGCCCATGACCGACGACGACGTGCACGCGGACCGGTACCTCATCGCGGAGGACCGCCTCTCCGCGGCGGGCTTCTCCTGGTACGAGGTCTCCAACTGGGCCACGTCCGACGCCGGGCGCTGCCTTCACAACGAGCTGTACTGGCGGGGGGCCGACTGGTGGGGGGCGGGGCCCGGGGCGCACTCCCATGTGGGCGGTGTTCGCTGGTGGAACGTAAAGCATCCGGGGGCGTACGCGGGGGCCCTGGCGGCGGGGCGGTCGCCCGGGGCGGGGCGGGAACTCCTGTCGGAGGAGGACCGGCGGGTGGAGCGGATCCTGCTGGAGCTGCGACTCCTTGAGGGGGTTCCGCTGGCGCTGCTCCACGCGGACGGCCTTGCGGCGTCTCGTCGGGCCCTCGCGGACGGTCTCCTTCAGCCTGGGCCGTACGAGGCCGGGAGCGCGGTGCTCACCCTGCGGGGGCGGCTGCTCGCGGACGCGGTGGTACGCGACCTGGTGGACTGAGGGCCTTTTCCTCGCCCCCGCCGCCCCTACCCGTTCCCGTCCCCTGGGGCTCCGCCCCAGGCCCCGTGGCGTTGTGATTTCGGGTGCGGGCCGGCTGTGGCTGGTCGCGCAGTTCCCCGCGCCCCTGAAAGGGGCGCGGGGAACTGCGCAGCGGGGGTTCGGGGGCGGAGCCCCCGAGTAGTGACGGGAATGGGTAGGGGCGGCGGGGGCGAGAAAAGCCCTCTGGCCGCCGCGCTCACTCCGGTGCCGTGACGAAGTCGATCAGTTCCTCCACGCGGCCCAGCAGCTCCGGCTCCAGGTCACGGTAGGAGTGGACCGAGCCGAGGATGCGCTGCCAGGCGGCGCCCGTGTTCTCGGGCCAGCCCAGGGCCCGGCAGACCCCCGTCTTCCAGTCCTGCCCGCGCGGCACGCGCGGCCACGCCGGGATGCCGACGGCCGCCGGTTTCACGGCCTCCCAGACGTCGATGTACGGATGCCCCACGACAAGCGCGTACTCGCTCGTCACGGCCTCCGCGATCCGCGACTCCTTCGTGCCGGGCACGAGATGGTCGACCAGCACCCCCAGCCGCGCGTCCGCCCCGGGACCGAACTCCTCGACGACGGCGGGCAGGTCGTCGATGCCCTCCAGGTACTCGACGACGACACCCTCGATCCGGAGGTCGTCACCCCAGACCCGTTCGACCAGTTCCGCGTCGTGACGCCCCTCGACGTAGATACGCCCCGCCCGGGCGACCCGTGCCCGGGCCCCGGGCACGGCAACCGACCCGGAAGCCGTACGAGTGGGGCGTACGGGTGCGGACGACGGGCGCACCAGCGTCACCACGCGCCCCTCCAGGAGGAACCCACGCGGCTCCAGCGGAAACACCCGGTGCTTGCCGAAGCGGTCCTCCAGCGTGACCGTCCCGGCCTCGCAGCGGATCACGGCACCGCAGAACCCGGTCCCGGGCTCCTCGACCACGAGCCCCGGCTCCGCCGCCACCTCGGGCACGGGCTTGGGCTTCTTCCACGGAGGGGTCAGGTCCGCTGAGTACTGGCGCATTCGGATGACGATAGGAGAAGGTCCCCGTCCGGCGCACCGAGCCCCCCTGCGACACGCCGACAACCCTCCCAGGAGACGCCGACGAGCCTCCTGCGCCAGGCGCACGAGTTTCCTGCGGCAGGCCCCACGAACTCCCTACGGCACGCCGAAACGCCGTGCCAGCGCGTCCCGTTGGGCCCGTACGAACCCGGCGTCGACCGCCGCCCCGTGACCGGGCACGTACACCGCGTCCTCGCCCCCGAGGGCCAGCAGCCGGTCCAGGGCCGCGGGCCAGCGGGAGGGGACGGCGTCGGGGCCCGCCTGGGGTTCGCCGGACTCCTCGACGAGGTCACCGCAGAAGACGATCTCCGGCGAGCCCGTCCCGGGGCCGCTGGGACTGCTGGGGCCGCCGGGGTCTCCCAGGTCGCCGCGGACGAGAATCGCCAGGTCGTGGGCCGTGTGGCCGGGTCCCACGTTCGCCAGCAGGACCTGTACGCCGCCGCCCAGGTCGAGCGTCCACTCGCCGGAGACGAGATGCCGGGGGCGGACGAGCAGGTCCGCCGCCTCGGCCGCCTCGCCAGGATCGGCGCCGTTGCGTACGGCATCCGCCCGCAAGGCGTCCCGTTCGTCGACCAGCACCCGCTCAAGGCCCACCGCCCCGAAGATCTCGACCCCCGCGAACGCCGCCGCGCCGAAGGCGTGGTCGAAGTGCGGGTGGGTGAGCGCGAGATGGGTGACCCGCCCGCCCCCGAGCAACCGCCGCGCCTCCGTACGCAGCCGCGCGCCCTCCCGCAGCCCCGACCCCGCGTCGATCATGAGCGCCGCACCCTCGCCCACCACGAGCCCGGCCGTGCAGTCCCACACCGGAAGCCGGCAGCGTCCCACACGCGGACCCAGTTCCTCCCACCCGGCCTCTTCCCAAGTCACCCTCATACGCCGACGCTAGCCCTACGCCCGATGAAGTGCGCAGACAGCGGTGGACAGCAGTCGGGACAGAGCGGGACAGCCCCGTACACGTCGTCGTGACGTCGCAGGGCCACCCTTGCCCGGGCCGCACCTACCGGCCGTACACTTGGCGCGGGGATGCTGGCACTCGCGCACGCTGAGTGCCAGGCAAGACGATCGAGGATGATCGAGGACCGCATCGAAGACCGCGGGGAAGACCAGCTGGAGGTGTGCGCGATGCTCAGTGAACGCAGGCTCGAGGTGCTGCGCGCCATCGTCCAGGACTACGTGGGCACCGAGGAGCCGGTCGGTTCCAAGGCGCTCACGGAGCGCCACCGGCTGGGCGTCTCCCCGGCGACCGTCCGTAACGACATGGCCGTGCTCGAGGACGAGGGCTACATCGCCCAGCCGCACACCAGCGCAGGCCGCATCCCCACGGACAAGGGCTACCGCCTCTTCGTCGACAAGCTCGCGGGCGTCAAGCCGATGACCGCGCCGGAGCGGCGGGCGATCCACAGTTTCCTCGACGGCGCCGTCGATCTCGACGACGTCGTGGGGCGGACCGTCCGGCTCCTCGCGCAGCTCACCCGGCAGGTCGCCGTCGTGCAGTACCCGTCCCTGACGCGCTCGACCGTGCGTCATGTGGAGCTGCTGTCGCTGGCCTCGGCCCGCGTCATGCTGGTACTGATCACGGACACCGGCCGGGTCGAGCAGCGCATGGTGGACTGCCCGGCGCCCTTCGGGGAGGCCTCCACGGCAGATCTACGCGCGCGGCTCAACAGCCGGATCGCGGGCCGCCGTTTCGCGGACGTCCCGCAACTGGTGCAGGATCTCCCCGACGCTTTCGAGGCGGAGGATCGGGGTACGGTCGCGACGGTGCTCTCCACTCTCCTGGAGACCCTCGTCGAGGAGACCGAGGAGCGGCTGATGATCGGCGGCACCGCCAATCTCACCCGCTTCGGACATGACTTTCCCCTCACTATCCGTCCGGTTCTGGAGGCCCTTGAGGAGCAGGTCGTTCTCCTCAAACTCCTTGGTGAGGTCAATGATTCGGGCATGGCCGTACGGATCGGTCACGAGAACGCCCATGAGGGACTCAACTCCACGTCCGTCGTCTCGGTCGGCTACGGTTCGGGCGGCGAGGCAGTAGCAAAACTTGGCGTGGTCGGACCGACGCGCATGGATTACCCCGGAACGATGGGAGCGGTACGAGCGGTGGCACGGTACGTAGGACAGATCCTGGCGGAGTCGTAAGTGGCCACGGACTACTACGCCGTACTCGGCGTGCGCCGCGACGCGTCCCAGGACGAGATCAAGAAGGCATTCCGGCGGCTCGCACGCGAGCTGCATCCGGACGTCAATCCCGATCCGAAGACGCAAGAGCGCTTCAAGGAGATCAACGCCGCGTACGAGGTGTTGTCGGACCCGCAGAAGAAGCAGGTCTACGACCTCGGCGGTGACCCGCTGTCCCAGGCGGGCGGCCAGGGCGCGGGCGGCTTCGGCGCCGGCGGGTTCGGGAACTTCTCGGACATCATGGACGCCTTCTTCGGTACGGCGTCGCAGCGGGGCCCGCGGTCGCGCACGCGGCGCGGCCAGGACGCGATGATCCGGCTGGAGATCGACCTCGACGAGGCGGCCTTCGGCACGACGAAGGACATCCAGGTCGACACGGCCGTCGTGTGTACGACGTGCAGTGGCGAGGGCGCGGCGCCCGGCACCTCCGCGCAGACCTGTGACATGTGCCGCGGGCGCGGTGAGGTGTCCCAGGTCACGCGGTCCTTCCTGGGCCAGGTCATGACGTCCAGGCCGTGTCCGCAGTGCCAGGGGTTCGGGACGGTCGTTCCGACGCCGTGCCCCGAGTGCGCCGGTGACGGGCGGGTCCGCTCGCGTCGGACCCTGACCGTGAAGATTCCCGCCGGTGTCGACAACGGCACGCGGATCCAGCTCGCGGGCGAGGGCGAGGTCGGGCCCGGTGGCGGTCCCGCCGGTGACCTCTACGTGGAGATCCACGAGGTCGCGCACTCCACCTTCCAGCGGCGCGGTGACGACCTGCACTGCACGGTCACCATCCCGATGACCGCGGCGTCTCTCGGGACGAAGGTTCCGCTGGAGACGCTCGACGGGATGGAGGAGATCGACATCCGTCCGGGGACCCAGTCCGGGCAGTCGGTTCCGTTGCACGGGCGCGGTATCACCCACCTTCGCGGTGGCGGCCGTGGTGATCTCATCGTGCATGTCGAGGTCATGACGCCGACCAAGCTCGATCCCGAGCAGGAACGGCTGCTGCGCGAGCTCGCGCAGCTTCGGGGGGAGGAGCGGCCCACGGGTCAGTTTCAACCCGGGCAGCAGGGGCTGTTCTCCAGGCTGAAGGACGCGTTCAACGGTCGCTGAGGGCTCTTCGGCCTGAACGGCCTCGTCCTCAAATGCCGGACGGGCTGGGTGTTTCAGCCCCTCCGGCGTTCGAGGAGCGGGGGTTCGGGGGCCGGCCCCCGAAAGGGACGATGGGGGTCCCCCCGCTCGAGCGAAGCCGAGAGTGGGGGAGGGCAGGGGCGGCGGGGCGAAGAACCCTCCCGCGGGTCGATTCCCGTGGCTTATGCCCGGGGGAAGGCCGGATTCGGACTTGTACGGAGGACGTGACAACATGCCGTCATGTCCTCCGCGCTGACCGATCTCTTCCCACTCCCGATCGTGCAGGCCCCCATGGCGGGCGGCGTCTCCGTGCCGCAGCTCGCAGCGGCCGTGTCCGAAGCCGGCGGGCTCGGTTTTCTCGCCGCCGGGTACAAAACGGCCGACGGCATGTACCAGGAGATCAAGCAGTTGCGGGGCGCCACGAGCCGCCCGTTCGGCGTGAACCTGTTCATGCCGCAGCCGGAGTACGCCGACCCGGCCGCCGTCGAGGTCTACGCCCACCAGCTCGCCGGCGAGGCCTCCTGGTACGAGACCGAACTGGGCGACCCCGACAGCGGACGCGACGACGGATACGACGCCAAACTCGCCGTACTCCTCGACAACCCCGTGCCGGTCGTCTCCTTCCACTTCGGCTGCCCCACCCGGGACGTCCTGGACTCCCTGGGCCGGGCAGGCACACTGACCCTGGTCACGGCGACCACCGCCGAGGAGGCGCAGGCCGTGCAGTGGGCGGGCGCCGACGCGGTGATCGTGCAGGGAGTCGAGGCCGGCGGCCACCAGGGCACCCACCGCGACAACCCGGAGACCGACGGCTCCGGCATCGGACTGCTCTCGCTGATCGCGCAGGTCCGCGAGACCGTGCAGATCCCGATCGTCGCGGCCGGCGGCATCATGCGCGGCAGCCAGATCGCCGCCGCGCTCGCCGCGGGCGCGAGCGCCGCCCAGCTCGGCACGGCGTTCCTCGCCACCCCCGAGTCCGGCGCCAACGCCGTGCACAAGCAGGCGCTGACCAACCCCCTCTTCGTACGTACGGAGTTGACGCGGGCCTTCTCCGGCAGGCCCGCGCGGGGTCTGATGAACCGCTTCATGCGCGAGCACGGGCCGTACGCGCCCGCCGCCTACCCCGAGGTCCACCACCTCACCTCCCCCCTGCGCAAGGCGGCGGCCAAGGCGGGGGACGCGCAGGGGATGGCGCTGTGGGCGGGACAGGGCCACCGGCTCGCGCGCGAGCTGCCCGCCGGGCAGCTGGTCGAGGTGCTCGCGGCCGAACTCGCCTCCGCCAAGACAGCGTTGTCGTCCCACTCGGGCGGGGGTTCGGTCCGTTGACCGCCCCGGTGTTCGTGGTGGACGTGGTCCCGGGCGGGCCCGAGTTCGTCCTCGACGGCCCCGAGGGGCGGCACGCCGTGTCCGTGAAGCGGCTGCGGGCGGGCGAGGACGTCGTCCTCACCGACGGGCACGGGCGCTGGGCCGAGGGCGTCGTCAAGGCGGCCGAGGGCAAGGACCGGCTCGTGGTGACGGACATCGCAGAGGTCCGTGAGGAGCCCGAGCCGGCTCCCCGTATCACCGTCGTCCAGGCCCTCCCCAAGGGCGACCGCGGTGAACTCGCCGTCGAGACCATGACGGAGACCGGTGTCGACGAGATCGTCCCCTGGGCCGCGTCCCGCTGCATCACGCAGTGGAAGGGCGAGCGGGGGCTCAAGGCGCTCGGGAAGTGGCGGGCCACCGCGCGCGAGGCGGGCAAGCAGTCGCGGCGGGTGCGGTTTCCGCAGGTCGCGGACGCGATGACGACCAAGCAGGTTGCCGCGTTTCTCGCCAATGCGGAGCTTGGGGTGGTGTTGCACGAGGACCGGGCGTACGGGAGCGAGCCGCTCGCGACGGCCGAGCTTCCCTCCACCGGGCGGATCGTGCTCGTCGTGGGCCCCGAAGGCGGTGTGTCCCCCGAGGAGTTGGCGGCCTTCACCCAGGCCGGAGCGAAGGCCTGCCGGCTGGGCCGCAGCGTCCTGCGCACCTCCACCGCCGGCACGGCCGCGACGGCCCTCCTCCTGACCCGCACGGGCCGCTGGTCCTGACGAGCAGTTCTTCGCCCCCGCCGCCCCTACCCGTCCCGTCCCTGGGGCTGCCGCCCCCAGACCCCCGCATCGGCCTGAACTGCCTCGTCCTCAAACGCCGGACGGGCTGGAAGTGTCGGCCCGGGCCGCGAAGTATTCAGCCCCTCCGGCGTTTGAGGAGCGGGGGTTCGGGGGCGGCGACCCCGAAAAGGGACGGGAATGGGTAGGGGCGGCGGGGGCGGAATCGTGGCTGTTTGCGGTCTATCGAGCTTTGCTCGGGGGTGGCACGCTGCCGTCTATGGGGGCATTGAGGCGTTTACGGGGTCGGATGGGTGGGCGGCGGGGACCGGTCGCCGTCGGCGTCGCGGTCGTGGCCGTGTTCGGCGCGGTCGCGTGTGAACCCGGCAACGGAATCAGCGCCGCCGCCGTGGCGATCACGACCGACCAGACAGGAACCCGCGAGCTGGAGAAGCAGGGCGTCGACGTCCAGTGGCTCAGCTGCACGGCCTCGTACGGGGACAAGGGACAGACGGCCGGAAGCTCGCCGAGCGCGCGGAGTGTCGCGACCGTCGACTGTGTCGGGGAGGAGAAGGACGGGCGGGAGATCACCATCAAGGGCAAGGTGACGCAGGAGGTCAACGGGACCTGCGTACGGGGTGATCTGACCGCCAGGGTCGGCGGCAAGGAGTGGTTCCGGGTGGACGTGCTCGGGAACTGCAGGGCGGGTACACCGAGCACCGTCAATCCGTGGACACCGCCCGTCGATCACAAGACCACGCCGCCGCCGGATCGGCCCGGGGCGACCGTCACCGTCACCAGGACCGTCACCGAGTACCCGCACCCCACCTGCTCCTGCTTCCAGGGCAAGTGATCGAAAGCTCTGGTCGCGGACAGGACCGCTGCATAGGGTGATCGGGTGACACAGACTGCATCCGCCGCATCTGCCCCGTATCTCCGGTACCCGCATCTGCACGGCGAGTTGATCGCCTTCACCGCCGAGGACGACGTCTGGGTCGCTCCGCTCGACGGCGGCCGCGCCTGGCGGGTCAGCGCCGACAACGTCCCGGTGAACCATCCCCGCATCTCCCCGGACGGAACGACCGTCGCCTGGACCTCCACCCGTGACGGGGCACCCGAGGTGCATATCGCCCCGGTCGACGGCGGTTCCACCAAACGCCTTACGTACTGGGGGAGTTGGAAGACCCAGGTGCGCGGCTGGACCCCGGAGGGCGAGGTGCTCGCGCTCAGCACGCAGGGCCAGGCGAGCCTGCGCCGCAGCTGGGCCCGGGCCGTCCCGCTCGACGGCGGGCCGGCAACCACCCTTCCGTACGGGCCTGTCGGCGATGTGGCCCGGGGCGGCCCCGGCACGCTCCTGCTGTCCGCTCCCATGGGCCGTGAGGCCGCCTGGTGGAAGCGGTACCGGGGAGGCACGGCCGGGAAGCTGTGGATCGACCGGGAAGGCGACGGGGAGGCCGGGGAGTTCGTACGGCTGCATGCCGAGCTGGACGGGAATCTGGAGTACCCCTCGTGGGTGGGGGAGCGGGTCGTCTTCCTCTCCGACCACGAAGGCGTGGGGGCCGTGTACTCCTCCCTCGCGGATGAATCGGATCTGCGGCGGCATACGGCAGTTGACGGGTTCTACGCCCGGCACGCCTCCACCGACGGGACACGCGTCGTGTACGCGTCCGCCGGTGAGCTGTGGATCCTCGACGACCTCGACGGGGCCGAGCCGCGGCGGCTCGACATCCGGCTCGGCGGACAGCGCGTCGATCTGCAGCCGCATCCCGTGAGCGCGGCCCGCTGGTTCGGCGCCGCCGCGCCCGACCACACCGGCCGCGGCAGCGCCGTCGCCGTGCGCGGAGCCGTCCACTGGGTCACCCACCGCTCCGGCCCGACCCGCGCGCTCGCCGCCGAACAGGGCGTACGGGCCCGGCTGCCGCGCACCTTCCGCGCGGACGGCGAGGAGCACGTGGTGTGGGTGACGGACGCCGAGGGCGATGACGCGCTTGAGTTCGCGCCCGCCACCGGGGTCGCGCCGGGAGCCACCCCGCGTCGGCTCGCCGCCGGACAGCTCGGGCGGGTGCTCGGGCTCGCGGTGGCGCCCGACGGCAGCCGCGCAGCGGTCGCCTCGCACGACGGACGCGTACTGCTCGTCGAGCGCGAGACCGGCGAGGTCCGGGAGGTCGACCGCAGCGAGGACGGCGAGGTCTCCGGGCTCGCCTTCTCGCCCGACTCGGCCTGGCTCGCCTGGTCGCACCCCGGCCCGCGCCCGCTGCGCCAGCTCAAGCTCGCCAACACCGCGGACCTGTCGGTGACCGAGGCGACGCCGCTGAGATTCCGGGACTACGCGCCCGCGTTCACGCTCGACGGGAAGCACCTGGCGTTCCTGTCCGCTCGGTCCTTCGACCCCGTCTACGACGAGCACGTCTTCGACCTGGCCTTCGTCGGGGGCTCGCGGCCGCATCTCATCACCCTCGCCGCGACCACCCCCTCGCCCTTCGGGCCGCAGCGGCACGGCCGGCCCTTCGAGGCGCCCGACAAGGACGAGACACCCGACAGCGAGGGCTCCCCGGCAACGCGCATCGACCTCGAAGGACTCGGCGACCGCATCGTGCCGTTCCCCGTCGAGGCCGCCCGCTACTCCGGGCTGCGGGCCGCCAAGGACGGGCTGCTGTGGCTGCGGCACCCCGTGCGGGGCGTGCTCGGCGCCTCCCGCGCCACCCCGGACGACCCGGACCCGAAGACCGACCTGGAGCGCTACGACCTCGTCCAGCAGCGCATGGAGCATCTCGCCTCGGACGCCGACGGCTTCATGGTCACCGGCGACGGCAAGCGGATCCTGCTGTGGACCGACAGCAAGCTCAAGGTCGTACCGAGCGACCGGCGCGCCTCGCTCGACGACGAGAGCGACACGAACATCACCGTCGACCTGTCACGCATCCGCCAGACCGTCGACCCGGCCGCCGAGTGGCGGCAGATGTACGACGAGACCGGCCGCCTCATGCGCGACAACTTCTGGCGCCCCGACCTGGGCGGCACCGACTGGGACGGCGTACTGGACCGGTACCGTCCCGTGCTCGGACGGGTCGCCACCCACGACGACCTGGTCGACCTGCTGTGGGAGGTACAGGGAGAGCTCGGCACCTCGCACGCCTACGTCATGCCGCGCGGCGGATACGGCGGCGGCGAGCGGCAGGGGCTCCTCGGGGCCGACATCTCCCGTCACGAGGACGGCCCGCAGGGCGCGGCACAGTGGCGTATCGACCGCATCCTGCCGTCGGAGACCTCCGACCCCGACGCGCAGTCGCCGCTCGCCGCGCCCGGAGTCGCCGTGCGCGCCGGGGACGCGATCGTGGCCGTCTCCGGGCGGCCCGTCGACCCGGTGACCGGACCCGGACCGCTGCTCGTCGGCACGGCGGGCAAGGCCGTCGAGCTCACCGTCTCCCCGGCGGGCGGCGGCGATCCGCGGCACGCCGTCGTCGTACCGATCTCGGACGAGGAACCGCTGCGTTACCACGCGTGGGTGGCCGACCGGCGTGCCTACGTCCACGAGAAGTCCGGCGGCAGGCTCGGCTATCTGCACGTGCCCGACATGCAGGCGCCCGGCTGGGCCCAGATCCACCGCGACCTGCGGATCGAGGTCGCCCGCGAGGGCCTCGTCGTGGATGTCCGCGAGAACCGCGGCGGCCACACCTCCCAGCTGGTCGTCGAGAAACTCGCCCGGCGCATCGTCGGCTGGGACCTCGCGCGTGGCATGCGGCCCACGAGCTATCCGGAGGACGCGCCGCGCGGGCCCGTCGTCGCTGTCGCCAACGAGTTCTCCGGCTCCGACGGCGACATCGTCAACGCCGCGATCAAGGCCCTCGGTATCGGGCCCGTCGTCGGTACGCGTACGTGGGGCGGCGTCGTCGGGATCGACAGCCGTTACCGGCTCGTCGACGGGACGCTCGTCACCCAGCCCAAGTACGCGTTCTGGCTTGAGGGTTACGAGTGGGGCGTGGAGAACCACGGGGTCGACCCGGACGTCGAGGTGGTCCAGGCCCCGCAGGACCACGCGGCGGGCCGTGACGTACAGCTCGACGAGGCGATCCGTATCGCGCTCGCGGCGCTCACGGAGAACGCGCCGAGGACGCCTCCGCTGCTGCCGGGTTCGTAGGGCACCCGGGGACGGCGGAGTGCGGTTCTTCGGATGCGGGTGCGTGGGGACTGGTCGCGCAGTTCCCCACGCCCCCTACGGGCACGGGCTCGGTACCATGCCCGGGCAACGATCATCCAGCGTGAGGAGCCGCGCATGGCAGGGGAAGCGCAGGACGACTGTCTGTTCTGCAAGATCGTCGGTGGGAAGATCCCGGCGACCGTCGTCCGTGAGACCGAAACGACCGTCGCCTTCCGGGACATCAACCCGCAGGCGCCCATCCACGTCCTGGTGATCCCGAAGGTCCACCACCCGGACGCCGCCTCCCTCGCGGTCGCCGAGCCGGAGATCCTCGCCGACGTCGTACGCGAGGCCGGTGAGGTCGCCGCCGAGGAGAAGCTCGACAGCTACCGCGTCGTCTTCAACACCGGCAGCGGCGCGGGGCAGACCGTCTTCCACGCGCACGCCCATGTGCTGGGCGGCCGCGGCATGCAGTGGCCCCCGGGCTAGGGCCTCTCGGGAAACTCGGGTAACTCGACATGTCCGTACGCGAATTGGTGGTCCTCGGCACCGCCAGCCAGGTGCCCACCAGGCACCGCAACCACAACGGCTATCTGCTGCGCTGGGACGGCGAGGGCATTCTCTTCGACCCCGGAGAGGGCACGCAGCGGCAGATGCTGCGCGCCGGGGTCGCCGCCCACGACCTCCACCGGATCTGCGTCACGCACTTCCACGGGGACCACTCCCTCGGCCTCGCCGGGGTGATCCAGCGGATCAACCTCGACCGGGTGCCGCACGAGATCACCGCCCACTTCCCGCGCTCCGGGCAGCGGTTCTACGACCGGCTGCGGTACTCGACCGCCTACCGCGAGACGGTCCCGCTCACCGAGGCGCCGGTCGACTCCGACGGCGTCCTCGCGTCCACGGCGTCGTACGTGCTGGAGGCCCGTAAGCTCTCCCACCCCGTCGAGTCGTACGGCTACCGGCTCGTCGAGACCGACGGGCGGCGGATGCTGCCCGAGCGGCTCGCCTCGTACGGGATCAAGGGGGCGGACGTGGGACGGATCCAGCGGGAGGGCGCGCTGGGGGACGTGTCGCTCGACGAGGTCAGCGAGCTGCGGCGCGGGCAGCGGTTCGCCTTCGTCATGGACACCCGGCTGTGCGACGGGGTGTACGCGCTCGCGGAGGGGTGCGACATGCTCGTCATCGAGTCGACGTTCCTGGACGGGGACATGCAACTCGCCGTCGACCACGGCCACCTGACGGCAGGTCAGGCGGGGGCGGTGGCCCGGGACGCGGGCGTACGGCATCTCGTGCTCACGCACTTCAGCCAGCGGTACGACGACCCCGACGAGTTCGAGCGGCAGGCACGGGCCGCCGGCTTCGAGGGGGAGCTGACGGTGGCGCACGATCTGCTCCGGGTGCCGGTACCGAAGCGCAGCTGAGACGGCCGTACGATGCCCTGATGTCCATCCCGAAAGCCGAACTGCACCTGCACATCGAAGGCACCCTGGAGCCCGAGCTGGCCTTCGCGCTCGCTGCGCGCAACGGTGTCCCGCTGCCCTACGCGGACACCGACGATCTCCGTAAGGCGTATCAGTTCTCGGACCTGCAGTCGTTCCTGAACCTCTACTACGAGCTCATGGCCGTGCTGCGGACCGAGGACGACTTCGCGGACCTCGCCGACGCGTATCTCGCGCGGGCCGCCGAGCAAGGAGTGCGGCACGCGGAGATCTTCTTCGATCCGCAGGCCCACATCTCCCGGGGCGTCGGGATCGGGACCGTCGTGGAGGGGCTCGGGCGGGCGCTCGACCGGAGCGAGGCCGTGCACGGGATCTCCACCCAGCTGATCATGTGCTTCCTGCGGGACGAGTCCGCCGAGTCCGCGATGGAGACGCTGGAGGCCGCGAAGCCGTACCTCGGGCGGATCGTCGGTGTCGGGCTCGACTCCGCGGAGGTCGGGCATCCGCCCGTGAAGTTCCGTGAGGTGTACGAGGCCGCTGCCGCGCTCGGGCTGCGGCGGGTCGCCCACGCGGGGGAGGAGGGGCCGCCCTCCTACATCACCGAGGCGCTCGACGTGCTCGGGGTCGAGCGGATCGATCACGGGCTGCGGTGTCTGGAGGATCCTGAGCTGGTGGCCCGGCTGGTGCGGGACCGGGTGCCGTTGACGTTGTGTCCGCTGTCCAACGTGCGGCTTCGGGCCGTGGATGTTCTGGAGGAGCATCCGTTGCCGGCGATGCTCGACGCGGGGCTGTTGTGCACGGTCAACTCCGATGATCCCGCGTACTTCGGTGGGTACGTCGGGGACAACTTCCTTGCTGTGCGGGAGGCGTTGGGGCTGTCCTCCGACCGGTTGCGCGAGCTCGCCCGCAACTCGTTCGTGGCGTCCTTCCTCGACCACGACGAGGAGCGGCGGGCGCGGTACCTCGCGGAGGTGGAGGCGTACGAGTTCCCGTAGGGGGGCCAGGGCTCTTCTCCGCCCCCGCCGCCCCTACCCGTCCCGTCCCTGGGGGCTCCGCCCCCAGACCCCCGCTATCGCGCTGCCCCGCTATCGCGCTGCCCCGCTATCGCGCTGCCGCGCTCGTCCTCAAACGCCGGACGGGCTGGGTGGGTGAGGGCCGGCGGGGTGGGTGGGTTGACCGTGGGTGGGTGGGGATCGGCCTGAACGGCCTCGTCCTCAAACGCCGGACGGGCTAGTAATTAGCCCCTCCGGCGTTTGAGGAGCGGAGGTTCGGGGGCCGGCCCCCGAAAAGGGACGGGAATGGGTAGGGGCGGCGGGGGCGAAAACCGTTCGGCTCCGGCGTGACACTCCGCGGTCCGTGGGGTGTTTGGTGCACACTGGCTTGAATCCGCACCACCTCATGGGAGCGCACCGTGACCGCGTCCAACGGAGAGGGACGGCACAGCCAGGCCGCCCAGGTCGACCCCCTCGCAGCGCTGCGCGCCCGGGACGACCCGCCCTGGGACGTCTACCTCACAGGCACAGTCTTCCTGGACATCATCTTCACCGGACTCGACTCCGCCCCGGTCCGCGGCACCGAGTCCTGGGCCCGCGGCATGGGTTCGAGCCCCGGCGGCGTCGCGAACATGGCGACCGCGCTGGCCCGGCTCGGCCTCAGGACGTCACTGGCGGCGGCCTTCGGCGACGACCACTACGGCGAGTACTGCTGGGACGCCCTGGAGCAGGGCGAGCGCATCGACCTCTCCACGTCACGCACGGTACCGGGCTGGCACTCCCCGGTGACCGTCTCGATGGCGTACGAGGGCGAGCGGACGATGGTCAGCCACGGACACGAGCCGCCCCCGGAGGAACCCGCCCCGGACTGCCCGCCCCGCGCGCGTGCGGCCGTCGCCTCGCTCACGCCCGGCACCCGCGCCCCCTGGATCGCCGGGGCGGCGGGCAGGGGGACCAGGATCTTCGCCGACGTCGGCTGGGACGACACGGGCCGCTGGGACCTCGCCGGGCTCCCCGACCTGGCGCACTGCGAGGCCTTCCTGCCGAACGCCCAGGAGGCCATGCGGTACACGGGCGCCTCGTGCCCCCGCGCCGCCGCCCACGCCCTCACCGAGCACGTGCCGCTCGCCGTCGTCACTCTCGGTGCCGAGGGAGCGTACGCCGTGGACGGACGGACCGGTGAGACCGCCGAGGTTCCGGCCATCGAGGTCGAGGCCATGGACCCCACCGGCGCGGGGGACGTCTTCGTCGCCGGGTTCGTCACGGGCACCCTGGCCGGCTGGCCGCTGGCCGACCGGCTCGCCTTCGCGGGCCTCACGGCCGCCCTGTCGGTCCAGGAGTTCGGGGGGTCCCTGTCCGCCCCCGGCTGGTCGGAGATCGCCGGATGGTGGCGGCGCGTGCAGTCGTACGACCATCAGGATCCGGCGGCGCTCGGCCGGTACGCCTTCCTGGAACCCCTCCTTCCGGAGTCGAGCCGGGCGTGGCCCCTGCGGCGGGCGGTACCGACGATCGGGTTCGGCAGATCGGCGTGAGGCCGCAGGTGGATCCCTGTGGGGCCGCAGCTGGATCCGCGTGTGGCCGGACGTGGATCCGCGCGGGGACACCGGCAGATTCGCCTGGGGCCACCGGTGCGGGCGAAAAGTCCTACGGCGTTGTCGGTGCCCCGTCGTACTCTTGGAAGCACAAGGCTGCCGTACCGGCAAGCGTGCCTCACCGAGGAGGATGAGCAGGCCTACAGAGCCGGCCCATGACGCAGACACCCACAGCTCACACCCCCGCGCAGGGGCAGTCACGAGCGCAGTTCACCGTCCCGGCCAAGCACCCCATGGTGACCGTGCTGGGATCTGGAGACGCCCTTCTGCGCGTGATCGAGAAGGCCTTCCCGGCGGCCGACATCCACGTCCGGGGCAATGAGATCAGCGCCGTCGGCGATGCCCGTGAAGTGGCCCTCGTCCAGCGCCTGTTCGACGAGATGATGCTGGTGCTCCGCACCGGACAGCCGATGACGGAGGACGCAGTGGAACGCTCGATCGCCATGCTGAGGGCGAGCGAGAACGGGGAGGGCGACGGCCAGGAGACCCCGGCCGAAGTGCTCACACAGAACATCCTGTCCTCGCGCGGCCGCACCATCCGCCCCAAGACGCTCAACCAGAAGCGGTACGTCGACGCCATCGACAAGCACACCATCGTCTTCGGCATCGGCCCCGCAGGTACGGGCAAGACCTACCTCGCCATGGCCAAGGCCGTGCAGGCGCTGCAGTCCAAGCAGGTCAACCGCATCATCCTCACCCGCCCGGCGGTGGAGGCGGGAGAGCGGCTCGGCTTCCTGCCCGGCACGCTCTACGAGAAGATCGACCCCTACCTGCGCCCGCTGTACGACGCGCTGCACGACATGCTCGACCCGGACTCGATCCCGCGGCTGATGGCGGCCGGGACCATCGAGGTGGCCCCGCTCGCGTACATGCGTGGTCGTACGCTCAACGACGCCTTCATCATCCTGGACGAGGCCCAGAACACGAGCCCCGAACAGATGAAGATGTTCCTCACCCGCCTCGGCTTCGAGTCGAAGATCGTGATCACGGGTGACGTCACCCAGGTCGACCTGCCGAGCGGCACGAAGTCCGGTCTGCGTCAGGTCCAGGACATCCTGGAGGGCCTCGACGACGTCCACTTCTCCCGCCTCACGTCCCACGACGTCGTACGGCACAAGCTGGTCGGCCGTATCGTCGACGCGTACGAGAAGTACGACAGCGAGAACGGTACGGAGAACGGCACCCAAAAGGGCGCCCGTAACAAGCGGAAGTAGACCAGCGCGACCATGTCGATCGACGTCAACAACGAGTCCGGAACCGAGGTCGACGAGCAGGCGATCCTCGACATCGCCCGCTATGCCCTGGCGCGGATGCGTATCCACCCGCTCTCCGAGCTCTCGGTGATCGTCGTGGACGCCGACGCCATGGAGCAGCTGCACATCCAGTGGATGGACCTGCCGGGTCCGACGGATGTCATGTCGTTCCCGATGGACGAGCTCCGGCCGCCGTCGAAGGACGACGACGAGCAGCCGCCGCAGGGGCTGCTCGGCGACATCGTGCTCTGCCCCGAGGTCGCCGAGCGGCAGGGCAAGGAAGCCGACACGCAGCACTCCATGGACGAGGAGCTCCAGCTCCTCACCGTCCATGGAGTGCTGCATCTGCTCGGCTACGACCACGAGGAGCCGGACGAGAAGGCCGAGATGTTCGGCCTCCAGGCGGCCATCGTGGACGGCTGGCGTGCGGAGAAGGGCCTGACCGGCCCGTCCCCGGCCCCGACCGTCTCATGAGCCCGCAACTCGTCGTAGGCGCCATCACCCTTGTCGTGGTCGCCTGGCTCGCCGCCTGCGCGGAGGCCGGTCTCGCCCGCGTCTCCAGCTTCCGCGCCGAGGAGGCCGTCCGGTCCGGCCGCCGCGGCAGCGCCAAGCTCGCCCAGGTCGCCGCCGACCCGACCCGCTATCTGAACGTGGCGCTGCTGGTGCGCGTCGCCTGCGAGATGGCGTCCGCCGCGCTCGTCACGTACGCCTGCCTGCAGGAGTTCGCCGAGACCTGGGAGGCGCTGGCCGTCGCCATCGGCGTGATGGTCCTCGTCTCGTACGTGGCGGTCGGCGTGTCCCCGCGCACCATCGGCCGCCAGCACCCGCTGAACACGGCCACGGCGGCCGCGTACGTCCTGCTTCCGCTCGCCAGGATCATGGGCCCGATCCCGCCGCTCCTGATCCTCATCGGCAACGCGCTCACGCCGGGCAAGGGCTTCCGGCGCGGCCCGTTCGCCTCCGAGGCCGAGCTGCGGGCGATGGTCGACCTCGCGGAGAAGGAGTCCCTCATCGAGGACGAGGAGCGCCGCATGGTGCACTCCGTCTTCGAGCTGGGCGACACGCTCGTACGGGAGGTCATGGTCCCGCGTACGGACCTGGTGGTCATCGAGCGCTACAAGACGATCCGGCAGGCGCTGACGCTGGCCCTGCGGTCCGGTTTCTCCCGCGTCCCCGTGACGGGGGAGAGCGAGGACGACGTCGTCGGGATCGTGTACCTGAAGGACCTGGCCAGGAAGACGCACATCAGCCGGGACGCCGAGAGCGAGCTCGTGTCGACGGCGATGAGGCCGGCGGCCTTCGTCCCGGACACGAAGAACGCCGGCGATCTGCTGCGTGAGATGCAGCAGGACCGCAACCACGTCGCCGTCGTCATCGACGAGTACGGCGGCACGGCCGGCATCGTCACCATCGAGGACATCCTCGAGGAGATCGTCGGCGAGATCACCGACGAGTACGACCGTGAGCTGCCGCCCGTGGAGGACCTCGGCGACGACCGCTACCGGGTGACCGCACGGCTCGACATCGGCGACCTCGGGGAGCTGTACGGCTTCGAGGCGTACGACGACGAGGACGTCGAGACGGTGGGCGGCCTCCTCGCGAAGGCGCTCGGGCGCGTGCCCATCGCCAGTGCCTCGTCGGTGGTCGAACTGCCCGACGGGCGCGAGCTGCGGCTGACGGCGGAGGCCTCGGCCGGCCGCCGGAACAAGATCGTCACGGTGCTGGTCGAGCCCGTGGGCCCGGCCGGCTCCCCCGAGGAGGAGAAGCCGGAGTGACCCCGCAGGAGCTGCGCACGTTCTGCCTGTCCTTCAACGCGACCGTCGAGGACTTCCCCTTCACCCCGGAGACCTCGGTCTTCAAGGTGCTGGGGAAGCTGTTCGCCCTGACCCGTCTGGACGCCCGGCCGCTCACGGTGAACCTGAAGTGCGACCCCGACGACGCGGTGCGTCTGCGCGGCGAGTACGAGGGACTGATCATCCCCGGCTACCACATGAACAAGCGCCACTGGAACACGGTGACGGTCGACGGAGAGCTCCCTGACCAGTTGGTCCGGGAGCTCATCGAGGACTCGTACGACCTGGTGGTCGCCGGTCTGCCGAAGGCCGAGCGGCTCCGACTCGACCGCCCCTGAGTGTGGATGTGCCGGGCGTACGGCGCGGCGGTGTCGCGTACCGCCGCGCGGGGGGCCGGTCGGGCTTCGTATGCTCTGGGCATGACCGACAGCACCGCGCTCGATCCCGAGGACCGCAAGATCGTCACCCTGGCCCGTTCCGTACGGGCCCGCAATGGTGTGCCCGAGGGGGCGGCCGTGCGTGACGAAACCGGCCGTACGTATGTTGCGGGGAGCGTTGACCTGCCCTCTCTGCGGCTCAGTGCGCTGCAGACGGCGGTGGCCATGGCCGTGGCCTCCGGGGCGAAGTCGTTGGAGGCAGGGGCTGTCGTGACCGAGGCGGAGTCCTTGGCGGACGGGGATCTGGCGGTCGTGCGGGATCTTGGTGGGGTCGGGACGCCTGTGCTGGTCGCGGGGCTCGACGGGGAGGTGCGGGTGCGGGTGGTGGCGGGCTGAGGCCCGGGCGTTTTTCCTTCCCCGGTCCCACCCCTTCCCGAAACCAGGGCTCCGCCCCGGGCCCCGTGGGGTTTGTTGTCGGGTGCGGGCCCGGATGTGGCTTGTCGCGCAGTTCCCCGCGCCCCTGAAGGGACACGGGCCCACCGGTCGACTTCGGCCACATCCCTGTCCAGCGGAAGAATCCCCACCGCTTCTCTTGCAATCCCGAGCCGCTCGCGTATCAATGGACGACAGCTCTTCCGACGGACCGTCAGATTCGTCGCCGCGCAGCGTGCCGCACCCCCGCTCGCGGCGACTGGTCCGTGCGCACGCAACTCCCCGTACCGTCGCCGGCCCACGAACAGGCACCGGCGGCAAGCACGCGTGCCCGCACGACGGCGCGCCCGTCGAGCGTCCCCACATGGCAATTCCCGTACAAGGGAAGGGAATCCCCCAATGAGATGCAAGCGACTCGGAATCGGTGCGGCGTTAGCTGCCGGCACCCTCGCCGCCGGCCTGGCACTCGCTCCGGGTGCAGCGGCCGTCGTCCCCCAGAGCGCCACGATCATCGCCGACTGCGGCGCCTACGGCGGCGGTGAGGCCACCCTCACGGCCACCCAGACCGGCACCTCCGCCACCATCACCCTCAGCTCCTCCGAGATCACCGCCCCGCTCGCCCTTGAGGCGGACTCGATCGCCTCCACACTCACCATGGCGAAGGCGGGCGGCGGTACGACCGCCTTCACGGGGACCAAGAACCCCGCGATGGCCGCGGGTGACGGCGTCTCGGTCGGCCCGCTGACCGGCACCGTAGCGCCCGGCGACAGCCTGGACGCGTTCGGCGGCTCCCTGCAGATGGTGATCTTCGGGTTCATCACCGTGACGTGCACGGCGGAGGGAGCGCAGTCGCCGGGCCCGTTCGTGTTCGAGTGAGTCCTGGGCAGTAGCTCTTCCCGCACCCCCCACGAGCAAGTCGAGCCACCGACCGGTGTCGCCTGCGCGCGGCGGCACCGGTCGTCGCGCTGCCGCATGCCTGGCGGGGCTCCGGAAAATAGGCAAGTCGGCTCAACTCCCTTGTTCTGGACAGAAGTTGACAGAAACTGATGGCCCATCAGTTGACGTCCGGCGATTCCATTGACTTTTCACACAACCAACACATCAATGACCTCCTGTCGGCGCAGAAGAACGCGGAAGAGCCGCTGCGCCCGCATCCTCAGGAGGGGCAACCATGGGTTCAGGAACCCGAAGACGCCACCGTTGGGCGGCACTTCTCGGAGCGACCGCACTCGCGGTCACCGGGGGAGGCGCACTCGCCTGTCCCGCGAGCGCGGAGCCTCAGCAGGTCGACTTCGCCACGCACTGCGTCCCGCCGCCCATCGCGGGCATCCCGCCGATCGACGGCACGACCACCGCCAGGATCACGGTGGACAACGCCGCGCCCAAGGTGGGCGACACGGTCACCGTCACGTACACGGTGGTCAAGCCCGCCGCGAGCAACCCGGTCGACATCGCTCTGCCCGCCGACATCATGACGCCCACCGGCAAGGTCACCCTCGGTGGCGTGCAGACCGGTGACATCACGGTCGCGGGCCCGAAGAAGAACGACCCGGTACCGGGGAAGGGCGCCTTCCCGTCGTTCTCGATGACCGGCACCTTCACGGTCACCACACCCGGCGCGATCACCCTCTCGCCCGGCGACTACAACATCCACACCAGCTACATCCTGGAGCTGGACACCCCGTGCACGGTCAGCAACCCGCCCGCCCCCGTCTCCGAGACGGTCACCGCGACGGACGGCGGACAGACCAACAACCGTGCCATCAGCCTCGGTACGGCCTCCGGGAAGCCCGGTGACAGCGTGACCGTCACCGGCACGAACTTCACCCCGGGCGCCGCAGTCACCCTCGCCGGACGGGCCGGAGCCGCCGAGACCGCCGACAAGGGCACCGCCACGGCGAACGCGCAGGGCGCCATCAGCGGCACCCTGGCCGTCAACGACAAGGCTACGACCGGGGTCGTGGCGTACGAGGGGAGCGCCTGGAGCGATGACAAGGGGGCCGGTCCCGCCGCCTACGTCGTCATCGACGACACACCTCTCCCCGAAGGCAGCCAGAAGCTCAACTCCTCGGTCAAGGCAGGCACGTTGTCCATGACCCAGGCCGGCGACACCGTCGAACTCGCGGCGGTCGACTACGGCAAGGGCGGCTTCTCGCGCGGCTCCCTGCAGACGGTCACCGTCAAGGACTTCCGCGGCGGACCCGCGGGCTGGTCCCTGACCGGCAAGGTCACCGACTTCGCCGGTCCCGGCGGGGCGAAGATCGACGCCGCCAAGCTGGGCTGGACCCCGGTCTGCGCCACCAAGGCCGGCAGCCCGAGCACCTGCCAGCCCGGTTCGCCCGGCGCGGTCGGCAGCGCCGGAGCGACTCTGGCGTCCACCCCCAACGGGGCCCAGACCGGTGGTGAGTTCACCGTCGACGCCAGGCTGTCGCTGAACGTTCCGGCGTTCACCCCGCCCGGTGCGTACTCCGGCGTCCTGACGCTCACGCTCACCTGACAGCCGTCACGGGCCGTCGCAGACGGTCATAGGCCGTCACAGGTCGTCAACAGAGCCGTAAGCAGGCTCGTCTCGTCGGTGGCCGGGCGCGCACCCGCCCGTCCGCCTCGTCCGACTCGCTCACCGGGGGTCCGCACCCATGCGCAAGCCGTTCGTCCTCCTCCTGTTGCTGTTCCTCGGCCTGACCGGGTCGCCCGCGTACGCCGCCGACAACGGCAGCTGGTCCGTCTACCCCGTCTCGACGGACCTCGCCTCGCGGCCCTACTTCCACCTCTCCGCCGACCCGGGGACGACGCTCAAGGACAAGGTCACCGTCGCCAACAAGACCGGGCAGCCACTGACCTTCCGGCTGTACGCCGCCGATGCCTACAACACCGCCCGGGACGGCGGGTTCGCGGTGCGTACCCGCAAGGAGAAGCAGCGGGGCGTCGGCGCCTGGGCCGAACCCTCGAAGTCCCGGGTGACCGTGCCCGCGCACGGCTCGGTCACCGTGCCGTTCACGATCCGGGTGCCCGAGGGGGCCGAACCCGGGGATCATCCGGGCGCGCTGGTCGCTCTCGACGAGCGGATCGACGGTGGGTCGGGGGCCGTCGAGGTCGGCGTGCAGCGGGCCGTCGGGGCCCGGGTCTATCTGCGGGTGGGCGGGCCGACCGTGCCCGCCGTCGCCGTCGAGGACGTCCGCATCACCCACCACCAGCCACTGGTCCCCGGCATGGGCGACAGCACGGCCACCGTCTCCTACACCCTCCACAACACCGGCAACGTCACCCTCAACCCCAAGGTGGAGCTGAAGGCCGAGGGACTCTTCGGCCGTACGCTGCTCGCCCGCGACCTGGCCGAGGTCCCCTCGGAGCTGCTGCCCGGGCAGCGGGTGAAGCTGAGCGAACCGTGGCGTGGCGCTCCCCAACTCGACTGGGGCGACGTGACGTTGACGGCCAGCGCGCACGACACCCGCGAGTCGGCGAGTACGTCGTTCTTCGCGCTGCCGTGGCTCGTGGCGGTCGTGCTGGGAGCGGGGATCGTGGGCGTGGCGGTGGGGATCAGGATCAGAGGGCGTCGGGACCGCGCTCGCCCGTCCGTACCCGCACCAGCGTCTCCACCGGCACCGTCCACACCTTCCCGTCGCCGATCTTCCCCGTCTTCGCCGCCTTCACGATCCCTTCGATGACGGCGTCGGCGTCCGCGTCCTCGACGACGACCTCGATACGGATCTTGGGGACCAGGTCGACCTGGTACTCGGCACCGCGGTACACCTCCGTGTGGCCGCGCTGGCGCCCGTACCCACTGGCCTCCGTGACGGTCAGCCCGTGCACGCCGATGTCCTGGAGGGCGGTCTTGACCTCGTCGAGGCGGTGCGGCTTGACGATCGCGGTGATGAGCTTCATGCCGGGGTCCTGGCCTTCTGCGGATGCGAGTGACGGTGAGGGGTGAGGAGCGGCCGGGGCACGTGCGACGAGAGTGGAAGCCGTGCTCCGGAACCCCGTGATCGTAGGCCGTCCGGGGCCGTGTCGTAAGGTGCCGGGCGGTGTGCGGGGCCGCGGGGTGCGGCGGGGCTCCGATGATCAGGGACAATGGGCGTCATGAGCGTTCGTACCCAGTCATCCGAGCCGTCCGAGGGCATCCACCGCGCCGGCTTCGCCTGCTTCGTGGGCCGCCCCAACGCGGGCAAGTCCACCCTGACGAACGCTCTGGTCGGCCAGAAGGTGGCGATCACGGCGAACCAGCCGCAGACGACGCGGCACACGGTGCGCGGCATCGTGCACCGGCCCGACGCCCAGCTGATCCTGGTGGACACGCCTGGGCTGCACAAACCGCGCACGCTGCTCGGCCAGCGGCTGAACGACGTCGTACGGACCACGTGGGCCGAGGTCGACGTGATCGGGTTCTGTCTGCCCGCGAACGAGAAGCTCGGTCCCGGTGACCGTTTCATCGCGAAGGAACTGGCGTCGATCAAGAAGACGCCGAAGATCGCGATCGTCACGAAGACCGACCTCGTGGACAGCAAGACGCTCGCCGAGCAGCTCATCGCCATCGACCAGCTCGGCAAGGAGCTCGGGTTCGAGTGGGCCGAGATCGTGCCGGTGTCCGCCGTCGGGGACAAGCAGGTGGATCTGCTCGCGGATCTGCTGGTGCCCCTGCTTCCGGAGGGGCCCGCGCTCTATCCCGAGGGTGACCTCACGGACGAGCCCGAGCAGGTGATGGTGGCCGAGCTGATTCGTGAGGCCGCGCTGGAGGGGGTGCGGGACGAGTTGCCGCACTCCATCGCCGTTGTCGTCGAGGAGATGCTTCCCCGCGAGGACCGGCCTGCCGACAGGCCTCTTCTCGACATCCACGCGTTCGTCTATATCGAGCGGCCCAGTCAGAAGGGGATCATCATCGGTCCCAAGGGCAAGCGGTTGAAGGAGGTCGGGATCAAGTCGCGCAAGCAGATCGAGGCGTTGCTGGGTACGCCGGTTTTCCTTGACCTCCATGTCAAGGTCGCCAAGGACTGGCAGCGGGATCCGCGTCAGCTGCGCAAGCTCGGTTTCTGAGGCCTTTCTCCTTCCCCAGCCCCACCCCTTCCCGAAACTGGGGCTCCGCCCCAGACCCTGTGGCGTTGTGATTTCGGGTGCGGGCCGGCTGTGGCTGATCGCGCAGTTCCCCGCGCCCCTGAAAACCTAGGGGCGCGGGGAACTGCGCAGTCTTTTGGGGGTTCACCCTCCCTGGGTTCGGATCACGTCCCGTAGCCAGCCGTACGACGCCTTCGGCGTTCGCTTCAGCGTGTCGAAGTCCACGTGGACGAGGCCGAAGCGGCGGGCGTAGCCCTCGGCCCACTCGAAGTTGTCGAGGAGGGACCACACGAAGTAGCCGCGGACGTCGACCCCCTGCTCCAACGCCCGGTGCAGCGCCCGCAGATGGCTGTCGAGGTAGGCGATCCGGTCCTGGTCGTCGAGTCCCTCGTACGAGCAGCCGTTCTCGGTGATGACCACGGGCGGGAGCCGGTCGCCGTACCGCTTGTGGAAGTCCACCAGCAGTTCCGTGAGCGCCTCCGGGACCACCGGCCAGCCGAAGTCCGTGACCGGGTAGCCCTCGATCTCCCTTACGGAGAAGGGGAGTTCGGCGGGCATCGTCAGTCCGCCGAACTCGATCTCGGAGCCCTGGGGTGCGCCCACTCTGGTCGGGGCGTAGAAGTTGATGCCGTACCAGTCGATGGGCTCCGAGATGACCTTCAGGTCGGCCTCGACGTCGCCGGGCATCAACTCGCCCAGCCCTTCCGGGTATTGGCCCGTGAGCACCGGGTCAGAGAAGAGCCGGTTGAGGAGTAGGTCGTAGAAACCGGCCGCCTCCAGGTCGGCCGGTTCCTGGGAGGCGGGCCAGGTCGGGCCGTGCGAGTTGGCGATGCCGATGTCCGTGACTCCGGCCGCACGCAGGGCCCGTACGGCCAGGCCGTGGCCCAACAGCTGGTGGTGGGCGACGGGCAGCGAGTCGAAGAGGAGCTGCTTGCCGGGCGCGTGGGCACCCAGGGCATGGCCCAACAGGGTGTGCTCGGCAGGCTCGTTGAGGGTGATCCACTTGCTGATCCGGTCACCGAGCCGACCGGCCACCAGGGCGGCGTACTCGGCGAAGCGCTCGGCCGTGTCCCGGTTCAGCCAGCCGCCCGCCTCCTCGACCGACACCGGCAGATCCCAGTGGAAGAGGGTCGGGACGGGACGTATGCCCGCCGCGGTCAGTTCGTCCACCAGGCGGTCGTAGAAGTCCAGGCCGCCGGGGGAGTTCACGCGCGGCCAGGAGATCGAGAAGCGGTACGCGTCCACGCCGAGGTCGCGCAGGAGTGCGACGTCCTCCGGGTAGCGGTGGTAGTGGTCGCAGGCCACCGCCGCGGTGGAGTTGTCCTTGATGTGCCCCGGTTCGGCCGTGAAGGCGTCCCAGACCGAGGGGTCGCGCTTGTCCGCCGCGCCCTCGATCTGGTGGGCCGAGGTGGACACGCCCCAGAGGAAGCCGGTCGGGAACTGGGGTATCGGGTTCGTCGCCGTGTTCGCCATGCGCGCGATCATCTGTACCGGCGGTAAGCGAAGTCAACGGTATGAAGTGAACTGGGAGTTACGGCTTCCAAGGGGCGCCCGGTGGGAGGGCGCCTACGCGCCCTCCTTCAGTACCCGCGAAATCAGCTTGCGCTGCTCCTCCGTCAACCGCGGGTCCGCGCAGTACACCGTCCTGCCGTTGACGGTGATCTGGTAGCTGAAGCCGTCCGGGACCCCTATGGGGGGCGTGCCCCGGCCGGACGTGATCGCCTGTTCGGCCAGGGCGTGCCACTCCTGGGCGTCGACGCGTCCCGAGGTCTCCACCTCGGCGTACCGCTCGATGCCCGCGAATCCGCCCGTGCGCCTCACCTGAATACGCATGGGTCCTGTCTAGTACGAAACGGCTCCACTACGAAACGGCGGCGCGGGTCACGGTCACAGGGTTCGTACCCCGACCTGCTCCCACGCCTTCGTCACGGCCTGCAGCTCGTCGCCCTCGCCGAACGAGGCGCGTGCCCTGGCCACGGTCAGCGTCGCGAAGTCCGTGAAGTCGGCCTTCGAGCCCAGCTCGCCGCCGGTCAGCACGTCGTACCAGATCCGCCCTGCGCGCTCCCACGCGTGGCCGCCGAGCGCGGTCGCGGCGAGGTAGAAGGCGTGGTTGGGGATGCCGGAGTTGATGTGGACACCGCCGTTGTCGCGGCCCGTCTGCACGTAGTCGTCCATCGTGGCGGGCTGCGGGTCCTTGCCGAGCACGTCGTCGTCGTACGCCGTGCCCGGGGCCTTCATCGAGCGCAGGGCCGTGCCCGTGACACGCGGGGCGAGCAGGCCCGCGCCGATCAGCCAGTCGGCCTCGGCGGCGGTCTGGCCGAGCGTGTACTGCTTGATGAGCGCGCCGAAGACGTCCGAGAAGTGCTCGTTCAGGGCGCCCGGCTGGCCGAAGTACGTGAGGTTCGCCGTGTACTGAGTGACGCCGTGGGCCAGCTCGTGGCCGATGACGTCGACCGGGATGGTGAAGTCGAGGAAGATCTCGCCGTCACCGTCGCCGAAGACCATCTGCTCGCCGTTCCAGAAGGCGTTGTTGTACTCCTCGCCGAAGTGCACGGTCGCGTTGAGCGGCAGCCCCTCGCCGTTGATCGAGTTCCGTTCGTACGCCTTCTGGAACAGCTCGAAGGTCGCGCCCAGGCCGGCGTACGCGCGGTTGACCGTGGCGTCCTTGCCGGGCTTGTCGCCCTCGCCGCGGACCTTCTTGCCGGGCAGGTCCTGCCGGTGCTTCGCGTCGTGGATCGTGCGGTTCGGCTTGTCCTCGGCGGCGCCCTTCGGCGGGGCCAGGGTGGGCGCGCCGATGACCGTGGTCAGCCGGCGGTGGGTGCGCTCCAGGGCGTCGCGCTCCAGCGTGCGGCGCGCCTTGCCTGCGAGTGCCGGGTCCTCGGCCTGGGCCAGGGTGTCGAGGACGTGCGGTGGAACGATGGTGCAGAAGACGGGCTCGTGGCCCCCGTTTGTCGTCATGGTCGGCACCATTGCACTGCGTGATGATGCTGTCACTAGAGGCAACCATGATTGGTGAAATGCAGGGATGAGAGGGGCTGTGGGGTGGGGGTTGTGTTACGGGTGCGGGCCGGTGGGGGCTGGTCGCGCAGTTCCCCGCGCCCCTAAAAGGACACGGGCCCCCGAGCTGCCGAAGGGGAAGTATGCCGATGTGCGGCAATGTGACCTTGTGCACCTTTTGTGACGCAATTCCTCGGCGTCCCGCATACTGATACGAACCCTCGCGTGGGGCTTGGCTCGGCTAGCATGCGGAGCATCATGCGTTACGGGCTGCTTCTCCTTAGCTGCCGCGGCGAGGGCCTGTAGTCGAGGCCGACCCCCTCCCCGCGGAGTTCGGCGTTGCGCCGTCGGCCGTCCCTCGGACTCTCTCCGAGGATCAAGCGGACCAAGAGGAGCCCCTCGCATCATGGCGAACCGCCAGCAGCCCACCTCCATGCCGATCCACAAGTACCGCCCGTACGACCAGGTCGACATCGCCGACCGTACGTGGCCGGGCAACCGGATCACCGTCGCCCCCCGCTGGCTCTCCACCGACCTGCGTGACGGCAACCAGGCCCTGATCGACCCCATGTCGCCCGCGCGCAAGCGCGAGATGTTCGACCTGCTGGTGAAGATGGGCTACAAGGAGATCGAGGTCGGATTCCCCGCCTCAGGCGAGACCGACTTCGCGTTCGTGCGCTCGATCGTCGAGGAGCCGGGCGCGATCCCGGACGACGTCACCATCTCCGTACTGACCCAGGCCCGCGAGGACCTGATCGAGCGGACCGTCGAGTCGCTGAAGGGCGCCAGGCGCGCCACCGTCCACCTCTACAACGCCACCGCCCCGGTCTTCCGCCGGGTCGTCTTCCGCGGCTCCAAGGACGACATCAAGCAGATCGCCGTCGACGGCACCCGGCTGGTCGTGGAGTACGCGGAGAAGCTGCTGGGCCCCGAGACGACCTTCGGCTACCAGTACAGCCCGGAGATCTTCACGGACACCGAGCTGGACTTCGCCCTGGAGGTCTGCGAGGCCGTCATGGACGTCTGGCAGCCCGGTCCCGGCCGCGAGATCATCCTCAACCTGCCTGCCACGGTGGAGCGTTCGACCCCGTCGACGCACGCGGACCGCTTCGAGTGGATGTCCCGCAACCTGTCCCGCCGCGAGCACGTCTGCCTGTCCGTTCACCCGCACAACGACCGCGGTACGGCCGTCGCGGCGGCCGAGCTGGCGCTGATGGCCGGGGCCGACCGTATCGAGGGCTGTCTGTTCGGGCAGGGCGAGCGGACCGGCAACGTCGACCTGGTCACCCTGGGCATGAACCTGTTCTCGCAGGGCGTGGACCCGCAGATCGACTTCTCGGACATCGACGAGGTGCGGCGCACCGCCGAGTACTGCAACCAGATGGAGGTCCACCCGCGCCACCCGTACGTGGGCGACCTGGTCTACACGTCCTTCTCCGGCTCCCACCAGGACGCCATCAAGAAGGGCTTCGACGCCATGGAGGCCGACGCGGCCGTGAAGGGCGTCACGGTCGACGACATCGAGTGGGCCGTTCCGTATCTGCCGATCGACCCGAAGGACGTCGGGCGCTCGTACGAGGCCGTCATCCGGGTCAACTCGCAGTCCGGCAAGGGCGGTATCGCGTACGTCCTGAAGAACGACCACAGCCTGGACCTGCCGCGCCGGATGCAGATCGAGTTCTCGAAGATCATCCAGGCGAAGACCGACGCCGAGGGCGGCGAGGTCACCGGCAAGGACATCTGGGCGGTCTTCCAGGACGAGTACCTGCCGAACGCCCAGAACCCCTGGGGCCGTATCCAGGTCAGCAACGGCCAGTCCACGACCGACCGCGACGGCGTCGACACGCTCACCGTCGAGGCCGAGGTGGACGGCAGCGAGACCGTTCTGGTCGGTACCGGAAACGGCCCGATCTCGGCGTTCTTCCATGCCCTGCAGGGCATCGGCATCGACGCCCGGCTGCTCGACTACCAGGAGCACACGATGAGCGAGGGCGCGTCCGCGCAGGCCGCCTCGTACATCGAGGTCGCGATCGGCGACAAGGTGCTGTGGGGAATCGGCATCGACGCGAATACGACACGTGCCTCACTGAAGGCCGTGGTCTCCGCGGTCAACCGCGCGACCCGATAAGGCCGTTCACCTGCGTTTCTCCGGTCCCGTCCGCCTCACAGGCGGGCGGGACCGCGGCGTGTATCAAGCCATGTCACAGAGTGGTCTCGCCCTGGGTACTGACTCTTCCTCAACAATGTGGCTAACATCACGCCAACGCGGCGATGTTGCCGCGGCGTTACGGAGGTGCGACGTGGTGCCAGGACGGGGACGAAATGGCCGGTTTGTCCGCGCCGGCTCCATGGGCGTTTCGCGCATCCTCGGAACCCGCACGGCGTGGACCACCGTCGGCGACGGCGAGTTCTTCTGCCCCGGCTGCGGAGGCGACCGCAACTACCAGCGCCTCACCGGCCGCCGCCGCTTCACCTGCCTCGGCGTACCGGTCCTCCCGCGCGGTGAGACAGGTCCCGTCGTCGAGTGCGCGGCCTGCGGCCGGCACTACAGCGCGGACGTCCTCGACCACCCCACCACGACCCGTTTCTCGGCGATGCTCCGCGACGCCGTCCACACCGTCGCCCTCGCCGTCCTGGCCGCCGGCGGCACCTGCGCCCGTACGTCCCTGGAGACCGCCGCGAGCGCCGTCCGCTCGGCCGGTTTCGACGACTGCACCGAGGAGCAGCTCGCGGCCCTCGTCGAGGCGCTCGCGGCCGACACCGGCCGGATCTTCGGCGAGCCCTGCGGGCCCGGTCTGGCCATAGAGCTCCATGAGGCCCTGGACCCGCTGGCTCCCCACCTGGCACCCGCCGGCCGGGAGGCCATCCTCCTCCAGGGCGCTCGTATCGCCCTCGCCGACGGGCCCTACACGCCTGCCGAACGCGAGACCCTCGCGACGGTGGGCGCTGCGCTGACGATCTGTGCGGATGATGTGACGCGGTTGCTCACGGCGGCGCGGACGCCGTCGTGACCCCCGGGTGGGGCCGGGCCCCTCGCGCCCTCCCGGCCGGTGCCCTCCCGGCGGGGGCTGAGTGATTGCTGCGGGCCGGTGGGGGCTGGTCGCGCAGTTCCCCGCGCCCCTGAAGGGCGCCAGGACCGCTGCCCGTTACAGGCTCGCATTACTCCCCTGGGAGTAATCCACGCCCCTCGCCGCCCCCGGCAGTACGCCTCACCTCGCTCTCCCGCCCGACGAAAGCCGTGGTCTTCGACGGAAGTCTGGGGACCGAAGCAGACGTCACGCGGAGGGAGATCGGTCAATGGGGGCCGGACAGACAACCACGACGAGGACGGGACGCGGGCGAGCCGTTCCATGGGCGGTGCTCGGGCTGTGGGTGGCCGTGCTCGCGCTCGTCGGGCCGTTCGCGGCGAAGCTCGCCGACGTCCAGCACGACCGGGTCACCGACTACCTGCCGGCGAGTGCCGACTCGACGCAAGTGGCGAAGATCCAGGAGCAGATGCCCGGGGGCGACACCACCGAGATGGTGCTCGTCTACCACCGGGACGGCGGGCTCAGCGCCGCCGACCGGGAGACCGCCGCCGGCCAGGTCGCGGAGATCGGCCGGCAGCACGAGCTGATCGGCGGCGCCCCGAAGGGGATTCCGTCGAAGGACGGTACGACCCTGATGTACCCGGTCGCCAGCAACGAGCCCGGGACGAACGAGGACCTGCGGGACAAGCTCGTGGGCGACGTCCGCGAAGTCGCCCAGGGCGAAGGCGGGTTGAGCGTCGAGGTGGGCGGCACCGGCGCGCTGGCCACCGACGCCGCCAAGGTCTACGACTCGCTCGGCGGACCGCTGCTCTACACCACCGTCGCCGTCGTCGCCGTACTGCTGATCCTGATCTACCGCAGCCCCGTGCTGTGGCTCGTGCCACTCGTCGTCGCCGGAATCGCCGACTACATGTCGATGGGCGTCGCCTACGGCCTCAACCAGGCCTTCGGCACGACCGTCTCGGGGCAGAGCTCGGGCGTGATGACGATCCTCGTGTTCGGGGCGGGCACGGACTACGCGCTGCTGCTCGTCTCGCGCTACCGGGAGGAACTGCGGCGCATCGAGCGCCCGTACGAGGCCATGGTCGCCGCCCTGCGCGGCTGCGGGCCCGCCGTGCTCGCCTCCTCCGGCACCGTCGCCGCCGGACTGCTGTGCCTGCTCGCCGCCGACCTCAACAGCAGCCGGGGCATGGGCCCGCTCGGCACGGTCGGCGTGCTGTGCGCGCTGATCGCGATGCTGACCCTGCTCCCCGCCATTCTCGTACTGGTCGGACGGCGTGTGTTCTGGCCGCTCGTGCCGGCTTTCGGGAGCGAGCCCAAGCAGCGGCGGAGCCTGTTCTCGGCGATGGGCAGCTCCGCCGGACGCAGGCCGCTGACCGTGCTCGCGAGCGGTGCCGTACTGCTCGGCGCACTCGCCCTCGGTTCGCTCAACCTGCCCGGTCCGATCAAGCAGGAGGACTCCTTCATCGACAAGCCGGAGGCGGTCGTCGCGATGGAGACCCTCGGCAAGGCCTACCCGCAGCGCGGCAGCCAGCCCATCGACGTGGTCACCCCGCAGGGCCGCGCCGACGAGACCCTCGCGGCCGTCCGCGGCACGCCGGGAGTCGAGAGCGCGGAGAAGGGGCGTACGGGAGACGGCTGGACCGAGATCTCCGCCTTCGCGAAGAGCGCACCCCAGTCGGCGGGGGAGACCGCCACCATCAAGTCCCTGCGGGACGAACTGAAGGGCTCCTACGTCGGCGGGGCCAGCGCCCAGCAGATCGACCTGGAGGACACCAACGCCCGGGACACGAAGATCGTCGTACCGCTCGTCCTCCTCTCCGTGATGCTCATCCTGGTCGGGCTGCTGCGGAGTCTGGTCGCACCACTGCTTCTGGTGGTCGCGGTGATCGCGGTGTGGGGCGCGTCCCTCGGGATCGGCGGGCTGGTGTTCGGGCCGCTCCTGGGCTTCGAGGGCACCGATCCGGGGCTCGGGCTGCTGTCCTTCGTGTTCCTCGTCGCCCTCGGCGTCGACTACGGCATCTTCCTCATGCACCGGATGAGGGAGGAGTCCCTGGCCGGAGCGGAACCGGCCGCGGCGGCGCTCACCGCGCTGCGCACCACCGGCGGCGTCATCGCCTCCGCCGGTCTCGTCCTCGCCGCGACCTTCGCCGTGCTGACCAACATGGGCCTGGTGCAACTGGTCCAACTCGGCTTCGTGATCGCCGTCGGCGTCCTGCTGGACACCTTCCTCGTACGGACGTACCTGGTCACCAGCGCCAGCGTCGCCCTGCGCCGGAAGGTGTGGTGGCCGGGCGGGCTCTCACGGGAGCCCGAGCCGGCCGGACCGGCCGAGCCGCCACGGCAGCCGGAACGCGTCGGCGCACCCTGAGCACACTGATCGAGCATCCTTGTCGGCACCTTGAGCCGACGGGCTCACCCGGGCGCCTCTCCTTCCCGAGAGGCGCCCGGGTGCCCGCCCGAGTACCAGAAGATGGAGCCGTGGAAGAACCGGGAACGACCACACGGATACGCGACCGGTCGGCCGCGGCGGCGACGACGAGGACGGCGACCGCGGTCGGCGGCGGGCGGTCCCGTCGCGTCGAGCGCGTGATGGCCGCGATCAACCGTGAACCGCTGACCGCGCCGCACCGCACCCGCAACGACGCGGTCCTCGCGGTGGGCGTCGCCGTGCTCGCCGTCGCCATCGCCGTCGCCCCGGTGGTCGACGACGGGACCCGGCCCGACCTGCTCGGCTGGACGCTGCTGCTCGCCGGGCACGTGCCCCTCGTATGGCGGCGCCGCCGGCCGGTGCTGGTCCTGCTCGGAGTGGCGGCCTGCGTCGCCCCGTACCACGCCCTCGACCACAACCACGCCGCACCGATCCCCGCGACCCTCGTGGCGCTCTACACGGTCGCGGCGACCGGCACGATTCGCCGCACGCTGCTCACCGCTGTCGCCGTCCTCGGTCCGACGCTGATCATCAACGGCTTGACCAACCCGAGCGAAGCGCTGGAGTTCCTGCGGATCTCCGGATGGATCATCGCGGTCCTGTTCTTCGGAATCGACGTCCGCTTCTACCGCCAGTACGTCTCCTCCATCGTCGAACGCGCCGAGCGTGCCGAACGCACCCGTGAGGAGGAGGCCAGGCGCCGCGTCGCCGAGGAACGTCTGCGGATCGCCCGGGACCTGCACGACCTGCTCGCCCACACCATCACGCTCATCGGAGTGCAGACGTCCGTGGCGGCCCACGTCCTCACCGCCGACCCCGAGCGCCTCGACCGCAAGGCCGTCGCCCAGGCGCTGGACGACATCGCGGGGACGTGCCGGACCGCCCGGAGCGAACTGCGTACGACGCTGGAGGTGCTGCGGGCGCATGACGCGGTCGTGGGAGTGGGCGAAGACCCGGGAGCGGGGGCCGTTTCCATTTCCGGGTCCAGGCCCGGGGACATGCGGGGGCCGCTGCCCGGGATCGACGGACTGGCCGGTCTCGCGGAGACGGGCCGGGTCGCCGGGGCCAACGTCGAACTGTCCGTCCGCGCGGACGGCATACCGCCCTCCGTGGGCGCCGCCGCCTACCGGATCGTGCAGGAGGCGCTCACCAACGCCGTACGCCACGGTGGCCGCGAGGACCTCACCGTGCGGGTCGGTCTGTGGACCGCGGACGGCGCCCTGCGGGTGAGCGTCACGGACGACGGGACGGGCGGGGGCGCGGACGCGGGCGGCGCCGCGGGCCCGTCCGACGGCGCGCCGGGGTTCGGGCTCGTCGGGATGCGGGAGCGGGCCCGTAGCGTGGGCGGCACACTGGACGCCGGACCGGGGCCCGCCGAGGGTTTTGAAGTGACCGCCATACTGCCGCTGCCCAGGGGGGACGAGGCTCGATGACGATCCGCGTATTGCTGGCCGACGACCAGAATCTTGTACGGGCATCCTTCGCGATGCTCGTCTCGTCGGCGGAGGACATGGAGGTCGTCGCCGAGGCGGGGACCGGGCGGGAGGCCGTGGCGCTGGCCCGGTCGGCTCGGGCCGATCTCGTCGTGATGGACATCCGCATGCCCGACCTGGACGGGATCGAGGCGACCCGGCTCATCGCCGCCGACGAGGATCTCGCGGGTGTGAAGGTGCTCGTCCTGACGACGTACGACACCGACGAGCACATCGTCGAGGCACTGCGGGCCGGGGCGTCCGGTTTCCTCGTGAAGGACATCCGGCCGGCCGAACTCCTCGACGCCATCCGGACGGTGGCCGCGGGGGAGTCACTCCTCTCGCCCGGTCCCACCTCGCGGCTCATCGCCCGCTTTCTGCGCGCGCCGGACACCGCGACGACGTCCGCGGTGGGCGGGCCGAGCAAGCTGTCCGAGCGGGAACGACAGGTGCTCTCGCTGGTCGCGCGCGGTCTCAACAACACGGAGATCGCCGACGCGTTGGGACTCAGTCCGCTGACCGCGAAGACCCATGTCAGCCGGATCATGGGCAAGTTGGGAGCGCGGGACCGGGCGCAGCTGGTGATCGTGGCGTACGAGTCGGGGCTTGTGATACCCGGGGCCGCCTGAGTCCGCCTGAGTCCGCCTGAGTCCGGGCACCCTCAACTGCCTTTGGCTGCACGGGCATTGCTCTGTCCCTCGGTGCGCACTAGTTTCTGGTCTCCGGGGACATCCCACGTCCTATGTCTCGTGTCCGCTTCCGTCTCTGTGTGTCTTCATGGGAGAAACCGTGGCTTCCACGCGTCGTCGTCCTCGTCCGATCGCCCTTGCCGCCGTCGCGGGGCTCACCGTCGGACTCGCCTCAGGAATGGTGTCCACCGGTACCGCGTCCGCCGCGGAACGGCCGTCGAGGGGGTGTGTCTCCTCCGTTCCGTACGCGGCCGGGCAGAACGGGTACGACACCTACCGCATCCCCGCCACCGTGACCACCCGCACCGGTGCCGTGCTCGCCTTTGCCGAGGGCAGACGCGACGGTGCCGGGGACACCGGGAACATCGACGTCGTCCTCAGACGGTCCTTCGACGGCGGTTGTACCTGGGGGCCGCTGTCCGTCGTCGCGGCCGGGAAGGGTGACACACGCGGCAACCCGGCGCCCGTCGTCGACCCCCGTACCGGGAAGGTCGTCCTCCTCACGTCCTACAACAGCGGTGCTGTGACCGAGGCGCAGATCATGCGCGGGGAGGTCACGGCCGAGCAGAGCCGGCGGGTCTTCGTGCAGACGAGCCGGGACGACGGGCGTCGCTTCAGCGCGCCCCGGGACATCACCGGGGCGGTGAAGCTGCCGGGGTGGCGGTGGTATGCCACCGGGCCCGGGCACGCGGTGGCTCTGACCCGGGGGCCGTACGCCGGGCGGCTCGTCGTGCCTTCCAACCACTCGGCCTCGCCGGCGGCCGGCTCCGCCGACACCGGGCAGGAGGCCAGGTACTACGGGGCGCACGCGATCTACAGCGATGACGGTGGGGTGACGTGGCGGGTCGGGTTCGTGGACGACTCGTACGACGGGGCCGACAACGCGAATGAGAGTGCCGTGGCCCAACTGCCCGATGGGCGGCTGTACTTCAGTTCTCGGGATCAGCACGGGAGCAGTGCGGGGAACCGGCTCGACAGCTACTCCAGTGACGGGGGCGCGACGCTCGACCGGCCCTATCTGGTCCAGCCGACGCTCAATGACGTGCCGGTGGTTCAGGGCAGTGTTCTGCAGTTGGTGGGGGGTGGGCGGGGGGTGGGGGATCCGTTGCTCTTCTCCGGGCCGTCCGTGCCCACGGTTCGCCAGTCCATGGCGGTCTGGCGCAGTACGGACGCCGGGCACTCCTTCACCAAGGCGAAGACCCTGTCCACGCGGCCGGCCGCGTACTCCGACCTCGTGCAGCTGGGGTCCGACCGGGTCGGGGTCCTCTACGAGACGGGGGCCACGGGGATGTACGAGGGGATCGAGTTCCGACGGGTGCCGGTGGGCGAGCTGAGGGGGTAGGGGGTCTTCTTTCGCCCCCGCCGCCCCTACCCGTTCCCGTCCCTTTCGGGGGCCAGCCCCCGAACCCCCGCTCCTCAAGCGCCGGAGGGGCTGATTTTCAGCCCGTCCGGCGTTTGAGGACGAGCGCGTTCAGCGCGATACGGGGGTTCGGGGGCGGAGCCCCTGAGTAAGTGACGGGAATGGGTAGGGGCGGCGGGGGCGAGAAAAGGCCTACAACAACCCCGCGCCCGCCAAGAACTTCCCCACCCCTTCGGTCTCCTCCGGGGACAGGGGGACCTGTGGCTCGGCAGTCGCCGGGCAGGCGATGATGCCGCGTAGGTGCAGGGCCGCCTTGAAGGCGCCGAGGGCGGAGGAGCTGCCCCCCATCCGCCCCGCATCCCCCACCCGCACCATCCCGAACAACGAACACAACCGCTCCTGCTCGGCCCGAGCCCGCTCCCAGTCCCCCTCACGGCACAGCCGGTACAGCCGGACGTACCCGTGCGGATCGACGTTCGCGAGCCCCGGCACCGCCCCGTCCGCCCCCATCGCCAACGCGTTGTCCACGACGAGCTCGGACCCGGTGAGGACGGAGAACCCGGAGACCCCGGGATGCGCACGCGCCCCGGTCACGACGGACCGGAAGCCCCCCTCGTCCCCGCTGGAGTCCTTGAGCCCGGCCAGCACCCCCTCCGCCGCCAGCTCCAGCACCGACTCGGCGCCCAGCTTGGAATGGACGGCCACCGGGAGGTCGTACGCGAACACCGGTACCGGAGAGCGCGAGGCGATCAGCCGGTAGTGGCGGGCGATCTCCGCCGGGTGCGTGCGGGTGTAGAAGGGAGCCGTCACGACCACCGCGTCGGCGCCCGCGTCCGTGACGTACCGGACGTGGTCGAGGACGCGCGGGGTCGTCATGTCGATGGCCCCCGCGAGCACCGGGAGTTGGCCCGCCACGTGGCCGACCACCGCCTCGACGACCAGGCGACGGTGACTGTCCGTCAAGTACGCGGCCTCTGACGAGGAGCCCAGGACGAACAGGCCGTCCACCCCGCCCCCCACCAAGTGGTCGACCAGCCTCAGCAACGAGGGGACGTCCACCTCGCGGTCCGGTGTCAGGGGTGTGCAGACGGGCGGTACGACACCGGTCAACGGGGCGGGAATGGTCATCAAGGCTCCCTAGGGCTGCTGCAGAACTGCGTCAGGGCTGCTTCTCTGTGGCGATGTCGGCCATGGCGGTGGCCTCCGGAACGGTGGTGACGGCCTGGGCGACCAGGTCGCGTGTCGACTGGCCGTCCTCCACAGGATGGTGGCACCGAAACCGGTGCCCGGGACTTGACGCGGCCGCGAAGTCCGGCATCGTCCCGGCACAGACCGAGTCCGCCTTCCAGCAGCGGGTGCGGAAGGGGCAGCCGCTGGGCGGGCGCGTCGCCGACGGTACGGGGCCCACCAGCGGGATGGGGTCGATCGGGTCCAGCAGTCCAGGGGTCGCCGAGAAGAGGGCTCGTGTGTACGGGTGCCGGGACCGGTCCGTCACCTCGTCGGCCGGGGACTCCTCGACGATCCGGCCGAGGTACATCGTGATGACCCGGTCGCTCATCCTCCGTACGGTCTGGATGTCGTGGGAGACGAAGACCAGGGCCAGGCCCAGCCGTTCCTTCAGGTCGAGGAGGAGGTTGAGGATCTGGGCGCGGACCGACACGTCCAGCGCGCTCGTCGGCTCGTCCGCGACCACCAGGTCCGGGTCGAGGGCCAACGCCCGCGCGATGGCGACTCGTTGGCGCTGACCGCCCGACAGTTGTCCGGGGAGTCCGTCCGCCAGCGCCCTGGGCAGGCCCACCAGGGACATCAACTCCCGTACCCGGTCCTCCCGTTGCCGGGCCGTTCCCCGCCTGTGCACGTCGAGGGGGTCGCGCAGGATCTGCCGTACCGTCAGACGGCGGTTCAGGGCCGTCGACGGGTCCTGGAAGATCATGCCGGTGCCCGCGCCCACCGTGACCCGCCGTTCGGCCGGTGGCATCGTCCACAGGTCGCTGCCCCGGAAGGACACCGTGCCGGACGTCGGCCTCTGCACCCCCACCAGGACCTTGGCGAGCGTCGACTTGCCGCAGCCGGACTCCCCGACCACGCCCACCGTCTCGCCGGGCGCGATGGTGAGATCGGCGCCGGTGAGGGCGTACACCCGGTCGCGCGAGAACAGGCCGCCGGTGCGCGCCTTGTGGACGACGTGCGCGTCGGACAGCACCACCAGCGGGCTCTCGGGGCGGCTCACCCCATGGCCATCCGCTGGCGGGCTCTCGGGGCGGCTCACCTCATTGCCATCGACAGGCTGGGTCATCTCACGGCCTCGCTTCCGTCGGCTCGGTCGGCCCTGTTGATTCGGTCGGGCCGGTCGGTCCCGTTGCTTCGGCCGGTCCGGCCGGGGTCGCCGTCAGGGCGATCGCCGGGTGGTGGCAGGCGACCTCGTGGTGGCGGGGCGGGCCCGCCAGCCGGGGAGCCGTCGTACGGCACACGTCCGTCGCCATCGGGCAGCGGTCGGCGAACCGGCAGCCCGCCGGGAAGTCGGCGGGCGACGGTACGACTCCCTTGATCTGCGTCATGCGCTCGGCCGCCGACTCAAGGGACAGGACGCTGCCCAGCAGGCCCCGCGTGTAGTGGTGGGAGGGGGATTCGACGAGGTCGGCCGTCACGCCGGACTCCACGATCTGGCCGCCGTACATCACGACCACCCGGTCGGTGACGTCCGCGATGAGGGCCAGGTCGTGCGAGACGAGGATCAGGGCGAAGTCGAGTTCGGCGCGCAGCCGCAGCAGCAGCTCTATGATCTGCGCCTGCACGGTGACGTCGAGGGCGGTCGTCGGTTCGTCGGCGACGATCAGCTTCGGGTCGCGGGAGAGAGCCATGGCGATGAGTACGCGCTGGCGCTGGCCGCCGGACAGCTCGTGCGGGTAGCTGCGCAGGGTGCGTTCCGGGTCCAGACCGACCAGTTCGAGGAGCTCGGTGCCCGTGCGCGTGCCGCCCCGCCTGACAACTTGCTTGAGCTGGGCGCGAATTGTCATCGCCGGGTTCAGCGAGGAGAGCGCGTCCTGGTAGATCATCGCCATCTCGTGGCCCAGGAGTTTTCGCCGTACGCTCATCGGCTCGCCCACCAACTGCCGCTGGTTGAACCGCACATGGCCGCGCACCCGGGCGCCCTTCGGCTCCAGGCCCATCACGGCGAGTGCGGTCAGCGACTTGCCGCAGCCCGACTCGCCCACCAGGCCCAGGACTTCACCGGGCTGTACGTCGAAACTGATGCCGTCGACGATGTCCACACCCCCGTGGCGGGCATCGAATCCGATGGCCAGGTTCTCCACGCTCAGCACCGGCCGTCCCTCGGGGAGAGGGCGTGCCCGGGTGCGCAGCCGCTGGGCCGCCTGCGTCAGTCCCGGCAGTTCGAGGACCTTGCCGCTGCCGGGCTCGGGCGTCTCAAGACGGTCCTCCTCCTCACGCGCCTCGACGTCCCGCGCGGCCGGCGCGGCCCACGCGTCCGAGACGCCCTCGGAGAGGATGTTCAGCGAGAGGACGGTGAACAGCATCAGCAGACCGGGGAAGACGGTCGCCCACCAGCCGCCGGTCAGCACCATGTTCTTGCCGTCCGCGATGACACTGCCCCAGGACGGGTCCGGCGGCCGCACACCCGCGCCGATGAAGGACAGCGAGGCCTCGAAGACGATCGCCTCGGCGACCTGCACGGTGCAGAACACGAGGACCGGAGCGGCACAGTTGATGGCCACGTGCCGCCACACGATGTGCGGGGTACGCGCTCCTATGACCCGCTCGGCCGTCACGTAGTCCTCGCCGTACTGGTCCATCACGTTGGCCCGTACGACCCGTGCCATCGGCGGCATGTAGAGGAACGCGATCGCGCCGATGAGGATCGGGATGCTGCCGCCGAACACCGCGACGAAGACGGCGGCGAGCGCGATGCCCGGGAAGGCCATGACGATGTCGAGGCAGCGCATCAGCGTCTCGTCGACCGCCTTGCGCGAGGTCGCCGCGATCGCCCCGATGAGCGCCCCCACGACGAGCGCGAGCCCGGTCGCGCCGAGTCCGATGGCGAGCGACCAACGGGCCCCGTACATCAGCCTGCTGAGGATGTCGCGGCCCAGGCTGTCCTGCCCCATCCAGTGCTCGCCGGACGGCGCGCCAACGCCGTTGCCGTTGTCGACCAGGGGCACCTGGTCGAGCGGGTCGTGCGGGGCGATCAGCGGGGCGAGCAGGGCCGTGAGGACGACGATCCCGATGACCACCACCGCGATCCGCGAGATCAGGGGGAGGCGCTTGAAGCCCCTGAGGCGGATGCCGGGCAGGGAGAGTTTCTCCGCCAGCCGCTTCCGGTACATCAGCATCATGCTTCGGCACTCCTCAGGCGCGGGTTGACCAGCAGATAGAGGATGTCGATGACGAGGTTCACGACCACGAACCCGAAGGCGATCGTGAGCACACCGCCCTGCACGACGGCCGGATCACCGTTCTTCACGGCGTCGATCATGAGCTTTCCCATCCCCGGCAGATTGAAGATCGTCTCGATGACGACCGCACCGCCGAGCAGATAGCCGACCCGCAGACCCAGGACGGTCAGCGGGTTCATCAGGGCGTTGCGCAGCACGTTCCGCCCGACCACGACCACCGGCGGCAGCCCGCTGCCGATCGCCGTCCGTACGTAGTCCTTGTCCAGCTCCTCGACCACGGCCGTGCGGACGATCCGGGTGAGCTGCGCGGCGACCGGCAGCGACAGTGCCAGCGCGGGCAGCGTCATCGTCTTCAGCCACCCGGTGAACGAGTCGGCAGGGTTGACGTATCCGCTGGTCGGGAACCAGCCCAGGTCCACCGCGAGGTACTGGATCATCAGTAGCGCCAGCCAGAAACCGGGCGCCGCCACACCGGTCAGCGAGACGACCCGGATCAGCTGGTCCGGCAACCGGTCCCGGTAGATCGCCGCGGTGACCCCGCCGAGCAGCGACAGCACCACCGCGATGCCCAGGCCCAGGAAGGTCAGCTGCATGGTGAGCGGCAGCGCGGTGGTGACCTGGTCGACGACCGGGGCCCGCGTCAGCGCGCTGACGCCCATGTCACCCCGGATCAGGTCCCCGACGAAGTCGAAGTACCGCACCGGGAACGGATCCAGCAGGCCGTTGCGCTCCCTGAAGTCGTGCAGCTGCTGCTCGGTCGGGTTCGCGCCCTGGAAGTACGCGGACGCCGGATCACTGTCCGAGAACCGCATCACAACGAACACGAACAGAATGATCCCGAGCATCAACGGCACGAGCAGGACGATCCGCCGCCCAAGAATTCTGACGATCGCGACCACGGATTCTTCTCTCCTCGCGTCTCAAAACCGGCTGGCCCCTTCAGGGGCGCGGGGAACTGCGCGCTCAGCCCAAGCCGGCCCGCAGCCTCCAAACGACGCCTACACCCATTTCGCCTGGAGAACGTTTATCCCCGGGTACGGCTGAGGCCGAATACCCGAGAGATCCTTCGAATCCCAAGCGGTGATCAACTCGTTGTGCACGACGGGATAGATGACGGCGTTCTCCGCGACGACGTCGATGTACTCCTGCGTCATCGACTTCTTCTTCTCGGCATCCGGCTCCTGCGTGGCCTGATCCATCCGCTTGAACAGATCCTTCGCCACGGAGTTGTTCTCCCAGCGGGCATACCGCATCCAGGTGTTCCCGGGCCCGTAGTTGTAATGCATGATCAGATCCGCGTCGAGACCGAACTGGTTCGGATTCGACGCGGCGGCGACGACCTGGAAGTCCTTCTTCTGGTCGAGCTTCGTGAACAGCGCGGCCGTTTCCTGCGGTTCGAGGGTCGTCTTGACGCCGATGGCGTCCCAGGAGGCCTTGATGGTCGGCAGACAGTCCACGATCCAGCTCACGTTGACCGCCATCAGACTGACCGTGAGCCCGCTGACCCCGGCCTCCTTCAGGAGCGCCTTGGCCTTGTCCGGGTCGTAGTCGTAGACGGTCTTCGCCTTCCGGTACGTCGGATTCCCCTCGTTGAGATACGACGACGCCTGCTTTCCGTGACCGCGCAGCGCGGCCTGGATCATCTTCTCCTTGTCGATTGCGTAGTGCAGCGCCTGCCGTACCCGTACGTCGTCGAAGGGTTTGTGGGCGGTGTTGAAGAGGAGGAACAGGTGGTTCATGCCCGCCCCGCCCTCGACCTTCAGGCCGCCCTTTTCCAGCTGGGAGATATTGGCGTACGGAATGTTGTCGGAGATCTGCGCGCCCGCGCTCGAACCCGAGATCTTCGCGACGCGCGGTGCGGCGTCCACGATCGTCAGCCAGTTCATCTTCTTGAAAGCGGCCTTGCGGGGGCCGTTGTAGTCCGCGAACGCCTCGAAGGTGGTGTTGGACTTCGGGTGGTGGGCGGCCTGCCGGTACGGGCCGGAGCCGACCGCCTTTCCCGTCGTCGCCTCGTCCAGCGCACCCGCCTTCGAGAACACGTGCTTCGGCATGATCTTGGCGAGGGTGAGCCGCTGCGCGCCGTCGGGGAAGGGGAACTTGAGAATGAGTTCCACCGACTTCTCGTCGACCTTCTTCACCTCCTTCAGCCAGGACGCGAAGAAGTTCTTGGCGAGCGTCGTCGTCTTCGGATCCAGTACGCGCTCATAGGTGAAGACCACGTCGTCGGCGGTGACGGGCTGCCCGTCGTGCCACTTCGCGCCCTCCCGCAGCGTGAACTTCCAGGTCGTCGCCCGGAGATCCGCCGGAACGGCCGTCGCGAGCGCCGCGTACGGCTCACGGCTGATCGGATCGGTGTCCAGCAGCCCCTCGTAGATGTGGTGGTTGCCGGCCATCGCGAAGGCCGAGGCCGTCATCAGCGGGTCCCAGCTCTGGTCGTTGCCGTAGCCGATGACCGCGGTGAGCGTCTTGTCGGCGCCCTCGCCCCCACCGCCCGTCTCGTTCGTGGACTCCGGTCCCGACGAGCAGGCGGAGAGCGTCGAGCTGATCGCGGCGGCGGCGCCCAGCGCGCCGGAGTACTTCATGAACGACCGGCGGTGCAGCGCCGGTGCGTGGGTCGCGTCGCGCACGGTTCCTCCAGCAAGGGGTGGGAGATACGACGTCCTACGTCATAGGTGCAGCGTGACCATAAGAGGGCGCGTGGGGGTGGTCAAGGGAGCGCGCACGAATGCCGTTTCTTCCAGAGGTGCAACCAATGTCGGCCTGAATCACGCCGAGTTGACGGGCGGTCAATCGCCGATTGACGGCCGATCCTGTCGGGAGGTGGGACGTGGGATGTCCCGCGCGCGTACGATGCGGCGCATGTCTGAGCGGCGCGTATCCGACGACTCCAGGAACGACAGCCCGAGCAGCGACGGCCGGTCCCGGGACGGCCGGCCCGGGGACGGCCGACTCGGGGCCGGCGGGCCCAGGGAAGCGGGCCCCAAGGACGCCGTTCCCAGGAGCTCGGCCCCCCGGGCGCGCTCGGTCCGTGAGCCGCGGGTGAGCAGCCAGATCCAGCGCGAGGTCATGCAGCTGATCCTCGACCGCAGGCTCCGGGCCGGCGCGCCCCTGCCCACCGAGGCCGAACTGATGGAGTCCCTCGGCGTCAGCCGCAACTCCGTCCGCGAGGCCCTCAAGGCGCTCCAGGCCCTCGACATCGTGGAGATCAGACACGGCTACGGCACCTACGTCGGCGAGGCGTCACTGACCCCGCTCGTCGACGGCCTGACCTTCCGCACGCTGGCCCAACAGGGCGACGACACGGGCGCGTTGGCCGAGATACTCCAGGTCAGGGAGGTCCTGGAGGAGGGGCTCGTCCGGCGGGTCACGGGCACGCTCTCGGACGCGGAGCTGGCGCGGCTGGAGGCCGTGGTGGAACGGATGGAGAAGGCGGGCCGGGCGGGCCGCCCGTTCCCCGAACTCGACCGGGAATTCCATGAGTTGCTGTACGCGTCACTCGGAAACGCCCTGGTGCCCCAGTTGTTGGGCGCCTTCTGGACCGTGTTCCGTCGGGTCGCCGGTGTGCGGGGCTGGACGGACGATCCGACGCCCGACGTGACGGTCCGCCGCCATCGTGACATCGTCATCGCCTTGAGAGCGGGAGACGTGGAGGGGGCACAGAAGGCGATGGCGGACCATTTCCGCGGTATCGAGGCGCGGGCCGCGCAGGAGTCACGGGGGGTCGGATGAGCGAGGGCTGGGACGAGGGGGCGGCCGGCGTCCTGCGGCTGCCGTCCGGGCGGCTGGTGCGGGGCCGGGGGCTGCGGCACGGGCTCGACCCCTCGGCAGTCCGGCCGACGTACGGCCTCTATCTCCTCGGCAAGCAGCCGCCCGAAGTCCCTTGGGACACACGGTGGTTGAAGTGGCCGGACTTCTGGCTGCCCCGGGACAGGGCGGACGCGCGGAAGGTCCTGACGGAGACCTGGGGGCGGGCCGTGGACTCAGGCGAGCGTGTCGAGGTCGCCTGCGGGGGCGGTCGCGGACGGACCGGCACGGCACTGGCCTGCCTGGCCGTCCTGGACGGCGTACCGCCCGAGGAGGCCGTGGAGTTCGTACGACGGAACTACGACCGCCACGCCGTGGAGACGCCGTGGCAGCGGACGTACGTACGCAGGTTCGCGGAGTGAGTGAAGGGGCCGGCGGGGCTGTCCGGTGAGCACGACACCGCGGCGCCGAGCCCGGTTGTCCGGGGGATTCGGCGCCGCGGTGGGCGGTGTGCGTCCTATGACGGGAACGGGCACCGCGTCTGTGGGGGTGGGGCGGGGCGCTACTTCGCGGAGCGCTTCCTGTAGCCCGTCACCTTGGCGATCCAGGCCATGAAGTCGGCCGGGTCCTCGTTGGAGCCGTGTCCGCCGTCCCAGTACATGAAGGCGTCGACGTCGTCGCCCAGGTTCTCCAGGCTCAGCGCGAGGTTGCCGACGACGCTGAGCGAGGTGTCGCTGTCCTTGGTGCCGACGCGGATCCACCAGTGCTTCGACCGGGCCGGGTTGCGCTTCTCGATGAAGTGCATCGGGTTCATCAGGTCGAGCTTCGCGGGCAGGTCGCGGGGGAGCCGCGCACTGGTGCTGCCCTCGTGGCGCAGGCTGTAGAGCGTGAAGTGGCGTGCCTTCGTCGTCCCCGTGCCGAACAGGTTGTTCTCGCCCGAGGAGAGGTCGAAGGCGTCGAACGCCGGGGTGTCCTTCTTCCGGGCGCCCACGTGGGTGAGGAAGTCGGCCCAGGAGAAGGCCGCCCTGCCGCCGGACCACGTGATGAACGTGTTCGCGGCCAGGTAGGTCGCACGGTCGGAGTCCGACAGGGCGGCCAGGTACTTGGTGGCCGACGGCTCCAGATACGTCTTCACCATGTACTTGTCGAGGTTGCGGGCCGTGACGGTACCGAAGCCCTTCGCCTTGAGTTTGAGAGACGCCTGGTAGTCGGCGAACGCGGTGCTCAGTTCCCTGGACACGGTCCGGTCGACCAGCGAGCCCGAACTCAGCTTGTTGGCGCCCCAGTTCCACTCGTACGCCATGTCGGCGTGTTCGAGGTCGGTGATGGGGCACCAGTCGCCGCTGGCGAAGACGGCGTCGCTCGCGTCGGCCGCGCCCAGCTCCTTGAGGTACTTGTCGTAGAGCGGGCTGTCTCCGGACGCGCCGAGCAGGGCGGACATGGCACCGCCCGCGCTGGTCCCGGAGGAGACGATCCGGTCGGTGTTGCCGGGGATGCGGCCCTTGTTGGCGCGTACGTACCGGACCGCGGCTTTCAGGTCGACGATGGCGGCCGGGGCGGTGCCGTAGTACGTGCCGTCCGAGTCGACGAGGGTGCGGCCGCGGGCGCCCGGCTCCACGACGACGTACCCCGTCACCAGGGCCAGCTTGCCGAGGTTGACCATCGCGCCCTGGCCGTCCACCATCGCGTTGCCGCCGGACTGCACCTCGCCCGAGCCCGAGCCCGAGCCGGTGCCGGTGCCGGTGCCGGTGCCGCCGGACGCGGACGGGGATGCCGACGCGCCGGGAGCGGCACTGGCGTTCGCGCCGCCCGTCGCCCCGCCGCCGGGGCCGCCGGTCATCTCGCCGCCGCCCACGCCGGTGGCCTCCGCGACGGACGACGGCATGTAACCGCCCACTGAGTTGGCGAGGAGGATCGGGGCGCCGGTGGTGTCCACCGCCTTGCCGTCGATCTCGACCGGAACGCTGACGTTCAGGCTCTGGTACTTCTCGTCGACCGGCTTGGTGACGTACGTGATGGCCTTGTAGAAGTGGTACTTCACCTCGTGTTCGTCACCGGCGGCGTCCGTGATCGTCGTCGTCAGTTCCGTGCAGGCGTCCTTGTCGAAGGCGAGGGCGCCGGACGAGCCGGACGCCTTCGCTCCGGGCTCGCCGGACGACTCGCCGGACGCCTGCGCGCTCAGGGCGAAGCCGCCGGCCGCCGCGACACCCGCTGTCGCGCCGATCCCCAAGACGACACTCCTGCGCTTGACCGCCCTGTGCTTCACGATGTCTCCCATGTCCGCCGGTCTCGTTGTCGCGAACGTAATTCGCTCGCGACAAAAGTGTCAACAATTCTGTTGATGACATGGTGAACGCTCAGGAACTCATGGTCGGCACACAGCTTCCGGACACTTCCGACGGCCGACGCTCATCCCTTGGTCGGGGTGTCGTAGACCATCGGCCGACAGCCGGAAGCGCCCCGGCTCAACAGACTGTCGGCATGGAGAACACGGGGAACGGCAAGGGCAGGAACGCAGGGATCAGCAGGGCGCGGTTCATGGCGGCAGCGGCGGTCATGGGGGTCGGAGCGGCGGCGGGACTGCCGGCCGCCGGGGCGTCCGCCTCGACGCCCGCGCCCCGGGCGCCCTCTCCGGCGCCGCGAGCCGCGGCCGGCGGGTCGCGCGGGCTCAGGCACCGAGGCGTCGTCTACACCGTCGGGGCCGGGGAGACCCCGGGGACGGCGTGGAGCGGGCGGAGGATGCGCGGCGACGTCCGGGCGATCGCGGACGACCTGCACGCCGACACCGTCGAGGTCACCGGGGACGGGGTCGAGCGGCTGAACGCCACGGCGAGCGAGGTCGCCGAGCGCGGGCTGCACGTCTGGCTGCAGCCGACGCTGGGGGACGTGCCGGAGCGGGAGATCCTGGAGCACCTGGCGGAGGCGGGCCGGCACGGGGAACGGCTGCGGAAGGAGGGGGCCCGGGTCACCCTCGCCGTGGGCTGCGAGTTCTGGCTGTTCGTGCCGGGGATCGTGCCGGGGGTCGACGTCTTCGAGCGGATCGACAACCTGGAGAAGGGCAACTTCGATCTCGCGAAGATGCAGAAGCGGCTGGCCGCGTTCACCGCGAAGGCGGCGGCGGTCGGCCGGTCCGTCTTCCGCGGCAGGCTCAGTTACGCCGCCATGCAGGATCCGACCTTCGAGAACGTCGACTGGAACCTCTTCGACATCGTGGGGATCGACTACTACTCGTACTTCCCGCAACGGGCCGACTACGTCCGTGAGTTGAGGAAGTTCCAGCGCTGGGGCAAACCGCTCGCCATCACCGAGTTCGGCACCTGTACGTTCGTCGGCGCCCCGGAACAGGGCGGGATGGGCTGGAACATCGTCGACTACGGCAAGACACCCCCGGAGATCAAGGGGAACGTGGTCCGCAGCGAGCGCGTACAGGCCGCGTACCTCACCGATCTCCTCGACGTCTTCGAGTCCATGAACCTGCACGCGGCGATGACGTTCGAGTTCATCACCGCCGACGCTCCGCACCGCCCCGACAAGCCGCTCCACGACCTCGACATGGCCTCGTACGCCATCGTCAAGCCCATCAAGGACCGCCCCGACGACCCGGACTCGGACTGGCACTGGGAGCCGAAGGAGGCCTTCCACGCGGTGGCCCGGCACTACGGCAGGGCGGGCCGCTGAGCGGTCCGCGGCCGGTCGGGCTCACGGGCGGGTGGCGCGGAAACGGACGGCACCGGAGTCGGGGTGCCGGTCCACCGACACGTCCGCGAAGCCCGCCTTCGCGAGACGGTCCGGAAGGCCGGCCGGATCCACCGTGTTCATCGTGTCCCGGAAGTGCAGCAGCCGGAACCGGAAGCTCGGCTGGCTGTCGCACCCGGCGAAGACACCGCCGGGGCGCAGCACGCGGTGCGCCTCCGCGAAGATCCGGTCCTGCTGCGCGGCCGTCGGCACGTGGTGGAGCATCACGAAGCAGACGACGGAGGAGAAGCTCTCGTCCGGCAGCGGCATCGCGGCCCCGTCGGCGTGCAGGATCGTGGCCCGGTCGCCCCATTTCCCTTCCAGCAGGGCGGCCGTGCCCTCGTCGATCTCGACGGCGGTGACACGGGGGACCTGCTCGATCAGTACCCGGAGATTCGCGCCGTAGCCCGGACCGATCTCCAGTACGTCGTCGCCGAGGGGTACGTCGGCCAGGGTCCAGGGGAGGATGTGGTCCCTGGTCGCCAGGGCCCACTTCTCGGAGCTGCACAGCTTGCGGTGTGCTCGGTTCATCGGCATGAGGCGACGGTACGAGCGGGGCGGCGGTGTCCGACACGGGCTACGCTGCCGACCCATGTCGCCAGACGGACAGCCGGATGGACGGCCGGCCGTACAGCCGGCCGCCACCGCGATCTTCATCGGCCACTTCGCGATGCCGAGGGGCAGCGCGTTCGGCCGGCACTGGCACACGTTCCACCAACTCGCCTGGGCCGCAAAGGGGTTGCTGCGCGTGACCAGCGAGCGCGGCGCCTGGCTGCTGCCGCCGTCGCTGGCGCTGTGGATCCCCGCCGGGCTGGCCCATGCGACGGAGGCGGAGGGCGACGCCGTCATGCGGTCTCCGTACGTGAACCCGGAGGCGTGTCCGGAGATCACATGGACCGAGCCCACGGTGGTGGGCGTGGACCCGCTGCTCCGCGCACTCGTCGACCACCTCGTGCGCGGGGACCTCGCCCCGGACGCCCGGTCGCGGGCCGAGGCCGTCCTCCTCGACGTACTGCGTCCCGTACCGGTGACGAGCGTGTCCGTGACCGAGCCCCGGGATCCCCGTACGCGGGCGGTGGCCCGGGCGCTCGCCCAACACCCCGCCGACGGGCGCGCGTTGGAGGCCTGGGGCGGGGAGGTCGGCGCGAGCGCCCGTACCCTGGCCCGGCTCTTCGTCGCCGAGACGGGCCTCGCCTTCGGCCAGTGGCGCGAACGCCTGCGCATGCAGATCGCGATGCCGCTCCTCGCCGAGGGGCTGACGACGGAGGCGGTGGCCCGTCGGGTGGGCTACGCCTCCGCCAGTTCGTTCGTGGCGGCGTTCCGGCGGATCGTGGGGGTCACACCTCGGCAGTACTTCCCGGTCCGCGACTGACGGGCGCGCGCTACGAGTTGCCGGAACCCGAGTTCGTGTCCGGGGCCCTCTGCCCCCGGCGGTGGGCCGCGACGCGTACACGGGTCGCGCAGCGGCGGGAGCAGTAACGGCGGGCCGGACCCGGGCCCGAGGTGATGTAGACGTTCCGGCAGGCGGGCGAGGCGCACAGGCCGCCGGGCGCGCGCTGGTGGTCCCAGAGAAGGACGGTCAGCGCCAGGCACGACGAGGTCAGGAACCACTCGTCCCACGGGGCGTCGTCGTGGCTGTCGAGGTGGGGGTGCCACGGAGTACCGCCGCCGTGCGAGGTGAGCCGCAACGGTCCGGTCTGTTCCACCAGCAGGCGGTTGAGAGCGGCCGCGGCGGCGTCGACGTCCTCGGCGGCGAAGACCTCACGGAGGAGGAGGGCGGCCGCACGCATCCGTACGACGTCGTCCTCGGCGAGTTCGACGGGCTCCGACTCGCCGTACTCCCGCAGCACTTCGGCCACGTCTTTGGGCTGTGGCTGCCGGTCGCCCGTACCCGACAGGACGTTGATCAGGGCCGCGGTGCGCCGGGCGTTGGCCAGGACGGAGTGCCGCGTCGACCAGTCGTCGGAAAGAGCTGCCATGGGCCGAATGTAACGCATATTGCGCAGGTTTGAGTTACGTACGTAACGTCATCCCGATGAAGAGGCGTTACGCGATGATGTCCTTCCTCGTCGGGGCGGCAGCGGCGCGGGCGGGCGACGAGATGTCCGGTCCGGCGCTGTTGCTGGCGGGGTACGCGGTCGGAGGGTCGGCCACGGAGGCGTCGGCGTTGCTGGCGGGCATCACGGTCTCGGCGGCGGTCGGCGGCCCGCTGCTCGGAGTGCTCCTCGACAGGTCCCCGAGGCCGGGCCGCCTGCTGGCCCGGGCCCTCGCCCTCTACGGGACGGGCCTGGTGGCGATCCTCCTGAGCCTCGGCCGCCTTCCCTTCGAACTCACGGTCCTGATCGCCGTGTTCACGGGGCTCCTCGGGCCGGCCCTGTCCGGCGGCTGGACCGCCCAGCTCCCCAGGGTCGTGCCCCGTGAGCGGCTGCCACGTGCGAACGCGCTCGACGCGATGACGTTCAGCCTGGCGAGTCTGGCCGGCCCGGCACTCGCCGGAGCGCTCGCGCATCTCCTCGGAGCACCGGCCGCCGTGGTGGCGTCGGCCGCGCTGATCGCTTTCGCCCTGCCCGCGGCGTGGACCCTGCCCACGGGCCGCGACCGCGGCCGGGATCGAGACTGTGACCCGGTTCCGGTCCCGGTCCGGGACCGGAACTGGGACAACGCCCCGCCAACCGCGTCCGCGTCCATGACCGCCGACCTCGCCGCCGGCATCCGCTGCATCACCCGTACCCGACCGCTGGCCCGGACCACCCTCGCCTCGGTCGTCTCCTGCATGGGCCTGGGCATGCTGATCACCTGCACCCCGCTGCTCGGTGAGCGGACCTTCGGTTCGGCCGCCGACGGCACGCTGCTCCTGTCCTGCACGGCGGTCTCGGCCCTCGCCGCCAATGCCGTACTCGCACGTCGTCCCCGCGCCATCGCGCCGGACACGATCATCTGGGGCAGCACGCTGATCCTGGCGGTCGCGCTCGTGCTGTCCGCGACCGGCCACCCGGTCCTGGTCGTCGCGGCGGCCCTGACGGCGGGTGTGGGTGAAGGACCGCAACTCGCCGCGTTGTTGGCGATCCGGCACCGGGAGTCACCGGAACGTCTCCGCAGCCAGGTCTTCACGACAGGCGCCAGCCTCAAGATCACCGGCTTCGCGCTCGGCGCGGCCGTCGCCGGCCCGCTCGCGACGCACTCGCTGCCGACCGCGCTCCTCACGGCGGCGGGGGTGCAACTCGTCGCGGGCCTGAGCTTCCACGCCCTCGCCGCCGGCAGAACCATGTCGTAGGACCGAGCGGTCGACACCCGCCCGGACTCGTCGGGAACCGGCGCGCGGCGGCGTCCGGCCGCGGCCCAGCCCGCCGGGCCGGGCCGCGGTGGGGGCGGGTCAGCGCGGTGCCGGTCCGGGCCAGACGGCCGAGGCGTCGTCACGGTCGGGGTCCGGCAGCCGGACCGGGCGGACCGGGACGGCGTGGGCGCGTCCTTCGGTGACGGCGCTCCAGGGGGCGGGGTGCCCGGAGTAGCACAGGGCCGTCAGGGCGAAGACCCCGTCGGCGTAGACCTCGACGTACTCGCCGACGGTGAGGATGCGCAGGGTGGCGGCGGGTTCGGTGAGGACCGTCTCGCCGAGGCGGGTGCCGTCGGGGCCGGTGACCCAGAGGTTCTTGCCGTCGCAGCCCACGGTGAGGGCGGGCCGCCCGGCACCCGGGGCGTCCGTGCGCAGGGTGACCTCGACGGGCCGGCCGGATACGCCGATGTCGCCGACCGCGTGCAGGACGGGGCGGTCCGTCTCCTCGCCGAGCCAGGTGTTCAGGCCGGCCCACCATTCCAGTCGGGGCGCCGAATCCTTCCGTACGACAAGGGACTTGGGCTGGGCGAGCATGCCACGGCAACGGTCGCCGGTGTCGGTGAGGCCGACCTGACGGGGAGTGGTGTGCAGGACGACGCGGGAGCCGTCGGGGGCGGCGACGACACGCGGGGCGTAGGCGCCGGTCGGACCGAGGGGGCCGCGACGGGTCCAGGGGCCGCGCAGACGGGGGGCGGTCCACGCCTCGAAGCCGCGGGTGGCACCGATGGAGCCGAGCAGCAGCCAGCTGCCGTCGTCGAGGCGTTCCAGAACCGGGCACTCCAACTCGTCGACGTCCCCGGGTGAGACGAGCGGCGGGTGGACCGTCCAGTGCTCCAGGTCGGTGGACGTGGCCAGCGCCACGCAGCCGCCGGCCTCCACCGGCAGCGAGGCGTCGCTCGCGCAGACGGCCATCACCCAGCCCTCGCCCTCGTCGTCGCGCACGACGAACGGGTCGCGCCAGCCCATGCGTTCACCGGTGCGGTACCAGCGCGGGTCCGCCTCGACGACCGGCGCGGTGCCGTGGCGCCGCCAGCCCGTGCCGTCGGTGCGGTCGGAGTACGCGAGGCCGACGGACTGCAGCGGCCAGCCGTCCGCCGTCAGCCCGCTCACTCCCGTGTAGAACATGGCCATTCCGCCGCCGTGCCGGAACGGGTGCATGGTCCACACGGCCTGCTGGTCGAAGCGTCCGGGCAGCCCGTTGCCGAAGGCGGTGCCCTGGGGCTGCCAGCTGACCAGGTCGGTGGAGGTCGCCCGGCCGTAGGAGGTCTCCATCCGCAGGTGGTCGAACTCCGCTGTCCAGGGCCCCTGCAGGTGCAGCACCGCGTACGTGCCGTCCTCGTCGCGCAGGAGGGCGAAGTCGTTCACGCACAGGCCGGGCGGGGCGTATCGCATGCACAGTTCCTGTCGGCTCACAGCGCCCAAACGCATGCGCTGACCATTGACCTAAGCGGCATCTATTGAGAATCGGCCCAAGTAAATATGAACGCAAACGCTTGCGCAACAGCGGGGGCAGGTTTACGGTCACGTCACTCACCGATCACACCGACGTGAAATCAACGGGAGGAACTGAGCCGTGACGGCCAGCATCAACGACGTCGCCCGCGCCGCCAGCGTCTCCGCGTCCACCGTGTCCCGCGCCCTGCGCGGCCGGGCAGGCGTCTCCGACGAGGTGCGGGACCGGATCGCGGCCGTCGCCGCCCAGCTCGGCTACACCGCGTCCCGCTCCGCCTCCAGCCTGGCCAGCGGCCGCACCTTCACCATCGGGGTCGTCGTCCCTTACGTGGGGCGCTGGTTCTTCGGCACGGTGCTCGACGCGGCGGAGCAGGTGTTCAGCGCCGCCGGGTACGACGTCCTGCTCTACAACCTGGGCGCGCCCGAGTCACGCAAGCGTTTCTTCACCAAGCTGCCGGTCCGCAAGCGGGTGGACGCGGTGCTTTCGCTGCTCATCCCCGACGAGGACGAGTCCGCGGCGCTGCGTTCCCTGGGGGTGCCGCTGGCCAGCACGGTCGGTGGCGCCCGGCCCGGCTTCACCGTGGTCGGCATCGACGACCGGGCCGGTGCGGAGAGCGCCGTACGGCATCTGGTGAACCTCGGGCACCGCCGGATCGGCATGATCAGCGGATCCAGCGGGCCGTTGCACTGGACCACGCCCATCGAGCGCCGCCGGGCGTATCTCGACGTCCTGGCCGAGGCCGGGATCGGGCACGACCCGGCCCTGGAGGCGGACGGCGACTACACCGTCGAGGGCGGCGAGCGGGCGATGACCGAGCTGCTGGCCGCCTCCCGGCCGCCGACCGCCGTGTTCGCGCAGTCCGACGAGATGGCGATGGGCGCGCTGCGTGCCCTGCGGCGGCATCGGCTGAAGGTGCCGGACGACGTGTCGGTCGTCGGCTTCGACGATCATGAACTCGCCGACGTGGTGGGGCTGACGACCGTCGCCCAGCCGGTCGCGGGCCAGGGCGCCGAGGCCGCCCGGCTGCTGCTCCGGCAGCTGGACGAGCCGGCTGCCGAACACCCCGGCCATGTGGAGATGCCCATCCGCCTCGTCCTGCGCGAGACCACCGCCCCGCCGCGCCCGCGCGGACCGCAGTGACTCCCTGAGCCCCACACCCCCACGCCTGGAAGCACGTCAGCACATCGGCACATCGGCACGTCCGCACTTCGAACCCTCGCCACAGCTTCGAATCCTCGCCACAGCACGGAGGCATGACCATGAGTTCAAGGACCAGAAGGTACCGCCGCACAGCCTGTACGGGTCTGGCCCTCGTCCTGCCCCTGGCGGCGCTGGCCGCCTGCGGCGGGGGCGGTGGCACCGACACCTCCGCCGAGGCGGGCAGCGGCAAGGGCACCATCAGCGTCTGGGCCCACCAGGGACAGAAGAGCGAGGCCGCCGCGCTGCAGAACGCGGTGAAGTCCTTCAACTCCTCGCAGAGCGGGATCAAGGTCGACCTGAAGCTGATCCCCGAGACCGACTACACCAAGACCATCACCGCCACCGACGCCGCCGAGCTGCCCGACGTCATGGAGTTCGACGGTCCGACCATGGCGAACTTCGTCTACAACAAGAAGCTCGCCCCGATCGACACGTACGTCTCCGCCAAGACCATGGACAACGCGACCCCCGCCGCCAAGGCGCAGGGCGAGATCGGCGGCAAGCACTACGGCCTGGGCATGTTCGACTCCGGGCTCGGGATGTACGGCAGCAAGAAGCTGCTGGACGCCGCCGGGGTGAAGTACCCGACGAGCCTGTCCGACGCCTGGACGGCGGACGAGTTCACCGCCGCCCTCAAGGCGCTCAAGGCCAAGGACTCCGACGGAAAGGTCCTCGACCTCCAGGAGACCGGCGGCTTCGCCAACGAGTGGGGCACCTACGGCTTCGCCCCGGTCGTCTGGTCCGCGGGCGGCTCCCTCCTCAAGGACGGCAAGGCGGAAGGCGCTCTCGACACACCTGCCGTGGTCTCGGCGCTGAAGACCTTCCAGTCCTGGAAGACCTACGTCGACCCCAACACCGACGGCAACGCCTTCGCAAAGGGCCGGGTCGCGCTGAGCTGGGTCGGCCACTGGATGTACCCGGCCTACAGCGAGGCCCTCGGCGACGACCTCGTCGTGATGCCGCTGCCCGACTTCGGCAACGGCCCCAAGACGGGCCAGGGTTCCTGGGCGTGGGGCATCGGTGCTGACACCAAGAACGCCAAGGCCGCGGGCGCGTTCCTCGACACCCTGCTGAACGACACCAACGTCACCGCGATGACCACGGCCAACGGCGCCCCGCCCGCCACCAAGTCGGCGCTCGCCGAGAACGAGCTCTACAAGCAGGGCGGCCCGCTCCAGCTCTTCGCCGACCAGCTCGCCAAGCCCTGCGGCGACAGCGACATCACCAAGTCCTGCGTCGCCGTCACCCGCCCGGTGACCGCCGGATACCCCGTGATCACCTCGAAGTTCAGCCAGGCGCTCAGCTCCGTCTACGGCGGCGCCGATCCCAAGGACGCGCTGGCCAAGGCGGCCCGTGCCATCGACCGGGACTTCTCCGACAACGCCGGCTACGAGATCCCGTAGGACCCATCGGCCGGGGCGGGCCCGCACCCGTCGCACCCGCCCCCGCCGGGAACAGGACTCACCTGTGAAATCCGTCGAACCCGCGCACACCGCGCCGCACGACCGGGAGAAGGCACCACCCGTGACACTCGCCAAGCCCGCGCGGCCGACGCGTCCGGTGCGTTCCGGGCGTCCGGGGCGCAAGAACCGCGACTGGTTGCACGGGTTGCTGATGTCCGCGCCCGCCCTCGTCGGACTGATCGCCTTCGTCGGCGTCCCGTTCGGCTACGCAGTCGTCCTCTCCTTCTACAACGTGCGCCTCGGATCCCCGCTGGAGCCCAGCTTCTTCGGCCTGGAGCAGTACCGGCGGCTGTTCACCGACCCCGACCTGTCCGGCCCGTTCCTGCGGGCCCTGCTGAACAACCTGACCTTCGCCGTGGTCGTCGTACCACTCCAGACGGGCCTCGCGCTGGCCCTGGCGATCCTGCTCAACCGCAAGCTCAAGGCGATCGGCCTGTTCCGGTCCTTCTTCTTCATGCCGGTCGTCTTCCCGATGGCCCTGGTCGCGGTCATCTGGCGGCTCATCCTCGCCCGCAGCGGCGACGGTCTGCTCAACTCGGCGCTGCACACGGTGAGTTTCGGCAACTGGGGCGCTTTCGACTGGCTCGGCGACGGCGCCACCGCGATGGCCTCGATCATCGTGCTGTCCGTCTGGCAGGGCGTCGGCTTCCAGATGGTCATCCTGCTCGCCGGCCTCCAGCAGATCCCCGGCGAGCTCTACGAGGCCGCCCAGCTCGACCGGGCCTCACCCTGGCAGCAGTTCCGCCACATCACCCTGCCCGGCATCCGCGGCACCCTCGTCTTCGTCGCGATGCTCACCTCGGTGCTGTCCTTCCGGGTCTTCGACCAGGTGTACGTCCTCGTCCACGGCGGCGGTCTCGACGAGGACGCCACCCGCACCGTGATGTACCAGGCCGTCACGACCGCCTTCGACCAGAACAACATCGGTCAGGCGTCCGCGATCACGGTCGTCTTCTTCCTGATCGTCGTCGCCCTGACCCTCATCCAGCGCCGCGTCGTCCGCCCCGGCAACGAGGACTGATCATGACCCGCACACCGCTGCGCCGCTTTCTCGACTACGCCGTCCTGAGCGTGCTGGCCTTCATCTTCGTCCTCCCCGTCCTGTACCTGTTGATCGGCAGTCTCAAGCCGTCCGACGAGGTGCTGAACGGCCTGTCCGGCTTCCTCCCCACGCACCTCTCCTTCGACAACTACAGTGCCGTCCTGAACAGCTTCGACTCGGACGCCACCGGCTACTTCTGGCGCTTCATGGGCATCTCGCTGCTGCTGGCCACCGTCGTGGTCTTCGGCGGGATGATCGTCAACTCCATGGCCGCCTACGGGCTTTCGCGGCTGAAGTGGCGAGGCCGCAACGCCGTCTTCACCCTCGTCCTGCTGCTGATGCTCGTGCCCTTCGAGGCGGTGGCCGTGCCGCTGTTCTACATGTTCAACGACCAGCGCAACACCATCTACATCCAGGCCGTCCCCTTCATCGCCCACGCCTTCTCCATCTACCAGTTCGCCACGTTCTTCCGCGCGATCCCGCCCAGCATCGAGGAAGCCGCGCGCATCGACGGCGCCGGACCCTGGCGCACCTTCTTCGCGATCATCGTCCCCATGAGCAAGCCGGTGTTCGCGTCGGTGGCCATCCTGACGTTCCTCACCCAGTGGGGTGCCTTCCTCTGGCCCGTCCTGATGGTCTCCGACCCCTCGGTGCGTCCGCTGCCGCTGCAGATGAGCGTCTTCCAGGGCCAGCTGCCCGTGGACTGGGGCCAGGTCCTCGCCTTCGGCGTGCTGCTGGTGCTCCCCGTCCTGATCGTCTTCGCGTTCTTCCAGCGCTGGTTCGTCCAGGGAGTGGCCAGCTCGGCCGTGAAGGGCTGAGCACCCCGACAGGCCCTAGGTCAGAAGCTCGACGAGGGCCTCGCCGCGTGGGGTGAGGCTCATCCTGACGGACTGGCCCCGGCGCTCACGGACGAGGAGGCCGGCGTCCTCCAGTTGGTGGCAGTGGTAAGTGACTGTCGCTGGGGCGCAGTTGAGGTGGGCGGCCGTCTCGCTCACGGTCGGGCGGTGGGCCAGGTGCCGGAGGATTCTCGCCCGGACCCGGCCGGCGACGTGACTCAGCGCGTCGCGGGACTCCGGCGAGGGCTCCTGCCCGGTCCATGCGAGCGCCAGACCTCGGGCCGGGTAGCCGAGCGAGACGCTGTCCCGGGCGTCGAGGCTGAAGATCGAGGCGTTGGTGCCGGACAGCAGGGGGACCAGGAGGAACCGCCGGTCGCCGAGGGCATGGTCGCCGATCCGGCCGCCGTTGTAGACGAGATCGTCGCCGTCCAGCCTCCACAACGCGTTGAGCTGGGACAGGACGATCCCGAGCTGTCCCGTCACGGAGGCGATCCCGACGCGCTCGGCCTCCCGCTCGTACACGGCCCGCGTCCGCCGCAGCGCCGGTGCGCACGTCGTCCGGACGGCGTCCAGCGCGTCCGCGAAGGCCACGGCGTACCGGCGGGGGTCACGCAGCGCGGGCTCCCACCGGTCCGGTATCCGCCCGCCGAACGTGAAGTCGATCCCCTCCAGCACGGTGTCGGCCGGCAGGTCACGCATCAGCGCCAGCGCCTCGCGGATCTCCTGGTCCGAGCCGGCCGCTTCCATCGACAGCCAGTCCGGTATGGGCGACACCCCGGGTACGAACAGAGAGGGCAGCAACTGGGCGGCGTCCTGCGGCAATCCGGCGCGGACGGTCCGCCGCACGTGCGGGAGCACACCCTGCGGACGGCCACCCATGGCGTCGACCAGCAGGGAGACGATCGTGGTGCCCGGCCGGTAAGCCACCTCGACGTTCAGCTGATCGACCCGCCCCAGCCGCACCCTCGACTCCGCCACAGATCCCTCCCCAGGCCATGTGGTCCCACCGACCATGTCACCACGCTCCGCACCGCCGCCGCGCCTGCGCTTTTAGACGAGGTTCGAAAGTGTTGCCCCGCGCTCGCCCACCCCGCACGCTGGGTGGTGACAGCGCCGGGCAGTTCGAGGCCGGCACGCACGCGGCCCTGCGCGGGGGAGGGGGCCGCGACACCGGCACGGGCACGTGCCCGGCGCTGTCCTGCTTCGGCGACGGGGAGTTGCGCAAGGTCGGCCGAACGATCCGGGCGGTCACGTCGAGCACGGCCGGGCGTTCCGCGCCATCGATGGGCGCACGCGGCACGCAGGTGGCAACGAACGCCGTACGGCGGCCCGGTGCGCCCGGTCAGGATCAGGCCCGCAGGTATGTGAGGACGGCCAGGACCCTGCGGTGGGTCTTGTCCGTCGGAGGCAGGTCCAGCTTGGTGAGGATGTTGCCGATGTGCTTGCCGACCGCGGCTTCGGAAACCACCAGTTCCCTTGCGATCGCGCCGTTGGACCTGCCTTCTGCGATCAGCGCCAGCACCTCGCGTTCGCGCGGGGTGAGCTGCTCCAGCGGATCGCGGCGGCGGCGCAGCAACTGGCGCACCACCTCGGGGTCGACCACCGTCCCGCCGTCCGCCACCTTGTGCAGCGCTTCCACGAACTCCTCGACCTGGCCGACCCGGTCCTTGAGCAGATAGCCGACGCCCGATCCGTCGCCGGAGTCCAGGAGTTCGGCGGCGTACGTCCGTTGCACGTACTGACTGAGGACCAGGACCGGGAGTGCGGGGCGCTTCTCCCGCAGCCGCACTGCCGCGTGCAGGCCCTCGTCCTGGAAACCGGGCGGCATGCGTACGTCCGTCACCACGATGTCGGGGGCGTGCTCCTCGACCGCGGTGACCAGTGCCTGCGCGTCGCCGACGGCCGCCACCACCTCGTGGCCGCAGCGGACGAGCAGGCCGATGAGCCCTTCCCGCAGCAGCACGCTGTCCTCGGCCAGCACTACGCGGAGCGGTCGGCCGCCTTGGTCAACTGGCAAGGAAACTCCACATGCAACAGAGTCGGTCCACCCGGCGGACTGGTCAGGGAGAGTCTGCCATCCAGGACCGACACCCGGTCCGCGAGACCGGTGAGGCCGCTGCCCGCCGAGGCGTCCGCGCCGCCGCATCCGTCGTCGCGCACCTCGAGGAACAGGCGTCCGTCGCGATGACCGCCGCTCACCTGCGCGCGGTCGGCCCCGCTGTGCTTGGCAACGTTGGCCAGCGTCTCGCAGACCACGAAGTACGCCGCGGACTCGACCGCCCGGGGCAGCCTGCCCGGCAGTTCGAGGTCGACGTCGACGGGGACCGCGCAGCGGTCGGCGGCGTCGGCGACCGCGGCTTGCAGGCCGTAGTCCGTGAGGACCTTGGGGTGGATGCCGTGGATGAGCTCCCGCAGCTCCGCGAGCACCTTGCCGGCCTCCGCGTGGGCCTTGGCGAGCTGGTCGGCGAGCGGGCCGGGCGGGGTGTCCAGGCGGGCCAGCCCGAGCATCATCGTCAGGGCCACCAGGCGCTGTTGGGCGCCGTCATGCAGATCGCGCTCGATTCGGCGCCGCTCGGCCTCGAAGGCATCCACCAACCGGACGCGGGAGCGGGCCAGTTCGACCACCTTGACGCCGAGCTCGCCCTCGCGGGAGGCGATCAGCAGCCGGGTCAGCTCGGCGCGGGCGCCCGCCGTGACGCCGAGCAGGTAGGCGCACAGGACCATCAGGAGCAGGCCCAGTACGGCGACGCCGAACGCGGTCGGCCACGTGGTGACCGTCCACTGCTTGAGCACCTTCGCCTCTTGGCCGTCGCCGACGGTCGCCATCAGCAACGGGGTGGCGACCATGGACAGCGGGAAGAACAGGGCGACCGTGATCGCCAGGGCGTCGACCGGCCACAGCAGCCCGGCGAACAGAAACGCGTACCCGAGCTCCCGCCAGGTCGCCTGCTCGCGCAGGCGGGTGGTCAGCCAGGCCCACAGTCCCGGCGCGGTCGGCATCTGGTGCCGACCGGACACCCGGTCGCGGTCGATCAGGCGCAGCCTGCGCCGCTCCACCCAGGCCACCGGGATCCCGCTGAGGGCGACCACGACGAGCAGCGGAAGCCCCACCACGACGATGGCGAGCGCCCCGCAGACCGTCACCACCGTCACGATCGCCACCAGGGCGGCGACGCCGGTCACCGCGCCGGTGAGCAGATACGCGGCGGACCGCCAGGGCCAGGCCGACAGCAGGAAGCCCGGCCGGGACATGGCCTGCCACACATTCCGAGAGTGCATGTGCATGAACGTAAGTGGCCCCACCGGTCCGGTGCCATCGGCCCTGGGTCCGTATCGGGGGTAGGCCTGGCACTACCCCAAGACTCGTTCGGGCCGTACTGCGTCCCGAGGGCCTTCCGCGGTTTCGTGGAGGCACCGATGAGCCGAGCAGCAGGTGCTGGTGGGGGAAACATGACCAACGACGTGATCCGGTTGCGCTCCGTGACCCGGCGGTACGGCGCGGGCGGCATGTCCGTCACCGCCCTCGACCAGGTATCGCTCGCCTTCCCCAGGGGGACGTTCACCGCTGTGATGGGCCCGTCCGGTTCCGGCAAGTCGACCCTGCTGCAGTGTGCCGCGGGCCTCGACCGGCCGACATCGGGCTCGGTCACCGTGGGCGACACGGAGCTGACCGGGCTGAGCGAGACCAAGCTGACCCTGCTGCGCCGCGAGCGCATCGGCTTTGTCTTCCAGGCGTTCAACCTGCTGCCGTCGCTGACCGCCGAGCAGAACGTGGCGCTGCCGCTGCGACTCGCCGGCCGCCGCCCGAGGAAGGACCGGGTGCGCGAGGTGCTCCAGCAGGTCGGACTCGGCGACCGGGCGCGGCACCGGCCGACGGAGATGTCCGGCGGCCAGCAGCAGCGGGTCGCCCTGGCCCGCGCCCTGATCACCCGCCCCGAGGTGCTGTTCGGCGACGAGCCGACCGGCTCGCTCGACTCGCAGACCAGCCGCGAGGTGCTGACCCTGCTGCGCGGCATGGTCGACCGGGAGGGCCAGACGGTCATCATGGTCACCCACGACCCCGTCGCCGCCTCCTACGCCGACCGCCTCGTCTTCCTCGTCGACGGCCGTGTCGACGGCGAGCTGACCGGCGCCTGTGCCGAGGACATCGCGGCGCGCATGACCAAGCTGGAGGCCGCGCCGTGCTGAGCACCGCCCTGCGCGTCCTGCGCACCCGCTGGGTCACCTTCGTCGGCAGTTTCGTCGCCCTCTCCCTGGGCGTGGCGCTGATCGCCGACATGGGGCTGGCCCTGGCGTCCTCGCTGGACGCACCCGACCGGGGGGCGGAGCGGTTCGCCGCCGCGCCGGTCGTCGTCAAGGGCCAGGACGCCCTCAGTGTGCCCACCTCGATCGGCGACCGCACCGAGAAGCTCGCGCAACCGCGTGCCGTGCCCGACCACACGGTCGCGAAGCTGCGGGACCTGGGGACCGTCGTCGAGGACCGGTCGTTCGCCGTGAGGGCCGAGGGCGGCCCCGGCGATCTGGTGGGCCACCCCTGGTCCACCGCCGCCTTCGCGCCGTACGGGCTCGACGCGGGACGCGCGCCCGAGGCGGCGGACGAGGCTGTCGTCAGCGGTGACTGGGCCCGTCCGGGCACCCGGGTGCGGACCGACGCCGGCACCGTGCGCGTCGTCGGCACCGTGGCCGGGCTCGGTTTCGAGAACGCCGTGTTCTACACCGACACCCGCGCCGCCGAACTGTCGCCGCGCAGCCTCCAGTTGGTGGTCGACGCCGATGCGGCGGCCGTGCGCGAGGCGGTGCGCGGCAGCGAGGGCGTCCAGGTCCTCACCGGGGACGCGCGCCGGTACGCCGACGCCGACCCCGACCGGGACAGCGAGGCCCTCACCGCGATGAACGCCATGTTCGGCACCGCAGGCGGTGTCACCGGGTTCGTGTCGGTGTTCGTGGTGGCCTCGACCTTCGCGTTCGCGGTGGCCCAGCGGCGCCGTGAGTTCGGGCTGCTGCGCACTGCCGGGGCGACCCCGGGGCAGATCCGCCGCATGGTCGTCTCCGAGGCACTCGTGGTCGGTGTGCTCGCCTCGGCCGCCGGCTGTGTGCTCGGCTCCTACGGGGCTCCGAGGCTCGCCGAGTGGGCGGTCGACGAGAGCCTCGCGCCCCGCTGGTTCGCCATCGGCGACCACACCTGGCCCTACCACATTGCTTTCTGGACGGGCCTGTTCGTGGCCCTGTGCGGTGTGGTGGCCGCGTCCTGGCGGGCGGGGCGCACCGGTCCCGCCGAGGCGCTGCGCGAGGCGTCCGTGGACACCGGGGCGATGACACGGGGCCGTCGGCTGTTCGGCACGGCGCTGCTGATCACCGCAGCGGTGACGCTGGCCCTTGCCCTGGTGACCAACCCGGGCGAACTGCTGCAGCGCAAGACCTATGTGAGCCGGCCGATGCTGCTGATCACCGCGGTCGCGCTGCTCGCGCCGGTGCTGGTGCGGCCACTGGCCCGGCTGGTCGCCTGGCTGCCGGCCCGACTGCCCGGCGCCGGCGGGATGCTGGTGCGGGAGAACGCCGCCGCCGGGGTGCGCCGCACCGCCGCCGTCGCAGCGCCTGTGCTGGTCACGGTCGCGCTGGCGGGTTCGCTGCTGGGCGCCACCGCCACCCTCAACGAGGCGAAGGCCACCGAGGCCCGTGAGCAGACGGCCGCCGACTTCGTGGTCACCCCGGCGGGCGACTCCGGGTTCGACGGCGCGACGCTGAAGCGGCTTCGGGCCATGTCAGGTGTCCACGTCTCCGCGAGCTCGTCGAGCGCCGTGTACGTCCTGGAGGACGGAGTGGCGCTCATCAGGTCCGATGCCAGGGCCGTCGAGCCGGAAACACTCGCGGCAACGGCCCGTCTCCCGCTCGCCGCAGGGAAGTCGAGCGATCTGGACGACGACTCGATCATCGTCAACCAGGAGTGGGAGAGGCACACCGTGGGCGAGCGGGTGGACGTGTGGCTCGGCGACGGCACGAGGAAGTCTCTGAGGATCGCCGCGGTCATGACCATCGGCACCGGCGACAACGGCGTCTACGTCACCCCGCGCAACGCCCCCGCGGATCCCGTCGACCGGGTCGACGTACGCCTCGTGGACGGCGCCCACCCGGGCACCGTGGCCGCCGGTCTGCGAGAGGCGGTGCGGGCGGCGGGCGGGGAGGTCCTCACCAAGGACGCCTGGGTGCGGGCGACTTACCCCGAGACCAGCCGGACGACCCGGACGGGTTTCCTCCTGGTCCTCGGGATCGCCCTCCTCTACACGGGCATCTCGCTGGCCAACACGATGGTCATGGCGACCTCCGACCGGGTCCGCGACCTCGCTGTGCTGCGGCTGGCCGGCGCCACCGACCGGCAGGTGCTGCGACTGGTGGGCGCCGAGGCGCTGTTGGTGGTCGCGGTCGGCGGGCTGCTCGGAGCATTGGTCGCCGGACTCAACCTGTTGGGCATGTGGAGCGCGCTCGAGCTGCTCTCGGTACGGACGTCCATCGAGATCCCGTGGGCGACGCTCGCAGCGGCCATGGGCGCCTGCGCGGTGCTCGCCGTGATCTCGGCGGTCGTCCCGGCCGGCCTCTCCCTGCGGCGCAGGGCAGTTGAGCTGGCGGGCGTACGGGAGTGAGCATCTGGCAACAGATGAAGGGGGACGATCACACCGCGACGGTTCCGATGAAGTGTGTCCAGGCTGTGGCGCCGACCAGCAGAACGGGCCCGTCCACGACCTTGCTGTCCCGGACGGGTACGACACCGGGGACTCCGTCGGCGACTTCGAGGCATTCGCCGCCGTTGTCGTCGCTGTAGGTGCTCTTGCGCCAGCGGGCGGCGCCTATGAAGTCGTAGGCGACCTCGACGCAGGCCTCGCCGCCATCGCCGCCGCTGTAACTGCTCTTGCGCCAGGGGGCGTTGCTCAGGTCGTACTCGCGCATCGTCTGTGGTCCTCTGCCGCCGACTCGATCAGGGCCAGGGACGCCTTCGGTGACAGCGCGGCGGCCCTGAGGAGATCGTAAGACGCACGGGTTCGCTTCACCACAGCCGGTTCGTCCAGCAAGTTCCCTGAAAACACCCCTTCTGTATAGACGGTTGGCGGGGCGTCCTCGAACTCCATGAGCCACATCATCTTGCCCATGGCCGGGTGGGCCCCAGATACGCACGGCAGCACCTGCAGCATCATCATGCGCTGCTGCATCATCGTTGTGATGTGGTCCAGTTGGTGAGTCATTACCGCCGGTCCGCCGACTGAGATGCGCAGGGCCATCTCATGGAGGACCACCCAATACATGGGCCGGGTAGCGTCCTTGAGCAGCCGCGTCCGGTCCATGCGCCCCTTGACCAGCTCCTCGATGTACTCATCGTCGGCGAGCGGATTGCCTGCCAAGAACATCGCTCGGGCGTACTCCCGCGTCTGGAGGAGCCCCGGTACCACCGTGGGTGCGTACTCGGCGATTTCCGTCGCCAGTCGCTCCAGCTCTGCCGCGTGCGCGAAGTACTCCGTATAAGGCTGGTCCTTGATGAGCTTTCGCCAGAGGCGCTCGAAAAAGCCATCGGTTTGTAGGACCTCGTCGATCCTCTTCGCCACATCCAACTGTGGTTTCCGAATGGCCTGTTCGAATTGCCCGATGTAGCCGCCCGACACAAAAACGCGATAACCCAAGTCCGCCTGAGTTAACCCGGCATCCTCGCGGCGCCTCTTCAACTCCGTGCCGAAGAACTCCCAAGCAGCCTGCCGCGAACCATTGGCCATGGCCAAGCCCCCTTGTACTGCCGTGTACTGCACCGACGTTGCTGAGCGTAGAGGTCTTCCAAAGTCTAAGCGGCAGGCGTCACCGTGGAGATGAAAAGCGTGAAACCCAATTGGAAAGGGGAACACCGTGAAGGCTGACGGGATCGGCCACGGCGCACAGCACTCGGCGGCGTGTGTCGAACAAGCGGAGGAAACGGTGAAGGAATTGCGCGCGGCACTGGCAACGGCAGGAATTAAGTTGCCGACACTCGGGATCGACCCGGCAAGTTTGGCGCGGGAGGCCCCTTGTCCGCTCGTCGAATTGGGACGGTGTTCCGTCGGGACGGCGGCGCGACTCGCGGCGGTGCTGGGATGAAGCCGAAGGTCGGGACGTACGTCGTCGACACGAGGACGGGAAGGGTGGGCGTGGTGATGGGGCACGAGGGACCCTACGTACAGCTGAGGCCGTACGGCGGCGGCAAGGAGTGGGACTGCGCACCGGACACCGTCCGGGGAGCCACCGCGGCGGAACGTCTCAGCGCGGCCACCGCGTACGCCAACGCACGCAGCCGTGGCGAGGTCCCCTGAAAGGCCCGGAGGGGCCTGTCATAGGGTGCGGCGCCATGGCGATATGGAAACGTCGCAGGCAGAAGGCCGCGCGCAAGTACCCCGTTCCGCTCACCATGCACCAGCTGTGGATGGTGTCGCTCAGCGCGCCGGTGAACCGTGACCGGGACGCCTCGCGGACGACCCTGTACCCGTTCACCCGCATCGACGACGAGAAGGCCCGGCGCTGGCTGGCCGACCAGTGGGAGATCACCTCGCGTGACGAACTGGCCGGCCGGCTCGACGGCCTCGCCCGGTCCGGCTACCGCTCCCGCGCCCGGCTGCGGCTCGGCGTCGAACCGCTGGCGTGGGACGCGGGTCTGTACGTAGACATCACCCGCCGGGGCTTCGCGTGCGGGATGCTCGGCGAGGCCGACGCGTGGACCGCGCTGAAGAACATCGTGCCGGCGGTGGTGAGGTCGTACGCCTCCTGGAACGAGTACGCCGAGCACTACCTGCTCGGCAGGATGGTCTGGCGGGACAACCTCCGGGGCACCCCGGACGCCCCCGCCCCGCAGGCCGTCTCGGACGCCCATCTGAAGTCCCTCCTGGACCCGGCGAACCGGGCCAGCCCCTGGAACATGGCGCCCTGGCACGCGATCAGCCACCCCGACCACACCCGCTGACTCCGTACGCGAGAATGGGCCCATGAGCCTGTTCCGCGACGACGGCGTTGTCCTGCGCACCCAGAAGCTGGGCGAGGCGGACCGCATCATGCTGCAGTCTCCCGGGGGACGACCCCCGTACCCCCAGCCGGGAACCCGTGGGGGCGCGCGATGAGTCTCTTCCGCGACGACGGTGTCGTCCTGCGCACCCAGAAGCTGGGCGAGGCGGACCGCATCATCACGTTGCTCACTCGCGGTCACGGGCGGGTGCGAGCCGTCGCGCGGGGTGTCCGGCGGACCAAGTCGAAGTTCGGGGCGCGGCTCGAACCCTTCTCCCACGTCGACGTGCAGTTCTTCGCGCGGGGAAGCGAGCTGATCGGGCGCGGGCTGCCGCTGTGCACGCAGAGCGAGACGATCGCTCCGTACGGTGGCGGGATCGTCGCCGACTACGCGCGGTACACCGCCGGGACGGCCATGCTGGAGACCGCCGAGCGGTTCACCGACCACGAGGGCGAGCCGGCCGTGCAGCAGTATCTGCTGCTGGTCGGCGGCCTGCGGACACTCGCCCAGGGCGAGCACGAGCCGCACCTCATCCTCGACGCCTTCCTGCTGCGCTCCCTCGCCGTCAACGGCTACGCGCCGAGCTTCAACGACTGCGCGAAGTGCGGCATGCCGGGACCGAACCGGTTCTTCTCGGTCGCCGCGGGAGGTTCCGTCTGCGTCGACTGCCGGGTGCCCGGCAGCGTCGTACCCTCGGCGCAGGCCCTCGAACTCCTCGGCGCGCTGCTGACGGGGGACTGGGCGACCGCGGACGCGTGCGAGTCGCGGCACGTCCGGGAGGGCAGCGGTCTGGTGTCGGCCTATCTGCACTGGCACCTGGAGCGCGGACTGCGCTCGCTGCGTTACGTGGAGAAGTAAGCGGCAGAGAACAGCCGGCCGTACAGAGATCACCGGCCGTACAGAGATCAGAGGGAGACGAGAAGCACATGGTGGTACGCGGGATCCTGGGGCGCCAGCGCCGCGAGTACAAGACGCCGGAGCCGCACCCGTCCGGCGCCCGCTCGCCCAAGCTCCCCGGCGAGCTGATCCCGAACCACGTGGCCTGCGTGATGGACGGGAACGGCCGCTGGGCCAAGGAGCGCGGACTGCCGCGCACCGAGGGGCACCGGGTCGGCGAGGGTGTCGTCATGGACGTCCTCAAGGGCTGTCTGGAGCTGGGCGTCAAGAACCTCTCGCTGTACGCCTTCTCGACGGAGAACTGGAAGCGGTCGCCCGAGGAGGTCCGCTTCCTGATGAACTTCAACAAGGACGTCATCCGGCGCCGCCGCGACGAGATGGACGAGCTCGGCATCCGCATCCGCTGGGTCGGCCGCATGCCCAAGCTGTGGAAGTCCGTCGTCCACGAGCTCCAGATCGCCCAGGAGCAGACGCAGAAGAACGACAAGATGACGCTGTACTTCTGCGTCAACTACGGCGGTCGCGCCGAACTCGCCGACGCCGCGAAGGCGCTGGCCGCGGATGTCGCCGCCGGGAAGCTCGATCCGGACAAGGTCACCGAGAAGACCATCCAGAAGTACCTCTACTACCCGGACATGCCGGACGTGGATCTGTTCCTGCGCCCCAGCGGTGAGCAGCGCACGTCCAACTACCTGATCTGGCAGTCCAGTTACGCCGAGATGGTCTTCCAGGACGTCCTGTGGCCCGACTTCGACCGTCGCGACCTCTGGCGTGCGTGCGTGGAGTACGCCTCCCGCGACCGCCGCTTCGGCGGAGCCGTCCCCAACGAGGACCTCCTGGCAATGGAAGAGGGCATGCGGGGCCGCCCCGAAGGGGCCTGATCGTTTGGTTCGGACGTGCGGGCCCGGTGGGGGCTGATCGCGCGGTTCCCCGCGCCCCTAAAGACAAAAGCCGGGGGCGCGGGGAACGGCGCAGTTTTTAGGGGCGCGGGGAACTGCGCGACAAGCCACCACCGGCCCGCACCCGAAAACGAACCGCCGCCGCCCTACCCCTTGGCGCGCGCAGCGCACTCCGCACAGGTGCCGAAGATCTCCACCGTGTGAGCCACGTTCACATAGCCGTGCTCCGAAGCGATCGCTTCCGCCCACTTCTCCACGGCCGGCCCCTCCACCTCGACGGCCTTGCCACAGACGCGGCACACGAGGTGGTGATGGTGGTCGCCGCTCTCACAGCGGCGGTACACGGATTCGCCGTCCGACGTGCGCAGGACATCGACCTCGCCAGCGTCGGCAAGAGACTGCAGCGTGCGGTACACCGTGGTCAGCCCGACGGAGTCGCCCTTGTGCTTGAGCATGTCGTGCAGGTCCTGGGCGCTGCGGAACTCGTCCACCTCGTCGAGCGCCGCCGCCACGGCGGCACGCTGCCGGGTGGAACGGCCCCGAACAGGCGGTCCAGCGGTCGTCACCGTTGCCTCCAAACGTCTGCGGCTTGCCGGGCCATTGTGCCAGCCCGGACCGGGCGCAGTCAGACGCCGACCTTTCCGGTGGGTGTGCGCGTGGCCGGAATCGCGCATTCCGCCGGATCGCCGGCCTCCTGGGCCGCGGCCTGCGCGGCGGCCCGCGCCCTGCGCCGGGCCAGTGGTGTGGCCAACGCCGTGAGCAGGATGAACACGCCGATGGTCAGCAGGACGATCGTCGCACCGGGCGGCACGTCCTGGTAGTACGAGGTCACCGTGCCGCCGATGGTCACGCTCACCCCGATCGCCACCGCGATCGCGAACGTCGCGGCGAAACTGCGGCTGAGCTGCTGCGCGGCGGCCACCGGGACCACCATCAGGGCGGAGACCAGCAGCAGGCCGACGACCCGCATGGCGACCGTGACGGTGACCGCCGCGGTGACGGCCGTGAGCAGGTTCAGGGCGCGCACCGGCAGCCCGGTGACCCGCGCGAACTCCTCGTCCTGGCTCACCGCGAACAGCTGCCGGCGCAGTCCGACCGTGACGAGGACGACGAAGGCCGCGAGCAGGCAGATCGCCGTCACGTCCTCCTCGGAGACCGTGGAGAGCGAGCCGAAGAGGTACGAGGTCAGATTGGCGTTGGAGCCGCCGGGCGCGAGGTTGATGAACATCACACCGCCGGCCATGCCCCCGTAGAAGAGCATCGCCAGCGCGATGTCGCCGCGCGTCTTGCCGTACCAGCGGATCAGCTCCATCAGGACCGCGCCCACCACGGAGACGGCCGTCGCCATCCACACCGGCGACCAGGAGAGCAGGAAGCCGAGGCCGACGCCGGTCATCGCCACATGGCCGATGCCGTCGCCCAGCAGGGCCTGGCGGCGCTGGACGAGATAGATGCCGACGGCGGGCGCGGTGATGCCGACGAGGACGGCGGCGAGCAGGGCCCGCTGCATGAAGGCGTAGTCGAGGATTTCGAGGTTCATGGCGATCAGCTCAGCAGTCCCGTCCGGATCGGTTCGGCGTCGTGAGCCGCGTGGGGATGTACGTGGTCGTGGCCGGGCAGCGCGTGCTGGCCGAGTGCCTGCGGGGGCGGGCCGTCGTGCATGACACAGCCGTCGCGCAGCACGACCGCGCGGTTGATCAGCGGCTCCAGCGGGCCCAGTTCGTGCAGGACGAGCAGGACGGAGGCGCCCTGGGCGACCTGCTCGCGCAAGGTCTCCGCGAGGACCTCCTGGCTGGCCAGGTCCACGCCCGCCATCGGCTCGTCCATGATCAGCAGCTCGGGCCCGGCGGCGAGGGCGCGGGCGATGAGTACCCGCTGGTGCTGGCCGCCGGACAGCGCGTTCACCGAGTCCTTGGCACGGTCCGCGAGGCCGACCAGGCCGATGGCCCGCTGGACCGCCTCGCGGTCGGCCTTGCGCAGGACACCGAAGCGGGCGCGGGACAGCCGCCCGGAGGACACCACCTCGGTCACCGTCGCGGGCACCCCGCCGGCGGCGGTCGTGCGCTGCGGTACGTAGCCCACGCGCGCCCAGTCGCGGAACTGGCGCCGTGGGGTGCCGAACAGCTCGATCTCGCCGCTGGTGACCGGGACCTGGCCGATGACCGTGCGGACGGCCGTCGACTTGCCGGAGCCGTTGGCGCCGAGCAGCGCGACGACCTCACCGCGGTTCACGGTGAGGTCGATACCGCGCAGGACGGGGCGTGAGCCGAGCTCGGCCGTCACACCACGCAGGGATATGACGGTCGAGGTGTCTGGCTCGTCCTTCATGCCGCCGTCCTTCATGCCGCCACCCTCCGGGGGTTGGTCATTTCGCGCCCAGTGCCGACTGCAGCGCCTTGAGGTTGGACTCCATCACCTGGAAGTAGTCGTCACCGCGGGACTTCTTCGTGATGCCCTCGATCGGGTCGAGCACATCGGTCTTGAGGTTCGCGTCCGCGGCGATGGTCTTCGCGGTCTTGTCGCTGACGAGGGTCTCGTAGAAGACCGTGGAGACGCCGTCGGCCTTGGCCATCTTCTCAAGGTCCTTGACGCGGTTGGCGCTGGGCTCGCTCTCCGGGTCCAGGCCGTTGATGGCCTCCTCGGTGAGGCCGTAGCGCTCGGCGAGATAGCCGAAGGCGGCGTGCGTGGTGATGAAGACCTTCGTCCTCGTGTTCTTGAGGCCGTCCTCGAACTGCGTGTTGAGGGCGTCCAGTTGCTTCACCAGGGCCGCGGTGTTCTTCGTGTAGTCCGCCGCGTTGTCCGGGTCGGCCTTCTCGAAGGCCTTGCCCACACCCTCGGCGACCTCGGCGTACTTCACGGGGTCGAGCCAGATGTGCGGGTCCTCGCCGGAGCCTTCCTCGCCCTCGTGGTCGTCGTGCTCGGCCGCGTGGCCGCCGACCTCGTTGCCGTGCTTCTCCAGGCTGGTGAGGGTGGCCGCGTCGATCTTCGTCCTGATCTCGGACTGGGCGACAGCGTCGTCGACGGAGGGCTGGAGGTTCTTCAGGTAGAGGGCCACGTCCGACTCCTGGAGCTGCGCGGTCTGCTTGGCGCTGATCTCCAGGTCGTGCGGCTCCTGGCCGGGCTCGGTCAGGGTGCTCACACTGACGTGGTCGCCGCCTATTCGCTCGGCGATGAACTGCAACGGGTAGAACGACGCCACGACGTCGAGCTTCCCGCTGTTGCCGTCGGCCGCGTTGGACTCGGACGAGCAGGCGGAGAGGAGCCCGAGACCCAGGGCGGTGGCCGCGGCGGCCGCGGTGCCGGACATAAGACGTCGTCGTACGTTCATGACACCCATTTTCAACAAGTCTGGAAACGATTGTCAATAACGCGTCTTGTGATCTGGGCTTCATCCCGGTATGGGAGGGGTGTGACGGGAGAGGTGGGAACGGTGCGCGGCCAGGACCCCAACCGATTTGATCCGAGGGCAGGGGCCGCCGGTAATCTGAAGCATTCGCTCTGAAGCAATGCTGTGAAGCAACCCTGCTTCGTCGCCCGTCGTCGTAATGAAGAGAGCACCGTGGCCGCCGACAAGATCGACACCATCGTCAGCCTGAGCAAGCGCCGTGGCTTCGTCTACCCGTGCAGTGAGATCTACGGCGGCCAGCGAGCCGCCTGGGACTACGGGCCGCTGGGTGTCGAGCTCAAGGAGAACATCAAGCGCCAGTGGTGGCGCTACATGGTGACGTCGCGCGAGGACGTCGTCGGTATCGACTCGTCCGTGATCCTGGCCACCGAGGTCTGGGTGGCCTCCGGCCACGTCGCCACTTTCTCCGACCCGCTCACCGAGTGCACCTCGTGTCACAAGCGGTACCGCGCCGACCACCTTGAAGAGGCGTACGAGGCGAAGCACGGCCGCACCCCCGAGAACGGCCTGGCCGACCTCAACTGCCCCAACTGCGGCAACAAGGGCACCTTCACCGAGCCCAAGCAGTTCTCCGGCCTGCTCTCCACGCACCTGGGCCCCACCCAGGACAGTGGCTCCGTCGCCTACCTGCGCCCCGAGACCGCGCAGGGTATTTTCACCAACTTCGCCCAGGTCCAGCAGACCTCGCGCCGCAAGCCGCCGTTCGGCATCGCGCAGATGGGCAAGTCCTTCCGCAACGAGATCACGCCCGGCAACTTCATCTTCCGCACCCGCGAGTTCGAGCAGATGGAGATGGAGTTCTTCGTCAAGCCGGGCGAGGACGAGAAGTGGCAGGAGTTCTGGATGCAGGAGCGCTGGAACTGGTACACCGGCCTCGGTCTCCGCGAGGAGAACATGCGCTGGTACGACCACCCGGCCGAGAAGCTCTCGCACTACTCCAAGCGCACCGCCGACATCGAGTACCGCTTCCAGTTCGGCGGCAACGAGTGGGGTGAGCTGGAGGGCGTCGCCAACCGCACGGACTACGACCTCTCCGCGCACTCCAAGGCTTCCGGCCAGGACCTCTCCTACTTCGACCAGGAGGCCGGCGAGCGCTGGACTCCGTACGTCATCGAGCCGGCGGCGGGTGTGGGGCGCGCGATGCTCGCGTTCCTCCTTGACGCGTACGTCGAGGACGAGGCGCCCAACGCCAAGGGGAAGATGGAGAAGCGGACCGTTCTGCGGCTCGACCCCCGGCTCTCGCCGGTGAAGGTCGCGGTGCTTCCGCTGTCGCGCAACCCCGAGCTGTCGCCGAAGGCGAAGGGGCTCGCCTCCGCGCTTCGTCAGAACTGGAACATCGACTTCGATGATGCCGGGGCCATCGGTCGTCGTTACCGGCGGCAGGACGAGATCGGTACGCCGTTCTGTGTGACGGTGGACTTCGACACGCTCGACGACAACGCGGTGACTGTTCGTGAGCGGGACTCGATGAAGCAGGAGCGCGTGTCGCTGGACCAGATCGAGGGGTACCTGGCCAGCCGCCTTATTGGCTGCTGATCGCTCCGCTGGGTCGCGCCGTTTGAAGCTGCGGGTCGGTGGGGGCTGGTCGCGCAGTTCCCCGCGCCCCTGAAAGCAAATGCCCCGGTTCTGTCACGTCCGTAACGGATGTAATGGAACCGGGGTTTTTGCAATCCAAGGGGCGGGGGGTTCCGAAGGAGGGGGCAGACGGCCCGCAGGGGGTGGGCCGGCACCTTCTACGGGGGTTCGGATGCGTAAGCAGGCAGTCATGGGCGTACTGGCGATGGCGGTGGCGCTCGGGACGGTCGGGGCCGTTGGCGCCGGGGCGTTGGGCGGGTCGGCGGAGAAGGAGGGCTCCGGGGCCGGGGCCGGGGTCGAGGCCAAGGGTGGTGGGGGCGGGCTGCCGGAGGCGCTCGCGCCCAGTGGGCTGCGGGCCGTCGGGCTCACCGCGGACCAGAAGCTCGTCCTGTTCCGCGTCGACCGGCCGGGGGCCGCGGTGCCGCTCGGGAAGGTCGACGGGCTCAAGGGCGACAGGACGCTGGTCGGCATCGACTACCGCGTCCAGAACCGGAAGCTGTACGCCGTCGGGGACCAGGGTGGCATCTACACGATCCGCGAGGCGGGCGCCCGCGCCACCAAGGTCTCGCAGCTCGGCGTGGCCCTCCAGGGCAAGGCCTTCGGCGTCGACTTCAATCCGGCCGCCAACCGGCTCCGGGTCATCAGCGACACCGGCCAGAACCTCCGCCACAACCTCGACGACCCGGCGGGCGCCCCGGCTCCCGGCACCACCGCCGTCGACGGCACCCTCACCAACCCGCCGGTGCCCCCGAACCCGGGTGCCACCGCGCTCGGCGTGACAGGGGCCGCGTACACGAACAACGACCTCGACGCGACGACGGCCACCACCCTCTTCGACCTCGACACCACGCTGGACCAGGTGCCGGTGCAGTCGCCCGCCAACGCCGGCAACCTCGCGCCGACGGGCAAGCTGGGCGTGGACGCGCCTCTGAACTCCGGCTTCGACATCTACAGTTCGGCGCGGAACGGGACGAACACCGGGTACGCGGTGACGGGCAACAAGTCGTTCCGGGTCAACCTGCTGACAGGGAAGCTGAGTTCGCTGGGCTCCTTCCCGCACGGGCGCCAGGTGGTGGATGTCGCACTGCCGCTGAACCAGGGGTGACCAGGGCGGTAGTCGGCATGTGACGGGAGGCGGAGGATTCCGAGGACGAGTGCGCAGGCGACCTGCGCGAACGGCGAGGTCCGCAGCCTGCGGACGGCGCGGCGCGGCGGGGGTCCGGGTAGGACCCCCGCCGCGCCGCGCTGTGACCGTGCCCGGCCGGTGCTCCCTCAGGCCTCCGACGGATCCACTGTCGCCTGGTGTGCCTCCGCGAGATGCTCCTCGGCCTTGAGCCAGGGCAGGAACTGGGCGGACTTCCGCCAGCCGCAGGTGTCGCATCTGATCGTCCGCTGCACGCCCGAGCGTTGGACTCGGACGATGTGCTCGCGGCCGTGCTGGTCCCAGCGGCTCACCTTGCTGGTGTTGATCTGCAGCATGACGCCTCCTGGTGGTCGCGCTCCGCTTGCGCGCGCTAGGGCCTGTCTGACAATTCCCGTCGTCGCCCGGAGGGCGGCCTCGCGGTGTCAGGTGAGTGCTCTCGGCGCGCCGGGCGTAGAGCCTCGTACTGGACGTACTTGGCTCTGCGCCCGGTGCGGCGAGAGTGCGTGCATGGCGCCGCGAGGCAGACGGGAATTGTCAGACAGGCCCTAAGGAGTGTGCAGCAAGAACAACATCAACAGGGACACAACTGTGGTGAGTTGTGTGCGAATTCCGCGCACTGTTCCGTGGGCTCAGGCGATGGCGCGAGGCAGTCGCAGGCTCAGACCGGTGGTCAGTGCGACCCCGGCGAGCTGGACGAGAAGCGTCGTGACCAGGGCGTCCCGCATGCCGTGACCAGGGGTGAGGGTGAGGAAGAGGGTGCCGAGGGTGGCCACACCCAGGGCGAGGGCGGACTGCTGGGCGGTGATCATGACGCCGCTGCCCACACCGGCGCGGGCCGGGGGGACCTCGGAGAGTATGACGCGGAAGAGGATGGGCAGTTGGAGGGCCTGACCGGCACCCGCGATGATCACGCCGGGCCAGAGTTCCAGGCCGCCGACGTGGGGCCAGGAGCTCCACACCGTGAGGGCGAGGACGGCCACGCCGACCGCCTGGACCAGGCCGCCCGCGGTCACCACACGCGTGCCCCACCGGGCCACCAGTCGCGGGCCCAGGAGCGAGACCACGAAGAAGGACACCGCCATCGGGGCCAGGGTCAGGCCCGCGCGGACCGGGCTCAGGGCGACCCCCTGCTGAAGCGCCACCGCGATGACGAACATGAAGCCGCTGAAGCCGATCGAGAAGGGGAGGATCATCACCAGGCCCCGGCGCAGGGGGAGGTTCGAGAACAGGCTCGGCGGAACCAGCGGGGTGCGGCCCTGACGTTCCGCCCGCCGCTCGACGAGATAGAAGGCCGTCGCCGCCATCGGGAACACCGCGAGCGACAGCCACGTCCACAGGGGCCAGCCCGCCGCCCGGCCCTCGGTCAGCGGGGCGAGCAGGGACACCAGGGCGATGGCCAGCAGGACCGTGCCGGGGCCGTCCACCGGCGCCGGGTGCTGCGAGCGGGTCTCGGGCACGGCCTTGGCGGCCAGGAAGAGGCCCACCAGCACGACAGGCACGTTCACCAGGAAGACCGCGCGCCAGCCGGTGCCCGCGATGTCCGCCGCGACGAGCACGCCGCCGAGGATCTGCCCGGCCACCATGGAGAGCCCGGCCGTTGCGCCGTACAGGCCCATCGCCTTGGCGCGGCGCGGGCCCGCGGTCGCCGACTGGATGGTGGCGAGGACCTGCGGGAGCATCGCCGCCGACGCCGCGCCCTGCGCGACGCGCGCCGCCACGAGCGTCCACGCGCTCGGCGCGAGCCCGCACGCCAGCGAGGTCAGCCCGAAGGCGATCATCCCGCCGATGAAGAGCCGGCGCCGGCCGAACATGTCGCCCAGCCGCCCGCCGAGGACGAGGAGCACGGCGTACGCGACTCCGTATCCGGCGACGACGAGTTCCAGGACCGCGTCGCTCGCGGCCAGGTCGTGGCCGATCGTGGGCAGGGCGACGTTCACGATGAAGAAGTCGATGAGGGGCAGGGCCGCGCCGAGCAGCACGGTGAACAGTCCGAGCCCGCCGAGCACGGGTGGGGCGACGGGCGAGCGGACGGTACGGGAAGCGAGGGTTTCGGTCACGCTGTCGAGCGTGCTCCCCCTCTCAGACTGGTACCAGAGTCTCTTTATCCTGTTACAAGGAGTACCTGGAAACAGGGTGCGGGCGGCTGCAGGCTGGAGGCATGACGACCATGGCCGAGGAAACGGCGGTACGGGAGAACGGGGCGACCGGGTCCACCGGGGTGCGGGGGCGCGAGGCCCAGGCCACGGGCGCGCCCGCGCGTGAGCCCGAGAGCGTGCGTGAGTCGGAGAGCCGGGCCTCGCGCGAGTCGGACATCCGGCGCCACGAGCTCGCTGCCTTCCTGCGGCACCGTCGCGAGCACCTCACGCCCGAGCAGGTGGGCCTGCCCCGCGGCCGCCGCCGGCGCACACCGGGGCTGCGCCGGGAGGAGGTCGCACACCTCTCCGCGGTCGGCGTCACCTGGTACACGTGGCTCGAACAGGCCAGGGACATCCAGGTCTCCGTCCAGGTCCTCGACGCCCTCGCCCGCACGCTGATGCTCGACCCGAACGAGCGCGCCCACCTCTTCCAGCTGGCCGGCGCCGTCGACCCCACCCCGGCCTCGCGCTGCCCGACGATCACTCCGGCGCTGTTGCAGACGCTGGAGCAGCTGGAGCCTCTCCCGGCCTGTATCCAGAACAGCCGGTACGACGTCCTCGCGTACAACCGCACGTACGGCCGTCTGCTCTGCGACCTCGACGAGGTGCCGGCCGAGGACCGCAACTGCATGGTCCTCATCACCACGAACGAGCAGTGGCGTTCGTCGATCGTGATGCTCGACGAGTCGATCCGGCTGATGGCCGCCAAGTTCCGCGCCTCGATGGCCGGGCATCTCGCCGACCCCGCCTGGAAGATGCTGCTCAAGCGGCTGCGGGCGGAGTCGGAGGAATTCCGTGAGGTGTGGGAGCGGCATGAGGTCGTCGGCTCCCGCAGCAAGACCAAGTTCTTCGACAACCAGTACGTCGGACGGTTGACCCTGGTCCACACCGACCTGTGGCTCGGTCCGGCCGAGGGGCCGCGGATGGTCACGTACGCGCCGGCGGACGAGGAGTCACGGGAACGGCTGGAGAAGCTCCATGCGATTGCTGTGGAGCGGGGTTGAGTGATTGGTGCGGCCCGGTGGGGGTTGCTCGCGCAGTTCCCCGCGCCCCTTAAAAGACAAAAGCCAGGGGCGCAGCCCCGCTTTTAGGGGCGCGGGGAACTGCGCGACCAGCCCCCACCGGGCCGCACCCTCACACAACCCCCGCCGACTCCTTGATCTCCGGCGACTCCAGTCGCAAAGCCGTGCGCTCGGCCGTTCGCCGGGCCCAGGGGCCGCTCGTCACGGCACCCAGCACCAGCACCGCCAGACCGCACGCGGCGATGATCCACCACGCGGGGCGGGCCGCCGCGACGAAGGTGTCCCGGTAGGAGGAGGAACCGACGCCGGAGGCGAGGACCGCGCCGATCACGGCGACGCCCAGCGTCTGGCCGATCTGGCGGCTGGTGGAGGCGACGGCGGCGGCCACCCCGGCCTGGGCGCGGGGCATGCCGGAGACGGCGGTGTTGGTGATGGGGGCGTTCACGAAACCGAAGCCGAGGCCGAAGAGGAAGTACCCGATGACGAGGGTCACGTTCGCCGTCTCGGCCTCGAAACCGGCGAAGAGCACACCGCTCGCGGTCATCGCCGTCCCCGCGATGAGCAGCGGCAGCCGGGGACCGCGGTTGCCGACGAGCCGTCCGGACAGGGGCGCGCAGATAAAGGTCATGACCGCCATGGGGAGCATCCACAGGCCCGCGTGGAGGGCGTCCAGGCCGCGGACGTTCTGGAGGTAGAGCGTCGAGAGGAAGAGGAAGCCGCCGAGCGCCGCGAACGCGCTGATCGCCACGACCGTGGCCCCGCTGAAGGGAGCCGAGCGGAAGAAGCGCAGGTCGATGAGGGGTTCGTCGCGGCGGGGCTCGTACCGGAGAAGCGTGACGAGCGCGGCGAGCGCGACGCCGCCGAAGGCGAGGGTCTGGCCGGCGCCGGAGGAGGGCGCCTCGATGATCGCGTACGTGAGGGAGCCGAGCAGCACGATCACCAGGAACTGGCCGACCGGATCCGGGCGGCGGGCCTTCGGGGCGCGGGACTCGGGCACGTACCGGAGTGTGAGCAGGAGCGCGGCCAGGCCCACCGGCAAGTTGATCCAGAAGATCGAGCGCCAGCCGACCGAGTCCACGAGGAGGCCGCCGACCAGCGGGCCCGCGGCCATCGATATGCCGACCACGCCGCCCCAGACCCCGATCGCGCGGGCACGCTCGCGCGGGTCCGTGAAGGTGTTGGTGATGATCGACATCGCGACCGGGTTGAGCATCGAGCCGCCGACCGCCTGGATCATGCGGAAGACGACGAGCGATTCGAGGTTGGGCGCGAGCGAGCAGAGGACCGAGCCGATCGTGAAGACGACCAGGCCGGCCATGAAGACCCGCTTGCGGCCGATGCGGTCCGCCGTCGAACCGGCGAGCATCAGCAGCGCGGCGAGCACCAGGGTGTACGCGTCGATCGTCCACTGCATGCCCGCCAGACTCGCGTCCAGGTCCTTCTGCATGGCGGGCAGGGCGACATTGAGGATGGTGACGTCGAGGCTCACGATCAGCAGGCTCATGCAGCAGATCGCGAGCACCAGCATGCGTCGCCGGTGGCTGAGCTCGGGCATGCCGACCAGAATACGCCCACTTCGGTAGTGTGCCTAACTAATGACTGGGACTTCCGGGGCACCGGTCGGCGTACGCGACAATGGGGGAATGCCCACGCCCACATCCACGGTGAACTCCGCCCTGCGGATCGGCCCGCACACCGTCCAGCCGCCCGTCGTCCTCGCGCCCATGGCCGGGATCACGAACGCGCCGTTCCGCACGCTGTGCAGGGAGTTCAGCGGAGGCAAGGGCCTGTTCGTCAGCGAGATGATCACCACTCGGGCGCTGGTCGAGCGCAACGAGAAGACGATGCAACTGATCCACTTCGACGCGTCGGAGACCCCGCGGTCGATCCAGTTGTACGGGGTCGACCCCGCGACCGTCGGCAAGGCCGTCCGCATGATCGCGGAGGAGGGCCTCGCCGACCACATCGACCTGAACTTCGGCTGCCCGGTGCCGAAGGTCACACGGAAGGGCGGCGGGTCCGCGCTGCCGTACAAGCGGCACCTGCTGCGGGCGATCCTCCGCGAGGCGGTGTCCGGGGCGGGCGACCTCCCCGTCACGATGAAGATGCGCAAGGGCATCGACGACGACCACATCACGTACCTCGACGCCGGGCGTATCGCCGTCGAGGAGGGCGTGACGTCGATCGCGCTGCACGGCCGCACGGCTGCCCAGCACTACGGCGGCACCGCCGACTGGGACGCCATCGCCCGCCTCAAGGAGCACGTGCCGGAGATTCCCGTACTCGGCAACGGTGACATCTGGTCGGCGGACGACGCGCTGAGGATGGTCCGGGAGACCGGCTGTGACGGGGTGGTCGTCGGCCGTGGCTGCCTGGGGCGTCCGTGGCTCTTCGGCGATCTGGTGGCCGCGTTCGAGGGGCGCGGGGGTGACTATGCCCGGCCGACTCTTCGTGAGGTCGCCGGTGTCATGGTCCGCCACGCGACCCTCCTCGGGGAGTGGATCGGTGACGAGGCGCGCGGAGTCATCGACTTCCGCAAGCACGTGGCCTGGTACCTGAAGGGTTTCGCGGTCGGTTCCGAGATGCGGAAGCGCCTCGCGATCACTTCGTCACTGGCCGAACTCTCCGAGGGGCTGGAGGAGTTGGAACTGGACCAGCCGTGGCCGGTCGGCGCCGACGGGCCCCGCGGGCGTACATCCGGCAACAACAGGGTTGTCCTGCCGGACGGCTGGCTCAAGGACCCGTACGACTGCGCCGGCATCAGCGAGGACGCGGAGCAGGACACCTCCGGCGGTTGAGAGCTGGCCGCGGGCCGGTGGGGGCTGGCCGCGCAGTTCCCCGCGCCCCTACAAGCGGGGCTGCGCCCCTGGCTTTTGTCTTTTAAGGGGCGCGGGGAACTGCGCGACCAGCCACAGCGGACCCGCACTCGACGTCAGACCTCAGGCACCCCCCACGGCGGTGAGCAACGCCAACGGCGCCGCAGCCGAACGGGATTCGCGGACGCACGCGTGCGGGTACGGCACCGGCTCGACGTGGGTGTCGCGGCCGTACCCCGCGAGAACCTCCGGCAGCCGGTGCCCTGCCGCCGTCGCCGCGTCGACCAGCGCATGGGCGACCGTCCGAGCCTCGTCATGCAAGCCATACCGCGCCAGCCCCAACGTGATCAACGCGTTGTCGTGGGGCCACACCGACCCCCGGTGGTAGGACAGCGGATGGTACGCGGGCTGGCCCGAGGCGACCGTGCGGACACCCCAGCCGGAGAAGAAGTCCGGCTCCAGCAACCGCCGCCCGACCAGCTCCCCGTACTCCTTGTCCAGCAGCCCGGACCAGAGCAGGTGCCCGGCGTCGGACGCCAGCGCGTCGACGTGGTTGCCTTCGCCGTCCAGGGCGAGTGCCGGGAAGGAGTGGTCCGGCATCCAGAAGTCCCGCTGGAACCGGTCACGGAGATCCGCCGCGGCCTGCTCCAGCAACGCCGCGTACACCTCGTCGTCCCATACCGTCCGGGCCAGATGCGCGGTCCGGCGCAACGCGTCGTACGCGTACCCCTGCGCGCCCGCGGCCATCACGGGACCGGTCGGCCGGCTGCCGTCGCCGGAGCAGATGGCGCCGGGGGAGTCCTTCCAGTTCTGGTTGGCGAGGCCGCCCTCGTCCGCGCGGTAGACGAGATACCCGCGCGAGGTCAGCCCGCCGTGGTCCAGCATCCAGCCGATCGCCGCCCGGGCGTTGGACTCAAGGCGGCGGGCCAGCGCCACGTCCCCGGTCTGCTCGACGTACGCGCCGAGGAGGACCAGGAAGAGCGGGGTCGCGTCGACCGAGCCGTAGTAGCGCCCGTACGGCACCTGCCCGAAGTGCGCCAGCTCCCCGTGCCGCATCTCGTGCACGATCTTGCCCGGCTGGGCCACCGTGCCGATGCCGACCTCGGTCGCCTGGGCGGCGGCGAGCGCGGGCAGGGTGGCGGCGGCCAGCTGAGGGCGGTAGGGGAGCGCGAAGAGGGAGGTGAGAAGGGCGTCGCGGCCCAACAGGGTCAGGAACCACGGCACTCCGGCCGCCGGGACGCGAAGTTCCTCTCCGTCGGGGCCCGTTGCGGGCACCTGGAGCACGGCCAGGTCGGACAGGCCCCGCGCACAGGCCGCGGCCAGCTCGGGCCAGCCCGTGGGGAAGGGCACGCCCTCCGCGAACTCCCCTTCCAGCGCGAGGAGTCGGGCGTTGGCGGCGGCCGGGGAGGGGGGCACCTCCGGGTGCGGCATACCGTGCGGGCGCGCCGCCACCCGGAGGGCCAGCTCGGCCGATTCGTGCGGCTGGAGTTCGAGGGTCCACACGAGGCGGCGCGCGCCCGTGCCGGTCTCCTCCACGCCGTCCGGCGCGGGCTCGGAGGTCACGGTCGTGGTGGACCGCCACTCCCCGCGCTGGTAGGTGAACTCCACGCCGTCGTCGAGGACTTGGCGGGAGCGGACCACGCCGATCTTCGTGTACGTGCGGTGGTCGGAGCGCAACTCGAACTGGTCAGTGAAGTCGGCGTCCGCGGTCACCGCGATCCGGACCGTCGTCGGTGCCGGACGGTTGCTGGTGACGCGCAGCGACTCGACGAACGCGCCGTCCGCCACGGCCTGTTCACGGAAGATCGTGTACGCGGGCGGCTCCTGCCGGCCACCGCGGGGTACGAGCACACAGCGGGCCGTGTCGCCGTCCGCGACCGGCGTCAGCGCCTCGGGCACCGCCCCGTCGACGGTCAGCTGCCAGCGGCTCAGGTGCCGGGCGTCGCGCACGAACAGCCCGTGGGGCGAACTGGCGCCGCGCACCCCGTTGATGTCCCCGCCGTCGCCCACGGCCGCGAACGTCCCACCGTGCACGAGCAGATGATGCCGGTCCGTCATCGCCGGTCCCCTCCCTTGGCGCCCTTGCCGAACTCTTCCGTCGTGCTGTGCACCGCTTCGGGTGCCTCGTGCATCAGGTCCAGCGTCAGCGCCGCGGTCCAGCTGAAACCGAGCGCTCCACAGGCCTCGCCGGTGTACGGATCCACGTACTCCGCGAACCCGGAGGTGTCCGCCGTCTCCAGCAGCGCACCCCGCAGTTTCTCCGCGCGCGCGTGCTCCCCGTGCAGCCTGAGCCCGCGCTCCACCAGCCAGTTGGTGTTGAACCAGGCCGGACCGCGCCAGTACCGGTGCGGATCGAAGGCGTGCCCGGTCAGGTCGTAGCTCGGGACGAGCCGGGTCGACTCGCCGAGCCCGAAGTGCGGCCCCTGCAGCGTCCGTACGAGCGTGGCGGCCGTGTCGCGGGGGAGCGTGGGGAGCAGCAGCGGGACGAGGCCGGAGACGCCGCGCTCGGGGATCAGCTCGTCCGTGCGCACGTCCCGGCAGAAGAACATGCCCTCGGCCGGGTCCCACAGCCGGTCGACGAGCGCCGCCGTCAGCCGCTCCGCGCGCGCGTGCCGGGCCGTGCCCGTGGCGCCCAGTTCCCGCGCGATCCGCGCCAGGGCGTGCTCGGAGGCGATCAGCAGCGCGTTGAAGGCCGGGTCCTCGACCGCGAACCGGCCCACCCCGTCGGCGTACCCGCCGTCCCGGTAGTCCGTCGCGAGCCGCACGTACCGTCCGTAGTCCAGGTCCGTCGGCCGGTCCTCCGCGGCGCCGTGGTCGAGGTCCGCGCGGCGGAAGGAGCGGGCCGGGGCGGGCGTCACACGGGAGAGCGGGGTGTCCCAGCTCGGCGCGTTGTCCATGCCCTGCTCCCAGGGGTGGACCACCGAGGCGAGGCCCCCGCCGCCCAGGTCCCGGCGGTGCAGCAGATAGCGGTGCCAGGCCGCCAGCCGCGGGTAGATCCGGGACAGGAAGGACCGCGCCCGGGACAGACCGGGGTCGGAGACGTGGACCAGCCAGGCCGCGAGCGCGTGCACCGGTGGCTGCACGATGCCCGACGTCTGTACGGTGCGCGGGGCGCCCGCAGTGCGCCCCGCGGTCGAGGAGCGCCAGAAGTCGGGGCTCGGGAAGTACGCGTCGAGGGGGACGGAGGGGTTGAACACGATGTGCGGGATCCGGCCGTCGCCCCACTGCGCGTCGAGCAGTGTCTCCAGCTCGATCTGCGCCCGCAGCGGCGACAGATGGCGCAGGCCGATCGCGATGAACGCGGAGTCCCAGGACCATTGGTGGGGGTACAGACCGCGCGAGGGCACCGTGGACGTGCCGGTCCAGTTGCCGTGCAGTACCTCGGCCGCCCTGAGGTGCAGCGATCCCGCCGGGCGGACCGGATCGTATACGGCCACCCCGGAAGGGCCGATCTCACCGTGGCCGGAGAACGGTGGTGAGGTCGCGGTGCGAACGGGATCCGCGATCCCGGTGCGACGGGCGGTGAGCTGGGTTGTGCGGTCCACTCAGGTCTCCCCGAAGACATGCGGCCGACCAGTTCGGCAGTAGCTACCGTAGGGTTACGTCTATTTAACACGCAAAACTCAATATGTAATGCAGAGTTGGTGAGCGCAAGGGGTTCGCATGACCGGAACCACAGGGAGTAGCGGAATGGCCACACGCGCCGGGAAGACCGGGAGCCAGGCGAGCTCCGGCGACCTGCTGGAGCTGGTGCGCAGCGGGCGCGCGACCACACGCGGGGCCTTGCAGCAGGTCACCGGGCTGTCGCGGGCCACGGTCGGGCAGCGGCTCGAGAGGCTGTTCCGGGCCGGCTGGCTGCGTGAGGGCGCCGCGGGCCCGGTGGACTCGCCGCTCGGCGGCCGCCCCTCGGTCAGCCTGGAGTTCGACGACTCACACGCCGTCGTCCTCGCCGCCGACCTCGACACCCGGCACGCCCGCGCCGCCGTACTGTCCCTGACCGGTGAGCTGCTGGCCGAGCACACGGGGTCGCTGCTGATCGAGGAGGGCCCGGACGCGGTCCTCGGCGAGCTGGGCCGCTGGTTCGCGGAGCTCCTGGAGAAGGCCGGGCACCGGGCGCACGAGGTGTGCGGCATCGGACTCGCCGTGCCAGGTCCCGTGGACAGCGAGACCGGCCGGGTCGTCCAGCCGCCGATCATGCCCGGCTGGGACGGCTACGACATACGGGGCCGCCTCACCCGCGCCTTCACCGAGCACACGGGCACCGGCGCCGTCCCGGTCCTCGTCGACAACGACGCCAACCTCATGGCGTACGGGGAACAGCGCACCGGCCACCCCGACTGCTCGGCGTTCGTGCTGGTGAAGGTCTCCACCGGTATCGGGGCCGGCGTGGTCGTCGGCGGTGCGATCTACCGGGGCATCGACGGCGGCGCCGGGGACATCGGGCACATCCGGGTCCCGGAGGGCGCCGACGCGCTGTGCAGATGCGGGTCGTTCGGGTGCCTCGCGGCCGTGGCGAGCGGTGGCGCCGTCGCGCGCAGGCTGGCGGAGACGGGCGTTCCGGCCGCGTCGGGCTCAGATGTGCGCGATCTGCTGGCCTCCGGACATCCCGGCGCGGCCGCGCTCGCCAGGGAGGCCGGCCGCCACGTCGGTGACGTACTGGCGACCGTGGTCACGCTCCTCAACCCCGGCGTCCTGATGATCGCCGGAGACCTGGCCGGGACGGCGTTCCTGACCGGCGTCCGCGAGCTCCTCTACCAGCGGGCTCTGCCCCGCTCCACCGCCCACCTGGACGTGGTCACCTCACGGCTCGGCGAGCGGGCGGGCCTGGTCGGGGCGGGGGCGATGGTCGTGGAGCACCTGTACGCACCCGAGCGGGTCGAGGAGCGGCTGCTCGCCATGGGCGTGTGAGGGGCACTCGCCATGAGCGTGTGACGGTCACTGGCCATGGGCGTGTGACGGTCAGGTTTCCGTCTGTGCAGCGGTCCGCATGGTGAAATCCGGGCGCCGAAAACTGCGTGATTCTCGCCACGCCTGATCGGGGTTTCGCTCAGATGAGCGGATCTTGCGCGGCTGCACTTCTCAAAGGATGGCACTCAGTGCCACCCATTGATCATTTACGATGTGAACTCAGGCGTGTCGAGCGTCGCTCATGTGAGCGAAATTCTGGGCCTACGGGTGTTGACTCGTTCAAGAGGTGAACGCGGTCGGGGTGTCCGGCTTACCTCCCCTTGACTTTCGATCTGCTGGCGGACGAGTGGTTACGGCCGTATGACGCGCAAGTGGACGTACCCAGGCGCCTTCGATCTGGGTATGTTCCCCGTCGTCAGGGCAGCCACCGCGTCCTCGAGGAGTCGAGACCCGTGTCGGAAAACAAAGATCCCCACGTAGCTGAGAGCGGCGCCGAGAGCGTGAAGTTCGTTTACGACTTCACCGAGGGCAACAAGGACCTCAAGGATCTCCTTGGTGGCAAGGGTGCCAACCTCGCCGAGATGACCAATCTGGGCCTCCCCGTCCCTCCCGGCTTCACCATCACCACCGAGGCCTGCAAGACCTACCTCGACAGTGGCGACGAGCCGGCGGCACTGCGTGACGAGGTGAGTGCACACCTTGACGCCCTCGAAGCGAAGATGGGCAAGAAGCTCGGCCAGGCCGACGACCCCCTCCTCGTCTCGGTCCGTTCCGGGGCGAAGTTCTCCATGCCGGGCATGATGGACACCGTCCTGAACATCGGCCTCTCCGACAAGTCCGTGCAGGGCCTCGCCAAGCAGGCCGGTGACGACCGCTTCGCGTGGGACTCGTACCGCAGGCTCATCCAGATGTTCGGCAAGACGGTCCTCGGCGTCGAGGGAGAGCTCTTCGAGGACGCGCTGGAAGCGGCCAAGGACGCCAAGAAGGTCACCGTCGACACGGACCTCGAAGCGGCCGACCTCAAGAAGCTCGTCACCAAGTTCAAGAAGATCGTCAAGACCGAGGCGGGCCGGGACTTCCCGCAGGACCCGCGCGAGCAGATGGACCTCGCCATCCACGCGGTCTTCGACTCCTGGAACACCGACCGGGCCAAGCTCTACCGCCGCCAGGAGCGCATCCCGGGCGACCTCGGCACGGCCGTCAACGTCTGTTCCATGGTCTTCGGCAACCTCGGCCCCGACTCCGGCACGGGTGTCGCCTTCACCCGCGACCCGGCCAGCGGCCACCAGGGCGTGTACGGCGACTACCTGCAGAACGCGCAGGGCGAGGACGTGGTCGCGGGCATCCGCAACACGGTCCCGCTCGCCGAGCTGGAGCAGATCGACAAGAAGTCGTACGACCAGCTCATGCAGATCATGGCGACCCTGGAGAACCACTACAAGGACCTCTGCGACATCGAGTTCACCATCGAGCGCGGGCAGCTGTGGATGCTCCAGACGCGGGTGGGCAAGCGGACGGCGGGAGCCGCCTTCCGTATCGCCACGCAGCTGGTGGACCAGGGGCTGATCGACGAGGCCGAGGCGCTCCAGCGCGTCAACGGCGCCCAGTTGGCCCAGCTGATGTTCCCGCGCTTCGACGACGAGGCGAAGGTGGCGCAGGTCGGCCGGGGCATCGCCGCCTCGCCGGGTGCGGCGGTCGGCAAGGCGGTCTTCGACTCGTACACGGCCGTGAAGTGGTCGCGTTCGGGCGAGAAGGTCATCCTGGTCCGCCGGGAGACCAACCCCGACGACCTGGACGGCATGATCGCGGCCGAGGGCATCCTCACCTCCCGCGGCGGCAAGACCTCCCACGCGGCCGTGGTCGCGCGCGGCATGGGCAAGACCTGTGTGTGCGGCGCGGAGGAGCTGGAGGTCGACACCAAGCGGCGCCGGATGACGGTGCCCGGCGGGCATGTCGTCGAAGAGGGCGACGTGATCTCGATCGACGGTTCGAGCGGCAAGGTGTACCTCGGCGAGGTCCCGGTCGTCCCGTCCCCCGTCGTGGAGTACTTCGAGGGCCGGATGCACGCGGGCGCCAACGACGCCGACGAACTGGTCGAGGCCGTGCACCGGATCATGGCGTTCGCCGACCGCAAGCGCCGCCTGCGGGTGCGCGCCAACGCGGACAACGCCGAGGACGCGCTGCGCGCCCGCCGCTTCGGCGCCCAGGGCATCGGCCTGTGCCGTACGGAGCACATGTTCCTCGGCGACCGTCGTGAGCTGGTCGAGCGCCTGATCCTCGCGGACACGGAGGCCGAGCGCGAGGAGTCGCTGAAGGCGCTCCTGCCGCTCCAGAAGCAGGACTTCGTGGAGCTGTTCTCGGCGATGGACGGCCTCCCGGTCACCGTCCGCCTCCTGGACCCGCCGCTGCACGAGTTCCTGCCGGACATCACCGAGCTGTCGGTTCGCGTCGCCCTCGCCGAGTCCCGCAAGGACGCCAACGAGAACGACCTGCGGCTCCTCCAGGCCGTGCACCGCCTGCACGAGCAGAACCCGATGCTGGGCCTGCGCGGCGTACGCCTGGGGCTGGTGATCCCCGGTCTCTTCACCATGCAGGTACGGGCCATCGCCGAGGCCGTCGCCGAACGGAAGGCCGCCAAGGCCGACCCGCGCGCGGAGATCATGATCCCGCTGGTGGGCACGGTCCAGGAGCTGGAGATCGTGCGCGAGGAGGCCGACCAGGTCATCGCGGAGGTCCAGGCCGCGACCGGTACGGACCTGAAGCTGTCCATCGGCACGATGATCGAGCTGCCGCGAGCTGCCCTGACCGCCGGTCAGATCGCGGAGGCGGCGGAGTTCTTCTCCTTCGGCACGAACGACCTGACCCAGACGGTGTGGGGTTTCAGCCGGGACGACGTCGAGGCCTCCTTCTTCACCGCCTACCTGGAGAAGGGCATCTTCGGCGTCAGCCCCTTCGAGACGATCGACCGCGACGGCGTGGGCTCCCTGGTCAAGTCCGCGGTGAAGGCCGGCCGCGAGACCCGCCCCGACCTCAAACTCGGCGTCTGCGGCGAACACGGCGGCGACCCGGAGTCCGTCCACTTCTTCCACGAGGTGGGCCTCGACTACGTCTCCTGCTCACCGTTCCGGATCCCGGTGGCGAGGTTGGAGGCGGGGCGGGCGGCGTCTTCCTCGCAGGGGAGCGATCACCGGTAGGGGGCCTGAATGACCCCGGGGTCGTAGTCCGCCATCCCACCCTCACCGACGGATCACGGCCCCGGTGCACGAAAGACGAAGGGGCGGCACCTGTGCGGAGGTGCCGCCTCTTCGGCGTGTGAAGCAGGTGGGTCAGCGGGCGTCACGGCGCCTGCGCACCGTGAACAGCACGCCGCCGCCCGCGAGCAGAACCGCCGCGCCGCCGCCCGCGATGTACGCCGTGGCGCCGCTGCCGCCGGTCTCCGCCAGGTCGGTGTTCTTCTCGCCGGTGTCGGAGGCGGTGTTCTCGGTGCCGTTGTCGTCCTTGCCCTGGTCCTCCGCGGGGACGAAGTCAGAAGGGGGCTGGTCGCAGCCGATGCCGTCCTGGTCGCGGTCCAGGTCGTCGTCGTAGTGCTCGTCGCCCTCGGCGATGTTGGAGTACCCGTTCTCGTACGCCTCGGTGCAGTTCTTGAACGGGTGGTTGCCGTCGTGGGCCTGGGCGGTGGTGGCCGACAGGGCGGTGAGCGCCAGCGCGGCGACGGCAACGGCGGCGGGCTTGCGGAGCAACTTCACGAGAGCACCTCAGATTTGGGTCGTTATCCGTACGCATGATCACGGAGGGAGATCAGTCGGATTTGAGGTGACGAAAGTATTGGGGGGCTGGTGGTGCGGTGGCGGAATGACGGACCCGTGATGCGAACGTGACGTGACCGGACGGTAGCTCTCCGCTCATGGGTCCGTCATCTGTAAACCCGGTGCGCATGCGTGGGCGGACCCGGTCCGCGTGCTTGCCGGTGTCGCGCAGGGGCGGTTACGAGCGGAACGGGCCCCGCACCTCGTACGTGATGCCGCCCGACGAACTGCCGCTCGTGCCCCGCTGGCTGGAGAAGTAGAGCCGGGTGCCGTCGGGGGAGAAGGCGGGCCCCGTGATCTCCGAGCCCGACTGGCCGTCGATGCGGAGGAACGGGGCGATCACGTCGTTCGGTGTGATGACGCAGATCTCCATGTTGCCGCCGTCCTCCGCGACGAACAGGTCGCCCGAGGGACTGCCGGTGATGTTGTCGACGCCGGTGAGCGGGGCGGTGCCGGAGGTCACGAGCGAGTCGTCGTACGCCAACTCGTATGTGTTGGCGGCCAGGTTGAGCTGCCAGACGCGGTTGTCGCCCTTGGTGGTGAACCAGACCGTGTCGTCGGCGTAGTGGCAGCCCTCGCCGCCGTTGAACTTCTTCGAGCCGGAGACCTGCGTACGGGTCGTGGTGGGGGAGCCGTCCGGGTCGGGCACGTTCGCCCAGGTGAAGGAGCCGGAGGTGGCGGTCCCGGCGACCATGACCTGAAGGGTGCCGGCGGACAGGTTGCCCCACGTGGTGGGGACGAAGCGGTAGAGGCAGCCGTTGGTCTCGTCCTCCGTCAGGTACACCGCCTTGCGCACCGGGTCGGCGGCCGCCGCCTCGTGCTTGAAGCGGCCCATCGCGTCCCGGCGCACGGCCGCGTTCACGCCCCACGGGTCCGTCTCGTAGACGTAGCCGAGAGACACCTCCTCGCAGGACAGCCAGGTGTTCCACGGCGTCTTCCCGCCCGCGCAGTTCTGCCGCGTGCCGGACAGGACGCGGTACGCGCCCGTGATCGCGCCCGCCGACGAGAACTTCACCGCGCTCGCGCCGCCCGACGGGTTGATCTCCGAGTTGGAGACATAGATCCAGCCGCTGCCATCGGCGTAACAGGCCCCGCCGTCAGGCGCGTTGTGCCAGGTGTAGGACGTTCCGGTGACCGTCTGGCCGGATCTGGCTATCACCCGGCTGGTGAAGCCGCTCGGCAGCCTGACGCCGTTCGCGTCCGCCGCGCCGAGTGCCCCGTACGGGCCGACGCCGGGCTGGGCGGGTGCGGCGTACGCGGCGCCGCGCCACAGGGTTCCGCCGAAGACGGCGGACGAACCGCCGAGGACGGCCGCGCGCAGAAGGGTACGACGTTCCACTGTCGCTCCAAGGGGGTGCTGTGACCGCCCCGTCCGCCGGTCGGCGACGGGGTCGCGCACCGCCGGAGCCTAGGAGTGCGGGGTGGACGCGCCATGGCCAGGCGGTGACGTGTACGCGTCACCACCTGGTGTGCCCGGTACCCGCGTGCGTCATGCCTTCCGCGGGCCGGACGTCGCGCGCATCCCCGCATCACACCTTCAGCGCGTCGTACGTGACGCCTGTCAGCCGCTCCGACTCCTCCCAAAGCCGTTGCCCCGCCCGGTCGTTGAGGGTCCACTTGGCGCGCAGTGACCTCGCCGGGGAGCCGCGGAATCCGAGGATCGAGGGGCCGGTGAAGGAGTCAGGGCGTACACCGGGTGCCGTCGCCGCGTACAGCGTGGGGAGGGCACCCGCCTCCGCGGACTGGGCGACGAAGCGGCTGCCGATCTCCATGAACCGTTCGGAGCCCTTGCGGCCCTCCATCCTCGGGGCCACGGTCATGAGGTTGGTGGCGGCGTACCCGGGGTGCGCGGCCGCCGCCACGACATCGGAGCCGATGGCGGCGAGCCTGCGCGCCAACTCGTGCACGAACAGCAGATTGGCCGTCTTCGAGCGCTCGTACGCCGTCCAGCGCCCGTACTTCCGCTCGCTGTTGAGGTCGTTGATGTCGATGTTGGCCAGCGCGTGCATGAAGCTGGACACGCTCACCACGCGGGCACCGGGCGTGGCGAGGAGCGCGGGCAGCAACAGCCCGGTGAGTGCGAAGTGCCCGAGGTGGTTGACCCCGAACTGCGTCTCGAACCCGTCCGCCGTACGGCCCTGCGGCAACGCCATCACGCCCGCGTTGTTGACGAGCAGGTCCAGACGGCCGTACTTCCGTCGGTACGCCGCCTCGAACTCCCGTACGGAGTCCAGGTTCCCGAGGTCGAGCGGTGCGAACTCCGCCTCCGCATCGGGCACTTCGATGGCCAGCCGGTCGGCGGCCTCTGTGCCACGGCTCTCGCTGCGGCACGCGAGGACCACCCGGGCGCCCCGCCGGGCCAGTTCACGGGCGGTGACGTACCCGATCCCACTGTTCGCCCCGGTGACGACGACGGTACGGCCGCTCTGGTCGGGGATGTCCCGCGCGTTCCAACCGCTCATGGCCTTGGCTCCCTCCGCGTACGAGTGGCTTCACAGCGTAAGCACGTCCGAGGGACAGCGCCCCTCCAGGGGCGCGGGGAACTGCGCGACCAGCCACAATGAACCCGCACGTACGAACAACCCGAGCGGAGCTCAACGAGAGGCGTACTCCTCAGGCATGGGCCGCGTATCGAGATAGAACCACTCGGCCGTGGGCCCGGGCCCCTGCGTCGGCCCCGCACCCGTGGACGCGTACGGCCGCCTGGGCGGTGCGGTCCCGGCCGACCGATCCTGCTCCCCAGCCAAGTCCGCCACAGGCGCAGGCGTGCCGACCGGCTTCGCCGGCCCCTGCATCAGCAGCTCCACCCGCAGGCCGAACCCCCGCTGCTGGGCGACGAACTCCTCCACCTGGTTGCGGCAGGCGTGGTCCAGGTGGGTCACACCCGTCAGGTCGAGCCGAATACGCGGCTTGCCCGCCTCCGCGGCGGCCTCCAGGGCCTCGATCAGCTGGGGCAGCCGCAGGAACGTGGCGTTGCCCGCCATGACGACCTTGGCGGTGTCCTCCTCCAGGTGCTGCTTGATGACGGTCTGCGACATGCGCAGCGCGGCCAGTACGATCCCGGCGGCGAGGCCGAAGAGGACGCCTTCGAGGAGCGCGGTCGCCACGATGACCAGCGTGGTGAGGGTCATGACCGCGAACTCGCCCCGGTCCTGGCGCCACATCTTCGGGAACTCCTCGGGGGCGAAGAGCTTCCAGCCGCTGTGTACGAGGACGCCCGCGAGGACGGCGATCGGGATCAGGGCGAGGACCTGGGGCAGGAGCAGCGCGAAGGCCAGCAGCCACAGGCCGTGCAGCGTGCGGGACAGCCGGGTCTTGGCGCCCGCCTGGACGTTCGCGGAGCTGCGGGCCACGACCGCCGTGATGGGGAGCGCTCCGAGGAGGCCCGCCACGGTGTTTCCGGCGCCCTGGGCGATGAGTTCGGGGTTGTAGCGGGTGCGCGGACCGCTGTGCATACGGTCCACGGCGGCGGCCGTGAAGAGGCTCTCCGCCGAGGCGATCACCGTGAAGGTGAGGATCGCCGTGATGATGCCGACGTCGGCGAGTCCCGCGAACTCGGTCGGGCCGGGCACGTCGACGGACGCGAGCAGATTGCCCACCTGGAGCGTCTTCACGTCCACGCCAGGCATGGAGGCGACCCCGATGCCGATCCCGACGGCCACGAGCGCGGCCGGGATCTTCTTGACCGGGCCCGGCATCTTCTTCCACAGGAAGCTGAGCACGATGGTGACGACGCCGAGCCCGGCGGCGATCAGCGCCTGGGGGTTGGCCACGGTGTCGGCGATCAGACCGGGGAGGCCGGCCATGTTCTCGATCGGGGTGCCCGGGGCCTTGGAGTCGGACATCGGGTACAACTGGCTGAACATCAGCGGCAGTCCGATGCCCGCGAGCATGCCCTGGACGACGGCCAGGGAGATCGCCTGGAAGATCCGGCCGAGGCGGACCAGGCCCAGGACGATCTGCAGGATGCCCGAGCCGAGGACGATCACACCGAGCATGGCGACGCCGTACTGAAGGACCGTCTCCGCCACGAGGGCCGCCAACCCGGCCGCCGGACCGCTGACTTGGAGCGTGCTGCCGCGCGCCGCGCCGACCACCAGGCCGCCGATCACCCCGGAGATGATGCCCAGCTCGGCGGGGACACCGGAGGCGACGGCCACGCCGATGCACAGGGGGAGCGCGACGAGGAAGACGACGAGGGAGGCGGTGATCTCGGTGGCGAGGTCGGCCTTCGGCCCCTTGGCGTTCTTGGCCGTCCTGGCCGCCCTGGCCGTCTGGTCTGTTTTGGCAGGCTTGGCGGACTTGGCCATCGGGGAGGTTGCCGTCGGGGCGGTGTCCGGTGGGTAAGTCGGGGCGTGGTGAGGGGCGTTCGGGGCCGGGAAGTCCGGGGCGGGCGAGGCGTCCGGGATCCTGGCGTGCGCCGGTACGCGTCCGCGCGCGTGCAGCCCGCTCATGCGGCGTGCACCCGGAAGAGGCCGTCCTCGTCCAGCTCGTGCACCTGGCCGGTGTCGACCTCGTAGTACCAGCCGTGCAGCCGTAGCCGTCCCGAGTCGAGCCGGGGCTTGGTCAGCGGGTAACTCCGCAGTGCCGCAAGCTGGTTGACGACGTTGAGCTGGGCCACGGCCGGCATCGACGGGTCCTCGAACGCGCCGTCGAGCAACGGCGCGAGCTCCGGGCGGGCCAGGTCCAGCCAGGCGTCCACCCCTGGCAGCGCGGACAGGTCGTCGCCGGACTTCAGGGCGCCCATCGCGCCGCAGTGGGAATGGCCACACACGACGATGTCCTGAACGCCGAGCACCTCCAGTGCGTACTCGATGGTGGCGGCCTCGCCGGACGCGCTCTGCCGTCCGTGCGGTGGCACGATATTGCCTGCGTTCCGCAGCTCGAATATCTCTCCGGGCCGTGCGCCTGTGATCAGGGCGGGTATCACCCGCGAGTCCGAGCAGGTAATGAACAATGCCTCCGGATATTGGCCTTCGGCCAGCTTCCGGTATTCGCCGCTCTCGAAATCGACGCGCCTCTTGAACGAGCGGGCGCGGTCCAGCAGTGCCTTCACGGTTCCTCCCGGCAGGGGGTTCGACCAGGGCTTTCCCGTCGTGCTCCCACCGTAGAGAGGCGACTGCCAGGCGAAGGTTAACGGAACACTAGAGCGCGACCAGGAATGGCCCATATTTCGTCCCGGCCGGGCTGGATCATCGTCAACGAGCCATCCATGGACGGTTTTTGAGCAGCCGGTCACATTACCTCCGGTATAGGCGACGTGCCCATGACGGCTCTTGTAGCGTGTCCCCTCCACGGCACGGAATTCGTGCTGTCCGGATTCATGGGGAGAACAGGGCCTATGGGCGTACGAGTGCTGCTCATCGAGGACGACGAGACGATCGCCGAGCCGCTCGCCGAGGGTCTGGGCCACTTCGGGCTGACGGTCGACCACGTCTCGACCGGCGCCGCCGGTCTGAGAGGGCCGTACGGCGATGTCGTCCTGCTCGACCTGGGGCTGCCCGACATGGACGGCATCGACGTCTGCCGGGGGATCCGGCAGTACTCGGATGTGCCCGTCATCATCCTCAGCGCGCGCGGCGAGGAGGCCGACCGCGTTCTGGGTCTGGAACTCGGCGCGGACGACTATCTGGCGAAACCTTTCAGCCTGCGCGAGCTGGTGGCCCGGATACGGGCGGTCACCCGGCGCGCCCAACAGGGCCGCGGCCTCCAACCAGGCCTGACCGAGGGCGATTTGATGGCAACGCCGCCGGGCGGGACACCTGTGGTGGGCCCGTTCGGCACGGGAGCGCCGGGCACGGGCCCGCTCGGATCGGGTCCTGTCGGCACGGGGACCCTCGGGGCGGGCGTGCGGGTGGCCGGCCTGCTCGGCGACGGGCCGACCGCCGCTGCGGGGACGCTCGGTGCGGGATCTCCGGATGCCGGCTTCTCGGATGCCGGGGCTTCGGGTGCAGGGTCTTCGGGTGCCGGCTTCTCGGATGCCGGCTTGTCCGGCTGGCGGTCCGGCTCCGAGGGGGCGTACGAGTCGGGGTCCTCTCCGAGTGCCCCGCCCTCCGGCACACGGCCCCGGGCCGCGGAACCGCGGGACGAGAAACCGTTCAGGGGCGAGTCGTTCGGCGGCGAACCGTTCGCGGGCGAGTCGTTCTCCGACGGGCCGGACGCCCCCGGGCGGGACACCACGCGGCGGGACACCGCAGGGCGGTTCGGGTCCGGGCGAGGCGGCCCCGACCTGGGCAACGCCGGGCGAGACATTGCCGGTTCGGGCGAACCGGGGCAGGCCGTCGCCGGGGAGGATGCCTCATCGGCCGCGCGGTCTTCGTACGACGGGACCGACGGCGCCGGTACGCGATCTTCGTACGGCCCGTCCGACGGCAGCGGCACGCAGTCCTCGTACGACCGGACCGACGCCACCCGCGCGCGGTCCTCGTACGACCCGTCCGACGGCGCCGGTACGCGGTCCTCCTACGACCCCTCCGGAGCGACTCGCGCGCCTGAGTCGTACGACTCCGTCGGGGGCACCCGCGCATCGACCTCGTACGACTCTTCTGGAGGCGTCCGTGCCGGGGACCCGTACGACTCTTCCGGGAGCACCCGTGCCCCGGACCCGTACGACCTGCCGTCCGGTGCCACCCGGTCCTCCGACGCGTACGACCCGTACGGCTCCTACGACCGGTCGTCCGGTGTCGGGCGGCGTTTCGACGAGTCGTCGCGCTCCTTCGAGGCCGGGCCGGCCTTCGAGTTCGCGCCGCCGGTCCCGCCCGGGCGGCCGCGGCGGGAGGCGGCGGGGCCCGTCGGAGGAGCACTCGACGCCGAGCCGGAGGCGGTCGACGAGACGCCGCCCGCCCCCGGCCCTCTCGTCGTCGACCGCCGCACCCGGCAGGTCTGGGTCGGGGACGCGCCGGTCTCGCTGACGCCGAAGGAGTTCGAACTGCTCGCGCTGCTCACCGAGGACCCCGGAGCGGTCTACTCGCGGCAGCAGATCCTGGACCGGGTGTGGGACCCGCACTACCAGGGCCCGACCAAGACGCTGGACGTCCATGTGGCCACGCTGCGACGGAAGTTGGGGAACTCGGCGTGGATCCAGACCCTGCGCGGGGTCGGTTTCAGACTCGCCGTGCAGAACCGGCCGCCCTCGGCGGGCGGGACCTCGGGCGGAGCGGCGAGCGGGGAGGCGGGCGGCTCGTACGGGGAGCGGCCCGGCAGATCGACCGGCTCGACGGGCTCGAGCGGCTCTACCGGCTCGCCTGGTTCATCCGGCTCGTACGGATCGTTCGAGTCTTTTGAGTCGTTCGGGTCGAGCGGGTCGAACGGCCCGTACGACGACCTCCCGGACGGCGGATCGCACGAAGCCCGGCCGGCGGCCTTCCGGTGACACGTCGCCTCCTGCTCAGTTACCTGAGTCTCGCCGTGCTGCTCCTGCTCTGCCTGGAGATCCCGCTGGGCTTCGTCTACTCCCGGGGCGAGCGGGAGCGGGTCACCAACATGGCGAAGGACGAGGCGGAGTCGGTCTCCGCGTACGCGTCGCTGGCCCTCTCCATGGGCGGCCGCGCCGAGCGGGACCTGCCCGGCAGGGTGAGCCGCTGCGCCGAGCGCATCGACGGGAAGGTGGTGATCGTCGACCGGTCGGGCGCGCTGGTCACCAGCTCGCACACGCTGTCGGCGACGGAGACGCAGGGCCTCGCCACCCGTCCCGGGATCGCGGCGGCGCTGCGGGGAACCGCCACGCAGGACGTCCGCACCTCCACCATCGGCGGCGTCCAGTACCTGTCCGTCGCGGCGCCGATCGCGCACGGCTCGTACAAACAGGGCGCCGTGTGGATCACGCTGCCCACGCAGATGGTGCATGCGCGGGTGCACCACGTCTGGCTGCTGCTGGCCCTCGGCGGGCTCGCGGCCCTCACCGCCGTCGCGGTCATCGGCTTCGCCATCGCCCGCTGGACCGGCCGCCCCATCCGTGAACTGGAGCGTGCCACACACGAGTTGGCCGACGGCGGCCCGTCCACACCGGTGGCGATCACCAAGGGACCGCCGGAGGTACGGAGTCTCGCGGCCACCTTCAACCGTACGGCCGCCCGCCTCGAACACCTCCTCGCCTCCCAGCGCGCCTTCGCGGGTGAGGCCTCGCACCAGCTCAAGACGCCCCTCGCCGCGCTGCGGCTGCGCCTGGAGAACCTGGAGTCCGACATCGCGCTGCACGCCCGGGGCAACCTGACCGCCGCGGTGACCGAGACCGACCGGCTCGCCAGGATGGTCGAGGGGCTGCTGGCGATGGCCCGGCTCGACGAGAGCGCGGCGGTGCGTGAGCAGGTGGACCTGGACCGGGTCTGCGCGGAGCGGCACCGGGCCTGGGCGCCGATGTTCGAGCAGCACGGCGTACAACTCGTGCTGCTCGGCGACTACGGCGGGCCGGTGCTCGCCCTGCCCGGAGCGGTCGAGCAGATCCTGGACAACCTGCTGTCCAACTCACTGCGGGTGGCGCCCCGCCACTCCACCGTGGCCATCGACCTGCGCAGGCCGGAGACCCACGAGCGCCGCTTCGGCCACCGGCAGGCGGGTCCGGCCCGCGTCGAGCTCCATGTCACGGACGAGGGCCCCGGCATGACCGAGGAACAGCGCCGGCGCGCCTTCGACCGGTTCTGGCGCGCTCCCGACGCGCCGAAGGGCGGTACGGGTCTGGGGCTGGCCCTTGTTCAGCGCCTTGCCCATGCGAGTGGTGGGGATGTCCTCCTGCGGGCGGCTTCCTCCGCCTCCGGCGGGCTTGACGCGGTGGTTCGGCTGCCGCCCGTCGTTGGTGCCCCTGCGGTGCCCCCGAGACCGCTGGAGAGCGCCGCTCAACGGGTGTTCTGAATGTGCGGGCCGGTGGGGGCTGGTCGCGCAGTTCCCCGCGCCCCTGAAGACGGGCGGTAGCCCCTGCTGTTAAGGGGCGCGGGGAACTGCGCGAGCAACCACATGCGGCCCGCACTCGACGTCATCGCGTGTCGTCCCCTACAACGACGCACCCCCGTCGATCACCAGGTCCGTGCCGACCACGGACGCCGCCGCGTCCGAGGCCAGATACAGAACGGCCTCGGCCACCTCCTCCGTCGACGAGACGCGGCCGAGCGGTGACTCCTCCTTCATCCGCGCGGCACGGTCGGCCTCGGTCTCGCCGGGCCGCAGGGACATGGCGGTCGCGGAGGCACCGGGGCTCACGGCGTTGATACGGATGCCGTCGGCGACATGATCGAGCGCGGCGCCTGCGGTGAGCGCGGACACGGCGGCCTTGGAGGCCCCGTACGCGGTGGTGCTGGGCCACTGCTTGTGCGCGCCCAGGTTGGAGGAGACGTTGACGATCGCCCCGCCGCCCGGCTGGGTCCGCATCTGCCGGACCTCGGCCTGCAGGGCGAGGAGTACACCGGTGACGTTGATGTCGAGCAGGGTCCGCCAGTCCTCCTCGGGGAGGTCGGCGACGGGCTGTCCGCCGCGGAAGACGCCCGCGTTGTTCACGGCGACGTCGAGGGAGCCGAACCGGTCGACGGCCGTGCGGACGAGTGCCTCCACATCCGCCGAGCGTGTCACGTCGGCGATCTGCGCGACCGCCGTGCCACCGGCCCGTTCGGCGAGGGCGACGGTCTCGTCGAGCGCCGCCCGGGTGCGGCCCGCCACGACGACGGAGGCCCCCTCGGCGACGAACGCGAGCGCGACGGCCCGCCCGATCCCGGTTCCGCCCCCGGTGACGAGGACGGTGCGGTGCGAGAAGCGGGTGCGGTTCATGAGTGACTCCCTTTCGGACATGGTGAGTTGAGGAACGCGGGTGTGAGCGAGCGCCAGAGGTGCGCGAGAAGATCGGCGGCCGGCGAGGGAACAGGGCTGGGCGAGGGAACAGGGTTGGGGAGGGGGACAGGAACGGGCGAGGTGAAGGCGGGCGAGGATCAGACGCGGGCGAGCCGCAGGGCCAGGGCGGCGGTGCCGAAGAGGGCCGCGGTCATCGCGAGACTCGCCGCGTCGCCGCCGACGCCGAGCAGCAGGGCGAAGACGACGGTCGGCCCGGTCTCCATCGCCGTGTTGTGCACTCCGCCCGCGAGCCCGGTCCGTTCCGCCGGCACCCGGTCGGTGGCCAGCACCGCGGCCCCGGCGAAGGAGCCGGCGACCCCGGCGGCCAGCAGGACGAGGCCGGGGAGGAGCCCGTACGCGTACGGGACCGAGTCGTTCAGTCCGAGGAGCGCGAGGAGTACGAGGCCCACGGCGCCGACGGCCAGCCCGGCACCGGTGAGGACGGGCGCCCCGTACCGGCCGATGAGCCGCCCGGCCACCCGGCCCGACGCGAGGAGCGCCACGGCGAACGGTACGAACGCGGTCGACGTCCGCAGCGCCGACCAGCCGCGTTCGTCCTGAAGGTGGAGCGAGAACAGCACGAAGACCGTGGCGGTCCCGGCCGCGGTGAGCGCGGTCGCGGCGAGCCCGAGCGCGCGCCGCCCGTCGAGCAGGAAGCCGGGCGGCAGCAGCGGATCGGGGGCCCGCCGCTCGACTCCGACGAACATGGCCAGCAGTACGACGCCGGTGACCAGCGGCGTCAGCACCCGGCCCGACGTCCAGGGCCACGCGTCGGTGAGCACGAGCCCGTAACTGGCGGAGGACAGCCCGGCCGTGGCCAAGAGCGCGCCGGGCAGATCGAGACGGGGGCGGGCCGGGTGCCCGGGCCCGCCTGTCCCGGAGTGGGGCCCGGCCGCCGCGGGCAGCACCCGGGGCGCCAGCGCGAGCGCCGCCACCGTCACGGCGAGCGGTACGGCGAAGGCCCAACGCCAGGACAGGAGTGCGGAGATGACGCCGGAGAGCAGATTGCCCGCCGTGGCGCCGAGGACGGACAGACCGCCCCAGGTGGCCATCGCCCCGCCGTACGCCGTGGGGGAGGGGAACACCGTCCGCAGCACCGCCATCGCGGCCGGCGCGATCAGGGCCGCGCCCGCACCCTGGACGAGCCGGGCCGTGAGCAGCGCGTCGTACCCGGGAGCGAGCGGGGCGGCGACCGACGCGAGCCCGAACACCAACAGCCCCGCGGTGAGCGCCCGTCGCCCGCCGTACCGGTCGGCGAGCCGTCCCCCGAACAGCAACAGTCCGGCGAACGTCAGCCCGTACGCCGCACTGAGCAGGATCAACTCCTCACGCCGCACCCCGAACTCCACCCCGATCCCGGGCAACGGCACAGCCACGGCGGCCAACGTGAATATCAGGGTGACCTGCACACCGCCGAGCAACACGAACGCAGCCCGACCGGAGCGAGGAGGTGCCATTGTCACAGCCACAAGTTCCCCCTAATTAGACCGATCGTTTCAATATGGGAGCAGCCGAAACGCGCCCTTCAGGGGTGCGAGGAACTGCGCGACAGGCCCCCACCGTTCCGCAGGCGACAGCGGGCGTGGGCGGTATCAGTCGAGCAAGGTCAGAGCCTGCTCGGCCGCATCCCGAACCCGCCCGGGCTCCGCCGTGGCCTTCCCGACCACCCGAAGCCCTTGCATCAACACCAGCAACATACGAGCCAGGGCCCGAGGATCCCGATCCTCCGCAAGCTCCCCCTGTGCCTGCGCCCGGACGAGCGCCGAGTGCATCAGCGTCTCGATGTGATCCCAGCTGAGCTCCACCAGCCGGGCCGCCGCCGCGTCGTGAGGTGCCAGCTCGGCCGCCGTGTTGGTGACGAAACAGCCCGCCCTCCGGCGGGCGTCGTCCGTCGCCTCGGCGGCGAACCGCCGCACCAGCGCGCGCACGGCGGGCAACGCGGCCCCCGCCTGCGACAACTCGCGCAGCGTCAGCGCGTCGCGCGACTCCCCGTACCGGTCGAGCGCCTTCAGGTACAGCTCGTGCTTGTTGCCGAAGGTCGCGTAGATGCTGGCGCGCCCGATGCCGAGATGCTCGACGAGATCCGCCATCGACGTCGCCTCGTAGCCGCGCCGCCAGAACAGCTCGAGAGCCGACTGCAGCGCGGCGTCCGGATCGAACTCCTTGGTCCTGGCCACGTACCGCAGCCTAGACCTTTCTGAAACGATCGGTCAAGATGAATCCGGTGCGATCAGGATGAAGCCCGGGGCGAGCGGGATGGAATTCGGCACTAGGGCGGCTTACAGCGCCCGCACCTCGTACGTCGCCACCCGCACCGTCTCGTCGTCCAGGCACTGGCCCGACTCCAGGTCGAAGCGCTGCTTGAGGAGCGGTGAGGCGACGAACGGGCGGCCCTGGTGGGTGCCCGTGAGTCCGCGGGAGAGGACCGCCGCGCCGGAGAACGGGTCGCGGTTGTCGATCGCGTACATGCGGCCAGTGCGGTCCAGGAAGAGTGCGACCTGGTGGCCGTCGGGGAGCAGCGCCGCCACCCCACGGCCGGGCAACAGCAGGGAGATGTCGCAGACGCTGAACCAGCCGTCGGTCAGCTGCAGTTGGACCTGCGTCGTGATCGTCTCGGGTGCGAGGGTCATCGCTGGGCGCTTCCTTCCAGGGGACGCGTGCCGATGGTCAGCAGCGGCAGGTCGGGCTTGATTTGGTCGCGCTCGGGGACGAAGCCGACGACCGGGTCGGGGGTGTCCGGAGCGTTCACGAAGGAGACGAAGCGGGAGAGCTTCTCCGGGTCGTTGATGGTCTCGGCCCACTCGTCGCGGTAGTTCGCGACGTGCGCCGTCATCAGGGACTCCAGCTCCTCGCAGATGCCCAGCGAGTCCTCCACGACCACCTCGCGGATGTGGTCGAGGCCGCCGGGGATCCGCTCCAGCCAGGTCGAGGTGCGCTCCAGGCGGTCCGCCGTGCGGATGTAGAACATCAGGAAGCGGTCGATCAGGCGGATCAGTTCGGCGTCGGAGAGGTCCTGGGCGAGCAGGTCGGCGTGGCGCGGGGTCGCGCCGCCGTTGCCGCCGACGTACAGGTTCCAGCCGTTCGCGGTGGCGATGATGCCGAAGTCCTTCGACTGGGCCTCGGCGCACTCGCGGGCGCACCCGGACACCGCCGACTTGAGCTTGTGCGGTGACCTCAGGCCCCGGTAGCGCAGCTCCAGGTCGATCGCCATGCGCACCGAGTCCTGGACGCCGTAGCGGCACCAGGTCTGCCCGACGCAGGACTTGACCGTCCGCAGCGACTTTCCGTACGCGTGCCCGGACTCGAAGCCCGCGTCCACCAACCGGGCCCAGATCAGCGGGAGTTGCTCGACGCGTGCGCCGAACATGTCGATCCGCTGGCCGCCGGTGATCTTCGTGTAGAGGCCGAAGTCCCGGGCCACCTCGCCGATCACGATGAGCTTCTCGGGGGTGATCTCGCCGCCGGGGATGCGCGGCACGATCGAGTACGAGCCGTTCTTCTGCAGGTTGGCGAGGAAGTGGTCGTTGGTGTCCTGGAGCGAGGCCTGCTCGCCCTCCAGGACATAGCCGTTGGCGCCGATCGTGGGCGCCAGCGAGGCGATGATCGAGCCGACCGTGGGCTTGCAGACCTCGCAGCCGTCGCCGCCGCGTGCGCTCTCGCGGCCGTAGCGGTCCAGGAGTTGCCGGTAGGAGGTGATGCGCAGGGCGAGGACGATCTCGTACAGCTCCTCGCGGGTCTGGGAGAAGCAGCCGCACAGGCCCTTGTCGACCTCGACGCCGGTCGCCTCCAGTTCGGAGGTGACGAGCTGGCCGAGGACCTTGACGCAACTGCCGCAGCCCGTACCGGCCTTGGTGCACTTCTTCACCTCGGGCACGGTCGTGCACTGGTGGTCGGTGACCGCGCCGCGGATCGCGCCCTTGGTGACGTTGTGGCAGGAGCAGATGATCGCCTCGTCCGGCAGCGAGGACGGACCGAGCTGGACGGGGGCGCCGGCGCCCGCCGGGAGGACGAGCTGCTCCGGGGAGATCGGCGGGACCGAGCCGGTGAACGCGCGCAGCGTGCCGTACGCCTCCGCGTCGCCGACCAGGATGCCGCCGAGCAGTTCGCCGTTCCGGCCGATGACCAGCTTCTTGTACGTGCCGGAGCGGGAGTCGGAGTAGACGACGTCGAGGCAGTCCTCGGAGGTGCCGTGCGCGTCGCCGAAGGACGCCACGTCGACGCCGAGCAGCTTCAGCTTGGTGGACAGGTCGGCGCCGGTGAAGGACGCCTCGTCGGTGGCGATGGTCGCGGCGGCCGTCTCGGCCTGCTCGTAACCGGGCGCGACCAGGCCGTACACCCTGCCGTCCGCCGCCAGTGCGCACTCGCCGATCGCGAACACGTGCGGGTCGTTCACGGTCCGGCACTGCTCGTCGACGGTGATGCCGCCGCGCTCGCCGACCGTCAGACCGCAGTCGCGGGCCAGCTGGTCGCGGGGGCGGACACCGGCCGAGAAGACCACCAGGTCGGTGGCGAGTTCGGAGCCGTCGGACAGCTTCATGCCGGTCACGGCGCCCGAGGCGTCCGTGACGATCTCCTGCGTGCCCACACCGGTGTGGACGCTCAGGCCCATGTCCTCGATGGTGCGCAGCAGGGCCGCGCCACCGCCGTCGTCGACCTGCACCGGCATCAGGCGCGGCGCGAACTCCACGATGTGGGAGGTGAGTCCGAGGCCCTTGAGGGCGCCGGCCGCCTCCAGGCCGAGCAGACCGCCGCCGACCACCGCGCCGGTCGTGCGGGTCTTCGCGTACTCCTCGATCGCGAGGAGGTCCTCGATCGTGCGGTAGACGAAGCAGCCCTCGGCGTCCTTGTTCGGCACCGGCGGTACGAAGGGGTACGAGCCGGTGGCGAGGACGAGCGTGTCGTAGTCGACTGCCAGGCCGGAGCGGGCCGTTACCCGCTTCGCGGCCCGGTCGACCGTCTCGGCCGGGTCGCCGATGTGCAGCTCGATCCCGTGGTCCTTGATGAACTCCATGTCCGTCATGGACAGTTCCTCGGGAGAGGTGCCCGAGAAGTACGAGGTCAGCTGAACGCGGTCGTACGCGGGGCGTGGCTCCTCGCACAGCACGACCACGCGGTGCGTGGCGGTCAGGCCGCGCTCGGCGAGCGCTTCGAGGAAGCGCTGGCCGACCATGCCATGGCCGACGAGCACGATCGTGGGGCGGGGGCCGGTCCCCACAAGTGCGGTCGTGGACATCAGGAGCCTCCATCGTTGGTGAGCAGGTGGAGCAGAGGGGCGCCGTCGGAGGGAAGCGGCTCTGCTCCCTCCCAGGCGCGGGCGAGCGCGCCTACGGTGCCGAGTTCGCCGACGAGGACCCCGCCGACCAGGCGGTCGTCGCGGACGACGACCTTGCGGTAGGTGCCGCGGGTGGCGTCGGTGAGCTGGATGACGTCGTCGCCGGGAAGCGGTGTGTGCTCCCCGAAGGCGGCGAGGTCCAGAGGGGTGCCGGAGGCGAGGGTGAGACGGGTGAGGGCGCGGGTGCCGGTGTAGCCCGCGGGGGCCCCGGCAGAATCCGTTCCCGAGTCCGTTCCGGCCAGCAGCTCGGCCAGGACGTCGGCCTGTTCGAGGGCGGGCGCGGCGAGACCGTAGACGTTTCCGTCGTGCTGGGCGCAGTCGCCGATCGCCCGGATGCGCGGGTCGGAGGTGCGCAGCTCGTCGTCGACGATGACGCCCTTGTGCACGGCGAGCCCCGCGTCCCGGGCGAGGCCCACCCGCGGGTGCACCCCGCAGGCCAGTACCACCAGGTCGGCGTCGAGGGCGTACCCGTCGGCCATCTCGACCGAGCGGACCGCCCCGTCGAGGCAGCGCACGCCGCGTACCCGGCTCTCGGTGTGCACCTCGACGCCGAGGTTCTTGAGGTGCCGGAGCACCAACTTGGACGCCGACGGGTCGAGCTGACGTTCCATCAGTCGTTCGCCCTGCTGGGCCAGCATCACCTGCGCGCCGCGCTCGGCGAGCGCGCGGGCCGCCGAGACACCGAGCAGTCCGCCGCCGATGACGACGGCCCTGGTGTCCGGCCGTACGGCCTTGGACAGGCCCAGGCAGTCGTCCATCGTGCGGAACGCGTGGACACCTTCGGGCAGTTCGTGCCGGTCCGGGCCGAACAGGCCGCGCAGGGGCGGAAGGACCGGGTTCGAACCGGTGGCCAGCACCAGCGTGTCGTATGCGATCACCGAGCCGTCGGCGAAGTGCACCTGACGTTCCGCGCGGTCGATGTGCACCGCCCGGCCACGGGTCAGCCGCTCGGGTGTCGGCAGCGCGATGACCTCGGGGGCGTATCGCCCGGCCAGGACCTCCGCGAGCAGGACCCGGTTGTACGGGGTGTGCTCCTCGTCGCCGATGAGCACGGCGGACACGCCGAGCTCTCCGAGCCTGCGGGCGAGACGTACGCCCGCGAGGCCGGCGCCGATCACCACCACACGCGTATTCGAGGTCATGCATCGCAGCGTGCGGTGCCGGTGTTACCCGGTCGCATCACCACTGTTTCCCGCGGGGAACGCTGCCCTCAGCGGGGCCGGGGCGCGGATGTGAGGGTTTTCGGCGGGCGGGGCGGGGGCGCGGTGAGGTCGCCCGGAACGGGCCCGAGGTGCGGTTATCCCCACCCCCGGGTGCCGTGCGAGCACCATCGATCGCGGGCCCGGAGCAGGGAAGTCTTGAGATGCCGGGGCACCCGGGCGCGGACCGCGCCCACACGGACACACACGGACACGCGCACGCACGCGGACAGATACACAGGGGAGCGACCCATGGACACCACCCAGCAGCCGTACGTCCGGGACGACACGGCCGTACGGACCTGGCAGGTCGTGCGCGAACCGTTCACGGCGCGGGCCTGGCGGCGGGTCGCGTACGCGCTGCCGGCCGTGCCGGTCGGGCCGGCCGGCCGGTGGCAGCGAGGGCTCGTGCGGCGCTTCCTGGACGTGGAGCGGTCCGGATCACCCCGGGGAGCCGGACGGGGCGGCTCCCCGGAGGAACCGGGCTCCTCGCCCGACCGCAGGGTCGCGGGATGTCCGACCGCAGGTTCACGCGATGCCCGACCCTAGGTTGCCGTGCTGCCCGACCATAGGTTGACGACATGCGCCGACTGACCGCCGCGCTCGCGCTCGACGTCCTGAGGCGTCCGATCGCCGCCTTCACGCCGAAGGCCCTCGCCGTACTCCTCTACGCCCTGATCGCGCTCCCGCTCGCCCTCGTCGGCTTCGTGCTCACGCTCGTGGGGCTGGTCGTCGGCGGAGCCCTGTCCGTGACCACGCTGGGCCTGTGGCTGCTGGCGCTGACAGTGCGGGGCGCGCTCGCGCTCGGGTCGGCCCAACGGGCCCTGGCACGGCGGCTGTTGGACCTGGAGATCGAGGAGCCGCCGACGCCTCCCGCGCGGGGCGTGCTCGGCAGAAGGCGGGCCCTGCTCCTCGGCCGGGCCGGCTGGCGGGCCGTCGGCTGCGCGCTGGCCACACCCTTCACGGCCATCCTCGGATACGTGGCGGTCCTGGGCGCGTACGCGTACGGGGCCCAGAGCGCCCTGCACCCGCTGCTCAAGCGCTGGAACCACCACACCGTGCGCGACGGCGACTCCGTACGGCACGTGTCGCTCGAAGTCCTCGGCGTCCAACTCGACTCCTGGCCGCGGTGGCTGATCCCGATGGTGGCGGGACTCGTCCTCCTGGCCGCCGCCCCCTGGCTGCTGTGGCACGCCCTCGCCCCGCACCGCGCGCTGCTCGCCGCCACGCTCGGTCCGAGCGACGCGGAGCGCCGCATCCGCACGCTGGAGGAGACGCGCGCCCAGGCCGTGGACGACGCGGCGGCGACCCTCCGCCGTATCGAGCGCGACCTGCACGACGGCACACAGGCCCGGCTCGTCGGGCTCGCGATGCATCTGACGATGATCCGGGAACTGGTCGGAGCGGACGCCGACCGCGAACGGCTCCTCGCGGTCGTCGACACCGCGCAGGGCAACGCCAAGCAGGCCATCGCCGACCTGCGCCACCTCGTCAAGGGCATCCACCCTCCCGTACTGGACCAGGGCCTGGACACGGCCCTCGCCACCCTCGCGGCCGACAGCGCCATGCCCGTCGAGGTCGTCACGGACATCGAGGCCCGCCCCGCGCCCGCCGTCGAGTCCATCGCCTACTTCTGCGCCGCGGAACTCCTCGCCAACGCCGCGAAACACAGCGGGGCGGCCGGCGCCACGGTGACGGTGACCGCCCGCGCCGGACTGCTGCGGCTCACCGTCCACGACGGCGGACGCGGCGGCGCGGCGATCGGCGCGGGCTCCGGGCTCACCGGTCTGCTGACCCGCGTACGGACCGTCGACGGCACGCTCACCTGCGACAGCCCGCCGGGAGGCCCTACGGTGGTCACGGTCGAGCTGCCTTACTGATCACGGGGGCCGTATGCGCGTTGTCATCGCCGAGGACTCCGCCCTGCTGCGCGACGGGCTGGCCCAGCTCCTCCAGCTGCGGGGCGTCGAGGTCGCCGCGGCCGTCGGGGACGCCGACGCGCTGCTCGCCGCCGTGGCCGAGCACCGCCCGGACGCCGCCGTCGTCGACATCCGGCTGCCGCCGACCCAGACCGACGAGGGACTGCGGGCCGCCGTACGCCTGCGCGCGGACCACCCCGGCACCGGGGTGCTGATCTTCTCCCAGTACGTCGAGACGAAGTACGCCGCACAGCTCCTCGGCACCAACCCGGGCGGCGTCGGCTACCTGCTCAAGGAACGGGTCGTCGACATCGGGGAGTTCGTGGACGCACTGGAACGGGTCGCAGCCGGCGGCACCGCCCTCGACCCGGAGGTCGTCGCCCAGCTCTTCGGCGCGAGCCGCCGCGCCACCGCCCTGGACGCCCTCACGCCCCGCGAACGCGAGGTGCTCGCGCTGATGGCCGAGGGCCGTACGAACCACGCCGTCGCCACGTCCTTCGGCGTCTCGGAACGGGCCGTCGAGAAGCACATCGCCAACATCTTCACCAAGCTCGGCCTGCTGCCCTCCGACACGGGGAACCGGCGGGTGCTGGCGGTCCTGCGCTACTTGGAAACGGCGGGCTGAGCGCCTGGAATCGGTGAGCCGAGCCCTCCCGCCCGCCGGCCCCCGAACCTCTGAAGATCCTCAAGGCTCACAGGATTCGTGGACGGCACATCTACCTCGTCCATAGGGTCGCGATCATGCCCGACATATCGCTGACCATGGTCGTCGTCCTGTGCCTGACCGCTCTCGCGGCGGGCTGGATCGACGCGGTGGTGGGCGGCGGCGGGCTCCTGCTGCTCCCCGTACTGCTGCTCGGGCTGCCGAACTCGGGCTCGGCCGCCCAGTACGCGCTCGGCACCAACAAGGCCGTGGCGATCGTCGGGACCACGGGCGCGGCGGTGACGTACGCGCGCAAGGCGCCCGTGGACGTCGGCACGGCCGTACGGATCGGCCTCGCGGCCCTCGCCGGGTCCTCGGCCGGTGCGCTCGTCGCCGCCGGGATGAGCACCGACGTGCTGAAGCCGGTGGTCATGGTCGTCCTGCTCGGCGTCGGCGCCTTCGTGATCCTGCGGCCCGCCTTCGGCACCGCGCCCTCGACCGCGCCCGTCTCCCCGCGCCGCGTCCTCGCCGCGATCGGCCTCGCGGGCCTCGGCATCGGCTTCTACGACGGGCTCGTCGGGCCCGGCACGGGAACGTTCCTCGTGCTCGCCCTGACCGCGCTGCTGCACCTCGACCTGGTGACCGCCTCCGCCACCGCGAAGATCGTCAACTGCTGCACGAACGCGGGAGCGCTCGCGATGTTCGCCTGGCAGGGCACGGTGTACTGGCAGCTGGCCGCCCTGATGGCCGTCTTCAACCTCGTCGGCGGAATGGTCGGGGCGCACACCGCGCTCAAGAAGGGCAGCGGGTTCGTCCGGATCGTGCTGCTGACGGTGGTCTTCGCGCTGGTGGCGAACCTGGCGTACCAGCAGTGGTTTGCGTGATCCACCGGTGATTCAGCGGCTGCCCGTCAGATGGGCGAAGACGACCACGTTCCCCTGGTAGCCCGTCGCCTCCGAATAGCCGCCGCCGCAGGTGATGACACGCAGCTCCGGGCGCCGAGAGGCCCCATACACCTTCTCGTCCGGGAAGTCCTGCGCGTCGTACGCCTCGACCGCGTCGACCGAGAAGAGGGCGACCCTGCCGTCGCGGCGCTCGACCTCGATGGTGCTGTCCTTCTCCAGGGCGCCGAGATGGTAGAAGACGGCGGGCCCTTCGGCGTTGTCGACGTGGCCGGCGACGATCGCGGTGCCCGTCTCGCCCGGCGCGGTACCGGCCTCGTACCAGCCGGCGAGGTTCGCCCGGTCGGCCGGCGGCACGTCGAGGCTGCCCTGCGGGGTGAGGCCGAGGCCCAGGAGGGGGGCGTCCACCCGGATCGAGGGGATACGGACGCGTTCGGGCGGGGCGGGCGGCAGCGCGGCGGCAGCGGGCCGGTCCACATGGGCGCCCGCACGCCCCTGCGCGGCCGAGGGCTGCGGCGGGGCATGCGTCTCGGCCCCGCTGCGCAGCAGCCAGGCACCGGAGAGGAGTGAGACGAGTGTGACGGCGACCATCGAGATGGTGGCGAGCCGGTGCACGTACGTCTCCTCTCCTGGGGGCGGCTGGGGTTCCCGAATCCCTGGTCCCGCGTCCCCCTCCGGGCCACGAGGGGCGTCGGGCCCGGAGGGGGAGGGGACGGCGGTACCGGCGGACGGACAGCGGAGGGTGTCCGTCAGATCCCGTCGCCTCTCGCCCGGCGATGCAGGAGCCAGGTACCGCCCGCGGCGGCGACGGCCAGGGCCGCCACTCCCGCCGCGGTCTGCACGGGGTCGGGGCCGAGTGTGCCGCCGACCCCCGTCTTCACGCTTCCTCTCGGGTGGACCTGCTGCCCGCTCTCCTCGGTGGAGGTGAGCGTGACCACCAGGTCGCCCGTCATCCGCTTGCCGCTCGAACAGCGCGCGACGATCTCGTACGTGCCGGGCTGGGCGGACGGCGGCACCCGGAACAGCCCGACCGCGTCGCCCTCGTGCGCGCTGGGCAGCAGCGTGAAGGCACCCGCGCCGACGGCACCGGCGTCACCCGACACCGCGTCCGCCGCACCGCACGCCGCCGTGTTCACCGTGACCTCGGCGCCGGGCGCGACCGTGGCCGGGTACAGCTCGATGGACCCCGTTCCGGCGCCGTACGCGGGGGCGGCGGCGAGGGCCACCGCGGCGACGGCGAGCGCGGTACCGGTCAGCGGACGGGCTGTGCGCATCGTTGCTTGCTCCTCCGAGAGGGCACGACCCGCGGCACCCCCATGTGCCGCTGCGTCGGTCACGCCCCTGCCCTACCGAGGAAAGTGGCAGTCGGGGACACACGCCTCCTGATGAGGCGTCAGAATCGATGTGAACGGGTGTCAGGCGGAGGCTTCGGGCGGGCCGTCCGGGGATGTTTCGGCAGGTCATCGGCGTGTCGCCACCACATCCGCAAAAAGAACCCGAACGGAACGGGTGGCGCGTGTGAACGGGTGACCGGCCCTCCCGGGCGACCACCCGACCGGCCGACTTGACCTGAAGTTTGGTTGAGGTATGAGGCTGGGCCCATGAACTCCACCACAGAGGTTCCAGTCGCCCTCCCCGCGCCCGCGTCCCTCCCGGCGCCCGTCTCCCTTCCCGAGCCCCTGAGGATCGCCGTGATCGTCGGCAGCAACCGGGAGGGCCGGTTCGGTCCGGTCGTCGCGGAGTGGCTGCTGAGCCGGATCCGGGACCGGGCCGATCTCGCGGTGGACGTCGTCGACGCCGCCGACGTACACCTGCCGACGGCTCTCTCCCACTCCCCGTCCGCCGAGGTGACCGCCGAGCTGGGCAAGGTCACCCCGCACCTGGCCGCCGCCGACGCCTTCGTCGTCCTCACCCCCGAGTACAACCACTCCTTCCCCGCGTCCCTCAAGACCCTCATCGACTGGCACTTCCACGAGTGGCGCGCCAAGCCCGTCGCCTTCGTCTCCTACGGCGGCCTCTCGGGCGGTCTCCGAGCCGTCGAACAGCTCCGCCAGGTCTTCGCCGAACTCCACGCCGTCACCGTCCGCGACACGGTGTCCTTCCACAACGCGGGCGCGTCCTTCGACGACCAGGGCCGCCACAAGGACCCCTCGGCACCGGACGCGGCGGCGAAGGTGATGCTGGACCAGCTGGCGTGGTGGGGGCTGGCGCTGAGGGAGGCGAAGTCGGTCCGGCCGTACGGGGGCTGACCGGAAGCGAGCCTCAGCCCTCGGCTCCAGCCCCGGCTCCGTACTCGGCCAGCGCCTCCCTCACCGCTCGGTGTGCCACGGCGGCGAGTACGGGATTGGTGACCCGGTAGTGGTGCTCCGCCACCAGGCCGAAGCACAGGGCCCAGCCCCGTCCCCGCGCCCAGGTCGCGTCGTCGACGTCGGCCGCCTCGCGGAACAGGCCGCGGGTCTCGGCGGTGAAGACGGCCCAGGCGGCGAGTACGTCGGCCGCCGGGTCGCCGACGCCGAGGCCGCCGAAGTCGATGACCGCGCTGAGGCGGCCTCCGTGGGCGAGCAGGTTGCCCGGCAGGAGGTCGCCGTGGAGCCAGACCGGGTCGCCGTCCCACTGGGGGAGCCGCAGGGCCTCTTCCCAGGCGGCGGTCGCCAGGTCCGCGTCCAGCGTGCCGGCCGCGCCCAGGTCGCTGATCGCGGCACGGACGTCGTCCTCGCCGTCGTCCGTGAGGGGCCCGCCACGCCAGGACGGCGACCCGCCGGTGGCGTCGACCTTCCGCAGTGCCGCGACGAACCGGCCCAACTCGACGGCCGCGTCGGCGAGTTCGGCCCGACCTGTGAGAGGCGCGTCGTAGATGTTGTCGCCGTCGAGCCAGCGGAACACACCCCACGGCAGCGCGTACCCCTCGCCCGGCGCCCCCTTGGCGATCGGAACCGGCACCGCCAGCGGGAGGTGCGGCGCCAGACGTGGCAGCCACCGCTGCTCCTTGTCCACCTGCCGTGCCCCGCCGGGCAGTCGCGGCAGCCGTACGACCATGTCGTCGCCCAGCCGGTACATGGCGTTGTCGGTCCCGGCGGAACGGACCTCCCGGACGGGCAGCTCCGCCCACTCGGGGAACTGCTCCGCCACCAGTCGGCCGACGAGCGCAGCGTCGATGTCGAGTTCGTCGGCGTGCATCTTCGTCTTCGGCGGCATGGGTCTCCGTAGGTCGGTCGTGGGCGGCCGTGGTCAGTGTGGTCGGCCGTGATCTGTCGTAGGGCAGTCGTCAGGAGTCGGCGCGGTCAGGAGACGAACAGGCCGTGGCCGGCGCCGATCCGGTGGATCTCCTCAAACGGATACGGGGTTCGCCTGCTCTCGTTCTGGAGAGTGCGGCTGAAGTCCGCGAACACCGATGCCAGTGGCGCGTACCGCGTCACGATCGCCGCGGCGGCATCGGGGAGTTCGGCGGGGTGCGCACCGTGGGCGCAGGCGCGGATCATTTCCTCGCGCTCGTCCCTCCCGTACTCGTAGACGGCGGTGATCAGCCATTTCACCAGGTAGGTGATCGTGTAGCAGCGGTCGTACGTCCGGTGCCGTTCGAAGAAGCGGGTGTGCTCCGGGGAGAGGCCGAAACCGGAGGACAGGGCCAGGCCGAAGTCGGCGAAGTACAGGCGTCGGCCGTCGGTCAGGATGTTCTCGAAGTGGGCGTCGAAGTGGATGAGCCCGCGCGAGTTCATGAAGGACGTGCCCGAGTGCAGGGCCTCGTCCACCCAGGTGCACGCCCGGTCCGCCGACTCGCCGCCCTCTCCGATGCGTTCGCCGAGCCATTGGTGGAGGGTCTGCGGGACGTACTCCAGGAAGAGGGTGAGGCTCGCCGAGGCCCCTCGGAGCCCTTCCAGCCGACGGCGCACTTCCGGGCTGCCCTCCCAGAACGCGACGACCCGCTCGACGTCGGCGAGCTCTTCGGGGAGGGCCGGTGCGTCGCCCGAGCCGTCCGCGTCGCTGGCGTAGTCCGGCAGCACGCGCCAGTGGTACGTCAGCGGAAAGCCCTGGAAGTCGTTCGCGAGCACCCAGTCCGTGGTCATCTCGTGCACGGCCAGTTCCTGCCAGGCTCCGAAACCGGGCCCGCCGATGCCGTAGTGGCAGATGGCGGGCAGGCCGTAGACGTTCGCGGTCGACCGGACGTTCTCCGGCAGCGTGTCCGCCGCGGTCAGGGGCACGCGCTTGACGAAGACCTGGGTGCCGTCGACATCCAGGAGCGCCGACCGCCCGCCGATGCCGGAACCGAGCGGCGCCGCTTCGCGCACGAGGGCGTCCAGTTCGTCGTCGCCGTACTTGTCCAAAGCGGCGGAGACGGCGCTGTACGTGGCCAGGCGCGCGCCGTGCGACCTGCTGGACGTGTCACCGAGGAACCGGGAATCGGGCATTGGCTCAGAGTTCCACAGGGGTATGCCCGGAGACATCGGAAATCGCCACGCGATGATCTCGGGGCCCGGACGGCTCTATCTTGCTTGGACAAAGGGCGGAGGGCGGCCGGTCTCGTCATCCCCAACGGGGCCGCACAGGCAAGGAGTTGGATATGGGCGCGCAGGACGGGCCGGACACAGCGGACACACCGGATGCATCGGCATCGGCATCGGATGGACCGGACGCGCAGGACACGGCCAGGAGGCTGCGGGCGATCGGCGACGAGTTGTCGGACCGTTTCTACGAGCGGGCCGACGTGGTGCGGACGTTGCTGGTGACGCTGCTGGCCGGACAGCACTCGTTGGTGCTCGGCCCGCCCGGGACGGCGAAGTCCGAGCTGGCCCGGGAGCTCACGGGCAGGTTCGAGGGGGCGGCCTACTGGGAGATCCTGCTGTCGAAGTTCACCGCGCCGACGCGGATGTTCGGCCCGATCGACGTCGCCGCGCTGGCCCGGGGCGAGTACCGCCAGGTCTACGAAGGCCGTGCCACGACCGCGCATGTCGCGTTCATCGACGAGATCTTCAAGTGCTCCACGGCGGCTCTGAACGAGACGCTGGGCTACCTCAACGAGCGGATCTACCACCCCGAGAGCGGTGGCGAGCCGATCCGCTGCCCGCTGATCGGGGCCATCACGGCGAGCAACGAACTGCCCAGCGGGGACGACACGGCCGCGATCTACGACCGGCTGCTGGTGCGCATCGAGGTCGGGTACCTGGCCGACCCCTCGAACTTCGCCGCGCTGGTCCGCTCAGCCGTCAGCCGCCCGGCGCCGCAGACCCGGACCACCGTCGAACTGTCCGCGCTGCAGCACGCCGTGACCGAAGCCGTCCCGGCCGTGGACGTCCCCGACATGATCGTGGACGCGGTGTGCACGCTGCGGGCCGCCCTGCGCCGCAGGGAACTCGTCGCCTCCGACCGCCGCTGGCGGCAGGCGGTGGGCCTGCTCCAGGCGTCCGCGTACCTCGACGGCCGCCCGGAGGTCGCCGAGACCGACCTTTCGGTGCTGACCCACGTGCTGTGGGATTCGCCCGCCGAGCGTCCGACCGTCGAGCGCGAGGTGCTGCAACTGGTCAACCCTGACGCCAAGGAGGCGCTCGACCTGGCCGACGACATCGAGGAGCTGGAGGCCCAACTCGACGCCATGGCAGGGCAGTCCCGCGAGGCACTGAGCGAGTGGGTCATCAAGAAGGCCCACAACAAGCTCGCCATGGCGGGCAAGCGGCTGGAGAAACTGCGCGAGGAGGCGGCGGGCGCCGGCCGCTCCACCGCCGCCATCGACCGCGTCACCGGCCGCCAGCGCGCCGTCCGCGCCCGCGTCCTCACCGAGGCCCTCGGCATGGACGCGAGCATGGTGCAGACGCAGCTCTGAGGACCGGGGGCGCTGCGGGTACTGAGGACACCGGGGGCACCGAGGGAACCAGGGGCACTGGCGGATGAGGGATCAGGACGACCATGGGTGAGACACCGAGCACGCTCGACGAGCTGGCCCGCCGGGCCGGGAAGTGGCTGAGCCTGTCCGCCGCCGCTCCCGAGCGGCACACCGCCGCCGTGGTCGCGGACCGGTTCGACCGGATCACCTGGCGCGACACCTACGAGCAGTCGGCCGCACTGCGCGAACTGGCCGAGGAGCTGAACGGGCGCTACGCCCACGCCTACGCCCACACCTACGGCCGCAGCCACGAAGAGGCCCACGGCCGCCCCTCCGCCCGCCCGTACGACCACACCACTGACCTCCTGACCGACGCGTTCCTGGCCGCCTACAAGGTCAACCCGCGGTTGCGCGAGCGCGCGGAGATGGACCCCTCCCGGCTGGTCAACCACCAGGTCGTCACGTCACTGGTGGAGTCGCCGGAGTTCGCCGAGCTGCGTCGCGAGACGGCCGGCGACCCCTACGCCGCCGCCATGGCCGTGCTCGCCCAGGCCGCCGCGCTCCGCCGGATGCTGGAGCGCTCCCGGAACGCCCAGGACAAGGCCGAGCAGGCGAGGAAGACCCGGCAGGACGCCGAACGCGCGGCGACCGCCGTGGCCGAGGCGCTCCAGCAGGCGGCCGACGAGGGCGACGAGACCGGCGGGGCCGACGAGGACGGCGCCGTGCAGACCCCGGACGCCGCCGACGCCGTACAACAGGCGATCGAGGCCGCCGAAGCCGTCGAAGACGCTGCGCGGGAGGCCGCCCAGAGCGCCGCGCAGGCCCTCACCGCGGTGGCCCCCGGTATCCGTGTGGCCGCGCGGGCCGCGGCGGCGACGGCCGCCGAGGGTGCCCGGTCAGAGGCCGCGCTGATGCGGGCGTGGGGCGTCGGACCCGGCGAGCTGGAGCGGATGCCGTTCGACCGGCGGGCCCGCCTCGCCGAGCGGCTGCGCACCGGCCGGCTCGCGGAGTGGGCCGAACTGATCGGCCGCTTCCGGCAGATGGCCGACGGCGAGCGCGCCCGCAAGGTGGAGGGCGCGACCGGCGAGCTGGTCGGCGTCACCCTCGGCAACGACCTCTCCCGCGTCATCCCCTCCGAGCTGGCCAACCTCGGCCTGCCCGCCCTGCGTGCGGTGTTCGCCGCGCGCTACGCCGCCGGGGAGCTGATGCTCTACGACAGCCAGGGCGAGCAGAGGACCGGCCGGGGCGCGATCATCGCGTGCGTGGACACCTCGCACTCCATGTACGAGGCCGGGCCCGGCGGAATCACCCGGGAGGCGTGGGCCAAGGCGTGCGCCCTGGCCCTGCTTGACCAGGCCCGGCACGCGGGGCGTGACTTCGTCGGCATCCTGTTCTCCGCCGCCGACAGGCTCAAGGTCTTCCGCTTTCCGGCCGACAGGCCCGCCGACGTCGCCCAGGACCTCGACTTCGCGGAGACCTTCCTCGGCGGCGGCACCAGCTACCAGAGGCCGCTGTCGGCGGCCGGTGCTTTGCTGGAGGAGGAGTTCAACGACGCCGCCCGTATGCGCGGCGACATCGTGATGCTCACCGACGACGACTGCGGCGTCACCGAGGAATGGATGCGCGGCTGGAACGAAGCCAAGCACCGGCTGGGCTTCCGGGTCTTCGGCGTGGCCATCGGCGCCCCGCGCGTCGCGGAGGCCGACTCGGTCCTGGACGCGCTGTGCGACAACCTCCGCGCCGTCGAGGACCTCACCGACGTCCACGCCGCCGCCGATCTCTTCCGCGTGATCTGACCGTCAGGGGCGGGCGTAGGGCCGGGTCAGGATCTCCATGTTGTGTCCGTCCGGGTCGGCGAAGTAGGCGCCGCGGCCACCGAACAGGTCGTTGGTCCGGCCGGGTTCGGTGTGGGTGGGGTCCGCGTAGTACGTGACCCCGAGGACCTCCAGGCGGGCGATCATGGCGTCGAAGCGGGTGTCGGGCACGAGGAACGCGTAGTGCTGGGACTGGATCGGCCCGTCCCTGAACTCGTAGTAGTCCAGGGTCACGCCGTTGCCGAGGTCGACGGGCAGGAAGGGCCCGAAGGGGGCGCCGACCTTCAGCTCCAGGACCGCGGCGAGGAACTCGGCCGACAGCTGCCGGTCCGTCGCGTAGACGACGGCGTGGTTCAACTGGGCTGTGGTCGTGGGCAGTTCGGGGCTGTTCAGGTGCTGCTGGTCATGTGACATCAGTGAGGTGTCTCCGGGTCTTCGGATGCGTGCGCCGATGGGCGCGTGTACGCGCATGGGCGCTCTGGACATGGCGCACGCTTGGGCGGGCGCCTGCTGCAAAGACACGGAGAAGGGGCGGGGCTCTGGCCCGCCTCGCGCTCACGCCGAGGCCGGGAACCCCACTCGTGCATGGCCCAAGGCCGACCCGGCAGTCACCTGATCGACCTTAGTGTCGGGCCGGGGCGGGGGCAACGCCGTTTCTCGGCCGAGCCCGAGTGGGGTTCCCGGCCTCCCACGGCGCTGTCGCGGGCCGCCGACATCGCCCCCGCTCCACGAGCCCGGTGTCAGTTCACGGACACCGCCGACCAGGCCGCACCCACCGCCCGGTACTCCGCACTGCTCGCCCCGTACAGATCCTTCGCCGCGCTCAGCGTGGCGACCCGCGCGCCCGCGTACTTCGTGGACGACGTCATGTAGACCGTCAGCGCCCGGTACCAGATCGCGCCGAGCTTGGCCTTGCCGATGCCGGTCACCTTCGCGCCGTTGCAGGTCGTGCCGTTGTGGGCGACGCCGCCGATGGTCTTCGGGCCGCTGCCCTCCGCGAGCAGGTAGGCGAAGTGGTTGGCGACGCCCGAGGAGTAGTGGACGTCCAGGTCACCGACCGTGGAGGTCCAGCAGTCCGCGGAGTTGCCGTCCTTGGAGGGCTGGTCCATGTAGCGCAGGGCGGAGCGGCCGAAGCCGGACTTCACGATCTTCTCGCCGATCCGCCAGTCCCCGGGGTCTGCGGGGTTCTTGGCGTAGAACTCCACCAGCGTGCCGAAGATGTCCGACGTCGCCTCGTTCAGACCGCCGGGCTCGCCCGAGTACGTCAGCGCCGCCGTCTTGGACGTCACGCCGTGCGACATCTCGTGCCCGGCCACGTCCAGGGAAACCAGCGGCCCGAAGGTCTTCCCGTCACCGTCCCCGTACGTCATGCAGAAGCAACTGTCGTCCCAGAACGCGTTGTTGTACGCGCTGCCGTAGTGCACCCGGTTGAACGAGCCCTTGCCGTCTCCCGCGATGCCGCTGCGCCCGTGGACCTTCTTGTAGTAGTCCCAGGTGGTGTCGGTGCCGTACTGCGCGTCCACCGCCGCCGAGGCACGGCTCGAAGTCGCCCCGGTTCCCCAGTGGTTGTCGGCGTCGGTGAGGACGGGCGCGGGGGCACGCTGGTAGCAGATGATGAGGATGCAGGAGTCCGTCTTGTTCTTGGCGTCGCCCGTGTACGTGTTTCCCCGCGTGGGGTCGGAGAGTTGGTACGCCGAACCGGACCGCGTCGTCTCCAGCGGGACCTTGCCGCTGTAGAGGGACCGGCCGTCACCGGTCGCCGTCTCGATGCTGTCCCAGGCGTCGATCTGCTTGCCCGTCACCGCGTCGGTGAGGACCACGCGGGCGACGGGGTTGCCGAGCGAGTCCTTGCCGCCGGCCTCGGTGCGCCAGGCCAGCTTCGGAGCGCCGTGCAGGGCGTCGACGACCAACTGGGGCTTGGCGGTTATCTTGCGGAGCGTCTCGCCGACGTTCGCGAGACGCAGTGCCGCGGCGGCCAGGTCGGTGGCCTTCGGGGCGGACACCGACGGCGTGACGCTCGCGAGGGAGAGCGGACGCGTGGTGGCCCGGTCGGCGGCCCGGTAGTCGCCGTCCGCCGTCAGGTGGACCACGAAGTCGCCGCCCAGCACGGGCAGTTGGCGGTACGTCCGGTCGTAGCGCACATGCTGGGTGCCGTCCGCGTCGACGACCACGTCGCGGGCCTTGGTGCCCTGTGCGGAGGTGAGGCCCAGCCGGGCGGTCTGGTCGGCGAGCACCGCCGCCGCGTTGCCGAGGACGGTGTCCCGGGCCGGTCCGTCGGCCGTCACCGCGCTCGGGGCCAGTGCTCCCGCCAGCAGAGTGGTGGCCGCCGCCGATATACCGACGGTGGCGAGGCGCGAGCCTCGGATGTGCCGTGTCCGACTCATCGAACTCCTCGGGAAGGCACGCGAAACGCGTGGTGGTGGGGGGAGTGGGGAGTGCTGGTGGGGGTGTTCGCACAGTTCTAGGTGGCCCGGACCTGGCATGTCCATAGCGGACTGCCGGGGGATGTGTGAGGGGTGAGAATCGTTTCTGCAAAGGTCCGGGCACGCCGGGAGAGGCCGGTGGGAGCAAGCCCGGAGAGGCTGGGGAGAGCAAGCCCGGAGACGCCGGGGAGAGGAGACCACCGGGTGAGCGGCCGACTGCCCTTCTTCGTCTACGGGACCCTGCGCCCCGGCGAGCACAACCACGACCTCTTCCTGCGCGGCCGCACGCGCTCGGAGGTGCCGGGACGGCTCACCGGCGCGGTCCTCTACGACGGGCCGGGCTATCCGTACGCCGTCGAGGAACCCGGCGGCGTGGTGTGCGGGGAACTGGTCACGGCCGACCCCGACCGGTACGGCCGACTCCTCGGCGCCCTCGACCGTTTGGAGGAGTACGCCCCGGGCGACCCCGGCAACCTCTACGAGCGCGTGGCCAGAGAGGTGACCCGCGAGGACGGCACGGACGTACGGGCCTGGGTGTACGTGGCCGCCCCCACGGTCGCGGCGGCGCTGCGTGCGCGGGGCAGGCGCATCGACGGGGGCGACTGGCGGGCGCGCTGAGGCGGGGCATCACGCGACGCCCTTCTAGGGGCGCGGGATGTGTCCATTTGCGGCTCCGCCGCGTGGGCGCGACAAGCCACGACGAACCCGCAGCCGGCTACAAGCTCAGCCCACCCGCTCCACACGCTCGACCCGCACCGCACAGGCCTTGAACTCCGGCATCCGCGAGGTCGGGTCGAGGGCCGGATTGGTCAACGTGTTGGCCCGCCCCTCGCCCGGCCAGTGGAACGGCATGAACACGGTGTCGGGCCGAATGGAGGTGGTGATCCGCGCGGGCGCGACCGCGCGCCCCCGCCGGGACACCACGGCCAGCGGCTCCCCCTCCACGGCCCCGACCCGCTCGGCCAGCCGAGGATGCAACTCCACGAACGAGCCGGGCGCGGCGGCGTTCAGCTCATCCACCCGACGGGTCTGCGCACCGGACTGGTACTGCGAAACCACCCGCCCGGTGGTCAGCAGCACCGGATACTCCTCGTCCGGCTCCTCCGCCAGCGGCCGATGGTTCACGGCGACGAACCGCGCACGGCCGTCAGGCGTGGCGAACCGGTCGAGAAAGAGACGCGGGGTGCCGGGATGGGCTCCGGGCTCCTGGACGCCACCCTCCCGATCCTCGGCGGAGGCATCCGCGGAGCCACTCCCGGAGCTGTCCGCCGAGCTGTCAGCCGCGCCGTCCGCCGGACACGGCCAGAACACCCCGTTCTCCTCCGCCAGACGGCGATAGGTGATGCCCGAGTAGTCGGCGGGCCCGCCCGCGCTGGCCCGGCGCAGCTCCTCGAAGACCTCCTCCGGGTCCGTGGGGAAGCCCTTCTCCACGCCCAGCCGGTCGGCCAGTTCGTGCATCACGTACAGATCGCTGTGGACGCCCTCCGGAGGAGTGATCGCCTGCTTGCGCAGCAGGACCCGCCCCTCAAGGTTGGTCGTCGTGCCGCCCTCCTCGGCCCACTGGGTGACGGGCAGGACGACGTCCGCGAGCTCGGCCGTCTCGGACAGCACCACGTCGGCGACCGCGAGGAAGTCGAGGGACTTCAGCCGCTCCTCGACATGGGCGGCCCGAGGCGCGGACACCACCGGGTTCGACGCCATCAGCAGCAGCGCGCGGATGTCCGTACCCATGGCGTCGAGCAGCTCGTACGCGCTGCGGCCGGGCCCCGGCAGCGAGTCGGGGTCGACGCCCCAGACCTCGGCCACATGACGGCGGGCCGCGGGATCGTCGAGCTTGCGGTAGCCGGGCAACTGGTCGGCTTTCTGGCCGTGTTCACGACCGCCCTGCCCGTTGCCCTGCCCGGTGAGGCAGCCGTATCCGGAGAAGGGCCGCCCCGGACGCCCGGTCGCCAGGCAGAGGTTGATCCACGCGCCGACGGTGTCGGTGCCCTTGGAGTGCTGCTCGGGCCCGCGCGCGGTGAGCACCATCGCGGACTCCGGCTCGCAGAACATCCGCACGGTCTCCCGGAGTTGGGGGACCGAGACACCCGTGATGCGCTCCACGTACTCCGGCCAGTGCGCCATCGCGGCGGACCGCGCCTCCTCCCAGCCGCTGGTGCGCTCCTGGATGTACGCCTCGTCCGTACGCCCCTCCGCCACCACCAGGTGCAACAGTCCGAGCGCCAGGGCGAGATCAGTGCCGGGGCGGGGCGCGAGGTGCAGGTCGGCCTGCTCGGCGGTCCGGGTGCGGCGCGGGTCGATGACGACCAACGTGCCGCCGTTCTCCTTCAGTTCGGTGAGATAGCGGAGCGCCGGCGGCATGGTCTCGGCGAGGTTGGAACCGACCAGGATGACGCACCCCGTCTTCGGGATGTCCTCCAGGGGGAAGGGCAGTCCCCGGTCCAGGCCGAAGGCCTTGATGCCGCCGGCCGCGGCGGACGACATGCAGAAGCGGCCGTTGTAGTCGATCTGCGAGGTGCCGAGCACCACCCGGGCGAACTTCCCGAGCGTGTACGCCTTCTCGTTGGTCAGCCCGCCTCCGCCGAACACCCCGCACGCGTCCGGGCCATGCTCCGTACGCGTGCGGGACAGCCCTTCGGCGATCCGGTCGAGCGCCTCGTCCCAGCCGGCCGGCTCCAGCACCCCCGCCCTCCGGATCAGGGGCGAGGTGAGTCGCACCCCGGGGGAGAGCAGCGCGGGTGCCGTACGGCCCTTGCCGCACAGGGCGCCCCGGTTCACCGGGAAGTCCGGGCGCTCCGTCACCTCGACCGGACTGCCGGCGCCGTCCGGCGTGGGCGTCAGATTCATGCCGCACTGCAACGCGCAGTACGGGCAGTGGGTGGGCGTAGCGGTGGTCTGCATACCGGCCAGCGTGCGTCGGCCGTGTTACGCGGCGGGACGTTCCCCGTTACACGGCAGGCACGGGGACCTCCCCGCCGGAACCGGCGGGACGTGAGGACGTCCCGCCGGCCCCGCTCAGAAGCAGCACCTACTCAGCCGCTGGTTCGGTGGCAGGCTCAGCACACGTACGCGTAGTACGGGACGTCGCCCGGGTCCGGACCGATGCGTCCGACCCCGCCGGGGCCGATCTGGATACAGCCCGGGTCGAAGCCGTCGACTTCGACACTGGCGGAGATCGTGTAGTTGCACACGTTGTGGATGTCGGCCCAACCGTCCCCGTAGGCACCGAGCTTGGCGCACCCCGGCTCCTTCGCCGCCGCGTCGTCGTCCGCCACGGCGGTCGTCATGGCGGCCGGAGCCGAGAACAACGCGGCCGCCATGGCGGCGACGAAGGCGGTACGCAGACCAGTCATCATGTGTCCTTTCTCGTGAGCCCGGTTCGGATCCGAACTCCCGAAAAAGACACTATCCGTAATCAGTTGACTACAGAGTGCTGCGTAATCGGTTTCACGCGGCAGGGTGATCGGTGCGCGTCAAACTCGGCGGCCCGCGTGATCTGCGTCTCGTCGACTATCGGCCGGCAGCCGCCAACGCCCGTTCCACGCCCGGCTCTTGGGGCCCGAGGAAGTGGGGATCCGGCTCGAAGACCGCGTCCAGGAGAGCCTTGCCCGCGGCGAACACCTCCCGGGCGCCCCCGTAGTACCAGGTCACGTCGTGCACGGCGTCCACCCCGACCCCGTACGACGCGACGCCCGCCTCCTGGCAGAGCGCGACCGCCCGCCGGATGTGGAAGCCCTGGCTGATCAGCACGGCCCTGTCGACGCCGAAGATCTTCTTGGCGCGTACGCAGGAGTCCCAGGTGTCGAAGCCCGCGTAGTCGCTGACGATCCGCGCGTCGGGCACGCCACGCTCCGTGAGGTAGGTGCGCATGGCGTCCGGCTCGTCGTAGTCCTCGCGGCTGTTGTCGCCGGTGACCAGCACCACCTCCACGCGTCCGTCCCGGTACAGCTCGGCCGCCGCGTCCAGCCGGTGCGCGAGATACGGCGACGGCTCGCCGCGCCACAGCCCCGCCCCGAAGACGACCGCCACCTCGGTGCGCGGCACGTCCGCCGTCGTCCGCAGCCGGTCGCCCGTGACCACGTACATCCACGTCGACGGAAGCAGCGCCAGGACGCACCCGGCCATCACGGCCTGCACGGCCCGGCGCTGCCCTGTCCGGGTGCGCGGCAGGCGCGGTCTCGGCAGGCGTGGCCGCGGCAGCTTCGGCAGCTTCGGACGACGCATCGGGCGGTCCCTCCCCAGGTGGCCTCGCCCCTGAGGACGCCCATTACGGTGATCCGGTTCGCCCCGCGCACAGTGACCAGATTCACTCGGGGAGCCGTTGTCGCAGGTCACCGCACCTCACAGGCCCCGTACACCCCACCGTGAACCCCCGGAAAACACCCGTCATTCCCGCGCAACGGGGCGGCAACCTCCGACCCGCACCATCGGTGCATGACGGCGTCGAACTTTCCTCGCGACGAGTCCAAGCCCCGCCCCGGCGGCCAGCCGCAGCGTGGCGCCCACCTCGACAGTACGGCGCAACTCATGAACCGGATCACCAGCCAGCTCGGCAGTCAGCTCAGCCTCGTGTCCCTCGACGGCACCCGGCGTCCAGCCCCGCCCGCGCTCGTCCTCGTGGGCCACGGCAGCCGCGACCCGCGCGCCCTGAGCACCGTCCGGGCCCTCCTGGACCGGATCCGCGACCTGCGCCCCGGCGTGCCCGTGCACCTGGGGCACATCGAGCTGAACGAGCCCCTGCTGCCCGACACGCTCGCGGGCCTCGGCACCGGCGACGCCGTCCTCGTACCGCTGCTGCTCAGCCGTGGCTACCACGTCAAGCAGGACATCCCCGAGGCCGCGGCCGCCGCGCGGGCGCACGCCCGGGTCGCCGCACCGCTCGGCCCGCACCCGCTGCTCGTGGAGACGCTGTACGAGCGCCTGACGGAGGCCGGCTGGCGGGCGCCCCGGGACGAGGCGGAGCGCCGGGCGAGCGGGGTCGTGCTCGCCGCCGCCGGATCCCGCGACCCCGACGCGGCCGTCGACACCCGCCGCACCGCGAGCCTCCTGGCCGGACGGCTCGGCGTCCCCGTCGTGCCCGCGTACGCCTCCGCCGCGGCGCCCACCGTCCCCGAAGCCGTACGCGCCCTCACCGCCCGCGGCCGCCACCGCGTCGCCGTCGCCTCCTACTTCACGGCCCCCGGCCGCTTCTCCACCGAGTGCGCGGCGGCAGCCCCCTGGATCGCGGCGGCCCCCCTGGGCGCCCACCCGTCAATGGCCCGCCTGATCCTGCACCGCTACGACCAGGCGCTGGCGACCGCGATCGCCGAGACACCAGCCCTGGCTTCGGCCTAAGGCGCCGGGCTTCGGCAGAGGGGCTTCTTCTAGGGGCGCGGGGAACTGCGCGACAAGCCACGACGAACCTGCACCCGCAAACGAACAGCCCCCGGCAGACGCGCAGGCGCACAACACTCCCGCCCCAATTGTCAGCCGCTCCGCTTACTGTTCAAGACATGGAAGGCACCAGCACCGACACCACCCGAACCCCGCACGAGCACCACATCGCACCCCCCGGCTACGACCCCACGTCAGTGGACCGTTGGGCCACGGAACCGGACAAACGCCCCGGCCGCACCGCCTTCCAGCGCGACCGCGCCCGCGTTCTGCACTCCTCGGCCCTGCGCCGCCTCGCCGGCAAGACCCAGGTCGTCACACCCGGCACCCGGAGCCAGGTCTGGGACGCGAGCCCCCGCACCCGCCTGACCCACTCCCTGGAGTGCGCCCAGGTCGGCCGCGAGCTGGGCGCCGCCCTCGGCTGCGACCCCGACCTCGTCGAGGCGGCCTGTCTCTCCCACGACCTGGGCCACCCGCCCTTCGGGCACAACGGCGAGCAGGCTCTGAACGAGTTCGCGGAGGACTGCGGCGGCTTCGAGGGCAACGCGCAGTCGCTCAGACTGCTCACCCGCATCGAACCCAAGCGCTTCGTGACAAGCGAAGCGAGCGGCGACCTCGTCAGCGTCGGCCTCAACCTCACCCGCGCCGCCCTGGACGCCGCCACCAAGTACCCCTGGCCGCGCGGTGCCCACCCGACCGACCCGAAGTCCCCGAAATTCGGGGTCTACGACGACGACCGCCCCGTCTTCGACTGGGTCCGCAAGGGCGCCCCCGGAACCCGCACCACCTTCGAGGCCCAGGTCATGGACTGGGCCGACGACGTGGCGTACTCCGTGCACGACGTCGAGGACGGCCTCCACGCGGGCCACATCGACCCCAACTGCCTGCACGCGGAGCCCGAGCGGCAGGAGATCTTCGCGGTCGCCGTCGGGCGGTACGTCCCGGTGGACACCGACCCCGCCGAGCTCGGCGAAGCCCTCGACCGCCTCCTGGACCAGGAGTGGTGGCCGCACGGCTACGACGGTTCCGCGGTCGCGCAGGCCCGGCTGAAGGACGCCACCAGCCAGCTCATCGGCCGGTTCTGCCTCGCCGCGGAGGGCGCCACGCGCGCGGCGTACGGGACGGGCCGGCTCACTCGGTACGAGGCCGAGCTGGTCGTCCCGCGCGCGGCCCGACTGGAGTGCGCGGTCCTCAAGGCGGTCGCCGACCGGTACGTCATGCAGCGCGCCGAGCAGGAGCGGCTCCGCGCCGACCAGCGCGTCGTCGTCGCCGAGCTGGCGGAGGCGCTCACCGCCCGCGCGCCGGACGGTCTGGACCCGCAGTTTCGAGCCCTGTTCGACCAGGCGCCGGACGACCGTGCCCGCAAGCGGGTGATCGTCGACCAGATCGCGTCCCTGACGGACGCCTCCGCGCGATCACTGCATGCGAGGCTCACGGGGTAGCTGTGGCGTCCGGACGGGGAGGGCGTGACCCTGCGTGGCCTGATCGGGCCACTCCCTCTTCCCCCATCACGCTCCGTGCGGGACGCTCGCATGTGGCGACATCCTTACGAGGAGGCATCAAGTGGTCGACGCAGATCAGACATTCGTCATCGTCGGAGGCGGGCTGGCCGGCGCGAAGGCGGCCGAGACGCTCCGGGCGGAGGGCTTCACCGGCCGCGTGATACTGATCTGCGACGAGCGCGACCACCCGTACGAACGCCCGCCGCTGTCCAAGGGCTATCTGCTCGGCAAGGAGGAGCGCGACAGCGTCTTCGTCCACGAGCCCGCCTGGTACGCGCGCAACGACATCGAGCTGCACCTCGGCCAGACCGTCGACGCCATCGACCGGACCGCCAGGACCGTCCGCTTCGGTGACGACGGCACTCTCGTCCACTACGACAAACTGCTGCTGGTGACCGGCTCCGAACCGCGCCGCCTCGACATCCCGGGCACGGACCTCGCGGGCGTCCACCACCTGCGGCGCCTCGCCCACGCGGAGCGCCTCAAGCACGTACTGACCGCCCTCGGCCGGGACAACGGCCACCTCGTCATCGCGGGCGCGGGCTGGATCGGCCTGGAAGTCGCCGCGGCCGCCCGTGAGTACGGCGCCGAGGTCACCGTCGTCGAGCCCGGGCCGACCCCGCTGCACTCGGTCCTCGGCCCCGAGCTCGGCCAGCTCTTCACCGAGCTGCACCGCGAGCACGGCGTCCGCTTCCACTTCGGCGCCCGGCTCACCGAGATCACCGGCCAGGACGGCATGGTCCTGGCGGCCCGCACGGACGACGGCGAGGAACACCCCGCGCACGACGTCCTGGCCGCCATCGGCGCCGCCCCGCGCACCGGGCTCGCCGAGGCCGCGGGCCTCACGATGGTCGACCGCGCGCAGGGTGGCGGCATCGCGGTCGACGAGCAGCTGCGCACCTCCGACCCCGACATCTACGCGGCCGGTGACGTGGCCGCCTTCCACCACGCGCTGTTCGACACCCGCCTGCGCGTCGAGCACTGGGCGAACGCCCTGAACGGCGGCCCGGCGGCGGCCCGCGCGATGCTGGGCCGCGAGCTGACGTACGACAGGGTGCCCTATTTCTTCTCCGACCAGTACGACGTAGGGCTCGAGTACTCGGGCTGGGCGCCCCCGGGCACGTACGACCAAGTGGTGATCCGGGGAGACGCGGGCAAGCGCGAGTTCATCGCCTTCTGGGTGAAGGAAGGACGGGTGCTGGCCGGGATGAACGTGAATGTGTGGGACGTCACGGACCCGATCCAACAACTGATCCGGAACCGGACCCAGGTGGACACGGAGGCACTCGCGGACCCGCACGTTCCGCTGGACAGTCTGGTCTCATGACCGACGGCGGCGCTCGACTGTCACACCGTCCCCGTAGAATCCATGCGTGGCTGGAAGGATCAACGACGAGGACGTGAAGGCTGTTCGGGACGCGGTCCCGATCGACGCCGTGGTCTCGGAGTACCTCCAGCTGCGCAACGCGGGCGGCGGAAACCTCAAGGGTCTCTGCCCCTTCCACGACGAGAAGTCGCCCTCCTTCCAGGTCAGCCCGAGCAAGGGGCTCTTCCACTGCTTCGGCTGCCAGGAGGGCGGCGACACCATCACGTTCGTGATGAAGGTCGACCACCTCACCTTCTCGGAGTCGGTCGAGCGCCTCGCCGCCCAGGCAGGCATCACCCTGCGGTACGAGGAGGGCGGCTACAACCCCTCCCACCAGCGCGGCGAGCGCATCCGCCTGGTCGAGGCCCACAAGATCGCCGCCCAGTTCTACATCGAGCAGCTCGACACCGGCTCCGAGGCCGACACCGGCCGAAAGTTCCTCGCCGAGCGCGGTTTCGACCAGGCCGCGGCCACCCACTTCGGCGTCGGCTACAGCCCCCAGGGCTGGGACCACCTCACCCGCTACCTCCGCGGCAAGGGCTTCAGCGACAAGGAGATCCTCCTCTCCGGCCTCTCCCAGGAGGGCCGCCGAGGCCCCATCGACCGCTTCCGCGGCCGCCTCATGTGGCCGATCCGCGACATCGGCGGCGAGGTCGTCGGCTTCGGCGCCCGAAAGCTGTACGAGTCGGACAACGGCCCGAAGTACCTGAACACACCCGACACGCCGATCTACCGAAAGTCCCAGGTCCTCTACGGCATCGACCTCGCCAAGAAGGACATCGCCAAGAGCAGCCGGGCGGTCGTGGTCGAGGGCTACACGGACGTGATGGCCTGCCACCTCGCCGGCATCACCACCGCCATCGCCACCTGCGGCACGGCCTTCGGCGGCGACCACATCAAGATCCTTCGACGGCTCCTGATGGACAACGGCTCGGCGCGCGTGATCTTCACCTTCGACGGCGACTCGGCCGGGCAGAAAGCGGCCCTGCGGGCCTTCGAGGACGACCAGAAGTTCGCCGCCGAGACGTACATCGCGATCGCCCCTGACGGCATGGACCCCTGCGAGCTGCGCCTCGCGAAGGGCGACGCGGCGGTCGCCGACCTGGTCGAACCGCGCACCCCGCTCTTCGAGTTCGCCCTGCGCCAGATCATCCTGCGGTACGACCTGGAGACCCCCGCGGGCCGAGCGGCCGCGCTCGACGAGGCCGCCCCGATCGTCGCCCGCATCAAGAACAGCGGCGCCCAGCACGAGGTCGCCGTCCAGCTCGCGGGCATGCTCGGCATCCTCGACACGCAGTTCGTCGTCAAGCGTGTCGCCCAGCTGGCCCGCTGGGCCCGTGACCGCGGCGGCAAGGGCCCCGCGCCCGCAAGCACCGGCCGCCCCCCGCAGAGTTACGAGAACAGCGGACCCAGGCCGTCCTCCGGCCCCGCCCTGACCCTCCGCAACCCCGTGTTCGCCACCGAGCGCGAGCTCCTCAAACTCGCCCTCCAGCGCCCCGAGCTGGTCTCCCCGGCCTTCGACGCGTACGGCGTGGACGAGTTCACCGCCCCGCCCTACGCGGCCGTCCGCGAGACGATCATCGAGGCGGGCGGCGCGGAGTACGGCGTCCAGGACCCGCAGGAGTACCTGGTCCGCGTCCGCGAGGCCGCCTCGGACGACGCCGTCCGCGCCATGGTCACCGAGCTGGCCGTCGAGGCCATCATGCGCAAGACCGTCGACGAGCACTACGCGGGCGAGCAGCTGGTCACCGTCCGCCGCCGCGCCGTCGAGCGCCGCGTCCGGGACGTCCAGGGCGCCCTCGCCCGCGCCAGCGCCCAGGGCGACCCGGCCCAGCTGGCCGCCGTACAGAACGAGTTGTGGGTGCTCCAGCAGTACGACCAGGCCCTGCGCGAGAAGGGCGCGGGCGCGCTCTGAGGCGGGTGCGAAACCGTCCGCCCGCACGCACGCGGTCACTTCTCGTGCCTTCTCGTGCACGGGCCGATTCGGTGGCGTAGGACGGGGAACCCGTCGACGTGACCATCGGCTGTGAAGGCATCCGGCGCGAGCCGCGAGATGTACGCCGGCTTGAGACCGGCGCCGGCCGCCCAGTGGCGCAGCCGTTCAGAACCGGCAGCACAGTCACGGCGGGCCGTCACGTATACCCCGTAATCGGAACCGGACACTCGGGGATCGTGCCAGATCAGGGCACGAACAGGCCCGCGAGTTCTCCGCGAGGGTAACCACGCGGTCACGGACCGGACTCAAAAAGTCACCGCACGCCCCTCGTGGCGACGATGTGTCGTACTCCACACTGGGTTCCGGTGCCTGAGTCCTCGGAGCGCGGCCGACCCGAACGCGACGGGTCCAATGTCCCCGCGGTTCCGCTCAACGTGTTCGGGACGGACAGCGGCAAGGCCGTCGTCCCCGTCCCGCTGCCGCACGCCTCAGCAGCGACATTCCTGGAGGTCGCCCCCGTGCAGACCCAGACCCTCACCCAGACCGACAACACCGGCGACACGGACGCGGATTCCGACGTCATCGCGGCCGTACCGCCGCAGAGCCGTGCCGCGCACCACCCCGAGACGGCGGCGGATCCGGAGGGCTCGCAGGCCGAGCCCGACGAGTCGCCCGTCATGCTCGTGGAGACCGAGGCGCCGGAGCCGGTGGAAGTGCCCCGCGGGCGTACGGACACCGGTGGGCCCTCGTCCGACCTGTTCCGCCAGTACCTGCGGGAGATCGGCCGGATCCCGCTGCTCACCGCCGCGGAGGAGGTGGAGCTGGCGCGTCGGGTCGAGGCCGGCCTCTTCGCCGAGGAGCGGCTGCGTCTGGCTTCCGACCTGGACAGCCAACTCGCCCTGGACCTCGACAAGTTGGTGGTCATGGGCCGGATGGCCAAACGCCGGCTCATCGAGGCGAACCTCCGGCTGGTCGTCTCCGTCGCCAAGCGGTACGTGGGGCGCGGGCTGACCATGCTCGATCTCGTCCAGGAGGGAAACCTGGGGTTGATCAGGGCGGTCGAGAAGTTCGACTACGCCCGTGGGTACAAGTTCTCGACGTACGCGACCTGGTGGATCCGCCAGGCCATGTCCAGGGCCCTCGCCGACCAGGCCCGGACGATCCGGGTGCCCGTCCACGTGGTCGAGTTGATCAACCGGGTGGTGCGGGTGCAGCGGCGGATGCTGCAGGAGCGGGGGTACGAGCCGACGCCGGAGGAGGTCGCTGCGCATTTGGATCTCCCCAGTGAACGGGTCAGCGAGGTCCTGCGGCTGGCCCAGGAGCCGGTGTCCCTCCACGCGCCTGTGGGCGAGGAGGACGATGTGGCTCTCGGGGACCTCATCGAGGACGGGGACGCGACGAGTCCTGTGGAGTCGGCGGCGTTCCTGCTCCTGAGGGAGCACCTGGAGGCGGTCCTCTCGACCCTCGGGGAGCGCGAGCGGAAGGTGGTCCAACTCCGCTACGGCCTGGCGGACGGCCGTCCCCGCACGCTGGAGGAGATAGGCCGCATCTTCGGCGTCACCCGCGAGCGCATCCGCCAGATCGAATCCAAGACGTTGAACAAACTCCGAGACCACGCCTTCGCAGACCAACTGCGGGGCTACCTGGACTGACAGGGTATTTCTTCGCCCCCGCCGCCCCTACCCGTTCCCTTCCCCTGGGGGCTGACGCCCCCAGACCCCCACTGAAAACCAGCCTCTCCGGCGTTTGAGGAGCGGGGGTTCGGGGGCGGAGCCCCTGAGCAAGTGACGGGAATGGGTAGGGGCGGCGGGGGCGAAAAAACCCAACCGCCCCCGGCCACCCCTCAGTCCACCTCCACCACAGCCTCCGCGAACTGGGCCTTGTACAGGCGGGCGTACGCGCCGTTCGCGGCCAGCAGGTCCGTGTGGGCGCCCTGTTCCACGATCGACCCGTTCTCCATCACGAGAATGGTGTCGGCATCGCGGATCGTCGACAGACGATGCGCGATGACGAACGACGTCCGCCCGTGCGCGAGCTTCGCCATCGCCTTCTGGATGAGCACCTCGGTACGGGTGTCCACCGAACTCGTCGCCTCGTCCAGCACAAGGATCACCGGATCGGACAGGAACGCCCGAGCGATGGTGATCAGCTGCTTCTCACCCGCACTCACCCCCGACCCCTCGTCGTCGATGACGGTGTCGTACCCGTCGGGCAACGTCCGGACGAACCGGTCGGCATGGGCGGCCCGAGCCGCCTCCTCGATCTCCCCACGGGTGACCTCCCGGGAGGCCCCGTACGCGATGTTCTCCGCGATCGAACCGCCGAACAGCCAGGTGTCCTGCAGCACCATGCCGATCCCGGCCCGCAGTTCGTCCCGGGACATCTTCGCGATGTCGACCCCGTCGAGGGTGATACGCCCGCCCGTGACCTCGTAGAACCGCATCAGCAGGTTCACGAGCGTGGTCTTGCCGGCGCCCGTCGGCCCGACGATGGCGACCGTGTGCCCCGGCTCCACCTTCAGCGACAGGTCCTCGATGAGCGGCTTCTCCGGGTCGTACCGGAAGGAGACCCCCTCCAGCGCCACCCGGCCCCGGAGTTCCTCCGGACGCGCGCCCGTCACCGGGTCGGCCTCCTGCTCCTCCGCGTCCAGCAGTTCGAAGATCCGCTCCGCCGAAGCGACCCCGGACTGCACGAGGTTCGCCATCGAGGCGACCTGGGTGAGCGGCATGGAGAACTGCCGGGAGTACTGGATGAAGGCCTGGACGTCACCGATCGAGAGGGCGCCCGACGCGACGCGCAGACCGCCGACCACGGCCACCAGCACATAGTTCAGGTTCGACACGAACATCATCAGCGGCTGCATGACCCCGCTGTTGAACTGCGCCCGGAACCCGGCCTCGTACAGCTTCTCGTTCTCCTCGGCGAACTGTGCCGCCGACTCGTCCTGCCGCCCGAAGACCTTGACGAGGTTGTGGCCGGTGTACATCTCCTCGATGTGCGCGTTGAGCTTGCCGGTGGTCCGCCACTGCTGCACGAAGTGCGGCTGCGACCGCTTGCCCACCCGGGTGGCGACGACGAACGACAGCGGCACGGTGACCAGCGCGACGAGCGCGAGCAGCCACGACACCCAGAACATCATCGCCAGCACACCGACGATCGTCAGCAGCGAGTTGACCAGCTGGCCCATCGACTGCTGGAGGGTCTGCCCGATGTTGTCGATGTCGTTCGTGGCGCGGCTGAGCACCTCACCGCGCTGCCGCTTGTCGAAGTACGACAGCGGCAGCCGCGACAGCTTCGTCTGCACGTCCTCGCGCATGTTGTACATCGTCTTGTTGACGGCCCGGTTCACCAGCCGCGTCGCCACGGTCATCAGCAGACCGGCCACCAGGAACGCCACGAGAGCGAGCAGCAGCACCTCGCCGACCGCGCCGAAGTCGATGCCCTTGCCCGGGGTGAAGTCCGTCCCGGAGAGCATGTCGGCCATGCCGCCGTCGCCGCGCTCCCGCATCGCCGCGAGGGCCTCGGCCTTCGTCTGCCCCGCGGGCATCTCCCGTCCGACGACCCCGGCGAAGACGAGGTCGGTGGCCCGGCCCAGGATCTTCGGCCCGAGGACCGACAGGCCGACGCTGAACACCACGGCGACGAGCATCACGTACAGAGTGGTGCGTTCCGGCTTGAAATGCGCCAGCAGCCGCTTCCCGGACCCCTTGAAGTCCATCGAGTGATGGTCGGGGCCCGTCCCGGCCATCATCCGCCCCATGGGCCCGGCCATCAGGCTGCCTCCGCTTCCGTCAGCTGGGAGAGCACGATCTCCCGGTATGTCTCGTTCTCCGCCATCAGCTCGTGGTGGCGGCCCGTGCCGACGACCCGGCCCTCGTCGAGGACCACGATCCGGTCGGCGTCACGGATGGTCGACACCCGCTGGGCGACGATCACGACCGTCGCCTCGGCGGTCTCCTGCGCGAGCGCCCTCCGCAACGCCGCGTCCGTGGCGTAGTCGAGCGCCGAGAAGGAGTCGTCGAAGAGGTAGATCTCGGGGCGCTGCACAAGGGTCCGGGCGATGGCGAGCCGCTGCCGCTGGCCGCCCGACACATTCGTCCCGCCCTGCGCGATCGTCGCGTCGAGACCGTTCTCCAGACCCTCCACGAAGCCCTTGGCCTGCGCCACCTCCAGCGCGTGCCACAGCTCCTCGTCGGTCGCGTCCGGATTGCCGTACCGGAGGTTGGTCGCCACCGTGCCCGCGAAGAGGTACGGCTTCTGCGGTACGAGGCCCACCGTGCGCGCGAGCAGCCGCGGCTCGACCGTGCGTACGTCGACGCCGTCCACCAGCACCTGGCCGTCGGTGGCGTCGAACAGCCGGGGGACCAGGCCGAGGAGCGTGGACTTGCCGCTGCCGGTCGAGCCGATCACGGCGGTGGTCTCACCCGGCAGGGCCACCAGGTCGATGGTCCTCAGTACCGGCTCCTCGGCACCCGGGTAGCGGAACCCGGCACCCCGGATCTCCAGATGGCCGTGCCGCCGCAGCTCCAGGACCGGTGCCTTCGGCGGGACCACACTGCTGGAGGTGTCCAGGACCTCCTGGATGCGCTCGGCACACACCTCCGCGCGCGGCACCATCATGAACATGAAGGTGGCCATCATCACGGACATGACGATCTGCATCAGGTAGGCGAGGAACGCGGTCAGCGCGCCGATCTGCATCCCGCCGCTGTCGATCCGGTGGGCGCCGAACCACACCACCGCGATCGACGACACGTTCACCACCGTCATGACGATGGGGAACATCAGCGCCAGCATCCGCCCGGTGCCCAGCGACACCTCGGTGAGGTCGGCGTTCGCCTTCCGGAAACGCTCCTCCTCGTAGCCGTCGCGCACGAAGGCCCGGATGACGCGGTTGCCGGTGATCTGCTCGCGCAGCACCCGGTTCACCGTGTCGAGCCGCACCTGCATCGTGCGGAACAGCGGCCGCAGCCGGCGCACGATGAGACTCACCGAGATCCCGAGCACCGGCACGACGGCGAGCAGCACCCCGGACAGCGGTACGTCGAGCCCGAGCGCGAGGACGATGCCGCCCACGCACATGATCGGCGCCGACACCAGCAGCGTGAACGTCATCAGGGTGAGCATCTGCACCTGCTGCACGTCGTTCGTCGTGCGGGTGATCAGCGACGGCGCCCCGAAGTGGCCGACCTCACGCGCGGAGAACGACTGCACCCGGTCGAAGATGCCGGCCCGGATGTCCCGGCCGACCGCGGAGGCCGTACGGGCGCCGTAGTAGACGGCCCCGATGTTGCAGACGACCTGGGCCAGCGAGATGCCGATCATCAGGGCGCCGAAGGTCAGGATGTAGCCCGTGTCGCCGTCGACGACACCGTTGTCGATGATGTCCGCGTTCAGCGTGGGCAGGTAGAGCGTGGCGCAGGTCTGCAGGAACTGCAGCAGTACGAGCAGCGCGATGGGTTTCTTGTAGGGCGTGAGATAGGTACGCAGGAGTCGTATGAGCACACTGGGTCTCTCGGAGTCGGCGGCGGGGCGGTTGGTTGCCCTTGGCCCCTATCGTCGAACACTCCACCCGTGTTACCTCAACTGATTAAGCCAAGAGAGGTCCAAGAGCGGACCGGGCTTCGGTCCGAAGCCGTAGGCCGTTCGAGTCGCCCGGGCTCCGAGAGGCCTCAGGGGCGGAAAGCCCCCGGGTGCGTCTGGTCCCGTACCGACACGTACTGCTGCCGCACGGCCTGGCCCACCGCCAGCTCCTCGCCGGGCTCCAGGATCTGCGCGGCCGCGCCCTGCCAGACGGGCGGCAGCCCCGGCTGGATCGTGCCCTGCGAGGTACCGAGCGCCCAGGCCGCCTGCCGGGCCGCGCCGATCGCCGCGTAGTCCGCGGGCTGCGGCACCACGATCTGCGTACCGAGCAGCGCGGGAGCGCAGGCCTGCACCGCGCTCAGCTCGGCGGCCTGGCCCAGCAGGAAGATCCGTCGCACCTCCACGCCTCGCTTGCGCAGCACGTCCAGCGCGTCCGCGAGCCCGCACAGCATGCCCTCGAAGGCGGCCCGTGCCAGATGCTCGGGCTTCATCGACTCCCGCCGCAGCCCGGCCAGCGTCCCCGCCGTGTGCGGCAGGTTGGGCGTCCGCTCGCCCTCCAGATAGGGCAGCAGCACGAGCCCGTGGGAGCCCGGGGTGGACTTCATCGCCAGGTCCGACAGGGCCTCCAGGTCCGGCACGCCGAGCAGTTCGGCGGCCCCGCGCAGGGCCCGTACGGCATTGAGCGTGGTGACGACCGGCAGATGCATCCCGGTCGCGTCCGCGAGGGAGGTGATCATTCCGGAGGAGTCGACGAGCGCCTCGTGGTGCACGGCCATCACGGAACCGGAGGCGCCGAGCGACACCACCGCGTCCCCGAGCCCGATGCCCAGCCCGAACGCCGCCGCCATCGTCTCGCCCGTCCCCGCCGAGATCAGCAGCCCCTCGGGCGTCGTCCCCGCGGCCTCCCACGGCCCCAGCACATCGGGCAGCAGCGCCTGGTGCCCGAGCGCCAGCTCCACGAGATCGGGCCGGTACGCACCGGTCGCCGCCGACCAGTAGCCGGTCCCGGAGGCCCCGCCCCGGTCGGTGGTCCGGCGTGCCGGACGGCCGAGCAGCTGCCACACCAGCCAGTCGTGCGCCTGGAGCAGCACCGTGGTGCGCAGCGCCGCATCGGGTTCGTTCCTCGCGAGCCAGCGCAGCTTCGTGACCGGCTGCGCCGCCTGCGGCACGCAGCCCACGGCCTGCGCCCAGGCCTCGCGTCCGCCCAGGGCGTCGACCAGGTCGGCGGCCGCGACCTGAGCCCGCTTGTCCCCGCCGACCATCGCCGGACGCACCGTGTTGCCCTGGGTGTCCACCGGCACGAGCCCGTTCTGCTGCGCGGACACACCGATGGCCTGAACGCCTTCGAGGAGCCCGCCGCCCGCGGCCTCGCCCAGGGACAGCAGCCAGGCCTGCGGGTCGACGTCCGAAGGCCGGCCGCCCTCGGACACGCCGTCCATCGGATGCGGGGCATACCCCTGCCTGAGCACGGCTCCGCTGTCCGCGTCGCAGACGACGATGCGAGTGAAATCGGGCGAACTGTCCAACCCGGCGACTATCCCCATGGCGGAAATTCTGCCGTACGACCGGACCCGGCCGTACCGGACCGGCGGAGGCGGCCGTACCGGTTACGTGTTGCTGGTGCCCCAGTCGTCATCGGTACGCGTGCCGTTCGTGTTGCGCTCCCGCAGGTGGCGGACCCTCTCGGCCACCGAATCGGGGACCCGGTCACCGACCTTCTCGCTCACCACGTGATACGCCTTGCCGGCGAACTCGCGCCCCTGCTGGGCCGCGGACTCGGCGGTGTTGCGCACCGCCGGGTTCTGAGCGACCTGCTGTGCGGTCTTCCTCAGCTGCTCGTAGCGCTCGCGCCCGGCACGCGTGCCGAGCACGTATCCCAGGGCCAGTCCGGCGACGAACGTGAGCCGGTAGCGCATGGCGGCCACCCTTCTCTTGTGAGTCGGTCCCTTGCGGCGGCGTCGGTCGCAGGCGGGGATTACCGATTGGCGGAGCACCCCCCTGCTTGCGCTAATGTATGTGTCGCAGCGAGCGCACGCCCCCTGGCGAATACCCAGGGAGGTACGTTCGATGCAACGAGGCAATCCCCTGTAGCTCAATTGGCAGAGCAGCCGGCTGTTAACCGGCAGGTTACTGGTTCGAGTCCAGTCGGGGGAGCTTCGGTCTTCCGTAGCTCAATTGGCAGAGCAGCCGGCTGTTAACCGGCAGGTTACTGGTTCGAGTCCAGTCGGGAGAGCAAGGGAACGAGGACCCCGTCGGGGTCCTTTTTCATGTCCTCGGGAACCGCTCCGCCCCAGGTGGGGTCCTCCAGGGCAGGCGAAGTCGACCATCCGAAGCAGGAGATCGTATGAGCGGCTATGCTGCGGCAGACGGCGCGCACAAATGTGCGCGACGCGCCGTAATGGGGCGGTAGCTCAGCCGGTTAGAGCAGCGGACTCATAATCCGTCGGCCGTGGGTTCGAGTCCCACCCGCCCCACCAGGCGCTACGCGTGAAGAATCGATCCGACCAGGTGTTTCGTCGGCGGGGTAGCGCCTTTGAGGGATGGTCAGGCTCCCTGAGGCAGTCGGGCCGGGAGCGGACGACCGGTCACTCCTCACTTCGGTCGAGTCGACGGCCCGCCACCGTGGCGGCGGTACTGACGGGCGACGCAACGGCCCCGTCCGAGAACGGCAGCGAGTGAACTCCGAGTCGTGGTGGACATCGAGGCCGCGTTCCTACGCCGCTGTGCCCTCGCGGAGTACGCCGCGCACGGTGTCGAGACGTACACCCGGGTCGAACTCCGGCAGCCACCACGTCGCGCCGGCTCTCGCGTACGGCTCGGGGTCGACACCGAGCGGCAGACTGACGGCGATGTCGTACGAGGCCATCTCGCCGTGGCGCAGTTCGGTGAGGGTGTCGACGACCTCTGCGAGCTGGTCCGGGTGCTCGAGATTGGCCGGGAAGAAGCCGTCGAGCCGGGCGGCCCGGCGGACCGGCTTGGTGTTGCCCGGGAATCCGGCGGCCCACACCGGCACGCCGGGCCGCTGAACCGGCCGCGGCAGGAACACGATGTCGTCGACGGTGTAGTGCTCGCCGCGGTGGCGCACCGGCTCGCCGGACCAGGCGGCGGCCAGGATCGCCAAGGACTCGTCGAGCATCTGCCCGCGCCGCCGGTCGTCGAGCTGCTCGCCGGTCCTGGACAGCTCGCCGCCGAACCGGTCGCTGCCGAGGCCGACGCCGAGGGTGAGGCGGCCGTCGCTGAGCCGGTCCAGCGTCGCGGTCTCCCGCGCGACCTTGGCCGGCCGTCGACGGGCAGGCGTCGAGACCATCGGGCCGAGCCGCAGCCGCTCCGTCGCCGTCGCGACCGCCGCCAGCGTGATCCACGGGTCGGCGACCTGCCGGACCGGCTCCCGCCAGCGCAGGTGATCCCACACGAAGCAGCCGTCCCACCCGGCCTCCTCCGCGTCGGCGGCGAGGCGTGCGACCTCCCGCGGGTCGGCGAGGTCGTCGAAGAGCGGCAGCCAGAGTGCCGACCGCGGCCGGTTCATGAGCGGGCGCCTTCCGTGTGACGCACCAGGGCCGACACGAAGTCGTCCCACACCGGCCTCGGCAGGTCGTGTCCGGCCCCCTTGAGGACCAGCAGCTCCGCACCGGGGACCGCGTCGCGCAACGCCTCGCCGTGCGGCAGCGGCAGGAACGGGTCGTGGTCGCCGTGGACCACGAGCGTCGGCGCCGCGATGTCACCGAAGCCGCCTCGCGCCGGCCCCTCGTGCTCGACGGCGTAGTGGTTGACGAGAGTCGACGCGTAGCTCCTGGCGCGCGCCACGTCGCGTTCGGCCAACGCCCGGATCGCGGCCTCGTCGAAGTACGGCGAGCCACCGGCGAACGCCCTCGCGCCGGCGACCACGTACTCGACGACAGCGGCCGCGTCCGAGGAGTCCGGCTCGGCCGGCATGGCCAGGCCGCTCGGCGGTGGCAGGTCGTCGGCCCCGGTCGAGGTCGAGACGAACGTCAGCGACGCGACCCGGTCGGGATGGTCCACGCCGAGGACGAGTCCGCTCCCGCCGAACATCGACTGACAGACCACATGGGCCCGTTCGATGCCCAGGGCGTCCTGGATGCCGAGCACGTCCAGGGTCAGGTCGTTGAACGAGTACGCCGGCTCCCCGGGCGGGTAGCAGGTCGACCGGCCGGTGTCCCGGTGGTCGTAGCGGACCACGAACCGGCCGCGGGCGGCGATCTGTTCGCACAGTTCGGCGTCCCACCAGAGCATCGAGGCGGCCGCCCCGGCGACCAGCACGACCGTCGGGTTCGCGCGGTCGCCGAAGGTCTCGACGCAGAGCTCGACGCCGTTGATCTTGAGGAGTTGTTCGCCGTGAGAGTGATGTGAGGTCATGTCCGGCACGCTAGAGCCTGCGACTCGATCGTGAAAAGCGATGATTTCCGATTGATTCGATCGCTTATGACGATTGCCGTCGTATGGTGGAGCCCGTGACCGACGTCGAACTTCGCCATCTGGCGGCCCTGGCCGCCATCACCGAGGAGGGCTCGTTCGGCCGGGCGGCCGCCCGCCTCGGGTACACCCAGTCGACGGTGAGCCAGCAGATCGCCGCGTTGGAGAGGGCCGTCGGCGGTGCGGTGTTCGACCGGCCGGGCGGTCCTAGGCCGGTGCGGCTCACCCCGCTCGGCTCCGTGGTCCTGGGCCACGGTCGTGAACTGCTGGCGAAGGCGGGGGCCCTGGCCCACGCCGTGGACCGGTTCAAGGCGGGAGACGGCCGGATCGACATCGGCACGTTCCAGAGCGTGTCCAACGTGATCCTGCCGTCGGTCGTACGCCGGCTGAGGGACGAGCACCCCGGCTGCGACATCAGGCTGTCCGAGGAGGAGCCGGAACAGCCGCAGATCGGTGACCTCGACCTGCTGTTCTACGACGGCCGCATCGACGGCGACGTCGAGCACCTCAAACTGCTCGACGATCCGTACCTGCTGGTGGCAGGCGCCGGCACCTTCCCCGACGGTCCGGTCCCGCCGCAACTGCTCGACGGTGCGCCGATGGTGGCCTGGCCGCTGACCTGCGACCAGCCCGCGATGGAGCAGGCGGTCGCCCGCAGCGGCGCCCGTCCACAGGTCGTGTTCCGCAGTGCGGTCAACGACACCCTGCTGTCGATGGTGCGAGCCGGTCTGGGATCGGCGGTGCTGCCCTGGCTCGCCGTCCGCGGTGCCGACGTACCGTCCGACGACCGGCTCCACGTCCACGAGCTACGGCCGTCCCTGCCGCCGCGCGAGATCTACCTGCACTGGCGGGCCGGACGTACCCACTCACCACTCGCCGTCCGGGCCATCGAGATCGCCGTCGAAGTCGCGGCCGGTCTCGCGCCGCCGCCGGCCAGTGCTTGATGCCGTGCTCGGTGCGGTCCCGGCTGTGACGGCGCCTGTTGGGGTCGCCGAAGCGGCGTTCCGCTTCGGGACCGATGAGCAGCGCCGCACCGGACCACGAGGCTCCGCCTCCCCGTGTCGGGAGGCGGAGCCTGTGTGTTGTGGGCGGAGCGAGGGCCGTACTAGGGCCGTACGGGCTTGCCGCGGCCCCAGGCCCAGGCGAGGCGGTCGGCGCCGGACTGGTTGGTGGTGGTCAGCCAGGGGCGGGCGGGGTTGCCGGTCAGGGTCTGCAGCGAGTAGGTGTCGTCCGTACGCAGACCGGGCCAGTACACGGAGCCCATCTTGAGCTCGCGGAACGTGTCGGTGACGGCCTGCAGGTAGTTGATGAAGTTGTTGTCCGGGGTCGGCTTGTTGTAGTCGAAGCCCGTGGTCATCGGGGAGCCGAACTCGTCCGCGACGGTCCGCTTCGCGCAGTCACCGATGCGCACCTTGAGGTCGGCCACCCACTGGTCGTAGGTGGCGTAGTCCTTCCAGAACCCGTAGTGGTGCAGCGACAGATAGGTGCCCTTCAGGCGCGGGTCGGCGCAGACGGACGTGACGTGGTCGTTGTAGCCGGCGCCACTGACGAAGACCCGGTTGCGGGGGACCTGCCGGTACGTGTCCAGCCACTTCGCGGCTATGTCCGCCCACTCGGTGTCGGTGTAGCCGTGGGGCTCGTTCATCGGCTCGAAGTAGACGCGCTTGTCGCTCTTGTAGGCCTTGACCACGGTGTTCCACATGGGCCAGTAGGTTGCCGTGTCGTCGATGAAGCCGTCCTTGCGCGGGCCCGTTCCCTCCCAGTAGGAGAGGATGACCTTGAAGCCCTTGTCCGAGGCCGCGTCGATGACTCCGCGATAGGACTTCCAGTAGCGGCCGTTGACCGTGTACGGGTTGATGGGCAGCCGGACCGTGTTGGCACCGAGGTTCGCGCGGAACGCGGAGATCACCCGGCTCGCCTTGGTGTACGTCTGGGCGTAGGTGTCGGACGTCGACAGGCCGGACAGCACGACCGGGTCGTCGGCGAAGTTGTCGCGCGGGTCCGCCCAGTTCACGCCCTTGAACTGGGTCGTGTCCTTGGCGAGCCCGCTCGTGTGGCCGCTCGTGTGTCCGCTCGGCGCGGCGCCGGCCGGGCTGGCGGCGACGGTGGTGCCGCTGGTACCGGCGATCAGGAGCGCCACGAAGGCGGCCCGCAGCCGGGGGGTGAAGCGGGTGCCCGCGGGGGTTCTGCGCATCAGCTTGCCCTTTCGGAGGATGGCGGCTCGGCGCATGGCTGGAGCCTGCGCGTGGCTGAGCGGCCGTCGGAGGTGTGCCGGGCCGGAGGACGGGTGGTGTCGGCTCGCCGTCGGGGGTCCGGTGGTGGGTGGGGGTGGCTGTGGTGGGTGCGGTTCTGTCGGCCGAGTGGTGGCGGAGGCGTTGTCGCTGTCGGAGACATCGCTTCGCTCCTCCTCGCTCCACCGGCCGCGGACGGGTGTTTACGTAAACATCGGAACGAAGCGTTGAGTCGGACCTCGCGGCCGGGGGCTCGACTTGGGGTGATGTTTACGTAAACATCGCGGCGCCGGAATCGTGGCACCCGGTGCGGCGATCGTCAAGGTTTCCTACGCGTAACAGCTGTGAGGTCGTGGTGCGGGTGGGGTGGGGCTGTTCGGCTCACGGGTGTGTTCGCAGAGGGGACTGCCATGTCACCGTCGTCCCGGTTCCGGGTTCGTCGTCCCTGTCCGTCTTCGCTTCCGCGTCTCCGTCGCCGTCGTCGAACACCGTCAGCCGTACGCCGGGGCGGCCGTCCGGGAGTGTCGTCGTCGCGTCGATCGAGACGGTGACGCGGGTGGTGCCGGTGCGGCGGGACGCGGCCGCGAGGGCGGCGCGGAGGGCGGTGAGGAGACGGGTGGCCACCGGGTCCGGGAGCCGGGCGTCGACCGGCCCCGTGAACTGCACGGAAGGCTGGAAGCCGAGGGCCGCAGCGGCACTCGCCGTCTCGCGGAGGACCTTGCCGCGGAACGTGGTGGGGGCGTCGGCGGGCGGCTGTTGCAGCGCGAAGATCGCCGTACGGACCTCCTGGACGGTCGACCGGAGTTCCTCGACGGCCCGGCCCAGCATCGCGTGGACCTCGGCGTCCTGCTCCTCGGCGGTGCGGCGCTGGGTGGACTCCAGCATCATGCCGGTCGCGAAGAGCCGCTGGACGACCAGATCGTGCAGGTCACGGGCGATCCGGTCACGGTCCTCGAAGACCGCGAGCCGCTCCCTGCGCTGCTGGGCGTCCGCGAGGACGAGCGCCAGGGCGGCCTGCGAGGCGAACTGCGTGGCCAGCAACTGCTCGACGGACGTGTACGGGCGGTCGCCGCGCCGACGAGGGAGGGCCAGGGTGCCGATCAGCCGGCCGCCGGCCTGGAGCGGCAGCAGCATGCTCGGCCCGAACCGGTGCCGTACCTGCGTCGTCATGCGCGGGTCGGTCGCCGAGTCGTCGACGAACACCGGCTCCCCGCCCAGGAGTTGCTCAAGGACCGCGCTGCCCGGCGCGATGGTCGTACCGACGAGACCGGCCGGGTCGTCGAGAGTCGACGCCGTCACGATCTCCATGCCGCCCTCGTCGGTGGGCTGGAGGATCACCCCGGCCGAGGCGTCGGCGAGCATCCGGGCCCGCTCGGCGACCGTCATCAGCGCGTCGGCCGCCGTCTCGCCGGTGAGCAGCGCCGTGGTCACGGCCGCCGCGCCCTCGATCCAGCGCTCGCGTTGACGGGCCGTCTCGTACAGGCGGGCGTTGCCGATCGCGATGCCCGCCTGGGTGGCCAGCACCCGCACCAGCTGCTCGTCCTCGCCCGTGAAGGGGCCGCCGTCGCGTTTCCCGGTGAGGCGGAGACTTCCGTACGCGTCGTCCCGTACGCGCACCGGCACGTCCAGGCGGCTGTGCGCCGCCTGCCCGGCCGCCGGTGGTTCGGCCGTGTGGAACTCCGTCGGGCCACTGCCACCGTCACCGCCATCGTGTCCGGGGTCGGTGGCCTCCAGCGCCGCGTGCCGGGCGTCGGTCAGCTCGGCAGCGGTGTCCACGATGTGCTGGAGCGTGGCACGCAGCTCCGGGTCGGCGCCGACGCCCAGGACGGCTTCGAGCAGGCGGGGGAGCGGGAGCGGGCCACGGGGAGTGGACGGCTCGGCGGATTCGACGGGCTCGGGGGGTTCGGAGGCTTCGCTCATGCGGGCGGCGGAGGGTCCGGCTCTCTGCGTACGAGCTGCGTGAAGGGTGTGTTCGGAGTGCGTACGGCCTGTGTTCGGGGCGGTGCTCAGGTGGCCAGCGGGTCGAGGGCCAGGGGCTCGATCCTGCCCTCCAGCATCGCGCCCAGGCCGAGGACCGCGCACACGTCGGGGCGTTCGGCGATGTGCACCGGCATGCCCGTCGCGTGCCGCAGCATCTGGTCGAGGCCCGGCAGCAGGGCGCTGCCGCCGACCATCATGATTCCGCGGTCGGCGAGGTCGGCCACCAGGTCCGGCGGGCAGACGCGCAGCACCTTGCCGATGCCGTCGAGGACGGCGGTCAGCGGGGTCTGGATCGCGTCGCGCACGGCTGCCGTGTCGACCTGCACGGAACGGGCTAGTCCGGTGGCCACGTCCCTGCCGTGGATCTCGGTGGAGGCGGGGCCGTGCGCGGTGAGGCCGTTCCCGGAGAGGGCGAGCTGCAGCGGTCGTACGGACTGTGACGGGAGCATCAACTCGTGCTGGTGGCGCAGGTGCTGGACGATCGCGTGGTCGATGGCCTCGCCGCCGACGGGGATGCGTGCGGCGGTCACGATCGAGCCGAGGGACAGCACCGCGACCTGGGTGGCGGCGGCCCCGCACACCATGATCATGGTGGCCTCGGGCCGTTCCACGGGCAGTCCACAGCCGACGCCGGCGGCGATGAGAGTGTCGACGAGCTCGACGCGCCGCGCCCCGAGTCCGACGAGCGTCTCGACCGCGGCGCGCTCCGCGAGCGGGTCGGCGTCGTGCGGGGTGCAGATGGCGGCCCGCAGCCGGGGCTTGCGGCGCAGGGCGCGGCGGACCTTGTCGCCGAGCAGCTGGCGCAGCATGCGCTGGGCCATCTCGATGTCGACGACCGTGCCGCCGGAGACGGGCCGTACGACCCGGATGTAGTCGGGCGTGCGGCCCGTCATCTTCTCCGCGAACTCGCCGACGGCGATCAGGGCGCCGGTCTTCGTGTTCACGGCGGCGACGCTCGGCTGGTCCACGACGAGCCCGGCGCCCTTCACGAAGACACGTGTCCTCGCCGCCCCCATGTCGACGGCGAAATGGCAGCGGCGCAACTGCTCCAGGCTGGCGGTCATCGCGGGTCCTCCCGAGAGCACGGACGGTGGGACTCGGCCGGGCGGCGGTCCTCCTTCGCATCGTGGGGGACCTGACGGGGTGTCGCCTTTTGAGGTGGGCCGGGTGGGGTGCCGCTGGATGGGTGGTCTTGTGGGGCGGTCCCGTGGGGCGGCGCTCAGGTGTTGGGGAGGGCCTGGATCAGGGGCGCCCATGAGGCCGTGGTCAGCTCGCAGCCCGCGCGGAGCAGTCGCTGCTTGTGCGGCTCGGAGCGGGTGTAGCCGAGGAAGCGGAGACCGATGGCGTTCGCGGCGGTCAGCTCGGCGACCGACGAGCCGACCAGCACGGCGTCCGACGGTGACGCGCCGAGCTGGTCCAGGGCCCGCAGGAGGCAGTCGGGGTTCGGCATCAGCCGGGTCAGATCCTCGGCGCGGCCGTGCACCCCGCCGCCCACCAGGCCGGTCAGCCGTCCGTGGGCCTGCAGATACATCCAGACGGCGCTCGGCGCGTTGTCGGCGACGACGGCGACGCGCCGGCCGAGGGCGTTGAGCGTGGTGATCAGGGAGTCGGAGAACGGGGTGGCCGTCGCGGTCCGGACGGCCCGCTCCTCGATGCGGTTGAGCCGGCGGCGCAGATCGGCTCCCAGGGGGTGCCCGGCGAACGCCCGCAACAGGTCGAGCGGGTTCGAACGCCCCTCCAGGGGTGACATGGGCTCGCCCCCCGGCGACAGCGGCTCGCCGCCCAGCGCGGCGTCGGGGTGGCGCAGTTCGGCGAGGAGCGCGGCGAGTTCCTGGGTGACCTGCGCCTCCTTGGCCCGGGTGTAGAGGCGTACGAGGGGGCCGTCGAAGCCGATGAGTACGTTGGGGGTGTCGACCAGGGCGGTGGTCGAGGGATCGGGAGGTGCGATGTGCCTCTCTGTCGGCCGCGGGACGGACCGAGGGTCCGGCTGCTGCTCGCCCTCGGGCGTCAGACTGATCGAGCATGCCACGGAGAGCCCCGGCACGGGCCAGCGGCGCAGCACGCTGCGCACCGCGTGCTGTGCCGCGCTCGCACGGGCGAGCGGGTGCCGCCGGGTGATGCGGCTCGCTTCCTTGATGAAGTGGTCGAGGAGTTGCTCGGACACGTTGACGGTTCCGCCGCGTACGAAGGCCACGGGGTCGTCGACGTGCCAGGACAGCTCGACGGAGGCGGCGAAGTGGCCGCGCCCGGGGCTTCCCCGCCCGGAGCCGGGCAGCGACAGCTGGTGGCCGGTCCGGTGTGTGGTGAGGTCGATCTCGTAGTACGTCACGAGGTTGGCCGACACGTTCGTGGCGTCGAACCGCTCGGGGTCGAGGAGCGTCGGCTCGCCGTCGGTGGGCTGGACGACGACGGCGGTGCGGCCGTGCTCGGGAAGGCGGATCGAGCTGGTCCGGCGGGTGGTGAACGGGCCGCGCACGAGGTCGCGTTGCTCGGACTCGGCATCCGGGACGAGTTCCGGGAGATTCATGGGGCAGTACCAGGCCAGGGGCGGGCCGCCGGCCGACTCCGGGTACAACGGGCGGAACCGCGACCGGTCGATGGGAGGGTCGCTGTGCGTCAGCTCCTGGTACAGGACGGGGGAGAGGATGAACACGATGTCCGACCGGTCCGGTGCCGGTGAGACGTCCGGGCCGGGAACCAGCGCGGTGTGCCAGAACGTCAGCCGCACCTTCGGCGGGTTCGGCAACTCCAGGAGTACGTCGGGCAGGTCGCGCAGTGCCGTGTTCATTACGGTCAGTACGGACGCCTCGGGCACGGTGAACACGACATAGCCGTTGTCGACCGCGTGCATGTCGTACTCGTCCGAGGTCAGACCGCCGAGCGAGAGCAGCCAGGTCAGGGTGCCGGCGAGGGCGCTCTGGGCCTCCCTGCGGTCGCCGGCGCCGGTGAATTCCATGGTGATGGAGCGCCGGCGGTCGGCGGCGGCGGCGCGCAGCTCGCGGTGGAGTTCCAGCATGGTGGGGTTCGGCTCGCTGTACTGGCGGTCCTGGAACTCCTCGTATGTCTCGTACGACTCGATGGCCTCGGCGATGCGGCCCTGGTTCTTGAGGGCGAGGATGTGCAGCCGGCGGAAGCCTTCGTGCTTGGGGTGCGCGCGGAGCAGGTCGTCCAGGTCGGTGGCCGCCTGTTCGAAGTGGCCCAGTTCCAGGTCGAGTTCGGCGCGGGTGACGTGGAGCGAGAGGCGTAGGGCGCGCAGGCGGGTGCGGGTCGCCTCGGCGGCGGGGCCGGGGACTCCGTCGAGAGGTTCGCCGTACCAGAGGTCGAGGGCGCGTTGGACGGTGTCGCGGGCCGTCGTCGGGTCACCGTCCTCGCGACGGGACTTCGCGTCGGCGACGAGCTCTTCGCAGCGGTTCACGTCGACACTGTGGTGCGGTGCGTCCAGGGCGTAGCCGCCCCCGGTGGTGGTGAGAATGCCGGGACCCAGGATCTTCCGCAGCCCCGAGGAGTAGGTGGACAGCCCTCCGGCACGTCCCGGCGAATGCCGCCCCCACAGTCCCTCGGTCAGCTCGACGTGTGTCACCGGACTGCCGTGTCGCAGGAGCAGCATGCACAGCACGGCCTGTTCCTCGGGGGAATGGCTGGGAAGGACGTCGTCGCCCCGTTCGATCCGCACCGGGCCGAGCAGGCGGTACCGGTATCGGTCCGCGGCGAAGGCGGTCGTGGCCGGTGCCGTGGTCGTGCCGAAGGAGGGGGACATGAGGAACTTGACGGCTCGCTGCTGTCCGTCCGTGTCCGGAGAGAGCAGAAGACGGACAGCTCCGGCGAGCTGTGACCTGAACGCCCTCTCGAACTCCCGGAGTTCCGCCGGCGCCTCCTCCGTGCCCAGGCTCTCCAGCAGATGCCCGAGGTCCTCCAGGTCCTTCGACTCGTCGTTCCTCCGGTCCCGCACCAGCTCGAAGTGAGTGATCCTCACGGTGCCGTCCGGGGACATCAGCAGGCTCTGCGGTGTGAGGCGGCCGTGTGCGACTCCCTGTTCATGCAGGGCCGTGAGACCCAGCGCGATCTGCCGCACCACGGACACGAACGCCGTGAAGGGCAGCCGTGAACTCTCGGCGAGCGTGGCTCCCTCCACGAACTCCGTGACCAGGTACGCCATGTCGCCCTCGACACCGAAGTCTTGGACGTCCATCACGTTGGCGTGCCGGACACCGGCGAGAACGCGCGCGGCGTTCAGGAAGTACTCGTGCCGCTCCGGCCTGATCGGGCGCGGATACACCGCGACCGTCCTCCCGGACCGGATGTCCTCGGCCTCCATCACGTGCTTGCCCCGCCCCAGACGCCGTACGAGCCGGTACCTGCCGAGCACCAATCCGGCGGCCGGTTTCGGCGGGGCCCCGCCCAGCCTCCGTACGCTCTCCTCCCGTACCGCCGCGAACGGCTCGCCCCCCGCCGTGATGTTGCCGGGTCCCGGAACGGCGACCCGGAAGTCGCCGGCCGCCACCCCCGCCCGGACATCGATCAACGCGCCCACCCGCGAGAGGAGTTCGGAGGTACGGCCGTGCGCGGAGCGCGGCAGCGTGCGCAGCAGCAGCTCCCGGACGCCGGGGCGGAAGGCGTACGAACCCGCCGTGCCCGGGACCGCGATCAGGGCACCGCTGAGGATCACCTCGGCGAGGTGCTGCGGCTGGGGGTTCCTCTCGATCGCCGCGTGGACCAGGCGCATCACGGGCAACTCGGGGCGTCCGACGGCGAGATGACCGGCCAGCCGGAAGGCTTCCGGGGAGGCGAGGGAACGGAAGCGGAGCAGCAGCTCCTCGGGGGAGAGCCGCTCGACGTCGCTGCGGCCCCATTCGTCGACCGGTGCGAGGGGAGGGGCGGCGCCCAACAGGCCGACCGCGCCGGGCAGTCGGCCCCCGCCCGCGACCAGCGCCGACCAGTTCGCCAGCCAGGGCGCCGAGGCCTCAAGGACGGGGAGCGGGAGCACGTCGCGCGGGAGGTCCTCCATGGCGTACGAGTCCACGTCGTACGCGGAGTTGGGCGCGGCGGGCCCCGGCGCGGCGATCCGGGCGGTCGTGGCGGGCAGTGCGGTGGTGCGCCACAGGCGTTCCGGGAGCGGCTGGACCACGGCGACCGGCATCCTGGCGGACCAGCGGCGCAGTGTGGCGTACCAGCGGCTGCCCGCCGGGCCGTCCCGCCACTGCGGGCCCATGCAGTCACTGATCAGCAGGGTGACCGTACGTCCGTCCGCGTACGCCTCCTGCGAGCCGGGGCGGCATACCGTGCCGTCGGTCTCCAGCCGGTGCAGCTCCACCGTGCGGAAGACGCCCGACTGGGCGAGGGCCGTGTGCAGTTCGCGGACGAGCGGGCGCCAGACGGGCATCGTCGGACCGGTGTCGTGCACGAGATGGAGCGTCAGCCAGCGCTCGGTCGTGGGGCGCAGGACGGGCAGCCACCACTGCGGCGCGGCTCCGAGCCGGGCGATCCGGTGGGCGGTGGCCGCCTCGTCAAGTTCCTGTCCGAACGGGGCGGGGGTGCTTCGCTTGAGGGGGCGGAGGGCGCGTTGGAGTTTGAGGGGGTGGGGGAGCATCGGTGGGGCGGGGGCCAGGAGTGAGGTGTATGAGCCGTTGGTGTCCGGGTCGTCTGCCTGGGACGTGTTCCTCGGCGTGGACCTACCGGGTAGTCGCAGGGGGACCCTGCTGTCTGGTTGCTCGGGGATTTGGGGATGGTCGGGTTGCGGTGGTGTCTTCGCTGCGGGTGTGTGGGGGCTGGGTGCGCAGTTCCCCGCGCCCCCAAGACCGGGGGCCGTCGAGCCTGAATCCGAAACGTCGGTCTGGGGTGCCCTCATATGGCCTGCCAGCCAGAGGAGTTCGGCCAGTTCTTCGGAGGTCGGGGTCGGGCCGTTGCCGGCCTCCGTGAGGACGTCGGCGAGGCGGGCGGCGCCGGTGTCGGCACCGGCGTCGGCCTCAGAAGGCATCCGGTTCGTCCCCCGTACGGCTCAGATACGGCATCAGCTGTTCCGCCAGGTCGTCGCGCGACGACGCGTCGATGCCCGCCGTGCCCGTGAGGTAGATGGCGTTGAGGAGTTGGTCCGTGGCCAGCTCGCCGTCCGTTCCCCGGGACAGGAAGCGGTCGATCAAGTCCTGTGCGTGCGCGTCGGGTTCGCCGAGGTGGGCGCGGACGATGCTCTCCAGGTGGGCCGCGCGGGGCTGGTGGAGTTCGAGGCGGACACAGCGGCGGAGGAACGCGGGCGGGAACTCGCGCTCGCCGTTGCTGGTGAGGACCACGAAGGGGAAGGCACGGCAGCGGACACGGCCGCGCGAGACCTCGACCCGTTCGTCCGTGCCGTCGACCATGACCTTGGCGGAGGGGGTGTGCCGGGCGGCGCGGACCAGCTCCGGGATCTCGTACTGGCCCTCCTCCAGAATGTTGAGGAGGTCGTTCGGCAGGTCCAGGTCGCACTTGTCGATCTCGTCGATCAGCAGAGCGCGCGGACGGCCGTACGGAAGGAGCGACGTGCCGAGCGGGCCGAGGCGCAGATGGTCCTGGAGCCCGCCGTCGGTGGGGAGTTCATCGTCCGGCGGTACCTCGCGTGCGGCGGCGCGTCCTGCCGCGTACAGGCGGGAGAGCGGATCGTACTGGTAGAGCCCGTCGTGGAGCGTGGCGCGGCTGGTGATGTTCCAGCGCAGGACGGGGCCGAGCCGCAACTCCCTTGCCACCGCGTACGCGAGGCTCGACTTGCCGCTGCCCGGCGGACCCGTCACGAGGAGCGGACGGCGCAAGTACAGGGCGGCGTTGACGAGTTGCACCGCCCGGTCCGTGGCGCGATAGGTACGGGCGCGGTGCCGGCGGTCCGGGGAGGTCGCCGAGGCGTCGTCGTCCTCGGCGGGGGTCGGCAGCTCCGGGCCGCCGTCGAAGGCACGCCAGGGCGGTGGCGCGGGCAGCTCGGCGATGCCGTCGTGCGGTTCGCTCGTACCCGTGTAGACGGGCCACAGGGACATGGTCTCTCCGAACGTGTTCCGTGTTCCGTTGTGCGTTCCGTGCTTCAGTCGACGGCTTCGGGCCGCCGTTCATCAACCCATTTCCAGCGGCCTCCTCAGCGGCCCTCCTCGACGGTCTGCTCCACGGCCTTCTGGCCGGCCTTCTCAACGGCCTGCTCAGCCGACGGGGTTGTGCGTGTAGCCGACCGGGTCGGGGAGGCATTCGGGGTCCTCCCACAGCAGTGCCAGGTCGTGCGCCCAGTGCGGTTCCGCGGTGTCGGAGGCGTACGCCGTCTCGCGCAACTCATGTACGTACTGAGGGAGTTCGTGGGGCGGCAGGTCCGCGAGGTGCTCGGCGAGGCGGTCCAGGAACTCCGAGCCCGGGCAGTCCGCGGGCCGCCCGCACTGGTGCTCGCCCCGGCAGCCGGAGCGCGGCCACAGCATCACCGGCACGGCCGCGTTCAGGCTCGCCTGGAACAGCCGTCTGACGCCGTCCGCGCGGGGCGGCGTACCGAAGCCCACCATGTCGGCGTCGCGACGCAGGTCGATGGTCAGTTTCACCTGGTCCTGGCCGACGGACCAGCAGTCGATGCGGTGCAGCCGGGCCGCCGGCCGCGCGTCCAGGGTCCGCCACTTCTGCCTCAGCTTGTGCTGAAGACCGCCGCTGCGCCGCCGCTCCAGGTCCATCACGACGAGCGGTGCGAAGGAGCCGAGCGGGCTGTCGTCGTCGGCGCTGCGCTTCCAGCGCGCCACGTCCGCGTTGAGCCAGCGGCGCGGCAGCACGAAGGCGATCAACTCCCGGGCTCCTGGCTCCAGTTCGTGGTAGGCCTCGTCGATTCGTTGCAGCGCGTACGGGCGTACGCGGTCCACCGGGAGGCGGCGGGAGCCGACCACCCGGCGGTGCCGGTCGTTGTACGCGGACACCTCGACCAGGAAGTCCCGGGTGCCGGAGCCGCTGGGGGCGATCTCCACGAGGATCGGCGACCAGGTGTGCGCCGTGGAGCTAGGGCGGAGGGTCGTGGATGCCTGCGCGGGTGTCGGGGTGCGGTGGGTCTGCGGGAGCGGCCAGCTTCGTAGTGCGGCACGGAGCCGGGTGTCGTCGACGAAGTCGGCGAGGCGGGTTGCGAAGCGGGGGGTGGCGGACGGGTCCGGTACTTCTGAGAGGAGGTACCAGGCCGCTGCCCACAGGGAGCCGAAGCCGTGTGGGGGGAGTGGGGGGCCCAGGGGGCCGACCGCGTCGAGGTACAGCCTTTCGGGGCTGCACTCCGGAGTGCGGGCGATGCGGTTGTGTGTCTGCTGCGGGTGCGTGGGGGCTGGGCGCGCAGTTCCCCCCGCCCCTGACGGGGCGCCCTCCTCCGCGGCCTCCACCAGGCGGCGCAGCCGTTCCTTCTGGGGCTGGTCGTACTCCGGGGTGGGGATCAGGTCGCCCAGGCGGGGCCAGTAGCGGGCCATGATCTGGGTGGGGAGCATGCGGCCGTTGCGGATCTCGGGGCTGCGGGCGGCGGCGGAGACCATGCCCACGACGCGGCCGGTGTCGGCGAGGGTCACCGCGGCGCCGCTGAAGCCGGGGGCCAGCGGCTGGCCGTGCGCGGCCCACGCCTCCAGCTGGACCCATTCGCCGGCGATCAACTGGTCGGCGGTGGCCCGGTATTCGGCGAGCGTGCCCTCGTCGTACCGCTTCGGGAAGCCGTATGCGAGGAGCCTGCGCGGGGGGTCCCCGTACGCGTCCGAGGGTGTCGCGAACTCCGCCGGCTTCAACGACACCGGGCGGTCCAGTTCGAGTACGGCCAGGTCGCCCGGGTCGGTGTCGCGGCCGTCCCAGCCGCCGTGCGCGATCACCCGGGCGGGCACCTCTCCCTCGCCGCCGTGTGCGAAGGACACGGCGACCGGGGCCGTGTCGCTGTGCGCGACGACATGGGCGCAGGTCAGGACGTGCCGCTCGGTGACCAGGAAGCCGGCACCGGTGTCGCGTCCGCAGTTGATTCTCGCGTGCCAGGAAGCGCTGCTCATGAGACCGGGGTGGCCTCCGGGGAGCCCGGGACGGGCTCGGCCGGGCCTTCGGACCCACCGGACCCAGCGGATCCACCGGGTGACCAGGAGAGCTTGACGACGAGATGGCCCTCGACCGCGCTCCTGGCGATCAACGCGCCCGCCTCCGCGGTCAGTTTGACCCCGAACTCGATCTCCACGTTGTCGGGCTTCAGCGAGCCGTCCCGGAAGACGCGGAGCGCCGACTCGGCGGCCGCCCGCACCCCGTCCAGGGAGCCCTCGAACGTACGGGCCGCCTGGACCGTGCCGTCCGCGCGCGCGACCAGCCGGGAGCCGGACTCGTCCTCGACGCCTTCGACGACGATCACGGCACCGTCGTCGGTCTTGAACTCCACTAAACCGTCCATGCTGTGGCAGAACCCCCGTTGTCCGTGACTGCTGACCCACCCATTGTCACGGACGGTACTTGGCGGTGTCGCGGTTTCCACAGGTCGTTCACCGGCTCTCTGGCGGAAAACCGCCAGGGCAGCTTTCCGCCAAGTCCGGTCGGCGCCGCCGCAACACCGGCCCCCCGAGACTCTTCGCAGCACCCGGGCTCCACCCCGGTCCGAGAACGAACCCCGAAGAACCCGCGAAGAATCCGAGAAGAGAGAGGTACGGATGACCAGAGGATCCGCGAGACGTGGAGCGGCGCTCGCGTCGGCCGGGCTCGTGCTCGCGCTGCTGCCCACGGGCGGGGCCGAGGCACAGGACGCCGAGGCACGGGACACCGGAACCCAGGCCCGTACCCGCGCCGCCTCCGCCGCCCGCACGGTCACCCTCGTCACCGGAGACAAGGTGACCGTCACCGACCTCGGCGGCGGCCGGAAGACGGTCACCGTCGAACGGCCGCGGGGCGCCACCGGAGCCGTCCGTACGCAGACGGTGAACGGCGCCGTCACCGTCGTACCGGACGAGGCGCTGCCCTATCTGCGGGCGGGCACCCTCGACCAACGGCTGTTCGACGTCGGCGAGTTGATACGGCAGGGCCTCACGGACGGCAGGACCGGCGAACTGCCGCTGATCGTCACGTACGAGAAGGGCGCGCGTGTGGCGACTCCGCGCGGCGCCGAGAGGACGCGCGGGCTGCCCAGCGTCCACGGGGCGGCTGTCGACGCCGGCAAGGGGCGGACGTTCTGGCGGGCGCTGACCCGGCAGGACGGGATCGACAAGGTCTGGCTCGACGGGCGGGTCAGCGCCGACATGGCCGAAAGCAATGCCCAGATCGGTACGCCGGAGGCGTGGGAGGCGGGGCTGACCGGCAGGGGCGTCACGGTCGCCGTGCTGGACACGGGGGTGGACGTCGGCCATCCCGATCTCGACGGGCGGGTCTCCACCACCAGGAGTTTCATCGAGGGCGAGGAGGTCGCCGACCGCAACGGCCATGGCACGCACGTCACTTCGACCGTCGGCGGCAGCGGCGCCGCGTCCGACGGCAAGGAGAAGGGCGTCGCGCCCGGCGCCACGCTCGCGGTCGGGAAGGTCCTCAGCGATCAGGGCTCGGGCAGCGAGTCGCAGATCATCGCGGGCATGGAGTGGGCCGCGCGGGACGTCGGCGCCGAGGTCGTCTCGATGAGCCTCGGCTCGACCGAGCCCAGCGACGGCACCGACCCCATGGCCCAGGCCGTCGAGACCCTCTCGAAGGAGACCGGCGCCCTCTTCGTCGTCGCCGCGGGCAACACCGGCGCCCCCTCCTCCATCGGCTCACCGGGCGCCGCCGACTCCGCGCTGACCGTCGGCGCGGTCGACTCCGCCGACCAGGCCGCCTACTTCACCAGCGCGGGTCCGCGGCACGGCGACAACGCCCTGAAGCCCGACCTGTCCGCCCCGGGCGTCGACATCCTCGCGGCCCGCTCCCGTCTCGCGGCCGGCAGCGGCGACTACACCGCCATGAGCGGTACGTCGATGGCGACACCCCATGTCGCGGGCGTCGCCGCACTCCTCGCCGAGCGGCACCCCGACTGGACCGGCGCGCAGCTCAAGAACGCGCTGATGTCGACGTCGAAGCAACTCGACGCGTCCGCCTATGTGTTGGGGGCCGGGCGAGTGAGCGTGCCGGAGGCCGTGAAGTCCGACGTCACCGCCACGGGAAGCGCCGACCTCGGCTTCCACCGCTGGCCCTACGAGTCGAACGAGCCGGTCACCAGGACCGTCACCTACACCAACTCCTCCGACACGGCCGTCGAGTTGAGCCTCTCCGTACGGGGAGCGCCCGACGGGGTCGCGACGCTCGCCGACTCCACGCTGACCGTGCCCGCGCACGGGACGGCCTCCACGACCGTGACCGGGGATGGCGACAAGGCTCCGGTGGGCAACACCAGCGGGCAGATCGTGGCCTCGGCCGCGGACGGAACGACCATCGCGCACACGGCCTTCGGTCTGGTCAAGGAGGAGGAGCGGTACACGCTCACCGTCCACGTCAAGGACCGTGCCGGGGACGCGACCGCCGCCGGCCTCGTCGTGCAGCGACTCGCCGAGGGCGTCGACCCCTTCCCGGCCCCGGTCGGCGACTCCGGCACCGTGGAACTGAGGCTGAAGCCCGGCACGTACAGCCTGAACACCTTCCTCGACGTACGCGGCAGACGTGGCGCCGACTCGCTCGGGCTCGGTTTCCTCGCCGCACCCGAGATCGACCTCGACCGGGACCGGGAAATCACCCTGGACGGCAGGAAGTTGAGGGAGGTCGCGGCCCGTGTCGACCGGCGGACCGAGACCCGGCAGCTCCTCATGGAGTACGACCGCGCGGCGAACGGCTCGGACCTGTTCGGAGCGGTCCAGGTGCCGGTCAAGTACGACAGCGTCTTCGCGGCACCCACGGCGAAGGTGACGAAGGGCAGCTTCGAGTACCGGACCGTGTGGCGGCTCGGGAAACCGATGCTGGAGGTGAAGGGGGTCGGGGAGGCCGTCGTCCAGCCCGGGAGCACGCTCGTCGAGGGGCGCCGCAAGCTGCCGCTCGTCGATGTCGGAACCGGGGAGTACGGCGGAAGGGACGTACGCGGCAAGGCCGTTCTCGTCCGGATGCGCGAGGGGGCGGAGCCCGCCGAGATCGCGCAGGCCGCCCAGGACGCGGGCGCCGAGGCTCTGTTCGTCACGGACGACGTGCCCGGACGGCTCAACGCCTGGTTCGGCACCGACGACAACGCCGACCGGCCGATCCAGATCGCCACGGTGAACACGGCGGATGCCGCCCGACTGCGTTCGGCCCGGAAGGCCGAGACGAACGGGACGCGCAACACGCCCTACACGTACGACCTTTCGGAAGGGCATCGCGGGAGCATCCCGGCACGGGACCTGACGTACGAGCCCTCGCGCGGTCAACTCGCCGTGCTGGACACCAGGTTCCATGCCGTGAAGCCCGTGTCCGGCAGCGAGTTCCGGTACTCGCTCACCGACGACTCCTTCCCCATCGGCATCGGCTTCCAGGAGCGGATCGACTTCCCGGCCGAGCGCACCGAGTACGTGTCGACCGGACCCGGCCAGCTGTGGCACGAGTCCGTCAACGTCGGTGCCGGGGACCTGGAGGAGCGCAGCGGGCTCGTCCGCTATCGCGGGGGCACGCATCCGGACCTCGACTGGTTCCGGCCGGTCTGGCATCCGTGGCTCGGCACCGGGCTCGGCTGGGGGCAGCAACGGGCGGGCGGCCAGCTGCAGTTCAACACCCCGGGCTGGGCCGACTCCGGGCCCGACCACACCGGCTTCGGCAACGTGTGGAGCGACGAGACCGGCATGACCCAGTTCACCGAGGTGTATCTCGACGGGGAACTGGTCGACCGGCGGATGAGCTCCGGCGCCTATGTCTCGGAAGCCCCCGCGGACGAGCACACGTACAAGGTCGTCACGGACACGACGCTGGACGCGGACCGCTGGAAGCTCTCCACCAAGGGCCACTCCGAGTGGACGTTCCGGTCGGCGGCCACACCCGAGGACCGCTGGACCGTACTGCCGCTGCTCAACCTCGGCTTCGACGTCGACACGGACCTCGCGGGGAACGTGCGGGGCGGGAGCCGGCTGCCGGTGGGGATCCACTCCTCGTACGTGGCGGGCGCGACGGACACCGGCACCACCGGGACCATCGGCGGCGGGAAGCTCGAAGTCTCCTACGACGACGGGAAGTCTTGGCGGACGGTACGGCTGTCCGACTCGGGCTCTGGCTCCGGATCCGGTTCTGGCTCGGGTGAGGTCGCCTGGAAGGGGACGGTCACCGTGCCGCGCGACGCGGAGTACGTGTCTCTGCGGGCCTCGGCGAGCGACGACCGGGGTGGTTCGGTGACGCAGGAGATCGTCCGGGCGGTGGGCGTGCGGTAGGAACCGCACGGACCGTACGGGCGCGGACGGCGCCGCCTCCCCCTGGGGCCGGGAGGCGGCGCCTTCGTGCTTGGAACGGGTCTGCTACGAGGGGGATTTCACTGGCTTCACGATTCCGCGTACGACACCGAGGTCCACCAGGTCCTGCGGCCGGATGCGGAGCTGGTCCGCCGTGGCCCGTACCTCCTCCGGTGGCCGCTTGAGGATGGCGGCCGCGAGCTCGGGGGCGATGACGGAGAAGTAACTGTCCGGTGTGGCCCACGTGTTGTCCGGTGAGGCGAGGGCCAGCGCGCCCCCCGAGCCGCCCTCGCCGATCAGCAGCGTGGTGACAGGCGTCCGCGCGGCGGCCACGGCTCCGAACACGTCCGCGATCGCCGCGCCCGAGCCCTGCCGTTCCGCCTCCGCGTCGTTGGCGGCACCCGGGGTGTCCACCAACGTCAGTACGGGGATACGGAGTCGGTCCGCGAGCCGGATCAGCCGGGCGGCGGTGCGGTAGCCGGCGGGGCGGGTGGCGGTGCCGGTCTGGACGGCGTAGGCCACGGTACGGCCGCCGTCCTTCAGTACGCCGAATCCGCAGAGCATCCCGTCGTCCGTGCCGCCGCAGCGGTCACCGCTGATCGCCGCACGACGGGCGAGGTGTGCGTCCAAGTAGGCGGTGGCGCGGGGGCGTTGCGCGGAGCGGGCGTTGCCCACGGCCTCCCAGCCGGTGGCCGGCAGGTCGGTGTCGGCCAGGGCGGGCGGGGGTGGGGCCGGTTCGGCCGACGGGCGGCTCAGCAGGTGCAGCCACAGCCCCAGCAGCTCGGGCAACTCCGCCGGTGGCACCACCGCGTCGACCGCTCCCGCCGCCAGCTGCGCCTCGGCCGTGTAGGCCGCCGGGTCGGCATCGGGCGGACGGACGCGCGAGCCCGCGAAGCCCACCTGGGCGCCAGGGAGGGCGAGGACGACATCGGCGCCCGCGCCCAGAGTGGCCCAGCCGCCGCCGGTCGTCGGGTCGCGCAGGACCGCGATCTGCGGCAGCCCCGCCTCGCGGGTGAGCGTCGACTGCCGTGCCACGCGCTGGAGTTGGACCAGCGCGCGCATACCCTCCTGCATACGGCTGCCGCCCGTGGCGACGAGGGAGACGACCGGGAGCCGGTGCTCACGCGCGTACGCGTAGGCCGCCTCCAGCCGGTCACCCGTACGCTCGCCCAGCGATCCGCCGAGGAAGCCGAACTCGAAGGAGATCAGCACCGTGGCCGTCCTGCCGATCTCCGCCGTACCGCAGACGACCGACTCCTCCTCACCCGTGCGGGCGGCGGCGCGGGCGCGCGAGTCCTCGTAACCCTGCCAGGACAGGGGCCCGTCCGGCCCGTACTCCCTTACAGGGCCCACGTGGCCTACTTGGCTTACGGGGTCTCCGGGCCCGGTCAGTTCGGTGAACCCGGGCGTGACCAGGTCGATCGCCTCGCGGGCCGTGTACCGCGGCACGGCCTCAGTCATGGGTCAGCGCACGCTTCATGATCTTGCCCATGTCGTTGCGGGGCAGCGCGTCGATGTGGTGGACGACGCGGGGCCGCTTGTGGGGCGCGAGCCGGCGGGCCACGTGGTCCGCCAACTCGTCGACGGAAGGCGGTGATTGTGGATCCGCGGGCACGATCCACGCCACGATCCGCTCGCCCAGGTCGGCGTCCGGTTCGCCGGTGACCGCGGCCTCGCGTACACCCGGATGTTCCAGAAGGGCGTTCTCGATCTCGCCCGCCCCGATCTTGTAACCGCCGCTCTTGATCAGATCGGTGGCCTTCCGGCCGACGATGCGTACGTATCCGTCGGGGTCGCGCACCGCCATGTCGCCGGTGCGGAACCAGCCGTCCTCGGTGAAGGCCGCCGCGGTCGCCTCGGGGCGGTTCAGGTACTCGGTGAAGAGATTCGGTCCGCGGACCTGGATCTCACCGACGGTCTCCCCGTCGTACGCCTCTACGGCCGTCGTCCCGTCCTCCTCCGTCAGCCGCAGTTCGACGCCCGGCAGCGGGACGCCGACCGTGCCCGCGCGGGGCTCACCGTCGGCGCGGACGCTGGTGTTCATGAGGGTCTCCGTCATCCCGTACCGCTCGATGACGCGTCGCCCGGTCGCCTCCGCGATCCGCTCGTGGTCGTGCACGGGCAGGGCCGCCGACCCCGACACGAGCAGCCGCGCCCTGGCCAGGGCCTTCGCGAGCGCGGGGTCGTCGGGCAGGGTCTCCGCGATCCGGTGGTACATCGTCGGCACCCCGAACAGCATGGTGGCGCCCTCGCTCAACTCCCTTGTCACGCCCGCCGTTTCGAAACGGCCGAGGTGCCGTACGGATCCGCCGCGGCGCAGCGGGCCGAGGATGCCCAGGATCAGGCCGTGCACGTGGAAGAGGGGGAGACCGTGCACGAGGACGTCGTCACCGGTCCACTGCCAGGCGTCCGCGAGGGCATCGAGGGTGGTGGCGACGGCCCGGCGGGGGATGACGGCGCCCTTCGGGGGGCCGGTGGTGCCGGAGGTGTAGACGACGAGGGCGGGGGTTTCGGGGGTGAGGCCCGAGGGTCCGACGGTGGCGGGGGCGCCGGTGGCAGGAGACGCCGCCCCCGTGCCGCGTACGTCGATGTCGACGCGTTCCAACGCGGCCAGTGCGGGCGGGAGTTGGGTGCCCGGCGCCGCGAGCACCAGCGTCGGGGCGCTGTCCGAGACGATGTGCCCCAGCTCGCTCTCGCCCGACTTCGGGTTGAGCGGTACGGCGGGGACGCCGGCCAGCAGCGCGGCGACCACGGCGACGGCGGTCTCCAGGGTGGGCGTGGCCCACACGGCGATCCGGCCCGCCTCCGCGACGCGGGCGGCGAGGGGGGAGGCGGTGGCCGCGAGCTCGCCGTAGGTCAGGGAGCGGTCACCGAAGCGCAGGGCGGGCCGTTGCGCGCCGGGGCCGTCCGGGTCCGCCTGGGCCTCGGTCAGGGCCGGGAAGAGAGCCGGGAAGTGAGGGGACACGCGTCGTACTCCTTAGTCGTTCGTCGAAGGCCGCCCGTCGGAACGGCCGGCGCGGCCGGTGTCACCCCCAGCCGGGGACCACCAGGGCGAGCCACACCACCGCGGGGACCACGGCCACCACGATCCCTCCGTACACCATCAGCTGCCGGAAGAAACGCTCCCGGTCGACGCCGGGTGCCGCCGCGAGCACCAGCGCGCCGTTCGTCGAGAACGGGCTCACGTCCACCACCGTCGCCGACACCGCGAGCGCCGCCACCATGCCGACCGCCCCGATCTCGCCCTGCGCCAGGAACGGCACCGCCAGCGGGATCAGCGCCCCCATGATGCCGACGGACGAGGCGAACGCGGAGACCAGCGCGCCGATGTAGCAGAGGAGGACGGCGGACAGCAGCGGGATGCCGATGTCGCTGACGCCCTCGCCCGCCCAGTCGATCGTGCCCATCTCGTCCAGGACGCCGACGTACGTCAGCACACCGCAGATCAGCAGGACCGTCGGCCAGGCGATCTGGGAGACGGCGTTGCGGCTGTCCTCCGGCCAGCAGGTGCTGAGCAGGACGGCGAGGGTGATGGAGGTGAGGCCGGCGTCCAGGTCGAAGGCGAGCACGGCGACGACCAGGGCGACGAGAGCGGCGAGGGTGGCCATACGGGCGGGGTTGAGCCGCGTGGTGTCGTCCTCGGGCTCTTCTTCCCGGTCCTGGGGCGCGCCCTTCGCGTCGGCGTCGGCGTCGACGACGGTGCTGGTGCCGGCGCCCGCGCTCTTCGGCCCCGACGTCGGCCCCGAAGCCGACCCGGAAACCGACGCCGATGCCGGTCCGGACGCCGAGACCGAGGTCCCTTCCGCGGCGGCCCCGTCGCCGTCGTTCCGCAGCTTCAGCCCGCCGAACAGCACGAACACCACCCCCGCGATCACGAGGTTGACGACGAGCGAGGCGAGGAACAGGGCGATCTCGTTGCCGGGCAGCTTCTCGCGCTCGACGATGCCGTTGACGATCGTCCCGTAGATGCTGATCGGGGAGAAGCCGCCGCCCTGCGCGCCGTGCACCACCATCGCGCCCATCAGCAGCGGGCTGATCTGATAGCGCGCGGCGAAACTCAGCGCGATGGGCGCCACGATGGCGACGGCGGCCGGGCTGACCGCGCCGATCGCGGTGAGCGCGCCCGTCAGCACGAACATCACCCACGGGATCAGCACGACCCGCCCGCGCACGAGCCGGATCGAGGCGTGCACCAGCCAGTCGGTGGTGCCGTTGGCGCGGGCGATCGCGAACAGATAGGTGACACCGACGAGTACGACGAAGAGGTCGCCGGGGAATCCGGCGAAGATCTTGTCGGCGTCGAAGTCCGCGACCAGTTCGCCGACTCCGTAGGCGGCGGCGAAGGCGAGGGCGCCCATGTTGATGGAGCGGGTGGTGGCGATCACGAACACCACGACGAGCACAAGGATCGAGATCAGTTCGGCGGACATACGGGCTCCCGTCTTTGGGTCCCTTGTCGAGCGGGTGCTGAGCAGGGTGGCTGATTGGCCAAGTGGCTGAACCACATTGGGTGGTGCTCGTGGAGAGCGTCAAGAGAAGTGACGTAAATTGGCTCAGCCACTCGTCCACTGGGCCACTTGTCCACACAGTCACTGCGCGGGTCACCCCCGGTGTTACGCTGCGCCCGCAGGGGGACGAACCACCCGCAAGAGGGGACAAGGGGGACGGGCATGACCGACGCACTGCGCCCGATGACGGCCAAGCCGCGTCTGTACGAGCAGGTCCTCGACCGGTTGCGCAGTTACGCGGCCGAGGGCGGCCTGGGTGCGGGTGACCGCCTCCCGCCCGAGCGCGACCTGGCGGCCCGCCTCGGCGTCAGCCGCGCCTCGGTGAAGCAGGCCATCGTGGTCCTGGAGGTGCAGGGCCTGGTCGAGGTCCGCCACGGCGGCGGGACCTACCTCGTCCGCGACACCCTCGACGCCGAACCGATGGAGCAACTCGTGGAGCGGCGCCGCCGGTTGCCCGACGTGCTCGACGCCCGCGAGGCCCTGGAGACCAAGCTCGCCGAACTGGCCGCCGAGCGCCGCACCGACGAGGACGTCTCCGCCATGGACTCCGCCCTCGTCCACATGCGGGACGAGATCCAGGCCGGCGGACACGGAATCGAGGGCGACCGGCTCTTCCACGCGGCGGTCACGGCCGCCGCGCACAGCGGGATCCTCGCCGAGTTCATGCGCTCCATCGCCGACCAGATCACCGAGAGCCGCCACGAGTCGCTGCGCCAGCCGAGCCGCCCCACACGTTCCCTCACCCAGCACCGCGCGATCTTCGACGCGATCGTCGCCCGGCAGCCGGGCCGGGCGGCCGCCGCGATGCGCAGGCACGTACAGACGGTGGCGAGGGTACGACTGCTGGACTGGGACCCGGAGGAGAACGACGAACCGGGGCTGTGACGCCCGTAGCGACCAACACGTGTTCTGACAGGCGTTCTGACGGCCCTGGTGACGAACAGACGTTCTGACGGCCCTGGTGACGAACAGGCGCTCTGACGGCCCTGGTTAGGATCCGGTGCCATGAGCGCGTCCAGCACCATGCCCCCTGCTTCCCCTGTGAACGGGCGAGAGCCCACGATCGTCGCCACCTCCGGCGGCCACCGTGCCGGGGTCGGCCGGACCATGGTGTCGTTCAACTCCCTGGTGCATCACGCGGTCGAACTGTCGGGCGCGCACGGCCGTCGCCCCCGTGTCCTGTACGTCGGTACGGCCATAGGCGACGCGGAACACTTCACGGCCCGTATGACCGAGGCCGCACGCGTGGCGGGCTTCGACCTCACGCCCCTCCACCTCTTCCCGATGCCGAACCTCGACGACGTCGAGGGCACCGTCCTCGACCAGGACGTCGTCTGGGTCATGGGCGGCTCGGTGGCGAACCTCCTCGCGGTATGGCGGGTGCACGGCCTCGACGGCATCCTGCGCCGCGCCTGGCACTCGGGCGTCGTCCTCAGCGGTGTCAGCGCGGGCTCGATCTGCTGGTTCCGGGGCGGGACCACGGACTCCTTCGGCCCCGAACTCCGCCCGATCACCGACTCGTTGGGCTTCCTCCCCTACGGCAACGGCGTCCACTACGACACCGACCCCGGCCGCCGCCCCCTGGTCCACGCCCTCGTCGCGGACGGCACCCTTCCCACCGCCCACTGCACCGACGACGGGGTGGGCCTGGTCTACCGCGGCACCGAGCTGGTCGAAGCGGTCACCGAAGTCCCGGGCAAGGGCGCGTACATCGTGACCCGCGACGGCGACACGGCCGTCGAGGAGCGCGTCGAGCCGCGCCGGCTGCCGGACATCTCCTAGCGGCGTGCGCCCGCATCGCTACCGCCACCGATCTCGCTACCGCAACTGAACTCTCGCCATCGCCACAGATCTCGCTACTGATCGCCGCGCAGATAGCGAGTGACCATGGCCACCAGTTCGTTCTCGAACGTCTCGACCGGGATGGTCCGCGGGCCGGCCATGAGCATGTGCGTGTTCATCTCCACTGTGGTCACGATCAGTTCGGCCGCGGTGTCGAGATCCCGCACGCGGACGTCCGGGTGCCGGGCGAGGAGGCCGCGCACCTGACCGACGCGGATCTTTCCGTGCCGGTCGATCGTGTCGAGCACCTCCTGCGAGAACGACGCCTCCTCGATCATGATCCGCAGCAGCTGCGGATCGTCTCGGTGGTTGTCGACCGCGTCGCGGACCAGTGCCCGCACCGTCGCCTCCAGGCTCCCGGGGGACAGGTCGAGCTTGTCGGCCTGCGTCCACGTGCCGCGGTCGATGTGCCGCACCAGCAGCTCGGCGAGGATGGCGTCCTTGTTCGGGAAGTACTGGTACAGCGAGCCGATGGAGACGCGGGCGCGTTCGGCGATGCGGTTGGTGGTGCCGGCGGCGTAGCCGTGCTCGGCGAAAACGTGAGCAGCGGCGGTGAGGATTCGGTCGCGGGTGAGCTCCGCGCGCACCTGACGGGGCTTGCGACGTGGCTGAAGACGGCGGTCGGCCGACGACATCCGGGGTCCTCCTCAAGGCGCGAAAAGCGAGTAGCCAAAGAGCTGAGCCATTGCTCACAATAGTGCCATGACCTGGGAAAACAAGGCCACGTCCGCGGTGCGCGAGAACCGGCTGAGCACCTTGCGCCGGCTGACGACGGTGGACGAGGTCGAGACGACCGTCGGCCGCCCGGCGTCGGCCGTCATGCTCAAGCAGATCGGCGCCCTCGACGAGGGTTGCCGGACCGTCCTCGCCGGGTGTCCGATCGCGGCCTTCGGCTACCGGGACGCCGACGGCACCAGCAGGACGACCTTCATCGGCGGCACGCCGGGGTTCGCACGCGTCCACTCGCCCACCCGGATCTCGTTCTCCCTGCCCGAGCCGGGCGACCCGCACGGTCCGGTCTCGCTCTTCTTCCTCCTGCCGGGCGTCGGGGAGATCCTGCGCGTCAACGGTTCGGTGGCCGCGCGCAAGGGCGCGGAGACGACCGTCGACATCGCGGAGGCGTACGTGCACTGCGCACAGGCCGTTCTCCGGTCCCGCCTGTGGCAGCCGCCCGTCCCTGCCGAGCCGGCCGCCGAGTTCGCGGGCGACGGGCCCCTGCGCCGGCCCGGTGTCGCCGAGTTCCTGGCCGCGGCACCGTTCCTCGCGCTGTCCACCTGGGACTCGTCCGGTGGGAGCGACACGAGTCCGCGCGGGGACCGGCAGGCGGTGGCGCGGATCCTGGACGGCCGCACGCTCGTCGTCCCGGACCGGAAGGGCAACAGACGAGCCGACACGCTCCACAACCTGCTGAAGGACGACCGGCTCTCGCTGGCCGCGCTCGTTCCGGGGCGCACCGGTGTGCTGCATGTACGCGGCCGTGGTGCGATCACCGACGATCCGGCGCTGCTGGAGACGATGGCGCTGCGCGGGATGTCCCCGCACCTGGCGCTGCTCATCGACGTCGAGCACGCCGAGGTGATGGGCAACGACGCCGTGGCGCGCTCACGGCTGTGGACCCCCGGCGCGCACGTGGACCGAGGCACGGTGCCGGACCTGATGGCGCTTGCTGGAGAACACCTCGCCGCCGGTTCGGCCGATGCGGAAGGGGGGCCACCCGCCTTCCTGTTGAAGGCAGTCGGGGCGATCCCGGGGATGATCCGGTTGCTGCGGCTGGTGATGAACCGTGCCTACCGTTCCGGGCTGCGGAAGGAGGGCTACGAGGACGTCAACGAGGACATCGGGCCCGGCGCGGGCGGGCGCCGCCGTGGCTTCCTGCGCCGACGCCCTGCCGGCGACGGAGGAACCGAGGCCGGAGGAACCGAGGCCGGAGGGACGGGGATCCGCGGGACGGAGAACCCGCTGCGGGAGGTGCGCGTCGCCGAGGTGCGCAAGGAGACACCGAGCGCCGTAACTCTCGTACTGGAGGACCTTGTTCTGGGGGACACCGGTGCGAGCCCGGGCTCGTTCGACTTCCGGCCCGGTCAGTTCTTCACGCTCGTCGCCGACATCGACGGCCGCCCGGTGCGACGGGCCTATTCGGCCTCCTCGGCACCCGGTTCGTCCCGGCTGGAGGTCACCGTCAAGCACGTCGAGGGCGGCCGGTTCTCCACCCACGTGCACCGGAGTCTGCGCGCCGGGGACCGCCTCGCGGTGCGCGGCCCGTCGGGGTCCTTCCACGCCGAGCCGCAGCCCCCGGATGACCTGGACGCTCCGGACGCCCTGAACGCCCCGGACGAGATCGTGCTCGTCGCGGCGGGCAGCGGTGTGACGCCGATGATGAGCATGATCCGCACTCGGCTCGCCGTCCGGCCGGGCCGCGACCGGATCGCGCTGCTCTACAGCAGCCGCAGCGCGGACGAGATCATCTTCGCCGACGAGCTGACCCGGCTGGCGAAGGACAATCCCGACCGGCTGTCGGTCACCCACGTCCTGACCGGCCGGGAGGGACGGCTCGACGCGGACGGCGTACGCCGTTGGGTCACCGGTCTCTCCCCGGCCCCGGGCGCCCACTACTACACCTGCGGTCCCGGGCCGCTGATGGACGCCGTGCAGGGCGTGCTGACCGGGCTCGGAGTCCCGGACGAACTGGTGCACCTGGAGCACTACACCAGCGGAGCGGACATTCAGGCCGTGGCGACGGGGCCGCAGGCGATGACCGTCGAGGAGGACGGGCGCCCCGTCGGCACGGTCGTGGTCGAGCCCGGCCAGACGCTGCTCGACGCGGGACTGGCCGCGGGGCTGCCGATGCCGTACTCCTGCACGGTCGGGAACTGCGGCGACTGCATGGTGCGGCTCCGCGGCGGGGAGGTCACGCAGAACGAGCCGAACTGCCTCACGCCAGGGCAGAAAGCCGACGGCTACGTACTGACCTGCGTGGGCTGCCCACTGTCGAAGGTCACCCTCGACATCGCGGACCAGTGACCGCCGGAGGAACCTACTGGGGTCCGGTGTTCACGAGGTCGGCCACCACACAACTCACGTTGTCCGGGCCGCCGGAGTCGTTCGCCACCCTGACGAGGGCCTGTGCGGCCTCGTCCGGTCCGGGGGCCGTCGTGAGCGTGTCCCTGATGGTGGCCTCGGGCACGACGGCCGACAGCCCGTCCGAGCACAGCAGATAGCGGTCGCCGACGAGGGCGTCGTGCAGCCGCACGTCGAGGTCCGGGGCGGGCCCGCTGCCTGTCAGCGCCTTCAGGAGCAGGGCGCGCTGGGGGTGGGCGGTGGCCTCGTCCGGTGTCAGGCGGCCCTCGTCGAGCATCGACTGGACCATCGTGTGGTCGTGGGTGATCCGGAAGAGGCCGCCGTCGCGGAGGAGGTAGGCGCGGGAGTCGCCGATGTGGACCAGGGCCAGTTGGGAGCCGGTCCACACCATCGCGGTGAGGGTGGTGCCGATCTCGTTCGTCGGGCCCGCCACCTCCTGGACGGCCTGAGTGGCGCCCTGGACCGCGTCCTCCAGGAGGTTGAGGACGCTCCCGGCGGGGAGCGGTTCGTCGTCGAGGAACTTCAGGGCCTCGACGGCCGCGCTGCTCGCGGGCGCGCCCCCGGACCCGAAGCCGTCGGCGACGGCCAGGACGCGGGTGCCCGCGTACGCGGTGTCCTGGTTGGCGGGGCGTACGAGGCCGGTGTCGGACAGGGCGGAGTAGCGGAGTTCCAGCATGGTGGTGTCCTTACTCGGATTGCCCGGGTCACCCGGCTTGCCTGGGTTTCCCGGGACGGTTCGTGACAGGTGGTCGACGAGGAAGGCGGCCAGGTCACGGCGGGTCGCCGTCTCCGACTCGATCCGCGCCCAGAACGCGCGGACCTCCTGTGCCGCGGCCGCCGGTTCCAGGGCGCGGACCTCGCGGATCCCGGCCAGCGGCATGCCCAGCCGTCGCAGCCACGCCACCAGGCGTGCCTGTTCCAACTGCTCGGGCGCGTAGTAGCGGTACCCCGTCTCCGGGTCCACCCGCGCGGGACGCAGCAGCTCCAGCTCGTCGTACAGCCGAAGTGCCTTCGGCGACAGCCGTGACGCCTTCGCGAACGCCCCGATCGTCAGCATCTCCATGCGCGCACCCCCATGAGCAGTTGGCCGGCCGATCCGTTCGTCAGTGGGCCGGCCGTTCCTCGTCTGGCCACCGATGCTGTGGCCTCCCCAAAGGTGAAGGTCAAGCGGCCCGATCCGGTTCCCGGGCCGGTTGTTAGTCTGCGATCGGGATCACCGGAGCCGACGTACCCATGAGGAGCCCGCCGTGGCACGCACCGCCGCCCGCATCGCACTCGTCACCTGCCGGGAGGTCGCGGAGTCGGGGTACGACCGTGACCTGCCCGTTCTCGCGGACGCGGTGGAGCGGGCCGGGGCGGAAGCCGCCGTCGTGTGCTGGGACGACCCCGATGTCGACTGGGAGGGCTTCGACCTCGCCGTCATCCGCTCCACCTGGGACTACAGCTGGCGGGCCGCCGAGTTCGTGGCGTGGGCCGAGCGGTGCGGGGCACTGACGGCACTGGCGAACCCGGTGGACGTCGTCCGCTGGAACACCGACAAGCGGTATCTCGGCGACCTCGCAGCCGCCGGCGTGCCCGTCGTCGACACCCGGTACCTCGCCCCCGGCGACCCGGCCGACCTGCCCGCCGACCGCGCGTACGTCGTCAAGCCCACCTCGGGGGCGGGCGCCCGGAACGCCGCCCGCTACACGCCCGAGGACCACGAGAGGGCCGTACGGCACCTGGAGTGGATGCACGCGGAAGGGCTGACCGCGATGGTGCAGCCGTACATGGGGAGCATCGACACGGCGGGCGAACGGGCCCTCCTGTTCTACGGCGGGCGCTTCCTCCACGCCATCCGCAAGGGCGCCGTACTGGAACCCGGCACCGCTCACGACGCGGACAAGGTCCCGCACCCGAACCTGACGCCGTGGGAGCCGACGGCCGCCGAACTCGCCGTCGCCGAACGGGCGTTGGCCGCCGTGCCGGACGCCCCCGAACTGCTCTACGCCCGCGTGGACCTGGTGGACGGCGACGACGGGGCACCCCGCGTCATGGAGCTGGAACTCGTCGAGCCCAATCTCTTCCTCTTCCTGCACGAGGCCTCGGTACCGGTCGTAGCCGAGGCGATCGTCAAGGCCGCCACCCGCTGACGGGCCCGCCGCTGACAGGTCAACCGCTGTAGGCCCACCGCTGTGGGCAAACCGCTGTAGGCCTACAGCGGGAGGCCAACGGCTGTAGGCGCCAGGCCCTGTACGTCAGCCGCGCGGCCCGGTGACCGCCATCCGCTGCAGCAGCCCGTACGTGAACTCCGCCACGCAGTCGTGCGGTACGCCCGACGCGTCCGGCGCCGTGAACGCCAGCCCCCACCGTGTGGGCGCCGACCCCTCCAGCGGCCGGGCGGGCGGGAAGGCGCGGGCCGCCTCGTCGACCGCGCAGGACCAGGGGGTCAGATCCTCCAGGGTGCGCAGCTCGGGGGAGGGGGCGCCCGGCGCGCGGACCAGCCACTCGTTCCAGGCCGCGCCGTTCGGGGCCACCAGCACCTCGAAGCGGAGGTCCGGCCAGAGGGGGACCGGCCACAGGAGCGCCTCGCAGGACAGGTCGCCGATCTGCCGGGGCGTCACCGACTCCGGTTCGCCGAGGATCGAGCGGTAGCGGGAGACCGCTCCCCGGCCCCGCGGCACATGTCGCATCGCCTGCCAACGGCGGTTGGCCTCGCGCATGTCCGCGATCGAGACGCCCAGCGCATGGCGGGCGTCCTCCACGAGGTCCGCGTTGTGGTCGGCCATGCGGCGCAGCAGGACCAGCTGGAAGTCGAGCGGGGTGAACGGGCCGGCGGGCCTATCGGGTCGCTTGGCGGGAGGCATGCGTCCCATCGTGGCGTACGTGTCCCGCGCGGTGCGCGTCGCCCGGGGTGCGGCCCGTCGGGAGGAAGAGCACCGAGTTCACGTACCGGACGTACCCCGGGCTCCGGAAGGCCAGCACCCGCCGCAGCAGGCCCTGGGAGACCACGTGCGAGGCGTGGGCCTGGTGGGACTCCAGGTCGAAGGAGGACAGGGGGAGCCAGGTGTCGTCGGGCAGGACCCAGCCCTTGTAGCCGCGCTCGGCGAGGAACGACACGACGGGCCTGATCGGCTGGATGCGGGCCTCCAGTTCGATGAACAGGGCCGGGCGGTCACGGGTGAGGAGGGTGGTCGCCCCGCGCAGCACCGCCAGTTCGTTGCCGTCCACGTCGATCTTGATGAAGCCGACGTCGTGGAGGTTCAGACTGTCGAGGGTGAGACAGGGGACGTCCAGGGCGCGGGCGTGGATGTCCCGGCGGACGAGTGACGAGACGCCCCGGTCACCCTGGTCGCCGGACGGCAGCCACAGCCGGGCCGTGCCACGGCGGTCGCTCGCGGCGGCCCGGACCACCCGGACGTTCCCGGGCGTCGCGGCGGTCAGCAGCCGGGCCAGGTGCGGGACGGGCTCGACCGTCACCACGCGGTGCGCCCGCTGCGACAGACGGCGCGTCCAGGGGCCGTACCAGCCGCCGACGTCCACCGCCGTGCCACAGCCGGGCGGGCAGAGGTCGCCGAGCCGGGCCAGTTCGGGCTCGAAGCGCGGATAGACGAACCGGGCGGCGGCGGCGACCAGCCGCACCGGCACGAAGGGGGCAAGACGGGCTGCCAGGGTCATGGGGTCAACATCCGTTTCAGAAGTGCCTCGTGTTCGTCGTCCGTCACCTGTTCGCCGGAGGACGGGAGGAGCTGCGGGATGCCGTCCACGATCGGATAGCGGCGGCGCAGACGCGGGTTGTAGAGAGCGTCCTCAGTACTCTCCGGGCCGTCCGTCTCCTTTTCGAGGAGATGCAGCGGCCCCTTGTCCAGCGGGCACGCCAGTATCTTCAGCAATGGGTCGTCGGGGTTCATCAGTGGTCAACTCCCTTGTGGGGGGCGGGGGTTGGAGCTCTTCCGGTGGATCGTGCTGTGATGGTGGACCGGGCTGCGCCGGCGGGTCGTGCTTGGGCATCGCCAGGAGTACGGAGACCGCCAACGCCGTACCGCCGATGCGCAGCGCCAGCCGCAGCGGATCCTCGGGCAGCGCCTCGCCGAACGCGAGCGTGCCGAGCACCGCGGTGAACAGACACGTCACCGTCGTGCAGACCGGCACGATCAGCGAGGCCCGGCAGCGCTGCAGCGCCGCCTGCGACATCACCAGGCCGAACACGCCCGTGAACAGCAGGAGATAGGGGTACGGGGAGCGGAGCAGGTCGACCACCGCACCGCCGAGGCCACTTGAGGTGAGGTAGCTCGACACGCCCTTGATGGCCAGCGAGCTGACCCCGTACAACAGGCCCACCGCCACGCCGTATTCGACGCCCGTGGTCGGCATGCGGTGCCGGTGGCGGGCGCGGCGCTCGGCGGACGCGTACAGCCAGACGCCCAGCGCGAGCGACGGCACGCAGACGAGGAGGATCAGCGGGGCGGGGGCGCTGCGGCTGACCGTGTCGGAGCCCTCCTTGAGGGACAGGACCACCATGAGCAGCGCGACGAGGATCGCCCCGATGGCGTACCGCTCGCGACCCGAGGTCTCCTCGCCGAGCAGCACCGAGGAGAGCAGGACGAGGATCACCAGGCCGGAGACGAAGATGCCCTGCGCGGCGGCGATCGGCAGCGTGCGGTAGACGACGAGCTGCGCGCCGAAGCCGGACGCCAGGGCGAGGGAGCCGCCGATCCACAGCGGACTGCCGAGGACCATCCGCAGCAGCCGGGCGGGCTGCCGGACGGTCACCTGGGGCATCGCCGCCAACGCCCGCTTCTCCAGCACGAATCCGGTGCTGTACAGCACGTTCGCCAGCAGCGCCGCGGCCACCCCCCACCACATGGTCTACGTCCTTCGCGCGTGCAGGAGCAGGATCGAGGACATCGACGGCACGGCACACGCCAGTCGGTCCAGGGGGCGCATGGGCCGGGGCACACCGTGGAAGGGAGCACCCTTCAGCCGTACGACCTCGAAGCCCGAGGCGGTCACGAACTCCCGCAGCGCGCGGGCCGTGTAGAGCCGCAGATGGCCCACGACCTCCTTGCCGGGGCGGCCGTGGATGGCGCGCAGGCTCACCTCGGAGAAGACCGGCTGGACACCGGCGAGCAGCAGGGCGCGGTTGTACCAGGCGGCCAGATTCGGTGTGGAGAGCATGAGATGACCTCCCGGGCGGAGGATCCGGTGGATCTCGTCGAGCGCCGCGTCCGGGTCCACGAGGTGTTCGACGACCTCGCTGAACAGCACGGCGTCGGCGGAGGCGGACCTGAACGGCAGCCCTCCGTCGGTGAGTTCGCCGCGCACCGCGTACGGAAGGTGGGCGTGGGCGCGTCTGAGGGCGTCCTGGGACCAGTCGATGCCGACGATGCGATGGCCGGCCAGGAGCGGTGCCGCCGTGGCGGCCGCGGAGCCGTCGCCGCAGCCGATGTCGAGGACCGTCCGCGCGCCGGACGTGGCCGGACCGAGCGCGGCGGCGAGCATCCGGGCCTGGCGCAGACTGCGGGGCGCGCCGGAGGCGACCGGCACGGCCGGGTCCTCGTAGAAGTCCCGTAGCCCGTGCGGAGGTTGGCCGCCGGACGGGCGGCGGGGCGGAGCCGTGGTCATGGGGCACTCTCCGTGGCGTGTTCCGTCGCGTGCAGGTAGTGCTCGAAGAGGTCGCGGAGATGGGAGCCGTCGCCGTGGCTGAGGAGTCTGCGGGACCAGCGGAACGCCACATGCAGCCGGCCCGCGGTGGACGCCGTCGTGACCGTGAGACCGCGCGGCATCCGGGCCGGCGCCGAGAACCACACCGCGTGCGCGCGCCCCGCCCCCTCGCCGAAGTCGAGGGCGTACGGAATGCGGCCGATGTTGCTCAGCAGCGTGGTCGACGTCCAGGGTCCGGCGGCCCTCCGCAGCCCCCGGGTGAACGCGGCCCGCCAGGCCACCGGGACCACGGGCGCCGTCAACAGGGCTGCCCCGTGGCCGAGTTGGGGCCGAGGCAGCGCCTTGAGCGCGCGGGTGCGGTCCGCGGTGCGTCGCAGCAGGCCCGCCATGTCGGAGGCGTCCAACTCCGCGGGTGCGAAGGGGACTTCGACGAGCCGAGTGCCGTTGCCGATCGGCATGTCGGTGTCGCGCGTGCGGTCGTCCACCGGCATCGTGATGCGCAACGGTCGCGGCCGGGCGCCGTGTTCCCGGTTCCAGTGGGCGATCATCAGGGCCGTGGCCACCATGAGCTGGTCGTTCACGGTGTACGGGGAGCCCTTGGGCCGACGCGGTACGCCGAACTCGGCGACGAGCATGCCGTTGCCGGGCGAGGGATCGGGCGCGCCGTGCGCCACCCGCGCGGGCGGGGCCCAGGAGGAGGGTGCGTCGACGGAGCTCGGCACCTCGGCGGTCGTACGGGTCGGGGGTGCCGCGGGGGAGTTGTCCCGGCCGCCGTACAGCTCGGCGGCGGTGGCGAGGACCCGCAGACAGGCCGGGCCGTCGAGGGCGGTGTGGTTGATGGTGACGAAGAGGACCGTGTCGTCGGCCTCCGGATCGAGGACGACCTCCAGGCGGATCGGCGGCGACGCCGACAGCGGCGGGGCGTCCTGGAGTGCCCGGTCGCGGGCGTGCTTCAGGGCCTCCCGGTCCGGCGGCGGGAACAGGACGACCTCCACGTCCGCGTCCGGAGTGAGCTCCCACTCGTACCGCCGCCCGTACCAGGGCCGTCGCGCCTCGCGCATCAGGATGCGGGGATGGCGGTGCAGGGCCCCGGTGAACGCCCTCCGCAGCCGGTCCGGGTCGAGACGGCCCGGCAGATGCACCTCGATGTGGACGGTCTCCGGCTCCTCCTCCTGGAGGCAGTGCCGGGCGACCTCGTCCACGACGGGGAACGGGATGCGGGCGGGCGGCCGTACGGGGCCGTCCGTGCCGTCGCGTGCCGGGTGGTCCAGCGTGGTCATGTGTGTTCGCCTTCCCCCGTCTCCTCGGGTCGTGCCGGCCTGGCGTCCTCCGGTGGTGTCGCCTTGAACTTCGGTTTCCGGAAGCCGAAGCGGGTGGTGGGCGGGTCGGGCTCCGGTTGCGCGGACCCTGGCCCGCGGGCGGAGATCGTCGGACCGGACGCCGGCCTGGGGGCGCGCGGGGCCTCGGCCTCCCCGGACGCGGGCCCGGCTCCTTGCTCCGGAGCCGTGCCGGGTGTCGGTGCCGTGCCTGGAGCCGTCGGTGCTTCGGCAGCCCCGGACACTCCGGGCATCCCGTGCCGTGCCTCGGGCGCCCGGGTCGATTCGGCCGCACCCGGCCCCGCGGTCTCCCCCCGCCGCCGCTGAGGCAGCGGCTCGGTCGGAGCCTCGGTCCCCGGCGCCGGCGGCGGCAGCGCGCTCGCCCTGGGAGCACCGGGATACCCCGGAGCAGCGGGAGTGCCCGTGCCGGGAGCAGCGCCGGGAGCACCGGGATACCCATGAGCGCCGGAAGCCCCGAAGCCCTGACCCCCACCAGGGCCCCGAGCCCCGTAAGAGGCCTCCCCGATCGACACCAGCCCGGCGAACAGCCCGATCAGCGCCAGCAGTTGGGCCGTCGGTCCGAATGCCCCCGCACCCTCGGAGGCCGGCTCCCCGGCCCCGGTCGCGGCGGCGATCCCGGCCCCCGCGAGCGCGAGGAACGCGATGGGCACCAGCAGGGCGTGCCGCCGCCACGCGAGCAGCGCAAGGACCGGCACCAGCAGCGCGAAGAACCCGGCGATCACGATTCCGACCAGAGTCAGCGCGACCGTGCCCAGGATCAGGCCGGGCGGCGGCGGAACCGGCGAGGGCTCGTCCGTGTTGGGCGAGTTCCGCCGGAAGAGCACGAGCCCCACGAGCAGGAGCACCGCGACACCGCCGCCGATCAGCCCGGCCTCGTACAGCGTGGACGGCTCGTACGAGAGCTCGACCGTGCCGCCCGCGCCCGCCGGGACCCGCCAGCCCTGCTGCCAGCCGTCGAGCCGTACCGGGTCGAGCTTCTTGCCGTTCAGCGTGGCCTTCCAGCCGTCGTTGAAGTTCTCGTACGTCGTCAGGTACGAGGCCGCGCCCGAGCCGACGCTCACCTCGCGGCGGTCGCCGAGCCAGTCCCGTATGCCGAGTTCACGGTCGAGCGCGGTGGGTGTGGTGACCGTGCCGCGGGTCAGCGTGACGTCGGTGACGGCGAGTGGTCCCGCGTCGCCCGCCTCGACCCGGTGCGCGCCCGAGCCGAGGGACAACTCGGGGTCGGCGCGCCCCTCCTGGCAGAGCGTCAGCTCGATCGGCCGCCGCTCGACGAGGTCCCGTACCGTGCCCTTCGCGCTGGTCTCGTACAGCTCGTCGTCGACGGCGAGCGTCGGGCCCTGCCCGCAGGGGACGTCGAAGGTGCGGTCGGACCGGGGCTGCGGGGTGCGGTACTGGTCCAGGGCCGGGATGTACGCCTCGGTGAGGCCTACCGGCAGTTGCAGGTCCTCGTCGGCGAGCGGGTTGTGGACGGTCATCGGGGCCGTCTCGGTGATGGTGATGTCGAGCCGGTCCGTGGTGATCGGATCGAAGCGGACGACACCGTTCTCGTCGACGCCCGCGATCGTCGAGCCGTCCGGCGAGCTGATGTTCACCTCGGTCGGCCGGGTGGAGAGACCGCCCGCCGGGGCCAGCACGATCTCGCCCACGGCCTGCTTGTCCGGCCAGCTCAGATGGATGGTCGGGTTGTCCCCGGCGATCCACGCGGTGGTCAGACTGCCGTCGGTGAGGTTGCGCGGCGAGAGGCCGGTGCCGAGCAGGGCCGTCGAGTCGGCGGTCGCGGTGATCCGGTTCCGCTGCTCGGGCGCGACCTTGTAGAGCAGCTCGTCGAGCTCGTCGCTCGGCACGGGGATCGCGCTCGCCTTCACCTCGTACGTGCCCGCCGACTCCGAGGTCCAGCGGCGGTGCAGCCCCGCCTCCGTGCCCGTCGGCGAGAAGCCGCCCGGGTCGGTGGCGCGGTGCAGCGAGACGACCTCGGCGGCCGCGTCGGTGCGCTCGGCGTCCGTCGGGAGCCGCAGCATGCGGGTCACCTGGACGTCGGGAATGGTGATCTCGGAGAAGCCCGCGCCGGACAGGTCGGAGTGCCGGGCGGCCGAGTCGACGATGGTGATCTTCAGCCAACTCGTCGGCCCCTCAGGCGCCTTGATGCGCTGGCGCATGCCGTTGGCCTGGAGGGTGCTCGTCTCGGAGCCGCGCTCCGTCTCCACCCGCACGCGGGTCGGGGCGGAGCGCACACTGTCCTGCGGCAGCGGGGTGACCCGGATCGAGTCGGGGATCTCCGTCTCGTCCGTGAAGCCGATCCTCAGCCACTGCCCGTCCGCCGAACCCGCCGCGCCCTCGGCCCACGCGGTGTTCGGGTTGCCGTCGAAGGCGTTCACCGGGTCGTACTGCGGCAGATAGAACATCCAGTTGCCGCTCGACGACGCCGAAACCGAGCGTGCGCCGCGCAGTTCGGCCACCGTCTGGTGCCCGATGCCCTCGGTCGGCAGGATCTGGTGCGGTTTCTCGCCGGCGTCCTGGAAGCTGCCGGAGTGATTGCGTTCGTTGCGGGTGTACGTGTACGAGGTGTTGGCGTTGACCAGGCCGAACCGTGTGTCGGCGCGGCGCAGGCCGTCGCCCAGCACCTGCAACTCGGGGGCGCCGAGCCCGGGATGGTTGTCCCCGGTCAGCACGGCGGCCCGGTCCCGCATGGTCGGGTCGGCGGACAGCGGCAGCAGCGCCTCGGGCCCGCCGGAGACGACGGCCGTGTCGGCGACCGCCTTCAGCCCTGCCTGCCCGGGCCGCGGCACGTCCGCGCTCGCCGGCTCGTAGATCTCGACGGCCCGCTGGCGCGGGTACAACCCCTCTATCTGTATGGGGGTGTTCTCCGCGATGCGCCCGCCCGTCATCACCGGACCGAGGCCGGTCACCCGCCGGTAGCCCGACTCCTCCAGGGTGCGCTTGACGGTAGTGGTCGGTACGTAGCCGAGCTGGTCGGGGTCGAGATCGTTGCGCACGACGACGTAGTAGAGGCCGGCCCGGCTCAAGTAGTCGGCCAGGCCCGGGACTTCGCCGCCCGTCAGCAGGGACTGCTCGACCGCGTCCATCGCGCGCCGGTTGCCCGCGGTGCCGAACGGCACGTAGTCCCGCTGGGCCCAGCGGGAGTCGGCGAGCACGTCCAGTGGCTGGTCGATGGGCGAGCCCCAGGTGTAGATGCCGTGCGCGGTGGCGGGCACGACGAGGGCACGGGAGTCCGGTGAGTACTTCTCCAGCCAGTCGGCCGTGGACTGCCAGTACTTGGGAAGCTGCTGGAACGAACCCGGCTGCAGGATCGACCCGTTGAGGTAGGGCCAGGCGAGACCGGGGAGTACGAGGACCGCCGCGACCAGGGCGACATACCGGCGGCCGCGCAGGGGACGGGCCCCGTGCGCCTGCGAGGCGACGCCGACCAGGTGCATCAGCCCGAAGACCAGCGCGAGGGCCAGTCCGGTCTGGAACTTGTAGATGTTCCGGAAGGGCACGAGCCCGCCGTCCAGCCAGTCCTGGACGACGCCGTGGAAGGGCGCGCCGAACGAACCGCCGTACCCGGCAAGGGTGATGAGCGCGACCGACAGCACGGTCAGGACGAGCCAGCGCCGCTCGGGCAGGTCACGGCGGGCCAGCCCGGCGAGACCGAGCCCGGCCGCGAGCGCCGACGAGACGATCACGATCACCGAGGCCGCGACCGTCCAGCCGGCCGGCAGCCAGGCCTCGCCGAAGTGCAGATACGCGACCCAGTTCCCGGCGCCGCGCAGAGCCTCCGTGGCCGCCATGGTGTCCGTCGTGGTCTGCGAACTCTCCACGTACGGAAGGAAGTTCTCGCCGTAGATGCCCAGCATCAGCAGCGGGACCACCCACCAGGCGGTCGCCAGGATCACGCCCGGCACCCACCAGGCGATCAGCTTGCGCTGCCTGGGGCCGCGCGGGCGGGAGAGGAGGTAGAGCCCAACCGGCAGCAGGGAGGCGAGAGTCGAGGCCGCGTTGACACCGCCCATGAAGGGGATGACCAGCGCCGAGCGCAGGGCGGCGACCCGGGCCGTGTAGCGCTCGTTCGTCAGCGGCAGCAGCACCCACGGCAGGAAGGCGCCCGGCAGCGCGGCCGCCGAGGTCGAGCCGACGACGATCGTGAACACCGGCCACAGCGCGTACACGACCGCGCCGAGCAGCCGGGACGCGTGGCTGCCGGTGTCCAGCCGCTCGGCGAGCCGCAGCGCGCCCCAGAAGGCGACCGCCACGATGAGTGACATCCACAGCCGCTCGGCCAGCCACACCGGGAGGTTGATCAGCTCGCACAGGCCGTAGTACGGCAGCATCGGGAAGGCGTAGCCGACGTACTGGTCCGCTATGCCGCCGAAGCCGCCCCGGTCGTGCCAGAGCTGGCCCAGGTCGGACAGGAACTGCCACGGATCGAGCGCGACGCCGAGCTTCGTGTCGAAGGTCTGCCGGCCCGGGTCCACGGCCAGGAACAGCACGAACACCACGGCCCAGAACCCCAGCAGCCACCGCCGCGACCGCGGCCCCTGCGGTGGGCCGGGGTCGGGGGCGATGGGGCGCGTGGCCGCCGGGGGAGGGGCCTGGACCGTGCTGGTCATGGATACCGCCGGAGAATGAGGAGGAGGTTCCAGGTGGCGAACTCGCGCAGTCCCGGCGCTCTCACGACGGCCTGGGCGAGGAACGGCCAGTAGCGGGAACGCGCCGAGACGACCGTGACGTCGTCCCGGGCGCGCACCTGCCGCAGGGTGGGTCCGATGTGTACGGCGAAGAGGTTCTCGCCGAGGGTGTGCTTGGCGGGCCTGCCGGTACGCCGGCTGTAGCGGGCGCGGGCCCGCTCGGCTCCCAGGTAGTGCCAGGGCGCCCACTCGTGACCGCCCCACGGGGACAGCCAGTTGGTGAACGACATGTAGATCAGCCCGCCGGGTTTCGTGACCCGCACCATCTCGCTGAGGAAGGTCTGTGGATCGGCCACGTGCTCAAGGACGTTGGAGGAGAAGCAGACGTCGGCGACCGCGTCGGCGAGCGGCAGCAGATAGCCGTCGGCGACGACCGCGCCCTCCGGCGGCTTCGGCCCGAGCTCCCGCATGTCCGGCTCGAAGAGATAGCCGTGCGCGCCGCGCCGCCGGAACTCGTCCGTGAAGTAGCCGCCTCCGCCGCCGATGTCCACGACGGTCCGGCCCTTCACCGGACCGTCGTACGCCTCCACCTGGTCCGCGGCGTCGCGCGCGAGCAGCGAGTAGCAGCCCTCGGGGTCGTCCTGTTCATGGCGGAAGGCGCGGAAGAGGGCGAGGGAACGGCGGAAGGAGGGGTCCTTGAAACCCGTACCTGTACCCGGGCCCGTATCCGTACCCGGGTGTTCCGGCCGATTGCCCCGAGCGGGCGTCATGGCGTCCAGCTCCTCACCGCCTCCGTCGCCACCGCTCTGAACTGGCGGACCGTGCGGTGCCATCGGAACTGGGTGGCGCGGTCGCCCGCCGCCTTGCCCATGAGCGTGCGACGGTGGGTGGACAGGGCGAGGGTGCACCAGGCCGCCGCGAACGAGGACTCGCCGCGGGCCAGCAGGCCCGTCTCGCCGTCCACGATCGAGTCGCGCAAGCCGGGTACGTCGAAGGCGATGGCCGGGGTCTCGCGGGCCGCCGCCTCCGTCACCACCAGGCCCCACCCCTCGACGGCCGAGGGGTGCAGCAGCAGCCAGGCGGCGCAGAGCAGCCGGTGTTTCTCGGCCTCGGAGACATGGCCTCTGAACTCGACGCCGGGGCCCGCGAGTTGTTCGAGCCGCTCCCGTTCGGGTCCGTCGCCGACGATCACCAGCCGGCCGCCGGTGACCGGGCGGACCCGCTCCCACAGCCGCAGCAGCAGATCGATCCGCTTGTACTCGACGAGCCGTCCCATCGCCAGGAACAGCGGTTCCGGGGAGCGCTCGGCCGGCGGGCCGGGCTCCTCGACGCCGTTGTGGACGACCCGGATGCGTTCGCGCTCGACGCCGATCGCGCGCAGCGCGTGTGCCGTCGACGGGGAGACGGCGACCAGCAGGTTGTGGCGCTGTGCGCCGGCGAGGGCCCAGTGTTCGAGTCTTCGCCCGAGCCGGGCGGCGGGCGCCAGCGGTCCGTTGAACCGCATCCGCCACAGGTCGGTGTGCACGTGGTTGACCAGGCAGAGGGTCGGCCCGCGGTGCCACAGCGGCGCCAGGTAGGGCATGCCGTTGCAGACCTCGACGAGCAGGTCGCAGTCGCCGATCTGGCGCTGGAACGCCGATCTGGCGCGCAGATAGTGACCGAGGTCGCCGCCCGCCGACACGACACGGTAGTCGCGGTACGCGGCGGGGCCGCCGCACAGCAGGGTGACCTGGTGGCCGAGGTGGGTCAGGCCCTCGGCGAGTCTGTCGACGAGCAGTTCGGAGCCGCCCGCGGCTTCGTTGCCGAAGTCACGACGGGCGAGGAAAACGATTCGGCGCGGCTGTGGGGGAAGCGCCGGGGGTCGCTGCGCGGAGCGGGGGAAGGCGGCGCGCAACGACGAAGGCACGTGCTGGGGCATGGGTGCTCCAACTCGTCTCGGGGTGCGGAACCAGCGTGAGGGTGGAGTGGGGGGTGAGGTGGGGCTCGGTGCGAAGGCGGTGACGGTCTCCCGGTGCGGATCGGTCGTGTCTCGCGGTGCGGGTCGGTCAGGTCGCGCGGTGCGGATGGGTCGAGGTCGGGGTGAGGGTGGTGCGGTTCTGTCGGTCCTCGCGGCGCGGGATGTGCCGCGAGTTCCCCGTTCCGGTGGAGCCGATCCCCCACGGCTTCGATGTGGTCCTGTGCGGGAGTCCTGAATCTCCCGCGGATCGAATCCGTACGGATCGGTGGGACGGAACCTGTGGGGCTGATCGGTGTGGGTGATGCGGTCCGGCTGTGACGGGGATGTGGGCGGGCTGTGTTCGGGTGGGGTGGATAGTTTTCGCCCGCTGGTTCGATGCGGCTACTCACCGAAGTGACAATTTCGGGGCTTTATCCAGCTGACGTCTCATCACATTGTGAGCGGCTGCTGGGAGCTCTCGGACGTTTCGGGATGCGGACGCCCGCGTACCACCAAAACGACCCCCACAATTGCGAGCAGGAAGCCCGCCACACCCGTCCCGACCGGCAGCGTCTGCCCCACCATGCGCAGCATTCCGCTGTCCGTGTCGGCGAGATCGACCTGTTCCTTCTGGGTCTCGGTGGTGAAGGCGATCCGCTCGCTGTCGAGCAGCACGACGGCGTCCTTCTCGCCGCCGGGGGCCCGCAGCGTCTTACGGGGCCCGATCGCCGCGTAGATGATCCGGCCCGTGCGCTGGTCCGCCACGAGCTCGATGCCGTGGTTGGAGTACCACTCCTCGGCGAGCACCTGGCCGCCGTCCTTCTCGCCCACGATCGTGCCCGGCACCAGCCGGGTTCCGGTCTTGGTGGCGGGCACGGTTCCGGTGAAGCGGAGGCCCTCGTACCCCTGGATCTTCTTCGTGCCCTTGTACGCCAGCGTGACGGTCGAGCCGAGCGTGCTGTCCCACCAGATGTAGGAGCGTTTCTGCACGTCGAAGGGGAATTTCAGGTACGCCTCGCCCTCGTAGTACGGCTCCTCGTCGCAGCAGTGGACCGGCTTGTTCGTCTTGCGGTCGGTGACCCAGCGCTCCATGGTCCACTGCAGCGAGTCGTGGGGGTCGGCGGCGGGCAGCGACTTGGCGGTGTCCACGGAGGTGGACACGTCCCAGACGGCCCGGCCGCTCTTCTCGCTGTCGGCGACATCGCCGCGGACCTGGCGGGTGATGGTGATCTTCTTGTCGCGGACGGTTTCGATCTCGTCGGTGTCGAAATAGCTGCCCGTACCGGTGAAGACGGTCTTCGAGTCGATGTCGACGGGCGTGCGTTGAGCACGTGGCTCGACGTACCAGGCGAGGAGGGGGGCCAGGACGAGCAGGAACACGCCCAGACCCAGGACGACCAGTGAAAAGGGTGAGGCAGTACGGCGCATCCGGGCACTCCAGGGGGCTCGTGGTGACACGGCACGGACTGTGCCGGCACGGTGGGGGAGGGTGCACGTGCGGTATGGGCCGGGAACCGTAGGCGCACCCTTGACGAAGTGTCAATGCGTTGTCGAGACTGGGGGCTCGCCGGACGGGACCGGATGGGGGTCCCCCCGGTCGAGCGAAGTCGAGAGTGGGGGAGGGCTGGGGCCCGCGAGCCGTAATCGCGGGTGCACAGGGGTGGGTGGACCTCCGACAGAGAGGCTGACCCGCGATGCCCAGACTGCTAGCCGCCCTGTTGACCGTGGCGGCCGCCGCCGCACTAGCCGTGGGCGCCGCCCTCGGTATCGTCGCGCTGCTCGATGCGACCCCCGACCAGCCGAACACGCCGCTCATCACCTATGAGACGGCCGGCCAGGAGCGCTGACCATGGCCCTACGCCGGGCACCCGTCACCGTGCGCTCCGCCTGGCACGACGTGCCGCGCCTCCAGGTGCGCCAGTTCGCGGCACTCGCCATGGCCGAGGCGCCCATACTCGCCGAGGAGATCCTCCAGGAAATACGTCACGAATATCCCCATCTGCCCGTCGTGCTCGACGACTCCGGCGAGCCGATGGCACTGATCGGGATCCGGCGGGCCATCGAGGTGTTCGTCCAGCACCTGGAGACCGCCGAGGGCCGCCCGCGCGTCCACCCCGAGGTCTTCCAGGAGTTCGGCCGCGGCGAGGGCCTGCACGGCCGCAGCCTCGACTCGCTCCAGGCGATCTACCGGCTCGGTGTACGTCTGGCCTGGCGCCGTTTCGCCGAGATCGGGACGCGCGTGGAGATCCCGCCGCCCGCGATGTACGAGCTGGTCGACGCCGGTTACGAGTATCTGGACGGGCTGGTCGACCAGTCCGTACGCGGATACGCCGAGGCCGCCGCCCGGCAGGCCGGGGAACGCCTGCGTCTGCAACGGCGGTTGATGGAACTGCTGCTCGCCGAGCACCACAGGGGCGATCCGGCCGAGGCGCTCTCGGAGCGGGCCGCCCGGATCGGCTGGCCGCTGCCGGACAAGGTCGCGGTGGGCGTGCTGCTGCGACCCGCACGCGAGGCCGTCGCGCCTGCCGTCGGACAGGGCGTGCTCCTCGACATGGAGTACGAGCAGCCCCGCATGGTCGTGCCCGAGCCGGACGCCGCCGGGCGCCCCGAACTGCTGCACCGGGCGCTCACGGGGTGGGCCGGCGCGATCGGCCCGCCCGTCCCGCTGGCCGACGCGGCGAAGTCGCTGCGCTGGGCCGAGGCGGCGGTACGGCTCATGGAGCGGGGGCTGCTGCCGCCGGGCGAGGTGCTGTACTGCACCGAGCACACGGAGGCGCTGGTCCTGCTGCAGCCCGAGGAACTGATCGACGACCTGGCGCTGCGGTGTCTGGAGCCGCTCGCCCACTGCGGGCCGACGCACGGGCGGCGGCTCGCGGAGACCCTGCTGGCGTGGCTGGAGACGCGGGGCGGGGCCCCCGAGGTGGCCGCGCGTCTCGGGGTCCATCCGCAGACCGTCCGCTATCGCCTTCGGCAGATTCGTGAACTGTGGGGCGATGAGGTCGATGACCCGGACCGCCGCTTCGAGCTGGAACTGGTGCTTCGGGCTCAGCGGCTCCGGGGCGAGCTGGGCGATCCCCGAGCCCGGCGCTGACCGATTTTCTCCAGCCCACCCACCCGTTCGCCGCGTGCCTTCCGGCGACTGCCCGACCCACCCCACCCGTAACCGCTCGCCCACCCGTTGTCGCAAGGCCATTGCCCGGCCGTAATCGGTATGAGTAGCCTGTGTTCGCTATGCCGATCGTCTGTTGAAATTTCGAACACAAGGGAGGGGGCCAGTTGTGGGACGCCTCGTACCTGCCGTAACCAGGGCTCTCGACATACTCGAGCTATTTCTCGACGGAGACGGCGCGCTCTCCGCCCCCGACATCGTGCGCAAGCTCCAGCTGCCGCGCACCACGGTGCACGAACTGGTGACGACACTTGCCGCCCGTTCGTACATCACGCCCGTACCGGGTCAGCCGGGACGTTACCGGCTCGGGGTGCGCCCGTACCAGCTCGGCAGCCGCTACTCCGAGCAGCTGGACCTCGCGGCCGAGGGTCAGCAGGTCGCCCGGTCCGTCGCGGAGACCTGCGACGAGACCGTGCACGTGGCGATCCTGGAGGGCACGGATGTCATCTACATCGCCAAGGTCGACTCCACGCACGCGGTGCGCATGGTGTCCGCCGCGGGCCGCCGGCTGCCCGCCCACTGCACCTCCGTGGGCAAGATGCTGCTCGCCTCGCTGTCCGAGCCCGAGCTGACCGCGCGGATCCCCGACGACGCCGACCTGGTCCGGATGACGCCGAACAGCATCACCGAGCCGGCCGCCCTGCGGGAGGCCCTCACCGAGATCCGCGCCCGCGGCGTCGCGGTGGAGAGCCGCGAGTCGAACCCCGACGTCAGCTGTGTCGCCGCGCCGGTGCGCGACCGCACGGGCCAGGTCGTGGCCGCGCTCTCCATCTCCGTACCGATGATCCGCTGGAGCGACGAGCGCCGCGCCGAACTGGAGCAGCTCTCCGCGAAGGGCGCCGCCGAGCTGTCGGAGCGGCTCGGACACCGGAGCGTGGGATGACGCACGCGTACGAGGTGGCCGTCCTCGCGGAGGCGGCCCTCGGCGAAGGCCCCACCTGGGACGCCGAGGCCCGACGGCTGATCTGGATCGACATCCTCGGCTCCCGGGTCCACACGTACGACCCTGTCTCCGGCCGTCGCACGGTCATGGCCACCGAGCAGCACGTGGGCGCCGCCAAGCCGCGCGGGGGCGGCGGCCTGGTCGTCAACCTCCGTGACGGCGTGGGCCTTTACGGCCCCGGCGGCCCGGGTGCCTCGGGCGACTCGGACGGCTTCCGGTGGCTGCACCGGGAGGTCGTCCCCGGCCGCCGTGCCAACGACGCGGCGGTCGCGCCCGACGGTGCCCTGTGGGTGGGCACCATGCGCTACGACGAGGCGCCGGGCGGCGGCACGCTCTCCCGTGTCGCCCCCGACGGCACGGTCGAGACGGTCCTCGACGACGTGACGGTGAGCAACGGCACGGGCTGGAGCCCCGACGGCCGCCTCATGTACTACATCAACTCACCGACCCGCCGGATCGACGTCTTCGACTTCGACGGCCGACGGGCCACCAACAGGCGCGAGCTGGCGGTCGTCGAGGAGGGCGACGGTTTCCCCGACGGACTCACCGTCGACGCCGACGGCTGTGTCTGGGTCGCCCTGTGGGACGGCGGCGCGGTCCGCCGCTACACCCCGGACGGCAAGCTGGACCGCGTCGTGGAGCTGCCCGTAACGCGCCCCACGGCCTGTGCGTTCGGCGGTGCCGACCTGACCGATCTGTACATCACGACAGCCCGTACGGGTCTGGAGGCGCCGCATCCGCTCGCCGGCTCGGTGCTCGTCGTCCCCGGCGCGGGCAAGGGCCTGCCCCAGCCCCCGTTCGCCGGCTGACAGCACGGCCGACGTCCCGCGGAGCATCCGGGAAAGCATCCGAAGCCCCCGTCCGATCGCCGGACGGGGGCCGCTGTTTTTGCGCAAACCATTGACTAGTAAGCGCTTCCTATCTACGGTCCCGTTCGAAGTTACGAGCATTCATCGAAATTTCGAACAGTTAGGCAAGGTATGGGACGACCTGGCCTGAATCGCAGGCAGATCCTGGCGGGACTGAGCGGGCTGACGGTCGCGGGCAGCCTCGGATTCGCCGCCCTCGGCACCGGAGCGGACGCGCTCGCCTCCGGTGCGGACACCCGCGTCCGCTACTGGAACCTCTTCAGCGGCGGCGACGGATACAACATGATCGCGATGCTGGACGCCTTCCGTGAGGCGAACCCCGGCATCGACGTGAAGGACTCCACCCTCCAGTGGGGGAGCCCCTTCTACACCAAGCTGGCCATGGCGGCGGCGGGCAACCGCGCACCGGACCTCGGCGTCATGCACCTGGGCCGGGTCACCGGCTTCTCGCCGGGCCGGCTCCTGGACCCCTGGGACGCGGGCCTGCTCGCCAAGTACGGCGTGCGGGAAGCGGACTTCAACCCCGAGCTGTGGAAACGCGCCGTCATCGACGGCACGCTGTACGCCCTCCCGCTCGACATCCACGTACAGCTCTGCTTCTACCGCAAGGACGTGCTGAAGAAGGCGGGCCTGCTCGGCGACGACGGCCGCATCGTGCCGGTCACCTCCGTCGACGAGTGGTTCGACGTGCTCAAGGAGGCCAAGAAGGCCACCAAGAAGGGCCTGCAGACCATCGGCATGTGGTCCAGCGACCAGAACTTCCAGTGGTGGTTCTTCGTCGCCTTCTACACCCAGCTCGGCGGCACCTGGTTCGACGACGCCGGCGCCGAGGTCACCTTCGACACCGACAAGGCCACGCAGGTACTGGAGTTCCTGCGCCGGCACATCACCGACGGGTACGTGAACCCGGGCTTCGCGGGCGGCGCGGGCGCCGAACAGTTCGTCAACGGCGGCCCCTTCGTCTGGGAGGGCAACTGGTCGGTGCCGGTCTTCGACAGCGCGAAGCTCGACTACGGCGCGACCCCGCTGCCGCCCGTCTTCGGCAAGCGGGCCACCCACGCCGAGTCGCACGCCTTCGTGCTGCCGCACCAGTCCGACCGCGGCGGAGCCGCCAACGAGGCCGCGCACCGGCTCGCCGCCTACATCGTCCGGCACGCCCAGCAGTGGGCGGGCGGCGGCCACATCCCCGCCTACACGCCCACCCTGTCGACGGACGCCTACCGGAAGCTGAACCCGCAGAGCGAGTACGTGTCGGCGATGGACCACCAGGCCACCGAGCCGAAGGTGTGGTTCGCCGGGTCCACCGGCATCCTGGCCCAGCGCGTCGGCCCGGTCGTCGTCTCCTCGACGACGGGCTCCGCCAAGCCGGACACCGCGGCCCGCCGGATGAGGAGCACGCTCACCGAACTGCTCGCCATGAAGAACCCCATGGACGGCAGGACCGCCGCACAGGGAGGTGCGGTCGCATGACGGCGACCAGTGCACAGACCGTCATCACTCCGACGCGCGCGAGGACCGCCGCGGCCGGCGCCACCCTCCGCCGCAGGCAGGGCTTCCAGCACGGCGCCTGGTTCGTCGCCCCGTTCCTCGTCCTGTTCGCGCTGTTCGTGATCTGGCCGCTGCTGCGCGGCCTCTACCTCAGTTTCACGGACGCCAACATCTCCGGCGACGCCACGAGCTTCATCGGCCTCGACAACTACCGCGAGGCCCTGGACGACCCGCTGGTGTGGGAATCGCTGGGCCACAGCGCGTACTTCACGCTCCTGGTCGTGCCCTGCATCACGGTCCTCGCCTTCCTCCTCGCGATGCTCGCCCACCACATCGAACGCGTCACATGGCTGTGGCGGCTGTGCTTCTTCGCCCCGTTCCTGCTGCCGTCCACCGTCGCAGCCAACCTGTGGCAGTGGCTGTTCAACCCCGGCACCGGAATGATCAACCACGTCTTCGGCATCGAGACGGCTTGGCTGACCGACAAGTCGTACGCCATGCTCGCCGTCGTCGTCTGCACCCTGTGGTGGACGGTCGGCTTCAGCTTCCTGCTCTACCTCGCCGCGCTCCAGGGCATCCCCGCGCACCTCTACGAGGCCGCCAAGCTGGACGGGGCGAACGCCTGGCACCGCATGGTCCACATCACCCTGCCGATGCTGCGGCACATCACCGGCCTCGTCATCGCCCTGCAGATCCTCGCCTCGCTCCAGGTGTTCGACCAGGCCGTGGTGATGATGGACTTCCTGCCCGGACCCGAGGGATCCACCAGGACGTTCGTGCAGTACACCCTCGAAGAGGGCTTCACCAGCTACCGCGTCGGCTACGCCTCGGCGATCTCCATCATCTTCTTCGTGATCATCGCGGCCGTCGCCCTCGCGCGGATGTGGCTGCTGCGCAACCGTGAGGAGGGCGGCCGATGAGCACCGCCGCACAGATGCGCGTCAAGACGCGCAAGACGACCGGCAAGGCGCCTCGCAAGCCCTGGACGCCCAGCCAGATCGTGCTCACCCTCCTCGGCGCCGCCGTCTCCGCGGTGTTCCTCGCGCCGCTGGCCTGGGCCCTGTTCACCTCGCTCAAGTCGGAGACCGAGGCCGTCGAGGTGCCGACGCACTGGCTTCCGGAGGACTGGACGATCCAGGCATGGTCGGCGATCTTCGAGACCGGCAACATCACCAACTGGTTCGTGAACTCGCTGGTGGTCTCGGTGTGCGTGACGGCCGTGGTGCTGAGCGTCAGCGCACTCGCCGGATACGGCTTCGCCCGCACGGAGTTCCGCGGCAAGAACGTCCTGCTGGGCCTGGTCATGACCGGCCTGATGGTCTCGCCCGCCGTCCTCGGTGTACCCCTCTTCACCACCGTCCAGCAGATGGGGATGGTCGACACCTACTGGGGCATGATCCTTCCGCAGTGCGCGCCCGCCGCGATGGTCTACATCCTCTACAAGTTCTTCCAGGGCATCCCGCGCGAACTGGAGGAGGCCGCCTTCATCGACGGCGCGGGCCGCTGGCGGGTCTTCTTCACCATCGTGCTCCCGCTCTCCCGCCCCTCCCTGGCCGCGGTCGGCATCTTCACCTTCATCGCGTCCTGGAACAACTTCCTGTGGCCCTACATGGTGACCAACAACCCCGACCTGATGACCATGCCGAACGGCATCGCGACCGTCATGAACTCCTACGGCATCCAGTGGGCCCAGCTCATGGCCGGCGGCCTGATGGCGGGCCTGCCCCTGATCGTCGTCTTCGTCTTCTTCCAACGCCAGATAGTCGCCGGCGTCGCCCACACGGGCCTGGCGGGCCAGTGAGGGACGAGCGTCGCTTTTCAGGGGCGCGAGGAACCGCGCGACAAGCCACGACGAACCCGCACCCGCCAACGAACCACAACCACCCACCCGAAAGGCGAACAAGGAAACCATGCAGGACAAGGCCCGCTTCACCCTCGACCCCGCCTTCACCATCGGCGAAGTCAACCCCCGTCTCTTCGGCTCGTTCGTGGAACACCTCGGCCGCTGCGTCTACACCGGCATCTTCGAGCCAGGCCACCCCAAGGCCGACGAAGCGGGCCTGCGTACGGACGTACTGGAGCTGGTCCGTGAACTCGGCGTCACCGCCATCCGCTACCCCGGGGGCAACTTCGTCTCCGGCTACAAGTGGGAGGACTCGGTCGGCCCGGCCGAGGAACGCCCCCGCCGGCTGGACCTCGCCTGGCGGTCGACGGAGTCCAACCGCTTCGGGCTCTCCGAGTACATCGCCTTCCTCAAGAAGATCGGCCCGCAGGCGGAGCCGATGATGGCGGTCAACCTCGGGACCAGGGGAGTGGCGGAGGCCCTGGAACTCCAGGAGTACGCCAACCACCCGGCCGGCACCGCCCTGTCCGAGCAGCGGATCGCCCACGGCGACAAGGACCCGTTCGGCATCAAGATGTGGTGCCTCGGGAACGAGATGGACGGCCCCTGGCAGACCGGCCACAAGACGGCCGAGGAGTACGGACGGGTCGCGGCCGAGACCGCCAGCGCGATGCGGCAGATCGACCCCTCCGTCGAACTGGTCGCCTGCGGCTCCTCCAACCAGTCCATGCCGACCTTCGCCGCGTGGGAGGCGACGGTTCTGGCGGAGACGTACGACCTCGTCGACTACGTCTCCCTGCACGCCTACTACGAGCCCCAGGACGGCGACGTCGACTCCTTCCTGGCCTCCGCCATGGACATGGAGTCGTTCATCGAGAACGTCGTCGCCACCTGCGACCACATCGGCGCGAAGCTCAAGTCGAAGAAGAAGATCAACCTCTCCTTCGACGAGTGGAACGTCTGGTACATGTCGCGGTGGCACGAGATCGAGAACTCCGCCGAGCGGGACTGGCCGGAGGCGCCCCGCCTGCTGGAGGACAACTACAGCGTCATGGACGCGGTCGTCTTCGGCTCGCTCCTCATCGCGCTGCTGCGGCACGCCGACCGGGTGACCGTCGCCTGCCTCGCCCAGCTCGTCAACGTCATCGCGCCGATCATGACCGAGCCGGGCGGCCCGGCCTGGCGGCAGACGACGTTCTTCCCGTTCGCGCAGGCCTCGCGGTACGGGCGCGGGGAGGTCCTCGACGTACGGGTCGACTCGCCCACGTACGAGACGAAGAAGTACGGGGAGACCGACCTGCTGCACGCCACCGCCGTGCGCGCGGCGGACGGCTCGGTCACCGTCTTCGCGGTCAACCGCAGCCGGACGGAGGCGCTGCCGCTCGAAGTCGCCCTGAACGGGCTGGAGCTGACCTCGGTCGTCGAGCACAGCGTGCTCGCGGACGCCGATCCGGACGCCCGCAACACGCTCGCCGAGCCGGACCGCGTCGCGCCGCGCGCGGCGCAGGGGACGACCCTTCGGGACGGCACCCTGGGTGCCGTCCTCGAGCCGCTGTCCTGGAACGTGATCCGGCTGGCCTGACGGCTGGTCCGACGGCTGTCCGCCCGACGGCCGTTCGTCCGACGGTTTGTGGTGCCCCGGTCCCCTCCGGCCGGGGCACCCGTATGTGGGGCCCGTGAGGGTGTCTGTGCGGTGTGCTCATCTCCCGCTCAGACAATCCTCAGCTTCGGCACCTACCGTCCCGTGCGTCCCTTCCACCTTTCGAGGGACATCGCGACAAGACGGGACGGACACGATGCGCACGCTGGTACTGCTCGCCCTGGCGGGCCTCGGTGCCCAGCTGGTGGACGGCAGCCTCGGCATGGCCTACGGCGTGACCTCGACCACCCTGCTGCTCTCCATGGGCACCAACCCGGCCGCCGCCTCGGCCACCGTCCACCTGGCCGAGATCGGTACGACGCTGATGTCCGGCGCCTCCCACTGGCGGTTCGGGAACGTGGACTGGAAGGTCGTCGCCAGGATCGGCGTCCCGGGGGCGGTCGGGGCCTTCCTCGGTGCGACCGTGCTGTCCGGTCTGTCCACCGGGACCGCCGAGCCCGTGATGTCGCTGATCCTGCTGGGGCTCGGGCTGTATGTCCTGTCCCGGTTCACGTTCCGCGGCCTGCCCAAGGGGAACCTCGGCAAGCCGCTGCGCAAACGGTTCCTGTCGCCGCTCGGCCTGGTCGCCGGGTTCCTGGACGCGACCGGGGGAGGCGGCTGGGGGCCGGTCGGTACGCCGGCGTTGCTGGCCGGGGGCCGGATGGAGCCCCGCAAGGTGATCGGGTCCATCGACACGAGCGAGTTCCTCGTGGCCGTGGCCGCGAGTCTCGGCTTTCTCTTCTCGCTCGGCTCCCAGGGACTGAACTGGGGGTGGGTCGCCGCGTTTCTGCTCGGCGGGATGGTCGCCGCGCCGGTGGCGGCGTGGCTGGTGCGGTTGCTGCCGCCGCGGGTGTTGGGGTCCGCGGTGGGTGGCGTCATCGTCGTCACCAACGTCCGTACGTTGCTGAGGAGCGACTGGGTCGCGGCGTCGGGGGTGGTCAGTGGGGTCGTTTATGGCTTGGTCTATGTGGTGTGGGCTGCGGCGCTGACGTACTCGATCCGGGCGCATCGGAGGGAGAAGGTGCTGGAGGGGGATGCGGGGGAGCGGCGTGCCGTTGCCGTGTAGGAGGCCTCGGGTTGTTCGTCGAGTGCGGGTGCGTGGGGGCTGGTCGCGCAGTTCCCCGCGCCCCTGAGGGCGCACCGCGCCCTCTTCGGGGCGCGGCGAATGGTCTCCCCCGTGGACCATTCGCCGCTGCACCGGATGGCTGGGGCGTCGGTGCCGACTGCCCCTCCAGTGAGCACGTTAAGAGGCGGCGTGCTTCGGGGACCACCGTGCACGGTGGCCAGATTCGTCCGTGGGGTGTGCACGGTGCGCAGTCGTGACACGCAGGGCGTGGACGAGGTCGTGGATACCGGAACCGGTGGTCAGCAGGTCGCGGTTGAGGAGGCGTTCGGCGGCACGCAGATGGGCGCGGACCGTGTTGCGGCTCAGACCCACCTGCGCGGCCGTCCGCTGGGCGTCCGTGTTGGCGTCGATCCAGGCCTCCACGGTGCGGTACAGATCGCGGTGCCGGGTGTCGTGGAGGGGGCGGAGAAAGGGTTCCGCCCACGCGGTGGCGGGGGCGGTGCGCAGGAGTTCGCCGAGCGGTGGCGCGACCGGCTGGACCGTCTCGGTGGGATCGGCCTGCAGAGGGCTGAGGGACAGGGCCAGATCGAGCGTGGCGCGGGTGCGTACCTCGCCCAGGTCGATGCCCAGGGCCTCCTCCGCCCGGCGGCAGTGGGCCGTGACGGTGGTGCGGCTGAGGTGCAGCAGACGGGCCACGCCGGACCGGGTGAACGTCACGGCCAGGCGGATGACGTCCACGGTGGGCTTGGGGGCGGAGTGCAGCGGCTCCAGGTAGGCGCGCGCCCAGGCGAGGGCCGCCCGGCGGGGCAGTACGTGCACCAGCGAGGGCCGTCCCCGGTAGGCGGCCAGCCGGTCGGGGGAGTTGCGGGCGACGGCGAGGGCGTGCACGGCCTCGCCGTAGGCCTCGGCCGTCGCGGCCAGCGGGTGGGGCCCGCTGACGCCCAGCGCGTACCCGGGGTTCTCCCTGACCAGCCGGCGCAGCACCTCACCCTGCTGGAAACGCCCGCCGAGTTCCGGGTCCTCGGCGACGGGGCAGATCAGCTGCTCCTTGAACACCGGGCAGTTCACCATCAGACCCGGGCCGTGGTAGCCCGACGAGTCCTGGTAGGTCCTGGCCAGCCGGTCACGGTCGGCGGGCGGGCAGTGCAGGAGATGGACCCGTACGCGCTCCGCGTTCAGCAGCGGCGGTACGTCACCCGTGGTCATCCGCCGTGCCATGGTGACGTCCCCGGCCAGCAGGGCGGTCAGGACCGCGAACCGCAGCTGCGCCGCCTTCGCCTCGTACCCGCGTGAGCCGGCGTCGCCCTCCGACGCCCGCCGCAGCAGCTCTACGAGGCCACCGGCCTGCGACGCCAGCAGCACGGCCTCCCGGGGCAGCGGCGAAGCGCTGACCGTCACCAGCACCGGACGCGGCTCGCCCGCGCCGAAGGCCTCCAGATGCACCTCCAGCGCGCCGGCCTGCGTCGTGGCCGCGGCCAGCCGCCCGTGGGTCAGGCGTGCCACCTGGTCACGCAGTTCGTCGGCGACCTGCCGGGGGAACCCCGCCGTCGCCGTCTCGACCGCGCCCTGGCGCCCGATCCACGCGACGTCGGCCCCGATCCGGCGCCCGAGCCACCTCAGCACTTCAGCGGGGCTCCCGTGCCGCCGGACGAGCCGCAGCAGTTCGTCGAGACTCTCCGCCTGCCCCAGCGCCTCCACCGCTCAACTCACCTTCCCGCTACCGCGACGACCCTCCAGTTCGGAACCATAAAGGCTGTTCCTGTCGACGTCAGGCCACCGCCGTCGGTGCGAGGGACCGCAGCTCGCCCAACGCCGCCGCGACAGCCGGGCGTTCGTGGCCGCCGGCACGGGTGCAAGTGAGGAGTTTGCGGTGCGGGTCGCCGGTGCACCGGACGCGGGTGATCGGCAGGTGCGGGGTCAGATGGGCGAGCCGGGGGATGAGGGCGACGCCGAGGCCGTGGGCGACGAGGTGGGCCATAACGTTCCAGTCCATCGCCTGGTGGACGACGTCGGGGGTGAAGCCGGCGGCGCCGCACGCGGACAGCACGTGCGGGCGGCAGGGGCTGTCCTGGACCGGCGCGATCCAGTCCTCGCGCGCCGCCTCCGCGAGGTCGACCCGGCGCAGCCCCGCCAGCCGGTGACGGTCGGGCACGACCAGGTCGAACGGGTCGTCCAGGAGCGGCTGCTGGTCGAACCGGGCGTCGCCGAGCGGCGGGTTGCGCGGGGTCGCCTCGACGACCGCGAGATCGGTCTCGCCCTCGAAGAGCAGGTCGAAGCTCGACGGGACCTCCGCCTCCTGGATCCGTACGGAGAGCCGGGGGTGGCGTTCCCGCAGCCGGGCCGCCATGGGCGCGAGCAGCACCGAGATCGCCATCGGGAAGCCGCTCACCCGCAGCAGTCCGGCCGGATCGCCGTGGTCGGCCCGCAGATCCAGTTCGGCCCGTTCCCAGCGGGCCTGGATCGCGTCGGCGTGGATGATCAGACTCCGCGCGGCCTGTGTGAGCCGTACGCCGCGGCCCTGGGGCTCCAGCAGATCGACCCCCAGCTCACGCGCGAGCTGGCGGACCTGCTGCGAGGCGGCGGACGTCGTGAGGTGCAGGGCGCGGGCGGCGGCGGTCACCGTGCCGTAGTGCTCGACGGCCCGCAGTACGTGTAGCCGACGCAGATCAATCATGAAGCCCACGCTTCAAGGTGAGGTCCAGAAAGTCAACCTGGACGTACACGAAGGTCCCGATACACGCTGGAGGTGTCGCGACGGTCCACCCGACCACCCGCACAAGGAGTTGCAGACAGATGACCAGCACAGCCCACGGCAGGCCCGACGGCGACGCGTGCCCGTACTGCGGTTGGCCCGACCGTGCCGAGCCCTTCCAGGTGGTGTCCCGGCACGGCACCGCGGCCGGCCACACCGTGTGGACCCGCTGCGGATGCGGCTCGCTCCAGATGCGGGTCGTGGACGCCCGCGGCATGAACATCGTCTCCCGCAGCCGGCCCGCCGCACGGCAGCCGGCGGACCGGTTCACCTCCGGTGGGGTGGGGTGTGACCTGGGGGCCGGTGGGGGCTGATCGCGCAGTTCCCCGCGCTCCTGAAGGGCGCGGCCCGCCCCCCACCGGCCCGCAGGCGGCACACGGCACTCAGCCCGTTTCGACGCCCAGCGTCAGGGTGCCCGTGTAGCCGGACTCCGCCGAGCCGCCCAGTGGGGCGAGGGTCAGCAGGCCCGAGGCGGCGCCTCCCTCGTCGTAGATGGAATCCTGCGAGGGTCGTCCGGGGCACAGTGTTGACCGCGTACGCGGCCACCTCCGCCACGTCCTCGGTGACGCCCTCGTCGAAGAACAGCTGCCCGGTGTGCAGCTCCTGACCGCCCTCGAAGGAGCCGTCGGAGGTCAGCGTGACGTCGGTGTGCACCTTCACGTGGATGTGGATGCACCGTCCCCGGTACCAGCCGGGATAGACGCTGGTGATCCGGGCGACCCCGTCGGAGCCGGTCAGTACCCCGCCCCGCAGGAACGTCCCGTTGTCCGGCTCGTCGTGCCCGTTGCCCCCGACGAACCCGGAGTACTCGCCGAGCGCGTCGCAGTGCCAGATCTCCACGAGCGCGTTGCCCAGCGGGGCGCACGTGTCGTCGTCGACGACGGTGAGCGTGAGTTTCAGCGGGACACCGGTCTTGTCCTCGCTGATATCGGCGCGGACCAGCTGTCCGTCGAGGTAGTAGGGACCTTCGGTCATCTCCTTCGTGAGGGTGCAGACGGCCGCGGCGGCCACGGGGACCGCGGAGGCGGGGTCGGCGGCCGAGGGGCCTTCGGGGACCGTGGCGCCCACGGTCAGCGTGGCCGCCGTGGCGCCACCGGCGATGAGTACGGTTCGACGTCGGATCGATGTGTCTGTCATGCGCATGGCACCGTAGAAACGGAATCTGTCGGGGTGCTGTGCGTTCGGCAAAGTGACGAGGCGTCAAGTCGCTTGTGAGACACCTGGGGCGCCCGGGACGCCGAAACATTTTCGACGTTTCCCGTGGCCCGAGGTGCTGCGCGAACCGTTGACGCGCAAAGGGTTCGATTCTACTTTCCCGTTCGAAGTGATGACCGTCGTTCGGTTTCCCGAACGAACCCTGCCCCTCCCCACGTGCAGGAGGACCCCGTGAGCCGCACCCCCCACAGCACCCGCCGCCGCAGGACCCGCAGAACAGCCCTGCTCGCCGTCCCCGCGGCGATCCTGCTCGCACTTGTCCCGGGCACCGCGTCCGCGTACCCGAACCCGGGCACCGTCACCGGCTCGACCGTCGTCCACGACCCGACGATGATCCGCACCTCGTCGGGCCAGTACCTGCTGTACGCCACCGGCGGCGGCCTCGCCCACAAGACCTCGGCCAACCGGATCGCCTTCAGCGCCGGCGGTGACGCCTTCGGCACCAAGCCGGGCTGGTGGTCGTCGTACGCCACCGAGGCGTGGGCGCCCGACATCTCGTACCGCGGCGGCAAGTACCTGATGTACTACGCCGTCTCGACCTTCGGCTCGAACAAGTCGGCCATCGGGCTGGCGACTTCGCCGACCGGACTGCCGGGCTCCTGGAGCGACCAGGGGACCGTCTACACCTCCACGACCTCCAGCGACTACAACGCCATCGACCCGAACCTCTTCGTGGACGACGACGGCAAGTGGTGGCTGTCCTTCGGCAGTTGGTGGACCGGGCTCAAGATGATCCAGATCAACCCGTCGACCGGCAAGCAGCTCTCGTCGAACACCACGCGCTATTCGATCGCCTCCCGCCCGACCGGCACGAAGGCCGTCGAGGCCCCGTCGATCGTCAAACGGGGCGGCTACTACTACCTGTTCGCCTCGTACGACACCTGCTGCGCCGGCACCGGCTCCACGTACAAGGTCAAGGTCGGACGGGCCTCCAGCGTCACCGGGCCGTACTACGACAAGAACGGCGTCGCGATGACGAACAACGGCGGGACGCCCGTGCTGGAGTCGCACGGCCGGTACATCGGTCCCGGCGGTCAGTCGATCCTGGCGGACTCGGACGGGGACCTGATCGTCTACCACTACTACGACGGTCAGGACAACGGCACTCCCAAGCTCGGCATCAACCTGCTGAACTGGAGCAGTGGGTGGCCTGTGGCCTACTGATGGCGCTCCGCGGGGAGGCCGTCCGTCGGGTGCGGGTGGGTGGGGGCTGGTCGCGCAGTTCCCCGCGCCCCTAAAAGGATTGCGTCCTTCCCCGCGCCCCTGAAAGCCGAAAGACCGCGCTGTTCCCCGCGCCCCTGAAAGGTACGGGTCAGGGGTGCGGGCCCGCGTCTCCCCTCCGAGCGCGGGCCCGCTGTTCCCCCCTGTGCCGGGGCCGGGAGGGTCCTGGACCTCCCGGCCGGCGAGGGCCCCGTTGCGGGATGCGAGGCCCCCGGGCAACCGGTCCGGTGGTCAGCCGACCCGGTCGACAGCGGCGGCCGGCCAACCGGCGCCGTTCGGCGGCGTGTTGGGCCAGCCGGTGGCCTGCTGCGGCACGGGTTGGGGCACCGGCTGCGGCATGGCCTGGGGCTGCGGTTGCGGGAACCCCTGCGGCTGACCCTGTGCGTTCACGGCGGTCAGCCCTCCCGGCATGCCCGTCGTGCCCCGGGTCTGGGCGGCCGTGAGCGGCTGCGGCTGCCCGGGTATCCCGTTCGCCGCCGCGGTGAACTGCTGCGGCTGACCGACCATTCCGTTGGCGGGGGCGGTGAACTGCTGGGCCTGTCCGCCCATTCCGTTGGCCGCGGCGGTCAGCGGCTGGGGCTGCCCCAGCATTCCGTTCGCGGCAGCGGTCAGCGGCTGGGGCTGCCCCACCATTCCGTTCGCGGCAGCGGTCAGCGGCTGAGGCTGCCCCACCATTCCGTTCGCGGCGGCCGTGAGCGGCTGCGGCTGCCCCGCCATTCCGTTGGCCGCGGCGGCGATCCCCGGATAGCCCTGCCCGCTGGTCGAACTGACGAGCCGGTCCACCGCCGCCGTACCCGAGCTGTAGCTGGTCCCTGTGCCCAGCTCGGGCACGGCGGCTCCCCTCCTGGTCCCGTAGAGCACCGACTCCATGCCGGACACCAGGCGACGCACGTCCGTCTGGGGGCGCACCACGAGCCGCAGGAAGCGACTGGACGAGCCGATCTTGTTGCCGCACTCGCGGACCAGGATCCGGTGCTCGGTGAGCAGGCGGTCCCGGACCACGGTGCCCTCGGCGCCCACGGGGAGGCGCACGAAGAGGAAGTTGCCCTGCGAGGGGTAGACCGTGAGGCCGGGCAGTGTGGAGAGCTGGCGGGCCATGTCGAGCCGGTCGCGGCGCACCATGTGCAGGCTCTCCACGTACTCGGCCCCGTAGTCCTTGAGCATGAAGACCACGGTCTCCGCGAAGGCGTTCAGGTTCCACTTCGGCAGCATCGAGCGGATCTTGCCCGCCAGACCCGGGTTGGCCACCATGTAGCCGAACCGCACGCCGTGCAGACCGAAGTTCTTGCCGAGGCTGCGCAGCACGATGACGTTGGGGCGCATCACCGCCTCCTCGACGATGCTCGGCTCGTTCTCCGCGTCGGCGAACTCCAGGAACGACTCGTCGATGACGATCAGGTCGAGGTCGGCGAGCGCGTCGCAGAACGCCAGGATCGTCTGCTTGGGCACGAAGCCGCCGTCGGGGTTGTTCGGGTTGCAGATGACGGCCGCGCGGGTGCCCCGGGAGCGGATGAACTGGATGTACTGCGCCGGGTCGAGCGCGAAGCCGTTGCTCTCCTGGAGCGGGAACATGTCGACGCGCTTGCCGGTCTCCAGCGGCTGGTCGGTCCAGCGGCCGAAGGTGGGGACGGGGATGGCGAGCGACTCCCGGACCAGCAAGTGGTCGATCCAGGTGATCAGTTCGGTGGATCCATTGCCCATTGCCACGCACTGCGGGGGAAGTTGCAGCAGATTGCACAGCTCGGCGGTGATGGTGTCCGCGCTGCTCGGGTAGTACGTGATGATGTCGCGCAGCCGGTTGGTCAGCTCGTCCATCATCCTGGGCGAGGGAAAGTACGGATTGCACGGGATGCAGAAGTCCACCGGACCCGCCTCCCCGCTCTCGCGTGCCAGCGCGGCCATCGAGGGGCTGTGCGCGCCGGTGCGGAACAGCGAGGTGACATTGTCGGCCATGGACCCTCCGTCCTTGAGGGGCGGCCCGAGCGGGGATACGCGGGCCGCTCCTTAGTACGGGCGGCTGTGTGTCTCTGTTCAACGACTGTGAATTGATGTGGAAGTTGTGAACCAGCTGTGAAGACGGATCACAAGTTGAACGAGTGGACCGTCGTCGAGCGGTACGTCCCGCCCGGCCGCAGCACGGTCGACGGGAACTCCGGGCGGTTCGGCGAGTCCGGAAAGTGCTGGGTCTCCAGGCACAGCGCGCTGCCAGGACCGTATGCGTGGCCGCCGGGGCCCACGAGGGCGCCGTCCAGGAAGTTGCCGGAGTAGAACTGCACACCGGGCTCGGTCGTCGCGATCCTCAGGGCGCGGCCGGAGACCGGTTCGCGGAGGGTCGCGAAGTGCTCCGGCTGTTCCGTGAGCCCCTTGTCGAGAACCAGGTTGTGATCGAAGCCCTTGGTGTGCGCGAGCTGTCGGTCGGGCCGGCCGAGGTCCTCGCCGACCGTCTTCGGCGTACGGAAGTCGAAGGCAGTGCCCGCGACCTCGGCGAGCTCGCCGGTGGGGACGAGGCGCGCGTCGACCGGTGTGAAGCGGGACGCGGCGACCGTCAGCTCGTGGTCGTGCACGGAGCCGCCGCCCGCGCCCGCGAGGTTCCAGTACACGTGGTTGGTGAGGTTGACGACCGTGGCCCGGTCGGTGGTGGCCTCGTAGTCGATGCGCCAGTCGCCGTTCCCGGTGAGCGTGTACGTGACCTTCGTCGTCAGCGTGCCGGGGTAGCCCATCTCGCCGTCGGGGCTGGTGCGGCGCAGGACCAGGCCCACGTCGGAGCCGGAGGCGAACTCCTCCACGGCCCACACATGTCTGTCGAAGCCCTCGGGCCCGCCGTGCAGGTTGTTCCCGCCGTCGTTGACGGGGAGTCGGTGTTCCTCGCCGTCGAGGGTGAACCGGCCGTCGGCGATGCGGTTGCCGTACCGGCCGATGACGGCGCCGAAGTACGGGCTGGACGTCTCGTACTCCTCGATCGTCCCGAAACCGAGCGACACGTTCGCGTACCGGCCGCTGCGGTCCGGGAGTTCCAGGGACTGGACGACTCCTCCGTACGAGAGGACCTTCAGCCGGGTGCCGCCGTTCTCCAGGGACCAGCGGTGGACCTTCGTGCCGTCGGCGAGCGTTCCGAAAAGTTCCTTCACGGTCGTCCTGTCTTCCAACTGTCTTCCAGAGCTTGGCTGCTGCCGCCGTACACAGAGAAATGGGGCCCCACGGGCGTGCGCCCGCGGGGCCCCACCGGCAACGTTACGAACCGACCTTGCGCTTGTTCCACACGTCGAAGCCGACCGCCGCGAGAAGCACCAGGCCCTTGATGACCTGCTGCCAGTCGCTGCCGACACCGACGAGGTTCATGCCGTTGTTCAGGACACCGAGGACGACACCACCGATGATCGCGCCGAGGACCGTGCCCACGCCGCCGCTCATCGACGCTCCGCCGATGAACGACGCGGCGATCGCCTCGAGTTCGAAGTTCACACCGGCCTTGGGCGAGGCCGCGTTGAAGCGGGCCGCGAAGACCAGACCGGCCAGCGCCGCCAGCATGCCCATGTTGAGGAAGACCAGGAAGGTGACCTTCTTGTCCCGCACGCCGGACAGCTTCGCCGCGGGCAGGTTGCCGCCGATCGCGTACACGTGGCGGCCGATGACGGCGTTGCGCATCACATAGCCGAAGCCGACGACGAGGACACCGAGGATGATCAGGACGACCGGGGCGCCCTTGTAGCTGGCGAGCATCATCGTCACCGTGAGGACGGCGGCGACCAGGGCCACGATCTTCAGCAGGAAGAGCTTGGCAGGCGGCACCTCCAGCGCGAACTCCTGCTGCCGCCTGCGGTCACGGACCTCCTGCAGCACCACGAACGCGATCACGGCGAAGCCGAGCAGCAGCGTGAGGTTGTGGTAGTTGGTGTCCGGGCCGACCTCGGGAAGGAAGCCGTTGGAGACGTCCTGCAGACCCTTGGGGAACGGGCCGATGGTCTGGCCCTCCAGGAAGATCTCGGTCAGACCGCGGAAGAGCAGCATGCCCGCGAGGGTGACGATGAACGAGGGTATGCCGAGATAGGCGATGAAGAACCCCTGCACGGCCCCCGCGGCGGCGCCCAGGAGCAGGCACATCACCACGGCCAACGGCCAGGGGATGTCGTGGTTGACCATCAGTACGGCCGCCACCGCGCCCACGAAGGCGGTGAGCGAGCCGACCGACAGGTCGATGTGGCCCGCGATGATGACGAGCATCATGCCGATCGCGAGGATCAGGATGTAGCTGTTCTGCAGCACCAGGTTGGAGACGTTGCGCGGCAGCAGCAGGTCGCCGTCGGTCCACACCGCGAACAGCACCACGATCAGACCGAGAGCGATCAGCATGCCGTACTGCCGCATGTTGCGGCGCATACCGTCGATCATCAGCTGCAGCAGGCCGTCGCCCCCGGTCGAGTCGCCCTTGCCGGCGGGTGCCGGCGCGGGGGACTTGGCGGTCACGTTCGTGCTCATCGCTCTTACCTCTTGTCCTTCGTCATCTGGCGCATCAGCACTTCCTGCGTGGCCTCGGCCCGCGGGACCTCACCGGTCAGCCGTCCGGCGGCCATCGTGTAGATGCGGTCGCACATTCCGAGCAGTTCGGGCAGCTCGGAGGAGATGAAGACGACCGCCTTGCCCTCGGCGGCCAGTTTGTCGATGACCGTGTAGATCTCGAACTTGGCGCCCACGTCGATCCCGCGGGTCGGCTCGTCCAGGATCAGCACGTCCGGACCCGCGAAGATCCACTTGCTGAGGACGACCTTCTGCTGGTTGCCGCCCGACAGCTTGCCCACCGGTTCGAAGACCGTCGGCGCCTTGATGTTCATCGACTTGCGGAAGCGCTCGGCGACCTGCCGCTCCTCGTGCTCGTTCACGACACCGCGCTTGGCCACCTTCCCCAGGGCACTGAGGGAGATGTTGCGGTTGATCGTGTCGATGAGGTTGAGGCCGTAGTGCTTGCGGTCCTCCGTCACGTACGCGATCCCGTGCTTGACCGCCTCGGGCACGGTCTTCGTGCGGATCTCCGTACCGTCCTTGAGGACGGTGCCGCTCGCGTACCGGCCGTAGGTGCGCCCGAACACGCTCATCGCGAGCTCGGTGCGCCCGGCGCCCATGAGCCCGGCGATGCCGACGATCTCCCCGCGGCGCACCTGGATCGACACGTCGTCGACGACCTTGCGCTGCTGGTCGATCGGGTGGTGGACGGTCCAGTTGCGGATCTCCAGGGCCGGAGCCGCGCCCACCTCCGTGTCGTGCGGGGTGCGCTCCGGGAAGCGGTGGTCGAGGTCGCGCCCGACCATGCCGTTGATGATCCGGTCCTCGGTGGTCTCCGTGGCCTTCACGTCGAGGGTCTCGATGGACCGCCCGTCGCGCAGGATCGTCACCGAGTCGGCGACCGCCTCGATCTCGTTGAGCTTGTGCGAGATGATGATCGAGGTGATGCCCTGGTCCTTCAGACCCCGGATGAGTTCCAGCAGCTTGCCGCTGTCCTCGTCGTTCAGAGCCGCCGTCGGCTCGTCGAGGATCAGCAGCTTCACCTTCTTCGACAGCGCCTTCGCGATCTCGACGAGCTGCTGCTTGCCCACGCCGATGTCGGCGACCCGGGTCTCCGGGTGATCGCTCAGCCCGACCCGCCGAAGCAGTTCGGTCGCGTGCTTGAGCGTCTCGCTCCAGCTGATGAAGCCGCGCGTGGCGTGCTCGTTGCCGAGGAAGATGTTCTCCGCGATGGAGAGGTACGGCACCAGCGCGAGCTCCTGGTGGATGATCACAATGCCGTGCTGCTCGCTCGCCCGGATGTCCTTGAACTGGCAGGACTCGCCCTCGAAGAGGATGTCCCCGTCGTAGGTTCCGTGCGGATGGACGCCGGAGAGGACCTTCATGAGGGTCGACTTTCCGGCGCCGTTCTCACCACAGATGGCGTGGACCTCGCCCGGCCGGACGCTCAGGGAGACGTCCGAGAGCGCCTTGACGCCCGGAAAGGTCTTGACGATCGAGCGCATTTCCAGGACGGGTCCCGCCATGGTCGTGCCTTCCAATCCCTAGGGGGTGGCGGTTAGTTGACCGCGTCGGCCTTGACGTAACCGGAGTCGATGACGACCTTCTGGTAGTTGGTCTTGTCGACGCTCACCGGGGTCAGCAGGTACGCGGGCACGACCTTCGAGCCGTTGTTGTACGACTTGGTGTCGTTGATCTCGGGCTTCTTGTCGTTGAGCACCGAGTCGACCATGTTCGCGGCGACCTTCGCGAGCTCACGGGTGTCCTTGAAGACGGTCGCCGTCTGCTCGCCCGCCTTGATCGACTTCAGCGAGGCGACCTCGGCGTCCTGCCCGGTGACGACCGGCATCGGCTTGCTCTTGCCGTAGTCGTCCGACTTCAGCGCCGACAGGATGCCGATGGAGATGCCGTCGTACGGCGAGAGCACCGCGTCGACCTTGCCCTTCCGGTAGGCCGCGGTCAGGAGCTCCTCCATGCGCTTCTGGGCGGTGCCGCCGTCCCAGCGCAGCGTGGTGACCTGGGTCAGCTTCGTCTGGCCCGACTTGACCACCAGCTGCTTCTTGTCGATGAAGGGCTGCAGGACCTTCATCGCGCCGTTGAAGAAGTACTGGGTGTTGTTGTCGTCGTTCGAACCCGCGAAGAGCTCGACGTTGAACGGGCCCTTCTTGGAGCCGTCCTTCAGACCGAGCTTCTCGACGATCTGGGTGCCCTGCAGCTCGCCGACCTTCTCGTTGTCGAACGACGCGTAGTAGTCGACGTTCGGCGAGTTGAGGATCAGGCGGTCGTAGGAGATGACCGGGATCTTGGCGTCCTTGGCCTGCTGGAGAACGTTGTCGAGCGACTTGTTGTCGATCGCCGCGATGATCAGGGCGGAGACGCCCTGCGTGATCATGTTCTCGATCTGCGAGACCTGGGTGTCGGGGTCGTCCTCGCCGTAGGCCAGCTTGGTCTTGTAGCCGGCGGCCTTGAGGTTCTTCTCCACGTTGGCGCCGTCGGCGATCCACCGCTCGGAGGACTTCGTCGGCATCGCGATGCCGACGGTGGAGCCCTTGGCGTCGCCCTTGGTGTCCTCACTGCCGCCGTCGCTGTCCTGCCCGCAGGCGGAGAGGGTGAGGGCCAGGGAGGCGGCCGCGGCTATGGCGGAAAGCGCTGCTTTGCGATTGCGCATGATCATCTTCCTTGATGTTCTGACGGGGCTCGGTCTGGAGCTGCGAGCAGGTGGAGCGAGGATCGACCGAGAGGAGGTGTGTGGGATTGTGTTCGGCCGCGTCGTCTTTTGTGAAGGGGGTGTGTTCGGAACGTTATGAGGGAATGTCAAACCGTTGGAGTGCGCCCGGAAGCCGGGAGCCGAGCGGCGCCATGTCGCCGTCCGCCCCGTGCCGCGCGAGCAGGTCCAGGGCGAGCCGGCCGCGCCGCACCCTTTCCCGGGCCGTGGACAGCGTCACGTCCCGCATGTGGTGGCCGTACGGGTAGATCCCGGGAGCCTTGGACAGGCCGAACTTCAGGTACAGCGGGGCGCCGCGGCGGATCAGCTCGGCGACCTCGTACATGCGCACGTACCCGCCGAGATCGTCAGGGGCCTCGATGTACATGTCCATGGGGGCTGCACTGACCCGGCGGATCTCCGTCAGGTGGTCGAGCGTGAGATCGCTCGGCACGTTGATGGAGTCCCCGCCCAGTTGCTCGTACACGGCGTACGCGGCCGGGTTGACCGGGCCTATCAGCGCCGAGACCTTCAGCGTCGTGTCCGCCGGGATGATCCCGGTCACCCGGGCCCGGTGCAGGGTCCAGAGCACGCCTTCGTCAGCCACGAGGAGGCACTTTACGCCCAACTCCGTTGCACGGATGGCGTCTTCGAGACAACCTGCGACCGCATCGTGACCACGGGCGCGCAGCCCGCCGCCCCGCGAGTCGGTCCGGGTCGAGCCGCCGATGTCCCACGTGCCGCGCGGGCCCGTGAAGAGGCAGAGCTCGATGTCGCGCTCTTCGGTGGCCTCGACCATCTCGGTGATCTCGGCGTCGGTCAGCATCCAGACACCGCTGCCCTGGCTGATCCGGTGGATCGGCACATCGAGCCGCGAGGACTCCTTGAGGACCACGGCGAGCGCCTCCGGCCCCTCGCACGAGGGGATCTCGGTGCGCCAGCGGCCGCCCTCCGGGAAGGCGTGCGGTGAGGCGTCGGCGGGGGAGAAGGCGGGCGCGCCCAGGCCGAGCGCGGCGAGCGCCTGCTCACCGGGTCGACGGGCCGCCTTGGGAGAAGCGTCGGTCACTAGCTGTCCTTAGCTGGCTTTGGCGGGATTCGCGTTCGATGTCTCGGACGTGGTTCGTGGCGGTGGATGTACGCCGGTACGGAGCGTCAGGTCTCCGTACCGGCGTACGGATCGGGGGGCGGGCCGGTGCCGCGGGCCCTAAGGCCGCAGCAGCACCTTGCCGACCTTCGGGTCGCCGGACCCCACCAGCTCGATGGCGTGAGCGAACTCGTCCAGCGGCAGCTCGTGCGTGACCAGCGGAAGGGGATCGAGGAGACCGGCACCGAAGACCCGCACCGTGTGCGCCCAGGCCTCCGGCGGCGCCCCGAACACGGTGTGCACCTCCAGCTGCCGTACGACGAGATCGGTGGGGTCGAGTCCCTCGGCACCCGGAGCCGGGATACCGGTGAGGACGAGCCGGCCGCCGCGCCTCAGCAGCGAGGCGGCGGTGGTCGCGGCGGTCGCCGACCCGGCGGTCTCGATCACCACGTCGAAGTCGTCGGGCAGCTCCTGGTCCCGGGTACGGAAATCGGTCGCGCCGAACGTCTTCGAGAGCTCCTCGCGGTCCGGGCGGGTGCCGACCACGAGCAGCTCCGAGGGGGAGCCCGCCTTCAGGAACTGCACGGCGAACATGCCGAGCGTCCCGGTGCCGACGACGGCCACCCGCTCGCCCGGCCGCGCGTTCGCCTTGAGCGCCGCCGCCGCGATGCAGGCCGCGGGCTCCAGGAGCGCGGCCGCCGTCAGATCGGCGTCCTCCGGCAGGACGTGCAGCAGCCTGGCGGGCAGCGTGAGCGTGGTGGCCATGGCGCCGGGCTGGGTGAAGCCCGTCTCCTCGTAGCCGGCCGTGCACAACGTTGTCTCGCCCTCGTGGCAGCGGTCGCAGACCTGGCAGTTGCGGAAGCCCTCCCCGACCACCTTGCGGCCCACCAGACCCTCCGGGACCCCGGGGCCGACCGCCTCGACCGTGCCGGACCACTCGTGGCCCGGCGTCAGCGGATAGCGGACGTACCCCTCGGGCCGGTTGCCCTGGTACACCTCGCGGTCACTGCCGCAGATACCGCTCGCGTGAACCCGCACGAGGGCTTGGCCCGAGGCGGGCGCCACGGGCTCGTGGGGGACCAGCCGGTGCTCGCCCGGGCCCTCGATCACGACGGCCTGCGCGGCGCTCATGACTGCTCCGTGCCGGTGAGGCGTGCCGAGTCCACGGCGGAGCGTCGTGCCGGGGCTTCGAAGGGGTGGCGGCCACCCCTTCGGCCCGCCGCGGTGCCGGGCGCCGTCACTTGCCACCGCCCTTCGGCTTGCGCTGCTCCCAGCCGTCCGCCCACAGGTCGAAGCGGGCCTGCTGCTGCGGGAACTCGGCCGCCGCGTCGGTGTCCAGCTCGACGCCGAGACCCGGCTCGTGCGACAGCTCGAAGTAGCCGTCGACGACCTGCGGGGCACCCTTCACGACCTTCTTGATCTCCGCGTCCGCGAAGTCGTTGAAGTGCTCCAGGATCTTGAAGTTCGGCGAGGTGAAGCCGACTTGGAGCGAGGCGGCGGTGAGGACCGGGCCGCCCACGTTGTGCGGCGCCACGAGTACGTAGTGGGCCTCGGCGGTCGCCGCCAGCTTGCGGGTCTCCCAGATGCCGCCGATGTGGCCGACATCCGGCTGGATGATGTCCACGGCCTGGCTCTCGAAGAGCTCGCGGAACTCGATGCGGTCGTGGATGCGCTCACCGGTCGCGACCGGGATGTCGACCTTCGCCGCCACCTTCTCCAGCGCCTTCAGGTTCTCCGGCGGGACCGGCTCCTCCAGCCAGGCGGGCTTGAAGGGCGCGAGCTCGCGCGCGAGGCGGATCGCCGTGGCCGGCGAGAAGCGGCCGTGCATCTCCAGCATCAGCTCGGCCTCGGGGCCGATCGCGTCCCGGACCGCCTCGATCAGCGAGACCGCGTACAGCGACTGCTCGTGGTCGAGCTCGAAGTGCCCCGTCCCGAAGGGGTCGATCTTCAGCGCCTTGTACCCGCGCGCGACGACCTCCTGGGCGGCCTTGTGGTAGGCCTCCGGAGTGCGCTCCGTGGTGTACCAGCCGTTCGCGTACGCCTTCACGCGGTCGGTGACCTTGCCGCCCAGCAGCTGCCACACCGGTACGCCCAGGGCCTTGCCCTTGATGTCCCAGCACGCCATCTCGATCACGGCGATGCCGGACATCACGATCTCGCCGGCCCGCCCGTAGTCGCCGTACTTCATGCGACGCACGAGGTCCTCGACAGCGAAGGGGTCGGAACCGAGAATGTGGTTGGCCTCCGCCTCCCGCAGATAGCCGAGCAGCGCGTCGGTGTGCCCCAGCATGCGGGTCTCACCGACTCCGGTGATGCCCTCGTCGGTGTGCACCTGGACATAGGTCAGGTTGCGCCACGGCGTCCCGACCACGTGTGTGCTGATTCCGGTGATGCGCACGGAAATTGCCCCTTGTGGCTCTACGGCTCTGTTCGAAATTTCGTCACACGTTCGAAATGCTGGCCAGACAGTAAGGATTCCGCGGCGGCAGTGTCAATGGGTCGAACGCACAACGGTTTCGACGCGATGGCACTGGAAGGCGGCGAATGGTCCGGCCTGTCCTCAACTGGCCCAACCGGAACGGGCAGTTCAGCACAGAACTTTCACAGCCGTGACTGTGAACGTGACCTGCGCGGAGTTTAGTCTTCCGGCGTCATGGACTACTGCCACCCGTGCCAACGGCACCTCAATGGCGCCCTCGCTTGCCCGGGGTGCGGTACATCGGCCGAAGCGTGCCGGGAGTACGCGGCTTCCCTGGAGGACCGCGAGGACGCCGTCGACGAGTTCGACGACGACCCCGAGAGCGACGAGCCGACGGGTGGTGGACGCCGGTCCCGTTCCCGGCGCCGGGGCGGCCGCGGGGTCCGGGCGAGCCGGCGCGACCGGCGGGCCGCGCTGCACCGGCGGCGGCGCAAGCGGGTGCTGCTCGTGGGTGCGGGGCTGTTGCTCGCGGCGGGCGGGCTCAGTCTGGCCGAGCTGGGTATAGAGGCCCCCTCCTCCGAGCCGAAGGCGGCAGCGGCGGACGAGGCGTCGTCCGGTTCCTCGGCCTCCGCGGACGGTTCGTCGTCGTCCGACGAGGACGGCTCCTCCGGCGGGTCCGGTGCGGGGTCCCCGGACGCGTCTGCGTCCCCCTCGGCCTCGGAGTCGAAGAAGTCCAAGAAGGACAAGGGCAAGGACGAGGACGAGGGCGACAAGAAGGAATCGGCCGACCCGTCCCGCTCGACCGACCCCAGAACCTCGACCCCCGCCCCGGGGCAGACCACCCCGGGCGACACCACCCCCGCGAACCCGAGCACCCCGGACCCGGCCCCCACGACGGAGGCCCCGACCCCGGACCCGACCCCCACGGAAACGTGCACACGTTTCCTGTGGTGGTGCTCGTAGCTCAAGGCCGGTTAGTCGGGCGCAGGCCGGCCCTGGCTTGCTCGCGCAGTTCCCCGCGCCCCTGGGGGTGGTGCTTTGGGCTGGTTCCCCGGCTGTCGGTCGTCGTGGGTTGCTCGCGCAGTTCCCCGCGCCCCTAAAGGGCGCGGCTCGGCCTGAGGTGCCCCTTCAGGGGCGCGGGGAACTGCGCGACAAGCCCCCACCGGCCCGCGGCCTACGAACCGCCCGGTCCAGCCACCCCGGCGGAGCCGGAGCCGTCGAGCATCCGCAGAAGCAACCCCCGCAAAGACACCCGCTCCTCCCGGGAAAGCCCCGCAAGCGGCTCCCGGGCAAACCGCAGGGAGTCCCGCAGACTCCGCGCAACCCCCCGCCCCTCCTCCGTCACCGCGGCCAGCTTCACCCGCCGGTCCGCCGGATCGGGCCGCCGCTCGACCAGCCCCCGCACCTCCAGCCGATCCACGATCCCGGTCACATTGGACGGCTCGCACTTCAGCTTCTGAGCCAGCCGCCGCATGGGCAACGGCTCCAGCGAGAGCAGGCTGAGCAGCCGAGCCTGCGCCCCGGTCAGCGCATGCTCCGCCGCCGCCTCCTCGTACTCCTCGTGGTAACGAGCCACCACCGTGCCGATCAGGTCGACGACCTCGAGTGTCAGAGGGTCGATCCGGGGAGTCTTCTGCGTGGACATGTACTCCAGGCTACCCCCGTTACTTGACATCATGAAATATTCAGGCGCATGATTGTTTCAGGTACTGAAGTATTTGCGACGTTAGAGCCGCTGCCCCACGGAAAGGCGCCCCCCATGACCGACACCCCTGAGCTCCCCACCGTCAGCCGCGAATGGCACCTCGTCAGCCGCCCCGTCGGCTGGCCGAAGCCCGAGGACTTCGCCCTGGTCGAGACCGAGGTGAAGCAGCCCGGCCCGGGCCAGGTCCTGGTGCGCAACGAGTACCTGTCCGTGGACCCGTACATGCGCGGCCGCATGAGCGCCGCGAAGTCGTACACGGCCCCCTTCGAGCTCGGCAAGGTCATGCAGGGCGGCGCCGTAGGCGAGGTCATCGCCTCGAACGCCGAGGGCATCGCGGTCGGCGACCGCGTCCTGCACTTCTTCGGCTGGCGCGACCACGCCACGTTCGACGCCAAGAGCGCCGTCAAGGTCGACCCCGAGGCCGCGCCCCTGAGCACGTACCTCGGCGTCCTCGGCATGACGGGCCTCACCGCGTACGCGGGCCTGCTGCGCACCGCCTCCTTCAAGGAGGGCGACACGGTCTTCGTGTCCGGTGCGGCGGGAGCCGTGGGCAGCCAGGTCGGCCAGATCGCCAAGCTCAAGGGCGCCTCGCGCGTCATCGGCTCAGCCGGCTCCGACGAGAAGGTCAAGCTCCTGGTGGAGGAGTACGGCTTCGACGCCGCCTTCAACTACAAGAACGGCTCCGTGAGCGAGCAGCTGAGGGAGGCAGCTCCCGACGGCATCGACGTCTACTTCGACAACGTCGGCGGCGACCACCTGGAGGCCGCGATCGGCTCCCTCAACCTGCACGGCCGTATCGCGATCTGCGGGATGATCTCCGTCTACAACAACACGGAGCCCGCCCCCGGCCCGAAGAACCTCGCCCGCCTCATCGCGACCCGCGGCCGTATCGAGGGCCTCCTCGTCGGCGACCACTACGACCTGCAGTCGCAGTTCGTCCAGGAGGTCGGCCCCTGGGTCGCTTCCGGCGAGCTCAAGTACCGCGAGACGGTCGTTGAGGGCATCGAGAACAACCTGGAGGCATTCCTCGGCGTCCTGCGCGGCGAGAACACCGGAAAGATGATCGTCAAGCTCTGACCCCGCATCCAGGCTTCTGCTGGACTTCCGACATGCGGTAACTTCTTTCCGAAACTGTCGCGAATCGTGGGCGCGAGTCGTGGCGGACCAAGGAGGAAGCCACCGCATGTCCATCCAGCAGACCGACGTCCTCTACACCGCCGTCGCCACCGCCGAGAACGGTCGCGACGGCCGCGTCGCGACCGATGACGGCACGCTCGACGTGGTCGTCAACCCGCCCAAGGAAATGGGCGGCAGCGGCACCGGCACCAACCCGGAGCAGCTCTTCGCCGCCGGCTACAGCGCCTGCTTCCAGGGCGCCCTCGGCGTCGTCGCCCGCCAGGAGAAGGCCGACATCTCCGGCTCGACCGTCACCGCGAAGGTCGGCATCGGCAAGAACGCCGACGGCTTCGGCCTCATCGTCGAGATCTCCGCCGAGATCCCGAACCTGACCCCCACCCAGGCCCGGTCCCTCCTGGAAAAGGCCCACCAGGTCTGCCCGTACTCCAAGGCCACCACGGGCAACATCACGGTCACCCTGACCTGACCGACCGGTCTCTCTTCAACTGAGGGTCACGTGACGAACGGCCCTGGCCACCGGTTTTTTGGGGGCGCGGGGAACTGCGCGAGCAACCCAAGCGGACGGTCACCCGACAACCGGCCCCGACCACCGGTCTTTCAGGGGCGCGGGGAACTGCGCGACCAGCCCTCACCGCCCCGCAGCCCCATCACAACCCCAGGTTCATGAGGGGGCGCCTGCGCCTAGGCAAGCGCAAGCGCACCCTCATGAACCACCCGAACCAGCCGCTGATTCTCCGGCGCGGCCCCACCGGGAAAGGCGATCCGCCGCCGCGTGTACCCGTACGCGAGCCCACTCCGCGGATCCGCAAAAGCCTGCGATCCCCCCGCCCCGCTGTGCCCGAACGCCCCGGCCCCCAGAAACGGATGCCACATGTCCGCCGTGGCCTGGAACCCGAGGCCGTACGACTTGTGGGCGCGGGCGATCAGGTCGTACCCGACCGAGTGGATCTGCCCCACCTCCCCGATCGCGTCCGGCTTCAGCAGCGGCCCCCGCCCGTCGACCTCGCTGATCGCCGCCGCGTACATCCCGGCGAGCCCGCGCGCGGAGGCGACCCCGCCCGCCGAGGCCGAGCCCAGGGCGCGCACGGTACGGGAGTTGGGAAAGTCCACGAGCGGGAGGGCCCCCGGCACGTGCTCGTTGAACGCGATCGACGCCAAGGTGTGCGGACCCTTGGGGGTGGCGTCCAGCAGCGCCTGCTCCGGCGGGGTGGGCGCCATCGGCAGGACGGAGCGGTAGCGGGGCTCCTCCGACTCGGGCAGCCCCAGATGGAACCCGAGCCCGTACGGCACACGGATCCGCTCCTCGTACAGCTCCTGGAGCGTACGGCCCGTGGCACGCCGTACGACCTCGCCCGTGAGCGCGCCGATCACCAGCGCGTGATAGCCGAACGCAGAGCCCGGCCGCCAGAACGGCCGCTGGGCGGCGAGGCGTTCGGCGACCACCCGGTCGTCGGCCAGCTCCTCGACCGTGAAGCCCGCGTCCGCCCCGACCACGCCCGCCCGGTGCGCGAGGAGGTCCCGCAGGGTCACCGCCCCCTTGCCCTCGGCGGCGAACTCCGGCCAGTAGTGGGCCACTTCCCGGTCGAGCTCCAGCGTGCCGTCCTGCACGAGCAGGGCGACCACCAGATGGGCCGCCCCCTTCGTGGACGAGAAGACACCGAACAGCGTGTCGCCGTCGGTGTCCTCGCCGGTCCAGAGATCGACGACCCGCCGCCCCCGCACGTACGCGCTCAACTGGCCCGCGTAGTCCGGGCGTTCGGCGGCGACGACGGACGCGAACTCCTCGCGCACCGCCTCGAAGCCTTCGGCGACGGTGCCGTGGATCTCCTGTGTCATCCGTACTCTCCTCGTGTCACGGTTTCCTGGGAACGTCCCTCAGGACACTGTCAGCAAAGCACGCGCGACCTGTGGGAACTGCCCCTTCGGATGATCACGGAACAGAGGCTCCGTGCCGAACAGGACGGCGTGCGGACCGCTGACCACCGAGGCCCGGCCCGCGGCCTGCGCCGGACCGCCGCTGCCGTCCTCCAGGGCACGCCAGTGGCCGGACACGAGCGGGTTCCCGGCCGCGTACGACTGCTCCACGCGGACCCCGGGGCCGAGGTCCGTGAACCACAGCGGCGCGTAGACGAAGCCGTGGTCCGGGGCGCCGGAGGTCACTCCGCCGGCCGAATTGACCACGCGCACCACGCCGTTGGCGTCACCGTTGCCCTCGACGGGCTTCACCGCGAGGAGCCCGGCGGCGGCGTTGAGGGCCGCTCCGGCGGCTCCGCGGCCGACGAGGCCCTCGCGGTCCAGGAAGGCGTCCAGGGCGGCGCGTGCGGCCGTGTCGAGGCCCGCGTGGTTCAGACCGGCGGAGGCGAACAGGACGTCCGTCCTCGACCAGTCGAAGCCCGCGTTGAGGATCGCCGTGGAGACGGGCGTCACGTCGAAGTTCATCTCGCGCAGCGCGAACAGCTCACCCGGAGTGACGGCCGCGGCGACCCGTACCCGGTGGAGCGGGGCGGTGCCGGTCGCCTTCGTCGCGTCGAAGGCCACGTCGTACCTCTTCGCCAGGGCCACGGCCTTCGCACGGGCCGAGGCGGGCACGATCGCGCTGCCGTCGGTCGCCCGGCGTACCGAAACCCCGTCCGCGAGAAGGGAGTTGAGGGCCGCGATCTCACGGGCGTCGTCGAGCCGGAGCCGGAGCGCGCCGCGAGGTGCCACATAGCCGACGTTCGCGGCCTCGTGGACCGCCCGGCCCGGCACGGAGAGCTTCGACGTCCGTACGGTGTCGACGGTCGCGCCCCACAGCCGGCCGAGACTCCAGCCCGAGATGTCGTACATCACGGACACCTTGTCGCTGATGTCCCGCCCGTCCGCCAGCATCACATTGGCCATGCCGCGTTTGGGCTGGCGCAGATCGACGACGTACGACCCCTTCGCGTACGTCTTCCCGGCGAGCCTGAAGTCCTTTGTCGCGCGCCTGACTTGGACGTCGTTGGCGAGCAGATGGTCGACGAGCCGGGCCGCGGCGGTGGCCGAGCGCTGTGCCTTCGCGCCCGCCGGGATCACGTACGCGCGCGGGAAGTCCGTCGTGTAGACGTCCTCCGGGCCGATGCCCGGCACACCCGGGACGGTCTCCGGGGAGACCGGCACCTGCGCGGCACCCGTCACACTCCGCCGGAAGACCTCGATCTGGTCGGCGACGAGCGAAGTGCGGTTGGCCTGCGTGTAGTCGAGGCTCGCGCGCATCGCCGCGCCCGCGATGGCCACGTTGATCGCCGAGCGGCGGCGCAGTTCGGCGACGGGCAGGTCGTCGTACTCGTCGTTGTTCACCGCCATCGGGAACTCGACCGTGTGCGCCGCGACCGCGCCGTGGAACGGCATGTACTGCGGGGTGAAGATCGGCGGCCAGTCGTCCCAGCCCTCCTCCTGGTCCCGGAACGGGATCTGGGCGGGCTCCACACCGTCCTTGCCGGGCGTGTAGCCGAGGCCGTTGACGGCGGCCTCCATGCCCAGGGCGTTGGCGTAGGTGTTCTTCAGGAAGAGGTCGTACTCGTAGTTCTCGCCGTGCGGGGGAGTGGTGGGCTCGATGAGCGTGCCGTTGACGTACCCGTGCAGGTCGACCATGACGGCCGGCTGCTTGTCGATCGCGATCCGGCGCATCGCGCGGACCTCGGGCTGCGAGGCGGTCACGAAGTCACGGTTCAGATCGAAGCCGTTGGCGTTGGCGCGGGTGCCGGCGATACGGCCGTCCGGGTTCGCGGTGATGTTGAAGTACACGCGGTTGCGGGCGAGGAGATCGGTGGTGGTCCGGTCCTGGGCCGTGGCGAGCTTCTCGATCAGCTTGAGGGCCGCGTCCGTGCCCTCCCACTCGTTGCCGTGGATGTTGTTGTTGAAGAAGACGGGCGTCTTGTAAGTGCGCTTGACCGACGGGTCCTTGGCGGCGGCCGAGGGCGCGTTCTCGATCAGGTCGCGCATACGTTCCTGGGCGCGGGCCTGCCGCGTGGACTCCGGCGCGGTCACGGTGACGAGGTAGAGCCGGTGGCCGCCGGCCGAGCGCCCCGCGACCTCCACGCTCACCCGGTCGCCGAGCCGCTGGAGGGCGTTCAGCTTCGGGGCGATCGCGTGGTACGGGGTGAGACCGAGCTTGATGGACTTGTCGGCCGGGTTCACGGGGTCCGGGGTGAGCACCTGCTCGCGGGGGTAGCCGCGGGTGCCTCCGGCGGTGCCGGTGCCGTCGGTGAGTTCGGTGACCGGGGCGGCGAGGGCGCGGTCTGTCGTGCTCTCCGGGGCTCTGGCGGCGGCGCGGTCGTCATAGGCGCCGGAGCCCTCGCGGACCGGGGGTGCGGGCTGGGACGCGGGCCGGGGCGTGGGGTCGGCCACGGCGCCGTTCGGGCTGAGCAGGAGCGCGGCCGCCGCGGTGGCGGTGGCCGTGGCGATCAGGGCGGGTCTCGGTAGGCGCACGCGTACCTCCGCTGGAGTTGCTGTGGACGTGCCTGACATCGGTACGCGGAGGTCTACCTGTTCGACTCACGTGCAACAAGAGGGCATTGGCGTCACCGGTGCCACGGGTTGCCGCCGATGGTGGGTCCTGGTGTCGGTGGAGCGGGCATGCTGTGGTTGAGGCGAGGAGAGTCCATGGCAACGATTCCGTCGCTCCCCAGCAGGGATGACGTGGCACGTATCGCGCGCAACACGACCGACATCACCGGGCAACTGCTCGACACCGCGGGGAACATCACGCGTATCGCGATCAACACCTTTGATCCGAGGGACGGTTCGGGGGCGGAGGTGCTGCGGGTGCTGCGGCAGACGACTGCCGAGCTGGCCGAGGCCAGTGCCTCGCCGGAGGCGCAGGAGGCCTTCTACCGGATCGTGGACACGTTGACGCGGCTGGGGACGAGTGGGGCGCCGCTCGCCGTTCACCCGGTCAGCGAGCCCGCGCAGGCGCTGCTCACGGCGCTCGGGGACAGTCTGCTGCCTGTCCTCGACGCGGTGGAGCCCGCCGTGGAGGAGGCTGCGGAGGCGCTGGGTGAACTGGTGGATGCCACGTCGCCGTTGCTGCCCGCGGCGGCGGGGGTGGTCGCGGGTGTGCTGCTCGCGCTCGCGCCGTTGATCCGGGCCGCGGCGGATGTTCTGCGGGACTCGTCCCCCGAACTACGCCGGATCGCGGACGCGTTGACGGCGGCGCTGGCTCCGCTGCTGCCGCTCCAGGTGGCGTTGGCAGAGCGGGCCGCCGCGGCGGGAGCGGGGGTCGTACGGGCGGCTCTGCCGCCTCTGGCGGACCTCACGGAGGCGGCGGCCGCCGGTCTGAAGGCGGGCCGTCCCCTGCTGATCGCCGGGGAGGAGTTCGTGGTGTCCGGGCTCGAGCGGCTCCAGCCGTTGCTGCTGGTGTCGGCGTCTCGGGTGGGGAAGGTGGCTCGGGCCGGGGCGGTACGGGTCTCCGCGGCGGTGTCGCCTGCGGCGGAGCGGGGGGTTGTGGTGGCGGTCCATCCCGTGTGACGTGCCGGGTCGTCGACACGCTCCGTGGGACGCGTTGTGGCTGGTCGCGCCCCGCGGCGAAGCCGCAGATCGATACAGTCCCGCGCCCCCGAGTGCCCGTTTCTCAACCTTCGGTACGGTCGGGACCGACCCCTGTTGCGCGGGACGGTCCCGGCCCGATTACGGAAAGCGGCCGCGATTGCGGTGAGCAGTCCGGCTGTGCCTAGGACTGCTGGTTGTCGGTGACCGGCCGGTACCTGACGTTGATCTCGGCCGTGGGGATGTCGCCGTTGAGCAGTCGGAGTCTGACGGGGGCGCCGCCGGGGTTGTCGAACAGGCGGATTCCGTCACCGAGGAGGACGGGCGCGATGTGCAGTTCGATCTCGTCGATGAGGCCGAGTTCGAGGGCCTGCCGGCCGACCGAGGCGGAGAGGATCTCCAGGTTCTTGCCGCCGGCGGCTTCGAGGCCGATCCGGACCGCTTCGGCCACGCCGCAGTTCAGGAACGCCGTGTTCGGGGTGGGCGGGGCGTCCTCGGGGTGGTGGGTGAGGATGAACACGGGTGCCTGCCACGCGCCGTCGTAGGTGGAGTCGGCGTCGGGGAAGGCGTCGAAGCCGTCCCGGCCGCCGAGGACGGCGCCGGTGGTCTCCATGTACTCCTGGGTGATGTCGGCCCGGGGGTTGACGATCCCGCCCATCCAGTCCATGGAGTGGTTCGGGCCGGCGACGAAGCCGTCGAGGGACATCGTGAAGTGCCAGAGGACCTTGCCTGCGGCGGTCTGCGGTGCGGTGTCGGGCAGTGCGTACGTCATTTCAGTTTCTCCTTGGTGAGTTTTCATCCGATGGCGACGAGAACGACGGCGGCTCCGCAGGTGGCGAGGCCGAGGCGCTGGGTGGGGCGGATGCGTTCCTTCAGGAACACGACGGCCAGCAGAACCGTGATCGCCGGGAAGAGCGAGGTGAGGACCGCGGTCACGCCGAGATCGGCGGCCTGGGTGGCGGCGAGGTAGAGACAGGTACCGACCGCGCCGAGCGCGCCGGCGACGACGCCCCAGTGCAGGTGCCTGACACCAGAACGCCAGGGCCGGCGGAGGACGGTGGCGATCACGGCGATCACGACAGCGCCGATCAGCTGGCTCGCGGCCAGCGGCAGCACGCCGGCGGAGGACGGAATCTGAGCGGTGGCGACGAACAGGCAGCCGAAGCCCAGCCCGGCGATTCCGCCGTCGATCATCGCCGGCCGGCGACCGGCCACCGGGTCTCCGCCACCCTCGCGAGCCACCAGCCAGATACCGGGCAACGCGACGAGGACGCCGAGCCAGACGAGCGAGGTCGGCCGCTCTCCGAGGGCGGAGCCGACCAGGACGGGCAGGATCGCGGCGCCGACGGCCGAGACCGGTGCCGCGGTCCCCATGCTGCCGGAGGCGAGACCGCGATAGAGGAAGGCCGACCCGATCGCACCGCCGATACCGGCCAGCGCCGCCCAGCCGAAGTCCCGCGGTGACGGGGTCCCGGGCATCGCCAAGCCGACGCCGACGATCGCCGCCGCACCGGCCAGCTGCCCGGTGAACGCGACGGCCCAGGGCGAGACCCGCCCCGCGCCGAAGCCTCCGATGAAGTCGGAGGTGCCGTACCCGACGGCGGCCAGCAACGCCAGCAGAATCCCGATGGTCATCGGAGCCCACCGCCGTCGTGAGCGCTGAATGTCGAGGTGATCATCAGGTCCTCCTGCTGGTGTCGTTGCCAGTACCTCGATCCTCGACGAAGATTGGTCTTGCCTGCAGGGCCAATCGGAAGGCTGCGGAGTGGACCACTTGGGGTGGCGTTGATGGCGGTGCGCTGGGTCGGGGTCGGGCCGGAGCTGCTCATCGGCCTCGACCGGTCAAGTCCCGAACCGATCGGACAGCAGCTCCAGCGCGAGCTGCGCGGCGCGATCCGCGCCGGCCGGCTTTCCGCGGGGGAGCGGTTGCCGTCCAGCCGGTCCCTCGCCGGGCAACTTCAGGTGTCCCGTGGTCTGGTTGTGGAGTCCTACGACCAACTGGCCGCGGAGGGCTACCTGATCACCGCGACCGGATCCGGTACGCGGGTCGCTCCGGGCACTTCCGCACGCGATGCGCCGCGGCGACCGGAACGGGACGACCGCACGCGACCGGCGCCGATCGAGGTCGACTTCGAGTACGGAATCCCGGACCTTCCGTCGTTCCCGACGCTGGACTGGCTGTGGGCGCTCACCCAGGCCGCACGAGGGGCGGGATCCGCCGCCATGGGCGATGAAACGGGCTCGGGCTCCGGACAGCTCCGCGGTGTCCTCGCGGGCTACCACCGGCGCGTCCGGGCCGGCACCGCCGAAGCCGAGGACGCGATCATCGTGAACGGCTTCCGGCACGGCCTCAACCTGGTCCTCGGTACGCTCGCGCACGCCGGCCACGACACGGTCGCGCTGGAAGACCCCGGCCCCCGCGAGCACGACGAACTCGCCGCCAGGGCCGGCCTTTCGCCGATCGCGGTACCCGTCGACGAGGAGGGTGTGAACGTGGAGGCGCTGGCCGCCTCCGGAGCCCGTGCCGTCCTGGTCACACCGGCTCATCAATGCCCGACCGGAGTCGTCCTGAGCGCACGGCGCCGCCGCGACCTGATCGCCTGGGCCGAGGAGGTCGACGGACTGGTTCTCGAAGACGACTACGACGCCGAGTTCCGCTACGACCGTCAGCCGGTCGGCTCGCTGCAGGGCCTCGCACCGGACCGGGTCATCGCGCTCGGTTCGGTCAGCAAGACACTGGCGCCGGGCATCCGGATCGGCTGGCTGCTGGTCCCACCACGACTCCTCGACCCGTTGGTACGGGAGAAACACCTGACCAGCCGCGGAGTACCCGCGCTCGACCAGACCGCACTGGCGCTGCTGATCGAGTCCGGGCGCTTCGACCGGCATCTGCGCAGGATGCGCGACATCTACCACGCGCGCCGCCAGACCCTGGTCACCGAACTCGCCGAGCACGCCCCCGGCAGCCGGCTCGACGGCCTGGACGCAGGCTGCCACGCCCTCCTGCGGCTCCCCCCGAAGCCGACCGAGAACGAGGTGGTGGACCGCGTCGCCGCCCAGGGCGTCCAGGTCTACGGTCTCGATCGCTACCGCACCGCCGGCGCGACGGGTCCGACCGCGTTCAGCCCTGCCCTGGTACTCGGCTTCGGCAACGTCAACGAGTCCAGGATCAGCCACGGCGTACGAATCCTCGCGGCAGCGCTGAACACCTGAGTCCGTCTGCAAGTTCCCTTGCAAGTTCCCTCCGGCCGGTGCCCCTTCCAGGGGCGTGGGGAACGGCGCGACAAGCCACAGAGGGCCCGGAGCCGCCCACAACCCACCGGTGGAGCCCCCGGTATGGTGCAGGCATGCATGATCTTGGCGTGGGGTTCGGCTACTTGGTGCGGGGACAGCGATGGGTGGCCCGCCACGGAAAGCAGTTCGGCTTCGGACTGATCCCGGGCCTCATCACCCTCGTCCTCTACGTGGCGGCCCTCGTCTCGCTCGCCCTCTGGGGCAGCGACTTCATCACCTGGGCGACCCCCTTCGCCGACGACTGGTCGAGCCCCTGGCTCGGCCTCTTCCGGGGATTCCTGACGGCGGTCCTCTTCGCCCTCGGCCTCCTCCTCTCCGTGGTCACGTTCACCGCCGTGACCCTCCTTCTCGGCCAGCCCTTCTACGAGAACCTCTCGGAGAAGGTGGACCGGGACGTCTCCCCGGACGGCACGGCCCCCGAGTCGGGCCTGCCCCTGTGGCGCGAGCTCCTGATCTCGGCACGGGACAGCCTCCGGGTCGTGGCCAGGGCCCTGGTCTGGGGTGTGCTGCTCTTCGCGCTCGGGTTCGTCCCGTTCGTCGGGCAGACCGTCGTCCCGGTGATCGGCTTCTTCGTCACCGGCTTCTTCCTCACCGAGGAACTGACGGCGGTCGCCCTGCAACGCCGAGGCGTCGTACTCCGCGACCGCCTCACCATGCTCCGCTCCCGCAAGAGGCTGATCTGGGGCTTCGGCACGCCGCTGGCCCTCGCCTTCCTCGTCCCCTTCGTCGCCGTCTTCCTGATGCCCGGCGCGGTCGCGGGCGCCACCTTGATGGCCCGCGATCTGATGGGCGAGGAGACCCGCGAAGAAGAGGACGAGGGAGAGGACGAGGGCGAGCAGGCGGGCCGCGTCAGTCGGTGACGTCCGCCGCCACCTTCAGGATCGACCGGACCTGGGCGATGATGTCGAGCCGGTTCTGGATGAACTGGGGGTCGGTGACGGTCCCGCTCGCCGGATCCGTGTTGCCCGTCCCGAACTGCAGGACCGGCGTGTGGACATGACCGCCGGGGAGCGATGCGGTGAGGCCCAGCCGGTCCCGCAGGAGCGTCGCGCGGTACGCGATCTCGTTGGAGAGGTAGTCGCCACCGCCGCCCGCGCGGGCGGTCGAGCCGGCGGTCGGTCCTTCGGGGCGTACGACGGGAGTGGTGCCGCCCGCCGGGATCTCGGTCACCGACGTGTTGTCGTACACGGGGAAGCGGCCCGTGCTCGCGGCCACGATGTCCTTGTACGGCAAGGTCGTCGACGTCCACTGGGGCTGCGAGGCCGGGTCGGTGACCGGGATCGTCTCGGTACGGGAGAGGTTCTCGTTGTCCCCGAAGCCGCCCCGCCAGGCCCCGTTGGTGCGTTCGACGTCGAACCGGCCCACCCGGCCCTGGCTGACCGTCGTGAACAGGTCGACGCGGGGGAGTTGCCGGCGCAGGGTGCGTTCCACCGTGCCGTCGGCGAAGTCCTGCCAGCGGACCGGGAAGACGGCGGTCTCGACGCGGGCCGGGCCGTCCGCCGTCTCGATCACCGTGCCGTCGAGGGCGAGGGCCGTGGCTCCGGACGGGTTCGAGATCCGGATGTCCCGGTCCAGCGTGAAGGGGTCGAAGCCGGTCACCAGGATTCGCTTGACGCCCTTGCTGTGCGGGTAGCGGATGGTGTCCTGCCCGCGAGAAGTGCGCTCAAGTGAGGCGAGAAGGCGGGTCCGTTGGGCCTCGGTGAGGCCGAACTGCGGCTCCCACTGGCGTACTTCACGGGTCATACCGAGCCGTGCCCAGTACAGCGGGCGGTCGTCGTCCCGGCTCAGGTCGCCGCCCGCCGGGCCCCGGCCCTGCGCGCGGTCCACCGCCCGCTGCCACAGCCGCGCGCCCTGCCGTTCGACCACACGCTCGGCCTGCGGGTACGAACGGGCCTTGCCCAGTGCTCGTACGAACTCCGGTGCCACCGTGGCGAATCCGGAGCGGGCCAGGATCTCCTGGGGCGCCGCCTTGTCGAGTCGCCGTTCCTCCACGGTGGGCGCGGCGGCGGGGTTCTCCGCCGCGTGGGCGGGCGGGGCCGCGAGGCCGGTCAGCAGGGCCAGGCCGAGGGCACCGAGCTGAACACGTATGTGCGTCAAGGTAGTTCAGGTCCTTCCGTCGCGAGTGGGGGCCGTCGTCGGATGGCCGCAGTATGCGTGACGGACGGGACGTGCGCCATGGCGCGTGATCCGAGGGGTGTACGAGTCGGGTGCGGGGCGTGGCGATCCTCCCTGGACCGCCCTCCACCAGCATGACCTTCGAGGCGTCCCGCCTCTTCAGGCCGGAGGCCCTCGTCGAGGTGGAGGTCGTCACAGCCGTCAGCCCTCGCTGTCCCCGGGGCGGGAGGAAGGGGAGTCGGGACCAGGGCTGCCCTCGCCCAGCAGCGTGAGGAAGTCCCGGAACGCCGCAGGCATGTCCACCGATTCCGGCGCGAGCAGCCACTGGTACTGCAGCCCGTCCATCACCGCGACGAGGAGGGGGGCGGCCCGCTCCGGCGTGAGCCCGCTCGGCAGCCGCTCCCCGTACTCGGCCCGCAGTATCTGCGCCATGTTCGCCCGCACCGTCCTGTACCGCTCGGTGAAGAACTCGCGGGCCGGGTGCCCCTCCGTGACGCTCTCGCCGAGCAGCGCCGAGAAGGTCTGCACGATGCCGGGCCGCATCGCGTTGTACTCGACCAGCTGGCCCAGCAGATCGAGCCGAAGCCCGGTGCCGGGCATCGCGTCCCACTGGTCGCGCTCCGCCATCACGGCGACGAGCAGCGCCTCCTTGGTGGGGAAGTGGTGCAGCAGCCCCTGCTGGGTGAGCCCGACCCGCTCCGCGACGGCGGCCAGACTCGCGCCCCGGTAACCGCGCTCGGCGATCACCTCCAACGTCGCCCGGAGGATCTCCGCGCGCCGCTCCACGCTCCTGGCCGACCGGGGGGCCTTGCTCGTCATGACGTCACCGTACGACATGGGCACGGACCCCGAGCGGTCGAAAGTAACGTACGAATAACGAAACCTACCGATCTACAGGTAGTGCGTGCAGGATGGAGGGACGGTACGGACTTCGACGAGGAGGCACCGCCATGGCGGGAACGCAGGGAACCCGGTCCACCCCGGCCGACCAGGCACGCGAGGCCGTGGTCGAGACCGCGCTCGCGAAACTCGACCTGGACGCGAAGACGCGGCTGCTCGCCGGACAGGACATGTGGTCCCTGCCCGCCCTCCCGGAGATCGGCCTGAAGTCGCTGGTCATGTCCGACGGTCCGATCGGTGTACGGGGCGTGCGCTGGACCGCCGACGACCCGTCCATCGCCCTGCCGTCCCCGACCGCGCTCGCCGCCACCTGGGACCCCGCCCTGGCCCGCCGCGCCGGCACCCTCCTCGCACAGGAGGCCCGCCGCAAGGGCGTCCACGTCCTGCTCGCCCCGACGGTCAACCTGCACCGCTCCCCGCTCGGCGGCCGCCACTTCGAGGCCTACAGCGAGGACCCGTATCTCACCGGGCGGATCGGCACCGGATACGTGACCGGTGTCCAGGAGGGCGGCGTCGGCACCACCGTCAAGCACTTCGTCGCCAACGACGCCGAGACCGACCGCTTCACCGTGAACAACGTGGTCTCCGAACGCGCCCTGCGCGAGCTCTACCTGGCCCCCTTCGAGGCGATCGTCGAGAACGCCCACCCCTGGGGCATCATGACCGCCTACAACTCGGTCAACGGCACGACGATGACCGAACACCGCTACCTGGTCAACGAGATCCTGCGCGGCGAGTGGGGCTTCGACGGCTTCAACGTCTCCGACTGGATGGCCGCCCGCTCGACCGTCGCCGACATCGAGGGCGGCCTGGACGTCGCGATGCCAGGCCCGACCACCGTGTACGGCGAGAAGCTCGCCGCCGCCGTCCGCGCCGGAGAGGTCGCGGAGGCCAAGGTCGACGAGGCCGTACGCAACGTGCTGCGCCTGGCCGCCCGCGTGGGCATCCTGGACGGCGCCGAGCCGGTGGTCACCGAACTCCCGGAGGACGTCGACGGCGAGTCCCTGGCCCGCGAGATCGCCCGCCGCGCCTTCGTGCTCGTACGCAACGAAGGCGCCCTCCCGATCCCCGAGGGGCGGTCGATCGCCCTCATCGGCGCCGCCGCCCGCGACGCCCGCGTCCTCGGCGGCGGCTCCGCCGTCGTCTTCCCCGCCCGGGTCGTCTCCCCTCTCGACGGCCTCACCGCCGCCCTGCCCGAGGGGGCGCTCACGTACGCGGTCGGCGCCGACCCGAACGAGGAACCGGCCGCCGCCGACAAGGGGTTCGAGCTGCGCGCGGTCTGCCGCGACGCCGCCGGCACCGTCGTCGGCACGGGCTCCGCGCCGAGCGGCCACCTCCAGTGGATGGGCGACGACCTGCCCGACGGCGTCACCCACGACACCCTCCACAGCGTCGAACTGACCGGCACCTTCACCCCGCGCGAGAGCGGCCGCCACACCTTCGGAATCAAGGGACTCGGCGCCTTCACGCTCACGGTCGACGGCACGACGTACTTCGACGAGGACCAACGGGCCGAGAAGGACGACCCGTTCGTCACGTTCTTCGGCGCTCCGGTCGAGCACGCCACGGTGGACTTGACCGCCGGTGACACCTACGAGGTCTCACTGCGTCACGTCGTCTCCGTTCCCGAGCACGTCCCCATGAAGGTCGTCGCCTTCACGCTCACCCACCGGGAGCCCCGGCGCGACCCCGACGAACTGATCGCCGAGGCCGTCGAGGCCGCCCGCGCCGCCGACACCGCGGTCGTCGTGGTCGCCACGACGGAACGCGTCGAGTCCGAGGGCTTCGACCGCAAGGACCTCCGACTCCCCGGCCGCCAGGACGAGTTGGTCCGGGCGGTCGCCGCGGCCAACCCCGACACCGTCGTGGTCGTCAACTCCGGCTCCCCGGTGGAACTCCCCTGGCGCGACGACGTGTCCGCCGTACTCCTCAGCTGGTTCCCGGGCCAGGAGGGCGGCGCCGCCCTGGCCGACGTCCTCACCGGCACCCACGAGCCCGGCGGCCGCCTCCCCACCACCTGGGGCTCCTTCACCGATGCCCCGGTCACCCAGGTCACCCCCACCGACGGCGAACTCCTCTACACCGAGGACGTGTTCATCGGCTACCGAGCCTGGGAGAAGGAGGGCCGCACCCCGACGTACCCCTTCGGCCACGGCCTCGGCTACACCGACTGGACGTACGACGAGATCGAGGTGACGGGCACGACGGTCACGGTCCGCATCACCAACTCCGGCGCACGCAAGGGCCGCGAGACGGTCCAGATCTACGTGGCCCCCACCGAGCCGGACACCACCCGCCCGAGGCGTCGGCTGGCGGGCTTCGCGACGGTGGAGGCACTTCCAGGCGAGACAGCCACCGTCACCATCGAACTCCCAAGCCGGGCCTTCGAGATCTGGGACGAGAAGAGCAAGGCCTGGACCCCCGTGAAGGGCTCATACGAGATCGAGGCGTCCCACTCGCTCACTGACTGCAGGCTGAGGGCAACCGTCGCCCCATAGGGGCGCGGGGAACTGCGCGATCAGCCACAACGAACCCGCACGGTCCCCACAACGCCAGACCACCCCTCACGCCGGAGGCGTACGCGAAGTCACAGCCGCGTACGCCATCTCCGCAAGCCGGGCCTGCCCGTTCTTGCTGGGATGGAACCAGTCCCAGTGACTCAACTGCTTCGTGCCGAACCGGTACTCGAACACCGCCCCACCATCGAACCGGCACCGGTCGTCCTTCGCGCACACTTCCCGCAGCACCGAGTTGTACGACTCCACACGATCCTGCACGGTGTCCCGGCGCAACGTCGCGGCCGAGTCCAACGCGTCGGCGTCACCGAGCATCGACGGGCAGATACCGAGCTTCCAGATCTGCTTGCTCAGCTGGTTGGTCCGCCCCTCCGACCACAACCGCTTCAGATCGGGCACGCTGGACACGTACACCTGCGTCTTCGGCAGCGCCTCCCGCAGCGTGGTCAGCGCGTCCTGGAACTGGGAGCGGAACTCCGCCACCGAGGTCATCGCGGACACCGACGAGCGGCAGGCGTCGTTCGCGCCGGCCATGACCGTGACCAGCTCGGGCTTCTTCGTCGCGGCCTGCGCCATCTGGCCGGGCAGATCGGCCATGCGGGAGCCGGTCTCCGCGTAGTTCCAGCTGCGCTGCGCGGCACCGGCCGCGCCGAGGAGACGTACCGCGAGGCTGTTCACCTTCGTGTCGGTGCCGGTCGCCCAGGAGACCTCCGGGCAGTCGGTCAGCACCGAGCAGGCGTCGAAGCCGCGGGTGATGGAGTCGCCGACCGCGGCCAGCGAACCCGGGCTGCTGTCCCAGGCGGGCGTGGGCTTGGGCGACGGTTTCGCGGCCCGCGCGGAGGTGCCCGATGGCCCGGGGGAGTTTCCGCCACTGGCGTCGCATCCGGCCAGTCCCGCGACACCCAGCAGGGCCGCCACCGCGGCCGCGGCGACACCCCGTGAACCGTGACCACGCTTCCGCATCCCCAGTTCCCCTCGCTCATCACGCAACGGCGGCCCGCCCAGGAGCGTCCCCCTGGGTGAAACCTCCGTGTTTCCGGGCGCTGGGACCGACGGTACGTCACACTCCTTGCGCCGCCGCACGGTAGCCTCGCCACGTGGCTGCCCAGCCACTGACGTTCCGCCAAAGTACAAGATGCCCGCTCTGTCCGGAGGTCCCAGTGACGACACGTGGAGTTCTCTACGTGCACTCCGCGCCGCGTGCGCTGTGCCCGCACGTCGAATGGGCAGTCGCGGGTGTGCTCGGCACGCGAGTCAGCCTCGACTGGATCCGGCAGCCCGCGTCCCCCGGCACCTGGAGATCCGAGTTCTCCTGGAAGGGCGAGGTCGGCACGGCCTCCAAGCTCGCCTCGGCGCTGCGCGGCTGGCAGATGCTGCGCTTCGAGGTCACCGCCGAACCGTGCGCCACCGCCGAGGGAGAGCGCTACAGCTGCACCCCTGAGCTGGGCATCTTCCACGCCGTGACGGGCATCCACGGCGACATCCTGATCCCCGAGGACCGCCTGCGCGCCGCCCTCTCCCGCTCCCAGCAGGGCGAGACGCAACTGGAGTCAGAACTCACCAAGCTCCTCGGCAAGCCCTGGGACGACGAACTGGAGCCCTTCCGCTACGCGGGCGAGGGTGCACCCGTCCGCTGGCTCCACCAGGTGGTCTGACGGCCAAGTCCCCTGCGGATGGGCGCGCGCCTCTTCAGGGGCGCGGGGAACGGCGCGACAAGCCCCCACCGGCGGGCAGCCGACATTCAACGAACGACAAGTGGCCCGGGTTCCTCAAGGAGGAGCCCGGGCCACTCACCGTAAGCACAAAAACGGCTGAAATCAGACCGTACGGAACGCCAGAACCACGTTGTGCCCACCAAAGCCGAACGAGTCGTTGAGCGCGGCGATCCGCCCCTCGACGGGCAGCTTCCGAGCCTCACCACGAACGATGTCCGCGGTCGCCTCGGCCTCGGGGTCGAGGTTCTCGACATTGATGGTCGGCGGCGCGATCCGGTTGTAGAGCGCCAGCACCGTGGCCACGGACTCCACACCACCGGCCCCGCCGAGCAGATGCCCGGTCATGGACTTCGTACCGGAGACCGCGAAGTGGTCGGCGTCGTCGCCGAAGACCTTGCGCAGCGCCTTCAGCTCGGCCACGTCACCGGCCGGCGTGGAGGTCGCGTGCGCGTTGACGTGCACGATCTCCGCCGGGTTCAGGTCGGTGTTGTCGAGCAGGTTCTGCAGGGCGTGGGCGATGCCCCGCCCTTCGGGCTCCGGCTGCACGATGTCGTGGCCGTCGGCCGAGATGCCCTGGCCGACCGCCTCCGCGTACACGCGGGCACCGCGCTTGGCGGCGTGCTCGGCCGACTCCAGGACGATGACGCCGGCGCCCTCGCCGAGAACGAAGCCGTCCCGGCCGAGGTCGTAGGGACGAGAGGCGCCCTGCGGGTCGTCGTTGTTCTTGGACATCGCCATCATGTTGCCGAAGGCGGCGATGGGCAGCGGGTGGATCGCCGCCTCCGTACCACCGGCGACGACGACGTCGGCGCGGCCGGTGCGGATCATCTCGATGGCGTAGCCGATGGCCTCGGCGCCCGACGCGCAGGCGGAGACCGGGGTGTGCACACCGGCGCGCGCGCCGACGAGCAGACCCACGTTGGCCGAGGGGCCGTTCGGCATCAGCATGGGGACGGTGTGCGGGGAGACGCGGCGTACGCCCTTCTCCTTCAGCACGTCGTACTGGTCGAGCAGGGTCGTGACGCCACCGATGCCGGAGGCGATGACCGCGCCCAGACGGTCGGGGTCGACCGCCGCGTCCTCGCCCGCCTTGTCGGTGTAACCGGCGTCCGCCCAGGCCTCCTTGGCCGCGATCAGCGCGAACTGCGCCGAGCGGTCGAGGCGGCGGGCCTGCGGGCGCGGAATGACCTCGCCCGGCTCCACGGCGATCTGCGCCGCGATACGGACCGCCTGGTCGGCGGCCCAGTCCTGCTCCAGAGGGCCGACACCGGAACGTCCGGCGACCAGGCCCTCCCAGGTCGAGGCTGCGTCGCCACCCAGCGGTGTGGTTGCGCCGATACCGGTGACGACCACGGTGCGATTGGTCGGGCTCACGGGAATTCTTTCTCCAACGGATACGAGGATTCAGCGGCGCCACCGCCGGGTGGCGGGGCTAGCAGCGTCCGGGGGTGAGGGTGGGCTCAGCCCTGGTGCTTGAGGATGTACTCGGTCGCGTCGCCGACCGTCTTGAGGTTCTTGACGTCGTCGTCCGGGATCTTGACGTCGAAGCGCTCTTCGGCGGCGACGACGACCTCGACCATGGACAGCGAGTCGACGTCCAGGTCGTCGGTGAAGGACTTCTCCAGCTGGACGTCCTCGACCGGGATGCCGGCGATCTCGTTCACGATGTCGGCGAGACCGGCGACGATCTCTTCCTGAGTGGCGGCCATGTCAGGCGCTCCTTCTTGTGTATCCAGAGGGTGTGGCGGTACTCCCGCCCGGAAGGATCCGGGCGGTGTGCCTAGGGGAGGGTAACGACCGTCGCGGCGTATACGAGACCCGCCCCGAAGCCGATGACGAGCGCGGTGTCGCCGCTCTTCGCCTCGCCGGTCGCCAGGAGCCGCTCCATCGCGAGCGGAATCGAGGCGGCCGAGGTGTTACCGGTGGTGCGCACGTCACGGGCGACCGTGACGTGTTCCGGCAGCTTGAGAGTCTTCACCATCGAGTCGATGATCCGCTCGTTGGCCTGGTGGGGAATGAAGACGTCCAAGTCGTCCGCAGTGAGTCCGGCGGCGTCCAGCGCCTCCTTGGCGACCTTCGCCATCTCGAACACGGCCCAGCGGAACACCGCCTGGCCTTCCTGCGTGATCGCGGGAAACTTGATCTCGCCCTTGGAGTCCAGGGGCAGCTCGGACACGTCCCCGATCCGGAAACGGTCCCAGGGGATGGTCTGCTTGATCGTGTTGGACTTGTCGCCCTCGGAACCCCAGACGGTCGGGCCGATGTGCGGTTCCTGGGAGGGGCCCACGACGACCGCGCCCGCGCCGTCACCGAACAGGAAGGCCGTCGCGCGGTCCTCCAGGTCGGTCAGGTCGGAGAGCCGCTCGACGCCGATGACAAGTACGTACTCGGCGGAACCTTCCACGACCATGCCCTTGGCGAGGGTCAGTCCGTAGCCGAAGCCGGCGCAGCCCGCCGAGATGTCGAAGGCCGCGGCCTTCGCCGTGCCGAGCTTGTCGGCGATCTCGGTGGCGACGGCAGGGGTCTGGCTGAAGTGCGAGACGGTCGAGACGACGACGGCGCCGATCTGCTCGGCGCTGATCCCGGCGTCGGCGATCGCCTTGCCGGACGCCTCGATCGACATGGCGGCGACGGTCTCCTCGTCGTTCGCCCAGTGCCGGGTCTCGATGCCGGAGCGCGAGCGGATCCACTCGTCGGACGAGTCGATCGTCTCGAGGATCACCTCGTTCGGCACGACACGGACCGGGCGGTAGCCGCCGACACCGAGGATGCGCGCGTACGGGGCGCCCTTGCTGGGCTTGATCTTCGACATGCTCTGTCGGCTCCTTACGCGCTCAGGCGGAGGCGTGCTCGGCGATGAGCTCGCGAGCCGCGTCCAGGTCGTCGGGTGTCTTCAGCGCCAGCGTCTTCACGCCGGGCAGCGCGCGCTTGGCGAGACCGGTCAGGGTGCCGCCGGGGCACACCTCGAGGAGCGCGGTCACGCCGAGTTCCTTGAAGGTCTCCATGCACAGGTCCCAGCGGACCGGGTTGGCGACCTGGCCGACCAGCCGGGCCAGGACCTCCGAGCCGGCGTCGACGGCCTGCCCGTCCTTGTTGGACACGTACGTGAGCTTCGGGTCGGCAGGCGACAGCTCGGCCGCGGCGCGGGCGAGGGTGTCGACAGCCGGGGCCATGTGGTGCGTGTGGAACGCGCCCGCGACCTTGAGGGCCACCACGCGGCGTACGCCCTCGGGCTTGTCGGCCTCCAGGGCGGCCAGCTCCTCCAGCGTGCCGGCGGCCACGACCTGGCCCGCGCCGTTCACGTTCGCCGGGGTCAGACCGAGCTTCTCCAGGTGCGGGATCGTCACTTCCGGGTCGCCGCCGAGCAGCGCCGACATTCCGGTGGCGGCGGCGGCGGTCGCCTCCGCCATGGCCAGCCCGCGGACGCGGACGAGGCGGACGGCGGCCTCGTCCGGGAGTACCCCGGCGAGCGCGGCGGCGGTCAGCTCGCCCACGCTGTGTCCGGCGACGGCGCCGACCTTGCGCGGCAGCTCGGCCGGGTCGTCGAAGAGTGTGTACGCGGAGGTCAGCCCGGCCGCGACCAGCAGCGGCTGCGCCACCGCGGTGTCACGGATCTCCTCCGCGTCCCCCTCGGTGCCGTAACGGATCAGGTCGAGCTCCACGGCGTCGGACCACGCTTCAAGGGCACCGCGGACACCGGGGAGGTCGAGCCAGGGAGTCAGGAAGCCGGGCGTCTGGGCGCCCTGGCCGGGAGCGACGAGTACGAGCACTCTCACACTCTCTCTTGTGGACGGGCACGGCCGCCCGTGGGGACAGGGACGAAGAACAGGAGGGGGAATTGTAGGTCCCCGACAAAAGCCTAGAGCTGGGGATCTCCATCGGCCAGACGCCCCAGGATCAGCGCGATCCGCAGCGTGAACGCCGAACGTACATCCGAAGGCGACCAGCCGGTGACGTCAGTCACACGTCGAAGCCGGTAGCGCACGGTGTTGGGGTGCACGAAGAGCATCCGGGCCGCCCCTTCGAGACTGCTCGCCTGTTCGAGATAGACGCTCAGTGTCTCCAGGAGAGCGGACCCGGCCTCCTCCAGTGGTCTGTAGATCTCCTCCACCAACTGTTCACGAGCAGAGGGATCCGAGGCGATCGCGCGCTCCGGCAGCAGATCGTCCGCCAGAACCGGCCGAGGGGCGTCCTGCCAGGCGAAACACGCCTTGAGGCCGGCGGCCGCGGCCTGCGCGGAGCGGGTCGCGGCGAGCAGGTCGGGTACGACGGGACCGGCCACCACGGGGCCCGCGGCGTACGGCCCGATCAGGGACTTGGCGACAGCGAGCGGGTTGTCGCTCCCACCTGCGATGACGACCAGCCGGTCCCCGAGCACCCCGGTCAGCACCTGGAGCTTGGCGTGCCGGGCGGCCCGCCGGATGGCCTCCACCGTCAGCTCACTGTCACCGTCGGGCGCCGTGCCCAGCACCACGCACACATGCTCGGGCGAGTTCCAGCCGAGCGCCGCGGCACGGGACACCGCCCCTTCGTCGGCCTCCCCGGAGAGGACGGCGTTCACGACCAGCGACTCCAGCCGGGCGTCCCAGGCACCGCGCGCCTCGGCGGCCTGCGCGTACACCTGGGCGGTGGCGAAGGCGATCTCCCGCGCGTACACGAGCAGCGCCTCGCGGAGCACGGACTCGTCGCCGGGAGCGGCGACCTCGTCGATGGCGCTCTCCATGACCTCGATCGTCGTCCGCACCATCTCGACGGTCTGGCGCAGGGTGATCGCCCTGGTCAGTTCGCGCGGCGCGGTGCCGAAGACGTCCGTGGAGATCGCCTGGGGAGCGTCCGGATGCCGGAACCACTCCTTGAACGCGGCGATACCGGCCTGGGCGACGAGACCGATCCACGACCTGTTCTCCGGGGACATCGCCCGGTACCACGGCAGCGTCTCGTCCATGCGCGCGATGGCCTGTGCGGCGAGACTGCCGGACGACTTCTCCAGCCGCTTCAGGGTCGCGGCGTGCGCATGGGCGGCGCGGGCGGCGCGTTCGGTGTTGCTGGATTCGGGTTCGGGCACGGGACAAGACTGCCTTATCAGGACGGGAGTATGCGGCGGAGGGTCTCGGACGGCCCGGCCGACGGGTCTACGGTGGGGTCCGTGATGGACGTACGGCGCGCCGACGAGCGCTACCGCGGAGGCGACCCGGCGGCCGGGATCGAGTCCCTGCACGCCTTCTCCTTCGGCCCGCACTACGACCCGGACAACCTCCGCTTCGGCGCGGTCATCGCCTGCAACGAGGAGCACCTCGCGCCCGGCGCCGGCTTCGACGAGCACCCGCACAGCCACACCGAGATCGTCACCTGGGTCGTCGAGGGCGAACTGACCCACCGCGACACGGTTGGCCACGAATCGGTCGTACGCCCCGGTGACGTGCAGCGCCTCAGTTCGGCGGGCGGGGTCCGGCACGTCGAACGCAACGACGGCGACACACCACTGCTCTTCGTCCAGATGTGGCTCGCCCCCCTTGAGCCGGGCGGCGACCCCGCGTACGAGGTCGTCCACGGCATCGCCGACTCCACCCCGTACGCCGTCCCGGAGGCGGCCGCGATGCTCCACGTACGCCGCCTGGCGCCGGGGGAGCGCACCGCCGTCCCGGACGCGCCCTTCGTGTACGCGCATGTCGTACGCGGCGAAGTCCTGCTGGACAGCTGGGTGTTGAGCCCCGGGGACGCGGCCCGCATCACGGACGCGAAGGACCTGGAGGCGGTGGCCCGGGACGGGGCGGAGCTGCTGTTCTGGGAGATGGCGTAGGGAGCCTCTTACCGGGCGCCGGAGAGTTCGGCCAGCACCGCGTCGGTGAAGGCGGGCCACACCTCGACGGCCCACGGCCCGAACGCCCGGTCCGTCAGCGCCACGCAGGCCGCCCCCGTGCCCTTCCCGCCCGCCCATCGGGCGTCCGGGTCGATCCACAGGAACGTGCCGGACTGGCCGAAGTGTCCGAAGGTCCGCGGCGAGGACGAACCGCCCGTCCAGTGGGGCGACTTGGAGTCCCGGATCTCGAAGCCGAGGCCCCAGTCGTTGGGGTTCTGGTGCCCGTACCCCGGCAGGACGCCCTTCGTCCCCGGGTACTGCACGGTCATCGCCTCGGCGACGGTCCGCGGGTCGAGCAGCCGTGGCGCCTGCACCTCGGCGGCGAACCGCACCAGATCGTCGACGGTCGAGACCCCGTCCTTCGCGGGCGAGCCGTCGAGGGCCGTCGACGTCATGCCGAGCGGTTCGAGGACCGCCTGCTTCAGATACTCACCGAAGGGAATCTCCGTTGCCTTGGCGATGTGATCCCCCAACTGCTCGAACCCGGCGTTGGAGTACAGCCGCCGCAGCCCAGGCGCCGCCGTCACCCGGTGCTCGTCGAACGCCAGCCCACTGGTGTGCGCGAGCAGATGCCGCACGGTCGACCCCTCGGGCCCGGCGGGCTCGTCCAGCTCGACGGCCCCCTCCTCGTACGCGACGAGGGCGGCATAGGCGGCGAGGGGCTTGGTGACAGAGGCAAGCGCGAACGGCTGGGTGACGGGGCCGCGGGTCCCGAGAACGACACCGTCCGACCGCACAACGGCGGCAGCCACGGTAGGAACGGGCCACTCTTCAATCAGCGCAAGACTCTCCAAAGACATGCCCAAGAGCCTACGGCCACGGTGATACCCCGGTTCAGGGCAGCGCCCCCTTAGGGGCGCGGGGAACTGCGCGACAAGCCCCCACCGGGCCCGCAGCTCAAAACCGAAGCCGCATCAAAGGATCAGGCGTACGCACAAACCCCATGGACGCATACAGCGGCGCAGCCTCCACCGAGGCGGTCAGATCGATCTGACCGACTCCCCGCTCCCTGAACCACGCCACCAACGCCTCCATACAGGCCCGCGCATACCCCCGCCGCCGCACCTCGGGATCGGTCGCCACACTGAACACGTAACCGATCCGCCCGTGCGGATTCCCGGCCCGCCCGATCCGGTACTCCACGGTCCCCGCGACAAGCGCCCCCAGCGCCCCCACCCGCTCGGGGTGATCGACGACGAAGGCCGCGAAACCCCCGTCGGGATCGGCCAGCCGCCCCCGTACGGTGGTCAGGGACTCGGCATGCCAGTCGGTGGAAGTGTCCGCCCCGGCCATGGAGTCGATCATCACCTGCCGCAGTCGGAGCAGTTCCTCGGCGTCCTCGGGCACGGCACGACGTACAAGACTCATGATCGGCACGGTAGCCACGGACCCAGGCCGATGTCGTCGGAATTTCATCCGAATCCGCTTGCTTGGAGTGCACTCCAAGGTTTTAGCGTTGAGGCCATGACGGTGATGGAGACCACGGACACCAGGAACGACACCTGTGCCGGCCCGCCGCACGCGGCCCGGCGTCCGGACGGCGAGGACCAGTACACGATCAGCGAGGTCGTCGCCTTCACCGGCCTGACGGCGCACACCCTCCGCTGGTACGAGCGGATCGGGCTGATGCCCCACATCGACCGCTCGCACACCGGCCAGCGCCGCTACAGCAACCGCGACCTCGACTGGCTCGACCTCGTCGGCAAGCTGCGGCTGACCGGGATGCCGGTCGCCGGGATGGTGCGGTACGCGGAGATGGTGCGCGAGGGCGATCACACGTACGCCGACCGCTTCGAGCTGCTCGAAGCCACCCGCCGGGACGTCCGGGCGCGGATCGCCGAGCTCCAGGACACCCTCGCGGTGCTCGACCGGAAGATCAATTTCTATGCGGACGCCGGGCGGGCCCTGGCGTCGGAGAGGTCCCGATGACGGACAGCAGGATCGCGAAGGCACAGCTCGGTACGGGCGGCCCCGAGGTAGGAGTGCAGGGCCTCGGCTGCATGGGCATGAGCTTCGCGTACGGCCCGACGGACGCCGAGGAGGCACGGGCCACGCTGGAGCGCGCGCTGGAACTGGGCGTGACGCTGTACGACACGGCGGACGCGTACGGCCAGGGGGAGAACGAGGAGTTCCTGTCGCCGTTCTTCCGGGCGCACCGCGACGAGGTCGTCATCGCGACCAAGTTCGCCATGACGATCCCGCCGGACGAGCCGACGAAGCGGATCATCCGCAACGACCGGCCGTACATCCGGCAGGCCGTGGAGGCGAGTCTCAAGCGGCTGGGCGTCGATGTGATCGACCTCTACTACATGCACCGCCGTGACGTGAACGTCCCCATCGAGGAGACCGTCGGCGCCATGGCCGAGCTGGTCCGCGAGGGCAAGGTCAAGCAGCTCGGCCTCAGCGAGGTCACGGGCGGCGAACTCCGTGCCGCGCAGGCGGTGCACCCGATCGCGGCCGTCCAGTCGGAGTGGTCGCTGTTCAGCAGGGACATCGAGGCGGGCGTGGTCCCGGCGGCCCGCGAACTGGGCGTGACCCTGGTGCCGTACTCCCCGCTCGGCCGGGGCTTCCTCACCGGCTCCTTCACGAACGCCGACACGGAGCTCACCGCCGGCGACTTCCGCCGCCAGCAGCCCCGCTTCACCGGCGACAACGCGGCGGCGAACGCGGCCCTCCTGGAGCCGATCCGGGCGGTGGCGAAGGCCCACGACGCCTCCGCGGGCCAGATCGCCCTGGCCTGGGTTCACCAGCAGGCGTCCGTCCACGACCTCCCGGTCATCCCCATCCCGGGCACCCGCAGGCGCACCCGGATCGAGGAGAACACGGCGGCATCACGCATCGTCCTGACGGAGGCCGACCTGGGCGTCCTGAACGCGATCGCTCCCCAGGTATCAGGCACCCGCTACGCAGACATGACGTTCGCGTCGGCGGGCCGCGAGTAGCCCGGCTCCTGAAGGAGGGGCGAGAGGCTGTGCCCCGTAAGGGGCGCGGGGAACTGCGCGACCAGCCACGACGGGCCCGCAGCCGACGGATTCCCCGCAGCCCCTCAAAGCTCGGCCAACAACTCGGCCTTCTTCACGGAGAACTCCTCATCCGTGACGAGTCCGGCCTCATGAAGCTCCCCAAGATGCCGGATCCGGTCGGCGATGTCGGCCGGATCCCGCCGCGCCCCTGCCCCCGTATCCGTCCCCGGACTTTCAGGCAGGGCCGAAGACCCACCCGTCCGAACCGCCGCAAGCACCGACGCCGCGAACGGCAACGACTCATGAACCGGCCCGTACCCCAGCCCGAAAACGACGGCGGCCGGATCCTGATCCGCCTGAGCCGGCTGCGAAACCCCCGCGTCACGGCGCAGCAGCCGCAGATGCCCCTCGAAGACCTCGGGCGAGCGCCACTCGACACCACACAGGTCGGCCACGGCGAAACTCTGGTCGCCGGCCTTCCACTTGGCGGAGGACGCCCCCGTCCAGAACCACCGGAAGTGCACGGACTTCCCGTCGAAGGAAGCCTTCCCGTCGTACGCCTTGAACTGCAGCGGCGTCTCGGGCGGCCGCACCAGGTACCGCTCGGCCGGACCCGGGTCATTGGTCGCGAGCAGCGCCCGCAGTTCGTCCGCGTAGTACTCGGCGAGCGTCTCCCGCTCGGCGGGCAGCACGAGGCGATAGGGGTCGGACCCCTCCTTGAGCTGTCCCGCCGCCGCCTCCATGAGCGGATCCGCTCCAGGTCTCGGCTCGGCGCGCAGGACGACCGTTCCGCGCTTGCCGGGCGTCAGCGTCACCGCCGCGATCGCGTCGAGCGGGATGCGGCGCTCACCGAGCGCCTGGAACAGCTTCGGCGTGCGGATCCCCCGTTCGAAGCGGATGAGCACGGAGTCCGACTCGAACTCCCAGGCGGCATGAAATCCGGCCAGTACGTCACCCATGCGGGCCATCGTATGCGGCATGCGCTTTGTAGTCCCCTCCCTGAGCAGACCGCACTTTCTTCGTTCTCTACGCGCGTCCGACTTCAGCCGTGTCGGACAAACCCTCCCGGCACACGTCATCCTCGCGGGCGCAGCGCACCGCGCGGTACGCGCCAATCCCGATCTCGGCGAAGTTCCGCAGGCTGTCGGTGCCGGGCACGAAATAGCCCGTGTGTCCCTGGGCGCCCCGAGCCGACAGCACCCGTGCGCCGAAGTCCGAGGACATCGGATCGGCCCCGTGACCGAGCCCGCCGACCTCCAGATGCGGTACGTCCTCGATCCAGTCGTCGGAGTCCCGTACGGCCCACACCCGTGCGGAGGTGTGCAGCTGCGCGGCCTTCTCGACCCGCATACCGGGGCTGCCCGCCACCGCTATGTCGGAGACCCGGGAGGGCAGCGAGTGCGCGGCGACGCCGCAGACGACGGAGCCGTAGCTGTGGCAGTACAGGGCCACGCCGGAGCGTCCGGGCAGGGCCCGGACGAGGGCGTTGAGCCGGACCGCGCCCTCCTCGGCGCGAATTCCGGTGGCCGCGTCCATGCCGAGCCCGCTGGGCGCCGTGTAGTCGGCCCAGGCGATGACGGCCGTACGAGTCTCGGGGCTCGCGGCCCGCTCGGCGCTGTGGAGCGACTTCGCCATGCCGACGGGCGCCGAGTACGTCCGGTTGGTGCGCTGGAAGGTCAGGAGGTTGGTGTCGACGCCGGGGACCACGACCGAGACCCGCTCGGCCTTGTCCAGGTCTCCGAAGACCTCCGCGACCCGGCCCGAACCATTCGGGTCGAAGGCGAGAACGCGGCGCTCGCCGCTCATCAGGTCCTCGTACCGATGCATCCGGCGGCCGGCCTCGTGCTGTCCGGTCGGTGAGAGCCGGTCGTCGTGCATGCGTTTGAGCTCGACCTTGCGCGCCTGGCCGAGGGCGATGTGGTTGGCGCGGTAGCGGAGCTGTACCGGCGCCCCGTTCATGTTGCCGACCGCCAGCGGATAGCGGGCGGCGAGCCGGGCCCGCTGCCGCGCGTCGAGCGAGGCGAAGAAGTGGGCCAGCCGGGCGGGCGTCGTCTCGTCCGGGTCGGGCAGCCGATGTCCGCCTATGTGACCGCGTTCCCAGGCGGACAGCGACGCCGCGAGCGGTGTGGTCGCTCCCCGGTGGTTGCGCACTGCTGTCCAGCCGGTGGTCGCGAGCATCACGAACACCACGGCCAGCGCGAGCAGCATGCGCCAGACGTTCAGTTGGGGGGTGGAGTCGAAGGAAGTCACTGAAAGGACACACTAGGAGAACGAGAGTGTCTCGCGTTAACCGAGTGAGACGGATCACGTTTCATGAGGGGTAATTGGGTAAAACCGGGCGCATATTGAGTCGTGCGGTCACCCTGTGTAGGTGCGTTACCTGCCCTGTCGTCGGCGGAGTTCGACCCTGTGTGCGCCTGTCGTCACTCAGTGTCCGTACGGTCGTTCCCGCCGCCCGTATGCCAGTTCTCCGCCAACGCGGGCCCCACCTGGTCGAGATACGAGGCGGTCAGCTCACGCATCGCCGCCACGCTGAAGTCCTCGCCCGCGCCCCAGAGCCGGCCCGTCAGTCGCATCACCCCGCCGAAAACGGCCATGGCCACGCGGGGTCGAGGGTCGGTGTCCACGTCGAGGCCCTCACGCTCAGCGATCACTCGCGCGAGTTCCTCCTCCAGCCCTTCCTGGCGGCGCAGGTGGGCGGCGAGCAGTGCGGGCGTCGACTCGATCAACTGGAAGGCGCGCATGTGCAGTTCGAGCGGGATGACGGCCTCGATGGCCTCACCGATGGTGTCCCAGCTCGCCATGACGGCCCGGCGCAGCGCCTCCAACGGGGCCTCGTCGGAAGGGCGTCCGCGCACCGCCTCGACGAAATGCGACTCGGCCATCTCCTGGACGGCGAAGGCGGCGTCCTCCTTGCCCGCGAAGTACCGGAAGAACGTGCGCTGCGAGACGTCGACGGCCTCGACGATCTCGTCGACGGTCGTCCGCTCGTACCCCTGGGTCGTGAACAGTTCCAGGGCGGCCCGCACCAGGGCGTCCCGGGTGCGTTGCTTCTTGAGCTCGCGCAGCCCCGGCCGTGACGCCGTGTCCATGGAACCTCTTCCCGTTCCCGTCTTCTGCTTCTGCGGGCCGATTCTGTCCCTCCGGCGCGCCGCAGGTGTCCGTTCCGCCCAGGTCAGCCTATCCGTGAGTGACGTGACAGTTACCGACTTGTGAATCGGTTTGTCAACTGTCAGTGGCTGTCATTAGCCTCGATGCATGACTAGTCAGACCACCGTCGACACGACCGGCCCGGCCGACAAGGCCCCGCCCGCCGCCTCCGGTCCCACCCCGGGCAAGGGGCTGCGCGGCCACCCTTGGTACACCCTGTTCACCGTGGCCGTGGGCGTGATGATGGTGGCCCTGGACGGCACCATCGTGGCCATCGCCAACCCGGCCATCCAGAAGGACCTGAACGCCAGCTTCGCGGACGTTCAGTGGATCACCAACGGCTACTTCCTCGCGCTCGCCGTCACGCTGATCACGGCCGGCAAGCTCGGCGACCGGTTCGGCCACCGGCAGACCTTCCTGATAGGCGTGGTCGGCTTCGCGGCGGCCTCGGGAGCCATCGGCCTCTCCGACAGCATCGCCTTCGTGGTCGTCTTCCGAGTGCTCCAGGGCCTGTTCGGCGCACTGCTGATGCCGGCCGCGCTCGGTCTGCTGCGCGCCACCTTCCCGGCCGAGAAGCTGAACATGGCGATCGGCATCTGGGGCATGGTCATCGGCGCCTCCACCGCCGGCGGCCCGATCCTCGGCGGTGTGCTCGTCGAGCACGTCAGCTGGCAGTCCGTCTTCTTCATCAACGTGCCGGTCGGCATCATCGCGGTCGTCCTCGGCGTGGTGATCCTCACCGACCACCGCGCGGAGAACGCGCCGCGCTCGTTCGACCTCCCCGGTATCGGCCTGCTGTCCGGCGCCATGTTCTGCCTGGTCTGGGCGCTCATCAAGGCTCCGGAGTGGGGCTGGGGCGACGCAATGACGTGGTCGTTCCTGGCCATCTCGGTGATCGGCTTCGGTCTGTTCGCGTACTGGGAGAACCGGGTCGCCGAGCCGCTCATCCCGCTCGGGCTCTTCCGCTCGGTGGCGCTGTCGGCCGGTGTGGTCCTGATGGTGCTCATGGCGATCGCCTTCATGGGCGGCCTGTTCTTCGTCACCTTCTACCTGCAGAACGTGCACGGGATGAGCCCGATCGACGCGGGTCTGCACCTGCTGCCGCTCACCGGCATGATGATCGTCGGATCGCCCCTGGCAGGCGCGATGATCACCAAGACGGGACCGCGCATACCGCTCGCGGGCGGCATGGCGCTCACGGCCATCGCCATGTTCGGTGTGTCGACGCTGGAGACGGACACGAGCAGCGGGCTCATGTCGATCTGGTTCGCGCTCCTCGGTCTCGGCCTCGCGCCGGTCATGGTCGGTGCCACGGAGGTCATCGTGGGCAACGCGCCGATGGAGCTCTCCGGTGTCGCCGGCGGTCTCCAGCAGGCCGCGATGCAGATCGGCGGCAGCCTCGGTACGGCGGTCCTGGGTGCCGTGATGGCCTCCAAGGTCGACGGCGACCTCGCGGGCAACTGGGCGGGCGCGGGCCTTCCGCAGCTCACCCCGGTCCAGCTCGACCAGGCCAAGGAGGCGGTCCAGGTCGGCGCAGCGCCGGTGGCACCGGGCACGCCGCCCGAGCTCGCCGAGAAGATCACGGGCGTCGCGCACGACACGTTCATCTCCGGCATGAGCCTGGCGAGCCTCGTCGCGGCCGGTGTCGCCTTCGTGGCGATCTTCGTCGCCTTCCTCACCAAGCGGGGCGCCAACGCGGAAGCGGGCGCGGGAGTCGGACACATCTAGTCCGCCCGTCGCTCACCTCTGCCGGTCATCTCCGGCCCGGCCCCGCCGAGTTCACTCGGCGGGGCTTTCGCCTATCAGGGTGACGCCGTTCCGTATGACTTTCATATCGGTCGTGTCGCAGGTCAGAGTGCTCTCAACTGATCCGTACGAAACGGGCAGTTCGGTGAGGCCGTGGCGTGCTGCCGGAGGGGGGCAGCGCGCCACGGAAGCCGGGGGAGAAAAAGTACGGGTCTGAACCGAAGGGACCGGGGTACCCGGCTTCCGAGCCCGAACCGGCCGGTATTCGGCCGGCTCAGAGGTCCAGGGAGTTGATGATGGCGGGCTTCGGTCACACCACGCGCAAGCACCCTCGCTCACGTCGCCGTACGGGGTCACGGAGCGGGCCGGACCGCGCAACGCTCGGAATCATCGGAGTCATCTGCGCGGTCGCCGGTTTCTTCGTGCTGGGGATCATCCTCGGCCCACTGGCGATCGTCTGTGGATGGCTGGCCATGGGACGCCGCTGGAACGGCGCCCGCCCACTGCCGGCGCTGGTCGCGCTGGTACTGGGCGCGATAGACACGATCCTGGCGATCGTATGGATGGCCGGCACGGCAGGCCCCGGCAACGGGATGTTCTAGCCGACAGTGTGGGCATGGTCCCCCGCGTCCCCTTTTCAGGGGCGTGGGGGACCATGCTGTGGATAGTCGACTGCGGGTCGCGTGTTGCCGATCGCGCAGTTGCCCGCGCCCCTAGAAGAAAGGGGGCGCGGGCAACCGCAGGCTTTGGCCCTCAAGGGGCGCGGGGAACTGCGTGACCAGCCCCCACGCCCCCGCAGACAACAATCGCACCCGGCGCGGAGCGCTACGCGTCCCCACCCGCGGCACCCGGATCCGCGGCAGCCGCATCCAGCAACTGATAACGGTCGATCGCCTGCTTCAGCACGGACCGGTCGACCTTGCCCTCGCGCGCGAGTTCCGTCAGCACCCCCACCACGATCGACTGCGCGTCGATGTGGAAGAACCGCCGGGCAGCCCCCCGGGTATCGGCGAAGCCGAACCCGTCGGCACCCAGCGACTGGTAGGTCCCCGGCACCCAGCGGGCGATCTGGTCCGGAACCGACCGCATCCAGTCGGAGACGGCCACGAACGGCCCCTGCGCCCCGGACAGCTTCCGCGTCACATAGGGGACCCGCTGCTCCTCCTCGGGGTGCAGCAGGTTGTGCCGCTCCACCTCGACGGCCTCGCGCCGCAACTCGTTCCAGGAGGTCGCCGACCAGACGTCGGCCCGTACGTTCCACTCCTCGGCGAGGATCCGCTGGGCCTCGACGGCCCACGGCACGGCGACACCGGACGCCATGATCTGCGCCGGGATGGAGCCCGAAGTGCCTTCCGCGAAGCGGTGGATGCCCTTCAGGATGCCGTCGACATCCACGCCCTCCGGCTCGGCGGGATGCTGGATCGGCTCGTTGTAGACGGTGAGGTAGTAGAAGACGTCCTCGCCGTGCGGGTGCTCGTCGGACGAGCCGTACATCCGCCGCAGCCCGTCCTTCACGATGTGCGCGATCTCGAACCCGTAGGCCGGGTCGTACGCGACACAGCCCGGGTTCGTCGAGGCGAGCAACTGCGAGTGCCCGTCCGCGTGTTGCAGACCCTCACCGGTCAGAGTCGTACGACCGGCGGTCGCGCCCAGTACGAAGCCGCGCGACAACTGGTCGGCCATCTGCCAGAACTGGTCGCCGGTGCGCTGGAAACCGAACATCGAGTAGAAGACGTACACCGGGATGAGCGGCTCGCCGTGCGTCGCGTACGCCGAGCCGGCCGCGATCAGCGAGGCCGTGCAGCCCGCCTCTGAGATGCCGTCGTGCAGCATCTGCCCGGTCGGCGACTCCTTGTACGCGAGGAGCAGGTCCCGGTCCACGGCCTCGTACTGCTGGCCGAGCGGGTTGTAGATCTTCGCACTCGGGAAGAACGAGTCCATGCCGAACGTGCGGTACTCGTCGGGCGCGATCAGCACGAACCGCTTGCCGATCTCCTTGTCCCGCATGAGGTCCTTGAGCAGCCGTACGAACGCCATGGTGGTGGCGATCGACTGCTGACCCGAACCCTTCTTCACACTCGCGTACGTCTTGTCCTCGGGCAGTGCGAGCGGCTTCGACCGCACGACGCGCGTCGGGACGTACCCGCCGAGCCCCTTGCGGCGGTCGTGCATGTACTGGATCTCCTCCGAGTTCCGGCCCGGGTGGTAGTACGGCGGCGCGCCGGACTCCAGCTCCTGGTCGGAGATCGGCAGGTGCAGCCGGTCGCGGAAGCCCTTGAGGTCGGCGACCGTCAGCTTCTTCATCTGGTGCGTGGCGTTGCGGCCCTCGAAGTTCGGGCCGAGCGTCCAGCCCTTGACCGTCTGCGCGAGGATCACGGTCGGCTGGCCGGAGTGCGCCTTGGCCGCCGCGTAGGCCGCGTAGACCTTCTTGTGGTCGTGGCCGCCACGGCCCAGGTGCAGGATCTGGTCGTCGGTCATGTTCTCGACCATCGCCCGCAGCCGGTGGTCGTGACCGAAGAAGTGATCGCGGATGTACGCGCCCGTCTCGGTGGCGTACGTCTGGAACTGTCCGTCGGGCGTGGTGTTCAGCTGGTTGACGAGCACGCCGTCGCGGTCCTGCGCGAGCAGCGGGTCCCAACTGCGGTCCCAGACCAGCTTGATGACGTTCCAGCCGGCGCCGCGGAACTGCGACTCCAGCTCCTGGATGATCTTGCCGTTGCCGCGCACCGGCCCGTCGAGGCGCTGGAGGTTGCAGTTGACGACGAAGGTGAGGTTGTCCAGGCCCTCGCGCGCGGCGATGGACAGCTGGCCGAGCGACTCCGGCTCGTCCATCTCGCCGTCACCGAGAAACGCCCAAACGTGGGACTTGGAGGTGTCCGCGATACCGCGCGCCTCCATGTAGCGGTTCATTCGCGCCTGGAAGATCGCGCCGAGCGGACCGAGGCCCATCGAGACCGTCGGGAACTCCCAGAAGTCCGGCATCGACCGCGGGTGCGGGTACGACGACAGGCCGTTGGGCGCCTTGGACTTCTCCTGGCGGAACGCGTCGAGCTGCTGCTCGCTCAGCCGGTCCAGCATGAACGCGCGGGCGTAGATGCCGGGGGAGGCGTGCCCCTGGAAGAAGATCTGGTCGCCGCCGTCGCCCTCGTCCTTGCCGCGGAAGAAGTGGTTGAAGCCCACGTCGTAGAGGGAGGCGGAGGACGCGAAGGTGGCGATGTGGCCGCCGACGCCGATCCCGGGGCGCTGGGCCCTGGACACCATCACGGCCGCGTTCCAGCGGGTCGCGTTCAGGATCTTGCGCTCGATCTCCTCGTTGCCGGGGAAGAACGGCTCGTCCTTGGTGGCGATGGTGTTGACGTAGTCCGTGCTGCGCATCTCCGGCACGGCCACGCGCTTCTCGCGGGCCCGCTCGATCAGCCGCAGCATGAGATAGCGGGCCCGCTCCCGGCCCCGCTGGTCGACGGCGGCGTCGAGGGAGTCGAGCCACTCCTGGGTCTCTTCTGGATCGAAGTCAGGGACCTGACTCGGAAGGCCGCCAATGATGATCGGGTTGCGATCGGGTCCGGAAGCCACGCTGTTCCTTCGCTCTCAGGGGGCCGCTTTTTCTCGGTTTTTCCCGGTTTTTTCTTGGGAGGTCTCTCTGGTTACCTGGGTCTCTGCACCGTTCCCCATCGTGTACCTCGGGGGCGGAAACGTCATCTCTACCGAGAGGTAACCGAGACGTTCGTCCCGTCCCCCCAAGGGCGGGCCCGGCAAATCGCAACGATACGCCCGACCCGTGACGCGTACCGCAAAGCCATTCGAGTCCCGTACCCTCGTAGGGTTCGTAAATCCGCAAATGGGGCAGATCGGTGTGGTGTGCATCACCTATGGCCAGGATTCTCTGCCTGGAGTTGCGGCGACACGGTCGGGATCGTCACCGTTTCGGCGGTCCCGACGGCCGGGTACTTGCGCGATCCGCCCCGCCCGTGTGGACTACGGCCAATGCTTCGCGCACGCGCGTGGCTTGAACTTCCCCAAGCTCCAGGCTTCGCCCGAGCAGGGGGAGACCCCATTACCGAACATGATCAGGAGGCAACCCGTGAGCGCGACCGCGGACCACGCGGAGGAGCGGACGAGCCTGGCCACCAGGCTGGGATTCCAGCCCGAGCAGGTGGTCCAGGAGATCGGCTTCGACGACGACGTCGACCAGGAGCTCCGCGAGGCCATTGAAGAAGTCATCGGCAGCGAGCTCATGGACGAGGAGTACGACGACGTCGCCGACGCCGTAGTGCTCTGGTTCCGTGACGACGACGGCGACCTGACGGACGCGCTGGTGGATGCCACCACGTACGTCGAAGAGGGCGGCGCCGTCCTGCTGCTGACGCCGAAGACCGGCCGAGACGGGTATGTGGAGCCCAGCGACATCGCGGAAGCCGCGACGACCGCGGGTCTGTCCCAGACCAAGAGCATCAGCGTGGGGAAGGACTGGAGCGGGACCCGGCTGGCTACGCCGAAGGCGGCCAAGTCAAAGCGGTGACGCTCCGCTGAGTTGGGCGGGGGTTCAGGGGTTGGCACCCCTGGGCCCCCGTTTTTCGTCCCTCGTACCTCGGCTTTCGTCGTCGGCTGCGGGTTCGTTGTGGCTGGTCGCGCAGTTCCCCGCGCCCCTGAGGACTCAGCCTCTCCGGCGTTTGAGGAGCGGGGGCTCGGGGGCGGAGCCCTCGAAAAGGGACGGGAATGGGTAGGGGCGGCGGGGGCGAAAAGGGGTCTCTGCGTAGGGTGGGTGCCCCGAACGGCCCATGGAAGGGATGCAGGACCATGACGATCGAGGTCGGCGACAAGGCCCCGGACTTCGAGCTGAAGGACAACCACGGCGCCACCGTGAGGCTCTCGGACTTCCGCGGCGCGAAGAACGTCGTGCTGCTCTTCTACCCCTTCGCCTTCACCGGCGTCTGCACGGGCGAACTGTGCGCCCTGCGGGACAACCTGCCGAAGTTCTCCGACCGCGACACCCAGCTGCTCGCCGTCTCAAACGACTCCATCCACACCCTGCGCGTCTTCGCCGAGCAGGAGGGCCTGGACTACCCGCTGCTGTCCGACTTCTGGCCGCACGGCGAGGTCTCGCGCGCGTACGGGGTCTTCGCCGAGGACAAGGGCTGCGCGGTGCGCGGCACCTTCGTCATCGACAAGGAGGGCATCGTCCGCTGGACCGTCGTCAACGCCCTGCCCGACGCCCGTGACCTGAACGAGTACGTGACGGCGCTCGACAGCCTGTGATCCCGGCGTGATCCCGGCATGATCCCCGCTCCGTGACCGGCCTGTGATGCCGACACTCTGGGATTCTTCACGCCCAGGGCCTGCGGCGGTGGGGAACCCCTCACTAGGATCGACACGTTGATCCGATACCAACGCACTACGGGGCGCACCGCCCCTGGACACCAATGGGAGGACTCGTGGGAGTCAGCCTCAGCAAGGGCGGCAACGTATCGCTGTCGAAGGAGGCCCCGGGACTGACCGCGGTCATCATCGGTCTGGGGTGGGACATCCGCACCACCACCGGTACCGACTTCGACCTGGACGCCAGCGCCATCCTGACGAACGCGGAGGGCAAGGTCAGCAGTGACGCCAACTTCGTGTTCTTCAACAACCTGAAGAGCCCCGACGGCTCGGTCGAGCACACCGGTGACAACACCACCGGTGAGGGCGAGGGCGACGACGAGCAGATCAAGGTCAACCTCGCCGGCGTCCCGGCCGACATCGAGAAGATCGTCTTCCCGGTCTCGATCTACGACGCCGAGAACCGCCAGCAGTCGTTCGGCCAGGTGCGCAACGCGTTCATCCGCGTCGTGAACCAGGCCGGCGAGGCGGAGATCGCCCGGTACGACCTTTCCGAGGACGCCTCCACGGAGACCGCGATGGTCTTCGGCGAGCTGTACCGACACGGCGCGGAGTGGAAGTTCCGTGCCATCGGTCAGGGGTATGCCTCAGGTCTGCGCGGCATCGCGCAGGACTTCGGCGTCAACGTCTGAGCCACCCCGGGGCCGTCGTCCGGCCCCGGGCAGCTTCAACCGCTTCACCTTTTTTCCGTCCGGCGTCGCACACTCCTAGTGCGGCGCCGGACGTGCTCGACAACCCAATGGCTTGACCGGGGAGGACAAGGATCATGGGCGTCACGCTCGCCAAGGGGGGCAATGTCTCCCTCTCCAAGGCCGCACCGAACCTCACACAGGTGATGATCGGGCTCGGCTGGGACGCACGCTCGACCACCGGAGCAGACTTCGACCTCGATGCCAGCGCGCTGCTGTGCAACTCGGGGCGGGTGCTCGGTGACGAGTGGTTCATCTTCTACAACCAGCTCAAGAGCCCCGACGGCTCGGTCGAGCACACCGGGGACAACCTCACGGGTGAGGGCGACGGCGACGACGAGTCACTCCTGATCGACCTCTCCAAGGTGCCCGCCAACGTCGACAAGATCGTCTTTCCCGTCTCGATCCACGACGCCGACAACCGGGGCCAGACCTTCGGTCAGGTCAGCAACGCCTTCATCCGGGTCGTCAACCAGGCCGACGGCCAGGAGCTCGCCCGCTACGACCTCTCCGAGGACGCCTCCACGGAGACCGCGATGATCTTCGGCGAGGTCTACCGCTACGGCGCCGAATGGAAGTTCCGCGCGGTGGGACAGGGGTACGCGTCCGGTCTGCGGGGCATCGCCCTGGACTTCGGGGTCAACGTCTCGTAGGGCCGCCGGGTCCGGGGAGGTGCCCCCGGTGACCGAAGGAGAGGCCACCGCCCGCCGTGCACCGAAAGCAGTGTGGCGGGTGGGGCCGAAGGCGCGTCACTGGCGTCCGCACCCTCTGGACCTGCGACTCTCCAGGTGGGGTGGCCCGGCCCTCTCGTCCGAGGGGTCGTCCCTCTAGACTTTGTGGTCAATGTTTCGTAAAGCCGGGTACGGCGGGGGGAAACCCCCTCCGGACTTCGTCCGGGGGTAGCCCCCCAACTCATGATTGGGTAGCCAGTGGTTCTGAAAACCTTCGGCTGGTCGTTCGCGGTCACCGCGCTCGGCTTGGTCGCAGCGGTGCTGATCGACGGATGGACCGCGTTCGGGATCGTGCTGATCCTGTCGATCCTCGAGATCTCGCTGTCGTTCGACAACGCGGTGGTCAACGCCGGAATCCTGAAGAAGATGAGTGCCTTCTGGCAGAAGATCTTCCTCACCATCGGCATCCTGATCGCCGTCTTCGGCATGCGGCTCGTATTCCCCGTCGTGATCGTCGCGATCAGTGCCTCGCTCGGACCCATCGAGGCGGTCGACCTGGCACTGAACGACGCCGACCGCTACCAGGAACTGGTCACCGACGCCCACCCGTCGATCGCGGCCTTCGGTGGCATGTTCCTGCTGATGATCTTCCTCGACTTCATCTTCGAGGACCGTGACATCAAGTGGCTCGGCTGGCTGGAGCGCCCGCTCGCCAAGCTCGGCAAGGTCGACATGCTCTCGGCCTGCATCGCGCTCATCATCCTGCTGATCACCGCGCTGTACCTCGCCCCGAAGGCCCACCTGCACGCCGGATCCGCCGACAAGGCGGAGACGGTGCTGCTCTCCGGCGTCGCCGGACTCATCACCTACCTGGTCGTCGGTGGACTCTCCGGCTTCTTCGAGAACCGTCTCGAGGAAGCGGAGGAGCGTGAGCACGAGGCCGAGGAGGAGGCCCAGCGCGAGGGCAAGAAGGTCTCCGCAGGGGCGCTCGTCGGCAAGGCCGCCTTCTTCATGTTCCTGTACCTCGAGGTCCTGGACGCGTCGTTCTCCTTCGACGGCGTCATCGGCGCCTTCGCCATCACGAACGACATCATCCTGATGGCCCTCGGCCTCGGCATCGGCGCCATGTACGTCCGGTCGCTCACGGTCTACCTGGTCCGCCAGGGCACCCTCGACGACTACGTCTACCTGGAGCACGGCGCGCACTACGCGATCGGCGCCCTCGCCGGCATCCTGCTCATCACGATCCGCTTCGAGGTCAACGAGATCGTCACCGGCCTCATCGGTGTCGTCCTGATCGCCTGGTCCTTCTGGTCCTCCGTGCGCCGCAACCGAGCAATCGCGGCCGCAGAGGGAAAAGCTGAGGCCTCGGACGACAAGGCTGAGATCTCGTCCGGGGTGTGACACCGCTCCGAGTGAGGAACGCTCTGTGAGGGGCGGCCGTCGAGGGATTCCTCGCGGCCGCCCCGGCGCATTCGTCGAGGTGAACAGGGAAGCGTGGGGGCGGGAATGAGCTTCTGGGAAGGCTTGTGGCGCGGACGGTCGACAGACTTCGACTCGGGCAGCGCGGCGACCAACGCCATCGAACTGACCAAACGGAACCACACCATCTCGCTCACCAAACAGGGCGCCGCCACCGGCAACCTCCGCATCAACCTGTCCTGGCGGATGCGCACCTCCGACATAGGCGGGTCCCAGCGGGAGAGCCTGCTGCGCCACCCCTTCAAGGCGTTCAAGCCGGACGTGGTGCAGGCACACACCCAGAGCATGGTCAACGTCGACCTCGACCTGGGCTGCATGTACGAGCTCGCGGACGGCACCAAGGGAGTCGTCCAGCCACTGGGCGGCTTCCTTGGCGAGCTCAACGGGGCGCCGTACGTGAAACTCAGCGGTGACGACCGCTTCGGCTCCGGCTCGGGCGAGACGATCTTCGTCAACCTCGACCACCGCGAGCAGATAAAACGGCTCCTGGTCTTCGTCTACATCTACGACCAGACCCCCGCCTTCGACCGTACGCACGCGATCGTGACGCTCTTCCCGAGCAACGGCCCCCGGATCGAGATCGGCCTCGACGAGAGGCACTCCCAGGCCAGGTCCTGCGCGGTGGTCATGATCGAGAACATCAAGAACGAACTGGTGGTGCGGCGCGAGGTGAAGTTCGTGTACGGCTTCCAGGCCGAGCTCGACCGGCTCTACGGCTGGGGACTCCAGTGGGGTCGCGGCTACAAGACGAAAGCCGACCGCTGACCACCGTTGCCACTGGGCTCAGCCGGGGCGCCCAAGAGCTCGACGGGGAAGGTTCGGCGGCGGCGGGCTTGTTGTGGCTTGTCGCGCAGTTCCCCGCGCCCCTTGGGGGCGGGGGCGCTGCCGCCCTATCGGCCGATGAACTGAGGGCCCTGCGGGGGCAACCGGAAGTCCGGGTCCGGGAGGGGAGCCACCGGCTGGGGGTAGCCGTAGCCGGACTGGGCGGTTGCCGGGGCGGGCTGGGCCGGGGCCGTCTGCGGGTAGCCGTAGGCGGGCTGGCTGGTGGGCTGTGGGTAGCCGTACGCGGGCTGGACGGCGGGCGGCTGCTGCCGGGTGGGCTCCGGACCCGCGGCGGCCGGTGGATAGCCGTACGACGGCTGCTGGGGCATCGGGGGCAGCTGCGTGGGCTGCTCAGGCGGCAGCGGCTGCGCACCGGCGGGCGGGCCGGGCAGCGCGGACGCCGACTGGTCCCCGCCCTCGGACTCGTCCACCGAGATGCCGTAGTCCGACGCCAGACCCTGCAGGCCGTTCGAATAGCCCTCGCCGAGCGCCCGGAACTTCCAGCCCTCGCCACGCCGGTACAGTTCGCCGCAGACCAGGGCGGTCTCCTCGCCGGTCTGTGGCTTGATGTCGAAGTACGCCACCGGCTCGGCGTCCCCGAGCACCGCGTCGTACAGCAGGATCCGCAGGGAGCTGACCCGGTCGAAGGTGACGCCGTCGGCCGAAGCGACAAGGAGAATTCGTCCCACTCCATTGTCAACGCCGACGAGATCCGACTGAATCGTGTCGGTGAGCCCCTCGGCGAGACCCTCGTTCACGCGCTTCTTGCCGAGTCGCCAGACCTTGCCCGAAGGATGCCGGGGCTGGTTGTAGAAGACGAAGTCCTCGTCGGACCGCACACGACCGTCGGGGCCGAGGAGCAGCGCGGAGGCATCCACGTCCGGGACACCCCGTCCCGGCGTCCAGCGCAGCACGGCGCGCACCGCAGTGGCGTCCAGCGGGACGTTCGACCCCTTCAGCATCGCGTGCGTCATGCGGTCATCCTGCCTTCTCGGTCCTGGTCACGACAACGCGGGGGTGACTTCCCGACCGGCCCGATCCGCGGACGGGAGACACAATGGTGTTTGCCTGCGTTACCTGAATTTCATGCCCGGTGGGAACCCTTGACATGGATCTCTACGTACTATTACCGGCCACATATCGTCAGGCCGCCTAGCCGCCCCGGGGGAGACTCATGCGTCATTTCGGGCACATCGCCCCTGAGGTGCGGGAGCGCCTCTTCCATCAGGAGCCGTGCGTCTTCACCGCGGACTCCCCGGCCAGAATGCTGGCCGTGGCTCTCGGAGCCACCCTCTACAGCCCTGCCACCAGGCCGAAGCTGGCCGACGACATCGTGAAGCAGACCGGCCGCGGTGTCGTCTCGATGGTGCTGTGCCTGGAGGACTCGATCGACGACGCGGAGGTTCCGGAAGCCGAGGCGAACCTGGTCCGGCAATTCGCCGACCTGGCCGAACGCTGCCCGGACACCGAGCTTCCGCTGCTGTTCGTCCGGGTCAGAGCGCCCGAGCAGATCCCCGATCTGGTCCGGCGGCTCGGCGAATCCGTCCGGCTGTTGTCCGGATTCGTACTGCCGAAGTTCACCGAGGAGCGAGGGATCCCGTTCCTGGAGGCGCTCACCGCGGCCGAGGCCGCGAGCGGGCGACGGCTCTTCGCGATGCCGGTCCTCGAATCGCCCGATCTGCTGTACCGCGAGTCGCGGGCGGAGACCCTCGCGGGGATCTTCCGGGCCGTCGACAAGTACCGCGACCGGGTGCTCGCGCTACGGCTCGGCGTCACCGACTTCTGCTCCGCGTACGGACTGCGCAGGGCGCCCGACATGACCGCGTACGACGTGCAGATCGTCGCGTCCGTGATCGCGGACGTGGTGAACGTGCTCGGCAGGGCCGACGGCACCGGATTCACGGTGACCGGGCCCGTGTGGGAGTACTTCCGCGTCCAGGAGCGCATGTTCAAGCCGCAGCTGCGGCGCAGCCCCTTCACTCCGGAGGCCGAGGACCTGCGCGCCCTGCTGATCGAGCACGACATGGACGGTCTGCTGCGGGAGATCTCCCTCGACCGGGCCAACGGACTGCAGGGCAAGACCTGCATCCACCCCTCGCACGTCCTGCCCGTGCACGCCCTGTCCGTCGTCAGCCACGAGGAGTTCAGCGACGCCCAGGACATCCTGCGGCCCGAGCGGGGCGGCGGGGGCGTGCTGCGGTCGGCGTACACGAACAAGATGAACGAGGTGAAGCCGCACCGCGCCTGGGCCGAGCGCACCCTCCAGCGCGCCGAGGTCTTCGGCGTCGCGAACGAGGACATCGGCTTCGTGGAACTGCTCGCCGCGGGAATCCCCGGCTGACGCCCCTCTACGCCCACCGACATTCGCTGACACACAAGGAATCCATGAACAACGCTGTGAACGACGGGGGCGGGGCAGGGGTCTGGTCCGCGACCGGATTCCGACCCGGGACCAAGGCCGGGGCCGGCGCGGGCCCCGGCGCCGGGAGCCCGTCCGGGACGCCGGGCGGAGCCGACGGTGACATCTGGTCCGGATGCTGGGTCGCCGAGCGGCTCGGCGTCGAACTCGTCGGGGACGAGGGGCTCGGCGAGCTGCTCGGACTCGCGCTGCGACGCAACCCCAAGCGCGCCCATCTGCTCGTATCGCACGTGCTCGGCAAGCACATACCCCAGTCGCCCGCCGTCGTGTACGGGTACGGATTCGCGCTCGGGCTCCGCGTACGCGACCTGCTCGGCGAGGACGAGGCGCGCCGGGCCGTCGTCCTCGGGTACGCCGAGACGGCCACCGGGCTCGGACACTCCGTCGCGGACGGCGTGGGTCTCGCGCCCTGCCTCCACTCGACACGGCGCCCGGTCGACGGCGTCGCGCGGGCGGGCGGCTTCGAGGAGTCCCACTCGCACGCCACCTCGCACCTGCTGCTCCCGGAGGACCCCGACCTGCTGGCCGGCGACGGCCCGCTGGTCCTCGTCGACGACGAGTTCTCCACCGGCAACACGGTCCTCAACACCATCCGTGACCTGCACGAACGCTATCCGCGCGACCGGTACGTCATAGTCGCCCTGGTCGACATGCGCTCGGCCGCGGATCTCGGACGCCTGGAGGACTTCGCCCGCGAGATCGACGCCCGCGTGGACCTCGTGACGGCCGCCTCCGGCACCGTACGGCTCCCCGAGGGGGTCCTGGAGAAGGGCCAGGCGCTGGTCGCGCGGTACGAGTCCGAGGCGCAGGCCTCCGCCGGCTCCCAGTCGTCCGCCGCCGCCCCGTCGTCCGGCGTCCCCGATTCCGCGGGCCGCGAGGGGCAGGCCGCCCCGGAGGGGCTCGCCCGGCCGGCCCTCCGTGTCGAGCTGGGATGGCCCGCGGGGATACCCGACGGCGGGCGGCACGGCTTCACCCCCGAGCACCGCGTACGCTTGGAGGGCGCCCTGCCCGCCATGGCGGCCCGCATCGCCGAGGCGCTCCCGTCCGACGCCCGCCGCGTCCTCGTCCTCGGCTTCGAGGAACTGATGTACGCGCCGCTGCGGCTCGGCGTCACCCTGGAGAAGCTGACCGACGCCGAGGTCCGCTACTCCACGACCACCCGCTCCCCGGTGCTCGCCGTCGACGACCCCGGCTACGCCATCCGCACCCGGCTCGTCTTCCCCGCCCACGACAGCCCCGCCGACGGCCCCGGCGAGCGCTACGCCTACAACGTCGCGGGCGCCGGCTTCGACGCCGTCGTCGCCGTGGTCGACTCCGCCGCCGACACGCCCGAACTGCACGCTCCCGACGGCCTGCTGGCGCGGCTCTCCGCGCACACGCCGAGCGTGCTGCTCGCCGTCGTCCCCTCGTACACACCAGAACGGCCGTCCACCGCGTCGCCCACTGAAAGGCCATCCATGCTGCCCGAGCCCCTCCGTGGCCCCGACTTCTCCTCGTACGCACCTGACGAGGTCGGCTGGCTGCTGCAGGATCTCTCGGACACGAAGCTGGAGGCGCCGACCGAGGAGCGCGAGGAGGCCATCCAGAGCGGCGGCGCCCACTACGCGGAGTCGCTCCCGGTGGAGTACCAGCCGAGCGACGCGTACCAGGAGCTGTTCCACAACGCGCTCGCCGTCTCGGCCACCCGTATCGCCCAGGCCGTCGGCGTCGTCACGGAGACCGTGCTCGCGGAGCGGTCCCCGCGTCCCGTCCTCGTCTCGCTGGCCCGCGCCGGCACCCCCGTCGGCGTCCTGATGCGCCGCTGGGCCCAGCACAGGCACGGCCTGGACCTCCCGCACTACGCCGTCTCCATCGTGCGCGGCCGCGGCATCGACGCCAACGCGCTGCGCTGGCTGGCCGCCCACCACGATCCGGCCGACATCGTCTTCGTGGACGGCTGGACCGGCAAGGGCGCCATAACCCGCGAACTCGCCCAGGCCGTCGAGGAGTTCGAGGCCTCCGACGGCATCACCGGCTTCGACCCGGAGATAGCGGTCCTCGCCGACCCCGGCTCCTGCGTGCGCACGTACGGCACCCGCGAGGACTTCCTCATCCCCTCCGCCTGCCTCAACTCCACGGTCTCCGGCCTCATTTCCCGTACGGTCCTCCGCGCCGACCTGGTCGGGGAGCACGACTACCACGGCGCGAAGTTCTACCGCGAGCTCGCCGCCGCGGACGTCTCCGTCGCCTTCCTGGACGCCGTCTCCGACCGCTTCGACGCGGTCGGCGAAGCGGTTGACGCCCAGGTCAAGGAACTCCTGTCCACCGACCGCAGCCCGACCTGGGAGGGCTGGGCGGCAGTCGAGCGGATCAGCGAGGAGTACGGCATCCACGACGTCAACCTCGTCAAGCCCGGTGTCGGCGAGGCGACCCGCGTCCTGCTGCGCCGCGTCCCCTGGAAGATCCTCGCCCGGGCCGGAGCGGGCGCCGACCTCGACCATGTACGCCTGCTCGCCGAGCAGCGGGGCGTACCCGTCGAGGAGGTGGACGAACTCCCGTACACCTGCGTCGGGTTGATCCACCCCAAGTACACCCGCGGAGCGACCGGCGCCGACGGCAAGGCGGTGACGGTCTGATGACGAACGCCGCCCCGATGAGGAACTCCGGTTCACTGCCCACCTCCTCGCCCAGGGTGCTGGTCGCCAGCGATCTCGACCGCACACTCATCTACTCCTCGGCCGCACTGGCCCTGACCATGCCCGACGCGCGGGCGCCCCGGCTGCTCAGCGTCGAGGTGCACGAGAGCAAGCCGCTGTCCTACATGACCGAGACCGCGGCCGGACTCCTCGCCGAACTCGGCGACGTGGCCGACTTCGTACCGACCACCACCCGAACCCGCAAGCAGTACCAGCGCATCCAACTCCCGGGCCCCGCCCCGAAGTACGCGATCTGCGCCAACGGCGGCCACCTGCTCGTGGACGGTGTGACGGACCCCGAGTGGCACGCCTCGGTGACCGAGCGCCTCGCCCGTGAGTGCGCCCCGCTCGACGAGGTGCGCGAGCACATGGAGGCCACCGCCGACCCGGCCTGGGTACGCAAGCACCGCCTCGCCGAGGACCTCTTCGTGTACCTCGTCGTTGAGCGCGAACTGCTCCCCGAGGACTGGGTCAAGGAACTGGCCGTCTGGGCGGAGAACCGCGGCTGGACGGTTTCGCTCCAGGGCCGCAAGATCTACGCCGTACCGAAGCCGCTCACCAAGAGCGCCGCCATGCGTGAGGTCGCCCGCCGCACGGGAGCGACCCTCACTCTCGCGGCCGGGGACTCCCTCCTCGACGCCGACCTCCTCCTGGCCGCGGACCGCGGCTGGCGCCCGGGCCACGGCGAGCTGGCCGACGTCGGGTGGACGGCCCCCGGGATCACGGCCCTTCCGGAACGGGGTGTCGCCGCGGGCGAGCGGATCCTGCGGGAGTTCCTGCGAGAGGTTCGGTAGGGCTGGTGAGGTAGAGGCAGGCGGTGCGAGCGGTAGAGGCGGTTGGCCGACAGCAGGCTGGGTAAGGGCGGTTGGCCGGCGGGCTCGGCAGGGGCGCTCGGCCGGCGGCCTAGGCAGGGGCGGCCTGAGCGGTGGCGGTGCTGGACGGCTCAGGCGGCTGCCTGCTCCTTCTCTTCGGTCTCCTCCTTCGCACGGCGCCGCCCGCCCCGGCCCGGCCTGAACAGCCGTACGCCCGCGAAGAGCAGCACCGCGAGCACCGCCCCTACCAGCACGACCTTCGAGTACGTCGACACATAGCCGGTGACCTCCGACCAGTTCTCGCCGAGCAGATAGCCGGCGAGGACGAAGATGGTGTTCCAGATCGCGCTGCCCAGCGTGGTCAGGCCGAGGAACACGGACAGCCGCATGCGCTCGATGCCCGCGGGCACGGATATCAGGCTGCGGAAGATGGGGATCATCCGGCCGAAGAACACGGCCTTGGTGCCGTGGCGGGAGAACCACGCCTCCGTCTTCTCGATGTCCGAGACCTTCACCAGTGGCAGCCGGGCCGCGATCGCCACCGTACGGTCGCGGCCGAGCAGCGCCCCCACGCCGTACAGCGCGAGCGCGCCTATGACGGAGCCGGCCGTCGTCCAGAGCAGAGCCGCGAACAGATTCATCTGCCCGGTGCTCGCCGCGAACCCGGCGAGCGGCAGGATGACCTCGCTGGGCAGAGGCGGAAACAGGTTCTCCAGGGCGATGGCGATGCCCGCGCCCGGTGCCCCGAGCGTGTCCATGAGGCTGTTGATCCACTGCGGTGCGCTGCTGTCCGCTGCGGCGGCTGCGATGGCTGTCATGCCTCCACGCTAGAAAACCGAAGCTGAAGAGACCCTGAGGACAACCGCAAGGATCGGTGCGGTGGACCGCAGTTTCGAATTGCGGTTTTCCTCAGTGCGCGCGACTCCGGCGCCCGGCTAGCGTGGCGATCATGCGAGATGTGGCACGACGTGGGACGCGGTGCGCGGTGGGGCTCATGACGGGAGCCGCCGCGGCCGCCGTCGAGCTGCTCTTCACCCTTCTCTCCGGCCTCGCCCTGTTACCCGTACTTGCCTGGCCGCGTGGCCGTCAGGCCGTGCTCCGACCGGTGTTCGCGGGGGCGAGGAGACTGACGGAGTTCGAGCGCAGACGGCTCAGGACCTGGCTGAGCGTGTCCGTCTCTCCCGCGCACGAGGACGCGCGCGCCCTGCGCTACATCGCGTGCCGTTGGACGCTCGGAGTTCTGGGCGGCGTCGTGATGCTGTCGGCGGCGCTCGGTCTCGCGTACGGCACGTACTGGATGTACGGCTGGATACTCTCGGACATCGAGCATCCCGGGGCGATAACTCTCGTCGCTTTCGGCGGGCTGTTCCTGCTCTTCCTCGCGGTGCAGGGGATGTTCGGGGTCGTCGAGCTGGAGGGGCAGTTGGCCCGGCACTTCCTCGGGCCCAGCCACCAGGAGGAGCTGGAGCGGCGGATCCTGGAACTGGCCGCGAGCCGCGCCGCAGTGGTGGACGCCGTGGACGACGAACGGCGCCGCATCGAGCGGGACCTGCACGACGGCGTACAACAGCGACTGGTCGCCCTCGGCATGCTGCTCGGCCGTGCCCTGCGAAGCCAGGACGCGGAGCGTGCCGACCGGCTGCTCCGCCAGGCCCACGACGAGAGCGGACAGGCGCTGGCCGAGCTGCGCGAGGTGGCCTGGCGGATCTATCCGACCACGCTGGACGAGGCGGGTCTGCGGGCCGCCCTGGAGACGGTCGCCGAGCGCTCGTCCGTACCGGTACGGGTGGAGTACGAGCTGTCCGCCGAGCCCGGCAAAGCGGCGGCGACCGTCGCGTACTTCGTCGTCTGCGAAGCCGTCACGAACGCGGTCAAGCACGCGTCGGCGCGTCGGATCATCGTCCATCTCTGGGACGCCGGCCATGAGCTGTGCGTACGGATCGAGGACGACGGATCGGGCGGCGCGAACCCCATGGGCAGCGGGCTGTTCGGGCTGGCCCGGCGGGTGGACGCCCTCGACGGCCGGTTCAGTGTGCTCAGTCCGGTGGGCGGGCCCACCGTCATCTCAGCGGAGCTGCCGTGCGTGTGATCCTGGCCGAGGACTCGACTCTGCTGCGAGAAGGCCTCGTACGTCTTCTGGTCGAGGAGGGGCACGAGGTGCTGGCCGCGGTCGGCGATGCCGAGCGGTTGCTGGCGGCCGTCGCCGAGGAGCGACCCGATGTGGTGGTGGCGGATGTGCGGATGCCGCCCACACACAGCGACGAGGGACTGCGCGCGGCCCTGGAGATTCGCGAACGCTGGCCGGACGTGGGCGTGTTGGTGCTCTCGCAGTACGTGGAGAAGCGATACGCGACGGAGTTGCTCACCGGAGACTCGGAGGGGGTCGGATATCTGCTCAAGGACCGTGTCGTCCAGGTCGACGAATTCCTCGATGCGTTGGAGCGGGTGAGCCAGGGGAGGGCGGCCTTCGACCCTGAGGTGGTGCGTCAGCTGCTCGGCCGCAGCGGGCGCGCGGACGTCCTGGAACGGCTCACCACGAGAGAGAGGGACGTGCTGGCGGAGATGGCCCAGGGACATACGAACGCGGCCATCGCGCGACGGATGCACATCTCCCTCAGCGGAGTCGAGAAACACATCAACGCGATCTTCGACAAGCTCGAACTGACGGGAAGCGAGGGGTACTCCCGCAGAGTGCTGGCCGTACTTCGTTATCTGGGGGCCTGAGATTTGAGGGCCTGAGGTGGTCGGCGGGTTGGGCGGTTGACGGGTTGGCCGGTTGGTGGGCAGGCGGCTGCCGGGCCCGGCCCGGTAGGGGGCGTGTCCCGAGGAGGGGCGGGGACCAGGGTGCGGGTTCCCCTCTCCCGGGCGGACGCTGCGAGCCCGGTCCCAGGAACCGGACTCGGAGGAATCCCGGTCCCAGGGGAACCGCGGCCTCGGACGGGGTCAGCCGCAGCAGCCCCCGCCGCAGCAACCGCCGCCGCCCCCGCCACCGGCGCTGGGGCGGGGCGCGGGAGCCGAGGCCGAGCCGCCGACCGCGACCGTCGACAGCAGCTTCACCGTGTCGTCGTGGCCGGCCGGGCAGGCCGCGGGTGCGGACGACTCGGCCATCGGACGGCTCTTCTCGAAGGTGTCTCCGCAGGTCCGGCAGCGGTACTCGTAGCGAGGCATGGGCACAGGTTAGCGGGTGCTCCGCCCGTCTCCCATGGGCCCGGCTTCGCCACCTGGGAGAGCGGACTTGCCTCCAGCGGGAGTGGCTTCGCCTTCCGGGAGAGCGGCGTCGCCCTTGGTTCCTGGCAGGGCCCTTGCCCGGAGGCTCGCCCGCAGTCGCTGTTCGTGGGCGGCCTGCTCGGGGTGGCGGGACCGCCAGTACGGGTTGTCGTGCGGCAGGGCCGAGCCGACGCGTCCGTACATCCCGAAGAACATCAACATCACTCCGACCACAAAGCTGAACAGCACGTTCTGGATGCGGAAGGCGAGGAAGTTGAGGCCGGTGTCGAGGAGAGCGAGGTTCACGAAGCCGCTGAGGATGAAGAGGACACCGAGGATCATGTTGAGCGTCGAGGCGATGTTGCCGCCGATCACCATGCCGGCGAAGAGCAGCAGTCCGACGCAGATCGACAGCACGCTCAGCGCGCCGTTGGTGTTCAGCCCGGCGACCGTGTCCCCGCCGGTGTCGAAGAAGCCGACCTTGTCGATCAGCCCCAGGATGCCGAAGGCGAGCAGCACGAGACCCATCAGCCCCGCGCCGACCCGGTAGAACTTGCTGAGACGGTGATCGACCGGCAGATGCTCATCGAGCCTGATCCGCCGCCTCGGCGCCGTACGAAGCACGTGCGTGGCCATATCCGCCTCCTCTGGTGCGAGCGGAGGCCATACCTAACCTCAGCATCCGCCCGGGACGGCCGGACCGCCACACTTGAGGCAGGACTGCCTGGCGCCGGCCAGAGGAAGCACCTCGCAGGGGCGCAAGGAACTGCGCGACCAGCCCCCCCCCACGGCCCCGCCCGTCACCCACGGCCCGCATGTCATGCACCAGCCCTCGCAGGCTCGCCCGTCACCCACGGGCCCGCATGTCATGCACCAGCCTCCGCAGGTCCGCACATCACCCACGCGGCCTGCATGCCACGCACCAGTCCCGTGGGCGGGCCGCACGTCATTCACCGCCCCCGAGCGGAGCGCTCACGCTCCGCCCCCGCGCTCCTCACGAATCTGCGAAACCACCCGACCCACGGTCCCGCGCACACCCTCCAGCTCGGTCAGGAAATGCCAGTAGTCGGGGTGCCGCCCCTCCAGCGTCCCGATCGCCCGCTCCAGCCGGGCCACCGAGTCGTCGAGCGGCCGCGCGTGCTGGGGGTCGGGCGTATTACGTCCGGACATCGCCAACCGCTGCGCGTCCCGGAGCGCGAACCGCGTACGGTCGATCTCCCGCTGCGGGTCCTTGGACACCTCGTTCAGCCGCCGCAACCGGTCCCCGGCCGCGGACACGGCCTCGTCGGTCGTGTTCAGCAGCGCCCGAACCGTGGACAGCAGCGACGTGGCGTCGGCCCACCGCTGCTCGTCCCGCGCGGTCCGCGCTTCCGCGAGCTTCCGCTCGGCCTGCCGGACGGTCTCCGCGGACTGGTCGGGCACATGCTGCAGGTCCTGCCAGCACGCGGCCGAGAACCGCCGCCGCAGCTCGCTCAGCACGGGCTCCACCTGCCCGGACCGCGTGGTCAGCGCCTGCGCGCGCGTCCGCAGCGAGACGAGGCGCCGGTCGATCTCGGCGGCCCTCTCCGGCAGCCGCTCGGCCTCCGCGCGGACCGCCTCGGCGTCCCGCGCGACCCGGTCGGCGCGCTCCAGCGTCTCCGGTACGCCGTGCTGACCCGCGCCCTGGTTCAGCTTGGTCAACTCCGGAGCGAGGGCGGCGAGCCGGGCGGCGAGGTCGTCGGCCTTGAGCTTCGTTCCCCGTACGGCATCGAGTGCGTTCGACGCGGCGAGCAGGGACTGGCGGGCGCGCTCGACGGCCGGGGCGAGGCGGGCCAGCTGCGTCTCCGCCTTGCCGAGGAGCGATCCGAGCCCCTGCTCGAAGCGGTCCAGCTCCTGCTTGACCCGGGCGAGCTCGTCCTTGGCCTTCGTCAGCTCGGTGCGCGCTTGGGCGGCGACGGAGGCCTCAAGATCGTCGCGGTCGAGGTCGTGGGCGTCGACCGCGCCGATGTACGTACGACTGGCCTCGTCGATGCGGCGGCCGAGCGCGTCGAAGTCGGAGACCGCGCGCCGGGCGGCGGGGGAGTCGTCGACGGCCGTGATCGTCTCGATCGAGATCCGTAGATCGCGCTGCGCGGTGTCGAGTTCGTAGAACGCGGCCGCCGCGGCGTCCTTCGCCGCCTGGGCCTCGGCCCGCTGGCTCTCCGAGCGCCCGCCGAACCATCGCCGTGTGCCGCCGCCGGCGAACGCGGCGGGCAGCGTGAGCGCGAGCAGCGGGAGCGGAAGAAGCACCAGGGCCAGCAGGTCACGGCCAGCACCACGCGCCCCCGTGGGCCCGAACCAGGCACGGGGGCGAGGAACTTGCTGTGCGCATGGCACAAACGGTGTGTACGGCTGCGAAGGTGTCGCCGTCACTTCCCTCTCCCGTGCTGTCATCCGTCCTGCCCCGTGTCATTCTCCCACCAGGTAAGGACGAACACACGGGCCGGTTAGTTCGCGGTACGCACGGTTACTTTCCCGTCCTTCGTGTGGGCGGACACCACATGCGAGCTCCGCTCGTCACGGGGTACGGACACATCCACGGCACCGTCGTCGGTCCCCGTGGCGACGCGGTACGTCGCGTCCGGCAGCCCGATGGTCAGGGAACCGTCGTCCCCGCGCGCCGAGACCCGGTCCGGTACGACGGTGAGGTCGAGCCGCACCGACCCGTCCCGGGTGTTCACGTCCACCCGCCGGGAGTCGACGCCGGTCGCCTCGACCGAACCGTCGTCGGTACGCAGCGTGAGCGCCCCGGCCACGTCCTCGACCCGTACGGAGCCGTCCTTCGTGTGGATGTTCAGCGAGTCCTTGAAACCGCTGGCCTTTACGCTGCCGTCGTCGTCCCTCACGACGACCGCCACGTCACGAGGCACCTCGATGCGGTGCTTGGCCGAGCAGTCGGCGACCACACCCGAGCAGTGCATACGGAGCTTGAGCGTGTCGTCCTCCATCGCCCAGGTCACCTTGGGGTCCCCACCGATCGCGACCCGGCCCTCGAACCAGCGCGTCACCTGGACCTTGTCTACGTCCGAGGCGACCAGTTCGAGCGACGAGTCGTCGGAGTCGACGGTCAGCGTCCGCCCACTGAGCGCGAAGGAACGCTTCTCCGGGTCCTTGTCGTCCCCCGCACTGGCCCCGCACCCGGTGGCGAACACGCCGACGGCGACAACACCCACACCGACAGCGACCAGCGAACGCCGCCGCCCTCCGCCCACGGCCCGGCCGCCCGCGGACCCCGCACCACTACTCGCCGGCCGCTTGCTCGAAGGACGCTGAAAACCACTCATGACAGGACTCCCCCAGATTCGAACGCCCTCGGCCCCACGATGCGGCCCGGACATGCTTCGACCGTACGGATCGGGGGTTCGACGGGGGATCCGGGCCACTCCCGGATCGGGGGTGGGGTAAACCCCCGCACGATGAGGGCTGGGGGAGTGGCCGCCTGGCTCCGGGACCGGGACCGGGACCGGGACCGGGACCGGGACCGGGGTCGAGGTCTGGGCCTCGGTCGGACTCGCGGTCGGGGCCGGGGCCAGGTCGGCATTGGACTGGCATCCGTACTGGGACCGACGTCGGCACCGAGACCGGGGTCTGCCCAGGCATGTGACCAGCTTCCGCCCCGGTAACGGGTTTGCGGGGCACCGCCCCGGGCAATGTAGGCTGTCGACTCGTCCCGGGCGCGTAGCTCAGCGGTAGAGCGCCGCCCTTACAAGGCGGATGTCGGCGGTTCGAAACCGTCCGCGCCCACCAGTCCCAGGACATGAACGAGGCCCAGGTCGACCGGTGTGAATCCGGGGGCCTGGGCTTTGGTCTTTGTGGTGGTTCGCGGCTGTCGGGCCACTCGCATGCCAGTCGGTTCAAAACCCGCCGTGCCGTGAGAAGCTTCGTCTCCATCTGGAGGGGCGGGGGCTGAAGTGCGTGAGTTGGACTTCAAGTATCTGGTCTTCTACTGCCCTCCGGCGGCATTGGCGTTGATGTGTGTCCTGCGCTTCAGAAGCGGGTGGTCCTGGGAGGCCGCAGCGTTCGGTGGAGTGTTCGTGCCTCTAGGGCTGTTTGTCGCTGCATGGGGGGCTCACCTTCTTACTCGCCGATCGAGCGACTGATCGTCGCCGAGCGGGAGTCGGGCCGTGCCGCAGGTGTGTCACATCGTGCGGTCAACCACGGTCGGCATCGGGTTGCCGCAGTCGAGATGGCTCGCTCAGCTGGGATCCCTCCGAACCTGGGGTGACCTGCAGAAGGTCTGATCGGGGACGTGAGACGTGGCTACAAGACCCCAGGAACTCAGCAGCCGCGTTCAGGCATTGGAGCCAATGGTTCTGGGCCGCGGCAGGTGATCCCTGGCGTGCGAGAGCTACGGCGTTCCTGCCGGATGGGCGCGACAAGTAGCCAGTGCCAGTGCCAGTACGAGGGCTCGCTGACTACTCCGCTTCGCGTCGACGGCGTCGAGCGGGACGTCCTCAAGGGTCAGGTCCCGGTCGCCCCAAGTAGCTGCAGTGTGTGCCCCTGTCTCAACAGGCTCCTGTGGCAGGGGCGTTGACCCCGGCCCCGTGTGTCAGCACAATGAGCGCGCGCTATTGAGAGCGCTCTCAAGGTGGATGTGCCTCGTGCGTTCGCCCGTAATCTCGTCCGTATATTCGCCCCGTACGTTCCCAGGGAGAGTCATGGTCGGCAGGCGCGGTCCGGTGTTCAGTCGTCGTTCGCTCATTGGTGCCGGAGTCGGTGTCGGTGCCGCGGTGTTCGCCGGAGCCGGCTCCGGGGTGGCGCACGCCGCCGGGAGTTCCGCTCAGCGGCGTGGGCACGGCTTTCTGGCTGCTGCGATGGATGGTTATCCGGATCATGGGAGTGTTCGTCTGACGCAGAGTTACAGCGATCAGGCGGGGCTCTTCAGCACGGCGTTCACGTATGACAACGCTCTGGCCGTCCTGGCGCATTTGGCGACCCGTACCGCCGACGGGCGGGCCAGGGCCGTGGTGCTCGGTGATGCGTTGCTCTACGCCCAGGAACATGACCCGGTGTACGACGACGGCAGGTTGCGGCAGGCCTACAACGTCGGGCCGTACACCTTTTTCGACGGGTCGCTGCAGCCGGACGGCTTCGTGCGGGCCGACGGCACCGCCAACGTGGGTACGCAGTTCGGGTTCACGGGTACGGCCGTGGGTGACATGGCCTGGGCGGCTATCGCGCTGAGTGCCCTCGCCCGGCGGACCGGGGCCCGCCGTTTTCTCGACGGTGCCGTGCGGATCGGCGCGTGGATCGAGCGGATCGGGCGCACCGACGAACCGCTCGGGGGCTACAAGTTCGGGGTCAACGGGGCCAACGAGAAGTTGCCCTTCACCTCCACCGAGCACAACACCGATCTGGTCTGTCTGTTCGGACGGCTCGCTCTGCTCACGGGCGACCGGGTGTGGCGGGAGCGGCGCGCGCGGGCCGAGGCCTTCGTCAAGAAGATGTGGGAGCCGGCCGGGGGCTTCTTCTACACCGGCACCAATGACGGGGTGACGGTCAACAAGTCCCCGATCCCCGAGGACACCCAGACCTGGACCCATCTCGCCCTCGGCTCCCGGTCGGAGTCCCATTCGTACTCCCGCTCGTACTCACGGGCGTTGGACTGGGCGGCGGCCGAGCTGGCCGTGCTCGACCACGCCGACCGGCGGAACAGCACGGTGCCCGCGGGGCAGACGTACGAAGGGGTCACCTTCAGCTCCGCCAGTCTGGTGGCGAACGAGGACGCCCCGATCGCCGAGTTCCAGCCCAAGCCCGACCGCAACGGTGTGTGGTTCGAGGGGACCGCTCATCTCGCGCTCGCTCTGCGGGACCGGAACGGGCGTGGTGACGAGGCGAGTGCCCGTCGGCTGCTCACCTCCATCGAGCGGGCTCAGGATCTGCTCGGCGCCGGGCAGACCGTCGGCGGCCGTGCGCTTCCAGAGCGTTCCGGTGTCGTCTCGGCGAGCAGCCCGCTCGACACCGGGTTCGGCTTCGGCTACTACCCGTACCGTCACGCCGGGGCGACCGCGTGGTACCTGCTGGCGGCCACGCGCACCAATCCGCTACGGGCATGAACCATGAACCGTGAACGGTAGAACCCGGTCGCGGTCTCAGGGGGCGGAGCGGCCCTCCGGCTCTGCCTCCCGTCCGCGTGCCTCCGTCTCCCGTACGTGCTTGAGCGTCATCCGGGCGTCGACCTTCTCCGCGGCCGCGACCTCCGCCCAGAAGCGGTGGCAGGTCACGAAGACCGTGAGTTCGCGCTCACGCTCGCGGAGTTTCTCCACCTCGGCCTGTTCGTCGGCCGTCCAGCCGGGGGAGGCGGGGCGCTCCACCTTGCGCCAGCCGTGGTCGTCGCTGAATCCGTCCAGGGGCTCGACCGACCAGGGGAGCCGCTTCAGGAGGGCCAGAAGCTCGGCCCGGACCTGATGCAGCTCCTCCTGACCGGCCAGGAGGTCACTCGGGAAGTCATAGGTCGTAGCCACGCGACAATGCTACGCCTGTTCGATTTTGGGATGCGAGTTCCTTGGGGGACTTCACGCGAATGTGTCGCGGCGGCGGCCGACGCCACGGCCACGGCACCCTGTCGGGCCCCCTGGCGTTGTCGGCCCCCTGGCGATGTCGGACCCCCGTCCTAGGGTGGCCACCATGGACAGCGCAGAGACATCGCAGGTGAGACTGCATGCATGGGCGGAAGGCGACTTCTGGCTTCTGCAGAGGGCCAACAGCCCCGAGATGATGGAGCACTTGGGCGGTCCGGAGACCGAGGAGAAGCTCATCGACCGGCACCGGCGTTACATCGGCCTGGGGCCGGGGCGCATGTACCGGGTCACGTCGGCGGACACCGGTGACACCGTGGGCTCGATCGGCTTCTGGGAGCGGGAGTGGCGGGGCGGGACGGTGTGGGAGACCGGATGGGGGGTCCTGCCCGAGTTCCAGGGGCGCGGGTTCGCCGCGGCGGCGGCCCGCGCGGTCGTCGAAGAGGCGAGGGCGGCCGGAGAGCACCGGTACCTTCACGCGTTTCCGAGCGTGGACCACCTCGCATCGAACGCGGTCTGCCGCAGCGCCGGATTCGAACTGCTCGGCACGGCCGAGTTCGAGTACCCGAAGGGCCACTGGATCACGTCGAACGACTGGCGGGCGGACCTCGGCGAAGGCTGACGCGGGGCCCGAAGCCCCTGGTTGTTTCCTCCGCGATCCGTGGAGAGGCGTCGGCGATCCGTGGGGGCGCCGCCGTTCCCAGGGCGCGATGTCAGTGCCGCGCGCGAGACTGGACGTATGTGCCGCAGCATCAAGACTCTCCGACCGCCCGTCCTGCCCGAAGAGGCCACGGACGAGGACATCCGCGCCGCCGCCCTCCAGTACGTCCGCAAGGTCTCCGGCTTCCGTGCCCCGGCCGCGCACAACCGCGAGGTCTTCGACCGCGCGGTCGACGCGATCGCCGAGGCGACGGCCGAGCTGCTGGACGGCCTGGAGATACGAGGGCAGAGGGCCACCGGCAGCCAGGCCGACAGCAGCCGCCAGGCCGGCTGACCGGCGCCCGCCGAACGAGGACCGTCCGAGACGCGTGCAGCTACCGGTGTACCCAGCCGCTGGTGCACTCAGCCGCTGGTGCGGCCGGCCAGCGGTGCGGCCAGTCGGCGGCGCGCCCACCCGAGGGCGCGCCCGCCCAGGCCGCGTACGCCTCAGGCTCCCGGGCCCGCCTCCGGCACCTGTACCTGCACCGGCAGGTGTACCTCCACCGGCACCTGCACCTGCACCTGCGCCGGTACCGACACGGGCACAGGTGCCGGTGACGGCCGTCGCATCAGGAACGCCGCCCCCGCGCCCGCCCCGAACAGCGCCACAAGCGAGACGCCGGTGGCGAGCCAGGTCGCGCCCAGCCACTGGCCGCCGAAGTAGCCGAGGGCGACGCTGTACGCGGCCCAGGCGAGCCCCGCGAGGATCGACCACGGCAGGAATTCACGTACGCGGCGGTGCGCGGCGCCCGCGCCGAGCGAGACGACCGAGCGGCCGGCGGGCGCGAAGCGGGCCAGGACGACCAGGGCGCCGCCGCCGCGTGCGAGGGCCGCGCCGAGACGTTCCTGCGCACCTCTCAGGCGGCGGGAGCGGGCGATGGCGCGGTCCAGGCGCTCCCCGCCGCGCCAGGCCAGCCGGTACGCCACCAGGTCGCCGAGGACCGAGGCCGTCGCGGCGCAGAGGGTCAGCGCGAGGAGGTCCGGCACGTGCGCGGTCGGGATGTCCGGCACGTGCACGGCCGCCGCGCCGGTACCGGCCGCGGCCGCCGTCGCCGCCGTGATGACGAGGACGCCGCTCGGCAGTACCGGCAGAAAGACGTCTAACAGGACCGACAGAGCCACCACGGCATAGATCCATTGGCTGTAGATCCAAGGGCTGCCGGACAGCGACCCCACACTCTCAAGCACCCGTACTCCCCTGTGTCTCCCCCGTAGGCCCGAACCGTGCCGTGACCGCGATGTCGCGGGGGAGCGGCAGGAGCGGCCTGTGACAGCCATACAGCGTACGCCTCGGGTCCGACAGGAGATCCACAGGGGGCACGTGCGTTCGCCACATCATGTTCACCCGGCTGCCGCTTCCCGGCGGGCGGCCCGACGCCGCGTCCCGTACCAACGGAAAGGGGTGACCAACGGTGTGAGGAGCGGAACCGGCGATGGCGTCAGGAACAGCGGCAGTACGAACAGGGCGGACAAGGCGAACGGGTCGGACAGGAAGAGCGGGAGCGGTGGGGCTCGTCGTCCTGGCGTTGGCGTCTGCCGCGCTCGCGACCGGTGCGGGTGGTGCCTACGGTGCGGGTGGTGCCTACGGTGCGGCCGGCGACGGCGGCACGGTCGAGGCGGGCGGCGGCACCGGCGGCAAGCACGGCTACTCGATGCGGACCGACGCCCGTTTCGCCCCGCCCGGCGCCTTCGTCCCGTCGGCGGCCGTCACGTACGACATGAGGCTCGTGCCCGCCGGCTCGTGGATCGAGGTGGGCCAGCGCAGTGCGGAGCGCGGCGCCACGACGGTGAAGCTGCGGGTGACCGGACTGAAGGCGGGGCACGAGTACGGCGCGCATGTGCACCGGAAGCCGTGCGGCGCCGATCCGGCCGCCGCGGGCGGGCACTACCAGCACCGGCCGTCCACGGACCCCGCCGACGTGAACCCCGGCAACGAGGTCTGGCTCGACTTCACGGCGGACTCGCGTGGGGCGGGTGCGGCGAGTGCGCGGCACGACTGGAACTTCCGGTTCGGTGAGGCCGCGTCCGTTGTGCTGCACGGTGAACAGGGTGGCTCGGGCGTGCGGTTGGCCTGCTTCACGGTGCCGTTCGGCTGGAGGTGAGTGGTCTGCTGACCCGGTGTTCGTCTGCGGGCGCGTCGCGGCTGGTCGCGCGGTTCCCCGCCCCCTGAGGGGCGCGGGCCCTCGCCGGACGACGGCACGCGCACCCCGATGCGAACCGTGGTCATGACGACGGCGCCCGCCCCCGGTCGGCAGGGGCAGGCGCCGGTCGTACAGGTGGCGGGGTGTCAGGCCGCGATCGGCTCCGAGGAGCGCTTCTCGGTGGACGAGGACGAGCGGCCCGCGAAGAACCGGTCGAGGCCGAACGCGCCCGAACCGGTGAAGACCAGCAGGAGCATCGACCAGGAGTACATGGCCGCGCCCTCGCCGTTGTTCCTGATCGGCCACAGGTGCTCGGGCTGGTGGACCTTGAAGTACGCGTAGGCCATCGCGCCCGACGCGATGAACGCCGCGATGCGGGTGCCGAGGCCGAGCAGGACCAGGGTGCCGCCGACGAGCTCGATGACGGCCGCGTACCAGTTGGGCCAGGCGCCGGTCTCGACAGTGGCGCCCTTGCCGTCCATGCCGCCGAGGACGCCGAGGAGCGAGACGGCGCCGTGGCAGGCGAAGAGCAGGCCGATGACTATGCGGAACAGGCCGATGGCGTACGGCTGGGCGCTGTTGAGGCGTCCGGTCATGTGGGGGAACTCCTTCGGTCTGAATCCGGTCCCGGGAAGGGGCCGGTGTAGGGGACGGAACCGAGTGAGTGCTCCACGTTAGGTCGGCCTAATCAATGCTTGCAAGTTCAACTTTTGGCCAAGCTTTTGCGCGTGCTGTGGGTTCCGGATCCGTCTCGCGCCCTTGTCCCGCCTGGTCCGCGGCCGTCCGCAGAACCGCCCGCGCCACCGCGTCGGCGTCCGACAGAGTGACCGAGTCCACACCGGGCCGGGCTCCGGCGGCGGTCACCCAGTGCACACCCTCCGTAGGCACTCCGATCGCGAACCGCCTTGGGTGCGGGCGTCCCTGACGGTCGATCAGACGGTAGGGGCGCTGTGTTACGTCCAGTCCTCCGGTTTCGTAACCGTCCACCGTGTGCGGACGGCACTGGCCCGTCTTGAGGAGCCGGGCGAGGAGTTCGTCGGCCGTCCGGCGGAGGTCCGGCTCGGGCAGGCGTGCCTCGACGAGTGTCGTCGCCGTCACGGTCGAGCCGGGCACGTCGGGGGAGTGCGCCACCCAGGCCCCGCCCTCGGCCCGCACCTCCAGCCGCGGGCCCAGCACCTCCAGGACGCCCGCCTCGATCAGCGCGGTCATCTCCTCGATACGGCGCCTGGGCGGGCCGATCGAGAGGAACGCGTTGAGCGGGGTGTACCAGCGGTCCAGGTGCTCCCGGCGCGAGGCTCCGCCGAGCCCGCCGTGGTCGACGATCTGCCGCAACTCGTTGCGCAGGTCGCGCAGTACGTCGAGAGCCGCCTTGAGGGGACCCTCGACGTTGCCGAGCGCGGCCTGTGCGGCGTCCTCGCGGAGGTGGTCCAGCAGCCACTCCCTGAAGTCGCCCGGACCGGCGAAGACCCGACCGCCGTACGGCCGTGAAATCCGGTCCCAGGACCACCGGTCGGCCTCCGCGATCCCGAACTCGTCCAGGATCGGGGCCTCTTGGGGATCACGGTGGGGAACGGCGAGGAAGCGGTCACGGAAGCCGCGTGTCAGGGCGGTGTCAGGCCCCAACACCCCTTCGTAGTAGACGGTTTCGACCTCCTTCGCCACCAACGGCCATATCTCCGTGAGGAAGTCCGGTGCGTCGCCCGAGTCCGCGCGCTTGCGGAAGCGGGAGATGACGTCCGGGGTGAGGACGAGGGGCACGTGACGCCCGTACGGGCCCTTCGCGTTGTCGCCGCGGGCCTGGTACGGGATGCCGCGGCGGGAGCCCGCCCGCAGGCGCGGCTCCCGGCCCGAGGGGAGGTAGCGCAGGCCGTCCGGGGTGTGCCGGAAACGGCCGCCGCGGGCCGTCGTCAACAGCGCCATGTGGTCGAAGAAGTTGAGGCCGAGACCCCGCAGGAGGACGGTCTCGCCGGGGGCGACGGAGGAGAGGTCGAGGTCCGCCGGGTTGGCGGGCGGGACATGACGCAGGCCGTGGCGGTCGGCGTACGCGGCCAGGCGCTGCTGTGCCCGGTCCGCCACGGCCGGCAGGTGCCCCTGGGCCAGGACCACCGCGGACAGGTCCGGGAGGGTGCGGCCGTTGTCGAGTGCGAGGGTCTGGTGGCCGTCGGCCGTCTCGTCGAGGCGGGTCGCGCGCGCCCGGTGTGTCAGGACCCGCAGCGCGGGCGGTGCCCCGCGGACCACCTCGGCGAAGACCCACTCCAGGTACTGCCCGTACTGGGCGCGGGTCGGATAGTCGTCCGGGCCCAGTACGCCGTCGGCCCACGTGTGCAGGCTCGGGCCGGGGCGTATCGGGCCCGAGCAGTCCACGCTCTCGTCGGTGAAGAGGGTGACCTGTGAGGCCACGGTGTTCATCAGCAGCTCGGCCGGCTGGGCGGTGCGCCAGACCCTGCCGGGGCCCGGCGGCGACGGGTCGACGACATGGACCGTCAGGCGGGTGCCGGGAGAGAGGAGCTCGGGCGCGGAGGCGCAGAGGCGTTCCAGGACGCTGGTGCCGCGGGGGCCTGCGCCGACCAGCGCGACGGACGCGGCCCGGCCTCTCCCGGAGTTCGCGGTCTCCGCCGGTTCCGTGGTCCCCGTTGGTTCCGTGGTCCGTGCCGGGTCCGTCGGCTCCGCGGTCGCTGCAGACAAAGGTGTGACTCCCGGACAGGTGGGGCGCTGGGCAGAGCACACCGTCCGCCGGAAGCGGACGGTCCGCATCATCATGCCGTCGCGCGCCGCGGGAACCGAGCCCTGGAACGGTTCGACCGGGCCGGTTGTGGGATGCGTCACGAGCCCCACGGGCAACAAGCGTGTGCATCACGGGCAACGCGACAGCACTTGGGCAACGTACGCAACGTGGGCAATAAACGTATGCAATCGGGGAATTGCGGGAGGCGGCCGGGCGCCGTGAGTGTCCCCCGTCGCGGGTCGCGCGAAGAGCGCCTGCGCGTGGGGGAGTTGTGACTCTCCGTGTCCGTGTGTCAGCTGAGTTCGGATTCGACGATCGTCCGCAGGCGGGCTTCTCCGCCCCGTTCCTCCCGCGCCTGGTCGAGCCGCAGGCGTGCCGAACGGCCGCGCAGGGTCAGTGTCATGAGCTGGTTGCCGAACCAAGGACCGCCGGTTTTCCGCCAGTCGACGGGTGGGCGCCCGAGTCTGCCGTGCCGGGCGAAGCGGCGGCCGATCGCGCGGCCGACCCCGCTCCAGCCGAAACGGAAGCCGAGCCTTATCGAGAGCGGGATGGAGTTGTGCACGGGGGAGCAGGTCAGCTGGAGCACCCGCGCGTCGGGTCCTTGCAGCCCCTCCCGCCAGACCGGCTCGGCGATGTACGCGTGGTGCACGTCCCCGGACAGCACGCACACCGTCGCCGGTGCCTGCGGTCCCGAGCCGGCCTCGGCGATCAGCTCCGCCAGTGCGTCGAACGACGACGGGAACGCCGCCCAGTGCTCCAGGTCCGCCGCCCGCCGCAGTTTTTCCCCGAAACGGGCCCAGCGCTCGCCGCGCTCGCCCCGGCACAGCGCGGCGTTCCACCCCTCCGCGTCGTGCACGAGGTTGGGGAGCAGCCAGGGCAGGGAGGTGCCGATGAGGAGATGGTCGTACGAACCCGGCTCCTCCAGCACCTGCTCGCGCAGCCATGACTCCTGGGCCGGGTCGAGCATCGAGCGGTTCTTCTCGTCGAGGACGCGGGCCGCGCGGGAGTCGACCATCAGGAGCCGGGTGCGGCCGAAGTCGCGGCGGTAGCTCCAGCGGACCGAGGCCGGGTCGGTGTCGGCCCGCGCGGCGAAGGTCCGCAGGGCGTCCGTGCCGTCGGGAGTGGCGCGGACCGCTTCGTACAGGGGGTCCTCGGCGAGGAGCTCTGGCGGGAGGTTGCCGAGGTGCTGGTGGACCCAGTACGACATCAGGCCGCTCAGGATCCGCTCGCGCCACCAGGGCGTGGCCCGCATGTCGGCGACCCAGGCCTCGCTGGTGTTCCAGTCGTCGATGACGTCGTGGTCGTCGAAGATCATGCAGCTGGGCACGGTGGAGAGCAGCCAGCGGATCTCGGGGTCGAGCCACGATTCGTAGTAGAGGTGCGTGTACTCCTCGTAGTCCGCGACCTCGGCGCCCGGCGGTTCGTTCAGCCCGCGGCGGGCCTCCAGCCAGCGGCGGGTGGCGTCCGAGACCTCGTCCGCGTACACCTGGTCGCCCAGCAGCAGGAGGACGTCCGGGCGTTCGCCGTCCGGGTTCGCGGCGATGCGGGCGGCGAGGGTGTCCAGGGCGTCCGGGCCTCCGGGGTCCTTCTCGTCGGCGGCCGGCGTGGCCCAGCGGCAGGAGCCGAAGGCGACCCGTACGGTCTCGTGGTCGTCCACCGGGGTGTGGATGACGGAGGGCGGGAAGCGGGAGTCGGGGAGCGGCCAGACCTGTGCCCCGTCGAGCAGTACCTCGTACGAGGACGCCGTGCCCGGGGTCAGTCCGGTGACCGGGACCAGGGCGTAGTGATGGCCCGCGATCTGGAAGGTGCGGGACTCACCGCCCGCGCCGTCCGGGCAGCGCACCTCGGCGTTGCACGGGCGGCTCGCCTCGACCCAGACGGTCGCGGACGAGCCGTCGACGTACCTCAGCAGTGGACCCAGGCGCAGACCCGCCACGCGATCACTCTCCTCCGTCGCCCCGTACGGTACGGAACGACGGAGGTGAGCGGGGAGGTTCCGTGCATGGTGCAGTTGATCAGTTGCCGATCGGGTGCCCGTCAGTTGTCCGTCAGCTGGCGATCTGCTGCCTTTTTCCGCCGGTCGGCTGCCCGTCGGCTGCCGGTCGTCCGTCGGCCGGTTGGTGATCGGCTGTGGATCAGTTGGTGATCAGCAGCCGCTGAGGACGGAGCTGAGCTTGCTCTTCTCCGCCGAGTCGACGGAGAGGTCGTAGTAGTACTTCACCTGGACCCAGGCGCGTACGTAGGTGCAGGCGTAGGCGGTGCGCGACGGCATCCACTCGGCCGGGTCCTGGTCGCTCTTCGACTGGTTCACGTTGTCCGTGACGGCGATGAGCTGCGGGCGGGTGAGGTCGTTGGCGAAGGCCTGGCGCTGGGAGGTGGTCCAGCTGTCGGCGCCGGAGTCCCAGGCCTCGGCCAGCGGGACGAGGTGGTCGATGTCGAGGTCGGAGGCGGCGGTCCAGGTCGCGCCGTCGTAGACGGAGTACCAGCTGCCGCTGGTGGCCGCGCAGGCGGAGCTGGTGACGACGTTCGTGCCGTCGCGCTTCAGGACCGTCTCACGGGTGTTGCACGTGCCGCTGATGGTGATCCAGTGCGGGAAGAGATCGCGGTCGTAGCCGGTGCGGTCCTCGGTCGCCACGGTGAGCGAGGCGAGGTAGGTGCGGGCGGTGGCGGCGCTGACCGGGGTGGGCAGCGCGGCGGAGGCGGTCGGGCCGTTGAAAAGCCCGACCATGGCTATCAATCCGGCGAAGGCGGCCACTAGACTCAGCCGTCGACGCGCGTAGATCTTCGGCATGCGAACTCCCTTGGGGTGGGGGGAAGTTGACCTGCGAGCGACTGAATGCTCGCGGTGGCCGGTTTCCGGGAGATGTGCGTCAGGTGAGAAGTTAATGACGTGGGCATGACACAACAAGAGGTGGCGCGGGACTTTCGGGTTTCCGTCGGCCGCCTTGTTGTGGGTTCGTGCGGAATGGGGCCTCTGGGGTGGTAGCGGGATCGGGTCTTTGTTTTGTACCGTGGAGGAACAAAGTGGCTCCCGCCCGCACTCCCTGACCGGCGGGCGGGGCCGCCTTGTCCCCCCCCGGGGGTCATGGACTGGCCCTGGCCCCGCACGGGACCCTCTTCCGCGCTTTGGAGCATGCCGATGACGGCCTCGACCGTGCTGACCGCCCGTGCCCTGCTGCTGGACATGGACGGCACCCTCGTCAACTCGGACGCCGTCGTCGAGCGCGTGTGGCGCCGCTGGGCCGACCGGCACGGGCTCGACGGGGACGAGGCCATGAAGGTCGTCCACGGGCGGCAGGGGTACGCGTCGATGGCCGTGCTGCTGCCCGGCCGGCCCATGGAGCAGAACTACGCCGACAACGCGCGGATGCTCGCCGAGGAGACGGCGGACATGGACGGGGTCGTGGCGATTCCGGGGGCCGCGGAGTTTCTGGCCTCGTTGCGGGGGGTGGTGGCGCATGCGCTCGTGACGTCCGCGGATGTGGCGCTGTCGGCCGCGCGGATGGGGGCGGCGGGGCTTTCGCTGCCGGAGGTTCGGGTCACGGCCGAGTCCGTGGGGGCGAGCAAGCCGGATCCCGAGGGGTTTTTGAAGGGGGCGGCCGAGTTGGGGGTTGCGCCTGAGGAGTGTGTGGTGTTCGAGGACTCTGGGGCGGGGATCTCGGCGGGGCGCTCCGCGGGGATGCGGGTGGTCGGGGTTGGGCCCCGGGCCGGGTTTCATCGGCCGGATGTTGTGGTGCGGGATCTTCGGCAGGTGCGGGTTGAGGGTTTGGGGGGTGGGGTGGTTCGGCTTCGGGTGGGGTGACCCTGGGGTCGGGTGTGTGGGGGAGTGGCTGGGGGTGGTGTTGGGTGCGGGGCGGCTTGGGCTGGTTGCGCCGTTCCCCGCGCCCCTGAATTGGCTGGGGTTTGGTGTTTGGTGCGCGCCGGTGGGGGCTTGTCGCGCAGTTCCCCGCGCCCCTGAGGGGGGCTGAGGAGTGATGTTGTCTGCGGGTGGGTGGGGGCTTGTCGCGCAGTTCCTCGCGCCCCTGAGGGGGGTGAGGCGTGACGTTTGGTGCGGCTGCGTGGGGGCTGGGTGCGCAGTTCCCCGCGCCCCTGAAAGCCTGGGGTCCAGCCCCGTTGGCGGTCGCCCGGGGTGCCAGCCCTGTTGGGGGTCAGGGGTGGCCGTGGTTTACGGCTCTTGTGTTTCTGATTCCAGGCGGGTTCGGGTTTCTTTGTCGTAGGTGCCTGTGTCCTCGTTGTCGATGCCTCGGGTGAGTTGGTAGTTGCGGACTGCGGTTTCGGTTCGGTTGTCGTAGTCGCCGTTGGGGTTGCCCGCGAAGAGGGCCACCTGCTGGAGGCGTTGCTGGAGTTCGGTGACCTCGGGGCCCTCGTCGCCGGGGCGCAGTGTCACGGCCTCGGCCTTCTCCGGCGGGATGGAGGGCCGGCTGGTCGTGGGGGTGGGGGCGCCTGTCGACGGGGCGCGGGACGTGGAGGTCGGGCGGGGCGGCGTCGGCGAGGCGGGCGACCGCGTCGGTGACGGTGTGGGGCTCGCGCTGCTCGACTCGGTCGGTGACGCCGACGGCGACCGTGTGGGCGACTCGGAGTCCGACGGCGACGGCTCGTCCAGGGTCGCGTCCGGCACGCTCGCGCGTATGTCGTCCGGGGCCGCGCTCTCCCGCGACGGCGCGTCGTACGAGAACAGTCCGCTCGCGAACCCGGCGGCCGCGACCACTGCCGCGGTGGCGCCGGCGCCGACGAGTGCGAAGCGGCGGCGTCGGCCGGTGTTCTCCGTGGGGTCCGCGGCGGGGTCCTCGGGGAAGCCGGGGGCGGGGTCCGGCCGACGCGCCTCGAAGAGGCTCGTGTCGGGGGCGGGGGAACGGGGCAGTGCCGTCGCGCGGGGCAGTTGAGCCGTGGCGGCCGGGTCGGTGGACAGGTCGGCGGGCCGGCCGGTGGCCTGTGCCTCGGGTGTCGCGCTCGTGGGCGGCTCGGGTGGCGCGCTGTGCCCAAACTCGTGCCCAAGCGCGTGCTCATGCCCGTACCCATACCCGTACCCGGGTCCGGGCTCGTCGCCGAATCCGTGTCCGTGGTCGGTGCCGTCAGCCGCAGGGGCGCCCGTTGGGCTGCCGGGCGGCTCCGGAGGGGCGGAGCCTGTCGAGTCCGTCGCTCCAGGTGTCGCCGGGTCCAGGTCCACGTAGGGGCGGATGCGCAGGGGGTCGAAGTCCTCCGCCGCTGCGGCCTCCGCGGAGCGGGTCTCCAGCAGGGCGTCCGCGGCCCGCCGGGCGCAGTCGCACGTGGGGGAGCCCTCCGACGCCCAGGGCGCTCCGCATTCCGGGCATATGTGACCGTTCCGGTCGTTCACGTGTGGGTTCCTCCCCGTACGAACTCCAGCGATTATGCAGACCCCCTCCACACAATCTCCCGGTTACCCCCGGAATCCCGGACTCCGTAGCGCATTCAACAGGCCATAACCGGTCACACGGACCAGGATGGGAGAGGAAACGGGACTCTCGCGGCCGGGAGGTCTTCATGGCCGAGGATGCGCACGGTGCGAACGACACGAGCGGCACGAACACACCGAAGGCGGCCCGCCACACCCGGGATCATTCGCGCGGTGCAGGCGCCGGTCAGGAGCATCCGAAGGGCGGCGTCCTCGTCTCGATCGGGGCCCTGCTCCTCGGACTGCTGCTGGCCGCGCTCGACCAGACGATCGTGTCGACCGCGCTGCCGACCATCGTCAGCGACCTGGGTGGTCTCGATCACCTGTCGTGGGTCGTCACCGCGTATCTCCTCGCCTCCACGGCCGCCACCCCGCTCTGGGGCAAGCTCGGTGACCAGTACGGACGCAAGAAACTGTTCCAGACCGCCATCGTGATCTTCCTGATCGGCTCCGCGCTGTGCGGTATGGCGCAGAACATGCCCCAGCTGATCGCCTTCCGCGCCCTCCAGGGCCTCGGCGGCGGCGGGCTCATCGTGCTGTCGATGGCGATCGTCGGCGACATCGTCTCGCCCCGCGAACGGGGCAAGTACCAGGGCCTGTTCGGCGCGGTCTTCGGCGCGAGCAGTGTCCTCGGCCCGCTGCTCGGCGGGCTGTTCACCCAGCACCTGAGCTGGCGCTGGGTCTTCTACATCAACCTCCCCGTCGGGATCGTCGCGCTCGCCGTCATCGCGACCGTCCTGCGCATCCCGGTCCGCGCCCAGAAACACACGATCGACTACCTCGGTACGTTCCTCATCGCGGCCGTCGCCACCTGCCTGGTCCTCGTCGCCTCGCTCGGCGGCAGCACCTGGGCCTGGGGCTCGGCGCAGATCGTCGGCCTCGCCGTGCTGGGTGCCGTCCTGGCCGTGGCCTTCGTGGCCGTCGAACAGCGGGCCGCCGAACCCGTACTGCCCCTGAAGCTGTTCCGGATCCGCACCTTCACCCTCGCCGCCGCGATCAGCTTCATCGTCGGCTTCGCGATGTTCGGCGCGATGACGTACCTCCCGACCTTCCTCCAGGTCGTCCACGGGATCTCGCCCACCATGTCGGGCGTGCACATGCTGCCGATGGTGGCCGGGCTGCTCGTCTCCTCGACCGTCTCCGGCCAGATCGTCAGCCGCACGGGCCGCTGGAAGGTGTTTCCCATCGCCGGTACGGGCGTCACCGCGCTCGGTCTGCTGCTCCTGCACCAGCTCGACGAGAACAGCTCCGCGGCCGAGATGAGCTCGTACCTCCTCGTGTTCGGCCTGGGGCTCGGCCTGGTCATGCAGGTCCTCGTGCTGATCGTGCAGAACGCCGTCTCGTACGAGGACCTCGGCGTCGCCACCTCCGGCGCCACGTTCTTCCGCTCCATCGGTGCCTCGTTCGGCGTCGCCATCTTCGGCACGGTCTTCGCGAGCCGGCTGGGCAGCGAACTGACCTCCGCGCTCCGGGGGCAGGACCTCCCGCCGAGCCTCGGTGTGGACGCGCTGAAGTCCGACCCGAAGATCATCTCCGACCTCCCGGCCGCACTCCGGCCGCCCGTCGTCGAGGCGTACTCCACGTCCATCACGGACGTCTTCCTGTACGCGGCCCCGGTCGCCCTCGCCGGCTTCGCGCTCGCCTGGTTCCTGCGCGAGGACAGGCTGCGCGCCTCGGTGACGGCACCCGACGCCACCCAGACACTGGCCAGCAACCCCGTGGAGCGCTCCTCGTACGACGAGGTGTGCCGCGCGCTGTCCGTGCTCGGCACCCGTGAGGGGCGGCGCGAGATCTACAAGAAGATCACCGCCCGCGCCGGGTACGACCTGCTGCCCGCCACGAGCTGGCTCCTGCTGCGGATCAGGCGCTACGGCTGGGCCGAGCCGGCCGTCCTCGCCGAGCGCAGCGCGGTGCCCCTGCACGTCGTCATCGCGGCCGCCCGCCAGGTCGAGGAACGGCGGCTCGCCGTACGGGAGGGCCTCGACCTCGTCCTGACCGACCAGGGCCGCGAGGCGGCCGAGAAGCTGTCCAAGGCCCGCGAGGAGTCCCTCGCCGAGCTCCTGGGCGACTGGTGGGGCCCGGACCGCCCCACCGACCTGGTCAGCCTCGTCGAGGAACTCAACGCCGAGATGTGCGGCTCCAACCAGGAACGCCCCCACAACGGAACCGTGCCGAAGCCGACCGGCAGGGTGTGGCTCACGAAGTGAACCCGGGGCTCCCCGGCGGATGACGCGCGAGCCATGATGGGCGGGCGGCTCAGGCGGTGAGCCTCTTGGCGAACCAGTGCTCGGCGTACAGGCCGTCGTTGTACGCCTCGGTCTCCGCGTAGCCGTGCCGGGCGTACAGCGCCCGCGCCTCCACCAGGTCGCCCCGGGTGTCGAGGACCAGCCGCCCGGCCCCGAGTGCCCGGGCCGCCGCCTCGGCAGCCCCGAGGAGGACGGCACCGCCGCCCTTGCCCCGCAGATCCCCGCGTACGAAGACACGCTTGAGTTCGCCCGTCGTCGCGTCGCGGAGCCGTACGCCCGCCATGCCCGCCGCCTCGCCGTCGTGCCGCGCGACGAGCAACACCCCGCCGGGCGGGGTGAATTCGGCTCCGGTGTCGGCGGCGATCTCGCGTTTCAGCTCGGCGGGGTCGGTGTCGTGCCCGCGGTGCAGCCGGTACCAGCGGTCGCTGACCTCCGTGTAGTACGCCCGCCAGAGGGCGACCGCGGCCGGCGAGTCGAAGGGCTCGGGGGCGACGGTCCAGGGCGCCGGCTCACCGGGCGTACGTGTCTTCATGGCGGGCATTGTCACGAGGACCCGTAGGCCGTCCGCAAGCGAATTACCGCCGGCTCACCCGGTGGCCTGCTTGAGGGCCCGCAGGTGGATGTGGGTGACCTCGGGGGAGTCGACGACGTCGGCCTTCTCCCACTCGATGTGGTCCGTGCCCAGGTTGTCGAAGAGCCGGGTGCCGGCGCAGGTGAGGACCGGGACGACGTGGAGGAGGAGTTCGTCGAGGAGGCCGGCGCGGATGAACTGCTGGATCAGGTTCGCGCCGCCCGCCAGGGAGACGTCCTTGTCGCCCGCGGCCTCACGGGCCAGGGCGAGGGCGTGCTCGGGGCCCTCGGTGACGAAGTGGTAGCTCGTGCCGCCCTCCTTCACCACGGTCTCGCGGAGGTGGTGGGTGACGACGTACACCGGCAGGTGGAACGGCGGCTCGTCGCCCCAGGGCACCTCGCCGCTGACGAACATGCCGTGGCCCATGACCACCGCGCCCGACCGGGCGACCCACTCGGCCACCACGTCGTTGTCCCGGCCCTCCGTCCCGCCCTTCTGCCCCTGCATCTCGCGGAACGCGCGCAGTCCGTACACCCAGCGGTGCAGACGTTCGCCGCCTATGCCGAGCGGGTGCTCGGCCCCTGCGTCGGGGCCGGTGATGTATCCGTCGAGCGACATGCCGATCCGTGCGACGACCTTGCTCATGATGTTCTCCTCGGTATCAGGAGGCGCCCCTGTGCCGCCCCTCACTCGTGCTCTCACCCATGCGTCGAACGAGGGACGCCGTAATCGACACGCTGCCGCACGGATGTCGCGAGCGCTGTTTGGGGAGCGCTGCGCGGGCAACCCGGCTGGGGAAGCGGCCCACTGGGCCCAGAACCCGGAAGGCATTCCATGTCCACAGGCGTGATCATCCTTCTGATCGTGGTCGCGGTGGCTCTCGTGGCCGCCGTGGTCGCCCGGTCCGTGGCGGCCCGCGGGGCGGGCGGCGGGCGAGGTCTGAAGCGGCGCTTCGGGCCCGAGTACGACCGGGCCGTCGCCCGGCACGACGGCGACTCCAAGGCCGCCGAGCACGAACTCGAAGAGCGGGTGAAGCGGCACGGATCGCTGCGCGAGCAGCCGCTGGAGCCCTCGGCGCGGGAGCGGTACATGGTCCGCTGGACCGCCGTGCAGGAGCAGTTCGTCGACTCGCCGCGCGACGCCGTCGTCGAGGCGGACCGGCTCATCGCCGAGGTGGCCGGCGCCCGCGGATTCCCGGACGGCGGCAGTTACGACGAGCAGCTCGACGCGCTCTCCGTGCACCACGCGCACCACGTCCACGGCTTCCGGCGCGTCCACCGGGCCGCGCACGCACCCACCGCCGGCTCCGGCGCGGGCGGGGCGGCGGCCGGTACGGAGGAACTGCGCGAGGCCCTCGTCGAGGCCCGCGCGCTCTTCCAGGACCTGACGGCCCCGGTCCGCGGGGAGCAGAAGGCGCTGTCCCGGGGGAAGAGCGAGCCCCGGGAGAAGACCGACGAAGCCCCCGAGACCACCCGAACCGACAACAACTCCCGCGGCCGGCTGCACGCGCCGTGGGCACTCAACAGGCGCCATGTGAAGGGGAGTTGAGAGTCATGCCGGACGACAACACGACGGCCGGGCCCCCGGCGGAACGGCGCGACGACAGGCCGACGCCTGCCGACCGGACCGAGGCACCTGACCGGACCGGTGCTCCCGACCGGCCGACGTCCTCCGACCGGCGGACGTCCCCGGACCGGCGGATATCCGCCGACCGGACCGGGGCATCCGACCGGGCCGAGAGCGCCGGGCCGACCGAGACACCCGACCGGACAGGGACACCTGACCGGGCCGAGGCTGCCGGCCGGACCGGGACACTTGGCCGTACAGAGGCTGCCGGCCGGACCGGGACACCCGGTCGGACCGAGGCCATCGACCGGGCCGAGGCGCCCGGAAGGTCCGCCACCTCCGGAGGGGTCCTCGCTCCCGGCACCGGCTCAGGCACACCCGCCCCGTCAGGGGCGCGGGGAACTGCGCGACCGGCCCACGACGACCGGCACATGACCACGGCGGGAGGTTCCACGGCTCCTGAAGGCACGCCTGCCCCTGGCACTCACGGCAGGGCGACCCCCGAAACCGCCGGAGGCACCCGAGTCGGCGGACGCCTGATGTCCCCGGACGCGGGCGACAAGTGGACCCTCCAACTCCAGCACGCGGTGGCCGGCTTCATCGACGGCCCGCGCGGCTCGGTCGAGGAGGCCGACAAGGTCCTCCAGGAGGTCGCGGCACGCTTCACCGACGCCGTCACCGAGCGCCGCCGCACACTCCGTACGTCCTGGCAGACCACCGGCGAGGACAAGGCCGACACCGAACAACTGCGGCTGGTCCTACGGGACTACCGGGAACTGGCGGAACGGCTGCTGCGGCTCTGAACCCACATGCCTCCGTGAACGTACGTGCCTTCGCGAACCCACGTACCCTCGCGAACCCACGTACCCTCGCGAACTCCCGTACACCGTAGGCATCTTGCGCAGCGAGGCCCTGCCCCGGGCCATGTGCCGGGGCAGGGCCTCACCCGTGCCCCGAGAGGGCGGCGCGGTCTCGACGAGGAGTAGTTCGGCGGGGCCTCAGCCGGCGCGCCGCTCCTGCCACTCGCGGACGATCTCCTCGACGTCGTACGGCTTGAGGCCCAGCGGCGGGCCCGGCGGCGGCTTGAACATCATCTCGCGGATCTTCTTGTTGATCTCCGTGACGATCCGCCGCACCGCCTGCTCCGACGGGGCCTTGGCTACCGCCTCAAGGGCGTCCTCGGCCTCCTTGCGGAGGGCCAGCGTCGGCGGCAGTACGGTCAGGCCCTCGCGGATCATCTTCTGCTTGATCCACCACAGTTCGTCGTACGACGTCTCGGGACCGCTCGTCAGCGGCTTGCCCATACCGGGGAGATCGGCGAACTCCCCACGGGCTTCCGCGTCGCGGATCTGCTTGTCGACCCAGGACTCGAAGCTGACACCAGGAGGCTTGCGCTCGGTCATGCGTCCATTGTGCCGGACGGTGTACGACCGCGCCGAGCGGTGCGGGACCGCTTCGAGCGGTGTGGGACTGCGCCGGACGGTGTGGGGCCTGGCGAATTATCATTCGGCGGCGACACCTCGCCGGGGCGTCAACCGCGTCCTGGCGCGGGACAATTGGAACGCGGGAACGCGCGGGAACGAAGGAGCACACGTGCTCGAACTCACCATGGCCACGGTGTCCGGTACGGAAGCCGGCGCGACGGCCGGTATGCAGATGGCCGACGCTCCGAGCGAGCCGGGTGCCGTGCTGCGGGTGGGGCGGGACCGGGGCGTGTGCCGCCTCGCGACGCCCGACGACTGGCTGTTCGTCTCGCGGGTGCACCTGGAGTTCCTGTGCGGGCCCGAGGGGAGCTGGCAGGTGACCTGGCTGCGGGGCTCGCACGACGAGCCCTCGTCCGAGGTGCGGTTCACACTGGTCGGCGGGGCAGCCCCGCAGATCCTGCCGTACGGCGGGACGGCGAAGCTGCCCCTCGGAGGTTCCGGCGAACTGATCATCTACGACCGCACGGGGCCCCGCAGCGTCAACGTGGGCTTCTACCACGAGGTCTGACCCCTGAAGGCGGCTCGCAGAAGCACCGGAGGGGCTACGGCAGTACGCGCGCCAGCGCGAACCCGTCGTACCCCTTCGAGCCCACCGTCTGGATCGCCGTGGCGGTCAGCTTCGGATGCGTGGCGAACAGGTCGAGGGCCTCGCGGGTGCCCCGCACGCTCGGGTCGTCGCTGGTGGCGTCGGTGACGGCGCCCTCGCGGACGACGTTGTCGAGGATGATCAGGCTGCCGGGGCGGGTGAGCTTGAGGGCCCACTCCACGTAGCGCGGGTTGTTGACCTTGTCCGCGTCGATGAAGACCAGGTCGAAGGGGGCCGTGTTCCCGTCGCCCTCGTCGGCCAGCTTCGCCAGGGAGTCGAGTGCCGGGCCCACCCGGACCTCGGTGATCTTGTCCAGGCCGGCCCGGGCGAGGTTGCGGCGGGCCACCTCGGCGTGTCGTTCGCTGTACTCCAGCGTGATCAGCCGGCCGTCCTGCGGGAGGGCGCGGGCCAGCCAGATGCTGCTGTAGCCGCCGAGCGTGCCGATCTCCAGGATGCGGGTCGCGCCCTGGATCACGGCGAGGAGGTGCAGCAGTTTGCCCTGCGGCGGGGCGACGTTGATGTGGGGCAGTCCGGCGGCGTCGCTGTCGCTCAGCGCGTCGGTCAGTGCGGCGTCCGGCGGGGCGAGGAGACCGGTGAAGTAGTCGTCCACGTCGTGCCAGAGCTGCGGCTCGGTCATACGGGTATACCTTTCGCCTGTCTACTTAGGTGCGCTAACTAGTTCCGTCGCTGAATATAGCCGGTTACCGGCAGGTTGGGTGGTTGTATTCCACTCACGGCGACTCGCGGAGGTCTCACGGCGACTTGCGAGGGAGCCTCACCGGCCGTACAACACCTCCATCCGGACAAAAGACTGAAGGACGTCAGGTGAAGAGGGGGTTGCCTGCGTCTCACGGCGGGGGGAGTGCGAGCCTCTTAGGATTCGAACAGGAAACAGACGCACCAGACCCATGGGACACCGGGGACGAACGGGGCGGGAGGGCCGACGGCGCGTGGCGAATGCGGAGCACGGTGGACGACCAGGGGATGCCTTCGGGGCGGCGGCGCCCGGGACGGCGAAGGCACGGCTTGGAGTGGTCCGCGCGGGCCTCTGGCTGGTCGCCGCCGTCCTGGCGGTACGGCAGGTGGCCGTCGTCCTGAGCACGCCGAAAGGCGAACGGCTGACGGACCTGGAGACCTGGGTCGGACCCAACGGCGTGCTCCATGTGAAGGGGTCGCTGTACGACTCGACCCAGTTCACGGGCACACCGTTCGCCGGGCTCGTCCTCAAGCCCCTCACCCGGTCGGCCGAACAGGCCCTGGGCTGGGGCTGGACCTTCGGCACGCTGCTGCTCGTCGTGGCCCTCGGCCTGGTCGCCGCGCGCGCCCTGCCGCAGCCCGTGAGCCGCCGGACGGCCCTGCTCGCCGCGCCCGTCGCGATCAGCCTGCTGATGCTGTCGCTGCCCGTGCGCAACACGCTCCACCTCGGCCAGACCAGCATCATTCCCGTGCTGCTCGTGCTCCTCGGCTGCTTCGCCGTGCGCGGGGAACGGGCGAGCGGGGTGCTGATCGGGCTCGCGGCGGCCCTCCAGCCGACCGTGCTCCTCTTCGTGCCGCTCCTGTGGTTCACCGGCCGCCGCCGGGCCGCCGCCTCCACGGGGATCGCCTTCGCCGCGGGCACCGCGCTCGCGTGGGCGGCGATGCCGCACGACTCGTACACGTACTGGGTGCACCACCTGGCCGGAGTCGGGCTCGGGCGGCCCGCCGACGACCTCGCCAACCAGTCGCTGCACGGCGCGCTGCTCCGGCTCGGCCTCGAAGGCCCGCTGGAGATCGGGCTGTTCCTGTCGCTGGGCGCGGCCGTCGCCGTGCTCGGCCTGCGCCGCGCCGTGCGCTACGCCCGCGACGGGCAGTTGCTGCTCGCGGTCGCGGTCACCGGCTGTGTCGCCGTCGCCGTGTCGCCCACCACCTGGCAGCACCAGCTGCTGTGGGTGCTGCTCGCGCTGGTCGGCCGGGTCGGCAAGAAGGCCGGCGACCGGTACGTATGGCCCGTCGCCGTCATCCTGGTGATGACGCTCCCGGCGAAGATGATGCTGCCGAACATGGCGGCCCTCTACCCGCTGCGTGACAACGTCGTCCTGCTCGCCGCCCTCGCCGCGGCCACCGTGGTTCCGTTTCTGTCCCGAACGTCGGAGTACTACCGCTCGCCGATTCCGACCGAGTACGCGCAGCCGGTGCCCACCAGGTGGAAGCGCGTGCCGCTGCTGCCGTTCCTGCGCCGGGTCCTCACCCGGCCGAACCTGCTGCTCGAACTTCTGCTGATCCGCGTCGGCTACTCCGCGTACCAGCAGGTCAGACTCGCGGCGACCGGCGGCACCAACACGGGGGGCCGTGCCACCGCCGAGGAACACGGCGAGCAGATCCACGCGATCGAGAAGTTCCTGCACATCGACGTCGAGCGCTGGGTCAACCACGCGGTGGTGGACGTCCCGTGGCTGCAGAGCTTCTTCGACTTCTACTACACGTCGTTCCACTTCGTGGTGCCGCTGAGTGTCCTCGGCATCCTCTACGTCCGCCGTCCCGCCGACTACCGCTGGGCCCGCGCGGCGCTCGGCTTCGCCACGCTGTTCGCGCTCGTCGGCTTCTGGCTCTACCCGCTGGCCCCGCCGCGGCTGATGCCGGGCCTCGGCTTCATCGACACCGTGCACGGTGTGCAGGACTTCTCCCAGCCGGACTACGGGACGCTGACCGCGCTCACCAACCAGTACGCGGCGATGCCCTCGCTGCACTTCGGCTGGTCGCTGTGGTGCGGGCTCGTCATCGCGATTCTCGCCCCGAAGTGGTGGATGAAGGCTCTCGGCCTGCTGCACCCGCTGTTCACGGTCTCCGCGATCGTGGCGACCGCCAACCACTGGGTCCTGGACGCGGCGGGCGGCGCGGCCGTCGTCGGCGCGGGCTTCGCGCTGACCTACCTGCTCCAGGGACCGCGCCCGCGGCCGCTCGCGAAACCGGCGGTGGAGGCGGCGAAGACGGCGGAGGCCGCGGAGGTCAGCACCGCGGAGCCGGCCCCGGCGAAGGACCGTACCCCGAGCTGATCCGGTACTCGCCCGGCTCGGTCACCGTCAGACGCGTGAACTCGCCCGCCTTCTCCAGGCAGCCGCCCTCGGCGTACAGCCAGGGCGAGAAGGCGACGCGCACGGTCACCGAGCCGGCCCGCGGGACGTGCACGAGGACCGCGGCGCTGTCGGCCCGCACGACGGTGGCGGGCTTCGACACCAGGGGCACCGCCCCGCGCACGCGGTAGACCCGCCAGTTCACGTCCCGCCACACCGGCTCCAGCCACTCGGTGCCCCGCGCGACCAGGCGCGCCTCGTCCTCCGCGAAGCCGTCCGGCTTTCCCGAGGGCAGTACGACGAAGCCGACCGCCCACCGGTCCAGCCAGGCCCGGTACGTCGTCTCCGAGAACGTCCCGTCGTAGAAGAGCCGGCCGCGCTCCATGTCCAATTGCCGGTTCCAGCCGCGCGCCAGGTTCACGTGCGGGGCCAGCGCGGTCGCCTCGCGGTGGTTGCGGGCCGGGACCACCTCGACGCGCGTACGGTCCGCGCCGAGCCGGTCCAGGGCGTCCACGACGCTGGCCGTGTCGGAGGCCCAGGCCGGCACGGCCGTCGACACCTGCAGATCGTCGACGGTCTTCTTGCCCACCCAGCCCACGGAGAAGACCAGCGCCATGGCGAGCGCGATCCGGCGTCTCTTCTGGCTGCGACTCCGGGACGCCTCAGCCGGTGTCGAGGGGACGACCGTGCTCGACCCTTCGGGCCTCCGCGCGCTCGTCCCCTCGACACCGGCGCGCCCCTGCGGCTCCGCTGTGTGCCGATGGCTCGGCACCGCCAGCAGCGCGGCCAACAGGGCCGCCGGCGCGAACAGTTCCGCGAGCCGCTCCACGTTCGTGCCGACCGGTGAGGGAATCAGATACGTGAGGACCGTCCCGGCCGCGTACACGACGGCACCCCAGCGCAGCACCCGCCAGCCGCGCGGCGCGAGGGTCAGTACGACGAGGCCGATCACGACGGGCGGCCAGATCCGGGCCGCCGGCATCAACTGCTCGCCGGTGAACGGGAACAGCAGGGTGGTGGTGCCCACCACCACGACCGGCGGGACGATCAGCGTGGCGGCCCGCACCCGGTCCCGTACGAGGGCGTGGCCGGCGCCCGCCACGACCAGGAACAGTCCGGCCACCGGGCTCGCCATGGCCGCCAGCGCCGCGTACGCCACCGCGAGCGGCAGCCGGCGCTCCCGGGTCAGCAGCACACAGGCCGCGAGCCCGAGCGCGACACCGAGGGCGAAGGTGGTGCGCCCCGACGCGACGTTGCACCACAGCGCGAGCGAGGCGAGCAGCGCCGGGCCGAGCGGCCGGCGGATCCCCGTACGGACGATGAGGACCGAGGCCAGCCAGGCGGCGAGGAGCCCGGCGGCGACGGTGACCGTGCGCACGCCGAAGGCGGCCATCAGATAGGGCGAGATCAGGCTGTAGTTGGCGGTGTGCATCCCGCCGTACCAGAACAGGCTGTACGCCGAACCGCCGTGCCGGGACGCGAAGTCGGCCCAGGCCTCCTGTGCCGCGAGATCACCGCCGCCGGTGGCGAGGAACAGCCACCACACCACGTACAGCGGCACGGTCGGCAGGGTGGCGAGGAGGGGAACGCGGTGCCGCCTCCAAACCGGGCGGAGGTCCCGCTTCCGGGAGGCGGTCGCGCCCTCCGGCCGGACGAGTGACAGTTCGGCTGGGACCACGGCTCGGCTTGTCCGTTCGAAGTCTTCGAAGGTGTCAGTTGGCTGTGCCATCCGTGAAGACGCGTAACGGACCGGAAACGTTCACTCGGTTTCGGGCACGGGGCAACCCGGCGGGACCCGGGGGAGGCAGGGGCGGGGCGTAGGGGGGATGCCCCTGCCTCCCGCGAAGCGGGTCACCGGCGGCTCAACCGGCGCTGACCTGCAGTTCCTTGACGCCGTTGATCCATGCCGAGCGCAGCCGGCGAGGGTCGCCGACCAGCCTGAGGCCGGGCATCGCGTCGGCGATCGCGTTGAAGATCAGGTCGATCTCCAGGGTGGCCAGCGACTTGCCGAGGCAGAAGTGCGGGCCGCCGCCCCCGAAGCCGAGGTGCGGGTTCGGGTCGCGGGTGATGTCGAAGACCTCCGGTGAGTCGAAGACCTCCGGGTCGTTGTTGGCGGAGGAGTAGAAGATGCCGACGCGGTCGCCCTTCCTGATCTGCTTGCCGCCCAGTTCGGTGTCCTGGGTCGCCGTGCGCTGGAAGGAGACGACCGGTGTCGCCCAGCGGACGATCTCCTCGGCGGCGGTCGCCGGGCGCTCCCGCTTGTAGAGGTCCCACTGGTCGGCGTGGGTGAGGAAGGCGTGCATGCCGTGGGTGATGGCGTTTCGGGTCGTCTCGTTGCCCGCGACGGCCAGCATCAGCACGAAGAAGCCGAACTCGTCCGAGCCGAGGTTGCCCTCGTCCTCGGCGGCGACCAGGGTGCTGACGATGTCCTTGGCCGGGCACTGCTTGCGGTCGGCGGACATGTTCATCGCGTAGGCGAGGATCTCGGTGGCCGACTCCTGGCCGACCTCCTCGGTGATGGCGTACTCCGGGTCGTCGTACGCGATCATCTTGTTGGACCAGTCGAAGATCTTGGCGCGGTCCTCCTGCGGGATGCCGATCAGCTCGGCTATCGCCTGGAGGGGCAGTTCGCAGGCGACCTCGGTCACGAAGTCGAAGGAACCACCGGGGCCCGCGTTCGCCAGCGCGGTCTCGACGATCCGTCCCGCGCGGCCGCGCAGGTTGTCCTCCAGGGCGCGGATCGCCCGCGGGGTGAAGCCGCGCTGGACGATCTGGCGGACCCGGGTGTGCTCGGGCGGGTCCATGTTCAGCAGGATCAGCCGCTGGGCGTCGATCGCGTCGCGCTCGATGTGCTCGTTGAAGCGGATGATCGCGGTGTTGAGGGTGGACGAGAACAACTCGGGGTGCGTGGACACGTACTTGACGTCGGCGTGCCGGGTGACGGCCCAGTAGCCCTCGTCCCCGAAACCGGCGAGATTGGGCGGCTGGGGGATCCAGCGGACCGGTTCGGTCCGACGCAGCTCGGCGAACTCCGGGAAGGGCACGCGGTGGTGCAGCACGTCGGGGTCGGTGAAATCGAACCCGTCGGGCAGCGCTGGACAGGTCATCGGCAACTCCAGGTCGTGCGACGGTCGGGTTCTGTCGGTCGAGTTCTGGCAGTCGGGCTCTGGCGGTCGCGCTCTGCCGCGTTCTGACGGTCCATCAGGTACCGGGAATTGCCGTGAAGGTAGTAACGGGTTCTACAAGTGGCAAGAGGCGCGACAACCCGAATTGCGTGCGGAAGTCGTGCAGATCGCGACTTCGGGAGCTGCACGACCCTTGCGGTGACGGACGCCGGGTCAGCAGACTGCACACAGAACTAGAACGCGTACTAGTTCAGCGTGGCGGGTGGGCCGGGACGCCCGCGCCGCGCGGGTGACCCGAGGAGAGGAACTCCCCATGGCCGCGGAACCCGTGATCGTAGAAGCCGTGCGCACCCCCATCGGCAGGCGCGGCGGCGCGCTCGCCAACCTGCACCCCGCCTATCTACTGGGTGAGACCTACCGAGAACTCCTCGGCCGTACGGGGATCCAGGCGGACTGCGTCGAGCAGGTCGTCGGCGGAGCCGTCACCCATGCCGGCGAGCAGTCCGGCAACCCCGCCCGTACCGCGTGGCTCGCGATGGGCCTGCCGTACGAGACGGCGGCGACGACCGTGAACGCGCAGTGCGGATCCTCGCAGCAGGCCTCCCACATGGTCGCCAACATGGTCGCGGCGGGCGTCATCGACGTCGGGATCAGCTGTGGCGTCGAGGTCATGTCCCGAGTGCCGCTCGGAGCCGCCTCCAAGCACGGCCCGGGGAAGCCGACCCCTGACGAGTGGAACGTAGACCTTCCCAACCAGTTCGAGGCCGCCGAGCGGATCGCCCGTCATCGGGGGCTGACTCGCGAGAACGTGGACTCGCTGGGCCTCATCTCGCAGGAGCGGGCCGCGGCGGCGTGGGCGGAGGAGCGCTTCAAGCGGGAGACGTTCGCCGTGCAGGTCCCCACGACCGAGGACGAGCAGCGGGCCGGGCAGGGCATGTGGCGCCTGGTCGACCGGGACGAGGGGCTGCGCGACACGTCCATGGAGGCCCTGGCCGGCCTGAAGCCGGTCATGCCGACGGCGGTCCACACGGCGGGCAACTCGTCGCAGATCTCCGACGGCGCGTCTGCCCTGATGTGGGCGTCGAAGCGGATGGCGCGGGCGCTGAAGCTGCGCCCGCGGGCGCGGATCGTGGCTCAGGCCCTGGTGGGGTCGGACCCGCACTTCCACCTCGACGGCCCGATCGACGCCACGAAGGCGGTTCTCGGCAAGGCGGGGATGTCGCTGAAGGACATCGACGTCATCGAGGTCAACGAGGCCTTCGCGTCAGTGGTGTTGAGCTGGGCGCAGGTCTTCGAACAGGACCTGGAGAAGGTGAACGTCAACGGCGGCGCGATCGCGCTCGGGCACCCCGTTGGGGCCACGGGGGCGCGGCTCATCACCACGGCTCTCCATGAACTGGAGCGCAGGGACAAGGAGTTCGCGCTCATCACGATGTGCGCGGGCGGGGCGCTGGCGACCGGGACGATCATTCAGCGGTTGTGAGTCACTGCCGTTGTCGTCCAGTTGACGAACGTGGTGAAGGTGGCGGGGCCGAGGGTGAGGACGGGCCCCGCCGGGTTCTTCGAGTGTCGGGGAGGGGCGGAGGGCGGAGCCGCTTCGACGGGCGTTGGCGTGGACAGCCGAGCCCTCTCACTCCCGCCCCGAAGCCATGACCGCCAGCACCCCCACCACTCCCGCCGCGACCAGCAGCGGAATGGCCAGGCCGTGGTGGAGTACCAGCCAAGCGCCGAGCAGGGCGCCCGCGAGCATCGCGATCACCGATGCCGTGCGGCGGGGGGAGTGGTGGGCGGTGCCGCCCGCGGCGCGGGAGTCGCTCGCGAGGCCCGTCAGGGTCATGGTCAGGACGGTGGTCGTCAGGTCGGGGACGCCCAGTTTGCGCACGGTCGCGTTGCGCAGGCCCATCGCGAAGGCCGTCACCGCGATGAGGGTGTAGACGGTTGCGGTCGCGTCGGGTGCGGCGAAGGCGACCACGGAGGCCGCGCCGACCAGTACCGCCTCCGCGGCCAGCGTGAGGCGGGCCCAGGTCCGGCGGGATCCCTTGCCCAGGCGTACCGCGATGCGGCCGCCCGCCACCGCGCCCACCAGGAAGGTGCCCAGCGACGTCAGCGTGTGCGACACCGAGAAGCCGGGTGCGCCGGCGGCGGCGAACCCCAGCACGACCACGTTGCCGGTCATGTTCGCCGTGAAGACGTGTTCGAGGCCGAGATAGCTCACCGCGTCGATCAGCCCGCTGACCACGGTCAGGGCCAGCAGCACGGGCGCGAGCCGCAGTCCGCGCGCCTCGGGGTCGGGCTTGGGTGCGGGGTCGGACGTTCGCGTGTCCGTCCTTTCGTCCGCCTTCTCGTCCGTCTTTCCTGGCTCCCCTGTGTCCCCCGTCTTCTCTGTCTCTTCGGAACTCATGGGGCCTCCGGTCGGCGGGCGGGCTCGGTGCGGTGAAGCGTGCGGTGGAGCGCGGTCAAGTCCACCACGGAGGCCTGTCGAGAGTCCGTATGTGCCCCACCGGAGCATGGCGAAGGCGGCGGCCCCGGGGATCGGGGGCCGCCGCCTTCGCGTACGGGGGTGCGCCTGGGCGCGTCTGGGTGTCTCGCGGGCCGGTCAGTACCAGCCGTTGGCCTGCCAGAAGTTCCAGGCGCCGGTCGGGCTGCCGTAGCGGTCGTTCATGTAGTCGAGGCCCCACTTGATCTGGGTCTTCGGGTTCGTCTTCCAGTCGGAACCGGCGGAGGCCATCTTCGAGGCCGGCAGGGCCTGGACCAGGCCGTAGGCGCCGGAGGAGGAGTTGGTGGCGGTGACCTTCCAGCCGCTCTCATGCTCGACGATCTTGCTGAACGCCTTGTACTGCGAGTCGTTCGGGATCATCTTCCGCGCGATCTCCTTGGCCGAGGTGGGGGAAGCCTTCGCGGGAGCCGCGGCCTGGGCGGGGCCCGCCGCGAACACCATGCCGGCGGTGGCAGCGGCCACGGCGGCACCGGTGAGGGCCTTCTTCGGAGTGGCGATACGGCGGATGCGGGTGGAGATGGACACAGAGAACCTTTTCCTTCGGGGACATGGCGGTCGCTCGTACGCCGTGACCCGTAAGGCCTTGGCATGCGTTGGCGCCGAGGCCCGGGTGGGCTCGTCGGCGCCTTGCGACTCCTCCAGAGAAACAGGCTCGGCGGGCGTCCGCAATGACCCCTTTTGCTAGTTGTGGTCGTATCTGCCGCAAAAGGTCCTTCTGTGACGTGGCTCTCAATCCGCAGGTCAGAGGCGATAAAGGCGTGGGCATGACAGAAGGAATGATCTACGACCGCGCTTCGTAAGTGACCTAGGTCCTGTGGGCCGCCTCACGGTGGGTGTGACCCGCAGTGGTTGAAGCGTCTACGGTGTGCGGCCGGACGGTGTGACGGGCGCCGCACCACGCGGGTCCTCGAAGGTGACCGAGGTCTCGAAGGCGGCCCTCCGTGTGGCCCGTCGGAGGGCTTTGAGGACGGTCGCGCCGAGCGTGAGGGTCAGGACGACGGTCACCACGGCCCGGCCCAGGTCCCAGCCGAGGGAGGTGGCCAGACAGTACGCGACGAAACGGGCCAGGTTGGCGTCCACGTCGTCGTGCGGGTCGAAGGCGACGTTCGACGACAGCGCGTCCATGAAGGGCCAGCCGGCCAGGTTCATGAACGTGCCGTACGCGAAGGCCGCGAGGAACCCGTACAGGGCGAGCATCAACAGCTCGCCCCGGCCGCGCAGCCGGTCCGGGCCCGGGAGCAGGCCCGCGCCCATCGTGAACCAGCCCATGGACAGCATCTGGAACGGCATCCACGGCCCGACCCCGCCCGTGAGCAGCGCCGACGCGAACATCGTGACCGCCCCGAGTACGAATCCGAAGCCCGGCCCGAGGACCCTCCCGCTCAGCACCATCAGGAAGAACATCGGCTCGATGCCGGCGGTGCCGGCTCCGATCGGCCGCAGTGCGGCCCCCGTCGCTGCGAGCACGCCGAGCATGGCCACGGCCTTGGGGCCGAGCCCCGACTCGGAGATCGTCGCCCCGACGACTCCGACCAGCAGCACGAGCAGCCCCGCGAACAGCCAGGGCGCGTCCTTGGAGTGGGCACTCACCTGTGAGGTGGGTCCACTGAAGAACGGCCAGGTGAGCGCCGCCAGACCGACGAGGCTCACGAGGAGGAGGGCGGCGAGGGAGCGGGGGCCCAGGCGGATGGGGCGGGCTTGGCGCTGGGGGAGGGGGCGAGGGTCGGGGCGGGAGTGTGACTTCTCGCTCATGAGCCGGCCTCCTCCGCTCTTTCGGCCGCGCGGAGCGCCTCGCGCACCTGCGGGACCGTGAGCCACTTCTGCGGAGCGAGGATCTTGGTGACCTGTGGAGCGAAGGACGGGGAGGCGACGACGACCTCGGCAGTCGGGCCGTCGGCGACGGGTTCGCCGTCGGCGAGGATGACGACCCGGTGGGAGAGTTCGGCGGCCAGTTCGACGTCGTGGGTGGCCAGCACGATGGCATGACCCTCGGCCGCCAGCCCTCGCAGGACGGTGACCAGACGGGACTTCGCCGCGTAGTCGAGGCCTCGGGTCGGCTCGTCGAGCAGGAGCAGGGGCGGGCGGGCCGTCAGGACGACCGCCAGGGCGAGCGCGAGCCGCTGGCCCTCCGAGAGGTCCCGCGGATGCGTGTCGTCCTCGATGCCCGGGAGCAGCTCGGACACCAGGGTCCGGCAGGTGCCCGGTTCCGCTTCGGCGTCGGAGTCCGCGGCCGCGCACTCCCCGGCCACCGTGTCGGCGTACAGCAGGTCGCGGGGCTCCTGCGGTACGAGGCCGACGTGGCGGATGAGTTCACGGGGTGCCGTGCGGTGGGGCTCGACGCCGCCCACGCGCACGGATCCCGACGCCGGTGGGACCAGGCCGACGAGGGCGGAGAGCAGCGTGGACTTGCCGGCGCCGTTGCGGCCCATGAGGGCGAGGGTCTCGCCGGGGTCGACGGTGAGCGTGACCGAGTGGAGCACCTCGGTACGGCCGCGGCGGACGGAAAGGTTCGCAACTGCTGCCGAGTGGCGGGCAGTTGGGGTTGGACTTGTGGGTGGGGGTGCGGATTCGGGGGTGCGTTTGCGGAAGAGGCGAGGGCGGGGGTGACGGGAGGGCGCCGGGGTGCTTTCCGTCGGGAGCAGGGGCGCCGTGGTGTGCGCGTACGTGCTCGTCGTGCCCGCCGCTTCGTACGTGCTGTTCTCCAGCCGCTCCCGCAGTGCGCCCGCCCGTCGCCGGGCGTCCCGCACCGTCAGCGGCAGGGGTGACCAACCGGCGAGCCGGCCCAGCGCCACCACCGGCGGGTACACCGGGGAGACGGCCATGACCTCGGACGGTGTGCCCAGCACGAGAGGGGCGCCGGGGGTGGGGAGGAGGGCGACCTGGTCGGCGTACTGGATGACGCGTTCCAGGCGGTGCTCGGCCATGAGGACCGTCGTGCCGAGGTCGTGGACGAGGCGCTGGAGGACGGCGAGGACCTCCTCCGCGGCGGCCGGGTCCAGGGCCGAGGTCGGTTCGTCGAGGACCAGGACCCTGGGGTGCGGGGTGAGGACCGAGCCGATCGCGACGCGCTGCTGCTGGCCGCCGGAGAGCGTGGAGATGGGACGGTCGCGCAGGTCGGCGAGGCCGAGCAGGTCCAGGGTCTCCTCGACGCGGCGGCGCATCACGTCGGGTGCGAGGCCCAACGACTCCATTCCGTACGCGAGTTCGTCCTCGACCGTGTCCGTCACGAAGTGCGACAGCGGATCCTGGCCCACCGTGCCGACCACGTCCGCGAGTTCGCGCGGCTTGTGGGTCCGGGTGTCACGGCCCGCCACCGTCACGCGGCCGCGCAGGGTGCCGCCCGTGAAGTGCGGGACCAGTCCGTTCACCGCGCCGAGCACCGTCGACTTGCCGACCCCGGACGGTCCGACCAGCAGCATCAACTCGCCCTCGGGGACGGTGAGTTCGATGCCCTGGACGGTCGGCCCTGCCGCTCCGTCGTATGTCACGGAGACATTCTCGAAGCGGATCATGAGGATTCCTTGCGGGTGTTCTCGGGTGCGGGGGCGACGAAGGCGGGGAGCAGGCCGAGCAGGATCGCCGCCGCGGGCCACAGGGGGAGTGTCGGCGCGGTCAGCGGGACGACACCGGGGTGCAGGGCCGCGGAGCTGGACGGGGAGTAGGAGGCGTAGAGGATCAGCAGCGTCGCGACCGCCGCGCCGGAGGCGGCGACCAGCCATGCGCGGACGCCCCACGCGTCCGGCCGGTAGCGCGTACGCAGCGAGCGGCGGCCGCCGAGCCACAGTCCGGCGAGGGCGGCGGCCAGTCCGGCGAGCAGTACGGGCAGGCCGTAGCTGCCGCCCTCCGCGGTGAGCAGGCCGTACGTTCCGGCGCAGACGCCGACCAGGCCGCCGAGGGTGAGTGCGGCGGTGATGCGGCGGACGGTGGGCGGTACGTCCGCCGTGCGGCCGTAGCCGCGTGCGTCCATCGCCGCCGCCAGGGAGACGGACCGCTCCAACGCGCCCTCCAGGACCGGGAGTCCGACCTGGAGCAGGCCGCGCAGGCCCTTGTCCGGGCGGCCTCGGAGGCGCCGGGCGGCGCGCAGACGTTGGACGTCCGCGATCAGGTTCGGGGCGAAGGTGAGGGCCACCACTACGGCAACTCCCGCCTCGTACAAGGCTCCTGGGAGGGATTTGAGGAGGCGGGCCGGGTTCGCGAGGGCGTTCGCCGCGCCTACGCAGATGAGGAGCGCGGCGAGTTTCAGGCCGTCGTAGAGGGCGAAGACGAGGCCTTCCGCGGTGACTCGGCCTCCGATGCGGATGCCCTTTGCCCAGTCGGGGAGGGGGAGTTCGGGGAGTGTGGCGACGGTGTGGGTGCCGGGGATGGGGGAGCCGAGGACGACTGCGAACGCCAGGCGGATGACCAGGACGGCGAGGGCGAGTTTCACGAAGGCGCCGTAGGAGTGGGCCCAGGGGGCCTCTGTCCGGCGGGCCGCCACCACGTAGCCGGCAACGCCGATGAGGAGGGCGAGGAGCAAGGGGTTCGTGGTGCGGGATGCGGCTGTGCCCAGGCCCAGGGCCCAGAGCCACCAGGCGCCTGGGTGGATCGCGTTGGTGCGGGTTGCCTGCGGCGCGGTGAGTCTGCGTTGAACTCTTTTGGACAGCGCACCCGGTGCCGTGGGCACAGTGGCAGCGGCGGTCGCGGTGGCTGCGGAGGCGGGGGCCTGGAGGTTGTCGTCGTTGCCGGCGGTCATTGCAGGGGCCCGTCAGCCGCGGCGGCGGCGTGCTTGCCAGATTGCTGCCGCGCCCAGGGTCGCCACCGCGGCGATTCCGGCCAGCAGGCCCACCGAGGGGCCGCCGTCCCCGCTGCCGTCGCCGGACTTGCTCTCCGCCTCCGTGCCAGGTGACGCCGAAGTCCTCGGGCGGTCGCCCGAGACCGGCTCTCCGCAGCCTGTGCCCGGGTAGCCCGCGATGGCGCAGAGCAGCGCGTTCGTGTCGTAGCGGAGGGGCTTGGCGACGGCGGCGAGGGCGTCCGCGGTCGTGGCGTCCTCGTCGACGCGGGCGCAGGCCGTGCGGGGTCGGGGCGGGGTCGAGCCGGACGGGGCGTCCGCGGCCGTGCCGAAGTCGAGGACCAGGCCGACCCGCTTGGCACCCTCCCGTGCGGGCGTCTTCGCGCAGATCGTCGCGAAGTCGGCGGCCCCGCGCGGCTTCGCCGAGTCCTTGGAGTCCTCGCTCACCGAGAAACGGAACCCCTGGACGTCACCGTCCGATGGCCGCGCGGTCGACGGCCCCTGGGTCGCGTACACCCACGTGTCGGCGGTGGAGTTCCGGTCCCAGAAGGACCAGTAGCGGTAGCCGACCGCCTGGGCCTGCCCCGCCGTGCCGAGGACGGCGAGCAGGAGGCACAGGACCGGCAGAACCAGGCGGCGGCAGGTCACGGCTGCTGCTTCTTGTTACGGCCGCTGAGGAGGAAGCCGATGCCGATGCCGCCGACCAGGCCGACCCCGATGATCCACCAGAGGCTGACCCCGCCGTCGTCCTCGTCCGAGGCGGCGTCCTTGTCGTTCTTGTCGTCGGCCGGGGCGGTGGAGGCGTCGGAGGACGCCGCCGCGGGGCCGGTCGCGCCGAGCTGCTTCACGAGGTCGGCGCCGCCGAAGGCACGCGGGTCCGTACCGGTGGCGTTCGCCGCGAAGATCAGCTGCGCGTACGCCGCCGGGCCGCTCTTCGCCGCCCAGGTGCCGGAGTTCTTCTCCAGCCAGGCCAGCGGCTTCCCGGTGTCGGCCGTGCGGCCGGCGGCGGCGAGCGCGACGACCGTGTCGGCGGTGTTGCCGTAGTCGGGCTGGTCCTCGGCGCCGGGGAGGGAGGACTTCAGGTAGCCGTTCTTGGCGACCGCGCCCGCGAGATACAGGGCACCGTTGGCCGCCGCGTCCTCGACCGTGAAGGGGTGGCCGCCCACGCACTGGGACGCCTTCGGGGAGGCCTTGTCGGCACCGTCCTCGTCGGGATCCGCGTCCAGGCCCTCGCCGAGCACGCCGAGCACCCCCGCCGCCGTGGCGTCCGCGTTCGCCGCGAGCTTGCCCTTCTTGTCCGGCTGGAAGGCGAAGGCGCCGCCGCCGGTCTCGTCGCAGGGGACGGAGAGGCCGAGCAGGGCGTCGTACGGCGTTCGGTCGTCCTTCGAGGGCACGTCCTTCGCGTCGGTGTCTCCGGCGTCCAGGGCCCCGATCACGACGGACGTCGAGTTGGTGTCGCTGGGCGTGCCCGGGAAGTAGCCCCAGCCGCCGTCCTTGTTCTGCACGGACTTCAGCCACTTCACGGCCGCGCCGGTCACGGCGTCGCTCGCGTCGAGGGCCTCCAGGGCCTGCAGCGCGGCGGCGGTGCTGTTCGTGTCGACCTTGGTCTTGGCATCGCACTTCGCGCGCGGGTCGGGGCGGTAAGCCGCGAAGGCCCCGCTCTCGCACTGCTGGCCGGCGAGCCAGTCGACGGCCTGCTTCGCGGGCTTCACCCCCACGGTGTCCTGGGCGAGCAGAGCCAGCGACTGCCGCCAGACGCCGTCGTAGGTGGGGTCGGTGCTGCCGTACAGGGCGGAGGGGAACGCCTGGGACGGCGTCGCGCCGGGCGACTCGTCGGCGAGGGCGGCGGGCGCGAACGCCGTACCGATCACGGCGGTGGCGGCCAGTACCGCTGCGCTGCGGCGGACAAACATGATCGGCGGATGCCTTTCCCTGCAGGGAGCCGGGCAGCCTGGAATCCAAGGCGGCTCGGCTCCGTATGCCTCGACGGTGCCGGTCACCGGCGGTTCCGGTGACGCGAGCCGGTCACGTCCGTACGGGGCAGTCCGGCTCACCGCCCCTGACGCGACCGGGCGGCACACGGTTGCGGGTCAGCGCCGGATTTGCACCGGCTTCCCCCCGTACGACTGTGATGACGACCCGCTCACTGTACCGGCCCGTAGCAAGACCCTGAGGGCCGCCTGTGGGACCGCCTGTGAGACCGAACAGCTCCGGGTAGCTTCTGCCCATGGGGATACCTGCGGGGGCCGGCCGCCTGCTCGGATCGGGGCGCACGGCGGATGTCTACGCGCTCGACGACCACCACGACCACAACGGCCTCGGCGATCACGGTGGTCCCGGTGGCGGCGCGTGGGTGCTGCGCCGGTACCGGGACGGCTACGGGGACGCGCCGGCCGAGGCGGCCGTCATGGAGTACGTACGGAGTCACGGCTATCCCGTGCCGCGCGTGCGGGCGGCGGACGCGCGCACCGACCTCGTGATGGAGCGGCTGTACGGGCCGACCTTGGTCGAGGCGGTGGCCGCCGGCCAACTCACCGCCGGCGAGGCGGGATCGGCGCTCGCCCGGCTCCTGCGCGACCTGCACGCGATCCCCGCCCGCCGCTCCACCGACCCCGCCGTACGCGTCCTGCACCTGGACCTGCACCCGGAGAACGTCCTCCTCGCCCCGGCCGGGCCCATGGTGATCGACTGGGCCAACACCGAAGAGGGCCCGCCCGGCCGCGACTGGAGCATGTCCGCCGTGATCGTCGCCCAGGTGGCCGTCGACGACGATCCCCGCGCGCCCCTGGCCGAGGAGATGCTGTCCGCCCTGCTGGCCGGCTGCCCCGACCCGGCGCTCCTGACGGGCCCGAGCGGCGGTCTCGGCTGGGCGACGGGGCAGCGGGCCGCCAACCCGACGATGAGCCCCAGCGAGGTCGAACTCCTCGGTGAAGCGCGGGAGTTGATCCGCAGGTTGCTGGCCTAGCCGGCCCGGGTCGTGAGTGGCCGCTTCTGGAGCGGCGGCTGCGGGAGGCTTGACGAGACGGACCGTATCGTCTAGCTTCGTGTTCATCGGTCGGCAGCCGGTGTTCCCGCTGCTTGCCGCACGATCCTGTTCGCCGAGCAAAGGACCGCACTTGCACTGTGCTCCCGTCGACACCACAGCCACCGTCTCCCCCCTCACCACGTCCCAGATCGCACTCGCCGACGTGACCAAGCGCTACGGCGACCGCATCGTCCTGGACCGCGTGTCCCTCGCTGTCCGGCCGGGCGAGAAGGTCGGGATCGTCGGGGACAACGGCTCCGGGAAGTCCACCCTCCTGCGGCTGCTGGCAGGGCAGGAGCCGGTCGACAATGGCAGCCTGACCGTCGTCGCACCGGGCGGGACCGGCCACCTCCGCCAGACTCTCGATCTGCCCGGCTCGGCGCGCGTGGGCGATGCCGTGGATCACGTACTGGGCGAACTACGCGCCCTGGAGCGCCGTATTCATGTCGCCGAGGCAGCCCTGGGCACGGCCGGCACCGCCGAGTTCGAGCGCTACGCGGCACTGGTGGCCGAGTTCGACGCGCGGGGCGGACACGGAGCGGATCGCCGGGTCGAGGTGGGCCTGCGCCGGCTCGGCGAGAACGCGCCACTGGACCGGGAGCGTCGGCTGAGCACCCTCTCCGGAGGGCAGCGCTCCCGGCTCGCGCTCGCCGCGACCCTTGCCTCGGCTCCCGAACTGCTGCTGCTCGACGAGCCGACCAACGATCTGGACGACGAGGCCGTGGCCTGGCTCGAAGGGCATCTGCGCCGTCATCGGGGCACGGTCGTCGTGGCCACGCACGACCGGGCGTTCCTGGAACGTGTCACCGACACCATCCTGGAAGTGGACCAGGATCAGCGCACGGTACGGCGCTACGGCAATGGATACGCCGGCTTCCTCACCGCCAAGGCGGCGGCCCGGGCCCGGTGGGCCTGGGAGTACGAGCAATGGCGCGATGAGGTCGCCCGACAGGAACACCTGGCCGACTCCGGTATCGGGATGCTTGCCGAGATCCCCCGCAAGGGGCCGCGGGCGTTCAGCGGCGCCGGCGCCTTCCGGGGACGCTCGCGGGCGCACGGAGCACAGAGCCGCATCCGCAACGCACGCGAGCGGCTGCAACGGCTCACGGAACATCCCGTGCCGCCGCCTCCGCAGCCACTGCGGTTCACGGGCCGCGTCGAAGGCACGCCGACCGCCGAGGGAACATCAACGGCCTCGGCGCACCTGGAAGACGTCCTGGTCGAAGGGCGGTTGTACGTTCCGTCCCTGACGCTCGACCCGGGTGACCGGCTCCTCGTCACCGGCCCCAACGGTGTCGGCAAGAGCACCCTTCTCCAACTGCTGGCAGGGGAGTTGACGCCTGACGCCGGTGTCGTACGCCGACCGCGCCGAGTCGGATTCCTGCGTCAGCAGAGCGCGCCCGACGACGCCTTCGACGCCCGTACGCTGCTGGCGGCGTTCGCGGCCGGCAGGCCGGGGCACCCCGACGAGCACGCCGACGCCCTCCTCGCGCTCGGCCTGTTCCACGCCGCCGACCTCGCCGTTCCCGTACGGAACCTGTCCGTCGGACAGCGCCGCAAGCTCGAACTGGCCCGGCTCGTGACGGCCGGCCCACTCGATCTGCTCCTGCTCGACGAACCGACGAACCACCTGGCCCCCGCCCTGGTGGAGGAGATCGAGGCGGCCCTGGCCTGTTACACCGGCACGCTGGTCGTCGTGACGCACGACCGGCTCCTGCGCGAACGCTTCCGTGGGCCCCGCCTCGAACTGCCCCTGACCGCCGCCGAGAAGACACCGCGTCAGACCACCGGTAAGACGCGCCAGAACTGACGGCCTTGAGCCGTCGGACACGCCCCCAGGCGTCCGAGGAGCAGGTTCAAACGGCCACGTACGTCACCGGATCGCTCCCCGGTACCGCCTCCGCGTGGCCCAGTTTCACCAGCCGGCGCAGATGGGCCTCCGCCTCCGAGACGGCGATGTTCCTCGATCCGTAGGGGATGTCGTCCCACGGGCGGTTCCACTCCATGCGGACGGCGAGCTGCCACGAGGTGAGCGGCGTGGAGAGGAGGGAGCGGAGGTCGGTGAGGCGGGACTCGTGGTGGTCGAGCAACTCCCTTACGCGGGACGGCGCGTCGGTGAACGCGTGCAGATGGGCCGGGAGGACCTCCGCCGGTTCGAGGCGGCCGATCCGTTCCAGGGAGTCGAGGTAGTCGCCGAGCGGGTCGGCGACGGTCTCGTCGTCCGGGTCCTCGTAGAGGCCGATGTGCGGGGTGATCCTCGGCAGGAGGTGGTCGCCGGAGAACAGGCGTCCGTGGCCCGGGAGTTGGGCCGGATGCGCCTCCTCCAGATGGAGGCAGACATGGCCGGGAGTGTGGCCCGGCGTCCAGATCGCGCGGAGGCGGCGGCCGGCGAGGTCGAGAAGTTCGCCGGGGACGATCTCGCGGTCGGGGAGCGCGGGGGAGGCGCCGGGGAACATCCGGGAGCGGGCGGTGCGCATCGGCGCCACGTGCTCCTCGGGCGCCCCCGAGGCGGTCAGCTTGTCGGCCATGTACGTGAACCAGCGCCCGGGCTTCGTTTCGCGTGTCCGCCGCACGATCGAGATGTCGGCGGCGTGCATCGCGATCCAGGCGCCGGACGCCTCCCGCACCTTGCCCGACAGGCCGTGGTGGTCCGGGTGGTGATGGGTGATCACCACTCCGTGGATCTCCGCCATGGACGTCCCGCACGCCACGAGCCCCTCGACGAGCGCGTCCCAGGACGCCGGATCGTCCCAGCCCGTGTCGATCAGCACCGGCCCGCGGTCGGTGTCCACGACATACACGAGCGTCGTTCCGAGGGGATTGTCCGGGATGGGAACCTCGACGGACCGTACGCCCCCGCCGTGATCGGTCACCTGTGCCATGGGTTCCCCTGTCGCCGACTCCCGGCCACTATAACTAGAACCAGTTCCAATGGGAGCCCAAGTCACTCATCGGGTCGGCACGTCGAAGTGGTGTGAGGTCCGTGGACTCCTCCAACCGGAACTGGTATCAGTTCCAGTGTTGTTGTTTCTGATGCACCGTCAGGAAACGTCCCGCGGAGAGGCAGTCGGCCATGACCGAGCTCGTGGAACACGGACAGCTGTTCATCGGCGGGGAGTTGGCCGCTCCCCTGGGCCAGGACGTCATCGAGGTGATCTCCCCGCACACCGAGGAGGTCATCGGCCGGGTGCCGCACGCCTCACGGGCGGACGTCGACCGGGCCGTCGCGGTCGCGCGGACCGCGTTCGACGAGGGCCCCTGGCCGCGGATGTCCCTCGACGAGCGCATCGAGGTCGTCACCCGGATCAAGGACGCGATCGCCGTACGCCACGAGGAGATCGCCCGCGTCATCTCCTCCGAGAACGGCTCCCCGTACTCCTGGAGCGTCCTCGCGCAGGCCCTCGGCGCGATGATGGTGTGGGACGCGGCGATCACGGTCGCGCGCGACTTCACGTACGAGGAGACACGCGACGGAGTGCTCGGGAAGATCCTCGTGCGGCGCGAGCCGGTCGGGGTCGTCGCGGCAGTCGCCCCCTGGAACGTCCCGCAGTTCGTGGCGGCGGCCAAGCTCGCGCCCGCGCTGCTGACCGGCTGCACGGTCGTGCTCAAGCCCTCGCCCGAGTCGCCGCTCGACGCCTACATACTCGGCGAGATCGCGAAGGAGGCCGGGCTGCCGGAGGGCGTGCTCTCGATCCTGCCGGCGGACCGCGAGGTGAGCGAGTACCTGGTCGGGCATCCCGGAATCGACAAGGTCTCCTTCACGGGTTCGGTCGCCGCGGGCAGGCGGGTCATGGAGGTCGCCTCACGCAACCTCACGCGCGTGACACTGGAGTTGGGCGGGAAGTCGGCGGCGGTGGTCCTGCCGGACGCGGACATCGAGACCTCCGTGCCGGGCATCGTCTCGGCGGCCTGGATGAACAACGGTCAGGCGTGTGTCGCCCAGACCCGCATCCTGCTGCCGCGCTCGCGCTACGACGAGTTTGCGGAGGCGTTCGCCGCTGCGGCGGGGGCGCTGGTGGTCGGTGACCCGCTCGACCCTGCGACCCAGGTGGGCCCGCTGGTCGCGCAACGGCAGCAGCAGCGCAACCTCGACTACATCCGCATCGGCCAGGAGGAGGGCGCCAAGATCCTCACGGGTGGCGGGCGTCCGCCCGGTCTCGACCGCGGCTGGTACGTCGAGCCGACGCTCTTCGGCGATGTCGACAACTCCATGCGGATCGCGCGCGAGGAGATCTTCGGGCCGGTGATCTGCCTGCTCCCGTACGGCGACGAGGCCGAGGCGGTCAAGATCGCCAACGACTCCGACTACGGGCTGAGCGGCAGCGTCTGGACGGCCGACGTGGCCCGTGGCATCGACGTGGCGCGCCAGGTCCGTACCGGCACGTACTCCGTCAACACCTTCAGCCTCGACATGCTCGGACCCTTCGGCGGCTACAAGAACTCCGGCCTGGGGCGCGAGTTCGGTCCCGAGGGCTACGGTGAGTACCTGGAGCACAAGATGATCCACCTGCCCGCCGGCTGGGAGGCCTGACCGATGGGCGACCGCTGGCACGTCGAGGTCGACCGCTCCCTCTGCATCGGCTCGGCCCAGTGCACCCACCTCGCCCCCACCGCCTTCCACCTCGACTCGGCCATGCAGTCCCACCCGGCGGAGCCGGAGGCCGACGCCAACGAGAAGGTCCTGGAGGCGGCGGAGGGGTGTCCGGTGGAGGCGATCATGATCACCGTGCTGGGGAGCGGGGAGGCGGTGTTTCCGCCGGAGGAGTGAGCCGGTTCCATGTGCCCGGGGCACCTGGTCTTCCCGCCGGTGAGTGACCCGAGAGGTCTGTGGGAAACTCCGCCTCACGACCGCGGGCGCGTCGCCCGGGGCGGTGGGGCAGGGGGCGGCGATGCGCGCAGGAGCGCTGACGATGGGTGTCGTGACGGCGGCGGTACTGCTGGCGGGGTGCGGTGGCGGAACCGGCGACGGCGGCTCCAAGTCGCCCCGGCCGAAGGGCAGTGCCTCGTCCGGCACGTCGGCGAAGGAGGCGAAGCTGAGCCGCGACACGGTGCGGCGGAACGTGCGGGCGGCAGCCGCCGCCGGCGGCTTCGACCGGATCGTCGACCGAGCCGGGACGCCCGCCCGATGCCGGATGATCGCCGCCGTGCCGACGGACGGCGTGCCGAAGGCGGCTGCCCTCGCCAAGGTGGTGGCCGATCTGAAGGACCGAGGGTGGGAGCAGGTGTTCCGCAAGCCGGAGGGCGACGGCGTCACCTGGTTGTTCACGAGGGCGAACTGGGGTCTGTACGTCTTCACGACGGCCCCGTCCAAGGAGGACCCCGACGGCCTGCGGTTCACGTTCTCCGGACAGCGACTCGACTGCCCCAACGCCCCGGCTACCGCGTCTCCCTGACCTCCGTCAGGTCGATCAGCCTGCACACCGTCTCGATGTCGATCTTGACCTGGGCGATGGAGGCGCGGCCCGAGAGCCAGGTGATGAGGGCCGAGTGCCAGGTGTGCTCGATGACGCGGACCGCGGAGAGCTGGGCGGGGGTGGGGTCGTCGAGGCCCATCGCGTCGAGGATGATCACCGTGGTCTGGCGGGAGACCTGGTCGACCTCCGGGCTGACGCTGCGGTCGGCGAAGGTCAGGGCGCGGACCATCGCGTCGGCGAGATGCGGCTCGCGCTGGAGGGCGCGGAAGGCGCGCATCAGCGTCTCGGCCACCCGCTCCGCCGCCGTGTCGCCCGCCGGCGGCTTCTTGCGGAGCGTCCCGTGCATATGGGCGAGCTGGTCCTGCATCGTCGCGACCAGCAGATGCACCTTGGACGGGAAGTAGCGGTAGAGCGTGCCCAGGGCCACCTGGGACGACTCCGCGACCTCCCGCATCTGCACCGCGTCGAACCCGCCCCGGCTCGCCAGCTGCGCGCTCGCGTGCAGGATGCGCCGCCGCCGCGCCTCCTGGCGCTCGGTGAGCGGGGGAGTGACCGGCTGCGCGGCCCGTACCGCCGGCTGCGCGGCCTTCGCCGAAGTCTTGGCTTCCGCAGGCATGGATCCCGTTCCGTGACGTTCGTACAAGATTCGTACAACAGAGGGCTCGATGGGGACGAGTGGGCGACAGCAGAGTAGAGCCCGGCCGTGGCGTGAATCACCTGATCCACCGCTCACAGGAGTGCTACCTGCCGGTAGATTCTGTGCTCCCTGAACGATCAAGTCTGAAACTTGTTCTAGATTACCGTCCCGAAGTAATCTCGCGGGAACGTGCTGGAAGAAGGGGGCCGAGAGTGACCCATGAGGCCATGGAGGCAGGCCTCCAAGAGGGCTCGGCCGCCGACGCCGACCGACCGCTGCGCATCGCGCTCCTCACCTATAAAGGGAACCCGTTCTGCGGCGGCCAGGGCGTCTACGTACGGCACCTCTCGCGAGAGCTGGCCCGCCTCGGCCACCAGGTCGAGGTCATCGGCTCCCAGCCCTACCCCGTGCTCGACGAGGGCGAGGGACTCGACGGGCTCTCCCTCACCGAACTGCCCAGCCTCGACCTGTACCGGCACCCGGATCCCTTTCGTACGCCGAAGCGCGACGAGTACCGCGACTGGGTCGACGCGCTCGAAGTCGGCACGATGTGGACCGGCGGCTTCCCGGAACCGCTGACGTTCTCCCTGCGAGCCCGCCGCCATCTCCGCGCCCGCCGCGGCGACTTCGACGTCGTGCACGACAACCAGACCCTGGGTTACGGGCTGTTGGGGGACGTGGGCGCCCCGCTGGTCACCACCATCCACCACCCCATCACCGTGGACCGGCAGTTGGAGCTCGACGCCGCGGAGGGCCGGCGCCGCCGGATGTCCGTACGCCGCTGGTACGCGTTCACGCGCATGCAGAAGCGCGTCGCACGCCGCCTCCCCTCCGTCCTCACCGTCTCCGGCACGTCCCGCCAGGAGATCGTCGACCACCTCGGCGTACGCGACGACCGCATCCACGTCGTCCACATCGGCGCCGACACCGACCTCTTCTCGCCGGATCCGTCCGTGCCGCAGGTGCCGGGCCGGATCGTCACCACGTCCAGCGCGGACGTCCCCCTCAAGGGCCTCGTCTTCCTCGTCGAGGCGCTCGCGAAGGTCCGTACGGAGCACCCCGCCGCGCACCTCGTCGTCGTCGGCAAGCGCGCCGAGGACGGGCCGGTCGCCCAGCTCATCGAGCGCTACGGCCTCGAAGGCTCAGTCGAGTTCGTGAAGGGCATCTCGGACGCCGAACTCGTCGACCTCGTACGGTCCGCCGAGGTCGCCTGCGTGCCCTCCCTCTACGAGGGCTTCTCGCTGCCCGCCGCCGAGGCGATGGCCACCGGTACGCCGCTCGTGGCCACGACCGGCGGGGCCATCCCCGAGGTCACCGGCCCCGACGGCGAGACCTGCCTGGCCGTCAGGCCCGGCGACGCGGGGGCGCTGGCCGCCGGGCTGAGCCGGCTGCTGGGCGACCCCGGGCTGCGCGTACGACTCGGCTCCGCCGGACGGGAGCGCGTCCTCCACCGCTTCACCTGGGCCAAGGCCGCCGAGGGCACGGTCTCCCGCTACCGCGAGGCGATCGCGAGCGGGGGCCCCTCCACGGCCGGGGCGCAGAGCCGCTCCGCGACCGGGATCCGGCGCCCTTCCACGGCCTCAAGGGCCGCAGACCCGGCGCCCGCCACTCCTGCGGCCCCGGCGCCCGCCACCTCTCCGGCCCCGGCGCCTGCCATCTCTCCGCACGCGGCGTCCGCCACTCCTCCTGCGGGCCTGGCGTCCGCCACCCCTCCGCACGCGGCGTCCGCCACCCCACGGGATCCGGCGCTCGCCAACCCTCCCGCCCCGGCGCCCGCCACCCCGCTGGGCCTGGCGTCCACCACCGCTTCGGCCCCGGAGCCTGCCTCCCCTCCGCACGTGGCGTCCGCCACCCCTCTGGACCTGGCGTCAGCCACCCCGCCGGCCCCGGCGTCCGTCACCCCTCCGCACGTGGCGCCCGCCACCCCCGTGAACGTGGCTCCCGCCACCGCCTCCGTGGACACCCCTCACCGTGAAAGCAGGACCACGTGCTGACCGTCGACTTCTCCCGGTTCCCGCTCGCCCCGGGGGACCGTGTGCTGGATCTCGGGTGCGGGGCGGGACGCCACGCCTTCGAGTGCTACCGGCGCGGCGCGCACGTCGTCGCGCTGGACCAGAACGCCGAGGAGATCCGCGAGGTCGCCAAGTGGTTCGCCGCGATGAAGGAGGCGGGCGAGGCACCGGAGGGCGCGACCGCCACCGCCATGGAGGGCGACGCGCTCCAACTCCCCTTCCCCGACGAGTCGTTCGACGTCGTCATCATCTCCGAGGTGATGGAGCACATCCCGGACGACAAGGGCGTGCTCGCCGAGATGGTCCGCGTGCTCAAGCCCGGCGGGCGGATAGCCATCACGGTCCCGCGCTACGGGCCCGAGAAGGTCTGCTGGACGCTCTCGGACGCGTACCACGAGGTCGAGGGCGGCCACATCCGCATCTACAAGGCGGACGAACTGCTCGGCAAGATCCGCGAGGCCGGCCTCAGGCCGTACGGCACGCATCACGCCCACGCGCTGCACAGCCCCTACTGGTGGCTGAAGTGCGCGTTCGGCGTCGACAACGACAAGGCGCTGCCGGTGCGGGCGTACCACAAGCTCCTCGTCTGGGACATCATGAAGAAACCCCTGGCCACCCGGGTCGCCGAGCAGGCGCTGAACCCGCTGATCGGCAAGAGCTTCGTGGCGTACGCGACCAAGCCCCACCTGCCCGTCGACGCTGCCACGGTGGACCCTTCGTGACGACACCGCGCACCGAGCACCTCGTCCTGACCGGAGTGCTCACCGCGGAACAGGCCGCGCAGACCGTCCGGGGCATCCTGGCCGTACAGCGCGCGGACGGCGCCATACCGTGGTTCCGCGGGCACCATCTCGACCCGTGGGACCACACCGAGGCCGCCATGGCCCTGGACGCGGCCGGCGAGCACGAGGCCGCAGGGCGGGCGTACGACTGGCTGGCCCGGCACCAGAACGAGGACGGTTCCTGGTACGCGGCCTACGCCGACGGGGACGCCGCCGACGTCACCGACCGCGGCCGTGAGACCAACTTCTGCGCGTACGTCGCCGTCGGTGTGTGGCACCACTACCTCGCCACCGGCGACGACGCGTTCCTGGACCGGATGTGGCCGACCGTGTTCGCGGCGGTGGAGTTCGTCCTCGAACTGCAGCAGCCCGGCGGACAGATCGGCTGGAAGCGCGAGGACGACGGGACGCCCGTCGACGACGCGCTGCTGACCGGGAGTTCGTCCGTCCACCATGCGCTGCGCTGCGCGCTCGCCATCGCCGAGGAACGCGAAGAGCCGCAGCCCGACTGGGAGTTGGCGGTGGGCGCGCTGCGCCACGCGATACGCCGGCACCCGGAGCGGTTCCTCGACAAGGACCGCTACTCGATGGACTGGTACTACCCGGTGCTGGGCGGCGCGCTGACCGGCGCCGAGGCGAAGGACCGCATCGAGGGGGCCTGGGACCGCTTCGTGGTCCCGGGGCTCGGCGTGCGGTGTGTCGTCCCCAACCCGTGGGTGACGGGCGGGGAGTCGGCCGAACTCGCCCTGGCGCTCTGGGCCGTGGGCGAGTCCGACAGGGCCCTGGAGATTCTCCAGTCGATCCAGCATCTGCGGGACCCGGGAACCGGCCTGTACTGGACGGGCTACGTCTTCGACGCCCAGGCCGTCTGGCCCGAAGAGTTGACCTCCTGGACGGCCGGTTCCCTCCTCCTCGCCGTCGCCGCTCTGGGCGGCGACGAGGCGACGTGCGCGGTCTTCAGCGGCGACCGCCTGCCGACGGGCCTGGACCCGGACTGCTGTCAGTAGGGGCCGGGCACCTGCTCGGTACGTACTCGCACCTGCTCTGTACGTACGTCAGTGACGGTGGGCGCGGTTGGCGATCGCGTGCCCCACGAAGAGGTACACGACGGCCGCGAGGCCATACCCTGCGACGACCCGTGCCCACTGCTCGTCGAAGGTGAACAGGTCGTGCGACCAGCCGGCGAGCCAGCGTGCCGCGTCGTGGATGAACTGGACGAAGTCATTGCCCTGGTTGGCGTCCAGCAGGTACATCAGGATCCAGAGGCCAAGGATGAGGGCCATGATGTCGGCGACGACCGCGATGACCGTGCCGGCCTGGTTGGCACCGTTACTGCGAGTTCGAGAGGACATGCTCTGCGAGTTGCCCTTGAATCCCGAATGAAACCTGTTGTGTTCGAACGCGTTGGAATCCTTCGAGGTCAAGGCGCCGTCGAAGGGCGGTGACAGCCTCTCCCCGTGATGGTTCGTCAGCGCTTAACCTTTGTTGCAACTGCCGTTCGTCGTGAGGTGGTTCGGCGGTAAGCGCTGTCACCGACGATCCTGCCCCACGCTAGGGGGAGACGCCGGTGTCCGCGAACAGATCCGTGTCAGAGGAACCCCGTCTGGTCCTCAACAGACCCGAGCGCAGTCGCCTGCGCCGCACACTCGCTCTCACACTCCCGGTCCCCGTGGTCGGCCTCGTCCTGCTCCTCGCCACCGGCCATCTGCTGATGCCGCTCGACCGGGTCGTCACGATCGAGGCCAAGATGGCCTCCAAGAGGGACTTCTTCGAGGACCCCGAGGTCCGGCGCATCCTGATGGAACACGGGTTCCGCGTCCACATCACGAACATGGGCTCCCGCGACATCGCCAACCAGGACGTCGAGGGATACGACGTGGTGTTTCCCTCCGGACAGCCCGCGGCGGACCTGATCACCAACAAGCGGGCGAAGGCGGGCAACCCGGTGCTCACCTACCGGCCGTTCGTCAGCCCGATCGTGCTGGGCACCTACCGGGCGTACGCCGAGACGCTGAAGGACGCGGGGGTCGCAGAGCCCCAGCGGAACGGCGGTGTCGGCGGCAAGCCGCTCTACTACACGCTCAACATGGCGAAGTTCCTGACGCTGACCGCGGACGGCAGACGCTGGGAGAACATCGGCATCAGGAAGCACGGGGTGCGGAACGGCAACAAGATCCTCGCCCAGACCTCGAACATCTGCCAGGCCAACTCCGGCGGCACATATCTCGGCCTCGTCGCCTTCGTGAGGCACGGGAACGACGCTCCGAACGGCACGCGAGAGGCGGAGGAACTCGCCCGGAAGATCAAGCCGCTGCTCGTCGAACAGGGCCTTCCCTCCGCCGAGATGGCCGAGACGTACCTGTCCCCGAACGGCAAGAGCATCTCGCCGATAGCGGTCTTCTACGAGCACCAGTACCTGGCCCACCAGATCCGCCACCAGAAAGCGAAGGGCGGGCCCGACACCGACCGAGTCCTCCTCTACCCGGACACCCGTTTCGTCACCGAACCCCAGCTGGTCGCCCTCACCAAGGACGGCGAACGGCTCGGCCGACTGGTGACGGGGAACCCCGAACTCCAGGCACGGGCAGTGGAGTTGGGCTTCAGGCCGCGGGATGCCACCGCGGACGAGATGAGCGACCAGCTGGCGAAGTTCCTGACCGACCGCCGGATCCAGGCGCCCGTCACCTCGGCCGACGACACCAAGGCGGTCCTCCCCAGCCTGTCCGTCCTGGAGCGCATGATCCAGATCGTCGGAGACTGCCCTGAGCAGCAGAAGGACCCCAAGTGAGCCGCGGGCTCCGGGTCCTGACCCTGTGTCTGGCGCTCGCCCTGACCGTCACCGTCACCGCCTGCACCGGAGACGACGACGAGAAGACCACCCTCCGCGTCCTCGCCGGCCCCGACCTCGCCGTACTGGAGCCGCTCCTCGACGAGTTGAGGGACGAGACCGGTGTCGAGCTCGACATGGACTACCGGGCCGACGCGGACACCGGTGACGACCTGGCCCCCGGCACCGGGAAGGGAAGCGGCGGGCACGACCTGGCCTGGCTCTCCACCGACCGCTCCTTCCGGCTGCGCCACAAGGACACCGCCCAGCGGCTGCTGCGTACGCCGACCATGCTCTCGCCGGTCGTCGTCGGCCTGCGGCCGGACGTCGCCCGCGAGCTGCGCGCCAAGTCACCGGGTGGCAGGCTCAGTTGGGCCGACATCGCCGATGCCGCCGCCACCGGGACCGTACGCTTCGGGATGGCCGACCCACGGCAGACGGGCAGCGGGCTCGCCGCGCTCGTCGGCGTCGCGACCGCCGCGGCGGGCACCGGCGGCGCCCTGCGCGAGAACGACGTCTCCTGCGACCGGCTGCGCGGCTTCCGCTCCGGCCAGAAACTCACCGCCGACTCCACCCGCGACCTGCTCGACGACTTCGTCGACCACCCCGGCACGGCCAACGCCCTCATCACCTACGAGTCCGACCTGCTCGCCCTCAACTCCGGTGGCCGGCTGAAGGAGAAGCTGGAGATCGTCCGCCCCGAGGACGGCATGGTCCTCGCCGACTTCCCCCTGCTGCTCCTCGACCCGGACGACCCGGACCGACGGGCCGCCTACGACAAGGTCGTGGAGTGGATCGGGCGGGACTCCGTACAGGAGAAGATCATGCGCACGGCCCTGCGGCGGCCGGTGAGCCCGTCCGTCCGGCGGGACGGACAACTGCGCGCCCCGGTCGGCAACGCGCTCTACTTCCCCGACCAACCGCGTGTCGTGGAACGGCTGTTGGACGACTACGGCGATCCCCGGCGACGGGTCCCCGACCAGGTGATCTTCCTGCTCGACTTCTCCGGGTCGATGCGCGGCGAGCGCATGGCGGCCCTGCGCGAGGCCTTCGCGGACCTCAGCGGCGCGGACTCCTCCGCGACGGGCAAGTTCGCGCGCTTCTACCAGGGCGAGCGGCTCACCGTCGTACGGTTCGGCGGCCGCGTACTGGAGGAGAGGACCGTCACCGTCGACGGGCAGAAGGACCTGAAGACGCTCGCCGACGTCGTCGCGCGCGGCGGCTACGGCGACGCGACCGCCGTCTGGACCGCCCTCGACCACGGCTACCGCACGGCCTCGACCGTGGTGGCCGACGACCCCGAACGGGCCGTGTCCATCGTCCTGATGACGGACGGCGAGAACAACTCCGGTATCGCGTACGAGGAGTTCGTACGCCGCTACGAGGCGCGGGCGGCCGAAACCCGCGCCGCGGTCCACACCTACCCCGTGCACTTCGGAGAGGCCGACGCCGGCGCACTGCGGCGCGCGGCCACGAAGACGGGCGGACGCATGGTGGACGCGCAGGGCTCATCCCTTTCCGAGGCGTTCAAGGAGATCCGTGGCTGTCGTTGACGCGCAGTGGTGGGGTGTGTGGTGGCCCTGGATGACGGTGTGGCTGGTCACCGCGGCCGGTCTGGTGGCGCTCGGTGTCGTGCTGGCGCGGCACGTCCGCGAGCGAAGACGGCGGGCCCTCGGGCAGCGGTCCGCGTACAGCATCTGCTTCTACCTCGACGAGAAGGCGGTGATGGACCTCTACCGGATCGGCAACTACAGCGCGGCGCTGGAGCAGGCGGTCGAGCACCGGACCAACGTCAACACCAGCCTGGGCCTCTGGGGCAGGCTGCTGCCGTGGACGGTCAAGGCCAACCGGGACATCAGCCAGGAGAAGTTCAGCAGTTACGTCCAGAAGAGCGAGCCGATCTCCGTGATCGGGATGCTCATGGACGCCTTCGAGCGCGCCGACGTCATCGTCCACGCCGACCTGCGCTCCGGGGACGTCACCCCGAACCGTGCCCTCGCCGAGGCCCTCGGCCCGGAGGCCGGCCGGGGCGGCCTCGCGCTCAGCGACATCGAGGAGTTCGTCTCGGTCCGCGGCCGCTTCCTGGTGGAGTCGGACTCCGCCGAGGAGATCGTGCTGCGCGCCCCGTACGGGGACCCCGGCCAGCCCGCCCACGTCCGTGTCACCTGCGCCGCCGGCGGCCTGCGGGGCGAGCGGATCAACGACGGGACCTTCCAGGCGCGTTGCCTGGGCAAGATGACCGGCTGGCGGTCGGACAGCCGCGAGGTCACGCTGGAGGCGATCGCCATATTTCGCTGACAGTCGCCTTCGCGCGGGGAACTGCCGGTCCCTGTGGACACACTAGGAGTTGAGCTCTGCCAGCGTGCGAAGGGTGAGCCGGTCCGGTGACAGCACCAGCAGGTCCGTCACGGGACCCTTCCGCCACAACTCCAGCCGCTCCGCGATCCGTTCGCGCGGGCCGACGAGTGAGATCTCGTCGGCGAACGCGTCCGGCACGGCGAGCACGGCCTCCTCGCGACGGCCCGCCAGGAACAGCTCCTGGATACGGCGGGCCTCCTCCTCGAAGCCCATCCGTGCCATCAGGTCGGCATGGAAGTTGCGTGCCGCGTGCCCCATGCCACCGATGTAGAAGCCGAGCATCGCCTTCACGGGCAGCAGCCCCTCGGCGACGTCGTCACAGACCTTCGCCCGGGCCATGGGCGCGACCAGGAAGCCCTCGGGAGCCGCTTCGAGGGAGGCCTCGTACACGTCCGTCCGCATCGGCGACCAGTACAGCGGCAGCCAGCCGTCCGCGATCCGGGTGGTCTGCGCGATGTTCTTCGGCCCCTCGGCGCCGAGGAGGATGGGCAGTTCGGCACGGAGGGGATGCGTGATCGGCTTGAGCGCCTTGCCGATCCCCGTCCCGTCCTCGCCCCGGTACGGATGCGAGTGGAACCGCCCGTCCAGCTCCACGGGCGCCTCACGCCTGAGGACCTGGCGTACGACGTCGACGTACTCCCGGGTCGCGGTGAGCGGCGACCTGGGGAACGGACGCCCGTACCAGCCCTCGACGACCTGCGGTCCCGACAGACCGAGGCCGAGCATCACACGCCCGCCCGAGAGATGGTCGAGCGTGAGCGCGTGCATCGCGGTCGTGGTGGGGGAGCGGGCGGCCATCTGGGCAATCGCCGTACCCAGCTTGATCCTTGAGGTCTGCGCCGCGATCCAGGTGAGCGGCGTGAAGACGTCGGAGCCCCAGGACTCGGCGGTCCACACGGAGTCGTAACCGAGCCGCTCCGCCTCCTGGGCGAGGGGCACATGGTCCGCCGAGGGACCGCGTCCCCAGTAACCGAGAGCGAGTCCTAGCCGCATGCACACCACTCCTGACGGCCCGTCAGATGTCGGATACCCCGGCGACTGTACGCCGAACGGCCCCCCACCCGGAAGAGCGTCGAAGAGCTCGTGAGGGTGGAGGGCCGTGGCGGAAACCGGCGGCGGTGTGTGTCAGCCGCGCTGGATCCCGGACGTGTCCTGCAGAACACCGCGGCGGCCGTCCTGCGTCTGCGCCACCAGGCTCGGGCCGCGCTGCTCGACGGCCAGGTACCAGGTGCCCGGCGCCAGTTCGGCGATCGGCGTCGGCGAACCGTCCTCCGAGAACAGCGGACGCGGCACCGGTACGGCGAACCAGAACGGCGAGAAGTCCCCGGCGGGCGGCTGCGCCTGCGGGGCCTGCGCCTGCTGCGGCTGGGGCTGCGTACCGAACGGCTGACCGGGCTGACCCGGCTGCGGCTGACCGCCGTAGGGCTGGCCGGGCTGCGGGGCACCGGCGCCCGGGTAGCCGTAACCACCCTGCGGCTGACCGCCGTACGGCTGCGGGGCGGCCGGCTTGGGGGCGGGGAGGAGGGGGCCCTTGAGGGCCGGTACGAGGGGAGTGGCGACCGCGGCGCCGGCGAGGGCCAGCGTGGCGACCAGGCTGAGGATGAGGCCGGTGCCCGCCCCGAAGTTGGTGAGACCGCCGTTGTTGTCGAAGCCGCCGGCCGGGTCGAAGATGTTCCCGAGCGCGCTCCAGGCGGCGAACACCGTGAAGGCGATGCCGAACGGGCCGAGGTCGAGACCGGCGACCTTCGGCAGCTGCGGCAGGCCGCGGGCGACGACGATCAACGCGGCGCCGATGAGGCCGGCGAAGGTGACGCTCAGGAGGAGAGGGCCACTTCCCCAGGCGTTGGGAATGTCGGCGCTGTCGCTGGCCCCGTCGATCGAGTAAATGTCGAGGAACGACGCGATCAACAGCAGAACCGCTGCTCCGATCACCACGCCGTCGCCTCGAGTGAGGGAGCGGATATTCACTTCAGGTCCTTCGTCAGTCGTCTCGTCATCGGTGGAGGCGTCGCTGTCACCATGTCGCCGTAAGGCCGCGGTGTGAAGCGCGGGGGTGGCCCCTCATCGTAGGGACGACACTATCGTCAGGCCTACAGGGGTGTCCGCCCGGATATGTGCGCTGGTCACTACCCGTGCAGGAAACTCACGATTCCCTCAGAGATTCCTTGCGCCGCCTTCTGCCTCCACGCGCTGCTGGTCAGCTGTGCGGCGTCCTTGCTGTCGCGCATGTTGCCGCACTCGATGAAGACCTTCGGAACCGTTGACAGATTGAGACCGCCGAGGTCTTTGCGGACGTCCAGACCGGTGCCGCCGCCGATGTAGTTGGAGGGGGCGCTGCCGGTGACGCGCAGGAAACCGTCCGCGACGCGCTCGCCGAGTTCGCGGGACGAGGCCACGATCGGCCGGGTGTCGGCCGCGCCGGAGTGTACGGAGCCGGGCAGGATCACATGGAAACCGCGGTTGCCGGCGCCCGCGCCGTCCGCGTGGATCGACACCACGGCATCGGCGTCGGCCTTGTTCCCGATCTCGGCCCGCTCGTCGACGCACGGGCCCCAGGAGCGGTCGCCGTCCTGCGTGAACTTCACGGTGGCGCCCTCCTTCTCCAGGACGGTGCGCATACGACGGGCGACGTCGAGGGTGAACCTCGCCTCGGTGTAACCGTCGTTGGTCGCCGTACCCGTTGTGTCGCACTCCTTCGAGTTCGTCCCGATGTTCACCTGTTGGTTGATCTCGGACGTGTGCTGGAAGTTGCCGGGGTTGTGACCGGGGTCGATGACGACGACCTTGCCCTTGAGCGGGCCGGAGGCGGCGGGGGCCGAGGCGGAGGGCGACCCGCCGGGCTTCTCGCTGTCGCTCGTCCGGCCGGTGTCGCCGGGTTGCTCCTTGCCGTCGTCCGAGGAGCCCGGCGCGGCGGACCGGCCCGACGAGGAGGACGCGGACGAGGGCGACGCCTGTGCGTCCCCGCCGGAGTCCCCCACGGCCTGCCACACCAGCCAGCCCACCAGCGCGCCCGGCACGAGCGCGGCGACGGCGACGGTCAGGGGGCCGCGCAGGGGGTGGCGCGGGGGACGGGGAGGTTCGAAGTCAGGACCTACGTACGACACGCCTGCCACCTTACGGGCAGCCCCCGGGGTCCGCAGGTTTCCCTACTCCACGCTGCTGACGGCGTCGATGACCACGCGGTGCGGGCCGGAGCGCCCCTGATCGGGGACTCCGGCCCGCCTTCGGCACGTACCTCTGTCGGGCCGGATGCCTACGTGTCGGAGATGTCGAGCCTGCTCACCTTGATGGCCGACGTGTCGTGCTCCCAGACGACGAAGAACTTGCCGGGCGCGTACTCGTCGGCCATCGGGTACGTGTCCCAGCCCGCGCCCGTGCCGGCCGGTGTCGGGTCGTCGGCGGGGCCGTCGGCGAACAGCTTGGCGGCTCCCCATGCCTTGCCGGGGCTCTTGACCTTGTAGTTCAGGACCTTGCGGTAGGCACTGGCATCGAGGGAGGTGTTCGCGATGGTCAGATACCGGCCGGCGCTGTCCGTGGTGAAGAACACCTTGGAGTCGTTGGACGGCACATTGCTGTCCAGGGCCCAGTCGGTCCAGGACAGACCGCCGTCGGCGCTGGTGGCCGTCACCGCGGAGACCTTCGACACGGCGTAGTTGCTGCGCGCGACCATGACCAGCTTGTTCGGGTCGTCCTGCGAGACGGTGAGCTGCGGTTCGCCGCCCATGTACTTGTTCGGGTCCGGGATGGCGGGGCGGGCGACCCACTTCTTGAGGTCGGTGGAGTACAGCACCCCGTTCTCCCTGCCCGACGCCCAGTACGGCATGACGTGATCCCCGTTGGCCAGTTGGAGCGGACGTCCGGCGAAGGCGAGGTTCCCCAGGCCCTCGTCGGCCGCGGTGGCCGGGTCGTCGAGCGGCATGTCGACGGCGTAGTCCTGCCAGGTGTGCCCCTGGTCGGTGCTTCGCTTGACGACGATGTCGTTGATCGGCAGACCGTTGTCGTTGTTTCCGTCGCCGTCGGTCTCGCTGTCGTCCAGGACCGGCGTGCGGCCGAGATACGCGAAGAGCTCGTCGCCCACCTGGTAGAGGGTGACGTAGTGCCAGAGGTACTCACTGGTCTCCTGCGCCAGCACCTTCGGGTGGGACCACTTCGCGCCGCCGTCGGTGGTGTACGAGTACCGGATGTACCCCTCGTCGACCCTGCCGGGCAGCGTGCCCTCCCGCCAGGCCACGACCGCGTTGTTCGCGCTGGTGCTGATGATGTCGGGGACGCGGGGGCCGTCGCCCTCGGTCTCCTGGTTCGTGTGGACCGTCCTCACGTCGGAGACCCCCGCGGCGGACGCGCTGTCGGGGGAGACGAGGAGGGCCGCGAGGAGGGCGGCGACGAGCGTGAGGAACGTCGTCAGGTAGATCGGCCGAGGTGCTCCCGAGGGCCGCTGTCCCGTTACCAGAGCCACTGCTGGTCCCTCCCCGAGCAGGTCCACTGCATGGCCTCGGTTCCGTTGGTCGTGGTGCTGTTGGGGATGGCCAGGCAGAGGGAGCTGTTGTCGTTCCGCAGCCGGTCGGTCTCGTCGTGGGCCCAGACCTGGTCGGTGTTGGCGCTGCACGGCCACTGGATGGCCTTGGCACCCCCGTCAGTGCTCGAACTCCCGATGGAGAGGCACTTGCCGGTCGCCTGGTTGCGCACCCGGTAGCCGTTCGTCACGGGTTCGAGCGTCCAGTACTGGCTCGCGCTGGTGCTGCAGGTCCACTGGATCAGCACGACCCCGTTGGCCGGATTGGCGCTGGGGACGGCGAGGCACTTTCCGGTGCCCTGGTTGTAGAGCCGGGCGTAGACGGGGGTCTCGGCGGCCGCGGCGGTCGCCGCGCTCTCGGCGGCCGACGCCGTGCCCGTCAGCGAGGAGCCCGTGAGGGCCGGCGCGCCCACCAGGGCCAGGGCCGCCAGCCCGACGGCTCGTCTTCGCACCCTGGAGGTTGCTGACGCTCTGCTCCTGGTCAACTGCTCATCCCTTTCTGCGTGTTCGAGAACGAGGGGTGGCCCTCCGAAAGAGGGCCACCCCGGTTGATCACTACCAGAGCCACCGCTGGTCCGTGCTCGTGGAGCAGGTCCACTGAATGGCTTCGGTGCCGTTGGCCGTGCTGGCGTTGGGGACGGCCAGGCATCTGTCGCTGTTCAGGTTCCGCAGGCGGTTGATGCTGTCGTGGATCCAGATCTGCTCGCTGCCGCCGTTGCACGTCCACTGAACGGCCTGGGTGCCGTTGGCCGTGCTGGCGCTGGGCATGGCGAGACACTTGTTGCTGTTCAGGTTCCGGACGCGGTAGCGGTCGCCGTTTCCGCCCTCCACCCCTTCCAGCTGCCACTGCTGCTCACCGTCGCCGCTGCAGGTCCACTGGATCAGGCCGGTGCCGTTGGCCGTACTCGAATTGGGAACGGCCAGACACTTTCCGCTGTTCAGATTGACGAGAGTCTTGTAGGCGGCCGCTTCGGCGTGGGCCGCCGTGGATAAGGCCAGTGCGCAGGCGGCCGTGGTGGCCACTGAGGCGACTCGCGCGATGATTTTCGTGGTCTTGGACATGGTGATGTGCCCCTCGGTCCGGTCGGGAACGGTGTGCGAGACGTACCCGGTCAGAATGCGGTGGGGCTCCTGGGAGTGTCGTGAGCAACGAGTCCACAGATACTGCGCTCTGCGTCTACTCCGCCTGCTCCGTCTGCTCCGGCGAGGAAAGAGCCTGGAGCCGGTACTCCTTGGGCGTGAGCCCGTACGCGGTGCGAAAGGCGCGGGCGAAGTCGGAGGCGCGCGGGAGACCCCAGCGGGCGGCGACGGTGTGGATCGGGACGGCGAGCAGCGCGGGGTCCGTCAGGTCGCGCCGGGCGCCCTCCAGTCGCAGACGGCGGATCCAGGCGGCGACCGTCTCGCCCCCGCCCGACGCCGGTTCCTGGAAGAGCCGGTGCAGATAGCTGACGGAGATGTGATGCGCGGCGGCGATCACCGGCGGTGTCAGCTCCGGGTCGTGCAGGTTCTGCCGGATGAACGCCCGTATGTGCGCGGTCATGGCCCGGTGTCGGGTCTCCGGCGGCAGGGCGTCCTCCGCGTCGAGCACCTGGGCGAACCAGGCCGAGAGGAGATCGATCAGGACCGTACCCAGGCGCGGTGCGTCGGACGGCTGGAGGAAGTCGGCCTGCCGGTCGAGACCGATGAGGAACTCCGTCAGCAGCGAGCCGGTCCCCTCCCGTCCCGACAGCCGCCGACCCAGCAGTTCCCGGACCCGGTCCGGCGACAGGGGCAGCAGTGCCTTGGGGAAGTCCACGGCCACACCCGTGACCAGGCGGCGGTCCCCGTCGTGCGGCGGTCGCACCTCGTACGGCTCCGAGGTGTCGGTCACCCACAGGTCGCGTGGGCCGTACAGGTCGGCCCGTCCGATGTGGTCGACCCCCAGCCCACCGCCGAGCACCAGTGACAAGTGGTACATCTCGGGGTCGCACTGCCGCACCATCTTCTCGGTCCGCCGGAACCTCGTCGGCACCAACGACACCGGCCACACCATCGCGGGCCCCAGCTCCAGCAGGCGCTGTTCCGCCCAGAAGTCGGCGGCGTGGTCACTGGTGATGTCGCTCGGTGCGATCGCCCGGTGGACCAGCTCACGCCAGTAGTCGAACCTGTGCTCCGCAGGCACGTCCTCGCTCCGGAACACCGTCCCGATCATCCCGCCCCGTCCCTCTCCGGCCGCCGGGCGCGCCGCCGCCCAATTCCGCCCGTGCGGAGGGTACTTCAATCTTCATACGGTGCATTCGGGTGCCACGGGAAGCCGACTCGGGCCGGACATCGCGACCACCCCTCAGCTTCAGACCCCCGACTTCAGACCCCTGGGCCCGTCCGCCGCAGCACCCGCAGCGAATCCGTCACCGAGACCTCCGTGAACGCGCCCGACTCCAGCGCCCGCAGATACACGCGATACGGCGCCTGTCCGGTGAACTCGTCCACCGGGTCGGGGAACACGTCGTGGATGAGCAGCAGCCCGCCCTCGGCGACATGGGGCGCCCAGCCCTCGTAGTCGCCGGTCGCGTGTTCGTCGGTGTGGCCGCCGTCGATGAAGACGAGGCCGAGAGGGGAGTTCCAGAAGGCGGCGATCTGCGGAGAGCGGCCGACGACGGCGACCACGTGGTCTTCCAGACCTGCCCGGTGGAGCGTACGGCGGAAGGTCGGGAGCGTGTCCATGACGCCCAGCTCCGGGTCGACCGTCGCCGGGTCGTGGTACTCCCAGCCCGGCTGCTGCTCCTCGCTGCCGCGGTGGTGGTCGACGGTGACCGCCGTGACACCGGCCTCACGCGCAGCGCCGGCCAGCAGGACCGTGGAACGCCCGCAGTAGGTACCGACCTCCAGCAGCGGCAGCCCCAGCCGCCCCGCCTCGACGGCAGCCCCGTACAACGCGAGCCCTTCCCCCACGGGCATGAACCCCTTGGCACCCTCAAAGGCAGCGAGAATCTCCGGCTCGGGCGCGGCGGGCATGGGGTTCCTCCAGGTCGTACGGGTGTCCGGGCGCCCCATGGTGGCACCACAACCGGCCCCCTGAGAGGGCAGGGGCGCAGCCCCGCCCTCTCAGGGGCGCGGGGAACTGCGCGACCAGCCCCCACTGACCCGCAGACGAACTACGACGCCCCCATCGGAACGCTCACGCCGGGCAGTGAGAGATCCAGCTCGACCGCACGGTCGTCCCCCGGATGCGTGGCCGACGAGGCCAGCGGCCCGTGGCCCAGAGCCTTCGCGGCCAGCACATACGCACCCCCGGCGGGCACGGCGAGCGCATAGCCGCCGTCCTCCCCGGAGAGCGTCGCCCCCGCCTGCCGCCCCCGCCGGTCGATCAGCGTGACCTTGGCCCGCGCGACCGGTACACCGTCGGCGGTGAGGACGCGGCCACGGAAACCGGCCCGAGCGGTCTGGCCGGCCGGGGCCGGTTCAGCCGAGACCTCGCCGTATTCGGCGTCCTCGCTGGACGCCACCAGATGCGGCTTCTCCGCGTTCACCGCGGCCCGCCGCCCCGGCAGGAACGCCGCGAACACCAGCCCCAGCAGCACCGCACCCGTGGCGATCAGGAAGGACACCCGGAAGCCCGTCATCGTGGGCACCGCGACGCCGCCCACCTGGTCGGCCGTGTTCGCCAGGACCATGCCGATCACGGCACTGGACACGGACGTACCGATCGAGCGCATCAACGTGTTGAGGCCGTTCGCCGCGCCGGTCTCCGACGCAGGGACCGCGCCGATGATCAGTGCGGGCAGCGAGGAGTACGCGAGGCCGATGCCCGCGCCCAGGACGACGGCGATGACGATGGTCTGCCAGGCGGCGCTCATCAGGCCGAGTCCGGCGCCGTAGCCGACCGCGATGACCAGCATGCCGATCATCAGGGTGACCTTGGGGCCGTACTTGGCGGAGATACGGGCGTACACCGGCGCCGTGAACATCATCGTCAGGCCGAGCGGCGCCACGCACAGACCCGCGACGACCATGGACTGGCCGAGGCCGTAGCCGGTCGAGGTGGGCAGCTGGAGGAGCTGGGGCAGGACGAGCGAGACGGCGTAGAAGGCGACGCCGACCATGATCGAGGCGAGGTTGGTGAAGAGCACAGCGCGGCGGGCCGTGGTGCGCAGGTCGACCAGCGGCGCCTTGACGCGCAGCTCCATCAGGCCCCACAGGAGGAGGACGACGGCCGCCGCGCCGAACAGGCCGAGCGTGGTGCCGGACGTCCAGCCCCAGTCGCTGCCCTTGGTGATCGGCAGGAGGAAGAGGACGAGACCGGCGGAGAGGCCGAGCGCGCCCCAGACGTCGAAGGTGCCCTCGGCGCGCATCGGCGATTCCGGTACGAAGACGAGGGTGAGCAGAATCGAGAGGACGCCGAGGCCCGCGGAGCCGAAGAACAGCGCGTGCCAGTCGGCGTGCTGCGCGACCAGGGCGGCGACCGGCAGGGCCAGACCGCCGCCGACGCCGATCGAGGAGCTCATCAGGGCCATCGCCGAGCCGAGCTTCTCGCGCGGCAGCTCGTCGCGCATCAGGCCGATGCCGAGCGGGATGGCGCCCATCGCGAAGCCCTGTAGGGCACGGCCGACGATCATCACGAGCAGTTCGCTGGTGAAGCCGGCTATCAGCGAGCCCACGACCATCACGGCCAGGCTCGCGATCAGCATGCGCCGCTTGCCGAACAGGTCGCCGAGGCGCCCCATGATCGGTGTGGCCACGGCGCCCGCGAGCAGGGTCGAGGTCATCACCCAGGTGGCGTTGCTCGGCGAGGTGCCCAGCAGCTCCGGCAGGTCCTTGATGACCGGCACGAGCAGGGTCTGCATCACCGCGACAACGATGCCCGCGAAGGCCAGCACCGGAACGATTCCGCTGCCGCTGGGCCTTCGCGTGCGCGGTTCCGTCGTTGTCCGGGTCATTACGTGCTGCCTCCAGAGGCGAGAGCGGGGTAGGTGCAGGGTGAACCCCGTGCGCCCAGGCAACTATTCCGTTGCTTCGAGCCGCTAACGAATTCTTGACTTTCTCATTACGTGGAGAAGTGGCGGGGGAGTGGGTGAGGGGCGGATCGGAAGCGGGCCGGATGCGGGCCGGAAGTGGATCCGCCGGTATCTGACCTTCCGTCAGATTGGAACGTGTTCTAGTCTGCGCCGCATGGGGATCGGGATCACGCGGGAACAGCGGGACCTGGCCGAGGCCGTACGCGGCTGGATCGCCCGGACGGTGCCACCCGAGGAAACGCGCAAGCTGCTCGACGCACCAGGCGGCCAGGGCGGACGCCCCGCCCACTGGGACGCGCTCGCCGCCCAGGGATTCCTCGGGGTGCACCTCCCGGAGGAGTGCGGAGGAGGCGGCGGGACGGTGCTCGACCTCGCCGTCGTACTGGAGGAGGCCGCGCGGGCGGCGCTCCCCGGGCCGTACGCGGCGAACGCTCTCGCCTCGCTGGTGCTCGCGAGGGCGGGCGCCGCGGCCGAGGAACTGGTACGGGACGTGGCGGAGGGCGAGCGGATCGGGGCCGTCGCCCTGAGTCCCGGGACGCTGACCGCCGTGGCCGACACGGACGGGGACGGGTACGTGCTCGACGGGACGGCTCCGCCCGTACTGTCCGGCGGCGACGCGGACCTGCTGATCCTGGCGGCATCGGCATCGGCATCGGCATCGGCATCGGGGTCGGGGTCGCGGGTGGGGGCGCCGGGCGGCCGCACGCTGTGGATGGTGGTGGATGCCGCGCAGTTGTGCGTCCGCGTCCACGAGAGCGCCGACCCGACGCGCGCGACCGCCGAGGTGGTGGCCACGGCGGTACGCGTTCCGCCCGACCGCGTCCTCGACGTCGACTCGGCGCTCGTGCGGGACCTCGCCGCCGCCGTGTTCGCCGCCGACGCGTGCGGGACCGCCGCGTGGGCGCTGGAGACCGCGGCCGAGTACGCGAAGGTGCGGGAGCAGTTCGGCCGGCCCATCGGGCAGTTCCAGGGGATCAAACACCTGTGCGCCGACATGCTGGTCCGCGTCGAGCGGGCCGGCGCGCTGGCGTGGGACGCGGCCCGTGCCGTACAAGAACCCGACGGCATACGGCAGTTGGTGACAGCCCTCGCCGCAGGTGTCGCGCTCGACGCGGCCCTCTCGTGCGCCAAGGACTGCGTCCAGGTGCTGGGCGGCATCGGTTTCACCTGGGAACACGACGCACATCTCTACCTCCGACGGGCCCTGGTGGCACGACAGTTGCTCGGTGGCGGGCACCTTCTGCGGGCGGTCGGAGCGGCGGAGAACGGGGCGAGACGCGAACTCCGTACGGAGCTTCCCGAGGCGGAGGCCGCGCGGCACCGGGTGGCGGCCCGCGCCGTGATCGCGCGCGTACGCGGCCTCGAACCGGCCGCCGTACGAAGGGAGTTGGCGCCCACGGGATATACCGCGCCCCATCTGCCCCCGCCGTACGGACTCGGTGCCGGGCCCGTCCAGCAGCTCGCCGTACAGGAGGAACTGGCCGCAGCAGGAGTGCGCGTCGGTGACCTGGGGATCGCCACCTGGGTCGTACCGTCGCTCATCGCCTACGGGACCCCGGAACAGCAGGAGCGGTATCTGCTGCCGACGCTGTGCGGGGACGTGCTGTGGTGCCAGCTCTTCTCGGAACCGGGGGCCGGGTCCGACCTCGCCTCGCTCCGCACGCGGGCCGAGCGGACGGCGGACGGGCGCTGGCGCGTCAACGGACAGAAGGTGTGGACGAGTTCGGCCCAGTGGGCGGACTACGGGATCCTCCTCGCCCGGACGAACCCGGACGCGCCCAAGCACAAGGGGCTCACGTACTTCGTCGTCGACATGAAGGAGACGGACGGCATCGAGATCCGTCCCCTGAAGGAGATCACCGGCGAATCGCTCTTCAACGAGGTCTACTTCGACGACGTCGTGCTGCCCGCCGACGCCGTGGTCGGCTCGGTCGACGACGGCTGGCGGGTCGCACGCAACACCCTCGGCAACGAACGCGTCCACATGGCCGACCAGTTGACCTTCGGCACCGGCCTCGAAGCGATCGTCGCCCGCTCCGCCGGCCTCGACGACACCGTACGGGAACGCGTCGGAACCCTGATCGCGGAGGCCCACGCGCTGGGCTGCATCGGACTCCGTACGACCATGCGGCAGGTCTCGGGCGTGGACCCGGGCGCCGGTGCCTCCGTACGCAAGCTCGTCCAGACCGCGCACCAGCAGAAGGTCGCCGAGCTGGCACTCGAACTCCTCGGCCCGGCCGGTGCGTTGCGTGAGGGCGCCGGGGAGCGGGCCGTGCACGGATTCCTGCTCAGCCGGTGTCTGACCATCGCCGGCGGGACGACGCAGGTGCAGCTGAACGTGGTCGCGGAGCGCATCCTCGGCCTGCCGAGGGACCAGCGAGCGGAAGACCGGGGAGAGTCATGAAGGCGTACGTCGTCGGTGTGGGCATGACCAGGTTCGAGAAGCCGGAGACCAGGGACTGGCAGTACTGGGACATGGTCCGGGAGGCGGGCACGGGCGCCCTCGCGGACGCCGGGATCTCGTACGACGCCGTGGAGCAGGTGCCCGTCGGCTACTGCTTCCAGGCCTCCACGGCCGGACAGCGGGCCGTCTACGAACTCGGCCTGAGCGGAGTGCCCGTCTACAACGTGAACAACAACTGCGCGACCGGCTCGACCGCGCTGATGCTCGCCCGGCAGTTCGTCGAGGGCGGCGCGAGCGACTGCGTACTGGCGGTGGGGTTCGAGAAGATGGCGCGGGGCGCGCTGGGCGGCGGTGCCGACGGTGGTGACTTCAAGACGTCGCCGGTTGCGCGTCACTACGCCGTGATGGCGGCGCGGCACGGCTTCGAGATGACGCCGCCCACCGCCCAGATCTTCGGGGACGCGGCGCGCGAGCACATGGAGAAGTACGGCACGACCGAGGCGCAGCTCGCGGCCGTGGGAGCCAAGAACCACCGGCACTCGGCGAACAACCCCTACGCCCAGTTCCAGGACGTCTACTCGGTCGACGAGATCCTCGCCGCGCGTACCGTGCACGCGCCGCTGACCAAACTCCAGTGCTCCCCCACCTCGGACGGGGCCGCCGCGGCCGTCGTCGTGTCGGAACGGTTCGTGGAACGGCACGGTCTGGGGGAGCGGGCCGTGGAGATCGTCGCGCAGGCGATGACCACGGACACGGAGGAGTCGTTCGCGTCCGGGTCGTGCATCGACGTCGTCGGGCAGCCGATGTCACGGGCCGCCGCCCGGCAGGTGTACGAGAGGGCCGGGCTCGGCATCGAGGACGTCGACGTCGTGGAACTCCACGACTGCTTCTCCGTCAACGAACTGCTGACGTACGAGGCGCTCGGCATGTGCGAGGAGGGGGAGTCCGGGAAGCTCGTGGAGTCGGGCGCGACGACGTACGGCGGACAGTGGGTGGTGAACCCCTCGGGCGGCCTCATCTCCAAAGGGCATCCCCTGGGCGCCACCGGAATAGCCCAAGTCGCCGAACTCGTATGGCAGTTGAGGGGCGAGGCGGCGGCCCGGCAGGTGACGGGAGCGCGCGTGGGGCTCGCGCACAACATAGGGCTCGGGGGCGCGGCGGTGGTGACCCTGCTGAGGCGGGGCTGAGCGGGGCCGGGCGGATGAGGAAGGGCGGCCGGGGTCCTAGGTCCCGGGGCGGACGGATCGTGCAGCGAAATTCCGATGTACGGGGCACCGGGCCGCTGCGAGCATGACACCCATGCCCTCGCTCAGAACCGCCGCAGAGATACCCGTGTCCGGTCGTTCCGCGCCGCCCACCTGGATGGTGGTCGCACTCGCCTGCGCGGGACAGTTCCTCGTCGTCCTCGATGTGTCCGTCGTCAATACGGCGTTGCCGTCGATGCGGGCCGACCTGGGGCTCAGCGCCCTTGGGCTCCAGTGGGTCGTCAACGCGTACACGATCGCCTTCGCCGGATTCATGCTGCTCGGCGGGCGGGCCGGTGACCTGTACGGCCGCAAGCGGATGTTCCTGATCGGGCTCGCGCTGTTCACGCTGGCCTCGCTCGCGGGCGGGCTCGCCCAGGAGGGCTGGCAGCTGCTGGCCGCACGGGCCGTGCAGGGTCTCGGTGCGGCGGTGCTCGCGCCCTCGACACTCACGATCCTCACGTCGGCCGTACCCGAGGGCGCGGCACGCGCGCGGGCCATCGCGACCTGGACCGCCGTCGGCGGGGGCGGCGGCGCGGCGGGCGGGCTCGTCGGCGGGGTCCTGGTCGACGGCCTGTCGTGGCGGTGGGTCCTGCTGATCAACGTGCCCATAGGCGCGGTGGTGCTGGCCGGCGCCCTGTTCTGGCTCGTCGAGAGCCGGGCCGGCGGCGGACGGCGGATCGACCTGCCGGGAGCCCTGCTCGTGACGGCCGGCCTCGCGACCCTCGCGTACGGGATCGTGCAGACCGAGGCCGAGGGGTGGACCTCGGCCTCGACCCTGGTGCCGCTGGCCGCCGGGGCCGCCCTGATCGGGCTGTTCGTGCTCGTCGAGGCGCGGACGAAGACACCGCTGATGCCGCTGAAGTTGTTCCGGCTGAGGTCCGTGTCCTCGGCGAACGTGGCGATGTTCCTGTGCGGCGCGGCGATGTTCTGCATGTGGTTCTTCATGACGCTGTACGCGCAGAACGTGCTCGGCTACTCCCCACTGGACGCCGGACTCGCACTCGTGCCCAGCTCGCTCGCGGTGATCCTCGGCTCGAAGGTCGCGCCGCGGTTGATGCCGGTTGTGGGAGCGCGGAACGTCGCCGTGCTCGGGGCGCTGGTGGCCGCCGCCGGGTTCGGCTGGCAGTCGACGATGACCGCCGACGGCGGGTATCTCACCGCGATCATGTTCCCCGGGATCCTGATGATGCTCGGTGCCGGGCTCTCCGCGACGCCGCTCGCCGCGCTCGCCACGTCGGGGGCGGAGCCGGGGGATGCCGGGCTGGTGTCGGGGCTGATCAACACGTCCCGCACGATGGGGGGTTCGCTCGGTCTGTCGGTGATGTCGACGATCGCCGCGGCGCGGACCGGGGGTGGGGTTTCGCCGGAGGCACTGACGGAGGGGTACGCGCTGGTGTTCCGCACGGGTGGGGGTGTGCTGCTTGTGGGTGTTGTGCTGATGCTGGTGTGGCTGCCACGGGGGGTTGTGGGGCGGGGTTGAGGTTCGCTGCGGGCCGTCTGTGGCTGGTCGCGCAGTTCCCCGCGCCCCTAAAAGCGGGGCTGCGCCCCTGGCTTTTGTCTTTAGGGGCGCGGGGAACTGCGCGAGCAACCACAGACGGCCCGCAGACGACGAACCGCCTACAACCACCCCTGCTGGCGAGCCTCCCGCATGGCCTCCATGCGATTCCGCGTCGCCGTCTTGCCGATCGCCGACGAGAGGTAGTTGCGGACGGTCGACTCGGAGAGGTGGAGCTTGGACGCGATGTCGGCGACCGTCGCGCCGTCCACCGAGGCCTTCAGTACGTCGCACTCACGGGCGGTGAGCGGATTGGGCCCGGCACCCAGCGCGGCCGCGGCGAGTGCCGGGTCGATGACGGTCTCGCCGGTCAGCACCCGGCGGATCGCCTCGGCCAGCTCCTCCACGGGCCCGTCCTTGACGAGGAACCCCGCGGCGCCCGCCTCCATGGCCCGCCGCAGATACCCCGGCCGGCCGAAGGTGGTGAGGATCAGCACCCGGCAGTCGGGCACCTCGTCCCGGAGCAGCGCGGCGGCGTCCAGGCCGCTGATCCCGGGCAGTTCGATGTCCAGCAGTGCCACGTCAGGCCGCGACTCCAGGGCCGCCCCCACGATCGCGTCCCCCGTCCCGACCTGCGCCACGACCTCGATGTCCGCCTCCAGTCCGAGGAGGAGGGCGAGGGCGCCCCGCATCATCCCCTGGTCCTCGGCGAGCAGAACGCGGATGGACTTGGCGGGCCGGTGATCCCGGGGCATCTCGTTCACGGGCTCAGAGTAGGCCGCGTCAGCGCTCCGCCGGGGGTGCGTTGATGGCTGCGGGCCCGGTGGGGGCTGGTCGCGCAGTTCCCCGCGTCCCTGAAAGCGGGGCTGCGCCCCTGCCTTTTGTCTTTAGGGGCGCGGGGAACTGCGCGAGCAACCCCCACCCAGCCGCAGCCGAACATCACACCCCAGCGGAGCTACCGGCTGGGCACGCGCCCAGTCGATAGCTCCGGCACACTCATTCGCTCCCCAGGATCCACCGGAAGCTCCGCCGCCACAGTGAACCCGTTCCGCGCACCGGGCCCCGCCTCCAACGACCCCCCGGCCGCCGCGAGCCGCTCGGTCAGCCCCTTCAGACCCGTACCGCCGATGCCGGGCACGGCCGATTCCGGCGCGGCCGGCGGCGGCACCCCACGGCCGTCGTCCGTGACTCGCAGCCGCACATGCTCCGCCGAACCATCCACCGTGATCTCACAGCGCCCCGCGCCACTGTGGCGCACCGCGTTGGTGACCGCCTCGCGGACGACCCAGCCGAGCAGGACCTCGGTCTGGGCGGCGAGCGGCGGCCCGGACTGACGGACGACCGGTTCGATACCGGCGGCCCGCAGGGCCGATCCCGCGCGCTCGAGATCCGCGGCGAGGCTGCCCTCGCGGTAGCCGGTGACCGCCTCGCGGATCTCCGTGAGGGCCTGGCGGCCCACCGACTCGATGTCGGAGACCTGGACCAGGGCCGCGTCCATGTCGCGGGGCGCGAGCCGACGGGCCGCCTCCGACTTCACGACGATGACGGAGAGCGTGTGGCCGAGGAGGTCGTGCAGGTCACGGGAGAAGCGAAGGCGTTCCTTCTCGACCGCCTGGCGGGCCAGCTCCTCGCGGGCCGCGCGCAGTTCACGTACGGCGTCCGACAGGGACAGGATCGCCGCGGTCACCATGGTGGACAGGAACGTGCCGTACGCGACGTTCACCGCGCCCCAGCCGTCCCGCAATCCGGCCACGACTCCCGCGAGCGCGCTCAGCCCGATGCCTGTCCTGCCGAGCCACCGTCCCCGGACGATCGCGCCCGCTGCCAGGCCGAGCAGCGGGAAGAAGAGCAGCCAGCTCCCGCCGTACAGGCCGCCGAGGAGGCAGGTCACGATGCCGAGCGCGATCAGCGCGCCCCGGGTGGAGCGGGCCTCGCGGGCCTCCTTGGTGAAGGCCCGGAACACCACATGGATGTAGAGGGAGTTGAAGACGAGGAGGCCGATGCCGCCGATCCACGGGTTCGGGGTCTTGCCCTGGAAGAGGTTGGAGAAGGCGCCCATGCCCATCAGGAGCCAGGGGAGCAGGGCGAAACCGCTGGGCGGCGGGCCCAGGTGCTCCGGGAGCTTCCCGGTCTTCCGTACGGCCTTCTGGTCGACCACGAACGCGTCCCGGTCGGCCTTCCACTCCGTCCGTGACTCCTGCCACGCGGACATCTGACAGCTGACCCTGCGCAACCACGACATGTCCTCAGCCCCCTTTCAGACGGTCCGTGCGGTCCTGCGGTACGAGACCACAGCGTACGAGCCGAAGGCCAGCAGCCATCCGGTCAGCACCAGCACCGCCCCGAGGGCGGGCGCGTGCCCGTCGGCGACCGACGTGCCGAGCTGCGCGAACCGGTTCGTGGGCGTGTAGGCGGACAGGGACCGGAGCCAGGAGGGAAACAGGCTCAGCGGGAACCACAGGCCGCCGACCACCGCGAGCGTCAGGTTGCACACCATGTTCATCACGCCCGTGGCCTGCGCGGTCAGCCGGTAGCCGTTGCCGAGGCCGAGCAGGGTGAAGGGGATCGAGCCGAGCCACAGCAGCAGCGCGATCACCGCCCACTTCCAGGCGTCGAGCCGTACGCCGTTGACCAGACCGCCCGCCACGAGGACCGCGACGATCGCGGGCAGCACGGTCACCGCACCCGTGAGCGCCCAGCCCATCACGACCTGGCGCGGGCTCATCGGCGTGATCCGCAGCTGCCGCAGCCAGCCGATGCTCCGGTCCTCGGCGACCCCGCCGCCGGTGTTGAGGGCCGAGCCCATCGCGCCGTACGCGGCCATGCCGATCATCGAGACGGTCCGCCAGTCGCTGTCGGCGCCGTCACCGAGGTTCGTGAACAGCAGATACATCAGCGTCGGCATCAGGACACCGCCGATCATGAAGCCGACGTCCCGCAGTGTCCGGCGCACTTCGAGCCGCAGATAGTCGAGCATCACACCGTCTCCAGGAAGGTACGGGCAGGGGCGTCGGAGGAGGTCAGGGCGAGGAACGCGTCGTCCAGCGAGGCCGGCGCGACCTCCAGGGCGCGTATCGCGCCGCGCTCGGCGAGCGCGATCACCGTCGCGTCCGAGTCGTCGGTCCGCAACCGCGCCCGGTCCCCGCGCACCTCCACGGAGACCACACCGGGCAGGGCCGCCAGCCCGTCCGTCCCGGAGCCGGCCAGGTCGAAGGCGACCAGGCTGCCGCCCGCGGCCCGCTTCAGCTGCTCACCGGTGCCGTCGGCCACGATCCGCCCGTGGTCGATGACGACGATCCGGTCGGCGTTGGCGTCCGCCTCCTCCAGGTAGTGGGTGGAGAAGAGGACGGTGTGACCGCGCCGCGCGTACGCCCGCATCGAGTCCCAGAAGGCGTACCGCGCCTCCACGTCCAAGGCCGCGGTCGGCTCGTCGAGCACGATCAGCGCGGGGTTCCCGACGAGCGCGACCGCGAACCGCACCCGCTGCGTCTGGCCCCCGGAGAGCCGGTCCACGCGCCGCCCGGCCAGCTCCGCGATGCCCGCGAGCTCCAGCGCCTCGGCGACGGGCATCGGCGCGGGATACGTACCCGCCACGAACCCGACCAGCTCGCCCACCGTCACCCGCGGCACCGGCCGGCCGTCCTGGAGCATCGCGCCCACGCGTCCCGCCCGTACGGCCTCCTCCGGGGTGCCGCCGAAGAGGCGTACGACGCCCTCGTCCGGCTCGTTCAGGCCCAGCAGGAGCGAGATCGTGCTGGACTTGCCCGCGCCGTTGCGGCCCAGCAGGGCGACCGTCTCGCCGCGCGCGATCTCCAGGTCGACACCGTCCACGGCCCGCACCGCACCGAAGGCCTTGACCACCCCCGCGAAGGAAACGGCCTGGTCCGCGGCCCCGCCCGCCCTGGTGTCCGCCGCCGTCTCCGCCGTCTCCGTCGTGTCGGCCATCGTCCCCGTCCCCGCCCTCGTCCCCGTCTTCGTCATGGGTACGACGCTACGAATCCGGGGGCCGGCGGGGCAGATGCGCAATGTACGGACTCGGGCAGGACAAATGTCACTGCCGCGTCCGTGCCACCCATCTGACATGCCGTCAGGAGTCTTCACATGTGCCGGACCCTGAGCTATACAGGGGGTCGCCGGACTGGAACGCGTTCTAGAACAGGCGGGTTCCTCGGCTCAGTGTCGACCTCGGTGCGGCCGACGGTGCGGACGGCCGCACCGGGGTCTTCCCCGCCAGCAGTCAGGAGCCCCATGCCCATCGACGTTGCCCAGGCCCTCGCGGCCGAGCCCCGGTCCGCCGGGATCGCCTGGGGTCACAAGGACGTCCAGCTCTACCACCTCGGCCTCGGCGCCGGCGCGAACCCCGACAAGGACAGTCCCGCCACGGACCCCGACGAGCTGCGCTACACCCTGGAGTCGCGGCTGCACGTGCTGCCGAGCTTCGCCACCGTCGCGGGCGCGGGCTCACCGGGCGTGATCAACAGCCTCTCCATGCCGGGTATCGACGTCAACCTCGCGCACGTCCTGCACGGCGGCCAGACCGTCACGCTGCACCGCCCGATCCCCGTCGAGGGCCGGGCGACCGCAACCGGGCGGATCGCGGCCGTCTACGACAAGGGCAAGGCCGCCATCCTCGTCATGCGCACCGAGGTCGCCGACGACGAGGGCCCGTTGTGGACGAACGACGCCCAGATCTTCGTACGCGGCGAAGGGGGCTTCGGCGGCGACCGCGGCCCCTCCACCCGCCCCGAACCGCCGACCGGCGAGCCCGACAGAACGGTCGAGCGCGCGATCCGTGAGGACCAGGCGCTCCTGTACCGGCTCTCCGGCGACTGGAACCCGCTGCACGCCGACCCCGAGTTCGCCAAGCTCGCCGGGTTCGACCGGCCGATCCTGCACGGACTGTGCACGTACGGGATGACGCTGAAGGCCGTCGTGGACACGGCACTCGGCGGCGACGTCGGCCGGGTCCGTTCCTACGCCACGCGCTTCGCCGGGGTCGTGTACCCGGGCGAGACCCTGCGCATCCGCATGTGGCAGGGGGACGGCACGGTCCGCGTGACGGTGGGCGCGGCCGACCGGGACGACGCACCGGTCCTCGCCGACACCGTCGTGGAGCACAACTGAGCCCTGAACCCGAGCCGCAAGCCCCGCACTTGAGCCGTCCCGCACGCGAGCCGTGAGTCCCGCATCCGAGTGTCGGCACACCTGAGTGTCGTACGTACGTTTCCGAGGGGAGCCGCACCATGCGCGCAGCCGTACTGCACGAGATAGGCCAGGACAAGCTGGAGATACTCGACGACGTCGAGGCGACGGGCTTCGGACCCGGCCGGGTGAGGATCCGGGTGCGGGCCACCGGCCTGTGCCACTCGGACCTCTCCGCGATGGCCGGGGTGCTGCCGCAGCCCGCGCCGTTCGTCCCCGGGCACGAAGGGGCGGGCGAGATCCTCGAGGTGGGCGAGGGCGTCACCAACGTCAAGCCCGGCGACCGGGTCGTCGTCTGCTGGCTGCCCGCCTGCGGCGTCTGTCCCGCCTGCAAGCGAGGCCAGACCCAGCTGTGTCTCGCCGGGTTCATGAACGCGGGCACGCCCAACTTCAAGCGCCCCGGCGGCGACGTGTTCGGCTTCGCGGGCACCGGGACCTTCACCGAGGAGGTCGTCGTCGACGCGGGCTGCGCCGTGCCGATCCCGGACGACGTGCCCTTCGACATCGCCGCCCTCATCGGCTGCGGCGTCACCACCGGACTCGGCGCCGCCCTCAACACCGCCGACGTGGAAGCCGGTTCGTCGGTCGCCGTCATCGGCTGCGGAGGCGTCGGCATCTCCGCGATCCAGGGCGCCCGGCTGAAGGGCGCCGCCGAGATCGTCGCCGTGGACCCGGTCGCCTCCCGCCGCGAGGCCGCGCTGAAGTTCGGCGCCACCAGGGCCGTCTCGCCCGACGAACTCCCCGACGTCAAGCAGTCGGTGACCGCGGGCGAGGGCTTCGACTACGTCTTCGAGGTCGTCGGCCGCTCCGCCACCGCCCGCACGGCGTACGACAACACCCGCCGCGGCGGCACGCTGGTCGTCGTCGGCGCGGGCGCCATGGACGACCACCTCCAGCTCAACATGTTCGAGCTGTTCTTCGACGAGAAGCGGATCCTGCCGTCCATGTACGGCGGCGGGGATGTCCTGCGGTCGTACGAGCGGACCGTCGCGCTCTGGCGTGCCGGGCGCATCGACCTGGAGGGGCTGATCACCCACCGGGTGCCGCTGAGCGACATCAACGAGGCGCTCGACCAGATGCGTACGGGTGTGGCGCTGCGTACGTGCATCGAGATCTGACCTCCTGATCCGACCTCCCGATCTTCTGGCTACCGACGGCTGAAGGGACCTTGATGTCACTGCCACTTGAGGGCCGGTCCGCGATCGTCACGGGTGCGGGCCGCGGCCTGGGCCGGGCGGAGGCGCTGGAGCTGGCCCGGCTCGGTGCCGCCGTCGTCGTCAACGACTTCGGACAGCCCGGCCGGGACGGCTCCGGCGCCGCGTCCGCCACGCCCGCCGAGGAGGTCGCCGCCGGGATCCGGGCGGCGGGCGGTCGCGCCGTCGCGCACACCGGGGACGTGGCCGACCACCAACAGGCCCGGGAACTTGTCGAGTTGGCGGTCGCCGAGTTCGGACAGCTGGACATCCTCGTCAACAACGCGGGCATCCTGCGCGACCGGATGGTCTTCTCGATGTCCGAGGACGAGTGGGACTCGGTGATCCGGGTCCATCTGAAGGGCCACTTCAACACCACCCACTTCGCGGCCGCGCACTGGCGGGCCCGGTCCAAGGCGGCGGACGCGCCGGTGTACGGGCGGATCGTGAACACCTCCTCGGAGGCGTTCCTCGCGGGCTCCGCGGGACAGCCCAACTACGCCGCCGCGAAAGGCGGAATCGTCGGGCTCACCACCTCGACGGCGCTGGCGCTCGCGAAGTACGGCGTCACGGCGAACGTCATCTGCCCGCGCGCCCGGACCCGGATGACGGCGGACGTCTTCGCGGGCTTCCAGGAACCGGCGGATGACGGGTCCGAGGACCGGCTCGACCCGCTCGCTCCCGAGCATGTCGCCCCGCTCGTCGGCTACTTGGCCGCGCCCGCGGCCGCACACGTCAACGGCCAGCTCCTGGTCGTGCACGGCGGGATGGTCGCGGTCGTCGAACGGCCGCGGGTGGCCGCCAAGTTCGACACCAAGCAGGACGCCTTCACGTACGACGAACTCGACGCGCTGCTCACGCCGCACTACGCGGACCGGCCGGCGGGGGAGACGTTCGCGGCGGCGGAGGTGCTGGGACTCAAGCACGAGTGAACGGTCATGGCGCCGCTCGCACGGAAAGGCCCCGCCCGACGAGTGTCGGGCGGGGCCGTGTGACGCTCCGGACCTGAGGTCGTCAGGCCCCCGTGTCGCCGTGCTCGGGGGGCTTGCGGTGCCGGCCGCGAGGGGTCGCCTCGCCCTCCTGCGCGGAGACGGGCCCCCGGTGCCGGCCGTGGCCACCGTCGTCTGCTGCCTGGGCCACCGTCGCCCGCGGGTCGGTGGCCGTCGTCTCCATGGTGCTCGTGTCGCTCATGTGGAAAATCACCCCGTGTCAACAAGATCCTTCGGTACAGCGCGGGCGAGTCTAACGGGCGGGTGTGACAGTGCTGAGGGGTGGTTGGGGCTACTCGGTGGTCACTTTGAGGGGGGTGGAAGGGGGCGTCGTTTCGGCGCTCACCCGGAGAGCGCGGAGGGCCGGCGGGCACTCGGTACTCACCTGCTCGACTTGGAATGGGTTCACCGGGAGCGGGGCCGGTGCGGGGGGAGGGGCTGGGGTCGAGGGCGGGGTTGGCCGGATTCCAGAAGGAGCGCCTTGCGGGATCACCGGCTGAACCACCGGCTGAACCACCGGCTGAACCACCGGCTGGACCACCGGTTGAACCGCCGCCTGAATCGCAGGCCGCATCTCCGGCTGGGCTGACGGCTGTTCCGCCGCTTGGCCCGCCGCCTGATCCGCCGTCTGGACTGTCCTCCGGACTGCTGGGCGAATGCTTTCAGCGGGAGCCTCGCCGATTCCCTCGGCGGCCATGGGGCCGGAGCTTTCCGGGTCGATCGGGACCAGGAGAAGGGTGCTCTCCGTGTCCGCCGGGACCATGTGCAGGGGGTTTCCGGCGGCTACATCACTGACGCCCTCGACGAGTGCACGGCCTGAGCCCTCGGCGCTCGCGCCGTTCGTGCGCTCCGCGCCCGGGTGGCCGGTGACCGCACCGGGCACGGGGCTTGCACTCTCGGCGGTCTCACGGCTCGTGTGCTCCGCGGCCGATTTGCCCGCGCCCTCCGCATCCAACTGCCCCGTGCTGTCGACGGCGGTCCAGCCCGCACCCGACTGCCCCGTGTCCTCGACGGCGGTCCAGCCCGCACCCGATTCCCCCGTGTCCTCGACGGCGGTCCAGCCTGCGCTCACCGGCCCCGTGCCTTCGACCGCGGTCCAGCCCGTGCCCTCCCTGCGGATCGGCTCCGGGGCTCGGGCGGCGACCCAGCCCGTGCCGTCCGCCGCTCCAACCGGCCCCGCACCCGGGCCGGTTGACCGTCCCGCTCCCGCTCCCGGTCCCGCGGCCTGTGCCAACCTGCGGCCCGCGAACGCGTTCGCCATCAGGCGTCCCGTCAGTGGCGCCTGTTGGAGCGGTACGGGACGGGTCGCCGCGGGCTCCGGGGGACCCATGACCGACGGCCCCCGTGGCGCGTCCCCCCGCGCCTCAGCCGTACGGTCCGGATCCCCCGGGCCCCCGTCCCCCGTCCCCGTGGGTGCTCCCACCCGTGACACGCCGCACGGCACCGTCCCCGTCGCGTACGGCAGATGGAGCACCCCGTCCCTGGTCCATTGGCCCGAGCCCGCCAACCAGCCATTGGGCGCGGGCAGTTGATGGAGATACCGCTCGGCGGGACGCCACACGCCGAGCCAGCTGCCCGAGGGCCCGCCGATCCGCAGGGCGACCGCGCAGCTCTCCGGCGTCAGTACCTGCCCCGGCTGGATCGCGAACGGAGTGACCGCGCGGCCCGGCAGTTGCAGGTACTCCGGGAAGCGCACCGGCAGCGTGCTCCCCAATACGCCCCAGCCGAGCCGTTCCTGGCCGGGAGTGGGCGCGTCCGAGCGGATCAGGAGCAGCCCGCTGTCGGCGTCCGCGAGCAGCAGCCGGTCGTTGCTCCGCTCGGAGATCTGCAACAGCGGCGACACCTCGCCCCCGCGTTCCAGATCGACGACCACCGTCTTGGTCCGGCCGTCCAACTCCCGGTCCAGCGCGAGCAGTCGGTCGCTGCCGCCCAGCCACACCCCGCCCGAGCAGCGGCCCGGTACCTCCGCGAGATGCTCGGGCCCGAAGGCGCCGCCCGCGACCAGCCACACGGCCGTCGAACCCCGGCCCACGGCAAGGGCGTACGCACGGGTGCCGGCCGGAGCGGGTGGCAGCAGCCGCAACTCCGTGCCCACGTCCGGGCATTCCACCGCGCCGAGCAGTACCTCACCCGTCCCCGGGCCCGTCGGATACAGCAGCGAGAACGTGTGCCGTCCGTCGACGAGACGGTGGATGAGCACCCGCCCGTCCGCCATCGGCAGCACTTCCGTGCCGGGCTCCTCCGGCTGGTTGCCGGGCAGTGGCACGGCGTAGGGCTCGGGGCCGTCCAGTGTCCAGCGCTCCGGGAACCAGGAGTCGCCGCTCCGGGCCAGGCGGGCCGCGTACGACCCGTCGACGGTGATCACGCACCCTGCTACCGCGGCCCACTCGTTCTCGTTCACCGCCGCGGACGATGGGGTTCCCCCCTGCTCGAGCGAAGTCGAGACCTCGGGGGAGGCACAGGCCGTCATCGTTCGGTCACCTCCGGCCACGAAACCTAGTTTTCGCACGCACAGGCGTGGGACCAGCAGGTGACCGCTTCACACATAAGAGTGGCCCGTTTCTGATTCGCCTGAGGGAACGGGGGCGGGTGTGCTGAGCGGGGGTGGGGCGGTTTATGGTTAGGGCTGCCTAAGTGGCGCTTGAGCGTTGCCTGTGGGGTTCCTGAGTTCCCCGCCGTGCTCTCGCGTGCCGGCTCGGGCCCGAGCCCGGGCGGCAGCCTGAACCAGACCATGAACCACCGGAGTGTGTGCCTGATGTCCCTTCGACGCCGCGGTTCCGCCGCCGTCGCCCTCGCCGTGGCGGCCGCTCTCTCGCTCGCCGCCTGCGGGTCGGGCGACTCGGACTCGGGTTCCGGCTCCGGGAAGTCCGACAACGGCGCCGGCAGCAAGTCCGTCGCCACGGGCGGCGAGGACTTCGCGAAGGCGGCCGAGGAGACGGCCAAGATGGGGACCACGGCCAAGGCCGGCGAGTTCCCCCGCACGATCGAGCACGCCATGGGCGAGACCGAGCTGAAGGCCGAGCCCAAGCGCGTGGTCGTCCTCGACGTCGGCGAGCTCGACAACGTCGTCTCCCTCGGCGTGCAGCCGGTCGGCTGGGCGCCCACCGAGGGCTCGGCCGGGATTCCCTCGTACCTGAAGAAGGACGCGGGCAGCCCCAAGGACATCGGCACGATCAACGCCCTCAACCTGGAGGCGATCGCGGGCCTGAAGCCCGACCTGATCCTCGGCAGCGAGCTGCGCGCCGCCAAGCTCTACCCGCAGCTCTCCAAGATCGCCCCCACCGTGTTCTCCATCCGCCCGGGCTTCACCTGGAAGGAGAACTACCTCCTCAACGCGGCCGCGCTGGACAGGACCGCCGAGGCGAGGACCCAGCTCGCCGCGTACGAGAAGAAGGCCAAGGCCCTCGGCGACGAACTCGGCCCCGACAAGCCGACCGTCACCATGCTCCGCTACATGCCGGGCATGATCCGCCTCTACGCCAAGGCGTCCTTCATCGGCACGATCCTTGAGGACGTCGGCATCCCGCGCCCCAAGAACCAGCAGATCAACGACCTCGCGGCGGAGATCAGCCCGGAGAGGATCGACGACGCCGACGCCGACTGGATCTTCACCGGCGTCTACGGCGACGCCAAGAAGACCGACCGCGCCACCGCCGAGGACAACCCCCTCTGGAAGAAGCTCGGCGCGGTCGAGGACGGCCAGGCCAAGGACGTACCCGACGAGACCTGGTACCTCGGCCTCGGCGTCACCGCGGCCGGCGAGGTCCTCGACGACCTCAAGGGCTTCCTTGCCAAGTAGGGCCCGGCAGCTCGGCTCGAGCCAGGGCTGGAGCGGGGTCGCCCGGTCACAGCTGGTCAAGTAGCCCGCGACCGGTGGGGCACGGACACAAGGCAGGTAGCCTTTTGTTCGTGCCCCGTCTGTCTGAAGTCATCGCCGCGCTCGACGCTCTCTGGCCCCCCGCGAGCGCGGAGGACTGGGACGCGGTCGGGACGGTCTGCGGAGACCCCGACCAGGAGGTCTCCCGCGTACTCTTCGCCGTCGACCCGGTCCAGGAGATCGTGGACGAGGCGGTGAAGCTGGACGCCGACCTGCTCGTCACCCACCACCCGCTCTATCTGCGCGGTACGACGACGGTCGCGGCCTCGACCTTCAAGGGCCGCGTCGTGCACACCCTCATCAAGAGCGACATCGCGCTGCATGTCGCCCACACGAACGCCGACCGCGCCGACCCGGGCGTGAGCGACGCCCTCGCCGGAGCCCTGGACCTCCGCGTCGTACGCCCGCTCGTGCCCGACCCCACCGACGCCGACGGCCGCCGGGGCCTCGGCCGGGTCTGCGAGCTGGACCACCCGCTGACCGTCCGCGAGTTCGCCGCCCGCGCCGCCGAACGGCTGCCCGCCACCGCTCAGGGCATCCGCGTCGCGGGCGACCCCGAGGCGCTGGTGCGGACCGTCGCGGTCAGCGGCGGCTCGGGCGACAGCCTCTTCGCCGACGTACGCGCCGCCGGCGTGGACGCCTTCCTCACCGCGGACCTGCGCCACCACCCGGCGTCGGAAGCCCGCGCACACAGTCCCCTCGCGCTGCTCGACGCGGCGCACTGGGCCACCGAGTGGCCCTGGTGCGAGCTGGCCGCCGCCCAGCTCGACGAGATTTCCGACCGTCACGGCTGGGACCTGCGGGTCCACGTCTCGAAGACGGTCACCGACCCGTGGAACTCCCACTCCCCTTCACCTGGAGCCCCCAACTGAACGCCGCGCCCGCCGACCAGATCCGACTTCTCGACGTCCAGTCCCTCGACGCCCGCCTGCAGCAGCTCGCGCACAAGCGGAGGTCGCTGCCCGAGCACGCCGAGATCGAGTCGCTGACCAAGGACCTCACGCAGCTGCGCGACCTGCTCGTAGCCTCGCAGACCGAGGAGAGCGACTGCTCCCGCGAGCAGACCAAGGCGGAGCAGGACGTCGACCAGGTGCGCCAGCGCGCCTCCCGCGACCAGCAGCGCCTCGACTCCGGCGCCGTCACGTCCCCCAAGGACCTGGAGAACCTCCAGCGCGAGATCGCCTCCCTCGCCAAGCGCCAGGGTGACCTGGAGGACGTCGTCCTGGAGATCATGGAGCGCCGCGAGTCCGCGCAGGAGCGGGTCGCCGAGCTGACCGAGCGGGTCTCCTCCGTCCAGTCGAAGATCGACGACGCGACGGCCCGCCGGGACGCCGCGCAGGAGACGCTCGACGGCGAGGCCGCGTCGGCGACGAAGGAGCGCGAGGTCATCGCGGGCTCCGTCCCCGCCGACCTGCTCAAGCTCTACGAGAAGCTCCGCGAGCAGCAGGGCGGCGTCGGCGCGGCCCGCCTCTACCAGCGCCGCTGCGAGGGCTGCCGCCTGGAGCTCAACATCACCGAGGTGAACGACGTGAAGGCGGCCTCCCCGGACACGGTCCTGCGCTGCGAGAACTGCCGCCGCATCCTGATCCGTACGTCGGAGTCGGGTCTGTAGGCGTTTGCAGGGGTCTTTCGAGGCCTGTTCCGGTCTGTAAGGAGCTTCGGCTTGCGCGAGTTGATCGTCGAGGCGGACGGGGGTTCCCGGGGAAACCCGGGGCCCGCGGGCTACGGAGCCGTGGTCATCGACGCGGCGACGGGGGAGACGCTGGCCGAGGCGGCGGAGTACCTCGGTGTCACCACGAACAACGTCGCCGAGTACAGCGGCCTCGTCGCGGGCCTCCGCGCGGCCCGCGACCTCGACCCCACGGCCACCGTGCGGGTCCGCATGGACTCCAAGCTCGTGGTCGAGCAGATGTCGGGCCGCTGGCAGATCAAACACCCCGCCATGCGCCCCCTGGCAGCCGAGGCCCGCTCCATCCTCCCGGCCGACCAGGTCACGTACGAGTGGATCCCCCGCGCCGAGAACAAACACGCGGACCGCCTGGCCAACGAGGCCATGGACGCGGGCAAGCGCGGCGAACAGTGGTCGCCGTCGCAGTCGACGGCGGACCTGGACGCGGGTCACGCCGCGAGGCCGGCGGCGCCCGTCAAGGGGCGCGGGGAACTGCGCGACCAGCCACAACCGCCCCGCAGCCGGACAACCCCCGCCACCACCCCCCACACCGACGACATCCGAGCCGCACGGAACGTGGCCTCCGAGGCACCGGCCGCCGCAGGGGGCACGCCTCCAGACCTCGGCACCCCCACCACCCTCGTACTGCTCAGGCACGGCGAGACCCCCCTGACCCCCCAGAAGCGGTTCTCCGGAAGCGGCGGCAGCGACCCCGCCCTGTCGGACACGGGCCGCCACCAGGCCGACCGCGTCGCGACCGCACTCGCCGCACGCGGGACCGTGCAGGACGTCATCTCGTCCCCTCTCACCCGCTGCCGCGAAACCGCAGAGATCGTCGCCGCCCGGCTCGGACTGGACGTACGGATCGAGGACGGGCTCCGCGAGACGGACTTCGGGGCCTGGGAGGGGCTGACGTTCGCCGAGGTCCGCGAGCGCTACCCGGACGACATGAGCACCTGGCTGAGTTCCCCGGACGCCGAACCCACCGGCGGCGGCGAGAGTTTCGAGGCGGTGGCCCACCGGGTGGGCGCGGCCCGCGACAAGTTGCTCGCGGCGCACACCGGCCGCACGGTACTTCTCGTCTCCCACGTCACGCCGATCAAGACCCTGGTACGGCTGGCCCTGGGCGCCCCGCCGGAGGCCCTGTTCAGGATGGAACTGTCGGCGGCGTCGCTGTCGGTGGTGGCGTATTACGCGGACGGCAACGCGAGTGTGCGTCTTCTCAACGAGACGTCTGCGTTGCGCTGAGCGGCGGTTGGGCCCGGGTGGTTGGTTGGCTGCGGGCCGTGGGGGTTGATCGCGCAGTTCCCCGCGCCCCTGAAAGGGGCGCGCCTCAGCTCGGGGCGTGCCCCAACCTCGCGGCCTCCCTTGCCAAGGACTCCACCCGAGCCCAGTCCCCGGCCGCGATCGCATCCGGGGGAAGCATCCAACTGCCGCCCACGCACAGGACGTTGGGCAGGGCCAGGTACTCCGGTGCGACAGCGGGGCCGATGCCCCCCGTCGGGCAGAAGCGGGCCTGGGGGAGCGGCCCGGCCAGGGACTTGAGGTACGCCGTACCGCCGGCGGCCTGGGCCGGGAAGAACTTCATGTCGCTCACGCCCCGTTCCAGCAGCGCCACGACCTCAGACGTCGTGGAGACCCCCGGCAGGAACGGCACCCCGGATGCCTTCATCGCATCGAGCAGTACGTCCGTCCAGCCGGGGCTCACCAGGAAGCGCGCCCCGGCGGCCACCGACTGGGCCACCTGTTCCGGCGAGATGACCGTGCCGGCCCCGACCACCGCCTCCGGGACCCCGTCGGCGATCGCCCGGATCGCGTCGAGCGCCACCGGCGTCCGCAGCGTCACCTCGATCGCGGGCAGCCCGCCCGCGACGAGCGCGCGGGCCAGCGGCACGGCGTCCGCGACATCGTCGACGACGACCACGGGGACGACGGGCGCCAGTTCGAGCACGGACGAGGACAGCGGTGAGGAGGGCAGGGACGAAACCATGCGCTCATCCTGCCCGCGCCCCGCAGCATGCGCAAAGCCCGTTGCGCATGCTGCAACAGGTGGCTCGCGTGCCTGACAAGCCGCCTGAATGCTGAGCAAGGCGTCCCGCGGACTCAGTGAATCTCGTCCACCAGCACGTCCAGCGCCCAGGCCCGTCCCGCTCCCGCCGGAGCCGCCGTCTCCACCACGTACCCGAGATCGCGCAGCGCCTCCACCAGCTCCGCGGGCCCGGAAGGCGCCGCACCGGACTGCATGAGGCTGCGGACGATGCGGCCCTTGGTCGCCTTGTTGAAGTGGCTGACGACCTTCCGTGTCGGCGCGTGCAGCACCCGTACGCTCGCCGTGCGCCCCGCGACCTCCCCCTTCGGCTTCCACGCGGCCGTGTACGCGGAGGACCGCAGGTCGAGCACGAGCCCGTTCCCGGCGACCTCGGGGAGCACGGAGGCCATCGGCGCCCGCCAGTGCGAGCCCAGCGCCCCGAGGCCCGGCAGCTTCACACCCATCGAGCAGCGGTACGAAGGAATCCGGTCCGTCACCCGGACCGCACCCCACAGCCCCGAGAAGACGAGCAGCGAGCGCGCGGCCCGCCGCTTGGCCGCCGTGTCGAGCGAGGCCAGGTCCAGGGCGTCGTACAACACCCCCGTGTAGATCTCCCCGGCGGGCCGCGCCCCCGCGGTCCGCAGCTCCGTGTTCTTGGCGACCTCGCCGCGCAGGCCCTCGCTCAGTCCGAGCACTTCGCGGGCCTTCTCCTCGTCGGCCGCGCAGAGTTCGACGAGTTCCTCGAACACCGCCTGCCGCGCTTCGGCGAGCCCCGGCAACGACAGCGACTCCGGCTTCAACGGCGCGCCCCGCCCGGAGGGAGCCTTTCCTTCGGACGGCGGCAGCAGCACAAGCACGGCGGTTCTCCCTGGGGCGTTCGGTACGGCATCGGTACGGCGTTCGGTACGTGAGAGGGGTACGCGCAAGCCTACGGGGTGCCGCTCGCCCCACCCCGCCATACGCTCGCCCTATGCCCCGCCGCCAGATACGTGTGACCGGCGCAGCCGAGGCGCCCCTGCGGGCCGCGCTGCGCGCACTGCGCACCGAACTCGACGTGCCCGAGGCCTTCGGGCCGCAGGTGCTCGCCGAGGCGGAACGGGCCGCCCGTGAACCGACGCTTCCGGCGTACGACGCCACGGACATCCCCCTCTTCACCATCGACCCGCCGACGTCCACCGACCTCGACCAGGCGATGCACCTGTCCCGCCGCCCGGACGGCTACCGCGTGCGGTACGCCATCGCGGACGTCGCGGCTTTCGTCGTACCAGGCGGTCTCCTGGACGGGGAGGCACACCGCAGGGTCACGACGCTCTACTTCCCGGACGGGAAGATCCCCCTCCACCCGCCGGTACTGAGCGAGGGGGTCGCGAGCCTGCTGCCCGACCAGACCTGTCCGGCCGTCCTGTGGACCATCGACCTGGACGCGGACGGCCGCCCCACGGGCACCGACGTCCGCCGAGCCCTCGTCCGCAGCCGCGCCAAGCTCGACTACGAGTCCGTGCAGAAGCAGCTCGACGCGGGCACCGCCGAGGAACCGCTCGTCCTCCTCAAGGACATCGGACTCCTCCGCGAACGACAGGAGGTGGCCCGCGGCGGCATCTCCCTGAACGTCCCCGAGCAGGAGATCGCCGAGCGCGACGGCACGTACGAACTCGCCTACCGCGCCCCGCTTCCCGCCGACGGGTGGAACGCGCAGATCTCCCTCCTCACGGGCATGGCCGCGGCCGAGCTGATGCTCGGGTACGGCACGGGTGTGCTGCGCACGCTCCCGGCCGCGCCCGACGGTGCTGTCGGCCGGCTGCGGCGTACCGCGCGGGCGCTGCGCATCGACTGGCCGCACCACGTCTCGTACGCCGAGCTGATCCGTTCCCTCGACCCGCACCTGCCCCACCACGCGGCCTTCCTCCAGGAGTGCACGACGCTGCTGCGCGGCGCGGGCTACACGGTCTTCCGGGGTGGCGTCACCCCGGACCTCACCACGCATGCAGCCGTTGCCGCGCCCTACACGCACTGCACGGCCCCGCTCCGGCGCCTGGTCGACCGCTGTGCCTCGGAACTGTGCCTGGCGGCGGCAGCCGGGGAGGAACCGCCGGAGTGGGTGCTCGCCGCCCTCGACGATCTGCCGAAGCGGATGGCCGAGGGCACCCGCCGCGCGGGCACGGTCGAGCGCGAGTGCGTCGACATCGTCGAGGCTGCCCTGCTCAAGGACCGCGTCGGCGAACTCTTCGACGGCACCGTCGTGGACGTACAGGAACGCGAACCCACCGTGGGAACCGTCCAGTTGGAGTCCCCCGCCGTCGTCGCCCGCATCAGGAGCGAGGGGCCCGCGACGCTGCCGCTGGGGGAGCGGCTGCGGGTACGGCTCACACAGGCCGACCCGGGCTCGGCGAAGGTGCTGTTCGCTCCCGCGTAAGTTCCAGAGCTGTGCGTATCTCCCGTACCAGCGCCTCGGGTTCGTCGGCGTGGAAGCGGATCAGGTGTACGTCCTTGGGGCGCCCGAGGAAGGTGAAGTGCCGTACGGGGGAGGAGAGTTCGAGTGTGATCGTGGTCTGCGCGCCGATGGCCAGGTCGAGCCGGCCGTCGCGCTTCTCGTGCGTGGTGACCAACTCCCGGCGTACGGAGGCGATCGCGGCGAGCGGAACGCGCAGGTCGACGTGGACGGCCCGGCGGACGCGCAGGACGGCCTCGTCTCCCGTGTCGTCCAGCACGTGCGGACGGGTCACGGACGCCGCGTGCATGCCGACCACCAGGAGCAGTGTGTAGACGTCGAGCATGAACACGACCCGGTGGACGGCGGGATGGTTCCGCAGGAGCACCGCCATGCAGGCGCTTTCGAGGACGCACACGAAACCGAAGCCGAACATCATCGCGCCCTGGCCGCGTCCGTACGAGAAGGCCCGTCCGTGCCCGATGCCGTGCGGCCGCCGGGCCACCCACCGGGCGATGCTCGCCAGCAGCCGCACCTCGTGGGCGACGAGCTGCCGGATGGCCCGCACGGCCCGCACGGCCCGCACGGTCCGCAAGGCCCCGGTCGGCGGCGCGCCGGCCGCCGTCGTCACGGTGTCCGCCGCGCTCATCGCGCACGCTCCACGAGCAGCTCGATCGTCCGGCGGACCGCCGCGGCCTGCGCGGGGGCGAAGTCGTCGAGAAAGGCGCGGAAGAAGCTGCCGTTGCCGGTCATGTCGGTTCCTTCCAGGTCGAGTTGACCGAGGCCCATGCCCTCCAGAGCCTCGTCCGGGAGACAGTCGGCGAGGGTGCGGGCGGCCTCCTCGACGCGCGGGTCGGCCGGGTCGACGTCGACGAGCGCGTCGAGCAGCGCGTACGCCTCGTGCGTCCGTTCCAGGACGCCGGGCACGTCCGCGGCGGCACGCATCGCGGACAGCAGCCGCTCACGGTCCCCCGGGGCCGCGACCGTTTCGAGGAAGGCGATCATCTCGCGGTCCTTCGCGGCCATCGCCGGTTCCGGGTGCCGGGTCAACTCGCCGAAGATCGCGGCAAGTTCGGGAGACACGGGCCCCTCGGCGGGCAGTCCGCCCCCGTCCAGCAGGGCGCGCAACCGCAGCCGCCGCTCCCGGATCGCCGCCTCCTGCCGCGCCAGGTCGTCGTCGAGTTCGGCGAGCACCTCGGTGAGATCGCGCCCCGCGTCGTCCGCGAGGGCGTCCCGTACCTCGGCGAGACCGAGCCCCAGCTCGGTCAGCCGTTTGATCCGGGCGAGTACGACCGCGTGTCGCAGGCCGTAGTCGCGGTAGCCGTTGGAGCGCCGCTCGGGTTCGGGCAGCAGCCCGAGGTGGTGGTAGTGCCGGACGGTCCGCGTCGTGACGCCGACGGTCGCGGCGAGTTCTCCGATCCGCATGCCCTCAGTAGAAACGTTGACGTTGCGGCAAGGTCAAGCGGACGGCTTTCCCGGCGGGCCTCCGGGCGCCATGGGCAGCCCTTGACGGCTAACACCGTTAGCCGTACGGTCGTGGCTAACGACGTTAGCCGAATGTCCGCGGGCAGCCCGACGGACAGCCCAACCGAACGGCCGCCCAGCCGTAGGAGGCATCAATGAACACGGCAACAATGAGCACGATCACCGCGCCCAGCACCGCCGACACCACGCACGCCGACACGACTGACGTCGCCGGCAGGGTCCCCGCCCCCCGAGGCCGCCGCGCCCTCTCGGTCACCCGCCGCACCGCCTGGCTGCTGAACGGCCTCTTCTGGTCGGCCTTCGCAGTGCTCGAAGCCGTGAACCACGGATGGCTCGCGGGGCTGCTGGCCGTCGCGCTCTTCATAGCGCCCGACCTGACGTTCCTGGTCGGCATCGGCGACGCGCGCGGCATGGCGAAGGGAAGGCTCCAGCCCCGCGCGGTCCCGTACTACAACACCGCCCACCGGGCCCTCGTCCCGCTGGCCCTCATGACCCTCTACACCCTCGGTCCTCCGGCCCTGGCCTGGCCCCCGGCCTTCGCGGCCCTGTGCGGCTGGCTCGCCCACATCTCGTACGATCGCGCCTTCGGCTACGGCCTGCGGACGAAGGAGGGCTTCCAGCGTGACTGACCGGCAGGGCACCCCAGTTGTTGACCGGCAGGGTGCCAAGGAGGGTGGGCTGTCGCCCCGAGCCCGTTCGATCGTCGCGGCGGCCCGCGCCCTCCTGGAGGAGTCGGGCCCCGCGGCGCTGACCATGCGGGCCCTCGCGGACCACCTGGGCATCAAGGCCCCCTCCCTCTACAAGCACTTCCCCGACAAGTCGGCCGTAGAGGTCGAACTGATCGCGCAGATGCTCGCGGAGTCCGCCACGGCCCTGGAGGCGGCCGAGGCCCGGGCCCCCGGCTCGATCCCGGCCCTCGCCGAGGCGTACCGCGCGTACGCCCTCGAACACCCCCACCTCTACTGCCTGGCCACCGAACGCCCGCTGCCCCGAGCCTCCCTCCCGCCCGGCCTGGAGGACCGCGCCGCCGCACCCCTCGTCCGGGCCTGCGGCGGTGACATGGAGCTGGCCCGGGCGACCTGGGCCTTCGCCCACGGGATGGTGATCCTGGAGATCCACGGCAGATTTCCCGACGGGGCTGACCTGACCGGGGCATGGAAAAGGGGCACGCGGGCGTTGCACGCCTGAGGAGGTGAGCCGCCATGGGGGAGACGGACGACGGTGAACGGGCGGATGCGCGCGAAAGGGTCCACGGCCACGGGAAGGCGAGTGGGCACGGGAAGGTGAGCGGGCTCGGCCAGGCGAGCGGGCACGGGCAGGCGGGTGGGCGCGAGCAGGCGGGTGGGCGCGAGCAGGCCGTCTGGACCAGAACGACCCTCGGCCGGAGCGGCGACCCCCTCGACCTCCTGACCGCCCGTTTCGACCGCCACCGCTACGCACCCCACGCTCACGCCGAGTTCACCATCGGCGTCTGCGTCGGCGGCTCCGAGATCATCGACTACCGCGGCGGCCGAATCCAGCCGGGCCCCGGCTCGATCGTCGTCCTCGCCCCGGGAGAGGCGCACACCGGCGCCCCGGCCGCTTCCGACGGCTACGCCTACCGCGCCCTGTACGCCGAGACGTCCCTGCTCACCGAGGGCACGTGGAGCGTTCCGCACTTCCGCGAACCCGTCCTCGACGACCCCGAGCTGGCCGAGGCCCTACGCATCGCGCACACCGAACTCAGCATCTGCCCCGACCCGTTGGAGACGGAATCCCGCGTCCCGTGGCTGCTCACAGCCCTGGCCCGCCGCCACTCCTCGGCCCGCCCGGTGTGCGACACGATCCCGGGCGCGGGCCGCCTGGCCGAGGCCGTACGCGACCGCCTGGCCGACGAACTCCTGTCCCCGCCCTCCCTCTCCGACCTGGCCGCCGACCTGGGCCTGTCCCGCTACCAACTGCTCCGAGCCTTCCGTACGAGCATGGGGATGCCCCCGTACGCCTGGCTGGCCCAGCACCGCGTGAACCGGGCCCGCTGCCTGCTGGAGAAGGGCCACCGCCCCGCCGATACAGCCGCACTGGTCGGCTTCGCGGACCAGGCGCACCTGACGCGCTGGTTCCGCCGGGTGCTGGGGGTGACCCCGGCGGCGTACCGCAACAGCGTTCAAGACTCCCGCCGCTGACCCGGCCGAGACTGCGGGCATGACTGCACGCGGCTGGTTTCTCTTCTCCCTGATGGGAGTGCTCTGGGGCATCCCCTACCTGATGATCAAAGTGACCATGGACGGCGGCCTGTCCCCGTCCTTCGTGGTCTTCACCCGATGCGCGCTGGGCGCGGCCCTGCTCCTGCCCTTCGCCATCCGCCAGGGAAACCTGATGGGAGTCGTACGCACGCACTGGCGCCCCATGCTGGCTTTCGCCTGCATCGAGATCATCGGCCCCTGGTGGACCCTGACCGACGCCGAACGCCACCTCTCCAGTTCGACGGCGGGCCTGCTGATCGCGGGCGTACCCATCGTGGGCGTACTCCTGGCCCGCTACTTCGGAGACACGGAACGCCTGGGAGCCCGCCGCATGTCCGGCCTGGCGCTGGGCCTGGCCGGCGTGGCGGTCCTGACGGCCCCACACCTGACAGGCGGTAGCACCCGCGCCCTGACGGAGATGCTGGTGACGGTGGTGGGCTACGCGACGGCCCCGCTGATCATGGCCCGCTACCTGAAGCCGGTCCCGACCCTGCAACTGATAGCGCCCTGCCTGCTCCTGTCGGCACTGGTGTACGCCCCGGCAGCGGCACTGACGTGGCCGTCCTCGGTCCCGTCCCCCTCGGTCCTGGCGTCCCTCTCCGGCCTGGGAGTGATCTGCACGGCACTCGCCTTCGTGGTCTTTCTGGAACTGATCAGGGAGGCGGGTCCGACACGGGCGGTGGTCTTCACGTACGTCAACCCGGCGGTGGCGGTGACGGCGGGAGTGCTGTTCCTGAACGAGGAGCTGACGGCGGGAGTGGTGGCGGCGTTCACGCTGATCCTGCTGGGCTCGTTGCTGGCGACGGCGGGGCAGAGGACGCCGGCCGAGCCGCCCGCTGGAGCGGAGCCGGCCGCGGGCCCGGTACCATGGTCGACACGGCAGACGAGCCGGGCGGACGGCCGCGTGGAGCCCCTTTCGGGGGTGCTTCCCGAGGAACGTCCGGGCTCCACAGGGCAGGGTGGTGGCTAACGGCCACCCGGGGTGACCCGCGGGACAGTGCCACAGAAAGCAAACCGCCAGGGACCTCGGTCCCAGGTAAGGGTGAAACGGTGGTGTAAGAGACCACCAGCGCCTGAGGCGACTCAGGCGGCTAGGTAAACCCCACCCGGAGCAAGGTCAAGAGGAGCCGCCTCTTCGCAAGAAGAGCGGCTCTGCGCGGACGTTCGAGGGCTGCCCGCCCGAGTCCGCGGGTAGACCGCACGAGGCCGGCGGCAACGCCGGCCCTAGATGGATGGCCGTCTCCCCGGCCGCCGCGAGGCGACCGGGAGACAGAACCCGGCGTACAGCCCGACTCGTCTGCCGCCCTTTATTTTCGCAGGTCAGAGGGTATGTTTGCTGACCAAATAGACTCCTGGGGTCGAATCCGGGCTGCAAGTGTCGTCGTCCCTGTCTCCTACTCGTCGGCCGTGTCGGTGCCGAGGGCGATGTCGGTGTGCCGAGCGCGACGTTTTGCCTTACCCCAGCACAAGCGATACGTCGCCGAAGGCGGCCACGAGCTTGAGCTTTCGCCGAGAGCTTTGACGCAGGCAGCAAGCGTGTCGACCTCGGAGCGGCTGAACGCACCCTTCTCGATGGCCGAGACGCGTCCCTGGGTGAGGCCGAGGATCTTGGCCACCGCCGTCTGCGTCATGTGCTGGCACTTGCGGACGTCGGCGAGGCGGTAAGCGCGGACTTCGGACAGGAGCGCGGCGGTGCTCTGTTCGATCTCTTTCTTCTACTCCGGGGAGAAGCCGAACTCTTCCTTGAGGTCGTCCCAGTCGACGGCGAGTCGCCGAGTGGCGACGGGCGGACGGCGATGCCGCCGGCAAGGACGCGCGCCGCAACCTGCGCGAACTCACCCAAGACGATGTGATCGTGAGGGCGGATCCGGATCAGGGCATGTACCGGCCGGTGTCGTCCGCAGGGCTCCGGCACTGGTCCGTCAGGGTACGGCGGGTTCCTGGAAGCCGTTCGTGGTGATGTGGGCGATGGCTGACGGGTGGCTGGTCAGCCACTCGCCGCACACCCGCCAGCGGGGTGTGGTGCCGTCGCTGAACTCGGGGCGCACCTCCGCGACGAGCATGTGGTCGCAGTCGCCGCGCGACGCCATGGAGCAGATCGCATCGCCCTGTTGCCCGATGGCCGGTATGTACGGGTGGATCGACAGGATCGGAGAGCGCATCTCCCGCGCTGCTGAATGAGGCATGGCGCGGAGAGTAACAACGTAGCTTTGTCGGCTGCTTGGCGTACCCTCGCTCGCCGCCGCCTTGGTTCAAACCAAGGTTGGTTGACAAAGAATCACTCGTATATCTGCTCCGGCGATTCCAGGACATATGGGGGTGACATCATCTTTTTGATCATCTCGGCGAGGGCCCTTTGCCAGTCGTCGGCGTCGACGGGATCGAGCCGAGCTTCCATGGGCTGATCGAGGTCACGGCGGAGCAGGCAGGGGCGGAGGGTGTGCTCAGAGTCCACTCGGAGTGCGAAGACTCCCTCGCCACACGATGTTCGCAGCCGGCAAGCATTACACATCCCTGTGAACAGCACGCCGTTACGCACGTCTTTGATTGTCCAAGTATTTCCCTCGGGGGTGGTGAAGCGAGTGAGCACGCAGCCAGTCCGATCCCTTATCGTCACGGGATCGCCGCAGAGCGCGGCGATTTTTTCCACAGCAGCATCGAAGTCAACGTTGTTCAGAGAATCCTGGCATGTATCCCAACGCGTACTTATCAGATCGATGATGAGTACATTTGCTCCGATCCTCCTGGACCGCTCAAGGACCTCAGGGAGTTCAGCGACGTTTTCCGAAGTCACCGAGAAGTTCATGGTAAAAGGGATCCTCCGCTCACTGAGGATTTTCAGGCCATCGACGACAACCGCTGAAGACCATGCGGCGCCCAAAAGCTTTTTCCCCGTGGCATCGCTGCTGGCATGAACACTTATCTTCACTTCGTCTATGAGGTCAGGACGCAGTTGATCATATATGCGCCTCAAGAGAAGACCGTTCGTGCATAATGCTCGGTGCCCATCGAAGTTCTGAAGCTCCTCCAGCACGAGCCCGGCCCGGGGATGGACCAATGGGTCGCCTCCGGTCACGTTGACCTCGCGGCCCCCCATCGAGCCGAAGGCGGAGAGCAGCGCACGGAAAACCTCGGTCGGCATATGCCTCGGACTCCAATGGCTCTCTATTCCCTCCCTGTGGCAGAACGTACAACGTAATTGGCAGGCGTGTGTGATCGATACCCTGAGCCGCCCCAGCCTGTTGTTGTACTCCACGACTGATTGACTTTCCTCGGGTACTCGGCTGTTCTGCACTTTGCCCCCTCAGGAAACACATAGAACGTAGTAGTCCAACCCGGTTCTCGCGAGGTCTTCGGGCAACTCCGAATTCAGAATACGCAGAAGCGAACTACTGACGGAATTAGTTACATTTCGCTTGACATCGTCAGGCGTCCAACAGCGTCCGCGGTGGCGTTCCAGAGAGAGTCGACCGTCTTCACGAAGGGTGGAGTAGGTGTACTCGTATTCCTTTTCTCCCCGCCAGTTGAAATTCATGACAACACCCGAACGAGCCCACGCCTTTCGTTGATCCGCAAGCCGTTCCCCGGTGAAGAACTCAGGGCCGGCCATATCGAACAAGAAGGTGCCGTGCGATACCAGAGAGTCGCAAACCTGTCGTATCGCCGATTGAAAGTGTTTCTCTTCAGTGAGATATCCGAGGGAAAACGACCCGCACACCGCTCCACAATATCTTGCGGTAGGAAGGTGCAATCCGCGCATATCCTGGAGGTCCGCCGTGAATCTGCCCCCGCCCAGCTTCGACAATGCAATGGCGAGCATCTCGGGCGAACGGTCGATACTGTGCACGCGGTAGCCCAGATCTAATAGTGCCTGGGAAATATTCCCCGTACCGCAGGCCAGGTCGAGGATGAAACCTTCACGTGCCCGCTGGGAACCCACGTAGGTGTGGAGTTGGCGGGCCAGAGCGCGTTTCGAGGCCAGATCGGCACGCGAGTCGTAATACTTCGCGATAAGCGAATAAGGGCGCGGGTCCGTCACGGGCTGCCTCTCATGATGGCGTCGTGCACGGATATCGCACCTGGCACCGGTTGGACGAACAACTGCCAGAATTCCAGGTCTCGCAGGTTCGGGTTCTGGAACTCTGGTCGATCCATGAAGTTGTCCGAGTCGGCGGTGATGATTCGAGTGAACACATACTTGGTGGAGAATGAGACTATCGACCCGTGTAGAGTGCCTGTAATCGAAACTTTCAGGCCGTCCTCCGAAGGGTCGTAGGAGGACGTACCAGGCGGAAAGTCTGGCTCCAAGGGAATCAACTTGGCCAACAGGACGGAGTTCTTCAGATAGGGAAGTGAAAGCTCCGCATGCGAGGCATGACGGCGTCCGATCTTCAGTGTCGCCCGGATGGTGAGGTCGGTTACGGTGGAACCTGTCGCGTTGACGAGTATGACCCCCAGCTTCCGGTCTGCCGAGACAACCACAGCACGGGGGCAGAGGATGATCGAGTTCGGTGCAGGCGTGATAGCTCGGGCGACCAGGAGTGAGACCCATATACCAAAGAGCGCAATGCTGAGGAGACTCTGAAAGAGCGCCAGAGGCCGTGTGGCGCCTGTGGGCTGACCGCCGCCCCCCAGCGGAAGTTGCGACGCAAACGAGTAATAGAGCAGGTTTGGACTTCGACCGTCATCAGTGACTATGCGACCGATATTCGACGCGTCGAACCACGAGTAAATTCCCCAGAACGCGATTGCTTCCAGGGAGTAAAGCGACACGAGAGCCAAAGACAATTGAAAAATGCTGGCCCTCGTCGTAGCGGAACTCAACGCGAACCGCATGCGAGAGTGCCGAGATACCCTTCTCAGTTCCTCTGGAAGTGGCAAATCGACCTCCGTCTAGAGGAGGACCTTATTCCCTTGGTCATATGAATACTCCTGAGCCAGTCGTCCAATTCTGTAGTAAAGATTGTCGAACCGTGGCAGGAACTCCACGGCTGCCACTGTGCATGGTTCGAGAGAGACCTCTTTCCCTGCTTCGATGCGCAAACCGTCCAAGCGCTCTTGTCCGTCCGGGGAGAACATTTCCATGAGGGATTCCGGCTTGATCAGCAACACTTCCTCGACTTCTTCCGGAGCAGTGCAGATCTCCTTGAGGTGGGCCTGGGTGATTTCCACGATAAAAACATCAGCAAAGATTCGGCTCAGGGCTTTTTCGGAAGAGTAGAGGTCGATGCGTCGACCGATGAAAGTCAGCCTTTCCTCTGCGACGTCGATTCCCAGCTCTTCCTTGAGTTCAGATAAAGCTGCAGTCAGCGAGTCCTGTTCGGCTGTCACGTGCCCCGAAGCGCTGATGTCGATGACACCCGGAGATACCGACTTCTTGCGGGATCGGCGCTGGAAAAGCAGGTAGGCGCTGCCCTCCACTTCCCGCACGAGCACGAAGACCTGGGCGCACAGATGCCAGATGCCAACCCTATTCGCGAGTCGACGGCTGACCAGGCCGATTTCCCTCGAATTGTCATCCAGAGCCATTACCATTTCGTCAGACTTTTCGACACCCACTAATTACTCCACCTCAACAATGGTCACAGAAGGCACGGTGTTACCGTCAGGTTTTGTTCCTGCTGGACGAACGGCAAGTGTAGCGATGGACTGACTGGGTGTCAGCTGGGCATGGATGTACGAAAGGCAAATCGGCCATCGGGTGGCCGATTCAGTCAGATTGCACTTGCTTAGTTGAGAGGTCTGATCTTTCCCTCTGAGGTCGACGCGCTGAGTCGGCTCGTGGAGTGGCTGGACGTAAGCTGCCTCCGCGAGCTGTTTTACGCCTGGATCGCTGAGGGCGGCGCTGGCTTCGGAGCAGGGGTACTGATGACCGCCCGCCCATCTCGCTGGGTCGCGGTGGTGCCAGGTGTGCCGCTGGACGTCTCAGGAGTATCCACGCGATGTGCAGAGCACGGCCTGATGTCACCCGAGACGGCGTGCGCAGCCAGGCCACTCTTGCGCACAGGAGAACAGTCCCCGGCGTACAGCCCGACTCGTCTGCAACCAGAGTTCCCACCAGGCCGTACGGCTGGGCCGGAGCTCTTGGCCGTGTTCATGGCCCGTCCTCAAGCCGGCCGCACCAACCCCATGTCATAAGCGAAAATCACCGCCTGCACCCGGTCCCGTGCCCCGATCTTCGCCAGGATGTGGCTCACGTGGGACTTCACCGTGGACTCGGCCAGCGAGAAGCGGTCGGCGATCTCGGCGTTGGACCAACCCGTGGCGATGGCCGTCAGGACCTCGCGTTCGCGGGCCGTGAGGGCGGTGAGTTGGCGGTCCTGGGCGGGGGTGTGGCCCGGGAGGTGGGCGGAGAAGGCGTCGATCAGTTTGCGGGTCAGGCCGGGGGCGATCACCGCGTCGCCGGACGCCACCGCTCTGATGCCTGCCGTCAGTTCGTCGGGGAGGGCGTCCTTCAGGAGGAAGCCGCTGGCTCCGGCGCGCAGGGCCGCGTACGCGTATTCGTCCAGGTCGAAGGTGGTCAGGACCAGGACTCGTGAGCGGCCGCCCGACTCCACGATGCGGCGGGTGGCCTCGATGCCGTCCATGCCTGGCATGCGGACGTCCATCAGGACGACGTCCGGGCGCAGTTCGGCCGTCATGCGGACCGCCTCCGCGCCGTGGGTGGCCTCGCCGACCACCGTGAGGTCGGGGTGCTGCTCCAGGAGCATGCTGAAGCCGAGGCGTTGCAGGGCCTGGTCGTCGACGATGAGGACAGTCGTCATGCGGGACGCTTCTCCGTGGGTGCGGTGTGTGGCGGGGGTGGCGTGGTGGTGGTCCGGAAGTGGGCTTCAACCGTCCAGCCGCCTTGGGGGGTCGGGCCCGCCGTGACGCTTCCCCCGTACAGCGCCGCCCGTTCGCGCATGCCGAGCAGGCCGCGGCCCTCGACGTGCGGGGCGGGGGAACGTGGGGCGCGGGAAGGGCCCGTGTCCTCGACCGTTACGTGTACGGACGTGTCGTGGGTCGTCAGGGTGATGTGGACCGTCGTGGTCGCCGCGGCGTGTTTGAGGGTGTTCGTCAGGGACTCCTGGACCACACGGTAGACGGCCAGTTGGAGGCCGGGGGCCAGGTCGGTGAGGGCTCCCTGTGTGTGCAGGGTGACGGTGGGGCCGGCGCCGCGGACCCGTTCCAGGAGGGGGTCGAGGTCGGCCAGGCCCGGCTGAGGGGCGAGGGGCGGGCCCGCGTGTGGGTGTCCTGTGCCGGGCGTCGGGGGGTCCTCCGACGTGTCGCGTTCCTCGCCGATCACGGCGAGGAGGCGGCGCAGTTCCGCCAGGGCGCCGCGGCCGGTGTCGGCGATGATGCGCAGGGTCTCGGCGCCCCGCTTCGGTTTCGTCTCGGTGAGTCCGGCGGCGCCGCCCGCGAGGCCGACGATCACGGCGAGGGTGTGGCCGAGGATGTCGTGCATCTCCCGGGCGACGCGGGCGCGTTCGGCGGCGGCGGCGAGGCGGGCCCGCTGGTCGCGCTCCACCTCCAGGCGGACGGCGCGTTCGTGCAGGGCCCTGATGTACGCGTTCACGACCCGGCCGACCAGGCCCGCCGCGGCGACCGCCGCCACCAGGGCCGACTGCACGATCGCCAGCACCGGCGTCTGCAGGAACTGCTCGTTCGGCTGTTCGGCGCCGCGGACGACGACCGACAGGGACGTCTGCGCGACGGCGATCGCCAGACAGACCGCCAGCTGGGCGGGTCTGACGTTCCGGCCCACATTGAGCAGTGCCACGATCCGGGCGGCCTCCGAGCCCGTGGCGGCGTCCAGGGCGAGGGCCACGGAGGAGACGGCGGAGGTGAGGGCGAAGACCAGGACGGGGCGCTGCTGCCGCCACAGCAGCGGGACACAGAACGCGACGATCAGCGCCAGCACCGTCGGTACGGCGGGTCCGATGCCGTTCGCCGCGTCCCGCGCGGCCGGGATGCCGATACCGGCGCAGAGCAGCGGCACCACCCAGCGCCTGACCCCCGGATGAGCCAGGTCTGCATGCCGCGCCCGGATGAGCCACTTCATGACCGTGACGTCCGAGGTCCGGTTCGTCCCGTCCAGCAGGGTCTCGGGCGCGACGGAAGGAGCCGATGGCCCGAGCGCGGGAGCGGTTGGTGCGGTCACGTCCTGACGGCCTCTCGTTGCGGGGGCCGCCCGCCGGTCCCCGGGGGAGTGGGACCGGCGGGCGGGGCCAGGTGGGCAGGAGCGGAGCGGGTGGGCAGGGCCGGTGCGCGCCGTACGCCCTGCTGGGGATCGTACGGCCGCCGGATGAGCCCTGGCCGGTGCGGACAGCCGAGCCGGTGGCGGTGGCGGTGGCGGTGGCGACCGGCTCACGGCTCAGCCCTGCCGACGAACGGCGGCTCGGCCCCGGCCGGGACGAGCCGCGGTTCAGCCCTTGCCGGTGTGGACCGGCTCGGGGATCTCCTCGCCCGCTCCCTCGCCGTCACCGGCGCCCTCGGTCCTCCCGGCATCCCGCTCCAGCAGGTGCCGCAGTTTCTCGCCCTCGACGTCCACGTTGGGCAGTATCCGGTCCAGTCGGCGGGGCAGCGCCCAGGCGCGGCGGCCGAGCAGGGCCATGACCGCGGGGACGATGGTCATCCGTACGACGAAGGCGTCGAGGAAGACGGCGACGGCGAGGCCCAGGCCGATCGACTTGATCAGTGCGGTGTCGCTGAAGAGGAATCCGGCGAACACGGAGATCATGATGATCGCGGCGGCCGTGACGACGCGGGCCCCGTGCCGGAAGCCGGCGATCACCGCTTCCCGCGGCTCGGCCCCGTGGACGTACTCCTCCCGCATCCGGGTGACGAGGAAGACCTGGTAGTCCATCGCGAGGCCGAACACCACGCCGACCATGAAGATCGGCAGCACGCTCACGATCGGGCCCGTCTGGTCGACGCCGAAGACGTCCGCGAGCCAGCCCCACTGGAAGACGGCGACGACGACGCCGAGCGTGGCGAGGACGCTGAGCAGGAAGCCCGCGGCGGCCTTGAGCGGGACGAGGATCGAGCGGAACACCAGCATGAGGAGGATCAGAGCGAGGCCCACGACCACGCACAGGTACGGGATCAGGGCGTCGTTCAGCTTGCCGGAGATGTCGATGTTGAGAGCGGTGGTGCCGGTGACCATCAGCTCGGCGCCGGTGTCGGCGTGCAGGGCGGCGCCCCGGTCGCGGATGTCGGAGACGAGGCCGACCGTGTCCTCGCTGGTGGGGGAGCTCCCGGGGACGGCACGGATCAGGGCCACGTCACCGGTCTCGTTGAACGACACGGGGCTGACGGAGGCGACGTCGGGCAGATCGTCGAGCAGGGTGACCGCGTCCTGGGCGGCGGCCTTGGGGTCGTCGCTGCCGCGGGCGTCGACGACCACGGTCAGCGGCCCGTTGTAGCCGGCCCCGAAGCCGTCGGTGACGGTGTCGTAGGCGATGCGCTGGGTGCTGCCGGGGGTGGCCGTCGAGTCGCCGGGCATGCCGAGTTGCAGCGACAGGGCCGGGACGGCGAGCAGGAGCAGACCGGCCACCGAGACGCCGAGCACCTTCACCGGGTTGCGCAGGACGAACCGCGCCCAGCGCACGCCCATCGGCTCGCGCTCGCCCTGCTCGATCGCCCGCATACGGCGGGTCTTGAGCTTCCCGGCCGAGATCCGCTTACCGGCGAAACCGAGCATCGCGGGCAGCAGGGTGAGCGCGATGACCACGGCGACGACGACCGCGAACGCGGCGCCGAGACCGATGTCGGAGAGGATCTTGATGCCGATGACGCTGAGTCCGGCCAGTGCGATGACCACGGTCAGCCCGGCGAACACCACCGCCGATCCCGCGGTGCCCAGCGCGCGCCCCGCGGCCTCCTCCGGATCGTGGCCCTCCTTCAGTTCGCCGCGGTAGCGGGAGACGATGAACAGGGCGTAGTCGATGGCCACCGCGAGGCCCAGCATCAGCGCCAGCGTGCTGGTGCTGGAGCTGAGGTCGATGAACGAGGTCGCCACGGTGATCCCGCAGATCGCCGCGAGGACGCCGAAGAGCGCGGTCAGCAGCGGCAGTTCGGCCGCGACCAGCGAGCCGAAGGTGATGACCATGACCAGGGCGGCGATCACGATGCCGATCAGCTCGGCCGCGCTCTGGTGGGACTCCTCGTTGACGGCCGTGCCACCCATGCTGACCGCGAGACCGGCCCGCTCGCCCTGTTCGGCGACGTGCTCCAGGTCGGCGCGGGCGGCGTCGGTGACATCGGCCTGGGCGACCTTGTAGGTCACCTGGGCGTAGGCGACGGAGCCGTCCTTGCTGACGGTGCCGCCGGTGTAGGGGTCGGCGACGCTCGCGACCTGGGACGCCGACTTGAGGTCGCCGACCAGGGAATCGACCTCGGCCTTGTGCGCCGCGGACGTCAGCTTCTGCCCGGCCGGCGCCTCGAACACCACGCGTGCCGTGGCCCCGTCGGCCGACGCCTGCGGGAACTCCTTCTCCAGCAGGTCCAGCGCCTTCTGGGACTGGGTGCCGGGGATGGCGAAGGTGTCCGACGTACTGGAGGACACACCGGCCGCGCCTATGCCGACGGCGGCCAGGACCGCGATCCACAGCATCAGGACGAGCCGTCGTCGCCTGAACGAGAACCGGCCGAGCCGGTAGAGGAAGGTGGCCACGGAATTACTCCCAGCAGAGTGCGTCGAGACGGAGTGGAGGGCCTGCGCGACCCGTGTCTCACGCTAGGAAGGGAATCCCGGCCGCCTGCGGCACCGGAGATGCGAAAACGGCGGAGCGGAGTAGTACCGGGGTACTACTCCGCTCTCATCCCTGAGGAACACGAACCTCGGCTCCCGAGGAACACGAACCTCGGCGCATCGCTAGCCGGCCGCCGGGGCCCCCGGCTGCTCGGTCTCCCAGCCGGCCGCCGCCGCGACTCCGATGAGCAGCGGCCAGAGGGCGGCGCCCATCTCCTCCGGGGTGCCCGGGCAGCCGTGGCGCAGCCAGTCGACGACGCTGCCGAGCACGGCACCCGCCACGAACCCGGCCGCCGGATCGTGCGGGGTGCTGCCCGGGGCCACCGGGTCGTCGGCGAGGGGGGAGGGCTGTACGGCCCCATCGGCGAGGACGGCTCCATCGGCCTCGTACGGGCCGGTGTCCTGAGCCGGGTTCCGGCGGATATGGGCGGTCACCGTCATGCGCTGGAGCAGGTGGTTGATGACCCGCGCGCTGCCGTCGTCGCCGAGCAGGGCCCGGTAGAGGGGAGCGTGTTCGGCCACGTGCGCGAAGAGGTCCGGCAGGGGGTTGTCCGGGGGGCCGCCGTCGGGGGTGGCCGGTGGGACCGCCGCGGGGCCGGCCGCCACCAACTCGTCGAAGACCGTCGTGCACGCGGCGGCTGCCAGGTCGTGGACGTCGGTGTAGTGCTCGTAGAACGTCGACCGGTTGACCCCCGCGCGCTTGGTGATGTCCGAGACCGAGATCTGGCTGAGGTCCCGCTCGGCGATGAGTTCGCGCAGGGCGGTTTCCAGGGCGGAGCGGGAACGGCGGGTGCGGGGATCCATGGGACGCGCGGGCATTGTGTGAGCGTATCCTTTCCGCCACTTGTCGGTTAACCGACATATGCTGGATAGTGGCGGGGGTCCACCGAACGGAGCCGTCATGTCCTTTCTCGCCCGGCCGGCGATGGCCTCCCTGGCCGCCAGGGCGATGCAGCGTCTGACCGCCCTGGCGGACCGACGTATCGCGTCCTCCCTGCTCGGCCGCTATCCGGAGTACCCGCGGAACACCCGCGAGCTGAGCATCCCGACCTCGGTCGGCCCGGCCCGCGCGGTCGTCTACCTGCCCGACGTCGCCATCGACGCGGCCGCCGACTCCGCCTCCGGCTCGACTCCGGTCCCGCCCGTGCACGTCAACTTCCACGGCGGCGGCTATGTCCTGCCGCCGATCGCACTCGACGACCCCCTGTGCCGTTTCCTCGCCGCGGAAGCGGGCGTCGCGGTGGTCAACGTGGACTACGTCGTCGCTCCCCAGCATCCGTTTCCCGCCCCGCCCCACCAGGCGTACGAGATCGTCCGGTGGGTCGCCGGCCACGGCGCGGAGCACGGCTGGGACGGCGACCGGCTCACCGTGGGCGGCCAGAGCGCGGGCGGCGGCCTCGCGGCGGCGGTGGCCCGCCAGGCCCTGGAGGCCCGGGACGACACGGCCCCGTCCATCGCGCTCCAGGTCCTCCACTATCCGCCGCTCGACCTCGCGACCCACGCCCGCGACAAGCGCGCAGCCATCGCCAAGCCGGTGCTGCGCCCCTGGATGGCGGACGTCTTCGACTCCGCGTACGTGCCGGACCCGCGCCGCCGCGCCGACCCCCTGGTCTCACCCGCCCATCCGTCGGACACCGCGGATCTCACGGGCATCGCCCCGGCCTTCGTCGTCACCGCGGAGCACGACCTCCTGCGCGCGGAGGGCGTCCGGTACGCCGAGCGGCTGCGCAAGGCCGGTGCGCTGCTCGACCACTACGACGTCCCCGGAGTCGATCACGGCTACGACCAGAGGGACGCCGAAACGGCCAGGGGTGTGTACGCCCTGATCGCCGCGCACGTACGCCGGGCCACGACCCCCGGGTCCGGGAACACCCCGAGGGAGAACCAGCCATGAGCACCAGCACAGGCCTGTCGGGCAAGTCGGTCGTCGTCACCGGGGCCGGCTCCGGAATCGGCCGCGCCGCCGCCCTGCGCTTCGCGGCGGAGGGTGCCCGTGTCGTCCTCGCCGACCTCAACGCCGACGGTGCCAAGGAGGCCGCCGAGGAGATCGTCACGGCGGGCGGCACCGTGGTCACCGTGGTCGGGGACCTCAGTGAGCAGCAGATCGTCGACCAGGTCGTCGCCACCGCCGTGGACACCTTCGGCGGCATCGACGTACTGGTCAACAACGCCGGAATCATGGACAGGATGTCCGCCGCGGGGGAGACCGACGACGACGAGTGGGAGCGCGTCCTGCGGATCAATCTCACCGCGCCCTTCCTGCTCACCCGCGCCGCGCTGCCGCACCTGCTCGCGAACGGCAAGGGCGCGATCGTGTTCACCGCGTCCGAGGCGTCCCTGCGCGGCAGCGCCGCCGGCGCCGCGTACACCGTCTCGAAGCACGGCGTCGCCGGTCTGACCAAGTCGCTCGCCGTGATGTACCGGGACAAGGGCGTACGGACCAATGCCATCGCCCCGGGCGGCACGGTGACGGGCATCCAGGTCCAGTTGGACCAGGATGCCCACGGTCCGTCCGTGATCATGGGCCACATGGGCAATGCCGGCCGCACGGCGAGCGCCGACGAGCAGGCGGCGGCCATCGTCTTCCTCGCCTCGGACGCCGCGAGCAACATCAACGGCGTCATCCTGCCGGTCGACAACGGCTGGGCCGCGGTCTGAGTCCTGGTCCGAGTCGCCGTCCGAGGGCCGTCCGAGGGGGTTCCCGCGCCCCGAGGGTCAGCCGAGGGGGTTGTCCCTGTTCCGCAGGGTCGTGAGAACGGGCTCGTACATACGGGACTTGATGGTGCCGAGGGTCGGGCCGGCCTTGCCCACCTGGGCCCGGGCGAGTTCAACGGCGGTCGCGCGTACGGCGTCCTCGGCCACCGCGTGGTCCACGAGGGCGGCGGCGAGGGCGTCGCCGCCCCCGTAGCGGCGGGCCGTGGTCATGGCCTCGTGTGCGGTCTGCGGCGTCAGCCGGGACTGGATCAGCGCGGACATGCCCGGTGTGAAGGGGATGTTGATGTCGGCCTCGGGCAGACACCAGAAACCGCGGTCGGCGCGCATCACACGGAAGTCGTGGGCCAGCGAGAACATCGCGCCGGCCGCGAAGGTATGACCCTGGAGGGCGGCCACCGTGATCACGGGCAGGGAGAGCATCCGCGCGAACAGCTCCTGGACGCGGGTGACGTACTCCTGTTGCTGGTCGGAGTGCGCGAACAGCCAGTCCAGGTCGAGGCCGCTGGAGTAGAACTTGCCGGTCGCGGCGGTCACCAGGGCGCGCGGCCCCTCCGCCTTCTCCACCTCGTCCAGCGCGGAGTCGACCGAGGTGATCCAGTCGGGGTGGAAGCGGTTCTCGCCGTCCCCGAGGTCGAGTACGAAGACGTCGTCCTGGCGGTCGAGCATGGGCATGTTGACTCCCTCATGAAGTTACTTGACGGTAACTTACGCTCGCGGCAGGGAACTCGCAATGGTCCGCGCGTTCGCAGTGGCCGGTTTCGGTCTCCCGCTGTGGGAGCGCTTCCACGACAGTCATGACCATGCCATGCGACCGGCCCCGTCGCATGGTGTCGCTCCATCACGCCATCACTCCATCGCGTCCTCCCCACGAGCCGCGATCCGGAAGGGACGGACATGTCCGCCACTGGCAGCAGCAACACCGTGAGGAGACGGTCGCGTTCGGGGCTCGCAGTGCTCTTCGGAGCGCTCGTGTCCCTGCTCGCGACCCTGCTTCTCGGCGCACCCGGGGCCTCGGCCGGCGCGGAGCCGACCACGTCCGGGGCGCCGGCCCGCGCGGGCGCCCCCGCCGCGGCACCGAACGCCGCCCCAGCCGCGGCGCCCACCGCCGCACTCACCGAGGTCACCAACTTCGGCACCAACCCCAGCAACCTGCAGATGTACCTGTACGTGCCGGACAGCGTCACCGCGAACCCCGCGATCGTGGTGGCCGTCCACTACTGCACGGGATCCGGCCCGGCGATGTACTCCGGAACCGAGTACGCCTCGCTCGCCGACCGCTACGGATTCATCGTCGTCTACCCGTCGGTCACCCGCGCCAGCAAGTGCTTCGACGTCTCCTCGCCGCAGGCGCTGAGGCGGGGCGGCGGCAGCGATCCCGTCGGCATCAAGTCGATGGTCGACTGGGTGACGCGGACGTACTCCGCGGACACCGGCCGGATCTTCGCCACGGGCATCTCCTCCGGCGCGATGATGACGAACGTCCTGCTCGGCGACTACCCCGACGTGTTCGCGGCCGGCGCCGCGTTCTCGGGTGTGCCGTTCGGCTGCTTCGCCACCACCGACGGCTCCGAGTGGAACAGCGCGTGCTCCGGCGGCACCGTGATCCACACCCCGCAGGAGTGGGGCAACCTCGTCCGCACCGCCTACCCGGGCTACACCGGTCCCCGGCCGCGGATGCAGGTGTGGCACGGCACCGAGGACGACGTCCTGCGCTACCCCAACTTCGGGGAGGAGATCAAGCAGTGGACCAATGTGCTGGGTGTGAGTCAGACTCCGGCCGCCACGGACTCGCCCCAGTCCGGCTGGACCCGCACCCGGTACGGCTCCACCGGTGACCGGGCTCCCGTCGAGGCCATCAGCCTCCAGGGCGTCGGCCACAACCTGTACGCGTACGGCATGGCGGCCCGGGTGCTCACGTTCTTCGGCCTGGACAGCTCGGACCCCGGGCCCCAACCCCAGCCAGGCGCCTGCAAGGTGACCGTCACGACCAACGCCTGGAGTACGGGACTGACCGGCTCCGTGACGATCACCAACACCGGCACCGCCCGCATCGAGGGCTGGAGGCTGGCCTTCACCCTGCCGTCCGGGCAGACCATCACCAACGGCTGGGGCGCCACGTACGCCCCGGCGAGCGGGGCGGTGACCGCCACCAACGCCACGTACAACGGCACGATCGCGCCGAACGGGAGCGTCGACATCGGCTATCAGGCGAATCACGGCGGCAACAGCGCGACTCCGACCGCCTTCACCCTCAATGGGACGACGTGCACGGTTGCTTGACGGCCCGTCAGCAGTACTCGTGACGGCCCGTCAGCAGTACCCGTGACGGCCCATCAGTAGTCCCCCGTGACGGTCCGCCAGTAGCTCTGTGACGTCCCGTCACGTCCCGTCATGTCCTGGCGGCCGGAGGTGCGTCCCCGGCCGCCAGGAACCCCGTCCGCCGCTCCGGAGGAGTTCACCGTGCCCGCGAAGCCGTCCACGCGAAGAAGAGCCCCGTTCGCCCGCCTGATCGCCCGTCTGCTCACCCCCCTCGTCCTCATCCTCGCCCTCGTCGTGACCTCCTCCGCCCTGGTGGCCCTGGTCGAGGGGGCCCGGGCCACGGAAGGGGACACCGGCCGCCCGACGTCGTCGTCCGCCGCCCGGCACTGGGTCAACACCTGGACCGCGATGCCGCAGCTCACCGAGCCGGGCAACATGCCGCCCCCGCCGTTCACCGAGGAACGTGCCGTCCTGACCGACACGACCCTGCGGCAGACCGTGCGTGTCTCGACCGGGGGTGAGCGTGTGCGGCTGCGGTTCTCCAACGCCTTCGGCGACACCGCGCTGCCGCTCACGGCGGTGACCGTGGCGCTCCCGCTCGACGGACGGGCCGGCGTCGCCGCGATCGAGCCCGGCACCCTGCGGCGGGTGACCTTCGGCGGGCGCGGCTCCGCGACCGTGCCCGCCGGGGCCCAAGTCGTCTCGGACGCACTGGACTTCGGCCTCCGGCCGGGCTCCAACCTGACCGTGACCGCCTACCTCGCCGAGGGCCAGCCCTCCCTCGCGCTCACCTCGCACCCGGGGTCGCGCACCACCTCGTACCTCCAGAAGGCCGACCACACAAGGGACTTGGACCTCCCGGAGGCGACCCCCGTCAACCACTGGTATCTGCTCAGCGACGTCGAGGTGCTCTCCGGGCGCGGCACGGCGGCCGTCGCCGTCCTGGGTGACTCCCTGACCGACGGCCGGGGTTCCACCACCAACGGGAACAACCGCTGGCCGGACCGGTTCCTGGACCGGCTGCACGCCCGGGCCGCGACCGACGACGTGGCGGTCCTCAACCAGGCCGCCGGCGGCAACCGCGTCCTCAACGACGGGCTCGGCCCCAACGTCCTCGCCCGCCTCGACCGCGACATCCTGTCCCGCAGCGGAGTCTCCTGGCTGATCGTCTTCGAGGGGGTCAACGACATCGGCACCGCCGCGGCCACCCCGGAAGCCCAGCGGGGCGTCACCGCCGAACTGATCGCCGCGTACGAGCAGATCGTGGTCCGCGCGCACGCGCAGGGCATCCGGGTGTACGGGGCCACGCTGACGCCGTTCGGCGGCAACACCATGTACGACGACCCGGCCGGGCACCGTGAGTCGGCCCGGCAGGCGGTCAACTCCTGGATCCGTACGAGTGGGACGTTCGACGCGGTCATCGACTTCGACCGTGCCGTCCGCGACCCGCAGGACCCGCGCCGGCTGCTGTCCACCCTGCACGACGGGGACTGGCTGCACCTCAACCCGGAGGGCTACCGGACGCTGGCCGCGGCCGTCCCGCTGCGGCTCTTCCAGCGGGCGCCCGCGAGGCCCGATGTCGGTTGACGGTTCAAGTGGGATGGCTTACGGTCCAGCTTGAAGGTTCAAGTTAAAGATGCGGCAAGTCGAAGATGCATCGGGCCGGCCCGTGCGGAGTGGGGCCCGAACCGGGCCGCCAATACACCCCCATTCTCCTCGGAGTTGAAGCACATGACCGAACGTGCCGACCAGATCATCGACGCTCTGCGCAGCGGACACGACTACCTCACCACCGTCGTGCACGGCCTCGCGGCCGCCGACCTCGACCGGCCCTCCGGGGCATCGGAGTGGACCGTCTCCCAGGTGCTCAGTCACCTCGGCAGCGGTGCGGAGATAGGCCTGGCCGTCCTTGAGGGTGCGCTGAGCGGCGCCGGGCCCAAGGACATGGACTTCAACAAGTCCGTGTGGGCCCGCTGGGACGCGATGTCCCCGGCCGAGCACGCCGAGGGGTTCGTCGCCTCCAACGAGGCACTGGTGCGCGCCTACGAGGACCTCGACGCGCAGACGCGCCAGGACCTGCGGATCGACCTCGGCTTCCTGCCCGCACCCGTGGACGTCGCCACCGCCGCGGGTCTGCGGCTCAGCGAGTTCGCCAACCACTCCTGGGACGTGGAGGTCGCCTTCGACCGGACCGTTGGCCTGGCGCGGGCGGCGACCGAGCCGCTCCTCGACCAGGTCGGCATGCTCATAGGCTTCGTCGGCAAGGCGGACGCCCTCGGTGGCCGGCACGTCCGCGTCGCCGTCCGCACCACGTCCCCCGAGCGGTCGTTCGGACTGGACCTGGGTGACGCGGTCGCGCTCACCGACGAACCGGCCGAGCCCGACGCGGTGCTCAGCACACCTGCCGAGTGGTGGCTCCGGCTCGTCACGGGCCGCCACTTGCCCGCGAACACGCCCAAGGGCGTGACCCTCACCGGGGACGGCCTGACTCTGGACGACCTGCGCCGGGTGTTCCCCGGCTTCTGACGGTACGTACGTCATGAGGTGAAGGGCTGTGGCCGCGAGGGGACGTCCCCTCGCGGCCACAGCCCTTCACCGGTTCGTGGCGCCTTCGGTGCGCCGCTACCCCGGCTTCTCGGCGGTGTGCCCCTCGGCGTCCGGGGCCGTCGGTGCCGGGAGCAGGTCGTGCAGTTGCGCGTACCGATGGGCGCAGGCCGTCCGGGCGATGGCCTCGGAGACGGCGTCGGCCAGGGGGCGCGAGGACTCGCTCAGCAGGCGGCGGGCCTTGTCCGTGAGCGTCACCTCGATGCCGCGCCGGTCGCCGCACGCCGAGTTCTTGCTGATCAGCCCTGCGTGCTGCAGACAGGCGACCTGATAGGTCAGCCGCGTCTTCGGGCGCCCCAGCAGCTCCGCGATCCGGGTCATCCGCAGGCTGGAGCCGGGCTGGTCGGCCAGCAGGCACAGCACCAGGAACTCGTCGTGCGAGATCCCCATGGCGTCCTTGACGCGTGAACGCAGCGACTGCTCGATCGCCCCGGCCGCGGCCAGCAGACGCATCCAGGCCCGCAGCTCGGCCGGCAGCAGCCCGGCGTCGTCCGTCGGCAGCCCCTCGCCGCCCGTCGGCTCGCGTCCGGGCTGGTCGGCGGGGGCGGAAGAGTCGGCCATAGTGCCCAAGTCTACCCGTTGTTCAATTTTGGATAATCGGCTAGCGTAGGGTCATCCAAATTTGGATTACTGAGTCCGTCGTTCGAAACCGTCAGGAGAAGTCCCATGACCGTCGCCGTAGAAACCGGCCTGTGGCAGCTCGACCCCGCCCGCACCACCGTCGCCATCAAGCACAAGACGATGTGGGGCATGGTCACCGTGAAGGGCGCCTTCGGCGGCGTCACCGGCGAGGGCGAGGTCCAGCCCGACGGCACCGCCCGCGGCACGATCACCCTGGACGCCGCGTCCCTGGACACCAAGAACCGCAAGCGCGACGAGCACCTGCACGGCGCCGACTTCTTCGATGTCGAGCGGCACCCCTCCCTCGTCTTCGCCGTCCGCAACGCCACGGTCCGCCAGGACGACACCGTCGAGATATCCGGTCAGCTGACCGCCCGTGGCATCAGCCGCCCGCAGACCGTCACCGCCCGCGTCACCGGCGCGACCGCCTCCGCGGTCACGCTCACCGCGGAGTTCACCGTGGACCGGTCGCAGTTCGGCATGGGCTGGAACCAGATGGGCATGCTCCGCGGCCTGACCACCGTCACGGCGACGCTCAGCTTCACGCGTACGTCCGCGTAGGCGATTTCACGTACGCCGGCGTCGGTCCGTACGCCCGCGTGGACGACGCGGGCAGGGGCTGGGACGGGGCTTGCGGAGCGGGCCGATCACTTGAACCGTCACGTTAAAGTGGCGGCCATGGAGACCCCGCAGGAGCCTTGCCGGCTGACCGACGGCGAGAAGGAGGCCTGGCACGCGCTGGCCGGCGTGCTGGTCAGGCTGCCGGGCGCGCTCGACGCGCAGCTGCAGCGCGACGCCGGGGTCAGCCACGTCGAGTACCAGGTGATGGCGATGCTCTCCGAGGCCCCGGAGCGCACGATGCGGATGAGCGAGGTCGCCGGCTGCACGGGCACCTCGCTGTCCCGCCTCTCCCACCTGGTCAAGCGGCTGGAGAAGAGCGACTGGGTGCGCCGTACGCCCGATCCCGCCGACGGCCGCTACACCCTCGCCATTCTCACGGACGCGGGCCGGGACAAGGTTGTCGCGACCGCCCCCGGGCACGCGGAGGCTGTGAGCCGCTACGTCTTCGAACCGCTGACCAAGGCCCAGCAGAGGCAGCTGAGCGACATCGGCCGTCGTATCTGGCAGAGCCTCGCACCGGACGACCACTGCCTGCCGCCGGGCTGACGCCCACGGGGAGCTTCCTCGGAGCTTGAGCGCGGGCCGCCTCGGAGGAAGAGTCGGTTCAGAGGGCGAGTCGCCTCGTGCCCGTCCCCTCTGTGGGGAGCAGGGCGATGACCTCCCAGCCGGTGTCCGGGCGCGGGCCGGTGCGGAGTTCGCCGCCGAGGGCGGTGACGCGTTCGGTGAGGCCGACGATGCCGAAGCCGCCGCCACGGGCGGCATGCGGCATCTGCGTGCCACCGCGCCCGTCGTCGCGCACCAGCACCCGCAGCGTGCCGTGCTCGTATGTCAGGCCGACGGTGACCTCGGTGGCGTCGGCCGCGTGACGGCGTACGTTCGTCAGGGCCTCCTGGACCACGCGGTGCGCGGCGGCCTGCACCTCGTGCGGCAGGTCCGCGGGCACCGAGGGATCGCGGTGCAGCACGGCCTTCGGGCCGACGAAGCCGCCGAAGTCCCCGACCAGGTCCGCGAGCGACGACAGGTCGGCAGCCGGGTGCCGGTCGGCGGGCCCCGGACCGGTCAGGTCCTGCGGGCCCTCGCGCAGGATGCCGACCGTGCGGCGCATCGAGGAGAGCGCCTCGGTGGCGGCGTTCTGGATGCCCGCCAGGACCGGGTCCAGGTTCTCGGGTTCGGTGACGGCCATCATGCGGGCCATCTGCGTCTGGACCAGGATGCCGGTGACGTGGTGCGCGACGAAGTCGTGCAGATCGGCCGCCATGGCGAGACGTTCGGAGCGGCGGGTCTCGGTGACCGCGACACCGCGCCGGTGATCCAGAACCCGCAGATAGCCGCCGAGCCCGGCCATGACGGCGACCAGCAGCACGAGCACCAGGACGGCCCCGGTCATGCCCGCCGTGCTGTCGTCCCGGAGGGAGCCGCGGATCACACGCAGCGGCAGCACGACGACGGCCACACCGTCCAGTACGGAGCACGCGACCACCCAGCGCGGCGGGCAGCCGCGGACGGCGACCAGCAACAGGCAGAGCAGGATCGCGCTCTCCCCGGGCCCGAACCCCTCCATCCGGCCGGTCGGGGCGGCCACGGCCGTGATCACCAGGGAGACGCCCGCGGGTACGCCGGTACGCAGCTGAGGGGTGAGCCAGGCGGGCTGACGCGCGGCGGGCCAGAGCAGGGCCGCGAGACCGAGCGGCAGCACCACGAACAACGGCCAGAGGACGCCGCCGTCGTTGGCCGTGATCACCAGATCCGTGAAGGACAGCAGGACCAGCACGGTGATGCCGGCCGCCCGCAGACAGCTCTGTCTGCGGGCGCGGGGCGCGGCGGGATCGTCGACCGGATGCTTGAGGTTCACCTCGCCGAGCGTACGGAGCGGCCGAGGTCGGGGGATCGGCCGATCGGCTGACCGGGGCGCGAACGGACCCGTGGACAGTGGCCGTTCGGCCGAGGCGCGCGGTGCCGTCGGGCGGCGAGAGTCGAGGCACATCGAACACCTCGACCTCAGGAGAACGCCATGCAGCGCAAGCACTTGATCGTCATCGGCGGCACGGCCGTCGCACTCGTCGGTGGCGGTGCGGGAGTGACCTACGCGGTCAGCGGCACGCAGTCGACCACGGAGCTGGACAGCTACTCCACCGTGACGGTGGACGGCCACAAGGCCCTCAGCGCCCAGATCCTCGGGGGCCGCATCCAGTCCAAGTACCGGCCGCTGCCCTGGATCGGCCGGGACATCGGGCCCGTGTCCTGCCCGAGTGGGCTGAAGGCGGTGGCCGGCGCCTCCCTCACATGCACGGCGGAGGCGGACGGCAAGCGGGTGGAGATCCCGGTGAGCGTCGTCAAGGCCGGTGAAACGTCGATCACCTGGAAGTTCGAGCGCTGAGACCCACGTCCCACCGGGACAGCGCTGAGACGCGCACCCCACCGCGAACCACCGGGACAGTGCGCCGAGACGCGCACCCCCACCGCGAACCACCGGGACAGTGCGCCGAGACGCGCACCCCCACCGCGAACCACCAAGAAGGAACGGCACACGATCATGGGCACCGTCCTGTCCGGGCTCGGCCTGGTCAAGAAGTACGCGTCCGCCACGGCACTCGCCGGCGTCGACGTCGAGGTCGGCGAGCGCGAGTCGCTGGCCATCATGGGCCCCTCCGGGTCCGGCAAGTCCACGCTCCTGCACACCCTCGCCGGGATCATCCGCCCTGACAGCGGGCAGGTCCTGCTGCGCGGCGAACGTATCGACCACTGGGGCGAGAACCGGCTCAGCGCGCTGCGGCGCGGACGCTTCGGCTTCGTCTTCCAGTCCGGCCAGCTGCTGCCCGAACTGCCGGCCGAGGAGAACATCGCCCTGCCGCTGATGCTGGAGGGCGTACCCCGCAAGCAGGCCGTCGCACGGGCCCGCCGCTGGTTCGCCCCGCTCGGCCTGGACGGTCTGGAACAGCGCCGCCCCGGGCAGCTGTCCGGCGGGCAGGCCCAACGAGTGGCGATCGCCCGCGCGCTGGTGGCCGAACCGGACGTGGTCTTCGCCGACGAACCGACCGGCGCGCTGGACCAGTCCACCGGCGAGGAGGTCGTCCGGCTGCTCACCTTCGTCACTCGCGAACAGGGCGCCTCCCTGGTCATGGTCACCCACGACGCCGAAGTCGCCGCCCACTGCGACCGCATCCTCCAGGTCCGCGACGGCCGCGTGCACGGCCACAGTCAGTACACGGTGACGCTCTGACGGAGCGCGCCCACCTTTCGGTCCGTGTGGGCCGTTCGAGGCGGGCTCACGTTCTGATCCGCGCCGACCCGAGCGCCTCTTTCAGGGGCGCGGGGAACTGCGCGACCAGCCCCCCGACCCGCAGCCATCGCCCAACGCCCCGCCCCGTACGTTCGGAGCCCTCCATGCCCTCCCTTCTGCCACTGACCTGGCACCTCGCCCGCCGCTCAGGCCGCCGCGGCCTGCAGTCCCACCTCCTGGCCGCCGGCGCCGCCGCGGTCAGCGCCCTGGTACTGCTGGCGCTGGCCGCGGCCTGGCTGGGTGCCGGCGCCCGCGCGGACCGCACCGACTGGCGCACACCCCACCCCGACAGACACGGCACCGCCATCCAGGCCCTGGCCACCACCTTCGTACGCGGCGAACCGGTCACCGTCGTCAGCCTCGCCCAGCTGCCCGGCCACAAGGCCACGCCTGCCCCACCGGGCGTGGCCGCCTTCCCGAAGCCGGGGCAGGTCTACCTCTCGCCCGCCCTCGCCGAGCTGACGCACAAGCTGCCCGCGAACCAGCTCGCCGACCGGTTCCCCAAGCCCTCGGCGTACGGGGCGGTCGGTGACCCCGGACTGGCCGCTCCCGACGAACTCCTCGCGGTGATCGGCCGTGCCCCCTCCGACCCCGCGGTGTCCAACGCCGCGGGCGAGGCGACCCTGTACGCCGGTCTGACCGACCGGGCCGTCGTCTCCGACTTCTCCGGCACCACCCCGAACGCGTTCACCGCACAGGACAAGGACGTCATGCTGCTGGGCGTCGGCCTGCTCGTCGTGCCGGTGATCGTGCTGGCCACCGCCGCCGGGCGGCTCGGCGCCGCCCGGCGCGAACAGCGGCTCGCCGCACTGCGGTTGGCCGGCGCCACGCCCCGGCAGATCCTCGCGATGACCGGCGCCGAGGCGGCGGCCGTCGGCGCGGCGGGAGCGGCCGCCGGTGCCCTCGCGTACGGCGCGCTGTTGCCCGCCCTGGCCCGCCTCCCGTACGGCATGGGCACCTGGTTCGCCGGTGACCTGTGGGTCGGGGTGCCCGCCCTGCTCGCGGTCGTCGCCGGGGTGGCCCTGCTGACCGCGCTCAGCGCGGTGAGTGCGCTGCGCGAGGTGGTCCGTTCACCGCTGGGCGTCGCCCAGCAGTCCGACCCGCGGCGCACCCGCATGATCCGCCTGGCCCTGTTCGTCGGCCTCGTGTTCTACGTCGTCACCACGGCCCGGGGCGGCGGCCTCAGGACTCCCCAGGTCGTCGCGCTGATGATCCTCTTCTACGGGGCGTTCTGGATCGTCGGTCCCTGGGCCGTGGACCGGCTCGGCAGGATCATGGGCCGTTTCGCCCGCCGTCCCGCCACCCTGCTGGCCGCCCGCCGGCTCAGCGACGACCCGCGCGGCGCCTGGCGCACCGTCAGCGGCCTGGTCCTGGCGGGCTTCGTGGCCGGGTTCTTCTCCGTGGCACAACTGAACTTCGGCGGATTCACCTACCCGCACCAGGTCGCCGTGGCAGCGACGGCCGGAACCCACACGTCCGGCACCGTACGGGAGACCGCCGACCGGGCCCGCGAGCTGCTGAAGGAGGCCGGGGTGCCCGCCACCGTGCAGGTCCGTACGGGCGACAGGGCCGACGAGTCGCCGCTGCTGGGCAAGACGGGCTTCACGGCCCGGATCTCCGGCGGCCCCGCTCGGCTCGACACCGCCGTGACCGTGCTGGCACCGCTGAACCCCGTGACACCGGCCCACACCGACAAGGACTTCACCGCCGTCGACGACCTCGCCACCGGCGAGCTGCGGAGCCTCAGCCTGGCGACCATGGCCTTGAGCTTCCTCGTCGCCACCGCCTCCGCCGGTCTCACGGCCGCCGCGAACGTCCTGGACCGCCGCCGGGTGTACGGCAGGCTGCGGCTGGCCGGCACGCCGCTGCGGGTGCTGGACCGGGCCCGGGTCCGGGAGACGGTGGTCCCGCTGGTCCTCCTCGCCGGGACCATGACGGGGTGCGGTGTCTACGGCGCGATGCAGCTGAACAAGGCGGGGGGCACCACGATCAACACGTCGGGTGCGCTGCAACTGGCCGGGTGTGTGGTGCTTGGAGCGGGGGCGATGTTCGCGGCGATCGGGGCCAGTCGGCCGCTGTTGCGGGCCGTCACCGTCGATCCGGCTCAGCAGCCGGATTGAGGGGTGGGCCCGCATCGGTTGGGGGAGCGACCAGGGGCGTGGTTCGGCTGCGGGCCGGTGGGGCTGGTCGCGCCCCGCGGCTGAGCGCACATGTCACAGCCCCGCGCCCCTGAAAGACTGCGCAGTTCCCCGCGCCCCTTAAGGGGCGCGCCTCCTCTCCTACCTCAGGCAAGATGCGCCCATGAACGACCGTGACCGTGACCGTGCTCCGATCCGTGTCCTGATTGCCGACGACCAGGACATGGTCCGTACGGGATTCCGTTTCTTTCTCGACGCGCAGCCGGACATCACGGTGGTGGCCGAGGCCTGCGACGGGGAGGAGGCCGTGGCGCTGGCCCGGCGGTTGCGGCCCGACGTGTGTCTGCTGGACATCCGGATGCCGAAGCTGGACGGGCTGGAGGCCACCCGGATGCTGGCCGGACCGGATGTCGCCGACCCGATGCGGGTCGTGGTGGTGACCACCTTCGACCTCGACGAGTACGTCTACGGCGCCCTGAACGGCGGTGCCTGCGGCTTCCTGCTCAAGGACTCCGGGCCGACGCTGCTCGCCGAGGCCGTCCGCGCCGCGGCGGTCGGCGACTCGCTGGTGTCCCCGTCGGTCACCGTCCGCCTCCTCAAGCACGTCACCGCCGCCCGGACGCCCGCCCCGGCCGTGGCTTCCGTACCACTGGAGCCCCAAGAGCCCCTGACCGAACGTGAGTTGGACGTCGTACGCCTGGTCGCCCTCGGCCACACCAACGCCGAGATCGCCGCGTCCCTCTTCGTCTCCCTCTCGACCGTGAAGACCCACCTCACCAGCGTCCAGCTCAAGCTCTCCGCCCGGAACCGAGTGGAGATCGCCGCCTGGGCCTGGCAAACCGGCCGAGCGCCCCAATAGGGGCGCGGGGAACTGCGCGACCAGCCACGAAGGACCCGCAGGTTCGCTGCGACGTTTCCCGCGCGGAGCGCTACGGCTCCAGCGAGCGGTCCCTCACGCGGGCAAGGTGCGTGGCGAACACCTCGCGAGTCTCCGGCGTCAGTGTCCGCAGGGCCACCGCGGCCGTGATGATCACGTCGCACAGCTCCGACTGGACGTCGTCCCAGGTGTGGGACACGCCCTTGCGCGGGTTCTGCCCGGTGGCGCCGATCACCGCCTCGGCGACCTCGCCGACCTCCTCCGAGAGCTTCAACATCCGCAGGAGCAGGGCCTCTTGGGGCGGGCGGGCCGGCTGCGTGCTCTCCAGCCGGTCCTGGATGCGGTCGATGGACTCCCAGAGATCGTCGTCGCTCATGACGATCAGCCTGTCACGAGCCCGGCCGCACCGGGGCGGGTGCCGGTCACCGACCGTGTCCGAAGTGGTCTCAAGTGGTCCCAGGTTGTCCTAGGCGCTGTAGGACATGCTGTCCTCGCCGAACAACTCCCCCTGCTCGCCCTCCTTTTCGCTCCGCAGCCGCTTGTTGCGGAGCCCCACCACGGCCAGCGTCGCGGCAGCCGTCCCCGCCAGGGCGACCGGCACCATCCAGCTGCGGTCGACCGCGTGGCCGAGGGCGTGGTCCAGGGAGAGCCGGCCGGGGCCCGTGACGGCGAGGCCCGCGGCCGCGAGACCCAGGGACGCGGCGTGCTCGTAGCCGCCGCTCTGGTTGAAGAAGCCGTTCGGGGCGTGCACCGCCGACGCGCCCGCCATCGCCCCGGCCGCGGCCGCACCGGCCGCCGGAGTCGCGAGGCCGAGCGCGAGGAGTGTGCCGCCGCCCGCCTCCGCCAGGCCCGCCGCGGCCGCGCTCGCCCTGCCGGGCGCGTACCCCACGGACTCCATGAACTGGCCGGTGCCGGAGAGCCCGCCCCCGCCGAACCAGCCGAAGAGCTTCTGCGTCCCGTGCGCCGCGAGCACCCCGCCCGTGCCGAGGCGGAGCAGCAGCAGTCCCAGGTCGCGTCGGTCGAAAGAGGTCACGGTTCTCTTCACTCCTCGGATGTCCCAGCCGGTGTCCCAGGCGGCCGTTCTCACGCGAACGGCCCCTTTTGTCTCGTACGCCGCCTGCCCACCGTCGCACCGAACAGTCGCCCGGGTCCTGGCCCGCGCCGCCGTTCGGGTGGCGGGGGCGGCCGGGCGGTGTGAGTCTGACGTCCATGACGATTCAGGTAGCCAAGCTGAGCAACCCGGCCGTCCGGGACTTCGTCAGCGCCGTGAACGCCCATGACCGGGACGCCTTCCGGGCCGTCCTCACGCCCGACGCGACGATGTCCGACGACGGCTCGGACCGCGACCTCGACGAGTGGACCGAGCGGGAGATCTTCGACTCCCACGGCCATATGGAGGTCGACAACGAGTCGGACGGCGGCCTCGCCCTCCTCGCCCGCTACAGCAACGACGCCTGGGGCGAGATGCGGACGCGGTGGAGCTTCACCGTCGACGGCGGCGGCAGGATCTCCCGCTTCGAGACCGGCCAGGCGTAGCGACCGCCGCGATTTCGCCGTCGCAGTCCTGCCGTCGCGGTCTTGCTCTCGCAGTCCCGCCCCCGCGGTCTTGCCCTCGCGCGCACTCCAACTCCTAGCGTTCATGGGCATGGAGAGCAGCGGAAGCACACGGAGCGACGACGGGCGCAGGACTCTGGGGCGCAGCGGTATCGAGGTGAGCGCCCTCGGTTTCGGCTGCTGGGCCATCGGCGGCGAGTGGGCGAGACCCGACGGACAGCCCCTGGGCTGGGGCAAGGTCGACGACGACGAGTCCGTACGGGCGGTCCGCCGCGCCCTCGACCTCGGCGTCACCTTCTTCGACACGGCGGACGCGTACGGCACCGGGCACAGCGAGCGTGTCCTCGCGCGGGCGCTCGGCAAGCGGCGGGCCGACGTCGTCGTCGCGACCAAGTGGGGCAACGTCATCGACGAGGAGCGCCGGCTCGCCGTGGGCAGCGACGACTCACCGGAGTACGCCCGACGCGCGCTCACCGCCTCACTGCGACGGCTGGACACCGACCACATCGACCTCTACCAGCTCCACATCTCCGACGCCGACCCGGAGCGCGCCGCCCAACTCCGGGACGCCTGCGAGGAGTTCGTGCGCGAGGGACTCGTCCGCGCGTACGCCTGGAGCACCGACGACCCGGAGCGGGCCGCGGTCTTCGCCGAGGGCGAGCACTGCGCGGCCGTGCAGCACCGCCTCAACGTCCTCCAGGACGCACCCGAAATGCTGGCGCTCTGCGAGGAGTCGGGGCTCGCGAGCATCAACCGCAGTCCGCTGGCGATGGGGTTGCTGACCGGCAGGCGCGGGCCGGGCCAGTCGCTCGAAGCGGGCGACATCCGCAGCAGGCCGCCCGCCTGGCTCCCGGGCTTCAACGACGGCGGCGGCGCCGACCCCGAGTGGCTCGCGCGCGTCGACGCCCTCCGGTCCGTCCTCACCAGCGGCGGCCGTACGCTCGCCCAGGGCGCCCTCGCCTGGCTGTGGGCCCGCAGCCCGCTCACCGTGCCCATCCCAGGCTTCCGCTCGGTCGCACAGGCGGAGGAGAACGCGGGCGCACTCGCCCAAGGCCCGCTCACCGCAGGGCAGTTGACCGAGATCGACGACGCCCTGGGCCGCTGACGGCGGACGCACGGGCTCCCGCCCGGATTGATGGGCAGCCGTTCCGCGGCCCGGGTCGCAATCCCGCGGTCCCACGCGGAATCCCCCCACCCGAGCCGCCGGAACGGCTGCCGCCTCCCCCCAGAGGTGTGGCACGGAAGTCCTGTGCTCCAAATGTGAAGTTCTGGTGGAGGAGTGTCGAGCATAGGCCTGTAACCGGCCGAGATACTGCGGAGGTATCCCCTCCGTTTGTGCAGATTGACTCGTAGGGCGGTGCCCCGTCAGGGGTGCGGGGAACTGCGCGACCAGCCACGTACGACCCGCACCCTTCCCACGGCCGGCGGCAGCCTACCCCCGCCCCACATACGGCATCGCGGTAGCGAGAACCGTCGCGAACTGCACATTCGCCTCAAGCGGCAACTCCGCCATGTGCCGCACCGTACGAGCCACGTCCGCCACATCCATCACCGGCTCGGGCGCCACCTCCCCGTTCGCCTGCAGCGCCCCCGTCTGCATCCGCTCGGTCATGTCCGTCGCCGCGTTGCCGATGTCGATCTGCCCGCAGGCGATCCGGTACGGCCGCCCGTCCAGCGACAGCGACTTCGTGAGACCCGTCAGCGCGTGCTTGGTCGCCGTGTACGCGGCCGACTGCGGGCGGGGCGTGTGCGCCGAGATCGAGCCGTTGTTGATGATCCGGCCGCCCTGCGGATCCTGCTCCTTCATCTGCCGGTACGCCGCCTGCGCGCACAGGAACGCCCCGTCGAGGTTCGTGCCGACCACATGACGCCAGGCCTCGTACGGCAGCTCCTCGAACGGCACTCCGCCCGGACCGAAGGTGCCCGCGTTGTTGAAGAGGAGGTCCAGCCGCCCGAACCGGTCCCGCGCGGCGGCGAACAGCGCGGCCACCTCGTCGGGCCGCGAGACATCGGTGCGCACACACAAGGACGTGCCGTCTTCCGCGGCCGGCTGCCCCGCGCGTGCCGTCTCCGCCAGCGCCGCCGTCTCCTCCAGGCGCTCCGCACGGCGGCCCGCGAGCGCCACCGACCAGCCGGTGCGCAGCAGCTCCACGGCCACGGCCCGGCCGATCCCCGAGCCCGCTCCCGTCACGACCGCGATCTTCGTTCCCTTGGCGTTCATGGCCCAGCAGCGTACGTGAGGACAGGCGATCTTCCGCCACACGAATCTCATCTGTCCGACATCTGACTGGTGCGTACGTGACAGTCCGGCGTCGAATCTGATCACTCCAATACCTAGTACAACAACAGTCAGGGGAAGGCCAGATGACACTCGCAGGCCACCAGCAACAGTCGCAGCACGCCCCCGAACTCCGCGCCGCCGCCCGTCACCTCGGACGCCGCCGTTTCCTCACCGTCACCGGCGCGGCAGCCGCGCTCGCCTTCGCCACCAACCTGCCGACCGCGGGTGTGGCGGGTGCCGCGGAACTCGACGCGGCGAAGATCACCGACAACCCCTTCACGCTCGGCGTCGCCTCCGGTGACCCGCTGCCCACCTCCGTGGTGCTGTGGACCCGGCTCGCGCCCAGCCCGTTCCAGGCCGACTCCGGTCTCCCGTCGCAACGCGTCATAGTGCGCTGGGAGTTGGCCCGCGACGAGCGCTTCAGACACATCGTCAGACGCGGCGCGGCCGTCGCACACCCCGAGTTCCACCACTCCGTACACGTCGAGGTCGGCCACCTCGACTCCGACCGCGTCTTCTACTACCGCTTCCGCGTGGGCAGTTGGGTCAGCGAGACCGCCCGTACCCGCACCGCGCCCTCGTCCCGCTCGGACGTCTCCGAACTGACGCTGGGCGTGGTCTCCTGCCAGGCGTACCACGACGGGTACTTCACCCCGTTCGGCCATCTCGCCGAGGACGACGTCGACGTCGTCTTCCACGTCGGCGACTACCTGTACGAGTACGCGGTCAGCTCGGTCGGCGGCGTGCGCAACTACACCGACCGCGTGCTGCCCGACGTCTTCAACCGGGAGACGATCACCCTGGAGGACTACCGGCTGCGGTACGCCCTCTACAAGACCGACCCCGACCTGCAGGCCGTACACGCCGTGCACCCCTTCGTCGTCACCTGGGACGACCACGAGACCGAGAACAACTACGCGGACGACATCCCCGAGAACGACGTACCGCCGGAGGAGTTCCTGCTGCGCCGCGCCGCCGCGTACCGCTCGTACTGGGAGAACCTGCCGCTGCGCCACCCGCAGCGGCCCGAGGGCGCCGACATGCGGCTCTACCGCCGTCTGAACTGGGGTCGGCTCGCGCAGTTCGACATCCTCGACACCCGGCAGTACCGCACCGACCAGGCGAACGGCGACGGCTGGAAGACGCCCACCCCCGAGTCGGACGCGGAGTCGCAGACCCTGCCGGGGCTCGCCCAGGAGCGCTGGCTGATCGACGGCTGGAAGCGGTCGAACGCGCTGTGGAACGTCGTACCGCAGCAGGTCGTCTTCGCCCGCCGCAACCATGCCACGGCCGGCAACACCACCCTCAGCATGGACGCATGGGACGGCTACCCCGCCTCCCGCAGGCGGCTCCTGGCGGGCGCCGAGGCGGCCGGTGTGGAGAACCTGATGGTGCTCACCGGCGACGTCCATGTGTCGTACGCCTTCGACATCAAGCAGGACTTCGCCGATCCGGGGTCGCGGACGCTGGGCACCGAGATAGTCGCCACGTCGATCAGCAGTGGACAGAACGGGGCCGCCCGGCCCGCCAACTGGGCGGGTTACCTTGCCGCCAACCCGCACATGAAGCACTACAACGGGCATCGGGGGTATTCGACGGTCCGCCTCGGGCGGGAGTCGGCCCGGGTCGACTTCAAGACGGTGGCTGCCGTGACCACGCCCGGGGCCGCGATCACGACCGCCGCGTCATTCGTCACCGAGGTGGGGGATCAGGGGCTGAAGCCGGCGTAGCGGTTACGGCGGGAGGGGTGGGGGACTGCGGGTGGTTCGTCGGCCGCGGGCCGGTCGTGGCTGGTCGCGCCCCGCGGCGGAGCCGCAAATGACACGGCCCCGCGCCCCTGAAAGCCAAAAGCCCGGGCGCCCCCTCAGCCGGAAACCTCGCCCGGATATGTGACGCCGACGCGGTCCCGTACCGCGTCGAGCGTTCGCATGACCGCCAGCGTGCCGTCGAGGGGGACCAAGGGGGACTCGGTCTCGCCGGCGCGGAGGCAGCGCATTGCCTCGACCGCCTCGTGCTTGAGGCTGGCCTGGGTTCCGTCGGCCGCGCTCGCGGTGAACTCCTGCGGGTCGCGGCCGTCGCGGTGCAGTACGAAGCGGTCGGCGTGGAAGAAGCCGGACGGGATGTCGATACGGCCCTCGGATCCGGTGACCGAGGCGGAGGTGGACGTGCCGCCCACCAGAGAGCAGTGCAACGAAGCGAGAGCGCCGCTCTCCCAGGAGAGCAGCATTCCCGTCTGGAGATCGACGCTCTCGTCGGAGAGCACCGCTCTCGCCATCACCTCCGAGGGCTCCCCGAGCAGCAGGTGCGCGAACGACACCGGATAGACGCCCAGGTCGAGCAGCGCGCCGCCGCCCTGCGCCGGATCGCGCAGCCGGTGGGTGGGAGGGAAAGGCCCCGAAAGGCCGAAGTCGGCCTGCACCGTGCGGACCTCGCCGATCGCCCCCTCGTCGACCAGCGCCTTCAGCTGCCGGATCAGCGGGTTGCAGTACATCCACATGGCCTCCATCAGGAAGCTCCCGCGCTCCTTCGCGAGGCCGACCAGCTCCTCCGCCTCGCGCGCGTTCAGCGTGAACGCCTTCTCGCACAGCACGTTCCGGCCCGCCTCGAGACAGAGCCCGGCCGCCGCCCGGTGCGCCGAGTGCGGAGTCGCGACGTACACGACATCCACGTCCTCGTCCGCCGCGAGGCTCTCCCAGTCGCCGTACGCCCGGGGTATCCCGAACCGCTCCGCGAACGCCTTCGCCGACTCCTCGGTGCGCGACGCCACCGCGACCACCTCGGCGTCCGGCAGATCGATCAGATCCGCCGTGAACGCCCCGGCGATCCCACCGGTCGCCAGCACGCCCCACCGCACACGTTCTCCCGACATCCCAACCCCTCGCTCCGTGAGCACGATCACCCGATGGCCGACGACCGAACGTCGCCGACGACTCGAACGCGATGGTCTCGACCACCTGTACGAGCTGAGAGCATAGGTCGCGTATTCCACAAACAGGGAGGGGCACATGTCCGAGCGTGGCCGCACCACGCGGGACCAGGACGGCACGGAGGGGCACATACCGGGCGGGGCCGTCACCGACGCGGTCACCGAGGAGACCGCGGCCGCCGCCGCGGCGGCACCGGTACCGCCACCGGAGGCCCGCCGCTCCGTGGGACTCCTGGTCACCCTCGTCCTCGGCGGCCTCACCGCCGTACCGCCGCTGTCCATGGACATGTACCTCCCGGCGCTCCCGGAGGTCACCGACGCGCTCCACGCGTCCGCCGCCACCGTCCAGCTGACCCTCACCGCGTGCCTCGCCGGCATGGCGCTCGGGCAGCTGGTCGTCGGCCCGATGAGCGACAAGTGGGGGCGCAGACGGCCACTGATCGTCGGACTGCTCGTCTACATCGTCGCCACCGCCGTGTGCGCGTTCGCCCCCACCATCGAACTCCTCGTCACCTTCCGGCTGCTCCAGGGCCTCGCGGGCGCCGCCGGGATCGTGATCGCACGGGCCGTCGTACGCGACCTCTACGACGGCGTCGACATGGCCCGCTTCTTCTCCACGCTCATGCTGATCTCCGGGGTCGCGCCGATCATCGCGCCGCTCATCGGCGGACAGGTGCTGCGGATCACCGACTGGCGGGGCGTCTTCTACATCCTGACCGTCATCGGGATCGTGCTGACCGTCGTCGTCTGGCGGATGCTGCCCGAGACCCTCGCGCCCGAGCACCGCCACAGCGGCGGCACCGTCGAAGCGCTGCGCACCATGCGCGGCCTGCTCGCCGACCGCGTCTTCACCGGCTACATGCTCACGGGCGGCTTCGCCTTCGCGGCGCTCTTCGCGTACATATCCGCATCGCCGTTCGTGATCCAGGAAATCTACGGCGCCTCCCCGCAGACCTACAGCATCCTCTTCGGCGTCAACTCCATCGGCCTCGTGGCCGTCGGCCAGATCAACGGCAAGATCCTCGTCGGCCGGGTCAGCCTCGACAAGGTCCTCTCCGTCGGCCTCGCGATCATCACGACCGCCTCGGCCGCGCTGCTGCTGATGGCGAGCGGCGTCTTCGGCGAGGTGGGCCTCGTCCCGATCGCCGTCGGCCTCTTCGTCCTCATGTCCGCGATGACGCTGTGCATGCCCAACACCAACGCGCTCGCCCTCATGCGCACCCGGCACGCCGCGGGCACCGCGTCCGCGCTGCTCGGCACCTCCTCCTTCCTCGTCGGCGCGCTCGCCACACCCCTCGTGGGCATCGCCGGGGAACACACCGCGGTCCCGATGGCCGTCGTCCAGTTGGCGTGTTCACTGGTCGCCGTCGGCTGCTTCGTGGGACTGTGCCGTCCCTGGCGGAGACAGGCGGACCTGAAGGGAGCGGACAGCTGAGCGCACCGAGACTGCGCCCCGGCACACCGGAACGTGCCGGGCTGGATCCCGATGAACTCGACCGTCTCGTACGGGAGTTCCGTCGGCTCACCGACGGGGACCGGCCCTGGGCCGCGGGCGCCGTACTGGTCGCCGGCCGCGGGCCCGTCATCGCCGTCGAGGAGGCGGCGGGGTGGGCGGTGCGGTACTCCGCGTACGACGACGTCACCGACACGGGCGTCGAGCTGCCCCGCGAGGCCCGCGTCCCGATGACCGCGGACACCGTCTTCGACCTGGCCTCCCTCACGAAGCTCTTCACGAGCGTGGCCGCCGTGCAGCAGCTGGAGCGCGGCACGCTCGGCATCGACGCGCGGGTCGGGGCGTACCTTCCGGACTTCACCGCGGCCGCCGAGTACGGCATCACCGTGCGGCACCTGCTCACCCACACCTCCGGGCTGCGTCCCGAACTTCCGCTGTACGACTGCCGGGACGACAGGGCGCGGCTCGCCCTGCTGCGCGCCGAGGAGCCGCTGACCGCACCCGGCGGCGCGTACGCCTACTCGGACCTCAACATGCTGCTCCTCCAGCACGTCCTCGAACGGATCACCCGGCGCCGGCTGAACGTCCTCGTCCGGGACGGCATCACCCGGCCGCTCGGGATGACGGCCACCGCGTTCGGACCCTGCCCGGGCGCGGCCGCCACCGAGGACCAGCGGCTGCCGTGGGCCAAGGCCGACCGGGGGATGCTGCGGGGCGAGGTCCACGACGAGAACGCCTGGGCGCTCGGCGGAATCGCGGGCCACGCGGGCCTCTTCTCGACGGCGGGCGACCTGGCGGTCTTCTGCCGCACATTGCTGGCGGGCGGCTCGTACGGCACCGCCCGCATCCTCGGCCCCGACTACGTCGAACTCCTCCTCTCCCCGCCCGGCCTCGGCTTCGCCCTCGACCAGCCCTGGTTCATGGGCGAACTCGCAGGTCACGGCGCCGCGGGCCACACGGGCTTCACGGGTACGTCGCTGGTGCTCGACCCGTCGACGGACACGTTCCTGGTGCTCCTGGCGAACACGGTCCATCCGCGCCGCCGACCCCCGGACAGCGACCCCCGGGCGTCAGCGGCGACACGACTGGCACGGGCGGTGCGGGGGGCGTGAGCGGTGCGCTGGTTTGTGAGCGGTGCTCTCGAATGTCGGCACTGCTCCGGTTTGTGAGCGATGCTCTGGTGTGCGAGCGGTGCTTCCGGCTGCCGGTGCCGAGCATGTTGTGAGCGGTGCTCTCGTCAGTGAGCACCGCTCACCCGACCCACTCCGGCGGCCCTCGTAGAATTCCCCCGTGACCGCCCCTGTTTCCCCAGCTGAGACCCTGCGCGTGGCCCTCGCGGGGCTGCTCGACGGGCTGCCGACGAAAGCGGCCGCGCAGGCCGTCGAGCGGCTGATCGTGAACTACCGGGGGACCACCCCGACCGACGCCCCGATCCTGCGCGACCGCGCGGACGTGGCCGCGTACGCCGCGTACCGGATGCCCGCGACCTTCGAGGCCGTACGCGCCGCGCTGGACGCCTTCGCGGACGTCGTGCCCGAGTGGACGCCGGGCCGCCACGTGGACGTGGGCGGTGGAACGGGCGCGGCGACCTGGGCCGTGAACGCCACCTGGCCCGAGGAGCGGCCGGTGACCGTGCTCGACTGGGCCGAACCCGCACTCGCCCTCGGCCGTGAACTTGCCTCGCGGAACCCGCTGTTGAAGTCCGCCGAGTGGCACCGCTCTCGTATCGGAGCGGCGCTCACCATCGAGAGCACTGATCTCGTCACGGTGTCGTACGTCCTCGGCGAGCTCACCGAACAGGCCCGCACCGAAGTCGTGGACGCCGCCGCCACCGCCGCCCAGGCCGTCGTGATCATCGAACCCGGCACACCGGACGGCTACCTCCGAGTCATCGAGGCCCGCGACCGACTCATCGGCGTCGGATTCCACATCGCCGCGCCCTGCCCGCACAGCGCCGCCTGCCCGATCGTCCCCGGCGAGGACTGGTGCCACTTCTCGGCCCGGGTCAGCCGTTCCTCGCTGCACCGGCAGGTGAAGGGCGGCTCACTGGCGTACGAGGACGAGAAGTTCAGCTATGTCGCCGCCACCCGTTTCCCGGTGACCCCGGCCCCCTCCCGGGTCGTACGGCGACCGCAGATCCGCAAGGGGCAGGTGCTCCTCGACCTGTGCGAGACCGAGGAGCAACTGCGCCGCTCGACCGTGACGAAGCGCCACGGCCTCCTCTACAAGGCGGCCCGCGACGCGGACTGGGGCGACGCCTGGCCGCCCCCGGCCGAGGGTGAGGGCGAGAGCTCAGACGCGTAGCTCCTGCGTGCAGCACTTCACGCTGCCGCCGCCCTTGAGTAGTTCGCTGAGGTCCATGCCGATCGGCTCGTACCCGCGTTCCCTGAGCGGGTCGAAGAGGCCGGTCGCGGACTGCGGAAGCAGCACGTGCAGACCGTCGGAGACGGCGTTCAGGCCGAGCGCGGCCGCGTCGTCGTCGCCCGCGAGGAGCGCGTCCGGGAAGAGCCGGCGCAGCACCTCGCGGCTGCCGGGGGAGAAGGCCGGCGGGTGGTACATGACCTGGTCCGTCGCGTCGTCGAGTACGGCGAGGGCGGTGTCCAGGTGGTAGTAGCGGGGGTCGACCAGGTCGAGCCCGATCACCGGCCGCCCGAAGAACTCCTGCGCCTCGCCGTGCGAGAGGGGGCTGGCCCGGAAGCCGCGTCCGGCGAGCACGTACGAGGCGGTGACGGCGAAGTCGCCCTCGCCCTCGTTGATGTGGACCGGTTCGTGGACGCGGTCGAAGCCGTTCGTGCGGAACCAGTCCAGGTGCGCCTCGGCCTCCTGCTCCCGCTCGCGGAAGGCGAAGCGGGCGCCCAGGACCCGGCCGTCGACCACCGTCGCGCCGTTCGCCGCGAACACCATGTCCGGCAGGCCGCGGCGGGGGGTGAGTTCCTCGACGGTGTGGCCGAGGGTGCGGTAGCGGTCGCGGAGGTCTTCCCACTGGGCGACGGCGAGGGGGACGTCGACCGGCTTGGCGGGGTCCATCCAGGGGTTGATGGAGTACGTGACCTCGAAGTGTGCGGGTGAGCACATCAGGTAGCGCCGGGGTGTGGCGCGGCGGGGAAGGTGCAAGGAGGGCTCCTTACGTGGACCGCGGGTACCGCGGGGGCAGTTGGTGCCCATGGTGCGCCGCGAGCGGGCCTCTCGTCGGGAGCCGAACGGGTTGTCTTTCGCCCCCGCCGCCCCTACCCGTCCCGTCCCTGGGGGCTGCGCCCCCAGACCCCCCTTGTCGGCCTGAACGGCCTCGTCCTCAAACGCCGGACGGGCTAATAGTTAGCCCCTCCGGCGTTTGAGGAGCGGGGGTTCGGGGGCTGGCCCCCGAAAAGGGACGGGAATGGGTAGGGGCGGCGGGGGCGAGAACCATCGCCCGGCGAGACGGAGCGTCTTGTCTGCCTGGTAAATTGGGCGTATGGCTCACACGTCCGCCCAGCCCCCGCAGAAGCCCGCCCCCGACTCCAGCCGCCGCAGCGAGAAGTCCCGCCGGGCGATCTACGACGCCGCCCTCGCCCTCGTGACCGAGGTCGGTTACCCCAAGACCACCATCGAGGGCATCGCCGCCCGCGCGGGAGTCGGCAAGCAGACGATCTACCGGTGGTGGTCGTCGAAGGCCGACGTCCTGCTGGAGGCGTTCATCGATCTGAGCGCCCAGGCGGCGGAGACGGCCGCCCGACCGGAGGTCATCGGGGAGCAGGCGACGTACGAGATCCCCGACACCGGCGACCTGGAGGCCGACCTCAAGCTGGTGCTGAGGGCCACGGTCGACGAGCTGCTCGATCCCAGGTTCGAGGCCCCGTCGCGGGCACTGGCCGCCGAGGGTGTCGTCAACGAACAGGTCGGCCGGGAGTTCGTCGGCAAGCTCCTCGAACCGCAGCTCCAGCTGTATGTGAAGCGCTTGCGCGCCGCACAGGACCAAGGCGCCGTGCGCACCGACGTCGACCCGCGCATCGCCCTGGAACTCTTCGTCTCGCCACTCGCCCAGCGCTGGCTCCAGTACACGGGCCCCATCACGTACGAGTACACGGACAAGCTCGTCGAGTACGCCCTCTACGGCCTCGCCCCTCGCTGACTCCCAGCCTGCCGACCCCCCGCCCGCCGGTCCGCCGCCCGTGCCAGCCGGCCCGGCGCGTCCGTGATGATCCCGTCGCAGCCGAGCGCGAGGGCGCGGTCGCGCTGTGCCGGGGTCACCACGGTGTGCGCCCACACACGGGGGATGCCGGACCTGACCGCCCGTACGAGATCGCGGTCGCGGGCCTTGTGGTCCACGTCCAGGACGTCCACGAACGACCGCCACCGCTCGGGCCGGTCCGTACGCATCTGCCGTGCGGACCGCCACAACTGCGAGACCAGGCCCATGCGGTGGGCCCGCCACGCCACCGCCGGGTGGTTGGAGTTGACCAGCACCGAGCGGGTCAGGCCGCGTGACCTGATCATCGCGGCGAGGGCCGACAGGCTCCGCGGGTCCTTGGCCTCCAGCATCAGCACCACCCGACCGCCGAAACGGTCCAGCACCTCGGCGAGCGTCGGCGGCCGCTCGGAGCGCCAGCTCCCCGGCAGCCCGTCCCCGGGGCGCAACCGGACCCCCTCCCAGTCCCGCCGGTCGAGCGCGTCCACCGGGCCGCCCATGAAGGTCGTGCGGTTCAGGGTCGCGTCGTGCATGACCACCATCGTCCCGTCGCGCAGCATCCGGGTGTCCAGGTCGAGCACCTCGGCCGTACCGCGCTCGTACGCGGCCATGAGGCCCGACATGCTGTTCTCCGGCACCTCCCGGGCGCCGCCGCGGTGGGCGGTGTGGACGATGCGGGGGAGTGCGGACACCGTCAGGGGGCCGGCGCCCCATTCGAGCGGAGTGATCGCCCCGCCCTGCCCCACGAGGGCCAGCGACGTGAGACCCGCGATACCCGACAGCGCAGTCCGTGTGACCATGCCGACACCGTAGGCGGGCAAATCGTCACAAAGTATGCAATGACACTCGATCGGTGACCCGGTCGGGCATCGTCCCACCTACCCCGGATGTGGGCTCCGGCCCCCCAGGGCGCAGGATGGTGGGACCATAGGGCATGCTGTCCGCACAACAGCCAGGGCGAGGGGATCGATGAGCGCAGAGATGGGCCGCCGCTCGGGCGGGCAGGGCAGGATCTCCCAGTGGCTGCGTGGCCGACGAGGCCCCTCGACGGCCGACGCCGCGGACGATGCCTCGGGTCGTGAGGAACTGCTGCTTGCCGCCGCCGGAGCCGGGCTGCCGCTCGCGCCCGCCGCCCACCCCTCCGCCTACCGATGTTCCTGCGACCGTGTCGGGTGTCCCACCCCCGCGCGGCACCCGGTGTCCTTCGCCTGGCAGACGCAGTCCACGACCGACCGGGCGCAGATCGAGCGGTGGGCCCGGCATCAGCCGCTGGCCAACTTCATCACCGCGACCGGCATGGTGCACGACGTGCTGGACGTTCCGCTGGAGGCGGGGCAGGAGGCGCTGGAGCGGTTGCTCGCGCTCGGCGTCGAGGTCGGGCCCGTCGCGGTGTCCGGGGGTGACCGGATGCTCTTCTTCACCGCCACGCGGGGTACGCCCGAGGACGAGGACGAGTGGTGGCCGTGTGAGCTGGACTGTCATCCGGAGACGATGGATGAGCATCCGGGGCTGCGGTGGCACTGCCGTGGGTCTTATGTGCTGGTGCCGCCGGCTCGGTTGCCGGGGGAGTTGGCGGTGGAGTGGGTGCGGGGGCCGGAGCATGGGCTGCCGGATCCTTTGTCGTTGCTCGAGGTGCTTACCGATGAGTGTGCTCGGTATGCGGGGGTTGAGCGGGACCATGTTGCGGCGTGGCCCCTTCGGGGCTGACGCCGCCCCGACCCCTGCCCTGCCTCGCTGATTGCTCTGCCTGCGGGCCGCATGTGGCTGGTCGCGCAGTTCCCCGCGCCCCTAAAAGACTGCGCCGTTCCCCGCGCCCCCAAAGCTGCGCCCGCGCCCTAAAGATGCGCAGTTCGCCGCGCCCCTAAAAGCCAAAAGACTGCGTCGTTCCCGCGCCCCTGAAGGGGCGGGACGCACCCCTTACTCGCCCTTCGCCGCCGTCAAACCCTGAATCCTGCCCAGGAACTCCACCTGTTGGTTCGCCGCGTCCTTGGCGGGGTCCAGTACTGCCTGGTTGGAGATGGACTCCAGGGTGAGGGACTGTTTTGGTTCGCCGGTCATGAGGGCCTTGACGTCGGCGTTGGTGACGTTGATGGGGACGCCCTGGGCCGCTGTCTGCTTCTGGTAGTGGCGGGTGGTGAAGAAGACGAGGGCGCCGCCGGTGGTGGTGCGCAGGGCCACCGGGGCGTAGTCGCCGGAGGTCAGGGGCTCGTCGATGTACTGCTGCGCGAGGCCGGGGCGGCTCGCGCTCTTCGTGCGGTCGGAGCGCCACTTGGTGGTGTGGGTGCCCGCGGCGAAGGTGTCGCCGCCGTCCTTGAGGTAGGTCGCATAGCCCTGGGGGAGGTCCCCGGGCGCGACCGCCAGGTCCGCCGCGGTCGCCGTGACCGGTTCCGCCCAGCCGTCCTTGTCCTTAGTGAAGTCCGGCACCTCTTCGGCTGCGACGATCGTCAGATACGAGACCTGCCACACGTCGTCGGCGCCGCCCCGGGTGAACACCAGCAGCCAACGGTCCTCGCCACGCCCCTTGTTGGCCTTCGAGTCGGTGACGAACCAGCGCGGCCAGCCCGCCTTCTTCGGGATCGTGAACTCGGTGTCGCTCAGCTTCAGCGGCACGTAGTCGGGGTTGCCGCCCGGCTGGTTCTTGCCGCCGGCCTTCAGCTTCGCGCCGTCGATGTCCCCGAGGGCACCCGTGACCCGGTCCGCGTCCAGGGACGGGTCGTTGGCACCGTTGGCCTCGTTGTAGGCGGCGGTGAAGTCCTTCAGCGCACGCGCGGCCTCGGTCCTGGTCGCCCCGGGGAGGATCTCCCGTTCCCCGTGCACCACCACGCACCCGCTCGCCGTCACCGACAGCACGGTCACGGATGCCGCCGTCAGCGCGCTCCGGCCAAGCCTGCGAGGCCTACGAGGGCCGTGATCCCTGCTCATCGGTACCGTCACCTTCCCCTTCCCGGAGGGGAACCCTACCGGGGCCGGGGAGCACGTGGACGGCGGGATCACGTACCGCGCCCGCACCGTGATCCAGCGCGCCCCGCCATGTCCCCAAACGTCCCTGTCGGACCTCTTCCGGACCTCTTCCCGGGCCTCTTCTCAGACCTCTTCGCGCACCGGTGCGGCCGCCGGCTTCGCCTTGTCCTTGCCCGGCCGTGAGGGGGCCAGGAAGAAGGCGAGGGTCGGCACCAAGTACAGGGACCACACGACGACCTGGAGGACCGTCGGATCGGGCTGGAAGTTGAAGACGCCCTTGAGGAGCGTGCCGTACCAGCTGTCCGGCGGGATGGTCTCGCTGATGTCGAAGGCCTTGTTCGTCAGACCCGGCAGGAAGTCGGCCTCCTGGAGGTCGTGGAAGCCGTACGCGAGAACGCCCGCGGCCACGACGACCAGCATGGCGCCGGTCCACGTGAAGAACTTGGCGAGGTTGATGCGCAGGGCGCCCCGGTAGAAGAGGTAGCCGAGCACGACCGCGGTCGCGATGCCCAGCAGCACGCCGATGAGCGGGCCCTCGGTGCCGTCGCTGGACGCGCGTACGGACGTCCAGACGAACAGGGACGTCTCCAGGCCCTCGCGTCCCACGGCCAGGAACGCGGTCGCGACCAGCGCACCCGTGCCCATCTGCAGCGCCGCGTCCAGCTTGCCGTGCAGGTCGGCCTTCAGATGGCGGGCCGTACGCCGCATCCAGAAGACCATCCACGTGACCAGGCCGACCGCGATGATCGACAGCGAGCCGCCGAGTGCCTCCTGCGCCTCGAACGTCAGCTCCTGGGAGCCGAATTCGAGCGCGCACCCGAAGCCGAGGGCCAGACCCACCGCGATGGCGATGCCGATCCAGATCGGCTTCAGGGCGTCCCGCCGGTCCGTCTTCACCAGGTACGCGATGAGGATGCAGACGACGAGGCTGGCCTCCAGGCCCTCGCGCAGGCCGATCAGATAGTTCGCGAACACGGCCTACGCCTCCTTGGAGTTCGTGGAGCTCTGAGAATCCGTCGAGTCTTGCGAATCCTTCGAGAACAGGGCCCGGCCCCACCAGTCGTCCTTGTCGCGGACGCCCGGCGGGGCCGCGAAGACCGCTGAACCCACGTGCTGGATGTACTCGTTGAGCGCGTCGGCCGCCAGGCTCCGCTGCACCGGGATGAAGCCCTTGCGTACGTCCCGCTGGTACGCGAGGAAGAACAGGCCCGCGTCCAGGCGGCCGAGGCCGTCGGTGCCGTCCGTGAAGGAGTAGCCGCGGCGCAGGAGCGTGGCCCCGGCGTTGGTGTCGGGGTGCGCGAGCCGTACGTGCGCGTCGGGTTTCATCGCCTTCAGGAACGGCTTGTCCCGCTCCTTGGCCTTCCCGACCGGAGCGCCCTCGCCCTTGTCACGGCCGAAGATGTCCTCCTGCTCCTGGAGGGAAGTCCGGTCCCAGGTCTCGATGTTCATGCGGATGCGCCGGGCCACGAGATACGAGCCGCCGACCATCCACGCCGGGCCGTCCTTCTCCTCGACCCACACGAACTTCTTCAGCCGGTCCGTCTCCGTGCCCGCGATGTTGCGGGTGCCGTCCTTGAACCCCATGAGATTGCGAGGGGTCTGGGCCTCCGGGGTCGTCGAGGACGTCTTGCCGAAGCCCAGTTGGGACCAGCGGATGACGACCTTGCCGAAGCCGATGCGGGCGAGGTTGCGGATCGCGTGCACCGCGACCTGCGGGTCGTCCGCGCATGCCTGGACGCACAGGTCGCCGCCACTGCGGTTCCCGTCGAGGTTGTCGCCCGCGAACTTCGGCAGGTCGACCAGGGCTTCGGGCCGCCGGTCCGCGAGGTCGAACTTGTCGAACAGGGACGGGCCGAAGCCGATCGTCAGGGTCAGCCGCGACGGTTTGAGGCCCAGTGCCTCACCGGTGTCGTCCGGCGGCGCCTCGGCCAGACCGCCGTACGCGCCCTCGCCGACCGCGTGCCCGGCGGTCATCCGCCGCGCGGCCTCGGTCCAGTCCTTCAGCAACTGGACGAACGCGGCCCGGTCCGTCGTCTTCACGTCGAACGCGGCGAAGTGCAGCCGGTCCTGCACCGGGGTGGCGATGCCCGCCTGGTTCGTTCCGTGGAAGGCGACCGCGGCGCCCGCGGCGGCGGCGGTCGGTTCCGCGTCGTCGCCGCCACGGGCCATCGCCACCGCACCGCCGGCCGCGGCGGCCCCGAGCGCGAGCCCGGCACCGCCCCAGCCGATCAGTGAACGCCGCGACGGAGTACGGGAGACGGAGTCCGTCGTCTCCTCGTTCCGGTCCGCGGCCGAGTCGTTCCGGTCCGTGCCTCCGTCGGTCCCGTCGGTGGCTTCCGTCGTGTTCGTGGTGTCCGTCATGGCGCCAGGGCCCCTCTTACGTCACGTCCTACTTCACGACGGCGGCGGCGAGCTTGGACAGGGGCTCCGCGAGCGCGTTCACCGCGTCGGAGAGCTCCTTGCGGTCGGCCTTGCCGACCTTGTCGTACGAGGTGAAGTCGTAGGAGGTCTTGTCCTCGCGGTACTTGTCGAGCAGCGTGTTCAGCGCCGCGAACTGCGTGTCGAGCTCCTTGGTCAGCGCCGCGTCGTTCTCCGAGGCGACCGGCTTCAGCAGCTCGTACGACTTCTCCGCGCCCTCGACGTTCGCCTTGAAGTCGACGAGGTCGGTGTGCGAGTAGCGCTCCTCCTCGCCGGTGACCTTGCCGGTGGCGACCTCGTCGAGGAGTTCCTTGGCGCCGTTGGCCATCGAGGTCGGGGTGATCTCGGCCTTGCCGACGCGCTTCTGCCAGTCGGTGAGGTCGGTGATCAGCTGGTCGGCGAGCTCGGAGTCGCGGTCGGTGAGCTTCTTGTCCTGCCAGAGCGAGCGCTCCAGGCGGTGCCAGCCGGTCCAGTCCTTCTCCGGGTCCTGGCCCTCCTCCAGACCGTCCTCGCGCACGTCGACCTTCGGGTCGATGTCACCGAAGGACTCGGCGACGGGCTCGGTCCGCTCCCAGCCGATGCGCGAGCCGGCGTACGCCTTCTTCGCGGCCTCGATGTCGCCGTCCTTGACCGCCTGCGCGAAGACCTTCGTCCTGGGCAGGGTCTCGTCGGCCTGCTCCTGCGCGTACTCGCGGTAGGCGGCGACCGCGGAGTCCAGGCGCGGGTCGCGCTTGGCGACCTTGCCGCTGCCGGTGGCCGTGACGTCCTGGCGGATGCCCTTGCCCTTCATGCCCGGCTTGCAGGCGATCCGGTAGTCGCCCTCCTTCACCTCGGCGGTGACCTTCTGCTTGGTGCCGGGACCGATGTTCTCGCGCTCGGTGACGATCCGGTCGTCCGGGAACAGGAGATAGACCTCGGTGACCTTGGAGCCCTTGTTCTCGACGTCTATCTGGATGTGCCCGGCAGGGAACTTCGTCTTCGACACCTCGCACTTGGAGTCCGTGGCGGTCACCTTGACGACGCGGTCGTCGCCGCCCGAGGCATCGCTCTTCTCGGTGCAGCCCGTGACAGCGGCCAGCGCCGCCGCGGTCACGGCGGCGGTGACGGAGAGTCGGACGGCTCGCATACAGGCTCCAAGAGGGTCACAGGGGAGGCACAGAGTCTCGGTGAGGCTGCCCTAACTTATCTGAGGCTTACCTGACTGAAAGCTGCCCGTCCAGTGATTCGACTCTCATTGGTGATGGATGGCCACGGCTTGATCACGGCGACTCAATCCACCCCCCACGAAACGGTCAAAGACCGGTCAAGAACCCCTCACCGGGGCCACCAGGACCTCGCCGGTGCGTGGATGCGGGAAGACCTCGACCGGCTGTTGGTAGACGTCCGAAAGTAGTCGGTCGGTGAAGATCTCGGCCGGCCGTCCGTCGGCCACCGCACGCCCGGCGCGCAGGATCACCACCCGGTGCGCGTAGGCCGCCGCGAGCCCCAGATCGTGCAGCACCACGACCACCGCGTCCCCGGCGTGCGCCCTTGCGCGGCAGACCCGGAGCACCAGTTCCTGGTGGCGCAGGTCCAGGGCGGCGGTCGGTTCGTCGAGCAGCAGCAGCCGGGCGCGCTGGGCGAGCACCCGGGCGAGCGCCACCCGGGCCCGCTCACCGCCGCTGAGCGCCGAGAAGGCGCGGCCCGCGAAGTCCGTGACCTCGGTCGCCGCCATGGCCGCGGCCACCGCCGAGTCGTCCTCATCCTCCTCGGGCCGTCCGGCCCAGGGCGCCCGGCCCATCCGTACGACCTCCTCGACCGCGAACGGGAAGGAGAGCGCGGCGGACTGGGGGAGCACCGCCCGGCGCAGGGCCAGTTCCTGCGCCGACCAGTCGGACGCCGGACGACCGTGGACGCGTACGACTCCTGCGGCGGCCGGGAGATCGGCGGCGAGCGCTCCCAACAGGGTGGACTTTCCCGCCCCGTTGGGCCCGACCAGGGCCAGCACCTCGCCCGCGCGGGCCGTGACGTCCACGCCGGCCAGCACCTCGCGGGCACCGAGCCGGACGTGCAGGGCCTCGGCCTCGGCGAGTACGTCTCCGGGGTGCATGGGGCCGGGAGACGCGGGCCTCGTACCGGGCAGCCTGAGCCACCTCATGCCCAGCCTCCTTGCCTGCGACGGGTCCTGCGCAGCAGCCAGAAGAAGAACGGGCTGCCGAAGAGCGCGGTGAGCACCCCGAGCGGCAGCTCGGCCGGCTCGGCGACGGTACGGGCCGCGAGGTCGCCCGCGAGCAGCACCACCGCACCGCCGAGCGCACTGCCGGGAATGAGGAAGCGGTGGCCGGGGCCCGCCGCCATACGCAGCAGATGCGGGACGACGAGCCCCACGAAACCGATGACACCGGAGACGCTCACGGCCGCGGCCGTGAGCAGTGCGACGACCAGGATCAGCACGACACGCATCCGTTCGACGTCCACGCCCAGATGCCGGGCGGGACGCTCGCCGAGCGCCAGCAGGTCCAGCTTCCTCGCGTAGAAGGGCGCGACGGCCAGACCGGCCGCCGCGCACGGCAGCACGGCGAGCACCTTCGGCCAGGTGGCCTGGGAGAGCGAACCGAGCTGCCAGAAGGTGATCTGGTTCACGGCGGCGGTGTCCGCGAGGAAGATGAACAGACCGATCAGCGCACCCGCGAAGGCGTTCACCGCGATACCGGTGAGGATCAGCGTCACGACCTCCGTACGGCCGCCCGAGCGGGACATCGAGTACACCAGCAGGGCCGTGCCGAGACCCGCCACGAACGCGAAGGCGGGGAGGGTCCAGTTGCCGAGGAAGTTCAGACCGAGCGAGATCGCGGCGACCGCACCGACCGCCGCGCCCAACGAGACGCCGATGACGCTCGGTTCGGCGAGCGGATTGCCGAACACGCCCTGCATCAGCGCGCCCGCGCAGCCCAGCGAGGCACCGACGAGCAGCGCGAGCACGATCCGCGGGAAGCGCACGTTCCAGAGCACGGACTCGGGTACCCGGGCGAGTTCGCCGCCGCCGACGCCGGCCCGGTGCGCGATGGACGACAGGACGTCACCGGGGGATATCTCGTACGCGCCGAGCCCGGCGGAGGCCAGGGTGAGGAGGCCGAGGAGGACGGCCATCCCGACGGTGAGCAGCCAGGGCGTGCCGCGACGGGGCCCGGCAGGCCGGTCGAGGGCGGGGGACGCCTCCGGGGCCGCGGCCGCTGTCCCGGAACCGGGGGCGGCTCCCTTGTCGGTCACGGTCACTTGGCGTTCCCATACAGCTGGTCGACCAGGGACTTCAGCACCTCGTCGGTGCGGGGCCCGTAGTTGAGGAGGACGCCGTCCTCGATCGAGACGACCCGGCGCTCCATTCCGGCGGGGGTCTGGGCGACACCGGGGATCTTGACGAGACCGTCGATGCCGCCGACGGATTCGAGGCCCTTGGACATGACGAGGATCGCGTCGGGGGCGGCCTCGGCGAGTGCCTCCGTGGTGATCGTCGTGAAGTCCTTCTCCAGACCCGACTCGGCGCCGCCGTCCACCGCTCCCGCCGCTTCGAGCAGCGAGGTGGCCCCGGAGTCCTTGCCGCCGATCAGATAGACGGAGGCGGTGCCGCGGAGGTAGAGGAAGGCGACGCGCGGCTTGTCGGTCTCCTTCGGAATGTCCTTGCGCACGGCGGAGATCCGCTCCTCGGAGCGCTTCGTGAGCTCCTTGCCCGCGGCCGGTACGCCGAGGGCGCGGGCCACCGTCCCGATCCGCGGGCCCACGTCGTCCAGGCCCTTCGCGGGGTCGACGACGAGAACGGGGACACCCGCGTCGCGGATCTGGTCCATGGCCTCGTCGGGCCCGGTGCTGGTCTCGGCGAGCACGAGATCGGGCTTGAGCGACAGGACGCTCTCCGCGGAGACGTCGTGGTTGCGGGTGACCACCGGCAGCTTCTCCGCCTGCGCGAAGGTGGCCGTGATGTCCCGGGCGACGACCCGGTCCCCGAGCCCGAGCGTGAACACGATCTCGCTGAGACTCCCGGACAGCGGAACAATCCGCCCGGCGTCCCTGACGGTGACCTTCCTGCCGTCGGACGAGCGCACGGTGACCGGGAGTTGGGGTTTCGGGGTGTCCGCCAGCGGCTCGACACGGTCGGCGGCGGCCGCGGCCTTGGCGGCCGGCGCTCCTTCCGGCGAACTGTCCGAGGAGCAGGCCGTCACCGTGAGCGCGAGCACCGCAAGCAGTGCCCCCGCCACTCGAGTACGCAGACGTCGCACGGTCGCGTGGTTCCTTTCGGTTCGCCGACAGGGCACGGGCGCCCTTCGGAGGGGCTCCGCCCCTTGGGGGCGCGGGGAACTGCGCGACCGGCCCCCACGGTCCGCGGCCGACAAACGACCCGCAGTCCCCCTCTTCTGTCTCATCCGACGCTTCCCGCATCGGAAAACTTAGCTTAGGTTAGCCTTACCTTTCTCGCCAGGACGCCACCGCATCCGGCCAGATCCCGCCCGTCCCGGAGGACCTCCATGCCCTCGCGCCCGCACCTACGCACGTACGTGACCCTGCTCTGCGCAGCAGTACTCGTGGCGCTGCTCCCGGCCGGTCAAGCCCAGGCGGCGAGCCGTACCGTGCAGGGCGGCCGCCTGGACTGGGGCATCAAATCCTCCTTCCAGAGCTACGTCACCGGCCCGATAGCGAACGGCGGTTTCTCCCTCACAGGAGGCGCCGCCACGGTCGGCGGCAGCCAGTTCCGATTCCACTCGGCGACCGGGACGTACGACGGTGCCTCGGGCGCCTTCGACGCCGGCTTCTCCGGCGGTGTCCACTTCCTCGGGCACAAGAAGGACGACGGCACGCATCAGCTCGACCTCACGATCAGCCGCCCCACCGTCCGCCTCTCCGGCAACGGCGGCACCCTCTACGTCGACGTCATCAGCAAGGCGAAGGGCACCGGGGCGGTCACGACGTCCTCGCAGGTGCCCTTCGCCTCCCTCTCCCTGGGCGGCATCGACATGAAGGGCGGCGGCAACGCGGTCCAGTTGAACAACCTGCCCGCCACCCTGACCGCCCAGGGCGCCAAGTCCTTCGCCGGGTACTACACGGCCGGTACCGCCCTCGACCCGGTCAGCCTCTCGGCGGACGTCAGGGCCGCGGCGGCCGCCGAGCCGTCGCGCACGCCGTCCCCCTCCCCGTCCAAGTCCAAGGCGAAGAAGGAGACTTCCGGCCGGATCGAGGACGGCGCCGTCGACTGGGGCGTGCGCCGGACCTTCCGCGAGTACGTCACCGGGTCCATCGCCAAGGGCGAGTGGAAGCTCACCGACGGAGCCGAGGACGGCGGCGCACTCTTCCGCTTCCCGAAGGGCTCGGGCACGTACGACGAGAAGAAGCAGACCCTCGACGCGACCTTCACCGGAGCCGTCCGCTTCACCGGCGAGCAGGGCCTCGACCTCACGCTCGACGCACTCCGGGCCAAGGTCACGGACGACGGAAAGGGCACGCTCTACGCGGACGTCACCAGCGCGGGCGGCACGGACAAGGCGAACGGCACGGCCAAGAAGGTCCCCCTGGTCACCTTCACGGCCAAGGACCTCAAGCCGAAGGACGGCCTCGCCCAGGTGACCGAGGCGCCCACGAAGCTCACCGCCGACGGGGCCGAGGCCTTCGGCGGGATGTACAGGGCGGGCACGGAGATGGACCCGGTCTCCCTCGCCGTCGCCCTGACCGCCGGCGCCGAACTGCCCGCCCTGCCCGACCTGGGCAGCGCGGAGTCGGCCACCCCGGAGGCCGCGGCCGCCGAACAGAAGACGGCCGAGCCCAGGACGGAGGCCACCGCGAGCGATTCGGACGTCCCCGTCCTGCCCATCGGCCTTGCGGCCGCTTCCCTGATCGTGGTGGCCGCGGCCTTCTTGATCTTCCGCAGGCGTCGTGCACAGCCCGCCGCCGACGCACCCCAAGAGGACTGAACCCCCTTGATCCGTCCACCTGTTGACGGACTCCCACACACTGAACCGAGGAGACCCACGACCATGGCCGCCAACCGCCGCCGCCCCATAGCCCTCGCCGCTGCCTGCGCGACCGCCGTCACCCTCGGCGCCACCGCGCTCGCCGCGACGTCCGCGTCCGCCGCCGAAGTACCGCTCAAGGGCTACGAGTTGACCTGGGGCATCAAGCAGTCGTACCGCACGTACGTGACCGGGATGGCGGCCGGCAGCTTCACGCCCGAGGGCGGCGCCACGCAGGCCAAGGACAACGGCGCGTTCACCTTCGTCAACGGCACCGGGACCTACGACTCCGAGGCCCACACCGTGGCGCTCGGCTTCGAGGGCGGCCTGAAGATCGTCTCCAAGCTGCACGGCTTCGAACTCGCCCTGTCCGACGTGAAGTTCGACAGCAAGGCCGCAAGAGTCACCGCCGACGTGACGAAGAGCGGCACGACCCAGCAGGACGTGCCGCTCGCCGAGGTCACCGTCACCCGCACGATGACGGACATGGCGACCAAACTGACGAAGGAGGCGGGCGACGTCTTCGGCAGTGCAAGCTACACCGGCGCGGCCGGCGACCCCCTGACGGTGGTGGAGAAGAAGACCGAGTCGCCGAGCCCGACGCCCTCCGGCTCCACGACCCCGTCGCCCACCCCTTCCACGACGCCGTCCACCACCCCCTCGGGCACCCCGTCCACCACCCCGTCGCAGACCACGAGCCCGACCCCGTCGCCCACCGAGGCGGCCACCAAGGGCGACATCACGGACGGCACCCTCGGCTGGGGCGTCAAGCAGTCCTTCCGTACGTACGTGGTGGACGGTGTCGCCAAGGGCAGGATCACCGTCTCCGGTGGCGCCGCGCAGGCGTCCGGCAACGGGATCTTCACCTTCCCCGACGCCACCGGCACCTACGACACGGACGAGGACACCCTCAAGGCCTCCTTCAAGGGCTCGGTCAACTTCAAGGGCCATGAGACGAACGGCACTTACGGCCTCGACCTCACCCTCAGCGACCTCAAGGCGGAGGTCGACGGCGGCTCCGGCAAGCTGACCGCGGACGTCGACAGCCTCGGCAAGAAGTCCGCCGACGTGACCCTCGCCGAGCTCAAGCCCAAGTCCGCCGACCTGACGGCCAGGAACGACGTCATCACCCTCGACGACGTCACCGCCACCCTCACCAAGGCGGGCGCGGAGGCCTTCGGCGGCTTCTACCAGGCCGGCGCCGAACTCGACCCGGTCGACCTCTCCGTGGCCCTGTCCGAGGACGCCGAACTCCCCGACACCGACCCGACGTCGTCCACCGGCGGGACGGGCGGCACCACGGGAGGCACGACCGGCGGAACCACCGGCGGCGCGGGCACGACCGGCTCCACCACGGGCGGCGTGACGGGCGGCCTCGCCTCCACCGGCTCCGACGTCCCCGTCGGCGCCCTGGGCGCGGCGGCCGCGGCGACGGTCGCGGCGGGCGCGGGCGTGGTGTTCGCGGTGCGCCGCCGCCGCGCGACGGACACGGCCCAGGCCTGACCGAACCGACGGCGACCGGCCGCCGCCCCTGCCATCAGGGGTCGGCGGCCGGATGCGTACGCACCACTCCTGTAGTGCTTGAATGCCCGCGTGACTGATTACGACGTGCTGCGGGTCTTCTGCGGACCGCGCGGTGAGTACGGCAACGAACTCGGGGTCGTGCGGGAAGGTTCCGTACTGCCGGAGCGGGACGAACGACAGGCGTTCGCGGCCAAACTCGGGTTCAGCGAGACGGTGTTCGTGGACGATCCCGAGCGCGGGGTCATCGACATCTACACACCCAGTGTGCGGCTGCCCTTCGCCGGATACCCCTGTGTCGGCGCGGCCTGGCTGCTCGACGTACCCGAACTCGTCACGCCCGCGGGCGTGGTGGGCACCCGCCTCGACGGCGAGTTCAGCTGGATCGAGGCCCGCCCGGAGTGGCCGGAGCCTCGCACACTCCGCCGGTACGACACGGCGGCCGAGGTCGACGCGCTGGAGGTGCCCCCGCCCGGCGAGTGGATCTACGCCTGGGCCTGGGAGGACGAGGCGGCCGGCCGTATCCGCGCCCGCGGCTTCCCCGGCCGCGGCGACGGCGTGCACGAGGACGAGGCCACAGGCGCCGCGGCCCTCCAACTGACAGCCCAACTGGGCCGAGCCCTGAACATCATCCAGGGCACAGGCTCCCAACTCCTCACAGCCCCACAGCCGGAGGGCTGGGTGGAGCTGGGCGGCAGGGTGTTCCTGGAGCACTGAGAAGAGGGGCCGCGCCCCTTCGGCGAGACACGGCCGCACGTTTCATGCGGGCCGTGCCCCCGGCTTCTTGCTTTTAGGGGCGCGGGGAACTGCGCGACCAGCCCTCACGCACCCGCACCCGAAACCCAGCCCAAAAGGCGGAGCGCTCACGCACTGATGCGGAACTCTTCCCCCAAGGCAACGAAGATCGCGATGTTGAGCGCGAACGCCCGCTTGCACTCGGCGATGATCCGCTGCTTCTCCAGATCATCCGCGAGCACACCGTCGAGCAGCTCGCGATACCCCCGCTTGAACGCGGCAGGGTTCCCGATGTCCTCGAACACATAGAACCGCACCCCGTCCCCCTTGCGCGCGAAGCCCCACGTCTGCTCCGCCTTGCTCCGCAGGACCTGGCCACCGGAGAGGTCGCCGAGGTAACGGGTGTAGTGATGCGCCACGTACCCACCGGGCCACGTACGCGCGCACTCGGTGATCCGCGCCGTGTACTCCTCGGTCGCGGGCAGCGCGGTGACGCTCTCGCGCCAGTCCGGGCCCCGCAGATGCGCGAGGTCCCGCTCCAGCGCGGCCACCCGCACCAGCTCGGGGCGCAGGAACGGCCCCGCCACGGGATCGCCGGCCAGCTCGCGCCCGCCTTCCTCAAGCGCCCGGTAGACGAACCACAGCTGCTCGGTGTACCGCGTGTACGCGTCCACGCCCAGCCTGCCGCCCAGCAACTCGCTCATGAACGACGAGTCGTGCGCCTGCCCGTGCTGCTCGTGCGACGCGGTGCGGATGAGCGTCGAGAACGGTGTGCTCGGCGAGTTCATGAAGACCTCCGGGGCCGAAGGGAGACGAGAGCCGGGCTTATCTTCTATGGTTAGGCTTACCTAAGTCAACAGGTTTCCCGACGCCCTGTCGGTAAAACCGTACCCCGGATCCCCACCCGATCCACATAAAAAGCCGCCCCTCTGTTCGAGCGGGCGGCTTGGTGCGGAAAAGGCCGGTTACGGCAGGGTCAGCACCTCGGCCCCGCTGTCCGTGACGACCAGCGTGTGCTCGAACTGGGCGGTTCGCTTCCGGTCCTTCGTCACGACGGTCCACCCGTCGTCCCACATGTCGTACTCGTGCGTCCCCAGCGTCAGCATCGGCTCGATCGTGAACGTCATCCCCGGCTGGATCAGGGTCGTCGCGTGCGGGCTGTCGTAGTGCGGGATGATCAGCCCCGAGTGGAACGACGAGTTGATGCCGTGCCCGGTGAAGTCCCGCACGACCCCGTACCCGAACCGCTTCGCGTACGACTCGATGACCCGGCCGATGATGTTGATCTGCCGGCCGGGCTTGACGGCCTTGATGGCACGGTCGAGGGACTCACGGGTCCGCTCGACGAGCAGCCGCGACTCCTCGTCCACGTCACCGACGAGGTACGTGGCGTTGTTGTCGCCGTGCACGCCGCCGATGTACGCCGTCACGTCGAGGTTGATGATGTCGCCGTCCCGCAGGACCGTGGAGTCCGGGATGCCGTGACAGATGACCTCGTTCACGGAGGTGCACAGGGACTTCGGGAAACCGCGGTAGCCGAGCGTGGACGGGTAGGCGCCGTGGTCGCACATGTAGTCGTGGGCGACCCGGTCCAGCTCGTCCGTGGTGACGCCGGGCGCGATGAGCTTCGCGGCCTCGGCCATCGCCCGGGCGGCGATCCGCCCCGCGACACGCATCGCCTCGACCGTCTCCGGGGTCTGGACCTCCCCTCCGGTGTACGGCGTGGGGGCGGGCTTGCCCACGTACTCGGGACGCCTGATGTTTCCCGGCACGGGACGGGTGGGAGAAAGCTCCCCTGGTACGAGCAGCGACTGGCCAGACATGCCAGCGAGTCTAACCAGCGGGTGGTGGGGGACGATGTCCCTGGCGAAAGGAGCCTCAGCCATGGCCCTGTTCAAGAAGCGGACCGTCGGGAAGCCGGGCGAGTGGTACTACTGCCTGGAGCACAAGAAGGTCGAAGAGGGGCCCGACTGCCCGGGCAAGGACCGGTTCGGCCCGTACGCGTCCCGCGGCGAGGCGGAGCAGGCGATGGAGATCGCCCGTGAGCGGAACCTCGAGTGGGAGAACGACCCCCGCTGGCATGACTCCGCCGCGCGGAACTCGGACGACGACTGACGGCTCCGCCGGAAGGGTCGTCATGAACCTGCGGGTCCGTCGTGGCTGATCGCGCAGTTCCCCGCGCCCCTGGCTTTTGTCTTTTAGGGGCGCGGGGAACCGCGCGACCAGCCCCCACCGGCCCGCAGCCTAAGAACCGGCCTCAACCTTCCCCCGTGCCTCCTTCAACCGCACCGCATGCTCATTCGTCCGCACGTCGTACGTCATGAGCTTCGGGAGGCACAACGCGAGCGCCCCCACCGCGGCCACGCACAGCACACCCCCGGCCCACACAGAGCCCCGCACACCGATCCACGCGGCCATCCCGCCGGCCCGTACCTGTCCCAGCTGGGGCCCCACCGAGTACGAGAGCAGCTCGATCCCCGCCAGCCGCCCCCGCAGCTCGTCCGGGATCGTCTGGTTCCACATCGCCGCGCGGAAGATTCCGCTGACCATGTCGAAACACCCGCCCAGCATGAGGAACAGCAGCACCAGCCACACATCGTGAACGGCCCCCGCGGCCACCATCGCGAGGCCCCAGAACGCCGCAGCCAGCACCACCATCCGCCCGTGCCGGTGCACCCGGGACGTCCACCCGCTCGTCAGGCTCACCAGCAGCGACCCGGCGGGCAGGGCCGCGTACATCAGGCCCAGCGACCACTCCGCGTCCAGCTCGTCCGCGAGGAAGGGCAGCACGGCAAGCGGGAACGCGAAGAACATGGCAGCCAGGTCGATGGCGTACGTCCCCAGCAGTTCCTTGCGGCTCCACGCGTACTGGGCGCCCTCCAGGATCGACCGCAGTGACGGTTTCGCGGCCTCGTGGGAGGCGGGCGAGGCCGCGAGACCCACGGCGAGCACGACCGACACCACGAAGGTCCCCAGGTCCGCGGCATAGGCCCAGCCCAGCCCGGCGTATGCCACGACGAGCCCCGCGACCGCAGGACCCGCGACCCCGCCGACCGTCCACCGCAACGAGTTGAGCGCGGCCGCCGCAGGCAGGTGCTCGTGCCGCACGATGCGCGGCGTCAGCGCGTCCAGAGCGGGCCGCTGGACGGCGACGAGCGAGGAGGAGAGCGCGGCGACGGCGTACAACGGCCACACCAGGGGATCCGGCAGCAGCGCGTTGACCAGCAGCACGCCGCTCAGCAGCCCCTGCCCCACCTCCGTCCAGAGGATCAGCTTCCGCTTGTCCAGGGCATCGGCGAGCGCTCCGCCGTACAGCCCGAACACGATCAGCGGGACGAGTTCCACCGCGCCGATCGCGCCGACGGCCACCACGGAGCCGGTCAGCTCCTTCATCTGCACCGGCAGCGCGACGAACGTCAGGAAGCTGCCGAAGTTGGTGACGAGCCCTGCCACCCACAGCCGCCGGAAGTCGGCGGAGGTCCGCCACGGCGCCAGATCGGGCAGCAGCGCGCGCAGGCGCGAGGGGGCCGGGCCGGGGGCAGGTTCGGGGGTGTCGCAATCGGGTTCCGTCACGAGGTGTCATGGTCCGGCGCGGCCCCCGACGAGGACAACCGCTTTTCCGACCACGGAGGACCTTCAGGCCACCGGCGGATACGTCACCAGCACGTCGGCACCGACTAGTGCGTCACTGGCAAGGCGGTACCGGCGCGTTCGTCACCAGCGCGCCGGCGGCGGAGACGTCAACTGGTCCGCCAGCCGCGACAGCCGGTCCCGCAGCCGCCGCCTGCCGCGCGGCGAGGGCAGCGAGTTCTCCCCGGCAGCCGCGCTCACCAGGTGCTGCACGGTGTCCAGGTCGAGGTCCGGCTCCGACGGCACCGCGAGCGCCTCGTGCGCCATCGCGTGCAGTTCACGGTCGCCGCAGTCCAGCGCCAGGACCGTCGCTCCGGCCCGGCGCGCGTCGTGGACCCGCTCCAGGAGTGGGGCCCCGGGGGCGTCCGGCGCCACGACCAGAAGCGTCTCGCCCCGCCTGGCCGCCTCGATCCGGCCGAGTCCGACGGCCAGATGGGCCGGGTCCCCGGGCCGTGCCCCGTGCCGTACGAGCGTCGGCGTCAGTTCCGGCGTGCCCGACCAGGCGGCCTCGTCCACCAGATGCGCGGCGAGGTGCCACGGCTCGTACTCCGCCGTCCCCACCAGCAGCAGTCCGCCCCCGTGCGGCAGCACGGAGGACCGCAGCGCTCCCGCGAACCGCCGCGTGGCACCCGGCCACTCGGTCCCGGCGAGCACTTCGCGCAACAGGGCGACCCGTACGGCATCCATGCGCACGCATCCTGCCGCAACCGGCCACTCGTCAGGTGGCGTTCACCATGAATTCGCCCGGGGTGGGCAGAGTGTCCGTCCCAGTCGGTAAGGGAGGGTTCCATGGCCAGTACTGAGACATCCGTGCCGTTCCGGGCGGGACAGGAGGGCTACGCGAGCTTCCGCATCCCCGCCGTCGTCGCCACGGGCGGGGGAACCCTGCTTGCCTTCTGCGAGGGCCGGGTCGGTTCCCGCGACGATTTCGGGAACATCGACATCGTGCTGAAGCGCTCCACGGACGGCGGCCTGACCTGGGGCCCGCTCCAGGTCGCCGCAAAGAACGGCGACGCGCTCTCCGGGAACCCGGCCCCCGTCGTCCTCGACACCGGCCGCGTCCTGCTCGTCCACCTCCGCAACGCCGCCCTCGCCACCGAGGACGCCATCCGCCGCGGCAAGGTGAGCGCCGCCGACGGACGCCGCGTCTGGGTCCAGCACAGCGACGACGAGGGCCTCACCTGGTCGAGCCCGAAGGAGATCACGAAGCAGACGAAGAAGGACTCCTGGCGGTGGTACGCCACCACCCCGGGCCACGCCCTCCAGTTGGGCACCGGCCGGGTCGTGGTCCCCGCAAACCACTCCCTCCCGCCGGCCGGCAAGGACACCGGCACCGAGGGCAAGTACAACGGCGGGCACTGTCTGCTGAGTGACGACGACGGCGAGACCTGGCGCATCGGGTACGTCGACGACAACACCGACAACTACATCAACGTGAACGAGACCACGGCCACCGAACTCCCCGACGGACGCGTCTACTTCAACACCCGCACCGACTCCACCGCCCCCGGCACCCGCGCCGACGCGTACTCGCGGGACGGCGGCCAGACCCTGGTCAAGCCCTTCCGTCCGCAGGCCGGCCTCACCGGCCCGGTCGTCGAGGGCAGCGTGCTCCAGCTCCGCGACCCGGACGTCCTGCTGTACTCCGGCCCCGCCGATCCCGGGTTCCGAGCCCTGATGACGATCCGCGCCAGCACCGACGACGGCGTCACCTGGCGGCCCGCGCACACCGTGGACGGGCTGCCCGCCGGGTACTCCGATCTCGTCCGCGTCGACGACGACACCGTCGGACTCCTCTACGAGACGGGCGACTTCGGCGCGTACGAGACGATCGTCTTCCGCAGGGTGCCCGTGACGGGGCTCACCTGAGCGCCGCGGACGGGAACCGCGCACGTAAAGTCGGCCCATGACCTCTACTGACAGTGCACAGAAGGCGCCCGCGAAGGACCCCTGGGACCTTCCCGACGTGTCCGGGCTCGTCGTCGGCGTACTCGGCGGCACCGGTCCGCAGGGCAAGGGCCTCGCCTACCGGCTGGCGCGGGCCGGCCAGAAGGTGATCATCGGGTCGCGGGCCGCGGAGCGCGCGCAGGCCGCCGCCGACGAACTCGGACACGGCGTCGAGGGCGCCGACAACGCCGAGACCGCCCGCCGCAGCGACATCGTGATCGTCGCCGTGCCGTGGGACGGACACGGCAAGACGCTGGAGTCCCTGCGCGAGGAACTGGCCGGCAAGCTCGTCGTCGACTGCGTCAACCCGCTCGGCTTCGACAAGAAGGGCGCGTACGCGCTGAAGCCCGAGGAGGGCAGCGCCGCCGAGCAGGCCGCCGCCCTGCTGCCGGACTCGCGGGTCACCGCCGCCTTCCACCACCTCTCCGCGGTCCTCCTCCAGGACCCGGAGATCGCGGAGATCGACACGGACGTCATGGTCCTCGGCGAGGAGCGCGCGGACGTCGAGATCGTCCAGGCGCTGGCCGGCCGCATCCCCGGCATGCGCGGCATCTTCTCCGGGCGGCTGCGCAACGCCCACCAGGTCGAGTCGCTGGTGGCGAACCTGATCTCGGTGAATCGCCGGTACAAGGCCCACGCGGGTCTGCGTCTGACCGACGTGTAGTCGTGCGGCGGGTTCCGCACCCGGTGCGTGCGGGCGGGCTCCGGACGTGGGGGACACTGGAGCAGCAGTGTCCCCCCGACGGGACCGGGCAGAGTCCCGCCGACGGGACGGACAGCAAACGACAGGACCGACAGGAGCCGCACCCCATGTCCCGACTCGCCCTCTACGCCCTCGTCGTCTGCCTGCTGGCCACCGCCGCGGCCGTCGTCTCCTTCGTCCAGGGCAGCTGGCTGGGGATCGTATGGGTGCTGCTCGCGGGGCTCTCGTCCAACATGACCTGGTACTACCTGCGCCGGGACAGGGCGCGCCGCCAGGCGCCGTCCGTCACGGGGTGACCGAGCAGTACTCGTTGGTCTCCGTCCAGAAGCGGTAGAGGTCCTGCCCGCAGTACGTCTGGAACTCGTCGATGTTCAGGCTGCGCAGCAGCGCGTCGATCACGTCGAAGAACACACCGTTCACCGCCGGGATCCACAGGATGGCGATCACGAGGAGCAGCCCGAAGGGCGCGAGGGGCTCCACCTGGCGGCGGATGTTGTGCGACAGCCAGGGCTCGATCATGCCGTAGCCGTCCAGGCCCGGCACCGGCAGGAAGTTCAGCAGCGCGGCCGTGACCTGGAGCAGCGCGAGGAACGCGAGGGCGAACCGGAAGTCCGCCGGTACGCCGTCCAGCGCGTTCAGCCAGAACGGGGCCGTGCAGACCACCGCGAACAGCACGTTCGTCAGCGGGCCCGCCGCCGAGATCAGGCTGTGCTTCCAGCGGCCCTGGATCCGGTTCCGCTCGATCCAGACCGCGCCGCCCGGCAGACCGATACCGCCCATCATCACGAAGATGACGGGCAGCACGATGCTCAGCAGGGCGTGGGTGTATTTGAGCGGGTTGAGGGTCAAATACCCCTTCGCGCCGATCGAGATGTCGCCGCTGTGCAGGGCCGTGCGCGCGTGCGCGTACTCGTGCAGACAGAGCGAGACGATCCAGGCCGCCGTCACGAACAGGAAGACGGCCACGCCGGGTTGCTCGGCGAAGCCCGTCCAGGTGGCCCATCCGGTCACCGCGGTGACGGCCACGATCCCGAGGAAGACGGGGCTGATCCGCCGGTCGCTGTGGCGGGTGGTGGCGGTGGTCATGGGGTCGGGCTCCCTGGGGTTCGCTCAGCGGGCTTCATGCTGAGGGGCGTGCCCGACCGTACCGGGCGTATGCCGAAAACGTCTCGCGATCGCCTGTGAGTTCCGGGGAGGGTGGACCCATGAGGTCGTGGCAGGTGTTCTACGCGGGCACGCGGGCGCAGTGTGAACCCGTACCGGGGGAGCGGTCGCTGCGTTCGGCCGATACCCGGGCCAAAGGGTCCGAACTGGCAGAAAACCGCACATCGCAGGACCCCGCGGAGGCCGGGGCCCTCGTCACGACCGACATCCCGGGCGCCACTCCGCAGGAACCCCGCGACCCGTGCTGAGACCACCGGAGACAATGGACCCCGTGCGCTACCGCATTCTCGGCACCACCCAGGCACTCCGCGGTGACGGAACCCCCGTCCCGGTCGGCGGGGCGCGGCTGCGTGCCCTGCTGACCGTGCTCGCCCTGCGGCCGGGACGGACCGTGCCCGCGGCCGTGCTGGTCGACGAGGTGTGGGGCGCCGACCCGCCCGCCGACGCCACGGGTGCCTTGCAGGCCCTGGTGGGCCGGCTGCGCAGGGCGCTCGGCGCGGACGCGATCACGTCCGCGGAGGGCGGCTACCGGCTGTGCGCGGCGGCCGACGACATCGACCTGTACCGCTTCGAGCGGCTCGCCGGGGAGGGCGCCCGCGCGCTCGCGGACGGCGACCCCGGCAAGGCGGCCGTCGTCCTCGACGACGCCCTCGCGCTCTGGCACGGCCCCGCCCTCGCCGACCTCCCGGACCGCATCGCCGAGTCGTCCCGCTGGGAGACCCGCCGCCTCGACGCACACCGCGCCCGCCTCACCGCGGCCCTCGCCCTCGGCCAGGCCGAGCAGTACCTCCCCGACCTCACCGCCCTCAGCGACGCACACCCCCTGGACGAGCCCCTCCAGCTCCTGCGCCTGCGTGCCCTGCGCGACGCGGGCCGCACCGCGGAGGCACTGGCGGGCTACGAATCCGTACGACAGCTCCTCGCCGACCGTCTCGGCACCGACCCGGGACCCGAACTGCGGTCGCTGCACGGGGAGTTGCTACGGGGGGAAACGAGTGAGAACGGACACCGGCCGACGTCGTACGAGCACCCGCCCGGGCCCGATCCCTCGCCCGGCATCCGCGACAGCACCGCCCCCCTCGGCAACCTTCGCGCCAGGCTCACCTCGTTCGTCGGCCGGCACACCGACCTGGAGACCATCCGCGGGGACCTCGGGGCCGCCCGGCTCGTCACACTGCTCGGGCCCGGCGGGGCCGGCAAGACCCGGCTGTCCCAGGAGGCCGCCGAGAGCGTGGCCGCGTCCGTGCCCGACGGGGTGTGGCTGGCCGAACTCGCGCCCGTCGACGACCCGGAGGCCGTACCCGAGGCCGTGCTCACAGCGGTCGGAGCGCGGGAGACCGTGCTGCGCGGCGCCGGCGCCGAGGAGATGCGGGCCGTCACCGACCGGCACGACGACCCCCTCGCCCGGCTCACCGAGCACTGCGCCAAGCGCCGCATGCTGATCGTCCTCGACAACTGCGAACACGTCGTGGACGCCGCGGCCCGCCTCGTCGAACAGCTCCTGGAACGCTGCCCCGGACTGACCGTACTGGCCACGAGCCGCGAACCCCTCGGCGTACCGGGGGAGTTGCTGCGTCCGGTGGAACCGCTGCCCGAGCCCTACGCGCTGAAGCTGCTCGCCGACCGGGGCGCCGCGGCCAGGCCCGGCTTCCGCGTCGACGCCGACGCCGAGACCGCGGCGGCCGCCGCCGAGATCTGCCGACGGCTCGACGGACTGCCGCTGGCCATCGAACTGGCCGCCGCCCGGCTGCGGATGCTCACCCCGCGGCAGATCGCCGACCGCCTCGACAACCGCTTCCGCCTCCTCACCTCCGGCAGCCGTACGGTCCTGCCGCGCCAGCAGACACTCCGTGCCGTCGTCGACTGGTCCTGGGACCTCCTCGACGAGGACGAACGGGACGTGCTGCGGCGGCTGTCCGTCTTCGCCGGCGGCTGCGACCTCGCCGCCGCCGAGGCCGTCTGCGGACCCGCCGCCCTGGAGGGGCTCGGCTCGCTCGTCGACAAGTCCCTTGTCGTCGCGGCCCCTTCACCCCTGGGAGGGGCCGACGGCGAGATGCGCTACCGGCTCCTGGAGACCGTCGCCGAGTACGCCGGGGAGCGGCTCGACGAGTCCGGCGAACGCCCCGCCGCCGAGCGCGCGCACCTCACGTACTACCGCGAACTCGCCCGCACCACCGAGCCGAAGCTGCGCGGCCCCGGCCAGCGCGCGGCCATCGAACTGCTCCAGGCCGAAGGCGAGAACACGCGCGCCGCACTGCAGCGCGCCGTCGCCGAACACGACGAGCAGGAGGCGCTCTGCCTCGTCCTCTCCCTCGCCTGGTACTGGCAGATCCGCGACCTGCGCACGGCGGCACGCAACTGGTGCCGCGAGGTCATGGCGCTCGGCCCGGACCCGTTCGCGCCGCCCGCCGAACCCGCCGTCCCGCTCTACGAACCGTGCACCGCGACTCCGCCACCGATGCGTCCGGAGGTCCTCGCCGAGGCCCGGCGCGGTGTCCACCTCCTCCATCTCGCCTGTATGGACCTGGAGTTGGAGACCTGGCAGACCCCGGAGGCCGAGGCGAAGCTGCTGGCCATCACCGAGGCCTACCGGCCCGGGCTCCCACAGGTCTGCCGCAACCCCGGCTATCTCTGGTTCTACGCCGTGATGCTGACCGGCGACATGGACCGGCTGCGCGAGGTCATCGACGCGAGCATCGCCACCTGCCGGGAGCTCGGATACCAGTGGGAGCTGGCCGGCTCCCTGCAGATGCGCGCCAACATCCTTGCCAACCGCACCGACTGGGCCGGTGACGCCACCCGTGACGCGGACGAGTCGCTGGAGATCTTCGTCCGCATCGGGGACGGCTGGGGCGCCGCCGAGGCACTCTCCGCACGGGGCGAGGCCCTTGAACGCAAGGGTGAGTACCAACTCGCCGCGGCGGACTACCGGGCGGCCATCACCTACGCCGAACGCCTCGGTGCCCACGCCCAGACGGCCATCCTCACCACCCGCCTCGGCAGCGTGCTCATCGACCTGGGGGAGGCCGAGCGGGGCGAGCGGCTGCTCCGCGAAGTCCTGGACCAGGGCTACGGAGCGCGCAACGAGGCGATGCCCGCGGCCCGGCTCTTCCTCGCGATGTGGCTCGGCCGCACCGGCCGGCTTGCCGAGGCCCGCACCCAGATGGCCCGGATGCGTGAGGAGTTCGCCGCTGTCCATTTCGTGGTCTTCGACGCGTACGTGCTCGGCGTGGAGGCCTGGCTGGACGCCGTGGAGGGGCTGTACGAGGAGGCGGTGACGAAGGTACGGGGCGCCCTGCGGCGGGCGGAGGACCCGCTGAGCCTCATGATCTCGCCGAACATGCTGTCGGCGCATCTGGCCACCGCCGCCCTCGCGCTGTCCGGTGTCGACGGCGGACAACGGGCCCGGGACGCCACCCGCTGTCTCGGCGCCGCCGACGGGCTGCTGCCGTCCGGCCACTTCCGGTCCCCGATCGAACGCCATGTGCGGGAGCGCGCCGAGACGGCCGTACGCGCCCTCCTCGACAACGAGGCGTACGAGGCCGCCTACGCGGAGGGCGGCGGCCTCTCCGCTCAGGAGGCCGCCGCCCTGGTCTGACGACGCGGATCGTGGACGTGCCGTGGTCCGGTGAGCGTGAACGTCAGCTCTTGGTACGGAACTTGTGGATCGCGACCGGCGCCATCACGGCGGTGATCGCCACCGACCAGCCGAGGGTCACCCACAGGTCGTGCGCGACCGGACCGCCCACCATCAGCCCGCGGGCCGCGTCGGCGAGCGTGGACAGCGGGTTGTAGTCGGTGAACGCCTGCAGCCAGCCGGGCATCGATGCCGTCGGGGCGAAGATCGACGAGCCGAACTGCAGCGGGAACAACACGAGGAATCCCATCGCCTGCACGGACTGTGCGTTCTTCAGGATCACGCCCAGGGTGAGGAACACCCACATGATCGACGAGGCGAACACCGCGGCCAGGCCCACGGCCGCGAACAGGCCGGGCCAGCTGTTGATGTCGAACCCGACCAGGACGGCGACGATCATCAGCACGGTCGTCGCGAACAGCATGCGCACGAGTTCCACGGAGACCTTCGCGAACAGCACCGAACCGCGGCCGATCGGCAGGGACCGGAAGCGGTCCATGACACCGGAGTTGAAGTCCTGGCTGAAGCCGGTGCCGACGCCCTGGGACAGCGTCATGCTCATCATCGCGATCATGCCGGGGATCACGTACTGCACGTACCCGTCCTGACCGCCGCCCAGGGCCTGCCCGATCGAGCCGCCGAAGACGTACACGAACAGCAGGGTGAAGACGACCGGCATCAGCAGCGCGTCGAACATCGACTCGGGGTCCTGCCGGATCCACAGCAGGTTGCGGCGGACGAGGGCGCCGGTGTGGCGCAGATGGCCGCGCAGCGGGATACGGCCGTCCGCCTTGGCGTCGGCGGCGGAAAGGCCGGCGGTGGAAAGAGTGGTGGCGCTCATACGGCGACCTCCTCGAGGTCGGGGGCGGGCGTCGCGTCCTGCGGGGCACTGGCGCGGTGGCCGGTTAGGGACAGGAAGACCTCGTCCAGGCTGGGCAGTTCGGTGGTGACGGAGGAGAGCGTGATGCCGCGCGCGACGACCGCGCCGACCACGGCGGTCAGCTGCTCGTCGCTGAGGATCGGGACCAGGACGGCACCGCGTTCGGTGTCCACGGTGCTGGCGGCGAGGCCGGTGAGGCCCAGCTCGTCGAGCGCGGCGGCCAGGGGCCGCAGCTGCAGCGGATCGACCGGGCGGACCCGCAGAGTACGGCCGCCGACCTTCGCCTTCAGCTCCTCGATGGCGCCGCCCGCGATGACCTTGCCGTGGTCCACGACGGTCAGCTCGGAGGCGAGCTGCTCGGCCTCCTCCATGTACTGGGTGGTGAGCAGGACGGTGACACCGTCGCCGACCATGCGCTTGATCTCGGTCCACACCTCGTTGCGGGTGCGCGGGTCGAGGCCGGTGGTGGGCTCGTCGAGGAAGAGGACGGAGGGCTGCCCGATCATCGACGCGGCCAGGTCGAGGCGCCGCCGCATACCTCCGGAGTACGTGCTCGCGGGCCGCTTGGCGGCATCGGTGAGCGAGAAGCGCTCCAGCAGTTCGTCGGCGCGGGCGCGGGCGTCCTTGCGCGGCAGGTCGAGGAGCCGGCCGATCATGTAGAGGTTCTCCCAGCCGGGGAGCTTCTCGTCGACGGAGGCGTACTGGCCGGTGAGACCGATCACACGACGCAGCTGTCGCGGCTGCCGTATGACGTCGTAGCCGGCGACGTTCGCCTGCCCGGAGTCGGGGGAGAGGAGCGTGGACAGGATGCGTACGAGGGTGGTCTTGCCGGCGCCGTTCGGTCCGAGCACACCCATCACGGTGCCCTCGCGGACGTCCAGGTCCACGCCGTCCAGTGCCTTGGTCTCGCCGTAGTGCTTGACCAGCCCCCGTACGGAGACGGCGGCGTTTCCGCCGCTGGGGTTGTTGTCGATTCGCGTCATGCCGCCAAGGTGTCAGCCCCCACCGACAAACCACCGACATCCCACCGACATCGCCGATATGTCACCGACAATCGGTTGTCCCATGTCGGCTGCGGGTGCGTTGTGGCTGGTCGCGCAGTTCCCCGCGCCCCTTGAAAGACAAAAGCCAGGGGCGCGGGGAACTGCGCGACCAGCCGAGACGGACCCGCGGCCGAATACCGTGCCCCCTGCGGAGCAAAAGGGCAGCCCGCCGACGGGGGAAGATCGGCGGGCTGCCTGGTGCCGCAGTGGACTAGTGGACGGAGTGCTCCTCCAGAGGGAACGTTCCGCCGACGACGTCATCGGCGAAGGCCTTCGCCGCGTCGCCCATGACCTCACGCAGATTGGCGTACTGCTTCACGAACCGAGGCATCTTGCCCCCGGTGAGCCCGAGCATGTCCGTCCAGACCAGCACCTGCGCGTCGGTGTCCGGCCCCGCCCCGATCCCCACCGTGGGAATGTGCAGCACCCGGGTCACCTCGGCGGCCAGCTCCGCCGGAACCAGCTCAAGGACGACCGCGAACGCTCCGGCGTCCTGCACGGCCTTGGCGTCCCGCAGCAGCTGCTGGGCGGCCTCCTCGCCGCGCCCCTGGACGCGGTACCCCATCGAGTTCACGGACTGGGGGGTGAGCCCGATGTGCGCCATCACCGGGATGCCGGACTCCACGAGCAGCTCGATCTGCCGGTGCGACCGCTCGCCGCCCTCCAGCTTCACCGCTCCGACCCCGGCCTCCTTCACCAGCCGGGTCGCCGAGCGCAGCGCCTGCACCGGCCCCTCCTGGTAGGACCCGAAGGGCAGGTCGCCGACGATCAGGGCGCGCGAGGTGCCCCGTACGACGGCGGCCGAGAGCATGGTCATCTCGTCGAGGGTGACGGGCACGGTCGACTCGTACCCGAGGTGACAGTTGCCCGCCGAGTCGCCGACGAGCATGACCGGGATACCGGCCTCGTCGAAGACGGACGCGGTCATCGCGTCGTACGCGGTGAGCATCGGCCACTTCTCGCCGCGCTCCTTGGCGGTGGTGATGTCGCGGACGGTGATGCGGCGTGTGCCCTTGCCCCCGTACAGCGCCCTACTGCTGCTGTCGGTGGTCTCCCGGGCAGCCGAAAGCTGCGTCATTGCAACGGCTCCTTCTGTCATCTCGAAGCGCCCTCACGGCGTCTCCGGATCCCCTCCATGGTGGCACCTCGTGCCAGGGAACGGCTAGAGGGGGCACTCTCTCCCCGCGAGCGGGGCACTCGCGCCCCACGTCCCCGTAAGGTCTCGGTAAAGGGTTTCAAATACGAGACGGTCTCGTATCGAATCTCCCCTAGGCTTTTCGGCATGACAACTCCCGCCGTCCCTGCCACCCGCATACCGGAAGCCGTGCACCGGCGCCGCTGGGCGATCCTCGGCGTCCTGATGCTCAGCCTGCTGATCGTCGTCCTGGACAACTCGATCCTGAACGTCGCGATCAAGACCATCTCGACGCCCGCCCCGACCGGCCTGGGAGCCACCCAGAGCGAGCTGGAGTGGGCCATCAACGCCTACACCCTCGTCTTCGCGGGCCTGCTCTTCTCCGCGGGCCTCCTCGGCGACCGGCTCGGACGCAAGAAGGTCCTGCTCGGCGGACTCTTCGTCTTCGGCGTCGGCTCGGCGCTCGCGGCCTCCTCCGGGACACCGGTCGAGCTCATCTCGTTCCGCGCGGTGATGGGCCTTGGCGCAGCCTTTGTGATGCCGGCCACCCTCGCGGTCCTCATGAACGTCTTCGAGCGCGACGAGCAGCCGAAGGCCATCGGCATCTGGGCGGGCGGCGTCGGCCTCGCCATCGCCATCGGCCCGATCACCGGAGGCGTACTCCTCGACCACTTCTGGTGGGGCTCGGTCTTCCTGATCAACGTGCCGATCGTGATCCTCGCCCTGGGCCTGATGGTGTGGCTCGTCCCCGACTCCCGCGACCCGAAGCCGGGCCGGATCGACCCGGTGGGCGTCGTACTGTCCGTCGTCGGGCTCGTCCTGCTCGTCTACGGCATCATCAAGGGCGGCCAGCTCGCCGACTTCACGGACCCCACGGTCCTCGCGACCATCGGCGCCGGACTCGCCGTACTCGTCGGCTTCGTGGTGTTCGAGAAGCGCAGCAGCCACCCGTCGATCGACGTCACCTACTTCAAGGACAAGGTCTTCTCGGCGGCGATCAGCGCCATCGCGCTCGTGTTCTTCGCGCTGATGGGCGTCACCTTCTTCGCCGTCTTCTACACCCAGAGCGTGCGCGGCTACTCGCCCCTGCAGACCGGCCTGCTGATGCTGCCGCTGGCCGTCGCGCAGCTCATCTTCGCCCCGCGCGCCCGGCTCGTCGTGGACCGCTTCGGCAACAAGGCCACCACCACCGGCGGCATGCTCCTCATCGCCGCCATGCTGGCCGCGTTCGCCACGCTGGAGGCGGACACGCCGATCTGGATCCTTGAGGTCATCTTCTTCCTCATGGGCGCCGGAATGGCGCACATCATGACGCCCACCAGCGTCGTGATCATGCAGGCCCTGCCCCGCGAGAAGGCCGGCTCCGCCTCCGCGCTCAGCAACACGTTCCGCCAGGTCGGCGGCGCCCTCGGCATCGCCGTACTCGGCTCGGTGCTGTCCGCCGCGTACCGCTCGGGCATCGAGGACAAGCTGCCCGCCGCCGCCCGGCACACAGCGGGCGAGTCCATCGAGGCGACGCTGGGCTTCGCCGCGAAGCTCGGCCCCAGGGGAGACGCCCTCGTCGGCCCGGCCAACGACGCCTTCCTGCACGCGATGCATGTCACAGCCCTGTGCGGCGCGGGAGTCGCCCTCGTCGGCGCCGTGGTCGTGGGCCTGTTCCTGCCGGGCCGCACACCGGCCCCGGAGGAGAAGGAGACGGAACTGGTGGGCGCGGACAGCTGAGCCGTACGGCAAGGAACCGGCCACCCGGGACGGCGAGCGACCGAACTCCCCGCGCACCGGGGAGAATCAACGGGGCAGCCGGCCGGACACGGGCGGCGGAACAGCGGGATTCGAGAGCGGAGCGAGGACGTGGGCGTCGCGGAGCAGGAGGCGGGAGCGGCCGGCGGGAGCGGACCCGTCAGAGGGCGCCCGCGCAGCGAGGCCGTCGAGCACGCGATCGTCGAGGGCGTCATGAAGCTGCTGGAGGAGGGCATTCCGCTCGCGGACATCTCCATCGAGCGGGTCGCCCGTATCGCCGGTGTGGGAAAGGCCACCATCTACCGGCGCTGGAGCGGTCGCGAGGAGCTCTTCTGCGACGTGCTGCGCACCGCCGAACCGCCCGACCCGGAACTGCCCGGCGTCTCCATGCGCGAGGACCTGATCATCCTGCTCGAATCGCTGCGGCAGCGCGGTCTGGCCAACCGCTCCTCGGCGATCATGCACAACGTCCACGCGCAGATGAAGAGCAGCCCCAAGCTGTGGAAGGTCTACCACTCGGCCGTCATCGAACCGCGCCGCCGGATGACGCTCGACGTGCTGCGCCGCGGCCGGCTCAACGGCGAACTCCGCGCGGACGTCGACGTGGAACTGGCCAACGACCTCTTCGTGGGCCCCATGCTCGTACGCGCCGTCATCCGCCCGGACGCCGGGCTGGAGGAGGGCCTGCCCGAACGGATCGTGGACACGGTCCTGGCGGGACTGGGACCCGCCGCCTCCTGAACGCACCGGCAGAGGGCCGCCAACCCCCGCGGCAATGTGCGCGTTTCGTCACAGACCGCCCCCATCGGGCCCGCAACCGGAACTCCTCACGTCGACTCTTTCGTCCTCGTGCCCGTACGGCCGTCATGGCACGGCGAGAACAAACGCGATCATCCCCTAGGGTCTTATCCGCAGGGATGGTGTGCACGGCACTTGGTGAGGCGACGGTATGGCGCAGGCGTACAAGACGGAGACGGGCAGCGGTGACCAGGGGTCCGACCGCAGAGAACCCCGGCTTCGGCGCCTGCTCTCCACCCTCCGCAACGACCGGGGCATCTGGCGCCGGGGCATCGTCCTCGCCGCCTTCGCCCTTGTGCTCGCCCTGGTCATGGGGCTGCACGCGCGGATCCCCAACACCATCGGCAACCTCGGCAGCCTCACGGAGACGTTCCTGCCCTGGCTGGCCGTCCTCATCCCGGTGCTGCTCGTCCTGGCACTGGTCCGCAGGTCCGCGACCGCGCTGATCGCCGTGCTGCTGCCGGCGATCGTCTGGCTCAACCTCTTCGGCGGGCTGCTCGCCGACCGGACCGGCGGTGGCGGAAATCTCACGGTCGCCACGCACAACGTCAACGCCGACAACCCGGACCCGGCCGGCACGGCCCGTGACGTGGCCGCGTCCGGTGCCGACGTGGTCGCCCTGGAGGAGCTGACGGCCTCGGCGGTCCCGGTGTACGAGCAGGCCCTGGACTCGACGTACAAGTACCACTCCGTGCAGGGCACGGTCGGCCTGTGGAGCAAGTACCCGCTGAGCCGGTCCGGGCCGGTCGACATCAAGCTCGGCTGGACGCGTGCGATGCGGGCCACGGTCACCGCGCCGGACGGGAAGCTCGCGGTGTACGTGGCCCATCTCCCCTCCGTGCGGGTGAAGATGGAGGCCGGGTTCACCGCGCGCCAGCGCGACAAGAGCGCCGACGCGCTCGGTGAGGCCATCGCCGACGAGAAGCTCCCGCAGGTCGCGCTGCTCGGCGACCTGAACGGCACGATGAACGACCGCGCGCTGAACGCCGTCACCTCGCAGATGCGCTCCACGCAGGGCGCGGCGGGCAGCGGCTTCGGGTTCAGCTGGCCCGCGTCGTTCCCGATGGCCCGGATCGACCAGATCATGGTCAAGGGCGTCGAACCGGTCACGTCCTGGACCCTCCCGGAGACGGGCAGTGACCATCTTCCGATCGCCGCCCGCGTGAAGCTTTCGGCAACCGGCTCGTAACCCCTGGGAATACTGGGGCTGGGACGCTTTGTTCCGTAGATGAACATAAGCTGTACGGAACTCCGCTCACCCTTTGAAAGGCCCCCTCATGCCCCTGGCCCTGCTCGCCCTCGCCGTGGGCGCCTTCGGCATCGGCACCACCGAGTTCGTGATGATGGGGCTGCTGCCCGACGTCGCGGACGATCTGGGCATCTCGATCCCCAGCGCCGGCCACCTCGTCTCGGCGTACGCGATCGGTGTCGTCATCGGCGCCCCGCTGCTCGCCGCGGTGACCGCCCGAATGTCCCGCCGCAAGGTTCTGATCGGTCTCATGGTGCTGTTCGTCGTGGGCAACACGCTTTCGGCCTTCGCTCCCGACCACCACTCTCTACTTGCTGCTCGTTTTCTCAGCGGTCTGCCGCACGGCGCCTTCTTCGGCGTCGGAGCCGTCGTCGCCACCGGCCTGGTTCCCGCCGAGCGCAAGGCCCGCGCCGTCTCGTTGATGTTCCTCGGTCTGACCGTCGCGAACATCGCGGGTGTGCCCGCCGCGACGCTGGTGGGCCAGAACTTCGGCTGGCGCGCCACGTTCCTGGGCGTCAGCGTGATCGGGCTGGTGGCCATCGCGTCGCTGGCGCTGGTGCTGCCGCGTGACGAATCCCACGCTCCCGCCGCCGGGCTGCGTGGTGAACTGGCCGCGCTCAAGTCGCTGCCGGTCTGGCTGGCCCTCGGGACCACCGTCGCGGGCTTCGGCGCGCTCTTCTCGGCGTACAGCTACATCACGCCGATGCTCACGGACTCCGCCGGGTACGCCGACTCCAGCGTGACCCTGCTGCTTGCGCTGTTCGGTGTGGGCGCGACGATCGGCAATCTGCTCGGTGGCCGCCTGGCGGACCGCTCGATGCGGGGCACGTTGTTCGGGGGGCTTGTCTCGCTGGTGGCGGTTCTGGTTCTCTTCCCGGTTCTGATGGGGACGGCCTGGAGTGCGGCTCTGGCTGTGGTGCTGCTCGGCACGGCGGCGTTCGTCACCAGTTCGCCGCTTCTGCTGATGGTCATGGAGAAGGCTTCCTCGGCTCCGTCGCTGGCCTCGTCCGCCAATCAGGCCGCGTTCAACCTTGCCAATGCCGGTGGTGCGTGGATCGGTGGGATCACGTTGGCGGCTGGGTTCGGGACGACATCACCTGCTCTGGCGGGTGCAGGGCTCGCGGTTCTGGGTCTGGGCGTGGCCACACTCGCGTATGTCGTGGACCGTCGTCGGGTGACTGTCCGTGCCGGGCGGGTTGTTGCCGGGGGTGTTCCGCGGCGTGTGGAGACTGCCGCCCGTCGGTGACCTCCGGCTGTCGCCCGTGGGTTGTGTGTGGCTGGTCGCGCCGTTCCCCGCGCCCCTCGGGTTCGTGGTGGGGCGGGGACGTGCCGGGACATCCGAGCTTGCTCTGTGGGAAGTCGGGTGGGCCCGGAAGCGCGGCGCTCGCACGTCCCGGCACGTCCCCTCACGTCTCGGGGACGGGTGCCGGTCCGGTGCCCTTCCCGCTCAGACGTTCTCGCGCCACCTGTTGGTGATCGGCAGGCGGCGGTCCTTGCCGAATCCCTTCGCGGAGATCTTGGTCCCCGGCGGGTACTGCCGTCGCTTGTACTCCGCCGCGTCGACCATCCGCAGGGTCTTCGAGACCAGTTCGTGGTCGAAGCCCGCGGCCACGATCGCGTCGGCGCCCGTGTCCCGGTCCACGTACAGCTCCAGAATTGCGTCCAGGACGGGATAGTCCGGCAGCGAGTCCGTGTCGATCTGGCCGGGTCGTAGCTCGGCGCTGGGGGGCTTGGTGAGGGAGTTCTCGGGGATCGGCGGGGTCTGACCACGTTCGGCCGCCGCGCGGTTGCGCCACTGGGCGAGTCGGAAGACCGACGTCTTGTAGACGTCCTTGATCGGGCCGTACGCGCCCACCGAGTCGCCGTAGAGCGTCGAATACCCCACCGCCAGCTCGGACTTGTTGCCCGGAGCCAGCACGATGTGCCCCTCCTGGTTGGAGAGGGCCATCAGCATGGTGCCGCGCAGCCGCGACTGGAGGTTCTCCTCGGCCAGGCCTTCAAGCATCAGCGACCCCATGTACGCGTCGAACATCGGCTCGATCGGTACGGTCCGGAAGTTGAGCCCGGTGCGGCGGGCCAGTTCGGCCGCGTCGCCCATGGAGTGGTCCGAGGAGTACTTGGACGGCATCGACACGCCGTACACGTTCTGTGCGCCCAGCGCGTCGCAGGCGAGCGCGGCGACCAGCGCGGAGTCAATGCCCCCGGACAGGCCGATCAGCACGGACCGGAATCCGTTCTTCGCCGCGTACGCCCGTAGTCCGACCACGAGTGCGGAGTAGACCTCTTCGTCGTCGTCGAGTCGGTCCGCGTATCCGCCGGTGAGCTCCGCCTCGTATGCGGGCAGCGGCTCCGAGGAGAGGACGAGGTGGTCGATGCGCAGGCCGTCGTCCACGATGCCGGAGGGGGTCGTGCTGTTCGCGGCGGGCAGTTCGAGGTCGAGGACGATGCAGCCCTCCGCGAACTGGGGCGCCCGTGCCACTACTTCCCCGTTTCTGTCGACGACGATCGAGTCCCCGTCGAAGACGAGTTCGTCCTGGCCGCCGATCATCGCGAGGTACGCGGTCGTGCAGCCGGCCTCCTGCGCACGCTTGCGTACGAGTTCGAGCCGGGTGTCGTCCTTGTCGCGCTCGTACGGCGAGGCGTTGACGGAGAGCAGCAGGCCGGCCCCGGCGGACCGGGCGGCCGGGACACGGCCGCCGTCCTGCCAGAGGTCCTCGCAGATGGCGAGCGCCACGTCGATGCCGTGCACACGGATGATCGGCAGGGTGTCTCCGGGCACGAAGTAGCGGAACTCGTCGAAGACGCCGTAGTTCGGCAGGTGGTGCTTGGCGAAGGTGAGCGCCACCTGGCCGCGGTGCAGCACGGCTGCCGCGTTGCGCGGGGCGCCCGCCGGCTGGCCGTACTTCGGCTGGGCCGTCTCCGAACGGTCGAGGTAGCCGACGACCACCGGCAGCTCCCCGAACCCCTCGTCGGCAAGCCGGGCGGCGAGAGCGTGCAGGGTCGCGCGGGACGCGTCGACGAAGGACGACCGCAGCGCCAGGTCCTCGACCGGATACCCGGTCAGCACCATCTCCGGGAACGCCACCAGGTGCGCTCCCTGCTCGGCGGAGTGCCGGGTCCAGCGGACGATCGCCTCGGCGTTCCCGGCGAGATCGCCGACGGTCGAGTCGATCTGATTCAGGGCGAGACGTAGTTGAGCCACGTGGCGAGTGTAATCGTCAGAGCGACGAAATGGGGGGCGGGTGGGGGTGACCGGGACGTTTGTCGGCCGCGGGCCGTCGGAGGCCGGTCGCGCAGTTCCTCGAGCTCAAGGTTTTTGTCTTTTTTGGGGGGCTCAGCCCTCACCGGGCCGGCAGCCGTCTCCCGGGCGTGAGGGGACGTGCCGGGACGTGCGAGCGCCGCGTTTCCGGGCCCACCCGACTTCCCACAGAGCAAGCTCGGATGTCCCGGCACGTCCCCGCCCCACCACGAACCCGAGGGGCGCGGGGAACGGCGCGACCAGCCACACACAACCCACACCCGACAAAACATGCGCAACAAACCCCCCACCCCGATCATGGGCACCAATGATCAAGCCCCGCCCGACCACAGCCACCCTCCTGGCCCTCGGCGCGCTCGCCTACACCGCCTGGACACTCGAGGTCGTCCTGACGACAGGCCTCGCCCCCGCACACACGTACGTGAGCGAACTGGCCGCCAGGAACCAGCCGCACGGCACCCTGTTCCGCACGACGGACCTGCTCGCGGGCACCCTGGTGTGGGCCGCAGGCCTGCTGGCATCGCTCCGGCTGCCCTCCCCGGGGCGGTGGACAAGGGTCGGCTGGGTCGCACTCGTCCTCTTCGGCACGGCCACGGCCGTGGACTCCCGCCTGCCACTCAGCTGCGCACCCACCGCGGACCCGGCGTGCGCCGCGCAGGAGCGCGCGGGACTGGTGCCGGTGGCCCATTCCGCGCACTCCGTGAGCAGCACGGTCGCCCTGTGCGGCATCCTCGTCGCCATGGTGGCCCTCACCCTCACCGCACGCCGGTACGCGCCCCGGGCGCCCCTGGCTCGCTCCGGCCCCGCCCTGATGACGCTCGAACTGGCCGCCACCGCCTGGACGCTGGCCGCCATCGCCGCGCTGGAGGCGGGCCACGACGGCTGGGGCCTGGGCGTCGCCCAGCGTCTTCAGGTGGGCGTCATCGCGGTTTGGCTGGGGGTGCTGGCCGTCTCGCTCGTTCTCCCCAGGACAGCCGGCGCACCTCGGGGACCGGACGTGCGCGACAGGGAACGCACCCCGGCCGGGTTTGGAGACACCCGCCCATGACCTTCGTACGCATCTCTGGAGTTCCCCACCACATCCGCGTCGACGGCACCGGGCCCGTCTGCGTGCTCAGCGCCGGCCTGGGGATGGCGTGGTTCGACTGGGATGCCGTGGTTCCGCTGCTCGCCCCGCATCGCACGGTCGTCCGTTTCGACCGGCCGGGGCTCGGGCTCAGCGGCCACGCGCGCGCGTGGCCCACGCTCACCGGTGAGGCGGAGCGCATCGCGCGCGTGCTCGACGCGGCCGGGGTCGGGGCCGGTGTGCCCGCGACCGTGGTGGGGCACTCGCTCGCCGGGTTTCACTGCGAGGCGTTCGCCCGGCTGTTTCCGGAGCGGACGGCCGGGCTGGTGCTCGTCGACTCCAGCATTGAGGAGGCGCCCCGGGGCAGGAGGGCCCCCGAGTTCGGGGACGCGTGCACGCGCGTGTGCGGCATGGTGCTGTCCGCCGCGGGTGTTCCGCGCGTCCTGGGGCCCTTCCTGCGGCGCGCCGCGGTTCGCGTCGGGCGGCACAGTGGCCGTGATCCGGCCCCGGACGACCTCGTTCGCCGTGCCTACTCCACCAGCCGTTTCCTGCACGCCGTCCTCGCCGAGAACGGCCGCTACCGGGACCAGGCCATCGAACTGGCCTCCCTGAGGGGGCGGGTTCCGCTGGACGCGCCGTCCGTCACCGTGCTCGCCGCGTACGAGGGCGGTTCACGTCATTGGCTCGATCGGCAGCGAGTCCTTGCCGAGCGGCTCGGCGGTACGTTGCGTGTGTCCGCGCCCGCCGGTCATCTTGTGATGCTCGACCGTCCTCAGGACGTCGCGGACGCGATTCTGGACACATGAGCGCGCCCGTCCCTCGCCGAGAAGATGGCGCGGGACGGGCGCCGAACACATGGGAAACGTGTCAGCGACGGTATGACGTCACATAGCCAGGGGCCGGCGAGCCCACCCCGGTGACGTCGTCGTAGCCCCGCACGGCCTTCAGTGAGCTGTCCTTGCCGAGGCTGCGGACGGAGGTCAGCAGACCCTCCGACGCGTCGAACGAGTTGACGAAGTCCACGCGTGCCACGGCCAGGTCGCGGCCCGTTGGACGGTCCGTGACGTCGTGGTAGAGCTTGGAGCCGTACCGGTCGTAGATCGCCGGGTTGGCGAAGCCGATCGGGTGGCCGCCGCGCTGCTGCTGGGCGAGCGCCTGGATGCCCGCGATGACGGGCGAGGCGAGCGAGGTGCCGCCGATGCGGTACTCGTCGTACTTCTGCGTCCCGTCCGGGAAGGTCTGCGACTGCCCGACCAGGAACCCGGTGTTGGGGTCGGCGATCGCGGAGATGTCGGGAACGGTGCGCATGGCCTGCTTGCCGTTCGCCTTCGCGAGCGCGGACGGGACCACGCCCCGCTGGTAGAACGGCTGCTTGACCGTCGCGCTGGTGCCGCCGCCCGCGCCGGAGGTGTACGCGCCCGGGAAGTCCGTCCAGCTCTTGCCGTCGTCCGACAGGGTGGCCCTGAGCGTGCCCCAGCCGGTCTCCCACTTGTACGTGTCGCCCTTGCCGACGGCCAGCGAGGTGCCGCCGACCGCCGTCACCCACGCCGAGTTGGCCGGGGTGTCGACCTGCTTCGTACCGGTGTTCGCGACCTCGTCGCCGTTGTCGCCGGACGAGAAGTAGAAGCCGATGCCCTCGATCGCGCCCAGCTGGAAGACCTGGTCGTAGGCGGCGGCGAGGTCCGGCGTCTGGTTGGCCTCGATGTCGCCCCACGAGTTGGAGACGATGTCGGCCAGATGCCCGTCGACGATCTTGCCCAGCGAGTCGAGCAGATCGTCGTCGTAGCAGGACTCGGCGCCCACGTAGACGATGTTCGAGGCGGGCGCGACGGCGTGCACGGCCTCGACGTCGAGGGTCTCCTCGCCGTACCAGCCCGCCGCCCCGCACTCCTCGGTCCGCGTGTACTGGGTCGGCAGCACCTGGCTCAACTGCCCGCCGCCGTACGCCGCGTCGCCGTGCTTCGCCGCGTAGGTGGCCGCGTCCGCCGCGATGGTCGGCGAGGCGTACGCGTCCGTGATCGCCACGGTCACGCCCTTGCCGGTCGCCCGGCCCGCCCCGTACGCGGCCCGCAGCTGCTTGCCGGTGTAGCCCTTCACGGCGTACGGGATCTTCGTGCCGTACGCCTTCGGGAGCGTCGTCGCGGTCTTCGTGCCGTAGTACGAGGAGAACGGCCCGGCGTTGTGGAACACGGCGTCCGGCGGCGGCAGCGTGTCGGAGTGGTTCGCCTTGTGCGGGGCGTTGTCCAGGCCGGTGACGGTGAGCACCGCGCCGTTCAGGGCGGCGGGCGTCGAGGCGGTCCTGGAGGGTGCCCGGTAAGTCTTCCTGCCCTTGGCGTAGTTGTGCAGCTGGGTGCCGAACGCCTTCTCCGCGTCGGCCACTTCACCCGTCACCGAGAGGTAGTGGCGTGTCGTGTCCGTGACGGTCAGGCCCGCCGACTTCAACCAGGCGGTCACGTTCGCCACTTGGGCCTTGGTCGCGCCGAAGCGGGCGTCGGCCTGCCCTGCGCTCAGGTACTTCCCGTACGAGGGCGACGACGGGTCGGAGACGGCCTTGGCGTAGGCGCTCAGGCCCGCCGCGTCCCGGCCGGCGAGGTAGACCCGGGCCGAGACCCGGGAGGCGTCCGCCGTGGCTCCCTTGTCCGCCTGGGCGGTGGCCCACAGCGGTTTGGTGCCCTGGAGCGTGTCGCGGCCGTCCGGGTCGGTCGACGCATGGGCCGCGGGTATGCCGAGTGCCAGCGCGCCGGCGAGCAGAGGCAGTGTCGCCGCCATGCTCACACCGGCACGCGCCGCGGCTCGGTTGGATCTCATGGAGAACCCCCTAATGGATCTCTGGATGGGGGTCACTCTTGCGATGAACCGTTCATGCCTGGGGAATGGCGGGGGCATGGCTGGGCCAAGAAGCGCCCAAGGAACCGTATGTGCAAGGGTTTTGGGGCGCGATGCCCGACATGAGTCGGGTCGCGCCCCCGGCGTCGGTGTCTCCGGCGTGGCTTGCGGGGAGTCGCCTCGCGCGGCCCGGCTGCTTCGCTCCCGACTCAGGCGAGTGGCTTCGCGCCGCGCTTCTTCAGCAGGTCGGTGATGAGCTGCATCTCCGACTCCTGGGCCTGGACCATCCCCTGCGCGAGCCGTCGCTCGACGCCGACCTTGCACCGCTCCACACAGCCCTTGGCCATGTGCACCCCGCCCATGTGGTGGGCGTACATGAGCTGCAGATAGCGGATCTCGGCGGCCTTGCCGTCGAGCTTGCCCAGCGACTCCATCTGGGCCGTCGTCGCCATGCCCGGCATCAGCGAGCCGTCCCCGGCGGACGGCATGCCGCTCATGTCCATCCACGACATGGGCTCGTCGGCCGACACCTTGGGCAGCTCCCACAGGTCCAGCCAGCCGAGCATCATGCCGCGCTGGTTGGCCTGCGTCTGCGCGATGTCGTACGCGAGACGGCGTACCTCTTCGTTCTTGGTGTGGTCGCGCACGATGTACGACATCTCGACGGCCTGCTGGTGGTGCACCGCCATGTCACGCGCGAAGCCGGCGTCCGCGGAGTCGGCCGCCGGGGCCTTCATGCCGGAGTCGTCGCCGTCGGCGACCGCGTAGGTGATCGCCCCGGCCGCCACGACGACGGCCGCTGCGACCCCGGAGATCCAGCCGGCGAACTTCATCTTCCTCACTGCGACAGGCCGTTGGTGCAGGCGGCGCCCGGCTCGGGCGTCTGCTTGCCCTGCACGTACGTCTCGAAGAACTTGGCGGCGGCCGGGTCGCTCGCACTCGTCACCGTACGCTGGCTGCCCCACGCGGAGAGCATGATCGGGTCCTTCTGGTCCTCGACCGGGCTCATCAGCGTGTACGGGGTCTTCTTGACCTTCTCGGAGAGCGCCTTCACGTCCGCGTCCGACGCCTTGCTGTTGTACGTCACCCAGACGGCGCCGTGCTCCAGCGAGTGCACGGCGTTCACGTTCTTGATCGCCTTGGTGTAGACGTCGCCGTTGCAGTTCATCCACACCTGGTTGTGGTCACCGCCGACCGGGGGCTCCATCGGGTACTTCACGTCCTTGGTGACGTGGTTCTGCGTGAGCTTGGTGCTCCACGTCTTCACCCCGTCCTTGCCCGTGACGAACTTCCCCGACGTCGACTTCGAGTCGCCCGACGCGCTGTCCTTGTCGTCCGACTGCGAGCTGATGAGGAAGGCACCGCCGGCGACGAGACCGGCGACGACGATCGCGCTGGCAGTGATCGTGAGGATCCGGCTGCGGCGCTCACGGGCCTGCTCGGCACGCCGCATCTCCTCTATCCGCGCCTTGCGCGACTTGGACTCTGTCTTCTTGGCGGAACCCATGGGGTGGTCCTTCTGGGGAAAAGGGACAGTCGAGTGGTCCGCTGATCGTAGTGGGGGAGAAGTGGATGTATGCGGGGAGGCCGGAGGAATGGCCAAATGCCCGGGGCTCCCGGCGATAATTTGAACCTGGGATGCGCATTATTTACGCTGCCGGTATGCGGCTGTTGCGATCGACCGACCTGGCTCTGCGCGTCCTGATGCGGCTCGCGGTCGCCGACGGCGCGTCGCCCACGACCCGCGAGGTCGCGGACGGCATGGAGGTGCCGTACACGCACGCCGCGAAGGTGGTCGCCGAGCTGCAGCACCTCGGCCTCCTCGACGCCCGGCGCGGCCGGGGCGGCGGCCTCACGCTCACCGAGAAGGGGCGTACGGCCTCGGTCGGAGCGGTCGTGCGGACCTTTGAGGGCGAGGGCGACGTCGTCGACTGCGAGGGCTCCACCCCCTGCCCGCTGAACTCCGGCTGCCGCCTGCGCGGCGCCCTGCGCCGGGCCCAGGAGGCCTTCTACGCCTCCCTCGACCCGCTGACCGTCACGGACATGGTCGCCTCCCCGACCGGGCCGCTGCTGCTGGACATCTCCCGGGCTCCCTAGCCGGGACTCCCTAGTCCTGTGTGCTCTGTGCGAGCCAGAGGTCGGGTCCGAACACCTCGTAGTGGATGTCGGCGGGCGCGACCCCCTTCTCGATCAGCCGGCCGCGTACCGCGCGCATGAAGGGCAGTGGACCGCACAGGTACGCGCGTGTGCCCGACGCGACCGCCACTCCGGAGAGGTCTACCAGACCCGTGCGGTCGGCCGGGTGGCCCGGCTCCGGGTGCTCGTACCAGAAGTGGGCCGCGGCATCCGGGAGCTTCGCCGTGTACGCCTCGTGCTCGGCGCGCAGCGCGTGCTCGGCGGGGGAGCGGTCCGCGTGCACGACGGTCACCGGGCCGCGGTGTCCGGTGACCGCGAGCTGTTCCAGCATGGCGATCATCGGGGTCACACCTATACCGGCGGAGGCGAGGAGCACGGGCGTGTCCGCGGTGCCGTCGTCGTGGCGCAGGACGAGATCGCCGTACGGGGAGGACAGCTCGACCGTGCTGCCTGCGTGCACGCGCGCGTGGAGGTGGTTCGAGACCTCGCCTTCGGGTGTCGTACCGCCGTGGATCCGCTTCACCCCGATCCGGCGTACGGACGAGCCGGGGGTGCCGGCCAGGCTGTACTGGCGTATCTGGCGGGCCCCGTCGGGCAGTTCGACGCGTACGGAGACGTACTGGCCGGGCCGGAAGTCCGGTGCGGGGGAGCCGTCGGCCGGACGCAGCAGGAAGGTGGCGACGTCCGTGGTCTCCTCGACGCGTTCGACGACCTCCCAGGCGCGCCATCCCCCGCCACCGCCCGTGGCCGCGCTCTCCTCGTACAGCCGCTTCTCGATGGCGATGAGCGCGTTCGCCATCAGCCAGTAGACGTCGGTCCAGGCGGCCGCGACCTCGGGGGTGACCGCCTCGCCCAGCACCTCGGCGATGGCGGCGAAGAGGTGCTCGTGGACGACGGGGTACTGCTCGGGGGCGATGCCCAGGGAGGCGTGCTTGTGCGCGATGCGGTTCAGCATCGTGTCGGGCCGCTCGTCCGGCCGCTCGACGAGTTGCGTGGCGAAGGCGGCGAAGGCGCCCGCCAGGGCCTGGCGCTGGGTGCCGGAGGCCTGGTTGCCGCGGTTGAAGAGGTCGCGCAGCAGCTCCGGGTGGGCCGCGAAGAGCCCCTCGTAGAAGCGGTCGCTGATCTCTCCCAGGGCCGCGCCGACGGCAGGGAGGGTGGCGCGGACGGTGGCGGCGGACTGCTCGGACAGCATCTTGGCTCCTCGGGCTCGACTGCCCCGCACGGTAGTTAAATTGGTATCTGAAATGCAAATTAAGAGACGAGGGGCGACAAGGTGAGGAGAGACGGCAGTGGTCGGCCATTACATGTGCGGCACTCAGCAGGCAAGATGGGCGTCAGAGCGGTACACCTGCCGTACGTGAGGCGTTCAGGCGGAGGTCGGCCGGGCGATCGAGGTCCGCAACGCGCATGAAATGCTGTTGTGGTGTGATGCGCAGGTGCCCGACCGCCTCCCTGGGACGGGAGCAGGCGGCCTGACCAGCAAGATTGGGTGGAAGCGGAAGATGGACAAGCAGCAGGAGTTCGTGCTCCGTACGTTGGAAGAGCGCGACATCCGTTTCGTACGCCTGTGGTTCACGGACGTGCTGGGCTTCCTCAAGTCGGTGGCCGTGGCCCCGGCCGAGCTGGAGCAGGCCTTCGACGAGGGCATCGGCTTCGACGGGTCGGCCATCGAGGGCTTCGCCCGCGTCTACGAGTCCGACATGATCGCCAAGCCGGACCCCTCGACCTTCCAGGTCCTGCCGTGGCGTGCGGAGGCCCCCGGTACGGCCCGGATGTTCTGCGACATCCTCATGCCGGACGGCTCGCCGTCCTTCGCGGACCCGAGGTACGTGCTGAAGAGGGCCCTGGCCAAGGCCTCCGACCTGGGCTTCACCTTCTACACCCACCCGGAGATCGAGTTCTTCCTGCTGAAGGACAAGCCGGTCGACGGCTCACGCCCGACGCCCGCCGACAACTCCGGCTACTTCGACCACACCCCGCAGAACGTCGGCATGGACTTCCGCCGCCAGGCGATCACCATGCTGGAGTCGATGGGCATCTCGGTCGAGTTCTCCCACCACGAGGGCGCCCCGGGCCAGCAGGAGATTGACCTCCGCTACGCGGACGCGCTGTCGACGGCGGACAACATCATGACGTTCCGCCTGGTCATGAAGCAGGTGGCGCTTGAGCAGGGCGTGAACGCGACCTTCATGCCGAAGCCGTTCTCGGAGCACCCGGGCAGTGGCATGCACACGCACCTCTCCCTCTTCGAGGGCGACCGCAACGCCTTCTACGAGTCGGGCTCGGAGTACCAGCTCTCCAAGGTCGGCCGCTCCTTCATCGCGGGCCTGCTGAAGCACGCGGCGGAGATCGCGGCGGTGACGAACCAGTGGGTCAACTCCTACAAGCGCATCTGGGGCGGCTCCGAGCGCACCGCCGGTGCCGGCGGCGAGGCTCCCTCGTACATCTGCTGGGGCCACAACAACCGCTCGGCCCTCGTCCGCGTCCCGATGTACAAGCCCGGCAAGACGGGCTCGGCACGGGTGGAGGTCCGCTCCCTCGACTCGGGTGCGAACCCGTACCTGGCTTACGCGATGCTCCTCGCGGCCGGCCTCAAGGGCATCGAGGAGAGCTACGAGCTCCCGCCGGGCGCCGAGGACGACGTCTGGGCCCTCTCCGACGCCGAACGCCGCGCGATGGGCATCGAGCCGCTTCCCCAGAACCTGGGCGAGGCCCTGACCCTCATGGAACGCAGCGACCTCGTCGCCGAGACCCTCGGCGAACACGTCTTCGACTTCTTCCTCCGCAACAAGCGCCAGGAGTGGGAGGAGTACCGCTCCGAGGTGACCGCCTTCGAGCTGCGGAAGAACCTGCCGGTGCTGTAGGGGCAGGCCAGAGGGTCTTCCCTCGTCAGAACGGCACGTGGGGCCGACGGTCACTACTGACCGTCGGCCCCACGGCGTTTACAGGCCTGGGCCGGTTGCTGTCATCGACGCCTCATGCGGGGGATCCGGGCGCCCGTTACAGTCGCGGCATGGGTGGGGATCCGGTGGGGCTAACGCGGCCGTGCAAGTGGTGTGGTGTTCCGGTGCCGCAGCCGAGGAGCCGGTGGCGCAGGCGGCGTTTCTGCAGCAAGAGCCATCGCCGGCGGAACCGTGTCGTGTCGGCGATCATGAATGCTCTGGACGGCCTGTGATCGTCCAGGCGGCGTGCTGCGTGTTGAGGTGGGCGGGTCAGTTCCCGGAGGCGCATGCCGCGAAGTCGGCCGATGGGCCCTCCGCGAACGCCGACCCCTGGCTGGTGCGTGCGGTGAACGTGGCGCTCGCTCGCCGCCGAGTTCGGCGCGGACGCCGTCCCCGCCCGGGACCTCAGAGGCTTCGACGGTCCGGCCGCTCGGCGGCGGGCGCACTCACTGTCCGGGAACTTCCCCGACGACCCCGGCCGTGGGGTCAGCCGGCAAGAGGATCCGTCACGGTGTCTGTTCGGCCAGGTCCGTCATGAGTTTGTGCAGGGGCTTTGTGGCGCGCTCCCGGAACTCCTGGATGGCCCAGCCGTTGCCGTCCGGGTCTGTGAAGTGCATGAAGGTGCCGCCGTCCTGCGGGGCGTACTGGACGGGTTCGCTGACGTCCAGGCCACGGGCGGTCAGTTCCTCGTAGGCCGCCTTGGCGTCCGCCACGACCAGTTGCAGGCCGTGATAGGTGCCCGGCTGCGGTGTTCCCGTCGGGATGGGGATCCCATCGGCGAGCGCGATCGAACAGCCGGAACCGGGGGGTGTCAGCTGGACCACGCGGGCGCCCGGCATCACCTCGGTGTCGAGGTCGACGTGGAAGCCGACCTTGTCCTGGTAGAAGGCCTTCGCCCGGTCGATGTCGGTGACGGGAAGCGTGATCACTTCTAGGGCCATGTCCATGTAACGACTCCTTTGTCGTACGCGTTGTCGCAGGCGTCTCGTCGTGAGGCCGTATGTCAGGCGAACCGCCAGCGGGTCTGGCTGAACGGTTCTCCCTTACCGAAGCCGAAAACGGTCCCGGGCGCCACCGAGAAAACGAGGGCCTTTCCGGCGCCGTGGTGGAAGTGCCCGTCGGCGACGTCGAAGTGCCAGAAACTGCCGTACTTGCGTTCCCACGCCTCGGCCAGCGCCCGCAGCCTGTCGTCGTCGGCCACCCGGACCGCCTCGCCCTCCACCACGAGGTCGTACCCCTTGTTCCAGGTGTTGGTGCCTGTGGTCAGTACGACGCTCGGGTTCAGCGAGAGGTTGCGTGCCTTGCGCTCCTCGGGCCCGGTGCAGAAGTGCAGCGCGCCGTCCGACCACACGGTGGGCAGCGGCGTGACATGCGGCCGTCCGTCGGGCCGTACGGTCGAGATCCAGAACAACTCGGCCTCGGCGAGCAGCGCCTCGGCCTCTGACCAGGGGCGTGCGGTGGCGGTCTCGTCGCTGTAGCGGGCGTCCAACTCGGCCCGTGCTTCCATGAGCTCTCCTCCTGGACCTGGCGGATGACTGGATGATTCCTCACCAGGACTGACCCCGCCCGCCGACGGAACTCATCGGTCCGACGGCCACCGGGCGAGCCGGCGGCCGGTCACAGGACCTCCGTCTCCGGGAACATCCGGGCCACGGCGGCGGTCCGGCTCGACACGCCCAGCTTGCCGAAGGCGTTCTCCAGGTGCTTGCGCACGGTGCTCGGGGAGACGACGAGCTGCTCGGCGATCTGCGGGGTGGCCAGGCCGCGGGCCACGCAGCGCAGGACGTCCAGCTCGCGCCGGGTCAGTCGCACACGGGGTCCGCGCCTGAGAGCGGCCTCCTGATAGAGCGTGTACAGGTGGGGTGCCATCAGCCGCAGGGTCGTCATCTCGTGCTCGGTGAAGGGCTTCGGGTCCTCGCGCATGAACTGGAAGACCCGGGTGCGGTTGGGCGCCGTGGGCAGGGCGACCGCGGCGATGCACTTGAACGGGCTCAGACACTCGGTGTAGATCGGCAGGTTCATCAGCTCGCGCACCGACATGAAGTCCGTCATCTGGTGTGCCTCGGGACTGCTGTGCGGGCCCGCGACCCACGTGCACTGCAGATGCTGGTGCCGCCAGCGCCAGTACCCGTCCATCGAGCCGTCGTCTTCGCCCGTGTTGCCCGAGCTGTCGTACGGGGTCTCCTGCTCGTTGACGTTGATCCGCGTCGGGATGTCCAGCTCCGAGAAGCAGGCGTAGTCGCAGGGGATGAGGCGCTGCAGCCCGAGCAGCAGTGACTGCGGAGGTACCGCGTTCGAGAGGTCGTGGCGGGCCTCGTCGAGGATGTCCGCCATCCGCCGCAGGTGGGCCTCGGCCGTTGTGCCGGTCGCTGTCATGACGGCCTCCCGGGGCCGGTTCTCGCCTGTCGCGAATGTACGCCCCTTCCGTGCCGCCGTGGGCCGGAGATTCGCCAAATGACGAATGGGCCACGGCCGTTGGCGGGCGCAGTCTCGAAGACGACGGCCACCTCGGCCGTCGGAAGAGACAGAAGCGACAGCAGCAACGGAAGAGGCAAGGGGCATCCTGTGCATGTTCACCAGCGCACCCATGACGCTCGTACGCACCCGCACCCGCACCCGCACCCGCACCCGCACCGCTACCCACACCCGCACTCGTATCCGCGACTTCGCTACCCCGCGACGCTCGTCGGAGGTGCCACCGCTCTCGTCGCCGCACTGCTCGCCACGGGGTGCGACAGCGCGCCCGACACCACCGCAGGGGCGGCGGAGGACACGGCGTTCTCGACCGTGCGGTTCGAGCTCGGTCCCCGCGGCGGCATCCAGGTCTCCGGAGCCTCCCGGGAGGCCGTCGCAGCGGTAGGCGCCCACCCGGCGCCTATGGGCCGGGCGCACGCGTTCGACCGGCCCGACGGCAGGCTCCTGGTCGTGCTGAGGCACTGGCCCGAACCGGTCGCGGAGCGGGCCTCGCGCGGCCGGGTGTCGCGGTTGCCGCCCTTCGACGAGACCGCGGTCGAGACCGCCTTCCTGGTCGACACCGCGAACTGGGTGCGGGCCGACCTCGACGGGCACCCGCTGCAGTGGCTCCGCCGGGACACCATCCGGATCGACACGACGAACGTCGCCACCGGGGACACCACCCGCCTCACGCTGTCCGCGCCGCACGGGGGTCGGTACGGGCAGCCCACACCGCCGGCGGGCAACCCTTCGTGCGAGGGCCTGGACGACCGGGCCACGCGCGACGCGGTGCTCCCGGAGGTCGAGGCGGGCGCACCCGTCGCCGACGTACTGGCACGGTTGCGGAAACAGTGCCTCGACGTGCAGTACGCGTCACTGCCGGGGAGCGCGCGCCCCGGCACCGTGGAACGGGTCCTGGTGCCGTCCGTCGGCCGACGGGACGCGCTCGTGGCAGTGCCGCCCGGCGGCAGCATCGAGCTTCCGGGCCGTACGGCGGGCAGCACGGTTCTCGTGAACCCCCACCGACCGGCCACGATGGTCCTGGCGCGCTGAAACCGCTGTCCCGCGTCCAGGCGCTTCCCGCGGACTCTCCGGTTAGGCTCAGGGCCGTACGACCTTGATCCGTTGGAGGAACCGGAGGCCGGGGATGATGACGCCGGGGCGCAGGAGCAGTACCTTCACGCGGCTGCTGCGGCACGGTTTCACCGATCCGTCCGCCGCCGAGCGGCTCATGGAGAGCGCGGAGCTCGCGCCGATACGGAACGATCCGGTGCTGCTCGACGCGCTCGGAGCCACCGCCGATCCGGACCTGGCGCTGCTCGGGCTCGTACGGCTCGTCGAGGCGCAGGACGGTCACACGGCCCAGCGGGAGCTGCTCGACACGCTGATCGCGGCCAAGCCGCTGCGCGACCGGCTGCTCGGGGTGCTCGGCGCGTCCGCCGCGCTCGGCGACCACCTCGCGCGGCATCCGCTCGACTGGCAGGCCCTCGTGATGTACGAGCCGCAGGACCTGCACCCGGGCACCGCGGAGTTCGAACGCGGGCTCGCCGAGGCCTCCGACCCCGTGACGCTGCGGGTCGCCTACCGGCGGTGCCTGCTGTCCATCGCCGCGCGTGACGTGTGCGGGACGACCGACGTCGCGCAGACCGCCGCCGAGCTCGCCGATCTCGCGACCGCCACCCTGCGGGCCGCGCTCGACATCGCGCGGGCGGCCGCGCCCGAGGACGCCGCGATGTGCCGGCTCTCGGTGATCGCCATGGGCAAGTGCGGGGGACACGAGCTCAATTACGTCTCCGACGTCGATGTCATCTTCGTCGGGGAGGCCGTCGACGGGGCCGATGAGGGGAAGGCCCTGCGGGCCGCGACTCGGCTGGCCTCCCATCTGATGCGGATCTGTTCCGAGACCACGGTGGAGGGGACGATCTGGCCCGTCGACGCCAATCTTCGGCCCGAGGGACGGAACGGGCCGCTCGTTCGGACGCTCAGCAGCCACCTCGCCTACTACCAGCGGTGGGCCAAGACCTGGGAGTTCCAGGCCCTGTTGAAGGCCCGGCCCGTTGCCGGGGACGTCGAACTGGGGGAGACGTACGTCGCCACGCTCGCGCCGCTCGTCTGGCAGGCCGCCGAGCGGGAGAACTTCGTCCCCGATGTGCAGAAGATGCGGCGGCGGGTGGTCGAGAACATCCCCGTCGCCGAGATCGAGCGCGAGCTGAAGCTCGGTCCCGGCGGTCTGCGGGACGTCGAATTCGCCGTGCAGCTGCTGCAGTTGGTGCACGGGCGGGCCGACACGTCGTTGCGCAGCGGGACCACGCTGGACGCCTTGAAGGCGCTGGCCGCGGGCGGGTACGTGGGGCGTGTCGACGCCGTGCTGCTCGAGGACGCCTACCGGTTCCTGCGTTCCATGGAGCACCGCATACAGCTCTTCCGGCTGCGGCGTACGCATCTCGTGCCCGAGGAAGACGCCGATCTGCGGCGTATCGGGCGGTCGTTGGGGCTGCGCACCGACCCCATCGCCGAGCTGAACCGGGAGTGGAAGCGGCACGCCTCCGTGGTGCGGCGGCTGCACGAGAAGCTCTTCTACCGGCCGTTGCTCGACGCCGTCGCCCAACTCGCGCCCGGCGAGAGCCGGTTGAGCACGAACGCGGCGCGGGAGCGGCTGGTCGCGCTGGGGTACGCCGATCCCGCCGCCGCGCTGCGGCATCTGGAGGCGCTCGCCTCCGGGGTTTCCCGGAAGGCCGCCATCCAACGGACCCTGCTGCCTGTCCTGTTGGGCTGGTTCGCCGACTCCGCCGACCCCGATGCCGGGTTGTTCAACTTCCGCAAGGTGTCCGACGCACTGGGCAAGACCCCTTGGTATCTGCGCCTGTTGAGGGACGAAGGGGCCGCTGCCGAGAATCTCGCCCGCGTGCTGTCGGCCGGGCGGCTGGCGCCCGATCTGCTGATGCGGGCGCCCGAGGCCGTGGCGCTGCTCGGGGACGGGGACGGCGGCGGGCTCGAACCCCGCAGCCGGGCCCATCTGGAACAGGAGATCCTCGCGGCCGTCGGGCGCGCCAGTGGCGGCGAGGCCGCGGTCACCGCCGCGCGTGGCGTGCGGCGGCGGGAGTTGTTCCGTACGGCGGCCATCGACATCGTGAACTCCTACGGGACCGAGGAGACGCCGGCCAACGCCGACCAGGGTGCGCTGGTGGATCTGGTCGGCGGGGCCGTCTCGGATCTGACGGCGGCGACACTCGCGGGCGCCTTGCGGGCCGTGGTGCGGGACGGGTGGGGGGAGAGCCTGCCCACCCGGTTCGCGGTGATCGGCATGGGGCGCTTCGGCGGCCATGAGTTGGGTTACGGGTCCGATGCGGATGTGTTGTTCGTGCACGAGCCCCGGGAAGGGGTCGATGAGCAGGAAGCCTCTCGGGCCGCGAACTCCGTTGTCTCGGAGATGCGGCGGTTGTTGGAGGTTTCCAGTGCCGATCCGCCGTTGCTGATCGACGCGGATCTGCGGCCCGAGGGGAAGTCCGGGCCGCTGGTGCGGACGTTGAAGTCGTACGAGGCGTATTACCGGCGGTGGTCTCTCGTGTGGGAGGCGCACGCCTTGCTGCGGGCCGAAGTCGTCGCCGGGGACGAGGAGTTGGGGCGGCGGTTCATCGAGCTCGTTGATCCGCTGCGGTATCCGGCGGAGGGGCTCGGCGAGGATGCCGTTCGGGAGATCCGGCGGTTGAAGGCTCGGATGGAGTCCGAGCGGATGCCTCGCGGGGCCGATCCGACGTTGCACACCAAGCTGGGGCGGGGTGGGCTGTCCGATGTGGAGTGGACCGTTCAGTTGCTCCAGTTGCGGCACGGGTGGGCGGAGCCGGGGCTGCGGACCACTCGTACGCGGGAGGCTCTTGCGGCGGCTTGTGCGGCGGAGTTGATCTCTGGCGAGGACGCTTCGACTCTGGACGAGGCCTGGGTTCTTGCCACTCGGGTGCGCAATGCGGTGATGCTGGTGCGGGGGCGGGCGGGGGATACGTTCCCCTCCGACGGGCGTGAACTTGCTGCCGTGGGGCGGTACTTGGGGTATGGGCCGGGGCATGTGGGGGACATGCTCGATGACTATCGGCGTACTACTCGGCGGGCTCGGGCTGTTGTCGAGGAGATGTTCTATGGGGCCGCTGAACGGTAGGGGGCCGCTGAGCGGACGGGGGTTGTCGGCGGTTGTTCAGCGGGTGCGGGTCAGTGGGGGCTTGTCGCGCCGTTCCCCGCGCCCCTGATGTGGTTTGGGCCGCCCCAGGATTCTGCGGGTCGTCGTTCGTGCGCCTGATCGGCGAGCGAGGGCGGGGACGCGGCGGGGTGTCCGTCCTCGGTCTGGCGCGATTGGGTGGCCTTGGAGAGGGAGCCCGGCGCGGACGCGCCATCCGCTGCGGGCGGACACCCCGCCACGTCCCCTTCCGACGTCCTGCGGGTGCGGGTCATCGCCACGCCGGTCAGGACCACTGCCATGCCTGCCCAGATGCGCGGGCCTGTGGACTCGTTGAGGACCAGGGCGCCCAGTGCGACGGAGACAACTGGCAGTAGGTAGCCGACCGTTGCCGCGCTGGTGGGGCCCTCGTCCGCTATCAGGCGGTAGTTGAGGTAGAAGGTGACGCCCGTTCCGAGGATGCCCAGGGCGGTGAGCGCCAGGAGGCCCGTGGCGTCGGTGTGCAGAGGGCCGGCGGTGGGGGCGGAGAGGGTCGTCCAGGCTGTGGCGGCCAGGAGTTGGGCCGCCGACATGGCTATCGGGGCGCCCTGGTCGGTGAGTTTGCGGGCCATGTACGCGAAGGCGATGGCGTAGCTCGCCGCGGCGGCCAGGAGCGACAGGGCGCCCCAGGTCAGCAGGCCCGCCGAGCGCTGCCAGGGGGCGAAGATCAGGAGTGTGCCCGCGAAGCCCAGGAACAGGCCGGTCAGGCGGACGCGGCCCAGTCCGCGGTCCGTGCCCAGGAGGATGCCGAGCAGCAGGGACCACAGGGGAGTTGTCGCGTTCAGTACGCCCGCGATGCCCGAGTCGACCGTCTGCTCGCCGATGCTGAAGAGGGCGAAGGGGATCGCGTTGCAGAAGAGGGCCGCGATGGCGAGGCGGGTCCAGGTCGCGCGGTCGCGGGGGAGGCGTTGGCCTGCCGAGCGGGCCAGGAGGAGGAGTACCGCCGTGCCCAGGGCGCAGCGGGTGATCGTGATCTGGGCGGGGGACAGGCCGTGGTTCAGGGCCAGTTTGATCCACAGGAAGCCGGAGCCCCAGAGGAGGGCCAGGGCAGCCATGCGGAGGGTCGATGTGAGCGGCATGCGTCCACGGTGAGGCAGAGTGTGGTGTAAGGACAAGTGAAGGATCTTGCATGCACTGTTAAGCTCTGCTGCATGCTTGATGTGCGACGTATGCAGATGCTGCGGGCCGTGGTGACCAGCGGGTCCGTTACGGCGGCTGCCGCGCGGCTCGGCTATACGCCGTCCGCCGTCAGCCAGCAGATCGCCGTGCTGGAGAAGGAGGCTCGTACGCCTCTGCTCGAACGGGTCGGGCGCGGAGTGCGGCCCACCGCGGCCGGGCTGATGCTCACCGAGTACGCGGACGTCATCGGGCGGCAGGTCGCCGAGGCCGAGACCGCGCTCGTCGACTTGCTGGAGGGGCGTACGGGGCGGCTCGCCGTGCGGTACTTCGCCACGGCGGGGGCCGCACTGGTGGCTCCGGCTGTTGCCCGGGTGCGGGCCGAACATCCCGGCGTGCAGGTCGAGTTGAAGCTCGTCGACTTCGAGGACTCGCTGCCGGACGTGAAGGAGGGGCGGGCGGATCTGGCGCTCGTGGTCCGGCCCTCGGAGGAGGCAGGGCCCGACGGTGTGCGGCTTGTGCGGCTGCTCGACGATCCCTACCTCGCCGTGCTGCCCAAGGGGCATCCGCTGGCCGGGCGGGGGACCGTCGCGCTGGCCGACCTTGCCGAGGAGCCGTGGGTGGGCAGCGAGTGGCCCGGGCCGTGCCTCGATGCCCAGCTCTCGGCGTGCGAGGCCGCCGGGTTCCGGCCGCGGTTCGTGGTGGACAGCGGGGACTATGCGACCGCGCAGGGGTTCGTCGCGGCGGGGCTGGGAGTGAGTCTTGTGCCGCGGCTGGGGCTGGGCAGTCGGCATCCGGGCGTTGTGGTGCGGGAGGTTCGGGGGCCGGAGCCGGTGCGGTCGATCTTTGCTGCCGTGCGGGAGGGGGCGACGCAGTCGCCGGCTCTGCGGAGCTTCGTGAGCGCGCTGAGGGAGGCCGGTGGCGCGGCCTGAGGGTGGTCGGCGGCTGGCGGTCGGGTTTCGGCTGCGGGGCGGTGGGGGTTTGTCGCGCCCACGCGGCGGGGCCGCAAATTGTCACGGCCCGGCGCCTCGTTGGGGGTGCTGCCCAACCGCACCGGGCCGCACCGGACCCGCGTAGGCTCCCGGCTCCCTACGCCTTCGTCCGCAGCAACGATCGCCTCGGCGGCTTCGCCGGGACCAGTTGCGGCAGGGCGTACGGCAGTGATCCGTACCAGAGCCTTGCCACCGTGTAGCCGAAGGCCAGGCAGATCATGCCGCCCACCGCGTCCAGCCAGAAGTGGTTGGCCGTGGCGACGATGACCACCAGGGTCGCCGTGGGGTAGAGCAGGCCGAGGACACGGACCCACGGCACCGACGCCAGGGCGAAGATCGTGAGGCCGCACCAGAGGGACCAGCCGATGTGCATGGACGGCATCGCGGCGTACTGGTTCGACATGTTCTTCAGGTCGCCGGAGGCCATGGAGCCCCAGGTCTGGTGGACCACGACCGTGTCGATGAAGTCGCTGCCGTTCATCAGGCGGGGCGGGGCCAGTGGATACAGGTAGTAACCGACCAGAGCCACACCCGTTGTGGCGAAGAGGACCATGCGCGTTGCCGCGTAACGGCCCGGGTGGCTGCGGTAGAGCCACACCAGGACGCCCAGCGTCACCACGAAGTGCAGCGTCGCGTAGTAGTAGTTCATGCCGACGATCAGCCAAGTCACCGAGTTCACGCCGTGGTTGACGGACTCCTCCACGGCGATGCCGAGGTGGTGCTCGACCTTCCAGATCCAGTCGGCGTTCTCCAGCGCCTTCGTCCGCTGCTCGGGGACCGCGTTGCGGATCAGTGAGTACGTCCAGTAACTCACCGCGATCAGCAGGATCTCGAACCAGAGCCGGGGGCGGCGAGGCGTGCGCAAGCGGCGCAGGAAACCCTGCCCCGCGCGGCTGTTCGCCTCGTCCGCGACGGGCTGGTGTGCGGCCTGCTCCTGGCCTTCCAGTGTCGTCACGGTGCTCTCACCCATAGAGACAGAGTCTGCCAGATAAGCCCTTCCCCACCGATCATCCCTCGGGTGGGTCCTGCCCGCACGTTCTACACCCGGAGTAGGTCGGGCCCTACTGCTTACGTACGATTTCGGTCCCCAGGAGCCGAAGCGGTGGAACCCCGCACCACCAGTTCCGGCATGAACACGAACTCGCTGTGGGGCGCCGGTGTCCCGCCGATCTCCTCCAGCAACGTACGTACCGCGGCCTGGCCCATGGCCGGGACCGGCTTGCGGACCGTCGTGAGGGGCGGGTCCGTGAACGCGATCAGAGGGGAGTCGTCGAAACCGACGACGGAGATGTCCTTGGGGACGTCGAGGCCGCGCTGCCGTGCGGCCCGTATGGCACCGAGCGCCATCATGTCGCTCGCGCAGACGATGGCCGTGCAGTCGCGGTCGATGAGTGCCGCGGTGGCCGCCTGGCCGCCCTCCAGCGTGTACAGCGAGTGCTGGACCAGACGCTCTTCGATGTCGGACGTGGCCAGGCCCAACAGGTCCTGCATCGTGCGGACGAAGCCCTCGATCTTCCGCTGGACCGGCACGAACCGCTTCGGGCCCAGGGCGAGCCCGATGTTGGTGTGACCGAGCGAGACGAGGTGGGTGACCGCGAGCGCCATCGCCGCCCGGTCGTCCGGCGAGATGAAGGGCGCCTGCACCTTTGGCGAGAAACCGTCGACGAGGACGAACGGCACACCCTGGCCGCGCAGCTGCTCGTAGCGCTGCATGTCCGCGGAGGTGTCCGCGTGCAGTCCGGAGACGAAGATGATGCCGGCGACGCCCCGGTCGACCAGCATCTCGGTCAGCTCGTCCTCGGTGGAGCCGCCCGGAGTCTGGGTCGCGAGGACCGGCGTGTAGCCCTGCCGCGTCAGCGCCTGGCCGATGACCTGGGCCAGGGCCGGGAATATCGGGTTCTCCAACTCCGGGGTTATCAGCCCGACGAGCCCCTCGCTGCGCTGCCGCAGCCGTACGGGCCGCTCGTAGCCCAGCACGTCGAGCGCGGCGAGAACGGACTGGCGGGTGGTCGCGGCGACGCCCGGCTTCCCGTTCAGGACGCGGCTGACGGTCGCTTCGCTCACCCCCGCCTGGGCTGCGATGTCGGCAAGCCGTGTGGTCACAGGACTGGACTGTACCGGCCGGGTCTCGCCCTGCCCACCGAACGAACGACGGGTGCGGGCACTTGATCGGCCCGCTCGGGGCTGCTGCGTCATCGCGTTCCCTCGTGATTCTGGTCGGCATTGCGGTCTGTGCCCGTTGCGTACGCCGTGTGCGCCCGCGGGAAAGGGGCCCTACGAGGGTTCCCTGCAAGACGCCGACGGGCCGATGATCCCCGTGACGGGTCGGTATGGCAAGACCTTGCAGAGTCTTGCACAGAGGTCCCGTGCCCGGTGAACGCCCATGAATCAAGGCTCAGGACGGTCGAGAAGAGGTCACGACCGAGTAACTGTCGGTCGGGCTTGCATATTTTTGCTGCAAGGTCTTTCGCAACGCTTTCATCGCTGTTACGTTCACGTCGCCCGGCGGCGGCAACGGTGCAGTCGGAGAGTCGGCAGGGACGGCGGACGGGGCCGCTCCCTCAAGCACACGGGCTTTCACCCTCAAGGAGAACTCATGCGGCGTGGCATAGCGGCCACCGCACTGGTGGCGTCCCTCGCCCTCGCGGCGACGGCCTGCGGCGGCGACAGCGACGACAGTGGCAAGGCGGACGGCCCGGTCACCATCACGTGGTGGGACACGTCCAACGCCACCAACGAGGCACCGGTCTACAAGGCCCTCGCGAAGGAATTCGAGAAGGCCAACCCGGGCATCAAGGTCAAGTACGTCAACGTGCCGTTCGACCAGGCGCAGAACAAGTTCGACACCGCCGCCGGTTCCAAGGGCGCCCCGGACATCCTGCGCTCCGAGGTCGGCTGGACCCCCGCGTTCGCCAAGAAGGGCTTCTTCCTGCCGCTCGACGGCACCGAGGCCCTCGCGGACCAGGCCAAGTTCCAGCCCAGCCTGATCGAGCAGGCCAAGTACGACGGCAAGACGTACGGTGTGCCGCTGGTCACCGACACCCTCGCGCTGGTCTACAACAAGGCGCTCTTCAAGAAGGCCGGCATCGACGGGGCGCCCGCCACCTGGGCCGACCTCAAGACCGACGCCGGCACCATCAAGAAGAAGACGGGCGTCGACGGCTACTGGGGCTCCACCCAGGCCTACTACGCGCAGTCGTTCCTCTACGGCGAGGGCACCGACACGGTCGACGCCGACGCCAAGAAGATCACCGTCGCCTCGCCCGAGGCCAAGAAGGCCTACAAGACCTGGCAGGGCCTCTTCGACGGCAACGGCCTGCACAAGGCCGACACCACCGCCGACGCGTACGCCCACATCCAGGACGCGTTCGTCAACGGCAAGGTCGCCGCGATCGTCCAGGGCCCGTGGGAGATCACGAACTTCTACAAGGGCTCGGCCTTCAAGGACAAGGGCAACCTCGGCATCGCCACGGTCCCGGCCGGCTCCAGTGGCAAGGCGGGCGCCCCGACCGGCGGCCACAACCTCTCCGTGTACGCGGGCTCGGACAAGGCCCACCAGGAGGCCTCGCTCAAGTTCCTGAAGTTCATGACCTCGGCGAAGTCCCAGGAGACGATCGCCCTGAAGAACTCCACGCTGCCGACGCGCGACGACGCCTACACCACCGAGGTCAAGTCCGACCCGGGCATCGCCGGCTACCAGGGCGTGCTCTCCGCCGCCCAGCCGCGCCCGGCGCTGCCCGAGTACAGCTCGCTGTGGGGTCCGCTCGACACCGAACTGCCCAAGATCGCCGGTGGCAAGGAGTCCCTGGACAAGGGCCTGGGCAACGCGGAGACCGCGATCGCCAAGCTGGTGCCCGACTTCAGCAAGTGACCCGTGTGGCCGTCGGATCCGCCGGGCCCCTGCGTGACAGGGGTCAGGGGGGACGGATCCGGCGGCCACCGGCCGTGTCTCCAGAACGTGCGCCCAACCGCTGATTTTCCAGAAGGTGTCGAACCATGACAGTCGTCATCGACCGCGCGACCGGCAAGCGCCGCGGTGAGCGGGCTCCGCGCCCCGGCCCGCTCCAGCGCATGAAGCACTCGTACCAGCGGTACTGGTACGCGTACGCGATGATCGCCCCGGTCGTCGTCGTGCTCGGTGTGCTGGTGCTCTATCCGCTGGCGCGGGGCATCTACCTGACGTTCACCGACGCCACGAGCCTCAACTCGGCCCGCACGATCGGCGTCAACCACATCGACGCCACCTACAAGTTCATCGGCCTGGACAACTACGCCGACATCCTGTGGGGCCCCACCGCGTACGACCGCTTCTGGTCGCACTTCATCTGGACGATCGTGTGGACGGCCCTGTGCGTGCTGCTCCACTACGTCATCGGCCTCGGCCTCGCGCTGCTGCTCAACCAGAAGCTGCGCGGCCGGACCTTCTACCGGCTCATCCTGGTCCTGCCGTGGGCCGTGCCGACCTTCGTCACCGTCTTCGGCTGGCGCTTCATGCTCGCCGACGGCGGCGTCATCAACTCCATGCTGGACGCGGTGCATCTGCCCACACCGCTGTGGCTGGAGGACACCTTCTGGCAGCGGTTCGCCGCGATCATGGTCAACACCTGGTGCGGTGTGCCGTTCATGATGGTCTCGCTGCTCGGCGGCCTGCAGTCCATCGACGGCGTCCTGTACGAGGCCGCCGAGATGGACGGGGCCAACGCTTGGCAGCGCTTCAGGCACGTGACCCTGCCGGGGCTTCGGTCGGTCAGCTCCACCGTCGTACTGCTGGGCATCATCTGGACGTTCAACCAGTTCGCCATCATCTTCCTGCTCTTCGGCGACACCGCGCCGGACGCGCAGATCCTCGTGACCTGGGCCTACCAACTGGGCTTCGGCCAGCAGCCGCGCGACTACGCGCAGTCCGCCGCGTACGGCGTGCTGCTGCTCTCCATCCTGATCGTCTTCACCTCCGTCTACCGCCGCTGGCTGGCCCGCAATGAGCAGCAGCTCGCGATCTGAGGCAGGAGTCCCCATGAGCACCACCACAGTCACGTCCCCCGCCCCGGCGGACCGGGACCCCGCGGACACCGCCCCGGCGGGCAAGGGGCCGCGGCGCGGCGAGCGCAGCCTCGCCGGCTCCCTGACCTCGCACGGCATCCTCGTCGTCGCGAGCCTGATCGCGCTCTTCCCGATCGCCTGGCTCGTCTACCTGTCCCTCGGCCCGGACAAGGACGACTACCTGCACCCCGGGGGCATCCTCGGCAAGATGACGTTCGACAACTACTCGTTCGTGCTGCAGCACACGCCGTTCTTCGACTGGATGTGGAGCACGCTCCTCGTGTCGCTCGGCACGACCGTCATCGGCGTCCTGGTCGCGGCCACGACGGGTTACGCGGTCTCCCGCATGCGCTTCCCCGGCTACAAGAAGTTCATGTGGGTCCTGCTCGTCACCCAGATGTTCCCGGTCGCCGTGCTGATGGTCCCGATGTACGAGATCCTTTCGGAACTCCAGCTCATCGACAACTACTTGGGCCTGATCCTCGTCTACTGCTCGACCGCCGTGCCGTACTGCGCCTGGCTGCTCAAGGGGTACTTCGACACCATCCCCTTCGAGATCGACGAGGCCGGGCGCGTCGACGGGCTCTCGCCCTTCGGCACGTTCTTCCGGCTGATCCTGCCGCTCGCCAAGCCGGGGCTGGCCGTGGCCGCCTTCTACAGCTTCATCACCGCGTTCGGCGAGGTCGCCTTCGCCTCGACGTTCATGCTGTCCGACACGAAGTACACCTTCGCCGTCGGCCTGCAGAGCTTCGTCAGCGAGCACGACGCGCAGCGCAACCTCATGGCCGCCACCGCGGTGTTGGTGGCGATTCCGGTCTCCGCGTTCTTCTACCTTGTGCAGAAGAACCTGGTGACCGGGCTTACCGCGGGCGGTACGAAGGGTTAGCCGTGAGCGGCGAGCCGTGGGGTCGTCGGTCGTCCGGCGGCCCGTCGTGGCTTGTCGCGCAGTTCCCCGCGCCCCTTTCGGGGCGTGGGTGGCGGTCGCGGTGTCCATCCGACCCCGCTGACACCGCGGCCGCCTCGTCAGCAGTCCCACATCAGTAGTCCCGCATCAGCAGTCCCACAAACGAAGAAGACATGCGCCGCTACGGCGACTCAATGACCGAACTCAGTTACGTCTCAAGGATGTTATGAGCCAGCACTCCGCCGACCCGGCCCCGGCCTCCGCTCTCGTCACTGTCGCCGACCGTCGCGACTGGTGGCGCGACGCGGTGATCTACCAGGTCTATCCGCGCAGCTTCGCCGACAGCAACGGCGACGGCATGGGCGACCTGGAGGGCGTACGTTCCCGACTCCCGTATCTGCGCGACCTCGGCGTGGACGCCGTGTGGCTCAGCCCCTTCTACGCCTCGCCGCAGGCCGACGCCGGCTACGACGTGGCGGACTACCGGGCCGTGGATCCCATGTTCGGCAACCTGCTCGACGCCGACGCGCTGATCCGCGACGCCCACGACCTCGCCCTGCGGATCATCGTGGACCTCGTGCCCAACCACTCCTCGGACCAGCACGAGTGGTTCAAGCGGGCCCTCGCTGAGGGGCCGGGTTCGCCGCTGCGGGAGCGCTATCACTTCCGTGCGGGCAAGGGCGCGAACGGTGAACTGCCGCCCAACGACTGGGAGTCCATCTTCGGCGGCCCCGCCTGGACGCGGGTGACCGAGCCGGACGGTACTCCGGGCGAGTGGTATCTCCACCTCTTCGCGCCCGAGCAGCCCGACTTCAACTGGGACCACCCGGCCGTCGGCGACGAGTTCCGCTCGATCCTGCGGTTCTGGCTCGACATGGGCGTCGACGGCTTCCGGATCGACGTGGCACACGGGCTGGTCAAGGCGGACGGTCTGCCGGACCTCGGATCCCACGACCAGGTGAAGCTGCTGGGCAACGATGTCATGCCGTTCTTCGACCAGGACGGCGTCCACGAGGTCTACCGGGCCTGGCGGATCGTCCTCGACGAATACGCCGGTGACCGCATCTTCGTGGCCGAGGCGTGGACGCCGACCATCGAGCGCACCGCCAACTACGTGCGCCCCGACGAACTGCACCAGGCCTTCAACTTCCAGTACCTGAGCACCCATTGGGACGCCGGGGAACTGCGCTCCTGCGTCGACCGCACCCTCGACGCGATGCGGCCCGTGGGCGCGCCCGCCACCTGGGTGCTGTCCAACCACGACGTGACCCGGCACGCGACGCGGTTCGCCAACCCGCCCGGGCTCGGCACCCAGATCCGTACCGCCGGAGACCGCGACCTGGGTCTGCGCCGGGCGCGGGCGGCCACGCTGCTGATGCTCGCGCTGCCCGGGTCCGCGTACCTGTACCAGGGCGAGGAACTGGGCCTGCCGGACGTCGTCGACCTGCCTGACGAGGTGCGCCAGGACCCGGCGTACTTCCGGGGCGCGGGCCAGGACGGGTTCCGCGACGGCTGCCGGGTGCCGATCCCGTGGACCCGGGACGGCTCGTCGTACGGGTTCGGCAGTGGCGGCAGTTGGCTGCCCCAGCCGTCCGGCTGGGGCGAGTTGAGCGTCGAGGCGCAGAGCGGGGTCGCGGGCTCGACCCTTGAGCTGTACCGGTCCGCGCTCGCCGTGCGGAGCGAGCAGGCCGACCTCGGCGCGGGCGACCGTGTCGAGTGGCTGAAGGCGCCCGAGGGCGTACTCGCCTTCCGCCGCGGGGCGTTCGTCTGCACGACCAACACCGGCGGCGAGGCGGCGACCGTCCCGGCGCACGGGCGGGTGCTGCTCGCGAGCGGCGAGGTGACAGTGACGGACGACGGCGAGGCGAAGCTGCCGACCGACACCACAGTGTGGTGGATCGCTGACTGACCGTTCATCAACTCGGGGGTTCTGCAAGAACTTTCCGGAATTTTCAGAAGCCCGCCTTCCGCTTCGGGAGGCGGGCTTCTACTATCTGGCGCACCGCACGGCTGTTGAATCTTGCAGCAAGAATCTTCAACGGCCCTCCCTTCAATGGAGAAGGACCCCCGCATGGCCAAGAGAGCTCTGTCCGGCGCGCTCGCCCTCGCCGCGGCCGCGTTCGTCGTCCCCGCGAGCACCGCGGGCAGCGCGTACGCCTCCCCGCCCGGCACCAAGGACGTCACCGCCGTCCTCTTCGAGTGGAACTTCGCCTCGGTCGCCAAGGAGTGCACCAACCGTCTGGGCCCCGCCGGTTACGGATACGTCCAGGTCTCGCCGCCCGCCGAGCACATACAGGGCTCGCAGTGGTGGACCTCGTACCAGCCCGTCAGTTACAAGATCGCGGGACGGCTCGGCGACCGCACGGCCTTCCAGAACATGGTCGGCACCTGCCACGCGGCCGGTGTGAAGGTCGTCGCCGACACGGTCATCAACCACATGTCGGCGGGCAGCGGCACCGGTACGGGCGGCTCGTCCTACACGAAGTACGACTACCCGGGCCTGTACTCCTCGCCCGACTTCGACAACTGCACCTCGCAGATCAGCAACTACCAGGACCGCGGCAACGTCCAGAACTGCGAACTCGTCGGGCTCGCCGACCTGGACACCGGCGAGGAGTACGTCCGCGGGGCCATCGCGAAGTACATGAACGACCTGCTCTCGCTGGGCGTCGACGGCTTCCGCATCGACGCGGCCAAGCACATCCCGGCCGCCGACCTCGCCAACATCAAGGGCAGGCTGAGCAACTCGTCCGTGTACTGGAAGCAGGAGGCCATCCACGGCGCAGGCGAGGCCGTCCAGCCGACCGAGTACACCGGCACGGGCGACGTCCAGGAGTTCCGGTACGCGTTCGACCTCAAGCGGGTCTTCAACAACGAGAACCTCGCCTACCTGAAGAACTACGGCGAGGGCTGGGGCTACATGAGCAGCGGCGTCTCGGGCGTCTTCGTCGACAACCACGACACCGAGCGCAACGGCTCCACGCTCAGCTACAAGGACAACGCCAACTACACCCTGGCGAACGTCTTCATGCTGGCGTACCCGTACGGCGCGCCCGACATCAACTCCGGCTACGAGTTCTCCTCCACGGACGCGGGACCGCCCAACGGGGGTACGGTCAACGCCTGTTGGCAGGACGGCTGGAAGTGCCAGCACGCCTGGCCGGAGATCCAGTCGATGGTCGCCTTCCGCAACACCACCCGGGGCGAGTCGGTCACCAACTGGTGGGACAACGGAGGCGACGCCATCGCCTTCGGCCGGGGCAGCAAGGGTTTCGTGGCCATCAACCACGAGTCCTCCTCACTGACCCGCACCTACCAGACCTCGCTCGCGGCGGGCACGTACTGCAACGTCCAGGGCAACACGACGGTGACGGTGAACAGTTCGGGCCAGCTCACCGCGACCCTCGGCTCCAATGCCGCACTGGCCGTGTACGCGGGGAAGTCGAGCTGCTGACAGCCGTGACGGGCTCGGGCAGGGTGCGCGCCAGCAGCCAGCTCAGGGCGGGCATCAGGACCAGCGGGGCCAGGGCCGTACGCAGGGAGGTCGCGTCGGCCAGCGTGCCGATCAGCGGGCTCGCAAGTCCGCCGACGCTCACCGTCAGCCCGAGAGTGATCCCGCTCGCCGTGCCGACGCGAGTGGGCAGATAGTCCTGGCCCAGGGTCACCTGGAGCGAGAACGGCACGTACAGACCGATCGAGGTCAGCGCCACGAACACGTAGATCGCCGGGCCGGGGACGAACACGACCCCGGCCACGGCGGCCACCGTGACCAGGTACGCGCCGCGCACCACGGTGACCCGGCCCCAGCGGTCGGCCAGGACTCCGCCCAGCACACTGCCCACCGCACCACTGAGATAGAGGACGAACAGCGCGGCCGTGCCCGCCGTAGTGCCGCCGCCCGTGCGTTCCCGGGCGTAGAACGCGATGAACGTGCTCAGCCCGACGAAGGTGATGGAACGGCAGACCACCGCAAGTGACAGCCTCACGAACGAGCGTCTGTCGTCCGAGGGCCCGTCGTCGGTGCCGGCGCCGATTCCAACCGCGATTCCGGCCTCGGTTCCGGTCGCGGCTGTGGCGTCGGGGCCGGTGCGCGCCCTGTCGCTCAGGGCGCGCAGCACCGGCAGGCACAGCACACTTCCGGCGAGGGCCGGGACCACGAGCAGCGGTGTCAGACCCAGTCCGCCGACGGCGACGACCGCGGTGACCAGCAGCGGTGCTGCGGCGAAGCCGAGGTTGCCGCCGAGGGCGAACCAGCCCATCGCCCGGTGGCTCCCCGCGCTCACGATCCGGGCGGCCCGGGCCGACTCGGGATGGTAGGCGGCCACCCCGATCCCGGACACCGCCACACACAGGAGCGTCAGCGCGTACGAACCGGCGAGACCGCTCAGGGCGATGCCAAGACCGCCGAGGGCCGTGCTCAGCGGCAGCAGCCAGGGCATCGGGCGGCGGTCGGTGAGCGCCCCGAACACCGGCTGCGCCACCGACGACAGCAGGGACGCGGCGAGCACGATGCCCGAGGCCGCCGCGTACGTGTAGGCGCGTTCGGCGACGAAGAACGGGACGAGGGACGCCACGGCGCCCTGGTAGACGTCCACGCAGGCGTGCCCGACGGACAGCAGAGTGATCGATCTGTTCCGCCCGTGCCATCTGTTTCGTCTGTTCCATCTGCTGCTTCTGTTCGTTCGCACCTCGTCATGCTCAACGCCGGGCGGCCTGTCGCGCTTTCGATAAAGTGCCAACCAATGCAGGAAAACCGCCATGAGATCCGCCATGAGACCCGTCGGGCGCCGATCGCGCCGACCCGCACCCAGTGGCTGGCACCGGGCGCGGCCATCGACGCCCACCGCCACGACGACCACCAGATCGTCTACGCGGGACGCGGAGTGCTGGCCGTCACCACCGACGCCGGCTCGTGGATCGCGCCGGCCACCCGCGCCATCTGGGTACCGGCCGGCACCGTGCACGCCCACCGGGCCCACGGCGAACTCGAACTGCACCTGGTCGGACTGCCCGCGAGCGACAACCCGCTCGACCTGCACCGGCCGACGGTGCTGGCCGTCGCCCCGCTGCTGCGCGAGCTGATCCTCGCCTACACCCGCACCCCGCACGACGACAGCCCCGAACGCGCACGCCTGCGGGCCGTCCTGCTCGACCAGTTGCGCGCCTCGCCCCAGCAGCCCCTGCATCTGCCCACCCCGGACACCGAGCAGCTCAGGGCGCTGTGCGCGCTCCTGCACGCGGACCCCGCCGACAACCGCACGCTCGCCGAACTGGGCCGCCAGGTAGGCGCGAGCGACCGCACGCTCTCCCGGCTCTTCAAGTCCGACCTCGGCATGTCCTTCCCGCAGTGGCGCACTCAACTGCGCCTGCACCACGCCCTGGTCCTGCTCGCCGAGAACACTCCCGTGACCACGGTGGCCCACCGCTGCGGCTGGTCCTCGGCCAGCGCGTTCATCGACGTCTTCCGCCGGACGTTCGGCCACACGCCGGGCAAACCGGGCATGGAGAACGCGCGTTGGGGCAACACGCGCCAAGATTGACGCTGAAATTTCTTGCTGAGGTTTTCAAGACTCTTGCTGTAAGGCTTTCGTTGGCGATACGGTCACGCCGGCGCCCGGCAACGTAGCCGTGCCGCGGTGTGGGGTCGGACCCAAAGAGCCGTAATCGCAAGGAGTTCACGCCTGTGATACCGAGATGGCCGGCGCCCCGGGTGCGCCGTACCGCGCAGCGCAGACGGATCGCGGCCGTCGCCGTGGCCGCTCTCGCGGCAGCGCTCGTCCAGCCCCTCGCCGCGCGCGCCGCGACCCCGCCCGCACCCCCGTCGGACGCGGCGCTGGCCAAGACGCCCGCCCGCAACGACCTGACCCGCGAGCAGTTCTACTTCGTCCTGCCCGACCGTTTCGCCAACGGCGACACGTCGAACGACGAGGGCGGCCTCACCGGCTCCCGTCTCGACACCGGGTACGACCCCACCGACAAGGGCTTCTACCAGGGCGGCGACCTCAAGGGCCTGACGAAGAAGCTCGACTACATCAAGGACCTCGGCACCACCGCCATCTGGATGGCGCCGATCTTCAAGAACCAGCCCGTGCAGGGTGCCGGCAAGGACGCCTCGGCCGGCTACCACGGGTACTGGATCACCGACTTCACGCAGGTCGACCCGCACTTCGGGACGAACGCGGACCTGGAAAAGCTCATCGACAAGGCCCACGACAAGGGCATGAAGGTCTTCTTCGACGTCATCACCAACCACACGGCCGACGTCGTCGACTACAAGGAGAAGTCCTACTCGTACCTCTCCAAGGGCGCCTTCCCCTATCTGACGAAGGACGGCGAGCCCTTCGACGACGCCGATTACGCGGACGGGACAGCCGGTGAGGCGGACTTCCCGTCCGTGGGCTCCGGCTCCTTCCCGCGTACGCCCGTCGTGCCCGCCGCGAAGAAGAACGTCAAGGTGCCGTCGTGGCTCAGCGACACGTCGATGTACCACAACCGCGGCGACTCGACCTTCGCCGGCGAGAACTCCACGTACGGCGATTTCGGTGGCCTCGACGATCTGTGGACCGAGCGTCCCGAGGTCGTCGGCGGTATGGAGAAGATCTACCAGCGGTGGGTCAGGGACTTCGACATCGACGGCTTCCGGATCGACACGGTGAAGCACGTCAACACGGAGTTCTGGACCCAGTGGGCCACCGCCCTCGACGCCTACGCGGCGAAGCAGGGCCGTGACGACTTCTTCATGTTCGGCGAGGTGTACTCGGCGGACACGTCGATCACCTCGCCGTACGTCACCGAGGGCCGCCTGGACTCCACGCTGGACTTCCCCTTCCAGGACGCGGCACGGGCGTACGCCTCCCAGGGCGGCAGCGCGAAGCGGCTGGCCTCGGTCTTCGGGGACGACTACAAGTACACGACCGACAAGGCCAACGCGTACGAGCAGGTCACCTTCCTCGGCAACCACGACATGGGCCGCATCGGCACGTTCCTCAAGCAGGACAACCCGAACGCGTCCGACGCCGAGCTGGTGAAGAAGGACAGGCTCGCGAACGAGCTGATGTTCCTCGGGCGCGGCAACCCGGTCGTCTACTACGGCGACGAGCAGGGCTTCACCGGAGCGGGCGGCGACAAGGACGCCCGCCAGACCATGTTCGCCTCGAAGACGGCCGACTACCTGGACGACGACGAGCTGGGCACGGACCGCACGCATGCCGAGGACGCGTACGACAAGAGTGCACCGCTCTACAAGCAGATCAGTGCTCTCGCGAAGCTCCGCAAGGCCAACCCGGCCCTCGCGGACGGCGTGCAGACGGAGCGGTACGCGGCCGACGGCGCCGGCGTCTACGCCTTCTCCCGGACGGACGCGAAGAGCGGCATCGAGTACGTCGTCGCCGTGAACAACGCCGACAAGGCGAAGGAGGCGACCTTCGCGACCGGTTCCGCGGGCATGACGTTCCGCGGGATCTACGGGACCGGCGACACGGACGACTCGCTCAAGAGCGGCGCCGACAAGAAGGTCACCGTCACCGTCCCGGCCGGCTCCTCCGTCGTGTTCAAGGCGACGGGCAGGCTCGCACCGCCCGCCACCAAGCCGGCCCTCGCGCTGAAGGCCCCCGCTGAAGGCGCCACCGGAACCGTCGAGATCTCCGCGGACGTGGACGGCGGACAGCTCAACCGCGTCGTCCTCGCCGCCCAGGTCGGCAACGGCAAGTGGAAGACGCTCGGCTCCGCCGACCACGCCCCCTACCGGGTCACCCAGGTCGTCGGCAAGGACGTACCGGCCGGAACAGCCCTGCGCTACAAGGCGGTCGTGATCGACTCCGCCGGGCGTACGGCGAGCACGACGGCCGCCTCCACCACCGGCACCCCGCCCGCCGAGGAGATCCCGAGTGCCTCCTCGCGCGAGTACGCGGTCGTCCACTACAAGCGCGAGGCCGGCGACTACACCGACTGGCGGTTGTACGCCTGGGGCGACATCGCCGACGGCGAGGCGACCACCTGGCCGGAGGGGCACGACTTCACCGGCCGGGACGCCTACGGGGCCTTCGCCTACGTGAAACTGAAGCCGGGCGCGTCGAACGTGAGCTTCCTCGTCATCGACAAGGACGGCAACAAGGACGTCTCCGCCGACCGCACGATCGACGTCACCAGGACCGGCGAGATCTGGGTCGAGCAGGGCAAGGAGGCCGTACGCACCGAACGGCCGGCCGCCGACTATCCGGCGCCGGACAAGACGAAGGCCGTACTGCACTACCAGCGCGCCGACGGGAACCACGACGGCTGGGGACTGCACACCTGGACCGGCGCCGCGGACCCCACGGACTGGTCGAAGCCCCTGGAGCCGGTGAAGACTGACGCCTATGGCGCTGTCTTCGAGGTGCCGCTCACCGAGGGTGCCACCAGCCTCAGTTACATCATCCACAAGGGCGACGAGAAGGACCTGCCCACCGACCAGTCGCTCGACCTCACGGCGAACGGCCATGAGGTGTGGCTGTTGAGCGGCCAGGAGAAGTATCTCCTGCCGCAGCCCGCGGGCAGCGCCGCCGCGCTCGACCTCACGACTTCCAAGGCGGTCTGGATCGACCGGAACACCGTCGCCTGGAACGGCAACGAGGCCGCCGCGTCGACCCAGTTGCTCTACTCGCGCGACGGATCCATCAAGGCCGAGGGCGGTGCACTCACGAGCGACGACGAGCGATGGCTGCGGCTCGACCGGGCCACGCTCACCGACGCCCAGAAGGCGAGGTTCCCGCACCTCAAGGACTACCGGGCCTGGTCCGTCGACCCGCGCGACCGCGACCGGGTGCGCGAGGCGCTGCGTGGCCAGCTCGTCGCCTCCCAACGGGCCGCCAACGGCGCCGTTCTGGCGGCCACGGGCGTACAGATCGCGGGCGTGCTCGACGACGTGTACGACGGCGCCACGAAGGCGGACCTCGGGCCGACGTTCGACAAGGGACGGCCGACGCTCTCCGTCTGGGCGCCCACCGCGCAGGACGTGAAGCTGGAGATCGGCGACACCCTCACACCCATGAAGCGGGACAACGCAACCGGTGTCTGGTCCGTCACCGGTCCCAAGTCCTGGCAGGGCAAGGCCTATCGGTACGTCGTGACGGTGTGGGCGCCCAGCGTCCGCGAGGTCGTCACCAACAAGGTCACCGACCCTTATTCGGTCGCCCTCACCGCGAACTCCGAGCGCAGTCTCGTCGTCGACCTCGGCGCCAAGTCCCTTGCCCCGAACGGCTGGTCGGGCCTGCGGAAGCCCAAGGCCGTCCCGCTGAAGGACGCGCAGATCCAGGAGCTGCACATCCGGGACTTCTCCGTCGACGACAAGACGGTCCCGGCGAAGGACAAGGGCACCTACCTCGCCTTCACCGACAAGGGCAGCGCGGGCTCCAGGCACCTCAAGAAGCTTGCGGAGTCCGGGACTTCGTACGTCCATCTCCTGCCCGCGTTCGACATCGCCACCATCCCGGAGAAGAAGGCGGACCAGGCGACCGTCGACTGTGACCTCTCCTCCTACGCCGCCGACTCCGAGAAGCAGCAGGAGTGCGTGGCGAAGGCGGCCGCGAAGGACGCGTACAACTGGGGCTACGACCCGTACCACTACACGGTGCCGGAGGGCTCGTACGCCACCGACCCCGACGGGACGGACCGCACGGTCGAGTTCCGGAAGATGGTCAAGTCGCTGAACGAGGACGGTCTGCGGGTCGTCATGGACGTGGTCTACAACCACACCACCGCGAGCGGTCAGGCCGGCACGAGCGTGCTCGACAAGGTGGTCCCCGGCTACTACCAGCGGCTCCTCGCCGACGGCAGCGTCGCCACCTCCACCTGCTGTGCCAACACGGCGCCCGAGAACGCCATGATGGGCAGGCTGGTGGTCGACTCGATCGTCACCTGGGCCAAGGAGTACAAGGTCGACGGCTTCCGCTTCGACCTGATGGGCCACCACCCGAAGGCCAACATCCTGGCGGTCAGGAAGGCCCTCGACGCCCTCACCGTCGCGAAGGACGGCGTCGACGGCAAGAAGATCATCCTCTACGGGGAGGGCTGGAACTTCGGCGAGATCGCGGACGACGCCCGTTTCGTCCAGGCCACCCAGAAGAACATGGCCGGAACCGGCATTGCCACCTTCTCCGACCGCGCCCGTGACGCCGTGCGCGGCGGCGGCCCGTTCGACGAGGACCCGGGCGTCCAGGGCTTCGCGTCCGGTCTCTACACCGACCCCAACTCCTCGGACGGCAACGGCACTTCGGCCGAGCAGAAGGCCCGCCTCCTGCACTACCAGGACCTGATCAAGGTGGGGCTGTCCGGCAACCTCGCCAAGTACACCTTCACCGACACCGCAGGCAAGGAGGTCAAGGGCTCCGAGGTCGACTACAACGGGGCGCCCGCCGGATACGCGGACGCACCAGGCGACGCCCTCGCGTACGTGGACGCGCACGACAACGAGTCGCTGTTCGACGCGCTCGCGTTCAAGCTGCCCAAGGGCACCTCGGCCGCCGACCGGGCCCGGATGCAGGTCCTCGCCATGGCCACCGCCGCGCTCTCGCAGGGCCCGGCACTGTCCCAGGCGGGCACCGACCTGCTGCGTTCCAAGTCGCTCGACCGCAACTCGTACGACAGCGGCGACTGGTTCAACGCGATCCACTGGGACTGCCGGGACGGCAACGGCTTCGGGCGTGGGCTGCCGATGGCGACCGACAACGAGTCCAAGTGGGCTTACGCCAAGCCCCTGTTGACGTCCGCGGGACTCAAGGTGGGCTGCCCGCAGATCGAGGGAGCCTCCGCCGCGTACCGGGACCTGCTGAAGATCCGTACGAGCGAGAGCGTCTTCGGGCTCGGCAGCGCCGAGCAGGTGCAGTCGACACTGTCGTTCCCGCTGTCCGGCAAGGACGAGACACCCGGGGTGATCACCATGGAACTCGGTGATCTGGTCGTGGTGTTCAACGCGACCCCCGAGCGGCAGGAGCAGCGGATCGCCTCCCTGGCCGGGACGGCGTACACACTGCATCCGGTGCAGCGGACGGGAGCGGACTCCACCGTCAAGTCCTCTGCGTACGATCCGGAATCGGGCAGTTTCGCCGTTCCGGGGCGCAGCGTGGCCGTATTCACCCGGACCGCCTGACAAGGCATTATTTTGGTGGGGCGGAACTCGAACTCTGTTCCGCCCCACCACCGTGCCCCGGGGGCCGCGCAGATGGACGGCAACGCCAACAGGACGCGCACCACCGTGCTGATCGTCGACGACGTGCCGGCCAGTCGCTATGCCCTGGGGGCCGTGCTGCGCCACGCCGGTCACCGGGTCGTCCCCGTGGCCACCGCGGGCGAGGCGCTCGTCGAACTCGACGTACGGCTGCGCGCGGGATCCCTGCCCGACGTGGCCCTCATCGACGTCGGCCTGCCGGACATGAGCGGCTTCGAACTGTGCCGCCGGCTCAAGGCGCAGCCGCCCATGTCCACGCTGCCCGTCGTCCACTTCTCCGCCGCCGCCGTGGCACCCGAAGACCGTTGCGAGGGCCTGGACTCGGGCGGCGAGGCGTATCTGACGGTGCCCGCCGAACCCGAGGAGATCCGGGCCGTCGTACGGGCCGCGGTGCGGGCAGCCCGGACACGTTCCGGCGCCGAGACGCTCGTACGCCGGCTGACCCTGCTGTCCGGGACGATCGTCACCGTCCAGACCGCGCGCAACCTCACGGAACTCGCCGACGCGTCCGCCGAGGGCGCCGCCCGGCTCACCGGCGGCCCGGCCGTCGTCTTCGTCCTCGGCCCGGACGGCGAGCTGTACTACAGCACCTCCAAGGGCCGCAGCGCCTTCGCCCTGCCGGACGGCCACGCGCAGGAGGCCGTCGTCCGGCTGATCAACCAGATGAGCAAGGGGCGCACCGGGGTGTTCCGCACCGTCGTGCCCGCGCACCTGTGGCCCATGGGCTTCTTCCGGCCGGGCGTCCAGGACGACGCCCGCCTCGTGCTCACCCTGACCCAGGACGGCAGGGCACCGGTGTGCTTCGCGACGCCCCTGCGTCTACCCCGGCCGGGCGAACCCGACGACGCGGAGCTGGTCGGCCGCCTCGCCCAGGCCACCGCGCTCGCCGCCGAACCCCTGTTCATGTACCAGGTCGAGCGCCATGTCGCGCTCACGCTCCAGCACAGCTTCCTGCCCCAGCCGCACCGGCTGCCCGATCTGCCCGGCGTCGACGTCGTGGTGCGCTATGTGCCCGCGTCCCGGCAGACCGAGATCGGCGGCGACTTCTATGCCGCGCTGCGCACCGACGACGGGGTGCTCACCGCGGTCGGGGACGTCGTCGGGCACTCGCTGGAAGCGGCCACCGTCATGGTCGAGATGCGTCATGCCCTGCGCGCCTACTGCGTCGAGGAATCCGATCCGGCGGTGCTCGCCGACCGGCTCGACCGCATGCTGCAGCGCTACCACCCCGAGGTCACGGCCACCGTCTGCCTGGTCCTGGTGGACCCGGCCACCGGGCGCACCCGGATAGCCAACGCGGGCCACATCCCGCCGCTGATCGTCAGCGACTCGGGCAACGCCGAGTACGCCAAGGCCGCCGGGCCGCTGCTCGGACTCGGCCTCGGTCTGCCCCGGCAGCCGCCCGTCGAGCTGTTCCTCGACCCCACGGACCGCCTCCTCATGGTCACCGACGGTCTCATCGAGACCCGCGGCACGGATCTGGCGGTCTCCATGGAGGAACTCCGCACGGCCGCGGCCGAGGCGCCGCCCGGGGTGTCCGCCCTGTGCGACACGCTTCTGGAGCGGTTCGGCGGGGCGCCGGACGACGACATCGCGCTGCTTGCCCTGCGGCTAGGGTGAGGATGTCGACCTAGAACAGGAGTGCCCGTGCCGCAGATCACCGTTGACTACTCGACGTCTCTCTCCGACGCGTTCGACCGGCAGGGGTTCGCCGTCGCGCTGCATGCCGTGGTGGTGGAGACGGCTGCCGCGAAGATCGAGGCGTGCAAGACGCGGTTCCGGCCCGCGGAGGATGTTGTCGTGGGGTCGGAGGTGACCGGGCATGGGCTCGTCCATGTCACGCTCGCGCTGCTGGCCGGGCGGTCCGACGAGACGAAGCTCCTGCTGACCGAGCGGACGCTTGAGGTTCTGCGGGCGCATGTGAAGCCGGTTGATGGTGTGGCGTTGCATGCGTCCGCGGAGGTGCGGGACCTTGATGCGTCTTACCAGAAGTTTGTGGACTGACGTCCCGGTTTGTTCGTCGGGTGCGGGTGGGTGGGGGCTGGTCGCGCAGTTCCCCGCGCCCCTGAAAGCCAAAGATTGCGCCGCTCCCCGCGCCCCTGAGAGCCGAAGACCGCGCCGCTCCCCGCGCCCCTGACGGGGCGCGCCTGAGCGTTCGCCTACGACGCCAGTGAGACCAAGCGGCCGATCAAATCCGTGAACGGGCCCTCTGCCGGTTCTTCCGCGAGCATGTGGCGTAGCAGGTCGGCCATTTCGGGGTCGTAGGCGGCGCTGACGGCGGCGAGGGCCGCGAAGTCGTGGACCAGTTGGGCTTCCAGTTCGGCGCGGGGGATCCGGCGGCCGTCGAGCCAGATGAGGGCGGTCGACTCGGCCAGGGAGATCCAGGAGCGGACGACCAGTTCGAGGCGGGCGGGCGGCCGGTCGATGCGCAGATGCGCCAGGATCTGGAGGTACGCGGCCTGCCGTACGCCGTCGATGAGGGCGTTCGTGTTGGTGGAGCCGACCGACGGTCCGCCGCGCATCAGGGCGGAGAAACCGGGCCCGTGCTGGTCGACGAAGTCGAAGTACCGCCGCATGACGCGCAGCAGCCGCGCCCCCAGCGGGCCCTCCTGAGGCTCGATGAAACGTTCCGCCAGATCGTCCGAGGCGCGCTTCAACGCGGCTTCGTACAGGCTGAGTTTGCCGGGGAAGTAGTGGTAGACCAGCGGGCGCGAGATGCCCGCGGCGGCCGCTATCTCGTCGATGGAGACATCGTCGGGCGAGCGTCGGCTGAACAGGTCGAGGGCGACGCCGATCAACTGCTGCCGCCGCTCCTCGACACCCATCCTGCGGCGTACCCCGGTTGTCATACGAACACCTTACCGATCGGATCCGGCCGCGAACGGGTCGGAGGCGCCCAGGTGTTCACGGCGTCAGCGCAGGCCGCCGATCGACCTGCCGTCGGACAGGGTCCCCTTCAAGCCCGCCTGAGCGCCCTGTTCGGCCCGTACGGCAAGGAGATTGCCCTGCGTTGATCCGTCGACTCCGCCCGTCGCACGGATCGACTCGGTGTCCTTGCTTCCGGCGGCGAGGAGATACCAGTCACCCGTACCGGACTTCCACAGCACACCCGCCAGGACGTGGGAGTCCTTCGCCCCGCAGGCGGCCACGTTCTCCGCCTTCGCCGCGACCGCGCCGTACGGCTGGCCCTGGGCGTGGAACTGGGCCAGCACCCGTGTGCCGCCGCCGCGCCAGGTGTCCGCGCGGGTGCACAGCCAGTTCGCGGTGCCGCCCGCGTCGGGCAGTGGCTGCCGGGCGTACTGCCAGGCGTTCACCGTGCGCACGCCCTGGCCGCGGACGGCCGCCAGGGAGCAGGCGAGCGGGGACCAGGTCGCCGCCGACGCCTCGTGGGGCTGCCCGGGGCGGCCCGAGGTGAGGCGGGCCGGGGTCAGCTCACCGAGGTCGGTCGTCAGCCGGGTGCCCGAACGGTCCGTGAGCTCCAGCGCGTTCCAGGAGCGGCACTCACCGGTCTGCAGAGCGGGGCTGGCGAAGGGCTCGGTCACCCCGTCCGCCGACCGGCCGAGACGCGTCGCCCCGGAAGAGTCGGAACCGCCTGATGCGTCGGCCGCCGACTTCAGCAGGTCGCGCACCGCGGCCGTACGCACCCACGGTGCCGTCAGATAGCGGACGTTGCCGTCGGAGCGGCCGAGGACCACCGCGTTCGACTCGGCCGCCGTGGCACCGTCGACCCGGGCGAAGTCCAGGGCGGCGCCCTGCGTGCCGTCCTTCGCTTCCGCGTAGCGCGCGATGCGCAGTCCGTCGTGGAGCAGCACGACCCGGCTCTGGTCGACCTCGCCCGCGTACAGCAGCTGGGGCGGTCCCGGCGGGGCGCCCGCCGGGGTGCCGGGAGTGGCCGAGACCTGCACGGACTCGCCGGGGCGTGCCCAGACGGCGAGCGCGCGGCGCAGCAGCGCCCTGTCACCGGTGAGGGCGCCGCGCGCGGGCCACACGGAGAAGTCGGTGCGCGTGGACGACTGCCAGGCGGCGGCCGGAACGAGCGTCAGCTTGCCGGGATCCAGGGCGGCCTGGGCGGAGGGGTTCTGCGCGTACGAGGGTGCGGCCGCGCCGTCGGGGCCCCAGCCGTCGCCGGGCAGCCCGAGCAGCGCCCCGCACACCGCGACGGCGGCGGCCGCCGCGAGCGCCGCCTTCATGTGCTGGCGGCGGCGCATCAGGTCCGGCGGCCTGGCCTGCAGCGAGCACGGGTCGAACTCGGGGGACGTCAGCAGCCCGTACTTCGCCTCGATCTCGTCGGCCTCGTCAAGTGCGTCGGCCGGGTCCTCCTCGCCCGCCGCGGCCAGCACCCTGCGCACGTCCGCGTCGGCAAGGCGTTCCAGACCGCGCAGGACGTAGGCGGCACGGGCCGGGGCCGACAGGGCCGACAGCCGCTGATCCAGGGCGAGTTCGTCGGCGCCGCCCGAACGCGGGAAGAGCCGCAGGCCCCACACCTGGGGGAGCAGTGGCGGCAGTTGCGCACGCTTCGGCCAGGCCCGGAACGTCAGCGGCCGGCCGGCCTCCAGCGCCGTACGCAGCACCCGGAGGCGTACGTACGCGTATCCGGGATCGGCGTCGCGGCCCTCGGCGGTCTTCTGGGAGGGGAGGACCGAGGCGTCGCCGGACGTCCTGCCCCGGGGCAGCGCGCGCTGGGTGAGCGCGTGCGCGGTGAGCACCCGGCGGTTGCGTCCGAGGCTCGGCGGCAGCACCAGATAGGCGAGACGGACGAGCCGCGGATAGTGCTCGACGAGCGCGGCCTCGGCCTGCTCGACGTCGACGACCGGTCCGGGTCGGGGGTCTGGTGCGGGGCGCGGGGCGACATCCTGTGACTGCACGTTCAGCAAAACGAGCGAATCCGTGGTTGGTCACCTGGACTGCCCCGGGTCCGTGGGGAGTTACGCCTCCGGCTCCACGAGCAGACGGGCGTAGTTCGCCATGGACCGCTGGTAGCGCGGCAGATGAGGGGCCAGGGCGCCCAGTACGAGCGCGAGCCCCTCGCGCTCCCGGCCCAGGCTCGCCAGGCACAGCGCGAGTGTGGCGCGTACGGCGTCGTCCAACTCGTCGGAGGGCGCGACGAGTTCCGGCGTCAGCAGCTTGACGCCCTCCTCCGGATGTCCGGTGTTCCGCAGCGAGCTGGAGAGCTGGATCTTCGCGCGCCGGCCGCGATAGCCGTCGAGCCCGCGCGCCAGCGCCTCCTGGTACAGCGGCACGGCCCGGTCCGAGTGGCCCGTCGAGTCCCAGGCACAGGCCCGCTCGAACGGGCCGACCGGGCTGTCGGCGGGCAGTTCGGCGACCAGCGCGTCGATCACCGCGCGGAAGTCGGCCCCCGCCGCCTCGGCGTAGTCGTCGAAGGTGGCCCAGGCGGCCGTCACGCGCTCGTCCCAGTCGGCATCAATGGTGGTCACGGACCCACCCTCGCACAAGCGTGCCCGCGAACGGCATCGGCTTTACGCGCTCATCGGCAGCCCTGTACTCCGGCCCTGTCCGATAACGGAGGACCATCAATGTGGCGCTCGTCACTGTGATGCGTCCGGTGATGCCGTAAACACGGAGGCGATTGAGCGCCGGGCGTGCGGGAGCCGTATCCGAAGGCAGAGCCTCTACCGGGGCTCTCAACGGCGTGGGCCGGAACCGACCCGGAGGTACGTACGAATGCGTTTGACGAGGAAGAGGCTCGCGGTCGGTACGGCCGGGGCGGTCACGGCACTGCTGGCGGTGACCGGCTGCGGGTCCGAGGGCAGCGGGGAGAAGAAGGTCCCCGAGACCGCGAGCGGGAGCCTGGAGCAGATCGCGAGCGAGGCGGGCTGCAAGCCGGACATGCAGACGGACGCGGACACGATCCGGCAGGCCATCTGCAAGACCTCCGGCGGCAAGTACATCCTGGCGACGTTCGCCACCGACCGCGGCCAGCGCGAATGGCTGAACGGGGCGAAGGACTACGGCGGCTACTACCTCGTCGGCCGCAAGTGGGTCGCCGTCGGCGAGCAGAAGACGGTCACGGCACTGCGCGGCCAGCTCGGCGGGACCATGGAGGAAGGCTCCGAGCACATGAACCCCGGTGGCAGTCACAACAGCGGCGGTCACAGCAGCTGACGGACGGCATCGCCCCGCGCGGGCCACGCGGGGTCCGAGGGTATTCGGTCGAAGCAATTCGGGGGCAGGAGAAAGCCGGCGGTGGGTAATCCCACCGCCGGCTTTCTCCTGCCTACAGCCTCCTGCTTACTGCTTCTGTGCTACTTACTGGCAGTCCTGGCCGCTGTTGATGCAGTCGACCACCTGGTTCATCGTGTTCTCGTCGAAGAAGTTGATGAAGTCGTTGTGGTCGGTGATCGGCTTGTGCAGCTGGTCCGGGAAGGAGTCCACCGCGAACGGGTTCGTGACCTGATCGCCCTGGATCTGCGGGGCCGCTACGTCGTAGACCAGACGGACCTGCAGCTGGGGGATGGCCTGGAAACCGTTGCCACAGGTGCCGTCCTGCTGGACGAAGGACACGTGCGTGCGGTGGTTGGCCGAGTCGATGTTCTGACCGTCCCAGCAGCTCTGGAAGTTGGTCGTCCGCACCACGGAGCTGCCCTCGGGGCAGATCGGGTACTTGTCCGTCAGCTGACGGTCCTCGAAGCCGGTGCAGCTCCAGTTGGTGTTGGCGTTGGCGAGGCCGTTCACGAAGGACTTGGCGTCACCGGTGATGATGCGAAGGGCCGAGGGCATCGCGACCACGTCGCCCTGCTGGTTGCCCACGAACTTCAGCTGGGCCTCGGCCGGCTGGAGGATCGTGCCGACGTTGCCGTCCTGACCGCCACCGGGGGCGTTCGCGTCGATGTCGTCCTGACCGTCCTGCACACGCAGCACCGGCCAGAAGTACGACGACTTGTCACCCTGGTTCTGGCAGCTGGTGTCGGCCGCCGCCAGGTCCTGGTCGCTCGCGAACGCGTCGTTGTCCTGGTTGCCGACGTAGTCGTGCTGGTGCTGCGCACCGTTGCTGACACCGGGAGCGACGATCACGTTGTCCGAGTTGCGGTTCTCGTTCTCGTTCGTGCCACAGTTCGTGGTGAACGTGCCCGTCGAACCGGAGTCCCCGTTCGCGGGAAGCCCGTTCGGACCGACGCCCTTCGCGCCACCGGTCGGCTGGACCTGGGTGATGTCCTGGAAGTCGGCAGCCACCGGACCGTTGCCGTCCTGGCCACCGTTGCCCTGGTCCTGACCGTCGCCCTGGTCCTGACCCTGATCCTGACCGTCGCCCTGATCCTGGCCCTGGTCCTGGCCGTTGTCCTGGCCCTGGTCCTGACCGTCACCGCCCTGGCCTTCGCCGGCGGCGGGCTGGTCGGCCGGCACGCCCTCACACTCGGCGAGCTGGTCCTGCTGCTGCGGAGCCTTGCCGCCCGAGCGCTGGATGTTGTTGCCGATCCGGTCGATCGTGGCGGTCCGCTTGGACTTCAGCGGACTGAGGATGGCGTTGTTGACGTAGCTGGAGTCCCCCGCCTGGGCCTGGCGCGTGTCGGCGAGGCGCTTGTAGGCCTCGGTGACCTGCTGGTCGAGCTTCGCCAGCTCCTTGTCGACGCCGGCGCGTGCCCCCTTCGGCACATCGGTCAGCTGCTGGCCGACGTCCGGACATTTGATCGTCGCCACTCCGGCGGCCGTTGTCTGCGCGTTCTGCGTCGAGTTCTTGCCCTCGCCCGCAGAAGCGTAGATGTTGGCCGCCAGCAGACCGCCGCCACCCAGCGCGAGAGCCGCCGATGCGGCTATCGCCCGGTTGGCGAGCGTGGAGCGGCGTTTACGGTTTGTGCGTCCCATGGAACTCCTCTGGCTTCCTTGCGGGGGCATTGAGGCGCCCGACAGGAGGTGAAGCGGCTCCGTTCAATACGGAGGGGGCTCCTGAGGTGTTCAGTGGTCCAAGAAATTGGTGAGAGTTCGGGGACGCAATCCCGGCGCAAGGGGCCCAGAAGCCCCTGAAACAACGGCAGTTGTGCGGGATTTATTGAATATCATTCAGCGAAAGCGGAACTTCGGCCCCGCCTCCTGACGGATCTTGTGACGACCGCTGCCGATCTTTCCCGATCCTCGTTCGGGACCCTTTCAGCGGCCCTGGTCCAAATAGGCGAGAACGGCCAGGACGCGACGGTTGTCATCGTCCGAGACCTCAAGGCCCAGCTTCGCGAAGATGTTGGACGTGTGCTTCGCGATCGCCCGCTCCGTGACCACCAGTTGGCCCGCGATCGCCGCATTCGACCTGCCCTGTGCCATCAGTTCCAAAACCTCCAGCTCGCGTGGAGTCACCCGGCCCAGCGGCCGGTCGTCCGCCTGCCGCCGCGTCAGCAGCTGCTGGATGACCTGCGGATCCATCGCGGTGCCGCCCGTCGCGACCCGGCGCACGGCGTCGATGAACTGCTCGGCGTCGAACACCCGGTCCTTGAGCAGATAGCCGACCCCGCCGATCCCGTCGGCGAGCAACTCGCGCGCGTACAGCTGCTCCACGTGCTGCGAGAGGACCAGCACCGGCAGCCCGGGTCTCGCCCGCCGGGCCGCCAGCGCGCACTGCAGCCCCTCGTCCGTGTGCGAGGGCGGCAGACGTACGTCGACGACGGCGATGTCGGGGTTCAACTCGGCCAGCGCACGGGTGAGTTCGGGCCCGGTCTCGACGGCCGCGGCGATCTCGAAGTCGTACGCCTCCAGCAGCCGGACCAGTCCGTCGCGCAGCAGGAACAGGTCTTCGGCTAGGACAACTCGCAAGGGATCTCCATGGTCACCATGGTGGGGCCGCCCGCGGGACTGCTGACGGCCAGGACGCCGTCGAATGTACCCAGTCGCCGCTCGACTCCGGAGAGTCCCGAACCCGCGCCGATCGTGGCGCCCCCGCCGCCGTCGTCGGTGACCGCGATCCGCAGCATGCCGCCGTGCTCCGGGGAGTGGTGGATGTCGACCCAGATCCGGTCCGCCCCCGAGTGCTTGACGGCGTTGGTGAGGACCTCGCTGACGGCGAAGTACGCGGCCGCCTCCACCGGTTCCCCCGCCCGGCCCGGCAACTCCACGTCCACCTCCGTGCTGATCGGCAGCCGCAGCGCCAACGCCCGTACGGCGTCGCCCAGTCCGCGCTCCGCGAGCACGGGCGGGTGGATGCCGCGTACGAGGTCACGCAGTTCCGTGAGCGCCTCGGCGGAGGACTTGCGGGCCTGTGCGAGCAGTTGCTTGGCCTTCGCCGGGTTCTTCTCGACGAGGGCCTCGATCGTGCCGAGATCCATGCCCATCGCGACCAGCCTGGCCTGCGCCCCGTCGTGCAGGTCCCGTTCGATGCGGCGCAGTTCGGCCGCCGAGGTGTCGACTGCGTCGCGCCGGGTCTCGGTGAGCACGCGGACGCGCTCGGCGAGCTCGCCCTGGCCGGACGCGAGGACGGACCGGGTCAGCAGGAAGTGGACCCGCAGGAGCAGGGGAGCGGTGTAGACACCGGTGACGAGCAGGGCTGCGCCCAGCGCGGCCGCGGCGAGGGCGCTGAGCTGCCCGCTGACCGGCACGAACCCGTACCACCAGCCGACGCGGGTGCCGTCCGTGAAGACCCGCCACAGCCCGGCGCCGAGCGCGAACCCCTCGAAGGGATAGGCGAGCAGCGCGGCGGGCAGCAGTGCCGTGACGAAGCCCGCGATCATGTCGACCGGCAGCCACATCAGGTCCCGCCAGGTCGCCGGATCGCCGAGCAGCCGGAAGCACCGCGTCCAGGGGTTGGCGTCCTTCGGAACCGGCCGGTACGCGGGCGGGATCCGCACCCCGCACCACTGGGCCGCCACCAGACGCCGCCAGTTCGCGAAGCCGCGTACGCCCGCCAGCACCCACGGTGTCGTGACGATGCCGATGCCCAGCGGTACGAGGACGATCGACACGACGGACAGGACGAAGAGGGTGATCGACCCGGCCAGCGCCACAACGGCCAGCACCAGAGCCCGCGCCCCGGCCAGCGCGGCGGTGCGCAGCCTGCCACCGACGGGCTCGTTGTCCCCGTTCGTGTTGTCCCCGTTCGTGTTCATGCCCCAAGTCTCGCCGAGTCCGCCGCCGCGGTCACTGGGCCGAACCACCCGGCGGGGGTGGTGCCAACGCCACCCCCTGCGGCGCTCAGCCGTCCAGGACCTTCGCCTCCACCGAGGGGTCGAGCCCGACCACCGGCCGGTCGGGACGCTGGGGAGCGGTACCGCCGATGCCCTGGAGCCAGCTCCAGGTGTCGGCCACCGTCTCGGCGACCGGCCGGCACCGCAGTCCGTCCCGTACCGCCCTGGACACATCCGCCCGGTGCATCGCGTCGTGCGACTCCGAGCCGGGCGGCACCCACACCGGCAGCTGGATCCACGGTTCGATCCCGGCCGCGAGAACCACCTCGGGATCGGTCCACCGGAGCTCGGCCGGACTTCCCGCGGCTGTTCCTCCGGCAGCCGTGCCTCCCGTGACCTGGACGCACGCGTCGAGCAGCGTCCCCATGGTCGCGTGCCCCGACGGACTGATGACGTTGTACGCCCCGTCCGCCCCCGCCTCCACCGCCCCGAGGGTCCACTCGGCCAGATCGCGGACGTCGACGTACTGGAGCGGCAGTTCACGGGGACCGGGCGCGAGGACGGGCCCGCCGCGCGCCACCCGGTCCAGCCACCACGGCAGGCGCCCGATGTTCTCGTACGGGCCGAGGATCAGGCCGGCCCGCACGAGAAGCGTCCGCTCCTCACCGAAGGCTTCCAGCACGGCCAGTTCGCCGCCCCGCTTGTCGCGCGCGTAGTCGGTCTGTTCCGCGTCCGGCGAGGCGCCCTCCACCAGCGGGCCGTCCTCGTCGTATCCCGGCGCGGGCGGCCAGGCGTACACGGAACAGCTCGACACGTACACGTACCGTCGTGCGCGGTTCGCCAGCAGCCGCGCGGAGTCACTGACCACCCGCGGGGCCGCGGACCAGGTGTCGACGACGACATCCCACTCCTCCCCGGTCCCGGCCAGGGCCGCGAGCCCGTCGGGCGCGGTGCGGTCGCCGTGCAGGGACCGCACCCCCGCCGGAGGTTCGTGGCGTCCCCGGTGGAAGACGGTCACGTCCCAGCCGCGGGCGAGCGCCGCCTCCACGACGGTCCGGCCCACGAACTCCGTACCACCCAGCATCAGAAGTCTCATACGAGTGACTCTGCCCGGCGGCCCCGCGCGACGGAACGGGAATCTGCCGACAGGCGAATCGTTCCGCCGACGGACGAACCCGTGGGCGGCACGTGTACGGGTACGGGTGCCGGTTCGGGCTCAGCTCGCGGTCGGCGGCGTGTACTTGTACCCCACGCGCCGCACCGTCTGGATCGCCGCCCGGTGCTCCGACCCGAGCTTGCGGCGCAGCCGGGCGATGTGGACGTCCACGGTCCGGCCGTCGCCCACGTGCCCGTATCCCCACACCGTGGTGACCAGCTGGTCGCGGGTGTGCACCCGGTGCGGATGCGCCACGAGATGCGAGAGCAGCTCGAACTCCAGATACGTGAGATCCAGCGGCCGCCCGCCGACCTCGGCCGTGCGCTGCACGGTGTCGACGCGTACGAGGGAGTCGTCGCCCTCGCCCTGCGACTCCGTCCGGTCCGTCTCGGACACCGCGTCCGGCACGGCGACCGGCAGGAGCGACGGCTGGTCGGCCGGCACGAGGACCAGGTAACCGATCATCGGCGGCCGGCCCGGCAGCGTGGGCAGGGTGTGCGGGGGAGCGGGCAGCCAGGTGGCGCCCGGCGGGAGGAGGTCCGTGACGTCGACCACCTCGTCCCGGTCGACGGCACGCAGTCGATGACGCGCCGGGCCCGTGGAAGGGACCGGGGAGGGCGCCGTGGAGGGGGCGGTGGCAACGGACGAGAAGGAACGGGTGTTCGCCATGAGAGGTCAGCTCTTTCGCGCGAGAGGTCGTCGGAGGACGTACGTCGTGCGCGCTGGCCGAAGGCCGGGATGTACGGCTTTAGAGGGCCCGCGCGTTCACCGCGCGACAACACACCCGGTCGAAGTCATGATGCTGCCGGGAAGGCCAGAAGGGCTCAAGGTCACGACGACCCGTCGCGATGAACTCCTGGAAGCCGGTCATGCTCCCATTGAAGCAGAGACCCGATCCCAACAGCACCCTGCTCTCACTGGTCGGACGCCAACTACCCAGGGGCGCGGGGAACTGCGCGACCAGCCACACTCGACCCGCACCCGTCCACGCCCCGACATCCCCCTGACGGAACGCGGAAGGGGCGCCCACCACAAAGGTGGGCGCCCCTTCCGAAGAACAACAGCCGAATCAGACCTGCCCGGCCTTCTCGAGGGCGGAGCAGCACGTGTCGACGATCAGCCGCGTCACCAGGTACGGGTCGACGTTGGCGTTGGGACGACGGTCCTCGATGTACCCCTTGCCGTCCTTCTCGACCTGCCACGGGATCCGCACCGAGGCACCACGGTTGGACACACCGTAGGAGTACTCGTTCCACGGGGCGGTCTCGTGCAGACCGGTCAGCCGGTCGTCGATCCCGGCACCGTAGTTCTTGACGTGGTCGAGCGGCTTCGAGCCCTCGCCCAGCGACTCGCACGCGGTGATGATCGCGTCGTAACCCTCGCGCATCGCCTTGGTGGAGAAGTTGGTGTGCGCCCCGGCGCCGTTCCAGTCGCCCTTCACCGGCTTCGGGTCCAGCGTCGCGGAGACGTCGAAGTCCTCGGCGGTGCGGTAGAGCAGCCAGCGGGCCACCCACAGCTGGTCGGAGACCTCCAGCGGGGAGACCGGGCCGACCTGGAACTCCCACTGGCCGGGCATGACCTCGGCGTTGATGCCGGAGATGGCGAGACCGGCCTTGAGACAGTTGTCCAGGTGGGCCTCGACGATCTCACGGCCGAAGATCTCGTCCGAGCCGACACCGCAGTAGTAGCCGCCCTGCGCGGCCGGGAAGCCGCCCTCGGGGAAGCCGAGCGGGCGCGAGCCCTTGAAGAAGGTGTACTCCTGCTCGATGCCGAAGATCGACTCCTGCGCGGCGAACTTCTCCGCGACCTCGGTGAGCGCGGCACGCGTGTTGGACTCGTGCGGCGTCATGTCGATGTTGAGGACCTCGCACATGACGAGCACGTCGTCGCCGCCGCGGATCGGGTCCGGGAAGACGGCGACCGGCTTGAGCACGCGGTCGGAGGCGTGACCCTCGGCCTGGTTCGTGGAGGACCCGTCGAAGCCCCAGATCGGCAGCTCGGCACCCTTGGCGTCGTCGGCCAGTATCTTCGTCTTCGAACGGAGCTTGGCCGTCGGCTCGGTGCCGTCGATCCAGATGTACTCAGCCTTGAAGGTCACGGGCCACATCCTTCGGGGTGGGTCTCTCAGCGCAATGCGGGTGCTGCGGCGCTGCGGCACTGGGGCGCCGCGGGGGATGCCGGGAAGCCTGTCAACAGGCGATTTCCCGATCATTGCTCGAATGTGAACCCCGTGTTACCTGGTGCCTCTGTGCTGCGACTCACTCGCTGAGAGCGTTCGCGCCCCGCGTACCCGCCTCCCGAACGGCGGATTCCGCCCGACGCCCGTCCCGCCCCGGACCCTCGTATGCGATGGGTTTCGCCCGCGCGGCCGGACGGGACACGCGGCAAAGGGACTGCCGGAGCCCGGAGAGCTCGGCGCCTGGTACCCGGTGCCCGGCGCCTGACAACGCACCCCGCCGCGCCCTCCGCCCTCGGCACCTCCGGATCACACATCCGGCTCCGCGCCCGACGCCGCCTCCCGTACGCCCGTGAGGAAGCCCCGGATCGCGGCCAGTTCGCGCTCGTCGTACCCCCGGAGCAGTTCCACGGACCGGTCGATCAGCGGGCCGAAGAAGGTCTGGCCCATTTCGACCGCCCGCTTCTCCACCTCGACGAGCACCCGGCGCCGGTCGCGCGCGTCCCGTACCCGCCGCGCGTGGCCCAGCCGTTCGAGCCGGTCGACGACGGCGGTGGTCCCCGCCGAGTTGAGCCCGAGCAGGCCGCCCAGCCGTCCCGCCGTCATCTCGGTCCCGTCCCTGCGGGCGTCCATGAGGCAGATCAGTGCCCTGACGTCCGTGGCGTGCATGTTGTTCTCGTTCGCGAACCGGGCGCTGTGCAGGCCGAGTTCGACGGTGGCCGCGCGCAGGAGATGGACGATCTCCATCTCGGGCCCCTGGTCCTTCACGCCGCGTCCCCGTCTATCATCTCGATGAGTGAGTATCTCGTTCAGCGAGATAATAGAGGGAGGGGAAGGGGACCATGAACTTCAGCGTGGCGTACGACAAGGTCATGGCCAAGTGGCCCGCCGACCGGGAGGAGATCAGCGTCCGCACCGCGTTCGGCGAGACGGTGGTCAACGTCTGCGGTCCGCGCGACGGCATCCCGCTCCTCCTGTTACCGGGCGGAGGCGGTGCCACCTCGGCCTCCTGGTTCGCCAACGCGGCCGAACTCGCCCGTACGCACCGGGTCCACGCCGTCGACCTGCTCGGCGAACCGGGCCGCAGCGTACGCGATGCAGAGAGCCCACTGCGCACCGTCGAACACCTCACCGCGTGGCTGGACGAACTCATCGGCGCGCTCCTGCACGACATGGGCGCGGGACAGGCCGCCCGGATCCACCTGGGCGGGCACTCGTACGGCGGCTGGATCGCCCTGCAGTACGCGCTGCGCGCGCCGGAGCGGGTGAGCCGTCTGTTCCTCCTCGACCCGACGAAGTGCTTCTCCGGGTTCAGGGCGGCGTACCTGCTGCGTGCCGGGTCGATGATGCTGCGGCGCTCGCCCCGCCGTCTGCGCGCCTTCCTGGAGTGGGAGACCGGGGGAGTCCCGCTCGACCACGACTGGCTGCGTCTCCAGGAGGAGGCCGGCGCCTTCCCGCTCGTGCGGCCGGTGACGGGTCCGGCCCCCGAGCCGGATGCCCTGCGCGCGCTCGACCTGCCGGTCCTGGTCCTGCTGGCCGAGAGGAGCAGGACCCATGACGCGAGACGGGTGGCGGCCCGTGCGGCCACCCTGTTGCCGCACGCCGAGGTGGCCGTCCTGCCGGGCGTCTCGCACCACGCACTGCCCCACACGGACCCCGCCGAGCTGAACCGCAGACTGGCCGGCTTCCTGGCAGCCTGAGCCGTCACCGCGGCGGGGTCCCGCCGACGGGAGCCGTCCCGTCAGCCCACCTTCTCGATGAGGGCCTTGCGGATCAGGAACTTGCCGGGCTCGCGGACCTGTTCGAACGCCGCGTTGTTCAGGAGCGCGCAGCTGCCGGAGACCGAAGTGACCTCCACGGTCGTGGACTTGTTGTTGTCCAGGTTCGTGACCTTCAGCTTCGTACCGGCCGGGAACTGGTTGCTGGACGCGGCGGGAGCGCCGTCCTCGCCGGAGAGGGTGACGGTGGAACCGTTGCAGACCTGCTGGCCGCCGACAGCGTTGTCACCGCCCGTGTCACCGGCGGCGGGAGCGCTCTGCGAGGGCTGCTCGGCGGGGTCCGCGGGGTCTGCGGCGGCGGGCGGGGCCGACTCGGCGGGCGTCCCCTGGGGCGCTCCTGCCTGCGAGGACTCGCCGACCTCACACCCGGAGGCCTCCTGCTGGACCTTGATCTGGGCGATCACCGCTTCCCGGTTGGCGATCCGAGCCTCGGACTGGGCGTCCGGGGCGGTGCGCTGCCCCTCGATGAACTTCTCGTTGTTGCCCAGCGCGGTGGCCAGCCCGTCGCAGACCACCGAGGACTGCGCGGCCGGAGCGTCGGTGCTCGCGTTCGAGGTGGCGGCGAAGGCGAAGGCCCCGCCGCCCGCCACGGCCGCGGCGCTCACCAGCAGCGCGATCTTCTTCTTCGGGCCGAGAGTTCTCCTGCGTGACATGAACGGCTCCTGTCCCCGGCCACCCCTGGCGGTGGCCGTCCGCCGCTATGTACGAGATACCGAACGGAGTTACTCAGCAGTTCACACGAGTCACCTAAGTAACGTAGATCACGCGGAAGTTGAGGGACCTTCATCTTGACTTCGGCCCAACGCGTCACGTACGGCCTCGTCCGTACGTGCCACCACGGCGGTGCCGTCCTCCGCGGTGATGATCGGCCGCTGGATGAGCCGGGGATGCTCCGCCAGCGCCGCGACCCACCGCTCCCGCGAACCGGGGACCCGGGGCCACTCCTTCATCCCCAGCTCCTTCGCCACGGCCTCCTGGGTCCGGGTGATGTCCCAGGGCTCCAGCCCGAGCCGCTCCAGGACCTCCCGGATCTCGGCCTCACTCGGCACGTCCTCCAGATACCGCCGAACCGTGTACGCGGCCCCCTCCTCGTCCAGCAGATTGATGGCACTGCGGCACTTCGAACATGCCGGATTGATCCAGATCTCCATACCGCACAACGTACGCGAAACGCCACGCGGAACACCCGTCACGGCATGGCCCAAAGGGCTTCTGGTCAGGGGTGATTGTCAGTAGCCGGACGGAATCCGGTCCTGCGGTTCATCAGGTACCTCCGCCGCGCCGTCCTCCAACTGTGCCGCGCTGTCCTCCGGCTCCGCCGGGCCGCCCTCCGGGTCCGCCCGCTCGGACACGGCCGGGACGTTCGTGTCCGAGGTCAGCTCCGCGATGCGCAGGGTGCACTCCCACTTGGTGATCCTCCCCTTGATCACCACCAGGTACGACTCCTGGTCGGCGAAGCGGTACACCTGACGCCACTGCTCGACGACATGCTTGCTCGGTACGTACGTGTGGACGGCGGCGCCGAGCTCCTCCAGCGCCTGTTCCTTCGTCTCCAGCCCGCGACGGATGAACTCGGTCCTGTACGTGTCGTTGTCGTACTGCACGATCACGACCCAGTTGCCCATGCGCCCTCCCCATAACCGGGTCGCCAGTCAGCCACAGCTCGGCCGCCGGGACAAGAACGACGCAGGGCGAGGGACGGCTCTGTTCGAATTTGTGCCGCCTCACGAACATCTCGCAAACCATGTGTGACACGGCGCCAATTGCCTTGCCCACCTGGCCATTTACTGGACGTCCTGGGCTCGCTGGATGTCAGTGGTGGCCGGTAAACTATAAGTAGTGTTCGAGGGGGCCGCCGGAGACGCCGGACGGTTCCCTGACCGCGACAGGAGGATGCCTGTGCCCGCTGCCGCACTCAGCCCGCTGCCCACTCAGTCCACATCCAAGAGGGCGGTCCTGCTCGACCTGCCGTACGAGCCCGTCGAGAAGCGTCCGCTGCCACCGGGACGCCCCCGCGACTGGTACGTGACGCACAACCGCCGTCTGAAGGCGATGCGACTCGCGATCGCCCTCCTCGACTCGGGTGTGTACGTACCGAACCAGGCCCGCAACGAGAAGATCCGCAGCACGGCCCAACTCATCGGAATCCACCCGCCGTCGGACACCACGTGCCACATGGTCCGAGCCCTGATGAGGTACGCCCGCTGAGTCCACGCCCGGTGCGCCGCCCGTTTGTCGGGGCGGACGGCGCACCGGGTCATGGCCCTGACGTGTGCCACGAGCCGGCGGGGCGACGGCTCCCGTCGTCAGGCTGACGCCAACTCCCGTTCCAGCGGCGTCCGGAAGCGCGGTGTGACCCGGGTCGGGCCCACCCAGGCGTGCAGCCGCGCGGCCTCCGCCTCGATCGCCTCCCGCGCCTCTCGGCCCACCCCCTCGTCGTCCAGCAGCCGCCAGGCGATCTCGCCGTCGGGCCGCTGGGCCCACCCACCGACGACCCGCCCGTCCCACCACACGGTGGGCCCGATGTTCCCGCTGCCGTCGAAGAGCGCGGACCTCAGCTCCGGCGGGCAGTACCAGTCCCGTTCCTGCCATCCCATGGCAGTCGGATCCAGGCCGGGCAGCAGCGCGGCCCACGGCTCGACCGCCTCGACCGGTTCCACGGCGTCGGCGAGGACGTACCCGACGCCCTCGTCCACCGCCACGGTCACCGCCCCGACCGCCTTGAGCGCGGCCCGTACGTCACTGACCTTCCAGCCCGTCCACCACTTCAGGTCCGCCTCCGTGGCAGGCCCGCACGCGCCGAGCCACCGCCGCACCAGCTCCGACTGGGCCTCGGCGACCGGCAGTTCGGGGGAGGGCCGGGCCACCGCCCACCGGAACTGCGTGGACGTCCACGAGCCCAGCGGCCGTCCTCGTACGACCCGGCCCTCGACCCCCAGCACCCTCCACAGCCGCGAGGAGACGGTGTGCACGCCCTCGTAGCTCTTCCCCGCCGCGTACACGAACTGTTCCTTCAACCGGGGCTCGTCCTGGGCCAGTTCCACCGCGGTGGCCTCCCCGCGCCGGGCCAGCGCGGCCAGCGCGGACGCCTCCACCTCCGCGAGCCACTCCGCGTCCGGTGCCCCGGCCTTGGCCATGTCCTTGATCAGAGCGGCCCGTGCCCGCGCGGCGACGGTGAGCCCGGTGGACGCGTGCACGACCGGAACGAGTTCGGTGGGGAACACGAACACGGTGTGCCGCATACCGTGCATCCGCAACAGCGTCCGGTCCTCGTACAGTGCGCGTTCCGTCTCCGGCACGGTCTTCGCCGCGTCCGCCAGGCGCGCGCCCACGGCGAGGAAGACGCTCGCGGGATCCGTCCCGTGCAGCGCCACCAGCGACTCCGCGACCTCCTCCGGTGTGTCCGCCCGCGCGGACCCGGCCAGCCGCTGCCCGACAGCCAGCCGGGCCCGCCGCTCCGCCACCTCGATGTACCGCACCTGTCCGCTCACCCGATCCCCTGTGTCGCTCCGTGGCCGTGCCCTGTCCTGTCCCCGGCCCCGCCCCTGGATTCTCGCTCCGAACGTCGATTTTGTTCGACTTCAGGAGTTCTGCGAGCGTTCTCCCTCCGACTCCGGCGTTATTCGTTTCCGTCGGACAGGCATCACCCGGCATCCTGAGGGCTACTCTCAACCCACCGACGGACGGGTGCCCGCCCCCAGCGCCGCGTCGGACATCTCAAGGTCCCACCACCCACGCACAAGGAGACCCATCATGGGTACCTTGATCATTTTGGCGGTCCTCGCTCTGGTCGTCCTCGGTTTCAACAACCCGCTCTGGTGGTTCGCCGGGGCAGCCCTGCTCTACCTGCACTTCCGTTACGGCCGCACCGGCCAGGGGTCGACGGGTTCCTCGTCGCCCCGCGGGGCCGGCTCGTCGGCACGCGGCGACAACGACTACCGCGCGTACCGCCAGCGCCGTGACCAGCAGGCCAGGTGGGAGCGCCGCTACCGCCGCGAACGCCCGTGGATGACCCGCCAGAAGCGGAACTAGTCCGGGGGAGCGGCCGGCCCAGGCCCTAGCCCAGGCCCGGCGCTCCCCACAGCGGGAACCACCGGCCCAGGTCCTGCTCCACCCGCAGGTCGTTTCCGAGTGCCGCCCTGACCTGCAGCTCCAGCGCGTTGTCGCGCCGCTCGCCGTCCCCGGGCAGCGGCGCGAACGGGTAGAAGGTCCCGCGCTTGTAGAGATAGACGAGTCCGAGCCGCCGCCCGTCGCCGTGGTGGAACCCGACCACCGAGCACAGCAGTTGCGGGCCGAACCCGCTGCCCTCCAGCGTGCTGTTCACCGCGTGCAGATCACCGACGAGCGCGGGCAGATCGTCCGGCTCCCGGCGCGACACCAGCCAGGTGTACCCGTAGTCGTCCCGGCTCACCTCGACGGGCGGCTCCGAGTCCGCGTCGAGCAGCTCCCGCACTTCCTCCCGTACGTCGTCGAAGGCGGCCCCCTCGACGGACGCGAAGCACACCGAACCGTGCCCGGTCGGCGTGAACCCGGCCGCCGCCTCCAGTGTCACGGCGGCCGACGGCAGCCCGAAGAGCTGGTCGAGATCGGGCGCGACGGGCCTGCTGCGGCCGAGGAGGATGTCGAGGAACCCCATGCTCAGCCGGCCTTCCCGGGGGCCGGCGCCTCACCCAACTCGCCGGAGATACGGCCGAGTTGATCAAGCCGGTCCTCCAGGCTCGGGTGCGTCGACAGCAGGGAGGAGAAGAGCTGCCGGCCGCCCGGCGCGGCACCGAACGCGGGCGTGAAGTAGAAGGCGTTGAAGGCCTGCGCGGTCCGCAGATCACGCGTGGGGATCTTCGCGATGTCCCCGGTCAGCTTGGTCAGCGCGGAGGCCAGCGCCGAGGGACGCCCGGTGAGCATGGCCCCGGCCCGGTCGGCGGCCAGTTCGCGGTACCGGGACAGGGCCCGGATGAGCAGGAAGCTGAGCGCGTAGACGGCCGCGGACACCGCCATCACCGTCATCAGGACGACGACCGTGTTCTGGTCCTTCCGCCCCCGCCCGCCGAACACCTGCGAGTAGAGCGTGAAGCGCACGACAAGCCCGGCGAGCACTCCCAGGAACGAGGCCACGGTGATCACCGCGACATCGCGGTGCGCCACGTGAGACAGCTCGTGGGCGAGTACACCCTCCAGCTCGGCGGGGTCGAGTCGGCGCAGCAGCCCGGTCGTCACGCAGACGGCGGCGTGGTCGGCGTTGCGCCCGGTGGCGAAGGCGTTCGGCATCTCCATGTCGGAGACGGCGACCACGGGCTTCGGCATGTCGGCGGTCGCGCAGAGCCGGTCGATCACCCCGTGCAGCTGCGGATACTCCTCGCGCTCGACGACCCGCCCGTGCATCGCGTACAGCGCGATCCGGTCCGAGAACCAGTACTGCGCGCCGAGCAGCGCCGCTGCGATCACCACGACCAGCACCCAGGACTTCAGCAGCACGATCAGCGCGGCCACGAACACCACGTACAGCAGCCCGAGGAGGAACAGCGTGATGCCCATCCTCGCGGTCAGTCCCCGGTCGGCCTGGAAGCGGCTCTGCATAGCGATCACCTCGAAATCGGGCACTCGTCCCGATTCCAGTGTGCACCCGGGCATTTCCACGAATGGATCTGGATCAGTCCTCCACCAGGCAAAGAACGACAAAGCCCTGTCACTGCCCGAGGGGCGGTGACAGGGCTTCGTTCGTCAGCCGTGACGCGCTACGCGTACGTGTCGGTCACGGAGTCGATCACACGTCGTAGTAGAGCTCGAACTCGTGCGGGTGCGGACGCAGCTGCAGGGGAGCGATCTCGTTGGTGCGCTTGTAGTCGATCCACGTCTCGATCAGGTCGGGCGTGAAGACGTTGCCCGCGAGCAGGAACTCGTGGTCGGCCTCGAGGCGGTCCAGGACGGCCGGGAGGGAGGTCGGGACCTGGGCGACACCCGCGTGCTCCTCGGGAGCCAGCTCGTAGAGGTCCTTGTCGATCGGCTCGGCCGGCTCGATCTTGTTCTTGATGCCGTCGAGGCCCGCGAGCAGCAGCGCCGAGAAGGCGAGGTACGGGTTGCCGGAGGAGTCGGGCGCGCGGAACTCGACGCGCTTGGCCTTCGGGTTCGAGCCCGTGATCGGGATACGCATGGCCGCGGAGCGGTTGCGCTGCGAGTAGACCAGGTTGATCGGGGCCTCGAAGCCGGGGACCAGACGGTGGTACGAGTTCACCGTCGGGTTGGTGAAGGCCAGCAGCGACGGGGCGTGCTTGAGGATGCCGCCGATGTAGTAGCGGGCGGTGTCCGACAGGCCCGCGTAACCGGCCTCGTCGTAGAACAGCGGGTCGCCGTTCGTCCACAGCGACTGGTGGACGTGCATGCCCGAGCCGTTGTCACCGAAGATCGGCTTCGGCATGAAGGTCGCGGTCTTGCCGTTGCGCCAGGCGACGTTCTTCACGATGTACTTGAAGAGCTGGAGGTCGTCGGCCGCGGCGAGCAGCGTGTTGAACTTGTAGTTGATCTCGGCCTGGCCGGCGGTGCCCACCTCGTGGTGCTGGCGCTCGACCTGGAGGCCGGACTTGGCCAGCTCCAGGGAGATCTCGGCACGCAGGTCGGCGAAGTGGTCGACCGGCGGGGTCGGGAAGTAACCGCCCTTGTAGCGGACCTTGTAGCCGCGGTTGTCCTCCAGCGCGCCGGTGTTCCAGGCGCCCGCCTCGGAGTCGACGTGGTAGAAGGACTCGTTCGCGGTGGTCTGGAACCGCACGCTGTCGAAGACGTAGAACTCGGCCTCGGGGCCGAAGTACGCGGTGTCGGCGATGCCGGTCGACGCGAGGTACGCCTCCGCCTTCTTCGCCACGTTGCGCGGGTCACGGGAGTACTGCTCGCCCGTGATCGGGTCGTGGATGAAGAAGTTGATGTTGACCGTCTTGTCGCGGCGGAAGGGGTCGACGCGCGCGGTTGACAGGTCGGCGCGGAGCGCCATGTCGGACTCGTGGATGGCCTGGAAGCCGCGGATGGAGGAGCCGTCGAAGGCCAGTTCCTCGGTCGGGTCGAAGGCCTCTGCCGGCAGCGTGAAGTGCTGCATCACACCCGGCAGGTCGCAGAAGCGGACGTCGACGAACTTGACGTCTTCGTCCTTGATGAACTTCTTGGCCTCGTCGGCGTTCTGGAACATCCAGCTCCTCCTACTCCCGCTCACTGTGGACCGGGGTGGTAGTTCGTTCGTGCGGCCAGTGCGGTGGCACACGCTGAGCCCGACCTTAGGGACGGGTGATTTCTCAAGCGTGACCCATTTGTTTCGCCCAAGTTAACCGGACCGGGCCGGGAACACCCCACCTGTACGCATGCCAAAACGGGCGCAGTACCGTGGACGGGTGGACAACAGGCAAGCAATCGGATCGTGGCTCTCCGGACCCCGCGCGGCCGCGGAGGAAGCCGGTGCCGACTTCGGATACCGCGGCGAGCAGCTGGGTCTGCCCGAGTCGGGCCCCGGCTCGATCGCCCGCCCCGGGCGGCGCCTCGCGGCCCTCGCCGTCGACTGGGGCCTGTGCCTCTTGATCGCATACGGCCTGATCACCGACGGCTACGGCCAGGCGACCGGCAACTGGGCGCTGGCCGTCTTCTTCGGCGTGAGCGTCCTGACCGTCGGCACGATCGGCTTCACCCCGGGCAAGCGCCTGTTCGGCCTCCGCGTCCTCGCCCTGGACACCGGCACGGTCAACCCGCTCCGCGCCCTCCTGCGCACGGTCCTCCTGTGCGTCGCCCTCCCGGCGCTGATCTGGGACCGCGACGGCAGGGGACTGCACGACCGTCTGGCCCGCACGGTCGAGGTCAGGATCTGACGGTCCCGGTCCGTACGACGAGATCCCGGTCCGTACGACGAGATCCCGGTCCGTACGACGATGGGGGCGCCCGGAGTGATCCGGGCGCCCCCATCGTCGTACGCGGAGTGCGTCTTCGTCGTACGGGAGTGTGTCAGCGCATCTTCGGGCCGCCGCGCGGCATGCGCATGCCCTTGGGCATCGGGCCCTTGGGGAGGGGCATGTTCGACATGAGGTCGCCGAGCGCGCGCAGCCGGTCGTTGGTCGCGGTGACCTGGGGGCCGGAGAGGACGCGGGGCAGCTTCAGCATCGTCGTGCGGAGCTTCTTGAGCTCGACCTGGCCCTCGCCCGTGCCGACGAGGATGTCGTGCACCGGCACGTCCGCGACGATGCGGGCCATCTTCTTCTTCTCGGCGGCCAGCAGGCTCTTCACCCGGTTCGGGTTGCCCTCGGCGACCAGGACGATGCCGGCCTTGCCGACGGCCCGGTGGACCACGTCCTGGCTGCGGTTCATCGCCACCGCCGGGGTTGTCGTCCAGCCGCGCCCGACGTTGTCGAGAACCGCGGCGGCCGCACCCGGCTGGCCCTCCATCTGACCGAACGCCGCACGCTCGGCCCGGCGTCCGAAGACGATCGCCGACGCGAGGAAGGCGAGCAGGAGGCCGAGAATGCCGAGATAGATCGGGTGCCCGATCAAGAAGCCGATCGCGAGGAAGACACCGAGGGTGCCGATTCCGACAGCCGCGAGTACAAGACCGATCATCTTGTCGGCCTTGCGGGTCATCTTGTAAGTCAGGGCAATCTGCTTGAGTCGCCCGGGGTTCGCAGCGTCCGCTGCGGATTCCTTCCTCGCCATGCCGTGAAGTCTACGTGGCGTGGGAAGCGCCGACGACGGCGGTGCCGGGTCGGCGGCTCAGTGACGGCCGCTGAGGCTCTTCTCCAGGACGAGCTGTGCCTCGACCCGGTCCTTGGCGCGACGGCGGTCCTCCAGGACCGAGGTCCAGGCGTTGCGGCGGGCGGTGCGCTGGCCGCTGCTCAGGAGCAGCGACTCGACGGCACGGAGTGCATCGCCGAACGACGGAATCGGTGTGGCTCGTACGGGCGCGGTCTGCATGATGGAGGTCCCCCCTCGGGATGGCGGCTCTGGCTAGGGCTCTACGTGGCGTAAGACCAGGGTCACTGAATGGTGTTACCAGGGCGTGACCGACCGGTCAAACGCCAATGAAGCCTTGATGCGCGGGCCGAAAACACTGACGCGGCCCTGAGGTGGCCCCCATCTGCGGGGACGGTCAGGACCGCGTCGTATTGGCCACTACCGGCAGGTAGTTGCTTGTGCTCGGATTCACACGCCGAGGGTGGCACTGCGTGCCATCCCGCAGGTCGCGCAACGTGCCGCGCGACCCCTCTCGCTTCGTCTCAGACGGCCTGCGAGGCGACGTACGAACCCCGCTTCTCGATCGCCATCTGGTAGAGGCGGCCCGCGCGGTACGAGGAGCGGACCAGCGGGCCCGACATGACTCCGGAGAAGCCGATCTGGTCGGCCTCCTCCTTCAGCTCGACGAACTCGTGCGGCTTCACCCAGCGCTCCACGGGGTGGTGGCGCACGGAGGGCCGCAGGTACTGCGTGATGGTGACGAGCTCGCAGCCGGCCTCGTGGAGCTGGCGCAGGGCCTCGCTGACCTCTTCACGGGTCTCGCCCATGCCGAGGATCAGGTTCGACTTCGTGACCAGACCGTAGTCACGGGCGTCCGTGATGACCTTCAGCGAGCGCTCGTAGCGGAAGCCCGGGCGGATGCGCTTGAAGATACGGGGGACCGTCTCGACGTTGTGCGCGAACACCTCCGGCCGGGAGGAGAAGACCTCGGCCAGCTGCTCGGGGACCGCGTTGAAGTCGGGGGCGAGGAGCTCGACCTTGGTGGGGCCGCTCTCGCGGTTCGCCGTCTGCGCGTGGATCTGGCGTACGGTCTCGGCGTACAGCCAGGCGCCGCCGTCCTCCAGGTCGTCGCGGGCGACGCCCGTGATGGTCGCGTAGTTGAGATCCATGGTGACCACGGACTCGCCCACACGGCGGGGCTCGTCGCGGTCCAGCGCCTCGGGCTTGCCCGTGTCGATCTGGCAGAAGTCGCAGCGCCTCGTGCACTGGTCGCCGCCGATGAGGAACGTGGCCTCGCGGTCTTCCCAGCACTCGTAGATGTTGGGACAGCCTGCTTCCTGGCAGACCGTGTGCAGGCCCTCGCTCTTCACGAGGTTCTGCATCTTCGTGTACTCGGGGCCCATTTTCGCCCGGGTCTTGATCCACTCGGGCTTGCGCTCGATGGGGGTCTGGGCGTTCCGGACCTCCAGGCGCAGCATCTTGCGTCCGTCGGGTGCGACTGCGGACACATCGGCTCCCTGTAGCTTCGATTCTTCGGCGTACACCAGGGTACGCCCGTTCGCTTCTCGGCCCCCGGGGTGGGCAACCTTCGGGAACGGGGGTGCATTCCCGGGGGTTTCCTCGCCCCCGCCGCCCCTACCCGTCCCGTCCCTGGGGGCTGCGCCCCCAGACCCCCGCTGTCGGCCTGAACGGCCTCGTCCTCAAACGCCGGACGGGCTGAGTGTGTCGGCCCGGGCTGCGAAGTATTCAGCCTCTCCGGCGTTTGAGGAGCGGGGGTTCGGGGGCGGAGCCCCTGAGTAAGGGACGGGAATGGGTAGGGGCGGCGGGGGCGAAAAAAGGCCCTACACCACTACCCGCTCAACCTCCCGCGGCCTCAACTCCGCGTTCCCGAGAACATCCCGCAGATGCCGCTCGGCCACCGGCAGGACCTCCGCGATGGTGAGGTCGCGGCCCAACTCGTGGGCGAGCGACGTGACACCGGCGTCACGGATGCCGCACGGAATGATCTTGTCGAAGCTGGACGTGTCGGGGTTCACGTTCAGCGCGAAGCCGTGCATCGTGACGCCCTTGGCGACCCGGATGCCCATGGCGCAGATCTTCCGGTCCTCACGCCGCTGCCCCGCATTGGACGGCGCGTACTCGGGCCCGTTGAGCCGCGGATCGAACTCCTCGTCCGCCAGCCGGGGGTCGAAGTCGAGGGAGAGCCCGCCGAGGGACGGCCGTTCGGCCACCGGGTCGCCGAGGACCCAGACGCCGGCCCGCCCCTCCACCCGGCTCGTCTCGACACCGAACTCCGCGCAGACCCGGATCATCGCGTCCTCGAGGCGGCGGAGGTGGGCGACGACGTCAACCGGGCGAGGAAGTTTCTGGATCGGGTAGCCGACCAGCTGCCCCGGCCCGTGCCAGGTGATCTTGCCGCCACGGTCCACGTCGACGACGGGCGTGCCGTCGAGGGGCCGCTCACTGTCCGCCGTGCGCCGCCCGGCCGTGTAGACCGGCGGGTGCTCCAGGAGCAGACAGGTGTCGGGGATCTCGTCCTGGAAGCGCGCCGTGTGCACACGGCGCTGCTCGTCCCAGGCCTCCTGGTACTCGACGGCGTCCGCACCGAAACCCATGCGGACGAACCGCAACTCACTCACGGCAAGCGCCTCCCTGAAAGAGTCGTAAGGCTCATAACAGCCTCACGCCACTGTACGTCTGGTCGAACCTCGTCAGCCCTGGGGGCAATCCTCACACGATCGGATGAATGCGTGTCGAAGTGTGCGATCGGGTGCTTACGGACCGCTACATTCGCGCCGTTCACGAGGCTTTCAAGGGCTGCTCAAGGCACGGCGGCCGACCTCGCCCGGGCCTGTTCCCGCAGGCCCCCAGCCCGGAAGGCAGGAGTTCGCACCGCAGATGACGGAACGACCCGCGCAGCGCACCCCCAACCGTCAGCTCGCCGCACTAATCGCAGAAGCGGGGTTCTCCAACGCGGGGCTAGCCCGCCGAGTGGACCAGCTCGGCCTCGAACACGGGCTCGATCTCAGATACGACAAGACATCCGTGACCCGCTGGCTGCGCGGCCAGCAGCCGAGAGGCACGACACCCGCGCTGATCGCCGAGGTCTTCACCCGCCGGCTGGGACGCCGTCTCACCGCCCAGGACCTCGGACTCGACGCGTGCGCCCCGGTGTACGCCGGGCTCGAATTCGCTGCCACTCCCGAGGAGGCCGTCGACATCGTCGGCGGACTGTGGCGCAAGGACTCCGGAAGCCACGCGGAGCTCCGCAAGATCGCCTTCACTCCGGCGGGGCTCGTCGTGCCCAGCCGGGACTGGCTGATCGGCCGGGCCGACGACCGGGTGGGCCGCGGCGACCCCGGTGCCGTACGGATCCCCGTACAGGGCCGCCCGGCCGTGCCCCGGCAGCGCGCGCAGACCGAACGTGGCCCCGGGCAGCGGGTGACCGCGGGCGACATCGCGGCGCTGCGCTCGGTCGGGGAACTGTTCCGCACGCTCGACAACGCGTACGGTGGAGGGCACGCCCGGCAGGCCCTCGTGCGGTACTTGGAGCACGAGCTGGAGCCGATGCTGCGCGGCACCTACGGGGAGCAGACGGGGCGCCGCCTGTTCGCCGCCGCGTCCGATCTGACCCGGCTGGCGGGCTGGACCTCGTACGACATCGCCGCGCACGGGCTCGCCCAGCGGTACTTCGTCCAGGCGCTGCGGCTGTCGCAGGCGGCGGGGGACCGGGCGTACGGCTCGTACGTGCTTGTGACGATGAGCCGTCAAGCTGTCTATCTGGGGCACGGCCGGGAGGCGGTGCAGCTGGCCCGGGTCGCCCAGCAGGGCGTGGGCTCGTCGGCCCCGCCGGTCGTCCAGGCGCTGCTGTACGCGGTCGAGGCGCGGGGGCACGGTGTGCTCGGCGAGGTGCGGGCGGCCACGGCCTCGCTGGTGCGCGCCGAAAGGGCGCTGGAGACCGCCCGGCCCGGCGACGAAGTGCCGTACTGGGCGCGGTTCTTCGACGAGGCGCAGCTCGCGGACGAGTTCGGGCACTGCCACCGCGACCTCCAGCAGTACCGGGCGGCCGCGCAGCACGCCGAGCGGTCCCTGCAGTTGCGGGCACCCGGGTATGCGCGCAGCCGGCTCTTCTGCCGGGTGGTCCTGGCCTCGGCGCGGCTCGGGCTCGGCGAGCTGGATCAGGCCTGCCAGTTGGGTGCGGAGGCCGCGACGCAGGCCTCGGAGATGCGGTCGGTGCGGGCGGTGGAGTATGTGCGGGACTTCGAGCGGCGGCTGGAGCCGTACAAGGACGCGCCGCCGGTCAGGGGGTACCGCGACAAGGTCGCTGCGCTCGGCTGACGGTTGCTCCGCGGGTGGGGCGGCGAGGGTGGTGTCGAGGCTGCGGGCCGGTGGGAGCCGGTCGCGCAGTTCCCCGCGCCCCTTACGGGGCGGGGGGAGGCTGTGGATGGGGAGGAGGTCCTGCCCCGCGGCGGGACCTCCACCCCCTGGCTCTCGCTCGCCTACGCGGCGGTCGAGGCCGCTAATGGGGACGCCGTGGGTGCCGAGTTGACGCCGAGGTCCGTCAGGAGGGCCGTTGCCGCCCGGTGGCCGGAGTGCAGGGCGCCCTGGACCGTGCTGGTGTCGCGGTGGTCGCCGCAGACATACAGGCCGGCGAGGAGACGGACCGGGCGCCGGAGGTCGTGCGGGGGCGGCATCGCGGGAACGGCGTCGGGGGTGTGGTGGACCGCGAGCAGCTCCCAGCGATGCGTGGCGGTGCCGTAGAGGGCGGCCAGGTGGGCGCGTACGGCCCGGTCCGTGTCCTCGGGGGGTGCGCCGAGGATCGTGGACGAGATCAGGGCGCGGCCCACGGGGGCACGGGTCGGGTCGACCTGGCTGATGACCGCGGTGTGGGCCACCGGGCCCCTGCGGTCCGCGTCCAGGAGCAGCGCGGGCTCTGCCAGGGGTGCCTCGTCGGCCGTGTGGTGCACCACGGTGACCTCGTGGAACGGCGGTACCCGCAGGCCCGGCAGCAGCTCGGCGGCGGCGTGGGCGTCGGTCGCCACCAGGATGGCCCGGCAGCGGAGTTCACCGTGTTCCGCCGTCGTCACGGAGGTGGTGGACACGGACGTGACCCGCACGCCGGTGCGGACGGTCCCGGGCGGCAGGGTTGCCGCCAGCAGCTCCGGCAGCGTGTCGGCGCCGCCCTCCGGGACGCACAGCCGGCCGGAGGCGAAGGCGCGCAGCGCGAGGTCCGCGCACCGGCTGGACGTCGTCAGATCCGGGTCGCAGAGCAGCGCGGCCAGCAGCGGGCGCAGAAAACCCTCGACCGTACGGGCCGGCATGCCGCGGGCCGCGAGTGCGCGCCCCGCGGGCCGCTCGGGCCGGGCCAGCAGCCGGTCCACGGGGACGGTCGCGATCCGTCCGAGGGCCGCGGCCAGCCGGGCCTGGTCGAGGGCGCCGCCGAGCGGCGGGAAGGCCCGCGACACGGGCGGCACGGCGGCCGCCGGTATCTGCCTGAGCCTGCGAGGGGGGCTCACCAGGGCGCGCGCCGCGTCGAGTGCGCCCCGTGCGCCCCCGGCACCTGCGGGCTCGCCCGCGCGGTGGACGCGGCCGTCGGCGTGGACGAGCACGCCGGGGGCGAACGGCCGAAGGGCGAGCCCGTCGAGGCCCGGGGTCAGCCGCAGCTCGGGATAGGACGTGGAGAGGAGCTGGCCGATGCGGTCGAGCCGGAAGCCGTCGACCTTCTCGGTCGTCATACGGCCACCCACGTAAGGGGCGGCCTCCAGGACGACGGTCGTTACACCTGCGCTGTTCAGTCGATGGGCGGCCGCGAGTCCTGCGACTCCGGCTCCCACGATGACGACGTCCGCCTGATACGCGGGCTCTAGCACGTGCCCCTCCCCGAGGTCGCGTGACTGCTGGGGACGTGATGCCCCCAACGGGCTCCAGGAATACCCGAGTTCGGCACGAGGGTAGGGCCGCCGACGGGCGGTGGAAGTCGCGCATGAACAGGGCACGGTCGCACGCGGGTCGCATGAGCCGGTCCTGCCGGCCGGGGACTATGCCCGCGCCCCGTGCCCCGTAAAAGGTGCGGGGCCGTGTCCATACGCGGCTCCTCCCCCACTCTCGACTTCGATCGAGCGGGGGACCCCCATCGTGGGCGCGCTCAGCCACAGCCGGGCCGCAGATCGATGAACCGCAGCCGAGCGGAGCGCCAGTGCTAGCGAACCGCCCGGATCGCCTCCTCGATCCCCGGAAACGCAAAGGTGAACCCCGACTCCAACAGCCTGGTAGGGAGCACCCGTTGGCTCCCCAGCACCTCCTGTGCCATCTCCCCGAGTACAAGCTTCAGCACAGGCGCGGGCACCGCGAAGAGCGTGGGCCGGTGCAGCACGCGCCCCATCGCGGCCGTGATCTCCCGGTTGGTGAGCGGCTCCGGAGCCGTCAGATTGAAGGGGCCGGAAAGCGACTCGGAGTCGATCAGAAACCGCAGCGCGGCCACGTGGTCGTGCAGCGCGATGTAGCTCCAGTACTGCCGCCCGTCGCCCATCCGCCCGCCGAGACCCGCCTTGAAGAGCGGGAAGAGCCGCCCCCAGGCACCGCCCTTCGCGGCCACCACCAGGCCGGTGCGCGCGAAGACGGTCCGTACTCCCGCCTCCTCCGCGGGAGCCGCCGCCTCCTCCCACTCGACGCACAGCGAGGGCAGGAACCCGATCGCGGGAGGCGCGCTCTCGTCCACGGCCCGCTCGCCGGTGTCTCCGTAGATGCCCATCGCGCTGCCGTTCACGAAGACCTGTGGCGGCCGGTCGAGGGAGGCGACGGCCTCCGCCAGCGCTGCCGTGCCGAGTAGGCGGCTGTCCCGGATCTTCCGCTTGTACTCGTCCGTCCAGCGGTGGTCGCCGATGCCGGCGCCCGCGAGGTTCACCACGGCGTCGCAGCCGACGAGGCCCGCCGCGTCGACGTACTGCCGTTCGGGGTCCCACTCGACCTCGTCCTTCGCCCGGGGCGTACGGCGCACCAGCCGCACCACCTCGTGCCCGTCGGCGGTCAGCGAGCGCACCAGGGCGCTCCCGATGAGGCCGGACGCGCCGGCCACGGCGATTCGGGAAGTCTCCATGGCCCCATCCTCCGCCAACCACCCAGGGAGCGGTGTGCCGAGGGTGGTCGGTATACCGGACGGCGCCGCGCGCGCCGGTCGTAAAGTGACGTCATGCCCGAGCCGTCCATACGCACCGCCCGGCCCGACGACGAAGAGGCGCTGGGCCGTCTCGACCGCGCGATCTGGTCCTATCAGCACGCCGTCAGACCCCAGGAGCAGCAGCCGTACGATCCGTTCTTCAACGAGCGCTTCGGCCCCCGCGACCACCTGGTCGCGGAGCTGGAGGGGCGCGTCATCGGCTACGTACGGCTCGGTTTCCCCACCCCGCTCGTCTCGAACGCGCACGTACGGCAGATCCAGGGCCTCGCCGTCGCCGAAGACGCACGCGGCTTCGGCGTGGGACGGGCGCTGATCCGCGCGGTCGTCGCCGAGGCCCGCAGCCAGGGCGCCCTGCGGATCACCCTGCGCGTCCTCGGTCACAACGCCCCGGCCCGCAAGCTCTACGAGTCCGAGGGCTTCGTGATCGAGGGGATCCAGCCCGGGGAGTTCTACCTGGACGGGGAGTACGTGGACGACGTACTCATGGGGCGGAGTCTCTGACGTTCCGCGGCTCCGCCAACAGCCGTATCCCGCCCGTCAGTTCCCGCAGGCAGCGCACCGCGAGCTCCGCGGGTGAGCCCAGGCCCTCGACGTCCGCGTCCGACTCGGCCCAGGTCTCCAGGGCGACCCGGATCGCGTCCGTGGCGGCCGCGGCGGCGAGGCGGATCTCCAGCGGGTCGGCGTCGTCGCCCGCCAGCCGGGCCACCAGGGGGATGAGCTTGTCCTCGGACTCCTGGTTCACGCGGTACCAGACCGCGCGCAGCGCAGGGTCCTCGGCGCACGCCCGCAGCAGGCCCCGGGTCCAGCGCAGTCCCTCCGCCTTGGCCTCGTGGGGGACGGTCAGCGACGCGATGACGGCCGATTCCAGCGCCCGGGGGAGCGCGGTACCCGGCTCTGCCGCCGCCAGGCGCTCCCGCCAGTGGTCGCCGCCGACCGCGAGGAGGGGGCCGACGGCGTCCTGCTTGTTGCGGAAGTAGCGGTAGAAGGTCCGCAGCGCGACACCGGCGCGTACGGCGATCTCCTCGGCCGTGGTGCCGTCGGGACCGCGCTCGGTGAAGAGCTCGGCGGCGGCGCGGGCGATGTCGAACTGGGTTGCCGCCTTGCGGCGCTCGGTCAGCGACGGGGTCCTGGTCGCTGCGGACGACTTGGTGCTCACGCGGGGAAGCGTACGCCCGGAGGAAGGCAGGGGCATGTTTCGCCTGGGTGGCAAAACGTGCCAACTGGCTGGTCGTCCACCTGCTTCCGGGCCGCGCCGGGCCGCTCGGGGGTCAGGAGGTGACGAGGTCGCCCGTGTCCACCGCGGCCTTCGCCTTCGCCGCGCGCCGGGCATCGCCCGCGACCTCGTCGGCGGTCAGCACGTAACCCGTCTCGTTGTCGCTCGTGGAGCGGGCGAAGACGACGCCGTAGACCTTGCCTGTGGTGGTCAGCAGGGGACCGCCGGAGTTGCCGGGACGGACCGTGGAGCGGATCGAGTAGATCTCGCGGGTGACCGGGTCGGAGCCGTAGATGTTCTGGCCCCTGGCATTGATCTTGTTGGCGACGGTGGCCGCCTGGAGGTCGAGACCGCCGTCCTGCGGGTAGCCCGCGACCACGGCCGCGTCGCCGCGGGTCGCGCTGGTGTCGAAGGGCAGCACGGGCGCCTTCAGGCCCGGGACGTCGAGCACGGCCACGTCCTTCGCCGGGTCGAAGAGGACGACCCTCGCCTCGTACGCCTTGCCCGTGCCGCCCACGCGGACGGTCGGTTCGTCGATGCCCGCCACCACGTGCGCGTTGGTCATCACGTGCTCCGGCGCGTACACGAAGCCACTGCCCTCACGGCCCTGGGTGCCGACCGCGCCCTCGACCTTCACGGTGGAGCGCTGGGCGGCCCGGGTGGCGGCCGCGGTGACGCTGTCCCCCGAGGGCTTGGCGACGCTGGCCGCCGGCTCGTTCTCGAAGGGGTTGAAGACCTGCGGGAAGCCCGCCTCTGTGAGCGCCGAGGTGGCCCGGGAGAACCAGGTCGGGGTGGTCTCCGGCATCGCGTCCTGCACCGCGCCGAGCAGCGCGGAGTCACGGATCGACGAGGTGACCACGGGTGAGGCCGACGCGCCGAGGACGCTCGCGGCGACCCATGCCACCAGCAGCACGGCGATCCCGTTGGCCGCGGCGCCGCCCACTCCGTCGACCGTGCGCAAGGGGCCGCTGTCCAGTTCGCGCCGGAGCTTGAGGGCCAGCCGGCCCGCCAGCTCGTGGCCCGCGGCGGCGGGCAGCAGCACCGTGAGCACCGCGGTGACCGTCGCCGCCGTGGTCCCCGCCTCCACCAGGTCCATCATCCAGGGCAGCACCCACACGCCGATCACGGCACCGCCCACGAAGCCGGCCAGGGACACACAGCCCGCGACGAGCCCGCGCCGGTAGCCGGACGCCGCATAGCCGAGGATCACCAGCAACAGCAGGATGTCGAGCAGGTCCACGGAGCTCCCTTTCTCTTGGGTCTCCTAGTACGTGCCGGGAGGGCCCAGTGATCAGGTACGCGCGCGTGGAAACCGGCCATCCGGCACGCGTGCGTGGACCTGTAGAAACGTCTCGGACCGGGACGTTGGTTCCACCGGGTGGCACAGCACACATCGCGGACGGCCCGACTGTCCCTGAGAGTGGATCCCATGTGCGCCCATCGAACCCCTCCGCCACACCGCGCCCGTGGCGCGCTGCGGGGGGTTCGCGCACGCTGGCGAAGGACGCTGCGGCGGACCGGGCCCGAAGCCGACGGCGAAACCGGGCCCCGTCCGTCGGCCGACACCGGGCCCCGTCCGTCGGCCCTGGACCGCATACCCCGCCCCGCGCGCGTCGCCCTCGCCTGTGTCCCCGGCCTGGTCGCCGTCACCGGTCTCGTGCTGTGCGCCGTCGGGGTCGACCGGACGCCGGGCGAGGCGAAGCGTCCCGTCGCGGCTCGGGCCGCCGTGGGGCACCAGGCCGCCCGGCCCCCGATCGTGCCGCGGGAACGCTGGCTGGCAGACGCCGCCTACACCAGGCCGCCGACCCGGTACGCCGGCCGCGTGTCGGCCGTGTTCGTGCACCACACCGACTCGCCGAACGGCTACGACTGCGCCGACGCTCCCAAGATCATCCGGTACCTGTACGCGGGACAGGCAGGGGTCCGGCACTGGGACGACATCGGCTACAACTTCCTCGTCGACCGCTGCGGCACGATCTACGAGGGCCGGGCGGGCGGCATCGACCGCGCCGTCGTCGGCGCCCACACGCAGGGCTTCAACGTGGGCACGACGGGCATCGCCGCGATAGGGACCTTCACCGCGGGCGTCCCGGTCCCCAAGGCCATGACCGACGCCATAGCGGCCGTCGCCGCCTGGAAACTCGGCCTCGTGGGCATCGACCCGCGCGCCCACGTGCGGCTCCTCTCCACCAACAGCCTGAGCAAGTACCCGGCCGGCACCCGCGGGACCTTCACCGCCCTCTCCGGCCACACCGACGGCTACTGGACCGCCTGCCCGGGCGCCGCCCTGATGGCGAGGCTGCCCGAGATCAGGGAACACGCGGCCCACCTCCAGGGCAGGCGTTAGGTCCTGGGGCCCTGTCGCCCGGGTCCCGCCCATCCCGCGTCCCTGCCCCGCGACTCCCCGTAACGCCTCACAGGTACGCCACAGCCGGCTCACGGATCACCCCGAGCAACGCCTTCTAGCGTCGAGGCACGCACTGACCGGAGGTGGGGATCATGAGCAGTCGCAAGGAGCAGCAGACCCGGGGGACTTCGCTGTGGGCACGGGCCGCACGCAGCCCGTGGACCGTGGCCTGTGTGGTGGCCGCCGTCGTGGTGGGGCCGTCCGCCGCCACCGCGTCCGCACTGGACCGGGCCAACGCGGCTCCGCCGCACAGCGCACGGAAGGACGGCTCGCCCGTGGCCGCGGCCTGGCCGACCGCCGTGGTCGCCCCCGCGCACCAGACCCGGACGGCAGGGCCGCGCGGCTCCTCCTGGTGAGACGGTTCTCCCGGTGAAGCGGGTTCTCCCGGTGGGAGCGTCCGTCAGTTCCGCGGTGTGACCGCCCACCAGTCGGCCGGTGGGCCCGCCGTCAGTCCGCGAACCGGTCCCACAGCTGGGGGAAACGCTCCGCCAGCTGCGCCTGGTTCTCCAGGTCCAGCGCGGTGCCCAGCGGCTCGGGCGGCGCGGCCGGAATACCGAGGTCCGGGGCGACCGTGCCGGTGAGCTGCTCGTACGCCTCGTCCGCCGCGTAACCCAGCTCCTCACCGTCCCCGTCGACCTCGTCGTCGAAGTCCGTGAGGAGGTCGGCGAGCTTGTCGGGATCGTGCACGCCGGCCTCGTACACCTCCCGGCCCTGGCCGATCAGCCAGCAGCGGAAGAAGTCGAAGGCGTCGTCGCTGGCCCCGTCGAGCAGGATCCAGGCCGCGCCCCACAGATCCCACATGTACGCACGGTTGTAGCGGGCCTCGAAGTGACGGGCGAAGTCCAGGACCATCTCGGGGTCCAACTGGACGAGCCGCTCCACGAGCAGGTCGGCCTGCTCCTCGGGGTCGCCCTCGGCGGCCTCGCGGGTCGCGTCCACCAGCTCCCAGAACTCCGTCTCGTCCATCACGGGACAAGCATCGGGCCTCGACCCGGCCCGCGCACCCGGGGACAGGCAGATCGTTATGCGCGCACATGCCCACGGAAAGTCCGACAGCAGATGTCGGTATTCGGCGCGATGCTCGGACCATGGAGACGACAGCACAGACGAAAGCCCAGGAACACGGCCGGCAACTCGAAGGAAAGGTCGCCCTGGTCGGGGGTGCCACACGAGGCGCCGGACGGGCCATGGCGGTGGAACTGGGCCGCGCCGGAGCCACGGTCTACGTGACGGGACGCACGACCCGCGAGCACGTCAGCGAGGTCGGCCGGACCACCGAGACCATCGAGGGGACGGCCGAACTGGTCGACGAGGCCGCGGGCGCCACCGGCCGGGGCATCGCGGTCCCGACGGACCACCTGGAGCCCGACCAGGTACGCGCCCTCGTCGACCGCATCGACCGCGAACAGGGCCGCCTCGACATCCTCGTCAACGACATGTGGGGCGGCGACGTCCTCCTCGACTGGTCGGCGGAGAAGCAGCCCGACATGTGGGACATGGACCTCGACAAGGGGCTGCGGATCATGCGCCTCGGCATCGAGTCGCACATCATCACCAGCCACACCGCGCTCCCGCTCCTCGTCCGCAACCCCGGCGGCCTGCTCGTCGAGGTCACCGACGGCACGGAGGAGTACAACCGCCGCTACCGCAAACCGTTCTTCTACGACCTGGCCAAGACGACCCCCATCCGCATGGCCCACGACCTCGGGGAGGAGCTCAGGGAGCACGGCTGTACGGCGGTCTGCCTCACCCCGGGCTGGCTGCGCTCGGAGGCGATGCTCGACACCGCCTTCAAGGTCACCGAGGAGAACTGGCGGGACGCCTGCGCGCACGTCCCGCACTTCGCGATCTCCGAGACGCCCACCTATGTCGGGCGGGCCCTGGTCGCGCTCGCAGCCGACCCCGACGCGGCCCGCTGGAACGGACAGTCGCTCTCCAGCGGCGGCCTCGCCCAGGAGTACGGCTTCACGGACGTCGACGGCTCGGCGCCCGACGCGTGGCGCTACCTGATCGAGGTGGAGTCACAGGGCAAGCCGGCGGATGTGACGGGCTACCGGTAACCCGTCACGCTCACTCCTCAGTCCTCAGTCCTGTGCGTCAGCCTTTTGTGTCGTAGTACGCCGCCGTCCGGGCCGCCGCCTCGGCGAAGCGCCCGCGGAGCTCGGACGGCTCCAGGACCTCCACCTCGGGACCGAGGGAGAGGAGCTGGGTGTACGCGACGTCGTACGACTCGACCGGCAGCGTGACCGTGACCCGGCCCGTGTCGTCGGGCGGGCCGGCCGCTGCCAGGGCCTCCTGCGCGGAGAGCGGATCGACGGTGCGCCTCAGCCGCCGCGCGCCCGCCTCGGTGAGCCGCACCACGACCGTCGCCCGCAGGAGCGAGCGCGCGAACTGGGCCGCCCGCTCCGCCCAGAAGCCCGGCAGGTCGAACCCCTCGTCGCGGCTGAAGCGCTCTTCGCCGGGCTCGACCGACGTGAACCGGTCGATGCGGTAGACGCGGAAGGACCCGGGATCGGTGACACGGGCGCACACGTACCAGACGCCCGCCTTGAGGATGAGCCCGTACGGCTCCAACTCGCGCTCCACGTCGGTCTCCCGGCGCCGGTAGCGCGCGGTGATCCGACGGTCGTCCCACACCGCCTCCGCGACCTCGGGCAGCAGCTCGGGCGTCTTGGGCTCGGCGAACCAGGCGGGGGCGTCCAGGTGGAAACGCTGGGACGCGGCGCGGGAGGCGTCCTTGAGGGAGGGGAGGAGGGCCGCGGACACCTTGAGCCGGGCGGCGGAGGCGGCGTCCTCAAGGCCCATCTCCCGGAGCGCGCCGGGCACACCCGAGAGGAACAGGGCCTCGGCCTCGCTCCTGGCGAGCCCGGTGAGCCGGGTCCGGTACCCGCCGATCAGCCGGTACCCGCCGGCCCGGCCGCGGTCCGCGTAGACCGGGACACCCGCCTCCGAAAGGGCCTGCGCGTCCCGGGTGATCGTCCGCTCCGACACCTCCAGCTCCCGAGCGAGCTCGGCGGCCGTCATCGACGGCCGGGACTGGAGCAGCAACACCATCTTGATGAGCCGGGCAGCACGCATGTGTTCATGATGCCGGGTGGGTGGGTGCGGGTCGTATGTGGCTGGTCGCGCAGTTCCCCGCGCCCCTAAAAGACAAAATCCAGGGGCGCAGCCCCGCTTTCAGGGGCGCGGGGAACTGCGCGACCAACCCCCACCGGCCCGCAGCCGGCGTACGACAACTACAACCCGTACCGTTCCCGCGCTTCCTTCACCGCGGAGGCCGGCACCTCACCGCGCCGCGCAAGCTGCGCCAGCGCCGCCACGACGATCGACTGCGCGTCGACACCGAAGTGCCGGCGAGCGGCCTCGCGGGTGTCGGACAGGCCGAACCCGTCCGCGCCGAGCGAGGAGTAGTCCTGCTCGACCCACTGCGCGATCTGGTCGGGCACCTGCCGCATGTAGTCGGAGACCGCGAGGACGGGCCCCTCGGCACCCTGCAGCGCCTGACGGACGTACGGCACCCGGTCCTCGCCGCGCAGCAGCGCCGCGTCGGCCTCCAGCGCGTCCCGACGCAGCTCCGTCCAGGACGTGGCGGACCAGACGTCCGCGGCCACGCCCCACTCCTCGGCGAGCAGCCTCTGCGCCTCCAGGACCCAGTGGATCGCCGTGCCGGAGCCCAGCAGCTGGATGCGCGAGGCGTTGGCGGCGTTGACCTGGACACCGGCCGACTCCGCCGTGTTGAAGCGGTACAGGCCCTTGACGATGCCCTCGTCGATACCGAGACCCGACGGCTTCGCGGGCTGCGGGATCGGCTCGTTGTAGACGGTGAGGTAGTAGAAGACGTTCTGGTCCTCGCCGGGCGCAGCCTCGCCGTACATACGGCGCAGACCGTCCTTGACGATCGTCGCGACCTCGTACGCGAACGCCGGGTCGTACGACAGGGCCGCCGGGTTGGTCGCCGCGATGACCGGAGAGTGCCCGTCCGCGTGCTGCAGGCCCTCGCCCGTCAGCGTCGTACGGCCGGCCGTCGCGCCGACGAGGAAGCCTCGGCCGAGCTGGTCGCCGAGCTGCCACATCTGGTCGGCCGTGCGCTGCCAGCCGAACATCGAGTAGAAGATGTAGAACGGGATCATCGTCTCGCCGTGCGTGGAGTACGCGGTGGACGCGGCGATGAAGTCGGCCATCGAACCGGCCTCGGTGATCCCCTCGTTGAGGATCTGGCCGTCCTTGGCCTCCTTGTAGTACATCAACTGGTCACGGTCGACCGGCTCGTACGTCTGCCCCTTCGGCGAGTAGATGCCGAGGGACGGGAAGAGGCTCTCCATACCGAAGGTGCGCGCCTCGTCGGGGACGATCGGCACCCAGCGCTTCCCGGACTGCTTGTCGCGGACCAGGTCCTTGACCAGGCGTACGAAGGCCATGGTCGTCGCCACGTTCTGCGAGCCGGAGCCCTTGTCGAAGGCCGCGAACGCCTTGTCGGCGGGGGCGGGCAGCGGGGCGACCGCGTGCGTACGGCGGGCCGGGGCCGGGCCGCCGAGGGCAGCGCGGCGCTCCTGGAGGTAACGGACCTCGGGGGAGCCGGCGCCCGGGTGGCCGTAGGGGACCACACCGTCGACGAAGTCACTGTCCTTGATGGGCAGTTCGAGCAGGTCACGCATCTGCTTGAACTCGTCCGTCGACAGCTTCTTCATCTGGTGGTTGGCGTTCTTCGACGCGAAGCCCTCGCCGAGCGTGAAGCCCTTGACCGTCTGCGCCAGGATCACGGTGGGAGCGCCCTTGTGCTCGACGGCCGCCTTGTAGGCCGCGTACACCTTGCGCGCCTCGTGACCACCGCGCGAGAGGTGGAAACACTCCAGGATCTTGTCGTCGCTCAGCAGCTTCGCCAGCTCGACGAGCGCCGGGTCGGAGCCGAAGAAGTCCTGGCGGATGTAGGCGGCGTCACGGGTCTGGTACGTCTGCACCTGCGCGTCCGGGACCTCGCGGAGGCGGCGGACGAGGGCGCCGGTGGTGTCCAGCCGGAACAGCTCGTCCCAGGCGTTGCCCCACAGCGACTTGATGACGTTCCAGCCGGCGCCGCGGAACTGGGCCTCCAGCTCCTGCACGATCTTGAAGTTCGCGCGGACCGGGCCGTCGAGGCGCTGGAGGTTGCAGTTGATGACGAAGGTCAGGTTGTCCAGGCCCTCGCGGGAGGCGAGTGCGAGTGCAGCCGTCGACTCCGGCTCGTCCATCTCGCCGTCACCGAGGAACGCCCAGACGTGCGACTGGGACACGTCCTTGATGCCGCGGTTGGTCAGATAGCGGTTGAAGCGCGCCTGATAGATGGCCGACAGCGGGCCGAGGCCCATCGACACCGTCGGGAACTCCCACAGCCACGGCAGGCGCCGCGGGTGCGGGTACGACGGGAGGCCGTTGCCGCCCGCCTCCTGGCGGAAGTTGTCGAGGTGCTGCTCGTTCAGCCGGCCGTCGAGGAAGGCGCGGGCGTAGATGCCGGGGGAGGCGTGGCCCTGGATGTAGAGCTGGTCGCCGGACCCGTCGGCCTCCTTGCCCTTGAAGAAGTGGTTGAAGCCCGTCTCGTAGAGCCAGGCCGCGGAGGCGAAGGTGGCGATGTGGCCGCCCACGCCGTGTTTCGCGCCCCGGGTCACCATCGCGGCCGCGTTCCAGCGGTTCCACGCGGTGATCCTGCGCTCCATCGCCTCGTCGCCGTCCACCGCGGGTTCGGCGGCGGTCGGGATGGTGTTGACGTAGTCGGTCTCAAGCAGCTTGGGCAGCGCCAGACCGCCCGCCTCGGCGCGTTCCAGCGTGCGGCGCATCAGGTACGCGGCACGGTGCGGCCCGGCCGCCTTGGTGACGGCGTCCAGGGAGGCCTGCCATTCGGCGGTCTCCTCCGGGTCACGGTCCGGGAGCTGGTCGAGCTCGCTCGGCTGGATTGCGGTGGGGTCGGTCATTGCGCCGCCTTCCGGATGCGGAGGGGGGTTCCCTCGTCGGTAAGGGGTTTTCGGGGGTGCCCTTGGTCTTTGGCAGGACAGGGCGGCAGGCTCTGGTGGGAGCCCGCCGATGACTGTAACTCGCTGATCGATGATCGATCAAAGGGTTGAAGGGCAAAACCTCTTGATCACGAGAAAGTAGGCACGGGGTGCCTTGGCGCCAGGCACCGGGTGCCTTGTTTTCGCAGGTCGGAGTGCATATGAAGTGCGTTTGAGCAGGGTGCCGCTCCGCTGTTCGGAGCCAGGAGCGCTCGTTTGTCCCTGGTCAGGAGGGCTCGCCGCCGGTCCACGGTCCGGAGGACCCGCGGCCCGTCCACGGTCAGGAGGGCTCGCTGCCCGTCCTCGGTGCGCAGCCCAGTACATGCGCCTTCACCAGCTCCGCGATCAGCGGGTCCCGGCGGCGGAACGCCTCCACCAGGGCCTCGTGCTCCTCCGCGTACGACTGCTGGACCGTGCCCAGCCAACGGATCGACAGGGCGGTGAACACCTCGATGCCGAGACCTTCCCAGGTGTGCAGAAGCACGGAGTTGCCCGCGGCGCGGACCAGCTCGCGGTGGAAGGCCACCGTGTGGCGGACCTGGCCGGTGCCGTCGGCCTTGCGGTCGGCCTCGTACAGGGCGGTGACGTGCGGTTCCAGTGACGAGCAGTCGGCGGCGAGCCGCTCGGCGGCCAGCTCGGCCGCGATGGCCTCCAGACCGGCCCGTACCGGGTAGCTCTCCTCCAGGTCCGCCGCGGTGAGGTTGCGTACGCGTACGCCCTTGTTGGGGGCCGACTCGATCAGGCGCAGCGACTCCAGCTCGCGCAGGGCCTCCCGCACGGGTGTCTGGCTGACCTCCAGCTCGGTGGCGATCCGGCGCTCCACGATCCGCTCGCCCGGCTTCCAGCGACCGCTCACGATCCCCTCCACGATGTGCTCGCGGATCTGTTCGCGGAGCGAGTGGACGACGGGCGCGGTCATTGGGGCTCCTTTGGTGGGGGCGCTCCGGCCCCGAGGGCGTTGACTTCTAGACAATAAGGCCGGGTCCGGCGTGGGGAGAGGTGCCGGGGGCGCTTTCGCGCAGGTGAGACGAGACTTACACGCCGTGGCTGTGATCTGGGTTGCGCCGTGGGACGGGTGGTTGTTCGCAGGCTGCCGGCCGTCCCTGGCTGGTCGCGCAGTTCCCCGCGCCCCTGAAAAGCGGGGCTGCACCCCTGGCTTTTCATCTTTCAGGGGCGCGGGGAACTGCGCGATCAACCCCCACCGGCCCGCAGGATGGCCACGGTCTCTGCGGCCGGGGAACGCAAAGGGCCCCCGCCCGGAGAACCGGGCGGGGGCACCTCGTCGTGCGATGCGGCGGTGGAGCCTACAGGCCGAGTTCGACCTCGAACTCGCCCGCCTCCAGGATCGCCTTGACCGCCGTCAGGTAGCGGGCGGCGTCGGCGCCGTCCACCAGGCGGTGGTCGTAGGAGAGCGTCAGGTAGGTCATGTCGCGGACGCCGATGACCGTACCCTCCTCCGTCTCGATGACGGCCGGACGCTTGACCGTGGCGCCGATGCCCAGGATCGCGACCTGGTTCGGCGGCACGATGATCGTGTCGAAGAGCGCGCCGCGCGAGCCGGTGTTCGAGATCGTGAAGGTCGCGCCGGACAGCTCGTCCGGAGTGATCTTGTTGGCCCGGACCTTGCCCGCCAGGTCGGCGGTGGCCTTCGCGATGCCGGCGATGTTGAGGTCGCCCGCGTGCTTGATGACCGGGGTCATCAGGCCCTTCTCGGAGTCCACCGCGATACCGACGTTCTCGGTGTCGAAGTAGGTGATCGTGCCCTCTTCGACGTTGATCCGGGCGTTGACGGCCGGGTGGGCCTTCAGCGCCTGGGCCGCCGCCTTCACGTAGAACGGCATCGGGGAGAGCTTGACGCCCTCGCGGGCCCCGAAGGAGTCCTTCGCCTGCGCGCGCAGCCTCATCAGCCGCGTGACGTCGACCTCGACGACCGAGGACAACTGGGCCTGCTCGTGCAGGGCCTTCACCATGTTGTCGCCGATGACCTTGCGGATGCGGGGCATCTTCACGGTCTGGCCGCGGAGGGGAGAAGCCTCCAGGGTCGGGGCCTTCTTGGCGGTGCTCGGGGCTGCCGCGGCCGGAGCCGGAGCCGCCGCGGCGGCCTTCGCGGCCTCGGCGGCGGCGAGGACGTCCTGCTTGCGGATACGGCCGCCGACGCCGGTGCCCTTGACGGTGGCCAGGTCGACGCCGTTCTCGGCGGCGAGCTTGCGCACCAGCGGGGTCACGTACGCGCCGTCGTCACCGGAGGTCGCGGCGGGAGCCGGGGCCGGGGTGACGGGAGCGGCCGCGACCGGCGCGGGAGCCGGGGCGGGCGTCGGAGCCGGAGCGGCGGGCTGGACCGGAGCCGGTGCGGCTGCGGCCGGGGCGGCCGGAGCAGCAGGTGCCGGAGTCGGAGCCGGAGCCGGAGGAGCAGCCGGGGCCGGAGCCTCGGCGGCGGGCGCCGGAGCCGGGGCCGCGGGAGCCGGAGCGGCGGCCGGAGCCGCGCCCGGGGCGCCGATGACGGCGAGCTTCGCGCCGACCTCGGCGGTCTCGTCCTCGCCGACCACGATCTCCAGCAGCACGCCTGCGGCGGGCGACGGGATCTCGGTGTCGACCTTGTCCGTGGAGACCTCGAGCAGCGGCTCGTCCTCCGCCACCTCCTCGCCGACCTCCTTGAGCCACCGGGTGACGGTGCCCTCGGTGACCGACTCGCCCAGCGCGGGGAGGACCACGTCGGTGCCCTCGGCGCTGCCGCCGCCGGAGGCGGCCTCGGCGGTCGGGGCCGGCGCCGGAGCGGCGGCCTCGGCGGACGGGGTGGCCTGCGGAGCCGGCTCGGGAGCGGCGGCCGGGGCCGGAGCCTCGGCGGCGGGCGCCTCGGCGGCGGCAGGTGCGCCGGAGCCGTCGTCGATGACGGCCAGCTCGGCGCCGACCTCGACCGTCTCGTCCTCGGCGACCTTGATGGAGGCGAGCACGCCAGCGGCAGGGGAGGGGATCTCGGTGTCGACCTTGTCGGTGGACACCTCGAGCAGCGGCTCGTCGGCCTCGACGCGCTCGCCCTCGGCCTTCAGCCAGCGGGTGACAGTGCCCTCGGTGACGCTCTCGCCGAGCGCCGGAAGGGTTACGGAAACCGCCATGGTTTCGGTTGCTCCTTACGAATTGCGGAAGTCTGTGTCGTCGCGTCGTGAGTTGACCGAGGGTCGGTCAGTCGTGCGAGTGCAGCGGCTTGCCGGCGAGAGCGAGGTGGGCCTCGCCCATCGCCTCGTTCTGCGTGGGGTGAGCGTGGATGAGCTGCGCGACCTCGGCGGGCAGCGCCTCCCAGTTGTAGATCAGCTGGGCCTCGCCCACCTGCTCGCCCATGCGGTCGCCGACCATGTGGACGCCGACCACGGCACCGTCCTTGACCTGGACGAGCTTGATCTCGCCCGCGGTCTTGAGGATCTTGCTCTTGCCGTTGCCCGCGAGGTTGTACTTCAGAGCGACGACCTTGTCCGCACCGTAGATCTCCTTGGCCTTGGCCTCGGTGATACCGACGGAGGCGACCTCGGGGTGGCAGTACGTCACCCGCGGCACGCCGTCGTAGTCGATCGGAACGGTCTTCAGACCGGCGAGACGCTCCGCGACCAGGATGCCCTCGGCGAAGCCGACGTGCGCGAGCTGGAGCGTCGGGACCAGGTCACCGACGGCCGAGATGGTCGGCACGTTCGTGCGCATGTACTCGTCGACGAGGACGTAGCCGCGGTCCAGCGCGACGCCCTGCTCCTCGTAGCCGAGACCGGCGGAGACCGGCCCGCGGCCGATGGCGACCAGGAGGATCTCGGCCTCGAAGGTCTTGCCGTCGGCGAGGGTCACGCGGACGCCGTCCTGCGTGTACTCGGCCTTCTCGAAGAACGTGCCGAGGTTGAACTTGATGCCGCGCTTGCGGAAGGCGCGCTCAAGAAGCTTGGAGCTGTTCTCGTCCTCTACCGGGACGAGGTGCTTGAGACCCTCGATGACCGTGACGTCGGTGCCGAAGGACTTCCACGCGGAGGCGAACTCGACGCCGATGACGCCGCCGCCCAGCACGATCGCGGACTGCGGGACGCGGTCCAGCTTCAGCGCGTGGTCCGAGGAGACGATGCGGTTGCCGTCGATCTCCAGGCCCGGCAGCGACTTCGGCACGGAGCCGGTCGCCAGAAGCACGTGACGGCCCTGGATGCGCTGGCCGTTGACGTCCACGGAGGTCGGGGACGACAGGCGGCCCTCACCCTCGATGTACGTCACCTTGCGCGAGGCCACCAGGCCCTGCAGGCCCTTGTAGAGGCCGCTGATCACGTCGTCCTTGTACTTGTGGACGGCGTTGATGTCGATGCCCTGGAAAGTCGTCAGGACACCGTACTGGTCCGCCTCGCGTGCCTGGTCGGCGATCTCGCCGGCATGCAGCAGGGCCTTGGTGGGAATGCAGCCGTTGTGCAGGCAGGTGCCGCCGAGCTTGTTCTTCTCGATCAGGGCGACGTCCAGGCCCAGCTGCGCTCCGCGCAGGGCCGCGGCGTAGCCGCCGCTACCACCGCCGAGGATCACTAGGTCGAAAACGGTGCTGGCGTCGTTCGCCACGTCACGTCCTCCATGCATGTGCGCCGTACGCCGGTCTGCGTCGACCGGGCGGCGGCTGGTGTCCGGCCGCTCTTTCTTCGGCCCTGTGGTGGGCCCTGTCCTGCCGAGAACCCATCTTCGCACCTGTCGGCGCCGAGCGGGACGCCGGGCCGTGCAGTGAGACGTCTGATCGATCACACGGCAGTGCGTTTGACCGGCCCCGCGCCCCGTCAGGGGCGCGGGGCACTGCGCGATCAGCCACTGACGGCCCGCACCCGCCGTACGACGGGCCGGACCGAGCCAGTGGGCGGGCCTCAGCCCAAATCGCCCGCGGCCGTGATCTCCGCCAGCCGCACGAGAGTCCGTACGGCAGACCCCGTCCCGCCCTTGGGCGTGTAACCGAACGGCCCCTGCTCATTGAAGGCGGGCCCCGCGATGTCGAGGTGCGCCCATGTGATCCCCTCGCCCACGAACTCCTTGAGGAAGAGTCCGGCGACCAGGCCGCCGCCGTACCGCTCGCCCATGTTGGCGATGTCGGCGGTCGGGGAGTCCATCCCCTTCTTCAGGTGGTCCGGCAGCGGCATCGGCCACGCCGCCTCGCCGACCTCCTCGGCCGCCTCGTACACCGCCGTACGGAACGAGTCGTCGTTCGCCATGACACCGAACGTCCGGTTCCCCAGCGCCAGCATCATCGCCCCGGTCAGCGTCGCCACGTCGACGATCGCGTCCGGGGTCTCCTCGGAGGCCTTGGCGAGCGCGTCGGCGAGGACGAGCCGGCCCTCGGCGTCGGTGTTGAGGACCTCGACGGTCTTGCCGCTGTACATGCGCAGCACGTCGCCGGGACGGGTCGCGGAACCGGAGGGCATGTTCTCCGCCAGCGCGAGCCAGCCGGTCACGTTGACCTCGAGACCCAGCCGTGAGGCGGCGACGACCGCGGCGAACACGGCGGCGGCGCCGCTCATGTCGCACTTCATCGTCTCGTTGTGCCCGGCCGGCTTCAGCGAGATGCCGCCCGAGTCGTAGGTGATGCCCTTGCCGACGAAGGCGAGGTGCTTCTTCGCCTTGGAGGAGGTGTACGACAGCTTCACCAGGCGGGGCGCGGACGTGGAACCGACGCCGACACCGAGGATGCCGCCGTAGCCGCCCTTCTCCAGGGCCTTCTCGTCGAGCACCTGCACCTTGATGCCGTGCTCCTTGGCCGCGGCCTGCGCGACGGCCGCGAAGGCCTCCGGGTTCAGGTCGTTCGGCGGGGTGTTGATGAGGTCACGGGCGCGGTTCAGCTCCTCGGACACGGCGGTGGCGCGCTCGATCGCGGCCTTGAACGCCTTGTCGCGGGGCTTGCCGCCGAGCAGCGTGACCTCGGCGAGCGGGGCCTTGCCGTTCTTGGCGTCCTTCCCGCTGCCGTTGCTCTTGGCGTTCTCCTTGTAGACGTCGAAGGAGTACGCGCCGAGCAGCGCGCCCTCGCCGACGGCGCCCGCGTCGGCGGCGTCCTCGATCGGCAGGGCGAACGCGGCCTTCTTCGAACCGGCGAGGGCACGTGCGGCGACACCGGCCGCCCGGCGCAGGGTCTCCCCGGAGAAGGACCCGTCCTTCTCCGGCAGAGCACCGAGACCGACCGCAAGCACGAGCGGTGCCTTGAAGCCGGACGGAGCCGGCAGCTTCGTCACCTCGCCCTCGCCGCCCGAGGCGCCGAGGGTCTCCAGAACGCCGGCGAGCCTGCCGTCGTACGCCTTGTCCACGGCCTCGGCGCCCGGTGCCACGACCAGGTCCCCGGACTTGGGCCCGGTGCCCTTGGCGACACCGACGACGATGGCGTCGACCCGCAGGCCGGGCGCCGCGGCGGTGCTGAGAGTGAGAGCAGTCACGGTGGTGAAATCTCGCTTCCATTGAGTTGCTGTGGCCGTCAGGGGTGACGTCGGCCGGGGCGGTGGAGTCCCGGGCACGAGCCTACGCGCGGTGGCGCGTTTCGCTCATTCCAGCGGCCGTTCATCCGTGCGTGGTGGCCTGGCCACTTATCACCCTTCACTTCTGTGACCTGAGACACACTCCTGCTGTTTGCGATGAGTAACCCACTCGTCGCTTTGCATGATTTCCACGGATCCTCCTCGAACTGACCATCAGGGGATCTTGTTGGGGGAGGGGCGAACATGGCGCAGAGTGCGCACAGATGGAGAAACGCGGCCGCCGTCATGGCGGCCGCCGGTCTGCTGAGCCTGGGGCTGGGAACCCCCGGAGCGTCGGCGGCGGAAGAGCCGCGCATCGATCTGAAAGTGCTCGTCGTCGACAACGGCGACAGCCCCGTGGAAGCCATCACGGAGGAGCTGAGGACCACCGGCATCCCGTACACGACCGTCGACCTGAACGACTCCGGCCGCCCGGCCATCACCGAGGCGTTCCTGAGCGACACGGTGGACGGCACGCCGCGCGCCAAGTACCAGGGTGTCGTGCTGCCCAACGAGGCGCCGTTCGGGTCGGGTTCTGCCGAGCAAACGGCCCTGGAGACGTACGAGAGGACCTTCGGCATTCCCCAGGTCGACGCCTACACGTGGGCGCACCCCGGGGTCGGCCTCGACTACACGGACGCGGGCGGCTGGGCCGGAACGCTCGACGGCCGCGAGGCGGCGGTCACCACGGCGGGCGGGGCGGGCTATTTCGGCTACCTCGACGGACCCCTCGCATTCGAGGACAACTCGCCCTCCATCCAGGAGAGTTACGGCTACGTGGCCCGGCCCCGCGCGGGCTTCACCAGCTACGTCGACACCGCCGTGCCCGGTGGGAGCGGCCGTGGCAGCCTGGTGGGCGAGTACGCGCACGACGGGCGTCGCGAACTCGTCGTGACCTTCGCCTACAACCACTACCAGCAGCAGTTCCGCGTCCTTGCCCGCGGCATTGTCGAATGGCTGACCCAGGGCGTGCACCTCGGTCAGAGCAGGAACTATTTTTCTGTCCATGTCGACGACGTCTTCGCGCCCGACAGCCGCTGGGACACCGAACGCAACTGCACGCCCGGCGACTTCGACTGCGTGGGCGGTGACGGAGAGGGGACCACGCCGATCCGTATGTCCGCGGCCGACGCGGTGTACGCCGCCCAGTGGCAGCGGGACAGCGGCTTCACCCTCGACATGGTCTACAACGCCGGAGCGGGTGAGGAGTGGAAGAGCGAGAACGGCAACGTCGACGCGCTGACCGACCAGCTCCTCGCCGACAAGGGCGAGTACCGCTGGGTCAACCACACCTACACGCACCCCTTCCTCGGCTGCGTCCAGGACACCAGCACCGTGCCGTGGAGCTGCGCGAAGAACGCCGACGGCTCGACCCGGTACGTGAGCCGCGCCGACATCTCGGCGGAGATCCGCGACAACAGACTCTGGGCGGCGAGCCACGGACTGCCCGTCGACAGCAGCGAGTTGGTGACCGGCGAGCACTCGGGGCTGAAGACCCTGCCGCAGCAGCCGGACGACAACCCGAACCTCGCGGGCGCCCTCGCGGACAACGGCATCGACTGGACCGCATCCGACAACTCCCGTGAACCCAAGCAGCGTTCGGTGGGCAGCGCCCTGACCGTGCCCCGCTACCCGATGAACGTGTACTACAACGTCGGCACGGCCGAGGAGATCACCGACGAGTACAACTGGATCTACACCTCGAAGGCCGACGGCGGCAGCGGCATCTGCGAGAACAACCCCACGTCGACCTGCCTCGACGACCCGCTCGACACGGCGACCGGCTTCGAGTCGTACATCCTCCCGCAGGAGGCCCGCACCGCCCTCGGTCACGCCGTGGGCAACGACCCGCGCCCGCACTACGTGCACCAGTCCAACCTGGCCGAGGACCGGCTGCTCTACCCGGTCCTGGACAAGGTGCTCGCCGACTACCGCGCGCTCTACGCCGACAACGCCCCGCTGGAGAACCCGCGGCAGAGCACCGTCGGCACCGAGCTGAAACGCCGCGCGGCCTGGCAGGAGGCCGTCGCCGACGGTGACGTCACCGCGTACCGCGTCGGCACGACCGTCACCGTCACCGCCCCGTCCGGGACACAGATCCCGGTGACCGCGCCCGAAGGGACACTCAAGCAACTCCTGCTCGGCACCACCGCGTTCGGGACGCCGTACGCGGGGGAGCGATCGGCCTGGACCACGCCGGACGCTCTGCAGACAGCCCTCACCCTGAGACTGCCCGCATAACGGAGACAAGCGCCGCAGCACGACGCGCGCCCCGGCCAAGACCGGCCGGGGCGCGACCGAGCCGTAAGAAATGTTCCAGGGGGGAACACGCATGATGAGCAAGGGCCGTCATGTCACCATGCTCACGGAGGGCACGTATCCGCTGGTCCACGGCGGGGTCAGCACCTGGTGCGACCAGCTCGTGAAGGGGATGCCCGAAGTCCGGTTCAACGTCGTCTCGCTCTCCGGCAACGGCCGCGAACCCGTGACCTGGGAGCTGCCGGGCAACGTCTACCAGCACACGTCCGTACCGCTCTGGGGCACGCTGCAGGGGTCCCGGCGCGCACCGCGCGGCCCCGCCCGCCGCCGCTTCATCGACACCTACGAGCGGTTCCTGCTGTCCTTCCTGGACCCCGAGGCGCACTGCGACTTCGGCGAGGCCTTCTACGAACTCGCCCGACTCGCCCGTGACGGAAAGCTGTCGGCGGCCCTGCGCACCGAGGCCGCGCTGCGCTCGCTGATGTGGATCTGGACCATGCCGCATCTCCGGATCGCCCAGGCATGCCCCACCGTGCACGACGCGCTGACCGCCACCGACCTGCTGGAGCACGCGCTGCGCCCGCTGGGCGTCCGGCTGCCCGAGGACTCCGTCTCGCACGCCACCGGCAGCGGTCTGGCCACCCTTCCCGCCCTGGCCGCACGGCAGTTGGACGGCACCCCGTTCCTGCTCACCGAGCACGGCATCTATCTGCGCGAGCGCTACCTCGGCTACCGCAGCGACGCACAGCGGTGGCCGGTCAAGGCCCTGATGCTCGGCTTCTACCGCGAGCTCAACACCCTCGGCTACAAGGCGGCCGACCTGATCACCCCGTGCAACCAGTACAACCGCCGCTGGGAGGAGCGCGGAGGCGCCGACCCGGACAAGATCCGTACCGTCTACAACGGCGTCGACCCCGCCGCCTTCCCGCACGCCGGACCCGAGCCGGACGTACCCACGCTCACCTGGTGCGGCCGCGTCGACCCCATCAAGGACCTCGAAACGCTGCTGCGCGCGTACGCCATGGTGCGCGCCGAACTCCCCGAGACCAGGCTGCGGTTGTTCGGCCCGGTACCGCCCGGTGGAGAGGCGTACAAGACCCGGCTGGAGAAGCTCGCAGCCGAACTGGGCGTCACGGACGGGCTCACCTTCGAGGGCCGGATCAGCGAGGTGTGGCGGGCCTACGCGGCCGGGCACGTCGTGATGCTCTCCTCCATCTCGGAGGGCTTCCCCTTCTCGATCATCGAGGCCATGTCGTGCGGCCGGACCACCGTGTCCACCGACGTGGGCGGCGTCGGCGAGGCCGTCGGCGACACCGGGCTCGTGGTGCCGCCGCGCGAGCCCGAGAAGATGGCCGCCGCCGCACTCGTCCTGCTGCGGGACGACGAACGCCGCCTGGAACTGGGCCGGTTGTCCCGCCAGCGCGTCATCGAACGCTTCACGCTCCGCCGCTCCGTGGACGCCTTCCGCACGATCTACCAGGAACTCGCGGGCCTGCCCGAGGTGTACGAGCCCACGCTGGAGACCGTCGCCGACTGGACCCTCGAACTGCGCGACCCCTGGTACCAGGCCGTCGCGACGGACGGGACCGGCTGGTGAGCGGATCGATCCGGATGCCGCCGGGCTCGCGGCCCGACACCCTGCCCTATGTGCCGCGCCAACGCCGCCCCAGCTGGGCGGAAGCCGACCCGGTGGACGAACTCGCCACGCGCCTGGAGGAGTTCATAGCCGCCGCGGTCCACCCGGACGAGATAGCGGCGCTCCTGGAGTCCGACGGCATGTCGGACGACCAGATACGCGAGAAGTACGGCTGCAAGGACTCCTTCTCGCTCGCCGAGGAGTTGTACGAGCGCGTCGAGCGCCGCCACCCCGAACCCCCGGGACCGGCCCACGATCCCTGGCAAATAGGCCTGCTGGGCTGCCTGTTGAGAGGCGTCGTCTTCGCCCTGCCCGGCCTCGGCTACGTCCTCGGGGCTCCTCTCCTCGCGGGCCCGCAGGACGGCCTCGGGCTCCCCGCCGGCACGGTCCCGCTGCTGGCCGGCGCCCTGTGCGGCTGGACCTGGAACCAGGGGCTCGCCCACCGGGCGTACTCCTGGCTGGGGTTGGGCGACAAGGCGGCCTCCCGCCGCTCGCTCCTCGTCGGGGCACCCATGGGCGCCCTGCTCGGCTCGCTCGTCGCACTCGCCGTCGCCCCCGGCCACCTCGGCGCGGTCGCCTTCGCCGCCGGCCAGTCCTGCTACCTCGCGGCCGCCACCGTGCTGCTGGTGATGGGCCGCGAACGGGCCCTGCTGGCCGCCCTGTTGCCCATGGCGGCCGGTGCCGTACTGGCGATGGCCCAGCCGGTGCCCGAGACCGTGAGACTGGGCCTGCTGCTCGGCTCGCTCGGCATCGTCGGCGCGCTCGCCGCCATCGAGGTCGCCCCGGCCGTACGGCAGTCGGGGGACGGGACACGGATCGGCTGGTCCGCCGGGTTCGCGGCCCTGCTGCCCTTCGGCGGCGCCCAGGAGACCAAACGGTCGCGCAGCGCCTCGCCCTGGCTCGCCGGCTCCCTGCCGTACGCCTTCTTCGGCCTCGGCAGCGGTGTCCTCGTCGTGTTCGTGGCGCTCGGCGACGTCCTGGCCGACGGGTCGTCGACCGCCGCGGTCGCCGCCCCGGCCGCCGTGGCGCTCACGCTGAGCATGGGGCCGGCCGAGTGGCTGCTCTACCGGTTCCGCAGCGGAAGCCTCGCCGGACTGCGCTCCAGCAGCACCTCACGCGAGTTCTGGCGGACCACCGCGGGCACCCTCGTCAAATGTCTCAGCGGCTATCTCGCCGCGCTGTTCCTGCTGAGCCTCGCCACGGCCGCGCTCTGGCCGCACGCGCCCGGCCTCGACGGCGTACGGCTCACCGCCCTGCTGCTCCTCGGGGTCGTCCTCTGGACCGGCCTGCTGCTCCAGTCGTTCGGCGCCGTCCTGAGCGCCGCCGTGGTCTGCTGCGCCGCGGGGCTCGCCCAGGCCGGGGCGCTGCTCGCGGACGAGAGCCCGCACCTGGTCGGCCTCGTCGTGTACGGCGCGGCTGCCGCGGTGCTGGCGACCCTGGTCTGCTGGCAACTGGGAAGGGCGACCGCCCACAGATGAGCACCCTCCTCGTCCCGTACTACGAGCACCCGTCCGTCCGCCCCGCCGAATGGGAGGCGATCGTCGCGGCCGCGCCCCGCCTCTACGGGGTCGTACTGAACCCGGCCAGCGGTCCCGGCGAGCGCCCCGACCCGGCCTTCGCCGAGGTCGCCGAGCGGCTGCGGGGGAGTGACGTCCGGGTGCTCGGGTACGCCGACACCGACTACGGCCGCAGGCCGCGCACGGAGGTCGTCCGTGACCTCGCTCGCCACCGCGACTGGTACGGCGTGGACGGCGCCTTCCTCGACCAAGTCGCCTCAGGGCTCGGCGACTTCGGCCACTACCAGCGGCTCGCCACGTCCGCCTGGGGGGCGGGCTGCACCACCCTCGCCCTCAACCACGGGGCGCCACCGCATCCCGCGTACGCCCGCCTCGCCGACGTCCTCGTCACCTTCGAGGGCACGTGGGAGACGTACCGCAGCCTCCGCCCGGCCCCGTTCCCGGTGGGCCGCACCCGCCAGTGCCACCTGGTCCACGGCGTCCCGCCGGGCGTCCCCGTGGGCGACCTGGCCCGCGCCCGGGGCGCCACGATCCACTGCGCGGTCCCCGGCGAGGGGACCCACCCATGGGGCACCTTGCCGCATGCCTTGCAGGCGGGCTGAGTTCTTCGCCTGCGGGCGGGTGGGGGCTGGTCGCGCAGTTCCCCGCGCCCCTGGGTGGGTGGGGGTTTCGGTGGTTTGCGACGTGCAGGTCGTCCGTGGCTGGTCGCGCAGTTCCCCGCGCCCCTGAAAGCGGGCTGCGCCCCAGGCTTTGTCTTTTAGGGGCGCGGGGAACTGCGCGACCAGCCCCCACCGGGCCCGCACTGTCACCACAAAGCAAGAACCACCAGCGCCGCGGTAGCGGCAGTTTCGGCCAGTCCTCCGAAGACGTCCCCGGTGATCCCGCCGAACCGGCGGACACAGTGCCGCAGCAGAAGCTCGGCGCACCCGCACGCGGCCAGCACGGCAACCACCCCGTGGACGGCCCCGTACGTCCCGAAACCCGCCCCCGCGACCGCCGCGAGGACAGTGACACCGGCGACGACCAGCACAGCCCCCCGCAGGGGCACCGTCCCCGCGACCGCCGCCCCCAACCCCTCCGGCCGAGCCGGCGGCACGCCACCCCGCGCGGCCAGCGTGAGCGCGAGCCGGGCCGCGACCGCCGACACGACGGTCGCGAAAGCACCGCGCCCCCAAGAGACGCCGTAGGCCTCCGCAAGCGCCGCCACCTGGGCGAACAGCACGAACACAAGGGTGATGACACCGAACGGCCCGATGTCCGACTGCTTCATGACGCGCAGCGCGTCCTCCGCCGGCTTGCCGCTGCCGAGCCCGTCGGCGGTGTCGGCGAGCCCGTCGAGGTGGAGGCCGCGCGTCAGGACGGCGGGCACGGCCGCCCCGGCGACGGCCGCGAGCAGCGGACCCGCGCCGAGGACCAGCAGGAACAGACCGAGCGCCGCGGCGGCGAGACCCACGACCAGCCCGGCGACGGGCGCGCACAGCATCCCGGTCCGTGCGGCCTCACGGTCCCACCGCGTCACCTCGACGGGCAGCACGGTGAGCGTTCCGAAGGCGAAACGGAAGCCGTCGGACCAGGAGGTCCCGGGAGTTTCCGGCGAGGGCGTGGACACCGGCGCAGGTTACCCGGCGGCCCGAGAGCCGCCCACGGCAGCCGCGGATAAAGTGCGCACATGGGTCATTGGTGGACACGGAACATCACCGAACCGGGAAAGCTGCCGCTGCTGCTGGCGCTCTCCTCCTTCGTACTGACCTTCGTGATCACACGGATCGTCGTCCGGATGATCCGCGCGGGCAAGGGCCCCTTCGGCAACGTCGAGGCCGGCGGCGTCCACATCCACCACGTGGTCCCCGGAGTCGTCCTGACCGTGATCGGCGGCTTCGGCGCGGTGGCGAGCGGCCGGCACGGCTTCGGTTCGGCAGTGTTCGCCGTGGTGTTCGGGATCGGCGCGGGACTCGTACTCGACGAGTTCGCGCTGATCCTGCACCTCGACGACGTCTACTGGAGCGAGGAGGGCCGCAAGAGTGTCGAGGTCGTGGTGCTCACCGCGGCCCTGGTGGGCCTGATGCTCAGCGGCTTCCTGCCGTTCGGCGTCAACGACCTCACCGAGGACGAACTGCAGGACCGCGCGAGCGTCATCGTGAGCATCGGGCTGAACTTCCTCATCTCGCTGCTGGCCCTGAGCAAGGGCAAGGCACGTATGGCGATCTTCGGCGTGGTCGTCCCGCTCGTCGCCCTGGTCGGCGCCGTCCGCCTCGCCCGCCCCGGCTCGCCGTGGGCCAAGCGCTTCTACCGCAGACGGCACCGTGCCCGGGCCAGGGCCCAGCTGCGGGCCTATCACCACGACCGCCGCTGGGCGGGCCCCCGCCGTAAGGTTCAGGACTGGATCGGCGGAAAACCGGACCCGGAGCCCGTCCGGTCCCTGCCCGGAGGCCGGTGACGCAGCTCGGAGATCCCGCACAGCACCAGCACGGCCGCGATCGCGGCCAGATGCTCCTTGCCCGCCAGGTTCTCCTTGAGCAGCACCTCCACCACCATGGCCGCGACGACCACCCCCGCGGTGACGTACGCGTGGTATCGCCAACAGAGGAAGACCGCGAGCCCGACCACGGCCGCCGACGGCCCGGTATCCACGACCAGCGAGTCCGAGGCGGGCAGCCCCAGAAAGCCGTGCGGGCCGAGCGCGATGCCGACGCGCGCGTAGAGGGTGCCGGCCAGCGTGGCGACGTACGCGATGACGAGCGTGCGCCACCGGCCCAGACAGATCTCGGCGATCCCGAACACGATCAGGATCTGCGCGAGCGCACCCCACACGGGAAGGTCGAGGGCCGGTACGAAGAGGGAGAACGGGGTGCGCAGAAGGGCGAGCCAGAGCGGGTCCTCGGCGCGGACGGCACCGATGTTCTGGATGAACCGGTAGCCCCAGGGCTGGTTCTGCACGTACTGCGTGAGCGCCGTCAGGCACACCGCGGCGACGGTCATGGGGATCGCACGCAGGCGCCGCTCGACGAGACCCGCGCGTACGGCCGCGTACAGCGGGCCCCATTCGGCGCGGGCCAGGCGGGCGAGCGTGTTCATCGGCGGGTGACCGCCGGTCCGTGCGTGGTCGTCTGCCTCGTCCGTCTCATCCGTGCGTACTCATCTGTGTGACTCCAGGTGCTTGCGGTGCAGCCACTTCGGCAGTCCCGGCGCCTCCAGGAACCCCTCCGCGCGGGCCGCGGCGATGCCGATGCGCGGCAGGTCGCCGCTCTTCTCGAAGAGCAGGAACCGTGGTTCCCAGATGGGCCGGTACTTGGCGTTGGCGCGGTACAGCGACTCGATCTGCCACCAGCGCGAGAAGAAACTGAGGAGTGACCTCCACAGCCGCAGTACCGGGCCCGCGCCGAGACGCCCGCCACGTTCGAAGACGGAACGGAACATCGCGAAGTTGAGCGAGACCTGCGTGATCCCGATCTCGGGGGCCTGCTGGAGGAGCTGGATGACCATGAACTCCATCAGCCCGTTCTCGGAGTCCCGGTCCCGCCGCATGAGATCGAGGGAGAGCCCGTGCGGCCCCCAGGGCACGAAGGAGAGCACCGCTCTCAGCTCGTCCGTGCCCTCCTCCGCGCGGCTGTTCGTGCATTCGAGCATCACGCACCGGCCGTCGCCCGGATCCCCGAGCCGCCCGAGCGCCATGCTGAAGCCTCGCTCGGTCGCCCCGTCCCGCCAGTCGTCGGCCCGCTTCAGCAGGTACGTCATCTCGTCGGCCGGGATGTCCTCGTGGCGCCGGATGCGGACCTCGTAGCCCGCGCGCTGGACGCGGTTGTAGGCCTGGCGGACGGTCCGCATGGCCCGCCCCTCCAGCGTGAACTCGGCCGTCTCGACGATCGCCTCGTCGCCGAGCTCCAGAGCGTCGAGGCCGTGGCGTGCGTAGATGGTCCCCGCCTCCTCGCTCGCGCCCATCACCGCCGGGATCCAGCCGTGGGCGCGCGCCTCGGCGAGCCAGGGATCGATGGCGCCGGGCCACGCCTCGGGATCGCCGATCGGGTCGCCGGAGGCCAGTGAGACACCACTGACGACGCGGTAGACGACGGCCGCCTTGCCGGTCGGCGACCACACCACGCTCTTCTCGCGGCGCAGCGCGAAGTAGCCGAGGGAGTCGCGGTCACCGTTCCTGTCGAGCAGCGCCCGCAGCCGCTCCTCGTCGCCCTCGGTGAGCGGGTCGACGGCGCGCCGGGATCGGAAGGCCGCGTAGAAGACGGCCAGGACCAGCAGGGTGCTGAGCACGTTGATGGTGACGTTCACCCAGTTGGGAGTCGTGATCCCGGGGAAACGGGAGTCGTCGGCTGCGACCGAGATCAGCCGCAGGGTGCCGTAGCGCCAGCGGTCGGGGAAGGTCGAGCTGTGCGCGTCGTGAGCGTCGTTCGTCACTGTCACCAGGAGTGCGGCGAGCAGCGAGCAGAGCAGCAGGCCGCCGACCGCGACGGCCGCCGCCAGCTTCGGGTTCGAGCGGTCGCCCTTCGCGTAGAACTCGCGCCGGCCGACGAAGAGGGACGCCACGAAGGCGGCCGTCAGGGCGAGGGAGATCCAGTTCTGCGGGTACTCGCGGATCTCCGGGAAGACCATCGCGAAGGCGAACAGCAGCAGGAAGAGCCCGCTGAGTACGAGGTTGAGGATCCAGGCGGCTCGTTTGCGGCGGCGCATCGTGATCGCCAGGAACATCGTGAACGCGCCCGACGCGAAGCCTGCCGTCAGGAGGTACGGGGTGAAGTAGTTCTCGGTGTTGTGGCGGCGTACGTCCTGGCCGAGGGAGACCCATACGGCGCTCAGGAAGTTGAGGAACGCGACGAGGCGGAGGTACCAGACGGCGAACGCGGCTGCTCTCCGTGAGGCGGGGGTGGTGGGGCGGGCGCCGTCGCCTGTGCGGGCGGGGGCCCGCTCTGGCTCCGGAGCCGGGGTTTGCTTGACGGCGATTCGGGCGCTTCCCATGAAACGGGATCATATGGGGCACCGTTGCGCGTGGGCGCCTACTGGGTGGGGTGGTTGCGCTGAGGGGCGGGTGCGGGTGCGGTGGGGGTTGCCCGCGCAGTTCCCCGCGCCCCTAAAAAGCAAGGGGCTACCGCCCCAAAGGCGAAAGGCAGGGGCGCAGCCCCTGCCTTTGTCTTTAGGGGCGCGGGGAACTGCGCGACAAGCCCCCACCGACCCGCACCCGACGAACGACCCCCAAGCCGCTATTCCTTCTCGGGGTCCTCGGAGCCCTCCGGGCTCTCCGGCAGCTCCGCGGCCAACGCCGCCGCGGCCTGCACCAAGGGCAGGGCGAGCAACGCCCCCGCCCCCTCCCCGACAGTCACCCCGTGATCGAGAAGCGGCTCGAGCGCCATCCGGTCGAACGCCTTCGCCTGGGCCGGCTCACCGCTGGTCTGCCCGGCCAGCCACCAGTCCGGCGCCCGGAAGGCAACCCGCTGCCCGACCAGCGCACAGGCCGCGGACACGACCCCGTCGAGGATCACGGGAGTCTTCCGCGCGGCACTCTGCAGCAGGAACCCGGTGATCGCGGCAAGGTCCGCCCCGCCCACCGCCGCGAGCAACTGCAGCTGATCCCCGAGAACGGGCCGGGCCCGCCGCAGGGCGTCCCGCACCGCCGCGCACTTCCGCATCCAGGCGAGGTCGTCGATGGCCCGCCCCCCGCGCCCGGTGACGACCGACGCGTCGGTGCCGCACAGCGCCGCGATCAGCACGGCCGCGGCGGTGGTTCCCCCGACGCTCACATCGCCGAGCACGACGAGATCGGTTCCGGAGTCAGCCTCCTCGTCCGCGACGGCGACCCCCGCGAGGAAGGCGGCCTCCGCCTCCTCCAGGGTCAGCGCGTCCTCCACGTCGATCCGCCCGGAGCCGCGCCGCACCCGATGCCGTACGACCTCGTCGGGCAGGCTCTCCGGCTCGCAGTCGAGCGCCATGTCCACCACGCGCACGGGCACCCCGAGCCGCCGGGCCAGCACCGAGACGGGGCTCGCGCCGTCGAGCACGGCACGCACCAGCTCGTCGGCGCTCCCCGCGGGCCGCGCCGACACCCCCAGTCCGGCGACCCCGTGGTCACCCGCGAACAGCACCACACGCGGACGCTCGATCGCCCGCACCGGCACGGCCGACTGCGCGGCCGCCAGCCACTCACCGAGGTCGTCGAGGCGTCCCAGGGCCCCGGGCGGCACGACCTGCCGCTCCCGGCGCGCCTCGGCGTCACGGCGCACACCGCCGTCGGGGCGCTCGATCAGATCGGTGAAGTCGTCGAGATTAAGCGAGCTCATTCGCCGAACAGTACCGGCAGTGATCGGGCCGGTCTCCTGACGGTCGGTCAGTGCGCTGCACGCGGTCGTTGCATCGAAGATCGCTATCCCATACGTTCCGGTTTGCAGTGGATTGTCATACCGGTTTGTATCGACCGGTAGTAGCTCATATCAGCCTCTACAGGGTCGTACCGCGTCGGACCGGCAGGAGCAGACAGACCATGCCCCCCACACCCGCAACACCCCCGACACCCGCAACACCCCCGACACCTGCAACACCCCCCGCACCCGCCACACCCCCCATCCAGCAGACCGCCGCCCGGCGCCGCGCCGCGTATCTCAGCGAACTCGCCCAGGGCACCGACCACTTCCACGAGCCCCGTCGGCCCGACTGCCCCTGGTGCGGCTCCCGACGGCTGCGCACCCGCCTGCGCACCCCGGACCTGCTCCAGCACAAGCCCGGCACCTTCGTCGTCGACGAGTGCGAGGACTGCGCCCACGCCTTCCAGAACCCCCGCCTCACCGCCGAGGGCCTGGCCTTCTACTACCGGGACTTCTACGAGGGCCACGAGCACCACGAGACCCACGAGGGCTTCGCCGAGCGGATCCTGCGAGCCCGCGCCGGACGCAGACGTCACGAGGCCGCCGCCCGCGCGATGCTCCCGTACCCGGAGCCCGAGAGCTGGCTGGACGTCGGCACCGGACACGGCCACTTCCCGGCAGCGGCCAAGGAGTTGTACACGTACACGTCCTTCGACGGGCTCGACCCCACCTCTCGCGTCGAGCAGGCACGGACGGCGGGCCGGGTCGAGGAGGCGCACCACGGCAGGCTGCCCGACCTGGTCGACCGGCTGCGCGCCCGCTACGACGTGGTCAGCATGTTCCACCACCTGGAGCACAGCCCCGACCCGCGCGAGGAACTGCGCGCCGCGCTCGCCGTACTGCGCCCCGGCGGGCATCTGCTCGTCGAAGTCCCGGACCCGGACTGCGCGTTCGGCGCGCTGCTCGGCAAGTGGTGGGTGTCCTACTGCCAGCCGCAGCACCTCCACCTCATGCCGCTGCGCAACCTGCTCGACGAACTCGACGAGCTCGGCTGCACGGTCGTCTCCACCGACCGCCGCGAACCGCACATCCCGTACGACCTGACGGGCGCCCTCGCGCTCGCGATCGGCAACCGGCTGCCGGGCGGCGACGAGCCCTGGCGCCCGAGCCCGCCGACCGACCTCCAGCGCACCCTCCGTACGGCCCTGACCCGGGCCACCACCCCGCTGCTCGCCTCGGCCCTCGTCCTGGACCACGCCCTGGCCCCGCTCCTGCGCCGCACCCGCTTCTCGAACGCGTACCGCATCATCGCCCGCAAGACGACAGGCAGGCCCTCCCTCCGGCCCGCGCCAACCCTTCCCGCTAGCCCTTCAGAGTGAGCGCCTGGCCCGCCACCACCAGCAGCACGTGCTCGCACTCGGTCGCGAACGCCGCGTTGAGGCGGCCGAGTTCGTCGCGGTAGCGGCGGCCGGAGGGGGTGGCGGGGACGATGCCGGAGCCGACCTCGTTCGAGACGGCGACCACCGTGCGACGGCTCTCGCGGACGGCGGCCGTCAGCTCCTCCACCCGGGCCCGCAGCGCACGCTCACCGCCACCGCCCCACTCGTCGTCGTCCCACGCGTTCACCGAGTCCATCGCGTCCGTCAGCCACAACGACAGACAGTCCACGAGCAGCGGCGCCCCGTCGTCCTTCAACAGGGGTACGAGGTCGCAGGTCTCGGCGGTGCGCCAGGAGCCGGGCCGCCGCTCACGATGGGCGTGCACCCGGGCCGCCCACTCGCCGTCCCCGTTCCGCGTCCCGCCGGTCGCCACGTACAGAACATCGGGGAAGGCCTCAAGGCGCCGCTCGGCCTCCACCGACTTCCCGGACCGGGCCCCGCCGAGCACCAGAGTCCGCCGGGGCACGTCGGGCACGTCCTCGTACACCCCCACCGTCAGCGTCGTACCGTCCGGCACCGCCCGTGCCCCCGCCGCCGCGAGCCGCCGCCCCAGCTCCCGGCCGGGCGGCACGTCGTGGTCGAGGTGCACCGCGATCACGTCCGTGGCCGGCCCGACGGCCCCCGCCAGCCGCAGCCGGGCCAACGCGTCCGGCCGCCCGACGACATCGGCGACCACCATGTCGTACGTCCCGGCCGCCTCCTCGAGACCCGCGGGAGCCGCGCCGGGCGGCAGATACAGCAGCCGCTGGCCGTCGGGCCCCGTCACGGCGTACCCGGTGCCCGGCGCGTCCATCGGCACCGCCCGCACCCGATGCCCCGTCAGCAGCGCCAGCTCCCGCCCGTCCGGCACCCGCCCCGGCTGCGGCAGCCCCGCCGGCACCTCCACCGCGGGCCCGTTGTGCGGATGCGACAGCAACACCTGCCGCACCCCACCCAACGACCGCCCGGCCCGAGCCGCGGCAAAGGCCGCCCCGGGCGTCAGATCCAGCAACAAGGCCCCGTCGACCAACAAGGCGGCAGCCGCCCGCGCATCCACACCCAGCGCCACCGCACAAGCAGCACAGGGACAGTCGGGCCGAGGCAGCCCCGAGGGCCCACCGGTACCAAGCAAAGTAACTTCCACGGTTTTGATTTTTCCGTGTGGCTTCCGGTCCTGCGCGTCAAGGGGTACACAAAGGCGACCCTTTTGGGGGCGCGGGGACCTGCGCGACAAGCCCCCACCAACCCGCAGACAGCACTCAACGGTTCACGACCTGCACCTTTGAACACCGCACGACCACCAGACCGCCTAGGCTTCAGGGCGAGGCCCGATCTTGCTGGGAACTTTGGGAGGCTGACATGGCGGCATGGACGTGGCGGTTCGAGAAGGCCGACGGGACGGAAGTCCAGCCCGCGGTCCAGCCCGAGGAGTTCACCACCCAGGGCGACGCGGAGTCCTGGCTCGGCGAACACTGGAAGGCGCTGGCCGAAGCGGGAGCGGACCAGGTCCGGCTCTCCGAGGACGCCACGGAGATCTACGGGCCGATGAGCCTGCACGCAGAGGCTTCCTAGGCCCCCGTAGCCCGTACGCGTGAGGGCCGCGGCCGTACGAACGACCGCGGCCCCTCCGCCACCCGCCTTCACCGCCTGCCGGGTCACTGCTCGCCGAGTGTCACCTCGGCGCTCTCCTCGTCACCGTCGCGTGTGTATGTCACCCGCGCCTTCTCGCCCGGCTGCTGGGCCGCGAGCGCCTCGGAGAGCGAGGTGATCGTGGTGATCCCGGTGTCACCCAGCCCGGTGATGACATCCCCGCGCTCGATCCCCGCTTTCGCGGCCGCGCCGCCGTCCTTGACCTCGACCACCGCGACCCCGACGGGTCGGTAGTCGGCGCCCACCACGGTCCGGGCGGTGATGCCGAGCGCGGCCCGCCCCGAATCGGTGACCCTGCCGTCCTCGACGATCTGGTCGGCGACCGTGCGCACCATCGACGAGGGAATCGCGAATCCGATGCCCGCCGCCGCGCCCTCGCCCATGCCGGGATCGGTCGCGGCGAGCGTCGGGATGCCGATGACCTGCCCGTCGAGGTCGACGAGGGCGCCACCGCTGTTGCCCGGGTTGATCGCGGCCGACGTCTGCACCATGTTGGCGATGGTGGCGCCCGTCCCGCCGTCCGTACTGCCCTCGCTGACGGTGCGTCCGGTCGCCGACACGATGCCCTGGGTGACGCTGGACGACAGCCCGAGCGGGGAGCCCATCGCCAGCACGATCTGGCCGACGTCCACTTTCGAGGAGTCCCCGAACCCGGCCGCCTTGAGCCCTTCCGGCTTCCGGTCCAGCTTGATGACCGCGAGATCCTGCTGCGGGTACGTGTAGACGAGCTTCGCGGTCAACTCGTCCTCGCTGTTGGCCGTCGTCACCTTGAAGGTCTTCTCGTCCCCGACCACGTGCGCGTTCGTGACGATGTGCCCCTTGTCGTCGTACACGACCCCGGAGCCCAGATCGCTGGTCGCCCGGATCTGCACGACCGACGGCAGGACGTCCTTGATCACCTTCTGGTAGTCGTCCTGCAGATCGTTCGCGGCCCGGGGAGCGGCGGCCCGGGCGGCCTTGGTGCCACCTTCGCTCCCGGTCGACGCCCCACTGCCGGAACACCCACCGAGCAGGACCACGCAGCAGCAGCCGACGATCAAGGGAAGAACCCGGGCAGGGCCACGGCCACGGCCACGGAGCCGGGCACGCGATGCATCATCCATGTCCCGAGTCTTGCCTCGGGGCGGTGGGTCCGGCCTGTGGTGCGGGGCCGAACAGGGGGTTCTCAGCCGCGTACGCCGCACAGGTGAAGAAGGGCCGCCACCCGGCGGTACGGATCCGTGCGCCCGGCCCGCTCCTCGGCGGCCAGCAGCGTCTCCACGTCGTCCGGGACGGCCGCGTCGTCCGCCGCGGTGTCCGTGAAGACCCGCACCCCGTACCAGGCGTGCAGCGGCGCCCCGATCCCGGCGAGCGTGCCGGTGAGCGCGTCCAGCCGGTCGGCCCGTACGTCGAGTCCGAGGCGGTTCGTGTACGCGCTGGTGTCGAAGGAGGCCAGCGTGCCCGCCCAGTCGCCGGCCAGCCCCGGCCGCATGGCCAGCGCGTCGGCGTTCCGTACGAGCAAGGAGAGCAGTCCGCCGGGGGCCAGCATCCGGGCGAGCCCGGCGAGGAGCGGGTCGGGCTCCTCGACGTACATCAGCACGCCGTGGCACAGCACCACGTCGAAGCTGCCCGGCAGGAAGTGGACGCCGGTGTCCCGCCCGTCGCTCTCGACGAGCCGCACGCGACTGCGGATCCCCTCCGGCTCGGCGGCGAGGCTCTCACGCGCGACGGCGATCATCGTGGAGTCCTGCTCGACCCCCGTGACCTGATGCCCGGCGCGGGCCAGCCGCAGCGCCTGCGTGCCCTGGCCCATGCCCACGTCGAGCACGCGCAGCCGCTGCCCCACGGGGAACCGCCCGGCTATCTGCTCGTCGAGCTGCCGGGCGACCAGTTCCTGCCGTACGACATCACGCAGGCCGCCCAGCTTGCTCAGCCAGGCATCGGCGGCGCCCCCCGCGAAAGATGCCGCGCTCAGGGCCGCTCTCCGCGCTTGACCTGCGGCTTCGGCAGCCGGAGGCGACGCATCTGGAGGCTGCGCATCAGCGCGTAGGCGACCGCGCCGCGCTTGGGCTCGTCCGGGTAGCGCGCGTTCAGCTGCTTCTTCATGCGGATCGCGATGCCGATCGAGTCGACCACGATCATCACGATCACGAAGAGCCACAGCAGCAGAGCCACGTTCTGCAGCTGGGCGATCTGGACCATGCTCAGGACGAGGATGATCACCGCCAGCGGCAGGAAGAACTCGGCGATGCAGAACCGCGAGTCGATGAAGTCGCGCGCGAACTTGCGCACGGGGCCCTTGTCACGGGCGGGCAGATAGCGCTCGTCCCCACTGGCGAGCGCTTCGCGCTGCTTCGCCATCTGGGTACGGCGATCGTCACGCTGCCGCTTGGCGGCCTCCTTGCGCGTCGTCGGCGTATTGGCCACGCTGCGGCGCTGGGACTGGGCCTCACTGCGCTTGGGCGTGGGCCGACCCTTGGGGGCCTGCGGGTCACGGGGCTGAGTGGAGTCGGTCACCGGCGCCTTGTCGGCGTGGGCCTTCTCATCCTTGGCACGGCTACGGAACACAAAACCCAAGGGTAATGGGTACGGAGGCATGGACGTCAGCCCAGTGGGGAACGATCCGGCAACACCGGTCGTCTGTAGGGGGACAGAGGAGCCTGAAAAGGGGTGGCTGCCTACGGTTCTCCCGGCCGACCCCGGGACGAACCCAGGGGGACACCTACTCCCTACGCCGGAGCAAGATCCTTCACAGTCGTCCTTGGGGATGAGCGCATCCGTCCCCGAACAGTGCGGTAATGGATGCAGGGCCCGTACTGTGGGTTCTGTTGCAGTCGCTGGAGCTGGAGTCCGTCAGAAGGGGGCGCGCGAAGCCCATGAGCGGTGTCATGAAGCGTATGGGGATGATCTTCCGCGCGAAGGCGAACAAGGCCCTTGACCGGGCCGAGGACCCGCGCGAAACCCTCGACTACTCGTACCAGAAGCAGCTGGAGCTGCTGCAGAAGGTGCGCCGCGGAGTCGCCGATGTGGCGACCTCCCGCAAGCGCCTGGAGCTGCAGCTGAACCAGCTTCAGAACCAGTCCTCCAAGCTGGAGGACCAGGGCCGCAAGGCGCTCGCGCTCGGTCGCGAGGACCTGGCCCGTGAGGCGCTGTCGCGCCGTGCCGCGCTCCAGCAGCAGGTCACCGACCTGGAGACGCAGCACCAGACCCTCCAGGGCGAGGAGGAGAAGCTGACCCTCGCGGCGCAGCGGCTCCAGGCCAAGGTCGACGCCTTCCGGACCAAGAAGGAAACGATCAAGGCGACGTACACGGCCGCCCAGGCGCAGACCCGGATCGGCGAGGCCTTCTCGGGCATCTCCGAGGAGATGGGCGACGTCGGGATGGCCATCCAGCGGGCCGAGGACAAGACGGCGCAGCTCCAGGCGCGCGCCGGTGCCATCGACGAGCTGCTCGCCTCAGGCGCCCTCGACGACTCCTCCGGGCTCGCCAAGGACGACATCCAGACCGAGCTCGACCGGCTCTCCGGCGGCACGGACGTGGAGCTGGAGCTCCAGCGCATGAAGGCCGAGCTTGCCGGCGGTTCCTCCTCCCAGCAGGCGATCGAGGGCGGCAAGGACCAGACTCAGTCCCAGCAGCAGTCGCAGGACACTCCGCGCTTCGACAAGCAGTAGCAGCAGCCGCAGGCAGCAGTCCCACGCCTAGGAGGGCGTCATGATCGTACGGATCATGGGGGAGGGACAGGTGAGGCTGGACGACGGCCACCTCACCGAACTGAACAAGCTGGACGACGAGCTCCTCGCGGAGATGGAGTCCGGTGACGAGGAGGGCTTCCGGCGCACGCTGGGGGCGCTCCTCGACGCGGTTCGCCGCCTGGGCGCGCCACTCCCTGACGCCGCCCTCGAACCCTCCGAGCTCATCCTTCCGTCCCCGGACGCCACCCTCTCCGAGGTCCGAGAGATGCTGAACGACGACGGCTTGATCCCCGGCTGACTTTTTCTCGCCCCCGCCGCCCCTACCCATTCCCGTCACTACTCGGGGGCGCTGCCCCCGAACCCCCGCTGCGCAGTTCCCCGCGCCCCCAAAGGGGCGCGGGGAACTGCGCGATCAGCCACAACGAACCCGCACCCGAAATCGCACCCCACGGGGTCTGGGGCGGAGCCCCAGAAGGATGGGACGGGTAGGGGCGGCGGGGGCGAAAAACGTGGGCCCCGGCCCGATTACCGGTGGCACCAGTTCCGCCCCCTGCAAGGGCCCCGTACCGTAAACGAACGTGAGCACACTGGAGCGAGCCCGGGACCGCCTGCGGGCATACCCGCTGGTGGTGGACGGCGCCCTCGCGGCAGCAGTCCTCGCCTGCATGGTCGTCGGCTCGTTCGCGGAGCCGAACGGACGACACGGCGGCCCGGACTGGGGCACCCGCACCCCCGACGCCCTCAGCCTCACCCTCATGCTGCTGGCCGCGACGGCCCTGGTTTTCCGCCGCAGCCACCCCCTGAGGGTCCTCGTCGCGACGAGCGCCCTGTCGGTCGTGGAGGTCGTGACGGGCGACCCCAGGGCCCCCGTGGTGATGTCCGCCGTCGTCGCCCTCTACACGGTGGCGTCGGCGACCGACCGTCCCACCACCTGGCGCGTCGGCCTCCTCACCATGACGGTCCTGACCGGCATCGCCATGCTCGCCGGCCCCCTGCCCTGGTACGCGCAGGAGAACCTCGGCATCTTCGCCTGGACTGGCATGGCCGCGGCCGCGGGCGACGCGGTCCGCAGCCGCCGCGCCTTCGTGCACGCCATACGCGAACGAGCCGAGCGCGCCGAGCGAACCCGCGAGGAGGAGGCCCGCCGCCGCGTCGCCGAGGAACGTCTCCGCATCGCCCGCGACCTGCACGACGTCGTCGCCCACCACATCGCCCTCGTCAACGTGCAGGCCGGAGTGGCCGCGCACGTCATGGACAAGCGCCCCGACCAGGCCAAGGAAGCCCTCGCCCACGTCCGCGAGGCCAGCCGCTCCGCGCTCAACGAACTCCGCGCCACGGTCGGCCTGCTGAGACAGTCCGGCGACCCCGAGGCACCCACCGAACCGGCCCCGGGCCTGCACCGCCTCGAAGAACTGGTCGGCACGTTCCGCAGCGCCGGCCTGCCCGTGGAGGTGGCCCGCACCGACCACGGCACCACCCTCCCCGCCGCCGTCGACCTGGCCGCGTACCGCGTCATCCAGGAAGCCCTCACCAATGTGCAGAAGCACGCGGGCCCCGAAGCGAAGGCCGAGGTCAGCGTCGTACGCGTGGGGCCGAACGTGGAGATCACCGTCCTCGACAACGGACCGGGCGACGACGCGGCGGCCCGCCTGGAGGAGAACGGCGGCCACGGACTGCTCGGCATGCGCGAGCGGGTCACCGCGCTGAGCGGCGTCTGCACCGCCGGACCCCGATACGGAGGCGGCTTCCGGGTCCATGCGATCCTGCCGGTCAAGAGCCGCACCGGAAGCACCGCGTCCTCCACAGCGGCATCCGCACCGGCGGCCTCGACCACGGCACCCACGGGGGACCCCGCATGACCATCCGCGTCCTGCTCGCCGACGACCAGGCACTGCTGCGCAGCGCGTTCCGTGTGCTGGTCGACTCCGAGCCCGACATGGAGGTCGTGGGAGAGGCCTCGGACGGGGCGGAGGCCGTGCGGATGGCCCGTGACGAGCGGGCCGACGTCGTGCTCATGGACATCCGCATGCCCGGCACCGACGGTCTCGCCGCGACACGGCTCATCAGCGCCGACCCGGGCCTCGCCCACGTACGCGTCGTCATGCTGACGACCTTCGAGGTCGACGAGTACGTGGTGCAGTCGCTGCGCGCCGGAGCCTCCGGGTTCCTCGGCAAGGGCTCCGAGCCGGACGAACTGCTCAACGCGATCCGGATCGCGGCGGGTGGCGAGGCGCTGCTGTCACCGGCCGCCACCAAGGGGCTGATCGCGAAGTTCCTAGCCCAGGGCGACGGCGATGACGACGACCGGGACCCCGGCCGCGCCGAACGCCTCGAAGCGCTGACCGTCCGCGAGCGCGAGGTCCTCGTCCAGGTCGCCGGCGGGCACTCCAACGACGAGATCGCCGAGCGCCTCACGGTCAGCCCGCTCACGGTGAAGACGCACGTCAACCGGGCCATGGCCAAGCTGGGAGCCCGCGACCGGGCACAGCTGGTGGTCATCGCGTACGAGTCCGGACTGGTACGCCCAAGGGTGGAGTGAGCTCCACCCGCACATACTGCGGTCGCGGTATGCGCGGCATAAGGAAACGGGACTTGGGGGCGAGGGTAGGGCCTCACCCATGGCTCAGAGTGATAGGCGGACGCTCACATGAGCCCATTCTGCCGCTCCAGAGACTCAAGCCACAGAAGAGAGACCCGTCACCCATGTCCTGGCTGTCCCGCTTCAGCCTCGCCCAACGGGCCCTCATCGGGCTCATGTCGATCATCGCCCTGGCCTTCGGGGCGATAGCCATCCCGCAGCTCAAGCAGCAGCTGCTGCCCACCATCGAACTGCCCATGGTGTCGGTGATCGCGCCGTACCAGGGCGCGTCCCCCGACGTGGTCGAGAAGCAGGTCGTCGAGCCCATCGAGGACAACCTCGAAGCGGTCGACGGGATCTCCGGCGTCACCTCCACGGCCAGCGAGGGCAACGCCCTGATCATGGCCTCCTTCGACTACGGCAACGACTCCGCCCGGATCGTCGCCGACGTCCAGCAGGCCGTGAACCGTGCCCGTGTGCAGCTCCCGGACGACGTGGACCCGCAGGTCGTCGCCGGTTCCACGGACGACATCCCGACCGTGGTCCTCGCCGTCACCTCCGACAAGGACCAGCAGGCCCTCTCGGACCAGCTCGACCGCACGGTCGTCCCCGCGCTGAAGGACATCGACGGCGTCGGCCAGGTCACCGTCGACGGCGTACAGGACCTTCAGGTCTCGGTCACGCCCGACGACGCGAAGCTGGCGAAGGCCGGGCTGACCACGGCCGCGCTCGGCCAGGCCCTCCAGGCGGGCGGCGCGACCCTCCCGGCCGGTTCCTTCGACGAGGGCGGCAGCAACCGCACGGTCCAGGTCGGCGGCGGCTTCACCTCGCTGAAGCAGATCGAGGACCTGATGGTCACCGGCGAGGGCGGCAAGAAGCCCGTACGTCTCGGTGCCGTCGCCACCGTCGAGGAGGAGCCCGCCAGGGCGGACTCCATCACCCGCACCGACGGCAGGCCCAGCCTCGCGGTCTCCGTCACCATGGACCACGACGGCAGCGCGGTCGCGGTCTCCGACGCCGTCCAGGACAAGCTGTCCGGTCTGCGCAAGGACCTCGGCTCCGGCGCGACGCTGACCGTCGTCAGCGACCAGGGCCCGGCCGTCTCCAAGTCCATCAAGGGCCTGACCACCGAGGGCGCCCTCGGTCTGCTCTTCGCGGTCCTGGTCATCCTGGTCTTCCTGGCGTCGATCCGTTCGACGCTGGTCACCGCGGTCTCCATCCCGCTGTCGGTCGTCCTCGCGCTGATCGTGCTGTGGACCCGCAGCGAGTCGCTCAACATCCTGACGCTGGGCGCCCTGACCATCGCCATAGGCCGGGTCGTCGACGACTCGATCGTGGTCCTCGAGAACATCAAGCGGCACCTCGGCTACGGCGAGGAGCGCCAGGAGGCGATCCTCAAGGCCGTACGCGAGGTAGCGGGCGCGGTCACCTCCTCGACGCTCACCACGGTCGCGGTGTTCCTGCCCATCGGTCTGACCGGCGGCATGGTCGGCGAGCTCTTCGGCTCGTTCTCCCTCACCGTCACGGCGGCCCTGCTGGCCTCGCTGATCGTCTCGCTGACGGTCGTACCGGTGCTCTCGTACTGGTTCCTGCGCGCCCCCAAGGACGTGCGCGGCATCGACCCGGAGGAGGCGCGCCGCAAGGCCGAGGAGAAGGAGGCGCGCAGCCGCCTCCAGCGCATCTACGTGCCCGTGCTGCGCTTCGCGACCCGGCGCCGCCTCACCAGCGTGGCGATCGCCGTGGTGGTCCTCGTCGGTACGTTCGGTATGGCGCCCCTGCTGAAGACGAACTTCTTCGACCAGGGCGAGCAGGAAGTCATCACGGTCAAGCAGGAGTTGAAGCCCGGCACCAGCCTGGCGGCGACCGACGCCGAGGCCAAGAAGGTCGAGAAGATGCTCGACGGCGTCAAGGGCGTCGAGGACTACCAGGTCACGGTCGGCTCCTCCGGCTTCATGGCCGCGTTCGGCGGGGGCACGGACACCAACCAGGCCTCCTACACCGTCAAGGTCGCCGACTCGGCCTCCTTCGACGACGTCCAGGACGGTATCGAGGAGGGGCTCGGCAAGCTCTCCGGGATCGGTACGACGACGGTCGCGGCCGGTGACGGCTTCGGCAGCCAGGACCTGAGCGTCGTGGTGAAGTCGGCCGACGCCGCCGTACTGCGCGAGGCCGCGGAGGAGGTCCGGGACGCGGTAGCCGGGCTCGACGACGTCACCGACGTGACGAGCGACCTCGCCCAGTCCGTGCCGCGGATCTCGGTCAGGGCCAACGACAAGGCCGCCGCGGCCGGGTTCAACGACACGACCCTCGGCGCGGCCGTCGCCCAGGCGGTGCGCGGCACCACCAGCGGCAAGGCGATCCTGGACGACACCGAGCGCGACGTCGTCATCAAGTCGGCGAAGCCGGCCGAGACGCTGTCCGAGCTGAGGAGCCTCAGCCTCGGGTCCGTGAAGCTCGGTGACATCGCGACGGTGAAGCTGGTCGACGGGCCGGTCTCGATGACCCGTATCGACGGCCAGCGCGCGGCCACCATCACGGCGAAGCCGACCGGTGACAACACGGGCGCGGTCAGCGCCGACCTCACGGCCAAGCTCGACAAGCTGAAGCTGCCGGCCGGTGCCACGGCCGCCATCGGCGGTGTGTCCGAGGACCAGGACGACGCGTTCGCGTCCCTCGGCCTCGCGATGCTCGCGGCGATCGCGATCGTCTTCATGCTGCTGGTCGCGACCTTCCGGTCGCTGATCCAGCCGCTGATCCTGCTCGTCTCGATCCCGTTCGCGGCGACGGGCGCGATCGGTCTGCTGGTCGTCACCGGTACGCCGATGGGTGTGCCGTCGATGATCGGCATGCTGATGCTCATCGGCATCGTCGTCACCAACGCGATCGTGCTGATCGACCTGATCAACCAGTACCGCAAGCAGGGGTACGGCGTTGTCGAGGCCGTGGTGGAAGGCGGCCGGCACCGGCTCCGCCCGATCCTCATGACGGCCCTGGCGACCATCTTCGCCCTGCTGCCCATGGCGCTCGGCATCACCGGTGAGGGCGGCTTCATCGCCCAGCCGCTGGCGGTGGTGGTGATCGGCGGTCTGATCACGTCGACGCTGCTGACGCTGCTTCTGGTGCCGACGCTCTACGCGATGGTCGAACTCCGCAAGGAGCGCCGCGCGAAGAAGAAGGCCGCGAAGCGGGAGAAGAAGGCCGAGGCCTCCGGCTCCTCCAACTCGGGTGACCCGGAGCCCGTGGGGGTGTAGGTGGGGCGGGGGCTCCGCCCCCGAACCCCCGTTGCGCAGTTCCCCGCGCCCCTGAAAGGGGGCGCGGGGAACTGCGCAATCTTTTTGGCTTTACGGCAGTGCCAGCATCCGTTCCAGCGCCAGCTTGGCGAACTGCTCGGTCTCCCGGTCCACCTCGATGCGGTTGACGAGGTTGCCCTCGGCCAGGGACTCCAGGGTCCAGACCAGGTGGGGGAGGTCGATGCGGTTCATGGTCGAGCAGAAGCAGACCGTCTTGTCGAGGAAGACGACCTCCTTGTCCTCGCTCGCGAAACGGTTCGCCAGCCGCCGTACGAGGTTCAGCTCCGTGCCGATCGCCCACTTGGAACCGGCCGGGGCCGCCTCCAGGGCCTTGATGATGTACTCCGTGGAACCCACGTAGTCGGCCGCCTCGACGACCTCGTGCTTGCACTCGGGGTGCACCAGGACGTTCACACCGGGGATCCGGGCGCGCACGTCGTTGACCGAGTCGACGGAGAAACGGCCGTGCACCGAGCAGTGGCCCCGCCAGAGGATCATCTTGGCGTCGCGGAGCTGCTCGGCCGTGAGCCCGCCGTTCGGCTTGTGGGGGTTGTAGAGGACGCAGTCCTCCAGAGTCATCCCCATGTCGCGGACGGCCGTGTTGCGGCCCAGGTGCTGGTCGGGCAGGAAGAGCACCTTCTCGCCCTGCTCGAAGGCCCACTCCAGCGCCTTCTTGGCGTTGGACGAGGTGCAGATCGTGCCCCCGTGCTTGCCGGTGAACGCCTTGATGTCCGCGGAGGAGTTCATGTACGAGACGGGCACGACCTGCTCGGCCACCCCGGCGTCGGTCAGCACGTCCCAGCACTCGGCGACCTGCTCGGCGGTGGCCATGTCGGCCATCGAGCAGCCGGCGGCCAGGTCGGGCAGAACGACCTTCTGGTCGTCGGAGGTCAGGATGTCCGCCGACTCGGCCATGAAGTGCACACCGCAGAACACGATGTACTCGGCCTCGGGGCGCGCGGCGGCGTCCCGGGCCAGTTTGAAGGAGTCCCCCGTGACATCCGCGAACTGGATGACCTCGTCGCGCTGATAGTGGTGGCCGAGGACGAAGACCTTGCTCCCGAGCTTCTCCTTGGCCGCGCGGGCGCGCTCGACCAGGTCCGGGTCGGACGGCGAGGGCAGGTCACCGGGACATTCGACGCCGCGCTCGCTCCTGGGGTCGGCCTCACGGCCGAGGAGCAGCAGGGCGAGGGGCGTCGGCTGTACGTCGAGCTCCTGGGTCTGGGCGGTGGTCACGACACGCACCCTTTCTGTTCTGCGGCCCGCTTGGATCGACCGGCTGGAACGATCAAGCAGAACAAGCCTTTTCGTCGAAATGACACTATCTATCATAACCGCTTCACGTCAGTTTGACGATGCCCATAGCGTCCATGTGACGTGAATCCCGTGGGGTGGTCGACGGGGTGGTCGCGGGGTGTTCGGCGAGGTGTGGGCGGTGGTTGTCCACAGGCCGTTTTCCGCTTCCGGGTGGGTGTGCGAGCATGAAGAGAGAAGCCAAAGACTTAACGCTCGGCGCGGAATGAATCCGCGGCTCCGACGGTTGCAACCGTCGGCAAGCAGTCTCCGTACAACCCGGGAGAGAAGCAGATGTCCGTATCGGACGAGACCACCACCGTGAGCGACGGCATCCTCCTGTCGGACGCCGCCGCGGCCAAGGTCCAGGGCCTGCTGGAGCAGGAAGGCCGCGACGATCTGGCGCTGCGTGTCGCCGTTCAGCCCGGCGGCTGCTCCGGCCTGCGGTACCAGCTCTTCTTCGACGAGCGCTCCCTCGACGGCGACGTCGTCAAGGAGTTCGGCAGCGTGAAGGTCGTCACCGACCGCATGAGCGCTCCGTACCTGGGCGGCGCCTCCATCGACTTCGTGGACACCATCGAGAAGCAGGGCTTCACGATCGACAACCCGAACGCGACGGGTTCCTGCGCCTGCGGCGACTCGTTCAGCTAAGCCTGCTGCTTGCGTTTGACGGATGACGGCCGGGTCCGTCGTCCTCAGCGACACCGAAAGGCGGCGCCCCCTCCAACAGGGCGCCGCCTTTCGCTTACCAGCGGGTTCTCGCGTACCGGCGGGTGCGCGTCCTCCGCGTACCGGTGGCCGGGCGTCCCCGGCTACCGGGTCCCGGTCGGGTTCGGCAGGTCCTTCTCCAGCGGTACGGCCTTGCCGTCCGTGTCGACGACCTTCCGCTCCGCGAGCGATTCCTTGAGCTCGACCTTCTCGTGGAAGACCTTGGCGATCAGGATGCAGACCTTGTCCGTCTTCAGCGTCTCGGTCACCCGGACCGTCACCTTGCCGCCGGACTCCTGCGCCGAGGCCTTGTAGTCACTGCACACCCCGCCCGTGAAGCGCACGGTCACTTCCTTGCCGTCCGCGCTGTAGCCCTCGACACGGACATCCCGGGTCTCTGTCTTCGGCGACCCTGTCGTCCCGCCGCCCGGCTCGCTCGGCCGCGGGCTCGGAGCCACCGTCGGATCCTCGCTCGGGTCGCCGCCCGGAGGCTTCGGAGAGGTCAGATACCGCGGGTCGACCGCGGGATGCGTGATCGTGAAGGCGGCGCCCGCCCCCGAGGGCCGTACCTCGAAGAGCCAGGACGGCACGAGTGCCTGCCGCCCGTCCACGAAGTGCGTGGCCAGACCGAACACGGCGTCCTCGACGACGACCGTCTCGGGCTTCGGCGCCACGGTCGACGTCTCACACGGCTTCTCGTCCTTGTCCTTCAGCGGTACGGGACTCGCGCACCCGCCGATACCCACGCGCCCGCCGCCCGTCCCGGACCCGTTCAGCAGGGCGAGCGTCTTCTCGGCACTGATGACGGGGTACGTGTCGCTCTTCACCGGGGTCTTCAACTGGCCGCTGCCGCCCACCACCTGGCCGTCCGGGCCGATCTGGAGGCCGGTCGACCAGCCGTACGTCGGCAGCCCGCCCACCTTCGGGTCCGCGTTCACCACGCGTACGGCGTCCATGAGCTGGCTCGCGTCGAGTTTGGCGTCGTCCTGGCCGACCGCCTTGAGAACGGGCGTGGCGGCCTTCTTCGCCGCGTCCACGCTCACCGGGTCGGTTCCGGCACCCTTGGCGTCGGTCTCGGCACCCTTGGCCGTCCCGCTCGCGCACACGGTGGTGCTCTTGCAGTTGTCGGTGCCGGGCACGAAGCGGTTGAACGTCCAGGTGCCGGGTGCCTTCTTGTTCACCCGCAGACCCGGCCCGGAACCGTCCTTCGTGGCACCGACCAGCCAGGCGTCGCCCTCGGCCTTCGGTGTGCCCTCCACACCCAGGGCCTTGGCAAGCTTCGCCACCTCGGCCGCGGTGACCTCGCCCTTCGCACGGTGGACGGCCGCGGAGGAGGGGCCGTCGGGGAGTTCGCCCTCGGCGCGGTAGGTCGCGCCGTTCGGGTCGGGCTCGCCGGGCGCGATGCCGGTCGTGCCCTCCGTGCTCTTCGCGCCGCCCTCGGTGTAGCCGTCCAGGGCGAGCGGCGGCGGAGTGCCGTCGTCGCCCGGCGTACCGGAGCTGTCCTTGCTTCCGCCGCCGCTGGACGCGGTCGTGGCGAAGTACGCCCCGCCGCCCCCGGCGAGCAGCACGGCGGCCGCGACCGAGGCGACGACCACCGGCGAATGCCGCCTGCGCGGCTTGTCCTCGTCGGCGGCCCGGGCCGCGTCGTTGTCGGGTCGCTCGCTGTCCACCGCATCGCTCCTTCTGCCGCACCGCTGTCCCATGAGACCCGCTCCTGACCGGGTCAGGACACAGCGGGGTCGTATCCTGCCTCCCCTTTACGGGGGACAGCGATGGGACGCGACGGGGGAGCGCGCGGTTCCCTAATTGGCGCCGCTCACCTTTTTCAGGAGCGCGGAGCCTTACTTCTTCTTAGGGGCGGGCGGTGCCCTACGCCCTTCGGGGGCCGGCGGTGCCCTACGTCTTTCAGGGGCGCGGGGAACTGCGCGACCAGCCACAGCCGGCCCGCAGCCTCCATCCGGCCTCCCCGCGGAGCGTTCAGTCGCCGTAGTCCGACATCGCATCCAGCATCCGGGCGGAAGCCGACGGCACCGTCACGCCATGGATGAGTGACGGCGACACCGGAAGCGCCACGATCCTGGCGGGAGCCGACCAGTGCGGGACCATGCGGGCGCAGTCACCCCGCAGCTCGGCCAGACCGCCGTCGAGATCGAGCGGAACTTCGCCATGGATCTTGAGGTTCGTCATAGCGGAACCGTATGCACCGCATGCCCTACGAAAAAAGCCCTACTATTGGGTAGTTTTGCCTGCTTCGAAGCTGCGGCGCGGACCCGATAGCGTTAGATGTCAATCTCCCTCCTCGCAGGAGCGTGTCCTAGCCGTGCGTATCGCAGTCTCGGGCTCCATCGCCACCGACCACCTCATGACCTTCCCCGGCCGTTTCGCCGACCAGTTGGTCGCGGATCAGCTGCACACGGTCTCCCTCTCCTTCCTGGTCGACAATCTCGACGTACGCCGGGGCGGCGTGGGTGCGAACATCGCCTTCGGCATGGGCCAGCTCGGCACCTCGCCGATCCTGGTCGGGGCGGCGGGCTCCGACTTCGACGAGTACCGCGCCTGGCTGGACAGGCACGGCGTCGACACCGCGTCCGTACGGATCTCGGAGGTGCTGCACACCGCGCGCTTCGTCTGCACCACGGACGCCGACCACAACCAGATCGGCTCCTTCTACACCGGCGCCATGAGCGAGGCCCGTCTCATCGAGCTCAAGGCGGTCGCCGACCGTGTGGGCGGACTCGACCTGGTCCTGATCGGCGCGGACGACCCCGAGGGGATGCTCCGGCACACCGAGGAGTGCCGGACCCGCTCGATCCCCTTCGCCGCCGACTTCTCCCAGCAGATCGCGCGCATGAACGGCGACGAGATCCGGCTGCTGCTCGACGGCGCGACGTACCTCTTCTCGAACGAGTACGAGAAGGGGCTCATCGAGTCGAAGACCGGCTGGAGCGACGCGGAGATCCTTTCGCGGGTCGGCCACCGGGTGACCACCCTCGGGGCGCGTGGGGTGCGGATCGAGGGGGTCGGGGCGGACACGATCGAGGTCGGTGTGCCCGAGGAGACGGCGAAGGTCGACCCCACCGGAGTCGGGGACGCCTTCCGGGCCGGGTTCCTGTCGGGGCTGGCCTGGGGGGTCTCGCACGAGCGGGCCGCGCAGGTGGGCTGCATGCTCGCGACCCTCGTCATCGAGACCAAGGGCACGCAGGAGTACCAGTTGAAGCGGTCGCACTTCCTGGACCGGTTCACGAAGGCGTACGGGCACGACGCCGCGGCGGAGGTTCAAGGGCACCTGGCCTAGTGCCGGTGCCTTTTTCGTGGGGCGCGTCTGTCCGATTGTGTCTGCGGGTGCGTGGGGGCTGGTCGCGCAGTTCCTCGCGCCCCTGAAAACGCCGGTGCGCGGGAGCCGCACATGGATGCGGCCCCGCGCACCGGAGACGACTACGGCGCCTTGCGGCGGACCACGTAAGCCGTTCCGCCCTCTGTCGGTTCCTCGCCCACGTACTCCTGGTTTCGCATCTCGCACCAGGCCGGGATGTCCAGGCGGGCCGCCTCGTCGTCGGAGAGGACGCGGACCGTGCCGCCGACGGGGACGTCGGTGATCACCTTGGCGAGTTCGATCACCGGGATCGGGCAGCGCTTGCCGAGGGCGTCCACGACGAGGGAGTCGTCCTGGACGGTCACGGCGGGGGCGCTCGCCGGGGCGCCCAGCTTCTCGCGGACCGCCGCGACCGTGCCGGGCAGGACGTCCAGGAAGCGGTCCACGTCCTCTGCCGGGGTGCCGAGGGGGAGGGACACCCGGACGTTGCCCTCGCTCAGTACGCCCATGGCCCTCAGAACATGGCTCGGCGTCAGCGTGCTGCTCGTACAGGACGATCCGGACGAAACCGAGAAGCCCTCACGGTCCAGCTCGTGCAGCAGTGTCTCTCCGTCGACATAGAGACAGGAGAAGGTGAGGAGATGGGGGAGTCGGTGCACCGGGTCGCCCACCACCTCCACGTCCGGGACCAGTTCCGGCACCCGCGCGCGGATCCGGTCCGTCAGTTCCCGCAGCCGGGCCGACTCGACGGCCGCCTCCGCGCGTACGGCCCGCAGTGAGGCCGCCGCGGCGACGATCCCGGGGATGTTCTCGAAGCCGGGAGCGCGCCCCGACTCCCGTTCGTCGGCCGGGCCTTGAGGGGCGTACCGCACCCCCTTGCGCACGACGAGCAGCCCGACGCCCGAGGGGCCGCCCCACTTGTGGGCGCTGCCCGTCAGGAGTGACCAGCCGCCCTCGACCTGCCCCCAGGCCAGCGACTGCGCCGCGTCCACCAGCAGCGGTACGCCCGCCGCGCGGCACGCCTCGGCGACGGCGGCCACCGGCTGCTCCGTACCCACCTCGTGGTTGGCGGACTGGAGACAGGCGAGCGCGGTGTCTGGGCGCAGGGCATCGGCGTACGTGCCGGGGGAGACCGCACCCGTGCGCAGAACGGGCACTTCGGACACCGTGCCGCCCTGGTTCCGGTGCACCTCTGCCGAATGGAGCACCGAAGAATGTTCGACCGCGGACACGATCAGGTGGCGTCCGACGCGGTGGCGTCCCGCGAGCGCGCCGGCGATTCCGGTGTGGACCGCCCGTGTGCCGGAGGTGGTGAACACCAGCTCGTCCGGGCGGCAGCCGATCGCCTCCGCGGCGGCCTCGCGGGCGGCGTCCAGGAGGAGCCGCGCCCGCCGTCCCTCCCGGTAGAGACGGGCCGGGTCCGCCCACCCCTCGTCCAGGGAGGCCTGAAGGGCCTGGCGGGCCACGGGATGGAGCGGGGCGGAGGATGCGGCGTCGAAGTAGGACACGACCTCACGCTATTCGGTTTGGTCCGGTAGGGGTGCGCGGGGTCGGTTCGTCGGCTGCGGGCGTGTGGGGGCTGGCCGCGCAGTTCCCCGCGCCCCTGAAAACGGGGCTGCGCCCCGGCTTTTGTCTCCAGGGGCGCGTGGGAACTGCGCGAACAACCCCCACCGGCCCGCACCCGCCGACAAGCCGGGCCACCCGAGTTCACAGGCGCCCCGCGACGGGCCGTCACATACGTCCCGGAGCCCCGCATTCCACCCCTTCGGGGTGAGCCGCGGCGCGTTGGGGACCCTCCCCGCGCGACCCCAAAAAGCGTCCAGTAGGGTTTGCTCCGCATAAACATCCAAACCCCTGCCCGACGCAGGGCGGCGACCGACCAGCGAGAAGGCCGCAGCCAACAGCGCGGGCGAGACTCTCGGGAAGGCGCTACGTGAGTCCCTACGGCTCCGACCGCTCGCCGCGGCGCCCGATGCGGCGGAAGCTGCTGCAGGCACTGACTGCGGGCCTGGTCCTGGCGACCGCCACCGGTTGCACATACAAGGACTTCCCCCGCCTTGGTATGCCCACCCCGACCACGGAAGAGGCTCCGCGGATCCTCTCCCTGTGGCAGGGCTCGTGGGCTGCAGCGCTCGTCACGGGCGTGCTGGTCTGGGGCCTGATCCTGTGGAGTGCGTTCTTCCACCGGCGCAGCCGCACCAAGGTCGAAGTTCCTCCGCAGACCCGGTACAACATGCCCATCGAGGCGCTGTACACGGTGGTCCCGCTCATTATCGTCTCGGTGCTCTTCTACTTCACGGCCCGCGACGAGACGAAGCTCCTCAGTCTCGACAAGAAGCCCGACGTGACGGTCAACGTCGTCGGCTTCCAGTGGAGCTGGGGCTTCAACTACATCGAGAACGTCGACGGCTCGACCGGTGACGCGAAGACCGACAAGAACCTCGACGCGATTCCGGACAGGTTCAAGAAGCAGTTCCCGGAGAACGCCGGTGGCGTCTACGACGTCGGTACGCCTGCCACGAAGAACCCGCAGAACGGCAACCCCGGTCCGACCCTGTGGCTGCCCAAGGGCAAGACGGTCCGCTTCGTCCTCACTTCGCGTGACGTCATCCACTCCTTCTGGGTGGTGCCGTTCCTGATGAAGCAGGACGTCATCCCGGGCCACACCAACTCCTTCCAGGTGACTCCCAACAAGGAGGGCACCTTCATGGGCAAGTGCGCCGAGCTCTGCGGCGTCGACCACTCCCGGATGCTGTTCAACGTGAAGGTCGTCTCTCCCGAGCGCTACGAGGCCCACCTCAAGGAGCTCGCCGAGAAGGGTCAGACCGGTTACGTCCCGGCCGGTATCGAGCAGACGGACCACGAGAAGAACCGGGAGACGAACAACCTGTGAGCATCCTCAATGAACCTCAGGGTGCCGCCGCGGCCGAAGACTCGTACGAGAACGAGCTACCGGTACGGCGCAAGCAGCCCGGCAACGTTGTGATCAAGTGGCTCACCACCACTGACCACAAGACGATCGGTACGTTGTACCTGGTCACCTCGTTCGCGTTCTTCTGCATCGGCGGCGTGATGGCGCTGTTCATGCGCGCCGAACTGGCCCGTCCCGGCACGCAGATCATGTCGAACGAGCAGTTCAACCAGGCGTTCACCATGCACGGCACGATCATGCTGCTGATGTTCGCGACACCGCTGTTCGCCGGCTTCACCAACTGGATCATGCCGCTGCAGATCGGCGCGCCCGACGTCGCGTTCCCGCGGCTGAACATGTTCGCCTACTGGCTGTACCTGTTCGGCTCGCTGATCGCGGTCGGTGGTTTCCTCACCCCGCAGGGCGCGGCCGACTTCGGCTGGTTCGCCTACAGCCCGCTCTCGGACGCGGTCCGCTCGCCGGGCATCGGCGCCGACATGTGGATCATGGGTCTGGCGTTCTCCGGCTTCGGCACCATCCTGGGCGCGGTCAACTTCATCACCACCATCATCTGCATGCGCGCGCCGGGCATGACCATGTTCCGCATGCCGATCTTCGTGTGGAACGTGCTGCTCACCGCGGTCCTCGTGCTGCTCGCCTTCCCCGTCCTTGCCGCCGCGCTGTTCGCGCTGGAGGCGGATCGGAAATTCGGCGCACACATCTTCGATGCCGCCAACGGTGGTGCCCTGTTGTGGCAGCACCTGTTCTGGTTCTTCGGGCATCCAGAGGTGTACATCATCGCGCTGCCGTTCTTCGGCATCATCAGCGAGGTCATCCCGGTCTTCTCCCGCAAGCCGATGTTCGGCTACATGGGCCTGATCGGCGCGACCATCGCCATCGCCGGCCTGTCGGTGACGGTGTGGGCGCACCACATGTACGTCACCGGCGGTGTGCTGCTGCCGTTCTTCTCCTTCATGACGTTCCTCATCGCGGTGCCGACCGGTGTGAAGTTCTTCAACTGGATCGGCACCATGTGGAAGGGGTCCCTGAGTTTCGAGACCCCGATGCTGTGGGCCACCGGCTTCCTGATCACCTTCACCTTCGGTGGTCTGACCGGTGTCATCCTGGCCTCGCCGCCGATGGACTTCCACGTCTCGGACTCCTATTTCGTGGTGGCGCACTTCCACTACGTGGTCTTCGGCACCGTGGTCTTCGCGATGTTCTCCGGCTTCCACTTCTGGTGGCCGAAGTTCACCGGCAAGATGCTCGACGAACGCCTCGGCAAGATCACCTTCTGGACGCTGTTCATCGGCTTCCACGGCACCTTCCTCGTCCAGCACTGGCTGGGTGCCGAGGGCATGCCCCGTCGTTACGCGGACTATCTCGCGGCCGACGGCTTCACCGCCCTGAACACGATCTCGACGATCAGCTCGTTCGTGCTCGGTCTGTCGATCCTTCCCTTCATGTACAACGTGTGGAAGACGGCCAAGTACGGCAAGAAGGTCGAGGTCGACGACCCGTGGGGTTACGGCCGTTCGCTGGAGTGGGCCACGTCCTGCCCGCCGCCGCGGCACAACTTCCTCACGCTGCCGCGGATCCGTTCCGAATCCCCGGCCTTCGACCTGCACCACCCCGAGATCGCCGCTCTCGACCAGCTCGAGAACGCCGGTCACGGTGAGAAGGCCCTCGCTGGTGGCAAGGAGGCCGGCAAGTGAAGGTCCAAGGCAAGATGTTCCTCTGGCTGGCGTTCTTCGTGCTGGCCATGGCGATCGTCTACGGCGTGTGGTCCAAGGAGCCCGCCGGCACCACGGCGCTCTTCCTGGGCTTCGGCCTGTGCGTCATGATCGGCTACTACCTGGCCTTCACGGCCCGGCGTGTCGACGTGGGCGCCCAGGACAACAAGGAGGCCGACGTCGCCGACGACGCCGGTGAGGTCGGTTTCTTCAGCCCGCACAGCTGGCAGCCGCTCTCCCTCGGTATCGGTGGCGCACTCGCCTTCATGGGCGTGATCTTCGGCTGGTGGCTGCTCTACTTCTCGGCCCCGATCATCATGATCGGCCTGTGGGGCTGGGTCTTCGAGTACTACCGCGGAGAAAGCCAGAACCAGTAACACGCGCAGAGCACAGGAAGCCCGGACACTCCGTCAGGAGGTCCGGGCTTCCCTCTTTTGCCACACCTCTCGTCCCTCGCACGGCCCACTCGCCGCGCCGGGTCCGGCCTCGCTTCCTAGCGTGAGGTCATGAGCCACACACCGCGAAACCGCACAGCCGTCAGCACGGCACTCATAGTCGCCCTCGGCGCCGGGGTCACGGCCTGCGGCTCCGACAGCCACCCGCTCTCGGCCAAGCCGTACGACGCCGCAGAGGACATCTCCTTCAACACCCCCGTGGACGACGGCAGGAAAGCCGACCCGGACAAGCCCCTGGAGATCACCGCCGAGGACTCCGACGGCCGCATCACCGACGTGACCGCCACGGACGCCGCAGGACGGTATCTGGCGGGCGAACTCTCGGCCGACGGGACCCGCTGGCACAGCACCTCCCCGCTGGCCGCCGGCGCCCACTACAGGGTCCGCGTGAGCACCGAGGACGAGGACGGCGCTCCCGGCCGCAAGGTTGTCGACTTCGACACCGGAATCCCGACCACGAAAAAGCGGCTGGACGTGAAGTTCGGGCCCGACAAGGGCACGTACGGCGTCGGTCAGCCCGTCACCGCCGAGCTCAGCCTCCCGGTCAAGGACAGGGCCGCCCGCGCCGTCGTGGAGCGCTCACTGAAGGTCGACTCCCGGCCCGCCGTGGACGGCGCCTGGCACTGGGTGGACGACAAGAAACTGCACTACCGCCCCAAGGAGTACTGGCCCGCCCAGGCCACCATCACCGCCCGCAGCAACCTGTCCGGGATCAAGGTCGCCGAGCGCCTCTGGGGCGGCACGGCCAAGCCCCTGACCCTGACCACGGGCGACCGCGTGGAGGCCGTCACGGACGCCTCGGCGCACTCCATGACGGTCTACAGGAACGGCGAGGCGATCAAGACGATCCCCGTCACCACCGGCAAACCGGGCTACGACACCCGCAACGGCGTCAAGGTCGTACTGGGCAAGGAAGGTACCGTTCGCATGACCAGCGCCAGCATCGGTTCCTCCGACTTCTACGACCTGATCGTCCACAACTCGGTCAGGCTCACCAACAGCGGCGAGTACGTTCACGCCGCCCCCTGGTCCACCGGCTCCCAGGGCTACGCCAACGTCAGCCACGGCTGCACCGGCATGAGTACCGCCAACGCCCAGTGGTTCTACGAGAACATCCGCGCCGGCGACATCGTCCAGGTCGTCAACTCGTCCGGCGACACGATGGCCCCGTTCGGCAACGGCTTCGGTGACTGGAATCTCGACTGGAAGAAATGGCGCACGGGCAGCGCCCTCGTGGCCGACACGCCGGAGGGCCCCGGCCCGGAAGCCCGCCTGAGGCTGCGCCCGGAGTCTGTCTAGGCAACTGTGCAGGCAGGGGCCGGCTCTTCAGGGGCGCGGGGAACTGCGCGACCAGCCACAACGCACCCGCACCCGCCGAACTACAGGACCGACCGAGCTCTCAGGCGCTCAAGGCCCGCTTACTGCGAAGCAACCCCGCCAGGGCAGAGGCGAACTCCACCGGCTCCACCGGCAGGGTCACGGCGGCGTCGGCCCGGCTCCACGTGGCCAGCCACGCATCCTGAGGCCGCCCGATCAGCAACAGCACCGGCGGGCAGTTGAAGATCTCGTCCTTGATCTGCCGGCAGATCCCCATCCCGCCGGCGGGAACGGCCTCGCCGTCGAGCACGCACACATCGATGCCACCGCGGTCCAGCTCCTTGATGACGGCGGCAGGCGTCGCGCACTCGATGAACTCGACCTGAGGCACGTCCGTGGCCGGCCTCCGGCCGGTGGCGAGCCGCACCTGCTCACGGGTGTTGGAGTCGTCGCTGTAGACCAGCACCGTTGCGGTCGGCTGCATTCTTCCTCCGGGACGTCAGCGTCGTAGAGACAGATACGGACAGGGTCCGATGCGCGGATGCTACCCCCTTGAACACATGGTCAACAGCGGTTCGGACAGGGCTTCGATGGGCCATATGGGCTGGACACACCCCACAGACACTCCGAACGGCACCCCCGGGAGTGAGGGCGAGATAAGCGACCGACATAATGTCGGTCGTGGCGACAGCAACGACAGTAGAAACCGGGCACGCGCACCCGTCGGTCAATCGGCCGAACCTCACCAGCGTCGGAACCATCATCTGGCTGAGTTCCGAGCTGATGTTCTTCGCGGCCCTCTTCGCGATGTACTTCACCCTGCGATCGGTGACCGGGCCGGATCACTGGAAGGAGATGGCGGAACATCTCAACTTCCCGTTCTCGGCTACGAACACCACGATCCTGGTGCTCTCCTCCCTCACCTGCCAGCTCGGCGTGTTCGCCGCCGAGCGCGGGGACGTGAAGAAGCTCCGGATGTGGTTCATCGTCACCTTCATCATGGGTGCGATCTTCATCGGCGGTCAGGTCCTCGAGTACACCGAACTGGTCAAGGACGCGGGCCTCTCGCTCTCCTCCGACCCGTACGGCTCGGTGTTCTACCTGACCACCGGCTTCCACGGCCTGCACGTGACGGGTGGTCTCATCGCCTTCCTGCTGGTCCTCGGGCGCACCTACGCCGCCCGCAGGTTCACGCACGAGCAGGCGACCGCCGCCATCGTCGTGTCCTACTACTGGCACTTCGTCGATGTCGTCTGGATCGGCCTCTTCGCCACGATCTACATGATCAAGTAGCCGGGCCCGTTCCCGAGCACATTCCAGAAGCATCGACGCAGAAGATCCTGACACCGGGGTAATCCGTGAAAAAGCTCTCCGCACGACGACGCCATCCGCTGGCGGCGCTCGTCGTCCTACTCCTCGCGCTGGCATGCACCGGGGGGCTGTATACCGCGTTCGCGCCCGCGGACGAGGCGCAGGCCGGTACAACCGCCCAGTCCCTAGCAATCGACGAGGGCAAGAAGCTCTACGCCGTCGGCTGCGCCAGCTGCCACGGCACCGGCGGTCAGGGCACCACTGACGGTCCGAGTCTCGTCGGCGTGGGCGCCGCGGCCGTCGACTTCCAGGTCGGCACCGGCCGCATGCCGGCCCAGCAGCCTGGCGCGCAGGTTCCGAAGAAGAAGGTCATCTACTCGCAGGCCGAGATCGACCAGCTCGCGGCGTTCGTCGCCTCGCTGGGTGCCGGTCCGACGGTGCCGACCGAGGCGCAGTACAGCCCCGAGGGCGCGGACATCGCCAAGGGCGGTGAGCTCTTCCGTACCAACTGCGCCCAGTGCCACAACTTCACCGGCAAGGGCGGCGCGCTGACGAACGGCAAGTACGCCCCGACGCTGGAGGATGTCGACCCGAAGCACCTCTACGAGGCCATGCAGACCGGCCCGCAGAACATGCCTTCCTTCCCCGACACCACGCTGACGGAGAAGAACAAGCAGGACATCATCGCGTACCTGCACGCGGTCAACAGCGACGACTCGGAGAGCCCCGGTGGTCTGGAGCTGGGCGGCCTCGGGCCGGTCAGTGAAGGCCTCTTCGGCTGGATCTTCGGTCTCGGCGGACTGATCGCCGTCGCCGTGTGGGTCGCCGCCCGGACCGCAAAGGCCAAGAAGTCATGAGTAGCCAAGACATCCCAGAAGAGAACCTGCCCGCCGAGCGGGCCGACGACGAGCACGCGCACGGCACCGTGAGTGTCGCGGACGAGAAGCACCCGTTCGCGGATCCCGGTCTGCCGCCGCACGAGCACCGCATCCAGGACATCGACGAGCGGGCCGCCAAGCGCTCCGAGCGCACGGTCGCCTTCCTGTTCACGCTGTCGATGCTGGCCACGGTCGGCTTCATCGCGGCGTTCGTGACGATTCCTGCCGACAAGATCGTCTACATCTTCCCGCTCGGTCACATCAGCGGACTGAACTTCGCCCTGGGCATGACGCTCGGACTGGCGCTGTTCTGCATCGGCGCGGGCGCGGTCCACTGGGCCCGCACGCTGATGTCCGACGAGGAGATGACCGACGAGCGTCACGCCATCGCGGCGGAGCCCGAGGTCAAGGCCAAGGTGCTGGCCGACTTCAAGCAGGGCGCCAAGGAGTCCGCGCTCGGCCGCCGCAAGCTGATCCGCAACACGATGTTCGGCGCGCTGACCCTGTTCCCGCTGTCCGGCATCGTCCTGCTGCGCGACCTCGGTCCGCTGCCGGAGGACAAGCTGCGGCACACCATGTGGCGCAAGGGCCTGCAGCTCGTGAACATGAACACGAACGAGCCGCTGCGTCCCTCCGACGTCGCCGTGGGCTCGCTCACCTTCGCCAAGCCCGAGGGCCTGGAGGAGCACGACCACGAGTTCCAGACCGAGATCGCCAAGGCGGCTCTGATGATCGTCCGGCTGCAGCCGGACAACATCAAGGACAAGCGTGAGCTCGAGTGGTCCCACGAGGGCATCGTGGCGTACTCGAAGATCTGCACCCATGTCGGTTGCCCGATCTCCCTGTACGAGCAGCAGACGCACCACGTTCTCTGCCCGTGCCACCAGTCCACCTTCGACCTCGCCGACGGTGCCCGAGTCATCTTCGGCCCGGCCGGTCACGCCCTGCCGCAGCTGCGCATCGGCGTGAACGACGAGGGCTACCTTCAGGCGCTCGGCGACTTCGACGAGCCTGTCGGTCCTGCATTCTGGGAGCGCGGATGAGCACTACGACCACCACCGACTCGCGCTCGCGCGAGAAGGCGCCGGCCGGCGAGAAGATCGCCGACTGGGCCGACGGCCGGCTGGGGATCTACTCCCTGGCCAAGGCCAACATGCGCAAGATCTTCCCGGACCACTGGTCCTTCATGCTGGGCGAGATCTGCCTCTACAGCTTCATCATCATCATCCTCACGGGTGTGTATCTGACGCTGTTCTTCCACCCCTCGATGAACGAGATCGAGTACCACGGAAGCTATGTCCCGCTGCAGGGGCAGCTGATGTCGGAGGCCTTCGCCTCCACGCTGGACATCAGCTTCGACGTCCGCGGCGGTCTGCTCATCCGGCAGATCCACCACTGGGCGGCCATCGTCTTCCTGGCCGGCATGTTCGTGCACATGATGCGCGTGTTCTTCACCGGCGCGTTCCGCAAGCCGCGTGAGATCAACTGGATGTTCGGCTTCCTGCTGTTCGTCCTCGGCATGTTCACCGGGTTCACCGGCTACTCGCTCCCGGACGACCTGCTCTCCGGTACCGGCGTCCGCTTCACCCAGGGCGCGATCCTGGCCACGCCGATCGTCGGAACGTACATCTCGATGTTCCTGTTCGGCGGGGAGTTCCCGGGCGGCGACTTCGTCTCGCGGTTCTACTCGATCCACATCCTGCTGCTGCCCGGCATCATGCTGGGGCTCGTGGTCGGCCACCTGATCCTGGTCTTCTACCACAAGCACACGCAGTTCGCGGGTCCCGGAAAGACCAACAAGAACGTCGTCGGCATGCCGCTGCTGCCGGTCTACATGGCCAAGGCCGGAGGCTTCTTCTTCCTGGTCTTCGGTTTCATCGCGATGCTGTCCGCGGTCGCGTCCATCAACCCGATCTGGGTGCTGGGACCGTACCGGCCGGATCAGGTGTCCACGGGCGCCCAGCCGGACTGGTACATGGGCTTCGCCGAGGGTCTGATCCGTGCGATGCCCGGCTGGGAGATCAACTTCTGGGGTCACACACTTGTCCTGGGTGTGTTCATCCCGCTGGTGCTCTTCGGTCTGTTCCTCGGGGTGCTCGCGCTCTATCCGTTCATCGAGTCCTGGATCACCGGGGACAAGAGCGAGCACCACATCCTGGACCGGCCGCGCAACGCCCCGACCCGTACGGCTTTCGGTGTCGCCTGGGTGACGGCCTACATGATCATGCTGATCGGCGGTGGCAACGACATCGTCGCGACCCACTTCCATCTGTCGATCAACTCGGTCACCTGGTTCGTCCGGATCGGGTTCTTCGTCGGACCGGTCCTCGCGTTCGTCGTCACCAAGCGGATCTGTCTCGGCCTCCAGCGCCGCGACAAGGACAAGGTGCTGCACGGCCGCGAGTCGGGCATCATCAAGCGCCTGCCGCACGGTGAGTTCATCGAGGTCCACGAGCCCCTCAGCCAGGAGGCCCTGCACACCCTCACGGCGCACGAGCAGTACGAGCCGGCCGCGATCGGCCCGGCGGTCGACGAGAACGGTGTCGAGCGCAAGGTGAAGGGCCCGCAGAAGCTGCGCGCCAAGCTCAGCAACGCGTACTTCGGGGAGGACAACCAGATCCCGAAGCCCACCGCTGAGGAGTACAAGGAGATCACGAGCGGCCACGGCCACCACTGATCCTCAACCTGTTCGCCACGGCAGGAGCCCCGTCCATTGCCCGGACGGGGCTCTTTGCCGTCCCCGGGGCTGGATAGGGTGGACCCGTTCCCGTACGAGCTACGGGCGGATCTCACGGATCCGACAGATCCCACAGGAGTCCCCATCGCGGGACGGACCCAGGAGCGGCATATGAGCGCTGTGACCCCCGCAGGAGGCGACACCGCGGCGGTCCGTTCCTGGCCCGCCCTGCTGAACGGCCTGCTGGACGGACGCGACCTGAGCGCCGCCGACACCGCCTGGGCGATGGACCTGATCATGCGGGGCGAGGCGACCGACGCGCAGATCGCCGGGTTCGTGGTGGCGCTGCGGGCCAAGGGCGAGACCGTCGAGGAGATCGTCGGGTTCGTCCGGGCGATGTACGAGCACGCGAACGTGATCGAGGTGCCGGGGGAGACCGTCGACATCGTCGGTACGGGCGGCGACGGGGCGAAGACCGTCAACATCTCCACCATGTCGGCGATCGTCATCGCGGGGACGGGCGCCAAGGTCGTCAAGCACGGCAACCGGGCGGCCTCCTCGGCCTCCGGGGCGTCCGACGTGCTGGAGAAGCTCGGAGTCAACCTGGAGCTGCCGACGCACCGGGTGGCCCAGGTCGCCGAGACGGCCGGGATCACCTTCTGCTTCGCGGCCAAGTTCCACCCCGCGATGCGCTACGCGGGCGCCGCGCGTGGGCAGTTGGGGATCCGGACGGTCTTCAACGCGCTCGGTCCGCTGACCAATCCGGCGAAGGTGAGGGCGCAGGCCGTCGGGTGTGCCGATCCCCGGATGGCGCCGATCATGGCCGGGGTGTTCGCCGAGCGCGGCAACTCGTCGCTCGTCTTCCGCGGTGACGACGGGCTGGACGAGCTGACGACGACGGCCACGTCACGGGTGTGGGTGGTACGGGACGGGAAGGTGCGCGAGGAGTCGTTCGATCCGCGTGACGTGGGGATCGAGCTGGTGCCCGTGGAGGCGCTGCGGGGGGCTGACGCCTCGTACAACGCGGATGTGGCCCGGCGGCTGCTGAACGGGGAGACCGGGGCTGTGCGGGACGCTGTGCTGCTGAACTCGGCGGCGGCGCTGGTGGCTCTGTCGCCGGGGGACGGGCCGCTCGCGGACCAGCTCCGGGCGGGGATGGTGAAGGCCGCGGCCGCGATCGACTCCGGGGCGGCCAAGGCCACGCTGGAGCGGTGGGTGGCGGCGACCAACGCGTAGCGGTTGCGGCGGGGGCTTTCCCGCCCCCGCCGCCCCTGCCCAGTCCCGTCACTTCCTCGGGGGCTCCACTCCCGAACCCCCGCTCCTCAGACGCCGGAGGGGCTGGAAGGCTGCGCAGTTCCCCGCGCCCCTGAACCCGACCCCGCCGTCCCGGCATCCGGACGGCGGGGTTGCGTCTGAATGATCGTGTGGCAAGATGCAGGCAGGTCATGAGCGACAGCCATCAGGCCCCGGCCGGCTGTCCGGCAACCCTCCGTCCGTGGCGGGGTGCCCCGGGTGAAGACCAGGCCGTAGGCAGTGAGGTCTACGGCAAGCGCGGACCCCTCGCATCACCAGGGGTCCTGGTCGTTCGAGGGAGCCTTCTGTGAGCAAGCGAATGCGATAGGGCGTAGAGCCCCGCCTCCGCACACCCCTTTTCACCTTCACCCACGCTCGAGCCGTACCCGCTCGCGTGGTGTTCCCGCCTGCCTCACAGGAGTTCGCCATGTCTGTTTCCACCGCTGCCGTTGCCGCCGACCAGCCCGTCTGCCGTGACACCTCCGGGTCCCTGGCCGTTCTGGGCCGGGACGTCACCGTCCCGCTCGTCACCGGCGGCGAGGTCACCTACGCCGCGCTCGACTACGCCGCCAGCGCCCCGGCCCTCCAGCGGGTGTGGGACGACGTGGCCGCGTACGCCCCGTACTACGGGAGCGTGCACCGCGGGGCCGGGTACCTCTCCCAGCTGTCCACCGACCTGTTCGAGAACGCCCGCAGGACCGTCGAGGAGTTCCTCGACTGCCGCGACGGCGACCAGGTCGTCTTCACCCGGTCCACCACCGACTCGCTCAACCTTCTCGCCGCCGCCCTCCCCGCCGACTGCCAGGTCTTCGTCTTCGAGACCGAGCACCACGCGTCGCTGCTCCCGTGGCGGGACGCCCGCGTCACCTACCTCAACGCCCCGCGTACCCCGGGCGAGGCCGTCGCGACGCTGGAGCGGGCGCTCGCCGAGCGGGACCCCCACGGGCCGGCGCTCGTGTGCGTGACGGGCGCCTCGAACGTCACCGGCGAGCTGTGGCCCGTACGGGAACTGGCCGCCGCCGCCCATGAGCACGGCGCCCGGATCGTGCTCGACGCCGCCCAGCTCGCGCCCCACCACCCCGTGTCCGTACGGGAGTTGGACGTCGACTGGGTCGCCTTCTCCGGACACAAGCTGTACGCGCCCTTCGGGTCGGGTGTCCTCGCCGGACGCGCCGACTGGCTGACCGCGGCCGAGCCGTACCTCGCGGGCGGGGGTGCCTCGCGGAAGGTCTCGCGGCGGGTGGACGGCGGCGTCGACGTCGAGTGGCACGAGAGCGCCGCACGGCACGAGGCCGGGTCGCCCAACGTCATCGGCGCCTACTCCATCGCCTCCGCCTGCAAGGCCCTCACCGAGGCCGGCTTCGACACGCTGGTCGCCCGTGAGCAGCACCTGATCGACACCGTCCGGGCCGGTCTCGCCGAGGTGCCCGAGGTCCGTGTCCTCTCGCTCTTCGGCGACGACGCCCCGCGCGTCGGTGTCATCTCCTTCGTCGTCGAGGGCTGGAACAGCTCGCACTTCGCCGCCGCGCTCTCCGCCGAGTACGGCATCGGGGTCCGCGACGGCCTCTTCTGCGCCCACCCCCTCGTCCGCACCCTCCTCGGCAGCGACCCGCAGACCCAGGGCGAGTGCGGGGCCCCCGAGGCCGCGCCCGGCGAGAAGTCCCTGAACGCCATTCGGGTCAGCTTCGGGGCCGGAACCCCGGACGAGCACGTGGAGCGGTTCGTCCGTGCCGTCAAGGAACTCGTGCGGGACGGTGCGCAGTGGAACTACCGCACGGTGGAAGGGCGTTGCGTCCCGGCCGTGTGAGCCGGCAGGACTCCCCGCGGGTCCGGCCACCCCCGTCCGCCCTCACACGCCCGCCCCTCGTGGCAGCCCCGCCCCCAGCAGGATCATCCGCAGCGCCCGCTCGGTCGCGTCGGTGAGGAGTTCGGAAGCTCGTACGAGGGCCTCGGCGAGGGCCATCGGGGCGGGCAGGATGCCGGTGAAGGCGTCCACGCCCGGCACCGTGTGGGCGCCCTCGCCGAGTGTGCCCGCCAGCGCGAGGACCGGGCGCCCGTTCAGCTTGGCGCGGCGGGCCACCTCGGCCGGGACCTTGCCGCGCGGTGTCTGGTGGTCCAGGGCGCCCTCGGCGGTGAGGACCAGGTCGGCGCGGGCGAGGCGGGCGTCCAGGTCGAGATGGTCGAGCAGTACGTCGAAGCGGGGCAGGAGGCGGCCGCCGAGAGCGGCGAGGCCCGCGCCCAGGCCGCCGGAGGCACCCGTGCCGGGGCCGCCGTACAGGTCACAGGTGACCGGGAGGTCCCGGGTGAGGACGTACGCCCAGTTCTCCAGGCCCGCGGAGAGTTCCTCGACCTGCGCGGGGGTCGCGCCCTTCTGCGGACCGAAGACCCGGGCCACGCCGCGCTCACCGCACAGCACGTTGTACGGGTTGCAGGCGACCAGCAGTTCGGTGTGGGCCAGGCGGGGGTCGAGGCCCTTCGGGTCGATGTGGTGCAGGCGGGTCAACTCCCGTCCGCCTTGGGGGAGTTCGAAGCCGTCCTCGTCGAGGAGGCGGGCGCCGAGCGCCTGCAGGGCTCCGGCGCCCCCGTCCGACGTACCCGAGTCGCCGCAGCCGACGAGGATGCGGCGTACGCCCGTGTCGAGGGCGGCGCGGATCAGCTCGCCGACGCCGTACGTGGTGGTGGCGCCCGGATCGCGCAGGCCGTGCGGGACGAGGGAGAAGCCGGCCACCGCCGCCATCTCCACGACGGCCGTCTCGGCGGAGCCGAGGTCGGATCCGGAGCCGAGCAGCGCGAAGTGGGTGCCCACGGGCTCGCCGAGCGGGCCGGTGGCGGGCAGGGCGACCAGCCGGCCCCCGGTGGCCGAGGCGAGGGCCCGGGCCGTCCCCTCGCCGCCGTCCACCAGGGGGATCAGGTCGACCTCGGCGTCCGGAACGACACGGCGTACGCCCGCCGCGATGGCGTCCGCGGCGGCCTGGGCGGACAGGGACTCCTTGAAGCCACTGGGGGCGACGGCGAAACGGGTCAGCATGAGAGGGGCTCCTTGAGGGCTTGACGGCTTCAGGGCTTGAGGACCGGTACGCCGAGCAGCGGCCACACGGTGAGGGCGAAGAGCAGGACGAGCGTCGCCGTCAGCGGGGCCAGGACCGCTGACAGACGCAGCAGGTCGCGCGGGGTGTACGTCGGTGTGCCGGGTATCTCGGCGAAGAGCGTCACCGGCTTGGCCGAGGCCGGGAGCGTGTGGCAGAAGCCTGCCGCGGCGGTGGACGCGAGCGCGGCCGCGACCGGGTTGACCCCCGCGCCCACCGCCGCCGCGACCACCAGCGGCACGAGGACGGACGAGCGGGCCGAACGGGACTGGAGGACCAGGTGGGCGGCCGTGCTCACCGCGACGACGAGCGCGAGGAACAGCCATGGGGCCACGTCTCCCGGAAGCCCGGACACCAGCCACCCGGCCGCCCCCGAGTCCGCGAGCGCGACACCCATCGCCATCGTCGCCGCCATGAAGAGGAGCAGCGACCAGGGAACGGTCTTCAGCGCGTCCTTCAGGCCCACGGTCCCGAGAGCGGGGGAGGCCGCGACGACCGCGCCGATCAGGGCGACGACCGCGGGGGAGACCTGGTGGAGGGGCTCGCTGCACCACAGCACGACCACCGTGGCGAGCAGCAGCGCGCAACGCGACTCGGCGGGCGACCAGGGGCCGGTGACGGGCTGCTCACTGTGCTGCTGGATGTCATCGGCCGTGATCCGTACGGGAGTTCGGCGGTCCGCGCGCCGAGTCGTCGTCAACAGCACGGTCTCGGCGGCCAGATGGGAGAACGCCACGGCCAACGGAAGCCCGAGCAGCAGCCACTGGGTGAAATCGATACGGTCGCCGGTCGTCTCCCACAGCACCGACACCGTGATCAGATGCGCACCCGCGCCGATCAGGGTCGCCACCGCCGACAGCAGGATCACGGTCGGAAAGAGCAGCGCGAGCATCACGACCAGTCGCTTCCGGTCGGCCAGCACCTTGGCGAGCGCGAGGAACACCGGCAGTGCGAGCGCCGCCCGGCCGGAGGTCGCCGGCACCGCGAACGCCGTCACGACCAGCGCGGCCGTCGTCAGATGCACCAACTGCCTGACGCTGCGTGCCCCGCCCACGAGGAAGGCCGCCGCCCGTCCCGCGAGCCCTGTCCGGGCCACCGCGGCCGCCAGCACGAACGCACAGATCAGCAGCCAGACCGTCGAGTCCCCGAGCGTGCCGAAGAGCGTCTCGCTGCTGATCACACCGGTCACCGTGAGCGCGAGCCCCGCGCCCAGGGCGATGTACGTGTCGTCGATGGGCGTACCGATCCACGCACAGGTCGCCAGCGCGAACACGGCCAGCGTCAGCCGCGCGTCACCACCGAGCCCGGGAAAGTTGCCGGGCACGATCAGCAGGGCACAGAGGCTCAGGACCACACAGAGGGCGGCGGCTTGCCGGAGATTCAGACTCACGACATTCAGAGTTCAGCGGGGCGGTGAGCCTCCCATGAGCACCACATGAGGGAACCTTCACGAGCCCGGCAGGGGGCGCCCCTTCAGGGGCGCGGGGAACTGCGCGACAAGCCACAACGCACCCGCAGCCATCGAACAACCGACCCGACGGAACACTCACACGGGTAGCCGATACCCCATCCCCCGCACAGTCTCCACCCGCTCCGCACCCAACTTTTTCCGCAACGAACGCACATACACATCAACGATGTTGGACCCGGGATCGAAGTCGTACCCCCACACATGCGACAGGATCTGCTCACGCGACAGAACCTGCCCCGGGTGCCGCAGGAACAGCTCCAGCAGCACGAACTCACGGGCCGTCAGGTCAACCACCCGCTCGCCCGCACGGGCACGCCTCGTACGCAGATCCAGCGTCAGATCACCACCGCGGAGCACGGTGACCTCAGGCGCCCGAGCCGCCGTACGCAGCCGCAGCCGCACCCGCGCGAGGAGTTCCTCGAATCGGAACGGCTTGGTCATCCAGTCGTCGGCGCCGCCCTCCAGACCCGCCACCGCGTCGCGTACGGAGTCCCGGGCGGTCAGCACGATCACCGGTACGGTCACCCGGGCCTCGCGCAGTTCGCGCAGCACGGTGAAGCCGTCCCGGCCCGGGAGTCCGATGTCCAGGATCACCAGGTCGAAGCCGCCGGTCAGCGCGTACTCGTACGCCGTTTCGCCGTCCCCGACGACGGTCGTGGTGAAGCCGCCCGCGCGCAGCCCCTTCTCGACGAAGGAGGCGATGCGCTCCTCGTCCTCGACGATCAGGATGCGCTTCATGTCCAGCAGGCCTTTCCGGTACGGGTGGTGCGGGTGGTACGGCTGTTCATGCGCGGTCCGTCTCAAGGAGCGGGTCCGGCACCGAGTCGAGCACGACGGCGAACGTGGCCCCGCCGCCCGGTGTCTGCCGCAGCCGGACCTTCCCGCCCCGGTGTCCCTCCGCGATGGCCCGCACGATCGACAGGCCGAGGCCCGCGCCGCTGCCCCGGGTGCCGCGCCGGGAGGTGCCGCGCCGGAACCGCTCGAAGATCACCTCGGCGTCCTGCGGCTGCACACCGGGGCCCGAGTCGGCGACGTACAACTCGATGCGGCCGCCGACGACGTGCGAGCCGATACGGATCGACTGGCCGGGGACGGTGTGCTGCACGGCGTTCTGCGCCAGCTGGACCATCGCCTGGGTGACACGCTGCGGATCCAACTGGGCTTCCCCGTCGGCGACTTCGGCCAGTTCCCAGTGGCGGTCGCCGAGCGTGCGTGCCTTGACGAAGACATCGGCGGTGAGTTCGGCGAGCTGTACGGGCTCGGGTGTGACGAAGTCCGGGCGCTCGGCCTTGGCGAGCAGCAGCAGGTCCTCGACGATGCGGCTCATCCGGTCGAGCTCGTCGGTGACCAGCCGGACGGTCTCCTCACGCTCGGCCGGGTCGTCGCCCATCAGCTCCAGATGGCCGCGCACGATGGTGATCGGGGTGCGCAGCTCGTGGCCCGCGTCGTCGACGAACTCGCGCTGGGCCGCGAAGGCGCGTTCCAGCCGGTCGAGCATCGCGTTGAAGGTCTCCGCGAGCGCGGCGATGTCGTCGTGGCCGCGGACCGGGATGCGCCGGGTGAGGTCCTGCTCGGTGAGCTGGGCGGCGGCGGTACGCACCAGACGTACCGGCTTGAGGATCCGCCCGGCCACCACCCAGCCGATCCCCGTCGTCATCAGCAGCGCGACCCCGGAGATGGCGAGCAGGATGCGGAACACCTCGTCCACGCGGTCGTGCTCGCGCCCCGGGTGGAAGGCGACCACGAAGGCGGCCTCCGGTTCGCCGCCTGAGCGGGCGATGGCGACCTTGGCCCACCGGACGTCCCCGGCGGCGCGGTGCAGCGTGCCGGTGGATTCGGCGGACTCGAAGATCTGCCGACGGCCGGCCTCGTCCTGGTGCAGGGGCAGTCCCGCGGGGATCTCACGGTCCTGGACGAGCTTCGCCGGGTCCGCGTCGGGGCCTCCCGCGAGCAGCCCCATCAGCTCCTCGTCCGGATCGGCGTACTGCCGCTCCAGGAAGACCTTGAGCAGCCGCCCCGGCTCCGTGAACCGCTCCCCGGTCGCGGGGTCCACCCCCCGCTCCTCGAAGTTCGCGAACTCGCCCGCCTCCTGGGCGAGCAGACCGCTGACGCGGGAGTCGACGTCCCGCAGGAGGATGGAACGCGTGGTCGTGGCCACGGCGGCGAGGGCGACGGCCATCACGAGCAGCAGCCAGAGCAGGATGCGGACCCGGGCCGAGATCCGCCGGCGCACGGGAACGGGATCGAGATCGGAATCGGACATGGGTGCGGGTACGGGCTCAGCCGTCGTCCCCGGGTCCGTCGTCATCGTCATCGTCGTCACTCACCGGAGGCCGCGACACGACCTCGTCACTCGGCGTCGGAGTCGGCGCAGGAGAGGCGGCCGACGTGGGCGTCGCGGACGGCGACCCACTCTCCAACTCCACCTTGGGCGGCACCTTCGGGGACTCCGGACTGTCGGTCAGGGCGTAACTCGTAGCGGCGATCCCCAGAGGAATCACCACCACAGCGGCGAGAGCCGCCATCCGATGAGAGAAAACCATGGCCCCGATGCTGCGGGCCTCACCGGTGCCCCCGGATGAGCGCCGGATGAAGAACTCTTCATCCGGGCCGGACGACGCAGCATGGGGCGCCCCTCGAGGGGCGCGGGGAACTGCGCGACAAGCCACGATGCACCCGCACCCGACACGCAACCCCACGAACCGAACTAGTTGTCGAGCCCAATCGCGAACGCAGCCTCAAGATCATGCTGAGAGTACGTACGGAACGCCACATGCGTGTCCGTCCCCTCCACCCCCGGAATCTTGCTGATCATCCCGGGAATCACATCCGCCAGATCGTCGTGCGCCTTCACCCGGACCATGGCGATCAGGTCATACGTGCCGGTCACGGAGAACACCTCACTGACGGAGTCCAGCGCGGCGATCGACTCCGCGATCTCGGGGATCCGGTCCACGCTGGTCTTGATGAGCACGATCGCGGTGATCACGGCTGGTTTTCTCCCTCGGTGGCCATGGCTGGGTTTTCACCTTACTCAGCCTCACGCCCGGGAGTCTTTTCGGCCGGAGGTCCGGGGGTCGTCCCCCGGGAGAACACGGCAGCCGTACGTCCATAGCGCACCCACGCGTAGAGGAACCCCGCCGAGAACCCCAGCAAATGCGCCAGATACGCCACCGCCGGCCCCTGCGTCGCGCGGCTCGCGGCCATCCACTGGAGGGACACCCAGAAGGGCAGGACCACCCAGGCCGGAAACCGCAGAGGCAGGAAGAAGAGGAACGGAAAGAGACTGGTCACCCGGGCTTTGGGGAACAGGTAGAGGAACGAACCGAGGACCGCGGAGATCGCCCCGGACGCGCCGACCAACGTCTGCGCGGAGTCGGAGTGGGCGGCCGCGTAGCCGAACAGGGCGAGGTAGCCACAGCCCAGGTAGAAGAGGGCGAACGCGAAGTGGCCCATCCTCTCCTCGGCCATCGCCCCGAAGACATAGAGGAAGAGCATGTTCCCCAGCAGATGCAGCCAGCTGCCGTGCACGAAGAGGGCGGTGGCCGGAGTGACGGCGGCCCTCGGTGTCCCCTCGAACAGTTCGATGGGCACCACGCCCCAGCGTTCGAAATAGGCCCGCTGCGCGGAAAGGAGCTCGTCACCGGTGCCGTACGCGGGACTGAGGCCCGACCCCGGACCGATCACGAAGACCAGGCAGCACAGGGCGATCAGTCCGTAGGTCACCGGAGCGGACTGACCCCGGACCGCCCTGACTGCCCTCTCGACGGGCCTACCCCAGTTGCCGATCATGAGCAGAGCATGACGTAACGGGAGCAAACCGCACAGAGCGCCTCGCCGCTCCCGGTGGACGGGCGTCGAGTACCCGCCAGGCCTTAGGGTTACGAGCCACACGCTCCAGGGAACCTGGTGCGGCATGGAGACTCAGGAAAGAGAGCGACTGCAACGATGACGGTACCCCTGCCGACCGCCGAGACCCGGTGGCGCTGCACGCTCTGCGGCAACCTCACGCGATTCGACGTGACCCGTTCGTCGAAGGTCGTCGAGTACGTGCATCTGGACCTGGCCGGGGAACCGAAGATCGAGGAGCGCGAGGTGGTCAGTGAGACCATCGAGTCGGTGCGCTGTCGCTGGTGCAACGCGGTGGATCAGGTGGAACTGGTGGACAGGCCGGGCGCCGGCTCCTGACAGGAGCGGGCCCCGCACGGACGATGGGGTGAAGGATGGTGGAGACCACCACGGGCGGGGAGCCGGACGACGGCGCCGCCGAGGTGCTCGACCGTCCGCTGCCCGACGGCGTGCGCCGCAGGGTCGTGCAGATCGTCTCCGACGGTTTCGGCGGGCTGACCGTGGCCGAACTGCCCGTACAACTGCGGCAGTACGCCCGCTTCGCCCCCAATCGTCGTGCCAAGTTCGCGGGCAACGCGATGGCGGCGGCCCTGGAGACGGACCCGCTTTTCAGACAGCGCATCGCCGAGAAACTCAGAGAGGCCCAGTCGGAGCTGACCGGTGCCCTCGACTCAGGCTCGCCGCCCCCGGCCGCGGACCCGCTGGACGTGGCGGCCGCGGCCTATGTGCTGCGCCCCCCGGGCTGGGTGAAGCTGGTGACCGCCGCGGGCGAGGAGGCCCTGCGGGCGGACGCCGAGCGTGCCGACGAGGAGACCCGCGCCGAGCTGGACCGGCTGCGCGAGGAGCTGGCAGAGGCGCGCGGCCAGACCCGCACCGAGACGGAGCGGCTGCGGACGGAGCTGGAGTCGGCGAAGAAGGAAGCCGAATCGCTTCACCGCAAGCTGCGCGGGGCCCTCAGTGACGTCAAGCGCGGCGAGGCGGCCCTGCGCAAGCTGCGGGGCGAGATGGAGGCCGTCCGCGGCGAGGGGCAGGGCCAGGTGTCCGCCGCCGAGAGCGAGACCCGGCGGCTCAAGGCGCGGCTGAGCGAGGTCGAGGCCACCCTGGAGGCCACCCGCCGCGCGGCCCGCGAGGGGCGCAGCGTCGAGGACATGCGCGTACGGCTGCTGCTGGACACCGTGCTCGACGCGGCACAGGGGCTGCGGCGCGAACTCGCCCTGCCGCCGGTGTCGGTGCGGCCCGCGGAGACCGTGGACGCGGTCGAACCGGGACGGATGACACCAAAAGACATCGCGGCCCGCGCGCTGTCCGAAAACGATCCCGCGATCCTCGACCAGCTGCTCGCGCTTCCGCAGGCGCATCTGGTCGTCGACGGCTACAACGTCACCAAGACCGGCTATCCGCAGATGCCTTTGGAGAAGCAGCGGCTGCGGCTCCTCGGGCAGCTCTCGCAGCTTGCCGCGCAGACCGGCGCGGAGGTCACCTGTGTCTTCGACGGGGCCGAGCTGGCCGCCCCGGTGCTGCTCGCTCCGCCGCGCGGGGTGCGGGTGCTCTTCTCCAAACCCGGCGTCACCGCCGACGAGTTGATCCGCCAGCTGGTGCGCGCCGAGCCGCCAGGGCGGCCCGTCATCGTCGTCTCCACCGACCGTGAGGTGGCCGACGGGGTGGCGAAGGCGGGGGCGCGCCCGGTGGCCTCCGCGGTGCTCCTGAAGCGTTTCTCGCACGGCTGAGCAAGCGGCTTCCGGGTGTCTGGGCGAGCGGGTCCCAAGCGTCCGGGCAAGCACGTTCCCGGCGTCCGGCCGAGCGGGTTTCAAGCGACTCGGCAAGGGAATTTCGCGCGGCCGACCTTCTGATGGTGTTCGTCACCTACGTAACAGGCACCCCAAGTGCAACACATGCGCAGCTTGCCCGAATTGGCGAAACCTTCACGCAACGTAGCGTCAAGCGAGCATTACTGCATGTGAGTTGAGTGCAAAGAATGCGGTCGGTGACCGAGATTTTTCCGAGGAGGATTTGAACTGATCACAAGAACATCACTAGGGTCAGCCGTCGAACCTCTACTCGGGTGATCACTCATTGGGAGTGACGGTGGAGGGGCACCGCCAACCGGTGTTCTCGGTGGGCGGCTGAGGTAATGAAGGAGCTCGCCTCCGTGGCGTCCCACCGTCGACCGAAGCAGCCGAGCCGCACCCGCGTGACCGTGCTCACCACCGCCGCCGCTGCAGCCGTGGCCCTCAGTTCGCAGGCGGCCAACGCCGCCCCCAGCGAGAAGCCGGGCAAGGACGAGGTCAAGGCCAAGGTCGACAAGCTCTACGAAGAGGTGGAGCGCGCCACCGACAAGGCCAACGGGGCCGAGGAGAAGCAGGAAAAGCTCGAAAAAGAGATCGACACCATCCAGGACCAGGTCGCGCGAGGCCAGGACGAGCTCAACACCATGCGCGACAGCCTCGGTCTGATGGCCAGCTCCCAGTACCGCACGGGCGCGATCGACCCCTCCGTCCAGCTCTTCCTCTCCTCCGACCCGGACGACTACCTCGACAAGGCGTCCACGATCGACCAGCTGAGCGCTCAGCAGGTCGAGGCGCTGAAGAAGGTCCAGGAGAAGCAGCGGACCCTCGCGCAGCAGCGGCAGGAAGCCGCCGGCAAGCTCAAGGACCTCTCCGAGACCCGTAAGACCCTGGGTCAGAAGAAGAAGGAAGTCCAGACCAAGCTCGCCGACGCGCGGAAGCTCCTCAACACCCTGACCGCCAAGGAGCAGGCGGCTCTGAAGACCGCGGACACGCGCGCCAGCCGCGACGCCGGGGACCGCATCGAGCTCGGCAACGAGGTGCCCGCCTCCGAGCGCGGCGCCGCCGCCCTCGCCGCCGCCAAGACCCAGATGGGCAAGCCGTACGTCTCCGGCGGCAGCGGCCCCAACTCGTACGACTGCTCCGGTCTGACGCAGTGGGCGTACGGCCAGGCCGGTGTGTCGATAACCCGGACCACCTACACGCAGCAGAACGACGGCGTGAAGATCGGCCGCGATCAGCTCAAGCCCGGCGACCTGGTCTTCTTCAACAGCCTCGGCCACGTCGGTCTGTACGCGGGCAACGGCGTCATCGTGCACGCCCCGAAGCCGGGTGCCGTCGTCCGTCTCGAGTCCATGAGCACGATCGGTACCTTCCAGTTCGGCGTCCGGGTCTGATCCCCGGCTCCCTCGTCCGGTCGTCCGCGATCTCCGGCCCGGATCTCCCCCGGGCCCGCCGGGAGGCTGATCGCCACGCCGCCCGAACGGGCGAATTCCCGTGACTCCCGCTGACCCCACGCCCCGCTGATGACCTGCGTCTGAGGCGGGGCGTCACGTTGTGTACCCGTATGGGTCTTTGGCCACCGCGTAGTCGCACGGCTACTGTCTGCCGCGTTTCCCCCAACTCCGGGGGTACGTCAGCGGAAGGGAGTGCGGCTTCCTGTGGGGTCCCATCGCCGCCTTGTACCGTCCGGCTTCGACCGGGGCGCCCGAGGCGCCACCCTGTGCGTACTGACCGCCGCGGCCGCGGCCCTCGGCGTCCTGCCGGCCGGCGCCGCGCCGCAGGACGACACCCGTGCCGAGGTGGACCGGCTGTACGAGGAGGCCGAGCACGCCACCGAGTCGTACAACAAGGCCGACGAGCGCACGGACACACTGCGCGACCAGGTGGACAGGGCGCAGGACCGGATCGCCAGACAGCAGGACCGCATCAACACCATGCGGGACGCGCTCGGTTCGCTCGCCGGCGCCCAGTACCGCTCCGGCGGCATCGATCCCTCGCTGGCGCTGATGTTCTCCGACGACCCCGACGAGTACCTCGACAAGGCTGCCGTGCTCGACCGGATCAGCTCCCGGCAGGCCGGGGAACTCAAGGAACTGCAGGGCGCCATGCGTGACCTCTCCCAGGAGCGCGAGGAGGCGACCCGCAAGCTCACCGAACTGGACAAGAGCCGCAAGGCCGTCGCCCGGCACAAGCGCACCGTCGAGCAGAAACTTTCCAAGGCACGGCAGTTGCTCAACGCCATGCCGGGCGCCGACCGCGCCGCCTACGACCGGGCCTCCCGCTCGGGCCGCGTCCCCGACCTCACCGGCGCGGTCCCGTCCTCCGGCCGCGCGGCGGCCGCCGTCGCCGCGGCCCGCTCGGCCGTCGGCCGCCCGTACGTCTGGGGAGCCAACGGGCCCACCGGGTTCGACTGTTCGGGCCTCACCCAGTGGTCCTACGCACAGGCCGGTGTCGGTCTGCCGCGCACCTCGCAGGCCCAGGCGCACACCGGACGGCCGGTGCCGCTCTCCCAGGCGCAGCCCGGTGACATCGTCACCTACCGGGGTGACGCCAGCCACGTCGGGATGTACGTGGGCAACGGCCAGGTGATCCACGCGCCCTACCCGGGCGCCCCGGTGCGCTACGACCCGGTGGGCATGATGCCCGTCAACACCGTGACGCGCCCCTGACCCCACGGGCCGGGCGCCGTACGATCAGGATCGTGGCTGGTCGTGGACGTGTGCCGAAGTGGATCGTGGGAGTGCTGCTGGCCGCTTCGACCGCCCTGGTCGGCTGCGGCGGCGGCTCCGGGACCGACAGCGCGTCCGGCGACGTCCGGCGCGTGCTCGACACGCGGGCCGCGGCGGTGCGCGACGGCAGCGAGCGGGAGTTCGTGGCCACGCAGGCGCCGGCCACCGTCGCCGCCGGGGAACGGGCCGCCGCACGCACCGAGTTCAGGAATCTGCGGGCGGTCCCGCTGGCCGACTGGGCGTACCGCGTGACCGGCCTCCACCGCTCCGGCGACCGCGCCACGGCCGACGCGGAACTCCGCTACCGCATAGAGGGCTACGACAAGGCCCCCATCGTCACCGCCCGCACGCTGAGCCTCGCGCGGGCCGACGGGCGCTGGTACGTGACCGCCGACCGGCCCGCCAAGGACTCCAGCCAGCAGCTGTGGGAGCAGGGGGCCGTCCTGGCCGTACGCGGCGAGCACAGCCTCGTCCTGGGCGTCGGCCGCCCGCGCGACGCGCTGCGCCACTACGCGGAACTGGCCGACCGGGCGGTGCCCGCGGTGCGGGAGGCGTGGGGTGAGGACTGGTCGAGGCGGGTCGTCGTCCTCGTACCGAAGTCGCTGGACGGGATGGCGGGGCTGCTCGGGGCGCCCGCGTCCGGGTACCGGGGGATCGCCGCGGTCACCACGGGTGAGGCGGGCGGATCCGCGAAGGCGCCCGCCGACCGGATCATCGTCAACCCCGACGCGTACGGGGTGCTCGGCGCCTTCGGGCGGCAGGTCGTCCTCACGCACGAGACGACCCATGTCGCGACCCGCGTGTCGACCTCGGCGGCCACCCCGCTGTGGCTCTCCGAGGGGTACGCGGACTGGGTCGGCTACCGCGGCACCGGGCGCACCGCGCCACAGGCCGCGCCGGAGCTGGCGAGGGCGGTGGCTGAGGGGAAGGTGCCCGCCGCGCTGCCGGGCGACGAGGTCTTCGGGTTCGGCGGGGACGCGGGGTCGCTGGCGCGGGCCTATGAGGGCGGCTGGCTGGCCTGCCGGTTGATCGCCGAGCGGTGGGGCGAGGTGCGGCTGGGGGAGTTCTACCGGGCCGTGGGGGAGCGGGAGAAGCGCGCCGGGGCAGTGGAAGCGGGGATGAAGGAGGTTCTGGGTACGTCGCTGGAGGAGTTCACGGAGCGGTGGCGGGCGTATGTGCGGGATCGGCTTGGGTGATGTGTGTCGGCTGCGGGTGGGCGGGGGCTTGTCGCGCAGTTCCCCGCGCCCCTAAAAGATGGGGGCGCTGCCGGCACTGCAGGCTGTCCGCCTCGCCCCGTTGCGCAGGCCGCCGTCAGGAGCTCAGCGTCTTCTGGGCGCGGGGAGTCTGGCTGGGCAGCTCCGGCGGGGTCGCGTACGACACCGTGTCGCGCCAGAGGAGGGTGCCGGCCGTGACGGACGCGGCGACCAGCAGGCCGTTGCGGATCACGAGCAGGGTGATGCCGAGGCCGTCGCTGCCGACGACGTTCGCGAAGTAGATGGGGAACTCCAGGACCGTGAAGAAGCACGCCGTCAGGACCATCCCGGCCGGCAGCCCCATCCGACTGCCGCGGAAGGCCAGGCACACGGCGGCCAGACCGACCAGCCACACCATGTACTGCGGACTGATCACCCGGCTGGTCGTCGTGAACAGGAGCACCGCCACGAAGGCGGCGTCCGCGAGCGTGTGCGCAAGGAAACGCGTCGCCAGCAGCCGCCACATCAGCAGCCAGCCGAACGCCAGCGCCGTCAGCAGCAGGGCCGCCGTGCTCACCAGGTCCACGTACGGGCCGAGGAACTCGACCGAGCCGTAGTTCAGCAGGACCTGGCCCTCCCAGCCGTGATGCCGGGCGATGTGGAAGACCAGCGAGCCGAGCGACTCCACCTCGGTTCCCCGGTCGCGCTGGAAGGTCATGAAGGCGAACGCGCCGGGCATCGACACCGCGAACAACAGTGCCAGCCCCGCGGCCGTCGCCGCCGCCGAGCCCCACGCCCTCCGCTTCGCCGTGCCCACGAGCAGCAGCGCCGGCCACACCTTCAGCATCGCGCCGAACGCGGCGAGCGCGCCCATCGCACGCGGATGCCGGGCGCCCGCGAGGATCGCGGCCACGACGACGGCCGTCACCATCACGTCGTACCGCGAGTACACCGTCGGGCCGAGCAGCGGCACGCCAACCACCCAGGCCCAGGCGCCGCGCAGCGACTTGCCGGGGCGCCGGCCCGCGTACAGGAGAAGACCGAAGGCGATCAGGTCGGCGAGGAAGGCGAGGACGAAGAACGCCGAGGTGTACTCCAGGAAAGGCAGCAGCGCGGGGGAGAGGATCGCGAGTGCGGCGGCCGGCGGGTACTGCCAGGTCACGTCGTCCAGCGGGAAGGTGCCGGTGCGCAGGACCTCGTACCAGCCCTGGTAGATCACCGAGACGTCGCTGGTGACATCGGGGCCGGGAAAGATCCACACCTTGAAGACGAAGAGCAGCAGCATCAGCCTGGTCAGGCCCCAGGTCCCCACCAGCGGATACGGGAACCTCGCCCCCCTCGCTCCCGTCATGCCCACCTGTCCTCTTCCGTACGGATCCTGTGTGCGGCCATGATTCCCCGCGCGCCTGTGCGAGAGCCATGAAGCGCGGCCGTGTGGAGCTGCGAGGTGCGGGTTCGGTACTTCCGTGCTTTCGGTACTGTCGACGGCGATGCACAAGACCCTGATCGTGACCAACGACTTCCCGCCGAGGCCGGGCGGCATCCAGGCCTTCCTGCACAACATGGCGTTGCGCCTGGACCCCGAGCGGCTCGTCGTCTACGCCTCCACGTGGAAGCGGGGCCGGGAGGGAGCCGAGGCGACGGCCGCCTTCGACGCCGAACAGCCCTTCGCCATCGTACGCGACCGAACAACCATGCTGCTGCCCACGCCGAGGGTCTCCCAGCGGGCCGTGGGGCTGCTCCGGGAGCACGGCTGTACGTCCGTGTGGTTCGGCGCCGCGGCGCCGCTCGGACTGCTGGCGCCCGCGCTGAGGAAGGCCGGTGCGGAGCGCCTCGTGGCCACGACGCACGGTCATGAGGCGGGGTGGGCGCAACTGCCCGGCTCGCGCGGGCTGCTGCGCCGGATCGGCGAGTCGACGGACACGATCACGTATCTCGGCGAGTACACGCGCTCGCGGATCGCCGCCGCGCTGACGCCCGAGGCGGCCGCGCGGATGGCCCAACTGCCGCCGGGCGTCGACGAGAAGACCTTCCATCCCGGTTCGGGCGGTGACGCCGTGCGCGCCCGGCTCGGCCTGACCGACCGCCCGGTCGTGGTCTGCGTCTCCCGGCTGGTCCCGCGCAAGGGCCAGGACACGCTCATCCTCGCGATGCCGCGGATCCTGGCGAGCGAGCCCGAGGCGGTGCTGCTGATCGTGGGCGGCGGGCCGTACGAGAAGGACCTGCGCAGGCTCGCGTACGAGACCGGCGTCGCCGGCTCCGTCCGCTTCACCGGGGCCGTCCCCTGGTCCGAACTGCCCGCCCACTACGGCGCCGGCGACGTCTTCGCCATGCCGTGCCGCACCCGCCGCGGGGGCCTCGACGTCGAGGGCCTCGGCATCGTCTACCTGGAGGCCTCCGCGACCGGGCTTCCCGTCGTCGCCGGTGACTCCGGCGGGGCGCCCGACGCCGTCCTCGACGGCGAGACCGGCTGGGTCGTCCGTGGCGGCTCCCCCGAGGACGCGGCCGATCGCATCACCGCCCTGCTCGGCGATCCGGAGCTGCGGTGCCGGATGGGGGAGCGGGGGCGGGAGTGGGTCGAGGAGAAGTGGCGCTGGGACCTGCTGGCGGAGAGGCTGAAGGAGCTGTTGTAGGGCTGCGCCCCGCTGCTTCTTGGTTCTTGGAACTCGGCGGGGAGGGTTGTCGGGTGGCTGCGGGTGCGTCGTGGCTGATCGCGCAGTTCCCCGCGCCCCTAAAAGGACGGTGGGTGCAGCCCCAGCCCCTTTAGGGGCGCGGGGAACTGCGCGATCAGCCCCCACCGGGCCGCAGCCATCACGATCACCGGGCCCGCGCCACAAGGCTGTTCCAGTGAGGCTCAGCCTCGATAGATGGCCTCGATCTCGTCCGCGTAGTCCTTCGCCACCACGTTGCGCTTGAGCTTCAGGGACGGCGTCAGGTGGCCGGAGTCCTCGGTGAACTGGGAGGCGAGAACGCGGAACTTCCGCACCGATTCCGCCTTCGACACCGCGGCGTTGCCGTCGTCGACAGCGCTCTGGATCGCCGCGAGCAGATCCGGGTCCTGTCCGAGCGACGCCGCGGTGGAACCCGCCGGCTTGCCGTGCTCGTCGGCCCAGCGGCCCAGGAACTCGTCGTCGATGGTGATCAGCGCGCCCACGAACGGACGCCCGTCACCGACGACCATGCACTCGGCGACCAGCGCGTGCGCCCGGATGCGGTCCTCGATCACGGCCGGGGCGACGTTCTTGCCGCCCGCGGTGACGATGATCTCCTTCTTGCGGCCGGTGATCCGCAGATAGCCGTCCTCGTCGAGCGTGCCGATGTCACCGGTGTGGAACCAGCCGTCGGCGAGCGCCTCGGCGGTCGCGCCCTCGTTGTTCCAGTACCCCTTGAACAGGTGCTCGCCGTGCAGCAGCACCTCGCCGTCGTCCGCGATGCGGATCACGGAACCCGGCAGCGGCTGGCCGACCGTGCCGATCTTCTGCCGGTCCCACGGGTTGAAGGCGGTGGCCGCGCAGGACTCGGTGAGGCCGTAGCCCTCCAGGACCGTGAAGCCGATACCGCGGAAGAAGTGGCCAAGACGCTCACCCAGCGGGGCGCCGCCCGAGATCGCGTACTCACCCTTGCCGCCGAGCACCGCGCGCAGCTTGCTGTAGACGAGCTTGTCGAACGTCTTGTGTTTGATCTTCAGGCCGATCGAAGGGCCCGACGGGGTGTCCAGCGCGCGGCTGTACGCGATCGCCGTGTCCGCCGCCTTGTCGAAGATCTTGCCCTTGCCGTCCGCCTGCGCCTTGGCCCGCGCCGAGTTGTAGACCTTCTCGAAGACGCGCGGCACACCGAGGATCAACGTCGGCCGGAACGAGGCCAGTTCGTCGGTGAGGTTCTTGATGTCCGGGACGGTGCCCAGCTTGATCGGCGCCATCATCGGCGCGACCTGCACGAGCCGTCCGAAGACGTGCGCGAGCGGCAGGAAGAGGAGCACCGAACACTCGCCCGTACGGAACAGGGGGCGCAGCCGCTCCACGATGTTGCCGCACTCGGCGAAGAAGCTGCGGTGGGTCAGCACACAGCCCTTGGGGCGCCCGGTCGTGCCGCTCGTGTAGACGATGGTCGCCGGGTCGTCGGCCTTGGCGAGCGAGCTGCGCTCCTCCACGGCGGCGTCCGTGACGTCCTTGCCGGCCCGGCCCAGCTCCTCGACACCGCCGCCCTCGATCTGCCAGACGTGCTTGAGGTGGGGCAGCCCGTGACGCACCGACTCCACGGCGGCCGCGTGCGCGTCCAGTTCCACGACGACGGCGGTCGCGCCCGAGTCGCCGAGGATCCACTGCACCTGCTCGGCCGAGCTGGTCTCGTACACCGGCACGGTGACCGCGCCCGCGCTCCAGATCGCGAAGTCGAGGAGGGTCCACTCGTAGCGGGTACGCGACATCAGGCCGACCCGGTCGCCCGGCGCGACGCCCGAGGCGATCAGGCCCTTGGCGGCGGCCTGCACCTCGGCGAGGAAGGCCGTGGCCGAGACATCCGTCCAAGTGCCGCCGACCTTACGGGCGATGACCGCCACGTCCGGATGCTGCGCGGCGTTTCTGCGGACGATGTCGGTCAGATTGCCGTCCGCAGGGACCTCGTACAAAGCCGGAAGGCTGAACTCGCGCAAGACTGCTGCTCCTCATAGGGCGCCGACGCCACGACTTCGTGTGATGCGACGGAGCGGTCCAAGGCTCGGGCGTGTGCTCTGGGACCCAGGTTGTTGAAACCCTGAGCACGACTGGACTGCCCGGACGTTACCCGCCGGTACTGCCTCTACGACAGGGGGGCCGGTGAGATGTTCCCCGCGTCACACGTGTTGGCGTTCCTCCGCGCACAGTAGTCCACCACGTTACTGACTGGGAGGTAACCGCAGGTCCGCCCACGTCTACACACGTTTGCTCCACAGGCTTACCCTTGATCGCCATGGCAGGCACACAAGGCGGCAACGCCGACGACATCGGTGGCCCGGGCGGCGAGGCCCGGAAGACGCGCGTCCACGTGGTGAGCGACGTGCACGGCAACGTCCGTGACCTGGCCAGGGCCGGTGACGGCGCGGACGCCCTGATCTGTCTCGGCGACCTCGTGCTCTTCATCGACTACGCCGACCACTCCCGCGGCATCTTCCCCGACCTGTTCGGCACCGAGAACACGGACCGCATCGTCGAGCTGCGCACCGCCCGCCACTACGAGGAGGCCCGGGCCTTCGGCGCGCGGCTGTGGGCGGGCGTCGACCGCGGCCCCGCCATCGAGAAGGCCGTGCGCAAGCAGTACGCCGAACTGTTCGCGGCGTTCCCCACTCCGACGTACGCCACCTACGGCAACGTCGACGTGCCGCCACTGTGGTCGGAGTACGCCGGGCCCGGCACCACCGTGCTCGACGGCGAGCGGGTCGAGATCGGCGGCCGCGTCTTCGGCTTCGTGGGCGGGGGCCTGCGTACGCCCATGCGGACGCCGTACGAGATCAGCGACGAGGAGTACGCGGCGAAGATCGAGGCCGTCGGAGAGGTCGACGTGCTGTGCACGCACATTCCGCCGGAGGTGCCCGAGCTCGTCTACGACACGGTGGCGCGGCGCTTCGAGCGGGGCAGCCGTGCACTGCTCGACGCGATCCGGCGCACCCGGCCGCGTTACTCGCTCTTCGGCCACGTCCATCAACCACTCGCCCGGCGGATGCGTATCGGCGCCACGGAGTGCGTGAACGTGGGTCACTTCGCCGGAACGGGGAAGCCGTGGGTGCTGGAGTGGTGAGGGCTGCCGGAGGTCGCAGGGCCGGGGACGGCGGGCCGTCCGCCGCGCGGTAGCCTTCACGCTGCATACACAGGTAGGAAGCGTTCGTACCCCGACGAACACCCCTATGTCCGGACCGCATCTGGAGGAGCCACGGCGATGGCGGAACACACCAGCTCGAGCATCACGATCGAGGCGGCACCGGCCGATGTCATGGCGGTGATCGCCGACTTCGCCCGCTATCCGGACTGGACCGGTGAGGTGAAGGAGGCGGAGGTGCTCGCCACGGACGAGAAGGGCCGCGCTGAGCAGGTACGCCTCGTCATGGACGCCGGCGCGATCAAGGACGACCAGACCCTCGGCTACACCTGGACCGGCGACCACGAGGTCTCCTGGACCCTGGTCAAGTCCCAGATGCTCCGCTCCCTCGACGGCTCGTACATCCTCAAGCCCGCGGGCACCGGCGCCACCCAGGTCACCTACCAGCTCACCGTCGACGTCAAGATCCCCATGCTCGGCATGATCAAGCGCAAGGCGGAGAAGGTCATCATCGACCGCGCCCTGGCGGGCCTGAAGAAGCGCGTGGAGTCGGGCGAGAAGTAGTTTCTCAGCCCGTCCGGCGTTTGAGGACGAGCGCGTCAGCGCGATACCGGGGGGCTGGGGGCGGAGCCCTCAGGGGACGGGAACGGGTAGGGGCGGCGGGGGCGAAACCCTCTCTGCTCAGCCCGCCGGCCAGGCACCGGTACCGTTCACCTACATGCGCACCATCCTGATCACCGGCCCCGGCGGCTCCGGCCGCACCACCGTCGCCGCGGCCACCGCCCTGGAGGCCTCCCGCCGGGGAACCCGCACCCTGGTGCTCACAGCCGACCGCACCGACACCCTCGGCGCCGTCCTCGGCACCCCCACCGGCGGTACCCCCACCGAGGCCGCCCCCGGCCTCACCACCTGGCGGCCGGACGCCACCGAGGCCTTCCGCACGGACCTCCTCGCGTTCCAGGACCGCGCCGCCACCGGCCTCGACCTGCTGGGCGCCGCCCGTCTGGACGGCGAGGAACTCACCCCCCTGCCCGGCGCCGAGGAACTCGCCCTGCTCCGCGCCCTGCGCGACGCGGCCACGGCGGACACGTACGACCTCCTGGTCGTCGACCTGCCGCCCACCCCCCAGGCACTCGCCCTCCTCGCCCTCCCCGAACAGCTGCGCCGCTACCTCCGCCGCCTGCTCCCCGCGGAGCGCCAGGCCGCCCGCGCGCTGCGCCCCGTACTCGGCCGTCTCGCCGGCGTCCCGATGCCCTCGGAGTGGCTGTACGAGACGGCTGCCCGCTGGGACGTCGAGCTGGCCGCCGTTCAGCTGGCCGTCGAGGACGCGGCCACGACCGTACGGCTGGTCGCCGAGCCGGGCCCGGCCGGCACCGACGCCGTACGCACCGCCGCCACCGGCCTCGCCCTGCGCGGCCTGCGCACCGACGCCCTGGTCGCCAACCGTGTCCTGCCCGACGCGTCCCCCGACACCTGGCTCGCAGCCCTCGCCGTCCAGCAGCGCAAGGCGCTCGACGAGTGGCGCGACGAGTGGGGCCGGACGTTCGACGTACGCGAGATCCCCCACCTCGGCCGGGACCCCCGCGGCGCCGAGGACCTCGCCGCGCTGCCCGTGCCCGCGCCGGGCGACGCCCCGGGACGGGTCGAGTGGCCCGTCGTCGACCGCCTCGCCGACGACGGCGTGCTCGTCTGGTACATCCCGCTCCCCGGCGCGATACGGGAGGAGCTCGACCTCGTACGCCGCGGCGACGAACTCGTCGTCACGGCAGGGCAGTTCCGCCGGATCGTCCCGCTCCCGTCCGCCCTGCGCCGCTGCACGGTGGACGGCGCCTCCCTGCGCGACGGCGAACTGGCCGTCCGCTTCGCACCGGACCCGGACCTGTGGCCCCGGGGAAGGTGACCGAGTCCCGTTCTGTGGCCGCGCACACGATGAACGGCGTACCCCCGTTCGGGTAACGTCGAGAGATACAGATCCCACGCTTGGAGTCCGCCATGAGCGATGAGCGCCCCACGTCCGACGCCGACGCCGCCAAGGACGCGCTCGACGAGGTGCGCGCGACCGACGCCGATGCCTGGGCGAAGGCGTGCGCCGAGGACCTCGCCGCGGAGAAGGCCCGCCGCCGCACCCAGTACGGCCAGCCGCCCGGCTCGGCCGCCGAGGAACTGCGCAAACTCGTCGACGCCGTCGCCGACAAACTGTCCGGGCTGCAGTCGCCGCTGCTCGGCGCGGTCGCGGGCGGCGCCGCCCAGCAGATGGTCAACCAGGTGGTGCAGCAGGCCAAGGCCGCCGTCGAGCCCGTCATCGAGCGCAACCCCGACGTGTTCGACCACCTGGCCACCGCCGGCTCCGAACTGCTCGCCGCCTACCGCTCCGCCGTCGAGGCGCAGGAGCGGCGCTGGACCACCCGTGACACCGCCCCGGGCCCCCGTGACGAGGGCACCGGTCCCGGTGAACACATCGACCTCGACTGAAGCTGCTCGGGTACGGTTGGCCGTAGCGGGGCTCGACCGAAACTGAGGGATTCATGGGACTCACCATCGGCGTCGATATCGGCGGCACGAAGATCGCGGCCGGCGTGGTCGATGAGGAAGGCAACATCCTCTCGACCTTCAAGGTGCCGACTCCGACGACGCCGCAGGCCATCGTGGACGCGATCGCCGCGGCCGTAGAGGGCGCCCGGGCGGGGCACGAGATCGTCGGCGTGGGCATCGGTGCCGCCGGATACGTCAACCGCCAGCGCTCGACGGTCTACTTCGCGCCGAACATCGACTGGCGGCAGGAGCCCCTGAAGGACGAGGTGGAGGCCCGCGTGGGCCTGCCGGTCGTCGTCGAGAACGACGCGAACGCGGCGGCGTGGGGCGAGTACAAGTTCGGCGCGGGCAAGGGCCACCGCAACGTCATCTGCATCACGCTGGGCACCGGCCTCGGCGGCGGCATCATCATCGGCAACAAGCTGCGCCGCGGGCACTTCGGCGTGGCCGCGGAGTTCGGCCACATCCGGATGGTTCCCGACGGCCTGCTGTGCGGCTGCGGCTCCCAGGGCTGCTGGGAGCAGTACGCCTCCGGGCGCGCCCTCGTGAGATACGCGAAGCAGCGCGCCAACGCGACCCCCGAGAACGCGGAGATCCTGCTGTCGCTCGGCGACGGCTCCCCCGACGGCATCGAGGGCAAGCACATCTCGATGGCCGCCCGCCAGGGCGACCCGGTGGCCGTCGACTCCTACCGTGAGCTGGCCCGTTGGGCCGGTGCCGGTCTGGCCGATCTGGCCTCGCTCTTCGACCCCTCCGCGTTCATCGTCGGCGGCGGTCTCTCGGACGAGGGCGAGCTGGTCCTCGACCCCATCCGCAAGTCCTACAAGCGCTGGCTCGTGGGCGGCAACTGGCGTCCCGTCGCCGACGTCATCGCCGCCCGACTGGGCAACGAGGCGGGGCTGGTCGGTGCGGCGGATCTGGCTCGGGAGCCCGATCCGATCATGTAGTCGCGCTTCGACCGCCCGCCGTTTCCCTCCGGGGGCGGCGGGCGGTTCTGTTTGGGGGTGAGGGTCGTGGGGATCTGCGGGCCGGTGGGGGCTGGTCGCGCAGTTCCCCGCGCCCCTAAAAGATTGCGCCGTTCCCCGCGCCCCTGAAGAGGGGCGGTAGCCCCTGCTTCTAAGGGGCGCGGGGAACGGCGCAACCAGCCCCCACCGGCCCGCGGTGAATCTGACGACCCAGAACCGGCGGGGCATATATCTTGATCGACATGCCGACCAGCCCTTCCGTCAGTCCGCTACCAGCGTCCCGTACGGAACCCGACGGCTCGGCCGTCATCAGGGTCCTCAGCTACAACATCCGCTCCATGCGAGACGACACCACCGCACTCGCCCGAGTGATCACCGCCTGCGAACCGGACCTCGTCCTGGTCCAGGAAGCCCCCCGCTTCTTCAGGTGGCGCAAGAAACTGGCCCGCCTGGCAGCCGCGTCCGGCCAGGTGATCCTCTCCGGCGGTGGCACGGCATCGGGCCCCGCCCTCCTCTGCTCCCTGCGGGCGACGGTCGAACGCACCGAGGACGTGCTGCTCCCGCTCACACCGGGACTGCACAGACGCGGCTTCGCCACCGCGGTCGTCCGCTTCGGCGGCGCCCGCCTCGGCGTGCTGAGCTGCCACCTCTCCCTCCAGAAGGACGAGCGCCACGAGCAGGGCGGCATGCTCCTCGACCGACTCGCCGCCCTGGGCGCCCCGCACGCGGTCGCGGGCGGCGACCTCAACGAACGACCGAACGGCCGCACCTTCAAGCGTCTCGCCGCAGAGCTCCAGGACGGCTGGGCGGTGGCGCCCTGGGGCGCGGAGAACACCTCGACGCCCGCAGACCCCCACCAGCGCATCGACGCGCTCTTCGCCACGGAGGGCGTGGAGGTCCTGGGCTGCGGGGTGCCGCTCGGCCACCCCGGAGTGACGGAGGCCGATCTGAGGGCGGCCACGGACCACCTGCCGGTCCTGGCGGCCCTCAGGGTGCCCGCCTCCTGGCCGGTCGACTAGGGCCGCTGCCTGGCCCGGTCGGTGACCGCCCAGCCGTCGAGGTATGTGAGCTGGCTGTAGGACTTCATGTCCGTGCCGTCACCCGACGTACGACTGTCGCGGAAGCCGAGCAACTCGTACGACTCCGGGTCGAAGATGAATGTGCTGCCGATGGTGCCCGGACCGGAGAGCGAGATCCCGATGCCCGTCCGGCCCTCGGCGTCGGTGAGCCCGGGGGTCACCTTCACGCCTGGCACCCTGCTGAGTGCCAAACGGCGCGCCTCGGCTCTTCGGCGTCGGCCCGCGAGGTTCGTCGCGATGCCGAACAGCCACGGGCGGGCGTCCGCCCGCTCCAGGTCGTACGTGTGGCGCCGCTGGAAGGCCGTCGTGAACGTCTCCGCCATCAGGTCCTCCGCCGCCTCGGGACCGAGCCGCCGGGCCGCGTAACGGTGCACGGTGTCGGCGTGACGGTCGAAGAGCACGGCGAACAGCTCGGGCTCGTCCCGGGACCGTTCGATCACACGGGCGTCGCTTTCCTCGCGCTTCTCCTCGCGCGTGAGGACGCCCGGTCCGACGGTCATCGGGGCTCCTTTCGTTCGTCTGAACGCCTCGAAGGCTTAGGCTTGTTCGGGTTGTCCACCCCTACTTCGCCGATCGACGGGATCGAGTTCCATCGAGGGTTCCGCAGCGGGCCGCACCCACGCGAAAGCCCGCCCGGGAGTTTCTCCGGGCGGGCTTCCGTACGTACGTGTGCGCGGCGTCAGACCACCGCGCCGCGCCCCGGGTCGTCCTCGTCCTCGTCGTCGCCGCGCATGCGGCCCACCAGCGTGGCGAAGCCGCCGAGGAAGCCGCCGATGCCGATGGTGGCGAGCCACCAGGTCATGTTCCAGCCGAGCAGGACGGCGAGGAGGAGCAGGAGCGGGCCGCCGATCACGGCCAGCCAGGCGAACTTGGCCGTCGCGTCCGCGGCGGGCAGCGGGGGCGGCTCGGGCGGCACGAAGTGGCCCTCGTCGTCCTCGTCGAAGTCCTCCTCGACGGGTTCGGGCATCGAGTAGTCGCGCGGGCCGGAGACTCCGGGCGCGAAGGCGACGGAGCTGCCGAGCGGCTTCTCTGCGGAGGGCTCGTCCTCCTCCGCCGCCGGTTCGGTGGCCCCGGTGGTGTCCGTTGCGCCCTTCGTGTCCTTGGAGCTCTTGGGGCTGCTGGCGCTCTTCGTGTCGGTGTCGCCCGAGTCGTTCGTCTCGGGCTCCAGGAGCGCCAGGTCCTCGATCGACTTGAAGGGCTTGGCGCCGGGCGGGTCCGGCGGTTCGTCGCCGTACCCCGCGACGATCGCCTCCCACGCCGCGGCCTCGTCGAACGACGGGCCCTGTTCCTCGCCGGACGGCGCGTCCTTCTCCTCGGGTTCGCGGTCCGCGTCGTGCTCAGCCACCAGTGGCCGTCCCTTCCTGCTGACCCGCCTGGCCCGCGCCGGTCTCCATGCCGGCGCCGGGTGCGAGCCGGGAGACGAAGGCGAAGCTCTCCTCGAAGATCCGGTCCGCGTCGTGGTCCAACGTCGCGACGTGGTAGCTCTGTTCCAGGAGTATCTCCGCGACATCGGTGGACGACACCCGGCTGAGGATGCGGGCCGAGTCGGCGGGCGGCACGACATGGTCCTGCGGGCTGTGCAGGAGCAGCATCGGCTGGGTCACCTGCGGCAGCTCGCCGTCGACCAGCCGGAAGAAGTTCCGCAACGAGTGCGCCGCGTGCAGGGGCACCTTGTCGTAGCCGATCTCGATACCGCCCTCCTTCGCGATGTCGCTGGTCAGGCCCTTCGTCGTACGGACGAGATGACGGAGTACCGGAAGGGCGTACGCCGACAGGCCGTGGACCTTGTTCGCCGGGTTGACGACCACGATGCCGCTGATCTCGTCGCCGTGCTTGGCGGCGAGCCGCAGGGTGAGGGCGCCGCCCATGGAGAGGCCGAAGACGAAGACCTGGGAGCAGCGCTCGCGCAGGGCGCGCAGCTCGCGGTCCACCTCCGCGTACCAGTCCTGCCAGCCGGTGAGCTGCATGTCCTCCCAGCGCGTGCCGTGCCCGGGCAGCAGCGGCAGCGCGACGGTCAGACCGCGCTCGGCGAGATACTCCGCCCACGGGCGCAGCGACTGCGGAGAACCGGTGAACCCGTGGCAGAGAAGGACCCCGACCTCTCCGCCCTCGTGGCGGAACGGCTCGGCTCCAGGAAGGACCGGCACCTTCGGTCTCCTGTTCATTGAAGAGGGACGACTCATGGAAGAAGAACGCTCTTGGACGACGGAAGCAGGACGCTCCGAGAAGAAGGACGACTCATGAAGAGGGACGGCTGTTCATCGAGAACTGTTCATTCGGGAGAACTGCTCGCTGTTCATTCCGGGGTGACGCGACGATCACCCCGAAGCTTCGAGGCGTACTTCACCGTACGCGACCGCACTGACACCGACCAGGGCCGTCGGGCCCTTTGACAGTGCTCCGGGTTAAGGTCTGACCGACAGACACAGGAGGCACTCGCTTGATCTACGGCGCAATGAAGTTTTCCATCGGAGGGCCCCTGAAGCTCGCTTTCAGGCCCTGGGTGGAAGGCCTCGAGAACATTCCCGCCGAGGGCCCGGCCATCCTGGCGAGCAATCACCTGTCGTTCTCGGACTCGTTCTTCCTGCCCGCGGTCCTGGACCGCAAGGTGACGTTCATCGCGAAGGCCGAGTACTTCACGACCCCCGGCGTCAAGGGCCGGATGACGGCCGCCTTCTTCAAGGGCGTCGGCCAGCTGCCGGTGGACCGCTCCGGAGGGCGCGGCGCGGGCGAGGCGGCCATCAAGAGCGGCATGGACGTCATCGAGCGCGGCGAGCTGTTCGGTATCTATCCCGAGGGCACGCGCTCGCCCGACGGCCGCCTCTACCGGGGCAAGCCCGGCGGCCTGGCGCGCGTGGCACTCGCCACCGGCGCTCCCGTCATCCCGGTCGCCATGATCGACACGGAGAAGATCCAGCCGCCCGGCAAGGTGATGCCCAAGCTGATGCGCCCAGGCATCCGCATCGGCAGGCCGCTGGACTTCAGCCGGTACAACGGCATGGAGCACGACCGGTTCGTCCTGCGCGCGGTGACCGACGAGGTCATGTACGAGATCATGAAGCTCTCCGGGCAGGAGTACGTGGACATCTACGCGACGGCCGCCAAACGGCAGATCGCGGACGAGGCGAAGGCGCAGAAGCAGGCGCTCAAGGAAGCCCAGAAGGAAGCGGAACAGGCCCAGAAGGAAGCGCAGAAAGAAGCGCAAAGAGAAGCCGAACAGGCGCAGAAGCAGACCGAGAAGGACGAGAAGGAACGGTCCGACTCCTAGACGCGGCTGTCGGGGGATGGGGTAGTGGGGGACATGGCCAAGCGCGAGAGAGTCATGAGGATGTCGGTCGAGCAGCCCCTGTGGCGTGCGCTGACCGGCTACCGCGTCCTGACGATGTTCTACGCGATCGGTCTCTTCGCCACCCACTACGACAGCTTCGTCCGTCCCGAAGTGGCCATCGGCTACTACCTGGTGCTCATCACGTGGACCTTCGCGACCCTGCCCAGGGTGGCCAACGCGGTCAGCTGCACCAAGCGCTTCCTCGCCGCCGACCTGACCATCGCACTCACCGGCATCCTCCTCACGCCGGTCGCGGACGCCCACGACCGGATCGTGGACGGCGGCCCGACCCTCCCGTCGATATGGACCGCGGGTTCCGTGCTGGCGTTCGCGATCAAGGGCGGCTGGCGCTGGGCGGCCTTCGCCTCGGCGCTCGTCGGCGTCGCCAACGTCGTCCAGCGCGGCGCGCTCAGCCAGGACACCCTCCACAACGTGCTGCTCGTCTGGGTCGCCTCCATCGCCATCGGATACGTCGTCGAGGTGGCCCGCGCCTCCGAGCGCACCCTCGCCCGCGCCCTGGAGATCGAGGCCGCGACGCGCGAGCGGGAGCGGCTCGCCCGCGACATCCACGACGGCGTCCTCCAGGTGCTGGCCATGGTGCAGCGGCGCGGCTCCACGCTCGGTGGGGAGGCCGCGGAACTGGGCCGCCTCGCGGGTGAGCAGGAGGTCGCGCTGCGCACACTGGTCTCGGGCGGGCTCGTACCGGTCTCACGCGTGTCGGAGGACGAGGCCGAGGGCGCCCTGGTGCGCGCGGTGGACGAACCGGACCCGGACGACGGGGGCCCCTGCGACCTGCGCTCGCTGCTCGCCCCGTACGCCACCGCGAGGGTGACCTTCTCCGCGCCGGGCACCCCGGTGCCGCTCGACCCGGCCGCCGCGAAGGAGCTGGCCGCCGCCGTCGGGGCCGCCCTGGACAACGTCCACCGGCACGTGGGCGTGGACGCCCGCGCGTGGATCCTGGTCGAGGACGAGCCGGACGAGGTGATCGTGACCGTACGCGACGACGGTCCCGGCATCCCCGAGGGCCGGCTCGCCCAGGCCGAGGGGGAGGGACGCCTCGGCGTGGCCCTGTCGATCCGCGGACGGCTGCGCGAGATCGGGGGTACGGCCGAGCTGATCTCGGTGCCGGGCCAGGGCACGGAGGTCGAGCTGAAGGTCCCGAAGACGGACATGACGAACGTGACGAATGCGAAGGACCCGAAGGGTTCACGGGGGAAGGCGGAGCAGCGATGACAAGGACGACACGGAAGACGGCGCGGAAGACGGCGGGGAAGGCGACGGAGGTCGTGGCGAAGGCGAAGGCAGGGCGGCGATGAGTGACGGACAGGGCCCGATCAGGGTCATGGTGGTGGACGATCACCCCATGTGGCGCGACGCGGTCGCGCGCGACCTGGCCGAGTCCGGGTTCGACGTGGTCGCCACCGCGGGAGACGGCGAGCAGGCGGTGCGCCGCGCGCAGGCCGCCGCCCCCGACGTCCTCGTCCTCGACCTGAATCTGCCGGCCAAGCCCGGTGTGCAGGTCTGCAAGGAGCTGGTGGGGGCCAATCCCGCCCTGCGCGTCCTGGTCCTCTCCGCGAGCGGCGAGCACGCGGACGTCCTGGAGGCGGTCAAGTCGGGGGCCACCGGCTATCTGCTCAAGTCGGCGTCCACGGACGAGCTGATCGACGCGGTGCGCCGCACGGCCGTCGGCGACCCCGTCTTCACGCCCGGGCTCGCGGGCCTGGTCCTCGGCGAGTACCGCAGGCTCGCCTCCGACCCCGGGCCCGCCACGGGCGGCGACGAGCCCAGGGCCCCGCAGCTCACCGACCGTGAGACCGAGGTGCTCCGGCTGGTCGCCAAGGGCCTGAGCTACAAGCAGATCGCCGAGCGCCTCGTGATCTCCCACCGCACGGTCCAGAACCACGTCCAGAACACCCTGGGCAAGCTCCAGCTCCACAACCGCGTGGAGCTGGTGCGCTATGCCATAGAGCGGGGCCTCGACGACGCGTAAACCGTCCGCGTCCCACCAAAGAGTGAAGACGCATGATCAACCCCCGCACAATTCACCGGAATTGACCTTCCGCCCTCTGCTGAAGTGACCTGGATCACTATTAGCGTGAGTCCCATCAGCCAACCGCGGCGAAGGGACTTTTCCATGCGGGTCGGAGTACTGACCGGAGGCGGCGACTGCCCCGGGCTCAACGCCGTCATCCGGGGCATCGTCCGCAAGGGCGTGCAGGAGTACGGCTATGACTTCACCGGCTTCCGGGACGGCTGGCGGGGGCCCCTGGAGGGCGACGCCGTCCGGCTCGACATTCCCGCCGTGCGCGGCATCCTGCCCCGTGGCGGCACGATCATCGGCTCCTCGCGCACCAACCCCCTCAAGGTCGAGAACGGCATCCGCCGGATCAAGGAGAACCTCGCCAAGCTGGAGGTCGACGCGCTGATCGCGATCGGCGGCGAGGACACGCTGGGCGTCGCGGCTCGCCTCACGGACGAGTACGGCGTGCCGGTGGTCGGCGTCCCGAAGACAATCGACAACGACTTGTCGGCCACGGACTACACCTTCGGCTTCGACACCGCCGTGGGCATCGCGACCGAGGCGATCGACCGGCTGCACACCACCGCCGAGTCGCACATGCGGGTGCTCGTGTGCGAGGTGATGGGGCGGCACGCGGGCTGGATCGCGCTCCACTCGGGCCTCGCGGGCGGCGCGAACGTCATCCTCATCCCCGAGCAGCGCTTCGACGTCGACCAGGTCTGTGCGTGGGTGACCTCGCGCTTCAAGGCCTCGTACGCGCCGATCGTGGTCGTCGCGGAGGGGGCGATGCCGAAGGACGGCGACATGGTCCTCAAGGACGGGTCGCTGGACTCCTTCGGGCATGTCCGGCTCTCCGGGGTGGGGGAGTGGCTGTCCAAGGAGATCGAGCGCCGCACGGGCAAGGAGGCCCGCACGACGGTCCTCGGTCACGTCCAGCGGGGCGGTACCCCCAGCGCCTTCGACCGCTGGCTGGCCACCCGCTTCGGACTCCATGCCATCGAGGCCGTGCGGGACGGCGACTTCGGCAAGATGGTCGCACTCCAGGGGACCGACATCGTCCGCGTCCCCATCGCCGAGGCCACGGCCCGCCTCAAGACGGTGGACCCCCGCCTCTACGAGGAGGTCGGAGTCTTCTTCGGCTGACCTGGTTCTCCTCGCCCCCGCCGCCCCTACCCATTCCGGTCCCTTTCGGGGGCTCCGCCCCCGAACCCCCGCTCCTCAAACGCCGGAGGGGCTGATTTCAGCCCGTCCGGCGTTTGAGGACGAGGCCGTTCAGGCCGATGAGCGGGGGTCTGGGGGCGGCAGCCCCCAGGGATGGGAAGGGTAAGGGCGGCGGGGGCGAGAAAAGCCCCGCCACGCGGGTCCGGAACGTCCTCGACTACACGGCGGGCCGCCGCTCCGAGAACGGGCCGGTGCCCGCCCCCGCTCCCACCCGCACCTGAGCCACCAGTTCCCGCACGACGTCCGCGCCGCGCAGCGTCAGCACCGACTCCGGATGGAACTGGACCCCGGCGAACCCGGGCCCGCGCAGCGCGTGCACCTCGCCCGCCCCGCTGCGGCTGACCTCGACCCCGTGGGCCGCCAGTTCCACCGCCGCCTCGTCGTCGCACCGCGCCACGAAGCTGTTGTAGAAACCGACGGTCTCCGTCCGCCCGAAGAGGTCGATGTCCGTCTGGGCGCCCTGGTAGGGGACCTCCTTGCGGACGGTCTCCAGGCCCAGCTCCGCCGCGATCAGCTCATGCCCGAGGCAGACCCCCAGCACGCCGTGCCGGTGGCCCCGGATCACCTCCGCGGTCAGATCGCGGAGGAAGGCCATCTTCGGGTCCGTCGTGTCCGAGGGGTCGCCGGGACCCGGCCCCAGCACCAGCGGACCCTCGTGCGCGAGCACCGCCTCCCGCAGCCCAGGCTCGTCGTACCGCCGCACGGTCACCTCAAGTCCCGACGAGCGCAGCAGATGCGCGAGCATCGCCGTGAAGGTGTCCTCCCCGTCCACGACCAGCGCACGGCCCTCCAGCTCGGCCGACCGCTCCTGCATCCGCAGCCAGAACGGCGCAAGCGCCGCCCGCCGCCCGTCGAGCGCCGCCCGCACCCGCGGATCGTCCGCGAGGCTCGCCCGTACCTTCTCCCCGCCGGGCCGGCCGGGGCGTACCCCCAGCGCCGCCAGTACCCCGGCCGCCTTCGCATGTGTCTCGGCGACCTCGCTCGCCGGGTCCGACCCGCGTACGAGCGTCGCGCCGACCGGGACCCGCAGCCGGCCGCCCCCGTCGATGTCGGCGGTCCGGATGAGGATGGGGGAGTCGAGGGTCTGAGCCCCGCCGGAGTCGCGCCCGATCAGCGCCAGCGCCCCCGCGTAGTACCCACGCCCACCCACCTCGTGCCGCTCGATGACCCGGCAGGCGTTCTGCACCGGCGACCCGGTGACCGTCGCCGCGAACATGGTCTCCTTCAGCACCTCCCGCACGTCGAGCGACGACTTGCCCCGCAACTCGTACTCGGTGTGCGCGAGATGGGCCATCTCCTTCAGCCGCGGCCCGATCACGACACCACCCATGTCGCCGACCGTGCACATCATCTTGAGCTCCTCGTCGACGACCATCGAGAGCTCCTCGATCTCCTTGCCGTCGGCCAGGAACTCCAGCAGGTCCTCGGGCGTCGGCCCCTCGACGGGATAGCGGTACGTTCCGCTGATCGGGTTCATCACGACCGTCCCGCCGGACATCCGGACATGCACCTCGGGGCTCGCCCCCACGAGGGTCCGCTCTCCGGTGTGCACGACGAACGTCCAGTACGCGCCCCGCTCACCGACCAGCAGCCGCCGGAAGAGAGCCAGCGCGTCGGCCCGTCCGAACCCCGGGATCGCGCCCTCGTACGTCCGCCGGATGACGAAGTTCGCGCCCTCGCCCCGCCCGATCTCCTCGTGCAGCACCCGCCCGACGATCTCCGCGTACGCCTCGTCCGCGACGTCGAAGCCACCGCCCTCGACCCGCACGTCGTGCGCGGGCAGCTCCGACAGGACCTGTTCCAGGGGGAGTTCGTACGACTCCTCGGGGGTGAGCACGGCGAGCGGGGTGCCGTCGTCGCGGACGTCGAAGCCGCGCTCCCGGATCTGGCGGTACGGGACGAGGGCGAGGCCCTCGGGGATGTCGGCCAGCCGCTCGTACTCGGTGACCGGGCCGAGCAGCAGCTCGACCGTGTCGTGATCGTGGCCCGGTGTGCGGCGGCGCAGCAGGGCGAAAGGGCGGGGATCGGCCGGCAGGTCGAGCAGATTCATGGGTCCGGATTCCTTCTCGGCGTCTCGTTGGAGAGGAGTGGAGAGGAACGGTCCCGGTCGCGAAAACACCGAAGGCCGCCCCTCGGGCGGCCTTCGCGAAGTCTTGCGTACGCGCAGTCAGTGGGCCGCCGGATGAGCGGTCCACCACCAGTTCTGGATCGGGTTCTGGATCGAGTGCGCGAACATGCGCCGCACCCTACCCCATGCGACACCCTGTGTGACGGCGTACATACGGCGTACGCGTCGGGGCTTTCGATCGAGCGCGCCCCGTCTCAATTGATGAGCATGGAGATGGACGCCCGACACGACCCCGTAATGTTGGGGTCGTGACCGTGAACGCTAAGTCCAGCGCAAGCGCTGGCAACACCTGGCGAGACCTGCCCGCGGCGCAGCAGCCCGAGTACCCCGATGCCGAGGCTCTGCGCGATGTGATCGCGGACCTCGAGTCGTATCCGCCGCTCGTCTTCGCCGGCGAGTGCGACCAGCTGCGCGCCCGGCTGGGAGCCGTCGCCAAGGGCGAGGCGTTCCTGCTTCAGGGCGGCGACTGCGCCGAGGCCTTCGACGCCGTGTCCGCCGACCACATCCGCAACAAGCTCAAGACCCTGCTCCAGATGGGCGCCGTCCTCACGTACGCGGCGTCCGTGCCCGTCGTGAAGGTCGGCCGCATCGCCGGCCAGTACTCGAAGCCGCGCTCCAAGAACACCGAGACCCGCGACGGCGTGACCCTGCCGACCTACCGCGGCGACTCGGTCAACGGCTTCGAGTTCAACGAGAAGGCCCGCATCCCGGACCCCGAGCGCCTGAAGCGGATGTACAACGCCTCCGCCTCGACGCTCAACCTGGTGCGCGCCTTCACCACCGGCGGCTACGCCGACCTGCGCCAGGTGCACGCCTGGAACCAGGACTTCGTGAAGACCTCGCCGTCGGGGCAGCGCTACGAGCAGTTGGCGCGCGAGATCGACCAGGCGCTGAACTTCATGCACGCCTGCGGGGCAGACCCGGAGGAGTTCAAGACCGTCGAGTTCTACGCCTCCCACGAGGCGCTGCTCCTGGACTACGAATCGGCGCTGACCAGGGTCGACTCCCGCACTGGGCACCTGTACGACGTCTCCGGGCACATGGTGTGGATCGGTGAGCGCACCCGTCAGCTGGACGGCGCGCACATCGAGTTCGCCTCGAAGATCCGCAACCCGATCGGGATCAAGCTGGGCCCGACGACGACGGCCGAGGACGCGCTGCAGTACATCGAGCGCCTCGACCCGGACCGTGAGCCCGGCCGGCTGACCTTCATCGTCCGCATGGGCGCCGACAAGGTCCGTGACAAGCTGCCCGAGCTGGTCGAGAAGGTCACCGCCTCGGGCGCGACCGTCGCCTGGATCACCGACCCGATGCACGGCAACACGTACGAGGCGGCCTCCGGTCACAAGACCCGCCGCTTCGACGACGTGCTCGACGAGGTCAAGGGCTTCTTCGAGGTCCACAAGGGCCTGGGCACCCACCCGGGCGGCATCCACGTCGAGCTCACCGGTGACGACGTCACCGAGTGCGTGGGCGGCGGCGACGAGATCTTCGTCGACGACCTGCACCAGCGCTACGAGACGGCCTGCGACCCGCGCCTGAACCGCAGCCAGTCCCTGGACCTGGCGTTCCTGGTGGCGGAGATGTACCGGGACCAGTAGTGGGTCAACAGCCGTTTCGGCTGTTACAAGGGCAAGCATTGGGGCGCGGATCACATACGATCCGCGCCCCATCGCACTTTTGCGGCTCTGGCCCGGCGGGTAAGGTTAGGTTAGCCTCACCGATTATCGGGATGGCACGACGACCCAATGAATCCCGTCGGGAGGTGAACCGCGTGTACGTCTGCAACTGCTTCGGAGTGACCGAGGCGCAGGTGAAGAAGCACGCGGAGGGCGGTGCCTGTACGCCTCGGCAGATAGCGTCGGCCTGCAAGGCGGGCACCGACTGCGGCTCGTGCGTGCGACGTATTCAGGCCCTGCTGGGCAGGGAGGCGTGCCCCCGGCGCGAGCCGGCCGGCCAGGGTGTGCCCGTGCTCTCCGAAGTGGAAGAGCTGGAAGAGGCGGCCTAGCTGTCCGGCTGCTCGATGAGCTGCGCGATGTAGAGCGCCTCGCCGAGCTTCTCCACCAGCTCCAGCTGGGTGTCCAGATAGTCGATGTGGTGCTCCTCGTCCTCGAGGATCGACTCGAAGATGTTCGCGGACGTGATGTCGCCCTTGGTCCGCATCACCTCGATACCGCGCTTGAGCCGGTCGATCGCCTCGACCTCGACCTGCCGGTCCGCCTGGAACATCTCCGTGACCGTCTGCCCGACGCGGACGTGGAACAGCCGCTGGTAGTTCGGCAGCCCGTCCAGGAAGAGGATGCGGTCGGTCAGGATCTCCGCGTGCTTCATCTCGTCGATGGACTCGTGCCGCGTGTACTTCGCCAGCTTCGTCCAGCCGAAGTTCTCCTGCATCTTCGCGTGCAGGAAGTACTGGTTGATCGCGGTGAGTTCGGCGGTCAGCTGCTCGTTGAGGAATTCGATGACCTCGGGATCGCCCTGCATCGCAGAGGCTCCTTCCAAGCGGGGGAACTGGCGGGTTGCGCCGCATGATTGCACCGGCGTAGAAGATCGTCCAGTAAGTGCATGCTTAGTAAGTAAGTACTTGCTTAGTCCTGGTTGTACCGAGTTGTCAGAGTCGATGCGTACCTGGTCATGCCCATCGTCCGGGGTCTGTCAGGATGGAGTCATGGGTCAGCCGGTGGGTCGTGAATCTGGAGAAGCAGCGCAGTCGGAGCTTCCGCCGGGGCAGCGACTTCAGCGGGGCTGGCCGGTCACGCACTACGGGCCCGTACCGAAGTTCCGGCCCGAGCGCTGGGAGTTCAGGGTCTTCGGCGCCACCGCCGACAGCGAGAAGCACTGCTGGACCCACGAGGAGTTCACCGCCCTGCCGTACGCCACGGTGGTGGCCGATCTGCACTGCGTCACCAAGTTCAGCATGATCGGTGCGGAGTGGGGCGGCATCCCGGCCCGCACGATCCTGGAGATCGCCCCGCCGGCGCCCACCGTCACCCATGTGATGGTCTGGGCCGAGTACGGCTTCAGCTCGAATCTGCGCCTCGACGACTTCGCGTCCGACCGCTCCATCTTCGCCACCCACAAGGACGGCGAGCTGCTCACCGCGGAACACGGCTTTCCGCTGCGCCTCGTCGTGCCGCAGCTGTACGCGTGGAAGGGCCCCAAGTGGGTCCGCGGTGTCGAGTACATGACGGCGGACCGCCGCGGCTTCTGGGAGGAGCGCGGTTACCACAACATCGGCGACCCCTGGCGCGAGCAGCGCTACTCGTACCAGGAGGAGCCCGGGGACGGCCCCGAGCTCTGAGCCCGGCGCTTCCTGGACTTCCCGGGTTCCGGAGCTTCCGGAGGCTTCGCTCAGCCGTCCCGGAGCTTCTTCAGCCGCTCCACGTCCGCCGCGTGCCCCTCCTTGCCGCCGGGCGTCTCGATGATCAGCGGTACGCCCTCGGTGGCGGGGTGGGTCATCAGCGCACGGAACGGGTCCTCGCCGATGTGCCCGGCACCGATGTTCTCGTGACGGTCCTTGTGGGCGCCGGCCACGTCCTTGGAGTCGTTGGCGTGGATCAGCTTCAGCCGGCCCTCGCCGATCGTGTCCACCAGCAGGTCCAGCGTCTGGTGCATCCCGCTGGGCCCGGTGAGGTCGTGGCCCGCCGCGAAGATGTGGCAGGTGTCCAGGCAGACGCCCAGCTTCGGATGGGCGTCGAGCGCCTCGAAGTACGGTCCGAAGTCCCAGGTCCGTGAGCAGAGCGAGGCGCCCTGTCCGGCCGTCGACTCCAGCAGCAGGAACGGGTCGTCGTCGTGGGTCAGCTCGTCGAGCAGCGGCAGCAGGTGCTCGCGGACCTGCTTGAGTGCGACCGAGCGTTCCCGGCCACCGGTCGCCGAGCCCGTGTGCACGACGACGCCCAGCGCCCCGATCGCCCGCCCGCGGCGCAGCGAGTGCCGCAGCGACTCCACCGACTTCTCCACGGTCGCCTCGGTGTGCGAGCCGAAGTTGATCAGATAGGGCGCGTGGACGTACGCGGGGATCGACTCGGCGGCGCAGGCCGCGCGGAACTCGTCGTCCTGGAGCGGGTTTCCGGGCGGTGTCGCCCAGCCGCGCGGGTTGGCGACGAAGACCTGGACGGTCTCGGCGGCCAGCTCGCGCGCGTACGAGAGGCCGACGGAGGCGAGGCCTCCGGCGACGGGGACATGGCCGCCGACGGGGTTGCGGGACTGCTGAGTGCTCACCCCTTCAGGGTGTCACGCGGTCCCGGTCGCCCGGTCGGCGGCCATGTCCTGCGGGTGCCTGTGTCGCCCGGCATGCCGGTCCGCATGCCTGCCCGTCTGTGTGCTGTTGCGCCCGTCCGTGTCAGCGGATCTCGATCGTGATCGTCGATCCCTCGGGCGCCGTGTCGCCGCCGTCCACCGACTGGCCCTTGACCGTGTCGCCGAAGAGGCCGAGCAGACCGCGGTCCTCCTCGACCTTGAAGCCGGCCGCTTCCAGCTCCTGCTTCGCGTCGTCGACGCTGTCGCCCACGACGTCCGGGACCTCGATCATCTCCGGGCCCTTGGACACCGTCAGCGTGACGGTGTCGCCGCCGGCCGCCCTGGTGGCGGGGTCCGGTGACTGCTTGGCGACCTGGCCGGCCTCGTACTCGGACGTGACCTGCTTGGAGGCGACCTCGACCGTCAGGCCGGCGTCCTCCAGCTCCTGCCTGGCGTCCTGGAGGTCGTCGCCCACGACGTCGGGCACGTCCACCGGACTGCCCTTGCTGACGGTGAGCGCGATCGCCGAACCGCCGCGGCGCTCGGTGCCCGCCCCCGGTTCCGTACGGATCACGAAGCCCACCGGGACGTCGTCGCTGAAGCCCTTGGTGACCATGCCCGCCACCAGGCCCTCGTTCTTCAGGCGCTGCTTGGCCTTGTCCAGCGAGTAGCCCTCCAGGTCCGGCACGCGCACGATCTCCGGGCCCTTGGAGACCGTCAGTGTCACGGAGTCGTTGTCCCGGATCCGGGCGCCGGGCTTCGGGTCGCTGCTGATGACCCTGCCGGGCTTGACGGTGTCGCTGAAGCTGCGCTTGACGTCCTTCACGTCGAGACCGGCGTTCGTGAGCTGCTTCCTGGCCTGTGCCTCGGTCTTCGAGAGCACCGCCGGGACGTTGGTGAACTGGCCGGAGTTGATGTACCAGACGCCCGCGCCGAGGCCGAGGGCCAGCAGCACCGCGGCGACGATCGCGAGCAGGCCGCGACGGGGCGCAACCGTACGGCCGCCACGTCCGCGGCGCGGCGGTTCGGGCGGCGGGGACGGCAGGAAGCTCGTGCGGTGCAGCTCGTCGTCGTCGTTCACCGGGAGCGGCCGCTGCACCGACAGAGAGAGCGGGATCACACTCGTACGGTCGTCGGCGTTCTGGTGGTCCGTGGCGACCGCCTGCGGCGGGACGGCGTCCAGCTGGTCGGTGCTCAGCGCGTTCCGTGCGTCCAGGACCTGCGAGAGCAGCGCCACGGCGTCGTACGGGCGGAGGTCGGGGTTGCGTGCGGTGGCCGTCGTGACCAGCTCGTCGAGCTCGTGGGCCAGACCCGGCACGGACGCCGACGGCTGGGGCACGTCCTCGTGGAGGTGCTTGTAGAGCACGGTGGCGGGTGAGTCCCCGTAGTGCGGGCGGTCGCCGGTCAGCATCTCGCAGAGGAGGATGCCGCACGCGTACACGTCGACCCGGGGATCGGTCGTGCCGTTCTCTATCTGCTCGGGCGCGAGATACGACACCGTGCCGAGCACGGCCCCCGTCGTGCTGGTGACCGTGTCCACGGCCCGTACGAGACCGAAGTCCGCCACCTTCACCCGGCCGTCGTCCCCTATCAGGACGTTCTCCGGCTTCATGTCGCGGTGCACGAACCCGGCGCGGTGCGCGGCGCCGAGGGCGGCGAGGACCGGCTCCAGGACGTCGAGCGCGGCCCGCGGCTGCAGCGCCCCGCGCTCGCGCAGCACGTCGCGCAGGGTGCATCCGGCCACGTACTCCATCGCCAGATAGACGTAACTGCCGTCCGTGCCCTGGTCGAAGACCTGCACCACGTTCGGGTGGGCGAGCCTGGCCACCGACTTGGCCTCGCGGATGAAACGGTCGACGAACGTGCCGTCGGCCGCCAGCGTCGGGTGCATCACCTTGAGCGCGAGCACCCGGTCCAGGCGGGTGTCCACGGCCCGGTAGACCGTGGCCATCCCGCCGACCGCGATGCGCGCGTCGACGCGGTAGCGGCCGTCGAGCACGTGCCCGACGAGCGGGTCCTGAAGGGTCGTATCCACGCAGGTGAGTGTACGAGCCGCCACTGTCAACGCCGCCCGCACGGGCGATTCCGGGGCGGTACTGCAGCCGAGCTGTGACGCACGTCGCACGGTGACCGACAACGTGCGGCGCCTGGATTCAGACAGGTGTTCAGGCCAAAAGTCAGAAAGCGGGCCGTTCCGGGTCCAACCGGGCGACACCTTCCATGGGAGACGACGCCTCGGCGAAGTGGCGGCGCGGAATGCGCCCCGCGCGACGGGCGAGCCGGCCCGCCTCGACCGCGTGCCGCATGCCCTCGGCCATGAGGACCGGCTCCTGCGCCCGGGTCACGGCCGAGGCGAGCATCACACCCGCGCACCCCAGCTCCATGGCGAGCGCCGCGTCCGACGCCGTACCGGCACCGGCGTCCAGGATCACCGGCACGCGCGCGTGCTCCACGATCAGCTGGAAGTTGTGCGGGTTGCGGATGCCGAGCCCGGACCCGATCGGCGAGCCGAGCGGCATGACCGCGGCGCACCCCACGTCCTCCAATCTGCGGGCGAGCACCGGGTCGTCGTTCGTGTACGGGAGGACCGTGAAGCCGTCGTCGACGAGGGTCTCGGCCGCGTCGAGCAGTTCGATCGGATCGGGCAGCAGCGTGCGCTCGTCGGCGATGACCTCCAGCTTCACGAGATCCGTGCCGAGCGCCTCGCGCGCGAGCCGGGCCGTCAGGACGGCCTCCCCGGCGGTGAAACAGCCCGCCGTGTTGGGCAGCACACGGATACCCAGCCGGTCGAGCACCGACAGGACCGAGCCGTGGGCCTTGGGGTTCACGCGGCGCATCGCGACCGTCGTCAGCTCGGTGCCGGACGCGACGAGCGAGCGCTCCAGGACGTCGAGGCTGGGCGCGCCACCGGTGCCCATGATCAGACGGGACGTGAAGGACGTACCGCCGAGGACGAAGGGATCGTCGGCCATGGGTCAGCCTCCTTGGACGGCGGTGAGGACTTCGACCCGGTCTCCCTCGGAGAGGAGGGTCTTCGACCACTGCGCGCGCGGGACGACGGTTTCGTTGAGTGCGGCGGCGACACCGGAGGGAGCCGCGGTGAGCGCGGCGACGAGGGCGTCGAGGGCGGTGTCCGGGTCGAGCTGCCGTCGCTCCCCGTTGACGAAGATGCTCATGCTCATGCGTGCTGCTCCGAGAGTGCGGCGGCGCCGAACCGCCTGGGTGTGAACGGGCGGGCCTCGTCCGGGAGTTCACCGGTGGTCAGGGCGTGCGCCATGGCGTCTCCGGTGACGGGCGTCAGCAGTACTCCGTTGCGGTAGTGGCCGGTCGCCAGCAGCAGCCCGGGGAGTTCGGTGGGGCCGAGCAGGGGCGCGTTGTCGGGGGAGCCCGGGCGCAGTCCGGCCCGCGTCTCGGTGAGCGGCAGCTCGGTGATGCCGGGGACGAGTTCGTGGGCGTCCCGCAGCAGCTCGTACACACCGCCCGCGGTCACCGTGGTGTCCCAGCCCAGCTCCTCGCTGGTCGCGCCGACGACCAGTTCGCCGCTGTCCCGCGGCACCAGATAGATGTGGCTGCCGCGCACGACCGCCCGCACGCTACGGCTCAGGAAGGGCGCGAACCGCTTCGGGATCGCCAGCCGCAGCACCTGTCCCTTCACGGGGCGCACCGGCGGCAGCACGTCGTCGGGGACACCCGTCAGACGTCCGCTGAGGCTGCCCCCGGCGAGTACGACCTGGCCCGCCGAGAGCGCGGTGCCGTCCGTCGTCACGACTCCGACGGCCCGGTCCCGTACGACGGTCAGGCGCTCGGCCCACGTCCGGTGGAAGGCCACTCCGGCCCGCTCGCAGGCCGTGACCAGGGCGGCGGAGAGCCGCCGCGGATCGACCTGGTGGTCGCTGTCGACCCGCAGCCCGCCGCGCACGCCCGGCGCGAGCATCGGCTCCAGCCGTCGGCACTCACGGCCGCTGAGCCACTCCGACTCCAGGCCCGACCGGCGTTGCAGGGCGTGCACCTCGCGCAGATGGGCGCGGTCGTCGGCGTCGAGCGCGACGGCCAGCGCGCCGCACTGCCGGTATCCGATGTCCTGGCCGGTCGCCTCGGTCAGCTCGGCCGCGAAGTCCGGATAGCGGCGCGCCGAGGCCAGATTGAGGCCGAGCAGGGTCTGCTCGCCGTAGTGGAGTTCGGTGACGGCGGCCAGCATTCCGGCCGCGACCTGCGCGGCGCCGCCGCCGGGCTCCGGGTCCACGAGCGCGGTCGTGAACCCGCGCTGCGCGGCCCGCCAGGCCGTGACGAGGCCGATGATCCCGCCCCCGACGACCAGGACGTCTGACGTGCGCCCCGTATGGGGTGTATCGGGTGTCTCCGGTGTACGCGACATGGGCGTCCAGCCCCTCCCTTCGCCGGCATGACCCGGATCAGGTTCGTACGGTCGGAGGCCGTCCCAGCCTCCCTCTCAGCCCGGTGCGTCCGGACTCCCGCGAGTGCTTTACGTTGGCCACCCTAGCCCTTCGCCCCAACAGCCTGTAAGGGAGCCTTCACGCATGGCCCGCTCGCTCGACGGACTCCTCCTCGCCCCGGTCGCCGACCAGGCGCCGGGCCAGGTGGGTACGCGCACCCGTTTCGCCTACCACGAGAAGGACGGCGAGATCTGGGCCGAGTACACGGGCGGCGACGTCGTACGCGGCCATCTCGTGGGCACGCGCGAGGGCGACCGGCTCGACTTCCGGTACGTGCAGCTGAAGGTGGACGGCACCACCTCGTCGGGGCACTGCGTCTCCCTGGTCGTCGCGCTCGCCGACGGGCGGCTGCGCCTGGAGGAGACCTGGGAGTGGGAGTCCCAGGAGGGCAGCGGGACGAGTGTGGTCGAAGAGGTCACCGAAGGCTGACGCTGTGCAACAACTCACTGATCGCGCCCCCTGACCGACGATTTCGGCAGTGTCTATGGTGATCGTGTGAGTGAGCAGACGCAGGGACGCAGCCCGGCGGCGCGACGGAGCGCCGTGATCGTCGGGGCGGGCATGGCGGGCGTACAGACGGCCGTCGCCCTGCGGGAACGGGGCTTCACCGGAAGCGTGACCCTGATCGGCGCGGAGCCCCACCAGCCGTACGACCGGCCCCCGCTGTCCAAGGCCGTCCTGCTCGGCAAGGCCGAGGGCTCCGCCTTCGACGTCGACTTCGAAGCGCTCGACGTGGAGCTCCGCCTGGGGCTCGAAGTGACCGGCGTGCACCCCTCGCGGCACGAACTGGACACGGTCGACGGCCCGGTTCCGTACGACGTCCTCGTCATCGCCACCGGCGCCGAGCCGATCCAACTGCCGGGCGCCCAGGGCGTACCCGGCGTCCATCTGCTGCGCACGCTGGACGACGCCGAGCGGCTGCGCCCCGTCCTCGCCCGGCAGCACGACATCGTGGTGGTGGGCGCGGGCTGGATCGGCGCCGAGTTCGCCACGGCGGCGCGCGAGGCGGGCTGCGCGGTGACCGTCGTGGAGGCCGCCGACCGGCCGCTCGCCGGCGTGCTGCCCGACGAGGTGGCCGCTCCGATGGCCGCCTGGTACGCGGACAGCGGGGCGGTGCTGCGCACCCACGCGCGCGTGGAGCACGTCGAGCCCGGCGAGGTGGTGCTCGACGACGGCTCGCGGCTGCCCGCGGGCGCCGTCGTCGTCGGCATCGGGGCGCGGCCCGCCACGGCCTGGCTGGCCGGTGCGGGGATCGAGCTCGGCTCCCGTCGCGAGATCGTCGCGGACGACCACCTGCGCACCTCCGCCCCGGACGTGTACGCGGTCGGCGACTGCGCCTCGTTCCCGTCCGGCCGCTACGGCGAGCGCCTGCTGGTCCACCACTGGGACAACGCCCTCCAGGGCCCGCGCACGGTCGCGTCGAACATCGTGGGCGAGACGTCCGCCGCGTACGACCCCGTGCCGTACTTCTGGTCCGAGCAGTTCGGCCGCTTCGTCCAGTACGCGGGCCATCACGCGTCCGCCGACGCCATGGTCCGGCGCGGTGACCCGGCCGGACCGTCCTGGTCGGTGTGCTGGCTCCGGGAGAGCCGCCTGGTCGCGGTCCTGGCGGTGGGACGGCCTCGGGACCTGGCACAGGGCAAGCGGCTGATCGAGGCGGGCACGCCGATGGACTCCGGGCTCCTGTCTGACCCCGCGTTGCCGCTCAAGGGTGCGGTCGCCTGAGCGCTACGCCCTGGTGCCCCACCGGGCCGCCTGGTTGCAGGGCCGTCCGATGTCTGCAGGCCGGCTGTGGCCCGGCGCGCAGTTCCCCGCGCCCCCGAGGGGGCCGCGGCCCAGACGCGAAGGGGGCAGTGGGGCCGCGGGCGTGACACGGTCGTACCGGCCCGGGTACCGACTGTCAGTCCGAGATGGCAGGCTTGTGTTCGTGACCGAGATTGACGCAAAGATCGATGCTCTCGTCCCCGCCTGGCTCACCCTCCCCGACATCGCCGAGCAGCTCGGCGTCGAGGTGACCCGCGTCCGGCAGCTGGTCAAGGAAGGCCAGCTCATCGCCGTACGCCGTGGTGAGAACCGCGCGCTGCACGTCCCCGCCGCTTTCATCGACGGGGCCGAGCAGAAGGTCGTCAAGGGCCTGACCGGCACTCTGACGCTCCTGCGGGACGACGGCTTCACCGACGAAGAGATGCTCGAGTGGCTCTTCACTCCCGACGAGAGCCTGCCCGGTACCCCCGCGCAGGCTCTGAGCGAGAATCGCGGCACGGAGGTGAAGCGTCGCGCCCAGGCGCTCGCCGTCTGACCTGATCAGGCCGCCCGGCGTACGGGCCGCGTTCCCTACGGCCCGTACGCCACCGACACGACACGGGGGACCCACGCATGCCCGAATCCACCGCACGCGCCCAGCTCGCCGACGCCCGGGTGTACCTCTGCACGGACGCCCGTAAGCGCCAGGGCGACCTCGCCGACTTCCTGGACGCGGTCCTGGCGAACGGCGTGGACATCGTGCAGCTGCGGGACAAGGGCATGGAGGCGGCCGAGGAGCTGGAGCACCTCGCCGTCCTCGCGGACGCCTGCCGCCGGCACGGCAGGCTGCTCGCGGTGAACGACCGGGCGGACGTCGCCCACGCCATGGGCGCCGACGTGCTGCACCTGGGCCAGGGCGACCTTCCGGTGCCCGCCGCCCGGGCGATCCTCGGTGACGACGTCCTGATCGGCCGCTCCACGCACGCCGGTCCGGAGGCCGCTGCCGCCGCCGTCCAGGAGGGCGTGGACTACTTCTGCACCGGCCCCTGCTGGCCGACCCCCACCAAGCCCGGCCGCCACGCGCCGGGCCTCGAACTGGTCCGGTACACGGCCGCACTCGCCACGGACCGCCCCTGGTTCGCCATCGGCGGCATCGACCTCGGCAACCTCGACGAGGTGCTCGAAGCGGGTGCCCGCCGTGTGGTCGTCGTACGGGCGATCACCGAGGCCGACGATCCGGGCGCCGCGGCGGCGGAGTTCGCGAAGCGCCTGCGCCACGCGTAGGTGTCGCAGCGCCGCGGTTGTCCGAGTGGTGGACAACAAATCGACAAACCGGGCAAATTTCCTGGATCCGGTTGGGGGACCGTCGCCCCCTGACTAACCTGCGGGTATGGCCCTCGGATCTGCTTCCACCAGGACTGACCGCGCGCGCACTGTGCGTGACATGCTCGCGACCGGCAAGGCGACGTACTCGTTCGAGTTCTCCGCGCCGAAGACCCCCAAGGGTGAGCGGAACCTGTGGAACGCGCTGCGCCGGGTCGAGGCCGTGGCCCCCGACTTCGTGTCGGTGACGTACGGCGCGGGCGGTTCGACCCGGGCGGGCACGGTCAAGGAGACCCAGCAGATCGTCGCCGACACGACCCTGACCCCGGTCGCCCACCTCACCGCGGTCAACCACTCCATCGCCGAGCTGCGCAACATCATCGGCCAGTTCGCGGACGCCGGGATCCGCAACATGCTCGCCGTGCGCGGCGACCCGCCCGGCGACCCGATGGCCGACTGGGTGGCACACCCCCAGGGCCTGACCTACGCGGCCGAACTCGTCCGGCTCATCAAGGAGTCCGGTGACTTCTGCGTGGGCGTCGCGGCCTTCCCCGAGATGCACCCGCGCTCGGCCGACTGGGACCGTGACGTCGCGCACTTCGTCGACAAGTGCCGGGCCGGCGCGGACTACGCGATCACGCAGATGTTCTTCCAGCCGGAGTCCTATCTGCGGCTGCGTGACCGGGTCGACTCGGCGGGCTGCGAGACCCCGGTCATCCCCGAGGTCATGCCGGTGACCAGCGTGAAGATGCTGGAACGGTTGCCCAAGCTCAGCAATGCCTCGTTCCCCGACGCCCTCAAAGAGCGGATCCTCACAGCCAAGGACGATCCGGCGGCTGTACGCTCCATTGGCATCGAGTTCGCCACGGAGTTCTGCGCGAGGCTGCTGGCCGAGGGAGTCCCCGGACTGCATTTCATTACGCTGAACAACTCCACCGCGACGCTGGAAATCTACGAGAACCTGGGCCTGCATCACCCGCAGCAGGCCTAGACCGGTCGCATCGTCGTACGACACACTGCGTAGCGGTCACCTGGGAGAGGGGCGTACATGGGCTGGACGGTCCTCTACATCGCATTCGGCATCGTCGCGCTATGGCTGCTCGGCGAGGTACTGCTGCAGTACAAGGCGCGGCTGCGCTGGCGGCTGCTGGCCTTCGCCGGCTTCCTCGGAGTGGTCCTCGGTGTCCTGATTCCGAACGTGCTGGTCATCGGCCTGGGTGCCGCGGCCTTCGCCGTCGGGCAGACGTACGTCACGCTCTCGTTCCGCAGCGGGTTCGCCTCCGGCTGGGCCGTCAACGGCCTCGGCGGCGTCCGCCCGGGCTCCAGCAAGCGCCGCCGCGGCGAGGAGCGCAAGGACCCGACGCTGGAGGTCTCCGACCTCCACGCAGCGGAGACCACGACGTTTCCCAGCCAGGGCTACGGCCAGGACGACCCCTACGGGCGTGACGACTCGGTCTTCGGGCAGCGCCCCGAGTCCGCCGCCGAGTCGACCTCCGTGTACGAACCGCAGCCGCTCCCCGACGACACGGGTCAGTACGGCGTCTACAGCGACGCCGCCTACGCAGCAGCCACCGACCCGGCGTACGCGGCCGCCGCTCAGGCCCAGGGACAGCAGGGCCAGGACCCGCTCGGCCAGAACTACGGGTACGACGGGTACTCCGGCTACGACCAGCAGCAGTACGGCTACGACGCCGGGCAGCAGCAGTACGCCGCCTACTCCGACCCGTACGTCGGCACGCAGGCCTATGACGCCGCGTCATACGGCCAGCCCTACGACGCCTCGCAGCAGCAGTACGCGCAGCAGGGCTACACCCAGGACCCGTACGCCACCAACGGCGGCTACGGCGGTGAGACCCCGGCCGGCGGGGTCTGGGTGCCGCAGCAGCGCAACACCGAGGACCCGTACGGCGGCGAACTCCCGCCGGAGCAGCCGTATCCGTACGACGACAACGGGAACGCCACCAATGGCGGCAACGGACAGCAGGGCGGCGGGTACGGCGAGCAGTACCGGTTCTGAGTGAGCCGGTGCCGGCCGGGGCTCAACGCGCCCCGGTCGTCGCCCCGTCACTGTCCCTCACTGCGAGCCCCGGAAGTCCGGCCCCTCCACGACGAGTCCGGCCACCAGCGCGCCCGACATGCCCGCGTGCGGCAGCCCGCCGCCGGGGTGCGCCCAGCCGCCCACCGTGAACAGGCCCGGCACGCGGGTGCTGTTGGCCGGCCGCAGCAGCGTGCCGCCCACACCGGCCAGCGCGGGAGCCGGCACGGCGCCGCCCCCGGCACCGGTCTCCCGCTCGGTGTCCACCGGGGTGCGGACCTCGCGCCACAGCACGCGCTCGCGCAGGCCCGGTACGGCCCGCTCGGCGGCCGCGACCATGCGGTCGGCGAAGGCGTCGGCGGCACCCTCGGCGGTCCAGTCGTGGTGTGCCAGGGACGGCACCGTCGCCGTGAGGACCACGGACTCGTGGTCGTCGTCCGGACGCAGCAGCGCGTCGTCGGGCCGGTCCACCCACACGGTGGGCCGCTCCGCCGGCCTCCCGGCCCCGAAGACGTTCCGCTCGTCGGCAGGGTCCGTCGTGTGAACCACCGTGCGGTGTACGGCGCCGGGCTCGCGCCCGCCGCGCAGCGCGAGACAGACCACGACCTTGCCGCAGGTCAGGGACCCGGCATGCGACTCGGGCGCGTCACCCTCGTACAGGCTGTCGCGACCCGTCAGGGCCTCCAGCAGCTCCGGCGGGCCGCCCACGACGAAGTCCGCCTCGGCGACGGTCCCGTCGCGCAGCTCCACGCCCGCCGCCCGGCCGTCCTTCTCGGTGACCGAGACGATCTCGGCGTCGAAGACGAACTCCACCCGGCGGGCCACACACCGCTCGTACACCGCGCGCGCCAACTCCCGGATTCCGCCGCGCAGATACCAGGTGCCGAAGGCATGCTCCATGTACGGCAGGACCGCCGCGCTCGCCGGGGCGGTGTGCGGGTCGAGGCCGTACGCGAGCGCGTGGCTCTCCAGGAGGGCTGAGAGGCGGGGGTCGGCCAGCTCCCACGCGCCGACCTCCGCGAGGGTGCGTGCCGTGCGGGTGCGCAGCAGTCGGCGCTGCCGCAGCGCGGGGTAGGGCTCGCGCTCGGCCAGCACCTGCCAGTTGGGCCACAGCGGCTCCTCCAGGAGCGGGCGCCGCGTCCGGTCCCAGGCCTCGCGCGCCCGGACCAGGAAGTCGCCCCAACGCTCGCCCGCGCCTGCCCCCAGGGCCTCGTCCAGGGCCGAGACGACCCCCGCGCGGGAGGCGTTGGGCAGCGAGACCTCCGTGCCGTCGGCGAAGACGTGCCGTGCCGCCGGGTCGACCTGGACCAGGTCGACGCAGGCCTCCAAGGGCTCCTTGCCCGTCTTGACGAACAGGTCGCGGTAGACCGCGGGCAGCTGGAGCAGCCCCGGGCCGGTGTCGAAGGCGAAGCCGTCGCGCTCGAAGCGGCCCACCGCCCCGCCGTACGTCGCCGTGCGCTCGTACACCACCACCCGGTGGCCCGCGACGGCCAGCCGGGCGGCGGCCGCCATCGCGCCCATGCCTGCGCCGATCACCGCAATTCGTGCCATGCCAGGGACTTTATCGGCCGCCACTGACAGTCCGTCTCCGGCCCTGTGCGGCAAGGGTGCGTCGCTTCGGTCGGCCAAGGGGGGCGCGACCGCTCACGGGCGGCCGGGCCCCAGTAACCGCTGGGGCCGACCAGGCGTCGCTGAGGGCCGGGCACGGTCGCCAGGCCGGCCGCCGGTCAGCCGGGTGGTCGCCCCACCCGTTCCGCGAGCCGTTTCTCCTCGCGGCGCTGGGCCCTGCGGCGCAGGAACCGTCTGATCCGCGAGACCAGGAAGTAGAGCACCACCAGACCGGCCACCAGCAGGACGCCCGCGATGATCGCCGCGGCCTGCGGGTTGAACATCGCGAAGGTGATGATCCCGGCGACCCCGAGATCCTCGGCGGTGCTCAGCACGAAGTTGCTGAACGGCTCCGGCGAGGTGTTGACCGCCATCCGCGTCCCGGCCTTGACGACGTGGCTGGCCAGCGCCGACGAGCCGCCGATCGCGCCGGCCGCCAGCTCGGACAGCGAACCGCTCTGCCCGGCAAGGAGCGCCGCGACGACGGCCCCGGACACCGGGCGGATCACGGTGTGGACGCTGTCCCAGACCGAGTCCACGTACGGGATCTTGTCGGCGACGGCCTCGCAGGCGAACAGGACTCCCGCCGCGATGAGGACCTCGGGGCGCTGCAGCGACTCGGGGACCTCGTCGGTCAGCCCGGTCGCGCCGAAGAGGCCGAGGAGCAGCACCACCGCGTACGCGTTGACGCCGCTGGCCCAGCCGCTGGTGAAGACCAGGGGGAGTACGGACACGGAGGCGATCGTAACCAGTCGGCAACGGCGCGTCCTGGGCATGAGTGCGTACGGCTGAGTATCCGTACCTAGGGAGTGAGTTGAGTACGCGCGCGGATGGGTGCCGACCTGCGCGAACGAGAGAGTGGAGGCACGGAAAGGGGCGCGGCTCCGGTACCGCCGACACGGGGCGGCGGAACGGTGCAGCGCCCTTGTCCGCTCCTTCCGCCGAGAAACTCGGCGGGAGCGAGACACGGGGGGACCCGGGGGAGACCGCAACGGGGGAAACCAACGGGGGAGTACGGGGAAACACGGGGGAGTACAAAAAGGGGCGCCGGTCCGGCGTGGCCCGCGGGGGACGCGGCCACTTCGGACCGGCGCTTCACTTGTGTCCGAGCCCGTCCCCGCTGACCCTTCCCTGGAGCAGCCGGGACAGCGCCGAGTGGACGTCGTCCAGGGAGCGTTCAGGCTGGAACGCCTGCCAGTCCAGGGCTGCCACCAGCACCATGCCGACCAGCGCCGACGCCGTCAGCGGGGTGTCGATCTCGTCGCTCAGCTCGCCGTTCGCGATCCCGTCGCGCAGGACGTTCTCGACGACCGCGACGGCCTCCTGACGGACCACCATCAGGGTGGACTGCCAGGCCCGGTTGGTGCGCCACAGCTCCGCCACGTACAGCTGGGTGAAGGCCGGGTAGCGGTCGATGAAGACGAGGCCCGCCCGGATCATCGCGTCCAGTGCGTCGACCTTGCTGCCGCCGTCCCGGGCGGTCCTCTCCGACGCCTCCCGGAGGGAGGCGGTGAGGAGTCCCACTCCGTGCCGGAGGAGCTCTTCGAAGAGGACGGACTTGCTCGCGAAGTTGTAGTAGACGGTGCCCTTGGCCACGCCGGCTCGTTCGGCGATCTCGTCGACCGTCGTGGCCGAGAAGCCCTGTTCCGCGATGAGGGTCACCGCCGCCTCGTAGAGCTTCTGCCGGGTCGCCTGTCTCCGGCCGCCGCCGCTGTCCACCGTCCTGCTGCTTTCCATGGCCCCGATTGTCACAGGCTCAGCTCCGGGTGCAGCCGGTCGAGGGTCCATACCTGCCGTCGCCGCGCGGACACCGCGGTGAGCGCGAGGGCACCGGCGGTGAACGCGGCGAGCACTGCGCACGCCTGCCAGACCGGCCCAAGACCACCGCCCGTGATGAGCCTCCTGAGGGCGTCTACGACGTAACTCATCGGCATGAAGGGGTGGATCGCGTTGAAGAACCCCGGACTGGTCTGCACGGGATACGTGCCGCCCGCCGACGTCAGCTGCAGCATCAGGAAGGCGAGGACGAGGATCCGGCCGGCCGCTCCGAAGCGGGCGTTCAGCCACTGCACGATCGCCGCGAAGCAGGCCGTCACCAGGAACAGGAAGCCCACAGTCCCGGCCGTCCGCGCCATTTCCAGGCCGATCCCCCAGTGCAGCACGGACATCAGCGCGACCGTCTGGAGCGCCCCCAGGGCGGCCACCGGCAGCCAGCCCGCCAGCGTGATGCGCCAGGCGGAGGAGCCCGCCGCGAGCGCGCGCCGGTTGAGCGGCGGAATCAGCATGTAGGCCACCATCGCGCCCACCCACAGGGAGAGCGGAATGAAGTACGGGGCGAAACCGGTGCCGTAGTTGGGCGCCTTGTGCAGGTCCTTCGAAGCGAGCTGTACGGGGTCGGCCATGACCTCGGTGCGCCGGTCACGGTCGCTCTTGTCGTAGTCGGGGATCCGGCCGGCGCCGTCGTGCAGTCCGCCGGCGAGCTTGCCCGAGCCGTCGACGAGCTTGTACATGCCCCCTTCGAGGTCGCCCGCTCCCGTACTGAGTTCGCCGACACCGGTGTCCAGGTCGGCCGCGCCGGACTTGGCCGTGCCGAGCCCCGTGTGCAGCGTCCTGGCCCCCTTGGCGACCTTTCCGGCCCCCTTGTTGAGCGCGTTGACCTTGGAGACGGTCGTGGCGAGGTCCTCGGAGAGGTGCGGCGAGCGGTCGGCCAGTGCCTGGGCCTGCTTCTCCAGGGTGGCCAGATGCTTGTCGAGCGTGTCCAGGTCGCCGTCCTGGCCGGTCACCAGCGTGTTGACGTCGTCGGCGACCTTCGCCACGTCGGCGGCGGCCTCCTTCGCCTTCTTCAGCTCGGGACAGGCGGCGTCGGGCAGCGGCAGGGTCTCGCAGCGTGCCTTGTAGACGCCGTTCAGCGTGTCGGAGGCCGTGTGGGCGTCCTTGGCCGCCGTCGGGGCCGTCTTCACCAGCGTGTCGAGGTTGCGGCGGATGGCCGAGGCGGAGTCCGCGACGAGCTGGGCCGTGTCGCCGATCTCCTTCTCGTTGCCCTTCAGGAAGGGCCCCACCTTGTCCGCGACGCCGTTGACCCTGTCCGCGAGCGTCTGCGTCCCCTCCGAGACCTGCCGTGAACCGTCCTCGAGGTCGCCCGCGCCCTTGTCGAGCTTCTTCAGGCCGGCGGAGAGCTTGCCGCTGCCCGTCTCCGCGTCCTTCAGGCCGTCCGCGAGGTCCTTCGAGCCCTTCTTGGCCTTCCCGATCCCGCCCTTGAGCGTGTCGGCCCCCTTCGCGGCCTTCTCGGTCTTCCCGTGGATGTCGGAGAACGAGACGAAGATCTTGTCGAGGAACGACCGTGACGCCTTGGTCGAGGCGGCCGTACGCACCTCCGCGAAGACCGTCCGCGAGATCTGCCCGACGATGTAGTTGTTCGCGTCGTTCGTACGCACCTGGAGTGCGCCCGTCTCCGGTGAGTCGCCCGAACTGGAGGCGATCCGCCTGCTGAAGTCGGACGGCATGGTCAGCGACAGGTAGTAACTGCCGTCCTCGACGCCCTCGCGGGCCTCGGCGGCGCTCACCTCGTGCCACTCGAAGGTCTTGCTCTCGCGCAGCCCCTTGGTGATCTCGTCGCCCATCACGATCTTCTTGTCGGCCGCCGTCGCCCCCTTGTCGTCGTTCACGAGCGCCACGGGGATGCGGTCGAGACGGCCGTACGGGTCCCAGAACGACCACAGGTAGAGGGCGCCGTACAGCAGGGGCAGCAGCAGGAGCGCGACCAGGGCCGCGCGCGGGAGCCTTCCCCTGCCGAAGCGCCTGAGCTCAAGCGCGGCCAGCTTCGGCGAGCGCATCCGTGGTCTCCTTGTCTTCCTGGTCGTCCGGGTCCTGCCGGTCCTTCTGGACCTTCCGGCCTTCTCGGTGGTCTCGGTGGGCCGGTCCGTCGGCGGATCTCGTGGACACCACGACCGCGTCATCGGGCGCTTCGCTGCACACCGCCACGACCGTGGTCCCGGCCTCGGCCAGGGAGCGCAACAGCGCCCAGACCTCGGCCCGTTCGGCCTCGGAGAGCTTCAGGTCCGTGTCGTCGATGCCCAGCAGCCGGGGACGGCCGATCAGGGCGAGCGCCACGGACAGCCGCAGCGCTTCGAGGCGTTCCAGGTCCCGCACCGCGGTCCGGGACCCCTTGGGCAGAGCCTCCCGGTCGAGCCCGGCGGCGGCCAGTGCGCTGTCGACGCGCAGCCGCGCCTCCGTCACCCGCTCCGAGCGCGGCCGCAGCAGCCCGCGTACGGAACCGCCGAACCGCCGCTGGAGCAGGGCCCGTTCCCGCAGGTGCTCGGCGACGGACAGGGCGGGCTCCAGGTCGGTGACACCGGGCACGTGGGCCAGCGCGCTGAACCGGCGGACGGCCGCCATCTGCTTCGGCAGCTCCGACTGCCCGACCCGCGCCTGCCCCTCGGTGGGCTTCATCCGCCCGGTGAGCGCGAGCAGCAGACACGTACGCCCCGAGCCCGACGGCCCCTCGATCGCGATCAGCGAGCCGGGCTCCGCATCGATGCCGATACCGCGGAACGCCCACCCGCGGGGCCCCTTGAGCCCGAAGTCCTTGGCCCTTACGCCGAGTCCGTGCGGACCGTCCACAACTTCCCCCACCCTCCGGGCCCTTGAGCCGACCGGGTTTTTGAACTGACTGGTCAGTGCAAAAGCTATACCGAACCTGTGATCGAAGCAAAAGTCCAGGTCAGAACGGATTGTCAGTGGCATACCTCACGATGGACACATACGGCCACAGAGCCGTCACACAGACGACAGGAGGTTCGTCATGGCCACCTACCACGCAGCCGCCGCCCGTCGGCGACGCGCCACCGGCCCTGCCCCCTCACTGACCGGTCCGGCGAGCGACGTGCACCCCGTGCTCCGCCGGGCCACGGCCCCGCCCGCCGCCCTCGACCTGCTCGCCCAGGCCCGTGCCGGACTCGACGAGGCGGCCCTGCTGGAAACGCCGAACGAGCGGTATGCGACGGCCCACCTCGCCGCCCTGCGCACCGCCGCCGCCGTGCTCGCCGCCCGCGGGCGGCCGGAGCCCAGCGCGAGGCGCCGGGCCAAGATCCGGAGTGCCTGGGAAGTGCTTCCCGAGATAGCGCCCGAACTCGCCGAGTGGAGCGCCCTGTTCGCCGCCGGTGCCCGCCGCCGCGCCCGCGCGGAGGCCGGCATCCAGGGCGCGGCGACACCCCGCGACGCCGACGACCTTCTGCGCGACGTGGCGATGTTCCTCCGCCTCGTCGAGCGCATGCTGGTGCTCCAGCCGGTCCTGCCACAGCCACGGCAGGAGGCCGACCCGGAGCCCGGCCAGGAGGCACCGGACGTGCCTGACGCGGGATGAGCGGCGTTGGGGCCGCCGCCGAGGTGTCGCCAGGAGCCGCCGGAGACCGCCTGCGCGGGCCTGTGGGGCGACGGGGGCGGGCCGGCTGTGGTGCCGGGTCGCGGGGCGGTGTGGGGGCGCGGAGGGCCGCCCAGGCCGTCCAGTGCAACTCTCTTGTCCGGTGCGGCGCGGCTGTCCGCCGTGAGGTTCGGTGCCGGGCAGGTCCGCCGGTTCGTCCGGCCGGGCGGGCGGCGTCCGGCGCGCGAGACGGAGGGCCGGCGGCGGGGCGCGAGGCAATAGGGTTGGGGACGCCTGCATCTCCCCGGCGCCGAACAGGGCGGGGGAGCTGTCCCCATCGCTCCGCCGTACGCAAGGGCGGCGGCCGTGCCGAGGAGTCAACTGCCGTGTCGGACCCGATGCGCCCGCCCGTCTCCCCCCACCGCCCTCAGCCGGCGTCGCTGCGCTCCGACCCCTCCCGCCCCCGCGCCTCTCTCCGTACCGCCGTGGTCTGGGACGTTCTGAAGGACGCCCTCGACCGCCGGGTCAAGGCCGCGGGCCGGGAGTCGCTGGACGTCCTCGACACAGGAGGCGGCAGTGGCAACTTCGCGGTGCCCGTCGCCCGCCTCGGCCACCGCGTCACCGTCGTGGACCCCAGCCCGAACGCGCTGTTCGCGCTGGAGCGCCGGGCCGCCGAGGCCGGCGTCGCCGACCGCGTCCAGGGCGTCCAGGGCGACGCCCACGGCCTCTTCGACGTCGTCGAGCGCGGCGGCTACGACGCGGTGCTCTGCCACGGCGTACTGGAGTACGTGGACGACCCCGCCGAGGGCCTTCGCAACGCGGTCGGGGCGCTGCGCCCCGAGGGTGTGCTCAGCCTGCTCGCCGCCGGTCTCGGCGGTGCGGTGCTCGCTCGCGCCCTCGCCGGCCACTTCACGGAGGCCCGGCACGCCCTCGGTGACCCGGACGGCCGCTGGGGCGAGGGTGATCCCGTACCCCGCCGCTTCACGGCCGACCAGCTCACCGGTCTGGTCGAGGGCGCGGGCCTGCGCGTCGGTGCCGTGCACGGCGTGCGGATCTTCGCGGACCTGGTGCCCGGCGTCCTCGTGGACACCGAACCGGGGGCCCTGGACGCCCTGCTCAAGCTGGAGGCCGCGGCGGCCGAACTTGCCGCCTTCCACTCCGTGGCGACGCAGCTCCATGTGCTCGGTGAGACCGTGGAGTCCACCGAGACCTGAGCCGCCTCCCGTGAGGGAGCTGTGGAGGCGCGCCGCTGATCAGGGGCGCGACGGCAGATGGAGTACGCCACAGGCCCCCCGATCGGGCGCTCGGAGCCGTATGATCGAGGGAGACCGTCCGGCATGACGGGCCGGTCGCTGGGGAATCTACGCCTCAGTGGATCGGAACGCCATGGCGGGTTCCGGTTGGCGAATTGGCGCAGAGGGGCGGGTTTCACGGGGGCGATTCCCTGCCTATCCTGAAGGGGACCCCCGGTCGCCCCGGCGACTGCACGATGAGGAGGACGCCGTGCCGCTCTCGGAGCACGAGCAGCGAATGCTCGAGCAGATGGAGCGAGCGCTGTACGCCGAAGATCCCAAGTTCGCGACAGCGCTTGAGGGAAGCGGGCTGCGTACGTACACCCGGCGACGGGTCTACCAGGCGGTCGCCGGCTTCCTCGTAGGTATTGCGCTCCTCATGGCCGGAATGGTCGCACAGCAGATCTGGGTCAGCGTGGTGGGTTTTCTCGTCATGCTGGGCTGCGCGGTGCTCGCCGTCACCGGTTGGCGCAAGGCCCCCAAGCCGGGCGAACAGCCCGCCGCGGGTGCGCCGAGTGCGCCGGGCGCTCCGCAGGCCCGTCGTCAGGGTCGGCAGCGGCGCTCCATGATGGATCGCATCGAACAGCGCTGGCAGAAGCGCCGTGACGAAGGCGGCCAGTAGCCTCCGGGCCCGGGCCGACAGACGCACACACGTAAGGGGTGACCACCTTGGGGTGGCCGCCCCTTCGGCGTGCCCAGCCGCGGGGCCGGCCGAGACTCAGGGCCCCGACTCCAGCCCCGGCCCCGCTCGCTGAGAGGGAGAACGAGGCGGGCCGAGCCGTATCCAGAGCTGCATCCCGCCGACCCGGCAGCAAAGGAAAAGAGCACGCGAAACGGAAGCCGCACAGCGAAGCGAAGGGGGTGCCCACCCGACCCGGGTGGGCACCCCCTTCCGGCTTCCTGAGCCGGACGGCCTCAGCCGCTGCTCTGCTCCGACGGACGTCGCGACGCGCGATGCACGGCTGCCGTCCAGCGGGCCATGGCCCGGGACTTCAGCGCGATCCAGCCCTCGGACGCCGCCCACGCCACCCGTACGGCCGAGCGCGGTGCGAGCAGTGCGCGCAGACGTGTACCGCGGCTGACCGTGGCCTGCAGGCCCGCGGTCATCCGGCGTACGTCATCGGCGAGACCCGCGGTCGGCCGGGGCCGTGGCGCGTACAGGACCTGCTCCACCGCGTCGGCGATCCGGTGGACGGAGGCCGCGGCCTCCGGATCGAGATGGCCGATGCGGACGATCCGTGCCGCCGCCTTGCGGGGCGTCTGGGAGTCGTCCGGCGCGATACCGAAGTCCCACGCCGTATCGGTCACCTCCTGCCAGGCCGCCAACGTGGCCGCCGCGGCGTCGTCCTCTGTGCGCCCGTGCGAGCCGAGCCGCACGGACCGGGCCCGCATCCGCCACAGCATCGGCAGCAGCGGCACCGCGAGCGCGGCGAGCCCCGCCAGGGTGAACCCGAGGATCGCGAACCACGGCGGTCCGTCGTCCGTCGCTCCGAACGCCGCCTGCGGGGACTCACTGCCGCAGGGCTGCTCCAGCTTCTTCTCCGCCGCCGTGCAGCTCTCGCTGCTCGACGGTTCGGCGGACGGCGCCGAGGACGAGGAGCGCGAGGGGAGGTCCGGGTTGGGGAGCGTGGTGCCCGGCGTGTCCGTGCGGGTGTACTCCGGAACCGTGCCCCGGTTCGGGGTCGGCTCGAAGCGCGTCCAGCCCACACCCTCGAAGTACAGCTCGGGCCAGGCGTGCGCGTCCCGCAGGCCCACCGAATTCGTGCCGTCGGCCTGCGGTGAACCGGGCGTGAAGCCCACCGCGACGCGGGCCGGGATGCCCAGCGTGCGAGCCATCGAGGCCATCGCGAAGGAGAAGTGGACGCAGAAGCCCTCCTTGTCCCTCAGGAAGCGCGCTATCGCCTGCGAGCCACTGCCGACCTGCACCTCCGTGTCGTAGGTGAAGCCGCCGTCCAGGGCGAACCAGTCCTGGAGCTTGACCGCGCGCTCGTAGTTGTTGGCCGAGCCGACCGTGACCGCGCGTGCCGTCTCCGCCACCACCGGAGGCAGCGACTCGGGGACCTTGGTGAACTCGCGCCTCAGCGCCGCGGGCGCGTCCGGCGCGTCGGCGAGCTGCTCCGCGGTCGGCTGCACTATCAGGCTCTTGACCGTGTACTCCTGGCCGCGCGTGGTCTGCCCGTGGTCGCCGACGAGCGTGCGGCCCACGGGTTCGTACCGCCACTTGCCGCCGATTCCCACCGCGCTGGCGGGGTAGGGCATGGGCAGCCAGTCCTGCGCGTACCAGTCCGCCGCGGAGATCCTCGTCTGGATCTCCGTGCGCCGGACGTCGTCGCTGAGGCCCGGCGGTGTCGGGAACGACTCGGGGACGTCCTGGACATGGCGCTTGGCCGGCTTCCAGGCCGTGCCGTCGAACTCGTCGAGCGAGACGATCCGCAGATAGAGGTCCTGCGTCTCCTCGGAGTTGGTGCGGTACGACATGACCTCGCGGTCCTCGTCCACGTTCAGGCTGTCGCGGAGCGATACCAGCGGGTTGACCGCGGAGATCGTGCCGCCGCCTCCGGAGCCCGTGCCGACGCCGGTCCCGGTGCCGTCCAGCAGCCCGCCGTCGAGCGCGGGCAGGGCGAGCGGCACCACCAGGGCGATGCCGAGCGCGACGGCACCGATGCGCCGCCCCGTGCGGATCGGCGCGACCGCGCCCGCCGAGGTGTCCGTCCCCGGAGTCCGGGGACCGCCGCCGAAGACCCGGCCCCACTGCGAGAGCCGGTCACGCCCCTCGGCAAGCAGCAGCACCAGATAGCCGGCCGCCGCCAGCACGAACCACAGCCAGCTCGCGCCACCGCCCTCGGAGAGACCCGCGGCGACCGAGTACAGCGCGAGCAGCGGCAGTCCGGCCGGGGCGGCGCTGCGGAACGTCACCGCGAGGGCGTCCACCGCCAGCCCGATCACCACGACTCCGCCGACCAGCATCAGCCGGATGCCGGGGGACAGCGGAGCCGGGATCGAGTACCGCCCGACATCGTCCCCTCCGGCCTGCAGCAGCTCCCCGAAGTGGCGGAACGCGTCCGGGCCGGGCACGAGCCCGGCGATGGCCTGCTCGCGGGCGAAGAACAGCGTGAGCAGGGTCAGGGTCACGAGCGCCTGTACGGCGATCGTCACGGCCCGCGCCAGGGGCACCCGCCGGGTCGCCGCGCCCACCGCGGTCTGCACCCCGAGCAGGAACGCCGCCTGAAGGATCCAGGTCGCCGGATCGACCAGTGGGAGCAGTGCGCCGGCCGCCATCAGTGTCGCCGCCACGGCGCACAGCGCGAGTCGCGCGCGCCCGCTCATGAGCCACCGCCCCCTGCCGTACTTCCCGTCGACGCGACCCCGTTGCGCTGTCGGTCCGCCTCCCGCCACAGGTCGGCCAGGCTTGTACCCGGCGGCACGGCCAGGGCGGTCCAGCCCGCCTCGCGCAGCATCCGAAGCCGCTCCTCGCTCTCTTCGTCGGCCGCGCCGCGCACCCACGCCTCACTGTCCAGCAGGAAGGCCACGGCCCCGCCGCTGCGCTGGCGCATCTTGGCGAGCACGGTCGCCTGCTCCTCGTCCAGGTCGCCGAGGAAGGCCACCAGCAGCCCCTCGTTGCCACCCCGCAGAACGTCGTACGCCCGTGACAGGCCCGTACCGTCGGAGTGGTCGATCACCGCGAGGGTGTCCATCATCAGCCCGGCGGCGTCGGCGGACTCCTGGCTGGCTCCGGCGAATCCGTCGGCGCCCTCGCCGGGCACCGAGGTGCCGGTGTCGGTCAACAGCCGTACCGAAAAGCCCCGTTCGAGCATGTGCACCAGCGTGGACGCCGTGCCCGAAACCGCCCATTCGAAGGCCGAGTCGGGGCCCGCGCCGTCGAAGGCGATGCCCCGGGTGTCGAGAAGCACCGTGCAGCGGGACCGCTGCGGCTGCTCCTCGCGGCGCACCATCAACTCGCCGTAGCGCGCGGTCAGACGCCAGTGGACCCGGCGCAGATCGTCGCCGTAGCGATAGCCGCGAGGTATCACGTCGTCCTCGCCGGCCAGGGCGAGCGAACGCTGCCGTCCGTCCCCGTACCCCTTCGCCTCGCCCGTCAGCCGCACCGGCGGCAGCGCCTCCACGCGCGGGATGACGGTCAGGGTGTCGTACGTCGAGAAGGAGCGGGTCAGTTCGCACATCCCGAAGGGGTCGCTCAGCCGCAGCTGCAGGGGCCCCAGCGGATAGCGGCCGCGCAGGTCCGAGCGCACTCGGTAGGACACCTCGCGACGGCCGCCCGCCTCGACCCGGTCCAGTACGAACCGGGGCCGCGGCCCCAGCACGTACGGAACCCGGTCCTGGAGCATCAGCAGACCGGTGGGCAGTCGCGAGACGTTGTCCATCCGCAGATGGACCCGCGCCTCGGCCCCCGAGGGCACCCGCCCGGGGGAGAGGCGGCGGCTGCCTGCGACCCGGTAGCGCGTGCGGTACAGCACGGTCGCGCAGACCAGTGGCAGCACGGCGAGCAGCAGCCCGACCCGGAGCAGATCGCTCTGCCCCAGGACGTACGCGCAGATCGCGGCCGCGATGCCGGCGGCCAGGAAGGACCGCCCGCGCGTGGTGAGACCGGCGAGTGCCGTACGCAGCCCGCCCTTGTCCTCCTCGGCCTGCGCCGCCGGCATCCCCCCGGTGGTCATCACAGCCTCCGGGGCGGTTGCTGGCCGAAGGCGGACGAGCCCCGGCCCATCGCCAGACCGCTCGGCGACTGGGGCGCCGCGGGCACGGGCGTGCGCTGGAGGATCTCCAGGACGACCTGCTCGGCCGTACGACGGTTCAACTGTGCCTGGGCGGTGGGCAGCAGCCGGTGGGCCAGGACCGCCACCGCGAGGGCCTGGATGTCGTCCGGCAGCGCGTACTCCCGGCCGCTGAGGGCCGCCGACGCCTTCGCCGCGCGCAGCAGGTGCAGCGTGGCACGCGGCGAGGCGCCGAGTCTCAGATCCGGGTGGTTGCGCGTGGCGGCGACCAGGTCCACGGCGTACCGCCGCACCGGGTCGGCGACGTGGACGCTGCGGACCGCGTCGATGAGCTTGACGATCTCGTGCGCGTGCGCCACCGGCTGGAGGTCGTCCAGCGGGGACACACCGCCGTGGACGTCCAGCATCTGCAGCTCGGCCTCCGCGCTGGGATAGCCGATGGAGACCCGGGCCATGAAGCGGTCGCGCTGCGCCTCCGGCAGCGGGTAGGTGCCCTCCATCTCGACCGGGTTCTGCGTGGCCACGACCATGAACGGGCTGGGCAGCTCGTAGGTCGTGCCGTCGATGGTGACCTGGCGCTCCTCCATGGACTCCAGGAGCGCCGACTGTGTCTTGGGCGACGCGCGGTTGATCTCGTCACCGATCACGATCTGCGCGAAGATCGCACCCGGTTTGAACTCGAAGTCCCTGCGCTGCTGATCCCAGATGGACACACCTGTGATGTCCGAGGGCAGCAGGTCGGGCGTGAACTGAATACGCCGCACTGAGCAGTCGATGGACCGCGCCAGTGCCTTGGCCAGCATGGTCTTGCCTACGCCGGGGACATCCTCGATCAGAAGATGCCCCTCGGCGAGCAGTACGGTCAGCGAAAGCCGCACGACCTCAGGCTTGCCCTCGATCACTTCCTCCACCGAACTGCGGACTCTCTCCACAGTGGCGGTCAGATCTGTAAGGCTCGCTCGATCGTCATAGGTCGTCACCCGGCCCTCCTCGGCCCGTTCTTTCCCGGGCCGACGCTCTGCGATGCGGACCGGCCCACCCCGAAACACGGACACCACGCGTGAATAGTTCCGCGTGACGCCACACCCGCATTCTTGTTGCCGTTACCTGTTCGTGTCACTCGCCTGTGGATAACTGGCCGCGATATGTCACGGCCTGGGGCCTTTGAGAGGGTCCAACTCGCGTCAGGTGGGGTCTATCTCACGCAGCAGGCCCGTCTTCACATCGAACACGAAACCACGTACGTCGTCCGTATGCAGAAGGAATGGGGAGGTGCGCACCCGCTGCATGGACTGCCGCACGTCCTGTTCGACGTCCCGGAAGGCCTCCACGGCCCATGCCGGGCGCTGGCCGACCTCCATCTCCAGGTCGTGCCGGAAGTCCTCGGTGAGGGACTCCAGGCCACAGCCGGTGTGGTGGATCAGTACGACACTGCGGGTGCCGAGCGCGCGCTGGCTGATGGTGAGGGAGCGGATCACGTCGTCGGTGACCACGCCGCCCGCGTTGCGGATGGTGTGGCAGTCGCCGAGCTCCAGGCCCAGCGCGTCGTGCAGGTCGAGGCGGGCATCCATGCACGCCACGACCGCCACGTGCAGCACGGGACGGGCATCCATGCCGGGATCGGTGAACGCGGCGGCGTACCGCTCGTTGGCCTCGACGAGGCGGTCGGTGACGGTGCCGCCGTTGGATATGGCGTCTCCGGACTCAGTGGGAACGGATGCGGAAGTCGTCATATCTATAACGGTAGTGGTCACACGCCGTCCGGGCCTGCTGTGAGAGAGGACAAAGAACATCAATGAGCGTTGTTGTGAGGTAACCCACAAGGGTGGATCGACTGCACCCGTACGGGTGGAAAAACCCGGTTTGGTGCTTCATCCGGGCCGAGACCCGCGACGCGCAGGCCGGTTCGTTGACCGCGAGAGACCGTGGACTAAAGTGACGCGAAGCGGGAGACGGACACTCTCCCTGCTGGACAGCTACCCCCGGAGGACCGGTGACGAGCCGGGATCTCCCCACGTGCGCGGCGCGTACGTACGGCTCGGCCTCCTCCCGCTCCCGGTCGGCTGACGCTTCCGGCGCCGGCAGGCCTCCCCTTCACGGAGCGGGCGGGGACCCGGCGGTGCGTGCGGGCCGTGCCGGACCTGAGAGGGCCCCTTGACCCAGAGCCGACATGTCCCGGTGATGCTCCAGCGATGCCTGGACATGTTGGCACCCGCGCTGGAGAGGCCGGGAGCGGTCGTCGTCGACTGCACGCTCGGTCTCGGCGGCCACAGCGAGGCCCTGCTCGCCCGCTTCCCCGAGGCCCGCCTCGTCGCCCTCGACCGCGACAAGGAGGCGCTGCGCCTCTCCGGGGACCGGCTCGCCCCCTTCGGCGACCGGGCCACCCTGGTGCACGCGGTCTACGACGAACTCCCCGACGTGCTCGACCGCCTGGACCTCCCGCGCGTCCAGGGCGTCCTCTTCGACCTCGGCGTCTCCTCCATGCAGCTCGACGAGGCGGACCGCGGCTTCGCGTACGCCCAGGACGCCCCGCTCGACATGCGCATGGACCAGACGACAGGCATCAGCGCGGCCGAGGTGCTCAACACCTACCCGGCGGGCGAACTCGTCCGGATCCTCAGGGCGTACGGCGAGGAGAAGCAGGCCAAGCGGATCGTGTCCGCGGTCGTGCGCGAGCGCGACAAGGAGCCCTTCAGCAACAGCGCGCGGCTCGTCGAGCTGATCCGCGACTCCCTGCCGCAGGCCGCCAAGCGCACCGGCGGCAACCCCGCCAAGCGCACCTTCCAGGCGCTGCGCATCGAGGTCAACGGCGAACTCACCGTCCTGGAGAGGGCGATCCCCGCCGCCGTGAAGTCCCTCGCCGTCGGCGGCCGGATCGCCGTGCTGTCCTACCACTCCCTGGAGGACCGGCTGGTCAAGCAGGTGTTCGCCGCGGGAGCCGCCAACACCGCACCGCCCGGTCTGCCGGTCGTCCCCGAGCGGTATCAGCCCCGGCTCAAGCTTCTGACGCGCGGTGCCGAACTCCCCACCGAGGAAGAGGTCGCGGAGAACCGGCGCGCCGCCCCTGCGCGGCTGCGCGGGGCACAGCGCATCAGGGAGGACGCCGAGTGACGGGAGGGTGCGTGAGTTGGACAACCGAACTCACCGGACGTGTGGGTCGCAGGCCCGGACCCATCAGCCGGGCACGCCGGCTCAGCGGGAGGGCACGTGAGTAGCAAACCCGAGCTGAGAGGGCGGGCAGCCCGGCTCGCGCGACTCTTCCCGACGGGCCCCGGACAGGCCGCCCGTACGCCCTTCGTGCTCCTGGTCGTACTGCTGCTCGGCGGCGGCCTGATCGGACTCCTGGTCCTGAACTCTGCGCTGAGCGAAGGGTCGTTCCAGCTCGACGACCTCCAGAGGGACACCAAGAGCCTCACCGACGAGGAACAGGCGCTCCAGCGGGACGTGGACGCCTACTCCGCCCCCGACGCCCTCCAGCGCCGCGCCCGCGAGCTGGGCATGGTGCCCGGCGGCGACCCGGCCTTCCTCAACCCCGACGGCAGCGTCCGCGGTGTTCCCAGCGCGGCCGCCGAGCAGTCCTCCGTGTCGGTCCCCGTGATCCGCCCGCCCGACGTGCTCCTCCCCTCGCCGTCTCCGACGCCCACCGAGAGCCAGGGACCCGCCGGGCCCCCGACGCCCGCCGAGACCCGGACGCCCACCGCGCCCGCCGTGCCGACCGCGGCGGCCGAACCGGTCGCGGAGACGGTCACGGAGCCGTCCCCCCAGCCCACGCAGCCCGCTACGAATCCCGGCAGGTGACGGAAGTGTCCGACAGGGAACCCCCGCGCCGCCGGGTGCCCTCGCCCGCCAGGCCCGTACGTCCCGGCAGCCAGCGGCGGCCGGGGCCGGGCGCACGCCCCGCCCGCCGTCCGGCCCCGTCCCGGGGTCAGGGACAGGGCCCGCGTGTCATCCGTCTCGGCAGCCCCCGTCCGCGGCTGCGTCTGGTCAGCCTCGCCCTGGCCCTCGTACTGATCGCCTTCGTCGTCCGGCTCCTCCAGGTGCAGGCCGTCGACGCGAGCGAGTACACGGCCAAGGCCGAGAAGAACCGGTACCTCAGCCGCACCCTGGCCGCCGAGCGCGGCGGGATCACCGACCGCAACGGCGTCGACATGGCGATCAGCGTGGACGCCAACGACATCACCGCCGACCCCACGCTGTTCACGCGGAAGGCGACGAAGACCGGCGACGCCCCCGAGCAGGCCGCCGCCCTGCTCGGCCCGATCCTCGACAAGGACCCCGACGAACTCGCCGCGAAGCTCCGGACCAAGAACACCCGGTACGTCGTGCTCGCCCGGCGCCAGACCCCCCAGGTCTGGACGCAGATCAAGGACCTGAAGAGCACGCTCGCCGACAAGGCCGGCGAGGACGGGTCGGCGAACATCCTGGCGGGTGTCCTCCAGGAGCCCAGCAGCAAGCGGGTCTATCCGAACGGTGAGCTCGGCGCCGGGGTACTGGGCTGGGTCAACGCCGACGGCAAGGGCGGCGGCGGCATCGAGCAGCAGCTGAACAAGGAGCTGTCGGGCAAGGACGGCGAGATCCGCTACGCCCAGTCCGGCGGCCGGCAGGTGCCGACCGCGGGCTCCACCGAGAAGCCCGCCGTGGCCGGTTCCGAGGTCGAGCTGACCATCGACCGCGACATCCAGTGGGCCGCCCAGAACGCCATCGCCGAGCAGGTGAAGGAGTCCAAGGCGGACCGCGGGTACGTCATAGTGCAGGACAACAAGACCGGCGAGATCCTCGCGATGGCCAACTCGCCCGGATTCGATCCGAACGACCTCTCCAAGGCGGACGGGAACGCCCTGCACAACTGGGGCCTCGAAGACGCCTACGAGCCCGGCTCGACCGCCAAGGTCATGTCGATGGCCGCAGTCCTGGAGGAGAAAGCCGCCACGCCCGCGACGCACGTGACCGTGCCCAACCGGCTGCACCGCGGCGACCGCCTCTTCCGCGACGACATCGACCACCCGACCTGGTACCTGACGCTCAACGGCGTCCTCGCCAAGTCCAGCAACATCGGCACGATCCTGGCGACCGGCCAGCTGGGCAAGACGCAGCAGGAGGCCAACCAGGTCCTCTACTCGTATCTGCGCAAGTTCGGCATCGGCGACTACACCGGTCTCGGCTTCCCCGGCGAGACGAGGGGCATCCTCGCGCCCGCCGGCCAGTGGTCGACCTCCCAGCAGTACACGATTCCTTTCGGCCAGGGCGTGTCGATCAACGCGATGCAGGCGGCCTCCGTCTACTCGACGATCGCCAACGGCGGTGTACGGATCGAACCGACACTCGTCCGCGGCACGAAGGGTCCCGACGGGCGCTTCACCCCGGCCGCCAAGCCCAAGGAGACACGGGTCGTCAGCGAGAAGACGGCGAAGACCCTGGCGCAGATGCTGGAGTCCGTCGTGGACGACCGGGAGGGTACGGGCACCAAGGCGCGTATCCCCGGCTACCGCGTCGCGGGCAAGACCGGCACGGCCAACCGTGTGGATCCGGCCACCGGCCGCTACCACGGCTATACCTCTTCCTTCGCCGGATTCGCGCCCGCGGACAACCCCCGGGTGACCGTCTACTGCGCGATCCAGAACGCCACCGAGGGGAGCTACTTCGGCGGTCAGATCTGCGGGCCCGTCTACAAGGAGGTCCTGGAGTTCGCCCTGAAGACCCTCCAGGTGCCGCCCACCGGGGCCCAGGCCGCCAGACTTCCCGTCACTTTCACGCCCTGACCAGCTCCGACCAGCCCCGGCCGGGCCCTCATCGGCACCGACCGGAACGCCATGCTCCAGCACCCCGGATCACCGACCAGGAACAGCTCGTGACAACGATCACTCCCGACCCCGGGAACCACGGCACGCCGCACACTCCGCCACGCCCCTCGCTTCGCTCCGGCGGGGGTGTGCCCGGTACGCTCACCGCCGTGCCACACGCTGATCAGTCCCAAACCACCCAGAAGGGCGTTCCTGTGACATATCCGGGGCCGCCGCGACCGGTTCAGAACTCCGCCACACCCCTCGCGGAACTTGTGGCAGTGGTCGCCGATCAGATGTCGGCCCCGGCGCCGCAGGGCGCGCAGGGAGCCGTCGAGGTCACGGGCATCACCCATGACTCCCGAGCCGTGCGCCCCGGCGACCTGTACGCCGCGTTGCCCGGCGCCCGGATGCACGGCGCCGACTTCGTGACGCAGGCGGCCGGCCTCGGCGCCGCCGCCGTGCTGACCGATCCGACGGGTGCCGAGCGCGCGGCGGCCACCGGTCTGCCGGTCCTCGTCGTCGACGACCCGCGCCGGACGATGGGCGAACTGGCCGCCTCGATCTACGGCCACCCGGGTCCCGACCTGCTCCAGATCGGCATCACCGGCACGTCCGGCAAGACCACCACCGCGTACCTGGTCGAGGGCGGCCTGAAGACGGTTCGCAGTACCGGCCTCATCGGCACCGTGGAGATGCGCATCGGCGACGAGCGCATCAAGTCGGAGCGCACGACCCCCGAAGCGACCGATCTCCAGGCGCTGTTCGCCGTCATGCGCGAGCGCGGCGTCGACGCGGTCGCCATGGAGGTCTCCAGCCACGCCCTGGTCCTCGGCCGGGTCGACGGCTGCATCTTCGACATCGCGGTCTTCACCAACCTCAGCCCGGAGCACATGGAGTTCCACTCCGACATGGAGGACTACTTCCGGGCCAAGGCGCAGTTGTTCACGCCGGAACGCAGCCGGCTCGGCGTGGTCAACCTCGACGACGAGTACGGACGCAGGCTCGCCAAGGAAGCCACGGTGCCCGTGGTGACGTTCTCCGCGGAGGGCCACCCGGACGCCGACTGGCGGGCCGACGAGGTCCAGGTCGGCCCGATGGACTCGGTCTTCGTCGCGGTCGGCCCCAAGGGCGAGCGCATCACCGCCAAGTCGCCGCTCGCGGGCCCCTTCAACGTCGCCAACACGCTCGCCGCGATCGTCTCCCTCGCCGTCGCCGGGCTCGACCCGCAGACCGCCGCGGACGGCATCGCCGCCGTACCGGGCGTGCCGGGCCGGCTGGAGCGCGTGGACGCCGGACAGCCGTACCTCGCGGTGGTCGACTACGCACACAAGACGGACGCCGTGGAGTCCGTGCTGCGGGCCCTGCGCAAGGTCACCGAGGGCGAACTGCACATCGTCCTCGGCTGTGGCGGGGACCGGGACAAGACCAAGCGGATGCCCATGGGCGCCGCCGCGGCCCGCCTCGCCGACACCGCCGTACTGACATCGGACAACCCCCGCTCCGAGGACCCCCTCGCGATCCTCGCCACGATGCTCGCGGGCGCCGCCGAGGTGCCGGCGCACGAGCGCGGAGAGGTCCAGGTCTTCGAGGACCGGGCCGCCGCGATCGCAGCGGCCGTCGCCCGCGCTCAGCCGGGCGACACGGTGCTGGTCGCGGGCAAAGGTCATGAGCAGGGCCAGGACATCGCCGGAGTGGTCCGTCCCTTCGACGACCGCCAGGTGCTTCGCGAAGCTATCCAGAAGACCCAGGGATGAACTTGTGATCGCCCTCTCCCTCGCCGAGATCGCCTCAGTTGTCGGCGGGCAGACGCACGACATACCGGATCCGTCGGTCCAGGTCACCGGACGGGTCGTCAGAGACTCCCGTGAGGTGGAGCCAGGCAGCCTCTTCGTCGCCTTCGTGGGCGAGCGCGTGGACGGGCACGACTTCGCGGCGAGCGTCGTCGAGGCGGGCGCGGTGGCCGTGCTGGCGTCACGGCCCGTCGGCGTGCCCGCGATCGTCGTGGACGACGTCCAGGCGGCCCTGGGCGCCCTCGCACGCCATGTCGTCGAACGGCTCGGCGCGACCCTCGTGGCCCTCACCGGTTCCGCGGGCAAGACCAGCACCAAGGACCTGATCGCCCAGGTGCTGCAGCGCAAGGCGCCGACGGTCTACACGCCGGGCTCGCTCAACAACGAGATCGGGCTGCCGCTCACCGCCCTCAGCGCCACCGAGGAGACCCGGTTCCTCGTCCTGGAGATGGGGGCCCGCGGCATCGGCCACATCCGGTACCTCACGGATCTGACGCCCCCGAAGGTCGGCCTCGTCCTGAACGTCGGCACCGCCCACATCGGCGAGTTCGGCGGCCGCGAGCAAATCGCCCGGGCCAAGGGCGAGTTGGTGGAGAGCCTGCCTCCGGCAGAGGCCGGCGGCGTCGCGATCCTGAACGCCGACGATCCCCTCGTCCGCGCCATGGCCTCGCGGACGAAAGCACGCGTGATCCTCTTCGGAGAGTCCGGCGAAGCGGACGTACGGGCCGAGAACGTGACGCTCACGGAGAGCGGACAGCCCATGTTCAGGCTTCACACACCCTCCGGGTGCAGCGACGTGACCATGCGCCTGTACGGTGAGCACCACGTGTCGAACGCGCTCGCCGCGGCCGCCGTCGCCCATGAGCTGGGCATGTCCGCAGACGAGATCGCCACCGCGCTCTCCGAGGCGGGCTCCCTCTCCCGCTGGCGGATGGAGGTCACCGAGCGCCCGGACGGCGTGACGGTCGTCAACGACGCCTACAACGCGAACCCCGAGTCCATGCGAGCCGCCCTGCGCGCGCTCGCGGCCATGGGCAAGGGGCGGCGGACCTGGGCGGTGCTCGGTCAGATGGCCGAGCTCGGGGACGAGGCGCTCGCCGAGCACGACGCGGTCGGACGGCTCGCCGTCCGGCTCAATGTCGGCAAGCTCGTCGCGGTCGGGGGCAGGGAAGCGTCCTGGCTGCAACTGGGCGCATATAACGAGGGTTCGTGGGGTGAGGAGTCGGTGCACGTGTCCGACACACAGGCGGCGATCGACCTGTTGCGCAGTCAACTGCGCCCGGGAGACGTCGTACTCGTGAAGGCGTCCCGGTCGGTCGGCCTGGAGCGGGTCGCAGAGGCGCTGGTCGAGGGCACCGAGGGTGAGGTTGCCGTCCGATGAATCAGATCCTCTTCGCGGGAGTCATCGGCCTCTTCCTGACTCTCGTGGGCACCCCTCTGCTGATCAAGCTGCTGGCCCGCAAGGGCTACGGGCAGTACATCCGGGACGACGGCCCGCGCGAGCACCACGCCAAGCGCGGTACGCCGACCATGGGCGGTATCGCCTTCATCCTGGCCACGCTCCTGGCGTACTTCCTCAGCAAGGTGATCACCGGCCAGCCGCCGAGGTTCTCCGGAGTGCTGGTGCTCGGCCTGATGACGGGCATGGGCCTGGTCGGCTTCCTCGACGACTACATCAAGATCGTCAAGCGGCGTTCGCTGGGCTTGCGGGCCAAGGCCAAGATGGCCGGTCAGCTGATCGTCGGCATCTCCTTCGCGGTGCTCGCGCTGCAGTTCGCGGACAACCGCAACAACACCCCGGCCTCCACCAAGCTGTCCTTCGTGCAGGACTTCGGCTGGTCCATCGGCCCGGTGCTGTTCGTGATCTGGGCGCTGTTCATGATCCTCGCGATGTCGAACGGCGTGAACCTCACGGACGGCCTCGACGGCCTCGCCACCGGCGCCTCCGTGATGGTCTTCGGCGCGTACACGTTCATCGGTGTCTGGCAGTTCCAGGAGTCCTGTGCCAACGCGCAGACCCTCACCAACCCGGCCGCCTGCTACGAGGTACGAGATCCGCTCGACCTCGCCGTCGTCGCCGCGGCCCTGATGGGCGCCTGCTTCGGCTTCCTGTGGTGGAACACCTCGCCCGCCAAGATCTTCATGGGTGACACCGGTTCGCTGGCCCTCGGCGGCGCGCTCGCCGGCCTCGCGATCTGCTCCCGCACCGAGCTCCTTGTCGCGCTGCTCGGCGGTCTCTTCGTCCTGATCACCATGTCGGTCGTCATCCAGGTCGGCTCGTTCCGCCTCACCGGCAAGCGCGTCTTCCGAATGGCACCGCTCCAGCACCACTTCGAACTCAAGGGGTGGTCCGAGGTCCTTGTGGTGGTCCGCTTCTGGATCATCCAGGGCATGTGCGTGATCGTCGGACTCGGCCTCTTCTACGCGGGATGGGCAGCCCAGAAGTGACGACCGCGCTCGACTGGCAGAGCATGAACATCACCGTCGCCGGTCTCGGCGTGAGCGGCATCAGCGCCGCCCGCGCCCTGGCCGGCCTCGGCGCGTCGGTCACGGTCGTCGACGGGGGCTCCTCGGAGGCCCACCGGGAGAGGGCCGCCTCCCTTGAGGGGCAAGGCATTTCGGTACGTCTGGCGGACGCCGAGACGCTTCCCGAGGGCACCGACCTCGTGGTCACCTCGCCGGGCTGGAAGCCGTCCAGCCCTCTCTTCCAGGCCGCCGCGGAGGCGGGCGTGGACGTCGTCGGCGACGTGGAGATCGCCTGGCGCCTGCGCGGCCCCGACGCCGCGCCCTGGCTCGCCGTCACGGGCACCAACGGCAAGACCACCACGACACAGATGCTCGCCTCGATCCTGGACGCCGCGGGCCTTCGTACGGCCGCCGTGGGCAACATCGGCACCCCGATCGTCGACGTGGTCCAGGAAGGCGACGACGCCTACGACGTACTTGCCGTCGAGCTGTCCAGCTACCAGCTCCACTGGGCGCCCTCGCTGCGCGCCCACTCCGCCGCCGTCCTGAACCTCGCCCCGGACCACCTCGACTGGCACGGCTCCATGGAGGCGTACGCCGCCGACAAGGGGCGTATCTACGAGGGCAATCGGGTCGCCTGCGTCTACAACATGGCCGACAAGGCCACCGAGGACCTGGTGCGCGGGGCGGACGTCGAGGAGGGCTGCCGGGCGGTCGGCTTCACGCTCGGCACACCGGGCCCGTCCCAACTCGGCGTCGTGGAGGGCATCCTGGTCGACCGCGCCTTCGTCGAGGACCGGCACAAGCAGGCCCAGGAACTCGCCGAGATCGCGGACGTCAACCCGCCCGCCCCGCACAACATCGCCAACGCCCTTGCGGCGGCGGCCCTGGCCCGCGCCTTCGGGGTGCCCGCCGCGGCCGTACGGGACGGTCTGCGGGCCTTCAGGCCCGACGCCCACCGCATCCAGCACGTGGCCGACGTGGACCGGGTCGCCTACATCGACGACTCCAAGGCCACCAACACGCATGCGGCGGAAGCCTCTTTGGCGGCGTACGAGTCGATCGTGTGGATCGCCGGCGGGCTGGCCAAGGGCGCGACCTTCGACGAACTGGTCGCCAAGTCGGCAAAGCGACTGCGGGGCGTCGTCCTGTTCGGTGCGGACCGGGCCCTCATCCGTGAAGCGCTCGCGCGACACGCGCCGGAAGTACCCGTGGTCGACCTCGACCGGACCGACACTGGGGCGATGCTCGCGGCGGTTCGTGAGGCCGCACGGCTCTCCGAGCCGGGAGACACTGTCCTGCTGGCGCCGGCCTGTGCGTCCATGGACATGTTCACCAACTACAACAAGCGCGGCGACGCTTTCGCGGAGGCGGTTCGCGAACTCGGCGCCGTCGACGGCTGACCCGGGTCCGCCTTGCCCGGCGGCGCCGGGCACACCTGGGAGGGACGCGTGACACGGATCCGGCTGGGGCTTCGTCGGTGGCTTTCCGCCGGTGGCACGGCACTGTGCCGTGCCGTCCCGCCCCCAGGGCCCGGACGGTCCGGGGAGATTCGGGGCGAACGGCCCGGGGAGACCCCCGGCGGGACGCCCTCCCACGGCATGGCAGGTGCCGCCGATGTCCAGTAGCCGTACCGGGCGTCCTCCCGTCCAGCGGGCCCCCCGCCGGCCCGCCGGGCCCCGCCCCCCTCGTGACAACCCCGTAGGACGCCTCTACACGCGCGTACGCCGCGCCTGGGACCGGCCGCTGACCGCCTACTACCTGATCCTCGGCGGCAGCCTCCTGATCACCGTCCTCGGTCTGGTGATGGTGTACTCCGCCTCGCAGATCACCGCGCTCCAGCTTTCGCTGCCCGGGTCGTACTTCTTCCGCAAGCAGTTCCTCGCCGCCGTGCTCGGCGGTCTGCTGCTCCTCGCCGCCTCACGGATGCCGTCCAAGCTGCACCGGGCGCTGGCATACCCGATGCTGCTCGGCTCGGTCTTCCTGATGATCCTCGTCCAGGTGCCGGGGATAGGAGTCGCGGTCAACGGCAACCAGAACTGGATCGCGGTCGGCGGCCCCTTCCAGCTCCAGCCCAGTGAGTTCGGCAAGCTCGCCCTCGTCCTGTGGGGCGCCGACCTGCTCGCCCGCAAACAGGACAAGCGACTGCTGGCGCAGTGGAAGCACATGCTGGTGCCGCTCGTTCCGGTGGCCTTCATGCTGCTCGGGCTGATCATGCTCGGCGGCGACATGGGCACGGCGATCATCCTCACCGCGATCCTGTTCGGACTGCTGTGGCTCGCGGGGGCGCCCACACGGCTCTTCGGGGGCGTGCTCGCCGTCGCCCTGACCATCGGCTTCATCCTCATCAAGACCAGCCCCAACCGCATGGCCCGCCTCTCCTGCCTGGGAGCCACCGAACCCCAGTCGGGCCCCGTCGACTGCTGGCAGGCCGTGCACGGCATCTACGCCCTCGCCTCCGGCGGGCTCTTCGGCTCCGGCCTCGGCGCCAGTGTGGAGAAATGGGGGCAACTGCCCGAAGCCCACACCGACTTCATCTTCGCCATCACCGGTGAGGAACTGGGCCTCGCGGGGACGCTGTCGGTGCTCGCACTCTTCGCGGCTCTAGGCTATGCGGGTATCCGCGTGGCCGGACGCACGGAGGACCCCTTCGTGAGGTATGCCGCGGGAGGCGTGACCACCTGGATCACGGCCCAGGCCGTGATCAACATCGGTGCGGTGCTCGGGCTGCTGCCGATCGCCGGCGTCCCGCTCCCGCTGTTCTCCTACGGGGGATCCGCCCTGCTTCCGACCATGTTCGCCATCGGGCTCCTGATCGCCTTCGCGCGTGAGGATCCCGCTGCGCGGGCGGCGCTTGCGATGCGGCAACCCCGCTTTGGCAGAAAGCGGGCTGCGGTGAGAGGCTCCGCAGGGGCCGCGGGGCCTCGGAGATGGAACACGATGCGACGGCGCGCCGCGGCGCGTTCGTCCGGAGAGCGGTGAATTTCGGTGCATGTCGTACTCGCCGGTGGGGGGACCGCCGGCCACATCGAGCCCGCGCTCGCCCTCGCGGACGCCCTGCGCAGGCAGGACCCGACCGTGGGTATCACGGCCCTGGGCACGGAGCGCGGACTCGAGACCCGACTCGTACCAGAGCGAGGCTATGAACTCGCGCTGATCCCCGCGGTGCCGCTGCCGCGCAAGCCCACCCCCGAGCTGATCACCGTCCCTGGACGGCTGCGTGGCACGATCAAGGCGGCCGAGCAGATCCTGGAACGCACCAAGGCCGACGCGGTCGTCGGCTTCGGCGGCTATGTCGCCCTGCCCGCCTACCTCGCGGCCAAGCGGCTCGGTGTCCCGATCGTCATCCACGAGGCCAACGCCCGCCCCGGCCTCGCCAACAAGATCGGTTCGCGGTACGCCGCCCGGGTCGCCGTCTCCACGCCGGACAGCAAGCTGCGCGACGCCCGCTACATCGGTATCCCGCTGCGCCGCTCGATCGCCACGCTCGACCGGGCCGCCGTACGCCCGCAGGCCCGCGCCGCGTTCGGGCTCGACCCCGCCCTGCCGACCCTGCTGGTCTCCGGCGGCTCTCAGGGCGCGCGCCGCCTCAATGAGGTGGTCCAGCAGGCCGCCCCGTACCTCCAGCAGGCCGGTATCCAGATCCTGCACGCGGTCGGCCCGAAGAACGAACTGCCGCAGGTCCACCAGATGCCGGGGATGCCCCCGTACATCCCGGTACCGTACGTGGACCGGATGGACCTCGCGTACGCCGCGGCCGACATGATGCTCTGCCGCGCGGGCGCGATGACCGTCGCCGAACTCTCCGCCGTCGGGCTCCCCGCCGTCTACGTCCCGCTGCCCATCGGCAACGGCGAACAGCGGCTCAACGCCCAGCCGGTGGTCAAGGCCGGCGGCGGACTGCTGATCGACGACGCGGAACTGACACCGCAGTGGGTGCAGACCAACGTCCTGCCCGTGCTCGCCGATCCGCACCGGCTGTTCGAGATGTCCCGCGCCGCCTCCGAGTTCGGCCGCCGGGACGCCGACGACCTGCTCGTCGGGATGGTGTACGAGGCGATCGCGTCACGCCGTTAGCGCGTGGCAGAAGGCAGGGGAGCGTGGCCGGACCGACCACCGCCGAACGCGGCGAACGGCAAGCCCGACAGGATCCGGACTCCGGCCCGCCCCGGCCACCGCTCCTCAGGAGGCTTCCGAAGCCTCGTAAGCTCATCATTCCGGTCGTCTGCCTCGCCCTGCTCGGCGCGGGCTGTCTCTGGGTGCTCTACGGTTCGCAGTGGCTGCGCGTGGAGCGCGTATCGGCCTCGGGGACACGGGTCCTGACGTCCGATCAGGTCGTCGAGGCGGCCGACGTTCCGGTCGGATCGCCGTTGATTTCAGTCGACACCGATGTGATTGAGGCAAGACTGCGCCGGAAATTGCCCCGAATTGACTCGGTTGATGTCGTCCGTTCCTGGCCCCACGGAATCGGGCTGAAAGTGATCGAGCGCACCCCGGTTCTCATTGCCGAAAAGGGCGGAAAGTTCGTCGAAGTGGACGCCAAGGGCGTGCGATATGCCACGGTTTCGCGCGCCCCGAAGGGCGTTCCCGCACTGGAATTGACGGTGTCCCGGTCCGCGGGCACGCGCCGATTCGGGACCGACCGGCTGATGCGTGAGGCGGTGCGCGTCGCGGGTTCCCTTCCGGCCGCGGTCGCGCGTGACACCCAGGTCGTCAAGGTCCGTTCGTACGACTCCATCTTGCTGGAGTTGAGCGGCAACCGGACCGTCCTGTGGGGAAGTGGCGAGAAGAGCGGCGTCAAGGCCCGTACGCTCGGCGCTCTCATGAAAGCCGCTCCAGAGGCGCGGCACTTCGATGTCAGCGTTCCCACCGCCCCTGCGTCATCGGGGAGTTGACGCACATCCGCGCAGGCCAGCACCCTGGTTGGGCAGCGCTACGGCTGATCACATAGGGTGAAAAGAAAAACGGGAGGTTCGGCGTGTTCGTTGAACGTGCGCCACTTGTCGACTTAGTGTCCTGTTCGGAAGAGTCCAAGGAACAGACACACTGGTAACCCTAAACTTCAGCGTTAGGGTTCGGGTCGGCGTTCGGACCGTCCCATTCGGCATCAGTCGTCGGATCGCGAACGTGCGAGGCGGCGACACGTAACTCGAGGCGAGAGGCCTTCGACGTGGCAGCACCGCAGAACTACCTCGCAGTCATCAAAGTCATCGGTGTCGGCGGCGGTGGTGTCAATGCCATCAACCGGATGATCGAGGTCGGTCTCAAGGGTGTCGAGTTCATCGCCATCAACACCGACGCCCAGGCGCTGTTGATGAGCGACGCCGACGTCAAGCTCGACGTCGGCCGCGAACTCACCCGCGGACTCGGCGCCGGAGCCAACCCGGCCGTCGGCCGCAAGGCGGCGGAGGACCACCGCGAGGAGATCGAGGAGGTCCTCAAGGGGGCCGACATGGTCTTCGTGACGGCCGGCGAGGGTGGCGGCACCGGCACCGGCGGAGCACCCGTCGTGGCCAACATCGCCCGCTCGCTCGGCGCGCTCACCATCGGCGTGGTCACGCGTCCGTTCACCTTCGAGGGACGGCGCCGCGCCAACCAGGCCGAGGACGGCATCGCGGAACTCCGCGAAGAGGTCGACACCCTCATCGTCATCCCCAACGACCGGCTGCTGTCCATCTCGGACCGCCAGGTCTCGGTCCTCGACGCCTTCAAGTCGGCGGACCAGGTCCTGCTCTCCGGTGTTCAGGGCATCACCGACCTCATCACCACGCCCGGTCTGATCAACCTCGACTTCGCCGACGTCAAGTCCGTGATGTCCGAGGCGGGTTCGGCGCTCATGGGCATCGGCTCGGCCCGCGGCGACGACCGCGCGGTGGCCGCGGCCGAGATGGCGATCTCCTCGCCGCTCCTTGAGGCGTCCATCGACGGCGCCCGCGGCGTGCTGCTCTCCATCTCCGGCGGCTCCGACCTCGGCCTGTTCGAGATCAACGAGGCCGCCCAGCTGGTGAGCGAGGCCGCGCACCCCGAGGCCAACATCATCTTCGGCGCGGTCATCGACGACGCGCTCGGCGACGAGGTACGGGTCACGGTCATCGCGGCCGGCTTCGACGGCGGGCAGCCTCCGTCGAAGCGGGACACCGTGCTCGGCTCGTCCTCCGCCAAGCGCGACGAACCCACACCGGCCCGGTCGGGCGACAGCCGCCCGTCCTTCGGCTCGCTGGGCAGCGTCACACCGAAGGAGGCCCCGGAGCCCGCTCCGGAGCCGGTAAGCAACGAACTGCCGCCGGTCTCCCCGCCGGTCCCGCCGTCCCGGACGTACTCCGACAGCGCGGCCGAAGAGCTGGACGTGCCGGACTTCCTCAAGTGATAGGACAGCGCTCCGTAGTGGGCACTGGGAGCGGCGCGAACTTCGCCTTCACCGACCGGTGGGGCGGGGTGAGCGCCGTTCCGTACGAGGAGCTCAATCTCGGCGGAGCGGTCGGCGACGATCCCGGCTCCGTACGCGCCAACCGGGAGCTGGCCGCCAAGTCGCTCGGCCTCGACCCGGACCTGGTCGTCTGGATGAACCAGGTGCACGGGCCCGACGTCGCCGTCGTCGACGAGCCGTGGGGAGACCGTCCGGTGCCGCAGGTGGACGCCGTGGTCACCAGGCGCCGGGGCCTCGCGCTCGCGGTGCTCACCGCGGACTGCACGCCCGTACTGCTCGCCGACCCCGTCGCCGGTGTCGTGGCCGGTGCCCACGCGGGACGGCCCGGCATGGTCGCCGGTGTCGTCCCCGCCGCGGTCGCGGCCATGGTCGAACTCGGCGCCGAGCCCGCCCGGATCGTCGCCCGCACCGGCCCCGCCGTCTGCGGCCGCTGCTACGAGGTACCGGACACGATGCGCGCCGAGGTCGCCGCCGTCGAGCCCGCTGCGTACGCCGAGACGAGCTGGGGCACGCCGGCGGTCGACGTGACCGCGGGGGTGCACGCACAACTGGAGCGGCTCGGGGTGCGCGACCGGGAGCAGTCGCCGGTGTGCACGCTGGAGTCCGATGATCACTTCTCGTACCGCCGTGACCGCACCACGGGTCGGCTCGCGGGCTATGTGTGGCTGGACTGATGGGGCATGACGGACCGTAAGGCTCAACTCGCCGGAAACCTGGCGAAAGTGGAAGAGCGTATCGCGGCGGCATGTGTGGCCGCCGGGCGCAAGCGCGAAGAAGTGACCCTGATCGTGGTCACCAAGACCTACCCGGCCGACGATGTGCGGATCCTGTCGGAACTCGGTGTGCGCCACGTCGCAGAGAACCGCGACCAGGACGCGGCGCCCAAGGCGGCGGCCTGCGCCGATCTGCCCCTCTCCTGGCACTTTGTCGGTCAGTTGCAGACCAACAAGGTGCGTTCCGTGGTCGGTTACGCGGATGTCGTGCAGTCCGTCGACCGGGCCCGGCTCGTCACCGCCCTGTCGAAGGAGGCGGTGCGGCGGGAGCGCGAGCTGGGGTGCCTCATCCAGGTCGCGCTCGATGCCGACGAGACTGGACGGGGGGAGCGCGGTGGTGTAGGGACCGGTGGTATCGAGGAGTTGGCCGGTCTCGTCGCCGGGGCTCCGGGGCTCAGGCTCGACGGACTGATGACCGTCGCCCCGCTCACCGGACCGTACGCGGGGCGCGAACCGGCGGCGTTCGAGCGGCTGATGGATTTGTCGACTGACCTGCGCAGCGCCCATCCGGCTGCGAACATGGTCTCGGCAGGGATGAGTGCGGACCTCGAACAGGCCGTGGCGGCCGGAGCGACACATGTGCGCGTCGGTACTGCGGTACTCGGAGTCCGCCCCAGGCTCGGGTAACGTCGCCAAGAAGTCGGACCACAGCAGAAAATATGGTCATTACCACCATAGGTGGGCATAACGACCTCGTGGATCGCGGGCACTTGGCAATAGTCAGCCGATCCACCACAGAGCGGAGGACTCAGAGCATGGCCGGCGCGATGCGCAAGATGGCGGTCTACCTCGGCCTCGTGGAGGACGATGGGTACGACGGCAGGGGCTTCGACCCCGACGACGACTTCGAGCCCGAGCTTGACCCGGAGCCCGAGCGGGACCGCCGACGGCACGAGCCGTCGCATCAATCACACCAGCCGCATCAGTCCCAACGGGACGAATCGGTACGAGTGGTGCAACCGCCCGTGCAACGCGATCCCGTGTCACATTCCGCTTCGCTCACCGCGGAATCAGGGCGTCCGGCGCGAATCGCCCCCGTGGCGTCCATCACACAAGAACGTCAAAGCCTGGAGAAGAACGCACCGGTGATCATGCCCAAGGTCGTGTCGGAACGAGAGCCGTACAGGATCACCACACTGCACCCCCGGACCTACAACGAGGCCCGTACCATCGGGGAACACTTCCGTGAGGGCACCCCGGTGATCATGAATCTGACTGAGATGGATGACACAGACGCGAAGCGACTTGTCGACTTTGCGGCCGGTCTGGTGTTTGGTCTTCACGGGAGCATCGAGCGGGTGACGCAGAAGGTGTTCCTGTTGTCGCCTGCTAACGTCGATGTCACGGCGGAGGACAAGGCTCGCATCGCAGAGGGCGGGTTCTTCAACCAGAGCTGAGACGCAGGACCGGACAAGGCACGGAAACAGGGGAGAGGGAAGCACGGATCATGAGCGTGGTTGCGCAGGTTCTGTACGTCGCGCTGATGTGTTTCCTCATCGTGCTGATCTTCCGGCTGGTCATGGACTACGTCTTCCAGTTCGCCCGCTCATGGCAACCCGGCAAGGCGATGGTGGTCGTTCTGGAGGCCACCTACACTGTCACTGATCCACCGCTCAAGCTTCTGCGGCGGTTCATCCCGCCGCTGCGTCTCGGGGGCGTGGCGCTCGACCTGTCCTTCTTCGTACTGATGATCATCGTCTACATCCTGATCTCCGTTGTGAGCCGGCTGTGAACGATACGGTCTTGCCGAACGCCGACGATGCCGACGACTACGTTGAGGTGAAGAGATGCCGTTGACCCCCGAGGACGTGCGGAACAAGCAGTTCACGACCGTCCGCCTCCGAGAAGGCTATGACGAGGACGAGGTCGATGCCTTCCTCGATGAGGTCGAAGCCGAACTGACCCGCCTGCTCCGCGAGAACGAGGACCTGCGCGCCAAGCTGGCCGCTGCCACGCGCGCCGCCGCGCAGAACCAGCAGCAGGGCATGCGCAAGCCGCCCGAACAGCAGGATCCGCAGCAACAGCAAGGGCCCCCGCAGGGCATGCGCGGTCCCGGTGCTCCCGTACCCGCCGGCATATCGGGTCCGCCGCAGCAGCAGATGGGCGGCCCCATGGGCGGCCCGCCCCAGCTGCCGAGCGGTGCGCCGCAGCTGCCCGCGGGCCCCAGCGCCCAGGGTGGCCAGCAGGGTCCCGGCCCGATGGGTCAGGGTCCGATGGGCCAGGGCCCCATGGGTCAGGGTCCCGGTCAGATGCAGCAGCAGATGCAGGGTCAGATGCAGCAGCAGATGCCCCAGCAGATGGGCGGCCCGATGGGCGGTCCCATGGGTGGCCCGATGGGTGGCCACGGCGGCCCGCAGATGGGGCAGCCCGGTCAGGGCCCCGGTGGCGACAGCGCCGCCCGCGTGCTCTCGCTTGCGCAGCAGACCGCCGACCAGGCGATCGCCGAGGCCCGTTCCGAGGCCAACAAGATCGTCGGCGAGGCCCGCAGCCGCGCCGAGGGTCTGGAGCGCGACGCCCGTGCCAAGGCCGACGCTCTCGAGCGGGACGCGCAGGAGAAGCACCGCGTCGCGATGGGCTCCCTGGAGTCCGCCCGCGCCACGCTGGAGCGCAAGGTCGAGGATCTGCGCGGCTTCGAGCGCGAGTACCGCACGCGTCTGAAGTCCTACCTGGAGTCGCAGCTGCGTCAGCTGGAGACCCAGGCCGACGACTCGCTGGCCCCGCCGCGTGCGCCGGCTGCCGCGTCGCTTCCGTCGGCGCCGAGCCCGTCCATGGCTCCGGCCGGGGCGAGCGCGCCGTCCTACGGTGGCCAGCAGATGGGTGGCCCGGCTCCCGCCCCGCCGTCCTACGGCGGTCAGCAGCAGATGTCGCCGGCCATGACCCAGCCGATGGCGCCGGTCCGGCCGCAGGGCCCCTCGCCCATGCAGCAGGCGCCCTCGCCGATGCGTGGCTTCCTGATCGACGAGGACGACAACTGACGGCCTCCCGTACGCCTTAGGCGTCGGCAGCGTTCAGGGCGGAGCCCCGGATATATCCGGGGCTCCGCCCTTTTGCGTGCCTGTGTGCTTCCCCCTCTGTGTACGCGTGGGCGTGTGCGCGTTCGGAGGACGCGGGCAGCTGTACACGGGCACGCAACGCCGAAGGCCCGGTCCCGCCAAGTTCTTTGGCGGGACCGGGCCTTCGAGGCTGCTGCTACGCCTTGCGGAGGCGGAACGTCAGCGACAGGGACTCGTCCGTGAACGGGGTGCCGTACGCGTCGTCCGCCTCGCCCTGGCCGAAGTCCGTGGCGAGGACCTCGTCGGAGATCAGGGCGGAGTGCTCGGTGAGCGCCGCGATCACCTTCGGGTCCGTGGACGTCCAGCGCAGGGCGATCCGGTCGGCCACGTCGAGGCCGCTGTTCTTGCGGGCCTCCTGGATCAGGCGGATCGCGTCACGGGCCAGGCCGGCCTGACGCAGCTCCTCGGTGATCTCCAGGTCGAGGGCGACCGTCGCGCCGGAGTCCGAGGCGACGGACCAGCCCTCGCGCGGGGTCTCCGTGATGATCACCTCGTCCGGGGCGAGCGTGATGGTCTCGCCGTCGACCTCCACCGACGCCGTGCCCTCGCGCAGGGCAAGGGACAGCGCGGCCGCGTCGGCCTCGGCGACTGCCTTGGCCACCGCCTGGACGCCCTTGCCGAACCGCTTGCCCAGCGCACGGAAGTTGGCCTTGGCGGTCGTGTCGACCAGTGAGCCGCCCACCTCCGAGAGGGACGCGAGCGAGCTCACGTTCAGCTCCTCCGTGATCTGCGCGTGCAGTTCACGGTCGAGGGACCCGAACCCGGTCGCGGCGACCAGTGCACGGGACAGCGGCTGACGCGTCTTCACACCCGACTCCGCGCGCGTGGCACGGCCCAGCTCCACGAGACGGCGTACGAGCACCATCTGCCTGGACAGCTCAGGGTCGATGACGGACAGGTCCGCCTCCGGCCAGGACGTCAGGTGTACGGACTCGGGGGCGCCCGGGGTCACGGGCACCACCAGGTCCTGCCAGACCCGCTCGGTGATGAACGGGGTCAGCGGGGCCATCAGCCGCGTGACCGTCTCGACGACCTCGTGCAGGGTGCGCAGCGCCGCCTTGTCGCCCTGCCAGAAGCGGCGACGCGAGCGGCGTACGTACCAGTTGGACAGGTCGTCGACGAACGCCGAGAGGAGCTTGCCGGCGCGCTGGGTGTCGTAGGCCTCCAGAGCCTGTGTCACCTGGTCGGTGAGCGCGTGGAGTTCGGACAGGAGCCAGCGGTCCAGGACCGGGCGGTCAGCCGGGGCCGGGTCGGCCTCGCTGGGCGCCCAGTTGGACGTGCGGGCGTACAGAGCCTGGAAGGCGACCGTGTTCCAGTACGTGAGGAGCGTCTTGCGGACGACCTCCTGGATCGTGCCGTGGCCGACGCGGCGGGCCGCCCAGGGGGAGCCGCCGGCCGCCATGAACCAGCGGACCGCGTCCGCGCCGTGCTGGTCCATCAGCGGGATCGGCTGCAGGATGTTGCCCAGGTGCTTGGACATCTTGCGGCCGTCCTCGGCGAGGATGTGGCCGAGGCACACCACGTTCTCGTACGACGACTTGTCGAAGACGAGCGTGCCGACCGCCATCAGCGTGTAGAACCACCCGCGCGTCTGGTCGATGGCCTCCGAGATGAACTGCGCCGGGTAGCGGCTCTCGAAGAGCTCCTTGTTCTTGTACGGGTAGCCCCACTGCGCGAACGGCATCGAACCCGAGTCGTACCAGGCGTCGATGACCTCCGGCACGCGCGTGGCCGTCTTCTCGCACTGGGGGCACGCGAAGGTGACGTCGTCGATGAAGGGGCGGTGCGGGTCGAGGTCCGACTGGTCCGTGCCCGTCAGCCCGGAGAGCTCGCTGCGGGAGCCGACGACCGTGAGGTGGTCGTCCTCGCAGCGCCAGATCGGCAGCGGGGTGCCCCAGTAGCGGTTGCGGGACAGCGCCCAGTCGATGTTGTTGTTCAGCCAGTCGCCGTACCGGCCGGTCTTGACCGATTCCGGGTACCAGTTGGTCTTCTCGTTCTCCTGGAGGAGACGGTCCTTGATGGCTGTGGTGCGGATGTACCAGGACGGCTGCGCGTAGTAGAGGAGCGCGGTGTGGCAGCGCCAGCAGTGCGGGTAGCTGTGCTCGTACGGGATGTGCCTGAAGAGCAGGCCGCGCTGCTGGAGGTCCTCGGTGAGCTTCTCGTCCGCCTTCTTGAAGAAGACGCCGCCGACCAGGGGGACGTCCTCCTCGAACGTGCCGTCGGGGCGGACCGGGTTCACCACGGGCAGGCCGTACTCGCGGCAGACCTTGAGGTCGTCCTCGCCGAAGGCGGGGGACTGGTGAACCAGACCCGTGCCGTCCTCGGTCGTGACGTACTCCGCGTTCACCACGTAGTGGGCGGGCTCCGGGAACTCCACGAGCTCGAACGGACGTTGATACGTCCAGCGCTCCATCTCGGCGCCCGTGAAGGTCTGGCCGGTGGTCTCCCAGCCCTCCCCGAGTGCCTTCTCGACGAGCGGCTCGGCGACGACGAGCTTCTCCTCGCCGTTCGTCGCGACCACGTAGGTGACGTCGGGGTGGGCCGCGACCGCGGTGTTGGACACCAGGGTCCACGGGGTCGTCGTCCACACCAGGAGCGCGGCCTCGCCCGCGAGGGGACCGGAGGTGAGCGGGAAACGGACGAACACCGAGGGGTCGACGACCGTCTCGTAGCCCTGCGCCAGCTCGTGGTCGGAGAGGCCCGTGCCGCAGCGCGGGCACCAGGGGGCGACGCGGTGGTCCTGGACCAGCAGGCCCTTGTTGAAGATCTCCTTGAGCGACCACCACACGGACTCGATGTACTCGGGGTCCATCGTGCGGTACGGGTCGTTCAGGTCGGTCCAGTAACCCATGCGGGTCGTGAGCTCTTCGAAGGCGTCGGTGTGGCGGGTCACGGACTCGCGGCACTTGGCGTTGAACTCGGCGATGCCGTACGCCTCGATGTCCTTCTTGCCGTTGAAGCCGAGCTCCTTCTCGACCGCCAGCTCCACGGGGAGGCCGTGGCAGTCCCAGCCGGCCTTGCGGGCCACGTGGTAGCCGCGCATGGTGCGGAAGCGCGGGAAGACGTCCTTGAAGACGCGCGCCTCGATGTGGTGGGCGCCGGGCATGCCGTTGGCCGTGGGCGGGCCCTCGTAGAACACCCACTCCGGGCGGCCCTCGGACTGCTCCAGGGTCTTGGCGAAGATCTTCTGCTCGCGCCAGAAGTCGAGCACGGCGTGCTCGAGGGCGGGCAGGTCGACCTGGGCCGGCACCTGGCGGTACTGCGGCTGTGTACTCGGCTGCGTATTCAACGAGCTTCCTCCGGCGGACTTTCTGCCTTCCGTCCGGAGGGACGAGAGCTGTGTTGTCACCTACGCCGTGTGCGGCGCGCTCCCGCGGTACCACCCTCCTTGGCTCTCCGCCGCTTCCTGCGCGCCGGTGAGCCCCCTCATTGGGGTCGCGATGCCGGGTCTACCGACCGCTGCCTTTCGTGCCTCTCGGCTGCGGCTTTCTTCCGGCGGCTCCGGGGTGATCTTCACGTCGCGCCGGCCCCCGGGCTCACACCGTCCCCGGGTCGCTCCTGGCTGCGTACGCCGCTACTCGTCCCCATCCACGCTTCTCGCTCCGCCCAGTGTACGGCGCCGGGCGGACAGCGGCCGACCGGTTTTCCCGGGCCCGCGGGCGAGGGGTGGCGGGGCGCCGGGAAGGAGTGCGGACTGACCCGAATGGCGAGGCGGCCGTGTTCGCATCCTGGGACGGCCGACTCGGCGGATTACCCGGCGGGGAGCTGGGCACAACGCTTGCAGGCTCGCCACGCGGTACGGGCGGGGCCGGCGAATCGGGCGGCGTGCCCCGTTGCCGCGGGACTCAAGTCGATTTATCGTCCCAGCACGATTCGCGAGCAAGATCACAATATGTGAAGGGGCCGCGGCCATGGTGGCGAAGAAGACCGCCGTACAGCAGTCGGCGTCCGGCAGATCCATGGGGGCGGAGCACTCCGCGAAGGGCGCGGCGAAGCAGGGCGAGGCCAAGAAGACGGTCGGCGGCACGAAGACGGCCGGCGGGAAAACGGTCGGCACGAAGGAAGCTGCTTCGAAGGCGGGCGCTACGAAGCAAGTCGCTACGAAGGCGGGCGCTACGAAAACGGCCGCTGTGAAGAAGGCCGCGGCGAAGAAGGACGCCGTGAGGACCGCTCCTCCGAAGAAGGCCGTTTCGGGAACGGCCACCAAGAAAGCGGCCGCCAAGAAGCCGGCCACTACGAAAGTCGCCACCAAGGAGTCGGCCACCAGGAAAGTGGCTGCTCCGAAGAGGGCCGGCGCGGGGGCGGCCGTCTCGGAGAGGGCAGTCGCGGCGGAGACCTCCACGGAGGGGGTGATCGCCGAAACGGCCGCTCCGAAGAGGGCCGGTACCAAGAAGGCCTCCACCAAGAAGGCGGCCGCCAAGGCGGTTCCTGCGAAGAAGGCCCCCAGGAAGAGTGCCGCCGGCAAGGGGGCGGGTGAGGCGGGCGTCTCCGCCGCGGAGCCCCCGCAGAAGGCAGGCAGGAAGGGCACACGTACGGCCAAGAAAGCGGTCGCTACCGCGGCCGAGGGTGCGGCGGAGGCCGCGAAGACGACGGGAGCCACGACGGTGGTTGCGAAGAAGACTCCTGGCACGGCCACAGCCACGGCGGCCAGCAAGGGCGGCGCGGTCCCCAAGGCGCGGGGCGTCGCGGCGGAGCCCGGCGAGCTCGCGGTACGCCCCGGTGAGGACCCCTGGACCCCCGAGGAGGTCGCGGAGGCACGCACGGGGCTGATGTCGGAGGCCCTGCGGCTGCGCGCCGAGATCACGCACTCCGAGGAGTCCCTGGCGGGCCTGATGCGCGACTCCGGGGACGGCGCGGGCGACGACCAGGCCGACACCGGCACCAAGAACATCACGCGCGAGAGCGAGATGGCGCTCGCAGCCAACGCCAGGGAGATGCTGGAGCAGGACGAGCGCGCCCTCGAACGCCTGGACGCGGGCACGTACGGGCTCTGCGAGAGCTGTGGCAACCCCATCGGGAAGGCCCGTATGCAGGCCTTCCCGCGCGCCACCCTGTGCGTCGAGTGCAAGCAGAAACAGGAGCGCCGTTACTGATCGGCCAATGATCCGGTACTGATCGGCCCGGTGCGCCTCCTGAGCACATGGGCGCGGCAGGCCGTGCCGTACTCTCGTCCTCAGTCAGGCACCTAGGTTGAGGGACTCACGTGGCAGAGGCGGAGCGGATCATCGGTACGCCGGATATCCCGGAGGCGGCTGGCGCCGAGCCGGAGCAGACCGACCAGAACGCGGCGGCGGGCGAGCGGTCCGATGCCCAGGGGGCGCAGGACCCGGCCGGGAGCCAGGGCTCCGACTCCGACTCCGGTTCCGAGGAGGCGGCGGCCCCGGCCGAGCCCTCCAGGGGCAAGCGCCGGATCGCCGTGCTGTTCACGGTCGCCATCCTGGCGTACGCGCTGGACCTGATCAGCAAGATGATCGTGGTCGCGAAGCTGGAGCACCACGAGCCGATCGAGATCATCGGGGACTGGCTGAGGTTCGAGGCGATCCGCAACGCGGGCGCGGCCTTCGGTATCGGCGAGGCCTTCACCGTCATCTTCACGGTGATCGCCGCGGCCGTGATCGTGGTGATCGCCCGGCTCGCCCGCAAGCTCTACAGCCTTCCCTGGGCGATCGCGCTCGGTCTGCTGCTGGGCGGTGCGCTCGGCAACCTCACCGACCGGATCTTCCGCGCGCCGGGCGTCTTCGAGGGCGCGGTCGTCGACTTCATCGCGCCCAAGCACTTCGCGGTCTTCAACCTCGCCGACTCCGCGATCGTCTGCGGCGGCATCCTGATCGTGCTGCTGTCCTTCCGCGGGCTCGACCCGGACGGCACCGTCCACAAGGACTGAGGGCCAAGGATCGAGGGCCGCCCACGGGGCCGTCGGAGGGCACTGTTGTTCGGGCTCTGGTCAGGGGCGTCGGACCTGTCCGGCATACTCGACGGGTGAGCACCAGTCCCGAGATCCGTACCCTGCCCGTGCCCGACGGCCTGGAGGGCGAGCGTGTCGACGCCGCCATCTCCCGCATGTTCGGCTTCTCCCGCACGAAGGCCGCCGAGCTTGCCGCGGCGGGGAAGGTCACGGTCGACGGCTCGGTGGTCGGTAAGTCCGAGCGGGTGCACGGCGGCGCCTGGCTGGAGGTCGAGATGCCGCAGGCGCCCGCGCCCGTGCAGATCGTCGCCGAGCCCGTCGAGGGCATGGAGATCGTGCACGACGACGACGACGTGGTCGTGATCGTCAAGCCGGTCGGTGTCGCCGCGCATCCCAGCCCCGGTTGGTCGGGACCGACCGTCATCGGCGGGCTCGCCGCCGCCGGGTACCGCATCTCGACCTCGGGCGCCGCCGAGCGCCAGGGCATCGTCCACCGCCTGGACGTGGGCACCTCGGGCCTGATGGTGGTCGCCAAGTCGGAGTACGCGTACACCTCGCTCAAGCGCCAGTTCAAGGAGCGCACGGTCGACAAGCGCTACCACGCGCTCGTCCAGGGTCACCCGGACCCGACCAGCGGCACGATCGACGCCCCCATCGGCCGGCACCCGAACCACGACTACAAGTGGGCCGTCACGGCTGAGGGCAAGCCCTCCGTGACGCACTACGACCTGATCGAGGCGTTCCGCGCGGCCTCGCTGCTCGACATCAAGCTGGAGACCGGACGCACGCACCAGATCCGCGTCCACATGTCGGCCCACCGGCACCCCTGCGTCGGCGACCTGACGTACGGCGCGGACCCCACCCTCGCCAAGCGGCTCGGGATCACCCGGCAGTGGCTGCAGGCCGTGAAGCTCGGCTTCGAGCACCCCGGGGACGGCCAGTGGGTCGAGTTCGAGAGCGGCTACGCCGAGGACCTGCAGAAGGCGCTGGACCGCGTCCGGGAGGAAAGCTACGCATGAGCCCGTCGTCCTACGTGGTGCGTGTGGCCGAGGACCCCGCCGACCGCGAGGCCTGCTTCGCGGTGCGCAAGGACGTCTTCGTCGTCGAGCAGGGAGTCCCTGAGGACATCGAGTACGACGCGTACGACGCCGATGCCCTGCATGTCGTCGCCGTGCGCGAGGACGGGCTGCCGTTCGGCGCGGGGCGGCTGCTGTACGGCGAGGTGGCGGCCGCCAAGACCGGCGGTGAGCCCGGTGTCGGGTCCCTGGGGCGGCTCGCCGTCCTCAAGGCCGCGCGTGGGCTCGGTGTCGGGGTCGCGCTCGTGCGGGGCATCGAGGACGCGGCACGCGCGCGTGGGCTGACGGCGGTGGATCTGCACGCGCAGACGCATGCGCTCGGGTTTTATGAGCGGCTGGGGTATGTGGCTTACGGGCCGGAGTTTCTCGATGCGGGGATCGCGCATCGGGCGATGCGCAGGGTTCTTTAGGGGCGACTGGGTTTCGGTTGCGGGTTTGGCTGCGGGGCGGTGGGGGTTGGCCGCGCCGTTCCCCGCGCCCCTAAAGACTGCGCAGTTCCCCGCTTCCCTTAAAGGGGCGCGTCTGTTGCTCGGCGTTTGAAATGACGGGCGGGTTCAGTGGCACGCTTGGGGTCTGGCCTGTCTTGATCGTCTAGACCCAGTCCGGAGTGCTGACCGTGGATCAGTTGGCCCTGTTGTTCGTGATGTTGCTCGGGGCTGTGCTGAGCGTCCCGCTGGGGGACCGCCTCGGGCTTCCCTCCCCAGTGCTGATGACGCTGCTCGGAATCGTGCTGGCAGTCCTCGACTTCGTACCGAATGTGGACATCCCGCCCGAGCTGATCCTGCCCGCGCTGCTTCCACCGCTGCTGTACGCCGCCGTACGACGTACCTCCTGGCGGCAGTTCACGGCCAACAAACGGCCGATCTTCCTGCTCGCCGTGGCCCTGGTGTTCGTCACCACCGCCGTGGTGGCCGTGGTCGCCCACGCGATCGTGCCCGGGCTGCCGATCGCCGCCGCCGTGGCACTCGGCGCGCTGGTGGCGCCGCCCGACCCGGTCGCGGCGACCGCCGTCGCGGGCAAGCTCGGGCTGCCGCGCCGGCTGGTGTCGATCCTGGAGGGCGAGGGGCTGTTCAACGACGTGACGGCCATCGTGCTGTACCACGTCGCCATCGCCGCCGCCGTCAGCGGCACCTTCTCGCTGCCGAGCGCCGCGCTCGACTTCCTGCTGTCCGCCGTCGTCGCCGTGGCGATGGGTTTCGGGCTCGGGTGGGGCACGAACCGGCTGATGGACTACCTCGGGGACCCGACGCTGCAGATCGGGCTGACGCTGCTCGTGCCGTACGCCTCGTACGTGCTGGCCGAGGAGCTGCACGGGTCCGGGGTGCTTGCGGTGCTCACCACGGCGTTGTTCCTGGCGGAGTACGCGAACGACGCCGACGACGTGATGACGCGGCTCGCCGGGCACACGTTCTGGGACATCGTCGACACGTTGGTCACCGGGGTGGCGTTCGGGCTCATCGGGCTCGAGTTGCACAACGCGATCAGGACGGCGTCCGGGCGGTGGGGGGAGATGCTCGGCTGGGCCGCCGCGATCGTGGGGGTCGTCGTGTTCGTACGACTGGCGTATCTGCTGCCCGCGACCTGGCTGACGAAGCGGTTGCACGCGAAGCGGGACCACGACGAGGACATTCCGACGAGCTGGCGGGAGACCGTCGTCATGTGGTGGGCCGGGATGCGGGGAGTGGCCTCCGTCGCCCTCGCGCTGGCCATTCCGCTGGAGACGGACAGCGGGGCGCCGTTTCCCAATCGGGACGAGATGGTGTTCATCGCGTTCGGCGTGATCATGGCGACGCTTGTGGTGCAGGGGCTGAGTCTGCCGTGGCTGGTCCGGAAGCTGGATGTGCGGGCCGACACGGATCGGGAGCAGGAGTTCGAGAAGGCGCTCGCCCTGCGGGCGGCCAAGGCGGCGAAGCGGCGGCTGCGGGAGATCGAGGAGGTCGAGGAGCTGCCGGACGAGCTGTCCGAGCAGTTGTTGCGGCGGGCGTTCGACATCGGGTTCCGGATCAGTCCCGACATGGGGGAGGACGAGCGGCGGGAGGGGCACGAGCATCGGGTGCGGCGGATCAAGCGGGTTCGGCGGATTCAGGGGGAGATGTTGTCCGCGGCTCGGCATGAGGTGTTGGCTGCGCGGAGTGAGGCCGGGGCCGATCCTGAGGTGGTGGATCGGGTGTTGCGGCATCTGGATGTGCGGAGTCTTCGGTGATCTTTTGGGGTTTTCCCGCCCGCTCCGCCCGTTTCAACCTTGCTTACAAGGTGGGGTTTCTTGTGGGGGCTCGTGTTCGTAGGCGGGTGTGCGTTCGTTGTGGCTGAGCGCGCCGTTCCCCGCGCCCCTTTGGGGCGCCCTCGTGAAGCCTGTTGGTTCAGCCCCGGCCCGTCCTCGGTGGTTCCACCGCTCGGCCCCGTGTTGTTCTCTGGGGGCGGCCGTCGTTGCCGTTCGGGTGGGTGCCCGGGGGGAGGATCGCGTCGGCCGTGTTGACTCGGGGCAGGGCGTAGGGGTGGTGGGCGGTCAGCCAGCGGACCATCTGTTCGCGGACGGTGACGCGGACCGTCCAGATGTCGTCCGCGTCCTTCGCGGTGACCAGGGCGCGCACCTCGATGGTGCTGGGGGTGGCGTCAGTGACGGCGAGGCCGTAGTCGCGGCCGTCCCAGGCGGGGCACTCGCGGAGGATATCGCGGAGCTTGTCGCGCATCTCCTCGACGGGCGCGCTGTGGTCCACGTGGAAGAAGACCGTGCCGGTCATCTGCACGCCGCCGCGGGACCAGTTCTCGAACGGCTGGGACGTGAAGTACGACACCGGCATGGTGATCCGGCGCTCGTCCCAGGTGCGGACGGTCAGGAAGGTCAGGGTGATCTCGTCGACCGTGCCCCATTCGCCGTCCACCACGACCGTGTCGCCGATGCGCACCATGTCGCCGAAGGCGATCTGCAGCCCGGCGAACATGTTGCTGAGCGTGGACTGCGCGGCCACACCGGCGACGATGCCGAGGATGCCGGCCGAGGCGAGCAGTGAGGCGCCGGCGGCGCGCATCGCGGGGAACGTCAGCAGCATCGCGGCGACCGCGACCACACCGACGATCGCCGACACCACACGCTGGATCAGCGTCACCTGCGTACGGACGCGGCGGACCCGGGCCGGATCGCGGTGGGCGTTGGCGTAGCGGGAGTAGGAGGAGTCGACGATCGCCGTCGCGATGCGGACCACCAGCCAGGCCGTGGAGCCGATGAGGACAAGCGTCAGGATCTGGCCGATCGAGGCGGAGTGTTCGACGGCGATCTCGGCCTGGTCGTAGGACCCTCTCAGCAGCGCCGTGCACATCACTACCTGCAGTGGCAGGCGGCAGCGGCGCAGCAGGCCCCACAGAGGGACCCCCTGGTGGCGTTGGTCGGCGCGCTTCAGCAGCAGGTCGGCGATCCAGCCGACCAGCAGCGTCAGTATGAGCGAGCCGCCGACGACGATCAGCGGGCGCAGCACGTTCTCCATGCCCTCGACCGTAACCGGCTCGGGACCGTCATGAACATGTGGCCTCGGCCCCATCGCCCGCAGGGCGCTGTTCGCCCCTGTCTCGGCGGCCCGAACCCAAGCCCGAGCCCGAGCCCGCGTCCGGCGGCCCGGTCCGGCCCAGCCCCGGGCATTGTCGGTCGCGGCTGGCACCATGGCCTTATGAACATCATGCTCTTCCATTCGACCTACGGGCTGCGGCCCGCGGTGCGTGACGCGGCGGACCGGCTGCGCGCGGCGGGACACGAGGTGTGGACGCCCGATCTCTTCGACGGGCGCACCTTCGAGACCGTCGAGGAGGGCAGGGCCTTCAAGGACGAGCTCGGCAGGGAGGAGCTGCTGAAGCGCGCGGTCATGGCCGCGGCTCCGTACTCGGACCGGGGGATCGTGTACGCCGGGTTCTCGCTCGGCGCGGCGACCGCCCAGACCCTGGCGCTCGGCGACAGCAAGGCCCGCGGGCTGCTGCTCCTGCACGGCACGTCCGACATCGCGCCGAACGCCTCGGTGGACGATCTGCCGGTCCAGCTGCATGTCGCGGAGCCGGACGCCTTCGAGCCCGACGACTGGCTGAGCGCCTGGTATCTCCAGATGGGGAGGGCGGGCGCCGACGTGGAGATCTACAGATACGCGGGGGCCGGGCACCTCTACACCGACCCCGGTCTGCCGGACTACGACAAGGAGGCCGCCGAGGCCACCTGGCAGGTGGCGCTCGGCTTCCTCGACAGCCTGTAGCGCGGCAGCCTGTAGCGCGGCTGTGGTCCGGCGGCGACGGACTCCGTCCCGTCGGTGCCGGATCAGATCGGGGCGTACACCCGCTCCACCTTCTGCGTGCCGCTGCGCGTGCGGTACGAACGGGCCCAGGACGCCGTCGCGTTCGCGGAGGTGCGGTCGGACAGCACGTAGTAGTCCATCTGCGCCCGCTCGGCGGTGAGATCCAGGACGCCGTAGCCGTGGCGGTCGGTGTCGACCCAGTGGACGTGCCGGTTGGCGGCCCGGATCAGCGGCGAGGCGAGGGCGGAGACCGTGCCCTCCGGGACCTTGACGAGGTCGTCGAGGTTGTCGGAGGTCACCGACGTGACGACGAACTCGGTGGCGGCGGACGCCGACAGCGGATACGTACCGGCGTTGTACGGCACGTCGTTGGCCCAGGCCATGTGGATGTCGCCGGTGAGGAAGACCGTGTTGCGGATCGCGTTGTCCCGCAGGTGTGTGAGGAGTTCGCGGCGGTCGTCGGTGTAGCCGTCCCACTGGTCGGTGTTGAGGGCCAGGCCCTCCTTGGGCAGGCCGAGCAGCTCGGCGAGCGGTTTCAGGAGTTCGGCGGAGAGCGAGCCGAGGGCGAACGGCGCGATCATGACGGAGTTGCCGACCAGCCGCCAGCTGGTGTCGGAGGACTTCAGACCCGCCTTGAGCCAGTCGAGCTGGGCCCGGCCGGTGAGCGTACGGTTCGGGTCGTCCACCGAGCCGTTGCCGACCTTCACCTGCTGCGAGCGGTACGAGCGCAGGTCGAGCAGCGAGAGGTCGGCCAGCCTGCCGAAGCGCAGCCGCCGGTAGGTGGTCCCCGCGATCGCGGGCCGCACCGGCATCCACTCGAAGTAGGCCTGCTTGGCGGCCGACTGACGGGCGGACCAGGCGCCCTCCGCGCCCTCGGTGTGGTTCTCGGCACCGCCCGACCAGGTGTCGTTGGCGAACTCGTGGTCGTCCCAGATCGCGATGACGGGGGCGGCCGCGTGCAGGGCCTGAAGGTCCGGGTCGGTCTTGTAACGGCCGTGCCGGGTGCGGTAGTCGGCGAGGCCGACTATCTCGTGCGTGGGGGCGTGCGGGCGTACGACGGTGTCACGCGTCCCGTACTCGCCGGTGCCGTACTCGTAGATGTAGTCGCCCAGATGCAGCCAGGCGTCCAGGTCGCCGCGCGCGGCCAGGTGCCGGTAGGCGGAGAAGTAGCCGGCCTCCCAGTTGGCGCAGGACACCACTCCGAAGCGCATGCCGGCCACGGCCGCGTCATGGGCCGGGGCGGTGCGGGTGCGGGCGGCAGGCGAGTCGGTGCCGCCGCTGGAGAAGCGGAACCAGTAGGCCGTGGCGGGCCTCAGACCGCGGATGTCGGCCTTGACGGTGTGGTCGGAGGCGGCGGTCGCGGTGGTGGAGCCCTTCGCGACGACGTTCGTGAACGCCTTGTCCGTGGCCACCGTCCAGCCGACCTCGACGTCGGGGCCGAGCCCGGAACCGGGTGTCGCCGCGGGTGTGGGCGTCACCCGGGTCCACAGCAGGACGCCGTCCGGCAGCGGGTCTCCGGAAGCGACGCCGTGCAGGAAGGCGGGGGCCTCGGCGGCGCGGGCCGGCAGCGCGGCGGCGAGCGGGGCTCCGAGCACGGCGGTGGCCGCGGCCGCCTTGACCACCGTACGGCGGCGCGGGGCGGGGGAGTTGGGGCTGGAGGGGGATCTGAGTCGACTGGTCACGGCCGATCAGATTACTGACGGGTAGCGCTTTCGGTAAGGCAGAAGACGCGAAGGGCGGGCGAACTCGGAAGAGTTCGCCCGCCCTTATGCCGCGCGTTACTTGCGCTACTCGGTCTACGCCCTGCTTGCGCTGCCCGCGTTACTTGGTGACGCCCGCGTCCTTGAGTGACTTCTCCCAGTCGGCGACGGTGCTCGGGTTCTTGATCACCTTGTCGTTGATCTTGATGGTCGGCGTCGAGTCGACGCCCTTGGCGTCGTCGAAGGTCTTGCTCATCTTCATCGCCCAGGCGTCGTAGGTGCCCTTCTCGACGGCGTCCTGGAACTTCTTGTTGTCCTTGAGCGCGTCCACCGTGTCCGCCACCTTGATCAGGTAGCTGTCCTTGGAGAACTCGTCCTTCGTCTCCTCGGGGTGGTACTTCGTCGAGTACAGCGCGGTCTTGTACTCCAGGAACGCGTCGGTGCTCACGTTCAGCGCGGCGCCGAGCGCGCTCAGCGCGTTCTTCGAGCCGTCGCCGCCGAGGTTGCCGTCGAGGAACGTGCCGAGGGTGAAGGACAGCTTGTAGTCGCCGTCCGTCATGCCCTTGTTGACGGTCTCGCCGACGGTCTGCTCGAAGGAGGCGCAGGCCGGGCAGCGCGCGTCCTCGTAGAGGTGGACCGTGTTCTTGGTCTTGGAGTCGCCGACCACGACGGTCGTGCCGTTCGTGCCGCTGGTGTTGCCGGGGGCGACGACCTTCGCGTCGGCGGCGGCGTCCCACTTCGAGGGCTCGTTGTTCTGTACGACGGCGTAGCCGATGCCGCCGGCTATCGCGAGGACCGCGACGATCGAACCGGCGACGATGACCTGCCGCCTGGCTTTGTCGCGCTTGGCCTGGCGCTCGCGCTCGACGCGCAGCCGCTCACGGGCCGCCGACTTCGAGGCCTGGCTGTTCCGCTTGCTCATGATGGTGTTCTCCGTGGTGATGGCAGGTGTGCGGGGACTGGTGTGCTCAGGCGAATACGGCCGAGCACGGCGGTCCACGCCGTCCCAGGGAGTGCACGAAGAGACGCGTACGCGTGGCGGCGACCCGGCGCGTGGGGCGCGGCAGCCGGCGTACGGGAGTGAAGTGGACGGTCACCGCGGCGACCGCGATCAGCAGGGGCCGGAAGGTGGCCGCGGCCACCGCGTCCAGGAGCTGGGCCAGGGCCCGCTCGCCGCGCCGCAGCCAGGCGGCCGCGAGCAGCCCCACACCGATGTGCGCGCCGAGCAGCAGCCAGGCGGCGGCCGGGTCGGCGTTCGCGAGCAGGGCCGCCGCGGGCTGGGTTTCGCCGCCCGTGACCCGGGCCAGCGGGGTGCCGACCTCGCCGCCGCACAGCACGTCGAAACCGACCGAGCGCAGCGGGCCCGCGACCGGGCCGCCCGCCTTGCCGTAACAGGCGTGCTGGCCGGCGGTGAACAGCGTGTCGGCGGCCAGCTCCAGCGGGATCAGCAGGGCGGCGATCCGCCCGAAGCCGCGCTCACGGCCCGCCAGCGCGTACGCGACGACGAAGACGGCACCCGCGATCACGGCCACGGTGGTCAGCGGCAGAGGGACCTGGGACAGCAGGACGTGCGACGCGGTGCTGAGCGTCACGACGAGTGCCGTGAAGAGCGCCGCGCGCACGGCTCTGAGCTGGGTCCCGGATATGTCCATGGCGGAGGAGAGTGTCCCACGTACTCCTGTAAGAGGTCCCTAAAGGGTTCCTGTGCGTTGTGCGATGCCTACAGACCCGGAATCCGGCCGTTACGGAAAAGGTCCACGAAGATCTGGTGGTCGGCACGCGCCCGTGCGCCGTACTCATGCGCGAAGTCGACAAGGAGGTCGCCGAAGCTGTCCTCGTCGCCCGCGATCGCCGCGTCGATGGCGCGCTCCGTGGAGAACGGCACCAGCTCCGAGTGGCCGCTCTCGTCGTCCGCCGCCGCGTGCATGGTGGCGGTGGACCGGCCGAGGTCCGCGACGACCGCCGCGATCTCCTCCGGGTCGTCGATGTCGCCCCAGTCCAGGTCCACCGCGTACGGCGAGACCTCGGCGACGAGCTGGCCCGCGCCGTCCAGCTCGGTCCAGCCCAGCCACGGGTCGGCGTGCGCCTGGAGGGCGCGCTGCGAGATCACCGTGCGGTGGCCCTCGTGCTGGAAGTACTCACGGATCGAGGAGTCCGTGACGTGCCGGGAGACGGCCGGGGTCTGGGCCTGCTTGATGTAGATCACCACATCGTTCTCCAGGGCGTCGGTGGCGCCCTCCAGAAGGATGTTGTACGAGGGCAGCCCCGCCGAGCCGATGCCGATGCCGCGGCGGCCCACGACGTCCTTCACGCGGTACGAGTCCGGGCGGGACAGGGACGCTTCCGGCAGCGTCTCCAGATAGCCGTCGAACGCCGCGAGCACCTTGTAGCGCGTGGCCGCGTCCAGCTCGATGGAGCCGCCGCCCGGCGCGAAGCGGCGCTCGAAGTCGCGGATCTCGGTCATCGAGTCGAGCAGCCCGAAGCGGGTCAGCGAGCGCGCGTCACGCAGGGCGTCCAGGAGCGGGCCCTGTGCGGTGTCCAGCGTGAAGGGGGGCACCTCGTCGCTCTTGGCGCCCGTCGCGAGGGCGTGGATCCGCTCGCGGTAGGCGGCCGCGTACGTCCGGACGAGGTCGGTGATCTGCTCGTCACTCAGCGCCTTCGCGTAGCCGATCAGGGCCACGGAGGCCGCGAGGCGCTTGAGGTCCCAGGTGAAGGGGCCGACATACGCCTCGTCGAAGTCGTTCACGTTGAAGATCAGGCGCCCCTGGGCGTCCATGTACGTGCCGAAGTTCTCCGCGTGCAGGTCGCCGTGGATCCACACGCGCGAGGTGCGCTCGTCCAGGTACGGTCCGCCCCGCTTCTCCTGCTCCAGGTCCTGGTAGAAGAGGCCGGCCGTGCCGCGGTAGAAGGCGAACGCGGAGGCCGCCATCTTCCGGAACTTCACGCGGAACGCGGCCGGGTCCGCGGCCAGCAGTTCGCCGAAGGCGGTGTCGAATACGGCGAGGATCTGTTCGCCGCGTTGCTCGGCGCTGAGCTGCGGAACCGACATCGCTGGGTGCCTCCTGGTGCAGGTGGTGCATGACAAGTGGGACGGAATGTGCCGTCCGCCGGAGCGGATGCCTCCGTCGTCTTCCAACGGACGAAGGTACGCGGGAGTGCCCGTTCTCCCCTCACGAAGGTACGGGGGAGACCGCTCCGAGTGTCAGTGCTCCGGCATAGACTTCGACGCTGTCCCCCGGACTGTGCGCAGCCTGTTGGGGAGCTTGTCGACGCCAGTTCTTCTTGGAGGCCGAAGCCGTGTCAAAGCCGCCGTTCACGCACCTGCACGTCCACACCCAGTACTCGCTGCTGGACGGTGCCGCGCGGCTGAAGGACATGTTCAACGCCTGCAACGAGATGGGCATGACCCATATCGCGATGTCGGACCACGGCAATCTGCACGGGGCGTACGACTTCTTCCACTCGGCCAAGAAGGCGGGCGTCACGCCGATCATCGGCATCGAGGCGTACGTCGCCCCCGAGTCGCGACGCAACAAGCGGAAGATCAAGTGGGGTCAGCCGCATCAGAAGCGGGACGACGTCTCCGGCTCCGGTGGTTACACGCACAAGACGATCTGGGCGGCCGACAAGACGGGCCTCCACAACCTGTTCCGGCTGTCCTCGGACGCGTATGCCGAGGGCTGGCTGCAGAAGTGGCCGCGGATGGACAAGGAGACCATTTCCCAGTGGTCCGAGGGGCTGATCGCTTCCACCGGGTGTCCTTCCGGTGAGCTGCAGACCCGCTTGCGCCTGGGCCAGTTCGACGAGGCGGTGAAGGCGGCCTCCGAATACCAGGACATCTTCGGCAAGGACCGGTACTTCCTGGAGCTGATGGACCACGGCATCGAGATCGAGAGCCGGGTCCGTGACGACCTGCTGCGGGTGGGCAAGAAGCTCGGCATCCCGCCGCTGGTGACCAACGACTCGCACTACACGTACGCGCACGAGGCGACCGCGCACGACGCGCTGCTGTGCATCCAGACCGGCAAGAACCTCTCCGATCCGGACCGCTTCCGGTTCGACGGGACCGGTTACTACCTGAAGTCGACGGACGAGATGTACGCCGTCGACTCCTCGGAGGCGTGGCAGGAGGGGTGTGCGAACACTCTCCTGGTGGCCGAACAGATCGACACGACGGGCATGTTCGAGGCGAAGAACCTCATGCCCAAGTTCGACATCCCCGACGGCTTCACCGAGGTCACCTGGTTCCAGGAGGAGGTGCGCCGCGGCATGGCGCGCCGCTTCCCCGGCGGCGTCCCCGACGACCGCCAGAAGCAGGCCGAGTACGAGATGGACGTCATCATCCAGATGGGGTTCCCGGGGTACTTCCTCGTCGTCGCCGACTTCATCATGTGGGCCAAGAAGCAGGGCATCGCGGTCGGCCCCGGCCGTGGTTCCGCGGCCGGTTCGATCGTGTCGTACGCCATGGGCATCACCGACCTCGACCCGATCCCGCACGGTCTGATCTTCGAGCGGTTCCTGAACCCCGAGCGCGTCTCCATGCCCGACGTCGACATCGACTTCGACGAGCGCAGGCGCGTCGAAGTGATCAGGTACGTGACGGAGAAGTACGGCGCCGACAAGGTCGCCATGATCGGCACGTACGGCAAGATCAAGGCGAAGAACGCCATCAAGGACTCCGCGCGGGTGCTCGGCTACCCGTACGCGATGGGCGACCGGCTCACCAAGGCCATGCCCGCCGACGTCCTCGGCAAGGGCATCGACCTGAACGGCATCACCGACCCCTCACACCCGCGCTACGGCGAGGCCGGCGAGATCCGGGGGATGTACGAGAACGAGCCGGACGTGAAGAAGGTCATCGACACCGCGAAGGGTGTCGAGGGCCTGGTCCGGCAGATGGGTGTGCACGCGGCCGGCGTGATCATGTCCAGCGAGCCCATCGTCGACCACGCCCCGGTCTGGGTGCGGCACACCGACAACGTCACGATCACACAGTGGGACTACCCGCAGTGCGAGTCGCTCGGCCTGCTCAAGATGGACTTCCTGGGCCTGCGCAACCTCACGATCATGGACGACGCCATCAAGATGGTGAAGGCCAACAAGGGCATCGACCTGGAGATGCTCGCCCTCCCGCTGGACGACCCCAAGACCTTCGAACTGCTCTGCCGCGGTGACACGCTCGGCGTCTTCCAGTTCGACGGCGGCCCGATGCGCTCGCTGCTCCGCCAGATGCAGCCCGACAACTTCGAGGACATCTCCGCCGTCTCGGCCCTCTACCGGCCGGGCCCGATGGGCATGAACTCGCACATCAACTACGCGGAGCGCAAGAACAAGCGCCAGGAGATCACACCGATCCACAAGGAGCTGGAGGAGCCGCTCGAAGAGGTCCTGGCGGTCACCTACGGCCTGATCGTCTATCAGGAGCAGGTCCAGAAGGCCGCCCAGATCATCGCCGGCTACTCGCTCGGCGAGGCCGACATCCTCCGTCGCGTGATGGGCAAGAAGAAGCCCGAGGAACTGGCGAAGAACTTCGTCCTCTACCAGGCGGGCGCCCGGAAGAACGGCTACAGCGACGAGGCGATCCAGGCCCTGTGGGACGTGCTGGTCCCCTTCGCCGGATACGCGTTCAACAAGGCCCACTCGGCCGCGTACGGACTGGTCTCGTACTGGACCGGCTATCTGAAGGCGAACTACCCGGCCGAGTACATGGCCGCGCTGCTCACCTCGGTCAAGGACGACAAGGACAAGTCGGCGGTCTATCTCAACGAGTGCAGGCGCATGAAGATCAAGGTGCTGCCGCCGAACGTCAACGAGTCCGAGCAGAACTTCGCCGCGCAGGGCGACGACGTGATCCTCTTCGGCCTCTCGGCGGTGCGCAACGTCGGTACGAACGTCGTCGAGTCGATCATCCGCAGCCGCAAGGCCAAGGGGAAGTACGGCTCGTTCCCCGACTATCTCGACAAGGTCGAGGCGGCCGCCTGCAACAAGCGCACCACGGAATCGCTCATCAAGGCCGGCGCCTTCGACACGATGGGGCACACCCGCAAGGGCCTCACCGCGCACTTCGAGCCGATGATCGACAACGTGGTCGCGGTCAAGCGCAAGGAGGCCGAGGGCCAGTTCGACCTCTTCGGCGGCATGGGCGAGGACGACAACAGTGAGCCCGGCTTCGGGCTCGACGTCGAGTTCACCACCGACGAGTGGGACAAGGCCTACCTGCTCGCCCAGGAGCGGGAGATGCTCGGCCTGTACGTCTCCGACCACCCGCTCTTCGGCCTGGAGCACGTGCTGTCCGACAAGGCCGACGCGGGCATCAACCAGCTCACCGGCGGCGAGCACGGGGACGGCGCGGTCGTCACCATCGGCGGGATCATCTCCGGTCTGCAGCGCAAGATGACCAAGCAGGGCAACGCCTGGGCCATCGCCACCGTCGAGGACCTCGCGGGCTCGATCGAGTGCATGTTCTTCCCGGCGACCTATCAGCTGGTGTCGACCCAACTGGTCGAGGACGCGGTGGTGTTCGTCAAGGGACGCCTCGACAAGCGCGAGGACGTGCCCCGGCTCGTCGCGATGGAACTCCAGGTCCCGGACCTGTCGAACGCGGGCACCAACGCACCCGTGATCCTCACCATCCCGGCGCTGAAGGTCACCCCGCCGATGATCAGCAGGCTCGGCGAGATCCTCAGCCATCACAAGGGCGAGAGCGAGGTGCGGATCAGGCTCCAGGGCCCGAGCAAGACCACGGTGCTGCGGCTCGACCGGCACCGGGTGAAGCCGGACCCCGCGCTCTTCGGTGACTTGAAAGTGCTGCTGGGGCCGTCCTGCCTGGCGGGCTGAACCGATGGCCGACGTTCGAGGCGGCCTGAACCGATAGCCGAGGTACGAGAGGGGCGCATCCGTCGCGGATGCGCCCCTCGTCGTGTGCGTGGGCTTCAGCAGCCCTCAACAGGCCTCGTGCGGGCCTCAGTTGTGGCCGAAGCGCTTCTGGTGCTTGCGGGCGACATCGGCGGGGCTGCCCTGGGCCTGCGACATCGGCGACTGCTGCGCCTCCGCCGAGGACCGGTCGGCCTGCTCCTGCGCGCGCTCGGCCTGCGAGGAGCGGTCCTGCTGCCCGCCCTGCTTGCGGTTCTTGTTCTTGGCCATGGTGATCTGCCTCCTACGGGGGTTCTCGGGGCCAGGGCCGGGACCAGACTCACATAGCGCGACAACAAGCGCATTTCGGAGAATTACCGTGCGTAATAAGCCCTGTCGGTGAGTGATCCACCGATCCGCCACGCCGAAGATCGAGTTCCGGCCGTTAACCTCCGCAGGGTCGGGCAGACTCGAAGGAAGCCCGAAGCAAACCTCCCGGAAAGAGGGTGGATCGCGTGGACCGCTGCATTGTCCTGGTGGACGCCGGGTACCTGCTCGGGGCTGCTGCCAGTCTCCTCGCCGGGGATTCCTCCCGCTCCCGGATCACCGTCGACCACGCCGCCCTCATCCAGGGCCTGCGCGAGCGCGCCGAGTCCGACACGGAACGGCCCCTGTTGCGCATCTACTGGTTCGACGGCGCCCCCGACCGCGTACCGCAGCCCGAGCACCGCAGACTGCGGGTGATGCCGCGGGTCACGGTGCGCCTGGGCGCGCTGACCCGCAGCGACGGGCGGTGGGCGCAGAAGGGCGTGGACGCCGCCATGCACGCCGAGCTCACGGAGCTGGCGCGCAACCGGGCCTGCTCCGACGTCGTGCTCGTCACCGGGGACGGGGATCTGCTGCCCGGCATGATGGCCGCGAAGGAGCACGGGGTGGCCGTGCACCTGTGGGCCGTGCAGGCTGCCGACGGCGACTACAACCAGTCCGAGGACCTCGTCGCCGAGGCCGACGAGCGGCGCGTGCTCGACCGTATCTGGATCACCAAGGCCGTACGGGCCAAGGATCTCGGCGGGGTCTGCGCGCCGCCGCCCGTTCCGCGGCCCGAGATCGCCGCGATCCTCTCCGCGCCGTTGCCCGAGTCCGCGCTGTCCTCCGCGGGTGAGCGGCCCTCGCGGGATGCCGAGCACGCGCAGGCCGCGCCCAGCGAGAACGGCACGGAGGAGAGGGCACCGGCCGCCAAGGGGGGCGTTCCGACGCCGAAGGATCTGGCCGCGTTGCGTGCGCCGGGGGCGCATCCGCATCCGCAGGCGCAGCCTGCCAACGCGACGCTTCGGTGGTCCTCCGACAAGGGGTGGGTCGACCGGCCCGGTACCGCCGCGGAGTCCGCGGAGGCCGCGCTGCTGCCTACGCTCGCGCAGCTCACCTCGGCCGAGCAGCGGTGGGCCGATCGTGAGGAGGACATCACGACGGTGGGTGGGGATCCGTACGAGGTCGGGCAGGTGTTTGCCCGGCGGTGGATGGGGCGGTTGTCGGACCAGGCCCAGTTGCAGAAGCTGTCGACGATGTATCCGCGGGTGCCGCATCGCATCGACGGGGAGTTGTTGCGGTATGCGGCCCGGTTCGGGCTGCTCGCACACAAGGACGATCAGATCGATGAGCATGATCGGTATGCGATTCGGGCGGGGTTCTGGCGGGAGATCGATGTGCGGACCGCGGCGGAGCATGCTCCCGCGGGGGAGTAGGGGGTTCGCTGAGGTTGGCTTGCCGCCGGCCTGAGGGTGTGTGTTGTCCGCGGCTGGGTGGGGGCTTGTCGCGCAGTTCCCCGCGCCCCTGAAGAACGGGTGATCCAGCGTCGTCGACCGCGGGTCCGTGGGGGCTTGTCGCGCAGTTCCCCGCGCCCCTGGAGGGGCGTGAACCGGCGTCGTCGACCGCGGGTTCGCGGGGGTTGAGCGCGCGGTTTCCCGCGCCCCTGACGGGGCGTGAAGCGGCGTTGTCGGCTGTGGGGCGTGGGGGTTGCTCGCGTCATTCCTCGCGCCTCTGACGGGGCCGATATTGGGCGTATGCCCGCCCCGGGCGTCGCCATGAGGGCGGGACCCCGTACCCTCAGTCCTCGTGAGTACGCGCACCGCACAGGGAGTCCGGAACGGGCACGGTGGGGATGTCGTGTGCGCGGTGCGGGATCTGACCAAGACCTATCCGGCGGTGCGCGGGCGGCGCGGGGTACCCGGGACGCCCGAGGTGCGGGCCACCGACGGGGTACGCCTCGACATCCGGCGGGGCGAGATCTTCGGGCTGCTCGGGCCGAACGGAGCGGGCAAGACCACCCTCGTACGGCAGCTGACCGGGCTGATGCGCCCCGACCGCGGCAGTGTCGAGATCCTCGGGCACGACATCGTGCGCCATCCCGAGCGGGCGGCGCGGATCCTCGCGTACCTGGGACAGGAGTCCACCGCGCTCGACGAGCTGACCGTGTCGCTCGCCGCGGAGACCACCGGGCGGCTGCGCGGGCTCGACGTACGCAGCGCGCGGGCCGAGCGGGACGGGGTCCTGGAGGAGCTGGGGCTCACCGCGCTGGCCTCGCGGCCGCTGAAGAAGTTGTCCGGCGGGCAGCGCAGACTCGCCTGCTTCGCCACCACGCTCGTCGGCGCACGCCCGTTCCTCGTCCTCGACGAGCCCACCACCGGAATGGACCCCGTCGCCCGCCGCGCCGTCTGGGGCGCCGTCGACCGGCGCCGGGTCGAGCACGCCACGACGGTCCTCCTGGTCACCCACAACGTCATCGAGGCGGAGACGGTCCTCGACCGTGTCGCCGTCCTCGACCGGGGCCGTGTCATCGCCTGTGACACCCCCTCCGGGCTGAAGGAGCAGGTCGCCGGCGAGGTGCGCCTCGAACTCGTCTGGCGCGAGCGCGCGCCCCTCGACGTGCCCGAGGTCGCCGCCCTGCGCGACCGGGCCGTAGAGTCGGGCCGTCGCTGGTCGCTGCGGCTCGCCCCCGAGGAGGCCCGCGCGGCCGTGGCGGCCGTCACCGGCGGCGCCGCCTTCGCGGCCCTGGACGACTTCACGCTCGCCACGCCGAGCCTGGAGGACGTGTACCTGGCGCTGGGCGGCAGCGCCGGAAACGTACGGGGGTTGGTCAAGGCATGAGCGTGCGGGCCTCCACAGCCGTACGGAACAGGTACAGGACGACAGCCGAAGCGAACAGGAGCCGCTCGACGTGAGTGTCGTACCCGCCGAGGTCCTGCCCGGCGCAGCCCGTGCGGACGGGAACCGGGTCGTGGACACCGAGGACGGAGTCCGTGCCGTCGCCGGGCTCGGGCCGCGCGCACGGCTGTGGCCCGCCCTGGCCGCCGTCTACCGGGCGCAGCTCTCCCGGGCCCGGGTGGCCCGGATCCCGCTGCTGTTCGTGGCGACCTTCCAGTCCGTCGGGATCATGGTCCTGATGCGCGGGGTCGTGGACGGCGGGGACGAGGCGCATGCCGTGGTGGCCGGATCGTCGGTCCTCGTGGTCGCGTTCGTGGCGCTCAACCTGCTCGCCCAGTACTTCGGCCAGCTGCGCGCCAGCGGCGGCCTCGACCACTACGCGACACTGCCCGTGCCGCCCGCCGCCGTCGTGCTCGGCGCGGCCGCCGCGTACGCCTCGTTCACCGTGCCCGGGACCCTCGTCACCGCCGTGGTCGGCTGCATGCTCTTCGGGCTGCCGCTGACCCACCTGTGGATCCTCATCGCCGTCATCCCGCTCGCGGGCGCCGCGCTCGCCGGGCTCGGGGCGGCGCTCGGACTGCTCGCCCCGCGGCCCGAACTCGCCACACTGCTCGGCCAGTTGGGCATGTCCGCCGCACTGCTGCTCGGAGTGCTGCCGCCGGACCGGCTGCCGCTGGTCGTCCAGTACGCGCGTGACCTGCTGCCTTCCACGTACGGCGTCGAGGCCTTCGGGCTGACCTTCGGGGCGAACCCGGAGTGGGGTGTCGTCCTGCTCGACCTCGCCGTGTGCGCGGGCGTCGGCGTCGCCTCGCTGGCCGTCGCGACCTGGGCCTACCGCCGGGCGGCCGTCCGGTGACGCGGCTGACAGGCGGGCCTGGCACGATGTCGGTGTGACCGCACCGCTGACTCCGCCGCCACCGCCGAACCACCAGCCTCCGCACCACGTCTGGCAGGCGCCGCCCCCCGGGTACGCGCCCGGTCATGAGGAGGACGGCCCCGGGATGAAGACCGAACTGCGCGAGGCCGCCGTCATCACGGTCGCGACGGCGATCGGCGGGGTGCTGCTCGGACTGCTGTGGTGCTGGCTGGCGCCGCGGGTGCCGCTGGTCTCGGACGGCGCGGCGGTCTACCCCAAGGATGTGGAGGGGGAGCAGGTCATCGGCGTGGACGGCACCTTCTCCCTGCTCGCGGTCGGCTTCGGCCTGGTCACCGCGGTGGTCGTCTTCCTTCTGCGGCGTCGCGGCGGCATCCCGCTGATCGTCGCGCTCACGGTCGGAGGCATCCTCGCCTCCCTGCTGGCCTGGCGCCTGGGCATCTGGCTCGGCCCCACCCAGGACGTGATCGCCCACGCCAAGGAGGCAGGCAAGGGCGTCACCTTCGACGCCCCGCTCGTCCTCAACGCCAAGGGCGCCCTGCTCGCCTGGTCCGTCTCGGCCCTCCTGGTCCATCTGGGCCTGACCGCTCTGTTCGCCCCGAGGGACCCGGACCCGTACGACCAGCCTCAGTTCCCTCCGCAGGCCTGACGGCCCCGGGCGACCCCCGCGGAGCGCCTACGCCGGCCGGTGCCCGTGGTTGGAGCGACCCTTCTTGACCCGCCACTTCCGCTTGCGCGTCTTCTTCGACATGTCCTCGGTACTTAACCGAGAACCGGCTCCCCGTGAAGGGGTCACGCACGTCCGACAGGAGCCAGGACCGCGTCCGTGAGCTTCGCCAGGTCCTCCGGGGCGAGCTCCACTTCGAGCCCCCGCCGACCCGCCGACACACAGACGGTGGAGTGGGCGGAGGCCGACGCGTCCAGCACCGTACGCAGCCGCTTCCGCTGCCCGAGCGGTGAGATGCCCCCACGCACATACCCGCTGGAGCGCTCCGCGGCGGCCGGATCGGCCATCGCGGCCCGCTTGCCGCCCACCGCCGTGGCCAGCGCCTTCAGGTCGAGCGAGCCCGCCACCGGCACGACGGCGACGGTGAGCTCCCCGTCGACGTCCGCGACCAGCGTCTTGAAGACCCGGTCCGGAGAGACACCCATCGCCTCGGCGGCTTCTTCGCCGTACGAGGGGTGCGACGGGTCGTGCTCGTAGGCGTGGACCGTGAACTCGACGCCCGCCGCGGTGAGCGCCACGGTCGCGGGCGTCCCGCCCGGCTGCTGCTTCTTCGACTTCTTGGCCACGACCCCTGCCCTTTGCCCTTGCCGGTCCACTTGCCCTTGACGGTCCGCGTCAGTTGAGGCTCGTCGGCCCCCGTGTCAGCTCCGACGCGGGCAACGACGGCAGGTTGCGGATGATCGCGGTCTCCGCCCGCAGCAGCGTCAGCTCCTCGCGGAGGCGGGACGCCGTGTCCGGCGCCTGGAGCAGCCGCTGCTTCGCCGGCACGTCGAGCATCGCCGCGGCCGCGACCAGGTACGAGACGACGGCCGGCTCGTCCGGCAGCTCGGCCCCGGTCGACAGGGACCGTTCCCGGGCCCCCGCGAGCCGCTTCTGATACTGCCTGAAGGCCCGCAGCACCCCTTCCGCCAGCGCGCCGGCCTCCTCGCCCGGGTCTTCCTCCAGCTCCTCCAGTTCGGCCGTCAGAAAGGCACCGGAGGCGTCCACGGAGAGCAGCCGCACCCGGGTCGTACCGGTGGCCAGCACCTCGAAGCTGCCGTCGGCCCGTTCCCGGATGGTCGCCGCGTCCGCGACGCACCCCACCTCGTGGAAGGCCTTGGCCGGGTCGTCGCCGAAGCCGGCCGCGGGCCCGCGCTGGGGCACGGCGGTCTGGTCCGGCATACCGGGCGCGGTGGACGCGACCTCGTGGCCGTCGCGGATGGCGACGACGGCGAACCGGCGCGGATCGTCCTCGGGGGTCTTCAGGAGCTCGCGCATCATCGCGCGATAGCGCTCCTCGAAGACGTTCAGGGGCAGCACGAGCCCGGGGAACAGCACCGAGTTCAGGGGGAAGAGGGGGAGCCGGACGGTGGTCACGACGAGAAAGCCTAATGGTCACCGGAGGGCGCACGTCCGCCGTGCTCACTCCGTGGATACGGAAGATCCCCGTTGCGTAGTTTCAGGGGCATGCCCGAGGCCACCTCGATCCGTATTCCGTCGCGCAGTTCGAGGAACTGGCCGAGCGGGTCGTCCGAGACGCGGTCCCAGGGGAACGAGGTGGCGTACGGCCCGATGAGGTGCAGCTGCGCCAGCGCGTCCTGCCACCGTTCGAGGCGGATCAGCACGTAGACGAGCAGGTTGCGGACCTCCGCGGGCCACGGGTCGGCGGCCGCGTACTCCCCGGAGACGGCGATCGCGAGGTCGGCCGCCGTGTCGAGGCGTTCGCGCGGCACGGCCGCTCCACCGCCCTCGGTCAGGTACGCGAAGGCCGCGCGCACCGGCAGGGCCTGGACGAGGGAGCCGGGCAGCGCGTCCTGCGCGGCCCGCTCGGCGAAGTCGAAGCACTCGCGGTGCGAGCCGTACCAGGCCGCGGACAGGTACTGGAGGGCGGCCGCATGGCAGCCGTAGTGGTGCGGGGAGCGGCGTACGGCCTCGGCCCACAGCCGCTCGAACGCGGTGTGCGGGGTGTTCGTGCCCCGGGCGTGGTCGAGCGCGATGCGCCACGGCACCGGGTCGCGCGGGTCGCCCTCGGCGGCCGCGGAGATCAGCGGCCCCACCTGGCGCAGCAGCTCGGCGCGGGCCGGCGACTCCCAGCTCCGGCACACCGCGAGCTCGGCCTTCACCAGCAGCGCGTCCGGGTCGTGCGGGGCGTCGGAGCACCAGTCGTCGAACCATTCCGTCCGGGAGCGCGCGAAGGCGGCCAGACGCGTCGCGTACCGGTCCCGGTTCTCCCACTCGGCGGCCTCCCGGGTGGTGGACAGCAGCTTCGCCGCGGTCCCGTACTCGCCGCGGCCCGCGGCGACGAGTGCCGGTCCGAGCCGCTCGTCGGGCGCGTCGAGCAGTACCTCGTCGTCGGCGGGCAGACCGGCGGCGAGGCGGGAAGTGTTCCGTGCCATCCGTGCCGTACGGAGGAACGCGCGCAGCAGTGCCATGGTGGTGCCCATTGAAAACCCGCAGGTCGGACGGGTGCCAGAGGATACGCGGTGACGCTTTTGTAACCGTATTTTGGTTGCGTGCGGAATGGTCAAGGCCAGGTAAAAGGTGACTGTTGTTCATGTGTCAAGCAGTTGTGCGCGACCCGGGAGAGAGACCTGCTCAGCCCCTGCGCAGCAGCCGTGTCGCGCCCGCCGCCACCGTTGTGGCGAGGACCCAGCCCAGCAGGATCACCACCGCGGACAGCCACTGCCAGCCGCCGCGCAGCTGCCAGTAGCCGACCTGGCCGAGATCGATGACCGGGAGCAGCAGGTCCAGGGCGAACAGCGAGGGGTTCCACGGCGGATGTTCGCCGCTTTTGAGCGGTGGATGGTCGGCGTGTGCGAAGGCTATGGAGGTCGCCGCCCACAGCACGGCCATCCAGACGGCCGCCCGCCCGGGCCGGTACCCGTAGGCGACCGTCCAGTCCTGCGCGTACCCCCAGAGCTTGGCGGCGATCGGCAGGTTCTCGCGGCGGTGGCGCTGCTTGGCGAGCAGCACCTCGCGGGCGTCCTCGTCCTCGCCGCCGTTGCGCAGCACGGTCGCCAGCCGCTCGTACGGCTCGGGGTTGTACTCCGGAGTCGCCGCGGCCACCCATTCGAGGCGCCGGGACAGCGGGAACGGGCCGCGTGGCACGAGGTACTCGTACTGGAAGCCGCCCATCTGCAGTTGGCCCGCGCCCGGCCAGCTGGTCGCGTGGTCCATCAGGTTGACCACCTTCGCGCCGTTCAGCACGACCCGTCCGCGCTGCGGCCGCTCGCCGAGGAAGCGCAGCTCGGGCACCTGGACGCGGCGCAGCGAGACCTCCTGGTCGTCCCGCAGGACGAGGCGGGCCTGCTCGAAGTCCACCGCGTCCCCGAACCGGCCGTCGTCGAGCCGGATCCCGCCCTCGCACTCGAACCGCTGGACGCGGGTGCCGCGCGCCGGGGTGCGGCCGCTGGTGTGGAGGGGGTCGCCGACGCTCGCCGGGGTCAGGTACAGCGTGCGCTCGACGGTCAGCTGCGGTGCGTTCAGCGCGCGGCGGCTCCCGTACGGGTTGGCCAGCCGGCTGCCGCGCAGACTGAGCGAGACGCCGACCTTCGCGCCGCGCAGGCTCAGCTCGCCGTGCGACTCCAGCATCTCGGCCTGGAGGTCCTGCCCGACGGTCATCCCGTCGCCGGTGAGGGAGCGCCCGCGCCGGTCCCGGTAGACGATCGCCTGGTTGAGCAGCAGATCCGTGCCGATGTGCGCGTCGGTGAGGCGTACGCCGTTGTGGAAGCGGCAGCGCGGCAGATGCAGATCGCCCTCGGTGTGCACCCGGGCCGCCTCAAGGCGCGGCACCGCGCAGTCCACCAGGCGCACGGTCGTGAACCGGGCCTCCGGCAGCAGGACCTCCTTCTCGAACCGGCAGCCCTTGATCTCGACGTACGGCTCGATCGTGCCGCCCGCGAGGTCGAGGACGTCGACGATCTGGACGCCGGTCAGCTTGAGGGAGGCGACGCGGCCGTCGAGCGCGGGCGGTCCGTCCAGCAGCAGCCAGGCCACTATCCGGGCCCGCACACTGCGCTCGGGGCCCCATGGATGGCCGCCGTGCGGATCGTCGACGGTCGTGTCCCCGGCGCGCAGGTCGTACACGCTGCCGTTGCGGAACGCCTGCCACATCCCGGCTTCGGCGGCGGTCAGGTCATCGGGCAGTTCTCCGGCGCGGACGCCGGCCCCCTGGGTCACGGTCTTCCCTTTCTCCCCCGCTACTCGCGGGTTTCGTACAGTCGTTCCTGTGATGCCCGCTGGGTGACTGCCTGAACACCAGTGGTGAAGGTGATCTTCCGGAACCCGTGCCAGGCACGAAATCGGGCCACGTGGCGACCGGTGATCCACAGCCCGTATCAGCGATTGATACAGCCGTCCGGCGCCCGAACCCCGTCTGAGAGAATTGGTTCGTGATCTCCCGAATCGATCTGCGCGGCGACGCCCTCCCCGAGGGCTCCGCCCTGCGCGACCTGCTGCCCCGAGCCGACTTCGACGTTTCGGCCGCCCTGGAGAAAGTGCGTCCGATCTGCGAGGCCGTGCATCATCGTGGCGACGCGGCGCTGATCGACTACGCGGAGAAGTTCGACGGCGTACGCCTGGAGTCCGTCCGCGTCCCGGCGCGGGCGCTCACCGACGCGCTGGAGCAGCTCGATCCGGCCGTCCGCGCGGCCCTGGAGGAGTCGATCCGCCGCGCCCGCATCGTCCACCGCGAGCAGCGCCGCACCACGCACACCACCCAGGTCGTGCCCGGCGGCTCGGTCACCGAGAAGTGGGTGCCGGTCGACCGGGTCGGGCTGTACGCGCCCGGCGGCCGGGCCGTCTACCCGTCGTCCGTGATCATGAACGTGGTCCCGGCGCAGGAGGCGGGCGTCGAGTCGATCGCCCTTGCCTCCCCGGCCCAGTCCGAGTTCGGCGGCCTGCCGCACCCGACGATCCTTGCCGCCTGCGCGCTGCTCGGTATCGACGAGGTGTACGCGGCGGGCGGCGCGACCGCCGTCGCGATGTTCGCGTACGGCACCGAGTCCTGCGCGCCCACCAACATGGTCACGGGCCCGGGCAACATCTGGGTCGCCGCCGCCAAGCGCTACTTCGCCGGAAAGATCGGCATCGACGCCGAGGCCGGTCCGACCGAGATCGCGATCCTCGCCGACGAGAGCGCCGACCCGGTGATCGTCGCCTCCGACCTGATCAGCCAGGCCGAGCACGACCCGCTGGCCGCGGCCGTCCTGGTCACCGACTCGGTCGCGCTGGCCGACGCGGTGGAGAAGGAGCTGGAGCCGCAGGTCGCGGCCACCAAGCACATCGAGGACCGGATCGTCCCGGCGCTGAGCGGCAGGCAGTCCGCGATCGTGCTGGTGGACGGCGTGGACGAGGGCCTGCGGGTCGTCAACGCGTACGGCGCCGAGCACCTGGAGATCCAGACGGCCGACGCGAGCGCGGTCGCGGACCGTGTGCGCAACGCCGGTGCGATCTTCGTCGGCCCCTGGGCGCCCGTCTCGCTGGGCGACTACGCGGCCGGCTCCAACCACGTCCTCCCGACCGGCGGCTGCGCCTGCCACTCCTCGGGTCTGTCGGTCCAGTCCTTCCTGCGCGGGATCCACATCGTCGACTACACGCGCGACGCCCTCGCGGAGGTGGCCCACCACGTGGTGGCGCTCGCCGAGGCCGAGGACCTCCCGGCCCACGGTGCCGCCGTCAAGGCAAGGTTCGAGTGGAAGGTGCCCAGCAAGTGACCGGCATCGACGATCTCCCCGTACGCGACGAGCTGCGCGGCAAGTCCCCGTACGGCGCGCCCCAACTCGACGTACCCGTACGGCTGAACACGAACGAGAACCCCTACCCGCTGCCCGAGCCGCTCGTCGAGCGGATCGCAGAGCGGGTTCGCGAGGCGGCCCGGAACCTCAACCGCTACCCCGACCGGGACGCGGTCGAGCTGCGCACCGAGCTGGCCAAGTACCTGACGAAGACCGGGAAGCACGCGGTCGGCGTCCAGAACGTCTGGGCGGCCAACGGCTCGAACGAGGTCATCCAGCAACTGCTGCAGACCTTCGGCGGGCCCGGCCGCACGGCCATCGGCTTCGAGCCCTCGTACTCGATGCACGGCCTGATCTCGCGGGGCACCGGCACCGGATGGATCTCCGGCCCTCGCAACGAGGACTTCACGATCGACCTCGCGGCCGCCGAGCAGGCGATCGCCGAGAACAAGCCCGACGTCGTCTTCATCACCACCCCCAACAACCCCACGGGCAACGCGGTTCCGCCCGAGACGGTCCTCGCGCTGTACGAGGCCGCGCAGGCGGCGAAGCCGTCGATGGTCGTCGTCGACGAGGCGTACATCGAGTTCAGCCACGGCGACTCGCTGCTTCCGCTGCTCGAAGATCGGCCGAATCTCGTCGTCTCGCGGACGATGTCGAAGGCCTTCGGCGCGGCCGGGCTGCGCCTCGGCTATCTCGCCGCGCACCCGGCGGTCGTGGACGCCGTCCAGCTCGTACGGCTGCCGTACCACCTGTCGGCGGTCACCCAGGCGACCGCACTGGCCGCCCTGGAGCACACCGACACGCTGCTCGGATACGTCGAGCAGTTGAAGACCGAGCGGGACCGGCTGGTCCTCGAACTGCGGGCGATCGGCTTCGACGTGACCGAGTCGGACGCGAACTTCGTGCAGTTCGGGCGGTTCGACGGGGAGAACGGGTCGCACATCGCCTGGCAGAAGATCCTCGACCGGGGCGTCCTGGTCCGGGACAACGGCGTACCCGGATGGCTGCGGGTCTCCGCCGGAACTCCCGCCGAAAACGACGCGTTCCTCGACGCGGTACGTGAGTTGAAGAAGGAGCAGAGCACATGAGCCGCGTAGGACGTGTGGAGCGGGTGACCAAGGAGACGTCGGTCCTCGTCGAGATCGATCTCGACGGAACCGGCAAGGTCGACGTGTCGACAGGGGTCGGCTTCTACGACCACATGCTCGACCAGCTCGGCCGCCACGGTCTGTTCGACCTGACCGTGAAGACCGAGGGCGACCTGCACATCGACTCGCACCACACCATCGAGGACTCCGCCCTCGCGCTCGGCGCCGCCTTCAAGCAGGCGCTCGGCGACAAGGTGGGCATCTACCGCTTCGGCAACTGCACGGTCCCGCTGGACGAGTCGCTCGCCCAGGTGACCGTCGACCTCTCCGGCCGCCCGTACCTCGTGCACACCGAGCCCGAGAAGATGGCGCCGATGATCGGCGAGTACGACACGACGATGACCCGGCACATCTTCGAGTCCTTCGTCGCGCAGGCCCAGATCGCGCTGCACGTCCACGTGCCGTACGGGCGCAACGCGCACCACATCGTGGAGTGCCAGTTCAAGGCGCTCGCCCGGGCACTGCGGTACGCCTCCGAGCGTGACCCGCGCGCGGCGGGCATCCTCCCGTCCACGAAGGGTGCCCTGTAAAGCCATGAGCGGCCTCTCCACCGTACTGATCGTCGTCGGGCTCTTCCTGCTCGGCGGCGTCTACTCCTTCGTCAAGCAGCAGATGCCGAAGAGTCTCATCGTGCTGCTGTCGATCGGCGCCGGCATGTGTCTTGTCGCGGGCGTCCTGAGGCTGGAGGTGTGGAATTGAGCTCCCCTTCCAAACGCGTGGTCGTCTTTGACTACGGCTTCGGGAACGTGCGCTCGGCGGAACGCGCCCTCGCGCGCGCGGGCGCCGACGTCGAGATAACGCGTGACTTCGACAAGGCCATGAACGCGGACGGCCTGCTGGTGCCGGGCGTCGGCGCCTTCGCCGCCTGTATGCAGGGGCTGAAGGAGGCGCGCGGCGACTGGATCGTCGGCCGTCGGCTCGCCGGTGGCCGGCCGGTCATGGGCATCTGCGTCGGTATGCAGATCCTCTTCGCGCGCGGCATCGAGCACGGCGTCGAGACGGAGGGCCTCGACGAGTGGCCCGGCTCGGTCGAGCCTCTGCAGGCCGACATCGTGCCCCACATGGGCTGGAACACCGTCGAAGCACCGGCGGATTCGCAGCTCTTCGCGGGCCTCGACGCCGACGCACGCTTCTACTTCGTGCACTCGTACGCCGTCCACGACTGGAACCTGGAAGTCGCCAACCCGGCGATGCGCGCCCCGCTCGTCACCTGGTCGACGCACGGCAAGCCCTTCGTGGCGGCCGTGGAGAACGGCGCTCTGTGGGCCACGCAGTTCCACCCCGAGAAGTCCGGCGACGCCGGAGCGCAGCTGCTGAACAACTGGATCGGAACCCTCTGATGCCCTCGATGTCTTCCGCGAAGCTCGAACTCCTCCCAGCCGTGGACGTCCGCGACGGCCAGGCGGTCCGCCTCGTCCACGGCGAGTCCGGTACGGAGACCTCGTACGGCTCGCCCCTGGAGGCGGCCCTCGCCTGGCAGCGGGCGGGTGCCGAGTGGCTGCACCTCGTGGACCTGGACGCCGCGTTCGGCACGGGGGACAACCGTGCGCTGATCGGCGAGGTCACCAAGGCGATGGACATCAAGGTGGAGCTGTCCGGCGGCATCCGCGACGACGCCACCCTCGCCGCGGCCCTCGCCACCGGCTGCACCCGGGTGAACCTCGGCACCGCGGCCCTGGAGACCCCCGAGTGGGTCGCCAAGGTCATCGCCGAGCACGGCGACAAGATCGCGGTCGGTCTCGACGTACGCGGCACGACCCTGCGCGGCCGTGGCTGGACCCGCGACGGCGGCGACCTCTACGAGACGCTGGAGCGCCTCAACAAGGAGGGCTGCGCGCGGTACGTCGTCACGGACATTGCGAAGGACGGCACGCTCCAGGGTCCGAACCTGGAGCTGCTGAAGAACGTGTGCGCGGCGACCGACCGCCCGGTGGTGGCGTCGGGCGGGGTCTCGTCCCTGGACGACCTGCGTGCCATCGCCGAACTCGTGCCGCTCGGTGTCGAGGGCTCGATCGTCGGGAAGGCCCTGTACGCGAAGGCGTTCACCCTGGAAGAGGCACTGGAGGCGGTGGCCAAGTGAGCGGCCTGCGACGCGTTTCGACCGGTGCCCCCTGGGAGGACGCCTTCGGGTACTCCCGCGCGGTGGAGCTGCCGAACGGGCTGGTGCTGGTCTCCGGCTGCACGTCGATAGTGGACGGCGAGATCGCCGGAGGCGGCCCGTACGAGCAGGCGGTCAACGCGTTCAACGTCGCGCTGGCGGCGCTGAAGCAGCTGGATCTCGGCCGCGAGGACGTCGTACGGACGCGCATGTACCTCACCCACGCCCGGGACGTGGAGGACGTCGGACGCGCCCACAAGGAGCTGTTCGACTCCGTCCGGCCCGCCGCATCCATGATCATCGTCTCCGGTTTCGTGGACCCCAGCCTGGTGGTCGAGGTCGAGGTGGAGGCGTACCGAGAGGCACCCGAGTCATGACCCTGGCCGTACGAGTCATCCCCTGCCTGGACGTCGACAACGGCCGGGTCGTCAAGGGCGTCAACTTCCAGAACCTGCGCGACGCGGGCGACCCCGTCGAGATGGCCAAGGTGTACGACGCCGAGGGCGCCGACGAGCTGACGTTCCTGGACATCACCGCGTCCTCGGGCAACCGCGAGACCACGTACGACGTGGTGCGCCGCACCGCCGAGCAGGTCTTCATCCCGCTGACCGTGGGCGGTGGTGTCCGCACCGCGGAGGACGTCGACAAGCTGCTGCGGGCGGGCGCGGACAAGGTCGGCGTCAACACGGCCGCCATCGCCCGCCCCGACCTGATCCGGGAGATCGCCGAGCGCTTCGGGCGGCAGGTGCTGGTGTTGTCGGTGGACGCGCGGCGGACCCCCGAGGGCACCTTCGAGGTCACCACCCACGGCGGCCGCAAGGGCACCGGCATCGACGCCGTCGAGTGGGCGCACCGGGCCGCCGAGCTGGGCGCGGGCGAGATCCTGCTCAACTCGATGGACGCCGACGGCACGAAGGACGGCTACGACATCGAGATGATCGAGGCCGTACGGAAGCACGTCACGGTGCCGGTGATCGCCTCCGGCGGCGCGGGCCGGCTGGCCGACTTCCCGCCGGCCGTCGCGGCGGGCGCGGACGCCGTGCTCGCCGCGTCCGTCTTCCACTTCGGCGACCTGCGGATCGGCGAGGTGAAGCAGGCGCTGCGGGAGGCGGGGCATCCGGTGCGGTGACGCCCCGGAGACTCGTTCACGCACAGGAGAGGTTCAGTAAGCCCCGGTCATCTGGTGGCCGGGGCTTACTCGTGGCGGGAAGGAAAAGGAAAGTTGTGCAATATATGTTGCGCAACTTTTCTTTTGTATCTACCTTGAGGGCATGGTCGAGAAGGAGAACCGCCGGATCACGGACATGGGCACGCTCAAGGCGATCGCCCACCCCCTGCGGCTGAGGCTGTACCGGTCACTGTTCGTCGCGGAGGTGGCCACGGCCTCCCAGCTCGCCGAGCAGGTCGACGAGGCCGTGTCACTGGTCAGCTACCACCTGCGCAAGCTCGCCGAGCACGGGCTGATCGAGGAGGCCGAGCCGCGCAGCGCGGACGGCAGGGAGCGCTGGTGGCAGCCCGCCTCGGAGGGCGTGAGCGTGCGGGACGAGGACTTCCGTGACGCGCCCGAACAGGCAGCGGCGCACACCGCCTTCGCCCGGCTCCTCGTCGACCAGCGCAGCGAGCTCTACCGGACGTACCTCGACGGGCGCCACGCCTGGGGTCCCGAGTGGAACCGCGCCGCCTCCGACTCCGAGACGACGCTCCGTCTGACCGCCGCCGAACTGAAGCGGCTCAACGAGGAGTTGCTCGCCCTCGCCAAGAAGTACGACGACGAGGGCCGCGCCGCCGAGGCGGCCGGTGACACCGGGGGGCGCGAGAACGTCGCGCTGCACCTGTACGGCTTTCCGTTCCGCGCCTGACAGTCCGCAGCCCGGGAGGGCACGCCAGTATGTCCACCACGTCCATACCCCTGGCCCCTGCCTCCCACGGACCGGCCCACCGTGACCCGAACGTCCTGCGCTGGCTGGGCGCCTACACCGCGTCCATGGTCGGCGACAACGTCTACTACCTCGCGCTGACCTGGGCCGCCGTGCAGGCGGGCACGCCCGCGCAGGCGGGGATCGTGGCGGCCGTGAGCGCCGTGCCGCGCGCCCTGCTGATGCTCGGCGGGGGAGTGCTGGCCGACCGGTTCGGGCCCCGGAAGGTCGTCATCGGCAGTGACGCCGTGCGGTGCGCGGCCGTGCTCGCCGTGGCCGCGCTGCTCTTCACCACCACCCCCGGGCTGTGGCCGCTCGCGCTGCTCGCCCTCGTCTTCGGCACGGTCGACGCCGTCTTCCTGCCCGCCGTGGGCGCCCTCCCGGCGCGCATCACCGGCCGCGACCAGCTCGCCCGCGTCCAGGGCATGCGCGGCCTCGCCATCCGCTCCGCCAACGTCGTGGGCGCGCCGCTCGGCGGTCTGGGCATCGCGCTGGGCGGGCCGGCCGCGGCCTTCGGACTGGCCGGGCTGCTGATCGCGGTGTCGGTACCCCTGCTCGTCTCCCTGCGGGTCGCCGACCTCCCCGGGGACGACAGGGCCGCCGCGCGCGGTACCGCCTGGAGCGACCTCCGCGACGGACTGCGCTACATCCGCGGCCACCGCGTCCTCGCTCCGCTGATCGTCGCCATCGCCCTCGGGGACCTCGGCTTCGTCGGCCCACTGAACGTGGGGCTGACCCTGCTCGCCGACGAGCGCGGCTGGGGCGCCTCAGGCGTGGGCTGGGTGCTCGCCGGGTTCGGCGTGGGCGCGGGCGCCGCCGCGCTGCTGATCGCCGTACGCGGAGGCCTTCCGCACGCGGGACGCGTCATGGCGGTGACGATCCTGGCGGGCTCGGTCGCGATGGGCGCGCTGGCCCACGTGCCGAACGTCGTCACGGCCACGGGCGTCGCCGTTCTCATCGGCCTGCTCACGGGCCTCAGCGGCGCCCTGTGCGGAGCACTGCTGCAGACCCGGTCCGACCCCGCCTACCTGGGCAGGGTCAGCTCCGTGTCCGGCATCGTCAGCCTCGGTCTCGCACCGCTCAGCATGCCGGTGTCAGCCGCCGCGATCGGCGCGTGGGGCACGGGCCCCGTCTTCCTCGTCAGCGCTGCGGTGTGCGGCCTCGGCGGGGTGCTGGCGCTGTGCGTCCGCGACCTCCGCCGGGCCGAACTTCCGAAGTAGCCGAACTCCCGAAGCGGCTGTTCAGATGCCCAGCTGCTTCGCCTCGTGCAGCTTGGCGATCGCTTCCTTGTCGCCCTCCAGTTCCACGTCGGCCGCGTTCTTGCGCCCGTACAGGAACAGCAGCAGCTCCGAGGGCTCGCCCGTGGCCGTCACGACCGGGGTGCCCCGGTGGGCGACCGCCGTCTGGCCGTTCGGGCGGCGCAGGACCAGGCCCGTGGGGGTGCCGCGGCCCATCAGACGGGCCGTGCGTTCCAGGCGGGACCAGAGGGCGTCCTGGAAGACCGGGTCGAGCTCGCGCGGAACCCAGTCGGGCTGGGCGCGGCGTACGTCCTCGGTATGGACGTAGAACTCGATCGCGTTCGACGCCTCGTCGATCTGCTTGAGGGAGAAGGGCGAGAAGCGCGGCGGACCCGTACGGATGAGCTGGATCAGCTCCTCGTACGGCTTGTCGGTGAACTCGGCCATCACCCGGTCGAGGCGTGAGGCGAGCTGCTTGATCAGGAGGCCGCCCGCGGCATCCGGGCGGCGCTCGCGCACCACCACGTGGGCGGCGAGATCACGGGTGTTCCAGCCCTCGCACAGAGTGGGGGCGTCCGGGCCCTCCGTCTCCAACAGGTCTGCGAGGAGAAGTCGTTCACGCTTGGCATGGGTCGACATGTCAGCAAGCCTACGACCGGCCCGCCGGTCCGCCCACCCGTCGAGCCGGCCACCCACCCCGATCGCGCCGCTTTTCTCTCATCCAGTGGACATCCGCCGGGAGTGCCGGACCGGCGCGGCACAATGGTCGTCATGACCAGCACGCCCCCGCCCAGCAGGCCCAGCAGCCTGGATCCCGAGATCGCCGCACGCCTCAGGCGCAGCGCCGACGGGCTCGTCCCCGCCATCGCCCAGCAGTACGACACCGGAGAGGTGCTGATGCTCGGCTGGATGGACGACGAGGCTCTGCATCGCACGCTGACGACCGGCCGGTGCACGTACTGGTCGCGCAGCCGCCAGGAGTACTGGGTCAAGGGCGACACCTCCGGTCACTTCCAGTGGGTCAGGTCCGTCGCCCTCGACTGCGACGCGGACACCGTGCTGGTCAAGGTCGACCAGGTGGGCGCCGCCTGCCACACCGGCGACCGCACCTGCTTCGACGCCGACGTGCTCCTCAAGGACGCCGAGGGCCCTGTGGACACCAAGGGCGCCGATTCCGGCGTACCGGCCGTGGATCAGTAAGGTCAGCCGCCATGGACCTCGAGACCTTCCGCAAGCTGGCCACCGACCGGCGTGTCATCCCCGTCAGCCGCAAGCTCCTCGCGGACGGCGACACGCCCGTCGCGCTCTACCGCAAGCTCGCCGCCGAGCGCCCCGGCACCTTCCTCCTGGAGTCCGCGGAGAACGGCCGCTCGTGGTCCCGCTACTCGTTCGTGGGCGTCCGCTCCGCCGCCACCCTCACCGAGCGCGACGGCCAGGCCCACTGGCTGGGCACCCCGCCCGTCGGCGTCCCGGCCGACGGCGACCCCCTCGCAGCCCTGCGCGCCACCATCGAGACCCTCCACACCCCCCACGACCTCGCCCACGACCAGGGGCTGCCGCCGTTCACCGGCGGCATGGTCGGCTACCTCGGATACGACATCGTGCGGCGCCTGGAGAAGATCGGCCCCGGCGAGCGCGACGACCTGAAGCTGCCCGAGCTGACCATGCTGCTGACCAGCGACCTCGCGGTCATGGACCACTGGGACGGCTCGGTCCTGCTGATCGCCAACGCGATCAACCACAACGACCTCGACACGGGAGTCGACGAGGCGTACGCGGACGCGGTGGCCCGCCTCGACGCCATGGAGGCGGACCTCTCGCGGTCCGTCTCGCAGCCCCCGGCCGCGCTTCCGCCGTCCGAGCTCCCCGAGTACACCGCGCTGTGGGGCGGGCCCGACTACCAGGTCGCCGTCGAGGACATCAAGGAGCGCATCCGGGCCGGCGAGGCCTTCCAGGTCGTACCCTCCCAGCGCTTCGAAACGCCGTGCACGGCAAGCGCGTTGGACGTGTACCGGGTGCTGCGGGCCACCAACCCGTCCCCGTACATGTACCTCTTCCGCTTCGACGGCTTCGACGTCGTGGGCTCCTCCCCGGAGGCCCTGGTCAAGGTCGAGGACGGGCAGGCGATGGTGCACCCCATCGCGGGCACCCGGCCGCGCGGCGCCACCGTCCAGGAGGACCAGGCCCTCGCCGACGAGCTGATCGCCGACCCCAAGGAGCGCGCCGAGCACCTGATGCTCGTCGACCTGGGGCGCAACGACCTGGGGCGGGTCTGCGAGCCCGGTTCGGTCGAGGTCGTCGACTTCATGTCCATCGAGCGGTACTCGCACGTCATGCACATCGTGTCCACGGTGACGGGCAGGGTGGCCGAAGGCCGTACGGCCTTCGACGTACTGACCGCCTGCTTCCCCGCGGGCACCCTCTCCGGCGCCCCCAAGCCCCGCGCCATGCAGATCATCGACGAACTGGAGCCTTCGCGGCGGGGGCTGTACGGAGGCTGCGTCGGATACCTCGACTTCGCCGGCGACTCCGACACCGCCATCGCCATCCGGACGGCCCTGCTCCGGGACGGTACGGCGTACGTGCAGGCCGGCGCCGGAGTCGTCGCCGACTCGGACCCGGTCGCCGAGGACACCGAGTGCCGCAACAAGGCGGCAGCCGTCCTGCGCGCCGTCCACACGGCGAACCGGCTCGGCCGACCGTAGGCCGCACATCGGCCCGGACCGCGGGAAACGCCCGTACAGCCGGACGTACGCGGACAGTGGGACGCGAGTCACGTGAGCCCCGGGTGACGGTTCGCCCGGGGTTCAGGCGATAGTGGAGTACGTGACTGCTGTTCCGCACCCCCGATCCGAAGCCCCCGGACCCGCCCGGTCCGGCCGCCGAAGCCTCGCCCTCGCCCTGCTGTTCGGCGCGCTCGGCGCGGTCGTCGCGCTGCTCGCCTCGCGGCAGGGCTGGTCGGAGGGCACCGCGACGGTGGCCGGCGGCGACTTCCCGCTGAGCGCCAAGGGCGGCGATGTGACGGGCGTGCCCGCGTCCCTCGCCATAGTGGGCCTCGCCGCTCTCGTCGCCGTCTTCGCCGTCCGCCGCGCCGGCCGTTTCCTGGTCGCCGGGCTCCTCGCGCTCTCCGGCGCGGGGACCGTCGTCTCGGCGCTCCTCGGTGCCTCCGACACCTCCGCGCTCGACGAGAAGGCGGCCCAGGCCTCCGGCGACAGCGGGGCGACCGTGGACGCCATGACCCACACCGCCTGGCCGTACGTGGCCGCGGCGGGGGGCGTGCTGCTGCTCCTCGCCGGGCTCCTCGCCCTGCGGTACGGGCGGCTGTGGCCGGCCATGTCGGGGCGTTACGAGCGCGACGGGGCTCCGCGGGTGCGCAAGCCCCGGGTTCCGGCCGACCCGGACCGGCCCGAGGAGATCTGGAAGGCGCTGGACCGCGGGGAGGACCCGACAGGGGCCTAGCACTCCGCGGGATGCCGTACGTGGGCTGCGGGCCGGTGGGTGCTGGTCGCGCCCACGCGGCGTAGCCGCACATCGATACAGCCCCGCGCCCCTTACGGGGCACCCCGGCTCAGGGCACGCATGCGAGTACGGGAGAATGGGCGACGAGCGTCCGACTCACACACGCACACAGCAACACAGATCATGAGGAGCTAAGTCATGGCGGGCACCAACCACGGTCACACTCCGGCCGCCTGGACCGGCGTCGTCATCGCCGTCATCGGTTTCTGCGTCTCCGGTGCCTTCATGGTGATGGCCAACCCGCTGGGCTTCTGGGCCGGCATGGTCGTCGTGGCCCTCGGTGGCGTGGTCGGCATGGCGATGCGTGCGGCGGGCCTGGGCAAGCAGAAGGCCGCGCCCCGGACCCACCAGGTGGCGTCCGCGTCCGCCGAGAGCTGATCCTTCACGGCGTGCCGAGAGGCGGGACCGGCTTCGAGCGCCGGACCCGCCTCTTTCGCGTACGGACGCGCTCCTTCGCGTACGCGCATGTGTGCGGTGTGCGCCCCGGCGCGGCAGAATGCGTGGGGTGAACGCCGAATCCCAGAGGGTGACGCCCGCTCCCGGATCCGTGCCGCAGGGCTCCGTGGCGCGGCGGCTCGTCGTGCCCGGCGGGATCCTCGCGGCCGTGGCCGGCGCCTTCGCGTACGTGGGAGCCGTCGATCCGAACGAACCAGGGCACTACCCCGCCTGCCCGCTGCTCCAGTACGCCGGCGTGTACTGCCCCGGCTGCGGCGGACTGCGCAGCGCGCACGCCGTCGCGCGCGGGGACCTCGTGGCGGCGCTCGGGGCCAACGCGGTCGCCGTCGTCGGGTATCTGGTGTTCGCCGTCGTGTGGACCGTCTGGGTGATCCGTACCGTCCAGGGACGGTCGCTGCGCATCGATCCCCGGCCGTCCGTCCTGTGGGGCCTGGGCGCGTTGCTGCTGGTCTTCACGGTTGTCCGGAACCTGCCGTTCGGTGGCTGGCTCCACCCTTGATCAATTGGGGAACGTCCAGGTAGTGGGACCGGCGTCAACCGGATGTGAGGCCTAAGCCCTCCTCCGGATACCATCGCAGTGACCACCGGTTTCGTCCGATGCGACGAAACCCGGGTCAACCGCAGAACCGCTTCAACTGTTCACCGTCTGGGAAGGGGGCCGCTCGCGTGAGTGTGCTCGACGAGATCATCGACGGAGTCCGTGCCGACCTCGCGGAGCGGCAGGCGCGCGTCAGCCTCGACGAGCTCAAGGAGCGCGCCGCCAAGGCTCCGGCTGCCAAGGACGGTGTCGCGGCCCTGCGCGGTGACGGCGTCAAGGTCATCTGCGAGGTCAAGCGCTCCAGCCCGTCCAAGGGCGCGCTCGCCGCGATCGCCGACCCCGCCGCACTCGCCGCCGACTACGAGGCGGGCGGCGCGGCCGTCATCTCCGTCCTCACGGAGCAGCGCCGCTTCGGCGGTTCGCTGGCCGACCTGGAGGCCGTCCGTGACCGGGTCGACATCCCGGTGCTGCGCAAGGACTTCATCGTCACCTCCTACCAGCTGTGGGAGGCCAGGGCGTACGGCGCGGACCTCGCGCTGCTCATCGTGGCCGCCCTCGACCAGCCCGCCCTGGAGTCCCTCATCGAGCGCGCCGAGTCCATCGGGCTCACGCCGCTCGTCGAGGTCCACGACGAGGACGAGGTCGAGCGGGCGGTGGACGCCGGAGCGAAGGTCATCGGCGTCAACGCGCGCAACCTCAAGGACCTCAAGGTCGACCGCGGCACCTTCGAGCGCGTCGCACCCGAGATCCCCGCGCACATCGTGAAGATCGCCGAGTCCGGCGTCCGCGGGCCGCACGACCTCATCGCGTACGCCAACGCCGGCGCCGACGCCGTGCTGGTGGGCGAGTCCCTGGTCACCGGCCGGGACCCGAAGACGGCCGTCTCCGACCTGGTCGCCGCGGGAGCCCATCCCGCGCTGCGGCACGGACGGGGCTGACGCACGGGATGTACGCCGACCGTTCCCTCGCCGCCACGACCACCCGTCCGGGCCCAGGCCCCGACGGTGGTCCGGCGCGCGTACGGTCGGCCGCCGCGGGCCCTTCGGTGGCCCGTGGCCCCTACGCACGGCTCGCCCGCGGCTGCCGTCCGCGCGGCTGCCGGGCGCCCGCGCGGCGCGTGCACGGTCGCCGGGTGCGGTACGTCATCGGTGACGAACCCGGCCAGGTCAACGGCATGCGATGGCGTCGGCGCGCACGCGCCACCGCCGACAGTGGGTTCCGCCCCGTCTCCTGACGGGAGCGCCGCCCGGTTCGGCACCGTCGATCACCGCCGTGGGGCCTCGCGCCGCCGCGGTGGAGAGTGGTACGCCTCCACATGGGTGAACCGCCGACGGCCGTGGCGCACACGTGACCGTCCATCCGACCTGTTGACCGGGGCTGACGCCCCTGCGAGGTAACCGCATGCCCAGCGAGTTCTTCATTCCCGACCCCGAGGGTCAGGTCCCCAGCGCCGAGGGGTACTTCGGCGCGTTCGGCGGGAAATTCATCCCGGAGGCGCTGGTCGCCGCCGTGGACGAGGTCGCCGTGGAGTACGACAAGGCGAAGTCCGACCCCGAGTTCGCCCGGGAACTGGACGACCTGCTCGTCCACTACACCGGCCGCCCCAGCTCCCTCACCGAGGTCCGGCGCTTCGCCGAACACGCCGGTGGCGCCCGGGTGTTCCTCAAGCGCGAGGACCTGAACCACACCGGCTCCCACAAGATCAACAACGTGCTCGGGCAGGCCCTGCTCACCAGGCGCATGGGCAAGACCCGGGTCATCGCCGAGACCGGCGCGGGCCAGCACGGCGTCGCGACGGCCACCGCCTGCGCGCTGTTCGGCCTCGAATGCACCATCTACATGGGCGAGATCGACACCCAGCGCCAGGCCCTGAACGTGGCCCGGATGCGCATGCTCGGCGCCGAGGTCATCGCCGTGAAGTCCGGCAGCCGCACGCTGAAGGACGCCATCAACGAGGCCTTCCGCGACTGGGTCGCCAACGTCGACCGCACCCACTACCTCTTCGGAACCGTCGCCGGACCCCACCCCTTCCCGGCCATGGTCCGAGACTTCCACCGCGTCATCGGCGTCGAGGCCAGGCGGCAGATCCTGGAGCGCGCGGGCCGTCTCCCCGACGCGGCCATCGCCTGCGTCGGCGGCGGCTCGAACGCCATCGGCCTCTTCCACGCCTTCATCCCGGACGCGGACGTACGCCTCATCGGCTGCGAGCCCGCCGGACACGGCATCGAGACCGGCGAACACGCTGCCACCCTCACCGCGGGCGAGCCCGGCATCCTGCACGGCTCGCGGTCCTACGTCCTCCAGGACGAGGAGGGCCAGATCACCGAGCCGTACTCGATCTCGGCCGGACTCGACTACCCGGGCATCGGCCCCGAGCACTCGTACCTCAAGGACAGCGGCCGCGGCGAGTACCGTGCCGTCACCGACGACGCGGCGATGCAGGCCCTGCGCCTGCTCTCCCGCACCGAGGGCATCATCCCGGCCATCGAGAGCGCGCACGCGCTGGCCGGCGCCCTGGAGGTGGGCAGGGAGCTGGGGCCCGACGGGCTGATCGTCGTCAACCTGTCCGGGCGCGGAGACAAGGACATGGACACGGCCGCCCGTTACTTCGGCCTGTACGACGAGGGTGCCGACGCCGTCGTCGAGGCGGACGCCGACAGCGACAACGCGGAGATCGAGGGGGACGCCAAGTGAGCGGCAACATCCAGCTGTTGAGCGACACCCTCGCCGGAGCGAAGGCGGAGGGCCGGTCCGCTCTCATCGCCTACCTGCCGGCCGGCTTCCCGACCGTCGACGGTGGCATCGCGGCCATCAAGGCGGTCTTCGAGGGCGGCGCGGACGTCGTCGAGGTCGGTCTGCCGCACAGCGACCCCGTCCTCGACGGCCCGGTCATCCAGACCGCCGACGACATCGCCCTGCGCGGCGGCGTCAAGATCGCGGACGTGATGCGCACGGTCCGCGAGGCGTACGGGGCGACCGGCAAGCCCGTCCTCGTGATGACGTACTGGAACCCGATCGACCGCTACGGCGTCGAGCGCTTCACCGCCGAGCTGGCCGAGGCGGGCGGCGCGGGCTGCATCCTGCCCGACCTGCCCGTGCAGGAGTCCGCGCTGTGGAGGGAGCACGCCGAGAAGCACGGCCTCGCGACCGTCTTCGTCGTCGCGCCGAGCAGCAAGGACGCCCGGCTCGCCGAGATCACCGAGGCGGGCTCGGGCTTCGTCTACGCGGCCTCGCTGATGGGCGTCACCGGGACGCGTGAGTCCGTGGGCGCGCAGGCCCAGGACCTGGTGCGGCGCACCAAGGCCACCACCGACATCCCGGTCTGTGTCGGCCTCGGCGTCTCGAACGCCGAGCAGGCCTCGGAGGTCGCCGGCTTCGCCGACGGCGTCATCGTCGGCTCGGCCTTCGTGAAGCGGATGCTGGACGCCCCGGACGAGGCCGCGGGCCTGGACGCCGTACGCGCCCTCGCCGCCGACCTCGCGAAGGGCGTGCGCGGCACGGCGTGACGAACGGCCGTTCACGTACAGCGGTTCACGTACAGCTGTGAGCGTGCAGTCGTGTACGTACGACTGTGCACGTACGTAACGGACAATCCGCTCACTCGAACGGGTGGACCTGGGGCCGGGGAGGCGCGGTGCGCCTCCCCGGTTCGTTCTGCGGGATGTGAGCGAGAAGAACCGTGACGGAAAGCGCACCGCCCGCGAGCGGCTGGCGGAAGAGCGAGCGAAGCAGAAGACGGCGGAGAAGCGCCGGCGCGTGCTGATTGTCGGCGGTGCCGTCGTCTGCGTGCTGGCACTGGCCGCGGTCGGCGGTGTCCTGGCCGCGAACGCCGGCAAGGACAAGACCGACACGGCGGGCCCGGTGACGGCCCCCTCGGGGGCGAACGGCGACGACAGTCTCGCCGTCCCCGTAGGCAAGGAGAGCGCCAAGTCGACCCTCACCGTGTGGGAGGACTTCCGCTGCCCGGCCTGCAAGAGCTTCGAGGACGCCTACCGCTCGACGATCCACGAGCTGACGGACGCCGGACAGCTCAAGGTCGAATACCACCTCGCGACCCTGATCGACGGGAACATGGGCGGCAGCGGTTCCCTGCGCGCGGCCAACGCGGCGGCGTGCTCCCAGGACGCCGGGAAGTTCACCGCGTACCACGACGTGCTGTTCGAGAACCAGCCCCCCGAGACGGACGACGCGTACGCGAAGAACAGCAAACTCATCGAGCTGGCTGGCAAGGTCGACGGGCTGGACACCGCCACCTTCAAGAAGTGCGTCGACGACGGCACGCACGACAGCTGGGTCGCCAAGTCCCACCAGGCCTTCCAGGGCGGCGGTTTCAGCGGCACCCCGACGGTGCTGCTGAACGGCAAGAACATCTACCAGGACCAGTCGATGACCCCGGCGAAGCTGAAGCAGATGGTGCAGCAGGCCGACAAGGCGTGAGTCGTGAAGCCTGAGGCCGGGGCGCGAGGAGCCGAGGTGCGAGACGCCGAAGTGTGAGGCCGTGGTGTGAGGTAGGGCGTGAGGCCGGTGGGCCGCGCGGCGCTTCGCGGGTGTCCCATCCGCACCTGGCGCCTCGTGGTTCTCGTCGGTCTCGTTATGGAGCCGTAGCCCGGGCGGGTTGCCGTTCGTGCCGCCCGGCAGGGTAGCGTCGACTCCGCCATGGAAATTGCCTACATCCCCAGCCCGTCGCGCGGAGTGTACGAACTATTCGGCGTCATTCCGCTGCGCGGCTACGCGTTCTGCATCATCATCGGCGTCTTCGTAGCCGTCTGGCTCGGCAACAGGCGATGGATCGCGCGCGGGGGCCGGCCAGGCACCGTGGCGGACATCGCCGTGTGGGCCGTGCCGTTCGGTCTCGTCGGCGGGCGGCTGTACCACGTCATCACCGACTACCAGCTGTACTTCAGCGAGGGTCAGGACTGGGTCGACGCCTTCAAGATCTGGGAGGGCGGCCTCGGTATCTGGGGCGCCATCGCGTTCGGCGCGGTGGGTGCCTGGATCGGCTGCCGCAGCCGTGGGGTCCCGCTGCCCGCGTGGGCCGACGCCCTCGCGCCCGGTATCGCCCTCGCGCAGGCCATCGGCCGCTGGGGCAACTGGTTCAACCAGGAGCTGTACGGGCGGGAGACGGACCTTCCCTGGGCGCTGCACATCACCTCCTCGACGGACGGCCGGGTGCCGGGCTACTACCACCCGACGTTCCTGTACGAGTCGCTGTGGTGCATCGGTGTCGCGGTCCTCGTCATCTGGGCCGACCGGCGCTTCAAGCTCGGCCACGGCCGCGCCTTCGCCCTGTACGTGGCCGCGTACTGCGCGGGCCGTTTCTGGATCGAGGCCATGCGTGTCGACGAGGCCCACCACTTCCTGGGGATGCGCCTCAACGAGTGGACCTCGATCGTCGTCTTCCTCCTCGCCGTCCTCTACATCGTGCTGTCGGCCCGGCGCCGTCCGGGACGCGAAGAGGTCGTCGAACCCGGTGCCTCCGACGGGGACACCGACGACGACGGCGCGGCGGTGAAGCTGGACAAGAAGTCCGAGGAAAAGGACTCCGAGACCAAGGACTCCGAGGCCAAGAAGTCCGAGGGCAAGAAGTCCGACGCCGGGAAGCCGGAGGACAAGAAGTCCGAGGCCGAGAAGGAAACGCTCGAGAAGGAGACGGCCGAGGCCGACTCCGGCTCCTCCGAGTCGGAGACCGCGGACTCGTCGAGTTCCGCCGAGGCGAAGGACGAAGAAGCCGGGTCGGCGAAGAAGGCCTGACCTCTGGTTCGTACGTGGAGGGGGCGCCCCGATTGTTCGGGGCGCCCCCTCCACGTGTGCATGCACGACTAGCGGCGGCGGGCCAGTGCGAGGGTGCGGTGGGCCGCCGCAACCACCGCCGCGTCGATGAAGCGGCCGTCCGGGAGAGCCTGGGCGCCGGGGTGGGTGGCCGCGGCCTTGAGAACCGACTCGGCCGATTCGATGTCCTCCGGGGTCGGGAGGTAGGCCGTCTCGATCACCGGGAGCTGACGGGGATGGATGGCCGCGCGGCCGAGGAAGCCCAGCGCGCGGCCGTGGGCGCAGGACGCGGCCAGACCGGTGAGGTCGCGCACGTCGGTGTGGACGGACTGGGGCGGCGGGGCCAGGTCCGCCGCCCGGGCGGCCAGAACCACTCGGGAGCGTGGCCAGTCGAGGCCCGCGTCGTCACGTACACCGAGGTCGGCCCGGAGATCGGCCTCGCCGAGCGAGATGCCGTGCAGGGCGGGGTGGGCCGTGGCGATCGCGTAGGCGTGCTCGACGGCGAGAGCCGATTCCAGGAGGGCGTACAGGGGGATGTGCGGGGCCCTGTCCGCCGTACGTACGACCTGGGAGGGGGCCGTGACCTTGGGCAGGCGGAGGCCCGAGAGGGCCGGGAGCGTGGTGAGGGTCCGGAGGTCGGCGGCGGACTCCGGGCTGTCCAGGGCGTTGACGCGGACGTGCACCGGGACCGGGAGCGAGGACGGCTCGGACAGGAGGTCGGCGGTGGCGGCGCGGGCGTACTCCTTGCGGTCGGGGGCGATCGCGTCCTCCAGGTCGACGACGACCACGTCGGCGCCCGCGACCAGGGCCTTCGCCACCACTTCGGGTCGGTCGCCGGGAACGTACAGCCAGGTGAGAGGGAAGGCGTCGGTTGCTCCTGCGACTCCGGTGGCTTCCGTGGTCACAGTGCGCCCTCCGATCTGAGCGTGCTGATCTCGGCCTCCGTCAGGCCGAGTTCGGCGAGGACGGTGTCCGTGTCGGCGCCGTGCGGGCGGCCCGCCCAGCGGATTCCGCCGGGGGTGTCGGTGAGGCGGAAGAGGACGTTCTGCATACGCAGCGGGCCCAGTTCGGGGTCGTCGACGGTGGTGACCGTGTCGAGGGCGGCGTACTGAGGGTCCGTCATGACGTCGCGTACGTCCTGGATCGGGGCCACCGCCGCCTCCGCCTTCTCGAAAGCCTCGATGACCTCCTCGCGGGTGTGGCAGGCGATCCACGAGCCGACTGCCTCGTCGAGGACGTCGGAGTGGCGGGCCCGTTCCGCGCCGGTGGTGAACCAGGGCTCGACGATCAGGTCGGGGCGGCCGACCAGGCGCATCACACGTTCGGCGATCGACTGGGCCGAGGTCGAGACGGCGACCCAACTGCCGTCCGCGGTGCGGTAGGTGTTGCGGGGGGCGTTGTTCTGGGAGCGGTTGCCCGTGCGGGGCTGGATGTGGCCCAACTGGTCGTACCAGAGCGGCTGCGGGCCCAGGACCGTGAGGATCGGCTCGATGATCGCCATGTCGACGACCTGCCCGCGGCCCGTGCGGTCGCGGGCCGCGAGGGCCGTCATCACCGCGTACGCCGTGGCCAGGCCCGCGATCGAGTCGGCGAGGCCGAAGGGCGGGAGGGTCGGCGGGGCGTCCGGTTCGCCGGTGATCGCGGCGAAACCGCTCATCGCCTCGGCGAGCGTGCCGAAGCCGGGTCGGTGCGCGTACGGGCCGAACTGGCCGAAGCCGGTGACGCGGGCCAGGACCAGACGGGGGTTCGCCGCCGAGAGCTCCTCCCATCCGAGGCCCCATTTCTCCAGGGTTCCGGGGCGGAAGTTCTCGATGATCACGTCGGTGGAGGCGGCCAGGCGGAGGAGCGTCGCACGGCCGCCGTTGGTGGAGAGGTCCAGCGTCATCGTGCGTTTGTTGCGGCCCAGGAGCTTCCACCACAGGCCGATGCCGTTCTTCGACGGGCCGTGGCCGCGGGACGGGTCGGGTCTGCGGGGGTGCTCGACCTTGATGACCTCCGCGCCGAAGTCGCCGAGCATCGTGGCTGCGAGAGGGCCGGCGAAGAGGGTGGCGAGGTCGAGGACGCGGAGGCCGGTGAGGGGTGCCGGTGCGGTCACGGCGGTTTGGGTCATGGGTGGGGGGACTCCTGGCGGGGTGGGGATGGGGAGTTGGCTGAGCTGGGGCTGGGGCTGGGGCTGGGGCTGGGGTCCGGCGTTCGGTCAGGCGGTCGGCCGGGTCGCCAGCTGGGCCGTCAGGTCGGCGAGGGTGTCGAAGCCCGTGCCGTTGAAGTCGCCGACGGACGTGGCCAGTCGGTTCTTCAGAGGGGTCGTCCAGCGGGACGGGATCGCTTCGGGGCCGCCCGCGAGCAGGCCCGTGATCGAGCCGGCCGTCGCGCCGGTCGAGTCCGTGTCCCAGCCGCCCGACACGGCACGGCAGATGGAGACCGTGAAGTCGCCGTCCGCGTGGGTGAGGGCGGCGGCGAGCAGGGCCGTGTTGGGGATGGCGTGGACCCAGTGGTACGCGGCGTGGGTGGCGTGCAGTTCGTCGACGACCGTCTCGAAGTCCCTCTGTCCCGCGGCCAGTTGGATCGCGTGGCGGACGGCTTCGGCGAGGCGGGAGTCGGGGGGTACGACGGTGAGGCCCGTGCGGAGGCAGGCGTGGATGTCGCTCGTGCCGGTGGCCGCCTCGGCGATGGCGGCCGCCGTGAACATCGCCGCGTAGACGCCGTTGGCGGTGTGGGTGAGGGTGGCGTCCCTGTGGGCCTGTTCCGCGGCGGTCGCCGGGGCGCCCGGGTTGGTCCAGCCGTGGACGTCCGCGCGGATCAGGGCGCCGATCCATTCGCGGAACGGGTTGCGATGGCGGGCGGTGTGCGGGGGCTCGATGCCGTCCAGGAGGTTGCGGTAGGCGACTCGTTCCGCGGTGAACGTGCGGCCTGCGGGGAGTTCGTCCAGCCACAGGCGGGCCACGTCCGTGGTGGTGAAGTGCTTGCCGTGGCGTTGGAGCAGCAGGAGGTTCAGGAGGGGGTAGTTGAGGTCGTCGTCCTCCGGCATGCCGTCGATGTTCTCGGCGAGGGAGGTGGGGGCGGAGCGGCGGTTCCAGGGGTGGGTTGCCTTGAGGTCCGGGGGGAGGCCTCGTTCTGTGAACCAGGTGGTCAGGGGCCAGTTGCCGGTGGCTCTGGCCAGTGCTCTGATGCCGTCCAGGGGGAGCTTTTCCACTGGCTTGCCGAGGAGGCAGCCTGCGGCTCTGCCCAGCCAGGCGGCCTCCAGGCGGGGGTGGAGTGTGGCTGGGGTCGGGGGCGCTTTTTCTTCCCCAGACCCACCCCTTCCCGAAACTGGGGGCGCTGCCCCCAGACCCCCGGCTGTGCTGCTGAGGTCCGCTGTGCCCACCCTCCCCCACTCTCGGCTTCGATCGAGCGGGACCCCCATCGCCCCTGCGGAACGATTGCCCACAGCGGTAAGCGCGGGGCTGCCGGCTGCTGTGGGCCAGTTGTGGCACAGGACCTTGATCTTGGGCAGGGCTGTTGGCTCTCTGTCCTTCAACCCGCTTGGTAGATCCGCCAGTTCGTCCAGGAGGTCCTGGGCCAGGGCCCGTAGGTAGGGGGAGGCCGGTTGTGGAGAGGCGCCTGCTCGTCGGGGGGACTTGGGGCCTCCCGCCCTGTGCCAGCGGGCGGCGATGGCCGATGGTTCGCGGCCGTCCTGGCTTGCCTGGTGGAGTTCGTGGCCCAGGAGGTCCTCCGGCTGGATCCAGGTCAGGCGGAGGGGGGTCATGACAGCTCCGCGTAGGCCGTCTCGTGGGTGCGGCGGCGGTCGGTGTCGCGGGCGAAGATCTCGCGGGTCACCTCTGTGAGCGTCGTCGCGGGGGCCTGCAGGTCCAGGCGGCTGGACTCCGCGACCGTCTTGGCCCAGTCGGGCGGGATCTCCGCACCTAGGGCGCCCGCGAGAGCGCCCGACATCGTGGCGATGGAGTCGCAGTCGCGGCCGTAGTTCACCGAGCCCAGGACCGTGTGCCGGTAGTCGCCGCGGGAGATCAGCAACATGGCGAGGGCGACCGGGAGTTCCTCGATGGAGTGGATGCGGGAGGGGCGACGGGCGCCCAGGGACGGGGCGCGGTAGTCGGGGCCGACCGTGTCGTAGGGCGCCACCGCCTCGCGCAGGGGGCGTAGTGCCGACTCGAAGTCCGAATAGCGCGATGCCGTGTCGCAGACCGTCTCGATGGCTGCCCGTGTGCCGTCCTTCGCCAGGGACAGACAGGCCTCGACCACCGAGTCCGGGGTCGCGCCCGGCGTGCAGGCCGCCGCCACCGCCGCCGCGAACACGCCCGCGGCCTCGCGTCCGTACGACGACTGATGGGCGCCCGCGATGTCGAGGGCCTCGGCGTACGCGGCCGCCGGGTTGGCCGCGTTGACCAGGCCGACCGGGGCCATGTACATCGCGGCACCGCAGTTGACGATGTTGCCGGCGCCGGCCTCGCGGGGGTCCACGTGGCCGTAGTGGATCCTTGCCACCAGCCACTTCTCCGCCAGGAAGATCCGCTGGAGGGGGAGTGCCTCGGCCTCCAGCTCCGGGATCCAGCGCGGTGTCGTCATCAGGTCGGGGACGAGGTGGTCGGCGACGGCGTACGCGTCCAGGTGGTCGCGGACCTTCGCGTACACCCGTACCAGGGCGTGCGTCATCAAGGTGTCGTCGGTGACGTGGCCGTCGCCCTTGTGGTACGGGGCGATGGGGCGGGCCGTGCGCCAGTCGTCGCCGTTCCAGGGGCCGACGATGCCGTGGACCCGGCCGCCGTGGCGTTCGGCGATCTGCTCGGGGGAGTAGCCCTCGACGGGGCCGCCGAGGGCGTCGCCGACGGCGGCTCCCACGAGGCTGCGGGTGATCCGTTCTTCCAGGGTTGCGGGTGCGGTGGGCGTCATGTCCGAATCATCCCCCTGAGAGGGCCAGTTCCGTGGCTGCCAGCAGTTCGGCGAGTTCCACCAGGTCCGTGCCGGTCAGACGGGGGAGCGCGCAGCCCGACAGAGTGCGGCACGCGTCTCGCCAGGAGGCCGGGATCGCCGTGCCGCCGCCGATCGCGCCGGTCAGCGCGCCGACGAGAGCGGGGGCCGAGTCCGCCACCCGGGACAGACACGCGGCCGCGGGTACCGCCTCGGCGATCCGGCCGTGCGAGGCGGTGGCGAGGGCGAGGGCCACCGGGACGGTCTCGGCCGCCGCGATGCCGTAGCTGTAGACGTGGTCGACGATCTGGTGCTCCAGGAGCGGTACGAGGCTGAAGGCGCTGTCGGCCTCGCGGGCGAGCGCCAGTGCGTGGCGGGCGTTGCGGCCGATCTCCGTGGACTCCGGGAGTTCGGTGAGCGCGGCCGCCACGCAGGCGTCGGCGTCCTCGCCGGCCAGGGCTAGTGCCAGCGCCGCGGCCATCGCTCGGGCGCCGTGCACCCCGTCGCCGTCCTGGGTGTAGCGGGCGTCGAACTCGGCGAGTTCCGCGGCGAGTTGGGGGTCCCCTGCGTGGGCCACTGCCAGCACGCAGGCCCGTACGCAGGCCGCGTCGTCGAAGTAGTGGGGGTTGTCGTGGCCGGTGGCGGGCGGGCGCAGGCCGGTGGCGAGGTTGCCGAGACCCGCTCGTACGGAGATGCGGGCGCGCAGGGGGAGTACGGCCGACTCGACCTCGGGGGCGCGGTCGGCCGCCGCGGCGACCTCGCTGGCGATGGCGTTCCAGGAGAGGTCGATGGCCGCGCGCATGCGGCGTTCTCGGCTCAGGTCGCCGAGTGCGCCGGGGTCGGTGGCGCGTAGGACGGCCTCCGCTGCGAATGCCGCCCATTCGGCGTCGTCCGAGGGGCCGAGTCTCAGGGGTTCCGGGGGCTGGTTCAGGGCGATGGGGACGGGGAGGGTGGTTGTGGCGTTCTGTTCGGCGAAGGTGTCCAGTTCTCGGGTGAGGCGTCTGGTCCATTCGGGCATGCGGGCGGCTCGGTGCCTGGCGGCGGGCCAGCCTGCGGCGTCGCCTGCGGCTAGGCCCAGTAGGAGGCCTTCGATTCGCCGTGGGGCGTCGGTCCGGGTTGCGATGTGCGGGTCCGTCGTGGCTTGTCGCGCAGTTCCCCGCGCCCCTGAGGGGGTGGGGGTCCGGAGTGTGATGTGCGGGTCCGCGAGGGCTGAGCGCGCAGTTCCCCGCGCCTCTGACGAAATCGCCCCTGACGAAATCGATCCTGACGAAGGCGCCGCTGAAGGGGCACCTTCGTTCGGGTCGTTGAGCAGTTCTGGTCTCACAGTGTCACCTCGTCCTCGTCCGGGGTCAGGAGGTCGGCCACGTCCAGGATGTGGTGGCCCTGCATGGATGGGAGGCAGCTGCCTTTTGCCGGGCCGATCGCTGCCGACCAGGTCGGGGGGATCGACGAGGCGCCCTTCGTCGCGCCGGCCAGGGCGCCCGCCACCGCTGCCGTGGTGTCGGCGTCGCGGCCCATGTTCACGGCGGTGAGGACCGCTTCCGTGAAGTCGCCGTCGGCGGCCGCGTACGCGCCGAACGCCAGGGCGACGGCCTCGGGGGCGAGGTCGGTCCAGGGGTAGCCGCCGATGACGACCGCGGAGCGGACGGCGCGTTCGCCGCGGTGGGCGCAGGCGACGGCGCGGCGCAGCGATCGGGCCGTCCAGGAGTCGTCGGGGATCACCGCCAGGGCCGAGGCGACCACCACCATCGTGGGGGCGCCCGCCATCGCCGCGGCCACGCCCGCCGCCACCGCCTGGCCGCCGTAGATGCCCTCGCCGTCGTGGCTCACCGAACCGTCGATCGCCACCAGGCGGGCGGCCTCCGCGGGGCGGCCCGCCGCGAAGACGCCGAAGGGGGCCGCGCGCATGGCGAGGCCGTCGCTCCAGGCGTGCCGGTGCTGGGCCGAGATCGGGGCGGCCAGGCCCCGCCGCAGGTTCTCCAGCGTGCCCCGCTCGCTGAAGCCCGCGCCCCGGAACGGACCCTCGTCCAGGTCGGCGATCCAGTGGTGCCAGGCCGCCTCCACATGCCGGGGCGTGAGCGCCGACCCGTGCCGGGCCAGCAGCAGCCCGGAGAAGATGGCGTACTCCGTGTCGTCCGTGCCGGCCGGAGTCTCGGTCACGTACCCCGTGATGCGGCCCCAGCGTGCGCGGATCTCGGACGGCTTCATGTTCTCGGCGGGCGCCCCCAGCGCGTCACCGACGGCGAGTCCCAGCAGCGCGCCGCGCGCCCGATCGCGGAGACCGGCGGCGTCCCCGGGGGCGGGGACCGAGGGAACGCAGGCAATCGAAGCCATGACGGTGCCTCTCCATCGCGGGGTCCCGGAAGGTCTGAGGGACCCTTTGCGGATCTGTCCCCACCAAGTGGTGCGGCGGAGCCTCGCGCGGCTCAGCGTCACCCGGTCGACATTTGTGCGCAGGTCCCTACGGATGAGCGAAGCGCGGTGAAGGCCCAGGTAAGTACGGCCTTCCTTGCTGGCGAGCGCGAAATTTCGGGCGTATCTTGGGTGTTGTCCAAAAGTAGAAGTAGTCCAAGTAGTGCGTTCGAGCAGCATTTTGGGAGACCCGGGCATGGCCATCATCGAGACCGAGGCGGCGCTTCACGAGGCGCACCGTGACAACCACACCCACCGCGACGTCAGTGGCGGTTGGCTGCGCCCCGCCGTCTTCGGTGCGATGGACGGTCTGGTCTCCAACCTGGCGTTGATGACGGGTGTGGCGGGCGGTGCCGTGTCCCATCGGACGATCGTCATCACCGGGCTCGCGGGACTGGCCGCCGGTGCCTTCTCGATGGCGGCCGGCGAGTACACCTCCGTCGCCTCGCAGCGCGAGCTCGTCGAGGCCGAACTCGACGTCGAGCGGCGGGAGTTGAGGAAGCATCCGAAGGACGAGGAGCGTGAGCTCGCCGAGCTGTACCAGGCGCGGGGCGTCGAGCCCGGTCTCGCCCGTGAAGTCGCCCGGCAGCTGTCGAAGGATCCCGAGCAGGCCCTGGAGATACATGCCCGGGAGGAGCTGGGCGTCGATCCCGGTGACCTGCCCTCGCCGACCGTCGCCGCCGTGTCGAGCTTCGGCTCGTTCGCCCTGGGTGCCCTGCTCCCCGTACTCCCTTATCTGCTGGGCGCGACCGCTCTGTGGCCCGCCCTGCTGCTCGCGTTCCTCGGGCTCTTCGCGTGCGGTGCGATCGTGGCCAGGGTGACCGCGAAGTCCTGGTGGTACAGCGGACTGCGGCAGCTCGCGCTCGGCGGTGCCGCGGCCGGTGTGACGTACGCCCTGGGCACCCTGTTCGGTACGGCCGTAGGATGACCTGCGCGCCGCCGAGTCGAGCAGCTATGCAAGGGACTGCATAAGTAGTCGTTACTCGGCGGTTTCGAATCCTTAACCACTGGGCATGAGCCGTAAGCGCTGCGGGCAATGAGGCCTGCACGGCAATTGGAGCGTTGGGCGACGTTGCCTGCCGCGATCGGGCCGACGGTCATTGATCTGTCCGAAAAGGTCCCCTTGTTCAGCCGCCACGAGCGGCCTCCGCCGCGACCCGCGGTGTCCGCATGTTGGAACGCCGTATCCGGTTCCCGAGAACGGCTCCATCATGTAACCTGCACGAAATTTTGCACCTTTCGCAGAGGGCCAACGTCGTCCCTCGGCACTTGCATATGCCACGACGACGACGGGAGAGCCGATGCGTACGCCGCGCCAGCCGTCCCAGCACTCCGCGAATGGCCAGAACTGGTCCTTCATGGATGCTCGCCCTGCCGCGCAGGGGATGTACGACCCGCGCAACGAGCACGACGCCTGTGGCGTCGGCTTTGTGGCCACCCTCACCGGTGAGGCGAGCCATGCGCTGGTCGAGCAGGCGCTGACCGTGCTCCGCAATCTGGAGCACCGCGGCGCGACCGGTTCGGAGCCCGACTCCGGCGACGGGGCCGGAATCCTCTCCCAGGTGCCCGACACCTTCTTCCGTGAGGTGGCCGAATTCGAGCTGCCCGAGGCGGGCTCGTACGCGGTCGGTATCGCCTTCCTTCCGGAGGACACCGCCACCGAGGCCGTCTCACGGATCGAGACGATCGCCGCCGAAGAGGGTCTGACGGTCCTCGGCTGGCGCGAGGTCCCGACCGCCCCCGAACTCCTCGGCGCCACCGCCCGCTCGACGATGCCCCTGTTCCGTCAGATCTTCGTGTCGGACGGTTCCAGCCAGGGCATCGATCTCGACCGCAGGGCGTTCGTGCTGCGCAAGCGCGCCGAGCGCGAGGCCGACGTGTACTTCCCGTCGCTCTCCGCCCGGACCATCGTCTACAAGGGCATGCTGACCACCGGCCAGCTGGAGCCCTTCTTCCCGGACCTGTCCGACCGTCGCTTCGCCTCCGCGATCGCGCTCGTGCACTCCCGGTTCTCCACGAACACCTTCCCGAGCTGGCCGCTCGCCCACCCGTACCGCTTCGTCGCGCACAACGGCGAGATCAACACGGTCAAGGGCAACCGCAACTGGATGGTGGCCCGCGAGTCCCAGCTCGTCTCCGACCTGTTCGGCGACAAGGGCCTCGACCGCGTCTTCCCGATCTGCACGCCCGAGGCCTCCGACTCCGCGTCCTTCGACGAGGTGCTCGAACTCCTGCACCTGGGCGGCCGTTCCCTCCCGCACTCCGTGCTGATGATGATCCCGGAGGCGTGGGAGAACCACGACTCCATGGACCCGGCCCGCCGCGCCTTCTACCAGTTCCACTCCACGATGATGGAGCCCTGGGACGGCCCGGCGTGTGTCACCTTCACCGACGGCAAGCAGGTCGGCGCCGTACTGGACCGCAACGGTCTGCGCCCCGGCCGCTACTGGGTCACCGACGACGGCCTCGTCGTCCTCGGCTCCGAGGTCGGCGTCCTCGACATCGACCCCGCGAAGGTCGTCCGCAAGGGCCGCCTGCAGCCGGGCCGCATGTTCCTCGTCGACACCGTCGAGCACCGCATCATCGAGGACGACGAGATCAAGGCCGGTCTCGCCGCCGAGAACCCGTACGCGGAGTGGCTGGAGGCCGGCGAGATCGAGCTGGAGGACCTCCCGGAGCGTGAGCACATCGTGCACACGCACGCCTCCGTCACCCGCCGCCAGCAGACCTTCGGCTACACCGAGGAAGAGCTGCGCGTCATCCTCGCGCCGATGGCCAAGTCCGGCGGCGAGCCCCTCGGCTCCATGGGCACGGACTCGCCGATCGCGGCCCTGTCCGAGCGCCCGCGGCTGCTCTTCGACTACTTCACCCAGCTGTTCGCGCAGGTCACCAACCCGCCGCTGGACGCCATCCGCGAGGAGCTCGTCACCTCGCTGCGCTCGTCCCTCGGCCCCGCGAGCAACCTCCTGGAGCCGACCGCCGCGTCCTGTCGCAGCGTCACCCTGCCCTTCCCGGTGATCGACAACGACGAGCTGGCCAAGCTCATCCACATCAACGCCGACGGCGACATGCCGGGCATGAAGGCCGCGACGTTGTCCGGCCTGTACCGGGTCTCCGGCGGCGGCGACTCGCTCGCCGCGCGCATCGAGGAGATCTGCACCGAGGCCGACGCCGCCATAGAGAACGGCGCCCGCCTGATCGTCCTCTCGGACCGTCACTCCGACGCCGAGCACGCGCCGATCCCCTCGCTGCTGCTCACCGCGGCCGTCCACCACCACCTCATCCGCACCAAGCAGCGCACCCAGGTGGGCCTGCTGGTCGAGGCCGGCGACGTCCGCGAGGTCCACCACGTGGCCCTCCTCATCGGATTCGGCGCCGCGGCCGTCAACCCGTACCTCGCGATGGAGTCCGTCGAGGACCTCGTCCGGGCGGGAACGTTCCTCCCCGGCATGGAGTCCGAGCAGGCCATCCGCAACCTGATCTACGCGCTCGGCAAGGGCGTCCTCAAGGTCATGTCCAAGATGGGCATCTCGACCGTCGCCTCCTACCGCGGTGCCCAGGTCTTCGAGGCCGTCGGTCTCGACACGGCCTTCGTCCAGAAGTACTTCATCGGCACGGACACCAAGATCGGCGGCGTCGGCATCGACGTCATCGCCAAGGAGGTCGCCGCCCGCCACGCGAAGGCGTACCCGGCCAGCGGCATCGCGCCCGCGCACCGTGCCCTCGACATAGGCGGCGAGTACCAGTGGCGCCGCGAGGGCGAGCCGCACCTGTTCGACCCGGAGACGGTCTTCCGCCTCCAGCACTCCACGCGCACCCGCCGCTACGACATCTTCAAGAAGTACACGGACCGCGTGAACGAGCAGTCCGAGCGGCTGATGACGCTCCGCGGCCTGTTCGGCTTCAAGTCCGGCCGCGAGCCGATCTCCATCGACGAGGTCGAGCCGGCGAGCGAGATCGTCAAGCGCTTCTCCACCGGCGCCATGTCCTACGGCTCCATCTCCAAGGAAGCCCACGAGACGCTCGCCATCGCCATGAACCAGCTGGGCGGCAAGTCCAACACCGGTGAGGGCGGCGAGGACGCGGACCGTCTGTACGACCCGGCGCGCCGGTCCAGCATCAAGCAGGTCGCCTCCGGCCGCTTCGGTGTGACCTCCGAGTACCTGGTCAACGCGGACGACATCCAGATCAAGATGGCCCAGGGCGCCAAGCCCGGCGAGGGCGGCCAACTGCCCGGCCACAAGGTCTACCCGTGGGTCGCCAAGACCCGTCACTCCACCCCGGGTGTCGGTCTGATCTCCCCGCCGCCGCACCACGACATCTACTCCATCGAAGACCTCGCCCAGCTGATCCACGACCTGAAGAACGCGAACCCGCAGGCGCGGATCCACGTGAAGCTGGTCTCCGAGGTCGGCGTCGGCACGGTCGCCGCGGGTGTGTCCAAGGCGCACGCGGACGTCGTCCTCATCTCCGGCCACGACGGCGGTACGGGTGCTTCGCCCCTGACCTCCCTCAAGCACGCCGGTGGACCCTGGGAGCTCGGCCTCGCCGAGACTCAGCAGACCCTGCTGCTCAACGGCCTGCGCGACCGCATCGTCGTACAGACAGACGGCCAGCTGAAGACCGGCCGTGACGTCGTCATCGCCGCGATGCTGGGCGCCGAGGAGTTCGGCTTCGCGACCGCGCCGCTCGTCGTCTCCGGCTGCGTCATGATGCGCGTCTGCCACCTGGACACCTGCCCGGTCGGCATCGCCACGCAGAACCCGGTGCTGCGCGACCGGTACGCCGGCAAGGCCGAGTACGTCGTGAACTTCTTCGAGTTCATCGCCGAGGAGGTCCGCGAGATCCTCGCCGAGCTGGGCTTCCGCACGATCGAGGAGGCCGTCGGCCACGCCGAGCACCTCGACGTGGAGCGGGCGGTCACCCACTGGAAGGCGCAGGGCCTGGACCTGTCCCCGCTCTTCTACGTGCCGGAGCTGCCCGAGGGCACCCCGCGCCACCAGGTCATCGAGCAGGACCACGGTCTGGAGAAGGCGCTCGACAACGAGCTGATCAAGCTCGCCGCCGACGCGCTGGCCGCGGACTCCGCGACCGGTGCGCAGCCGGTGCGCGCCCAGGTCGCCATCCGCAACATCAACCGCACGGTCGGCACCATGCTCGGCCACGAGGTGACGAAGAAGTTCGGCGGCGCGGGTCTGCCCGACGACACCATCGACATCACCTTCACCGGGTCGGCCGGCCAGTCCTTCGGCGCCTTCCTGCCGCGCGGTGTGACGCTGCGCCTTGAGGGCGACGCCAACGACTACGTCGGCAAGGGCCTCTCCGGCGGCCGGGTGATCGTCCGTCCCGACCGGGGCGCCGACCACCTCGCCGAGTTCTCGACGATCGCGGGCAACACCATCGCGTACGGCGCGACCGGCGGCGAGCTGTTCCTCCGGGGCCGTACCGGCGAGCGCTTCTGCGTCCGCAACTCCGGCGCGACGGTGGTCTCCGAGGGCGTGGGCGACCACGGCTGCGAGTACATGACCGGCGGTCACGCGGTCGTCCTCGGCGAGACGGGCCGCAACTTCGCGGCCGGTATGTCGGGCGGCATCGCGTACGTCATCGACCTGAACCGCGACAACGTCAACGTCGGCAACATCGGCGCGGTCGAGGAGCTCGACGACACCGACAAGCAGTGGCTGCACGACGTCGTGCGCCGCCACGCCGAGGAGACCGGCTCCACGGTCGCCGAGAAGCTCCTCGCCGAGTGGGCCGTGTCGGTGGACCGCTTCAGCAAGATCATCCCCAGTACGTACAAGGCAGTGCTCGCCGCCAAGGACGCCGCCGAGCGAGCCGGTCTCACCGAGACCGAGATCACCGAGAAGATGATGGAGGCGGCGACCAATGGCTGATCCCAAGGGCTTTCTCAACCACGGCCGCGAGGTCGCCAGGACCCGTCCGGTGGACGTGCGTCTCAAGGACTGGAACGAGGTCTACGTTCCGGGCTCGCTGCTCCCCATCATCCCCACGCAGGCCTCGCGCTGCATGGACTGCGGCATCCCGTTCTGCCACAACGGCTGTCCGCTCGGGAACCTCATCCCCGAGTGGAACGACTACGCGTACCGCGAGGACTGGTCCGCCGCCTCGGAGCGCCTGCACGCCACGAACAACTTCCCGGAGTTCACGGGCCGGCTGTGCCCCGCCCCGTGCGAGTCGGCGTGCGTCCTCGGCATCAACCAGCCCGCCGTGACCATCAAGAACGTCGAGGTCTCGATCATCGACAAGGCGTGGGACAGCGGCGACGTCGAGCCCCAGGCCCCCGAGCGGCTCTCCGGAAAGACGGTCGCGGTCATCGGCTCCGGCCCGGCCGGCCTCGCCGCCGCGCAGCAGCTCACCCGGGCCGGCCACACCGTGGCGGTCTACGAGCGCGCCGACCGCGTCGGCGGCCTCCTGCGCTACGGCATCCCCGAGTTCAAGATGGAGAAGCGGCACATCAACCGCCGCATCGAGCAGATGCGCGCGGAGGGCACCCGCTTCCGTACGGGCATCGAGATCGGCCGTGACCTCAAGGCGACGGACCTGCGCAAGCGGTACGACGCCGTGGTCATCGCGGCCGGCGCGACCGTCTCCCGCGACCTGCCGGCCCCCGGGCGCGAGCTGAACGGCATCCACTTCGCGATGGAGTACCTGCCGCTCGCCAACAAGGTGCAGGAGGGCGACTACGTGGCGCCCCCGATCACCGCCGAGGGCAAGCACGTCGTCGTCATCGGCGGCGGCGACACGGGCGCGGACTGCGTGGGCACCGCCCACCGCCAGGGCGCGGCCTCCGTCACGCAGCTGGAGATCATGCCGCGACCGGGCGAGGACCGGAACCCCGGCCAGCCCTGGCCGACGTTCCCCATGCTCTACAAGGTCACCTCCGCGCACGAGGAGGGCGGCGAGCGGGTCTACTCCGTCTCCACCACCCACTTCGAGGGCGACGAGGACGGCAACGTGCAGTGGCTGCACCTCGTCGAGGTCGAGTTCGTGGACGGCAAGCTGACGCAGCAGTCGGGCACCGAGCGCAAGATCCCCGCCCAGCTGGTCACCCTCGCCATGGGCTTCACGGGCACCGACCAGGAGAACGGCCTGGTCTCCCAGTTCGGCCTCGACCTCGACGAGCGCGGCAACATCGCCCGCGACGCCGACTTCGCGACCAACGTCCCCGGCGTGTATGTCGCCGGTGACGCCGGACGTGGCCAGTCCCTCATCGTGTGGGCCATCGCGGAGGGCCGCTCGGCCGCCCGCGGGGTCGACCGCTTCCTGACCGGGGAGAGCGAACTGCCGGCTCCGATCCGCCCCACGGACCGTTCCCTGATGGTCTGATCCCTCATGGCCTGACGCTCCACCCAACAGACGTCCCGTACAACGGCGTACGGAACTGAGCGCGGCGCCTGCCCTTTGTCCCCGACCGGACGATGGTGGGCGCCGTGGTGCGTCCGGGGTTCCGCGGGCCCACTTGTCTCGGCTATTTGCCTGGCGCTGCCCAGGTGACGATCACAGCGGCCGCCACCGCGAGGACACCGGTGAGGGCGAGCCACCGTGACCACTCGACGAGCACCCAGATGCGCCGGGTGCGCCCGGCTTCGTAGTCCAGGAGACGGTTCGGCTCGCCGTAGAACTCCTCGCCAGGGCGCCCGTGCACGGCGACCACACCGAGCCACGAAGCGACGATGAGCGCCAGGAATCCGGTGATGAGGAGCGATACGACCGCCCAGCGCGGGCCAGTATCCAGCTTGCTCAGATCCTCCTGCCCCTTGAGCACGAACACGGCGGTGAGCAGACCGGTGAGCGAGGCCACGAAGTTGCGGTAGCCCTCGGCCTGGTGGAGTGCGGCTGCCAGCTGCCGCTCCGAACCGAACATCTCGTCGAGGCGACGGTCCGCGTCGTCCAGCTCTGCCCGTGTGTACGTCATTGCGAGGCACCGTCCAGCCAGGAGGCGATGGTGATACGAGCGCCGCAGCCGACCTGAACGTCTTCAGGACGGTCCGTATGCAGGGAGGTGCACTGGCACAGGGTGCTGAAGGGCCTCGGGCCCGGCCCTTTGCGGCGGCCGAGGAAACCGCCTTTGGTCTGGGCGTACTGCCCGGTCGTGTAGCGCTTGGTCATCACACAGCCGCACTCGGGGCACACGCCGGTCGCTTCGTGCAGCTCCCTGCCCTCCGAGACAGCGTGCGTCCACTGGAAGACGACCGGGGTGGTGTGGTGCGGGACAGTGTCGTACGGGTTGAGAGGGCTCAACTGTCTTCCTGGCCTTCCTCGGGCGGGAGGTGGAGCTGGAAGAGAGCGGCGTACCGTTCCAGGCGCTCGCGTACCTCGGCCTCCGACAGGTCCGTCTCCTCCGCGCAGAGGGCGATGTGGTCCGCCGTGACGGCTCCGGACAGGGCTGGTGTCCGCCCGGTCAGCTGCTCGGTGAGGATGACCACGTCGTACCAGGTGGGAGTCAGCCCGGCCTCGTGCCGCGTGGGTTCGCCGGCCTCGACGTCCAGGCCGAGACAGCGGAAGGGGGCGTATCGGTCGTACGTCCGCTTCAGCGTCCAGCCGAAACGGCCTGCCACCAGGACCAGTTCGAGAGGGCCGAGTGTGCCGGGGCCCAGCAGCCCGGGATCGAAGGCCGCGAGGTCGAATCGGTCGGGCTCGAAGTCGGCGAGGGCCTCGGCGTCGGGGCCGGTAAAGTCGCCGGGCAGGGGCGGGGCGCCGATGGCGGTGAAGCGGGAGAGATGGTGGACCGACTGGGAGAGCGTGCCGCCGTTGTCATTGGCGTGTTCGAGGAGGTCCTGGATCGTCAGGCGACGGAATGTGGGGACTTCGCCGATGAGCGTTCCTGTGTTGAGAAGCGCATGCCGGTCGTGGATGCTGCATTGCAGCGAACGGGCCTCCGCCGTCACCTCAGGAAGGTGTAGGGGCAGGTGTGTCTCCGCGGTTTCCAGCTGGTCCAGGACCTCGTCCAGGGTGCCGGTTCTGCTGATGAGTGACAGGCAGTAGGCGAGGGAGACGGGAGCCGTGTCCAACGCGGAACCCTCGTATCCAAACGCGCCGATGTCGAGAGATGAATCCATCGCCTGCCGTATCAGTGAATCGTGATCGCAGGACGGGGCGGTCGTGAGGAGACCGCAGGCGTCAAGTGCCGTCGCAGCCTCCCGGAATTCCGCGACGCCTCGTGGTGTCCGGTTCTGGTGCTGATAGAGGTAGGCGTCGATGAGTTCCCAGGGCCCGAACGCCTTCTTTGGTTCCGGCCATTGCTCCATGACACGGATGACCCAGTACGGCGGGGTCCAGGCGGCGGCTTCCGCGGGGACGTCGGGAGCGCGAACAGCGGTGACGGAGGATGACTCGGTGAGGAGTCGTGCTGCCTCGCCCAGTGATATTCCGAGTCGTGACGAGGCGAGCAGCATTTGCGGGAGGGCCAGACGCTTGTCCAGCCACGGATTCCCTTGGCCGGTCCTGACTGCCAGGAGCAGATGGTCGGCCGCGGTCAGAGAGCCCTGGTCACCTGGCGCCGCCTCCGGTTCTCCCCCTCCCCATACGGAGAAGCCGAGGGGAGCCAGACGACGGATGCGGGCCAGCAGTGCCGCGGCGTCCAGCGAAGAGTTGACGAAGATGTTTTCGACGCGATCCTTGAGATGCGTGATCGACATCGCGCCGGCGTTCCATCTCCTTGACGGAAGCCAGTCGGAACCCCCGTCGCCGGCCAGTATTCGCGCTTCGTCGTAGGTGAAGCGCTCCGCGGCGACGGATTCGTCCAGCTCCGGGAGCGGAGGGAGTTCGGGGTCGAGCCCTCGGAGCTGATCCAGCAGAGGAAGACAGTCGACCAGCGGGAGGTTGTACTCCTCGGAGATGACCAGCAGTGGTGCGTGCACCGCGGCACCTTTGTCAGGAGGCTGCAGGATGTCGCGATAGGCGATGTAGAGATCGGCTGCGGCGGGCGAGAGTTCGAGGGCGAGCTGGGAGCGGATGTCGGTGGCCGCGGGGACGTACACACCCGTGATGGCATACCGGCGTAGTGCCTTGACCGCGGCTCTCACGGGGAGCCTCGCCATGGCTGCGGCTTTCACCACAGGAGCCCATGCCCATTCCTGGGACGGGGTGTCGACGAAGAGCAGTGAGTCCAGCCCTGTCGCGACGGGATATCCGGGTGGTGAGAACTCGTGATCAGCGAGTGGAGCATGCTCCAGCCTTGCCATCCGCCACTGGCGGAACAGCTCGTTCTCGTACAGGCGGCTATTTCCCAGCAGCTCCAGATCGTGTGCCGAGGAGACAAGCTGCTGATCCATCGGCAGACAGCCCGTCGGCGTCAACGGCAGTCGCCCGCGCAGCAGGCGGACGTCATCGCCGGCCGGTTCCAGGGTCGCCGTCACCTCTGGGGATAGGGCGTCGAGGACCGCCACCGCCAAAGGCGGCTCCTCCTGGGCGAGCTGCCACAGACGCCGCAGCGACACCTCCCTCCACTGGGTCGCGGCCTTGGGCACCGCGGCGAGCACTTCCATCTGCACGGCGTCCTCGTCGTGCGACAGGAGGTCGTTGCGGTCCACGCTCGGTACCGGCCGGTGTCGTTCCCGGAGATTGACGACGCATCCGTACATGTGGGGAGCGTCCTCGATCACCACTCCGTCGAGGAGCAGCTGTCCTTCGCCCTGGACGAGCCAGACGTCGGTGCCTTCCGCGTGGACCGCATGGCCGCGCCAGTCCGCCGTGGCCTTCAGCTTGCCAGGTGTCCAGGACCGGCTCCGGACCTCCCGTTCCGGGTCGTCCTTCGCGTACTCCACCGCCGTCACCTTGTAGTCGCTCACCCACAACTGCGACTGGAGGGTCTCCACGAGGGACGGCGGCTGTTCATCCTCGGTCAGGGCGAGGTAGAGCCGGACCTTGGTGCCGCCGTGGGCGGGTGCGCCCTTGCCCGTGGTGATGCTCAGCAGACCCGAGCCGGACTGGATGTCGGCGCGCGAGGCCTGGTCGAGGGACTTCCGCAGACCGTGGCGGTTGACCGGGGCGGTGAGGACCACGACCTCCTCGGCGAGCATGAAGTAGCTGAACACGCCGATTCCGAAACGGGAGTTGAGCGCGATCGGCTTGAGGCCGGCACGCCGCCACTCGCGTCGTTCCTGCGTGAACTCGGGGTCCTGCTCATAGCGTTTTCCCGCGCGGGCGAACATTGAGGTGAGCTTGGTGCGGCTCATCCCCGTGCCGTTGTCCTCGCACTGGATGTAGAGCCCCTTCTCGTCCCAGCGCTGCGTGAAGGTGATCTCGCCGTTCCAGTCCTCCGTGGCCTCGCCCTGGGACCGGCCGTACTGGTCGCGCATGTCCCTCAGCCGACAGGCGTCCAGCGCGTTCTGGTACAGCTCGCGGACGGCCAGCATCTTGTCGCCGTACAGCTGCGCGCCCATCAGCAGGGGCCGGATCTCGTCCTCGGCGAGACGAAAGCGTTCCAACGGGACTGTGTACTGCCCGGGTTCGGGCACCAGCTGGCCGGCGGTTATGCGTTCGGGCAGACCCCGCAGCAGCGACGGCGGACTGGAGCGCTGCTCCCTCCAGCGGCTGCGGATCGAGGCCGCCGCCGCATTGGCCCGGCCCGCGAGTTCCTCGACGGCCGCGTGCAGCGCGGGATGCGGGCAGTGGAAGCGGACATCCAGGCCGTACGCGTCGGCGCTGAGGTCACCGACGGCCGCGAAGTCGAACTCCTCGGACAACGCGTCGACCACCGTCTGCGGATCGAGCCGTTCGTGCGCTCCGAGATGGCTGACGAGCACGCTGGACATCCGGCGCGGATCGGCCGACAGCAGCCCCGCCGTCCACAGCAGCTGAGCGAGTTCCTGGCCGCGCCACTTCCCGCCCGGAACCGGGTCGTATCTGCTCCAACTGTCGCTGTCGGAGTCGTTGATTCGGGGGCGGTCACCCGGTTCCACGGTCAAGTGGCCCAATACCTGGCGGATTTGGCGGTCGATGAGTCGCAGCGACTGCTCGGACGCCCGCCCGGGCGGCAGAGGTTCGGCGGAGTCGGCGATGACCCGGGCCAGCCCGGAGAGGAGGGTGTTGACGGACTCGTACCCCCCGGTGCGCTCCCACAGAGGGTCCCAGTCCGCGATGAAGCGATGGCGGATCCAGTGCTCGGCGGCCTCGGCCTGCGGGGCGAGACCGCGCGCCCGCAGGGTCTCCAAGGTGCCCTGCACCTGTACGTGGGCTCGGCGTACGTCCTCGACGGCAGCGGCGACCAGCTGTGCGTGTGCGTCGAGGTGCTCGTCGGGCTCGGCTCCGTCCGGTCGGTGCCGGTCCAGGACCTGCCGCAGATCCTCCAGGGCGACGGCGGTGACGTCCTCGTACACCAGGGGTGCGGCGAGCAGCACCGCTGTCTCGGCCGGAGACAGTAGTGCCCGCAGTTCCCTGAGCCGGGCACGCTCGACCAGGCCGACGAGCCTGCGCTCGAAGCGGGCCGGATACGTCGGATCCCGCCACGGATCGTTCTCGTGCGCGCCCGCGCCTCGAAGGTTCCGCCCGACGCGTTCCACCAGTTCCGTGAGTCCGGCCTTGACGCGGGCGTGCACCGCCTCGCCGCCCGAAGTGTGCTCCCACAGCGCGGACTTTGTGACCATCTCGGCCCAGGGGAGCGGCTCCTTGAACCCCTTGCACAGTTCGAGGGTGTCCACGATCCGCCCGTGCGGGGCGAGATGTTTGACGGTGGGCGGATCGACCGGTTCGTCACCGGCCAGCCGGCGCATCTCCCGCTCGGTGTGCCGCATGACGTCACCGAACGTCGTCGGCGGACTGTCGGGCGACAGTGCCTGCGCCAACCCCTGGGCGAACCAGCTGCCGTTCTCCCGGTCGGCGTACGCACGCTGTCCGGGACCGCAGCTGTAGAGCCACACCACGTCCTGAGCGGGTGCCCGCACTCCTGTCGAGACCTCCTCGTCCGGCAGGACGTCCGCCGTCCGGCACGTGTCCAGGCAGATGACCGCGGTGACCCCCTTCTTCAGGCCGCTCAGTTGCAGTCCCACCGGGTCGGCCCCGAGTAGCGAGTCCATGAGAAGCGTGGGGGTCCCGTCGGAGCGTGGATCGCCCGGTTGTGCGTCCGCCGCCAGCAGGAAGTCACGGCCGCCCAGCGTGACCCCGTGGCAGGAGATGTAGACGAACGCCGTGTCGCCCGGTTCGCACGAGACGAAGAAGCGGTGCAGTTCGCCCTTGAGCCCGTTCTTGCCCAGTTTGAGTTCGGAGACGCGGCCCGCGTGGTGCTCGGTGACCGTGTAGCCGGACAGATCCAGAGCCTCCGACACGAGCGCGACATCGCGCTCCGCGCAGTCCAGCGTGTCGAACTCCTCGCCGAGCAACGGATCGTCGGCCAGGAACGGAGTCGCCGTCACGCCGATCAGCAGCGCCCGGCGCCGTCCTTGGAACTCACCGTGCATCGTGTCCCCCGGACCTCACTCGGTACCCCCTCGCCGACCGGCGCCGAACAGCGACATGATTCCAGAAGTGGCCCGTTTCCGTGGTGGGTTGGTGCCGGTCAGGGCACGCGGTAGGTCACGTCGTACACCTTCCACTCCAGCGGAGTGCGGAGGTCCAGGTTTCCGGCGTACAGGAATCTCCGCTGGGCCGTGTCCACGCGGGTCGTGTCGCGTTTCTCGGACTTCATGGTCGCGCGGCGGGTGTCCAGGAAGATGTCGAGATAGCTCTGCTCGTCGCCGCCCTCCGCGGGGGTGTCGGCCTCGGACATGGCGCGCTCGCGGATGCCGTGGAAGCCGGGGTCGCCGGGGCCGTGCATGACCATGGCGTCGTAGTAGATGAACTGGCCGAGGGCGCCCAGACCGTCACGCTTGGCTAGGCGGACCGCCGGGTCGAAGTAGACGCGGTCGCGTTGCGAGTCCTGGACGCGCTTGAAGGCAGCCTTCTGTGCCTCCTCCTTCCAGGCGGCGGTGAAACCGGGGTCCAGGCCCTCGTGGGAGTCCGAGCCGTCGACGGAGCGGAGGGCCGGGAGGTACGGCTCCAGGGCGTTGTCCGGATGGGACTCGGTGTACAGCTCGACCAGCGTGAGCAGGTCGTGCGTGCCGGTGGTGAAGCCGATGATCCCGGCGGTGTAGCCGCGGCCGTCGCCTATGTCCTCGATGTAGTCGTACTGGGCGCGCCAGTCGAGGCTGGAGTTCTCGGCACTCGACACGATCCGCTGGGCCAGCTCCTTCTTCTCCGGGGAGTCCAGGTCGGCGGCGGCCGACCCGGAGGAGGCCGACGGGGAGGAGCTCCGGCTGTCGGAGGGCCCGTCGTCGGCCTTCTGGTCGGGCACGGCGACGTACACCGTCACCGCGACGAGAGGGACGGCGACGAACATCAGACGGCCAGCGCGTTTCATGGGCAAAGAGTACGATCGGCCCGGAGTGCCGTGCCGCATCGGGTGGAGAAACCAGTGAGCGTCGGGGGAGGACCTGTGAGCGCGGAGGAACTGGCGCTGCTGCGGGCGGAGTTGGCCGCTCCACCGCCGGAGGGCTTCGGAGCGCTGGACGACGCACAGGTCCGGACCCTCACGCGGGCACTGCGCCGGGCACGGGAGCGCCGGGCATCCGGGCTGAACGAGGCCGTCGAGGACGCGCTGACCCTCGTACCCGCCCTGACCAGGGAACCCCTCCGCCGGATGCTGTTCCGTTAGCCAGGAGACCCCTCCCGCATGGACACACTGCGCAGCAGGGCCGAGATCCTGAAGCTCGCCCGCCTGCTGGACGTCGAACCACGGCAGCTGGCGTTCCTCGAAGAACTGCCAGTCGAGGACGTGCGCGCCTTCCGCGAGAGATCCGTCGCCGCGCTCTTCGACGACGCCCCCCGGATCCTCGACCGCATCGCCGCGAAGACGAAGCTGCTGCCCGCGGGCATCGCAGCGGGCATCTCGCAGAAGGCACTCGGGCCGCAGCTGGCCGCAGCCCTCGCCGGACGCCTCGAACCGGGCCGCGCCGCCGACATCATCGAGCGGCTGCCGCCCGAGTTCACGGCCCGCTGCTGCCACCACGTCGACCCGCGCCGGATCGCCGGGATCATGGGCAGACTGGACGACGACATCGTCGTACGGATCGCCCTCGTCCTCGCCGACCGCCGCGACCACCTCACGATGGGCCGGTTCGTCGGGCATCTGCGGGACTCCGCGCTGCTGCGGATCCTGCCGCGGCTCGACGACGCGACCCTGCTGCTCACCGGCTTCGTCATCGACCATCCCGAACGGCTCGGCCGCATCGTCGAGCTGCTGGGCGAGGCGCGCGTGTCGTCGGTCATCGCGTCCGCCGCCGACGGCGGGCTGTGGCCGGAGGCCATGGCCGTCGCGAGCATGGTGTCCGGTGAGCAGCGGGCCAGGATCGCCTCCCTCACCGCCGCCCAGCCCGAGGCCCGCCTCGACTCCCTCGTCCGCACCACCGCCGAGCAGAACCTGTGGGAGTCGCTCCTGCCGATCGTGGCCGCGCTCGACGAGGACGAGCTGCGGGCCGTCGCCGCGCTGCCCGCGCTGCGGGACCGCGCGGTGCTCGACGGGCTCGTCCGCGGGGTGGTGGCGACCGGGCTGTGGGCGGAGTTCCTCCCGATGGTGGCGGCACTGCCGCCGACCGCCCGGCGGATCGTCGCGAAGGCCGCGGGGGCGCTCTCCGATCCCGACCTCGACGCGCTGGCCGTCGGTGTCGAGAAGGAAGATCTGTGGGAACTGGTCTTTCCGCTGGTGGAGTTGATGGGCGACGGGGCCAGGAGGCGGCTCTTCGAGCTGCCGGCGTTCCGGGAGCGGGCGGCCGGTTAGGCTCACCCGGTCGGATCATGGCCGGAAGGAGCCCGCATGGCCGGGATCAGCCTCACCAAGGTGGAGGAGACCGCGCCCGCGCTGGTCAGCCTCTACAAGAGCGCGGGGGTCTCCCTCACCAAGCACGGGCTGAGCGGGCAGCGGGCCGCTGTCTATCTCGTCGTCGACTACTCGGGATCGATGAAGCCGTACTACGCCGACGGCAGCGTGCAGGCGCTCGCGGACCGTGTGCTCGGTCTGAGCGCACACTTCGACGACGACGGGACCGTGCCTGTCGTCTTCTTCTCCACGGACGTCGACGCCGTGACCGACATCGCGCTCGACAGTCACGCGGGGCGTGTGGAGCGGATCGTCGCCGGGCTCGGGCACATGGGCAAGACGAGCTACCACCTGGCGATGGACGCCGTCATCGACCACTACCTCGACAGTGGTTCCAAGGACCCCGCCCTCGTCGTCTTCCAGACCGACGGCGGTCCGATCAACAAGCTCGCCGCGGAGCGGTACCTGTGCAAGGCGGCGAAGCTTCCTCTGTTCTGGCAGTTCATCGGCTTCGGTGACCCGTCCAGCAAACAGTTCGACTTCCTGCGCCGGCTCGACGACCTGGCCGTTCCGGGGAAGCGGGTCGTGGACAACGCCGGCTTCTTCCACGCCGGTTCGGACCCCCGCCGGGGTGTCTCCGACGGTGAGCTGTACGACCGGTTGCTGGGCGAGTTCCCACGGTGGCTGTCGGCGGCGCGGGCGGCGGGGATCGTCGAGTGACACGCGGTGCCTGAGCCGGTGGGCTCGCTGCGGGCCGGCGGGGGCTGGTCGCGCCCACGCGGCGGAGCCGCACATCGATACAGCCCCGCGCCCCTGACGGGGCGCGGCCGACCCACGGCCCCAGCCACGTCGTTCTCAGGGGCGCGGGGAACTGCGCGAGCAACCCCCACCGGGCCGCAGCCGAATCGTGGACCCGCACAACCCCTTTGGCTTCGCGGAACCCCGTGACACTCTGAACTGAGCCTATGGGGAGGGCCACGAATGGACGCGCGGAGCAACGGGCGAGCGGCACAGACGGGCAAGGGCGAGAAGGTGGCGGACTGGGCCGACGGACGGCTCGGGGTCTACTCGCTTGCCAAGACCCAGATGCGCAAGGTGTTCCCGGACCACTGGTCCTTCATGCTGGGCGAGGTCTGCCTCTACAGCTTCCTCGTCCTGATCCTCACCGGCGTCTACCTCACCCTCTTCTTCGAGCCCAGCGCCGCCGAGGTCGTCTACAACGGCTCGTACGAACCCCTCAACGGCATCATCATGACCAGGGCGTACGAGTCCACCCTCGACATCAGCTTCGACGTGCGCGGCGGACTGCTGATCCGGCAGATCCACCACTGGGCCGCGATCGTGTTCGTCGCCGGAATGCTCGTGCACATGATGCGCGTGTTCTTCACGGGCGCCTTCCGCAAGCCGCGCGAGCTGAACTGGCTGTTCGGCTGGACCCTGCTGTTCCTCGGCATCATCACCGGCCTGACCGGCTACTCGCTCCCCGACGACCTGCTCTCCGGCACCGGCCTCCGCTTCGCGCAGGGCGCGATCCTGTCCGTGCCGATCGTGGGCACGTACCTCGCGTTCTTCCTCTTCGGAGGGGAGTTCCCGGGACACGACATCATCGCCAGGCTGTACCCGATCCACGTCCTCCTGCTGCCCGGGATCATGCTCGGCCTGGTCGTCGCCCATCTGATCCTGGTCTTCTACCACAAGCACACCCAGTACCCCGGGCCCGGCCGCGACCAGAAGTCCGTGGTGGGCATGCCGTTCATGCCGATCTACATGGCCAAGGCCGGCGGCTTCTTCTTCCTGGTCTTCGGCGTGCTGTCGATGATGGGCGCGATCGCGACGATCAACCCCGTGTGGGCCTTCGGGCCCTATCGTTCCGATCTGGTCACCACAGGCGCCCAGCCCGACTGGTATCTCGGCTTCTCCGAAGGGCTGATCCGGGTGATGCCGGGATGGGAGATCAACGCCTGGGGCCACACCCTGCAGCTGGGCGTCTTCATCCCCTTCACCCTCTTCCCGCTGATCATGGTGGCGATCGCCGTCTACCCGTTCATCGAGGCGTGGATCACCGGGGACAAACGCGAGCACCACATCCTGGACCGGCCCCGCAACGTCCCCACGCGCACGGGGCTAGGCGTCGCCTGGCTGAGTCTGTACGGCGTACTGCTGATCGGCGGCGGCAACGACATCGTCGCCACGCATCTGCATCTGTCGATCAACTCGATCACCTGGTTCGTGCGGATCGCCTTCTTCGTGGTCCCGGTGATGGCCTTCGTCATCACCCGACGCGTCTGCATGGGGCTCCAGCGCAGCGACCGCGACAAGGTGCTGCACGGCAGGGAGTCCGGCGTCATCAAGCGGTTGCCGCACGGCGAGTTCGTCGAGGTGCACGAACCCCTCACCCCGGCCCAGCGGTTCACCCTCACCCAGCACGAGCAGGACCCGCCCTACGACGTGGGCCCGCTCGTCGACGCGAACGGCGTCGAGCGGAAGGTCAAGCCGTCCCAGCGGCTACGGGCTCGGCTCGCCCAGGCCATGTACGGGCAGAACGCGCACATTCCCAAGCCGACCGTCGAGGAGTACCGCGAACTCACGAGCAGCGACGACCACCACCACTGAGCACGCAACCGCTGGGGGCCCAACTGCTTCGGGGCTCGGCTACTCGAGGACCAGCTCGCGGCACTCCCCAGGTGTGCCCCAAGCGGTGCGCAGCGCGCGAGCCCTGGTCAGCCACAGCGACAGGTCGTACTCCGCGGTGTAGCCGATCGCACCGTGCAGTTGCAGCGCGGTACGGGCGGTCCTGTACGCCGCCTCGCAGGCCGTGACCTTGGCGGCGGTCACGTCGGCCGGGTCCATGGTCAGAGCCGCGCCGAAGAGGAGCGGGCGCGCGAACTCCAACGCGATCTTGGCGTCGGCCAGTCGGTGCTTGACCGCCTGGAACGAGCCTATGGGGACGCCGAACTGGCTGCGCTGCTTGACGTACGCCACGGTCCTGTCGAGCAGGGTCAGCCCCACACCGAGCGCCTGCGCGGCGGTCGCGAGGCGGGCCCAGGTCAGCGCGTGGGCGGCGGCCGCGGCGACTTGGGGGCCGGTGGCGAGGAGTTCGCCGCCCGCCTCCTCCAGCCGGGTGAGACGGCGGGCCGGATCCATGGACGTACGGACCGGCCCGTGCCCGTGCCCCTGGGCCAGCCTCAACTTGCCGACTGAACCGCCCTCACTGCCTTCGCCGCCCTGGCCTCCCTCGCCGCTCTCGACCGTGAGGTGGAGGGTGGCCGCGTCTCCGTCCAGCGCGTACGAGCCGTTCAGGGCCACCGTCGCGATCGTCTCTCCGGATGCCAGCCCCGGCAGGAACCTCTTCGCCAGGCCCGGTTCCGTCAGCAGCGCGGCCGCCGCGACCGTCTCCACGAGCGGGCCCGGTACCGCGTGCCGCCCCAACTCCACGAAGGCGACGGCCAGTTCGACGGGGAGCGGCCCGACGCCCTCGTACGCCTCGGGGACCGCAAGCGCGAACACTCCCGCGTCGGCGATACGGGTCCACAGGGCCCGCCCGGCCGTATGGTCACCGGCGCCCCACGACCGTACGACCGACGGGGTGTCCGCCGCCGTCAGCAGGGCGTCCAGCGAGTGGGCGAAGGCGCGTTGTTCGTCGTCCAGGAGGAATCGCATCAGCGGCGTCCCTTCGGCAGGCCCAGAAGGCGTTCGGCGATGATGTCGCGCTGGATCTCGTTCGTGCCCGCGTAGATGGGACCGGCGAGGGAGAAGACGTACCCCTCGGCCCAGCCGCCGTGCTCCTCCCCGCCCGCGTCCGTCAACTCCCCATCCCCGCCCAGGAGATCGAGCGCCGTCTCGTGCAGCGCGATGTCGTACTCGGACCAGAAGACCTTGTTCAGGCTGGACTCCGGGCCGATGGGCTCGCCGTCGAGGAAACGGGAGGCGCCCGCGTACGTGAACAGCTGGTACGCGCGGGCGCCGATCACCGCGTCGGCCACCCGGTCCCGGGTGAACGGGTCCCGGCCGCGCGCCCGCCAGAGCGCGGCCAGCCGGTCGGCCGAGGCCAGGAAGCGGCCGGGGGAACGGAGGGTCAGACCGCGCTCGTTGCCCGCCGTCGACATGGCGACCCGCCAGCCCCGGCCGGGCTCGCCGATCACGTCCTCGTCCGGCACGAACACGTCGTCCAGGAAGAGTTCGGCGAAGGCCGGCTTGCCGTCCAGGCGGCCGATCGGGCGGACGGTCACGCCCGGCGCCCGCAGGTCGAACATCAGGTAGGTGAGGCCCTGGTGGGGCTTCGGGGTGTCCGGCTCGCTGCGGAACAGGCCGAACGCGCGGTCGGCGAACGCGGCCCGCGACGACCACGTCTTCTGCCCGCTCAGCAGCCAGCCGCCGTCCGTGCGCACCGCCCTGGACCTGAGGGAGGCGAGGTCGGACCCGGCCTCGGGTTCGGACCAGGCCTGCGCCCAGACGACCTCGCCGGAGGCCATCGGCGGCAGGATCCGGGCCCGCTGTTCCTCGGTGCCGTGGTCGAAGAGGGTCGGCGCGAGGAGGTTGATGCCGTTCTGGCCGACCCGGCCCGGCGCGCCCGCCGCGTAGTACTCCTCCTCGAAGACCAGCCACCGCAGAAGCCCCGCGTCCCGTCCGCCGTACGCGGCCGGCCAGGACACCACCGACCAGCGGTCCGCGGCGAGTTCGGCCTCCCAGGCGCGGTGTGCGGCGAAGCCCTCCTCGGTCTCCAGGGAGGGCAGCGGCGGCGACGGGACGTGCGCGTGCAGCCAGGCGCGCGCCTCGGCGCGGAAGGCGTCCTGGTCGGCCGTGAAGTCGAGGTCCATCAGCGGCGATCCTTCCCTAACAAGTGTTTGGTAGGTTAGCGTGGCGTCATGACAGGCGTCGAGAGTCCGGCATACGTGCCCGGGCACGGGCTGCTGAAGGGGCGCACCGCAGTGGTGACCGCCGCCGCGGGCGCGGGCATCGGCGGGGCCACCGCGCGCCGCTTCCTGGAGGAGGGCGCGCGCGTGCTGATCAGCGACGCGCACGCGCGACGACTCAAAGAGTTCGAGGCCGAGCTGGCCGGGGAGTTCGAGGGCGTCTCGGCGCTCGCGTGCGACGTCACCGACGAGGCCCAGGTGCAGGCGCTCTTCGAGGCCGCCCTGCGACTGCACGGGCGGCTCGACATCGTGGTCAACAACGCCGGTCTCGGCGGGACTTCGGCCCTCGTCGACATGAGCGACGAGCAGTGGTCGAAGGTGCTCGACGTCACCTTGAACGGCACCTTCCGGTGCACGCGAGCGGCGCTGCGGGCCTTCCGGGCGGGCGGGCACGGTGGCGTGATCGTCAACAACGCCTCCGTCGTCGGCTGGCGCGCCCAGGCAGGGCAGGCGCACTACGCGGCGGCGAAGGCGGGGGTCATGGCGCTCACCCGGTGCGCGGCGATCGAGGCGGCGGAGCACGGAGTGCGCGTCAACGCGGTCTCGCCCAGTCTCGCCATGCACCCGCACCTGGTGAAGGTGACCTCGCCCGAACTGCTGGAGGAACTGACGGAACGCGAGGCCTTCGGGAGGTACGCCGAGCCGTGGGAGGTCGCCAACGTGATCGTCTTCCTGGCGTCCGACTACTCCTCGTACATGACCGGAGAATCGGTCTCCGTCAGCAGCCAGCGGGCCTAGGACCACAATGGGCCCGTGCCTCCTACGAAGAAGAAGCCCCAGGTGACCGCCGCGCCCGCCCGCCGTCGCGAACTTCTCGACACCGCCGCCGAGGTCTTCGCCGAGCAGGGCTACAACGCCACCACCGTCCGCAAGATCGCGGACCACGCGGGCATGCTCGCGGGCAGCCTCTACTACCACTTCGACTCCAAGGAATCGATGCTGGAGGAGATCCTGCGGACCTTCATGGACGAGCTGTGGGACGGGTACGACACCGTCCTGGAGGCCGAGCTCGGCCCCCGCGAGACGCTGGAGGCCCTGGTCACCGAGTCCTTCCGGGAGATCGACCGGCACCGCGCGGCCGTCGCGATCTACCAGCGGGAGTCCAGGCACCTCGTCGCGCAGGAGCGGTTCGCGTTCCTCGCCGAGTCGCAGCGCAGATTCGAGAAGACGTGGCTGGCCACGCTGGAGCGGGGAGTGGCCGGCGAGGTCTTCCGGGACGACCTGGACATCCGGCTCACCTACCGGTTCGTGCGCGACACGGTGTGGGTCGCCGCGTCCTGGTACCGGCCCGGCGGACAGCACAGCCCGGAGGAGATCGCCCGGCAGTACCTGTCGATGGTCCTCGACGGAATCGCCGTACGGACGTAACCCACTGAACTCACTGAACCCACTGAACCCACTGAACCCGCCGAACCAATTGGACCCACTGAGGAGCCCGAGGAGTCGTCATGGCCGAGGCCTACATAGTCGAAGCGGTCCGTACGCCCGTGGGGCGCCGGAAGGGCGGTCTCGGCGGGGTCCATCCCGCCGACCTGGGCGCGCATGTGCTGAAGGCCCTGGTCGCGCGGTCCGGGGTCGACCCGGCCGCGGTCGAGGACGTCGTCTTCGGGTGTCTGGACACCGTCGGGCCGCAGGCGGGGGACATCGCGCGGACGTGCTGGCTGGCGGCCGGGCTGCCCGAGGAGGTGCCCGGGGTGACGATCGACCGGCAGTGCGGGTCCTCGCAGCAGGCCGTGCACTTCGCCGCGCAGGGTGTTCTGTCCGGCACGCAGGACCTGGTGGTCGCGGGCGGCGTCCAGAACATGACTCAGATCCCCATCGCCTTCGCCTCCCGCCAGGCCGCGGAGCCGCTGGGGCTCACGGAGGGGCCGTTCGCGGGGAGCGAGGGGTGGCGGGCGCGGTACGGGGACCGGCCCGTCAACCAGTTCTACGGCGCCGAGCTGATCGCCGAGAAGTGGGGGATCAGCCGGCGGGACCAGGAGGAGTTCGCCCTGCGGTCGCATCAGCGGGCGATCCGGGCGATCGACGAGGGACGTTTCGAGCGGGAGGTCGTGCCGTTCGGGGACGTCACGGTCGACGAGGGGCCGCGGCGGGACACCTCACTGGAGAAGATGGCCGGGCTGAAGCCGGTCGTGGAGGGCGGCACCATCACCGCCGCCTGTTCCTCCCAGGTCTCCGACGGCGCGGCCGCGATGCTCCTCGCCTCCGAGCGGGCCGTGCGGGAGCACGGGCTCACGCCTCGGGCGCGGGTTCACCATCTTTCCGTGCGGGGGGAGGATCCGATACGGATGCTGTCGGCGCCGATTCCGGCCACCGCGTACGCCTTGAGGAAGGCCGGGATGTCCATCGGTGACATCGACCTCGTCGAGATCAACGAGGCGTTCGCGCCTGTGGTGCTCGCCTGGTTGAAGGAGACCGGGGCGGATCCCGACAAGGTCAATGTCAACGGGGGCGCCATTGCCTTGGGGCACCCGTTGGGGGCGACCGGGGTGAAGCTGATGACCACGCTGCTGCATGAACTGGAGCGGACCGGGGGGCGGTTCGGGTTGCAGACCATGTGTGAGGGCGGGGGCCAGGCGAACGTGACGATTGTTGAGCGGCTTTAGGTTGTTCGGTCGGGTGCGGGTGCGGGTGCGGGTGCGGGTGGGGTGTGGCTGGTCGCGCCCACGCGGCGGAGCCGCAGAGTGTCACAGCTCCGCGCCCCTGAAAGAAGGGCGCTCATGGTGAGCCGGGGTCTGGGAGCGCGCGGAGTGTTTCCCGGGCCTCCGCCATCACCCGAGCTACCAGCTCCGCGCACGACGGCAGGTCCTCGATCAGCCCCGCCACCTGGCCCGAGGCCATCACCCCCAGATCGGTGCGGCCCTCGACCATCGAGGCGCGCAGCAGCATCGGGGTGTTGGCGGCGAGGAGGACCTGGCTCCAGGTCAGGTTCTTGCCGTGTTTCATCGCCAGGCCGTCGCGGATCAGTTGCGGCCAGGTGAGGCCAGAGAGCTTTCGGAAGCGGGCGGCCCGGCGTATCGCCCGGGTCAGCGTTCTCGTGCGGCCCGCCTCCTCAAGGGAGTTGACGAGGTCCGTGCGGAGCATGCGGTGGGGGAGGCCGTCCACGGCTGTCGTCACCGTCACGTCCTTCACCGTGGCCGCGAGGTACTGGGCCTTCACCGCGTCCGGGACCGTGGAGTCGGAGGTCAGGAGGAAGCGGGTGCCCATGGCGATGCCCGCCGCGCCGTACGCGAGTGCCGCGACCAGACCCCGGCCGTCGAAGAAGCCGCCCGCCGCGATCACCGGTATGTCCACGGCGTCCACGACCTGGGGGAGGAGCACGGTGGTCGCCACCTCGCCGGTGTGACCGCCGCCCTCGCCGCCCTGCACGATCACCGCGTCCGCGCCCCAGGCAGCGACCTTCTCCGCGTGACGGCGGGCCCCGATCGACGGGATGACGACGACTCCCGCGTCCTTGAGTTCGGCGATCAGCTCACGGGAGGGCGCGAGCGCGAAGGAGGCGACCTTCACCTCCTCCTCGACGATCAGCCGGACACGGTCGCGGGCGTCCCCCGCGTCCGCGCGCAGGTTCACACCGAACGGCGCGTCCGTACGGGACCTGACCTCCCGGACCGCCTCCCGCAACTGGGCGAGGGTCATCGTCGCGGAGGCCAGGATGCCCAGCGCTCCCGCGTTCGCCGAGGCGGAGACCAGACGCGGCCCCGCCACCCAGCCCATCCCGGTCTGCACGATCGGGTACCGGACGCCGGCCAGTTTCGTGAGCGCGGTCTCCATCAGCCCGGGACCTCACGGTCGCGCAGCCCCTGCGGGTCGATGACCTCGCGGATCAACTCCAGCTCCGCCGGGGTCGGTTCGCGGGTGTACGGGACCTCGTCGGGAACCGTCGGCTCGAACCCGGTCGCCGCCAGGATCTCCTCGACCGTCACTCCCGGATGCAGCGAGGCGAGCCGCATCGAGTGGTCCGGGGTCGCGAAGTCGAACACTCCCAGGTTCGACACGACCCGGGGGATGCGGTGGAAGCGGGTCGCCGTGGGACCGGCCGCCGCCGCGCTGTCGTATCCCACCCCGCTGATCATGTCGACCTTCTCGACGAAGACCCGTGTCGAGTGCTTGGGCACCCAGTAACTGACCGGGTTGTTCAGGGTGTTGACGGGCGCGCCCCGCACCCCGAGCAGCTGTCGCGCGGGCCGCTCCCAGTCGCCGATGCAGGAGATGTTCTGGTTGCCGAAGCGGTCGATCTGGCTCGCGCCCATCATCACGTGCCGACGCCCGCCGGTGACCATCGTGAGATGCCTGCGGTAGGGCAGCCAGCCCTCGGGCGTGCCGTCCGGGCCGACCAGCATCGCCTCGCCGTCCGTGAGCAGGAGATCCGGGGCGAAGGTCCGCCGGGCGAGCCTGGCCCCGACCGAGGGGACTGCACCCATGGGGCTGGCGAGCACCTCGCCGTTGTCCCGCCAGGCCTCGGCGCAGGCGATCACGCAGTACTCGGCGCGGGTGGGTGCGAGGAGAGGGGTGCGGGCGGGCGGGGGGAGCGGGGCGCCGGTGGGCGGGACAGGGGAGGGGCTGGTCGCGTCCGTCATCGCCGCTCCTCGTGCCAGGCCTGTGCGGCCGACTGGTAGGCCTTCTCGTCCCCGTACAGGAACCGCTCGCTGAACTCGGGCCACGGCGTCGTCGCGTACAGCTTCTGGAAGGGCTCGTCGCGGTCGTGGTCGGGGACGCAGGAGGTGGGGTGTGCGCCACCGGGCGTCTCGACGACTCCCGTGACCGAGTGCCGGTTGACCAGGAGGGTCTGCGGTACCGCGTCGTCGAAGCGGTCCACGAGCCGCTCGCAGGAGACGTACGCATCGTCCGCGGCCTCGCAGAAGAGGTCGTCGAAGTACGGGTCCGGGCCCAGGTACTGGCCGTTGCCCGAACGGTCCGCGCGGTTGACGTGGACGAGTGCCGCGTCCATGCGCAGGGCCGGCATGGCGACGAAGGTCTCCCGGATCCCGGTCGACGGGTCCTCGTACGGCGAAGTGACCGTCCGCAGGCCGGGGTTGACCCGCATGACGTCCGAGCCGATGCCCGCCCGGACCGGCATGAAGGGCAGCCGGTTCGCGGCGGCGTGCAGCCCCCACATGAACATCGCCTCGTCGACCTCCGTCAGCTCGAAGGCCCCGCTCTGCCGGGCGGCACGGTAGTGCGGCTCCAAGGGGATCGAGTCGAGCGTCACGAAGGCCGCGACGAGCCCCCGGATCCGCCCCGCGGCGGCGAGCATCCCGACGTCCGGGCCGCCGTACGACACGATCGTGAGGTCCGTGATCTCGGAGCGGAGCAGCGCTCTCACCAGGGCCATCGGCTTGCGGCGCGAGCCCCATCCGCCGATGCCGAGGGTCATCCCGCTCCGGAGCCGGGAGACGACCTCGTCGGCCGTCATCGTCTTGTCACTCACCTGCGCCCCCTCCTTCCTGATCCCTTCCGACTTCCCGATCCCTTCCGAACGTGTCCCGGACCCGGTCGCCCACCCCCGCGAGGTTCGCCTCGAAGGTGAAGCCCTGCTCGAAGCGGTAGCTGCGGCGCACGTCCACGGGGTCGATGCCGTTGATCGCGGCCTTGGCGAGCCGGATCAGCTGCCCGTCCTTGCTCGCGATCGAACGGGCCAACTCCAGGACGGCGGCACGCAGTTCGTCGCGCGGCACGACCCGCCACACCGACCCGTGCCGGTGCAGCTCGGCCGCGGTCGCCGTGCGCGAGGTGTAGTACAGCGCGCGCATCAGATGCTGCGGCACCAGCCGGGCCAGATGGGTGGCCGCGCCCAGGGCGCCCCGGTCCAGCTCGGGCAGGCCGAAGGTCGCGTCCTCGCTCGCCACGATCGCGTCAGCGTTGCCCACCAGGCCTATCCCGCCGCCCAGACAGAAGCCGTGCACCTCCGCCACCACGGGCACCTCGCACTCGTACACCGCGGCGAAGGCGTCGGCGCAGCCGCGGTTGGCGCCGAGCAGCGCGCTGCCGCCCTGCGCCTGTATCTCCTTGATGTCCACGCCCGCGTTGAACCCCCGCCCCTCGGCGGCCAGCACCACACAGCGGACCTCGGTGTCGCGGCCCGCCGCGCGCAGGGCGTCGGCCAGCTCGAACCAGCCGCGCACCGGCAGCGCGTTCACGGGCGGGAAGTCGACCGTGACGACGGAAATCCCCTTTTCCGGGGACGAGGTGGAGACACCCATCAGCTCATCAGCTACCTTTCGACCAAACATTTGTTAGGTGCGCCAGTTGTGAAGGTAACAGCCAACACCGACGAGTGGGAGGCCCTGTGGACAAACGGCTCGTGGTGGTCACCGGCGGCACCCGGGGCGTCGGCGCCGGCATCGCCCGCGCGTTTGTCGAGGCGGGCGCCGAGGTCGTGGTCTGTGCGCGCAGACCGCCCGAAGCGCCGGTCGAAGGCGTCGAGTTCGTCCCCCTCGATCTGCGGGACCCACCGGCCGTGCGCGCCTTCTTCGACGGGCTGCCCCGCGTCGACGTCCTGGTCAACAACGCGGGCGGCGCCCCCTACCGGCTGCTCGCGGAGACGGACGCCGAGCGGCACGCGCGCGTGATCGAACTCAACCTCACCGCACCGCTGACGGCGTCCCTGGCGGCGTACGAGCAGCTCAAGCGCGCGCGTGGCTCCGTCGTGATGATCGGCAGCGTCAGCGGGACACGGCCCTCGCCGGGCACGGCGGCCTACGGGGCGGCCAAGGCGGGCCTGGGGAACCTCGCGCGCTCGATGGCCGTGGAGTGGGCGCCGGACGTGCGGGTGAACACCCTCGTCGTCGGGATGGTCCGCACCGAGCTGTCCCACCTCCACTACGGGGGCGAGGACGGCATCGAGGCCGTCGCGCGCACCGTCCCCATGGGGCGGCTCGCCGAGCCCCTGGACGTCGGCAGGGCTGCCGTCTTCCTGGCGTCGGACGCCGCCGCGTACATCACCGGGGCCGGCCTCCTCGTGCACGGCGGCGGCGAGCGGCCCGCCTTCCTGGACGCGGCGACCGCCAACAAGGAACAGGCCGACGAGGAGAAAGAGGGAGGAGAAGCGGGATGACTGCAGGCAGCGGAATCTGCGACGGGCGGGTCGTGATCGTCACGGGCGCGGGACGCGGGCTCGGGCGGGCGCACGCACTCGCCTTCGCGGCGGAGGGCGCGCGCGTCGTCGTCAACGACCTGGGCGTGGGGCTCGACGGTTCGCCCGGCCCCGACAGCCCGGCCCGGCAGGTCGTCGAGGAGATCACGGCGGCCGGCGGCGAGGCGGTGGCGCACGGCGGGGACATCGCCACGACCGAGGGCGCCGCATCCCTCGTACACACGGCCGTGGACGCCTTCGGGCGGCTCGACACGCTCGTCAACAACGCCGGGTTCCTGCGCGACCGGATGCTCGTGAACCTTGACGAGGACGACTGGGACGCCGTCATGCGCGTCCACTTGAAGGGCCACTTCCTGCCGCTGAAGCACGCCGCGGCGCACTGGCGGGCGGAGGCGAAGGCGGGGCGCGTGCCGCAGGCGCGGATCGTCAACACCAGCTCCGGAGCGGGCCTGTCGGGGTCCGTCGGGCAGGGCAACTACAGCGCCGCCAAGGCCGGGATCGTGGGGCTCACACTGGTGGCCGCCGCCGAGATGGGGCGCTACGGAGTACAGGTCAACGCCATCGCGCCCGCCGCACGGACCCGGATGACCGAGGACACCTTCGCCAAGACGATGGCGGCACCCGACAGCGGCTTCGACGCGATGGCGCCCGCGAACGTGTCGCCGCTCGTCGTCTGGCTCGGCTCCGCCGCGAGCGCCGGCGTCACCGGACGCGTCTTCGAGACCGAGGGCGGCCGCATCACGGTCATGGAGGGCTGGCGACCCGGCCCGAGCACCGACAAAGGGGCGCGATGGACCCCCGCCGAGGCCGGGGACACGGCCCTCAAACTGATCGCCGAGGCGGAGGCACCCCAACCGGTCTACGGAGCGCAGTAGTGCGATCGGCGTACGACACCTAGGAGGACGACGCGCGGGGAACCCTTTGACCCCGCACCCCGTGCTCGCGAGGATGCCCAGCAGGGCGGGCCGGGCGGAGGTGGCTCAGGTGGAGTTCGTCGGGCGAACGGACAGCCTCGCGCTCCTCGCGGCGGCATGCGAGCGCGCCCGCGCGGGACACCCCCAACGGGTACTCGTCGAGGGCCCGGCCGGCATCGGCAAGACCGCCCTCATACGCCGCTTCCTGCGCGACGGCACACACGTGCTGTACGGGGCGGGGGAGGAGGCGGAGGCCGGGCTGGCGTTCGGAGTGCTGGAGCAACTGCTGGGCCGAGACGGCAATGGCGCCGGGGCCAGGACCGGGGCTGGGGCCGGTGTCGGCGGCGGGCGTTGGGCGGACGCGCACGCGGCCGGGGCGGCACTGCTGGAGGCCCTGGACGAGGCACAGGGAGCGGGCGGTGGCCCGGGCTCCGGCGAGGGGGCCGCGCGCGGCCCCGACGCCCCCGGCTCCGACGATCGGGCCACGCGCGATTCCGACGCCCCGGGCACCTCCGCCCCCGACACTCCCGCTGCCCCCGTCACCCTCGTCCTCGACGACGCCCAATGGGCCGACCACGCCTCCCTCCAGGCCCTCACCTTCGCCGTGCGCCGGCTGCGGGCCGACCGTGTGCTCGTTCTCGTCGTCGTGCGGGACGCCGAGGACACGCGGCTGGCCGCGGGGCTGCGGAGGCTGTTCACGGCGGACGACGCCGTGCGGGTGCGGCTCGACGGGCTCGGGCCCGCCGAACTGGCCGAACTCGGCGGAGGACTGGGCGTACGGGGACTCACCGCACGGGCCGCCGCACGGCTGCACGCACACACCGCGGGCAACCCCCTCCATGTGAAGGCACTCCTGGAACAGGAAGGAGCCGGACTCCTGGAGGCGCTCGGGGAGCCCGATGTGACGCCGCCCGCACCCAAGTCGTTCACGGCCCTCGTACTGGCGAAGCTCGCCGCCTGCTCGCCGGCCGCCGACGCCCTGGTCTGCGCGGCCGCGGTACTCGGCACACACTGCACGCCGGCCGACGCCTGGGAGGTCGCGGGCGCGGACCTGCTCGACGAGGAACGCCGGGCCGCCGACGTCCTCACAGCACTCGAAGAGGCCGTCCACACGGGCCTGTTGACCGAGGCCCCGGGCGATCCGCTGATCCGCTTCCCGCACCCCCTCGTACACGCCGCCGTCTACCACCAGCTCGGCCCCTCCCGCCGCGCCGCCCTGCACCTGAGCGCCGCCCGCACCGTCCGGGACCAGGCACACCGGCTGCGCCACCGGGCGCTGGCCGCGGCCGGCCCCGATCCGGAACTGGCCGCGGAACTCGCCACCCTGGGACGCAGGTTCGCCGCGGAAGGCGCCTGGGCGAACGCGGCCGGACAGCTGACGGCCGCCGCACGGCTCGGCCCGGACCCGGCGGTGTACGAGCAGTACACCCTCGAAGCCGTCGAGTGCGCGCTGCTCGCCGGAGACGTGCCCGACATGAGTGAAGTCGCGCAGCGGATCGCGCAGTTCACCCCCGGCGGCTGGCGCAGCTATCTCCTGGGAAGGCTCAGCCTGTTCGACCTGGACCGCGCCGAGGCGCTGCTCACGGACGCCTGGCACCGGTGCGACCCGGCGGCCGAACCCGTCCTCGGAGCACGTATCGCGGGCCAGTTCGCCGCCCTGCACGGCAGCATGTCGCACGGCGCCGAGATGGCCGAATGGGCCGACCTCGCCATCCGGCTCGCGCCCGACGACACGGCCACCGACATGATCCGCGTCCTGCGCCTCAGCGGCCTCGCCATGAGCGGCCGGGCCCCGCAGACGCTCGCCGCACTCGGCCCGCTGCCAGACCCGGCACTCGCCACCCCCGCCCAGCTGGAGGAACTCCTCGGCCGCGGCACCCTGCGCGAGTGGACCGGTGACCTCACCGGCGCCGTACGGGACCTGGGCGGCGTCTTCGGAGCCTGCCACGGGCGCGCCGCGTCCTTCCGGGTGGTCGCCGCGACCGCGCTCGCCTCCGCCGAGTACCGCGCGGGCCGCTGGGACGACGCGATCGTCCACACCGACCTCGCACTGTCCCTGGCCGCCGACACCGACCAGCCGCACATCGCCCTGTACTGCCGGATGCTCGCCGCCCAGGTACACGCGGTGCGGGGCACGTTCGCCAAGGCACAGGCACACGCGCGCGTGGCCCGCGTCTACGCGGCCGGCGGCCATGTGAACCCCACCCTGTGGGCCGCGCTCGCCGAAGCCCACCTCGCCCGCGCTCAGGGCCGGCCCGAGGAGGTCCTCGCGGCCCTGGGGCCCCTCCTCGCGCTCGCCCCGCGCGGCGACCTGGAGGAGCCCGGCACGATCCCGTGGGCGGACCTGCTCGCCGAAGCCTGGACGGCACTCGGCGACGAGAAGCGCGCCACCCAGGCACTCGCCCCGTACGAGGTCCTCGCCACCCAGCGAGGCCACCACGGGGCGCTGCTCGCCGCGGCCCGCGCCCGCGGCACCCTGGAGGCCGCGCGCGGCGACACGGTGGCCGCCGAGCGCGCCTTCCGCTCCGGCCTCAAGCACGCCGCGCACGTCGAGGCGCCCTTCGACCGCGCGCTGCTGCACCTCGCGTACGGCGGTTTCCTGCGCCGGGCGGGCCGCCGCACCCGCGCGGGCGAGCAGCTGCGCACCGCCCGCGACCTGCTCGTACGCCTCGACGCGCCGCCCGATCTCGGGCGCTGCGAACGGGAGTTGGCGGCCTGCGGACTCGGTCCCGTCGGGTCCGCGGCCGAGCGGGAGCCACGGACACGTGGAGCGGCGCTGCTCACCCCGCAGGAACTGGCGGTCGCCCGCCTCGTCGCGTCCGGGCTCACCAACCGGCAGGTGGCGCGCGAACTCGTCATCAGCGTCAAGACCGTCGAGTACCATCTCGGCCGGATCTTCCCCAAGCTGGGCGTCGACTCCCGTACGCGGCTCACGGCGGCGCTGGCCGCCGACGGGCCCGACTCCGGAGACGGGCTCGGCTCCGGGCCCGGACACGCACCCTAGGGATTCCCCCGGGGCACATCCCGGGGCGCCCGAACTCCCCCTGTCCGTACCGTCGGTCGGACCTTCACGGAAACAGTCGCGAAGGGAGCAGTAACCAACGGGGGATGAACAGAAATGCCGGAGAACACCCATCGAATGGTGACCGACGTCCCGCATGCCAAGGTGCGGGCCGTCACCGAGCGCGTCGTCCAGGAACTCACACTCGCCGCCGACAAGGTCGCCGCCCACTACGCGGAACCCGCCAAGTACCCACTGCCCGCGGACAGGACGGCCGCCGAGCACCTCGTCGCGCGGCGCTTCGACAGCCTCACCGACGAAAGGAGGAAGAAGGCGGCGGCCGCGGTCCTCGCCGACCTCAAGACCGGTGCCGTACGGTCCCGGCGACTCGGGGACCTGGCCCGTGTCGACCTGCGCTCGCCCGCCTCGGTGGACACGCAGGTCAAGCGCCTCGGCTTTCCCGAGCGGCTGAGGTTCCCGGCCGACGAACTCAGGAAGCCGCCGACTTCTCTCCTCCCCGAGGAGTCGGCCCCGCAGGGCCTGGCCGCCGTGCCGGCCGCCCTGCACAGGCTGGAACTGCGCATCCACCGGGTGAAGTGCGTGGACGAGACGTCCGAGTGGGGATCCGACGAGATCCATCTCGCCGGAACCAGCGTGGACGAGAGCGGCGACACCCTGAAGATCGGCCAGTTCAAGGTCCGCAGCTTCGACGACGGCGACGTCAAGGTGTATGACCCGCCGCGCCGCTTCCACTGGTTCGGCCTCGACGAGGGCACCAAGTACCCGAAGTCGTACTTCGTCACGCTGGTGCTCGCCGAGGTCGACTGGGGCGGCCTCGCCGACTACGTGGGCGCACTGCTCGACCTCATCAAGAAGAAGGTCACCGCCTACCTCGCCGCGGCCATCGGGGGCGCGATCGGCGCCTCCGGCGGACCCGTCGGCATCCTCATCGGGATGGCCGTCGGCGCGGCCGTCGGCTGGGTCTTCGACCAGCTCAAGGGCCTCTTCGGCGACGAGGTGTTCAAGCCCGTCACCGTCAGCGCCGTCATCCCCTCCCTCACCGGCCGCTGGGCGGGCCGCCCCTTCACCGCCCCGGCGGTCGCCGACTACCGCGGCCACGGCGGCCACTACCAACTGACGTACGACTGGCGCATGTACGACTGAGCGAGACGCACAGCCGTACGGCCGGATCCAACCTCGGGGGACACGGGGGATACAGGGGGATGCGGGGGCCGGAAGGGCCGCCGCCCGTCAACGGCACAGACGGGCGGCGGCCCTTCCGCTGCAGCGCCCCGTCAGGGGCGCGGGGAACTGCGCGACCAGCCCCCACCGTCCCGCACCCGACGACCCAACCCCATCTACGTGTCGCACTCCAGAACAGTCCGACAAAGCCCGCACCGCGCCCGAACCCGCCCTCGCACCGGCACCCGAATCCGCTGATGACAGGTCGGACAGGGAAACGACACCCGCAGCGGCCCGCGGCTGTCGGGGGTGAAGGCGTACGGGGCGTCGGCGGGCGGCGCCCCGACCGCGTGCTCCTGCGCATGACGACGATCCTTCGCGTACCGCCGCCGCCCCGCCCACCCCGCCGCGGTCAGCGGCGGCTGCCGCTCGTCGTGACGGGCCCGCGCCATGCCCTTCGTGTACGCGGTGTACGCCTGCGGGCTGGTGAACCAGATCGCCGGGTCCTCGCCGAGGACCAGGGACCGCTTGGCCAGCACGTACCCGAACTCCTCCGGCGTCAGATAGCCCAGCTTCTGCGAGGACGCCGAGTCCTCCCGGTACGCGTCGAGCAGCAGCCAGCCCGCGCCGAGATACGTCGTCGCCGTGTCCGTGAGGATCTCGTTGTCGCGCGTGCCGGGGAACGACAGGTCCAGGCGGTGCAGATAGACGTGCATCACCTCGTGCGCGAGCGCCGCGCCGATGTCCCTGCGGTGGGTACGGAACCGGTCGTTCAGCTCGATGAAGTACTCGGGGCCAGCGGCGAGCTCGACATTCGCCGCGTGCTCCATCTCCCGGAAACTCACGATCATGCGGGCATCCGGCAGACGGAAGTGCCGCACCAGCTCGCGAGCGACCCGCTGGGCGCCCAGATGGAGATCGTCCGTGTCGCAGAACGCCACATCGGCAGGGGCCACGCTGGTGTCGAAGGTGTGGATGGTGTCGTACGAGAGCCGTTTGTACAGCGCGGTGATCGCCGCCCGCACCGTGTCCAGGTGCGGGTAGCCGTGCTCGACCGGACCGCCGTTCGTCACGTCCGTACCCCCAGAGAGGCCCTGAACCCCCATTCCACCTTAAGGGGACGCGAGCGGATTCTCCTGGGTTGGGTTGCCCGGTGGGCGAGTGAGATCCACCCTTGCCGCCCATGCGTCATGATCCTCATACTTCTGTGCGCTCTTCTGCGCACTCAACCCCCCACGAAAGGGATCATGTTGACAAACAGGTCGGTCAGTCTCCTCAAGAGATCCGCCTTCAAGCGAGCCGCGGCGATCGGTGCCGTCGCCCTCGCGACCGCCAGCCTCCAGCCCGTCGCCGCGCACGCCGCGCCCGTGCCGGTCGTTGGCGGTACGCCCGCGGCGCAGAACGAGTTCCCGTTCATGGTCAGCCTCTCCATGGGCTGCGGCGGTGCCCTCTACAAGAAGGACGTCGTCCTGACCGCCGCGCACTGCGTGGACGGCTCGGGCAACACCACCCGGATCACCGCCACGGCCGGGGTCGCCGACCTCAACGCCTCCGGCGCGATCAAGGTCAAGTCCACCAAGGTCCTCCAGGCCCCGGGCTACAACGGCAACGGCAAGGACTGGGCGCTCATCAAGCTCGCCCGGCCCATCAACCTGCCCACGCTGAAGCTCGCGACGAACACCCGCTACAACAGGGGCACGTTCACCATCGCCGGGTGGGGCGACACGGCGGAGAACGCGAATTCCGGTTCCACGCAGCTCCTCAAGGCCAAGGTGCCGTTCGTCGCCGACCGCCAGTGCAAGCGGCACTACGGCAGCCGGCTCATCGCCGGGCAGGAGATCTGCGCCGGGGTTCCGCGCGGCGGGGTCGACACCTGCCAGGGCGACTCCGGCGGGCCCATGTTCCGCAAGGACGACAGCGGGAAGTGGCTCCAGGTCGGGATCGTCAGCTGGGGAGACGGGTGTGCTCGGCCGCTCGTACCGGGGGTGTACACCGAGGTGTCCGCCTTCTCTTCGGCGATAGCCCGGGCTGCGGCGACGCTTTAGCCTCCGGCGGGGCGGGTGGGGTGGGCGTTCGCGGTGTTTGTGCCGTGGGCGCCCGCTTGCTTTCGGGTGCGGGCCGGTGGGGGCTTGTCGCGCAGTTCCCCGCGCCCCTTAAGAGCGGGCCCGAGTGACACAGTGAAGGTGCTCGGCGTTCGCTGGTCCCCGCTGTCCGTCTCAGCCCTCGCTGCCCGCACCCCCCGCCTCGCCCGCCTCGCTCGTCTCGCCCACGCCCCGCAGGACCGGGGGGCCGGACGCCTCCTCGAACTCCAGGAGCCATACCTCGTTGGTGCCCTCGCGCAGGACCGGGCCGGGGACGTACAGGGAACGTTGGGGGCCGGCGGACCAGTAGCGGCCCAGGTTGAAGCCGTTGATCCAGGCGAATCCCCTTGTCCAGCCGGGGAGTTCGAGGCAGGCGTCCCCGGCGCCGCGTACCGTGACCGTGCCGCGGTACAGGCCGGGGTCACCGGAAGCGGGGAGCGGGCGGAACGGCACCGGCTCCACACCGGTGTCGAACGCGTCCAGGCGCAGCGCCCGCGCCCGCACTCCGTGCAGATACTGCCGTTCGTGCAGTACGCCACCGGTGATGCCCTTCGTCTCCCCGGTGCGCGGGCCGTAGTTGACCCGGCCCAGCGACTCCACCCACAGGTCCACGCGCGCGGGACCCGCGACCGGCTCCTTGAGCTGCGGCTCGTCCTCGGTGAGCACTCCGGCCGGCTCCCCGTCGACGTACACCGTCGCCAGGTCCCGCAGGCCGCGCACGGTCAGGGGGTACGGACGGCGGGGTCCCGGAACGTCGACCGTGTAGCGGACGAGCCCCCGGTCGACGTCCAGTTCCTCGAAGGTCGGCGGCACGGGCCGCTCGGTCTCGGGCCCGCCGAGCGCGTCGAGCACGGCGGACAGGGACGCCCAGCCGGCGAGGTCCACGGTCGCGGGGGCGCCCAACGGGGCCGGTGCGGACGGTAGTTCGGGCAGCGGGCCGTCCGTGTACGCGGCGAGGAGCGACCGGAACCGCCAGAACTTCTCCGTGGGGCGCCCGTACTCGTCGATCGGCGCGTCATAGTCGTACGACGTCACGTCCGGCTCCAGCACCCCGTCGTGCAGCGCGCCGCCACCACGGTTGGCACCCGCCCAGCCCGCGAAGTTCGTGCCGCCGTGCGCCATGTAGAGGTTGACCGAGGCCCCGCACTCCAGGATCTCCCGCAGCGCGTCGGCGGCGTCACCGGGATCGCGTACGACGTGCTCGGCGCCCCAGTGGTCGAACCAGCCGCACCAGAACTCCATGCACATCAGCGGACCCGTCGGCCGGTGCCGGCGCAGCGTCTCGAAGGCCTCGCGCGCGTGCGACCCGAAATTCGCGGTCGCCAGGACACCGGGAAGGGAGCCGCCGGTGAGCATGTGGTCCTCGGGACCGTCCGACGTGAACAGCGGCACGGTCACGCCCCCCTCGCGCAGCAGTCTGGCGAGCCGGCTCAGATACACCTGGTCCGAGCCGTAACTCCCGTACTCGTTCTCCACCTGCACCATCAGCACCGGACCACCGCGGTCGATCTGCCGGGGCACGATCTCGTGCAGCAGGTGGGCGAACCAGCGCTCCACATGGCCCAGGAACCGCTCGTCACGCGTGCGCACGAGCGCGCCCGCCCCGCCGGTCAGCCAGTGCGGCAGCCCGCCGTTCTCCCACTCGGCGCAGATGTACGGACCCGGCCGCACGATCGCCCGCAGTCCGGCCCGCCGGGCCGCGTCCAGGAACCGGCCGAGCGCCTGGACGTCCCGGAAGGAGCCCGGCCGCGGCTCGTGGAGATTCCACGGGACGTACGTCTCCACACAGTTGAGGCCCATCGCCCGCAGCATCGACAGCCGGTGCCCCCACTGCCCCTCGTGCACCCGGAAGTAGTGCAGCGCCCCCGACAGCAGCCGAACCGGCCGCCCGTCCAGCAGAAAATCGGTGTCCCCCACCGTGAACTCGGTCATGAGCACCACCCTGACCCCTGGCGGCGACCGGGTCCATGGACAAAGATCAGCGATGATTGGACGCAGCTGACGGAGCGCGGGACGGGCTTGCCGGCCAGGTGGGAGGACAGCCGATGTACCACACCTGGATGCGGTTCTTCAGCCCCGGACCCGCCCACCACAAACTCGGCCTCGTCTGCCTCGGCGTCGGCCTCCAGTACGGGGCGCTGCCCACCGTCGGACCCCGCACCCTCGACCACCACGTGGCCGTCGTGGTCAGCGCAGGGCGCGGCTGGTTCCGTACCGTCGACGGGCGGTGCACGGCCGTCACCGCGCCCGCCCTGCTCTGGCTCACCCCCGGCGTACCCCACCACTACGCACCCGACCCCGAGACCGGCTGGGACGAGGCCTTCGTCGACTTCACCGGACCCACTGCCGACACCTACACCGAACTCGGCTACATCGAACCGGCCCGGCCCGTCGTCCCCCTCTCCGACGCGGGCCCGGCCCGCACCACCGTCGCCCGCATCGCCCGCGCCGCCCGCCTCGGCAACCCCCTCCTGGAGGTCGAGACCAGCGCCGCCGTCCACGAACTCCTCGTCACCCTGCGCCGCGCCCGCGCCGACACCGCCCCCGACGGCGAACAGGTCCTCCAGGCCCTCGCCCGCGACGCCTTCAAGCCGCTCTCCGTCGCCGACCACGCCGCCCGCCACGGCATGACCCCCGCCGAACTGCGCACCGCGGTCCGCCGCGGCGCCGGCTGCAGCCCCAAGGACTACCTCCTCGGCATCCGCCTCGGCCGCGCCAAGGAACTCCTCGCCGCCACCGAACTCCCCGTCGCCGCCGTGGCAAGACGCGTCGGCTACGACGACCCGGCCTACTTCTCCCGCCTGTTCACCCGCCGCGTCGGCACGGCACCCGTGCGCTTCCGGGAACAACAGGGACGGACCGTTCCCGGCGGCTGGAGCAATCAGGTCCCCGACCCCGAAGATCCGCCGATGCTCCGTTCCCCGGGCGCACGATGACCGGAACACCGGAACTCTCCGGGGCAGGACGGCCGGGACTCCTCGGGAACACGTTGATCGGACGGCCGCGCACCACCCGCGGCACGCCACGTAGGGTTGCCCTCCATGACCACCAGCAACACCGGAAACGCGGGCGGCGTCGACCCGGCCGTCCGCGCCGAACTCGCCCGCCTGCGCGAGAGCATCGACAACATCGACGCGGCCGTCGTCCACATGCTCGCCGAACGCTTCAAGTGCACCCAGCAGGTCGGCCACCTCAAGGCCGCCCACCAGCTGCCGCCCGCCGACCCGTCCCGCGAGGCCCAGCAGATCGCCCGGCTGCGCAGCCTCGCCGAGAACGCAAGACTCGACCCGGCGTTCGCGGAGAAGCTCCTCAACTTCATCATCGCCGAGGTCATCCGCCACCACGAGAGCATCGCGGACAGTGCGGGCGGCGCGGGCAGCCGGGAATGACCACAACGGCCCGCCGGCAGGCCCCACTTCCCCTGCCGATTCTCATGCCGTTGTAAGTCCGCCCTCTCGGCGTACGCGCCGAAATGAGGCATCCTGCGCTGAGCACTCCTTGTCAGTACACGAGTACTCCCTGTCGGTCGGTTCGGACATAAGCTTGTCGTCCAAGCGAGGGGACTTCGCTCCATGCCGCCGGATGCCAAGATCCTCATAGTCGACGACCATGAGGAAACGCTCTACGCCCTGGAAAGCGCCCTGGCCCCGCTCGGCTACCACCTGACGCGGGCGACCAGCGGCGACGAAGCGCTGAAGGAAGTCCTGCGCGGCCACATCGGCCTGCTCCTCCTCGACGTACGCATGCCCGGCGTCAGCGGCCTCGACGTGGTCCGCTACATGCGGGGCGTGGAACAGACCCACCTCATCCCGATCATCCTGGTCACCGGCTTCGGCCCCGACGCCGAACTCACCACCACCGCCTACCGCCTGGGCGTCGCCGACCTCGTCATGAAACCCATAGACCCCTGGGCCCTGCGCACCAAGGTCCGCTACCTCTACGACTCCCACCAGCGCTACCAGTCCCTGGAACGCGAGGTACGCGAACTCCGCGCCCTGGTGAAGGAACAGCCGAGGGCCGCTCGCTACGTGGGCCCGGGTACATAAGCCGACCGACCGGGATCGTGACGCCGGCCGACCGGGGGCGCAACCCCGCCCGGACCAGGCCACCCCTGTGCCGGATCACGCCGATCAGGCAGCATGGCACCCATGTCCGTACTGACGCGCGACGAAGCGCAGACCCGTGCCAAGCTCCTCGACGTCCACCGCTACCAGATCGAACTCGACCTGACGCGCGGCGACGAGATCTTCGACTCCCGTACCGTCATCCGCTTCACCACCCGCGCGGACGGGGACACCTTCGTCGAGCTCAAGCCCGCCGAACTGCGCTCGGTCGCCCTCGACGGCCACCTCCTCGACCTGGACACCCTCTCCGTGGACGAGAACCGGCTGCCGCTCAAGGACCTCACGGCCGGCGATCACGAACTGCGCATCGACACCACCATGCGCTACTCCCGCACCGGCGAGGGCATGCACCGCTTCACCGACCCCACCGACGGTGAGACATACGTCTACACACAGCTGTTCATGGACGACGTACAGCGCGTCTTCGCGGCCTTCGACCAGCCCGACCTCAAGGCCGTCTTCGAGCTGACCGTGACGGCACCCGAAGGCTGGACCGTACTCGCCAACGGCATCACCGAGCGGCAGGACGACGGCCGTTGGCGGGCCGCCCCCACCCCGCTGATCTCCACCTACCTCGTCGCCGTCGCCGCCGGCCCCTGGCACTCCGTGCGCACCGAACACCGCGGCCTGCCCTTCGGCATCCACTGCCGCCGCTCGCTGGCCCCCCACCTCGACACCGACGCCGACGAGATCCTCGACATCACCCGCGCCTGCTTCGACCGCTACCACGAGAAGTTCGAGGAGCCCTACCCCTTCGACTCCTACGACCAGGCGTTCGTCCCCGAATTCAACGCAGGCGCCATGGAGAACCCCGGACTCGTCACCTTCCGCGACGAGTTCGTCTACCGCTCCGCCGTCACCGACACCGAACGCCAGACCCGCGCCATGGTCATCGCCCACGAAATGGCCCACATGTGGTTCGGCGACCTCGTCACCCTGCGCTGGTGGGACGACATCTGGCTGAACGAGTCCTTCGCCGAGTACATGGGCTACCAGACCCTCACCGAAGCCACCCGCTTCACCGACACCTGGACCGACTTCGGCATCGTCCGCAAGGCCTGGGGCTACGACGCCGACCAGCGCCCCTCCACCCACCCCGTCGCCCCGGACCCCGAAGCCGTCCCCGACACCGCCTCCGCGATGCTCAACTTCGACGGCATCTCCTACGCCAAGGGCGCCTCCGCACTACGCCAACTCGTCGCCTGGCTCGGCGAGAAGGACTTCCTCGCCGGCATCAACACCCACTTCGCCCGCCACAAGTTCTCCAACGCCACCCTCGCCGACTTCATCGAATCCCTCGCCGCGGCCACCGAACGCGACGTCCACGCCTGGGCCGACTCCTGGCTGCGCACCACCGGCGTCGACACCCTCACCGCCTCCGTCACCGACCGGCCGGGGGAGTGGACCCTCAGCCTCGACCGCGCGGGCAGCCGCCCCCACCGCGTCACCGTCGGTGTTTACGACCGCGACCTCAACGACAGCCGCGCACTCCTCCTGCGCGAACGCTACGAGACGGACGTCCCGCAACAGCCGGCCCCCGAACCCCGCCCCGGCACCCGCCCCGCCCTCGTCGTCCCCAACGACCTCGACCTCACCTACGCCAAGATCCGCCTCGACGAGGTGTCCTCCGAGACCGCCCTGCGTGGCATCTCCGACGTCCCCGACGCCCTCACCCGCGCCGTCCTGTGGAACACCCTGCGCGACATGGTCCGCGACGGCGACCTCGCCCCCGCCGCCTACCTGGAGACCGCCCGCGCCCACCTCCCCGAGGAGCGCGACCTCGCCGTCGTCCAGGGCGTCCTCACCTTCGCCGCCACCCAGGTCGCCGACCGCTACCTGCCCGCCCACGAACGGCCCGCCGCCCTCGCCACCCTCACCTCGCTCTGCCGCGACCTCATCCGCCGCACCGAGGACGGCGACCACCCCGGCCTGCGCCTCATCGCCGTACGCCACCTCATCGACGTCGCCGCCCAGCCCGACACCATCAGCGCCTGGTTCTCCGAAGGCACCGTCCCCGGCGGCCCCGAACTCGACCCCGAACTGCGCTGGCGCATCCTCGGCCGCCTCGCCGTCCTCGGCGCCATCGACGACGCCGTCATCGACACCGAACTCGTCCAGGACCCCAGCGCCACCGGCCAGGAAGGCGCCGCCCGCTGCCGCGCCGCCCTCCCCGACCCGGCCGCCAAGCGCGCCGCCTGGGAGGCGATGTTCACCACCGACGACCTCTCCAACTACCTCTTCACCGCCACCGCCCAGGGCTTCTGGCAACCCGAACAGACCGACCTCGTACGCCAGTACGTCGACCTCTACTGGAACGACGCGGCAGCCGTCGCCGCCCGCCGTGGCCCCGCCATCGCCGAGGCAGCCGGCCGCTGGGCATTCCCGGTCTACGCCATCACCCCGGAAACCCTCCACGCAGGCGAACAATGCCTGACAGAGGCCACCCCCATCCCAGCCCTCCGCCGCAAACTGACAGACCAACTCGACGACCTGGCAAGGGCATTGCGAGTACGAGAGGCATAGAGGACGAGCGCTGATTGACCGACCCTGCGCCCCTTCGCTCCAGGGGCGCGGGGCCCGTTTCTTACATGTGCGTGGGGCCCGTTTCTTACAGGGGCGCCGCGAACCGCCATCTTTTAGGGGCGCGGGGAACTGCGCGACCAGCCCCCACCGACCCGCACGTCACCCCCAACCCGGGCGCGGAGCGCCAACAACCCCGGCGCGAAGCGCCAATACCCCTTTCGAGTGCTGATCACCGCACTCTCCGGGCACGCGGCCCCAAACCCAGACACGCTGGAAGTCCCCGCCCCGCGCCCCGGAGGACAACCATGAGCCCGCTCGCATCAGGCCCCCAAGGCCCGGCCACCCTGCGACCGCTGCTCACCACCGTGCTCGAAGCGCTACAAGCAGGCGCAGCCACCCGAGACGGCCCCCTCCCGGCCGGCGGCCCCACCGCCGTCGCCACCCGCCTCCGCGAGGCCCTCGGCGACCCCCTCCCGGACCACGGCGACGAAGACGCCCTCCGCACCCTCGTCCAAGCCCTCGCAGAAGGCGCGGCAGACCCCGCTCACCCCCTCTGCACGGCCCACCTCCACTGCCCACCCCTCGCCGTCGCCACCGCCGCCGACCTCGCCGCCTCCGTCCTCAACCCCTCCCTCGACTCCTGGGACCAGGCCCCGGCCGCCTCAGAACTGGAAACCCTGGTCACCAAGGCCCTCACCGCCGAGGTCTACGGGGAGACAGACCAAGCCCCGACAACCGGCGACACCCTCGTCACCACAGGCGGCACCGAGTCCAACCAACTCGCCCTCCTCCTCGCACGCGAACGCCACGGCCACACCCAGCTCGTCTGCGCCGCGAACGCCCACCACTCCCTCCGCCGCGCCACCTGGCTCCTCGGCCTCCCCGAACCCGTCACCGTGCCCGCCCCCGCAGGCACCATGGACCCCGCCGCCCTCGGCGAAGCCCTGACCGCGCTGAAGGGCCCCCGCGGCTCCCTCCTGGTCGCCGCCACCGCCGGAACCACCGACGCCGGCCTCATCGACCCGCTCCCCGACATCGCCAACCTCTGCGAAGCCCACGGAGCCCGCCTCCACATCGACGCCGCCTACGGCGGAGGCCTCCTCTTCAGCGACCGCCACCGCCCCAAACTCGACGGCCTCGCCCGCGCCCACACCGTCACCCTCGACCTGCACAAACTCGGCTGGCAGCCCGTCGCCGCAGGACTCCTCGCCGTACGCGACCGACACGACCTCACCGCACTGGCCCACCACACCGACTACCTCAACGCCGACGACGACACCGAAGCGGGCCTGCCCGACCTCCTCGGCCGCTCCCTGCGCACCACCCGACGACCCGACATCCTCAAGATCGCCGTCACCCTCAAAACCCTCGGCCGCACCGGACTCGGCGAACTCGTCGACCAGGTCTGCGCCCGAGCAGGCCAATTCGCCGAAATCATCCACCGGCACCCGCACTTCGAACTCCACGACCGGCCCACCATCAGCACCGTCCTGTTCCGGCCCACCGACGCCACCGACGCCACCGTGGCCGCCGTACGCCGCACCCTCCTCACCGAAGGCCGGGCCGTCCTCGGCCGCGCCCGCCTCGACGACCGCCTCTGGCTCAAAGCCACCCTGCTCAACCCGCACACCGGAGCCGACGACCTGACCGCGCTCCTGAAACTGGTGGAAGGACACACACCGCGATGACGCCCCCCACGTCCCCCACACCCCCCAAGCACCCCGTACACCACGAGCCCGAAGCACCCCGCGACCTCGTCGGCATCGGCATCGGCCCCTGCAACCTCTCCCTCGCCGCCCTCGCCCACCCCCTGGCCGAACTCGACACCGCCTTCTACGAACAGCGCCCCACCTTCGACTGGCACCCCGGCCTCCTCATCGAAGGCACCACCCTCCAAGTCCCCTTCCTCGCCGACCTGGTGACCCTCGCCGACCCCGCGAGCCCCTGGACCTTCCTCAACTACCTCAAGGCCCGCGACCGCCTCTTCCCCTTCTACTTCGCCGAACGACTCCACATCCACCGCGCCGAATACGCCGCCTACTGCCGCTGGGTCAGCGACAGCCTCCCCGGACTCCACTTCGGCCACCAGGTCGACGCCGTCCGCTGGAACCCCGAACGCGACGTGTTCGAAGTCGACTTCACCCAACTCGACAGCGACGGCGAAGCCGAAGCACTCGGCCGCACCTACACCAAGAACATCGCCCTCGGCATCGGCACCGCCCCCCACATCCCCGAACCGCTCCGCCCCCTCGTCGAAGCCCCCGGCGTGCCCGTCATCCACGCCGCGGACTACCTCGAACACCGCGAGCAGTTCCTCACCGCAGAACACATCACCGTCATCGGCTCAGGACAGTCCGGCGCCGAGGTCTTCCTCGACCTCCTCAGAAACCGCCCCCCAGGACGCGAGAGAATCCACTGGCTCGCCCGCACCGAGGCCTTCGCGCCCATGGAGTACTCAAAACTCGGGCTCGAACACTTCACACCCGACTACACGCGCTACTTCCACGCCCTGCCCGAACCCGTACGCGACCGGCTCGTCCCCGCCCAATGGCAACTCCACAAAGGCATCGACGCCGACACCATCGCCGCCATCCACGACGAGCTATACCGCCGCACCCTGAACGGCGGCTGGCCCGACACCGTCCTCACCCCCGGCGTCCACGTCCGCACCGCAGGCCGCATCGCCACCACCAAGGTCGAACTCCACCTGGAACACGCCCAACAGGCCAGCCGCTCCCGCATCACCACCGACGCCGTCATCCTCGCCACCGGCTACCGCGAACGCCCCCTCGGCCGAATCCTCGCCGGGCTCGACCCCTACATGCGCCGCGACGCCTCCGAACGCCCCCGCATCGACGACCACCACCGCCTGGTCCTCGACCCCTCCGTCACCGGAGCCGTCTACGTCCAGAACGGCGAACGCCACACCCACGGCGTCGGCGCCCCCGACCTCGGCCTCACCGCCTGGCGCAGCGCGAGCATCCTCAACTCCCTGACGGGCAAAGACCCCTACCCACTGCCGAGCCGAACGGCCTTCACGACCTTCGGACTCACCCAGCAGCCCCAGATCCCGCCCGCCAGGCAGCAGCCACGGATGCTCACACCACTTGCCGAATAGAAGCCGGCCGGCCGAACAGAAGCCGACTGGAACCAGCCGAACAGCAGCCGACTAGAAGACCGGCGTCCCCTCACGCGTCAGCTTCCAGTCCACCGAGGCGAACTCCTTCGGGTCCAGCGAACCCTTCGCCGTCACCCACTCCGCGATCCGCGTACGGATCTCCGTCGACTCCGCCCACAGCTCCTTCGCCGACGCCACATGCGGGAACGCCCCACCGCCATTGGCCCGGTAGTTGTTCACCGCGAACACGAACTGCTGAGCGTCGTCCAGCGCCACACCGTTGTAGGAGAGGTTCTTGATCCGCGAACCCGCCGCCTGAGCGATGTCGATGTCGTACGTCAGACCTGACACGTAGTCGTAGTTGTAGTCCGGCCGGTTGCCCGCGTTCGTCAGCTTCTCCACGTCGACCGCGGCACCGGCGGCCGTCTGCACGAAGTACTGCGCCGAGTACTCCAGGTACGCCCGCACCTGCGCACCCGTCATCAACTTCGCGACCAGCGTGTTGTCGTACACGTACAGACTCGACAGATCCCGGATCGTCACATCACCGGCCGGGATCTCCGACGTACGCGAGAACGGCGACGCCTGCGACAGCACCGGCAACGACGCGTACTCCGTCCCCGCCAATGCCGCCTTGACCACGTCCTCCTGGACCTTCGTGATCAGGTCGATGATCGGAGCGTCCTTGTAACGCGCCTCCACTGTCGTCAACGTCTCCGTCGCCGTCCCGACCACCTGGTTGACGTACGCCACGACCACGTCGTGCTCGTCCTTCAACAGCTTCGTGATCTTCGGGTCGTCGGCCACCGCGTTCGAGTTGCGGACCGACGCCGCCACCGACTCGACCGTCCAACGCCCCTTCTCGAAGACCAGCTCGAAGTCGAAGAGCGAGAGCCGCTCCGCGTACGCCAGCGGCTCCGACAGGACGACCGTCTTCCCCGTCTTCGTGTTGGTGACCTTCAGCTCCGGAATCTCCACATGCGCGTGCCCGACCAGAATCGCGTCGATCCCCGGTACCTGCTGAGCCACCAGCCCCGCCGAGTTCTCCACGTACGGCAACTGATCACCGTACGAGGACGTCCCCGACGAACCGGAGTGCGCCGAGACGACCACCACGTCCGCACCCATCGACCGCAGCTTCGGCACCCACTTCGCCGCCTGCTCCTCCAGGCCCGGGAACGTCAACTTGCCCTGCACATACGCCTTGTCCCAGATCGCGATACCGGGGTTCGTCAGACCCAGCACGGCCACCTTCACCGGCGGGGCGCCCTTCACGTGGAACGTCTTCATGAAGTACGGAGGAAAGGCCGGCTTCAGCGTCTTCGCGTCCAGCGCGTTCGCACCCAGCAGCGGGAAACGGCACTGCGACTCGAACTTCCGCAGCGTCTCGATCCCATAGTTGAACTCATGGTTGCCGAGCGCCACAGCGTCATAACCGATCGCGTTCATCGCCTGCGCCATGGGGTGGACAGGTCCGCCCTTGGCGGTGATCGGATCGACCTTCGCGTAGTAGTACGTGAGAGGGGTCCCCTGGATCGTGTCACCGGCGTCCAGCAACAGCGTGTTGCACCGGCCCTTCTCCTTGCGGACCGCGTTCACCAGCGTCGAGATCCGCGCCAGACCCTGCGCGTTGCCCGCCGCATCCTTGTACTCCGCGTCCTTGAAGTAGTCCCAGTTGAAGATGTGACCGTGCAGATCGGTCGTGCCCATCACCGTCAGCGAGTACCGCTTCGGCTTCCTGCCACCCTTCGCCACCGCGGCCTCCGCCGCCTGAGCGCTCGGAGCCACGGCCGCACCGGCCAGGGCGACCCCCGCGCCGGTCACGGCGGACTTCTTCAGGAACTTCCGACGGTTCAACGCCATGACGGGCCACTCCTCGGGAAACGGTCGACAACACACGCAGATACGCGCGTAGATTCTGACCCGCTCATGACGTACGACAACAGCCCCCGCAGGTTTCGATCTGATGACCGGCACGGTCCGGAAACGGGCCGCCGGTGACAGAGTGGGACGTATGACCTCACCCTCCGAAGCCTCCGACGAAACCCGCTCCGCCGTCCCCTACGGCACACCCGACGCACCCCGGATCGCCGTTCGCGGCGAAGCCCACCTCGAAGTCGACCCCGAGATCGCCCGCATCGGCATCACCGTCAGTGCCCGCGGCACCGACCGCCGCGACGCCCTCACCGACCTGACCCGCCGCAACGCCACCGCCCTCGACCTCGTCAAGACCTACGGCGACGCCGTCGAAAAACTGGAGACCGGCGCCTTCTCCATCACCCCCGAACTCACCAAACACGGCCGCGGCGAACGCATCCGCGCCTACCACGGCCGCGTCCACATCACCGCCGAACTCACCGACTTCACCGCCCTCGGCGAACTCACCACCCGCCTCGCCGACCTCGACCTCACCCGCGTCGACGGCCCCTGGTGGGCCCTGCGCCCCGACTCGCCCGCCCACCGCCAGGCCAGGCAACAGGAAGTACGCGAAGCCGTCCAACGAGCCCGCGAATACGCCGAAGCCCTCGGCACCACACTCGCGGCCCTCGTGGAACTCGCCGACATCGGCGCCGAGAACGCCCACCCCTACGGCATGGAAACAGGATCCGCCCGAAGCATGCGCACCATGGCATTCGACGCGGCCGCCCCCGAAAGCGCCCCCGCCCTCGACCTCGAACCCGAACGACAGCACGTCTACGCACAGGTCAACGCCCGCTTCACAATGTCACCGCCGGTGCTCTGAAAGCCCTCCGAAATGCTCATCGGAGCGGCCCCGTGCACAATTCAACAGTTGTCAACAGCCCTTCACGCAAAGGTTGTTGAGTAGTCATGCCCGACCAATTCCCTACCCGCTGGTAAGGCCTAGGCTCGAACCATGCGCCGAGCAAAAATCGTCTGTACATTGGGCCCCGCCACCGACTCGTACGACCAGATCAAGGCACTGGTCGAAGCCGGAATGGACGTAGCCCGCCTCAACCTCAGCCACGGCAGCCATGCCGACCACGAGGAGCGCTACCAGCGCGTGCGAAAGGCCTCCGACGAGACCGGCCGCAGCGTCGGAATCCTCGCCGACCTTCAAGGCCCGAAGATCCGACTCGGCCGCTTCACCGAAGGACCCGTACTCCTTGAACGCGGAGACACCTTCACCATCACGGTGGAAGAGGGCACAGAGGGTGACCGCCAGACCTGCGGGACCACCTACTCCGGCCTCGCCGCCGACGTCACCACCGGCGAACGCATCCTCGTCGACGACGGCAAGGTCTGCCTCGAAGTCACCTCCGTCGACGGCCCCCGCGTTCACACCACCGTCGTCGAAGGCGGCATGATCTCCGACAACAAGGGCCTCAACCTCCCCGGCGTCGCCGTCTCCGTCCCCGCCCTCTCCGAGAAGGACGAGGACGACCTCCGCTGGGCCCTGCGCACCGGATGCGACGTCATCGCCCTCTCCTTCGTCCGCAGCGGACGCGACATCGAGGACGTCCACCGGATCATGGACGAAGAGGGCCGGCGCCTCCCCGTGATCGCCAAGGTCGAGAAGCCCCAGGCCGTCGAGAACATCGACGACATCGTGGCCGCCTTCGACGGCATCATGGTCGCCCGAGGCGACCTCGGCGTCGAAATGCCCCTCGAACAGGTCCCGATCGTCCAGAAGCGCGCGGTCAAACTCGCCAAGCGCAACGCCAAGCCGGTCATCGTCGCCACGCAGATGCTCGACTCGATGATCGACAACTCCCGCCCCACGAGGGCCGAGGCCAGCGACGTCGCCAACGCGGTCATCGACGGCACGGACGCCGTGATGCTGTCCGGCGAGACGAGCGTCGGCAAGTACCCCATCGAGACGGTCCGCACCATGTCCCGCATCGTCGAGGCCGCCGAGGAGGACATCCTCGCCAAGGGCCTCCCGCCCCTGACGGACCGGAACAAGCCCCGCACGCAGGGCGGCGCGGTCGCCCGGGCCGCGGCGGAGATGGGTGACTTCCTGGGCGCGAAATACCTGGTCGCCTTCACGCAGAGCGGGGACACGGTCCGCCGCCTGTCCCGTTACAGGTCGCCCATCCCGCTCCTCGCCTTCACCCCGGACGAGGCGACCCGCTCCCAGCTCAACCTGACCTGGGGCGTCGAGACCTTCCTCGGCCCGCACGTCGACTCGACCGACGCGATGGTCGACCAGGTCGACGAGCTGCTCCTGAAGTACGGCCACTGCGAGAAGGGCGACATCGTCGTCATCACGGCCGGCTCCCCGCCCGGAGTCTCCGGCTCCACGAACCTGGTCCGCGTCCACCACATCGGCGAGGACGACAGCCCCAAGTAGGGGCGTGGGGTCAGTACTTGGGGCCTACGTGGGCGTCCATGAGGGCTACGGAGGCGCGGCGGGCGACGGAGATGTTGCGTGAGTTCGCTTGTCTCCAATCGACGCCGACTGTGTCGAGTGCATTGGTGTAGAGCTGCCTGATGTCCGCCGATAGGTTCGTGAAGAAGTACCGCGGATACTCATAGCGCCTGCGCTCGCCTTCGACGAGGCGCGTGGCCCAGTTGGTGATGCGACAGCCGTCGGAGTGGACGAGGCCGCGGATGAACTCCCACGGGTGGGCGTCGACAATCTCCTGTTGCCAGGGCTCCAGGGCGATGGTGCGTTCATGCTTCTTGCCCGGGCCGTGCTGGGGGAGAAGCAGGGCCAGTGCTTGCTGGTCGCGGTGACTGCTACACAGCCGTCCTTCTTCACGCGGAACACGCTGTTGTCCGGGCGTGCGGAGCGAATTGCGGATTCGCACGCGTCGATGAGCCCTGGCCAGGCGTTGTCGCACACGATGCGGATGAAGTACACGCCTCTACGGTGAGCGTTGATGCAGCCGTCACCGAGATAGAGGCCCAGGAGATAGGCGTACGCTGCCGGGTTCTCGGGTGGTCCGGGCGCGCCCTGGCACCGAGGACACGGCTTGCCGACGCGCTTGAGCGGTTCGATCCGCGTCTGCCATGAGCGGATCGCCGACCGGGAGACGCCAGTCTCCTTACTGACCGAGTTAAGGCTGCGCCCCTGGTCAATCAGCGCGAGTACCCGCTTACGTGCAACCACGTCGTACATGTGGCCACTGTCCGGGCGAGATTGGGGCGACACGCAGCAAAAAGCGGATGTTCACGAGAACGTGAACATCCGCTTCCAAATGGTGACCTTGGAATGCCAGGAAAAGTGCCCCGAGTCGGACTCGAACCGACACTGTATGGGTTTTGAATCCATTGCCTGCTGCCAATTGGGCTACCGGGGCCCGGTGAATCGAAGGTTTACTTCGACCCGCCGCCTGACCACCATACCGCAGCTAGGTACGCTCTTGGGAGCAGTACTTGCCTGCATTGGAACGAGGAGCCCCCGTGACCGCCCCCGAGTCGCCCCAGCCCGTAGACGCGCCCGACGACGACAAGTCGCACGTGCCTCCGCTGACGACCCGTGTCGTCATCGCCGAGGACGAGGCGTTGATCCGTCTCGACCTCAAGGAGATGCTCGAAGAAGAGGGGTACACGGTCGTAGGCGAGGCCGGTGACGGTGAGCAGGCCGTCGAGCTCGCCCGGGAGCACCGCCCCGACCTCGTGATCCTCGATGTGAAGATGCCGAAGCTGGATGGCATCTCGGCCGCGGAGAAGATCGCCGAGGAGTCCATCGCCCCGGTGCTGATGCTCACCGCGTTCTCACAGCGCGACCTCGTCGAGCGTGCCCGCGACGCCGGTGCGATGGCGTATCTGGTGAAGCCGTTCAGCAAGAGCGATGTCGTTCCGGCGATCGAGATGGCTGTCTCCCGCTTCACGGAGTTGAAGGCGCTGGAGAAGGAGATCGAGGATCTCACGACGCGTCTGGAGACCCGGAAGCTCGTCGACCGTGCGAAGTCCGTGCTGCAGACGGAGTACGGCCTGTCGGAGCCGGCCGCGTTCCGTTGGATTCAGAAGACGTCGATGGATCGTCGTATGTCGATGCAGCAGGTCGCGGAGGCGGTCATTCAGGACGCCGACGAGAAGAAGGCCGCGAAGGGTTGAGCGTCGCGCGTCGTGAGTGGCGCGTGTATGTACGTACATGGCTGAGGCCCGCACCCCGTGTCATCGGGTGCGGGCCTCAGCCGTATGCGAGAAGCCGGGTTCGTGTAGACCGGCTCAGTCCTCGCCGAGGTACGCCTTGCGGACCGATTCGTCGTGCAGGAGGTCCTGGCCGGATCCGGAGAGGACGATGCTGCCGACCTCCATGACGTGTCCCTGGTCGGCGAGCGAGAGTGCTGCCTGGGCGTTCTGCTCGACGAGCAGGATGGTGGTGCCCTGGGACTTGAGTTCGGAGATCGTGGCCATGATCTTCTGCATCATGATCGGCGAGAGGCCCATGGAGGGTTCGTCGAGCATGAGCAGCTTGGGCTGGGACATCAGGGCCCGGCCCATGGCGAGCATCTGCTGCTCGCCGCCGGAGAGGGTTCCCGCGGCCTGCTTCCTGCGCTCCCCGAGGATGGGGAAGAGGTCGTAGGCGCGCTGGATGTCCTTGTCGATGCCTGCCTTGTCGGTGCGCAGGAAGGCTCCGAGGCGGAGGTTGTCCTCGATCGTCATGCGGGGGAAGATGTGCCGCCCCTCGGGGGAGTGCGCGAGCCCGAGGGAGACGATCTGGTGGGCGGGGGTCTTCTTCAGTGACTTGCCCTGGAACTTGATCTGGCCGCCGACGGGCTTGAGGAGGCCGGAGAGGGTGCGCAGGGTGGTGGTCTTGCCGGCGCCGTTGGTGCCGATGAGGGTGACGACCTGGCCGGCGTCGACCTTGAAGGAGATGCCCTTGACGGCTTCGATCTTGCCGTAGGCGACTCGGAGGTCCTCGACTTCGAGCAGTGCGGTCATCGGTCGTTCTCCTTGCGGGGCGCGGCGTCCGTGGAGGCGTCGGCCTGCGCCTCGGCGGCTTCGACCTCGGCGACCTCCTCCTGGCCGGGTGCGTCTTCGAAGGGTTCGCCGAGGTAGGCGGCGATGACGCGTTCGTCGCCCTGGACGGTGGCGCTGTCGCCTTCGACGAGTTTTTCGCCCTGGACGAGGACGGCGACGCGGTCGCAGAGGTTGAAGATGAACCGCATGTCGTGCTCGATGACGAGGACGGCGATGCCCATGTCGCGGATGGCGAAGACGAGTTCCTCGGTGGCCCGGGTTTCCTGCGGGTTCATTCCGGCGGTGGGCTCGTCGAGGAGGAGCAGGCCGGGTTCGCTGGCGAGGGCGCGGGCGATTTCGAGCTTGCGCTGTTCGCCGTAGGGGAGGTTCCTGGCGAGGTGGTCGCGCTTGGCGGCGAGGCCGATGAACTCGAGGAGTTCCATGGCGCGGTCTTCGCTGGTTTTTTCGGCCTTCTTGAAGCCGGGGCCGCGTACGAGTGCGGACCAGAGTCCTTCTTTGGTGCGGGTGTGGCGGCCGACGAGCACGTTTTCCAGGACCGTCATGTTGGAGAAGAGACGGATGTTCTGGAAGGTGCGGGCGACGCCGGCGGCCGTGACCTTGAAGGACTGGGGCGGCAGAACCTTGCCCTTGTAGCGGACCTCGCCCTCGGTGGGGGTGTAGAGGCCGGTGAGGCAGTTGAAGAACGTGGTCTTGCCGGCGCCGTTGGGGCCGATGAGGCCGACGATTTCTCCGCTGTTGACCTGGAGGTCGACGTTGCGTACGGCGGTGAGGCCGCCGAAGCGCATGGTGACGCCTCGTGCGTCGAGCACGGTTTCGCCGGGTGCGGTGGCGCCGGGGGCGGCGCCCTTGGTGGTGATGTCGGTAGTCATCGTGGTCAGGCCCCTGCCTTGCTGAGGACTGTGGGAGCTTCCGCTTCCTCGTGGAATTCGAGCTGGCGGCGCCGGTTCGGGATGAGGCCTTCCGGACGGAAGCGCATCAGCAGGACGAGCGCGAGGCCGAAGGCGAGGAGCTGGTAGTCGCCGAGGAACTGGAGCTTGGCGGGGATCAGGTAGAGCAGTGCGGCGCCGACGAGCGGTCCGCTGATGGTGCCCATGCCGCCGAGGACGACCGCTGCGAGCAGGAAGGCCGAGTTGGGCGGGACGACGTGGGCGAACTGGTACTGCTCGGGTGTCACGGTGTAGGTGACGTGTGCCTGGACGGATCCGGCGAGGCCGGCGAGTGCGGCGCCGAGGGCGAAGGCGATGAGCTTGACGCGGAAGCCGTTGATGCCCATGGCGAGCGCGGCGGTCTCGTCCTCGCGGATGGCGACCCAGGCGCGGCCGATGCGGGAGTCGCCGCTGCGGCGGAAGACGACCACGACGACCAGCGTGATGAGGAGCATCAGCAGGAAGTAGTTGGCGAACCGCGCGATGGTGAATCCGGCGATGGTGTGTTCTTGGCCGAAGTCGAACCCGAGGATGTTGAGGTTCGGGATCGAGGAGATGCCGTTGGAGCCGTTGGTGATGTCGGGTCCGCTGGTGCCGTCCATGTTGAGGACGGTGATGCGGAAGATCTCACCGAAGCCGAGGGTGACGATGGCGAGGTAGTCGCCGCGCAGTCGGAGGGTCGGGGCGCCGATGAGGACGCCGAAGACCATGGCGACGGCTGCGCCGAGGAGGGCGGAGGCCCAGAACGGCAGGTGGATGTCGAAGGGGGAGGAGGGGGAGCCGGAGACCATGGCCGCGGTGTAGGCGCCGACGCCGAGGAAGGCGACGTATCCGAGGTCGAGGAGTCCGGCGAGGCCGACGACGATGTTGAGGCCGAGGGCGACGGTGGCGAAGATCAGGATGTAGACGCCGATGGTCGCGTACTGGTCGTCGGACTGGGTGAAGGGGAATGCGGCGGCGGCGACGAACGCGCCGATCATGGTGACGTTGCGGTGCTTGGAGGTGAGTGCGGAGAGCCTGTTGACGAGTCCGGCCTTGGCCGCGGCGGCGAAGCCCAGGCCCGCGGTGATGAGGAAGCCGATGAACTGTTCGTCGTATTCGGTGCCGATGCCGTAGGTGAAGACGGTCAGGCCGAGGGCCAGTGCGGCGACGATGACGAGGATTTCGGCGTATGCGGGGAGCTTGTGGGCCTGGGGCTTGGTGGTGCCGGAGGCGAAGGCGGCCTTGACGACGGTGACGTCGTACCGCCTCTGGTGGCGGAACTGCTCCCAGGCGGTGTCGTCGGGGTCGTGGGGGTCGGGTGCCGGCCGTTGGAACGGCAGGGCGAGTGAGCCGACCAGGGCGGCGAGGGTGGCGACGGCCACGATCCAGCCGCCGGGTTCGAGGTTGGCGAGGCCGCCGAGTTTGGTGCTGATCGCGATGATCGTGTACCAGGCGGTGGCGAACGCTGCGAGCGCGGCGAGCTTGATGGCGCTGTCGGCGCCTGCGGGGGTGAGCCAGCGCAGGCCCTTGATGCCGTAGGAGGAGAGGCCGAAGAGCGTGGTGAGGGCGCCGCCGATGAGGACGAGGACCTGCAGGCCGCCGGGGTAGCCGTAGACGGTGAGGTCGCCGGGGAATGCGGCGGTCCAGGTCCAGGCGAGGAAGGTGGAGATGATGGTGAGGATGCCGCCGCCGGTGGCGAGGGCGCGTCCGATGTTCGGGGGGATGCCGATGAGTCCGGCGGTGGAGCCGGCCGGCTCCTTGGCGGGCGTCTGGGGGCTGGTGGTCTGTGTGGTCATAGGTCTCACGCCCTGTCCGCGACGCGCTCGCCGAGCAGGCCTTGTGGCCTGAAGAGGAGCACGAGGATGAGGAGTACGAAGGCCCAGACGTTGGCCCAGGACTGGCCGCCGAGCTGTGACATGCCGGGGACGTCGGCGATGTAGGCGGTGGCCATGGTCTCGGCGAGGCCGAGGACGACGCCGCCGATCATGGCTCCGTAGATGTTGCCGATGCCGCCGAGGACGGCGGCGGTGAAGGCCTTGAGGCCGAGGATGAAGCCCATGCGGAAGTCGATCTGGCCGTACTTGAGGCCGTAGGCGAGGCCTCCGACGGCGGCGAACGCGGCGCCGAGGGCGAAGGCGACCACGATGATGCGGTCGGTGTTGATGCCCATGAGCTTGGCGGTGTCCGGGTCCTGGGCGGTGGCCTGCATGCCGCGTCCGGTCCGGGTCTTCATGACGAAGTAGGCGAGGACGGCCATGCTGATGGGGGCCGCGACGAAGAGGAAGACGTCACCGGTCTGGATGGTGACGCTGCCGATCTCGAAGGGGCCGCCTTCGATCTGCGGGAAGGTCCGCGCCGACTTGGCGTTGGGGTACCAGGCCCATACCGCCTGCTGGAGGGCCAGGGAGAGGCCGATGGCGGTGATGAGGGGGGCCAGGCGTGGTGCGGTGCGCAGGGGGCGGTAGGCGAATCGTTCCGCTCCGACTGCGACGGTGACGGCGACGAAGATGGCGCCGACGAGCATGAGCGGCAGGGCGATCCACATGGTGGTGCCGTCGGGGAGTACGTACAGATAGACCGTGAGCGCGCCGAAGGCCCCGGTCATGAAGATCTCGCCGTGGGCGAAGTTGATGAGCTGGACGATGCCATAGACCATCGTGTAGCCGATGGCGACCAGCCCGTACATGGATCCCAGTAGCAGGCCGTTGACCAGCTGCTGCGGCAGTTCGTTCACCGCATGTCCTCCGAGCGTTCGGATAGTCGAGGGATGTGACCGGATGCGAGTCCGCGCGGGGCGCTTGTGGTGCAGCGCCCCGCGCGGCTCATTGAGTGATGCGGGTGTGGATCAGCCTGTGTACGTGCCGGACTTCACCGGCTTCCAGGTGCCACCCTCGACGGAGTAGACGGTGAGCTGCTTGTTGGTGGCGTCGCCGTACTCGTCGAAGGAGACCTTGCCGGTCACGCCGTCGAAGGAGACACCCTGCATGGCCTCGGTGACCTTGGCGCGGGCGTCGTCCGGAAGCTTGCCGTCGTTGTCCTCGACGACCTTCTTCACGGCCTCGATGATCGCCCAGCCCGAGTCGTAGGAGTAGCCGCCGTACGCCTCGTAGGCCTCCTTGTAGCCCGCGGCCTTGTAGCTGGCGACGAACTCCTTGGCGGAGGGGAGGTCCTCGACGGGCGCGCCGACCGAGGTGGCGAGGTCGCCGGTGCCGCTGGCGCCGGCCAGCTTGATGAAGTCGGCGCTGTAGATGCCGTCGCCGCCGACCAGCGGGATCTTGGCGCCTGCGGCCTTGATCTGCTTGCTGAGCGGGCCGGCCTGCGGGTACTCGCCGCCGTAGTAGACGACGTCGGCGCCGGAGCTCTTCACCTGGGTGGCGACGGCGGAGAAGTCCTTGGTGTCGGGGTCGATGTGCTGCGTTCCGACGACCTTGCCGCCGAGCTTCTTGAACTCGTCGGTGAAGGTGGCGGCGAGGCCGGCACCGTAGGTCTTCTTGTCGTCGATTACGTAGACGCTCTTCTTCTTGGCGTCGTTGTAGACGTACTGCGCGGCGAACGGGCCCTGGATGGCGTCCGTGGTCGCGGTGCGGAAGTACGACTTGTACGGGCGGGCCTTCTCGCCGCCGTTCCACTTCGTGCCCTGGGTCAGGGCCGGGTTGGTGTTGGCGGGGGAGACCTCGACGAGCTTGGCGTCGTCGAAGACCTTCTGCATGGACTCGGCGACCGAGGAGTTCAGGGGGCCGACGACGCCGAGGACGTCCTTGTCGGCGACCAGCTTGGTGGCGTTCTGCTGGCCCGAGGAGGGCTGCGCCTGGTCGTCGAGGGCCTCGACCTTGAAGGTGACACCTTCGACGGTCTTCTCCTTGTTGGCCGTCTTGGCCGCAAGGTCCACGGAGTTCTTGATTCCGAGGCCCAGCGCGGAGAGGTCGCCGGTCAGCGGGGCGTCGACGCCGATGACGACGGTGGTTCCACCGCCGTTCGAGTCCGAACCGCCGCCGTCCTCGTCGCGCGAGCCGCAGGCGGTGAGGGTGAGTGCTCCCGCCGCCAACGCGGCGGTGATGGCGATGAGCGAACGTTGACGCACGATCAGCAGTCCTTTCCCTGGCACAGCCCTTCCTCGTGGAACGGGCCGAGTCGAGCGCTGGGCCGAAAATAATTCGAATCCGATGGCGCGGTGACTGGCCGTGACTCTAAGCGTGTCGGGGGAACGTGGAGGAGAGTCTGACTCATGCTGTGACGCTCTTGTTATGACACGAGGTAATGCAGAGCGGTACTCAGTGGGTGGATGGGCAGAATTCCGGCCGATTCGTCCGGTCCACATAGTGAGAACCTGCAGGACGTGCCGCGGTCATTTCAGGAGCGTCCTACTGTTTTGGTGCTGACCGGGAGTCGTTGCTACAGGCTACTTGAAGGGCCCCTGAGAGGTCGTGCGCATAGCGCTCGCCCAGGATGAAGCTGTGGTCTTCTATTGCGCGCGTATTACGCAGAGTTACGTCCAGGAAAGGGAGAGCGGCGTTTGACGGCACATTCGCGCATTCCGTGACATGCATCGTGACGACGATCTTGTGACCGAAACCGGGCTTGGTCCGGAACGGCGGGGGCGGAACCGACGTCAGCGAGAGGCTCGCGTAGGGCTGCGAGATGCGCACGATGGTGATCGTGGGTCCGGACAGTGCGGTGACCTTCACCGCGAAGCTGAAGCTTCTGTCCGGAGCGTTCGCGGTCGGGCCCTCCTTGCCGAGGTAGGTGATGGCCACCGCCTGGGACGGGTAGGGCGCTTCGGGCGGCGGCGGATCGTGGGGCCGGGTCGCGAAGAGGTAGCCGCCGCCCCCGACGAGGGCGACCGCCGTGGCGGATGCGAGCACGGCACGGCGATGCCGGGCGTACAGGCTCGTCAGACGCTCGCGTGGGGTCCCGGGGAGGAGCGGCGGCACCGGCTCGACGGTGTCCCGCGCGCGCGTGCCCTCGCCCGGCTCGACCGGACCGACGCCGCTCAACTCCAGGGCCCTCCCGTCGGATCGCCGTCGCGGTACCGCTCCGTGCAGCGTTCCCGCGCGCCGCGGTCGATCAGTTCCCGCGCCGCCTGTTCGCCCGAGCGTTTCTTCTCGGCCCGGGCCGCGTCCACGACGTCCATCAGGATCTCGTACTGCCCGTTGGACAGGCCCATCGACTGGTAGTCCCCGTAGGTGTCGCTGTCCAGCACCTCCCGCGACCAGTGGGCGACGATCCGCGCGCACAGATCCTCGGGAGGCGTGGCCGACGGCGTGCCGGAGGCGGCCCGCGTGCTCGCCGCTCCGCCCCGCGGCCCGGACTCGCCGCACCCGGCGGCCAGAGCGCCGGTCACGAGCACCAGCGCAAGCACCGGACCCCGCCAAGAGGGCCCACCCGTTCGCATCCCATGACGCTATGCCGCCGGGTGCCCGGGATCAACGCCGCCCGCGGACAAGGGTCTTCCGGTGGGTCAGTTCGTCGCGTCGACGCGCTGCGCGTCGCTCGGATTCACATCGCGCAGCAGGCACGTCAGCCGCGCACTGCACACCCGCCTGCCGTCCTCGTCACTGATCACGATCTCGTACGTGGCCGTCGAGCGGCCCCGGTGCAGGGGCGTGGCCACTCCGGTCACCAGGCCGGAACGGGCGCCCCGGTGGTGGGTGCAGTTCAGGTCGACGCCGACGGCGATCTTGGAGCTGCCGCCGTGCAGCATGGCGCCGACCGAGCCGAGCGTCTCGGCGAGCACGGCGGAGGCGCCGCCGTGCAGGAGCCCGTACGGCTGGGTGTTGCCCTCGACCGGCATGGTGCCCACCACGCGGTCCGCGGAGGCCTCGACGACCTCGACGCCCATGCGCGCGCCGAGGTGTCCGGCGGAGAACATGGCGACCAGGTCCACGCCGAGCGCCGCGTACTCGTCGATGACCTCTTGCGGGAATTTCGCGTGGTGCTGCTCGCCCATGGGTCCTGCTCCTTCGTCGTCGATCACGCTGCCCCGAGCGGCCGCGCTGGCTAAGCGAACGCTCAGTTGGCTGCCGATTGTTCCAGACGCACGACGACGGACTTGCTGGCGGGCGTGTTGCTGGTGTCGGCGGTGGCGTCCAGCGGCACCAGGACGTTCGTCTCCGGGTAGTACGCGGCCGCGCAGCCGCGGGCCGTCGGGTAGTGCACGACCCGGAAACCGGGGGCGCGCCGCTCCACGCCGTCCTTCCACTCGCCGACCAGATCGGTGTACGAGCCGTCGGCGAGGCCGAGCTCGCGGGCGTCCTCGGGGTTGACGAGGACGACCCGCCGGCCGTTCTTGATGCCCCTGTAGCGGTCGTCCAGGCCGTAGATCGTGGTGTTGTACTGGTCGTGCGAGCGCAGGGTCTGCAGGAGGAGCCGGCCCTTCGGGAGCTTCGGGTACTCGACGGGCGCGGCCGTGAAGTTGGCCTTTCCGGTGGCGGTGGGGAAGCGGCGCTCGTCGCGCGGGGCGTGCGGCAGGGCGAAGCCGTTCGGGTCGGCCACGCGCGCGTTGAAGTCCTCGAAGCCCGGGATCACCCTCGCGATGCGGTCGCGGACCGTGGCGTAGTCCTTCTCGAACTCCTCCCAGGGCGTGCGGGATTCGTCGCCGAGGACGCGGCGGGCGAGGCGGGACACGATGGCGGGCTCGGACAGCAGGTGCTCGCTCGCGGGCTCCAGGCGGCCGCGTGAGGCGTGCACCATGCCCATGGAGTCCTCGACGGTCACGAACTGCTCGCCACCGCCCTGCAGATCGCGCTCGGTGCGGCCGAGGGTCGGCAGGATGAGGGCACGCGCGCCCGTGACGGCGTGCGAGCGGTTGAGCTTCGTCGACACATGGACGGTGAGGCGGGCGCGGCGCATCGCCGCCTCGGTGACCTCGGTGTCGGGGGAGGCCGACACGAAGTTGCCGCCCATCGCGAAGAAGACCTTGGCCTTGTCGTCGCGCATCGCGCGGATGGCCCGTACGACGTCGTAGCCGTGGCCGCGCGGCGGGGCGAAGCCGAACTCCTTCTCCAGGGCGTCCAGGAAGGCGGGCGCGGGGCGCTCGAAGATGCCCATCGTGCGGTCGCCCTGCACGTTCGAATGGCCGCGGACCGGGCATACGCCCGCGCCCGGGCGGCCGATGTTGCCGCGCAGCAGCAGGAAGTTGACGACCTCGCGGATGGTCGGCACGGAGTGCTTGTGCTGGGTGAGACCCATGGCCCAGCAGACGATGGTGCGCTCGGAGGCGAGGACCATGCGCAGGGCCTCGTCGATCTGCTCGCGCGTGAGGCCTGTCGCGGTGAGCGTCTCGTCCCAGTCGGCGGCGCGGGCGGCCTCGGTGAACTCCTCGTAGCCGTGGGTGTGTTCGCCGACGAACGACTCGTCGACGGCGCCCTCGGTCTCCAGGATCAGCTTGTTCAGGAGGCGGAAGAGGGCCTGGTCGCCGCCGATGCGGATCTGCAGGAACAGGTCGGTGAGCGCGGCGCCCTTGAACATGCCCTGGGGGGTCTGCGGGTTCTTGAAGCGCTCCATGCCCGCCTCGGGCAGCGGGTTCACGGTGATGATCCTCGCGCCGCCCGCCTTCGCCTTCTCCAGGGCGGAGAGCATGCGCGGGTGGTTCGTGCCCGGGTTCTGCCCGGCGACGATGATCAGGTCGGCCTTGTAGAGGTCCTCCAGGAGGACGCTGCCCTTGCCGATGCCGATGGTCTCGTTGAGCGCGGAACCCGACGACTCGTGGCACATGTTGGAGCAGTCCGGCAGGTTGTTCGTGCCGAACTCGCGGGCGAACAGCTGGTACAGGAACGCCGCCTCGTTGCTGGTGCGCCCCGAGGTGTAGAACAGCGCCTCGTCGGGGGAGGCCAGGCCGGTGAGCTCCTCGGCGATGATGTCGAAGGCACGCTCCCAGGGCACCGCCTCGTAGCGCTCGGCGCCCTCCGCGAGATACATGGGCTGGGTGAGACGGCCCTGCTGGCCCAGCCAGTAGCCGCTGCGGGTCGCGAGGTCGGCGACCGTGTGCGCGGCGAAGAAGTCCGGGGTCACGCGGCGCAGCGTGGCCTCCTCGGCGACCGCCTTCGCGCCGTTCTCGCAGAACTCCGCCGTGTGCCGGTGCTCAGGCTCCGGCCAGGCGCAGCCGGGGCAGTCGAAGCCGTCCTTCTGATTGACCCGCAGCAGCGTCAGTGCCGTGCGCTTCACACCCATCTGCTGCTGGGCCATGCGCAGGCTGTGCCCGACTGCGGGCAGTCCGGCGGCGGCGTGCTTCGGGCCGGCGACCTGCGGCGCGTCCTGAACCGGATCACTCTGGGGCGGCTTGCCGGCCATCTCGGCCTCCTCTTCGAGCACACGTATGAGGTACGTCTTCGATCCTCCCACGTGGTGGTGACAACGATCGCGGCCCGTCCGAAGCGATGATCGTGCACGGTGTGAAAGGCGTGACGGACACGGCGCGAGGGCGGTCGTGGAGGGCGGGGCGGGTCCGACTGTCAGTGGGGCGTGGCAGGATCGGGGGCGTGGCAGATTCAGCATCGAAGAAGACCGAGAAGACCTCCGGCGGCGGACGCCCGCGGCTGATGCTCATGGACGGGCATTCGCTGGCGTACCGAGCGTTCTTCGCGCTGCCCGCGGAGAACTTCACGACGGCGACGGGCCAGCCGACGAACGCGATCTACGGCTTCGCGTCGATGCTCGCCAACACGCTGCGCGACGAGGCGCCCACGCACTTCGCGGTGGCGTTCGACGTCTCGCGCAAGACATGGCGCTCGGAGGAGTTCACCGAGTACAAGGCGAACAGGTCGAAGACCCCGGACGAGTTCAAGGGCCAGGTCGAGCTGATCGGCGAGCTCCTCGACGCGATGCACGCCGAGCGGTTCGCCGTGGACGGCTTCGAGGCGGACGACATCATCGCCACGCTCGCCACCCAGGCCGAGGCCGCGGGCTTCGAGGTGCTGATCGTCACCGGCGACCGCGACTCCTTCCAGCTGGTCTCCGAGCACACCACCGTGCTCTACCCGACGAAGGGCGTCTCCGAGCTGACGCGCTTCACCCCGGAGAAGGTCTTCGAGAAGTACGGACTGACGCCCGCGCAGTACCCCGACTTCGCGGCCCTGCGCGGCGACCCGTCCGACAACCTGCCGGGCATCCCCGGAGTCGGCGAGAAGACCGCCGCGAAGTGGATCAACCAGTTCGGGTCGTTCGCGGAGCTGGTAGAGCGCGCCGAGGAGGTCAAGGGCAAGGCCGGGCAGAACTTCCGCGACCACCTGGACGCGGTCAAGCTCAACCGCCGCCTCACGGAGATGGTGCGCGACGTCGAGCTGCCGAAGTCGGCCGCCGACCTGGAGCGCGCTCCGTACGACCGCACGGCCGTCGCGATGGTCCTGGACACCCTGGAGATCCGTAACCCCTCGCTGCGCGAGCGGCTGCTGGCCGTCGACCCCGGGGCGGAGGAGGCGGACGCCGGTCCGCCGGCCGCCGCGGGCGTGGCGGTGGACGGCACGGTCCTCGGCGCGGGCGAGCTGAAGCCGTGGCTCGCCGAGCACGGCACCGCGGTCCTCGGCGTCGCCACGGTCGACACCTGGGCGCTCGGCACCGGCTCGGTCGCCGAGGTCGCCCTCGCCGCGGCCGACGGCGCCGCCGCGTGGTTCGACCCGTCCCAGCTGGACGAGGCCGACGAGAACGCGTTCGCGGCGTGGCTCGCCGACCCCGACAGGCCCAAGGTGCTGCACAACGCCAAGGCCGTCATGCGGGTCTTCGCCGAGCACGGCTGGAGCATCGAGGGCGTCTCCATGGACACCGCGCTCGCCGCCTACCTCGTCAAGCCGGGCCGCCGCTCCTTCGACCTGGACGCGCTGTCCCTGGAGTACCTCGGCCGGGAGCTGGCCCCCGCCGCGACGGCCGACGGGCAGCTCGCCTTCGGCGCCGACGAAGGAGCCGAGGCCGACGCACTGATGGTGCAGGCCCGCGCGATCCTCGACCTGGGCGAGGCGTTCACGGAGCGCCTGGAGGAGGTCGGCGCGGCCGACCTGCTGCGTGACGTGGAGCTGCCCACCTCCGTGCTCCTGGCCCGCCTGGAGCGGCACGGCATCGCGGCCGACAAGGCCCATCTGGAAGCCATGGAGCAGATGTTCGCGGGCGCCGTCCAGCAGGCCGTGAAGGAGGCGCACGCGGCTGCCGGGCACGAGTTCAACCTCGGCTCGCCCAAGCAGCTCCAGGAAGTCCTCTTCGGTGAACTGGGCCTGCCCAAGACGAAGAAGACGAAGACCGGCTACACGACGGACGCCGACGCGCTCGCCTGGCTCGCCGGCCAGACCGACAACGAACTGCCGGTCATCATGCTCCGCCACCGCGAGCAGGCGAAGCTCCGCGTCACCGTCGAGGGCCTGATCAAGACGATCGCCGCGGACGGCCGCATCCACACCACGTTCCACCAGACGGTGGCCGCGACGGGCCGCCTCTCGTCGCAGGACCCGAACCTGCAGAACATCCCGGTCCGCACCGAGGAGGGCCGCGCGATCCGCCGCGGCTTCGTCGTCGGCGAGGGTTTCGAATCCCTCATGACCGCCGACTACAGCCAGATCGAACTGCGCGTGATGGCCCACCTCTCCGAGGACGAGGGCCTCCTGGAGGCGTTCACCTCCGGCGAGGACCTGCACACCACCGTCGCCTCCCAGGTGTTCTCCGTCGAGGGCACGGCCGTCGACGCGGAGATGCGCCGCAAGATCAAGGCCATGTCGTACGGACTGGCGTACGGCCTGTCCGCATTCGGCCTCTCCCAGCAGCTGAACATCGACGCGGGCGAGGCCCGCGCGCTGATGGACACGTACTTCGAGCGCTTCGGCGGCGTACGGGACTATCTGCGCCGCGCGGTCGACGAAGCGCGGGCGACGGGCTACACGGCGACGCTCTTCGGCCGCCGCCGCTACCTCCCCGACCTCAACAGCGACAACCGCCAGCGCCGCGAGGCGGCCGAGCGCATGGCTCTGAACGCGCCGATCCAGGGCACGGCGGCGGACATCGTCAAGATCGCCATGCTGAACGTGGACAGCGCTCTCCGGAAGGCCGACCTCAAGTCCCGCATGCTCCTCCAGGTCCACGACGAAATCGTCCTGGAGATCGCCCCGGGCGAGCGCGCCAAGACCGAGGAACTCGTCCGCCACGAGATGGCGAACGCGGTGCATCTCCGGGCACCCCTGGACGTCTCGGTCGGCTCCGGCGCGGACTGGGAGTCGGCGGCCCACTAGAGCCCTCCGGGGGCGCGGTATTCGGCTGCGGGCCCGGTGGGGGCTGGCTGCGCAGTTCCCCGCGCCCCTGAGGACAAAAGCCGGGGCTACCGCCCCTGCTTCTTTTGTCTTCAGGGGGCGGTAGCCCCTTGCTTTTAAGGGGCGCGGGGAACTGCGCGACCAGCCCCCACCGGCCCGCACTCGACAAACAGCGCCCCATCCCCGTCCAACCCCCGGAGGGGCCGTCACCCGCGTGGCCCCCGACCAGAAGCCCCCGGCGGAGCGCCCCGCAAGGATGCGGGCATGGGTCCTCACATACGACACGTACAGCGCGTGCGGTACGTACGACACTGCCGTACCGCCCTCGTCGCCGCCCTCGCCTCCGTGCTCCTCACCCCGGTCCCCGCCGTCGCGGCCTCCGCGGCCAGCCCCAGAATCCCGGCGGGCGCCACGACGAGACGCGTCCCGGCCGACACCGCCGACTGGACCGACTGGACCGACCGGCGGCACCCCCGGCCGGGCGCCACAGGCCACCACGCCTCCTCGGCCGACCCCACCGACACCGTCACCTGCCAGGCCCCCCACGCCCCCGACCTGGCCGTCCGACTGGCACAGGACATCCAGGCGGCCCTGTCGGGGAGGGACGGCACGGTCTCCCTGGCGGTGCACGACGACTCAGGAGTGACCTGCGCACGCGCCGGCGAGCGGCAGTACGACTCGGCGAGCGTCGTCAAGGTCCTGATCATGGAGGGGCTGCTCCGCCGAGCCGAGGAGCTGGGCCGCCGACTCACCCAGTGGGAAGAGACGAACGTACGCCCCATGATCGTCAGCTCCGACAACGACTCGGCCGTGCGCCTGTGGGCCGACCTGGGCCGTAGCTATCTGAACGACTTCCTCACCCGCGTCCGCACCAGCGCCACCCTCCTGGGCCCGGGCGGCTACTGGGGCCTCACCCGCACCACGGCCACCGACCAGATGCGCCTGCTGGACGTACTGACGAACGCCCAGTCCTTCCTCCGCACCCGCGCATACGGCCTGAAACTGCTCTCCGAGGTCCGCGCGGACCAGCGCTGGGGCGTCCCCGCGGGCATGCCGCAAGGGCTGACGGCACACGTCAAGAACGGCTGGCTGCCCAGAGCCACCCACGGCTGGCGCGTCCACAGCCTCGGCGCCTTCACCGGCGAGGGCCGCAGCTACCGCATCGTCGTCCTGTCCCACGACAACCCCACGATGGCGTACGGCGTGCGCACCATCGAGCGCATAGCCCAGGCCGTCCACCGGGGACTGGGCCAGGGCCGCGGCATCGGCCGGGACCTCACCCCGGAGACCGCGATCAGCGAGGAGTCGGACGGCTCGGCTCCGTACGAACCGCTGCCGGGCTGGGACGAACCGGAGCCGGACGCCACACCCTGACCGCCACGCCGTACACCGCGAGGCCGACGGCAAGACCCGCCCCCGCCCCGAAGCACACGGTGGGAATCAGCTCCCAGGGCTTCGCGGTCGACGCCCACTGGTCCCACCACCGAGTCGCCCGCCGCACCGCGGCCACCGTCGCGCAGCCACCGATCACGGCCGCCGCGAGCCACCGGTCCCGTACGGACAGCACCGGCACCCCCACGGGTTCCGTGTCGCGCTGCCGCCGCAGGGCCACCACCAGGAAGGCCGCGATCACCACCGCGGCGACCGCCGAACCGCCGTACTGCAGATACCAGTAGAGCGGCGAACCCGCGATCTCCTGCCCGAGGACGGGAAAGACGCGCATGCCCCACCGGTCGAGATGCGTGAACGCGTCCCACACGACATGCGTCAGCGAACCGACCACCGCGGACACGTACCACCACAGGGCCAGTGAGGGCCGGACGCGGGCGCGCGGCGCACCGCAGCGCAGGAGAGCCCCGACCCGTGCCTGCCGGCCGCGCGGCAGCAGAGCCGCCAGCGGCTCGCGCAGCACCAGCCAGGCGCCCACGAGCGCCCAGGCGACCAGCACATCGACCGTGAACACCCCGGTGAAGGAGTGCGTGAAGTCGCCGAACTCCATGGCCTCCGGCAGCACACTCGCCGCGTAATAGGTCATGTCGGGCGCGAACGAACCGGCCACGAGCAGGGCCGGAACCAGTCGGCCGCGTCCGGTCCCATCGGTGCGCACGGCAGGCAGAACGGCCGCGGCATGGCTGAGGGTGAACGGCAACGGGGCTCCTTGCGAACGACATTGACCGCACGCGACGGCCGGCATTGACCGCACGCGACGGCCCGGTGATCCCGGAACGGTCCCGGCGATCCCTTGATCGATGACGCTCAGTATGCAGTCGGCAGTTCCCGTCGGTCCCGCATGCCCCCAGGACGCCGGGGCAGGTGAAACGGGATGTGGCCAACCGGTGAAAAACGGGCACGAACGGGTGTCTGCGCAACGGAAGTTGTCGTAGGGTCGCCTGGGCCGCCGTACTGGGGAGTGCGGCCGGACAACAGGAAACGCGCGAGGCGCGGACGATCGTCCACGGGAGGGGTTCACGCAATGGCGGCGCAATTCGGCAGGCGAGTTGTCAAGGGGGCGGCAACCACCGCTGTGGCCGCGGTCGCGGTCGCGGCGCTGTCCGCGTCCCAGGCGCCGGGCGTGACCGACACCGGGCAGGGCAGACAGAACACCGGTTCCCAGCCCTCGTCCGACCCCGACGCCGACAACAGCGCCACCGGCAATTCGCCGTACTACACCGACCTCCCGCCGCTCAACAGCCCCACCCCGTCGCCCAGTACGGGCACCGGAACGCCGACGGGTACGGGCGAGGCCGAGGCCGGCATACCCGCGACCGTCCTCGACGCCTACAAGAAGGCCGAGGCGGCGCTGGGCGAATCCAAGCCCGGCTGCAACCTGCCCTGGCAACTCCTCGCAGCCATCGGCAAGGTCGAGTCCGGCCAGGCCCGCGGCGGCCGCGTCGACGCCAACGGCACCACGATCTCCCCGATCCTCGGCCCGGTCCTCAACGGCAACGGCTTCGCGAGGATCACCGACACCGACGGCGGCGCGTACGACGGGGACACCACCCACGACCGTGCCGTCGGCCCCATGCAGTTCATCCCCTCCACCTGGGAGTGGTCGGGCCGCGACGGCAACGGCGACGGCAAGAAGGACCCCAACAACATCTACGACGCGGCCCTCGCCGCCGGCGGCTACCTGTGCCGGTTCGGCTGGGACCTGTCCGACAAGGCCGACCTCAGGCGCGCGATCCTCAGCTACAACAACTCGACGCACTACCTGAACACGGTCCTGTCGTGGCTGGAGTACTACCGCAAGGGCACCCACGAGGTCCCGGACGGCACGGGCACGCTGCCCTCGGGCCGCAGCGACGACAACAACGGGTCGGGCTCCTCCCCGACGCCGACCCCGCCGAGCACGACCCCGCCCAGCTCCACGCCGGGCGGCGGCGGTTCCACGAGCCCGAGCCCGAAGCCGCCCACCACGACCCCGCCGCCGAGCACGCCGCCGACGACTCCGGCGCCTCCCACGCCCACCGAAACGGTGGACCACCTGGAGGACGCGGGTACCGCCAAGCTCACCGCGACCGCGGGCGACGCCTTCGCCGAGAGGATCGCCACCCGTACCGAGACCGAGGCCGGCAAGGCCGTCGCGAAGGTCCGGGTCCGGTTCACGATCGTCGGCGACACCGACGCCGTCTTCACCGGCGGCGAGAGTGTCGCGACCGTCGTCACCAACAGCTCCGGCGTGGCCACCGCGCCCGCGCTCAAGGCCGGCGAGAAGACGGGCGACTTCACGGTCCGCGCCACCGTCGTCGGCCGTGCCGTCTCCGGCCTCGACTACAAGGCGACGGTCACCGCGCGCCAGGCCGACGCCCTGGCCCGTACGAGCGACACCGCGCTGACCTGCGTCGCGGGCGGCGAGTTCGCGAACCAGGTCGAGGTGAAGGCCACCTACAAGGGCGCCGCCGCGGACGGCGTCGCGGCCACCGCCACGCTCATCAAGTCGGCGGACGACGCGACCGCGAACGACAAGGGCCCCTACTTCAAGGACGCGGACGGCAAGACCGTACGGACCCTCGCGGGCCTCAAGACGGACGCGAACGGTCTGTTGAAGCTGCCGAAGCTGTACGCGGACGACACGGCCGGCACGTTCCTGCTCCGCATCAGCACCACCGGCGGTGCCACGCTGACGGTCGAGCTGAAGGTGACGGCAGCCGCCGCCTCGCCGAGCCCCTCCGCCTCGTAGCCTCGTAGGCCTTCAGAACGACGGTGTCCTTCCACCCGGCCGGGTGGAAGGACACCGTCGTTCTGTGTGTGCAACGTGTTCTCATCTCGGCCGCCCGTTGCTACGGTGCCCGACCTGACGATGTATCAGCTTCGCCGAGTCGGGAGGCCCCGCATGCGTGCCCTGATCGCCGCCGCGACCGGTCTCGCCGTCGCGCTCGCGCTCGTCCTCACCATCACCGCCATGGGCTCACCGGCGGGCAAGACGTCACCCAAGCCGCTGCTCACCACCATCCCCAGCCACCCGTGACGCACGCCCGCAACACCCGCCCGTGACGCGCACCCCATGACACACATCCCCAACGCACAGGGAGGGCCGCCGAGATGCGCCGCAAGGCCAGCCTGATCCTGCTCGCCCTCGCCGTGTTCTTCGCGGCACTGTCCCCGCTGATGCGCTGGTACGCCTTCCCGCGCCTCGCCAAGATCCCGGCCGACCAGTACCAGGACATGGTCCTGGAGGCGAAGGACGCGACCCTCCTCGACTACGGCACGATGAAGGCCAAGAAGGTCGACAAGGTCACCATCGTGCAGACCCTCAAGGGCAACGTCGAGGCCTCCGAGAAGATCGAGAAGACCGCGGGCCGCGACGTCGTCGTCTGGGACGGCCTCTCCTACGTCCAGGGCCCCGACGGCGAGATGGTCTCCAAGATCCCCGAGCGCTACATCTTCGACGCGCACACCCAGGAACCCGTTCATGCCACCGGCGAGATGGTCGACGGCGACCCGGTCAAACGCGAGGGCATCGAGTTCAAGTGGCCCTTCCTCACGGAGAAGAGGGACTACGAGTACTTCGACGCACAGGCCCGCGTCACCGCGCCGATCCACTACGAGGGCGAGCGGGACTTCCGGGGCGTAAACGTTTACTACTTCGAGCAGACCATCCCCTGGACCAAGGTGCCCTTCCCGAAGACCATGCCCGTCGAAGGCATCACCCCGGAGTCGGTCGCCAAGACGGGCACGACCCGCTGGTACACCACGGTCCGCAAGTTCTGGGTCGAACCCACCACCGGAGCACCCGTCTACGGAGAAGAGATCCACAAGGAGGAACTGCGCGGCGGCACCCTCCTCGGGGGCCGTGAAAAGGTGACCGCCTTCGCCGGGCACGTGAAGATGCGCGAGGACTACATCCGCTCGACGGTCGACCTGGTCAAGTCCCAGCGGCTGCTCGTCCTGCTGATGACCTCGTACCTGCCGTGGGGCTTCCTGATCCTGGGTGCCGGCCTGCTGTCGCTCTCCCTCTACCTGGAGGCCCGCAGCCGCCGCCCGGGCGACCCCTCACCGACGGAGAGCCGAGAACCGGAACCGGTCAGCGCCTGAACCCGGGCCGTTCGTCAGCGCGCCTGAAGCGCGCGTTCGTGTGCCGGGTCGGTTCCGCGGTAGCCGGGTCCTCGGGCCACGGGTGCTTCGGATACCGGCCACGCAGCTCCGCCCGTACGCCCCGGTAGCCGTCCTTCCAGAAGGACACCAGGTCGGACGTCACGGCCGCCGGGCGCCCCGCGGGCGACAGCAGATGCACGACCACGGGCACCCCGGCGACGGCCGGTGACTCCCGCGCCCCGAACATCTCCTGCAACTTCACCGCCAGCACGGGCCGTTCGGGATCCGCGTAGTCGACCCGGATCCTGGACCCGCTCGGCACCTCGATGCGCTCCGGCGCCAACTCGTCCAACCGGGCAGCCTCCCCGGACGCCCACGGCAACAGCCGGGCCAAGGCCTGCCCGGCGTCGATCCGCGCCAGATCGGACCGCCGCCGTGCCCGGCCCAACTCCGGCTCCAGCCACTCGTCCACGCGCGCGTGCAGTGCGTCGTCCGACATATCGGGCCAAGGAGCACCGAGCCGGTGGTACAGGAACCCGAGCCGCTGCCGCAGGACCTCGGCGTCCCGGGACCACCGCAGCATCCCGAACCCTTCGTCCCTCAACCCTTCGAGAAGCGCCTCCCGTACGAGCCCGGGCTCGGCGTTCCGCAACGGCCGCACCGCCAGCTCCACCGCGCCCAGCCGCTCGACCCGCCGCGCCACGACGTCCCCGTCGGCCCAGCGCACCTCGTCGCCCTTGCCGTACAGGGCCCCGGCCGCCTCGCGCGCGACCCCCTCGTCCACCACGGCCCCGAGCCGCACGCGCGCGTGCCCCGCACCAACGGGCCGGTCGGCAACGGCGACAGCGATCCACGACGCGTCCCGCAGCCCACTCCCGTCACCCACCTCGGCCCGAGTACCGGACACCATGAGAAAGGAGCCCCCTTGCTTCCGGGCAACCCGCTCGGGAAAGGCGAGGGCGGCGACGAGTCCGACGGCATGGTCTTCACCGGCCTGCCGCGCCCCTTCAGGGGCGCGGGGCTGTGACATGTGCGGCTTCGCCGCGTGGGCGCGACCAGCCACGGACGGCCCGCACGTATCGAACGGCACATCCCGCGGAGCGCTCGGCGCGGGCGCCGCCGCGGCCCGCAGCCGCCGAACCTCCGTACGCCACCGCCCGGCATAGGCGTCACCCCCACGCCGGGCCGCCCGCAAGGCAGCGGCAAGATCATCCCCGTACTCCCGCGGCGGCTCCTCACTCAAAAGGGCAACCACCTCCGCGGCACGCTCCGCACCCACGGAGTGCCCCGCGTCCAGCAACGCCCGCCCCAGCCGCGGATGCAGCCCGAGCCGCGACATCCGTACACCCCGCTCCGTGGGACGCCCGGCGGAGCCCACCGCACCGATGGCCTCCAGAACACCCCGAGCGGCCGCCATGGCGCCTCCCGGCGGCGGATCCAGCAGAGCCAGCCCCGAGGCGTCGGGATCGCCCCAGCAGGCCGCCTGGAGGGCGAACGCCGTCAGGTCGGCCACCTTGATCTCCGGCGCCGGGAAACGCGACAGCCGCCCGTCCTCCGCCTCCGCCCAGCACCGGTACACCGCACCAGGGGCCTCGCGCCCGGCGCGCCCCGCCCGCTGCCGGCCGGCCGCCTGCGAGGCACGTACCGTCGCCAGCGCGCTCAGCCCCCGCGCGTGATCGACCCGCGGCTCCCGCGCCAGACCGGAGTCCACGACCACCCGCACGCCCGGAACCGTCAGGGACGACTCGGCCACCGACGTCGCGAGGACCACCCGGCGCCGCGCACCCCCGGACAGCACCGCGTCCTGCACGGCGGCCGGCGCCCGCCCGTGCACCTGAAGCACCTCGACGTCTCCGAGCCCGCCGAGCTGCCCGGCCACCCGCGCGATCTCCCCGACCCCGGGCAGGAAGCACAGGACGTCCCCGTCGCGTTCGGAAAGCGCCCGCCGCACCACCGACGCCACGTGCGTCAGCAGCACCGGGTCCACCCGCATGCCGTGCGGCGGCCGCACGGGGCGCAGGGGTGGCGCCCAGACCACCTCGACCGGATGGGACACACCCTCCGCCTCGACCACCGGCACCTCGCCCAGCAGCCTCGCCCACCCCTCGGCGTCGGTCGTCGCGGACGCGGCCACCAACCGCAACTCGGGGCGCAGAGCGGCCTGTACGTCCAGCAGGAACGCGGCCACCGTGTCGGCGTCCAGGTGCCGTTCGTGGCACTCGTCGAGCACGACCACGTCGACGCCCGCCAGTTCCTGGTCCCGCTGCAGCCGTTGCAGCAGCACACCGGTCGTGACGACCTCCACGCGCGCGCGTGGCCCGACCACCCGCTCCCCGCGCACCGTGTACCCGACGCTCTCGCCGACCTTCTCGCCCAGCAGCCACGCCATCCGCCGCGCGGCCGCCCGCGCCGCGATCCGCCGCGGCTCGGCGACCACGACACGGCGTACGGGCCCGTCGCCGACCAGACCGGCGAGCACGAGGGGCACGAGGGTCGTCTTGCCGGTGCCGGGCGGCGCGACCAGCACGGCACCGCCGTGCGCGTCCAGGGCGTCGCCCAGGCCGGGCAGCGCGCCGCGTACGGGCAGGAGGTCCAGAGCGTCGTAACGGATCACATGCTCAGTCTCTCCTCCGGCCTTCGGCCGGGGGTGCCCCCGTCTCGCTTCGCTCGCACACGAAGATCGCCGACCCCGGGATGAGGTTTCCCCGAAGGGGCGACCAGCCGCCCCACTCCTGGGTGTTCCAGGCGGGCCACTCGGGCTCGACCAGGTCGACCAGCCGGAAACCGCCCGCCACCACGTCCCGGACGCGGTCGCCGACCGTCCTGTGGTGCTCGACGTACACCGCGCTGCCCTCGTCGTCCTGCTCGACGTACGGAGTGCGGTCGAAGTACGAGGAGGCCACGCTCAGCCCCTCGGGGCCGGGCTCGTCAGGGAAGGCCCAGCGGATCGGGTGCGTGACGGAGAAGACGAACCGGCCGCCGGGCCGCAGCACCCTGTGCACCTCCCTCAGGACCGTCACGGGGTCCGCGACGAACGGCAGCGCCCCGTAGGCGGAGCACGCCAGGTCGAAGGAGGCGTCCGCGAACGGCAGTGCGCCGGCGTCCGCCTCCACGAGCCCCACCCCCTTGGCGCCGATCCGCAGCGCGTGCTGGAGCTGGCGGTGCGAGAGGTCCAGGGCGACCGGACGGGCCCCCTGGGCGGCCAGCCAGCGCGAACACTGGGCGGCACCCGCGCCGATCTCCAGAACGTCCTTTCCGGCCAGTTCCTCCATCGGTCCGAGCAACTCGGCCTCGATCTCGTCGAGGCCCTCGGGGCCCCACACGAAACGGTCGTCGCCGAGGAACGTGCCGTGCTCGACCTGGTAATCGTCCGCGTTCCGGTCCCACCAGCCACGATTGGCGCGGGTGCTTTCGCCGGACCCCGCCTCCCGTCGTGTCGCCTCGGGCTCGAACGGTTCGGGCTCTTGGATGATCGGCTCCCTCGTACTAATCTGCGGGCTCTTCCGTCCGAACCCGTCCCGGCGGCGGTCACGCAAGGGGCGCCGCAGGGCCCTCGTGGCCTCGTGGGACGGGTCTTGTGCCGGGTATGCGGCGTTCCGCCCCGGGTGTGCGCCTTCGCGCATTGACCCTGTCCGGCTGCCCCCGTATGCTACAAGTTGCGCTGCGGGCCTGCGCTCCTCAGACGTAGCAGGCTGCGCTCGCATCTGTTGTATGTCCCCTCGGTTTTCGAGGCGCCACCGGCAAGTGTTCGTCATCGAACACGCCCGGATTCGGCGCTTCCTTGGCTGTCCGGCTTCTTCAGAGCGAAACGGGCTCCCGGCGTAAGCAGTACCTACGACTCACTGTCCGTACCGGAGCCCTTACCCACATGACGAGCAGCACCGAGACCACCGCCACCACCCCGCAGGTTGCGGTCAACGACATCGGTAACGAGGAAGCCTTCCTCGCCGCGATCGACGAGACGATCAAGTACTTCAACGACGGCGACATCGTCGACGGCGTCATCGTGAAGGTCGACCGGGACGAGGTCCTGCTCGACATCGGTTACAAGACCGAAGGTGTCATCCCGAGCCGCGAGCTCTCGATCAAGCACGACGTCGACCCCAACGAGGTCGTCAAGGTCGGCGACGAGATCGAAGCCCTTGTTCTCCAGAAGGAGGACAAGGAAGGCCGCCTGATCCTCTCGAAGAAGCGCGCCCAGTACGAGCGCGCCTGGGGCACCATCGAGAAGATCAAGGAAGAGGACGGCATCGTCACCGGTACCGTCATCGAGGTCGTCAAGGGTGGACTCATCCTCGACATCGGCCTCCGTGGCTTCCTGCCGGCTTCTCTCGTCGAGATGCGCCGTGTCCGCGACCTCCAGCCCTACGTGGGCAAGGAGCTCGAGGCGAAGATCATCGAGCTGGACAAGAACCGCAACAACGTGGTCCTGTCCCGCCGCGCCTGGCTCGAGCAGACCCAGTCCGAGGTTCGCCAGACGTTCCTCACCACCCTGCAGAAGGGTCAGGTCCGCTCCGGCGTCGTCTCTTCGATCGTCAACTTCGGTGCCTTCGTGGACCTGGGTGGCGTCGACGGTCTCGTTCACGTCTCCGAGCTCTCCTGGAAGCACATCGACCACCCCTCCGAGGTTGTCGAGGTCGGCCAGGAAGTCACCGTCGAGGTCCTCGACGTCGACATGGACCGCGAGCGTGTCTCCCTGTCGCTGAAGGCGACGCAGGAAGACCCGTGGCAGCAGTTCGCCCGTACGCACCAGATCGGTCAGGTCGTCCCGGGTAAGGTCACCAAGCTCGTTCCCTTCGGTGCGTTCGTGCGCGTCGACGAGGGCATCGAGGGTCTGGTCCACATCTCCGAGCTGGCCGAGCGCCACGTGGAGATCCCGGAGCAGGTCGTCCAGGTCAACGACGAGATCTTCGTCAAGGTCATCGACATCGACCTCGAGCGTCGTCGCATCAGCCTCTCGCTGAAGCAGGCCAACGAGGCCTTCGGTGCCGACCCGGCCACGGTCGACTTCGACCCGACGCTGTACGGCATGGCCGCGTCGTACGACGACCAGGGCAACTACATCTACCCCGAGGGCTTCGACCCCGAGACCAACGACTGGCTCGAGGGCTTCGAGTCCCAGCGTGAGGTGTGGGAGACCCAGTACGCCGAGGCGCAGACGCGCTTCGAGCAGCACCAGGCTCAGGTCATCAAGTCCCGCGAGGCGGACGCCCAGGCCGAGGCCGAGGGTGTCGCCACCCCGGGTGCGGCTCCGGCCGCCTCCGGTGGCAGCGGTGGCGGCGGTTCGTACTCCTCGGAGTCGGACGACAACTCCGGCGCCCTGGCGTCGGACGAGGCGCTGGCCGCCCTCCGCGAGAAGCTGGCCGGAGGCCAGAGCTGATCGCACACCTCTAGGCAGTAACTAGCTGGTGACTGCGGGCCCGCACCCTTCTGGGTGCGGGCCCGCAGTGCGTTGACCTTGCCCGGACTCTGTCGTGCCCGGTGCCCGGTGCCCGGTGCCCGGCGTCGTCGTCGGCGGCGGCGGAGGCCGAGGCTTTCAGCCGGCCGGAAGCTCGCGGTTGCAGAAACTTGCGGGATACATGAATAACTGACGGGCCGTAACCGGCCATTGGGAGGCTTCCTCGGTCGTTCAAGATCGAGAAGGGGAGCCCCAGTCATGGCACAGCCTCAGAGCGGTCCTGGTACGAGTCGGCGTTCGTTCCTGCGCAAGGTGGGCCTCACCGGCGGCGCGGGCACGATGTTCGCCACCATGGGAGCCCTAGGCCTCGCCCCCACGGCCCAGGCCGCCCAGCGCGAACAGCCCTTCCACGCCCCCAAGCCGAGCGACTTCACGCTCACCGGACGCGGCGCGGCCAAGGTGGTCGTCGTCGGCGGCGGCATCGCCGGCCTCACGACCGCGTACGAACTCGGCAAGGCGGGCTACGACTGTACGGTCCTGGAAGCCAGAGACCGCACCGGTGGCCGCAACTTCACGGTGCGGGGCGGCGACACCACCACCGACCTGTACGGCAACAGGCAGACGGCCCGCTTCGGCGACGGGCAGTACATGAACGCGGGCCCGGCCCGTCTGCCCCAGTGGATGGTCACTCTTGACTACTGCCGCGAACTCGGCGTCCCGGTCGAGGTGTTCACCAACGTCAACGCGGACGCGTACCTCTTCAACGAGTCGGCCGGCATGACCGAGCCGATGCGGTACCGAACGGCGAAGGCCGATGTCTACGGATATGTCTCGGAGTTGCTCGCCAAGGCCACCGACACGGGCGCCCTCGACGCGGAGTTGACCGTCACCGACCGGGAGAGGCTCGTCGAGTTCCTCAAGGACTTCGGCGACCTGGGGGACACGCTGGACTACACGGGCGGCGAGCGCCGCGGATACGACGTCGTCCCCGCGGCCGCGGGCACCCCCGGTGTGCTCCTCGGCGACGTCCCGGCCGCCTCCGAGGTGTTCGCGAGCGGCGTCGGCCGTTACTTCTCCTTCGAGTTCGGCTTCGACCAGGCGATGTTGATGTTCCAGCCGGTGGGCGGCATGGACCGGATACCGCGCGCCCTGACGAGGGCGATCGGGGGCCATCGCATTCGCACGGGGGCCGTCGTTTCGAAGATCACCGACAAGGGGAGCGGCGTGACCGTCACGTACACCCAGGGCGGCCGGACCAGGAGCATCGACGCCGACTACTGCGTCGGCGCGCTGCCGCCCAACATCCTTGCCAGGATCCCGCACAACCTCGGCTCAGGCGTACAGACCGCGCTGGAGGCGATCACCCCGTCGTCCGCGGGCAAGATCGGCCTGGAGTACCGCTCCCGCTGGTGGGAGCTCGACCACCGGATCTACGGCGGCATCACCGAGACCGACCAGGACGTCACCCACATCTGGCACCCCTCCCACGGCTTCCACGGCGAACGCGGCGTCCTGATCGGCTACTACAACTACGGGGCCGACGCGGACGCGTACGCGAAGCTCACGCCCAAGGAGCGCGAGACACGTGCGGTCGCCGCGGGAGTGAAGATCTACGGAGCGAAGTACCGCACCGAACTGGCGTCCTCCTTCTCCCACCACTGGCGCCAGACACCCCACCTGGAGGCCGCCTGGCACGACACCGCCGGCGGTCCCGACCACGCCCGCTACAAGCCGCTCAACGAGCCCACGGGACGTGTCTACTTTGCCGGTGACTGGCTCAGCTACACGGACGCCTGGCAGCACGGCGCGTTCACGTCCGCACGCAAGGCCGTCACCGCGCTCCACGCGCGCGTGCTCGCGTCGTAGCGCCACCATGGGGTTGCCATGGCGGCGTTGCGCTGTCATGGCGAGGTCAAAGTGCTGTGGCAGCGTATGAGAAGCCGGTAAAAGGGGGCAGCGAACGAGCGTGAGCGGGGAATGCCCGTGTCCTGGTCCGCGTTGTGGAGTACGAACACGAGGAGGAGCGGTCACTGTGCTTGATCCGCAGGGTTTGTACGCATGGGAGCCGAAGGGCCTGGCTGTCGTCGACATGGCGCTCGCCCAGGAGTCGGCCGGTCTTGTCATGCTCTACCACTTCGACGGATACATCGACGCGGGCGAGACCGGCGACCAGATCGTCGACCGGCTGCTCGACTCGCTGCCCCACCAGGTCGTGGCCCGCTTCGACCACGACAGGCTCGTGGACTACCGCGCCCGGCGCCCGCTCCTGACGTTCAGGAGCGACCGCTGGGCCGACTACGAGGAGCCCACGCTGGACGTGCGGCTCGTCCAGGACGCCACCGGTGCGCCGTTCCTGCTGCTCTCCGGCCCCGAGCCGGACGTCGAGTGGGAGCGCTTCGCCGCGGCCGTCCAGCAGATCGTGGAGCGCCTCGGCGTGCGCCTGTCCGTGAACTTCCACGGCATTCCCATGGGCGTACCGCACACGCGCCCCGTGGGCCTCACACCGCACGGCAACCGCACGGATCTCGTCCCGGGCCATCGCAGCCCCTTCGACGAGGCCCAGGTTCCCGGCAGTGCCGAGTCGCTGGTCGAGTACCGCCTGATGCAGGCCGGACACGACATCCTGGGCGTCGCCGCCCACGTACCGCACTACATCGCCCGCTCGCCGTACCCGGACGCGGCACTGACCGTCATGGAGGCCATCACGGCGGCCACCGGTCTGGTCCTGCCCGGGATCGCGCACGCCCTGCGCACCGAGGCGCACCGCACCCAGACCGAGATCGACCGGCAGATCCAGGAGGGCGACGAGGAACTCGTCGCGCTCGTCCAGGGACTTGAGCACCAGTACGACGCGGCCGCGGGCGCCGAGACACGGGGCAACATGCTCGCCGAGCCGGTGGACATCCCGTCGGCGGACGAGATCGGGCTCGAATTCGAGCGGTTCCTGGCGGAGCGGGAAGGCGACGCGTAGGCGCTTCGCTGGAGGGCTTGTGTTTTGGCTGCGGGTGCGTTGTGGCTGGGCACGCAGTTCCTCGCACCCCTTTGGGGCGCCCCGACGGGGCGGTGTCGGTGGTGGGTTCTAAGCTCGTGGGCATGTTGAAGGTGGGGCTGACCGGTGGGATCGGGGCCGGCAAGAGTGAGGTGTCGCGGCTGCTCGTGGAGCACGGTGCCGTGCTGATCGACGCCGACAGGATCGCGCGGGAAGTCGTGGCGCCGGGAACCGCGGGGCTCGCGGCGGTGGTCGACGCCTTCGGCGAGGGCGTGCTCGCCGAGGACGGCAGCCTGGACCGGCCCAGGCTCGGGTCGATCGTCTTCGCGGACGCCGAGAAGCTCGCCGTGCTCAACTCGATCGTGCACCCCCTGGTGGGCGCCCGCTCCCGCGAACTCGAAGAGGCCGCCGCGGAGGACTCCGTTGTCGTGCACGACGTCCCGCTGCTCGCGGAGAACGGCCTCGCGCCGCTCTACGACCTCGTGATCGTCGTCGACGCGAGCCCCGAGACCCAGCTCGACCGGCTCGTGCGGCTGCGCGGCATGACCGACGAGGACGCCCGCGCCCGCATGGCCGCCCAGGCCACGCGCGACGAGCGCCTGGAGATCGCGGACGTCGTCATCGACAACGACGTACCACTGGAAGCCCTGCAGCGGCGCGTACGGGACGTGTGGGCGGATCTGGTCCGGCGGGCCCGGGCGGCCTCGGAATAGTGGGCCCCTCGGGGGCGTTGATGCCGTGCAGTGAGGGAAGGACTCTGCCGTGCCCGAGACCAGCGGATTCACCGGACGTACTCCGGAGACGCATGTCATCGACTTCCGTGCCGCCGAGCAGTTGCTGGCCGCGCGGGATCCGCGGGGTGCGGTGAAGCTGCTGGACCGAGTCATCGCCGCACATCCCGAGAACACCGCGGCCCGGCTGCTGCGCGCGCGTGCCTTCTTCGCGGCGGCGCAACTGCGGCCCGCCGAGCTGGAGTTCACCATCGTGCTGGAGCGTGAGCCGGACAACGCGTTCGCGCACTTCGCGCTCGCCCGCACCTATGAGCGCTCCGGCCGCTCCGACCAGGCCCTGCGCCACTTCAGGCTCGCGGCGGCGCTGGACCCGCAGCCGGAGTACGTGGCCGCGGCGCGGTTCGACTCCTGAGGCGCGGTACGGCTTCTGAGGCGTGGTACGACTTCTGACCCGGGCCGGGCCGTTTGCTGAGCCCGGTCGGCGCGTGACGCGAGGCCATTGGCGCTGAGAGGCTGCGGGCGGCGAAGTGCGCGTCCTAGAGCCGGTGTTCCGGCGGTCGGTACGGAGGGATGTCGGGGCCGGGCTGGTAGTGGGGCCCCTGGCGGATGTGCCTGAGGACCATCGCCAGATCGACGGTGACGATCAGCCACAGCACACCGCAGGCGATCGCCCAGCCAGGCCGCCCGGCGAGGAGGAACGCGACCGTTCCCGCGATCGCCCAGATCAGCCCCCACACACTGAGCCAGAGGCGCGCTCGCAGCACACTGCGCGCAGTCGTGGGTTCACTGCCCGTACGCATCGGGATCACTACTCCTACGGGGAAACGTACTCTTCGTGGTGCACGTTCACCAAGAGGCGGACGAACGGGGAGCGACTGTGCTGGTGGAGGAGCTGCGGGCGGACCAGAGGCTCGCCGGATGGCTGCGGGACCTGGAGAGCGAGGGCGAGCCCGACGGTCCACGGGCCGAGGCCGTCCTGCCGGACGCGATCGCGCTGCCGGACGTCCTGCTCGACCTGTCCGTGCCGCACGAGTACGTCAACGAACTCGTCGCGCTGCGCGGCCGGCTGGTGGCGGACCCGGAGGCGATGACGCTGCTCCGCCGGTGCGTCGCCCGGTTCGTACGCGGCATGGGGGAGATCGGCAAAGGGTGGGAGCCGCCCGCGTTCCCGGAGTCCACCGGAGCGCTGGGGCGCACCTTTCATGTGTTCGTCTTCGTCGCCGCGCTGCCGTATGTGCGCGCCTATCACCTGCAGCGGGGCGTTCCGGCGGACGTGTCCCGGCGCACCCTCGCCGACCTGGGCCGGCACATGGCCGTGCACCGGCGACGCGTCGGCACCAGCGGGCTGCTGGTGCCCTGGTGGATCGGGCTGCACTTCCACGGCGAGCTGTACCAGCTGGGGCGGCTGCAGTTCCAGCGCGCGCGGCTCGGCGGCCACACGGGGGAGGCGGCCTCGGCCGCGGGACTCGACACCGGCCCCGGCGACCTCTGTCTGAGCGTGCACATCGCCGACTTCCGGGGACCCCTGTCGCCGGAGGCCTGCGACCAGTCGCTGGACCTGGCACGGGAGTTCTTCGCCCGTCACTACCCGGACGAGCGTTACGCGGTGGCGGAGTGCCACTCCTGGCTGCTCGACCGGCAGCTGCAGCGGTACCTTCCGGCGGACTCCAACATCGTGAGTTTCCAGCAGCGGTTCCGGATCGCGTACGAGGAGACAAAGGCGGACGACAAGGGTCCCGTGGGATTCGTCTTCGGCGATCCGGAGCTGCCGGTGGACGGGTTGCCGCGGCGCACCAGGGTCGAGCGGGCGGTCGGGGACCATCTGCGGGCGGGCGGTCACTGGTACGGCGGACATGGCTGGTTCGCGTGGTGACCGAAAGATTTGTGACCAGCTCACGCCATTGACGGTCAACTGCCGGTCAGTTTCTGACCAGTTCACGGTGTCACTCGAACGAGTGGTGTCAGCGGGGGTGGGAACGGGGCGGCGGGCGCGGGCCGTTGGGCTGGTATGACGATCGAGATGCGTGAGGGACACGAAGGGGCAGGGCCCGGCGCCATCACGCCGGACGGCTGTGCGGTGGAGCTGTACTCACGGCTGTCCGTAGGGGACGAGCCGGACATCATCGCCGGGGCCGTGCCGGCCGGGTCGCACATTCTCGAACTGGGCAGCGGCGTGGGGCGTATGACCCACCCGCTCCTGGAGCGGGGCTTCACGGTGACGGCCGTGGACGAGTCGGCCGAGATGCTGGAGCGCGTGCGTGGGGCGCGCACGATATGCAGCCCCATCGAGACGCTCGACCTGGCGGGGGAGAAGTTCGACGTGGTGATGCTCGCGTCGTTCCTCGTGCACGACGGAGACGACGAGGTGCGGCGCGGAATGCTGAACGCCTGCCGCAGCCATGTCGCGGACGGGGGGTACGTGCTGATCCAGCGCGAGGGCGAGGACTACCACACGAATCTGCCGCGCGAGCGGGAGGATCCGGGCGGGTACACGATACGGATCCTGTCTGCGGACCCGGTCGGGAACGGAGTCAACTCGGTGCGGGCGGAGTATGTCTTCCCGGACGCGGTCTGGACGCAGACGTTCCTCGCCCGGCCGCTCACGAAGGAGGCGTTCGAGGAGGCGCTGGGGGAGGCGGGGCTGAAGGTCGACCGGTATCTGACGGAGGACCGGATATGGGTTCGGGCGGTGCCGGCGTGACGGCCTGATGGGCTGGCGGCGGGCCGGCGGGCCAGCGGGACCGCGTCATGGCGTGATGGCCTGACGGCTTGAAGAGGGCGAACACCCCTTGCGGGGCAAAGAATTCCTCGTGCGGCGATGAGTTTCGGACACCGGTCCGGTCTTCCTCTGTGACAGCAACGCGCACCGCTTCACACAGGAGACCTCGATGTACGAGACCACCGCTCCCGTCACCTCCGGCACCGGCACCGGCACCGGCACCCGTACCGTCATCGCCGAGTCCGCGACCGCTCGTGGCCGTCGTGCCCGCCTCGCCCTACGGGGACTGCAGGTGCTGCTCGCCCTCTTCTACGCGTTCGCGAGCGCGCTGCCCAAGCTGATCGCGCACCCCTCGGCGGCCGAGGGGTTCAACGAGATGGGCTGGGGCAGCGCGGGGATGTACAGCATCGGTGTGCTCGAACTGGCCGGTGCCGTCGCGCTGTTGATCCCGGTGCTCTCGTCGGTGGCGGCGGTGTCGCTGGGCGCGCTGATGGTGGGCGCGTTCATCACGCAGCTCACCGTGTTCGGAGGGGAGAACGCGGCGACCCCGCTCATCCTGATACTTCCGCTGGCGCTCATAGCCTGGGCACGGCGGAGGGATGCCGCGGAGCTGCCGAGGCTGATCGGCCGACGCTCCTGAGCGCCCCCATGGGGGCGCGGGGAACTGCGCGACCAGCCACGGACGGCCCGCACCCGGCGTACCAGCTGTCCCAGCGCACTCGCCCTCCCACGGCCAGGGTCAAGACGCAGGCGTCCCGGGGCCGCCATCAGGCGCCCCAAGCCCCCGCAAACGCTCCAGCTCGCGCCGATCACGCTTGGTGGGTCGCCCCGCACCCCGATCGCGGATTCCCGCTGGGGCCACGGCCTCGCGAGGCGGAGGCGGCGGACTGTTGTCCACAAGGCACTCGGCGGCGACCGGCGCCCCGACCCGCTTGCGGATCACGCGCTTCACGACGACGACCCGCTCCCGGCCGTCGTGCCGCAGCCGGACCTCGTCGCCGACGCGGACGGTGTGCGCGGGCTTGACGCGTTCGCCGTTCACCCGGACATGGCCTCCGCGGCAGGCGGCGGCACCCATCGAACGGGTCTTCACGAGGCGTACGGACCAGATCCAGCTGTCGACGCGCACGGTCTCACCGTTCGCGGGCGCGGCCGCTTTCGCGGCCTCCTTCGCGTCGGCCACGGCGGCGTCGGAGCCGCCTGTGCCGGTCCCGTCCTTGCCGTTCCCCTGAGTCCCTGAAGCCATGGTCCGACCTTAGTCCTCGACGGGCGGACAGCCGGAACCGTTTTCCGCCGGGCATACCGTGGGGGCATGGAGCAGGAGCGCAGCCTGGCCGAGCTGGACGAGCGGATCGCAGGGTGCCGGGCCTGCCCGCGGCTGGTCGACTGGCGGGAGGAGGTGGCCCGGACGAAGCGGGCCGCCTTCGCGGACTGGACGTACTGGGGCCGCCCGGTGCCGGGCTTCGGGCCGCCGGACGCCTCACTGCTGGTGGTCGGGCTCGCACCCGCGGCACACGGCGGGAACCGTACCGGGCGGATGTTCACGGGAGACCGGTCCGGGGACGTGCTGTACGCGGCGCTGCACGATGTGGGACTGGCGTCCCAGGCCACGTCCGTGAGCATCGACGACGGGCTGACCCTGCACGGAGTACGCGTCACCTCGCCCGTGCACTGCGCGCCGCCCGCCAACAAGCCGACGCCGGAGGAGCGGGACACCTGCCGGCCCTGGCTGGTGAGCGAGCTGCGGCTGCTCAGGCCCACCCTCCGCGCGGTCGTCGTGCTCGGCGCCTTCGGCTGGCAGGCCGCGCTGCCCGCGTTCGCCGAGGCGGGGTGGACGGTGCCCCGGCCCCGGCCGGCCTTCGCACACGGGGCACGGGTCGCGCTGGACGGCCCGGACCGGCCGCTGGAGCTCTTCGGCTGCTTCCACGTCAGCCAGCGCAACACCTTCACGGGGCGGCTCACCCCCGAGATGCTGCGAAACGTGCTGCGTACGGCGGCGAAGGCGGCGGAGCTGCCGACCCGGACGTACGAGGGCTGACGAGGGCTGACGAGGGCTGACGAGGGCCGACGAGGGCTGACGTACGAGGGCTGGGACCGCGCGCGACAGCCGCGGACGGCCCGCACCGCAGTACAGGCACCGCGTTTCCGCGGAGCGCTCAGCGTCGCGCCCGGTCCCGTTCGCCCGCCGACTGCACGAACTGCAGCTCAAGGGTGGCCGGAGGAGGAGCGATACCGGGGCCGCCGGCCCGCGCCCAGCGGAGTATCTCGTCGGTGCAGTCGTCGCCCATCGACCAGCCGATCCAGACGGGCCGGCCACCTCGCCTGCGGCCCTCGCCCGACGGCTGTACGACGATGATGTTGGCTTGATCGCACGGGCCGAGGCAGTCCGTCGTACGGACCGCGAGGCGGCCGCCGGAGGACTCGGCCGCGGCGCGCAGCCGGTCCAGCTGCCATTCGTGGTCGTAGTCCGGGTACTTGCGCGCGTCGCCACAGCAGCAGCCGCGGCAGACGACGAGCGTGCAGGGACGGGTCCTCGCGGCACCGACAGCCGTACGGACGGTCACGCTTCTCCCTCGGAGCCGGAGCCGGAGCCGGAGCCGGAGTTGGCGTGGGCGGCGGAGCCGGGGTCGGTGTCGCTGTCGCTGTCGCCGAAGAGGTGGCGCACCGTCGAGCGGTAGTTGGCCTGTACGTGGGCCAGGGCGTGGGCGCGGGCCCGTTCACGGTCGCCGGAGGCGATGGCCGCGTACAACTCGCGGTGTTCGGCGAGGAGTTGGGGCCACTCCTCGTTCTGGCGGGTGAGCCAGCGCAGTCGGCCGTCGACCGGCTCCATGACGGAGATCAGCAGGCTGTTTCCGGCCATCGCCAGGATCCGGTCGTGGAAACGGGTGTTGATGTCGGTGATCGTCTCCGCGTCGTCCGCGCGGGTCGCGGCCGCCGCACGGTCGAGGAGTTCCTCCAGCTCGGCGAGATCGGCCCGGGTGGCGCGCTGCGCGGCCAGCCCGGTGGCGTAGACCTCCAGGGCCTCGCGCAGTTCGAAGAGTTCCGCGACGTCCGTCGGGGTCAGACGGCGTACGACCGTGCGGCGCGGGGTCTCGAAGAGGACGAAGCCCTCGGCGACCAGGGCCCGGATCGCCTCGCGGACCGGTACGCGGGAGACCCCGAACCGCTCGGCCAGCTCACGCTCGACCAGCCGGTCGCCGGGCAGCAGCCGCCCGGCGATGATCTCCTGCCGCAGCGAGCCGAGGACCCGCTCGCGCACCGCCCCGAGCGGTTCCACCGTTGTCATGGGTCCATCCTCGCCGAACCCGGGACGGTTTTACCGAGCTGTAACCGTACGGACATGGCGAGATGTCGTCGGCGGCGAGACCATGACCTCAGTTTGGTATACCAAAACTGCAAGCGGCTGCTCCCCGAGCCTCAGACCTCAGCCCCCGCCACGCCCCGCACGCTCCCCGTCCCCCTCCGCACCGCCGACACCCCCACACACCCGCAGCCCTCCCGTCGTCCCCTCGCTCATGGAGGCCTTGTGTCCCTCGCCGATCCAGCCACAGCCACCGGCACGCCGGCGTTCGTCCCCGACCCCCGGCTCACCAACGAAGACCTCGCGCCCGCGGGCAAGCGCAACTGGAAGGTCTTCGACCTCTTCGCCATGTGGATGTCGGACGTCCACAACCTCGGCAACTACACGTTCGCGGCGGGCCTGCTGGTCCTCGGCATGAACGTCTGGCAGATCTTCACGTCGCTGCTCGTCGGATTCGTGCTCATCTACGTCGGCATGAACTGGATGGGGAAGATCGGGCAGAGCCACGGCGTGCCCTTCCCCGTGATCAGCCGCATCAGCTTCGGTATCTGGGGCGCCAACATCCCGGCCCTGATCAGGGCCGTCATCGCCATCATGTGGTACGGCATCCAGACCTATCTGGCCTCCGTCGCCGTCAACATCATGCTGCTCGCGGCCTGGCCCGGCCTGGAGTCCTGGACCCACAGCTCGTTCCTCGGCCTCGACGCGCTCGGCTGGGTGTCCTTCCTCTCGCTGTGGCTGCTCCAGGCGCTCATCATCAGCCAGGGCATGGAATCCGTACGGAAGTTCCAGGACTTCTGCGGTCCGGCCATCTGGCTCGTGATGATCGCCCTCGCGATCTGGATCCTCGCCAAGGCCGGCTGGACCATCTCGCTCACGACGACTCCGAACCCGGTCTCCGTCGGTGAACAGTGGCGCCAGTGGTTCGGTGCGATCGGGCTGATCCTCGCCACGTACGGCACGCTGATGCTCAACTTCTGCGACTTCTCGCGCTTCGCGCCCAACTACAAGACGGTCAAGCGCGGCAACTTCTGGGGCCTGCCCATCAACTCGACGGCCTTCGTGATCGTGTCGGTCATCGTGACGGCCGGCTCGCTGGAGGTGTTCGGCAAGGCCATCACCGACCCGGCCCACCTCGTCGCCGAGATCGGCAACACATGGGTCCTGGTGCTGGGCGCGCTGACCTTCGCCATCGCCACCATGGGCGTCAACATCGTCGCCAACTTCGTCTCGCCCGCGTACGACCTGGCCAACGTCTGGCCGCAGAAGATCACCTTCAAGGTCGGCGGCCTGATCAGCACGGTGGCCGCGCTGGTGGTGACACCGTGGAACCTCTTCTCCAACCCCACCGTCGTCCAGTACTTCCTGGGCGGTCTCGGCGCCTTCCTCGGCCCGCTGTTCGGTGTGATCATGCTCGACTACTTCTGGGTCAAGCACGGCCGTATCGACGTCAACGAGCTCTTCAACGCCGAGCCCGGATCGCGCTACTACTACCGCAAGGGCGTCAACCCCAAGGCCCTGTGGGCGTTCCTGCCCGCGGCGGCGGTCTCGGCGGTGCTCGCCCTCGTGACCACCTTCAGCGAGGTCGCCCCGTACTCGTGGTTCATCGGGACGGCGCTGGCCGCCGGACTGTACGCACTCCTGTGCCGCTCCGAGCGCGCCGCGGCCCCCGTCACCGAGCCGGCGCCGGCTCCGACTTCGGATCCCGTGGAGGGCTGAGCGTGCGGATCGTCGTCACCAACTGCAACACCACGCAGGGGATGACCGAGGAGATCGTGCGAGGTGCCCGGGCCGCCGCAGGCCCGGGCACCACCGTGCTCGGACTCACCCCCGCCTGGGGACCCGAGTCCGCCGAGGGCTGGCTCGACAGCTATCTCTCGGCGGCCGCCGTCATCGACACCCTGCGGACGTACGAGGGCCCGTACGACGCCGTCGTCATGGCCGGCTTCGGGGAACACGGGCGCGAGGGCGTACGGGAACTCGTGGACGTACCCGTCGTCGACATCACCGAGGCCGCCGCCCATCTCGCGTGCCTGCTCGGGCGGCGGTACGGCGTCGTCACCACGCTTGAGCGGTCGGCCGGACAGATCGAGGACAGTCTGTACGGGGCCGGAGTGGCCCAGAACTGTGCCGTCGTCGTGGGCACGGGGCTCGGTGTCCTCGACCTCGGCGACCCGGAGCGCACGGAAGCGGCTTTCGTGGCCGCCGCCGAGCGGGCCCGGGACGCGGGCGCCGAGGTCCTGGTGCTCGGGTGCGCCGGGATGACCGGGCTGCAGCGGGCGGTGGGGGACAAGCTGGGGCTGCCGGTCGTCGACGGGGTGGGCGCGGCGGTGAAACTCGCCGAGTCGCTGGTGTCGCTGGGCCTGACGACGAGCCGGGCGGGGAGCTATGCCAAGCCCCTGCCGAAACGGCGGACTTGGGGACCGCCGTCGGAGTGATTCTCTCCGCCCCCGAGGCGGCGAACGAGGCGGCGGGGCGCGGCTGACCGCAGACTCCGGAGGAGCGGCGCCGGCGCGTGGGCGGTGCCCCGCGGAGCAGTCGCCGCTGTTGCCTCCGGCGGTGGGAACGGAGTCGGTCGTGGTCGCTGGTGTCGGTGCCTGTGCCTGTGCAACTCGTGCTTGCGTCCGGTTGTGCGCCCGTGCCCGTGCCGGGTCCCGGGTCCCGGGCTGTGCCGGGGGTTGGTTCAGAGGCCGGTTCCGGGGCCGGGTGGTCGCTGTCGCGCTGGCCGCCCTGGCGGTCGCCGGGTCGGCGGTCGTGTGCGGTGCCGGGACCTCCGGTGCGCGCGGGGCGCTGCCTGGTGTCGGTCCGGCCGGGCGGGGCGAGTCCCACATCAGGGGGCCCGGTCCCGTGGAGTCCTTCTGGGTGGATCCCCGCTCCCGCGCCGCCCTGCAGGCCGCCGAATGGCGCCTCACGGGACGGACCGCAGACGCCCTGCTCATGGACCGGATCGCCACCCGACCCCAGGCCGAGTGGCTCAACGGCCCAGCATCCCGGGCGGTGGTACGGGCCCGCACCGCCGCGGCCGCACGACAGGGACGTACGGCCGTACTCGTCGCGTACTACATCCCGCACCGCGACTGCGGTTCGTACTCGGGAGGCGGGGCCTGGAACGCCGCGGGCTACCGGAAGTGGGTCGACGAGTTCGCTGCGGGGCTGGGCGACCGGGACGCGTACGTGATCGTCGAACCGGACGCCGTGGCGCAGACGGTGGCGGGCTGTGCCTCGGTCGTGGCCGAGGAACGGTACGCGCTACTGGCGTACGCCGTGGACCGTCTCAAGCGGCAGCCCGGTACCCGTGTCTACCTCGACGCGGGCAACTCCGCCTGGCTGCCGGACACTTCTCGACTGGTCGAGCCGCTCACGCAGTCGGGCATCGCACGCGCCGACGGCTTCGCGCTGAACGTCTCCAACTTCCAGACGGACGCGGCCAGTTCGGCGTACGGGAATCGGCTGTCGGCGGCTCTCGGCGGCAAGCACTTCGTGATCGACACCAGCCGCAACGGCAACGGGCCCTACACCGGCACCGATTCCTGGTGCAATCCGCCGGGCAGGGCCCTGGGAACACCGCCGACCACCGCCACGGGCTCTCCGCTGATCGACGCCTACCTGTGGATCAAGCGTCCGGGCGAGTCCGACGGCACCTGCCGGGGCGGACCTGCAGCCGGGCAGTGGTGGCCGTCGTACGCGCTGGGGCTGGCCCGGAACGCTCGCGGTTGAACGGGCCCGGCAGGTGTGGGGCGAGCTGGTCCGGGCCGGGACGTCAGTCGGTCGAGGGGTGGTCGGCGTCGAGGACGCGGTCGTCGAGGTGCGCGGCGAAGTGGTCCGCCTGCCGGGCCATGATGTCCCGCATGGAGGTGCCGCGAGGGACGCCGTACACCGTGCCCGGGAAGTCCAACTCCCTTTGCACCTCCCACAGTTCGTCATGCCGGCCAGGTGCGAAGAGCTGGGCTTCCGGGGCGCCGGCGGCGATCCAGCCGATGGGTACGACCGAGCCGGGCGGCAGGATCGAGTTGACCTGCAGCACGCTGTTGATCCGCAGCTCCGAACCGGCGCCCGCGACGGCTCCGGGGAAGACGGAGGCCCCGGTGGCCACGAAGACCTCGTCCTCGATCCGGGCGCCGTTGACGTGGGCGTGCGGTCCGATGAGTACGGCGTTTCCGATGAGCGCGGGGTGACGTCGCCGTCCCCGTACGAGGGCGTTCTCCATGACGACGACGTTCTCGCCGGTCCTCACCTCCCCGTCCTCCGCGGTGAGCACGGCGCCGTGCAGTACACGGGCCCGTTCGCCGAGGGTGACCGCGCCACAGAGGACGGCGGTCGGCGCGACGTACGCGGAGGCCGGGACGACGGGGCGCTGCCCGCGGTGTTCGATCAGCATGAGGGGACTCTAGGCCTGGTCGGAGGCGGGGTCAGGGACCACGGCCGTCGCCGTGATCTCCACGAGCTGGCCCGTGTAGCCGAGGCACGCGACGCCGAGGAGGGTGGAGGAGTGCGGGCCGACGCTGAGGCGGGAGGCTTCCACGACGTCCCACACCTCGGAGAGCACCGCGGGGTCGCCGCTCACGACATACACGTCGGTGTACGCGACATGCTCGAAGTCGCTGCCGATCGCGCGGAGTTGCTCGCCCAGGTTCGCGATCACCCGCTCGGCCTGCCGTACGGGATCGCCCGGGCCGACGAGTTCGCCGTCGGCGTTGAGAGGCACGGACCCGGCGAGGAAGGCCAGACGCGTGCCCGCCTCGACGACGGAGGCGTGGGAGTAGGTGGGCGGCGTGAAGAGGGTGGGGACGGTGACGCGCTTCAGCATGGGTGGCCTCCCGCGGACGGACCGGTGGATGTCGAGGGAATCGGTGGCTGTTGAGGGCAACCCGCCGATCATGCGGCCCCGGCTTGCGGGGCCGCATCCGAATATCCTCCGCCGATCCTCCGCGAGGTGTTGTCGGCCGCCGTCGGCCGTCACCTGGTGGCCGGCTCGGCCGTCACCTGGTGGTGAACTGGGCCGTCCCCAGTGTCGCGAACCACTCCCGTATCAGCTTCTCGTCGTTCGTCGCCGCGAGCGACAGGAGCAGCAACAGCCGGGCCTTCTGCGGGCTCAGGTCCTCGGCACCGATGACGCCGGTGGTGCCGGTCGAGTCGTACACCGCGCCCGATCCGGTACGGGTGGTCGACGCGAACGTCACCCCCTTCTTCACCGCGTCCGTCCGTGCGGTCGACATCGCGGGCGATATGCCCCCTGCGCCCGTGCCCGCCGTCACGACACCCTTGGCGCCGCCGTCCGCGAACGCCTTGACCGCCTCACCGCCCGCGTCCTGGTACGAGTACGCGATCTCCACCTTCGGCAGCGGCTTGCTCTCCTTGGCGCTCACCCTGCCGACGATCCGGTCCAGGTCGAAGGGCGTACGCCAGCCGGCCTTGCCGCACTTCTGGACGCGGGCAGGTGCCCGGTTGAGCCTGATGTTGTCCTGGTCGACGGCGCCGAGCACCCCGGAACGCCCGCTCTCGAAGGTGTCCATGCGCAGTGCGTTGCTCTTGCGGACCTCCCGGGCCGCCTGGATCTCGTCGTTGAGCATGACGACGGTCCCGTAGCACTTGGTCTTGCGGCTCGCGGCGAGCTTGATGGCGTTGTAGAGGTTGGCAGGCGCGTCCGTGCCGATGACGGTCCACGGTCGCATCGACCCCGTGAGAACGACCGGCTTGTCGCTGCGCACGGTCAGGTCGAGCCAGTACGCGAACTCCTCCATCGTGTCCGTACCGGTGGTGACCACGACGGCGTCGTTCTTCTTCAGCGCGGAGTCCACGGATGCCGTGAGCTTGCGGTAGTCCGCGATGGAGTATCCGCCCGACCCCTTGTTCCCGAACTGCTCGGTCGTCACCTCGGCCAGCCCGTTCACCTCCGGCCGCAGCTCGTCCACCATCTTGGAGATCGCGAGCTGCCCCGACCGGTAGTCCTGGAACGAGACGCGGTTCGTACTGACCCCCGAGATGGTCCCGCCCGTACCGATCACCGCCACTTCGGGCAGACCCTTCTTCTCCTCGGCATGGGCGCTTGCGCCGGCCAGCGAGGCTCCCGCGGCGACGGCGAACGAACAGAGCAGGGCGGCAGTACGGTGGGCGATCTTCACGGGTGACACGGCTCCTCGAGGGTCGGTGATCGGCGCTCGCCCGCCGACCGTAGGGAGCGGTGTTTTCCCGAGCGTTGCGTGTACGTGTCAATCACTGTGCGCGGCGATCTCCCCGGCCGGCGGGCCGAGTTGCCGGCCGCGCACCTGCCGCTCGCACTCCTCCGGGACCTCGGGTACGCCTCGGCGATGACGGCGTGGATCCGCTGCCGCAGATAGTCGACCCTTCACATGTCTGCGCAGGAGAAGATCCAGATCAGACGGTGGACTGAGGCTCCCAGCCCTGGTTCCGCAGCACGTCCGACACGTCCGGAGCCCGGTAGTGGTCCCCCTTGAGGACCTTGCCGTCGGCCCGGCGGCTGACCCGCCCGTCGGGCCCCAGCTTCGTCATGTTGGCGCGGTGGATCTCGGCGATCACCGCGTCGAGGTCGATGCCGTGCACGAGCGCGGTGCCGTATGCGACGTACACGACGTCCGCGAGTTCGTGCGCCAGCCGGTCGAGCGGCCCGGCGACGGCGACCTCCGCCACCTCGGCGGCCTCCTCCGCCAGCAACTCACCGCGATGGGCGGCGAGTTCAGGGGAGACCTCCGTGGGTGTCGTGCGGGTGTCGAGTCCGAAGGCCAGATGAAATTCATGGACGAGACGTGCGGGGGAGGAGGGGGAGGAGTGCATCCGGGGATTTTATCGAGCGGTGCGGACAGGGCCGGTAACCGGAACCCCTATGCTCCGTTGAGTCTTCAAGCATGGCTGGAGTGTGGGCCCCGTAGGCCCCGCCGCCGTCAGGAACGACCAGGAACACCTAAGGAAGCCCCATGACTGTTCCCCCCACCACCCCCACCCCTCCCTCTTCTTCCACGTCTCACCGTGCCCGGTCCCGCGTCACGCGGCGCGGGCTGATCGGTGCGGCGGGCGCGGTCGCGGCGGGCGCCGCGCTCACCCCCGTGGTGATGGCCAACACCACCTCGGACGCGGTCGGTTCGGACACCACCGACGCCGAGCCCGGCACGACCCCCGAGACCTTCCCGAAGACCCGCGCCAAGGAGGCCACGGGCGAGGCGCCCGTCGAGGCCGCCTTCCCCATCGGTTACGTGGGCGTGCGCTGGGCCGGCACCCATGAGGCCACCGGCGGCGGCATCCGGCTGACCGACGCCGAAGGCGGCAAGGGAGCCTGGAAGTCCCTGAGCGGCAACGGCTGTTCGGACAGCAACGGCGGCGCGCTGCTCATCCCGGCCGATCAGGCCTCGGGTTACGAGCTGAAGGCACCGGACGGATCAACCGGGCTGCGTTCGATGGCCATCGACACGACGCGGGGCCCGAGCCGCAAGGTGGCCGTTCCGGCGGACACGACCCGGGTGCGCGGTGTCGCCTACCTCTCGCGGGCGGCCTGGGGCGCGGACGAGAAGCTCCGCTTCAAGCCGGACGGTACGGAGAACACGCCGACGGCGTACTTCCCGTTCCAGACGCTCACGGTCCACCACACCGCCACCGCCAACGACGACCCCGACCCGGCCGCCACGGTGCGCGCGATCTACCAGCTCCACGCGATCACGAACGACTGGGGCGACATCGGCTACCACTTCCTCATCGACGACAAGGGCACTGTCTACGAAGGCCGTTACTCGGGTGACGACGGCGTCGCGGCCCACGACGCCGACGGCAAGCTCGTGACCGCCTTCCATGTGGGCGGCTTCAACTCGGGCAACCTCGGCATCGCCCTCCTCGGCAACCTGATGGACCAGGGCCCGACCGACGCCGCCCGCGCGTCCCTCACCAGCCTGGTCCGTGCCCTGACCCGCTTCCACGGGGTCGACCCCGAGGCCAAGGTCACGTACACCAACCCGGTCAACGGCACCACGAAGGACGTCAACGAGATCAGCGGCCACCGCGACTGGCTGTCGACGGAGTGCCCTGGCGACGTGATGTACGGGGAGCTCGCGAAGCTGCGGAAGGCCGCGGCGGGCACTGGCTGAACACCGACGCCAGTGCCGCGGGGGTACCTCCGGGTGCCCCTGCGGCGCTGCCTCCCGTGCCGCCCTCCCCGTACGCAATACGTCCGCCGGGCCGCCGGGTACGGGCGTTGGGGATCACTCCCACCGGAGTGCCCGCCCGACCTCGCTACGGGGAGGACGGACCGGTACTGACGCACGCGGAAACGGCCGGACGGCGTACGAGGCCCCGGATGCGCGCCGCCTCAGGGCCTCGGCAGTCGACGTACGCCCCGGCTCTCACACCATCGGCCGGCCGGACCGGGCGCGCCGATGGGCGACCCACCCGCCCCTTCCCGAACGCGCCCCGGGGAGTCCTCGGTTGCTGTGCGGGGGCGTTGTCGGTAGCTCCGGCTACCGTGGATTCCCGTATCCGAGACGAAGGGGGCCCGATGGACGCGGAGTTGGCGGCGCTGGCGGCGGCCGGGGCGACGGCGCTCGTGCAGCAGATGGTGACCGACGGTTGGGCGAACGTACGGGATCGGGTCGTCGTTCTCTTCTCACGGGGGCGGGACGAAGAGGCCGTCGTGGGTGAGTTGGAGGAATCCCGGGCCGATCTCGTCGCCGCACGGGACGCCGACGACGAGGAGGCCGCGGCGGATGTCCAGGTGTCCTGGCGCATCCGGCTCCGGCGCACACTGCGCGACGATCCCGCGGCCGCCGCCGAACTCCGCGCGCTGCTGGACGAGTTGACCCCGCCCTCCGCGGTCCCCGCCCCGGGCTCCCTCCACAACGCCATCAGTGGCGACGTGCAGCACAGCGCCGTGGTCCAGGCGCACACGGTCGAGGGCGGCGTGACGATAGGAGTGCCCCCGCGGCGACCCTGACGCGCCTTTCAGGAGCGCGGCCCGGGAGCGACGCCTGTGATGAGCGACCTGGACCTGGAACGACCGCCTCGTGGATGACGCCCTGTTCCTGTGGCCAAGAGCCCTGTGAGCAACAAAACCCTGTGAGCGACAACCCTGCGAGTGACCGCCTGTGAACGACTGCGCATTTCTCGACTCCGTCACCGACCGCCTGGCCGCCCTCCCGGCGGTCCGGGCGGTGGCCCTCGGCGGCTCCCGAGCCCAGGGCACGCACACGCCCACCAGCGACTGGGACCTGGCCGTCTACTACCGCGGCGACTTCACCCCCGCCGCCCTCCGCGCCGTCGGCTGGGAGGGCGAGGTCTCGGAGATCGGCGGCTGGGGAGGAGGCGTCTTCAACGGCGGCGCGTGGCTGACCGTCGACGGGCGCCGCGTCGACGTCCACTACCGCGATCTCGACGTCGTCGAACACGAGCTGGCGGAGGCGGAGGAGGGCCGCTTCCACGTCGAACCGCTGCTCTTCCATCTCGCCGGAATCCCCAGCTACCTGCTGGTCGCCGAACTGGCCATCAACGAGGTGCTCCACGGCACACTGCCCCGACCGGCGGCCTACCCGGAGAAGCTCCGCCACACCGCCCACGCCCGCTGGCACGACACCGCCCTCATGACTCTCGCCTACGCCAAGGCCAACCACGCCCCGAACGGCCGCCGCACGGAGACCGCGGGCGCCATCGCCACGGCCGCCATGCAGGCCGGGCACGCGGTACTGGCGGGACGGGGGGAGTGGGTGACGAACGAGAAGCGGTTGCTGGAGCGGGCGGGGTTGCGGGGGGTCGACGACATTCTGGGGAACCTTCCCGTGACGCCGGAGATGCTGGTGCGCTCGGTTGCCGAGGCCGAGGCAATGTTCGAGGTTGGCTGAGCCTTACAGAGGAGCGAACCGTCGCTCTTGCAGCTTTGGAGATGTCCCTGGCAGGGCGCTTAAACGTTACCGGCCCAGACGATCCCCTTGGTGAAGCCGCCTCGCTCGGCCGCCTTTTTCTTCCTGAGCTGTTCCAACTGCTCGGGCGTCAGATCCAGTTCTGCCGCGAGGGCATACACCACCTCAAGAATGTCGGCAAGCTCTTCTGCGGAGTTGTGCTCGTCGGCCTTGACGAACTCGGTGACTTCTTCCTCGAGTTTATGTCGTAGCCGAACGCGATATTCCTCGGGGTCCGCTGTGTGAGTGCGCGGTTGGAGGCCGGCTCCACGAATGATGTCAGGGATCCGATCGCGCACCAGTTTTCCCTCCAAAAGTAACCTCATTTCATCTACTGCCCCATGGAAGGCGCCGAAGACTCTATGCTGGTTTCGGGGCAATATCCATGGGTTTCACGAGCTCTCGCAATTTAGCCCGGGTTTCAGGGTCTGTGGAGTAGATTACCGTTCCAACCATGCCGCGAGTGAGCAGTACTTTGTAGGTATTGCGGATGAGTTGGTCCACATCTCGGTCCGGTGTGGATTTCTTGAACGCCGGATCCTTGGACGCCGAGCGGTTGGTGACCCAGCGGTCGGTGCGCCAGACCAGGTCGGGGCCGAGGATGACGCCGCTCCAGTCATACTCGAAACCCTGCGCCGTGTATACGCAGCCCACCTGCCCGAAACCGGCAGGATCGGTTGCCCAGAGGGCCGATGGCGGAGCGCCAGCGACTGACTTGTCACCGAATACGTTCCAGGGGCGACTCCATCCGCCTATGACGACATCTTCCGGCAGATTCTGACCTGGAGGAACCTTTTTCGTCCATGGCCAGCAGTATCCAGCAGATATGCGGGCGTTGTACTCCTCGAACCGTCGGGCGATGAGCCAGGACTCAAGCTCCTCGGGGCTGTCGGCCACTCGAAGCGTGATTTTGCCGTCGGGTTCCCACGGAATGGGCCCGCCCGGTGCGAGCTCGAGGAGCCGGACGACCCACTGCAAGTAGGCCTCGCTCCCTCCGCATCGGAACTGATCGGTGAGTGAGACCACGTGGGACGTCAGACCCCTGGCGGTGGCTGCTGCCTTGATGTCCGCTACCGTTCCGGTTTCACCAGGGCGCACCACCTGATGTTCGTCCAGGAGGAAGACAGGAACTCGGGCAACGTCGAGCAATTCCTCGATCTGCGGCTTTCCGGTGCGATGCACAGCCCTGGTGAAGCGGTTCGCCGAGGTCTCCCTGAGTCGGTGGGCCTCGTCGCAGATGAGAACGTCGAGCTCGTTCGGCTCCGAGGCCATGAAGCTGTTGAAGTACTTGAAGAGTCCTCGTACCCGCGGGCTGCCGGCTCCCACGACCTTACGCATGGTCTTCGTGAAGGACTGGGAGCCGGTGGCATGGGCCACCGTGTGTCCTTGCCGGTCCAGTTCTCCCAGAAGAGACAGTGCGATCACGCTTTTTCCGGAGCCCGGGCCGCCAGTGACGATCACGACCTCCTTCTGATCCGTCCCTTCCGTCTTTCGGACAGCGTTCAGTACCAGTTCGTAGGCCAGGCGCTGCCTGTTGAGGAGAATGAACTGTTCTTCCTTGCGTACCTCGTCCACTGCTGTGTGCATGAGCTGTGTGGAAGGCCGGGGCTTTCCGGCAAGTAGAGTGGCGGCGGCGTGCGCCCCGGAGAGCGGAGCGAACCTGTGACGCAAGAAGTCGATGAACCGTTCCTGGTTGTCGCCGGTAAAGACCATCGCGCGATTGCTCTGGTCGGTGCCAAAGAGACCGCTGGCGCTGGACTCGGTCGCGTCGGGAAGGAACGTTGCACCAGTGATCTGTTCCGAGTGGCCGAAGAGGGTACCGTTGAAAGCGGCCAGATAGTGGCTGTAAGCCCGGACTTCCTCAACTGGGTTGAGGGTGGGGTCGGTTTCGCCGTCGACCTGGCAGAGCGTGGAACTGTCCTCAAACGGCTGGACCGAGGTCCAGTCCTTGAGTTCGACCACGACGTACGAAGGGTCCCTGGTGACTGGGTGGTGGCCGGCAAGTACTAGTGCGGCCCGCATACTGCTGAGCGGCAGATCGACGTCCTTCAATATTTCGACCTGCCCCAAGCCGGCCGTGGCAAGCAACTTGGTGATGGATGACTCTTCTTGCTGTGAGCCGGCCCTGGAGGGCCCTGATGTACTGGCCGGTGGTGTTGGTAGAACGAGGAAGTCTCTTTTGTCAACATCCGTCAGAATGCGAATGTTTTGCAGTGACCGCTTCTTTGCATATGCGCGATGTAATTTTTCAATGCGCCGCTGAATCGCAGCTTCAAGATCTTCGAGGCTTGACACCTGTGGTTCTTGTTCGACGACGTCAGCCGCCGCTCGGGAGAAGAGGCTGAAGCTGTCACCCGGAACTGTCTCTATGGCGGCCGAGTCCTCGATTTCTTCGTCGTTGCGGACGTAGAGAGCCAACTGCGCTGGAGAGCATGCGTACACATAGGCAACCTTGCGCTGGAGGGCCGCTGTGATCTTTCGCTTCCCCCAACGCCTGTTGCTCGAAGACATGGTTCCGAGGTCGACGCCTTCACGGCAGGCGTCAATGAGAAAGACCACGCGTTCAGCCAGAGTGTTCTCCAGATCTCTGGCCCAGTCGATCTTGATGCCGGTTCGGTCGACGATGTCGAGGTCGGCGTCTTCAGGAAGCAGGTAATCGGCGCCGTCGATATGAATCCCGTGCCCGCTGAGCGCGATCAAGAGCACATCGTGCCGACCTGCACCGGACAGGAGCCTGCTTATCTTCCCCTCGACGAAGTTCGGTGTAACACCCCGTGGGGACTCGGCGACATCGACCGCCTCGAAACCTCTGGACCGGAGGGCCCCGGCAAGTCGCTCGAGGTCAGCCCTCACGAACGGGAGAGGGGGCAGGCCGGGGGCGTCGTAGTCACTCGCCCCGATGAGGAGGGCTTTGAAGCGCTGCATCTACTCGGCTCCCTACGCGCGCTTGAAGGTGAGGGTGAGCCCCCGAGCGCTCTGTATCTGGCCCGTTCCTATGAGTTGGACCCCTCCGCTGGCTGTCACCTGGAAGGAGAGCTGTGCTTCGGCCAGGGGCAGTGCGCCTCCGCGCTCGGCCACGTCGGCGAATATCTGCTGGAGTGCGTCGACCGTCTCGGTGAGGTTCTTGCGCAGCGGGCCGAGAGGGACCGAGCGCAGCACCGCCTCGGAGTCGTTGCCGAAGATCCCCATGGTGTCGTCGGGTGTGGAGCCGTCAGCGTCATCCGGTGACACCCAGAAAGGAAGTGTCTGCTGGCTTGCGTGTTCCGTGTGCTGACCCATGAACTTCCCCTGCTTTCCTTGAGCGGCGGTGTGCCAACCCTAGATCGACATGGGAAAGGGTGTGCGACAGTCGACGGTCATGGCTCGGAAGTGAAGCGTACGGGCGCTGCCAGTGCGGCCGTCGCGCCTTCAAGGTCCGCGAGACGGGCGGCGAGTGTGGCCTCCGCGAGCCGTTGGGGCAGAGCGACACTGAACTTGAGGCCGGTCAGTGCGCGTTCGTCGACTGCTGGGAGGCACAGCTGTTCACCAGCCGCAGACTTGGCTTTGCTCCACTCCTCCGCGGTCAGGTCCTCGCGCAGCCGGAGGTATGCGTCGGTGGGGCGCTGTAGAGGATCAGTGATGCCGGAGAGTGTGGCGGCAAGGGTGGCATTGGCTCGGTAGCCGGCCCAGGTCCACCAACGCACATTCGTGTCGCGCCCGCCCCGCACGATCACCGTGCCGTCGGAGTGCACTACTTCGGCGCCGGCCTCCCGGATCTGGGCGAGGGCACCCGAGGCACGCCGGGTGAGTTCCACAGGAGGAATCACGCCGAGCAGAACTTCTCGCGCTGCTTGCGTGAGCTCGTACGAAGCGGTGCGGAAAAGACCGAACCCACCCCAACGGGCTCTGCCGCCTCCCTCCACGGGCTCGACGAAGCAGCGGCGCCGTGACCAGTCGATGTAGGTCACCTGCCAGCTGCGTCCGGCGAGCAACAGCCGTCGAGGGCCGGCGACTTCCTGGGTCAGCAGGACAGGGTCCGTTGTGCCGATCTCGGTCCGGCCCGACAGCACTGTGAACTCCGGCGCCGCGGTGAACACGGCGGTGAGATCCATGAAGTGCCGGTAGCCGAAGCGGCGCTCTGCCTCAGGACCGATGAACAGCATGCCGCCGTCCCGGTCCAGGTAGCCCTCGTCCAGCAGATGGCGCACGATCGGCTCGGCACCGGGACCGAAGGGGCCGAGACCGCCCCACCACTCCTGCCACAGCTGGTCGCCGACCCGATGCTCCTGGAGACAGAGCGCGAGGATTTGCTGAGCGACGATGTGCCGCGGCTCCGGAGGTGCCACGACCGGTTCCACCCAACCGCGTGACCACAGGAGCAGAAGCGCTGCCGCTGAGAGCAGGCCGGTTTCGTCGAGGGCCAGGAACAGGCAGTTGCGCATCGAGCCGGGTCGTCGGCCGGTTCGGCCCAGGCGCTGCAAGAACGAGGCGACGGTACCGGGCGCGTCGATTTGGATGACCCGGTCCAAGTCGCCGACATCGATGCCCAGTTCGAGTGTGCTGGTGGACACGATCACGCAGTCGCGTGCCTCGGCGAAGGCTTCCTCCGCTCGGCGCCGCTCGTCGGTGGACAACGACGCGTGAGAGAGGAAGGTGGCCACGCCCTTGGCACGCAGGCTCGCGCCGAGTTCCTCGACCTGTCTGCGCGACTCGCAGAAGACCAGCCGTTTTTCGCCGTGGTGGAGAGCTGCGATCACCGTTGCAGCATTGGCCAGTGAGCCCACGTAATCGAGCTGTACATCCCCTGGCGGTGGCAGGACCGGTGACTCGTCCCGCAGGTGCGGGGCAACGACATGTGCCGTGCGCGTTCCGGCGCTCGACCCCTGCAACCAGCTCAGCAACTGCTGTGGATTTCCCACCGTCGCGGAGAGCCCGATCCGCTGTACCGGCCGCTTGACCACGCGTTCCAACCGTTCCAGCACAGCCAGCAGATGCCAACCCCGGTCGTCGCCGGCGAATGCGTGCACCTCGTCCACCACGATGGCGCGCAGCCCCGAGAAGAAGGCCCGGTGGTCGACATTCACGCTGACGAGCATCGCCTCCAGAGACTCCGGAGTGGTCAGCAGCACATCCGGGCGCTCCCGCAGGATCAGCTTGCGGCGAGACTGGCCGATGTCGCCGTGCCAGAGCGCGGCTGTGCGCCCCAGCCAGGAGGTGTATGTCTCAAGCCGCGGAAGCAGGTTGTTGAGCAGTGCCTTGAGCGGGCACACGTACAGCACCGAAGTGCCGGTCCAGTTCTCCTGCGCCATCCTCGACAGCAGCGGGAAGGCTGCGGCCTCGGTCTTCCCGCCCGCGGTAGGGGCGAGCAACACGGCGTCCGAGCCGTCGAGCAAAGGCGTGATCGACTCTTCCTGGAGCGGGCGCAGGCCCGGCCAGCCCAGAGAGTTGACGATGTGGTGGATCAGGCCGGGGTGCAGTCGGTCAAGCGGATCCGGGGCCCCGGGCACCGTCACGGCAGCTCCAGCTCGATGTCGTCGGGGCTTGCTGCCGCGTTGCGCTCGATCTCGTTCAGCTCTCCCGAGTTCACGGTCAGCGCGTAGTGACTACGGGGATCGAAGTCATTGAACTGGTCGACGCGATCGAGGACGTCACCGACAAGTTTCTTCAGGAACAGCCGTGGTGCCACCCCCACCTTTCCGCCGAGTGCCCCGCCGACGGCCTTGGCCAGATCGGCGATGTACGCCTCGTCCACAACAGCCTTGACGCGCTCGGGCGACGAGGCGCCCTCTGCGTAGAGATCGCGGATGGTGATACCCAGGCTTACGAGGGAGTCCAGTGTGAAGCCCGACAGCCGCAACTGCACAGCGCGGGGATTGTCGAACCGGGGGTCGGTCGTGAAGTCGGTGGCCAGCCGCTGAGCGAGCGGAGCGAGGCGTTGCACGCCCTGCTGGCCGTCGAAGAACGCAGGGGTCCCGGTGATCAGCAGATACAGACCCGGGAAACGTCCGGAGTGCACCTCGTCGATGAGCTGCCGCAGGGCGTTGAGCGCTTTGTCGCGTGCGTCGGAGCGGACCCGCTGCAGTGTTTCCACTTCGTCCAGTACGAGGACGAGGCCCACATGGCCCGAGTCGCGCAGCACGGTGAGCAGCCCCTGCAGAAAGCCCAGGGCGCCGAAGTGGTCGAGGTCACCGCGGACGCCGGCAGCCTTGCGTGCGGAGGCGGCGACGTGCGGCTGTCCTCCCAGCCAGGCCATGACGGCTGAGGCGGTGGCTTCGTCGCCTGAGGTGAGGGCGGCGCGGTAGCCGCGGAGGGCGGTCGCGAACGAGGGCGCGTGCCGGGACACTTCGGTGAGTCGAGTCGTCATCAGCTGTTCGACCCTGGTGGAGAGGTCCTCTTCCGCGGCACCGTCGGCGAGTGCGTCCTCCTCCAGGGTGTAGAACCACGAGTCCACAACGGGTCGCAGCGCGCTCGGCGGGAATCCGGAGGTGGCCAGCCGTTCGGTGAGGCGACGGTAGACGGTCTCCAGCTTGTGCAGAGGTGTCTCGGTCTCCGAGATCTGGACCTCGGAGACGGCGAAGTTGAGCCGTTTGGCGCGCTCGCCCAGCCACCGTGCGAAGAAGGTTTTGCCGGATCCGTACTCGCCACGCACCGCCTTGAAGACGGAAGCCCCCGACTTCACCGCGTTCAGCTCGGAGTCCAGTGCGGTCTCGAAGCGGTCCAGGCCCGTGGCCAGCAGGTCCAGCCCGCGCTCGGGGACAGCCCCTCGTCGCAGAGCATCGATCACGTCGCGGCGCCGGGCGGGACTGACGAGGGGGGCTCGATCTGGGCGGTCTGTGCTCACGTCGCCAGTCTTCCATCCGGTTGGTGTCGTGGCGCACGGACTTGCAGGTCGTTCTCTGTGGACTCCTACCCCTCGTACGCTCCGCTCGTGCACTCTGAGTGGCTGGATTTGTTCGGTGTATGAGGGGAGGCGGGTGAAAACCTTGACGTCCGTTTGATCACCTTGGTGCAATCGTCAGCTACATCGTTTCAGGCATGAGCCGGGGGAATACGCAGCGTGGCGCTCGACAGTCCAAAGCTCAAAGATGTCCTCAAGGACGTTGCGTCCGGGGTGCTGCAGCTTCCGGATTTCCAACGCGAGTGGAAATGGGACGACGAGCGGATCAGAGCGCTCATCGCAACCGTGACGATGGACTATCCGCTCGGTGTGGTGATGACGCTCGAGACGGGTGGAACGTCCCCGTTCAGGGCCCGCACGTTGAAGGGCGCGGAGGACGCGGACGGCAGGGGCCCCGACCTTCTCCTTCTGGACGGTCAGCAGCGGCTGACATCACTGTTCCAGGCGCTGCATCGGGAACATCCGGTGGAAACGGTCGATGCCCGGAACAAGAACCTCCGACGCTGGTACTACATCGACATCGCCAAGGCGGTCGGATCGCCCGCGGACCGTGACGACGCGGTGGTCTCCGTGCCCGAGGAGCGGATCCTCAAGTCCAACTTCGCGCGCCGGGTCGTTCTCGACCTCAGTACGACGGAACTCGAGTGTGCCGCAGGGTATTTCCCGCTCCATCTCGTGTTCGACATCCAGCGGATGAACGCCTGGCACAAGGCGTTTGTGAAGCTCGACGAGGCCAACTGGGACCTCTGGTCGCAGTTCGAAGAACTCGTCCTGAACAACGTGCAGTCGTTCCAGGTGCCGATGATCAAACTCGCGGCCTCCACCACCATGGACGCGGTGTGCGCCGTGTTCGAGCGGGTGAACACCGGCGGCGTCCCGCTGAACGTCTTTGAGCTGTTGACCGCCACGTACGCGGGCAATCAACAGCACATCGCGGAGACAGGCGAGTACTACCGGCTTCCCGAGGAGTGGCAGCGGATCAAGACGGGCCTGGCATCGGCCTACCCCGTCTTGGGCCGTCTGGAGGCCGGCCTGGAGGACGGGCTGATCAGCAGTGACTTCCTGCAGGCCGTGGCCCTGGTCCGCACCTGGGAACGCAAGCGGGACCGTCCTGGGGCCGCGGTGTCCTGTAAGCGACGTGACCTGTTGGAACTGCCGCTCGCCGACTTCCAGCGCCTGGCGCCGCGCGTGGAGCAGGCATTCGCCTGGGTGGGGGCGTTCCTGGAGCAGCAGTGCATCGTCCGTGCGTCCGACCTGCCCTATCGCACACAGCTTGTACCGCTGGCAGCCGTACGGGCCATTCTCGGTGAGGAGGCGGGTGGTCCGGGTGACGACGAGCGGATCGCTCACTGGTACTGGTGCGGTGTGCTGGGCGAGATGTACGGCGGGTCGACGGAGAGCCGGTTCACCCGTGACGTGGAGCAGTTGATCGGCTGGATCAGGGGTGAGGACGGTGTCATTCCCGACACGGTCGCCGAGGCGGCCTTCCTCTCCGACCGGCTCGACACGCTGACGACCCGCAACAGCGCGGCATACAAGGGGATCTACGCGCTGCTGGTCAAGCAGGGGGCGGTGGACTGGTACTTCACCGAGGCTCCGCTCAATCCGGCCCGGCTCGTCGAGCACAATGTGGAGGTCCGGCAGATCTTCCCCAAGGCGTGGATCGCCAAGAACAGTTCGAGCCACGCCGCGCACGCGAGCTCAATCGTCAACAAGACCCCCCTGTCTCTCCGAGCGAGCCGCAGCATGACAGGGGCTCCCTCCTCCTATCTCAAACCGCTCATCCTCGAGTCGGGTATGCGCCCTGAGTGGTTCGACGACGTCATCACCACCCACCTCATCGACCCGTCCGCCCTGCACGACGGCGACTTCGACCGCTTCTACGAGAACCGTGCCAAGCAGCTGCTCGAACTGGTGCGGTCCGCCATGGGCAAGCGCACCGTGTTCCGCACCGCTGAAGGCTGGTGAGCGCTGCCGTGTCACAGATGCCGACCGAGGAGCAGCTTCTCGGCCTGAAGGGCACCATGCTTCCCGTGCCCGATCTCCTCGCGCTTTTCGGCACACGCGTGCGCAACGACCAGACGGTGCTGGACATCTCGCAAGCGCTCAAGACCGTAGGTCTCTCGACGGTTCCGTACTTCGCCACCTGCAACCGCCGAGCGAAGATTCACGTCGTGGCGCTGGCTTCCGTCGTCGAGGAGACCGGGAGTGAGATCGAAGGCGCCGATGCGGACGAGAGCGAAGACGGGTATGGCCTGTCGCAGGGAGCTCTGCCCCAGCGTTCGTTCCGAATCGGCGACATCCCGGGCGCCCTCCACGGCGTCGAATCCGTCACTCCTGACGATCAGTTGACGACGGCGACCTACATCATGCGCACCAAGAACTACTCCCAGCTCCCGGTCCTCGACGGGCACTACACCCTGCGCGGAGTAGTCACGTGGAGTTCGGTGGCCAGGATGTACGAGACCGGTGCCGACCCGATTCTGGCGAACGCCATGGCGGAGCACTGGTCGGTCGCCGAGGCGCACCAGGACTTCTTCTCACTGCTCCCGATGGTCAGCGAACACGGCTATCTCCTCGTACGGGACAGCAGCGGAAAGTTTCGCGGGATCGTAACGGCCGCGGACGTCACCCAGCGCTTCGGCGCGACGGCGTGGCCGTTCTTCGCGGTGGGAGACATTGAGTTCCGCCTGCGCAAGTGCCTCGGTACGAAGCTCGGTCCGGAAGCCATCCTGGCCGTTCAGCCGGATTACAAGCAGACCGGCCAGATCACGGACCTGATGTTCGGCGACTACGTGAAGTTGCTCGACGGGAATCCGAGGAGCGCCAAGCAGAGGGAACAACAGCGCGCGGCCCGAGCGGATCAGAACTGGCTGGACCTCGGCTGGCCGGGAGTGGATCGTGTTCAGTTCGTGCATCAGCTCGACCGGGTGCGCCAGATCCGCAACAAGATCGCGCACTTCGACCCTGATCCGCTGTCGCAGCAACTGACCGACGAACTACGCCAGTTCGTCGGTCTGTTGCGGCAGCTCACCTGAGGCTTTCCGTAGCCTTACGGTTGTTGCCTCTGCTCATGCCTGCCACTGCCCTGCTCCCTGTACTGCACGCACGTCACCTCAGCCCGAACTGGTCACGCAGCAATCCGGTGTTCAGCCGCAGGGTGCGACCGTCGGGCAGGGTCTCCAGCACCTGCACGCCGTCGTGGTTGAGCAACTGCCGAAGGACGGCCGCGAATCCGTCGGGGCGCTGGGCGGACGACAGGCCGATGCGCTGGGCCAGGGCAGTCATCGGCAGGGTGCCGCGCGCGTCGAGGAGGGCGTGCACGGCTCTCTCCACCCGAGCCAGGTCCGGCTTGCGGGCGAGCAGCTTCACTTGGGTCTCGAAGACCTCGGAGGACAGCAGGCCGCTGACCAACGTGTCGTCCGGTGAGACCAGTTCCGCGGAGAGCAGCGCACCCTCGGTGGAGGGAGCCAGCGCGACCTCGAAGAGCGAGTCGTGGCTCTTGGCGAGTTCGGCCTCTTCCTTGGCCCGCCGGGCGGACTTCTTCGGTGGCACCGCGAGGGCCACGGGCTTTGGCGGCTGCTGCGGCTGCTCGGGGGAGTACGGGGTCAGCGACCACCAGCTGGGCTGCTGACTGCCCAACTCGCGCCAGCCCTTCGGCGGTTCCGCGCCGAAGGGCAGGAAAGCCAGCACCGGGATGCTGAACTCGGAGAGGGCGACGCCGCCGTGGTAGCCCGCCTTCTGGGAGGTGTAACGCGAGTCGGCGTCCCACAGGGCGACGACGGAGCCGCCCGGATCGGGAGCGAGCACCCGTCGGCCGGAGAGCTCGACCTCCGTCTCTGAGAGCGCGCCTCCCGGCAACCGGTGCCGGGCGGATTGCACGCCGTCGGCCTCGACTCTGGTGCCGCGCCGGTCGACGACGTGTCCGTGATCGCTGGTGAGGAAGACGGCCCGGCCCTGGGTCGCGGCGAACCGCAGCAGTTCCGGCAGTCCCCCGATGTCGGAGAGCCGCCAGGCGCCGTCTCCGAGCTTCTGCTCCTTGCCGAGCCGGTCGTCAATGGTGTTGAGGACCACGGCGACATGCGTGCGGTCGCCGGCGAGTGCCTCGTGCAGCTCGGGTCCGAACGGGTCGCCGCCGCTCTCTCCACGCAGGTCGTCCTTGTGGAAGACCGCGACATCCTGCCCGCCCCAGAAGGGGTGCGCGGGGAACAGCTTCTTCTCGTCGGCCTGTGTGCCCGTCATCGGACGGGCGGCGAACAGAGAGGTACGCGACACGGCTGTGACGGTGGGCAGCAACGCGGCCATCGCCCGACGCTGCGGGGCGTCCTTCGCCTTCGGCAGCGGGTCGTACTCGGCCCAGTGCTCGCGCAGCTTCTCGCCCAGCTCGGCGGCGATCGCCGCGCTCATCCCGTCGAGGACGAGGAGCAGAACGCGGCGCTCCCCGGCCTTCACGACCGGGGCGACGATGTCGGGGAGGAAGGTCTCCACCGTCAGCATCGCTCCACGGTCGTTCTCGTCGGCCGTCCAGGCGGCGAGGGAGCGGGCGAAATGCCGGTCGATGTCGCGACGGTGGGCCCGCACCGAGGCGCAGATGCTGTCGTAGGCGGCCTTCAGCGTGGGATCGGGGTCGCCTCCTGCCTCGATGTGCTCCAGTGCCATGTCCACCCAGCCGGTCTCGGTGGCATGCCGTGCGACTCCGGCCGCCACGTTCGCGCTCTCGGCCACCGGTCCTGTCGCGAGCCACTGCGAGAGCCGCTGGGCCATGCGGGCTCGCTCGATACGCGTGTGCGCGTAGCCTTCCGGGGCGAGCCGATGGTGGCTGAGCGACTTCACCGACTGCGCGGTCAGCGCCGGGTCGTCGCCCAGCAGCGCCCGGCCGACGGCGGCGAACCGTTCCTCAAGGCCCGCTGCCAGCAACGGACTTGTCCGGGCGGCTTGTCCCGCGCCGAACTGTCGGGCAAGGGCGGCCGCACGGTCGAGTACGAAACCGGTGAGCCGACGCGCGGTCGCCGCGGACTCGTCGAGTTCGGAACGGCCGCTCAGCAGCAGCCCCGACACGAACTCCTCGCAGGATCGACCGAAGGCCGCCGCGTGGGTGTCCAGGGCTTCGCCCCGCGCGGGCAGCTCCTCGCCGAACCAGCGCTCGGCCCGCCCGCGTGCGCGATAGACCTCGGGGTCGGCCGCCGCGTCGGCATGGCCCCAAAGCGCGGCACAGAGGAGACCGAACGCCACGGCGTCCGGCCCGTGTTCGGCGTCGACCAGGGCGAGCAGCGCCCGTCCGGTGGGGCCGGCCTGGTCCTTCTCGGCGAGGAACCGTGCGAGCCCCGCTCGCTCGGGTGCCCGCAGTGCGAGGTAGCGGCCGGGCCCGCCGGGGGCGAGGGACCAGCGCAACAGGGTGGGTACGTCGAGCACGTCGTCGCCTGCCGACGCTGCCAGGTCTCCCGAGTCACGGTCGGGGTCGTACCGTCCGATGCCGAGCCGCCGCAGTGTCAGGGCGGAGAGCGCCTTGCTCCGGGACAGCAGTCCGCCCGCCAGCTGCGGCCAGCGGCCCGGCGGCGTGGCGTCGAGGAGCGCCTCCGCGGCCCAGTTCTCGTCGAACAGCCGACGGTCGGTGTCGATCGCGCCGAACGCCTCGCGTACGACGTCCCAGATGTCGACGGTGTTGACCCGCTGCTTGTGCACCTTGGCCAGCAGGTCGGGACCGAGCTCCGCCTCCTCACGGTCGGTCAGTACCACCAGCACCTCGGGCCCGGTGGCCGTGGGCGGGAGGTGGCCCAGCACCAGTTCGTACACGGCGAGCGGCGAGGGGGCGACCGCAATCAGCGCTTGCCCCTGCTCGCCCCGGGCCAGCTCGGCGGGGCCGTCCCAGGAAGGCGCGGCGCGCAGCAGGACGGCCCGCCGCTTGCCTCCCGACAGGCCGGACTGCGAAGCCAGGTACTGGATGATGGTGGCGGTGTTGAGACGCACCGCGCTCGTGGTCGCCGTAGCGGCCGTCGCGGACGCCGTGGTTGCCGTATTCACTGCGCACGCCTCATTCCACGACCCGCCAGCTGATCTCGATGGTCGCGTCGGGCTCGGACTCCGCCAACGCGGCCAGTTCCGCCCGGAGTTCGGTGAGCACCCGGGAGGCGGTGGTCCGTCCGCTGCCGGAGCGGCGCGGGCGGGCCGGGCCGCCGGGACTGGGGATGGGGTGCGTGGTGGGGACGGGCGGATGGCTGCTGTCGGTGCTCAGGCGCACCGCCTCGGGAGTGGTGAGCGGCCCGGCCACCGCCTCGGTCTCCGGAGCGGGCCTCGGCCGGGCAGGCGCGGCAGCCGCCTGGCTGCGCTCGATGACCGCCACGATGGAGCGCCGGGCGTCCTGCAACGCGTCCTTGAGGTTCAGCGTGCGCTGGTCGGCGCGAGCCGCTCCCCGCAACGCCTCAAGGACGGCCTCGCCCTGGGGCCCGTAGCTGGGAGCCAGCTTCAGCATGTCCCAGGCGGCCGTCACCAGCGACTTGGCGACGGCGTCCGCCTGCTTGATCGACGCGCCGTAGCGGCCGGCGGGCACCTCCCGCAGATCGAAGGCGGCGAAGGCGGTGATGATTTGCTTGGCCGCCGCCGTGCCGCCCGCCGCGCCCCGGTCGAGGCCGAGAAGTTCGTCGAGCAGGTCGCGCGAGCGCCGGGCCAGCGCGAGCCTGCCGGACTCGTCGGCCCCGTCCAGACCGAGCAGCGGGGAGTGCTTCTCCAACTGCGCGACCAGGTCGGCCGCGTGCGGCTGGAAGGCACGCGCCTGACTGGTGATCTGCCGCGCGAACTGGCTGACCATCGGGCCGCGGCGCAGCTTCGGCGGCTGCTCGCCGAAGATGTCCCAGTACCGCCGTCCGGCTTCCTCCCAGGCCGGCACGTCCGGCAGCGGCTGCGAGCGCAGCGCGTCCTGCGGCTTGATCGCCGAGAGTTCGGGCGCAGGGTCGAGCAGCGCGCCGCCTCGCACCCAGACCCGGTCGTCCATCTCGGCGTACGCGGCGACGATCAGGTGGGCGAGGAGCGGTTCGAGGCCCATCGGCTCGGGCCGGTCCAGCCATTCGGTGAGCCTGCCGACGCTCAGGTCGCCGGGGCCGCCCTCGGTACGGATCTGGAGGGCGAAGTGGTCCACCCAGCGCGTGGAGGGCCGGAAGTACGCCTCGGTCTGCCGGCCGAGCCCGAGTGGCGCCGCGATCCGGCGCATCACCGCCCGTTCCTTGCCGTCGACCTCGGTCTGCCGGTCGCCGGACTCCACCGCGGCCTTGAAGTTCTTGAAGACGGTCCGCACATCGCTGGGCTTCACCGCGGTCCCGTTGCCCTCCGGGTCCAGGTCCGGGTGGGCGGGGAACTGGTGGGCGAGCAGCTTGCCCGCCACATGCCGGACCCCGTCGCGTAGCGACTGACCGATGGATACGCGGAGGTCGGGGACGTCGGGCAGTGGGTCGAAGTGCTCGGTGAAGGACACGTCGACGTCGCCGGGCTTCTTCTCCGCCAGCCCGTACGCCTGCTTGAAGGCGGCCTGCACCGCCTTGGTGAGGGCGCTGCGCTGCCCTTCGAGGAGCTGCTTGGCCCGCGCGCGGTTGTCGGCGTTGAGGTGCTGGGCGTACACGGTGTCGAAGCGCCGCTCGTCGGCGAGCGCGTAGTAGATGACGACGAGCCGCTGGAAGTCCTGGAAGCGGGCCGCCGACAGGTGGGTGGGGATCCATCCCACGGTCCGGGGCCGTGCGCCGGGCAGCTCGCGCAGGGTCTGCATACGGTTGGCGTCGTCGCGGGGCCCGTACTCGCCCTCGTCGTACGGCAGGTCGATGACGACCCGCCACAAGCCTTCCTGGCTGGGGGAGAACTCGTGGTCGGGCAGGCTGTCCGGGTCGGCGATGTTGCCGAATACGACCTCCACCGTCCGGTTCGAGCCGCGCCAGACGAGGTTGAGCTCGTCGGCGACCAGGCGTTCCTGCAGTTCGAGTCCCAGTTCCTCGGCCAGCAGCCGTTTGGCGAGGTTGCGGCGGTTGGAGTGGTTGTTATTGACGTCGGCGTTGGCGAGGACCGAGTCCACGTCCACCCCGGCCAGTTCGAGCCGTACGCCCGGCCTGGTGCCGGTGCCGGTCTCCTTGATCTCGGGGAAGCGTGCCGCCCACTCGCCGACCTTCGCCTTGATGACGCCGACCTCGGCGCCGGGGATCGGGGAGACGACCGAGCCGTGGTTGAGTGCGCCGAGCCGCTGGATCGTCAGGTCCCGCAGCGAGGGAACGCTCGGGGCGAGTGCGGACAGCAGCAGGGTGCACATCAGCCGGTTGTCGCCGACGAAGCCCTTGCACCGGTTGGCGAGCTGCTGGTCGGTGACGGTCTCCCGCCGGTGCCGGTAGCGCTCGACGTCCTCCTCGGTGACCTCGTACGTCGCCAGGAGGTGCGGTCGCAGCTTGGTGCGGTACAGCTTGTCCGCGGCCTGGAACTCCACCTTCAGGCTGTCCACGAACGGCCTGTCGCCGCCGTCTGCGATGACGGGGTAGAGGTCACCGAGCGGGATCAGCTGGTCCAGCGTCGCCTCGTCGCGGTGGTCGGCGAGCAGCTGGCCCATCAGCTTCAGACCGGTACGGGAGCGCTGCAGCGCGGACGAGATGTGGACGAGGGTGTCCATGAAGGCGGGCGAGAAGGGGTACGTCAGCCGGAACGACGCCTCGTCCGCGCCGGTCGTCCCCTCGTCCGAGCCGAGCAGTACGTCCCAGACCCTCGGCCCGACCCGCTTGATCCTGGTGAACGCCGCCTCCAGCTGAGCGGCGGCCTCCTCGTTCTTCGGCGAGAGGAGACGGGCATGCGCGATCTGTGGAAGATTCCGGTCCTCCAGCGTGATCTTGTCGAAGCGTCCGGAGGCCAGGTTCAGGCTGTCCTGGATCGCGGTCTCGGCCGCGCCTGAGGTCTCCTCGCCGACCAGCTCGCGCAGATCTCGCTGGCGGGCGATGAACGACACGATGGGGATGGCCCGTCGCGAGTCGGCGCCCTCCACAAAGTTGGTGATCTTGTCCGCTTCGCGGGAGACGAAGCGCTGGTCGTGGATGCGGTTGGCGAGCCACAGGATCAGCTCGTCCATGAAGAGGATCAGTCCGTCGTAGCGGAGCGACTTCGCGTGCTCCGCGATCACGGCGAGGCCGGCGTCCAGCGAGATGAACCCGTGCTCGTCCTCGGCGGCGTTCTTGGCGAAGCCCGGGAACCATGTCGCGGCGGCATCGTGCACCAGTTTGGCGCGCAACTCGGCGGGAGTGCTCGGGTTGACCAGGTCCAGGTTGACCTCGCCGCCGTCGAGTTCCTCGGCGGCGAGCGCGGTGTCGAGGAGCGCAGAGGTCCACTCGAACTCGTCGCCCCAGTCGTCGTCCTCATCGATGGCGACACCCGCACTGTCCGCGGAACCGGCTCCGCCGAGGCCCTCGATGAACTTCTCGTCGCCCATACGGAGCCGATGCGAGCGGATGTCCTCGAACAGCGAGTCCGTCCGGTACACCTGCGGCGTCGGCGCCTCAGGATGCAGCTTCCTGACATGGCTGACGTATCCGCCGAGGACTCGCTGCTCCAGGGACTTCGCACCGAGCATGTGGTACGGCACGAGCAGGAACTGCTTGTGCTCGGTGTTTAGCCACTCGTGCTTGCCCAGCACCGGGTCGAAGTCGGTGCGCGCGCGTGCCGCCTGGTCACCCCTGAGCAGAGCATGCAGTACGGCCATGAAGTGCGACTTACCGGAACCGAACGAGCCGTGCAGATAGGCGGCCTTCGATGTGTGCCCGTCGAGGGCGGCCTTGATGAGTCCGAGGGAGTCGTCGAAGTTCTCCAGCAACCGCTCGGTGACGACGTAGTCCTTGAGCGCGCGGGCCGCACCCTCCTCGGAGACCGCCTCGGCGAGCTTCAGGACGAAGTCGGAGGTCGAGATGGATGTCTTGATGTCGATGACATCGCGGAGGAGGGGGGCCGTGGCGGCGGTCGGGGCCATCTCTGTCTCGCGTCTCCTGATTTCCGTGTCCTGCATGCATCTGCGTCCACCGGGCAGCGCGGTGCGTCCCCCGTCGACCAGGACCGCGCGTGACGCTCCCCGCCCACGCCGTCCCGGGAATGCCGTCCGCGACTGTTCACACGGTTGCGGACGGTTCTCGATCGTATCGGGTGCATATGACATGGGGGAGGGAGCTCATGCGCCGGAACCCCAGGCCTCTATGAGCTGCTCGGGCCCGTACGTCGCCGAGAGCCCGTCCACCGTGAACCCGGACCGGGACACGGCGATCAACGGAGTGTCCTCGTCCGCCCCGGGGACGACGAGAGCGTCCCGGGCGAGCGCGGCCAGTGCGCGGCGGTCGAAGGAGCCGTTCTCGTGCCACTTGATCGAGCCTACGAAACCGATGCCGCGGGCGGGTGCCCGGTCGGCTCCCACGAGATCCACCTCGGGATTGTTCGTACGGGGCCACCAGCCGCCCACCTCCCGCACCTCGGGCCACGTCTCGTCGGGGAGCAGCCGGGCCAGCGACTCCCGCACCACGGGTTCGATCGCCCGCCCGCGCCAGGAGGTCCAGCCGCGCTCGACCGTCTCGGCCACCAGGCGCCCACGCCCGCGCTCGACCTCGGAGATTCCCCGTTCCAGGAAGGCGAGCCAGAAGCGGAGGTAGGGGTCTGCGACGCGGTATCGGCGGTCCCGGTCTCCGGGGCGGACGGACAACGGGGTGTCGACGGCGACGAGCCGCTTGTCGGTGAGGGTACGCAGCGCAGGGTTGAGCGAACCGGGCGGGAGCGGCCGGTCGGCGGACCCGGCCTTCGCGGCGATGGTCCCGAAGGTCCGCTCACCACTCCCGATCACGGACAGCACATGTCTGGCCTGAAGGGCGGTGGGGAACTCGGCGGCCAGTACACGCTCGCCGGAGACGAGCAGCGGGGAGGTGGGGTCGTCGAGAGCGCGGGCCAGGAAGTCACCGCGGCTCTCCCCGTCCCGCCACTCCTGACAGATGAGGGGCAGACCGCCGGTGATCAGGTGGGCATCGAAGGCGTCCGCCGCAGGCAGTCCGGTCATTGCCATGACCTCGTACGGCGAGAGGGCCGACAGCACCATCTCGACCCCTCGTTGGTGGAAGGGGCGGCCGTAGGCGGAGAGCTGCTCCATCATGGCGAGGTCGCTGCCGATCAGCACGAGCAGCACGGGCTTGCGGCTCAGTACGCGGTCCCACACGGTCTGCAGGGTGCCTTCCAGAACCGGGTCGCCTTCGAGCATCCAGGGCAGCTCGTCCAGCACGACGATGCTGGGGGAGTCGTCTGGGAGGACCGCGGCGAGCTGGCGCAGGGCGGTGTCCCAGTCGGCGACGGTGGTGACGCCGGCCAGGAGGGTGGTCTCGGGCAGGGAGGAGTGGCGGACCTCGCCGAGGAACCGGGCGCGTTCCCGCTGCGCGTCCTCGCCCCGGGTGGCCTGATGCACGACGTACGGGACGCCTGCGCGTTCACAGAAGAGGTCGACGAGGCGAGACTTCCCGACCCGGCGTCGGCCGCGCAGTAGTAGGGCTCTGCCGCGCTGGTCGCCTCGGCCGTCCCCGACCCAGGTCAGGTGGCGGTCGAGTGCTGCAAGCTCGGATTTGCGGCCTACGAAGCCTGGCATGGGGCACCTCGGGTTGCGCTCGTGCTGAACATACTCAAGTGAACCATAGTATGGAGAATGTGAGTAACTTATTGACTGCTCTACGTGAGCATGCGGGGGCGTGCTGAGGAGTGGGGCACTGCTGTGGTGTGGTCCGGTTCAGTCCAGGTGGGCGATGAAGGTGCGCCAGGCGTCGTGGCTGAAGGCGATCGTGGGGCCTGTGGGGCGCTTGCTGTCGCGGATGGGGAGGTGGGTGGGGAGGTTGGTGGCTGCCTCGACGCACTCGTTGTTGCCGCCGCTGTAGCTGCTGCTGCGCCACTTCGCGCCCGACAGATCCGGCGTGCTGCGGCGTCCGCTGTTCATGTCCTGTGCTCCTCGGCCCTGCGTCGAATGACGGCCTGGGACTCCACCGGGGAGAGTGCGGACGTGCGAGCGGCGTCGAACAGGTCCTGGTACCGGGCGACTTCTGCCTCCCGCTCCAGCCACATGGAGCCGGTCGGGTTGTCCGCCAGCACCACGTCGAGCGCTGCCTCATCAGGGAAACCCAGTACTACGTATGGTCCGAACATACTCGCGTGGGCTCCGCGGGAGAAAGGCATGACCTGCATGGTCACGTTGGGCTGCTCGGCTGCGACGAGGAGGTGTTCCAATTGTGCGTTCATGACCTGTGGCCCGCCGACCTGTTGGAGGAGTACTGCCTCCGACACGACCGCCCAGAGGTGCAACGGGGAATCGCCTGTGAGCCGCTCCTGGCGGGCGAGGCGCACCTGGACGAACTTCTCGATCTCGTCTGCGCTCTGCCACTGCCGCGAAGCCACTGTCACGGCACGGATGTACTCGGGAGTCTGGAGCAGGCCAGGGACAAGCTGCGCCTGGAACGTACGGATCGTTCCCGCCATGGCTTCCAAGGCGATGTAGTCGCGATAAGTGTCGGCGAGCACTGAGCCGTACTGGTTCCACCATCCTTGCCGGCGACGACGGTTGGCCTTGCGGGCCAGGGCGCTGAGGCGCTCGCGGATTTCCGGGTCTGTCACTTCGTAGGCGTGCAGCATCGCTGTCAGGTCCGGAAGCCGTACTGCAACCCGCCCGTTCTCAATGCGGCTGATCTTGCCCTTGGTGCAGTCGAGGGCCTCGGCTGCCTGGTTGGTTGTCAGCCCTGCGTTCTCTCGCAACCGGCGTAGCTCATCACCGAGTTGGCGCCCGAGGACTGTCGACGGGTTCGGGGTGGTGCTCTTCGTAAGCATGGCAACAGCTTTAGCAGAGCGCTGGATACGACAGGGCCGGGGTTAACTCGGAAGAGGGAAAATTGCGGTGATTCTAGTTGGCAACGTTGCAGATTCGCGTGGTGCGCATAGATCCTACAGGCGGTGGACATCGGAGTCCCATGGTGCAACTACCCCTCTCTGTAAGGGCTCCGGACGAGTACCGACCCTTTGGGAGCTGCCATGGCCGCGCCGAACGAAGTCACCTTCCGGCTTTCCCGTTGTCGCCGGAGCGTTCCCAGAACGCGGGCGGTGGCGCACGCCGTGCTCGGGGAATGGGGCGTCGGGCAAGTCGCCCTGGAGACCGCGGAGTTGGTGCTGTCGGAGCTGGTGACCAATGCGCTGCGCGTGCCAGTGCCAAGTGATCGGCAGGTGGGCGTACGGATCGCTCGCTCGCTGGAGGACGGGCTGCTGCGGCTGGAGGTCAGCGACGCGGGGGCGGGCAGGCCTGAAGTGCGGGCGCCGGGCGAGGAGGAGACCCGTGGGCGCGGGCTGTTGCTCGTGGAGGCGCTGGCTCACCGGTGGGGTATTGAGGAGCGTGCGGGCGGGATTGGGAAGACAGTTTGGGTGGAGCTGAAGGCGCCGGACATCGTGGCCGCGCCCGACGTGAGGGAGGTCGCTGCCGTGATGGTCCGGCCAGGGCAGTCCGTGCGGGCGTGGGGCGAGTGGCGGGCGGTCCGCAGCGTACGCAGTGAGCGGTACGCGGCGGGTGGGCCCGCCATCGTGTTGGGGCTGGACGAGGGCCCGGCGCTACGGGTACACGCGGCCGAGCCGTTGACCGTACGGGACGACGGCGCGCCCTCCGCGCAGGCGGGCGGGGAGGGCGTGCCGGGGTGATCAGCTGTTGGCTGGGCGCCGGCCTCGACGGGTGGCCGGGGCGGGGCGCCAGGTGCGCAAGTCGTCGTCGCTCAGGCCGTGTTCGCCCTGCTTGGTCGCGCGGTAGCCCGCGAAGAAGGCGGCGGGGGAGCCGCCGTACAGGGGGTCGAACTCGTCGTGCCACTGGGTGAGCCAGGGCTGGAGTTCGAGGAGACCTGCGAGGAGTGGAGTGATCTCCTCGGTGGAGAGGCCGTCATGGTTGGTGAAGTACGTACTGAGGGCCTGGGCCTGCTCCCGGTGGTCCCAGCCCGCCCAGCCGAACAGGTCCGGGGTGCCCGAGATGGCGCCGGTCGCGTAGGAGATGAACCGCTCCTTGGGTACGTCCAGCTTGCCGCGGGCGCGCCAGTAGGACGGCTTGAGGAAGTCGGCCGAGGTGTACTTCGGCGGTACGGGGATCGAGTCCCGGATCTTGCGCTTCGCGGGCTCGTCCGGGGCAGCGTCTTCCTGTCGCTGGAGGTCCCAGACGTGTTCCCAGTCGGCGCGCTTCTTGAGACCGGCGGGCTTGTAGCGGAGTGCGGGGAGGAAGGGCACGTGCTCGTTGGCGAGGAGGTCCTCGACGACGGTCGCGAGTTCCTTGCGGGGCTCGTACAACTCGGCGACGGAGACGAAGTCCTCGTCGAGGGAGAGCTCGGCGGTGAGCTGGTGCCGGGTGAGCAGGGTCGGCTGTCCGTCCTGGAACCACAGGTCGCGGTTCTCGATCCGGTCGAGCAGCCAGGAGCGCAGGGCCTTGTCCTGGAGAGCTTCCCAACCCTCGGTCGCCCAGCGGCGCTTGTACTCGGGGCGCTCAACCATGCCGATGGCGCGCGAGGACTCGATGGCGTCGATGCGCTTCTGGACGGTGGCCTTGTAGGCCTCCGACCAGTGGTTGGGGAGCGTGGTGATGGGTGTGGACCCGTGCCTCTTGAACCACTCGTCGGATGCTTCCCCCTTCTCGACCCGGCGAGCGAGCACGATCTCGAAGGCCCGCTCACCGAGGGCGAGTTCGGGGACTTCGGACTCGGGGGCGCGGAGGTCTTCGGGGTGCAGGTTGTAGAGGGAGTAGACCTGCCAGTCGAGTTCCTCTTGGAGGGCGATCATTTGGGCACGGATGGAGAGCCACTTGGTGCGGGCCGTACGGAGGGCTGTGGAGGTGGGGGTTTGGGGGGTGGCTAGAGCGTGGGGGGTAGCAGCTGCGAGTTCTTGGGCGAGTGCGTCCATGGTGACGCTGAGAGCAGTGGGATGTACGGGAGGGATGGGAAATTGCTGGAGTTTGGTACCAGTAAACTCGTAGAAACGCTCCCAGTCTTGCGACTTGAAGCCCTCGTTCACTCCTTGACTTCCCTTGTCGTGACTCATCATCTTGAGCCAGAAACAGGATGTGGAGCTGTTGAGTAGTCCGAGAAAGCTTAGGTGATCGCGCTCACTTGCGCTCTGGGGAAGCTTGATTAGCGGGGCGGATTGTTTGAATACTTTTTCGCCGCGATCAAGTGCGAAGTGATTATGGGTCGCCACGAATCCAAAAGTGATCGAATGTGGTGTTCGCAGCTTCTCGCGGTACAACTCTCCGTACTCGTACCATTTGATCGTTGGGATCGTGTCGATGAACCTCCCGAAACGCTTGCGTCGTTGCAAAGTGCGTCGGTTGGGCCACATCGCCCGCATGGTTGCCGGGATCGCGTCACTGTGCACGGCCTCGAACTGGGTGTCGTATGGCCAAATGCTGGCGATCTCAGGTGTGATGCAGTAGTCGCGAACTGTGTCACCCGTGACCATGGGGATCGTCCGCTCGATCTGCCGACGTCGGGCGGATGACGCACTGGGGAAGAAGAATGCGTCATCCTCGGCGGTGATACCGCCGAACCCGATGTCCAGTGCCAGCGTCTGGCGCAGGCGCATCACCTTGTGCTCTTCGATCTGTTCGACCAGCTCAAGGCCGCCGTCCGTTAGGACCCAGGGCTGCTTACCAAAGTACCGCTCGCGTTCGAGATCGTCCACCGATACCCACGAGCTCAACGAGCCTGGTTGGTCGATTTGGTTGACGATAGCCTTCCAGACCAGCCCATCTGCTGGGTCGATGGGAGCTGATGGCTCGCCTTGGATGCTACGGACGGTACGAATCTTCCCCGTGCGATTGTTGCCGGACCGGCGCCGCCCCACGAGGATCACTGTCGGTGTTCCGTGCCCTGGGATGTAAGTGCCCGAAGTGTCGATCACCTCGGTGAGCTCGATCTTGTGCGCGAAGTACTCCTCAATCAGCTTTGCCCCGAACTCCCTCTTCATGAAGGAGTTTGCCGTGATTTGGCCGACCATGCCGTACCCGCGACCGTCAGGTTCTCCAACCTTTGCGAGCTGGAAGAAGCGTTCAGCGAAGGGAACCGACAAGGCGTACTTGCCCGAGCAGGACGCGTAAAGCTCTCGATACAACGCGTTCAGCGTCTTGTCCTTGACCGTGATGTAGGGCGGATTCCCCACCACCACGTCATACCGCCCCTGCTCCAGGATCCCCGGATACTCGTGCACGTCCTCCGTCGCATACGAGAACTCCGCCAGCGGATCCCCCGCCTCCTCGCCCCCCAGCGTCAGTTCAAGCTGCCGAGCCTTAATAAGCGAGTCACCCACCGCCAGATGAATGGGCCAGTCGTACCGCGACGCCTCCGCCAGCGTCCGCACCCCAGAGGCCGCCATCGCCGCAACCAGCAATCGGAACCGCGCAATAGCCACCGCGAACGGGTTGATGTCAACCCCGTGCACAGAGTTCAGCGCATCCCGCACCCTCTCATGCGCATCCCGCCCCGGCTGCCGCTCCGTCCATAGCCGAACCATCCGCCGGAACGCACCCAACACAAAGTGCCCCGACCCACACGTCGGGTCGATCATCTTCAGTTCGCCGAACCGCCCGCCCAGCTCCCGCACCACCGGGTCCATCGTCCGGTCGAGGATGAACTCCTCCACGAACTCCGGCGTCTGGAGCAGCGCGTACGTCTTCCGAGCGGCCTCCGACAGGTCCTGGTACAGGTCGCCCAGGAACCGCGTGTCCCAACCCTCCGTACCATCCGCGCTCAGCGGGTCGGTGAAGTCATGCACCAACGACTCACCCGCCTCGTCCCGCTCGCGCCAGAACTCCACCAGCGCCCGCGCCCCGTCGTGCGACACGGGGATCTGGAACAACGGGTTGTGCCGCTCCTCGAACAGCAGCTTGCCAGCCTGCCCAGCGCCCAGATCCCGGAACGCCCGCTCCAGCCAACCCCGGAACGTCGGGTCCTCGTCATCCTCCACATACTGCGCGTACCGCGCCTCCGCGAGGGCAAGTCGCTCCGGCTCCGCACCCGTGAGGTACGGCTCGGGGATCAGCCGGTTGTCCTCGCAGAACCGTACGAACACCGTGCCCAGGACCCACGCCACCGCGACCTGTGTGACCCGCTCGTCAAGCCACGCGTTCCACGTCGCCGCCGTACGGCCCAGCTTGCGCGCCTGGTCGTACTCCGCACGCAACCGTTCCCCGACCTCGGTCACCGCCTTGACCTGCTTGCCGAGGTCCACTTCGACCGCCTTGACCTGCTTGATGAGGTCCGCCAACAACGCCTTGCGGTCGATCACTTGGTCACGTCTCCCGTCGCACCCGAACCCGAACCTGAAAAACAGTCACATCGCCGACGCTCAGCCCACAGCTCACAGCCCGCGCCCAGTCCCACCCGAAACCCCGGCCACCCCACCCCGATGGGCATTCGCCACCCACGAGTCCGGCAGAACTATCCACTCACCCAGCCCCGCCTGATACGGCACCGCCGTCGTCCCCAACCGAGGAGGCCGCGCCGGGTCGCTCTGCGGGCACAGCACCCACAGCCCGCGACCGCCACCCCGTGCCTGCTCCGCCAACCGTTCAAGGACGCCCATCGCGTCGTACCGCGCGAACACCCCTGCGTCCGTCAGCAACACAGGCGCCCGCGAGCCAGAGCCAACGCCAACCCCACCCCCATCAGCCAACAGCTCACTCACCCGAGGCTCCACCGCCCCCCAAGCCGTACGCGCATACTCCGCGAACTTCATCGCCGCCTTCGACCCGGGCTCCGCCACATCCGCCCGCAGGATTGTTTCCCACGTCGGCTTGACCCGCGCGTCGACCAGTTCGTGCAGCGCCGTGAGGAACAGCTCGGTCACCGACACCGCGCCCGCGTCGAAGCGGTCGCCCGTCAATTCCCGTACCGCATCCCGTGACAGACCCGTCCGGACGGTCAGGACCCGGAAGCCGTCCCGGCGGGCCGAACCCGTCAGCCGCTCCTCCGCCGCCACCGCACCCGCGAGCTGCGGGTCGTCGGAGTAGCGGTGTGCGGTGGTGAGCATGCCGGTCGGCTGGCGGCCGGCGCCCGAGGACAGGTAGCTGGAGCCGCCGTCCGTCTGCCGGGGCAGATAGCGCAGGGTCCGGGTGTCCTCGCGCGTGGACAGGTGCAGCTCGAACCCGGCCTCCTGGAGCGCGCGGGTCAGTGGCCCGCCCGTCGGGAGGGAGTGGCCGCCGTTCTTGTCGAGCAGCTCCGGGAAGCGTGCACGTACCCGCTCGTGCACCTCCTTGCCCGTCAGGCCTGGCTGCCGGGCATCGGCCACGCCCGGGATGGGGCGTACCAGACCGGCCTGGGTCAGCCGCAGGGCCCGTACGAGGGGGAGGTTGCGGGGGTAGATCTCCAGGCGCGGGGTCGCGGCGGCGTTGCGGGAAGCTGCCGCGGCCACCTCCACCATGCGGCGGTCGTCCCAGTCCATGACCCCGCTCGGCGGGGCGATCGCGCCCAGCTCGCCGAGGACGGTCGCCGCGGTCGGCAGCGTGTCCAGCTTCGCCAGCCGGTCCGCGACCTTGCCCAGGCTCTGTGCGTAGTCCAGCAGGCCCGGCGCGGAGGGCGTCTCGGGGGCGTCGTCCTCGCCGACCTCCAGGGCGAGCAGACCCGCGCCCATGCCCTCGTCGGCCGCGTCCCGGTTCGCCGCGTGCTGGAACTCGGCCTCGTCCGGGTGGAGTTGCTCGACCTCCACCACGGCCCGTACGGCCGCCAGTGCCAGGGCGCGGCGCTGCTCGCGCTCCTGGAGGCGAGTGCCGCGTCGTACGGCGAGCGCGTCCGCAATCTCCGCGGCCGAGGCGACCCGGCCCAAGTCGCCGAGCACATCGAGGACTTCGGCGCGCAGGGCTCGTACGGCCGGGTGCTTCTTCCAGCGGGTGCGCTGGGTCTTGAGCATCTGCGGGATGCGGCCCGCCGACAGGCCAAGGGCGGTCGCCACGTCCTTCTGCTTCGGCCAGACGCCGATGTCGGGCAGTGCGCCGCGCTCGTCGGGCAGCCGCAGCAGCAGCCGCACCATCTCGCACTCGTTGCGGTTGGAACCGTCCTTCTTCAACTCCGGGACGAAGAGAGTCGCCAGCGTGTCCAGGCTGACCGTGCGCAGCGCGCGCTCCGGTAGCCGGCCCGCGCCGCCGTTCGCGGCCACCACCCGCGCGATGGTGGCCTCCGTCGCGGACAGCTCCTCCTTGGCCTCCTTGCGGCCCTCCGGCGTGAGCGGCGCTGCGGGCTTCTCGGCCAGTCGCTCCCGCCACTCCTTGATACGACCCAGGACTTCGCCGCGGGTCTTCGAGCCGAGGCCGGGGGCGTTGACGAGCTGGCGCTGGCTGTAGGCGAGCAGTTCGCCGACCGTGTTCACCTGGAGCCCGTACACGAACGACTCCGCCGCCGGGCTCAGGCCGGCCGCCGAGATGGGCGTGGTGCGGTCGGCCTGCGCCGCCTGCCGGTCGCGCTGCTGTTCGGCGCTCTCCTCCTCGGCCTCCGCGATGGGCGCGTCCGGGGCGTGAGCCGCCTCGGCCTCCGTGGCGGCAGCCGCCACAGACCGGGAACGCCGTGACGAGGGCTTCGCCTCGTCCATCGCCAGGAAGATCTTCTTCCAGGCGTCCCGCATCGGCTTCAGGTCGCTGAACCGCTCCGACGCGTCCCGATGCAACGCCTTCTGGAAGAACGCGACAAGTCCGTCCCGTACCGCCGAGTCGAAGGCGTCGGCCGCGATCCTCGGGTACGGCTCCTTCTCCGCGTCGGTCTGGCGTGGGGACACCTTGCCGTCGCCCCACATCGGCAGCTCGCGCGACGCCATCTCGTGGAGGGTGACCCCCAGTGCGTAACGCTCCGCGTGGGCGTCGTACACCGAGCGGTGGGTGAGCGTGCCGATGAACGGGTCCAGGTAGCCGTCCGTCCCCGCCTGGGTCTCCTTCACCGGGTAACCGGCCAGCGAGAAGTCGATCAGGACCAGTTCGCGCGTGCGGTTCGGGCGGATACGGATCGCGATGTTGTCCGGCTTGATGTCACGGTGCCAGACGCCCTCGCCCTCCAGGAAGTCCACCGCGCCGAACAAGTAGTCGCCGTACGCCTCCAGTTGGTCCACGGACAGCCGGCCGAACTCCCGCAGTTGCCGGGAGACCGTCTCCTCCCGGCGCCTGCTCTTCGTGGTGCCGGGCGCGGAGGGCTCGGCGTCGGCCTCCCGCTCGTCGCCGACGTACTCCAGGATGAGGACCTGTCGGGGCCCGATGCGTACCGGCTCCGGCTCGACGAGCCGGATGATCCGGGAGTCGGGACGCAGGCGCCCCATTACCTCGGCCTCCCGCTCCAGCACCTTGCCGCGACTGTCCGACAGCGCGACCTTCAGCACGGCGAGCGTCTTCGCGAACCGGACCTCCGGCCCGGCCGTCAGGTCCCGCACCAGGAACGCGCGGCTCGTCGAACCCGTGCCGAGACGGCGTCTGACCTCCCAGCGGCCCGCCAGTACGTCGCCCGCGACCGCCTCCAGCGGGTCCTTCTCGGGCTCGGCAGGGCGAACGGGCTCCGCCGGGGCGGGCTCGGTCAGCGTGTCCTCGACGACCTCCAGCATCTCCAGGAAGTCGTCGACGGAGGACAGCCGGTCGGAGACGGTGTACGCGGTCGCCGCCTGCACCAGCTCGTCGATGTACTCGGACAGACCGTCCACCACCGCGCTGGGACGCAGTCCCTCGCCCGCCTCGTAGCGGGCCAGCAACTCGGCCTGGCTGGCAGCCGGCGCCTTGCCGGTGGCCAGGAGATAGGTGAGCACCCCGAGGCCGTACACGTCCAGGGCTACCGGGTCGGCCTTCAACGCGGTGAGTTCCGGGGCGAGATACGGGTCCGCGCCCTCCGCGAGGTGTGCTCCCGCGCGCGAGAAGGTGGTCGGGGCGAGTCGCTCGCCACCGGCCTGCCCGCTCTGTTCGGAGCCGCGCTGCACCGCGACCTGCCAATCCGAGATCTGCAGATACGGACTGAGCCAGCCCGACTCCTCACCGTCCGCGCCTCCCGCCGCGTGGCCGCGGGCACGCGGCATCACGTGGATCGCGCGGGCGGCCAGCGTGCGGTGGTAGATCCGCCTGCCGTGGCCCGAACGCACCGTCTCGGCCAACTGGCGCACCAATGCCATGCGGCTGAGGATGTCCAGCTTCTCGCCGTACTGGGCCAGGTACTCGTCCAGGCGCAGAGTCCGCGGATCGAAGTCGAAGATCAGCGCCGGGCCCGCAGAGTGCCCGGACGGGTCGTACTGCTTCAGCTGGACGACACCGGGGTGCCTGAAGCGCCGCAACACCGCGGCCTCGCGCCGTGCGGCCCGCTCCACCGACGCCCGCAGCTCGGCGTCCGAGCCCCGCTCCCGCAGATAGACCCGGATACGGGCGGCCTCCGGCAGCTCACTGTGCCGGGCCAGATAGTCCGCCCAGGTCGGCCCCGAGTCGAACGACTTCCGGTGCAGCAGATACGGGCCGACCTTGTACTCGGCGTCACTGCGCGCGATGCCGACTCGCTCCAGGGCCCCCTTGATCGCCCGGGATTTCGGGGCGTCGATGCGCCGCCGCTCGTCACGAGGAGGCTCCTTCAGCATCGCGACGATCTTGTCCACGGTGAAGACGCCGTGCTGGTCGTGGGCGGGAAGCCGGTTCCTGAGGGAGGAGTCGGTGAAACAGACCGACTCCGAGACCCAGACCCGCTCACCGTTCTGCGCCAGGAGGGAGGCCAGCTCCTTGGCCTTCTTGTTCGCCAGGTGCAGCGGGTTGCCGTGGGAGATCTGCCGTCCGCCGGGCTGGGTCTGCAGCCAGGTGCCGTTACGGGACTCGATCGAGCCGTGCCAGTCCTTCAGCTCGATCAGATACACCCCGCCGGGGGCGATCACCAGAAGGTCCACCTCCCGGACATGGCCGGTGTGGGCGGTGAAGGTGAAGTTCGTCCAGGCACGCCACGGATCGTTGTTCGCGGTCGCCAGCTTCTCGCGAATGGCCTCCAGGCCCCGGCGCTCATGCTGGAACTCGGATTCGGTGACCGTGACCCACCGGCCGTCCCGCATGCGCACATCCCCGCTTCAAGATTCGTGTTGATTTGAGCTGTTTCGCCGCCGCCGCTTTATTGCTGCTCGGGCGGCAAATGCCCAAGCTCAGATCGTAACGGGTGTGAGTGGAGGCGGAGGATGGGTCGGATCAAATCGGTCCAGAGGACGAGGGCTCGCGTCAAGACGACTCGTCGCTGATCACGGTGTGGAGCGCGACCCCTGTCCGGCGCGGATCACATCGCTCGTACGAGAGCGCGCAGCTCGGTCCGGCCACGGTCGATCACGTCCAGCCACGGCGCGGCCTCGGTCCCGGGAGGGAGGGGCTGGTCCGCGATCAGGTCGAGGGGCCCGTAGGGCGTCTCCAGCCAGCGGCGCAGGGCGTGAAAGTCGCGGGTGCGCTTGCGGGGCAGGCGAGGGGAGGTGGGGGATGCCTCGTAGTCGGTGGCGTCCGCTCCGTTCGCGTACAGCAGGCCTGAGCGGCGTACGAGGCACGGGTAGCAGACGCCGCAGTTGTCGTGGGGGCGGTTCTGGCGTCGCCTGGGTGGGGCGCCACAGCTCAATGTCGCCTCCAGATCGGCAGGGAGGAGACCGCCGGCGTGGACCGCCGCTTTGCATACTTCCCCCTTGGTGAGGTGGGCCAGGGGGTTCGTCACTGTGACAGTGCCTTCGGCACCTGAGATGGAGCGAATGAGACGGTTGAGTAGGTGCAGCGTCCATGGGTGAACGGAACGGGTCGACAGAGCGGAGGAGCGAGCCGCGGTAAGCGGTGGGTTGAGTGCGAGCTGTCCGTTCTCGGGGACATAGACGACCGGGATGTTGCTCGCGGCGGCTGCCCGCACAGCGGTAGCCGAGTAGAGCAGGCCTCGCGAGCGTGATGACGTCTCCACCGAGCGTCCGTCGCGGCCTCCTGGAACCTGCCGCAGATTGGCGTGCTTGATCACGCGGCCCGAATCCCGGGCCAGCTTTTCCACTGTCTGGAGAACGCCATGCTGTAAGGATTCGAGCTGGGGCTCCGCGAAGGTGACCAGGAGCAGCAGACCGGCCGGGGCGCCGGCGCGTTGTGCCGCCCAGCTCAGCGAGTCGAGACCGCCCGAGAACAGGGCTACTTCCGTGGCCCGCCAGTCATCGCCCAGTGGAATCGGCGGTTGTGATGACGCTGCGCGCAGCGCTCGCGGCCGTATGTCCCAGTGGTCGCCGGTGAGCATCTGGAGGAGCGCCGAGGCAAGCCCGGCGGACGTCCCGGTCCAGCGGAGCGGATCGCTCACTGGAAGGGAGAGCGAGAATCGACGGGTCCAGCGGTCGAGGACCTTTTCACGAGAAGCGAGTTTGTCGGCGAGGAAGGCCGCCCGTGCAAGCCTGAGCAGGTCGTCCGCCCAGTCCGGTGCCGCCGCATCGAGATACTGGTGACCGGTAATGCGCTCTTCCCGCTCCCGGAATCCTGCCGCGCCGATCGCATGCCATCCCGCAGTTCTGGGCTTCTCGCCGTCGTAGGACCGCCACCAGAAGCGGTATGGCTCGGCGCTGCTCATGTGGTCACCTCCGATGTGCCGGGTAGTTGCACGGCCAGGTTCAGCACCTTGCCGACGGTGCCGGGGACGAGTGCTTGTGCCACCTGGGGGAGCGGGAGGGGAGCTTCCAGGTAGGCGGCTTCCTCGCAGGGATCCGGCACGAGTTCCAGCATTCGTTCCGTGATCAGGTCGGTGATCGTGCCGCTCGGATCGAAGATAGGCAGAACAGGGATGGCGAGCTTTATGTGCTCGGCTACGAAGCAGTGCAGAAACTCGGTCACGAGGTCGGCGAAGAGCCACCGGTACAGCAGACACAGAAGGTCGCCGGAGAGCCCGCGCCCCGTGGGCTGCGCGGCTTCGGGGTATTCGGCGACGAATCGTTGGGCGCACCGAGCAGCGGCTCGGCGCACTGCCGCATCGACGAGGGTTGTCCCGTCTCCCGCCACGCGGCGGCTGAATTCGGCGACGAACGACATAGCCGGATCGGCGAAGGCGAGGTGAGGTGCGGCCGTCAGCGACTCAGAGCCGTACTCGCCCAACTGGTCCATCACTTCGACGACATGCTCGCCGGCGCGCTGCCACGCGGACGACAGGCCGAACGCGTTCGGATCGTCGTGCATGGTGTCCCGGAGAGTCGCGAGGCAGGCATCCGCCGCGGCTTCGGTACGAGCCTTCTGCCCTTCCTTGAGTCGGCCGAGACGCCCGCCCAGAGCCGTCCAGCGTTTGCCCGTACTGGTGTCTCCGCCGCGAGTGCCGCCCGGTCCCCGCCACCGCGTCGACGTCCCCATGCTCAGGCGCTCCCTTTGCCCAGCACCGCCAACACCGTGGTCGTCAGCGTGCAGACCAGCGCGACGATGGCTCCGAGGCTGGCCAGGCCGGTCTTGCGGTCTGGGAAGAGTTCGCGCCTCGTTTGCCGAAGCCCTGGGTGTACGACAAGGGTGCGCAGGCGTTGCCACTTGTGCTGCTCGATGCTGCAGCCACGCAGCAGACCGTGGGCGTTCTTCCGGCATGTCTGCCCCTCCTTGCGGATGGGGGCGCCGCAAGGGACCGGAGCCTGCACCAGGAACCACAGGAGACTCAGCGCGAAGAGGGCGGTCAGACCGGCAGGGCCGATGTCGGAGGTCAGCCAAGCCGTGATGGCGACGACGAGGGTGACCAGTCCCCAGTAAGGCCAGATCTTCCGCCAGTTCATGACAAGGGAACGTAGGTGGGGAGGGCAGGCATCAGGAGGGCGCACAAAGGCGCACGGAAGCACTCGCCGTCGCCGAATAACCCTTCGAAAACCCCCAGTTGACACTGCTACCGTCACCGACGTGGCGAAACTCAATCAGATCATCGCGGTCGAGAAGGGCATCAAGTCCAAGTCTCATCAGGACCTGACGGCTGCTCATCACGGGCTGCAGAAGCCGGCGTTGCTGGCCGGTATCTCGCGTACGTATCAGCCCAAGGACGAGGAGGGTGAGCAGTTGCCGCCCGAGTCGACTCGGGTGCAGGTGCAGGCCGAGGATGTGCTGCGGGACACCGCGGCCACGCTGACGCGGCTGTTCGACGTGACCGCCACCAAGGACTGGGCCAACTGCACGGCCCGCGCGGACGTCAAGGTCGACGGGCGGGTGCTCGTCGCCGACGTTCCGGTGTCCTATCTGCTCTTCCTGGAGAAGCAGCTCACCGATCTCAACACCTTCGTGCGGAAGCTGCCCATGCTCGACGCCTCCGAGTCGTGGGTGCAGGACCCCTCGACCGATGCGTGGAAGACCGAGCCGGTCAGGACGCTGCGTACGAAGAAGGTCCCGCGCAACCACGTGAAGGCGGAGGCGACCGAAAAGCATCCGGCGCAGGTCGAGGTGTACTACGAGGACATCCCCGTCGGGTACTGGACGACGGTGAAGTTCTCCGGTGCCCTTCCCGCGCGGCGCGTCAACGAACTGCTCGACCGCGTCGAGAAGTTGCAGCAGGCCGTCAAGTTCGCCCGGGAAGAGGCGAACGGCGCCGACGTCACCGACCAGCGCGTCGGAGACGCCGTGTTCGGCTACCTGTTCGGGTAGCCTCGAAGACTCCCCGGTCCACTGCGACCGGGGTGCGCGAGGAGCGCAAGCTGAAACTGAAGCTTGTCGTGACTGCGCGGTTCCAGTGGAGGTTCGAGTCCTCCCCGCGGCACCAACACGGCACTCGTACAACTCGTACGAGGCGCCCATCGCGCCGCGGTAGCCCAATTGGCAGAGGCAGACCGCGATCAATCTCAGACTATTGCTCCAGACTCAGCATTCGCCGCCGATCGCCGGATCGACCGGACTCAGGCTCCGGGCGTCGAAATGCCGGTTCAAGTCCGGCCCGCACAGCTCGATGTGCGGTGGTCCAAAGGCAGGACGCGGCGACATAACACTGACCTGAGTTCTCAAGCGTGCCGGCGTGCGACATGGGCGGCATCACAGGGCTCGGAGGCCGGCTACGCCTCCGAGCCCGCTCCCGTTCGGCGCGGACGGGACCGCCCCGGGCCGCCCCTCGACGACGTACACCGGGCTCGCCCCTGAAGTCGTGGACCGCGCCCGCCCCCGATTGCGTACATAAAGAACGCGGCCATCACGACAATCGTCACACCCACGAAACGCATAGGTCCCTTACTCTCCAGGAACCCGACCTACCGTAAACACCACCGCCCAGGCCGACGTCGCCCGAAGGCATGCCACCCCGCAACCGCCCTCGTCCCGACAGGAGCCCCGTGCCCGTGCCGCGACCCTTCTCCGTTGCCCTGCCTCCCTGGCTCACGCATGCGCTGCGTGCGCAAAGGGGGCCCGTGCCGTGGAATGCCGTCGTGCGCGGGGCGCTCGCCGCCGGGCCATTGCTGCTCGCGGCCGTGCTCGTCGGGCAGGAGTCCGTCGGGGTCATGGCCGCCCTGGGAGCCATGCTCGCCGGGATCAACGACAGGCCCGGGAGCCGGCGGACCGCCGTGCACCGCATCGGGGTGCCCGGGCTCGCGGGGGCCGCGGGGCTCGTCGTCGGTACGTATGCGGGGGAGGGCCTCGGAGCCGTTCCGCTGACCTTGATACTCACCGTGCTCGGGCTGCTCGCCGGGGCCGTGAGCGCCGTGGGGCCCGTGTCCTCCGGCGCCGGTACGCAGCTGCTGGTCGCCGCGGCCATCGGGGCCGGGATGCCACTGCCCGAACCTGGATGGCAGCGAGCGCTGTTCTTCCTTGCCGGCGCCGGCTGGCTGATCGTGCTGCGGCTCGTGCTGCCCACGCCCGGTGCCCTCGCCCATGACTTCCGGTTCGACGGGGAGCGCGTGGCTGTCGCGGACGTCTACGACGCCATCGCCGAGTTGCTCGCCGCTGCCGGCGGCGAGCAGGCCGGGGCCCGGCGGGCCGCCCTCACCGCCGCGCTCGATCATGCGCAGGACGCGCTCGCGGGACCGCGACTGCGGCGGTACGCCAGTTCCTCCGCCGAGCGGCGGCTGCGGGCGCAGTACGCCGCCGCGCTCCCGCTCGCCGAGGCCGCGACCGCGCTGGCCTGGGCCGGGGACGCACTGCCCGCCCGTACGGCGGAGGGTCCGCGACGGCTCGCCGTCGCCGTACGGACCGGTGAGCCCTGCGGGCCGCTGCCCGCGCCCGCCCGGTCCGTACCGGGACTGCGCGCCCTCGACGACGCACTTCTGCACGCCGCCGAGACCTTCGACCGCGGCGGCAAGAAGCCCGGCAGCATGCACATTGACGGCAAGAACGCCGCCGACAAGCACGGCGCCGCCCTCCACAGCAACACCGGCACCAACCCCCTCGACCGCGGCGCCCGCCAGACCGCCCACAAGGGACCGCGCCTACGACCCTTCCGCGCCAAGCCCCTGCTCCGCACCGTCACCGGCGCGGGCGGCCGTGAGTACGGCTTCCGCGTCGCCCTCTGCTACGGCGCCAGCGCGGCCGTCGCACAGGCCCTGCACCACGTGCACTGGTACTGGCTGCCGGCCACCGCCGTCTTCCTCGTGAAGCCGGACCTCGGGCCGCTCGTCTCGCGCGTGCTCAACCGGGCCGCCGGCACCGTCCTGGGTGCCCTCGTCTTCGCGGGGTTCGCGGCCGTGCTGCCCCGGCCGGAAGGGCTCGTGGCGCTCGTGGCGATCAGTGGTGCCCTGATACCCGTCGCCACCAGGCACTTCGCCGCGCAGACCGCCGTCGTCACCGTCCTCGTGCTCGCCCTCGTCATGGTCGGCGGGGAGCCGGAAGCCTCCTGGAGCCGTATCGGCGAGACGCTGCTGGCCTGCGCGATCGTGCTGATCGTGGGCCATTTGCCGGCTCCGGGACAGCGCGGCGGGAACGTGAAGGCCCGCCTCACCTCCGCCACCGACGCCGCCCACGCGTATCTCACCCACGTGCTGAGCGGCGCCGACGACCGGGCTGCCCGCTGGGCGCTGCGCCGCGAGGCCTACCGGAAGCTGGCCGAGGCCCGAGCCGCCATCGACCGTGCCGCCGCCGAACTGCCCACCCTGGCCCGGCACACCGAAGGCACCGACGAGGTCGCCGCCACCCTCGAACGCCTCGTCGACACCACCACCGCCTGCGCCGTCCACCTCGACGACACGGGCCGGCTCACTCCGCGGCACACCGAGCGCCTCGCCACCCTCCTCGACGAACTCGTGGAGCAGCGCGAGCGTGCCGGCCTCGCGGACCCGCCGGCCGACCTCCTGAGCGCCTGAGCGGCGAACCTGCCAGGGCTCCCCTCAGGCTGCCTTCCCTCAGGGCTCCTCCCAGAGTTCTCAGGGTTCAACCCGCACCCACACCGGCGCATGGTCCGACCCTGCCACGTCCCGCCGTGCCCCCGGGTTCTCGTCGACCGACGGCAGCGGGGTCTCCCGCACCGGCGTCCCCGTCCCCGCCGCGGTCACATGGTCGAGCAGCAGCCGGCTGACCAGTATGTGGTCGATCAGTTCGGGACGGCCGGAGTGGACGCGGGAGAAACGCTGCTCCTCGGGAATGAGGGGCGCGATGTTCCAGAGCCGGGCCGCGTCGCCCTTGTCGGGCCGTTCGAAACCCGGCGTGCCGATCTCCGAACCCGGCGGGCCCTGCAGGATCTGGGTCGTGGCGGCCACGACCTCGTCGTTGAGGTCGCCGAGCACGGCCACGTTCCGCTCCTTGCCCCTGCCGTCGAGGAGGTCGTCGGCGACGGCACGCAGCGTCGTGGCCTCGGCGGCCCGCCGGTACAGGGCGTACGCGCCGTAGCGGGCCCGCTCGCCCTCGTTCCGCGGCTGGAACCGCCCGCCCGGGAACGTCAGCAGCTTCGACTTGAGATGGCAGACCGCCACGGTCAGGGTCATCCCCTGCACGGTGATCTCCGTGGCCAGGAAGCCGCGGCCCGTCCTGGACACCGGTTCGCCGTCGTCGTCACCCTGAACCGGTCGCAGCGGTGCGGGGAAGGCGTTCGTGTCGGTGATCGTCCGCGGTTCCGGGCGGCTGAGGAAGCCGACCCTGATGCCGCGGCTGTCCGGATGCTCCGAGAGCGCGATGTGCCAGTCGCCGTCCAGCATCCCGGCCAGGTCCGCCAGCGCCTCCGGATCACCGACCTCCTGTACGCCGAGCAACGTGGGGTCGAGTTCCGTGACGACCGAGGCCAGAGCCGTGAGCTTCGCCTTGTACGCGGCCTCGCTGCGCGGTCCGAACGCGCCGCCGGGCCGGTACAGGTTCTCCAGGTTCCAGGTGCCGAGGAGCATGCCGGGCTCCTTCCCGGACGCGCCGTCCAAGGGGCGCCGCCCGTCGAATGGTGAGGCCAGCGTGCGCGGGAAACCGCCGGGGCGACAGGGCCCGGACAGGATGCGCGGTTCACGTCACCCGACGGCACGATCCCGTCGTACCGTGGCGTGATGACCTCGCCCGAGCCCACGCCCGACGCGACGACCAACACTTCGGCCGGTGATCAGGCCCACCCGCCCGGCACGAAGACCCCGGCCGATGTCCCAGCCGATCTCCCTGCCGATCTCCCTGCCGATCTCATCATCACCCGCTGCACCGCCCTCGTGCACGACGATCAAGAACAGATCGGCTTCGTCGAGGACGCCACCATCGTCGTACGGGGTGGCCGCATCGAGAGCGTCACGGCCGGGCCGGTCGACGTCGACGTCCCCGCCGCGGAGCACACCGTGCGCATCGACGCCCATGGCCAGGTCGCGATGCCCGGCCTCGTCAACTGCCATACGCACGCACCGATGGTCACGCTGCGCGGTATCGCGGAGGACCTGCCCATCGAGGAGTGGTTCAACGACTTCGCCTGGCCCATCGAGTCCAACCTCCAGGAGAAGGACGTGGAGTTGGGCGCGCGGCTCGCCTGCGCCGAGATGATCCGGGGCGGTGTCACCTGCTTCGCGGACCACTACTTCTCGATGGACACGGTCGCCGCGGTGACCGTCGAGAGCGGGATGCGCGCCAACCTCGGACAGGCCTTCTTCTCCTCCCAGGGCGCCGAGGGACGCGAGCAGTCGCTGGACTTCGCCCTCCGTCACCGCGACACCGCCGACGGCCGCATCACCACCTCGCTCGCCCCGCACGCCCCGTACACCGTCGAGGACACCGACCTCGCCGCCACCGCCCAACTTGCCAAAGAACACGGCCTGTTGGTGCACATCCACGCCTCCGAGAACCGCGACCAGGCCGACACCAGCCTCGCCCGCCACGGCCGCACACCCATCGAGGTGCTGGCCGACGCCGGGCTCCTCGACGTCGATCTGCTCATCGCGCACGGCACCGGAATCATGGAGCGCGACCTGCCCGTACTCGCCCGCGCCACGGGCCGGATCGCCGTGGCCAGCGCACCCCGGGGCTACCTCAAGTTCGCCTGGCCCACCACCACTCCTGTACGCGCCCTGCGCGAACTCGGCATCCCCGTGGGCCTCGCCACGGACGGGGCCGCGTCCAACAGCTCCCTGGACGTGTGGGAGTCCATGGCACTCACGGCGCTGGTGCAGAAGTTCACCGAGAGCGACCCGCGCTGGCTGACCTCCCGACAGGCCCTGCACCACGCGACGCTGCAGAGCGCGCGGGCGGTCGGCCTCGGCGAGGAGATCGGCAGTCTCGCGCCGGGCCGCCGGGCCGACATCATCCTCGTCGACGTGAGCGGTCCGCACACCCAGCCCGTGCACGACCTCGCCGCCACCCTCGTGCACAGCGCCCGCTCCGGCGACGTACGCACGACGATCGTCGACGGGCGGGTGGTCATGCGCGACCGCGAGCTGCTCACGCTCGATGTGCCCGCGATCGTGCGGGAGATGAACGAGCGGATGCCCGCCCTGATCGACCGGAGCCACGGCAAGCGGATCCAGGACTACGACACGTGAGCGCTCCGCCGGGTGTGCGGTTCGTTCTGCTGCGGGCCGGCGGGGGCTGGGCGCGCAGTTCCCCGCGCCCCTTAAAGGGGCGCTTAGGGTGGTCCCATGTCCACTGACCAGGACCTCCTCACCGACGGCCTCCTCACTCACCCGTACGCCGTCTACGACCGGCTGCGCGACACCGCACCCGTGCACCGCGTCACCGGCCCCGACGGCAGCCCCGCCTGGCTGGTCACGCGCTACGACGACGTACGCGAGGCCCTGGCGGATCCGCTTCTCTCGCTGGACAAGCGGCATGCGCTGCCCGGTGGGTACAAGGGATTTGCTCTGCCGCCCGCCCTGGACGCGAACCTTCTCAACATGGACCCGCCCGACCACACCCGCATCCGCCGCCTGGTCGGCCGGGCTTTCACAACGCGCCGCGTCGAGCAACTGCGCGCCCCCATCAGGCGGACCGCCGACCGGCTCCTCGACGCACTGGGTACGAACGGTGGTCCGCACGGCGGTACGGACCTGATCGCCGCCTATGCCGCGCCGCTTCCCATCACCGTCATCTGCGACCTGCTCGGCGTGCCGCACGAGCACCGCCGCGACTTCCGGGCCTGGACGGATGTGCTCGTCGCGCCGGACCCGGCCAGGCCGCAGGCCGCCAGAGAGGCCGTCGTGGCGATGCTCGGCTTCTTCACCCAACTCCTCGCGGACAAGCGGAAAGAGCCCGCCGACGACCTGCTCTCCGACCTCATCGCGGTCAGGGACGAGAGCGACAGCGCGGGGAACAGCCGGCTCACCGAGGACGAGTTGATGTCGCTCGCCTTCCTCATCCTCTTCGCGGGATACGAGAACACGGTGCAGCTCATCGGCACCGCGGTCCTCGCGTTGCTCCAGCACCCCGGCCAACTGGCCGCTCTCCGCGCGGACCCCACCCGGCTCCCGGCCGCCGTCGAGGAGTTCGTCCGCTACGACGGACCCGCCCTGCTGGCCATCCGCCGCTTCCCGCGGGAGGACGTGACGATCGGCGACGTCACCGTCCCGGCGGGCGAGACGGTCCTGCTGTCCCTGGCCGCCGCCAACCGCGACCCCCGCCGCTTCCCGCACGCCGACCGGTTCGACCTCGGGCGCGACGCCACCGGACATCTCGCGCTCGGACACGGCATCCACTACTGCCTCGGCGCGCCACTGGCCCGACTGGAGACGGAGATCGCCCTGGCCGCCCTCCTGGAACGCCTCCCCGACCTGCAACTCGACGGCGACCCGGGCGACCTCCGGTGGCGACCGTCCCTCCGAGCCCGGGGCCTGCTCACGCTTCCGGTGACGTACTGAGGCACTGAACAAAGAAATTCCGTGCCCCACCGATGAGTTCCGCTCCTCCCTCCGGTCCACCCAGGGAAAGCACCGCACCGGAGGAGGGGCCAATGACGCTTCCGCGGATCGTGTCGCGCGACGAGTGGCGCGGCGCACGCGAGGAACTGCTGGTCAGGGAGAAAGCAGCGACCCGCGCGCGTGACGCGCTGAACGCCGAGCGACGGCGACTGCCCATGGTCGAGATCGACAAGGAGTACGTCTTCGAGGGCGGGGACGGCAAGGCGACGCTGTTCGACCTCTTCGAAGGGCGAGATCAACTCGTCGTCTACCACTTCATGTTCGCGCCCGAGTGGGACGCGGGCTGCCGCAGCTGCTCGGGGTTCGTCGACCAGATCGGGCACCTCGCGCATCTGCACGCTCGGGGAACCGAGTTCGCGGTGGTCTCCAGGGCGCCGTACACGAAGATCCTGCCCTTCAAGGCGCGGATGGGCTGGACGGTGCCCTGGTACTCGTCGTTCGGCAACGACTTCAACCACGACTTCCAGGTGTCGTTCGAGGGCCACGACAGCAGCGCCGGCGGCCAGAGCCACGATCCGTACGAACGGCCCGGGCTGAGCTGTTTCCTCCGCGACCGTGAGCGGATCTTCCACACGTACTCGACGTACGAGCGCGGACTCGACGGACTGGGCTCCACCACGAGTCTCCTGGACCTCACCGCCCTCGGCCGGCAGGAGGAGTGGGAGCAGCCGCAGGGGCGCGCGTCGGCACTGGGCGCGCCCGCGGGCAGCGAGCGCATCCGGTACCACGACGAGTACGAGGACTGAATCGGGCCGGACGGGGACCGGGTCCGGCCGTGGCACAAATGCCACGCGAAAAGCCTGCAAATGGCCAGGCGAAGGGCCGTACAGAGGGCCGGTACGGCCTGAGAGGTGTTTCACAAGGTGTGATGACCGCGTGTCAGCTACGTCTCAGTAACGTCACTTCGCGAGACGTCCACCCCATGTTTGGCGTTTAACTCTTCAAGGGCTCTCAAGAGGTCTCGGGAGAGCAGCGCTACATGGAGGTGCAACGTGGTGAACGGGCGAACGGTGCTGGAGCGCTTTCCCGCCGGTGGGCCGCGTGGTTCGTGGCCGGCCGAGGAGTTCGCGCAGGCGCGCCGCCTTGAGGGGCAGCACGTCGAGGTCGTGATGGATCTGTCGACGGACGCCTTCCTGGTGGTCGTGCGGGAACTCGCCGAGTGAGCCGGGCCGGCCGCCGCGGCCGAGGGCCTCACCCGGCGTGAGGCGCAGCGATCTTCAGCCGACCCTTCATCCGGCCTTGGGCGCCGGCACCTTGGGGGCGAACTGCTCCGCCTGGAGCGAGTACAGCTCGGCGTAGACCCCACCCGAGGACAGCAGCTCGTCCGGAGTGCCCGACTCCACGAGCCGGCCCTGGTCGAGGACGTGTACCAGGTCGGCGTGGCGCACCGACGCGAGGCGGTGTGTGATGAGGATGACCGTCTGACCGGTACCCGCGAGGGCCCGGATCTTCTCGAAGACCTCCAGCTCGGCACGGGCGTCGAGAGCCGCGGTCGGCTCGTCCACGACCAGGATCGCGCCCCTGCGGTATGCCGCCCGCGCGATACCGAGCCGCTGCCACTGGCCGCCCGACAACTCGTGGCCGCCGCTGAACATACGGGCCAGCAGCGTGTCCATGCCGCGCGGCAGATCGGCCACCACTTCCTCGGCACCCGCCTCGATGACGGACGTGCGCAGCCGCTCGTCGGTGAGCGGCGCGGACGTCCGGCCGATCGCGACGTTCACCCGGGCGGTGAACGGCCACCTCTTGAAGTCCTGCGCCACCATCGCGATGCGCTCGGCGAGTTGGTGCCGGTCGACGGTCGCCGCGTCCACGCCGTCCCACAGGATCCGGCCCCGCTGCGGCGCGTACAGGCCCGACAACAGCTTGACCAGAGTGGTCTTCCCGGAGCCGTTCTCCCCGACCAGCGCCACGATCTTGCCGAGCGGCACGCTGAGCGTCAGGTCGGAGAGCGCGGGGCGGGCCGCACTGCCCGGATAGGTGAACGTGACGTTCTCGAAGCGGATCTCGCACGGCTCCTCGGGCAGCGGCTCCCCGCCCACCGGGATCGCGCGCTCGGCCGCCTCCACGTACAGACGTTGAAGATCCCCGACGAACAGGGCTTCCTCATGGAGGCTGTTGACCTCCAGGACGAGCGTGTCGAGATTCCCGGAGCCCGTACGGATCGCGATCACCGCCGTGCCCGCCACGGACAGCGCCATCGCACCGGCCAGCAGCAGTCCGCCGAGCGTCGCGTACGTCGCCACGGTCGCGAGGCCCGTCCAGGCGGCCGCGATCAGTCCGGTCCGTGCCCCCAGTCGGGCCAGCCGGGCCTGTTCCGCCTCGGCGGACTCCGACATCGCGCGGAAGTGCCGCAGCAGGAAGGGGCCGACCCCGTGGACGCGGATCTCGGGTGCCGCGGCGGGCTCGGTGAGCAGACCGCTGATCAGCTGGCCGGCCCGGGCGTGCTGCACCCAGGCGTGGAACGACGTGTAGCGGCGCCGCGCCATGGTCAGCGCGCTCCACGCGCTCGGCAGCGTCATCGTCACCAGCAGCGGCAGCAGTGCCACGTGCAGCACCGTCAGAACGCCGGCCGCCGCGATCAGCGAGATCCCCGCGTTCACCACGCGCGTGGCGATCCTGATCATTCGCCGGGCGGACGAGGCGCCGTACTGTGCCGTGTCCAGCAGCTTGTGGAAGGCCTCGTCCTCGATCGCGGACAGCTCGACGGCCGCCGCCCGCTCCAGATACAGCTCCGTCGCGACGCGCTCGACCTTCGGTTCGAGGCGGCCCGTGGCGTATGTCGAGGCGGCTCGCAGCAGTGCGGCGACCAGCATCACGACGGCGACGACGACGAGCGCGGGCACCGCGTCGCGCAGCCGGTCCTCCACGGGGCCGGTCGCCATCAGGCGCCCCAGGACGCTGTTGACGGCCAGCAGGCTCACCGCCTGGGCCAGGCCGCGGACCACCTCCGCACCCACCACGATCCGTGCCGCCCGCCGGTCCGCCTGCCAGGCGAGCCGGAAACTTGAGCCCAGCAGCGTGGGCAGCCGCGTCACCATGGCCCGGAAGTTCAGCTCCAGAAACGCGTCGGAGTGCTGCGACCAGCCCATGTCGTAGCGCAACGGGCCGCCGAAGAGCAGCCGCTCGGACTCGGACGGCTCGGGCCCGGACGGCTCGGGCCCGGACGGCCCGGGCTCGGCCGCGCCGGGTTTCCCGTTCACGGATCCCGTCTTCGCGGACCCCGCCTTCACGGATCCCGTCGGCCCGGTCTTCTTAGTGCTTCTCCGCCCGGTCTTCTTCGCAGATCCCGCAGATTCCGCCGGTCCCACCGGTGACCTCCCCCGATCGTGGACGAACGGCCACTATCGCGGCGCGGGACGCCATCGGGCAGGGCGCGCGCCCGGTCCGCCACGGCGTAACCGGAGCACGCCCGGGCGCTTACGGCCGCGCGCTGTGGGGGCGCGCCCCGAAGGGGCGCGGGGCTGTGACATGAGCGGCTCCGCCGCGGGGCGCGACCAGCCCACGACTAACCGCAGACGAATGCAGCGCACCCCGGCGGAGCGCTCACGCGCTGACCGGCCTCGTCCAGGCCGGGGGAGTCCCCGTCAACCGGCACAGCGCCAGATAGAGCGGGATCGGCGGTGTGTAGGGAAGCGTGCCGCCAGGTTTGTGGATGAGTCCGGGGAGGCCTGGCGAGGCGGGTACGAGCGCCCCCGTGGCGTAGTGCGCGGGCGCCGGCCACTCCAGGGCGACGTCGGAGTCGGAGGGCACGAGCCACCACCAGTGCGTGCTGTCGGCGTACACACAGCCGACGCGCGGCAGGCGAGGCATCAGCAGCGGGCCGAGTCTCGCGGGCATGGCCACCGCGTCACAGCCCAGCGGCGCCCGCATGCCCTCCGGCACGGTCAGCCGCCGCGAAGGGCCGGTCCCGGACGTCGTCCGCAGGCCGCGCTCCAGGCGGACCAGCGTGTCCAGGTTCAGCACCCGTGGCGCACCGGCCGACATCGCCCTCACACCCATTCAGCCCCCGTCCGTTCTCCAATTTTTCCGAACCATCCGGAAACGGCTGTCGCCGCACCAGCCGGGAAGCCGACTGGAACGATTCAGGTCACTACCAGTCGTGCCCGGCCGGGGGCGGCTGCGAGCCGTTCGGCTTCGCGTGCGCGTGTTCCCCGGTCGGCGAGGAGCCGGCTGGGGCCGGCCGGCTCCTCGCACTCCAGCCCAGGTCCGACCGCGGCTCGGCGCCGTTGTTCGCCGAGCGCGGCAGTTCGGCCCAGACCAGCAGTCCGGGACCGGTCTCCTGGGCGCCCCAGGCTGTGCACATCGCCGCGACGAGAAGCAGTCCCCTCCCGTGCTCCTCCTCGGGACGCTGTGGCGACGGGTGGGGCTCACCCGGCGCACATCCCTCGTCACGGACGGCTATCCGTACCAGGTCACCGCCGTCGTGCAGCTCGCACACCACATGGCGGCTCGCCGTGTGCACTATGGCGTTGGTGACCAGTTCGGAGACGACGAGCTCCGCCGTGTCGCACGTGTCCTCACAGACCGACCAGCCCGAGAGCCGGGCACGCGTCAGATGCCGGGCCTGTGCTGCGGAGCCCGGATGAGCGGCCAGCTCGAAGCGGAACCGGCGCTCGGCGGCCGTCTCGGGGCAAGCCCCAGCGGCGGCACCGAGACCGGACCGGTCTTCGGCTGCGTCTGTTCCTAACGGCGCGGACGGAATCACGCTTGCCACTATCTCCCCGTCGTGAACACTTGGCAAGTGTCACTCTGAAAATTGCAGAGTGCAGTGTTCCGCGTCCTATGGCCGTGGCACACTGCTCGCAACAGCACGTGGCGCGGCGTCAGTTGGGTACCCGTTCAGGGGCCCGAACGGGCGCCGCCCGGGCTGTCCGGACAAAGTGGAGGTGGACGTGAGCGAGCCGCGGTCCGCGCCGACGGTCGGGCAGGTCGTCCTCGGACGGCGCCTGCTTGACCTGCGGGAACGCGCGGGGCTCAAGCGCGAGGAGGCAGCGCGCATCCTGCGCGTCACCTCCGCCACCGTCCGCCGCATGGAGATGGCCGAGGTAGCGCTCAAAATCCCGTACCTCCAGCTCCTGCTGAAGTCGTACGGCGTCTCCGACGAAGAGGCCGAGGCCTTCGTCGCCCTGGCCGAGGAGGCGAACCAGCCGGGCTGGTGGCAGCGCTTCCACGACATCCTGCCGGGCTGGTTCTCGATGTACGTGAGCCTGGAGGGCGCGGCCGTCCTCATCCGCTCGTACGAACCCCACTTCGTTCCAGGAGTGCTGCAGACCGAGGAGTACGCGCGTGGCGTCATGGAATCCGGCGCCATCGGCCAGACCAGACCCGAGGACATCGAGCGCCATGTGGCGCTGCGCATGCAACGCCAGGAGCTGCTGACGCGCGAGGGCGCGCCCCGGTTCTGGGCCGTGATGGACGAGACCGCCGTGCGCCGCCCCGTCGGCGGCCCCGAGGTCATGCGCGCCCAGATCGACAGGCTGCTCGAGGCCACGAAGCTGCCCAACGTGACACTGCAGATCGCCCCCTTCTCCTCGGGGCCGCACGCGGGCACGTACGGGCCCTTCGTGCTGTTCCGCTTTGCCATGCCCGAACTTCCGGACATGGTCTACAGCGAGTACCTGACCGGCGCCGTCTACCTGGACGGACGTACCGAGGTGGCAACCCATCTCGAGGTCATGGACCGCATGGCGGCGCAGGCCGCCACGGCACATCGCACGAAGGAGATCCTGTTGGATCTCCGCAAGGAGCTGTGAATGGATCGCATCAAGACCCGGATACGCAACGCGCGGATCTACAACGGCATGCCCGCCAGGGAACTGGGCAGCGAGGGCTGGCACAAGCCGTGGAGCGGTGGCAACGGCGGCAACTGCCTGGAGGCGATGAAGCTCTCCGACGGCCGGATCGCGGTCCGTCAGTCGGCGGATCCGGACGGGCCCGCCCTCATCTACACCCCCGGCGAGATGACCGCGTTCATCCAGGGAGCCAAGGCGGGGGAGGCCGACTTCCTGCTCTCCTGAGGCCGCCGACCGGCCGTTCCTTGATCCGCCTCCACTTGTCCCACGTGCTTCCTACCTTGGCATTCAGTTGATCCAGTGACCCAGTCGATTCACCACCAGGACCACATGCGCCGAGGCGCGTCCACCAGCCGGCTCACCGCCACGATCGGGAAAGGCGGCTGCTCGGCGCGGTCCTGGCCGAGGCTCAGCGCGTAACAGATCTGCTCTATCGAAGGCGGTCCGACCGCGAGATTGCGCCGGACCGCCGCCGACGGGGACTCCTGCCCGGCCTGCACGAGATACGCCTCGGCCATCGTCCCCGTACGGCCCACACCCGCCCCACAGTGCACGAACACCGGCCCCGGGGCCGCGCCCACGACGCTCAGGAAGCGTCGTACCTGGTGCGGCGTCGGGGTCTGTCCGTCCCGGATCGGCAGCCGTACGGCATCGAGACCCGCCCTGCCCGGCCCGGCCGGCTGGGAGGCGCTCAGGTCCTCGGCCCGCAGGTCGACGACCGTGGCCTCACTCCTCACCCAGTACTCACGGTGGCGGCAGCGCCGCGCACAACGCATCGAGCGCGGCCCCGTACGCATGCTCCGAAGGCGTCGCGTAGCCCACGACCAGACCGTCCGGCGCGGCCATGACCGCCTCCGGGTGCCGGAACTCCGCGAGCCCGTCCAGCGCGAGGCCCTGCCACACGGCGGCCTTCACCGCGGACTGCTCGCTTCCGGGCGGCAGCCGCAGCACCGCGTGGAGCCCGGCCGCGATCCCGGTGACCTCGACATGCGGCGCGTGCACGGCGAGCGCGTCGACCAGCCGGTCCCGCCGCCTCCGGTACCGCTGGCGCATCCGCCGCACATGACGGTCGTACGACCCCGAGGCGACGAAGTCCGCGAGCGTCAGCTGGTCCAGGACGCTCGCCCACGCCTCCCGCTCGCCCTTGACCTCCAGGACCCCCTCGACGTACCGCTCCGGAAGGACCATCCAGCCCAGCCGCAACGCGGGCGACAGGCTCTTGCTGACCGAGCCGATGTGGACGACCCGCTCCGGGTCCAGGCCCTGTACGGCCCCCACGGGCTTGCGGTCGTAGCGGAATTCGCCGTCGTAGTCGTCCTCCAGAATCACCCCTCCACGCGCGCGTGCCCAGTCGATCACGGCGGCCCGCCGCGCGGGATGCAGCGGTCCACCGGTCGGGAACTGGTGCGCGGGCGTGAGCAGTACGGCCCGCTCCCTGCCCAGACCGTCGACCTGGGCCCCGTCCTCGTCGAGCGGCAGGGGGACGGTCCGTACGCCCGCCGCCGTCAGCAACTCGCGGTGGAAGGCGAGGCCGTACGACTCGACGGCCAGCGGGCCCCGCAGCACCGTGGGGAACAGCAGCCGCAGGGCGTGCGCGAAGCCCGAGCAGATCACGATCCGCCCCGGCTCCGTACGGACGCCACGCGCGCGTGCCAGGTACTCCGTGAGCGCCACCCGCAGTTCGATCCGGCCGGCGGGATCACCGGGCCCGAACACCTCGTTGGGGGCCTGCCGCAGAGCCCGCCGGTATGAGGCAAGCCACGCGGCGCGCGGGAACGACGAAGCGTCCGGCGTGCCCTGCCGCAGGTCGTGGCGCGGTCCACGCGCGCGTGGGGGTGCCTTTTTGGGTACGCGCGCGTGCGCGCCCAGCGGCTCGGCCCGCTCGGCGACCAGGGTGCCCGAACCCTGCCGCGCGGTCAGCCAGCCCTCGGCCACGAGCTCGGCGTACGCGTCGGCGACCGTGTTGCGGGCCACGCCCAGGTCGGCGGCGAGCGAGCGGTACGGAGGGAGACGGGTGCCCGGGGCGAGGCGCCCGCTGCGGACCGCCTCGCGCAGGGCGCGGATCAGAGCTGCGCGGCGGCCACCCGGACCTGACAGTTCCAGATGCAGGTCGGCCCCGATGCGCTCCGCCGAATTGACCCATGAATCTGTCATAGAAATGCACCCTACAGGGGGTCTTTCCGGCTCGTAGATTCATAGTCATGACGACGAACACGACGCACATGACGACGAACACGACGACGAACACGACGGCAGACGCGGCGCACGCCGGCACCAGGACCTCGGAGGGGACGGCAGTGGCCGACAACGCCCGGATCAACTTCGCGAAGGCCGCTCCCAAGGCGTTCCGCGCCCTCGTCGGCTTCGACATCGCGGCCCGCGAGGGGCTCGACCCGGCCCTCGTCGAACTGATCCAGATCCGCGCCTCGCACCTCAACCACTGCGCGTACTGCCTCCACATGCACACCAATGACGCGCGCAAGGCCGGCGAGTCCGAGGACCGGCTGCACATGGTCGCCGTGTGGCGCGAGGCCCCGCACTTCTTCACCGAGAAGGAGCGCGCGGCCCTCGCTCTGACGGAGGCGGTGACCCTTGTCGCCGACGGCGGCGTCCCGGCCGACGTCTACGCCGAGGCCGCTGCCCGGTTCGACGAAAAGGAACTGGCTCAGGTGCTGGCACTGATCTTCGCGATCAACACCTGGAACCGGGTCGCCCTGGCGACGGCGAAGATGGCGGGGACGGACGAACGCTGACGAGGGGGAGCCGAGCGGCGGGCGGCGGGTGCGAGCGGGCCCGAGCAACTGGGGCGAGCAGCGGGCATGAGCGGCGGCGCCGGTTGCGCGGTGGCTACGCGGTCATCGGGCGGTCGTACGGCCCGATCGGCGCCGGCAGCTGAGAGGTGCCCGTCAGATGGCGGTCCACCGCCGCCGCCACCGCCCGCCCCTCGGCGATCGCCCACACGATCAGGGACTGGCCGCGCGCGGCATCCCCCGCGGCGTACACGCCGGGTACGTTCGTCGCGAAGTCCGCGTCGCGGGTGATCGTGCCACGGGGATCGAGCGCGAGTCCGAGCTGATCGACGAGGCCGTCGGAGCGGTCGGGCCCGGAGAAACCGAGAGCGAGCAGCACGAGGTCTGCGGGGAGCACCCGCCCGCTCCCGGGGCGCGGGCGGCGCTCCGCGTCGACCTCGACGAGATGCAGCGAACGCACCCGACCGGCCGCATCACCGGTGAAACGGAGCGTCGACGCCGCGAAGAGCCGCGCGTCCGCGTCCGCCGCGGGCGCCGTCTCCAGGTCCCGGGCCTCCTCGTGCGCCGCCGACAGCCGGTAGATCTTCGGGTACACCGGCCACGGGTCGGCGTCCTCGTCGCGCTCCACGCCCGGCTGCGCGTAGATGTCCAGCTGCGTCACGGACCTCGCGCCCTCGCGTACCGCCGTACCCAGACAGTCGGCACCCGTGTCACCACCGCCGACGATCACGACATGCCTGCCCGCCGCCGACAGCGGTGACGACTCCAGATCCCCCTCGCACACCCGGTTGGCCAGCGGCAGATACTCCATCGCCTGATGGATGCCGCTCAACTCCCGCCCGGGAACCGGCAGTTCACGCCAGGCCGTGGCACCCACGGCAAGGACGACCGCGTCGTACCTGGCCCGCAACTCGGCCGCCCCGACGTTCCGGCCGACGGCTGTCGACGTACGGAACTTCGTTCCCTCCGCCCGCATCTGGGCGACCCGCCGTTCCAAATGCCGCTTCTCCATCTTGAACTCGGGGATCCCGTACCGCATCAGCCCGCCGATCCGGTCGTCCCGCTCGTACACGGCGACCGTGTGCCCGGCCCGGGTCAGCTGCTGCGCCGCGGCGAGCCCGGTGGGCCCCGAGCCGATCACCGCGACCGTCCTGCCGGACAGCCGGTCCGGCGGCCGCGGCGGCGCGAACCCGTCCTCCCAGGCCCGGTCGGCGATGGCGACCTCGACGTTCTTGATGGTGACCGCCGGCTGGTTGATCGCCAGGACGCAGCCCGCCTCGCACGGCGCGGGGCACAACCGGCCGGTGAACTCGGGAAAGTTGTTCGTCGCGTGCAGCCGGTCGCTCGCCGCCCGCCAGTCCTCGCGCGAGACCAGGTCGTTCCATTCGGGGATCAGATTGCCCAGCGGACAGGCCTCGTGGCAGAACGGGACACCGCAGTCCATGCAGCGGTCGGCCTGCGTGCGGATGATCGGCAGCAGAGCCCCCGGGACGTACACCTCGTCCCAGTCGTGGACCCGCTCCCCGATGGGGCGCCGCGGCCACTCCTCGCGGGAGGCATTGAGGAAACCCTTGGGATCGGCCACGGCCGTCTCCCTCACGTACGTGAACGGGGCCCCTGCGGTCTCCGTCTCGGACGCCATCGTCCGGGCGACGGGCCGAGGGCCTATCGGCAGACTCCTCCCGCCACGATACGACGCCGTGGCCGCGCCCGCCTCGGACGTGCGCGGGCACATCCACCGAGGGGCGCGGCCACATGGACCGACGAGCGCGACCGGGTACGCCTCAGGTCAGCGCCAGTACGTACGAGATCGACGCGGCGGCCGACGCGACCGTGCGGACGTGGTTCCACATCGACCACTCGCTCACATACGTGGGCCAGTACGCGACGGCCTCCGGCGTACCGGCCTCCATCGTGGCCAGCTTGTTGTTGCGTGGGACGTTCGCCGCGATCGTGACCCCGAAACAGCCGAACAGATACAGCGCACTGCCCAGCAGCATCGCCACCGTGCCCTCGTCGGGCCACAGCACGAAGGTGACCACCGCGAGCACGGCACACATCACTGCAGAACCTATGAACACGAACATGAACGCCGGCATCAGCGCGGTCACGTTGATCGCCTGCATGGCGGCGACTCCCTGCGCCGGCGGCAGCGCGGCGAGCCCCTTCATCACGAACGTCGAGAACCCACAGAAAACACCGGCCACCAGCCCGGTGCCGAGCACCCCCACCAAGGTGATGACGAAGTACGGTCCCTCGATCATGGCAACTCCCGCGTAAGCAAAACCCTTGGGCAACAACTCGCGCACCGCTCCCAGAACCGCCGGTCCGGACGACCCCGAACCCAAAGATCCTGCCCGGCACTCCCTGTCACCACAAGTGAAATCCCGTACGAGAAGGGTGACCATGGCCGAGGGGCTCGGGAGCATGTCCGGTCGTCTCAGGACGGGGTCCCGGGCGGACCCCGGGGAGGGGGTGACCGGAGAGTCGGGGTATGGCTGAGAGCTGTTCGGGTGAGTGGCTGGGGGCGTGATCGCGGACACTCGGTGCCCGTGCCCGTGCCCGTGCCCGTGCTGGTGCTGGTGCTGGTGGCGGTGGCAGCAGTGGCAGTGGCGGGCGCTGGACGCTGGGTGGCCGGTGGTCGGAAGAGGTAGCGGTTTCCGTGTGCTGCCCGCTCACCCCCACGGTGCCCCGCCCGCGCGCCACCCCGCGAGTGTCGTCTCGACTGCGGGAGCGATCCGACGCCGGGCCTCATGGCGCGGGACGCCGCTCATCAACAGCTGGTCGTAGGGGGTGTCCGTGTGCCGGACCGCGGCGCGCACCGCCGACGTCACCGCACCCTCGGACAGGGCGCGCCCGGCGGCGCTACGGCCCACGCGTCCGCTGCCCCGCACCGAGGCGTGCCCGGCGATCGCGCACGCCCGATCGTGCGGACAACCGGGAAACAGCCGCCGGATCTCCTTCGCGAACGCGTCCGTGAACCGCAGATCCTCCGCGGCCCGCCGCCGCGCGTCCCGGGCCCGGCGCCGCCGCCGCGCCTCCGCGTCCGCCAGGCACCGCTCCTCGGCCCGCGCGAGCGCCGCCTCCTCGACGAGCACGCCCTGCCGCTCGTACCGGCCCCGCCGCCGGTCGAACCGTACGACCACTGCCGACAGCGCGCTCCCCTCCCGCGACCTCCGCGTCAACGCCGTGTCCCCCCGCGGCAGAAACACCAGATGCCCGAGGTCGGCACAGTCGAGACACCGAGGCGTCCCCTCCTCCAGCACCAGCAACGAGAGAGGCCCGCCCCGGCACTCGGCACAGTGCCGCCGCTTGACCGGCTGGACGACGAGAAGCCCGGTGCGGGGAGGGGGAGTTGTCGTGGTCGTCATGGCTGGGTCATTCCCGCCCGGCGAGGCGGCCCGTCCAGGTCACGCCGAGAATCCGGTTCACGCCGAGAATCCGACGATCCGCTCGGGGACGACACGGACGATCACGCGGACCTGGTCGTCCTTCTCCGCGGGAGGGTCGATCCCGAGGTACTTGTGCGAGAGCTCGTGCGGGAGGCGTTTGCCCTCGTCGGGGAGGATCTCGGCGGTGCCGCGGATCTCCACCGAGGTGTAGGGGTTGGCGAGGTCGTAGACCGAGATGCTGATCCGGGGGTCGCGCCGGAGGTTGCGGATCTTCTGCCGGCCGTCGGTCGAGGAGAAGAGGACGGTGTCGCCCTCGCGTTTGAACCAGACCACCGAGTTCTGGGGAGCGCCACTGGGGCCGAGAGTGGCGACGCTGGCGAAGTTCTTGCCGTCGAGGAGTTCACGGACCGAGTCGTCGAAGGAGATCGTCATGCCGCCAGCCTAACTATATGCGCGTGCATATAAAAGCCTTTCGGGTGAGAATCGCGAGACGGAAGCCCTGCCCGGGTCAGCCGTTCCACGCCGGGTGGCGCGGGTCGTCCGCGCGCACCAGGACGTCGGCCGCATCGCCCGGCGCCGTCTCGCTCTCGTAGCGCTCGTACGCGGGAAGCGTCCAGTGCTCGATCTCGGGGGTACGCCGGCGCAGCGCGGCCGGTGAGAGGCGTACGTGGACGGTGAGGTCGAACGGGAACCAGTGGTGCAGCAGCAGTGGACCGTGCAGCAACAGCACGGCACCAGGCGGGAGTTGGACGTACGGGCTACGGGTTGCCCGGTCGGTGGCCGGGTCCCAGAGATCGGGCAGTACACGGCCGTCGCCGCCGGCTTCCAGCGGGCCGAAGACCTCGCGCCACAGGGCGCCGGTGTCGAACCAGCCGCCGTAGTACGCCTCGACGTCCTGGTGGCCGTACTCGAACCGGAGGGAGGCGGGCCGCAGGAAGTCCTCCGTGCCGACGACGAGTGCGGACCGGCCGCGCAGGCGCAGGGCCTCGGCGACGAGTTCGGCGAGATCACCGGGCCGGGCGGCGGGAGCCCCGTCGAAGGCGATACGCGGCCAGGGGCTGCCGTCGGCCGGCTTCAGATCGAGCAGGCGCTCGGCGAGGAGGTCGCCGAGCCGGTCCCAGGTGATCGCTTCGAGTCGCACCCTGCCCATGATGCCGCGCGGGTGAACGGGAGCGGCGGGCCGGGATGTCGGACCGGAGCCGCGAACTTCCGGGTGCGTATCTCCCCGTACCCGGCGAGAATGTAGGGCGCCGGGACTAGCGGTGCCTCCCCGCGCCGCGCCGGCCGTCCGGCACCGGGAGGTACTACATGACCACCGCCGGAGACATCATGCACCGCGGCGCCCAGTGGATCCCCGCTCACGAGACGCTGGACCGTGCCGCCCAGCTGATGCGTGAGCTCAATGTGGGCGCGCTGCCCATCAGTGACGAGAACGAACGGCTCTGCGGCATCCTCACGGACCGGGACATCGTGATCGGCTGCGTGGCCATGGGCCATGACCCGGCACGCATCACCGCGGGGAGATGGCCAAGGGCACGCCGCGCTGGATCGACGCGGGCGCCGACGTGAGCGACGTACTCGGCGAGATGCAGGGGCACCAGATCCGCCGCCTTCCTGTGATCGAGAACAAGCGCCTGGTCGGGATGATCAGCGAGGCCGACCTGGCCGCGCACCTGACGGACGAACAACTCGCGGGCTGGGCCGAGAGCGTCTACGCGAAGAGCGCGGCACGCTGACCCCGAGGTCCCCACGGCACGACCGGGACACGCGCTCGTCCGGCCACGCGCGCCGGACGAGCGGTGTCACAGCCAGCCGTTGCGCTTGAACCCCCTGTAGAGCGTGAAGCACGCGATGGCGATCACGCCGACGGCCAGGCCGTAGCCGAACTTCCAGTGCAGCTCCGGCATGTAGTCGAAGTTCATGCCGTAGACCCCGCAGACCATCGTCGGCACGGCGATCAGCGCCGCCCATGCCGTGATCTTCCGCATGTCCTCGTTCTGCGCGACGCTGACCTGGGCGAGATGCGCCTGCAGAATCGAGTTGAGCAGTTCGTCGAACGCGGCTATCTGCTCGGCGGCCCGCAGCTGGTGGTCGGAGACGTCTCGGAAGTACGTCTGTATCTCCGGGTCGATCACCCGGATCGGCCGGGTGGCGAGATCCATGATGGGACGGCCCAGCGGGACCACCGCCCGCTTCAGCTCAAGGAGTTCACGCTTGAGCTGGTAGATGCGCCCGGGGTCGGCCCGCGCGCCGTTCGCGGCGAACACGTCCGTCTCGACCTGGTCGATGTCCTCCTGCACCGAGTCCGTGACGTGCAGATAGTCGTCCACCACATGGTCCGCGATCGCGTGCAGCACCGCGGCCGGGCCCTTGGCGAGCTGCTCGGGGCGGGCCTCCAGCTCCTCGCGCAGCGGGCCGAGTGAACCGTGCCTGCCGTGTCGCACGGTGACCACGAAGTCCTGGCCGACGAACACCATGATCTCGCCGGTGTTCACCACCTCGCTGGTCGCGGTCAGTTCGGTGTGATCGACGTAGCAGACCGTCTTGAACACCGCGAACAGCGTGTCGCCGTACCGCTCCAGCTTCGGGCGCTGGTGGGCGTCCACCGCGTCCTCGACCGCCAGCGGGTGGAGGTCGAACAGCTCGGCGATGCCCGCGAACTCCACTTCCGTCGGCTCGTGCAGACCGAGCCAGACGAATCCGCCGTCGGCCTTGCGGACCCGCTGCACCGTCTCGACCAGATCGCGGCCGGCCGGGACCCTCGACCCCTCTTCGTACGCCACGCAGTTCACCACCGCGGTGCCCAGCGGAGACCGGGCGGGATGGCTCAGGTCGACACGGGCGCGCCGTCGTGTCAGCCGTGCCACCCTGCGGAGGCCGCCGACCTTGCTCAGGCCCGTCACCTTCCGCAGATTCCCTGCCATGGACATCTGGATCTCCTAGCGTGGATCTCCTCGCGCCGCACTCTGCGCCTTGCCGCGGCCAGTCTGCCAGGATGTTTTGACGGCCGGGTAAGCCTGTGGGAACGGAGCATTCCGCTCCGGATTCACCATCTCGGCCGGTACTGACGAGGCGTCGACGGCTGCCGGTATGCCGAGCGCGACGCGCTGACATAGGGGAGCGTCGACCATCACGGACAAGCGGGACAACTGGGATGATCGGCGCATGACGCGAACCGACGGGTATCTCCTCGACAACCGGCAGACCGAGGCGGGGCAGCGTTTCGACGCCCTCGCCGCTCTCTTCGACCCCACGACGTTCCGGCACATCGAACGGTTCGGCATCGGATCCGGCTGGCGCTGCTGGGAGGTCGGCGCGGGCGGCACGTCCGTGGTGTCCTGGCTCGCCAAGAAGGTCGGCCCCACCGGCAAGGTCGTCGCGACCGACGTCGACACCTCCTGGGCCACCTCGGCCGTCCGCCCGCCCATCGAGCTGCGCGTCCATGACGTGGGTGTGGACGAACCGCCGGGGGAGGGCTTCGATCTCGTGCACGCCCGGCTCGTCCTGGTCCATGTGGCGGACAGGGAGCGGGCGTTGCACTCGATGATCAGAGCGCTGCGGCCCGGCGGGCGGCTCCTGGTCGAGGACGCCGACCCGGCGCTCCAGCCGCTGGCCTGCCCCGACGAGCGCGGCCCCGAACAGCAGTTGGCCAACCGGCTGCGCCACGGGTTCCGTGAACTTCTCACCGAGCACGGCGCCGACCTCGCGTACGGGCGCCGGCTTCCGCGTCTGCTCCGCGAGGCCGGGCTGCGGCAGGTCGAGGCCGACGCGTACTTCCCGATCACCTCGCCGGCCTGTGGTGCCCTGGAGTCCGCGACGATCCGTCAGGTCCGCGACCGCCTCGTCGCCGCGGGCCTCGCCACGGACCAGGACATCGACCGGCACCTGGCGAACGTGGCCGCGGGCGGGATGGACCTGGCCACGGCGCCGCTGATCTCGGCGTGGGGGCGCAAGGTGTAGCAGTGCGCGGCGAGAGCGCAGCGCACTGCGAGGGTCGAAGGGCTCGTGCCTCGCCGCCGCGAGCCTCGGACGCTCACGCCTCAGTAGCCGACCCGGGGCGGATCCGGGTCGATCCGTTCTGACCGGGGCGGATCAGGATCGATCGGGTCTGCCCGGGGCGGATCGTGGCGGCCCGCGGGCCCGGGAGGCCTACGCGTTCGTCGTCGGCCTCCCGCCCACCTGTTCCACCGCCCGTGCCCCGGCCCGGCACCCCTCCGCGGCGGCTTCCTCCGGGCGGGTGCCCGCGAGGAGCGCGGCCAGGAAGGCTCCGGTGAAGGCGTCCCCGGCACCCGTGGTGTCGACCGGGGTCGCGGCCACCGCCGGAACCCGGGCTCGGACCTCCCCCGACCGGGCGACCAGGGCTCCCGCCCCGCCCTGTTTGACCACCACCAGCGGGACGTGGCGGCTCAACTTGGCCGCCGCGTCCGCCGGATCGGGCAGACCGGTCAACAGACAGGCCTCGTCCCGGCTGGGCAGCAGGACGTCGACGCCCTCGGTGAGCGCGAGGAAGCGGTCCACGCCCAGTTCCGTGAGGAATCCCGCCGACGCCGGATCCACGCTCACCGGCACCCCGCGCGCGCGTGCCGACTCCACCGCAACCGTCACCAGCGCACGGCACGACTCGGAGAAGAACAGATAGCCCGACAGATGCAGCCGGGCGACACCGTCGAGCAGTGACTCCGACCAGTCGCCGGGCGTGAGCCGCAGGGCCGCACCGCTGTCCGTGAGGAAGGTGCGCTCCGCCGAAGCGCCCATGTCCACCAGGCAGACCACCGTCCCGGTCGGCGCCTCGGGGTCGATGACCAGGAGAGGGCGCACTCCCGAAGTGGCCAGCTCGCGCTCGTGCCACGCGGCGGAGTCCATGCCCACCTTGCCGAGCAGCCGGACCTCCGTGCCGTCCCGGCGGGCCGCCCAGCACGCGACGTTGGCGCCCGCGCCGCCCGGCACGGTCCGGACGACGGCGGCCGTGTCGGTGCCGGCCGCGAGCGGCCCGCGGTGCCGGGCGACGACGTCCGTGACGACGTCGCCGACAACCAGGAGAGCCCCGCCGGGGCCGCTCGCCCCGGTCACGCGCCTGCCCAGGCCGCCGCGATCCGTCCCGCGAGCCGCACGTTGCCGCGTACCGCCGCCAGATTGGCGCTCAGCGACGCCCCTTCGGTGTGGCGCACCAGGTAGCCGAGGAGGAACGGGGTCACCGCCTGGCCGCTCACGCCCTCCGCCTCGCACGCGTTCAGCGCGTCGGCGAGCACGCGCGCGTGGAGCTCGGGATCGAGCTGCTCCGCCTCCGGCACCGGGTTGGCGACGATCAGCGCCGACTCGGGTCCGTCGAGCGCGTCCTGCGCGCGCATGACGGCCGCGACCTCGCCGGGCGACTCCAGGGTCCAGTCCACCGGGTGACCCGAGTCGGACAGATAGAAGCCGGGGAAGTGCGCTGTCGCGTATCCGGCGACCGCGACGCCCAGCGTCTCCAGCCGCTGCAGGGTCGCCGGCACATCCAGGATCGACTTCACCCCCGCGCACACCACCGTGATCCGGGTCCGTGCCAGGAGCCCCAGATCGGCGGACTCGTCCTGCGTCACCGTCCACTCCCGGTGTACGCCGCCGAGCCCGCCCGTCGCGAACACCCGTACGCCCGCCTGCGCGGCCAGCAGCGCGGTCGCCGACACCGTGGTCGCGCCGCTGACCCCCGCGGCGACCGCGAGCGGCAGATCGCGATGCCCGAGCTTGCGGATGCCGTCCTCGTTGGCGACCCGCTCCAGCTGCTCCTTGTCGAGACCCACGCGGGGCTTCCCGTCGAGCACGGCGATCGTCGCGGGAACGGCACCCTCCCGGCGTACGGCGTCCTCCAGCTCCAGTGCCACCTGGAGATTGCGCGGACGCGGCAGCCCGTGCGCGATGATCGTGGACTCCAGTGCCACCACGGGCCGCCCCGCGGCGAGCGCCTCCCGTACCTCTTCGGAAACCACCAGCACGCGCGTGCCTCCTGTCTGTCGGTTCTCCCTCATCCCTGGCGGGTGACGCGCCCGGCCAAACCCTTGCGACCAGCACAACGGGGCAGCAGCCTGGGGCCATGACGGACAACTCGACACGTCTCGACCATGTCGTCCTCTGGGTACGCGACCCCGTGGCCTCGGCCGACTTCTACGAGAAGGCGCTGGGCCTTGAGCCCATCAGGGTCACCGAGTTCGCCGCGGGGAAGGTGTCCTTCCCCTCCGTGCGCCTCAACGAGGAGACCATCTTCGACCTCGCGCCCCTGACGATGGCCCCCCGCATGGACGTCGTCCGCGACGCGGCCGCCAGCGCGGGTCACCCGGTCAACCACGTATGCCTGTCCCTCCCGGGCGAGGACTTCGACGCGCTCCGCGCCCGCCTGGAGGAGCGTGCCGTCCCCCTCTCGGACTTCACCCACGACGCGTACGGCGCCCGCGGAAAGGCCAGGCGGAGCTTCTACTTCCGGGACCCGGACGGGAACGTCTTCGAGGCGCGGCACTACGACTAGCTCTCAGGTACGAGTAGCTTCCAGGCACGAGCAAGGGTGTCCACGCGCGCGTGGACACCCTTTTGGCCTCCGGGGCTCAGACAGGCCTCGCTCCGTTCAGTGCCCCATGCGGATCGAGAACGTACTTGCGGCTGGCGCCCTGATCGAACTCGGCGTAACCGCGCGGAGCGTCCTCCAGACCGATCACCGTCGCGTTGACGGCCTTGGCGATGTGCACCCGCTCGTGAAGGATCGCCTTCATCAGCCCCCGGTGGTACTGCATCACCGGACACTGACCGGTCGTGAAGCGGTGGCTCTTCGCCCACCCCAGACCGAGCCGTACCTTCAGCGTCCCGGTACGCGCGTCCTGGTCGATCCCGCCGGGGTCGTCCGTTACGTACAGGCCCGGAATGCCGAGCGCGCCACCCGCGCGCGTGATGCCCATCAGCGAGTTGAGGACCGTGGCGGGAGCCTCAGGGGCGTCGGGACCGTGGGCCCGCGCCTCGAAACCGACCGCGTCCACGGCCACGTCCACCTCCGGTTCACCCAGGAGCTGGTCGATCTGCTCGCCCACGTCGCCCCGGCTGACGTCGACCGTCTCGCAGCCGAAACTCCTGGCCTGCGCGAGACGTTCGTCGTTCAGGTCGCCGACGATGACGACGGCGGCGCCCAGCAACTGCGCCGACGCCGCGGCCGCGAGACCGACCGGCCCCGCCCCGGCGACGTACACCGTCGAGCCGACCCCGGCACCCGCGGTCACCGCGCCGTGGAACCCGGTCGGGAAGATGTCCGACAGCATGGTCAGATCGAGGAGCTTCTCGCGCGCCTGGTCCCGGTCCGGGAACCGCAGCAGGTTGAAGTCCGCGTACGGGACCATGGCGTACTCCGCCTGGCCGCCGACCCAGCCGCCCATGTCGACATAGCCGTAGGCCGCCCCGGGGCGGGCCGGGTTGACGTTCAGACAGATGCCGGTCTTGCGTTCCTTGCAGTTGCGGCACCGTCCGCATGCGATGTTGAACGGCACCGAGACGATGTCCCCGACCTCGACGAACTCGACGTCCGGGCCTCGCTCCACGACCTCCCCGGTGATTTCGTGCCCGAGAACGAGCCCTTCGGGCGCTGTCGTACGGCCGCGCACCATGTGCTGGTCGCTGCCACAGATGTTGCTGGCGAGCACTTTGAGGATGACTCCGTGCCGGCACTTGCGGCCGATGTTCGCGGATGCCACCCCTGGCCCGTCCTGCAGTTCGAGCGTCGGGTAGTCGATGGTCCTGACTTCCACCGCGCCCGGCTTGAGATACGCGACTGCCCTGTTCCCGCTCATACGTGATCGCCGTCCCTTCGGCCCCGTGATTTCGGATGCCAGTGGCTGTGCGCATGGCGGAGTCTGCTACCGCCGCACCGTTCCGGCCAGCCTTCGCGCGGGTCTCTGTGGGTTCGTCAGGATGTGGCGGGCCGGCCTCGGGTGAACAGCGCCAGCGCGCCGAGCGGCAGCAGCAGACAGGCGGCCACGAGATTCAGCCAGCCGTAGCTCGCCTGGGCGACGACGAGGCCGGCCGCCGCCCCGCCGAGACCCGCCGCGGTGTTCATGGTCAGGTCGGACAGGCCCTGTGCGGCGGCACGTGCGGGTTGCGGCACGGAGTCCGTCAGGAGCGCGGAGCCGGAGACCAGACCGGCCGACCAGCCGAGACCCAGCAGGAAGAGCCCGGCGGCGGTCTGCGTGTGACTGGCGCCCGCGGTGCCGGCCAGCAGCGCCGCGCAGGCCAGCAGCCCCACGGCGATGCCGATCACCGCCGGCCGCCCGAGCCGGTCGGAAAGCCGGCCCATGACGGGCGAGAACGCGTACATGCCCGCGATGTGGATGCTGATGACCAGCCCGATCAGATCGATGCTCGCGCCGTGGTGACCGAGATCGACCGGTGTCATCGACATGACCGACACCATCGCCGTGTGCGAGACGGCCACGGTCACGAGGGCCAGCCGGGCCCGCGGCGACGCCCGGACGGCGGCCGCCCCCGCCCGTATGGAACGTGCGGCGGGGGCCTGATCCTCGACCGGCGCCAGCGCACGCGCGGTGAGCAGCGGGTCGGGCCGCAGCAGCACCGCGACCAGGAGCGCCGATATGAGGAAGACTCCGGCCGCCCAGAGGAAGGGGCCCGCCGCCTCCGGTATGCCGAGTCCGGAGACGCTGCGACCGGCGGGCGCGGCGATGTTGGGGCCGAGGACCGCGCCGATCGTCGTGGCCCACACGACGTTCGAGATGGCGCGGGCCCGCCGCTCCGGCTCGGCCAGGTCCGCTGCCGCGAAGCGCGCCTGCAGATTCGCGGACGAGGCCGCGCCGAAGCCCGCCATGCCGAGCAGCAGCAGCGGAAAGTTGTTCATCGCCGCGCCGACCATGACGGTCCCCGCGCCCAATGCTCCGATGAGGTACGCCAGCACGAGCCCCGGCCGGCGGCCGCGCGCGGTCATCAGTGCGGCGAGCGGCACGGAGAGCACGGCCGTCCCCGTGACCGTCGCGGTGGGTGCCAGCCCGGCCAGCGACTCGGTGCCGGCGACCTCCTGGGCCAGTACGACCGCGAGCGCGATACCGGTGGCCACACCCAGCCCGCCGAGGATCTGACTGGCGACGAGAACGGCGGATATCCGGCGACGCAGGGCCGGCAGTGCCTCCGCGTCGACAGGTCCGGCGACCGGTCGCTCGACGGCCGTCACCGGCAGCGCCCAGCGGCAGTACAACTGAACGCGCCTACCCAGCCCGCCGCTGCGAACCGCACCGTTTCGGACACATCCCCGTGCGTGATCGATGTGGTCACCGGCGCATCCTCCCCCTGGTCCTGAGCTCAGGACACCTTCACGACAACAGCGACCCCACGGCCGAGCGCTTCGAGGCACCCCTCGGCACGGAGGCAGCTTCAGCCCGAAGGCATCATCAGCACCGAGGCACCCTCAGAACAACGGCTCCGGCAGCACCCCTTCCAGCGCCAGCAGCTTCCGCTTGGTCTCCAGGCCGCCCCCGAACCCGCCGATGCCGCCGTCACTCTCCACCACCCGGTGGCACGGCACGACGACCGGCAGCGGATTGGCGCCCATGGCCATGCCCACGGCCTGGGCCGCACCCGGCTGGCCGACCCGCCGGGCCAGGTCGCCGTACCCGACCACAGACCCGAACGGAACGCCGGATGCCAGCTCGCGCAGCACCTGGCGGTTGAAGCCGGAGATCAGGGACCAGTCCAGCGGCAGCTCGAAGTCCTTGCGCCCGCCCGCGAAGTACGCCGCCATCTGACGTATCGCCTCGGCCAGGAGCGGGGACTCCGGTGCCTCGACGGGCTCGGTGCCGAATCGGGACGCGAGCCGGTCGAGCGCCTTGTCGCGCACCGCGTCCGTGGCGTGGAAACCGACGCTGACCAGGCCTTCGCCGGTCGCTGCCAGCAGCAGCGGACCGATGTCGCTGTCGACGACGGCCCACACCACCTGCTGCTCGTTCTGCCCATGGCTGTCCATGCGCTCCACGGTACGGCGCACCACTGACAACGCCGGTGGCACGGACGCATGCGAGCGTCCGTGCCACCGGCGAGAGCTGGTGAAGGCGGGGTCAGCCCTCGTTCAGCGCCTTGCGCACCACGTCAGGCTTGTTCGTGATGACGCCGTCCACACCGAAGCCCGCGACGCGCCGGGTGTCCTCCGCGGTGTCGACGGTCCAGGTGAAGATCTCCAGTGGCCTGCCGTGCGGTCCGGCGAGCGCGTGGATCGCGGTGACGTAGCTGAGGGAGATCGTCGTGTGCGACGAGTTGATCTGGTCGGCGAACTGCGCGTACGCGGGCAGCTCCGCGATCGACGGCGTACCCAGGAAGCCCGTCTTGATGTCGGGCCGCAGCGTGTGCACGGCCCGAATGCTGTCCGCGCTGAAACTCTGCACGACCAGCTTGCTCCGTACGTGGGTCGGACCCAGCCAGCCCTCGTTGCTGAGGACCTTGAGGGTCTGTCGCTCGATGCCCGGGTAGAGCGCGGGATTCTTGATCTCCAGGACGAGTTTCTGGTGATTGCGTGAAACCCGGTTCATGTACTGCTTGAGGGTCGGTACGCGCGCGCCCGCGTACCGGGAGCTGAACCAGCTGCCCGCGTCCAGGCGCGCGATCTCCTTGGCGGTGAAGTCCTTGACCTTCCAGGGGGCCCGCCCGGGGAAGACCTCCTCGACGTTGGTCGTGCGGTTCAGGCTGTCGTCGTGGATGACCACGAGTTGGCCGTCCTTGGTGCGCTGGACGTCGTTCTCGACCCAGCGGAACCCGAGGTCGGCGGCCTTGTCGATGGCGGCCAGGGTGTTCTCGGGAGCGTAGGCCGAGGCGCCGCGGTGGGCGATGACCTCAGTCCGGTCGGTGTCCGGCGCGGCGTGGGCGGTGGATGCGGGAAGAACAAGGACAGCGGCTCCCAGGAGCGCGGTGGTCGTGGCGGCGGCAGCGCGCGCGTGCATGCGTACTCCTTGCGTCTGTGTTCACGGACCGTCCTAGAGTGACAGCAGAGGGTCAACAGTAGGGGGGTGCAGGATGGCCACAGATTGAATGGAGTTGCCCATGTCCGATCACGCGTGCCGCACAAGTGGGGCAAGGCCGTGATTCTTTGCCGGAAAATCGTTCGAGCGTTCCGGGGCGAGTCATACTCTCTCCGTCAACCCTGACCGCCGTGGCGGTCCTGGGACGGGGGCATCTCACGAATTTCCGGGACTCAACAGGGCGGAAGGGCAACCGCGCATGCAGGGCACGGTCGACGGATTCAGCTACGGACTCGTCACGCCGCTGGCGGCGTACCTGATGGCCTGCCTCGGTGGAGCGCTGGGCCTGCGCTGCACCACGAGATCGATGCTCGTCACCCGCTCCTGGCGGCCAGGCTGGCTCGCCCTCGGTTCGGCGGCGATCGGTTCCGGCATATGGACCATGCACTTCATCGCGATGATGGGTTTCTCCGTCCAGGAAACCCCGGTCCGCTACGACAAACTGACGACGTTCGCGAGTCTCGGCGTCGCGATCGTCATGGTCGGCATAGGGATCTTCATCGTCGGCTACAAGGGAGCCTCCGGAACGGCCCTGTTCACCGGGGGCACCATCACCGGCCTCGGCATCGCCTCGATGCACTACCTGGGTATGGCCGGAATGCGACTCAACGGGAAGCTCGAGTACAACACCTTCACCGTTTCCGCCTCGGTCGTCATAGCCGTCGTCGCCGCGATCGCGGCCCTGTGGGCGGCGGGTCAGGTCCGCGGCTTCCTGTGGAGCGTGGGCGCGAGTCTCGTCATGGGCCTCGCCGTCAGCGGTATGCACTACACCGGCATGGCCGCCCTCGACGTCCATCTGCACAGCGCCGCCAGCACCCCGCCCGGGGACTCACCCGCGGCCCTGCTGGCCCCCCTGATGATCGGCCCGCTGGCCTTCCTGCTGCTGGCCGGTGTCGTCGTGATGTTCGACCCACTGATGGTCATGGGCAAGCCCGACTGGAGCCCCGCGGAGCAGAAGCCCGGCATCCCGGCCCACACCGTCCGCCACACCGGCCGTCGGCCCGTGCCCGGCCAGCGCCGGAACTCCAGGCGCCCCGGTTCCCGCACCCCGCAGAACTGGTGACGCGACCCCGTTGTCAGTGCGGGGTCGTACGGTGGAACCCATGCGGCCCGTATCCAAGATCGAACGCACGGTGGCGCCCTTCGAGGTCGTCAGCCCCTACCAGCCCAGCGGCGACCAGCCCGCTGCCATCGCCGACCTCGAACGGCGTATCCGCGCAGGTGAGAAGGACGTGGTCCTCCTCGGCGCGACCGGCACCGGCAAGTCCGCCACCACCGCGTGGATGATCGAGAAGCTCCAGCGCCCCACCCTCGTGATGGCGCCGAACAAGACTCTGGCCGCCCAGCTGGCCAACGAGTTCCGCGAGCTGCTGCCGAACAACGCCGTCGAGTACTTCGTCTCGTACTACGACTACTACCAGCCCGAGGCGTACGTCCCGCAGTCGGACACCTACATCGAGAAGGACTCCTCGATCAACGAGGAGGTGGAGCGCCTGCGCCACTCCGCGACCAACTCGCTGCTCACCCGCCGGGACGTCGTCGTGGTCGCCTCGGTCTCCTGCATCTACGGCCTGGGCACGCCGCAGGAGTACGTGGACCGCATGGTCAACCTCAAGATCGGCGACGAGATCGACCGGGACGACCTCCTGCGCCGCTTCGTCGACATCCAGTACACGCGCAACGACCTGGCCTTCACCCGCGGCACGTTCCGCGTCCGTGGCGACACCATCGAGATCTTCCCGGTCTACGAAGAGCTGGCCGTCCGCATCGAGATGTTCGGTGACGAGATCGAGGCCCTCTCCACGCTGCACCCCCTCACCGGCGAGATCATCAGCGACGACCAGCAGCTGTACGTCTTCCCGGCCTCCCACTACGTCGCGGGGCCCGAGCGCCTGGAGCGCGCCGCCAACGACATCGAGAAGGAACTGGGCGAGCGCCTCTCGGAGCTGGAGAAGCAGGGCAAGCTCCTGGAGGCCCAGCGGCTGCGGATGCGCACGACGTACGACCTGGAGATGCTCCGCCAGATCGGCTCCTGCTCGGGCGTCGAGAACTACTCGATGCACTTCGACGGCCGCGAGCCCGGCTCCCCGCCGAACACGCTGATCGACTACTTCCCGGACGACTTCCTGCTCGTCATCGACGAGTCGCACGTCACGGTCCCGCAGATCGGCGCGATGTACGAGGGCGACGCCTCCCGCAAGCGCACCCTCGTCGACCACGGCTTCCGGCTGCCGTCCGCCCTGGACAACCGCCCCCTGAAGTGGGAGGAGTTCCAGGAGCGCATCGACCAGGCCGTCTACCTGTCGGCGACGCCGGGCAAGTACGAGCTCTCGCGCGGCGACGGCTTCGTCGAGCAGATCATCCGCCCCACCGGCCTCATCGACCCCGAGGTCGTCGTCAAGCCCACCGAGGGCCAGATCGACGACCTGGTGCACGAGATCCGCAAGCGCACCGAGAAGGACGAGCGCGTCCTGGTCACCACCCTCACCAAGAAGATGGCCGAGGACCTCACCGACTACTTCCTCGAGCTGGGCATCCAGGTCCGCTATCTGCACAGTGACGTCGACACCCTGCGCCGCGTCGAGCTGCTGCGCGAGCTGCGGGCCGGCGAGTTCGACGTCCTCGTCGGCATCAACCTCCTCAGGGAGGGCCTCGACCTGCCCGAGGTCTCCCTGGTGTCGATCCTCGACGCCGACAAGGAGGGCTTCCTGCGCTCCGGCACCTCCCTGATCCAGACCATCGGCCGCGCCGCCCGCAACGTGTCCGGCCAGGTCCACATGTACGCCGACAAGATCACCCCGGCGATGGAGAAGGCCATCGAGGAGACCAACCGCCGCCGGGAGAAGCAGGTCGCGTACAACACGGAGCGGGGCATCGACCCGCAGCCGCTCCGCAAGAAGATCAACGACATCGTGGCGCAGATCGCCCGCGAGGACGTCGACACGGAACAACTGCTCGGCTCGGGCTATCGCAAGTCGTCGGACGGCAAGGGCGCCAAGGCACCCGTGCCCGCGCTCGGCGGGAAGGCCGCCAAGGGGGCCAAGTCCGCCAAGGGCAAGGCCAAGGAGTCCGTCCCGACCGACCGGCCCGCGGCGGAACTCGCCGAGCAGATCGAGGAGATGACGCAGCGGATGCGCGCGGCCGCCGCGAACCTGCAGTTCGAGATCGCCGCGAGGTTGCGTGACGAGGTCTCGGAGATGAAGAAGGAGCTGCGACAAATGAAGGAAGCGGGCATCGCCTGACGCCCGGAGTGGCGCGCTGTGTTGCAAGACCGACACAAAGTGTGCACCAGGGTTCGGCGCTGTCAGTGGCTCTGCGTAGGGTTGCTGGTCAACCGCAGGACTCTGCGGCAACAGGGGACAGTTCGAGAGGGGAACAGCGCGTGACGGTCAACATGACCAAGGGTCAGGCCATCAGTCTGCAGAAGAACGACGGAGGCACGCTGACCGCGGTCCGCATGGGGCTCGGCTGGCAGGCCGCTCCGCGACGTGGCCTGTTCGGCTCTCGCACCCGTGAGATCGACCTCGACGCGTCCGCCGTGCTGTTCGCGGACAAGCAGCCGGTCGACGTGGTGTTCTTCCGCCACCTCGTCAGCGACGACGGCTCCGTGCGCCACACCGGTGACAACCTCGTCGGCGGCGTGGGCCAGGGCGGCGACGACGAGGCGATCCTCGTCGACCTCGCGCGCATCCCGGTCCACATCGACCAGATCGTCTTCACCGTGAACTCGTTCACGGGCCAGACCTTCCAGGAGGTGCAGGACGCGTTCTGCCGTCTGGTCGACGAGACCAACGGCCAGGAGCTGGCCCGCTACACCCTGGCCGGCGGCGGCCAGTACACGGCGCAGATCATGGCGAAGGTCCACCGCGCGGGCGCGGGCTGGCAGATGACCGCTCTCGGTACGCCGGCCAACGGCCGCACCTTCCAGGACCTGATGCCGGCGATCCTGCCGCACCTGTAGGCAACCCGGCACCCGGCGCACGAGCACATAGGGGGAACGAAGGCGATGACGGCTGAGCTGGTCCGGGGGCAGAACCACCCGCTGCCCCAGGCCCGACTTGAGATCCGGGTGTCGGCCGGAAAACCGATCGTGGCCGGGGCCACGCTCAGCGACGAACAGGGCACGGTGCACGGTGTCGAGTGGGTGGCCCATCCGGGCTCACCCACTCTGCCCGGCCTGGAGGTCTCCAAGCAGGCGGCGGCCGACCACCGCCTCGCGTGCGACCTGGACGCCCTGCCCGAGTCCGTGCACCGGGTCAGCGTGCTGCTCGCGCTGCCGTCCGGAGGCAGCGGGCCGGTCAGGTTCGGCTCCGTCGCCGCGCCCTTCGTCGCGGTCACCGGACTCGACGGCTCCGAGGTCGCCAGCTACACGATCACGGGGCTCGACGCCGAGTCGGCCGTCGTCGCACTGGAGCTCTACCGCAGGCAGGGTGCCTGGAAGGTCCGAGCCGTCGGCCAGGGATACGCGGGCGGCCTCGCCGAACTCCTCGCCGACCAGGGCCTGCCCCAGGCCCACCAACTCGCGGGCAGCATCAACGAAGCGGTCGCCCAGGGCCTCGCCCGTTCGGTCGCCGCACCCCCGCCGCGGACCTCGGAGGGCGACCGCTCACGGCACGCCGCGACCCCGGCGCTGGGTCAGAACCAGGGCGGAGCCACGCCCCAGGGCGCCCCCGGCCACGTATCACCGCAGCACGGACACCCGGGAGGGCAGGGACACACGGCGTCCGGCGCTCCCGGACACACGACGCCGCAGGGCGGCCACCCCGGAGGGCCCGCGCAGCCGGACCCGTCCGCCGTCACCCAGCCCGCCGGTGCCGCAGCCGGCGGACCCGTCGACTACAGCCACCCGGGACGGCAGGCCGCCGCGCCTCCGCCGCCCCCGCCGACAGCGCCCCCGGCCCGGCCGGGACAGCCCGCGCAGCCCGTCGCGGGCGACGCGACCGGCTGGTCCATGGAGGAGCGCCTGTACAACCAGGTGTGGGGCATGTTCGAGGACCTGGCCCGCGCCACGGCCGCGTACCGCAGCGCGGTCGACTTCGCCGAGTCGCGTATGGAGCAGGAACTCGACAAGGTCCTGTCCGACCCGCGCAGCCGCATCGGCGGACAGGGCGACGCGGCGCGTGAGGCCGCCCGCGCCAAGCATTCCCAGTTGATCGACCGGGCCAGGGAGGCCCTCGACCGCGACCTCGCCCAGCTCACCGCCGAGGCAGAGGTCGTCGAGCCCGCGCTGCCGCCCGCCTTCGCGCGCTGGGACAACCCTGTCTGGCACGGCTACCGGGTCCCGATGGAGATCCCCATGGCCCTGCGCCTGGGCGACCTCCACCTGCCCGAGAGCGCGGGCCTGAGTATTCCGATGCTGGTGCGGCTGCCGCTGGAGCGCGGTCTGTGGATCGACAGCGGACGCTCCGGATCCTCCGACGCTTCGATCGCCGACTCCGACGAACTGCGCCGCCTCGGCATGGACACCGCGGTGGCGATCGCGGCCCGGCTCCTCGCCGTCTATCCGGCGGGCGAGTACACGCTGCATGTCATCGACCCGGCGGGCTCCGGCGCCTCGTCCCTCGCGCCCCTCGTACAGACCGGCGTGCTCAACGGCCCGCCCGCCGTCGGCGCGGCAGGGGTGACCGACGTACTGGGCCGGCTCACGCAACGCGTCGATCTCGTACAGATGGCGATCCGCGGCGGTGCGGCCGACTCCTTGCCGCCCGACCTCGACCCGGCCGAGCAGCTGCTGATCGTCAACGACTTCCCGCACGGCTTCGACGACCGCGCGGTGACCCAGCTGCGCTATCTCGCGGACGAGGGCCCGGCCGTCGGCGTCCACCTCATGCTGGTCGCCGACCGGGAGGACGCCACCGCCTACGGACCGCTGCTCGACCCGCTGTGGCGCTCGCTGCTCCGGCTCACACCCGTGCCCGACGACCACCTCGCCGACCCGTGGGTCGGGCACGCGTGGACCTACGACCCCTCGCGCGTGCCTCCGGGCAGCCAGGTGCTCCAGCACGTCCTCACCCAGGTCGCGGCGGCCCGCCGCTCGTGGAACCGCTGAGGCCCCTGCACACGCTTTACCAAGAGTTCTTCAAGTCGCCTGACCAGCACTTTTGGTCCTTCTTTTACTAATCTCTTTACCTTTCCTTGGTGATTGGGGTACTGTCGTCCGTGCGGAGGGGAGTACTCCCTACCTACTGCGGCGTACCCGTCAATACGGATCTGGTTCAGATCCCGGGGCGTCGGCCCGAGTGCACCGGGCGCGTCACGCGCCCCACCTGCATCGGGTGGAAGAGACCTCCGGCAGCGACGACGCTGACATTTGCCGTTACGTACTGCCGGAGGCGCAGTGGATGTTTCCGTGACCCTTTGGGTCCTGACGATCGTGGGCCTCGCGGCCCTCATCGCGGTCGATTTCTTCATCGGCCGCAAGCCGCACGACGTATCAATCAAGGAAGCCGGAATCTGGACGATCGTCTGGATCGTGCTGGCCGCGCTGTTCGGCCTCGGACTTCTGGTCTTCTCCGGGGGCCAGCCCTCCGGAGAGTTCTTCGCCGGCTTCATCACCGAGAAGTCGCTGAGCGTCGACAACCTCTTCGTCTTCGTCCTGATCATGGCGAAGTTCTCCGTGCCCACGCAGTACCAGCAGCGGGTGCTGCTGGTCGGTGTGCTCATAGCGCTCGTCCTGCGCGCGATATTCATCGCCGCGGGCGCCGCGATCCTCGCGAGCTTCGCGTGGGTGTTCTACATCTTCGGCGCGTTCCTCATCTACACCGCCTGGAAGCTGATCCAGGAGGCCCGGGCGGACGAGTCCGACGAGGACTGGGAGGAGAACAAGCTCCTCAAGGCCGCCGAGAAGCGCTTCGGTGTCGCCGACCGCTACCACGGCACCAAGCTGTGGATCCAGCAGAACGGCAAGCGGGTCATGACGCCGATGCTGGTCGTCATGCTCGCGATCGGCACCACCGACGTGCTCTTCGCGCTCGACTCGATCCCGGCGATCTTCGGCCTGACGCAGGACCCGTACATCGTCTTCACGGCCAACGCGTTCGCGCTGATGGGTCTGCGGCAGCTGTACTTCCTGATCGGCGGACTCCTCAGGAAGCTGGTCCACCTCAGCTACGGCCTGTCGGTGATCCTCGGCTTCATCGGCGTCAAGCTCGTGCTGCACGCGCTGCACGAGTCCGGCGTCCACGTCCCGGAGATCTCGATCCCGGTCTCCCTCGGCGTGATCTGCGCGGTCCTGGTGGTCACCACGATCACCAGCCTGATGGCCTCCAAGAAGCAGGCGGCGGCCGAGGCGGCGCAGAGCGACGACGAAGGCGCTCCGAAGGACAGCATCGAGGCCTGACCACGTCGGACGTAGAAACAACCAGTACCGGGAGCGGCCCGCGGCGAATTGCCGACCACCGCTCCCGGTGCTTGCTTGTTTCCTGAGCGCGTTTCCCGGCCCGGGGACGCCGTGGCCGGATGGAGACACCGATGAAGTTCGTGCAGATCATCGACTTCGAGACCGAGCGCCTGGACGAGATGCAGCAGCTGCTCCAGGAAACCGGGGAGCGCAACGCCGGCAGGCCGGGTGGTCCCACGCACCGCATGCTCCTGCAGGACCGCGACAACCCCCGTCGCTATCTGGCCCTGATCGAATTCGATTCGTACGAGGAGGCCATGAGCAACAGCGACGCCCCCGAGACGGCCGAGCTGGCGGAGCGACTGGGCGCGCTGTGCATCGGCGAGCGCACCTACACCAACTGCGACGTACGGGAGATGGGCCCGCTCAAGTAGCCCATGCGCCCCGTGAACGGGGCCCGCACGACCGGAGTGCGGGCCCCGTTCACGTCTGCGACGATCGCTGCATGATCGTTCGGCTCCGGTCACTAGTGACGCAGTGGACGGCCGTCGTGCCCGCGCTGGCGGTCGTCCTGCTGGCCTTCACCTGGGGCCGCGATCTGCCCGGCGCCGTCGTCGCCGTGGTGACGCTGGTACTGGCCGGGGCCGTGCTGGCCGCCGTCCACCATGCCGAGGTGGTCGCGCACCGGGTCGGCGAACCCTTCGGCTCACTGGTCCTCGCCGTCGCCGTCACGATCATCGAGGTCGCGCTGATCGTCACCCTGATGGCGGACGGAGGCGACAAGAGCTCCACACTCGCACGCGACACCGTCTTCGCGGCCGTGATGATCACCTGCAACGGCATCGTCGGCCTGAGCCTGCTCGTCGCCTCACTGCGGCACGGGCTCGCCGTCTTCAACGCGGAGGGCACCGGCGCCGCCCTCGCGACCGTCGCGACACTGGCCACGCTCAGCCTGGTGCTGCCGACGTTCACCACCAGCAAGCCGGGCCCCGAGTTCTCCACCGCCCAGCTCACCTTCGCCGCTCTCTCCTCGCTCGTCCTCTACGGCCTGTTCGTGGCGACCCAGACCGTGCGGCACCGCGACTACTTCCTGCCCATCACCCGGCAGGGCGAGGTGATCGACGCGGACGATCACGCCGACGCCCCGTCCTCCAGAAGCGCGGGCATCAGCCTGGGACTCCTGGGCCTGGCCCTCGTCGGCGTGGTCGGTCTCGCGAAGGGCGTGTCGCCCACCATCGAGTCCGGGGTGGAGGCGGCCGGGATGCCGCACTCCGTGGTCGGCGTGATCATCGCCCTGCTCGTCCTGCTCCCCGAGACGATCGCCGCACTGCGCTCCGCCCGCCGCGACCGGGTGCAGACCAGCCTGAACCTCGCCCTGGGCTCGGCGATGGCCAGCATCGGCCTCACCATCCCCGCCGTGGCCGTCGCGTCCATCTGGCTATCCGGCCCGCTCGTCCTCGGCCTCGGCGCCACCCACATGGTCCTGCTCGCCCTGACCGTGGTGGTCAGCTCCCTCACAGTGGTCCCCGGCCGGGCCACGCCACTCCAGGGCGGCGTCCACCTGGTCCTGTTCGCGGCGTACCTGGAACTCGCGATCAACCCGTAAGGGCCGGGCCCGGGCCCCGTGGGGGCGCGGGGAACTGCGCGATCAGCCACAGACGGTCCGCAGTCGCCTTTGAACCTGTTCTGCGAGCTCTTGGGCGTATCAGTGGAGCCAAGCGTGCTCCGCGGGGCCGCGTAAACGCTTACGCCAGCGATTACGCGGGCCCGAGCCCGCCTCACCCCGTGGCCGGCTCCGCCGCCACGACAGCCACCGGCCGGGTCTCCGGCAGCAACGCGAAGCACCCCAGACTGAGCAGCGCGATGCCCGTCAGATAGGCGGCCACACCCCAGGGAACCCGCCCGCTCTGCTCGGCGACCGCCGTAGCCACGATCGGCGTGAGCGCGCCCCCGAGCACGCCGCCCAGGTTGTAGCCCACGGCCGCACCCGTGCACCGCACCCGCGGCTCGTACAGCTCCGGCAGATACGCGGCGATCACGCCGAACATCGTCACGAACGCGATCAGCGCGACGAGGAAACCGAGGAACATCAGCAGCGGCTCGCCCGTCGACAGCAGCGCGATCATCGGGAACATCCACAGGGCGGTACCCGCACACCCCGCCAGGCACAGCGGCCGCCGTCCGTAGCGGTCGCCGAGAATCGCCACCACCGGAGTCAGCGCACCCTTCACCACGACGGCCGCCATGATGCAGGCCAGCATGACCGTACGGCTCACCCCGAGCCGCTCGGTCGCGTAGGCGAGGGACCAGGTCGTCACCGCGTAGAACACCGCGTATCCGATCGCGAGCGCCCCCGCCGTCAGCAGGACGAGCCGCCAGTGTTCGCGTACGACCTCGACGAGCGGCACGCGCGCGTGCTCGCGCAGTTCGAGGAACTGAGGGCTCTCCGCCAGGGAGGAACGCAGCCACAGCCCCGCCGCCGCGAGTACGCCCGCCGCCCAGAACGGCACCCGCCAACCCCAGCTCGCGAACTGTGCGTCGGAGAGCGTCGCCGACAGCACCAGCATCACCCCGTTGGCGAGGACGAACCCCACCGCCGGCCCGATCTGCGGGAAGCTCGACCACAGCCCGCGCCGGTCGGCCGGAGCGTGCTCCGCGGTCAGCAGCACCGCCCCGCCCCACTCCCCGCCGAGCCCCAGCCCCTGCAGAAAACGCAACACGAGGAGCAGCACGGGAGCGGCCGTACCGATGGACTCGTACGTCGGTACGCAACCGACCGCGACGGTCGCCGCGCCGGTCAGCAACAAAGAGATGACGAGAACGGGCCGTCGTCCGTGCCGGTCCCCGATGTGCCCGAACAGCACCGAGCCCAACGGCCGCGCCACGAAGCCGACCCCGAACGTTCCGAAGGCCGCCAGCGTCCCCGCCACCGGCGAGAACGTGGGGAAGAACAGCGGGCCCAGGACGAGCGCGGCAGCCGTCCCGTAGACGAAGAAGTCGTAGAACTCGATGGCCGTCCCGGCGAGCGAGGCGGCCGCGAGCCGCGGCATGGAAGGGGGCTTTACTGTGCGTGCACGGTGCATGCCGCGTCAACTACCCACGGTCACCATGGGTTACGGGGGCGCGTGGGGGCCCAGGGGCCTCAGTAGGTCACCGTGATGCGCCGGGCGGGACCGTCCACGCGAATCACTCCCCCGTAGGGGATGACGATCTGTGGGTCGGTGTGCCCGAGGTCCACATCGAAGACGATCGTGGTGTCCGGGGCGTACGCCTCCATGGCGCGCAGCACGGCCGCGCGCTGCTCCGCCGCGTAACGGGCGCCCTCCTCCGGGCTGTTGGGGCTTTCGAAGGACCACGTCTTCGCCCGGCCCATCAGGAGTGCGGAGAAACGTCGGAGCAGTCCGCGCTCGCCCATGCTCCGCAGGACGCGGAAGACCTCCTCACCGCTCGGCAGTTCCTCCGTGGTCTCCAGGAAGAGCACGCCGCCGTCGTGGACGGAGAGGTCGCGCGGGATCTCCCGGTCGGCCATCAGCAGCCAGGCCAGGATCTCCACACAGCCGCCCCAACTGCGGCCCTCCACCACCCGGTCGGCGTTGACCCAGGTCCACCCGGTGCCGGGCCGGGTCTCCGGTTCCGACGCGAAGGTCGCCGGGTCCGCCCAGTCGCGGTCGACGTCGCGCCACCGCTCGGCCGGACGCAGTTCGTACTCGCCCGAGGTGAGGAGCGCCGCCCGCACGGACTCGGCGGTCAGCGGATCCATGGCACCGGGCCGGCCCAGCTCACACATCACGCTCGCGCCGTGGTAGCCGACGATTCCCGTGTTCCACAGGTAGGCGAGCAGGTTCGTGTTGTCGCTGTACCCGAAGAACGGCTTCGGGTTGGCGCGGATCAACTCCCGGTCCAGCAGGGGCAGCACGGTGATCTGGTCGTCACCGCCGATCGACGCCATGACCGCCTTGATGCCCGGGTCGGCGAACGCCGCGTGGATGTCGTCGGCCCGCTCCTGGGGCGTCGAACCCATCCTCCGGGTCGCCGAATACTCGACCGGTTCGAGGCCGTACTCCTTGCGCAGCCGCTCCAGGCCCAACTCGTACGGGAGCGGAAGGATCCCCGGCAGCGCGGCGGACGGCGAGAGCACGGCCACCCGGTCGCCGGGCACGGGCTTGGGCGGGTACGCGGGAGTCGTCATGCGAGGGAGGGTAGGGGCCGTCCCGGTGTCGGCGCACCGTGATAAACCGGGTCTGAGCAGCGGTCCCGAACGGGCCGAGCCACCCGACCGGACCGGAGGAACCGTGCCCCGCACCCTCGCCAACGCCCCGATCATGATTCTCAACGGCCCCAACCTGAACCTCCTCGGGCAGCGCCAGCCGGAGATCTACGGCTCCGACACCCTCGCCGACGTCGAGGCGATGTGCGCCAAGGCGGCGGCCGCACACGGCGGCACGGTGGACTTCCGCCAGTCCAACCACGAGGGCGAGCTGGTCGACTGGATCCACGAGGCACGCCTCGATCACTCCGGGATCGTGATCAACCCGGGCGCCTACTCGCACACCTCCGTCGCGATCCTGGACGCCCTCAACACCTGCGACGGGCTGCCCGTGCTGGAGGTCCACATCTCCAACATCCACAAGCGCGAGGAGTTCCGCCACCACTCGTACGTCTCGCTGCGCGCCGACGGCGTGATCGCGGGCTGCGGAGTGCAGGGGTACGTGTTCGGGGTCGAGCGGGTCGCGGCGCTGGCGGGAGCGGGGCGGACGACGGACACCTGACGGAAGGGCCTGACGGGAGGGCCTGACGGGAGGTGCCGGGCCGTCGGCTACAGCCGTCCCGCCTCCACGATCCGTCGCAGAAACTGCTTCGTGCGTTCCTCCCGCGGGTCGCCGAACACCTCCTCGGCCGTGCCGCGTTCCAGTACGACGCCGCCGTCGAGGAAGCAGACCTGGTCCGCGACGTCCCGGGCGAAGCCCATCTCGTGCGTGGCCAGCACCATGGTCATGCCGTCGCCCTTCAAGTCCCGCACGACAGCGAGGACTTCACCCACCAGTTCCGGGTCGAGGGCTGCGGTGATCTCGTCGAGGAGCAGCAGCCTGGGACGTACGGCCAGGGCGCGGACGATCGCGGCCCGCTGCTGCTGGCCGCCGCTCAGCCGGTCCGGGTACTCGCCCGCCTTGGCGCCGAGCCCGAGCCGGTCGAGCAGCTCACGGGCGTGCGCCTCCGCCTCCGCGCGGTCCACGCCGTGCACGCGGCGCGGGGCCAGCGTGATGTTCTCCAGGACGGTCATGTGCGGAAAGAGGTTGTACGCCTGGAAGACCACGCCGATCCGGCGGCGCACCGCGTCCTGGTCGGCCCGGGGGTCGGTGATCTCCTCGTCGTCCAGCCAGATGGCGCCGTCGTCGATCTCCTCCAGGAGGTTCGCGCAGCGCAGCAGTGTCGACTTGCCCGAGCCGGAGGCCCCGATCAGAGCCGTCACCGTGTGCGGGGCGACCTCCAGATCGACGTCCCGCAGGACGAGCGAGTCGCCGAAGGTCTTGCGAACGGCCTCCATCCGCAGCACGGGCACGCCGGACTCCTTGGGCGTCTCGCTCATATGCTCCCTCCCTGCGCCTGCCGCCGGTCCATGCGTGCCGTGACCCAGTCGGTGAAGCGGGTCATCGGGATGGTCAGCGCGACGAAGACCAGCCCCGCGACGATGTACGGCGTGTAGTTGAGGCTGCGGCCCACGATGATGTCCGCGGCGCGTACGGCGTCGACCGCGCCGCCGATCGAGACGAGCCCGGTGTCCTTCTGCAGAGACACCAGGTCGTTGAGCAGCGGCGGCACCTGACGGCGTACGGCCTGGGGGAGCACCACGTACCGCAGAGCCTGACGGTTGCTCAGGCCCAGCGAGCGGGCCGCGGCGCGCTGCGAGGGGTGGACCGACTCGATGCCGGCGCGGAACACCTCGGCGACGTACGCCGAGTACGTCAGGGTGAGCGCCGTCCCGCCGAGCAGCACCGGGTCGACCGTGATGCCCTGCAGCCGCAGCGCCGGCACGCCCAGGACCACGATCATCAGGTTGATGATCAGCGGCAGCCCGCGGAAGAAGTCGGTGTACGCGGCGGCCAGCGCCCTCACCGGGAAGAACACCGGCCCGCGCAGGGTGCGGGCGACGGCGATCAGCATGCCGAGGACGAGGACCGCGGCCCCGCACACCAGCAGGAGCCGGACGTTCAGCCACAGCCCTTCGAGGACCTTGGGGAACGCCTCGCGCGCGTACTGCGCGCTGAAGAACGTCTCCTTGGTGCGCGGCCAGCCGGGCGCGTTGACGACGACCAGGTAGAGGACGATGCCGGTCACGAGGGTGGACAACGCGGCGATCGCCGTCGCGCGGCGGGCACGGGAGCGCTTGTACCGCTCCCGCTCGATCCGCCGCCGCGACGGGACGTACGCCTCGTGCGCGTCTCCCTCGCCGGAGTCTCCTTCCGGTTCCCCGCCCGACTCCTCCTTCACGACCGTCACTTGAGGACCGGTGCGTCGACGGCGTCGGACAGCCACTGCTTCTCGACGGCGGCGAGGGTGCCGTCCTCGCGCAGGGCGTCCACGGCGTCCGTCACGCACGACGTGAGCGCGCTGCCCTTGTCCAGGACGAGCCCGAACTGCTCGGGCGTACCGCCCTGGTTCTCGAACTGCCCGACGATCCTCGCGTCCGTCACCTCGGCCGCGGTGATGTAGAACGCGGTCGGCAGGTCGACCACGATGGCGTCCACCTGACCGTTCTTCAGGGCGGACTTGGCCTGGTCGTTCTTCGCGTACGCGGCCGGCTCCTCGGTCGGCTTCACCACGTCGTCGATGTAGTTCAGGCTGGTGGTACCGACCTGGGCGCCCAGCTTCACGCCCTTGAGGTCGGCGATGCTCTTCGCCTTCGCGGCCTTGGAGTCCTTCAGCGCGACGACGGCCTGGCGCACGTCGTAGTAGCCGGACGAGAAGTCGACGGCCTTCTTGCGCTCGTCGCTGATCGACACCTGGTTGATGTCGAAGTCGAAGGTCTTCTCGCCGGGCGCGAAGGCCTTGTTGAAGGGCACGCTCTGCCAGACGACGTCGCCCTTGTCGTAGCCGAGCTGCTTCGCCACGGCGTACGCGACGGCCGACTCGAAGCCCTCGCCGTTGGCCGGCTTGTCGTCCTTGAACCACGGCTCGTACGCGGGTTCGTCGGTCGCGATGGTCAGCTTCCCGGAGACCTCGGTGCCCAGTTCGCCCTTGGCGCACGACTCGGCGCCGGAACCGGAGGGCTTGTCGGAGGCCTTCTCTTCGGGCTGCGGGGCGCAGCCGACGGCGACGGCGAGCAGAGCGACGGTGGCGGTGGACGCGGCACGGCGCAAGGCGCGTTGGGCAAGATACATGGCGGGAGAGTGGCAGTGGGCAGGCCCGTCTGTCGAGGTCACAGGGGCAACTGTCCGCATGATGGGAACCGGTGTTGCAATGCTGTGAACTCGTGGGGCGCCAGGGCGTCACGCCGTCCTGGGCGGTGGCCGCCGGACGTCGGCCACCGCTGCCAGGGCGGGGCCGCCGGCCGAGGGCGGGGATCGACAGGCCGGCGACCCGTCCGCGCAGGAGCCGTCATCCTGTGCGGGACCAACTACCAGTGGACCGCGCGCGCCCCGTGCGCCGGGAGCGCGTGCGGGGCACCGGAGTGTGCGCTCCGTTCACACGGGGCGCGCACCGGCGTGCACGGCCGGGGACAGCACACCCGACATCGGACGCCTCACCAACTCCCGCCCGGTGTCCGACGGTTCGCCGGGACGGTCCGGTGTGCGGCGGTAGGCCAACGCGAGCCCGGGGTCGGGACCGGGCGGCTCACCGACGCCCGCCCGGCGATGTTCACCAACCCCGCGCGTGCCACTCCGGCAGATGCGGACGTTCGGCGCCCAGCGTCGTGTCGTCGCCGTGCCCCGGGTAGACCCAGGTCTCGTCCGGCAACGCATCGAAGATCTTCGTCTCGACGTCGTGGATCAGACTGGCGAACGCCTTCGCGTCCTTACGTGTGTTGCCCACACCACCCGGGAAGAGACAGTCACCTGTGAACACATGCGGGTGCCCGTGCGGGTCGTCGTAGACCAGGGCGATCGAGCCGGGCGTGTGCCCCACCAGATGGCGTGCGGTCAGTTCCACGTGCCCCACCCGGATCGTGTCACCGTCCTGGACGGGCACGTCCGTGGGCACGGGGATGCCGTCGGCGTCGTCCCGCCCCGCGTACGTGCGCGCGCCCGTGGCCGTCACGACCTCCGCGAGCGCCTGCCAGTGGTCGCCGTGCTGATGCGTGGTGACCACGGACGCGATGCCGTCGTCACCGATCAGCGTGAGCAGCGTCCCGGCGTCGTTGGCCGCGTCGATCAGCAACTGCTCGTCCGTGGCCCGGCAGCGCAGCAGATAGGCGTTGTTGTTCATCGGGCCGACCGCGACCTTGGAGATCATCAGATCCCGAAGCTCGTGCACATCCGCAGGGCCGCCGACCGTCACCGCTCCGCTGTACGTCATGACGCTCAGCCTATAGCGGGGGGAGTGCGGGCAGCGGACCGCCGTCGACGCTCAGCGCCGACCCGTCGCGGCGGCCCGCGAGCCAGCCGAGGAGGGCGGGCGCGGGGCCGGTCACGGTCACCTCCGGACCACCCCCGGAGCCCTCGGCTCCCTCTGTGTCGCCGTCTCCGGAGACGCGTCCCGTGCTCCACGCGCGCGTGCCGTCGGTGACGCGCGTGTGCGGCACCTCGGGGTGCCCGGCGAAGCGGTCCGTGAGGAAGACGATCTCGCGCTCCACGAACTCCTCCGGGAGGTCCTCCAGGTCGTAGCCGATCCCCAGATCGACGTGGTGCAGCTCGACCTCGATCCACCGCCGGAACGGCACCCCGGACGCCGAGTCGGTGACGCCGTTGCGCAGCTCCACCGTGCGGGACCAGTCCGCCGGCGCGGCCCCCGCCTCCTGGAAGCGGGCCGCGCTCTCGCGGAGGTCGGTGAGCTGTGTCTCCAGGGGGCGCGGGGCGTCCCGCCCGATGTCGGCGTCCCGGGCCTCCCCGGAGACGTACATGGGCCGGCCTTCGAGGACGTTCACGAGGGCGTCCGCGTTGCGGGCCAGGTGGGCCAGGACGTGGCCGCGGCTCCAGCCGGGCAGCGGTGACGGCTCGGCCACGGAAGCGTTGTCCAGTTTGCCGACTGCGGTGAGGAGCCGCTCGGTCGCGTCACGTACAGACGCCAGGTCGCGCACATGATCGTTCATGGGCCCGACGATAGTCCCGCCACACGTTTGGGTGAAGGTTGCGGGCGGCCACCGTAAATCGAATGCGCGTGCTATATGGTCGGGTGCGGCGTCGGGCATGCTGGAGGGCCCGGGATTGTTGTGAAGCAGGGAAACCAGACCGGCGCTGTCAGTGGCTCCCTCTAGTCTGAAAAAGACGGGGGCCCCGTCGTCTGAAAAGCCGGGGGCCTCGCCCCTGTCACTTCTTCTCAAGAAAGGTGCGGACCGGCGTGGCCGACCGTCTCATCGTCCGTGGAGCGCGCGAGCACAATCTCAAGAATGTCTCGCTCGACCTCCCGCGCGACTCGCTCATCGTCTTCACGGGCCTGTCGGGGTCGGGCAAGTCCTCGCTGGCCTTCGACACGATCTTCGCCGAGGGCCAGCGGCGCTATGTGGAGTCGCTCTCCTCGTACGCCCGGCAGTTCCTCGGCCAGATGGACAAGCCGGACGTCGACTTCATCGAAGGCCTCTCCCCGGCGGTCTCCATCGACCAGAAGTCGACCTCGCGCAACCCGCGCTCGACGGTCGGCACCATCACCGAGGTCTACGACTATCTGCGTCTGCTCTTCGCGCGCATCGGCAAGCCGCACTGCCCCGAGTGCGGCCGCCCCATCACGCGCCAGTCGCCGCAGGCCATCGTCGACAAGGTCCTGGAGCTGCCGGAGGGGAGCCGCTTCCAGGTCCTGTCGCCGCTGGTGCGCGAGCGCAAGGGCGAGTTCGTCGACCTCTTCTCCGATCTCCAGACCAAGGGGTACAGCCGAGCCCGGGTCGACGGCGAGACGATCCAGCTCACCGAGCCGCCCACGCTGAAGAAGCAGGAGAAGCACACCATCGAGGTGGTCATCGACCGCCTCACGGTCAAGGAGGGCGCCAAGCGCCGGCTGACCGACTCCGTGGAGACCGCCCTCGGTCTCTCCGGCGGCATGGTGGTGCTCGACTTCGTCGACCTCCCCGCCGACGACCCCGAGCGCGAGCGCATGTACTCGGAGCACCTGTACTGCGCGTACGACGACCTGTCCTTCGAGGAGCTGGAGCCCCGCTCGTTCTCCTTCAACTCGCCCTTCGGCGCCTGCCCGGACTGCACCGGCATCGGCACGCGCATGGAGGTCGACCCCGAGCTGATCGTCCCGGACGAGGACAAGTCCCTCGACGAGGGCGCCATCCACCCCTGGTCGCACGGCCACACCAAGGACTACTTCGGGCGTCTCGTCGGAGCCCTCGCGGACGCGTTGGGATTCCGGACCGACATCCCCTTCGCCGGTCTTCCGCAGCGCGCCAAGAAGGCGCTGATCCACGGACACAAGACGCAGATCGAGGTCCGCTACCGCAACAGGTACGGCAGAGAGCGCGTGTACACCACGCCCTTCGAAGGGGCTGTCCCCTTCGTGAAGCGGCGGCACAGCGAGGCCGAGAGCGACGCGAGCCGCGAGCGCTTCGAGGGCTACATGCGCGAGGTGCCCTGCCCCACCTGTCAGGGCACGCGCCTCAAGCCGGTCGTCCTCGCGGTCACGGTCATGGAGAAGTCGATCGCCGAGGTCTCCGCGATGTCCATCAGCGACTGCGCGGACTTCCTGGGCGAGCTGAGGCTCGACGCCCGCGACAAGAAGATCGCCGAGCGCGTCCTGAAGGAGGTCAACGAACGACTGCGGTTCCTGGTCGACGTAGGCCTCGACTACCTCTCGCTGAACCGCGCCGCGGGCACCCTCTCCGGCGGCGAGGCCCAGCGCATCCGCCTGGCGACCCAGATCGGCTCGGGCCTCGTGGGCGTGCTGTACGTGCTGGACGAGCCTTCCATCGGCCTGCACCAGCGCGACAACCACCGGCTCATCGAGACCCTGGTCCGGCTGCGCGACATGGGCAACACGCTCATCGTCGTCGAGCACGACGAGGACACCATCAAGGTCGCCGACTGGATCGTCGACATCGGCCCCGGCGCGGGCGAGCACGGCGGCAAGGTCGTCCACAGCGGCTCCCTGAAGGAGCTGCTCGCCAACGACGAGTCGATGACCGGTCAGTACCTGTCCGGCAAGAAGGCCATCCCGCTGCCCGACATCCGGCGCCCCCAAGACCCGTCCCGGCAGCTCACGGTGCACGGCGCCCGCGAGAACAACCTGCAGGACATCGACGTGTCGTTCCCGCTGGGCGTCCTCACGGCCGTCACGGGAGTCTCGGGATCCGGCAAGTCCACGCTGGTCAACGACATCCTGTACACGCACCTGGCCCGCGAGCTGAACGGCGCCAGAAGCGTTCCCGGGCGGCACACGCGCGTGGACGGCGACGACCTGGTCGACAAGGTCGTGCACGTCGACCAGTCGCCGATCGGCCGCACCCCCCGGTCGAACCCGGCGACGTACACCGGAGTCTTCGACCACGTCCGCAAGCTGTTCGCCGAGACGACCGAGGCGAAGGTCCGCGGCTACATGCCCGGCCGCTTCTCCTTCAACGTCAAGGGCGGCCGCTGCGAGAACTGCTCGGGCGACGGCACGATCAAGATCGAGATGAACTTCCTCCCGGACGTGTACGTCCCGTGCGAGGTCTGCCACGGCGCCCGCTACAACCGGGAGACCCTGGACGTCCACTACAAGGGCAAGTCCATCGCCGACATTCTGAACATGCCGATCGAGGAAGGCATGCACTTCTTCGAGGCGGTTCCGGCGATCTCCCGCCACCTCAAGACGCTGAACGACGTCGGCCTCGGCTACGTCCGCCTCGGCCAGTCCGCGACCACCCTGTCCGGCGGTGAGGCCCAGCGGGTGAAGCTCGCCAGCGAGCTCCAGAAGCGTTCCACCGGACGCACGGTGTACGTCCTCGACGAGCCGACCACCGGTCTGCACTTCGAGGACATCAGCAAGCTGCTCACCGTGCTGTCCGGCCTGGTCGACAAGGGCAACACGGTCATCGTCATCGAGCACAACCTCGACGTCATCAAGACCGCCGACTGGGTCGTCGACATGGGCCCCGAGGGTGGTGGCGGCGGTGGCCTCGTCATCGCGGAGGGCACACCCGAGGAGGTCGCCGGGGTTCCGGCCAGCCACACGGGCAAGTTCCTCCGAGAGGTCCTGGGAGCCGAGCGCGTCAGCGACGCCTCGCAGGTGAACGCCCCGCGCAGGACGGTCGCCAAGAAGGCGGTGGCCGCCAGGTCGACGACAAAGAAGACGGCGACGGCCAAGACCGCCACCGAAAAGGCCACCAACAACACGGCCACCAAGAAGGCCGCCGCGGTCACGAAGAAGGCGGCCCCGGCGAAGAAGACGACGAGGGCCCGCAAGGCCTGAGGCGGTTCGTTCGGCCGCGTACATACGCCACGCACAACGCGCCGCGTCCCACGAGAACTCAAGTTCTCGTGGGACGCGGCGCGTTGCACAATCAGCTGCTCAACTCGGGCCCGTCAGAAAACGCCCAACTCATGCGCGTACGGCGGTTCCGCGCCCGCCCGTGAGCAGGTGATCGCCGCGGCTCGTGCGGCGAACCCCAGCAACTCGGCCCATCCGTCGGCGCCCAGACCCGCGAGCGCGGGCCCGGAGAGCGCGTCGCGGGCTGCGAGGCCGTGCAGCAGCGCGGCGTTCACCGTGTCGCCCGCACCGATCGTGTCCACCACGTCGACGGGTTCGCCCGGCACGGAGTACTCCGCGCCGTCACGGGTGAAGGCGGTCAGCCCGTCTCCGCCCCGCGTGACGACCACGGCCGATGGGCCCGAGGCCAGCCACTCGCGCGGAGTGCCGCCGAGCCACTCCGCGTCCTCCTCGGACAGCTTGAGCAGCGACACCGACGGCAGCCAGCTCTTGAACCGGGCCCGGTAGGCGTCCGCGTCCGGGATCAGCACCGAGCGGATGTTGGGGTCGAGCGCGGTGAACACACCCTGCGCGGACGCGATCCGCATCAGTTCCTCGTACGCGGTCGCGCCCGGCTCCAGTACGAGCGAACAGGTGCCGAACGACACCGCCCTTGTCCCGTCCTGGAGTTGGGAGGGCGCCGAGAACAGCCGGTCCGCGGTGCCCTCGACGTAGAAGGAGTAACGGGCCGAACCGTCCGCGCCGATCGACGCGACCGCGAGGGTCGTCGGCTCGGCGCCCCGCTCCACGGACGACACGTCGACGCCCGCCTCGCGCAGTCCGCCGACCAGGGCCTCGCCGAAGGCGTCCCGCGAGATCCGCGAGCAGAAGGCCGCGGGGGAGCCGAGACGGCCCAGCGCCACCGCCGTGTTGTACGGGCCGCCGCCGCGCCGCGGGTCGAGCCCCGCGAGCGCGCCCGCCTCACGCGGCACCAGATCGATCAGGGCCTCACCGGCGACGACGATCACGAGTCGGATCCTTTCTCGGGGCAGCCGCACGAGGTGCGGTGCATGAAGGCGGAGGGCAGCCGGACCGTACGGGCCTCGCGGCCGGGGGAGTCCAGCCGGTCGAGCAGCAGCTGTACGGCCCGGGCGCCGATCTCCTTGCTGGGCTGGGAGATCGCGGTGAGCCGGGGCGAGAAGAGGTCCGCCCAGGAGAAGTCGTCGAAGCAGCACAGAGCCAGGTCACCGGGCACGGACAGGCCCCTCTCGCGCACGGCCCGCAGGGCGCCGATGGTCATCGCGTTGTTGGCGGTGACCAGTGCCGTGGGCGGTGCCGGGAGGGACAGCAGGGCCTCGGTCGCGCGCTCGGCGCCCGCCGCCTCGGAGTTGCCGGGGACCACGAGCCGCTCGTCGTACGGGAGTCCCGCGTACGCCAGGCCGTGCCGGTAGCCGGAGATCCGCTCACTCGTCGTGCTGAGCCCCGGCAGGCCCGCGACCAGGCCGATCCTCTTGTGACCCAGCTCGGCGAGATGCCTGACCAGGAGCGTGACGGGCTCGGCGTTCTCCGCGCAGACCTGGTCGAAGGTGAAACCTGGCGGCGTCCGGCCGTCGTCGACCAGCCGGTCCAGGAACACCGTCGGTACGTCGTGCCGCCCGAGATAGCCGAGCAGTTCCTCCGGGTGCGCGGACGGTGCGACGAGCATGCCGTCCACGCGCCGCTCGTGCAGCAGCTGGACCACCTTGCGCTCATGCACCGGATCGTCGTGCGGATCCGCAATCAGCAGGCTGTAGCCACGCTCCAGGGCGCCGGCCTCCACGCCCTGCAGGATCTCCGTGAAGTACGGGTTGCTGATCGCCGACACCGCGAGCCCGATCGACCGGGTGCGCGAGGTGACGAGCGATCTGGCCAGGGTGTTGGGCGTGTAGCCGAGTTCGTCGATGGCGTCGAGCACGGCCTGGCGGGTGGCCGGCCGCACCGGGCGGGTGTCGTTGAGTACGTGCGAGACCGTCGCGACGGACACGCCCGCGCTCCGGGCCACGTCGACCATGGTCGCCATGGGTGAGCCCCTCCCTCGCCCTCGCCGAGGCCCTCGTCGGGCGTCGTCCCGGATCGGACCGTACCCGATGCCGAGACAGACGTAAACGCTTGCGTAAACGTTTACGTCTCGGGCACCCGGAGGCAGGCCGTCACCGCGGCCCGCCCCATCCCTTCACCACGGCCGCCCCGGCCGGCCCTTCACCGCGGCCGCCCCGGCCCCTCACTCCCAGTCCCACCCGATCCCCACGATCCCCGACCGCACCCGCTGCTCCACCACGTGGACCGACCGGTGCCGGTCGCTCAGTGCCAGCTCCTGGCGGCCGCTCCGTGGTGCCGCGGCCGAGTGCTGGGTGAACCGGTGGCAGCGCACGGGCAGCGCGTCCTCGGCGAAGCGCACCTGGAGCGCGTACTGCCCGCCGGAGAAGCCGAACCCGCGGACGTACTCACCGCACGCGCCGGCCGTGCCGTCCTCGACGCCGTAGCGGAACAGGAAGGTGTCGCCCGCGCGCAGCCGCGTGTCGAAGAGCAGCTCGGCGACCAGGACACCGGTGTCGTGGTGCCACAGGACGCGTCCCGTGCGGCAGTTCTCCAGGGCGTGCACCGCCATGTCCTCCGGGGCGCATCCCGGGTCACCGTGGTGGATGGCGACGAAGCGGTCGATGCCCTCCTTGTGGGCGCGCACGATGTGCTGGGAGTCGCGCCCCAGCAGCTCGCGCCGGGTGCCGATCCGTACGCGCTCGTGGTGGCCGATGGTGAGCAGCCCGCCGTCGAGCGGTGAGTCCAGTTCGGCCAGCAGCTTCTCCAGGGCGCCGGAGGCCTCCACCAGGGAGCGGTACGAGCGGGCCGTGGCGCGTTCCGCGTCGGGGCGCTCCTCGGCCTTCGCGAGCAGTCGGATCAGCGACTCGTCCGGCAGCTGGAGTATCTCCTCCAGGGCACGCACGGCCCGCAGCGACTCGGGACGCTGTGGGCGCCGGGCGCCCTGCTGCCAGTAACTCAGGCTCGTCACCCCGACCTTGACCCCGTACCGCGTCAGATGGTGCTGTACGCGCTGCAGAGGCAGTCCACGGGCGGCGATCGCGGCGCGCAGGGCGACATGGAAGGGGCCGCCCCGCAGGACCGTCTCCAACTCCGCCGTGGCGGCATCCGCGTGCTGTGTGCCGTCCCGCATTCAGGGGCCTTTCTGTGAGTGCTCGCAACGGCTGGTCGGGCCGTCAGCGCTGGTCGGAGGGGCCACACGGTCGGCGTGCGGGGGACGTTCGCGTCCCTGCGTGGTGGTGCCCGCCCCAAGTCACCCCGCATTGAAGCGTGTTGATCAGGCCCGGACAACACCTGGTGCGCAACCTCGCTGTCCGTACGCGTTTCCCGACGTCCCGGTCAGGGTGTCCGCCTCATGGGTCCAGCAGGTCCCGGATCGTCCGTGCCGACAGCGCCGACTTGGGCAGGAAGCCGCGGGCGGGGCTGTCCGCCACCAACTCCTGGAAGTCCACCAGGGAGTGCGTCGAGATGAGGATCACCGCGGGTACGACGTCCGCGAGCAGGCCCGCCACGTCGAGGCCGCTCTCGCCGTCCAGGTCGAGATCGACGAGGGCGACGTCCGGGGCGAGTTCACGCGCGCGCGTGAGCGCCTCCGCGCCCGTCGAGGCGACGCCGACGACCCGGACCCCGCCACGCTCCAGCAGGGCGCGCGCGGCCTCCAGGAACCGGGCGCTGTCATCGACGATGAGACAGCGCATGGACATGTCGACAGCTTCCCAACCGGCTGCCGGGTTGGCTTTCCGGCTAGCCGGAAAGTGCTGAAGTCCCATGCCGGAAAACTTCGTTCGAGCTCACGGAGCGCAGTGACGGGTGACGCGCGGTAGCATGTCGCTGCCCTGGGGTGACCGTGTCCTGTCGGTCTGGTGGGGGTGCGCGATGAGGAAGCACAACAGGAGAGCCGGGACGCACCGAACGCGCCGCGTGGTCCTCGCGGGGGTGCTGTCCGCAGCCCTGGTCGTCGCCGGTTGCGGCGGGGGCGGTGACGACGGCGAGCGCTCCGAGAAGCGCGGCGACACCACGTGCGACGGCAGGCTCGAAGGCACCACCGACATCACCGTGTGGTTCCACGCGGGGCCGAGCGGAGAGCTCGACACACTTCGCCGCCAGGCCAAGGACTTCAACGCCGCACAGGAGGACGTACGGGTCGAGCTGATCACGCTCCCCGAAGAGCGCCCGTACGACGAACTGGTCGTCTCCGCGGCCGCCAGCGGCGAACTGCCCGACCTGCTCGACTTCGACGGACCGAACCTCTACAACTACGCGTGGTCGGGCAAGCTCAAGCCGATCGACTCCTGTGTGCCCGAGGCGCTGAAGGCCGATCTCCTGCCCTCGATCCGCAAACAGGGCACCTATGAGGGCCGGTTGTGGGGCGTCGGCACGTTCGACTCCGGGCTGGGCCTCTACGTACGCCCCTCCGTCCTGAAGAAGGCCGGCATCCGCGTCCCCAGCGGTCCGGACGACGCCTGGACGGCCACCGAACTGACCGGCATCCTGCGGAAGCTGCGCAAGGAGGGCTACGGAAAACCCCTCGACCTGCGTCTCAACTACACGCTCTCGGGCCAGGAGTGGAACACGTACGGTTTCGCGCCCGCCGTCTGGTCGGCCGGCGGCGACCTCATCGACCCCGGAGATCTGCGGACGGCGGAGGGTTTCCTCAACGGGCCCGAGGCGGTCCGGGCCATGACCACCCTCCAGAAGTGGGTCAAGGAGGGGCTGGTCGACCCGAACAAGGACGACAAGGCCTTCACCAGGGGGCGCAGCCCCATCTCCTGGGTGGGGCACTGGACGTACCCCGAGTTCAGCAAGGCGTTCCCGGACGACGTGAAGATCGTTCCTCTGCCCGACTTCGGCAGGGGAACCGTCACCGGGATGGGCTCCTGGCAGTGGGGCGTCACGGCGGGCGCCGTCGACGGGGACGCGGTCTGGCGGTTCCTCGCGCACCTCCTGAAGCCCCGGGAGGTCCTGCGCATGAGCCGGGCCAACGGGGCGATCCCGGCGACGGACAGCGCCGTCGAGCTCTCGCCGAGGTTCGCCGAGGGCGGTGCCGAGCGACTGTTCATCGAGCAGTTGAGGAGCGGTGTCGCGCGGCCGCGGTCGCAGACCCCGGCCTATCCGGCGGTCAGCGGTGCCTTCTCGCGGGCCTTCGCGGAGATCATGCTCGACCGCGCCCCGGTGAAGGCCGCCCTGGACAAGGCGGTCCGCCGGATCGACAAGGACCTGGCCGACCACCAGGGTTACCCGTCGGCCGGGCCGTGAGACCCGGCAGACGACGTACCCCGGGCGGTATACGCGGGCCCGCGGACGGCGAACGAAGGCAGCCGGGCATCGTACGGAGATTGGTCGGCGCACGCGGCGGCCCTCTCCGCCTGCGGAGACCCGGACGGCCTGGACAGTCCGGACGGCCTGGACAGTCCGGACGGCCCGGACGAACCAGCCGCCCGCGCGCCGGGACCCCGCTGCTCGCCCGGCTGCGCGTCGGCACCAAGCTCATGCTGCTGGTGCTGCTGCCGGTCTCCGGACTCCTCGCCTTCACCGTCTTCTCGGCCGTGACCGACTGGGGCGAGGCGCGCACCCTGCGGGACTTCAGGACCGCCACGCGCGTCTCCTTCGCCCTGACCGCGCTCACCGAGGCCCTGGCCCGCGAGCGCCTCGCCGAGGTCCTCGTGGAGGCGGACCCGGACCGGCAGGGCGTGACGGCCGAACGGGACGCGGCCCGGCGCGCCACGGACCGGGCGCTGACCGCCGCGCTGACCGCCGCGCGCGCCGGCGCCGCGGACGGCACCGGACAGCCGGACGTCCTCGGACAGCTCGACGCGAAGGGCCGGCAGCTCTTCGCGACCAGACTGGAGGCGGGCAGCGGCTCGTTCACCGCGACGGAGACCGAGCAGAGGTACGCGAGCCTCACGAACGACCTGCTCAACACCGTCCACCACCTCGACTCGGGCCGCCCCTCACGGGCCTCCGGCAGGGCCGCGGACGGCTATCTCGCCGCACTGGAGGCCATCGAGGCCGCCGAGCGCGAACGCGCCGACCTGGCCGCCCTGTTCGCGACGGGCGCCGGGGACGCCCCCGGCGCCACGGGCGACCCCTGGCAGGCACTGGAGGCCGCCCAGCTCGACACCTTCCGGCAGAACGTCTCGGGGCGGCTCAAGGTGCGGCTGTCGGGCGTGCTGCTCCAGCCCGCGGGCCGCACGGTCCGGGCCACGCGCGAGGCCCTCGCCGCCGGCGACACCGCGCAACTGCCCTCCCTTGACCGCTGGCTGGCCGCGTCCACCGGCCGCCTCACCGCCCTGCGCACGATCGCGGACGCCGCCGAGGACGAGCTGGCGACCGCCGCAGACCGTGACCTGCGGGCCGTGAAGGACCGCGGCGAACGCGAACTGGGCCTCTCCGTAGTGGTCCTTCTCGCCGTCACCGTCCTCGCGCTGGCCCTGCGCCGCTCGATCAACCGCCCCCTCACCGAGGTGTCCGAGGGCGCCAGGGCCCTCGCCGACGGCGATCTGTCGTACGACATGCGCTACGCGGGACGCGACGAGATCGGCGACGTGGCAGACACCTTCCGCGAACTCCACGTGACCAGTGAGCGGTTCGCCGCCGAGATCCGCACCATGAACACGGCGATCGACGACAACCGGCTCGGACACCGGGCCGACGTCGCGGCCTTCCGCGGGACCTGGGCGCAGCTGCTGCGCGGCATGAACGCCACCATGGCGTCGTTCGCCGCCGCCCACGGACGGCGCGACAAGGCCGAACAGGAGCTGGAGAGCATCTTCAACCTCTCCCTGGACCTGCTGTGCATCAGCGGTGTCGACGGCTACTTCAAGCGCGTGAACCCGGCCTTCGAGAGAACACTCGGCTACCCCGGCAGCACCCTGCTGTCCCGGCCGTACCTCGACTTCGTGCACGAGGAGGACCGGGACCGTGTCCAGGCCATCCTCGACCGGCTGGCGACCGGCGCCGAGGTCGTCGAGTTCGAGAACCGCTACGTACGCGGCGACGGCACCGAGTGCTGGCTCCAGTGGAGCTGCCGTTCCGTCATAGAGGAGGGCCTCATCTACGCCGCCGCGCGCGACGTGACCGAGAGCCGCCGCGCCGCCCGCGAACAGGCAGCGCTGCGCAGCGTCGCCACCCTGGTGGCCCGCGGCGTCCCGCCGCACGAGGTGTTCACGGCCGTCGCGCACGAGGTGGGACTGCTGCTGAGCACGAGTTCCGCCGCCGTCCTGCGGTACGAGGCAGACGGCGCCGCCACCGTCCTCGGCTCCGCCCGTACGGCCGCCCGTACGGCCGCGACGGAGGGCCAGCAGGCGGCGCGGGCGGTGGCCGCGACCGGGCGCGCGGCCCGCGTCGGCGGTTCCGTGGGGGCGCCGATCGTCGTCGACGACCGCCTGTGGGGCGCCGTCGTCGTGTCCGCCCCGCACTCCGAACCGCTGCCCAGGGGAACCGAGCCGCGCCTCGCCGACTTCACGGAACTCATCGCCACCGCCATCGCCAACGCGGACAGCCGCGCCCAGCTGGCCGCTTCACGCGCGCGCGTGGTGGCCGCCGGCGACGCGTCCCGGCGGCGCATCGAACGCGATCTGCACGACGGCGTCCAGCAGCGCCTCGTCTCTCTCCAGCTGGACCTGCGCATGGCCGAGTCCATGACGGCGGACCAGCCGGCCGAGCTCGTCGAGCAGCTCGCGCACATCGGCAAGGGCCTGGACGACGCCTTCGAGGACCTGCTGCAGATCTCCCGGGGCATCCATCCGGCGATCCTCTCCAAGGGCGGCCTCGGCCCCGCCCTGCGCGCCCTGGCCAGGCGCTCCGCCGTGCCCGTGGAGCTGGATCTGGAGCTGCCGGGGACCCGCCTCCCGGAACAGACCGAGGTGGCCGTCTACTACGTGACCTCCGAGTGCCTCACCAACGCCGCCAAGCACGCGCGCGCGACGGTGGTCGAGGTCCGGGCGAGGGTGTACGAGGACGTCCTGGAGGTCGTCATCGGCGACGACGGGGTCGGGGGAGCCGAACCGGGCGGCGGCTCAGGGCTGATCGGGCTGACCGACCGGGTAGAGGCGATCGGCGGCAGGCTGACCGTGAGAAGCCCGCCGGGCAGAGGGACCACACTGATCGCACGGCTGCCCCTGCCGCGGTCCTCTCCGGACTGATCAGGGGTCCTTCCTGGACCGACCGGCGGCCGGCCCCGGACACGTGACTGCCCGGAACGCACGCAGTGTCGGAGGTCCAACGAGGGGGAGTCCTGGACTCGGTGACACGCGTACGCTCCGGGCGGTCTGCACGGACGGTGGAGCGGCCGTCCGGCCTCAGGGGCGGGGCGTCCCGCCGTTCGGTGCAGGCCGCAGGCGCTTGGCGCGCACGATGTCGGGGTCGCGGGGGTCGAGGCCGGAGCGCAGTCCGTCGGCGTACCGCTCCTCGTCCCCGTACGGGGAGAACTCGTCCTCGTACGGCCGCACACGGACCGACCGCCGTCGCTTTTCGATCCGTGTCTGTCGCATCTTCCGCAGCCTTTCGGTCATCGGCCCGCTGCCCCTTGCCCGGGGCGGCGGCCCACCTGCATCTGCACTGCTACGAGCATTCCCTCGAACTGTCTTCGTGTCGTCACGGGCAGCCCCCGAAACGGCTTCCGGTTCTCCACCATTGCCCACCTGCGGCTAGCCGTAACCGGCCATGTCCGGCAGGCTGTTGGAGGCGTACCGCAGACGCGCACCGCACCGGTCGGCCGAGCGGACGGGGAGCACCATGGACGCAGCACAGCGGCCCGCGCGCGGGAGGGTCGTCCTGGCCGACGACGACGTCCTGCTCAGAGAGGGTCTGGCCAGCCTCTGCGAGCGGCTCGGCTACGAGGTGGCGGGTCAGGCCGGCGACGCGAACGCGCTCCTGGAACTGGTCGCCGAGCACCTGCCGGACCTGGTGATCGTGGACATCAGGATGCCGCCCACCCACTCCACGGAGGGGCTGAAGGCGGCCCGCGGCATCCGGGAGCGGTATCCCGACCTCGGCATCCTCGTCCTGTCCGCCTTCGTGGAGGTCGAGGACGCCCTGGAGCTGCTCGCGAGCGGGCGGCGGATCGGTTATCTGCTGAAGAGCCGGGTCACGGTCGTGGACGAGTTCATCGAGGCGCTGGACCGTATCCGCAAGGGCGGCTCGGTCGTCGACCCCTCTCTCGTGCGGGAGCTGGTCACGGCCCAGCGCCGCGACGACCCGCTGTCCTTCCTCAGCACGCGGGAGCGGGAGGTCCTGGAGCTCATGGCCGAGGGCCGCTCGAACGCCGGCATCGGCCGGCGTCTGTGGGTGACCGAGGGCACCGTCGAGAAGCACGTCCGCAGCATCCTCGGCAAGCTCCGTCTGCCGGAGGCCGCGGACGATCACCGGCGGGTGCTGGCGGTTCTCACGTTCCTGGAGTCGCGTTAGCCGGTGGCCCGCGAGGGCCGACGGGCCGTCGCGCTGTCACACCCCGCCAGTAGGGTGTGAGACATGGCCGACCCCTCCAGCTACCGCCCCAAGCCGGGACAGATCCCCGACTCGCCGGGGGTCTACAAATTCCGCGACGAGCACCGCCGGGTGATCTACGTCGGGAAGGCGAAGAGCCTGCGCCAGCGCCTGGCGAGTTACTTCCAGGACCTCTCCGGCCTCCACCCGCGTACGCGCACGATGGTCACCACGGCCGCGTCGGTGGAGTGGACGGTGGTGTCCACGGAGGTCGAGGCGCTGCAGCTGGAGTACTCCTGGATCAAGGAGTTCGACCCCCGGTTCAACGTCAAGTACCGCGACGACAAGAGCTATCCGTATCTCGCGGTCACCATGAACGAACAGTTCCCGCGCGTGCAGGTGATGCGCGGCCAGAAGAAGAAGGGCGTGCGCTACTTCGGTCCCTACGGACACGCGTGGGCGATCCGCGACACCGTGGACCTCCTCCTGCGCGTCTTCCCCGTACGGACGTGCTCCGCGGGCGTGTTCAAGAACGCCGCGCGCACCGGCCGCCCCTGTCTGCTCGGCTACATCGGCAAGTGCTCCGCCCCCTGCGTCGAGCGGGTCTCCCCCGAGGAGCACCGCGAACTCGCCGAGGAGTTCTGCGACTTCATGGCCGGCCGCACGGGGACGTACATCCGCCGCCAGGAGCGGAAGATGACGGACGCGGCGGACGAGATGGAGTACGAGCGCGCCGCCCGCCTGCGCGACGACATCGAGGCCCTCAAGAAGGCCATGGAGAAGAGCGCCGTCGTGCTCGCCGACGCGACGGACGCCGACCTGATCGCGCTCGCCGAGGACGAGCTGGAAGCGGCCGTGCAGATCTTCCACGTCCGTGGCGGCCGGGTCCGCGGCCAGCGCGGCTGGGTCACCGACAAGGTCGAGGCCGTCACCACGGGTGACCTCGTCGAGCACGCGCTCCAGCAGCTCTACGGCGAGGAGACCGGCGACTCCGTACCGAAGGAGGTGCTCGTCCCGGCGCTGCCGGAGCTCGTGGAGCCCGTCCAGGAGTGGCTCGCCGAGCGCCGTGGGTCGAACGTGTCGCTGCGGATCCCGCAGCGCGGCGACAAGAAGGCCCTCATGGAGACGGTCCAGCGCAACGCGCTCCAAGCGCTCGGCCTGCACAAGACCAAGCGGGCCTCCGACCTCACCACCCGCTCCCGGGCCCTGGAGGAGATCGCCGAGGCCCTCGACCTGGACAGCGCGCCCCTGCGGATCGAGTGCTACGACATCTCGCACCTCCAGGGCGACGACGTCGTGGCGTCGATGGTCGTCTTCGAGGACGGGCTGGCACGCAAGAGCGAGTACCGGCGCTTCCAGATCAAGAGCTTCGAGGGCCAGGACGACGTCCGGTCCATGCACGAGGTGATCACCCGCCGTTTCAGGCGGTACCTCGCCGAGAAGGAGAAGACCGGCGAGTGGGCCGACGGCGAGACCGGGCTCACCGAGGAGGACGGGCGGCCCAAGCGGTTCGCGTATCCTCCGCAGCTGGTCGTCGTCGACGGCGGACAGCCGCAGGTCGCCGCGGCCCAGAGGGCGCTGGACGAGCTCGGCATCGACGACATCGCCGTGTGCGGCCTGGCCAAGCGCCTCGAAGAGGTCTGGGTGCCCGGCGAGGACGACCCGGTGGTGCTGCCACGTACCAGTGAAGGGCTCTATCTTCTTCAGCGTGTGCGCGACGAGGCGCACCGCTTCGCGATCACCTACCAGCGCACCAAGCGGGCCCGGCGTTTCAGGGCGAGCCCGCTGGACGACGTGCCGGGCCTCGGTGAGACTCGCAAACAGGCGTTGATCAAGCATTTCGGCTCGGTGAAGAAGCTGCGGTCCGCGACGATCGACCAGATCTGCGAAGTTCCCGGCATAGGCCGCAAGACGGCCGAGTCGATCGCCGTGGCCCTCGCCCAGGCGGCCCCGGCGGCACCCGCCGTGAACACCGCGACTGGAGAGATCATGGAAGACGAGGAATTCGCGACAGAGGGATACGCGACAGACGCGGAATCCGAAACGACGGCGGGTTCCGCGGGGGAGCCCGTGTCCGCGGGCACCTCGGACGAACGACGGGGGCAGGAGAGATGACCGAGCACGAGCAGGAAGAACCCTCGACAGGGCGCACGCCGGGAACGGAAGAGGCGCATGCGGCCGGAACCGGGGAACCGCACACGGCTGAAACAGAGGCATCGCACAGCGAAGCGCGCGAGGATCGAACGCAACGAGAAGCGGCCGGCGGGACAGCCGGCCAAGAAGCTGACGAAGCGGCACAGAAAGACGGAGCGGAAGTGAACACGGGCACGACCATCGAGTCGGCAGGCGTCCCCGAGGCGGCCATTCCGGAGCTGGTGATCATCTCCGGGATGTCGGGCGCCGGCCGGTCCACCGCCGCCAAGTGTCTGGAGGACCTCGGCTGGTTCGTCGTCGACAACCTGCCGCCCGCGCTGATCCCCACCATGGTGGAGCTCGGCGCCCGCTCGCAGGGGAACGTGGCGCGGATCGCGGTCGTCGTCGACGTCCGCGGACGTCGATTCTTCGACAACCTGCGCGAGTCCCTCGCGGACCTGGAGACCAAGCACGTCACCCGGCGGATCGTCTTCCTGGAGTCCTCGGACGACGCCCTGGTGCGCCGCTTCGAGGGAGTGCGCCGTCCCCACCCCCTCCAGGGCGACGGCCGCATCGTCGACGGCATCGCCGCCGAGCGGGAACTGCTGCGCGAGCTGCGCGGCGACGCCGACCTGGTGATCGACACCTCCAGCCTGAACGTGCACGAGCTGCGCGCCAAGATGGACGCCCAGTTCGCGGGCGAGGAGGAGCCCGAGCTGCGGGCCACCGTCATGTCCTTCGGCTTCAAGTACGGCCTGCCGGTCGACGCCGACCTGGTCGTGGACATGCGGTTCCTGCCCAACCCGCACTGGGTCCCGGAGCTGCGCCAGTACACCGGCCTGAACGAGGAGGTGGCCGCGTACGTCTTCAACCAGCCCGGCGCCAAGGAGTTCCTCGACCGGTACGCCGAGCTGCTGCGCCTCATCCAGACCGGCTACCGCCGCGAGGGCAAGCGCTATGTGACCATCGCGGTCGGCTGCACCGGCGGCAAGCACCGCTCCGTCGCCATGTCGGAGAAGCTCGCCGCCCGTCTGGTGTCCGAGGGAGTGGAGACGGTCGTCGTCCACCGGGACATGGGCCGCGAATGACGGGACGTAGTCCGCGGCTGAGCAGACTGCGGCGGATGGCCCCCGAGGCGCGCGGGGGCAAGCCCGTCGAGGGCCGTGGCGCCAAGCCGCGCCGCCGCGGCGCCCAGCCCAAGGTCGTCGCGCTCGGCGGCGGCATGGGCCTGTCCGCCTCGCTCGCCGCGCTGCGCCGCATCACCGGCGACCTCACCGCGGTCGTCACGGTCGCCGACGACGGCGGCTCCAGCGGCCGTCTGCGCGACGAGCTGGGCGTGCTCCCGCCCGGCGACCTGCGCAAGGCCCTGGCCGCGCTGTGCGGTGACGACGACTGGGGCCAGACCTGGGCGCGCGTCATCCAGCACCGCTTCCAGTCCAAGGGCGAGCTGCACGAGCACGCGGTCGGCAATCTGCTGATCGTCGCCCTCTGGGAGCAGCTCGGCGACCACGTCCAGGCCCTCGACCTGGTCGGCAGGCTGCTGGGCGCGCACGGCCGGGTGCTGCCCATGTCCGCGGTGCCCCTGGAGCTCCAGGCGCTCGTCAAGGGGCACGACCCGGAGCGGCCCGAGGACGTCGACACCGTCCGCGGACAGGCGACCGTGGCGCTCACGCCCGGTGAGGTGCAGTCCGTGCACGTCGTGCCGCACGACCCGCCCGCCGTCCCCGAGGCCGTCGCGGCGGTCCTCGACGCGGACTGGGTGGTCCTCGGTCCCGGCTCCTGGTTCTCCTCGGTGATCCCGCACCTGCTCGTGCCCGAGCTGCTCGACGCGCTCACCGAGACGAAGGCCCGCCGGGTCCTCTCCCTGAATCTCGCTCCGCAACCCGGAGAAACCGATGGCTTCTCACCGCAGCGTCATTTGGAGGTTTTGGGACGACACGCCCCTAAACTCGCCCTGGACGTGGTGCTGGCCGACGAGGCCGCCGTGCCCGACCGCGATTTACTGACCGATGCCGCCAAGCGGTTCGGCGCCGCGGTCGAGCTGGCGCCCGTGGCCCGGACCGATGGGTCTCCGAGGCATGATCCGGAGCTGTTGGCCGCCGCGTACGACCGTATTTTTCGGATGCATGGAAGGATCGGCCCATGGCGATGACGGCAGCGGTGAAGGACGAGATCTCCCGGCTTCCCGTCACCCGGACCTGCTGCAGAAAGGCGGAGGTCTCCGCCATGCTGCGGTTCGCGGGCGGCCTTCACCTGGTGAGCGGCCGCATCGTGATCGAGGCGGAGCTGGACACGGCGATGGCGGCGCGCCGGCTGAAGCGGGACATCCTGGAGATCTTCGGCCACAGCTCCGAGCTGATCGTGATGGCTCCGGGCGGTCTGCGCCGCGGCTCCCGTTACGTCGTACGGGTGGTCGCGGGCGGTGACCAGCTGGCCCGCCAGACGGGGCTCGTGGACGGCCGTGGGCGCCCGATCCGGGGTCTGCCGCCGCAGGTGGTCTCGGGGGCCACCTGCGACGCCGAGGCCGCCTGGCGCGGGGCCTTCCTGGCCCACGGCTCGCTCACCGAGCCCGGCCGCTCGTCCTCCCTGGAGGTGACCTGCCCGGGCCCGGAGGCCGCGCTCGCGCTGGTCGGCGCCGCCCGCCGCCTGTCGATCGCCGCGAAGGCCCGCGAGGTACGGGGCGTGGACCGGGTCGTCGTCCGGGACGGGGACGCCATCGGCGCCCTCCTCACCCGCCTCGGCGCCCACGAGTCCGTGCTGGCCTGGGAGGAGCGGCGGATGCGCCGCGAGGTCCGCGCCACCGCCAACCGGCTCGCCAACTTCGACGACGCCAACCTGCGCCGCTCGGCCCGCGCGGCCGTCGCCGCCGGGGCCCGCGTCGGGCGCGCCCTGGAGATCCTCGGCGAGGAGGTCCCGGAGCACCTCGCGGCCGCCGGACGGCTGCGGATGGAGCACAAGCAGGCCTCCCTGGAGGAGCTGGGCGCGCTCGCCGACCCGCCGCTGACCAAGGACGCCGTCGCGGGCCGGATCCGCCGGCTGCTCGCCATGGCCGACAAGCGGGCCCAGGACCTCGGCATCCCGGGGACGGAGTCCACGCTCACCGAGGAGATGGCCGACAACCTCGTGGGCTGAACCACGCGGATCGCCGCGGGCCGGGCCACGGAAATCGCCGCGGCCGTGGCGCGCCGCAGCTCCCGGGCCGGTCCGGGGACCCGTCGGTGGCTCTCCGCCGATGCCGGGGAAGTCGGCTCCGATCCTCAACACGCCGGTGCGTGCGCCCGTTTGGGGTAACCGCACCGGCGTTTTGCCGTCCTCGATGCGCTCTTGACTTGACCATGAAGTGTCATGAGCCTGGCATCTGTTCGCTGCTGTGGCGGACAACTGCAAGGGGGGCTCATGAGACGAAGAGCGAGATCGATCCTCGCTGCCGGCGCGCTCCTGCTCGGCGGAGTGGCCATCGCACCCATGGCACAGGCAGAACCCGGCGCCGCGACCGCCCCGGGCGCGGACGAGGTCAAGGTGTTCCGCGCGGACGTCACGAAGGAACAGGTACCCCTGCTCCTCGCGGCGGGCCAGGACAGTCACGAACTGGGCGAACAGGTCCCGGACAAGGGCACGGCCACGGTCGAGGTCTACCTCACCGACAAGCAGGCCGACCAGCTGGAGAAGAAGGGCGTCGACCTCGCCGAGCACAAGCTCTCGGCCAAGGCACGCGCGCGCGTGGCCGCCGCGGGGGACGGCGTCTACCGGCCCTACAGCGGCAAGGGCAACCTCCAGGAGGAGATCCTCAGGACCGGGCAGCAGAACCCGTCCCTGACGAAGGTCGTCTCCATCGGCAAGACCCTCCAGGGGCAGGACATCCTCGCCCTCAAGCTCACCAAGGGCGCCAAGAAGACCAAGGACGGCGCCAAGCCCTCCATGCTGTACATGTCCAACCAGCACGCCCGTGAGTGGATCACGCCGGAGATGACCCGGCGCCTGATGCACTACTACCTCGACAACTACGGCAAGGACCAGCGGGTCACCAAGCTCGTGAACTCCACCGAGCTGTGGTTCGTCCTGTCCGCCAACCCGGACGGCTACGACTGGACGTTCGAGGCCGAGGGCGACCGCCAGTGGCGCAAGAACATGCGCGACATCAACGGCGACGGTGCCTGGACCACCGGTGACGGCGTCGACCTCAACCGCAACTTCTCCTACAAGTGGGGCTACGACGACGAGGGTTCGTCCCCGTTCCCGACGAGCCAGACCTACCGTGGCGCGAGTCCCGGCTCCGAGCCCGAGACCAAGGCGCTGGACGCCTTCGAGAAGCGCATCGGCTTCGAGTACGGCATCAACTACCACTCGGCCGCCGAACTGATCCTCTACGGGGTCGGCTGGCAGGTGGCGACGCCGAGCCCGGACGACGTGCTCTACAAGTCGCTCGCCGGAACCCCCGAGAACCCGGCGGTCCCCGGCTACCGCCCGCAGGTCTCCTCCGAGCTGTACACGACCAACGGCGAGGCCGACGGACACGCGTCCAACGTCAACGGCACGGCGATGTTCACCCCCGAGATGTCGACCTGCCAGACCGCGTCGAACGTCGACCCCAACGACGCCTGGAACGCGGTGGACTGCGAGTCGATCTTCACCTTCCCGGACGACGAGAAGCTGATCCAGCAGGAGTTCGCCAAGAACGTCCCGTTCGCGCTCTCCGTCGCCGAGAGCGCCGCCAAGCCCGACCAGCCGAAGTCCTCGGTCGGCATCGACGCCCCCGACTTCACCCCGGCCCCCTTCACCACGTCGTACTCCCGCGGCGCCGACCAGGAGATCACGGTCGTCGCCCGTAAGTCCGTACGCGACAAGGAGCTGAGGTACCGCGTCAACGGCGGCCGTACGGAGGACATGGCGCTCAAGCCCTGGAAGGGCGGCGAGACCTTCGGAGGCGAGGACAACCTCTACTTCGACGAGTACCGCGCCTTCGTGGCGGACGGCGACCCCGGCGACAAGGTCGAGGTCTGGTTCACCGGCGAGACGAAGAGCGGGAAGCCCACCTCCAGTCAGCGCTTCACCTACACCGTGGCCGAGCGGCCGCGCGCCGACACGCTGGTGGTCGCCGAAGAGGGTGCCGCCGCCGCGACGCAGGCACGGACCTACGTCGACGCCCTGAAGGCCAACGGCCGCAAGCCCCTCGTCTGGGACGTCGCCACCCAGGGCGTGCCGGACGCGCTCGGCGTCCTCGGTCACTTCAAGACGGTCGTCCACTACACCGGCGCCGACCGCCCCGGCTACGCCACCCAGCTGCAGCTGCGCGCCTACCTCAACGAAGGCGGCAAGCTGATCGAGGCGGGCGAGCAGGCGGGCGGCAACGTCGCACTGCCGGGCGCCCTGACGAACGACTTCAGCCAGTACTACCTCGGCGCCTACTCCCGTACGACGACGCCGGGCGTCACGTCCTTCACCGGCTCGGGCAAGCTCTCCGGAGCCACCGGACCGCTCGGTGACGCGCCCGGCAACCCGCTGAACGCGGCAGGCGCGTACAGCGTCACCTCGGACACGCTGCCCGTCGAGACGTTCCCGCAGTTCGCGAGCGCGGGAGCGGGGGCGTACCCGGGGACCGTCAATCCCTACGGTCCCTTCGAGGGCGCCTCCATGGCGGCCGTCACGCACTCCGACTACGCCTGGAACCGTCTCACCCGCACCATCGACCTCACCGGGGTCAGCGCGGCCGACGCGCCCACTCTGCGCACGAAGCTCCTGTGGGACACCGAGGCCGGCTACGACCACGCGGCGCTCGAAGCGCACACGGCCGGGGCCGACGACTGGACGACCCTCCCCGAGAAGGGCGGCGCCACCAGCACCGCGGTTCCCGCGGAGTGCGAGGCCGGGTACTTCATCCAGGCGCACCCCGCCCTCAAGCGCTATCTGACCCCGGGCTCAGCCGGCTGCACCGCAACCGGCACGAGCGGCTCCTGGAACAGCTTCACCGGGGCCTCCGACGGCTGGCAGGAGGTCGACTTCGATCTCTCCGCGTACGCCGGAAAGACGGTGGAGGTGTCGCTGAGCTACATCACCGACCCGGGCACGGGCGGCCACGGTGTACTCGCCGACAACGCCTCCGTCGTCATCGGCGGCACGGCCGGCCAGACCGACGGCTTCGAGACGTCGCTCGGCGCCTGGAACGTCCCCGGGCCGCCCGCGGGCAGCCCCGCGGTCGTGAACGACTGGGGCCTGTCCGGGGAACTCTTCAAGACGTACGGAGCGGTCACCACGCGTGACACCGTGCTGCTCGGCTTCGGCCTCGAACACGTCACCGCGGCCGCCGACCGAACGGCCCTGCTGGGCAAGGCCCTGGCGGCTCTGCGCAGCTGACAAGGGCGAACAAGGGCGTCAAGCCCGGGCGGTCCGTACCCCTACTGGTGGGTACGGGCCGCCCTGCCGTGTATGGGGCACTCGATGTCACTCCGGGAGCGTCAGGGAGGTAGGGTCGTAGGCGGTCGGGGACATCCCATACAAACTCGCCGGCGTCCAAAGCCGGCGTTCCTAACGAGGAGATCGGTTCGTGACGATCCGCGTAGGCATCAACGGCTTTGGCCGCATCGGTCGTAACTACTTCCGCGCGCTGCTGGAGCAGGGTGCAGACATCGAGATCGTGGCTGTCAACGACCTGGGTGACACCGCGACCACCGCTCACCTGCTGAAGTACGACACCATCCTGGGCCGACTCAAGGCCGAGGTGTCGCACACCGCCGACACGATCACCGTCGACGGCAAGACGATCAAGGTGCTCTCCGAGCGCAACCCCGCCGACATCCCGTGGGGCGAGCTGGGCGTCGACATCGTCATCGAGTCGACCGGCATCTTCACCAAGAAGGCCGACGCCGCCAAGCACATCACCGGTGGCGCGAAGAAGGTCCTCATCTCGGCTCCGGCCAAGGACGAGGACATCACCATCGTGATGGGCGTCAACCAGGACAAGTACGACGCGGCCAACCACCACGTCATCTCCAACGCCTCCTGCACCACCAACTGTGTGGCGCCGATGGCCAAGGTCCTCGACGAGAACTTCGGCATCGTCAAGGGTCTGATGACGACGGTCCACGCGTACACGAACGACCAGCGCATCCTGGACTTCCCGCACTCGGACCTGCGCCGCGCCCGCGCCGCCGCCGAGAACATCATCCCGACCACCACGGGTGCCGCGAAGGCCACCGCCCTGGTCCTCCCGCAGCTCAAGGGCAAGCTGGACGGCATCGCGATGCGCGTCCCGGTCCCGACCGGCTCGGCCACCGACCTGGTCGTGACGCTGCAGCGCGAGGTCACCAAGGACGAGGTCAACGCCGCGTTCAAGAAGGCCTCCGACGACGGCGACCTCAAGGGCTTCCTGACCTACACCGAGGACCCGATCGTCTCCTCGGACATCGTCGGCGACCCGGCCTCCTGCACCTTCGACTCCTCCCTGACCATGGTCCAGGAGGGCAACACGGTGAAGATCCTCGGCTGGTACGACAACGAGTGGGGCTACTCCAACCGCCTCGTGGACCTCACGGTCTTCGTCGGCGGCCAGCTCTAAGTCCCAGAGCAGGCACTTCGATGTGAGCACAGGGCTCGGGCAGCGCACCGCCGCGCTGCCCGAGCCCTGTGCCGCGTGCTGATCGATCAGCCCTCTCGGATCACTTGAGCCTTCTTTAGGAGCCCCCTCATGAAGACGATCGACGAACTTCTCGCCGAAGGCGTGGACGGTAAGCGGGTCTTCGTCCGCGCCGACCTGAACGTGCCGCTGGCCGAAGGCCTCATCACCGACGACGGCCGCATCCGCGCCGTACTGCCCACCGTCAAGGCCCTCGCCGAGGCGGGCGCCAAGGTGGTCGTCGCCTCGCACCTGGGCCGCCCCAAGGGCGCCCCGGACCCCGCCTTCTCGCTCCTTGCCGCCGCCGAGCGCCTCGGCGAGCTGCTGGGCGCGCCCGTGGCGTTCGCCCAGGACACCGTCGGGCCCGCCGCGCACGACGCCGTGAACGGGCTGGAGCCCGGCCAGGTCGCGGTCATCGAGAACCTCCGCTTCAACGCCGGCGAGACGTCCAAGGACGACACCGAGCGCGGCGAGTTCGCCGACCGGCTCGCCGCGCTGGCCGATGTCTACGTGGGCGACGGTTTCGGTGCCGTGCACCGCAAGCACGCCTCGGTCTTCGACCTTCCGGCGCGGCTGCCGCACTACGCGGGCTACCTCATCGCCACCGAGGTCGGTGTCCTGAAGAAGCTCACCGAGGACGTCGAGCGCCCCTACGTGGTCGCGCTCGGCGGCGCCAAGGTGTCCGACAAGCTCGCCGTGATCGACCAGCTGCTCGGCAAGGCCGACCGGCTGCTGATCGGCGGCGGCATGGCGTACACCTTCCTCAAGGCCAAGGGCTACGAGATCGGCAAGTCGCTCCTCCAGGAGGACCAGATCCCGGCGGTCCAGGAGTACATCGAGCGGGCCGAGAAGAACGGTGTCGAGCTGGTCCTCCCCGTCGACGTCGTGGTCGGCCCCGAGTTCCCGGACCTGAAGACCAAGGCTCCGGCCAACCCCACCACCGTCGCCGCGGACGCCGTCCCGGCCGACCAGATGGGCCTGGACATCGGTCCGGAGTCCCGCAAGCTGTACGCATCGAAGCTCACCGACGCCGCCACGGTCTTCTGGAACGGTCCGATGGGCGTCTTCGAGCACCCCGACTACGCCGAGGGCACCAAGGCGGTCGCCCAGGCCCTTCTCGACTCCCAGGCCTTCACGGTCGTCGGCGGTGGCGACTCCGCCGCGGCCGTCCGCATCCTGGGCTTCGACGAGACGGCATTCGGCCACATCTCGACCGGCGGCGGCGCCTCCCTCGAATACCTAGAGGGCAAGACGCTCCCCGGCCTCGCCGCACTGGAGGACTGACCCCGTATGACCACTCGTACGCCGCTGATGGCGGGCAACTGGAAGATGAACCTCAACCACCTCGAGGCCATCGCCCATGTCCAGAAGCTCGCCTTCGCCCTGGCCGACAAGGACTACGAGGCCTGTGAGGTCGCGGTCCTGCCGCCCTTCACCGACCTGCGCTCGGTGCAGACCCTGGTCGACGGGGACAAGCTCAAGATCAAGTACGGCGCCCAGGACATCTCGGCGCACGACTCCGGTGCCTACACCGGCGAGATCTCCGGCTCGATGCTGGCCAAGCTCAAGTGCACCTACGTGGCGATCGGCCACTCCGAGCGCCGCCAGTACCACAACGAGACCGACGAGGTCGTGAACACCAAGGTCAAGGCCGCCTACAAGCACGGCCTCACCCCGATCCTGTGCGTCGGCGAGGAGCTGGACGTCCGCGAGGCGGGCAACCACGTCACGCACACGCTCACGCAGGTCGAGGGCGGTCTCAAGGACCTCCCGGCCGAGCAGGCCGAGACGATCGTGATCGCGTACGAGCCCGTCTGGGCCATCGGCACCGGCAAGGTCTGCGGCTCCGACGACGCCCAGGAGGTCTGCGCGGCGATCCGCGGCAAGCTCGCCGAGCTGTACACGCAGGAACTGGCCGACGCCGTCCGTATTCAGTACGGCGGCTCGGTGAAGGCCGGCAACGTCGCCGAGATCATGGCGAAGCCGGACATCGACGGTGCCCTGGTCGGTGGTGCCTCCCTGGACTCCGAGGAGTTCGTCAAGATCGTCCGCTTCCGCGACCAGTGAGCCGCGTTCCGTAACGAACCGGCGACCTGCGAGTAGGCCGTAGCGGCGTTACGTCGTACCCTTGCGGGGGCCGGGCGGCTTCGTACCCGAAGCACCGGCCCCCGTCGTCCGTCCAAGTCCCAGGAAGTTGGTCCAGCCGTGGTTATGGGGTTCTCGATCGCCCTGATCGTCTTCAGCCTGTTGCTGATGATGCTGGTGCTGATGCACAAGGGGAAGGGCGGCGGTCTCTCCGACATGTTCGGTGGCGGCATGCAGTCCTCCGTCGGCGGCTCCTCCGTCGCCGAGCGCAACCTCGACCGCATCACCGTGGTGGTCGGTTTGCTGTGGTTCGCGTCCATTGTGGTGCTGGGCCTTCTGATGAAGGTCAACAACTGACCACCGTCCGAGCATCGGAACGGCAGCACAAACGCACATTACGCAAGCACATTCCGCACGTAAGGCCCCATGTACGGTACGCGCCCGCAAGCGCGGCCTATCATGGGGCTTGCGTCTTTGGGCGGGGTGTAACTCCATCTACTAGACGCGCGTTGGGCCTTACGTAGACTGAGGCGCTCGCAGCGAAGCGAAACGCCGACTCGCTTTGCGGCACCATTACGCAGGGAGTTACGACCGTGGCAAGTGGCAACGCGATCCGAGGAAGCCGGGTCGGGGCGGGGCCGATGGGCGAGGCCGAGCGTGGCGAGTCCGCGCCGCGGCTGCGCATCTCCTTCTGGTGCTCGAACGGGCACGAGACGCAGCCCAGCTTCGCCAGCGACGCGCAGGTCCCCGATACCTGGGACTGTCCGCGCTGCGGCTTCCCCGCCGGACAGGACCGGGACAACCCGCCGGACCCGCCGCGCACCGAACCGTACAAGACGCACCTCGCGTACGTACGGGAACGGCGCAGCGACGCGGACGGCGAGGCCATCCTCGCCGAGGCGCTCGCCAAACTGCGGGGCGAGATCTAGGAGTCGAGGTCCGGCCGGACACCCACGGGTGTCCGGCCGGACTCGTTTGGGACGCGTACGGGGCCGTGCCCCGAAAGAGTGCCGGGCAGTACGACACCGGTCCGGTGGCCCCGCCCTGCGCGGGCGTGGCGGCCGGCCTTCCGCATTCTGTTCTTCACCGCGCTGATACCCCTGCTCAAGCCGGACGTATCTGTTGTTGAGCCGGACGACGGCGGGACGACAGCTCACGTCCCGCCCTGATCAATTAGGTTGGGACCGGCAGCGGGGCAAGGTACGCGGCACAGGCAGGAAAGAGGCGGAAGTCCCACATGAACGCAGACAGCCGTACCAGGCTCGACCAGACACCCGAGTGGACCGCTCTGGCCGGGCACCGGGAGGAACTCGGCGAGGCGCAGCTCCGTGAGCTGTTCGCCCAGAACCCCGGACGCGGCACCGGATACACGCTTCAGGTCGGCGATCTGCACGTCGACTACTCCAAGCACCTCGTCACCGACGAGACGCTGCGGCTGCTGCGCGCGCTGGCCGCCGCCACGGACGTGTTCGGACTGCGGGACGCCATGTTCCGCGGCGAGAAGATCAACACGACCGAGGACCGCGCGGTCCTGCACACCGCGCTGCGCGCCCCGCGTGACGCGGTGATCGAGGTCGACGGCGAGAACGTCGTACCGGCCGTGCACGCCGTCCTCGACAAGATGGCCGGCTTCGCCGAGCGCGTCCGTTCGGGCGAGTGGACCGGGCACACCGGCCGGCGCATCAAGAACGTGGTGAACATCGGCATCGGCGGCTCCGACCTCGGCCCGGCGATGGCGTACGAGGTGCTGCGGTCCTTCACCGACCGGGACCTGACGGTCCGCTTCGTGTCGAACGTGGACGGGGCCGACCTGCACGAGGCGGTCCGCGATCTGGACCCGGCCGAGACGCTGTTCGTCATCGCCTCGAAGACCTTCACGACCATCGAGACGATCACCAACGCGACCTCGGCCCGGAACTGGCTGCTCACGGAGCTGAAGGCCGGTCAGGAAGCCGTCGCCAAGCACTTCGTGGCGCTGTCGACGAACGCCGAGAAGGTCTCCGACTTCGGTATCGACACGGCCAACATGTTCGAGTTCTGGGACTGGGTCGGCGGCCGCTACTCGTTCGACTCGGCGATCGGTCTGTCGCTGATGATCGCGATCGGCCCGGACCGCTTCCGGGAGATGCTCGACGGCTTCCATCTCGTCGACGAACACTTCAGGACCGCGCCCGCCGAGTCCAACGTGCCGCTGCTTCTCGGCCTGTTGGGTGTCTGGTACGGCAACTTCCACGACGCGCAGTCGCACGCGGTGCTGCCGTACTCGCACTACCTGTCCAAGTTCACCGCGTACCTGCAGCAGTTGGACATGGAGTCCAACGGCAAGTCCGTGGACCGTGACGGGCGTCCCGTGGAGTGGGAGACGGGCCCTGTCGTGTGGGGCACGCCGGGCACCAACGGACAGCACGCGTACTACCAGCTCATCCACCAGGGCACGAAGCTGATCCCGGCGGACTTCATCGGCTTCGCCGAGCCGGTCGCCGATCTGCTGCCGGGTCTTGTCGCCCAGCACGACCTGCTGATGGCCAACTTCTTCGCGCAGACGCAGGCGCTGGCCTTCGGCAAGACGCCGGACGAGGTGCGGGCGGAGGGCGTGCCCGAGGAACTGGTGCCGCACAAGACGTTCAAGGGCAACCACCCGACGACCACCATCCTCGCGCGCGAGCTGACCCCGTCGGTGCTCGGCCAGCTGATCGCCCTCTACGAGCACAAGGTGTTCGTCCAGGGCGCGGTCTGGAACATCGACTCCTTCGACCAGTGGGGCGTCGAGCTCGGCAAGGTCCTCGCCAAGCGTGTGGAGCCCGCGCTGACGGAGGGTGCTCAGGTGCCTGGCCTCGACGAGTCCACCACTGCGCTCGTCGCCAAGTACCGGGAACTGCGGGGCCGGAAGTAGTCGTGGAGTAGTCGTGTGGGTCGGGAGGCGGACGGTAGAACGGCCGTCCGCCTCCCTTAGAATTTCGGGCGATCATGACGTCGAGGGCTCGGGGGAGCTGAACATGGCTGGTTCGCGCGGAAGATGGCTCAGCCGCAATCTGTCGGTGGCGTCGATTCTGCAGCCCAAGGCCGTGGCCCAGGCGGTGTTCCACCCGGCGTGGATCCCGCCGGCGGTCGATCCGTCGGTGGAGCGCCTCAAGCGTGTACGAGTCATTGCCGGAGCCGTGGCGGCGTTCGGCGTGTACACGTTCGTGGAGGGCAAGTTCGACTTCAACGAGGTACTCGAGAACATCGTGGTGGCGGCCCTCGTGCTGCTGTTCATCACCCCGCTGACCGTGGGCGTGATGCTCTTCGTCTGGCGGCGCACCGGCAGGATCCGCGAGCTGCGCGGGTCCCTGTTCAACTCGCTCAAGCTGCTGCTCCTCTTCATCGTCATGGTCGTCGGGACGGTGCTGCTGTGGCAGCTGTCGATCCAGCTCGGGACCATCTGGACGGTGGTGCTCGGCCTGCCGGCGATGTGGATCACCGGCATGCTGATGTACGGGGCCGTGCAGCTGTCCGGGAACTTCTTCGGTTCCGCCGCCGTGCACCGTGCCCTGCCGGCGCTGCTCGCCACCGTGACGACCTGGCTGATGGCCCTTCCGGACCTGGTCACCGGTGATCTGCACGGGCTCAGCTTCAAGCTGGGGATCGTCTTCATCCTGGGCGCCCCGCTGACGGTCACGGGCATCGCCGCACTGGAGTTGCACCGGCTGCGACGCCACCACGGCATCCGGCTCACCGCGCATCCGGCGACGCTCCCGCCTCCGCGGCCGTACGCGCCGAACAACGGGTTCGTGCCGCCCCAGGGCAACATGTACCCGCCGCCGGGCCAGCCGTATGCGCCTCCCGGTCAGCCGTTCATGCCGCCGGGGCAGCCGTACGCGCCTCCGGGCCAGCCGTATCCCCCGGGCAACGGCGTCCCGCGCCCGCCCTATGTCCAGGGCAACCCGTACGGACCGCCGCAGCCGCAGCCGCAGCCGCCGTACCGGTCCTGACCGACCCGATCTGCCCGGCGGCTCAGGCCACCGCGCTCAGCGTGTCCGCGAGCCGTCGGCGGGCCGACCGGGCCGCGGGCAGGGCGGCGAGCGCGGCGGCACCGAGCACGGCCGCCGTGCCGAGGAGCAGCAGGAGCCCGGGGGAGGGCCCCCGGGCGATCCCGGCGCCGATGCCGCTCGACCTGCCCTGTGCGTCGATCAGCCAGTGGGCGAGCGGCACCCCCAGCGCCGTACCGACGAGGACCGCACCGAGCGCCGTGCACCCCGTGGCCGTCACCGTGATCGCGGTGATCTGCCGCGGGGTCAGCCCGATCGCCTTGAGCGCCAGCAGGTCCCGCTCGCCCTCGCGCACCGTGCCGCCGATCGCCGTGAGCAGCTCGATGAGGCCGATCAGGGCCAGCACGGCGATCAGCCCCACGACGACTCCGCGCAGCGGCGAGAGCCCGTCGGCCGGGTTCGGCACGGCGTGCACACTGATGTCTCCGTGCGCGGCCTCGGTCAGGTCCGCGGCCACCCGCTGCGGGTCGGCGCCGGGGCGCAGCTGAAGCTGGTAGAGGGCAGGACCGAGCCCCGGGTCGTTCTCCCGGAGGGTGTCGAGCGAGGTGGAGATGACCCGGCCGCCGTTCTCCGGCTCGATGCTGCGCCCGACGATGTGCAGGATCTGCGGCTGCGCGCCCACCGTCATCCGCACCCAGTCCCCGACGCGCACGTCCAGCAGGTCGAGCAGACCCTGACCGGCCACCGCCTCGTCGGGGCCGCGCGCGGGGCGTCCCTCCGCCAGCGAGAACGGGTACGGATCCTCGTGCGTGCCGAGCCCGCGCAGGGCGATCGTGCCCGTCTGGCCGGGGACCAGGGCGGCCACCTCGACGCCCGGGTGGACGGCTTCGACCTGCGGGTTCCGGGTCAGCAGGGCGCGTACGTCCGGATCGGTCAGGGTCTCGTCGGCCCGCACGGTGAGCGCGGCCGCGAGACCGATCTCGTCGGGCCTGCTCTGGAAGCGGTCGATGGTGGTCCAGGCGCTCATGGCCACGACGATCAGCAGCAGCGGCAGCGCCAGCCGGGCGAGGGTGGCCAGCGAGCGGGGCCGGCGCGAGAACGCCTTGTGCCAGCCCAGGACCAGCGCGGACGGCAGCCGCAGCCCGAGCGCCCCGCGCGCCGGGCCCGACAGCCGGCCGCCGAGCGGTGCCGCGGCCCGCAGCCCCGGAACCGGAGGCACCTGCCCGGCCCGCCAGGCAGCGAGCCCGGTCGTCGCGGCGATGAACAGCACCGCGGCCACGGGCACGGCGAGCAGTGCCGCCGTATGCCCCGGCAGTCCCTGCCACACGCCGACCGCATCGCCGAGACGCCCCGGGACCCGGCTGCCCAGGGCCTGGATGAGGACGGTGGCGAGCACGGCGCCGAGGAGCGCGAACGCCACATGCTGCAGCAGGAAGATCCGCACCACCTGGCCCGGGGTGAAGCCGATCGCCTTCAGGACCGAGATGTCCCGCAGATGGCCGCGGATACGGGTGCCGATCGCCCCGTGCACGGCGAGCGCGGCGGCGACCAGGGCGCCAAGACCGAACAGGCCGAGAACTTGGCCCAGCAGCCGGTTGCCGCCCTGGGCCTCCGACCGTGCCTGCTGCCAGTGCGAGACGTCGGTGACCGCTCCCGCACCGAGCAGGGTGACGGCACGCTGGACGGCGTACTCCGTGTCGTCGGCATCGGTCAGCCGCAGGCCGGTCACCTGGCCGCCGCGCCCGTCCGTGTGCCGTACGGCGGAGGGCAGGGCCCACACGAGGCCCGACCGCTCCCCGGGGCTGTAGCGGGGTTCGGCGCTGTCGGCGACCCCGAGGACGGTCAGGGTCCGCGCGGTGCCGGGCACGGTGAGGGTGTCCCCGGGCTCGGCCCACAGCGCCCGGGCGAGGCTGCTCTCCAGCACCACACCGTCCGGCGCGGCGGGGTCGAGCCAGCGGCCGGAGGCGAGCAGCGGACGGCCGGTCGCGGGCCGGCCGACGATGCCGCGCAGCTCGACGGAGGCCCGGGTGCCGCGCGACTCGACGGTGGCCGCGGCGGTGGGGTACGGGCCCGCGACGGACGTGACGCCGTCCACCTCGGCGAGTTCGCGCGCGTCGGCCGACGGGCCGGTGTGGATCCAGACGTGCGCGCCCTGCGACTGGGTGAAGACCCGCTGCCAGGGGTTGGTGGCGTACCCGAAGAGCGCCGCGGCCAGCAGGAGAGAGGCGACGATCCCGGCGGTGGCGAGCACGATGAACAGCGCCTCGCCGCGATGCGTGCGCAGATCGGCGTGCGCCCAGCGCAGGGTGGCCCGCACGGCGCTCAGTCCCTCAGTTCCAGCACGCCGGATATCCCCTTGCCGCGCGTGGGCGCGGTGCCGAGTTCCGCGTCGTCGGCGATGCGGCCGTCGAAGAAGCTGATCACCCGGTCCGCGGCGCTCGCGAGCCGTGCGTCATGGGTGACCAGCACGATGGTCTGGCCGCGCTCGTGGAAGCGGGACAGCAGCCGGGTCACCTCGCGGGTGCCCTTGCTGTCGAGGCTGCCCGCGGGCTCGTCGGCCAGCAGCAGGGGCGGGTGGTTGACCAGGGCACGGGCCAGCGCGACACGCTGCTGCTCGCCGCCGGACAGCTCGCCCGGCATGCTGCGCTCCTTGCCCTCCAGGCCCAGCTCGGCGAGGAGCTGCTCGCGCTCGGCGCGGGCCTGCCTGGGGGAGAGGCCGGCGAGCAGGGCCGGCAGCTCGACGTTGTCGGCGACCGAAAGGTTCGAGACCAGGTTGAAGAACTGGAAGACGATGCCGATGCGACGCCGGCGCTCGACCGCCCAGCGGGCCTCGCTGTACGCGTCCGTGCACGCGCCGTCCAGCCAGATGCTGCCGGAGTCCGGTCGCTGGAGCCCGCCGAGCAGATGCAGCAGCGTCGACTTCCCGGCGCCCGAGGGACCCGTGACGGCGACGAACTCACCCTGCCGTACGGCGAGGTCCACGCCTCGCACGGCATGCGCGGGGGCGCCCTCGCCGTAGTGGGTCTTGACCAGGCCCTCGGCACGCAGCAGGGGAGAGCCCTCGGCGCGCGACGAAGGAGCGGTGCGGCTCACTCCAGCTCCTCCAATTCCTCCTGGCAGCGTTCCAGCCAGTCGAGGTCGGCCTGCAGATGCAGCATGGCGCCCTCTATGAGCAGCTGGGAGATGCGGTTGTCCCGGCTCTCGGTGGCGGCGAGTTTCGACAGACTGCGCATGGTGTTCAGGTACTCGCGCCGTTGTTTGTTGATCAGGGTGATCTGGTCGGCGAGTCCGGTCTGCGGCGCGAGCGCGAGCTTCATGAAGAACTCGTCCCGCACGCGCGGCTCGTCCGCCGTCTCCTCGTACCAGGCGCGCAGCGCCTCACGCCCGGCTTCGGTGAGGTGGTAGATCTTCTTGTTGGGCCGGCTCGACTGCTCGACTTCCTCGCCCTCGATCAGTCCCGACTTCTCGAGGCGGCCGAGCGTCACATAGATCTGGCCGACGTTCGGCTGAGGGTACGCGGAGCCCAGCAGTTGCTCAAGGTCCTGCTTGAGCTCGTATCCGTGGGCCGGGCCGCGCGCCAGCAGGGCCAGGAGGGGCAGCCGCACCAGTGCTCTCCTCCGCCTTTTCTCTCGGTTCGCCTTCGGGGCGCTCCAGCCGGTGTTGAGGGGCCGATGTGCCGCAGGCCCTAGTATCGCCCATACCTAACAGGTATACATGGCCTCTGACTCCGGGCGAAGGTGCCCGGCAGCCGGAGTACCAAGGAGGAACCTATGCGGTGGATACATGCCGCGGGTAGGGGACTCCTGGTCGCGGCGGTGGTTCTGACCGGTTACGTCGCCTCGGGCGCGCAGGCCGACGGAGCGCGCGGCGGCGGCCGGGGTCCGCTCACGCTGGCCACCGCGGGGGATCTCACCAGCTATCTGGGTCCGCTGCTCGACGGCTGGAACCGTACCCACCCCGGCGAGAAGGTCACCCTCGTCGAGCTCCCGGACTCCGCCGACGAGACCCATGCGCAGATGACCACCGACCTGCGCGGCGGCGACCCGAGCCGCTTCGACGTCCTCAACATCGACGTCGCCTGGACCTCGGAGTTCGCCGCCGCCGGCTGGATCTCCCCGCTGTCCCGGGACCGCTTCCCGCTCGACGGCTTCCTGCCGCAGGTCGAGGACACGGCGACGTACGACGGACGGCTGTACGCGGTCCCGTACGTCACCAACGCGGGACTGCTCCTCTACCGCAAGGACATCCTCGACAAGGAGGGTCTGGCGCCTCCGCGCACCTGGGCCGAGCTGGAGAAACAGGCGAAGGCCATCGCGCCGAAGTACGGACTCGACGGTTACGCGGGCCAGTTCCTGCCCTACGAGGGCCTCACGGTGAACGCCGCCGAGGCGGTCTACTCGGCGGGCGGCACGATCCTCGGCGACGAGGGCGAGCGCGTCACCGTCGACTCGGCCGCGGCCCGTGAGGGCATCGGCTTCCTCGCCCGCGGCGTGCGTGACGGCTGGATCCCCGGGAAGGCGCTGACCTACAAGGAGGAGGAGTCCAAGCAGGCCTTCCAGGACGGCCGTCTCCTCTTCCTGCGCAACTGGCCGTACGCCTATGTCGGCGCCTCCGCCAAGGGCTCGGCGGTCGCCGGGAAGATCGGGGCGGTGCCGCTGCCCGGCCCCGTCGGGCCGGGGGCGAGTGTGCTCGGCGGCTCCAACCTCGCGGTCAGCGCGCACGCCCGCCACCCCGACTCCGCCGCGCGCCTCTTGACGTACCTGACGAGCGAACGGGTGCAGCGGCAGGTCCTCACCAAGGGCGCGCTGCCGCCCGTGCGGGCCGCGCTCTACCGGGACCCGGAGCTGATCCGGCGGTTCCCGTATCTGCCGACGCTCCGCGCGAGCGTCGCGGCGGCGGCGCCGCGACCCAAGAGCCCGCACTACGACCAGGTCAGCCTGGCCGTGCAGGCCGTGGTGCAGGACGCGATGACCGGGCGCCAGACGCCCGAGGCCGCGGTGCGGCGCCTCGCGCGCGAGCTGGCGGACATCTCCCGCCGGGGCTGAGCCTCCTTCCGACTGCTCGACGGATCCTAGTTACTTGTTAGGTAACGCGCGCATCTCGTCTTCGGCCTCAGTGGATAGAAATATCCATATATAAAATCCCAACTTCTCGGGACTCTCCGCCGACTCGTTGACACCTGCGCGACACGGCTACTTAACATGCATGCATAACCGGAGGCACGCACAGACAGGTCAACGGGTGACGATCGACATGCACCGCTGGTGGCGCGACGCAGTGATCTACCAGGTCTACGTCCGGAGTTTTCTGGACAGCACCGGCGACGGCATCGGCGATCTCGCCGGGGTCAGGGCCGGACTGCCGTATCTGAAGAAGCTGGGCGTCGACGGCGTCTGGCTGAGCCCCTTCTACCCCTCGCCGCAGCACGACCACGGCTACGACGTGGCCGACTACTGCGACGTCGACCCGGTCTTCGGCGACCTCGGCGAGTTCGACCTGCTGATGACGGACGCCCGGCGGCTCGGCATCAAGGTGCTCCTGGACATCGTCCCGAACCACTGCTCGGAGGAGCACCCGTGGTTCCGGGAGGCGATGGTCGCGGCACCGGGCAGCGAGGCCCGCGCCCGCTTCCACTTCGCCGACGGCCGGGGCACGGACGGCTCCCAGCCGCCCAACAACTGGCACTCCATGTTCGGCGGCCCCGCCTGGAGCCGGGTCACCGAGCAGGACGGCGCCCCCGGCCAGTGGTACCTGCACATGTTCACGCCCGAGCAGCCCGACCTGAACTGGCGCAACCCCGAGGTCGGCGCCCACTTCGACCACGCCCTGCGCTTCTGGCTCGACCGGGGCGTCGACGGCTTCCGCATCGACGTCGCCGCCGGCCTCTACAAGCACCCCGAACTGCCGGACTCGCCCGACCCGGAGGCCGACGCCCGCACCCGCGACTCGGTCAATCCGCTCGCCTGGAACCAGCCCGAGGTGCACGACGTCTGGCGGCACTGGCGGTCGGTGTGCGAGGAGTACACCGCCCGGGACGGCCAGGAGCGGCTGCTCGTCGGCGAGGTCTCCGTGCCGACCGCCCGCGAACACGCCCTGTACGTACGCCACGACGAGCTGCACCAGGCCTTCTTCTTCGACCTGCTCAGCGCGCCCTGGAACGCGGACGCCTTCCGCAAGGTCATCTCCGACGCCATGCAGGACATCGCGGGCACCGGCTCGACGGTCACCTGGGTCCTCAACAACCACGACCAGGTCCGCACGGTCACCCGCTACGGCGAACTGGGCACCGAGGGCAGCGGCCTGGGCGCCGCCCGTGCCCGCGCCGCCGCCCTGCTGATGCTGGCCCTGCCCGGAGCCGCGTACATCTACCAGGGCGAGGAACTCGGGCTGCCCGAGGTCGTCGATCTGCCCGACGACGTGCTCACCGACCCGATCTTCCGCCGGACCGGCAGCCGCGCCCGGATCCGCGACGGCTGCCGGGTGCCGCTGCCGTGGTCGGGACACGCCTCGCCGTTCGGCTTCACCTCCGGCGCCGAGAGCGCCAAGCCGTGGCTGCCGCAGCCCGCCTACTTCGCCGAGTACGCCACCGACCGCGCCCTCGCCGACACCCACTCCTTCTGGCACCTCTACCGGGACGGACTCCAACTGCGGGCCGGACTGCCCCAGTTGGGTGAGGGCGCGCTGCGCTGGCTGGACACCCAGCCCGGCGTCCTCGCCTTCGTCCGCGGCGACGGCCTGGTGTGCGCCGTCAACTTCGGTACGGCGCCGACACCCGCGCCGGTCTCCGGCACCCCCCTGCTGTCCAGCGGCCCCTGCGCGCCCGGTGTCCTGCCCGGCTCGACGGCCGCCTGGTGGATCAGCGACTGCACCAACCCCTGAGCAGCCGACTCCTGCATCACCCAATTCGGCTGACTGCCCGTCAATTCCCCTGCCCTCGAAGGACATCAACGATGATGCGACGACGTACGACCCTGCTCACGGGCTGCATAGCCCTGTCCCTCGGTGCCACGGCCTGCGGAGGCGGCCCCGTCTCGGCGGGCGGTGGCGACAAGCCGCTCAGCGGCCAGACGATCAACGTGGCCGGCGTATGGTCCGGCAGCGAGCAGAAGAACTTCCAGAAGGTCCTGGACGCGTTCACCGAGAAGACCGGCGCCAAGACCCAGTTCACCTCCACCGGTGACAACGTCTCGACGGTCGTCGGCAGCAAGATCGAGGGCGGCAACGCCCCCGACGTGGTGATGGTCCCGCAGGTCGGCGTGCTCCAGCAGTTCGCGAAGGAGGGCTGGCTCAAGCCGCTCTCCAAGACCGCCCAGAAGTCCGTCGGCAGCAACTACGCGAGCGTGTGGAAGAACTACGGCAGCGTCGACGGCACGCTGTACGGCCTCTACTTCAAGGCCGCCCACAAGTCGACCGTCTGGTACAGCCCCGACGCCCTCGACGAGGCGGGCGTCAAGACGCCGACGACGTACGACGCGATGCTGAAGGCCGGGCAGACCGTCTCGGAGTCGGGCCTCGCGGCCTTCTCCGTCGCCGGACAGGACGGCTGGACGCTCACCGACTGGTTCGAGAACGTCTACCTCTCGCAGGCAGGCCCCGAGAAGTACGACGCCCTGGCCGCCCACAGGATCAAGTGGACCGACCCGACCGTGGTCGAGGCCCTCACCACCCTCGGCAAGCTCTTCAAGGACAAGGAGCTGATAGCCGGCGGCCAGAAGGGCGCGCTGAACACCGACTTCCCCGGCTCCGTCGAGAAGGTCTTCGGGCCCGAGCCCACGGCCGGCATGGTCTACGAGGGCGACTTCGTGGCCGGCGTCGCCAAGGACCAGTTCGGCAGGAAGATCGGCGAGGACGCGGACTTCTTCCCCTTCCCGGCGGTCGGCGACGGCCAGGCGCCCGTGGTCAGCGGCGGCGACGCGGCCGTCGTCCTCAAGGACGGCAAGAGCCAGAAGGCCGCCATGGAGTTCCTGGAGTACCTCGCGACCCCCGAGGCCTCCGCCGTGTGGGCCGAGGTCGGCGGCTTCCTCTCCCCGAACAAGAAGCTCGACCTCGCCTCCTACGGCGACGACATCACCCGCGAGACCGCCAAGTCCCTGGTGGACGCCGGGGATTCGGTCCGCTTCGACATGTCGGACCAGGCCCCGGCCGCGTTCGGCGGCACCAAGGGCGCCGGCGAGTGGAAGCTCCTCCAGGACTTCCTGCGCGACCCGTCCGACCCGAAGGGGACCGCGGCCGAGCTGGAGAAGGCCGCCGCCAAGGCGTACCAGGACTGATCGCCGTGACCGCCACACTCCTGAAAGAGGCGAGCCCGCCGCCCGTCGCCCCGGCCGACCGCGACCGCAAGCGGCGTGCTCGGCGCCGGGCCCGGGTCATCGCCCTCGCGTTCGTCCTCCCCGCCCTGCTCCTGCTCGGCGCGCTCGTCGTCTACCCCGTGTTGTTCTCCGTGGGCCGCAGCTTCTTCGACGCCTCCGGCGACCGGTTCGTGGGCGGCGACAACTACACCGAGATGTTCCGCGACCCCGCCACGCTCAAGGCCGTCCGGAACACGGCCATCTGGGTCGTCGTCGCGCCGACGCTGCTCACCGGTCTCGGGCTCGTCCTCGCCGTCCTCGTCGAGAAGATCCGCTGGGCGACGGCGTTCAAGCTCCTGCTGTTCATGCCGATGGCCGTCTCCTTCCTCGCCGCGGGCATCATCTTCCGCCTCGCGTACGACGAGGACCCCGAGAAGGGCGTTCTGAACGCCGCCGCCGTCTCCGTGCACGACGCCTTCAAGGACGCGTCGTCGTACCCGAACGCCCGGGCCCGCGACGGCCAGGGCCTGACCAGGGCCGCCGACGGCTCGTACCGTACGACGGTCACCGCGTCCCCGGGCGACACCGTCGGGCTCGGCCTGGTGGGCGTACGCGCCGAGGACCTGCCGGGCGGCGCGCGACCCGCGTACCCGGCGGCGACCGGGAAGGCGTCGGCCGACGAACTGCGCGGGGTCGTCTACCTGGACTTCACGCGTGGCGGGGGAGGGGAGCAGGGCAAGGTCGACAGGACCGAGAGCGGGCTGCCGGAGATGAGGGTCGAGGCCGTGCGCGACGGCGCGGCGGTCGCGAGCGCCACCACCGCGGCCGACGGCTCCTTCCGCTTCCAGGGCCTCGATGCGGGCTCGTACACCGTGCGGCTGCCCGCCTCGAACTTCGCCCCGCCGTACGAGGGCGTCTCCTGGCTGGGCCCCGCCCTCGTCACGCCCGCCATCATCGGCGCGTACCTGTGGATCTGGACCGGCTTCGCCATGGTGCTGATCGGGGCCGGGCTCGCCGCCCTGCCGCGCGACGCGCTGGAGGCGGCCCGGATGGACGGCGCCAACGAGTGGCAGATCTTCCGCCGGATCACCGTGCCGCTGCTCGGGCCCGTCCTCACCGTGGTCTTCGTGACCCTGGTGATCAACGTGATGAAGGTCTTCGACCTCGTCTACATCATCGCGCCGGGCCCGGTGCAGGAGGACGCCACCGTGCTCGCCACCCAGATGTGGCTGGTGTCCTTCGGCGGCGGCAACAACCAGGGCCTGGGCAGTGCGCTGGGAGTGCTGCTCCTGCTTCTGGTCATTCCCGCCATGGTCTTCAACGTCCGCCGTTTCCGAGGGAGTCAGCGATGAACGCGATACGGCGGGGGCTCGCGAGCAGCCTCGTGCAGGCGTTCCTGGTGCTGGTCGGCCTGGTCTGGCTCACTCCGCTCGCCGGGCTGTTCCTGTCCTCGCTGCGGTCCGCCCAGGAGACCGCGACGGGCGGCTGGTGGACCTCTCTGGCATCCCCCGGGCAGCTGTCCTTCGACAACTACTCGGCGCTGCTGGGCAATTCGGGGATGACGCAGGCGTTCTGGAACACGGTGCTGATCTCGGTGCCGACCACACTCCTGGTCGTCGTCATCGCCGCGCTCGCCGGGTACGCCTTCGCCTGGCTGGACTTCCCCGGCCGTGACCCCCTTTTCCTCCTGGTGGTCGCGCTGTTGGTGGTGCCCGTGCAGATCGGTCTGCTGCCGGTGGCCAAACTCTTCGGGGAGCTGGGGCTGTTCGGCACGATTCCCGGAGTCGTGTTGTTCCACGTCTCGTACGGGCTGCCGTTCGCGATCTTCCTGCTGCGCAACTACTTCGCCGAGATGCCGAAGGAGATGCTGGAGGCGGCTCGGATGGACGGGGGTGGGGAGTGGCGGATCTTCACGCGGCTCGTGCTGCCGGTCGGGCGTCCGGCCATCGCCAGCCTTGCCATCTTCCAGTTCCTGTGGGTCTGGAACGACATGCTGGTCGCGCTGCTCTTCGCCGACAGTTCCTCGCAGCCGTTGACGGTTGAACTCCAGTCGCAGATCCGGCAGTTCGGCAGCAACATCGATGTGCTCGCGCCTGGGGCGTTTCTGTCGCTCGTGGTGCCGGTGGTGGTGTTCTTCGCCTTCCAGAAGCACTTTGTGCAGGGGGTTATGGCGGGGTCGGTGAAGTGAGGTCCCTCGGGAGGCGGGGGTGGGGGTGGATTTCCTGCCCCCGCCCCCCTGCCGGTCCCTCACGGTGGTCCGGTCACGGGTACGAGGTCACCACGGACGGCACCGTGTTCGATCCCGAGGTCGGCGAGCCCGTGTCGTTGATGACGCGCTCGTACTGACCCTGACCGCCCAGTGAGATGACCATGATGTTGTGGAACTTCACGTTCGGATTGACCGGCGTCGCGAATCCGTGGTGCTGGAGGATCGCCGGATTGACGTTGTAGTAGCAGTAGCTGCCCATGCCCCATGCCTCGTGCGTGGTCACGGAGTCGGCGACCTTGTAGGCCGCGTACCCCTTCATCGTGCCGTTCTGGATGGCGGCCTGGTTCGGGGCGTCGTACGCCTTCTCGTTCTGGAAGAAGATGGTGCGTCCGCCCTGGCCGTACCACTGGACGTCGTACTTGTTGAAGTGCTCGACGAACAGCCCGGTGGCCAGCACGTCGTTGCCGTTGACGCGGACGCCGTAGTCGGCCCGGTTGGTCTCCCAGCCGACTCCGGCGCCGTGGTCGGCGCGCCAGACCCAGGTGTGGTCGATGATCGTGTGGCGGCTGTTGATCACCATGCTGGTGGTGGCCTTGCCGGCGCCCGCGCCGCCGATGCGGATGAAGACGTCCTGCACCGTGGTCGGGTTGACGGAGTGGTCGGCCGAAGCGCCGGTGGGGCCGACCTCAAGGAGCGTGGCGGAGTTGACGGGCCCGGCGTCGATGAGGAAGCCCGCGAGGCGGACGCCGCCGACATCGGCCACCTTGAGCGCGGTGACACCGTTGTCCGGGATCAGAGTGGCGTAACCGAGGCCGAGGACCACGGTGTTGGCACGGTTGACCTGGATCGGCTGGTCGAGGTGGTAGATCCCCGGCGTCAGCAGCAGATGGAGGCCTTGCGTGAGTGCCTCGTTGAGGGTGGCGGCGGTGACGCCGGGCTTCGCCACGTAGAACTGCGTCAGCGCCAGTGACGTACCGCGAGGCGTGCCGTTTCCCCAGGTGGTGCCGCGCGCGTTGACGCGCTTCTCCGGCAGGAAGACGCGGTACTCCGTGCCGTTGAGGTAGAGGAACGGCTTCTCGCGGGAGATCGGCGTGGTGTTGAGCGTGGTGTACGGCGGGTTCGGGAAGGTCTGCGCCGGGGCGCCCTCGACGCCCGAGAACACCATGTTCCAGACGGCGTTGAGCCAGCCGCCCACAAAGCTGTCGCGGGTGTACCACTGCTGCTGCGAGTACGGACCGACCGTGCCGTCGATGCGGCTGTCGGCGATGTAGCCGCCGCTGGCCCAGCCGTAGCCGTCGGGGGAGAGGTTGAGACCGCCCCGGATGTGCATGCGCCGGAACGGGGCGGCCTGCGCGACCGCCCAGCGGTTGGTGCCGTTGACCGGGGTGAGGGCGAGGTTCTCCGCCGAACGCCAGAAGTTCTGGGTGGCGTTGCCGTTGAACCAGCCCGCGTCAACGGTGACGTCCCCGTTGATCGAGGTGTCGTCGGGAGACAGGCCGAGCCCGGCGATGGAGGTGTAGAAGCCGAGTTGGGCGTTGAGCCCGCTGTACGTGCCCGGCTTGAACAGCAGTTGATAGCGGCCCGTGCCGAACTGCGCCGTCTCCTGCTGGGCGAATATCTGGTCCAGCTTGGCCTGGATGCCGGAGGTGGACGGGTCGAAGACGATGACGTTCGGGCCGAGATCGCCACCTCCCGGCAGGGCTCGGGCGCGGGCGGGAGCGGCGGATGCCGACGACGACAGGGCGAGCAGCCCTGGCGCGGCTGCCGCCGCGGCCACGGCGCCGAGAACCGACCGGCGGGCGAGGGGAGTTCTGCCGGAGGACGAGGAATCTGTGGGGGAAAGGCTCATGGGGGGCGACACTCCTGGTTCATGAAATGAACGGTGGGGGGTTCTGGGAGCGCTCTCTCGCCGATGAATGCTTCATCCACGTGAACCACACGTCAAGAGTTGTGACCGGAGTCCGTAGATGCTGTTACTGAGTGAACATCAACTGATCTCGCCGTTTCGATTGAGATGAGACCTGAAGCGGGGAGGGAGACGTAAGTGCCTTCTGGGCTGGGAGAGATGAACCTTGTCGAGGGGTTCTGTCGGTCCAGCGACTGGCCGCTCATCTCGTACGCCCCAACCTCAATCGCGTACCGAGTCACGAGCCCCTCCGGCGTTTGAGGAGCGGGGGTTCGGGGGCTGGCCCCCGAGTAAGTGACGGGAATGGGTAAGGGCGGCGGGGGCGAAATAACGCCCCCGCCGCCCCCACCACCCGTCAGGGTGAAGCCGGCGGATACAGCGAGCGCGGCAGCTGGGACGCGGCGGCGGCGTCCAAAAGCCACAGGGTGCGGCGGCGGCCGCGTGCACCCGCCGCCGGGGCCTGGATCTCACCGGCGCCCGAGAGGGCGATCGCCGCAGCCCGCGCCTTGTCCTCACCCGCCGCGAGCAGCCACACCTCCCGCGCCGCCCGGATCGCGGGCAGCGTGAGGGTGACACGGGTCGGCGGCGGCTTGGGGGCACCGTGCACCCCCACCACAGTCCGCTCCGTCTCGCGGACCGCGGGCAGCTCGGGGAAGAGCGACGCCACATGCGTGTCCGGACCGACGCCGAGCATCAGCACGTCGAAGGACGGCACCGGACCGTGGTTCTCCGGCCCGGCGGCCTCGGCGAGTTCGGCCGCGTAGGCCTCCGCCGCCGCGTCCGCGTCCTTGCCGAAGGGCCCGTCCGACGCGGGCATGGCATGCACGCGCTTGGGATCAAGCGGCACCGAGTCGAGCAGCGCCTCACGGGCCTGGGTGACATTGCGCTCGGGGTCGCCCTCGGGCAGGAACCGCTCGTCGCCCCACCACAGTTCGAGCCGGCCCCAGTCGATGGCGTCCCGGGCGGGCGCGGTCGCGAGCGCCGCGAGGAGCCCGTTGCCGTTGCGGCCGCCGGTCAGCACGACCGAGGCGTAACCGCGCGAGGCCTGCGCGTCCACGACCTTCGTGATGAGCCGGGCCGCGGCGGCCTGGGCCATCAGTTCCTTGTCCCGGTGAACCACCAGCTGGGGAGTAGTCATGGCGAGTCCGCCTTCTTGACCGGGGGCATCTGGGCCGGAGTCGGACGGCCGGTGTCACTGTCGCCCACCGGGGAGGCGGGCAGAGCCGGTGCGGACGTCCGGGCCGGGGCCGCCGGCTCCGCCGCAGCCTCCGAGTCCGGCACCTTCTGCCGGACCGGCAGCGACTCCGGGCCGCGAACGGACGCCTCGGCCCGCTGCGTGGCCGACGGGATCCCGCCCAGCCGGTCCACCCCGAAACGCAGCGCGGACGCGTACGTGTCGTCCGGATCGAGCCTGCGCAGCTCCTCCGCGAGCAACTCCGACGTCTCACGCCGCTTGAGAGCCACCGCGCGGTCCGGCTGGCCGGGCAGCGCCAGCGTGGCCATCGCCCCGTCCGACCGGTGCAGGGTGATGGGGCCGCCGGTCGTCTCCAGCCGCACCTGGGTCAGGCCCGGACCGGCGGAGACCGCGCGCCGGACGTGCACGTGAAGGCGGTCGGCGAGCCACATGGCGAGCAGTTCGACGCTCGGGTTGGACTCCTCGCCCGCCACCTCGACGGAGACGACCTCGCAGTCGATCTGGTCGAGGGCGGCGGCCAGCATCGAGCGCCACGGGGTGATCCGGGCCCAGGCCAGATCGGTGTCGCCCGGTTCGTAGCTCTCGGCCCGGGACCGCAGCTCCTCGACGGGCTTCTCGGCCGCGTAGCTGTCGGTGACCCGGCGCTGGCCCAGTGCGCCGAGCGGGTCGTTGGCAGGGTCGCGCGGGGCGTCCACCGACCACCAGACCACCACCGGCGCGTCCGGCAGCAGCAGCGGCAGGACGACGGACTGGGCGTGGTCGGAGACCTCGCCGTACAGCCGCAGGACGACCGTCTCGCCGGTGCCCGCGTCCGCGCCGACCCGCACCTCGGCGTCCAGACGTGACTTCGTGCGGTCGCGGGGCGAACGCGAGACGCGCTTGATCACCACGAGCGTGCGCGAGGGATGCTCGCGCGAGGCGTCGTTGGCGGCGCGCAGGGCGTCGTACGCGTTCTCCTCGTCGGTGACGATGACGAGGGTGAGGACCATCCCGACGGCGGGGGTGCCGATGGCCCGGCGGCCCTTCACGAGCGCCTTGTTGATCTTGCTGGCAGTGGTGTCCGTGAGATCTATCTTCATGGGCGACGCCAGCTCCGTCCGTCTCGCTTGAGCATTTCGTCCGCCTCGACGGGGCCCCACGTTCCGGACGGGTACTGCGCGGGCTTGCCGTGCTTGTCCCAGTACTCCTCGATCGGGTCGAGGATCTTCCAGGACAGCTCGACCTCCTCGGTGCGCGGGAAGAGGTTCGAGTCGCCCAGGAGGACGTCCAGGATCAGGCGCTCGTACGCTTCCGGACTCGACTCCGTGAAGGACTCGCCGTACGCGAAGTCCATCGACACGTCCCGGATCTCCATGGAGGTGCCGGGCACCTTGGAGCCGAAGCGGACCGTGATGCCCTCGTCGGGCTGGACGCGGATGACGATCGCGTTCTGGCCCAGCTCCTCCGTCGCCGTGTGGTCGAAGGGGGAGTGCGGCGCACGCTGGAACACGACCGCGATCTCGGTGACGCGGCGGCCCAGGCGCTTGCCCGTACGGAGGTAGAACGGGACGCCCGCCCAGCGGCGGTTGTCCACCTCCACCTTGATCGCCGCGTAGGTGTCGGTCTTCGACTTGGGGTCGATACCGTCTTCCTGGAGGTAGCCGACGGCCTTCTCGCCGCCCTGCCAGCCCTCGGCGTACTGACCGCGGACCGTGCTCTCGCCCAGGTCCCGCGGCAGCTTCACCGCGCCGAGGACCTTGGTCTTCTCGGCGGCGAGCGCGTCCGCGTCGAAGGAGGAGGGCTCCTCCATGGCCGTGAGGGCCATCAGCTGGAGCAGGTGGTTCTGGATGACGTCACGGGCGGCGCCGATGCCGTCGTAGTAGCCGGCGCGGCCGCCGATGCCGATGTCCTCGGCCATCGTGATCTGTACGTGGTCCACGAAGGACCGGTTCCAGATCGGCTCGAACATCTGGTTGGCGAAGCGCAGCGCCAGGATGTTCTGGACGGTCTCCTTGCCCAGGTAGTGGTCGATGCGGAAGACCTGGTCGGGGGCGAAGACCTCCTCGACGGTCGTGTTGAGATCCTCGGCCGACTTGAGGTCGTGGCCGAAGGGCTTCTCGATGACCGCGCGCCGCCAGGAACCGCTCGACTGGTCCGCCAGACCGTGCTTCTTCAGCTGCCGGATGACCACCGGGAAGGCGCCCGGCGGTACGGAGAGATAGAAGGCGAAGTTGCCGCCCGTCCCCTGCGCCTTGTCCAGCTCGCCGATCGTCTCGCGCAGCCGCTCGAACGCGTCGTCGTCGTCGAAGGTGCCCTGGACGAAGCGCATCCCCTGGATGAGCTGCTGCCAGACCTCCTCACGGAACGGCGTACGGGCGTGCTCCTTGACGGCGTCGTGGACCTCCTGGGCGAAGTCCTCGTTCTGCCATTCACGCCGGGCGAAGCCGACGAGCGAGAAGCCCGGAGGCAGCAGACCGCGGTTGGCAAGGTCATAAACAGCAGGCATCAACTTTTTACGGGACAAATCGCCCGTGACCCCGAAGATGACGAGGCCCGACGGCCCCGCGATACGCGGGAGCCGTCGGTCCGCCGGGTCACGCAGCGGATTGCTGCTTGACAAGATTTCAGCCCTCCGAGGGGGCGAGGCGCGCGAGCTCTGCCTCGGTCGACTTGAGCAGGTCGTTCCAGGACGCCTCGAACTTCTCGACGCCCTCGTCCTCCAGGAGCTGGACCACGTCGTCGTACGAGATCCCGAGCTTCTCGACCGCGTCGAGCTCGGCACGGGACTGCTCGTACGTACCGGCGATGGTGTTGCCGGTGATCCTGCCGTGGTCCTCGGCGGCGACCAGGGTCGCCTCCGGCATGGTGTTCACCGTGTTCGGCGCGACCAGGTCGTCGACGTACAGGGTGTCCTTGTAGGCCTTGTCCTTGACGCCGGTCGAGGCCCACAGCGGACGCTGCTTGTTGGCCTGCGCCTTGTCGAGGGCGGCCCAGCGGTCCGAGGAGAAGACCTCCTCGTACGCCTCGTAGGCCAGTCGCGCGTTGGCGAGACCCGCCTTGCCGCGGGCGGCCTTGGCCTCGGGGGTGCCGAGGGCGTCCAGCCGCTTGTCGATCTCGGTGTCCACACGGGACACGAAGAACGACGCCACCGAGTGGATGCCGGCCAGGTCGATCCCGGCGGCCTTGGCCTTCTCCAGGCCCGCGAGGTACGCGTCCATGACCTCGCGGTAGCGCTCCAGCGAGAAGATCAGCGTGACGTTGACGCTGATGCCCCGGCCGATCGTCTCGGTGATCGCGGGCAGGCCCGCCTTGGTCGCCGGGATCTTGATGAGCGTGTTCGGCCGGTCGACGAGCCAGGCCAGCTGCTTGGCCTCGGCGACGGTCGCCTGGGTGTTGTGCGCCAGGCGCGGGTCGACCTCGATGGAGACCCGGCCGTCCTGGCCCTGCGTGGAGTCGTAGACCGGGCGCAGGATGTCGGCGGCGTCACGGACGTCCGCCGTCGTGATCATGCGGATGGCCTCTTCGACGGTGACCTTGCGGGCGGCGAGGTCACTGAGCTGCTGCTCGTAACCGTCACCGCTGCTGATCGCCTTCTGGAAGATCGACGGGTTGGTGGTGACGCCCACGACGTGCTGCTGGTCGATCAGTTCGGCGAGGTTGCCGGACGTGATCCGCTTGCGCGACAGGTCGTCCAGCCAGATCGCGACGCCTTCCTCGGAGAGGCGCTTCAGTGCGTCTGTCATGGAAAATGCATCTCCTACGTGTCGTATGTCAGCGTCAGCGCTGGGCTGCGGCGATCGATTCCCGGGCGACGTTCGCGACGTTCTCGGCAGTGAACCCGAACTCCTGGAAGAGCACCTTGCCGTCGGCCGAAGCACCGAAGTGCTCCAGGGAAACGATGCGGCCGGCGTCCCCCACGTACTTGTGCCAGGTGAGACCGATACCGGCCTCGACCGCGACCCGTGCCCTCACGTTCGGCGGCAGGACGCTGTCCCGGTACCCCTGGTCCTGCTCCTCGAACCACTCCACGGAGGGCATGGACACGACCCTGGTCGGGGTGCCCGCGGCCTCCAGCTGCTCACGTGCGTCGACGGCCACGTGCACCTCGGAACCGGTCGCGATGAGAACGACCTCCGGGGTCCCGGTGGACGCCTCGAAGAGCACGTAACCACCCTTCGCCGCGTCCTCGTTGGCCTCGTACGTCGGTACGCCCTGACGAGTCAGCGCGAGGCCGTGCGGGGCACCCTTGCCGAAGACCTTGGTGTAGCGCCTGAGGATCTCGCGCCAGGCGATCGCGGTCTCGTTGGCGTCCGCCGGACGGACGACGTTGAGGCCCGGAATGGCGCGCAGCGAGGCGAGGTGCTCGACCGGCTGGTGCGTCGGGCCGTCCTCTCCAAGACCGATGGAGTCGTGGGTCCACACGTACGTCACCGGCAGGTGCATCAGCGCGGACAGGCGGACCGCGTTGCGCATGTAGTCGGAGAACACCAGGAAGGTGCCGCCGTAGATACGGGTGTTGCCGTGCAGCGCGATGCCGTTCATCTCCGCGGCCATGGAGTGCTCGCGGATACCGAAGTGGATCGTGCGCCCGTACGGGTTCGCCTCCGGCAGCGGGTTGTCCGCCGGGAGGAACGACGAGGTCTTGTCGATCGTCGTGTTGTTCGAGCCCGCCAGGTCGGCCGAGCCGCCCCACAGCTCGGGGATGACCGCGCCGAGCGCCTGGAGCACCTTGCCGGAGGCCGCACGCGTGGCGACGCCCTTGCCCGCCTCGAAGACCGGGAGCTTCTCCTCCCAGCCGGTGGGCAGCTCGGTCGCGGCGATGCGGTCGAACTCGGCGGCACGCTCGGCGTTGCCGTCGCGCCACTCCTGGAACGACTTCTCCCACTCCGCCTTGGCCTGACGGCCGCGCTCGCCCAGCGCGCGCGTGTGGGTGATGACCTCGTCGGAGACCTCGAAAGCCTTCTCCGGGTCGAAGCCCAGCACACGCTTCGTGGCCGCGACCTCGTCGTCGCCGAGCGCCGAGCCGTGCGCGGCCTCGGTGTTCTGCGCGTTCGGGGCCGGCCAGGCGATGATCGAGCGCATCGCGATGAACGACGGCTTGTCGGTCACCAGCTTCGCGGCCTCGATGGCGTCGTAGAGCGCGTGCGGGTCGAGGTCGCCGTCCGGCTTCGGGGCCACGCGCTGCACGTGCCAGCCGTACGCCTCGTACCGCTTGACCGTGTCCTCGGAGACGGCCGTCTCGGTGTCGCCCTCGATCGAGATGTGGTTGTCGTCCCACAGCAGGATCAGGTTGCCCAGCTGCTGGTGGCCGGCCATGGAGGACGCCTCCGCGGAGATGCCCTCCTGGAGGCAGCCGTCACCGGCGATCGCGTAGATGAAGTGGTCGAACGGGGAGGTGCCCTGGGCCGCCTCCGGGTCGAACAGACCACGCTCGTAGCGGGCGGCCATGGCCATGCCCACCGCGTTGGCGACACCCTGGCCGAGCGGCCCGGTGGTGGTCTCCACGCCGGGGGTGTGCCCGTACTCCGGGTGGCCCGGGGTGCGGGAGCCCCACGTCCTGAAGGACTTCAGGTCGTCCAGCTCCAGACCGAAGCCGGCCAGGTAGAGCTGGGTGTAGAGGGTCAGGGACGAATGACCGGCTGACAGCACGAAGCGGTCGCGGCCGGTCCAGTCGGGGTCCGCCGGATCGTGCCGCATCACCTTCTGGAAGAGGGTGTAGGCGGCGGGCGCCAGGCTCATCGCCGTACCCGGATGGCCGTTGCCGACCTTCTGTACGGCGTCGGCGGCCAGGATGCGGGCGGTGTCGACGGCCCGCTGGTCCAATTCGGTCCACTCGAGGTCTGTTGTGGTCGGCTTGGTGCTCACCCTGGGTCAGGGCTCCTCTCCACATGTTCCACATGTCGAATGCCGGTGCACGTCGCGCCCACCGGCTCGCTGTCGAGCCTACCCCCGTAGGAACGCGCATTTTTTCGAGTCATTCCAGACTGACGGGACTCTCCCTCTTCCGCCTCCCGACCGGCGCGTTCCGTGTTCGGCAAGTGAATACGGAGCCGCTCATCCGACTGCTCAACGCAATGCCGATCAGTCCTGCCCGGAGGCCTTTCAACACGACCCGACCCCCGCGAAGGCCGGGGTCTGGGCAACGTCTACAGTGGCGTGGTACGCGCGAGCCTTTACCGGGAGTTCACACCCGGAGCTCGCTGAAATGTCTCTGTCAGGGGTGTGCGTGACGGCCGTTGAATCCCGTCCTGCGGGAGTGCTCGGGACGAGTCAGGGCGCGAAGCGGGGCACGAACCACCGGCCGTTCTGGGCTCGGGTCAAGGCGTTCGTCGCTCTCACCAAGCCGCGGATCATCGAGCTGCTGCTGATCACCACCGTTCCGGTGATGTTCCTCGCGCAGCAGGGCGTGCCCGACCTGAAGCTGGTGCTCCTCACCTGTGTCGGCGGCTACCTCTCCGCGGGCGGAGCCAACGCCCTGAACATGTACATCGACCGTGACATCGACGCGCTCATGGAGCGCACCGCACAGCGTCCACTGGTCACCGGCATGGTCAGCCCACGCGAGTGCCTCGCCTTCGGCATCACGCTCGCGGTCGTCTCGACGCTGCTGTTCGGACTCGCCGTCAACTGGCTGTCCGCGTGGCTGTCGCTCGGAGCGCTCCTCTTCTACGTCGTCGTCTACACGATGATCCTCAAGCGTCGTACCTCTCAGAACATCGTCTGGGGCGGTATCGCCGGCTGCCTTCCGGTGCTCATCGGCTGGTCGTCCGTCACGAACTCCATGTCGTGGGCGCCGATCATCCTCTTCCTCGTCATGTTCTTCTGGACGCCGCCGCACTACTGGCCGCTCTCCATGAAGGTCAAGGCGGACTACGCGCGCGTGGGCGTTCCGATGCTGCCGGTCATCGCCTCCAACAAGGTCGTCGCGCGGCAGATCGTCCTCTACAGCTGGGCCATGGTCGCCGTCTCCCTGCTCCTGACGCCGCTCGGCTACACGGGCTGGTTCTACACGGTCGTCGCCGTCGTGACCGGCGGCTTCTGGCTCTGGGAAGCACACGGGCTGCAGACCCGGGCCAAGGACGGCGCCGTGGGCGCCAAGCTGAAAGAGATGCGCCTCTTCCACTGGTCCATCACTTACGTGTCGCTGCTGTTCGTGGCGGTCGCGGTGGACCCGTTCCTCCGCTGACCCCCGGCTGAGGGCCCCGCGCCCCCAAGGGCGCGGGGAACGGCGAGTGGCCAACCCCACGCACCACCCCCGTCGCCAGTGGATCTACCCGTCGGTAGCATCCTGGTATGGCAGACACCCAGCAGGTTGACGAGGGCGCGGGCGCCAAGCAGGACGCCAAGGCCGAGCGCCGGGCGGCGAAGCTCGCCAAGCAGATCTCCTCCTTCGCGCAGGCCCACGGCGGCGCCGAGGGACAGATCGCGTACATCGGCCAGAAGGGCGCCCGGATCGTCCTCGTCGGCGAGGACGGCGGCTGGGGCGACCTCGTGGCACCCACCTTCGCCATCGCCGAACAGGCCGTGAAGAAGTCCGGCATCACCGCCCACGACGACTTCGACGGCGAGTTCGCGAACAAGGTCAAGACGGGCCCGTACGAGTGGACCCGCATGGCAGGCATCCAGATCGGCGGCCCCACTAACAACTGACGCCAACCCCAGCGCCCCAAAGGGGCGCGGGGAACTGCGCGCCCAGCCACAACCGGCCCGCACGTCGGAACAAGCGGCACCCCCACCCGCAGCCCTCCAACCCGCACCCACCCGCAAAACCCACGGAGCGCTTCGCACGGGGTGTGGGTGCCCAACACCTGACACCCGGTTCACCCGTTAGGCCCTTCAATAAAGGCAGGGCCCATTCGCGGGGAGTCCGGATGATCGAAACGCCGTCGCTGGTGGATCAGTACTGCCACGGCGTGCTGCGGACGGAGCTGGGTCTCGGCACCTTCGAGGCCCACCTCGCCCGGGGCGAGGGCCCACCCGCCGCCGGGACCACGTTCTTCGACACACAGACGGGCTTCGCCGTACGCCGCTGGTGTCCGCCCCTGCTGGGCCTTGAGCCCCACTGCCCACCCGCCCGCTACCTCGCGCGACGCCGGGAACTCGGCGTCCTGGAGGCGGGGCGCAGGCTGCTGCGGGGGAGCGGGATCACGACCTATCTGGTCGACACCGGTCTGCCGGGCGATCTGACGGGGCCCGGCGAGATGGCCTCGACGGGAGCCGCGCACGCCCACGAGATCGTCCGGCTGGAGCCGCTCGCCGAGCAGGTCGCCGACACCTCCGGAACCGTCGACTCGTTCCTCGCCAACCTCGCCGAGTCGGTGCACGGGGCGGCCGCGAACGCCGTGGCCTTCACCTCGGTGGCGGGCTTACGGCACGGACTGGCGCTCGCGCCCGAACCGCCCGGGCCGGGAGAGGTGCGCGGCGCGGCGGGGCGGTGGCTGGCCGGGCGCCGGGTGGGCGGCGAACTGAGCGATCCGGTCCTGCTCAGGCATCTCCTGTGGATCGCGGTCGCCTCCGGCCTGCCGCTCCAGTTGCACGCGGGGCTCGGCGAGCCCGGCCTGCGCATCGACCGCAACGACCCGGTCCTGCTCACCGACTTCGCCCGTGCGACGGCCGGCCTCGGCACGGACCTGGTCCTGCTGCACGGCTACCCGTACCACCGCCACGCGGCGCATCTCGCGGGGGTCTTCCCGCATGTGTACGCCGATCTGGGCGCCGCCCTCGTCCGTACCGGGGCCCGCGCCTCCGCCGTCCTCTCCGAGATCCTGGAGCTCGCCCCCTTCGGCAAGCTCCTCTTCTCCAGTGGCGCACATGGTCTGCCCGAACTCCATGTGGTCGGAGCACGTCTCTTCCGTGAGGCGCTCGCCAAGGTGCTCGGCACCTGGGTGGCCGAGGGCGCATGGTCGCTGACCGACGCGCAACGGGTGGCGGGGCTCATCGCGGCGGGAAACGCGCGACGGGTGTACGGGGTGGAGTGAGACGGGTGTACGGGGTGGAGCGAGCTGTACAGACTGTGCATATGACACGCAGCGACGCGACCGACCGGCTCCTCGACCGCTTCCGTACCGAACTGCGCGATCTCGCCCCGGCTGCCGTGTGGGCACACGGCTCGCTCGGCGGGGGCGACTACCGGGAGGGCATCAGCGACCTGGATCTGATCGTGGTCCTGGACGGCCCGATCAGGGCGAGGACGCTCTGGACGGTGGCCCGGCTGCACGCCCGTCTGCGCGCCGAACCGCTCGTCGCCAAGCTCCACTGCAGCTATCTGACGCGCGGCACGGTGGACGGCGCCGACCGGCGGCACCTCACGTGGGCGCACGAGCAGCTCTTCAAACGGACGGTCACACCGGTGACCCGGCGCGAGCTGCACACCTTCGGGCTGGTCCTGGAGGGGGAGCCGCCCGGGCGCCTGCTGCCGCCGGTGACGGACGACGAGCTGGCCGAGTTCGTCGTCCGGGACCAGCGGGACTTCTGGCGACGGCAGGTGGACCGGGCCGGCAACTGGACCCAGGACGTCTGGGTGGATCTGGGGCTCGTCACCCACGCCCGTGCCACGGTCACGCTGAAGGACGGGCGGCTGATCACCAAGCGGGAGGCACTCGAACTGTTGCCCGGTCTCGGCGCGCCCGTCGAACTGGTCGCGGACGTCAGGCGGCGACGGTACGAGGAGCCCGGGGCACCGGTACAGGAGTGGACGGACCGCAGAGCGGAGCTGACCCGCGGCTACCTCGGCCCGGCGATCGACCGCCTGGTGGCCGCGTACGAATGACCTGCGCGTGGCCGACGGGGCGCGTGACTCACGTGACGCGGACTCGCGTGACCTGCGCGTCGCTCACGCGCGCGTGAGCGACGACTGCGTGGACTGGGCGGGCAGATCCGCCACGACCTCCGGCCGTTCCCGCAGCGCCAGCAGGACGCGGAGCGTGGCGATCCAGACCAGGCAGGAACCGAACATGTGAAGGCCGACCAGGACCTCCGGAAGGTCGGTGAAGTACTGGACGTACCCGATGCCGCCCTGCGCGAGGAGGACCAGGAACAGGTCGCGGGTGCGCTGCAGGGGCCCCTTGGGCGCGTCGACGGCCCTCAGGACGAACCACAGGGCGAAGGCCAGCGTCACCACGATCCAGGCCAGCACGGCATGCAGCTTGGTGACGTTCTCCCAGTTCAGCGGGATGCGCTCGACCTCGCTCGAGTCGCCCGCGTGCGGGCCCGCGCCGGTGACGACCGTACCCACCGCGATCAGCAGGACGGTGACGGCGACGAGGATCCACGCCATCTGCTGCACAGGCCTGCCGACCAGCGGGCGCGGAGCGTCGTCGCCCTCGCGGGTGCGCTGCCACATCACCGTGGCGACGGCGATCAGGGCGGTGGAGAGGAGGAAGTGGGCGGCGACCGTGTACGGGTTGAGGCCCACGAGGACGACGACCCCGCCGAGGACCGCGTTGCCCATGACGACCCAGAACTGCGCCCAGCCGAGCCGGGTGAGGCTGCGCCGGTAGGGCTTCTGCGAGCGCGCGGCGATGATCGCCCAGCCGACCGCGGCACACAGGACGTACGTCAGCATGCGGTTGCCGAACTCGATCACACCGTGCACGCCCATCGCGCTCGTGGTGGTGAGCGAGTCGTCGGTGCACTTGGGCCAGGTCGGGCAGCCGAGCCCCGAGCCGGTCAGCCGGACGGCGCCTCCGGTGACCACGATCAGTACCGCCATGACGAGCGCGGCGAGGGCGGCGCGCTGGACCGTCCGGGGTGACGGGGTCCAGCGTTCGGCGATGAAGGCGAGCGGGTTGCGCACGGCTTGGGCGGCATCGGCTCGGGTCACGTTTGGCACGGGCTCCATGCTAGGCCGGGGTTTGTGCATGAATTCACGCGGGGTGAGCATGTCCGGACAGATCGCGTGCCCGGCTCTTGGACCGGACGAAGGCTAGGTGTGCGTGGGCGTCCCGCCCCCGATTGTGTTCTTGATGCGCTGTGCGCGGGTACGGAAGTCCGCAGCCCGCTGCGTGTCGGTGGTGCACAGGGCGAGCCGCTCGTACACGGCGCTGAGTGAGGGATGGACGTCTCCCAGCTGGCCGCGGATGATGCGCTCGGCTTCGTGCAGCGTTTCCTCCGCGCCCGGTCGGTCGCCGGTGCTGAGCAGTACGGGGCCGAGTCGCGACAGCGTCTTGGCGCGGTAGTGGTGCCCCCGTCCGTATCTCGCGACGTAGATGCCTTCGGCCTCGCGCAGCGTCCGCAGGGCCTGCGCCGTCCGGCCCTGCGCGTGTTGCAGGGAGCCCAGCTTGTTGAGACAGGCGGCGTATTTGTGGTCCTCCGCCTCGCGGCGCTTGCGGTGCAGCTCGACGACGGGGGCCAGCAGCTCGGCGGCTTCCCGCAGGCGTGCACGTGAGTCCCGGCGCAGTCGCCGCCACAGCAACGGGTTGTAGGTGTCCCGGGCTCCGGCACGGAGTTCCTCGCCCTGGCGGCGGAGCACGTCCGCAAGGAACTTGGCGACCTGGGAGGTCTCGAAGTCGTCGGGGCCGCGGTTCGCACGAAAGGCCCAGAACGCTTCGGACAGCTCCCGCTCGGCGGTCTCCAGATCACCGCGGTCCTGCGCGACGATCCCGGTGTCACGCTGGAGCATGGCCCTGAACGCCAGATGCTCCCGGGGTTCCTCACTGCCCCGGCGCGGGATCTTGCTGCTCGCTCGCTCATAGCAGCTGAGCGCCTCGGTGAGCTGGCCGGCGTTCCTGTGGATCATGCCGACCTCCTGCTCGGCGATGGCCCAGTCGAGCCCGTCCCACTCGGCGCCGTGGCGCTCGTAGATGTCTATCGCCTGTTCCACGGCTTCCAGCGCCTCGGTGAACTGGGTGTCCTCGCGCAGAATGCCGCCGAGCTGCCGGAGGCACTGCGCCCGTAACGGGAGGAAGGCGGGATCGTCCGGCCGCCGCAGACACTGGTCCAGTGCCAGGCGGCACTGCGCCTCGGCGTCGTCGAGATGCGCCAGCAGATAGTGCTGGCGGGCCACGGCGAGCTGCGCGGTGGCGAGCCCCAGGGCGTCACCGGGGTGGGTCTCGCGGAGTGCCGCCTCCTTCTCGAAGTACTCCAGGGCGTGCACCCAGTCGCAGCGGTGCTCCTGGTAGATGCCGACCCGGTGCAGCAGCCTGGCCAGGGCCTTGGGGTCGCGGGCCGCCCCGTACTCCTGGTCGTCCGTGTCGGCCCCCCACACCAGCTCGGCCGACACCGCCTCGACATGCGGCATCAACGTCTCACAGGCGGCACGCTCGTCCAGCAGCTCGGGCGCCACGGGGAACGCGGCTTCAAGGAGCTGCACCGCGGACTGTGACCAGAGCAGCCTGGCCTGGGTGTCCATGCCCTCACGGACGAAGAACTGGACCTGAGGATGCATGGCGTAGATGACGCTGGCGACCCGGCTGTCCCCGCTGCGGCTGAGCAGCGAGTGATTGGACAGTCGCCGGACCACGCGGTTGAAGGCGACCTGGTCCTCCATCACTTCCCTCAAGGGCGAGGGGATCACCAGGGGATGGCGCAGCAGCATGTCCCGCCGTACGTCCTCCGACGCGAGGAAGGCGCACAGCCGCATGAGGTCCTCGGCGACCGGCTCGGCGGAGACGATGCGTTCGATCGAGAGCCGGAAGGTGGCGGCGGCGCTGCTGATGGGATGGCCGGGGAGTCGGCGCAGATACTCCTTCACGGAGATCTCGGCATCCGCGATGTACGCCCCTGCCTGGTCCAGGGCGAGGGGCAGCCAGTGCAGCTGGGTGCCCAGTTCGACCAGCGCCCTTTCGTCGTCCTCGGCGCCGATCCGCTTGGCCAGGAGGGCGAGCCCGTCGTCCGCGTTCAGGTCGGGCAGCGCGATCCGCTCGACCGAGTCGGCGGGGAGGTTCTCCCAGCCCTCGCGCCGCTGGGTGGTGATGAGTACTTCCCCGTGTCCCGTCCTGGGCAGGAGCGAGGGTCGCACGTCGTTCGTCTGCTCGTTCAGCGGGCCCAGGCTGTCGTCCTGCGCGTCGTCGTAGACCAGGACCCAGCCGGGAGTGTCCCGCAGCCTGCCCCAGAGCCGGTTGAGCATCACGCTCTTCGAGTTGTGCTCCGGTATGCCCAGACAGGCGGCGAGTTCAAGCAACTCGCCCATGAGCCGTTCGTAACTGGAGGCGTGGAGCCACCAGACCAGCGAGCGGTGCTGGCGCAGACGGCCGTCGGCATAAGCGGCGGCCAGCTGGGTCTTGCCCAGCCCGGCCCGCCCGTGCACCACGCAGACCCGCATTCCGCTGTTGCGTTCCCTTGGCCTCAACGCCTCTGAGACAGCCTTGAGTTCGTCGCTACGACCGGTGAAGTAGCGCGAAAGGGTGGGGAGATTGGGCGGAGGTACGTACATCGGGTCATGGTCCGCGCTGCCGATGGCGGAGTGGCTGGGGCGGGAGCGATGCACGAAGTAACCGGAAATCGCCGAAACGCCGCCCAGAGCACCGGCACTTGAGGCCAAGAAGATGAGGGGCGTTCCGTGGGTGTCCTGTGCGAGGACGGATAAAAAAACCGCCCCTGCCCCGGTCAGGGAGCTGAGAGCGGTGTTGAAGCGGCGCCGTGCTACAGGTGAGCCGTTGTGTTCGCCTAATGGCCGACGCATCACCCGTATCGCCCGTATCGCCATAGTGCCCCCCGGTCGCCGCGCGTGTACTACAGTCCATTGTCCTGGCCGGTGGCGCACGCAACCAGGCAACCGCACGGAACCAAGCCGCGTCTATCAGTGTCCTCATCCTGTACTAGTCGTTGATTCTGCGTTTCGGGCATCTACGACTCGCGGAGGCGCGGTGGACCAGCAGCAGGCGGGATCCGGTGGGAAACCCGGGCTCCAGCAGGAGCACGGGCTGCACATCGGGCTGGTCCACTGGTCCTTTCCACCCGTCGTGGGTGGAGTGGAGACCCATCTCTGGGACTACTCCAAGGCATTGGCGGGCCGGGGCCATCGGGTCACCGTGTTCACCGGATCGGTCGGCGCGCATCGGCCGTGTGACGGCGTGAGGGTGATCCGGCACAAGCTGCTCGATCTGTCGGTCGGTCATGAGGGCAACGAAGCGACTTTGAAGGAACTGCGCGAGTGGTTCCGCACCGGGCTCACCGCGTCCGGCGACCCCATCCGGCTGGTCCACGGCCACAACCTGCACCACTTCTCCAGCGTCCCGGCACGTGCTCTGAAGGCTCTTCAGGGCGAACTGAACCTCGTACTGCTGCACACGTACCACAGCATCTGGCGTACCGACGAGGGTGAGCGGATCGCAAGGGAGTGCGCCGTTTGGGATGTCCATCACGCGGTGTCGGACTTCCTGGTCAGTGAGTGCCGCGAGGTGCTGCGGCAGGGTGCCAAGCGCACCGATCTGGAAGTGGAACGCACCTATCTGGGGGTGGACACCCGCCAGTACGACAGCATTCCGGAGGTCGGGGAGGAGCCTGGCCGGTATCCGGTCGTTCTGCTGCCGGCCCGGCTCATCCCCAACAAGGGTGCCGAAGTGGCGATCCTGATGCTGAAGCTCCTCCTTGAGCGTGCGAAGCAGAGCGAGGGTGAACTGGCCCTGCTGCGACCCCGGTTGGTCCTGACGGACCCGTTCGACACGGTCGACTTCCACGGCGAGCGCGGTCAGTTCCGCAGCAAGTTGTCCAAGCTCGTCGAGGTGTGCGAGCTTGCGGAAGGGCCTGGGCAGGACGTCGAGTTCAGGCCGGCCAGCATCGAGGACATGCGGAAGCTGTACCAGGAGGCCACCGTCGTGGTGTACCCCTCGCTCTTCGACGAGCCCATGGGCCTCGCCCCTCTGGAGGCGATGTGCGCGGCTCGCCCCGTGGTGGCCACCGGTGTGGGAGGGCTGGGCGAGGGTGGCAGCACGCTGGTCGTCCCCAAGAAGGACGACGAGGACGATGGGGAGTTGGCGTCCCGCTTCGCCGACGAGTTGTGGCCCTTGCTCACTGAGCGCTCGCTGGCCAGGGAAGCCGGAAGCGCGGCCCGAGATCACGTGCGTGCCCTCTTCGACCTGGAGGAGGCCTACGTAGATCCGAGGCTCGACGAGTACTGGCGTCTCCTGAAGGGCCCCGACTCCTACGAGTCCACCGCCTGCCAGCCCTCCGGCAGCCCGGAGACCTCGGCCGCCCCCTCCCTGTCCACTTCCACAGTCAGGCGCTGACCCCCGAGGACCAGGCCACGCACCGTCATCGGCCACTGCGGTACGGGGCGTACGTGCAGCGTTCGGCTGGTGACGTCGGGCTTGAGACCGAGCAGGGCGGACAGTACCGCCACGCCCGAGGCCGCCGACCAGCCCTGCGGGCGGCAGGCGGCCGGGTAGGCGAGCGGTGCGGGAGAGTCCTCGGTGCGGGCGTCGCCGGCGTACAGCTCGGGCATGCGGTAGGAGAAGTAGGTGGCGGCGTCCAGGAGGCCGTCCACGAGTCGGCTTGCCTCCTCGTGGCGGCCGGTCGCACACAGACCCTGTATGGCGATCGCGGTGTCGTGGGTCCACACCGAACCCCCGTGATAGCTCAGCGGGTTGAAACCGGGTACGGCGGCCGAGCGGCTGCGCAGCCCCCAGCCGGAGTTGAGCCTGTCGTCCGCCAGCCAGGCGGCGACATCGCCGCAGCCGTTGGGATCGAGGATGCCGGTCGACAACAGCTGACCCATGTTCGACGCCGGACCGCTCACCGGGGTGAGTCCCTGGCCCACGGCGATGGCCACGTAGCGTGACGCGGGGCCGTTCCGGGTGGGGATCCAGAAGGAGTCGGCGAAGCGTTTCCGCAGGCTGTCCGCCCAGACGAGGAGGCCTTGGGCGGCCTCGCGGTTGCCACGGCTGTTCAGCAGCGTGGCGAGCCCCACGGCCGCCTCGTACGCGTATCCCTGGACTTCGCAGAGAGCCAGCGGGGGTTCGATGTGCCGGCCATCGGCGTCGCGTACCGCGTCGTCGCTGTCCTTCCACGACTGGTGGCGCAGCCCTCCGGCGCGCGGATAGTAGCGCAGCAGACCGTCCTCGTCACGGGCGCTAGACTTCACGACCCAGTCCATGGCGCGCTCCGCGTGGGGCAGCAGGGCGGTCACGTCCTCGTCGGACAGGCCCCAGTGCCAGGCCTCGACCAGGAGCGTCACGAACAGAGGTGTGGCGTCCACGGATCCGTAGTAGTACGCGGGCAGGTGCAGGCCGTGGCCGTGCTGGGCCTCCGCCGGACGCAGTTCGTGCAGGATCCTTCCGGGTGCTTCCTCGCGGTAGTGGTCGTGCACCCGTCCCTGTCGGCGGGCCAGCGCCCAGAGGGTGCCGCGGGCCAGGTCCGTGCCCAGCGGCAGCATCATCCGCGCCGACCAGATCGAGTCCCGGCCGAAGAGCGTGAGGTACCAGGGGCAGCCCGCGGCGATGAACTGGTCCTCGGGTCCGGTGTCGGCGGTGCGCTGCGGATCGGCGAGGCGCAGCGCACGGAGATCGCCGAGCCCCCGCCTGACCAGCCCCATAAGCCGCCGGTCGCCGGCGACCACCGGGTCGTTCCAGGGAGCGGGGGTCGTGGGGGCGACGGGGTGTCCCGGCGGTGTCGGCACCGCGCGGCCGGTGACGGCGAGTTCGACCTGCCAGCTCGCTCCCGGTCGCAGTACCACCAGGGGCCAGGTCATGGTTCCCCCTTCGGGGCCCCCGGAGGTCTCGGGCCTCGGGCCGGACACGACGGTGATCCGGGCGCGGCCGCTGGGGGAGCGCCAGGCGAGGGAGGCCCGGGCCGCCGCGCAGCGCAGTACCGGGCGGCTGTGCCCGCGCTTGACGTCGGCGATGTCTGCGAGGTCCGACGCGGCGGCCAGCTGTACGTGTAATCGGCGTTCGGCGGTGCCGATGTTGCGCAGGGAAATTGTCTCGCCGGTACCGGCGGTCCGGATGCGCTCGACGATCAGCGTCGGGTCGTCGGTCAGGTCCCGCGGGTAGCGGTGGACCGCGGTGAACCTCACCTGGTGCGGGCCGAGGGGCTGGACGCCTATGGGTTCGGGTTCACGCTCGTCCAGGAGCAGGCACAGGGTGTGCAGCAGCCGGCGGTCGTGGTCGTAGAAGCCCTCCGCCCGTATGCCTCTCAGCTGCCCGTCACGGGACGATGCGGCGAAGGCCGGGGCGGCGACACAGAAGACGACGTCGTGCAGCAGCGGCTGCAGGGCCCGGGGTGCTGAAGAATCCGCGGATTCAAACACGGGGCGGGTCTTCCCCGTCAGCGACGGTCTCATTCACATACCGCCCGCGCGCAGGCCCTCGGAAGGCTGTGTGTTCAGGGCGAGCGGTGGTGCGCCGGGCGGAAGACGCGCGCTTTCGGACGCGTGTTCCCAGACACGCACTCCCGCACGCTCACTCCCAGCGGAAGAACTTCCCCGCCGCCCCCAGCCCCACAACCCCCCACACCGCCAGGATTCCCAGGTCCCCCCACGGCATCCCGGCCCCGTGCTGGAGCACGTCCCGCAACCCCTCCGACAGGGCCGAGATCGGCAGCAGGCCGAGCAGGTCCTGGGCCGCGTCCGGGAACTTTTCCAGCGGGACGACGACCCCGCCGCCGACGAGCAGCAGGAGGAAGACCAGGTTCGCGGCGGCCAGCGTGGCCTCCGCCTTCAGCGTGCCCGCCATCAGCAGACCGAGGCCCGAGAAAGCCGCCGTGCCCAGGATCAGGAGCAGCAGCACGGCGAGCGGGTTGCCCTCCGGCGACCAGCCGAGCGCCAGGGCGATCACCGTCACGAGGAGCACCTGAAGGACCTCGGTGACCAGGACGGAGAGCGTCTTGGCCGCCATCAGCCCCCAGCGCGGCAGCGGCGAGGCGGCGAGCCGCTTCAGCACGCCGTACCGCCGCTCGAAGCCCGTGGCGATCGCCTGGCCGGTGAACGCCGTCGACATCACGGCGAGCGCGAGGATGCCGGGCGTGAGGAAGTCGACCGCCTTGCCCTCGCCCGTGTCGACGATGTCCACCGCGCTGAACAGCACCAGCAGCAGCGTCGGGATGATCACCGTCAGGAGCAGCTGCTCGCCGTTGCGCAGCAGCATCTTCGTCTCCAGTGCCGCCTGCGTCGCGATCATGCGGGGGAGCGGGGCGGCTCCCGGCCTCGGCGCGTACGTGCCTGTGCCCTCGCCGGTGGTCCGGGCGTCCGTTTCCGCGGTCATCCGCGCAGCTCCTTACCGGTGAGCTCCAAGAAGACGTCCTCCAGGGTGTGCCGCTCGACCGAGATCTTCTCCGGCATCACCCCGTGCTGGGCGCACCAGGTGGTGACGGTCGCGAGCAGCTGCGGGTCGACCTTGCCGCCCACGCGGTACGAGCCCGGGGTCAGCTCGGCCGCCGTGCAGTCCGCAGGGAGGGCCTTGAGGAGGGAGGCCACGTCGAGGCCGGGGCGGCCGGAGAAGCGCAGGGTGTTCTCGGCGCCGCCGCGGCACAGCTCCTCGGGGGTGCCCTTCGCTATGACCCGGCCCGCGTCGATGATCGCCACGTCGTCGGCGAGCTGCTCGGCCTCGTCCATGTAGTGCGTGGTGAGGATGACCGAGACACCGTCGGCGCGCAGATCGCGTACGAGGTCCCAGGTGGCCCGGCGGGCCTGTGGGTCGAGACCCGCGGTCGGCTCGTCCAGGAAGACCAGTTCGGGGCGGCCGACCACGGCCATGGCGAGCGCGAGGCGCTGCTGCTGGCCGCCGGAGAGCCGCCGGTACGTCGTGCGGCCGCAGCTGCCGAGGCCCAGGCGCTCCATGAGCGCGTCCACGTCCAGCGGGTGCGCGTGCAGCTTGGCCACGTGGCGGAGCATCTCGTCGGCGCGGGCGCCCGAGTAGACACCGCCGGACTGGAGCATCACGCCGATGCGGGGGCGCAGGGCGGAGGCCTCGCGCACCGGGTCGAGGCCGAGCACCCGGACCGTTCCGGAGTCCGGCCTGCGGTATCCCTCGCAGGTCTCGACGGTGGTCGTCTTGCCGGCGCCGTTGGGCCCGAGGACGGCGGTGATGCCCGTCCGGGCCACCAGATCCAGGCCGTCCACCGCGGTTTTCCTGCCGTACCGCTTCACCAGGCTTTGGACCTGGACGACGGTCTCACTTCGCATGGGCGGCCTCACTTCGCATGAGCGCCAAGTCTAGGGACGGCCGAGCGGGGCACAGAGGGCGGGTCGAGTCACGAGCGGCGTGAGGCGGGCGCGTCATCGGTGACCCACTCCTCGCGCGATCGGTGGGTCTGAAGCCACCGCTCCGCGTACGCCACCGCGTCGGCCACGGGGAACAGCCGGCTGTCGGCCGCGCCCACCGGGCCCCGTGCGACAGGACGGTCCCGTTCGAAGTCGGCGCCCAGTTCGTCGAACTGCTCCGAGCTGATCGAGACCTCGGTCACGACCTCCCAGCGGGAACCCCCGGGCGTACGGACCGGCCGTCCCACCTCGACACGCGGGGAGGGGATCCGGTATTCGGCGAGGTGGAAGCTCGTGCAGGAGTCGTAGCCCGCGCCGAGCAGCAGGACGCGGGCGCCCATGGCCTCCAGGCGGGCCAGCGGGCTGCGCTCACCGAGGCGGCAGTCCGGGGCGTGGCCGTCGACGATCTTCGCCGCGCGCGGTCCGATCGCCGCGAACGAGGTCTGCGGGTGCGCGCTGCGCAGGGCGCCCGGCCAGGTGCGTACGGTCTCCGGGACCACGCCCACCCCTCGTGTGGGCGTGACGAGCGGGTCGTACCCCGGCATCGTGGCGCGGATCGTCTCCCACCAGGCCTCGGGCACCGGTGGGCTGGTCCACAGGGCGGGGTCGGAGAGGTCGCCGGACTGGGTGGGGACCACGAGTGTGCCGTCCGGACCGAGCGCGTCGAGCAGTCCTTCGACGACGGCGACCGCACCTCCGTTGACCCATCCGAGGGACCGGAGCGACGAGTGCGCGAGAAGGGTCTCGCCGGGGCGCACGCCGAGCGCGCGCAGGTCCGCCGCGAGGGTGGCTCGGGTGACTAGAGGGCCGGTCGGAGGGGGTGTCGGCATGGTTGGGCAGTCTCCCCGACAACCCCGCGCCCTGCCACCGAATTGATCGATCAAAGATCATTCCCGCAGGTCAGATTAGGTTTACCTAAGTGATGCACCGCACCCCCGGTGGCGTGGACGCGGCTTGTCAGTCTCTGAGGAATTACGCAACAATGGCGTTGTGAAAAACGTTGGCGAGGCCCCGCAGGAGGAACTCGCGACCGGTGAGCGCTCGACGCGCAACCGTGTCGCGCGGTCCATCCTGGACCACGGCCCGTCGACCGTGACCGACCTCGCGGGACGGCTGGGCCTCACCCAGGCCGCCGTGCGACGGCACCTGGACGCGCTCGTCTCGGACGACGTGGTGGAGGCCCGCGAGCAGCGGGTCTACGGCGCTCGTACGCGCGGGCGGCCCGCCAAGGTGTTCGCCCTGACCGACTGCGGCCGGGACGCCTTCGACCAGTCCTACGACAAGCTCGCCGCCGACGCCCTGCGCTGGATCGCGGAGCGCGAGGGCGGGGACGAGGCCCTCGTGGCCTTCGCCCGCGCCCGTATGGCGGCCCAGGCCGACACGTACCGCAAGGCCGTCGAGGCCGCCGCGCCGGAAAAGCGCGCCGAAGCCCTGGCCAAGGCCCTGAGCGCGGACGGGTACGCTGCTACGGCGCGCAGCGCACCGGTCGGCGAGCAGCTCTGCCAGCACCACTGCCCGGTCGCCCATGTCGCCGAACAGTTTCCGCAGCTCTGCGAGGCGGAGACCGAGATCTTCTCCCAGCTGCTCGGCACGCATGTCCAGCGGCTGGCCACCATCGCCCACGGCGACGGTGTCTGCACCACCTTCATCCCAAAGATTTCCAAGCACGATTTTCACGGCCATGACGCATCTGCAAGTACCGCCGGGAGGAACCCCGCATGACGCTCCCCATTGAGGAGACTGCCCACCCCGAGCTCGAGGGTCTGGGTACGTACGAATACGGCTGGGCCGACTCCGACGTGGCCGGTGCCTCTGCCAAGCGCGGCATCAATGAGGCCGTCGTCCGGGACATCTCCGCGAAGAAGAGCGAGCCGGAGTGGATGACCAAGCTCCGTCTCAAGGGCCTGCGCCTGTTCGACAAGAAGCCCATGCCGAACTGGGGCTCCGACCTCTCGGGCATCGACTTCGACAACATCAAGTACTTCGTGCGCTCCACGGAGAAGCAGGCACAGTCCTGGGAGGACCTGCCCGAGGACATCAAGAGCACGTACGACAAGCTCGGCATCCCCGAGGCGGAGAAGCAGCGCCTCGTCGCCGGTGTCGCGGCCCAGTACGAGTCCGAGGTCGTCTATCACCAGATCAATGAGGAGCTCGAGGCGCAGGGTGTCATCTTCATGGACACCGACACGGCGTTGAAGGAGCACCCGGAGCTCTTCAAGGAGTACTTCGGCACGGTCATCCCGGTCGGCGACAACAAGTTCGCGTCGCTGAACTCCGCGGTGTGGTCCGGCGGCTCGTTCATCTACGTGCCGAAGGGCGTGCACGTGGAGATCCCGCTCCAGGCCTACTTCCGTATCAACACGGAGAACATGGGCCAGTTCGAGCGGACCCTGATCATCGTCGACGAGGGTGCCTACGTGCACTACGTCGAGGGCTGCACGGCCCCGATCTACAAGTCGGACTCGCTGCACTCCGCGGTCGTCGAGATCATCGTGAAGAAGGGTGGCCGCTGCCGCTACACGACCATCCAGAACTGGTCGAACAACGTCTACAACCTGGTCACCAAGCGCGCCGTGGCGTACGAGGGCGCGACCATGGAGTGGGTCGACGGCAACATCGGCTCCAAGGTCACCATGAAGTACCCGGCCGTCTACCTGATGGGCGAGCACGCCAAGGGCGAGACCCTGTCCATCGCCTTCGCGGGCGAGGGCCAGCACCAGGACGCCGGCTCCAAGATGGTCCACATGGCGCCGAACACCTCCTCCAACATCGTGTCGAAGTCCGTGGCACGTGGTGGCGGCCGTACGTCCTACCGCGGTCTCGTCGAGATCGGCGAGGGCGCCCACGGCTCCAAGTCGAACGTGCTGTGCGACGCGCTGCTCGTCGACACCATCTCCCGCTCCGACACGTACCCCTACGTGGACGTCCGCGAGGACGACGTGTCCATGGGCCACGAGGCCACCGTCTCCAAGGTCAGTGACGACCAGCTCTTCTACCTGATGAGCCGCGGCATGACCGAGTTCGAGGCGATGGCGATGATCGTGCGCGGCTTCGTCGAGCCCATCGCGAAGGAGCTCCCCATGGAGTACGCCCTTGAGCTCAACCGGCTGATCGAGCTGCAGATGGAGGGCGCGGTCGGCTGACGCACCCTTGCGTCCAGGCAGCAGGCGGCGCGTCTTGAGGGACGAGCCGAGGATCGTAATAGAAAGCGAGCACTACGACAGCCATGGCTGAGGCTCAGAACTCCACGGTGGGGTCCTCCACCACCGCCGGATCGATCGCGGTGGCCGCAGAGTCGACCGTCGCCACGCGCATGAGCGCGCCGCCCTCCTTCGACGTGCAGGACTTCCCGGTCCCGCACGGCCGTGAGGAGGAGTGGCGGTTCACCCCGCTGGAGCGCCTGCGCGGGCTGCACGACGGCACCGCGGTCGCGACCGGCGTCGGCGTGAAGGTCGCCATCGACGCGCCCGAGGGCGTCACGGTCGAGACCGTCGGCCGTGACGACGCCCGGCTCGGCCGGGCCACCCCGGTCGACCGCGTCGCCGCCCAGGCCTACTCGGCGTTCGAGCAGGCCGGCGTGATCACCGTCCCCAAGGAGACGGTCCTCACCGAGCCGATCCGTATCGCCGTGCACGGCGAGGGCGGCGTCGCCTACGGCCACCAGGTCGTGGAGCTCGGAGCCTTCGCCGAGGCCGTCGTCGTCATCGACCACACCGGTGACGCCGTGCTCGCAGCCAACGTCGACTACGTCCTCGGTGACGGCGCCAGGCTGACCGTCGTCTCCGTCCAGGACTGGGACGACAAGGCCGTCCACGTCGGCCAGCACAACGCGCTGATCGGCCGCGACGCCACCTTCAAGTCCTTCGTGGTCACCTTCGGCGGCGACCTGGTACGCCTCCACCCGCGGGTCGCCTACGCCGGCCCCGGCGGCGAGGCCGAGCTCTTCGGCCTGTACTTCACGGACGCCGGCCAGCACCAGGAGCACCGCCTCCTGGTCGACCACAACACCCCGCACTGCAAGTCGAACGTGGCCTACAAGGGCGCGCTCCAGGGCGACGGCGCCCATGCGGTGTGGATCGGCGACGTCCTCATCGAGGCCACGGCCGAGGGCACGGACACGTACGAGATGAACCGGAACCTGGTTCTGACCGACGGCGCCCGTGTCGACTCCGTGCCGAACCTGGAGATCGAGACCGGCGAGATCGTCGGCGCCGGACACGCCTCGGCGACCGGCCGCTTCGACGACGAGCAGCTCTTCTACCTGATGGCCCGCGGCATCCCGGCCGACGAGGCCCGTCGTCTGGTGGTCCGCGGCTTCTTCGCCGAACTGGTCCAGCAGATCCGCGTCGCCGACATCCAGGAGCGCCTTCTCGCCAGGATCGACGAGGAGCTGGAGGCGTCGGTCTGATGACTGCCTCGTCGACGTTCGTACGCGCCTGTGGGCTGAGCGAGCTGGAGGACGACACCCCGAAGCGGGTGGAGCTCGACGGCACGCCGGTCTCGGTCGTGAAGACCGAGGGGGAGGTGTTCGCGATCAACGACATCTGCTCGCACGCGAACGTCTCGCTCTCCGAGGGCGAGGTGGAGGACTGTCAGATCGAGTGCTGGCTGCACGGCTCCGCGTTCGACCTCAGAACCGGCAAGCCGTCCGGCCTTCCCGCGACGCGCCCCGTCCCCGTATACCCCGTAAAGATCGAAGGAGACGACGTGCTCGTCTCCCTCACCCAGGAGTCCTGAGGAACCCATGGCAACGCTTGAAATCCACGACCTGCACGTCACCGTCGAGGCCGACAACGCCACGAAGGAGATCCTCAAGGGCGTCGACCTCACCGTGAAGCAGGGCGAGACGCACGCCATCATGGGCCCGAACGGCTCCGGCAAGTCGACGCTCGCCTACTCGCTCGCGGGCCACCCGAAGTACACGATCACCGGCGGCACCGTCACCCTCGACGGCGAGGACGTCCTGGAGATGTCCGTCGACGAGCGCGCCCGCGCCGGCCTCTTCCTCGCGATGCAGTACCCGGTCGAGGTCCCCGGCGTCTCGGTGTCCAACTTCCTCCGCACGTCCGCCACCGCGATCCGCGGCGAGGCCCCCAAGCTGCGCACCTGGGTGAAGGAGGTCAAGGGGGCCATGGAGCGCCTCAACATGGACCCGGCCTTCGCCGAGCGCAACGTGAACGAGGGCTTCTCCGGCGGCGAGAAGAAGCGCCACGAGATCCTCCAGCTGGAGCTCCTCAAGCCGAAGATCGCGATTCTCGACGAGACCGACTCCGGCCTGGACGTCGACGCCCTGCGCGTCGTCTCCGAGGGCGTCAACCGGGTCCGCGAGTCCGGCGAGGTCGGCACCCTGCTGATCACGCACTACACGCGCATCCTGCGCTACATCAAGCCCGACCACGTGCACGTGTTCGCGAACGGCCGCATCGCCGAGTCCGGCGGCCCGGAGCTCGCCGACCAGCTCGAGGCCGAGGGCTACGACAAGTACGTGAAGGGTGGCGCATCCGCGTGACACAGCTGCCGGGCCTCCTCACGGGTACATCCCAGCTACTTGACGAGGCGATCCGCAAGGACTTCCCCATCCTGGACCGCACGGTCCACGACGGTAAGAAGCTCGTGTACCTGGACAACGCGGCGACCTCGCAGAAGCCGCGCCAGGTACTGGACGCCCTGAACGAGTACTACGAGCGCTACAACGCCAACGTCCACCGCGGTGTGCATGTGCTCGCGGAGGAGGCCACGGCGCTGTACGAGGGCGCGCGCGACAAGGTCGCCGCGTTCATCAACGCGCCGAGCCGCGACGAGGTGATCTTCACGAAGAACGCCTCCGAGTCGCTCAACCTCGTGGCCAACATGCTCGGCTGGGCCGACGAGCCCTACCGCGTGGACCACGAGACCGAGATCGTCATCACGGAGATGGAGCACCACTCCAACATCGTGCCGTGGCAGCTGCTGGCGCAGCGCACGGGCGCGAAGCTGAAGTGGTTCGGCCTGACCGACGACGGCCGGCTCGACCTGTCCAACATCGACGAGATCATCACCGAGAAGACGAAGATCGTCTCCTTCGTGCTTGTGTCGAACATCCTGGGCACGGTCAACCCGGTCGAGGCGATAGTGCGCCGTGCGCAGGAGGTCGGCGCGCTGGTCTGCATCGACGCCTCGCAGGCCGCCCCGCACATGCCGATGGACGTACAGGCCCTGCAGGCCGACTTCGTGGCCTTCACCGGCCACAAGATGTGCGGCCCGACCGGCATCGGCGTCCTCTGGGGCCGTCAGGAGCTCCTCGAGGACCTGCCTCCGTTCCTCGGCGGCGGCGAGATGATCGAGACCGTGTCGATGCACTCGTCGACGTACGCTCCCGCCCCGCACAAGTTCGAGGCGGGCACCCCGCCGATCGCGCAGGCGGTCGGGCTGGGCGCGGCGATCGACTATCTCTCCGCGATCGGCATGGACAAGATCCTCGCCCATGAGCACGCGCTCACCGAGTACGCGGTGAAGAGGCTCGGCGAGGTCCCGGACCTGCGGATCATCGGCCCGACGACGGCCGAGGACCGCGGCGCGGCGATTTCGTTCACGCTGGGTGACATCCACCCGCACGACGTGGGCCAGGTTCTCGACGAGCAGGGCATCGCGGTGCGCGTGGGTCACCACTGCGCACGGCCTGTCTGCCTGCGGTACGGAATTCCTGCGACCACGCGAGCGTCGTTCTATCTGTACTCCACGCCGACCGAGATCGACGCTCTGGTCGATGGCCTGGAGCACGTACGGAACTTCTTCGGCTGAGGAGCTGGCTGAGTCGTGAGGCTTGATTCGATGTACCAGGAAGTCATCCTGGACCACTACAAGCACCCGCACGGGCGCGGTCTTCGAGATGGCGACGCCGAGGTGCACCACGTCAACCCGACGTGCGGCGACGAGATCACGCTGCGCGTGAAGTACGACGGCACGAAGATCAGCGACGTCTCGTACGAGGGCCAGGGCTGCTCCATCAGCCAGGCCTCGGCCTCCGTGCTGAACGAGCTGCTCGTCGGCAAGGACCTGGCCGCGGCGCAGAAGATCCAGGAGACCTTCCTGGAGCTGATGCAGTCCAAGGGCCGTATCGAGCCGGACGACGCGATGGAGGAGATCCTGGAGGACGCGGTCGCGTTCGCGGGAGTCTCCAAGTACCCGGCCCGCGTGAAGTGCGCGTTGCTGAGCTGGATGGCCTGGAAGGACGCGACAGCCCAGGCCCTGGGCGAGGGCGACGCCGAAAGGAAGACGGCATGAGCGAGACCATCGAGATGAAACCGGCCTCGGAGGAAGAAGTCCGCGAGGCCCTGTACGACGTCGTCGACCCGGAACTGGGCATCGACGTCGTCAATCTCGGGCTGATCTACGGCATTCACATCGACGACGCGAACATCGCGACGATCGACATGACCCTGACGTCGGCGGCCTGTCCGCTCACCGACGTCATCGAGGACCAGGCCAAGTCCGCCACGGACGGCCTCGTGAACGAGCTCCGCATCAACTGGGTGTGGATGCCGCCGTGGGGCCCCGACAAGATCACGGACGACGGCCGCGACCAGCTTCGCGCGCTGGGCTTCAACGTCTGATTCCGAGTTGTACGTGTGCGGCCCCCGGCATGATGCCGGGGGCCGCGTTCGTATGTCGTCCGGGTCGGAGCCAGGGTCGGCCGACCCTGGCTGCCGGGGAGTCGCTCAGCCCAGGCCCTTCACGAGCCTGAACGCCGTGTCCGCCCGGTAGAGGTGGCTGTTCTCGAACGATTCCAGGCGGACCTGGAAATTGCGGTGGCGCAGGAACCGGCCGCGGTAGTTGTACGACTCCAGCATGACCGCGTCGTTGAAGGACGTCGGGCGGGGGCAGAACGTGGCGTCCTGCTTGAAGAGCTCGGAGCCGTTGTGGCGGTCGGCGCGCAGCCGGAACTGGTAGTGGCGCAGATAGCGGCTGTCGCCCAGGGAGAAGGACACGCAGCTGGAGTCGGCGATACCGGGGACGACCTTGAAGGTGGCCTCGTCCCTGGTCCGCGACGAGCTGCCGGAGCCCACCTGGTCGAGTCGCACCGAGTCGTCGTCGAGGTGCCAGTAGCGGTCGGGGTAGTTGACCGCCTGGACGGACTTCCCCGAGGAGGCGGGCTTGGACGGCGGCTTGGCGGAGGCGGACTTGGAGGGCCGCGAGGCCGAGTCCGGCTTTGTGCCGCCCTGTTGCTGGGCCTCGGGCGAGGCGGAACCGTCCGCGGCGGAATCGGAGGAGTCGGGGGCGGCGAGGCCGCTCTTCCCGCTGGGCGCGGTGGCGGGGGGTTGGTTGGGTATGAGCGGCTCGTTCGCCGAGGAGGTGGTGTTCTCGGTCTTGTCCTTGGCCGAGGTGTCCGGGTCGTCGTCCAGCACGACGACGGCTGTCACGGTGGAGGCGAGAACCGCCACGAGGAGTGCTCCCGCCAGCCAGAGCCTGCGGGTTCCGGGTACGCGTGACTCGTCCAGGGTTTCGCCGGTCTCCCACACCTTCGCGGGGCGGGCGGACGGGTCGGGAGCGGACCCGGGAGTTCTTTCTGGCATGCGAGGTTCCCCCAGCGTCGCCGAAGGCGGACGCGGATCGGTCATGTGGGTCGTGGCACAAGAGGAGGCGGAGGCCGCGGACACGCGAGACGGCTGTGGCCGGAGGATCCGCGTGCGCGACGAGGGGAACATTAGTGGAACTTGTGGCCCCCGAGTAGCGTTTCTGAGAGCGGTTTCTGCCGGGAACGCCAGGGGTTCGGCGGCCGGTTGGCGGTGATCGTCCACTCCGGGCGCCCGGGGAAAGATAGTTCAAGACTTAAGGATTCGAGATCAGGGCCGTGGCGGAGGCGATCTCGGCGCCCGGGGCGGGGAGTCCGGGCGCCGAGCCGCCGGCTCGTCCGGCGGGCCGGAAGTTCCTCTCAGGGCCTAACGCTTCGCGAAGGCCGACAGGAGCGTGGCGATCCGTTCGCGGGCTCCGCCGTTCTGGACCGGAGCCGCCGTGAGCACGTCCAGGTGCTGGTAACCGGGCAGCACCACGGGGTTCTTGTCCGCGGGGATGTGGTCCGCGAGGATCCCGTCGCCCGCGACGAAGGTGATCGTGGGGTTCGCGGTCAGACCGCCGGGGTGCGCCATGTTCCGGGCGATCCGCGCGTCGTCGACCAGGGAGAGGTCGGTGACCAGCTTCGTCGGGAAGTAGTCCTCGGTGAAGTCCAGCGGCTGCTCGGAGAGGCTGCGGGCCAGCTCCCCGATGTCCGAGACCTCCTTGGCGGCCGTCGTGAACGGCGTGCCGTCGGCAGAGCGGTGGACCGGGTCGTCCGGGGCGCCGATCCGGTCGAAGTTCCGCCAGGTGTAGAGCGGGCCGGCCGGCTGGTCCGGGATCGCCTTCAGCTCCGTACCGAACAGGGCCGGTGAGCCTTGTACGTCGTTCGAGACAGGGAAGTTCTTGTCCACGAGGCGGCCGCCGTCGAAGAGGCCCACGCTGGTCTGGATGAAGGACAACGGGGCCGAGTTGTCGTCCATGAAGGCGCCGAGGACCGCCGCGTTGGTGAGCCGGAAGTCGCGGATCGTGGGCTTGCCGGACAGGAAGACGGCCGCGTCCTTGGAGAACATCGTGCGGGACGTCGTCTCGATGTTGGCGTTCGACGGGAGGTCCTCCTGGAGCGTGGACCGGGCGTCGGGCGCGGTGCGTGCGGCGAGGCCGCTGATCGCGAGGACGTTCATGATCTCGGGGTTGATCACCGCGGGGAGCGCGAGGAAGCGGGGCAGGACACCGCTGCGCAGACCGGCCTGTACGACGGTGTAGCCGAGGCCCGTCTCCGGGACCGTGCCCTTGGGCAGCAGGCCGCCGTTGAGGGTGCCCGAAGTGCCGTTCAGGTCATCGAGATTGGTGGCGATCGTCGTGTCCAGGGCGAAGTAGCCCGCGCACTGGTTGAAGCCCGCGTCCGCCGTCGTCGCGGGGTTCCCGTCGAAGTCCCAGGTGGCGAAGACGCCGGTGAGGACGCCGCCGAGCGAGTGCCCGCCGCACATCACCTTCTCCTTGCGCAGCTTCTGGTCGGGCAGTTCGGCGGACAGCAGGTCGTACTGGTCGCGGACCGTGCGCTTCAGACCGACCTCGGCCAGCCAGCCCGTCTGATCGCTCGTCAGAAAGCCGTCGAAGGAGCGTCCGTCGACCTTCTCGCCCTCGTAGTAGTAGCCAACGGCCTTGGCGGCGCTGCCCGTTGAGATTCCGGCGTTGTCCTCAAGGCAGTTGGAGCGCCGGTCCAGGGCCCAGAACTCGATGTGCTCGCCCTTCTCGGCGGCCGCCCTCACCGTGTTGCGGGCCACGCTGTCGAAGGCGCCCGCGCCCTCCAGGATGCCGGGCTGGGCGACCAGGATCCGGTCGGCGTCGGCGGACTTCGACGGTCCCTGGGAGGAGCGGTAGCGCAGATACGACAGCCGGTCGCAGCGCGCCGGGTGGCTGCCGACCGAGGCGGGCAGCGGGATCCGTACGGAGACCACGGTCTCGGTGATGCCGGCGACCGGGGAGGCCGAGGCCACCGGGGTCTCGGTGCGGGCGGCCTCGGCGCCGGCAGGTGCTCCGTCCGCGGAGGGCATCGCGGTGAGCGCGGCCGCGCCGAGCGCTCCGGCGGTCAGGGCGCGCAGCCACCGGCCGCGGGGGCGGGGGACTCCTGTGCTCATGGTCTCTCCATCGGGACGACGGCGGGTGCGGAGTGCCGCACTGTAACTGTCGGTAACTCCCGTGTGCCATAAGGAAAATGAGCAAACGGGCACGGTCCGCCGCGCACATTCGCACAGTGGCTCGGTGGCGGCGTCCGGTGCGCGGAGGGAGACTGCGGCGTATGGCTGTCTCCTGGTATCAAGTCGTCGTCGATGCCCACGATCTGCCGTCACTGGCCCACTTCTGGTGTCAGGTCCTCGACTGGCGGGTGCTGTTCGAGGCCGAGGGCGAGATCGTCATCGGGGCCGACCCGAGCGCCCTGCCCGGCATCTGCTTCGTGCCGGTCGGCGAGCGCAAGAAGGCCAAGAACCGGCTGCACATCGACCTCACTCCCGACGACCGGGACGCCGAGGTCGACAGGCTCCTCGCGCTCGGCGCCCGGCGGGCGGACGTCGGCCAGGGCGAGGACGTCACCTGGGTCGTCCTCGCCGATCCGGAGGGCAACGAGTTCTGTGTGCTGCGGCCGAAGAAGACGCTTCTCGACTGAGGTTCCCGGGGTTGTGTACGAGTGTACGCATCGATGCGTACACTCGTACACATGGGATACGCGCTGCTCGCCGGAGCCATCGCCGCAGAGGTGGCCGCCACCACCGCCATGAAGTACAGCGACGGCTTCAGCAGGCTGTGGCCCTCGCTGGTGACCGCGATCGGCTATCTCGTCGCGTTCGCGCTGCTCGCGCAGACGCTGAAGACCGTCGCCGTCGGCACGGCCTACGCGATCTGGGCGGGGATCGGCACGGCGGCCGTCGCGGCGATCGGGATGATGTTCCTGGGCGAGGGCATGAACACCGCCAAGTTCGCCGGGATCGTGCTGATCATCGGCGGGGTCGTGGTGCTGAACCTGGGCGGGGCGCACTGATGAGGCACTGTCCGGCGGGGGCCTGCTCGCGCCGTCCGACGGGAGCCCGCTGATGGTCAGGCGCTACGACCCCGAGCGGCGGCAGCGGATCATCGACGCGGCGATCCGTGTCGTGGCCGACAAGGGTATCGGCGGGCTCAGCCACCGCTCGGTGGCCGCCGAGGCCGATGTGCCGCTCGGCTCGACGACGTACCACTTCAAGACCCTCGACGAGCTCATGGTCGCCGCGCTGCGCCAGACGAACGAGGGCTTCGCGAAGGTCGTCGCCTCGCGCGGCGCGCTGGAGGACACCGGGGCCGATCCGGCCGGTGAACTCGCCGGTCTCCTCGGCGAGTGGCTGGGGGGCGACCGCGCGAGCGTGGAGCTGGAGTACGAGCTCTATCTCGCCGCCCTGCGCCGCCCCGCGCTGCGGCCCGTCGCCGCCGAGTGGTGCCAGGACCTCGCCGAGAGGATCGGCCGCCGCACGGACCCGGTCACCGCGCGGGCCCTCGTCGCGGTGATGGACGGGATCTGTCTGCAGGTGCTGGTGACGGGAGCGGAGTACGACGAGGCGTACACGCGCGAGGTGCTGGCACGGGTGATCCCCTGAATCCTCCTGTCCGTCGAGCGTGAACCTTTCGCGGCCCTGTGGGGAACAGGGGTGAAAGGCTCGGCACGACGAAGCAGCGGGAGGACCTGTGACCGGACCACCGGCACCTGAGGCCGAGGTGCACGACGACGCTGAGGTCGTCGCCCGGTCGCTGGAGGAACCGGAGCTGTTCGCCCGCCTCTACGACCGGCACGCACCCGACATCCACCGGTATGTGACCCGGCGCCTCGGGGACGGCGCCGCCGACGACATCACGGCGGACACCTTCCTCACGGCGTTCCGCATCCGCGGCCGCTACGACCTGACCCGCCCCAACGCCCGCCCCTGGCTGTACGGCATCGCCGGCAACCTCATCGGAAAACAGCGCCGCGCCGAGGTGCGGGCGCTCAAGGCGCTGGCCCGCACCGGGCACGACCCCGTCGCCGCTTCCTGGGTCGAGGAGACCGACAGCCGGGTCGCCGCGCAGGCACCGCTCGCCGGAGCCCTCGCCGCGCTGCCCGCGGGAGACCGGCACGTACTGCTGCTCATCGCCTGGGCCGACCTCAGCTACCAGGAGGTCGCCGAGGCCCTGGACATCCCGGTCGGGACGGTCCGCTCACGGCTCAACAGGGCCCGGCGCAAGGTGCGTACGGCGCTGGGCGCGGACCCCGCGTTCCTGCCCGACACCCCGGAGGTGGTCTGACGTGGACGAGATGACCGCGGTTCGCGAACTGCGGGCCGAGACACCCCTGCCCCCGCGCACACGGCTCGTCCCGGGGCGTGACGCGCTTCTGCGGGAGGCCGCGCGCGGTCGCCGGAGCCGGGGGCCGCGCGCCGACTGGCGGCTCGCCGCGGTGGGGGCCGCGGCCGCGATCACGCTGGCGGCGGTGCTCGGCACGCAGGTCCTGGGCGGCGAGGGGCGCGAGACGCTGCCGGGGGCGCGGTCGACGTACTTCCTGGAACTGGGCAGTGCGAAGGACCTGTTGAACGACGCCGCGGACGTGGTCGCGGCCGGTCCCTCGGTCACCGCCCGCGACGGCCAGTGGATCTACCTCAAGTCCGGCGAGGTGAACCTCACGGACGACTCGCGGCCGGGGACGAGCGAGACCTGGATGAAGTACGCCGACCCGTCCATGGAGGACGGGAAGGCGGGCGACGACCACTCGCCGAGGGAGGAGTACGCGTTCCTCAAGGGCCTGCCCGACGACCCGAAGAAGGTACGGGCGAAGGCGCGCGCGTTCTTCTACGCCACCGACAAGACCGAGACCCGCACCGAACACGAGTACCGGGCCCTCACCGCGGTCCTCGGCCGGGCGTACGCGTACGAGGCCGAGGACCTCGCCAAGGTCTACCGGGCCTTGGCCACGATTCCCGGCGTACGGGCCGCGCAGGTCCAGGACGCGGCGGGACGCGACGCCATCGCGGTCTACCTCAGGAACGAGGACCCGACGGCGAACCGGGACGAGCTCCTCCTGGACCCGGGCACCTACCTGTACAGCGGTCATCGGTGGGTGGCCCGGAGCGCCGGCGGCGAGTGGAAGAAGGGGGACGCCGTCATCAGCGGGGTCCGGCTGGCCGTGGCGGTGGTCGACAGGAAGGACGAGCGGCCCTGACCTGGACGCCCGGGTTCCTCCGGTACGACACGACCCCGCCGGACGGCCCCGGTGCGCCCGGCACCTGAGACGCCGGGCGCACTGGTTGGCACCCGTGGGCCCCGGCCGGTTAGGTTTCCCTCATGACCGACACGACTGCTACTCGCACCACCGGCGCCGTCGCCGCCGGGCTTGCCACGCTCGCCGCCGACGGAACTGTCCTCGACACCTGGTTCCCGGCCCCCGAACTGGCCGCCGAGCCCGGCCCCTCCGGCTCCGAGCGGCTGTCCGCCGAACGCGCGGCGGAACTGCTCGGCGAGGGCGCCGTGAAGGCGATCGGCCCGGACGCCCGCCGTGGCGTCGAAGTGGTCGCGGTCCGCACGGTCATCGCCTCGCTCGACGAGAAGCCGCTCGACGCGCACGACGTGTACCTGCGCCTCCACCTGCTCTCGCACCGGCTGGTGAAGCCGCACGGCCAGAGCCTGGACGGCATGTTCGCGCACCTCGCCAACGTCGCCTGGACCTCGCTCGGACCGGTCGCCGTGGACGACGTGGAGAAGGTCCGGCTGAACGCCCGCGCCGAGGGCCTCCACCTGGCCGTGACGTCCATCGACAAGTTCCCGCGCATGACGGACTACGTCGCGCCGAAGGGCGTCCGCATCGCCGACGCCGACCGGGTCCGCCTCGGCGCGCACCTCGCCGAGGGCACCACGGTCATGCACGAGGGCTTCGTGAACTTCAACGCCGGCACGCTCGGCACGTCGATGGTCGAGGGCCGTATCTCCGCCGGCGTCGTGGTCGGCGACGGCTCGGACATCGGCGGCGGCGCCTCCACGATGGGCACGCTGTCCGGCGGCGGCAACGTCCGCATCACGATCGGCGAGCGGTGCCTGATCGGGGCGGAGGCGGGTGTCGGGATCGCCCTGGGTGACGAGTGTGTCGTCGAGGCCGGGCTGTACGTCACCGCCGGGACGCGGGTCACGATGCCCGACGGGCAGATCGTCAAGGCACGTGAGCTGTCCGGTGCGTCCAACATTCTGTTCCGGCGGAACTCGGTTACCGGGACGGTGGAGGCGCGGCCGAACAACGCGGTGTGGGGTGGCCTCAACGAGGTCCTCCACAGCCACAACTGAGCTCCGCTGTCCGTGTGAACCGAGCGCCCTCCCACTTGTTGTGGGAGGGCGCTCGGTAGTTTCGGGCGTCGGATGTCGGGTGCGGGTGAGTGGGGGCTTGTCGCGCAGTTCCCCGCGCCCCTGGGGTGGGTGGGTGTTCGGCGTGGTGCGTTAGGTGCGGGCCGGTGGGGGTTGCTCGCGCAGTTCCCCGCGCCCCTGAAAGCGGGGCTGCGCCCCTGGCTTTTGTCTTTGAGGGGCGCGGGGAACTGCGCGACCAGCCCCCACCCACCCGCACATCGCAACCGGACCGCAGGAATTCCTCGTGCCGTCAGGCATAGCGGGGGCCCGCCGGGGACGTCAGTACAGGTGGGAGCGGGGGAGAGCCCGCTGGGGAAGAGAAGGTGACGATGGATGCCCAAGGGCACGAGCGGTTCCGGGAGTTCGTGGAGAACCGGTCATCGGCGCTGCTGAAGACCGCCGTGCTGCTCAGCGGCGGCGACCGCCACGCGGCCGAGGACCTGTTGCAGAGCGCGTTGATCAAGGCGGCCGGCCGGTGGCAGCGCATCGACGAGCCGGAGGCCTACGTACGGCAGATCCTGTACCGCCAGCAGGTGAGCCGATGGCGGCTGAAGTGGCGCAGACGGGAGCTGACGGTCGCCGAACCGCCCGAGGGGACGGGCGGGACGGCCACTGCGGACGCCGCCTCCGCGGTCGACCTGCGGATCGTGATGCGCGGAGCGCTGGCACGGCTGACCGCCCGGCAGCGGACCGTGCTCGTACTGCGCTACTTCGAGGACCTGCCCGAGGCCGACGTGGCCCGGATCCTCGGCTGCTCGGTGGGGACGGTGCGGTCCACCACCCACCGCTCGCTCGCCAAACTGCGGGCTCTCGCGCCGGAACTGGCCGCTCTGGGACCCGCCGACGCGGAACAGAGCCCGTCCCGCGACTTCTCACCGGTGGAGGTACGTCCGTGAACATGGATCAACTGGTGCGCGACGCCCTGCACGAGCAGGCCGCGGACACCATGACCACGCCGCCCGACTTCGCGGGCCGCGTCCTCGCCGTCCGGCGCCGCCGCCGGACCCGTACGATCACCGGCGCCGCGGCGGCCACCGCGCTCGCCGTCGCCGTCGGGGTGGCGGTACCGATGCTGGACGGCGGCAAGGACGAGCCCCGGCTCGCCAGCCAGATGAACCAGAGCGACATCATCGCCCACCCGGACCAGACACCGCCGCGCGACCTCATCGCGGCGGGCAACACCGCGCTGGCCGCCTACTACACGCACAGCACCGTCAAGGAGACCGCGGACCGGGGCGTCACCCGGCGCACCTACCACCTCCTCGACCAGGAGACCGGCAAGTACGTGAAGACCACCAAGTGGTCGATCCTCGACGTCGCTCCCGGCATGCGCACCGCCGCCGTCCTGGAGCAGAAGCTGCCGACCAGGCGGATCGGCCTGCTGAACCTGCTCACCGGCGAGGTCGAGCGCTGGATCCCGGTCGACCGCGGTGTCGCGGGCGTCGAGTTCTCGCCCGACGGCAGCAAGCTCGTCGCGACGACGTACAGCGAGAATCCCGACCAGCAGAAGCTGGCGCCCAACGACAGTGACGGGGACGGCAAGAAGAACGACTGGATGCCGCCGTGGGGCGAGTCGTACCGGACCGGCTTCTACGTCCTCGACGTCGACTCCGGCAAGGGGTCCTGGAGCAAGGTCACGGTCCACGACGACGAGGACATGCCCGGGTCCTCCCTCAACGCCCGTCAGGACTTCGCCTTCAGCGATGACGCCGAGCTCGTGTACTCGGGGCTCACCATGGAACCCAACGTGCAGTACTACGACTTCGAGGGCAAGGAGGTCGCCACGCCCGCGAACGAGAAGTACCTGCACTGGTACGTCGACGCAAGGCTGTCCCCGGACGGCAAGCTCGCCGCCGGCGACTTCGCGGGCGGTGCCAAGACCACCGCCTCCGAGATCAACGACCCCTACACCGGCAAGCGGCTCCACAAGATCCCCGGACAACAGCTGCTCGCCTGGGTCGACAACAAGCGGCTCATCGCCTTCGACATCGCACCCGGTACGAACGAGTTCCACAACCGGCTCGTGCTCGTCACGATCGGCAGCGACAAGACCGTCCCGCTGAGCGGTTTCCGCAAGGGGAACGACGGCGCGGCCGGGCGCTGGACGCCGATCTTCGCCGAACGCTGAGCAGGCTGCTCCGATCACACACCGGCCGAGGCGGCCACCAGCCGCTCGTACGCCGTCCGCAGCCCGTCGACCGTCTCCCGGCCGGCGGGCCGCAGCGGTGCCCGGACCGGGCCGGCGGGCAGGCCGAGGGCGACCAGCAGGGCCTTCGCCGTCACCGAGCCGGGCAGGCCGGAGGCCATCATCAACTCCGTGAGCGGGATGGTGAGTTGCTGCAGCCGGACCGCCTCGTCCGGATCGCCGGCGTCGAACGCGTCCAGGATCGACCGGAAGTGACGCGGGGTCACGTTCGACACCGTGCTGATGTATCCGGCACCGCCGATCGCGTACATCGCGAGCACGTACTCGTCGCAGCCCGTGTAGTACGCCAACTCCGTGGCGGCCAGCACCTTCTGGGTGCCGAGCAGGTCGTACGCGCAGTCCTTCACCGCCACGATCCGCGGATGCTCGGCGAGCCGCAGCATCGTCTCCGGCTCGATACGCGTCCCCGTGCGGCCGGGGATGTCGTACAGAGCGAGCGGCAGTCCTGAGGCGTCGGCGATCGCGCGGAAGTGTGCCTCGACGGCGTCCTGCGGGGGCCTGCTGTAGTACGGCGTGACCACCAACAGGCCGTCCGCGCCCGCCTTTTCGGCCTCCAGCGCGAGTTCGGCGGTGTGGCGGGTGTCGGCGGTCCCGATGCCCGCGACGATCGCGACGCGGTCCCCGACGGCGTCCGCCACCGCCCGTACGAGCGCCGACTTCTCGGCGTCCGTCGTGGTCGGTGACTCCCCGGTCGTCCCGGAGAGCACCAGCCCGTCGCAGCCCTCGGAGACCAGCCGGTCGGCCAGCCGCTGCGCACCGTCCAGGTCCAGCAGTCCCTCGTCGGTGAAGGGGGTGATCATCGCGCAGAGGGCACGGCCGAAGGGCGCGGGGTGTCGTGAGGTCATGGGGGTAGTCTCGGCATCACCATCCTGAAGCTCCACTTAATTCTTCTACGTGGTATGGGTAAGCGCTTCTTATCGGTTGCGGCATTCGAGGTGGCAGGGGCGCTCTAGGAACTCGCCCCCGTTTCGGTCACCATGGCGGGGACGGTAGAAGGTCGTCTGTCACGGGAGGCGTCATGAAGCTGGGCAAAGCACTGGCCACCGGAGTCGCGGAGGAGCAGCCGCGCCTGGAAGAGGAAGAACTCCGACTCCCCGAGGAGATCGAGGAGTTGGAGTCCGCGGTCGAAGAGGTTCCGGTCGCGCGATGAGGGTGCGGCTCCCCGAGGAACGTCCGGCGGAGCCGCCGACCGGATTCAAGATCGCCCACCCGATGCTGTCCCAGGACGGCACCCGGGCCGGGTTCACCGGTGTGTCGCTGGGCGGCGCGCTGCCGTACGGAGTGCTGGACGAGGCGCACTGCGTCTACGGCCTGCGGCACCGGGCGCCGCACCGCCGCTGCGACTGCGGCTTCCACTGCGTGCACGAGCGCACGGCGGCCGAGGCCATGCTGTGCACCGCCGAGCACCGGAGCGCCGTACTCCTCGAAGTGACGGTCCTCGGCGCCTACATCCGCTTCGAGCTCGGTTTCCGGTACGCGCGGCAGCGGGTGCGTACCGCCACGGTCGGCCCCTGCGCGTGCGGCGCCGTCGCCGTGGCGCTGGCCGACGCGGGATGGGGGAGGCCCGGCTGGCGGGGCTTCGCGGCCTCCTGCGCCGGATGCGTGCGCGGCCGTACGGCGGTGTCGCTCGCGACCTTCGCCCTGCTGGGCGGGGAAGGGCTGCGGGTACGGGCCGGGGGCGGTGCCGTACCGGGCGCCGGTGACGGCCTGCCCGAGGGGCTCGGGGTCTCCGAGCTCGTCGCAGAGGCGGCGCTGCTGCAGGCCCGGCTGGACTGGTTCCAGAGCCAGCTGGCGAGACTCGGCGATCGCGGCGCCGGACAGGGGTGACGGCGGCCCGGCAGGGTACCCGGGCGTCCCGGACGAAAGGAGGCGGGACGCCGTGACCGGAACCATGGACCGGCGGCCGGGCGAGCAGCACTCGGTCGGTGAACTCGTCGGACAGGCCACCGAACAGCTCTCCGAGCTCGTACGACAGGAAGTGCGGCTCGCGAAGGAGGAGCTGGCGCAGAAGGGCCGGCGCGTGGGACGCGGCGGCGGGATGCTGGGCGCGGCCGGTGCCGTCGCCTATGTGGGGCTGATGGCCCTGGCCGCGACCGGTGCGGCCGCGCTCTCCCTCGTGCTTCCCGTGTGGGCGGCGGCGCTCATCGTCACGGCCGTGCTCTTCGTGGTCGCGGGCGTGCTGGCGAAAACGGGCCGGGCCCAGCTCGGGCGCGCCGCCCCGCCGATGCCCGAGGAGGCGCTCGACAGCGTCCGGGCCGACGTCGACGAGATCAAGGAAAGGGCGCATCGATGAAGGACAGGAATGATCCCGCGGAGCCCGGAAAGGCGGCGGCGGACAAGGCCGTCGGCGGCGCGAAGGGCCCGGACGAGCTGCGACGGCAGATCCAGGAGACCCGGGGGCAACTCGGCGACACGGTCGAGGAGTTGGCCGCGAAGGCCGATGTGAAGGGCCGCGCGCGGGCCCGGGGCGCCGAGCTGAAGGGCAAGGCGTCCGAGGCCGGCCACGCCGTGCAGGGCAAGGCGGCGCAGGCCGGCCATGTCGTGCAGGACAAGGCCACCGAGGCCGGGCACGTCGTACAGGGGAAGGCCGTCGAGGCCGGTCACATGGTCCAGGACAAGGCCGTCCAGGCGGGGCACGTGGTGCAGGACAAGGCCACGCAGGCCGGACACGCCGTCCAGGACAACGTGCCCCGGCCGGTGCGCACGGCCGTGACCAATGCCGTCCAGGCCGGAAAGCGGCACCCCCGGCCCGTGCTGATCGCCGGGGCCGGAGCGGTGGTCGCGGTGGGCCTGCTGCGGCGGCGCCACAACGGACACCACTGACGCACCACCGGCACCGGTCACCGACCGGTGCCGCACGACGAGCGGCGGGGCCGATCCACTCGGCCCCGCCGCTCGTCGTGCGTCTGTTGCGGCCCGGCGGGGGTGCACCCCCGCCGGGCCGCCCGGGCTTGACCTGAAGTTTGGTTGAGGTCAGAGGGTGGAGCCGTGGACACCGATCAGCGATCACTGGAGTTCGTGATGACCCGTCGTACCGATGCGCACCCCGCGATGACCCGGCCCGAGGTGGGGGCACCCTTCTTCAGTACCTGGCGGGTGGGGACGCCCGAACGGCAGAAGGAGACGGTCGAGGCGATCGCCGCCACCTGGAAGCGCAGGGCGTGGCCGGCCGGCGGGCTGCTCGGGTACCACGTCTACACCGGTGAGGACGGCACGACCCTGCTGCACCACTCGCAGTGGCGGAGCGAGCAGGACTACGAGGCGTTCGTGAAGGTCCACCGGCAGGAGCGCGTGGACGAGGTGGACGTGGCCGTCCCCGGGATCGAACGGGCGGGGCTCGGCCGCTACCGGCGCTACCGCAGCGGCGCCCAGGAGGCGGAGACCCGCGTGACGGGGTGCGTCGTGATCGTCGAGATCGAGTTCGAGGGACCGGACCCCGACCGGCAACGCGCCTGGGTGGACGCCGTGTTCGAGGCCCTGCGGAGCGAGCCGAACCCCAACCCCGGCGGGATCTCCGCCCACTTCCACCTGAGCACCGACGGCACGAAGGTCCTCAACTACGCCGAGTGGGAGAGCGCGCAGGCCCACATCGACGCGCTGGCGGCGCCGGGCGGCGGCGTGGGGTTCCGTACGCCGGAGTGGGAGCGCGTGCACACGTACCCCGGTCTGAAGCAGTCCACGGTCCGCCGCTACACCCATGCCCTCGGACTCGTCCCCGAGTGACCGCCCGCTGACCGACAAGAAGAACCGTCTGGACAAAAAAAGTTTTCGGTGAGACGGTGGAGTCATGTTGGACGTGACCGTGATCGAGGACCCGGCGGCAGCCGCCGCCTCGCTGGACCCCATAAGGGGCCGGCTCCTGGCCGAGCTGGCGGCCGGACCCGCGTCGGCCGCCATGCTGGCCGGCAAGGTCGGACTGCCGAGGCAGAAGGTGAACTACCACCTGAAGGCGCTGGAGCGGCACGGCCTGGTCGAGCTCGCGGACGAGCGCCGCAAGGGGAACGTGACCGAGCGGCTGATGAGGGCGACCGCCGCGTCGTACGTCATCTCGCCGCTCGCCCTCGCCGCCGTGCAGCCAGACCCGGACCGCTTCCGGGACCAGCTCTCGGCGCGGTGGCTGCTCGCGCTCGGCGCCCGGCTGGTGCGGGACGTCGGCACGCTCGTCACGGGTGCCACGAAGGCCCGCAAGCGGCTCGCCACTTACGCGCTGGACGGCGAGGTGCGCTTCGCCTCCGCCGCCGACCGGGCCGCGTTCATCCAGGAGCTGACGGCCGGTGTCGGCGCCCTGGTCCGCAAGTACGACTCCCCGGACGCCGAGGGGGGCCGCGACCACCGGATCGTCGTGGCCGTCCACCCCACGGTGAAACCCGAGACGTCCGGTGCGGCCGGCACCTCTGCCGCATCCGGTACGTCCGAGGGTCCCAAGACTTCAGAGGCGCCCCCAGTGGTGCCCGAACTCACCGACTGACACGCCTAGTTGACGCGCAGGAGCCCACCATGTCCAAGGAATTCGAGATCGCCCGCGAGTTCGAGGTCGACGCCACACCCGACCAGGTGTGGGACGCCGTCACCAGCGGTACCGGCGGCTGGCTGTGGCCGATGGAGCCCCCCGAGCCCCGTGAGGGCGGCCGGGGCCCCTGGGGATCCACGGTCACCGCCTGGGACCCGCCGCACAAGTACACCAACCGCCTCGAGGGCGTCGACGAGAACTCCGCGCAGACCCTCAACCAGCTCGACTACACCGTCGAGCCGCGCGACGGCGGACGGCGCGCCTGGGTGAGGTACGTGCACAGCGGGATCTTCGTCGACGACTGGGACAACCAGTACGACGGGGCGAGCAGGCACACCGACTTCTACCTCCACACCCTGCGCGAGTACCTGACGAGGTTCGCGGCCAGGCCTGCGGCCTTCGCCACGTTCGACGGGCCCGACGCGTCCAGGGCGGCCGACGCCTTCGCCGCCGTCGGCCGGGCACTCGGCCTCGCGGACGACACCGCCGAGGGAGCGCGCGTACGGGCCCAGGGCCCCGACGGACAGGTCCTGGACGCCGTCGTCGACTACCGCAACCCGTACTTCATCGGGCTGCGCACCGACGACGCCCTCATCCGCTTCTTCGGACGCAACCACTGGGGCGCGCCCGTCGGCATGAGCGTCCACGACTTCGCCCCGGGCGCCGACGCCAAGGGGAACGAGGCGGCCTGGCAGGGCTGGCTGAACCAGGCCTTCACAGCCTGAGCCCCCGAGCCTCGGCCCGAGACACCGGTGAGCCCGGCCCCCCTGACGTGGGGCCGGGCTCACCGGCGTGTTCCTGCGGCAACTACGGTCCTCCCGCGGCGACTACGGGCGGAACCGCAGCACCTGCGGGTCGTGGTCGCTGATCTGGTCGGAGAACTCCGAGTTGATGTGCACGCTGTCGTACGTGAAGTCGCAGTCCTTGCGGATCGACGGGCTGATCAGGATCTGGTCGAGGACCTGGCTGTTGCCCTGGTAGTCGTAGCTGTAACGCTCGCTCTTCGGAAGGGACTTGACGGCCGACCACAGGGCGCCGTCGTCCTCCAGGAGCTTCGTCGTCGTCGAGAACTCGAAGTCGTTGATGTCGCCGAGCGTCACGACGTCCGCGTTCCTCTGCTTCGCGAGGATGTCCTTGACGAAGGAGTTGACCGCGGTCGCCTGGAGGTGGCGCTGCGTCTCCGAGCTGCGCGCCGGCGGCTGGAACTGCGAGTGCAGCGACTGGTCGCCGCCCTTCGAGGCGAAGTGGTTCGCGATCACGAAGACCGACTTCCCGCGGAAGGTGAACTCGCCGGCGAGCGGCTTGCGGCTGTTCGTCCACGCGGCGTTCGCCGGGTCGATCCGGCCCGGCGAGACCGTCAACTGCGCCTTGCCGCGCACCTTCGTGACGCCGACGGCCGTCGCGGCGTCGCCGCCCGCGCGGTCCACGAACGAAACGCGCTCCGGGTTGTAGAGGAACGCCTGACGGATGTTGCCGCCCGGCTCGCCGCCGTCCGCGAGGTTCACCGGGTCGATGGAGCGCCACTCGTACGCGGGGCCGCCCGCAGCGACGATCGCGTCGATCAGCTTCTGCATCGTCTGGTCGGCGGCGACCGTGCCGTCGTTCTTCGCGCCGTTGTTGTCCTGGATCTCCTCCAGGGACACGATGTCCGGCGCCTGCAGGTGGTCCACGATCGCGGCCGCGTGCGCGGCGAACGTGGCGTCCGTCGGGTCGAGGTTCTCGACGTTGTACGTCGCCACCGCCAGCTCCGAACGCGACTGCTTGCGAGTCGTCTCGCGCTCCAGCCCGCCGGTCTTCACCGTGCCCAGGGTGCGGGCGGTCAGGGTGTAGCCGCCGAACTGGTTGTAGTCGAGCGGGCCCTCGGTGGTGCCCTTGAGGGTGTCGCCGACGTTCGCCGTCGGGAACGGCTCGGTGGCGGTCGGGATGAGCGACTGGATCTGCAGCCGGCCGGTGTTCTGCGAGGAGTACGCGCCGTAGACCGTGCCGCCGCGACGGTTCGGGTTCTCGTGCGGCTTGACCGTCACCCAGAGCTCGGAGAACGGGTCGGTCGCGGTGACCACGCGCGACGAGCCGATCGCGACGTTCATGCCTTCCAACGACTCGTAGTAGTCGAGGGCGTACTTCTTCGGCCGCAGCGTCAGGGCGCCCACCGAACCACTCGCCGCCGCGTCGCCCTCGGGCGTGTACGCGGCAGGTACGGAACGGCTGTCGATGACCGCGGCCCTGGGCAGCGCGTTGCCGCTCGACACCACCGTCACCGTCGGCCGGGTGATCTCCGTGACCGACTGGTTGCCGGTCGAGGCACCGCCCGGCACGAACTCCGTGACCGTGCCCGAGACGGTGACCGAGTCGCCGACGGCGACCTTCGGCGTGGAGCTGGTGAAGACGAAGACGCCCTCGCTGGTGGCCGGGTCGCCGTCCGCGGACGGACCCTGGATCCAGAAACCGCGGGACGAACCGTAGGTTCTCGTGCCCGTGACGATGCCGGCCACGTCCGTGACCTGCTGGCCCGCGAGCGGGGACGTACGGGTGGAGCCCTGGATGTCATGGACGGCCACGGCGTCCGCGTGGGCGGGCGAGGTGACGACCACCGCGGAGACGGTGGAACAGACGGCGGCGACGGTGAGCGCGGCTATGCGTGCGGAAGACTTGCTCGGCAACGGGATCCCTCCGGGGACGTGCGTGGGCGCCGGGACGAGGGTGGCGCTGTGAACGGACGAGGGTGGAGCTGTCGGAACACGTACGTGGGTGGAGCTGTGGAACGCGTACGTATGTGGAGCGAAGGCGACGGTGGAGCGGTGGAGCGAAGACGAACAAGGACGAACGAAGGCAAGGGTGAAGCCGTGGGGGAGCCGTAACCGGTGGGGCGGTCCGTGACGCGCGTAGAAGCCGCGACGGACTGCTACTCGCGAGTTTCTACGCGCGTCAATCTCGTGTCTGGCCACGGCACTTGTCAAGGTTTCCCGAGTTAACACTTCTGACAGGTTCATGAACCGGGCGGCATGGGTCCAAATCCGTCTAGGCTGAGGCTGCGTGTCCGGGGCGGCCGGCAGGCGTTTTCCCGGGCGGCCCGCGGGCCTCGTGTACGTCCGAGATGTACGCCCGAACGTTCGTCCTAGGAGAACCAGCCGATGTCAGACAGTTCCCCCCTGCCGCCGGTGCGTCTGCACTCCGAAGCGGAGCTCGCGCGGGACGCCCTCGCCACGCCGCTTCTCTCGCGTGCCGTGCGCCTCGCCCGCTGGGCCGGTCCGGACACCCGGGTCGGGGCCGGCGGCGAACTCGTCGAGGAACAGCTGCCGGCCGCCGCCGCGGAACTCGGCCTCGACGGCGGGGACGCCGCTGCCTACGCGAGCGAGGCCTGGCGGGTCGCCGTCGACACCGGGCTCGTCGAGGTCGTGGACGAGGAGGAGGGCACGGTCACCACGGGAGCCGACCTGAAACTCGTCCTCTCCGGGGCACCGCAGGACGTACTGGGACTGTGGCTCGCCGCCCTTGAGACGGTGCTCGCCGACGCCAGCGTGCCCGACCTCGACGACCTCGTGGAGGCCATGGGCGAGGGCGGCGAGATCGACTTCTCCGAACTGGACTGGGATCCGGAGGCGGAGGCGGAGTTCCTCGACGGGGTCCTCGGCAACCTCTACCTGCTGACCTCCAGCGAGGACGGGCCCGGCGACGGCCCCGTGCCGCTGCCCGCGCTCGCCGCGTCGATGATCGTGCCGGACGACATGGGGGAGCCCACCAACGACGTCCTGGAGCAGGTCTCGGACGCGATGATGCGGCTCGACGACCAGTTCCGGCTCCTTGAGCCGATCGGGCTCGTCGACTTCCAGCCCGTCGACGAGGCCCTCATGGCCGACGCAGACGATGAGCCCGCGGCGCCGGTCGACGACACCGACGTCTCGCGGTACGGGATGGTGCGGCTCACCCCCCTCGGGGTGTACGGGATCCGGGCCCGGCTCCTCGAATCCGGGTTCGCGGCGCCCGCGGTGGGCGACCTCGCGGACAAGGGGGCGGACGTGCTGCTCGACGGCACCTCCGCGTTTCCGCCCGCGGCCGCGCAGGCCGAGACCGAGCAGTGGCTCGCCCGGCGTGAACCCCTTGCCGCGGCACGGGAGTTGCTCGCGGCGGCGAAGGGGGCCGACGCGGGGGCGCCACTGCGGCGGCTGCGCTGCCAGCAGGCCCTCTCGCTGGTCGGTACGGAGGCCTCGCCCGCGCTCCGAGAGGTGCTCGACGACGCCGAGCTTGGTGGGCTCGCTCGGGTCTGGCTCACCGAGCGGGGGGCCTCGGACGTGCCCGCGCCGTCCGAGGGGATGGTGTTCTGGCTGACCGTCGACACGATTGCCGCGCAGCTGGCCGCGGAGGGGAACTCGGCGGAGTTGCAGGCGCTTGTCGAGGGGCTTGCGGCGCAGCACGGGGGGTTCTTCGCGGCGGCTTGGCGGGTGGATCACCCTGCCACGCCGGATGTGCTGGAGGCGATGGGGCGGCTGCACCCCGACAAGAAGGTCGCCAAGGAGGCCCGGAAGGCCGCGTTCAAGGCTCGGTCGCAGCAAGGGGGATAGGGGGATTTCTTTCGCCCCCGCCGCCCCTACCCATTCCCGTCCCTTTTCAGGGGCTCCGCCCCCGAACCCCCGTATCGGCCTGAACGGCCTCGTCCTCAAACGCCGGACGGGCTGGGTATTTCAGCCCCTCCGGTGTTTGAGGAGCGGGGGTTCGAGGGCCGGCCCCCGAGTAGTGACGATGGGGGTCCCCCGCTCGAGCGAAGCCGAGAGTGGGGGAGGGCAGGGGCGGCGGGGGCGAAGAAGACCGCAGGTCGTCAGGGCTCGTCCTCGCCCATCGCCAAGACCCGGACCGGGATGCCCTCCAGCTCGTCCGGGACCACGTCCTCGGGGCGGAGCCGGTCGCGGGGGACCTTGCGGATGACGAAGACGACGATGACGTCCTCGCCGGAGTCCTCGTCGCGCCCACTGCCGACACCGGTCACATTGGCCAGCGCCATCAGCCGTTCCTCATGGCGGTGGCTTGCCTGACGCGCGTCCACTTCGGCTCGCCTCCCATGGGTCGTGCGGGTCCTTGGTATGGAGATTATTCCGACCAACAGTTCGCATGCGAGGACTGATGGGCCGTACGGGGCGGCATTGCGCCGGACGGGCGGAAGAGACCGGATCCGCCCGGATTCACGCAAGCGAGCCCTGGGAAGACGGCCCGCGTTCAACCGGCGTTCAGTCACGGGCGGGACTGTGTCGCCGACAGTCGGGTCCGCCACCCTCCACGCGTCACCCCCCTCGCCACGGTCACACTCCACCGTCACAGGAGACAGCATGTCGCTCACCCGCAGGGACTTCGCCAGACGATCCGCGATCACCGGCGCCGGTGTCGCCCTGATCGGCAGCGTCGGCACACTCGCCACCGCGCCCGGCGCCCTCGCGTCCACGGACACCGAGACCACGGGCGATGCCGACGACGATGCCGACCACGCCGACCGGCACGGCGGAGCCGTCGGCTACGGCCCGCTGCTGCCCGACCCCAAGGGCGTCCTCGCGCTGCCCGCCGGGTTCCGGTACCGCGTCATCACGTACAGCGGGAAGACCAAGCTGGAGTCGGGCGAGTTCACCCCCTCCAACCACGACGGCACGGCCACCTTCGACGGCCCGCGCGGTACGACCCTCCTCGTCAACAACCACGAGCTGAAGGGCCCGCGCGCCAACTGGAAGTACCCGGTGCCGCTGACGGAGGGCCTCGTCTACGACCCGGCCGCGTCCGGCGGCTGCACGGTCGTCGAGGTGCGCCCGGGCGGCGCGGTCGCCGAGTGGGTCGGCATCGCGGGCACCTCCACCAACTGCGCGGGCGGCAGCACCCCGTGGGGCACCTGGCTCACCTGCGAGGAGAACTCCGACCGCGCCGGCGTCAACGGCATGACCAAGGACCACGGCTACGTCTTCGAGGTCGACCCCGGCGACCGGCGAGCCAACCGCAACCCCAAGCCCCTGAAGTTCTTCGGCCGGTACGACCACGAGGCCGTCGTCATCGACCCCAGGCGCGGCCACGCCTACCTCACCGAGGACGCGGCCGGCCCCAACGGCCTCTTCTACCGATGGACCCCGCCCAAGGGATTCCACTACGGCCCGCGCGGGTTCCGTGCCCTCGCCGACGACGCGGGCGTGCTCCAGGCACCCAAGTGCTACGACTCCGGCGGCCGCCCGGTCGACGACCTCTCCCGCGCCACGAAGATCGGCACGGTGTACGGCGTCGACTGGGTGGACGTCCCCGACCGCGACGCGAAGACCGTCGACGTGCGCAAGCAGTTCGGCCCCGGCGAGGTCACCCGCGCCCGCAAACTCGAAGGCATGTGGTGGGGCGACGGCGGCGCGTACATCGTCTCCTCGTACGCACGCGCGGAGAGCCCTGTCCAGCACGACGGCCAGGTCTGGTTCTACGACCCCAAGCGCCGCACGCTGACCCTCAAGGTCCTCCTCGGCGTGAACCCCGACCCGTCCGAGGACGGCGCCTTCGACGGGCCGGACAACATCACCGTCTCCCCGTACGGCGGTCTCGTCATCGCCGAGGACGGTGAGGGCGTCTCGCATCTCTTCGGCGCGACCGACAGCGGCCGTACGTACCCCATCGCCCGCAACGACCTCAACATCGGCACCGAGGAGGAGCCCGAGTTCAGCGAGTTCACCGGCGTGACCTTCTCGCCCGACGGAAAGACGCTGTACGCCAATATCCAGGAGCCGGGCATCATGCTGGCGGTCACCGGGCCTTGGCGGCGCCAGAAGCGCGGCTGAACTCCGTCATGGAGTAAACCCGTCGCCTCCCGCGTTGTAACACTTCTTACAACGATGACAACGGAGTGGACCGCGGTCCACCGCAGGGAGGGAACGGGAGCCGATGAGCCTTCGTCAGTACGAGTACGCCCTGGCCGTTGCCGAGGAGGGCTCGGTGACGGCGGCGGCGGAGCTGCTGCACGTCGCTCAGCCGTCGGTGTCCCAGCAGATCCGCAGCCTGGAGCGGGAACTCGGCGTGAAACTGTTCGCCCGCACTCCGACCGGACTGGTGCCCACCGTGGTCGGCCGCGCGTTCCTGCGGGAGGCGGAGGCCGCGGTGAACGCGTCGCGGCGGGCGAGGGCGACGGCACGGGCCGGTGCCGACGAACTGGTCGGCGAGCTGGTGGTCGCGGCGCAGATGGGCTTCGGCACCCGGCAGCTGCCGGGCGCCCTGGGCACACTGCGCCGCCGCTTCCCGAGGCTGGAGGTCACCGTCTTCGAGGAGCCGAGCTCCGCCGAGCTGGAGCGGCTGTGCCGCCGGGGCGTGTTGAACCTCGCCTTGATGGCGGCGTGCGAGCGGAGCCCTGCCGACGCCCACCACCTCGGCGACGAGGAGTTCGTCGTGGTGCTGGGCGCCGGGCACCGGCTGCTCGCCGCGGACCGGGTCGAGCTGAGGGACCTGGCGGGGGAGCCGTGGGTGAGGTTCGACCGCGACAGCGCGCTCGACGGCGTGCTGCTGAACGTGCTGCGGGACAACGATCTGACCCCGACCACGGCCGCCCGCGTGTCCCAGACGGCGACGGCCGTGCGCTGGGCCGCCCACGGGCTGGGAGTGACGCTCGTCCCGGCCTCCGCGGTGCCCCACGGTTACGAGCACCTCGTGCGTCCGGTGTTCCCGGTCGTGCCCCAGCCCGTCATCGCCGTGCTCCGGCACGGCGCGGGCCCGGCGGAGACGGTCCTGCTCGAACTCCTGCGCAAGGAGACCTGGTCCGAATCCGCTTCCTTCTCACCGGTGTCCTGACGGCAGAGAAA